>JAIVJZ010000002.1 GCA_020199775.1 Acidobacteriota bacterium
TCACCAATCGTCCGCCCCTGAGCGGTGACCAGACGCACCGCGCCTTCCTTAAACTCTTTCGTAAACTGTCTTCGCTCTTTCATCTTGCCTCCATTATATCGGTTAAGGCGGAGGCTCTGAAGAATCTTATCTCACTGTCTACTTTTTCGGGTAAGGTTCAGGGTGCTTGTGGAGGCTCAGGTAGTGAAGCGGATAGGTCAGGGCAAGTTTCCTGCTTGTGTCCAAATCGTGGGCGATTAGCACGGGCGGCCGTATATAAGTCAAACAGGGTGCGGAAAATCTCACCTCCTATCTGACGTCCTGCAGTGACTTGTTATGCGGTCGCTCGAATTGCTCTAAAGCTCACCGAACGCAAGACTCGCGAAGTACGTAAACAGCGCCACCAGTTAAGCGCTCTTCAGATTTTAACAGAGCAATCTTGCAAGGGTTCTAGTCACGGCAAGGGAGGTAAGCCCAACTCTTTGAGGAACGCATTGTGTTTGTCACTTGCCGCCTCGATGTTTTGCGCCAGTGTGACCAGGTCGGCATTCACCGCCTGCAAATCAATCTCCTCATCGGCTATAGAAGTGCTGATATAGCGGGAGATATTCAGGTTGTAGCCGTTAGCTTCGATCTCTTCCATCGGTACGCGCCGGGCATACCGCTCTTCTTTCCTGCGAAACTGATAGGAGTCGATGATCTTGTCGATGTGTTCCGGTAACAGCTTGTTTTGCCGCTTGCCTTTCTCGAAGTGTTCGCTGGCGTTGATGAATAACACGTCATCCGGCTTTTTACACTTTTTTAATACCAATATGCAGACTGGAATTCCGGTAGAAAAGAACAAGTTGGCGGGTAAGCCGATCACCGTGTCGATGTTGCCGTCTCTCAGCAGCTTGGTACGGATGCGTTCTTCCGCACCGCCACGGAACAACACGCCGTGGGGCAGGATGATAGCCATGACCCCTTCGGGCTTCAGGTAGTGAAAGCCGTGCAGCAAAAAGGCGAAGTCTGCGGCGGACTTGGGCGCAAGGCCATAGTTCTTGAAGCGCATATCCTCGCCCAGCGCCTCGGTCGGCTCCCAGCGATAGCTGAAAGGGGGATTGGCCACCACTGCATCGAACTTCGGCATTTTTGCCGGATTGGCTTCGCGAAGCCAGTCCCAGTCGTTAATGAGGGTGTCACCATGAAAAATCTCAAACTCCGAATCCTTCACCCCGTGCAGCAGCATATTCATGCGCGCGAGGTTATAAGTGGTGACGTTCTTCTCCTGCCCGTAAATCTTGCCGATGCCGTGGGGGCCGAGACGATGGCGCACGTTCAGCAGCAGCGAGCCTGAACCGCAGGCAAAATCGAACACGCTGTTCAGATGATTCTTTTTGCCCGTGGCGGGTTCCTGGCTGTCCAGCGTGACAATACCGGAAAGGATGCTGGAAATCTCCTGCGGCGTGTAGAACTCGCCCGCCTTCTTGCCGGAACCGGCGGCAAATTGGCCGATCAGGTATTCATAGGCATCGCCCAGGGTGTCCTTGTCGGTGGAGAATTGCGCCAAGCCCTCGGCGACCTTGGTGATGATGGTGCAGAGCTTGGCATTGCGCTCGGGATAGCCCTTGCCCAGCTTTTCCGAATTCAGGTTGATCTCGGAGAACAGGCCGCCAAAGGTGCTGGCAAAGGATTCGTTTTCGATGTAATCGAAGCCCTTTTGCAAGGTGTGCAGCAATTCCTTGTCTTGCGTGCGGCCCATCTCAGCGATACTGCCCCAGAGGTAGGGCGGCTGGATCACATAATGCGTTTTGCGGCGCATCTGTTTTTCAAATTCATCGATATCGTCCGGGTTTTTTGCATACCACACGGCCAAGGGTGTGCGGCGGTCGCCAACTTCCAGGGTGGGATAGTCGCGCCCTAACTCTTTTTGGGCTGCTGCCTCGTAGTTGTCCGACAGGTAGCGCAGGAAGAGGAAAGAGAGCATATAGTCGCGGAAATCATCTGCGTTCATCGCGCCGCGCAATTGGTCGGCAATGCCCCACAGGGTGTTGCCCAGTTGTTTATGATTTGGTTCGGTCACGATTATTCTGTTTCCTCAAGCTCTTGTGGGAATAATTCTGGGTTGAAGGCGTAGCGACTCATGAAGTCATCAAGAATTTTCTTGAAGTATCCCTTGTTCTCTTCAAGCATTTCCTGCGGCTCAAAGAGTGAGTAATTGCCGTGACTCAGGATATTGACGATCCGCGTGTGCAGGATGCCGTCAATGTCTTCGGCATCTTGTTTGAGACAAGCAGAAAATTCCCTGAATCCATGAAAGCTGGCTGTTTTTTCAAGGATGCTGCGCAGCATATTGAAGTGATAGGTATATAGTTTGCCGCTTTGGGATGCTTTATAGAGTTCGGCCAGTGCTGCAACATGGTGGAAGAACGGCGTATCGTTCGTGTTACGAAGAGTATACCCATTCGTTCTCTTGTCTTGGCTCAAGAAATACTTATTTGCCCTGTTCAGCTCATTACACAGCACATTAAAGAAAAGGGTATGATGCGACGATATCACCGTCTTCAATGTACTTTCTTGTTTCTTGAGCAGTTTGGCCAGATTATTTGCTATAGCAATGGTGTTGTTATCGTCCAGCGAGGAGATAGGATCATCGATAAACACGTACTTAACCCATTTATATGCTTCCGCGCCATCCACTGCGAGCTGAACAATGGCGAGAAAAAAGCACCAGATAAAGATATTCTCTTCGCCGCGTGAGACCTTGATATTGTCGATGGCTTGAGTCGTTTCCTCGCTGCCGTCGCCGGGTTTCACCGTGACCGTTCGGGAAAAGCTGACGGTCCATTGATCGTAGTCAATTCGGAAATCGAAATCGGCATAGCGGTGCAGGAAGGGGCGGATACGATTTTCCATTTCCAGTTCTTCGACGCCCAAGAAAAAGCGGGATGACGAATTGATTTTCAGCACCCGCTCGCTGTCGCCAGCCAGATCGTTATCCCAGGTGAACAGGTCTTCGGTAAAGGCGTTGAAATAGAGCGTATCCCTTTCGTCGCCTTGCTTGCCGATATCCTTGAAGGCCATCGACAGGCGCGTCTTGCCCGTGCCGTTGTAGGCGTAGAGTAGAATGAATTTTTTCCCTCCCAGTTCGCTGCGCAGGTGCGCGGCCAGGGCATCCAGATTGGCAAAGGCCGTTGCGCTCATCCCTTCACCTCATCAAACGCGGGGAAAAGCTGTTGCATCAACCCTTTCTTGTGAGCCTTGAGCGCGTCGAGCTTTTGAGTTTGGGCGGTAATCAGTTCGTCGATGGAAGAGAGGCAGTCAGCGATTTTTTGTTGTTCGGGAGGGGAGGGGATAGTTATACAAATTTCTTTAAAGTAGGGTAATCCTATTGTCTTAATAGTGCTTCCCATAGCAATATTTTCAAATTTGGGTTTCAAAGTTTGCAAGAAATAGTATAAGAACCAATTTGAAAGCTTAGATTTGTCGCATAGCCATACTATAAAATGTTGACTTACCGCCATTGCGGAATGCAAGATCGCGCTTTTGCCAACTCCGGCATCACGGCTAACAATTACTGTACCGGGGGGGTGAAGCACTGCGGATGAGTTTTTAAGTCCTTCTTTTGAAATTTCAATTTTAGTTTCATAAATATATCCATTGTCCAGTCTTTTAGAATCAGCAAGAGATACCCATTTAATTCCACCATTATAATAGCCAGGTTTTATTTTATTCGGTGTATGACCGGATCCTCTTTTTGCTAGTTCTTCAATTCTTTTCTCCTCCCACTCCCCCGCATCCCGAAACTCAGGAAAGCGCAGCTTGGGCAGGGTTTCATCTTCGGCGGGAAAAAGCTGCTGCATCAGCCCTTTTTTATGAGTCTTGAGCGTATCGAGCTTTTTGGCTTCGGTGGTGATCAACTCGTCGAGGGAAGAGAGGCAGTCGGCGATTTTTTGTTGTTCGCCAAATTTTTCTTCTGGGAACGCGACTAATTTTCTCTTGAGAATCGAAAAGTGCCTTTTGTACTCCTCCATCTTAACTGGATTGAGCAGGAGGTGCTGATACAGATAGCTCGTGCTAACGCCTGATGAAGCATGAAATATTTTTATTCCATCAGCCCCTTGAGCGAATGGAGCATCAGTTATTTTTAGAACGCAGGTGTGGTCGCCAAAAACAATGAGCGGCAATCCACGGCTAATTACCGCATCTTGATCATCGGTCCACCCTGAAATATATGCCTGAGACTGGTCGATTATTGGATATGAGCCAGTAGCGGAGTATTGAGTAGTTGGTATCTTTTTTGGCGGAGTGACGACTTCTATCAAATCTGTCAGTTCTTTCGCATCCCACTCCCCTGCATCCCGAAACTCAGGAAAGCGCAGCTTGGGCTTCAGAGCATGTTGTGCCGCTGGCTTCAACATCTTTTCTTCCATCTTATTGCTCATAGGCCCCCAATCCTGAAATCTCACGCCCCTGGGCGAGTTTGTGCAGCATCGGGATCAGGTCTTCCATCAGTGCCAGTTCCTTTTGCGTGCGGGCCTTCCAGCCCAGTTCCAAGGGAGCCAGCAGGTCGCTGAGATGTTCGCCGTCGAAGATCATGCGGCGCAGGATGTTGTCCACAAAGGTTTGCAGGGCGGCAGTCTCCAGCCCGTGCTTGTCGGCAATGGCGGCCAGTTGGCGGGCGTGCTTGTCCGCCTTGAAGCGTTCAAAGCCGTCGCGGATCGCCGTTTCGTCCAGCCCTTTGCCCACTTCCAGTGTATCGATGTAGTCGGCGATGTCATCGCGCTCATCCATGAACTTGGCATCCGATTGGATTAGGCCAATAAGCTCTTCGCGGCTCACCTTCTGCTTGTCCGGCGTTTGCTGCGAATAGCGGGCGATGAGGGACATGATGTAGTCGTAGTCGATAACGGCGGAGGCAAAGAGCACGAATTCGAAGTCGAGCTGTTGCACTTCTTCCGAGGCGCTGTCGCCACCTGTGTCCTGCTTTTCTTTCAGGCGCTGGGCAGTATCCAGATAGACACCCTTGAAGCCCTGCAACTGCTCTTTGGGCAACACCTGCTCGATGGTTTTGGCGTTTTCCGGCGTGAGGTCGGTGTACTGGTCAAGCTGGGTCTTGAGGCGCTGCACCTCCTTGAACAGGTTGATGAACTGGCTGCGAGCGGCGTCGCCCTTGAGGTTGGGCACCTCTTCCGGTTTGTTGTCCAGCCCTTGGGATTGCATGAAGCCGCCCAGCATTTGCACGGCGGTTTGCAGTTTGTCGATGACCACCGATGCCTTGTCCACCAGCCAGATCTCCTTGGCTGGTTTGGTGGATTCGCCAGAGAACAGGGCTATAGCGTCGTTGACGGACTCTTGTTGCTGGCGGAAGTCGAGGATGTTGCCGTAGGGCTTGGTATCGTTGAGCACGCGGTTCGTGCGCGAAAACGCCTGGATCAGCCCGTGATACTTGAGGTTTTTGTCCACGTAGAGGGTGTTCAGATATTTGGAATCGAAACCGGTGAGCAGCATATCCACCACGATAATGATATCGATCTTCTGCGCGTGGGGTAGGTCTCGGTTGGGATATTGCTGATCCTTGATGCGCTTTTGCACATCCTGATAATAGAGATCAAACTCACCAATGCTGTGGTTGGTACTATAGCGTGTGTTGTAGTCGGCGATGATGGCCTTGAGCGCCTCTTTCTTTTTATCCGGTTCCTGTTCGTTGTCGGCCTTTTCCTGGGGCAGGTCTTCCTGAATCTGCTGCACATCTTTGTTGCCCTCGGCGGGCGGTGAGAAGACGCAGGCGATGTTCAGCAACTGGAAGCCGCCACCTTCGGCCTGTTTTTTTGCCTGTAGGGTCTTGAACAACGCGTGATATTCAATCGCGTCGTTGATCGAGGCCGTGGCCAGAATGGCATTGAACTTGCGCCCGTTGGTGGCAGCATCGTGCTTGGCCAGAATGGCTTCGACGATGGCTTGCTTGGCCAGCGCCTCGCCCGGCTTGGGCTGGTTCTTGCCTTCGGGCTTGTAATAGTCGACATGGAAGCGCAGGACATTGCGGTCTTCGATGGCGTGGGTGATGGTGTAGGCGTGCAGTTGCTGTCGGAAGATGTCTTCCGTGGTCTTGAATGATGCCTGCTGCCCTTCGATCTGCTGATAGATGGCATTTTCGGCGAAGATCGGCGTGCCGGTAAAGCCGAACAACTGGGCGTTCGGGAAAAACTCCTTAATCGCTCTGTGGTTATCGCCGAATTGTGAGCGGTGGCACTCATCGAAGATAAAGACCACGCGCTGCTTGCGCAGCGGTTGCAGCCGTTCCTTGTAGTTGCGCTTGTTGTTGCCGTCGAGCGCCAGGCCGAGCTTCTGGATGGTGGTGACGATCACCTTGTCGGCATAGTCGTCTGACAGTAGACGCCTTACAAGCGTTTCGGTGTTGGTGTTTTCCTCGACGCTGCCCTCCTGAAACTTGTTGAATTCTTCCCGCGTCTGCCGGTCGAGGTCTTTGCGGTCCACCACGAACAGGCATTTATCAATATCCGGGTTGTCCTTGAGCAGGGTGGAGGCCTTGAAGGATGTAAGCGTCTTACCGCTTCCGGTGGTGTGCCAGATATAGCCGTTTCCGCTGTGCTGGTGGATGCACTCGACGATGGCCTTGACGGCATAGATCTGGTACGGGCGCATCATCAGCAATTTCTGCTCGCTGGCCACCAGCACCATATAGCGACTGATCGTCTGGCCCAGCGTGCACTTGGAGAGGAATTTCTCGGCAAAACTGTCCAGATGGATGATCTTCTTGTTGTTTTCGCCTGCGAACTGGTAAAGCGGCAAAAAGCGCTCATCAGCATTGAAGCTGAAGTGGCGGCTGTTGTTGTTAGCGAAGTACCAGGTATCGCTGCGGTTGCTGACGATAAACAATTGCAGGAAGCAAAGCAGGGTTTTGCCGTGGCCGTTGCCAGGGTCGTTCTTGTAATCAACGATCTGCTGCATAGCCCGGCGTGGGCTGATAGCGAGGGTTTTCAGTTCGATCTGCACCACCGGCACGCCGTTGATGAGAAGGATCACATCATAACGGTGGTGGCTGTTGTCGGTGTTGATGCGCAACTGGTTGACCACCTCGAAGCTGTTCTTGCACCAGTCCTTAATATTCACCAGGGTATAGTAGAGCGGCGTGCCGTCGTCGCGCTCAAAGCTGTTGCGTTCGCGCAAGTGGCGGGCGGCGGTGAAGATGTCCGGGGTAATGATCTGCTCCAGTAACCTATGAAACTCGCTGTCTGTCAGGCGGACTCGGTTCAGGGCCTCAAATTTCTCTCGGAAGTTTTGCTCTAGCGTGGTGCGGTTGCGGATGTCTGGACGGTAGGTGTATTTGAGGTCGCCCAGTTTTTCAATTAGGTCTTGTTCGATTTTTTGTTCCGTCATTAACTATTCTCAGCGGATTCAGAAAAGCGCCTTATTGCCGTATGGCCTTGGTCAGAACACCACAGACCATCGTCGTAATCTGCTTTCACAGGAGCGTTCAACCAATGGGTTACTGACACATTGCTATGGAAAACTAGCAGCTTTTTATCTGCTGCTTAACTCTTGATTCACATTTTACAACAAAGACAGCGTTGGGAGTTCTATATGGCAGGCCTCAGTTCCCTTCAGTTAACACTTCCCAAGGCGCCGTAGTCGTGTTAAGGAAACTCACTTAAGAAAAGGGAACTGTATAATGCTTGGCATTATCGGCTGATGCTTCAGTTAAGCCGCATACCCAATTATACGTTCCACTCTTTCTAGTTCCGCTTTCACTTCCAGTGAATACTTGGGCCATAGCTCCGGGCCGAGCAGACAGTAGAAATATGCTGGGGCAATTAATTTGCCTGTACTGTTTAGCCTGCTAAGCCTAGATACTCTTAAACCCTCTAACCTCTCCCTATAATTAATCATGTCAAAGCACAGATCATGTATAGGTTGGAGATCCGGCTTGAACTCTTCTCTAATATCGCCAAGCGTATATTCTTTAGTCAGGGGCAGAAAATACTCCTTCGAGAGACAAACCATAAGTTGCTTAAATTTCAAGTAGTAAGTGTCCATGTGTTTCCTGAAGGTAGCCCACTCTTCCGTAGATAGCGGAGCTGATTTTGACTCCAGCCCTATCAAAGCTCGCTCAATTTGTGCCCGCAGGATACCCCCCATGGCCAGAAAAATGTGCAGAAAATTGGCAGTTCCATTTAGATCTCTCGATTCTAGATGACGCCGCAATTTCCTAAAGTGCTTGTCGAAGAATGCAACGGCGGCCTCATGAAGATGAGTGTATATCTTCAGGTTTTTCTCACCCAAACTTCTCATTCCAGTTCCTCCGTCCCAGATGAGTCGAACACTACGGAACATTGGAGACCTAGGTGCGCCTGTGAAGGGTATGTCACAGAAATTTAAAAAGACGAGGAGCGCTTCATCATCGCCGCTTCCAATTAGATCACGGAGTACGATAAAGAATTGCGCAGCGCTCTGCTGCGCCTCTTTAATATGCCGCTCGCGCTTGACGGGTTTATCGGTCTTAACGTCCTTTAGATTAGTAATTAGAAGACTATTACTATCGGCAATCTTCTCCGTCCCTGAATAAGCCTCAATTTGAATGATGGTCGAGTGACTATTAACCCGCTGATTTATATCTTTAGAGATATTGATCGAATATTCACCATCACTAATGAATGATAGCTCTAAAGACTTTCTCGCTAACTGAGGAAATGTAAGACTGGCTATCAGCCTTACGTCCTTAATCGTGCTGGGTATGTCTGCTTTAAGGTTTATAGTTTCTCCGCTTAAATCAAGAGTGGCTTCTATCAAATTTATGGCGTGGCGCGCGCTGACAATAATTTCTTCGTCGCTAACTATACTTTGTAATTCCTTCTCGGACTTAAGATGAACTGCTGTGTTGCCGGGATCTAAAAATCGCTCTGGCTGGAGCTGTTCTGACGGCACGTCAACCGTCTTTAGCATCACTTCAACATTACCCGAACGGACAGTCCTAAGTAAGGCGGCGGATGTGAAGTTGGCACTGCCGAAGCATAAAAGACATTTACCATCTTTCTCAATTATTATTGATTTGGCATGCAGAGGTTGTGAGCAACCTCCGTCCTTATACTGGCAAAATAAAATTTCAACTTTGCCATTTTTGAGTAGGGGGTGGCGGAGCCAATCCGGTGTCATATTAGTGACACCATTTTGAGTGAATATTTTTATCTTCCGGGGATGGAGATCCGTAACAACGCGGTCAATGATTGTTGGGTGCGCATCAAAGTACCTTGAGAGTATATAAACGGTGTCCACGGGCGGCTCTGCTGTTGCTATGATTTGCTCCCAAATCGACGTGTCTAAATTATGTAAAAGATCATCACGCCTGCTGACTGCCTTAGGCTCTCCTACATTGGTTAGCCAAGGCGCATCTCTATTAATTGCCTGAAGATTAGAAATTAGAGCATCACTACGCCACCGCTCGTGCTCGCCTATAGCAGTTAGATATCTGAATGTGGATTGAATGATGTCTTTATTTGATTCGTCCTTCCCGTGTTCGTAGTCGTATCGGCCTACTATCTCAGCGTTAGACGTAATACCGGGACGGGTAAAGTTAGCGCTGCCAATGATCATTCTTGCGCGGGTTCTACTAACGAACAGGAATATCTTCGGGTGAAAGACTCCGGGCACGCTGATGGGGTGGAGAAGGTAGCGGAGATTAGCTTTCTGGGGCCTCTGCGATTCCGGGCCGAGGATTGCCTTGTCGTAAGTGCCTCTATCTAAAAGAACCGTGATATTCCCATTATTACTCAGCGAGTTGAACTTTTCGATGCAGTATTCCTCGAAGAATGTAGTCTCAAAGGTGAAAGTACAGATGACAGCATGGTCATAAGAGTGTTTACTCAACGCTTCGTGGAGATCGAAACGACTCGTGGTTTTTCGCGCCATCTTTGCTACCCTGCCATTCTCTCAATCAGAGCTTGACCTTGTTTGGTAAGGGAAAGATTCTTTTCTTTGCTTATGTTAATAAGCCCCAGATCTGCCATTATCTTGATGGAATTAAGAAATCTTGAAGCCCGCCAAACCGGATGATAATCCTGATCCTTAAAGATCTTACCCTCAGCCCTGTGAAGCCAGCAGCTATCCAATCGCCGCTTCTCGTACATGATCCGGTCATGTTGTTCAAGGACGAAAAGTTCAATTAAAAACTCCAGCGAATCAGCCCAAGTAGTTTCGGTGTCAAGCCATATGTCTAGTTCTGGAAGAACCTTACCCGCCCAGAGTTCATCTCCAGCTTTGCTTTTAACGTGGTGAAGAGCCTGATCGTACGCTACCCCACGCCACTTTCCATAAATCACTCCGAGAAGCAATATCGCTTTAGCAAAAATAGCTTCAGGACTGCTGTCATTAAGACGAAGCAGTTGGGCTTCACTAAGAGGATGGGACGGCTTGAGCTTTTTCTGCAAATCCAGAGAAGTTTTATTATCCGGTAAGCCAGATATCCCAAGATTCGATAGTAAGGTACTTGGAGTAGCACAATCGCTCCCCGTTATCTTTTTCATAACGGAAAAGAATTCCGGCTGAATAAGCCTTGAAATCACCTCTCCCAAAGTGAGGCCTCCGCTTACAGAACTTACTACTTCCAGAACCCCACGCATTAGACCTTCAACAGCTTGTGCAAGAAACTGATGCAGGCAGAACTGTTTCCACATGCTGCAATTGAAGCTAAAAGATTTTAAGGCGGTATAGGCTAATGTCTCATCATCTTCTGGCCACAAAACGCCGTAGTAGAGCGGGTATAGAAGGCATTCATCTAAGGTAACTGTTTTCTCACTATTTGGAAGATAATCATTTTTCTCATACTCGGAGATGAGGTGAAGTATCTGGATAAGTGTCTGACGGCGAAGAATAGTTTTTTCATCTTCCGGTTGTCCGTCCAAGCCGAAAAAGATTTCAATTAGCTTCTTCCGTTCTTCTCTCGCAAACGGCTCATTAAGTGCGTCTAGAGTTAGAAACTCTTTAGAATTGCTTAAATCCTTTACGCTGATATCAGTGTCCCTAAAAAGTCCCTTCTTTATATAGGGTGTATGCTCAATTGTTTCGTGATAGGCCTCAGCCAGCTTTTCAGCGGTTCCTTCCGTTACACGATCGATAAAGTCCTCAGGCCGATGGGAAAGACTGAGGTGGTAGATTGATCCAGCATAGTACTGGCCATAGCCGCCCAAAGGGTTAGAAGGTAAAACCTTAAAATCACAATCGAACTGACCTGTCTCTTTCCCTCTACTGAAATATATTCGAGTGGCTTCCACTCCCACAGGTGAAGTGGCAGGGTTGTTAGCGATGGTAGCTAACGCCATTGCGGCTTCGCGCCTGCGAAAAGCATCGAGAAATTCTTGATACTTCTTAGGCTTTTCTTCCTGTTGAATGTGCCATAGTGCCCAGCAGTAGAAAGAATAATATCGGGCACGGTCCGTAGTCGTGATAATGCCAGTCAGTAAGTAATCGGTGATGAGGAAGGCTACGCGTGAAAGACCAAGTGGATCACGACCACCCATGTCAGTGATCACCCTCTTCGTCCATTTAGGCAAGGCGTAGCTCATAACAGTGCTTAGGGGGCAGATTCACCAATGATTGATTCGACAGTTGCTATAGTTTGACATAATTAATAGGTTAACGAAAACAAGAATTGGGCCGACAGGTTAATGTAGTTTGCTGGATTTAAGTTAGGCGGAATGCCCTTTAATGGGAGTTTCTCTAAACTCTGATGATATGAAGCAGGCACCTCCAGCCGTAAGTCTTTGTTAGACTCGCGGCTGGAGGTGCCTGCTTCATACCATCAGAATGCTTAGAACTCCCGACTCTGGTAGCCGTTCTTCGTTAGTGGGGACTTCGCGAGAAATTAGCTCTACTGACTAAAGCCTACACCTTATCTGGTATGTACATGATGATCTTATTAACGCGGAAGCCGTTGAGTCTCTGGTGTCTTGTGGCCGTGCTCGCTGTTGGGTGCGTCAACGCCACAGCGGCGGCGCAAACCGAACTGATCGTTGCAACCGACGGGAGCGCAAAGTATAGGACGGTGCAGGAGGCTATCATGGCCGTACCGGCGGGTAGCCCTGCGAACCCCGTCGTGATCCGCATCAAGCCGGGACGCTACAGGGAAGTGATTTACGTGCAGCGCGAGAAGCGTTTCTTCCGCCTCGTCGGAGAAGACGCCGCGCGGACGATTATCACCTTCGACCTACACGCTAATCTGACAGGCCAAGACGGCAAACCCATCGGCACTTTCCGCACGCCCACGGCCACCATTGACGCCGACGACTTCATGGCCGAGAACATCACCTTCGAGAACTCCGCAGGCCCGGTCGGGCAAGCGCTCGCTATTCGCGTGGACGGCGACCGCGCCATCTTTCGCAACTGCCGCTTCCTCGGCTGGCAAGACACAGTCTTTCTCAACCGTGGTCGCCAGTACTTTGATGACTGCTACATCGCCGGACACGTGGACTTCATCTTCGGCGCGGCGACCGCTTTCTTCGAACGCTGTCACATACACTCCCTGCGCGACGGCTACATCACCGCCGCCTCGACTCCCTACGACCAGCCCTTCGGCTTCGTCTTCTCGAACTGCCGCATCACGGGCGAGACTCCCGCCGTCAAGACTTATCTCGGTCGCCCGTGGCGCATGCATTCGAGCGTGATCTTCCTGAACACAGAGATGTCGGGAGTGGTGCGCGCGGAGGGCTGGCACAACTGGAATTTACCCGAGCGCGAGCGGACGGCGCGTTACGCCGAATATGAAAGCCGTGGTTCCGGCGCGAACCCGCGCGCGCGCGTCCAATGGTCACGTCAGCTGAAACGCGCCGAAGCGAAAACACTCACGCCCGAAAAAGTCCTCGGCGGCGCGGACGGCTGGAAGCCTCGAAGGAGTGATAGAAAGTGACGAGCGACGAGTAAGGAGAAGTAATTCAGTGACAAGTGAGAAGTTAAGAGCAGCAATTGGGTCTTGAAACTTGTCTTTTAACTTGCCGCTCGCCACTCATTAGCAAACACTTCTCTCTGTTATTCGATTCTGAACCAGTCAATATCGGCGTAGCCGGTTTCGCGCGTCCTTCCTGTGCGGATGGCGAAGAGGCCGATCTTAGCACCGATCCACTTGCCTTTGCGTGCGGCGAAAGGCGCGCCCAAAGGTATGAAGTTGGAGCCGTCTGTGCTGTAGCTGAACTGGCAGGCGGCCTCCTTCGACACCTTCACACGCAGGTAAAAGGTGTTGCCCTTCAAGAGCGTCTGCGCGCCCTCCTGTCCCTTCCCGCCTCCCTCAGCATCTTTAACGACGGTCTGTGAGACGAATAGCCCGGCGGGCTTCTTCTTCACGGAGACGTATGCGTAGTCGAGTCCCATCACGACAAGTCCGGTCTCCTCGTCGTCGGTGCGCGGCGTGAAGGTGACTCTGGTGGTGGCTGTGAACTGTTCGGCGGGGAACTTCTGCAAGAGGAGGTTGGGCACGTCCCAGAAGTTTTTGTGCGCATCCGGGAGGGGCACGTTGAAGAGGCGTAGGAAACCGAGGGGCGGGGCGGGGAAGGCCCAGTGTGTGCTCGGGTTGGCGTGCCACTGCCATTGAAGGCCGAGTCCCGCAGCGTCAAACTCATCCGAGTCGGGCGGCGTCACGACAGGCCACGACGTAGCGCCCACGTTCGGCTTCCGATGAGTCAAGACGGGTTCGCCCGTGCCGTCGCCATCCGCATCTACTCCGATGACCGGCCAGTCGTTCACCCACTTCACAGGTTGAAGATGGACGATACGCCCATATGCGCCCTTGTCCTGAAAGTGTATGAACCATGACTCGCCCGCCTGCGTCTCGATCCATGCGCCCTGATGCGGCCCGTTGACCGGACTCTTCCCCTGCGCGAGCACGACCTTCGCCTCGTAAGGACCATAGACATGCTTCGAGCGGAGCACGAGTTGCCAGCCCTGCTCGACGCCACCTGCGGGCGCGAAGATGTAGTAGTAACCGTTCCGTTTGTAGAACTTCGGGCCTTCGAGCGTCGGGTGTTTGTCGTGACCGTCGAAGACCATGATGCCGTCGTCGAGCAGACGCGTCCCGTCCGCGCTCATGCGACTGACGACGAGGATGCTCTTAACGCCGGAGCGGCTTGCGGCCAACGCGCTCACGAGATAGGCGTTGCCGTCCGCGTCCCAGAGGGGGCACGGATCGATCCATCCCTTCGCCTCTTTGACGAGCACCGGCTCAGACCACGGCCCCGCAGGGTCTTTCGCCTTCGTCAGATAGATGCCGAAGTCGGGGTCAGGATAATAGATGTAGAACTCGCCCTTGTGATGGCGGATGGACGGAGCCCAGACGCCGCCTCCGTGTTGTGGTTTGCTGAACACGTCGAGGGGATGCTGGCGCGTGAAGACGTGGCCGATGAGTCGCCAGTTGACGAGGTCTCTGGAATGAAGGATGGGCAGACCCGGCGCGGCATTGAAACTCGACGCGGTCATGTAGAAGTCGTCGCCCACGCGGACGGCGTCCGGGTCGGAGTAATCGGCGTGAATGATCGGGTTCTTGTAAGTCCCGTCGCCGTTATCCGCCACCCAGACCTTCGACACCGGCGAGGCAACGGTGCGAGACGGCGCGGAGGTTTGCGCCGGCGACACAGTCGAAAGGGGCGCGAGCGTCAGGATAATGCTGACGGTTCGCGCGAGAAGAGTTTTCAGGTTCATGGGAACGCAGGGTGTGAAGAAGGGAGTTACCTGCCGAGCCAGCCGCCGTCAACGGCGAGAACGTGACCGTGCAGGTAATCGCTCGCGGTGGAACAGAGGAAGACGACAGCCCCGGCCAAATCTTCCGGTTCGCCCCAGCGTCCGGCAGGGATGCGTTCGAGAATTTGTCTGTTGCGCACTTCGTCCTGCTGCAACGCTGTCGTGTTGTCGGTGCGCATGTAACCGGGAGCGACGGCGTTGACGTTGATCCCTTTTGCAGCCCACTCGTTAGCGAGAGCCTTCGTCAGTTGCGCCACGCCGCCCTTCGACGCGGCGTAGGCCGGGACGGTGACGCCGCCCTGAAACGAGAGCAGGCTGGCGATGTTGACGATCTTACCGCCGCCGCGTTCGAGCATGTGACGACCGGCGAGTTGCGAGAGGCGGAAGACCGAGGATAGGTTAACCTCAATGACAGTGTCCCAATCTTCCTGCGAGTACTCGGCGGCGGGTGCGCGCCGGATAGTGCCCGCGTTGTTGACGAGAATGTCGAGCCGCCCGAACTCTTCGAGCACATCCGCGACAAGGCGGCGCGACGTCTCCCTGTCCGCGAGGTTGCCGCGAATCGCGTGGCCGCGCCGACCGGCTCGCCTGATGATCTCGCAGGTCGCGTCGGGCGTGCGCGAGTTGCCGTGCGCCGCCACGTCAGCACCGGCTTCGGCGAGCGCGACCGCGATAGCCGCACCGAGACCGGCCGACGCGCCCGTCACGAGCGCGACTTTACCGTCGAGTCTGAACTTGTCGAGGATCATTCCGCCAGCCCATTCTCACCTTCGCCGCCCTGACTACCGAGAAAGTCCTCGCGCAGCGGCGTGAAGATGTCTATGAGCACGACTTCCTCGTCCAACATCGTCGCGCCGTGTCGGCAGCCGGAAGGGAAATGGAGCACATCGCCCGGCGAGGCGATGCGCTCCACGCCTTCAATGAAAAAACGCACGCGACCGCGCTCAATGATGGTCATCTGCTCATGCGTGTGTTCGTGCTCCGGCGTGACGACAAAGGGCGCGAAACGCAGCCGACAGACCATCATCTTCTCGCCGACGACCATCTGCCGCTCGATGCCTTCGCCGACCTGCTCAAATGGCACGTCCGACCAGTTCAGGTGGAGCGGGTGGGCGGCGGGCGTGTGGCCGTCCGTCTGCCGTGGCTCGTCTTGCCGTGTCGCGGACATCTGCTAGTCCTTCACCGCTTCGAGGCCGGAGCCGCCGGCGGCGTAATCGGGTTGCACGTTGACGACGCCGTACTTGCGGTCTTCACCCTCGCGCATGGCCGCCATCATCCACATGAAGTTGATCTGCCCGCCGGGCGCGGCGACGTTCGGATGATAGCCCTTCGGCATCAACACCACGTCGCCTTCGCGCACGACCTGCACGAGTTCCGGGTCTTCCGGGTTCGTGTAGACGAACTGCACGCCGAAGGAGGGCGCGGGCATGTCTATGTAGAGATAAGCCTCTTCGAGCATCCGCGAGTGTTCGTGCGGCGGCCACGAAGTCCAGTTGCCGGGACGCGAGAAAGTGACGCCGGTCATGATGCGCCCGGCTTTGACGTTGCTGCCGATGAGCACGTTCATGTCGCGCTCGGCCGGAGGCGCGCCCGCGATGATGTGGAGCTTCGGGTTCTCGCGCACCTCCGCGAAGGAGACGAACTGGAGCGGATAAGTTCCCTCGACGGGCGCAGAGAGTTCCGCCAGATCGCAGCCCGCTTCGCCCGTGGGGCGAACTTCGATGCGCGAATCGCGCGGGACGTAGAGCGCGTCGTAGCGACCGAGCGTAAACGTCTCGCCACCGGTCGAGATTTCAGCTGCGCCGTTCAGGCAGACCAATCCGGTCTCGTGCGTGCCGTTCTCGAAGGCGAGCGTTTCGTCGCCCGCGTCGAGCGTGATGCGCCCGTAGTGCAGGTAACGCGCGGCCGTCTGGCCGGGCGCTACCGCCGTGCGCCGTCCACGTCCGGCGTGGGTCGCCGGGACGTAGCAGGTCTCTTTCGTGATCTCCGTCTGTGTCGCTTCAGCTTGCATTACTCAACCTCCCTAAATGAAAACGATGAACGCGTAACGATGAATGTTGAACGGAAGAAGGCTGGCGGGTGTCGCGCGGCGGGTGAAGATATGACTTTGACCCGGCATACGACGCCCTGTACGCGAAACCTTCTACGCTCCTGTTCCCTCAGACGTAAAAGCCTGAGGTCAAAAAACCTTCGGCTGCGACTTCGAGCGCGCCGCCGAGTCCCGCGCCGCGCGGCTCTCCCGGCTCGACCGACCATCCCCCGGCCCTCCCCGCCATGCTCTGCCCGACGGCTTTGCGGAGTGGTTCGTGGATGAACTTCCACCCGAGCACGACGCGACCGCTCAGGATCACACGCGGCACGCCGAGTCCCATGATCACATTGCCGATGCCGATGCCGAGGTACTCGCCGACGCGCTCCAGTGTCCGCCGCGCGCGCAGTTCGCCCGCCTCTGCGCGCGCCACGATCTCGACGTAACGCGGGCGCGCCGCTCCGTTCGTTTGCATGCGGTCTCCCGCATAGAGCGATGCAGCTGAAGATGCGGACGCGTATTGCTCCCAGCACCCGCGGTTGCCGCACACGCACGACTTGCCTCCGGCAACGATGGTCATGTGTCCGAACTCGCCCGCCAACCCTTCGCCGCGCCCCGCGCCCCTGTAGACCTCGCCGCCGAGTACCAGCCCGACGCCGATCCCCGTGCCCGATCTGACGAGCACGAAATTTTCCATCTGATTCATGTCCGTGTCGCGCAGGCGTAGCCGTGCCTCGTAGATGGCGGCGGCTGTAGCGTCGTTCTCGACGACGACCGGCACGGCCTCTTCATCCGGCGCGGCAGACCCGCCTAACGGATTGAAGCGCAGGGCGTCGGCGACTGCCACGTCATGCCACGCGAGGTGTGGCGCGTAAACGATGCGAGTCCGTCCCCCATCGGTCATGCCGGAGACGCTGACGCCGATCACGCGCAACGCGCGTCCCTCATCCACGGCGCAGAGTCGCGTGATGCACTCTCGGACGAGCGCCAGCGCTTCGGCCGGGTCGGCGGGCGTGTCGAAGTCGTCCTCGTTCACAACCTCCCCGCCGAGCGTGCCGAGTCCGACCTGCACGCGCCGGATGCCGATATTGACGCCGGCAAAAAAATCATGGTCGGCGTTAAAGGAGAGAGCCACGGGCGGGCGTCCTAAGACCCGTTCAGTGCTCGACCCAGACTCTTCGCGCACGAGACCGGAAGCGATGAGCGGCTTGAAGATGTCGGTCACGGTGCTGCGGTTTACGCCCAGACGGCGTGCGAGTTCGACGCGCGAGATGGGCTGCGCCGCGCGCAGCAGGCGCAACAGCATGCGTGCTGCTTTGGCGGGCGTTCCCGGCTCGGCTGCCGTCGCAACCGTGTACACAGGAGGCGCGGGGATGTTACCCGATGCCGATTCAGCATGTATGCCGGTGACGAAAGAGGATGTGGTGGGGCGCGTGTGTTCCCCGCCGGTAAGCGATGCGGCGTTCACTGCGGCGACACCCCGCGCGGGCGCATAGTTGAGTTGCGCCATCGCTTCCTCGACGCGGGCGCGCGTGGCAGGCAAGACGCGACGGGCGTCGTTGACGACGTTTGAGACGGTCGCCACCGAGACGCCGGCCAGTGTTGCTACATCTCTCAGCGTGGGCATGTCAGTTAAGAAACGCTGAAGGAGGAACGATGAACGTTGAAGTAAAAGCCGCCCGTTGCCAGTTGTTCAAAATCCATCTTTGAGTAACTGGCGTGGTTGTCGCATGCAACGAACAACCGACCACTGACAGTTCTTAATTCATCGTTCATCGTTCCGCGCTCATCCTTCATCGCTTAAAGGGAGACGGTCTGTTCCGCCCAGAACTGGAATTCTCTGTGCTTGTGCTCCTCCGCTTTCGCCATCACCTCGCCCCCGGCCACGCGCCGGATGTGCTCGAAGACGCGCGCGCCAACCTCGTCGATAGTCTCCGTGCCGTCAATGACGTTTCCGGCGGAGAGGTCTAGGTCGCGCGACATGCGCTCGAAGACGCCGTTGTTCGAGGCCAGTTTGATGACGGGTACGATGGCGTTACCGATGGTCGTGCCGCGCCCGGTGGTGAAGACGACGACGGTTGCGCCCGCCGCAACCAGCCCCGGCGTTGATTCTTGGTCATAACCCGGCCCCTGCATCAAATAAAGACCGCGACCCTTCGGCGTTTCCGCGTACTCGACAGTGCCCTCAACGCGCGTCGTCCCGGCCTTTGCCATCGCGCCTAAGGATTTGATCGTGATGTTGAGCAGTCCGCCCGCGATGTTGCCGGGACTCGGATTCTGATTGAGCACCGCCCCGAACTTCGACGCATACTCCTTATACCAGTCAATCATCCGGTAGATGGCGCGACCCGTCTCGGCGTCCTTCGCGCGGTTGGCGAGGATGTGCTCGGCGCCGCAGAATTCGGGTATCTCTGTAATCAAAACCGTGCCGCCCGACCGGACGAGTTGATCGGCCGCGCGCCCAAGCGATGGGTTGGCCGAGATGCCGGAGAAGCCGTCCGAGCCGCCGCACTTGACGCCGAGGACGAGTTCGCTGATTGAAACTTCTTCGCGCTCGATAGAGTTCACCTCCGGCAGCATCCTCTTGACTTCCTGTAGCCCCTGCTCGATGGCCGCCTGCGTGCCGCCCACGTCCTGTATGCCGATCTTGGCGACGGGCTTGTTGAACTGTCGATCATGGCCTAAGAGGTACTGCTCGACTTTGGCAAGGTTGGTCTTTTCGCAGCCCAAGTCCATCAGGATCACGCCGCCGACGTTCGGGTGGTCTGCGTAGTTAGAGAGCGTGCGCAGCATCACGTCAATAGTCGAACCGTCCTGACATCCGCAGCCCTTGTTGTGCGGGATGGCGACCACGCCGTCAACGTTCGGATAACGCTCGCGCTTGTAATGGAGAAACTCGGACATCATCGAAATTTGCTGCGCCTCATGGCTCGCGCACATGGAGGTCGGCACGATGAGGATGAAGTTGCGCGTGCCGACGCGCCCGTCGGGCCGGCGGAAGCCCATGAAGGTGGCGCGCTCCGAGACGGGGAGGTAATCGGGCGGCGGTGTCTGTAGGTCGTCCGGCAAATCGCGCACAACCGGCACGTCGTCCGTCATGTTCGCGTGCGAGATGTAATCGCCCTCTCCGATGCCGAGGCTCGTGCCGATGGGCTGGCCGTACTGGAGGACGAACTCGCCCGCGGGGATGTCGCGCGTGGCGAAGCGATGACCCGGCGGCACTGTGGCCGCGACGCGAATGACGCGCCCGCCCGGCAGCGCGAGATCGATCCCCGGTGCGGTCTCACGCTTGACGACCGCGAGGTTGTCCTCGGGGCTGACGATGATGGCGTAGTCGCTGACGGGCTGCGCCTCTGTAATCATGCTCGACATTATAATTCTAACTTTCTTGCCTTGCGGCTTCGCGGCTCAGGCTTGGAAAACATCAGGCAGGACAAGCGATCTGACGTTCGGGTGGAGGCGCAGCCAGAGGCCGGGGTTCTCGTCGCATTGCGCGGCGCGGAGCGCGGCCGTCTCTTCTATCTCCGTCTCCAACACACGCCGGTAGCAGGCGCGCTTGGCGGGCGCGGTTGACGCGTCCACGATGGATTGCACGATACGTCGCGCGCCGAGAATGGCTGCGGGGCCAAGCGTCAGGATGTGCGTTGCCGCGCGGCACTCCGCTTCGTCCGCCTCTGTGACACGGCTTCCGCCGACTTTAAACTTCGTAATGTGGTGTTCGAGAATGCTCGGCGAGATCGGGATCACCCCGGCCACATCGCGCGCCGTAGCGCCCGAACCGGGTTTGATGTAGCAGAGGTGCGAAGCCTCGCCCGCCTCCGGGCCGAGGCCGAGGAAGAAGATGTCTATGCCGCCCAGAGACTCAAGTTTCTCCAGATAGCCCACAAGCGCACCTTCGAGGTCTTCCGTATCCGTCTGCATCGGCGTGAAACTCTTGACCTTGTCGAAGAAGGCTTGACCCAGGAGCCGCTCGAAGTCGCGCACAAAGCTCAGTCCGTTGTCCATACGCATCGGCGCGAGCGCGTCCTGCGTGAAGACGTGGAGACGCGCGAGCAGTTCGTCGGCCTCTGTGCCTTCGGCCAACTCCCCTAAAATCCGGTACAAGGCCTGCGCGCCCCGGCCGCCGAGCAGGATGATGACCAGATCGCCCTCCTTCTCTCTCGCCGCGCTCTGCAACTCTTCGAACTGCGCCCTCCCGACCGCTTCTTCCGACTCCAATATCTCGTAACGGATTTCCCGCGGCTGCAAGCCCGCGAAAGGGTCTCCACCGCCGCCGTAAGCGAGCCAGACATTGTTTCCGGCGACGCGCCGCGTGATTGTTTGTGTGTTAGGAGCTGACACCTCTGAAACCTCCGCTAACTTTCCCGCTTACTGTGTCTGACCATCCAGCCGCGCTGCAAAATGTAGATGTGATTTAATTCAATGGTCTAACCATTATGCAAATAATGAAGACGGCTTTTTACCATATTCGTCCCGGTAAAGCAAGGTAATTTGCAATAAATTAACAATAACGTCAATATACTGGAGATTTGATGCTTGACAGATTACGCCTGCTGGTGTTACATACCTTCCGCGAGTTCATTAATTGGTCTAACCTTCTAAAGAGCATGTCCTTCACAGACGGTGTCTGCAAAAGAGGCTGCAATTCTTCAAATTTAAAAGTCGGGGCGGTCGGCTCTCTGCAAGTGTTCATGCCAGCGGATGCCCCGTCAAAGATAGGATAGCCGGACAATGAGTTACAAACCTTTGGAGTTGAACGGCCGCGTGGCTGTCGTCATTGGCGGTACTTCGGGAATCGGCCGAGCCATCGCGCACGGGCTGGCCGAGGCCGGAGCTGATGTCGTCCCGACTTCGCGGCGGATGGAGCAGGTCGAGGCGGCTGCCGCAGAGATCGAGGAACGCGGGCGCAGGAGCCTGCGCGTCGCCTCGGATGTCTCCGACCGCGACTCCATGCAGCGCGTTCTGGCCGCGAGCATCGAAGCCTTCGGCAAAGTGGACATCCTCGTCAACTCAGCCGGACGCACCAAGCGCGCCCCGACCGTGGACTTTCCCGAAGACGACTGGAACGACATCATCGAGACGAACCTGACGGGTACGCTACGCGCCTGTCAGGTCTTCGGCAGACACATGTTGGAGCGGGAGTACGGGCGCATCATCAACATCGCCTCGCTCTCGACGTTCGTTGCGCTTTACGAGGTGGCCGCCTACTCCGCGAGCAAGGCGGCGGTCGCCTCGCTCACGAAGTCTCTGGCCGTCGAGTGGGCTTCGCGCGGCGTCTGTGTCAACGCCATCGCGCCCGGCGTCTTCCGCACCGCGCTCAACCAGAAGCTATTGGACGAAACAGAGCGCGGGCGCGAGTTCCAGATGCGCACACCCGCGCGGCGTTTCGGTAAGGTCGAGGAGTTGGCCGGTGCAGCCGTCTTCCTCGGCTCCGAGGCTGCCAGCTTTGTCAACGGCGAAGTGCTCGTCGTTGACGGCGGCTTCCTCGCCAGCGGCGTCAACCAGTAAAAGACGTAAATCGTGAATCGTAAATCGTGAATAGATAAAACCTGTTCTTCGTCCATTCACGATTTACGATTCACGATTTACGATTCACGGTCTTTATGAATAGAAGCGCCGAAATCGCGGAGAAGGTAGGCCGGGTAGAGCGGATGCTGGTGGCCGAGGAATTGGATGGCGTGCTGATCGGCGCGCAGCACAATTTCTCGTGGCTTACTGCGGGCGGTTCAAACGGTATTGACCTGAGCCGCGACGCGGGCGCGGGCGCGCTGCTCGTGCGTGCGGACGGAAAGCGATTCGTGCTCGCCAGCCGGATCGAGATGCCGCGGCTGCTCGCAGAGGAGTTGACGGGAGAAGAGTTTGAACCCATCGAGTTCGCGTGGGAGGAAGAGAAAGCCTCCCCGACCTTTCTGGCCGACCGCGCACTTTCGCTGTTGGAAGGTAGTTCCGCGCTAGGCTCCGACCTGCCCGTCGGCACCGGAGTCCGAGTCGTCGAAGGCGCACTCGCCGGTTGCCGGTACAGGCTCACGCCCCTGGAGGTAGAGAGATTCCGTGAACTGGGGCGCGACGCGGGGCGCGCAGTGGGCGACTTTGTCAGGAGCCTCGAACCGGGCGAGACGGAGCGGGAGGTGGCGCGCCGCGCCGCCGACGCACTCTCCACTGGCGGGATGCGCGCCGTCGTCTGTCTGGTGGCCGCGGATGAACGCATACGGCAATTTCGCCATCCCGTGCCGACCGGGCGCAGTTGGGAAAAAATCTTGATGTTGGTGGTCTGCGCGCGGCGAGGCGGGCTCATCGCGAGCCTGTCGCGCATCGTCTGCGCGGGTAGTGTTGACGAAGAGTTACAGCGACGGACTGAGGCGGCAGCGCGCGTCAACGCGCATCTGCTCGCCGCGACGCGACCGGGCGCAAGCGGAGCCGAATTATACGCGACGGCGGCGCGCGCTTACGCTGCCGAAGGGTTCGCCGGAGAGGAACGCCTGCACCATCAGGGCGGTGCAGCCGGTTATCGCACGCGTGATTGGGTAGCACATCCGGCGTCGGCGGAAGTGGTTCAGGATGGGCAGGCGTTCGCCTGGAATCCGTCCATCACGGGCACGAAGGTCGAGGAAACAATCATCGCCCGCGAGAGCGGGGTGGAAGTCGTCACGGCGACATCAGACTGGCCGCAGGTCGCCGTCGAAGTTGACGGCAGTGTGTACCTTTCTCCGGGTGTGCTTTTCATCTGACAAGCGCGCTCGTATCGATCAAACCCATTTCAAAGAGACGGGGGTTTAAGAAGATGAGCGACACGAGTAGGGTGGTGCGGTCGACCGCGCTCCCGAAGTCACAGTCGGAGGTCGCGCCTCCGCAGGCGGCGGGCGCGAGCGTGGTGGGCGCGGCTATTGCGGCGAGCGAAGAAGGCGTCGGCGGCCGGATCGGCCGCTACCGCTGGGTCATCTGCGCGCTGCTGTTCTTTGCGACGACGATCAACTACATCGACCGGCAAGTGCTCGGCATCCTTGCCACCGACGAGAATTTCAAACGCACCATCGGTTGGAACGAGGCCGAGTACGGTTACGTCAACACGGCGTTTCAAGCCGCCTATGCCATCGGGCTGCTGGTGGTCGGCAACCTGATGGACAGGTTCGGGACACGCAAGGGCTTCTCGTTCGCCATCGTCTGGTGGTCAATCGCGGCAATGGGGCATGCGCTGGCGCGGTCGCCCGTCGGCTTCGGCGTGGCGCGCTTCGCGCTCGGCTTGGGCGAGGCGGGCAACTTCCCGGCAGCCATCAAGACGGTGGCCGAGTGGTTCCCGAAGAAGGAGCGCGCGCTCGCCACAGGCATCTTCAACTCCGGCTCGAACGTGGGCGCCATCGTTGCGCCGCTCACCGTCCCTTGGATCGCCATCACCTACGGCTGGCAGTGGGCGTTCATCATCACGGGCGCGATAGGGTTCATCTGGCTGGCCTTCTGGCTCGCCGCTTACCGCCGCCCCGAAGAGCACCCGAAGCTTGGCGCGGCCGAACTCGCTCACATCCAGTCAGACCCGGCCGAGCCCACGACGAAGATTCCGTGGGCGCGACTCTTCCCGCACCGGCAGACGTGGGCTTTCGCCGCCGGCAAGTTTCTCACCGATCCCATCTGGTGGGTCTACCTCTTCTGGCTGCCGAAGTTTCTCAACACCAACTACGGTTTGAACATCACGCAGATCGGCTTGCCGCTCGTCGTCATCTATGTCGCGGCCGACTTCGGCTCGATCGGCGGCGGCTGGCTCTCATCGTCGCTCATCAAGCGCGGGTGGACGGTGAACAAGGCGCGCAAGACGGCGATGCTTCTCTGCGCCGTGTCGGTCGTGCCCATCATGTTCGCCGCGAACGCTTCGAATTTGTGGGTCGCGGTCGGGCTTATCAGTCTGGCGGCGGCGGCGCATCAGGGTTGGAGCGCGAACATGTTCACGACGGCCTCGGATATGTTTCCGCGCCGCGCCGTCGGCTCGGTCGTCGGCATCGGCGGCATGGCCGGTTCCATCGGCGGTATGCTCATCGCCACCACGGTCGGGCTTATTCTTCAGTACACGGGTTCGTACTTGCCGATCTTCATCATCGCCGGGTCAGCCTACCTCGTCGCGCTGTTGGTCATACACCTGCTCGCTCCGCGCCTCGAACCGGCCGATGTGGAGAGCCATGCGAGATAGGTGGAGACTATGAGCGAGAAACTCGACGTGAAACCGAAAGAGAATTGCCGTTGGGACCTGGTGAGCCTCGGCGAGGTGATGCTGAGACTCGACCCCGGCGACGCGCGCGTCCACACGACGCGCTCCTTTCAAGTCTGGGAGGGCGGCGGCGAATACAACGTCGCGCGCGGGTTGCGCCGCTGCTTCCGGCTCGACACGGCGGTCGTCACCGCGCTCGCAGACAACCCGGTCGGTCGCCTCGTCGAAGACCTGATCTTTCAGGGCGGCGTCGATCAATCGCACGTTCTCTGGCGCAAGTACGACGGCGTGGGGCGCGAGGTGCGCAACGGTCTCAACTTCACGGAGCGCGGCTACGGGGTGCGCGCCGCGCTCGGCTGCTCCGACCGGGGCCAGACAGCCGTCTCGCAACTCCGCCCCGGCGACATTGATTGGGACACCATCTTCGGCGGCGAGGGCGCGCGCTGGTTTCACACCGGCGGCATCTTCGCCGCGCTCTCCGAGACGACGCCTGCGGTCGCGCGCGAAGCGATGGAGGCGGCACGCCGTCACGGCACGATCATCTCCTATGATCTGAACTACCGCGATTCACTCTGGAAGGGCATCGGCGGCAAGGCGCGTGCGCAGGAGGTCAACCGCGAACTGGCTCGCTTCGTTGACGTGATGATCGGCAACGAGGAAGACTTCACGGCCTGCCTCGGCCTCGAGGTCGAAGGTCTGGACGAGCACCACTCGAAACTCGACGTGGGCAACTTCCGCAAGATGATCGAGCGCGCCGTCGCGGACTTTCCGAACTTCAAGGCGGTCGCCACCACGCTCCGCAACGCGAAGACGGCGAGCATCAACGACTGGGGCGCGGTCTGCTTTCACGAGGGCGAACTTTATCAATCGCAGACGCGCGAGAACCTCGAAATCTACGACCGCGTCGGCGGCGGCGACTCGTTCGCCTCCGGTCTCATCTACGGTTTTCTCGCAGGCAAAGGCGCACAGTGGGCGGTCGAGTGCGGTGCGGCGCACGGCGCGCTGGCGATGACCACGCCGGGCGACACGACGATGGCGACGCTCTCCGAAGTCGAGCGCGTTATGAAGGGCGGCGGCGCGCGCGTCGCGCGGTAATTTCAGAGGGGCGCGCGTGGCGCGTTGATCCCATGCTCGCAGTTATTTGCGTACGTGATTGGCGCAGGGTGATTTGATTGGGAGAGCGATGAATAAGAAGGAAGTCTTGCGGCGAATCGAAGAAATTGGGGTCGTGCCCGTGGTGCGTGCGTCTTCTGCGGAAGAGGCGATGGGGGTCATCGAAGCGATCAGGGCGGGCGGCGTCAGCGTGCTTGAAATCACGATGACCGTGCCGCGCGCCGTGCGCGTCATCGAGCAGGTGGCCGACCGCTACGGCGCGGAGGTCGTCGTCGGCGCGGGCACGGTGCTCGATCCGGAGACGGCGCGCGCCTGCATCCTCGCCGGAGCCGCGTTCGTCGTCAGCCCTTCGCTCAACACGGGAACCATTGAATTGTGCCGACGCTACTCGGTCGCCGTCATGCCCGGCGCGCTGACGCCAACCGAGGTGGTGAGGGCGTGGCAGGCGGGCGCGGACGTGGTCAAGGTCTTCCCCTGCGGCGCGCTCGGCGGCGCGAAGTATCTAAAGTCGCTCAAAGCCCCGCTGCCGCAGATCGAGATGATCCCGACCGGTGGTGTCTCGCTCCAGACCGCTGCGGAGTTCATCGAGGCGGGCGCGCTCGCCCTCGGCGTGGGCGCAGACCTCGTGGACACGAAGGCCATCCGTGCCGGACAACCGGAGAAGGTGACCGAGGCGGCACGCGCTTACGTCGCCGCCGTGCGCGCCGCACGCAATGAGATTGCGAGTTAGTTGTGAGAGTGATTCAAAGCGGGAAGATGTTTGACAACTTTAGGAGCGGGGTTCCGGGTTAGAACAGAGAACGTCTTTAACCCGGAAGCCGGAGCGCGAAACTTAATGCACGTCGCCGTTCGCACCGTTTGAGCCGTTCGCGCCGTTGCGTCCGGCAGCGTCCTCGGCTGCCTCCTGCTCCTGTGCCTTCTGCGCGAGCATGAGGTGTTCGCGCATGGCCTTGCGCGCGGCCTCCGGGTTGCGCTCGCGGATCGCGCGGTAAATGTGCCGGTGCATCTCGGCCGATTCCTTCAAGTCGCGCGCTCGCTTGACGGTCTTGCTCCGCACGTCGAAGAGGATGGTCGATACCATGTTCATCAGCGAGGTGAGGATGCGGTTGCCGGAAGCCGCCGCCACCGTCTGGTGGAAGTGCATGTCGTGGACGAGGAACTGCTCAGGGTCGTCAAGCGACGCGAACATCCCCGTGGTCTCCTCGGCCATCGTCGCCATCTGATCGTCTGTGGCGCGCTCGGCGGCAAGCCCCGCGACGGCCATCTCAAGCGACTGCCGCGCCTCGAACATCTCCGCCGAGGTGAAGCCGTGCAAAGAGGCCATCAGTCGCAGAGGGCTGCTGTCGAGCGAGGGCGGCCCGTCAGATTTGACGACGAAAGTGCCCGCGCCCTGCCGCGATTGGAGCACGCCGACGGCGGCCAGTGAACGAATGCCGGCGCGCAAAGTGGGACGGCTGACGCCGAGCATCTTGGCGAGGTCGCGCTCGGGCGGAAGACGGTCGCCGGGGCGCAGTTCGCCGCGATGAATCATTTCACGCAGTTGCGAAACGACCTCTTCGGAAGTCGTCCCGCGTCGCTCGGCATCTATGGTTTTGAAAATGTCGTTATTGAGATCGGTCATACCATTAGCTCTGTAGGAATATTTTTCAGACCAAATGCGGCAGGATGATTGCGCCGGCCTTCCCGGCAGCCATTGAGCGTCTGATGAACCGACGCATTTTAACTCTTCTACCGCGAGTTGTCGAACAATTTATCGAACGCATTAACCTTAAAGGTTTGACCATTTCGGAAATTTCGGAAAACGACTGTGAAATTGTTCAAAGGCTGGTCGCGAAAATTGGTCATTTGACCCGGCGACAGAGTTTGCTTCTCGCGCGCAGGTTTCAGCAGAGGCAAGCGTGTGTTCTGGCCGCCTGCAAGGGAACTTGAACAGTGCATAGTCTGTGTACAGCGAACTGACGTGAGGGAACATTTATGAAGTTTGTTTTGAGAATTATCCTCTTCGCCATTCTGTCGGGCGTTTTGGCCGCAACGGTCGCGGGACAGACGCCGCCGCTTTCCGAGCGCATGGCGGCCACCGCCATGAACAGTCTCTATCGCGACGCGGCGAAGAAGGAGACGGGCAAGCCGTCGAAGTGGACTTACGATCTCGGCGTCGTGCTCAAGGGCATTGAGGGCGTCTGGTACGCGACGGGCGACGGACGCTACTTCAAGCACATTCAGGAGAATATAGACCACTGGGTGCAGCCCGACGGCACGATCCGCACCTACAAGGTGGAGGAGTACAACATCGATCACATCCTCTTAGGGCGAAACCTTTTGATGCTCTATAAGGTGACGGGACAGGAGAAGTACCGGAAGGCCGCCGCGCTTCTGCGTGAGCAACTGAGGACTCACCCGCGCA
Organism: Acidobacteriota bacterium; assembly: GCA_020199775.1. Taxonomy (GTDB): domain Bacteria; phylum Acidobacteriota; class Blastocatellia; order Pyrinomonadales; family Pyrinomonadaceae; genus JAIVJZ01. Next base: position 28,438 of record JAIVJZ010000002.1, read on the forward strand.
CCTCTGAGGGCGGCTTCTGGCATAAGAAAATTTACCCGTACCAGATGTGGCTCGACGGCCTCTACATGGGCGAGCCTTTCTATGCAGAGTATGCCGCCACCTTCAACGAGCCGGAAACGTTCGACGACATCGCCAAGCAGTTCGTCCTCATGGAGCGGCACTCGCGCGATGCGAAGACCGGACTGCTCTATCATGGTTGGGACGAGTCGCGCGAGCAGCGTTGGGCGGACAAGACGACGGGGCGCTCGCCGAACTTCTGGGGTCGCGCGATGGGCTGGTACGCGATGGCTCTCGTGGACACGCTCGAACACTTTCCGCCGCAGCACCCGCAGCGCGGTGAGTTGATCGCGAGCCTGAACCGTCTCTCGGCGGCGGTCGCGAAGTATCAGGAGCCGAAATCCGGCCTATGGTATCAGGTGGTAGATAAGGGCGGCGAGCGCGGCAACTATCTCGAAGCATCGGCCTCGGCCATGTTCGTCTACGCGCTGGCGAAGGGCGTGCGCAACGGTTATCTCCCGGCTTCATACATGAAGGTTGCGGAGAAGGCTCACAGAGGGATGATCAAAGAGTTCGTCAAGCCGGTCTCTGACGCGCAGGTCAACCTTGACGGGACGGTGAGCGTGGCCGGTCTCGGCGGCAACCCTTACCGTGACGGCAGCTACGAGTATTACCTTAGCGAGAAGGTCATCACCAACGACCCGAAAGGCGTGGGCGCTTTTATCAAGGCGAGCGTCGAGATGGAGATGGCCGCGAAGCCGAAAGTGGGTAAGGGAAGGACGGTCGCACTCGACTATTATTTCAACAACGAGTTGAAGAAGGACGCGACGGGTCGCAACATTCCGTGGCATTACAAGTGGGACGAGTTGCCGAACGCGGGCTTCTCACTCTGGGGACATCTTTTCAGGAGTTTCGGCGCAAGCACCGTGGCGTTGAAAGACGCGCCGATGGCGGCGAACCTCAAGGCTGCAGACGTTTACATCATCGTTGATCCTGACACGGAGAAGGAAACTGAACGCCCGAACTTCATCGCGCCGCAACACGTCAGCGCGATCACCGACTGGGTGCGCGCGGGTGGTGTCCTCGTCCTGATGGGCAACGATGCAGGCAATGCCGAGTTTGAGCACTTCAACCGGCTCGCCGGGCAATTCGGTATCCGGTTCAAAGAGGACAGGCAAAATCTCGTTAAGGGCGACGACTTCGCCGCAGGGCGGATCACACCTCCCGTCGGCCATCCTATTTTCAAGACGGCGCGCGCTCTCTACCTGAAAGAGATTTCCACACTCGCCGTCGTCCCTCCGGCGAAGTCCGTGCTGGATGACAGGGGCAATGTCGTCATGGCCGTAGCCAAACTTGGCAAGGGCACAGTCTTCGCCGTCGGCGACCCGTGGCTCTACAACGAGTACGTTGACGGCAGAAAATTGCCAGCCGAGTTCGACAACTATGAGGCCGCGAGCGATCTCTCTCTCTGGCTGCTCCAACAAGCGAAACGTTGAGTGATGAACGCGGAAAGACGAACTGAAGACCTGGTTTTTAGTTCGTCTCTCCGCGTTCAACTTTTTCTGTGAAAGGATGAGTCGCGCGATGGTGATGATGAAACGAGTTCTGTTGACACTGGCGTTTGTATGCGCGTCGGCCGTTGGTTCTTTAGCGCAGACGGGGGCGGAGGGAACAAGCAGCCGCGCACCGGCAGAGCCGTCTCGCCCATTTGTCGTGATGGCGGCGCAGACGCTCGCCGAGTTGGAGCGGAGGCTGCGGCCTGAAGCGAAGGCCGAAGACCTGATTGGCGGCCCCGGCCAGCAACTCCGCGTGGCCGTCCAGCACGAGCGGAACAAGGCTGCACTTGAAGCCGAAGTGCACGACGCCTCGGACGACGTTTACTACGTGCTGGACGGCGCGGCCACGCTCACGCTCGGCGGTCGTCTGGAAGCGCCGCGCGAGACTGAGCGGGGCGAGTGGCGCGCTCCGCGCATCAGCGGCGGGCGCACGGTCGAGATCAGGAAAGGCGATCTCGTCGTCGTGCCACGCGGCACGCCCCACATGCGCAGCACCGTCGGCAAAGAGTTCTCCATGATCCTCATCAAGATATGGGCTGAGCCTCTGCCGCCTGCGCCGCCCAGTGCTGCCCCCGCGAGCAAGGCGCAGAAGCCCTGAACATACGCAAGGAACACGCGAATAAAGAGCGCGAAGGCAACGAAGGCCAGCACGACAGAGGGGCGCGGCGAGTTAACTCGCCGCGCCCCTCTGTCGTGTCCATGCGTGAGAGTTAGAAGCCCAACTTGCCGACTCCGGCTCCGGCCATGACGATTGACTTAACGTTGGCCGGGTTGTCGAGCGTGTAGCTGTAATAGGTCGAGGGTTCAGACACAGACCCGGCGGTTTGCGGTGCGCCCGAGTTGACGAACACGTTGTTGCGCTGAACGATCCGGCCGGGATCGCTGTCTCCCGTCGCCGTGACGGTGGGCTTCAGGACGTTCTCGAAGTAGTTGCCTTCGACGAGCACGCCTGCGTTCATCGTCGAGGCTACGCCGTAGCCCGTGTTGCCGATGTAGTAGTTGTTGAAGACGTGAACGGGTTCGGCGAAGCGCACGCGCGGATTGCGTTGGACGCTGCCGTCGAACCAGTTGTGGTGATAGGTGACGCGCAGGTGGCCGAGGTCTTGCGCGGAGTTGCCGTCGTCGTGTCCGAGCAGCATCGTCTTGTCGTGGCTGTGGAAGCGGTTCCAAGAGACGGTCACGAAGTCCGAGCCGCGCTTGATGTCGAGCAGCCCGTCGTAGCCGTTCGATAACTCGCAGTGGTCAATCCAGACGTGGTGAACCGACTCCTGCAAGGTGATTGAATCATCGAAAGCGTTAATGAACTTCATGTTACGGATGATGATGTTCTTCACGCCGTTCGTCATGTTGAGGCCGCCCCCGCTGATGCCGGAGTTCGACCCGAGACCGATGATCGTCTTGTCGGAGGCGACCTTGTGCATCGCGGAGGGTAACGTGAGCAAACCGTCCACCTGAATGATGTAGGGGCCGGTTCTGAAGATGTAGTCCAGAAACTCTGACGCCGTTCTCACAGTCACCACAGTACCGCCCGCGCCGCCCGTCGTGCCGTTCTGGCCGAGCGCGTTGACCGAGGCATAGCCGATTGGGCCTGCGCCGGGATCGGGCGTGGGCGTCGGCTCGGGCGTCGGTGTTGGAGTCGGAGTCGGTGTTGGCGTGGGCGTTGGAGTCGGAGTTGGGGTCGGCGTAGGAGTCGGCGTAGGAGTCGGCGTCGTTCCCGATAACGCTGTCACCACGAAGTCGTCGAACTCTGCGCTTGCGTAGAAAGTCGCCCCGCCGATGTTGCCCGAGCTGAACTGGCTGTCGGTCGCCGTCAGTTGGAGCGTGCCGTCAACGTATGCGCTCAGCGAGTTGCCGACCGCCTCGATGCGCAGCGTGTACCACCTGCCTGCCGTCACCGTGAAAGGCTTCGCGGCGAGCGTCGTCGAAGAGCCGGAGACGAGCTTTTTCAACTCCAACTGGTTGCTGCTACGCAGTGTGAGGTAGTAATAACTGGTGTTGCTCTGCGCGCGTGCCAGAAGCGCCACGAAGCGATCCGTGCCGTTGAAGCTCAAAGCCTTCACGCGCGCCTGCACCGCGTAGTTCGTCCATGCGGTAGACCCCGCCCGCGCGCGTGCGTCGCTGCTGGTGGACGACTGCTTGTAGACCCAAGAGCCGTCGGAGACGACCGTCCAAGTCCCGCCGGACTTCGTCCAGCCCTTCGCGTCGCCATCCTCGAAGTTGTCCGTGAAGAGCGCCTGCGTCTGGGCGGTCGCCACGAAACTGAACGTGAGAGCCAGCAGCATCACAGCAAACGCTAACGCGTAATGTAGGCGCGTAACCCGGCGTATCCGGGCGGAAATTTTAGACATCGTCACCCCTCCTCATGCGAGTCCTTCTCGCTGAATGAGCTACTCGCGAGGCGTGGGCACCGTGTCGCGGTAGCTTCCGCACGTCACCCTCGCAGGCCGAAAGTGACCGGCAAGTTAGTGTGATTATTCAGACTGTTTTGTTGAAATTGGCTTAACCAATTTAATGTGACCTGATGATTTGGAAATCCGTTAATCGTTACCCGGCTGTTTTCGGCAACGCATTATCACGAACTGAGACGCCTCTGTGCGGGGGGCGCGTCGCGGAGGCAGTTGACAGTTCTAGACGTAGTTAGTCTTGAGAAATTACCGCAATCCTGAAATTCAATTGCTGTAACGGGCAATCAAAGGCGACTTTTGTTTATTTCAAAGGGGGCTGGATTGTATTTCAACCGCCACATCCCGTCAAGAAATATTTTTAACCAATAAAAAGAGATAAGTATAAAGGTATGACCGACGCTTTGCGGTCAACTTTTTCTGCGGAAGGCGAACCGGCGGCGTTGCCTCTGTGTGCGGAGGCAGTGCTGAGATGAATAAGGAATGGAGAACAGGAACATGCGGAGCATTCAGGACAGCGTCGGGGCGAACGCTGTGGCCGCGAGTCGTGGGTGAGATGTCTTCGGAACGGTCACGTGGTGAAGGGGAAATAAAGAGAGGGGCCTATGCCGGATGCAAGGCCCCTCTGAAAGTCGGGAATGAGTTTATCTCTCGTCCCGTTTAATTGTATTCAAGTCGCGCTTCGGACGGCGTAGGGCAGCATGAGCTTTCGCCCGGCCGCCCATCCGTCCCGCCTCAGTAAGCGGTCTTCAGCCAGTTCTCCTTAGGCCAGGACAGAGTGCCCGCGCCCGCGCCTTCCGCTCCCGTCAGCAGCGACGGGAGTTGGCTTGGGTCATGCGTCGTGTAGGAGTACGGGAGCACCGCGAACCCGTTCCAAGAGAAAGATATCTCTGGCGCGGGAACGGGGGCGAGCGGGCTGCCCGGCGTCGTGCTGTCGCCGCGGAAGACGACGCCGCGACGCTGGTAGAGCGTGTCGAGGGCGAGAATCTTGCCCGTGTACTGCGGTTGCGAGGCGCTCACCTGATTGTTACGCAGCGGCGAGAGCACGTCCACGAGTTGCGACTTCTCAAGGAGCACCGCGCCGCCTTCCGTAGAGATCGCGCCGTTGAGCGTCACGTCGAAAGAGTAGGTGGCGCTGCCGCCCGTGAGCTTGGCCGCGTTCGTCGAGGACATCGCGGCGACCCTCGCGTTGCGCAGGTCTTTGGCGGCCAGCGCCTCCGCGTTGTTCACGTAGATATTGTAAGCGTGCGCGTTGCCGCCGCGCAGACGCGGTAGGCGATCCTGCATGTTGAGGTAGTAGTTGTGGTGGAGCGTGACGCGGTGATCGGCGTTCTCCGTGTCGAACTCGTTGGCTCCGATCAAATGACCCTTCTTCTGCGAACGGCTGACGGCGATGATGTCTTCGACGCTGAAGCCGTTGCTGCGCAGGAAGTTGTACAACACATAGGCCGAACGGTTCGCTTCGAGCGCCTCGACCTGGCGACGAACGAAACTGTCGGGGCCGCCGTCGTCGGCGAGGAACGAAGACCAGGAGATGGTCACGTTCTTCGTCCCGCCCTTCACGTCCACCACGCCGTCGTAAGCCTTACCGAAGGTGCAATGATCGATCCAGATGTTGTCGCTTGCCATGTCCACCGTGATGAAGTCCCAGCCCTGCTTGTCGTACTTGCCCTTCGAGGACTCGTCCCATTCCCACAACTCGTCGAACTTCAGGTTGCGGATGAGCAGGTTGCTGGCGCGCTTCACGTTGAAGTTGGCGTGGCGGATGGTCGCGCCGTTGGCGGAGAAGATGGTCAGCCCGTTCTTGTCCTGGATGTCTATGATGCTGACGCCTGAGGCCAACAGCACGGGGTGTGTGAGTGGCAAAGAGGAAGAACGCAGCGCGCCCGTGCGCGCCGAGGCCGGAACCTCGTTGTAGCCGAGGTTGAGGTCATTCATGATTTCGATGACCTTCGTGTTCCGGTTACCGAGCGCGGCCACGAGGTCGGCGGCCGTGTAGACCTTCCGGTAGTTGGGGTCGTTCTCTGGCAGTAGTCCGCCGCCGGTCGCGGCCTGCGCGAAGCCCTGTAGGTTGTAAATCTGGCCGGGCAGTTGGTCGGTGACGCTAAGCGTGGCGGTGTTGCTGTTCGCCGTGCCCGCGGGGTTGCTGACGACGACGCTGTAGCCGCCCGCGTCCGCCGCCTGCACGTTCGAGAGGCTGAGCGTCGAAGCGTTCGCGCCCGCGAGAAGCGAGCCGTCTTTGTACCACTGATAGCTGAGCGGCGCGCTGCCCGACGCGATGACGCCGAAGCCCGCGCCGCCGCCCGTGACCACGGTCTGCGAGGCGGGCTGCGAAGTGATGGCGGGCGCTACCGGCTGCGTTTCGACATTTAGGACGGCGACAGCGCTCGTCGCCGATCCGGCCGCGTTGCTGACGACGACGCGATAGCTCCCGGCGTCCGCGCCCTGCACGTTGGTCAGGTTGAGCGTCGCCGACGTGGCACCGGCGATTGCCGAGCCGTTCTTCTGCCACTGGTAGGCGAGCGGGGCAGTGCCCTCGGCGGCGACGCCGAACGTAACGTTCGCGCCCGCCGGGACGGTCTGCGAGACGGGCTGCGTCGTTATAGTAGGCGCGTCGCCGGGGTCGCTGCTGCCCGCGAGCGAAACGTCCGCCGATTTGATGACGAGGTTGTAGTTGGCGCTGGCGCTGGCCTTGCTCAGATAGAAGGCGGCGGTGTCGAACTGCGTGAACGATCCGGCTGCCTGCACGGCGGAGTAGGTCATCACCACGGCGCCCGTCGCGGCGTCCTTCAGCGTGTAACTGACGCGGACGCCGCTGCCGGTGTTCTCAAGCGTGAGCGTGCCGCGATAGTCGGTGTTGGCGAGCATGGCCGACGAGGGCGTGACGGTCGCGCCGGTAGTAAACTGCGCGTAGGGGCTGGTGCTGTTCAGGAGCGAGGCGTTCGCGCCCGTGCGTGCGTAGAGCTTGACGGGCGTGGCCGTGCCGGACTGTCCGGCGTAGGTCATGGCCGCGTAGCCGCCGTAGTTTGTAAAGACGTTGCTCGAAGGGTTGTTGCTGCCGAAGTCGCCGCTCACGCGCGCGTTGGTGTTCGGCGTGCCGCTCGCGTTGAAGCCCGTCCCGCTGACGGCCGCAGGGTTGGCGACCGAGCGCAGGAGGCCGACGGAGAAGGTGGTCGCGCCGACCGAGGCCCCTGTGTCGAAGCCGGAGAACTGGACGATGAAGTCGAGCGTGAGCGTCTGGTTCGGCGCGACCGTAACGGGCGTCGCTGGCGAGTTAGTGAAGTAGGTGAGCAACGTGCGGCTTGAGCTAACGAGCTGTGTCGCCTGCCCCGCGGTGGCGGTGAAGTTGCTGCTGCCCGAAGAGGTGAACCAGTCGCCCGAAGCCGGGAGGTTCTGCGTCGCGCGCGTGCCGTCGGCGAACCGCTCGCGCAGGAAGACGGACGGCGGCACGACGGCCGTCAGCGTGGCCGGGTCGCTGGTGGCGATGCCCGCGTCGTTGCTGACCTCGACGCTGTAGTCGCCTGCGTCCGAGAGTTGAACGTTAGCGAGCGTCAGGCTTGCGCCGTTCGCACCAGTGATGGGCGAGCCGTTCTTCTGCCACTGGTAGTTGAAGGGCGCGGTGCCGCCCGCAACGACCGTGAAGCTGACGGCGTCGCCGACGTTCGCCGTCTGCGACGCAGGCTGAGTCGAAATCGTCGGCGGGACGATGTGAGTCACGGTAAGCGCAACGCCCTCGCTCGTCGTTGAGCCGGCGGCGTTCGAGATGACCACTGTGTAAGTTCCCGCGTCGCTGTCCTGCACACCCGCGATGGACAGGCTCGCTGACGTGGCGCCCGCGATGTCCAAGGCGTCCTTCTTCCACTGATAGCTTAGAGGGGCGGTGCCGCTCGCCGCGACGAAGAAGTTTGCCGTCGCCCCGGCGCTGACCGTCTGCGGCTCAGGCTGAATGTTAATCGAGGGCGGCGTGATGACCGTCAGCGTGGCACCATCGCTCGTGGCCGAGCCTGCTGCGTTGCTGACGACGACAGTGTAAGTGCCTGCGTCGCTGTTCTGGATGTTGGACAGGGAGAGCGTTTCGGAGTTAGCCCCGGCAATGTCCGCGCCGTCCTTCTTCCAATAGTAGGTGAAGGGCGACGTGCCGCTTGCCGCGACGCTGAAGTTGACGTTAGAGCCGACCGGAGCAGTTTGCGCGGAGGGCTGAGTCGTAATCGTCGGCGGCGTGATGACTGTCAGTACCGCGCCGTCGCTGGTAGCAGCACCAGCGGCGTTGGAGACGATGACGGCGTAGGTTCCTGCGTCGCCGTCCTGAGCGTTAACGACAGACAGGCTGGCGGCATTTGCGCCCGCGATGTCCGAACCGTTCTTCCGCCACTGATAATTGAATGGCGCGGTGCCGCTCGCGGCGACGGAGAAAGTCGCCGTCTGTCCGGCGTTGACCGTCTGCGAAGCGGGTTGCGTGGTAATCGTCGGCGGCGTGATGACCGACAGGACGGCAGGACTGCTTGTGATGCTGCCTGCGCCGTTCGTCACCGTGACGGTGTAGCTCCCGGCTGCGTCCGACTGCACACCCTGTAAGGAGAGCGTGTCCGCGTTCGCGCCCGGCACGGAGAGGCCGTCCTTGTGCCACTGGTAGCTCAGGGGCGGCGTGCCACCGGCAGCGACGTTGAAGCTGACGTTGGAGCCTGCGTTGACGGTCTGTGACGCGGGCTGCGTCGAGATGCTAGGGGGGATTTGCACGAAGTTGGCGGTGACGGACTTATTCCCGTCCATCGTGAGGGCGGCGGGGTTGGCCGTCCCCGTCACGTCCCCATTCCAGCTCGCAAACTCCCAGCCGATGGCGGGTATGGCCGTGAGTGTCACCGGCTCTCCCTCATGGAACATTTCGCCGACGGGGCTTGTCTGAATCGTGCCCGCGCCGTTCGTTGCCTGCGAGAGCTTAAAGACGGGCTTTGCCGCGAAGGCGACCGCCGAGGTCACGAGCGGCGTCGAACCCGCCTGCTGCCAGAAGAGCGTCGTGGCTCCGCCGAAGGCGGCGGCCTGCGCCGATCCGGCGATGCCGATCTCTTTCTTCGCCTCGCCGAAACGCTCGGTCTGTCCCGCCCCCGCCGCGAGGTCGGTGCCGCTCCCGGACGCCACCACGTCCACGACCCAGGAATAGGCCGGCGCGTTGATGTTCGTGCTGATCTGCCCCAGCCCGAGGAGGTTGGCGTTGGTCGCCGCCGCTGCGGGCGCGACCGGCTCGACGCCGAAGAGGGAGACCGCGCCGCCCGCCGCTTCGTCAACCTTTCTCGTAAAAGTGACCACCACGTCATACGTGCCGGGCGCAGGCATCTCGCCGTCGTTGAGGTAGTAAAGCTGTGTGGTCGTCTGCACCAGCCAGCCCGACGAACGCGCCAGAGAATCACTCACCGGACGCATGGCGACGCCGCCCATCTTGACCGCCGCGATCCCGTTATTGTTGTTTGAAAAGTCGTTGAATGAGACAGCCACCACCAGGGCGCGATCCGCGCCGCCGCCGATTCTGTGTTTCCAACTAATCTCGCTCGTGTTGTGTTTGGCCTTCGAGGCGGTGGCGTTGTCGAATGTGATGGCCGCCGACGCCGGAGAGACTGCTGCGAGCAGAATGATCAGAAGGAGCGTACACTGAAATCCGAGACCGAGCCGCCGAAATACCCTCGCCATCGTGGGTGCATTCACTGTGGAGTTGGCTATCTTCATCGAACACCTTTCTGCCAATCTTGCAGGCATAGACGAACTTGGATCGTTTACGAGACAGTCTGAGAGTGACCCACACGCGCATGGTAGGAGTAAATCAAATCCTCTGGTGTGGGATTCCAAAGGGAGCGTAGCGTCCCCTTTGGTCTGGCGGCAGGGTGAATGCCCGACCGGCGAAGACTAGGCGTGCGGCGCGCGGTTCGCTGCCGCAGAGTTAACCAAAGAAATGAATTTGGAAATTTTTTCGGCAGCCTTGCCAATATTACTAGAAGCGAAATATTGGTAGCACCATTTTGCAAAAGATGTCAAGCATCTTTTATTGTGTGAGAGAATTATTAATTCATCTGACTGTAATTTGGAGGTGTCATAGGGAAAATGGTCATGCCAAATGTCGTTCGGCAATCGTAATGGTGATTTAACTGATTACCTTCTGAGTCGCCGGAGATAAGAAAAAGAGGTGCCCGACTTGGCTCGGACACCTCTTATTAGACGGAAGCCGGCGGATGCCGACTCCCGACTCGCCCTTGTTCAGTCACGTCCTTAGCGGACGGTGACGTTGACTGTCCGGGTGGAGACGTTGCCGGAGTCGTCGCGGCTCTCGACCGTGACCGTGTAGATGCGACTCGCCTTGCCGGTGCGCTCAGCGCGAACTTCGAGCGTGAGATTGCCGGTGATGCGCCAGTCGTCGGTCACGTCCTCGTTGCCCGTCACGGAGATGATGCTCGTCGTGAGCGTCGGGTCAACCGCGTCGGCCACGCTGGCGCTGATGACGATGGGCGTCATCTTGTTGTTGACCTTCGTAAGCGTGGCGGGCGAGGCCGTCAGACTCTGGAAGACCGGAGCCGTCGTGTCCCGCACCGTGATGTTGAAGGTGCCGGTCGCCGTCAGTCCCTTCGAGTCTTGCGTCGTGCCGGTCACGGTAGTCGTACCCAGAGGGAACGTGCTGCCCGGTTGGTGGCTGAGCGTGACGCTCAACTGACCGTCTTCCGCATCGGTGGCCGAGGCCGTGAAGTTAACGACTGCGCCTGCCGAGTTCGTCGCTTCGACCGTGATGTCAGACGGAAGCGTGAGCACGGGGGCAGTGTTCGGCGCTTCGCTGATGGTCAGAGTGGCCGAGGCGTTGCCCTCGTAGTTAGCGTCGTTGATTGTCGCCACGACCGCGTATGAACCGGCTTCGACCGGAGCCGAGGCAGAGCCGTTGTAAGTCACTTCGACGTTAATGCCAGCCGGTTCCGTCGCCACCGAGGCAGCCTTCGCCGTGCCGTCGTAGGTGTGGCTCAAGTTGCCGAGCGTGATGGCGGCGGTCGCCTTGTTGATGACGAGCGTGCCGTTCGTCGTACCCTCGTAACCGGGTTCGGTGACGGTCGCCACTACTTCATACGAACCCGCGCTGACGGGCTGCGTGGTGTCGCCGTTGTAGGTCACTTCGACGGCGAGGTTCGCCGGTTCGGTGATGACGGAGACGCCGACGGGCGATCCCGTGTAGGTCTGTGAGAGACCCGCGAGCGAGACGGTGGCCGTGCCGCCGAGTTCGGGCACCCAGCCGCCGAGCACGTTGGCGGGGTCGCGCCAGAAGTCTGCCTCCTCGGTAGTGATCTGGCGAGAGATGGGGTGGCGTTGGCTCGTGTCAACCGCCGCACCGTTCTCGTTCTTCGTGTTGTACTCCCAGAACCGGACGTTCGGGTAGCCCGCCTGCGTGAGCGGTTGGAGGAAGCCGTCGCGCGCGTTGTCGTCGAGTCTCCATGCATCAGGCCGGACGTGCGATCCCATGACCGAGTCGATAAAGACGACCTGGCTGTAAGGGAACTGGTCGGGGTCGATGCGCGTCAGGTATGCGCCGGTGACGCCGGGGGCGGCGGTCAGGCGGCTGTTGACGAACACGTAGCCGTTCTTTCCCTGCCCGTTGCGAATCTGCGTGTAGTAGGCGTTCGAGTTGATCATCTTGAGTTCGCTGTTGCGGAAGTAGACCGCGCCCGTGCCCCACAGGAAGTCGATGTCGCCCTCGATGTAGCTCTCGTTGACAAAGCCGCCCTGATTCGACTGGCTCTGCAAGAGCAGCGTGTCCTGGAAACTCTTAAGGTTGACGCGGTTGATCAGGAGGCGGTCATTGTTGCCGCGGAATGCTTCGGCCTGCCGCGTGCGGTTCTCGCTGTTGAACCTCGTCGTCGTGTTGTTGACGGTGATGTTCTCAAGCACGAAGTCGGGCGCGTCCACGCCGAAGGCCGCGCGCGGGCCGGAGCCTGTGTTGAGATTTTCGTTGTTGGCGTACTGGATGATGCTCTCGTTGCGATCTTCGCCCTTCACGGTGATGAAACGCTTGCTCGAACGGACGTAGACGATCTCTGTGTACGTGCCTTTGCGGACGTTGACGGTCACGCGCTGCGCATTGTTCACGGGCACGAAGTCAATCGCGCCCTGCACGGTCGAGAAGTCGCCCGTGCCGTCGGCTGCGACGACAAGTTCGGTCGCGCCCGCCGCAGGCCCCTCGGCCTTCGTCGAGAAAGACCACGCCGCCGGGTCGGAGATGCCGACGAAAGGAGCGCCCGTCGCGTCGGTGACGACGCCAGCTTCCATCGTGACGTAGTACGTCTGTCCGTAGGCGAGCTTCACCTTCGGGTAGATCGTCGCGGTGTTACCGTTGACGATGATCGGGTGGTAGTTGAAGTTCCATGACGAGCCGCCAATCTGGCGCGCCGACTGCTGGCCGGGAGAAAGGACGCTCGTGTTGGTGTCAATGCCGAGGTCAATGGTGTCAACGAGCGTGTTGTCCGCCGCGTTGAAGATGCGGATTTTGCCCGCCGTGCCGACCTTCGGCGTCTGGTCGAAGGTGAGCGAAGGGAGCGCATCAATGTTAATGCCGGACGCATTAGCAATAGGCGAGGAGCCGGTGGCCGTCATCGCCGAGACGACTAAGAGGCGAGCCGGCGCGCTCGTGACGTTGCCGCCGGAGTTGCTCACGACGACATGGTAGCTGCCCGCGTCGGCGACCTGCGCGGTGGCGAAGTCGAGCGAAGAATTGTTCGCGCCCTGCATGAGCGCGCCGTTTTTGTACCACTGGTAGAAGAGCGATTCGCCCTCGGCCGCGACGTAGAGGCTCGCGGGTGAGCCGACCGTGACGGTGGTGTCCGCGGGCTGTGCGGTGATGGTCGGCGGCGGCGCGACGGGGCCATCCGTGACGGTCAGGCTGACGGGGTTGCTGTTGACGCTGCCGCCCGCGTTGCTGACGACGGCGGTGTAGCTACCGGTGTCGGAGGTCTGCGCGTTCGTGATGTTGAGCGTCGGGGTCGTGGCCGAAGCGTTATTCGCGACGGGCACGCCGTTCTGAAGCCACTGGTAAGAAAGTTGTGTGCCGCTCGCGCCGACCGACATGGTGACGTTGCTGCCGACCGAGACGGTCAAGTTCGAGGGCTGCGGCTGCGCGGTGATGACCGGGGCAGCCGGAGTGTAGTCGGCTGACCAACGCGTGAAATTAACGTCGGAGGCGAAGCCGCTCGGAACGCGGAAGCCGAACCAGTCGAAGGTCGTGGCCGGTGTCGCGCTCGACTCGGTGGCCGTCGAGTTCAGGTTAAAGGAGCCGCCGTCGGTCAGGGACACGGTGATCTTCGTGTCGTTGGCCGTCACGCGTTCGATGGTGAAGGTGAAAGTGTAGGGCGTGCCGTTCGTGAGCGGCGCGCGTCCCGACCCGCCGTTGACTGTGACTGCCGTGTACTCGGCTACGGTCGTGCTGATGACGTTCGCGAGCGGATCGTTCGCGCTCGGGCTGGTGCGACGGTGAATCGTGAAGGGCGGCGTCCCCGAAGCGGCCGTTCCGGCGAGGCGCGTGGCGTAGCCGGGGTCGTCCGCGAACGTAGGACTGTTGATGCCGCCGGTCGTGTTAGCCGTGGTGCGCGTGTTCTTCGAGTCGAATGCGCCGAAGCGCAAGTCCGCGCCGAGGTTCGCGCCGAGGTTCTGGACGGAGAGATTGGCTGAAACCTTGAGCCTATCGCCCACGCCGAGCGTGACGGGCGAGCCGTCCGTGAAGAAGCCCCAGAAGCCTTCCGAGCCACCGGCGGCGCTGATGTTGAAATTAACGGAGCCAGGTGCGTCGGTGCGCACGGTTCCGGCGCGGCCATTGAACAGGCGGACGGAATTGCCACCGAGATTCTGAGTTTGACTTTCGCCGTCCGCGAAAGTGTCGTTCACGATGGTGGCGGCGCCCGCGATAGTCGGCAGGAGCAGCGCCAGGATGGTGGCGAGTGACAATTGAGTCTTGAACTTACTTAAATTTTTCAGTGCTTGCATTTCTAATGAGTCTCCGTTGGGAATCAATGCTAATTGGATCAAAAAGTGTTGCGCGCCGTCGCGCTGGCTAAATGGCCTCTTAAAACTTTTCCAAGGTGTCCACGCTCCACTTCGGAGGGGACAGCTTTGCCGGAACCACTTAAATTTCAAGTTGACCATTCAATGCGTGCATTATCTCCGAATAAGCCTTTAGGGTCTTGGGTGATACGGTCTGTTTTCGGTTTGCAGATTCGGCAGAAGGGGATTCGGCTTTAATGGGAGGGCAACTAATGGTGCGTAAATACCAGTGGAATTGAGCTATTTGCCGATTCGGAAAAGATTTATTTGCGGATTAGGCAAACTTGTCTCATTCGGCAGAGTGGGGAAGCGTGGGGAGAGAGCGTTCTTAAACGGGAAAGCACAAAACGGTCGCGGAGCGACAGCCGTTAGCCATGCGGGGACGATGCGGGAGGGGAGCTTTTTCCGAAGTTCGCACGCACGCGGCTTAAGCAGCCGCGTGTTTGTGCAAGAGGGGTTTGTGGCTGGTGATGAACTGTTTCGGCGTGGAGCCGGTGATTTTTTTGAAGACCCGGTAGAAGTGGGTCAAATCGCCGAAGCCCGCTTCGACGGCGGCGAACAGGATGTCGTCCGTCTCCAGCATGAGTCGCTTGGCATATTCCACCCTGCGCTCGGTGAGGTACTGCGTGACGGTGACGCCGGTGCGGCGTTTAAACTGCTCCGTGTAACTTCGATACGACATGTTGGCGAGTTCGGCCAGTTCCTCGACCTTGATCGGGCGGAAGAAGTTATCTTCAAGGTAGTGGAGGCTCCCGGCGAAGGCCGCCGCGCTTGGGTCGGAGGGCGACAGTTTCTGGTGCTCGACGTAGACTCTTGTGACGAAGACGAGCAACTCGATGAGTTGCGAGAGCATGACCGCGTCCGCGCCATCCCATTTTTGTAACTGCTCGACGAAGATCGCCTTGAGTCGATTCCTGATTTGCAGGCGCGTGTAGTTGTCGCCAATCTTGAAGGGCACAAGGGCGGGTAAGTTTTTTTGGAACAGCGACAGGCTCTCGGCGGCTGCCGTACAGTCACCGAAGACACGTTCGTAGAAGCAGACCACGACTACCGTGAGCGGGTCTGCCGGGTCATCCACGAGACGGTGCGCGGTGTGTGCCGGAGCGAAGAACATCTGGTTCTCCCGGATCGGCGTTTTTTCAGTTTCGTACTCAAGGAAGCCCTGACCTTCGCGGACGGCGTACAGTTGGTGGAAGTCTCGCGCGAGGAAGTCCATACTGAAATCCGGGCTGTGGCGGCTCTCGAAAATATAAATGCCGAGATCGCTCAGGTGAACCTGGTGTGGCCTCTTGCGCTTGCTCGTCGTCCTTTCCATAACTAACTCCTGAAGATAATCATAACTTAGCCGAGAGCATGATGCCCAACGTCACGCGGTCTACGCTAACGGGCACGGTCAGGCGAAACACTACCGATCTCTGCCTTCTCAACATTGAAGATTCTCGCACCGAACCTCGCGTTAACAATGAAGCCGCACCGCAATTGGCGTCTCGATGGTCGTTAACGTGAGCCGGTGGAGACCGCCGCAGGTCGGTCTGTCCGGCGCGCTTTCTTCAGAAATTTTGCCAGCCCGAGCTTTCGTTCGCGGATGTCTTCGACGGCGAGACCGGCCATGACCTCTGCGCCGCGCGGGGAGAAGTGCGTGTTGTCGTTGACGCCCTGCGGGTAGTTAGCGTGCTCGCCCGCCGCGAGTTGCAGAAAGAGGTTTTTGGATTCCTCGACGCCGTACCTGACGAGCACCTTCTCGCTCTTGCGGTGCATGTCTATGAGCGCCACTTTCTGCTCGGCGGCGACGCGACGCACGATGTCCGGGTACACGCCGTGCGCGTCGTAGAAGACCCCCTTCTCGTCGAAGCGACGGCGCATGACGGGCGTGAGCAGAACAGGCGTCGCCTTTTTCGCGCGCACCTCGCCGACGAAGCGCAGGAGGTTGGCGCGGTAGTCTTCGGGCGGCGTGTAGCGGTCAACCTTCTCCTTCGAGGAATCGTTGTGGCCGAACTGGATGAAGACGTAATCCCCGGCGCGGAGCTTGTCGAGGATGGCCTGCCAGCGATTCTCGGCGATGAACGTGCGCGTGCTCCGACCATTCTGCGCGTGGTTATCAATGCGGACTTTGCCAGCGTCGAAGTGCCGTTGCAGGAATTCGCCCCAACCCGTCTCCGGTCGCTTCTCCGCGCGCTTGGCGGCCATCGTCGAGTCGCCGGCGAGGAAGACGGTGATCGGTTCTTGCGCGAGCGCGAAGGGGCAGAGCAGAAGGAGCAATGCGAGAGCGATGGTAGTTCTCATGATTGGTTTTAGCCCAACTCTTCGATGATTCTGCCGTTGACGCGGACGTTTTCGAGCGCCGTGTCTCTGAGATTCGTGGCGACGCTGCCGCGCTCCACGTTCTCGAAAGTGCAGTCCTTCAAACGCAGACCGTAAATCGGCGCGCTGCCGAAACCCTGCACATCGAGCGCGTACTTGCTGCGCCCGCTCTTTAAGTTCTCGACCACGAAGTTGCGGACGACCGGCGTGTGCTTGCCGCGTTCGCCCTCTTCGTAGTTGAAGTCGATGGTGATGACGGCATGCGCCACCTGCCCGACCTGTATGTTGCGGAAGTAGAGATTCTCCAGCAGACCGCCGCGCATCCGATTGTTCTTCACGCGCAGGGCGTGGTCGAGGTTCGGGCTATCGAGGCGGCAGTTCTCGGCGAAGACATTTCGCACGCCGCCGGAGATTTCGCTCCCCACCGTGATGCCGCCGTGCCCTTCCTTCATCGTGCAGTTGCGGATGATGATGTTCTGCGAAGGGACGCTCAGGCGGCGACCATCGGCGTTGCGGCCTGACTTGATGGCGATGCAGTCGTCGCCTGTGTCGAAGAGGCAATCTTCGATCAGCACGTCGGTGCAGGATTCGGGGTCGCAGCCGTCGTTGTTGGGGCCGTGCGTTGCAATGTTCACCTTGCGCACGATGACGTTCGTGCAGAGGACGGGGTTAATCTCCCACATCGGCGAGTTCTTGATCGTGACGCCCTCGATGAGCACGTTCGTACAACGGTAGGGCTGGATGAACTGCGGGCGCAGATAGTGTCCCTCGCCGAAAATTCTTTCGGCCACAGGCAGGCCGCGCTCGGTCATCTCTTCGAGCGACTTGCGCGCTTTCTTCTGATCGGCATCACCGCGCTTCCAGCCGTAACGCTCCTGTCCCTTCCAGGGCCACCAATGCGTGTTGTCGCCCTGCCCGTCGAGCGTGCCGCCGCCGGTGACGGCGATATTCTTCTGCTCGAAAGCGTAGATGAACGGCGAGTAGTTCATCAGTTCCATGCCTTCCCAACGGGAGAAGACGAGCGGAAGATAATCTTTCGGGTCTTGGCTGAACTTGAGCGTCGCGCCGTCTGAGACGTGAAGGTTGACGTTACTACGGAGATGAATCGCGCCCGTCAGGAAAGTGCCTGCGGGCACGACCACGCGCCCGCCGCCCGCCTTGCTGCATGCTTCAATCGCTTTACGGATCGCCTCCGTGCTGTCTGTCGTCCCGCCGTTGACTGCTCCGAACTTCGTGATGAGGAAATCGCGCTTCGCAAAGCGCGGCGGCTTGATCCTTTTCAAAATCTGCGGCACCTGCGCCCACGCATCCGCTGCGCCCGCACGCGGTTGGATCAAAACGCTCCCGAAGGCGTCGCGTGCGGTGAACGGGGGCGCGATGAACGCAGCCGTCCCGCCTAAGATTAAGTGTTTGAGAAACTCGCGTCGGTCTGTCATATCTCACCCTATGATTGATTCAGAGATTCACAATGCGACGGTCAGCCCGCGCCCCGCGCCGCGCCTTTGCACTCATGGACGCCACTTCTTGCGCCACGCCGGGTAATCTTTCTCAAGCAGTTCGGCGGGCTCTTCGACGTACCAGCCGTAGCCGTTGCGTCGTTCCTCGTCAATCTCTTTGACGCTGTAGCGGACGATGCCGTCGCGCCCGGCGAAGACGGGACGGTTCGTGCCGATCTCGTAGAAGCGCGCCCAGATGGGGGGAGCCTTCGGGTCGTCAACCGCCTCGCGCGCGTAGCCGCCGGGCTTGGACGCGTCGCGCCGCTCCACCCAGCGCAGCCCGCTCACCCCAGACATCCTGAACCATGCGATGGCCGACTCGACGGCTTCGACGATACGCGCGTCGGGGTTTTCAATCCCCATCAGGAAGCGGACGACGCCGACGCTCTCTCCTGCGCTCAAAGAGACGGGTTCAAACTTGCGTGCCGGGGCTGGCGCGAGCGTTACCTCGTCGTGTTGCGCTCCCCAGATGGTGCGCTTGCCCGCGATGACAACCTGCGTCTTGAGGATCAACTCGACCCCTTTTGCGACAGCCTTCTCGGCGCGCAGGCGTCGGTCTTCATCCACGAAGCGGTAAGCCGAACGCTTCCGCACTACGTCGCGCAGCAGCCTCAAGACGTTAACCATCGCGCCGTCGTTGAAAGTGACGTGCGAGTAGTAGCCCTTGCGGAGCGGGTAATATTGCGGCCAGCCGCCGTTGTCGTATTGGGCTTTGAGTAGGTAATCGAAACCGCATAGAAATGCGTCACGGTGTCGCTCCTGTTTGCGGGCTGTGTAGACGCGTGCGAGGTAGTTGAGTTGAGTGTAGGTCGCCCCGTTGTCGATGTTCGAGCCGGTCTCGGATTTTAGTTTGACGAGTTCAGCACGCTCCCGCTCGGTCAGCACGCGCGCCATGTCGATGTTCTTTGACCAGCCGCCTTCGTCGTGCTGGTAGAGGAGGACATTGTCGGCGATGCGCACCGCCTCGTCGCTCGCGTACCACTCCGGACTTTGCTTGAGGCTGTCCCGCCAGTTGATGGTTTGCGCGGCAGGGACAGACTGCTGCGTCGAGACAGTAGCTTCGGCCTTCTGCGCTGAAGCGGCGGCTGTCGCCGATAGACACCAGACGAGAGCCACCGCCCAAACTGTGATTCGTTTCTTCATTCCGCTTCTAGCGAGTTAAAACTGTCTCGTCCGAGATAATCGAAGATGCGGCGTGAGCCGCCCGGGCTGCTTGCGCCCTGAGCGGCTCACGTCTCTGTTATTGGCCTGAAACTTCGTCTACCCGGTCAGGGTTTTTAGAAGGTGAACTTCAAGCCGAGCTGGATGTCGCGCGGCAAATTGCGCTGGTTGTTTACCCTGCCGAAGTTCGCATTTGTCTCGCCGTCGGCGAGGTTGATGCCGCCGAAGTAGACATAGTTCAGAGCGTTCAACGCCTCGGCGCGGAACTGCAAGCGCATCCTCTCGTTGAAGTTGAAGTTCTTAGACAACGATAGATTGATGCTCTTGAAAGGTTGGTTGCGCAGCTTGGGCAGCGTCGAAGGCACGTTGCGCAAGCCGGTTGAGGGCAGTTCGAGCCAGCCCGCAGTGTCGAACGCGGGGATGTCTACGCCGTAGCGTTGACCTTGCTCGTTGTACTGGCCGACGCGGCTCGACAGCGCGTTGATATCGCCCGCGTAGTAGAAGTTGTCGCCGAACAGGAGCGGCTCGCCGCTCTGCCACTCGTAGGTGCCGTTGAGTTGCCATCCGCCGATGAAGGCGTTGACGATGCGGTTCATATCACGACCGAACGTGCGGCCACGACCGAAGGGCAGTTCGTAGACGCCTGCGAAGGTGAAGCGATGCGGGCGGTCGTCGGTCGAGAAACGCTCCTCCAATTCCTCGTCGGAGGCGTTCAGGTAGCTGATTTTCTCTTTCAAACGCGAGTAGGTGTAGCTCGTGGTGAGCGAGAAGCTGCGCGAGAAACGCTTCTGTCCCTGAAGCTGGAGCGAGTTGTAGCGATTGGTGCCGTCGTACTCCTGTATCCAGATGTCACCAAACTGCGGGTACGGCCTCACCAGTTGCAACAAGTCCACCGTCGTGCCGGTGTTGAATGAAGCATCCGAGAGGAAGAGGTTGCCGTTGAGCAGATTCCTGAAAGGGTTGTTCGGGTCGTTGCCGGTCAGGAAGGTGTTGGCCGTCTCCGCGCTCGTCGGGTCGGTGCCGAGCAGTCCGGCAGGCACGAAGTTGATGTTGCGATTGACGGCCAGATCATAACCCCAAGAGGAGACGAAATTGGCCTCGAAGATGAACTGACCGGGCAACTCGCGTTGGATGCCGACGATCAGGCGCGCGAACTTCGCGTTCTTACGCTCATTGGGAATGATGGGCGCGTCAGACGCGCCGAGCGTCTGCGCGAAGTTGGTCAGCAGACCGAGGCTCGTGCCCGCCGACGGGCGGAGGCCGCTCGGGAACGGGTTGTCGAGCGAGGCGACGAAGGTGCGGCCGCTGTTGGTCGAGGGCACGAAGGGCGTGAAGCCCGAGAAGCCCGGCTGAATGGTAAGCGAGTTGTTGGCGATGTCGGAGAGCGTGCTCGGAATGCGGAAGGCAGACGTGAAGATGCCGAAGCCGCCGCGCAGCACGGTCTTGTCGTTGAGTTGATAGGCAGCCCCGAAGCGCGGCTGCAAGTTCGAACGGTCAGCGTCCCACGCGGCGCGATTGTTCTCGTCGGCGTAGGTGAACCCGCCGCGCACGGCGAACGTGGTGGGCGTGAGCCCCGAACCGGCGAAGCGTGCCTGATTGGCGTTATAGATGGTGGTGAAGGCCGCACGCGCCGCCGCGTCAATCGGGCTCGCCGTCTCCAGGTCGAAGCCGCGCGAGAGGCGGTTGAAACGCTCAGTGATGCCGAGTTCCAAGTCGTAGCGCAAGCCGAGGTTGAACGTGAGCTTCGGCGACACGCGCCAGTCGTCCTGCACGAAGAAGCCGTGATAGACGGACTGCACGTTGTAGTTAACCGAGTTCTCGATACGGCTGTTGCTGCCGGAGACGGGCAGGCCGAGGAGGAACGCCGCCACATCGCGCCCGTAAAGGTTGCGGTTGCGCTCGTGGTTGGTCGCGTTGCTGCTGTTGGTCGTCGTTGTGGTCGTGATGGTCGTGAACGTGCCGTCGAAAGTGAAGCGGCCGCCCTGATAGCCGTTGCCGCTGAAATTCTCGCGCAGCACGCGTCCGTCGTAACCGAACTTCGCCGTGTGGTTGCCGAAAATTGCGGTCAGCGTGGGCTGTACGGAAGCCACGTAGAGCGGGCGGACGAAACCCTCGTTGAAGTCGGAACGCTCGGCGCCGAGCGTGGAGCGGATCGGCCTTACCTGATCGTAAGTCCTGATGTCGAAGCGCGGGAGGTACTGGAAGCCACGCATGGTCGCCAGCGCCGCGGGCGTGAAGCCCAGATTGGCCGGGTCGAACGTCCCCGAAGGCCGTCGCTCCTGCACGAAACGCGTCATGTTGCCGCGCACGTCGAGCACCATTGTGGACGACAGTGTGGCCGTATAACCGAGGACGGCACCGTCGTTGGTGCGGAACTCGATGCCCCTTGTCACGGGGAAGTCGTTCACTACCTTCTGTGTCCAGTCGCGGCGATCTTCCGGGTTGAAGCTGTGGTAGTAGTTGAAGAAGAGCCTGTGGTTCGAGTTGATATTGTGGTCAACGCGCGTCACCCACGAGCGGTAGTTCTGGAACCGCAGCGTCGGCGAGAAGAAGTTGTTCTGGAGGCCGGGGCGGTTCGGCTCCGGGTACAGATTCAGGTAGTTGACGGCGACGGGGTTGAGCAGCGCGGTCGGGATGATGTTACCGGCGAAAGGCGTCCGGTTGGCCGTGCCGGTCGCGCCGATGCTGAACGGGTTGTAGATCAAGACGCGTCCGTTCGGCGAAGCCGTCGGGCTGAGAAATTCCGAGAGGTTGCCGGTGCGCATCAGCATGGTCGGCACGGTATAGAGCTGCGGTTCCGAGTCGGTGGTCTTAAGGCGCTCGTAGGCGAAGAGGAAGAAAGTTTTGTCGCGCCCGTTGTAGATGCCGGGGATGCGCACGGGCCCGTCCACCTCGCCGCCTCCGCGGTGGTAAATCCTTTCGGCACGCTCCTGCCCGGCGGCGTTCGCGAAGAAGTTGTTGGCGGCGCGGCTCCGATCGCGGTTGAAGTAGAAGAGCGCGCCGTGAAAGTCGTTCGTCCCCGACTTGAGGGCGACGTTGACGGTCGCGTTGGCGGTGTAACCCTGCTGCGCGTCGAACTGCGTGGTCTGCACCTTGAATTGCGAAACGGCCTCGGAGGGCGGGGAGAATCCGACCGCGCCGTCAATGGCGAAGTTGGGCGAGCCGTCGAGCGTGATCTGGTTCGGGCCGGTCGCACCGTTCGTGCGGAACGATGCGAGGTTGCCGTTCGAGGTCGGCGCGGTGAAGGCCGGGTTGCCCGTGTAAGAGACGCCCGGAGCGAGCGTCGCCAACTGGTATGGGCTGCCGTCGATCAATGGCAACTCGCTGATCTGCTTCCGCTCGATCACGGTGCCGGCACTGACCGAACCGATTTCGAGTGCGACGGTGGTGTCAATGACGTTCACAGTCTCGGCCAAGCCGGTCTGCATCTGGATGTCCAGCGTCAGCCTGTCAGCCACGCGAATCTCAATGTCTCCGCGTTGCGCCGTCGTGAAGCCCTGGCTCGACACGGTCAGCGTGTACTTGCCGGGCTGGAGCAGCGGGAAACTAAAGCCGCCCTCTTCGTTTGTGACGACTGTGGAGGCGATGTTCGTCTCCACGTTCTTGATCTCGACCGTGGCGCCCGGCAGGACAGCTCCGTTCGGGTCTGTGACATTGCCGGAGAGCGAACCGCGAAACTCCTGTGCGCCTGCGACTGCGAAGAGCGAGAGCACCAGCATGACGGCGACAACGCTCTGGCGGAATGCGTACTTACACATACACTCTATTCCTTTCTAAACTTTACTTCCAGATGAGTGGCGTCGCCGCCTTGTACATCTATGCTGCACCGAATGAAGTACGGCTGTGATTATTCAAGCGGGACTGGAACCTAGTGCGCCTGTTATTGTTCAGGCATCAAATTTAGCGTGCCAAATAAGGCCGTAGACAAATACTGGTGTAACCAATTAATCTTGACGTAGCTTCAGCACCGAAATTTGTGATTGGCCGGGCAGGCGCTCTAGCGACCACGACTTTCGCTGCCCGGACGAATCGCTGATTACCTTGATAAAATCTCTTAGAGGTGAGAATTCGTTGCTTGTTCTGACTTTTGCACAAGGCTGTAAATCTCACGCCGCGTTTGTACCGGTTGCTGAAGAAGCGTCGGCATTTTCTATCAGAGGAAATTTTTTGTCAAGTTCATTTTTAACCAATCACTTCGGTAAACATTGAAGGGTATGACCAATTAAAAAAGACACGCTACTCCCTCTATCTCATGATAATTGCGCCTCTCGCAGTCTGTGAGGGGTTCATTCCCGCGCCGGGGAAGCGTTTCAAGCCTAGAGGGGGCAGCTAATCAAGTTGCATGAACCTCTGACCCCGGTCTACTCTTCCAGTTCGTTGGCAGAAATAGCTTCTCAGCTATAATCCACTCTTACGCTCATTCGGCAACTCCCGACAGGCATAATACCTGATACCTGAATGGCAATTCCCGTAACTCTGCCCCCGCTCAACTCCAACCGGAGCCGCAGTCGCGCGGCCGCGCTGCCGTAAACAACCGCTGGGATCATTAATGGTCATGGCGCGGTCTGCCGCCATTCGAGCCTGCCGTCCACCCGCTGGCCGCCGATACGGACGTTTTCGAGTTTCAAGCCTTCGACGTTCTTGAGGACGAACGTGCGGTCGGCCTGCTTGATGTTGACGTTGCGCAGCGTCACGTCGCGCAGCGGCGCGGCGGCGGGCGCGTCGCCGTTGAAGACCGTGCCGGCGCGTTCGACCGTGAAGTTCTCGAAGACGATGTCGCGGTAAGTAGAAGGGTAATTGCCGCCGAGTTGTCCGGGGTAATCGAGCTGGAACCAGAACAGGTTGTCGAATGCCTCCACCGTGAAGTTGCGCACGCGGATGTGCTCGACCGTGCCGCCGCGGTCGAGGTTGGCCTTGAAACGGATGGCTGACGCTCCCTTGCGCAGCACGTTGTCGGTGAAGTAGACGTGGCGGATGCCGCCGGACATTTCGCTTCCGAGCGCGATGCCGTCTTCGCCGCCCATGTCGTTGTGGCGGACGACGACGTGCTCGCTCGGGCGGCCGATCTCGCGGCCGTCGCGGTCGCGCCCGGACTTCACCACCACCGAATCGTCACCGGTGCGGAACCAGCAGCGCTCGATCAATACATGACGGCTGGAATCCACGTCCACGCCATCGTTGTTGGCATGGTGACTCTCCACGCGGATGCGCCGCACGGTGGCGTGGTCTGTGTAGACGAGATGATTCACCCAGAACGGCGAGTTCAGCACCGTGTAGTCCTCCAGCAGCACGCGCTCGGCGCGGAAGAACTGGATGATGCTCGGTCGAAGGTGTGTGCCTTCGCCGAAGACGCGCCGGGCAACGGGCGTGCCGTCCGCGCCCATCTGGCGCAGGCGTTGGAAGTCTGGCTCCGCTTTGGGAATCCAAGTGAGGAACTCGCTCGCGGCGTTGCCGTCGATTGTGCCCTTGCCGGTGATGGCTACGTCGCGCACCTCGAAGGCGTAGATGAGCGGCGAGTAGCTGTAGACCTCAGTACCCTCCCAGCGCGTGAGCACGACCGGCAGGTAGTGGCGCGCCTCCGGGGCGAAGAGCAGGGTAGCCCCCTCCGAGAGGTGGAGGTTGATGCGGTTCGCCAGATGGACGGGGCCGCGGCTCAGCCATTTTCCCGGCGGGATGATAACGCGTCCGCCGCCTTCCGCGCCCGCTTTCTTAATCGCGGCCATGATGGCGGGTCGCGCGTCGTCCGTGCCGCCGGGTCGAGCGCCAAAGTCGGTGATACGGTAGTCGCGGCCGGGAATCACCGGCAGACGGATGGATCGCACGACTTCCTCGGCGCGAGTCCAGTCGTCGGCCAACTGCGCGAGGGCAGAATGTGCGCCGCCCAAAGCGAGCACGACGGCCAGTAAGCGGACGATAAACGTGAACATTCGGGTTCGGTTCATGTCGTGACTCCTGAGGCGGGTGAATCAGCCGCCCGCGATGAAATCCAGCAGGGCTCGGGCGTACTTCGGGAACGAATCAACCTGCGGCAGGTGCCCCGCCTCCGCTATCTCAACCAGACGCGCGCCGGGGATGCGCCGCGCGGCTGACTTACCCAGCGAAGGGTAATTGCCCATCGTCGCGGCGACATCCTTCGGCACCCTGTCCTTGCCGATGGCCGTTCGGTCGCGCTGCCCGATGATGAGCAGGGTCGGAACCTTCAGCCGCTCGAACTCGTAGACGACCGGCTGCGTGAAGATCATGTCCGAGGTGAGCGCAGCGTTCCAAGCCACGCGCCGGTACTCCGGGTGGCGCGTCCAGCCGGAGAGAATCTCTGTCAGCACATCGAACTCCGGCCTCCACTCCCCGCCGAAGTAGTTCACCCTCTGATACTCCTTGATCGATTCGGGCGTAGCGCGCAACTCCTGCGCGAAGTTCTCCTCGACCGTGCGGTAGGGCGCAACCAGCTTCCAGTCCTCAAGGCCGATGGGATTGACGAGCGCGAGTCGCTCGACCCTGCCCGGGTACATTAGCGCCATCCTCGCCGCCAGCATCCCGCCCATCGAGTGACCGACGAGCGTGAACTTTTCGACGCGGAGCGAGTCGAGCAGCGAACGCGTGTTGGCGGCCAACGCCTGGAAGCTGAACTGGTAAGAGGCGGGCTTCGATGATTTGCCGAAGCCGATTTGGTCGGGCGCGACGACGCGGTAGCCTTCGGCCACGAGCGCCTTGATGGTCGAAGCCCAGTAGGCGCCCGAGAAGTTCTTCCCGTGCAGGAGCACGACGGTGCGTCCGTTGGGCTTTGTGGCCGCGACATCCATGTAGGCCATGCGCAGCCGTTGGCCCTGCGTGTCGAACTCGGAGAAGCTGACGGGGTAGGGATACTTGTAGTTGTTCAACTCCGGGTCCAGCGCCGGCATCGCCGCCCGTCCCTGCGCTGCTGATTCAGACCCATGACCCTGACCCGCCGCCGTCAGCGCCGCGAGCGTCACGACGAACGACATAACCAACAGGTAGACACTTTTCCTCACCCGAACCCCCTTGCACTTATATAGAGTGTGTGGCGTGAAGCATAACTGATACGAGAATCGATTTGCCAGCAGGGGCGATATAGACCTTCTTGCCCATCCCGCAATCTTACATAATTAGTCTTTCAATAAGGGTCGCAAAGGGGCCTTGTCGCTTAATATAATTCGTGGCGAGACAGTAGTCTGCCTATATATGCTATTTGCACCGGAATTGTTTAGACGTGATTTGGGCGTGAACAAAGGTCAGAACCATCATTGGTATGAGAAAAGTAAACAGGCGCGTTTCATGAGATGCCTCCCCGTTTGATTGTGGGGAGAATTGTGTCGGTCTTATCCGCTATCAGGCCGTAATAGGCTCATACAGGCGCAAAAGTTGTGGGCTGCGATCCGCGGTAAATGTCAATGGATGTATGTACGCCGCAACAGGCGCACTACCTGAGCGGAGGATTCATAACCCCAAGGTCGGGAGTTCAAGTCTCCCCCCGCTACCATCTACTTTCAAGCACTTACGACCCGAAGCCTCACCTGCCCCGCATCGCTTGTTCCAATTTTGTTCCACCCCGAAGGGTCAGCTCGCGACAGCCTTCTCAGCATCAGCCGAACCATCGCGGCGTAAATAAACGCTTCGCTGCTTTCTGTCAAGAACTCATAATCTTTACTCATCCGACGGTGGCGTCCGAGGCAGGCGAAGGTGCGCTCGACCACCCATCGGCGTGGCAGCGTCGTCCACGCAGGCATCGGCGGAGGTTCGACATCTACGGGGTAGCGCCCCCACTTCGACGGTCGTTTGACGATCTCTACTGTCCAGCCCATCTGCTCTTTGATCCACTCGACGACCTTGCCCCGGTAGCCCATGTCAGCCCACAGGCGCTGCAAGCGTGGGAATGCGTCGGCTAACCTTCCGAGCAGTAACTGCGCGCCGTCGCGGTCGCTGATGTCCGCCGCATGGACATGCGCTTTGAGCAGTAAACCAAGCGTATCTACGAGGATGTGACGCTTGCGCCCGCCGACCTTCTTCGCTCCGTCATAGCCCGCGCACGCCGCCGCGCTCGGTCGTTTTCACTGACTGTGAGTCGATAATGCAGGCGGAAGGCTGCGCTTCCCGTCCGCTCAATATGCGCAGGCGCGCACGCAGCACCGCATGAATCCGCTCCCACAACCCTGTCATGCGCCACGCTCGCTGGTAATGATAGACGGTCTGCCACTTCGGGAACTCGTGCGGCAGCAGTCGCCAAGCACAACCACCGCGCAAGATGTAGAAGATGGCGTTCGAGACCTCGCGCATGTCGTACTTGCGCGGGCGTCCACCGGGCACAGCCGCGGGGATGAAGGGTGCGAGCAGTGTCCGCTCAGCATCAGTCAAATCACTGGAGCAAGTTTTGCGGTTCATTCGCAAAGCTTACTAAATTGGGCTTTTCAGACACCCTCTAGGATGGTAGAGAAGAACGGATTATAACTGAAAGGTGGTTTTTGCAACACAGCCGGATGACTCACCGCGATGGCAATTGTGTGACTTGAAAAGCGTAATGAGTAGCGGTTACACCACGTTGGACGAAGCGGTAGTGCTGAAGCGAAGCTGTTAGTCTTCATCAGATGAGCAGTTTTGGGTTTCACCGCCGGGCAGCTTCTGAGTAGTATCAAAGAGAACATGACTAAAGACCTACGTCTATCGGATGACTCCCACATTAGATTGGCATGATGATTAAAGCAAAAAGTGTTTCCATCACCCTCTTCTGCGTTCTAATAATTTTTTCGGTTTCGGGGCTGGCCGACGCGCCCCGGTATGGAGGCAGCGTCGTCGTCGCGGTTTCGGCAGACCCCGGTGGCTTGAACCCTGCGGTGACGACTCAGGGCGGCGTGCATCTCATCTGCGGCTCGATCTTCAGCGGACTCGTCGCGCATGACTTCAACTTGAATCCCGTGCCCGATCTGGCCGAACGGTGGGAAGTATCTCCTGACGGCAGGACGTACACATTTCACCTCGCGCCCGCCGCGGAGTTTCACGACGGAGTGCCGCTCACATCCGAAGACGTGCGTTTCACTTTCGAGCAACTGCTGTTGAAGTACCACTCGCGCGCGCGCACTTCGATAGGCGATAACCTGCGCCGCATCAATACGCCCGACGCACAGACAGTCGTCTTCGAGTTCGACAGGCCTTACGTCGCTTTCCTGCAACTGGTGGACGTGACCAACGCGCCCGTGATGCCGAAGCACTTGTACGAGGGGACAGACCCGCTCACGAATCCGCACAACACGAGCCCCGTCGGGAGCGGGCCTTTCAAATTTCAGGAGTGGGTGAAGGGCGATCACCTCACACTTTTGAGGAACGAGAAGTATTTCAAGCCGGGCAAACCCTATCTGGATCGCGTCGTGTACAAAGTGATGCCGAGCGGGGCGATGGCGGCCATCGCGTTCGAGGGAGGGGAAGTGGATTATTTCCTGAACCCTTCGCCGCTTGACGTGGCCCGTCTCAATAAGCTGGACGGTGTCGTCCTCACGGACAAGGGGCGTGAAGGATATGCGACGGTCGAAACGCTGATCCCTAATCTCACACGCGCTCCCCTCTCCGACTTCCGCGTGAGGCGGGCGATAGCGCACGCGATTGATAAGAACTTTTTGGTCGAGAAGCTGCTCTTCGGGATGGGCGCGCCCGCCACGGGGCCGATCTCGCGCATGCTCGCGTGGGCTTACAACCCGAACGTGGACAAGTACGAGAAGAACATCGCTCTGTCAAACCAACTGCTCGACGAGGCCGGGCACGCGCGCGGGCCGGAGGGCGTGCGCTTCCGTTTGAAGTTTGTCCACGCGTCTTCATACGCGAAGGTGGCCGAGGCCGTGCGCGATCAATTGAGGGAAGTCGGCATCGCGGTTGA
This sequence comes from Acidobacteriota bacterium, assembly GCA_020199775.1. GTDB lineage: Bacteria > Acidobacteriota > Blastocatellia > Pyrinomonadales > Pyrinomonadaceae > JAIVJZ01. The sequence continues at coordinate 57,284 of JAIVJZ010000002.1, forward strand.
CCTGCAACAGATGGAGTTCGGCGCGGCGGTTGACGCCGTCTTCATCAAGAAGAACTTCGATCTGGCATTCGCCTCGTACGAGAACGGCCCCGACCCGGACATCGGCGTCAAGCGCACCATCGTCTCATCGAACATCGCGCCCGTCCCGTTCTCCAACGGCGCGAGCTACCGCAACGCGAGAGTTGACGAACTGTTCGCGCTCGCGGCGTCCGAGCCGGACAAGGGGAAGCGCGCCGCTTACTATTTCGAGGCGCAGGATATTCTCGTCAAAGACGTAGCCTATTTCTGGCTGTACGAGCCGAAATCTTCTTCCGCCTACCGCAGCGGATTGCAGGGGATGTATGCGTGGAGCGCGAAATCGAACATCTACTTCGCGCAGGACGCATGGTGGGCTGACGGCGGGCGTTCGACGGGCGCAGGCTCGGCGACGCGACGGGGGCTTTACTTGCTTCTATCCCTCGTCGCCCTCGTCGCTCTCGGCGTCATTGCGTTTTCAATCAATCGAAGCAGGCGGAGAAGTTGAGCTTCAGGCGGGTTTGTCGAGATAGTCGATCCGTGATTTGGGATCGAGCGCATGGTTGAGCGCGTCGCCGACCGCGTTGAGGGCGAAGACGAGCAGGGAGACGGCGAGCGTCGGGAAGAAGATCGTCCACCACGCGTCGCGGATGAAGTGCTGGCCGTTGTGGAGCATGTAGCCCCAACTGATGTGGTTGGCGTCACCGAGCCCGATGAAACTCAGTCCCGCCTCGATGAGAATGACCCCGCCGATCATTAGCGTGAAATTCGTGACGATAAGCGGAAGCGCGTTCGGCAGGATGTCGTGAAAGACAATCCGCGCGGGACTCGCGCCCATTGCGCGCGCGGCCTCGATAAAGCTCCTCTCCCTGATGGACAAGACTTCCGCCCGGACGAGTCGCGCCGTTGTCGGCCAGTAAGTGGCCGTCAGCACGGCGATCATGGTGAAGAGGGTCGAACCGAACAACGCGGCGATGACCAGCGCCAGAAAGAATCTCGGCGGGACGAGAAATAGCTCCGTGAGGCGCATCAGCAAGTCGTCGAGGAAGCCGCCCGCATAACCGGCTGTGAGGCCGACCGCGACGCCGACCATCCCGCTTAACAAAGCGACGGTGACGCCGATGAAGACTGAAGTTCGCGCGCCCCGGACGACCCCGCTGAAAACGTCTCTGCCGAGGTCGTCCGTGCCGAATAGAGCCTCGAAAGAGGGAGGCTGAAACGTGGCGTCGGACATCTTCCGCGGGTCGCGCGGCGCAACCTGTTCGGCGAAGACGGCCACGAAGAGAAAGATCGCCAGCAAGCAGAGGCCGACCAGCGCTGTCCGGTTTTGCTTGAAACTGCGCCAGGTGTCCCAGCGCTCCTTCGCCGCCGCCGCGCTCTCATTGATCCCGTCTTGTTTCATGGTCGCTGTCATCAATACTTGATGCGCGGGTCGAGCGCCGCGTAAGTCAGATCGGTGATGAAATTCACGATGACGACGCTCATCGAGATGAGCAGAAAAAGTCCCATCAAGACCGGGTAATCCCGCATCGCCAGCGAGTCGATCATCAGCCTGCCAAGCCCCGGCCACGCGAACACAGTCTCGATAAACACCGCCCCGCCGATCAGCATCCCGAAATCGCTTCCGATGACGGTGACGACCGGCAGCAGCGCGTTTCTCAGGGCGTGGCCGTAAATCACGCGCCCCTCGCCGACGCCTTTCGCGCGCGCCGTGGTGATAAAGTTTTCGCCGAGCACATTCAACATCGCGGTGCGCGTCAGGCGCATCACCTGCGCGAAATAGACGATGGCGAGCGTTGTCACCGGCAAAACCATGTGACTGAGCACGTCGAGCCCGTAACCGAGTCCCGACAATTCCCGGCTGGCGGTAGACATGTTCTGCGCGGGGAAGACGCCGAGGTAGAGGGCGAAGACGATGAGCAGCAAGTGACCGACGGAGAAGGAAGGCATTGAGAAGCCGAGCATCGCGAAAAAATTGATCGCGCGATCCGTGAGAGAGTTCGCCCGGCGCGCGGCCTCGACTCCGAGCGCCACACCGGCGACGGATGAAATAAACACGGCACTGAGCATCAGCAGGAGCGTCGGGGGGACGCGCTCGAAGATGACGGCGATGACGGGCTGCTGGTAGCCGAGCGAGTAACCGAAGTCGCCGCGCGCCACACTCGACAGGTAAATCCAGAGTTGCGTCGCGAGCGGTCGGTCGAGGCCGAACTTGGCGCGGATGAACTCGTAGTATTTCTCGTCGCCGCTCTGCCCGGCGAGAACGTGCGCCGGGTCGCCGGGCGCGAGGTGAATCAAAAGAAAGTTGAGGCAGATCAGGATGAAAATGAGGAAGATTGCCTGGACGGCGCGCCTGAGGAAAAATCTGCCGGAGGAGCGAGATAGTAACTGTCGCCGAAGTTTCATGTAATCCGTTGCAGGTTCAGTGTGTCAATTAACGCTTCAATTCGGTTGAGGGCGACTCCGACCGCGGCTCTCACCTCGTCGCTCAACTCCGCGCCTAGTTCGTCATAGCCTGCCGGTTGGCAACCGACGACATATACTCGCGGGGGTAACACCCCCAGCGCTTTCGCCAACACCAAAACCTGTGAGGGCTCCGTGTAGTGAGCGTCGGCGAGCGTTGCGTGAAGCGCAGCAGGGGCCATGGTCGCGGGGTCTATAATGTCAGGCTCGATGAGATAAATTGTGCCGGGCGCGCCGCCCCTCTCGACTGCGTCCGCGACGATGAGAGCGTCGTAGCCGTCCATCAACTCCTGCACGAGCGGGATGCCCGCGATCCCCCCCTCGAACACCGTCACCCCGTGGGGAAGATTATTCCTCCGTCCGAGGGCCTGTGCGACCTCGACGCCGAAGCCGTCGTCACCCCTGAGGACGTTTCCGACACCGGCAATCAGAATTCTTATCACGGGTGCGGATTGTAGAATGCCGGTAGCGGATTTACAATTCGCACTCTTTAATAATCCACCATCGGCTCCGCTTGTTCGATGACCACTCGCGTTCAGATACTTGTGCAAGGGATCGTGCAGGGCGTGGGATTTCGCCCTTTCGTTTACTCATTGGCCGTCAGGGAATCTCTCAGGGGACAGGTGCTTAACACATCCGGCGGCGTCCTGATCGATGTCGAGGGCGAACGCGAATCAATAGAGCGATTGATCGCCGCAATAGAAACTCAACCACCCGGGCTTTCGCGGATCGAGTCAATCATGTGCGAGACCCTTAGCGATCTCGCACACCCTGCGGACTTTCGCATCGTCGAGAGCGATGATGATGAGTCGAAGTTCGTCCCCATCTCGCCCGACGTCGCCACCTGCGCGGATTGCCTTGCCGAATTGTTCGATCCGCGAGAACGCCGCTTCCGCTATCCATTCATCAACTGCACCAACTGCGGCCCGCGCTTCACCATCATCGAAGATGTCCCGTATGACCGCGCCCGGACGACGATGCGCGAGTTCGAGATGTGCGAGGCATGCCGTGCGGAATACGAGAACCCGCGCGACCGCCGCTTCCACGCCGAGCCGATTGCCTGTCCGGTTTGCGGCCCGCGGCTCTTTTTGACTGACGAGAACGGGGTTGAATCCCCTCTCGCCCAATCTCGCGTGAACGACACGGTGGGGCGCGCACGGGAGCTTCTGTCGAACGGGAAGATTATCGCCGTCAAAGGCATTGGCGGATTCCACCTCGCCTGCGACGCCCTGAACGCAGTGGCGGTCGAACGGCTCAGGCAAAGAAAGCACCGGGAGGACAGGCCGTTCGCTCTGATGGCTAATTCGGTCGAAACGGTGAGCGAGTATTGCTTCGTCTCGGAAGCGGAAAGAGGGTTGCTCACATCCGAATGCCGCCCTGTTGTCCTCCTCGAAAGACGAAAGGACATGACCATTCCCGAGGCGGTCGCCCCGCGCGTCTCGACGCTCGGCTTCATGCTCCCCTACGCGCCCCTTCACCATCTGCTGCTCGACGGTTTAGACCGCCCGCTCGTCTTCACCAGCGGCAACGTCTCCGACGAGCCCATCTGTTACGAGGACGGCGACGCCAGCGCGCGACTGAGGGGCCTGGCGGATCACTTCCTGCGGCACGACCGCAGGATTCACATTCGCGCCGACGACTCGGTGACACGCTACGCGGCGGGGCGTGAGACGGCCTTGCGCCGCTCGCGCGGGTACGCGCCCGCCCCCTTGCGCGTCTCACCCCAATTTGAACGGCAGATACTCGCCTGCGGCGCGGAACTGAAAAACACGTTCTGCCTCGCCCGGGACAATTACGCCTTCATCAGCCACCACATCGGCGACCTGGAGAACCTTGAGACGCTCCGCGCGTTCAAGCACGGCATTGAGCACTTCAAACGCCTCTTTCGTCTTCGTCCCGAGGTGGTGGCCTATGATCTCCACCCCGAATACCTTTCGACCAAATACGCGCTCGCGCTCGACGAAGAGTTGATCAGAGTCGGCGTCCAGCATCACCACGCGCACGTCGCGAGTTGCATGATCGACAACCACATTGAGGGAGAGGTCATCGGCGTGGCGATGGACGGACTCGGCTTCGGCGAGGACGGGCGAATGTGGGGGGGCGAATTCTTCGTCGCAGACCTGTGTGACGCGGAAAGAGTAGCGCACCTCGATTACGTCCCGATGCCCGGCGGCGCGAAAGCCGTCCGCGAGCCGTGGCGGATGGCCGCCGTCTATCTGGAACGCGCTCTCGGCAGAGAGTTCCTGAAGTCGGGTCTCCCTTTTGTCCAGAACTTGGACGCGCGAAAGTGGGGCACGCTCGGCCGGATGATCGCTACGGGCACGAACAGTCCTGAGACATCGAGCATGGGGCGGCTCTTCGACGCGGTGGCTGGTCTCCTGGATTTGCGTCACGTCGTTAACTATGAAGGACAGGCGGCGATTGAGCTGGAAGCGATTGCCGACCGGGGCTGCACCGCCGCCGGATATGAGTTTGAAGTTACGGGCGACGGGGGTATCATCAAGGCAGAGTCAGTAATCCGGCGGGCGGTGGCAGACATACTCGATGGTGTGACGCCGCAAATCGTTTCGACAAAGTTTCATCTCGGCGTGGCCTCTCTGATTGTGGCAATCGCCATCAGGCTCAGGGACGAGCGATGCGTCAATCGCGTCGTTTTATCGGGCGGAGTCTTTCAAAACGTATTTCTGCTGGAACGCGCCGTCGCGCTGTTGAAAGCCGATGGCTTCGAGGTTTTCACGCATGGTCGCGTGCCGACGAATGACGGGGGCATCAGCCTCGGTCAGGCGGCAGTCGCGGGCGCACGCATCCTGAGGGGGAGAGTTTAAACGCATGTGTCTTGCCATACCCGGCAAAATTGTCGAGATCGTTGATGCGGAGAACCACATCGCCAAGGTGGATGTGGGTGGCGTCCGGCGCAACGTCAACGTGGGGATGTTTGACGAAGGTGAAGTGGGCGTCGGCGACTACGTGTTGATCCACGTCGGCTTTGCGATGAGCAAGATTGACGAAGCGGAAGCGGAGGAGACGCTCCGCGTGCTCAAGGAGATCGGCGAATACGATCCGGGAGTCGAAGAATTCAAAACAACTCTGGTGTAGCTCTCGCGGCAAACAATTATGTCCAAGTCCGCCGATGATTTCTCACGCGCCTTTTACCCGTTCCTGAACGAAGAGCGGCGTGAGCCGCACCGCCCCACCGGCGCTCGCCCCGCCCTGTCGGATGCCCCACCGGAGTTAATCGAAGAATTGAGATTCTCGCTGCTGGAGAAAGCGCGCGAGAGCGTGGAAGTCAAGGTGAGATTCTTTGATGAGAACAAGGATGCGGTGCTCGCCGCGTCCTTCGCCGTGGCGCAGGCTTTCCAGTGTGGCCGGAAGATGCTCGTCTGCGGCAACGGCGGTTCGGCGACCGACGCGCAGCACATCGCCGTCGAATTCATGCATCCCGTCACCGTCGGGCGTAAAGCTCTGCCTGCCCTTTGCCTGTCGAACGATATGGCGATGGTCACGGCGGTGGCAAACGACGTGGGCTTCGACGATGTCTTCACGCGGCAGATCATCGCGCTCGGCAGAGAGGGTGACGTGTTGTTAGGCATTTCGACGAGCGGTAACTCCGAGAACCTTTTGCACGCTTTCCAGACCGCGCGCCGGATGAAACTCATAACCGTCGGATTAGCCGGCGGCGACGGAGGTAAGATGGCCGCCATGTGCTCGGAAGGACTGCTTGATTTCTGCCTCACCGTGCCCACGTCGAGCACTCACCGGATACAGGAAACACACGTCACGCTCTATCACGTCATGTGGGACATGGTGCACGCCTTCCTCCAACGCGGGGCGCTGCTCGTGGCGGAAAGCGGAGACGTTGACGAAGGGACGCCCGGAAAATGAAGTTTGTCGACGAATACAGGCAGGGCGACATCGCGCGAAAACTGGCAGATGAGATCGCGCGCCTGACCACGCGCCCGCTCAAGATCATGGAGGTTTGCGGCGGGCACACACACGCCATCTTCAAATACGGCATTGAGGATTTACTGCCCGATAACATCACGATGATCCACGGGCCGGGCTGTCCCGTCTGCGTCATCCCGCTGGGGCGGGTGGACGATTCGATCTCGATAGCCTTGCAGCCCGGCGTGATCTTTACCACCTTCGGCGACATGATGCGCGTGCCGGGGTCGAAGACTAATCTGCTTGACGCGAAGGCGCGAGGCGCGGACGTGCGGATGGTCTACTCGCCGCTCGACGCTTTGAAGATCGCGAAGCAGAACCCCGAGCGGCAAGTCGTCTTCCTCGCCCTCGGCTTCGAGACCACCGCGCCTTCGACCGCCATGACCATCCTGCAAGCGGCGAAAGATAAGGTGGAGAACTTCAGTGTCTTCTGCAACCACATCACGATTGTGCCCGCGCTCAAAGCGATGCTCGATTCGCCCGATCTGCAACTCGACGGTTTCGTCGGCCCCGGCCACGTCAGTACGGTCATCGGAACGCGCCCCTATGAGTTTGTCCCGCGCGAGTACGGCAAGCCCGTTGCGGTCTCCGGCTTCGAGCCGCTCGACGTGCTGCAATCAATCTACATGGTCGTCCGGCAAATCGTCGAGGGTCGGGCTGAAGTGGAGAATCAGTACGGGCGCTGTGTCACCCTCGAAGGCAACGGACGAGCGCTGGAAGCGATCTTCGAGGTCTTCGAGCCGCGCGATTATTTCGAGTGGCGGGGCTTAGGCTCCATCGCACACAGCGGCATGAAGCTCAAGAGCAAGTACGCCGCGTTCGACGCCGAGTTGAAATTCAGGGTGCCGGGGCTGCGCATCGCCGACCCGAAGGCGTGCCAGTGCGGCGAGATTTTGAAGGGTGTGAAGAAGCCCTGGGAGTGCAAAGTCTTCGGGACGGCCTGCACGCCGGAGACGCCGATTGGCTCATGTATGGTCTCCAGCGAGGGCGCGTGCGCCGCCTACTATAACTTCGGGCGGCTGTCGAAAATCGCCGGGCGTTCTGCTTAAGGCTGACATGCGTTGATAAATACATGACAACGGAATTCACTCCTTCGCCCCTCTTCGCGCGCGTGGAAAATGCACGGCGGAGGAGACGCAAATTCAGCGATGAGCAGATCACGCTCGCGCACGGCAGCGGCGGGCGCGCTATGCACGAACTCGTCGAAGGGCTATTTCTGGAGTACCTCCGCAACCCGCTGCTTGAAAAACTCGAAGACCAGGCAGTCTTTGAGATCGGTAGCGGCCGGGGGGCGTCCCGCCTCGCGTTCACGACCGACTCATACGTCGTTGACCCCATCTTCTTCCCGGGCGGCGATATCGGTCGGCTCGCCGTCTGCGGCACGGTCAACGATCTCGCGATGGGCGGCGCGCGTCCCCTCTATCTTTCCGCCGGCTTCATTTTAGAAGAAGGTCTCGCCATCGAGGACTTGAGGCGGGTGCTCGCTTCGATGCGCGATGCCGGGGGACACCAAGGTCGTGCAGCGCGGCAGCGCCGATAAGATATTCATCAACACGTCCGGCATCGGGGTCATCGAATCAGGCGTGCGCGTCTCGGCCACGCGGGCGCGCGTCGGCGACAAGGTGATCTTGAGCGGCCACATCGGCGATCACGGCACGACCATCATGATCGCGCGCGGCGAACTCGAACTGGAAACGGACATAGAAAGCGACACCGCGCCGCTCAATACTTTGGTGCGAGAGATGTTGGACGAGGCCGTGCGCGTCGCCGACATGGATTCGCTCCATTGTCTGCGCGACCCGACGCGCGGCGGCGTGGCGACCACGCTCAACGAGATCGCGCTCGCGTCGGAAGTCTGCATCGAGATTCAGGAAGACCTGATTCCCGTCCGCGAGGAAGTGAAGGGCGCGTGCGAGATTTTGGGACTCGACCCGCTCTATGTCGCCAACGAAGGTAAGTTGATCGCGCTCGCCTCACCCGGCGTCGCGGAATCGCTGGTCGCGCGTATGAAAGAGAATCCCTACGGTCGTCATGCGTGCATCATCGGTGAAGTTAAGGCAGAACCGCGCGGGATAGTTGCGATGCGGACGGGCTTCGGCGGCACACGCATCGTGGATATGCTCGTCGGCGAACAATTGCCGCGAATATGTTAGAGAGCTTTGCGAGTTTAACCGGCACGTTCGAGCGCCATTTCAGCCGCCTGATTGCTCATCGCCAAACCTGACGGAGATCGCCGTGACAGGGTTGAGTTTGATAAATGAATGCTGCCTGCTTAGAATGTCGGCCACTTGAAGGAACTTTGCCCGTTCGTTTTGGCCTGGCAAGCATGAGTGTAAGGCTTTTCTATTTCCGCCGGTTAAATTTGGAAAAAGTGAAAGACGGTAACAATATGAAGCGCATTTGCTCCATCAACTTTCGGCGGACAGTCGCAGTTTCGATGTTGGTTTTCTGTGTGGTGTTCGCGGCGAACTGCTCGCGCGGGAAGTTGCCGCCAAACGCCGGACAACTGCCACCGAACGCCGAGCAGCTTGTGCTCGGACAGCCGGTCACTAAACCACTCAAGAATGATGAAGTGCATTCATACACGGTTAATCTCGACGAGGGGCAGTTTCTTGGTCTGAGCGTGGAACAACATGATGTTGATGTGATCACGAAAGTCTTTGCGCCGAACGGCGAACTGCTCGGCGAGTTTGATACGCCGACGAGCGGTCGCGGCACCGAGTTGATCAGAATCGGCGCGGAAACCTCGGGCCATTACCGCTTTGACTTCTACACCCTTTCGGCGGGCGCGGAACCCGGCAGGTACACATTGCAACAGACCGCGCTTCGCTCGATCACGGAACGCGACCGCAAGATTCTCTCCGCCGTCAAATTTCATCAACAGGCCGACATTTTACGCGCCAAGCCGGAAACGCGCCGCGACTCTCTTCCCATCTATGAAAAGGCCATCCAAATTTGGCGTGAAGTCGGAGAGCTAGCCGACGAAGGGAACACGCACCGGGCGATGGGCTTCGCTTGTCAAAGATTGGAAGATATCGAAGGGGCCAAACATCATTTCGGCCTAGCCCTGGAGATTTGGGAAAGAATCGGCGATCTGCGCTCCGCCGCATTTACACATGTGATCTTCGGAGTCATCCACAAGAAACAGAACGAGTACGCAGCCGGTCTCAAGGAAGACCTCACCGCCCTACCGCTTTGGGAAAAAGCCGGCGACGCGCCGGAATACACGCAAAATCTCGTGCGCATCGGAAATGATTACGTCAAACTGCAAAATCGGGAGGAAACCATCTCCTACTTTGAACGGGCATTGGAAGCCAGCGGTAAGGTCGAGAGCAAAGGGCTGAAAGCCTACGTGCTTGGTCAGTACGGAGACGCTCGTGCAGCTTTTGGAGACAAAACGAAGGCGCGGGACTTCTATCAACAAGCTCTCACTTTATGGGAAGCCCTCAAACAGGACAAAGCCGTCAACGGCTTAAAAGAGAAGATTGATAAATTACAATCCTAATGCTAGTCTTTCGCGCATGAAGGCATATCTGCTCCGCATGATCGTCCTGCTGATTACCTGCGCCACCGGCGTAGGGACGGTCATGACAGGGCGTTATATCCAAAGCGGCGGCTTCGAACGCGCCGACTCGTCAAACCAAAAGCCCTTTGTCTTTGTCGTCAGAAAGCGCGCTGACAATTCTATCCCAAGAAATACCTGCTATTAGCCTCGCGCGCCGCCCGTCTTCCCGCCAACATTCTAAGCGCGACAAGACACGCGACTGCTGCTCAAAGACCCATCAACATCAGTGATCCGCCGAACGTGGCAGAAGTCCGTGTGTCGGGGTGTCTCATTACTTCGATACATCAAAGTAAGGACTTCGCTCTTTTCACGACCGAGAGATAAGGCGTAAGATGTCGGCAGCAAAACAAACCCCCGCGTTCAGGCACTTCTACGGAGACGACAAATGAAGATTGCGGTCAGCGGTAAAGGCGGTTCCGGCAAGACCACCATCTCGGCGACGCTCATCCGCCTCATTGCCCGGCGCGGCCTGCCCGTGCTTGCGATAGACGGTGACCCGAACCCGAATCTCATACAAGCTCTGGGCGTCGGCCCCGGCGTGGAAGCGGAAGCCGTGCCGCGCAGCGTCGTCGAGCGCCGCGAAGACGAGACGGGCAAGACCCGCCACGTGCTGACGCGAAGCATCGCGGAGATCGTCGGGCAATACGGGATGAAAGCCCCGGACGGCGTGACGGTGCTGGTCGGCACTAAGGTTGACCACGCGGGCGCGGGTTGACTCTGCGGCGCACACGCTGCCGTGCGCAGCATCGTCGGTGAGATCGTCAACAATTCGGAGGGCGTGACCGTGATGGACATGGAAGCCTCGGGGCTTAGGCATCGAACGCATCTACGGCATCGCCAACAAAATCCGCAGCCCGCAGGACGCCGAGGCGGTCGAAGCCTACTGCCGCAACCACGACCTGGAACTGATCGCCAAAATCCCGTTTGACGATAACGTCGTCGAGGCCGACCGGACGGGGCGCGCGGTGATTGATTACGATGTGAACTCGCCCATCGTCGAAGAGTTGACGCGCGCGGTCGATTTTCTGCTGCGCGAAGTGAAGGTCAATGGCAACGGAGCCGGAGGTAACTGAGATGCTCGAAAACATGGACACCATGACGATTTGGACTTACTCGCTCATCGCGGGCGCGTTGGTAATTGTCATCGTCGCCGTTCTGCTGGTCATGCTCATCGCGGCGGCCAACCGCGTGAACAAGAACGCTGGGCACATCTGGGACGCAGGGAAACAGATCGCGGGCAACACCGTCTCGATCTGGATGCTGAACGTGACGAACCGGGTCGCGGGACAGATTCTGGAGGGCGCGCAGTCCATCAACTCGCGCGCCGAGTCAATTGACAACAACATCGCCGCGCTCGCGAACGCGCTCGGCCAGAAGAGGTGAGAGATGCGACTACTGACCTGGTTGACAGTCATCTACGCGGTCGTGCTGGTGCTGGCTCTGGCCGCGAGCCTCATCACGATCTTCTACTACCTCTGGCGCATCGGCAGCGCGCTCGCCGAAGTCAAGCGCGGGCTGATTCAGGCGCGGGAGAACACAGCGCCTTTGGAGGGGCATCTGGAGTTTATCAACGGCGGCCTCGTAGGTGTGAGGGACGGGCTGCTATCTGTTGACGGTCATCTCGCCGGTGTTAACGAGAGCTTAGAGGCAGTCGCAGCCCATCTCGGCGTCGGCCAAACGGTATGACGACTCTTTGACCGTTGGCCGCATCATCTTCTGAAAGGATAGTGAGTTATGGACACCGCAATTATCGTCGTCTGGTCGGCAACTCTAATCATCGCGCTCATCCTGACACTCGTTATTCTGAAACTCGTGTTCCTGATCGTGCGGACGGAACGCGATATCCTGCAACTCGCTTCAACGACGCTCGACGCGGCGCAAGGCATCGTGCGAAACACCGCTTTGATTGAAGGGTTGGAAACGACGAAGGGCGTGGCGGGGAAAATTCTGGCCGTCGCCGGGGCGATTGACGCGGGGTCGGCTTCGATAGAGGGGAAACTGCGTTCTGTAGGAGCCGCGCTCACCGGCGGGAGGAGGTCGTAAGATGACTCTGCTGCTGACGATCCTGACTGCGCTGCTCGCCGCAAGTTTGCTAATCGCGCTCGTCGTGTCCCTCTTTCTGATTTTGCGGACGCTCCAGTCGGTGCGGAAGTACATCGAGAAGATCAACTGGGGCGTGCGCGCGATTGAGAAGGAGACGGAGATGCTCGGCGGGGTGGAGACGCTGAACGGCGGTTTGACGGCTCTGGCAGGCGGGTTGGAATCCGTCGCCACACACTTCACCAACGTGGATCGCAACGTGGGCACGGTCGGCGAAGCACTACTCCGAAGCTGATTACGCTTGGGCAAGAGAGAAGGGAAAGTTTATGGGCGAGATTCCAGAAAAGCACGTCGGCGAAGCCGGTAGTCATAAGCAGCATATATCCTCAACTGCAGGGCTGCCTGATCAAGTGGGCAACGTCGCGCGCCGAACGATGGAAGAGTTGGCCGAAGACATCGTCGCTTCGCAGGGCAAGAGTAAATTCAGTCTCGGGCCGCTGGAGAAGGTCTATGTCTTCTGGCTGGCCGGAATGAGTTGCGACGGCTGCACTGTCTCAGTCAGCGGTGCGACCGAACCGGCGCTTGAGGATTTGCTGACCGGCTCGATTCCGGGCGTGCCGCTCGTCGTCCTACATCACTATGTCCTCCAACTTGAATCCGGCGACCATTACATCCAGACGCTGATCAATGCCGAGCAGGGCAAACTCGACGGCCCCTACGTCTTAGTTTACGAAGGCTCGATACCAGATGAAAACTTGGTCGGCGGAGGCTCACCGTTCGCGGGCGAGGGGTCGCTGCCGCTATGGGCACCGAGCGCGGAGCGCAGGCGCGTCTCGACCGCCGAGTGGATGAAGCGGCTGGGGCCGGGGGCGGCGGCGTCCATCGCCATCGGGACGTGCGCGACGTGGGGCGGCATCCCGGCGGCCTACGGCAACATCACCGGCTCGATGAGCCTGATGGACTGGATGGGTAAAGACTATCGCAGCGCGCTCGGTCTGCCCGTCATCAACATTCCGGGTTGTGCGCCGGTCGGCGATAACTTCACCGACGCCGTCCAGTCAATCCTGCTGTTCCTGCAAGGTCTCGGCCCGTTGCCGGAGTTTGACGAACTTGGCCGCCCGGCGTGGCAGTTCTCGGAGACGGTGCACACGCATTGCGTGCGCGCGGGTTTCTACGAAGAGGGAACTTTCGCGAAAGAGTACGGCGATAAAGAATGTCTGGTGGAGATCGGCTGCTGGGGGCCGGTCGTCAACTGTAACATCACGGAAAAAGGCGCAATCGCGCACATGGGCGGGTGCATGAACTCGGGCGCACCGTGCATCGGCTGCACGATGCCGGGCTTCCCGGACAAGTTCTCGCCGTTCTACAAGGCGCCACCCGGTTCGATGGTGTCGAGCAACGCCTCGCGCCTGCTCGGCTCGGTCGTCCGCAACCTGCGCCGCATCAGCCAGCGCGAGCGCAACCGTGAGATTCGCTGGCATGACTCTGTGCCTTCGGGGTGGGCGATGGAGCGAGGCGGCACTTCGCTCACGCACAAGATTCTCGAAGTCTTCTACGAGGCGCTCCAGTTTCAGGGCGCGAAACGTCCCGAACGAGACCCGCAGAAGAAGTTCCCGCCGGGCTACGAGAGTCTGCCCAACCGCATGTATGGCGACCGAGACTATCAGGTGTTGCCGGAAGATCGCGTGAAGAAAACGGAGAAGCGAGTTTAAGTCTATGCTTCCAGCTTTGGGGCGGGGGCAAGCGGCTTTGATGCGAACGACACTGGCGATTAATTAACGCGAGAACGAATAGTAACGGGGAACCCATCCAGATGTGCTTCAAGAATCTTCCGGTCGAGTTCGACGCGCAGGGTAACGCGCATCTCAAAGGCGGGGTCGTTGACCCTTTCGCCTACAAGCCGCGCGAGATCAAACGCGATAAGCTCGAAGAACTGCTCGCGCGCAACGGGCACATCAAGGATGTAAGCATCTCGCCGGTGACGCGCGTGGCAGGCGCTCTCTCGTTCCACGCCGTCGCCGATTTACAGGCGCGGAAGTTCCTCGACGCCAACTCTATCGCAACCATCTTTCGCGGCTACGAAGTAATCCTCAAGGGGCGCGACCCACGAGACGCCATCTACATCTCAAGCCGCGCCTGCGGGGTGTGCGGCGGCGTCCACTCGACCGCCGCGTGCGAGGCGATTGAAATGGCCTTCGGGATTTCGCCGCCCCCGCTCGGCACGGTGCTGCGCAACCTCGCCCTCGCGCTCGACTTCCTTTACGACCACCCGCTGCATCTTTTTCTGCTCGCCGGGCCGGATTACTCTCAGGTCGTGGTTCAGGCGACGAGTCCCGCGATGTGGGAGAAGGCACAGTTGACTGAAGCCCCGAACGCAGAGGTTCACCAGTTCAAGACCATCGGCGACATCATGAAGGGTCTCAACCCTCTGTCGGGCAAGTTATATCTTGATGGCTTGAAGATGACGCGCACGCCGCGTGAAGCCTACTCAGTGCTCTTCGGCAAGTACCCGCACCCGCAGACGGTCGTGCCCGGCGGCATGTCTTCGACGGTGACTATCACGGACTTCAACGAGACGTACACGCGCCTCCAGAAGATGATCGACTGGACGAAGCGGATGATCCTGCTCTGGGACGATCTCACCGGGTTCTTCTACGAGTACAACCCCGAATACAAAAAGGTGGGCGCGCGGGCGGCCAACATGATCGACCTCGGCATGTGGGACGACGAGAACTCTTACGACGCCTCTTACGCGCGCTGCAACGAGTGGGGCGAACGGCGTTGGGCGACTCCGGGCGCAGTCATCGACGGCCAACTCGTGACGACGAAACTACAGCAGATCAACCTCGGCCTCGAAGAGTTTGTCGAACATTCTTACTACGAGGACTGGAATCAGAACGGCAAACAGCGGTACATGACAGACCCAATGGGCGCGCCGCTCTCGCCGAATCACCCGTGGAACAAGGAGACGCTGCCGAAGCCGTCGAAGGAGAGTTGGAAGGATCGCTATACGTGGGACACCGCGCCGCGCTGGGATAGGCAGGTGGTCGAGGCCGGATGCTACGCTCGCATCTGGACGACCGCCGCCGCCGGATTGATGCCGAAGAACGATTTTATGGAAGCCACCGGGCACAGTCTGAAATTCCACATGCCGAAGACGATGCTACGCGAGATGAACTTCGAGTGGAAGATTCCCCCGGTGTGGAACGCCTTCGAGCGTAACCGCGCGCGCGCCTACTGCATGGGCTACAACCTGATGATCGCGTACACGATGGTCTTGAAGGCGTTCGATCTTCTGCGCCGGGGCGAAGACAAAGTGAGCACGAAGTTCGAGGTGCCCATGGGCGAGCGGATCGGCGTCGGCTTCTGGGGCGCGGGGCGCGGTTATCTCTCCCACCACCTAGTCTTGGACAAAGGCGCCATCGTCAACTACCAGATCGTCACGCCTTCGACCTTCAACGCTTCGCCGAAAGACCCGTTCGGCAACCCCGGCCCCTACGAAGAGGCGGTGCTGAACACGCCGATCCTCGAAGACTTCGACAAGCACTCGGACTTCACCGGCGTGGACATGCTCCGGGCGATTCGCAGCTTCGACCCCTGCATGCCCTGCACCACGCACATCTACGGCGGCGAGCGCGAGATCGTGCGCGAGGTCAACACCTGCGCCTGTTCGGCGGAAGGGTAAGTTCGGACAGGCAGTAGGCGACGGCGGTTTGAATTGACATGATGGTTCTGGTTTCGGGCATCGGCTATTCCAACATGAGCGACATGTCCTTCGGCCGCGTGCTGTACGGCAAGATGGCCGAAATGAGCTGGCCCCCGCACGTCCACGTCGAAGACCTCAACTTCGGCCCCGTCATGATCTATCAGTGGCTCGAAGAATACCCCGTTAAATTCGACCGGCTCATCCTCGTCGGCGCGGCTAAACGGGGGCGAGAGCCGGGGATGCTGGAGGTCTACGCGTGGGACGGAAGGATGCCGGACGAAGCGGGCATCCAGGCGTGCGTCGGGGAGGCGATCACGGGGGTCATCAGTCTGGAAAACCTTTTGATCGTCTGTAAGCAGTTCGGCGTGCTCCCCGAAGACGTGACGATCATCGAGATCGAGCCGCAGAATGAGGAATACGGGTTGGAGTTCAGTCCCGTCGTCGCCGCCCGGGTCGGCGAGGCGATTGAGTTGGTTAAGAGTGAAGCGATGAGGGCTCGCTGCCGCTAAAAAGCGATATCTACGCGCGGATGCTGGGGGACGATGTCATCCGCGCCATCCTGACCGTACACGATCTGCTGCCGGAAGAGTTGGAGAGAAGGGTGGCGAAGGCGATTGAAGAGTTGCGCCCCTTTTTGATCTCGCAGGGTTGCGACGTGAAACTGCTCGGCGTGGACGACGGGCGCGCGCGGCTGCGTCTGATTCGAAGCGGTCAGGGGGCTCCGCCTGTGGCGGCGTTGAAACTGGAGATCGAAAAGGTGCTCGACGTGGCCGCGCCCGATCTGCTCGGCATTGACATCGAAGGCATGGCCGAACAGATCGAAGCCACGGCGAAGGCCGCGGCGATGCTGGGGGCGATGATCTCGCCGCCGCGAAGCGAGACGCCACCGCCCGCCCGGTTGGTGCAAATCAAAGGGCCGCGACCGGACACGACGAACGTGACGGGGACGTGGGTTTCAGTCGTCCGCTCGCTGAATTTTGAGGATGAGAGTTTTAAGGTGATTAGCTACGCCGAGATCAACCTGCTGGTTTGCAAGCTCGACGGAGAGTTCTACGCCTACCGTAATGCCTGTGCCGCCGACCAAGCCCGCACGCTCGACGGCGCGTTGTTTGATAGTCCCGTGCTGACCTGCGCCTGTCACGGTTACAATTATAATTTGAGGCGTGGGGGCGTCTGTGTCGAAAGACCTGAACTGCGGCTCAGGTCTCTGCCTTTGAAAGTTGAAGACGACAAGGTGAAGGTGGCTCTCTCATAGGGTGAAGGATCATGCCGGAGCAAGAAAAACATAACGCCGGGGGTGCGGTCGGGAGCGTCTATTGGCGCGATGAAGTTTTGCAGGTGATGTACTGGATGGCCGGCGAGGGCTTCGGCGAGGAGTTCACCCTCGCCGACCTGCGGAAGTTTCTCAACGCCGGGGATAATGTGCTAGTGGACAATTTGGAGCAGATGGTTTCTACCGGATTGCTCGAACGGGTTGGCGGCGACAAGTACGCTTTGACGGCTCAGGGAAAGAAGGAAGGCGGTCGCCGTTTCGCCGACGAGTTTGAAGAGATGCTCAAGCCCGGCCACTTCGAGTGCGACGAGCCGGACTGCGACTGCCACGACCCGGACTCAGTTGAGGGAGCATGTAAACACTTCTTACCCGCTCACGAGCCCCACGAAAATTCATTGAATTGACACGGCGGTGTCCTGCGCAGTAGTCGCTGCTACAGTTCACATGGGGAAAGGCTCTAGAGATGAAAATCATTGAAAGAGAATAATGCGACGTATTGAAGGGGCTGGCCGCGGCTGTCGTCGCGATTGCTACGCTCGATCACGAGTTGACCGAGGGGAGAAAGAAACGGCGGGCACAGCCTTTCACTATGCGATGGGTGCGACATCCGGCGCTTTGTACGGCGCGGTCGCGGAGGTTCTTTCGGGGGACAAAGTTGGTGCGGGCGTGCCGTTCGGCGCTGCCGTCTGGCTCATCGCCGACGAGGGGCTAGTTTCCGCGGTGGGACTTTCTAAGTCGCCGACCGAGTACCCGCTCTCGATCCACGCTTATGCGATTTCTTCACATCTCGTCTTCGGTTTGACGACTGAACTTGTGCGGCGCGCAATGCGTCGCGTCTTGTGATAAATGTGAGCTACAACAACGTATGGGATTGCCGATTCTAAGTGTGCCGGAAGAGAACGCGTGTGGGTGCGTGGACCGCGCCGCTGAAAGCCGTGAGTGCATCTGCTCGACCACGGGATTGGTGCAAATCATGGGTCGCAAATACGCCGTGAGATTGCTTTTTTTGATAGGGGAGCGCGGTCAGATGCGCTTCGGCGATTTGCAATCCGAGATTGCGGATATGAGTTCCTCGACCCTGAGCATCAGGCTTTCCGAACTTGAAGGAGCGGGGCTCGTGCGTCGCTGGGTGTTTCCCGAAATACCGCCGCGAGTTGAATACACGCTGACGAAAGAGGGCAAGGATATGCGCAAAAGCCTCTTCGCCCTCTCGAAGTTCGCCTCAAGAAAATAGCTGCTGACCCACCCCTCACTTCAAACGCGGATCAAGTTTGTCCCGCAGCCCGTCCCCCAGTAGATTGAATCACACGACTTGGACGGCATCATACCGCAATGATCCCGCCCACGTACTTATGTCTCCGACTCCAATTCTGCTTTCAGCTTATCTGTCCGGATCAAGTCACTGCTCGGTGGTGTTGATAGTCGCTGCCAGAGCGGCAATGGTCGCCACAGTGAGCCGGGTCGCGAGTGGTAGAGCGTTACTGGTTAGTTGCTTGGACATTAAGAGTCACTCCAGTAAATCTTGATTTGTGGAGTCGCAAGTGGTATCGAATTAAATTGATAGGGGATGCATAAGCTCTCAGTTGCTCTTATCAATTTGCGCGCGGCAAGGCGGAAGACGTTCATGCCACACCGTGGGATTTGGTGGTCATTGATGAAGCTTAACTTTGGAGAATTGGTCGGTGATTCTGACGCCACATAAGGCTGTGTACGGGCAAATAAGCGCGGCGGCGTTGGCGAAACTGGTTAGCCTTCACGGGACAGCCCTGTTTGAACGTAACATCCGCTACTATCTTGGTTCCGTTGGATTGAATACGGCGATTGAAAAGACAGTGAGAAGCAGACCGGCTGACTTGTTTTATCTGAACAACGGGCTGACGGCGGTTGCCGATAAAATTATCAATGCGTCGAGCACGATGGCTCGCTGCACGTTTGAATTGAGAAATGCTTCCATCGTTAACGGAGCGCAAACGGCGGGGGCTATCAATAGTGCGGCCATCTCAGGGGCGATCTCACCGGATGCTAAAGTTCTCATCACAATCATCGAGGTCGGAAGCGATGAAGATAACATGGCGTTTCGCATCACTAATGCGCGCAACCACCAGACTGTTGTGCGAGGCGTTGATTTCGCCGCGCTCGATCCGCAACAGGAGCGACTCCGCAGGGAATTGGCGGTCGCCGGGATTAAGTATTATTACCGTCCTTCAGCCGAGGCTTTGACGACGCGCGCCGGCGCATTCACGCTGGAAGAGGCGGCGATTGCTCTCGCCTGTTTTTCTTTCCCTGTCTTGAACGGTATTGAGGTGGCACGGTGGGCGTATAGGAATCCCGACAATGCGATTAGTTTTATAGTCACGGCGAAGAAGGAAGTCGGCAGGTTGTGGGACAGGGAAAGCGCGCTTTACAAGAAGCTTTTCGCCAGCACTCTTTCCGGCCTGCGGATGTATCGGATGGTCGGTATTTATCGCTTTATAGATCAAATACTGGCGGCGAGTGAACAGTCGGAAAGAGAGTATCAACGCCGCATGTTTTTCCGGCATGGCCGTTATTTCGTCATGACGTTTGTCGCACACAGAGCGCGTCGCATTGTTGACCGGCCTGAGTTGATACTTTCAGAGGAAGATAAGACAATTCTTTCCAGACTAACGAACGAGCTTTCCGAACTAATCTATGCGGAATCCGAGCCTTTGCAGGGAGTGAAAGGCTATCGCGCCATTTTCAGTAATCTGGCCGACGCGCAGCCGTTAGCGGACGGCGCGCGGGAAAGGCTCAAGCAACAGGATGATGCGGCGGCGGCGGCTGTTGATGCCGGTTCAGGAACGCCGTCGTCAACGGCTACAATATAACTATGGCAAGGAAACCAAAGCTCGAACTGACGTGGATTAATAAGGAAGTGCGCCCGCGCCTTGAGCCGCGCATTTTGTTGGAGGACGCCACGCTGTCTTACCACGCGCCGCATCGTGTGAGCGCGGATGACATCTTCGATAATCGTGTGATTTGCGGCGACAATTTGCTGGCTCTGAAAGCGTTGGAACAGGAGTTTACGGGCAGGGTGAAGTGCATCTACATTGATCCGCCTTACAATACAGGAAACGCCTTTGAGTATTACGACGACAGCGTAGAGCATTCGCTGTGGTTGTCTTTGATGCGCGACCGCCTTGAGTGTCTGAAAAAATTACTTCGACCCGATGGGTTCATTTGTTGCCATATTGATGATTCAGAAGGACATTATTTGAAAGTATTACTTGATGAAATATTTAGTAGGAACAATTATCTTACAACCTTTTACGTGCAAGTCCGTTACCCGGAGAAAACTCTCAAGCAAGATATGGCATTCCATAAAGAAATTGAGCAGGTTCATATTTATCGAAAGGACTATGGCACCCAACCTAATCTGAATCAGAAAGCAAGCTCATTTAATAAGTTTAATTTTTATATAGCGGAAAAGGAGAGTGGTCGTGAAATTACTCTTGGTAATAAAAGAGTAGAAATATTTGAAGCGCATCAATACGAGATTATTCAAGGCGAAGGTTCTGAAAATGGATTAAAAGAGATTTGGGCATCGGGAACCATACTAGATGGTAATTCATCTGGGAGATTCTTTCGTGATTTTTTGACCGGGCGCGCAAAGAGTGATGGGCTTGGAGTGCTTTATAAGGTTTATGGCATTGGTGACGACAAATTCGATTATCGCTACTTTACAGGGCCAAAGCGGGCGACCGCAACAAAGGGGAAATATTATCAGGGAGTGCCAATTTCGCAGTTAGAAAATCCAGACGAAATACACTTCGCACCCATAGAAAACTTTTACGATATGGCAGCCCAATTTGGTAATTGTAGAAATGAAGGGGGGGTGGATTTTCGGGGTGGAAAGAAGCCGGAACTTCTGCTGAAAACCATTCTCCAGTATTTCTCTAACCCCGGCGACCTTGTTCTTGATTCCTTCGCAGGCTCAGGCACAACGGGCGCAGTCGCGCACAAGATGAAGCGGCGGTGGATTTTGATTGAGAACGGCGAGCATTGCCACACGCACATCGTCCCGCGCCTCAGAAAAGTTATTGACGGCACGGACGCGGGCGGCGTCACTGCGGCGACGGGCTGGCAGGGCGGCGGCGGCTTTCGCTACTTCAATCTCGCGCCCTCGCTGCTCGAAAAAGACAGGTGGGGCAACTGGGTCATCAACGAGGCGTATAACCCCGCGATGCTCTCCGAAGCCCTGTGCAAGCTCGAAGGCTTCACCTACCAGCCGAGCGATGCGGTTTACTGGCAGCACGGCCATTCGACCGAACGCGACTTTATTTACGTCACCACGCAGAGCTTGAGCGCGGCGCAGTTCGACCGGTTGAACGACGAGGTCGGAGCGGAGAGAAGCCTGCTCGTCCTCTGCTTGGCCTTTCGCGGCAATCCCGACCGCTGGCCTAACCTGACGGTGAAGAAGATTCCCAAACAAGTGCTTTCACGCTGCGAATGGGGACACGACGATTACAGCCTGAAGATGGAAAACCTCCCCCAAGCGCCGCCGAAACCCGGCCAACAGCCTCTCTTCAACGGAAATGGCGACGGAGGTGGCCGTTGAACCATCTCGTCAACTCCATCGCCGGACGCCTCTCTTTGCGCCCGCCTCAACGCCGTTCGCTTGAAATCCTCGACCGCATCACGGAAATCGTCCCGCCCCGCAAAGGCGTTGACCTCGAAGCCGCGCTCGCGGCCGTTCACAGCGAGTTTCCGACGGTGACGGATTTCGAGCGCGAATTCCCCTCGCTCTGTTTCGCGCTGGCGACGGGCGTGGGCAAGACGCGCTTGATGGGCGCGTTCATCAGCTACCTGCACCTCGCGCACGGCCTGAACAACTTCTTCGTACTTGCGCCCAACCTGACCATCTACAACAAGCTGATCGCAGACTTCATGCCGAACACGCGGAAGTATGTCTTCAAGGGCATCGCGGAATTTGCCACGGACGCCCCGGCCATCATCACCGGCGACAACTACGAACAGAGCGCGGGCACGCTCTTCGACATGATGCTGCGCTGCAAAATCAACATCTTCAACATCTCGAAGATCAACTCCGAAGTGCGCGGCGGCCGCTCTCCACGTATCAAGCGCCTTTCGGAATACATCGGCGAAAGTTACTTCGACTATCTGGCCGGAATGGATGATCTCGTCATCCTGATGGACGAATCGCACCGCTACCGCGCCTCAGCCGGAGTGCGCGCCATCAACGAATTGAAACCCGTCATGGGGCTTGAGTTGACCGCTACTCCCTTCGTCGAGACGAGCCGGGGCGCAGTACCTTTCAAGAACGTCATCCTCGATTATCCACTCGGCAAAGCAATGGCCGACGGCTTCGTCAAAGAACCCGCCGTCGTGACGCGCAAAAACTTCAACCCCGCCGGAATGGCCGTTGACGAGTTGGAAAAATTGAAGCTGGAAGACGGCGTTCGTCTGCACGAACGTGTGAAGGTGGACTTAACGACCTACGCGCGCGAAACCGGTGACGAGATAGTCAAGCCGTTTCTCCTAGTCATCGCACGCGATACGACCCACGCGAGCGGGTTGAAGCAGCACATTCAATCGGATGATTTCTTTGATGGGCGTTACAAGGAGAAGGTTCTGCAAGTGGATTCGAGCAGGACGGGCGCGGAAGAGGACAAGATGGTGGAAGACCTCCTGAAGGTCGAGCACACGGACGATCCGACGGAGATCGTCATCCACGTCAACATGCTCAAGGAAGGCTGGGACGTGACCAACCTCTACACCATCGTCCCGCTTCGCGCGGCCAACGCGCGCATCCTGATCGAGCAATCCATCGGGCGCGGCCTGCGTCTTCCCTACGGCAAGCGCACCGGAGTCACTTCCGTTGACCGCCTGAATATCATCGCACACGACAAGTTTCAGGAAATCATAGAAGAAGCCAATAAACCGGACTCGCAAATTCGCCTGCAAAAGGTAATTCTGGACACGGAGCAGCTTGAGCAGACCGTGACGGTAATTTCTCAATCGCAGCTTGCCACGAAACTCGGCATTCAAACGGCGCACTCCGCCAATACGAGCGCGCCACTTGTCCCCGCCAACCAAGCTCCCGTCTTTCAGACACCGGAAGAACAGAAAGTGGCGCGGATCACCTATGACGTGATCCGCAAGTTCGAGAACAGGCCGCAAACGCTGCCGAGCGTGAGTTTTCTGCACAAGCCGGAAGTGCAGGCGGAGATTTTGAAGGAAGTCAGGGCGCAATACCGACCCGCGCAGATGGAGTTTGAGAGCGTCTCGAAACAGCCGAACATTGCCGACGTGGTGGCGAGAACGTCCGAGCTCGTCATCGAACAGACGATAGACATCCCGCGCATCCTCGTCGTGCCGAAGGGCATCGTGCAATCCGGCTTCCGCCCGTTCACGCTCGAACTCGGCACGCTCAATTATCCCGCTCCCTCCGATGAATTGTGGATTCAGTTTCTTAGAACGGGCGAGCAGGAAGTCTTAGGACTCGGCGAGGAGGGCGGCGAAGAGTCGAGGCCGGAAGATTACATCGTCAGTGGTCTGGTTGATTTTGACGACGTGTCCTACGACGACCACGCCGACCTGCTGTATGACCTCGCAGGGCAGGCCGTACAGCATTTCAGGGGCTACCTGTCGGAAGATGATGCGAGAAGAACGTTGCGCATGCATCAGCGAGAGATCGCCCGCTACATACACGCGCAGATGCAGGAGCATTTCTGGGAAGAGGCTGTAGACTATGAAGTGGTCATCAGCAAAGGCTTCACGGAATTGAAGCCGAGCGCTTACACCGCGTCGGCTACGGAGCCTCCGCTCGATTACCGGGTCGCGCCCCCCGACAAGAGCAACATGGCGAAGTATCTCTTCGGCGGCTTCCAACGTTGTTTGTATCCACTGCAAAAATTTCAATCCGACCCGGAACGCAAGTTGGCCGTGATTCTGGAGCGCGAAAGCTTGAAATGGTTCAGGCCAGCCAAAGGCCAGTTTCAAATCTACTACAAGCGAGGCGCGGAGCATCCCGAATATCAACCCGATTTCGTCGCGGAGACGGGCAAGCTCATTTACATGCTCGAACCGAAAGCCGCCAATCAAATGACGGACGCGGAAGTGATCGCCAAGTGCGATGCTGCCGTGAAGTGGTGCAAGCAAGCCAGCCAGCATGCTCTCACTTATGGCGGCAAGCCCTGGAAGTATCTCCTTATCCCGCACGTCGCCATCGCCGGTAATATGACGCTCGAAAATCTCGCCCTGCAAAACACGGTTAATTGAAAGCGCGACCTAAACGGCGGGGCAACGCTATAGCGGTTTGCCATTGAGTGCGATGAAGAATCATTGGAGGGGCCGGGCTGGTCGCTGCCCGCGTGGCTACGAAAGCGAGCGGGCAGGACTTGTCCCCGCCCCGACCATAATCACAGACGAGTCGCATCCATTTGCTCAAAACTGTAGGGGCAGGGCTTGTCGCTGCCCGCCGCTCACCAAACCGGGCGGGCAGGGACTAGCCCTGCCCCTACACTCATTTCTTGGTAGTTCCATCCAATTGCAAACGGCTAAAGGGTGGGGTTAATCCTGAGGTGATGCGCACGGAGGCAGAAGATTCTTCCCGTGATTTTAACCGACGTGAACAGGGCGAAGGTTCTCGATGGGACGCGCTCAGCGGCGGAGGCCGGCGAGGAGGGACGAGATACGGGCGTAGTCTGTGAGCAGGTAGGCGTCGCCGTGGCGCGCACCCTCTTCGGCGTCGGGGTTGATGATGACGACGGGGACTTTGCTTAAAGCCGGGTGTTCGCGCAGACGTGCCATCAGGGCGTCGAAGGCGGGCAGTTTCTCTTCCGTCAGGATCAGTTCGATTGACTCTCGTTCGGCGACCTCGAACGCCTCGGCGTCATCCGTCGCTTGCGCGGCGCGGTAGCCCTGACGCTCGACCGACTTCTTCATGCCGTAGCGTATCCAGTCTATGTCCTCGACGATCAGGATGGTCGCCGGTCGCCCGTCTGAGTCTTTCATTTAAGCCCTTCGCCGCAAGAATGCTTGCCGCCCCGGAGCGGCATTCTATGCTTTTATCAGGGATGGGCTTTCCCGGTCTGTACTTTTCCGTACCCTAACGGGACGGAAATGAGCCGCAGACTTCACATATACGCGGTTTGCTGGCGGCCTACGGAGAGCGCCCCGTAGCATTCGCAGGCCATTGCCGCCAGCGTCCGCCGGTCTTCGAGGCGCAAGTTCCCGCGCGTGTAACTGATCGCGCCCACGGCCTGCATCTGGGCGGCCACGACGGTGACGCCGGCGCGGCGCACGCCCAGGTGTTGTGCCATTCGCTCATGCGTCATCTGAATCACGTCCGTGTCGAGGCGGTCGGCGAGCAGCAGCAGCCAGACGGCTAATCGCTGCTCCAGGCGGTGGAGAACCGCGCAGGCTGAGCGCTGCGAGATTTGCGTGATGTACTCGCCCGCGTAAGCTAAGAGCGACTGCTTGACGCCAACACCGCGCAGTATCTCTCGCTCAAAATCGTCCTTCATCACCCGGAGCGCGCTGCCCGCGACCGAAACATTCAGAGAATGTGCAGTGGGGCGAGAACCGAGGAGCGATGTGATGCCGGTCATGCCTTCAAAGCCGACCATCCCGACCTCTACCGATTCCCCGTCCTGCATGTCGGCGTGGCAGGAGATGACGGAATTTTCGGGAAAGTAGATGAACTGCGCCGTCTCTCCGGCTTCCGAGAGACGCTCTCCGGCGGAGAGTGCGACGGGTTCGAGCAGGGGCATCAGGCGCGCGAACTCGGCGTCGGGCAGCCCGTTCAGTATTTTATTGGTCAACATCTCTTTCATTAACTTCACCTCGGAAAACTCTAAATCTCCCCTTGTGTGTTACGCGCCTCGTCTGATATGCACGAGGACGGACTTCGTGCGGTCGTGGTACACGCGCTCGCTGATGCGGGCGAGTAGTACCTTGACCGGCTGAACGCAGTCTTCATAGCGGCAGTCGAACTTGAAGCTGTCGGCAGGCTCCGCGCCGCGTGTGAACCGAGTCACGCATCGCCGAAACTCTTCGACATTCTCGAAAGGCGCGACCTCTTCGTAGAAGTTGTGCCCCGCCATGTCCGGCGACGCGCCGCTCGGCTCAATCCGGTAATAGAGCACCGTCCCGGCGGCGTCGAGTTCAAACAGCCCGAATAGTTCCTGCGCGGTCAACAACGCGACGCTCATAGTTCAAACATTCCTTCGTAAATCTAAATGGCAAAGGCTCGCGCGTGATGGGCGAGATATTTTTCGAGCAGGCCGTCGAGTTGGTCGAGGCTGAACGGTTTCACGAGATACTCGTCGCACCCGGCTTCGCGCGCCAGAGCGAGGAAGGCCGGTTCGGCGTGGCCTGAGACGAAGACAATCGGCACACGCCCGGCGTGGCCGAGTTCGCGTATCCGCCGCGTGGCGGTGAAACCGTCGAGGCGCGGGAGGCGACCGTCCATCAGGATCAGGTCGGGTTGCGCGCTCTCCGCGAGGCGGATGGCCTGCTCGCCGTCCTCGGCCTCGATCACGGCGTAACCGCTAATTTCGAGCAGAGTTCTGAACAAGGAACGCGTGTTCTCGTCGTCGTCCGTGACGAGGACGAGAGGGCGTGCGCGCGGCGCGTGTCGCGCTCCGGTTACGACCTGTGAGTTATTGAGGGAAACAGACATGATCAACGCTCCAAGTTTCGCGCGCCTACCGCCCGCCGCCCGCGCGGTCTAAACGGCGCGCGGCGTCTTGCTCTGTCCAGAGCAAAACGCTGACTGTTCGATCCGCACTTTTATGCGCTCATGATTTATCGCACAGGCGAGGGCGGCGGGCTATCGGGAAGATGCGCGGCGCGACTAAGGATTATCCCTTATCTGTTAAAAGACTTTGGCTGTTGGTAAAAATCGGCGGGCGCAGTATCGTGAGCAGTATCGGGCGCGGGCGGTGGGACGTTGAAAAGCGAGCCTACAGTTGTACAAACCTGTACCGGCAGCCCCGCCTCAATTATCCTGTAACCAACCCTGAAACATGGCGAACCGCACGAGGTCGATGCGACTCGTGAGGTTCAATTTCCGCATCGCGTTGGCCTTGTGGACTTCGATGGTTTTGACGCTCAAGCCGAGGCGGGCGGCGATCTCTTTGTTGCTGTGGCCGAGCGCGATGAAGCGCAGGACTTCCGACTCGCGTTCGCTCAAACTGCCTTTCAAATCACCGCGCAATGCGCCCGCCCGCCCGCTGTAAGTGTCCACGACTTTGGCGGCCAGCTTCGGGTCGATATATTTGCCGCCGGAGGCGACGGCGCGGATGGCGTGAATCAGTTCGCTCGACGCGCTCTGCTTGAGCACGTAGCCGCAGGCTCCCGCGCGGAGAAGTTCGCGTATGTAGCCGTCGTCGGCGTGGCGCGAGAGCGTCAGCACACGCACCTGCGGGCAGACCTCTCTCAGTTTCGCGGTCGCCTTCAGCCCATTCAACTTCGGCATCGAGATGTCCATGACAAGCAGGTCAGGCAGTAGCCGCTGCGCCCCGGCGACCGCCTCAAGACCGTCGCTCGCTTCGCAGACGACCTCCATGTCCTCCTGTGCGTTGACGAGCAGCTTCAATCCCTCGCGCACGGTTTCGTGGTCGTCCGCGAGCATGATGCGGAGCTTCGTCATTTCGCCTCTCCCGCTTCTTCTTCGACAAACCTGACGGGGACGTGCGCGAAGACGGTTGTGCCCTTCTTCGGCTTGGATTCGATCTCAAGGCTTCCGCCGACAAGCGCGGCGCGCTCGCGCATCCCGATGATCCCCATCCCGTTGTCCCCGTCCGCGCCCGCCTGTCTTGTCGGGTCGAAGCCGACGCCGTCGTCTTCGATGATGAGCACGACCTGACTGTCGCGGCGTTCGAGCAGCACGTCCACGCGCGTGGCCTTCGCATATTTCAGGGTGTTGTTGAGCGCCTCCTGCGTGATGCGGTAGAGGTTGGTTTCGGTTTCGGGCGAGAGCCTTTCCTTGTCCATGCCGGTGGTGTGAAACTCCGTCTCGACGCCGGAATGCTTCGACCACTGGCGCACGAAATTGCCGAGGGCTTGGGCGAGTCCGATGTCGTCGAGGGCGGCGGGGCGTAGTTCCCACGCGAGAAAGTCAACGTCGGCGTCGAGTCGCTCGGCGATGGTTTTCGTCTGTTCGAGCTTCCCGCGCAAGTCAACGCTTTCGTTGCACCCTTGATCGAGGGCTTCGAGATTCAGCCGGAGCGCGGTCATTTGCTGCCCCAGATGGTCGTGTATGTCGCGGGCGATGCGGCGGCGTTCGTCCTCCTGCGCGCGCACGATCTGGCGGAGCAGGCGCACGCGCTCTCTTTCAACCTGGATGCGCTGCGAGATTTCATCACGCAACGATTCATTAACTTTCGCCAACTCGAACGTGCGCTCGCGCACGCGATCTTCCAACTCCTGGTGCGCACGGCGCAGCGCCTCCTCCGCGCGCCTGTGTTCGGTCAAATCGCGCGCGATCTTGGCGTAGCCGGTCAGCCGTTTGCCGTCGCGCAAGGGGGCGAGGATGCCGGAGACGTAAAAGCGCACGCCGTCTTTGCCGACGTGCCAGCGTTCATCCGCCGCACGGCCGTTCTCGCGCGCCTCGCGCCGCTCTTTCTCCGGTTCTCCTTTCGCGCGGTCTTCCGGCGTGAAGATGATTTCGCCGGGCTGACCGATGGCTTCTTCTCCGGTGAAGCCGAAGATACGTTCCGCGCCAACGTTCCATGTTTCGATGCGCCCTTCGGCGTCCGTCGTGAAGATGGCGTAATCGGTGACGCTCTCCATCGTCAGCCGCAGGCGTTCTTCCGAACCGCGCAAGGCTTCGGCGGCGCGACGCACTGTTTCTTCCAGACGTTTCTGCTCGGACAGATCGTAAAAATAACAGACTACGCCGTAGCTGCCGTCCGTCAGAATGATGCGGTGAATCTGCCAATCGTAAGACTCGATCTCTTCGATGTTCGCACGCTTTTCGACTATCGGCGGCGAGACGAACGATTCGCCCGTTTCCAACGTATGACGGAATCTTTCGATGGCTTCGGTGGCAAACGGTTCGGGCCAGAGGATGCGCAGGATTTCAGCAAAATCGCGCCCAATGAGCGGTTCGATGCCGCTAAAGACTTTCCGCGAACCTTCGTTCGTCGTCCGCAGACGAAATTCCGCGTCAACCAGATAAACGCCGAACGGCGCATTTTCGACCAGCGCGGAAAATGTTTCTTCCGATTGGCGCAACGCTGCTTCCGCCTCTTTTTGTCTGGTAATGTCGGTGACGATTCCGACCATTAGCGAGGATTTTTCATTGCCCTCGTGATAAAAGTTTCCTTTCGCTTCAATCCAGTGCACGCTTTTGTCTTTCCAGACGATGCGGCATTGAAAATCCCATTCCTTTTGCTCTCTAATCGCCTCATCGAACTTGCGTTTGACCTCGCCGCGGTCGTCCGGGTGAATGTAAGAAAGAAAGATTTCGTAGCTCCATTCCTTAAATGGTCTGGTAGCGCCGAAGATTTGATCATGGATAAACGTGTGCTGTGCTTTTCCAGTCGCCAAATCCAACTCCCACTCGCCGATTTTCGACGATTGGAGAATGAACTCTCGCCTCAAGAGGCTTTCGTGCAGGGCTTCTTCGGCGCGTTTTCTTTCGGTGATGTCCTGGGCCGCGCCGAGCCATTCGACGATTTCCCCCTGCCCGTCAAAAACCGGAATGGCGCGCGAAAACGTCCAGCCGATTGAACCGTCGAGCCGCAGGGCGCGATGTTCCAGTTCAAAAATGCTCTTGGTCTGAATCGCCCTATTGATCGCTTCCCAAACCGTTTGCCTGTCCGTTTCGGGGATGTATATGTTCGTCCAATCCTCGCGCGGATTTTCGGTCGTCGCGACAAACTCCTTGCCGATGAGGCTGCGCATCTCGCGCCAATCCGCGCTCATTTTATAAACCACGTCCGAGGTGGCGCTGACGAACGTGCGATATTTTTCTTCCGCTTCGCGCACGCGCTCTTCCGCCCGTCTGCGTTCGGTTACGTCGCGCGCAACGGTCGAAACGCCGATGACTTGCCCCGATGAATTTTTGACCGGCGAGAGAACCACTTCGAGGTTCATTCCCCCTCCGTCTTTGTTCACCCTGACGGTGTCGAAAATCTCGACCTTCCGGCTGTGCTTGATTTTGTCTACGTTGCTGAGCACTTCCGCGAGGTCTTCGGGCAGCGTCAGCATCGTCAGCGGTTTGCCGACGGCTTCACTCGCGGGGTAGCCGTATAGCCTCTCCGCCGCTTTGTTCCAACTCGTGATCGTCCGGTCTAAATCAATGGTCAGCATCGAATCTTCCGACGATTCGACAATCGAGGCGAGGTGGAATCTGGCCTTTTCCGCCCGCTTGCGCTCGTTGATGTCCATGAAGGCGGCGACCACGCCGTTGATGCGGTCTTCGCCCGTGCGGTAGGGCGAAATCTGCATCAGGAAGGTGTGCCCGTCCTTCGTCCGCACCTCGCGCTCGATTGGCTGAAGTTTTTCGAGCACACTCTCGGCGTCCTCGATCAAACGGTCGTCGTCGAGCTTGCTCGTGATGTCCGAAAGCCTGCGCCCCACGTCCTGTGGGATGACGTTGAAGATGTCGCGTGCGCGCGGCGTGAAGAGTTTGACGCGCAAGGCGCGGTCGAGGAAGACCGTGCCGATCTGCGTCGAGTTCATCAGATTCCTCAAGTCGTCGTTCGAGTGCCTAAGCTCTTCAATCTTGACCTTCAACTCCTGATTAACGGTCGTCAACTCCTCGTTGATTGACTGCAACTCCTCCTTCGAGGTCTCCAACTCCTCGGCCGCCGCGCGCATCTCCTCGTTCATCGCCTGCAACTCTTCGTTGGAGGCTTTCAGTTCCTCGCGCTGTAGCTCGTGCTGCTCAAGGGTCGCATTCATTTGCCCCCTGACTTCAATCAACTCTTCTTCGAGGCGTCGCGCCAGCGGCTCGTCATCGTTCGTGACGGTTAACGCCCGCCCGTCCGCCTGCGCCGCCTCGCCCGCCTCCTCGAACATGACGAGGAAGAAGCCGCGCGCCCTCTCTTCTTCACCCAAGACCGGGCGGACGCGCACGCGAACGTGCTTCGTCTCGCCGCCTACCGCGAAGGCGAGGGCGCGCGATTCCACGTCCGTCTTCCTCTGCGCGGCCTGATAGAGCGCGGCGCGCAGATCGAGGCGCAGTTCCGTGCAGACGAGCATCAGCAGGTTGGTTGACGGCTCGCCTCCCCTGACCTGCATGAAGCCGCCCGCGCTCTCGGACATGTGCAGGATGTCGTAGTCTTCGTCGACGACGACCGAGGGCGGCGCGTAATGCTCAAGCAGACGCTGGTGCAGTTGCGCGTAGGTGGAACGCTGCGCCGGTTGCGAGTCGCGCACGCGCGGTATCACCGGCAGCTTTCCGAGTCGCATGGCGAGCGAGCCGTCGGGGACGGGAAAGATCAGGCGCGTCTCGACGGCGCGACCCTGATAGATGCGGTGCTCTTTGTCAACGACGGAGTAGAGGTCGCTTGCGCCGTCGACCGTTTCCGACGAGCCGAGCATCAGGTAGCCGCCCGCGTTCAGGGCGAAGTGCAGCACGTCCATCACGCGCCGCTGCGCGGCGCGGTTGAGATAAATCAGGAGGTTGCGGCATGTCGCCAGATCGAGGTGCGCGAACGGCGGGTCTTTGATGAGGTTGTGGACGGCGAAGAGCACACGCTCGCGGATTTCGCGCCGCACGCGAAAGCCCTCGTCCGCCTCGCTCGTGAAGTAGCGGCTCAGGCGTTCGGGCGACACGTCCGCCGCGTCGTTGAGGGTGTAGTAGCCGTCGCGCGCCGTGGCGATGGCCGCCTCGTCTATGTCGGTGGCGAAGACCTGTATCTGCGGCGGGCTGGCAAGATTCGCGGCGTAGTCGGAGAGCAGCATCGCCAGCGTGTAGGCTTCTTCGCCCGTGGCGCAACCCGGCACCCAGACACGCACCTGATCGTCCGCCGTCTTGCCCTCGAATAGTTTCGGGATGATGTCGCGCTCCAGAGCCTCGAACGCCTCCGCGTCGCGGAAGAAGTTCGTCACGCTGATGAGCAAATCCTTGAGGAGCGCGGTGGCCTCCGCCGGGCGCTCGTGCATGAACTGCGAGTAAGCGGCGATGTCCGGCAGTTCGTGTACTCCGATGCGTCGCGCGATGCGACGCATGATGGTCGGGAGTTTGTAGTTCGAGAAGTCGTGCCCGGTGCGAACCCTTAGCTGCGTGAAGATGTCGCGCAGTGCGTCCGCCTCCCCTTCGCTCGGCTCCGGCGGCGGCTCTGGCAGGCTGATCAGTTTAAGCTGTTCACGATAGGCGATGATCCGCGCCGGAATCTCCGCCACCGGGAGCACGTAGTCAACCAGATTCGTCGCCAGAGAGTGGCGCGGCATGTCGGAGTATTCCGCCTCCTGCGGGTCTTGCACGATGCAGAGGCCGCCATTCTCTTTGACCCGCTTCATGCCCATCGAGCCGTCCGCGCCCGTCCCCGACAGCACGACCGAGACGGCGCGCGCGCCGTGCGATTCGGCGAGCGTGCGGAAGAAGATGTCCACGGGCGCACGCCGCACCCCTGTGCTCGTCATGTTGGAGATGTCCAGATGCCCGTCGTTCATCGCCAGATTTTTGTTCGGCGGAATGACGTAAACGCGGTTCGGCTCGACGCGAACGTGGTCTACGACCTGCGTGACCGGAATCAGCGACGCGCTCTGGAGCACCGACGCCAGTTGGCTGTCGTGATCCGGCGAGAGGTGCAAAATCACGACGTAGGCCATGCCGCTCTCGGCGGGCACGCGCTCGAAGAACTCCCTGAGCGCCTGTATGCCGCCCGCGGACGCGCCGATCCCGACGACCAGAAAATTCTTATCCGCGTTCGTCTCTAAGGCTTCCGCGCCGAACGGGTCTTGATTAAAAGTTTCGCTCATGTCCGAATTCTTCACTATGCTCTCGATAGACCGTCACGCTTCAGTAGCGTAGCCCGAAAAGTTGTCGCACTATGGGTTGAGTTAAGATTCTTTTTCGCGTATCCGGCGGGTCAAGTTTGAAACAAAAGTGTAATCCAATTCACCTACGCGTGTATAGTGACGGGGTTTAGATTCGCGCGATTTTACCGCCCCGGTATGCTATAAGTGTATCGAATTTTTATTCTCCTTCACCGAAACCCGTAAAACCCGCCCCGGTCGGGGCGAGGAGCGTTTCATGCCGAAAGACATCATCGTGGTCGGGACTTCCGCCGGTGGCATCGAAGCGTTGCGCGTGCTGGTCGCCGCACTGCCCGAAGACCTGTCGGCGTCGGTCTTCGTCGTGCTGCACACCTCGCCCGAATCGCCCGGCATGCTGGCCGGTATTCTCGACCGTTTCGGCAACCTTCCGGCAGTCAGCGCGAAGGACGGCGAGCGCATCCGGCCGGGCACAATCTACGTCGCCCCGCCCGACCGCCATTTGCTCGTCGAGCCGGGCGTCGTGCGCACCACTCGCGGGCCGAAGGAGAACCGCTTCCGCCCCGCCGTCGATCCGCTCTTTCGCTCGGCGGCGCAGACCTACGGGCCACGCGTCATCGGCGTCATCCTGACGGGCTATCTGGACGACGGCACAGCCGGACTCTGGATGGTGAAGCAACTCGGCGGCACAGCCGTCGTCCAAGACCCGGACGACGCCCTAGTCCCCTTCATGCCTCAAAACGCGTTGGCTCACGTGAAGGTTGATCACTGTCTCCCGCTGGAGGAGATCGCGCCGCTCCTGGTTCGACTGACGACCGAAGCGGCGGAAGAGGAAGGAGCGTATCAAGTGCCGAAAGACGTTGAGATTGAAGTCAACATCGCAAAAGAGCAGAGGGCGCTCGACGCGGGCGTGCTTAAGCTTGGCGAGCCGTCGAACTACGCCTGCCCCGAATGCCACGGCGTGCTCCTGCAAATGAAAGACGGCACGCTCTTTCGCTTCCGCTGTCACACCGGCCACGCCTATTCGATAGAGAGCCTGCTCGCAGACATCACCGAGAAGATGGACGACGCGCTCTGGATTTCGATCCGCGCCTTCGAGGAGGGCGAACTGTTCATGCGCCACATGGCCGAACACCTCGGCGAAGGCCATAACGGCCACTCCGCCGAATCCTTACTCAAACGCGCCGAGGAAGCGAAACGACAAGCCCATCTGATGAGGCAAGCGACCATGAGCGGCGACGGCCTAAACACAAGCGACAGCGACGCAAGGTAGAGCATCCGGGTTGTCACACTCCTCGCGAGAAGCCCGGAAATCAGCCCGTTGCGAGGGCTTCTTCTTGTTGCCGGTTCCGCTCAGGCGCACGTCGAGCCAAAGATAACCTGCCAGAATTATTGTGGGGAAAGTTGTGACGGTCTTATCCGTAGAGAGGCCGCAGCAGGCGCATACAGGCGCAAAAGTTGTGGGCTGCGATCCGCAGTAAATGTCAATGGATGTAAGCACGCCGTAACAGGCCCACTACAGCAGTTTGCAAATGGATGCGACTCGTCTGTGATGATGGTAGGGGCCGGGCTTGTCCTTGCCCGCTCGCTTTCGTAGCCACGCGGGCAGCGACCAGCCCGGCCCCTCCAATGATTCCTTCATCGCACTCAATGGCAAACCGCTATAGGGCTGCTGTCGGGACAGCCTTTGCTATTTGACTCCACACTCAATTCCACATTCACACTTTTTAACTTAATCGCCATAAGAATGAACCGCCTCCGCTAAACGGTTCTCCATATCTATACTCTCCTAATACTCTTCGGGCAGGGGGTTTGAAGGACGCGGCGAGGTAGGCGGCCATGTCTTCCGGGCTGTTATCGGCGGCGAACGTCTCGGAGAAGGTGCGCACCCAACTCCGCCGGCAAGCCTGCGTCATCGGGGTTGGCGCGACGAACCGTCAGAGCGGGATTTTGACTCATACCATTTATCCTCACATCAATGAAGACCTCTGACGCCCGGCGGTCATCGGTGCGGCGATGCGCAAACTCGTGCATCTCGCCTATGGGGTGTTGAAAACTGGCAAGCCGTTCGATCCTGAATGGGCAAAAAGGCTTGACTCTTAACACAGTATCTCACCCGCTCAGGATAGCCTATTTCTTCAATATCTGATTTCAACTCATCCAAAGAGACATCTGCATTTAACGCAGCGACAATCTCGGCTGTTAAAGGTTTGTGCCGATAAATATGCTCGACCGCAAAAAGATCGACCTCTCTTTCGTAATATTCTTCAGCAAAATCTTTGTAGGTAAAAGGCTGACCATCCAAGATGAATAACAAATCTTCCGAGCCATCAGGATCATGGCCTTCAGGATAATCAATGCTTCCAATTTGCCAAGATGCATCTATATATTTTCGCCAGATACAAAAGGTCGTGTTTTCGATTGAGAAAGCAGCCTCGGATAGAAAATCTGGAAATTCACTTGGCACACCATCCAATAAGCCTGACCAAAGCTCACCCGAATCAGTAGCATACGGACTCATCGAAGATTCGTGAGCAAAGCCTTTCATGATTGCGCCACGAGGATTGAACAGGATGAAGTATTCATCGCCTGAGCCATCTCTCATGGAAGCCATCATCTCGCCCTCACCCCACTTCGAGTTAAAGGAGTAGTATCTGGACTCCCACTCAGGAGACATAATCGCGTCTAACATGGCTAAGGATTGAGAGAGCTTCTTCAAAGATTCAATATCTGGAAGAGTCGCCAATCTTTTCTGCGATACCATAAGTTTTCCTGTCGGCCAGCACGAAGCAATCTAACGCATATTCTACCGCACCCCGCGGCAGAACTACGCTGGAGAGCGTGAACAGCCGCGCCCTGCGGCAGAGAACTCCGTAATAGAGTGGCAAGCGCCGCACGGCGCGGTCTAACTTGCCCGAATGCGTGTCTAATGCCGCTCCCACGACCGAACCTTCACAAAACAATAGACCTGAGATACTGTGTTGGGCGGAAGCACGAGCTCGGATAACAGGGACAATGGGGTGCAGGATGTTCATTGCTTTAAGCCAGTTCACCATCGCCAACAACATGACCGAAGAGGTGAAGGACGCTTTTATAAAGCGCCCCCACCTCGTAGAGGATGCCCCGGGCTTTTTACGTCTGGAGGTCATTAGCCCGTTAGACAACAAGGACGAGATTTGGCTGCTGACCTACTGGCGCGATCAAGACAGCTTCAAGGTGTGGCATCACAGCCACCTGTATCACGACTCCCACAAAGGTATTCCGAGAGGCTTAAAGCTCGTCCCTAAAAGCGTCAGGCTACGGTTCTTTGAGCACATCTCCTCGTGAGCGTGGAAGGTATGGTGTCGAAACTGAACGAAGCCATCGGTCGGATTCTCGATTCGGAGCGCGCCCTGCTGGCGGAGGCCGTCACTTCGCGCCAGTACGAAGCGCAGCCGGAACTGGCGGCCAAGTACGGCGAGGCGGGGCGCGTTAAGTGCTTACAGGACGCAAACTATCATCTCTCTTATCTGGCCGACGCCGTCGCCGCATCCAGTCATGCTTTATTCTCCGACTACATCGCGTGGGCGAAAGTCATGCTCGACGCGCGCGGCGTCTCCGCGGCAGACCTGTCTCGTAACCTTAAGATCATGAGCGAAGTGGTTGGCGAGAGGCTTCCGCCGGAGATGGGGCGGGTGGTTCAAGAGTATATCGAGGCGGGACTAAACAGGCTGCCCGCTTTGCCGTCCGACCTGCCGCCGTTATTTGAAGATGCCGCGCCGCACGGCGATCTGGCTAAGAAGTTTCTACGCCTGCTGCTGAATGGGGAGCGGCATCTTGCGAGCCGCCTGATTCTGGACGCAGTGGATTCCGGTGTGGAAGTGAAAGACATTTACCTGCACGTTTTCCAGCCTTCGCAGCGAGAGATCGGGCAGCTGTGGCAGTTGAACCGCGTGAGCGTGGCGCAAGAGCACTTCTGCACGGCCGCCACGCAACTCATCATGGCGCAGCTTTACCCGCGAATCTTCCGCACGGAAAAGAACGGCCGGAGGATCGTCGCGACCAGCATCGGCGGAGAACTTCACGAAATCGGCGTCCGCATCATCACCGACTTCTTCGAGATGGAAGGCTGGGACACGTATTACCTCGGGGCCAACTCTCCCACGAACGCCATCCTTCAAGCCCTCTCGGATCGCAGGGCCGACGTACTCGCCGTGTCGGCGACCATGACTTTTCACATCCGGGCGGTCGAAAATTTAATCGCCGCCGTTCGCGCGTCGGAAGATTTGAAGGCTGTTAGGATTCTGGTCGGCGGGTATCCGTTCAATGTCGAGCCGGAGTTATGGAAGCGGGTCGGCGCGGACGCCTACGCGGCGGACGCGTCAGATGCAGTCGCAATGGCTTCCAGTCTTATGAACCTAAGAGCGGGAGCGCAATGACGAGTAGACAAGAAGAGCTTGCCGCCCTCGCCCTGCTGTGCGACACGAATGGCGTCGTGCGGCAGGTTCTCTATGACGGGCTGGACGCCGGGCAAATATCATCGGGGCGGTCGTTCGAGTCCGCATTGGATTTTGAGAGTCGTGAGAAGGGGCGGGCCTTCCTCGAAGTCGTGCGGGAAAAGGGGGCGGCTTTTGACTGGGAGTTGAATCTCGCCGTCGGCGAGCGAGTCAGGTCAATCCGCTTCAGCGGGAATGCCACCGCCGACGGCATATTCATTGCCGGTTCCGCCACCCGCTCAGGCGTCATAAAGACCTACGAGCAATTCATCCACGTCGTAGATATCCCTCCCGGTGATAGCGCCGCGAAGGGACAGCCGGGCGTCGCACCTTCACAACTGTTTGACGGAGACACAGATCTTTATAACGAACTCGCGCGCCTCAACAACGAACTTGTCACCGCCCAACGCGAGGTAATCAAACGGAACATCGAACTGGAAAGGCTCAACGAGGTTAAGAATCAGTTTATCGGGGTCGCCGCCCACGACTTACGGAACCCCCTCCAGGTCATAGAAGGTTATAGCCAGATATTACTTGATAAGCACTTCGGGGAACTCACTCCCGAGCAACACAAGTTCATCTCCGTCATCAGAAAAAACAGCGATTTCATGTTGAATCTGATCACAGACCTTCTGTATATCTCAAAAATCGAGGCCGGCAAGCTACAACTGGAGCTAAAGGAAACAGACTTGATCGCCCTGCTGGAAAGAAACGTAGAGTTGAACCGGCTGATGGCCGGACAAAAGCAGATCAACATCCTCTTCACTCGCCGGGAAGAGTTACCCGCGTTAGTCATCGACGCGCCCAAGATCGAACAAGTTTTGAATAACCTCATCAGTAACGGCATTAAATTTTCTCACCCCGGCACCACCGTGGAGGTGCGGGCTTCCAAGGGAGAAAAAGAGGTCGTCGTTAGTGTCAGGGACGAAGGTCAGGGCATCCCGGCCGATGAAATTGACAGGCTGTTTATTCCCTTTGAAAATCTCAGTGTCAAGAGCACGGCGGGCGAGCAGAGTACGGGACTCGGCCTGGCAATCGTTAAAAGAATTGTCGAGGGGCACGGCGGTCGAATCCGGGTGCAGAGCGAGAGGGGAGCCGGATCAAACTTCAGTTTCTCATTGCCCTTTATCGAACCCGTCTAAAACACGGACGCCTTCCCACAATTCGTTCCGGCTGTTCGAGCCGGTTAGCGGGCGTGGCTGATATTGTTCGAGAAGATTTTAGCCGCGATGTGCAGCGGACGAGTTGATTCATCTCCGTTAGAGCACGAAATACTGAACCCAATCGTACTTCGCATAGATGGGTGTGCCGGGATATGTAAATGGCCCGAGCCAGCTATCGACGCCCGTCCCCGCCCACATATTCATCATGATCCTGCCCGGCACGCTCGGCAACGGGTAGCCCGTCGAGGCATATTCCGTATGCACGATAATGTCGTCAACTATCCACTCGATCTTGTCGGCCTTCCAGACGAACGCGTAATTGTGATAACCGGCGGCTGCGTCGAACCACAGGTTGACTACCGTCTCGTGACCGCCCACGCCGTTGACGAAAAAGTTGGTCTGCATCTTCGTTGTATCTTTGCCCAGAATTTCGATGTCGATCTCGTGGTGCTGCGTGCCGTCGGACGGGCCGGTGTAGGTGAAGAACCCGGTCACGAGCCCGCTCCCTTTGGCCGCTTTGAAACGGGTCTCATATTTGCCGTAGCCGTAGTACTCGTTGGTTCGATATTCGCCCGCGGCGTAGGGCTTACCGCTACATCCCGACGGGCAGGGCGTGGTGTCGAGTCGCTGACTCATGAAGCCGCTGGCGAAGGTAACGTGGTCGGCGCGCCAGCCGACGTTGAAAGGATTGCCGTTCGTCCAGCCGTCGGCCTTGTGCCAGCGCGCGGTGTTGAAAGCGTCGAGACCGTCGAAGAAAGTGCCGCCGATAGCGTAGGCCGGTTGGGCAGTCAGAGA
The DNA here is from genome assembly GCA_020199775.1 of Acidobacteriota bacterium. Classification (GTDB taxonomy): domain Bacteria; phylum Acidobacteriota; class Blastocatellia; order Pyrinomonadales; family Pyrinomonadaceae; genus JAIVJZ01. Next base: position 96,657 of record JAIVJZ010000002.1, read on the forward strand.
GAAGAAAGCCAGCGCCAGCAAAGCAAAAGAGAGATTCAGTCTGCCACCCGCGGACTGGCGGCGCAAGGTCGTTTTAAGCATGAGGTGTCCTCCAATGGTGAAGTGGTTGTTGGTTGGGAGAACGAACTGAAACAGTGAGGGATTACAAGCGACGCCGGGGTATAGCGAACCGTATGCCAGAGAGGGAAGTCGGAGCGAACGGCCCCTAAAAATGGGTGGAAATGATGTGAACGTAATTGGCGGGGGAAGCATGTCCAGCATTGATTTGCTACAGCCGGATTAAAAGCCTACATCACGTTCGAGAGAGGGAGGGTGGTGTTGCAAAAACTTTCGGAGCTTGCCCGATATTGAGGTCATAACGATCCTCTCGCTACTGGTCAGTGTGGCTAAAATATTTTTTGCCACACTGCCCTCATATAGACATGGCTCCTCAAAACTTGTTACGCCCAACGCCCGACATTACCCGCTCGCCACTGCCTTTGACGATAAGAGCCACACTATTGCGCGGCGGGTGTGCGCCGTTGTTAGGCGCTGTCCGATGCGCCGGAACCTCCGGGCTAGAGTATGAAGCAGGGGAGGGGAGAGACGACTCTCGCCGTTGCGAGGGACGGATGATCTTTTTTGCCTTCGTAATACGCGTTCAATAGTAGGGGCGGAGGATGCCGCCCCGTATGACAGCGGAGGTGAAGTGTACGATGAGACAGGAATTGATCGCCGCCAACTTAGCCACGGTCGAAGCCCATTTTCACAGCGAAGCGGCCAACGAGGTCGAACATGCGCTGGAACTCTTCACCGAGGATGTCGTCTGGGAGTCGCCCGCGCGCAACCTCATCTTTCACGGTAAAGCGGCGGCGGGTGAGAATTACCGCAAGATGTTCTCCTCGTTCAGGGTCGAAGATTTCCGCACCCTCCAGCGTTTCGCCACGGAAGACCGCGTGGTCGATGACAGTGTCATCACGGTCGTGCTGGCGGGCGACGGAGTCGAGAACGCGCCCGCGCCCGTCGGGTCGAAAGTCGAGATCAGGTTGCTGCACGTCTTCGAGATGCGGGACGGAAAAATATCGCGGGAGCTCGTCTTCGAGAACTGGAGAGTGATCGAGCCGGCACTCGAAGGGATGCTCTGCGCGGCGCGCGCGTCACGGGTCAGTTCGCCGCGCCGGTCATACTGAGCCGGGTTGAGGTTCCTGATTACTACTGCGTATCGGAGGTGTATATGTCGTCAGTTCACGGCGCCCGCACGGGTCGCGTTAAGCACGTCTTCTTCATCGTCTTCGGCCTGCTCACGCTCTTCGTTCTCTACTACTACGAGGTGCCGCTGCTGGATTCGGACTCACCTGCCCGGCAGCGCATCGCAAAGGTGATGTGGTTGATGTTGCCGCATGGGATCGCCGGGGCACTCGCCCTCTTCCTCGGGCTGCCCCAATTCTCCGACAGACTGCGCCGTCGCAGCCCGCGGTTGCACCGTGTCCTGGGGAGGGTGTACGTCGCGGGCGTCGCCGTCTCCGCCCCGACCGCGATCCCCATCGCGGTCATTCTGGGCCCGCCGTCGCTGGTGATGGCCGCCACCATCCAGTCCTCGGGCTGGCTCCTGACGACGGCCATCGGGTTGTACTGCGCCCGCTCGGGCGACATCCGGCAGCACCGGGAGTGGATGATCCGCAGCTACCCGTTCGCCATGGTCTTCGTCATCGCCCGCGTCATACTGGCGATCCCCGCCGTGGCGGCGATGGGGGAAGTCGCCCTCATCTCGGTGGTCTGGAGCCTCATCGCCGCAGCCTGCTTCATCCCTTCGCTCGTCATCAGTTGGAGCGGTGTGTTCCGGCGCAGGGCGGCGGCGAGAGTCCCCGCCCCGCGGGTGAAAACGGAGCGCGCGGCGGCGGCAGGATAGGCGGTAGTGTTGCAAAAAATATTTCCGCCGCAATCAGTTGAGCTGAAGAGGCATCTGCCGCCTCAATATCTCTTGTAGCCTGAAATTTTTTGCAACGCTACCCATCTAACCTGCTACCAACAGCACTCCCGCGGAGCATTTGACACTCCGCCCACGCTGGCATATCTTGCACGAGTTAACTTGATCGCAACCACTGTCGGCGAACTTCGTTAACCTCACATCACTTTTTCTTAAATTAAGGAACTGTTGGAAGGCGGCGAGGCCTGTCCGTGCTCGTGCCGCAAAGAACCTTACTGTGTCAACCACCTGCAAAATAGGGAGAATACCGTATGAAACTTTCACCTCGCCGTGACACGCGGACAGGGGAAAATACCGGGTCGGCTCTGCCGCCCTCCTCTGCGAGTGCCCGGCCCGTGACCGGGACACGTTCACTCGCCATAGTCGCACTCGTCTTACTTGCCCTGGGTTTCGGAGCGAGCCACGCGCACGCACAAGCCTGGAGTCTCACCAAAGCGCAACGCCAGGCTTACCTGCACTACTACGCGCCCGTCATCCTCCAGCGCGCGGATGGAAACGACAACAAGCAAGGGCGCGACTGGATCACCAACTTCGACTTCGACCAGGACGGGGACTTCTCTAACAACCGCGTCAACTGGCTCGACATCCACAACTACGTGAACGCCTCCGCCTCCGGCTCGGGCGCTTACAGCAATTGGCGCATCCGGCCGACGCTCTACACCAGTCTCGTCGAATACATGGAGGGCGGCAGCAAATCGCTCGTGCTGCTCTACCACGTCTATCACGCTTCGGATAAGGACGGCAACGACATCCACGACTGGGAGCGCGTCGAAATCCTGGTGCGCGGCGTGAGCGGTACGCCGGGCGGGGGCGGCGAGTACGTCAATCACGTCACGGCCACGATGCACGGGGAGCAACTCATCCGCCGCTACTACGACACGGGCGGGCTGAACTTCATGCAGACGGCGACGGGCAAGCACATCCTCCTCTGGGCGGCCGACGAGAACGACTGGGATAAGTTCTCAGACCCTTACGGCTATCACGCGCACGCGCTCTGGCACGTCAAGACTCCCTACAGCACGATTGCGAGCCGGATGAACACGTCGGCGGAAGCCGAAGTTAACCTCCATTACGCGAGCGACAACAACGTGCATTATGTGTTTGTGCCCGAAGGGTCTCAGTCGGCGGTGAATGCGTGGGGCGCAAAGCCTTTGAGTTACGCGACCGCGTCGGGTCTCGCCAGCCGCGTCGATAACGGCACCGAGATACCCTGGTATTCGACGAAGCGCATCACTTACGAACTACAGGACATCGCCGACATCTCGCCGACGCACTGGGCGGGTAACCAGTGGTACATCCACTGGCTGACGAACGACTATCGGTACATCCTGCTGGAGAGTCCGATTTTGAACGAGGCGGGACAGCCGGAGGTGAGCGCGGGGATGCAACTCTTCTACCTGAGGTCGCGTGACATCGGGAAGTCGGGCTATGTCGGCGCGGACGCCGCCGTCCTCGATAAGAAGCCGATCTGGGGCACCTACTCGGCCGAAGTGAACTCGGAAGCCCCTTATAGCCAAGACGAGTTCGGCGGGTTCGAGGGACTCGGATACGACAGCTACGGGCGCACCCGCGGGGCGGCCAGCGGCTACTACGACTCGCATAACTCCTACTGGTGGCAGCACGACTTCTTCGTACACTCGGGAGAAATCACCAGCGACCAGACGAACTATGAGGCCGGGATGTGGCTTGTGGGCGCGTGGTACACGGCGGCCAACGGCGGCTTCGACGGGCGTTGGGTGCAACTCTTCGACGACCGTCCCGGCTACGAGCCCGCGCCCGCGCCATCTCCGACGCCCACCCCTTGTTCCTCGACCTCCGCGCAGCAATGCGAGATAAATGGCGGCACATGGAACTCGACTAACTGTACCTGTAAAGCTTTATGTTCAGGCTGTGAGATTCCTTAAAACTATGAGGGTCGTTCAGGCATGAGCGCCTGACCCGAAATAGCGTTCGAGCGGCGGTGTTGACATCAAAGATCGGTCAACACCGCCGCTCGACGTTTTCAGTCTGAAAGATGGCGGTAAAAGAGAGACAGTCTAAATGGCGAGGGCTCTGACTCTATAGCCGTTTGCAATTGGATGGAACTACCAAGAAATGAGTGTAGGGGCAGGGCTTGTCCCTGCCCGCTCGGTTTGGTGAGCGGCGGGCAGGGACAACAAGCCCTGCCCCTACAGTTTTGATATCGGTCACACTCATCTGCAAATCGCTATAGATGAGTCAGAGCCCTTCCTCAGCCGGTCATTCGTCGTCAGCATGGGCTTTACGGCCGCTAACGCCCGCGCGGAACTGTGACTGTTAGGGCGTGGTTCGACGTGTTGCCGGCGTCGTCCGCGCAAGTGACGGTGACGGTGTAGACGCGACCCGCGCCCTCGCCGGATCGTTCAGCCCTGAGCCTGACGCGGTGCGCGTCCAAGACCTCCCAGTCGGGCGCGGTGTCGCCGTCACCCGCGCCGGTGATCGGCTCATTACTCGTAACGCCGAGCGTGCAAGTCGCGAGGCCGAAGTTGTCCGACACGCTATAGCCGACGATTACGTCACGCATCTTGTGATTAGGTGACGACAGGACTGAGGGGGTCGCGGCCGCGCCGCTAATGGTCGGCGGCGTGAGGTCTAACTTGACTACCCGGGTGGCGACCTGACTGACGTTTCCGGCGTTATCGATGGCGCGCACGTTGATGGTGGTGACGCCTTCGGCGTTGATCTGGACGCCGGCCGCGCCGCCTTCGACGACCGTGACGCCGCCGTCGTTAATCCAGTAGCGCAACTCCTTAACTCCGCTGCCGTCGTCGGTCGCGGTGAGATTGACCGTCACGGGAGTCGAGTTATGCCAGCCGTCGGTGGGCGGGTTAACGGCAATGGCGGCGACGGGCGCGGTTGTATCGACTGGCGCCGACGAAGCGTCGAAGAGCACCACGCCGCTACGGGCTGCGAGCGTGAGATTCAGGCTGCCACCCGTGACCGCATAGGTCGCACCGCTCAAGGCATCACGAAGCTGCGTGCCGTCTGCGAAATAAGCGGCGACCGGAACGCTCGCCGTGTTGCCGCCCGCGCCGTTGTTGAGCGCGACGACGGCCGTCTCGCCACCGCCCGCGCGTGCGAAAGCATAGGTGTTGTCGTCGGTCGTTGAAGGCGTCTTATCGCCCGTGAGCAGCGTCTCGAACGAGCCGGCGCGCAGAGCCGCGTGCTGCTTGCGCATGTGCGCGAGCGTCGTGTAGTAGCCGACCACATTTTGATCCGCGGGGCCGTACACATTGTGATCGCCCGCCTCGTCAGCCCACGGGTAAGGCGCGCGGTTGTAGGGGTCGTCCTCGGGGCCGTTGGGGCCGTTGGCGAGTGAGGGCGCGTTGAGCGCGGCCTCGTCGCCGTAGTAGACCATCGGCGCGCCGGGGTAGGTGAACTGGAACAGCGCCGAGAGCTTGAGACGTTCTTTCGCCTGCGCGAGCCCGGCATCCCCGGCGGCGGTCAGCACGTACAGCGAGCGGTTGGTGTCGTGCGAGTCGATCAGATTGAGCATCGCGGCGGTCGCGGCGGCCGGGTAATCCTCGCGCACGGAGCGCAGCGCGTGGTCGAACTGGCTGGGGCTCAGGGCGACGATGGTGTTCCCGCCGCTGTTGTCGTTGTCGCTCCAATTAAACTGCCCGCGCGCGAAGCCGAGGACGTTCTTGCGGAAGCGGTAGTTCATCACGGAGTCGAGTTGATCGCCCGCGAGCCACCGGCTGGCGTCCGGCCAGATTTCCCCGACGAGCGGCCCGTCCGCTTTGTAGCCTTTGGCTAGAGGCCGGTACTCGTTCCACCAGTCGTGCGAGATTTCATTCGCCACGTCGAAGCGCCAGCCCGACGCGCCGCGCTCGTACCAGTACTCGGTGACGTTCGCGCCGGGCGCACGGTAGAAGAAGTCGCGCACGGCCGCCGAGTCGTCGCGGAAGACGGGCAGGCTGCCGAAGCCGAACCACGCTTCGTAATCGCCGAAGACGCAGGGGGCATTTGAGTTGAAGAAGTTGAACCAGCCCCGATATGGCGAGGACGCGTTCTCGCACCCGCCGTCGGTCTGGGCGTAGCGTTGATAGAGGTCGAAGTAGACGCTGTCCGAAGACGAGTGATTGAAAACGCCGTCGAGGATGAGGCGCATGCCGCGCCGCTCCATCTCGGTCTTGAGCGAGGCGAGGGCGGCGTCGCCGCCGAGAGCGGGGTCTACTTCGAGGAAGTTGTCCGTGTCGTAGCGGTGGTTGGAGACGGCCTTGAAGATCGGGTTGAGGTAGAGCGTGTCCACGCCGACCGATTGTAAGTAGTCGAGTTGCTGCTCGATGCCTTTGAGGTCGCCGCCGTAGAACTGCGTGCCGTACTGACCGTTGAACTGTCCGGGCTGGCGCGGGTCGCCGATGGCCGTGTTCCAGGGCTCGCGCAAGAGCGGCGTCTGGTCGCCGTAGAACGTCGGGCAACCGGCGGTCGAGCCGGGGCGGCAGTAATCGTTCGACGGATCGCCGTTGCGGAAGCGGTCGGGGAAGATTTGGTAGACGTTGGCATCGTGGAGCCAGGCGGGCGTCTGGAAGTTCGGGTCGTAGGCCGTTATCTGGAAGGCCGGGAACGGCTCGCCGTCGGAGGCCGCACCCGCGCCGCCTTGATTGAGGTTGTCGTGGTCGTCCGTGTAAGAGTCGCTGTAGAAGTCCTCGTCCGTCCGGTCGGTGACGCGGAACTTGTAGTAGAGAATCGAGGGCGAAGACGGCGTGGAAAGCGTGTGCGTCCAGATGTCGTACTCGGCGCCGCCTTCGGTGCGATTCTCAAGGAAGGACATCGGGTATTCGACGGGGCCGTCGGTCGCGCCGGTTGCCGGGTCGAACGTGTAGACGCGGACGTAAACGCCGTCCACGTCGAAATGCGCCGTGCGGAAACGCAGCGTCACGCCGGTTCCGGCCGGCGCCGCGCCGAAGGGACTGCGGTAGTAACTGTCGAACGTGTCGTGGCGCAAGCCGTCCCACTCGACGTTGCCCGAAGGGGGCGGAGTGTTGGCCGTCTCAATTGTCAGGATGTGGGTCGTGGGGTTGTAGCTGAAAGTGACCTGCGCGTTGTCGGACGGCACGTTGAACGAGATGTTCGCCCCGTTCTGCGCCCCGCCCGCGCCGTAGTTCTCGTCCCAGCTTTCGTTGATCGCTACCTTGCTCTCGTAATTTCCGGCGGGCAGCGCCGTGGTCTGAAAGGTGTACGTGCCGTCGCCGTCCGCGTCTTGCAACCAAGAGCGGAGACAGGACGGCTCCCAGTCGCCCGAGCAGCCGAGTTCCGACTGGAAACTGCCGGGCGCGACGGCGATGACGGAATTGCGGTTGCTGGTAATCCAGTGTGACTTATGGTTGTAATAAAATTTGACGCTCTGACTTGAGCCGAGCGAGAGCGGTATGTTGGCGCCGTTCTGCTGCGCGTTCAGCCCGTAGTTCTCGCCCCAGTTGTCGTTGAGCGGAGCTTTGTATTCCCAACTACCGGCGGGAACAAAGAACGTGCCCTGCCACACGTCGTCGTCCGCGTCGTAGCTCAAATGCGTCGCGCCACATTCGGGTTGCCAGTCGCCCGCGCAGCCGAGTTCGCTCTGGAGGCTTCCGGCGACGGTGACGCTCGTCGGGTTGGGCGTGTGCGACGCGCTAGCCGTGGGCACACCGGAGGGGAGCAGCAACAACAGGGAGCAGGCCGCGAGACCGAAAACCACGAGCGACGCACGCAGGCGCAGAGATTTGGGGAATGACATAGCGAGCTCCTTAGAGGTAGACCGGGGCCGCCCGTGAGGCGACCGAAGTCTCGGGCTAAGATACGTTCTTTAGTTTTTAAATGGCTTGGCGAGGCTGGGAAGAAGAAGATCACGGGCAAATGCAGACTTTATCAGCCAGCCTGACTTTGTTCGACTCGGCAACGTACTTTAATCGCCACGGGAAATCAAGTTTCAAGGCAGGGATTTCTATGGGATGATAGCCGCGATATGATTTGGAGAGAGTTTCTCAAAAATTGAGTACAAGGAGAGTTCACCCAATATGGAATGGCTGGCAGACCCGCAACTTTGGATTGCGTTTTTAACGCTAACGGTTTTGGAACTCGTTCTCGGTATTGACAACATCGTTTTTATCTCGATTCTGGCGGGCAAATTGCCGCCCGAACAACAATCAAGAGCGCGTTACATCGGATTAGGGCTGGCGCTCATGATGCGCGTGATTTTGCTTTTTTCCTTGACGTGGGTGATCGGTTTGACCGCCCCTTTATTCGCCGTTTTCGGACAGGAAATATCTGGACGCGATCTGGTTTTGCTCATCGGCGGTCTATTTTTGCTGGCGAAAAGCACGCACGAAATTCACGGCTCGCTCGAAGGCGACGAAGGTCATAAATCCGCAAAAATTTATCCGTCGTTTGTCGGCGTACTGATCCAGATTGCCCTGCTCGACATCGTCTTTTCGCTCGATTCGGTGATCACGGCGGTCGGGATGGTGGATAATCTCTGGATCATGATTGGGGCGGTGGTCGTGTCCATCGTTTTTATGATGGCTTTTGCGGGCAGCATCGGCGCGTTCGTCCAAAAACACCCGACCATCAAGATGCTCGCCTTGTCGTTTTTGATTTTGATCGGCGTCACGCTGATTGCCGAAGGTTTAGACCAGCACATCCCGAAAGGTTACATCTATTTTGCGATGGCGTTTTCCGTCCTCGTCGAAATTTTGAATCTGCGCCTTCGCAAAGCGAAAACCGCGCCGGTGCATCTGCATAACCCTTATGACGACAGAGATGAAGCCAAAGCATTGCAGATGGAATGATTTGTTAACCAATAAATTTAAGCCGGAAAAGAATAAAGCGGGCTTTAGACGGCTTCGCCTGACGCGGCCATTGTCGCTTCGCAAATTGGTAATGATGTTATGAAGCAGGCACCTCCAGCTCACACGTGAGCTGGAGGTGCCTGCTTCATAACATCACTACCTCTCAAAGTTCCTCACGGGCGTTTATATTTGTAGCCTTACTTTCCTACCCCTCGAAGCCGACAAGCCAATCGCCCACGTTCAGCCGTGGCACATGAATCGCTCTGCCTTCCGCCGCAACCAATTGGCCGACGGGAAATAGTACAAAAATTCCCCGCCGAGGTCGGTGCGACCATTATTGTTTTGTTTAGGGACAGTGACTACAGGATGTTTCCTCGCGAAAACTTTCAGGCGTCATATCGGAGGCTCTTCGCTCGGAGGGCTGGTAAGTCTGTATCTGGGACTGGGGCGACATGGCGACATCTTCGGGCGCGTTCTCGTCATGTCTCCTTCGCTGTGGTGGGACAAGTGCCGGTTGCTCCGTCACCCGGGCGAATTAACCGGAGGGCGCAAAGCTAAAGTCTGGATCGACGCCGGGACGGCGGAAGGGGCGAACACGGAGTGCAACGCCGAGACGCTTGCAAACGCTTTGGCCGGGCGCGGATTCACCCGCGACGTGGAGGTAAAGTTCATGCGGGCCGAGGGCGCGCGTCATTGCGAGCAAGACTGGGCTCATCGAGTACACCACGGGCTAAGATTCACCTTCGCCGCCGGCACGGAAGAGTGTGGAAATTTGCTGCTGAAGCCATCCCGTTCGCTTGGGTCGGCACAGGCTCATAATCAACTACGCCCGGCTAGCGGCCTACTGCCGCACCCCTCAACATCATGACTGACGCGATTATGACCAGCGCACCGCAGAGGGCAAAGAGTCAGCCCGAACGCAACATGAATTACCGCATTCTGGTGGTGGAAGACGCGCCGGACACCCGCGAACTCTTGCGCCTGTTGTTCGAGGCCGAGGGTTACGCTGTTCTGACGGCCGGCGACGGGTTGTCCGCAGTCGAGATGGCGCTCAGAGAACTGCCCGACGCGATTGTCATGGACATGAGCCTGCCCGGCCTGGACGGCTACAACGCCGCAAGATTAATACGCAGGGAGCCTGCCCTTGAGGGCGTGCCCCTCATCGCCTGCACGGCCTTCAACCGCTGGGAGTGGCGCGGCAAAGCTATCGCCGCCGGTTTCGACGCCTTCTTGACCAAGCCAATCGACGTCAGGCGTTTGGCGGCGACCCTCGCGGCGCTGCTGGCACGCAGGGCGGATCGCGGGTAATAAAGTGCGCGTCATACTCGCGCTGTTGAAGGAGATGAAACTCGTCAGGGAACTGCGGGGCTGTCGTTTCCGCCTGCTCGACGGCGGCCTCGAACGCGTGGAACTTGAAGAACTAGCCCGCCTGTCCGAAGAGAAGGCCGCGAGGGAGCGTGAAAAGTTGGAGCGCATGATGCAGTACGGCCGGAGCGCGGCGTGCCGCCGGCGTCTGCTTCTTGACTACTTCGGCGGGGAGATGGAAGGCGAACGGCGCGGGACGTGCGACAACTGTCTGCAACCGCCGGACGAGCAATCGGTGGCGGCGGGCGTCAACCATCACGCCGGGTCGAGTCATTCGGGAAACGGCATCCCTGACCGCCTCTCGCCGTGCCTCCGGCCGTGTTGCCGCGCGCTCCGCAACTCGCGCCCGCGAAAATCTGGAAGCCTGCCTGTCATTCGGCGATACCGTCGAGCATCTGCAATATGGGACGGGTCGAGTGCAAGGCCTGGAAGGTGACAAAGTTCTGATCGAATTCGAGCGTGGAGAGGTGCGTAAATTCAAAGAGAATTTCATCAGCAATCACAAACAGTAATGCGCCTTCAACGGCGGGCGGGCGGGGACGGTTATAGGAATAAGCAGGTCGCTCGTATATAATCGCGGCAACATAAACTTTCCCCCGAAAGCGTCCGTCTTCAAGCTGATAGTGGATTTGTCCGTCTATGTCACAAGAAACGTCCGGAGTTTACCCTCCTCATGCCGACACCGTAGAGGTTGCCGACAGCAGGCTGCCGACCGGAGAGAACGCGTCCGCATGGCTGACTGCAATCATCGAATCCGCGGACGACGCGATCATCAGCAAGACCCTCAACGGCCGTATCACGAGCTGGAACCGGGGTGCCGAGCGCATCTTCGGCTACACGGCGGCGGAGGCGGTGGGCAAGCATGTGACCATGTTGATTCCGGCTGACCACCTCGACGAAGAGCCGGCCATCCTCGCGCGGCTCAGGGCTGGCGAGCGGATCGAACACTACGAGACGGTGCGCGTACGCAAGAACGGCTCGCTCGTCGACATCTCGCTGACCGTATCGCCCATCAGAGACGAAAGCGGCACGATCATCGGGGCCTCGAAGATCGCCCGCGACATAAGTGAGCGCAAGCTGGCCGAGAGCTTGATCGAGGGACAGCGGCAGGTGCTCGAACTCATCGTTCAGAGCGCGCCGCTCACCGAAGTGTTGGAGACGCTGGCCGGCGTGGTTGAAGGGCAATCCGGCGCGGGAGGGCTCGTCTCCATCCTTTTGCTCGATAGCGACGGCCTACATTTACGACACGGGGCCGCCCCGAGTCTGCCGGAAGCCTACAACCGCGGGGTCGACGGAGCCCTGATAGCGCCGGAAGGCGGCTCCTGCGTCGCGGCGGCATTTCGTAAAGAGCGCGTGATCTCGGCCGACATCGCAACCGACCCCGTCTGGGCGCCCTACCGCGACTTAGCTCTGGGGCACGGACTCCGGGCTTGCTGGTCGACGCCAATCATCTCCTCCTCGGGTGATGCGATGGGCACCTTCGCGGTTTATTACCGGGAGCCGCGCGAGCCGAACCCGCAGGATTTGCGTCTCATTCAACTCATGACCCGCACGGCGGCAATAGCCATCGAGCGCGAGCGGCTGATCAACCAACTGGTGTGGGAACGCACCCGACTCGCTTACCTCTTCATCAAGGCGCCGGCCTTCATCGCCACCATGAAGGGCCCGGAGCATGTGTTCGAGTTAACGAACCCGGCTTACCTGAAGCTCATCGGCTACCGGGATGTGATTGGTAAAAGCGTGCGGGAGGCCCTCCCCGAGGTCGCCGGCCAGGGCTTCTTCAAACTGCTCGATAATGTATTCAAAACCGGCGAACCATACGAAGGGCGTGAGATGCGCCTCATGGTACAACTCCAACCCGGCGAGGCTCTTGAGGAGAGATTCGTGGATTTCATCTACCAACCGATCACGGAAGCCGACGGAGCCATCACCGGCATCTTCGCGCACGGGGTAGATATTACAGAACAGGTCAGCGCGCGCAAGCAGGCCGAGGAAGCCAACCGTTTGAAAGACGAGTTCCTCGCCACGCTCTCGCACGAACTGCGCACGCCGCTCACGGCCATCCTCGGTTGGGCACGAATGCTCGGCGACGGGCAACTCAAAGAGGCGGACAGGAAGCGGGCGCTCGACACAATCCAACGCAACGCGCAACTGCAATCTCAACTCATCGAAGACATTCTGGACGTCTCGCGGATCGTCACCGGTAAGCTCCGGCTGGAAGTCCGACCCCTTGAACTGCCGTCGGTGATTGAGGCGGCGGTCGAGTCCGTGCTGCCCTCGGCCGACGCCAAGGAGATCAGAGTGCAGCGCGTGCTCGACTCGGCCACCAGCTTCGTCTCGGGCGACGCCAACCGTTTACAACAGATCATCTGGAACCTGTTGACCAACGCCATCAAGTTCACGCCCAAGGGCGGTCGCGTGCAGATCAGGCTTGAGCGCGTCAACTCACACGTGGAGATCATCGTCACGGACACGGGTCTCGGGATCAGGCCGGAGGTTCTGCCCTTCATCTTCGACCGCTTCCGACAGGCCGATTCGAGCACAACCAGACAGTACGGAGGGCTCGGGTTGGGTCTCGCCATCGTGCGGCACCTGGTGGAGATGCACGGGGGCACGGTCGAAGCGGAGAGCGAGGGCGAGGGTAAGGGCGCGACCTTCACGGTGTGCCTCCCGTTGATCGCGACCCGCTCCATCGAACTGCTCGGAGATAGAAGACAGGAGCGGGAACATCCGACGGCCAGCCGTGGAGTGTTATTCGAGCGCCCGCCCGAACTGGTAGGCTTACACGTGCTCGTCGTGGACGACGAGGAGGACGCACGTCTGCTCGTCCGCTCGGTCCTCGAACAGTGCGCGGCGCGGGTGACGACAGCGTCCTCCGCGGCGGAGGGTTTAGCCGCGCTCAGGACGTTGAGACCGGATGTGCTGCTCAGTGATTTAGGGATGCCTGAAAAGGATGGCTACTCTCTGATAGCACAGATACGGGCGCTACCGGCCGAGCAGGGCGGGCGAACGCCGGCGGCGGCATTAACGGCATACGCCAGGGTGGAGGATCGCATGAGGGTGCTCCGGTCGGGATTTCAGCTTCACCTGCCTAAACCTATCGAGCCTGCCGAGTTGGTGACTGTCGTCGCGAGTCTGGCCGGGCGGGGAACTTCGGTCTGAACGGTTGCCTCCATGCGAGGAGAGAAATTTGCACATGACTGTCAAAGACAAATTTACGCCTGAGGAATGGAAGAGCCTGCTTCGGGCGCCGATGCTGGCGGCCTACGCCGTCGCCGGGGCCGCGCCGAGCAAGCAGGATGACTTCGTGCGGGAGATGGGGGCGGTCGCCGAAGGGGTCATCGAGGGCGAAGGGCGGGCGGCGAAAGGCTCCATACTGGAGGCCGTCATCGCCGACATCTACGCCAACGCCGATGACGATCAGCGCGGCCCGACGGAGAAACTCGCACTCGACGAAGTTAAAGTGCGGGCGCTTACGACGTGCCGGGCTGCGGCCACCGCGCTGGAGACGAAGGCCGGCGCGGAAGAAGCGTATGAGTATAAGAGGTGGGTCTTAGTGGTGGCGGAAAAAGTCGCGGCGGCTGCCAAAGAAGGGGGCGTCTTCGGTTTCGGCGGCGAGCAGATCAGCGGGAGCGAGATCGCGACCATCAATGAAATCGGCGAAGCAATCGCCATCTAACCGTGCGCTCGGATAATCGTGATCGCCAAACGGCCGAGTTCGCGAAGACTCCGCGATGGGGATAATGTGTTTTTGCGGAGAGATGCCATCAGTCTCATACCACGTTGCCGGAGAAAGCGTCCGTGTTAGGTGGCGACGGCTTGCTCGTTAACGTTTCCGGTCGCGGCCAGGCTGAGGCTCTGCCGCCGGCGCTATTAGTTCCCATCCTAAGAATAAAGCCCACCTTCAACTACTCGTTGAACGTTCAAATGAGGTGACAACTTTTGTTTGGACGAGGCCGAAAGCTCGTTGCTCTAATCTTGACGACCCGGAAATGAAAATTTCAAGGACACACGCATGAAAAACTTGATGGCGAAAGTGGCGCTCACGTTAATTTATATCTTTCCGGGCGCGGGTACGTCAGCCGGCGCGCAGGGCGTGTCGAAGTGTTTCCGCGCCGATTGGTTGCAGGGAGAACGCGTCGTCAATTTCAGGATTAACGGGAGTAAGGTGGCGGGGACATTTGTGGTCGGGAGCGGCGGCGACGACGACAGCCCACCCGATGCAACATACGAATTTAACGGAACGCTCAAAGGCAACGCTTTGACCGTCGCGTTTGCCGCCGACAAACTGCCCGATGTCGCGCCGTCCGAGATGAAGAGTTTGATTTGGACGCTGGTGAAGTCCGGCAACAGAGAGTTGCTGCGAATCAAATTCTCCGGCAAAAACTATGACACGAATAAGTACGAAGTCAGTGCCGCTGATTTTGAGCCTTGCGATGAAGGTTACGCGGCCTTAGCGAAGAGGGCGGAAAGAGTTCGATTCGCGAAGGGCACTAATTCGGCAAGTTTTCCGGTGACGTTCAAAACAAAGAATGAAACAAAAACTTTCTTGCTGAATATGAAAGCGGGTCAGCAAATAGAAGTTGAAGCCGTCGGGTGCACAATCTCATTTTATTATCCGAACAAAAGGAAAGGCGAAGAACCGGCGATTGACGGTTTTAGCCCAGACCGTCTGACGCAAAGCGGAGATTACCTGTTTGTCATCAGCCCCGCCCCGTCTCCGGGCAAGTATTCAGTGAAATTCAAAGTTACAAATTAAACTTGGAGAGCCGGATGAAAATATCCCGGCCGGTGAGAGTAATTCTTTCAGGACTGTTGATGTGTGCTTATCACACTCTGTTCTTGTGCCGGGGCATACGTTTGACAACATCCCCGCACGGGTCATAAGATTTTTTGCGCTTTGCCGATGCACTGAATGATGCCAGCGACCACTGCTTTTGATCGCCTCCGCGAACGGGCTCTAAGTCAGGTCGTGATCCCTAAAAATTGATTCACCCCGAGGAGTTTTCGAAATGAGGAAAAGAGTTTTCCTGCGGGCGACGCTCGTCGCCGTAGTGCTGGTGTTCTTATCCCCTGTCGTCGCCAGTGCCCAGAAACTACAGTACCCGACCACGAAAAAGGTCGAGCAGTTCGACACGTACCACGGCGTTAAAGTCGCCGACCCTTACCGCTGGCTTGAGGATGAGAAGTCGCCGGAGGTTGTCAGGTGGGTCGAGGAGCAGAATAAGGTGACCTCCGCCTACTTGGGGAAAATCCCCTTCCGGGATCAGGTCAGGGTGAGGCTGGAAAAACTCTTCAATTACCCCAAGTACAGCTCCCCGTTCCGGCGTGGCGAATACTATTTCTTCTCGAAGAACGAAGGGCTCCAGAACCAGTCCGTTCTCTACATGCAGAAGGGTCTGGACGGCACGCCCGAAGTGCTCCTCGACCCGAACAAGTTTTCCGCCGAGGGCACGACCCAGCTTGCCGGTTTCGCCCTCTCGAAGGACGCGAAGTACGCCTCCTTCTGTAAAGCCGCGGGCGGCTCGGACTGGCGCGACTGTTACGTGATGGAGGTGGCGACTCGCAAACAACTCGCCGACGAACTGAAGTGGGTCAAGGTATCCGGGATGGCGTGGGCCGGCGACGGCTTCTATTACAGCCGCTACGACGCACCGAAGAGCGGCAACCTCATGACCGCGACCAACGAAGGGCACAAGGTCTACTTCCACAAGGTGGGGACGCCCCAAGAACAGGATGCGCTCGTCTACGAGGACAAGGCCAACCCGCAACGTTTCCACAACGTCTCGACCACCGAGGACGAGCGCTTCGCCATCCTCAACATCTCGGATCGCGGCAAGGGCAAGAAGGGCAACGCGCTGTTCTTCCGCGACCTCTCGAAGGATGACAAGGCGTGGACGCCTATCGTCGCCGAGGTGGGCGACGACATCTACGGCGTCATCGACAACGCCGGCGACAAGTTCCTCCTTCAGACCAATCAGGGCGCGCCGAACTGGAAGGTCGTCCTCTTCGACCCGAAGAACCCCGCCGAGTCCAACTGGAAAACCGTCCTTGCCGAAAAAGCCGAGCCGCTCCAAAGCGCAGGCACGGGCGGAGGCAAACTCTTCGTCACCTACCTCAAGGACGTGACGACGCGCGCCTACGTTTACAGCCTCGACGGGAAGTTGGAGAACGAAGTCGAGTTGCCGGGGCTTGGCGTCGCCGGCGGCTTCGGCGGCAATAAAGACGACAAACTCATCTTCTACAGCTTCTCGTCGTTCAATTTCCCGCCCGCCATTTATCGCTACGACATCGCCACTAAAAAGACTGCGCTCTTCCGCACGCCGACCATCCCCGACTTCAAGGCCGAGGGCTTCGAGACCAGGCAGGTCTTCTACACGTCGAAGGACGGCACGCGCGTCCCGATGTTCCTCGTCCACAAGAAGGGGATCAAACTCGACGGCACGAACCCGACGCTGCTCTACGGCTACGGCGGCTTCAACAGCGTCACCGCCCCGGGCTTCAGCGCGCTGCGCCTCGCCCTTCTGGAGCAGGGTTTTGTTTACGCCTCGGCGAACATGCGCGGCGGCGGCGAGTACGGCGAGAAGTGGCACGAGGCCGGGACGAAGCTCAAGAAGCAGAACGTCTTCGACGATTTCATCGCCGCGGGCGAATGGCTGATCGCCAACAAGTACACGTCGCCTCAGAAGCTCGCCATCCACGGCGTCTCCAACGGCGGGTTGCTCGTCGGCGCGGTCGCCAACCAGCGCCCCGAACTCTTCAAGGCCGTGATCCAGCAGGCCGGCGTGATGGACATGCTGCGGTTCCACAAGTTCACCATCGGGTGGAACTGGATCGCCGACTACGGCTCGGCCGACAACCCTGAGGAGTTCAAAGCCCTGTACGCCTACTCGCCGATCCACAACGTCCGCGACAGGGTGAAGTACCCGGCGACGCTGATCACGACGGCCGACCATGACGACCGCGTCGTTCCCGGTCACTCCTTCAAGTACGCTGCCGTTCTTCAGGAGAAGCAAGCCGGCGACAACCCCGTGCTCATTCGCATCGACACCAAGTCCGGCCATGGCGCGAGCAGTACGACGAAAGCCATCGAGCAGTCCGCCGACATCTACTCGTTCTTGATGCACAACCTCGGCGTGACCCCGAAGTACTAACATGAAAACGTCAGGTGGATGGTTAGCGAACCTAAGCAAGTTCGCTTGGCGGCTCGTTCGTAAATCTTATCTACTGGAGAATGTTTCTGTGAACAAGCGCCTGCTCTTGGCAGTTGTTTTCTGCGTCTCGCTGGGAGGCGCGTCGGCACAAGTAACACAAAACGCGGCGGCGGACGATTACAACCGCATCTTCAAACCAGTTAAATGGCGTTCCATCGGCCCGTTTCGTGGCGGGCGTTCGGTCGCCGGCAGCGGCGTCGTGGGCGACCCCAGAACTTATTACATGGGGACGACCGGCGGCGGTCTCTGGAAGACGGACGACATGGGGATCAGTTGGCGAAACATCTCGGACGGTTATTTTAAGACCGGCTCGGTGGGGGCCATCGCCGTTGCCGGAAGCGACCCGAACGTCGTTTACGTCGGGATGGGCGAACACGCGGTGCGAGGTGTGATGACGCACCACGGAGACGGCGTGTACAAGTCGACCGACGCGGGGAAGACCTGGAAGCAGACGGGGTTGGAACTGACTCAGCATATCTCACGGATCGTCGTCGATCCTAAAAATCCGAACGTTGTTCTCGTCGCCGCGCAGGGCGCGCTCTACAGCAAGTCGCCGCAGCGGGGCGTCTATAAATCCACCGACGGCGGGGGCACTTGGAAAAACGTTCTGTTTGTGGACGATAAGACCGGCGCGGCGGAGTTGTCGATGGACATGACTAACCCGCGCATCCTCTACGCGGCGATGTGGGAGCATGGCCGGCTCCCGTGGAAGGTGATCAGCGGGGGGCCGGGCAGCGGTCTGTATAAATCCACCGACGGCGGCGAGACGTGGGAAAAGTTGAAAGAGGGGTTGCCGGAAGAGATGGGCAAGATGGCGATTGCCGTCAGCCGTTCCAACCCGGAAAAGGTTTACGCGCTGATCGAAAGCGATTCCGAGAAGGAAGCGGGCGGTCTGTTCGTCTCGCACGACGCCGGAAAGAAGTGGAGCCGGATTACCAACGACCACCGTCTGGTGCAGAGGGCGTGGTACTACATCGAACTCTTCATCGACCCGAAAGATGAAGAGACCATTTATGTGTTAAGCGCGCCGGCCTTGCGTTCGACCGACGGCGGTAAGACGTGGGAAACCCTGTCGGGCACGCACGGCGATTATCACGATCTCTGGATTAACCCGGACAACCCGCACAACTTCATCATCTCAAACGACGGCGGCTCCGCGATCACTTTCAACCGGGGGAAGAGTTGGAGCACGCAAAGCAACATGCCGACCGCGCAGTTTTATCGCATCAACGTGGACAACGGGTTTCCCTATCGCATCTACGGCGGCCAGCAGGACAACACCTCTGTTTCCATCGCCAGCCGGGAGTTGGGCGGCGGCGGGATTACCCCGGCCAGTTGGACGCCTTCCGCGGGCGGCGAGAGCGCGTTCCTCGCGTTTGACCCGGACGACCCCGGATATGTCTTGGGCGGCAGTTATCAGGGGACGATTGAGGTGATTGATACAAAAGCGAAGGCGGGCACCGGCATTATGGCCGCGCCCATTCAATACCTCGGCATGGACGCGAAGGATTTGAAGTACCGTTTCAACTGGAACGCCCCGATCATCTGGAGCAAACACGAACCCAACGCCTACTACCACGCCGCACAGTACGTGCTGAAGACGAGTGACATGGGCAAGACGTGGAAAGAAGTCTCGCCCGACCTCACGCGCAACGAAAAGGAGAAACAGGGGAAGGGCGGCGGACCGTACACGAACGAAGCGGTCGGCGCGGAGAATTACGGCACGCTCAGTTACGTCGTCGAATCGCCGCACGAGAAAGGCGTGCTCTGGACGGGCAGCGACGACGGGCTCGTCCACCTGACGCGGGACGGGGGCGTGGCCTGGAAAAACGTCACCCCGCCCGGTCTGGCGGAATGTTTGATCAACGCCATCGAGGTGTCGCCGCACGATAAAGCGACCGCCTACATCGCGACGACCCGGTATAAGTTCAACGACCACGCTCCGGGCTTGTACAAGACCACGGATTACGGGAACAGCTGGACGAAGATCAACAACGGCCTGCCGGCTAACGCCTTTACGCGCGTCGTGCGTGAGGATGAGGCGCGCAAAGACCTTCTCTTCGCGGGCACTGAAATCGGGCTCTTTGTGTCTTGGAATGGGGGCGGGAATTGGTCGCCGTTTCAGTTGAATTTGCCCGTCACCCCGATCACCGATCTGCGGATTCACAAGGGCGACTTGATCGCCGCCACGTCGGGGCGGTCGTTCTGGGTCTTGGATGATCTGGGTCTCATCCGGCAGTACAAAAAAGAGACGCCCGCTTTCGCCATCTACCGGCCTGAAAACGCGTACCTCGTCAACGGGTCGAGCGACATGGATCAGCCGGGGGAGGAGTTTACCGGGGCCGACAAATTCAGAGGCGTCAACCCGGCGACCGGAGTGGTCTTTTACTACCGGCTGCCCGAGTTGGCGAAGACCGACGAAATCACGTTGGAGATCAAAGACGCGGCGGGAAATACCGTTCGCCGCTATGCTTCAAAAGCGGATGATAAGTACAAGAAGTATGACGGCGGCCCGAAGGCGGAGCCGCTGCTGTCCAAGGCCAGAGGGTTGAACCGGTTTGTGTGGGACATGCGTTACGCGACGATGCCGGGTGTGCCGCTGGTGTACATCGAGAGCAGTTACGCCGGGCATAAAGCGCCGCCGGGGAAGTACCGCGCCACTTTGAAAATGGCCGAACAGACGGTCGCAACCGAGTGGGAGATTCTCGCCAATCCGCTCTACCCGACGAGCGCCGCCGGCTATGCTGAGTATCACCAAGTCATGTCGGGCATGGAGACAGAGTTGGCTTCGATGCACCGCCTGGTCAACAGCCTTTACGAAAAACAGAAACAGCTTGAGTCGCTGCTCGGTTCATTACCCGCCGAGGCGAAATTCAGCCCCATCAAAAAGGAGGGCGAGACGCTGTTAAAGAAACTGAAGGCGTGGGATGAAGACATGGTGCAGCGCAAGTCAAAGGCGTACGACGATGTCGAGAACTTCCCCAACAAGTTTACCGCCAATTACATGTTCCTGATTAACCAGACGGAAAGCGATCTGCCCAGAGTAAATCAGCCGTCGCTGGATCGGCTGAAGCAGCTGAATTTGGAATGGTCTGCCTTGAAAACAAAGGCCGAGGAGATGCTCGACAAAGACATCCCGGCGCTTAATAAACGGTTGTGGGACGCCGGGCTTGGGGCGATCTGGAAAGAATAGAAGCTATAAGCCGCCCGCGGCGGGGGCACTCGGCGTCGTCGAACCTCTCGTCGCGGCCTCCGTCCTCTTCGTCGGCGTCGAGCACATTGTCGGGCGCGACGAGGCTGGGTTGGCTTGGCCTAACGTGGGAGATAACCGGCACGCACATACCACCACACATCGCTGTCACGGAAATTCACTTGCCGCGGCATAGGGTTATGGCATGACGGAAAGCTTTGGCGAATTTTTTGCTCACCTCTTTATCCTCAAAAGTAAATGTCAGAATCGAACCTAATACTTCTTCATCGTTAGGCGCTTTGAAATTTATTCTTACGGAGGTCTTGTCTTTTAGCGTTTTAAATTTAGCTTGCCACGTTCCATATAACTTATCCATATCTGGCCGGTTGGTTCGCTGCTGAGAGATTTTGCCACTATTAGAGTCAAGATCGGCCAACGATATTATCACTTCGACTAGAAACGGGGTGCGGGCTTGATTCTGGTATGTCCCTTCATTTCTTAGGAGAAGGGCACAGCCGCCGGCCTGAACTAACTTGAAACCTTTGTAGAACGACACATCGGTTTTCTTCTCAAAAGGATTCTCATCGGTATTGTTGGCGATACCAATACTCGCATGAGTGAAACTTGTCCTGTTCAGCCAATCCAAGGTTTCCGAGAGCGTCGAACTTTGATTTACTTCCGGCAGCGAAACGTTGTTATTTTGGGCAAGAGTTCCTGAGTTTGAGGCACTGACCGACATCAGCAGTATGAGAGCGAACGTAGACCGCCGAATCATTGTCATGTGAATTGCTCCTTAATTGAAGGAAGGTGTCTCACGCTAGGAATAACCGGCGAGCCATCAACCTGATTAATACGAGACTCCCTGATTGCGAGCCCGGTTCATCTCCTTGTCACGCATCGGCCAAATTACCACGCCTCCTTATTGGCGCTTCAGGCACAGGAAGATTTGTGGGACTCACGCGCTACAGCACTTCTTGAATTTCCTCCCGGAGCCGCAGGGGCAAGGCTCGTTGCGCCCGACCTTCTGAGAGACCGCCGGGATGGCTCCCCCGGAGACGAATCGCCACTCGCCGTCCTCGCGTTCGAAGAGGGAACGCTCCCGGTGAAAGACGGCCACGCCGTCCCGGTCTTCGTAACGGGCTTCAAAATTAACGTGCGCGCGGTCGGGCGTGGAGGATTCGGAGTCGAGGATGGTAAGGCCGAGCCAGCGCGATTCCCGCGACCAGCGCCCGGCGGATTCGGGGTCAAATTGCCTGCGGGTCTTTGAGTGATTGCTCTTTGCCAGAAAATCAATCGACCCCGTGGCGTAAGCACTGTAGCGCGCTCTCATGAGCTGCTCGGGAGCCGAGGCTCGAACCTTACCGCCGATGATGGGTTCGCAACACTGTGCAAACTTCCCGCCGCCGCAGGGGCACTCCTGAAGGTCGGTATCCAAATCATTTCACCTCAACTGTGTTTGTCGCAGGAGTCATCATACAACAACAGTTGAGATTCAGTTCCGAGACACGACTCAGAACGGCCGGGCACACGCACCGATATGTCACTTACATGGCGTCTTCGAGTGACGGTCAGTAAAAGTGCAATAGCTGCAACAACATTTAACGCGCAGGACAAAAGATGATCTATAATAATCTGCACGGAGGGACGACAAGATGTGCGGACGATTTGCCCGGAAGAGTGATCCGAAGCGGCTCGCTAAAGAATTCAAAGTTGCGGAAGTACCGCAGGTCGAGGCGCGCTACAACGTGGCTCCGACGCAGGACATTCTCGCCGTGCGAGAATTTGGAGACGGGCGGGAGATGACCTTCTTCAAGTGGGGGCTTGTGCCTTTCTGGGCGAAGGACGCTTCGATGGGGGCGCGGCTCATCAACGCAAGGAGCGAGACGGTGGAGGAGAAGCCTTCGTTTCGCGAGGCCTTCAAGAAAAGACGCTGCATCATCCCGGCGGACGGCTTCTACGAGTGGCGGAGAACGGGGGGGAAAAAGCAACCTTTCTTCTTCCGCATGCGCGACGAGCGCCCGTTCGGTTTTGCCGGTCTGTGGGAGCGGTGGGAAGGAGAGGCGGGTCGGATCATCAACTCCTGCACCATCCTGACGACGGAAGCGAACGAAGTATTACGGCCGGTGCATGACCGCATGCCCGTCATCCTGCACCCGGATGATTACGAGTTGTGGCTCGGCGCGGACGAGCGAAAGCACGATCTCGCCAGAGAGTTGTTGCGGCCTTACACGGCCGGGGAGATGCTCGGCTACCCGGTCAGCGCTTCGATCAACAGCCCGCAAAATCAGGGCGCCACATTGATCGAACGGGCGGCGGTGAACTCCGCCTGAGACTGACAAGAGAGAGACCTTGCGCGGGGCGGGTCAGGCGACTCCGGCGTCGTATCGTGGCGATCTATTCGGTGTACGCGAGAGCTAATGACAGCGCAGTTTAACTTCTTTAACGGGACGGGCGGCGCGGGCGAAACCGTGCCGCCTCTCCCCGAAGGCTTCCGCTATCGGCCGGAACTGATCGGCGCGGCCGAGGAGGACGCGCTCCTCGCGCGCGTGCGCGAACTGCCCTTCCGTGAGTTCGAGTTTCACGGCTACACGGGCAAGCGCCGCGTGGTCTCCTTCGGCTGGCGATACGATTTCTCCGCGCGTCATCTCCAGAAAGCGGACGCCATTCCCGCATATCTCCTCGCGCTCAGGGAGGCCGCCGCCACGTTCTCCGGTCTCGAAGCGGACGAGTTTCAACATGTGATGGTTACTGAGTACAGCCCCGGCGCGGGCATCGGGTGGCATCGTGATAAGGCCGTCTTCGGGCAGGTCGCCGGTATCTCGCTGCTCGCCCCGTGCGTTTTGCGCCTGAGGCGTGCGGTAGGCCGGAAGAAGTGGGAGCGCGTGAACGTGTTGGCCGCGCCGCGCTCGGCTTACTTCTTGAGCGGTCAGGCGCGGTCTGAGTGGGAGCACAGCATCCCGCAGGTGGACGCGCTCCGCTATTCGATCACATTCCGCAACTTGCGCAAAGGCTGAGCGTCCCGAGAGCAACCTCGGGCTGCTCGTGAAACCGGCGGCAGATGGCGGGAGACCACTCTCCCACGGGCGACTCGCCGTCTTTGAACCCTGCACTGCACGGTAGCGATCCCCTGGCCGATAAACGTGGTATCGAAGACCAACCCGCCCCGGCAGGAACCGATGAGTAAGCTATTCGTCACGAAACCTAATTCGCGGGGCGCGGAAGCAGACCTCTGCTTGACAACGTCTTGAGCGACACCTACAGTTTGACGGCAGATGATGAACTCAGTCGAGACAAACGCCCTTTGTGCGGCCGACGCCACGACCGACCCGGCGCGTGCATGTTTTTGCGTGTGCGCGTGTGCGCCTTGTTGTCTTTGTCCGGCGGGCGTGGCAGGTGTCTGACATAAACGGTCTCCATTTTATGTGCAATACCTGCCGGCCGCTCGAATCGAGTGGCCGTTTTCTTTTGCACGAACTTGAGCGCGCCCGACGCGCGGCGAATAATCCGTGAAGAGTACTGCCACAGTTGAGCCACACGCCCCCGTCAGGCCGGGCGTCGATCTGATGTCGAGCATCGGGCGGACGCCGCTCGTGCGTCTCGGACGCGTGGCGGGCGACGTGCCCGCCGGAGTCGAGGTCTACGCGAAGGCCGAGCATTTGAATCCCGGCGGTTCGGTCAAAGACCGCGCGGCGCACGCCATGATTCTCGCGGGCGAGCGCGCCGGTCTGCTCACGCGACGCAAAACCATTCTCGACGCGACGAGCGGCAACACCGGCATCGCCTACGCCATGCTCGGCGCGGCGCGCGGCTACCCGGTCACGCTCTGCCTGCCGAAGAACGCCAGTTTCGAGCGCAAGCGAATTTTGCGTCTCTACGGCGCGCACCTCGTCGAGACCGATCCGGCCGAAGCCACCGACGGCGCACAGCGGCGCGCGCGCCGGTTGGCCGAAGCCGAACCGGAAAAGTATTTCTACCCAGACCAGTACAACAACGACGCCAACTGGCGCGCTCATTACGACGGCACAGCCCCGGAAATCTGGGAACAGACGAACGGGCGCGTCACGCACTTCCTCGCCGGTCTCGGAACTTCGGGCACATTCGTCGGCATCGCGCGCCGCCTCAAGGAGTTGAATGAAAAAATCCGCGCCGTCTCGATGCAGCCCGATTCGCCCTTTCACGGCCTCGAAGGCATGAAGCACATGGCGTCCGCGCTCGTACCCGGCATTTATGATCCGGCGGTCGCGGACGAGAACGTCGAAGTGATGACGGAAGACGCGCAGGAGATGACGCGCCGCCTCGCGCGCGAAGAGGGTCTGCTGGTCGGCGTCAGTTCGGGCGCAAACGTGTTCGCCGCGCTCAGGCTGGCGCGCGGCCTCGCGCCCGGCGCGGTCGTCGTCACCGTCCTGTGCGACGGGGGCGGGAAGTATCTGAGTGAAAACTTCTGGGAGGAGAACGCTTGAAATGATAGTTCTCGACCGGGAGCACGAGGAGGCGATCCGTCGCCACGGCGAAGCGGAGTACCCGCAGGAGTGCTGCGGGCTGCTCCTCGGCCGCACGGAAGCGGACAATCGTAAGACGGTCTCGGAAGTCTATCCCGTCTCCAACGCGCGCGAGGATGAGGCGCGGCATAACCGCTCGCTCATCCTGCCCGGCGAGTACGTGCGCGGCGAGCGACACGCGCGCAGTCGCGGTCTGGAAGTGGTGGGGAATTACCACTCGCACCCCGACCACCCGGCCGAGCCGTCACAGTTTGATCTCGAACACGCGTGGCCGACGTGGTCATACGTCATCGTCTCTGTGAGCAAAGGGCAAGCACGCGACCTGCGTTCGTGGGAGATGCGCGCGGATCGTTCGCAATTCGACGAAGAGGAAATTTTGAAAGGAAGTTGATTTTATGGCAATCACTATCTCAATCCCCACCGCGCTCCGGCAGTATGCCGGGGGGAATGCGGAGATCGAAGTCGAGGCGCGGACGGTGGGCGAGGCGTTGGAGCGTCTCACGACGACGCACGCCGGGCTACGACAGCATCTCTATCACGAGCGGGGCACGCTGAGGAACTTCGTCAACGTCTACGTCAACGACGAAGACGTGCGCCACGCGCAGGGGATGGAGACGCCCGTGAAAGATGGCGACTCGATCCTGATCATCCCCGCGATTGCGGGCGGCGCGCCCGCCGCCGAAGCGGAGGTCACGCCGTCGGTGGAAGATTTGGCCGCGCTCTCCAATGACGAGGTCGCGCGTTACAGTCGTCACCTGATCATGCCGGAGGTCGGGATGCGGGGGCAGCGGCGGTTGAAGGCGGCGAGCGTCCTGATGATCGGCACGGGCGGCCTGGGCGCGCCGCTCGGCATGTATCTGGCGGCGGCGGGCGTCGGCCGTCTCGGCATCGTGGACTTCGACGTGGTTGAAGAGTCGAACTTGCAGCGACAGATCATCCACGGCACGCGCGATGTCGGGCGTCCGAAAGTCGCCTCGGCGCGCGACCGCCTCGCGGACATCAACCCGCACGTTAACATCGAAACGCACGAGACGCGCCTGTCGAGCGAGAACGCGCTCGCGCTGTTTCGCGACTACGACGTGATCGTTGACGGGACGGACAACTTCCCCACGCGCTATCTCGTCAACGACGCGTGCGTGCTCGCGGGCAAGCCGAACGTCTACGGCTCGATCTTCCGGTTCGAGGGGCAGGCGAGCGTCTTCTGGGCGCAGGCGGACCGGGGGCGCGGCGCGTGCTACCGCTGCCTCTACCCGGAGCCGCCGCCGCCCGGCCTCGTCCCCTCGTGCGCGGAGGGCGGCGTGCTCGGCGTGTTGCCCGGCATCGTCGGCGCGATTCAGGCCAACGAGACGATCAAACTCATTCTGGGCGAAGAGAGCGGCAGCAGCCCCCTCATCAACCGTCTGCTCCTGTTCGACGCGTGGCGCATGCGCTTCCGCGAGTTGAAGCTGCGTAAAGACCCGGAGTGCCCGGTCTGCGGCGAGCGCGCGACCATCAAGGAGTTGATCGACTACGAAGCCTTCTGCGGTCTCACGCCTCCGGCAGGTGTCGCCGCCGAGTCGGCCGAGGCGAAGCCGGAGGAGATCAGCGCGTCCGAGCTTAAACGCCGGATGGACAGGGGCGACGATCTACAGATCATCGACGTGCGCGAGCCGAACGAGTATGAGATCGCGCGCATCCCCGACACGACGCTCATCCCGCTCGGCCAAGTCACGAGCCGCATGAACGAGATCGACCCGGCGCGCGAAACCGTCGTCCACTGCAAAATGGGCGGGCGCAGCGCGAAGGCCATCGACGCGCTCAAGCAAGCGGGCTTCAAGGGACGCTTGATCAACTTGACGGGGGGAATCACGGCGTGGTCTAACGATGTCGATCCGTCGGTCGCGAAGTATTAAGCGTTCGCGAAAATAGACACAATTGAGAAAGCATAGATGGAGATGAAACCGGGTCGCGTGGCGGAGCATTTCGCCGCGCATCAACGCGTGATAGACGAGAGCGTCGCGCAACTGGCGGCGGCGGCCGAAGAGGTCGCACGCGTCCTCGTCCGCGCTCTCGGCGGCGGGCGCAAGGTGATCGCTTTCGGCAACGGCGGCAGCGCGGCGCAGGCGAGCCATTTCGTCGGCGAACTGTTGGGACGTTTCTCAGCCACCCGCCAGCCGTTCCCCGCGATTGCGCTGGCGAGCGACGCGGGCACGGTGACTTGCATCGCAAACGACTTCGGCTACGACGTTCTGTTCGAGCGGCAGGTGCGCGCCCTCGCCGAACCGGGCGACGTGGCCTTCGGCTTCACGACGAGCGGGCGTTCCGAGAACGTGAGGCGCGGGCTTGCGGAAGCGCGCCGGCGCGGCGCGTTGACGGTGGCGGTCGTCGGACAGGCGGGACTCGTGGGCGGCGCGGCCGATCACGTACTGGCCGTGCCGAGCGACCGGACGGCGCACGTGCAGGAAGTCCACCTGATGCTCCTGCACGTCTGGTGCAGTTACATCGACGAGGCTTTAGGACAAGTCGAAACATAGACGGGTTGCGGAGAGGGACAGCACGGCGGGCAGGTCAAATTCGCTCTCCCACTCGTCCGCCGAAGAAGGATGAATTGACAGCCCGGCGAAGATAGCCTAAAACTTCAGCGGCCTCCGCCGTCGCTTCCGGGGTTTCATCCGACTTACTGACTGTCAATTATGTCGAACAACGATTTCGCACACCTCCATCTCCACACAGACTATTCACTGCTCGACGGCGCGATCCAGATCAAGCCGCTCGCCCAGCGCGTCCGCGAACTCGGCATGACGGCCTGCGCCATGACCGACCACGGCAACATGTACGGCGCGGTCTCCTTCTACAAGGAGATGAAGGCGCACGACGTGAAGCCGCTCATCGGCTGCGAGATTTACATGGCTCCCGGCAGCCGCTTCGACAAGCCGGAGACCAAGCGCGGCGAGAAGCCCTACAACCACATGATTCTGCTCGCGCGTGATCGGGAGGGTTATCACAACCTCGTGCGCCTGACCTCGAAGGCGTTCAAGGAAGGCTTCTACCGCAAGCCGAGAATTGATCGCGAACTGCTCGCGAAATTCAGCGGCGGCCTCGTCGGCCTCTCGGCGTGTTTGTCGGGCGTGCCGCAGGCGCATTTGAAGAACGGCAAGTTCGACGAGGCGGCGCGCGCGGCCACGGAGTTCGAGGACATTCTGGGGAAGGGCAACTACTTTCTCGAAATTCAGGATCACCAACTCGAAGACCAGATCAAGATCAACAAAGACCTGATCGAACTCTCGAAGCGCACCTCGATCCCGCTCGTCGCCACCAACGACGCGCACTACCTCTTCCGCGAAGACTACGAGGCGCACGACGTGATGCTCTGCATCGGCACGGGCAAGACCGTCAACGACGAGAACCGGATGCGCTTCGGCGGCCCGCAGTGGTACGTCCGCTCGCCCGAAGAGATGTCGCAGATTTTCCATTACATCCCGGACGCCGTCCGGCGCACGATGGAAGTCGCGGAGATGTGCGACCTCAAACTCCCGCTCGGCGAAAACCAGCTTCCCATCTTCCCCATCCCCGCCGCCGAGGGCGACATCACGATTGACGAATACTTCGAGAAGGTCGTGCGCGAGGGCTACGAGCGGCGGCGCGAGACGGTCTGGGAGCCGATGCGCGCCAAGGGGTGTCTGAAGCACGGCCTCCACGAATATCAGGAACGCGTTTCGAGCGAGATCGCGATGATCAAGCAGATGGGCTTTCCGAGCTACTTCCTCATCGTGTGGGACTTCATCAAATTTGCGAAGGATCGGAAAATTCCGGTCGGCCCCGGCCGCGGCTCGGCCGCCGGTTCGCTCATCGCCTACTGCCTGGAGATCACCGATGTCGATCCGATCCAGTACGATTTGCTGTTCGAGCGTTTCCTCAACCCGGAACGCGTCTCGATGCCGGATATCGACATCGACTTCTGCGTCCACGGCCGCGCCGAAGTCATCAACCACGTGACGCAACTCTACGGGCGCGAGTCGGTCTGCCAGATCATCACGTTCGGGACGATGGCCTCGAAGGCCGCCATCAAGGACGTGGGGCGCGCGCTCGACATGCCTTACGCCGACGTGGAGAAGATCGCGAAACTGATCCCGCCGCCCGTGCGCGGGCGCAACATCTCCATCGGGCAGGCTCTGGAACTCGTGCCCGAACTCAAAGCCGCGGTGGAGCGCGACCCGCAGACGAAAAAGGTGATCGAGATCGCACTGCGCCTCGAAGGCTGCGCGCGCCACTCGTCGGTGCACGCGGCGGGCGTCGTCATCTCGCCGCAGCCGCTCGAAGAGTTGATCCCCGTCGCCGTCAACAGCAAGCACGAGTTTACGACCCAGTTTGAAATGTCCGATCTGGAAAAGACGGGCATGCTCAAGATGGACTTCCTCGGCCTGACCACGCTCTCGATCATCAACCAGTGCTGCAAGACGATCCGCGAGGCGGCCGGGCGCGAGATCGTCTGGTCGGAAATTCCGCTCGACGACGAGAAGACTTACAAGTTGTTCGGGCAGGGGCGCACCGAAGCGGTCTTCCAGTTCGAGTCCACCGGCATGCAGGAGATTTGCCGTAAGCTCAAGCCCAAGTCCATCGAAGACCTCTCCGCCTTGAACGCGCTCTACCGGCCGGGGCCGCTCGACGGCGGCATGGTGGACGATTACATTGATCGTTACCACGGCAAGAAGCCCGTCGAATACCAGACGCCGGAGATGGAAGAGATTCTGTCGAACACCTACGGCATCCTCGTCTATCAGGAACAGATCATGCAGCTCGCGCAGCGGCTCGGCGGCTACTCTCTCGGCGAGGCCGATCTGATGCGCCGCGCGATGGGCAAGAAGAACCGCGAGGAGATGGCCGTCCACGAGCAGAAGTTTATGGACGGCTGCGCGAAGAACAAGATTCAGAAGAAGAAGGCGCGCGAGATTTTTCGCCTGATGGCGCAGTTTGCCGACTACGGTTTCAACCGCTCGCACTCGGTCGCCTACGCGCACGTCGCCTACCAGACGGCCTATCTCAAGGCGCAGTACCCCGAACACTTTTACGCCGCCGTGATGACCTACACGGCCGACGACGCGACGAAGAT
Organism: Acidobacteriota bacterium; assembly: GCA_020199775.1. Classification (GTDB taxonomy): domain Bacteria; phylum Acidobacteriota; class Blastocatellia; order Pyrinomonadales; family Pyrinomonadaceae; genus JAIVJZ01. The sequence continues at coordinate 126,765 of JAIVJZ010000002.1, forward strand.
TTTCAAGTACGGCTCGGAACTGCGTTCGCAGGGGATCAAGCTGTTGCCGCCCGACGTGAACGAATCGGGTTCGGGCTTCACGCCGGTCGAGGGCGCGATCCGCTTCGGCCTCGCGGCCATCAAGGGCATCGGGCAGTCGGCCGTCGGCTCGATGATTCAGGCGCGCGAAGAAGGGGGGCGTTTCACGTCGATCTACGACTTCGCCGAACGCGTCGGCGAAAAGGGCGCGGGCAAGCGTGTGCTGGAAAGTCTCGTCTGCGCCGGGGCGTTCGATTCGTTCAAACCCGCAGGCGAGAATTTGTGCCAGTGGAGGGCGAGCCTGCACGCGACCGTGGAGCGCGCGTTGGAGCGCGGCGGGCGCAAGCGGCGCGAGCGCGACAACGGGCAGGGCGACATGTTCGGCTCGGCCTTCGGTTTCGCCCCCGACGGCGACGCCGCGGCGCAGGTGCGACTCAACACCGCCTCGCCGTGGTCGCACAAGGAACTGCTCGCCAACGAGAAGGCGGCCATCGGCTTTTACGTGTCGGGTCACCCGCTCGAAGATTTCCTCGAAAAGATCGAACAACTCAAGTGCGGCACGGTGGCCGACCTGACTTCGGCCGCGCCGGAAGCGCGCGTCCGTCTCGCGGGCGTCGTCTCCGACTTCACGGTGCGCAACACGAAGAAGGGCGACAAGTACGCTTACTTCCGGCTGGAAGATTTGTCGGGCGCGACGATCAAGTGCGTCCTCTGGCCGGAGGCGTTCAAGAGCAAGGGGCGTGACGCGGCCAACGACGCGCTGCTGCTCGTGACCGGGCGGCTCGACGACAGCGACAGCGCATCGACGGTCGTCTGCGACGAAGTCTACCTGTTGGAAAAGGCGCGCATCCCGGCGCACAACCCGTGGCTGAACCGCAACGGCGGCAGCGCGGGCGTGGCAGGCGGCGGTCAGGGTGTCGCGGCCGGAGGCGGCCACAGTAGTAGTAGTAGTAGTAATGTCATTCGCTCGCTCGTCATCGAACTGCCGACGGGCGTGGACATCGGCGAGAAGTGCGAGGCCATCGCGCAGGCGTTGCGCGACAGTCCCGGCGACTGCGAAGTGTTTCTCGAACTCCACCTGCGCGAGGAAGGTTTCAGGGTGCGCGCGCAGCCGTCGCGCCTGATCCGCGTCTGTCAGGATCAACGGCTCGACGACGCGCTCGCCGCCGCCGGTGTGAGCGTCAACTGGGTGGAGATGAACGCGGCCCGTTGAACGCGGCCGCTTGAAATCCGCGCGTGCGCTTCAGGCGGGCGCGGGTCGTGTAGAGAAAATAAGATGAAGAGATTTTTAATCGGCATGGCGGTCGGGATCGTCGTCGCAACAATGGTTCTGCTCCTCGTCAGGGCGATGAAAGCGAACGCCGGCTCGAACGGCGTCGGAAAGGGAACGGCAAAAACGGTGTACGACTTCACGCTTAAAAATTCAAAGGGTCAGGACGTGAAACTGGAAGAGTTTCGCGGCAAGGTAGTGATGCTCGTCAACGTGGCGAGCAAGTGCGGCTACACGCCGCAGTACGATGGGCTGCAAAAGATTTACGAGCGTTACAAAGATCGGGGCTTCACCGTCCTCGGCTTCCCGGCCAACAACTTCGGCGCGCAGGAGCCGGGAACGAACGAGGAGATACAGGAGTTTTGCCGCATCAACTACGGTGTGACGTTCCCGGTCTTCGCGAAAATCTCCGTCAAGGGCGACGACCAGCACCCGCTCTACAAGTACCTGACGGAGCGCGAGACCAACCCGGCATTCGCGGGCGAGATCAAGTGGAACTTCAACAAGTTTCTCGTCGGCCGCGACGGCCGCATCGTCGCCCGTTTCGATTCCGCCGACAAGCCGGAGGACGCCAAAGTCACGCAGGCCATCGAGAGTGCGCTCAAGTAAGCCCCCGGAAGCCGTTTGCACGAGTCCCGACAAGGACGACTGCTAATAGCCCGGCGATTCATCGCCGGTAATAAGTTGAAGGACAACGTTTGAGTCCCGTGGCGACAATTGAATCGCCGCCCCAAGTAAGAACGGCGACCAATCAGAGCGCCTTTCGTCTTCAACTCGGCCGCCGCAAAGTTGTTTGCGGCGGCCGAGTCGTCAGTGGGTGTCGTGCGTGTTCGCTTCGACGGGCTTTGGCGCGACGCGAATCGTTGATATGCTCGTCGGCGAACAGTCGCCCGGATTATGCTAGGGGAAGCCACTTCAACATCGCTCGGTGCGTTCGCGCTGCTCGGACTCGGATTCGTGTTCGGCCTCAAGCACGCCACCGAAGTTGACCACATCGTCGCCGTCTCGGCGGTCGTCAGTGAACAGCGGAAACTCGCGCGCGCGCTCCTCGTGGGCGCGCTGTGGGGCGCGGGACACACGGCGTCGCTCGTCGTCGCGGGCGTCCTCGTGTTGGCGTTGCGCGTCGCCATCCCGGCGCGGGTCGCCGACTGGTTGGAGTTCGGCGTCGCGTTGATGATCATCGGGCTCGGGGCGAGTGCGCTCGCGCGCGCCCTGCGGCGACGCCAGCGCGCCGACGCGCACATTCACCGCCACCGGCACCACGACGGCCTCTCACACGTCCACGTCCACTTTCACGAACGCGGGACTGAGCACGCCGCGCACGTCGCCCCGGCGGCGGCGGCCGTCCACACGCACGCGCTCGCGCGCGTCGGGTTCAAGCCGTTCGTCGTCGGCGCGGTTCACGGGTTGGCCGGTTCGGCCGCGCTGACGCTGCTCGTGCTCGCGCAGATCGATTCGGCCGCGCACGGGCTGCTCTATCTCGCGGTCTTCGGCCTCGGCTCGATCTCCGGCATGGTGTTGATGTCGGGACTCATCGGCCTGCCCTTCGCGCTCGCCGCGCGCCGCGTCTCCGGCCTCCACTTCGGTTTGCAGACAGCCGCCGGGGCGGTGAGCATCGTCTTCGGGCTGTGGTATGCGTATGCGACCGGCATCGCGAGCGGCCTGCTGCGCGCGATCCTGTAACCGGCATCAATCAAACCCGCGACGCGGCGTTGAAGCCGTCGGCGCGCGTCGGGCGTAAGAATGACGTTCATAGTTTTAATGGGGGTGGCCGGTTCGGGCAAGACGACCATCGGGCGCGCGCTCGCGGCAGAGCTCGGCTGGAAGTTTTACGACGCGGACGACTTTCACCCGCCCGCCAGCGTCGCGAAGATGGCGCGCGGCATTCCGCTGGACGACGCCGACCGCCTGCCGTGGCTGGAAAAGCTGCGCGCCCTCGTCCGCGCCTGCCTCGAACGCGGCGAGAGCGGCGTGCTCGCCTGCTCCGCGCTGAAGGCGAGCTATCGCGCCTACTTGTTGCTCGACGGGCGCGTGAAGCTCGTTTACCTCAAGGGAAGTTTCGACCTCATTCAAAAGCGTCTGGCGGATCGTCGCGGGCATTTCATGTCGGCCGCGCTGCTCGAAAGCCAGTTCGACGCGCTCGAAGAGCCGGAGAAGGAATTTCACATAGACATTTCTACAACCCCCGAAGAGATCGTGCGGGCGATCAGGCTCCGGTTCGGCGTGTAGCGCGCGGGCGGGAACGTATCGAGAATGTGACGGAACGCGATCTGAACAAACTCTTCGCCGCGCTCGCCGAATCGTCCTTCCGGCGTCGCTTTCGCCTGCGCGGCAGAGAGCTTGAGTACCTGCGTCGCAAAGGGCTGCCGACTATTCTGGAGCACGCCGCGGATTTTATCGAAAAGCGTTTAGCCCCGGCCGCGCCCGCCAACGACGGGCGGCAGACGCCGATGCGACATCACCCCGTCTTCATCGCGCAGCACGCGACCGCCACCTGTTGCCGCGGCTGTCTACGGAAGTGGCACGCGATCCCGAAAGGCCGCGTGCTGGAAACGACGGAGAAGCGTTATATTCTGCGAGTCATCGAAACGTGGCTGGCGCGCGAGGAGAAGTCGGATGTCGCACGAGTTGCTCAAAACTTACCCGGTGGTGATTGAACTGCCCGTCGCGTGGGGCGAAATGGACGCCCTGCGCCACGTCAACAACATCGTCTACTTCCGCTATTTCGAGAGCGCGCGCATGGCCTACTTCACACGCCTGCGTATCTGGAATTACATGAACGAGACGGGCATTGGCCCCATACTCGCTTCGACCGGGTGCAAGTTCAAACTGCCGCTCGTCTACCCCGACACCGTCTCCGTCGGCACGAGGATTTCCGAGATCGAGGCCGACCGTTTCGTGATGAAGTACGTCGTGGTCAGCCACCAGCACGCGAAGGTGGCGGCGGAGGGCGAGGGTCTCGTCGTCTCTTACGATTATCGCGCGCTCAGGAAAGCCCCACTGCCCGACGAGATCAAAACGCGGATCGAGGCGTTGGAAAAGAGCGTCGAGAGTGGAACACCGGACGGAGGATAAAATGAACAAGCGGATCATACTCGCCAGTCGCCCGAAGGGCATGGCGTCGGTTGATAACTTCCGCGTCGTTGACGCGGAGATGCCGCGACCGGCGGAGGGCGAAACGCTGCTCAAGACGCTCTACCTTTCGGTTGACCCGTACATGCGCGGCCGGATGAACGAAGGCAAATCTTACGTCGAGCCGTTCGAGTTGAACGAGCCGATCACGGGGGGCGTCGTCTCGGAAGTCGTCGAATCGCGCTCGGAGAATTTTCGGGCGGGCGACATCGTCGCGGGCTATTCGGGCTGGGAGCTTTATTCGGTGGCGAAGGGCGACGCGGCGGCGACGCCCACGTCGCTCGTCAAAGTTGACCCGTCGCTCGCGCCCGTCACGACCGCGCTCGGCATTCTGGGGATGCCGGGGCTGACCGCTTACTTCGGCCTGTCGGAGATCGGCCGTCCCGTCGCGGGCGAGACGGTCGTCGTTTCCGGCGCGGCGGGCGCGGTCGGCATGGTCGTGTGCCAGATCGCACGGATCAATGGATGCCGCGTCGTCGGCATCGCCGGTTCGGACGAGAAGAACAAATATTTGACGGGGGAACTCGGCGTGGCGGCGGCCGTCAATTACAAAACTTCCGGCGACCTCAGGCAGTCGCTCAAGGAAGCCTGCCCGGACGGCGTTGACGTGTATTTCGATAACGTCGGCGGCCACGTCTCCGACGCCGTGATGACGCTCATCAACCGCCGCGCGCGCATCGTCATCTGCGGGCAGATTTCGCTCTACAACCTTGAGCGGCCGGACGTGGGGCCGCGCCCGCAGTTGCCCCTGCTGGTCAAGAGCGCGTCGATGCAGGGCTTCATCGTCTCCGATTACGTCGCCCGTTACCCGGAGGGCGTCGGCCGGTTGGGGCGTTGGCTGGCCGAAGGAAAACTGAAGAACGCCGAGAACATCGTCGAGGGGTTCGAGAACGCCCCGCGCGCTTTCCTCGGACTCTTCGCGGGCGAGAATACGGGCAAGCAACTCGTGCGGGTGGCCGAGCCGGGCGGCGCGAAGTAAACATAAATCGCCGCCGGGCATGTCGAGATTGAAAGGGAGCTTCATCAATGATCACAGTCGCCAATCGTATCTACGTCAAACAGGAGTTTGCGGAAGCCTTCGAGCAAAGGTTTCGCGAACGCGCGGGGCTGGTGGACAAGATGCCCGGCTTCGTTTCCAACCAGGTGCTGCGCCCCGTCAACGAGGGCGATCCCTACGTCGTCTTCACGGTTTGGAACAGCCGCGCGGACTTTCTCAACTGGGTGCGCTCCGAGGCGTTCGTCAAGGGGCACGCGCAATCGGGCACGCTGCCGAAAGAAGCCTTCACCGGAGCGAACGTGCTGGAGATGCACGAGGTCGTACAGGATTCGTCGCGCCCCGATTTAGAGCCCGAGCCGCACGGCGGCCCGTTCAACATGCACTAGAGCGCACGCGCCGTCGTGCGCCCCGTCACCATTTCAAACGAGGGAAGAAGCAAACGATGAGAGTTTCTATTCCGCGCCAGATCGCGTTGTCTCTGACGTTGACGTTGTGCCTCTTCGCGCAGAGCGGCGTCGCGCAGACCAGACCGCGTGCGCGCGATCTGGGCGTGCCGTTCGACGGCGTGCCCGGCGCGCTGAACGCCATCACGGATGTGCGCGGCGTCGAGGTCGGCTTCACCACGCTCATCTCCGGCGAGGGGAAACTTGAGGCCGGTCGGGGGCCGGTGCGCACAGGCGTGACGGCCATCCTCCCGCAGGGGAAAAACTTTCGCGGGCGCGTCTTCGCCGCGTGGCACACGCTGAACGGCAACGGCGAGATGACCGGCACGACTTGGGTCGAGGAGTCGGGCGGACTCGGCACGCCGATCCTGATCACGAACACGCACAGCGTCGGCGTGGCGAGAGACGCCGTCATCGAGTGGAACGCGCGGCGCGGCGCGGGCGAGGGTTATTCGGGCGACTTCAGCCTGCCGGTCGTGGCCGAGACGTGGGACGGCTTTCTCAACGACATCAACGGCTTTCACGTTAAGCGCGAGCACGTCTTTCAGGCGATTGACGGCGCGCGCGCCGGGGCGGTGGCCGAGGGCAACGTCGGCGGCGGGACGGGCATGGTGGCGCACGGCTTCAAGGGCGGCACGGGCACGTCTTCGCGCCTGCTCGTCGCGGAAGAGGGCGGCTACACGGTGGGCGTCCTCGTGCAGGCCAACTACGGGCGGCGCGATCTGCTCCGCATCGCGGGCGTCCCCGTGGGTAAAGAGATCGCCGATCTGCTGCCGCGACCCGGCACACGTAACGACGGCGCGGGCTCGATCATCGTCGTCGTCGCGACCGACGCGCCGCTGCTGCCGCACCAACTCAAGCGGCTCGTCAAGCGCGTCTCGCTCGCCGTCGGCGAGATGGGCGGCCGGGGCGAAGATTCTTCGGGCGACATCTTCATCGCCTTCTCGACCGCCAACCCCGAAGCCGGTAAGACGAGCGGCACGGCGCAACTGACGATGCTGCCGAACGAGCGGATCAACCCACTCTTCCACGCGACCGTGAGCGCGACCACCGAGGCTATCGTCAACGCGATGGTCGCCGCCGAGACGATGAAGGGCATCAACGGCAACACCGTCTACGCGCTCCCGCACGACCGCCTGCGCGAGGCTCTGAAAAAGTACGGCAGGTTGGTTAAATGAAAGAAGAGAACGCCGGAAGTAGAAACGAGAGAACGCGGAAGTAGAAACGCGGAACGATGAACCGGAAGCGAGTTGCCTTCAGTTCATCGTTCCGCGTTCTTACTTCCGCGTTTTTTCAGATGCCGCGCCCGAATATTTTGCGATGCGTCCCTGTTCCCCGGCCGCCCATCCCGCGCCGCCCGCGCGCGCGAAACCCACTGTGTGAAATCCTTCCGCGCCGAAACTTTGCCAACTCGCTCCTTCATCCCTCGAATAATCCGCCCCCGAAGGCCCGACCGCGACGAGGAACCCCGGCGTGCTTCCCGCGCCGCGCACGTAGGCGACGCCCGAACGATAGCCGTTGGGGCGCGCGTCGCGAATCAGCGTCCACGTCCGGCCGCCGTCGCGCGTCGTCGCCGCGTTGTTGTTCGACTCGCCCTCTTTCGTGTAATCGCCGCCGACGACTACGCCGCGCATCGCGTCGCGGAAGGCGACGGAGAAGATGCCCGCGCTCTTGCCGTGAGTGATGGGCGTCGCCGCCACAGCCCAAGTGCGCCCGCCGTCGGTCGAACGAAACACGCGCGCGCCCGGCGTGCCGCCCGTGCCGAACCATGCGTTGCGCTTGCCCTCGACGGCGATGCAAGTGCCGCTCGCGGCGAAGCCTCCCTCGCCGCTCAAGGCGGGGGGCATCCCGCCCGGCGGCGTTTCGCGCCACGTCCGGCCGCCGTCGGCAGTGGTGATGACGAGGAAACGCCCGTCCACGGGGTCGCTCATGGCGATGCCGTGGTCGCGATCCCAGAAGGCCATCGCGTCGAAGAAGGCGGCCGGGCGGCTGCTCTTGAATTGCAACTGCCAACTCGCGCCGCCGTCCGTCGTCTTATAAATCCTCGATTTCTCGCCCTCGCCGATTGAGAGCAGGTAGGCCGTGTTCGCGTCGAAGGCGTCCACGTCGCGGAAGTCGAGTTCGGCCGCGCCGGGCACGCTGCCCACCGTCCACGTCCGCCCGCCGTCAATCGTGCGCGCATACGTGCCGCGCTCGCCGCTCGCCCACGCGACCGTGCGGCTGACCGCGCTTACGCCGCGAAACCGGACTTTCGCGCCGCTCGACTGCGACTCCCAACCGGGCGCGCCCGTGCTCTGCGCGAGAAGCAAAGATACGAAGGCGAGAATAGTTGCTTTCAACATACGGCTGCATCTGTTATCTGGCGACGGCTGCGGCCGCCGGGGCGTTCAACGCGTGCGGCATGTCGGCGACCGTGTAGGCCATGACGGCCATCGCCGCGACGCAGAGCGCGAGGTCTTGCGGGTCAACTTTGTCGAGCGTGTCGGCGGGCGTGTGATGGATGTCGAAGTAGTGCGCGCCGTCAACGTTGAGGCTCGCGCCGGGCACGCCTTCGCGCATGATGGGGCCGATGTCCGCGCCGCCGCCGTTCGCCGCGATGCGACCCGCACGGATGCCCGCCAGCAGTTTTCCGATCTCTTCCATGTCGGCGCGCACCTGCGGCGCGGCCGTCGCGGCGAGGCCGAAGCCTTCGGGGCGATAGACTCCCGAATCCGACTCGATGGCGAGGACATGTTTCGAGAGTTCGGCGCGGTGCGCGTCGCGGTAGGCGTTGCCGCCGCGCAGCCCGTTCTCCTCGTTCGTGTAGAGCACTGCGCGGATGGTGCGGCGCGGTCTCAAGCCGAGTTCCTTGAGCAGGCGCACGGCCTCCCACGCGACGATGCAGCCGCCGCCGTCGTCGTGCGCGCCCTGCCCCACGTCCCAAGAGTCGAGGTGGCCGCTGACGAGCACCACCTCGTCCGGCCGTTCCGACCCCTTGATCTCCGCGACGACGTTCGCCGATTCCGCGTCGGGCAGAAACTTCGCTTCCATCTTGAGCCGCAGCGCGGGACGCTCCCCGCGCCCATACATGCGCTGCAAAAGTTCCGCGCCTTCGATGGTGATCGCGGCCGCGGGAATCTTCGGCTGATCGGCGGCGTAATTCATTGCGCCGGTGTGCGGCGTCTGGAGGCTCATGGGCGTGACCGAGCGGACGAGCGCGGCGACCGCCCCGTGACGCGCCGCGCGCGACGCGCCCGCCCCGCGATACTGGACGGTCGCGCCGTACGTCGTGAAGGGCACGTTGTAGACGACGATCTTGCCGCGCACGCGCTCGCCGAGCGCGTCGAGTTCGTCGAAGCTGCGCACGACGACCGCTTCGGCCGCGATGCCTGCGGGCGGCGTGCCCACGCTGTTGCCGAGTCCGAGCATGGGCAACTCGCTCGTGACCGGACTCGTCAACTCAAGGCTCTCCGCGCCGCGCACCCAATGCGGAACCATGACGCGTTCGCCGCGCACGTTGTCCAACCCGTCCGACTTCATCTCGGCCAAAGCCCACTGGATCGCGCGCTCAAGATTCGTCGAGCCGCTCAGGCGGTGGCCGATGCGGTCGGTCAGGTGCGCGAGCCTGCGGTAAGCGCGGTCGCTCGTCAAGGCCGCGCCGATGATGCGCGCGGCGCGCTCGCGGTAGGCGTCGATTTTGACGCGCGGCGCGGGCAAGGGCGCGGGCTTCGCTTCGGCGGCGCGCTGTTGTGGTTGTTGTGGTTGCGGTTGCGCGGGCGGTTGCTGCGCGCGGGCGGGCGCGTTGATGAGCGTAAAGATGATCGCGAGTGAACAGAAAAGACGCACGTTGTTGTCGCCTCCGGGTGGCTTTGAGAGATCGTATTTGACGGACGGTGTTTGCCGGATCATTCTAGCCGAGTTCAACCGCGCACGCCACGGCCACACAACTGCCGGGTCGAATTTCTCCGTGCGTGAACTGTCGCCCGCTCAGGCCGCTCCGAAGATGATGCCGCCCGCGCGCAGGTCGTCGGCGTTCGGGATGTCGGCGGCCTCGATGGCCGCGAGCGCGGCCTTGTCAATCACGGGCAGCGAGACGATGCGGTTGGCCTGTTTGTTCACGGTCAGTTCAAAGAGATTGCGCGCGAGACGCGCGTTGCCGAACGTCTCGTTGCGACCCGTGGAGAGGATGGCAAAAATTCCCGCGAGTTCTTTTTCCGCCGCGGGCGACAGTTGAAAATCGGCTTTGCGGCAGAAGGACTGGAAGATGCGCGTCAGTTGTTGCGGGTCGTAATCGTCGAAATGAAAGTGCTTGCTGAAGCGCGAGCGCAGCCCCGGATTGGAGTCGAGAAACTCGCCCATCTTCTCCGTATATCCGGCGACCACCACGATGAGATCGTCGCGGTGATCCTCCATCATCTTGAGCAGCGTCTCGACGGCCTCGCGCCCGAAGTCGTTGCCGCCCGGCGCGAGCGCGTAAGCCTCGTCTATGAAAAGCACGCCGCCGAGCGCGCGGCCGACGACCTCACGCACTTTGAGGGCGGTCTGCCCGACGTAACCGGCGACCAGCCCGCCGCGATCCGTCTCGACGAGATGACCGCGACGCAGGATGCCGAGCGCGCGGTAGATTTGCGCGAGCAGACGCGCGATGGTCGTCTTGCCCGTGCCGGGGTTGCCGTAAAAAACGAGGTGGCGCGAAGTGGTCAACCCGCGCATGCCTTGTTCTTCGCGCATCTTCTGCACCTTGAGGAAGTTGATCAGTTGCCGCACGTCGGCCTTCACGCGCTCAAGCCCGACGAGCGCGTCCAACTCCGCGAGCACGTCTTCGAGCGCGCGGCGCGGTTCCTCCGGCACGGCGGGTTCGGGTGGCGGCTGCGGCTCCCGTGCCGCCTGCGAATTTCCGGGCGGCGCGCCCATGCCGCCCGCCGGGTAGAGAACTTCTTTAAACTCTGAGAGGGCGGCTTCCTCGGCGGGCGTGACGCGGCCGTCGAATTTGATGATGAGATTGGCGAACTGAAAGAGCAGGTGGCGCGTCTTGTCGGCGTAGCTCGTGCCGCGGCGCGCGTCGTAGGCTTCGAGATAAGAGATGCCGACGGGCGTGTGGTCGAAGTTTTTCGCGAGGGGCGTCTGCGTGAAATCGGGTTTGACGTTTGAAAACGCGCCCGCGTCGGCGCGCAGGCGAAAGCTGCGGCAGATGTCTTCGTAGAATCTTTGCTTGTCGGAGGCCGACGCCGCCCTCGCGTCGATGAAATGCCGCGCGGTCAGCAGCAGGTGATTTTCGAGCACCGTGCGCGCATCGGGCGTGGAGCTTTTCTGCCCGCGCCAGACCATTTGAATGCTCTCCGCGAGCGGCGCAACCAGTTCCTCCACGGCTCTGCGCAGGTGCGCGATCAGTTGATGATTGTTCTCAGCCAAGATTAGTTTCCGCCGCCGCGCGCCCCTGTTCGTCGGATTCGCATTCGATTGATTCGCATTCGATTGATTCGCATTCGATTGATTCGCAGGGGCGTGATTATACATGCGGGGGGGCGCAAATCGCACCGGGCGAACCGGGCGGCAAACGGCGCGGCTGCTTCTTAACGGCACACGCTTCCGGTAAAATCGGCGGCAGATAAAATCAGCAAAGGTGAGCCATGAAAATCTTGCGGAGCTTAACTGCATACTTGTCGCGTGCGTGTGCGTGCAGCATCTTCGAGGATGCCGCATCCGGCGAATGAGCGGCGCGCGGGAACATCGGGCAGGGTCAGTGTGAAGATAAAAATATGAAAGCAGTCGCCATCTTCCCCGAAGCGAGGGAAATCAAGATAGTCGAGCACGAAGAACCGCGCCTCTCTTCGCCGACCGAAGTTAAACTGCGCGTGCTCGAAGTCGGCATTTGCGGCACTGACAAGGAGATTTGCGCCTTCGATTACGGCACGCCGCCGAAGGAGTCGCCTTACCTGTTGCTCGGCCACGAATCGCTGTCCGAAGTGGTCGAGACGGGCGCGGGCGTGAGCCGACTCAAGCGGGGCGATCTGGTGGTCGCTTCCGTGCGTCGCCCGTGCCCCCACGAGACGTGCGTCGCGTGTCGCATGGGGCGACCGGATTTTTGCGCCACCGGCGATTTCACCGAGCGCGGCATCAAGGAGCAGCACGGGTACCTGACGGAGTTCGTCGTGGATGACGAACGCTACATGAACGTCGTGCCCGCACACTTGCGCGAGGTCGGCGTGCTGGTCGAGCCGTTGACCATCGCGGAGAAAGCTCTCGTCGAAGTCTGGCACATGCAGAAGCGACTCCCGTGGTGGTTCTCACCGCCCGGCGGCGAGACGGACGCGCCCGCCGCCGCTGTCGCCCCGCCGCCGCATGAGAACGCGGGCGGGCGCGAGTGGCTTTACCAGCGCGCGGTCGTGCTCGGCGCGGGGCCGGTCGGGTTGCTCGGCGCGATGGCGCTCGTCGTCGCGGGGTTCGACACCTACGTCTATTCGAGGGAACCGGCGACGAGCGACAAGGCGCGACTCGTCGGATCGTTCGGCGGGAAATACATCTCGGCGGAGACGCACGCGGTCGAAGCGTTGGCGGAGCAGGTCGGCGGCATCGATCTCGTCTACGAGGCGGTCGGGGCGTCGGGGCTGGCCTTCGAGGTGTTGCAGCATCTTGAGACGAACGGCGTGTTCGTCTTCACGGGCGTGCCGGGGCGGAAAGCCCCCGTGACAATCGACACCGACTTGCTGATGCGCAATCTGGTGCTGCGCAATCAGGTGGCCTTCGGCACGGTCAACGCCGGGCGCGACGCTTTCGAGGCCGCTATCCGCGATCTCGGAATCTTTCAACAACGCTGGCCGGAGGCCGTCAAATCGCTCATCACCTCGCGCGTGCCCATCGAGGAGCATCGCGACCTGTTGCTCGGCAAAGCCGGGGGGATCAAAAACGTCATCAAACTTTCCTGAACGTCGCGGGGAGATCGGCGCGCGGCGGGTTCATGTCGCGACGGTTCGTTCGTGTGAGCATCTGTGAAGATCATACTGCCGGAATCGGATGACGACTTGCTGCGGGAATGCGAGGTTGACACCTTTCGCTCCAGCGGCCCCGGCGGCCAGCACGTCAACAAGACGGAGAGCGCGGTGAGGCTCACGCACCGGCCGACGGGGGTGGTCGTCACCTGCCGCGAGGCGCGCAGCCAGCATCAAAACAAGGCGACGTGTTTGCGCAAACTGCGCGAGCGCGCGGAGAAGTTGAATCATCGCCCCGCGAAGCGCGTCCCGACGCGCGCGACGCAGGGCGCGAAGGAGCGCACGCTTGAGTCGAAGGCGCGCCGCTCGCGTCTGAAGCGTTCGCGCTCGAAGCCGGGCGCGGACGAGTGAGCGAGTGAGCGAGCGCGGTTGGTCATAAGAGTCTGATTGACGATGCCCCGCGCGGCGGGGCGGGAAGGGGAGAAGCGAGATGGCCGGAGGATGGGACGGGGACGCACTGGCGGGGCAGATGGAAGACGCTCTGGAGCGGCAGCAGGCGGCGGCCGAAGCGCGCCTGCGCAAAAATAGTTCTTCGCCCGAAGAGCGTGAGCGCGAAGCGAAACTGGAATCCCTGCGCCTGTCCAGAGCGCGCATCCTCGATCAACTCGGCCGCGCGACGAACCCCGCGCACCGCGCCATGCTCGAACGCGCCCTTCAATCGCTCGATAGCCATCCGGTTGAGTGAGACGGCCGGGGCGCGCCGCGAGGGGTTATTGATGGAACAAGTCATTCTCGTAGACGAACATGATCGGGAGTTGGGCGCGTCGGAAAAACTGACGGCGCACGAGGCGGGACGGCTGCACCGCGCGTTCTCGATCTTCGTCTTCAATTCCGAAGGGCGGCTGCTGCTGCAACGCAGGGCGAAGACGAAATATCACTCCGGCGGCCTCTGGTCGAACACCTGCTGCGGCCACCCGCGCCCCGGCGAATCCACACGGGCGGCCGCGCGTCGCCGCTTGCGCGAGGAGATGAACTTCGATTGCGAACTGAGCGCGGCCTTCGAGTTTCTTTACCGCGCCGAGTTTACGAACGAGTTGATCGAGCACGAATACGATCACGTCTTCGTTGGGGAGTTCGACGGCGCGTTCATCGCCGAAGAGTCGGAGGTGGAAGATTGGAAATGGGCGACGCCGGACGAACTGCGGCGCGACCTGCGCGCGCGGCCGGAGGATTACACCTACTGGCTCAAGGCGGCGTTGGAGACGGACGGCTGGGCGCGCGTGGAAGAGGCGTATGGCGCGGCGCGCGGCGCGCTGCGGGGCGCGAGTTAATCCGGCTCCTCGTGCGCGTGCGTTAGGTAACGTGCGCCCGATTGTGCAGCGCGCGGAGTCCGTGCGCCCGCGCGGCACTCGCGGGCTTCGTGCGATGCGCCCCCGACGTTCTGCGATACGCGAAGCGACGACGCTCCCGGCAACTTTCACTCGGCATTGACGGCGACGCAACGCCACACGACGTTCGACCAGTGCGACGTGCGGCGTCGCGTGGCGCGCGTCGAAAGCGGCCTTTGTCACAGTTTCTTGAAATGAAGGTCATCATTCCGTCTTGCGGCGATCCTATCATCGGCGCGGTTCATCTAGTTAAGCGGGTTTAATAAAACGGTTCATAAACTGCGGCGGCGCGATGCGAGTTGCCGCCGCGCGCATTTCGAGGGAAGCGAACGAGGGGTGAAAGTGATTCAGGCGGAAGTTACGAGAGACGACGACGAGGCGGCGGGAGCGGGGGAGAGATTTCGGATACCGGCGGCGTTGCGCTCGCTCGGCCACAAAAATTACAGACTCTTTTACGGCGGCCAACTCATTTCACTCACGGGCACGTGGATGCAGATCGTGGCGCAGTCGTGGCTCGTCTACCGCCTGACGGGTTCGGCGGCGACGCTCGGCCTCGTCGCGTTCGCGGGGCAGATGCCCGGCTTCCTGCTCGCGCCACTCGGCGGCGCGGCCGCAGACACTTTCAGCCGCCACCGGATTCTGATCACCACGCAAGCGCTCGCCATGCTGCTCGCCTTCGCGCTCGCCGTCCTGACGTTGACGGGCACGGTCGCCGTCTGGCACGTCTACGTGCTCGCCGCGCTGCTCGGCGTCGTCAACGCCTTTGACATTCCGTCGCGACAGGCGTTCGTCGCAGACCTCGTCGGCAGGGAAGACCTCGTCAACGCCATCGCGCTCAACTCTTCGATGATCAACGGGGCGCGGCTCGTCGGGCCGGCGATAGCGGGACTGCTCGTCGCCACCATCGGCGAGGGCTGGTGCTTCTTCGTCAACGGCCTGAGTTACATCGCCGTGATCGCCGGACTCTCACGGATGCGCGTCGCGCGGCAGGTGATGGCCGCGGAACGTCGCTCGCCCATCCGGCGCATCGTCGAGGGCTTCAGCTTCGTCGGGCGCACGGGGCCGATCCGCGCTCTGATCATCCTGCTCGGCCTCGTGAGTTTGTTCGGCATGCCCTACACGATGCTGATGCCGGTCTTCGCCGACCGCATTCTGCACGTGGGCGCGGGCGGCCTCGGCATGCTGCTGGGGGCGGCGGGCGTGGGCGCGCTCGGCGCGGCGTTGCTGCTCGTGGCGCGGCGCGGGGTGCGCGGGATGGGGCGGTTGGTGGCCTTTTCGTCGGCGGGCTTCGGCGCGAGTCTCGTGCTGTTTTCGCAGTTGCAGGATTTTCGTCTGGCGGTCGTCGTGCTGGTCGTCGTCGGCTTCTCGATGATCATCCAGATCGCTTCGTCGAACACGCTCGTTCAGGCGATGTCGCCCGACGCGCTGCGCGGGCGCGTGATGGCCGTCTACTCGATGATGTTTCTCGGCATGGCTCCGCTCGGCGCGCTTTTGGCGGGCTGGCTCGCGGAACGCGTGGGCGCGGCCAACACCGTCGCGCTCGGCGGCGCGGGCTGCATCCTGAGCGCGTTGATTTTCAGCCTGTGCCTGCCCGCGCTCAGGCGCGAGGCGCGGAAGCTGCTCGTCGCGGACGGCGGCGGCGGCATAGTTGCGGAACCCGGTCGCTGACGGCAAGATGAATAACTCGGAGACACAGAGATAAGAACTAATGCAATTATAAGTTGGGGGAAACGAAAGGCGGGATGTGAATGAAGCAACAAGGGTTTCTCGTGCGCGCGGGCGAGCGGGTGCGTCTGAAGAATTACGATCCGGCGTTCACCGGAAAGTTCAAGAGCGAGGCGGAGGCCGAGGCCAAGATCAGGGAGGATTGCGAGAGCCTCGCGAAGTATCAAGACAAACTGATGGCGGAAGAGACGCAGTCGCTCCTGCTCATCTTTCAGGCGATGGACGGCGCGGGTAAGGACGGCACGATCAAACACGTCATGTCGAGCATCGACCCGCAGGGCTGCGTGGTGATGCTCAGCGAGAAGCCGGGCGCGACGGAACTCAAGCACGATTACCTCTGGCGGTTCGTCAGGTATCTACCCAAGCGCGGGCAGATCGGCATCTTCAACCGCTCTTATTACGAGGAAGTGCTCTCGACGCGCGTTCACCCCGAACGGCTCGAAGACCAGCAGTTGCCGCCGCGCATACGCGACTCGCGGGGCATCTGGCGGCAACGCTTCGCGCAGATCAACAACTTCGAGCAATACCTGACGGAGAACGGCGTCCACGTCATGAAATTCTTCCTCCACCTCTCGAAAGAGAAGCAGCGCGAGCGTCTCATGGAACGGCTCGAAGCGCCGGAGAAGAAATGGAAGTTTTCGATGAACGACGTGGCGGAGCGCGCGCGTTGGGACGAGTACATGAGCGCGTTCGAGGACGCCTTGACGCAGACGAGCAAGAGGGACGCGCCGTGGTACGTCGTCCCGGCGGATCACCGCTGGTTCAGCGCGCTCGTCGTCGCCGAACTCGTGCTCGCCAAGTTAAAATCCCTCAAACTGCGCTACCCGCCCGTGAGCAGCGATGGTAAAAAGGAGATGGAGAAAGCGCGCAAGCTGCTCGCGCGCGAGGACGAGAAAAGTTGACGCGCCGGAAGGCAAGACTTCCGGCAACGCGCGTCGATCAAGTTGAAAGCGATGTCAGGGAGGACAACGGCAGATGGCGAATAAGAGTCGAGGAAAAGTGAATCAACCGCCGACGGGCGAAGGCAAAAAGCAGAGCGCGGAGCGGGGCGCGGAGAACAAACTCGGCAAGCGTTCCGAAGTTGTGCAGGCGCAGCACGACCGGCCGGACTTGAATCTGGGGACGGACGCGGACGAAGCGGCCGCCACTCCGAAGACGGGCGCGGGCAACCCGAAGCGGCCGAAGGCCGGACGCTGAGCGCCGGGCTTCGACGCCGAGCCGGAATATTTGTAGTCGCACCGCGAGTCCGCAGCCCGTGTCTTCCGCAACTCACGGGCCGCGGACTCATCCTGCCCGGACAATCTAATTCGACGCTTTGAGCTTCAACGCGCCGCCCCGAAAATTATTCCTGACGAGCATCGCACGAGGCCGCGAGCATCTCGCGCGCACGCTCCAACACTTTGCGCTCGCCCGCGAAGGCCAGCATCGTGCGCGCCTCTTCCATCTCCACCCAGCGCGCCTCGTTGACTTCCGCGTCGTGGTCGCGCACATCGCCGGACAGGTAGCGCAGCAGGTAGAAGTGGACGAACTTGTGGAAGCGCACGCGGCCGCCCCGCTGCGTCGCGTAGTACCAGTATTCGATCTTGTCTATGGGCGCGACGAGTTCGGTCTCGATGCCGGTCTCTTCGCGCGCCTCGCGCACGGCCGCCGCCTCCGTCGCCTCGCCCGCGTCAACCAGACCTTTCGGCAACTGCCAGCGATTTTCGCCGCCGACCGAAATCAAAGCCACTTCGACGCGCGAGTCGCGACGGCGAAACACGACGCCGCCCGCGGAGATTTGTGTCTTGGTCGGGATCACGCTCATGCCGGGAGATCAAAGATAAAGGGATCAATCAGGCAAACAACTCAAGGCAGTTAAGCCTTCATTTCATTCCTCCGCCCTCATCCCTTCTTCTTCGCCTCCTTCAGCGGGGTTTTACGGCCGTGGCGATGCGCGCCGGGCGTGCCCGCGGCGGCGGCCGCGTTCTCGATCTCGGCGTTGACGCCGCCGCCGATGAGGATCGCGCAGCCCGTCAGGTAGAACCAGAGCATGAGGATGATGACCGCGCCGAGCGAGCCGTAGGTGACGCTGTAGTTGTCGAAGAAGCGCAGGTAGAGGCGGAAGATGAAGGAGACGAGCAGCCAGAGCCCGACGCCCGCGAGCGATCCGGGCGTGATCCAGTACCACTTCTGATCGTGCAGGTCGGGCGCGTAGTAGTAAATCAGCGCGAAGGCCAGCAGCACGAAGCCCAGCACAATCGGCCATTGCACAATCGCCCAGACAAGCGTGAACGCGTCTGTGAACCCGAAACGGTTTGCCAGCGCGTCGCCGATCTCGCCGCCGTAGAGCACGAGCATCAACGCCGTGATGGTCAACACGGCGATGACGATGGTGAGGCCGATTGAAGTCAGCCGCACGCGCCACCACGGCCGCCTCTCCTTGACGCCGTAAGCGGAGTTCAACGTGTCGCTGATCGCGCCCATCCCGTAGGAGGCCGCCCACACGGCCGTCAGCAAGCCGAAAGTGAGTTTGCCGCCGCCCGTGTTCTCCGCGATCTCATCGACGGTGGTACGAATGAGCGTGGAGGCCGAGCGGGGGATGACGGTCGAGAGATAGCGGAGCAGGTTGGCGCGCAGTTCCGTGCCCGCGTCGGCGAAATATCCGAGCATGGCGATGAGGAAGAGGAGGAGGGGAAAGAGCGCGAGCAGAAAGTAGTAGGACAAGGCCGCCGCGCGCGTCAGCAAGTCGCCGTCGTAGATTTCACACCAGACGCGCCGCCCCAACTCTCTCCACGTCAACCCGCCCAGTTCCCAGACCGATGCCATGCCCCTTGTCCTCCTTGTCCCGTGCTCCCGCGCGCAAACGGCCGACGCTCCTCGTGGCCGGCGCGCGCGCGCGTGGGTAACAATAACAAAAAAACGTTTGAATCACAGTCCGAGGCGCACCCGGCCGCCGCTTCGCGCGCACGCGCGCGGCCGAAGTGTAAGGCCACTCGAAAACCATCTCAAGCATCTAATTTCCGAAAGAAAACAGGATGATAATCAATTAATCGAGGGGTGAAAAAAGAGCTATGAAAACGTTCAAAAACAGTTTGGCCGCGCTCGCGCTTTTCGTCGCGGTGGCGGCTTCGGCGGCGACGGCCGTTACGGCGTCTCCGCTCACGGAATCCGGTCAGGGCTTCGACGCGCAACAGGTCTCGAAGCGCGTCCGCAAGGAACTCGTGACGCTGCCTTACTACGGCGTGTTCGATAACCTCGCCTACAAGGTCGAGGGCGACACCGTGACGCTCTACGGGCAGGTAGTGCGCCCGTCCACGCGTTCGGACGCGGAGCGGCGCGTGGCGAAGATCAAGGGCGTCGAGCGCGTCGTCAACAACATCGAGGTGTTGCCGCTCTCCGGCTTCGACGACCGTATCCGCGCCGAGTCGTATCGCGCCATCTTCAACACGAGTAGCCTCTACCGTTACGCGATGGGGTCGAATCCGTCGCTCCATATCGTCGTCAACCGCGGGCACTTGACGCTGGAAGGCGTCGTCGGCAACCGGATGGACAAGCAACTCGCGGAGTTCGCCGCGCGCAGCATCCCCGGCGTCTTCTCCGTGACGAACAACCTGATCGCCGAACGCGACGAACGCAGGGCTAGATAAACGCCCCTGCGCTCCGGGCGACGGCGCGAAAGACTAAAAAGCCGGGCGGACGATTAACCCGCCCGGCTCTCTTGCTTTTTCGGGCGCACACACGCGCCCGCCTACTTCCCCCGCACGCCTAACGCTTCAACTGCTCCAAATATTTTTGACGAAACTTGGCGACCTTCGGCGCGATGACGGCGCGGCAGTAGGGCTGGCTCGCGTTGTTCTGGTAATACTCCTGATGGTAATCCTCCGCCGCGTAGAACACTTTGAAGGGTACGACCTCCGTGACGACGGGCGCGTCCCAGACGCGCGCCGCGTCAAGTGTGATGATGACCTCCGTGGCGGCGTCCCTCTGCTCGGGCGAATGGTAGAAGATGGCCGAGCGATACTGCGTGCCCACGTCGCCGCCCTGACGGTTGAGGGTCGTCGGGTCGTGGATGGTGAAGAAGACTTCCAGCAGTTCACTGTAGGAGACGACCTGCGGGTCGAAAGTGATCTGCACCACCTCCGCGTGTCCGGTCGTCTCGCCGCAGACTTCTTTGTAAGTCGGATTCTCGACGTGGCCGCCGGAGTAGCCGGACACCACGCGCGCAACGCCGCGCAAATCCGCGAAGACTGCTTCCAGACACCAGAAACAACCGCCCGCCAGCGTCGCGATCTCTTCGTTTTGATTCGTCATAATGCTCCTTAAATAATGTCGAATGTGGAGACATGATAGGTTATTTCGTGTGGCGAAGTCTTCACGCCGGGCGCGGCCACGCCCGCCGCGTCGAGATTCGGCGGGCGGCGGTTAGCCCCGGCGATTCATGTTTGTGTATAGTAACAGGGTCAGACGGATTAAATATTCAAAGGTAAAATTTTTTTGCTCAAAGAACGAACCAACACTCTCGCACTCGAACAGCCGCTCTCCCTGCTGTCGCGCATTCAATGGATTCAAAGCTTTCTCGTCCTCGGCCTGCACGCCTGCGGGCTGCTCGGCCTGTGGTTCGCGCCGCGCGCCGTTGACCTCGCTCTCTTCTTCGGCCTCTACCTTGCCACCACCTTCGCCATCGGCATCGGTTATCACCGCCTGCTCGCGCATCGCGGTTTCGTCGCGCCGCAATGGCTGCGCCGCCTGCTCGCGTGGGTGGGGGCGGCGGCCTTGCAGGGCGGCCCCGCGCGCTGGACACGCATTCACCGGCGTCACCACCAGTTGACCGACAAGCAGGGCGACCCGCATTCGCCGCTCAAGGGTTTCTTCCACGCGCACATGGGCTGGATCATGTGCGTCGATGCGGAGGAGGGAAGCGACTACCGCGAGTTAGTGCCGGACGTGTCGGGGCAAGACCCGTGGGTGCGCGTCTTAGACCGCGGCGTGCTGTTCACGTTGCCGTGGTTTCTGACCGGGATTTTCTGTTACGCGGTCGCCGGGTGGCGCGGCGTGCTCTGGGGCACGGTGCTTCGCACGCTCGCCCTCTGGCATTTTACGTGGTGCATCAACAGCGTCTGCCACGTCTGGGGCACGCGCCCCAACCAGACGCGCGACGAAAGCCGCAACGTGTGGTGGCTCGGCCTGCTTACGCTCGGCGAAGGCTGGCACAACAACCACCACGCGCGCCCCGCCGCCGCCATGCACGGCTGGCGTTGGTATCAAGTGGATTTTTCCGGCTACGTCATCCGCCTGCTCGCGCGTCTCGGAATCATCTCGAACGTCGTCCGCCCGCCGCGCGTCAACTAACCCTGCGGAACATTCTTTAAGCGCAACGTCAATCGAAGTTGATCGTATGCGAGCCCGGCAAGCTTAGGGCGGCGCGAGCGGAAAACTCGCGCCGTCTCAACCGGCAGGCGTAGCGGTGCGGCGCGCGGCCTCGGATGGGTCTCCGACTCGATCAACCCTCCCACCTGACTCCCGGTAGACGCGCCGCGCGCGGCCGGTGTTCGCCGGGCGTCATTTAACAGGCCTCGCCCGCCTTGACTCTACCCGTCAATTCACATAGCATGCGCGCTGCATTTCGACGAGCCGCACGCGCCGTGCGTACAGACCCCTGCTAACGAAATCGGAAAAGTCTTGGCCGCCTGCTCCGTTTCTTAGTCTGAGATTCCCCGGCCTACCCGGCCTCTGACCCAACCAGAATCACACCTAGTAAGGAGACACCCTTATGTCCCGTCCCCCCATCGCTACGAATTCTCTTTCCAAACTTAAAAACAATTCATCACTCGCAAACGCTCGCCGCCTCGGCCTCGATGGGCAGATCGCGGGTGCGACCGCCCGACGCGTGGGTGCGTTTCTCGCCCTCTTCGCCGTCGCCGTCACGATCTTCTACAGCGGCTCGACCTCGGCGGCCGCGCCGCGCGACAAGGCGAGCGCGGGCGCGAATCTTCAGCCGGTTGCGAGTCGGCCGGAGGCAGGCTACGGCGCGCGTCCGCTGCTGTTATCGCCCGTGATGTTCCAACTGTTTCCGGTTGACGAATTGAACATCTACGCCGCCGATTGTGTGACTCCGAAGACGGACTTCAACCTCGGCGAGACGGTCTGCGCGCGCGTCACCTTCCCGACCGGCTTCTTCTCCTTCCGTCAAATTACTTTCATCAATCCCGCCAACTACATTCTCGACGGGGCTTTCGTCACGACGAGCGGGCAGACCAACCTGTTCACGCTCCCCGGCACGGCCGTATCGGTCATCGGCGACGACAGCGTGGACAATCGCGGGACGTGGAGGGTTGACCTGAGATCGGCCGACGGCTCGCGCAGCGCAACCGTCTCCTTCGACGTGCATGAACCGGCCAACCCGCGCGCCGATCTTCAAATCTCCGTGGGAACCGGCGACAGGGCCGTCGAATCCGGCGCGGCCGTCCCCGTCAAAGTGGTGGTCTACAACGCCGGGCCGGACGCCGCGACGAACGTTCAAGTCTCCGCGCTCTCCGTGTCCGGCCTTTCGCTCCAAAGTTTGACCGGGGCTACGGGCGCGGACTGCGGCACGGGCGGCGTCTGCACGCTCGCCAGTCTGCCGCGCGGCGAGCACGCCTTATTCGTCGCCACCTACAACATCACGGCGGCGGCGGGCACGAGCGTCGGCGCGCGGGCGACGGTCACGAGCGACACGGAAGACGCGCGGCCGTCCAGCAACTCCGACGCGTTCTCTTTCACCACGTCGCAGGCTTCAAACGAGACCCAGACCTGCACGCTCACAGCCCCGCAGCCCATCTCCGTCAACGGCTCGGAGATCCACGACCCCAACGACCCGTCGGAAACGTTGTACGGCGCGTTCGTCACCTATGCGGTTGACGGCGAAGGCGACTCCTGCTCGCCCATTCAATGTGATACGCCGTCGGGTTCGCTCTTCCCGTCCGGCACAACCCTCGTGACCTGCACCGCCGCGTCGGGCGACTCCGTCATCTTCCCGGTGACGGTCAACGACACGCGCGCGTTCAACATCACCCTGAACGGGGCGAACCCGTTGAGGGTCGAGTGCAACAGCATCCCGCCGTTCGCCGACCCCGGCGCGACGACCAACCGGCCGGGCATCACGCCCGACGCTTCCAGCAACGTAAACCCCAACGTGCCCGGAACCTACACCATCACCTACACGGCGACGGACGGCACAAACACCGCCACCGCCACCCGCACCGTCAACGTCATAGACGACTCGCCCCCGCAAATCACGCTGAACGGCGACGACCCGTTGACGGAAGATAAAATCGAAACTCAGGAACTCACCGTCGAGTGTCACACCGGGTTCACCGATCCGGGCGCGTCGGCCAACGACGCCTGCGATGGCTCGTCTCCCGTCAGCGTCTCCGGCGCGGTTGACCCGAACACGGTCGGCACGTACACCCTGACCTACTCGGCCACCGACCAACACGGCACGCCCGGCGATCCTTCCGACGATCTGGTCGCGACGATCACGCGCACGGTTCACGTCGTTGACACCACCGACCCCGTCATCACGCTTACCGGCGGGAACGTGTTGACGGCCGAATGCCACGCCGCGTTCACAGACCCCGGCGCGACCGCGACCGACAGTTGCGCGGGCGACCTCAACTCGGCGATACAGGTCTCCGGCACGGTTGACCCGAACACGGTCGGCACCTACATCCTCACCTACACGGTGAGCGACGCCTCCGGCAACGACGCCACCGTCGAGCGCACCGTCAACGTCGTGGACACGACCCCCCCGGTCATCACCATCAACGGCGACAGCCCGGCGACCGTGGAATGCCACACGAGTTACACGGACGCGGGCGCGACGGCCAACGACGCTTGCGGCGGCTCCTTCCCCGTCACCGTCTCGGGCAGCGTGGACGTGAACACGCCGGGCGCGTACACGATCACCTACACGGCCACCGACGGCACGAACACCGGCACGGCGACGCGCACGGTGAACGTGGTGGACACGACGGCTCCGGTCATCACCTGCCCGGCGAACATCGTCGTCAACCTGCCGCCCAACACGGCGGCCACCTCCGCGCCCGTGAGCTTCAACCCCACGGCGAGCGATAGTTGCGGCACGGCGGCCGTCACCACCTCGCACGCCTCCGGCGCGAACTTCCCCGTCGGCACGACGATTGTCACCGCGACGGCCACCGATCAGGCGGGCAACACGAGCTCGTGCAGTTTCAACGTGACCGTGCATTACCTGTTCGCGGGCTTCTTCTCGCCCATCTCCAACCTGCCCGTGCTCAACACGGTCAAAGCGGGGAGCGCGATTCCCATCAAGTTCAGCCTCAGCGGTAACAAGGGACTGAATATCTTCGGCGCGGACTCGCCCGCGTCGGGTGTGGTCGCGTGTAATTCCGCCGATCCCGCGGTTGACCTCACGGAGATCGACTCGCCGGGCGCGAGCGGCCTGACCTACGACGCCGGAAGCGACCAGTATCATTACAACTGGAAGACGCTGAAGGCGTGGGAGGGAACGTGCCGCCAGTTGGTCGTCACGCTGAACGACGGCACGCACCACCGCGCGAACTTCAAGTTCAAGTAAACGCCGGGCGCGGTAGTTGTATAAAAACAGTGGGCGGCGTGGTGCGAAACATCGCACCACGCCGCTCACTGTTTTTTTGTCGCGCGCCGTCCTCCCGGCGCGCACCGAAACCCTCGCTTCCGGCCTGTCCCTCCTCCCGCGCGAATAAAGTGATCCCTTCCTCCCGATCTTTACGCGTTAGACAATGAAGTGAGTTCAAACCCCGCGTCGGGCGACGTGTTTGACTCGACGCCGCAAATTATCCGGCATCGAAAGAAGGGCTTCATATGTTTATCCGTCGTAAATTATTCTTCGTCATCCTGACCCTAAGCATTTTCACCGCCAACATTTTTGCGCAGGCCGAATCGGCCGCCGCGCCGCAGCCGCAGGACGCGGCCTCGACGCCGCCGCCGCCTGCCGTCGTAACCGCATCGGCCACGGGCAGCAGCGTCCGCTTCGCGGCTCCCGCCGGAGCCGTGCAGTTGCGGCTCGAACTCTACGGCGCGAACGGGGAACGCATCTTTGATTCCGGCGTGCGGCAGGGAAGCGTCCTTGACTGGCAACCGGCGGACGCGCCGCAGGGCGCGGGCGACGGTTCCTACCTGTGTATTTTGACGGTCAAAGATTTACAGGGGCGAGCCACCCAGCGGATCGCCACGCTCTCGCTGCAATCGGGACAGGCGTCCGTGCAGCGTGTGCGCGAGCAGGAACTAGCCGACGCCCAGAAACAGGCGGCGGCGGAAAGTCGTCGTGAACAGAAAAGCGTCGCGGCGGGCGCGGACAACGGCCTGACGATTTTGCGCGAAGGCAAGCAGCGCGCTTTAACCGTGGCGGCGCACGACGGTGAGGACGGGCGAGTCGCCAGCACGAAGGGCGCGCTCACCCTGCGCACCGGCGACATCCTATCCGGCCAAGACCGCGAGCAGGTGCGGATCACCCCGGACGGGCGCGTCGGCATCGGCACGGACAAGCCGGAGGCGACGCTCGACGTGGCGGGCACGATTCGAGCGCGCGGCGGCATCCGCTTCGAGGATGGGACGGTATTGACTTCGGCCGGCGTGCCGGCGCGCACTTCCAAAGACGGCGCGGCGACGGCTGGCAGCGCTGTCATCGCAGGCGCGACCGCCGTGCAGAGCCTCTCCGGGACGGGCACGACCGGCAAGGTGGTGAAGTGGGTTGAGGGGGCCACGGGTCAGGCCGGCGACTCGGCCATAACGGAAGCCAACGGCAACATCGGCATCGGCACGACGACCCCCGCCACAAAGCTCGATCTGTCGGACATCTCCGCCTCAACCGGCATCGGTGCGGATTTCCAGCAGATTCCTCTTATCGTGCGTAATAGTAGCAATACTCTCAACAACTGGAGGAACCTTGCTTTTTATGCGGATAGCACCTTGGGTCTCGCCACGATAGGAGCACAACTGACCGATAATACCGGAACAAATAGACATGGAGCGCTTGTCTTTGGTACTCGTGGTTCAAGCGGATTCGGTGAACGAATGAGGATTACTTCTTCGGGCAACGTCGGCATCGGCACAATCGCCCCGGCGCAGAAACTTGAGGTGGCCGGCAGCATTAAGCTCGGCGGCGCGGGCAGCAGCCTCATCTTCCCCGACGGCACGACCATGAGCACGGCGGCGGGCGGCGGCAGCATGTCGGGCACAAACATTGTCAGCGCGATCAACGCCGCGGAGACGACGGGCGTGATCAACGACAACCGCCTGTCAACCAATCTCGCACGCCTCAACGGCGCGAACGTCTGGTCGGGCGCGAACATCTTCAACCTCGGCCTGTCGGCCAACAACGCGCTCATCAGCAACGTCGGCAACCCCGTCAACGCGGGCGACGCCGTCAACAAGGCTTACGCCGACTCTAACTTCGTCAAGTTCGTCCCCGGCGCGGAACAACTCTCGGTCGGCGACGCCAACGGCACGGCTCCCATGATCAACCTGCGCGGCGGCTCGACCTGCTGCTCCGGCCCCGGCGGCCACACGCCCGCGTGGTTCAAGGTCTTCCAGAACGGAAGCTTCGTCGCCACCGGCAACCTCGGCATCGGCGTCTCCCCGATGCAGGGCAAGGGCTACCGCACCTCCTGGGATAGCTACAAGGGCGCGTTCCGCTCCGGCTACGCCGACAACGAATGGGACGACGCGACGGTCGGTTTCTTCTCGTGGGCGGGCGGCTCGAACTCGACCGCCGAAGGTCTCTACGCGCTCGCTTTCGGCGACACCAACCAAGCGCGCGCGACTTCGAGCATCGTCTTCGGCAGCGGCAACGAAGTGAAGGGCGCGGCCGGATTCTCGGCGGGCGCGGGCAACCGCGTCTGCGACACCTACGGCGTCGCCTTGGGAAACCGCGCCATCTCCGGCAGCCCCATCCTCGCAAACGGCAAGTGCGACCCAGACACTTTCAACATTCGTGGCCTCGCGGCCATCGCGATAGGCTTCAACGTGACGGCCAGCCAGGATCACACGACCGCCATGGGCAAGTTCGCCACGAACAACGGCTTTAGCGGCACGTTCATCTGGTCGGACGGCTCGGCCACGGCCTCGGCCGACACTTTCCGCAACACGGCCAACAACGAGTTTGCGGCGCGCGCCACCGGCGGCTTCCGCTTCCGCACGAACCTCGGCGGCACGACGGGTTGCAACCTGCCCGCCGGTTCGGGCGTCTTCAACTGCACTTCGAGCCGCACGACCAAAGAGAATTTCAAACTGGCGAGCGGCGAAGACGTGCTCGCGCGGTTGCGCAAGATTCCCGTCAGCACCTGGAACTACACGGCCGAGGGCAGCGCGGTGCGCCACATGGGGCCGATGGCCGAAGACTTCTATCAGGAGTTCGGACTCGGCACGGGCAACACCTCCATCGGCGTCCAAGACTTGGCGGGCGTGAGCCTCGCGGCCGTCAAGGCGCTCGACCAGCGCACCGCCCAACTCCAACAGCGCACCGCCGAGGTCGAGCAACTCCGCTCCGAAGTGCAGAGTCTCAGCGCCGCCAACACGACCATGGAGCAACGCCTCGCCGCGCTCGAACAGAGCATGCAGCAGGAGCGCGCAGCTAAACCGCGCCCCGCGACGACGACCACCCGCCGCCGTCGCTAACCACACGGACGACGGGGCGACCCGCGCCTTAACCTACGTCCACACGCGAATGGCGGAGCGGTTGAGTCACACTCAACCGCTCCGCCATTCGCTCGTCCGACCCGCCAGTCAGTCGCAGCTTCTACAAAGCATCTTCGCGCGCCGCCGCTTCGCCCTTCCTGATTTGCGACTCGCCTTCCTTATCGTTGAAAATCTTAATAACCGCCGTCGCATCCTCGTAATCCAGATTAGTCCTGATAATCTCACTACGCCCTTTTTGTCCGGTTTTTAAAGAAGTGTTCTGTCTTTTAACCTGATACTTGATTGACGGATCGCCGTCAAACTTTGCCTTCTGTCCGGGCATTGGTTGTACTGTGTAGATGTACATTGTTACTCCTCAACTTCGATTCTGGCCGATTGGCGCGCACGAGTTAGTGACCAAAAACTAACCCCGCTTCTTCTCAGGCTTCGCCGTGAAGCCACGACTCTCCGGCACTTTCTTCGCGGGGGTGGAGAAGTTCTGTTCCTTACGTTGATCCGTTCGCTCCGCGATCTCCTTCTGAATAGCTTCCTTCAATCGCTTCTTGGCACGTTTGTTCATAATGAAGGATTATACAGAAAAAACCTCCAGCCGTTCAATGAACTAAAATTATGAACTACCTGAAGAGGTTACATCTAATGGAAATCTTATTGGCAATATTAACGAACTTTGTGAATGGGTTTTTTAGTAGCTGGAAGCTGTGAGGCAATGGAAAGTTGGGTGGTAGGAAGAGAGCCTATAAATCTCTCATCCGTGAGTCTATCAACAAGCTGTGTAAATTTCTCTTCACTAATAATTCCTTGCTTGTGTAGCACCGTTAACTCCAAAAGTTTTTCGTAATAAAGAATATACTTACCAACTGGTGTAAGAACATTACTAAAAAAACCACTGATCATCTGCTGTAAGCCTGCGCCTAATAAACCACAGAAGATGATAAAAATCTTTGCACTTACAATACCAACAAATAATTGAGGGAAAAGAAAAAAGTAGATGACTGCTCCAATACCAGCAGAAAGTAAACCGGCAAAACTTAGTGACCGCGCGAACGTAAGAAAAGAAGGAATGTTCAGCATTGGCTAGTGCTTACCTTTACTCCTTGCCTCTAAAATAGCTATTTCTTTTGCTAATCTGTCCGCCTCTTCACCAGCTCTCTTTTTCTTCTTTTCTTCATCTTCATCTTCATCTTTATCTTCACTGTCTACTATGTTGAATAATTCATTAAGTATGCCTACTACATTTCCAGCCTTCTTTGACAAACTTAAAAGTTCAAGTAAAACATGGCTGCAAGTTAACCCCACAACAACACGGAAAGCTGTGGTTTCATAAAAGAACCATCCTAATAAAACCGAACCAGCCATAATAATAAGACTTCTAGAAGCTGCACCTAGTAGTAAGGCTTTTATATATGACCGCCGATTAACTACTAGATATATTAGGGAGTTAGATAAAACTATTGATTCACGTATTTGAATAGACATTCAAGCTTGCCTCAGATGAGAGTTTCACAAGTAAAGTGGATAAAACATTAATTCAATAACCTAAAAGCGTCAATAATATTAGATTGTTAAGTTTAACCTCTATAGAACGGAATTGTTCAAACAAAGAAGAAAAAGGACTCATCAGAACCTCCTAGCAACTTAGTCAAAATAACTAAGCGACAATCAAAGTCTAATAAGTCCCTTATCCGCTTAAATTGATGAGCCGAGCAGGACTCGAACCTGCGACCCAGTGGTTAAAAGCCACTTGCTCTACCGACTGAGCTATCGGCCCGAAGTGGAGATTTCAAGCGCGTGCGCCCGCATTCGTCAGGTGCGGATCAACTCGTCGGATGAGTTACGTTGAAGGCTGATTTCTTGCAACGGCAACGCGTGAGAATCATTTTACATACGTTGGTGGTAGCGGGCAAGCGTGCCGCCCGTTATTGTGTTTTGAGCCACGCGTCGAGGGCGGAGCCGGGGTTGAGAATCGTCTGGTCTCGCTCCGGGCCGGTGGAGACGAGCCCGATCTCCACGTCCATGGCGCGCGAGAGATATTCGACGTAGGCGCGCGCGTTCAGGGGAAGCCGGCTCATCTCCGTGATGCCTTCGGTGGAGGTGTTCCAGCCGGGGAGCGTGTCGTAGACGGGTTCGACGCGGCGCAAGTCCTGCGAGACGGCGGGGAAGGATTCGACCTCGCGCCCGTCGAGGCGGTAGCCGGTGCAGACCTTGATCTGGTCGAGCGCGTCGAGCACGTCGAGTTTGGTGAGCGCGACGGAGGTGAAGCCGTTGATCTCCGCGGCGTAGCGCGTGGCGAAGGCGTCGAACCAGCCGCAGCGGCGCGGGCGACCCGTGGACGCGCCGTACTCGCGGCCGCGCTTGCGGATCAACTGCCCGAGTTCCGCTTCGCCTTCGAGCATCTCGGTGGGGAAGGGGCCTTCGCCGACGCGCGTCGTGTAGGTGCGGACGATGCCGAGCACGCCCGTGATGCGATGGGGCGCGAGTCCCGTCCCGATGCTTGCGCCCCCGGCGGTCGTACTCGAAGAGGTGACGAACGGGTAGGTGCCGTGATCCACGTCGAGCAGGGTGGCCTGCGCGCCCTCGATCAAGATGGAGCGGCCTTCGCGCGCGGCGCGGTTCAGGAAGTGCGTCGTGTCTGCGATGAAAGGGGCGAGCCGTTCGGTGAGCCTCGAAGTCTCCGCGAAGACCTCTTCAACGTCTAAGGCTTGCCCGCCGTAGGCTTCGATGATGCGGTTGGCGTCTTCCAGATTGCGCTCGATGCGCGCGCGCAGGACTTCGGGCACGAGCGCGTCGGCGACGCGGATGCCGCGCCGCCCGGCCTTGTCTTCGTAGGCGGGGCCGATGCCGCGCAGCGTCGTCCCGACGCGTTCGTTGCCGAGCCGTTCCTCGCTCGTGTGGTCGAGCGCGCGATGGTAGGGGAGAATTAAATGGGCGCGCGAACTGACGAGCACGCGCTCTGGCGTGACCTCCAGACCTTGCGCGGCGAGGCGGTCGGCCTCCTCGAAAAAGGCTTTCGGGTCGATGACCATCCCGTTGCCGAGCACGCAGGTCTTACCGCGGTGGATGATGCCGGAAGGGATCAGGTGCAGGACGAAGGCGCGCTCGCCGACGTAGACGGAGTGGCCGGCGTTGTGCCCGCCCTGATAGCGCGAGACGATGTCGAAGCGTTCGGCCAGCAGGTCGACGATCTTGCCCTTGCCCTCATCGCCCCACTGCGCGCCGATGACAACGATAACTTTTGACATAAAATTAGAGGTCAGAGGCTAAAGGTCAGAGGTTAGTTAAGCATCAGCTCTTGTCTTTGACTGACCTCTAACCTCCGAGGTTCAGCTTGCTCTTTCCAGCTTGATCGGTCTCTCGATGAAGTAGAAGCTGCATTGGCCGCGCACTTCGTCGAGGTCGCGGCGTTCGATGGGGAAGAGGCGGCACTGGTTGGGGCGGTCTTCGTAGATGCCGCAGGTGGAGGTGCCGTCCGTATGCTTCTTGAGGAAGGGGCATTTGAAGAGTATCTCGCAGCAGGCCCCGCAACGGTTGCAGTCGCCGCGCCGGAGCGCGAGCGCGTCGATCACATCCTGTTTGCGGAAGTTTGCGCTGACGAAACGGCGCAACTTGCCTTGCGCCTGACGCGCGCGAAATCGCGCGTCTTCGACGGCGCGCAGGCGTTTCGCCGCCGTCAGTCGTTCCTCCAGCAAACGTCGCTTGCTGCTCTTCGAGGAACGACTCGCGCTCTTCAAGCGGCTGTTGGTGGTTTGTTTCATCGCGCGTCCGGGAGCCGCGCGCCCGGAGGCGCGAAAGCCTTCGAGTACGCGTGAACAATCAAAAGACTGTTTGACGACAACCACAGAAACGGCGCGAGACGCTCTTTAACCGCGACCCCGCGCCGCTCCTCGTGACGATAAAACTTAAGCATTCGCCGCGCCCGTACCGGCGGCGTTGGCGTGCTTGTCGATCATGCGCGAGATGGCTTCCTTGCTCGTCGCGCCCACCACACGCTCCTCCTCTTTGCCGTTCTTGAACAGGATCAGCGTCGGGATGCCCTTGATGCCGTACTTCTGCGGCACGTTCGGGTTCTCGTCAACATTCAATTTGACGACGCGCGCGCTGTCGGCGTACTTCTCGGCCACCTGCGCCACGGTCGGCGCGATCATCCGGCAGGGCGCGCACCATGCCGCCCAAAAATCCACGAGCACGGGACGATCCGACTGTAAAACTTCCGCGTCAAAATTGGCGTCGCTGACATCGTTGACAAATTCACTTTCACTCATGCGGTAAATCTCCTTCTTCCTAACTTGTAATGGCGCGAGCCGGATGATTGCGCAAACCTCTCGCGTTTCAATGTCTTCTCTCTGCTAAAAACAGTCTCCCCGAATTTTACCCGCGCGGCGTCACATGCGCGTCACGGCGCGGTAAACCTCGACGTACTTGCGCGCGGCCGCGTCCCAAGAGTTATCGGCGCGCATCCCGTTCAACTGAATCCGCCGCCAGAGGTCTTTGTCGGCGTAGGCGAACAACGCCTCGTAGATGCTGCCGAGCATGGCGCGCGCCGAGTATTCGTCGAACTTGAAGCCGTTGCCCGTCGAGCGTGCGCGGTCGAAATTCTCCACCGTATCGTCCAGCCCTCCGGTCGCACGCACTACGGGCACGGTGCCGTAACGCATGCTGTACATCTGATTCAAACCGCACGGCTCGTAGAGCGACGGCATGAGAAAGATGTCCGCGCCCGCCTCGATCTGGTGCGCCAGCGGCTCGCCCGCGTAGCCCTTGAAAATCCCGACGCGGTGCGGAGCGTGGTCGCGGAACGACTGCAAGAAATCTTCATACTCCTGCGCGCCCGCGCCGAGTGCGACGAAGAACGCGCCCGTCTCAAGGATGGCGGGCGCGGCCTCGCGAATCAGATCGTAACCCTTCTGCGCGACGAGCCGCGAGATGATGGCGATGACGGGTCGCTCCGCCTCTTCCGGCAGGCCGAAGCGGCGCAGCAGGTCGAGCTTGCACTCGCGCTTGCCCGACAGATCGGACGCGCTGTAATTGGCGGCGATGTGCGGGTCGGTCGCCGGGTTCCAAGCCTCGTAGTCGACGCCGTTCGTGACGCCGATGAGCCGGTCGCGTCGCATGCGCAACAGCCAGTCGAGACCGTGCCCCTGAACAGGCGTCTGTATCTCCAGAGAGTAGCGGCGGCTGACGGTCGAGAGCGCGTCGGCGAGCATCAAGGCCGCCTTGAGCGCGGACGCCGCGCCTTCCGACAGGAATGCGTCGTGAACCTCGCCCCAGCCGAAACCGAAATAGCCCAGATCGTTCGGGTCGAACGCGCCCTGATAGGCCAGATTATGGATGGAAAAGAGCGAGCGCGTCCGCCCGTAAAAATCGTCATAGGCGCGGCGGGCGCGAAGTTCCGCGATGGCGAACCCGCACGGCCAGTCGTTGCCGTGGACGACATCAGGCGGGCGGCCGAGTCGCTTGAAAAGCGCGAGCGCGGCGCGACAGAAGAAGGCGTAGCGAGTGTGGTCGTCGCCGTAGCCGTAGACGTTGGGGCGCGCGAAGTATTCGGGCGCGTCTATCAGAAAGACGGGCGCGCTGATCGACTCTTCGCTCAGAAACACGCGGACGTTCCGGTTGCCGCCCGTCCATTCCACTTCCAGATTATCAAAGAGCAACTCGCGGAGCAGGCCGCGATCCGTCTGCTCGTAGAGCGGCATGATGAGGCTCGCGTCCACCTCGCCCGTGCCGATGAGAGCCTTCGGCAGCGCGCCCGCCACATCGCCCAAGCCTCCGGTTTTAGCGAACGGCACAGCCTCCGACGATAAGATCGCGACGCGCAACACCCCTCACACCCGACACTCCTCCCGAAGAGGAGCATCCCAACAGTCTGAACTGCAAAGCGTTAGGCGTCCATTTTACGCAACAGCCGTCATAAGTGACAAGCCGAAAAAAAGTAAATCGTGAATCGCAAATCGTAAATAGAGGAAAATCGGCCTCTTTCTATTCACGATTGACGATTCACGACCTACGATTCACGGCTTTTCTAGCTCTGCATCGAGGCGAGGAATTCGGCGTTCGACTTGGTCTTGCCTAGTCTCTCCAGCACGACTTCCATCTGCTCGACGGGCGACAGCGGGTTCAGAACGCGGCGCATCACCCAGATGCGCGCGAGGTCTTCCTTGCTGATGAGAAGTTCCTCTTTGCGCGTGCCGGAGCGTTGGATGTCGATGGCGGGGAAGAGCCGCTTATCGACGAGGCGGCGGTCGAGGTGGATTTCGCAGTTGCCCGTGCCCTTGAATTCTTCAAAGATCACGTCGTCCATGCGCGAGCCGGTGTCGATCAAGGCCGTGGCGATGATCGTCAAGCTCCCGCCCTCTTCGATGTTGCGCGCCGCGCCGAAGAAGCGCTTCGGACGCTGCAAGGCGTTGGCGTCGATACCGCCGGAGAGAATCTTGCCCGAAGGCGGCACGACCGCGTTGTGCGCGCGCGCGAGACGCGTTAAGGAGTCGAGCAGGATGACCACGTCGCGCTTGTGCTCGACGAGCCGCTTGGCCTTCTCGATCACCATGTCGGCGACCTGCACGTGGCGCGTCGGCGGTTCGTCGAACGTCGAAGAGATGACCTCGCCGTTGACCGAACGCTGCATGTCCGTGACTTCTTCCGGCCGCTCGTCGATGAGCAAGACGATGAGCGAGACTTCCGGGTGGTTCTTCGAGATCGAGTTGGCGATGGTCTGGAGCATCATCGTCTTGCCCGTGCGCGGCGGCGCGACGATGAGGCCGCGCTGCCCCTTGCCGATGGGTGTGACGAGATCGATGACGCGCGCGGCGAGGATGTCGTTCTCGGTCTCCAACATCAGGCGCTCGTCCGGGTAAAGCGGCGTCAGGTTGTCGAAGAAGACTTTGTCGCGCGTCTCGCCGGGGGCCTCGAAGTTGATGGCCTCGACCTTGATGAGCGCGAAGTAACGCTCGCCTTCTTTCGGCGGGCGAATCTGGCCGGAGACGGTGTCGCCGGTGCGCAGGTCGAATTTGCGTATCTGCGAGGGCGAGACGTAGATATCGTCGGGGCCGGGCAGATAGTTGTATTCGGGAGCGCGCAGGAAGCCGAAGCCGTCGGGCAAGGTTTCGAGAACGCCTTCGGAGAAGATGAGGCCGCTCTTTTCGGTCTGCGCCGCGAGGACTTTGAAGATCAACTCCTGCTTGCGCATGCCGGTCGCGCCGGGCACGTCCATGTCTTTGGCGATCTGCGTCAGCTTCGAGATGGACATCTCCTTGAGCGTCGCCAGATTGAAGGCGTCGCCGCTGCCCGACGGGATGAACTCCTTCTCCGCCACGTCGTCCGGGGGAGAGTCGACGACGGCGGCGGCGGCGTTCGTCGCACGGTTGCCGTTCTCGCCGTTGGCCGTGCTGCCGGCGGCGGTACTGCTGCTGCTGCTGCTGCTGGTTCGTGTGCGTGGTGTACGTTGTGACATTTCTCTTTTCTCTGTTTAGTGCGGACGCCGTTGTGTGTGTGCGTAAGCCGCATGTTCTAACCAAGAGTTGTGTCCAACTCTTGTCGTGTTACTGTCAATGAGATTGAATTGCCTGCGGACTTAGAAGCCGCGTATGAATTAAATCCTTAAATGATGTCGGGAATGATGCCTCAGGTGCGCGAAGGCTTACGCCCGCGGCGCAGGAGTGGCGATGTTTCCGGCGGTTATACTTGCGAGGTGGTTGGCGAATCCTCAGCGAACGTCTCGCATCCCGTAAAAGTTAAACGAATTATTCTGTGCGAGCAAAGTTCTAACGTATCGCTTAGATGCCGTCAAGACCCGCAGGGTC
The DNA here is from genome assembly GCA_020199775.1 of Acidobacteriota bacterium. Lineage (GTDB taxonomy): Bacteria > Acidobacteriota > Blastocatellia > Pyrinomonadales > Pyrinomonadaceae > JAIVJZ01. The sequence continues at coordinate 162,112 of JAIVJZ010000002.1, forward strand.
GCCTCGCGGCGACGATTCGACTTTTCAACTGGGGGAGTGTGAGACAGTTATGGCCTCTTCGATGGCGCGCCAGACGCGTTCGCGCCCATATCCCGTGACGGCAGAGTAAGCGACGACCTCGCCCTCACCCGCCGTTGTTGCGCCTAAAATTTCCCGCGCGCGCCCGATATTTTTGCGCAACTCGTTTTGCGAGAGCTTGTCGGATTTCGTCGCAACCGTCAGGTGCGGCTTCGCATAAGCCGTCAGCCATTCACGAAGTTGCAAGTCCAATTTAGAGGGATCGTGGCGCGAATCTACGATTTGAATTGATAACACAAGCGACTCGCGCTTGGCAAGGTAAGTCGTCACAATTTCGCCCCACGACTCGCGAATCGCGCGCGGCACGCGGGCGTAGCCGTAGCCCGGCAGGTCTACGAAATGGAAGCGGCGGTTGATGAGGAAGAAGTTGAGCGCCTGCGTGCGCCCCGGCGTCGAGGAGGTGCGCGCCAGACCTTTGACGCCCAGAAGCGAGTTGATCAAACTCGACTTCCCGACGTTCGACCGGCCGACGAATGCCACCTCCGGCAATCCCGTCCGCGGCCAGTCCGGCTCGCCGAACGAACTCTTGACGAATTCCGCGCTCGTGATCTTCATGAAAGTTTCAGGTTTCAAGTTTAAGGTTTCAAGTTTCAAACCGAAGAACTTTTCGGTCTTAAGATTTGAAACCTGAAACTTGAAACCGACAATTATTTCGAGGTCGCGCCGGAAGCGGTTTGAGTCGGCTGCTCGTCGGCCGGAGTTTTGGGTGCGGCGGCCGCGGCGCGGCGCGCCGCCATGTTTTTCGACATCTCACGCATCTTGGCGAGCCGCTCCTTGGCGTTCGACGAGCGCATCACGAGTTGTTCGAGATGCGTCCACATCTGCGGGCCGAAGGTCGCACGCAGTTCCTCGATGAACGGCTCGAACTTGGCATAGTAGAAGAAGTGTTCGCCGTTGGCGTCGTTGAACATCTTCTCGTCAATCGCGCCGTTGTTGACGAGCGAGGCGGCCATGTCCCAGTACGACATCACCATGCGGAGGTAGGCGTTGTGCTCGCCCGTGGCGACGTCCATGATGTCCTGCAAACTTTCCGGGTTGAACGCGGCCATCCACGAGCGCGCCTTGCGCATCGTCTCCTCGCGGCGCAGATCATAGAGCTTTAGAATCAAGTCTGCGTCTTCATATTTGCCCATGCGGAATTTTCTCCTTGAGTCTAGAGGTGGGGATGAGAGAAAGTATGAAGGCGGAACGATGAACGATGAACTAAAAACAACTCAATCTCTTGAATGTTTTAATTCATCGTTTATCGCTCCGCCTTCATCGTCGGATTAGTCTGCCATGGTCGGCGTGCTTTGCGAGGGCGGTTCGGTTGACCAGATGGGCGGTTGCGCCGTGTCCACGGTCGCGCCGTCGGTCGGGCAGGCGTCTTCGAGCGCGAGCGTGAGCACTTCGTCAATGGTTTCGACGAAATGGACGCCGATCGCGGCGCGCACTTCTTCGGGCACTTCCGCCAAGTCCTTCTCGTTCTCTTTCGGCAGGATCAGCGTCGTGACGCCGACGCGGTGCGCGGCGAGCATCTTCTCTTTGATGCCGCCGACGGGCAGCACCTTGCCGCGCAGGGTGATCTCGCCCGTCATCGCCACGTCCTTGCGGACGGGGACGCGCGTTAGGGCGGAGGCCATCGCGGTGGCGAGCGTGACGCCCGCCGAGGGGCCGTCTTTCGGGATCGCGCCTTCGGGAATGTGGACGTGCAGGTCGCGCTTGCGGATATGGTCGAGACTCACCCCGATGCGTTCGGCGCGCGCCTTGACGCAGGTGAGCGCGGCCTGCGCCGACTCCTGCATGACCTCGCCGAGTTTGCCGGTGAGCCGCACCCCGCCGCGCCCGTTCGTGAGGGTCGCTTCGATCTGCAAGACTTCGCCGCCCACCTCCGTCCACGCGAGCCCGAGCGCAAGGCCGATCTCGCTTTCGGTCGCCGCAACTTGCTGGCGAAACCTGACGGAGCCGAGCATTTCGCGCACGCGTTCCGGCGTGACGATCTCTTTGAACTCCTCGCCCTTGTTCTCGCCCACGAGTTTGCGCGCCACCTTGCGGCAGCACGAACCGATTTCGCGTTCGAGATTACGCACGCCCGCCTCGCGCGTGTACGAGCGGATGATTTCGAGCAAACCTTCGTCCGTGAACTCGACCTGCTCGGCCTTCAGCCCGCTGCCTTCCGCCTGCTTGGCGACGAGATGGCGGCGCGCGATCTCCAGTTTCTCGCGCTCCGTGTAGCCGGAGAGGCGCAAGATTTCCAGACGGTCTTGCAGCGCGGGCGGGATCGTGTGGAGCACGTTCGCCGTCGCGATGAAGAAGACTTTGGAGAGGTCGTATTCAACGTCGAGGTAGTGATCCTGAAACGAGTTGTTCTGTTCGGGGTCTAACACTTCGAGCAAGGCCGAGGAAGGGTCGCCGCGAAAGTCCGCGCCGAGTTTGTCCACTTCGTCCAAGAGGATGCAGGGGTTGGTCGTGCCCGCCTTCTTCATCATCTGGATGATCTGGCCGGGCAGCGCGCCGATGTAAGTGCGGCGGTGGCCGCGTATCTCCGCCTCGTCACGCACGCCTCCGAGAGAGAGGCGCACGAACTTTCTGCCGGTCGCACGCGCGATGGATTTGCCGAGGCTCGTCTTGCCCACGCCCGGCGGGCCGACGAAACAGAGGATCGACCCCTTAGGGTTCTTGACGAGTTGGCGCACGGCCAAGTGTTCGAGGATGCGATCCTTGATCTTCTCAAGCCCGTGGTGGTCTTCGTTCAAAATCTCTTCGGCCTTGTTGAGGTCTTTGATCTCTTTCGACTTCTGCTTCCACGGCACGCTCAGCAGCCAGTCGATGTAGGTGCGCGAGACCGTGCCCTCGGCGGACATCGGCGGCATCGCTTCGAGGCGGTGCAGTTCTTGCATGGCCTTCTCTTTGGCCTCTTCGGTCATGCCCGCGTCCTCGATCTTCTTGCGCAAATCCTCCACCTCGGCCTTCTCGTCCTTGCGTCCGAGTTCCTTGTGGATGGCCTTGATCTGCTCGTTCAGGTAATACTCTTTCTGCGCCTTCTCCATCTGCCGCTTGACGCGCGCCTGAATCGTGCGGTCGAGTTGTCGCTTGTCGACTTCGGTCTCAAGGATTTCGACCAGACGTTGCATGCGGTTGTGGACGGAGAAGATTTCCAGTAAGCCCTGTTTGTCTTCGACCGTGATGCGCAACTGCGACGCGAGCGTGTCGATCAGGTGCGAAGGGTCTTGGTTGCGCATGGCCTGTTGCAGCGCGTCGGTTTGCGCTTCGGGCGCGAGGCGCAGGTGCTGCTCGATGAGTTGGTGGATGCGCTGCGTGAGGGCTTCGACGCGCTGGCCGGATTCGAGCGCGGAGGGCGCGCGGCGCACGGTGGCCGTGAACGCGCCGTTGTCGTTCTCCACGCGAATGGTCGTCGCGCGCTCGCGCCCCTCGACGACCACTTTCGTCTGCCCGTTCTCCAACTTCTGCGCTTGCAGGATGCGCGCGATTGTCCCGACGCCGTAAATCTCCGCCGGCGTGGGTTCGTCAATCGAGGCGTCGTGCTGCGTGGCGAGGAAGATCGTGCGGTCGGAGGCGAGAGCCTGTTCGAGCGCGCGGATCGAGCCGGGGCGACCGATCTTGAACGCGACCTTCGTGAACGGGAAGATCACGACATCACGGATCGGAACCATCGGGTAGCTGACGATGTCTGAAGGAGTGCGGTCTGAATATTCTTCCATAAAACTGCTACTTCTTTCGCCGGAAACTGCGTAAACGTGAAGGGCGAGCCGCTCATTGCCGCTCGCCCAGTTTGCGAACTAAACTGAATTGTAAACGATTTCGCCGGGTCGCGCCACTGACCTTTAGAAATCACGCCGCCGCCACAGACGCGCTTTCCCAAACCCTCACGGTCAACTACTGCTCCGTCTGCTCCCGTAAAATCTCCTGAAGGTGTCTGGCGCGCGCCGCCGTCACTTTTGCCAGACAAAAACTGTAGACCATCGGGTAGATCGAGCCGCCCTTGTTGCCGATGCTCTCGTAGTCGCACTGCGCGTCGCGAAACTCGATCCACGCCAGTTGCGCGGCGCGGAGTTGCGCGCGCTCCGCCGTCCCGGTCTCTTTCATCAACTCCCGGTAGACTTTGTTCAACTCGGCGTCGGCGCGGTCGCGCGCGCGGGCGGCGCACCCGTTCAACTCGGACTGCGTGCGTGCGCCGGGGCACGGGTCTTCGCGGTCAACGTCATCCGGGTCGGCCTGCGCCGTCGTCGTCGCCGGAGGAGGAGCCTGCGCCGCGGGCTGGGTCGCCGCCGCTCCTGCTTGCGCCCGCGCCGCGCCCGCACAAAAAAGTGAGAGCAGGAGTGCGAACACTCCTGCTCCGAATTTCTTCGACATCAATTAAGGATTCCTTTCGCTCGGGCGGGGAAGAGAATCGAACTCCGGCCGGGCGCGCTCAGGCGGCGGCGTCGTCCACGCCCGTCAGGGCTTCGCCGGGGACGGCGCGGCGGCGTTCGACCATCTCGCTCGTGATGACAAACTCCTTGATGCGCTTCTGCGAGGGGAGCGTGTACATCGAGTCGAGCAGCAACTCTTCCATGATCATCATCAGGCCGCGCGCGCCCACCTTGCGTTCGACCGCCTGTCGCGCGATGGCCTTGAGCGCGTCGTCCGTGAAGCGCAACTTGACGTTGTCGTACTCGAACTTCTTCTGGTACTGCTTGACGAGCGCGTTCTTCGGCTCGGTCAGGATACGCATGAGCGCGTCCTCGTCGAGTTCGTTGAGGACTCCCAACACGGGGAGGCGGCCGACGAATTCGGGGATCAGGCCGTAACGCACCAAATCTTCCGGCTGCGCCGTCGCCATCGCCTCGGCGTAACGCTCTTTGCTGTCTTTGACCTCGGCGCGGAAGCCGAACGACTTGTTGCGCATGCGCCGCTCGATCACTTTCTCCAAACCGACGAACGCGCCGCCGCAGATGAAGAGAATGTTGGTGGTGTCAATCGGGAAGAACTCCTGATGCGGGTGCTTCCTGCCGCCCTGCGGCGGGACGTTGGCGACCGTGCCTTCGAGGATTTTCAACAACGCCTGCTGCACGCCCTCGCCCGACACGTCGCGCGTGATGGAAGGGTTCTCGTCCTTGCGGCAAATCTTGTCGACTTCGTCGATGTAGATGATGCCCTGCTGCGCGCGCTCCACGTCGCCGTTGGCCGCCTGCAACAACTTGAGGATGATGTTCTCCACGTCTTCGCCGACGTAGCCCGCTTCCGTCAGCGTCGTCGCATCGACGATGGTGAAGGGCACGGAGAGCATGCGCGCGAGCGTCTGCGCCAGCAAGGTCTTCCCCGTGCCGGTCGGCCCCATCAGGAGGATGTTCGACTTCTGAATCTCCACGTCCGAGCGGCGGCGCGCGATCTCGATGCGCTTGTAGTGCTGGTAGACGGCGACGGCCAGACGCTTCTTCGTCTCGTCCTGCCCGATGACGTATTCGTCTAGGAAGTTTTTGATCTCGGAGGGTTTCGGCAGCGGCGGCCTTGTCGCGACGGCCTCGGCCTGCTGGTCGTCCGTGATGATCTCGTTGCAGATGTCAATACACTCGTTACAGATGTAGACCGTAGGGCCGGCAATGAGTTTCTTCACTTCGTTCTGCGACTTGCCGCAGAACGAACAGCGCAACGTGTCATCGGTTCGACGTACCATAGGCTTTAGGGGACTCCGTGCTTTCGAGGTTCAATCCAACTTCGAGTTGTCAAGTGACTTAAAACGGGCGGGCTTAACTGTCGTGTCTTGTGCCCGTGGACGGCGACGCGTTGGGGCGCGCTTCGGCTGCCGGGGAACTACTGTAGCATAAAATACCGGCGCGTTGATCTCACAATCAAACGCGCCGGTCAAAAAAAAATTACTCGCGGTGGGTGATGACTTCGTCGATCAGCCCGTACTCTTTGGCCTGCACGGCCGACATGATGCGGTCGCGCTCCACGTCGCGCTCGACCTGATCGTAGTCCTGGCCGGAGTGCTTGGCGAGAATGTTCGAGGTCAACTCGCGCATGCGAATGATCTCTTCGGCCATGATACGGATGTCCGAGGCCTGACCTTCCGCGCCGCCCGACGGCTGGTGAATGAGGATGCGCGAGTTGGGCAGCGCGAAGCGTTTGCCCTTCGCGCCCGCGGCCAGCAGGAGCGCGGCCATCGAAGCGCACTGCCCGACGCAGAGCGTCGAAACGTCGGCGCGGATAAACTGCATCGTGTCGTAGATCGCCATCCCCGCCGTGATCGAACCGCCCGGCGAATTGATGTAGAGCGAGATGTCTTTCTCCGGGTCTTCCGCTTCGAGGAAGATCAGTTGCGCGACGATTAAGTTCGCGATCTGATCGTCAATCGGCGTCGAGATGAAAATGATGTTGTCTTTGAGCAGGCGCGAGTAGATGTCGAAGGCGCGTTCGCCCCGCGACGTTTGCTCGACCACCATTGGGACTAAAGCCATAAACTTGAAACTCCAAACTCCGAAACCTGATGCCAAGTTAAAAAATCAACGCCCGGCTCGTTCGGCTCACGAGTTTTCCGCTTCGCCGGGCCGAGTCTCACCGCCCTCGCCGTTCTCACCGTTCGGCTCGCTGGCGGTCGCGGCGGGCGGCGCGTCCTCACGCCATTCCTCTTCGCTCACGCGCGCGTTTTCGATGAGAAGATCGAGCGCCTTGCGGTGGCGCAATCTGTCGGCGATGCTACGTTCGCCTCCCTGCTTTGTCAAGGCAGCGCGCACCTGCTCTACGGACTGGCGCGCGCCCTCGGCAATCGCTTCGATCTCCTGTTCGATCTCCTCGTCCGTCGGCTCGATCTCTTCGGCGTCGGCGATGCGTTCGAGCAGGATCGAGCCGCGCAAATCCGTCGTGGCCTGCGCCTCCAACATGCCGTGCAAATTCTCCCAGTCCAACTCCTGACTGCGCGGATCCATCCCGCGCTGCATCATGTCGCGCACGGTCGATTCGAGGAGTCTGCGCGCCTGACTCTTGACGAGCGATTCGGGCACTTCAAACTCGTGCGCCTTGAGCAATTTCCCCATCAACTCGTCGCGCATCCGATGTTCCGACTCAAAGCGCGCGCGCTCCGTCAGGTTCTCGCGCAGCTTCGCGCGCAGGGTTTCGAGCGAATCGATCTCTTCGCCGAACGTCTTCGCCCACTCGTCGTCCGTCTCGGGCAACTCCTTGCGCCTGACGGCCGTCACCGTCGCCGTGTACTCGATCTCTTTGCCCGCCAGTCCGGGCGACGAAAAATCCTCCGGGTACTTCACGACGAAAGTTTTCACGTCGTCGGGCTTCGTGCCGGTGAGTTGCTCGTTGAAGTCCGCGAGCACGCCCTCGCCGCCGAGCACCACTTCCACGTCATCGGCCTTAACGTCCTCTTCCGCGGGCGGCTCGATGTAGCGGCCGGTGAAATTGACCGTCACCGTGTCGCCCGCCTCGGCCGGGCGATCCTCGACGGGTTGGAGCGAGGCCGACTGTTCGCGCAAATTTTCGAGCATCGCTTCGACCGTCTCGTCCGTCACGGGGCGCGTGCGCCGCGCGACTTCCAACCCCTTGTACTGGCCGAGCGCGACATCGGGCAGCACTTCGACGTCCGCGTGAATCGATAACGGCAGTTCGCCGAGTTTCTCCAACGCCTCGTTGTTGTCGAAGTGGATATTCTCCGGCTCGCCGATGACGTTGAGCGCGTTCTCGCCTATCGCCTCGTTGATGGCCTGCGGCACGAGGTTCTGCACCACCTCGCCGCGAATCTCGTTCTTGTAACGCTGGCGCACGACGGAGTTCGGCGCGCGCCCCTTGCGGAAGCCGGGCACGCTCACCGCCCCCGCGTAGCGTTCCGTCACCCGCTCCAACTCGGCGCGCACGTCCGAGGCGTCAATTTCGATCTTGAGTTCTTTCCGCGTCGGGGAAACGTCAACCACTTCTGTCTTCATAAACATAAAAACCCGCGCCTTCGCCGACGTAAACTGGCTTGGCCGTGCGGGCATCCTTCCTCTGCAAAATTATAGAAATACGCAGTGCAAAATCGTCTCAAAACAGGAATGCGAAAGGGGGGACTCGAACCCCCACCCCTTGCGGGACATGAGCCTAAATCATGCGCGTCTGCCAATTCCGCCACTTTCGCATAATTTAATACCAACAGGCTTCGCTAGAATTTAATTAGCGCGCCGATTTGCGCCCTTACCTGCATGATTATCCGTTAATGCATGACAGTTGGGACACAACAACTGTAGATTCCGAAACCTATTATCGAAACGATCTCCGTTTACGTGATGAAGTTCTATCGGAATAGGCTCGCCTAGCCACTCTTCTTGTCCGCATCGTTCACAACATCTTTGCTTTAAACCATCTTCGAGCAATTTTAACTTAAGTCTATGACTGCTGATAAAACTGCCTCTATGCAGATAAGCTCGTGCGCCTTTCCGTGTGGGGCAAGATTTATAACCCTTGCCGCCCATATTGCCCGGATAGCTCAAGCCCATCTTGCCTAAATAACTCTCAAGCGTTATGGGCTTACAGCGAAGCTCGCGACAGATAAAGGCTTTAGGTCGGTGTGTCGCGATCCAATGCTCAATCTCATCACGACGAGCAAGAATGTCTTTTCTCATGGCGCGAAAAAGGCTTTCCTTGTAAGCCAGTTAAGTTAATGGATAGAGTCGCGAAAGTCTAGCGAGCGACATTTAATCGGCGTCGCGTGCGAATCACATCGGTCGCATGCGGCTGCGGGCGCGTTGTGGCAAACTTGACGCGACGAGTAAACTCGCGTGAAGTCTAACTTGAGCGTGGGCGCAAATGAGCACACGGGGAGGGCGCGCGGTGGAAAAAATCTCTTATCTCGGATTGCCGAACTGCTACAGGCTGTCGAACGGCGCGGTCGAAGCCGTCGTCACGAGCGACGTGGGGCCGCGCATCGTGCGTTACGGTTTTGCCGGGGCGGAAAACATTCTCGGCGAAGTGCCCGGCGCGACGCTCACGACCGAACTCGGCGACTTCAAACCGTGGGGCGGGCATCGCCTGTGGGTCGCGCCCGAAGCCAAGCCGCGCAGCTACGCGCCCGACAACTCGCCGCTCACGGTCGCCTTCGAGGGCGAGCGTGCGATTCGTCTGACCGCGCCGGTCGAAGCGGCGACGGGCATCGAGAAGGAGTTGTGCGTCGCGCTCGACGGGGAGGGGAGCGGCCTCTCGGTCAGCCACAAGGTCACGAATCGAAACCTCTGGGCGATTAACGCCGCGCCGTGGGCGCTCACGATTATGCGCGGCGGCGGCACGGCCATCTTTCCGCAAGAGCCTTACATTTCGTGGGACGATTATTTGCTGCCCGCGCGCCCGCTCGTCCTCTGGCATTACACGAACCTCTCGGACGCGCGCTGGTCTATCGGCAAAAAGTTCATCCGTCTGACCACCGATGCGAGCGCGAACCACCCGCAGAAAGTCGGCATGATGAACAAGCAGGGGTGGGCTGCGTACAGACACGGCACGACGCTCTTCGTCAAGCGTTTCGACTACGAAGAGGGCGCGACCTACCCGGACTACGGCTGCAACTGTGAGACCTACACGTCGGGCGATTTCATCGAGGTCGAATCGCTCGCGCCGCTTCAGCGACTCGAACCCGGCGCGTCGGCCGAGCACGTGGAACGCTGGACGTTGTTCGGAGAGGTGGAAGCGGGCGCGTCGGAAGATGAACTTGAGGCGGCCATCAGCCCGTTCGTCGCGGGCTAAACTACTTCGACGGCTTCCACACGAAATTTCCGGCCTTGTCTATGTAGCCCTGTTTGTCCGCGAGCCAGACGCGCGCGAGGCCGCCGTCGAAGTTGTGCGCGTTGTCGAACTGCGGGCGGACGGCCTGCGCGCCGGTGCGGTCTATGAAGCCGTACTTGCCGCTCGCCTTGACGAGCGCGAGCCCTTCGCTGAACCCGCCCGTCCAGTCGTATTGCGGCGCGATCACGGGAAGCGCGGTGCGGTCGATATAGCCGAAGCGGTTGTTGACGATGACGGGCGCGAGTCCTTCCGCGAACGCGCCGACGTAACCGGCTTGCGGCCAGATGATCGTCTCGCCGCGCTTGTTGATGCACGCGTAGCGGCCTCCGGTCGCCACGGCCGCCAGCCCTTCCGAGAAGTTGTGCGCGTTGTTGTACTCGGCGGCGATGACGAGGCGGCCGGTGCGATCAATGTATCCGTGTTTGTTGTCGACGACGACGGCCGCCAGCCCTTCGGAAAAACTCGCCGCCTTGTCGAACTGCGGCTTGACGACCATGCGGCCGCGCTTGTCTATAAAACCGTACTTGCGCTCGACCAGCACGAGCGCGAGTCCCTCCGCGAAGCCGCGCGCCGCGTCGTACTGCGGGTTGATGACGAGTTTGCCCGCGCGGTCTATGAAGCCGAAGCGCGGCGGTTGGCTGCTCGTCTGCACGGGCGCGAGTCCTTCGGAGAAGAGACCGGCCAGATCAACCTGTTGCAGGCTGACGACTATCTTTCCGCTCCGGTCGATCAGGCCGCGCCCCGCGCCCGATTTCACGTAAGCCAAATTTTCCGTGAACTCCCACGCCACGTCGTACTGCGGCCGGACGACGAGTTTGCCCGCGCGATCAATGTAGCCCCACTTGCCCTCCTGCCGGACGGGAAACAGCGTGGCCGCATCTCTCTTTCGCTCTTGCGCGCCGCCGCCAGCGGAGCACAGCGCGACGAGGCAGAGAAAGAGCAACGCCGCGCGCTTCGTCGTCGCGCGCAGAGTTAGTGTCGGTGAAGTTGACGGCGAGAGTTTGCGCGCGAGAGCGCATCGGGGTTTGCTAGTCGGCAAAGTGTGCCGTGATAACCTCGCGGCTCTGGAAATTTAGCCGGCGCGTTCGCAGCGTGCGTCGGCGGCCTACGGCGCTTCGGAGTCGTCTCGCACGGACGTTTGAAACCGGCGTCGCGCAAGCGGTGCGGGAGAGTTCGGCGCGTTCAACTTGTCTAGCCCGACCATCGTCCCGCGCCGCGCGTGGCGTAAGATATTATCGCCGTCAGTCGCACGTCAAGGCGAACCCGGCGAGCCGCGCGCGTATCTCGTCGCGCACGCGCCGGAAGACCGCGAGCCGCGCCTCAAGGTCGCCTTCCGCGCTCGCCGGGTCGTCAAAACTCCAATGGATGCGCCGCGTCCCGGCCGGAAAAAACGGGCACTGCTCGCGCGCGTTGTCGCAAACCGTGATGACGTAATCGAACGCCTGCCCCGCAAATTCTTCGACCGATTTCGAGCGTTGCCCTGAGATGTCAATGCCCACTTCGCGCATCGCCTCGACGGCCTCGGCCCGGACGCGGCTCGGACTCACGCCCGCGCTCTCGACTTCAAAACGCCCGCCCCCGTCGTGCCTGAGCAGACCTTCCGCCATCTGGCTGCGCGCCGAGTTGCCCGTACACAAAATTAAGACGCGCGTTCGTTCCTTAGCCACACGCATCCCCTTTCCGTTAGTCATCGGTCATCTCCTTTCCGTATTGCACCCGCGTCGCCGCTGTGCGGAACGACGACCGCCGCCGCGGCGTCCTCCGGCAGCGCGGGGACGAGCCAGCGAAAGAGCGCGGTCGCCGCCGCCGCGCCCGCGAGTTGCGCGATCATGAAGGCGGGCGCGTCCGCCGGGCGAATCCCCGCGAACGTGTCCGTGAATGAACGCGCGAGCGTCACCGCCGGGTTGGCGAACGAGGTCGAGGACGTGAACCAGTAAGCCGACGTGATGTAAGCGGCGACGGCGAAAGGCACGGCCGCCGAACGCGTGCGCGCGCAGCCCCAGACGACGGACAGCAGACCGAACGTCGCCACGGCTTCCGCGAACACCTGCCCGCCGCCCCCGCGCGCGTGGCGCGACGCGGAGAACAGAGGCTCGCCGAACATCAAGTGCGCCGCCGCGACGCCCGCGAACGCCCCCGCGACCTGCGCCGCGAGATACGCGGCCGCGTCGCGCCACGCGAGTCCGCCCTGCGAGGCGTCGGCGAGCGTCACGGCCGGGTTGAAGTGCGCGCCGGAGACGGGACCGAAGGTCAGGATAAGCGCGACGAGCGCAGCCCCGGTCGCGAGCGTGTTCGCGAGCAGCGCGACGGCGACGTTGCCGCCCGCGAGGCGTTCGCCCATGATGCCCGAACCAACCACCGCCGCCAACAGCAACGCCGTGCCGCACGCTTCGGCCGTCATGCGCCGCGCGAGCGTCGGCTGCCCGCTCCGTTTATTCGTCACACGCCGCCCTTCCTCTCCGTGAAAAACTCAACGCACGAAACGGACGCTTCGCCGTACGGATTTCTCACCGTCCTCCGACCGACTTCCTCAACGCGAGATCGTCATCGGCGCGGCCGTCGCGCAGCAAGAGGAAATTTCCGTCGCCCTTGCTTCCGCCGAAGCCGCTTCCGTCGCCGTGTCGCACGCCGCCGTCGCCGCCCCGGTCGTCGCCCCGGTCGTCGCCGTGGCCTCCGGCGTGCAGCACATCGTCGTCGTGGGCAGGTTGTCTTCGAGTACGACGAAGGCTTCCCACTCGTTGCCGTCGGGGTCGCGCACCCACGTCTTGTCCTGCAAGGCGTAACAACAGTTGGTCGCCATCTCGTCGCGCGTGTCGAGTCCGGCGTCCATCCAGTTGCGGCGCATCGAGAGCACGTCCTCGGTCGTCGCCAGTTGAATGCCGAGATGCGAGAGCGCGCCGCGCTCCGCGACGGGCGATTCATTCAAAGTTAAATTAAGCGGGGGGTTCTGCACGTCGAACTTGGCGTAGCCGGGACGCACCTTCGCCGGTTCGATTCCCAACATCCGGCGGTAAAACTCCAGACTGCGCTCGACGCTCTGCACGTTCAGCGCGAGATGCGCCTTGAGCGCGCGCGCCGTCCTCGTTGTTTGCTGTTCCATTTTTGCCACTTCCTTTCCTGTCATGATATATTCGCTTTGGCGAATGTGAGCGCATCATACGCGCGGCGGACATATATGTCAAGACATATTTAAATTTCAAGTTTCAAGTTTCAGGTCTGAAAAGTTTCCCAGTCGAAACTTGAAACCTGAAACCCGATCATTCAGACTTGAAACCTGAAACCTGAAACTTGAAACCCGGTTGTTAGTTTCGGAGGTATTTTATGGGGAAGACGGGCAAGGCGTTTGACATGGAGCGACTCTTCAAGGCGTTGGCTGATCGCACGCGGCTGCGCCTGTTGAATTTGATCGGCGGCGACGAGGTGTGCGTCTGTTTCTTCGTCGAGACGCTCGGCGAGAGCCAGCCGAAAATCTCGCGCCACCTCGCATACCTGCGGCGCGCCGGGGTGGTCGCGGCGCGCCGGGAAGGCAAGTGGATGCACTATCGCATCGCCGAGCCGTCGGACGCGCACGCGGCGCGTCTCTTCGGCGAGGTGCGCGCGTGGCTGGCGGAAGACCGCGAGATGCAGCGCGACCGCGAGCGGCTGGTGAAAGTCTGTTGCGCGCCGCAACCGCCCGTGCAGTTGCAGGGCGCGCCGCGCCCGGCGAGTATCGCGGCGCGCGTGTGAAATTTTCGCGCGCCGCGGAGGGCTGTCGCACGCCGGAGCGTTTTTCTTGACACCCGCGCCCCTTTTGCCCTAAGTTGCCGCCGCCGCTACACGTTTGACGGTAACTTTGCAGCCACCTTCCTCATGGCAAGTCGGAAACACCACATGAAATTCCCCCAAGTCTCAGCTTCACTTCAAACGCGCGTCGTCGCGCGTCGTCGCCCTCTCAACTCGCGTCTCGTCCTGACGCTCGCCGCGTGCGTCGCGTCGGCCGTCTACGCGGCGCGGGCGCAACAGGCGCAGACGGGCGTGAACGAAACAAACCGGCCGGAACTCGTGCTCCAGACCGGGCACGCGATGCGCGTGGACGGGCTGGCGTTCAGTCCCGATGCGAAGCTCGTGGCTTCGGGCAGCAAGGACAACACGGTGCGCCTGTGGGACGCGGAGCGCGCGTCGGAGTTGCGGAAACTCGCGGGGCACGCGGCGTGGGTCAAGGCGGTCGCGTTCAGCCCGGACGGTCGCCGGTTGGCTTCCGGGTCGGTGGACGGCGTGGTCAAGTTGTGGGAAGTGGCGACGGGGCGCGAACTGAAAACCATCAGCGGCGGCGGGAGCATCAACGCGCTCGCCTTCAGCCCCGACGCGCGCCTCGTCGCGGCGGGCAACGCGGAAAATTCCGTGCTCGTCTGGAACGCGCAGACCGGACAGGCGGAGCGCACTTTGATGGGACACGCGGGCGCGGTCTCGACGCTTGCGTTCAGCCCCGACGGGCGTTTGCTGGCGACGGGTGCGCGCGATAATTCGATCAAACTGTGGGACGTTGGCCGTGGGCGCGAGTTGCACACGCTCGCGGGGCACACGGGCGCGGTGAGGTCTCTGGCTTTCAGTCCCGACGGCAAGCGTCTGGCGTCCGGCAGTTTTGATAAGACGATCAAAATCTGGGACGCGGGTGGCGGGCGAGAGACGCGCACGCTCGCGGGGCATGCCGATCCGGTGATGTCCGTGGCCTTCACGGACGGCGGGCGCAAACTCGTCTCGGCAGGCGCGGGCGCGCTCGCCCTGATGCGTTGGGACGCGGAGAGCGGCGCGCAGTTGGGCGCGACTTCGGACGCGGAAAGTTTGGAGACGTTGGAGGCGGCCGTGTTCAGCGCGGACGGAAAACTGGTCGCTTCGAGTAACGGCGACAAGACAATCGTCCTGCGCGAGGTGAGCGCGCCGCAGAGCGTGCGCGTTCTGGAGACGCGCGCGTCGAGCGTCTACGCCACGGCGTTCAGCCCCGACGGCAAATGGTTCGCTTCGGGCAGCAAGGACAGCGCGGTGCGCCTGTGGGAGACGGCCACGGGGCGCGAGTTGCGCCACCTCGGCGGCAACGTCGCGGGCAACATCGGCCCCATCACTTCCGTCGCCTTTAGCGCGGACTCGCGCATGCTCGCGGCCGGGGGCTTGAGCGGCGGCGTCAAACTCTATGAGGTTTTGACGGGGCGCGAGTTGCCCGTGCTCGCCGGTCACGCGGAGACGGTCAATGCCGTCGCCTTCAACGCGGCGGGCGTGCTCGCCTCGGCCTCGAACGACCGGACGATCAAACTCTGGGACACGGCGGCGGGGCGGCTCTCGCGCACGCTCACGGGGCACGGCGGCGAAGTCCACGCGCTCGCGTTTAGCGCGGACGGCGCACGCGTCGCTTCGGGGAGCGCGAACGGTGAGATCAAAATCTGGCACACGTCGGACGGCCGCGTGGCGCAGACTCTCGCCGGGCACGCCGCGCAAACTGCGGGCGGCCACACCGCGCTCGTCCGCGCCATCGCGTTCAGCCCCGACGGGCGCACGCTCGCCTCCGCCGGTTACGACAAGACGGCGCGCGTGTGGGACGCCGCCAACGGACAACCCCTCCGCACCTTGAACGGCGCGGACGCTTTCACCAGCGTCGCCTTCGATAAGGACGGGCGCACGTTGCTGGCCGGAAACTCGCGCGGCGAGATCAAATACTGGGACGCCGCGACGGGGCAGGAGGGGCGCACCGCGAACGCGCACACCGATGCCGTCAACGCGCTTTCGTTCAGCCGCGACGGCCGCTGGCTCGTGAGCGGCAGCGAAGACGGCACAGCGCGCGTCTGGACGGGCGACAACCGTGGCGAATTGTTGGCGACGCTCGTCTCCCTGCGCGAGAGCGCGGACTGGCTCGTCGTCGCGCCCGACGGGTTGTTCGACGGCTCGCCCGCCGCGTGGAATCAGATCATGTGGCGGTTCGAGCGGAACACGTCGAACGTGCGCCCCGTGGAAGTCTTCTTCAACGAATACTACGCGCCCGGGCTGCTCGGCGAAATCTTCGCGGGGCGCAGGCCGCAAGCCGCGAAAGACATCACGCAGCGCGACCGCCGCCAGCCGCGCGTGCGCCTGTCGCTCGCAAACGCGCCCGCCGCGCAAACTGCGGCGCAAACCGTTTCGCGCGTCAACACGCGCGAAGCCAAAGTGCGGATCGAAGTGGCCGAAGAGCCGTCGGACGCGCGCAACTCCGCGGGCAGCGGCGCGCGCGACGTGCGCCTCTTCCGCAACGGCCTGCTCGTGCGTTCGTGGCGCGGCGACGTGTTGCAGGGAGCGAGCAAAACAATCGTCGAGGCGAGCGTGCCCTTCGTCGCGGGCGACAACCAACTGACGGCCTACGCCTTCAACCGCGACAACGTGAAGAGCCTCGACGCGGAACTCCATGTTAAAGGCGACGAGAGTTTGCGGCGCACGGGCACGGCTTACATTCTCGCCGTCGGCGTCAACAAGTACGCGAACGCCGCGTTCGATTTGAACTTCGCCAACGCCGACGCCGAGACGTTCGGCGAAGAGGTGCGGAAGGCGCAGGCGCGGATCGAAGGCTTAGGCAAGATCGAGGTCGTCCGCCTGCTCGACGCGCAGGGCACGAAGGCCAACATGCTGCTCGCCATCAAGCGTCTCGGCGGCGACGAGTCGGCCTTGCCGCCGGGCGCGCCGCCCGACCTCGCACGCCTCAAACGCGCGCAGCCCGAGGACACGGTGATCGTCTATTACGCCGGTCACGGCATCGCGCAAGGCGCGCGCTTCTACATGATCCCGCACGACCTCGGCTATCAGGGCGCGCGCACGAACATCGATCCGGTAGGGATGAAGACGCTCTTAGACCACAGCCTTTCCGACCGCGAACTGGAAACCGCCCTCGAAGAGGTGGACGCCGCGCAGGCCCTCCTCGTGCTGGACGCCTGCAACTCCGGTCAGGCGCTCGAAGCGGAAGACAAGCGGCTCGGCCCGATGAACTCGAAGGGGCTAGCGCAACTCGCGTATGAAAAAGGCATGTTCATCCTCACCGCCGCGCAAGGCTATCAGGCGGCGAAAGAGGCGACGCAGTTGGGGCACGGCCTGTTGACTTACGCGCTCGTCGTGCAGGGACTCAAGGAGGGCGCGGCCGATTCGCGACCGCGCGACGGGCAGGTCTTAATGGGCGAATGGCTCGACTATGCTACCGAACGCGTGCCGCTCATGCAGCTTGAGAGCATGAAGCAAAGCCGCGGCCTGCTCGGCGGCTTGCAGAAACCGCCGCTCGCCTTCGTGGACGGCGAAGAGGGAGTCGTCAACCCGGAGAACCGCAGCCTCCAACGCCCGCGCGTCTTCTACCGCCGCGAACTCGCCGCCCGCCCGCTCGTCGTCACCAAACTACAAGGCGGAGCAACGCAGTCGAGAAACTGAGTTTCTTCCGTCAGAGAGATAAGGAGTCGCTACTCCGACTTCACCTTGCGCGTGCGGGGCGGCCATCGAAATTGATGATGGCCGCGCGCGTCGCCGTTCAGCCCCGCCTTACGTCACAGCCGTTAGAAATTAACCCGCGACGTGATCCCGTCGGCCGAGGTTTGCCGCGTTAATAAATGAAGGCGGAATAGGCCGCCGCGCGAAACTCACCACAGGAGAGACTCACGATGCGGACAATACTGGCGGCCATCACCGAGCGGAAACAGGCATTCGCCGAACTACCCTTTTTCGCGTTCTTGCGAGACGAGAGCCTCGACCCGGAGCAACGCCTCGCCTTTTATCCCTGCATGGCTCATTGGGTCATGAGCTTCGCCGACCTCAACAAATACTTCTTCCGCGCGGAGTCCGCCGGGGACATGCATCAAGAGCGGGTCAACGTCTACAGCCACGAGGACGACGATCACTGGCAGCTCTACATCGAAGATTTCCAGACACTCGGCTTCCACCGAATGTTCGACGGCACGGACTGGCTCCGCTTCCTGTGGAGCGAGAGGACGCGCGCCAACCGCATGTTGTCATACCGCATCGCGCGCCTCATCACGGGCGCGACGAGCGTCCAGCGGCTCGCCATCATCGAGGCGTTGGAAGAGGCCGCCAACGTCTTCTTCGCCCACACGCTCCCGCTCGCCGAACGGATGCAGGAACGGACGGGCGTCGAACTGCGCTACCTCGGCCACTTTCACTACAACCTCGAAGCCGACCACACCGGCGCGGGCGATCACGAATCACTCGCGGAGATCGAGTTGGACGACGCGACGCGGCGGCGAACCCTTGAGATGATCGGGGAAGTCTTCGACCTCTTTGAAGACTGGGCTGAGGAAATGCTGCGCTTCACCGAGAGTCAGTTGAGCAGCCGCGCGTCCGTGTACATGCAGGCCGCCCCGCCCGCCGCGCCGCCGCACGCGCGAGCCGCATCCATGTAAAACCGTTTACGGCGTCCTGAACCTTGCGCCCGGCACAGCGCGGCCGGGCGCGAGCAAGAGGCACGAAAAAGCGAGAGTCTTTACAAAGACTCTCGCTTTCGTGTCCGTACTCAAGTTTTAAATGAGCCGAGGTGGGCTCGAACCACCGACCCGCAGATTAAGAGTCTGCTGCTCTACCAACTGAGCTATCGGCCCTGACGTGAAGAAATTATATGATGACCGGAGGCGTGTCAAGAAAGCATGAGTGCGCGGGATTAACAGGGGATCGGGATGCGGGATGAGGGATGAATAAAGAAAACCAGTCGAGCGAGTATGGCCTTCCTTGCATTCTTCATCCCTCATGCCTCGTTTCCTACCGTTCCGTGAGTTGCTGCGGGAGTTGTTTGTCAACGCGCGGGCGCGTGGGCGCGTGGGCGAGTTCGAGCGCGGTGGCGAAGACGGTGCGCACAATCTTCTCCATCTTCTGATAGTCGATCTTGTCGGGCGAGTCGGACGGGCGATGATAGTCCTGATGGACGCCGTCGAAGTAGAAGATGATGGGCACGCCGCGCCGTGCGTAGTTGAAGTGGTCGCTGCGGAAGAAGAAGCGATTGGGGTCTGTCGGGCTGTCGTACTTGTAGTTGAAATTGAGGTTGAGGTAAGCGCGGTTGACGCGTTCGCTCAGGTCGCCCAGTTCGGCGCTCATCATCTTCGAGCCGATGACGTAGACTTCGTTCGCGCCGGAGAGTTCGCGATTGGCGTCGTTCGTTTCGCCCTCTTTTTTGCTGCGACCGATCATGTCCATGTTGAGTTGGGCGACGATCTGTTTGAGCGGGACGGTCGGGAACCTCGTGAAATAATCCGAACCCCACAAGCCTTTCTCCTCGGCGCAGTGCCAGACGAAAAGCACGGAGCGTTTAGGGCGCGCGCCGCCGGCGAGGGCTTCGGCGATGGCGAGCACGCCGACCGTACCCGAACCGTCGTCGTCCGCGCCGTTGTAGATCGCGTCGCCATTGACGGGTTGCCCCGTGCCGACGTGATCGTAGTGCGCGCCGATGGCGACGTATTCATTCTTGAGCACGGGGTCGCCGCCTTCGAGCACGCCGACGACGTTCTGCGTCATGGCCTTTTGAGAACCGACGGTGACGGTTAACTCGGCGCGCTTCTTCGCGTCGAGGCTGAAAGGTTCACCCGCGTCGCCCTCGGAGATGCCTTTCAGAACGTCGGCCCCGGCGCGCTTCTCGCCCGCGAACAAGGCTTCGAGCAGCGCGGCCGAGGGGAGGATGGTCGGCAGTTCGCCGCTGCCGGCAGCCCCGCCGCCCGCCGCGCCGCCCCCGGCCATGAAGCGCGCGACCTGATAGTTGACGCGGTCGGCCGAGAAGCGGCCGAAACGCCACTGGCGTTCAAAGTTTCGCGGGATGCGGATAAGTCCCTTCGCGCCGTTCTTGCGCGCGTAACTTTCGGCGTCTTCCCAATCGCCCTCGCCCGCCCTGCCTCTGAGTTCGCCGCGCGCGACGCCCTGCGGCAACACCCCCGTGGCCGCGATGACGATCTTGTCGCGCACGTCGAGGCCGTTGAAGGCGTTGATGTTTTTCGACTTGATGACGTAGCCGTGACCGGCGTAGACGAGCGCGCCGCTCGCGCTGCCGTTGACCGTCCCCGCGAGGAAATCTTCGCCGAACTTCGAGACGCGATCTCCCAGCCTGAAGCTCGACTTCGCCGGGTCAACTTTGAAACTCACGAGTTCGATTTTTTGGTAATACGTGCCGTCGTCGCCCGCGGGTTTGATTTTGAGTCTGGCGAGGTGGTCGGCGAGAAACTTCGCCGTGTCGTCCAGACCTTTCGAGGGAGTGTCGCGCCCGCCCATCGCGTCCGAGGCGACGAAGTGCAGGTATTCGCTCAGACGAGCCGCCGTGATCGTGTTCGCGGCCTGGAGCGCGCCCGCGGACAGCGCGCTGGAAGTCGCCGTCGCGGCGGCGGCGGCGGCAGGGGCGTTGGCCGCGCCCGCCGGTTGAGTTTGTTGCGCGCTCGCCGTGGCAACCGGGAAGTTGATCAGTAACGTGCAGACGAGCGCGAGATTGAGTAGTTTGAATCTTTGCATGTCTTCTCCAGAAAAATTGAACTTACGTCGTCTATGAATAGAGGTACGCCGGTTGGGCTTTGATGTCAAACGCGGCCGCGGGCGTTTGCCGGGCGGGCGCGGCGGTCGGGTTTATGGCGTGCAAATAAAAGGGCGCGGGGACATTTACAGCCCCCGCGCCCCGCTCGGAAGAGTCCGCATCGACGGTTTTAGCTCCCGGTCGCCGCTTTTTGTTTTTGCTGCTTCTCGGCCGACATGCGCGCGCCGATCTCGTTGAGCTGCTGCTCGCTCAGCACCTCGCGCGCCTGCGTGAACATCTCGCCCTCTTCCTCTTCGACGTGATGTTCGACGTTCTCACGCAATTCCATGATCATGTCGCTCCACTCCTCGCTGTCGGCGGGCGTCGCCTCCAACTCGTTGAGCAAATCCTTCACTTCCTGATGCTCCTCGTAAGCCTCCTCGGTGATGTCGCGCGTCTCGGCCGCCGCCTTGAGCGCGGGGTAGAGGATCGTCTCTTCGATGTGGGCGTGGATGTCGAGTTCCTGTTTCAACTGCGCGAACAACTGCTGGCGCGTCGCCGCGTCGGTCGCCGGCTCGATCCGGTCGAACAGCGAAGAAACTTTGGCGTGATCGTTTTTCAGCAATTCAAAAGCGTCCATCTCTAACTCTCCCTTGCTTGAATATGTGCGTTATGTACCCAGACCTTGCACGCTTATCGAACGCGCACAGGCTACCCACGGCCAGTAGGAGCAAACACGATGCCAACCGTAAGGCCACCCGCGCGCAAGGGGCATTGATTCTTCGTCTCGCTGCGTGAATGATGTTTGATAATTTGAGAGGGAGCTGAGGAGAAGTTGATACGCCCGGTAGGGGTCGAACCTACGGCCTCTTGCTCCGGAGGCAAGCGCTCTATCCACTGAGCTACGGGCGCACAAAACTTACGGAGGCCGGTAACATAACATAGCCTGCGTCGCGCGTGCCAGCCGCGTTGCCTGCTTGACACCGATTCGTGCGAGCGGCTATCACGAACTGTCGAGGAAAAGCCGGAACGAGAAAAGGAACACGGGGAGAAGGCAGATTATGATCGTCGTCAATCGCCGGCAAGCCGCCGTTATCAAGACGCCGCACGGGTCGGAGATACGCCCGCTCATCGACCGCACCACGTCCGAGATCGAGTTGTGTAGTCTGGCGGAGGAAGTGCTGCCCGCGGGCGCGGCCGTCGGGCGGCATCATCATTTGGAGACCGAGGAGGTTTACTACCTGCTCGAAGGGCGCGGGCGCATGACGGTCGCCGGAGAGACGCGCGAGGTCGCGGCGGGCGACGCCATCTTCATCCCGCGCGGGGCGACGCACGCGCTGGAAAACACGGGCGACGCGCCCCTGCGCCTGCTGCTCGTCTGTGGCCCCGCCTACAGCCGCGAGGATCATTTGATGGAACGATGAAGGGTGAACGATGAACGATGAACGATGAACGATGAAGTGAAAGCAAGTTGTCTTTACTTCATCGTTCATCGTTCATCGTTCCGCGTTATTTTCCGCGTCTTCTCTGGTCGCGCCGGAAATCTGGCCGAGTCCCTGTCCGGCCGTGCCGTCTTCGGTCTTGCGTTCGACGGCGGGGCGCGGGCGGTGTATGTCGCCGGTGTCCGAAGACGGAGTTTCGCCGCCGTTTTGTTGCTGCAACGAATTTCCGTGCTGTTCATTCTGTTCTGCCATGATGCTTGCTCCTCCGATGTTGTACGGGATGCGTGCGTTTAGAGAAACTTCCGCGCCCGCCGCGAGGGAGTGGGGCAATGGGTGTGCCTGAGAGGAAGGGGAAAGGGGAAGGGGGAAAGGCGAAAGGGAAGACCGCAGGGCTTGAACGCTTCCCGGTACTCTCTTACCTTTACCCTTTATCCCTTCCCCTTTCTCATTTGCCTTTTGCCTTTTGCCTTTTACGCGTCGTATGCTCGAAACTCTCGCGGGGATCAATTAACTGTCGAAAGTTTCGCATGGCCGAACAGAACCACTTCACGGAGTTTACACGCTTTCTCAGGTTGGAGGCCGAGGCCATCGCCGCGACCGCCGGGCGCGTCGGGCGCGCGGAGGTGGAGCGCGCCGTCGGGTTGCTGGCGTCGTGTGAGGGCAAGGTGGTGGTCTCCGGCGTCGGCAAGTCGGGCAACGTGGCGCAGAAGATCGCGGCGACGCTGACAAGCACGGGCACGCTCGCCGTCTACCTGCACCCGTCCGACGCGCTGCACGGCGGACTCGGCATCGTCGCGCCCGCCGACATCGTGATCTTGATCAGCAACAGCGGCGAGACCGACGAGATACTCGCCATGCTCCCGTTTCTCAAACACCGGCGGTCGGCCATCATCGCCGTCGTCGGCAATTTGCGCTCGACGCTCGCCGCGCGCTCAGACGTGGTGCTCGACGCCTCCGTGGACAAGGAAGCCTGCCCGCTCAACCTCGCGCCGACGACGAGCACGACCGTCGCCCTCGCCATCGGCGACGCGCTCGCGCTGACCTTGATGGACTGCAAGAAACTGACGCCCGAAGATTTCGCGCTCAATCACCCGGCGGGGCGTCTCGGCAAGCGCCTGATGCTGCGCGTCGGCGACGTGATGCACGGGGGCGCAGAGAACCCGACGATTGCCTCGGACGCGCCCCTGCTGGAAGTGGTGCAGGCGATCACGCGCGGCGGACTGGGCGCGGTCAACGTCCTCGCGGCGGACGGGCAACTGGCGGGCATCATCACGGACGGCGATTTGCGCCGCGCGCTCGAACGCCGCCGCCTCGACGATCTCGAAACGCTCACGAGCCGCGACGTGATGACGCCCGACCCCGTCACCACTTCGCCCGACACGCTGGCCTACGCCGCCTTGCAACTGATGGAAGACCGGCCTTCGCAAATCTCCGTCCTGCCCGTCATCGACGAAGCGGGGCGGTGCGCCGGGCTGCTGCGGCTGCACGACATCGTGCGGAGCGGAATCTGAACGACAGGGACGGACGCGGAAGGATCAAGGATGGATAAGAAAAGAGCAGAGACGCAAACGCTTTCGACGCTTTCGACACCTTCAACTCCCCCTTTATTTCACACCAAATTCAACCCGCGCGCCCGCTCTCTTGTTGCCGCCGCCGTTTTGTTCGCGCTAAGTCTCTGCGCAACTACAGCGCCGACCGCCGTCGTCCGGGCGATGCAGGAGAACACGCGCCCGCGCGAGACGAAGGCGATCCCGGCGGGCGAAGTGGTCGTGTCGTTGAACGAAGGGCTTTTTAACGCGTTGCTCGAAGCGATGTTCACGCTGCCGAACCCGCCCACCTTCCCGCTCGCCGGGCGCGGCAACTCGTCGGCGGGCGGGAGCAGAAATTGCGCGAGCGAGATCGCCCTCTTGCGCGAGATGAGCGGCACGCGCACGGCCGTGCGTTTTCAGGCGGGGCGCATCGTCGCGCCCGTCGCCTTCAGCGGCAGTTACAACGCGCCGCTCATCGGCTGTCTCAAATTTGAAGGCTGGGCTGAGACGAACCTCAACCTCAGCTTCGACCCGTCGAAGCAGGCTCTGACGGCGCGCGTCGAAGTCAAAGCGGTGCATTTGAAGAAAGTCCCCGCGCTCTTCGGCGACGGCCTCACGGGACTCGTGCAGGACGCGCTCGACGCGCGCTTCAACCCGGTCGAAATCTTGCGCGCCGAACAACTCTCCGCGCGGCTGCCGATGACGAAGACGGGCAGCGGCGGCACGCTTCGCCTGCGCGCCAGAGAGGTGCGCCACGAAGTCCTCGCGAACGAACTGCGCCTGCGGATCGTCTACGAGTTTGTGCGCGAGCAGTAGGGGAGAGAGATGTGAGAAAATTGAGTCCCGCAGGGACGTTTGACAATAGCCCGGCACTTCAGTGCCGGGAGTAAGTTGAAGTAATGAACTAGAGTCCCGTAGGGACGATTGATGCGGCAAGATACATTTCAATCGTCCCTACTGGACTCTATTGAACTTTTGCACATTGTACCCAGCCATAAATGGCTGGGCTATTGTCAACCGTCCCTACGGGACTCGGTTGAAGTCCTCTGTTCGGGTGTCTAGCTGTTCGCCGGGTTCGCGGGATCGTCCGGCCAGCACTCGCCGACTTCCGCGCTGCCGAGTTGGTAGGTGTTGATGACGCGCAGCGGCGGCGCGTAGACGTGGATCGTGATCATCCGTCGCTCGCCGCCATCGGCGTTGCCGATGCGGTGAATGTCGGGCACGTCCGTCCCCGTCACCTCCTCGGCGGCGCGCGTGTGCGTCTCCGAGGGCACGACTTCGCCCGCCTCGTCGAGAGCGAACATCTCTTCCGCCATCTCGCCTTCGCAGATGCGAATCGCGCCGTACGAGCCGTTGTGATCGTGGATGGCGGTGCGCTGTCCGGGCAGCCAGCAGAGGACGAGCACTTCGCACAGGTCGTTGCGGAAGACGCGCCGACGCGTGTAGGTGTGCGGCTTGAAGGCGAGGTGCGGGCGCAACTCTTCCGGCTCTAATTCCAAACGCCGCAACAGCGCGTCGAGGTCGTGTTGCGTCGGCGCGCCGGGCAGGGCGGCGAGCGTTTGCACGAGCGCGCCGAGCGTGAAGCGGCGCGTCTGTTCCGGTTCGGCCGCGTGCGCCGGGGCGGTCGTCTGCGTGACATTCGTTGACATGAGCACTCTTTCAGGGGGAACAAACTGTGTGGTGGTTGCCGCGACAAACGGCGCGTGGGAAGTTTTACGACGAATGACGCGGAGCAGTCAAATATAGCCGGACGATATTTGCGCGCCGGGCGCGCCCTAGCCGCCGTCGTGCGCGTAGACGGCGACGGGCATGTCCACCACTTCCCACGCCGCATCGTCGCGCAGCAGTTTCGTCATCAACATGGCGTGGAAGAGGTGGCCGCTGCGTTCGGCGCGCAGGCGTCCCAAGAGCGGCATGCCGAGCAGCGCGAAGTCGCCGATGATGTCGAGAATTTTGTGGCGCACGAACTCGTCGCGCGCGCGCAAGCCCGTCTCGTTCAACATGCCTTCGGGCGTGAGCACGATGGCGTTGTCGATTGAGCCGCCGCGGATCAGGTTGGCGCGGCGCAGGGCTTCGATCTCGTCCGTGAAGCCGAACGTGCGCGCCGAGGCGATCTCGCGCCCGAAGGCGTTCGCTTCGAGCGCGTCGAAACGCATCTGCTGCGTGCCGATGAGCGGGTGCGGGAAATCGATCATGCAATCGATCTCGAACCCTTCGCACGGCTCGACGCTCATGCGCCGCCGGCCTTCGGCCACCGACACTTTCTTCGTCACGCGCAGCGCAAGCCGCGTCGCCGGTTGCTCGACGACGCGGGCGCGTTCGATCAACTCGGTGAAGGCTTCCGCCGAGCCGTCCATGATGGGGAGTTCGAGGTTGTCCACTTCGATGTAGGCGTTATCCACGCCGCCGCCGCGCAAGGCCGCCAGCAGGTGTTCGACCGTGGAGAGCGTCACGCCTTTCCGCATCAGGGTCGTCGCATAACTCGAATGCGCGACGTGTTCGACCGTGGCGGGAATCTCGAAGTTGTCGAGGTCGGTGCGCAGGAAGATGTAGCCGGTGTCGGGCGGGGCGGGGAGCAGGCGCACGTGGACGGGAACGCCCGTGTGCAGCCCGAGCCCGCTCGTCTCGACCGGCGCGGCGATGGTGGTCTGTTTGATCAAGGTTTCCGGCAGATCAATCCTTTCAACTTTGACGCGCCGGGGACGTGCGCGCATCATCTTCTGCGGCAGAACAGGCGTAAACAGTGGCAACGCTCATGCCGCTCCGCTCGAACCTCGTGCGTCCCGGCAAACACCGCACATAACCTGTCAAAGCACGCATCTTTTGTCGCGTGACCACTACACTCGGAAGCGGCGAGTGCGGCAAATGCGCCACAGTTCAGCGGCGCGTGCGCGTCGGGCGGCCGCGTCGCGCCGGTGAATCTTCGAGTGGCTAAACGCCCCCGGAAGCGGCCTGCGGCCGGGTAAAATATTCATTGACTTTTCAAAACGCGAGGTATAGTCTGCGCGCACGATTCAACCGGCCTCGCAGGTGTGGGTTCTATCCCGCGACACTCTCTGAACTGCTTTTCCCGCGCTCGGAAGCGGATCGCCACTCCCGGCGAAGATCAGATGCAGTCCTTGCCGCCGCGACTCATACTTCCGATGCATCCCATGGCCGTTTTACTCAAGTCGAGCTACCTTATGAATAGTTTATCCGCCGCTCTTCTTTAAGCCACTCAACCAGATTAGTTCTATCCGCGCTCACACGCGACAGGACATTTTCGGTTTTACATCACATAGCTCACGTTCGGGCGTAAGGTTCAACTATCTATACCTGTTGAAGTGTTGCCACCTCGATAATCTTTCGCCCGCCGTGTCTCTGCCATTATTGATTGGATGTCTTCTCAAGGATTCTTTCTCTCGGCGCGGGAATCTCAACCCGGCTGATCGAGAGTCCGGGAGTGATGAAAGATGTTCGATTGATCTCTGGGTCGTGGAAGCAAAGACCTCGCGCTCCATTAGTCGAAAGTAGGAAGACAAGTTGAGAACTTGCCGACCTTGCTTCAAAGCAAAAGTTAGGAGGAATCAAGATGAGTCGGAAAGCAAAAGGAAAACAGACGTACCGGAGTGACGAAGGCGACATGCCCGCCGGTGATGCCGGGATGGACGAGACGGGATCGGACGGGAGACAGGGAAGTGCGGCCGCTTACGGTGCGGAGTCGTCGCAATCACGGGAGGAAATGCCGGGCGGCGGGATGCCTTCGGCCAACTCGGCGGGGACTGAGATGCCGAGCGGAAGTCAGTCTCCGATGTCGATGAATTCAAGTTCATCCGGCGCGGACATGCCGGAAGGCGGCGGCTTTGAAACAACGCGCGAAGGAGAAGCCTCTCGAAGTGTGCCGGTGTTGGTCGAAGTCCGCGTCTCGGCGCAGCAGGATTCGCGCGCCGCGGTCACGGCGTCGCCGGGCTTGAGCCAGTCCAGTTTTCAACTCGACGACACTTATCCGCCGGTGCCCGTTTCTCCAGACCCGTCGCAACCGAGAAACGCCACCGCGGCAAATGAAAATGTCGTCGTGGTGCGGGGCATGGTCGACGAAGACAAGATGGCGGAACTGGAAGCTCAACCCGACGTGGTGAAGGTTTGGCGCGACACGAAAATCGCGCCCTTCTCACACATGTTGGTTGAAAATGAAGAGTTTGTCGTGCAGGTGCAACCCGTCCCCGGCGCGGCCACGTGCCCCATCGGAACCTGCGACTGTGATCCGAACACGGCCAAAGGCAACATCAACGACGTTGCCAACTATCTCGGCGTCAATCAAATCTGGGCGGCCGGACGCAGAGGCGAAGGCATCGTGATAGGCATCGTGGACGGCGGCATCACGGCCGTCGGACGCGTGACGGGAGGAAGGATTCCGAACGTCATCGGCGGGTGGCCGGTGGCCGACTGGGGGACGATAGCCGACTGGGGCGAGCACGGTAATATGACCTCGACGGATGCCCTCGGGATGGCTCCCAACGCCCGCATCTACGACATCAGGATTGCGGGCAGCTATATCTCGAATGCGATACAGGGCTTTCAATGGGCTATCGAACAGCACCGCCGGAACGGGACGCCGCAGATTCTTTCCAACAGTTGGGGTATCTTTCAGGAGTCGTGGGACCCGGCCTATGCGCGCGATCCGAATCACCCATTCACGCGTAAAGTCATCGACGCCCTCAACGAGGGAATCATCGTTCTCTTTGCGGCGGGCAACTGCGGCGCAACCTGTCCTGACGGCAGATGCGGCCCCGATAACGGGCCGGGCAGAAGCATCTGGGGGGCTAACGGCCACTCGCGCGTCTTGACGGTCGGAGCGGTAAACAAAAATGAGCAGTTTGTCGGCTATAGCAGTCAGGGGCCGGCCGCCCTCGAAGCTAATAAACCGGACTTCTGCTCGGTCACGCATTTCCAAGGTTACTTCAGCAGCGACAGCGGCACGTCGGCGGCCACGCCGATTGCGGCCGGGGTCGTCGCGCTGCTCAAACAGGCTAAACCCTCACTCACGCAGGAGGAGACGAGGGACGCGTTGAAACGAACGTCCAGGGATATAGGCGCGCCGGGATTCGACCAACATTCGGGCTCCGGCATCATCCGGGCTAAGGCCGCGTATGATCGTGTGGTCGGAGGCGTCGTAACTCCCCCGGCGCGTTGGAGCAGTTGGGAAAGCCTCGGAGGCGCGTGTGTTCAGGGTGTCGGCGCATCTTCATGGGCAACTAACCGTCTCGATACTTTTGTCATCGGCACGGACAATGCGCTATGGCACAAATGGTTCAGCGGCTCTTGGAGCGGTTGGGAAAGTTTAGGCGGCGTCTGCGCCTCCGCGCCGTCGGCCGTGAGTTGGGGAGCTAACCGCATCGACGCTTTCGTCATCGGCACCGACCGCGCGATGTGGCACAGGTGGTTTAGCGGCTCGTGGAGCGGTTGGGAAAGTTTGGGCGGCGTCTGCACGCTCGGAACGGGGGCTGCCGCATGGGGAGCTAACCGGTTGGACACTTTCGTTATCGGGACGGACAGAGCCTTATGGCACAAATGGTTCAGCGGCTCGTGGAGCGGTTGGGAAAGTTTGGGCGGCGTCTGCACTTCCGCCCCGGCGGCCGTCTCGTGGGGGGCTAATCGCATAGATGTTTTCGTGATCGGCACAGACAGAGCGTTATGGCACAAGTGGTGGAATGGCGCTTGGAGCGGTTGGGAGAACTTGGGCGGCGCGTGCATCAACGGCGTCGGAGTTTCCTCCTGGGCTGCGAACCGGCTGGACGTTTTCGTCATCGGCACCGACCGTGCGCTGTGGCACAAGTGGTTCAACGGCTCGTGGAGCGGCTGGGAAAGCTTGGGCGGCGTCTGCACCTCCGCGCCGTCGGCCGTGAGTTGGGGAGCTAACCGCATCGACGCTTTCGTCATCGGCACCGACCGCGCGATGTGGCACAAGTGGTGGGCGTGATCTTCGAGGTTGCGAAGGGCTTCATGAAACCTCGCTTCTCGATCTCCGGTCGCGATGTGTCGTGAAGCCGACTTGATTTAGACGCCCGGTTCCATCACGGACGGCTCGCTTATGTTCCTCCCGGCAAACGGAACATAAGCGAGCCGTCTGTTAATTGGGGACAGGAATCAGGCCGGGAATTATGACACCGGCGGATTTGATTTAGACCGGCTTACGGCCGGAGGCCACTTGTCACGCGTCACGGCATTTCATATCATCAAGCGCAAATGCCACGCAAATCATCTTCTCCAACGGAGCCGACCCCGCCCGAGCGCGTTTTTCTCATAGACTCTTTCTCGCACATCTTCCGCGCGTTTTTCGCGCCGATGAGCGGGCGCGTCGAACCCCTGACGAGCAGCACGGGGCAGGTGACGCAGGCCGTCTTCGTCTTCACGAACATGCTGCGCAAACTCCTCGCCGACGAGCAGCCGCACTATCTCGCCGCCGTCTTCGAATCCGAAGTGCCGACGTTTCGACACGAGATGGACGTTGGCTACAAGGCCAACCGCGCCGAGATGCCCGACGAACTCACGTCGCAAATTCCCTTCATCATGCGCGTCTGCGAGGCGTACAACGTGCCCATCCTGAGCGTCCCCGGCTTCGAGGCCGACGACGTGATCGGCGCGCTCGCCGTGCAGGCCGCGGCGCAAGGTTTGCAGGCCGTCATCGTCTCGAACGACAAGGACATGTGCCAACTCGTCAGCGATCCTTTGATCGTCTGCATGCGGCAGAATTCGCAGAACGTCAAACGCAAAGAACCCGTCCCGCCCATCGAGTGGTGCGACGAGGCGTGGGTCGAGAACAAGTTCGGCGTGCCGCCCGCGCAGATCGTCGATCTGCTCGGTTTGATGGGCGACGCGGTTGACAACATCCCCGGCGCGCCCGGCATCGGCGCGAAGGGCGCGGTTCAGGTCGTCAAACAATTCGGCTCGATTGAGAACGCGCTCGCGCGCTGGGAAGAGGTGAAGCACAAGACCTACCGCGAATCCCTGCGCGACCAAGCCGACCTCATCCGGCAGTCGCGCGAACTCGCCACGATCAAAACCGATGTCAACATCAAACTCGACTTAGACCAACTGCGCGCCAAGCCGCCCGACCGCCTCGCCGCTTACAAACTCTTTCGCGAACTCGAATTTCAGACGCTGACGCGCGAATTCGCAGACGCGGCCGCCGGGCTGGAAGGCATCGAAACGCACGCGCGCCGCTACACGCGCATCACGACGCGCGACGAACTCGACCAACTCGTGCGCAAACTCTGGGACGTGGATCACTGGGGCTTCGCCGTCGCCGATTCGACCCCGGCGGGCGCGGGGCAGCAGGGCGCGAGCCGCGATCAGGCCGCGCCCACGGGCGTCGCCATCTCTACGTCAGCGCACACGGCCGCCTTCATCGACTTTGAAAACTTCGAGGGCGGTGCGGCCGCCGCCGTCGAACCCTTGCGCGACGTGCTCGCCAACGGCCTGCTCTCGAAGTCAGTCCACGATCTCAAACGGGCGGTCGCGCTGCTCGCGCAGTTGGAGATAGAGATCGAGGGCGTCACGGACGACACGCTGCTCGCCGCCTACCTGCTCGATCCGATCCGCAGCAAGTACGACCTCGCAGACCTCGCGCGCGAAGCCACGGGCGCCGACGGTTGGACTGAGGAGCCGCCGGAGGATTGGACGGCCGCGCACTGGCGCGCGGCCGAAGCCGCCGACTACACCGTGCAAACGGCGGACGTGCTCCACGGTCGCATACTGGAACAGGGGCTCGAATCGATCTACACCGAGATCGAACTGCCGCTCGCGCCGCTCCTGCACCGCATGGAGCACGCGGGCTTGCGCGTGGACACGCAGGTGCTCGGAGAGCTTTCTGTCTTCTTCGGCGCGGAGTTGGAGAAACTGACGGCGCGTATTTACGCGGAGGCGGGGCGCGAGTTTAAGATCAACTCGCCCAAGCAAGTCGGCGAGGTGCTGGAAGAGTTGAACATTAGTTCGGGGCGCAAGACCTCCACCGGACAAGTCTCGACCAACCGCGCCGTGCTCGACGAACTCGCTTTGAAGTACGAACTCCCGCGCCTCATCATCGAATACCGCGAACTCGACAAGCTCAAGACCACCTACACCGACGCGCTGCCCGCGCTGCTCGGCGCGGACGGGCGCATCCACAGCCAACTCAACCAGACCGTGACGGCCACCGGGCGACTCAGTTCGAGCGAGCCGAATTTGCAAAACATCCCCATCCGCACCGAACTCGGCCGCCGCATCCGTCGGGCCTTCATCCCCGAAGAGGGGGCGGTCTTCGTCTCCGCCGATTACTCGCAACTCGAACTGCGCCTGCTCGCGCACATCACGCGCGACCCCGTCATGCTCGACGCCTTCCAGAAGGGCGAAGACATCCACACGCGCACCGCCCAACTCGTCTTCAAGGCTAAGACCAAAGAGGAACTGAAAGAGAAACGCCGCTTCGCCAAGATCGTCAACTTCGCCATCGCCTACGCCGTCGAACCCTTCGGCCTCTCGCAGCGCGTCGGCATCTCGCGCAAAGAGGCGCGGCAGGTGATCGACGATTACTACAAGACCTACCACGGCGTCCGCGAGTTTATGGACAAGATTCCCGAAGAGGCGCGCGAGAAAGGACTCGTGCGCTCGATCTACGGGCGCATCCGCCCGCTCCCGGCCATCAACGACCGCAACGGCCAAATTCGCGCCCGCGCCGAACGCGAAGCCATCAACATGCCCATTCAGGGAACGGCGAGCGACATCGTCAAGATCGCGATGCTCAAGGTAGAAGACGCGCTCAGGCGCGAAAACTTGCAGGCGCGGCAGGTCATGCAGGTGCACGACGAGTTGCTGATCGAAGCGCCCGCGGGCGAGGCCGAACAGGTCGTCGCGCTGCTCAAGCGCCAGATGGAATCGGCCGTCGAACTCGACGTGCCACTCGAAGTCGAAGCGGGCACGGGCAGCAATTGGATGGACGTTAAGAAGTAGTAAATCGTAAATCGTGAATAGATTCAATCCGGTTTTCTCAATTCACGATTTACGATTCACGATTCACGATTTTTATGTCTGAAGAACGAGAACCGAAAGACGAGCGAAACGAGGGCGGCGGGCGCGTGGTGTATAGCCGTCTGCCTTCGGCGGAAGAGGCGGCGCGCGCGGAGGAAGAGCGTCCGGCGGCGGCGGCGGGCACGGTCAGTTTACCGTCGTTCGTGCGCGAGCCGCTCGCGCCGACGCTGCCGACGCTCGTCATCGCATTCGTGTTGCTCGTCCTCTTGGTCTTCGGCCTCGGCTATTTGAGCGTGAAAGAGGTCGAATCGGTCAGCACGGAAGTGCAACGGCTCGACCATCAATCGGCGGATCGCACCGAGATGCTGCTCGATCTCCGCAGCGCGCTCACGCAACTGGATAACGAAGCGCGCGAACGCGGCACGAGGGAGGCGGGCGGCGGCATCGTCAACCCGTTCGACCTGAAATTGCGGCGCGCGCGCGGCGAGGTGGAGAAGAAACTTTATCTCTTCGACCACCTGCCCGTCGCCCAGACCCCGCCGGGGCAGGCGTTTCGCGCCGACGTGGCGAAGTACATCGAGAGCACGAAAGACGCGGAGCAGTATTCACTCGAAGGCTACAAAAGTTTCCGCCCGGTTGAGGAAGGGATGCGCGCCCTGTTGACGCAGGTCAACCAGCAGCAGGGGCAGTTGGAGCGGGAGCGTCTGAGTCTGGCCGCACAGGCCGCGCGCCGCATCAGCCTGCTCAGGTGGATCGCGATGCTGTTCGGCGCGCTCATCGCGGCGGCGACGATCTGGGAAGTGCAGCGGCGTTTCCGGCAGATGCGCCGGGGCCTCGAAGAGTCGCGGCGCGAGCGTCTGTTCAGTTCGCAGATGCTCGAAGGCATGGTCAGCGCGGTGGCGGCGATTGACGGGCGCGGCGCGCTGCGCAGCGCGAACGCGGCCTTCTTCCGTCTCTTCCCCGCGGCTTCCGTCGGCGCGCTCGTGCAGGACGCCGCGCCCGCGCCCGACGCGTCGAAGTTGTTCGCGGCGGCGACGGGCGGGGGGCGCGTGGAGCACGTGACGTATCACGGCCGCTGGACTTTGAAAGACGCGGACGACGAAGAGGGCACTTTTGAAGTCTACTCGTCGCCGCTCGAAATTGACGGCGGGCACGGGCAGATCATGTCGCTCGTGGACGTGACGAAGACGGTCGCGACCGAGACCGAGCTGCGCCACAAGGCGTCGCTCGCGGCCGTGGGGCAGGCGGCGGCGCAGGTCGCGCACGAGATCAAAAATCCTCTAGGGAGTATCCGCCTCGGCGTGGCGATGCTGCGCGACATGACACAGCCGGGCGAGGCGCACGAGACCATCGACCTCGTCGAGCGCGGCATTGATCATTTGAACAAGCTGACGGTTGACGTGACGAATTTTTCGCGCGGGAAAGAGTTGTCGCTCGAACAGGCGGACTTGCACGAACTGCTCGACACGAGCCTCGAACTCGTCGCCGAACGAATCCGAGCCAAGCACGCGCCCATCGAACGACATTACACGTCCGAGCCGCTCGCAGGCCACCTCGACGCCGATCAACTGCGGCAGGTCTTCGTCAACCTGCTCGCCAACGCGCTCGACGCCGGGGAAGAAAACTCGCCCGTCTCGATCACGACCGCGCTCGTCGCACACCGGCCGGGCGGCAACGGTTCGGGCGCGCACGCGCCGCACGCGCGCGTCACCATCGCGGATCGCGGGCGCGGCATGGACGCGAAAACCCGCGCCCGCATCTTCGAACCCTTCTACACCACCAAAAAACGCGGCACGGGTTTGGGACTCGCCATCGTCAAGAAGATCGTGGAACAACACGGCGGCACGATTGCGGTCGAAAGCACGGCGGGCGAGGGCACGCGTTTCCACGTCGAACTGCCCCTCGCGCGAAAGTAAATCGAACCGTAGGGGAAACGATGAAGTAGGAACGCTGAACGATGAAGTAAAAGCATTTGTCTTTCATTCATCGTTCATCGTTCCGCGTTCATCGTTTCCCCTGCGTCTCCGCGTGAGCGGCCACCGCTTCGATGGCTCCTTCGTGCATCCTCTCCGGGCGGACGTAACGCCAGTGTTTCTCAAACTCTTCATCCGTCAACGCGCGTTGAACTAAGCGTTCTTTGTCCTTCAACCATTGCTCCGCCCACTGCCGGAGTTCCGGGTCGCGGTTGAGCGCGGTTCGCGCCGCGTGCATGTTAAGTGGTGGTGTGTCCATCAAAAAATATCTCCTTGCTCAACTCAGTGAAGTGTCCAGAAACATCATCAGGACGAACCCCACCATCAACCCCGCCGTCGCCTCTCCGGCAAACTCCTTCCGGTGGCTTTCCGGGATCATCTCGTTGCTGATGACGTAGAGCATCGCCCCGCCGGAGAGCGCGAGCGTCCACGGCAGTACGCCCTGAGCCTGCGACGTGGCGGCGAAACCGAGGAGCGCGGCCACGGCCTCGACCACCCCCGTGATGAAGGCGACGAACAAGCCCTGCCGGCGCGTGTATTGCACGCCCGTCAAAGCCAGCGCGACCACGAAGCCTTCGGGGATGTCCTGCAACGCGATGCCGACGAGGATCGGCATCGCGACCGCCGGGTCGAGGCTGCCGATGCCGGAGCCGACCGCCAGCCCTTCGGGAAAGTTGTGCAGCGTGATGGCGAGGACGAAAAGCCAGATGCGTTTGAGTCGGACGCTCGGCGGGCCGCCCTCGCGCCCCTTGATGAAATGCTCGTGCGGGATGTACCTGTCGCAGGCATGCAGGAAGGCCGCGCCGAGCAGCACGGAGCAGGCCACCGCCGCGCCGGCAAACATTTTATCGCCGTTACTGCGCTCCACGGCGAGGCGGAGCGCGGGATTGAGCAGAGAGAAACAGGTGGCCGCGAGCATCACGCCCGCGCTGAAACCCATCAACACATCCTGCGTGCGCTCGGAGATGCGCTTGGCGAACAGCGTGGGCAACGCCCCGAGGCTCGTCGAGAACAGCGTGACCGCGCTGCCGAGCAACGCCATTTCGACGGGGGAGAGACGGCCGAATTCAAGGGACATTAAGTTATCTTAATCGTCGCCGCTTGAAAGTAGATGAGGTGACTCATTTCGGGAGAGCGGCTAACTGCTGTTTAATTTCCTCAACCTCGGCCGCCGCGCCTGCTTGTTCCGCGGCGATCAGGTGAAACTCAAGAATAGATTTTAAGATTTTCAGGTATCCACGCTTGATCTTAAGTCCTTCTTCGACCACTTCCTCTTCATTAATACCGGCATAGGCGATTTGATAAGTTTGCGCAGCTTTCCGGTAGAATTCCCGCGCCTTGTCGAGATCGCGCATGGCGTGATAGCTAAGCGCGATGCGTCCGTATAATTGACCGACTTCGGCGTTAGCGTCGGTTAAGCGCGGGCGGCTAATTTCGAGCGCGCGCGTGTAATAGGTGATCGCCTCCGCATAGCGTTTCTGCCCCGCCAGAGATACGCCGACGTTCTCATACGCGCCCATCTTCTCCAGCTCTCTCTGATCGGCAAAACGTTCGGCCAGCCGCGTTTCAGCCAGACAGGCGGCTTCGGCCTCTTTCCACTTTTCCTGCTTGAGCAATCCGCGACATTTTGTATCGGCTTCAAAATACTGTCGGGCGAGTTTTATCTGGTCTTCGGGCTCTCTGCTTTGCCCTTCGGATACTATCCCGGTCTGGGGCGTTATTTGTGCCTCGGCCAACGGGCGCTGCCGGTCGCACGCCGCTCCGACGGGAGAGAGCAAAAAGAGCATGGGAACGACTCTCAACACTTGTTTGCGAGACATATAAATTTCTCACCTCGCCATCCGCGCGAAGGCGACGCGGGCAGCCTCGACCGTTCGGTCGAGCAGTTCGTCCGTGTGCGCGAGGCCGATGAAGCCCGCCTCGAATTGCGAGGGGGCGAGATAGACGCCCTCGCCGAGCATCGCGTGAAAGAACTTGCCGTACAGGTCGCGGTCGCTTTTGCCCGCGCTCGTCCAATCGTTGACAGGCTCGCTCGTGAAGAAGGTCGTCCACATCGAGCCGACGCGGTTCGTGACGGTCGAGATTCCGGCGGCGCGTGCGGCCTCCGAAAGTCCGGCGCAGAGCCGCGCGCCCGCGCGTTCCAGTTGCGCGTAGACGGATTTGTCGCGCAGACGGCGGAGCGTGGCGAGCCCGGCCGTCATGGCGAGCGGGTTGCCGGAGAGCGTGCCCGCCTGATAGACGGGGCCTGCGGGCGCGACGTGGCGCATGATGTCGCGGCTTGCGCCGTATGCGCCGACGGGGAGACCGCCGCCGATGATCTTGCCGAGCGTCGTAATGTCGGGCGCGACGCTGTACAACTCCTGCGCGCCGCCGCGCGCGAGGCGAAAGCCGGTCATCACCTCGTCGAAGATGAGCAGCGCGTGGTGCCGGCTCGTGATGTCGCGCACCGCTTGCAGGTAGCCCGCGCGCGGCGCGACGCAGCCCATGTTGCCGACGACGGGTTCGATGATCACGGCGGCGATCTGCTGCGCGCCGTGTTCGTCGAAGACCCGCGCGAGGGCGTCTGCGTCGTTGAAGGGGACGGTTAAGGTCTCGGCCGCGAGCGTGGGTGGGACGCCGGGGCTGTCGGGCAGTCCGAGCGTGGCGACGCCCGAACCGGCGCGCACGAGCATCGAATCCCCGTGACCGTGATAGCAGCCTTCAAACTTGACGAGCTTCGTCCGACCCGTGACGCCGCGCGCGAGGCGGACGGCGGACATGGTGGCCTCCGTGCCGCTGTTGACCATGCGCACCATCTCGATTGACGGCACGGCGTCCGCGATCTCTTCCGCCATCTCGATCTCAAGTTCGGTGGGCGCGCCGTAGCTCGTGCCGCGCGCGAGCGCGTCATGCAGGGCGGCGACGACTTCTGCGTCGGCGTGGCCGAGAATCATCGGCCCCCAGGAGCCGACGTAATCGATGTAGGTGCGCCCGTCAACGTCGGTCATGGTCGCGCCGCGCGCTTCGCTGATGAAGCGGGGCGTGCCGCCGACGCCGCGAAAGGCGCGCACGGGCGAGTTGACGCCGCCGGGGATCAGTTCGACGGCGCGGCGGAAGAGTTCCGCCGACGTGTCCTTTTGTTCGGTGCTGGCTGTCATCTATGAAATATCCTGTGTGCGAATCGTTTGAGCTTAAAGGGGACAATTCGATAATAGCCGATTCGTGAGGAGCGGCGCACGCGAGGGCGATAAATAAACGAAGCCCGCGCCGTGTGTACGGGCGCGGGCTTCGCGTCGGGAATTTTAGTTGTCGCTTTACAAGCTTGCGGACAAGTTAGTTATTACGGCCGCGTCCGCGACCACGGTTGCCGCCGGTGCCGAAAACGGGATGCGAACGCGAACCCGCGCCGCGTCGATAGTAGCCGTTGCCGCGCCTGCGGTCGTCGTCGTCATCGTTGCGGTTGCGCCAGCGTCGATTGTTACGGTCGTCGTCGCGGCGTTGGCTGCGGATGTAGCGATCCTGCTCGCGCTCGTCGCGGCGAATCTCACGACGCTCTTCGCGCGTCAGTGTGCCGTCGGCACGGTAGGCGCGTCGCTCGGCGCGAAGTTGCCGCTCGCGTTCGCGAATCTGGCGCGCTTCATCGCGCGTGATCTGGCCGGAGCGGATGCCGCGGCGGATGCGTTGACGGTCGGAGCGGTTATCGCCGCGCCGCTGCGCCAACGCCTCGGTCGCGCCGCCCAGAAGCAAGGCCATGACGCTCAGAAGTAGAATCCTTTTCATCGTTCAACCCTTTCCTTTAAATTCGATATGGTGAAATACGACATTTATGTTCAACGGCTGTCGCCGCACCGCTTCGGAGAGAGTTTGAATAAAACTACACAGCAAAGGACGGCAACCGCTATGCCGCGCACGGACGCCCCGTCGATTCCGGCCGCGCCACCCTTAAAGTGTTGAAGGCGCAAGCGGGAGGAGTTAACTCCGTAGTGGGCGCGCCCCGCGTGCGCGTTGCCAAATAGAACACAGACTGCACGATTTCCGGCACTCCGTGTTTAGCCGAAGATGCTGCGCCAGCGGCGGTCGAGCGCGCCGCCGAAGAGAAAAGTGGTGATGGACGGCTGCTCGTGCGAGCGGTCGTAGCCGACGAGTTCGACGTAAGCGCGCCCCTCCACCTCAGCCTCGTTGTGTCGCCCGCGCACTGTGCACGCGCCTTCCCAGTAGACGATCATCGTCGTGCCGCGCGTGTCGAGTTCCTGATCCTGCATGACCGGAGTCACCTCCACGTCGATGCCGAATCGCGGGACTCTGAGACGCCACCCGCTCGGATAAGTCGCGCCCGTGTGCGGACTCTTCCAGCGCGCCGTCGGCACGAGCACGAAGTCGGCGCGCGTCAGGTGCGTCGCGCGCCCTGCGGCATCGACGAACGTCCCGCTCGAAAACTCCGAGGGGCGATCCCGCGCGTCACGGATGTGATAAACCATCAACTCCGCGCCGGTCGAGAGTTGCAGGCTGAACCAATCCCATCCCTTCTGCTTCTCCGTCGTGCGCCACGTGCCGAACTCCCTGTCCATCCACGCCGCGCCCGTCGAACGCTCCGTCTCGCCGTGCCAGGTGATGTCGCCCTCGGCCTCCATCCGCGTGAAGGAAAAATAACGCGACGCCTCGCCCTCGTCTTTAAAGCTGACGCCCACGCCTTCGTGCCCGTTGAGCGCGGCGGGCTTCGAGGGGCGCAGGGCGACCTCGAAGATGAGATCGTCGCCGAGCGTCGCGCGCAGGAGGTGTCGGCCGTCGGTCGCCTCACGAATCGTCCAGTCGCCGAGTTTCAAATAATAACGGCTCGCGCTCATCTCCGCCGGAAGGTCGAAGGGGCTGTTCGCGCTCTTGCGATGATCGTAGCGGAAGAGCGCGCGCGACTCGTCGGTGACGGCGAAGTGTGCGAGGTAGAGCGGGTTCGCGATGAGACGCAAGGGGACGACGCCGAAGCGGTCGAGGTCTGTGCGGCGTTTGAAGAAGACGAACTCGAAACCGAAGCGACGCCCCGACGCCGTTCGCATGTGCCCGGTGTAATACCACCATTCGGTCTGCGCGTCGCGGTGCGCGTAGAGGTCGCGCGGCAGTTCGACGCCCGCGTGCTCCGTGCCGTCGCGCAAAGTTGAAGCCTTGCCGACGAGCGCGTCCGCGAGATTGTCGAGCAAGCCGGTTGCGATCTGTTCCAAAGGTTCGACGAAGTTTGCGCCCATGAAATTTGATTGACCCACCAGTGTCTTGAAATTCTAAAACACGATAGCCGATGCTCGTGACGAAACTGTGCGCCTGTGCTTACAAAAGAAAGGAGGCGCGTGAGCGGTCGTCAAATGCGTTCGACGCCCTCGCGCGGCTCGACCAACAGGGTGCGGAAACTCGACATGCGGACGAGTCCCGGAGCCGCGCCCTTCGGCTTGGAGAGGAACTTGCGCGGCGTGTAATGGACGGAGACTTTGGCGTCGCGCTTGGCCTGACTGAAATGCGCGGCGAGTTGCGCGGCCTCGATGATGGTGCGATGCGGCACGTCTGCGCCGCGCGCGGGGTTGCGCACGATGACGTGCGAGCCGGGATAGTCGGCGGCGTGCAGCCAGAGGTCGTGCGCGCGCCCGACTTTGAACGTCAGTTGATCGTTATCCTTCGCCGCGCGCCCGACGAGGATTTCGTAGCCGTCCGACGAGCGATAGCGACGCGCGCCCGCCACCTGTTCCGCCGCCTTGATCTGGGCCTTCGTGCGGTGTGCGTCCTGAGCGGCGACCCCGCCGCGCCCGCCCGCCGCCCGCGTCGCGGCCGCGCCGCGCGCCTTCCCGTCGAAGGCTTCGAGCGCGGCCGGGTCGCGCGCGGCGATGATGCCTTCGAGTTCCTGCTGTCTGCGTTCGAGCGCGGCGAGTTCGGCGTCCAACTCTTCGAGGCGCGCGGTCGTCTCCTCGGCGGCGCGTTTGGCTTTCGTGTAGCGCGCGAAGCGGCGCGCGGCCTCTTCCTGCAAACTGGCGTGCTCGTCGATTTCGAGTTCGACCGTGGGGGCGTCCTCCGCGAAGTAATCGGTCACGCGGACGCGCGAGCCGCTCCGCTCCGCGTTGGCGATGTTGGCGAGCAGGAGATCGCCGACGCGCTTGTGCTCGCCCGCGTCGCCGTGCGCGGCCAAATCTTTTTCCAGATTGCGCCGGAGCTTCTTTTGCTTCTCGACGAGCGAGCGCAGGCGCGTGCGGTGCGCGGCGGCGCGGGCGTCGAAAGCGCGCGTTTGTTCGAGCGCGCGATAGTAGGCGTCGGCGGCGTCGGAGAGTGAGTCGTGCGCGCCCCGCGTGAAGGCCGGAGGCCGCGCCGGAGTTTGCCTGCCTTCGTTAATGTTGACGGGCGGGGGCGGCGGTTGGTAGAGGTCTGCGATCTCCTGACCCTCGCCGCGCGGCGTGCGCAGGGCGTCAACGACGCGCCCCGCCGCGTCGAGCAGGAGCAGGTTGGCGGCGCGTCCCGTGAGTTGCGCGATGAGCGTCCAATCGTGCGTGTCGCCGACGGCGTCGTAGGAGGCGAAAGAGAAACGCACGACGCGCTCGCCCTCATCCTTTTTCACGCCGAGCAGCCGCGCCCCGCCGAGTTGCTTGCGCATGGTCAAGACGAAACTCGACGGCGCGAGCGACAGCTTTTCGAATTCGCGCACCGTGCGCGCGATGAGGTAGAGGCGCGGCGCGGCCGGGTCGGCCGAGATGAACAGGTAGCGGCCGTCGCTCAAACGGAGATCGAACGCGAGCGCGACGCGCGACAGTTGCCACACCTTGCCCATCATGCGCCCTTCGAGCGCGGGCGCGAGTTCGGCGACGATGGCGTCGATCAGTTGGTCGTTCATCGTGAAGCTGTCCGTCGTCGGTCGTCCGTGGTCAGTTGTTCGCGGCCGGTTGTGCGCGGTTCATGTCGGGACTGTTGAAGTGCGCGCAAGGGAAGTTAAGCACAGGCGACGGACAACTGACCACCGACTACGGACGGATGGGCTAGAGACAACGGAGCCCTGCGTTCAGGCGAACAACGCAGGGCTCTGTTGTCTTGGTGCGAGGGTTAGTCGGCGATGACGATAGTTCCCGAGAGATGATCGTGGGCGGCGCGGCCTTCGGCGTCGAAGAGCGCGTAGAGCAGTCCGAGTCCGAGCGTGGCGAGCGAGAGCATGTAACCGGCGGCGCGGCGGACGCACTGGCCGGTGGTCGGTGACATGCCGGTCTGTGCGTCAACCGTGCGCAACGAGACGAGCGACATGCCCCATGTGCGCCCGGCGAGCGCGGTCGCCGCCATCAGGTATAAAAACATCAACACGACGACGATGCCGCCCATCGAAGCGGCGACGCGCGTGTCCGCCCAGTTGCCGCTCGTGAGTTCGATGATGGCCGCGAACGGCGTGGAGGCGAAACCCACGACCAACAGGTCGATGATGCCGCCCGCGAGGCGTTTCGAGACGGGCGCGTGGTCGTCCACGGTGGAGTTCTTCTCCGGAGTCTCCGTGTGATTCGCGAGCAGCGCGGCGTGCATCTGCTCCTCCATCCGGGAGAGTGAGGCTTCATCGGCGACGACGGGGATGTGGCGGCGCGCTCTGGTCTGCGTGGTCTCACCCGCTTCGGCGGTTTTCGTCGGCGTCGGGGCGGGCGGGACGATGGCGAGCGGCGGGGGCGCGTTGCGCGCGGCCTCGACGGGCTGCTCAACTTCGTCAATCGCTGCGGCCTGTCCGCTCTGCGCCTCGACGGCGGGCGAGACGGCGTGACCGTGGATGAGTTCGGTTTCGGGCGCGGCTTGATAATTCTCTTCGACGACGTGCGCGACGGCCGCCGCTGTGGCTGCGCCGCCTCTCGACGCGCGAGTCACCGGCGGGGGAGGATTCGATTGGCGCGCGCGCTCGATGCGCTTGAGCGCGGCGACGACGAGCGGGTTCGGTTGGGGCGCGACGGGCGGCGGGGGGACGAGTCCCAGCGGCGGCGCGGAGGCTTCGGCGGTTGCGCCGGAAATCACGTCGGAGGTCGGGTCGTCAATCGTGCTGTAAGGGGTGTGGCTGCTGTGCGGCGCGGAGTCGCCCGCTTCGTGCGCGGCTTCGAGCGCGCGCCGTTGCTGAATCTCGCGCACGCGCTCGCTCAGTTCCTTGCGCCACTGCGGCTTGGGCGGGACGCCGGGAAACTCGATCAGCGTCGAAGTAGCGGTCGCCGCGTTTGCGCCTTTCGCTTCGGCGGTCGCGCCCTGCGCGCGCTTCGATTTACGTTCCTGACTGGTCGAAGTTGGCATAGATTTTTCTTCGGGAGGCGGGGAAGCGGCGTCGGCTGATGCAATGTTTGGCGGCGGGCACTGCGGGCAATACTCCCCGGATTCGGAGTAAGAACCGCCGCACACGACACACTGCATAGACTGAGAGCCTCCCCTGTGGAAATCTTAAAATTTAAATCTTTTGGGATGACGGGCGAAGCCGGTAAACCCAAGCCCTTTGCGGAGTCGCGGCGGATGCTATCAGAGATTACTTTAAGTCGTCAATCAGAAAATACACAAATCAATGTAGTTGAGCGGCGGGAAGGCACAAGATAGGGGAACAGAACGTAGGGGAAAGGGAAAAGGGGAAGGGGTAAAGGTGAAGACAAAAACAGAAAAGCAAGTAAACTTACGCTGAACTTTCTTCCACCCCTTTTCCCTTTCCCCCTTACCCTTTTCCCTATTCTAGATCGGCTGGCGGCCGGAGAAGCCGGTTTCGAGGTCGTGCCACCACTCGATGCGGTCGCCTTCGCCGAGTTGCCAGCAGAGCAGGACGACGCGGCCTTCGCGCATGGAGGGGAAGTCCAGCAACCCCCGCTCGTAATCCTTGAGTTGCACGCCGAGAGCTTCCAACTCGCTCGTGCGTTCGGCCAGACCGATCAAGTCCGTCACGTACTGCGGCCCGTCCGCCATGAAGCCCCCGCCGAGCGGCGCGTTCTCGGCCGCCGCGCGCGCCGCGTCCTGCAAGGATATGATTTCGCGGTGCGCGCGCGAGATGGCCGCCGCGATGCGCCGCACCGTCGGCAACATCGCGTTGGCTTCCGAGAGAGTGAAGAGTTTCATAGCTGGTGAATAGTAAATGGCGAATGGTAAATGGTTGAAGAATGGTTTTCTCCGTTCACCATTTACCGTTCACCATCTACCTCGTTAGTGGTCGTCCGTGATGCGGATAAACTCAGAGTGTGAGTTGAAGTGTTCTGTGTCTTCGGTGATGTCGATTTCGGCGATGGCGGCCGAGACGGTCGTCGTCTGGGCGAGTTGCTCGTGCGCCTCGCTGACGGCGAGCGGCACATCTTCCGCGGCGGGC
This sequence comes from Acidobacteriota bacterium, assembly GCA_020199775.1. GTDB lineage: Bacteria > Acidobacteriota > Blastocatellia > Pyrinomonadales > Pyrinomonadaceae > JAIVJZ01. Next base: position 205,620 of record JAIVJZ010000002.1, read on the forward strand.
AGGAACGAGTGGGTGTGCGAATCCTCGTGCGGGTGTTGCTCGTAGTAGCGCGGCCCGTGCGAGTGTTCTTTGCGCACCTTGTCGGCGATCTCGCCGAGGTCTATGAAATAGTCGGCCACGTCGATCAGCTTCGGCGCGCTGTTCGAGCGAAAGCCCGCGACCTCGACCCGGCAGCCTTTGTAGGCGACCGCGTTGACGGCGTAGACGAAATCCTCGTCGCCGGAGACGAGCACGGCCGTGTCGTAGCGACCGGCGAGCGAAAGCATATCGACGGCGATCTCCACGTCGAGGTTGGCCTTGCGCGTGCCGTCGTAAAAGGTCTTGAGTTCTTTGTGAATGACGCGGAAACCGTTGCGGCGCATCCAGAGCAGGAAACCCTGCTGGCGTTCCGCGCCCACGTCGACGCCGGTGTAGAAGAAAGCCCGCAGGAGTCGGCCGTCGCCTAAGAGGACGCGCAGGAGTTTGTTGTAATCGATGTCTATGTTGTGAAACCGCGCTGCGTGAAATAGGTTGTTTCCGTCGATGAAAACCGCGACTCTCCCCCGATAGCCTAACTGCCAGGAAATATTATTGGTCGGATCGAAATGCTGCATGCAAAAACACGCTCCGTTGTTAAAATTTTTGGACGTTGAAAATTCATGGTACTGATTAACTTCATTGACCTCTAGAATGCCGCCGCGAGGCGTGTCCGGTCAAGCGAAAACTTGACGCGCCCGCGAACGCCCCGGCGGCGACTACTGCGCCGGCAACTGTTGCCCGGCCTGTTTATCTACGGATGGCGGCGCTTGAGTTTGCGCCGCGATGATCTCGCCCCTGACCGCATCGAGGTAGACGAGATAAGGCGTCGCGCCCGCGCCGACGGCCAACTCCCACGCGACGCGCAGTTCGAGCGCGCCCGCGTCGTTGGGGAGGCGGATGGGATAGACGACGAGTTCGCGCGGCGTGACCGTGTCGCCGGGCGCGACGGTGTAAGTCTGCGCCGGGGCCGCGCCGGGCAGCGTGAAGGAGCGGCCGCGCACGCGCTCGACGGCCTGATCCGCCGTCAACTGCTGCGAGCGCACGAGCGCGAGCGCGCGGGCGAGGCGTTCCGTGTCGGGGATGGCCGTGCTCGAAAGCGACAGCACGCGGCGGTCGTCCGTGAAGGCGATGTCGAGCACGCCGAAGCCCGCGCGCAGCGGGTAGGGAAAAGGCTGTTGTTGATAACGCGCGCGGCGCGTGCCGTTCGCCTCGTCCGTGCGCGCGACGAGCGAGAGGTTTTGCGGCGCGACGCCGAGCAGCGCGCCCGCGCCCGTGATAAAGCGGCGCAGCGATTCGCGCCGCGACTCCTCTTCCGAGTTGGCGCGCACCTGCCCGTCTTCGTTCCTGATCTCGACGAGCGGCAGGCGCAGAGGGGCTTCCGTCGCGGGCAGCGCGCTGATGGTCGCCGTCACGGGTTGCAACTCCGGCGGCGGTTCGTTGCGGACATTATTGTCGCGCGCCAGCGAAGCCCACCCGGCCAGAGCTTGGTCGCGCCGTTCGGCGTTGCTCGCGAGGAGGATCGGGTAAGGAGGTTCGTTCGTGCGCGGGCGCGCGGGGTCTGGGTCGCGCGAGGCGGCGCACGCGCCCGCCGCGATGACGAGCGAGGCGCAAAGCGCGAGGCGCAAACCCGCGCCGAGTGCAAAGCGCGAGCTTGCGCCGGGCGCGAGGCGCAGAGCGGCGCAAGGCTCGTTGGATTTCACGTTGCGGACTCGTGGCATAAAAGTTTGACGCTCGAATTGGCTGATGAATAGAGACGCGCCGCGATTATACTGCATCGGGTCGGGCGCGCCGAACGATTTACGTCGTGCGCGTCGCGCCGTCCCCTCAAACTCAAGGGGCGATTGCAAAGCCTGAAGTGCGACGTATAATCACGGGACGGAGAATAGAAATTCTTGTCGAACGAAGACGACGAACTGCCGTTGACGGAGGAGGACGCGGGCGTGGCGTTTGCGCCGCGCGCGTTCGCGCACGCCGAGATGGTCGCGTGCGACGAGTGCCTGCGCGGCAATCCGCCGACGCGCATGAATTGTCTCTATTGCGGCGCGGCGTTGCCCGCGCCCGCCGCGGGCGATGATCTGCGTCGCCCGACGCTCAGGCCGTTGGAGGCGTGGGAGCAGGGATTCAACGTCGTGCTGCCGTGGCCGCAGGGTGAGCAGGGTCAGTTGAGCGTCGATAGTTTGACGGAGGCGGCCGCGCTGTTACATCTGGAGGCGGGGCAGTTGCGCGAGATGAGGGACGCGCGCACGCACTTGCCGCTCGCGCGCACGGCGACGCGAGACGAGGCCGCGCTGGTGGAGAGGAAACTCCGCGCGCTCGGCTGGCGGGTCGAGGTCGTGGCGGACGAAGCTCTGGGCGTCGAGACCGACCCGCCGAAGCGCGTCCGCAAACTTGAGATCGGCGCGGACGCACTCGCCGGTTGGACGAGCGCGGAGGGCGAGGGCGTGCGCGTCGCATGGGAGAGCGTGACGCTGCTCGTCGCGGGGCGCATCGCGCGCAAGCGGATCGAGGTGGAGGAGCGGCGCGGCGGCGGCCGTCGTCGCGGCGCGGAGAGCGATGTGGTCGAGACGCGTGAGTTTCACGAAGACGAGAGAGCGCTCGATCTCTACGTCGCGGGTTCGATCATCAACTGGCGCATCATGGCGGAGAACTTCGACTACACGTGTCTCGGCGCGGCGAAGGGTTTGACGGCGGCGGAGAATTTCAAACGTCTCGTCGAGACGCTCGGCCAACGCGCGCCGCGCGCCGTCTATGATGATTCTTACCGCAGCGTGCGCTCGCATCTGAAATTCGCGTGGCCGCTCGCGGAACAGACTGAGGCGGGCAGCCTCAAGCGCATCGCCCCCGGCCGCTACAACGCCGAAGCGGTCACGAGCATGACGAACGAGACGCAGTTCACGCGCTACGGGCGTCTGCTGCAATACTTCCGCCTGCGCGAGCTCTCGACGCCCACATGAAAAATTTTCGCCGACACAAACCGAAAGCCGCCGCGTCGCCCGCGGGCGAAGGGCGCGAGCGGCGCGAGTCGCGCCACGACGCAACGCGCCACGACGGCGCGCGCCGCGAAGGCACGCGTCGCGACGAGGTGCGGCGCGATGAAACGCGCGATACCGAAACGCGGCGCGGCGGCGACGCGGCGCGCGGCGGGCGCGACGCGCGCGCGGGCACGACGCAGCAAAACGAGGCGAAGCAAAGCGGGGCGCGGCGTACTTTCGAGGGTCGCGAAGAGAGGCCGCCCGACGAGTCGCACCTCTATGGCGTGCTGCCCGTGCTCGAAGCGTTGCGCGCGGGCAACCGGCGCATCGAGCGCATCACGATTGCCGAGGGCGTCCACGAGGCGCGGCTGCACGAGTTATTTGAACTGGCGCGCGTGTTTCGCGTCACCGTCCGGCGGGCGCCGCGCGCGGAGTTGCAGCGGATCGCCGCGGCGGGCGCGAATCATCAGGGCGTCGTCGCGCACGTCGCGGCCGTCGCTTACGCGGACGCGGGCGAGTTGACGGACGCGCTCGCGGCGCGCGTCGGCACGAGTGATCCGCCGCTCGCCGTCGTGCTCGACGGCGTGGAAGACCCGCGCAACCTCGGGGCGATCATCCGCACGGCGGAGTGCGCGGGCGTGCACGGCCTGTTCGTGCCCGAACGCCGCGCCGCCGGTTTGACGGAGACGGTGGCGAAGGCCGCCGCGGGCGCGCTCGAATATTTGCCCGTCGCGCGCGCGACGAACATCGCGCGGCTCGTCGAAGAGTTCAAAGAGCGCGGCATCTGGACTCTCGGCACGGACGCGGAAGCCGACATCGCTTACACGGATTGGGACTGGACGCAGCCGTGCGCGCTGCTGTTCGGCGGCGAGGGCGCGGGGTTGCGCCGCCTCGTGCGCGAACGCTGCGACGCGCTCGTCCGAATTCCTCTGCGCGGTCGTATCCCTTCACTCAACGTCTCGGTCGCCGCCGCCATCGTGCTCTACGAGGCGCTCAGACAACGAACACTTACGCGCCCCGCAACGTATGAAGAGGGGCGAGAGGGCCACGAGCCGTCTGAGAAGGGGTGAAAGGGTAAGGGGGAAAGGGAAAGGGAACAGAGCATCAGGACATTGATCGGATGATTGATGCAACGGACGCCGCTCAATTCTGATCCCTTCTCCTTTACCCTTTCACCCTTACCCTTTCACCTGATCTACCTTCCCCGGAGGATGCGTATGTACTGTCCGCGATGTGCGGCGCAAAATTTAGACGACGCGAAGTTTTGCCGCGCGTGCGGCGCGGACATTCGCCTCGTGCCGCAAGCCTTGCAGGGAACTCTGCACGCCGCGTTTGAAAGACCTGAGAACGACGAAGCGGCGACGGCGCGCGGGAAAGAGAAGAAGCGCACCCCGGCGACCATCGACGCCGGGTTGAAAGACATCTTCAGCGGGCTCGGTTTATTCATCATTTTTCTCATCGGCCTCTTCGTCTTTCACGGGGCTTTCTGGGTGACGGTCTGGTTCATCATCCCCGCGCTCGCTTCCGTGGGCGAAGGCATCGGCAAACTCATTCGCGCGCGACAGGAGCAGACGCTTTTGACGGCCACGCCTTACGAAAGCGGAAACTTTCACCCCGCGCCGTTTACGCCCGCGCCCATCGTCAAAGAACTTTCGTCGCCCGACACCACGAAGATCGTCCGCGCGCCCGCGAGCGTGACCGATGGCACGACCAGACACCTCGACGCGCCCTCGAAGACGCGTTGAACTGCGCTTTACTCCCCGAAGCCTTCGCCGGAGCGGAGAGGCGCGGCACGTTGAAGGAGACGCTGAAAAATGTATTGTCCGAAATGCGGAACACAGAACGCGGAGGACGCGAGTTTTTGTCGCGGGTGCGGCGCGAACGTGAGCCTCGTGCCGCAAGCTCTCGCCGGGCACGCGCCCGCGCCCGTCGCCGAAGGCCAACCGGGGCGGACGGACGAACACGGGAGAGACAGGCACAAGAGAGACGAGCCGCCGAACCTGACCTACGCCATCGTCAAAACTTTCGTCGGCCTCGCCTTCGTGCTCGTCGCGCTTTCGGTGAAAAATGTGTACCAGATCGCGGGTCAACTCTGGTGGTTCTGGATGCTCATTCCGGCGGCCGGGTCGTTCGGCAGCGGCATCGCGGAGTTTGCGCGTCTCTACCAGAGCCAGCGAAAACAAACGGGGCAACTTTCGCCGGGCAACGCCTATGTGCCGCCCGTCATTTCGCAGACGCCGCGCGCGGCCGAACTGCCCCCGCGGCGCGCGGGCGCGGACATCTACAGGCCGTCCAGCGTGACCGAGAACACGACGAAACTTCTCGAAAAAGATCAATAGATGATCGCTCTCGAACACGCGCGCGAAGGCGCGAAAGCATGTCACGCGCGAACGCGTGATAAGACGGCCGGAGTCGCACCGCCCGAAACGTCTCGATGACTGTTATTAGTCACGCCCGCCTCTGCGTCCCCGTCTGCGTGCGGCGCGCCGGAGAGTTGCGCGGGGCAATCGCGCGCGCCGCCGCCGACGGCGACCTGATCGAGTTGCGTCTCGATTGTCTGGAAGACGACGCGCAGCTTGAGCGGGCGACGCTCGCGGAACTCCCCGCGCTCTTTCACGAACGCGCACGCCCCTTCATCCTCACCTTCCGAACCTCCGAACAGGGCGGTCATCGAACGACGGACGTGGCGCGGCGCGTCCGCTTCTGGGCCGAGAATTTTTCCCCCGGCCGCGAACGCGCCGACTACGCCGACCTCGAACTCGAACTCGTCGAGTTTATCGCGGCGGAGGAAATTCGCCGCGCCGCGAAGTTGATCGACTGGGATAAAGTCATCTGCTCGCATCACGACTTCGACGGGCTGCCGCGCGATCTCGAAGCCATCTTCGCGCGCATGATCGAAACGCCCGCGCGCATCCTGAAAATCGCCGCGCGGGCGCGCGACATCACCGACTGCCTTCCCGTGCTCGGCCTGCTCGAACCGGCGCGGCTTCCGCCGGGGCGCGGCGCAATCGTCGTCGCGATGGGCGAGGCCGGGCTCCTGACGCGCATACTCGCGCCCGCGCGCGGCGCGTTCGTCACCTACGGCGCGCTCACGCGCGAACAGTCAACCGCGCCCGGCCAAGTGAACGCGCGCGAACTGCGCGACCTCTACCGCGTCCACCACATCAACGAACAGACGCAGATCATGGGGCTCGTCGGCTCGCCCGTCTCACACTCAGTCTCGCCGCACATCCACAACGCCGCCTTCGCCGCGCGCGGCCTCGACGCCGTCTACATCCCTTTCGAGACGGGCGACGCGCGCGCCTTCCTGCGGCACATGGCGCACCCGCGCACGCGCGAACTCGTCTGGAACTTGCGCGGCCTGAGCGTCACCGCGCCGCACAAGAGCGCGGTCATGCCGGAACTCGATTCAATCGAACCGGCCGCGCGCGAGATCGGCGCGGTCAACACCATCGTCGTCGAAGGCGACGCGCTCGGCGGCTACAACACGGACGCACGCGCCGCGCTCGCGCCGCTCGCCGGGTTGTTGAAGTTGGGAGGGGCGCGCGTCGCGGTCGTCGGCGCGGGGGGCGCGGCGCGCGCGGTGTTGTGGAGCCTGCGCGAGGCGTGCGCGCGCTCGACCGTCTTCGCACGCGACACGGAACGCGCGCGCGCGACGGCCGAAACTTTCGACGCCCCTTGTCACGCGCTCGACGGCGCGCGCTTCGACCGCTTCGATCTCGTCATCAACACGACGCCGCTCGGCACGCGCGGCGAGCGCGAGACGCGGACGCCCGCCGAAGCCTTTCAACTTCGCGGCGCGCGCGCCGCCTACGATCTCGTTTACAATCCACGCGAGACGCGCTTCATGCGCGAGGCGCGCGCCGCCGGGTGCGAAATAATTCTGGGCGGCCTCTCGATGCTCGTCGCGCAGGCCGCCGCGCAGTTCAAATTGTGGACGGGAAAGGACGCGCCGCTCGAAGCGATGACCACCGCGGCGGAAAATCAGTTGTCGGAGATTAGAGATTAGAGGTCAGTGAAAGACAAGAACTGATTGTTACTAACCTCCAACCTCCGACCTCTCGAATTTTATGGAACGATACAGCAGGCAGATTTTATTCGCGGGCATCGGCCGGGAAGGGCAGGCGCGTCTGTCTGCGGCGCGCGTCCTCGTCGTGGGGTGCGGGGCGTTGGGGTCGTCGCAGGCCGAAGGACTGGCGCGCGCCGGGGTGGGGCGTCTGCGGATCGTGGATCGTGATTTCGTCGAAGAGTCGAATTTGCAGCGACAGACGATGTTCACCGAACGCGACGCGCGCGAACGTGTGCCGAAGGCGGTGGCGGCGGCGCGGCGCATCGGCGAGATCAATTCCGACGTGGAGACCGAGCCGCACGTCGCCGACGTGCATCACGGAAACGTCGAAAGCCTCGTCGCGGGTTGCGACCTCGTGCTCGACGGCACGGACAACTTCGCGACGCGCTACCTGATCAACGACGCGTGCGTGAAGCACGAAGTCAACTGGGTATACGGCGCGGCCGTCGGCTCGTACGGCGTGACGATGACGGTGCGGCCGCACGTTACCCCATGCCTGCGCTGCGTGTTCGAAGAGACGCCCCCGGCGGCGAGCGCGGAGACGTGCGACACGGCGGGCGTCATCATGCCGATCATCTCGGTCGTCGCCGCCGTACAGGTGAGCGAGGCGTTGAAGTTGCTCACGGGACAGGCGGACGCGCTGCACCGCGCGCTCATGCAGTTCGACGTGTGGCGCAACGAGTGGCGGCGCATCAAACTCGGGGAGCCGTCGCCGGATTGCCCGACGTGCGCGCACGCGCGTTACGAGACGCTCGAAGCCGAGGCGGTCGAATTGGCCTCCGTCCTCTGCGGGCGCGACGCCGTGCAAATCTCGCCGCGCGGCGCGACGCGCGTTGACCTCGGCGCGCTCGCGGAGCGTCTGCGCGGGGCGGGCGAGGTGCAGGTGAACGAATACCTCTTGCGGCTGCGCGCGGGCGAGTTCGAGTTGACCGTCTTTCAGGATGCGCGCGCCATCATCCGTGGCACGGACGACACGGCGACGGCGCGTTCGTTGTATGCGCGCTACGTCGGCAACTAGAGAGGCGGTGAGTTTCGCGCCTGCCGACGCGCTTACCTGCAACGCTCCTTTTCGAGTTATCATCAGAACCAGAGGCAATTAATCCAACACCACAGAAACTTCATTGATGCTCAACAACACATTTCGCCCGCGCTCCTTTTCAATTCTTCCACTTTTACTTTTACTCGTCTTCGCCGCACCTCCGGCGCGGGCGGGCGGCCCCGTCGTCTGGGAGACGAATTCGCGCGAGGAACTTTTGAAGGGCGAGGCGCGCGGCGTCTCCGTCACGGACACGGGCGCGCTGATGCTCGCGCCGCGCTTCGCGCAACTGTTCGACACCGAGCAGGCTTACATCTGGTCAACGGCGGCCGACGAGCGCGGCAACGTCTATCTCGGCACCGGGCACGACGGGCGCATCTTCCGCGTCGCCCCAGACGGGAAGGGCGCGCTCCTGTACGACGCGGCGGAGTTGGACGTGACCGCGCTCGTCGTCGGGCGCGACGGCGCGTTGTACGCGGGCACGTCGCCGGACGGTAAAGTCTATCGCATCGGCGCGGACGGCCGCGCGGCCGAATATTTCGACCCTCCCGACAAGTATATCTGGTCGCTCGCCGTGCTCGCGGACGGCGCGCTCGCCGTCGGCACGGGCGACACGGGCAAGCTCTACCGCGTGCGCGCGGGCGGCGCGAAGCCGGGCGACTCTTTGTTGATCGACGTGAACGAGACGCACGTGATCTCGCTCGTCGTGGACAAGGCGGGGCAACTCATCGCGGGCACCGATCCGGGCGGGCTGGTGTTGCGCGTCTCGCCGGAAGGAAAGGCGTTCGCGCTGTTCGATTCGCCGCTCAGGGAGATGCACGCGCTCTCCGTGGCGGCTGACAATTCGATCTACGCGCTCGCCGTGAGCGACGCGGCCTCGCGCGGGGGCGCGCCCACCGTGACCGGCACGTCCTCGACGGGCGGCACGGTGAGCGGCACGGTCGTCACCTCGTCCGTGGTGGTCGAAGATGTCGGGGGGCAGCCTTCGCCGTTCACGCCCGCGCCGCAAGCCCCGGCGCGCAGCCGGAACGAACTGGCGAACGCGCGCAGCGCGGTCTTTCGCATTTTGCCCGACGGCGGGACGGACGTGCTGTGGAGTTCGAGTTCGGTGACGGCGTTCGCGGTCGCGGCCGCGCCGCAGGGCGGCGTGCTCATCGGCACGAGCGACAAGGGGCGCATCTACTCCGTCACCGACGACGGGCGCGACACGCTCTTGATCCAGTCGGCGGAAGATCAAATCTCCTCGTTCGTCGTGCGCGGGCGCGAGACGTTCGCCGCGTCGAGCAATCAGGGGAAACTGTTTCGCTTCGCGGCCGAGCCGGTCGTCGAAGGCACTTATGAATCGCCGGTGCGCGACGCGAAGGTGGTCGCCGCGTGGGGGCGCATCTGGTGGCGCGGGGCGGGCGCCGTCGAGTTGCAGACGCGCACGGGCAACACCGAGCGACCCGACATGACTTGGAGCGAGTGGAGCGCGCCCTACCGCGACCCGGCGGGCGCGGCCGTCTCTAGCCCGCGCGCGCGTTTCATCCAGTGGCGCGCCGTGCTGCGCGCCCCGGCGGCCGGCAGCGTCGCGACGGGCGGCGAGACGCGCATCGAAGACGTGAGTCTCGCTTACCTGCCGCGCAACGTCGCGCCGGAAATTCTTTCGATCACGACGCCGCCGACGGGAGTCGCGCTGCTGCCCGCGATTCAGATTCAGACCGACCCGAATCTCGAAGCCTCCGGGTTCGACCCGTCGCTCATCGCCCCGGTGCCGCAAGTGCCCGCGCGGCGCGCGTTCCAGCGGGGCGCGGTCGCGTTGCAGTGGCAGGCCGAGGATCGCAACGGCGACACGCTCGAATACGCCGTCTACTATCGAGCGCAGAGTGAGCGCGAGTTCCACCTGTTGAAGGAGAAGCTGCGCGAGAACTTCTACACCGTTGACGGCGCGGCGCTCGGCGACGGCCGCTATATCTTCAAAGTGGTGGCGAGCGACGCGCCGGAAAATCCTCTGGGCGCGGCCTTGTCCGGCGAGCGCAACAGCGAGCCCGTCGAAGTTGACAACACCGCGCCGACGGTGCGCGCGACGGGCGAGCCGGTTTCGAGCGGCGAGCGCACGCGCGTCAGTTTCGTCGTGGAGGACGCGCGCGGGCGCGTGCGGCGCGCGGACGTGAGCGTTGACGGAGGGGCGTGGCGCGCGGTCTTCCCCGAAGACGGCATCGCCGACAGCCCGCGCGAAACTTTCGCGCTCGACCTGCCGCTCACGGGCGCGGGCGAGCACACCATCTCCCTGCGCGGCTTCGACGCCAGCGGCAACGTCGGCAGCGCGCGCGTGCTCGTCAGGAGATAGGGTAAAGGGAAAGGGGTAAAGGGAAAGGGAAAAAGCAGAACGGACGCGAGCGGAGTTTCGGCCTTATGTTTTACCCTTTGCCCTTTTACCTTTCCCCCTTCACCTTATCCTTACACGATACCGTATGAGTTGCGCCGGAAAGCGTGCGCGCTTGCATGTAACGCGGTAAACTATGGACTGTAAAAGCAATAGGACGACGCGGCGGCGGTTGTGGCATCCGTATTGCTCAGTAAACAGGCGGGACGAATGCGCGTCTCTCCTCTCCCTCCCATGCGCGTCTCTGAAAAAATCAGAAACATGAGGAGGCTGGAAGAGTAGTGATGATGAAAGATTTAAAGAAAATATTAGCGTCCGCCTTGATCTTCTCGGCGCTCTCGGCCAGTGCGCTGGCGGTGCAGCCGCAGAGAGAGCAGCGCGAGCCTCCGCCGAAAGACCCGAAAGTTTTCGACAAGAAAGACAAGGAGCCGCGCAGGGAAGAACCCCGGCGGGAGCAACGCGAAAGGCCGAGGGAAGACAAAAGGGGAAAGCCTTAGGGCTAAGCTCGCGCCGCGCGCCCGCTCCGGGCGAAAGTCGCGGCGCGCGAAAGTTCAGACGAGGACGCGCCGCACGCAAATTACTCGACCTGTTTCGACACAACTGATGCCCCCTCAAAAACGCCGGCCACTCGAAGCCGGCATTCTTGGGCGGGCATCAAGGTTTTTAAGAGTTCATAAGGGAGTTAGAAGATGAAGAACAACACACGCACGAGGCCGTCCATGTTGAGCGTCGTCGCCATCACGGCCATCGCCTGCGCTGCGTTGCTTGGCGGAAATCTGTTGCCGGGCGCAAGCGCGCAGCGTCTGAGGCCACAACGAAGAAGCGTCCAGGAGGTGGGCGTTGACCGGGGCACTGTCGCCCGCGCCGAATCGTACACGCGAGATCGCTTCGACTACTTTACGGAGACGCCGCGCGGCGCGCGTGTCGCCGCCGTCAACCGCCCGCGCGCCGAAGCCCTGCGTGCGATTGACCAAGGGTTATCCGATCTCTTCGTCGCCGCGCGCCGCGCCGGTTATCGCGCGGGTCTCAACCATGCCGATTACGTCGTCTTCATCGCGCGCGCCGACCGCACGCGCGACAGCGCCGGGGCTTACTCGCCCGACATGGCCTTCGCCGCGGGCAACTACGCGGGCAGCGTCTACGACCGCGGCGGCACGATGTACGCGGCCGGGATGGTTCCGTCTTATAGCCCCGCCGCGCTCGTCGTCGCCGAACACGACCGCGACTTCGGGCGCATGGCGAACGTCGTCCGCTACGAAGGCGAGCACCTCGTCCTCTATCACAACGACCGCCGCCGCTTCCAAGAAACGGCCGACCACACGCGCGGCGGCGCACACCCGATCCTGCAATAAAACAAACGATGAAGGCGGAACGATGAACGCGGAATGAAAGCCAACTTGCTTTTCATTCCGCGTTCATCGTTCCGCCTTCATCGTTTGTTCATTTGATCAGTTTCGCCGCGAGCACGAGAATCAGGGCTTTGTCCCGCACCCCGGCCGTGCCGACGACGACCTTCTCGCCGTCGCGCACGCCCACGTCGCTACGGATGGAAGCCCTGTCGCGCTCTTTGCCGACAAGGCCGAAAGTAAAGTTCCCTAGATGCACGGTCGTCACGCCCGCGGGGCTGGTGCTCAGCGTGAGCGAGTTGGCTTGATAGACATAGCCGAAATCCTGCGGCGCGCTGTCGCCCGGCAAACTCAACTGCGCCACGCCTTCGCCCCGAATGATCTCCTGCGTGAAGCCGGGGCGATCCTTGGCGCGCTGGATGATCGAGGTCAGCAGGTGATAGCTCTTGAAATTAAGTGTGGTCTGCAACTGCCCGATGACGTCGCGCAAATCAGGCGGGTATTGATTCGCGCCGACGCCCGCGTTCGACGCGATGAGCACGTGCATGCGCAACTCGATTTCGGGGCGCGGCGTCTCGGGCGTGTCGAGACGCTTCAAAGCCTCTTCGATGGAGACGAGATTTTCGGGAAAGTCGCGCACGGTGAACGTCCTGAAGTTGCGATTGAACGACACCTCCGCGCCCTTGTGCCCGCTCGTCAACAGCTTGATGACCGAGAACAGCGTTTCGGGGTCGCGATGTTTCAACTCGTAGACGCGGCTCTTGAAATTGGTGTGCGTGACGTGGTTGTCCTGCGGCGCGGCGGGTTGTTGATTGTCCGGCTGTTGCGCGGCGGCGGCCTGCGCGCAACCGAGCACGAGCGCGAACGCCACGGCGATTCTGAGTTTGAATGAAAACATAATCTCTCCTGTTCACTTTCGGGCTGACGTTTGACCTTGATTACTTCAACGGCCGCGCCGCGTCTTCCGCGTGGGGCGACAGCCAGATAATGCGTATGTTGGGGTCGGACGTTTGAATCTCGATGCGCGAGACTTCGGGTTGCGGGGCCGTCCCGCCGTCGCCGCCGCCGCCGCCGCTCGTGGCGGCAATCTCCCCGGCCTTCCCCCGCGCCGCCGCCACTGCGGCGACTGCCGGTGCGAGCGGATTGCGCCGGGCGTTTGAAGGCGTGCGAGCCATCGTGTTCAAACTCGGCGGCGAACCCTTCCGTGCGTTCTCGATATTCCCGCCCGGCTTTGAGAGAGACGACTTCGCCGCGCGCCGCTCCCTGCCCGTCGCGGCGCGCGCGGGCTCATCGGACGGGCGCGGGGCCGGCCGCTCGCCGCTTTGCGTTCGGGTCTCGGCCGGGGTCTTTATTGCCGCCGGGGTCGCCGGTCGCTCGCGATTCGCGTCGGCGATCATCTTCTGCCGCGCGCCGTCTTCCGGCGCGCGACGCGAATAGTTGTGAAGCGCGAGCGCGGCGGCGACGAGGAGCAAGGCCAGCGACGCGGCGTAGGCGAGGCGCGCGTTGAAGAGTCTGGAGAACCCGGAGGGCGGCGCGAGCGTGCGGTCACGCCTGATGCGTGCGAGCACGGAGTTTCTGAGTTCCTCATAAAACGCGCCGTCGAAATCGGGCGACAGCGCGGCGGCGCGAAACAGTTCACGGCTCGCTTGATATTCGGCGGCGGCGCGGCGACACGGTTCGCACGTCGCGAGATGCTTCTCGACGGCGCGTTCGCGGCGGCGGCCTGTGAGATCGCCCGCGGCGTAGAGCGGCAGAAACTTTTCGACGCGTATGCATTTCATAATCTTAAACTTGTCGCCCTCCTGTACGGCGCAGCAGGCGTTCGCATTGAACTTTGAGCTTCGCGCGCGCCGAACTGATCTGCGAGCGCACGGTGACGGGGCGCGAACGCAGCACGCGCGCCACTTCCTCCGTGGTCAAGCCTTCGAGATCGCGCAGGACGATGGCGGCGCGCTCTTTCTCCGGCAGCGTTTGAAGCGCGCTCATCAGCAGGGCGCGTTGCTGCGCGCGGATGGCAGTCTCTTCGGCGTTCATGTCGCTCGAAGCGGCTTCCGGCGCGGCGCGTTCGTCTGGGCCGGGGCGCGGCATCTGCGCCGCGCCCTCCGGCCTTGAGCCGCGTTTGCGCGCGGCGTCGCGGCAGACGTTGATCGTGATGCGGTAGAGCCAGCCGTTGAAATCCTGTTCGGGGCGATAGCGGTCGAGATATTTGTAGACGCGCAGGAAAACTTCCTGTGCGGCGTCGCGCGCGTCCTCGCGGTTGCCGAGCATGCGCCACGCGACGGCGACCACCCTGCGCTCCGTCTCCAGCATGATCTGCTCGAAGGCCGTCGCATCGCCGCCGCGTACGCGTGCGACGAGGAGTGCGAAATGTTCGCGCCCTTCGGCCTCGCGCCCGGCGAGAGGCTGCTGGAAGTCGCCCGGCATCATCGCCGCGAAGTGTGCTGTCTCAATTGCCATCTCTGATCTCTTCGGCGGTTCGCTACCCATCTCTCACTACTCCGCGTCGCGCGAAAGCGTTGATAAGAATTTCCAGCGAGACTGACACGCCGGACGGGGTCGCTTTGTTCCAACGGGGCAGACACTCAATTGAAGTGATGCGGCGACGAAAACGGAAATGAGTTGACGAGTGCGCGGCAAACTACTACAAGAGAAGTTCGCGCTCACGGCGTCGGCGGCGCGCAACCGCCGCGGACGCGCCGCCCGAAGCCTTACGACACCCGCTCACGGAAAGGTTCAGTCGAGAGTTAATTTAATGCGTCGCATTGATCTGAAAAAAGTGCAGGTCGCGCGTTCCAGCACGATCCGCGGCATCAACCGGCAGATCGTGCTCAACTACGTGCGCGACCGCGAACCGATCTCGCGCGCCGAGATCGCGCGCGAGACGGCGTTGCAGCGTTCGACCGTCTCGACCATCGTCGAGGAGTTGAAGGCGGGCGGCCTCATCGAAGAGATCGGCGAGGGCGAATCCACGGGCGGGCGCAGGCCGACGCTCCTGCGCCTGCGCGCGGCGGGCGTGATGGCGATTGGCGTGGACATCACGCCCACCTGCACCACGATTGCGACGAGCGATCTGGCGGGGCGCGTCCTCGAACGCGAAGACTTCCCGCACATCGAGCAGCCGGAACAGCTTTATGCGCGCGTCATCGAGAGCGTGCGCAAGTTCGCGGCGAAGGCGGGCGAGCGAAAGATCGAGGGCGTCGGCGTAAGCCTGCCCGGATTGGTCGACCCGGACAGCGGGCGCGCGATTTACATCCCGTGGTTTGAATGGCGCGATTGGCCGGTGGCCGCCGAAATCTCGGATGCGACCGGGCTCGACGTGATCATCGACAACGATGCGAACGCCGCCGCGCTGGCCGCGCTCTGGTTCGGGCGACAGGAACTGCGCGAGGCGCGCGACTTCATCATGGTGCTCGTGGCCGAAGGCATCGGCACGGGGATCGTCGTGGACGGCCAAATCTACCGGGGCGAGCGCGGCGGCGCGGGCGAGTTCGGCCACATGATCGTGGGCGAGCGCGGCCCCGTGGCCTGCTCCTGCGGCAATCACGATTGCTGGGAGGCGTACGCTTCGGGGCGCGCGGCGGTGGCGCGTTACCTACAGGGAGGCGGCGACGCCAACGGCCGCCCGGTTAATTTCGCGCAGGTGGTTGACCGCGCGCTCTCCGGCGAGACGCGCGCCATCAACGCGCTCACGGAGACGGCGCACTACCTCGGCATCGGCATCTCCAACCTGATCGTCGGGCTCAGCCCGGAGGCGGTCGTCGTCGGCGGCCCCATCGCGCGCGCGTGGCCGCTCGTCGGCGACGCGCTCGGCCAAACGATTCAACGCAGCGTCCGGCGCGGCCTGCCTTCCGCGCTCATCATGCCTTCCATCCTCGGCGATCACCCCACGCTCATGGGCGCGATCAGCCTCGTCCTCGCGCGCAAGTTCGCCTCCGTCGCGGCGGCCTGACGAAGAAACGATGAAGTAGGAACGATGAACGATGAATGAAAGACAAATGCTTTTACTTCATCGTTCATCGTTCATCGTTCCTACTTTTCCTCAGAGCCACTTCGTCATCAAGTAGCGATCATGATCGCGAAAGCCCACGCGCCGGTACAGGGCTTGCGCCCGCGTGTTCGCCCGCTCCGCTTCGAGATGCAACGCCGCGATGCCTTCGGCGCGACAAACTCCGGCCGCAAACTCGATACACGCCCGGCCGATTCCTTGACCGCGAAAATTCTCGCGCAGGTAGAGTTCGTCGATGAAGGCGTCGCGCCCGTGAAACTCAAGGCTGAAGCCGAACGTCACGACGAGATAACCCGCCGCCGCCGCCGCCGCCGCGCCCACGCGGATCAAGTGGACGACCCCGAACCTGCCGTCGCCCAAAATTTGCCGCAACGCCGCGCGCGCCGCTCCTTCGTCGAAAGCGATGTGGTCGAAGGCGTAAAACTCCCTCATCAACTCGACGAGTTCGTCGGCGTCAGACGCACCGGCCAGAGTGAAGACAGGTTTCATAGAGTCCGCTTTTAGCTGGCGGCCGGAATTATAGCGGTTTGCAATTGAGTGCGATGAAGGAATCATTGGAGGGGCCGGGCTGGTCCCTGCCCGCGTGGCTACGAAAGCGAGCGGGCAGGGACAAGTCCCGCCCCTACGATAATCACAGACGAGTCGCATCCATTTGCAAACTGCTGTAGTTTCGACTTAACCGGCGCGTCACTTCGCGCCTTTGCCCTCGGTGATCGTGATAATGCGATCAACGCCGGGAATGCTCACAACTTCAAGCGTGCCATCAGGCCATTTCACTTCGAGCTTATCGAGTTTGGCGGCCGCGCCGAGGCCGACGTGGAGGCACGGATCGTTTTGCGAGGCGTAGCCCGCGCCGCTGACGAGGTCGAGGCGTTGGCGCAGCGCGCCCGTCGTGGCGTAGACGATTGCGCCGGTCGCGTCGCGCGGGCTTTTCTTCGCCGTGTCGCCGTTGAGGCGAACGCAGAGCCAGTGGTTTTTCGTCTCGCTCACGTTGCGCAGCAGGGCGGGCGCGGCGTCGATGTTATTGACGACGGCGTCGAGCCGCCCGTCGGCGTCGAAGTCCGCGACGGCGAGGCCGCGCCCGGTGTAAGCGTTGGCGAGGCCGCTTCCCGGCGCGGCGGCGACGCGCTCGAAGACGCGTTCGCTCGCGCCCGCGCCTCGCGCGCCCCGCGCGTTCGCGACGTTGCGGAAGAGGAGCAACTGCTGCGCCCAAGTCGTGCCCCATTGATAATTATCAACCAACGGATAGACGTGGCCGTTGGCGACGAGCACGTCCTTCCAGCCGTCGTTGTCGTAGTCGAGGAAGGTCGCGCCCCAGCCGAGGAAGGGGATGGTCGGCTCGCCGTGCCCGGCCTGAAACGTCACGTCGGTGAAGTTGCCTTCGCCGTCGTTGTGGTAGAGCGTGTTCGAGTCGTCGGAAAAGTTGGTGACGTAGAAATCGACGCGCCCGTCGTTGTCGTAGTCGCCGACGCCGAGACCCATCCCGGCCTGCTCGCGCCCGTTCTCGTTCAAAGCGACGCCCGATTCATAGCCGACCTCTTCAAACTTGCCGCCGCCCTTGTTGATGTAGAGTTGCTTCGGCGTGGAATCGTTGACGACGATGAGATCGATCAGGTCGTCGTCGTCGGCGTGGACGAAGGCCGAGGCGAAACCGTAATAGCCCTGCGGGTCGTGCGTGCCCGTCTGTCTGCTCACGTCCTCGAAAGTGCCGTCCGCCCTTTGACGATAGAGCGTATCGCCCTCGCCCTTCAGCCCGCGCGGGCCGCACATCACGGGCGCGCCGCGAAACTGGCAGAAGTTCTGCCCGACCGCGCCGGGCTTGCCCGCGTCCGCCGGGCTCGCCGGTAAATTCTTCAAATTGAATTCGACGTAGCCGGGCACGAAGAGATCGAGCCGCCCGTCGCGGTCGTAATCACCGAAGGTCGCGCCCGTTGACCAACCCTTGCGCGCGACGCCGAGTTTCTCGGCCACGTCCGCGAACGTGCCGTCGCCGTTGTTGCGGTAGAGACGCGATGTGCCGTAGTTCGAGACGAACATGTCGGGGCGGCCATCGTTGTCGTAGTCGCCGACGGCGACGCCCATGCCCCAGCGTTCGTTCGAGACGCCCGCCTTGTCCGTCACGTCCTCGAATTTCCAGTTGCCGAGATTGCGGTAGAGCGCGGCGCGCGGCGCGCTCTCTTTGCCCGCCAGCGCGGCGAAGGTCGAGCCGTTCAGGAGGTAGATGTCGGGTCGCCCGTCAGAGTCGTAATCGAAGACGGCGACGCCGCCCGAAGGCGTGTCCAAAATGTAATCCTTCGCCGCGCTGCCCGCGCGATGCCGAAAGGCCGCGAGCGCGGTTTTGGCCGTCACGTCTGCAAAGACGACGGGGGCTTTCGCGTCCGTCACGCTGACGGTGCGTTTCGTCGTGTAGGTGCGCGCCTCGCCCGTGGCGGTTCCGCCCATGCCCTGCTGCTGCGGCGGCGTGGTCTGCGCCGCGAGCGCGACGGGGAGCGTGAGCGACAAACAGAGCGCGAACGCTCGCACGGCACGCGCTCTGCCGCCCCGCGCGGAAATTTTATGAAGCATGAAATGTTTTTCCGGCACAACTGAGACTCAAGCGTGGTTTGGCGTCGGTGAATGAAAGAACAACATAGCGAGTCGCTTGCTCGACTGTCAAAGCGTTAAAGATTGCGCGGCGCGTCAAGGCTCTTTGACCGTCAGGTAACGATCAATCTCAGGCTTCTCCAACGTCTGCTTTCGCCCGGAAGGCCAGCGAACTTCGACCGTCGAAACGCCCGTCGCCGCGCCGAGCCCGACGAGCAGGCGCGGGTCGTTCGAGGAGAGATAGCTGCCGGAATTAGTCGCGTCGAAAGTTTGTTTGCGCCCGGCCGCATCGGTGACGGAGACGCGCGCGCCCGTGCCTGCGCGGTGCGACTTCGCGCCTCCGGCGAGCGAGAGGCCGAGCCAGTGGTTCTTCGTGCCGTCGTTGCGCAGCAGGACGGGCGCGCCGTCCGTGACGCCTATTACGATGTCCGTGTCGCCGTCGTTGTCGAGGTCGCCGAAGGCCGCGCCGCGCGCCGCGTAAGGCTGGTTGAACGGCGCGCCCGCCGAGGCGGAGACGTTCACGAACTTGTGCGACTCGCCCGGTCGCGCGGCGGGCACGCCGCGCATCAGGAGCGGCGTCTGTTTGTACCTGAGATAGCTCGTCGTCCGTTCAATCGTATCGAGGACGTGGCTCTGCGCGACGAAGATGTCGCGCCAGCCGTCGTTGTCGAAGTCTACGAAACGCGTGCCCCAACCGGAGTAGAGCAGGGTGATCTGGCCGACGCCGGAAGTTTGCGTGACGTAGTTGAACGACATGTCGCCGGTGTTCAGATAGAGCGGGTAGGTTTCGTTCGAGAGGGCGGTGATGAAGATGTCGGGGCGGCCGTCGTTGTCGAAGTCGGCGGCGTCTACGCCCATCCCGGCGAAGGTCTTGCCGTTTTCGTCGTAGCCGACGCCCGCGACGAGCGCGACATCCTCAAACGTGCCGTCGCCCCGGTTGTGATAGAGCGACTGGCGCACGCTGTCGTTGGCGACGATAATGTCCGTGAATCCGTCCGAGTCGAAATCGGCGAAGGCGACGCCGAGACCCTTGCCGCCGGGGTCTGCTATACGCGCCGCCGCGCTCACGTCTTCAAACGCGCCGTCGGCGCGCTGGCGATAGAGAATGTTCGACGCGCCTTTGAAATTGTCGGGGTGGCAATAGGCGCGAAAGCCGGGACGCTGTTCGCCGCAATAGAGATCGCCGCGCGCGAAATCCCACTCCATGTAGCGCGCGACGAAGAGATCGAGCCGCCCGTCGTTGTTGTAGTCGAGCCAGCCCGCGCTCGTCGACCAGCCGCCGCCCGCCACGTTCAGTTTCTTCGACACGTCCTCGAAAGTGCCGTCGCCCCGGTTGCGATAAAGAACGTTCGCGCCGTAGGCGGTGACGTAGAGGTCTGTGTGGCCGTCGCCGTCGAAGTCCGCGGCGGCCGCGCCCATGTCGTAGCCGAAGCCGCGCACGCCCGCGCGCTCCGTCGTGTCCTCAAACGTGCCGTCGGCTTTTTGCCGGTAGAGTCGATTCCAGAAACGCGCGTCCCGTTTGTCGGGGCGCGCGTCGGCGGCGGGCATCGGGTCTTCGAGCCGCGCGCCGTTGGTGAAATAGATGTCGAGCCGCCCGTCGTTGTCGTAATCAAAGAGCGCGACGCCCGCGCCCATCGATTCCATCAGGTACTTGCGCGAGGTGACGGACGCGGCGTGTTTGAAGTTGACGCGCGCGGCCGTGGTGATGTCGGTGAAGGTGACGGGCGAAGGCGATTGCGGCGCGGGCGGCGGGGGCGTCTTCGCGGGGTCGCCCGCGCCGCTGTAGGAACGCCCGGTGCGTTGCGGCGTCGGGGTCGGCTGCGGCGCGGGCGTCGCCTGTTGTGCGGGCGCGTGGCGCGGGAGGAGGCCGCCGGGCGCGAGAGACAGCGCGATGGCGAGCGTGACGCGCGACAGGAAACGGCTTGAGAGGGAACTTGAAATAACGTTCATCTGAAACTTCGAACACTGACGGTAATGCTTAAATTGTTTGCGCGGGAGACGCCGCCGCGCGTGTGGCAGCGGCTTCGGGCATGGGCTAACTTTACAGGCAAAGGGCGGCATAGTACAGTTACCGCGAAAACTCGGTTGTCTTGTCAAACCCCCTTTGCAACGTAATTATGAGACTCTTGAAAACCCCCTTCTCGCTTCTTCCACAATTGAAATTTTACGCGACGTGCGGACTCGCTTTCGCGCTCGCGCTCGGCTGCTTCGCCGCGCGTCAGGCACACGCGCGGAAGCCCGCGGCGGCGGCCGCCGCTACGAAGCCCGCCGGTGAGCGCGCCCGGTTTGAAGTCATCGAAGACTTATCCGAATCGCTCGCCAACGATCTGCTCGAATTGTCCCTCGCCACGCGCGACCGCGACCTCGAACGCACGGCGCAGTTCTTCCCCGCCAAGCTCAACGCCGCGTCTTACCCGGCGCGCCCGCAGCCGCTCAAGGATTCCGTCAAGTGGGTGAAGACGCACGACTGGGCGACGAGCACGGCGGAGAGCGTGGCGAGCGCGAACAAGACTCTGCGCCAGATCGGGAAGGAAGAGTTTCTCGCCGACTGGGCGCAGTTCCTCGCGCACTTCTCCGAGATCGAAGACTCGCGCTTCAAAGTCAAAGAGGCCAACTTCGACGAGGGCGCGCAGGCCGTAGCGGGCGCGAAAGAGCCAACGGCCGTCGTCGGCGCGACGGGCAAGGCGCGCGTGGCCTTCTACGTCATCGGGCGCGACACGGAGGGCAAACGCGAATGGGCGCGCGGCGTCGCCAACGTCGTGGTGCGCTACGACGCGTCGAACCGCTGGCAGTTCGATTCGTTCTCGCTCGCCTCGCTCGATTCGATGGTGGCGACGAGCGATCTCTTCTCGGAAGTGGCGATTCCGGCGGGCGTCGGCGCGAGCCTCCCGGCGTTCGGCTCGGCGGGCAACGGCGGCTTCGTCTGGCACGGCGCGGCGGCCTCGGATTTCAACCGCGACGGCCTGATCGACCTCTTCGTCACCGCGCCCGCGCGCAACTTCCTGTACCTGAACGACGGCAAGGGACGCTTCACGGACGCCTCGGACGCGGCCGGGGTGAAACTGCTGGCGACCGGCGTCGCCCCGCTCGTCTTCGACTACGACAACGACGGCGACTCGGACGTGTTCGTCTCGAACGTCGGCGCGCAGGTGCTCTTCGAGAATCGCCTCGTGCCCGACGGCAAGTTGGAGTTTCGCGACGTGTCGCAGGAGTCGGGCGTCGGCGGACTGACGGCCATCGGCTTCAGCGCGGTCGCGGGCGACGTGAACTCGGACGGGCGACAGGACATCTACGTCACCTCCTACAACCGCTACGGGCAGATCACGCCCGACTCGTGGTTTCGCGCGACGAACGGCACGCCGAACCTGTTGCTCGTCAACCAGCCCGACGGCACGTTCAAGGAAGAGGCGAAGCGTTGGGGCGTGGACGACAGCCGCTGGAGTTATGCGGCCGCCTTCGCAGACGTAAACTCGGACGGCCGCATCGATCTCTACGTCGCCAACGATTTCGGCGAGAAGGCGATGTTCATCAATCAGGGCGACAAGTTCACGGACGAGGCGCGCGAGCGCGGCGTGCTCGACCCCGGCAACGGCATGGGCGTCTCCTTCGGCGACTACAACAACGACGGCCTTCTGGACGTGCACGCCTCGAACATGTCTTCGACGGCGGGCAACCGCATTCTCGCGCGTCTCTTCCCGAACCAGAGCCCGAAGGAGAACGTCCTGAAGAAACTCGCGGCGGGCAACAACCTCTTCGAGAATCAGGGCGGCGGGAACTTCAAAGATGTGACTTCGGAGGTCGGCGGCTTCGGCGGCGGCTGGGCGTGGGGCGGCGGCTTCATAGATTTCGACAACGACGGCTGGGAAGACATCTACACGCCGAACGGTTTCATTTCGGGCAAGTCCATGAAGGACACTTGAAGCCACTTCTGGCGTCAGGTCGTGACGCAAAAAAATGATGGCCGGGACGAGAAGGGCGCGCTGCGCACGGATCAGACGCAGTTGATGTTCGGCGAGGGCTTTTCCTTCAGCGGCTACGAACGCGACCCGCTCTATCTGAATCTGGGCACGAAGAAGTTTATGGACATCTCCGGCGTCTCCGGCATCGACTCGATCACGGACGGGCGCGCGGGCGTCTTCGCAGACTTCGACAACGACGGCGACCTCGACGTGTTTTCGACGACGATTCAGGGTCAGGCTCACCTGCTCTTTCGCAACAACGTCGGGCAGGGAAACAACTGGCTGCGCGTCGCGCTCGAAGGAAACGCGCGCACGGGGCGCGACGCTTTCAGCGCAATCGTCCGCGTCAAGACTTCCGCAGGCACGCTCACGAAGATCAAGGACGGCGGTACGGGTTTCATCTCGCAGCACGACCCGCGCCTCCTGTTCGGGCTGGGCAAAGACGAGCGCGCCGAGTGGATCGAAGTGACGTGGCCGCACGGCAAGGTCGAGCGGTTCGCGGGCGAGGCCAAAGCGGGGACGACGCTGTTGCTGCGCGAGGGCGCGGGGCGCGCAGAGGCGGTGACGCCCGCGCGCGCGAATCTGCCCGACCCGTTGACGCGCACCGAGGCGTTCGCACAGGGATTGAAGATCAAGGTCGGGCAGTTGATGCCGGAACTGGCGTTGCAGCCCGTGGGTCGCGTCGCCACCTCTCTGCGTAAGCAGTTGAAGCCCGGCCGCCGCGCGCTCGTCAACGTCTGGGCGACGTGGTGCACGCCGTGCGCCGCCGAGATGCCCGAACTGGAAAAACTGCGCGCCCCCCTGGCCGCGCGCGGCATCGACTTGATCGGTTTGAACGTGGACAGCGACCCCGTGGCCGACGTGGGCGGCTTCATCAAGGCGCATCGCGTGCAGTATCCGAACTACCTCGGCGGCGTGCAGGCGATTGAGAGCCTGTACGCGACCGACGAACTCTCCGTGCCGATGTCGCTCATCGTGAACGACAAGGGCATCGTGACGGAGATCATTCCCGGCTGGTCTGCCGAGACGCGCAAGCGTTTCAGCGTGCTCGCGGGCGAAGGCGGCAACGGCGCAGGCGTCAGCGCGGCCGACCCTCCTGCGGCGGCGACGAAAACCCGTCAGCGCACGAACCGTCGCTGAACGCCATCGCCGCCCACGCGCGCCGGGATTTTCGCAAGGCGGGTGAAACCTGATAAAGGAGAACCTATGAGTAAAATGAGACATCATCGCACGGCGGTTTTGTTCGTGCTCTGTGCTGTCTTCGCCGCGCTTCCGACTGTCGTCGCGGCGCAAGCGCCCGTCGTTCTCAGCGGCGCGCAACTCGCGCGCATCGTGCCCGCGGGTTTCTTCTTCGAAGGGCAGAGCGCGCCCACGCAGATGCGTAACGCGGTGGCCGCGCGTTTCGGCGCGAAGCAGCATGTCGTCGCCGGGATGGTCGATACCTCCGGCTACTCGGCCGACGTGCGCTCCCGCTACGAAGGCTTCTTCATCGTAGACACGCCCATGATCGTCGGCGGGCAGGAACTCGCCACCGGCGCATACGGCTTCGGCTTCGTGGAAAACAACCGGTTCACCATCTCGGACGTGGGCGGCACGCAAATGTTCACCGTCAACACGGAGCCTGACCGGAACTTGCGACGACCGCGCCCGTTGATGTTGACGCGCGGCGCGGGCGGCGTGCGGCTCTACAGCGGCCAGCGTTTCGTGACGATCACTTTGAGGTGACCGGTTCGTCTCCGCCCGGCGGCAGCGCGCGGGGCGGCAAATTTTTAACGCAGAGAGGGCGCAGAGGAGTGTGGACGCGGGGGTGCGGAGATTGAGCTTTTCTTCGTGCCCTTTGCCTCGACGTTTCCTGCGCCCTCCGCGTTAACGAACACTGTCGGGCGGCACTCAAACGTGCGTCGCTCTCAACGATTTCGCAACGCGCCCCGTATAAAAAAACTTTCGTGCCGAAACTTCGTCTCTTCATCGCAATCGCCGCCTCGCTCGCCGCGCTGGCGCTCATCGCGCCGCGTCCGGCGCGTCACACGACAAAGGTTTTCGCGCAAGCAGCAGCAGCGCAGAGTGCGGCCGACGCGCGCGAGGCCGCCTACCGCGCCAACAATCTCGGCGTCGCCCTGCTCGAACAGTTCAAACACGCGGAAGGCGCGGAGCAGTTTCGCCGCGCCCTCAAACTCGACCCGCAACTCGCGCTCGCGCACATCAATCTGGCCGTCGCGCTCTACAACGTGCCCGACGCGGACGCCGCCGCGCGCGCCGCCGCAAATGCCCTCGCCCTCGCGCCCGGCGCGCCGCAGCCGCTCTACATCCAAGCCCTCGTCGCGCGCTCGCGTAATCAAACGGACGAGGCCGTCGCCGCCTTTCGCCGCGTGCTCGAAATCGACCCGCGCGACACGGGCGCGAACGTCAATCTCGGCCAACTCCACGCGCAGCAGCGCAACTACGCCGAAGCCGAGCGCGCCTTCCGCGCCGCGCTCGACTCGGAGCCTTACAACACCACCGCGCTCTACGGTCTGGCGAACGCCCTGTTGCGCTCTCACGGGCGCGAAGAAGGCCAGAGGCTGTTGCAGCAGTTTCAAAGTTTGCGCCAGAGCGGCGCGGGCACGAGCATCGGCACGAACTATCTCGAACAGGGACGCTACGCCGAAGCCGTCACCTCGACGGGCGCGGAGGCCGGACTCGTCGAACGCCGGACACCCGAAGTAACTTTCAACGACGCGACCGCTCACGCCTTGCCCGCCCCGTCACCCGCGCCGCGCGCCGCCCCCGCGACGAGGCGAACGACGCGCGCTGCTTCCGCACCGCCGCGCGCCGTGGCATCGCCCCGCGCCGGTAGTTCGAGCGTAGACGGCCTGCTCGACTTCGACCCGCTCGTCGCGCGCATCGGCGGCGGCGCGACGTTGTTCGATTTCGACGGCGACGGCGATCTCGACCTTTTTGAAATCGCGCCTGCCGGGCAGAAACTTTACCGCAACGACGGCGGCAAGTTCGTTGATGTCACGAATGCTTCCGGCGCGTTGGCGTCGGGGGCGGACGCGGGCGGCATGGTCGCGGTCGCGGGCGATTACGACAACGACTCGCGCGCCGATCTGTTCGTGCTCGGCGGCGGTCGCATCGCGCTCTACCACAACGACGGCGCGGGGAAATTTTCCGACGCGACCGCCGCCGCCGCCACAGGCATCGCGCCATATCCTTACGTCTCCGTCTCCGCCGCCTTCGCCGACCTCGACCACGACGGCGACCTCGACCTCTTTATCGCCGGTTACGCCGACCTGACGAGGTTGAACTTTCCGGCGCGTGCGCCCGAAAACTCCGGCGGCAAGCCCCGGACTCAGGAGTTAACTTCCGCGCCCGCGCCGAATCGTTTGCTGCGCAACAACGGCAACGGCACTTTCACGGACATCACGGCGGCGGCCAAAGTCGCGGGCGGCGCGGGTCGGGCGGTGGCCGTCGTCCCCACCGATTATGACAACCGCCGCGACGTTGATCTGCTCGTTGTCAACTACGAGGGCCCGCCCGCGCTCTACCGCAACCTGCGCGACGGCTCGTTTCGCGACGTGGCGCGCGAGGCCGGGTTAGACGTGAAGGGGCGTTTCCTCTGCGCCGCGGCGGGCGACGTGAACAAGGACGGCTATACGGATTTCTTCTTCGGCGCGGACAAGGCGGCGGGCACGTTCGCCCTGAGCGACGGGCGGGGTCGTTTCAAAATCACAACTGCGCCCGCCGACACCGTGGGCGTGTCCGTCGCACAGTTTCTCGACTACGACAACGACGGGTTGCTCGACCTGTTGACGGTCTCACCGAACGGCGCGCGCCTCTGGCGCAACCTCGGCGACGAGTGGTTGGAGGTGAGCGCACGCGCCGTCGCGCAGGCGTTTCGCCGGAACGTCTCGACGAATCAGGGCGAGGGTTTTCGGCGCGTCCTCGCTTCCGCCGACTTGGACGGCGACGGCGACACCGATTTCATCGTGCGCGACGCGGCGGGCAATTTGCGTTTCGGTCGCAACGACGGCGGCAACCGCAACCGCTCGCTCGGCGTGCGGCTCGCCGGGCGTGTGAGTAACCGTGGCGGCGTGGAGTCGAAGGTCGAGATGCGCGCGGGCAGCCTTTGGCAGAAGTTGGAAGTTTACGCCGCCGCGCCCGCGCCCGCGCCCGCCGATCTCGTCTTCGGTTTGGGAAGGCGCGAGCGCGCGGACGCGGTGCGCGTGCTGTGGCCTTCGGGCACGGTGCAGTCGGAGACGGAGTTTCCCGTCGTGACGACGTCGGCGGGCGTCGTCGGCGAAAGGCCGAAGGATGAGCCGCGCCGTGCGGCGTCGGCCGTGAGCGCGACGCTGACCGTCACGGAACTTGACCGCAAGCCCTCTTCGTGTCCTTACCTGTTCGCGTGGAACGGCGAGCAATTCGAGTTCGTCACGGATTTCATGGGTGGCGGCGAACTAGGCTACTGGGTCGCGCCGGGCGTGCGCGCCGCGCCCGACCCGGACGAGTATGTGCGTATTCGCGGCGACGCGTTGAAGCCGCGCGACGGGCGTTACGAATTGCGCGTGACGAACGAACTCGAAGAAGTTCTCTTCATGGACAAACTGCAACTCGTCGCCGTCGCGCACGCGGAAGGCGTGGAAGTTTATCCCGGCGAGGGACTCGGCAGCCCGCTCGCCTCGAAGTTTCAACTGTTCGCCACGCGCGACGCGCGCCCGCCGCGCTCCGCGCGCGACGAACACGGGCACGACGTAGGCGCGCGCATCGCAAGACTCGACCGCAGCTACCCCGACGACTTCGCGCTCGAACCCATTCGCGGCTACGCCGCCGAGCATGCGCTGACGCTCGATCTAGGCGATGTCGAACGCGCCCGAACCGGCGCGCGAAAGGGAAGCGCGGGCAGGGCACGGGAGCGGACGCGCCTGCTGCTCACGGGCTGGACGGATTACGCTTTCTCAAGCGACAACATCGCCGCCGCGCAGCGCGGCCTCGGTCTGCGCCCGCCCGCGCTGCAAGTGAAAGACGCGCGCGGCCGCTGGCGCACGGTCATCGAAAGCATCGGCGTGCCCGTCGGTCGGCCGCAAACAGTCGTCGTCGATCTCACGGGGAAATTTCTTTCGCCCCGGCGTGAAGTGCGTATCGTCACGAACATGCGCATCTACTGGGATCAGATTTTGGTTGACGTGTCGGGCGCGGCGTCGCCCACGCACTTGACGCGGCTCGCGCCCCTCGGCGCGGACTTGCGCTGGCGCGGCTTCTCGGCGCAAACGTCGCCCGACGGGCGCGAGCCTTATCTCTACGATTACGCGCGCGTCGCATCGGCTTCGCCGTGGAAAGTCTTCACGGGTCGCTACACGCGCGAGGGCGACGTGCGCGAGTTGGTGCGTGCGGCGGATGACATGTTCGTCGTCTCGCTCCCCGGCGATGAGTTATCGCTCTCGTTCGACGCGGACGCGCTCGCGCCCCTGCCGCGCGGCTGGACGCGCACGTTCCTGCTCTACGTCGACGGCTACAGCAAAGAGATGGACATCAACTCGGCCAGCCCCGAACAGGTCGCGCCGCTTCCGTTCCGACGCATGAGGGAATACCCCTACAAGTGGCCGGACTCGTACCCGCAGACGCCCGCGCACCTCGATTATCTCGAACGTTACAACACGCGCGTCGTCGTCGCGCCGCTGCCCCAACTGATAGGGGAAGGGGAAAGGGGGAAGGGGGAAAGGTAAAGAAGACAACGAAGGGTGTACTTTCTTTCCTTTACCCTTTACCCCTTCCCCTTTCACCAGATGCTTTTATGAACCACATACGTTATTCCGTCGCCGCCTGTCAGGTTGATCAGCCGAACCCGGTCGAGCGGCGTGAGATGCGACGCAACACCGAACGGATGTTGTCGCTGATCGATTCGGCCGTGGCGGGCGCGGCTCCGTTTCTGCCGGTGCGGCTCGTCGTCTTCCCGGAGTTCGCGCACGCCGCGCCGGTCTTCCCGACGCTCGAAGAGTTGCGCCGGAAGTTGGCCGTGCCCATCCCGAACGAGCACACCGAACTGCTGGAGCAAAAGGCGCGCGCGCACGGCATCTACATCCAGAGCGGCTCGATGCTGGAAGTCGATCCGAAGTGGCCCACTGCCGTCTTCAACACGACGTGCCTCATCGGGCCGGAGGGCATCCTCTACAAATACCGCAAGGTGAACACGTGGATTCCTTACGAGGTGCACACCAGCCCGCACGATCTCGCGGGCTACGACGAGCCGCTCTTTCCCGTGGCCGACACCGAGATTGGAAAGATCGGCTGCGCCATCTGTTACGACTGGCTGTTCCCCGAAGCTATCCGCCAACTCGCCGCCAACGGCGCGGAAATTCTGGTGCGCGTCTCGGCTTACATGGACCCGTGGGGCGCGACCGAGCCGATGGATTGGTGGACGATCATCAACCGCTGCCGCGCGTTGGAAAATACGGCCTACGTCGTCGCCGCCAATCAGGGCGCGAGCCTCAGACACTACCCCCCTTATTCTTGGCCGGGCGGCAGTCAGGTGGTTGACTTCGACGGCCGACTTCTGGCGCAGGCCTCGCCGGGGCCAGGAGAGCGCATCGTCGTCGCGCCGCTCGACATCTCCGCGCTCAGGCACGAACGCGCTGCCCGCCGCGGCCATCACATGCTCGCGCACCTGCGCACGGAGGCTTACCCCGTCTACTCCGCGCACAACTACCCGCCCCGCCGTGCCGCCGATACAGGCGAAGCGGACGCGCCGCTTTCTTATGAGACGAACAACGAGTTGATCGAAGCGTCGAAGCGGGGGCTGGATGTTTCCGGCCGCGAGTAGGATTTAAACGCGCCGGTCGCCGTCGCCGCGCGGCTTTCGGCGTGAGTCGGAGGCCGCGCCCGGCGTCCGTGGCAAAAACGAATTGACAGGGAAGTGAATTTGTATTAAAAAATCTTCGTTCGGGCAAGCAACAAACCGTCCTTTTCGCACGTCCGACTTTATCAAACAGGCTAAGTTTTCTCGCCAAGAGTTGTTTTTCTCAATAAACCGTCAGGCGCGCTCATGTCTTATCCAAGCCTCGAATGCGCCCCGCGAGCAGCAACTTGCCGGCATCTCCACAGGAACAAGAGGCCCAGTCTATGACACACTACAGGATCAGTTCGCGACGAGCCGCTCAACTCGTCGCCCTACTCTTTTGTTTCGCCGCCCTGGCGTTTCCCCTCCACGCGCAAAGCAACAAAGGCGCCATCGTCGGCACCATCACAGACCCCAACGAGGCGCTCGTCGCCGGTGCGAAGGTGACGGTTACGAACGTCGCCACGAACGAGACCCGCGAAGCGACCTCGAACGACGACGGCACTTATAACGTGACCAATCTCGACCCCGGCGTCTACAAAGTGACCATCGAAGCGACGGGCTTCCGCACCGTCGTGCTCGAACGCGTGACGGTCGAGACCAACGCGCGCCTGCCCGTGGACACCAAGTTGGAACTGGGCGCGGCGGGCGGCGAGGTCGTCACCGTGACGAGCGACGCGCCGCTCGTCGAGAGCGAATCGAGCGTGCGCGGCGACATCATCACCGGCCGACAGGTGACGGAACTCCCGCTCGCACAACGCAACTTCACTTTGCTCGCCGCGCTCTCTCCGGGCGTGACGCGCCCCAACGCGGGTCTGCTCGGCGGCGGCGGCAACTTCGTCTCCGGCGGCCCCGACAATTCGCTCTCGACCGAATCGAATCGCTTCCGCGAGTCGGGCGGTTCGGTGCTCGCGGCCAACGGCGCGCGCCCGACCAACAACAATTTCACGCTCGACGGCATTGATAACAACGAACCGCAGTTCGGGCAGATCGGCATCTTCCCGCAGCCCGACGCCATCGCCGAGTTCAAAGTCGAGACGAGCGTCCCGGCGGCCGACAGCGGCCGCGCGGGCGGCGCGATCATTTCGACCACCTTCAAGTCCGGCACGAACGACATCCACGGCACGCTCTACGAGTTTTACCTCGGCCGCTTCGGCAGCGCGTCGCCCGCCAACTTCGTCCCGACGCCGACCAGACGTTTTCAGGACAATACGCTGACGCACAACTTCGGCGGCGTCATCGGCGGCCCGATTTTCCTGCCCGCCTTCGGCGAGGGCGGCCCTCACCTCTACGACGGGCGCGACCGCTCTTTCTTCTTCTTCAACTACAACGGCCAGCGCAACTTCAAACCCATCGGCACGGGCAACGTCACCGTCCCCACGCTGCTCATGCGGCAGGGCAACTTCTCCGAGTTGCTCGTGGGCGGCACGCGCACCTACCGGACGATCAACGGGAACGTCGTCGCGCCCGTCGGCACGATCTTCGACCGCAACGGCAACCCGTTCCCCGGCAACATCATCCCGCAAAACCTGCTGTCGCCCGTCGCCGTCAGGTTCTTCAACTCCTACCCGCTGCCGACGAGCGCGGGGCGCGAGAACAACTACCGCATCAACCGCATCGAGAACTACGATCAGGACGCCTACGACGTGAGGATCGATCATCGCGTCAACGATGCGAACTCGTTCTTCGGCCGTTACAGCAAGTCCACGAACGAGCGCAACCGTTCGGGCAACTTCCCGCTCGGCTCGTCGCCGACCGGACTCGATCTGGCGTCGGGCGGCGCGGCGGGCACGGAATTCGGCAACTCGCGCCAACTCGCTCTCGGCGACACGCACATCTTCGGCCCGAACGTGATCAACGACATGCGCGCCGGTTACACGCGCGTCGGCGTCGGCATCAACCTGCCCGGCATCGGCGGCTCGCTCGGCTTCAGCCCGAACGTCAGCAGCGAACTCGGCGTGCCGAACGTCAACGTCTGCGGCGCGCCCTGCGAAGGCACCGTCCTCGTCGGCGTCCTGCCCTCGGACGTTGACAAGCAGTTGGAATTCGTCGGCGACGGCGGCCCCTTCACGTTCACCTCGAACAACTTCTTCTTCGGCGACACGCTGACGGTCGTGCGCGGCAACCAGAGCTTCAAGTTCGGCGGCGATTTGCGCGTCCGTCAGGTGACGGACTTCGACGGCGGCCGCGCCGGTTTCACCAAAGGCAACGTGCGTTACGACACGGGCGTCGGCGGCACTTTCATCAGCGGCCGCGACGGTCTGCCCGTCGGCCCGCAGGACGCCGGTTCGTCCTACGCCAACATCCTCTTGGGCTACGCCCCGACCGACATCGAGCGCGGCTTCCCCGGCGGCCCGTTCCTGCGCTCCAACAAGGAGATCGCCTTCTACGTGCAGGACGACTGGAAGGTGCGTCCCGATCTCACACTCAACCTCGGCCTGCGCTACGACGTGTTCACCGCGCCGACCGAACGTTTCGACCGCCAGGCCAATTTCAACCCGGCCAACAACACGCTTATCCGCGCGACCGACAGCGACCGCACGCTCGTCGAGACCGACAAGAACAACTTCGGCCCGCGCATCGGCTTCGCCTACAGCGGCCTGCGCGAAGACAAGTCGCTCGTGCTGCGCGGCGGCTACGGCGCGCTCTACGCGCTCGACGTGAGCGGCCAGCCGAACATCGCGCAGAACCCGCCGAACGCGTCGCGCTACTTCTGCACGATCACGCAATTCGGCACGTCGGCCTGCCCGCAGGTTCCGTTCGTCCCCAATCTCGAAACGGGCTATCCCTTCCCGCCGACGCCCGCCGTCTCGGGCACGGTCATCCCCGTGACGAACGCGAACCAGACCATCTTCTACGTTGACCCCGACACGAAGACCGAGTTGTTCCACCAGTACAACCTGACGATGCAATACGGGTTCGCGCGCAACTGGCTGGCCGAGGCGGGCTACGTCGGCTCGACGGGTCGCAACCTGCTCATCGTCCGCAACATCGGTCAGGACAGCAGCTTCGGCCCCGGCTCGCGCGAAGTCGCGGTCCTCAACCGCGTCATCGCGACCGAGTACACGGGTTCGTCGCGCTACGATTCGCTCCAGACGAAACTGGAGAAGCGTTTCGACCGCGGGCTGTCGATCCTGTCTGCCTACACGTGGTCGCACGCGATTGACGACGGGCCGGGCGGCTTCGCCGGAGCGAGCGGCGGCCGCGACCGCATCGGGCCTTCAAACCCGCTGCGCCCCGAACTCGACCGCGGCAACTCGGACTTCGACGTGCGCCACCGCTTCACCTTCGCCAACGTCTACGATCTGCCGTTCGGTCGCGGGCGGCGTTTCGGCGGCGACATGCCCCGCGCGCTCGACTTCCTGATCGGCGGTTTCCAGTTCAACAATATCATCACCATCCAGAGCGGCCCCGTCTTCAGCGTGGTCATCAACGGCGGCGGCACGAGGCCGGACTTGATCGGCGACCCGACGCCGACCGACGCGCAACGCGCGCAAGGCTTCCTCTTCAACCCCAACGCTTTCCGCAATCCGGTGACGCCGGTCTTCGCGGGCAACCCGCACAGCCCGCGCTTCGGCTCGCTCGGGCGCAACACCTTCCGCGGCGAGCGGCAGGAATACTGGGACGCGTCGCTCTTCAAGAACTTCGGCGTCCCGGCCATCAGCGAGGAGTTCAAAGTCCAACTCCGCGTGCAGGCTTTCAACGTGCTGAACCACGTCAACCGCAACATCCCGACGCGCGAGTTGGACAACACCGGAGACCGTGGCCGCGACCGCTCCATCCAGCGGCCGCGCCAGTTCGAGTTCTCCGTCAAGCTGCTCTTCTAAACGGGCAACAGTCGGCGCATTAACTGAGTGGCGGGCGCTTCCAACAGGCTCGCCACTCATTTGCTATCCGCCGCCTCGCGCGCGGATAGACGAACGAAGTATGCTACGTCCGATGAATTATCCGGCACGTTCAACCCTGTCACGCGCGATCATCTGCGCCGCCCTCTGCGCGTTCGCCGCCGACGCCGACGCGACGCAAAAACGACGCGCGCGTGGAGTCGCCGATCAACCTGCGCCCGCCCCGGTCTCGAACGAACACAAACGCGCCGCCGCGCTCCTTGACGAGGCCGCCGCGCTGTTGCAATCCGGCCGGCTCGAACAGGCCGAAGCCGTCGCACGTCAAGGCGTGCAACTCGCGCCGCGCGATTCGGCCGCGCGAAATTTGCTCGGCGTGATTCTGGATCAGCGCGGTCGCGCCGCAGAGGCGGAGACCGAGTATCGCGCCGCGCTCGCAGCGAATCCGAAGGCCACGAACGCGCTCGCGAATCTCGGCGTCCTTCTGGCGCGCACGAATCGTCACGATCAGGCCATCGAAACTTTCGAGTCGGTCTTGCGCCTCGCGCCCGCGCACGGGCAGGCGACTTTTAACCTCGGCATACTTTACGCGGCGCGCGGAAAGTATGAGCGCGCCATCCCTCTGCTCGAACGCGCGGCGGGCGTCGCCGCCGCCGCAGCCGCTGGAGGGAAGCAAGGCGCGCCGCCGCAGCCCGACACGCGCGACCTCTCGCTCCTGCTCGCGCTCGCCAACGCTTACATCCACGCCGGGCGTCCGAAGGACGCGGGCGCGCTCATCGACATCGTCGAGCGCGCCGCGGGCGACGACGCGCGCACGCTCTTCTCGCTTGGCCTCGCTCTGGCCGAAGCGCGCGAGTACGGGCGCGCGGCCGCGTTGTTTGAACGCACGAACGCCCTGCGCCCGAACACGCCCGAAATCCTCTACAACCTCGGCGTCGCCCTCTACAACCTCGACCGTCTGGACGAAGCCGAACGCGCCTTCAACTCGGCCGCCTCGCTCGCGCCGAATGATCCGAATGTCTATTACCGGCTCGGCCTCATCGCCTCCGCCCGCAAGCAGAGCGACCCGGCCATCGCGCTCTGGCAGCAAGCCCTGCGCCTGCGCCCCGACTTCGCCGAGCCGAATTTCATGATCGCTGAAGAACTCTTTAAGCATCAGCGCAGCGACGCGGCGGTCGATTTCTACGAGCGCGCCATCGCGCACGACCCGTCGAAGCAGCTTTACTACATACGCCTCGGCGCGGCGCATTTCCGCCGCCGCCGCTACGGGCAGGCGCGCGCGGTTTATCAACGCGCCGCCGCGCGGTTTCCCCAGTCGGCCGAGATTCAATACCTCATCGGCTACGCCGCGCGCGGCGAGGGTTTGTACGACGACGCCATCGCCGCCTTCCGCCGCGCGCTCGCCGCCCAACCCGGCAACGCCGACGTGGTTGCCAACCTCGGCTTCATCGCCAGCGAGCGCGGGCAGACGGCGGAAGCCGACGAACTGTTGCGCCGCGCCATCGCCCTCGACCCGAAGCACTACCCGGCGCACTACGACCTCGGCAAACTGCTAATGCGTCTCAGACGCTACGACGAGGCTCTGTCCGTCTTCGAGCGCGGGCTGGCTCTGAACGACTCCGACCCCGGCATCCACTATCAACTTTTCACGGTCTACTCGCGCCTCAAACGCAAGCCGGACGCCGAGCGCGAGTTGGCCGTCTTCAAGCGACTCGAAGAAGCGCGCAAAGCGAAGGGCGACGCCGCGCCCGCAGCGGCGAGCGCGACGGGCGAACCGGCGGCCGCGCCGCTCGAACTGCCCGCGTCGGCCACGGGCGACACGAGCAAGCCGCCCGCCGCGCCCGACAGGTAATCTCGGACGGCCTCTCCGGCGCGGCGGCGGCGTCCGGCATGTTGTGTGAAGCGGTAAAGGAATGCTCATGGGAAGAAGAGCGAAGCGGGCGGCGTTGGCGTCGGCGTTGCTGCTGCTCGGCATGATTTCCGGCGGCGGCTATTTCGGTCGCCTCGCGGACGCGTCAACCGCGCAGGGCAAGTTGACGGGCAAGAAGCAACCGGCGAGCGCGAAAGTTTTGTACGCGGACAATTGCGCGCGTTGCCACGGCGCGGACGGGCGCGGGCAGACTGCGATGGGCAGAGCCTTCGCCGCCCCGAATCTGGCCGACGCCGGGTGGTGGAAAAAAGAGCGTCCGAGCGACAAACGCCTGACCGCTTCGATCCGCGACGGGCGCAACCAGAATCGTATGCCCACCTTCGGGCACCAACTATCCAAGTCCGAGATCACCGCGCTCGTCCGGTTAGTGCGGACGTTCGGCGGCAAGTAACTTACGCCGCCCCCTCACGAGCTTTCGAGGACAAGTCCGGCGCATAACACTTATGTCACTTACAAAGTCCGCACAGCTTCCCGCACGGTCTTTCGTCCTCGTCATCTTCGCGCTGCTCTGTTTCGTCGCGGGCGCGCGCGCGCAAAACTCCGTCGCCCCGGTCGTCTCGAAAGTCGAACCGCCTTCGTGGTGGGCGGCGCACACCGTCAACCCCGTGCGCCTGCTCGTGCGCGGCGCGAACCTGCACGGCGCGCGCGTCACGCCGCAGCGCGCGGGCACGCAAACGAGCGCGGTCGTCACAAACGCGGCGGGCACGTACGTCTTCGTCAACGTCCACATCAGCGCAACGGCCGCACCCGGCGTCTACCCGCTCACGCTGGAGACGCGCGGCGGGAAGACCTCGATCCCGTTTCGCCTCAACGCCCCGCTCGACCCGGCGACCAACTTTCAAGGCATCACGACCGACGACGTGATCTACCTGATCATGCCCGACCGTTTCTCGAACGGCGACCCCGCGAACGACATCCCGCAGGGCGCGCCGCGCGCCGCGACCGACCGCAAGAATCCACGCGCCTTTCACGGCGGCGACCTGCGCGGCATCATCAACCGCCTGCCCTACCTGAAAGAGTTGGGCGTGACCGCGCTCTGGCTCAACCCGTGGTACGACAACTGGAACGGCATCAAGACCTGCGACAAACCGTGGTGCCCGAACACCTACTATCACGGCTATCACGCGATTGATTATTACGCCGTCGAGGATCGCTTCGGCGACCTGCGGACGCTGCGCGAGTTGGTGGAAAAGGCGCACGCGTCCGGCATCAAGATCATTCAGGATCAAGTCGCCAACCACGTCGGCTCGCAGCACCCCTGGGTGAGCGACCCGCCGCTCGACAACTGGTTTCACGGCACGCTCGCCGCCCACACGCAGAACCCTTTCCGCGGCGACCTCCTGCTCTCGCCCCACGCCTCGGACGCCGCGCGCCGCCCCACGCTCGACGGCTGGTTCTCCGACGATCTCCCCGACATGAATCAGGAGGAGCCGGAGGTGGCGCGCTACGAAATCCAGAACGCGCTCTGGTGGGTCGGCATCGCGGGGCTCGATGGTATTCGTCAGGACACGATCCAGTACATGCCGCGCGCCTTCATGCGCGACCTCTCCGTCGCGCTCCGTCGCCAGTATCCGAAGATGTGGATGGTCGGCGAGGTGTTCGACCGCGACCCCATCCACGTCTCCTACTTCATGGGCGGCCGCGAGGGTTGGGACGGCATAGACACCACGCTCGACGCGCTCTTCGACTTTCCCCTGTGGCAAACGTCGCTCGACGTGTTCGCCCACAAAGCCCCGGCCACCGCGCTCCGCTCGATGCTCAGGAACGACTCGCTCTACACGGACGCCACGGCGCGGCTCGTTTCGATGACGAGCAATCACGACGTGCGCCGCATCGCCTCCACGGAAGGCATGACGCTCGAAGGCTCGATGCTGCATCACGCGTTTCTCTTCAGCGTGCGCGGCGTCCCGCAGCTTTACTACGGCGACGAGATTTTCATGGAAGGCGGCGACGACCCGGACAACCGGCGCGATTTCCCCGGCGGCTTCCCCGGCGACGCGCGCAACGCTTTTGAGAAGGGCGGCCGCACCGAACGAGAGCAACGCATGTACGATTGGACGCGCGACTGGCTGAAACTCCGGCGCGAGCACGCGGCCATGCGCCACGGCCGCCTCGTCGATCTCGCCGCCGACGAAGACGCTTATGCCTTCGCGCGACAGACCGCGGACGAGACGATCATCCTCGCCTTCAACCGCGCCGCCGCGCCGAAGAAGATCGCCGCGCCCGCCGAGTTCGTCGGCGTCACCGACGGCGCGGAACTCGTGCCGCTCGTCGTGGCGACGGAGCGCGTGCCCGTCGCGGGCGGCCAGATCAGTTTTGAAGTGCCCGCGCGCACGGCGGTCGCTTATCGAGTTTCTCGCCGGGTCGCTCCTTGATTCCGGCGGGGCGAGCGGCTTGATGATAGGCGGCCGCTGTTGTAAAAGTAGTCGCAAGCAGGGATACACTTAAATAGCTTTGTCCATACTCTTAAGACCGGGGAGTTCGTCTGTGAGTTTTTCACGTTCGAGCGGCGTCTTGCTGCATCCGACCAGCTTGCCGGGGCGTTACGGCGTCGGCGATCTGGGCGAAGAGGCTTATCGCTTCATAGATTTCCTCGCCGCGAGCGGGCAGACGCTCTGGCAAGTTCTCCCGCTCGGCCCCACGGGCTACGGCGACTCGCCTTACCAATCCTTCTCGGCCTTCGCCGGTAACACTTTGCTCGTCAGCCCCGACCGCCTCGTCAGCGAAGGCTTGCTGGACAGGCGCGACCTCGCGGGCGCGCCAGCCTTCTGGCCTGACCGCGTTGACTTCGGCGCGGCCATTGAGTTCAAGAACAAACTGCTCCGCCGCGCGTTTGAAAATTTCCGCCACACGACCGACACTGGCCTTCGCGGCGCGTTCGAGACTTTCAGCCAGCGCGAAGCGGCCTGGCTCGACGACTACTCGCTCTACCGCGCGATGAAAGACGCGCGCGGTGGCGTGGCGTGGAACAAGTGGGAGCCGCCGATGGTCAGGCGCGAGGCGGGCGCGCTCGCCGCCGCGAGCGAAGGCTTGCGCGAACAGGTGAGCGCGCAGAAGTTCTATCAATTCCTCTTTTTCAAACAGTGGCACGCGCTCAAGCGTTACGCGAACGAG
The DNA here is from genome assembly GCA_020199775.1 of Acidobacteriota bacterium. Lineage (GTDB taxonomy): Bacteria > Acidobacteriota > Blastocatellia > Pyrinomonadales > Pyrinomonadaceae > JAIVJZ01. The sequence continues at coordinate 243,671 of JAIVJZ010000002.1, forward strand.
CGCGGGGTCTCCGTCATCGGCGACATCCCGATCTTCGTCGCGCACGATTCGGCCGACGTGTGGACGCACCCGCACCTCTTCAAGTTGAACGCGGACGGCAGCCCGCGCGTCGTGGCCGGAGTGCCGCCCGATTACTTCAGCGCGACCGGCCAACTCTGGGGCAACCCGCTCTACAACTGGGAACGCCTCAAGGCCGACGACTTCCGCTGGTGGATCGCGCGCGTCTCTTCGATGTTGCGCACGGTGGACATCCTACGCATCGATCACTTCCGGGGCTTTGCCGCGAGTTGGGAGATACCGGGCGGCGACACGACCGCCGAGCGCGGCCACTGGGTCAACGCGCCGGGGCGCGAACTCTTCGAGGCCATCAAACGCGCCCTCGGCGACCTTCCCATCCTCGCCGAAGACCTCGGCGTCATCACGCCCGATGTCGAGCGTTTGCGCGACGACTTCGGCTTCCCCGGCATGCGCATCCTTCAGTTCGCCTTCGGCGGCGACGGCAAGAACATCGACCTGCCGCACAACTACCACCGCGACATCGCCGTCTACACCGGCACGCACGACAACGACACGACGGTCGGCTGGTTCAAATCCGAAGCGGGCGCAGGTTCGACGCGCGACCGCGAACAGATCGAAAGCGAGCGCAAGTTCTGTCTCGACTATCTCAACTCGGACGGCCGCGAGATTCACTGGGACTTTATCCGCGCCGTGCTCGCCTCCGTCGGCAACATCGCGATCATCCCGCTGCAAGACATCCTCGGCCTCGGCAACGACGCGCGCATGAACCTCCCCAACAGCACCACCGGCAACTGGTCTTGGCGTTACGCGGCGGGCGCGCTCACAAACGACTTGCGCGACCGGCTCAAGGAACTAACCGCCCTCTACGGGCGCAACTTGAAGACGGAAATCAGCGACCTCAAATCGGATGAACATTAAACTCAACAAAATTTTCCCGCGTCTCTGCCTTCTCGCCGTCCTCTATCTTTCCGCCGTCTCACTTGTCGCCGCGCAGGGTGCGCCGGAGGTGTCGAAGGTCGAGCCGCCGAGTTGGTGGACGGGCAGCACGTTGAACCCTGTGCGCGTCATGCTGCGCGGGCGCAACTTGTCGGGCGCGCGCGTCGAAGCCGTCGGCGCGGGCGTGCGGACTGGTCTCATGCGCGCGAACGCACAGGGCACGTATCTCTTCGTCGATGTCGTGATCGACCCGCAGGCCGCGCCCGGCGTGCGTCGCTTGCGCGTCACCACGGCGGCGGGCGCGGGCGAGGCGCGCTTCGAGATACTCCCGCCGCTCGGTCGCGCCGGTCGCTTTCAGGGGTTCTCGCCCGACGACCTGATCTACATGCTGATGATCGACCGCTTCAGCGACGCCGACCCCGCCAACAACGACCCGGCGCAATCGCGCGGCATCTACGACCGCAACAACAAGTTCTACTATCACGGCGGCGATCTACAGGGCGTCATCAACCGCCTGCCCTACCTGAAAGACCTCGGCGTCACCGCCATCTGGCTCAGCCCGTGGTATGACAACTACGACCGGCCGAACGAGATCGAGTTGAAGGAGGGACGGCCGAGCACGGGGTTTCACGGCTATAACGCGCAGGATTTCTACGCGGTCGAAGAGCGCTTCGGCACGCACGCCAAGTTGCGCGAACTGGTGGACGAGGCGCACAGGCAAGGCATCAAGATCATTCAGGACAGCGTCGTCAACCACACGGGGCCGTATCACCCGTGGGTCGCGGATCAGCCGACGCCGACGTGGTTCAACGGCACGCGCGAACGTCACCTCGCCAACGTCTTCGAGACGTGGGCGCTGCACGACCCGCGCCCCGACCCGCAAATCAAGCGCGCCACGATGGAGGGCTGGTTCCTCGACTTCCTGCCGGACTTCAATCAGGACGACGAGGAGACGAAGCGTTACCTCATCCAGAACACGCTCTGGTGGATCGGCACGACCGGACTCGACGCTATCCGCGAGGACACATGGCAATACGTGCCCAATAGTTTCTGGCGTGATTGGACAGCGGCGATCAAGCGCGAGTTTCCGCAGGTGCGCGTCTTCGGCGAGGTCAAGGACGGCGACGCGGTGCACGTCTCCTTTTTTCAGGGCGGGCGCGTGCGCTTCGACGGCGTTGACTCCGGCCTCGATTCGCTGCTCGACTTCCCGCTCTTCTACCCCGCGCGCCACGCCTTCGCGAGCGGCAAGCCCCTCAAAGATGTGGCGCGACTGCTGGCGAAGGACGCGCTCTACACGAACCCCGATCTGCTCGTGACGCTCGTCGGCAGCCACGACGACGGGCGTTTCATGAGCGAGCCGGGGGCGACCGTCGCGGGGCTCAAACTGGCGCACACCTTTCTGCTCACGACGCGCGGCGTGCCGCAGATTTATTACGGCGACGAAATCGCCATGACCGGCGCGGACGAGCCGACGACGCGGCAGGACTTTCCCGGCGGCTTCCCCGGCGACCGCCGGAACGCCTTCACGCGCGCCGGACGCAACGACGCCGAGCAGGACATCTTCGAGCACACGCGGCGCGTCGCGCGCCTGCGCGCCGAACTCGAACCGCTCAGGCGCGGCGCGCTCGTCACGCTGCGCGCCGCCGAGCAGCAGTACGCTTACGCGCGCGTGTCGGAGCGCGGCGCGGTCGTCGTCGTCTTCAACAACGACGCGAAGCCCGCCGCGATAGAGTTCAACGTCGCCGCCGCCGGGTTGCCCGACGACGCGCGGCTCGACGACCGCCTCGACACTCTCAAAAACGTGCGCGCTCAAGGGGGCGTGTTGAAACTCATGCTGCCCGCGCGTTCCGTCAGCATCCTGACGAACATCCCGGCGCGCTGACTCGGCGGGGCCGGCGGGGGAAAATTGATGGCTCTACGCAATAAACCTTTGACCGAACAGGTCGCGCTCGTCACGGGCGGCGGCACGGGGATCGGGCGCGCGTTCGCGGGGGTGCTGGCGGAGTCGCGCGCGCGCGCGGTCGTCATCGCGTCGCGCCGCGAGGACGTGCTGCGGCAGACGGCCGACGAGTTGAACGCGCGAACGGGCGCGGAGCGCGTCTATCCTTACGCCTTCGACATACGCGATCTCGCGCAGACGGACGCGCTCGTCAATCACGTCGCGGCGCGCTTCGGCGCGGTTGACGTGCTCGTCAACAATTCCGGGCTGGCCGTCGCGGAGTCGGTCGAGGGCATCACGGAAGCGGGTTGGGATAAGGTGTTGGAGACGAATCTGCGCGGCGCGATGTGGCTCGTGCGCGCCGCGCTCCCCTACATGCTCCGCGAAGACTTCGGCGACGTGGTGAACGTCTCTTCGCAGGCGGGCAAGCACGGTTACGCGGACGTGCCTTCCTACTGCGCCTCGAAGTTCGGCCTGCTCGGCTACGCGGAATCCTTGCGCGACCACGCGCGCCAGACCGGCGCGAACCTGCGCGTCTTCAACTTCTGCCCCGGCCTCATAGACGTTGACCACACGGGCGGCGATGAAGAGCCGCGCGCGGGCGCGATCCACGTCCGCAACATGGCGCGCGCGCTCCTGTTCACGCTCTCGCTCGACCGCGAAGTCATACTCGAAGACATCAACCTGTACGCACGATAGCCGTCAGCTATCAGCCGTCAGCGGTCAGCCGGACAGGTCGAACTTGCTGAAAGCTGACGGCTGATAGCTGACAGCCTTGTTAAAGGAGCAACGGAGATGACGCAGCAAAAGCCACGTTTGAGCTTCTGGCAAATCTGGAACATGAGTTTCGGGTTTCTCGGCATCCAGTTCGGTTGGGGCTTGCAGCTCGGCAACATGAGCGCGATCTACGAGAAGCTCGGCGCGAACCCCGACCAGTTGCCGATCCTCTGGCTGGCCGCGCCGCTCACCGGCTTGATCGTCCAGCCAATCGTCGGCTCGATGAGCGACCGCACGTGGGGGCCGCTCGGCCGCCGCCGCCCCTATTTCCTCGTCGGCGCGCTCCTTGCCAGCGGCGCGCTCTTCTTCATGCCGACCTCTTCGTCGCTCTGGATGGCCGCCGGGCTGCTCTGGATTCTCGACGCCAGCATCAACATCTCGATGGAGCCGTTCCGCGCCTTCGTCGCCGACAAGCTCAACACAGACCAGCGCACGGCCGGGTTCGTCATGCAGTCGTTCTTCATCGGGCTGGGCGCGACGTTCGCCGGTTGGCTGCCGCTGGCCTTCCGCTACTTCGGCGTCACGGGCAACACGCCGAGCGGCATCCCGCTCACGATCAAGTACGCCTTCCAACTCGGCGCGCTCGCATTCCTGCTCGCGGTCTTGTGGACGGTCTTCACCTCGAAGGAGTACCCGCCGGAAGACATGGAAGCCTTCAACCGCATGAAGCGGGAGAAGCGCGGCCTCGGGGCGGGACTCGCCGAAATCTTCTCGGCCCTGCGCGAGATGCCGACCACCATGCGCCAGCTCGCGCCCGTGCAAATCTGCACGTGGCTCGGCCTCTTCTGCATGTGGCTGTTCTACGTCCCGGCGGTCGCGCGCCACGTCTTCAACGCGCCCGACGCGCGGACGGAAGCCTACACGCGCGGGGTCGAGTGGGGCGGCTTCGCCATGTCGTTTATGAACATCACCTGCTTCGCCGTCGCGTTCCTGCTGCCGAAACTGGCCGCCGCCACGAGCCGCAAAACCGTCCACGCGATCTGCCTCGTGTTCGGCGCGGCCGGGCTGCTCTCGATCTACTTTATCCGCGATCCGTGGATGCTGGTGCTCTCGATGATCTCGGTCGGCATCGCGTGGGCTTCGATCCTCTCGATGCCTTACGCGATCCTGTCGGGCGCGCTGCCCGCCGCGCGCATGGGCGTCTACATGGGCGTCTTCAACTTCTTCATCGTCATCCCCGAAATCGTTCAGGCGCTCACCTTCGGCCCCATCATTCGCAACGTGTTCGGCGCAGACAACCCGCGCAGTTCGCTCTACGTCGTACTCATCGGCGGCGTCTTTATGTTGCTCGCCGCCCTGCTCGTGATGCGCGTCAGCGACGTGGCCGACGAGGACGTGCCCGAACGCGCCGTCATCCGCGGCGACGAACACATTCCGCTCATCCCGCAAGGCTCCGCGCAGCCAGTGCCAAGCACCGGGTTGATCGACGAGCCAACGCGGCGTTCTTGAAACACAAGTGGTTCGCAGCCGACCGTGGTAAGGAGTAACAGCGATGAAGTCACGACATTGTTCAACCGCGCTCGCGGTGTTCGGTCTGACGATTATGCTCGCCGGGCGCGCGGAAGCCCTGTGTGCGTACTTTGAGACCGGGCCGCCGTGCCAGGCGTATTGGAGAGCGCAGGCGGTCTTCGTCGGCACGGTGAAGAAGGTGTCCTACTCCGACATCTACAAGCGGGGCGAAGGCGACAGCCACTGGAATTATCGTCGCCGCATCACGCGCTTTTCCGTCGAGACGGCCTATAAGGGCGTAAAAGGCAAGGTGGTTGAAGTCGTCACGGAGGAGCAGATGTGGGCCCCCGACGTCCCCGCCGACGGAGAGCAGGGCACGCCGACGCTGATCCATCCGCCCCCTACGGACTGCGATTACAGGTTCGACGAGGGCGAGACTTATTTCGTCTACGCGAACTCCGGCGCGCAGAAGGATGGCACGCTGAACGTTTCCATGAACCGCACGGGCAAGCTGGAAGACGCCGCTGCGGACTTGAAGTTCGTCAACGAACTGCCGCGCGCCGCCCCGACCGCCAGAATCTTCGGGCGCATCATGCGCTCTGACCAGAGTGTGAACCTCGACGATCAAAAGAGGTTGCCGCTCGCGGGCATCAAGGTAACGGCTCGCAGCGGCAAGCGAACATTCGAGGCGTTGACCGATGCCGGGGGCAAGTATGAGTTGAAGGATTTACCGCCCGGCAGTTACCAGGTGACGCCCGCCTATCCGCCGCATCTCTCCACGGACGACGACTCCGGACTCGCACGGGTCGTCGCGCGCGGCTGCGCCCAATTCGATTTCGACACCCATTCGAGCGTGCGCCTCAAAGGCCGCGTGATCGATGCGGAGGGGCGTCCGCTGCTCGGAGTCAGGGTCGGTCTGATCAATGCCGAAGGCGCCGAAATACCCCGCGAAGGCTTGTACAACTGGACGGGCGGGGAAGGGGATTACGTGTTGACAGGCATCCCGGCGGGGCGCTTCCTGCTCTTCTTTGATTTGCAGAGCGCACCCAACACGCGCGTTCCCCACCCGCCGCGCGCTTACTATCCCGGCGTTTGGAGCGCGGCGCAGGCGACGGTGATTACCGTCGCCGAAGGTGATAATCCGCCCGCTTATGATTTGCAACTGTTGCCGCCTCCCGACCGCGCCGTCGAGATCGTCGTGACGTGGCCGGACGGTCGCCCCGTGGGCGACGCTTGGCTGAAGCTGGAAGACCCGGACTACAACTGGGATGGCTTTATGACCAGCGTTAAAAAAGTTGACGGGCAGGAAGGGCGCTATCAGGGGACGGGCTACGACGGCATCACCTACTGGGCGCACGCCCAAGTCAATATCGAGGGCGGGCAGATGCACGCCGAGCCGGTGAAGTTCACCCTGAGAGAAGGCGCGGGACCGATCAAACTGGTCATCACGTCGCCCGGCGGCTATTGCCCGCACTACCGTCGCAAGTAGGCGCACCAACGATATGAAAACTACATCGTGCAACTTCGCGGCGAAAACTTTGTCGTTCAAATTCGCCGTTTCGCTGCTCGTGATCATTATGTCCTCGTTACCCGATACCAACGTCGTGCGCGCGCAGACGGCATCGCCGTCGCGCGACTTCTCGAAAGAGACGGCGCGGGCTGCGCCCGCGTGGGCGCGCGACGGCGTGGTCTACGAAATCTTTCCGCGCAACTTTTCCGCGCGCGGAAACTTCGACGGCATCACCGCCCAACTCGACCGTTTGAAACAACTCGGCGTCAACATCCTCTGGCTGATGCCAATTCACCCCGTCGGGCGCGAGCGCGCGAAGGGAACGGTCGGCAGCCCCTACGCCGTGCGCGATTACTACGCCGTCAACCCGGACTACGGCACGCCCGCGGACTTCAAGCGGCTCGTCTCGGAAGCGCACCGGCGCGGCCTGAAAGTGATCATCGACGTCGTGGCGAACCACACCTCTTGGGACAGCGTGCTGATGAGCAAGCCCGATTTTTACACGCGCGACCGCGCGGGCAAGATCATCCCGCCCGTCGCCGATTGGGCGGACGTGGCCGATCTCAACTACGACAACCCGGCCGTGCGCATGTACATGACCGAGATGCTCAAGTTCTGGCTGCGCGAATACGACCTCGACGGCTTTCGCTGCGACGTGGCCGGGATGGTTCCCACGGATTTCTGGGAAGGGGCGCGCGCCGAACTCGAACGCGTCAAGCCCGACATCCTGTTGCTCGCCGAATGGCACGAGCCGGAGTTGTTAATTAAAGCCTTCGACGTGGACTACTCCTGGCCGCTGCACCATGCCATGTCCGACGTGTTGATGGGCACTCAGCCCGCGACGCGTGTGCGCGCGGCGTGGGAAGAGGAGCACGCGAAGTGGCCGCGCAATGCTTTGCACCTGCGCTTCTCCGACAACCACGACGAGCGACGCGCCATCGCGCGCTTCGGCGAACGCGCCGCGCTCGCCGCCTCAGCCCTGATGTTCACGTTGGACGGCGTGCCGCTCATCTACAACGGCATGGAAGTCGGCGACACGACCGAATCGGGCGCGCCCGCTCTGTTCGAGAAGCTGCCCGTCTTCTGGCAGATCGCCGAGCGGCGTCCCGAATTCCCGCGCTTCTACAGACAGATCATCGAACTCAGGCGAGCGAGCCCCGCGCTCCGGCGCGGCGCGGTCGAGTGGGTGCGTAACTCAGACGAGGCGCGCGTCCTGACCTACCTGCGCCGCGCGGGCGACGAAGAGGTCTTGGTCGCGATCAACTTATCGAACCGCCCGTTCGCGGGCACGGTCGAAGCGGCGGGCGGCATGGCGTTCGCGGACGTGACGCCCGATGTCGCGCCGCCCCTGCCGCCCGACGCGCCCGCGCCCGAACACAGGCCGCGCGCGCGCACCGTCGCTCTCCCCGCGCTCGCCCTCGACGCGTGGGGCTATCGCATCTTCCGGCGCGCGCTCAAGTGAATTGCGAAGCGTTTACCGATCAAAGCGGCGCGGGGGCGGCAGTCAACGACTGCCGCCCCCGCGTTCATCTTTTCTGATTTACAAATGCAACCCGCCTTATAGCGGTTTGCATTTGAGTGCGATGAAGGAAGCATTGGAGGGGCAGGGACAAGTCCTGCCCGCGTGGCTACGAAAGCGAGCGGGCCGGGACAAGCCCGGCCCCTCCCATAATCACAGACGAGTCGCATCCATTTGCAACCCGCCCTAATGTAGCCCGCCGCCTTTCCCGCCCGCGCTCTCTTTGCTCTCCTTCGGCGTCCGCGAGGTTGCGGAGTCCTTGTCGTCATCGGCCGCGCCGCGCGCCTCTTCATGCGGCGTGCTGCTCGCGGGCGAACCGCCCTTGCCCGCCGCCGGAGTCTTCTCGTATTCATTGTCCTTGTCGTTTGCCATCGCCGTAACCTCCGCGCCTGTGAAAATGGGATCGACTCATTTTAGGCGCACGCCCCGGCGCGAACAAATTCCGCGCGCGAGTTTAGAACAGCAGCTTCGCGCCGAACTGCAAGTGGCGCGGGTCGCGCGCCGAGAGAATCCGGCCGAACGTGGGCGAGCCGAGGAAGTTGTCGGGCAAGTTGAAGTTCGGGTGGTTGAAGAGGTTGAAGGCTTCGAGGCGCAGTTGCAGATTCATGCGCTCCGAGAGCCGCGTGTTCTTGAGGAGCGAGGCGTTGACGTTCTGGTAGCCGGGGCCGTCGAGGATGTTGCGCCCGGCGTTGCCGAACGTGCCGAAGGCGGGGAACGTGAAGGCCGACGTGTTGAACCAACGCTCCGGCGTGCGGCCGCCCGCGTTGGGGTCGCCCGAGACGTTCGGGCGGTCGTTCGCGCCGAAGCCGAGCGTGGAGCGTCCGGTGTTGCTGTTGTCGATTTCCGAGAGCAGCGCGACGGTGAACGGCCGACCCGATTGCAGCGTGGCGATGCCGTTCAACTGGAAGCCGGAGAGGAGCGTCGAGACGAAGCCCGCGTTGCCGAGGAAGCGGCGGCCGTGCCCGAAAGGCAGTTCGTAGGAGAAGCTCGCGGAGAGGCGGTGGCGCACGTCGAAGTTCGAGCGGCCTCGTTCGAGGCGCAAGTTCTGGCTGTCCTGCGGGAAGTTGGGGTCGCCCGCGCTCGTGAAAAAGTTCGAGGCGTCGTCGATGGATTTCGAGTAGGTGTAGGACGAGAGCATCGCGAGGCCGCGCGAGAGGCGTTGTTGGAGACGCACCTGCAAACTGTGGTAGTTGGAGTTGCCGCGCGACTCGATCAGGTTGATGTCGTCAAACTGCGGGACGGGACGCAGGACGAAAGGAAGCGTGGAGGGGCGCGGCTGGTTGATGTCGCGCGCGGTCAAAAGTTTCGTGCCCTTCGATCCGGCGTAGCCGATTTCGAGCACGCGGCTGCGGCCGAGTTGTTGCTGAACGTTCAAGTTCCAGTGCTGCATGTAGGCCGTGCGCAGGTCGCGCTGGAAGGCGAGCGCGGTGTCGGGGAGCGGCACGGGGAAGTTTGCGGGGAACGGGTTGTTGACCGTGAGCGGCAAACCCTGAAGCGAGAAGTAGAGGTTGAAGTCGAAGTAGGGCGCGTTGAAGTAGAGACCTTCGCCGGGCGCGAGCGCGGGTTGATCGTAATAGACTCCGTAGCCGCCGCGCAGGACGGTCGTGCCCGCTTCGTTCAGGGTGTAGGCGAGGCCGACGCGCGGGGCGAAGTTGTTGCGGTCAGACGCGTAGCCGCCGCGCGGGACGTTGTTCGTGCCGACGCGCGAGACCGTGCGCGTGGCGGGGTCGTACAGGTTCGCGCGGTCTTCCGCATCGACGGGCGGCGAGTTGTATTCGTAGCGCAAGCCCGCGGAGAGGGTCAGGCGCGGCGTGACGCGGAAGCTGTCGTTGACGTAGAGCGCGTAGCTTTCGCCGCGCAGGTGCTGGTGGTTGTCGAGACGCGCGCCGCCGGTCAGAGCGGGGAAGCCGAGCAGGAGGTCTGCGAGCGCGTTGCCCGTCAGGGGGAAGCGCTCGGAGAAGGTCAGGAAGCCGCGCGATTGCACGTCGCGGAAGGCGTTCTGCTGCAAGGCGCGAAACTCGAAGCCGAACTTGGCGAGGTGCGCGCCGCGCACGTAAGTCGCGTTGTCGAGAAACTGGAAGACGTTCGACGCGCTCCCCTGCGGGTTGTTGAACTCGTCGCCGATGGGCGAGAAGCCCGTGATGGTGATGAAACTGAGTCCGAAGTCGCGCGGGTTGGCGGACAGTTCCGGCAGTCCGACCTGACGGTTGAGACTCTGGCCGCGCCCTTCCGACGTGACGGCCGAGGCCACGCGGCTGAAAGCGAAGCGCGCCTCGTTGACCACGTTGGGCGAGAAGACGTGCGTCTCGCTGAGCATCAAATTCTGGCTGCGGCGCGGGACGAAGTTGCCGAAGCCGGGAACGAGCGAGAAGGTCGGGCCGGTGAACGGCTCGAAGAGCGAGCGGTCGCCGAAGCTGTAGCGCGCGGTGAAGGTCGAACTCGCGCTGAACCTGTGGTCGAGGCGCACGTCGAAATTGTCGCTGCGGTCGGTTGACGTGGGCGACGAGACGAAGTTGGCGAAGGGCACGTTGCGGTTCGGCAGCGGGTACAGGTTGGCGATGGCGCGGCCGACGGGGTTCTGAAATTCGACCGGAATCACGCCGCCCGTGAACGGCTGCTGCGTGAACGGGTTGAAGGGGCGCGCGAAGAGACTTTGCGAAAAGTCGCCGTTGCGTTCGGCGAGCGTCGGGACGTTGGTGATGCGCGTGATGCCTTCGCGCGTGCGCGTGCCTTCGTAGTCGCCGAAGAAGAAGGTGCGGTCGCGCCTGATGGGGCCGCCGAGCGAGAAGCCGAACTGGTTACGGATATACTTCGGGTCGGGCTGGTCTGCGGGCGCGAAGAAGTTGCGCGCGTCGATGGCGGCGTTGCGGTGAAACTCGTAGAGCGTGCCGTGCAGGCGGTTCGTGCCCGACTTCGAGATGACGTTGACCTGTGCGCCCGCGTTGCGCCCGAACGAGGCGTCGTAGGTGCTCGTCGAAATCTCGAACTCCTGTATGCCGTCAACGGGCGGGCGGACGCCGAAGCTGTTCAGTTTCGGGTCGAGGTTATAGACGCCGTCGAGCAGGAAGTTGTTGGAGTCCTCGCGCGCGCCGTTCGCGCTGAAGGCGAAGTCGCCGCGCACGCTCCCGGCCGAACCGGGCGCGGCCGGCGCGGTGCCGGGGGCGAGCAGCGCGAGTTCGAGAAAGTTGCGGCCGTCCAGAGGCAACTCCGCGATCTGTCGCTCTTCGATGACCGTGCCGAGCGCGGGCGAATCCTTTCTCAGCGGGACAAACTCTTCGACGATGATCGTATCAGTGCCGCTTTTGATCTCAAGCAAGGCGTCGAGGCGCAACTCCTGATTGACCTGAAGCACGACCTCGCGCTCGAACTTCGCGAAACCCGGCGCGCTCGTAACTGCGACGCGATAACGACCGGGCGACAAAGACGTGACCGCATATGCGCCGTCATCCGCGCTCACCGTCGTCCTCGTCTCATTCGTCGCTTCGTTGATGACGGTGATGGTTGCGCCGGGAATAACGGCTCCGGCCGGGTCAAGGACAGTGCCGCGAATCGACGCGCGATGAGTTTGCGCGAAAGTTGCGGGCGTGATGCAGAGGGCGAGCAGAAACAGGAGAGATATAAGTTTAGACTTCACGACGACTCCTCGTGGAATGTTTAACGGTCGGGCTGAATCAAAAACTGTGAATGCCGAAGACGCAACTTAGTAAACGGATGAAAGCGGGTAAAAGTTTTCACTCATGACGGCGGAGGCGGGGACTTTTTCGCGATCCGAAAATTCGGAAGAGACGGCCGCGCGCCATTGCCGGAAAGCGGCGACGGCGCGCGGCCATCTCTTCTAATCATTGACGAACTACGGAAACTAGCCCTTCTTCGTGAAGATGCTGCATGCCTCAAGTGCGCTCGAAGGGTCAATCGCCGTGTTCCCCTGTTCGATGTGACGGATGATGCCTTCCTTGTCGAGGACGAACGTGGCGCGCGTGCCGAAGCCGCGTTCCTCGTTGAACACGCCGTAGTCGCGGACGGTCGTGCGTTTGAAATCGCTGAGAAGCGGGAACGTGACCTTGATGTCTTCGGCGAAGCGCGCGTTGGCCGGTGCGCTGTCAACGCTGATGCCTAAGACCTGAGTTTCGGTGGCGTCGAATTTGGCAATATCAGCCTGATATGCCTGTAACTCCTTCGTTCAACCGCCGGTGAAGGCCAGCACGTAGAAGGCCAGCACGACGTTCTTCTTGCCACGAAAATCGGACAACTTGACACGCTCGCCCTTCGTGTTGGAAAGCGTGAAGTCGGGCGCGGGGTCGCCCACCTTGAGATGCGTCTTGGGCGCGGCGGGCGGCGCGTTCTGCGCCTGCGCGGGCGCGACCGGCTGCTGCGGCTGCGGCTGCTTCGGTTGCTGCGCGCAGGCCGTCACGGACAGCGCGCCGAGCAATGCGAAACTCAAAAATTTTCGGGTCATCGAAACTTATCTCCTCGCAAGTTAGGTAGCACGGATGGGGAAACTCAACTCGAAGCATATTAGACAGGATCAAACGACGGGTTGGCAACGTGCGCGGCGAGCGGAAGGTTGTTGACCACTCAAAGTTGCGCGGCCGGTTACATGATTCACCGCCGCAGGCACAGAGGACACAGAGCAGGCACGAAGAGTTGAGCATTTAGAATCTCAACTTTGAGATCAGGAATGCTTTTCTCCGTGCTTCCCCTGTGTTCTCTGTGCCTGCGGCGGTGAATGCTTTCCCGGCGACGCAGCCGCTCCTGTTGTCGAGAATCATTGCGGGCGCACGCTCGCCGCAACTCCCCTCTAGCTCTTTGAACTCTCCTTCTTCAACTCGTCAACCTCTCGCTGCAACGTCTCGATGAGTCCTTTGAGTTGCGCGGAGGCTTTCGCGTCGGTTTTCCGCGCGGAGATTTTTTTGAGCGCGGCGAGTTGCGCGATCTTGAGCGCGTGCGCGGCGGGAACTTTTATGTCCGGCTCGACGCCCGTGCCTTCCCAGTTGCTCTTCGTGATGGGGCTGATGTAGCGCGCGAAGGGAACCATCACGAAGAAGTGATCGTTCAGCCGCCGTCCCATGACCGGGTGCGCACCGCCGCCCGTCGTCTCGCCGACGATGATTGCGCGCTTCAGATTTTTGAGCGTGTAGCTTATGTCTTCGGCGGCGGAGAACGTGAAGTTGCTCGTCAGGATGTACACGTCCTTCTGCCCGTAACGACGGCCGGGCACGTCGGCGAGCGACCATGATTCCTGTGTGCTGTCGGCTATTCGGTCATAGGCGTCGCTCAGATGGATGGACTTGTCGAAAAAGTAGCTCATCAAGAGCGTGATCGTCCTACGCGCCCCGCCGCGACAACGGCGCAGGTCTATGATGAGCGCGTCGGTATCGGCCAGACGGCTCATTGCCTCGGAGACCTTCGCGTTTGCTTCCTCCGAAGGATCGAACATGCTGAAATCCAGAAGCCCCACGTTGCCGTCGAGCGTCTCGACTTTTTCCAGCCCCAAATTGCCCGACGCCTCGCCCGCGCCGCCGCCCGCGCGCCGCACGACGACGGGCGCGCCGCCCGCCGGAGTCTCAGCCCCGCCCGGCTCACGTATGATGCGACGCCCGCCCGCGCCGTCCGCCGGGCTACCGCCACCCTCCGGCGCGCGGCGCACGATGCGCGCGCTGCCCGGTATGTCGTCGTCGCCCAACTTCGCGGCGCGATAGTTCACGCGCAGGTGCTTGTCGCGACTGACGGCCTGCAAGTGTTCCGTGAGCCTCTGCGCCAACTGCCGCCCGCTCGTGATCCCTTCGTACTCTTTCTTCGCCGCGCGCTCGCGGATGGCCTGCTCCATGCGCGTCGCGACTTCCGGGTAGACGTACCCCTCCCGCAAATGTTTCAGCGTGCCTTCGATGACCTGCGTGCGCGTCGCGGCGTCAATCGTCATGTCGGGCTGCTCGGCCGTGCGCGGCTGCTGCGCCGCGTTGAAACTCGCGAGCGCGACGACGAAGCAGACCGCCGGGAACAGGAGACCCGCCGCGCGCGGCGTGAAGCGCGCACGTCGCGCGGTCGCGTTTTGATCTCTCAAATGCGCGGTTCGCTGTTTCAAATGAAGGAGGCGTAAGATGGTCGAATGCATTTTGTATCTTCCTTTCAAACTTTTCGGATCATAGCCGTCCGTGCGGGCACACGCGGATATTAACCGGACGCCGCGCGCGAATGGTTAAGCCGACGAAAAGTGTTTGTAAAGGATGTAAAATCTTTCCGGGCGCGCCTTCGAGCGAATGAATCAGTCATGTAGGCGTCCGCTCGAAGACATCTTCGTACATCAACCCGCGCGCCTTCCTGCGAGAGATAAACACACACGCCTTGCCCTCCGCGGCCGGAACTAAGCGAAGGCCGCCGCCGTTTTGCGTGGATAGCCGCGCGGCAAGCGGCGCGGGCGTGAGCCGCTCAACGCTTTCGCGCCGCTCAACGGCGTTTCCACTTCAACTCGATCTCCACTTCCTCCACGTCGTCCTGACGCTCATACTCGAACTCGACGGTCGCGTAAGGCGGAATGTAGATGCGCTCGCCCGCGATCTGTATCTCGAAAGTTTTCTCTTCCTCCAAAGCGTCGGCCAGACGCCGCAGTTTGGCGACGACCTCCTTCGTCGAATAAGATTTCTCCGTCTCCTTGTCACCTGTCATTGTTAATCTCCCGAATATGAAATCGCATGGAACGGATCGGATTATAACTCCGGCGAGGAAATTTAACGCCACGGCGCGCCGCGCAATTCACGACGACGAACGCGGATGTTAAGGATGTAAAATCTTCGGCGCGCCGGGTTTCAGCCCGCGCGGGCTATGCTACATTGCAGGCGTGAGAGGCGGTTTCACCAAACGTCGACCATCTCCGTTGCTGCTCGTGTTGGCGGCGTCGCTCGTCGTGTTGCTCGGCGTCCTCGCGGCGTTGCAGTATCGCTGGCTCGGTCAGGTGAGCGCGGCCGAACGCGAGCGCATGCAGGGCACGCTCGGCGCGGGCGCGGCGCGCTTCACGGAGGACTTCGACCGTGAACTCGGCCGCGTCTATTTCAATTTGAAACTGGACGCGGGCGTGTGGCGCGAGCGCGACGGCGACGCTTACGCCGCGCGCTTCGAGCAATGGCGCACGACCGCGCCGCACCCCAAACTCGTCGGCGACATCTACGTCGTAGACGCGAGCGACGCGGGGCGCGAACCACAACTCGTGCGCTTCGACGGGGCGGCGCGAAAGTTTACGGCGGGCGCGGCGTGGCCTGCCGGGTTCGGTGGGTTGCGGCGTCGCTTCGCGGAGGCTCGCGGGGCGCGCGCGCCGCGCGACTTGCCCCCGGCGCACGAGAGCGGGCTCTACGCGCCCCAGCCGAACGTGGATCAGGAGATTCCGGCCGTCATCATCCCCGTCGTCCCGAACGAAACCGCGCGTGAGGATGCCACGGCAACAGGCCGCCCCGAAAGCTTGCCCGCGCCGGGGAACAAGAACCGTCTCGTGTTGACGAACTACTCGCCGCTCTCAACCTACGTCGTCGTCACGCTCGATCTCGACTACATCAAACGCGAACTATGGCCTGCGCTCGCGCGCCGTTATTTTTCGAGCGGCGGCGAACTCGATTACCGCGTCGCCGTGGTTGAACGCGACGAACCGCGAAAGATCATCTATCAATCCGCGTCGCCGGTCGAAGGGGCGTCCGAGGTCGCCGCCGCCGCCGCCGCCGCGGCGCCTTCAACCGGCGACGCGCGCGCGGACATTTTTCAAATTCGCTACGACGAGATGGACGCGTTCCGCCCGGCCTTCGTTTCGCGGCGCGTGCGCGAGGAACAGGAAATTGTGACGCCCGGCGCGCCGCCGGGGTCGCGCGAAAAGAAGTTCGCGGTGCGCGTTTTGGAGAGCCGGACGAGCGAGGTGGCGTTGCGGCGTCTCGGCCTGCCGGACGCCGGGGCGGGCGGCTGGCAACTCGTCGTGACGCACGTCGCCGGGTCGCTCGACGCGGCGGTCGGGCAGGCGCGGCGGCGCAGCCTGCTCGTCAGCTTCGGCATCCTCGTGCTGCTCGCCGGGAGCGTCGCGCTCATTTTCGTCTCGACGCATCGCGCGCAGCGGCTCGCGCGGCGACAGGTGGAATTTGTCGCGGGCGTGACGCACGAACTGCGCACGCCGCTCGCGGTGATCTGTTCGGCGGGCGAGAATCTGGCCGACGGCGTGATCGACGACCGCAGACAGGTGCGACGCTACGGCGAGGTCATTCATCGAGAAGGGCGGCGTCTGGCCGAAATGGTCGAGCAGGTGTTGGAGTTTGCGGGCGCGCAGTCCGGGCGGCGCGAATTTGAACTCGCGCCCGTCGCGGTCGAGAGTTTGATCGACGCCGCGCTCGCCGCGTGTCGCGCGGGGGCGGGGGGCGGCGAGGCGGCCTTCGAGATCGAGCGCGACGTGCCCGCGGATTTGCCGCCCGTCATGGCGGACGCGGCCGCGCTCTCGCGTTCGCTGCAAAACTTGCTCTCGAACGCCCTGAAGTACGGCGGCGAGAGTCGCTGGGTGAAACTGTCTGCGCGCGGCGTGGGCGGCGCGGACGGGGAAGTGCGAATCAAGGTGGAGGATCGCGGCGCAGGGATCGCGCCCGGCGATCTGCCCCACATCTTCGAGCCGTTTTATCGCGGGCGCGAAGTGGCCGCCGCGCAGATTCACGGCAACGGGCTGGGCTTGAGTCTGGTCAAACAGATCGTGGAGGCGCACGGCGGGCGCGTCAGCGTCGAGAGCGAGTTGGGGGGCGGCAGCGCGTTCACGATTCACCTGCCCGCCGCGCCGGCCGGGATGGTCGCCAACGGCAACGGCCACAACCAACCAGACGGGCGGGGCGACGTATGAGCCGGCGTATTCTGCTCGTCGAAGATGAGCCGGGGCTGTTGATGACCCTGACCGACCGCCTCTTGAGCGAAGGCTTCGCGGTCGAGACGGCGACCGACGGCGAGGCCGGGCTGGCGCGCGCCCTCGCGGAGACTTTCGACCTCATCATCCTCGACGTGGGCTTGCCGCGCAAGAACGGCTTCGACGTGTGCCGCGACCTGCGCCAGCGCAGCGTCGGCGTGCCCATCATCATGCTGACGGCGCGCGGGCAGGTGGTGGACAAAGTCGTCGGCCTCAAGATCGGCGCGGACGACTACGTGACGAAGCCCTTCGAGATGATGGAACTGCTCGCGCGCATCGAAGCCCTTCTCCGGCGCGTGTCGCAGGCTTCGGGCGCGGCGGGCGAGACGGCGGCGACAGCGGACGTGTACCAATTCGGCGTGATTCACGCGGACTTCCGCCGCGCCGAAGTCACGCGCGATGGCGCGCCGCTGGAACTCTCCGCGCGCGAATTCAAATTGCTGCGCTACCTCGTCGAGCATCGCGGCGCGACCATCTCGCGCGACGAATTGTTGAACGAAGTCTGGGGCTACAACGCCATGCCCTCGACGCGCACCGTGGACGTACACATCGCGTGGCTCCGGCAAAAACTCGAACCCAACCCGCACTACCCGCAGTTCATCCTCACCATCCACGGCCTCGGCTATAAATTCGTCGGGTGAAATGCGACGGCGGCAGGCTTCGCGTTGTCGTCATGTTTGGGCGAGAAGCGGGCTGTCAACAACAGTCGAGCCGCCCCGCACGAGCCGTCTGTCAGTTCAACCATGTGTAGGTGGAACATGAGAGGTTACTCGCGCGGGGCGGCTCGGGTGAATCGCCGGGTCAGCGTTTTTCAGCGCAGCGCGGCTCAGATATTTCTACTGCGGTCGCGTTTTACACACCCTACCACGTGCAGATTAGTCCCTCGTGGGCGTGGCAATCGCCGTTCGTCCCGCAACCTCTGCGGTGTGATCTGGGGCCGGTACAACTGCACCCGTGAATGCAGGAACCGGCTTCCTCCTCCAAGTCCCAGCCATCATCAAAAGTCTCCTGAAGCGTGGCTGTCGTCGTCGCGGCCTTGACGGTTTTCGTGGTGGTGGCCGGTTTGGCGTCGGCGGTTCTCAACGCAAGCGTGCTCGGCTCCGGCTCGCTGCGCAAGGCCACCGCGGCCGGTGCGCCGGGTCTTTGGGGGAGGCTTTTAACGGCTTGGGCGACGTGCTCGTGAGTGTCGTGCGAGAGCCGGTCGTTGGCGCAGGCGGATGCCGTCTCGGCCGAGCAGAGGGACAGACACGCGCCGATGACGAACATCCAGACGAATTTTTTAACGGACATGGGGTTCCTCCTAACTTGGTCAGGTTAACTGAGGTGGGACTGCTGCGTTAGAGAGTTACGATGTCAGGTCAAAGCCTGTCGGCAGACGATGACCTGTGCGAGCAAAGACGCCTCGACAGGCGTCAGAGATTGAGCCGCGTGCATGGCGCGGTCGAAATCTATGCGGCTCAGCGGTGAAAAAACCGAGCCGAAATCGAGCGTGTCCAGAGTCACTTGAGCCACCCTTGAGGGCGCGGTCGTGTCCGGCGGGGAGAAGTCCGTGCCGCTGATGGTTTTGACGGCGGAGAAGAGAAAGGTGAAACCACGCTCCGGGTCGTGTGGCGTCATGGCCGCCGTGAGCGTCAGCAAGGCTTTCGCTTTGAGCGGGCTGTTGGGGGCTTTGGCGACCGACTCCCAGCCTTCTTCCAAAACGACGCGTGCGCGGTCGGCCTCGCGCTTAGCGCGCAACGCGTTCGCCAGACGGACGGCCGCCGCCACCCGCTGCGGCAAAAATTCTATCTTTCGCGTCCAACGATAAGCCTCCTCTATCTCACCCTTCTGCAACGCCTTTAACAAGGCTTGATAGGCGAGCAGAGAAACTTGAATGGTGCGCTCTTCACCGTCGCCGATCCTCTCGGCGATGGACAGGGCTTGCTCCAAATCTCCCTGACGCGCGGCGATCATGGAGACTTGCATGAGCCGCGCGTCTCGCCTCTGGCTGCCGACAGTCGCTTCGGCACGACGCAAAAGTTCCGTCACGTCTTCAGGTTCGCGCGGTGACACCGCATTGGCTTGCCGGGGCGACATGGCGGCCGACAGCGCAGCCATCCGGTCACGCACGAGCGGGGCTTTATCGGGAATGACCTGCTCGAATAGTGGGAGCAGAGCCTGAAGCGTGCGGTATTCGTGCTGCGACTCCGCGCCTTCGGAAGAGACCGCTTGACCGGCAGCCGAGAGCGCCGCCAGCCGCTCGGAAGCATAGGCGAGGAAGTGGCTCAGACCCGGCACGGGCGCGGGAGCGAAAGCGGGAGTCCGGTCGTGAGACGGGTCTGCCGTGGGCAGCACATAAATTGCCAGAGTCTCCAGACTCTCGGGCGCGGTCAGGTTGGCGCGGGCGATTGCCAGAGCCTCGCCGAATAGTTGATCGGCGAGTTGGCGGTTCTCCAGTCTGATGCTGAGCAACGCCTCGCCCAGTTCTTCGTGTATCCCGCGGCGCAACTGCGCGCGCACAAACTGCGCCGTCTGCTCCGGTTGCGTTTTGGCCGCCGCGATGGCGATGTCCCACGCGAGGTGTTCCCGCTCGCTCGAATCGGCCGCCGGAGTTTCGCCTGCGGCAGCCCCGCCGGGTTGCTCTTTGACGGTTTGCCGCAGCCTGTCCGCTAACTTAAAGTCGCGCGCGGCGGCGAGCTGTAACACTTCGGCGCGCAAGGCCGCGAGCGGGTGAGTCGCCCCGGAAGCGGCGGCCATCTTCACGCGCTGATCTTTGTTCGCGTCCAGTTTGATGGGGGCGATGGCCTGAAAGGCTTCCGCAAACAGAAGGCGTGCGTGTGATTCCTGATGAGGCCACAGCGTGTCGGCGAGCTTCGCCAGCACTTTCACTTTCAAGATGCTGTCGTCGAGCTTTCTGGCTTTCCCTTCGACGTTTTCAAGCTGCCATAAGACCTGTTGCCGCCGCACCGCCGCAGCCGCTTTTTCTTTCCCCCGCGCCCGCCGCGATTTAGCGGCTTTACGGGCGGCCGGCTGCGAAACGTTCTCGCGCGGCGCACCCGTTTGAGCCGGCGCGGATACCTGAAACCCGCCGAGGCAAAGTATGCTGACGCCGATCCGCAAAGGGATTTTCATCACCGTCTCCTTATTGCCCGACTCATTAATGCGAGCCTTGCTCGAAGCCCCGGGCGCGGCGGGCGCACCTCTAAAGGAACTGGAACTGTCCCGAAAGGAGTGTCGAGGCGAAGAATGAGTGAGCTTTGTTTATCATTCGGGTCTGCGGTTGAAGATGAGTTGAAAGTAAGCCGATGCCCGGTGAAGGGAACACAGCCACTAACTGATGAGAGAGGCATCATAATTGTCACCGGGCGAGGGGTCAAGAACTTTTGCGCCGCATCGCGTGGCTCCGGCAAAAACTCGAACCCAACCCGCACTACCCGCAGTTCATCCTCACCATCCACGGCCTCGGCTATAAATTCGTCGGGTAATCCCACACCAACGTGAGTTTGACGCAGGCACGGCGGCCGTGAAAACAGTTGAATGCCGCGCGCGTCCGGCTATATCCTCTCGCCTCCCGGTCGCGCGCCGGGTCTCTTATTCCATCAAGCGGAAATTTTTTGCGGAGTTGTTAATAAACCCCGTGGGGAGGCGTTTTATGGGTGGAGACAGGAAAGTGAAGGAGAACAACGTGCCAGCTACAGCGCCCCAACTGAAAACCGTTCCCCGGAGCGGCGGGCTGGAAGAACTCGAAAACCTGTTCCAAGAGCACTACGAACAAGTTTACCGAACCGCCTACCGCATCACCGGCAGCCCCGCGGACGCCGAAGACGTACTGCAAACCATTTTCATGCGCCTCGCCGGAAACAAGGAAAAACGCGACCTCGCGCCCAGCCCCGGCAGTTATTTGCACCGCGCGGCCGTCAACGCCTCGCTCGACTTGATGCGCGGCCGGACGCGTGCTCGCTCCGTGCCGTTCGAAGACGTGGACTCCGCCCTCTTGCAAAGCCCGATTCTGAACCCGGAGTTGCAACAGGCCGACAAAGAGATGCGGACTCTGCTGCGGCAAGCGGTCGCGCGGCTCGGCACGCGCGCCTCGGAAGTTTTCGCCCTTCGCTATTTTGAGGGCTACGACAATGGCGAGATCGCCGAAATGCTCGGCATGTCGCAGATGGTCGTGGCCGTCACGCTGCACCGCGCGCGGGTGCGCCTGCGTGGAGAGATTGGTGAGTATCTGGAGAAACATCATGAAGCGTAATAAAAAAGAGCTCGAAGCCATCATTGATCAAACTGTGAACGCCGTGCTCCGCGACCAGCCGGACGCGCCCACCGTGGACGCCTCGGCCTCGCGCGTGTGGGCGCGCATCGCCGCCGACCAAAACGTCTCCGCCGCGGCGACTTCGCCCACGGCGACGGCGGCCGAACACATCAACAACTGCGGCGATTTTCAGTCGCTCATCCCCTCTTACCTGCGCCGCGAATTGTCGCCCGCCCGCGCGCTCCTCCTCGAAGACCACACGCAGGAATGTATCCCCTGCCGCAAGGCTCTGAAGGAAGCGCGCACCGGACGCACCGCCGTCGCCGCCGCGCGCGCGACGCTCAACCAACCGGCGCGCCCGTCGCAGACGAATTTCACGGCGTGGCGTTGGGCTGTGGCGGCCTCGCTCGCCGTGGCCGTCGTCGTCGGCGCGGTGTTCTTCTCGAACCGCTTCCTCGACACCGGCGCGGCGCTCGCCGCGACGGTCGAGAGCGCGAACGGCGCGCTCTACCGCGTGACCGACGCGGGCACGCTGGCGATGGTCGTCGGCGAAGAGATCGGCAAGGGCGTGCGCGTGCGCACGGCGAAGGATTCCGGCGCGGTCGTGCGGCTGGCCGACGGCTCGCGCGTCGAGATGCGCGAACGCTCCGAGTTCTCCGTCACGCAGAACAGGCAGGGCGTGACGCTGCACCTTGATCGCGGCGACGTGATCGTCGAAGCCGCCAAGCAGGGCGCGGGTCATCTCTTCGTCGCCACGCCCGATTCGCTCGTCTCCGTCAAGGGCACGATCTTCTCGGTCGGCAGCGGCACGAAGGGTTCGCGCGTCTCGGTCATCGAGGGCGAAGTCCACGTCAACCATTCCGGCGCGGACAAGGTTCTGCTGCCCGGCGACCAGACGACGACGGGCGCGAGCCTCAAACCCGTCGCCGTCAAAGACGACATCGCGTGGAGCCGCAACGCCCCGCGCTACGCGAAGATGGTCACGGAACTCGCAGCCCTGCGCAAGGACATCGCGCAGCAAGTGCCGCACCCCGGCGTGCGCTACTCGACACGCTTCCTCGACCTCGCGCCCGAAGGCACGGTGCTCTACGCCGCGCTGCCTAATCTGGCGACGACGCTCGGCGAATCGCACCGCATCATGCAGGAGCGCATCGCGCAGAACCCCGCCCTCAGCGAGTGGATGCGCGAGCAGGAATCTTCCGCGGCTCACGGGCCGGGGCTGAATCAGACGATGGCGCGCGTGCGCGAGTTCGGCCAATACCTCGGCGACGAGATCGTCGTCACGGCGGGCACGAACGCGCAGGGCAACCCCGACGCCTTCCTCGTCCTCGGCGAGTTGAAGAACGCCGCCGGCTTCCGCCCGTTCCTCGAAAAGCAGATGGCCGATTTGAAGTCGGCCGACAAGGGCGCGCCCCGCGTCAGCATCATCGACGACCCGAGCGCGGTCGCTGCTGGTTCTTCTACTACTACAACTGCGCCCGCACCGGCCGCGATGACCGGCCGCAAGAAAGTGTCGGGCAAAATCGCTAACAACAACGAACTCTTCGTCTGGATTCGCGAAGACTTCTTCGCGGCCTCGCCGAAGCTCGAACAGTTGAAAGGTCTGCAAGCCACCATCAACGCGCCCGGCACGAACCGCTTCCCGGGCACGCCCTTCTACTCGCGCATCGCCGACGTGTACAAGGAAGGCGCGGGGCTGATCGTCGCCGCCGACCTCGAAAGAGTGATCGCTCAGGCGACGAGCGACGTGGCGAAAGTCGGCGGCCAGCAGCGGCTCGACCTCTACCGCCAGACGGGGCTTTTGAACCTCAAGCACTTCGTCGTCGAACAGAAGGAAGTGAAGGCGAAGACGCAGAGCCGCGCCGTGCTGTCCTTCAACGAACCGCGCCGCGGCATCGCCTCTTGGCTGGCCGCGCCGGGGCCGATGGGCGCGCTCAAGTTCGTCTCGCCCGATGCGAACGTGGCGACGGCCTTCGTCGTCAAAGAGCCGACGCTCTTAGTTGACGATCTGCTCGGCTTCATGGAAACCGCTTCGCCGGATTTGCGCAAACGCCTGCGCGAACTGGAAACGCAGAACGGCCTCGACCTCAAGCGCGACTTCGCCGCGCCGCTCGGCGGCGAGTTCGCCTTCGCCATCGACGGCCCCGTGCTCCCGACGCCTTCCTGGAAGATGATCGTGGAGGTTTACAACCAGCAGCACTTGCAACAGACGTTCGAGAGCGTGGTCGGGAAGTTGAACGCGTGGGCGGCGGCGCACGGCCAGAAGGGTCTGACGCTGACGGCTTCGGGCGGCAGTCCGAACATCTACACGCTCCGCTCGGTGGATTTCGGCCTCGAAGTTCACTACACCTTCGCGGAAGGCTACCTGATCGCCGCGCCGACGAGCGCGCTGCTGACCCGCGCCTTGCAGTACCGCGAGTCGGGCGTGTCGCTCGTGACCTCGGCGCGCTTCACGTCGGCCTTGCCCGAAGACGGCAACACGAACTTCTCCGCCGTCTTCTATCACAACCTCGCGCCGCTGCTGCAACCGCTGGCCGGGGCTATCGGGGATCGCGCCAAGTCGCTCGGCGAGGAACAGCAGAAGGCCATCGCCGCCTTCGCCGCAAGCTCCACGCCGACGCTGGCCTACGCTTACGCGCAGGGCGACCGCATCACGCTCGCGGCCAACACCGAGGGCGGCCCCTTCGGCCTCAGCCCCGGCAGCCTGCTCGGCCTGCCCAATTCCTTCGCCATGCAGCACATCCTGATGGAGGCGATGGAAGGTAAGGGCGGCCGGAAGGGCGACACGCCGGAGAAGAAGTAGCCCGAGACGGACGAGCGCGTCCGGCCGGTGGCCGACAACCGACCGGCCGGACGCGCATCTGCAAAGTTGACGACTAACAGCAGAGATAGCAGAAGGAGTCATCATGAAACGCCGAAATCTCATCGCCGCGAGTTTGAGCGCATGCCTGTTGTTGACGCTCGCCGCGTGCCAAAGTCATCACCCGTCAACCGCCCTGACGATTGCCGCCGAGCGCGGCGACGCGGCGCAGGTTAAGCGACTCATCGCCGCGGGCGCGGACGTGAACGAGAAAGACAAGGCGGGCTACACCGCCCTGATGTGGGCGGCGCGCAACGGCCACACGGAAGTTGCCGGCCTCCTCGTCGAAGCGCGCGCCGACATGAACGTGCGCGATTGCGCCTCGGCCGGTTGGACGCCGCTCATGCACGCCATCCATAAAAATCAGAACGACCTGGCGCGTCTCTTGATCGAGCGCGGCGCGGACGTGAACGCCCAGGCGGGCGACTGTCGCGAGCGCAAAGTCGAAGGCGGAAAGAGCGCGCTCGCCTACGCCGCCGCGAACGACAATGCGGAGATCGTCAAAGCCTTACTCGCCCGTGGCGCGAACCCCTACGGCATGCACGGCGCGAAGACCGCGCTCTCGTATGCCGTCGCCGGGACGTTGGACGTTGACCAGCTGGGCGACGGCAAATGCCCGACCGAGACGGTGAAGGCGTTGCTTGAGCGCGCGCCCGATCTGAATTTGCAGGGCGACATCTGGGATCGCAAGGCCATCTTCATCGCCAAACAGAAGGGCTGCACGGAACTCGTCGCCCTGCTCGAACGACGCGGGAGCATGTTGGGCGTCAATCAGGGCGGCAGCCGTCTGGGGTCGCACCTCGTGAAAGTCTCCCCGGCCTGCTGGACGAAAGAGAGTTCGTCGAGCGAGGGAGGCAAGCACAGTTTCTCCTGCGGCGACACGACGGTCGTGATTGACGGGGAAAAGTTGGTGGTCAACGGCCAGAGTTACGGCACGTTGAAGCAGGGCGACACGGTGGAGGTCGAACAGGGCAAGGTGCGCGTCAACGCCAGAGAGGTTGCCGCGAGCGGGATGGTCGCGAGCAAGTAAGCGATCCCCGGGCGAATCGACTTGAGCAGTCTGCTCGTTTGAATTAACCACCGCAGACGCGGAGAACACGGAAGAAGCGAACGCGAAAGCAGGGACGCGGAGCGACGAACCGGAAGCAACTTGTCTTTCAGTTCGTCGTCCCGCGTCCCTGCTTTCGCGTCCGGCTCTTCCGTGTTCTCCGCGTCTGCGGTGGTGAACGCTTTTCTTCCGGCACATCGCATTCGCTTCGCTTCACAACCTCTCTCAAGCGCAGAACTTTAACTCTCGTCGAAGCGTTATTCTTCAACGGAACATTAGCGGTCGCCCGCGTCGTATCCACTCTCGAAATCGTTTGAAGTCGGCGGGTGAATGTCGTATAAAGCGAACTACTCTTCAGGGTCGGGCGCGCGCTTCCCAACTTTGTCTCGAAGCGGAGCCGACCGGGGCTTCCACATATTATGAATCCAGTTATCGAACTCGACGGCCTGAGCGTGGTCTTCGGCAAGCGTCACATCCTTCAAGACCTGCGCGGCACGCTGGACGGGCGCGCCATCGGCCTGCTCGGCCCGAACGGCGCGGGGAAAACCACGCTCATCCACACGCTTCTCGGCTTCCACCCGGCGACCGGCGGGACGGCGCGCATCTTCGGGCAGGACATCACGACCGAGGCCAAGCGGATTCGCACCCTCATCGGCTACATGCCGGAGCGCGATTCGTTCATCGCCAAGATGTCGTGCGTCCACTTCGTGCGCCTGATGGCCGAACTCTCGGGCATGCCTTCGGACGCCGCGCTCGAACGCGCGCACGAGTCGCTCTTCTACGTGGGCTTAGGCGAGGCGCGCTACCGCACGCTCGACACCTACTCGCTCGGCATGAAGCAACTCGCGAAACTCGCGCAGGCCATCGTCCACGGCCCGAAGCTCATCATCCTCGACGAGCCGACCAACGGCCTCGACCCGCCGACGCGCCTGCGCATGATTCGCCTCATCCGTGAGATACGCGACAGCGGTCAGGCGCGCATCATGCTCTCGTCTCACCTGCTGCGCGACGTGGAAGAGTGTTGCGACGAGATACTCGTCCTGAAGGACGGGCGCATCGCCGCCAACTGCAATCTGGAAGAGGAGCGCAAGGCCAATCGCAAGTTCATCGAGTTGGAGATGCGCGGCGACAATCGCTCGTTCGCCGAGGCGGTCGGGCGTCTGGGCTGCGAGTACGCGTTCACGAACGAGCGGCGGCTGAAACTGGTCTTGCCCGAAGGCGTGGAGATACGCGACCTGTACCAGATCGCCGCCGAGCGCGAGGTGCAAATACGTCGCCTGAACTACAAGCGCGACTCGCTCGAAGACATCTTCCTCAAGGCGATGGAGGGCGGCACCGCCGCGGCGGCGGACGCGATGGGAGGTAACGGCAATGGCAGTCTATGAACACGGCTACAAGCCCTACGCGGGCAGTTTGACGCCGGAGTGGTCGCGCTTTCTCATCCTCCCGCGCCACGCCTACCGCGACGTGTTTCGTTCAAAACTTTTCGTCGCGTTCTTCGCGGCCTGCTTCATCTACCCGCTCGTCGCGGCGATCCTGATCTACCTGCACCACAACGTCAACGCCCTCGCGCTGATGAAACTCGACATCCGCGAACTCGTGCCGATCAACGCCTCTTTCTTCCACGCGTTCGTCACGACGCAGTGCATGCTCGGGTTCTTCCTGACCGTGCTGGTCGGGCCGCCGCTCGTCTCGCGCGACCTCGCCAACAACGCGCTGCCGCTCTACCTCTCGCGCCCCTTCACGCGCAAGGAGTACGTCGTCGGCAAGATGTGCGTGATCGTGATTCTGGTCTCGCTGATCACCTGGGTGCCCGGCCTCGTGCTCTTTCTCTTGCAGGCTTACCTCGAAGGCGCGGGCTGGCTGGGGAACAACCTGCGGATCGCGGGCGCGATCTTCCTCGGCAGCGCCGTGTGGATCGTCGTGCTGGCGATTTTGTCGCTCTCGGTTTCGGCGTGGTTGAAGTGGCGTGTGGTGGCGTCGGGCGCGCTGCTCGGCATCTTCTTCGTCCCGTCGGCCTTCGGCGAGATCGTCAACGCCCTGTTCCGCACGCGGCTCGGCCACCTCATCAGCCTCGGCGCGATCATGAACTCGGTGTGGCGCGGGCTGTTCGGCATGTTCGAGCGCAAGACCGGCCAAATCGAAGGGATCATGGTGAACGGGCGCGCCGTCGAGATCACTCTCTACGAACCGCCGCTCTGGTCTTCGTGGCTCGCGCTCGCAATCATCTGCGCCTTCTTCGTGTTGCTCCTGATGCGCAAGGTGCGCGCTTACGAGGTGGTGAAATGACGACGGCAGCGGCGGCAATCGCAACGACGGCGCAGACGGAAGAGCGGATGATCGTCTTCGAGGACGTGTCCAAGTTTTACGGCGAGATACTCGGCGTCAACCGCGTCAACCTCTCCATCGCGCCGGGCATCACGAGTCTGGTCGGGCCGAACGGTTCGGGCAAGACCACCCTGATGAATTTGATGACCGGCCTTTTGAAGCCGACGCGCGGGCGCATCAGCGTGCTCGGCACCAGCCCTGACGACCCGCAGGAGCTTTTCCGCAAGGTCGGCTACTGCGCGCAGTTCGACTCTTTCCCGCGCGGCGCGACCGGTAGAGAGTTCATAGAGTTTTACCTGCGGACGCACGGCGCGTCGAGCCGCGCGCTCGATAACCTGACGCATCAGGCGTTGGAGCGCGTGTCGATGCTTGAGGCGGCGGATCGCAAAGTGGCCGGATACAGCAAGGGCATGCGCCAGCGCATCCGGCTGGCGCAGTCCATCGCGCACAACCCGGCCGTGCTCATCCTCGACGAGCCGCTGAACGGCCTCGACCCGATGGCGCGCGCCGAGATCATACGCCTCTTCCGCCAACTCGCCGCCGAAGGTCTCTATCTCATCATCTCCAGCCACATCCTGCACGAGGTGGATATGATGTCGGACAGCGTGGTGCTCTTGAACAACGGTTACGTCGTCGCGGAAGGCAACGTCCACGGCGTGCGCGACGAGATCGAAGAACACCCGATGCAGATTTTGATCCGCTGCGACCGCCCGCAGGCTCTGGCCGCGCGCGTCTTCGAGCAGGACGGCGTGGTCGAGGCGCGCCTGCACGACGACAAACAGGGACTGTTTGTGAAGACGCGGCGACCCGACGAATTTTATTTGCTCCTGAACCGCGTCGTGCTCGACGGCGATTTGCGGATCGAGTCGGTCGCGCCCGCGGACGACGACCTCGGCGCGGTCTACCAGTATTTGATCAGTTCGGATGGAGGGCGATGATGAGTTCGACCATTGACTCGACGACGCCGCCGCCGCAGGCGACGCAGGGCGCGCGCAACCTGCCGTGGGGCTTGTGGGCGCAGCAGACGCTCGGCATCCTGCGCCTTGAGTTGCGGAAAAATTTCCTGAGCCGCCGCGCGCTCCTGATCTACGTGCTCGCGGCGCTGCCGGTCTTCCTGCTGTTCATGCTCGCGATCTTCCCGCCGGACGCCGACGAGTTCGGGAGCTTCAACGACTTGAGCATCATCTTTTCGGCCATCTACAACGGGCTGATTTTGCGCACGGTCGTCTTCTTCGGCTGCGCGTGGATTTTCATGAATCTGTTTCGCGGCGAGGTGGTTGATCGCAGTTTGCACTACTACTTTCTGTCGCCGGTCAGGCGCGAGGTCTTAGTCGTCGGCAAATATCTGTCGGGGCTGGTCACGGCCATCGTGCTCTTCGGCCTGACGACGCTCCTCTCGCTCTTCATGCTCTACTTCCCGCGCTTCTCCGCGGAGAGCACGCGCTACTTTTTCGAGGGCGCGGGCGGCAAGCAGGCGCTCATTTATCTCGGCATCACGACGCTGGCCGTCGTCGGCTACGGCGCGATCTTCCTGATCGTCGGCCTCTTTTTCCGCAACCCGATTATCCCCGCGCTCCTCATCTACGGTTGGGAGTGGATCAACTTCCTGCTGCCGCCGCTCCTCAAGAAAGTGAGCGTCATCCACTACCTGCACTCGCTGATGCCCGTGCCGATGAGCGAAGGGCCGTTCGCCGTGATGGCCGAACCGACCCCCGCGTGGCTCTCCGTCCCCAGCCTGCTCGTCTTCACCCTGATCACCCTCGCGCTCGCCGGCTACCACGCGCGCCGGATGGAGATCAGCTACATCGGGGACTAGAGAAGACGGGTAAAGGGAAAAGGGCAAGGGGGAAAGGATAAAGCACTCTTGGCTTTTATCCTTTCCCCCTTGCCCTTTTCCCTTTACCCAAAGATTTCTATCTTCCACACGCAGCCGCCCGTCCGCTTCGCCGTGATCCGAACGTCGAGAAACATCTTGATGACTTCGATGTTCGTCGTCGTATGCAGAGAGGGCTGCCCGGTCGCATATGAGCCGCCGCCCGCGAGCGCGAACGGGATGAGCAGCTGATCGGCGAGGTGTTCTCCGACGGGCGCGCCCGTGTCGAGATACGCACGCGCTTCCCCGGCCGCGCGCTCGGCCACCGTCTCGGCGCGCACGCCGCGCTCGCCGACCCCGGTGAAGACTTCCGTGAGGTGTTCGCTCTCGATCTCAAGCGTCAGGACGTTGCCGGGGCTGGACGCGTTTTGGGAAGTCTCCACGCGCAACTCGTCGCCCGCCCGCGCGCCCCAACCGAGTTGTTCGGAGACGACGGCCAACTCGCGTTCGCCGATGGCGGGCGGGAGTTTGACGACGAGCGCGCGGGCGCGACGCGCTCGTATCTCGCCGCGCGTGAGCAGGTCGAGCGGCCGGAGTGTGCCCGCGGGTTCGACGCGCGCATGAAAGCGTCCGCCGCCGGGCGGGTAGAAACCATAGCGCACCAGTTCGGTCGTCACGCGCGCCCCCATGCGATTCACGAGCGGCAGAAAAGTTTTGACGATGAACTCGTAGGGCGGCGCGTGGACGTTGTGTGTGCCGCCTTCAAAGACGAGCGTGGACGGCGCGGGAGCGATCATCAGAGGCGGCAAGATCGTCTGGAGCACGAGCGTGGCGCTTCCGGCCGTGCCGATGGGAAACGCGTAGTCGCCGGGCGTCACAGCGCCGGGATGGAAAGTGAACGCGGTCGCGCCCAGCCCCGCGCCTTCAACCTGCGCGCCGCCGACGGCGGCGGCGGCGCGGACGGCCGTGAGGTGTTGCCGTTGCAGCCCCGGCTTCTCGCGGCGCGCGCGGACGTTGTAGATGCGGAAAGGTTTTCCGGTGATGAGCGAGAGCGCGAGCGACGTGCGGATGATCTGCCCGCCGCCCTCGCCGTGTGAACCGTCAATCGTGATCATAGCGAGTCGGATTGTAGCGCACGCCCGCGCGCTTTTCTCAGAGCGCGCCCGCCTGTTGTACTCTGGACGCGTGAACGCCGACGCCAGACAGATCGTGCTGCGCTTCGACGCGGGGACGCTCCTGCTCGACGGAGTCGAGCGCGCCGCGACGGACGTGCCCGCGCCCTTCCGCTGGGACGAGCGCGTCCTGCGCTGGCGCGCGCCCGCGCTGGCCTACCGCCACATCGTCAAAGCTCTCACGCGCGGCGGCGTCGCCTTCGAGGACGAGGCGCGCGCCTATCACAAGTTCGACTTTCCGACGAAGTTCACGGTCGAGCCGCGCCCCTACCAGCAGGAGGCGATAGCCGCATGGCGCAAGGCCGAGCGTTGCGGCGTCGTCATCCTGCCGACGGGCGCGGGGAAGAGTCTCGTCGCGCAGATGGCGATTGAACAGACGCAGCGTTCGACGCTCGTCGTGGTGCCCACGATTGACTTGATGAATCAGTGGTACGACCTGTTGCTGTCGTGCTTTCAAGCCGAAGTCGGACTCATCGGCGGGGGCTTCTTCGAGGTCGGCGCGTTGACGGTGACGACCTACGCCTCGGCCTTCCGTTTCATGGAACGGCTCGGCAACGGCTTCGGCCTCGTCATCTTCGACGAATGTCACCACCTGCCCGGCGACGTGTTCCGCTACGCCGCGGAGATGTCGCTCGCCCCTTTTCGCCTCGGCCTGACCGCCACGCCCGAACGCGCCGACGGCGCGGACGAGATGCTCGCGGAGTTGATCGGCCCCACCGTCTACCGGCGGGAAGCGCGCGAGCTCGCGGGCGAATATTTGTCCGACTACAGCATCGTGCGCCTGCACGTCGAGATGAGCGCGGCGGAGCGCGTGGCCTACGAGGCGGAGCGCGCCGTCTTCAAAAGTTTTCTCCAACAGAAAAACATCCGTTTGAGCAGCCTGCACGGCTGGCAACTCTTCATCGCGGCGAGCGCGCGAAGCCCGGAGGGGCGGCGCGCGATGATGGCCTACCGCGAGTCGAAGCGCATCGCGCTCGGCACGGACGCCAAGCTGCGCGTGCTCTCGGAACTGCTCAAGCGACACAGGCGCGACCGCATGCTCATCTTCACGGCCGAGAACGAGATGGTCTATCGCATCTCCGAGCAATTTCTCATCCCCGCCATCACGCACGAGACGAACATCAAGGAGCGGCGCGAATGGCTCGCCGCCTTCAACGCGGGCGACGTGCTCGCGCTCGCCACGTCGAAGGTCTTGAACGAGGGCGTCAACATCCCGGCCGCTTCGGTCGCCGTCGTCCTCTCCGGTTCCGGCTCGACGCGCGAGCACATCCAGAGACTCGGCCGCATCTTACGCAAGCAACCCGACAAAGAGGCGACGCTCTACGAAGTCGTCACCCTCGACACGACGGAAGAGGGAATTAGCCGACGACGCAGCGGCGAGCAGTTTCGCGGTAGCGTGGGGCGAGGTGAAAGTCAGGGTTTATTAAGCGATTGGTAATCTATGTTGACCTCCGACCTCGCACTAAGCTGGCAGCGCGGCAATCAAATCCGGCCGCGCTACATCGAGACGAAAGACGAGGGCTGGCTCGAAGCCGCCTCAGCCCTCATCGAACTCTTCCGCGAGCGCCGGGGCTGCACGCGCGCCGAACTCGACGCCGCGCTCGAAGATTACGTCGGCACGGGGACGGACTACAAAATCCTGCGCGGCTTGATCAAGTTGTTGATGGATCGGGCGGAGTTTGCGGCGGGCGTCGAAACAGTGCCCGCGGATTTGCGCCGCGCGGTCTTCCTCAAGGCGCGCGGCGCGCATCCGGTGACGGACGAGGGCGCGCGCGCCGGAGTCATCGAAGCGGCGGGCGCGGAACTCGGCTGCGCGCCGGAGTTGGTGCGCGCGAATCTGTACGCGGACTTGACGAAGAACCAGCGGCTCCTCGAATTTGAAGAGACTGACGCACGCGCGCTCGTCGAACTCTACAACGTGGCGCAGGCGCAGGCTCTGCTGTATCGCTCCGTGCGAATGCGCCTGAGCGTCGCGCCGCAGACGGCGGAAGGTTATCGCGAACTCTTCGGCGCGATCAAAGCCTACCGCCTGATTCACACGATCAAAGGAAGCCCGGCGAACGGTTACGAGATCGAACTCGACGGTCCCGTCTCCATGTTTCATCGCTCGCAGAAGTACGGCATCCAGATGGCCGTCTTTCTGCCCGCGCTCCTGTTATGCAAAGGTTGGCGCATGCGCGCCGAGATCGCGCAGCGGCCGCACGGCACGGCCTTCTTCGAGATGGAGAGCGAACGCCACGGGCTGCGCTCGCATTATCTGGCCGTGACGCCTTACGAAAATCCCATGAGGGAAAAGTTGTTGGCCGCGTGGGCGCGTTTCCAGAGCGAGTGGACGCTCTCTGTGAGCGGCGAGATCATCGACCTCGGCGCGGGCGCGTTCATCCCCGACTTCGTGCTGCGACATCCGACGGGGCGGCAGGTCTATCTTGAGATTTTAGGTTTCTGGACGCCGACGCATCTCAAGGAGCGACTGCGAGAATTCGCCGGGAGCGACTTTCGAGATTACCTGCTCGCCGCTTGGGAGGAACTGCGCGGCAGCCGCGAGCCGCTCGTGACCGCACCCCCGCACACGATCATCTTCAAGCGTTCGCTCGACCCGGCGACGGTGGAGTTGGCGGTTAATAAATTGATCACCGAAGACTGACGGCGAAAATTGACGGTTAAGACGGACTGGCGCGCAATGAAAACTTTCAACCTCTGCTTGCTGGGTTTCGGAAACGTCGGGCGCGCGCTGGTGCGCCTTCTCGCAGAGAAGTCCGTGGAGATGCGCGAGCGGTACGGCATCGAGTGGCGCATCACGGGCGTGGCGACGCGCCGCATGGGTTGGATCGCGTCGGCGGAAGGGTTACCGGTCGAGTCGTTGCTGCGTGCGGGCGAGTTCGCGGCGGTCGCGTCGCGGGGCGAGTCGCGTGTGACGAACGTGCGCGAGTGGCTGGCGGCCGCGCGGTGCGACGCGATGTTCGAGATCACGTCGCTTGAGCCGCTGGCGGGCGAGCCCGCCGTCGGCCATGTGCGCGCCGGGTTGGAGGCGGGCGCGCACGTCGTCACGGCGAACAAAGGCACAATCGTTCACGCCTATCGCGAGTTGCACGCGCTCGCGGAGGCGCGCGGCCGACGCTTCCTGTTCGACGCGACGGTGGCCGACATGCCCGTCTTCTCGCTCTTTCGCGAGTGCTTGCCCGCAGTCCGGCTCCGCGCCTTTCGCGGCATCTTCAACTCGACGACCAACATCATTCTCGAAGAGATGGAGCGGGGGGGCGCGTTCGACGACGGCGTGCGTCGCGCGCAAAGTCTCGGCGTCGCGGAGACCGATCCGTCTTACGACGTTGACGGCTGGGACGCGGCGGTGAAGACGTGCGCGCTGGCGACGGTGCTGATGGACGCCCCCTTGCCGCTCGACGAGATCGAGCGGGAGGGGATTCGCGGACTAGACCCTGAAAGCGTGCGTGCGGCGCGTGCGGCGGGGAAACCTTACAAGCTCGTGAGCAGCGCGGAGCGCGCGGACGAGGGGCGCGTCGCGGCGCGCGTCCGCGCAGAACAGATCGCGGCGGGCGATCCTTTGGCCGCCGCGGGCGGCACATCCCTCATCATCCATTTTGAACTGGACATCCTGCCCGGCCTGACTTTGACGGCGCACCATCCCGATCTGCAAAGCACCGCCTACGGCCTGCTCTCCGATTTCATCAACGCCGTGCGCGCCGAAACTTAGGATCGAAACATACGCGGGCGGGTAAGTTTCTTTTCGCGCCTTTCGTTTTAAAAAACTCTGCGCCTCTCGCGTGAAATTGTTTTCACGCGAGAGGCGCAAAGAAGAAGAACTACTGGCGCGGAGTTGCTTCGCGTCGTTCTCTTGATAAGCGGATTACTGCTCGTCGTCCGTCTCGGGAACGATGAAGGAGACGTTGGTGAGGACGCTGCGCAGGCGAACCTGACCGAGCAGCGTTTCGAGATAGCAGGCGAGACCTTCGAGCGCGGGACCGATCTCGAGAATCCTGCGCGCTGCCGTCACCTGCTTGACGAAGCGTTCGTACTCTTCCCAATCCCTGTACATCAAGTAGCACATGCTGCCGTCGCGAAAACGCTTGAGGTGCGCGAGCAGGAGCGCGACCGAAAACTGATCGCATTCCATGTCGGCGCGGCGCGCCAGCCCGACGAGATTCCAGAGGTCGCGGTAGAGGATGAGAGCTTCCTCGCGGCGCGCCTGAAAGTCGTTGAAGAGTTCCTCGCCGTCCAGCATGGGGTCGAAGACCTGCGTGAGCGTGATGGTCGATTGCTGGAAGCAATTGCGCAGCAGCCCGTGCGCGCGTTCGAGCTTGGCGCGGATAGGCAGCGCCTGCGGGTCGTTGATGCCGACGAGTTCGAAGCCGTAGACGCGCCCGATCTCGTGGCCGATGGCGTAACTGATGCCGTCGAGCGTGGAGAGCAGTTCTTCATGCGCGCCTTCGAGGTGGAGCATGTCGGCGTCGATCTGTTCGATCAGCGCGAGCGACTCTTTGTGGATGTTCGTGAAGACGGAGAAGGTCGAGGCGAGCAGTTGATCCTGCTGAACCTTGTTTTCGATGAGACGCAGGTAGTCGAGCAGGCGCGCGAGATCGGTGAACACGCGGTGCATCGTCACACTGAGCGAGACGGGTTTGAGATTGTCGACGAGCGCGGCGAGCGGCGCGGACAAAATCACTCCGGCCGCCGTTTGAGCTTCCGCCTCAAGGCAGGCCTCCGCGTCGACCGCATAGGGGGCTAAAGCCTTCGACGGCTCATACGCGGGCTGGTCTAAAATTGCGCTACTCATAGTTGACGTGTCCTAACATAAAGGGGTTGTCCGGCGGGGCTGGCCGGGGCAGAACGTCGGAGCGAAAGTTCTCCCGTCGAAGCGGCGAAACGCTCTGTGTCGAACTTCCGGCGGCGAAAAGTGAGCGGCGCGGGCAGGCTCTCCGCGCCCCAAGCTACGACTTTGCTCTCAAACTTTATGCCAGAAGCCG
Source organism: Acidobacteriota bacterium (assembly GCA_020199775.1). Taxonomy (GTDB): domain Bacteria; phylum Acidobacteriota; class Blastocatellia; order Pyrinomonadales; family Pyrinomonadaceae; genus JAIVJZ01. The sequence goes on from JAIVJZ010000002.1 coordinate 279,161, forward strand.
GTGCGACCCGCCGCGCCCGGCAAATAGCGACTTAGGCAACGTTTCCGCATCTAAATAACGGACGTTCATAATGTCGGCCGCGCGGACTGACAGTTTGGCAGGTCAAGATGGCAGCATTGCGACAATATGGCAGGCTCGCGTTATCAGTTCGCCGTTACGCGCCGGTAAGATTACCGGCCGAAGTTGCCGCGCACGAAGTCAGACGAGATAAACGTGCGGGGTCTTCCGCGAGTCGTTCGGGCGATCCAACTTTTTCGAGTAAGAGACTATCAACCGGGGCTCTCACTGCGTCTGTGAGAGCGGGGAGCATTCGATGATTAACGTACGCGACGCCGCCGCGCGCGGCCACTTCAATTTCGGCTGGCTCGACACCTGTCACACGTTCTCTTTCGGCGAGTATTACGACCCGCGCAACATGGGATTTCGCACGCTGCGCGTTATCAACGAGGATTACGTCCGCGCCGGGCACGGCTTCCCGACGCACCCGCACCGCGACATGGAGATCATCACCTACGTGCTCCGGGGCGCGCTCGAACACAAAGACAGCATGGGCAACGGCACGGTGATTGTGCCGGGCGAGGTGCAGCGCATGAGCGCGGGCACGGGCGTCCGCCACAGCGAGAAAAATTCCTCGGCGGAAGAGGACGTACACCTGCTGCAAATCTGGATCATCCCGCAGGAGCAGGGGCTTGCGCCCGGCTACGAGCAGAAGATGTTTGCGGCGGACGAGAAGCGCGGGCGGCTGCGACTGATCGCATCCGATGACGGGCGCGACGGCTCGGTGACGATACATCAGGATGCGCAACTGTACGCCACGTTGCTTGAGCCGGGGCAAGAGGTGGCGCACCGATTGTCGCCGGGGAGACACGCGTGGGCGCAGGTGGCGCGCGGCGCGGTCGAACTCAACGGGCAGCTTTTGCGGCAGGGCGACGGCGCGGCCGTCAGCGGTGAAACGGAATTGTTGATCGCCGGTCGGGAAGCGTCCGAAGTGTTGCTCTTCGATCTCAGCTGACGTGCGCGAGAGGCGCGCTGAAATTTTCGCCGGAGCCGCGCGGGAGTTTTTAACGCGAAGAGAGGGCGCGGAGAGGAATCAATTCTCTCCGCGCCCTCTCAATGTTTTTCTCCACGTCCGTTGCCACAGGTAACTTTCCGGCCTGTGTGCAAGGCGGCGACGATTCGCGTTTTAGCGGGAAGGCTTCTGTTGCCTGAGGAGACCCCTTAACTTCATCCTCGCCTTGTGCAACTGCGACTTGCTCGTCCCCACCGAGCAGCCCAGCAGCCGCGCGATCTCTTCGTGCTCGTGCCCCTCCACGTCGGGATGAAAGCTTCCTGCGCGAGGTCTTCGGCCTCCGCCACGTTCTGCGTCATCCTCAGGCACAGCGAATAGACACGCCGGTTGTGCCGCGCGTACAGTTCCTCGAAGGCCGTCAGGTCACCCCCGGCGGCAAGCTGCGCGAGTGCATGATCGCTCATGGGAATAGGGGCTTTCTCGGTGGAGGTTGCGAGTTTGGCTTCGGCGTTCTGCCAGATGGGGTAAGTTGCGGCGTTGATGGTCATGATGACTTAATGAGAGCAAGCGCAGTGCCACAGCTTACATTGCCGTAGGGCGGGCAATTTACAGGCGCGCGGCGCACAAAATGGCGCATCCAACCATTTCAGGCATGTTTGCCCCCAAAGCGTGTACCGGGCAAAAACTGCGTGTGCAGGGGATTTACGGCGGTAAGTCTGCGATCCGAGAATTCGTATGGGCGTGGGCGGGGCGGACGGTCGTGCCCGTCGCGTCCTGACGCACGAGGGAGCCGCGACTCAGGTTCTTTCGTAAAAGGTAACGGTCAGTTCGTCCGCGAGCGTGAGGGAATTTCGCGGCCTGAAACCTTGCAGGTAGTCCGGCGGCATAAAGGTGTCCGCGCTCTCGACGGCGAGCGGCATTTCGGTCACGATCCATTGCTCGATTTCGGGTTGGAAAGTTTTGTAGATTTGCTCGCCGCCGATGACGTAGAGGTGGCACGAAAGATAAGGCGCGAGCGCGAGCACGGAACGCTTGTCCGGCAAGACGACGACGCCCTGTTGCTCCTCTGCCCGCACCTCCGCTCCCGCCGACCTGCTCAACACGACATTCAGACGATCCTTCAGCGGCCGCTTCAGCGAAGCCCAAGTGCGCCGCCCCATCACGCACGCATGCCCCGTGGTCTGCTCCTTGAAGAATTTCATGTCGGAGGGATAGTGCCAGGGGATCGAACCGCCCTTGCCGATGGCTCCGTTCCTGTCAACCGCTACGATGCCGATGATGGACATGAAAGTCTCGTCTCTAAAATTTCGATGGCCGCCGCCGGCAATCGCCCGACTTCACACCGCCACCGGGGCGGCGATCTTGCCGTGCGATCTGTAACCGACGAGTTTTAAGTTCTCATAGCGCATGTCGAGCAGCCCCGCCAGCCCGCGCAAACGCCCCGCCTCGTCTTCGATCTCAAGTTGCGGCAAGGGGAGCGGCGTGCGCGCGAGCAGTTCGTGCACCTGTTCGAGATGGTTCCGGTAGATGTGATAATCGCCGAGCGTGTAGATGAATTCGCCCGGTTCGAGTTCGCACGCGTGTGCGAGCATGTGCGTCAGCAGCGCGTAAGAACTGATGTTGAAGGGCACGCCGCGGAAGAATTGGGAATAAAAATTCTGTGCATTACATTGTATGTGTGTGGGTAAATGCGCGATTTGCACATTACACACACCGTTTTTTGAGTAATACGAATTCATGTGCTTTGGGAAAGACAAAATTGCCGATAATTTAAATCGTACTTAAAAGCTTGCCATAAATATTACTACGTGAAAGTATAACACTCGAATTCTGCCTGTAATTTCTAGACTCGGCTCTATTACCAGTTCCCAAGGATAATTAACCGTTAACTATTTCTCACATCTCACTAGGACGGTGATGGTCCATGCCTGCTGACTATGATCTGATCAGAGTTATCCTTGATCGCTTAGCAAAAGAAGGTTTGAGCTTGGCGTTGCCTGTTGTTGGAGACGTCATCATTGGAACTCTTGAGGATATTGATGCATCAAGAGATAAAGCTGGGGGCTAGAGTAGTTAAAGCGGGTATTTTCGCAACAGCTTCAACAACTCAGCATACACATTGTTCTTTCTCACATTGAACCTATACTCGCACTCTTTCAAGTGCCAATAGAACTTCTCCGGGGCGATGCCAT
>JAIVJZ010000023.1 GCA_020199775.1 Acidobacteriota bacterium
CGCAAGCAGGGTTATTCCCTACTCTACTCCTTGGAGCGCATGCTCAATGGCAAGCCGTTGACCTTCCCACAACCCGTAGTAGTGTCCAGCTAATCCTCTTCGGATACGTGAATAGTTACGGTAGAGTAAGATTCTCTTGTTTTCATGGCTTCGACTCGAAACATCCTAAAGGGGGAGGGGGTTGCAGACTCGAACTGCAAACCCCCTCCCCGGCGGACTTGGTCAGATAACTGCGGGACTACCTGTATCCGATACCTATCCGGTTGATCGTGCCCACACCTCCGGCTGCAGAGGCCGCATCGTCATAGTGATTTGAGGAACCTGATAAGTTGCGCCTTCTGCTGCGGCGTGAGTGACTGGTAGGCTGCTCGGCTCGACGTGGCCTGCCCGCCGTGGCGCATGATGGCCTCGTTGAGCGTGAAGGACTGGTCGCCCTGGTTCGTCGGCGGACTGGAAGAGCCGCCGTCGTGCATCAGGCGGTCGCGCGTGCGCAGGCCCCAGAGCGGCGCCGTGCGCACGAGGTTGCGCGTCATCTCTCCGTTGGTCTCGACGATGCCGTCGCCCGTGCCGATGTCGTGCAGCAGGAAGTCGCCGAACGGGTGGTAGACCTTGTTGGCGAGCGCCGTCCCGACCGTGAACGTCCCGCCGTTGAAGGTCGTCGAGGGGTTCGCCGTGGTTGTGATGGAGCGCACGTGACAGACCGAGCAGTTGATGGTGTCGAAGAGTTGCGAGCCGGGGTCGGTCGCGTCGTCGGGGACTAGCGCGCGGTCGCGCGGCGGGGTCTTCGTCGAGCGCATGAAGCGGGCGAAGGCTTCCACGTCCTCGCCGAAGCCGAGTATCCCTCCCGTATCCTCCAGGCCGAGGATGGGATCGAAGAGCGTGACTTCGCGCCCGAGCGAAGTGTCCTCGTTCGGCTGGAGCGGGCTGGTGATGCCTTGCTCCAGACGGTAGGCCCCAGCGGAGAAGCTGAGCAGGCTGGCGACCGAGTTCTTCCAACTGAAACGCCCGAGGCGGTGCTCGCAGGTGGAGGGCACGGACGGGTCGCAGCCGGGCGATTCGAGAATGGGGACGAAGATGGCCGTGCCGCGCATGGCAAACGGCTGGGCGTCGCGGATGGCGAGGAATGTGCCGTCGTCGGTGGCCTCGACGAAGCCGTCGCCGAGGATGTTGAGCGAGGCGCGGAAGGTGCGCACCGTCTCGCCCTGGTCATTCGAGAAGGAGGGATTCTCGCCTAATCCCGTAGTGAGACGGGTCGGAGAACTGCCGTCCGCGGCGATACTCCAGATGGAGTTTGTGGAGCTGTTGCGGTCACTCGTGAAGGCTATCAGCGATCCGTCGGGTGACCAGGTCGGGTCGGTGTCCGCGGCGGCGTGGTTGGTGAGCCGCGTCTGGATGGCACCCGCGGAGGTCATCTTGTAAATCTCCCAGTTGCCGTCGCGGTCGGTCTGGAAGGCGATCATCGTGCTGTCCGGCGACCAGGTGGGGAAGGTGTCGTTCGACGTGGGCGTGAGGGTGAGCGGCATCTGGCCGGAGCCGTCCGGGTTGAAGAGCCACACGTCCGAGGTCATGTTGAGCCCGAGCGGAGTCTTCGTGAAGGCGATCTTCGTCCCGTCGGGCGACCAGGCCGGTAAGGTGTCATTAGACAGGCCGTCACTGATGCGCGTCTGGTTGCTCCCGTCCGGGTTCATGGTGAAGATTTGCCGGAGGCCGGTGCGGTTGGTCTGGAAGGCGATCTTCGTCCCGTCCGGCGACCATGTGGGGCCGCTGTCTTGCACGCCGGTGGCTGTGATCTGCCGCAGGTTGGTCCCGTCGTCGTTTATCACCATGATGGCGGTGTTGCTGCCCGTGCCGGCTCGACGCCCGAAGACGATCTGTTTGCCGTCGGGCGAAAATGAGGGCTGGAAACCCTGGATGGTCGTGTTGCCCACCGGCCCGTACTGCCCGCCGTCGAAACCCATGACGGAGATTCGCGCCGAAGCCCCGCGGAAGACTATGCGCGCCCCGTCGGGCACGCGCTCCTGAATCTGCGCGTTAGTGGCACGCGCCTGGATGAGCGAGCCGCCCGGTGGCGCGACGAATTGACCGTCGGGGCCATTGCGGCCGACGCGCAACTCGAAGATTTGGCTGACGCCCCCGGTCACCGGGTTCTGGTGACACTCGGCGCACGACTGCGCGTTGTAGACGGGGCCGAGCCCGGTCTCCACCGTGTCGCGGTTCTCGAACGCCGCCTTGTCACCGAGGAAGGTACCCGGCGTGTTCGGGTCTCCCTGCGGCGTGAAGCCGTTGGTCTGGTTGTCGTAGTTGGCAGGAGCCTCGGTCGCACCCGACTGGCTCCTGACTGCCGGCGTGAGCGCCAGCGAAGTGAGTAGCAGTGAGACGAAGAGCGTGATGGCAAACAGCTTGAGAACTTTCATGGTTCCTCCTTAGCGCAAAGCCGCTTTCGGCTTTACTGGAAGCGGTGAGTGGTCAGTGGATGTGAAGACTGAGAATTGGTTTGCGACCTTGGAACGGCAACAAGTGGCCTGAATTCAAGGTGGGCAGAGACTGGGCCTCGGAGCTATGACTCAAAACTCTTCAGACCTTAAGCACTGTTGAGGTAATGTGCGCGGAGGACTTGTCAGTCTCGTGTGAGGATTATTTACAACGCCCCACGCACGGTGGAGGTGAGAAGAACCTCCGCAACTAAGTGGGTGAGGTCAATGGAGCCCTCTTCGCGGAGGGCAGAGAAAATTAGATGGTGGATGAGTGTAACCTTTGGTCGCGTTCCACCATGTCGGGGGCAGCGATGTTGCGGCAACTACGGCGAGGCTGATGAGGGTAATATTTCTATGAGGGTTATTCATGGGCGGGAGATTACTCCCTCCAGCTTTATTAGGCAATAGATTTTTTACGCCGCCGCCTGCCGGAGATTCGGCTTTAGCCCAGGCTCATACATGGTCATTGTTGAGCATATATTTTGAACCAGACAAAACAAATGTATTGCCACTTTGACTTTTGAATTCTTTCTTACGCGACATTACTTCTCGTACTCATTCCGCTGTATTATAGGTGTCAAGAAACAGTAGTTTTCTGACACCTTATTTCTAGCACCTGAAATATCCTAAAATACTGAGGTTTTCATCCTCGTTCCCAGAGGGGTTTTTTGACACCCCATCTATAATCACATGATGAGAGTCGGAATCTACGCTCGCGTCTCCACCCACGACCAGCAGACCTTGCCCCTGCAACTGAAAGCCATGCGGCAGTACATTCGCCAGCGCAAGTGGAAACTCGTAGAGGAAGTTGAGGAGGTCGGCTCCGGCTCCAATCAAAGGCCCAAGCGGGAAGAGTTGATGAAGGCTGCGCGCCGGCGCGAGGTGGACGCCATCGTCGTCTGGAAACTCGACCGTTGGGGCAGATCACTCCCTGACTTGATTAGCAGTCTCGCCGAACTGCGTGACCTCGGTATCGCCTTCGTCTCGCTGACTGAGGCGCTCGACTTCACCACGTCGGCGGGGCGGGCCATGATCGGTCTGCTCTCGGTATTCGCAGAATTTGAGCGGGACATGATTAGGGAGCGAGTGAAGGCAGGAATCGCACAGGCGCGGGCGGAAGGAAAGCCGCATGGCAGGCCGCGCACCGCAGCGACGAAAGCCTCAGAGGTGAAGCACCTTTACAAAAAAGGATGGAACAAATCGCGGATCGCGAGAGAGTTGGGAATTAGCCGAGGGTCTGTGATTGGAATGCTCAAGTAAACAGTTATAGCGTTCCGCTTGAAACTCCACTTCGCAGATTCGCATGATGTCGGGAAGGAATTGGTCAAAACATATCATTTGACCAGTAAAGAAATCGTATGCATTACCAATAGCTCGGCAATGGCAGGCTTAGTTAAAACCTTATTGGCAATTCGAGTAGCAGTCACATCCTATGTGGTATCAAAAGGAGTAAGATACACAGAAGGGACATCTTTCTTGAGGAAGATGTCCCTTCTGTTCAACTACTCGACATGGTTGCAAGACAGGCTATCAGTAGAGTGGTGTCAGGTATCCACCCGGAATCGGGAATCCTACGTCAACAGGGCTGAAGGGAGTGAAAGCGCCGTTGGAAGATTTTAAGATGTACCAATATCCATTGTCCGGGCGTTGCACCGCGAAATCCGCTTTACCGTCACCATCGTAATCTCCGGGCACTGGCCGGTCGCCGGTGATACCGTGCTGCCCACCATAGAACGTGCCATCCGGTCGGCGGACATACCAATAACCAGTGGAGGGACGGAAGACCGCAATGTCGGTTTTGCTGTCGCCGTCATAATCGGCCTGCACCGGCCAGTCACTATCGAGGCCGAACGTGATGCTCTCCATCGTGCCATTCGGTCGGCGGATATACCAAGCGGCGCCGGAGGGACGAAATACGGCGATGTTGGCTTTGCCGTCGTTGTCATAATCGTCCGGCACGACGCGGTCGCCGCTCTGCCCGAACTGCACGGAACTCATGCTGTTGTTACTGCTGTTCAGAATGTACCAATAGCCATTGGAAGGACGAAATACGGCGAAGTCGGTTTTGCCGTCGCCGTCGTAGTCGCGGGCAACTGGGATGTCTCCGCTTTGGCCCCATGCCCCACCATAGAACCCTCCGTTAGTGTCGGTCGCCACGTACCAAGTTCCATTGCTAGGGCGGAATACAGCCGCGTCGGTTGTTCCATCGCCGTTATAATCGCCGGGCGTCGCAATGTCTCCGCTGAGGCCGAATTGGAAAGATACGCGAGTGGCGTTTGAGCTTGAGCTGGTGTAATAATTCCAGCGTGTCGGGTCGCTCTGATTAAACACGGAAACATCCGTCTTGCAATCGCCGTCGAAGTCGGCGCGCCTGTGTTGTGGAGTACAGGAGGAAAGAAGCTGGTTCTGAGGGCTGAAGCTGAAGAGAGAGCCGGAAGCGGTGATTCCACGAGCATCAGCAGCAGCCAACGACACAGTCATCAACAGCGCCGCCGTCATGAACCAAAGTTTGAGCCAGCCTTGAGCCGGACGCTCGCTAGTTTTCTTATTCATGGCAAATTTCCTTTATTTCCTTGTGAGGTGTGATTCCCTTGCGGGTACATCCGGCAGCCTATTCGGAGCTGCCAGCGAGGTAAACATAAGCGACTCGTCCTTTGACGAAGAGGTACTTTGACTGCGGAAGCCTTCGCACCACTTTCAGGGATGATGGCTGCTCTCTACCGATTCATACGGGCAGAGAGGAGCGCAATCGTCCCGTCAAGGCGACTTCTCCAGCGAATGCCTCTTTCCCTAAGTTACTTTCTCTCGCTTGGCAGCAATAGGTTTTATGCAAAAACCAAGGATGGAACTGAGTCCCAAGAGTCTTGAAGGGATTTTTTGTGAGGCAATTCATGGTTCTTCTCGTGTGAGTAAGCACAATGTGAGCGACAACCTTTTCTCCGGTATGGCATGCCATAACTTGGTGAATCAGTTAAATTGCTCAATGGAAGTTGCGCTCCAGTGAGAGGAGTCCGCATTTGAAACCTACTTCGCAGCAGGTAGTCTGGTTAAACTGGCGAGGGCGTTTCCAAAAGCGATGCTTCGCCAGATGTTAAGGATAACCGGGAGGACTTAATACTACATTTGATACCCGCTGATTGCAAACAAAATCTTTGTTAACTACTTCTACCTTGAAGTCATGTTTGATAATTAACGGTGCTCCCTCTGTTGGGGCGAAGAAGACATAACAACCCAAAGGTGGGGTTCTCTTATCGGACAGAATGATTGTTCCGACCATTTTAACTCTACACTACGGCCCTCCTACCAAAATTTGGTATCTCCTACCAGCAACAAAACGCATCTGTAATGTCCAATGTGCAAATGCAGAACTTTCATGCGTCAAAGCATATATGGACAACCAATGTGATTAGAGGCGGACTACAAACTCCACTTCGTGAGGGATTAGCTGGGGCATACGAATATCCAAAACACCGTGATATACATTCACTTTGTTTTAGGCTCCCATGCGGAGAAGGCGCGTAAGCACTTCTTGAACTCCCTATTTTTTAAATTGATCGCAACTGTGTCTATAGCTAATAATGTTTATGCTTCTAGCTGGTAAATGGTTACGAGGTGCTCTTCGCCGAAGCCTTATTTCCTCACTGCTTATAAAACAATGAAGAGACAAAGAATTTGGAAGAACTGAACAAAAAAAGCCTCAGCGAGCGCGACATCTGTACGAAGTTCATTACCCCGGCACTGGTCAAAGCCGGGTGGGACATAGTTCTTCAAGTTCGCGAAGAACTCACCTTTACTGACGGGCGCATCATCGTCCGTGGGCAGATAGCGGCACGTAGTAAACAGAAAAAACGCGCCGATTATGTTCTCTCCTACAAGCCCGGCCTACGTCTCGCCATCATTGAGGCAAAGGATAATAAACACGCGGTCGGCGATGGGATGCAACAGGCGATTGCTTACGCCGAAGCCCTTGACGTGCCGTTTGTTTATAGCTCGAACGGAGACGCCTTCATTGAGCGTGACCGCACGCGCACTGAGGGTGTACTGGAGCGGGAGATTCCTCTCGATGAGTTCCCTTCCCCGGAAGAACTCTGGCGGCGGTACTCGGCTTGGAAAGACATCGGACGCCCGGAGCAACAGGCGATAGTTACGCAGGACTATTACACGGACGCGAGCGGCAAACGCCCACGCTATTTCCAAGAGATTGCGATTAACCGCATCATCGAGGCCGTCGCTAAGGAACAGAACCGCATTCTGTTAGTGATGGCGACGGGTACGGGTAAGACATACACCGCATTCCAGATTATCTGGCGTCTATGGAAGGCAAGGGCGAAGAAGCGAATCTTGTTTCTGGCCGACCGTAACATTCTTGTTGACCAGACCAAGATGAATGACTTTCAGCCGTTCGGGGGCGCTATGACGAAAGTGACCAACCGCACCGCTGATACCGCTTTTGAGATTTACCTTGCTCTTTATCAGGCGGTCACCGGCACCGAAGAAGAGAAAAAAATCTACAAGCAGTTCAAGCCGGACTTCTTTGACCTGGTTGTTGTGGATGAGTGTCATCGCGGCAGCGCGGCGGAAGACTCGGCCTGGCGCGAGATTCTCGAATACTTCAAGAGCGCGACGCAGATCGGCATGACCGCGACACCAAAGGAAACAACAGATGTTTCCAACATCGAATACTTTGGCGAGCCTGTTTATATCTACTCTCTGAGACAAGGCATCGCCGACGGCTTTCTCGCGCCTTACAAGGTCGTGCGGATTGATATTGATAAAGACCTAGCGGGGTGGCGGCCAGCGCCGGGACAGCGCGACCGCTACAACAACCTGATCGAAGACCGCGAATACAATCGTAGCGACTTCGACCGCACGCTTGTCTTAGAGGAACGCACGCGCCTCGTCGCACGCAAAATTTCGGAATTTCTCAAAGCGACCGACCGTTATGCTAAAACCATCGTCTTTTGTGAAGATAGAGATCACGCTGAACGGATGCGACAGGCGCTCGTCAATGAGAACGGCGACCTGTGCGCAGAGAACAGCAAATACGTGATGAAGATTACCGGCGACGACAAAGAGGGTAAGTCGGAGTTGGAGAACTTCATTATGCCGGATAGTCGTTATCCGGTGATCGCGACCACCTCGCAACTGATGAGCACCGGCGTTGACGCGCAAACATGCAAACTGATCGTGCTGGACAAAACCATCAACTCGATGACCGAGTTCAAGCAAATCATCGGTCGCGGCACGCGCATCAACGAGGAGCATCGCAAGCTGTTCTTCACCATCATGGATTTCAGAGGGGCGACTCGCCTCTTCCGCGATCCCGACTTTGATGGCGAGCCGGTGCAGGTTTACGAACCGGGGCCGGATGAGTCTCCTGTCCCGCCGGATGACCCGACGAGTGAGGATGAAGGCGGTGAGATTATCGTTGATCCGCCCCCCGGTGGCCGGGCGAAGTTTTATGTGCCCGGCGAGAGGGTGTCCGTTGTTTCCGAGCGGGTGCAGTATTACGGCCCCGACGGGCAACTCATCACCGAATCGCTCAAGGATTACACGCGCCAGACGGTGCGTGCCTCGTTTGCTTCGCTCGACGACTTTCTGCGACGCTGGACGAGTACAGAGCAGAAACAGGCGATCATTGCGGAGATGGGTGAACAGGGCGTGCTGTTTGAGGCTTTAGCCGAAGAGGTCGGTGAGGATTTCGACCCCTTCGACCTCATCTGCCACGTCGCCTTCGACCAGCCACCGTTGACGCGACGGGAGCGCGCGAGCCGTGTGCGCAAGCGCAACTATTTCGGCAAGTACGGCGATGAGGCCCGCCGGGTACTTGAGGCGCTTTTAGACAAGTACGCCGACGAGGGCGTCGAGCATATCGAGGGACTTGAAGCGCTCAAGGTGCGCCCGCTCGATGAATTCGGCTCGGTCTCTCAGATTGTCAAGACTTTCGGCGGCAAGCAACAATACGAAGAAGCTGTGCGCGAACTTGAAGCGGAGATTTACGGCGCGGCATAATGCCGCCCGGCCGTCTGGCTGTATTGCTGTGTAGCTGTCAAACCATCTAAACTCCAATTCCCTTTTTATCATCATGTCAATCAGCACAACCGTTAAAAACATTCAGGACATCATGCGCAAGGACGCCGGCGTGGACGGCGACGCGCAGCGTCTCAACCAACTCGGCTGGATGCTCTTCTTCAAAATCTTCAGCGACGGCGAGGAGGAGATGGAGTTGATGCAGGATGATTACCGCTCTCCTATTCCCGAAAGGCTGCGCTGGAAGAGTTGGGCGGTCAACCCGGAGGGCATCACCGGCGATGAACTGCTCGATTTCGTCAACAACGATCTCTTCAAGACGTTGAAAGAGCTTTCGCTCGAAGGCGACCGGACGGGACGCGGCGCGGTCGTGCGCAGTGTCTTCGAGGACGCCATCAACTATATGAAGTCCGGCCACCTGATGCGGCAGGTCATCAACAAGATCAACGAGATCGACTTCAACAACTCGAAAGATAAACACCTGTTCGGCGACATCTATGAACAAATCCTGCGCGACCTGCAATCGGCCGGGAACGCGGGCGAGTTCTACACGCCGCGCGCCGTCACGCAGTTTATGGTCGAGATGGTTGACCCACGACTAGGCGAGCGCGTGCTCGACCCCGCGTGCGGCACGGGCGGCTTTCTGGCGGGCGCGATGGAGCACATGCGCAGGCAGGAGCGCACGAAGGAAGACCGGGAGATGTGGCAGAAGAACATCGTCGGCATCGAGAAGAAGGCTTTGCCGCATCTTCTGTGCGTGACGAATATGATGCTGCACGGCGTCGAAGTGCCGACCAACGTGCAGCACCGCAACACGCTCGCACGTTCGCTCGCCAGCTACACGTCGCAAGATCGTGTGGACGTGATTCTGACGAATCCGCCGTTCGGCGGTATCGAAGAGGATGGGGTGGAAAAAGGCTTCGGTTCGTACAAGACGAAAGAGACCGCCGACCTGTTTCTGGTTCTCATCATGCACCTGCTCAGAGACGGCGGGCGCGGCGCGATTGTGCTGCCCGACGGCACTCTCTTCGGCGAGGGTGTTAAGACGCGCATCAAAGAGAAACTTCTGACCGAGTGCGACCTGCACACCATCGTCCGGCTGCCGAACGGCGTCTTCAACCCCTACACGGGCATCAAGACGAACCTGTTGTTCTTCACAAAGGGCAAGCCGACCCGCGAGGTCTGGTATTACGAACACCCGTATCCGCCCGGATCAAAGTCTTACTCCAAGACGAAGCCGATCCGTCTCGAAGAGTTCCAACCTGAAAGGAAGTGGTGGACGAACCGCGTGGAGACGCCGCAGGCGTGGCGCATCTCGATAGACGAGATTGCAGGGGCGAATTTCAATCTCGACTTCAAGAACCCGCACCGGAGCTACGAGGAAGAGGTAGACGTGGAGACGCTCATCGCCCGTCACATCGAGATTGAGAAGGCTATCAACCGGACGCGCGAGCAACTCAAGCGCGAACTGTCGCAGGCGTTAGAGAGTCACGTAGCATGAATCCTCAAACTTTCTTCGAGCACTTCGAGCGATTGGCCGACGCGCCGAACGCTGTCCCGCGCCTGCGTGGGTTAATTCTGCAACTCGCTGTTCAAGGCAAACTCGTCGAACAGGATGAGCGCGACGAGCCAGCAACCCGCTTGCTTGAGCGCATCAGCGCAGAGCGTAAGCGCCTCGTCAAAGAGAAGAAAATCAAAGAAGCGAAGCCGCTGCCGCCGGTCTCGGATGATGAAAAGCCGTTTATACTGCGCAATGGTTGGACATGGGCGAGACTTGGGAACGCCTCTCTAATAATTCAGATAGGGCCGTTCGGAAGCCAACTGCATAAATCTGACTATGTGCAGAACGGAACACCATTAGTTAATCCTTCACACATCAAGGGTGAAAGAATCGTCGCTTCCAATAAATTAACAATTGATGAAAAAACAAAGCAACGACTCTCAAACTACATAATGAAATCGGGCGATATTGTTATGGGTAGAAGAGGGGAGATGGGCAAATGCGCACTTGTAACCGAAAAAGAGGATGGTTGGCTATGCGGCACCGGGAGCTTATTCATCAGATTTACTGAGCATCTTTTCCAACCGTACTTACTCAAAGTTTTAGTCAGCGACTACACGAAAATTTACCTGTTGAGTAATTCCGTTGGTTCAACGATGAACAATCTGAACCAAAAGATTCTAGATAACTTGCTAGTGGCGCTCCCGCCGCTTGAGGAACAGAAACGCATCGTCGCCAAAGTTGACGAGTTGATGCGGCTGTGCGACGAGTTGGAGCGGAAACAGACGGAGCGGAACGCGGCTTGTTTAGACCTCAACCGCGTAATGCTTGACCGATTGCTGGCCGCTCACGACGCAACGGAGTTTCAGGCGAGCTGGCAGGCAGTCTGCGACTACTTCGCCACGATCACCGCGACGCCAGACCTTTTAAGCAAGCTACGTCAAACTGTCCTCCAACTCGCCGTGCAAGGGAAACTAACTCACCAAGACCCGCAGGACGAGCCAGCGACTTCCCTGCTCCGCCGCATCCGCGCCGAGCGGGAGCGACTCGTCAAAGAGAAGCTTCTAAAACGCGCCGACTCGCTTCCAACCATCAACCTCGATAAAATGCCCTTCGCGCTGCCGAACGGCTGGACGTGGGCACGAATAGGTGATTTAGCAAGGGCATCTGAATATGGCACTTCTCAGAAAGCTTCAGACATAAAGGACGATGTACCAGTTCTTCGCATGAATAACATCAATGCAGGCAAGGTCATCTACGAGAATCTCAAGTATCTTCCTGCTTCCATTGATGACCTGCCGCGCCTGTACCTTCAGCACAACGATTTGCTATTCAATAGAACCAACAGCTATGAGTTAGTAGGAAAGACAGCTATTTACAAAGGCGAAAACAACAAGATGACATTCGCCTCGTATCTAATTCGCTTGTCGCTATTCTCTGACTTACTTGATGTTGACTTCGTCAACCTTGTAATGAACTCTGCCTATTTCAGAAAACATCAAATTGAACCAAACATTACACAGCAAAACGGTCAGGCCAACTTCAACGGCACAAAACTATCTTTAACCTTCATTCCTTTTCCACCACTCAAAGAACAGAAAAACATCGTTGCCGCTGTCAATAGATTGATGGCACTCTGCGACGAACTGGAAGCGGGCTTGAGCCGAGCGGAAGAGGACGGCGAGCAACTTCTACGTGCGGCGGTGCACTCGCTGCTCACCTCAACAACCGAAGATTCTGCGGTAGAATCCGCCGCTCTTGTAGTACAATAAAACAGCAATACAGCAACGCAGCTTACCGTCTGGCTGGCTATAAGTGGAACGGCGACACGATGCCCAAACTACCGCACGGCGAACGCGCCGTCGTTGAGATTGAAAAACTGCGCGAATATTCGCTAAATTCGCTGCACTCGCGTGGCAAGCACAAGGCACGCGTCTTTCAAGCTGCGCTCGGATTGACGCTCGCCGATGCCGACTGGTTACGCAAGCGTCTGCTGCAAGCAGCGCACGAAGAAGAAGCGAGCGACGGCATGCCTTCGCCGTTTGGCATGAAGTACGTCATAGACTTCAACGTGTCGCGCGGCGGACTTTCCACCGTGGTGCGATCCTCGTGGATTATCGAGCACGGCACGGACTTCCCTCGCCTGACGAGTTGCTACATCAAGTGAAAGGTGACACACGGATGGAAGAAATCAAACTTCACGACGCGGTTGCGCTCCTATCTGACCTGCCGGAACACGGCCTTAAACGCGGCGACGTAGGCACTGTAGTCGAGGTCTTTGAGCAGACCCCGCACCATCCAGCCGGGTACATCGTTGAGTTTGTGGATGATCTGACCGGCGCAGTTTACGCTACCACCGATGTGACCGATGCCTCACGCCTGATGGTGCTCAACTTCAGGCGCGAAGCAGCATGATTTATCTTTACACAGCAAGCCAGCAACACAGCTTGCCAGCGAGAAGTCCAAATGGCTTGCAGAATTTACGCCTTAGCGCAGCAAAAGGGCGGGGTCGGCAAAACCACAACCGCAATCAACCTCGGCGCGACGCTCAGAGAACGCGGGCGGCGCGTCCTGCTCCTCGACCTCGACCCGCAAGGCGCGCTCTCAGCCGGTCTCGGCCTCGACCCGCTCTCACTCAACCGGACGATCTACGACATTCTTCGCTCCGCCCGATCAGACATGGCTGGCGTCGTCCAACAGACTGATTCCGGCTGCGACCTCGTGCCCGCCAACATAGACCTCGCCGCCGCCGAGATCGAACTCGTCAGCGAGCCGGGCCGCGAACAGATTCTAAAAGGCAAACTGGAAGCAGTCACAAGCAAATACGACTACATCCTGATTGACTGCCCACCCTCCCTCTCGCTGCTCACGCTCAACGCCCTGACCGCGGCGCAGGGCGTTATCATCCCCGTCCAGACGCAATACTTCGCACTGCGCGGTATGGACTTGCTTTTCAACACCGTCGAAAAGGTGCGCACCCGGCTTAATCCGAAACTTACAATCGTGGGTATCCTGCCGACGATGTACGACGCGCGCACCACGCATGGCCGTGAAGTCTTAGAGGAACTACGCGAGACTTACGGAACGCAACTCTTCGAGACTGTCATACCGCTCACCGTCAAACTGGCCGACAGCGCGATGGCGGGCAAGTCAATTATCAGCTTTCATCAACAATCACCGGCGGCTGCCGCCTACCGCGCGCTCGCCGAGGAGGTAGAGAAACGTGTCCACTAAACGCACATCTCTGAAAGAGCGTCGCGCACAGGACAAGCGCGGCGTTGACGCTATCTTCGAGGCTTCAACTCAATCATCAGAGACTACGGAGGCCAAAGAGCCACTGGCAAAGGTCACACTCTATATCCGCCCCGATCAGGTCGTCGCCATCGAAGACATACAACTCGCAGAACGCAAAAATACAGGCAAGCGACCTGATAAATCGGCGCTCGTGCAAGAGGCGCTAGACCTCCTAATAACTAAATACAGCAAGACAGCATGATGTCTAGACAGCAAACTTCCCAATCTGTAACCATGCAGTTTGGGGAGCGGGATCATGCAGTTTGGGGAGCGGGATCATGCAGTTTGGGGAGCGGGATCATGCAGTTTGGGGAGCGGGAAAATGGCTTAAATGACTCACGCGACTTGTCTTACTGGATCGTAGACTGTATTAGACTATTTAGACAAAAACAACAACAAGGACACTGTTGTTGCTGATTTCACCCTTAGAAGGTCAATCCATGATCGAGCAGCTAGAGCTAACGCCACAAAACACGATCAGGCTTGAGACGGCATTTTCACGTTTTCCTGTTCACAAGCTGGCGAGGCGCGGCAATATCAATATTGAAATTGTGGAAACGACACCAACCGGAGAAATAAAGACCAAGTGGGGAGTTGACTATCCGAAGAAAGCGGGACAGCCGGGGCCGTTGGCTTACAAGGTGGATACGCTCGTTGTCAACCGACGCATTGATGACGAGCGGCCATTAATCCCAAAGGTGATTAAGCTGGGAAGCCTCAGCGAGATATGCCGGGAGCTGGGAATGAGAGTAAGCGGGGGAAACTCAAACGAATTAAAAAAAGCCATCCACCAAAACGCCAGCGCTTACATCACCGCGAAAATCAACTATAAAACAGCCACCGGCGCGGAGAACGTAATAGAGGCAGGATTCTCACGCTACAGCGTCATTTTTACCGGGGAGAAGCTCCCGGATGGTAGAAAGGCGAACGCGGTCTACCTAATCCTAAATGATGTCTACTTGAAAGTGTTGAATGAGGTGCAGACTCGCCCGCTCGACTATGACTACTTGCGCGATCTCCCCCCGGCGGCCCAGCGATTTTATGAGTTGATAGGCTATCAAATCTACGCCGTCCTTAAGCATGAACGGCCACGCGCGAGACTGTTCTACTCGGACTTCTGTACTCGCGCACCCCAGACCCGGTATTTCGATTGGGAGCACGTTAGGAAGCAGATGTACAAGATTCATACCCCACACTTGAAATCCGGCTATTTGGCTAAGGTCGAATTTCAGGAATTGCAGGGTGAGAGTGGGGAATTAGATTGGTTGATGCTCTACACACCCGGAAGCAAGGCTAAAACCGAGTTCCGGGCCTTCACACAACCAAAAAAGGCATCTCCCGCCAAACCAAGCAGGGAACTAGAGCCAGCAGAATTGTTTCCCCTGCGGGAAGATGAGCGATCTCTAATAGTCAGTGATTCTCTGATTAAGCAACTTCTGAAGTTTGGCATATCAGAGGCAAAAGCTAGAAACCTTGTCGAGAGCCACAGGGAGGCCGCAGAAGCGCAGATTGCGGCTTATCCTTACCGTGATATGGGGAAGCCCAAAAAGAATGCCGCAGGCTGGCTTGTGGCGGCGATAGAAGGGAATTACACCCTGCCTGCCCTCTACCTCGAAGAGCAGGAGAAGAAGCAGCAAGCCCTGAAAGGCAGGCAGCAGAAATCGGGAATTGAAAACTGCGCTCTGTGTGACGGGCAGGGATGGCGCAGGGTCAAGAGCGAGCAATACCCGAACGGCGCGATGAAGCGATGCAGCCATGACCTACAGACAGAAGCCAAATATCAGGATGCCTAGCTCAGAACACCTCTCACGTTTACGATAGCTCCACCAGCGAGTTTGCCCCGCCTTATCATCCATTCTGATCTATAAAACCTATGACGGAGAATAGTCGCAGAAAAGGGGTAGTTGCAGCCCGACGGGTAACGGGCGGGGGCGTGCCTTAACCGCCGTGGCCTCGATGGCCTTCAGCTTCGGCCCTTTTGCTCTAGGCGTGCCCCGGCGCTTGGCATACCCCGGCTCCTGCTCCCTCGCCGTCTGCAACTCCTGACGCAAGAGGGTGCCGAAGATGGCCTTGTAGCGCACCGTCTCGAAGCTGCCGCCGCGCCCCTCGCGCTGGATGTCCTTAATGCGACGGTTCGACGCTTCAGTGAAAGCGTTCGTGTGCGGGTGGTCGAAGTAGTTGAAGACGTATTCGCCCCAATTCTCCATCGCCGTATGCAGGGCTTTGAAGTCGTCCCTGACTTCCGGCGGGCACTCCTTCCACCACTCCGTATAGCGAGCTTTGGCCGCCACGCTGCCCGTCTCGTGCCAGATGGCAAAGAAGGCTTCCTTCGTCTCGTAAGCCTTTTCCAGCACCGGGAAGAGCTCAAAATATCGCTCCGCCAATTCCCGCTCATCAGCCGTGTGTTGGCCGCGATGCTTTCTCAGCAACTTGCGATGGCACATCTGCACGCCGGCTCTGGTGCGCTTGATCTCCTGGCGCAGACGCTGCCGCACCCTGTCCACGGACTCATTAGCCATCCGCTGGATGTGGTAGCGGTCAACGACGATGGCGGCGCGCGGGAAGGCTTCACTAACCGCCGAGCGCAGCCCGCGCGACATGTCAATGGTGACGACCTCTACCCGCTCGCTCTCCGGCATGTTGCGCAACACGTTGCCGAGCAAGAGGGCGCGGACGGTCGGCACGAGATTGATGACCAGCCCGCGTGCCGGGTCGGTGAGGATGGCGCGCTCCTTACTGTTGATGTAAACGCCATCAAGACCGAGGACACGTGGAGTAGGTAGCTTCTCTTCGCGCCCGCGCTCCAACTTTGTGGTGTGCTCGCGGAAAATCTCGCGTACGGTCTTCGGCGACACGCCAGTCTCCTGCGCGACCTCGCGAAAGGGACGCAGGAGGGATTTACGCCGGATGTAGAGTTCGAGGCGGCGGGTCATGCGACGCCCTTCGGCGAGACAGGCAAGCGGGACGAGCTTAGAGGTGCCGCACCCCTTGCAACTGAAGCTGCGGCGGGACAGGTCGAGGCGCACGCTCGACGAGCCGCGCGGCTCGTCGAGCAGGTACTGGCGACGGGTGCCATTGCTTTTGAAGCCCCCGGTGTCGCAGCCGCAGACGGGACAGGCCGGGGGCATGAGCTGTTCGACTTTGACCGTGAGCCGGGTTCTACCTTTGATAGGCTCGGACAGTGTGCGCAGCCCCGGCAGATCAAGATAATCGATCTGCCGGTCGTCCTCCGGCATCACCTCCGGTTCGGGCGGCGGTGGTGTGTGAGGCGCGTCTTCGTCCGGGGAAGAGATGGGATCAGCGATGAGAGGATCGAGGAACTCAACCGGCCCTTCATACACATCAATCGGGTCGAGGGCATCGTGAGGGTCAAAGGCATCGGCGGCCATGAAGGTCTCCTGACGAAAGAGTCGCTTGAGATGGTTGGAGGAGCCGCCCTCCAAGAGGAAAGGGCGACCGGATAAACACGGTGGAGTGAGCCGGACTTAATCACTAAGTCTCGTGGCAGCTCGAAAAGAATAGTAAACGAAAACCCCATCAATGTTAAACATTATTAGGAGAATGCTTCCTTCGGGTAGAAGGAGCTAGATGCTGTTTCTACTAACAGAGGGGTTGAATAAAATGGACTGAATTGTGTTGCTAAAGAGCTTGCGAAGAGAGGAGTAAATTGAACGTCATTGTGTTGCTATTCTCTACAGCCTGCTGCTGGTGATAAGTGAGTAAGAGATGCAAATGATAGTGTCAGGGGAGATAGAGGGGGGAGAAGATTATCGGACTCTGTCTTGAAAGTGTGACTATTCAGGTTTTGAGCTAACTAGCAACAAACAAAGTCCATCGAACCGCGATTCCTGCGCCACGTCCGCCCTGTACTTTCTCATCTTGCTCGACCACTTCAGACTCTTACCCAGGCAT
>JAIVJZ010000013.1 GCA_020199775.1 Acidobacteriota bacterium
AGCGCGGCGCGACGCTTTATACGATCTTGCTGGCAGCATTGCAGACGCTTCTTTATCGTTATACCGGGAAAACGGATTTTCTGGTCGGGTCGCCTACCTCAGGCCGGAGCCGGACGGAGACGGCGGAGATTGTCGGGTATTTTGTCAACCCGGTCGTGCTGCGCGCCGATTTCTCAGGAGCGCCTTCATTCAATGAGATTCTCCGTCGAGCGCGGCAAACTGTTTTCGACGCGCTTGATCATGATGGCTATCCTTTCCCGCTACTGGTCAAACAACTCCAGCCGGAAAGAGACCCAAGCCGCTCGCCGCTCTTTCAAGTTTTCTTCGCTCTACAAAAGCCGCAGTTGCTCGTGCAAGAGGGACTCGCGCCTTTTGTGATGGGCACCGAAGGAGCCCGCATCAAACTAGGTGATCTCACTCTCGAATCGATGTCTCTGAAACAGCAGGCAGCTCAGTTCGATTTGTCGTTGACGATGACTGAGATGGAAGGAGAGTTGATAGGGTCGCTTGATTACAACACCGACCTCTTCGACCAAGTCACCATTCAACGGATGGCCGGGCACATTCGGATTCTTACAGAGAGTTTAATCGCCAGCCCCGAAGAAACGGTTGCCCGGTTGCCGTTGCTGACCGCAGCCGAGCAACAACTGTTGGCGGAATGGGCGCACACTTCGGTTGATTACGGGCAAAGCGAAATCCTCCCCGAACTCTTTGAGCAGCAAGCGAGACGCACCCCGGAAGAGATCGCTCTCGTGTTCGAAGACCGGGAGCTGACCTACGACGAGCTGAACAGGCGTGCCAATAAACTGGCACACTGGCTTCAGGCGCAGGGCGTCGGGACGGACACGGTGGTCGGCATACTTTTGGAACGCTCGATAGAAATGGTCGTCGGGTTGCTTGGAATACTGAAGGCCGGTGCGGCCTACATGCCGCTCGATCCTGTCTATCCGCAAGTCCGCCTTTCTTTCATGGTCAATGGTGCGCGCGCCCGTTTAATCCTGACCGAGCGACGTTTCTCCGATTTCGCGGCTTTGGACGGGACTAAAGTTTTCTGTATGGACAGCGATTGGGAGATGTTGTCGGGGCAAAGCGTGGAGAACCCCGCCCGTTCGCTCAGTCCCGATAACCTCGCCTACGTGATCTACACGTCCGGCTCGACCGGAGAGCCCAAAGGGGTGATGAACACGCACCGGGCAATTAGCAATCGCCTGTGCTGGATGCAGGCCGCTTATGACCTCAACCGGCGCGACCGTGTGTTGCAAAAGACGCCTTTCACCTTTGACGTTTCGGTGTGGGAATTTTTCTGGCCGTTGATCACGGGTGCGCGCCTCGTCGTGGCGCGGCCGGGCGGTCATCAAGACAGCACGTACCTTGCGACTCTTATCGCCGGGCAAGAGATCACGACGCTGCATTTCGTGCCGTCCATGCTTCAAGCTTTTCTCGATAACCCCAGAGTCGCAGGCTGCCGCTCCTTGCGGCGCGTCATCTGTAGCGGAGAAGCTCTTTCTGCGGAACTACAACAACGCTTCTTTTCTTTGCTCGACTCCGAACTGCACAACCTTTACGGCCCGACGGAAGCCGCCGTGGACGTGACGTTCTGGGCTTGCGAAAAAGAGAGCGACCGGCCGTTTGTGCCCATCGGGCGGGCAATTGCAAACATACAAATCCATATCGTAGACGCGAACCTGCAACCCGTCCCCGTAGGCGTGCCGGGCGAGTTGCAGATCGCCGGAATCGGCCTTGCGCGAGGCTACGTCAACCGGCCTGATCTGACCGCCGAGAAGTTTATTCCCGATCCCTTTAGCGGCGAGCCCGGCGCGCGTATGTACCGGACGGGAGACCTGACGAGATTCCGCGCCGGAGGTGAGGTCGAGTTTCTCGGTCGCATCGATCATCAAGTTAAAATTCGCGGTTTCCGCATCGAGCTTGGCGAAATTGAAGCGGCGTTAGTTTCGCATCTCGCCGTCCGTGAAGCGGTCGTCATCGCGAAAGAGAGCCAGACGGGAGACAAGCGACTGGTAGCCTACGTGGCGCCCCATCAGGAACACTTGGCCGAGTTACAGGCATTCACCGACGCCGCAGCGCAAAGCTCATCTGCGTCCGCGCCGGATGCCCGGAGGGAAGATGCCGAACGCCGCCACAAATTGCCGAACGGTCTGGTGATCGCGCACGACGGCGAGATTCAGTTCAATACGATGGATATATACCGCGAGGTATTTGAGAAAGAAATCTACTTGAAGCACGGGGTGACGCTTTCCGATGGAGACTGTGTATTTGATGTGGGCGCACACATCGGACTCTTCACTCTCTTCGTGAACGAAAAGTGCAGGGACGCCCGCGTCTATGCGTTCGAGCCAATCCCGCCGACGTTTAAGGTGCTGCGTGCCAACGTCTCGATTCCGGGGTTGAGTGTTAAGTTGTTCAACCTCGGTCTGGCCGACCGGCCGGGGATGGATCAATTCAATTACTACCCGCGAATGACGGGAGTGTCGGGGCGCGTCGCCGATCCCGAAGAGCACAAGCGACGAAGGAAACCGATCTTGTCCGACTGGCTCCAATCAGTGACCGGGGGGCGACCCGCGACCATGCTTTCGGAGCGAGATTTGAATGACGTACTGGAAGAGTATTTTAAATGCGAAACGTATGATTGCCGGTTGACGACGCTTTCCGATGTCATTCGCGAGAACAAGGTGGAGCGTATCGATCTGTTGAAGATCGACGTTGAAGAGAGCGAACTCGACGTGCTGGCCGGAATCCGGGATGAGGATTGGCCCAAGATCAAACAGATTGTCCTGGAGGTCGAATCACGCGAAGGTCTCGACGCAATCGTTCCCATGTTGAAGGAACGCGGGTATGAGGTTTTCGTCGATAGCGTAGGGTACGGCTTCTCCTCGGAGGGCGATGCCGGGCAGGAAGAGAAGGCGGGCAGCACCGGCTACATGATCTACACCCTACGCCCTCAGGCGTCGGAAGATCAATCGACGGAAAAGCCGGTTCAGGCCGCGTTCAAGGTTCTCAGCGCACCGCCGGATTCACCTCTATCCGTTGAGAACTTGCGCAACCATTTGCTGGCGAAGCTGCCGGACTACATGGCGCCGTCGGCCTTCGTCCTGCTCGACCGGATGCCGCTGCTCTCCAACGGCAAGGTTGACCGCAAGGCGTTGCCCGCGCCGGAACAATCCCGCCGCGAGACTGAGCAGGGTTACATCGCGCCGCGCAACGAGGTCGAGCAGGGGCTGGCGGAGATACTCGCAGAGGTGCTTGGCCTCTCCAAGATCGGCGTCCACGACGACTTCTTCAAGTTTGGCGGCCACTCGTTGCTTGCCACTCAAGTGATGTCGCGCATATTAGAAAAGTTCAAGGTCGAGTTGCCCCTCCAACAACTATTCGAGCAGCCGACGGTGGCCGGGTTTGCAGAGAGCGTGATGAACGCCGGAGGCTTTCGACCGGAAGCCATCAGCCCTATCACGAAAGTCAATCAATCAGCCGAGGAGTTGCTACTGGCAAGGATTGGTCAACTTACGGACGAAGAGGTGGAAGCATTACTCGGAGAAGTTGCCGCCGAAGACAGGAGGGATGAATAAGCGTGATGACCGACCCGATTGCCGACGAGAACCCCGACCAAAGGCGCGAACGCTTAGCACAACTGCTGAGAGCGCGCGCCCAGCAACGGCCGAATCGCTTCCCCCTTTCGTTCGCGCAACAACGACTGTGGTTCCTCGACGAACTCGAAGGCGGCCGCACCATCGCTTACAACATTCCGGTCGTGTTGCGGCTCAAGGGAGGGCTCGAACAACAGGTCTTGGAACAGTGCTTCAAAGAAATAATCAGGCGTCACGACTCGCTTCGCACCACGTTTGAGATCAACCGGGCGAACGGCGAGACCGTGCAAGTCATTCACCACAGCGCGCCGTTCCGTCTCGAATCAATAGACCTGAGTGACACCCCCGTAGAACAACGCCTTGAGCGCGCACGCGCGCTCGCCAACGACGAGTCCAAGAGCTCCTTTAATCTTTCCACGGGGCCGCTGCTGCGCGCCTCGCTGGTCAGGCTTGGCGACGACGATCACATCCTCTTACTCACCATTCATCACATCGTTGCCGATGGCTGGTCGGTAGGTGTGATCATCAAGGAGTTGAAAGCTCTCTACGAAGCCTTCGCTCGCGGCGAGAAGTCACCCCTGCCGGAACTGCCGATCCAATACGCGGACTTCGCTCACTGGCAGCGCAATCGCATGCAGGGCGATGTGCTGGAAAAGCAACTCGTCTACTGGAGAAAACAACTCAACGGTCGGCTGCCCGTGCTGGAACTGCCGACGCGCGGGGCGCGCCCCTCTCGTCACACCCAAAACGGCGCGGTGCGAGTCTGGGAACTGCCGCGAGACATTACGGACGGTGTTAAGAGCCTGAGCCAAGCCGAAGGCGTGACGTTGTTCATGACGCTGATGGCAGCGTACAAAGTGCTCTTGCTTCGCTACACCGGCCAGCAGGATATGCTCGTCGGCACCCCGATAGCGAACCGCAACCGGCGCGAGGTTGAAGGGTTGATCGGACTGTTCATCAACACGCTCGTGCTGCGCACAGACCTGTCGGGCGACCCCAGTTTCAGAGAACTGCTCGGACGGGTGAAGGAAGCCGCGCTGGGAGCTTACGCCAATCAAGACGTGCCGTTTGAAAAGTTGGTCGAGGAGCTACAACCGGAGCGAGACCTCAGCCGGACTCCCCTGTTTCAAGTCATGTTCGTCATGCAAAACAACCCCATGCCGGAATTGAAGCTGGGGGGCATGACGATGAGTCCGCTGATTATCGAAGGCGCAACCTCAAAATTCGATCTCACGCTGTCAATCATGGAGGAAGCCGACGGGAACATGTCGGGGTGGCTCGAATATAACACCGATCTGTTTGATCAGCCGTTTATCGAGTCCCTGATCGGACACTACAACACGCTGCTGCGCGGCATCATCATCGACCCCGAAGAGAGATTATCGCGGCTGCCGATACTGACCGACGCGGAGCGGAAACGGTTGCTCGTAGAGTTCAACAACACCGCCTCCGATTACCAGTTTAACAACTGTGTGCACCGATTGTTCGAGGCGGAGGCGGAACGCACCCCGGATGCCGTCGCGGTTATTTATGAAGGCCAGACCCTGACTTACGATGAATTAAACCGCAGGGTAGATCAGATGGCTCGACGTTTGAAGGCGGCCGGTGTCAGGCCGGAGACGCTGGTCGGCGTTTCGCTGGAGCGGTCGATTGAGATGGTCTTGGCTATATTCGGAATACTCAAAGCCGGTGGAGC
Source organism: Acidobacteriota bacterium (assembly GCA_020199775.1). Classification (GTDB taxonomy): domain Bacteria; phylum Acidobacteriota; class Blastocatellia; order Pyrinomonadales; family Pyrinomonadaceae; genus JAIVJZ01. The sequence continues at coordinate 5,299 of JAIVJZ010000013.1, forward strand.
CTACGTCCCGCTCGACCCCACGCTCCCTAAAGACCGGCTGACATTCATGGCCGAAGACGCCGGCGTGAAGTTGCTCTTGACGACTAACGACCTCTTAAAGCAGCTCGACGACATAAGCGTGACGACGTTGTGCTTGGATGAAGAATGGGAGACAACTATCCCCGGCGATAATGACTCGCCGACATCCAGCGATGATCATTGGGGCGTGTCGGCCAAAAACATCGCTTATGTGATTTATACATCAGGCTCGACCGGCAAGCCGAAAGGTGTGATGACCCCACACGAGGCGGTCACCAACATGATCTTATGGATGCAAGCCACCTATGAGATGACCCCCGCCGACCGTCTGCTGCAAAAGACTTCGTTGAGTTTCGACGCCTCGGCTTGGGAGTTTTTCTGGCCTTTGGTGACGGGTGCCACCCTCGTGGTAGCGCGTCCTTACGCGGAAAAAGACGGCGACTACATGGTCAAGACTCTCCAGGAGCAAGGGGTGACGGTCTTACAGTTGGTTCCCTCGTTGCTCAAGCTGCTGGTCGAGCAGGAGGGCTTTGAAAAGTGTCTCCGCCTCAAGCATGTGTTCTGCGGAGGCGAGGCGCTCCCGGCAGCCGTGTGCAAACGATTCTTAGAGCGATTGCCGCATGCGCGGTTGACCAATGTGTACGGCCCAACCGAGACCACTATGCACGTGACGGTCTGGGAGTGCGGGAAAGACATACAGGAGAGTGTGGTGCCGATAGGTCGTCCGATTGGCAATACACAGGCGTACGTGCTGGACGAGAATTTGTATCCCGTTCCAATCGGCGTGCCGGGCGAGTTGTGCATCGGCGGCGCACAGGTGGCGCGGGGCTATCTTAACCGCCCGGAACTGACCGCGGAGCGTTTCATCGCCGATCCGTTCAGCCATCACAAGGGACAAAAGTTATATCGCACCGGAGACTTAACGCGGTTTAGACACGACGGAAGTATTGAATTTCTGGGGCGCATCGATCATCAGGTTAAGATACGTGGCTATCGTATCGAACTGGGCGAGATCGAATCGGTGCTGCGCCGGCACGACGCGATTTCCGATGTCGTTGTGATGGCTCGCGAGGACGTACCCGGAGACAAGCGGCTGATTGCTTACGTTCAGGCGAAGCCGGATCAGAAACCGAAGAGCAGCGAGTTGCACAACCATTTGCTGGCGAAGCTGCCGGACTACATGGCGCCGTCGGCCTTCGTCCTGCTCGACCGGATGCCGCTGCTCTCCAACGGCAAGGTTGACCGCAAGGCATTGCCCGCGCCGGAATTTTCCCGACAGGTGTTGGAGGAGGAATACGTCGCGCCGCGCAACGAAGTCGAGCAATCGCTGGCGACGATTTTTGCGGAGGTACTCGGCCTTGAGAAGATCGGCGTTAACGACAACTTCTTTCTACTCGGCGGCCACTCCCTATCGGCCACACAGGTAATCACCCGCCTGCGCGAGACGTTGCAGGTAGATGTGCCCTTGCGTCAAATCTTCGAGGCGCCGACCGTGTCGGGCTTGGCGAAGGCCGTGGAAGAATTCAAGACCCAACCGCAGGAAGACGAAATAGAAGCCATCTCCCGCGAGAGCGATGAAGAAGACGAGCCTTTGTCCGCCTTGCTGGAACAGATGACAAAAGAGGAATTGCAAGCTCTGTTGATGGACGTCACCGGAAAGAAGAAACAGTAACTCCGCCGACCGTCTGCTGCAAAATTCCCGCCCGGTCGATTGACCGTGCAAGCCGTTGAATTCACGAGAGCCGGTATGTGATCTAATCGCGGCGGCGGCGACCGGCAGAGTCGCCAGTTGAATAAGGCAGGTTTAGCGATGCCAACCAATCGTGGAGAACGGGGACATTACGAGTACAAGAGTCGCCTTAGCGATTGGGACTCGCGTGCCGGCGTCCGGGCAGGGGTGCGCCGCCTGTTGGAAGAAGAGACGGCGGAGAAAGTCTATTTCTCACCCGCGCTGGATCCTATCATCCGTCACCCCCTGCTCGTCCGGCTGGGCAAGGAAGCCGAGCGCAGCCTCTTAATATATCACCTGTACAGTTATCTTGAGTTCACGGCGAGCTTCGAGATAGAGGTGGTGAATCGTGGAGCGCAGCGCATCGCTTTTGGTAAGTCGGGACTCGATCTGCCGAGCGAGATGCTGTTTGACGCGTACAAGATTTACTGCGACGAAGCCTACCATTCCCTGTACTCCATAGACCTTAAGGTTCAGATCGAGGCCGCCACCGGAATCAAGCCCCTACCCTATAACTTCGGCGATTTCCTGCGCCGGTTCAATAAAGCCCGCGAAGCCGTGCCGCCGAACCTCAGGCCGTTGAGCGGATTGTTGTTCGTCATTGTGTTTGAGACCTTGATATCTTCGACCCTCAATAAAATTCCTAAGGACGAGCAGGTCGTTCTCGCCGTCAGGAAAATGATCGCAGACCATGCGAACGATGAGGCCAGACATCACGCCTTCTTTTCCAGCTTCATGGACGTGCTCTGGCCGCAACTGTCGAAACGCCAAAAATCAATTCTCGGCCCGATCCTGCCGCACTTCATCATCAAGGCGCTTGAGCCGGACTATGAGGCAATCAAGCGGCGTCTGAAGATGTACGATCTGCGCCCGGAAGAAATAGACCAGATCATGGCGGAGTCATACCCGTGGCCGGAGGTCATCGACGGCTTGAGAAAAACTGCGGGCGCGACCCTTCAACTTTTCCGGCGCAACGGCTTATTCGAAGACCCGCAAACTCTCGAAGAATTTCAGAAAAGCGGACTGATTATATAGTTCCGCCGCCCGAAAAACGTGGGATTCGCGCAGTCTGCTCGGGATTCTACGCGAATCCGTTTTGTCCCCCGGTAACAATATTCTTGGTCGTCTGTGAGCCCTCCCGCCGGGCATGGCCTCTCTTCCTAAATCATCACAATCTCAGAAGCGTTGGAGGTGGAAAGATGAATGCAGGCGTACTGCGTGCCATCGGAAATACGCCGCTGGTCGAACTGACTAGAATTTTCAGTGACATGAATTTTCGACTTTATGCCAAGCTCGAATCACTCAACCCGGGCGGCAGCATGAAGGATCGACCGGCGTTCAGGATCATCAGTCAGGGCCTGGAGTCGGGTGAGATTTCTGCCGACACGGTGGTCATCGAGTCCAGTTCGGGCAACATGGGCATCGGACTTGCTCAGGCTTGCACATACCTCGGACTGCGATTCATCTGCGTTGTCGATCCGAAAACTACCCTCCAGAACGTTCGCCTGCTGGAGGCTTACGGCGCCGAGGTGAACCACGTCACCGAACCCGACCCCACAACCGGCGAATACCTACAGGCTCGATTGACCCGCGTACAAGACCTTCTTGCCTCGACGAGCCACGGGTTCTGGCCTAATCAGTATGCGAACACGCACAACGCCGGGGCGCATCGCCAGACGATGCATGAGATCGTCACCGCCTTGAACGGAACCGTGGACTACCTCTTTTGCGCCACCAGCACTTGCGGCACTCTGCGGGGCTGCGCCGAATACGTTCGCGAGCACAAGATGCCGACGACTGTGGTCGCCGTCGATGCGGTGGGCAGCGTGATCTTCGGCGGAGAATCCGCCAAGCGTCTCGTCCCGGGGCACGGGGCGGCCGTGCGGCCGTCGCTCTATCAGGCCGACCTTGCACATGAGTGTGTGCATGTCACGGACTTGGAATGCATCACGGGCTGCCGTCGTTTGGCGCGGCTCGAAGCGATCCTCGCGGGCGGTTCTTCGGGCGCGGTGATCATGGCGATTGAGCGTTTCAGGGCAAACCTTTCGCCGGGCGCGATCTGCGCGGCGATTCTTTCCGACCGTGGCGAACGATACCTCGACACGATCTATTCAGACGAGTGGGTCGGAGAACATTTCGGTAACGTTTCCTATTTATGGGAAGGGGATAAGGAACGTCACATATGCATGGCAACTCGATAATGATTCTTACAGGCACGGAAGTGCTGTCGGTGGTGAGCCTCGAACGCGCCGTGCAGTTTAAGCAGACTTGTGAGGAGACGTTTAAAAAAGTCACGGCGGAGGTAGTGACCGATCTGCCAACTCTTTTTCAGACTTCGTCTCTCGTCTCAATCGCCACCACGGCGCTCCAACCGTACATCTCCGATCTTTCAGGTCTCGCTCCGGGCAGCACGATCCTGCACGTCTCCCTGCGCGACCTGACGCCCGAGGTCATCCTGTCTTGCGATAGCGTCGTGGATGATGTCGATCACGTGTGCCGCGCGCAAACGTCGGTTCACTTGGCGGAGCAACAGGTAGGCTCGCGCGAGTTCATCAGGTGTACCATCGGCGACGTAACCAAAGGCAAAGCCCCTGCGAGGGGAGACGGCAAAGGCATCACGGTCTTCAGCCCGTTCGGCTTGGGTGTGCTCGACTTAGCGGTTGCCGAGTTCGTCTATAAAAATGCGGCCAATGAAGGCGCGGGCACGCGGATCGAATCCTTCTTGCCGACCCCCTGGCCGCAAAGGTCTAACGAGGCGACCTTTCGCCCCGCCTCATCTACCTAAACGAAGAGGCTTCGCTCTCACCGCAAACGTGACGCTGGAAATAAAGAAGCAACGAACATGAGCGACACGAAAGGCCAACTGGCCGAACTGACCCAAGAGCAACGGCAAGAACTGCTGGCGCGATTGGCGCTCCAAAAGAAAAAGCAGCGGCCGAAGCGATACGCCCTGTCGTTCGCGCAACAGCGATTGTGGGTTCTCGATCAGATGGAAGGCGAGACGGCCGCCTACATCGTGCCGACGGCTTTGCGTTTGGAAGGCCCGCTTGATGTCGGCGTGTTGGAACGATGCTTTGGGGAAGTCATGCGGCGTCACGATTCGCTGCGAACGACGTTTGAAACCGATCAAGTGACAGGCGCGCCGGAGCAGTTGGTTAATCCGTGGACGCCGTTTCGCCTCGAAACAATTGACCTGAGCGACATCCCTGAGGAGCAGCGTTTCGCGCGCGCGCGCGCCCTCGCCAACGAAGAAGCTCATGCCGCGTTCAACCTGCGCACAGGCCCCTTACTGCGCGCCTCCCTGCTCAAGCTGGCCGACGACGATCACATTCTCTTATTGACCATCCACCATATCGTTTCAGATATGTGGTCTACTCAAATTTTAACCAGAGAGGTGACGCTGCTCTATCAGGCTTTTTCGCGCGGCGAAGAATCGCCCCTGCCGGAACTGCCGATCCAGTTCGCGGACTTCGCTCACTGGCAGCGCAATCGCATGCAGGGCGATGTGCTGGAAAAGCAACTCGTCTACTGGAGAAAACAACTCAACGGTCGGCTGCCCGTGTTGGAACTACCGACGCGCGGGACGCGCCCCTCTCGCCACACGCTAAACGGTGCGGAAAAAAGATGGCGGTTGAACCTGAGCCTTACCGAAAAGCTGAGGGTCTTAAGCAGGTCTGAAAACGCGACGCTGTTCATGGTGTTGCTGGCCGCATTCAAAGTGCTCCTGCTCCGTTACACAGGCCAGCAGGATATGCTCGTCGGCACCCCGATAGCGAACCGCAACCGGCGCGAGGTTGAAGGGTTGATCGGGCTGTTCATCAACACGCTCGTGCTGCGCACAGACCTGTCGGGCGACCCCGGTTTCAGAGAGTTGCTCGGACGGGTGAGGGAAGTCGCGCTCGACGGCTACGCCAATCAAGACGTGCCGTTCGAGAAACTGGTTCAAGAGTTACAACCGGAGCGAGACCTCAGCCGGACTCCGCTGTTTCAGGTCATGTTCGCCCTCCAAAACGTGCCGCAACAAAAGGTACAAGCTTTTGATCTCACGATCAGCCCGTTTGAGCTTGAGGTTCGCACATCGAAGTTTGACCTCACTCTCACGACGCTGGAGGATGAGCAGGGGTTGCTCGGGGTATGGGAATACAACACAGACTTGTTTGACGGCTCCATGATCGAGAGGATGATCCGGCATTTCGAAACGCTGTTGGAGCAGATTGTAGCCGACCCCGACCGACGTCTCTCCCGGCTGCCGATGCTGACCGAGGCGGAGCGGCTCAAGATGATTCCCTCGTTCGAGGAAACGCCCGCCCATAGCTTCACGGGAAATTCGCTTCACGAGTTGTTCGAATCTCAGGTCGGGCGCGCCCCCGCCGCCGTCGCACTGACCTGCGAAGGGCAGGAGATAACATATGAAGAGTTGAACCGCCGCGCCAACAAGCTGGCTCATTACCTTCGCTCGCGGGGCGTAGGTGCGGAATCTCTGGTAGGCATCTGCGTAGAACGATCTTTGGAAATGGTGGTCGGCTTGCTGGGCATCTTGAAGGCCGGCGGGGCTTATGTTCCGCTCGATCCGACCTATCCCCGAGACCGGCTTGCGTTCGTCCTCGACGATGCGGGCATCAGAGTGCTGCTGACTCAGTCGCAGATGATGGAAAGTCTTCCCCGTCAGGCGGCCGAAGTGATCTGCCTCGACGATGACTCGGAAAAATTGCAGGCCGAAAGCGAAGAGAATCCTCCGTCCGAAGTAGTCAAGGATAATGCCGCTTACGTCATCTACACATCAGGCTCGACCGGCCAGCCCAAAGGCGTGGTGGTAACTCACGGCCACGTCATCCGGCTCTTCGCGGCTACGCAATCATGGTTCAACTTCGGGGCTGAAGATGTATGGACATTGTTCCATTCCTACGCCTTCGACTTTTCGGTCTGGGAACTCTGGGGCGCGCTGCTGTATGGCGGAAGGCTGGTGATAGTTCCGTACATCGTCAGCCGCTCGCCAGAAGCATTCTACGAGACGTTGATCGCCGAGAAAGTCACGGTCTTAAACCAGACCCCTTCCGCGTTTCGTCAACTCATGCAAGTTGATGAACAAGCGGGCGCGGCGCGCACCCTCTCTCTGCGCACGGTAATCTTCGGCGGCGAAGCGCTCGACATCGCCGGCTTGAAATCTTGGTTTGCGCGACACGGCGACCGGCGGCCACAACTCGTCAACATGTACGGCATCACCGAGACGACCGTGCACGTGACATACCGGCCGCTCGTGAAAGAAGATGCCGTAAACAGCGCGAGCCTGATCGGCGTCCCCATCCCAGACCTACAGTTGTACATACTCGACCGGCATCTCCAACCTGTCCCGTTTGACGTGGCGGGTGAGATTTTTGTCGGCGGGGCGGGCGTGGCGCGCGTGTATCTCAACCGACCCGAGTTGACCGCGGAGCGTTTCATCTCCGATCCATTCGGCGAGCGTCCCGGCCGGCGGCTTTACAGGACGGGAGACTCTGCGCGCCGCCTGTCGAACGGAGACATCGAGTACCTCGGCAGGATCGATCAGCAAGTGAAGATTCGCGGGTTCCGCATTGAGCTCGGGGAAATCGAGGCGGCCTTGCTCGACCTCCCGCAGATTCGCGATGCGGTTGTTATCGCCGGAGGTTCGGGCCAAGACGATAAACAACTGAGAGCTTACATTGTCCTCGACGAACTGCCCGCGCCGAGCATCATCGAACTGCGCAACTCTCTCAAGAAGAAGCTCCCGGACTACATGCTCCCGGCTCACTTCGTGATGCTCGATGCCCTTCCGCTGACGCCGAACGGGAAGCTCGACCGTCGTGCGCTGCCGGAGCCTCAAGAAGACGTGCGACCCGACCTCGGCGCGGAATTTGTGGAACCGCGCACGTCGCTGGAACAGGCGCTGGCCGAAACGTGGTCTGAAGTTCTGCAAATCAAAACCGTGGGTATCGACGACAACTTCTTCGAGCTGGGCGGCGATTCCATTCTCAGCATTCAAATGCTATCGAGAGCCCAGAGGAAGGGCTTGAACTTCCCGATCCAGCAACTCTTCGAGCACCAGACAATTCGCGGGCTCGCGCACGCGCTCGACACGCGGGAAGCGAGCGTTGAGCAAGCGGCGAGCGAACCGTTCGGAGCGCTTTCCGACGAAGACCGACGCCGTTTGCCCGACGGGCTCGAAGATGCGTACCCGCTCACGATGCTACAAGCAGGGATGCTCTTTCACAGCAATCTCGACCCCGGCGCGGCGGTCTATCACAACGTCGGGAGCTACCATTTACGCGCCCCACTCAGCGTTGAAAAGATGCGGCGCGCCGTCGAACTCCTCGTGTCCCGGCATCCCGTGTTGCGAACTTCATTCGACCTCGTGACCTTCAGCGAGCCGATGCAGTTGGTTCACGGCGGCGTCCCCGTTCCGCTCGAAGTCGAAGACCTGCGCGCGCTCAGTGCGGCGCAACAAGAACAGGCCATCAAAGATTGGATCGAGTCGGAGAAACATAAACAATTCGACTGGACAAGTCCGCCCCTGTTGCGTTTCCACGTTCATCGCCGGAGCGACGATACGTTCCAGCTATCCATGACCGAACATCATGCCATCCTTGACGGGTGGAGCGTGGCGTCCGCACTCACCGAGTTATTCCAAACCTACTTTTCACTACTGAACAATAATCCCGACCTCGTAGAACCTCCGCGTTCCGGTTCTTTCCGCGACTTTGTCATCCTTGAGCGCGCGGCTCTTGCGTCCGAAGAGTGCCGGGGCTACTGGCGTGAGAAGCTGTCCGAGAGCGCCGCCGCGATTCTCCCTCGCTGGCCTGCTTCTGACCCACCGGCAGACGCCCCGTCCAACCATGTGATCGATGTGCCCATCTCTGTTGAGGTTTCCGATGCGCTCAAGCAGTTGGCTCGATCTCAACAGATTCCGCTCAAGAATGTTTTGCTTGCCGCACACCTGCGGATCATGAGCCTGTTGAGCGGCCAGCCGGATGTTGTGACCGGCGTTGTGACACACGGGCGACCGGAGGGGCGCGAGGGCGAACGCGCGCTCGGACTGTTCCTCAACACTGTGCCGTTCCGACAGGCGTTGCGCGGCGGGACGTGGGCGGAGTTGGCAAAGCAGACCTTTGAAACCGAGCGCGAATTCATGCCTTATCGCTATTACCAGATGGCGCAGATACAGCGCGATCAAGGCGGCCAGCCGTTGTTTGAAACGGTCTTCAACTTTACCAATTTTCATGTCTTCCAGAACCTTGCAGAACTGGGCGATCTTGAAGTTCTGGATGCCAGCCTCTTCGCGCAAACAAACCTGACCTTCTGGGCTAATTTTAGTATGGGTGCGTCTTCGCCCGCCGTCCAATTGACCCTCAACGCCGAGGCGAGCCAGTTACGCAGAGAACAGATGGAAGCCATCGGCGGTTACTACGCAAGGGCGCTTGAGGAAATGGCCTGCAACCCGCGTCACGACTACGCCCATTGCGATCTCTTGTCGGAGCGGGAAAGAAACCAACTGCTATTCGAATGGAACGACACCGGAGAGGACTACCCGCAGGCGGATTGCATCAATCAATTATTTGAGACCCAAGTTGAGCGAACCCCCGATTCCGTCGCGGTCGTCTCCGGCTCCGAGCGGCTCACCTACCGGCAGTTGAATCAACGCGCTAATCAACTGGCGCGCCGCCTCAGACTGCTGGGCGTGGAGGCCGAGACCAGAATCGGAATCTGCCTGGAACGTTCGACAGACCTCGTGGTCGCGTTGATGGGAGTGTTAAAGGCGGGTGGAGCATACGTTCCTCTCGATCCGGCGTACCCGCAGGAGCGTTCCGATTTCATGCTCGACGACGCGCAGGCTTCGATCCTGATAACTCAACAGTCTCTGGCCGACAAGCTTCGCGCGCCTGACCGCAAGTTGGTTTGTTTCGATAGCGAGCGGGAACAGATCGGCCGACTCGACACCGATAATCTTGCCTCAATCGTTTCTCAGCGAAACCTTGCCTACGTGATCTACACGTCGGGCTCGACGGGGAAGCCGAAGGGCGTGTCGATAGAGCATCGCAACGCGCTGGCATTTCTACACTGGGCGAGAAAAGTTTTCTTTGCTCACGAGTTTGAAAACGTTCTGGCTTCAACGTCGGTCTGCTTCGATTTATCGGTCTTTGAGATATTCGGCTCGCTGAGTTGGGGAGCGAAGGTAATCCTCGTCGAAGACGCCCTGCACCTGTCGGGCGTGCCGGAAGACGAAAACGTGAGGCTCATCAATACGGTGCCTTCGGCGATGGCCGAACTGGTGAGACTGGGAGCGGTGCCCGAGTCCGTGCGGACTGTGAATCTGGCCGGAGAGGCGTTGCACAACAGGCTCGCGCAGCAAGCCTACCAGCAAGGCAAAGTGGACAGGGTGTTCAACCTGTACGGCCCTTCAGAGGACACCACCTACTCCACCTACACGTTGGTCGAGAGAGGCGCGGAAGGCGAGCCCACCATCGGCCGCCCGATCTCCAACACGCAGACCTTCGTGCTGGACGAACGCCTCCGGCCGTCTCCCATCGGAGTCGCGGGCGAGTTGCACATCGGCGGCGGGGGACTGGCGCGCGGTTATCTGAATCGCCCTGAACTAAACGCGGAGAAGTTTATTCCTGACCCGTTCAGTACAGAGCCGGGCGCGCGACTCTACAAAACCGGCGATCTGGCTCGTTATCTTTCCGACGGAAATTTGGAGTATCTCGGTCGCATCGATCATCAGGTCAAGATACGAGGATTTCGGATCGAACTGGGCGAGGTGGAGACGGTGTTGAGCAAGCAGGCGGGAGTTCGGGAAGCGGTGGTATTGGACTGCGGCCCTTCGGATGATAAACGTATGGTGGCCTATGTCGTTCTCGATACGGAGAGTCCGTTGACCGCCGAGCAACTACGCAAGGGTTTGAGGGAGAAGCTGCCGGATTACATGGTGCCGTCATCATTCGTTTTTCTCGATGCCGTCCCTCTGACCCCGAACCGGAAAATCGACCGCCGCGCGCTGCGCCAGCTTGAGACCGCCGCGCACCAGACGGAGCGGCAGATCGTCGCCCCGCGCGACCTGCTCGAATTTCAACTGGTGCGCATCTGGGAAAACATATTCAACACATCCCCGATTAGCATCACCGACAACTTCTTCGATCTCGGCGGCCACTCTCTGCTGGCGGTTCGTCTGGTGGCGCAGGTGAGAGACAGGCTCAAGCAGACCATTCCGCTATCGTCGCTGGTTCAAGGCGCAAGCGTCGAAAGCCTTGCGAGTTTGTTGCGACAGCAGACAGACCTCACGCCAGAGTCGCCCGCCGTGGCAATCCAGCCCGCCGGTTTCAAGACGCCGTTTTTTTGCATACATCCGATAGGCGGAAATATTCTCTGCTATATGGAACTGGCACGCTCGATGGGTTCGGAGCGGCCTTTCTACGGGATACAGGCCAGCGGCTCGGGCGGGAATGGAGAGCTTGAAACTCGCATCGAAAACATGGCCTCTCATTACATCGAAGCGGTGCGCACCATCCAGCCCGAAGGCCCTTACCTGCTGGGGGGTTGGTCATTCGGCGGAGTGGTCGCCTTTGAAATGGCACGACAACTCAAGCAACGCGACGGGCAGGTCGCACATGTCACTATGCTCGACACTTGGGCTCCGCCAAGCCAAGAGACGCCGGGGCAATACGAACCCGACTCCGCGGAGATGCTATCCAGATTTCTCACAGACTTCGCCGGCATATCAGGGAAGTCGCTGGAGGTAGACTGCGATTATCTGCGGCAACTGGATGCGCCAGAGCAACTGAGATTCATCCTGAACGAAGCGATCAAGCTCAACCTGCTGCCGCCCGACATGGAGATTTCGCAGTTTGCATCTCTGTTCGAAGTTTTCGAGCGCAACGGGAGAGCATTTTTGGCTTATGCGCCGCCACCCCTCGAACCGGGAACCCGCATCATGCTGTTCAGAGCCAGTGAGGGCAAAGAGGAGGCGCGCGACGGGCTCACGCTGGGGTGGGAGCGAATCTCCGCCGACCGCTTAGAGGTACGGCACGTTGAGGGCGATCATTATACGACCTTGACAGGTTCTCACGCGCGCACGCTGGCGGAACAGTTGAAGTCTTGGCTGGATGCGATAGCGGGTTGAAGCAAACTATGAAGCGAAACAACTCTTACCTGCAAAAGAGATTCACGGTCGCGCCTCGCATAGTCCGGTTCGCTTTCTAGTGTTAAGCAACGAGTATGATCCACCCCGGACGGCGCAGTGAATCACTGACGAAAGCCCAAACGATGACGGTAACTGTGGATCAGGCGACCCAACAAGTCGCACCGCCCAAGATGTCGGTCTTCACACTTGTCTGGTTAGGGCAGGTCGTGTCGCTGATGGGCTCCGGCCTCACCGGATTCGCGCTGGGGGTTTGGGTCTATCAGCGTACCGGGTCGATAACGCAATTTGCGTTGATAGCGGTGTGCTCACGGCTGCCGGGGATTGCCATTGCTCCCGTAGCGGGAGCCCTGATTGATCGCTGGGATCGCCGCCGCACCATGATCTACAGCGACATCGGGGCTGGCCTGACGGTGCTGTGTATCGCGCTGCTGTACATCGCAGGCCGTCTTGAGGTTTGGCACATCTGCGTGGCGATGACCGCCAACTCGGCTCTCAGTGCATTCCAGTGGCCGGCCTATTCCGCTGCTACAACCATGCTGGTTCCCAAGAGGCATTTCGGCCGGGCTGCCGGAATGGTACAAACGGGAGAGGCGCTCGGTCACATCGTCTCTCCAGCGCTCGGCGGGGTGTTGCTGGCCGCCATTAGCCTTCACGGCATCTTTCTGGTGGACTTCGCCACGTTTCTGTTTGCCATCGCCACGTTATTTCTCGTACGGATACCCGCACCCTTGAAGACGAGCCACGGAGAAGATGTGAAGAAGTCTCTCGTCAACGAAGTGACTTACGGGATGAGATACATCACGTCACGCCCCGGCTTGCTGGCGTTGCTCATTTTCTTTGCCGCGGCGAATTTTCTCGGAGGCTTCATCCTCGTTCTTACAACGCCTCTGGTACTTTCCTTCGCCACTCCCGTGGTGCTCGGAACAGTCCTCTCCGTAGGCGGTAGCGGCATGCTCTTCGGCAGCATCGTGATGAGCGCATGGGGAGGCCCCCGCCGGCGGATGAAAGGAGTTCTCGGATTCCAGCTCTTGAGCGGATTCTGTTTCATCCTCGCGGGGCTGCGCGCCTCGGCGGAGTTGGTAGCGGTCGCGGCCTTCTTTTTCTTTTTCACCCTGCCCTTCATCAGCGGATCAAGTCAGGCCATCTGGCAGAGCAAGGTCTCACCCGACGTGCAAGGCAGGGTGTTCGCCGTGCGGCGCATGATCGCTTGGTCATCGGTTCCGCTCTCCTACATGGTTGCGGGGCCGCTCGCCCAATACGTGTTCGAGCCGCTGCTGGCGCAGGGGGGGCCTTTGGCCGGATCGGTAGGGCGTTTCATCGGAACAGGGCCGGGGCGGGGCATCGGCTTTCTATTTATCATCATGGGCGGGCTTACTTTATTGCTGGTCGCGGGCGGCTACTTCTATCCGCGCCTGCGCCTTCTGGAAGATGAGATAGTCGACACAATCCCCGACGCCGAAGGGTGGCCGGCTCCCATCAATAAATAAGCAGGTAGGAGCAGCAGCGCAACACAGTCAGTACAAGGGGTCACCCCAACACTATTTTCGGCGTTTCAGCATTCGCGCAAACGGCGGCTGTTAAAGGCTCGCACGCCGAAAGTTCAACCGAAAGATTCCTAATATGCATTCGAACGAAAGGAGGCAGGGATGAGTGTGAGACACCTTTTAACGCTCGCCGAGCTGGGGTCGGAGAACTTATCACGCCTCGTCGACCGCTCTCTTGAAATAGCGGCAGGAGACTGCAAAGGTTCCCCTCTCGCCAACAAGACCGTGGGTATATATTTCCGCGGGACATCGACGCGCACGCGAACAGCTTTTACCGTCGGCGCGATCAGGCTCGGCGCTTCCACCATTGCGTACGGCCCCAATGATCTGCAAATCATGACCGGCGAGACCGTCGATGACACCACCCGTGTGCTGTCGGGATTCCTCGATGCTCTGGTCATGCGTACCAACGCGTCCATGGAAGAGATGAGGGTGATGGCTGCACAGGGACGCATGTCGATCATCAACGCCATGAGCGACAACGAACACCCCACGCAGGCGATTGCAGACTTGACTACGTTGAAAGAGGAGTTCAAGCAACTCAACCGTGTCCACGTCTTGTATGTCGGTGAAGGTAACAACACCGCGGCGGCGCTCGCGCTCGGCGTCTCCATGACGCCCGGCATGCGGTTGACACTGGTTACTCCCGAAGGCTACGGCTTACCGGAGGATATGCTCAAGACAGCCCGGAACTTCGCCCGGCAATACGACGCGTGCGTCGAGGAGCACCACGATATAGACAAGCTCCCCCGGAGCGTGAACGCCGTCTACGCCACACGCTGGCAAACCATGGGAGTGCCCAAGGCCGACCCGAACTGGCAGAAGATATTCGAACCATATAAAGTGACCGAAAAAATGATGGCGGAAGTCTCCAAATCGTCGGAGACTGTTTTCATGCACGACTTGCCGGCGGTGCGCGGCGGCGACGTGACCGACGGAGTTCTCGACGGCCCGCAAAGTCGCGCGTTCCGGCAGGCGTGGCACAAACTAACCAGCGCAATGGCCGTCCTCGAATGGTGCGCAAACGGGAATGGTAACAAATGACTGAAGAACCTGTTCGTGAATTCGCATCACGCGTGATAGCACGCCTCGGTGAACAGATCGAGAGTATTACCGCCTACTCGCACCCGTTCACCAACGGCGGACTCGTTATAGTTTTCAAAGACGAAGCCGGGTTCGTTCCAGACCTCATCTCCGTTGTTTATAGTTGTGAACCGCCTCCCATCACGCTGTACTGCCTGCGCAGCGCGGAGCTTTTCCAACTCTCCTTTCCGGGCGTTTTCGGGTGGCCTAATCCACTGGAAGAAAAGCCGCTGCTGGCCTACCGGCTGAAATTCAAAGGGGATGTAATTTATGGCCGCGACATAAGTGACGAAGTAGTGATCCGGAAGGATTCAATGCCTCTACTGGAAGCGCAGGTACAGAGGTGCAGGCAGTTCGTCCGCAACTGGTCGCTCGACCAGTTCAGGCGCAGAAACTATCTGGGCATTATTAAAGAGACCGAGAGGCAGATCAGGTATTTGATGGCGATTGCGCTTTTAACGCGCGGCGAGTGGGATGTCGCGCCGGAGAATATCCCCGGTCGGTTCGAGACGTTGTTCGAAGACAAGTGGGCGATGCAGACTTGGGCGGACATCAACACGCTCACGCAACGCGAAGCGGCGGCCTCGGCAGGGCAAGTTTCGCGCGACTCGGCAAAGGAAGCGTTATGGTTGTTTGAGAGGGCTGTTCACTACATTGAGGGGCATATACGATGACCGCATCAGTGAAAGACTACGAAGATGTTCTAGAGGGGCTGCTTGCAGATATCGCACGCATGCGAGATGCCGTGTCCTGCGCCGTGCTGTTCGGCTCGATGGCAAGAGGCGATGTCATGCCCGGCCATAGCGACATGATGGACGTGTTCGTCTTCTTAAAGCATGACCTGTTCGACGACAAGGCTCGCTTCCTTGAGTCGCTCGAAGTGATGGCCGAAGCTTGCGAGAAAATTGCCGATAAGTCGCCCGGCCCGTTCCACCCATTCTTTTACTGGAGCGAGACCGATCCGATCCCGGCCACCTTCGCCCTCGACATTACCGTCCACAGTAAAGTCGTCTTCGGAGAAGATATTCGCTCTCGATTAAACACGACCGTGGCGAGCCGTTCGGTCGCGCAGACTTCATTTTTCGAGATGCGCCGGTTAGGCTCGCCCCTGATGGTCTACCTTCACAAGAAGGAACTTACGGAACAGGATTGCGGGGCGATCTTCAACCTGTTGATGGCGATCAAGCGAGACCTTCCGATGCTCGCGCTCATGGTACTGGGCATCTGGGTCGTGCAGAAAGAATCCATCCCGGCTTTGAAAGAGGCTGTCCCCGATGTCAACTACGATATCCTTGACAGGATAGTGGCGATCCAGCAAGATCAAGCCGAACGTACCGACCCACGGGTTCTTCAAATGACACTCAGGGATGCGATGATCTTTGTAGAGAGCCTGAACGACCGCCTCATCACCCACGTGAACGCCAGGTCGCAGGCATAGAGTTTCAAATCGCGAGACGTGCGACATCGTGTTTTCGAGTTCGCGGTGATCCGTGAACCGCTTTTGCTCAGGTTAACTTCACCCGTTCGCGCGCAGGCGTCACTGCCCGGAGTTTCACGTTTACCAAGAGAGTCGAGTCGAAAACGCGACTAAACAGACCAACGAGCTTGTTCCTCAACCACGTTGATGCGCTCACGGGTCTGTGATCTTAGTTGATGATTATCCTGCTTGAAATTATCTGTGAAAAAGTTTGTCAGTTGAATCACTGCGGCCTGAAAGTTCTAACGGACTTCCAAAGCCGGGGTGACGCGGATACAACGTTGTCAGGCAACGCGGGCGCGCCGTCGGTTTGTACAGAGCCTGTCTAATCCTCTCAATTGGAGTTCACGATGATAGATACCCTGATGCAAGACCTGCGATATGCGGTTCGGGTTTTTCGTAAGAGCCCCGGATTCAC
The DNA here is from genome assembly GCA_020199775.1 of Acidobacteriota bacterium. GTDB lineage: Bacteria > Acidobacteriota > Blastocatellia > Pyrinomonadales > Pyrinomonadaceae > JAIVJZ01. The sequence continues at coordinate 21,721 of JAIVJZ010000013.1, forward strand.
TGCGGTTTCGGTTCTCGCCCTTGCCTTAGGGATCGGCGCAAATACAGCCATCTTCAGCATGGTCAACGCAATCCTTTTGCGTCAGTTGGCGTTCAAAGCGCCCGAGCAGTTGGTCTGGATTTGGGCTACGCGAACAGACCGCGACAAAGCCTTTTTCTCCATACCGGATTTCGTCGACTATCAAGAGCGAAATCAATCACTCGAACAGATGGTCGCCTTCGCCAACTGGGGGGCTAATCTGACAGACGGAGGCGACCCCGAACGACTGATCGGAGTGCGTGCCACGGCCAATGTTTTCCACATGCTGGGCGTAGAGGCGGCAGCGGGACGTTGTTTGTTACCCGAAGATGGTCAACCGGGGAGCCAACGCGCGACGGTTATCAGTTATGGATTGTGGCAAAGGAGTTTCGGAGGAGATCAGGGGATCGTCGGCAAACCTATTACGCTTAACGGCGACAGTTACAATGTTGTCGGCGTCCTTCCGCAGGCTTTCATTTTTCCGGGGGCGGAGGTTGACGTAGTTATCCCTCTGGTGTTAGCTACTGACCCACGGCGAACGGAGCGCACGGCTAACTTCCTCCGGGTCATCGCTCGCCTGAAACCCAACTTCACGCGGCAGCAGGCGCAGGCCGAGATGGACACGATTGCGCGCCAACTGCAACAACTTTATCCCACGACCAACTCTAAGAAGACGCCGCCGAAAGTTTTCGCTCTGCATGGCGAGATGGTCGGCGGATACCAGACCGCGCTGATGATGTTGCTCGGGGCGGTAGGGTTGGTGCTGCTGATCGCTTGTTCGAATCTGGCGAACCTGCAGCTTTCGCGCGCATCGGCGCGACACAGAGAGTTTGCGATCAGGGCGGCGTTGGGCGCTTCGAGAATGCGACTGATCAGGCAGCAACTGACCGAGACCAGCCTGATCGGACTGATCGGCGGCGCGCTCGGACTACTGCTGGCCTGGCAGGGCATCAAGTTCTTGTTGGCGTTGAGCCCCGCCGGCCTGCCGAGGGCTAATCAGGTCGGAATAGATTTGAGTGTGCTCCTATTCACTCTGCTCATTTCCCTGCTGGCCGGGGTGATCTTTGGTTTGATACCGGCGCTACAGGCTTCGAAGGTCGGTATCAACAAAGAATTGCAAGGCACGGGCAAAGGCACGGGTGATACGGGACAGCGAAACCGCGCGCGCAGTATGCTCATGGTGTCAGAGATAGCAATTTCGCTGGTGTTGTTGATTACGGCGGGGCTGCTGGTCAAGAGCTTTATGCGCCTACAGGAGGTCAGCCCCGGCTTCAATAGCGATAACCTGCTCTTGGTGCGGCTCTCTCTGCCTACCGCCAAATACTCCAACCGTGAGGCGGTGGCGACCTACTTCGATAAAATTCTGCCCGGAATACAAAGCCTGTCGGGTGTGCAGGCAGTTGCCGCCGCCAACGTGCTTCCCCTCAGTGGGATGAACGTCCGCAATGATTTTACGATTGTCGGACGACCGCCGCTCACAATCGCAGAGACACCGGCGGCGCAAAGCCGCTGGGTCAGCCCCGGCTACTTTCAGGCCATGGGGATTCAACTGGTGCACGGACGAGATTTCACTCAGCATGACAACGCGAACGCGCCGGGCGTGATCGTCGTCGATGAGGCGTTGGCACAGCGATACTGGCCCGGCGCAAACCCCGTGGGGTCTTACCTCAGTGTTGACGACGGCTTACGAAACCCGCGCAACATGGAGATTATCGGCGTGGCGCGAAACATCAAGCACGCCGAGTTGGACGAGGAACCGGCATCGACCATTTACGGAGCGATCCATCAGATACCGGAGAATAACGTTTCGTTTCTTGCCGCCAATTGTAGTATTGCGATCCGCACCCAAACTAATGCGCTGGCGCTGGAACCTGCCGTCAGGCGCGTAGTGCAAGACGTAGACAAGGACGTGCCCGTCTCCAACCCGCGCACCATGGATCAATTCCTTTCGGCGTCCACGGCTCCGCGACGATTCAGCGTGCTGTTGCTGATGATCTTCGCCTGCGTTGCGCTGATTCTGGCCGTGACGGGCGTGTATGCCGTGATGTCATACTCGGTCACACAACGGACGCAGGAGATCGGCATTCGCCTCGCGCTCGGCGCGCAAACGCGCGACGTGCTGAAGCTTGTGCTCGGTCAGGGATTCAAGCTTGTCATCATCGGCACACTGATCGGTCTGGTGGGCGGATTCATTTCGACGCGCTTTCTTTCGAGTTTGCTTTTCGGCATCAGCGCCATCGACCCGATTGTTTTTGTACTGACTCCTTTGATCCTTTTGCTGGTGGCACTTTCGGCCTGTTACATACCGGCTCGAAAAGCGACAAAGGTAGACCCGGCAATTGCCCTGCGCGCAGAGTAGTTTTCAGCAATCCTTATGAACCACGGGCAGTCTGGACGCGACGAACAGCAGAGTGGCCGCACCTGCATGACTGTTCGAGGCCGGTGTTCAAAGGTTTCTCCTTAACCTTGGCCGGGATTCAACTCTGGTTAAACGCCAACACTGAAACAATCGTAGGTTTTCGGTGCGCTCAATGGGGTGGCGCTGATCCGTGAGCCTCCGTCTTCAAATAGAAGCCCCCGGCCGTCGTCAATATCGTCAGCGGCGCGGGCGACGTGGTCCCTAACCCCTCCTTAAAGGAAAGACTATGAACCGAACAAATCGCATACTTGCCGGATCAGTAGTGATGTTGTTGTTGCTTCTTTGCGTCTCCGTTTACACGCAGGTTGTGGCTCAAAGGGACAAGGACGGCTTTCTTCAGGGACGCAATTTCAAAGACGGCTCGCTCTGGGTGCTCACGTATGTCAGGACTCACTCGGGGCAAGACCTCGCTTACTTCAACGCAATCTCCGACGTGTGGAGAGCGCAGATGGAGGCATTGAAGAAGGAAGGGATCATCCTCTCTTATAAGGCTCTGCAAACGAATGCGGCGCGGGTGGAAGATCACAACGTGATGCTCATGGTGGAGTACAAAGACATCAGAACTTGGGAGACCAACGCGGACAAGCAGGCGGTCATTATGCAGACCATCGCCCGCGATAAAGCAGCCTCGTCGCACGTCCTGCATGACGACAAGGTGCGCGAGTTCTTCGGCAACGGCATGGGCAGGGAGATCATTTTCAGGTAGCCCTGCGGGCGAGACGGAGAAGGCGTGCGCCACCGGCGGTCTTTGGATCGCGACAGTCGCCCCGCCGTATCTGCTCGCGCCAAACAGCGTAGACATATTCTTCATCCCGGTTGACCGGTGTACCAGCCGCCTTCACGTGCTCGATGCAGACAGATTGACCGCGCCGGGCTTCCGACCTCGACTTTTCGTAAAGGAGAACCATGAGAATAAACGCTAAAGTAATGAAATCTCTGTTAACGGCGGTGATTTTGGTCACCTGCCTGTCCACCTCCGCCCAGATTCAGGTTAAGAAAGACGCGGACGGCTTCATGGAAGGCCGTAATTACAAAGGAGCCGGGGTGTGGGTGATGTTGTTTGTCAGGGTGCATCCGGGACAGGAAAACCTCTATTTCAACTACCTGTCCGATGTGTGGAAAAGGCAGCAAGAAGCTCTGAAGAAGGAAGGGATCATCCTTTCCTACAAAGTTCTACAGGCGAATGCCGGCCACAAAGAGGACTATAACGTGGTGTTGATGACCGAGTATGCCAGCCGCACCGCGATGGACGAAAACTCAGCGACAGCCGACACGATTGTCCGCAACATCGTCGGCACCGACGAAAAGATGGCGGAGGCCTTCCGCGACCGCGAGAAGGTCAGGAAAATCTTCGGCGGCAAGATTACGCGCGAGATCATCTTGAGGTAGCCGCCGCCCTCTCAATCGACTTATCGAGTGGCGTGGGATGTTCAAGCGTTTACGGCATTTAAACTCCCGAGCCGTATGGGGCTTAGGCGCTGCGGTCTGATGGCATACGAGCCTTAACGGGGCACATTTGCGTCCGGCGAGTTCAGCCTTCGGTTTCTTCGTTGGGGATCAGAACTTGAACCCATACTTTCAGCCGGAGCGGTTCGAACCGTCGGTTTATCACTTCTTTAATCTTAACGATGCTCCGACCCGCAAGGCCACCAAGTGGTGTCTGGCGGCCTCGGCGGTTGGAGCATCTGTTGAGGGGCTTGGGAACGACGGAGGGTTTTTCAGATGGTTAAAGGTGATCCATGGATTCTAGGAATGAGCGCGTCTCACAACGGGGCGGTGTGCCTGTTGAAAGGAGACGAAATAGTCGTCGCGATTCAAGAAGAGCGGCTTTCGCGAAAAAAACGCCACAGAATATTCGGCGCGCAGCATTCACTGGCGCTCGATTATTGTTTCGAGTATGCCGGGATAAAACCGAGCGACCTTAGTTCGATAGTCCTGTGCGTGCAGGGGCGTTCGTCGGCCGCGAGTCAAGACCTGACGCTGAACCCGTTCTTGCAGGTCAAAGAGAACCGCACGCCCACAACGATGATTCCTCATCATATAGCTCACGCCGTGAGCGCGTTTGCGACTTCTGGTTACGGCGAGTCGGCGGTCTTGGTCATCGACGGGATCGGCTCGCCAATCGAAGACCTTTCGGAGGATGAACGAAACGTCATCATCAATCCGATGGAGGATGGTTGGGAGATAATATCTCTCTACGGCGCATCGAACACCACGATCACGCCGCTTGAAAAGCATGTCGCCGAAGGAAAAAAATGGCTGACTACCGACCGGAACAGCATGCCCAAATTCCGCAGCCTCGGAGGTATCTTTTCTGCGGCTTCCGTTCAGCTATTCGGCGGCGACTTGGAGGCGGGAAAAGTAATGGGTCTGGCTCCTTACGGTCGTCCCGTCCATCCCCCCGGCGATTTCTTTGAAATTGTTGAAGGGCGTTTCGTCTTCTCAGATAAGATTCCTTCGCTCTTCCAGCACGGAGAACGCTGGCCGGCAAGACAGGCGGAGTATCAAGACCTGTCCTGTTCGACGCAGAGCGCGCTGGAGGTCGCCCTGCTTTATCTCGTTGACCACCTCCATGATCTTTATCCCAGCAGCAATCTTTGTTATGCGGGCGGCGTCGCGCTCAACAGTGTGGCTAACGAGAGGATAATTCGAGAGTCGAAATTCAAGGACGTTTACATCATACCTGCGGCGGAAGATAGCGGCGCGGCCATCGGAGCCGCCTATTACGGCCTCTGGCAGATAACCCGGAAGAACACGCGCAAGAAATTGCTTCATGATGCTGTCGGGCGACCTTACTCGCGCTCGGCGGCGAGGCAGGCCATAGCGGAAACTCCTGCGGTCGAGGTCATCGAATCGAGCAACCACATTGCCGATGCCGCCGATATTCTGGTGGACGGAAAAATTCTCGGGTGGTTTCAAGGAAGATCGGAACTCGGCCCCAGAGCGCTCGGGCAGCGCAGCATTCTCTGCGACCCCCGACGCCCCGACGGCAAGGAAGTGCTCAACAGCAGGGTTAAGCACCGGGAGGCATTCCGTCCCTTTGCGCCGGTCGTGCTGCTCGAAAAGGTACGGGACTGGTTCCAACTGGACGGGATCAACCCGGAGAGCGCGCATATGCTCCGCATCTGCTTGTTCAAGGAAGAAAAGAAAGCTCTCGTGCCTGCCGTCGTCCACGAAGACGGCACCGGCCGCTTCCAGACGGTGACGAAGGAGGCCAACGGACCGTTCTATGACTTGATCAGGGAATTCGACAAGCGAACCGGAGTTCCCATCGTCTTGAACACGTCATTCAACATCATGGGCATGCCCATCGTCGAGACACCGCAAGACGCCCTGTTGTGTTTTCTCTCGACGGGCATCGACTACTGCGTGATCGAAGATGTGATTGTGAAAAAGAGGGAGAATGTATTGCTGGGACGCGACGTAATTCCAAACTACGAGCCGCCTGCATCAGACACCGCGAAGGACAAAGAAAATAGCCCCACCGGCATGCAATCCAAGCGGTCTCTCAAGGAGTACGTGGGAAACTACGATAGTCCGACCGGAGCGTTGAAGATTGAAAGGGAAGGGGGTAAGTTAAAGGGGATTTACAATGCGCAGTCCACCCCTCTGAACCGCGTGGATGAAGACCTCTTTGAAGCGACCTCCGACGACTTCAAGGGGGTGAGGATAACCTTCATCCCGGATAAGAACGCTTTCATCGAACGCGCGATCATCGACATGGGCGAGCGAGGGAGCACCGTCTTCACACGCGAGGCCAAGCCCCGGCCGCTGAGCAAAAGTTATATGCGGAAATGCGCCGGTGAATATCAAATAGGCGATAAGACTTTGAAGGTCTCATCGCTTGAAGACGGAAAGATGATCATCAACGGCGCGGGTCAACCTGATTATGTGCTGGTTCAAGGCAAGGAGGGGAATTTCAATCTCAAGAACACGCCGGGCTACAGTGTGGAATTCATCGCGAACGATCAGGACAAGATCACCGTGGCAGTGATAACGCAGCCGAACGGGTCGTTTCTATTAGAAAAGGTGAGCCCGAAATCCGGGGCGGGTCACAGCAAAAAGTAACGCTCACCGCGAACTGAATCGATCCTCTATCAGCCCAATCATTTTCCGCAGACGCCGACCGGAATTTCCGGTCGGCGTCTGCGGAAAATGATTGGGCTGATATTTTTTTTCATCCCGGACTTGCTCAAATGATCGGCTGAAAGAGCGCGCATTGCTTCGATATTGAAAGTTCGCGCGTAGAGGAAAGCATCCGAAGAGACGCGCGCGGCCGCTCGATCTTACCTGCTCACTCGCTCTGATAGGCTTCAACGGCCGCCGCCGTATCGTAGAAGTCTCGGAAGTTCGTTATCTTTCCGTCGTGCAGGGTGAAGACGTGTACAAAATCCGTCTCGAACTTTCGCCCGGTGGCATTCACTCGCGCGCTGTAGTTCCCAAAGACGATAACTTTATCTCCGGCGGCGATGACTTCCTGCGGCACTAAGTGGTCGCTCTCTTCTTTGTCGTCGAGTATGGCAAAGTAGCGCGCCACCTGTTCCGGGCCACGATGCGTACCGGCATAAGGCAGACGGCCAGGCGGCCCGATAGCCACCCACTCGGTATCTTCCGAGCAAGCCTTAAGGACTGTTGCCAAGTCAGCCGTTAGATAGGCTGCGTATAATCCTCTCACTATTTTTTCGTTCTCTTGTTCGGCCATGATCCAACTCCTTTTCGGAACATAAACCTCGATCATTAGTCGCCGGAGCCTGCCGCAAAGACTAAGCGCACGCGACGGCATCGAACTGATCTAAAGTTTGAATCGAAATGAAAGAGGCAATCTTCGCTGTGGTTGGGTAGCGACCGCTTTTCAGAAGAACAGTCGGGATAAGATTGCCGCTGAAATCATCACCCTCCGGGCAGGGACTTTGGCGTCTCACCTTCGCCGCCTTCAGGTCCGTAGAAGAGAGCCCATATGATCAAGTCGTCTGAAAAGTTTTCGAAATGATGCTCCACACCGGCCGGAACGAACAGGAAATCACTCGGCCCGATGCGCAGGCGGGTGCCACCATTCATCAGCTCTCCGGAACCCTGAATTACGATATAGACTTCATCGCGCGTATGCGGCGGCAGTGGAACTCGGCTGGGAGGCGCGAGTATTTCCACCTCAAGGCTGCCGTGCTCAAATACCGTAACGAACCGTTCGCCCCGTGGGCCGGGCAATTGAGCCAACGCCTCCTCGACAGTTATTTTTTGTCTGAGAGCAAGGGGTAGGCCGGGCGTTGTCTGAACAGGATGATTTGCCATTCTTTCAATTGGGAGCGCGCTCAACGACTGCGTTTATGTTGAAGCCGTCCAACATCGGTTACCCGTCAGTGGTGAAGTTGAGCCGCAGTTGGGTTAACTCATTGATGTGCTCACGGTCATGTTCGCGCATCTTGTTTAGCAACTCCGCCAAGGTCAGATGACCGACATTCTCAAACATGCCGGACTTGTTTAACTGAACGGCGGAAAGATCGCGAATGGCCTCAATATTGACTGCACGCGTATCGATAAAAACTTCGAGCGCCGAGTTTAAGTCCTGATTGATGTAGGCGCGCTCTACGGCCAGCCTGTCTCCGTCGAGGTCTTCGAGGAAAGGTTGGTCTTCGTTGAGTAACTTTGTGATGCGAGCCCTATACCCGTCCTTCTCAATATCACGAAGATGGCAAATGTGCTCTACTATCGACCAAATTATTCCTTGAGGTCTCTCCCTCACATCCTTATCGTCTAAGCCGCCAACGAGCTGTCTGATCACACGTGGAGCATCTTCCAGAGACGCGACCAGCTCTTTATATTCTTGCGGCGATGCTGCCACGTTGCTTGTCATTCGTCTCCCTTCATCGAGTTGGAAATGTTACGTCGTCCCCCTGGAATCAAACGCAGAACGACAGCGCAAGATCGGCGAGCGCATCGCGACAGCCGAGTACGTGATCCACAATCACATACTCATTCAGACCGTGGAGCCCGGCGCCTCCCGGGCCGAAGACGACCGTCGGAATGCCTGCCTTGCCTAGGATGGCGGCGTCCGTCCAGAACGTTAGCCCGGAGCGATTGGTTTTTCGTCCAACCCTGTGCATGGCGTCTTCTATCGTCTGGGGAAGCACGTGGCCGGAAGGCGTCTCGTAGGGGGGCTGGACGAACAACATCTTCGCAGTCCCTTCAAACTCGGGGTCTTGCTCTCTGAGCGTATGCAGAATCTCTTCAACTTCCGTTAACGCAGTATTCTCCGTTTCGCCGACAATAGTTCGCCTCTCCATCCGTAGAGAGCAATGATCGGGATATGTGCTGAGTTCGCGCCCTCCGTCAATAAGCGATGCGTGCAGAGATGCCGTCCCCAGTATCGGGTGCGGCGGCCTGGATTGGAGCTTCTGACTCAGGGCTTCGAGGTGAGAGATGACCCGGCCCATTCGGAAGATCGCGTCGCGTCCCTGTTGAGGCAAACTGCCGTGAGCCGCCACTCCCTTAGTCTCTATCTCGACCCATTGATATCCTTTATGGCCGATGCCGACCACCAGATCAGTAGGTTCGGTAATCACAGCCGCATCGCTCTTCCATTTTGAAACCAGAGCTTCGGCTCCCAAACTTTCGTACTCCTCATCGATCACGCCCGCCACTATCAGCCGTCCGGCCTTGAGTCCACCCGATTGGGCAATGGATTCGGCCGCCGCAATCATGGCGGCGACCCCGCCCTTCATATCTTGAGTGCCGCGACCGTATAGCCTTCCATCACGCTCCACGGGGTTGAACGGTTCGGTCATCCCGATCACTCCCACCGTGTCGAGGTGCCCGCAAAACATCAACGTCGGCCCCGGCGCGCGCCCTTCGATAACCCCGACAACATTGGGACGGCCTTCGACAACGTCGTCGATTTCTACGTCGAGTCCGGCCGCACGCATGTGGGCGGCCATGGCGTGCGCAACTTCACTCTCACCCTTTGCTCCGGGCACGAGCGAAGGATTCACGGAGTCAATTGCTACCAGGTCGCATAATAATTTGATAGTAGCGTCTGACATGAATCGCCTCCGAACTTTCAGTGCTAGACCGCCGACTTTCCAGAGTCAAATTGAACCTTTGATTCGAGCCCATTATATACCCTGAAAGCTAATGATGCCCACTAAATTGATCTTCCAATACGGATCGTAGTTCACTATCAAGTGGCTGCGCATGCGGGGAGCTATGGTTAAATCAACTGGCGACTAAAACGACTGGTATTTTTGCACGATGCGCCGCCGCTGATTGCTATGGCACCGCATCGCCGTAGACGTTTCCCCGCGGTGGTCGTTAGTCACTGTGGGTGGCTTTCGCACCAATCTTGTCATTTATAAGTAACACTCGCTACACTGTGTTCGCCGTTATCTGCGATGACAAAAGGCTCCGGCTTCCAGAGCATGATCGATGAGAAAGACCGGATCGTTGATGCGAGACCGGCGAGGAAGGAGTTTCGATGGAACCTGTGGGAACGCTGTTGCTTACGCGTCAGGATGTTGCCGCGCTGCTAACGATTGAAGAATCCATCGCGGCGGTCGAGCGCGTGTTCAAGTTATATGGTGAAGGCAGGACAACGCCGCCGGGGATTCTCGGGGTGCATGCGACGGATGGCGGCTTTCATATTAAGGCCGGGCTGTTAGACCTCGACCGCTCGTACTTTGCAGCGAAGATCAATGCCAACTTTCCGGGAAACCCTAAACGACGTAATCTCCCCACGATTCAAGGCTTGATCGTGTTATGCGACGGAGAGTATGGATCGCCGCTCGCCGTCATGGATTCGATAGAGATCACGATCCAGCGTACCGGGGCGGCGACGGCGATAGCGGCTAAATACCTCGCCCGCTCTGACTCGAAGACTGCGCTCATTTGCGGTTGCGGTAATCAGGGACGCATCTCACTTCGTGCGCTTACCAAAGTTCTCCGTATCGAAAGGGTCTGGGTTTACGACCAAGATCAGTCTCAGTCTCAAAGGTTCGCGAGCGAGCTTGCAGGGGAGTTAGGAATTAACATTGAGGCCGTCGGCGACCTTGAGACCTTTGTCAGGCAGAGTGATATCTGCATCACTTGCACGCCATCGAAGCAACCGTTCTTTAAGAAAGACTACGTTGCGTCGGGCACGTTCATCGCAGCCGTCGGAGCCGACAGTGCGGAGAAACAGGAACTGGAACCGGCGCTGCTCAGTCATAATAGGATCGTGGTGGACGTGCTTGAGCAATGCGCCGGTATAGGAGAGGTTCATCACGCTCTCAGTGCCGGTTTGATCTCATTGGAAGACGTGTATGCAGAACTTGGTGAAGTGATAGCCGGAGTTAAGCCGGGTCGTACCTCATCCGACGAAATCATAATCTTCGATTCCACCGGAATGGCCTTACAAGATGTAGTTACCGCGGCCGCGGTGTACGAGAAGGCGGTAAACAATGGGGCGGGCACGCTGATGAATTTCGCCTAGTGACCCGCGTCAACAATCCCGTGGGAAATGTGGAACGCCGACTCCCGGATGCGGCGACTCGCTACGAGAAGAAAAAGATGCGACTGCTACCTGGCGTCCGATAAAATCAAGTTATCATTTACGGTCACGACTCTTGCCGACGAAGGCATGTGGCCTTTCAACAATGTTCCTAAGGCGGAAATTAAACGCCGTTATGGTTTTAATGTTACCGACGCTTGGCTTAGAAAAGTGCAATTGGCTTCAGTGCGTTTCAATAACGGCGCTTCGGGGTCTTTTGTCTCGCCGGATGGCCTTGTGCTAACCAATCATCATGTTGCTTCTAGTGCTGTGCAGCAGTTGAGCACGCCCGGAAATGATTACATCAAAAACGGCTTCTACGCGCGCACGCGCGCCGCAGAACTTAAAGCTCCTGACTTGGAGATTAATGTGTTGGTGAACATCGAGGATGTCACGGCTCGTGTTAGTGGAGCGGTCAAAACTGATATGACGGCTGTCGAAGCTAATGCTACGCGTCGAGCCGAGATTGCCGCGATAGAAAAAACCTCACTTGCCGCCACGAATTTGCGCAGCGAAGTCGTAACACTTTATAGAGGTGGGCAGTATCATCTATATCGCTATAAAACATATACTGACGTGCGGGTTGCGTTTGTGCCGGAATATGCCATTGCGTTTTTCGGCGGTGACGCTGATAACTTTACTTACCCCAGATACTCTCTCGATATAGCTTTCTTACGCGTTTACGAACATGGTAAACCGTTAAAGGCGGACAACCATCTTAACTGGTCTGAATCCGGTGTCAGAGAAAATGAACTTGTTTTCCTCTCTGGTCATCATGGTTCAACCGCGCGTCTAAATACAGTTGCGCATCTTGAATTTATGCGTGACATAGCTCTCCCATTCTCTTTAAAGCAGTTGAGCCGCCAACGCGAAACTCTACTTAAATATAGCGCGCAAGGTGAAGAACAGGAGCGGCGCGCGCGAGAAGATTTATTTGGTACGGAGAACAGCCTGAAGCGAATACGTGGGCAGTTTGAAGGATTACAGAATAATTTTTTGATAGCAAAGAAACGTCAGGGAGAAGATGCACTCCGCAGGCAATTATCAATCGATCCGAGAAGACAAAAAGAGTATGGAGAGGCTTGGCAGGAAATTGCTAGAGGACGTGAAGAATTTCAGAGCCGCTTTGTAGAAATCAGTTTCCTCGAAACTGATTTCGCAAATACCACGCTATTCGGCTTTGCCCGGACGCTCGTGCGACTCGCTACTGAGAACGCTAAGCCGAACGCCGAACGCCTGCCCGAATATACCGAAGCAAGACGCGCCTCTCTTGAACTAAATCTATTTTCGCCCGCGCCAATTTATAAGGACTTCGAAAAGATAAAGATAGCAGGTTTGCTGTCCCATCTGCGTGACGAGTTAGGTGTTGAGCATCCATTAGTAAGGAAGATTTTAGATGGCAAAATGCCTGAGGCACGCGCGGAAGAGCTTATAGAGGGAACTCAACTTCAAGATGCTGCCTATCGCAAACGGCTGGCCGCCAACGGTCTCAAGGTAATCGAAGAATCCACCGACCCGATAATCGTGTTAGCGAGATCAATTGACCCCGATGCGCGTAGCGCACGTAAATTTTATGAACCGATATTAAGTGTCGAACGCGCGAATTATGCAAAAATCGCACGTGCCCTGTACGAAGTCGAAGGTACTAAACTTTACCCTGACGCGACATCTACACTGCGTTTGTCGTACGGCGCAGTTAAAGGTTATCGAGAAAAGGATAAGAGAATTCCGCCTTTCACTATGTTTTCCGGTCTGTATCAACGCTCTAAACACCACACCAACCAGCCTCCATACAAATTGCCCCGGCGGTGGATCGAGAGGAAATCAACGCTTGAACTTAACCTGCCTCTCACTTTTGTTACTACCAATGATAGTGTCGGCGGATGCTCCGGCTCACCTGTGGTTAATAAAAATGCAGAGATCGTTGGTGTTATTTTTGATGGTAATATTCAGTCGTTGGCCGGTCACTTTATCTATAATGATGCACAAAACCGCGCCATCGCAGTGGACTCGCGCGGCATCATCGATGCCTTAACCAAACTTTACGGAGCAACCCGAATCGCTGATGAGTTAACGAAGTAAAGAGGACTCTTCAAGCACAGGATCGTCGCCCCGACGAGGAGGCCGCTCTGGCGGCACACGACCGTGCTGCGGAACCCGGCCTACACCAGAGCGCCCTCTACGCAGGTTGCACCCGCGCTCGACAGGGATGAGGACGGCGTTGTGCGCTGCAAGCGAGAGGCAAGCGACATGACGGCTCAATGACCCCGCGGCCGCGCGAGGAGTGGGTCGTTGCGACCGGCTCGGTTCCGGCCCTCATTACGCAGGAGCAATATTTCTACGACTTCGGTAAGGCGACCGAAGAGGGTGAAGCAATGAGTAATCAACAGACAGTTGACAGCGCGCCCACGGTCGCGCTCGACAGGTCGGCGAAGGGTGCTGTGCTCGCCGGTCTCGCGCAATTAATTCTCATCGGCGCGGTCGCAGTGCTGGCGATATACATGCTCATGCCGCCCGCAGCCGTGCCTGCCGGTGCGCCCCCGACGGAGTTCTCTTCCGGCCGTGCGATGAAGCACTTGGAGATCATTAGTCGTGTAGCTCACCCGGTCGGGTCGCAGGGGCACGCGGAGGTGCGTGAATACCTGTTGAAAGAGTTGGCAGCATTGGGCGCGAGCCCGGAAGCGGTGACGGCGTCCGCACTGGATGGTGGGACGGCCGGGCTGCTGCGCGCGGGCACGGTGCATAACGTCGTTGCGAGAATACCGGGGACGAGTAGCAGCAAGGCCATCATGCTAACCGGACACTACGACACGGTGCCGAACAGTCCCGGCGCGAGCGACGACGGTGCGGGCGTCGCGGCGATACTTGAGACTGTGCGCGCCATCAAAGCGGGAGGCGGGTTGAGCAATGATCTCATCGTGCTGCTCACAGATGGCGAGGAGGTTGGACTTCTCGGCGCGAGAGCCTTCGTCGCAGAGCATCCGTGGGCGAAGGACGTGGGGTTAGTTTTGAACTTCGAGGCGCGCGGCAATGCCGGACCTGTCTTAATGTTCGAGACGAGTCAGGGGAACGGGCGGTTGATCGAGGAGTTCGCAGAGTCCGCGCCGCATCCCGTCTCAAACTCACTGCTGTATGAAATCTATAGAATCCTGCCGAACGACACGGACTTTACCGTCTTCAAAGGGGCGAATCTGCCGGGACTCAACTTCGCCTACATAGACGGTGTGGGACACTACCACACGAGCCTCGACAACATCGCGAATCTCGACGAGCGCAGCTTGCAACATCACGGATCATACGCGCTGGCATTGACGCGTCACGCGGGCGGCCTGAATTTGACGGACATGCGAGGCTCCAACAGCGTCTACTTCGATGTGCTCGGCGCGGTGATAGTGCGGTATCCGAAGTTCTGGGTTGTGCCTCTAACCGCGCTGGCTTGCCTGCTATTCGTGGCGACGCTCATCATCGGCCTGCGCAGAAGGGCTTTAACGCCTGGCGGCCTCGCCCTCGGCGCCCTAGCCACAATCATCGCCATAATAGTCGCCTACGGCTGCGCTGCGCTCGTATTGTTGGCTGTGGGCTCGACTCAGGCCGGCAACAGTGAGATCGGGCGAAGCGGCCTGCTGCTCGTCGGGTTGATGTTGCTCGCAATCGCCGCAGCCGCCGCTTCCTACGCGCTCTTTGGACGGAAGACGGGGCCGTTGAGTCTGCTGGTCGGCGGTCTCTTCTGGTGGGTCGTGCCAACTCTGGTCGCGACCGTGATGTTGCCGACGGCGAGCTACCTTTTCACGTGGCCGCTGCTGCTCGCGCTGTGCGGGGCACTGTTCATGCTGGTTGGGAAGCGGCGGCACACGAGGACGCCTGAGACAGCCGCAACGGGCGTGTCGGAGGCGAACACGTCCCGGCCGGAGTCACCCGCGACCGCGAGCGGTCTGGTCTTTTCCATCTGCGCTCTGGTGGCGGTGATCCTTTTCGCCCCGGTGATTTACATCGTCTTCATTGGCATGTCTCTGAGTGCGGCAGCCGCATTGATGGCGGTGGTGGCGTTATTACTCGCATTGTTCCTGCCGACGCTCGGCTTGTCTATGTCATCGAAGAGGTGGCTGGTGCCGGTCGCGGCGGCGTGCGCCGGGCTGGTTCTTATTCTGGTAGGCTTCTTCGCCGCGCGCTCGATCAGGCATCCGAAGGCCGACAGTCTTTTCTACGCGCTGAACGCGGACGGCGGCAAGGCAGTCTGGGGCAGTTCCGATCCAAGACCCGACGAATGGACGGCGCAGTTTTTATCAACGGACACAGACCGCGACCGCATGGCAGACTTCTTTCCCTTCGGCTCGCGTGAGTTCATCACAAAGCCCGCCGCGCCCGCCGCGCTCGAAGCCCCGCGCGCAGAGGTGTTGTCCGATCAGACGAGCGGCGAAGTGCGTCACCTGAAGTTGCGCATCACTTCGCCGCGCTCGGCTCCCATCATCTCCGTCTACTTTGACGAGACTTCGGGAGCGACGCGCCCATCTGTCAACGGCCGACAGCCGGTGGCGAAGGCGGACGCGCCCGGTGCTGGTGCAAAGCGCTTGACCTTGAGGTATTACGCGCTGCCGCCGGAGGGCATCGAACTCGATCTTGACGTGAAGGCGCATAAGCCTTTGGAGGTGAGACTGGTTGATCAATCATACGGGTTGCCCGCGAGCCTGACGGCGCAAACGCGCCCACGGCCGGACAGCCTGATTCCGGTCTCCCTACCCTATAACGATTCGACGATGGTTAGTAAGGGCTACAGGTTTTGACGGCACGCGCGTAGACACGTCCGGGTCGTCGGCCCTCATGGCGCCGTGCGCGCGTTCAAGCAGTATAACAACTGACATGCTGCGATATTCGCGCCGGTTCCGGTGCAAACATCAGAGACAGAGCACACTACAGCCGTTTGCAAATGGATGCGACTCATCTGTGATTATTGGAGGGGCCGGGCTTGTCCCTGCCCGCTCGCTTTCGTAGCCACGCGGGCAGCGACAAGCCCGGCCCCTCCAATGATTCTTTCATCGCACTCAATTGCAAACCGCTATAGTGTCTAATCAAACTTGACCTCATGCGATGAGCACTGCTTACCACACGTGCGGTACTCGCGCCCCTCCTCTACCTATTACTCCGGCCGTATCGAACTGCCCTTTCCTGATCTTCTGCGCCAGTTCTATGCCTGTAATCGCGACCGCTGCGTTCCTGAACCTCTTGAATCTGAGCATCGGAGAGGTGCGCTGTTTCACTCGTCCGACGATCTTGCTCGATGATGTTATTCAAGTATTTACTAGTCTAGACCTTTGCCTCCGGACGAATCATCCCACTCGCCTTCAATTCTGCGACAGCGGTGTGTGGCAGGGTATCAGTCGAGCGTAATCGTCTCCAGGGCATCATGCCGCTGTAGTAAGTCTTGTCCACGCGCGACGAAATGCCGACGGGGCGCGTAGCGGCTCCGTTGCTTCTCGAACTCCGGGACATAGCCTTGGATACATCTGAGAATAGACGTATGCGAGACATCGACACCGCGTTCGGCCATCATTCCCACTAAGTCGCGATAGCTCAACTTGTAGGGAATATATCATCTGACGCAGAGAATAATGATCGAACGAGCGAAGTGGCGACCGCGAAACAGGGACGATGCGTGAGGAGGAGGCTGATTCATAACTTGTTATCAGCCCAACTCAACGTTTGCACCAGAACCAGCGTACCCTCCTCTCAGTTCCCTCCCCCGCTGTCGCCGGCGGAGATCAATGAGTTCGCTTTTTCGCGCACGCGCATGGCGTCTTCCGGCAGCAGGAACCCGCCGGCCTCGGCACTCATCTCGGAGAGCGTCACTTCGATTGATTGTCCATGGGTCTCCAGCATCGCCACACAACCTTGTGCGAAATCGTTCACCTCAGCTTCCGTGAGCGGGCGTGGGGTTGGCGGCGCATATCCACTCCGACCAACGTCTGATTGCGCGCGTGAAGGGCGCGAGGCTTCGTTGAGTACGCCGTGCTTCCTGAGCACGTTGTAGGCCTCGTGCTGGGCGACACGCGCCGCTTTGGGTAGTCCCTTATGCTCCAGCCAATCGCGCGTGCGCTCGTGCTCACGCGCCGCGGCCTGACGAGCGGCCGTGTGCATCGCAGGTTCAAGTTCAACTTTTAGCCGGGTGACCACCTCATCAATTGAGATTACGCTTTGGAGTTGAGGCGCTATGGCATTTAGCGGCATACTCAAGGGTTGTGTGATTGAAGTATTCGAGATCGGATCGGGAACTTTATTAACTAACTGTTTGGTATCCGCGCCGTTTTTTGGCGCGCCGGGATTTATATCTGTGTCTGAAGTTTCTCTAACAGCGTAGCTGTCATTAAAGGCTGGTTCATTTGGTGAAGCAAGATGCTTAGAGGATGAACCGGCAGGAAAGGCCAAAATTTTTTCCCCGCCCTGACCTTGCCTGACACCGATGGAGGATGATGCTCGGTTGAAGAATATTCTCAATCCCACACCGTTCTTGGCGGAGAAGTAACCGATAATTCCTTGCTCGTGCATCCACCTCAGTGCTTTGCTGGCCGTCGCCGAGGCCACGCCGACCATCTCGCACATCACTGACCATGCCTTCACCAGTTTCTCATCCCTCACCTCAGCCTCGATGCGCAAAATGCCATCGCGTTCCCAGTATTTTGCAGGGGCATTCACCATGCGCAGATAGATTTTGCTCATGAGCGGTGTGACGGAGTCAGCCTCTATCGAGGTGATGGCCGCTAGTATTTCGCGGTCGATCTGCTGAAAATTCTTACGGTACTCATTCGGCGCGAGCTGCGTTTTGCGAATGAATCGCGGGCTCTGTAAAGATTGGAGACTCATGGTCAAATCCTTCTAAATAAAAGGCTTGACTGCGATCACCGGCGTGTATATAATTGATTTCAGGTTAGATACACAAATACCGGCTCGCCGCCAAAGCGAGTTTTTAATTTGACCTGAAGCGTCTGGTCGCCAAACTCTAACGCTTCAGGTCTAACTTTTGGTGCCAACATTATCTGTCGGCAAAACCTTTCGCTACTTACCTACACTACTTATAATATTCTGTAAATACGGGTGAAATATCGCGTTCACCTGTGAAGACCTCTCTTCACGCGTGAAAAGGGATCTTCACGGGTGAGGACTTTTATTCACTGGTGAAAACAACTCTTCACTGGTATAGCAGACTTTTTGCGGTGAAGAGTTGTTTTCACCAGTGAAGAGTATGTGACACCAGTGAAGAGTTGTTTTCACCAGTGAAGACAAACATGCACCAGTGAAGAGTTGTTTTCACCTGTGTAAAGTTGGCTTCACCGGTGAAAACAACTCTTCACTGGTGAGAAGGCGTCTTTGGTTAGTGAGGAGTAGATAGTACCAGTGAAGAGTATTCGTCACCGGTGAAGAGTTGTTTTCACCAGTGAAGGGAATCTAATTATATAGTTGATTAGAACTAGCTTAACGGAGGGGTTCTAGATGAACACGTAGCTTGATGCCTTTACCTGTTGCATCATTTCGTATTTCCAGTCTTTCAACAAAGCCCCTGTCGACGAGGGAATTCATGACATTGATACAATTTCGCCTGCTCATCTTTGTTGAGGCGGCGAGTTCGCTGTATCGGGTAAAGCATTCGGAAGTGCCTTGGGGAAAGGTCAATTCATAGAGAGTCCGCATCACAGCAATCTGCCCCGGGTAGAGGTATCTCTTCCATCTGCTCGCAAATTCCTCAAAGGGGAGGGATTGCAGGGCTGGGGGAGGGATTGTGGCGGAGGCATTATCCTGAGAGAATATAGTATTTTCCGATGTGAGTTGAGGCATCGGCCGAGCCGTATCGGATGACTTTTTTGGAGTGACCGGCACTGACGAGATAGCTGCCTCTAATTCAGAAGGTGGCTTATAAATATCTTCTTGTGGCTGAGAATCTTCGGCCGAAATATGGCTTGTGTCACTGGTATCTATACCGTCTCGAGGAGGGAATTGCTGGACGACTCCGTCCTTTGCGGATTCATCATGTATGTCGGGTGGAGTGGTGACAGATTCCTTCGGAATACTGACCGGCCCAGACCTGAAAGCACCTGTCGGGGCGTAGAACTTCTCCATCACCTCATCAGCCGGGGTGACTTCATCAGCCCAATCAGGAAGATCGGCCTCTCGACTAGTTCTATCTTGCTTCTTCGACATACTGTGCCGGCTCGTTGGACGGCGCGCTCACCGCCGCGTCGATTTCTTGCCCAATAATTGCTTCAGTTACGGCCCGGTAGTCGTCTGCACCTTTGCTATGGGAGTCGTACTCAAAAATAGTTTTGCCGTGTGCGGACGCCTGTCGGAGTTTCGCGTCGGAGCGTATGGGGGGAAGTACTTTGGGGGCATAACGAGTTTCTATGACCTTCATCACTTGGTGGGTGATGTTGGTACGGCGGTCTATAAATGTGGGTAAAACCCCACAAATACCGGCAGAATATTTGAAAACCTTTTCCAACTCAGCCGCCGAATCGAGAATTCCCTTGGCTCCCTGGAGGGCGAGCCGATCCATGTCGATCGGAATAATAAGCTCGTTAGAGTAGAGTAAAGCATTGTTGTGCATCACGTTAAGGGCGGGCGGGCAGTCCAGCACTATGTAATCGAACCCGCTTACCTCAGAGAGACGCACAGTAAGTGCCAGTTCACGACCGGGCTGCGCCGAGATGATGTTTTCGGCCATCGCAGTCCGCTTATCCGAGGGAATTATGAAGAAGTTCGGGCGCGCCTCCACGATCACCTGGTCGTATGCCAAGTCGTCAACCAAAAGGTTATAGAGCGTCGGCTGGTTTTTAGCGACTTTCAAACCCAGCATGTCTGAGGCATTACCCTGCTGGTCGAGGTCGATGAGTAGTACACGCCGACCTTTTAATGCCAGACAGTGGGAGAGGGTTACGGCCGTAGTGGTTTTACCCACACCACCCTTAAAGTTCTGAATCTGAAGTTTCCTGATCATTTGTCTTCGCCTCGGATTCGGTAGCGGGTGGTCGATTTGAGACGCTGCAGGTAGCTCTTGGCAGCGGTGACATCTGCCACCGACCAGATTAAATAACCGTTCGGCCCCTTCTGTGGCCGGGGTATCTTTTCCTGTACCAGCCAATTTTGAAGAGTGCGCTTAGTTACGTTAATAAGCTGTGCTACTTCACCTGTCTTCCACTGCTGCATTCGTTGTTAATTAAAACCTTTCGCCGGTTATGTATATCTGTCACTAATACAGATGAGAAACACAAATGTCAACGATTTTTATCGTAAAACAGATGAAACAGTGAAGTTAAAGAGCGTAAGGAAATGAAATCAGTGAGATATTCTCTGGTGCCTAGGTCAAATGGGGAGAATATGTCGGTAGGCTCCGAGGGTACTCATTATGCCGGTCGACTATATAATCGACTTCTTCCCATGCTCCCTCTCCCTTCTTCTAGCAATTTTTTGCAGAATCAACGTAATCCGATCGACCGCCGGCAAGATCTCCGAAAGGTCATTATCAGTCACTTCCTCGGGGGTAATTTCCCGAAGTGAACGTGAAATCATCCTCAATTCCTCGAAAAAAAGATGGCGGGAGTCCAGCGAGTCAGCCCCCAGCAACTCGTCCGCCTTTCCTACGGCGATCACCTCTGTTTCAGTCTGGTCTGGTTCACGCATCTCGCCAAGCATCTCTTTTACGCGCGTTCGCAGCAGCGTCCCTGAACCTTGTGATAGAAGGTGTGCCTTAAGCAGCTTCTTCCTAACTGAGTGTGCCTGCCTGTCAGCACCGCCCAGCTTCCGGGCAGTTAGTCTCGCGAGTTGGTGGGCCTCGAAGAGATTGATGTCACCGCGCTCGAGGGCATCCCTTACGTCTTGTGGGAAGCGTAGTATCGGAAGGTACTGGCCAACGAAACTACGCACCGAGATCGATGTTTCACGCCTTAGTATGTCGCGGAGGTGAGTGTCGATCAATAGGAGCCGCTCACGTGGGTGGCGGGACGGCCTGCCGCGGGTTAAATCGGTGTTAGGCCGACTGTAGATCCCACGCAGGGAATTGAGCAGGGATGATAAGTTTTTGTGCGAACGCGGGATAATCTCGGGCAGGGCAGTGCGTAGGGCTTCGAGTACACGCTCAACGCCTTCGGCCGAAGCCAGTGGATCATTGCGTCTGGTTCGTCGTCTGGTTGTCTTCAAAATAGTCTGCTCGGGACTTGAGATGTGGTTCGACCGTGAAACATTACATCTCTATCATATTTACCATATAATGGAAATAAATGCTTTAAAGATGATTAGATGATTACCAGACTTGATAAGAACTGTAACCTAAAAATCATGCTATGATACCTCGCTATGTCACGCTTGGCGTGTCAGTCAACAAATCTCTTTAATCATAAAGTGATTCAGCCGGTGGGCAGGTTTCTGAAAGCTTGCATGAATCTTGACATATAGGGCTAAATTTAGTGATACGTTATTTTTGAGTTGACACTTGGCTAAAAAGGGATATGCTATATGTTGCTCGTTGGGGACACAAATAGCTTCGCAATTCGCGCCAACGATGCTGGTCTAACTCAGTGACTCACAAGCCTCTCGGATGCCGCTTGTTTGAAAGTTAACCCGATTTTCATTGTCCGTGATCCGGGAGGGTTATAAAACCCTCGTTTTTAGGCGACGACGTTAGCATATATACAGTGTCGTTTCGATCGTTCAAGATGCGCCGCCCTGAAAGATTACCAACGCGGCGCGCACCACGTTCGAGATTCATCTGCACCTTGTCTGAGTCACGAAGTACCCTCAGGTGGTACTGACGGATGAAGTCGGGCCGCGAATCATAGAACTAATCCACGAAATCTACGGCAACCACGAAGTCACGATCAAGGAAGGGCACATCTCGAAAGATCATGTCCATCTATTCGTGAGCCTTCCGCCGCAGGTGCCGATAGCCGTCTGCTCCAATTGTTGAAGGGAAACCGGTCTTTCAAGTTGATGACCAGTTTGCACATCTGAGTAAAGAAATTCTCGGATGCGCGCGCGCGGGTACTTCTGCGCCAGTAGTGGCAACGTCACGGACGAAGTGATCGTCCAATACTTCGAGCAGCAGGATTAGGACTCAGACTTTCGTGTGGAAGGTGAGCCGAATGCCAGTTAATACCTCAAGCTACCCCACATTCCGGACTTTCAGCCCGTTACAGAGAAACCAGCACCACCTCAAAGGTGATGGAGGTGAAACTCATTTCTCTTCAGCATTACAACACTAAAGGTTGACGAATATTAACTTAACGTTGGAGTGTATTCCCCCGTGGATGTTCATGAAACAAGTGGCGCTGCACGCTGGTATGCTATTCACACTAGACCCAAACAGGAAGGGCGAGCTGATAGTAATTTGCGAGCTTGGAGCGTTGAAACATTCACCCCACGTGTAAAAGAACGCCGGTGCACACCAGCCGGGGACGTAAAATATCAGCTCAAACCTTTATTCCCACAATACATATTCGCTCGCTTTGATGCCAGCTCCATGCTGCACAGAATTTATTTCACAAGGGGAGTCCACGACGTTGTACGTTTTGGTAAGGATGCCCCCACTCCGATAGATGACGAAATCATCGCTATTATCCATTCGCAGGTCGGAACCAATGGTCTCATCGAGCTTGGCGAGGAATTCAAGGCCGGTGACCGGATAGTAATCAAGGACGGTCCGCTGAAGAATTTTATTGGCATCTTTGAGCGTGAGGTCAAAGAATCTGATCGCGTGATGATTCTCCTTAACACTCTAAAGTATCAGGCGCACCTGTTACTTGATAGAGAGTTGGTTAAGAAGATCTAACTGAAGAAGGTTGGGATTCTGCTCGAAAGTGCCTCATAGAGTGCCGGTCAACGTTGAAGGTCGTTAACTGTGGTGTTTGTATTTAAACTTTACTGCCCAAGCCAAAATTCCCTTTGGCATCCAATCAGGTTGTTTGAGGCACATATCATAGCCTTTCGCGATGGCATGAAGGCACGCTAGGGTGCCGTTGCTTAAGGAAGATAAAGTTGGTGAAATCGCCGCAAAAATGCGACCTGCGGTAGCTTTGCCTGCACCCCATATTACCTCGATCATTCGAAATCTTGCCAGTATCATGATACTTGAAACTCAGCTTGTGCTTGGCATTATGAGCACGTAGGCGCTTCAGGAACGCCCTCGCCGAGAACCGATCCCGACAAGTCGGCACTGAAGCGACAAGCATGGCCGGTATGATTATGGCTCAACCCCTCTCGCTAGATTCAGAGACGAGCGGCGCATCCAAGCATCTCAGCTTGGTGAGGCTTCTTCGCGAGCGAGCCAGCCTGCAAGCCGACCGTCCACTCTACACTGTCTTGATTGACGGAGAGGAAGAAGGGACAACGCTGAGTTACTTCGAGGTCGATCAACAAGCACGAGCCATCGGCGCTCTGCTCCAGAGCTTAGAGGCGAGAGGAGAGCGTGCCCTACTGGTGTATCCTCCGGGGCTTGAGTTCGTCGTCGCTTTTTACGGATGTCTTTACGCGGGCGTGATCGCCGTTCCGACGCACATTACCGCCAGTCAATTCAAAGACAAACAATCTCTACTACGATTTCAAGCGATAGTTGAAGACGCCAGTCCCTTTGCAGTACTGACTTTATCGTCGGTGTTACCCAAGCTCAAGCCGCTGGTCGAGGGGATACCCGGTTTAAGCGCAGCACGCTGGATCGCGACTGATAGCATACCGATTCAGACGGCTGAGAGGTGGGGTGAGCCAGAGATCAGCGGCGATGATCTGGCGTTTCTTCAATACACTTCCGGTTCAACCGCTTACCCGAAAGGCGTAATGGTCAATCACCGGAACCTGCTCGCCAATTTGGAGTACATAGACTACGGGTTTGAGCAGACATCGCAAAGCTTATCGCTCACATGGCTACCTCACTTTCATGACATGGGTCTGATCAACGGCTTCCTTCAGCCGTTATATAAAGACTTCCGTTGTTTCGTGATGTCACCCGCCGCTTTTCTTCAGAGCCCTTTCCGATGGCTGAAGGCGATTTCTCGCTACAGAATCACCCACAGCGGCGGGCCGAATTTTGCCTATGACCTCTGCCTGCGAAAAATAACTGAAGAGCAACGCGCAACTCTTGATCTCAGTTGTTGGGCCGTCGCTTTCAACGGAGCAGAGCCCATCCGTCGACACACTTTGGAAGCCTTTGCTGAAGGCTTCGCGCCGTGCGGGTTTAAATTGAGCGCCTTTTACCCGGCGTACGGCTTGGCCGAAGCTACACTCAAAGTCACAGGCGGGCGCAAAAATAGCGCGCCTGTCTTCTTCACGGCAGATGCAAGCTCGCTCGAAAAGAACTTAGCGGTAGAGGCTTCAAGTCAGGCGACGGACGCGCGGAGCGTTGTAGGCAGCGGCGAGGCAGCGTGCGGCACGCACATCATCATTGCTAATCCCAAGTCGAGGAGGCGCTGTGCGTCGAATGAAGTCGGGGAAGTTTGGGTCTCAGGCCCCGGAGTTACACGTGGTTATTGGAACCGGCCGGAGGAGAACGAAGAAATCTTTCGCGCCCACTTGAACGATACGGGAGAAGGCCCGTTTTTACGCACGGGAGACCTGGGATTTATCCGAAACGGCGAACTCTTTATCACAGGCCGGATCAAGGATTTAATAATAATCCGGGGGCTTAATCATTATCCGCAAGACATTGAACTCACGGTCGAGCGCAGCCACCCGGCATTACGTCGTGGCGGTGGTGCGGCCTTTTCCATTGATGCCGAAGGTGAAGAGCGATTGGTAGTGGTTCACGAGCTTGATTTCCGGCAGCAGCCTCCACACATCCAAGAGGTCATCGATTCGATTCGTCAGGGGGTTGCCGAAAATCATCAGGTGCAACTGTATGCGCTGGCGCTGATCAAGCCCGGACTTCTCCCAAAGACCACGAGCGGCAAGGTACAGCGAAGTCTCTGTCGCTCGCTTTATCTGGAAAATACTCTGGACACGGTGGCACATTGGCAGGCTCCGCCCACTTCGCTTTCCGAGGCCGCCGATGTGCCGGTCGCCCCCGCGCAAACGGCGGAAGCAATAACCGAATGGCTGCGCTCACTCCTTGCCCCGAAGATAGGGATCGCTCCTTCATTGATCGATGTCACTAAGCCGATAACAACCTACGGGGTTGACTCGCTGACGGCTATCGAATTGGGGCATCATATTCAATCGGCGTTTGGGATCGTGCTGTCCGTCTCAGACCTGCTGGCGAGTCTGAGTCTTTCCGAAGTGACGGCAAGACTGCTGGAGCGATTGAACGCCGCGCCGGGGTTGCCGAACCTCTCGCTCGGGGCGCAAGAAGGCGAGTTTCCGTTATCGTCCGGTCAACAGGCGCTCTGGTTTCTGTACGTGATCGCCCCGCAGAGCATTGCCTACAATATCGCTTCTGCGGCGCGCATCCGTTCGGAAATCGATGTCGAAGCATTGCGGCGTACATTCCAAATTCTGGTAGACCGGCACGCGATGCTGCGCACAACGTTCACGACCTCCCGCGGCGAACCATTCCAACACGTCCACAAACACTGTGAACCAAGCTTCAATGTAGAGAGCGCATACGAATGGAGCGATGTCTATCTCAGAGAGCGACTGGCAGAAGAGGCCACTTGCGCCTTCGATCTTGAGAAAGGTCCATTATTTAAAGTTAAGCTGTTCAGCCGCGCGCCCGACGATCATGTCTTGTTGTTGGTAGTCCATCACATTGTTGCGGACATGTGGTCGCTGGCACTTCTCCTTCACGAATTCGGCATCTTGTACTCGGCGGAGAAGAACGCCCGGCAGCCGGCCCTTGAGCCGTTGACATACCAGTACACTGACTATGTTCGTTGGGAGTCGGAAATGCTTGCCGGGGCGGAAGGCGAGCGGCTCAAGTCCTACTGGCAGAAACATCTTGCGGACGCGCAGACAGTCCTCGATCTGCCTTCAGACCGGCCTCGCTCGAAGATGCAGTCCTTTCGGGGAGATTCGGTTCGCTTTAGCTTCGACTCGCGTCTGGTCGGCAAGCTCAGACAGATCGGGCAAGAGCGCGGCGCGACGCTTTATACGATCTTGCTGGCAGCATTGCAGACGCTTCTTTATCGTTATACCGGGAAAACGGATTTTCTGGTCGGGTCGCCTACCTCAGGCCGGAGCCGGACGGAGACGG
>JAIVJZ010000036.1 GCA_020199775.1 Acidobacteriota bacterium
TGCGCGCCGAGGTCTTGCAACGGTGGCCGCAGACGCCGATGCGCCGGGCAGAGGTCTGGAATGCCTATGGGCCGACGGAGGCGACCATCACGGTGAGTTTCTACCGGATGAGAGCCGGGGAGGTGGCGGCGGCGCTGGAAGGAAGGCGCAGAGTGCCGATTGGGAAAGGAGTCGGAGGGAGAAGACTGCACATCTTGGACGAGAGGGGAGCATTAGTGCCCGTTGGGGTGGCCGGAGAGTTACACATCGGAGGGTGGGGGTTGAGTCGAGGGTACATGGGAGAAGGAGGCAGGACGGCGGAGAAGTTCGTGCCGGACGAATATAGCGAAGAAGGCGGGGCGCGGCTGTACAAAACGGGCGACCTGGCGCGGCGTTTAGCCGATGGAGAGATAGAGTATCTGGGGCGCATAGATCATCAGGTTAAAATCCGCGGCTTCCGCATTGAACTGGGAGAGATCGAGGCGGCGGTGCGGGAGCAGGCGGGGGTGCGCGATGCGGTAGTCATCGCGCGCAGCGATGGGCACGAGGAGAAGCGTTTAGTCGCCTACGTAGTGCTCACGGCAGAGGCGACAGTCGGGGTGGCGCAGTTGCGCGGACAGTTACGGGAGAGATTACCGGAGCACATGGTGCCGTCGGCAGTTGTCCTGTTGGAGCAGTTTCCGCTGACGCCGAGCGGCAAACTCGACCGCGCAGCTTTGCCCGCGCCAGAACCATCTGAGGATGATTCGGCGGATACTTATGTCGCGCCGCGGACTCCGACTGAGGAACTGCTGGCTGGACAGTGGTCGCAGATTTTGCAGGTTGAGCGCGTCGGTATTAGTGACAACTTCTTCCAACTCGGCGGGCATTCGCTGCTCGCAACGCAGGTTATGTCACGGGTGCTTGCCGCCTTTGCCGTAGAGTTGCCGTTACGCATTTTATTCGAAGCCCCGACAGTTGAAGCGTTGGCCGTGCGCGTCGAGGAGCAGGTACGTGCCGGGCAAGCGAAGACTGTTCTGCCCCTCGTTCCCGTTGTCCGCGATGGCGCGTTACCCCTCTCCTTTGCACAGCAAAGATTGTGGTTTCTGGAGCAACTGAGGCCGGGCAAGAACCTCTACAATATTATCAGCGGGCTACACCTCGATGGCGCACTTAACATCGGCGCGTTGGAGCGGAGCTTCAACGAGACTATCAAACGTCACGAAAGCTTACGCACTAACTTTATAGCGCAAAACGGTGAACCCGTGCAGGTGATTAGCGAACACGCATCGCTGTCGCTGGTCGTGGAAGATTTCAGCGCGATAGCAGAACACGAGCATTTGGCTGCCGTGCAACAGTTTGCGATGGCAGAGGCGCGCCGCCCGTTTGATCTGGCGAATGATGCGCTATTACGTGTGAAATTGCTGCGATTAGGACACGAAGAGCACATCCTGCTGCTGACGATGCATCACATCATTTCAGATGGCTGGTCAATTGGCGTGGCAGTTCGTGAACTGATAGCGCTCTACGAAGGCTTCGTCACAGGCACGCCGCCTGCCCTTCCTGCTGCTCCTATCCAGTATGCTGATTTCGCAGTGTGGCAGCGGAACTTATTACAGGGCGAGGAACTCTCGCGGCTGTTGGACTACTGGCGCAGGCAATTGGCGGGAGCGCCTTCGGTCTTGAGCCTGCCGACAGACCACCAGCGGCCTGCCGTGCAGAGTTTTCACGGGGCGGTGCATGAAGTGAAGCTGGCAGGTGATCTATCGGAAGCGCTCAAAACGCTCAGCAGGACTGAAGGTGTGACGCTGTTCATGACGCTGCTGGCTGCCTTTGACGTGTTGCTTTATTACTTCACGAGCGAAGAGGACATCGTCGTCGGAACGGATGTGGCGAACCGGAACCGGATTGAGACGGAAGCCGTGATCGGCTTCTTCGTTAATCAACTCGTCTTGCGCACGAGCCTTTCAGGCAGCCCCACCTTCCGCGAACTGTTGCAGCGCGTGCGCGAAACGACGCTCGGCGCGTACGCCCATCAGGATTTACCATTCGACAGGCTCATCGAAGCGCTCAATCCCGAACGCTCTGCCAAGTATTCGCCTCTCTTTCAGGTTAAGCTCGTTCTCCAAAACGCTCCGATGCCGTCGTTGAAATTAGGTGGCTTATCCACCCGCTCTTTCGACATCTACACTGAGACATCGAGATTGGATCTGCTGCTACTGCTGTGGGACGAGCCGGGGGGATTGAAGGGATACTTTGAATATAGCACCGATCTGTTCAACGCCTCGACACTCGTCAAAGTGCACGAACTGTTTAAGGCGACCCTCAATGAAATTGTAGCCCAACCCAACATTGAAATTGCCGAGTTGAAGCAAAGCCTTGCCGCAGTTGATAAGGCGCTACAGTCTGCGCAGAGAAGCGCGCGCAACCAATCAAGCCTCTCGAAATTCAAGACTGTGCAACCCAAAACCATAGAGTTGTTGAAAGAGGATTATCAGTGATGTCTTCAGACTAAAGAGAGAGCGATTAACTCTTCCGCACGTCATCTCTCTTTCAGCAAACCGGGCATGTACACCTCGGAGCGACACCCGCGGGCGTCGCTCCGAACGAGCCTCACCATAAATCAGAATTACTTATTTCCACTCCGCATCCCTTTAATTTAGGCGCCCGGCGGGCGTTCATCAAAATGTTCCGTCGCCTTGCTCTGAGAGAAGCCCAGGTTAGAGAAGTCACGATAATTCTCCACGAGAGTGAATAAATGCAAAATCAGATTAAAGGCTTTCGCCTCTCTCCGGGGCAAGAACGTATCTGGCTATTAGAACGGGACGGCTCGGTTTATCTCGCGCAGTGTGCCCTTCTCATCAAAGGGAACCTCGATGCAGACATTCTGGAACAAGCGTGGCAGGAGGCCGTCGGCCGGCAGGAGATTCTGCGTACGACTTTTCATCGCGTGCACGGGCGGGAAACTCCTCTTCAGGTGGTGGGCGACAATGTCAGTTCATCCTTGCGCCGGGTAGACCTACGTCTTCAAAGTCCGAAGGAACAGGATGCCTTCGTGGAAGAACTCTTCCGAAAAGAGAGTGAACTGCCTTTCAATCCTGAAAGCGAATCCCTCCACCGTATTTCATTATTCAGGCTGTCTGACACGCAGTATGTTCTGCATCTGGTTCTGCCTTCAATGTGTGCGGATGCCCGAACGCTCAAGGATCTGCTCCATGAGATTAGTGAGTTGTATCGTGCCCGCCTCCAGGGGACAGGAGCGCCGCGCGAAGTAGTACAGTATGTACAGTTCTCCGAGTGGCAGAATGAGTTGTTCGAGGACGATAATGCGGCAGAAGCCCAGAACCTCCGGCAGAGGCAAAACGTCTCTGACATTCCCCCGCCAACCCTTACCTTTCTAGCCCCTCGTGGTGAAGAGACTAAATTCCAGCCTGCTTATCTCGACTCGCGAATTGAAGCAGAGCTTGTTGCCGAGCTAGACGCCTACAGCAGGAAGAACGACACCTCGCCAGAGATTTTCTTAATGGCCTGTTGGTACATATTGCTCTGGCGCTTGCTCGGACAGCCGGACATATTGATGGGCGTAGTGCTGGACGGCAGAAAATTCGAAGAGCTGCAATCAGTGTTGGGATTGCTTGCGAAGACAGTGCCCGTGCCTTGCCGAATTGATGGGCGCTTGACGCTCGCGGATATCTTGAAACAGCTTAGCCAATCCATCGGCGAGGCTCACGATTGGCAAGAGTATTTCAGATGGGAAGAGAAGAAAGATCGGTCGGGAGCTGTCAGCTATTCGACTATCCATTTCGAATTCCATGAAGTTCCCCCTGAAGTTTCAGTTGATGGTTTAACCTTCTCGCTCATAAAACACCAAGCCTATTTTGACCGCTTTACCGTGAAGCTCAATTGCGTCCGTCGTCAGCGCTCCTTAATGACCGAGTTCCACTACAACGGTAATAACTTGAAGCATGAAGATATTAAACGCTTAGCCGAACAATACCAGACGTTGTTAAAGAGTTTGCTGGAGAATACTGAGAAGCCAGTCGCAGAACTGGAAATTATCAGTACCGAAGAACGGCAACAATTGCTGGCAGCATCTGCCGCTACCCCGCGAGCCAATCGCACCGGCAAGTGCTTGCATGAGTTATTTGAAGAGCAAGCCGATCTCACGCCTGAGGCCGTCGCCATCCTGTGCGATGGCTTTTCTCTCTCTTATTCCCTCCTTAACTCCAAAGCTAATCAGCTCGCTCATCACCTCCTCTCGCTCGGCCTCTCTCCCGAACAACCCGTGGCTCTCTGCCTCCATCGC
>JAIVJZ010000037.1 GCA_020199775.1 Acidobacteriota bacterium
CGTGGCGCGGAGGATGTGGGACGGGGAGTTGGAATATGTGGGGAGAGCGGATAGTCAGGTGAAGGTGAGGGGCTATCGAATCGAGTTGGGAGAAGTGGAAGCGGGGATACGGCGGCAAGAAGGAGTGAGAGAAGCGGTGGTGTTGGCGAGAGAAGACGTGCCGGGTGAGAAGCGTCTCGTCGCTTACATCGTGACGGATGGGGAACATAAATCCGGCGATGATAGTGAGCCCCTCTACAGGTTGCCGAATAATCTGGAAATCTTCCACGCACACAAAAACGAGACGGACATTCTTTATCAGGAAATTTTTGTAGATCGGGTTTATCTAAAGCATGGCATCAACATCCGCGACGGCGCTTGCGTGTTTGATGTCGGAGCGAACATCGGTCTCTTCACCTTATTCATTCACAACCATTGCAGCAACGCGCGAGTTTATGCGTTCGAGCCTATTCCGAAGAGCTTCGCCATATTGAAACGGAACATCGAGTTGTATGGACTGCCCGTGAAGCCGTTCGAGCTTGCCATTTCAGACAGAGCGGGAGAAGGGCAGTTCACTTACTATCCACACATCTCCACGATGTCCGGCCTGTACGCCGACGCCGAGCAGGATAGAAAAATCAACAAGCTCTTCCTGCGTAATTATGAAGAACTCAGGCCGTATGTCGACGAGTTGGTTGAAGGTAAATTTGAAAGCGAACCTGTTCATTGTCAGCTTGAGACCCTCTCGCAGGTGATGCGCGAAAATCAGATCGAATGTATTGACCTGTTGAAGATAGACGTGGAGAAGAGCGAACGAGACGTGCTCAGCGGAATCGAGGAGAACGACTGGCAGAAGATCGGACAGATGATCGTCGAGGTGCATGACATCGATGGGCGTCTGAGAGAGATTTCGGAGTTGCTGGAACGGCAAGGGTTTCAGACGACTGTTGAAGAAGACCCGTATCTGGTAAATAGCGGCCTCTACAATTTGTACGCCACACGTCCGGCGGAAGCAGGGAACGTCTCTAGAACGGCGGAAAAGCTCGACGACGGCGGCAGGCTGAGACGGCCGGTTGTCCCATCGAGCTTCGATGTCGAAGAGTTAAGGCTGCGCCTCTCGGAGGTGTTGCCTGACTATATGATTCCGACATCAATCGTCATATTGGAGCGATTGCCGCATCTTTCAAACGGCAAGATTGATCGCAATGCGTTGCCTGCTCCAGAGACAGCCAAGCGCAGAAGCGGGCGCGAATATGTCGCGCCGCGC
Source organism: Acidobacteriota bacterium (assembly GCA_020199775.1). Lineage (GTDB taxonomy): Bacteria > Acidobacteriota > Blastocatellia > Pyrinomonadales > Pyrinomonadaceae > JAIVJZ01. The sequence goes on from JAIVJZ010000037.1 coordinate 1,247, forward strand.
ACGCAACTGGAAGAGGTGCTGGCGGGCATCTGGTCGAGCGTGTTGCAGGTGGAAGAGATAGGGGGCGAGGATAACTTCTTCGACCTCGGCGGCCACTCGCTGCTTGCCACGCAACTCGTGTCGCGTGTGCGCAAAACGTTTCAGGTGGAGTTGCCTTTGCGCACTCTGTTTGAATCAACCACCGTCGCCGGAATGGCCGAACACGTCGAGATGTTACTGCGCGAAGGGGACGCGCTTCAGGCTCCGCCAATCGTGCCGGTCATGCGCGACGGCGAACTGCCGCTCTCATTCGCACAGCAACGCCTCTGGTTTCTCGATCAATTACAGCCGGGCAGCGCCTTCTATAATCTGCCCGCCGCCATTCGCCTGACAGGTCGGCTCGACGTTGAGGCGTTACAGCAGAGCTTTGATGAAGTCGTCAGGCGACACGAGCCGTTGAGAACCACTTTTACGAACGTGGACGGGTGGCCGGCGCAGTTCATCACCCCGTCACTGACGGTGAAGCTGGCGGTTGAAGATTTATGCGCCTTGAGTGAGACCGAAAGGGAAGCCGAGGCGTTCAGGCTAGCTACGGGTGAAGTGCAAAAACCTTTCCATCTCGGCGAGGCTCCGTTATTTCGCGTGCGTCTATTGCGGTTGGATGAGCGGGAACACATTCTTCTGCTGACGATGCATCACGTCATCTCCGATGGTTGGTCGAGCGACGTGCTCGTACGCGAGATGGCGACGCTCTACGAAGCATACTCGAAAGGCTCAACGCCTGCGCTCCCCGATCTCCCCATCCAGTATGCAGACTTCGCGCACTGGCAGCGCAACTGGTTGCAGGGCGAGGTTCTTGCAACGCAACTCGACTACTGGCGAGGCAGGCTGGCCGACGCTCCCGCCGCGCTCGAATTGCCCACTGACCGCTTGCGCCCGCCGGTGCAAACATTCAAGGGCGGCCGTCAAACCATCGTGCTGCCGTCGCCACTGGCGGACGCGCTTAAAGAGTTGAGCCGAAAAGAAAGCGTGACGCTCTTCATGACGCTGCTGGCGGCCTTCAAAGTCCTGCTGTCCCGTTACAGCGGGCAGGAAGATATCGTCGTCGGCACGCCCATCGCCGGGCGCAATCGTATCGAGATAGAGAATCTCGTCGGCTTCTTCGTCAACACGCTCGTCCTGAGAACAGACCTTTCGGGCAACCCGACGTTTCAAGAGTTGCTCTCACGCGTTCGTGAGACGGCGCTCGGCGCGGTCGCTCATCAGGATTTGCCTTTCGAGAAACTGGTCGAGGAGTTGCAGCCGACGCGCGACCTCGACCGCTCGCCTCTATTTCAGGTGATGTTCGCTTTGCAGAACGCCACGACGAATTCTTATGAACTGTCAGACCTGACGTTGAACCCCGTCGCGGCTGACACGGGAACGGCCAAGTTTGATCTTGAACTATATTTTCAGGAGGCCGGGGCCGGGCTTATCGGGACGTTTGAATACAGCGCCGACCTCTTCGACAAAGAAACTATTGAAACGATAGCCCGGCATTATCAAATTCTTCTGGAAGGCATCGTTGCTAATCCGCAACGGCAAATCAGGAGATTGCCTCTGTTGACGGAGGCCGAACAGCGGAAGCAGGTGGCAGAGTGGAATCGCACGTCGCGCCCCTTTCCTCTCCACCTGTCCTTTGATCGACTCTTCGAGCAACAGGTCGCTCGCTCCCCGCACGCCATCGCCCTCGTCTCCGACACCGGCTCTCTCTCCTATCTTGAACTCAACGAACGCGCCAACCGGTTAGCCCGTTTCCTGCGCGCTCAGGGCATCGGCCACGAGTCCATCGTCTCTCTGCTCGATGACCGCTCCCCCGAGTTGCTCATCGCTATGATCGCCGTCTTCAAGGCGGGCGCGGCTTATCTGCCGCTCGACCCGCGCCACCCCGCCCCGCGCCTCGCTCACATCATCGAGCAGAGCCGCACGCCGCTCATCCTCCTCTCGGAGAAGTATCAGGGCCGGCTCTCGCAAGCCATCGACGCCATCCCGGCAGGTCAGCGCCCGCAACTCTGCGACATCCGGCAGTCGTGGCAGGCGGCATCGGAGTGGAGTTCGCATAACCTCTCGACGGACGAGGCGGCCGCCGTTGCCGCGCATGACGCCGGAGGGACGCACGACGACGACGACGACGACACGAGCACGCAGCGCCTCGCTTACGTCATTTACACATCGGGTTCGACGGGTGCGCCCAAGGGAGCCATGCTGACGCAGCGCGGCATGGTCAATCATCTCTACGCCAAGGTCGAGGGGTTGGCGTTGACGGCCGAGGATTGTGTGGCGCAGACGGCGTCGCAGTGTTTCGACATTTCGGTCTGGCAATTTCTGGTGGGGCTGCTGGCGGGGGGGCGGGTGCGCATCGTGAGCGACGAAGTGGCAGGCGACCCGGCGGCGTTGCTGCGGCTGCTGCGGGATGAAAGGGTGACGGTGTTGGAGACCGTGCCGTCTTTGTTGCAGCAGATGGTGGACGAGTTACAGGCCAGTGGCGGCGCAAGCGCGGAGGCGAGCGCGGAAGCAGAGGCGGCGCAGGCGTCGTCGGCAGGGCGGAGGTTGGGAGGGTTGCGCTGGATGGTGGCGACCGGAGAAGCGCTGCCGCCGGAGTTGTGCCGGCGGTGGAGCGCGGCGACCACAAAGACCGGTGTGCGTCTGCTCAACGCCTACGGGCCGACAGAGTGTTCCGACGACGTGACGCACTACGAGGTGAGAGAAGCGCCGGGAGCAGGGGTGGTGCGGGTGCCGATTGGGCGAGGGGTAGGGAATACGCGGCTCTACGTGGTGGATGCAGGGATGCAGGTGGTGGCGGTGGGAGTGGAGGGAGAGTTGTATGTGGGAGGAGCGGGAGTGGGGCGTGGATATTTGAGAGATGCGGCAAGGACGGCGGAGAGTTACGTGCCCGACCCTTTCAGCGGGGAGGGAGGGGAGAGGTTATACCGGACGGGA
>JAIVJZ010000050.1:0-2713 GCA_020199775.1 Acidobacteriota bacterium
GCGGACGAGGTCGCCGGTGCGGTAAAGTCTGGCGCCGGGCAGGGAGGAGAAGGGGTCGGGGACGAAGCGCTCTGCTGTCAGGTGTGGTTGTCTCCAGTACCCTCGCGCTACTCCTGCTCCGCCCGTGTAGAGTTCGCCCACCACGCCCACAGGCACTTGCTGCATATGTCTATCGAGCACGTAAACATGCGTGCCGGAGATGGGTCGGCCAATGGGAACACTCGCTCGCACGTCCGCGCCCGCGCGCATCGTGTAACAGCAGGTGAAGGTAGTGTTTTCCGTCGGGCCGTAACCGTTGATGAGTGTGCAACCGGGCAAGTCGCGCAGCACCCGCCTGACGGGCTCGGACGAGAGCACATCGCCCCCCGCGAGCAGTTGCTTAACCCCGCGCAGATCGTCCAGGCAGTATTCGACCATCTGATGAAATAGTCCCGCCGTCAGCCAGAGGGTGGTCACGCCGTACAGATGGACGTAATAGCCTAGCTCTTCCAGGCTGGGCTGCGGCAGCGGCAACAGCTTCAACGTTGCTCCGTTCAGGAGCGCGCCCCAGATTTCAAATGTTGAAGCATCGAAGGCCAACGGCGCGGCCAGCATGAATACATGCTCGCGGCTGAATTCGGCGTAGTTTGCTTTTGTGACCAGCCTCAACACCCCGCGGTGCGTGACCGATACCCCCTTCGGCTGTCCCGTCGAGCCGGAGGTGTAAGTGATGTAAGCGATGTTATCAGGCAGTATCCTGCGGCCGGGATTTCCGGCCTGCCCTGCGTCCAGCTCGCTCGCGTCAATGATAAGAGTCGGCACAATAAGGCACGAGATGAACTCCGACCAATGTTTTTGTGTGAGTAAGAGACTGACCGAAGCGTCCTTAATCATGAAGGCGAGGCGCTGCTGCGGGTAGGCGGGGTTCAGCGGGACGTAAGCGGCTCCGGCCTTGAGGATTGCTAGAAGTGAGATGATCATCTCGAAAGAACGATCCATTAATATGGCAACCGGGGTTTCCGTCGTGACGCCTCTCTCGCGCAGTGTTTCTGCCAGTTGGTTGGCTTTGGCGTTGAGTTCCGAGTAGGTGAGTGATTGCTCCTCGAACACTACCGCTGTGGCTGACGGACTGAGGGCTGCCTGTCGTTCGAACAACTCGTGCACGGCAGCAGCCACGATGTCCTCTTGCGTGCCGCTCCCCCATTGTTCTATCTGCCGCCGCTCGTCTTCGCAGAGCAACGGGAGGCCGCCTACGCGCCGGTCGGTATCCTCTGCCATTCCCACCAGCAGCGCCTCGTAATGGCGCAGCATCCTTCTCACTCTCTCCGGCTCGAACAGATCCGTGTTGTATTCGACCACCGCCGAGATGGAGTCGCCGGTTTCAGTCAGCGACAGGAAGAGATCGAATCTGGCCGTTCCTGTGTCGCAGTTCTCGATGCTCAGGCTGAGTCCCTCAAGTGATAGTTCATCCATCGGTGCGTTCTGCAACGCGAACATCACTTGGAAGATGGGCGAAAGGCTCAGGTCACGCACCACCTGGAGTTCCTCGACCACCCGCTCGAACGGCACGTCCTGATGAGCATAAGCGCCGAGCGTTGTCTCCCGCACTTTGGCAAGCAGTTCTTTGACAGTCGGGTCACCGTTGAGGTCCGCGCGCAACGCGAGCGTGTTGACGAAGAAGCCTATAAGGCGCTCGGTCTCGACGCGGGTGCGGTTGGCGACGGGCGTGCCGATGACGAAATCCTCCTGCCCCGTGTAGCGCCCCAGCAGCGCCTGGAAGCCGGCCAGCAACGTCATAAAGAGCGTCACGCCTTCCTTACGCGACAAGTCCCTGAGCCTTGAGCTTAGACCGGGCTGGAGTTCGACCGTCTCGATAGCCCCGCGATAAGTCTTGACGGGCGGTCGCGGTCGGTCGGCCAGCAGCTCTATGTTTTCGGGCGCACCCTTGAGCCGTTCCCGCCAGTAGTCCAGCTCCAGCTCAAGAACCTCGCCTTGCAGATACTGGCGTTGCCAGGCAGCGTAGTCGGCATACTGTATTGGTAATTCCGGAAGAAGCAGGTCGCGCCCCACAGTGTAGGCTGCGTATAACTGCTCCACCTCGCGCACGAGCACTCCCATGGACCAGCCGTCCGAAATGATGTGGTGCATGGTAAATAAGAGGAGGTGCTCATCGGCAGAGACCCGCAGCAGGCTGGCACGAAGTAGCGGGCCTTCGGTCAGATCAAAGAAAATGCGCGCGGCCTCCACGGAAAGTCTGTGAGCCTCCGGCTCGCGCTGCTCTTCCGGCAGGAGAGTGAGATCCGTCAGAGGAATTTTCAACCCGGCTGACGGGTGTATACGCTGCACCGGATGACCACCCTCAGAAGGGAAGGTCGTACGCAACACTTCATGCCTTCGCATGATCTCTGAGAGCGCCCGCTCCAGGGCTGTAACGTCTAGCCTGCCCCGCATCCGTACCGGCGTGTGTATGTTGTAGGCGGGACTTTCAGGCTCGAACTGGTCTATGAACCAGAGCCGCTGCTGTGCGAAAGAGAGCGGGAGTTCGCTATCCCTGTCGGCATTCACAATCTGCGGCTCCTGCCCGGCATCGCTCCCACCGCGCAGCGCCCGCTCTACCCGGAGAGCGAAGTCATTAAGAGTCGGAGCTTCAAACAACTCCCTCAACCCCACCCTCACTCCCATCTGTCTGCTTACACGTGCCACCACCTGCGTGGCCAACAGAGAATGGCCCCCT
>JAIVJZ010000050.1:2733-49252 GCA_020199775.1 Acidobacteriota bacterium
GCGGACGAGGTCGCCGGTGCGGTAAAGTCTGGCGCCGGGCAGGGAGGAGAAGGGGTCGGGGACGAAGCGCTCTGCTGTCAGGTGTGGTTGTCTCCAGTACCCTCGCGCTACTCCTGCTCCGCCGATGTATAACTCGCCGCTCACCCCGACCGGCACCGGCTCTTGCCAGCGGTCGAGTACGTATGCGCGCAGATTGCCTATTGGCCGCCCAATCGGCACACGCGCGTAATCGGCGCGGCAGCGCCAGGCCGTCACCTCTACGGCTGCCTCGGTGGGGCCGTAAAGATTATCCAGATGCGCGCTCATAATCTTGAAGAAGCGCTCCTGCAACTCTGTCGTCAGCGCCTCTCCGCTACATATAAATTGGCGTACGCTGCGGCAACGCTGCGGCTCGGCATGCTCCAGAAAAGGTTGCAGCATGGCCGGGACGAAGTGCACGAAGGTTATCTGTTCGTCGGCGATCAACTCGGCCAGATAGGTGGGATCACGATGGCCTTCCGGCTTAGCCATCACCAGGCACGAGCCGCTAATGAGCGGCGCGAAAAACTCCCACACCGAAACGTCAAAGCTAAACGGTGTCTTCTGAACGAATCTATCTGCCGTGCCCACCTTGTAATGGGCGCGCATCCAGCGCAAGCGGTTAACGATGCCGCGATGCGAATTCATGACTCCCTTGGGTTTGCCCGTTGAGCCTGATGTGTAGATGAGATAAGCGATGTTGTCCGGGATGGCTTTATGCCGCGTCCGAGATTTGCAAGCTGTCACCTGTTCCCATTGGTTGTCCAGGCATAGAAGGCGCGCCGTGCCTGGGATTTCAGCCGCCAGAGCCTGCTGCGTAAGAATGATGTGCAGACCCGCATCCTGCGTCATATAGACCAGCCGCTCGCGAGGATAGCCCGGATCAAGCGGCACATAGGCAGCCCCGGCTTCGAGCACGCCCAATAGCGCCACAACCATCTCCGGCGAGCGCGTCATGCAGACCCCGACGCGGCTCTCCGATCCTACTCCTTTCTCCTGCAACCAATTCCCCAATTGACGCGCCCGCGCGTGAAGCTCGCGGTAACTGAGCAGACCTTCCGTGCTACTAACGGCGATAGCATCGGGCGTGCGCTCCACTTGTTCCTCGACCAGTTCATGCAGACAGGCCGCCCGCCCGTAATCACAACGGGTATCATTCCACTCAGAGAGCAGTCGCCTCCGGTCGCCCTCGCTCAGCAGAGGCAGGCGAGAGGCAGGTGTTGAAGCGTTCTCCTCCTCAACGACAGCCCGCGCAAGATTGAGAAAGTGGTCGGCGAACCGCTCGATTGTGGCTGCATCGAAAAGGTCAACGTTGTATTCGAAGCCGCCCCGCAACCCTTCCGCCGATTCCGTTAGCTCAAGTGTGAGGTCGTACATTGCCACATCGGTCTCGACCTTCAATGGCTCAAGCCTTAAACCCTCAACTTCTATCACCGGTTCAGCCTGTCGCAACAGCAGCATTACCTGGAACAGCGGCGTGCTGCCCGGCTCGCGCTCCGGCTGCAACTCCTCGACCAGCTTCTCAAAGGGTAAGTCCTGCTGTTTGTGAGCCTCCAGCACGGTCTCGCGCACGCGCCGCAGGAGTGGCCGGAATGCCGGGTCTTCGCGCAGGTCGCAACGCAGCACCACCGTATTGACCAGGAATCCTATAAGGCACTGTGTCTCCACCTCCGAGCGGTTGGCAACCGGGCAGCCGAGCAAGAACTCCTGCTGGCCGCTGTAGCGTGCCAGTAGAATCTGGAACAAGGCGGCCAGGGTCATAAACAGTGTGGCATCTTCCTGCCGCCCCAGTGCGGCCAGCCGATTGCTCAGCTCCGCGTTGAGGTGTAGAGGACTGCGCGCCCCACGGTGCAGGTTCACAACCGGGCGCGGGTGGTCGGCGGGCAGCTGTAAGTGATAAGGCACACCGGCCAGTTGCTTTCGCCAGTTGCCCAACAATGCTTCCAGCACCTCGCCTTCCAGTATCTGCCGCTGCCAGACGGCGAAGTCGGCGTACTGAATCGGCAACTCTTCAAGCGGGGAGGTATGGCCTTGCGCCAGAGCCGCATAGAGCTTCGACAGTTCGCGCAACATTACTGCCGCCGACCAGCCATCGCAAACCATATGATGCGCAATCAATACGAGAACGTGGCGGCGCGCGCCAAGCCGTACCAGGGTAGCGCGCACGAGCGGAGTCTCTTCCAGATTGAAGGGCTTGGCCGCCTCGGCACGCAGCAGCTTTCGGAGGCTCGCGTCGACATCCTCCTGCTCCGGGCCGCTCAGGTCTACCAGCGCCACGTCGAGTTGAAGATGTGGCACGATCACCTGTCTAGGTTCGCCGTCATCGCTTATGAAGCGTGTACGCAGCGACTCGTGGCGTCGAACAATCTCGTTGAGGCTGGATTGCAAGGCCGAGACATCAAGGTCGCCGCTCACGGACAGACCCATCGAGATGTTGTAGACCGTCTGCCCGGCTCGCAACTGTTCGTCAATCCAGAGCCGCTGCTGAGAGAGAGAGAGAGCGGCCGCCTTCAGTCCTAACCGTCGCAATACCGGTTTTTTGTCCGGCCCGGCGTCAATGCTGGCCAGTGCCGTTGCGAACCGTGAGACCGTAGGGTTATCAAAGAGCAGGTGCAGTGGTATCTCCTTCCCAAGCTCACGGCTTACCCGCGCTATGACCTGCGCCGCCGATACAGAGTCGCCACCGGCCTCGAAGAAGTTGCTGCCGGAATCGAGCGAGCGAAGCTCAAGAACATCGCCCCAAATACGAATGAGCAGGTTTTCCAGCGCCGATACGAGACCGCCCCCTTTGCTCTCGCGGTCCTCAACGGTTCTTGACTCCTCCTTCTCCACCCCCGGTCGAAGTTTTCCCCACTGCGCTACTATTCTGAGTTCCCCTGCGAGGAATTGCTCGCGGCACTCAGCCCTGCGGATTTTCCCACTTGAAGTCTTCGGAAGAGAGACTGACAAAACCAGTGCGATGATGTCGAGCGAGAGTTCGTGTTCACTTGTGACGGCGTCACGGATATCTGCAAACAGCGACTCGGCAACAGTAGATGCGGCCCGTTCAATCTCCTGCACAAGGACGATGCTCTGTTGGCCTCCTTCTGTGATAGAGAAAGCCGCGCCGCAACCGGCACGTAGCGCCGGGTTCGTTTTCTGGGCCGTGATTTCAATGTCAAGCGGATGATAGTTGAGGCCGTGGACGATAATAAGTTCCTTGAGGCGACCCGTGACGAACAGGCCATGCTCGTCCAGAAAGCCCAGATCACCTGTGCGAAGATACCTGTTCGTATCTCCCGGCAACGATGCCATGAGTCTTTCCCGCGTTTCGTGCGGACGCTTCCAGTAACCCCCTGAGACGCCTGGGCCGCTGACCCAGATTTCCCCGACCTGATTCGGCTCACATCGCTCAAGAGTTTCCGGGTTGACGATGGCGAGCGCCTGGCCCGAAACAGGTGGGCCGCTTGAGACCAATCGCCGGGTGGTGGCGGGTGAAGCAGGCTGTTCGACTCGATTCAACTCAAGTGCACGGGCATCGGCTTCTATGATATACGGCCCATCTGCCTCCGCAGCCGACACCAGCAGTGTGGCTTCCGCAAGTCCGTAACAGGGTCGGAAGGCGCTCCGCCGGAAACCACACTCCTCGAACTCCGAGGCGAAACGATCCAGAGTGCCAGCGAGTATGGGCTCGGCTCCGTTAAAGGCAACGCTCCACGAACTCAGATCAAGCTCGCGTTTCTGTTCCGGGGTCACCTTTCGGGCGCAGAGATCGAAGGCGAAGTTGGGGCCGCCGCTGGTAGTGGCGCGATATTTCGAGATGACCTCCAACCACCGCACCGGATGTTGTAGGAAGGCCATAGGGGACATCAACACGCATTCAGCGCCGACATACAGAGGCTGTAAGACCGCGCCGATAAGACCCATGTCGTGATACAACGGCAGCCAGCTCACGATGACCGATTGTTCGGTTTGGCCGAAGGCCCGCTGGATTAGCGACTGATTATGTAAAAGGTTGGCGTGCGTAATCATCACGCCTTTCGGAGCAGCCGTAGAGCCGGAGGTGTATTGCAGCAACGCAAACGTACCGGCTTCTATGCGTGGAGGCTGCCAGGCATCTGCGCGCTTCTCTTGCAGAGTATCCAGAGTCAACCATCTTATGCCTGCGCCTGTGATCAGTTCCGCCGCAGACCGTCGCCTGCTGTTCATTACGAAGCTGGTGGTCAGCCCGACAAATGGTCGAGCGTCGGCGGCGATGGACGAAAGGCGCAGGGTATTCTTTTCCGATGCCGGGGGGTAAGCGGGCGTGGCTATCGCTCCCGCATAGAGGCAACCGAAAAATGCCGAGACGAACTGCAAACCCGGCGGCAGCACTAACAGCACTGGCTGCCCTGCTGCACCTGACTCTTGCAGCAGGTGAGCTATGGCCCGGGCCTGCCGGTCTAGGGCGGCGCAGGTGAGGCTTTCGATCTCCCGCCCATCGTCCGACAGGAATCTGTATATAAGCTCCGAGGGGCGCTCCTCAGACTGCTGCCGCAGAAGATCGAGCAATGTTTCGCTCGCAACACCCGGCACGTCACCCTGTGCTTGAACGTGTTCTTCCGATATCATCTCGCCGACTCCACGATGAACCTGCCGCAACAACTTATTAACCGGTTACGTCCCGCCATATCAGCTCAGACCGGACCTCTTGGTTCGTGGAAAGCCCTGCGCGCAGTGTGCAGGGCGTCTACTGCGTTGGCTGACGTTCGAGCCAGCCGTAGCCCTTAAGCTCGGGCAATTCGATAACCGCGAAACACTTTATGGGGACGTAATCAAGCGTCAGCGAGCCAGCCAGCCTGACCTCTCCTTTCCCTTCAACAAAGTCGGCCTGCTGTAAATCAATGTCATCCGGCTCTAACCTGATGCCCAGTTCCGTTCCTCCCAGCGTGTCGGTGAACTTCACGTGCACGTAGCCGCGCTGGATGGATTCTTTGAAAACTTCTGTAGTCCGGTCAGGCCGCACCACAGCTTCGACCGGATGTTTGCCGTCAGCTAACTTATTCACGAGTTCGCTCATACTTTTTTCTCCTGCGTTTGATATCACCCTTCTGCCGCTCCGCTGCGCCTGTTCAGGTTGCGGGACTGTCCGTCAATCACTCGCGACTCGATGCGGCCCAGTTCGCCAAAGGGCGACGTTATCGTTTCGTTCAACTTGTTATGGTGGAAAAGCACTCGCCCGAACCTGAACAGGCGGCGACGCAGAGAGGTCACAGAGAATACGTTCTAAGGAACAATCAGCACGCTGGGCATGGCGTGGTGATGACCGTTCGGCTCCAGATCCGGGAACATCTCGCGGACTGAATCCCAATCCGGCTCATGGTCGTCGAAGATACCGCGAAACAGGTGTTGCCGCAGGTATCGCGCTCCGGAAGTCCCACCCGTGCCGGGACCGTCTTGCGGGATGTAACGCTTGGCAAAGCCCAGATGCAGCCCCCGCCAGGTCAACAGGTCTTTATCGAACTGGCGGCAAGCCGCCCAAACTTCCCGCCACTCCGGCCGGCTTTCTTCCGTGTCAAGCACGGCCTGCTTGAGGCTGACGAAATCCTTGTCGCAAAAGCACAAGACGGGCTTGAGATGTTCAATCCGCCTGAAGTGTTCCAGTTTCTCTGTATTGAGTCCGTGCAGCAACGTATCCATCAAATGAAATCCGATGGATTGCAGGGCGCTCGCTTTTCCGGTGAGTGAACGGAAGGTGGCGAAATGCTCTACGGGCATGGTTTGCAGTATACGCAGCAGCTCCCGCAACAACTGTGCGAACCGCGTGGCCGTTTGCAGTTTCCGGACTGCGCGGGGCGCTTCGCCCGATGTAATAGCTGAGATGGCCGTGCTGACCGACAGGCGGATTCCTAGAAAGCAAAACTCCGAGGCCTGGAGCACGCGCACAAACAGCACCTCGTCGTGACTCTGCGTAAGCGGCGCGCCCATCAGGTGTATCAGCGCGCACTTGCGCGACGTGGATGCGGCAAACGATTCGAGCGGCGCATCCAACCCCACAGGGTCTTCCAAATCAGTCCCGCCGTATTGCCGCACCTTCTCCAAAGCCTCTTCGATGAGTTCGATCCTGCGCCTGATTTGAGTCTCATCGAAATGTTCGCGGTGGTAAGCCTCCAGGCCGTTAAGACTGCGTGTCTCGAAGACGCGTAACATTTTCAACAGCGCGAGAATTCCGTCCAGACTTCGACCTATCAGACCAACTGTGGATGACGTAACAGGCTCCAGATACCAATCGAGCATCTGGCCGTCTATGTACTGATAATAATTCGGCTGCTTTCCAGCCGTGACGGTGCCGATGAAGGAAGTGGCCGCCAACAGAACCTTTGCCATCTCGTGCGTGAAAGCCGAGCGATTCGAATCCGCCATAATCGAAGCGGCGTAGGAATGGACCACAGCCCACTCCTGGCGAAAGCTCGACGGCATGTATTCACGCCCGACGCTGAGTTGCCCTTCCATCAGAGCATCAAGGCGTAGCTGGTTGATGCTGGCCCCGGCGGGGCTAACCGACATCATAAACGCTCTCCCTTCACTCTCGTAGGGCAGACCTCGTCTACGCTACGAGAGCGCTTCGGGCGGGCTCTCGCGCGGAGAGCACCCGAAATGTAGTACCCGTACAAATGCACGAAGGGGCTAGAATGAGAAGGAGTCACCGCGCTGATTGCGTGTCTTGGATTCTCGTATTCTGAAGGCTGACAGGCATACGGCTTGGGACGCTTGAGCAGGTGAGCCCACCCGAATCAGACGTAGGCGTATGTCGTCCTCAGTCTTGCAGGTAGCGAACGAATCGGTTTTGTTTATCCACCAGGATAGACTCTGGTTGAATAGGCGCGTCAGAGAGCGTAAACCCCATAATGATGATCTCTTCATCGACTTTGATCAGGTGGGCGCAAGCGCCGTTCATACAGATCCTGCCGGAGTCAGGCTCTGCCGGAATAGTGTACGTCTCCAGACGCACGCCACTCGTGTTACTAACGATCAAAACGCGCTCACCCGGTAAAAGCCCTGCGTATTCCATCAAGCGCTGGTCGATGGAAATACTCCCGATATAGGAGAGATCCGCCTCAGTCACGGTCGCTTTATGAATTTTTGAGGACAATAAGAATCGCATGTTTCGACAGGTCTCCCTGTGATAGGTTGTTTGGCAGTCGCGCGTCCGCGGCGCTACGAGAATAAAGCCCGGCCAAGAGAAATGGCGATCGCTTCATTACCTGTGACACGCAGTTTTGCTTGAAGGTAGCATTCACCGACGTTAAGCTCGCCTGTAGCGAGTTTAATCAGGTCCTCCGATCTGATCGTAATCGTACAGTCCGCCTCTTGGTTCATTGGCTCGATGGAAACCGGCTGTTGAGCAAAGTTAAGCGTCCAGGCTCCGCCCCCGCTCCCCTTGACTAAAAATTTCACTGACCCTTTAAGATCGCTTAGTTGTTGGAGCTTGGCAGGAAAATGGGTTCGGAATAGCTCTTCAACCGAAGCGACGGTAGAGCTATCGAAAGCGGCGCTGTCAACAGCCTGCGACCAGTTATCTTGGCCGCTGCTGGAGAGATCAATCGGCGGATAGCCTATTTCCACAATCAGCCGCTCAAGCTTTTTCTTCGTGGTGGGAGAGACCTCGGCGAGGAGCGGGATGATCTCGGCCCCCTTTCCTATTGACGTACGATAGATTCTGCTTGCGAATTCGGCTTTCGGGTCACCTGGACCGGACTCGTGCTTCGTTGAGAAGACGGCTGTCGCGATCGTAGGGTCTGGTTCGAGGCCAAGGAAATCGAAGGCCCGCGAAAGAGCCCTTGCCGCATCTTTCACGATATCTTCATACCGCAGGCGAAAGCAGCGCTCGGGATTGGCTTTCTCAAAGTCTAACTGCGCGCGGGATTGCTCGATACAAAAATCGCAACCGCTTTGGTAATCCCAGAGGTCGAATTTCAGTTTGCCAAAGCGCGTGGACTCGAAGCCGGAGCGAATCATGTCTAGCGGGTGTCGGTACAAACATAGAAAGGCGGCTCGGGGGAAGGTGCGCTTCAACAGGTCTGCGTGCGCAAGATTCGCCGGCGTCTTTTCCGCCCATATTAGTTTCCCCTTCGCCTCCGCATAAGGCTTCATGAACTTTTCAATATCAGCTTTCACTTGCTGGGCGACCCAACTCGCCCGCTCAGTCTCACTGCCCTCAAGCAATTGCCCGATACTGTAGTACATGGAGTGGTAAAGGCTTTCCGCCAACTTGCCGAGATGTAGCTCGCCGGGACAGACGATCGCCGGGTGCGTATCCAGCAGCAGGCGCAGAAGCGTCGATCCGGATCTGGGCAGACAAAGAACGAAGATCTGCTCCCAAACAGGATTTCCATTCTCATTCGGCCTATGGTTTGTCATAGGGAATTAAATGTCACAGGCGAGAATTGATTCGCAGCCCCGCCGACCTCTGCTTCCCGCTCTGGCATATGCTTTGTCACAACGCTATTTGCTGACATCGCTTATGCCCGCGCGACCCGATCCGCCTGGCTAAAACCTTTTAAGCGGCTGTGCTTCAATTCCTCAAGCAACTCGACGCCGCTCTGCTGAGCCTTCTCATTTAGGAGGCTTGGTCTTTCGCCACCGCCGAAGTGAGCGCAAACCAACTTATGCGCTTCATACGCGCACCCAAAGGCGGCTACGAACTCGTCATACTTCTGCCTTAGAGGCGGCTCCAAAGTGCCATACAGCGGGCGTTGCGAGTGCAATAATTGTATAAGGTGGCGATGGTCGCGGGCCAAGATTCCGCTCATACCGGGAAGAACGTTAGGCGGCATCATGGTCGGGCGCACGGACTTATCGTAGACTAAGGGCGAGAAATCTCCCGCGCGGTGTAGCGCGGCGCTCGACCCATCCATTAGCACTGTCGCCAACTCTAAGGCGCTCAAACTTTCCTCGAGTACACCGTCATTGAAGGCGCTCTCAAAACAATTGAGCGAAATAATCAGTCCCTGAATCAGAATCAGGAAAACATGATGACCTTGAACCCATCTGCGTATGGCCCCGCGATCGTCCAAGACGGAGTGCGAGCCATTCATGATTTTTTGATTCGCCCAATTCTTCGTCACAGGCTCATTCTGACCGATTAAGTGCAGAAGGCTTCTGAACGCAGTGTGCAGGTCGCCCCACTGTTTCGGCGTGAGGGAAGAGCCGCCTGTTAAGGCGTCCTTCAGTAACGCTTCATAAGCGCAGAGGGTCGCTTTTGTAATAACGTGGAGCGTATCCGTATCCACCACCCGCTTGATTCTGCAATACTCGTCATGAGAATCGGCGTCGGCGATCTGGTTATTGGGCGGGGGTTTTATGGCGGGAAAACTTACGTCCCCAATTATCGTTAAGGAACGGCCCACTGCCTGGAGGATCTCCTCAGGCGAAGCCATCGAGGGTCGCCATCCGGAATGGTTTAAAGCAGATGAAATACGTTCGGAGCGCCGACGACGTATGTCAGAATAGCTTTTCGGCAGTTCCTCTGGCCCTATAAGAATGAGTTCTGGAATATCGTTCATCGTGAGCTCACTATTCACGCGAGGCTTTGCCCCCTTGCCGCGACGGGCGGTGATGGAGCGTATGGCCAGGTCAACACTTGGGGAGGGGGAAGGAAGAAGACGACGGGGGCAATCTAACCAGCATCAGCCGCTACTACTTCCTGGGCTTCCATCTGCTTACGCAGGCTGAGCGGCCTCATGTCGGTCCAGACCTCATTGATAAAATCAAGGCACTCTCGTTTCGTTCCCGTCTTACCCGCATAATTCCAGCCCAGGGGGGATCCTGGTCGGCTGGCCAAATGGAGTACTGTTCTTCGTTCTTCGTGATTCACAACCGCTTTATACTGCCGGGTTTCTTCGAACTCTTCCTGTGTCATGGGAACTCCTTTCGAACGAATTGAGATTAGAAATATGGGATGCTTAATTCGGAGGTCCGACGCGTAAACGGAAGGGCCGGTGCATATATGTATTTTTAGGTCATGGTCCGCCTGTGGCCGCGGCTTCTCAGTTCCCGGCGAAGCCGCGCCCTTGAAACGCCTAAGTCGGTGGTGGCTGGCTGCGCCGACGGCTCGCCGATCAACTCTGCGATTCCATTCACCGTGGCATTCTGGAAAAGGTCCAGTATCGGTATGTCGCATCCGAAATCGGCGTCAAAGCGGCTTTTGAGCTGCACCATCATCAACGAGTGAGCGCCCAGCCTGAAAAGATCCTCATTCACAGAGATGTGTTCAATGCCCAACGTCTCTTCTACCAGGGCCGCGACACGCCGTTTCAAATCTGTTTCCGGCGGGGAATCTCCCCTCTCCGCTCTTTTATAATTTGCCCCAAGCGCCGTCAGCGCTCGGTGGTCCACCTTCCCGTTTGGGAGGGTCGGCAATTTTTCCAACGGCACGTATACCGACGGGATCATGTAGGCGGGCAAATGGCGAGAAAGATGGCCACGGATGTCCAGGGTGGCGGCGTCCCGCGAAGACACATAGTAAGCAGTCAATCTCCTGTCGGCGGCTTGGCCGCTCGCAGTGACGACGACCTGGTCAACGGCAGGATGGCTGAGGATTGCGGATTCTACGTCGCTCAGTTCGATCCTCACGCCCTGAACTTTAATCTGATGGTCAAGGCGGCCGAGGAACTCGATGTTCCCGTCAATCATCATCCGGCCCATGTCTCCGGTTCGGTACATTCGCTGTCCGGGCTCTTGTGAGAAAGGGTCAGGAAGGAATCTCTCTGCGGTCAGCGCGCTCATTTCCATATACCCGCGGGCCAGTCCGACACCCCCGATATAGATTTCCCCGACAATGCCAGCCGGGACGGGGTTTCCGAATCGGTCAAGTATATAAACGCGCATATTACGGATAGCTCGACCGATATAGACAGTCTCAACACCCTCATCGCAGTTACCGGAAGTCGCCCAAATTGTCGTTTCCGACGTTCCGTAGGTATTAAACATCCGGCGACCTTTCTTCCATCGTTCAGCCACCGCGCGCGGGCATGATTCGCCGCCGACAATCAGGACGCGGAGCGCAGGCGCGTCGTCCTCCTTCAATAAGGCGAGCGCCGATGGGAATATGGCCGTGTTGGTGATGGCGAGCCTGCGGATCAGCTTTACGAAAGCCGGCGTTGGCAATAGATCGGTTGACGGCGCGATGATCAGTTGAGCGCCGTGGCCGAGAGCCATGCAGATCTCGAACAATGACGCGTCAAAGCTAAGGGTTGTGTAAAGCAGCACACGATCGTCAGGGCCGACTCCGAATTCTTCGGCTTCCATACGAATCACATTGAGTAAGCCCGTGTGAGGCACCATTACACCCTTGGGCTTACCGGTCGAGCCTGAAGTGTAAACAACGTAAGCCAGATTCGAGGTGACGACGCCAGATCGCGGCGTGCTGTCGGGTTGCTGTTGGACCACGTCCCATTCTGAATCGATGTGGAACGCTTGCGCGCCGGTGTCGGGGAGCGTAGCGCCAAGAAGTTCCGATGTCACTATCAGTGGCGTTTTTGCCTCCTTCAGAATCAGCTCAAGCCGCGCTGCAGGATACCCCGAATCAATGGGCAGATAGGCAGCGCCCGCCTTGAGGATGCCGATTAACCCCACAATCGCTTCGATCGACCGTTCCAGATATAAGCCGATCACTACCTCGGGGCCCGCGCCTAAGGTCCGCAGGTGGTGGCCCAGTTGGCTTGATCGGCGATCGAGTTCTCCGTATGAGATCGCTCTTTCCCCGCAGCAAACAGCGATTGCCTCCGGGGCCTGGAGGGCGCGCTGGTGAATCAAGTCATGCAGCAGGCAGGGCTCCTCCCGAACTGTAGTCGCGTTCAAATCCCTTAGTAACAGGTCTCTCTCTTCCTGTGGCAGGATGTCTAGTTCGCCGACGCCGGAATCGGGTTTCGCTATGATACTCTCCAGCAGAACATAGAAGTGTCCGATCATCCTTCGGATTGTCGCAGGGTCGAAGAGGTCGGAGTTATACTCAAGCCACCCGTTCAGCCCGCTCTTCGATTCCTGGAGCGAAAGCGTCAGGTCATAGGCGGAGGTCCCAGGGTCCACGTCAAAAGGACTGATCCGAAGGTGCGCGCTTTCCACCTCAGGGGACGGAGTGTTCTGCAAGACGAAGAGCGTCTGAAAGATAGGAGTGCGACTCAGATCGCGCGGCGGTTGGAGTTCTTCCACTAGGCGTTCGAACGGGAGGTCCTGATTCGAATAGGCTTCGAGCGCCGTCTTTTTCACTCGATCTAAGAGGTCGGAAAAGCTGGGATTCCCAGTCGCGTCGACGCGCATAACCAGCACGTTGATAAAACATCCGATCAAGTCTTCGAGTTCACTCAGATTCCGATTCGCGATGGGCGAGCCAATTAGAAGGTCCGTTTGCCCAGTATAACGGTGGAGTAAAACCGAGAAGGCGGTCAGGAGCGTCATATACAGCGTGGCGCCCCGCGAGCTGCCGAGAGAGTGCAACTCTTGCACTAAATTCGTCTGAACGCTAACTAATTGCCGTTGGCCACGGTGCGTACGCCGCGGTGGGCGCGGGTGATCGGTCCGAAGTTCGAGATGCGGCAATTTTCCGTCCAACTTGCCGCGCCAGTAAGCAAGAAGTTCTTCCAACCTCTTGCCTGCCAGCATATTTCGCTGCCACTCGGCGTAATCGATATACCGGAAAGACGGTTCATCGTCCTTTGGTTGGCGACCGTCGCAAATGAGACGATAATTCTCGGCGACTTCCCGCATCAATACACCGAGCGACCATCCATCGGCGATGATGTGGTGAATGGTGAAAACAAGCACGCTTTCCCTGGCGGCCAGCCGAAACAACTTCGCGCGAAACAGCTGGGGCGAGTCCAACTTAAACCCTTTACGTGTCTCCGCCAGCGCCGATTCTTGAAGCGCTCGTCGTTGCTCCAGGTCCGTGAGACCCTGTAAATCAACTACTTCCACTGCCATAGGTATGCGGGTCTCGATGTGCTGTGAAGGTCTCCCGTTGTCTACTCGAAAGCTGGTTCGCAACGCGTCATGTCGAGCGACTACCGCCTCGATGCTCCTTTGAAGGGCGTTCAAATCCAACTGCCCGTTCAGCCGCACGGCCGAGCTGATATTGTAGGCGGGATTTCCAGGCTCAAGCGAGTCGAGGAGCCACAGTCGTTGCTGTGAGAACGACAAGGGGGCCGCCCCAGGGTACGATACACGCTGGATAGGATTTAGCCCGGTCACCTTCTCCCGCGCTTTTCTAACGAGTCTCACGACACCGCGTATCGTGGGAAATTCGAGAATCTCACGCAGCGGGATGACCACCCCGAATAAATCTCGCAGTCTCGACGCCAGCTGCGTAGCTAAGAGCGAATCCCCGCCTAACTCAGTGAAACTGTCATCAAGCCCGACTTCAGGAAGGGTCAACAGGGTTCTGAACAAGCTGCCGACCTTCTCCTCATCATCTCCCGTAGGGGCGGCGTCCCCCTGTTTACTCCTAGCCGCTTCATCACACCGGGGCGCGGTATTAGAGGCAGCCCTCCCGAAGTCCGGCCAATAGCGTCTCTTCTCGAAAGGGTAGGTGGGGGCGCTGATACGCCGACGCCGGTGGCGTGAGGTGTATGCGGCCCAGTCCACTTGCCCGCCGTTTGCCCACAGCTCTCCCAACGCATTATGAATGTGACCGCGCTCGATATCAGCCTCTGAAATAGAGATCGTACGGCCGTATGAGGAATCTGGCGCTACCCCCGCCGTGGTGACCCCGGTCGCCGGGCCGCCGATCACAACCACCAGGTCGGAGCGTCTCGATAGGGATTGAGGCACCTCCGCCTGGATGACGGTAATCGGCCAGGTATGCGAGCCCCCTGACTTTTCGGCAGTCAGAGAAATCACGTTATACCCACTCGCCATAAGGCTTCTCCCCGCCATCTCCGGGGGCGGCACCTCGGCGGCAGCGCCGCTCTTTGAAAAGGGGGCGCGCCCGCCGTTGAAATCTTCAGACAGTATATGACCCTGTTGGTGGAAGGGGAGCTTTCTTGACTTCCCGTTTGAGCCGCTAGCCCCGGCTTCGAGCGCAGTAACCGCCCCGCTCTCTCGCCCGCTCTCATGGTCACGCCTTGACCCGGTTACTGTGGCAATCGCGTCCGACAGCGTGATCGATCCACGAAGGCATGCAGCAGCGATGTCGCCAACTCCGCACCCGGATATCTCTTTCGGGGCCACCCCCCACGCCATCAAAGTCTTTGCTACGGAATACTCGAAGATGAATAACTTAAGGTCTCTGTGATCTGCTTGGGGTTTCTCGGAGCAGGAACGCGGTTGATTCGAGAAATTCACCGGACATTTCTCCGCGAAATGTCTTTCCCAAGCGCTTACGCAATCCGCCACGTGGTCGCGAAATAAAGGCTCTTCGGCGTACAACAGCGCAGCCAGTTCGTCGACTTCAGCGGAATCTGTGAGAAGGAATGCGACGCTCTTTGTTCCGGTCAGGTCCCCGCCCGATTGCGCCGGCTGCAGCACGCGCAATGCAGCCGAGGCTTCTTGAGGGGCGTTGCTCACAGTGAAGTTCCTGAACCCCCATTCCCGACGACCGACCTGGTAAGTGTACGCGACATCATCAAGAAGGTGGGGCGCTGAATTTTCATCCAGGTAATCGGCGAGCCGCCTCGCAACCGCCTCCAGCGCGGATGGGCTTTTAGCAGACAAAGGGAGCAGGCGCCAGGTTCTCGTTTTGTCTTGGCAGGGAGTGATGGGGGCCTCCTCCAAAATTATGTGGCTATTAGTGCCCCCCAGGCCAAAGGAACTGACGCCCGCGCGGAGAGGCGCGCCAGTTTTCGAGGTCCAGGGGCGAAGCTTTTTGTTGATGAAAAATGGGCTGTCATCGAAGCTGATCTCTGGGTTGAGCTGTTCAAAGTTGATTTGGGGCGGAAGGAATCTATTCTCCAGCCCCAGCACAGTCTTAATCAAGCCTGCCATACCGGCGGCGGCGTCTAGGTGTCCGATATTTGCCTTGACAGACCCGATCGCGCAGGAGTCAGGTTCTGCCCCCTGACTAAAGACATTTTTCAGAGCCCCGACCTCGATCGGGTCACCGAGGGCGGTTCCGGTACCGTGCGCCTCTACATAGGTGATGCTCCCGGCGTCCACGCCGGCTACCGCCAGCGCTTCTAAAACAACTTCCATTTGCGCTTGCTGGCTTGGCGCCGTAAAGCCCGCCTTCAAAGCGCCGTCATTATTTATCGCAGTCCCTTTGATTACGGCGCGGATTGAATCTCCGTCGGCAATCGCATCGCTGAGACGTTTGAGCACAACCACACCGACCCCGCTACCGAAAATCGTCCCACGGGCGCGCGCGTCGAAAGTCCGACAGTGGCCGTCCGGGGAAAGTATGCCATCGACCCTGTATGTGTATCCCCTCTTCGCCGGGAATTTGAGAAATACGGCACCGGCCAGCGCCAGATCACACTCTTCATTGAGAAGGCTTTGGGCGGCGAGATGCACTGCGACCAGAGAAGTAGAGCAGGCAGTCTGGACGGCGACGCTCGGCCCAGTGAAATTAAGTTTATGTGCGACGCGTCCGGTTAGTGATGAAAGATTGCTCCCCACTCCCAGCTCAAAAGGGTCGACAGGCCCTACCTGTTCGCGGTGCGGGTAGAGGTACTTGAATAAATAGACGCTCTCCCCCGCCCCCGCAAAAATGCCCGTCAACCCCGCCAGCCTGGCCGGATCGTACCCTGCGTCCTCCAACGCTTCCCAACAACTTTCCAGAAATATGCGCTGCTGCGGGTCCATCAGGAGCGCTTCGCGCGCGCCGTACCCAAAGAATTCCGCGTCGAATTGCTCATACCCGCTGATATGTGCCTCGACCTTAACGTAATTCGGGCTTTGAAAGAGATTCGGGGGAACGCCTGCATCGGCCAGTTCCGCGTCGCTCAACATCGACAGGGATTCCACTCCCGCGCATAGGTTGCGCCAAAACTCTTTGACATTCCTCGCACCAGGGAACCGGCCTGCGTATCCAATGATGGCAATGTCCAGAGAATTCGATTCCGAGTTGCTCATAGCGATCGTCTCGAAAGCTAGCCGAACAAGATAGCCCTCAGTTATCCCACACCGAACTGATGGAATCAGCCGCGCCTCGGCTGCGGTCGGGTGAGGTCATTTCAGCCTGCGCCTTTCAATTGCGATATGACTGAGGTTCGGGTAGAACACTCGGGCGTCACACAGACTGGACGCCGCGACGAGCTGGCGGAGTTCTGGCCCAGTGTAGGAAGCGCGAACCGAATCCTCGTATAACTTCCGCATAAGCGACTTGTACCGCCGACCAAAGAACGCCGTATATAGACGGTGAAGGATACGGGGCGGCCGTCGAAGATCTCGGAAATACACTCCTCCACCTTCCTTGACGACTCGGTTGACTTCGTTAAAAACCAGGACAGGATTCTGAAAATGATGTAGGGTAGAATTACAGATCAACAAATCAATGCTACCGGTTTCCAGAGGGATCGATTCCGCATGGGCCTTGAGAAAAAAGACGCGGGACGACACCTGCTCTTGCCTGGCCCTCTCGACAGCGATTTTGAGCATCGCCGTAGACAGGTCAATTCCGATCACTCTGAGTTGGGGATCTCTTTTGGCGAGTTTTATGGGGATCTGCCCGGGCCCCGTCCCTAAATCTAACACTATCCCTTTGGTGCCCATCGACAGTATGTATGTCACAAACTGATTATCGATTTGATCCAAATGCGCATCAGAGGCGGTAGCTTCGTATCCTTCCGCTTCCTCCACACTTTCCATCACTTCAGGCTCGGGCACCCGTTCCGAGGATAATAGACGCATCGTATGTCACACTCCCTGCTCTTTATCCATCTCCAGGGACTGCTTAAAGAGTGACATGAGGCCCCCACATGTGGGATGTCAAAAAATTCTCAAACAACGACATATGGCAGGCTATAACCGCTCCTTTAAGCGGGAGACTGCCCGGTCTCAAGCACGGAAGGGGGCTCCATCTCAATCGGCGTCTGCTGGATAGTCCAGACCATTCGCGCAACCTCGTGGATGTCCACGTCCCATTCCTGAGCCGATTTCTCGATTACTTCCGAGGTGACGAAAACTGTCGGATTCTCGAGAAGCGTCCGAAGTGGAAGGTCTATCTGTAAGGTGTCCCGCAGAGCGGAAACGATCCTTGTCGCGAGGATTGAGTTGCCCCCCAGTTCAAAAAAGCTATCATGAAGCCCCACGCTCTCAACCCCGAGATAGAACGCCCAGATGGAAGCCACGACTCTTTGCAGATCATTCTGAGGCGCGTCATGTCTACCACTTTTGCCTACCTGAGGTTGCGGTTGAGTGCCTTCCATGGAATCCAGTTTCCACGAATCGAACCAACAACGGCGCTGCTCAAAGGGGTATGTGGGTAGCGGGACGCGATGCCGTTCCTCGACAGAGTAATACTTGCGCCAGTCCACAGGCGTGTTCGCAGCCCACAGCTCACCCAGGACCTTTGACAGCCACTGACACGCAGAAAGGTAATCCGCGTGGTGGCGTAGCGCGGATACTGTTATCTGGTCTTCTTGAGAGAGGTCCAAATCGAGCCTCTTAAGTACCTGTCCATCACTCAGATCAACGAGCGCCTGATCAGGTAACCGCAGGACTGAGAGCGCCATTTCCCTGAACCTGTCGCTGTCACTTGTAAGGTCCAGCTTAATGTTGAGCCGCTCTTCCGTGGCCATCTCAGACTGCCTCTTTTGAGCCGAGTCGCCGAGCGCGGTCGATAGCGCGGCCTTAATCGACAATGTCCCGGCCGCTGCTTGAGCCGCCAAATTTCCTATCCCGCAGCCAATAAAGGCGTACGGCGTCAATCCCCAGTCCATGAGTAACTTCGCCAGTGAATACTGTCCTGCGACCGCGATCGCGCTGGCGATCCCTTCTCTGCGCAGGGCATCGAAACTGTCCGGGGATGAGAAGAGCAGCTCCCGAATGTTCTGTCCGCGAAGTTCCTGCACCGCTTCGGCGCACCGATCCATCGCATCACGGAAACCTGCCTCGACACGGTACAATTCAGCTATCGCGTCGGAGTATCCCGCTTCAGAGTCCGGGAATAGAAGAGTTAACCTGCGCGGGCGGCCCTCTTCCCAACGTGTGACAACCCGCTCCGGCCTGCGGCCCTGAAGGGCATCAATGGCCTCCTCCCGGCTCTGGCACAGAATCACTCTTCGGTGTTCCAGTGTCCGGCGACCTAAGGCTAGGGTGAATGCGACATCCGGTAAAGGAGCGACGGTCGGGCTGTCCAGGTAGGCGGCAAGCTGTGATGTGGTCTTGGCCAAAGCGCTCGGCGTTTTTGCCGACAATACAAGCGTCTGGTCGCGCCTTGAGGGGCCGGATGCCTTTCTCGGAGGTGCCTGCTCAATAACCACATGTGCATTAGCGCCACCGATGCCGAAGGAGTTGACTGCTGCGCGACGCAGCGTCTGCCCGTCGGGCCAGGTCTCTAACTTTGAGTTCACGTAAAACGGCGTCTGAGAAAAATTAATCACAGGGTTGGGGTGATCGCAGTTTAGTGTCGGCGGGATTAGTCCGTTCCTGACAGACAATGTGGCTTTGATCAAGCCTGCAATACCTGCGGCCGCGTTGGCGTGACCGATGTTCGTCTTTACCGAACCGAGGGCGCAGAATTGCTTCTTTTCCGTTTGCAAGCGAAACGCCTTCGTCAGCGCGGCTACTTCCAGGGGATCGCCGAGAATCGTTCCGGTCCCATGAGCCTCAACCATCCCTATGTTCTCGCAGGAATCCCCCGAAATATCGATGCCCTCTACAATAGCCGCGGCCATCCCGTCCAGGCTGGGCGAGGTGAATCCAATCTTCAGATTGCCATCGTTGTTGATGGCGGTCCCCTTGATTAAAGCGTGAATCGTATCCCCCGTGGCTATCGCATCCTCCAGGCGTCTCAGCACCACAGCGCCGACGCCTTCGCCAGGCACGAACCCAGTGGCCTTTGAATCAAATGCACGGCAATGCCCGTCACGCGAAAAAAGCCCGCCTTCCACGTAATAGTACCCGGTCTCTTGTGGGAAGATCAGGGACACGCCTCCGGCTAACGCAATATCACACTCGCCATTGAGCAGGCTTTGAGCCGCCAAGTGCACGGCCGCCAATGAAGTGGAGCATGCCGACTGGACCGTCACGCTCGGGCCAGTGAGATTCAGTTTGTAAGAGACCCAAGCCGACAGGAAGTCAACCTGGTTGGCGGTAGTTATCTGGGAAAGCCCCAACTGCTCAAGCAGGCCGGGCTCCCTCCGTAAAAACTCATGATACGTGTTCGCGCCGGCGCCGGCGTAAACCCCGACTCGATGGGAGTCGTCGCCGGCATATCCCGCGTCTTCGAGCGCTTCCAGCGCCGTCTCCAGGAAAACTCGAAATTGAGGGTCCATCACACCAGCTTCGCGCATGGTGAAGTCGAAGGCGTCTATGTCGAAGTCACAGGCTCCTTCCAAGACCCCTTTCGCCGGGACGTATTTTGCGTCCTTGATCTGTTGAATGGGGAGTCCTGCGGATAAAAGTTGCTCCTCCGAAAAGAATGTGATCGATTCCACACCGGCGACCAGATTCGCCCAGAATCGTTCGACGTTGGGCGCGCCTGGGAACCGGCCGCTCATACCTATTATCGCCACTTGCCCGGTACTTAATGCCATCTCAGTGTAGCCTGCCTCCTCCTCAAGGCCGCTGTTCGACAAACCGCTTGGATTGAACTCGCGCCGGTTAAAACGGCTCTCCGCAGGAACGCGCGAATAGGAGCGAATCTGTAAAGGTTATTCAAGGTCCACCATTTCAGTAATGTCGCCGTTGACTCTGGTCCTGCCCCGCCCGCGATCTTGAGCCCCAATCGTCATCCTCATCCCGTTCTTTGGACGCAGAGACAGTTCGTAGCTGCGATCCACTCGGGAGCCGGGGGGGACGATTAACCGGAAACGCTGTACCAGCATGGCTAAAACAATCTTCATTTCGGTGAGGGCGAAAGAGCCTCCGATGCAGTTATGAGCGCCGACTCCGAAGGGGAAATATTCATAAGGGGACGGCTGAAAACTTTCCCACCGGCCCGGCAGGAATTTACGAGGCTCCGGAAATATCTCCGGCACTCTTTGCGTGATGTACTGGCTTACGAAGACGACAGTCCCCTTGGGAAAAGTCCTCCTACCCAACGAGCACTGCTCTGCGGCGAACCGCCGGGCAAATGGGGCTGGTGGGAGTAGCCGAAGCGTCTCCTTCACAATTCGGTCCAGCAGCGTTAGCTGTTTTAACTGAGAGGCGGTCGGCGGGTCCCCTCGCAATGTCCCATCGAGTTCCTCCGCCAGGGAGGATGCGATCTCCGGGTGCTGTGCCAACAAAAACACCGCCCACGTGAGGGCGCTCGCGGTAGACTCATGACAGAGTACGTTGTACGCCTCACCGATCAACTGGGCATCCGTCATATTTATCCCGCGTTCGTCTCGGGTTCGAACGAGAGTTTCCAGGACGTCATTGGCCTGACCGGTCCGCCCCCTCCTCTCTCCCACCAAAGTCTCAAGCAGTTGGAAGATTTCCTTGGCCGCGCCAAGCAACCGGCTGTAGCTGGTTCCAGGAAGGCGTACTGGAAATATCATTGCCCTTGGCGCTGAGGTGAGAAAACGATCCACAAGGGCTATGATCCGTTCGATTTCCTTTCGATCTCCTACGCCGAGGACTACGCCCATGGCGACTTCATGGACCAGACCACGCAATTCCTGCTCGACGTCACGCGTCTCCCCCACCCGCCAGCTCTCCAGCATCCGTTGCGTGACGGCCACGATAGCCCCCCAATGCTTCTCAACCTCGCGCTGGCTGAAGGCGGGAGACATTAGTTGACGGTGAAGCCGATGATCTTCCCCGTCGAGCATCAGGAGTCCCGAACGTAGGCAATTCAACTCCACATTGCCTATAGATTTTTGCGCCCCTCCCCGAGGCGTCATTCGGAATATTTCCGGGTCCTTCAGTACCTCCTTGTTGTACGAGGGTCCGAACGCGAAGACCCGTGGCCTTTCCCCCCGCCAGCCGCATATGGTCCCAAAATTCTCATACATGGCCGTCAGGTAACCAATCGGGTCACGGGACCATCGATAAATCTGCCGATGCCAGCCAATAATCGGCGCAGGTGAAGGTCCGGGCAGCTCGTCCGAAGGAACAACTGCGAACGCCTCCTTCTCAAGAGCGTAACTTTGTTTAGTGGTCATACGAACGCATGGGCCAACTTCGGAAATCATTCTGGGCTAGAGCCACTTGCGGAGAGCTTTCACCTGAAACATTCTTCATCCCGCGTTATTTATTCTGAAAATGAATCCAGAACATGCTGGGGGCGTCTGTCGCCAGGCGCAGGGCCACGCTTAATCGCTAGCGTTACGCCGTCGGCAATCGGCAGCATGCATGTCTGCACGCGCTCGTCTTTCATAATGCGCTTATTCAGCTTTCGGACGGCAACTGTCCCCGGCTCCTTGATCGAGGGGTCGAGGACTTCACCCGATCTAAGGACGTTATCGAGCACAATCAACCCCCCCGGGCGGACCAGTTGTACGACCTTCATGTAGTAGTCGAAGTAGTTCGCCTTATCGGCGTCAATAAAGGCAAAATCGAATGTGTCTGCCTGCGACTCATCCAGCATGTCTTGAAGTGTCTGTGATGCTGGCCCGAGTCGGAGGCGAATCCTGTCCGCTACCCCTGCCTCTTGCCAGTACTTCCGCCCCACAGATGTCCACTCCGCACTGACATCGCACCCGACCAGGTAGCCGTCTTCCGGCAACGCCAGGGCGGTCCAGAGTGCGCTGTACCCTGTGAATACCCCCACTTCCAAAGCCTTCTTGGCCCCTATTAACTTCACGAGCAGGTGAAGGAACTGCCCCTCTTCGGGTGGAACCAGCATCTCGGACTCGGGCATCTGTTCAGTTTGTTCCCTGAGGCGTCGTACCGCATGAGGCTCCCTGACCGAGGTTCGAATTAAGTAATCATAGAGCGCTGGCGTCATGGTAGTTCGATTTAACATAAGGCTAGTCCTCGTTAATCGTGTTGACAGTTCAGCGCCGGTGCGGCGCATTGTTCATCAGGATGTATCTTGAGCTGCGTGGCCTTCAGGCGCCTGAAACAACCGCAATCACTGAACGTCTATCAGAATGATTCCGTCCTCTAGAATCACCGGAAACGTGTCGAGCTTGTCGCCTTTGCTGGAGTCGCTAACCCCTGTGCGACAGTCAAACTCCCATCCGTGCCAGGGACACACCAGCACTCCGGCCATGCAGCTGCCCTGCCCGAGGGGCCCGCCTGCATGTGGACAGGTGCCTGTTAGACAATAAAGGTTTCCGTCTACGTTGCAGACAACATACGTCCCGTCCCCGACCTTGATTTCCGTCAGCTCACCCGGGGATAACTCTTCAAGAGGTTTTACTTTTACTAATGCCATATTGAATGGAGCTTAATGTAGTTGAGGCCGCAGGCTAACCGAATCTGGACGATGGATGAATATTGAAGAATGTAGACCCGATCACCATAGTAGAAGTACGGGGTCGGTCTACTCCTTACTGACTCACGAGATTATATCTACCGGAACCGCTTTTGCTCTTCGGCGGTCACTCCAATTCTTGCGTCGTCTTTCGCAATTAATCCGCATGCTTTGACGGCATAGGACTCAAAGACTTCTAGACTTGCCGGTAAAAATAGCCAGCCGTTTTTGCCGGAAGAGATGACACAGGAAGATGGTAGAAGTGGAAACTCCTCCCTCAAACTTGCCAGGCGCTCGGACATCGTGGCCAGCCAAAGGCCGTTGCGCTCCGGCTGGTTCGTCCTCTCCCTCAGCAGTAAAATTAACTTCTCGCCAAGGTAGACGTAGACAAAACCGAACATGGGCTTTGACGTAATGTCCAGGGTCGCAAGCTCCTCAAGAACGAATGAATACGGTAGCTTCTTCTTAACTTTATACGCCGGCAGTTCATATGGATTTAAAGGAAACTGTCCTTGTTTCTTTCCATCCCTACCCCGGCGAGCCGGGCGCGATTTCATATCTCGCCCTCCACCGCACAGGAGGCTCGCAGGTTGAATAGCGAATGAATCATTGAAAACTACCAGGGCCCCCTCTCTCGCCCCCGACGCGTGGAAAAGAGGAGAGATTTCAACGCTCTGTCTGCCTTGCCGCCGGCGGTAGTCGGCGTGATGAAACGAACCTTGCGTGATCGTAACTTGCGCAAGTTACTGCAAAAGTGTCGGCCCCTTATTCCGTCCGCAGCACATTCATGGGGTCGACTTCAGACGCAGACTTGGCGGGTATATAGCAGGCGACAAAAGCCATTATCGCCATTAACAGAGTTATTATTACAAAGGTCAGCGGGTCGGTCGCGCTCACTTCGAAGAGCATGGTTTTCATAAAACCCGTAAGCGTGAGGGCTAACAGGACGCCTAACACCAGCCCCCCAATCACCAGAGCCATGCCCTGCCCCACGATCATTTTTAGCACTTCCAACTGGGACGCCCCGACCGCCATGCGGATGGCGATTTCCTTCCTGCGCTGCGCCACGAACTGTGCCATCACCCCGTGGAGTCCAACCAGTGTGAGGAACAGGGCGATCCCCGCGAACATCAAGAGGAGGATCATGTTGAAACGATCCTGGGCAAAGGTGGAGTCCAGTGCGGCGTCCAAAGTGCTAACGTTATAAATGGGCAAGTTGCCATCCAGTTTGCGCACGGCGGCGCGCACCGAGCCTATGACTGCGCTCGATGACCCGTCGGTCTTCAGGATCACCACAACTTCTCGGAAAGGCCGTTGCTGCAGGGGCACATAGAGTTCAGGTCGGACGTCACTTTTTACCCCGGAGCGCCGGATGTCACCCACTACACCCACTATGGTGAGTTGCTTCTCCTTACTACTGGAGGGGGCGATGCCGTCAAGGCTCGCAACCTCTATGTGTCTTCCGATGGGCGATACGCCGTTGAAATAACGGGCGGCAAGGGCGCGATTAATAATGGCCACGGGCGGAGCGGAGTCATTGTCCCGTTCGCTAAAATCCCTGCCGTCGTGCGACATGATCCCCATGGTCTTAAAATAGCCGGGCTGCACGAGGATCAGATCAGCGTTGGGTTGAGAGCTCTGGCCGGAAACATCCCCCTCGATCTTGAAATCAGTCTGAAGCGCGCCTTTGGTAAAAGGCAGTGGCACCACAGCGCTGACGCTTCGCACCGTCGGAATGGCTTGTAGTTGTTGTTGCAGCTCGTTGTAAAAGGCGGCCACCCTCTGAGGGTTATACGTCTTGGAAAGCGCCAGATTTGCGGTCAGGACGTTGCTTGTTTCCACGCCGACGTTCACCCGCCTCATCCGCCAGATCCCGTTGATGAGCAGTCCCGCTCCCACCAACAAGGCCAATGTAATAGCTATCTGGCTTATGATGAGGGTGCTTTGCGTGTAGCGTTTGTTGGGGCCGAAAGCGCTGTTGGCGGCGCGTTCCCCAAGCGCGCTGGACGGTTGCGCCCGCGATAAACGAAGGGCCGGTATGATCCCGAAAAGTAAACCTGTCACCGACACCACCGCCAGAGTGAAGAGCGCCACTTTCCAGTCAAAATTGATTTCGCGCAATTGTAGCGCTTCCCATGGACTCAACCCGACGAATGAACGACAGGCGACAAACGCTATGAAGGCTCCTAAAATTCCGCCGGCGAACGCGAGCGTCATACTTTCGACGAGGAGTTGCCGAATGATGCGGGAACGCGTGGCCCCGAGAGCGTTTCGAATCGCCATCTCGCGATAGCGAGCGCTGCTCCGTGCGATCTGCAGGTTGGCGACTGTCACGCATGCGATCAAAAGCACCAGCCCAACCGCTGCGAACAGCACGAACAAGGACCTGCGGACGTCCCCGAAAAGGTGATTCGAAAAGCTGACCACCCCGACGCTGATGTCGGCGTTGCTCGCGGGATACTCCCGGCTCAGCGCCCCCGCGAGTGATCTGAGTTCCCCCCCGGCCTCTTCCAGGGTCCTGCCCTGCTTGAGCCTGCCAATGACTCCAAGGAGCCGGGCATCTCGCATAGAGTGCAGTCCTTGTCCAGTTATTTTCATCCAAACATCGACGTCCTGTACCTGGATCGGGAATTTGAAATCTTCCGGCATGACGCCGATTACCGAATACGGCGTGTCATTGATCACCACATTTTGCCCCTCCACGTCGCGACTCGCGCCGAACCGCGCTTTCCATAGCGCGTGGCTCAAAATTACGCTTTGACGGTCCGCATCATTGCTGGCATCAAAGGTGCGACCGAGGAGCGCCGGCTTGCCCAGCAAGGGAAAGAGAGCTGCGTCGACGACCGCCGCATGAACGCGGAGCGGTTCGTCCTTTCCCGTTATGACTAAATCACGCATGGACCAGGCGGCCATGCCTTCGAAAGTCTGACTCGCCGCGCGCAAATCCTTAAAATCGGGATAAGACATAGAGCGTCCGCCGTGGTCACGTTTAGTGTTTACGGACCAAATCGCGGCTAGCTGGCTCGGATCCTTGAAGGGCAAGGGCCGCAACAGAACGCTGTTGATGATGCTGAACATCGCAGCGTTTCCGCCCGCGCCCAGGGCAATGGATATCATTGCGACTAAGGTAAATACTTTGTTCCGGAGGAGCATCCGGACGCCGTAGCGAAGATCCTGTAGAAAAGAAGTCATATGCTTAATCCCGGCAGCAATCTGAGGAGGTGGATCACTATGAAATGATGAACCGGCTTCGATGAGGGCCGCTAAGCTTTTTCGGGACAGATGGCCCCCAGAGTCGGCATGGGACAAAACAGTCCGGAGGTCTTAAATCTGGATCTTATTAAATTGGTATGTGCCGAACAACAACAGCGCCGCGGTAATAACACCCATGACGATAAGATCGACTAGCTGGCCGAAGTACGTCCTTGCCACTAAGATGCCACGTAAACCGTCTACCCCATAAGCCAGTGGATTGGCTTTGGCAATTACCTGTAGAACGTCGGGGATGTCTGTCAATGGATACAACGCTCCTGACAACATAAACATGGGCATTACCAGAAAGTTAATAATCACCTGGAACCCCTGGAAATCTTTAACAAGTGAGGCGACCACAGTCCCCAGGGCTGTGAACATCAAGGCGATAATTACCATAAAAACGAGGGCGCGCGGAAGGTGATCCCAACGCACGGGTCGGAATCCCGTCAAAAAACATGCCAGCATCACAATCGTGCCCTGTATAGTCGCCAACAAGGTGCCGCCCAGCGTTCGGCCAACCATGATCGTCAACCTGGGGACGGGGGCGACCAGAGTCTCTTTGAGAAAACCGAATTGGCGGTCCCAAATCAATTCGGAGCCCGTAAACACTCCGGCGAACAGAATTGTCATTCCAACGACTCCGGGAGCCAGGAACTCCAGATACTTGCCTTCACCGGCCCGTTGAAAAACCGGACCAAAACCAAACCCGAGGGCGAGAAAAAATAGGAGCGGCTGTCCGAGGGTGCCGAACATTCTCGGCGCGGAGCGGATATATCGCTTCATCTGCCTCAGCAAAAGAATATTCGCGACATTGAGAGAGTGCCGTATCTTCACTGTTATTTCCTCTTCCCCAACTGGGAGAGTTGACGCATACGGTCAATCATCCCGTTGTCTTCAGAACGGATCTCGCGTCCGGTCAAGGCGATAAACGAGTCCTCCAGCGTGTCGGAATGAGTCTGCATATTCAGATCCTTGGCCGTACCTTGCGCGATGATATTGCCCTGGTCGAGTATGGCGATGCGGTGGGCGAATCGTTCGGCTTCTTCCATGTAATGAGTGGTCAAAAACACGGTCACGTCCTCCCGCTCATTGAGCTGTTTGACCTGGGCCCAGAGGTAATTCCGTGACTGGGGGTCGAGACCGATGGTGGGTTCGTCGAGAAACAAGGTTTTAGGGTTATGAATTAGCGCTCGCGCGACCTCCACGCGGCGTTTCAGTCCTCCAGACAGTCGCCTTACCTGTTTGTGACGATACTCTCCTAGTCCGAAAACCTCGATGAGGGCTTCTATTCGCGGGCCCCGCAATCTGCGCGGAACATCGTAAAGCACCGCGTGGTATAGCATGTTTTCCAACACCGTCAATTGATCATCGAGGCTGGAGTCTTGAAAGATGATCCCGAGTCTTTCGCGCACCGCATGTTGATCAATGGTTACGTCCAGGCCGTCGATCTCAACTCTGCCTGCTGTCGGCCGTAATAGCGTTGTGAGAATCTTTATCGCCGTCGTTTTCCCCGCTCCGTTAGGCCCCAGGAACGCAAAAATTTCACCCCGTTGCACTTGAAACGATATTCCCCGAAGCGCCTGAGAATTGCCATAATTCTTAACCAGGTTCCGGACGCTGATCATGGGCGGATTTGAAAATTTACCGTTCATGAAAAATCGACCTGTTTGCCGATGTCTCCTCTGCTCTGGCCCCTCGTAAGGTTGCTGCCCTGATAGGAAATCATCATTGGCGTTTGTCGGCTCGGGCTCAAGATTATGGCACCGACCTTAATATTTGAGCGGCTGCGACAGTTGTGAATGGGAAAGATGCGTCTGGTTGCGGCTTTCCGGATCGTACAGCGCCGAGTCAGGGAGCTCTATTTGCTCGAATGTCTTTCCGACATAATGCGAGACCATTTCGTGGCTCTGAATGTGTTCGGACACTCCTAACAGGAAATACAACGTGATGTGAGTCGGCTGCGGTTCCAGGCTGACCTTAAGGCCGCTTTGCAGAGCGCTCACCATAGCGGGCACGTCATAGTCGAACTCAAGGTCCTGACGGACGTAATAACGCTCGCCATACAACTCGACCATCCTAAGCTCGGAATGCAGGTGGGCCGTGTCCTCATGGATCGGACGCGATAAACAGTCGAATCTATATGTCTCGGAGATAAATGGCGCGCACTTCGCTGGCAAGATTGGCATAACCGACTCAGTCCACCACGTATCTAACAGCGCCTGGAGGTGGCTGTCTGAGTACAAGCGCGCGACCATTTCCGGCAAAAAGTCCGAGTTGATCGCGCATTTTTGAAGGACCGCCAACTCCACCGCGATGGGGTCAGATGATTTTTTAAACCAATCTGTCAGATTCAGCAGAACCTGAGACTGCGATATTCCCGCGAACTCGCGCAGCGGTGCCCAGATGTATCGGTAAAAGGAGGTTTCCGCGATTGACCTGGCCCAGAACAAGAACGGCTGCATCTCAGCGTGTTCGCTTATGGAAATCGATTGATGGCCCAGGACGTATTCAAAATCATCATGCTCGCCCCTCACGGTCACCAGGCCGTATTGATCCTTCTTATCCGCGTACTTGGTGTTTGGCATTAAGAGAAGGGGGTAGACGGCGATTCTAGAGACATGCTTTGCGAGCCGGTCATACCCCGACAGGAATGACTGGATCGTTTCACCGGGGGTGTTCCAAATCAGTTCCGCATAACAATCCAGACCTTCACCCCCCAGCCATTTGACCAACTCTTCCCAGTCGTTCAGTCTCATGTTTTGCCGGTTCATGCTGCGCAGGGCGTCGTCGTTGAGGCTTTGCAAAGCCAATGTAAATGAGCTCTTCAGTCCCGTGGACTTCATCTTTCGGACGACGTCTCTGAAGACGCGAGACTTATTTTTTGCCCACGAGGTCTCAATTGCGCGCGGGAATCCGTATTTGTCGCGCGTAGCAATGAGATCATCAATGAACGCCTCGTCGGAGGGGAGCATCCCAAAATTCGCGTCGCACAGCACCACAGTATCGGCACCGTGAAAGCCCAGGTAGTCAAGTTCCTCACGCAGCCGCTCGCGCGAGAACGAGCGTATGCGTTGCCCGATTGCCCCTCCCCAATAGCAGAAAGCGCAGCGATAAGGGCAACCGCGATTTGTCTCCATCAGGGCCACTTCATAGCGAAAGCTACCATCCGGTGCCTTCATTTCGAGAGCCCCGGTTAAAAAAGGAGAGGGGATCTGGTTCAAGTCCTTAATACGCTCTCTCGGCGTCGTGGTAACGACGGCGCCGTCCTCGCCTTTGAACGAAATTCCGAGCACATCGCCCAACTCCCTGCGGGATCTGCCCTTCAGATACGCATGGAGCAAATCGATGAAGACGAATTCGCCTTCCCCGTTGACAACAACATCCAGCTCCGGAAAAAGTCGAAACAAACGGTCGGCCCCATGCGCGACATGCGTACCGCCAAAAATGATCCACCCTTCGGGATTGAGTTGGCGGAAAGTTTGGGCGAGGGAGCCGAACGTCCAGAGATTCCAACCGAAAACAGAGAAGGCCAACACATCTGGTATGGGTCCGGAGAACAAGTCGTGGGCTATTTCGGCTAATGAGGTTCCCCCCTTGAAATTGCGTATGGAGAACGATAACTCAGAGTTGATTTCGGGGTCGGCCAGGGCCGCCGCTTTGAGGTATCCAAGCGCGAGGGGCAATGATTCCTTGGGAAATTTCCACACGCCCTGCTCGACTAACACCACACGTCTTCGATGATCATCAATATCAGACCTCATGTATACCCTCCAGGCGGAAAAAGCAGAACTCCGAAATGGACCGTAGGCCCTTTTGGATTGGCTGGATCACGGCGGATAACAAGAATCGCTGTGCTGTGTCGCCTTCTGGAAGCGCTTTTACCTGCGAATGTGTCCCGGGTCGGTCCAGCGCCTGTGTAAATAAGTGCGGGTCATGCAAAATCGACCATTTCGAGGACGTCCCCTTTGATCGGACTTCTGGTAAAGTTGCGGTCCTGACGCGAGAGCACCATGGGCATTTGAGTCGGCTCAAGCTCGAGCGAAAGACGACAATGTCGGTTAATTCGAGAGCCCGGCGCGACGGTGAGCCGGTAACGCTGTAGCACCATGGCGATAATCGTCTTGATCAAATAGGGCGCGAATCGTTGGGCTATGCAGTAACGGGAGGGCGCCCCGAACGGGAAGTATTCGAACGGCGTCGGTTTTATAGTGTCCCAGCGCGACGGCAGGAACCGCTGCGGCTCAGGATAGATTTCGGGCAGACGATGGGTCACGTATTGGCTGGATATGAGCGTGGCCCCTTTCGGCAGATCGTAAGGGCCGAACTGGCAAGCTTCCGCCGTATAACGCCTTCGAAACGGAGAGGGCGGGAGCAGGCGAAAACTCTCTTTGTACACCTTATCCAGTAACGGCAGTTGGCCCAGTTGTTCGTACGTCGGGGCTTCGCCATGAAGAACCCCGTGTAATTCGTCGACCAGATCGGCGCAGATCTTTGGGTGTTGTGCGAGCAGGAATAGTGTCCAGGTGAGCCCGGCTGTCATGTTCTCGGAATTTACCAGGTTGTATAACTCCCCGACGAGATCGTCTTCAGTTAAACCTTCTCCAATTTTGTCCCAGGCCGAAAGGAGCAGATCAAGCATGTCTGATTCTTGATTGGTCGGCTGCGCTTTTCTTTTCTGCACGACGTCCCGTAAAAAAGCCTCCATCTCGATCGCGTTCGCCAGCATTTGCCGGTATTTTGAGCCGGGGAGGTCATAGCGGTAGAGGAAGAGAATGGAGTAGGCGGGTCCGCTGTTCGCCATTAAGAAGACACAGTCATGCACGCGCTGGACAGTGGCGCGGTCCTCAATACTGAACAGCAGGCTCATGTTTACGGCATGAACCAAATCCCGCCCCCGGCGATGCATATCAATGGTCTTGCCTAACTGCCAGTCTTTCATTGCGGAATTCGTCAACCTGACGAT
The DNA here is from genome assembly GCA_020199775.1 of Acidobacteriota bacterium. Taxonomy (GTDB): domain Bacteria; phylum Acidobacteriota; class Blastocatellia; order Pyrinomonadales; family Pyrinomonadaceae; genus JAIVJZ01. The sequence continues at coordinate 33,429 of JAIVJZ010000050.1, forward strand.
CGTGTCCCGCCAGCGATCGAAATGGACGGTTGCCATAGGGCGGACTAGTATCTTCCGGCGCTGTTGATAAAACTCAATCGGGATGTTGAAGATGCTATAGCTAAGCACATGCATCGCGTTGTTGTCATACTGCCATTTCGGCCTGACCGCCCAGTGAAATTGCCGTGTATCTGAAAACATCACTTCGTTGAGCTTCGGGTCGAACGTGAATACAACCCGGGGACGTTCGGTCCCCCATGAGGTGACGAGGCCGTATTTTTTGTATAGCTGCGCCATGTAGCCGACGGGGTCGAGCGCCAATTTCATTGACTCCAGCCGCCACCCGAGAACGGGCTTTGGTCGGGGGCCGGGTGGTATCTCACGCCAGGAGCGGGAGTCGGCCATCGTGCCTGTCTTCTGGGCGTGATGCGCGGGACAGGCGATCGGAATTAGGGGAGTCTGTTCGGTTTGTATTCCCTCGTACTCGGTCATGGATGCTCCTTTCTCATCTCCGCCAGGGACGGAGCTGAGTTTTCAAGTATTTTCTGCTGCTTAAACTAGCGTCTCGACAAACAGCGAAGGAAGGGGTTGGCCGTCCCTAAGCGCATTACTCTTACCCGCGATCTTTCAATTTAAGGGCTTGATATCAAGCCGTTTCGATCTGAATCTTCAGGGAACGGAATAACCATCATGACCGAATCGAGACAGTTCGTCATAAACATTTCTCTTTCAAGTGTTATGACTGTCTGCGCGAATCGGTAATTGAGGCTCAATGGGGTGGACCTACGCGAACTCCACCATTTCATTGACGTTTCCCCGTATCGCCTGTCGAGTAAACCGGCGATCTTGCATGGCAATCGTCATCGGCAGGCCATTAGCCGGTTCCAGCCCTATCGACACTCGCCGGTCTACTCGCGCCCCCGGCGCCACGGTCAGCCGGTAACGTTGCAATAACATTGACAGTACGATCGTCAATTCGAGATTCACGTAATGTTTGCCCAGGCAATGATGCGTGACTGAACCAAAGGGAAAGTATTCAAACTGTGTTGGTTTTAATGTTTCCCAGCGGCCGGGATCAAAACGCTGTGGGTCGCGATAGATTTCTGGCAGACGGTGCGTTACGTACTGGCTGGAGATGATGGGCACCCCGCCCGGAATCTCAAATGGACCGAATTGGCACGCTTGGGCGCTCCGCCGCCGCCGAAATGAGAACGGCGGAAATAAACGAAGACTTTCCTTGATGACGTTCTCAAGGAGTTTCAGCTCTCTAAATTGTTCGAGAGTAGGCGCATCGCCGTGCAAGACACTATCCAGTTCGTCCAGCAGGTCTCCGAGCACATCCGGATGCTGCGCGAGTAAGAGAAGAGTCCATGTCAAAGCGCTGGCAGTGGTCTCGGGGTTCATAAACGTGTACGCCTCGGCGATGATGTCATCGTCGCTCAACTTCGCACCGTTTTCGGTTGTGGACGAGATCAACATGTCGAGCATGTCGCGTTCCTGCGGCTGACCTGCCCGCTTTTCCGCAATAATCTTTCGAAGAAATGCGACCAGCTTTTCAGCGCTATCAAGCATTCCGGCGTACGGCCCTCCGCGCTTCAAAGGTAACATCAGCATTGAGGGTCTTGTTCCTGTCTGACGCAGAGTTCTAGTCAGATCGTTCAGCATGACGACGGATTCCAGGTCTTCAATGCTGAAGAGGGCGCTCACGTCAATGGTATGAGCAAGCCAGTGCATTTCGTGATGCATGTCTCGCTGCTCACCGGCTTTCCAGCCTTCCAGCATCTTCCTGGTATGCCTCACCATCTTCTCCCGCCACGATTCTTTAAAGCTCGAATGCAGCGAATTGCGCGTCAATTGAAGGCGTTGCCTGTACTCATCGCCGTCCATCGTGATGAAACTCGAACCAAGGACCCGTATTGCTTCCGGCGCATTGACCGGGCGAGGGATCGACCAATGAAACAGATCCGGGTTGCCGAACAATATTTCGTTCAGCTCCGGCGCAAAGTTGTAAATCATTGCAGGTTTGTCTTTACCCTTGCTGATCATGACGGTCTGGCCGTGCCGTCTGTAGAGACCCATTAAGTACTTTATGGGGTCCCGCATAAATCTCACTCTGTGGAGGAAAAGGCCGATAGACGAAGTCGCAATCGGGGCCGGGCGAGCCATACGAGAGCTAGGAGCCGTCCGCAAGGGTAGCTCTTGATTCACGTCAGACTGGAGCGTGTTACCGTACCTGTAGTTGGACATACTATACCTTTCGTCACGTTTGCAATTTTTAGTTCCGGGCGACTCGTTACCGGATGGCTAGAGAAACGCGGGATTAGCGGATTGTACAAAGTGCGGCTGGCCGAAGGGATTGAAAAGAAAAGCTTGCTTCCGGCCGGTGAGTTTTTCTCAGCTACTGAAGCGGTTTATCCGCTGTGACGAGGACGTAATCAATCCTAGAGGACATTAAGCGGTGCATAGTGACATTGAACCAACCTTTGATATTCAGTAGGCTCAGCCGGCTTTGAATGAAGTCGGTGTAAGGCCGGAAGACATGTTTCCCAATCGAACGGATGTTTACTGCGTGGAAACCCGCCCTCTCCATCTTTCGCGCGTACTCATCCTGCGAGTATCTATTCTGGGCATTAAAGAATATCTGAAAATTCTTCCCCGGCAACGGCACAATATCCGCCAGCACGAGACGCCCGCCGGGCTTTAAGACCCTGAAACTCTCATGAAAGAACTTTTCCCTGGTCATGAACTGGAAGGCCGCTTCCAGCGACACGACTTTGCTGAAAGACTCGGCCTCGAATGGCAACTCGACCGCCGACGCCCTTTGACAACTGATGCGGTCCGCGAGGCCGTTCTGTCTTATACGTTCCCTCGCAGTCTCTAGATGGGTTGGATTGATGTCTATTCCCTGAATGTGCCGTGGCCGGAATTCGGCGCTCCAGAGCATGGCGGCGTCGCCGAACCCGCAGCCGACATCGAGAATAGAGTCGTCGGCGCAAAATCCCGCCGTTCTCCCAACCAGTCTGGTCATGGCCTCGGCGGCTTCGTCCAGTGAGTTCGCGCCGTCTTTCCAGTACCCGATATTTAAATACCGTGTCTTCACCGTCGGGTTAAAATCTCGGCGCGCGCTGGAATCCATGAAAGCTATGACCCTTTGTTCGTGTAAAACACGATCTGCGGTCGCTACATTCAGGTCTGCGATTACGCTTTGTTCGGATTTCATTTTGTCAGGTCTCCCAATGATGCAAAGATGAATTATTTACGTGTCGGCGAATTGCCAATACGCGTGCGGGAGCTAACTCAGTGCGATCATCTGCGAGATATCGCCTCGGACTCGAGATGAAGAGAATCGCCCATCGTGTTTCTCGATTTTCATTGCGACGGCCCCTTTCGGGCTGAGCAAGAGCCTGGCGCCGGGCATTCGGTCGATGCGCTGGCCGGGGGCGAACGCTAATTTGTAACGTTGTAAAGTCATGGCAAGCACAATTTTCATTTCTAAAAGGGCAAATGCGCGTCCCACGCAGTAGTGGACACCTGACCCGAAGGGAAAATATTCATACGAACCGGGTTTGATCATGTCCCAGCGTTCCGGGATGAAGCGCAAGGGCTGAGGGTAAAGGTCAGGAAGCCTGTGGGTGATATAGCTGCTCATAAAGATTGTCGTCCGGGCCGGAAGATCGTAGTGACCTAGCCAGCAGGGTTCGACATTGAGCCTGCGGCTGAAGCATTGCGGCGGCATCAGCCGCACCCCCTCTTTAATGACGGCGTCGAGATAGGGTAATTGGTTCAGGTCCTCTAGTGTAGGGGCACCGCCGCGCAACCTTCCTGATAACTCTTCCACTAGTTTGGCCTGCGCTTTCGGATGGATCGCGATTAGAATCAGCATCCAAATCAAGGCCGAGATGGTCGTGTCATGACCCATGATGTTGTATATCTCGGAGACCAATTCAGTCTCGCTCAGGGATACCCCCTGCTCTGTTTTTGAATGCATCATCATAGATAGCATGTCACACGAGACCCCGCCGTCCCGCCGCTTTTGTTGAATGATGGAGCGCAGAAGCTCAACCATCTCATCGGCTGTGCGCGTCACCTTGCGGAAAGGAAGGAGCGGAAGGTCAAAAGGTAGTAGCATGGCCAGCGGCCTGCCGCTTCCGGTATAGATGTCGTCGACCAGCTGGTAGATGGAGTCCACGACGCTCTGTTCTTCAACCCCGAGTACGGCGGCCATAGAGATCGCATGAACAAGTTTTCTGATCTCCAGGTGAACGTCGCGAACCCCATTGTCGCTCCACCGTGACAGCATCTCGTCCGTGCGGGATATCATCTTGTCCCGCGCCCCCTCAATAACGTCGTGATGAAAAGCAGGGCGCATCAGGGTTTTTCTTATTTGGTACTCTTGGCCATCCATGTTGCCGATACTGGCGCGTAGGATGTTGAGGGACGAAGAAGGACGGGTCCATTTCCTGCTGGCCGACCAGTGAAAAAGCACGGCGTTCTCGTTAAGCTGTTTGTTCAGTTCCGGTGCAAACGCGAACACGTATTCCGGATGTTGAGCGCCAAAGGCGCTCAGTACACCCTCGTTCGAGTACCTCTGCGACATGTAACCGACCGGATCACTCCAGAACCGCCGTTTTTCTCTGTAGCGCGCAAACGAGCTCAAACGCGCATGGCGACCCTTAAAGGGGATTGCGGCGTTCGCAGTGACCTCGACAGGTTCCTCTATTTCATGGGAGATCGGCGTTGCCATTTAAATCCTCGGTTTAGTTTGTCATTACCGACCAGAATTAATTCGGCTTGCGCGCGGTTACGAGCACGTAATCCAACTTTGCCGCGACTCTTTGGCGCTGAAACATGCGGATTCTGCCTAATAATCCCCGGTTCGCTGGCAACTTCGCCAGGTAACGGTGATACGGCTTGATGACGTGCTGACGGATGGATTTGACTTCAATCTGGACAAACCCTGCATCGGCGAGTTTCTGCGCCAACACGTCGCGGGAATAAGCGTTCTCGGGCGGAAAGGCGAAATGATGCACCACGCGGCCTGGGAGCGGAAGAAGGTCTGTCATCGCCAACCCTCCGCCAGGCACCAGCACACGAAACGCTTCGCGAAGAAAAGCATCCCGAGTCAGGAACGTATGAGGCGATTCCAGTGAGAGAACCTGATTGACGCTGGCCGGTTCCAGATCCAGGGCTACCGCCGATCCGGCGCGAAATTCCAGGCGTTCCGACAGACCTAAGGCTCTGGCCCATTCTTGTCCGGCCTCGACCGATATCGGATTGATGTCGATAGCCAGGATATGGTCCGGCTTGAACTCCTTGGCCCAAAAGATAACTTCGTCGCCGTAGCCGCAGCCGACATCCAGCGCTCGAACCCCAGGCTTTAACTCGCCAGCCTGGCCCAACAGCCGCGCCAAGGCTTCGCCCGCCGCATCCAGCGTCTCCACCCCGTCTGTCCAATATCCCATGTTCCCGTACTGCGTCTTCCCCTGAGGGTTCAGAATTTTCCGGTAGAGCTGCGCCTCAACATCCTCTCCTCGTTCGTAGGCTTTATTACCTCGCGCAGGACTCGGGGGCTTATTATCAGCGCTCTGCTCCCGAGCAAATGTGGAGGGGCCAAGAAAGGCATAAATCAAGAAATCCGTTACAGACTTAAACAATGCGCTACTCCTTTGCTAACCAACCGGCATGATTTTTTGCCTTCGCTTACAGCAGATTCGACTAGAGCAGTTTTCAGGTCAGTGTAGAACATAGCCAGAGTGTTTGAACCATCCTCGCGCATCTGTCTCAGTGACGGTTGCCAACGCCAGTGTGATCGCTTCATCCAGCGCCTCGCGCGTGCGTGCCTTGGCCGCTCGCAAAGCAGTTTTGCTCTTTGACCAGCATCGCTCTATCGGGTTCAGGTCTGGAGAGTAGGGCGGCAGGTAGATGTGTTGAGCGCCTCTGGCCTCCACCGCTTCGCGCACGCCCGCGACCTTATGCGCCGAGAGATTATCCATCACGACGATGTCGCCCTGAGAGAGCGTCGGCGCGAGCACTTCTCGCACATAGACGCGGAACACGTCGGCGTCAGTCGCGCCGTTGACGGTCATCATGGCTTCCAGACCAGAGCACGACAGCGCGCCCGGCATGGTGACGTTCTCGCCGTAGTTCTGTGGCGCGCTGCCCAACACACGCTCACCCTTCGGCGCACGTCCGTAGAGGCGCGTCATTGAAATGTTGACGCCCGACTCATCTATGAACTTGCCGCGGTGAAAGTCCAGAGCAGCGATCAACGCTTGATAGAGCGCGCGCTTGTGCGACCCGCGCAGTGTCGCGCTCTGAGGCATGGATCAACTTTTTTTGTGCGACAACTCCAAGCGCCTGACCGCCCGATGCATAGTCGGAACTGAGACGCGGACGCCGCGCTCCGAAGCGACGCGCTCGCACAACTCTGCGAGCGTCAGGTCATTGTGTTGGCGAATGAGTCGCGCTACCAACTCCAACCCGCTCTCATCAAGCAGACCGCGCCTCCCGCCGGTGTGCGCGGTCGCAGCGGGCGAGCCGGTCAAACGGCGACGCAACAGCATTTTCTGGATAAAGGCCAGACTGACGCGGAACTGGCGCGCCAGTTGGCGGCGCGAAGCCGCGCCTTCGTCGCAGGCTTGCGCGATCTTGGCGCACAAATCAGGAGAGTAGGCTTTCATGTTCAGACTCTACTCTCCTGTCGTTCCACAGCCAACTGAAAACTGCTCTAGAGTGTTCAGGTTATCGCCACGAATGAACCCGAATGTTCGCGAATAAAGCAAGTCAAAGCCATCTCGGGTCAATCTGCGGACAAACCCGGATTGGTGTTTCTTCGCGTTACTTCGTCGCCACAATTCTTTTTTCTGTTTTTCGCGTTGCCGGCGCGCGCCCCTGAGGGCTAAGCACACATGTCGGGAACGCTATAGGAGTGTGTAGGCTTGCGCCAAACTACGGGAGCGGGACCGCTTCTAACAGTCCGACCCATTCGTGAACCGGCTTTGCGGAAATAACTTTGAATCCGCTCTCGCTAAGCAATTGCCGGAACTCATCCTCCGTCCGTTCCCTTCCTCCCGTCATGAGCATCATGTTGATGTCAGACAGTTTTGCGTAACAGGGCGTGTTGCCGGGAGGCAGCATCCCATCAATGACCAAGAGCGTTCCGTTGTTGCGGATTGCTCGACGGATGTTTTTCAGAATCCGCTTCGCATCGCTGTCTTCCCAGTCACACAAAACAATTTTGATCGTATAGAGATCCGCCCCGGCTGGCACATGCTCAAGAAAACTTCCGGCTTGTACTCCCATTCGTCCGTCCAACGCCATTTTGTGAATCCGTTCTAACGTCCGCGCGACCACATGATCCCGATCGTAAACGGTTCCATGAATGTGAGCATAGCGCTCAAGAATTTTCGCTAAAAAGATTCCCGCACCGCCACCGACGTCGATGATGCGCGAGTAGGGCGCGAAGTCATAGTTTTCCAGCACTGCGGCTGTTACGATCTCAGTATATGCCCCCATCGCCCGATCAAAGGGTTCGGCCGCTTCAGGGTGGTCCGCCATGTACTCATACAATCCCTCTCCGAAGACCTTGTTGAAAGCAGCCTTGCCCGTTCTCAGGCTATAAAGGATCTCCGGCCAGGCATAAAAGTGCATCAGACTTGTCATACTCGCCAAGCCTTGCAATGACGGCTCCGCGTTCTGCCGCAATAAGAGAGATGCGCGGGTATGTCGAAACGTGCCGACCGGTGTTTCCTCAAAGATACCTATCGACGCTAGCGCCCTGAGCAATCGATACAACATATCCGGCCTGCACTTCACGCTGTCCGCCAACTCGGACGCCGTCGCGCCTTCCCCATCCAACAGGTCAGCCAAACCTAACCGGGCCGCCGCGCAGATGATTCCTGTAAAGCGATGGCTGTTGATGATTTTCGCCAACTCCTCGATGTTAAGCTCTGATTCTTCCGGAATTATCTCTAATGGTATCTGCATCATTTCTTTATGCTGGCTGCCGACAGTCGATGAGTCGCACGATTGAAAGTTATGACAACGCCTATGCCAGGAGCCTGTTCTCGCGTTACAAAGCAGAGTCTTTAGAGGGCGGGGCGTTTGCCAATGTCGCAGAGGCGCGGTTGGAGACCTTCAACTACATAGAAGGTTACTACATTCGCATCCGCCGCCATTCAGCTTTAGGCTAGGTAAGCCCGGAAGAATACGATTTGCAACGCAACCCATACGAGCAGACCAAATCGTCCAGGACGCGCCTGACCTCGGCCACGGCAATCCGATGGCGCTCATCTTCCAGCGGAGAGCGCGCCTACGCCACAGAGTAAGAGACGGCCCAGTAGAGTTGGTCGGCGTGCGGTCCCAGGCTCAACTCGGCGTGGCAGCAGATTCGCGGGTGCGCGTCGAGTATGTATCTCATCATGGAAGAGCCAGAACGTGGCGTACACAGGACAAAGATTTTCGACGCTGCGGACTTGATGTTAATACGGCTCGCGTTTCCGCCTCCGCGCTTTATGACGATAAGTTTCCGGTCTGTGCGGCGGCGGCTACTGCCGGGAGGCAGCGGCGGCGGCAGGTTTGTTGCGCTGGCTCTTGAGGAATGCGCTGATGGCCTTCGTAATCGCTTCCGGCTGCTCTATGATGAGGGCGTGCCCCGCATCGCGCAGTTCGACGAGCGTCACCCTCTCGCCGAACTCCTCGCGCAGCGCGTGGCCGTTTCCCGGTGGGGCGATTTTGTCCTCCAACCCCTGAACCACAAGCATCGGCGCGCTCCCGCCCGACCACCAAGTCTCGACTGGTGTAGCCTTCATCGCGGCTAACTGTGCTTTGGAGGCATCCTTCCACTCCTTGAGATTCGCCCACGGGCTGGGGTCGGAATTGGACGCGAAGAAAATCACCCGCATCGCCTCCAGCTTCTCCTTCTCCGTCAGTTTGCCTTTGACGAGTCTCTCCGAAGCCTTGCTCGCCTCGGGCAGCATCCCCACGCGCCCCCCCGCTGCAAGCAGGATGACCGTCTGCACGAGATCGGGCCGGACGCTTGCCAGAGTGCGCGCCACACGATTGCCGTAAGCGTGGCCGAGCACATGAACACGCCGCAAGCCTAGCGCTTCGACGACGGCCGCCACGTCACCTGCGTAATCTTTCAGTGTCAGTTTTTCGAGCGGCCCACGGCTGCCCTCTATGCCTCGCGGGTTGATGGCGACGGTGCGATAACCCGCTTTGTCGAGACGCCGCGCCAGAGCCGAGAAGGAGTCGGCGCTAAAGCCCTGCCCCGGTATCAGCACGATGGTCTCACCCGAGCCCCGGATGTGTGCCTCGATGACCACGTCGCCGAAGACGAACTTCTTAACGGACGTCTGGTTGCGCCGCTCGCCCCTGGCTGCAAGTGCCTGCGTGCGCGCCTCCGGCAAGAACAGCAACGCGCAGAGGACGACGAGCGTGGCGCTGATCGAGCGCCTGAGCCGTACTTTGACAGGCGACTCCATTTTCAAGCTCCTTCCGGCTTACTGCCTTTTATTGTTTCGCGTCTCACTTGTCGCCTGCTCGGCGCGTGCCCTAGACCGTAGACGTACGCCGCGTACGAATGATGATGATGCCATCGGTGATGTCAGGGCTCGCCATGCAAACGTCGGTTCTGTTGCGGGAATCTGCTCCAAGCTATAATCCGACCTTCAGCTCATCCATCCCTCTTCAGGAATCATCATCGTCAAGCAGAATAAGTCCTTGTTCAGGTGGCGGCACTTTGGGCCTACAATCATTCTTTTATGCGTCAGGTGGTACAGCCGCTACCAACAATCTCACCGCGACCTTGAAGAGATGATGCGCGAACGGAGACTCGCTGTAGATGATACTACTGTGTTCCGCTGGTCCAACGATAAATCCGGGAGATTAACAGAAGAATGCGCCCGCACCTGAGGATGAGCGGCACGTCTTACCGCCTCGATGAGACCTAGCGGCTTCAATCAAGGAGATCTACTTTTTCGGAGGCTTCATGTTAGATGGTAAAGCTACCGCATGTTATGCCAGGCATAACTCGTCGCGCTATTCACTGTGGGATGTAGCTATTTAACAGGCGTATGCATCGGCGGATCACTGTTTTTGTGTACCGCTCTTCCGCGTTAATCTGTAGATTTGTATAAGCAAGCGATGGGCCAATCATGAGGTAAAGAACGTTACTTTCTTAACTCAAGATGGTTCTATTGTTTGCTCCGATGGTAAATCCCGACAGCCGGATCCAGTGGACCAGTTTGTCTCCGATGTGAGACTCGTTTTGGAGACTCTCGACAGATTGATGCCGTACTTTTTGATCTTCTTATAAAGCTGACTCCTCGACAACCCAAGTTTCTTCGCCGATTCTTCGATGCAGCCATGCTCGATCTGAAGCACGTTCTCAATGTATTTGCACTCAAGCTCCGAAAGGTTCAGAATCCGACGCATGTAAGCCACAGCGCCGTCGGATGAATACTCGACGCGCAAGTCTTTAGAAGGGAGAGTGTCCTCCTCGCCAAATAAAACCACGCGTTCCAGCGCCTGGCGCAACTCTCTGATATTTCCCGGCCATAGGTATGATTGTAGGGTCTTCTCTAAGCCCGGCGACAACACGAGATCGTCACACCCCAATTGGTCGACGATCTCTCCTAACATGCGCTGGGCCAGGACTGGGATGTCCTCAATTCTTTCTCTCAACGACGGCAACCTAAGCGGAAAAGTATTGATGCGAAAGTAAAGGTCAAGGCGGAATTTATTCTCCCGGACTAGTGTCCTGAGGTCTTTGTGCGTCGCGACAATAAGGCGAATATCCGCGTACCGCTCATTTACGTCACCCAGCCTGCGAAACCACTTCTCCTCGAGCACTTTCAGGAGTTGCGATTGCACATGCATATCCATGTCTCCAATTTCATCAAGGAAAACTGTGCCCCCGTGGGCAACCTCGAATAACCCTTTCTTCGCTGCGACCGCCCCCGTAAAAGCCCCTCTCTCATGACCGAAGAGATTGGATTCCAAGAGTTCTCGGGAGAGAGAGGCGCAATTCAGATCGACAAATGGCTTATCCCGGCGAGGGCCGTGGTAATGTAACCACTTGGCAAGCACTCCTTTACCGGTTCCGGTTTCTCCCTGAATCAGGATGGGATAGTCGGTTGTAAGCAACTTCTTGGCCTTTTGACTGATCGCGCGGATCGCCGGACTGTTTCCAAGGAATGGGTCGTGCGACGGCCTTAGTTTCCGAGGTTGATCGACCGGCCGGTTCTTGCCGTTGCGCCGATGTCCCAGAGCTTGTTGTATCGCCTCTAAGAGGGAAGTCGGCTCGATCGGTTTTGTAAGGAAATGGTCGGCGCCCGCCTTGATCACCTGTACGGCTAGACCAATAATTCCATGCCCTGTTATGACAAGAAACCCAAGAGTCGGGTCTGCGCTTTTAAGGCGGGGCAGAAGCTCAAGCGCATTGCCATCCGGCAATGAATAATCGGAAATCACAACATCAGGGTCGTAATCCGAAAAAACGTTCAGAGTCGCCCGGCAAGACTCGGCTTCATTTACCTCGTAGCCCTGGAGCTGTAGAAATTCTCTAGTACTGGAACGGAAATTAGCGTCATCATCGACAATCAGAATTTTTCCTCTCATCGTAAATCACCTTCATTCGTTTGGATGGACGCGTTGAATGTTCCTAAATCTGGACCGGCTACCGCTCTTCCGTTTGGATGGCGTCTTCGCCCTTAGAGTGGTATGCGCTTGGGTGTTCAAGCTGGCGATTTCCGGCAACATTCACTATAACGCTTTGGACGCCGCTACGAACTCTTACCTGGGGCCGTACGATAGTTACTAGCAATTTTTTGATAAGTCTCTTTCAGAGATTGCACGCCGAGGCAGCCTTGCATCAAGGCGATAGTCATAGCATCGGCATCTATAAAGGGCGGCTTGTCATCGGGTGAGCGCCGTCACTGGGCCTACCGACGGTGTACTTTGAGAACATCGTCCACGAAAACGTAGATTTTCCTCAACTGATTGTTTACGGTAGGCATCTAGGTCGTTCGCCTTCGGGTGTAGAAATGAGTATCGCAACTTCATTCTACACAGCTACGATGGGGCGACGACCTTTATTTTTCAACCCACGACCTGGGTTGATTTACATTCATTAAGCAGGTAACGAAAAATTGGATGTCATGTCATGTTAGACTATCCAACAGGTGCTAGAGCACTCGGTCAAGTCGCGCGTCGGTCTACCAGGCACATCCCGTAGGCCAGAGTTGACACTCGCAGCTTGTACGCTCTGCTGGGCAGATGACCCCTCTTTGCAGCAAGAGAAGGAATTAAGCATTCATCTCTTTAGCGGCCATTTCGATTATGCTCTTATCTACTTGGATGCGGCACTGATAATCAATGGCTTTCAACAGGACCTGCACGCGGTCGGTGGCATTCATCTTGCACTCGAAGATCCCGGTTAAGTTCTTAAGCGGGCCTGCTTTAATCTTAACCTGATCGCCGGGCTTGAGCTCTTCGCCAATTTTGATGAAACCATCCGCACCCATCCTCTCCTTAATAAAAAGAATGACCTCATCATCAATCGAGACCGGACCGTTGCCGAAACTCACGACGCTGTGCACGCCCCTCGTGCGACAGATCTTGTGCAACAGCGCGGCCGCGTCGAAACGTGCAAAGATATAGCGAGGGAAAAAGTGCCTGCTGAAATAGGTCGGCGCGCCAGTAAATTGGTTGTAACGGCATTCCTTGTATAAAGGACTGAAGGTTTCCACGCCCCAAGCCTCCAGGTTACTCGCAGCGCGATTCTCCTGCTGAACATGTGTGTGTATTGCGTACCATTGAGCCGTCAACATGTCCGCGCTTCTCTCCTTACGTACAGAGGTGTCGAGTATGGCGTGATGTGGTCCGGATGACGTTGAGTCCGAAATTATTCAGGCATTAATTTATGAAATTTAGGCTCTTGAGAAGCAAGCATAGCCTAAAGCGGTTATTTCTCAAGCAATTCGAGCAGCAAACGACGCAAGTCGTTGTTCCGAATTATTGAACCTATATTCGCAATCCTTCAAATGAAGATAGAAGGTGTGAAATGTGATCCCGATGAACTTCTGCAGTCTGAGCCTGGTATAACTGCAGAAGCTCTCGATGCCATTGACGTGATGCGTGCCTAAGATGAACTCATTGTCACCGTGATTGACTCGATAGCGACTCTACGAATAGTCACAACTACTGGTACAACTTCCTGCTCACAAGCGGCAAGAGCTTTGACCTCGTACCTTGCTCGAGTGCGTTGCGAACATTACGCTCATTCTCGCGGTAGTGGCGAAGGAAATTTTTTGTGTCTCAACTAGGAGACACTTAGGAACTGCTTTCGTGCCGCTAAACTTTTGATTTTGTTGAAGGCTTCGCGCCGGCCGCACCATTTCGGGCAGGGACACCGGCGATGCTCGCAACATGACTGAACTCTTTTCGGTTGCGGAGGCCCCGAGTCAAGTGGTCATAGTAGTTCTATCATATGAATTACTTACGAGCACATTTGAACGGAAAACGCCGTCTCACTTTGGAGACAGCGATACGCTGGCCCCTTTAAGCATCTACGCACACCTCTATCATCCAGTGCTGCTTTATTACGCGAAGCTGTAGTTTGATCGGCTCCGCTTTACCCTGCGTGTCGGTCATGGGTGTCACCCGTGTGTAGGGGATATGCGTGAGGAGAGTCGGGCGTTGATAGGACCGATCCCATGCATCATCTGCGGCCAAATAGTGCTGCTGTTACTTCTGCTTCTCGGCGACGGTACAGGTAAGGTGGCACTCACACGAAGCGAGCCGACGGCGTCCAGCGGCGCGCCGGCCGATTATCTGTTTGTTGCGCGTACGGGAGGAGGCCGCCGACGGGGCGCTCGCTCGGTGTCATTGAGAGGTTTGCGAGCAGCTGATAATGATGCCGCTAGAACGCCTAGTCGCCGAACTCGGCACCTACATCCCACTCAGCAGGGCACCCGCCGGCGACGGTGGTCCGGCGGGGATTGAAGACGCTGGAGGCGTACCGCCTCACGATCCCCGCTAAAACTGCCATCCGCTCGCCGCCGGCCCACTTCTTTCCAACCTCCGGGTCGTGCTGGCAATCCTTACCGAGCGGTGCGTGCATGACCTTTTTCGTTGACGAGGCGCATGGCTGCGGCGGTCACCCGCCCAATGATCAAGGCTTGATCCGGGTAGCTGACCTGGCGGCTGTGTTTGGGTGAGAGAGGGTGTGGCACCAGCGTCAACCGCCCGTCATGGAGCTCGCACCAGCAGCAGACGTAACTGTCGCGCAGCTCCACGAAGTAGATCGGCCGCTCGTACTCGCTGTGCCACCCTGTGGCTTCCACCCGCTTCTCCCGGTCGTCGATCTGCACGAACGAGCCGGGCCGTAGCAGCGGGTACATCATCATGTCCTCCAGCCCGATGAAGCCATAGAGCGAGTGACGCAGATCGAGATGCTGAAGTAGCGCTAGCGGCACCTTGCCCCAGACTTCAACTATACGCGACAGCAGGTTGGTCTCATTCAAGCTGCACGTGGGGTCGAAGCACACGGGGAAGCTGACAGCGCTCTCTCTGTCATAGATTTCAAGCGATGCCAAGTGCGTGTTCGGCAGCTCGGTCGCGAGTTGATGGCCGGCGAAGCGGTCCAGGTCGGCGCCGTATAGCTTGAGCAGCTTATTGACCGGGATGTGGTAAATAGAGCTGAGGCTCAGCAGCTTATGGATGTTGGAGGTCGGGTGACCGGCCTCCAGCCGGGTGAGCCACGCCTTGGAGACGAAGAACTCCGGGTTACCGTGCTCGTCGGCCAGTTGCTGGCTGAGATCCTCGACGTTGCGCAGTGAGATGCCGAGCAGTTGCCTGACTCTTCTCAGTTGATCGTGAGGGTACCCCATACCGCCACCTCTATCAGCGAGATTTAGGGAGTCGGGATAAGTTGGTCCAGGGGAGACTGTGCTATGGTCGGAGACATGTGGGACCTATATGGATAATTTCGGTTGAAAATATCTGCTCCCATCTCCCCATTCCATTGAAGTTTTCCAGTAGTAGTCTTGCTCCATTTTCTCCGAGGAGACCTGCTGGATGACCGCTCAACTTGCCCTTCGCTTCGACGAAGTTCCTGTCACTGATAAGACCCAGGCTCGCTATCTTGCCATCGCCCCATGTCCGGCCGGAAAGCTCTCGGCTATTGAGCAAGCCCGACTCTTGAACCTCTCCTATCAGAAAGTCACGCGATGGCTCCGTGACTTCCGCCAAAGGGGAATGCCCTGACTGTTTCCCATCTCGGAGTTCTCGCCTGAGCCATATACGCCGGAACGTGTGATCGTCACATTGCTCTACTTCAAGTGTTGTGCTCCTCGTGCTTCTGATCGCGAACTGGCTCGTGCCATCGGCGTTGCCACAGAGCACCCGCTGCATCAGTTTTCCTGGTCAGGAAATGTCACAAGGGTGCGTCTGAAAGTATACGCTCGCCTCTGAGCGTATTCGTTCTTAGGGTTAAGTTAAGATTGTGAGACCCCTCGGACGAACCTTATTGAGACAGTACGCGGGCAATCTAAACCTAAATCAATGACCCGTCAACAGAAAATTTCCCGCAAATTTCAGGTTTCACCTGCAATAGATTTTTGCAGGGAAGCTATTTGCTCTGAGAATGAAAATATAAAATTCCACAGCTCTTAAAGTATTTTCTTATAGGGGTACATCAGCTCCAATTGCTGAATTAAACTGAACCTTACCCGAAAAAGTAGACAGTGAGATAAGACTCTTCAGAGCCTCCGCCTTAACCGATATAATGGAGGCCAGATGAAAGAGCGAAGACAGTTTACGAAAGAGTTTAAGGAAGGCGC
>JAIVJZ010000063.1 GCA_020199775.1 Acidobacteriota bacterium
TTCGCGAAGACGCCTGTCGGACGCGGACAGGTCATGCGCCTGAGAACTTGGCGACGTTGCGGCACATGGCGGTGAACCTGTTGAAGCAGGAACGCAGTTGTAAGCTGGGCATCAAGAGCAAACGTCTCAAAGCAGGGTGGGATGAGAGCTACATGCTTAAGGTGCTCAACATTTAAGATGCGTTCGCCCTACCTGCAACCCTACCGAATATTGACACCGGGCTAATAAAGATTATAATTTCTTTTGATTCACACTTTAAAGGGAACCCTCTCAATGCAATCCCTGCTGATTAAACTCAACTCTCACACATTAACCTCATGGTTTATTCTCAGACAGCCAAAGATGTAACCACTTCCGACCCTATCAGGGTAGAGAACCGACTCTTGGCCGCGCTTCCGCACGCCGAGTTTGAGCGTCTGTTGCCTTACATGAAGGTTGTTCATAGCAGGCAAGGGAAGAGCATCTACGAGCCGGGTGACAGGGTGGATAATCTTTACTTTCCCAACGATGGCATGCTCTCACTGCTCTCGGTGAACCAGGATGGGACGACCATCGAGATCGGAATGGTGGGCAACGAGGGTGTCGTCGGCCTCTCGTATATTCTCCAACTAAAAACAACGCCCTACGAGGTGATGACCCAGCTCCCGTCCACCATGATCAAAATCAAAGGGGAATTTGTTACGGCGGAGTTCAAGCGTGACGGTATGCTCAACAGCCTACTGCTACGATATATGCACCTGCTGCTGACGCAAATCTCGCAGTCAGTGGTCTGCAATCGCTTCCATCCTATTGAGAAGCGCCTCTGTCGCTGGCTCCTCACCGCGTCCTATCGCCTCAAGACCGACACGCTCCACCTCACGCAAGAGATCATCGGACACATGCTCGGAGTCCCGCGCACGGGCGTCACAATGGCGGCGGTATCGCTGCAAAGAGCTGGTCTCATCCGCTATAGTCGCGGCAAGATTGAGTTCGTTGACCGCAAGGCGATTGAGGCTGCCTCCTGCGAGTGCTATCAAATAGTCATAGAAGAAATGGAACGGTTCCTCGACATCTGATCGTCGCGCCGCAAACTCACCTGCTGAATTCACACTCTGTCTGATGCCGGACAAAGTCGGATGTCAGACAAAGTCTGATGTCGGACAAAGTCTGACTCCAGACGGACAAGAGTGTCCCCGTTCTTGTATATCTCTTCACACGCCTTCGGACGGAATTTATGGAAGGTGTCACGCCGGCATCACACAAAGGTCAGAAATTGGTTTAATGAAGCGCTTATAGCTTCCTCTTCGGCTTCTTTTGAAGCCGCTTGGAAGTGCCTCCCGGGAAGTGGAGAGGGGGCGCGTGATGACACCGGCGCGACGAGGTTAGCAAAGTAAGAAGTTAAGCCCGGACGTAACTCCTCAAAGAAGCGTCAGAGGGTTGAATTGTTAGTAATGCTGGTGCAGTGTCTTCCGTCAAGCATGTGTTTCCTCCCATGACGCATCTTGAACATGGAAGGTAAGACAATCACAAAACAATCAACGCTTAAGATGCTCTGACATTCGAGGCGTGCTATCTCAGAGTGCCGATCCCATTCAGATTCGTCGGTCAATCTGGGAGACAAGCGCGGATGCGTGCCTTGTGGCCTGAATGTGCCTCGTTTGCCGTAGTGATTAAGTACCCGGCTCTTTCGAGTCGTGGAACATTATTCTGGCAGTCGTCTGTCCGGTAAGTCGGATGATAGGGGATTCGTGAACATCGAGCAGATAGAAAAAGGCTCACATTGGTACGTCATTCACACCAACCCGAAGCAGGAAGTGCGTGCGTGCAGCAACCTCGAAGCTTGGGGGGTGCGAACCTTCAGCCCGCGACTCAGAGACGGACGCCGGAACCAGTTCACGGGCATCGTGACCTACTTCAGCAAGCCTATGTTCCCGCGTTACATCTTCGCAAAGTTTGACGCGGCTGATCTGCTTCACAAAATCTGGCACACGAGAGGCGTCCATAGCGTCGTCTGCTTCGGCGGAAGCCTCGTGCCAATCGAGGTTGAGGTCATCACGCTGTTGCAGGCGCAGGTGGACGAAAACGGCTACATCAGGCTCGGCGAAGAACTAAAGCGCGGCGACAGGGTCGTCGTCACCGACGGGCTGCTCAAGGACTTCGCAGGAGTTTTCGAGCGCAACATGAAAGACAACGAGCGCGTGATGGTGCTGCTCACTACGATCAGCTATCAGGGTCGCCTGTGCGTCGAAAAGGGCTTGGTCAGGAAAGTGGCCTGAGCCTTTGCAAGGAAGGTCTCGCGGCAAGACTCGGCCCGCGAGATGAAATGAAGACAAGGACAGGCCGCCGCGTGTGGCCTGTCAAGGGACGAATAAAGGCCGCAGGCTCGGACTTCACGCCCGCCTGCTTTGCCTGTCCTCCATCTCCACAACCGACGAATCTTCTTTCACGATGAATCGAGCATCGGCTCGAAGTGCGGTAGCTTTGTCTTCAAAACCGGAAGAAAACGGACGCGCGCGACGACCATCCAACCTCCAGGCTCGTGTCGTTTCGTCAAAGTGAACCGCTCGACTGCTACTGCCGAGTTTCGAGTTTTAGAAATTAATCGCCCGCGCGAGATGCTACAGCCCTTCTCATCTAAAGACCTTCATCGTCCATAGCGTTTCGCCTCAGACTGATATGTCTGAAGCGAGTTATCCGGCTGATTCACAAGGAGACGTATGCTGAGAGCCTTGACCCGCGCAGTGTCTCAGAATATCGGCGCGTGCGAACTGACGTTCCGGCGTCGTGAAGCGATCAATTACCGGCTGGCAACGCGGCAGCACGAAGAGTATTGCGGCCTGCTCCGTTATCACGGCGTCGAGGTGACGAAACTTGAGGCCAGCGACGCTTGGCCGGACTGTTGCTTCGTCGAGGACGCGGCCATCGTGTTTGACGAGGTGGCGGTCATCACCAGCATGGGCGTGGTTTCGCGTCGGGGCGAGGCCGCCGCCATCGAGCGGGAATTGTCGAGATTCCGCGCTGTCACGCGCATCCGGCTGCCTGCCATGATCGAAGGCGGCGACGTGGTGCGGCTCGACAAAAGGATTTTCGTCGGCCTCTCAACCCGCACCAACGCGCAGGGGATCGAAGACCTCCGTGCGATTCTGCAACCCTTCGGCTACACGGTTACTCCAGTAGAGGTGAGGAGCAGCCTCCACCTCTCAACCGCCTGTAGCGCGCTCGATGCGGAGACGACGCTCATCAACCCGCGTTGGATTGACGCCGATGCCTTCTCCGGGGTCGAAGTTCTAACAGTTCCCGAAGATGAGCCGTGGGCGGCGAACACCCTGCGCCTCGGGCAGACGATCTGCCTTGAAGCCGAAGCTCCGCGCACCCTCGAAATGGTGAGCAGACTAAACCACAACATAGAAGTTTTGGACATCTCCGAGTTTCGTAAAGCCGAGGGCAGCCTCTCCTGCTTGAGCATCGTCTTCCGCGACGGACACGCGTAAAAGTCAAACACTTCTGCAAGCGCGCCCGCGTTGCCTCTGCTTCGATTCGCCGCGCCCCGCACCGGCGCACGTTCTGCCTGAAAATGGCCTGACCGTTAAGCCCCGGCTTCCGCTGAGGCGACGCACTCGCGTCCTCCCGCTAAACCTATTTTAACTCCGATAAGGTGTGACGATGGCTCAAGTATATTCACCTGCCACGGCTCAGACGCAGCCCCTTCTCCCCACCGCCCGGCGTGAGTCCGTGGCCGGCGTGATCGTCACGTTATTCCTCGCCGTCTGCGCGGGGCTGAGTATCTACCAGCAGAGGCCGCCGCAGGCCGTCGGTGCGGGCGCGCCCCCCGCCGAGTTCTCATCGGGACGCGCGATGCGACAACTTGAGGTGATAACGCGCAAGCCCCATCCGATGGGTTCGGTCGAGCACGAACGCGTCCGCGATTACCTCCTGGGCGAACTGGCCGCCGCCGGGGTGGAGCCTGAAGTGCAGAGGGCTACCGCGGCAGACCCTCAGTGGTCTGGGCCGGTGCGCGCCGGTAGCGTGCAGAACATCGTCGCCCGGCTCAAAGGGACGGATAACACGAAGGCCGTGCTGTTGGTCGGGCATTACGATTCCACTCCGACGAGTCTGGGAGCCAGCGACGACGGCGTCGCGGTCGTCACGCTGCTTGAAACGCTGCGTGCGCTCAAGGCCGGAGCGCCACTCAAAAACGATGTCATCTTTCTCTTCACCGATGGCGAGGAAGCCTTCCTGCTCGGGTCGAAGGCATTCGTTGACGAGCACCCGTGGGCGAAGGACGTGGGGCTGGTGCTGAATTTCGAGGCGCGCGGCAGCAGCGGCCCGGCCATTATGTTCGAGACCAGCGACAATAACGGTCGGCTCATCGAGGAGTTCGCGCGGGTCGCGCCACACCCCGTCTCGCATTCGCTCGCCTACGAGATTTACAGGATTCTGCCGAACGACACAGACCTCTCCGTCTTCAAAAGAGCCGGCCTCCCCGGACTCAATTTCGCCTACATCGACGACCTGCCGCACTACCACACGCTGCTCGACAGTTTCGACCGGACGGACGAGCGCAGCCTCCAGCATCAAGGGTCTTACGCCCTCTCGCTGGCGCGCGGATTCGGCAATCTAGACCTGAGAAACATAAAGGCTCCCAACGCCGTCTACTTCGACATCCTCGGGCTGGCGCTGGTTCGTTACTCAAGTCTGTTCGTCGTGCCCCTGAGCATCGGCGTGACCATCCTGTTCGCCGGAGTGTTGGCGCTCGGCCTGCGCCGGCGGAGACTCACGCCGCGCGGCATCGCCTTCGGCTTTCTCGCGTTCCTCTTGAACATGATCGCCGCGGCGGGCATCGTCACGCTGCTCTGGAAACTGATGAACCTGCTGGCGGGCGGCGGAATCTGGAAGCCCGAGGGAGAGACTTATCGCGGCCACCTGTATCTGGCCGGCTTCGCCGCGCTCACCGTCGCCATCACTTCAGCCCTCTACACACTGTTCCGCCGCAAGAGCAGCACAGAGAATCTGGCGGCGGGCGCGCTGCTCTGGTGGCTGATGCTGTTGATCGCGGCCAGCCTGTTTCTACCGGGAGCGAGCTACCTCTTCACATGGCCTCTCTTGTTCAGCCTGATCGGCTTCGGGGCGATGTTGCTCGGCGAAGGCGGCGGGCCTGTCAAGCCCTCGACGTTAGTCCTCATGTTGGTCTGCTCCGTCCCCGGCGTCGTCATGCTCGTGCCTTTGATCTACCAGACTTTCACGGGTCTCACGGTGAGCCTGAGCGGGCCGCTGATGGTGGTGCTGCTGCTGCTGCTCGGTCTGCTTCTGCCACACATGAACGTCTGCGGCGGGGTGCGGAAGTGGTTGCTGCCCGGTGTCGCTGCGCTCGCCGGGTGGGGTTTCGTGCTGGCCGCGACCCTGACTTCCGGCTACAGCCCCGAGCAGCCGAAGATGAACGACATCTTCTACGGCCTGCACGCGGAGACGGGAAAGGCCGTCTGGGTGAGCGCCGAACTTGATCAGTGGACGGCGCAATTCCATGCGAAGAATCCCGAGAAGGGGACGATTCCCGAATTCCTGACGGCCACGTCCGGGCGGCCTTGGAAGACTCAAGCACCTGTCCTGCCGCTGCCCGCGCCCGACATTACTCTGCTCGACGACAGCGGCAACAGCGGCGACGGCCTGCGCACCCTGCGCATGCGCATCAAGTCGCCACGCGGGGCGGAGGTGATGACGGTCTATATCGATTCGGAAGTAGAGGTGGTCAAGGCTTCGGTCAATAACAGGCTGATCGACGAGTCCGTGGCGTCGCCCTCGCTCGGGCGGAAGAAGCAATGGAGCCTGCGCTATTACGCCGTGCCGCCCGAAGGCATCGAGTTGACGACCGAGATGAGGACGACCGCGCCGGTCAGAGTCAGGGCGGTCGATCTCTCCTACGGGCTGCCCGAAATACCCGGCGCGAACTTTCAACCCAGACCGGCGCACATGATCCCGGCTCTGGCCTCCGTGACCGATACAACCCTCGTGAGCAAGTCCTTCACTTTCTAAGTCTCCAATCAAGCTCCGCAGGCAGTCAGGCTTCGAGTCCGCGACTTGAGTCGCGTGCCGTGCGGGGGCGTGTTTCCTTCCAGCGATTCGGATGGCCGTCCGAAGGCGTATGGCGTCGCGTTCGATAGGTAGAGTCATGACGGCAGAAATTCATTCTCAACTCTTTAGCGGCGTAGGCTCGCAGTCGCTCACTTTAGTAGACCTGCTGCGGGAGAGGGCGTTTGAGCAACCTGCGCGGCGAGCGTACACTTTCCTGCTCGACGGAGAGGCGGCAGAGGTCGAGTTGAGCTACGGCGAACTGGACAGGCAAGCCAGAGCCATCGCCGCGGGGCTGCGGCCTCTGGTCGAGCCGGGCGACCGCGTGCTGCTGCTCTACCCGCCGGGACTCGACTACATCGCCGCCTTCTTCGGCTGTCTCTACGCGGGAGCCATCGCCGTTCCCGCCTACCCGCCGCGGCGCAATCGCAACCTGCTCCGCCTTCAGGCCATCGTGGCCGACGCGCAGGCTTTCGTGGCGCTGACGACCGCGCCCGTCCTCGCGCGGATGGCTCCGCTGTTTTCACAGAACCCGTACCTTGAGCCGCTGCGCTGGCTCACCTCCGACAGCCTCGCGCCCGGCGTCGAGGAAGACTGGCAGCCGCCCGCCTTAGTGCCCGACGCGCTCGCCTTTCTACAGTACACTTCCGGCTCCACCTCCACGCCGAAGGGGGTCATGTTGAGCCATCGCAACCTGCTCCACAACGAGCAGGTCATCCAGCACGCCTTCGAGCAGACGGAAGACTCCCTGATCGTCGGCTGGCTGCCGCTCTATCACGACATGGGGCTCATCGGCAACGTGCTCCAACCGCTCTACGTCGGTGCGCCATGCGTCCTGATGTCGCCCACCTCTTTCCTCCAGCGCCCGCTCCGCTGGTTGCGCGCCATTTCCAACTACCGCGCGACGACGAGCGGCGGTCCGAACTTCGCCTACGACCTCTGCCTGCGCAAGATCGACGACGAGCAGAAGCAGTCGCTCGACCTGAGCAGTTGGAGCGTTGCCTTTAACGGCGCCGAACCGATCCGGCACGAAACGCTCGAACAGTTCGCCGCGGCCTTCGCGCCGTGCGGCTTCCGCCGGGAAGCCTTCCAGCCCTGCTACGGGCTGGCCGAATCCACCCTCATCGTCTCGGGCGGCTTGAAGTCGAGAGGTGCGCTCGTGAAGAGGGTGAGGGCGAGCGAGTTGGAAAAAAATCGCGCGCGTGAGATCGCCGCCGGCGAGCCGGACGGACGTGCCATCGTCGGTTGCGGCGGCGCGCTGCTCGATCATCGGATCGTCGTGGTCGAGCCGGAGTCGTCGATACCATGCGCGCCCGACGAGGTCGGTGAGATTTGGGTCGCCGGTCAGAGCGTCGCGCACGGCTACTGGAACCAACCGGAGGAGACCGCGCGCACGTTCGAGGCACGGCTCGGCGGCAGCGGCGAGGGGCCTTTCCTGCGCACGGGTGATCTAGGTTTCATCCAGAACGGGGAACTGTTCGTGACCGGACGGCTCAAAGACCTGATCGTCATCCGCGGGCTTAACCACTACCCGCAGGACATCGAGTTGACCGTCGAGCGGTGCCACGCGGCGTTGCGTCCCGGCTGCGGGGCGGCGTTCTCCGTCGAGGCGGCGGGCGAGGAACGGCTGGTCGTCGTGCAGGAGTTCGACCAACGTCTATCCGCCGACCCACAGGCGTGCTTCGAGTTGATCGCCGAGGCCATCTACGAAGATCACGACGTGCAGGTGCATGCCATCGCCCTCATCAGACCCGGCAGCCTCCCCAAGACTTCGAGCGGCAAGATTCAGCGCGGAGCCAGCCGCGCCGCGTTCCTCGAAAAAAGTCTGGACGCGCTGGCGGAGTGGCGGCGCGAGGAGATCGCGCCGGAGGGCGTCACGCAACCCGCCGCGCCGTCCGGTGCGTTCCAGAGCGAGTCGCAACTGCAATCGTGGCTACGCTCGCTGCTGGCGGCGCGGCTCGGGGTCGAGGCCGCGCGGATCGACGACGGGCGGCCTGTCTCACGCTACGGCCTCGACTCGCTCGCGGCCATCGAACTGACGCACGCGATAGAGGCGGGTCTCGGTATTGCACTGCCGATGGCGACCATCCTACAGGGGCCGAGCGTCAGCGAGTTGACGAACATGTTGTGGGAGCGGCTGCCGGGTGGTGTTGTGCCGGCAGGCCCCATCGCCGCGCCCGCGCCCGCCGCCGAGCACCCGCTCTCGCACGGCCAGCAGTCGCTCTGGTTCCTGCATCAGGTAGCCCCGGAGAGCGCCGCCTACAACATCGCCACGGCGTTGCGCATCCTGTCGCCGCTCGACACGGCGGCTCTGCGCACCGTCTTTCACCTGCTCGTCGCGCGTCACCCGGCTCTGCGCACCGTCTTCCCGTCCGTCGATGGCCGCCCGGTTCAGTTGGTGCGCGAACCCGCCGAGGTGAGCTTTCAGGAAGAGGACATGACGGGCGCGAGCGAGGCGTCATGGCGCAAGCGTCTGATCGAACTGGCGCAGCGTCCGTTCGATCTGGAACAGGGGCCGCTGATGCGTGTCGGTCTCTTCACGCTGTCCGAGCAGGAGCACGTGCTGGTCTTGGCCGTCCATCACATCGTCGCAGACTTCTGGTCGCTCGCGGTGCTGATGGAGGAACTGGGGGCGCTCTACGAAGCTGAACGCACGGGCGCGACGCTCGCACTCGCCGCGCCCGCGCTGCGCTACACGGACTATGTGCTCTGGCAGGAGAAGCTGCTTGAAGGCGCGGAGGGCGAGCGTCTCTGGTCGTACTGGCGAGAGCAGTTGGGCGGCGAGTTGCCGGTCTTGAATCTCCCGACGGATCTCCCGCGCGCGCCGGTGCCAACCTCGCGCGGAGCCGCGCAGTCTTTCCGGCTCGACGCCGGAGTCACGAGCAAGCTCAAAGCCCTCGGTCAGGATTACGGCGCGACCCTCTACATGACCTTGCTGGCGGCCTTCGCGGTTCTGCTCCATCGCTACACGGGTCAGGACGACATCCTCGTGGGGTCGCCGACGGCAGGCCGCAACTGGGGCGAGTTGGGAAGGGTGGTGGGCTATTTCGTCAACCCCGTCGTGCTCCGAACGCGACTCGACGGCGGGGAGACTTTCGGCTCGCTGCTCGGGCGCGTGCGCCTGAGCGTGCTTGAGGCTTTCAAGCATCAGGACTATCCGTTCGACATGCTCGTCGAGCGGCTTCAACCGGAGCGCGACCCGAGCCGTTCGCCGCTATTTCAGGTGATGTTCACTTTGCAGAAAGCGCACCTGCTCGACCGGCAGGGACTCTCTTTGTTCGCCTTGAACGAGGACGGGGCGCGGATGAATCTGGGCGGCCTGCGGCTCGAATCAATCGCACTCGAACAGCGGGCGGCGCAGTTCGACCTCGCGCTGGCGATGACCGAAGTGGACGGCGAGTTGAGCGCTTCGCTCGAATACAACACAGACCTCTTCGAGGCGACCACCGTGGCGCGCATGCGCGAGCACTTCCAGCGCGTGCTCGAAGCCGTCGCCGCCGACCCCGAGCAGAGGCTTGGGCGCATCCCGATCCTGTCGGCGTCCGAGCGGCGGCAACTGCTTGTCGAATGGAACAGCCCCGGTGCGATGCGTGCGCAGCCGTCGTGCGTCCATCAACTGTTCGAGCGGCAGGTCGCGCGCACGCCCGACGCCGTCGCCGTGAGTTGCGAGGGTCTGCGCCTCAGCTACGCCGAACTGAACAGCCGCGCGAATCAATTGGCTCGCCACCTGCAAAGTATCGGCGTCGCGCCCGAGAGGCGCGTCGGACTCTGCGTCGAACGCTCGCCCGACATGATCGTCGGTCTGCTCGGCATACTCAAGGCCGGGGGCGTCTATGTCCCGCTCGATCCACAGTACCCCGTCGAACGCCTCCAATTCATACTCGAAGACGCCGGCGCTTCCGTGTTGCTCACGCAAGCGCGAATCGCCGGCTCGCTGCCCGCGCTCGCGCAATTGCGCGTCGTGCGCCTCGACGACGACCGTGCGGACATCTCTCGGCAGGCCGCACACGACATGCCGGGCGCGGTGCTCCCGGCCAATCTCGCCTACGTCATCTACACTTCGGGTTCGACGGGGCGACCGAAGGGCGTCGGCGTTTCACACGAGGCCGCCGCCGCACACTTCAACGCCATGCAGGAGGAGTATGAACTGCGTGCGGAAGACCGCGTCTTGCAGTTTGCCTCCATGAGCTTCGACGTGTCGCTGGAACAAATTCTGCCGCCGCTGCTGCTCGGGGCGCGCGTGGTGCTGCGCGGCGAGAGCGTGTGGAGCGCCGCCGAGTTCGCACAGAAGTTGAAGGACGAAGGGCTAACGGTCGTCAACTTTCCCACGGCCTACTGGCACCAACTGACGCGTGAGTGCGCCGAGAGCGGCGAGCCGCAAACCGCCCACCCGCTGAGGCTCGCGATCATCGGCGGCGATACGATTTCGCCAGAGGCCGTGCGCCTCTGGCAGTTCACCCCGATGAAGACCGTGCGGCTGCTCAACGCCTACGGGCCGACCGAGGCGACCATCACCGCCACCACCTTTGAGATACCGCCGGACTTCTGCGACGAGACTACGGTGCGCAAAGTGCCCATCGGTCGCGCCGTCTCGCAGCGCGCCATCTACATCCTCGACCGTGAGGGTAATCCGTCCCCCACCGGCGTGGCCGGCGAGCTTTGCATCGGCGGGGCGCTGCTCGCACGGGGCTATCTCAACTGGCCTGAGTTGACGGCTGAAAAGTTCGTTCCCGACCCGTTCGGCGGCGAGCCGGGCGCACGCCTCTACCGCACGGGCGACTCGGCGCGCTTCCTCGACGATGGCCGCATCGAGTTTCTGGGGCGCAGTGACAATCAAGCCAAAGTCAGAGGCTTCCGCATCGAGTTGGGCGAGATCGAGGCTACCCTCAGCCGTCACCCGGCTGCGCGCGGGGCTGCCGTGCTCGTGCAGGAGGACAGCGGTGGCCGCAAGCAACTCGTAGCCTACGTGGCGGTCGGAGACGAGGAGCGTGTGACGCCCGCCGGGTGGCGCAGGTACTCGCAGGAGTGGTTGCCGGACTACATGATCCCGGCGGAGTTCGTCATGCTCGACGAACTGCCGCTGACGCCCAACGGCAAGGTTGACAGGCGCGCGCTCCCGGCGCTCGCGCCCGCCGTGCGCGAAGCCGCGGACGACTCGCCGCCGCCGCGCAACGCCGCTGAAGAAGTGCTGGCGGGCATCTGGAGCGAGGTGCTTGGAGTGGAGCGGGTCGGCGTCAACGACAACTTTTTCTCGCTCGGCGGCGACTCGATCCTGAGCATTCAAGTCGTCGCGCGGGCGAGACGCGCCGGATTCAAATTGATCGCGCAGCAGCTATTTCAACACCAGACGATTGCCGATCTGGCGACCGTCTGCGGCACTGCCCTCGCGCCCGTTGACGACCGGACGCCCGTGGCCGGCGCGGTCGCGCTGACGCCCATTCAGCGTTGGTTCTTCGAGCAAAACTTCTCAGAGCCGCAACACTACAATCAGGCCGTCCTGCTCGAAGTCGAGCCTACAGCCGATGTCGCGCTGCTTGAGAAGGCCGTGCAACATCTCTTGGTGCATCACGACGCGCTGCGTCTGCGGTTCGTCGAGGGGCTTTCGGGCTGGGAGCAGCATCATGCAGCGCCTTCCGCGAACGGTCTGACGATGACTCTCTTTGACCTGTCGGCACAGGCGTGCGCCGAGCAAGCCGCGAGCATCGAGGATGAATCGCGGCGGCTCCAGCAAAGTTTGAATCTGAGCGAGGGGCCGCTCGTGGCGACCGCCTACTTCCATCTCGGGGACGAGCGGCGCGGGCTGCTGCTGCTGGCAATTCACCACCTTGCGGTTGATGGCGTCTCATGGCGCGTGCTGCTGGAAGATTTGGAACTGGCCTACATGCAGTTGAGCCGTGGCGAGGTTGTGGAACTGCCGCCGAAGACCGCGTCCTTCCAACAGTGGGCGACGAGACTGCGCGAGTCTGCCGACACCGCCGCGTGGCGGCACGAACTGGACTACTGGCAGAACTCGCTCGGCACGCAGCCCACGCGCCTGCCATTGGATTACCCCGGCGGCGAGAACACAGAGGCAACGGCGCGCGCCGTCTCGCGCTCGCTCGACGCCTCCGAGACGCGCGTTCTCCTGCAAGAAATTCCTTCCCTCTATCGCACCCGGATTAACGACGTATTGCTGACCGCGCTCGTCCGCAGTTTCGCGTGCTGGACGGGCGGGCGCTCTCTCCTGATCGATCTGGAAGGTCACGGGCGCGAAGAGTTGGAAGAAGAGTTGGACGTGTCGCGCACGGTCGGTTGGTTCACGTCCGTCTACCCGGTGCGCCTTGAGTTGGAGCCGGGGTTGAGCAGCGCGGAGGCGCTCAAGTCGATCAAGGGGCAACTCCGGCAGATACCCGGCAAGGGCATCGGCTACGGCCTGCTCAGATACCTGAGCACGGACGCCGCCGCCCGCGAGACGCTGCGCCGCCTGCCGCGCGCGGAAGTGAGCTTTAACTATCTGGGGCAGTTCGATCAACTCTTCGCCGCGTCCCGTTTGTTCAAACCGGCGCGGGAATCAGCCGGGTCGTCGCGCGCGGGTTCGTCCGAGCGCAGCCACCTCATAAACGTCGAGGCGCGAATCGTTGAGGGGCGTTTGCAGTTCGAGTGGATTTACGGCGAGCGTCTGCATCGCCGCCCGACCGTCGAACGCCTCGCCGACGATTACCTCTCGGCACTGCGCTCGCTGCTCGGCCAAGGCGGGCAGGCCGGGCCGCAGGTGGAACTGATCCCTTCCGATTTCCCGCTGGCGAACTTGAACGAACAGCAGTTCAGCAAACTAACTGCCCTGCTCGGCGGTAAAGACAAGTAGGAGCGATTCCTTCGCATGAAAAACGTTGAAGACCTCTATCCGCTTTCGCCCATGCAGTCGGGCTTGCTCTTTCACAGCCTCTACGACCCGGACTCGGGCTACTACGTCGAACAACTCGGCTGTCTGTTCGACGGGAGACTCGACGTAGCGGCGTTTGAGAGTGCGTGGCGGCAACTGCTCGGGCGGCACGCGATCCTGCGCACGGCCTTCGTCTGGGAGGGGCTGGACATGCCTTTGCAGGTCGTGCGGCGTGAGACGGGGCTGCCGCTTGAGGTGAGCGATTGGCGCGCGCTCGATGCAAGCGCGCGGGAGGAGCGTCTCGAAGCTTTTCTCGAAGCCGACCGCGCACGCGGTTTCGAGTTGTCGGAAGCACCACTCATGCGGCTGTTCCTCTTTCGACTCGAAGAAGACTCCTACCGATTCGTTTGGACTTCTCACCACCTGCTGCTCGACGGCTGGTCGATGGCGCTGCTTCTCGGAGAACTCTTCGGCAGATACGAGGCGCTGGTCAGGGGCGCGGAGGCGGCGGTCGAGCCGGTCAAGCCTTACCGCGATTACATCGCTTGGTTGCAACGTCAGGACTCTTCGAAGGCCGAAGCATACTGGCGGCGCACGCTCGCGGGCTTCACCGCCCCGACGCCGCTCGGCATCGGTCGTGTGTCCTTGGGTTCAACGCGGCAGGAGGCGCAGTACGATAGGCGGCAGGTCGCGCTCCCGGCAGACCTGACCGCGGGGCTGCAAACCTTCGCGCGCCTTAACCGCCTGACGCTCGGCACGGTGATGCAGGGCGCGTGGGCGCTGCTCCTGAGCCGCTACAGCGCGGAGGAAGATGTCGTCTTCGGCGTCACGGTTTCGGGTCGTCCGGCGGAACTGGCCGGGGTCGAAACGATGGTGGGTCTCTTCATCAACACGCTGCCGGTGCGCGTCCATGTCGCGCCCGGCTCGTCGCTGCTGGATTGGCTGCGCGGGCTGCAAGAGCAGCAGGCGGAACTGCGCCGGTACGAGTTCAGCCCGCTCGTCGAAGTACAGGGCTGGAGCGAGATAGAGCGCGGCCAGCCGCTCTTCGAGAGCATCTTCGGTTTTGAAAACTACCCCCTCGATCAAACGCTGCGCGAACTGTCGGGCGGCGTGCGCGTGGAAGACGTGCGCCTTGCCGAGAAGACGAACTTCCCGATCAATCTGGCGATCATCCCCGGCCATTCCCTGACGCTCGACATCATGTACGACAGCCGTCGCTTCGCGTCCGAATCCGTCGCGCGCCTGACCGGCCATTTCCAGACGCTGCTTCAGGCAATGCTTGAACGCCCCGCACAGAAGCTCTCGGAACTGCCCATGCTCACCGGGCGCGAGCGCCGCGAGATACTCGGCCACTGGAACGAGACGCGCGCCGACTATCCCTCCCATCTCTGCCTCCACGAACTCTTTGAGGCGCAGGCGCGACGCACGCCCGAGGCTCCCGCGCTCGTCTTCGAGGACGAACGTTTGAGCTACATCGAACTGAACCGGAGGGCGAACCGGCTGGCACACCGACTGCGGAGTCTGGGCGTCGGGCCGGAGGTGCTGGTCGGCATCGTGTTGGAGCGTTCGGCGGAGATGGTCGTCGGGCTGCTCGCGGTCTTAAAGGCGGGCGGGGCTTACGTGCCGCTCGACCCGACGTACCCGCGCGAACGTCTCGCCGCGATGTTGGAGGACGCGCGCCCTGCCGTCCTGCTCTCGCAACGGCAACTCCGCGACGCACTCCCCGCGCACGCGGCGCAAGTCGTTTGGGTTGACGCCGACCGCGAAGAGATCGAGCGCGAGCCGGATCACGATCCGGTTAATCTCTCTACGCCGGACAGCCTCGCCTACGTCATCTACACGTCGGGCTCGACGGGGCAGCCGAAGGGTGTGCTGATTCCGCATCGCGCCGTCGTGAATCATAATTTCGCCATCGCCCCGGCCTACGAACTGCGGCCTGCCGACCGCGCCCTTCAATTCGCCTCGCTCAGCTTCGACGTGGCCGTCGAAGAAATTTTCCCCACGTGGCTCGCCGGAGCCTGCGTGGTGGTGCGCCCGGCCGGTGCGCTCGACTCACACCGAGCATTCTTCGACCTGCTTGAGCGCGAACGGATCACCGTCGTCAACCTCTCGACGCCTTACTGGAACGAGTTGATGGCGGAGCTGGCACGAACCGGATCGAGTATCGCCCCGAGCCTGCGTCTGGCGGCAGTGGGCGGCGAGAAGGGACTGCCCGAAGGGTTCGCCTTCGCGCAGCAACATGCGGGCGCGGGAGTCCGCTTGCTCAACGTGTACGGGCCGACCGAAACGACCGTCACGAACACCCTGTATGACGCGACGGCCTGCGGGGTCTCTCCCGAGGCCGACTCCGTGCCCATCGGGCGACCAATCGCCAACACCGAAATCTATCTGCTCGACCGCCATCTCCAACCCGTCCCCGTCGGCGTCGGCGGCGAAGTCTATATCGGCGGCGACAGTATCGCGCGCGGTTATCTCAACCGCCCCGGTCAGACGGCTGAAAAGTTTCTCCCCAACCCGTTCGGCGGCGAGCGGGGCGCGCGGCTCTACAAGACCGGCGACCTCGCACGCTTCCACGCCGACGGGAACATGGAATTTCTCGGGCGTGCCGACCATCAGGTGAAGGTGCGCGGCTTCCGCATCGAACTGGGCGAGATCGAAGCGCTGTTGAGTCAGCACGCGGGCGTGCGTGAGGCGGTCGTGCTGGTGCGCGAGGACACGCCCGGCAACAAGCGTGTCGTCGCCTACGTGGTGGCGGAAGACGAAGCCGCGCTGTCGCCCGGCGGGCTGCGCGCATTCATCGCGGAGAAGCTGCCGGACTACATGGTGCCGTCGGCCATCGTCATGTTGGACGAACTGCCGCTCACCGCAAACGGCAAACTCGACCGTCGCGCTCTGCCCGCGCCCGAGCAGTTCACCAACGGCACGACCGCAAGC
>JAIVJZ010000074.1 GCA_020199775.1 Acidobacteriota bacterium
GACGATAGGACGGCCGTTGGCTAATACACAGGTTTACTTGTTGGATGGATGGATGCAACCGGTGCCGCAGGGAGCGACGGGGGAACTTTATCTGGGCGGGGATGGACTGGCGCGTGGATATCTGGGGAGGTCGGGGTTAACGGCGGAGAGATTCGTGCCGCATCCATTCGGGGAGAGGGCGGGGGCGCGTCTGTACCGGACGGGGGACGTGGCGCGTTATCTGCCGGACGGCGAAATCGAATTCCTCGGACGTATAGATCATCAAATCAAACTGCGCGGGTTTCGTATCGAACTTGGAGAAATTGAGACTGTGCTCGCGACGCATCCATCCATCCGCCAGTGTTCGGTGCTGGTGCGCGAAGACATGCCGGGTGATAAGCGTCTGGTCGCTTACGTGGTGGGCGAAGATGGGAGAGCGGCCACGACCGGCGAGTTGCGCGACTTGATCAAACAGAAGTTGCCGGAATACATGATCCCTTCCGTCTTCGTGATGCTGGACACGTTGCCGTTGACACCAAACGGTAAAGTTGACCGCAAGCAACTGCCCGCGCCGGAGCAGACGCGTGAAACTTTAGAGGAAGAGTTTGCCGCGCCGCGCACGGCCGTGGAAGAGATGCTGGCCGGCATCTGGTCGCAGGTACTCGGCGTCGGGCGCATAGGCGTCCGCGACAATCTATTTGAACTCGGTGGCCACTCTTTACTCGCCACGCAAATCATCTCGCGCGTGCGCGAAACGTTCCACGTCGAGGTTCCCCTGCGAAGCCTGTTCGGCGCGCCCACGGTGGCCGGACTGGCGCGCAACGTCGAAGCCGTCATGCAGGGTGCGAGCGGCGTGGAGACGATGCCTCTGTCCGCGGTCACTCGCGATGAAGACCTGCCGCTCTCGTTCGCACAACAGCGTCTCTGGTTCATTGATCAGGTAAACCCCGGTAGCTCCGCATACAACATCGCCGAAGCCATCCGTCTGAAAGGGCGTCTCGACATCGCCGCGCTCGAACAGACGCTTAGCGAGGTGGTGCGCCGCCACGAGGTTTTACGCACAACCTTCTCTTCCGTAGAGGGACAGGCGCGACAGGACATCGCTTCGGCCTTGGCGATTGAGTTGCCGCGCATCGACCTCGGCGGGATGCCGGAAGCGGAGCGCGAGCAAGAAGCGCGCCGGCTGGCGGAGCGGGAAGCGCAGGAGCCCTTTGAACTGGCGCGCGGGCCGCTCGTGCGCGCCACCCTGTTGCAACTCGACGAAGAAGATCACGTCATACTCTTCACCATGCATCACATCATAAGCGATGCATGGTCGATGGGCGTGCTGGTGCGGGAAGTGGCCGCGCTCTATGAAGCGTTTCTACGGAGCGAACCGTCACCGCTGGATGAATTGCCGGTGCAGTATGCCGATTTCGCATACTGGCAACGAGAGTGGCTGCGTGGCGAGACGCTCGAAGCGCATCTCGACTATTGGAAAGATCAACTCGCGGGCGCGCCTCCCATGCTGGAGATGCCGACCGACCAGCCGCGCCCGTCCGTGCCGACCTTTACGGGCGGGAGACACTCCCTATCTTTTACAGAAGAGTTGACCGCATCGCTCAGGGCACTTAGTCGACAGGAGGGCAGCACGATATTTATGAGCCTGCTGGCGGCCTACCACATACTGCTTCATCACTACTCCGGCAAAGACGACATCCTGGTCGGCACTGATGTTGCCAATCGTAATCGTTTCGAGGTGGAGCAGTTGATCGGCTTCTTCGTCAATCAACTCGTCTTGCGTGGGAAGGTTTCCGGCGACGCTTCATACAGGGAGATGCTCGCGCAGGTTCGAGACGTAACGCTCGGAGCTTACGCGCATCAGGATTTGCCGTTCGACCGGCTCGTCGATAGCCTCGGCATCGAACGTCGCCTGCGATATTCGCCGCTGTTTCAGGTCAAACTGGTTTTCCAGAACACGCCTATGCCTTCGTTACAACTTCACGGTCTCGAAGCCGGTTCGATGGGGATCAATAGCGGCATGTCTCGCTTCGATCTGCAACTGACTATGTGGGACGAGGACGGAAAACTGCGTGGCTGGTTCGAATACAACGCAGACCTCTTCGCTGCCGCGACTATCAAAGGTCTCGCCGATGACATGACAATGATTGTACAGGCCGTCGCGACGCAACCGGATATTCTCATCGGCGAAATCGACCGCCAACTCGATGCCCTGCAACGGCAACGAGAGGCCGCGCGAAAAGAGGAGAGCAAAGATGCCCTCTCGCAGAAGTATAAAACTGTCAGGCGCAAGGCCATCAGCGTTGCGCCCGCGCAGACCGCCGGCAAGGTCTCGGACGGCCGGTGATAGAGCGTCAACTTCAGTGCAAGAGAAGTTTTCAGTTATTCAGAACGGAGAGCATTCATGCAGGATAAAGTTATACAGGGGTTCAGACTTTCACCTCAACAGAGGCATCTCTGGCAATTACAGCAACCTGAAAGTCTGCCATACCGTGTTTGGGGAGCGGTCTCCATCGAAGGCCAACTCGACCTTGACGCTCTGGAGACCGCCGCCCGCGAAATCGTCGCGCGACATGAAATCCTCCGTACGACATTTCATCAAATCTCCGGTATGAACTTTCCGGTGCAGGTGATCCATGACGACTGCGACCCGAAGATTCAACGCCTAGACTTCAACGACTTGTCCGACGGCGAACGAGACCCCGCCGTCGAAGCATTGTTTCATGAAGCGAGCCAACTGCCTTTCGAGTTCGATAGCGCGCCGCTATTGAGACTCACCGTCGCACGTTTATCCGCTCACGAGCACCTGTTGATAATCAGCCTGCCCGCGCTCTGCGCCGACCTCACGGGGTTGACGGTGCTCGTGCGCGAAATCGCACACGCCTATGCTTCCTCGACCGAAGCCGGTGGAGACTTGGAAGAGTTGATGCAGTATGCAGATGTTGCGGAAATTCTCAACGAGTTACTTGAGTCCGGCGAGACGGCGGCGGGCAGAGATTACTGGTCGGGAAAGAGCATCGAAGATTCCGCTTTCTTCAAACTTCCGCTCGCAGAATATTCCGGCGATAAGCAACGCTTCGAGCCGCGTTCGCTTGTCTCGATGATTGATCCCGCCATCGCCGCCGGGATCAAAGAGTCGGCGACGGGCGAGCGTGTCTCCTTACAGGAGTTTCTACAGGTCGCCTGGAACATTCTGCTCCATAAATTGACCGCCCGCACGCAGGTGACTGTCGGCACGGCCTACGCGGGACGGACATATGAAGGACTCGACAGAGTGCCCGGACTATTCGCGAGATTCCTGCCTCTCTCCTGCCATCTGGAAGGAGACTTTAAGTTCAGAGATGTTGTAGCGCAGGTCAGGCAGGCCGCCGCGGAGGCACACGAATGGCAGGAGTATTTCACCTGGGAGAATGACTCGCCCACGCGGTTTGATAACGGCGCTAACCCGCAGTTCTTTCCTCTCGGCTTTGAATTCATCGAACAGCCCGCTCCCCTCCAACTAGCCGGATTACGATGGGCGTTTGCAAGGCAAGAGGGCTACGCCGACCGCTTCGACATCAAGCTGCGATGCCTCTCGATGGCCGAAGGCCACCTGCGCGCGGAGTTGCACTATGATGGCGCGCAGTATTCGAGCGAGAACGTCGAAAGGCTCTCGCGAGAGTATCGCCGGCTTCTATCGAGCATTGTAGATAACCCTTCGTCGGCCATTGACCGGCTCGAAATCCTTGATGAAGTCGAGAGACAGACACTACTCTTCGACTATAATCGAACTGCCCTAAACTTTCCCCCGCCCCATTCCCTGCACCAACTTTTTGAAGCGCAGACCGCCCGCACGCCCGACGCGATTGCGCTCGTCTCGGACAAGGATCATCAACAACTCTCTTACTCCCAACTCAACACCCGCGCTAATCAACTCGCTCATCTGCTCATCTCTTCCGGCGTCACCCCCGACGCGCGCGTCGCACTCTTGTTCGAGCGTTCCACCGACATGCTCGTCACTCTCATTGCCACCCTCAAAGCCGGCGCGGCCTATCTGCCC
>JAIVJZ010000024.1 GCA_020199775.1 Acidobacteriota bacterium
AAGAGTTGGTGCGTGCCACGTTCGATAACGAGTTGGAGTTGTTGCCTTACCGTCGCTACCCGATGGCCGCGCTGCAAAACAGTCGCGGCGGGCAGCAGTTGTATGAGACTGCTTTTAACTTCATACATTTTCACGTGGTCGATAGTGTGATTCGCTCCGGTAATGTGGACGTGCTGGCGACTAAAACGTCCGAGGGAACCAACTGGACGCTTCAGGCGCATTTCTCCCTCGGGCTGGATGCGCTTCAGGTAGAGTTGCTGCTTGAATACAATTCGATGGAGTTGCGCGACGAACAGATGGAGGCGATAGAGGGCTATTATCTGAGCGTGTTGCGGGCGATGGCGAGCGACCCTTTGGCGCATCACGAGTTTCAGAACTTTCTCTCGCCCGCGGAAGTGCAACGGCGGGTGGAAGAGTCATTGACGCCGAACGAGAAGACCGACCGTCGTCCATTACCCGCGCCCGGTGACGTGCTCGCGCAGGAGATGGTAGCTTATGTCGCGCCGCGCACGGAGTTGGAGCAGCAGATTGCCGGTATCTGGCAGGAAGTATTGAAGGTGGAGAAAGTAGGACTACACGACAACTTCTTCGACCTCGGCGGACACTCCATCCGTATGATTGAAGTCAGCGGTAAACTTCGGCAGGCACTTAACAGAGAATTGTCGGTCGTCGATATGTTACGCCACCCGACGGTAAGTGCGATGGCGGAATTCCTGAGCCAACAGGAGCCGGAAGAGATAAAATTTGAAGACAACGTGGAGCGTGCGGGCGCACGCAGAGAATCCACGACGCGCCGCCGCGAGGTGAGGAAAAGACAGCGCATGGAGAAGATGTAGTGAGGAATCAGGCCATCGCACATGCGCAGTCAGAAATTGAGGCTCGTATGTTAAACTCTGCGCACTGGCCGGACTCACAACTTGCAAAGCGGCCAATTTCAGATAGAAGACAATTTCTCAAATAGAAAGTTGAAGAGATAAAAGGTATGGAAACTCTGTTGCAGGATTTGCAATACGGTGTTCGGATGCTGCTCAAGACTCCGGGCTTTACGGCCGTGGCGATATTGGCTCTGGCTCTCGGCATCGGCGCTAATACATCCATCTTCAGCGTCGTCAATGCAGTTTTGCTTCGACCCTTACCGTTTCCAGACCCGGAAAAAGTGATGCTCATCGGCGAGGTCAACAACAATCAGAAGGGAGCGGAGGAGCAGACCGGGATAGCACCGGCCAACTTTCTGGACTATCGCAACGGTAATAAGACTTTCGAGAGTATCGGTGCGTTTTCGATGACGGCGCGCACGGGCTTCAATCTCGGAAGCGCGGGCGAGCCTGAGCGCGTAACGGGAGCCAACGTCTCGTCCAACCTGTTTACCACGCTCGGCGTGAATCCGCTTCACGGGCGACACTTTCAACAGGAAGAAGAGAAGCAGGGCAACCATCGCTCGGTGATGCTCAGTTACAACCTCTGGCAGCGTCGCTTCGGTTCAGACCCGAACATCGCCGGCAAGCCAATCATGCTCAACGGCTTCAACTATCTGGTGGTCGGCGTCATGCCCAAGGGTTTTCAGTTTCCGACAAAGGACATGCTGCCGTCGTTGCAGACTTTGCAGAAGCCCGTGGAGGCGTGGGTTCCGCTCTCCATCCCCGAGGCGGATTGGACGGCGCGCGGCTCTCGTTTCATGACCGCAATCGGACGGCTCAAGGGAGGCGTCTCGATTGAACAGGCCAATGCCGATTTGAACGGTATCGCCGGACGCCTCGCACTGCAGCATGCGCAAAACATCGGGTGGGGCGCGAAGGTAATTTCACTGCAAGAACAGATGGTCGGGCCGATCAAACTGGCCTTGCTCGTGCTGTTCGGCACTGTCGGTTTCGTGTTGCTCATCGCCTGCACCAACGTGGCAAACCTTCTTCTGGCACGCGCCGCGACGCGACAGAAAGAGATTGCAGTTCGCGTCGCGCTCGGTGCGGGACGGCCGCGACTCATCCGGCAGTTGTTGACGGAGAGCTTAGTGCTGGCAATAGCGGGCGGCGCGCTCGGTCTGCTGCTGGCGGTCTGGGGAGTCAATATACTGGTCTCCATCAGCCCGCAGGATATTGCGTTGCCCACGCAGTTTGGACTAGACGTTCGGGTCATCGTCTTCACGCTTCTGGTTTCGTTCGTGACGGCGATCATCTTCGGACTCGTTCCCGCGTTGCAGGCTTCTAAGGTCAATCTCAACGACGTGATTAAAGAGGGCGGCCGCTCCTCCACGGGCAACGGCCAACGCGTGCGAAACATTCTGGTAGTAGTGGAGATCGCGCTGGCGGCGATTTTGTTGGTGGGCGCGGGGTTGATGGTCAAGAGCTTCACGCGACTTGAAAACGTCAACCCGGGATTTGATGCGAAGAACATCATGACGTTCCAGTACACGCTACCGATCTCCAAATATCCTGACGACCCGGAGGTGATCGCCTTCAATCGCCAACTCATCGAGCGTCTTAAATCGCTGCCCGGCGTGGAGACGGTGAGCGGGACGACTGTGCTTCCGCTCGGAAAGGCGAGCAACTATACCTCCTTTGAAATTGAAGGGCGTCAGCCGCAGCCGCCGGGGCAGTTCCTGCTGTCCGAGCACATCGGAATCTTTCCCGACTACTTCAAGTTGATGCGCGTTCCTTTGCTCAAAGGGCGTGAATTCACGGAGCAGGATACGAAGCAGAGCGCGCCGGTCGTCATCATCAACGAGGCGATGGCGAGCCATTTCTGGCCTAACGAAGATGCACTCGGGAAGCGCATCAAGATCGACTACGATCAGGGAGTGGCGCGCGAAGTTGTGGGCATCGTCAACAACGTCAAGAACTTTGGTTTGGACGCCGAGCCGAAACCCGAGATGTACGTGTCGCAGAATCAGTTTCCCTTCCAGGCTACTTTTCTCGCGGTGCGCAGCACGGTCGACCCGCAGAGCCTGAGCGCGCCTATCTCAAGAGAAGTTATGGCCTTGGATAAAGACCAGCCGATTTATAACGTTCGGACGATGGAACAGGTGCTCGACGCTTCGCTCGCGCGCCAACGCTTCAACATGCTCTTAATGAGTTGCTTTGCGGTGGTGGCGGCGATTCTGGCGGCAATCGGTTTATACGGCGTGATGGCCTATTCCGTGGCGCAACGCACGCACGAGATCGGCGTTCGGATGGCTCTCGGCGCACGGCAAGGCGATATACTCAGGTTGATCGTGGGTCAGGGGTTGAAGTTGGCAGCCATCGGTATCGCCGTTGGCCTCTTCGGCGCTTTCGCCCTGACACGCATTATCGAAAGTTTGCTTTACGGCGTCAGCACAACCGACCCGATCACCTTCGGTGGCATCGCTTTGCTGCTGATGGCCGTCGCATTGCTGTCGAGTTTCATCCCGGCACGCCGCGCGATAAAGGTCGATCCGATGATCGCGCTCAGGTACGATTGAGACACGTCGCTCGCAGTCGCTTTCACCGGGCGCATGCGCCGAACGGGTGAAGGCGTTCGAGCTAATAACAAACGGCGGCCTTCCTGCCTCGCCTGAATCAGCAGGAAGGCCGCCCCCTTTAGAGTTGACTTTCAGTCACCTCCTTGATTGTTAACTTTCAGCCGCCTCCCGCCGCTTCTTTAAACCGGCTCCTTATACTCATCGCTTCGATACCCGGAAACCTGCCGGCGAGGTCTCCGTCTGACTCGTTCCCCGTGATCGACCCACACATCGAGCATTGTCTGACGACGAAACGTACAGTTTATGACTATCTACAATAAAGAATTCTTCGCGGCCATCGGCAAAAGCGCGCCGGCCGATGCGACGGCCGGCGCGAACATGTTCTCGAATTCGACGGTCGTTCCCGTGAGCGCAAAGAGCGGGTTGTCGGAGCATCTGATCGAGTTGGACGGCGGCGAATGGGCGCTCTGGAAAAATGTGGGGCTGCGCGGTGCAGGCTTTCCCGCACGGCAAGTGCTCGGTCTGGCCTCGCCCGAAGGCGCGGCGGCGGCCGACCAGATTCTTGACGGGGAAGAGAAGATGAGGCTCGCGCTCGACGAGTCGCGCGACGCGTTCCTCGAAGCATTGGACGAACTGCGACGTGAAGGCCAGTGGGACGACAAAAAGCGGCGCAACAATTTGTTGAATGCCTTGCGACAACTCAAATCGGGCAAGCTGCCGGCCGTATCCGGGTCGCTACCCCCTGTCGTCAAAGCCTCTCTGGAAGCGGCGCATCAGGCCGGGGCGCAAGTCGAGTTGTTGAAGGCTCAATTTCAAGAGGTGTTCAAAGCATCGGGCGTCCGCATCTCGAAGGTGCTCCACGAGGTGGCGGGCGCAGAGCCATTCCGCGAGGCAGTCACGTGGCAGAACCGGCAGGCATTGCAGAGCAGTATAGATGTGTTGCTGCGCATGCCGGCCGATTCACAGGCCGAAGGCACGAAGCGGCGCAGGCACGAAGCCGTAATCGCCACTTACCTCCAACGCTACTGCGTCAAGAATGACACCATCGGTTTCTTCGGCCCCGTCGGTTGGGCAACTCTCAATAATAGTGAACGGAGAGTTAAGTTGGCTGTCAGCCCCGAACCGCTCGCCATGCGCCGCGTCTATTTTGAAGATTGGTGCATCGAGGCGCTGGTCAAAAAACTCAACGATGACACGAAACTGCGGCGTTGGTTCGCTCCGCGCCGCCTGCCTTTCATCTACCTTGACGGCGACACTCTCAACGTGCCGATGCGACGCCCGATCCGTCTGGCGGCCAAGCACGCGGCCGTGCTGCGACGCTGCAACGGCGAACACACGGCCGGCGAGATCGCACGCCTGATGCTGCGCGGCAGAGCGGAGGGCGTCGGCAGTGAGCAGGAAGTGTTTGCGATTTTGGAAGGACTGCGCGCGCAGAGGCTGCTCGTATGGCAATTGGAAGTTCCGCTGGATACTTATCCCGAGCGTCGTTTGCGAGAGGCGCTAGAGCGCATTGATGAAGAGGGGTTGCGGCAGGCCGCGCTCGCCCCTCTGGACGAACTGGAACAGGCCAGAGATGCCGTTGCGGCAGCGGCCGGAGATGCCGCGAAGTTGAGCATCGCTTTAAGCGCGCTCGATGAAAAATTCACCGCGTTGACGGGAGAGGCATCGACGCGCGCTGCGGGAATGACCTACGCGGCGCGAACGCTCGTCTATGAGGATTGCCGCCGCAGCACGCAACTGGAACTCGGCTCCGCGTTGATTCAGGAACTCGCTCCGCCGCTCGGTCTGCTGTTGAAGAGCGCGCGGTGGTTCACCTACGAGGCGGCGGGCGTGCTGCGTGAAGCGTTGCGCGGCGTCTACCTTGAACTGGTGAAAAAAAACGGGGGCAAGCGCAACGTTGACGGCTTATCGTTCTGGATGCAGGCGCAGGCGCAACTGTTTCGCGAGATGGAGGGCACGAGGGGTCTCGAAGCGCCCGTCCTGGACGGGATGCAGGAGATTTTCCAGCAACGCTGGGAGGAAGTTCTGGGCATCACGGGCGAACAAAGGCGTCTGGAATGGCGCACGAGTGATCTGCGCGAACGAGTGGAGACGGCCTTTGCCGCGCCGCACGCGGGATGGAGTTTCGGCAGGTATAACAGCCCCGACATCATGATCGCCGCCGAAAGCGCGGAGGCCATCGAGCGCGGCGATTATCAGTTCGTGATGGGCGAACTTCATCTGGGAAACAACACGCTCGGAGGCTCGCTCTTCGTCGAGCAGCACCCGCACCCGGAGGAACTTTTCGCGGCCATCGAAAGCGACATGCCGAGAACGCACGCAGTGCCGATGACGCCGAAAGAATGGCTCACGGCGCGAATCAACTACATTCTCCTCTCGCCCGAAAATTACCGCATCGAGTTCACGGTCAATTCTTTTCACAGGGACAGGACGAAAGCTCTCCCCATCGCCGAACTCGTCGTCGAAGAAAAGGGCAGAGACCTTGTGGCGCGCACCCTCGACGGGCGTTTTAGTTTCGATCTGGTGGAAATCTTCGGTGGGATGTTCTCCGGCTTCGTGGTCAATCAGTTCAAACTAATGCGCTCTCTGCCGCGCACGCCGCGCGTCACCATCGACCGTCTCATCGTCGCGCGTGAGACGTGGCGCTTCGCGGCCGACGACATCTCCTTCGCCGAGGTCAAAGACGATGCCGAGCGTTTCGTCGCCGCGCGGCGTTGGGCGCGCTCGCAGCAGTTGCCGCGTTTCGTCTTCGTCAAAGTGCCGGTTGAAACGAAGCCGTTCTATGTCGATTTCGATAGCCCCGCCTACGTCAACCTGCTGGGGAAGATGGTGCGGCGCACCGCATTGGAAGGCGGCGCGGGCGTGTCGATCACGGTGTCTGAGATGGTTCCGGGGCTGGAACAGGTGTGGCTGCCTGACGCGGAGGGCGAGCGTTACACGAGCGAACTGAGAATAGTGGCGGTCGATCTGGCGAAGATTAGAGGGGAATAGTCTGACCAGGACGGACTGAAAAGCCTCTGGATTCCATGGGGCGGTACGACTTGAAAATACAACTTATTGGGAGGCGGACATGGATAACGGCGACCTACTGATTCTGAAAGGAAACGAGATCATCTCACTGCTGGCAGATCGCGAGCGCGAGGTGGTGGACATCGTGCGCAAGGCATACGAGGCGCACGCGGGAGGTAAAAGCTCTCTGCCTCATTCCACCTTCCTGCGTTTTCCAGACGATGACAAGAATCGCATCATCGCTCTACCCGCGTTTCTCGGCGACAGCTTCGGCGTAGCGGGCATCAAGTGGGTCTCATCTTTCACGAGCAACCTGAGCCGCAACATGGATCGCGCGTCGGCCGTCATGATTCTCAATTCGACCACCACCGGCCGACCCGAAGCCATTCTCGAAGGCTCGATTATCAGCGCAAAGCGAACGGCGGCGAGCGCCGCGCTGGCAGCGCAAACGCTGCTCGACGGGCGCGAACTCGGCAACGTCGGGCTCATCGGCTGTGGCCTCATCAATTTCGAGACCGCCAGATTCCTTCACGCCCTCTATCCGCAGACCGGAACGCTTCGCATCTTCGACCTCGACCCGGCACGCGCCGCGCAGTTCAGAGATAAATGCGCGGGGATGTTCGAGCAGGTCGAAGTGGTCGAAGACATTCAAAACATCTTCGCGGAGTCGGCCGTGGTGGCGCTGGCGACGACGGCCGTGCAACCGCACCTCTCCGATATTTCGCGTTGTGCGCCGGGAACGATCATCCTACACACCTCTCTGCGCGACTTCACGCCCGAAGTGATTCTGGCTTGCGATAACGTCGTGGACGATCTCGACCACGTGTGCCGCGCGCAAACCTCGATTCATCTGGCCGAACAATCCGCCGGGCACAGAGATTTCGTTCGTTGCAGTCTCGGCGAGATTCTTCTCGGACAGTCGCCCGCGAGAAGAGACGCCGAGAGCGTGACGATTTTCAGCCCGTTTGGATTGGGCGTGCTCGACATCGCGCTCGGCAAGTTCGCCTGCGAACTCGGGGCGCAGCAGAACACGGGCACTGTCATGGATTCGTTCCTGCCCTCTTCGTGGATTGCCCGCGCGTGAGGCGACGGCAAACTTGGCGGCGGTTCAAAAAGAGAATTGCGAAATTGAACGCCGGCTCCGAACGATGCCTGAAAGGAGATAGTTGAGATGGCGGATACAAAACTTGAAGAGGTCGCGTTGCCGAAGCTCGCAGGCATCAAGCGCAAGGCGATTGGCCTTTCGCAAACGAGTTTGATTAAGAGCGGACGCCTGACGGAAGGCGGAACGCTGCCGCTGGTCGTCGAGCCGTCTGTCCGAAGCGTCAACCTGATCGACTGGGCGGCGCATAACCGCGATTTCATCCAAAAGCATCTCGACGAATCCGGCGGGATACTTTTTCGCAACTACGACATCAGGAACGCCGCCGAGTTCGAGAAGTTTGCCGCGGCGGCATCCGGCAGCGAGTTGTTGGAGTATCGCGAACGCTCTTCGCCGCGCAGCCAGATTAGCGGCAACATCTACACTTCGACCGATTACCCGGCAGACCAGAGCATCTTTCTGCACAACGAAAACTCCTACCAGCAGACGTGGCCTCTGAAAATCTTCTTCTACTGCGCGCAGGCCGCAACCGAGGGAGGCGAAACGCCGATTGCCGACACGCGCCGCGTCCTGGCACGCATCAGCCCGCAGACGCGTGAGCGTTTCCGCGAAAAAAAATGGATGTACGTGCGCAACTTCAACGAGAGATTCGGACTGCCGTGGCAGACCGTTTTTCAGACGACCGATAAAGCGGTGGTGGAAGACTATTGTCGCCGGAACAATATCGAAGTCATGTGGCGCGAGGATAACCGGCTGACGACGCGAGCCGTGCGCCCGGCCATCACCAGACATCCGCGCACGGGCGAAGACGTGTGGTTCAATCATGCCACTTTTTTCCACGTCACGACGCTCGAACCGACCATCCGCGACGTGTTCCTCAACGCCTTCAAAGAGGAAGACTACCCGGCCAATACTTACTACGGCGACGGGTCGCCTATCGAAGCCTCCGTTCTCGACGAACTCCACGAAGCCTATAGTGCCGAGACTGTCTCCTTTACGTGGCAGGAGGGCGACATCCTGATGCTCGACAACATGCTGGCCTCGCACGGCCGCGCGCCCTATTCCGGCGCGCGCAAAATACTGGTCGCCATGGCCGACCCCATCAGCCGCGGCGAAGTTTAGAACCCCCCGCACGGCGTTAGCGCCTCAGACCTTCCCGGCCAACGCAGCCGAAGGCGGCGACTCACGCAGTTATCATTTACAGGAGCAGGCGTACAGAGATGTACAGCATTACCGACAGTCATTCCAGCAGTTCGACGGAAGAAGCGTTTCGTCCGTCGACGCTGATCGAGT
Organism: Acidobacteriota bacterium; assembly: GCA_020199775.1. Taxonomy (GTDB): domain Bacteria; phylum Acidobacteriota; class Blastocatellia; order Pyrinomonadales; family Pyrinomonadaceae; genus JAIVJZ01. Next base: position 8,841 of record JAIVJZ010000024.1, read on the forward strand.
TGCTCCGTTGGAGGGCGCTCAACCAGCCGCATCAGAAGGCTTACACTTTCCTCAAGGATGGCGAGACGGAAGAGGTCTCTCTCACCTATGGGGAACTGGACAGTCGTGCGCGCGCCATCGCCGTCATGCTACGGTCGCGCGCCGCGCGCGGCGCACGTGCGCTGCTGCTCTACCCGCCGGGACTCGAATACGTTGCCGCCTTCTTCGGCTGCCTCTACGCGGAGATGGTGGCCGTTCCGGCCTATCCGCCCGACCCCTCGAAGTTCAGCCGCAGCCTGCCGCGCCTGCACGGCATCGTGTCCGACGCGGAGGCGACCGTGGCTTTGACGACGGAGACGATTCTCTCAAGAACGAAACTGATGTTCGACGAGTCGCCTTTGTTGAAATCTTTGAACTGGGCGAGCGGAGACAACCCGGGCGCGGGCGTCGAAAACGAGTGGCGCGAGCCGGGTGTGGGCGCCGATCGGCTGGCATTTTTACAGTACACTTCGGGTTCGACCGGCACGCCCAAAGGGGTCATGCTCTCGCACGCCAACCTGCTGCACAACGCGGGTCTGGTTTATCACGGTGTCGAACACACGCAATCGGACAGCTACGTCTCGTGGCTTCCCACCTTTCACGACATGGGCTTCATGGCGGGCATCCTACAGCCGCTCTATGCCGGCATCCCGGTCGTCTCGATGTCGCCCGTCGCTTTCCTCCAACGTCCTTTCCTGTGGCTCAAAGCGATCACCACTTACCGCGCGACGACGAGCGGCGGCCCCAACTTCGCTTACGACCTCTGCGTGCGCAAAATCTCCGCCGAGCAGCGCGCCGAACTCGACCTCAGCAGTTGGAGCGTTGCCTTCAACGGCGCGGAGCCGATTCGACCCGAGACGATGGACAGGTTCATGGAGGCTTTTGCGCCGCACGGATTTCGTCGTGAAGCCTTCTATCCCTGCTACGGGCTGGCCGAGGCGACGCTCATCGTATCCGGTGTCGCAAAGAGCGCGCCGCCCGTCGTTAAAACCTTCGACACGGGCGCGCTGGAAAGTCTCATTGCGCTCGAAGCCGCCCCCGGCGCGCAAGACAGCAGACCTCTGGTCGGCTGCGGCCGGTCGCTGATGGAACAGAAGGTCGTCATCGCGCATCCAGAGTCGATGAAGGAATGTTTGCCGGGTGAAGTCGGAGAAATCTGGGTGTCCGGCGGGAGCGTCGCGCAAGGATACTGGAGACAACCGGAAGAGACCGCAGAGACATTTGGCGCGCATCTCGCGGGAACGGGCGAAGGCCCATTCCTGCGCACGGGCGACCTCGGCTTCCTCAACGATGTTGAACTCTACGTCACCGGCCGTCTCAAAGACATGATTATCATTCGCGGCCGCAATCATTACCCGCAAGACATCGAACTGTCGGTCGAACGCAGCCACACCTCTCTGCGTTCCGGGTGCGGCGCGGCCTTCGCAGTGGATATGAACGGCGAAGAGCGGCTCGTCGTCATGCAGGAAATTGACCCGCGGAAGAACCCGGACGTGACGGCCGTGATCGAAGGCATCCGCGAGGCCGTCGCGCAGGAGCACGAACTACAGGCGCACGCCATTGTTTTGATTAAGCCGGGAAGAATCCCGAAGACCACGAGCGGCAAAATCCAACGACGCGCCAGCCGTAAGGCATTTTTGGCGGGGAGCGTGGAGATCGTCGGCGAGTGGCGCAGCAACCTTGCGGCGACGCTTCAAACGAAAGCGGGAGAGACGAGTGCGCCTGAGTTGCGCGGAGCCGGGCCGGTCGCCGCGTGGCTCGCGGCAGAGGTGGCAACTCACCTGAGCATCAATCCCGCAGAGATCGACGTTAGCCATCCCATCGCGCGCTATGGTCTGGATTCGCTGGCGGCCATCGAGTTGATGCACAACATCGAGATGCATCTCGGCGTTGCTCTGCCGATGTCGAGTGTGCTCCAGAGTTCGAGCATCGCGGAACTTGCCGCCGAGATCGACGAACGACTCGGCGAAACCACTTCGACGGGCGGCTCGAAACTCGCGGCGACCGAAGAGTCCGAACCGGCGACGGTTCATCCGCTCTCCCACGGCCAGCAGGCTCTCTGGTTTCTGCACCAGCTCGCGCCGGAAAGTCCGGCCTACAACATTTCGGCCGCGGTGCGCGTGCTTGCGCGCGTGGACGTGCCCGCGCTGCGTCGTGCGTTTCAGGAGATAGTCAACCGTCATCCCCCTCTGCGCACAACTTTCACGGCTCTCGACGGCGAGCCGGTGCAGAGCGTGCTCGGCGACGGCGAACTCTCGTTTCAGGAACTCAACGCTTCACGCTGGAGCGAAGAGGTGTTGGACGCGAGGCTCATCGAAGAGGCTAATCGCCCGTTCGATTTGGAGAGCGGAGAACTCCTGCGCGTCAGCCTCTATCGCCGCGCGCCGGATGCTTACGTACTGCTGCTCTCGGTTCATCACATCGTCGCCGATTTCTGGTCGCTCGCAATCCTGATGAACGAGTTGGACGTGCTCTATACGGCGGAGCGCAACGGGCGGCCTGCGCATCTCGCGCCGCAAACCTTGCAATACACCGACTATGTGCGCTGGCAGAGGCAGATGCTTGCGGGCGCGGAAGGCGAGCGTCTCTGGCAATTCTGGCAAGAGTACCTGTCGGGCAAACTGCCCGCGCTCAACCTTAGAACCGACCGCCCGCGACCGCAGATTCAAACCTACAGCGGCGACTCTTTCTCCTTCAAACTCGACGACAATTTGAGAAGCAAGCTGAAGGAGATCGGGCAGGCGCGCGGCGCGACGCTCTACATGAGCCTGCTCGCGGCCTTTCAGGTGATGCTCCATCGCTACACGAATCAGGAATCGCTGCTCGTCGGTTCGCCGACGGCCGGGCGCAGCCGTGCCGAACTGGCGGGCATGATCGGTTACTTCGTCAACCCCATCGTGCTGCGCGCAGACCTCTCCGGCAACCCCACGTTCGGCGAGCATCTGGAGCGCGTACGCACCAACGTGCTCGGCGCATTCGCGCATCAGGAATATCCCTTCCCTCTGTTGGTTGAACGCCTTCAGCCTGAGAGAGACCCCGGCCGCTCGCCGCTCGTGCAAGTCATGTTCGCTTTACAGAAGGCGCACCTGCCAGGGGAAGAGGGACTCGCCGCCTTCTCGCTCGGCGAGACGGGCGCGCGGATGATGCTCGGCGAATTGCCTTTGGAATCGCTCGCGCTCTCGGAGCGGGTCGCGCAGTTTGATCTGACCCTGATGATGTCCGAGCAGCCGGACGGCCTCGCGGCCTCTCTGCAATACAACAGCGACCTCTTCGAGCGCGAAACTATCGAACGCATGGCGGGACATTTCCGCACGCTCGTCGAAGCCATCGCGGCCCACCCGCAGTCGCGCCTGTCCGAGTTGTCGCTCATGCCCGGGGCCGAACTTGAGCAGGTGCTCGTCGAATGGAACAAGACGCAGTGGGAGCAGGCCGACGGCGCGAGCGTGCAACGACAGTTTGAAGCGCAAACGGCGCGCACGCCCGATGCGTTGGCCGTCGCCAGCGGGCAACAGCAGTTGACCTATCAAGAGTTGAACGCTCGTGCCAACCGCGTCGCGCGTTACCTACGCCGTCTGGGCGTGGGCGCGGAGACGCCGGTCGCCATCTGCATGGAGCGTTCGGTGGAGTTGATCGTCGGCGTGCTCGGTATTCTCAAAGCGGGCGGCGCATACCTGCCGCTCGATCCGGCCTACCCGCAGGAACGCTTGCACTTCATGCTGCGCGATTCCGGCTCTCCCGTGCTGCTGGCGCAACAAAGGTTGAGCGAGAACTTCATGGAGTACGACTCTCCCGTCCTCTATCTCGATTGGGACTTGCCGACCATCGCGCAGGAGAGCGACGCCAATCTCGACGGCGAGGATGCGTCAGGCGACAATCTCGCGTACATCATCTACACCTCCGGCTCGACGGGCGAGCCGAAGGGCGTCGAGATTCAACACGCGGGGCTCAACAATCTCGTCACCTGGCATCAACGCGCCTACGGCATCACCTCCGGCGACCGCGCGACGCAACTGGCCGGGATGGCCTTCGATGCCTCGGTCTGGGAACTCTGGCCTTACCTGACGGCGGGCGCAAGCATCCACATCCCCGACGACGATACACGCACATCGGCGTCGAACCTCTTGCAGTGGCTTGCGGTCGAAGGCATCACCATCTGCTTTCTGCCGACCCCGCTCGCCGAGGCGCTCATCGAAGAGACGCTTCCCGTTGACCTCGCGCTGCGCGCGATTCTCACCGGCGGCGACGTGCTGCATCGCGCGCCCCGGCGGCCTCTTCCGTTCGTTCTCGTTAATCATTACGGGCCGACGGAGAATACTGTCGTCACGACCCGCGCGGCCGTGGCTCAGGCAACCGACGAGAGCGATGCGCCGCCGCCTATCGGGCGACCCATCGATAACACGCAGACCTATCTGCTCGACGAATATTTGCGACCCGTCCCGCCGGGCGTGCCGGGCGAGTTGTACATCGGCGGCGTCGGTCTCGCCAGAGGTTACCGTCATCGTCCCCGGCTGACAGCCGAAAGGTTCATCCCCAATCCGTTCAGCACCGAGCCGGGCGCGCGTCTCTATCGCACGGGCGACCTCGTGCATTACCTGCCCGACGGGCAGATAGAATTTCTCGGCCGCATCGACCATCAGGTCAAAATACGGGGATTCCGCATCGAGCTTGGCGAGATCGAAGCCGTGCTCGGTCGCCACCCGGAGGTGCGCGAAGCAATCGTCAGCGCGCGTGAAGACGTGCCGGGCAATTACCGTCTCGTGGCTTACGTTGTCCCCGCCGGGGGACAATCGCCCGCGGTGATAGAGCTTCAGAGCTTCCTGAAAGAGAAGCTGCCGGAACACATGATTCCGACTGCCTTCGTCATGCTCGACGAAATACCGCTCACGCCCAACGGTAAAGTTGATCGGCGGGCTCTGCCCGCTCCCCATGAGAACCCGTCTGAACTCGAATTCCTTTCGAGTCAGCCGCGCAATCCCGTCGAGGAACTGGTGGCCGGAATATGCGCGCAAGTGCTCGGCCTCAAGCGGGTAGGCATACGCGACAACTTCTTCGCCCTCGGCGGTCATTCCCTGCTTGCAACGCAGGTCATCTCACGCGTCAGGCAGGCATTTCAGGTCGAGATACCGCTGCACAGTCTTTTCGCCTCTCCGACGGTCGCAGGGCTGGCCGAGCACGTCGAGAATTTCATACACGACGGGCGTCAATTGAACACAATGCCGCTCGTTCCCGTGCTCAGGGATAGTGAGTTGCCGCTCTCTTTCGCGCAGCAACGGCTGTGGTTTCTCGACCAACTCGAACCGGCCAACACGCTCTACAACATTCCGGCCGCCGTCAGCCTGCGCGGGAGTCTTGACGCGAACGCGCTCGAACAAAGCCTCAACGAGATAGTGAGGCGGCACGAGAGCCTTCGCACCAACTTCAAGTCGAACGACGGGCAGCCTGTCCAGATCATCTCTGCACCGCAATCCTTCTCTCTGCCGGTCGAGGACTTGCGGCATCTGGCCGGGGATGAAAAGCAAGCACGATTGGCGGCCTTGATTGCCGAAGAGTCGCAACGCCCGTTCGACCTGTCCGACGGGCTGCTCCTTCGAGCCGGAATGTTGCGTTTGACGGATGAAGAGTATGTCCTGACGCTGACGCTGCACCACATCATTGCCGATGGCTGGTCGATGGGCGTCTTCATGCAGGAACTCGCGGCTCTCTACGAAGCCTTCGCGCAGGGCAAAACGTCGCCGCTCCCCGAACTCCCCATCCAGTATGCGGACTATGCGGCGTGGCAGCGACAGTGGTTGGAAGGCGAGATGCTCGACACGCAGTTGGCTTACTGGAAACAGCAGTTGGCCGACGCGCCCGCGATGCTTGATCTGCCCACAGACAAGCCGCGTCCTCCCGTCCAGAGTTTTCGCGGAGCGCACGAGACGCTCACGCTCTCCAGAAAGGTGAGCGAAGGGCTTAAGGCGCTCAGTCAACGCGAAGGCGCGACGCTCTACATGACGCTGCTGGCGGCCTTCAAGGTTTTGCTCGCGCGATACAGCGGGCAGAAGGATATCGTGGTGGGGACGCCGGTTGCGGGGCGGCATCGTTTGGAGATCGAGAGTCTCATCGGCTTCTTCGTCAACACGCTGATCTTGCGCACACACCTCTCCGGCGACCCGACCTTCGACGAACTCTTAAGTCATGTCCGTGAAGTAGTGCTCACGGCACACGCGCATCAGGACGTACCCTTCGAGAAACTCGTAGAAGCGTTACAGGTCGAACGCGATCTCAGCCGGTCACCTCTGTTTCAAGTGATGTTCGTCTTGCAGAACGTCGCACTGCATCCCCAACTTCTCGCCGACGTAGAGATGACCATTCTCGACAGCAAAACGAGCACGGCCAAGTTCGACCTCACATTACACATGGAGGAAAACCGGCACGCGCTCAACGCAAAACTTGAGTACAGCACAGACCTCTACGATGCGGCGAGCATCCGGCGCATGCTCCGCCACTTCGAGCATCTGCTGTCGGCCATCGTCGATAATCCCGCGCTGCCTCTCTCCCGCCTCTCGCTGCT
>JAIVJZ010000025.1 GCA_020199775.1 Acidobacteriota bacterium
GTCTGCCGCAATGCCTGCCAGCAGGGTGTGGAAATGCTGGAGCAGGCGCGCGATGGTCGGATGGTCAAAGAGGTCGGTGCTGTACTCGACCGTCGCCCGCATCCCTCCTTCCACTTCCGCCATGATGAGCGTCAAATCGAATTGCGACGCTCTGTGTTCCAGAGCCAGTGATTCAAGAGTTAAGTCCCCAAGCTTCAACTGCGCTCCGGTTGCGCCGAGCGCGAGTGCAGCTAGTCCTTCCTGATTGAGCCCATGCGCTTTGTGCAGAATCAGCATCACTTGAAAGAGCGGTGAGCGGCTGTAATCCCGCACGGGTTGTAATCGCTCGACCAGCAACGGAAAAGGGAAATCCTGATGCTCGTAGGCCGCATGCGCAGTTTGGCGAACCTGCTTGAGGAATTCGACGAAGGTCGGGTTGCCGGAGAGGTTGGCACGCAGCACCACGGGATTGACGAAGTAGCCGACGAGTCCCGTCAAGTCCGCCGAATTTCTCCCCGCCATAGGTGAGCCGATGAGAATGTCGTCCTGCCCGGTGTAGCGGTGCAAGAGCACTTGAAAGGCCGCGAGTAGAACCATGTAAAGCGTCGCTCCCTGAGATTGCGCGAGGGCTTTGAGCGACTGAGTGAGGTCGGCGTCGAGGCGAAGGGGCAGCGCCGCGCCCTGAAATGTTTGATGCGGTGGGCGTGGCCGACTGGCAGGCAGATTCAGCACCGGCAACTCCCCGCCGAGTTGCTGCTGCCAGTATAACCAGAGTCGTTCGCCGGCCGGACTTGAAAGTAACTCCTCCTGCCATGCCACATAATCAGTGTATTGCAACGGGAGCGGAGCGAGTTCGACGCTCGCCCCGGAACTTTCGGCGGCGTAGAGCAGGTTTAACTCCTGCACGATCACCGTCAGCGACCAGAAGTCTGTGACGATGTGATGCACGACGAAGAGGAGAACGTGCTCGTCCCGGCTCAGGCGGTAGAGGTTGATTCGCAGGAGCGCGTCTTGCGTGAGGTCGAAAGTTCTCTGCGCCTCTTCGCCAAGATGAGCGTTGAGTGTCGTCTGAGTCCACGTCGTCGCGTCCACTTCCTGAAAGCTCACTTCCCGGTGCTCATGGATGTTCTGCACCGGCTTTCCGTGCGGAGCGGGGAAAGTGGTTCTCAGCGAGGCATGGCGGTCAACCAGCTTTTGAAAGCAGCGGCGCAAGGCCGGTGCATTAAGCTCGCCGTGCAGCCGCACTGCGCTGGAAATATTGTAGGCTGAACTATCGGACGCAAGCCGCTGCATGAACCAGAGCGCGCTCTGACCAATGGAGGGTGTCGGCTCGGCGGCGGGCAGTGGCAACGGCACGGGGGCGTCAGCGGCGGTGGGCGTCGGCGTAGTTGTCAGCTTGGTCAGTATCTCTGTGGCAAGTTCAGAAATTGTGTAGCCTTGCAGGAAGTTGACCATCGAGATGTTGACGCCAAGTTCTTCAACGTAGTTCTTCAACTCGACGGCCATCAGGGAATCAAGACCGAGCGTATCGAGTGGCTGCGCGGGTTGCAGTTGTGCCGGAGCCATTTGCAGCACGCGTGCGACCTGCCGGAGCAAATCAGCTTCGAGCAACGCCTCGCGCTGGACAATATCAAAGGCCAGTAGCGCCTCGCGCGTGAGTTTATCTTGGCCTTCCTCTGCGACGGCGTCATCGAGAATACTGCTTTCGATGACAGCTAAATTATCGGAGAGAAAACCGGCGCGGCACGAATGGCGTTGAATCTTGCCGCTGGAAGTTTTAGGAATGCTTCCGGTTCTAATCAGCACGACCGCGTAGGCGTGCAGTTCATGGTTAATTCTCACCGCACGGCGGATGACGGAGGCCAACTGTTCGACCTCGGGATTGCGATAGCGGCGTTCGACCTCTTGCACAATTACCAGCCGTTCTTCGCCGCCCACGACCACCGAGAAGGCCGCTCCGCAACCCGCGCGGAGCATGTCGTGACTTTGCTCGACCGTTAATTCGATGTCCTGCGGATAATGATTGCGTCCACGAATAATGATGAGGTCTTTGAGCCGTCCGGTGATGAACAGTTCGCCATCCTTGATGAAGCCGAGATCGCCCGTGCGCAGAAACGCCCCCTCCCCGCTGTCCGACAGGTGCGCGCCGAAAGTGGCTTCCGTTTCTTCGGCGCGATTCCAGTAGCCTTGCGCGACGCTCGGGCCTGCCACCCACACCTCTCCCACATGCCCGGCCGAACGGCGCATCAGAGTTTCGGGATGGACAATTTCGATGCGTTGGTCGGAGAGGGCTGCGCCGCAGCCGACCAAGGCGCGCGCGCCTTCATCTTCGGATGAAGACTCGACCGCCAGATTTTTTTCCAGCGCGGCCTCCTGAAACCTGCGAACCACGGGTTTGGCCGTTTGCTTGTTACCGGAAACAATCAACGTCGCTTCCGCCAGCCCATAGCACGAGTGAAAAGCCTCGCGGCGGAAACCATATGGCTCGAACGTTTCCGCGAATCGTTCAAAGGTTTCGTGGCGAATCGGTTCCGCGCCGTTAAAGGCCACTTCCCAGCAACTCAAGTCGAGCGTCGCTCGCTCGGCAGGACGCGTCTTGCGCACGCACAGGTCAAAGGCGAAATTGGGGCCGCCGCTCGTCGTGGCGCGCGTATCGGAGATGGCCTGCAACCATCTGAGCGGATGTTGCAGGAAGGTGGTCGGAGACATCAGCGTCATCGGATAACCGACGTAGAGCGGTTGGAGGATGCCTCCGATAAGACCCATGTCGTGATACGGCGGCAGCCAGACGACGCCGCGACTCTCCAGCGTTTGCCCGAAACACTGGCGGATGAGAGACAAATTATGCAGCAGGTTGCCGTGCGTCAGCATGACGCCCTTCGGCGTCGAGGTGGAGCCGGAAGTGTACTGTAGAAAGGCCAGCGAATCGCGCGACAGTTCCGGTTCCTGCCAAGCCGCCTCCTGTCCGAACTGTTCGTTATCGGTGGCGAGCCACAGCAGTGCTTCCAGAGCGGGCGTCGTGGCGAGCCGACGCTTCATGTTCGACATGATTTGCATCGTCGTCAGCGCAACCGTCGCCTGACAATCGGCGGTGATGGCCTGAAGACGCGCCGTCAGCCGGTTGAGTTGCGGAGGATATGCGGGAACGGCAATCCATCCCGCGTAGAGGCAGCCGAAAAAGGCGGCGATGTAATCAAGTCCCGGCGGGTAAAGCAGCAACGCGCGTTTGTCAGTCCATGACAGACTTTGCAACATGACACCGATGGCTCTGGCCTTGCGGTCTAACTCGCCATAGGTGAGATGAGCCTGCGCCGTCTCTCCGTCGAGAAGAAAACTATAGGCGCAACGCTCCGGCTGTTCGAGCGCTCTTTGATGCAAAAGCTCAACCAGCGTAGAAGGCAGAAAGGGCGTGCCTAATGTGTTGAATGATTGCATAACCTTAGAAGGTTTTGCTGTCGGGACGTATCAGATACGCGATGTATCCGGTAAGGAAACGAGTCGATGGGGGAAGCCTAAATATTAATGCCTGACCCTCAGCCGATCATATGTTTGGCTGTTAAGTGAGGTCTGCGCATGAAGCAACAGAAAGGATGTTCTACAGCATTTCCGGGCGTTGCGCAAGGCCATCACAAATAACCCCCGACGACGCATTACCGACACTGCGACGGCGTCGCCCGGCAGATAAACATAAAGACGGCGGGTGTGTTAGACTTTCGTTTCCCCGTTCGGCCGGTTCGTCAAGTTGAATTTCCGACGGCGGAGATAGCCGACTTCGCTCCTCAAATCACAGTTTGAACGAATCCGTTGCTTCTCTGGTGAAAAACTCGTTTCACCACTCACCGCCGAAGGTGCGAAGAAGATCGTGGCGCATAATGTTTGAAGGTTTTGAAATGCACTGTAAGGGAGAGATGAGATGATTCACAGACGAGGGTTGTGGGTCGTCTTCACCTCGATATTCGCATTCTGTGTTGCGGTTGCATGTGCTGTGCCGCGCCTCGTTGAAGAGCGGGGGGCGGGTTTCAGCGCGAAGCGGTATCAGAACGCGCGTGGGGAAACGATGCCCTATCGTTTGTTTGTCCCCCACGGTTATAACCCGGCAAAGAAGTATCCGCTAGTGCTTTGGCTGCATGGCGGCGCAGGCACGGGTGCGGATAATCTCAGACAAATTAGCGACGGCAACCGCAGCGGCTCTCACGTCTGGATTAAACCTGAGAATCAGGCTAAATATCCGTCTTTCGTGCTAGCCCCACAGTCGCCTGACGGACAGTACTGGGTCAGTTACGACGCGACGAAATTGACGCGCCACATGCGACTCGCCCTCGAAGTGCTCGAACACGTTAAAAAGACCTACAGCATTGATGCCGAGCGCGTCTATGTGGCCGGACAATCGGTTGGCGGATTTGCGGCGTGGAATCTCGTCGCCGAATATCCGCAACTGTTTGCGGCGGCGATCCCCGTCTGCGGTGGAGGCGATGAAACGAAAGCTTCAAGGCTGGTTGCCACACCCATCTGGGCTTTTCACGGGGAGAGAGATGAAGCGGTCGGCGTGGAACGCACCCGAAACATGATTGAGGCCATCAGAAAAGCGGGCGGACATCCGCGCTATACCGAGTATAAAGGAATGGATCATGTCATCTGGGAGCGTGTCTTCAGCGAGCCGGAGTTGCTGCCTTGGGTCTTCGCACAGAAGCGCAATGCTCACCCCGCGCGCTGACCTCGCGTGGCGTGAAGATACGGCGCGTCGCCCTCACGGCTCAACCGCAGTGAGAACGCATTATCGCCGACGGTAAAGTTTGGATAATCCGCATTAATTGGAGTAAACTCCCGTCGTAACCAACGCTGAAGTCCTCACACCAATGACGTACCAATCATCATGGAAGAAGATTGTAGGCAGGAGAGTGTTTATCTTCCACACCGTGTGAGCCTTTCCATACTACTCAGGCGAGGCCGGAATACTTTTACCGGATAACCTTTCGAGACAGTGCCGCAGTCTCAGGCGCGAAAATTAAGGAGCGTCGATGAATAACAATATCGCTCGGCCAGTCCGGTATGCGTTGCTCTGGTGTGCATTGCTTCTGGTGACGGCAGAAGCAGCGCGCACGCAGCCAGTCGCCGACCCGAACTTCGACGCCAGAGTCGCCCGGCCAGCTTTCACGAAAACTCACCCGAAGGTTCTGTTCGACGAAGCGCATTTCAATTTTCATACGGCGCGCGCTCGCTTCAAACCCTTCGCCGAGCTTCTTACCAACGACGGCTATCGAATCACACCCAACCGAGAGAAGTTTTCAAAGGCATCGCTTGAAGGCTACGACATCCTGATTATCGTCAGCGCGCTCGGACACGCATCGATCGTCGCACCGGAGGCCGCCAACCCCGCTTTCACCGAGGCGGAGTGTGATGTCGTGCGCGACTGGGTGCGAGCGGGTGGCTCTCTGTTGCTTGTCATAGACCACGAGCCGACCGGCGCGGCGGCGGAAAGTCTCGCCCGACGCTTCGGCGTTCAGGTGAGTAAAAAGTTTACGATTGACTTCTCCAACTACGTCCGCGAGGAAGGCAGCGGGCCGGGCAGACTCCTCTTCACCAGAGATAATCGGCTGCTCGGCAACCACAGTATCACGCGCGGCCGCAACGCGCCCGAGCGCGTCAACCGTGTGGTCGTTTACGGCGGCCAATCGCTTCTCGGCCCGAAAGGCAGCCGCATCTTTCTGCGATTATCCGCCACGGCGCGCGACCTGACGGCGTTGTCGGAGTTGGAGAAAGTACCGGCGGGGCAGGAAGAGAAAGCTCTGTCGCTCGGAGTCTCCGTCGCCGGTCGTGCTCATGGAATATTTTTCAAGTTCGGACAGGGGCGGGTCGTGATGACGGGCGAAGCCGGGATGTTCACAGCGCAATTGTACGGGCCGAAGAAGCTGCCCTTCGGAGGTCTGAGCCATCCGGAGGCGGACAATCGACAACTCACGCTGAACATTATGCACTGGCTTTCCGGGTTGTTGTAAGTAGCGCGGCGCGACGCCGCGCGCGACGCTCGAGAGTCGGGCGTCGCATGTCTGCTCTGGAAGGAGGTCAGCAGGAGAGTTTTGGAAAACAACCCGCTGAGTGACTTTACGGAACGGGTGCTCGCCAACTTTGGCGGACAGGTCGAGAGCATTCTCTTCTACCCGCACCCCTTCAGTGAGGGCGGTGTCATCATCGTCTTCGGCGACGGAGCGCAATCGACGCTTGAGCTTGTTTCAAAAGTTTACTTGAGCAACCCGCCGCCGCCCCTCGCTCTCTACTGCCTGCGCCGTGAGGAACTGTTTACACTCTCGCTGCCCGGTCTTTTCCAACTCCCGGATTTAGTCAGCGAGCACCTCTACCTGACCTACTGGCTGAAGCACAAAGGAACGGTGCTTTACGGCTCTGACCTGCGCGACCAAATTAGTCTTCCGCCGAATCCGAAGGCACTCCTCGACCTCCACATCGAAGCCTGCCTGCACTCGGTACGTACTTATTACATCCTTCAGCATCTCGTGAACAAAGAATATTCTGCGCTGATTGAAAGACTGTTGCAAATGACTCGCTCGCTGATGTCCACAGCCTTGCTCACACGTGGACATTGGGATGTGCAACTCGAAACGATTCCCACACAGTTCGACGAGGTGTTTGCCGATTCGCAGGCGCAAAAGATTTGGGCAGACTTGCTGGACCTCGAAAAGGTTGCAGCGGAAGACAAGCGCGCCGTTCGCCAGTCCGCTTTTGAAGCCGCATGGCTGTTTGAATGCTTTATCCGAAGAATAGGAGAGTATGCGCGATGAGCGTCACGGTGGAAGATTATGAACGCGCGCTCGATGCTTATCTCGACGAGGCAAGCAGGTTGGGAGACGACCTCGTCGCCGTGCTCCTCTACGGCTCAATGGCGCAGGGCAAACTTCGTCCCGGACACAGCGACATTGATGCCTACGTCGTGCTACGCAACGAGGTTTTTGACGAGCGCGAACGCTATCTGCGCGCGCTCGAAATACTGGTTGAAGCCGCCGACTCGGTGGCTCAAAGCGGAATACCCTTTCATCCATTTCATTACTTTAGCCTCGACGAACTGCGCCGCGTGCGCGCGGATTTCGTTCCCCTATGGCACCATGAGGGATCGAACCGCGTCGTCTTCGGGCAGGACGTTCGCTCGCACATCGCGACAACTGCGGTGAGCCGTTTCAGGGCACGCTCGATGTTCTTTGAGGCGCGACAGGTGGTTCTGCCGCTCACCTCGTATCTTTACAAACCGGAGTTGAGCATTCAGGACTGTCAAAAAATCATCAGGCATCTGGGTTCGATAAGAAGATTCATTCCTAAATTAGCCTGTATAACGCTCGACATCCGCCCTGATTTCAGCGTCGGCGAGGAGGAGTTTAAGAAACTGTTTCCCGAAGTAGAGACGAGCGTGCTCAGACGAATAGATGCTCTGCGCGAACTCACCGACGAAGAGTTAAAACCCGCAGCGGTGCGCGAAACGCTCAGCGACTCTTTGAACTTTCTGGAGCACGCCAACGACGCCCTGCTCTCGCGTCTGCGCGCGAAAAGCGAAGCCGCGCGCACGCCCGACTATGTGAGCCTTTTGGTCGAATAAAAGTTTTTCAGGATTTGACGAGGTGATGAGAGAGACAAGAACTACTAGATGGCAACCGTCGTCTGAAGCCTCCTGTCGCTTCACGTTCCTCACGCGCCCGATGTTTGACTTATCCGGCCATCGTCGCCTATTCCGCGAACCCTCAAGCCGGTTGGAATGCATGGAAATCCTCAAACGGAGAAAGAATCATGCCTGCCCACAAACACTCACGACAAAACGATTTTCATTCCAGTGCGCCTGCGGCTCACCTCTGCAAATTTCCCACAGCCGTGAGCCGTCATCATCGGAGCAGATTACAGGTCTTCTTTCTTCTGGCGCTCATCTTCGCGGCGACCGCGCCGCAGGCGATATACGCCCGCGAGACCAACCCGCGCAGCGAAAAACTCGCGCGCTCCGTTACGATTTACCGTGACACCTATGGCGTGCCGCACGTCTATGGAGCGACCGACGCCAGTTGCGTGTTCGGCTATATTTACGCGCAGGCCGAAGATAACTTCTGGCTTATCGAAGACAATTACATTCGCGCGCTTGGTCGTATCGCCGAAGTTGACGGCCACAGCGCGCTCCCGAACGACCTCTTGGTGCGCTCGCTCCAGATTCCGCAATTGTCGATGGAAGAGTATCAGAAGGCCGACCCGCGCATTCGCCAACTGAGCGCGGCGGTGGCCGACGGCCTCAATTATTTTCTGGCGCATAATCCGCAAGTCAAACCGCGACTCTTGACTCGTTTCGAACCCTGGTATCCCTTCGCGCTGAACCGCTTCCTGCTCTATCGAACGTTCATTTTCAACCTGTCGGGGTTGCCCATCAATGACTTGTTAACGGTCGCGCAGGAGCAGCCGGCCGAAGCCGCGCTCGGTTCTAACGCGTGGGCGATTGCGCCTTCCAAAACCACCAGCGGTCACGCCATGTTGTTCATCAATCCGCACGTCAGGTTTATTGGCCCGACGCGCTTTTATGAAGGACATCTCCACAGCAACGAGGGGTTGAATTTTTCGGGCGCGTCGTTTCTTGGACAGCCCTTCCCGATTATCGGCCACAACGAAAATCTCGGCTGGAGCTACACCGTCAACCGGCCTGATATTTTCGACCTCTATGTCGAGAATTTCGACGACCCGAAGAACCCTCTGGCCTACCGCTACGGTTCCGGTTATCGAATGGCGATCCAGTGGAATGAAGCGGTCAGGGTCAAGACCGCCACCGGGATTGAGAACAAAAATTACCTCCTTCGCAAAACACATCACGGCCCGGTCGTGTCGCACAGAGACAATCGCACGGTGACGCTCAAACTGGCGAAGTTGGAAGAGGGCGGGCAGTTTGCACAGTGGTATCAGATGCTTAAAGCGCGTTCGCTGCCCGAGTTCAAAAACGCTCTGGCGCGTAACGCCATACCACTCTTCAATGTGATCTATGCCGACCGCACGGGGAATATCTACTACGTTTATAACGGTGCGATACCGAAGCGTTCGCTCAAATTCGACTGGACGAAGCCGGTTGATGGCAGCAACCCCGACACCGAATGGCAGGGCTATCATGGGTTGACGGAACTGCCGCAACTGACCAATCCCCGCACCGGCTTCGTGCAAAACTGTAATTCGACCCCGTTTCTGACCACCACCGAAGGCAACCCTGAGAAGGCCGCATTTCCTGAATACATGACACGCGAAGGCGATACCCCCCGCGCGCGCATGTCGCGGCGCATACTGTCGGAAGATGATAAATTCAGTTTCGACGAACTTGCCCGCGCCGCCTTTGATACTCGCGTCGAGACGGCGGCGACCGAAATTCCGAAACTCCTCGGCGATTGGGAAAAGCTTAAACAGTCCGATGAAAAACGCGCCGCCCTCACGACTCCCGCGATTGCCGCCCTCAGCGCGTGGAATCAGGTGAGCACGATTGACTCGACGGCCATGACCCTCTTCACATTATGGAGTGACCGTTTAAACCGTCTGACGGCAGCGAAGGCTAACGACTCGTGGTTGAGGATTCGCGCGCTGGAAGAAGTGATTGGCGAACTTGAGCGCGACTTCGGAACGTCGGCGGTGGCATGGGGCGAGCTCACCCGGCTTCAATCCGTGCACCAGAGCGGGAGTGAACCGTTCAGCGATGCGCTGCCGAGTTTGCCCATCGCCGGTGGCCCCGGCGGAGCAATCTTCGTCTTCCACACTATCCCGGAGAAGGGTCAGAAGCGTCGTTATGGAGTTGACGGGCATTCTTACGTGAGCATCGTTGAATTCGGGCCGAAGATACAGGCGCGCTCCGTGCTCATGTTCGGGCAGAGCGCCGACCCGCAGTCGCCGCATCACTTCGACCAAGCCCAACTCTACGCTAAACAGCAGTTCAAACCGGCATGGTTCACACTCAAGGAAATCAAAGCGAACTCGACGCGGTCTTATCGTCCCGGCGAACCAGCGAAGCCCAGGCGTAAGGCGGCGTGATAAACCGCCCGACTGCGAAACGAAATATGATGGAGGTGGCAGCCTGCGCGAATGCCTCCGACGCCGCGTGGATGTGCCCCCGCTTCTACATCCGGCAGCCCACTCACTCGCCATCACACGAGATGCTGATTGAGGGTTCGCATCTTTCAGATTTGATGACCCGCGCGCCCTGTCGCAACCCGTTCCCTACGCGGAGATTGCGCCAAACAACACACGGCCAAGCATCATGGCGATTTTCTGTTCGCCGTTAATTCTGAGATAGCCCCGCTGCATCGCCGCCGCGACGTTCAGCTTTCCATTCACAATATCCAGCAGGTGGTTCGCGGCGATTCTGATGAGACAATCGGCCTCCCGTTCTTGTTTGGAAATGCGACTGTCTGATTCGTTTAATTCGATGAGCCAGACGCCGCTCTCCTCGCCCGTCACGGCGATTTGACAGGTCGCACGAGTTCCGCGCAACGCATGTTGGTGCCGCCGGATACGTTCTGGAAAGACGTTCTCGAAAACCTCTTCGACACTGCCGACATCCTCTCGCTTCTCTGTCGCCTGCCGCGCGCTGAAGGGCGACGGCGCAGTATCCCAATCAACGCCGACCGGCGGATACTCTAATTCTTCGAGCAGCGCGTTCATCCTTTTCAGCATCGCTTCGGAGATTAATCCGCGCGAAATTGTCGCACCCTTTCCCAGCGAACTTGAATTGATGCTGTCGGAGAAGACAATCTTCGGGTCGCCGCCCGCGATGTCGTGCGGAGCGGAAAAGACGGAATCCAGCAAGCTCTCCTGCCACTCGACGCCAAGAAATGAAAACATCGCTTCGAGCGTTTGAGAAGGCCGGCACACGATTGACTCGTATGTGATGTGAAAGCACTGCGCGCCGTGTTGCCGCTCGAAATCCAAAATCTGGCTCGTCCTCGTAATCCAGCACTCAATCATTGCATCAACCATGTTCCCATTGTTTTTCTGAACAAAATAGAGCATGTCATCAAAGAGCTGGACGCGGTTGAAATCGAGCATCGAGGAGACCACGTCCATGGCGTTGCGATACAGGCAGAGATACTTTGCATCGGGAAAGACATGGTAGAGGCTTGGCAGGTGATGCAGATTGAACGGCGATTTCTCACACCAGTTCCGTTTGCCTTTGGCTTCGGCGTAGGTGTTCATAAATCCCGAAATGATGCGCCTGATTTCCCGGTATACGATCTGATCTTTTTCCGCGCGTTCAGTTGCGCCGGAGGTTTGTGCCACGGTGTGGTAGATAGCTCTATCCAAACTGTGGCAGACCTCAGCGAGATTCAATTCCGGCGGGCTGCAAAAAGCCGGGTGAGCGTCAACGATGTAACGCAGCAACGTCGAACCCGAACGCGCACAGGAGAGAATAAAAGCTGGCGGTAGAGACTGTTCTTGATTCATGTTGTCTCCAAGAGATGAGGTGTTGTTGAGACGACACATCATAACCAGGGTGCGCGCGTGAAGTAAACCCGAACGCCATTGGCGGCGCGTGAAAGCGTTAACGCTCTGGTCAGGCAGTATGTTTCGCGACCGCGTCGGCGCAGACAGTCGTGGAGTTTATTTTTTCCAAACCTCAAGGTACACTACCCACGCGTCTGAAACCTCAACGAGTAGTTCCCCCATCCTTACTGCTCGAAGATGCTTAAGTTGCCTGCTTAACGTAATTGTCCGACACCTCGCTTTTTGCGCTTTCAGGTGAACTGTAATCGAGGAGTAGGCCGCGCGCTTTCCGTCGAGCTTTGACGACATGGATAGGCATCCGCAACGCCTGATCGTGCGATTGCCGGGCGAGAGATGTAAGGATCAACATTCATCGAAAAATCTCCGGTCTCGTAGCTCACGCGGGTCGAAGCAGGGTCGAGGGTCAGGCTCGAACAAGAGGTGAATGAATCATGCGCGCCGTACTAACGAATTTCGGCTCTACCGGCTCCGTGCATCCATACCTTGCGCTCGCCGTCGAATTGCAGCGTCACGGGCATCAGCCGATCATGGCTTTGTCGCCTTACTTCAAGCCGTTGGCCGAGCGTCTCGGTTTGCAGTTCGCTGCGGTCGGCCCTGATTTAAAGGAACTACAGCAAAACATCAACGAAGCGATGATGGACATGCCGGAATCCGCCGGAGAGATCAGCGCTTTGTTTGCTCCGCTGGCAGAGGCTCTGCCGCAGATGTTTGACGATTTGCGCGCGGCCTGCCGTGATGCCGATGTTTTAATCAGCGGCCCCGTGCAGCCCGCCGGACGCATGGTTCACGAAATCACCTCTATCCCTTTCGTCACCGTTCAGAATGTTCATTTCAGCAGCGGCGGAACCATCGCCTTTCAGCAGGCGACGGCCTCGATCATCAATCCGTTTCGGGCGCAGTTCGGCCTGCCGCCACTGCGCGACCCGCTCATGGATGCCAACTCTTCTCAACTGGTCTTGTATGCGATGAGCCGACATGTGCGCAAACCTCTGCTTGAGTGGCCGCCGCACTATCACATGACCGGCTATTTTTTTCTTGACATGGAGGAACGGCAACCTGACCCTGCGCTGTTGGAGTTTCTCGCGGCGGGTGAGCCGCCGGTAGTCCTGACATTCGGAAGCATGACCCACGACGACCCCGGCATGTTGACCGAGCTTTTACTCGACGCCGTGCGGATCGCGGGCTGCCGCGCCATTATTCAACATGGTTGGAGCGGCCTCGCGCAGCGTCGGTTGCCGCCCAATGTTTACGCCGCCGGTTTCATGTCTCATAGTTGGCTCTTTCCGCGCGCGGCTTGTGTCATTCATCACGGAGGCTCCGGCACGACTGCGGCGGTATTTCGAGCGGGGGTGCCGAGCGTCTTCGTCCCTCACGCATGGGAGCAAGATATTTGGGCAGAACTTGGACGCGAGTTGGGCTGCGCAAAGGCCGTCATCCCTTATCCTGAGCTCACGGCCGAGCGACTTGGAAAGACTATCGCCGCAACCCTGAGCGACCCTCACACACGCACGGCAGCAGCCACCTTGGGTGAAAAGATTCGTTCAGAACCGGGAGTCAGACTGGCGCGGCAGTTGATTGAAGAATTAATCTCCAGAATTGGTCTGTACGAACAGGCAAGACCTGATACATCATTAGAAACAGAGCACGGCGACCTCCGGCAAAAGGTTTCAAGACGTAAGCAGCATCAGCAGAAGCAGCGAGCGCGGGCGAAAGTTTGAGCCGCGTTGACGATGGTTCTTCTCAAGCCCTCACTTCCCCCAATTCGGAATCGTAGAACGCAAGGCGGGCATCGCCGGGCAGGCACGCCGCCGCGCAACGTTGCAGCACGATCTTGAGGCGTCGAACCGGAGCGAAGCTCTGATGCCGGTGCGAAGTGTTGAAGCCGTCGCCTGCGTGCGGTCTGAGCGTTTTCTCGTCACGACATCTTTTATCGCAGCTGTCATTGCGGACGTGTTCAATAGTTCGTCTGGAAGCGAATTTGACGTAATAGGTGAAGGAAGACCATGAGCAAAGTCGGGATTGTGGGCTACTGTTGCGATACGGGCTTGGGTCTCGATACACGTGAGTTCTACGAGCAACTGCCGTTCGCCGGTTGGCTCGTCATTGAGCATCACATTCTTGGGGTAGACCGCGTCCATCTCGATGAGAGATGTCATATCGGCAATCCCTCGATGGATTCTGAGGAAGTGGAGCAGTGGCTGGCGGGCATTGACACGGTCTTTGCATTTGAACGCGGCTACATTCCCGACCTCTGGTCGCGCGCCAAAGCCCGCAACGTGCGCACGATTTTATGTCCCAACGCCGAGTGGTTTCAGCCTCATGACCCGCAGATGAACTCGGTGGATCTGTTCCTCGCGCCGACGCGCGCCTGCGCCGAGATGCTTGAAGAGAACGGATTCGGCGCACGCACCCACTACATTCCGCACGTCCTCGACACCGACCTCTTCGCCTTTCGACGCCGCGAGCGGGCGGAGGTTTTTACTCACTATCGTGGGCTGGGCGGCTATGGGGGGCGCAAAGGCACGCACATTGTGCTGGAGGCGGCGAGGCAATGTCCTGAGGTGCAATTCGTCGTGCGTTACCAATGGCCTCTACAGGCTGAGTGGCCTCGGAATGTGCGCCTTATCGGGCCGGTGCCTCGCCGCGAGGAGCAATACGTCGAGGCTGATGTGGCGATTCAACCATCACTCTGGGAAGGCGTCGGACTGCAAATTCTGGAGGCGATGTCATGCGGGCTGCCGACCATCGTGCCGGATGCCGCGCCGATGAACGAATACCCTGTCTCTGAGCGGCTTTGTGTCCCTGCCGCTGCGCGCCCGGTGTTGCTTGGCGAGAAGACTTGGACGGCTTGGGAGATGGATGTGTCCTCGCTGGTTCGCCTCATTCGGCAGTTGCACGAACAGCCGATTCAGGACTTGAGCGAGATGGGCAGAGCGAAAATGGAGCAGCGGTCGTGGACGAAGCTCAGACCTGCATACTGTCAGGTATTAGGGATGAACGAGACGCCTGCCGGGTCGTAAACGGCGACACACTTCGCCCTCACATTAGTTGTTTTATAAGGAGACTTTCAAAATGAGTAATTCAAACGTTTTGGATAATTTCGATGGTTCGGAGATTGCCATCATCGGTATGGCGGGTCGTTTTCCCAAGTCGAAAAATATTGATGAGTTCTGGAGAAATATCCGCGACGGCGTGGAGTGTATTACTTTTCTGACTGATGAAGAGCTTGAATTTTCAAATATTGACCCGGCGGCGCGCAACCATCCCAACTATGTGAAAGCGGCCTCCATCCTCGACGACGTGGAGTTATTCGATGCCCCCTTCTTCGGCTATACCCCCAGAGAGGCCGAAGTCATGGATCCACAGCAGCGTCTCTTTCTGGAATGTGCTTGGCAGGCGCTTGAAAACGCCGGGTACGACTCGGAAAGATTTCATGGAGACATCGGCGTCTATGCCGGGGCGCGGACGAACACTTACCTTTTCAACCTTTATTCCAATCAAGAAGCTCTGGGGGGGTTAGGCTCTTTTCAGGTCGGACTCGGCAACGATTTAGCGTTTTTGAGCACGCGCGTGTCCTACAAGATGAATCTGAAAGGCCCGGCTTACTCTGTGCATACTGCATGCTCTACGTCGCTGGTGGCGATACACCTCGCCTGTCAGAGTTTGTTGATTGACGAATGCCAGATGGCTCTGGCTGGCGGCGTCTCGGTCAACGTCCCGCATCGCACCGGCTACATTTATCAACACGGCGACATTGTTTCGCCCGACGGACACTGTCGAGCGTTCGACGCCGCCGCGCAAGGAACCATCTTCGGCAGCGGCGTCGGCGTCGTCGTCCTCAAACGTCTCGAAGATGCCCTGCGCGACCGCGACTCTATCCACGCC
>JAIVJZ010000041.1 GCA_020199775.1 Acidobacteriota bacterium
GCGAGGCGCGCCGCGCTTTCCCGTGCGCTTGGTCTCACGCCACTGAGCGATGAGGTCATCGCTCACCCAGAGGGTCAGGCTTCCACGCCTGACCAGAGCTTTGTTATATTGACTCCAGTTACGCAGACGGTAAGTGCGTTTGGTTTTCTTCCGTTTCACACCAAAAGATTACCAGCACTGCTGTCTCCGTAGCTATTTACGCAACAAAGTCATTAGGGAGCATAAAATGGTCGAAAAAAGCGGTTCCGCATCCGCGGCGACCGAAGCGGTTGACACTATAACTCTGAGCGCTAATCTCGCCGAAGTTCGGCGCGTGTTGGCAGGCGAGGTCAAATCACGTATCACGGTTATAAAGCCTTTGGAAATCGCCTTGCGCGCGCTCAAAGACCCGCATCGCAACGCCGTCGCGTTGGCTGAAGCCGGCGCTCTCCTAGAGCAACCGCCGCCGGATTTAACCTTACCGACAGGCTATCAGAAAATCGTCCGACAATTGCGTGCGGTCGCCGATGAAAAACTTTCCGAGTTGGAATTCGCTTTCGCCAGAGACTTGCGCGAAACCTTCAAGGAGAAAGGTTTGAAATTGGGAGGCTCGCCCGGCGAGTTGGTCGCGGACTTGTTCGTGATCAAAGTTGACATGCGTAGGAAACAGGTCGAGATGACTTTCTCGCGCCAGCCAGTGACGGCGAAAAAGATACGGTTGGATGTCGAGCAAGTCCTCGCCGCTTACGAACGCGCGCGGCGTGACATCTGTGAACGTAAGGTTGACTTGGACAAGTTGCTGCAAGAATTGTTTGAAGCCTACCAGCGTGTCCTCAAGTTGACGGATAAGCAGATGGGCACGCGCACGAGCATCGTTGACTGCTACCGTGAACTCGTGTTGGTGCGCCAGCCGTTCGCATTTCGCAAGCATCCGTCGAAGCAAAGTTTTCTTGATTATCCAAAGACGCACTTCGCTTATGATATGCTGCACTTACGCCGCCGACAAAAGATGTCGCATGAGGGTCATCGGCTCAATTTGGGGACGGCGACGATTGACGTGGGCAGCGACACGGCGCGGGCGATGTTCTTAGCTACAGGCGCGACCGAAGGACAGTTCATCAAGGACCTTTACTTCACGACGGAGAAATAAGAATGACTTTGACTCAGTCCGAAGCTCAGCAGATCGTCCGCAAGCTGGGTGAGTCGGGCATTCCGCCCTCGCGCGGATTGGAGGCATACACAGTCGGTATTGATTCGCTTTTAGGAACGCTCGAAGAAGAATACTTGCGCGGCTACCTGCCGGACGGCGGTTCGAGCTTCAAACTGGTGGTCGGCGAATACGGCAGCGGCAAATCGCATTTTCTTTATCGCTTGCGTGATCTGTCGTGGGAACAAGGCTACGTCGTCAGCCGCACCGAACTGAGTCCCAAAGAGTGTCCTTACGACAATCAACTGAAAGTCTATCAGGCGGTCACGAGCAACCTCATCTATCACGCCCCGACGGCTGAAAGCGCGGACACACAAGGACTCGAAGCTTTTCTGGAAAATCATTTCTTTCACACATTGGGAACGCTCGGCGTTGAAAATGCAAAGACGAGCGTCGGGCTCGACGTACGCGTTAAGCTGTGGCTCGACACGATTCTGCATTTCAAAGTCGAAAGCCCTTCTTTTCGCCACGCCGTTTATTACTACCTCCAAGCGGTCGCGGAAGAGAGCGAAGAACATAAACGCTTGCTCGGCGCGTGGTTGCGCGGGGAGAGCATCGCGCTCAAAGACGTGCGCGCTTTCAGCATCACGGAGAAACTTGATCGGTCGGTGGCATTTAAGATGCTACGCTCGCTGGCCCAACTTGTTCACGAACTCGGTTACGCCGGTCTTGTCCTGCTCTTCGACGAAGGCGACCGGATGGTGAGCATCGGCTCGTCGCATACGGAAAAAATCGCCTGCGACAACTTGCGCGAAGTGATTGATCGTTGTGCGGGCGAAAGTCTGCCGTCATCGCTTTTCGTTTATGCCGTCCCGCCTTACTTCGTCACCAACATCGCGCCACAGTATGAGGCTTTGAGCCAGCGCATCAGCGCGAAAGTGAAATTCTCACGCCAAAACCCTTTCAGCGTGCAAATCAGTCTCGACCATCTTGATTATCCGGGCGAAGAGTTGCTGCGCATGATCGGCGCGAAACTGGTTGATGTTTACGAACTGGCTTATCAGATGAAGTTCGACCGCAACCTGCAAACACGCAACATTGACGGGCTGGCGGCAAGCTGTGCGTCGTTGCTCTCGACAAGCCATCGCCGCCACTTCGTCAAGTCGTTGATCACCATGCTCACCGAACAGCGCGTCGCGGGCGAGCGTCTTTACGAAGACGATAACTTACAGGGCGTGTTGCGTGATGTTACGGAGCAGTTGGGGCGAACCGAAGTGGGGGAATACTGAGCAGGCGGCGGACAGTAGGCGGTCAATAATGTTTTGGCGATGTTGACTGCCCGCCACCTGCTGCTTAACTATCGAAGCTATGATCGGCGCGATTGTCAATCACCCACTTTTCGGACGCGGGCAGGTGTTGGAGCTACGTAACGCAGCGCGCTCGGCGGTCGTCCGGTTTGACAACGGCCTTCGCGCGGTTGTGCAGAGCAACATGCTTTCAACTTTGCAGCCTGCCGAGAGTGCAGCTTCAGCCAATCGAGGCGTCCGCCCCGGCCAGTTATTCGCGCCGCGTCCTGAGAGAGTTTTCACGCCCGAAACAGCCGAGCGACTTGAGGCGCGACGCACGATTGAGGCGTTGCGGTACGGCGTCGTCCCGGTTAATCGTATCCGCGAATTGAGCGTGGGACTCGAAGACGAGTGCGCCAGCCTGCGTCGCGCTTTCGCCGAGGTGAACGAAAGCGGCGGCGAAGTGCGCGTCATCCTTGGCGAATACGGCGCAGGCAAAAGCCACTTCTTCGAGTTGGCCGCGCAAGAAGCTTTAGAGCAGAACTTCGTTGTGGCGACGACCAGTCTTGACTTGCGCGAAGTCCCGCCGAATCGCCCGCAACGCATCTATCACTCGCTCATGCGCTCGTTGCGTTACCCGCATTCAACCGACACGGGGTTAACTCCTCTGCTGGAACGCCTCATCACGCAACCAGAGTACTCGACATTACAAGACACTTTGCGTGGGACGTTCTTCGCGTCCGCCTTGCACAACTATTCGCTGATGCGCGAGAAACCGGGCGAGGCGTTGGACTTATTGCTTGATTGGATGTCGGGCGAGAAAGTCTTCATCAAATCCGTGCGCGACGCGGCGGCGATCAAAAGCAAAGAGTTTCCGCTCCCTTCACTTTCGCAGATGACCACGGCGGCGGATCAATATTGCTACTTACTCAACGGTTGGGGCTGGCTGGCGACGCAAGCGGGTCACGCCGGTTTGGCCGTCTTCATTGACGAGTCCGAGCATTACAGCCTGCTCACCCAACGCAGTCAGGAACGCGCCGACAACTTTTTCAAAGCGCTGATTTACACCGCGCTCGGCGCGCGTGGCCGCATCAACGAAGCCGACTTGCAACACCAACACCGCGCGCATTCTTTTCGTTTGACCGAACGCAGCCACCTGTTGCTGCTTTTTGCCCTCACGCCCTCCGCGAACACATTCGATTACCGCCGCTGGCTTGACGAAGAACAAGTGTTGGCCTTGAACAAATACTTGCCGCCCGCCGCGATTGATGAATTGATAGCGCGGCTCTACGTCACCCATCGACGGGCTTACGCTTACAATCAGAGCGAACAGTTTCTCGATGTCGCGCAAGGCTTACTTGAGTGCATGGACAGCAATCTCATCAACCTGCGCCAGTTAATTCGTCTCGCGATCGAAATCTTCGACCTCTGCTACGCGCATAAGGATTACCACGCCGCGCAAGCCATCGCCGAACTGCGTAGCGCGCTGCTTTGATTGCGATTGGTATGGCACTGCGCTTGTTTTTTTTAACTCACCGCACGGACGGCGAAGCGGCATAAATCCGTGATACACGTTCCGTTATGGAAGCACTTCCCCACACATTCGACGCGCTGCTGGCGCGTTTCGGGCGTTTGACTGAGATTCAAGCGCGAGCGTTGGAACCACTGCTGGCCGGGCGTAATTGTGTATTGGCGGCAGCTACAGCCAGCGGCAAAACGGAGGCGGCTCTAGCGCCGATGCTGGAACGCGACCTTCGGCAACGAGCCAAAGAAAATTCACGGCGACAGGCAAAGCAAACAAAGACAACGACGCTGCGCATCTTGTACATTGTGCCGACGCGGGCGCTGGCGCGTGACATGGCGCGGCGATTGGAACAGCCGCTCAAGAAACTGGCGATCAGCTTGGCCGTCAAAACCGGCGACGAACCCGCGCTCGACGGGTCGCGCCCGCCGGAGTTTCTCATCACGACACCCGAATCTTTCGATTCGCTGCTGGCGAACAGACCGCGCCTGCTGCGCGATGTGCGCGCCGCCGTGCTGGACGAACTGCATCTTTATGACAACACGCCGCGCGGCGACCAACTACGTCTTCTGCTCAATCGTTTGCGGCGCATCCGCAGCTATGCTTGTTCGCGCGGCGATGCCGCAACAGACGAAGTGCAATTCTGCGCCCTGTCGGCGACGATGCAAGACGCCGTCCGTCTCGCGTCGCGTTACTTCGTGAATCCCGTGTTAGTTGAGTCGGAAGGCGGGCGCGCGCTCGACGCTGAACTACTGCCTTTGACCGGCCCGCAGTCGTTACGCCAACTCTTTGCCACGCTACAGGAGCGTGGCCGCAAAAAGGTTCTGGCCTTTTGCCAGCGCCGCGCGGAATGCGAAGAATGGGCTTACTTGCTGCGCGGTTGCGCGCCTTTCGGCGACGCAGTCATGGTTCACCACGCGAGTTTGAGCGCGCGCGCCCGTCGCGCGGTGGAAGAAAAGTTTGCGCGCACCAGTGCCGCGTTGTGTTTCGCCACGGCGACACTTGAACTCGGCATCGATATCGGCGATGTAGATTTGATTCTGCTGGTCGGCCCGCCCGACAACTTCGGCTCGTTTCTTCAACGACTTGGGCGGGGCAATCGGCGCACCGCATACACGTCGGTCGCGTGCTTCTATCGCACGCCCACAGAGCAGGCACTGTTTCGAGTTTTCCTTCGCGCCGCGCGAAACTCAAGCGTTGCGGACAGAACTGCGGCAGACGCGTTGCTGCGTTCTCACGGCGGTCAGGGGTTTCGGCCTTCCGTCGTCGTCCAGCAACTCTGCTCCTACCTCAAACAAACTCGCAACGGCGAGATTGAGCCGGCACAGGCTTATCAACTCTTCACTTCACCACAAGGCGACCCGTTGCTGGACGAGCAACAATACATGCAGATTGTGGATCATCTGATTGACACGGGTTTCTTCTTGCCGGCGCGCGGGGTGGCGCTACGCCCCGGCCCGCAGTGGCACAAACTCTATGAAGAGCGCTCGCTTTATAGCAATCTGGCAGATAGCGGGCGCGATACGGCTGTCGTAGTTGACGACATCACGGGGCGGCGTGTTGGGTATCTTGAGTCGGTCGTGCCGACAGGCACGACCTTTCTTCTGGGCGGACAAGCGCGTCACGTCGTATGGACGCAAGGACGACGGCTGCTGGCCCACGCCGCCACAGACAGTAAGGCGGAGGCTCGCGCTCCGCGCTGGCGAACGTGGTGGCGTGGTTTATCGCCGGTCTTAACCCAAGCCTTAGCGCAAGAGCTTGGCTTTCCTTGCGCTGAAGCGTCGGTTGCGTTGCCAATGGTCGTCGAGCAACGGGAAAGTGTGGACAAACTAGCGGCGGATACTGTGGAATACCGAACATTATTGTTTCACTGTGCGGGCGAGATTTACGGCAAGGCGCTCAGCGAACTGCTGGAAACGAAGCAAGGCGCGCGCATCGTCGAATGCAATGAGTTCATGATCGAAGCGTTGGGTCGCCTGCCGGAGACGATGCTGCTGTTCACCGAAGAAGAAATGCTCAAACTGGTGGGTCGTCATTGGCGACAATTCGAGAGAGCTTTCGCTTTAGGCCGTTTCCAATCGCAGCTTCCGCCCGCCGTGCGCCGCGCCAGCGTGATCGTCGCCTTCAACGTACCAGACTTCCTGTGTCGCTTCGCAGGCCGCAAGCTGGCTCACCACATAGCTGAATAAGTGCGCTACGGAGCGCACAACGGTAATGCTCATGGAAGTAACAACCGGCGAGATGATGCGGCAATGAGGGAGAGACGTGTGAGACGGAGACTCTCACGCACGGTTCGGAGAGGGGTGGAGAAACACGTATGTTGCAAGATATAAAAGGGTGCTCTGCTCCTACTCTATCAGATTCATTACTCTGGACACATGCGCATTTATAGCGATTTGCAGATGAGTGTGACCGATATCAAAACTGTAGGGGCAGGGCTTGTCGCTGCCCGCCGCTCACCAAACCGAGCGGGCAGGGACATGCCCTGCCCCTACACTCATTTTGGGTGAGACGATTAAAGGGAGAATGGCCGGTGGCGAAACTCAACTCTTTCGCATCGCGCTCGTCGCGGGTCAGTACCTGCGTGTGGTTGTCGAGCAGCAGGGGATAGACGTGGCGGTCGCACTGATCGCGCCGGGACAAAAACGTCTGCTGGAAGTAGACAGCCCCAACGGCAACTACGGGCCGGAACCCGTCTCGGCGGTAGCGGAAGAAACCGGCAAGTACAGCATCGAAGTGCGCTTGCCGGATAAGAAAGCCGCCGCCGGGCTTTTCGAGATCAGGGTCGAGGCGTTGCGCGAACCGACAACCGCAGACAAATCGCGCGTGAACGCGGAAAGGGCTTTCACGGAAGTTTCCCGCCTGCTCTCTCAACCTAAGACCAGACAAGAGGCGCTGGAAAAACTCGAAGCGCTCTTGCCCGTTTTCCGCTCTCTGGATGATCGCGTCATGGAAATCTCGACGCTCACTCGTCTGGGAATCGCCTATAACTCTCTAGGGCAACCGCAACAGGCACTGGGTTACTACAATCAGGCGTTCACGATCAGCAAAGCTCTCGGCGAGAGCCGGAATGAGGCGCGGCTGCTCAACAACATCGGGGGCGCTTACGACATTCTGGGTGAGCCGCAGTAAGGCGCTCGACTATTACGGTCAAGCGCTCTCGCGTTGGGAAAAGCTGAGCAACGCGGTCGCACAGGGCGACACGCTCAACAACATCGGGGTGAGCTACTACAACCTCGGCGAGTTGCAGCGTTCGCTGGATTACTACAACCGCGCCTTACCGTTCAGGCGAGCCGGAAGCAACCCGCGCAGAGAGGCCGACACTTTCGATAACATCAGTGTCATCTATCTCTCTCTTGGCGAACCGCAACAGGCTCTGGAATATCTCAGGCAGGCGCTCGACCTCCGGCGAGCAGCCAAAGACGTACAGGGCGAGGCCAACTCGCTCAGTCAAATTGGCTTTGCCTACGTCAAGCTGGGCGAGACGGCGAAAGCGCTCGACTTCTACAACCAATCGCTGCCGCTTCGCCGGACAGCCGGAGACCGTCGTGGGGAAGCTGTCACATTGAAGAATATCGGAGTGGCCTACGCTTCCCTTCGACAGCCTCAGAAAGCTATCGAGCATCACGAGCAAGCGCTCAAACTCCTGCGTGCTATCGGCAATCGCCGCGATGAAGCCATCACCTTAATTAATCTCGGACAGGCTCTTGCTCTCTCCGGCGAGTTGGCGAAGGGCGCAGGTTATTACACGGAAGCGCTCTCGATTTCTGAGGCGCTGAACGACCGTTTTACAGAGGCGAGGGCGCGTCAAAGCATTGCGGAGGTCGAGAGCGAGCGCGACAATTTCACTGAGGCGCGCGGCCAAATCGAGGCGGCGGTTTCTATCATCGAGGCCATGCGCGCGCAGATTTTGAGCCGGCAACTCCGCACCTCTTTCTTCGCGTCGAGGCAGGACGCTTACGAGTTCGAGATAGACTTGCTGATGCGCATGCACCGTCTTGACCCGGCCAGAGGCCACGACGCGGCGGCGCTCCCAAGCAGCGGGCAAGCTGCGCATCGCGCGCCTGCCTTATACCAGACAGGAGGCAACGCAGATTCTCGCGGTCGCTCCCGGAGCAGCCAACCTGAGAGCCTTCGACTTCAAAGCGAACCTCGCGACGGCTCTCGGCGGGGAGTTGCACAAGTATCGGTACGTACATTTCGCGACGCACGGATATATAGACAACGAGAAGCCCGCGCTCTCCGCCATCGTGCTCTCGCTGGTCAACGAACGCGGCGAGCCGCAGGACGGCTTTCTCAAGACACAGGAAATTTATAACCTCCACCTTCCGGCGGAACTGGTCGTCCTGAGCGCGTGTCAGACCGGGCTGGGGAAAGAGATCAAGGGCGAAGGCTTGGTCGGCCTGACGCGCGGATTTATGTACGCGGGCGCGTCGCGAATCATCGTCAGCATGTGGAACGTGCGCGACAAAGGAACGGCGGATTTAATGTCGCGCCTCTACAGAGGGATGATTAAGGAGGGCTTGCGCCCGACGGCGGCGTTGCGGGCGGCGCAGATCGAGCTTTGGAAACAGAAGCAGTGGCAGTCGCCTTACTACTGGGCAGCCTTCGTCCAACAGGGCGAGTGGAGATAAGAGAATGAAAGCACAGCATAACCGACAGCTTATCAACGCGCGCCGAAGAATCATCCCCGTGTGTCCCGTTCGGGCGACGACGCTCCGGGTAATCGGTATCTGTGCTCTCGCGCTCTGCTCGCTCAGCCTGCTGGCAGCGACGCAAAGCACGCAGGACGAGGAGACGACGCGGAAGCTCTGGGACACGGCGTTCAATCCAACACGAAGGAAATCTGCGCGCTCCGGCAGGAACGCCGCCGGACGTAACTACCGCGTGGCGACTCCGCGCATCTCTCCCACGGGCGTCTCCGGCCAGTCGGTCGTCGGGGTCACCGTCTGGCGCTTGCGTCCATCCAGAGAGGCGGTCGATGGAGAGCGAATTCTACACTGACTGGTGGGACTCTTATGGCAAGTTGATTTCCCTCGCACCGGCATTGGGTCGGGAAAGCGGGGACGCAACGCATCGAAAGGAACAATCTAACCATTCGCACCCGCTTGAAGCGGTGGCAGCGAAGAACAATCTGCTTTTCCAAGAGCGATGAGATGGATGAGGCCGTGATTAAACTATTCTTTCATCACAGAAATCATCCCCATCATAAATTCTGAATCACGGATTCGCACTTGTCAAAGTTCCGGGAGAATCTCTGCCATTGAGGAATATAAGCCTCACCCCTTACGCGTTATTCTTCACGCCAACGCGCGCGAGAGCCTGCTCAATCAGCTCCTTCATCCACGTCATTTGGCTGCCCCAGTCGAATTGTCGCGCCACGGCTACGCGGCGGGCTAAAGCCTCGGGCGTGGTGCTGGAGAGAGCCGCTCTCAAGGCGGCGACCAAGCCAGCCGGGTCGCTGGCGAAGCTCACGAGTCCGGGGTGATGCTCGGCAAAACGCATCACTTCAGGCAGCGGCGTCGCCACCACCGGCAGGCCGGCCGCTAAATACTCCTTGAGCTTCACCGGCATGATGCCGGCCGTGAACTTATTGATTGAATACGGCAGGAGGCCGACATCGAACCTCACCATGTAACGTGCGATGTCTTCGTGCCGGATGGGGTCGAGCAGCAGCACGTTCGGTCGTGACGCCAGAGACTTGATGTCGACGAAGCGCGGTCCCGCCAGCACGAATTGCAGATCGGGCGCCAGCTCCGCGGCGCGCGCCAGCAACGACAGATCGGTCGCCTCGCGGATGCTGCCGACGTAGCCGACGACCGGCCGCGACACGGAGGCCAACGCCTCGAGCGGCTCCGCGCGCGAACGCCGCGCCCGGTCGAACTGCTCAACGTGGACGCCGCTCGCCAGCAGCTCCACGCGCGACGAAACTTCCGCCGCCTCTTCGTAGAGAACGCCCGCGGTCACGAGCACCAAGTCTGCCTCGGCGAACAGCCTACGCTCCGAAGGCTCCACCCCCCGCGCGCCCGGCGAGCTCTCCGCCAGACGGTCGATGCAATAGTAGACGACGAGCGCCGGGTGGAGCGCGCCGATTACCGCGCGGGCGAGCGGCGTCGGCAGAAAGGTGATGACGATGAGCGTGGCGTCGCTGCCGCCGAGCCACGCGCGGACGGCGCGGACGAGCAGACACGTGTTTGTGGCGACGGAGAAGCGCGAATACGGAAACGGCAGCAGCAGGGGCGAGAGGACATCGACGCCGGACTCCGCACGGCTCGGGCCGCCATGGGCGCGCCACCAGTTCCGCAGGCGAGCCCAGAGTCGCGGCGCATCGCGCAGCGCCGCGCTCCGGACGCCTGTGTTATCTACGAAGAGCACGCGGCTGCCGCCCTCGGCCAGCGCGAGGGCGACCTCCTGCGGGTTCTGACGATTAAATGACCAGTCTATTGACGACAGGCAGACGATAGAGGCGTCTCGTAGCATCAGGACTCCGGGCTCGGCGATCCGGGCGTGACGACTGACGCCAGCCCGCCCGCCAGTTCGATGAGGCGCGTCACAACAGCGACCGCCCCGAAATACGGCACCGCCACGGCCGGGACACCGAGCTGGCGGCGGTGACGCAGCAGGCGTAGCCAGTCGATGACGATGCGGCGACCAGTGATCGGAACCAGCGCCGCGGGGCCGAGGCGGCGGAAGAGGCGCGTCCCGCGAAGGACGCCGCCGCCGTCCAGGCGGTAAACGGTGACGCCGTCATACCCGCGTTTAAAGTGCTTACGCGCGAAGCCGAGGCCGCGAACGTCAAGGGCGTGCTCGACCACGGCCCGGGGCTCGGTAAGAACGCGCGCGCCCTCCGCGCTGAGTTGGTGAAAGAGGAGGTAGCAGCCGCCGTCCCGTCGGATACGCGCTTCGAACGGGTGCGCCAAAAGTACCTCGCGCCGGAACGCCACATTATTAATGACGAAACCGGAGGCGACGCCGTTCTCCTCCGCCAGAGTGTACGCGAAATCGGGGATGGAAAACGTCAGCGCGGTCCATGACCCGCCGGCATAGCGGGTGCGCCCGCCGACGGCGGCCACGCCGGGCACGAACGGCGCCAGCAGCGCCTCCAGCCACCCGGCCTGGGGCACACAGTCGCTGTCGAGCAGCGCGACGATGTCGCCGGCGGCGGCCGACGCGCCGGCATTCTTCGCGGCGAAGTAGTTACTCGCCGGCGAGTTCACGAATTTCACCAAGGGGTAGCGACGGCGAAGCTCGGCGGCGTCTGCGTCCGCGACTTCGCCATCGATGACGACGATGGGCTCGATTAACTCCTGCGGGTAGGTCTGCCGGCCGAGCGCGTCGAGCGTGGCGGCCAGGTCGTCGGCCAGCGGGCCGGCCGCGCCGTCCTCTCGCGCGGTGACGGTTTCGATGACGACGCTAACGAGGGGTCTGTTCATGAGAAAAGCCGCCGCGTCCGCACGCGCAGTTGCTCGGCCGCGAACGCGACGGACCACGGTGCTGCCGCAAGGCCCGATGCGCCCGACGCAGTGCGCCAGGCGAGCCGCAGAGGGTTGGAGACATCGCGCGCCCGCCCGCGCAGCGCGGCGAGGGCGAGATGAAGTGAGAGGTTGAAGAGCAGCCGCCGGAGCACCGCGCGCGTCGCCGGGTCGGCGGTCTGCGCCAGCTCGGCAGAAAAGAGGGCGATCCGCGCGGCGAGCGATCTTCCGAGCGCGAAGCTAATGCCCTCGGCGTGCACCGTGTACTCAGCCACGACTCGGTCAACGTAGTCCAGTTCGTGGCGCAGAGCGATGCGGAACCATGCGAGGTAGTCGGCCGAAACCTCACTCGCCTCGGAGAAGCCGCCCGTCTCTTCGAGGCAGCGGCGGCGCACCAGCACCGCGCAGGTCGGGACGAAGTTGCACCGTGCGAAGCGGTCGGCGACTCGCCCGCGCCGCGGCGGCGCCACGCCGAACGAAGTCAGCCCGGTGCGCGGCGCGTTCTCATGCGGCGCGCTGACGTGGACGGTGTCGCCGAAGACCACGCCCACCTCGGGTCTGCGCATCAGCGGCACCTGCGCTGCGAGTTTGTCTGGAAGCCACGCATCGTCGGAGTCGATGAAGGCCACGAACTCACCTCGCGCGTGGCGCAGGCCGAGGTTGCGCGCCGCGTAGACTCCGGCGTGCGCCTGTGTGATGAGCTTGACCGGCGCGCCGAAGCCCTCTACCACGCCGCAGGTGCCGTCAGTCGAGCCGTCGTCGATGACGATGATTTCAAAGGGCACGTACGTCTGCGCCAGGACGCTCCTGATGGCGCGCCCGACCGACCCCTCCCGGTTATAGACGGCGAGGATCACAGAGACGTGCGGGTCGGGTGTGAGGTTCCGTCGATGGTCTGAGCTCAAAACGTTTCGCTTCTACTACGCCGCCGCTTCACCGAAGGTCGGCTTATCCTCCGCTCATAGAATCTCAGGGTTCGAATAATACATCCGCCCCACTTCAACGTCCACCCGCTTCCGCCAGCGGCCTCGGAAGTAAAGGCCGGGGACGACTTTGCACCCGTATTTTAGTCCGGTTCTATCGGGACGGCGACCCGCGCGGAAGCCGAAGATTCATAGCACACCCTTGCGCTGCGAATCATGGCTCATGGCCCGCAGTCGTGCCCAAACCGGCACGTTAAATATAGGACGAAGCAGCAGCGCGCCGGCCAGTTGGACGAAAGCCAAAGTCAGGGCGTCGAGCCGGCCGGCAAGTATCAAGGAGAATAGAAGGACGATGCTCGCCAGTTGCGCCACATTATCCCACTTCAATAAGTCCAAACTCAGAGCGAGCGGCCTGAGCATCGCGAAGATCAAAAGCGCCCAAGCAGCGATTAATAATATGTAAAACACCGGCAGGGACTCAACATACTCCGGCCTAGAGAGCCTTAACACCAGGAAGCGGCCTGCGAAGAGGGTGCAGGCCGCCAACATACCGCCCGCAACGACCGCCGACACGACGTAGCTGCGGACAAGGCGCTTGAACTGTCCCAGCTTGCGCCCGGCCATGATCGAAGTTACCTCCGGGGTGAGCGCGGTCTGTACATTTGTTAATAGGAGCGCCACGGGCGCTATGAATTGCTTGGCTAAGCCGTATAAAGCTACCTGCGCGGGCGAGGAGAAAATTCCCAAGAGGAAGATGTCGCCGGGGGATGTCGCGATTTTCAGGTATCCCGAGATGTTGCTATTGAGCAGGCACCTCGTCAGCTCGGGGCGGTACTTGGCTAAGGCCCGCGCGGCGAGCGTTAGATTAATGTCCGCAAAGTAGGGCTTGACGAGTCGGAGGGACTGCACGAGCGGCGGCATGGTCTGGACTAAGGTTCCCGCCGCGAACGCCGCGACGACGGCCGGCAAACTGTATCGGGTGGCCGTCGTGATGTGAGCGGCGAGAATTATGAGACTGGTCAGGCCGCCTAACACCTGCGGCACCACGAGGTCCGTGAAGCGGTCATACATCCGCAGAATGGGCCCGGATATGTCGCCCAGTGATGAAAACAGCACCGTGCAGCCGTAGATGCCGAAAAGGGGGGCGAGCCCCGGGCTCTGGTATACGTGTCCGGATAACCAGGGCGCGAAGACCAGCGCGCCGCAGAAAATCAATAAGCCGGTGGCGAGGCTGATTCCCAGGCAGAGGAGAAGAAGCCCTTGAAGCGCGCGCTCTTCCTGCCTCTCTTTCAGAGGCTGGAAAAAGCGGAACATGACATCGCTCACGCGTAGCCCGATAAAAGAGTTCAGGAAGGTGAAGAAGTTGAGGACGACGAGCACGCGCCCGTAATCGTCAGTCCGCAGCGCCCTCGTCAGGAGAAGGGTTTGACCTAGTTTGATTATCAGGGAGAGGAGGGCGCCGACAAGGCTGACCGAGAGGTTAGACCTGAAGCGCCGCAAGACGAACCGATCCTCGGCCTCAACTCTGACCCAGCGTAAGCCCGCCCTTATCCCGCCGGTCGCGCTCCTGTACGCCCTCAATAAAAAGTCTCCTCGTAGTAGAAAACGTTGAGCGGCTCGGCGCTGATAATATTCTTGCCCAGCAGCGCGCTGAAGAGTGTATCGCAGATTGAGTAGAGTTTGACGTGAAAGGGCTGATGCTCGCTGACCCAACCGCTGAAGTCGCCGCGCCCGGGCATTTCGCTCAGCTTGGCGGCGCCGTCATGGAAATCTACGCCGTCCGAGGCGAATGACACCGCAATCCCATTGCGGTCGAAAGTGCCCGGCAGCAATCCGAACCACCCTAGGCCGAAGACCGCAACCGTCAACGCCAGGTGGAAAATTGTCGCAGCGATCAAAAGGCGCACGGGGCTGAGACCGTTCTTCACCGCCCGGATTGCCGCGAAGGCTCTCGCAGTTTTCGCCATACGTTCACATATGATCCTACTACTACCGCGAAAGCGATAAAATAAGACCCGCCCCACTGATTGAGAGCATCATACGCATTGCCCGCCCGGTCACGTCAATCCCCTGCTCTATTGGGAGTGTCTAAATGAAAGTTGCAAGTGACGCAGGGTTATCGTGGGCGCTCGCGCTTCTTTAATTGTCGTGCATTGTAGCAGCGCACGCATAAGTCAACCGCACGTCTGAGCGCATGGATGCAGCGTGAAAAGCAGCGTTGTTCGCGAACATAGTGTTGTGATAGCGTTAATAAGAACATTACCGCTTAGGGCGATACCCGGCGCTAAGGGCTTTGCTACATAGGCGGGTAAATTATCCTCATACGACCTTGAGTTTTGAATCGATAAGTCGGCGCGTCCGCATCGGCCTCGCCCGGATGAACGTTTTCACCTGCCCCCAAACGATTGACACGGCAGGCACGGTGATGTGGAAGATCGATGAAGGCTTCTTTGCCGGGGCGATTGGAGCCACCACTTCAAATTTCCTGATTGCCCCGAACACTTAATGAGTTGATCGCTTATCAATTCGGCGTGGTCTACCCCCCGTAGCTCCCGCCCATTTCGCTTGAGGGAAAGATGCGAAGCTTAAACGTTCGTTTGATTGCGGCTCTGATCGGACTGATGACGCTGTTCGAGTGCGCGTCGGCTCAAACATCCGTATCGGTGACGGGGACAGTCACGGATCAGGATGGTGCGGTCGTGGTCGGCGCGCAGGTGCGCGCGTTGAATATTGCGGGCGGTCGTATCGTCAACGCGCGCACGGACGCGGCGGGCAAATATGACCTCGCGGGGTTGCAGGCGGGTGAGTACCGGCTCTCGGTCAGCAGCGAGGGGTTCGCGACGGCGACGCTCCACGTCCTCTTACGTTTCGCCGGGGCGACGACGCAGGACTTCACGCTCGTACCCGGCGGGGTCGCCGACGCGATCACAATCACGGCGGCCAAAGGCAGCGCGCGTGTCGCGCATGAAGTCCCGCAGACCGTGACCATCGCGGACGAGTCCGACATTGAAAAGCGACGCCCGGCATCGACTTTGGAAGCCGTCGCGCGGACTCCGAACCTGACTCCGGTGGGCGCAAACCCTCTGGGCGAACGCCCGCGCCTGCGCGGCCTCGCGTCGAACCGTCTTCTGATGGTGATTGACGGCGAGCGTCTGAACAACGTGCGAACCGACCCTTTCTCGGGCATCTCGCCGAGCGTGATCGATGTGACGCAGCTTCAGACGGTCGAGGTGCTGAGCGGCGGCGGGTCGAGCCTGTATGGCTCGGACGCGCTCGGCGGGGTTATCAACCTCGTCACGAAGGCGCCGCCCGCGCCGGACGGCGGGATGAATTTGGGGCTGCGTTTCGACGGCGACTTCCGCAGCAACGGCGCGTTCCGGCGCGGCGCGCCGACAATTAATTGGAGCGTCCCGCAGGCGGCGTTGCGCGTGAGCGGCACGATGTTCAGGGCGGAAAATTATCGTTCGGGCGGCAGGCGGGTTTCCGCGGAAGAGGTGGTGCGGCGGGGCATGTTCGCCAACGAGTTGGGGAACGCGGCGGGCAATAACATCGCGCGCACTTACGCCGTCTGGGAACTACCCGCCGGAGCCGAGATTTCCAACGGACAGGGACACGGCTTCAACGATCAACTCGACCTCTGGCTATTCCCTTCCGCCAAACACAGCCTGCGTTACCGGCAACTCAACAGCCGCCATAAGAATATCGGCTTCCCGTTTCTGGCCCCGCCCTTCGACCCGCGCAATCAGTTCAATAGTTTCCGGCGGCTCGACAAGTACGGCGTGAGATACGAAGGGAGCGAACTGGCGCGCTGGTTGCCCCGACTGACGGGCGGGTTCTACCGGCAGAAGTACGCGTTCGCGGACGACAATCTCGTCTACACCATCGACCCGGGCAGTAGTTGGGAAATCGCCGGCGACCCTTCGACACCGGAGGGCGCAATTTCAGTCCTCACCGGCAGGACTTCGACGTTCACGCCGGGAAATTTCACGAGCGGACAAAACACCGTCGTCTCTTACGGCTTGGAGGCGCAGGCCACCTTCGCCCTGCCCCCCGGCGGCGTCTTGTTCACAACCGGCGTTGGCTACCTACGCGACTCTTCAAAGGACAACTTCTCGCGCGTGGATTTTGCGACCGGCGACGGCGGCGCGCCGCGCGGCATCGCGGGACGTGCGAGCAACCCCGATGCGGTCTACGAGAATCTGGGGTGGTTCAATCTGGTCGAGTACGAACCGCGCCGCTGGCTGCGTCTGACGGGCGGCCTGCGCGTCGATCACTGGGCGACGCGCGCCGCAGTCACCGCAGGGTTCCCTCTGAGCACGGAGGCGTCAATTCTCGACGCCTCGTTCGACCTGCTGGCCGCCGACCCCGGCCCCGTCAACATCGCGGGCGTGCAAGGCATCGTCGATCTGGTTAACGGGCGTCGCGGTATCAGCACCGCCAACACCATCGTCACGACGAACGCCGGGGCGGTGTTGCGTCTGCCGGGGCAAGTCAATCCGTATTTCCGTTGGGGGACTACTTACCGCGAGCCGGGAATCACCGAACGATACATCCTCCGAAACTTCGGCGACCCGACCTTCAGCGTGCTCCTCGCCCCGAACACCGCGCTCAGGCCGGAACGCGGCAGGAGTTTCGACGTGGGCTTGAAAGTTCAACGACATCGCTTCAACGCTTCCGTCGGCTACTTCCGCAACGACTTCACGGACTTCCTCCGCCCGGTCTTCTCGACCGCGCTGTTCATCCCGGCCGACGCGTCGCGCG
The DNA here is from genome assembly GCA_020199775.1 of Acidobacteriota bacterium. Lineage (GTDB taxonomy): Bacteria > Acidobacteriota > Blastocatellia > Pyrinomonadales > Pyrinomonadaceae > JAIVJZ01. Next base: position 17,091 of record JAIVJZ010000041.1, read on the forward strand.
GGTTGCTGCCGCTCTCGCCCTCCTTCCCTTTTCACGGCGTGCTCTACGTCCAGCGCGCCAACACTTCGCGGGCGCGCATACAGGGCTACGAGGCCGTCTTCGAGGGCACTGTGCCGCTCGGTCGTTCCGGCACGCTTTCGCCTTTCGGCACGTTCGGGTGGTTGAAAGGTTCGGACTTGACGCCCGACCCGACGGCCGTCAACTTGATTCGAGAGTTCTACAACCGGAGCGACACGCCCGTCAGGCTTTCGGGTTCGGAGTCCGACGCGCCGCTCACCGCCATCACGCCCTTCCGCGGAATCTTCGGCCTTCGCTACCACAGCGCGCGTGGCAAATGGTTCGGCGAGTATGAGGTACGTTATCAGGGTCGCGTCGAACGCGCCGACCCGCTCGACTTGTCCACGACCATCTCGACGCAGTTCGGCACGCTCGCCAGCCTCGAATCTTTCGGGCGGCAGGCATTGCGTGCGGGTTACACCTATCAGGGCGAGCGTCGGCGAGTGCTCTTCACGCTCGGCTTGGAAAATTTAACCAACCGTTTTCACTTCGAGCATTTTCAAACCGCGCCCGCGCCCGGACGCTCCGTCGTCTTCGGCGTCACACTCGATTTCTCGAAACTTCTCGACCGGTAACGCCGGCGACAGGCAGCTTTCAAACTCCCGGCGGCAAATCAGGCTTGCCAGCCCACTTCGTAAATGGAGACGGGTTGGATGCGATTTTTGACGCTGATGGCAGGCAGCTCGCGGAGTGTGAAACGGCTGTCGGCGGCGGCTTCAATGACCGCGTGGCTGGAGAGAATTTGCCCGCCCTCCGCTCTGGATTCCAGACGGGCGGCCAGATTCACGGTGTCGCCGATGGCCGTGTACTCGGAACGTCGCTCGGAGCCGATGTAGCCGACGGTGGCTTCGCCCGTGTGCAGGCCGATCCCGACGCTGATCTCGGGCAAACCGGCGGTGCGCAATTCGTGGTTGAGCAGGTCGATGCGGCGTTGCATCGCGACGGCGGCGGCCAGCGCGTTGGATGCGTCTTGCGGCGTGGCGGAGGGTGCGCCGAACAAGGCCATGAGTCCGTCGCCGATGTATTTGTCGAGCGTGCCGCCGTGCGCGAAGATAATGTCGGTCATGGCCGAGAAGTAGAGGTTGAGGATTTGCACGACGCGTTCGGGGGGCGCGTGCTCGGAGATGCGCGTGAAGCCGCGCACGTCTGCGAAGAGCACGGTCACGCGTTGATTCGCGCCGCCGAGTTTGAACGACTCCGGGTGTTCGAGCATCTGGCGCACGACGTATTCGGGCATGAACCGGCTGTAGTTGGCGCGCGCCACCTCTTCGCGCGCCAGTCGCTCGTGAGCGCGTGCGCTTTCGACGGCGACGGCGGTTTGCGACGCGATGGCCGTCAGGAATTCCAGATCGTCACGCGTGAAGACGGCCGCCGGGTCGAGGCGGTCGGCATAGATCGCCCCGTGGACGCCTGAGTCCGTGAGCAGCGGGGCGCAAATGGTGGAGCGCACGCCCTGCGAAATGATCGATTTCGCCTGTGCGAACTGGGCGTCGGCGGCGGCGTCCTGCGAGAGAAGGGCGACCCGCTCGTCGAGCGCTTTGGTGAGGATCGTCCGGCTGACCGTGATCTGCTTAGCGCCGGTGTGGTATGCCTCGTGGCGCGTTTTAATCCCGACGGGGTGGAGACTCTCGAAGCCTTTCGTGATCGGCGATTCAGTGCCGAGCAGCGCGACGACGCGATCCGCGGGCGTCACGCGGAGAATAATGTCGGTCGCTTTGTCGAAGATGGCCGCGAGATTGAAGACGGAGTTGAAGGTCTTATTCAACTCGTAGAGCATGGCGAGAATGTCGGCCTTGCGACGCAACACCTGTAGCTCCGACGGCGAACCCTGCCCGCCCGCCGACGCGTGCGCGGCCTGCTGGTGAGGGAGGCCGTGCGCGGGCACGGCGATCTGCGTCTTCCCTAAAGCGGCATCCTCGTATCTGAGCGGCGCGTTTTGTTTCGGCGGATCGTCGTTGAGGAATTTGAGCACGCTCCCGCCCACTTTGATCTGGTCGCCGTGAGCGAGTTGGCACTCGTCGCGCTGTTTACCGTTGACGAGTATCCCGTTCGCGCTGCGTTTGAGGACAGACCCGTTGAAGACGCCGTTGATGACGAAGTATGCGTCGCCGCGCACGACGATGTGCGCGTGCTGGCGGGACACGCGCGGGTCGTCGAGCGGCACGGTGTTCTCAGGCGAGCGGCCGATGGTGCATTGTCCCTGCCCCGCGAGCGTGTATTGCCACTTCCGGCCGCCCGCGTCTTCGATGTGGAGAGTAGCCATTTGACAATCCCGTCAATGGTAGAACATTCCCCTTGTTATGACGAACCGGGTAAGCGGCCGACGGAACAAAGGCGCGAGGCGTGCGCGAAGCGCGGGCATGCGTCGCGGTCGCCCGACAGCAACCATCTTTGCGATGAACGACCGTTGCTGTTCATTGTCAACGCATGGGCGGCGGGCGGTGCGGGGGAGGACGGTGTCCGCCACCCGGAGGCGGATAGCCGCCTTCGTGCGGCGGGGGCGGCGGGCGAAACTGCTCACGCTGCCGCTGCTGTTGCAGTTCCAACGCCTGCTGTTCCTTCCTCCTGCGTAAATCCTCCGCGCGTTGCGCGTCATACTCGGCCGCGGCGTCGTTTTTCACGCCGTGCGAAGAACTCGGAGCGGGCGATTGGATAACGAGGCCGGACTTGTTCTCCGTAGCTTCGACGGCGGGTGAAAAGTTTTTAGACCCGTCTGCGTTCACGGCAGAACCGCCCGACGCCTCTGCTTCCCTGTTCGAGACTTGATTGGCCTGAGACTGTGGCTCGCCGGCCGAGCGCGGTTCCGGCGATAAAGGCCGCCCCGGAGCGGAAGTAGAATCTGAAGTTTGACGTGTGGCTTCGGTCAGCGTCGCGTCCGGCGCGAGTGGTTGCGTCGCAGCGGGCTGAGTCCCGGTCTGAGCCTCAATAGTGGCCGGGGTCGCAACGGGGCTTTTCAAAAGTGGAAAGGCGACGAAGGCGCAGGCGATGAGCACGGCGAGGCTGACGCCGACGATCATTGCCGGCGAATGCTTGCGCGCTCGCTCGGCGGGAGGCTCGTGAAAAGAGGTGTGCGAGTACGGCTTGATTGACGGGCGCGTCCGTTCGAGAGACGAATCGACAATCGTCGCCTCGCTTTCCGTCTGCGACGGGGACGGTCGCAGCCGTGTCTGTGAGTAAGTCGAAGGCGACGCCCCTTGCCCGCCGAACATGTGTGTCCCGCCGTCCAGCATCGTGGCCTCGTTGCGCACGCCTTGGCCGTACGTGTGAGCGGCGGCCGCTTGCGGCGTGGTGCGCGCGATGCCGGCCGACGCCTGCCGCAGCGCGGCGCGCATCTCGCCCGCCGTCGCCGGGCGGAGAGTGGCCTTCAAGGCCATCGCGCGGTGGAGGATTTTACTGACCGATTCCGGCACTTGCGCGTGCACGAGGTGCGCGGGTCGGAGCGGGTCGGGCTGTTGGTTGATCATCGCGCCGGCGCGCGTCAGCCCATCGACGGGCACGACTCCGGTCATCAAATGGTAGAGGGTCGCGGCGAGCGAATAGAGGTCGCTGCGCGTGTCCGTGCCCGTGCCTTGAATCTGTTCGAGCGGGGCATAGCTGCGGGAGTAGCCGAAGACGCTGGCCGTCGCGCTGTGGCGCGTGCCCGTCGCCGCGCCCTTCGCCAGCCCGAAGTCGAGCAGCACGATCTGGCCGCGCGACGTGAGCTTCATGTTCTGCGGTTTGATGTCGCGGTGGACGATGGGCGGTTCGTGCGTGTGCAAGTATTCGAGCGCGTCGAGCAGTTCGTCCGCCCAGCGCAGCACGTCGGCCAGCGGGAACGCGCCGCGGCGTTGCATCAACTCCGCCAACTCGTCGCCCTCGATGAACTCCATGACGAGGAACTGCCCCTCGCCTTCGACGAAGTGATCGCTCACCCGCGGCAGCGCGGCGTGGCGCAGATGGTTCAACAAATGCGCTTCGCGCTCGAACGCCTTGCGGAGCGTGGGGTCGTCGAAGAAGGTCTGCTTGATGGCGACCGTGCTGTGAAAACGTTCATCCGTGGCGACGTAAACCGCGCCCATGCCGCCCTCTCCGATCTGTTTCACGACGCGGTAACGATTTTGGAGCAATGCACCGGGGTCTATCATAATGTGATTTGTCGAAACTCCTTCATGCCGGGTGGGGCGATAACGGCTGGCTTGACGCGCTCGGGTGTTGGTGGCGGGCGGGCGAAAAATCTCTGAGGATTCGCCCTTCGCAATCAAGCATACCTGATTGAACTTTATTAAATCAACATCTATGTTGCTCCGGGAAATTGAAGGGCGACGCCGTCTTCACCCCGCCAGACTGTCTCGAAAGATTTCTCGCAGTAGATAAAACGAATCGTCGTCGCTATATTCCTGACGCCTGATGACGTACTGGACAACGTCTATGCCGAAGTAGCGGGCATCTTGTTCAAACCTCATCCCGATCTTTTCCATGACGCGGCGCGACCTCACGTTGAGGGGGCGCGACAACGCCAGAATCGAATCAAACTGTTTCTCCCTAAAGCCGTACCTCAGGCACGCCCCGGCGGCCTCGGTCGCCAGCCCCCGCCCCCAGTATTTCTTCGCCAGCAGGTAAACAAGTTCCGGCCGACCTTCCAGAGACCTGATTCCCGCGTACCCGATCAGGCTTCTTTCCTCTTTATCCTCTACCGCCCACCTGCCGAAGCCGTGCGTCTGCCAGTGCCGGACGATGCTCTCCAGAGCCACGGCGGTCTCTTCCACCGGGATCGGCAACCCGTCTTTGCCGATGAACTCCATCACGTTCAGGTCGGCGAATATCAGGGCTAACGCGTCGAGGTCGTCGGTGGTGAACATCCTCAGGCGCAGGCGTGCGGTTTCGACTTCATGCATAAGCGATATTATTTTAGCGTAACAGACGCGCGGCCGGGAACGCCCGCGAAGGCGTGGCGGGAAACTGAGAGGAGATTGCAAAAGAACGTCCGTCGCCCGTTAGAACCGTCGGGGTAGAACAAGCCCGTCGCGCGTTCGGTTATACCGGCGAGCGGGCGGCGGGCCTTGCCGTGCATCAATCTTTCCTGTCGCACAATCGCGAGCCGCTTTAAGCCGCTCTTTTCTTTTGCACGAGCACTTGAAAACTTCCGCTCATCCCGCCGGGGAGAATCATCTCGCGCGCGCCGAGTCTCAGCCGCACGCGTTCGGCTTCGCCGTCGAGGTGTGAGGTGAGACACTCAAGTTGATCGAGCGCCCCGGCGCGCAACAAAAACCCGTCCTGCCGCTCAAGCGAAATCGTTTTGAGATTCGCCGCTTCCCCGGCCTGTCTGACCTGCGTCCAGTTAATCGTCGTCGTCAGATCGTACTCGCCGGGACGCGCGAGCACGTCCGAGACGAATTGGTGTTCACGGAAGCCGCGGAGCGTTCCGTCGCGGCGTTCGGTCGAGCGATACAGTTCTTCGGCCTCAGCCCCGTAATCGACCGTCACGACGTAGCCGCGTCGTAACACGGTCGCGGCGCGCTCGATCCACTCCCCGGCCGCCAGATTAACTTCCGCGACGTGCCCCTCCGCGAGCGCGACGCCCAGACGCGCGAAGTGTTCCATGAGACGCGGGGTGGTCAACTCTTGTTCGCTCCAACAGAAGTTGCCCGCTTCGTCCAGCGCGACGCACAACTCGCGCAATTGGCCGCCGCGCATCAGCACGCGATGCACCGGAAACGCGTCGAGCAACTCGTTGCTGAAAATCACCCCGGCCTCGAAAGAAAGCTCGCGCCAACCGTCTCGACAAAACTCGACGCGGTCGGCGAACGCCGCCAGATTTTCGCGGGCGCGAAGGCGCGCCTCGCCGCTCGTCTCGTCGATGTGATAGCGGGTCGCCTGGAGGACGCGCGGGTGATCGCGTTCTAAAGTTTCGAGCGTGACGCGCGCGAAATCGCCCGCGCCCGCGCCCGCTTCGAGAATTGCCCAACGGGGCGGCGCGCCGAGTTCGGCGTGGAGCGCGGCGAAGTAGCGCGCGAAGGTGGCGGCGAACAGGGGTGTGCGTTCGGGGCTGGTGCGATAGTCGCCTCCGTCACGCCCCCAGCGCGGGCGGCCGGGGCGACGGTAGTAGCCCTCGCGCTCGTCGTAGAGCGCGGCGTCCATCCAATCGCGAAATGAGATCGCGCCCTCGCGCCTTATCCTCGCGCGGAGGCGTTCGACGAGAGGCGTTTGATCGGGCGCGCTCATTGCTCCGAAGAGTCGGATTGCTTGTCGAGAAGACGCGTGGTGTGATCCGTGACGCTCGGCGGGTGTCTGATCTCGGCGGTGTGTACCTGCGGCTGGCGGTAATCGTTGACGGGCACGCCCTGCGGCTGTGGCAGAGACTCTTGCGCGGCGGCGTGCAGCCGCGAAGCAATCGGCGGCGTGTAGAGTTGCGGCGGCTGAGGAGCATACTGCGGCGCGCGCGGCGCGGCCTCTTCAAAAAACACGGCATAGATGATCCGTATGAAGGCGGCCATCGCCCCAATCGCGCCAAGAACCATAAACTCCTGCGGAAGACTGATCGCTTCGTGCAGGATCGCGAAAAAAGGAAAGAGGAGAAAACTGACGAGAAGGAGACCGAGACCCTGCTTCACGCCGCGGCGTCGCGACGAGACCGGCCGCTCGCCCACGCCTTCATAACCCGGCACGCGTGCGGGGAGCACGCCGCCCGTCGCCAGCAAATCTCCCACGACGACGAGCGGAAACCCGCAGCGCGAACAGAAGCGCACCTCCGCGCTCACTTGCGACTGGCCGCATTTCGGGCAATACATGAGGAGAAACCTTTCTGCCGGTTAAAGGGATTCGCGGCGCGACAGATACTCACGCGCGTTTAGATTACGTTCGATGCGTTGTTAAAGTTCGGCGCGACAGCCGCTTCAGAGCGGCGGCAGGCGTTCGTCCGAGAACAGCCTGAACGTCGCGAACGCCCGCCCTTGATGATGCGCGGCGCGCGCGAGCGTCGCGGACAAAAGCGCGAAGAGCGTCTGCATCTCGCCCGGCGGCACGGCGATCTCCTTCGAGAGATCGGCGTCCGTCTCGAAGAGTGCGAAGCCGCGTCGCCGCGTCGCCTCGACTTCGGCCAGATACTCCGCGACGAGCGCGGGCGTGGCGAGCGTTTCCGGCAGCGTCCACTCGAACGGGTCGTCCCACAAATTCGACGTGACGCCGCCGAAAGTCTGCTCGATACAGGCCGCGCTGCGCAGAACGTGTTCGCCGCACGAATAGACGGGCGGCGCGCCCGCCCCGGCCGTTCGCGGCTGCCAGTAGAGTTTCTCCGCGGGCGCGACCCGCACGAGCGCGCTCGAACGCGTGTGCAGCGCGGCGAATTGCGCGTCCAGAGATGGGAGCAATTGATTCATTGATTCATTGATTCATTGATTCAATGGATCAATGAATCAATGTCTTATCTGGTGCGCCGGTCGGACTCTTCGATGACGGTGCCGAAGTTGCGGCCGCCGAAACTGAAGCCCTGCAAGACGCGCCCTTTCGCTCCGACCCGCGCGCCCTTTCGCGGCGTGCCGCCGCGCTTCGAGACGACCCAGATTTCGCCCGTCCCGTCGTCAACTTTGTACGCGCCGCCGATGAGAGGCACGCCGTAACTGTCCTCCACCGTCCCCGTGATCCCGACCTCTTTGTCGCGATACCGATCCGGGTTGTCGAGAATTTTCCCGATGTTCGTCTTGCTCGGACACGCTGTGAACAGGAAAACGCAGAGGAGAGTTAAAACGAGAATTGAGACTTTCCGACCTGAGCGCATGGCTTCTCCTTCTTATGTTGAAATACGGGAGAGGCGTAATTGAGGGCGGGGGGATGAAGGACGAGGGATGAAAGAAAACATTCAAACGCTTGAGTGCTTTTCTTATTCATCCCTCATCCCTCATCCTTCATCCCTTCGCTTAGTTGCCGTACCAGCCAATGGGTTTGCCTGAGAGATCAACCCAGACGCTCTTGACGTGCGTGTAGAGTTCGAGGGCGTGCTTGCCCATCTCGCGCCCGTAGCCGGATTGCTTGTAGCCGCCGAAGGGCGAGGCGGCGTTCATCATGTTGAAGGTGTTGATCCAGACCGTGCCCGCCTTGATCTCTTTGGCGAAACGGTGCGCGCGGGTGATGTCCTTCGTCCAGATGCCGGCGGAGAGGCCGTAGATCGTGTCGTTGGCCTGACGGATCAAATCCTTCTCGTCCTTGAACGTGATGGCCGAGGCGACCGGCCCGAAGATTTCCTCCTGCGCGACGCGCATCGAGTTCTGCACGTCGCTGAAGACGGTCGGCTGGAAGAAGTAACCGTTCTTGAAGTTGCCTTCGAGTTCCGGCGTGCCGCCGCCCGTGAGCACGGTCGCGCCCTCGCCGCGCGCGATGTCTACGTAGCCCCTGATGCGCGCGAGTTGTTCGGCGGACACCTGCGGCCCCATCTGCGTCGCCTTGTCCATCGGGTCGCCGACCCTGACCTTTTCGGCCTTCTCTTTGAAACGTTCGAGGAATTCGTCCTTCACGCGTTCGTCGAGGAAGAGGCGCGAACCGGCGCAGCAGACCTGACCCTGATTGAAGAAGATGCCCATCATCGCGCCGTTGACGGCCTGTTCGATGTCGGCGTCGGCAAAGACGATGTTCGGGGCTTTGCCGCCGAGTTCGAGCGAAACTTTGGTGAGATTGTCGGCCGCGGTGCGCGCGATGATCTTGCCGACTTCGGTCGAGCCGGTAAAGGCGATCTTGTCTATGCCGGGGTGCGAGGCGAGCGCGGCGCCCGCCGTCTCGCCGTAGCCGGGCACGATGTTGACGACGCCGTCGGGGAATCCCGCTTCCTGAAACAAATGCCCGAGTTCCAACGCCGTGACCGGAGTTTGTTCGGCGGGTTTCAAGACGATGGTGTTGCCCGCCGCGAGCGCGGGCGCGAGTTTCCATGCGGCCATCAGGAGCGGGAAATTCCACGGGATGATCTGGCCGCAGACGCCGAGCGGCTCGCGCAGAGTGTAGTTGAACATCTGGCCGGGGACGGGAATCGTCTCGCCTTCGATCTTCGTCGCCCACCCGGCGAAGTATTCAAAATTCTCCACCACGCCCGGCAGGTCGATGTACATTGACTCTTTGATCGGCTTGCCGTTGTCGGCCGTCTCAAGAGCGGCGAGTTCCTGCGACTTCGCCTCGATCAGTTGCGACAGTTTGTAGAGCAGACGCCCGCGGTCGCGCGCGCTCATGCGCCCCCACTTGCCCTCGAAGGCGCGGCGCGCGGCGGCGACGGCCTTGTCCACGTCGGCTTTGTCGGCCTCGGCGACTTCGGCGAGCGTCTCGCCCGTCGAGGGGTTCGGCGTGGCGAAGGTTTTGCCGGATTCGGCGTCAACCCACTGGCCGTCAATAAACAATTGATACCGGCGAGGCGATTCGGATGCGGTTTGAGAGGACGACATGGATAACTCCTTAGCTCGGATTCTTAGAAAATTATGTTGGAGAGTGTTTCTTGAATTTCGTGCACGGACATTACTTTATCACCTACTCCGGGCGAAGTCTAAATGACCCGATCCCGCCCGCGCGAGGACGACGCGCGGGCGGGATGCACTCATTGTAAAAACAGAGAGGGGCGGCCGATCCTTGCCCAAGGCGGCCACCCCTCCCGCGACTCCGGCGCATCGCGCGGAGCTATCCGTTATTCGCCGCCGTGTTAACTGCAACCGAGCGCGGCGCGAATCGCGTTTGCTTCGTCAATCAACTGCGTGGCCTGCGCGGCGGTCAACTTCTTGCCCGACTGCGCGCGGGTGTGGTTGGCGAAGTCCGCGAGTTTGGCGCAAGCGACGGCCGTGTTGCCCGCGTTGAGAGCGTCGAGCGCGGCGCGCAGTTTGACCGTCAGGCTGTTCGCCGTCCCGTAAGGCAGGTTGAAGCTGCGCACGAGGGCGTCGAGGTCGCCGATGCGCTCGGCGGGCGTTTTGACCGGCAGCGGGGGCGGCTGAACCTGCACGCGCTGAAAGTCGGGGCTTGAGCCGGGAGCATTCAGGCTTTTGACGTTCGTGCCATCCGCATTCATCACGTAGATGCTGTCTTCGTGGTCAACGATGCTGCCGTTCTCGTCTCTAATGATGACCTCACGGCGGAAGGCGATGAGCGCGCCGTCGGGCGAATAAGCGGGTGAGAGGTTTGAGTCGCCGGCGGAAGTAAGGACGGAGACTGTGCCGCCGCCCGCGTTGACGACGGAGATGGTGTCCAGCGTATCGAAGGCGATCTGCGCGCCGTCGGGCGAATAGGCCGGGCTGCCTTTGTAGTTGTTGGTGAAGGTAACGCGCGTCACAGCGCCGTCGAGGGTCGCCGTATAGATGTCGTAGCCCGACTCCGACTCGCCGACAAAAGCGATGCGCGTGCCGTCGGGCGACCACGCGGGGCTGTTCTCGCCCGTGACGCTCGCGTCGTTGATCGGCAACCGCTGGAGGCCGGTTCCATCAGGATTGATCAAGTAAATGTGGCTGCCGCCAAGTTCCCTGTAGCTGGTGAAAGCGATGCGCGTGCCGTCAGGCGAATAGGCGGGAGCGCCGTCAGCGTTCTCGTTTGTGATCGACTGGACGTTGCTGCCGTCGGCGTTCATCACGCAGATGTTGAGCGGCTCGGAGCCGCAGGTGAAAGCGAACTTCGTGCCGTCGGGCGATGACGAGGGATCAATCGCGAGGACGGCCGGATGGCCGACGAGTTTCTGGTTGCTGCCGTCAACATTCATCGTGTAGATGCTGCCGCCACGCTCGAAGGCGATTTTGATCGCCGCTTGATCCGCCGCCACCACCGCGGCGGCGGCATTGGCTGAAAAAGACGACGGCAGGCTGATGGAACTGATGGCGCAGAGCAGCGCCAGTGCGATGTATGACAGGCGCGAGACGCGCGTTGTACGAAGTGTTTGCATGATTCTTACCTCTCCTGATTAGATAGCGTTCAAAATTTATCAATACCGTTTCGGCACAATGGCTGAGAGCAAGCGGGGTCTCTGTTGCTCGTCCGGCTTGCTCTCGTTTAATAACGCGCAGGGTACACGGGAAAGGGATCAGGATGCGGGATAAAAATTTTCGGGAGGGTTCAAACTTGAGCGAGTTGGAGACAGGTGGGCTGATTCTTTGAGCGTCAAAGGAAACTGTAGGGACGCGGAGAGGATACGCCGGGGGCGCACCATGCGCGGCGAGCTTTACGACTGCAATTCGTCCACTTCTTCGTCGGTGGCGTGGCGCAAGTCTTTGTCGCCCGTCACTTCTTCCCAGTCGTAGCCGAGATACTCGCAGAAAGCGTGAAGTTTCGTCTCCCAGCGTTCACGCTGCTCGCGGTAAATTTCCCAACCCCTGTCCGGGTCTCGGTGCGTCTTGATGTCCGCCTCGGCCAGTTGTTTGAGCGTCCGCCGGTAGCGTCTTTGCAGGCGGCGCGAAGCTGCGGCCGGGTCTTCGTCCGGGGCTTTGTCCTTCAGGCCGAGCGCGAAGATGAGTTGTTCGAGCACATGGAGGCCGCTCGCTTCGAGCGTGCGCATTTCGGGATGGCTGCACATCTCCGGGTATTCCTCCTTGTCGAGACAACTGTTGATGACGGCGCACGTTTCGAGGATGAGGAAGAAGATGCGCGGCATGCTCTTATGAACGGCGATGGGGTGAAAATAGTGTATGACGGGGTGCTCGGCGTGCGACTCCTGTAGTTCGTTGATGTCGCGCGCCGCCATGCGCAGGACTACCTCAAAGCCGTGGAAGCGTCCGGCGAAGAAGTGGTGCGCGATGAACCCGGCCGCATCCGCGCCCTCTTCCGCCTGATGATAGAAAGAGATCGCGATGACGCGTTTGCGTTCGAGCGCGCTGTAGACGGTGATCAGGTATGTGACGGCGAGCGAGATCAGCGCGAAGCCGCTCGCGCCTTCGACGAGCGCGAAGAAGCGCACGACATGCGTGCGCGGCGTGATGTCGCCGTAGCCGACCGTGACGAGCGTGACGCCGCTGAAATAGAGCGACTCGATCCAGTTCGCGCTCGCAGCCGACGGGAGGACGCTGAATTCGGCAGGCATGCGCGGCAGGTAGATGAGCGCGAAGCCGGTGATGAGCAGCAAGAGGTAGAGGACGATGAGGCTGGGCATCAACATCGGCCCGACGAGATTGAGCAGGCGGTGGCGGCGATTGTTCGAGAAGCGAACGGCCAGTGTGCGCGCCGCAGCCCAGACGCCGCGATTCACCCAACCGCTGAGCGGCCCGGCGCGCCCGCTGGCGTCGAGGATCGTGGCGTAAACGTCGTAGGCCACAAAGAGCAGGACGAGCAGCCCCGCGGCGGTGAACAAAAAGTGCGTCACTCTTGCGTGATCAGTTGCCGCAGCACGAAGGGCAGGATGCCGCCGTGGCGGTAGTAGTCGATCTCAATCGGCGTATCGATGCGCAGGGTGACGGGCACTTCTTCCGTCTCGCCCGACTGGCGTCGGATGACGAGCGTCACGTCTTGTCGCGGTTTGATCTCGTCGGATTCGAGTCCGGTGATGTCGAAGACTTCCGTGCCGTCGAGATTCAGCGTCTTCGCGTTCGTGCCCTCTTTGAACTGGCAGGGCAGGACGCCCATGCCGACGAGATTGCTGCGGTGGATGCGCTCGAAGCTCTGCGCGACGACGGCGCGCACACCCAGGAGGCGCGTGCCCTTCGCCGCCCAGTCGCGCGAACTGCCCGTGCCGTACTCCTGCCCCGCGATGACGACGAGCGGGATGCCCGCCGCCTGATACTGCACGGACGCGTCGTAAATGCTCATCTGCTGGTTGATGGGTTGCAGGCAAGTGACGCCGCCTTCCGTGCCGGGAACCATCAAATTCTTGATGCGCACGTTGGCGAACGTGCCGCGCACCATCACTTGATGATTGCCGCGCCGCGAGCCGTAAGAGTTGAAGTCGTCAACGTGGACGCCGTGCTGTTGCAGGTAGACGCCGCTGGGCGAAGTGGGCTTGATCGCGCCCGCCGGGCTGATGTGGTCGGTCGTCACCGAGTCGCCGAAGATGGCGAGCGGGCGCGCGTTCCTGATGTCGCAAAACTTGCCCGGCTCCATCCCGAACTTCTCGAAGTAGGGCGGCTCCTGAATGTAGGTCGAGTGCTCGTCCCAATCGTACACGTCGCCCGCGACGGACGGGATTTCGTTCCACAGGGGATTCTGTTCGGCGAAGTCGCTGTAGAGGCGGCGGTAGACTTCCGGGTCGGTCGCGGCGCGCAAGCCTTCGCCGATCTCTTCGAGCGTCGGCCAGATGTCGCGCAGGTAAACGTCCTCGCCCTTCTTACCCTGCCCGATTGGTTCCGTCGTCATGTCGATGTCGATGCGACCGGCGAGCGCGAAGGCGACGACGAGCGGCGGACTCATCAGGAAATTCGCCTTGACGCTCTGGTGCACGCGCGCCTCGAAATTCCTGTTGCCCGACAACACGCTCGCCGCCACCAGATCGTGCTCGTTGATGACGTTTTCGATGCGCGGGTCGAGCGGGCCGGAGTTGCCGATGCAGGTCGTGCAGCCGTAGCCGACGAGGTTGAAACCGAGTTGGTCGAGGTAAGGCTGCAAGCCCGTCTTCCGGTAATACTCGGTGACGACGCGCGAGCCGGGCGCGAGCGACGCCTTGACCGCAGGCTGCGTGCCGAGTCCGCGCTCCACGGCCTTCTTCGCCAGAATGCCTGCCGCCAGCATGACGGACGGGTTCGAGGTGTTGGTGCATGAAGTGATCGCGGCGATGACCACGTCGCCGTGGCCGAGCATGGCGTTGCGTTTGAGATCGGGCTGCTTGCTGGCGTCCGTGTCGTCGTGCTCGACGCGGTCGGGCGTCGGGCGGTTGTTCATCATCTCGATCTCGGTGAGCGCGCTCGTGTTCTTCTCGCTGTCGTTGCCTGCGCCAAGCGGGACGGACTCCGACTCCTGCCCGCCGCCGCCCGCAAGCACCGGCAACGAGCGGCCGTTGCCCCCATCCCCGGCCGCACTCAAGTTCACGGGGAAGCGTGCGTCGAGTTCTTCCTGCCGCTTGTTGTAGCCGTCCTCGCCGACGGGTTTTCGCAGTAGGTCGTTGAAGCGTTCTTTGAGGTGGGAGAGTTCGATGCGATCCTGCGGGCGTTTCGGGCCGGACACGCTCGGCTCGATCTCCGCGAGATTCAACTCGATCAACTGGCTGTACCGGCACTCGCCCGCGCGCGGGATGCCGAACATCCCCTGCGCCTCGTAGTAACTGCGAATCGCGGCGACGCGTTCCTCGCTGCGCCCGGTGGAGCGGAAATATTCGAGCGTCTTTTCGTCCACGGGGAAGAAGCCGACGGTCGCGCCGTATTCGGGAGCCATGTTGGCGATGGTCGCGCGGTCGTAGGCCGGGATGCTGGCCGCGCCCTCGCCGTGAAACTCGACGAACTTCCCGACCACTTTCGCCGCGCGCAATATCTCCGTCACGCGCAGGACGAGATCGGTCGCCGTTACGCCGTCGCGCAAACTCCCGGTCATTTCGACGCCGACCACGTCGGGCGTTAAAAAGTAGACGGGCTGGCCGAGCATGCCCGCCTCCGCTTCGATGCCGCCGACGCCGTAGGCCATGATGCCGAGGCCGTTGATCATCGTCGTGTGCGAGTCAGTGCCGACGAGCGTGTCGGGCAGGTAGACGCCGTCGCGTTCGATGACGCCCTGCGCGAGGTATTCGAGGTTGACCTGATGAACGATGCCGATCCCCGGCGGCACGACCTGAAAACTCTCGAACGCCTGCGTGCCCCATTTCAAAAACTGGTAGCGCGAGCGGTTGCGCTTGAACTCCGTCTCCATGTTCTTTTCGAGCGCGTCCGGGGTGCTCCACGCGTCCACCTGCACGGAGTGGTCGATGACGAGATCGACGGGCACGAGCGGCTCGATGATCTTCGGGTCGCGACCCATGCGCGCCACCGCCGAACGCATCGCGGCGAGGTCTACGAGCAGCGGCACGCCCGTGAAATCCTGCAACAACACGCGCGCCACGATGAAGGGAATCTCCTCCGTGCGCTCGGCATCGGGCTGCCAGTTGGCGAGCGCGCGAATGTCCTCTTCCTCCACCTTCTTGCCGTCGAAATTCCTGAGCAGTGATTCGAGCACGATGCGAATGCTGACGGGCAGTTTGGAGACGGGGCCGACGCCCTCTTTTTCCAGTTGCGGCAGCGAATAGAACTGTCCGGCGTCGAAGCGTTGTAACGAATTGAAGAGATTATGAGTCATCGGAGTTTTCAAAATTCCTTCGCGGCTGAAAGGCTTCAGCGGATTACAGAGCGCGCCTGTTGCCCGTCGAAGCGGGTCTGCTTCGGCGGGGCGCGCTCTCAAATTTACGGCGAAAATCTAATGCGTTTAAGTTTAAGTGCCCCTACCGCGCTCCGTCAAGCGCGTCACTTTTCGCGCGCGTCTGTGTGACCGCGTGCGTCGCCTGTTTGTTCGGCGAGTTCGCATTTGCTATATTGCTCGCCAGTTCAACAAGCAAACAACAGGTGCGAGCGAGGCACGGGGGCGATGGGGCGACAGCAGCAGCAGCAGCAGCAGCAGCCCGTGTCGCGCGTGTTGTTGATTCATCGCACGGGAAGGTGGAAAGATGCCGAAGAAGAGACCGGAGGACTTCGAGTACCTGAGCAACGATCCGAACTTTGTGCCCGACCCGGAGATCGAACAGTTCATGGAGGAAGAGATCGCGCGCGCGCCGAAAGACCCTGAACAACTCGCCGGGCGGCTGCGCCAGAACACCGCCGCCTCGCCGCGCGATGCCGGCGGCGACCTTGACGCCTCGTGGGAAGATGTCAACGACAGCGGCACGGAGGCCGTCTCCGGCGACAACCCGACGCCCGATCAGTCGGACGTCGAGGAGAACGCACATGCCGTCGGCATCAACTTCGAGGACAACGAAGAACTCGAATTCATAGACAAGATCGACCGCCGCGACCGCAACCGCTTCGAACTCGACCCGCGCTCGAAGACGGAAGACGACTCGATCTAAGATAGGGGAAAAGGGTAAGGGGTAAAGGGGAAAGGTAAGAAGGATGATGCGCGTTTCTCCATTCTCGCCTTTACCCTTTACCCCTTACCCTTTCCCCAAAGTTTTATTTGAAATTTGCGCGCGGGGCGAGCGTGATGCTTTTGACGAGAATCTTATCCGCCGGTCGATCCTGCGTGCCTTCGGCAAGGGGCGCGGTGCTGATGATGTCGGCGTTGTTGATGCCTTCGATGACGCGGCCGAAGACGGTGTAACGTTTGTCGAAGGCGGGCTGGCGTTTGAGCGTGATGTAGAACTGGCTGTTGGCGGAATCCTCCGATTGGCTGCGCGCCGCGCCGACCGTGCCGCGCACATACTCGATGTCGCTAAACTCGGCCGGGAGGTTCGGTTCGGCCGAACTGCCCATGCCGTCGTTGGCCGGGTCGTTGTCTTTCGAGTTGGGGTCGCCGCCCTGAATGATCCCCAGTTCCGGGTCGATGCGGTGGATCGCCGTCCCGTTATAGAAACCTTCGCCCGCGAGTTTTTTGAAACGCGCCACCATCTGCGGCGCGAGGTTCGGGTAAAGCTCGATCACGATCCGCCCGAAGTCCGTCTCGATGACCGCCGCTTCCGCGTCCGCCTCCGGCTTGATTCCCGCCTTGACGTTCGCATCGCCCGCGTCGCCCGCCCCCCTGTTGGAATTCGACGCCTGCCCGCACGCCAACGCCGAGAGCGCGAACGCGAGGCAGAGCAACGCAAACGCCCCACGTCTAAAGTTACGATTCATCATTCTCATCCTTCTCGATCTTGTCGATGGCTAAAACGAATATATAAACACAAAGACGCGGAGGCGCGAAGCAGCCGATGCGCCGATTCTCGCGGCGACGCGCGCGGCCGCGAGTTAATTTCGCAGCCGCTCAAAACTGCTTCCGGCTGTCGAGCAGGATCGTCACCGGCCCGTCGTTCGTGAGTTCGACTTCCATCGTGCGGCGAAAACTTCCCGTCTCGACCCGCGCCAGCGTCCGCTGCGCCGCGCCGACGAAAAATTCGTAGAGCGGCTCGGCCACTTCCGGCGCGGCGGCATCGATCCACGACGGCCTGCGCCCGCGCCGCGCGTCGCCGTACAGCGTGAACTGCGAGACGACGAGCAACGCGCCGCCCGTCTCTGCGACCGACAAGTTCATGCGCCCTTCGGCGTCTTCAAAAATGCGTAGGGCGGCGATCTTCTCCACGAGGTAGCGCGCGTCCTCCGGCGTGTCGTCGCGCGCGATGCCGAGCAGGACGAGCACCCCGGCGGCGATCTCGCCGACCGTCTCGCCCTCGACGCGCACCGAGGCGCGCGTCACCCGCTGTAGCACCGCTCGCATGGTTCACACCCCTTCGCTTTACCGCAGGACGAAGTTATACGTGATGATGCCGTTGACCCTGACGGGCTCGCCGTCGAGCAGCGTCGGCAAGAAGCGCGCCCGCCGCGCCGCGTCCACGGCCGCCTGCGACAGGGCGGGGTGCGGAGACCTGTCGAAAACTTCGGCCTCGACCACCTTGCCCGTCTCGTCCAACGTCACTTTCACCCGCACGGTGCCCTGTGCGCGAAACGATTTGGCGGCGGGCGGGTATTCCGGCGGCGGCTTGTAGAGGGCTTTACCGTTGATGACGCCGCCCTCCACCACCCTCCTGCCGCCCGGTGACGCGCCGGAGGCGATGGCGATGAACAGTTTGTTAATCCGCACGGTCAACTCGCTGTCCTTGCCGGCCTCTTCGGTGTAGAGCAGACCCAGATAATTCGCCAGCGAACTTCTGATCTCCGTCGGCACCGCGGCCGGAGCATATTGCTCCACGATTTCGACGACGCGCGCGTAGATCGACCGCGCCCGTTTGTTGTCGAGCTTCAACCGCGCCACTTCCGCGACGTAGGTCAGGGCACGCGCTATTTCGAGTTGCTGCGGCTTATATTTCTTCTCGGCAATCGAGACGATCCGCTTCGCCGACGCCTCCGCCTTGTCCAAGTCTCGCTTGACGGCCGAGAGGAAGACCAGACGATCCAGCACGCCCACGACGGAGGGGCTGTCCTGTTCACCCGCCGCGTCGTAAATCGCGAGCGCGCGCCGGTAAAGCGTTTCGGCCGTGTCGTACTCCTCTTTCGCGCTCCTCACCGCGGCGACGTTGGCGAGCGCGTCCGCAACGCAGCGGTGGTTCGCGCCGAACGCGCTCTCCATGATCTGCAACACGCGTTCGGCCGCCGTCAACGCCTCGTCGAATTTACGCTCCCGGTACAACTGCACCACTTTCGCGTTCAGGCCGTCGGCCTCCGAGAGCGCGGGAGTTTGCCCTGCGGGCGACGCCGCCGACCCGGCCGCACACGCCGGGACTTGGGCGGATTGCCCGCGCGCCGTTTCCGTCGCGTGGTGGCCGAACAGTGCGAGCAGGAAGATCGGTATCAATAACTTCTTCATGCCTTATCGCTCCTCGTGTGGACGGTTTAGAAGGGGAGATTGAAAAACAAGAAATATCCGTTGAGCATCAGCGCCGTCGCCACGACGCCGACGACGATGGAGATTTTCATGATGAGCCGCGACGTGGCGAGGATCGAGACGGAGGCCAGCACAATCGCGATCTGAAACAGGGCTTCGGAGAAATCGAAGTTCGGGTCTTGCAACTGCGCCCGGTCGCGTTGCGCCGCGAAGTCTTTGGCGCGCGCCGAGAGTTCCTTTTTCCCCTCGCCCCGGAGCGGGTCGTTCGGAGCCTGCGGGTCGGGTTCGCTCTCATAGCGCGCGGCCGTCGCCTTGAATTGATCGATCTTGTTTTGCAAACTCTCCCGCGTCTCAGGCGTGAGCGTCGCGCCCTGCAATTGCATCTCGCCGTCAAGCATGTCGGCGGCGATGCGGTAGGAAGTCTGCCGGATGTTCTTCGCCTGATAAAAAGCCCACGTGTCGCTCGCATGGATGTTGTGATTCATGATGTCTTCGGCGGCATTCCCGCCGCCCAGACTCGTGATCGCCAGCAGCATCGCCATGAACGCGATCATCAAGGCCACGCGCGAACGAAACTTCTCGTCCTCTTCATGCCCCCCTTCGCCTTCCTTCAATTCCATAATCTGCTCTGCCACGTCGCCCGCTTCCATGTTCTATCCTTTCCCCCTGCTCCTGAAATTAAGCGCCGCCTCCGGCGCACACACGCCCGCTCCGTTTATTGGAGGACGAAGCTATATACGGCGAACGCCTTCCGGCTGACCGGCTTGCCCGCGATTTCAACCGGGGCGAAACTCGAACGGCGCGCCGCCTCGGACGCGGCCTCCGCCAACGTTTTGAGGGCATTGCCGCACAGCAAAGGCTCCGCGCTCGTCACCTGCCCCGCCCCGTCGATCTCAAGCACGACGAAGACGCGGCCTTGCAGCCTGAAGCTCTTGGCTTCTTCGGGATAACGCGGCGGCGGCGAACTTATTCGCTTGCCGACCCCTTCGAGGCTCGCCGGAGGCGTCAGCCCGGCGGCGACGATAGCGTCCTGCAAGAGAATTTTGTTGATGCGTTCGGACAGCGTCAACCCGTTGCCGACACGCAGACGCCCCTTCGCCGTCAGGATGCACCCGTAAGCGTTCAGCGCGTTCATGGTGGCTTTGGAAGTGGGGGCGCGCCCCTGCTCCCTGCGCGCGAGAATCCGTTCGCACAGCGGCTCGGCTTTGCCCGCGTCGCCGAGCGCGAGGTAGAGCGCGAGCAGGTTGTTCAACGCCGTGCCGACCAAAGGGTCTTCATCCTTCAGAACTTTTTCGCGCAGGGCGAGCGCACGCTGCGCCGCCGGTAACGCTTCTTTATATTTGCCCGCCGCATAAAGCTGCACCACTGACGCGCTGAGTTTGTCGGCTTCCTGCAATTCCGCCGGCTGCGGCGACGTTGGTTTATCCTGAACAGCGGAGACGACGGCGGCGGCGGGAGTCGGGCTGGCCGCTTGCGCGTGGGCTGCGTGCGGCAGCAGGCAGACGAACGCCGCGAGGATTAGTTGTTTCATTCTCACCCGTCCTCACTTGGTTTTAGGCGGCATGCTCGGCCTGATCTCGACGCGACTCGGCAGACTCCGCTCGTCGTGTCGCAGCAAGTCGAACACGACGCGCGCCACGTCCGGCGGTTGCAGTTGCCAACTCTGCTCCGCGCTTGGCACGTCGCCGCCGAAGTGTGTGTTGACCGAACCGGGCATGATGTAACTGACCTTGATGCGGTCGTGCCGCACCTCCTGCATCAACGCCTCGCTGAAGCCGTTCAAGGCAAACTTCGACGCGTTATAGGCGGCCATGCGCGGGTGCGGGTTCGCGCCCGCGAGCGAAGAGATGTTGATGATGTAGCCGCCGCCGCGCGCTCGCATCAGCGGGATCGCTTCGTGGCAGCAATAGAAGACGCTGTTGAGATTCGTCTCAAGCACGGCGCGGAAATCTTCCGGCGACATCTCCTCGACGCTCTGAAACAGACCGACGCCCGCGTTATTGACCAACACGTCAACGCCGCCGAACTCCGCGACCGTGTGTTCGAACAGGGC
This sequence comes from Acidobacteriota bacterium, assembly GCA_020199775.1. Lineage (GTDB taxonomy): Bacteria > Acidobacteriota > Blastocatellia > Pyrinomonadales > Pyrinomonadaceae > JAIVJZ01. The sequence continues at coordinate 37,579 of JAIVJZ010000041.1, forward strand.
GCGCACCTCTTCGTAGTCGCGCACGTCGCACACCGCGCCCGTCACGCGCCCTTCGCCCGCGTCGCCCAACTCTTCGACCGCGCGCCGCACCTCGTCCTCGCTCCGCGCGCTCACGCACACGTCCATGCCTTCCCGCGCCAGAGCTTCGGCAATCGCGCGCCCGATGCCCTTCGTGCTCCCCGTTACGATTGCGACCTTGCCGTTCAGATTCGTTCAACCCCCAAAAAGAACGTGAATCGTGAATCGTAAATCGTGAATAGAAGGAAGCCGGTTTTCTCTATTCACGATTCACGATTCACGATTTACGAAGTCTTTCCTGCAACACTTCGTTGACGAGTTTCGGATTCGCTTTGCCCTTCGAGGCTTTCATCACCTGCCCGACGAAAAAGCCGAAGAGCGTCTCTTTGCCCGCGCGATACTGTTCGAGTTGTTTCGGGCTGGCGGCGATCACTTCGTCCACGATCCCCTCGATCTCGCCCGCGTCGCTGACCTGCGCGAGTCCCTGTTCCTCGACGATAACGGCGGCCGACTTGCCCGACGCGAACATCTCGACGAGCACTTCCTTGCCCTGCTTCCCGCTGATCTTGCCCTCGTCAATCAGCCGCACGAGCGCGCCCAACTCTTCGGCCTTAACCGGCGACTCCTCCGCCCCGCGCCCCGATGCTTCGAGTTCACGCAGCAGTTCCGACCTGATCCAGTTGGCCGCCGCGCGCGCGTTTGTAGCCGCACGCGCCGCGCGTTCGTAGTAGTCGGCGAGGCCGCGCTCGGCGGTAAACTGCGAGGCGTCGTCGAACGACAGCCCATACTCTTCCATGAAACGGCGGCGGCGGGCTTCCGGCAACTCCGGCATCTGCGCCGTCACTTCTTCGATGAAGGCGGCCGTGACGACGAGCGGCGGCAAGTCGGGTTCGGGAAAGTAACGATAGTCGTGCGCCTCCTCTTTCGAGCGCATCACGCGCGTTTCATTCGCGCGGTCGTCCCACAGGCGCGTCTCCTGCGTGACGCGCCCGCCCGATTCGATCAACTCGATGTGCCGCTCGATCTCGTACTCGATGGCCTTCTGCATGAAGCGCACCGAGTTCAGATTCTTGAGTTCGACCTTCGTGCCGAACTTCTCTTCGCCCGCGCGCCGCACCGACACGTTGGCCTCGCAACGCAGGTTGCCCTTCTCCATGTCGGCCTCGGACGCGCCCACCCATTGCAGCGCGCGCCTGACGTGGTTGACGTAATCGTATGCTTCCCAGGAAGTGCGGAAGTCCGGTTCCGTCACGATCTCGGCGAGCGGCGTGCCCGCGCGGTTGAGGTCAACGTAGGAATAGCGATCCGTCTCGGGCAGACCCTCGTGGACGTTCTTGCCCGCGTCTTCTTCGAGGTGCATGCGCGTGATGCGGATAATCATCGGCCGCCACTCGCGCGCGTGCCCGGCCGCGTCGCGCGTGGCGGTAACGATCTCAAGCTCGCCGTGCTCGGAGAACGGGCGGTCGTATTGCGAGATTTGGTAGCCCTTCGGCAGGTCGGGGTAGAAATAATTTTTGCGCGCGAAGATCGACTCTTCGTTGATGCGCAAGCCGAGCGCGAGCGCCGCGCGCGCGCCGAGTTCGACGGCGCGACGATTCAAGACCGGCAGCGCGCCCGGCAACCCCAGACACACGGGACACGTGTTCGCGTTCGGCTCGTCGCCGAAACGCGTCGAGCAGCCGCAAAAAATCTTCGACTCCGTATTGAGTTGCGCGTGAATTTCGAGGCCGATGACGGCCTCCCAGCCTTCTTTCATAGTAAGCAGTAAGCAGCGAGCAGTGAGCAGTGAGCAGTGAGCAGTGAGCAGTAAGTTAATCTTACTGTTTCCTGTTTTAACTGCTTACAGCTTACTGCTCACTTTCCTTTCGGTTCGAGTGGAAGCCCGCAATCGCGCCACGCGTTGATGCCGCCGACGAGAATGTAGAGTTCCGTGAAATCGTATTCTTCAAGGATCAGCGCCGCACGGGCGCTGGAATTTTCGTAGTGTCAGGCGCAATAGGTGACGACCGGGCGGCCGCGCGGCACTTCTCCGATGCGCGCCTCCAACTCTTCGCGCCGGATGTAGAGCGACCCCTGAATTTGCACGTCGCTCTGTGCGTAGTGGCGCGCGTTGCGCGTGTCGAGAAAGACGGGCGCGCGCGCCTCTTCAACCAACCGCCAAGCCTCTTTCGGACTGACCCGCACCGGCTCTCTCAGGTCTCCCAACTTCTCCACACCTCTTCCGAAATTCAAATCCGCACACGCGACGCGAACACGCACCCGGCGCATGATTCGCGAAACTGCCACGCGGGAACGCAGGTACGGGCGCGCGGCTGTCTGACCTTCTTTAATCAATTAACCGAGTATAACATTCGCCCAAAGGCGCGGCGAAACGGACAGGTATGCCACGTCTTTGTGAAATAAAAACTAGCTTCCGCCGAATGAATTTAGTATACAATCCGCGCACTCAGGCTGCATTTCGGTTTTTGAAGCTGTGACCGCGCCCCGGCAATAAAGTGCGGTGGCGGCGGTTGTCTTTGACAAGGTATCCACCTTTTTCTCCCAAAGGAGGGGAAATAAGATTATGGCTAAAACTGTTGCGACCATTATCGGTGTCGTGTTTTTACTCGTGGGAATCGTCGGCTTCGTCGCGCCCGGCGTCGCCGGCTTTCACCTGAGCACCGCGCATAACCTCATCCACATTATTTCGGGCGCGCTTTCACTCTACTTCGGTCTGGCCGGGACGCTCAGAGGTGCGCGTCTCTTCTGCATCGTGTTCGGGGCGGTCTACGGGCTGCTCGGCGTGGCGGGCTTCCTGCTCGGCGCGCCCGGCACGCCTTCGATGCCCGGCATGGTCGCCGACGACCGCCTGTTCAAGGTGCTTCCGGGGGCGCTCGAACTCGGCACGAGCGACCACACGTTTCACGTCCTGCTCGCAATCGTCTACATCGTCGCGGGCTTGATGACCAAAGCCGCCTACGACACGGCGAGAGATCACGACTAGGCGCGCCCCGCGTCATCGAATCGAAGAGAGACTGTAGGAGGGACAAGCGCACGCGGCGTGGCGCGCGTGCGCCGCCGCGTCGTGTTTCCCTCCCGCGGCCTCTCTTTCATTTTGCCGCCACGTTTGCCGCCTTCCCGGCCGTCGGTTAAGATGTTGCACGTCAAAATTCAAAGATGAAAGCATTAGTTACACCGCCCGAACACGCGTCGTTCATCTTGCAAACATCATCCGAGGAGCGTTTCTTTTAATGATCAAAACGGTCGAATGGACTGCCGAAGGCGTACGCATGATCGATCAGCGTTTGCTGCCGACTGAAGAAAAATACCTGATGCTGCGTTCGTGTGAAGAGGTGGCCGAGAGTATCAAAGACATGGCGGTGCGGGGCGCGCCCGCCATCGGAGTAAGCGCGGCGATGGGACTCGCCCTCGGACTCAAACAGGCGGTCGCCACGTCTACTCCCGACCTCCAGTACGACTTCGATTACATGTGCGACCTGATGAGCCGCACGCGCCCGACCGCCGTCAACCTGTTCTGGGCTATCGAACGCATGCGCGAGGCTTTCCGGCGCGCCGCGGCCGAGACTTCGGACGCTGAAGTGATCAAGGGGCGCATGATCGACGAGGCCAAGGCCATCTTTGAAGAAGACATTGCCTCTAACCGTGCGCTCGGCCGTTTCGGCGGCGAGTTGCTGGCCGACGGCGCGACCGTGCTGACGCACTGCAACGCGGGCGCGCTCGCCACCGCCGGAGACTACGGCACCGCGCTCGGCGTGATTCGCGGCGCGTGCGATGCGGGCAAACGTATCGCCGTCATCGCCGACGAGACGCGCCCCTTCCTTCAGGGCTCGCGCCTCACCGCGTGGGAACTCGACAAAGACAACATTCCCGTCACGCTCATCACCGACAACATGGCCGGGCACGTGATGAAGCAAGGCAAAGTTGACGCCGTCGTCGTCGGCGCGGATCGCATCGCCTCAAACGGCGACACGGCCAACAAGATCGGCACGTACATGGTCGCCGTCCTCGCGCGCCAGCACAACATCCCCTTCTATGTCGCCGCGCCCCTCTCAACCGTTGACCTGAACATCGCCTCGGGCGAGCAAATCCCGATTGAGGAGCGCAACGCCAGAGAGGTGACGCACATGCACGAACACCGCCTCGCCCCGGAAGGCATCAACGTGCAAAACTTCGCCTTCGACGTGACGCCCAACGAATTCATCGCCGCCATCATCACCGACAAAGGCGTCGCCCGCCCGCCATACACCGAGACTTTGAGGAAGATGTTTGAAAGCTGAGACGAACCGGCGCGATGCGTCCTGTGCGCATCAGTCCGCAACCTGCGACGGTCACAACTAAACTTCAAAGCCCGCGTCTTGAAATCGAGACGCGGGCTTTGAAGTCTATAGCGATTTGCAGATGAGTGTGACCGGTATCAAAACCGTAGGGGCAGGGCTAGTCCAGTCAATCGTGTGGCGCAAGCCTTCTTCCAGTCCGACCTGTGGTTCGTAGCCGAGAAACTCGCGCGCGCGCGTGATGTCCGCAAGGCTGTGCTTCACGTCGCCGACGCGCGCCTCCCGATATTCGGCTTGTACGCCCGCGTTGCCCGTCACCTGCTTCAGCATGTCGAGCAATTCATTGAGCGTCACGCGTTCGCCGTTGGCGACGTTGATGATCTGGCCGACGCCGCGCATGGTTTCCGCCGCACGCATGTTTGCCTCGACGACGTTGGCGATGTAAGTGAAATCGCGCGACTGTTCGCCGTCGCCATAGATGACGGGCGTCTGCCCGGTCGAAAGCGCGTCGATGAAGCGGGAGATGACGCCGGAGTAAGTCGAACTGGGGTCTTGGCGCGGCCCGAAGACGTTGAAGTAGCGCAGGCAGACGGTCTCTAATTTGTAGGTGCGCGTGAAGACCTGACAGTAGTACTCGCCTATGAGTTTGGCGGCGGCGTAGGGCGAGAGCGGCTCTGGCAACATCGTCTCGACTTTGGGGAGCGTGGGCTGGTCGCCATAGGCGGAACTCGAAGCCGCGTAGACGATGCGGCGCACGCCGCTCTCGCGCGCCGCCAGCAGCAACGAGAAGGTCGCTTCGGCGCAGGCGTGATGCGTCTCGCGCGGGTTGTCCACCGAGCGCGGCACGCTCGGTATGGCGGCTTCGTGATAGACGAGTTCGACGCCTTCGAGCGCGCGCCTGAGCGTCGCCTCGTCGTTCAGGTTCCCGCGCACGAAATCTATGTCGCCGCCGATCTCTTCCAGATTCTCGGCGTGGCCGGTCGAGAGATCGTCAATCACGCGCACGCGCGCGCCGCGTGCGGCGAAAGTCGCCGCGATGTGCGAACCGATGAAGCCCGCTCCGCCGGTCACGAGCACGATTCCAGAGAGACTCATATTAGTAGTTGTAGCGGGTGCGCTGAAACGTCGAGCCGCTTCTTCCGCGTGTCACTTATCGTTGGGAACTGTTTGTGGTCGCCGGCCGACGCCGACGTACTCGAAGCCGAGTTCCATCATGGCGTCGGGATCGTAGATGTTGCGCAGGTCGGCGATCTTCGGGGCGCGCATCAATTCGCGCACGCGCTCCATGTTGAGCGCGCGAAACTGATTCCACTCGGTCATGAAGACGAGGGCGTCCGCCCCGGTCACGGCCGCATATTCGTCCTCAGCGTATTCGAGGTCGGGCAAATATGCGCGTGCGGCGTCCATCGCGATGGGGTCGTAGGCGCGCACCGTCGCGCCGCTCTCCGTGAGGCGACGGATGATATCCACGGAGGGTGCTTCGCGCATGTCGTCCGTGCCCGGTTTGAAGGCGAGGCCGAGTACGGCGATTGTCTTCCCCGACAGGTCGCCCACTAGTTTTTCGATCTTCGGCACCATCAACTCGCGCTGACGCTCGTTGACCTTGACCACCGCGCCCACGATGAGCGCGTCGTAGTCGAACTGGCGCGCGATGGAGAGCAGCGCGTGCGTGTCCTTCGGGAAACACGAACCGCCGAAGCCGGGGCCGGGGTGCAGGAATTTTTTCCCGATGCGATTGTCCATGCCGAGCGCGCGCGCCACGTCGTGCACGTCGCAGCCGATGCGGTCGCAGAGATTCGCGATCTCGTTGATGAAGGAAATTTTCGTGGCGAGGAAGGCGTTCGCGGCGTACTTCGTCAACTCGGCGCCTTCCAACGAAGTGATGACGAAAGGCGTCTCGATCAGGTAGAGCGGGCGATAGAGGTCTTTGATGATGGCGATGGCTTCCGGGTCGCGGCTGCCGATGACGACGCGGTCGGGGCGCATGAAATCGCCGATGGCCGCGCCCTCGCGCAGGAATTCGGGATTCGAAACCATGCCGAACTTCGCGTTCTTCCTCTGCTCGCCGATGATGCGCCTGAGGTGCTCGCCGGTGCCCACGGGCACGGTAGACTTCGTGACGATCACTTTGTAATCGTTCATGTGTTCGGCGACGGAGCGCGCCGCCGCTTCGACGTGGCTCAAGTCGGCCGAACCGTCTTCCCGTGGCGGCGTGCCGACGGCCAGCAGGATCACCAGCGACTGCTCGACCGCGGTTTTCAAGTCCGTCGTGAATTTCAGCCGCCCGGCCTGCGCGTTTTTCTCGACGAGTTGATCGAGGCCGGGTTCGTAAATCGGCATGTGACCCTGGTTGAGACGCTCGATCTTGTGCGCGTCAATGTCAACGCACACCACGTCAACGCCGAACTCGGCGAAACACGCGCCCGTCACCAAGCCGACGTACCCAGTCCCGATCACTGCAATCTGCATTGCTAAAACAGAACCTTTCGCAGAAGTGGCACTTTTAGGCAAAAGTTTGCGGGTCACGCGGGGTAAACCCGCGCGTGACCCGCAAGTGAAGGTTCTCGTCTACCGTGCGCGAGAAAATCGCACAGCCGTTAATGTCTAACAACTTAACTGCCGGCGAATTATCTGCTCGGGCTGAAGACCGGAGCGGTGCCGCCGACGCCGAGGTTATTGTCGTCGCTCGTCGCCGCGATGATGGCCGCAGCAATCGCACCACCCGCCGCCAGAAGAAGCGCCGCGAGCGCGCCGCCGCTGAGCGAACCGAAGTTGGTTTCGCGCGTCAGACGCGTGCAGCGCGAACCCGGTTGAGCCATTCCGGCGGTGTCCTGATTACCGGCGGCGATCTGCTTGACGCTGCTGCCGGCGCGCAGTTCAACGCGACCCGACTGCGTAGCGACTTCCGTGTTGCCGCATTCGACATTCACGGTGAACACGGTCGGCTGGCTGTTGTCAGCCACGGCCGAACCGTCTTTGGTGATGACGCTGGCGGCCGTTCCCGACGAGGTCGAGAGGCGGACGCGCCCGGCATCGAGCGTGCCGGTGACGCTGTTGTCGGTGAAACTGAGTTTGATGCTTGATTCCGGCAAGACTTCGACGCGGCCGAGTTTGCCCAAGCTCACGACGGCGCTAGAACCTTTGGCGGTAGTGACGGTGCTGTCTGTAAAAACCGTGGCACCTGAGATGGCATTCGTACCGTTCACGGAAACTTCGCCGACGACCGACAGTTCGCCGGAGGGCGACTGTGACGGCGCTGCGAGGGCGACCATTGAGAACGTGCTCAAAATGGCAACCGTGAGGCATAGCGAAATAGCCATGCGGCTCCAATTTCTGCTAATCATTATTCTCCTCCCGAATAGACTGAACCAGTGTTTTGTAGAGAGCGCACCGCGAGTCTCAGAGAGACTTCTTGCAAGAGACGGATTTTAATATTTCCTCGCTAAACCCACCCCAAACTTCAACTGCGCCCCTGTAGCATTTCTTAAGAAAGCAGGTCAGCGAGCCTCTGTGGGCTGCTTTGACCTAGCCTTTTTACCTCAATACCTGTTTGGTGTCAACAAAGATTTACCTAAAACCTCAGCTTATTCTTGGCTTTTTTGTGCGCTCGCCCCGTTCGAACCTTAATTCGACGCCTTCGACGAAAGCTTACGCCCGCCGCTCGAACAGGTACGCGCTCTCCAGAAGACGGCCTTCCCGCCCGTCGTGCGCCGCAAACTGCCGCCGCCGCAGTTCCCCGCGACTGTTCAAAGAGCCGTTCCAGATGGCCGCCCCCGCAAACTCGCCGCTCTTATTCAGGGCGTAGAAATTCACGTCGATATCCTTCAATTTTTCGCGGTCGTTGCCGTATCGCGCCGCGATCAGCTTCAGGGCGTCGAGGCAAGCCTGCTCCGGCGACGCGCCCCGACGCATGTGTTCCACCACGGTGCGCGCGCCGTTAATGTAAATCACTTCCTCGCCGCGACCCGTAGAACCCGCCGCGCCCGTGTCGTTGTCCACGTACAGCCCGCAGCCGACGAGCGGCGAATCGCCGACGCGCCCCGGAATTTTCCACGCCAGCCCGCTCGTCGTCGTCACGCCGCTGATGTCGCTCGCGGCGTCGAGCGCGAGACAGTTAATCGTGCCGGTCGGGGGCTTCCGCGCGACTTCGTCCGCCCATGCCAGCACTTCTTCGAGTCGCCGCGCGTCGCCGTTGGCGTAAGACTCGGCCAGCCTGTAACTCGCGCTCGCGCGCCCGGTCTGCGCGATCTTTTTTTGCCCGGCGGGCGAAGCGGGCGTGGGCGGATAAGGACTCGGCCCCCATTTATCCACCGGCGACAAAGTCTCTTTCCAACGCAGCCAAGCAATACGCGACTCTTCCGTCAAGAGGTTTACGTCCTCGAAGCCGTGCGCGGTGGCAAAGTCGCGCGCGCCCTGACCGACGATGAGAATGTGGTCGGTGCGTTCGAGCACCACGCGCGCCACTTTGGAAGGCTCGCGCACGCCCCGAATGGAGGCGACCGCCCCGGCGCGGCGCGTCGGGCCGTGCATCACGCTCGCGTCGAGTTCCACGTCGCCGCGCTCGTTCGGCAGGCCGCCGAAGCCGACCGAGTTATCTTTGGGATCGAGTTCGACGATGTTGACGCCCGCGATCACGGCGTCGAGCGTGTCGCCGCCGCCGCGCATCACCTGAACGGCCTTGTTGACGGCGGCCAGCCCGTTCCCGCTCGACACGGAGATCGGCGGCGTGCCGCGTCTTCCGGCGGCGGCGGGCTGCTGCTGTGGTGCCAGACTCTCGACGCGAGCGGCTTCGGTTCGCGTCGGCGTAGAAGCGAGCGCGGCGACGCTCACGCCCGCGGCGGCCTCGCTCAAAAACTTGCGGCGACTCTTGTTGGTTTTCATTCGCTGAAAAATGCTCCTCGCGCAAAAACGCCTGCGCGTGAAAGTTTATGCTGTGAAATTTCGTTTGAAGGGTGCGGGCATCCTAGCAAATAAATGTAAAACGGGAAACAGAAATTAAAGGGCGGGGTGGTTGCCGGGGGTCAACTGCCGGGTGCGTCGTCCGTGTTCTTCATTTCGGCCGCCGCCCGGTCTCGATAAAACTGCTTCGCGCGCTCGGCGACCTCGGCGGGGACGGTGACGCGAAACGGGTGCTTGGCGACGTAGGGCGGCACACGCCGGACGCGCCCGCCGAGCGTCTGAATCGCCGCGACCGCGTCCTCGTCGCTCAACTCGGCGACGCCGTAAGCGTCGGCTGCGCGGCGCAACGCACCGCGCAGGCGGTCGAGCGGCAGTTCACGTTCGGCCAGCGTCTTGCCGCGCAATTGAAAGTCTGCGAGGGCGTAGAGCACGACGCGGTCGGGGTGCGTCGCGTCTGTGGTTTCTTTCCCGCCGAAGAGTTCCGTCTGCTTCATCTTGAATTCAGGCACGGGCGCGACGCGAGAGGCGGCACGCGCGGAATTTAAGGGATTTGGACGCGTCGCGGGCGCGTCGTCGCCGCCGGGCGATTGCCGCGCGGTGCGTTGTCCGTCGTCGAGGCGTCGGGGGCGGACGCGGCAGTAGTCGGGTTGGGGGGTTGCTGCGGTTGCTGCCTCTGCATCAGTTCCGCCTGCTCGTAAACGTCGAGTCGTTCAAACAGGTAGAAAGATTCGGTCGCGCGCAGAGACCCCAGATAGCGAAACGTGTTATCGACCACTTCGCCGACGCGGAACGTCGTGGGCTGCGGCGGCGGGTCGAAGAGCGTGCCGAGTTCGTCACGCGTGACGGCGTAGAGTTCGGGGAGAAAATCGTTCTGCGTCTCGCGCGCGATGCGCAAGGCCATTTGCCTGAGCGCGCGGATACGGTTCGAGTTGCGTCGATAGTAGGAGGGGCTGACCTCGTGGCGGCTCGCGCGGTCGTCAACCACCTCCTGCTCGGCGCGCAAATAGCCGAGATAGGTGCGGACGACCGGCCCGAACTCCGCTTCCTCGGCCGCGGCCGTGCGTTGCGCCCAGACCGAACTCGCGGACGCGAGGCATACGAACGCCGCCAGCATCAAACATCGCGACAACTTCTCTCCCCTTCGGCTCATGTTTTTACACGCACCCCGACGCCACGAAAACTGCCCGGTGATTAACTTGAAGTCGGTTTCAAGCCCCCCGCCAGTTTACCACTTCCGGCGGGTCAAAGGTTAGAGGTGTCAAGTCTCAGAGGTGACTTAGGTTGACGGGTGGGTGACGAGGCGTGCGAGCAGGTTCTTCAACTGGCCGGGGGGCGGATGAACTACGTCTATTTCCCCTCCAACTCGATGGTCTCTTTAATCTCTCAACTGTCGGACGGGTCGAGCGTCGAGATAGGCATCAACGGGTACGAAGGGATGTACTATAACACCGGAAGAAAATTTCCTGTACGGGAGAGGACATAGCCCGGCGGGCGGGAGGATGAACTCTTCTCCTCGTCAAACTTCCAAAGTTCCGTTTGCGCCCGCCGCGCTCGCGATGCTACATTTTTGCCGCACCTTTCAATATTTATGACACTCGATGCGACAGACACGGCGGCCACGCCCGCGCGCGCCAAGCGGCGCGTCGCGCTCGGCGTCTCCGGCGGCATCGCCGCCTACAAGGCCGCGGAGATTCTGCGCGGGCTGCAACGCGCCGGTTGCCACGTGCGCGTGGCGATGACCGAGCACGCCACACGGATGATCACGCCGCTGACCTTTCGCGCGCTCTCCGGCGAGCACGTCATCGTTGACGACTACGCGCCCGACAACCCAGACCCCATCGCGCACATTACTTTCTCTCAGACCGTCGAACTCTTTCTCATCGCCCCCGCCACCGCCAACATCATCGCCAAGTTTGCGAACGGCGTCGCCGACGATTTTCTGACCTCGACTTATCTCGCCTCAAACGCACCCGTCGTCGTCGCCCCCGCGATGAACACGTCGATGTGGCAGCACCCGGCCACCGTGCGCAACCTCCGCCGCCTGCGCGACGACGGCGTCCATATCATCGAACCCGACGCGGGAGAGATGGCCTGCGGCACGTTCGGCCCCGGTCGCCTGAGCGAACCCGAACGCATCGTCGCGGCCGTGTTGGAGATACTTGAGCGACAGCCCGCGCGAGCCTCCGGCGAATCAGCGCGACCGGCGGCCGCGCGCGTTGATCAACGGACGACGGGAACGCATGATCTGGCGGGCGAGAAAGTTCTCATCACGGCGGGCGCGACGCGTGAGGAGATCGACCCCGTGCGGTTTCTCTCGAATCGTTCGTCGGGGCGGATGGGTTTCGCTCTGGCCGAGGCGGCGCAGGCGCGCGGGGCCGCGGTCGCGCTCGTGGCCGGGGCGACGAGCGCGGACGCGCCCGCCGGGGTTCGCCTCAGACGTGCGCTCAGTGCGGACGAGATGCACGCGGCGGTACAAGCCGAAGTGAAAGACGCGACCGTTTTCATCGGCGCGGCGGCCGTCTCGGATTATCGTCCCGCGAAACGCGCCGCGCAGAAGATGAAAAAGTCGGGCGCGGCTCTGACGCTCGCGCTCGAACCGACGCCCGACATTCTCGCCTCGGTCGCCGCCGCCGGACACGACGGCTTGCTCGTCATCGGCTTCGCCGCCGAGAGCGAGAACGTCGTCGCGCACGCGCGCGAAAAACTCGCACGGAAAAAACTCGACGCCATCGTCGCCAACGACATCACGCGCGACGGCGCGGGCTTCGACGCCGCGACCAACATCGTCACGCTCATCACGCGCGACCGCGACGCTCCCGTCGAACTGCCGCTGATGTCTAAACTCGAAGCGGCGCATCGCATTCTGGACGAAGTCGTGCGGCTGCGGCGCGCACGCGTGGCGGAGGCCGCGGGTTAGTCTCGGCGGCCTCGCCGGGAGAGTTTGAGAAGTCGCGGCGGGCTGGCCGGGAGAGTTTGAGAAGTTTGCTATGGCAGATGAAGCGAATCGAGCCGAGTTGTTGTCGCTGGCGGAAGAAGTCGGCGAGCATCTGTCGTACCTGCGCGAACTCGGCGTAGATTTTTTGGAGTCTGCGGGTACGATTGACCCCGACACGACGGCGACGCAGGGCGACCATAGAAGCGCGCCGGCAAAGTCGCCTGCGCCCGACGCGCGGCGTTCCGCCGCTTTGCAACGTAACGCCGAGGCCGAAGCGCGCGGCCAGAGAAAGCCCCCGGCGGATAGCCCGCGTGCGGCGACGGCGGCCAATCACGCGCCGCCGCCCCGGCGTGGAGAGGATGAGAAGACGCCCCCCGATGCTCTGTATCAGCTAGACCAAACAGCTTCGACGGAGAGAGCCAAGATGCCAACGAAACGAAAACCCGTGCGCACGCCCGACCCCGTCCCGCCTCCGCCGCAGGAGACGCTCTTTGGCGAGATCACGCCGAAGGACGAACTCAGTTTGCCGCGCGAGGGCGAGACATATGAAGACATCCGCAAAGACATCGGCGAATGTATGCGTTGCCCGCTCTGCTGTGAGGGACGTTCGAAGGTCGTTCACAGCGAAGGCAATCCGAAAGCGCGCCTGATGTTTGTCGGCGAAGCGCCGGGCGCGGATGAAGACGCGAGCGGCCGCCCCTTCGTCGGCCGCGCGGGGCAGTTGCTCAACAAGATCGTCGAAGCCATCGGGATGAAGCGCGAGGATGTATTTATCGGCAACGTCAACCGCTGCCGCCCCGCGAACAACCGCACGCCGACCGCCGCCGAGGCCGCCACCTGCAAGCCGTTTCTGCTGCGCGAGATTGCGCTCCTCAGGCCCGACGTGATCGTCGTCCTCGGCAACACGGCGATGAAGAATCTGCTCGACACGAAGGAAGGCATCACGAAACTGCGCGGGCACTTCATGGACTACAAAGGCATCAAGGTGATGCCGACTTTTCACCCCGCTTATTTGCTGCGCGACCCCTCGAAGAAACGCGAGACGTGGGAAGACATGAAGAAGGTGCGCGAGTATTTGAACAAGACGAAATCCGAGAAATGAGCTTCGCCCACAGTTGAACACTCGACCCTTTGCGCCTCCAGCGCCTTTGCGTGAGATTTTTCTTTGAGAAAGGAGATAACTCACGCAAAGGCGCTGGAGGCGCAAAGGAAGACTAGGAGAGTTTTGACCGGCGAAGCTGTTCAGTGCCGAACGGATTATTCGATCATGCCTGAGTTTTCACTTTTCAACGACGACCCGCCCGCCGCCGACGAGACGCCCGAAGAAGTCAACGCCGAACTTCTCCGGCGCGCCGTGCCACTGCCGCAATACAAAGAGCGCATCTTCATTTTCGGCGAGGGCGAACGCGGGTCGCGCGTCGCGGTCGTCGGCGAGTCGCCCGGCGCGCCCGACATCGCGAGCGGCAAACCGTTCATGGGGCCTGCGGGCGACATGCTCAACCGCATCCTCGCCTCGATCAACCTGCGCCGACAGGACTGCTATCTGACGAACACGGTGAAGATGATCTCGACCGGCGACGAGATCACGCCCGACGTGCTCTCCTTCTTCACGCCCTACCTGCACCGCGAACTCGCAGCCGTCCGCCCGGAGGTCGTCATCAGCTTCGGCAACACGCCGACGCGCGCCCTGCTCCGCACCAAAAAACCGATCTCGCAACTGCGCGGCGAATTCCACCCCTATCAGGGCGGCCAACTGATGCCCACCTTCAACCCCGCCTACCTCCTGCGCGACCCCACGAAGAAACGCGAAGTCTGGGAGGACATGAAAAAGGTGCGCGACTATCTAGCTTCAAAGTGAGAGTATAGTGTTCTTGTTAGTATTTTTTGGTTAGCATATAATCACTTCGATTTGTATTTCTTGAAGGCGAAATGTTCCCATGAAAGTCTTTCTTAGTCATGCCCATTCAGACAAGGCACTAGCTAAACGGATTGCTAAGGGCTTAAAGCGCGCCGGTCTTGAGGTCTGGGATGCTGAAAGCGAAATCCTGCCCGGCGAGAATTGGGCTGATAAAACGGCGCAAGCTCTGCGCGACTCGCAAGCGATGGTTGTACTGCTCACTCCTAACACCTTCCAGTCCTCCAATGTCTCTTTGGAAATCGGGTATGCTCTTGGCAGCAAGGAGTATAAAAAGCGTTTGATTCCGGTCATCGTTGGTTCGTCTGAGAACCTCCCTCAAAAGAACTTCCCTTGGATTCTTAATCATTTCCAAATGATCGAGTTGCCTGAACAAGGAAAGCAACAGGATGCGGGCATTAAACAGATCGCGCAGACCCTCCTTGAGGCGGCCTAATCATCGGGTTAGGCTGTGATCATTTATGATGCCAAAGGAAATATTCCTTTCTCACTCAGATAAAGATCGCAAGTTCGTCACTAAAATAGCAAACACAATACAACGGCATGGTATTCCGGTTTGGTACAGCCGTAAGAATCTCGTAGGAGCACAACAATGGCATGATGAGATCGGGGCAGCTCTTAATCGTTGCGACTGGTTTACTGTAATCTTGTCGCCCCAATCGGTGGCGTCCACTTGGGTAAAACATGAACTGCTGTTCGCGCTTAATCATAATCGATACAAAGATAAGATTGTTCCCGTCCTCTATCGGGCGTGTGATTACGAGTCTTTGTCATGGACGCTCTCGGGTTTCCAGATGATAGATTTTACGAAAGGTTTCACATCAGGAGCGCGGGAGTTACTACGTGTCTGGGGTCTCGGCTATAAATAGGATGAGATTCAAGGCAACGTTTCTGCCCACGGCGAAATAATTCAAACATTCTAATGTCGCATCAAGACTAAGCTGAGCGTATTACTCAACCTCTCCGTGTATCATTCAACTTCCGCCACCAATTACGTTGTGACAGAAACAGGTGCGACACAGATTAATTCCCCCGAAATGTTTTATGCGGAGGTCGCCGTGCCGCTCCGCCTGTCGCAGACGTTCACGTACCGCCTGCCGCCCGCGTTGCGCGAAGAAGTGCAGGTCGGCGCGCGCCTGCTCGTGCCCTTCGGGCGCAAGTTGCTGACGGCCTACGTCGTCGCTTTGCATCAGGAGTTGGAGGCGGGCGTCGAGCTGGAGGAGTCGGAGATCAAGGATGCGGAGGTGTTGCTGGACGCCGAGCCGCTCATCTCGCCGGACGTTTTGGAGCTCACGCGCTGGCTCGCGGACTACTACGCCGCGCCGTGGGGCGAAGTGCTCAAGGCCGCGCTCCCCGCCGGTCTCAACTCGACCGTCGAACAAATCCTGACCGCCACCGCCGAAGGCCGCGACGAACTCGCGCGCCTCCCCGCGCGCCGCGCCGCCACGAACAAAGCGCGCGCGCTGCAACTGATCGCGGACGAGGCCGAGACAACTCTCCGCAATCTCGCCACGCACTTCGGCCAGACACGCGCCGGGACGCTCGCGCGCCAACTCGAACAACACGGCTGGATCAAGATCACGCACCGCGCGCGGACGGCGCAGGCACGCGCCAAACGCCGCAAGGCCGTGCGCCTCCTGCCGCCCGAAGCTCACGCGGGCGACGGCGCGCGCGCGCTCAACGACGCGCAACGGCGAATCGTCGGCGCGCTCATCGCAGCAGGCGGCGAGATGCTTTTCGCAGAGTTACTCGACGCCACGAACGCGTCCGTCTCGTCCATCCAGACGCTTGAGCGGCACGGCGTCGTCGAAGTCTTCGTGCGCGAAGTGCGCCGCGACCCGCTCGCGCACGCGCGCCTGCCGCAGAACACTGAGTTCATTCTGACGGACGAACAGGCCGCGGCCTTCGCCGAGATCGAAACCGCGCTTCACGCCGAACGCGCTTACGCCGCTTTCCTCCTTCACGGCGTAACGGGCAGCGGCAAGACCGAAATCTACATCCGCGCCATGCGCACCGCGCTCAAACTCGGCCGCTCGGCCATGATGCTCGTCCCCGAAATCGCCCTCACGCCCGTCTTCTCGCGCCGCCTGCGCGCGCACTTCGGAGAGGCGGTCGCCATCTTCCACTCGTCGCTCACGACGGGCGAGCGTTACGACGAATGGAGCCGCATCAAACGCGGCGAGGCGCGCGTCGTCATCGGCACGCGCTCGGCGGTCTTCGCGCCCGTCCGAGACCTCGGCATCATCATCGTGGACGAGGAACACGAAGCCTCTTACCGCCAGCAGGAGTCGCCCTACTACAACGGGCGCGACACGGCCGTCATGCGTGCCCTGAAGGAGCGCGCCGTGGTCGTCATGGGGTCGGCCACGCCCTCGCTCGAATCTTTTCACAACGCGCGCGGCGGCAAGTATCGTTACCTTCGCCTGCCCAACCGCATCGCCAATCGCGCGCTGGCCTCGGCCGAGATCGTGGACATGCGCGAGGTCTTCCAGCGCGCGGGCAAGCAGCAGGCTCTCTCGCCGCAACTCTTCGACGCCATCGAAGAGACGCACGCGCGCGGCGAGCAATCAATCGTCCTGTTGAATCGTCGCGGCTATTCGAGTTTCGTCCTGTGTCGTTCGTGCGGCGAGCGCATGCAGTGCCCGCAGTGCGACGTGACGCTCACCTATCACCAACGCGAGCGCAGCCTCATCTGTCACTACTGCGACCACCGCCGCAGGCCGCCGACCGAATGCCCTTCGTGCAAAGGCAAGTACATTTACTTCGTCGGCGAAGGGACGGAGCAGATCGAAGAGATCATCAAAGAACGCTTCCCCACCCTGCGCATCGCGCGCCTCGACCGCGACACCACCGCGCGCCGCCACACCTACGAACAGGCCATCCTCCGCTTCGGCGCGGGCGAACTGGACATGCTCGTCGGCACGCAGATGATCGCTAAAGGCCACGACTTCCCGAACGTGACGCTCGTCGGCGTCGTCTCGGTCGATGCCGGTCTCGCGATGCCCGACTTCCGCGCCAGCGAGCGCACCTTCCAGTTGATCACGCAGGTGGCCGGGCGCGCCGGGCGCGGCACGCTCGCCGGGCGCGTGCTCATCCAGACCTTCCACCCCGAACACTACGCGTTGCGCCACGCCTGCGCGCAGGATTACGACACGTTCTACGAAGAGGAAATTCGCTATCGCGAGACCTTGAGTTATCCTCCCTTCGTCTCGCTCGCGTCGCTGCTGATACACGGCGAAGACCTGACGCGCGTGCAGGCGACGGCGGCGGAAATTCGTCAGGCGCTCGACCGCGCGAACACCGAGCGCGCCTGTCGCATACTCGGCCCCGCGCCCGCGCCGCTGGCGCGCCTGCGCGGCGAGCACCGCTTCCAAATCCTGCTCAAGTCGCGCAACCGCACACGCATGCGTTCCCTCTTAGACCTCGCGCTCGCGGAGGCGGGCGCGTCTCCAAGTTGCGACCTGAACAGCGTCAACGTAGAGATCGATCCGGTGAATCTAATGTAGGAGGCGCGCGCCGCTCTGAAGAACCTTCCCGACTGTGAATCTTCGAGCGCACGCCAATTTGTTAATGAGACTTTCAGAACTGGCACGCCTGACCAACGCGACCGTCGAAGGCGAGGGCGGCGACATCGAGATCGACGGCGCGGCCGGACTCGACGAGGCCGAAGCGGGTCAAGTCGCCTTTCTCGCCAACCCGCGCTACACGCCGCGCGTGCAGACGACGCGCGCCTCCGCCGTCTATCTCGCCGAAGGGGTCGATGCGGGCAGAACGGACATCGCCGTCCTGCGCACGCGCGACCCTTATCTCGCCTACACGCGCGCCCTGCGCCTCTTTCATCCCGAACCGGGTTTTGCGCCCTTCATACACCCGTCGGCGGTCATCGATCCTACGGCGCGCGTGCACGAGCGCGTCCTCGTCGGCGCGTGCGTCGTCATCGGGCGCGACGTGGAGATCGCGTCGGGCGTGCGCATCTATCCGAACGTGACGATCTACGACGGCGTGCGCGTCGGCGAAGATTCGACGCTCCATTCCGGCGTCGCGCTCCGCGAGGGGACGCAGGTCGGCGCGCGCGTCCGTATCCACAACAACGTCGTCGTCGGCTCGGACGGCTTCGGCTACGCGAAAGACGAAGAACACCGCTGGCTGAAAATACCGCAGGCGGGGCGCGTCCTCATCGCGGACGACGTGGAGATCGGCGCGGGCACGACCATTGACTGCGCCTCGGTCGGCGAAACGCGCATCGCGCGCGGGGCGAAGATTGATAACCTCGTCCAGATCGGCCACTCGTGTACCATCGGCGAAGACACGCTCCTGTGCGCACAGGTCGGCCTTGCAGGGAGTTCACACATCGGCAACCGCGTCATCCTCGCGGGTCAGGCGGGCGTGGCCGGGCACCTGACCATCGGCGACGACTGCGTGCTCACGGCCAAGAGCGCGACCAGCCACGACGTGCCCGCGGGCAAAATGCTCTCCGGCATCCCCGCCTTCGACAACCGCGACTGGCTGCGCGCCACCGCCGCCTTCCGTCGCCTCGGCGACATGCAACGCACCATCCGGCAACTCGAAGCCCGACTCGCCGCGCTCGAAAAATTCTCCGCCGACGAGTGAGCCGAAAGTTTGCTCGTCCAAAAAAATCCCGGCGGCTAAAATTTATCTTGACAGACATCGGACTCGCCCGCGATAATAGGTTTTGAAATTGGATTTCAATTTCGCCCCGCAGCGAATGAAGTTCAAATCAAAGCCATAATTGAAGTTTCTCAGGAGTTAACCCAGTGAAATCCTCGAATCGAGCGGCGGCGGCGCACGTCCTCCCGTCAGGCCGCGAAGATCAGCAAGTCGAAGTTATCCTCGAAGACGGAACAGGCCGCGTCGCGTTGCGCCTGTCAACCTGGACGGAAGGGCTCGGCTGGTGTACGCAGAAGACCATCCGGCTCGACGGCGAACAACTCGACGACCTGCATCACGCGATCAGCGTCGCGCGGCATCGCCTGAACCGGCGGCGCGTAGAGGATGGGCAGTTCACACCGTCAGCGCAGGTTATCCAACTCCCGACCGTCGCCTGAAACTCAAGGAACCGCCAATACAAAGCAAAGGGCAACGGGCAGACTCATCATCTGCCCGCTGCCCTATTTCATTTCCGCAACTTCCCTACCGCCCGCTCTTCTCAGCCAACCTGTTTGAGCGTGATCCGTTCATTCGTCACGTTGGCTTTGCGCTCGGAGGTCAGTTTTTCGAGTTCTTCGACGTGAAGTTTTTCGTTGTAGATGCGCTCTTCGAGTTGGAAGCGCGTCGGCAGATCATCGTCGCCGCAGGCTTCCCACGCCGTCATGTACGCGGCCAGCGCCTCACGCTCCATCTCCAAATCTTGACGCAACATGTCGATCAGTTCGGTGGATTGGCGAATCATGGCCGGTTCGACCGTGGGCAGCCCGCCGAGCGCGACGATCTTGTCGCCGAGCGTGATGGCGTGTTCCTGCGACTCTTCGCCCTGCGAGCGAAAGTATTTGCGATAGACTTCGCGCTCGATGCCAGTCACGAGAAAGCTATGTTGCATGTACTGTATGACCGCGCCGAGTTCCAGACTGAGCGCGCGGTTCAAGGCGTCAATTAAATTAGCGTTTACCATCAGGTTCAAGCCTCCCGCGTATCATCCGTCGAGTGTTTCAAGTGCAGGCGGATGTTACCGCTCGATTCCCCGCCTGTCAAGTTAACTATTGAAATAATTAAACTTAACAATGAAATTCGTTTTCAGTTGCAAAAAGGCGGAGGAGTTTTGAGACGGCCGGCGGGTGCGTGCGAAGTTGGTTTCGATAAACGGCTGGCGACGGCCGTCTCGTGCGGGAGCGAGCGGGAAAGATGCGGCTTACGTCACCGAGCCGCCGTCAATGATGACGATCTCGCCGTTCATGAAGCTGTTGCGGTCGCTGACCATGAAGGCGGCAAACTCGCCCAGTTCTTCGGGGCGGCCGAGTTCCCCGCGCGGCGACCAGCCCTTGTGCATCTCCAAGAGGTGCGGCGGCAGTGTGTGCGCGAGTTCGGTGTCGAAGATTCCGGCGGCAATGGCGTTGACGGAGACGTTGAAGTTCGCGGCCTCGCGCGAGAGGCATTTGGTGAAACCGATCATCGCGGCCTTCGAGGTGGCGTAATGGACGGAGGTCGGGAGCGAGCGGATCGCGCCGATGGAGGTGATGTTGAGAATCGCGCCCTTGCGCTGGCGAATCATCTGCTTGTAGATGGGCTTCGTCACGGCGAAGAGGCTGCCGACGTTCGTGCCGATCACCTCGTCCCACGCGCGGTCGGTGGTGGTCGCGAAATTGTCGCCGCGATTGATGGCCGCGTTGTTGACGAGAATATCGACGCCGCCCCACTCCTCTACGAGTTGGCGCGTCAGGCGTTTCATGCCGAGCCGATCCGTGACCGAGACTTTGAAGTCGTGTGCGCGCCGGCCGTGCGCCTTGATCTTTTGCGACATCGTCTCGGCGAGGTCTTCGCGCGAGTGGTAGTTGAAGGCCACGTCCGCGCCCTCGCGGGCGAAGATTTCGCACATCGCCGCGCCGATGCCGCGTGTGCCCCCCGAAATAAACGCCCGTTTCCCTTCCAGCAAAAGACTCAACTTGGCGGCTCTCCCAAAAAAGCCCGCTTCCTTTGACTCGGAGCGGGCGAGATGTAATGAATGCCGAATTAAAGCGCGAACACCGTGCGGGCGTCAACTTGGCTCGCGGTTCAAGCCTCCCGGCGCGCGCGCGCTTTCGTCGTCGCGCGTCAAGCGATGCGCACGTCCGCAGCCGTCACGCGCTCCTCTTCCGCGAGCACGGGCGCGGGGATGAGCGCGGTGATCTCTTCCACGATCCGGCGCGTCGAATGCGGGATGGCGAGCCCGGCCGTGGCCGCGCGCATCGTCGCGTAATAACGCGCGTCCTCGAGCATGCGACGGACGGCGGGCACGATGTCGCTCGCGCGTTCGAGCAACACGCCCGCGCCGACTTTCGACAGGAGCGACGCCGCCCCGGCCTCCTGCGGCATCGGCGCGGTCGTCGCGTCGGCGATGATCGGCACGCGACAGGCGAGCGCTTCAAACGTCGTCAAGCCGCCGAGTTTCGAGATCATGACGTTGGCGGCCTGCATCAACTGCTCGACGTGCTCGGAATAGCCGATCACTTTCACGGGGAAATTCGCCCGCGCCGCAATCGTCTCGGCCTCGGCGCGCAACTCCTGATTGTTGCCCGCCAGAAAGATGGCCTGCACGTCAAGGTCGCCGCGCACGAGTTCGCGGAAAATTTCGGGAATGTTGCCGCCGCCTACCCAGCCCGCGTTGACGAAGACGGTGAACTTCTGCGGGTCGAGTCCGAGAGCGTGGCGCGCGGCCTGCGCGGCGCGTTCGTCCGGCAGGTTGAACTTCGGGTGGACAGGCATCCCCGAAATCTTGATCCGCTCCGGCGCGACGCCGTAGTCGATCAACTGCTGCCGCGCCTCTTCGCCCGCCACGAGATAGAGCCGCACGTCGTCGCAAGCCCACCCCTTCCAGAAGCCGTAGCACGGGTCTGTCACCACGGTCACGAGCGGTATCTTGTCCGCGAGTTTCAACTCCCTGAGCACACGCCCGATGGCGTGCTGCGTCAACGGGTGCACGCTGACGACGACGTGCGGGCACCAACGCTCGAACAACTCGCCCACGTAGCCGACGCTGCGCCGGTAGAAAAACTCGCGCGTCTCCGGGCGGAAACGGTTGACCGCCCAGTAGAGATACTTCATCCAGTGCTGCCGGTGGCGCAGCACCCAGTTGTACAAATTCACGAGCCGCGCCGAGATCGAATGCGACTCCTCAATCGCCCGCACGACGCGCACGGCGTAAGAGTTCCCGGCGAAAAACTTCTGCAAGCCCGCCGCGATAGCCACCGCCGCCGAGCGATGCCCACCGCCCGTGTCGGACGAGATGATCAGAATTTTCGGGACTCTTGCACGAAACATAAGATAAATGAAAGCTCTTTAACCGTGCGACTGGCACACTTAACAGTGTGATCCGTAATCAATGAATTAAAGCAGTTGGCGCAACTCTTCAACTTTTATGCCCGCATCTCGCAAAATGCCCTGCAAAGTGCCGGGAGGCAGTGTCTTCCCTTTGTGAACAGGGACAGTCACGCGCCTGCGGTCTGACTCCCGCCTGAGATGTACGTGGCTGCCCTTCTGCCTAACCTTTTCAAAACCCGCACGCTCTAGCGCACGGATTAACTGCTGCCCGTCCACGCGCGGGAGTTTTTCGCTCATGCCGCAACTGGCACGGAGAGTTTCGCGATGAAGAACGGCTCCGGCTCTGTCGGGATAGGCTCTCCATCTTCGCGCAGGCTCTCGATATGAAGTTCCATCGCTTCGACAATGTTAGCGCGCGCCTCTTCGACCGTCGCCCCGCAGGAGTGGCAGCCGGGCAAGGCGGGCGCGTAAGCATGGAATCCTTCCTCGTCCGGCTCAATGACAACGGTGAATTGATACATGGTCATAAAACTTTCCTTTATGCCTTAACCGTCAAACCGTCCGCTTTGGCCTCGTCGCGTTCGAGTTGTTTGCGCGATTTTTTCATCTCGCGTTCGAGTTTCTTGATCTGGATCAAGTGCTTCGGGTTGAACGGCAAGCTAGGGTAATAGCTGTTCGACTCGTGCGTGCAGAAGCAGCCGGACTTGGCTTTCCGGCGACGCTCCTGCATGGCGGGCGAGAGCCAGAGTTTTTGGAAGTTCCAATCGTAGTCGCGCAGGTTGCCCACGGCGTCGAGGTTCTCGCAGGAGGAGACCGTGCCCTCGTCGTAGATGACGCCGCCCGCCGTGCCCGCGTAGCAGGTCATCTGCGCCTGCTGCTCTTCCTGCGACTTGGCGATCAGGCCGTGCATGTAAATGTCGATGGCGGCTTTGAAGAACCCGGCGTCGCCGCCGTAATTGTTCTTGATGGCCGAGTGGCGCGAATCGGAATCGATCATGTGCGCGAGTTCGGCGTAGCGCGCGTGGTCGATGTCGAGTTCCTTCGGGTCGGCTGAAGGCGGACGGATGTAGTTGAAGTTGACCTTGTCGGGACGCAGGTCGTACTTGAGAAAATCGTACCACTCGAAGATCGTGTCCTGATTCGTGTTCATGAAGCAGGTGCAGGTCTGGATGTC
Source organism: Acidobacteriota bacterium (assembly GCA_020199775.1). Lineage (GTDB taxonomy): Bacteria > Acidobacteriota > Blastocatellia > Pyrinomonadales > Pyrinomonadaceae > JAIVJZ01. The sequence continues at coordinate 60,765 of JAIVJZ010000041.1, forward strand.
GAGGCGCGGGTACTCGCGCTTGATCGCCTGCAACTGGCGCGCGGTGTCGATGGCGATGTCCCACGAACCGGGTTTCTGCCGAATCTTCTCGTGCTGATCTTTGAGGCCGTCGATGCCGAGGGCGACCGCCACGTTCAAATTCGGGCACTCTTCGAGGATGCGCGTCACGTCCGGGATGATGCGCTTCTGAATCTGCCCGTTCGACATGAGATAGACGGATTCGAGCTTGTTGTTCTCGTAGAACGCGCGGACGATTTCGGGCAAGTCTTTGCGCGTAAACGGTTCGCCCCCGGCGAGAATCAGCACGCCGAGATTGCCGCCCAGAGTCTCCGAGACGCGCTGGATTTCGTGCGTCTTCATCTGGAGTTTCTTGCGCGGGCGGTCGTCGAGTTCGTCCGTGAAGAAACAGTGCGTGCAGCGCATGTCGCAGACGGACGTGACGAGGATGTTCAGGAGCACGGGCGCGAACGGCTGGCCGAGCGCGAGTTTGGCGTAGCGTTTGAGAAGTTCCTTGGTCGTGTAATCCATCGAAAAACCTTTAGTAATGCCGCAATAAAAACCGCGCCCAATCCCGGCGCGGGTGAGCGTCGCCAACTCTCCGGGCGACAGAATAACGAATGTAACCGTCAACGCAGCAAAAGGCAAACTTTCGCCCCGCGCGCCGCGAGTAACTTTGATGCTAATTCCCGTTCTCGCGCTCGCCGCGCACTTTGATGCCGAGCGCGCGCATGCGGCGGTAGAGGTGGCTGCGATCCATGCCCATCAGTTCGGCCGCGCGCGTGACGTTGTTGTCGGCCTCCGCGAGTTTGCGCCGGATGAACTCGCGTTGGTGCGCCTCGCTCGCCTCCTTGAAAGAGTTGAAGCGGTAGACGGCGACGGGCGGGGCTTCGCCGCCGAGCGGCGGCAGGTCGCTCGCGTTGATGCGTGCCTTCCGGCTCATGATGACCACACGCTCCACCGTGTTTCTCAGTTCGCGGACGTTGCCCGGCCAGGTGTAGCTTTGCAGGGCGTCCATCGCTTCGAGTTCAAAACGCTTCGGCGGATTGCCGTAGGAGACGGAGAACTTCTGGTTGAAATGCTCGACGAGAAGGGGCACGTCTTCCAGCCGGTCGCGCAGCGGCGGCACTTCAAAGGGAATCACGTTGAGGCGGTAAAACAGGTCGGCGCGAAACGTCCCGCGCTCGATCTCGTCTTCCAGACGCTTGTTGGTCGCCGCCAGCACGCGCACGTCCACGCGTATCTGCGTGTCGCCGCCGACGGGCGCGAAACGTTGCTCTTCGAGCACGCGCAAAACTTTCGCCTGCGTGCGCGCGCTCATGTCGCCCACCTCGTCGAGAAAGAGCGTCGCGCCGTCGGCCAACTCGAACTTTCCCCGCTTGGCCGAGGTCGCGCCCGTGAACGCTCCTTTGACGTGGCCGAGCAACTCCGACTCGATCAACTCTTCGGGGATGGCCGCGCAGTTCAACTCGACGAGAGCCGCGCCCGCGCGCCGCGACTGCGCGTGAATGGCGCGCGCGACCAACTCTTTGCCCGTGCCCGACTCGCCGTAGATGAGCACGCGGCCGTCCGTCGGCGCGACCGCCGCGATCTGTTTGCGGAGCGCGCGCATCGCCACCGACTCGCCCACCATCGCGTTCTCTTCGTTGATCTCGGCGGCGAGCGTGGCGTTCTGGCGTTCGAGCGCGCGCTGGCGCAGGGCGTGGCGCACGGTGAGGACGGTGCGCTCGATGGAGAGAGGCTTTTCGATGAAGTCGAACGCGCCGAGTTTCGTCGCGCGCACGGCCGTCTCGATGTTGCCGTGGCCGGAGATCATCACGACGGCGCAGTCCGCGCCGGACGAGGCGAGGCGCGCGAGCGTGTCCAGCCCGTCCATGCCGGGCAGCCACACGTCGAGCAGCACGCAGCCGTAAGCCCGTCGTTCGACGGCGACCAGACACTCCTCGCCCGACGCCACCGCGTCCACCGTGAAGCCCTCGTCTTCGAGCACGCCGCGCAGCGTCTCCCGGATGCCGCGCTCGTCGTCAACAATGAGAATCGAGTCCATAGGAGCTGTCAGCCGTCAGCCGTCAGCGTTCAGCCGGTCAGTTTGCGCGGCCACAAGCTGACGGCTGACGGCTGACGGCTGATCGCTTCGCACTTCGTCCGTGACGGGGATTTCGACGAGAAATTTCGCGCCGCGCGGGCGATTGGGTTCGGCGCGGATACGGCCGCCGTGCTCGTTGACGATGCGCTGGACGATGGCGAGGCCGAGACCCGTGCCGCGCCCGCGCGTGGAGAAATAGGGTTGGAAGAGGCGCGAGAAGTCGGAGCGTTCGATGCCGTGGCCGGTGTCTGCGATTTCGACGAGGAGCATGCCGCGCGACGGATCGTGGCCGGTGGCGACGGTGATGCGCCGCTCGCCCTCCGCATCGCTCATCGCTTCGAGCGCGTTGTCGATCAGGTTGACGACGGCGCGGCGCATCTGCTCCGCATCGAGCATGCCGGGCGGGAGCGTGCGCGCGAGGTGGACGTTCACGCGCACGTCTTCCAAGCGATCTTCGTAGAGCGCGACCGCCTGCCGCACCACTTCGTTCAAATCCGCCGCTTCGAGGCGCGCGTGCGGCAGGCGCGCGAAACGCGAGAACTCGTCAACCATCGCCTTCAGCCCCGCCACCTCGCGCGTGATCGTCGTCGTGCATTCCTCGACCACCTGCGCCACGCGCGACACCTCGACGCGCTCCGCTTCGCCTCCCTCTCCGCCGGTCGCGCCGCCGTTTGCGCCGCTGTTTGCTTTTGCACCGGCCGCGCCGCCGTTCGACGCCGCAGTCTCGACGCTCGCTTCGCCCGCGCCGTACAGGCGTCGGAAGTTGCGCGCGATGCGTTCGGCCGAGAGTTGGATGGGCGTCAGGGGGTTTTTGATCTCGTGCGCCATGCGGCGCGCGACTTCGCTCCAAGCGGCGGCGCGCTGCGCGGCCAACAGTTCCGTCAGGTCTTCGATAACGAGCACGATGCCGCGCGAGGAATGCCCGCCGCCTGCGCCGCCCTCCGTGAAGTTGCCGAGCGCGGTGGCCGTGAGCGCGACGGGCACGACGCCCGCGTCCTGAGATGCTCCGCGCGCCAGTTCCATCTGCCACGCCGCGCGCCCCGTCCGCCGCGCGCGCGCCAGCACGCGTTCCAGCACGAGATGATCTTCGACGCTCAACATCCCTTTGAGCGGCGCGCCCGGCGGCGGCGTTTCGCCGAGCCGCAGCATGGCGACGGCGGCGGCGTTGATGGTCGTCACGCGGTTCTCTTCGTCGAGCGAGACGACGCCGGTCGAGAGCGATTCGAGCACGGTCTCGATGTAGTTGCGCCGCTCGTCGAGCGCGAGATTCTTGTCGCGCAACTCGCCCGCGCCCGCTTCGATGCGACGGCGGTTCTCCGCCAGTTGCGCGGTCATCTGGTTGAACGAGGCGGCGAGGATAGCGAGTTCGTCGTCGGCGATGGTGGCGACACGGTGCGCGAGGTTACCGCGCGCCACCTCGTCGGCCGCTTCGGCGAGCGCGCGGATGGGCGCGCCGATGCCGCGCGCGAGATGGATCGCGCTCCACGTCGCCGCGAACAGCAGCATCAACGTCAGCAGGCCGAGCGTGGACAGGCCGAGCAGGCGCACCTTGCGCTGGCGCAGTTTGAAGTTCTCGAACGTCTGGCTGCTCCTGACGAGTTCGGCGAGTTGCGGGTCGGCGCGCCGCTCGCGCGCGGCGACGAGCGTGTGCCGGTTGCCGAGGCGCAACTCCGTCACGTCGAAAACTCTCCCGCCGATTCTCACCTCGCCCTGCGGCGCGCCGCGTTCCGCCGCCGCACGCGCGCCGCTCAGGATGGCGTCCTCGTCGCCCGGCCGCAGTCCGCGCGTCGCCGTCGGGAAACGTGCCGCGTCGCCGAGCGCGAGCAGCGACAGGTTGCCGCGCCCGGCGAGTTCAGCCAGTTTGAGTTTGAGTTCGTCGTCCGACGAGAGTTGGGTGTCGCCCGCAGGCTGCGGTTCGGGCAGGAGGCTGTGCGTGACGGCGACGGTCGTTCGGAAACTCTCCGCCTCGCGCCGCGCCTCGTTCGCCTGCACCTCGCGCGCCTGTTGCACGACGGCTTCCGGCAGGCTGCTGAACCACTTTTCGAGCGAGCGATTGAAGAAGATGTATGAGAAGACGGCCATCGCCGTGATCGGCAGCAGGCTCACGGTGATGAAATAGACGACGAGCCGCGTCTTGATCTTCGAGCCGAGTTCGTGCGCGCGCCGCTCGCGCCGGAGTTTGACGAGGTTGCGCACGAAGATGAAGGTGAAGATGATGAAGGCGACGAAGTTGAGCGACGAGAGCGCGTAGAGCAGCAGCGTGTCGGCGGCCGTGTCGGGCGTGAAGATTTCCCACAGCCCGAAGACCTGCAATGCGATGAGCACGAACAGCAGCGACAGCACGAGGCCGCCGAGCAGCCACGGCGGGCTGCGTCGCTTGGGCTTCGGCTCGCCCGCATCTTCCGGCGTCTGTGGGGTCGGTTCGTCAGTCATCACGCTTCGCGGAAACAGAGTTTAGCACGCGGAAGTGCGCGCCGGGCATTCTCCGTCTCACCTCCCGCCGGACTTTCGGTTACAATCGGCGGCGACTTCTCCAATCCGCAAGCCGCGAACGCTTTCACACGATGAACCCACTCGACATTTTTCTCAACCGCCACGGGCGACTACGCAGCGGCTGGCGACTCGCCATCTTCTGCGCCGTCTATTACACCGCGCTCGCCGCGTTCTTCATCGCCCTCCACGCGCTCTTCTTACTGTTCAACTCGAACGCCGGGGCACGGCTGGCCGGAACGCCCGGCTACATCGTGCAATCCTTCATCCTCTTCACGACCGCCCTCGTCGTCGGCTGGGGCTGCGGGCGACTGTTTGAAGATTTGCCCCTGCGCGCGCTCGGCTGGGCGCGGCATCGCGGCTGGCTGCGCGACCTGCTCGTCGGGTCACTGCTCGGCGTGCTCTCACTCACACTCGCCGCGCTCCTGGCGACGGCGTTTCGCGGCTTCCAGTTCGGCGTCGGGTCGTCAATTTCAAGCGTCGCGTTCCTGAAGACGTTCTTCGGCTCGGCGGTCATCTTCATCTTCGCGGCGGCGGCCGAAGAGATGCTGTTTCGCGGCTACCCGTTGCAGACGATGATGCGCGCCCTGCCCTTCCTCGCCGCCGTCATCCCTTCGTCGGTGCTCTTCGCCTCGGTGCATCTGGACAACCCGAACGTCGCGTGGGGCTTCACCTTCGTCAACACGATGCTGGCGGGCTTCTGGCTCGCGGTCGCTTACTTGCGCACGCGCAGCCTCTGGTTTCCGCTCGGCCTGCACTGGGCTTGGAACTGGGCGATGGGCGCGCTGCTCGGCCTGCCCGTCAGCGGCATCACGAGCCTGACGCGCGCGCCCCTGCTGCGCGCCACAGACGCCGGCCCCGCGTGGCTCACAGGCGGCGCGTACGGCATCGAAGGCGGCGCGGCCTGCACCGTCGCGCTGCTCGTCTCGACGATCTTTATCTGGAAGACGCGGCTACTGAGAGCCGATGAAGAGTTGAAGAAATTTACTGACGGGGAAATGCCGAAAGAAGACGTAAATCGTGAATCGTAAATCGTGAATAGAGAAAAACACGTCTTCTCTATTCACGATTTACGATTCACGATTTACGTCTTTTCACTATCTTTCGCCGATCGGCACGTACTTCAAATCGCGCGGGCCGATGTATTCGGCGCGGGGGCGGATGAGTTTGTTGTTGGCGTATTGTTCGAGCACGTGCGCCGTCCAGCCGGAAATGCGCGAGACGGCGAAGATGGGCGTGTAGAGTTCGAGCGGGATGCCCATCATGTAATAGGTCGAAGCGGAGTAGAAATCGACATTCGGGTACATGCCCTTCTCGCGGTGGATGTACTCCTCGATCTTGCGCGAAATCTCGTACCACTTCGTCTCGCCCTTCGATTCGCCGACCTCCTGCGAGAACCGGCGCAGGTGTGTGGCGCGCGGGTCTTCCGTCTTGTAGACGGCGTGGCCGATGCCCATGATCTTCTTCTTCTGCGCGAGTGCATTTTTAACGAAATCCTCGGCCTTATCCAGTTCACCGATCTCCAAAAGCATCTTCATCACGTTCGTGTTCGCGCCGCCGTGCAGCGGGCCGGAGAGCGCGGCGATGGCCGCCGTGACCGCGCCGTAAATGTCTGCGAGCGTGCCCGCGACGACGCGCGCCGTGAAGGTCGAAGCGTTGAGCTCGTGGTCGGCGTGCAGGATCAGGCAGATGTTGAAGATGCGCGCCTCGCGCTCGCTCGGCATGTCGCCCTTGAGCATGTAGAGGAAGTTGGTGGCGATGTCGAGTTCGGGTTTGGCCGGGATCGGGTCTTGGCCGTTGCGGATACGTTCGATGGCGGCGACGAGGACGGGAAACTGCGCCGTCAGGCGAGTCGCCGTGCGCAGCGCGCCCTCGCGCGAGATGTCGCAGCACTCTCTGTCGTAGAAGTCGAGGGCGGAGACGGCCGTGCGCAGCATGTCCATCGGCTCGGCCTCGCGCGGAAAGGCGCGGATCAGTTCGACGACCTGCGGCGGCAACTTGTAGTGCGCGCCGATCTCGCGTTTGAAAGCATCGAGTTCCGTCTGAGTCGGCAGGCGGCCGTGCCAGAGCAGGTAGACGGTCTCTTCAAAAGTCGAATGCGCGGCCAGATCGTGAATGTTGTAGCCCTGATAGATGAGTATGCCCTGCTCGCCGTTCACGTCGCCGATTGACGAACTCGCGGCCACGACGCCGCGCAAGCCCGCCCCGCCCCCCGCTGTGGCGGCAGGCACGCTCGCTTCCTTCGGTGTGTCCGTCGCAGGCGCGGCTGCGGCTTCCTTCGCGTTTTCCATGATGGGTATCCTTGAAGTTGTTTAAGTTGAGTCGAAGATAACAAATGGGGTGACAAGTGACAAGCGACGGGTGACGGGAGGTAAGCCGCCTCTCGTGAATCGTAAATCGCGAAGAGAAAATGGCCGATCAGTTTCCCGCGGGCGACCGGCGGCGCGTGAATTTTTCTTACGATTTGAGACCCGCGACGCGCACCCGCTGGCCGCGCTCGGCGCGCAGCAGGTGCGCGGCGGACGCACGGTTGGCGGCGATCTCAAGAAAGCCCGCGCTGCCCCAGATGGCGAACAATTCGCCCGCCGGCCCGCCCGCCTCTTCCGCATAGAATCGGCGAAACGAACTGATCTCGCGCCCGCCGATTTCCAGTTTCGCGCCTTCGTCGAACTCTTCCCCCGACACTTCCCGCCGCGTGATGCTCGTAACGAGGTTGCCGAAGCGATCAATGTGGATGATCTTGGCCGACCATGCCGCGCTCGCGTCGCGCACCGGCGCGAGCGGGTCGAGCCGCACGTAGTCGTCGATCAATTCGCCGAAGGCTCCGGGCGGCACGTTATTCGAGAGCGCGGCGGCGACGGGCGCGAAGATGTCGCGGCCGTGAAAGGTCGCGCTCACGGGCGCGCGAAAAAACTTTTCATTCGTCAACTGAGAGACGCGCACGTCCTGTTCGCGTTCGCAGACGTAGCTGAAGAGGCCGTTGTCGGGCCCGACGAAGAAATATCTTTGGGTCGAGATGAGGAGCGGGCGTCGCGCAGAGCCGACGCCGGGGTCAACCACCGCGACGTGGATCGTCCCCGGCGGAAAACTTTCGTAAGCGGCGAGCAACGTGAACGCGCCCGCCTGCACGTCGTGCGCGGGAATCTCGTGCGTGATGTCGATGATCCGCGCCCGCGCGTTGAGCGACAGGATCGCGCCCTTCAACGCGCCGACGAAATAGTCGGCCGCGCCGAAGTCTGTCAATAGCGTAATGAGCATAAAGTTTCAGGTTTCAAGTTTCAGGTTTCAAGTTATAGAACAATGAACATTCAGACTTGAAACTTGAAACCTGAAACTTGAAACTTTATTGAATACGCGTTTCGGTCGAGGTGCGAATCATGAGTTCCTGACCGCGTTCGAGGCGAACGTCTTTGGCGCGCGAGGTGACTACGCCGCCCGCGCCGATGCCGCCGCCGATGACCGCGCCGATGGCCGCGCCTTTGCCGCCGCCCGCAATCGCGCCGATGATCGCGCCGATCCCTGCGCCCGACCCGACCTTCGCCACGTCGTCCTTCGTCGTGCTCTTGCCGCGCACGCCGCCCTCTTCGTCAACGTCGCCGACGTTACCGGCCGAGCGGCCGACCACTTCGACGATCTGCGCGTTGAAGTTCGTGAAGCGGCCGTCGGGCAGACTGATCTGTTCAAAGTCGAGTTGCAATTCGGCCGTGCCGCGCACCTTGCCGCCGCGCTTGACGCCCTTGACGCGCCCGGTCACTTGCGCGCCCTCATAGGCGGCCGGTTCGATCACGCGCGCCTCGAAGCGGTCGCCGCGCTGCGTCGCATCGGTCGAGAGGTTGGTCAGCAGTTCGACGCGCATCGTCGTGTCCATCGGGATGTCGAGCGAGCCGATCTGCCGCACCGGGCCGCCGCTGTTGCGGTTGTTGGAATCGCTCACGCGTGCGTCGGGGGTCGTATCGTAAGTGGGGCGCGCGTCGTTCACGGGTTGCGCGCCCGCGTCGCTCTGCGCCCCCTGCGCCGCTGCGCCGCGCCGCGAGAGACCCGGCGGGATGATCGAGTCGAAGCCGCGACGATCAAACCCGGCCTCGTAGCCGACCTCGAAACCCTGCTGGTAGCCGTCGCGATAATCTTCGAGCGCGCCGTAGGCGGCGACGTAGGCGCGGTCGGCGCGCCCGTACTCTTCCTTGTTGCGATAATCGCGCGCGGCGCGTTCGATGGAATCGCGATAGCCCGCCTGATAGCCGTCGGAATAGCCCGTGCGATAACCGCGTTCGAGCGCGCCCGCCTGCTGCGTCGCCGTGGCGGCGGAGACGGCGCGCGTCTCGTCCGAACTCGCGTCGGCGCGTGAGACGAATGGCGCGGGGAGGACGACGACGGCCAGCGCGAGAGACAGGGCGGCGGGAAAAAATCGTGTGCGGGTCTGCATAATTTCTCTCCTTGAAAATGTTCCGGCAAAAGGATTGCGGCTCGTCGAATCTGCGTGCGCGGGACGCGCCCGTCAGGCGCATCCGGGGTTCTCGCGACGGCCTATGCTAACACTTCGACCCGCCGCCGTGAATTGACTTTTGAAGCCGCTTGACCGCGCTTCCCTCCGCCGCTAGACTCCGAACGCGCCACTTACAACATGCGCCGGACGGCCGTGGGAGAGTCAACGCCGACAGCGCGGGAAACTGTCAGTTGCTTGTGATGTCCGACGGCCGACTGTCAGTTGTCTGTTTTCTTTGTCCGTTGCCGGCAGCCGGCAGTCGGCGGTTTCGTGATCGTCGAGCGAGTCACTAAAATTTGATTGAACACGGGGACGCCGGACAAAGGACAAACGCCATCTTATGCGGAGAGTTTATTTAGACAACAGTGCGACGACGCCGGTTGACCCCCGTGTGGTCGAGGCGATGTTGCCTTATCTGACGGAGAAGTTCGGCAACGCTTCGAGCGTCCACTTCTACGGGCAGGAGGCGCGCGTCGCGCTCGACCGCGCGCGGCGCGAAGTGGCGACTTTAATCAACGCGCGCCCGAACGAGTTGGTCTTCCTCTCCGGCGGCACGGAGGCCAACAACCTCGCCATCCGCGGCATCGTTGAATCCAACGTCGAACACGGGCGTCACATCATCACTTCAAACATCGAACACTCGGCCGTGCGCGGCGTCTGCGACGCGTTGGAGAAACGCGGCTGGGAGGTGACGCGCCTGCCGGTCTACGAGGAAGGCGTCGTGCGTCTCGAAGACGTGCGCGCCGCGTTGCGGCCTGACACGGCGCTCATCACGCTCATGCTCGCCAACAACGAGATCGGCACGATTCAACCCGTCGCCGAGATCGGCGCGCTCGTGCGCCAGGAACGCGAGCGCGGACGCAAATACCTCTGGCTGCACACCGACGCCGTGCAGGCCGCCGGGCGCATGCCGGTTGACGTGGAGACGCTCGGCTGCGACCTGCTCTCGCTCTCCGCGCACAAACTCCACGCCCCGAAAGGCGCGGGCGCGCTCTACGTGCGGCGCAGCGTCCGGCTCACGCCGCAGTCGCTCGGCGGCCATCAGGAACGCGAACGCCGCGCGGGCACGGAGTCTGTCCCGCTGCTCGTCGCCTTCGGCAAAGCCGCCGCGCTCGCCCGCGAAGAGATGACCGATAGGATCGAACACCTCGCACGCTTGCGCGATCAATTTGAAATCGGCGTCGAAGCGCGAGTGGCCGACATCGTTTTCAACGGCGACCGGGAGAGACGCCTGCCGCACCTGTCGAACATCTCCTTCCGCTTCATCGAAGGCGAAGGCTTGCTCATCAATCTGGACATGCAGGGCGTCGCCGTCTCGACCGGGTCGGCCTGTTCTTCCGGCTCGCTCGAACCCTCGCCCGTGATCCGCGCCATCGGCCGCGACGACGAACTCGCGCGCGGCTCGATTCGTTTCAGCCTCGGCAAAGACACGACGGCGGAAGACATCGCTTACGTACTCGAAGTGCTCCCGCGCGCTGTCGAAAACCTGCGCCGCCTCTCGCCCCTCTACCAGAAGTCGCTCGCCGAACGCGCCTGCGAAATCAAGACCGCATGAGACATAAGTTTCAAGTCACAGGTTTCGAGTTAAAGAAGGTTTCAGGTTTCAGGTTTCAAGTTGAAGAACAGGCAACTTTCAGACTTGAAACTCGAAACCTGAAACTTGAAACTTAACCTGAAACTTGAAACTTAATTCCCGATGCCCTACTCAGAGGCTTTCAAGGATCATCTCGCGCACCCGCGCAACGGCGGCGAAATCCCCGACGCCGACGCCCGCGCCGAATTGACGAACCCGGCCTGCGGCGACCGCCTCCGTCTCACGCTCCGCATACGTGACGGTCGCATCACCGCCGCGCGCTTTCTGGCCTACGGCTGCGCGCCCACGCTCGCCTGCGGCTCAGCCCTGACCGAGATGCTCGAAGGCATCACCACGACTGATGCCGCACGCATCACCCGCCAACAACTAACAAAACTTCTCGACGGCCTGCCCGCCCGCAAAAGTCACGCCGCCGCCCTCGCCATCGAGACCTTGCAAGAGGCGTTGCGCGTGGCCGGGTCTCCACCGGAAGCCAGTAGTTGAGGCGACTTTTATTGTTGTAGTGGCCGACGTGTCGCAAGTGATATACTGCGGCCGCCCGGCCTTTGCGGATTGAGAGGTGATTATGTCCCGCCAAGCTCAGACCTACATCACGCCCGAAGAATATCTCGCGCTCGAACGCCGAGCCGAGTACAAGAACGAATATTTCGACGGTGAAATCTTCGCAATGGTCGGGGCGAGCAGGAAGCACAATTTGATCACGACGAACATTACTCGCGAGTTCTCGCAACAGTTAAAGACCAAGCCTTGCGAGGTGTATTCAAGCGACATGCGGATCAGGATTCCGAACGCCAACATTTACACATACGCCGATGTAACTGTGGCCTGCGGCGAGCCGAAATTCGAGGACGCCGAACTCGATACTCTGCTCAACCCCGATTTGATCGTCGAAGTGCTGTCCAAATCAACCGCGTCTTATGACCGGAGGCAGAAGTTTGCCTTCTACCGTACCATCGAATCCCTGACCAACTACATCCTCGTGTCGCAGGAAACCCTGCACGTCGAACACTACGCCAAGCAACCCGACGGCCGCTGGCTGCTCTCGGACTTCCGCTCGCCGGACGACGTGGTTAAGTTGGACTCGATCCGGTGTGCCCTGCCGCTCAAAGAAATCTACGACAAAGTATCTCTGCCGTAAGTTCTCCGCCCTCGAAACGAAACAGGCGCCGCGATCATCTCGCGGCGCCTGTTTCATTTCGGGTGGGAGGTTTTCTACTTCTGCTCGGGCTGCTGCTGCTGCGGCCGGCGCGAGCGTTGCATCGTGCGCGTGAAGGACTGCGGCCTCTCCTTGACGGTGTAATCGGAGGGCACTTCAAAGAGCGCGCGCGCCGGTTCGCTGCGGTTGATGTCGGTCAGGCGGTAGGTAGTTTCGCCGAAGCGTGGGTCGCTGTGCTTGCTCATCACGACCGTTTGCAGTTCGGGCGAATACCAACGCTCGGAGACGATGTTGATCGGGCGTTCGTTGCCCATCATGCCCGCGGGGAACGTGGTGGTCGTGCGCGTGCCTTCGGCTTCCACGCCCTCGATCATTTGTTTGCCGAGCGATTCCCTGACCGGCTTCACGCGTTCGCCTGCCGGGGCGTGACCCGCCGGCACGGGCGCGCGCATGATGGATGTCGTATTGTCGAACGCTTCACCTTCCTTCGGCAGCATGAAGACGAAGGAGATCGCGCCGGAGACTTTCACGGCGTTGCCGGAGAGTTTCGTCGGGCTGAACTGCCACTGCCGCGCGGCATCGACGGCGGCCTGCTGCAAGAGCGGGTGGCCGGAAGCCGCCTTCGCCGATTCGACCGCGCCCGCCTCGTTGACGACGATCTGCACCGACACAGGGCCTTGCGCCCCGGCGGCCTTCGCAATCGGCGGGTACGTCGGCGGGACTCTCTTGATGGCCTTGCCGGATAGCCCGTTCGCGCCCGCGTTGACGGATTTCGGCGCGTCTTGCGAGACCACTAACGCGCCGCTCCCGCTGCGCGTGAAAACTTGCGTGCGGGACGGGTCGCCTTCGCGCGGGCCGGCGAGCATCACGGCTTCTTTCGATCCGGGCATCAGCACGATCCGGTGCTCGTCGGGCGCGCCCGACCGATCAGCCCCGTAGAAGAAACCGTAGCTCGTCTTGTGCGCGGTGCGCGTGCGCGGGTTGAGCGTGTAGTTCGCGCCCGCGACGGGGTCGTTGATGAAGATGGTCTGCGCCGGTTCGTCCGAGGTCGCCCACGGGCCGATGTGGTTGAGAGTTTGATCGCGCCGCATGCGCCCCTCGCCGTCGCGGTAGACGCTGGCCTTCGAGGCGTGAGTGATGCGGTTGCCGTCGGCGAGCATCTGGACGGATTCGGTGACGGCCTCCGCCGAGTAGGGCGCGCCCTTCACGATCTTGCTGTCGAAGTGCATCTCCGACGACATGAAACTGAAGCCGAAGGACTCGCCCGGCGCACCCGGCGCGCCCGGCGCGATCTGCATCTCGAACATCTCCGGGTGGTCGGACATCACCCGAACGCGCGGCGCTTCAACGTGGCGCTCGATCAACACGTCTTGTTCGGGCGGGGGCGGCGGGGCTTGTCGCACCCTCTGTTGGGTTTGCGCGAAAAGCGCGCCCGTGCCGTTCGCCAGCAGGGCGAGCGCGCAGAAGGTGGCGGTCATCAAACGTCTGTTCATCTTCCTTCTCATCCTTTCGATAGACATGGCTGGTCTGTCACTTTTGCAAAACTTGCGCGCGTCAACTTATTTGACCGTGCGCCTCTCAACTTTTGTCGAAACTCTTCGCCCGCGCTCGTCAGCGCACAAAACGGATGGCGCGCGCCAGCCCGTCGTTACCGACGAGCACGTCGGCCTTGACCGGCTCGTTGCCGCGTTCGGCGTTCAACGGCAGGCCGAGCGAGGCGAGGGCGGCGCGCGGCAAACGCACGCGCACCAACTGCCCGCCCTCCAGAGGCGTCGCGGCGGGCGCACCGGCGACGAGCGGGAGAAATTCCGTCACGCTCTCCGCGTCACCAGGCTTGGCCGCGCCGCCCGCGTGATTCGCCGCCGACTCGCCTTCGCCCGGCGCGAAGATCGCGCGCCCGCCGTCAATCACCTGCCGCGACGCGATCATTCTGGGCGTTGCGGCGCGTGCCATCTTCGGCGACGTGCGTTGAGACGCGGCGCGCACGCCCGGCTGCGGCCGGTCGTGTTTCGCTTGCCCGGTCGGAGCGGCGGGAGAGGGAGACGGCGGCAGGGTTGCGATCACCGGCGCGACGGGCGACTGCTCTTTGCCGTCCTGCGGCGCGACGCGCGTCGTCATCTCCGGCGACGGCGGCGCGGTTTGCGTGAATTGCTTGTCGAACGTGACGAGGGCAACGAGCGTGAGCGAGGCCGCGATGGCCGTCGTCGTAAATGCGGTGCGCCACGTTTGACGCCGCGACGAAGTGCGCCGCGCTATGTCGTCATTCGCAGGCAGCGCGACGGGCGCGGGCGTTGCGTTGATCATGGGCGATGCGTCCGTCGTCGTCGCCGCCGCTTGAGAGTCGGCGAGGCTCCGCCGGAAGGCCGCGAGCAGTTTCGTCTCGACGCGCGCGGGCGCGCTCAAGTCTTTCATGCCGGCCGCGACCGCCCGGAGCGCACCCGTCAAATTCCGCTCCTGCGCCAGACGCGCCCCGCACGCCGCGCAAATTTCGACGTGGCGCATCGCGCCGTCGCGCGCGGCGGCGTCCATCATCCGGCCGCGCGCCGCCTCAACGATAAGAGATGTGAATTGCCGACAGTTCATGCGAAACACCTTAGAGGGTCAAAGTCCGTCGTCGCCGCCGCGTCTCGCTGGCGCACCTCGCGCAGTCGCTCGACGAGCAGAGCGCGTGCCCGGTGCAGGCGCGAGCGCACCGTGCCGACGGCGCAGCCGAGCGCGGTCGCCGCCTCCGCGTAACTCATCTCGTGCAACTCGCACAACACGACGACCTCTCGATAATGGACGGGCAAAGCCAACACCGCCTGTCTGACCGTCTCGATCAACTCGCTGCGCGCCAGTTCCGCGAGCGGGTCGTCGGCCGCGACGAGATGAGTTGAGACAATCGCGTCGCCGTCTTCCGCCGTCTCGTCCGCCATCGCCACGAAATGTCTTTCCTTCTCCAAACGCCGCAAGACCTGATTGCGCGCGACGCCGTAGAGATAGGAGGCGAGCGCGCCGCGCGTCGGGTCGAACGTCTGCGAGTCGCGCACGAGCGTCATAAAAACTTCCTGAGTCACATCTTCCGCGATGCCCTCCGAGCCGCACATCTGTAGCGCGAAGCGATAGATGCCCGCCTGCCGGCGGCGATAGAGCGCGGCAAAAGCGTCGGCGTCACCGGCGGCCGTCAACCGCAAAAGTTCTTCGTCGCTGTGCTCAGGGGAGGCTCTCATCTTCACGCGTCGTTGTTGCTCGACACACGTAATTCGCCCCGCCCGCTCGAAAAGTTCCACAAAGTGCCGGGGCGCGTGTGACAAACTGATTTTTAAGGTAGTCGGCTTAATTTCAGTGCAGAGTTGAAACTTCGTTGACGGCGATGTTAGGTGCGGGAACTTGTCTTTCGACTCATTGTTTTTCCGCGCCCTTCGCCCCCGGCGCGAAATAGCCGGAGCGCGCGTGCACGGTGCGCTTGCCGCCCCCGGCAGCCTCACTCAGTTTGACCTGAATTTTTCGGAATTTGCCGTCGCGGTTCGCCTTCGACGTGTGATAACTGATCGCATATTGCGTCCGCAGGTCTCGCGCGATCTCTGCGACGGCCTCCTGCATTTCTTTGACGTTCTTCGGGAAGAAGGCGCGCCCGCCCGTCTCCTGCGCCAAATTGTTGAGCAAGGCGGTCGCTTTGTCTCGCGGGCTTTTCCCGAACAGGACTTCGCCTTTGCCGAGGACGGAGACGACCCCGATGACGAAGACCTGCACGTCGTGCGAGCGCAAAAGTTTCTGTAGGTCGCTTTGCTTGAAGTAGCTCGAACGGTCTTCGCCATCGGTGAGTAGAACGAGAGCGCGGCGACGCCCGCCCTCGTCCGTGCGCCGCGCCGCGACGCGCTCGGCGGAGAGATAGACCGCATCGACGACGGCGGTTTGCCCGCCCTCCACATACATGCTCTCCAAGCCCCTGATGAGCCTCCACTGCTCGGCGGTGAAATCCTGCGGCACCGTGATCTGGTCGCTGCCGACGAAACGCGTGAGAGAGGTTTCGTCGCCGGGGCGGTTGGCGGAGACGAGCGCGGCGCACGCTCGCAGGATGTGATCCAGCACGCCTCTGAGGGAGCCGGAGTTGTCCACGACCAGCGTGTAACTGACCGGCGACTCCTCTCTGGCGAAATGCGTAATCGTCTGCGGCACGCCGTCCTCTTCGACGCGGAAGTCCTCCGGCCGCAAATCGCCGACGACGCCCTTCGACTCGTCAGACACGATCACGTTCAAGCGCACCGGCGCGCTCGCGGGCTGCGCGGCCGTCTGAGACGCGGCCGGGGCGGGCGTTTGCGTTGCCGTCGCCGGAGGTTGAGTTTGCGTGTTCGACACTTGCGCGCGGCCGACGAAGCAGGCGACGAGCATTAAGCCGAGGAGGAAAGGTAAACGGCGCGGCCGAGGCTTCTGAGATTTCATTTTATCTTCCGACTGCTTCAGGGCGAGACGACGCGCGGGCGCGTGCCCGAAGGCATGATGGTTTGGCCGTTGTGATATTCGGGGCCGCAGTAGCGGCGCGGCTCCTGACCGATGGGAAACGTCTTGGAACGGATGACGGGACACGTCGGCGCGGCGAGCAGATTGGTGGCCGGGTCGATGTCGAGCGTGATCGTGCCCATCAGACGCGAAGTGCCGTCGCCTTGCGAGACTCCGCGCCCTTCGAGCCGCGGGGTCGTCGTGCGCGGACGCTGCGGTGCGACGAAGGGCGGCGGGTCGCTTCCCTCGTAAGGCGCGGCGGGCGCGGGCGCGTAGTCAAACTCGCCGCCTTCTTCGCCCGTATCGTCGAGCGGCGGAAGTTCTTCGTCGAGCGGGGCGGCGCTCTCTACGGTCGGCGTGGTTCCGGCGATGAAGAGTTCGGTGCGTTTGGCAGGGCTGTCGGCGGCGGCAAGCAGGCCGGTGCGCGGGTCAATCGAAGCCTGTTCCAGACCCGCGGGCATTTGCCAATCGCCCGTCCATTCGGGGTGCGCGGCGAGCGCGGCGGACATGAAATCAGCCCAGATGGGCAGGGCGGAATCCGCGCCCGTGAGATTCAGCGGCGAGCCGTCGTCGAAGCCGACGTAGACGACGCAGACGAGGTTTGGCGTGTAACCGGCGAACCACCCGTCGCGCGACGTGCCCGTCTTGCCCGCGACGTTGTACTTGAAGCCGCGCGAGCGCAGGCGCGCCGCCGTGCCGCGGTTGACGACTTCTTTCATCATGGATGTCATCAGGTAGGCGACTTCGGGGCGCATTATTTCGCTTTTCTGCGTGGCGGGCGCGGCGATGGTCGCGCCACGCCCCGTGGTGACCCGGTTGATCGCAATCGGCGTCGCGCGCGTGCCGAGGTTGGCGAAGGTCGTGTAGGCGGAAGCGACTTGCAGCGGCGTCGCCTCGTTCGTGCCGAGCGCCATCGCGGGGTAGGCGCGGACGGGCTTCGGCAACCCGGCGCGCGTCGCCAGATTCATCACGCGGCCAATCGTGACCTCCATCGCCACGTCGACCGTGATGACGTTCTTGCTGTGGACGAGCGCGTCGCGCAGGGTGACGGGGGCGTTGGCATAAGCGTCGCCGAAGTTGCCGGGCGAGTATTCCTGATTGTCGAAGGTGAACGTCTTCGGCTCGTCCATGTAGGTGGTGGCCGCCGTGATGACGCGCGGGGTGGGGTCGAAGGCCGTGTTGAGCGCGGTGGCGTAGACGAACGGTTTGAAGACCGAACCGGGCTGGCGCATGGCGTCGGTCGCGCGGTTGAGCTGGCTCCGCTCGTAGTCGCGCCCGCCGACCATCGCCACCACTTCGCCCGTCTCGGCGTTCATGGCGACGAGCGACGCCTGCAACGTCCCCGGCTGGACGCGCTTGGCGTAAATCTTGTCGAGCGCGGCGAGTTGCTTCGTCACGGCGGCGTAAGCCGCGCGCTGCAACTCCATGTCAATCGTCGTGTAGATGCGCAGGTGTTCGGCCGTGCGCGAGTCGGCGAGGATGTCGGCCAACTGCGTCTGCGCGTAGTCAACGAAGTAGGGCGCGTCTGAGTTGTCGAGCCGCCCGCGCGAGGGCGCGACCTTCAACTCCGTCGCCTTCGCGCGCGTCGCTTCGTCCCGTGTGATGGCCCCCGCGTCGGCCATCGAGTCGAGCACCTGATTGCGGCGCGCCGTCGCCGTCGCCGGGTGGCGATAGGGGTTGTAGCGGTTGGGGCTGCGGATGATGGCGGCGAGGAAGGCCGCTTCCGCGAGCGTCACGCCGGTCACGTCTTTGCCGAAATAAACCTGCGCCGCCTGCCCGAAACCGTTGATCGAGAAGCCGCCGTGCTGGCCGAGATACGCCTCGTTGCAGTAGAGCGCGAAAATCTCCTGCTTGCTGAGGCGCGTCTCCAGAATGATCGACATGTAGGCTTCGGCGAGTTTGCGGCGCAGGCTGTATTCGGGCGAGAGCAGCAGATTTTTGACGAGTTGCTGCGTGATGCTCGAACCGCCCTGCCGCGCAATGGGCGAGTTGGGGTCGGCGTCGTAGCGGCGGACGAGGGCGCGCACGATGCCGCGCAGGTTGATGCCGTAGTGCTCGAAGAAGGTGCGATCCTCCGTCACCGTGATGGCTTTGACGAGGTGCGGCGGGATGTCCTGAAAGCCGATGATGCGCCGCTTCTGCCGGTCGCTGCCCGTCACGAAGCTGATCTGTTCGGGTTCGATGAGCGCGTGTTCGAATTTCGTTTTGCTGTCGAGGTCGTTGAGCGCGACGATGCCCTTCCCGGTCTTCCCGAAAGTGACGCGCACGCGCGGGAAGAGGCGTTGACCATCGACGATGGAGTTCTGCCCCGGCTCGACATCCACGCTCGCGCCGTTCGACGTGTAACGACCGCGCGCGTCGTCCGCCTGTGCGGCACGCTCGACGTAGCCCGCGCGCTGCAAACGCTTCACCAGTTCGTCGGCCGACAGCGGCGCGCCGACGCGTAAATTTTTCGGCGCGGTGTAGACGCCCGCCGAGCGCGTGAAGATTTCCCCGCTGATGAGACGATCCACGCGTTCCGAGAAAATGTAGTAGTAATAGCCGAGGACGCCGATGGTGAAGGTGGTGAGCAGCGCCAGCGCGACGACGAACGGAGGCCGAAAGATGCGCCGCCGCCAACGCCGCAGGAAACCCTCCTCCGGCTCGTCGTAACGAACGATGCGCGCCGCGCGCCGCCTGCCCGCGGGGGGCGGCACGCTGTTTTTCGGTGGATGACGGACGGCCATACAAGCAGTGACGAGTGACAAGTGACGGGTGACGGGCCGGAGCAAAATCTGTCGCTCCTTCCGCTGCCGCCGCTAAACTCTAATCTCTATACGTGCAACTGTCTACCATTGTTTGACACGGCGCGGGCGTTTAGCTAACGTGGCGGCGCGCCGGTTTGATGCGCCGTTTGATCCATGAGTTCGACGCCAGCCCTCCCCCATCTCTCGAAAAGCGCGCGCCGCCGCATGCTCTACGCGCTCGCCGCGCTCGCCGCCCTGATCGTGCTCGGCACGCTCGGCTTCAGCCTGCTCGAACCGCTGACGCTGCTCGATAGTTTGTACCTGACCGTGATGACCGTGGCGACCGTCGGTTACGGTGACGTGCACCCGCTCTCGCGCGGCGGGCGCGGCTTCGCCATCGTCTTCATGCTCGTGAGCGTCGCCGTCGTCGGCTTCCTGCTCTCCACGGCGATTCAGGCGCTCGTCCAATCAGAGATCGTCGCGGCCTACGGCCAGCGGCGACGCTACCGGGAGATTAGCAAACTGCGAAACCATTTCATCATCTGCGGCGCGGGACGCATCGGCTCGCGCATCATCCGTGAACTGCAACGCCGCGAACAGCCCTTCATCGTCATCGAGCGCGACGAGCGACAGGTCGCGGATTTGATCGAAGAGGACGTGCTCGTGCTCGTGCGCGACGCGACGCTCGAAGAGACCCTGCGCGACGCGGGCGTCGAACACGCGCGCGGCCTCGCCTCCTGTTTGCCCGACGACGCCGACAACGTTTACGTCGTCTTAACGGCGCGCGGCCTGAACGACGATCTGCACATCGTCGCGCGCGCCGTCGAAGCGCAGGCCGAGCCGAAGCTGATCCGCGCCGGGGCGAACCGCGTCATCGCGCCGGTCATCATCGGCAGCCAGCGCATGGTGCAGGCTTTAACCAAGCCCGCCGTGGCCGACTTCATCGACTCCATCGCGGCCGAAGACCTCGATCTCGATTTCGAGGAAGTCGTCGTCGGCCCCGGCTCGGCCTATGTCGGGCACAAGTTGAAGTTCACCAACATTCGCTCCGAACTCGATGTCGTCATCGTCGCCGTGCGCCGCCGCAGCAACAGCGAGATGATCTTTAACCCTTCGGGCGATTCGCAGATCGAAGCGGGCGACATGCTGATCGCCATCGGGCGCGCCGACTCGCTCGCGCGCCTGAAAGAGACGGCGCAACGCAACGTATAGTTTCAAGTTTCAAGTTTCAGGTTTCAGGTTAAAAGCGAAAAACCGGAAATTGATGGTTTCAAGTTGAAGAACCGAGAAGACTCAGACCTGAAACTTGAAACCTGAAACCTGAAACCTTTAGCCTGAAACTTATGAAGGTCTTAGTCACGGGCGGCAGCGGTTATCTCGGCATCCACGTCCGACGTTTCTTCGACGCCGACGATTTTTCACGCCGCGTCGGCCTCGACATTCTCGACCCCTACGACGCCTCGCGCGCCGCCGAATACGACGCCGTCATACACCTCGCCGCGCATCTCGACAAGAGCCGTGAAGCGGCCCCAGAATGTTTTCGCACGAACGCCGAAGGCACGGCCAACCTGATCGCGAACATGCGCGAGGGCGCGATCTTCATCTACGCCTCGACCAAAGACGTGTACGGCTCGCATGCCGACGGCTACCTCGAAGTCCCCGAACACTGCTCGACCGATTATTGCGGGCAGTCGCCGCTCGAATGGTCGAAGTTGATCGGCGAACGCTACGTGGAATATTACGCGGCCGCGCGCGGCGTGCGCGCCTGCATCTTTCGCCTCTCGGCCGTCTACGCGCGCCCGTCCGAGGGCAACGAGTCGAACTTCGTCACGCATTACGTCGAAGCGGTCAAACGCGGCTGGCCGCTCAGCCTGCCCGCCGGCGGTCAACCCATGCGCGACATCCTGCACGTCGAAGACTTCGCGCGCGCCTGCCGCGCCTTCATGGATTCCGGCCGCGCGCGCGGCACGTACAATCTCGGCGGCGGGCGCGAGGGGGCGACCAGCTTGCGCGGCATCGTCGAGACGGTCGGGCGTCTGATTCAACTCGAACCCGTCATCGAAGAGACCGCCAGCGCGCCCGCGCCCGTCCCCTTCAACTACGTCTCCGATCTCTCGCTCGTCCGCGACGAACTCGGCTGGCGGCCGCTCATCGGCGTCGAAGACGGGCTGAAAAGTCTGTTGTGAAAGTTTTCAAGCAATCAGTCTCACGTCGGAGGTGCAAAGGCGCGAAGAAGAAAGAGTAAACGTTTTTAGCGCAGTCTTCCTTTGCGCCTTTGGCCTCCAGCGTGAGACATTTGTTGTATCGTATCAAGGCTCAGTGGGCCGGATTGTAAATGACGCAGACACTTCAACCGGAACGGATCAGGCGCGTGGTGGTGCGCGGCGCGAATTGGGTGGGCGACGCCGTGATGACCGTCGCCGCCCTGCGCGAACTGCGCCGCGTGCTGCCCGGCGCGCACATCACGCTCGCCACCCGCCCTTGGGCGAGAGACATCTTCGCGGGCACGGACATCGTTGACGAACTGTTGCCCGTAGACGACACGCGGCGCGGCCTCGTCGCCACGCTGCGCCAGATCGCCGAATGGCGCGCGCGCCGTTTCGATCTCGCGCTCCTCTTCCCGAACGCCTTCAAGCCCGCGTTCGTCGCCGCCGCGGCGCGCGTCCCCTTCCGCGTGGGTTACGCGACGGACGGGCGTGGGTTTCTGCTGACGCACCCGCTCGCCCCGCCCGCATGGCGCAACGAACAGCACGAAGTTTTTTACTACCTCAATCTCGTCTTTCAACTCGAACACGCTTTGACGGGCGCGGCGCAGTTTGCAGACCGCGAGCCGGAGTATCAATTACGGGTGTCGGCCGAACGCCGGACGGCGGCGCGCACCCTGCTCAGCCGCCACGGCGCGCTCAACGACCGCCCGCTCGTCGCGCTCTGCCCCGGCTCGACCAACAGCCGCGCCAAGCGTTGGCCGGCCGCCTCCTACGCCGCGCTCGCCGACCACTTGATGGGCAAGGCCAAAGTCAACGTCGCCCTCATCGGGGCGCGTGAGGAGTTGGACGTGACGCAGGAAGTGCTGGCGAAGATGCGGCGTCGCCCCATCGTGCTCACGGGCGAAACCGATCTGGCCGGGACGGTCGCCGTCCTGAGCATCGCAGACTTGCTCGTCACTAACGACACCGGCCCCGCGCATATCTCGGCCGCGCTCGAACGCCCCACGCTCGTCATCTTCGGCCCGACGAACCCTGTCACGACGCGCCCCTTCTCCCCCACCGCGGACATCGTCCGTCGCCCCCCCGACTGTGCGCCGTGCATGCTGCGCGAATGCCCCATTGATCATCGCTGCATGACGGCCATCACGCCCGAAGAAGTTTTCCTCCGCGCCGCCGAGATGCTCGCGCACGCGCAATGCGAAGCGCACCCCGGACGCGACGCGGCACACGAAGCAACGACAAGCGCGACAATTGACGCGGCGACAAAAGAAGCGCGCGGGAAGTTGGGCGAAGAAGCTGGGGGCGGCGAACCGACTCGCGAAGTCGGCGCGGAGGTGGCCGGGTGAAGCGTCGTGCCGTCTTCATAGACCGCGACGGCACGATCTCCGAAGAGGTCGGCTACGTCAATCACCCCTCGCGCTATCGCGTCTTCCCCTACGCGGCCGAGGCGATCAAACAACTCAACGAGGCCGGGTGGCTCGCCGTCCTCATCACGAATCAGGCGGGCGTGGCGCGCGGCTACTTCACCGAAGAAGTGATCGGCGCGGTTCACGCCCTGCTCGCGCAGGAACTCGAACGCGGCGGCGCACGGCTCGACGCGATCTATTATTGCCCGCATCACCCGTCGGTCGGCGAGCCGCCTTACCGTTTTGACTGCGACTGTCGCAAGCCGCGCCCCGGCCTCATTCGCCGCGCCGCCGACGAATTCGACATAGACCTCGCCGCGAGTTGGATGGTCGGCGACCGCTACAGCGACACCGAACTCGCGCGCCACGCGGGCACGCGCGCCGCGCTCGTCCTCAGCGGCTACGGGCGCGGCGAGTGGGAATACCAGCGCGGCGCGTGGCGACACCAGCCCGACCTCGTCGCGGAGAATTTACTGGAAGCCGTGCGAACGATAACGAAGGAGTGACGGGAGAAGAACGTGAATCGTGGATCGTGGATCGTGAATGGAAAGAAACTGCTTTCCTCTATTCACGATCCACGATTCACGGCTTTCGAGATGAGAGAGCGTTTGACGAATCTGGTTCGTGAGTTTGCGAAGCGGCGCGTGCTGGTCGTGGGCGATCTCGTGGCCGACCAGTTTTTATACGGCGAGATCAGCCGCGTGTCGCGCGAAGCCCCCGTGCTGATTTTGCGCCATGAGCGGACGGAGACCGTGCCGGGCGGCGCGGCCAACTGCGCCGTGAATCTGGCGTCGCTCGGCGCGCAGGCGACGGTCATCGGCGTCGTCGGCGCGGACGCGGCGGGCGACGCGCTGCTTGGGAGGCTTCGCGCGGCGGGCGTCGATTGCGAAATGGTCGTGCGCACGCCCGAAGTCAGCACGACGACGAAGGTGCGCGTCCTCGCCGGTCAGGCGCACTCGATGCGGCAGCAAGTGATTCGCGTGGACTATGAAGGCGAGCCGCCGTCGGGCGCGCAACTCAAGTCGGAACTCGGCGCGCGCCTGCACGAAGCGGCGACGCGTGCGGACGCGATCATCATCTCTGATTACAATTACGGCGTGGCGGGCGCGGAGACCGTCGCCGCCTTGCGCGAGGCGGCCGGGCGGCGGGGCTTGCCGGTGCTCGTCGATTCGCGTTTTCGCCTGCTGGAGTTTACGAATTTCACTTCGGCCACGCCGAACGAGGACGAAGTCGAACAGGTGCTCAGGCGCAGGCTCACGGATGCGGCGACTTTGGAGGCGGCGGCCGTCGAGTTGCGCGAACGCCTCGGCCACCGGGCGTTGCTCATCACGCGCGGCAGTCAGGGAATGTTGCTGCTCGAAGAGGGCGCGCCGCCGCGGCACCTCGCTCCCGTCGGCTCGCGCGAAGCCGTGGACGTAACGGGGGCGGGCGACACGGTGATCGCCGCCTACACGCTCGCGCTCGCTTCCGGCGCGACTTACGCCGACGCCGCCAACCTCGCCAATCACGCAGGGGGCATCGTCGTCATGAAACGCGGCACGGCCTCGGTCGAAGCGCGCGAGCTTCTTTCGTCAATCGCGGAGAGTTCGTAGGAGCGGGGCAACTTGCGCAAGCCCGCCCGGGATTCGGGGCGACACCGCTCGAAAGAAGCGCGAAGGCTGCGGACAAGCGACGCCCTCCGAGGTAGAATCCGTTCTCCTTATGTACCCGTCCGAAGAACAACAAAAGGCCGGAGCCGTGGCGCGCATCCTTGAACGCAACCGGCTCGTGGCGCGCGTGGCGATTGCGCGGAAAAACGGCGCGCGGATCGTGTTCGCCAACGGGTGCTTCGACATCCTGCACGTCGGGCACGTGCGCTATCTCGAAGCGGCGCGCGCGCTCGGCGACCTGCTCGTCGTCGGCATCAACACGGACGCGCAGGTGCGTGCGCTGAAAGGCGCGGGTCGCCCGTTCGTCGCGGAGCGCGAACGCGCGGAGGTTATCGCCTCGCTGCGCGCCGTCGATCTCGTCACGATCTTCCCCGAACCGACGGTCGAGACGCTCCTGCTCGCCATCCGCCCGGACATCCATGCCAAGGGCACAGACTACACGGCCGACACCGTGCCCGAACGCGAAGTGGTGCGCTCCTACGGCGGCCGCGTCGCCATCGTCGGCGACCCCAAAGACCACTCCTCGTCAGACATGCTCCTCAGACTCAACCGGCCGAACACGGTGACGAGCGACGAGCCGGAAAAAAGCAGCGAATCGTAAAATGTCGTGAATCGTGAATCGTAAATCGTCAATAGAAGAAGACAGCTTTTCTCTATTCACGATTTACGATTCACGATTTACTGTTTTATCTTGTCACTGTCTTATGAAGATTCTCATCGTCAAACTGGGAAGCATCGGCGACATCGTGCACACGTTGCCGTCGCTGGCGGCGATCCGGCGGGCTCTGCCGCGGGCGGAAGTGGCGTGGGTGGTGGAGCGGCGCGCGGCGGAAATTCTGAAGGACAACCCTCTGCTGGATCGGCTCATCGAAATCGACACGAAGGCTTTGAGGCGTTGGCGGCCGCTGTCTGGGGAGACGCTGTTGGCGACGCGCCGGCAGTTACACCGGCTCCGCGCCTCGGCCTTCGATGTCTCACTCGATTTTCAAGGCTTACTGAAATCCGCCGCCATCGCACGTCTCGCGCGCGCGCCGCGCGTCTACGGCTTCGCGCGCCGCTCATTGCGCGAACCGGCCAGCCGCTTTTTACTGACCCGCACAGTTAACGTTCCGCTCGACGCGAACGTCATACGTAAAAATCTCGCGCTCGCCGCAGGCGCGCTCGGCATCACTGTGCCGGGCGATGGAGACGACTTCGAGTTTCCCATCGCCGTCTCGCCCGAGCAGGAGCGCGAGGCCGGCGAGGCGGCGTCACTCTTTGACGGAAACTTTGCGATTTTGAACGCGGGCGGCGGGTGGCCGACGAAGTTGTGGAGCGCGGAGCGTTTCGGCGCGCTCGCCGACGCGCTGCTCGCGCGACACGGCCTGCGCTCGTTCGTCACGTACGGGCCGGGCGAGCGCGAGTTGGCCGAGAGCGTGACGCGCGCGAGCCGTGCGGGCGCGGCGCAGGCGTTGAGTCTCTCTTTGAAAGGTTTTTACGCGCTGGCGCGCCGCGCGTCTCTGTACGTGGGCGGCGACACGGGGCCGACGCATCTGGCCGTCGCGGCGGGCGCACCCGTCGTCGGGCTGTTCGGCCCGACCGAGTGGTGGCGCAACGGCAGCCCGCGCACGGCCGACATGTGCGTCGAACGCACGGACATAGGTTGTCGTACCGACTGCCATCGACGCGCGTGCTCCGCGTGGATTTGCATGGACATCGACGTGGCGCGCGTCGCGGCGGCGGCGGACGAACGGCTCAGGCGCGTGGCCGGGTCGAAGCGTGTGGAGGCGTTGACGATTGCGTAGAGGCGGGACATGGGTGCAACGCTGGCGCGTGCCGCTCGGATTTCTGGTGGCCGCCCTTTTTATCGTGCTGGCGAGGCCGCGCCCGCTGACGCTCGCGGCGGGCGGCGCGGTCGCCGTCTGCGGGCTGCTCGTGCGCGCGTGGGCTTCGGGTCACATTCGCAAAAACGACGCGCTCGCCGTCTCCGGCCCTTACGCCTACAGCCGCAACCCGCTCTACCTCGGCACGTTCATCTTAGGCTTGGGCTTCACGGTCGCGGCGGCGGGCGGCTGGCTGCTGTTCTTCGTCCTCGGCGGTATCTTCGCGGCGTTGTTTTTGGGCATCTATTTGCCGGTGATGCGCGTCGAAGCCTTGACCCTCGCAAAGCTTTTCGGCGAGGACTACGAACGTTACGCGGCGGCCGTGCCGCTGCTCTTCCCGCGCCTCACGCCCTACGGCGCGGGCGACGGGCGCGGCTTGAAGTTTGACATGAATCTGTACCTGCGCTATCGCGAGTATCGCGCCGCGCTCGGATTGCTGGTCGGGTGGGGCGCGCTTGCGCTCAAGGCTTTTCTGGCGAAGTGAGATTTTGATGATCGGTCGAACCTACACACTTTTAATCGCCCTCGCCGCGCTCTCGTGCACGGCCGCGTTCGCGCACCAATCCACGGCGGCGACGGCGGCGACGAAAGACGCGGAGAGCACGGCCACGCCGAAACGTCTTCCCTTCGAGCCGGATGAACAACTCACCTACGAAGGCGAGTTCTCCAAGTTGCTGCTGCGCGGCATCAACATCGCCGAATTCAAATTCACGGTCGAGCGTGCGCAGACGCCCGCCAACCCCGAACGCGCGACGGGCGCGGCCGCGCTTCCCCCGAATCTCATTTTCAAAGGCGACGTTGTCGCGCGCGGTTGGTTTCGCAAACTCTTCGGCATCGACTTTCGCTACAACACTGAATCGGTCGTCGAGCCGACATCGTTTCTCATCCTGAGCAACAGCACGCGCGACGAACAGGGCAAACGCCTGCGCACGAGCGAGGCCGTCTTCGACCGCACGCACAACACTTTGACGTGGACGCTGCGCAACCCGAACGACCCACAGAGCCAGCCACGCGTCGTCACCGCGCCGCTCCAGAACGCCGCGCACGATCTCATCTCCGCCATCTATTTTCTGCGCACACAGCCACTCGAACCCGGCCGCAAATTGGAACTCATCATCAGCGACTCCGGCGCGGTCTATCGCATCCCGGTCAAGGTCGGCGCGCGCAAGCGCATGAAGACAGTTGTCGGCCGCGTGCAGACCGTCCGCGTCGACATCGAAATCTTCGGCGCGGAGCGACTCGTCGACCGCAAGGGCGAGATGACCCTCTGGATCACCGACGACAGCCGACGCCTTCCCGTCCGCGCCCGCGTCAACACGGACATCGGCACGCTCGACATCAACCTCAAAAAAGTCTCCGGCGGCAACGCCCTCGCTGCACGCCGCTAACCCGCGCCCGGCAATCGCCGGCGGGCTGCGCGAAACGCCTTCGGGCTTGAAACGTAGTCGGTTCTTTCCGTCAGGTATCAATCCATGCACTACGTCGTTGACGAAATGAAGGCGGAAGATTGGGAGCAGGTGCGTTCGATCTATCTTGAGGGCATCGGGACGGGCGTTGCGACTTTTGAGACGGACGCCCCGGCGTGGGAGAAGTGGGACGCGGGACATTTGCGGAAAGCGCGACTGGTGGCGCGCGAAGGCGACCGGATTTTGGGCTGGGCGGCTTTGAGTCCGGTGTCCGACAGGTGCGTGTATGGCGGGGTCGCCGAGGTGAGCGTCTATGTGGGCGAGCACGGCCGTGGCCGGGGCGTGGGTCGCGTGTTGCTCGACGCGCTCGTGGAAGCGTCGGAGCGAAACGGGATTTGGACGCTACAGGCGGGCGTTTTCCCGGAGAACGAGGCGAGCGTCAAGCTGCACCTGCGTTGCGGGTTCCGCGAGGTCGGCAGGCGCGAGCGCATCGGGAAGTTGAACGGCGCGTGGCGCGACACACTGCTCCTCGAACGTCGCAGCCGAAACGTCGGGACGAGTTGAACAGTGGATGGCATGATTAAAGGCGTCGGGCTGGCACTGTCGCCGCTGGCTCTAATCGTCAGTCTCAGGCGTTCGGCTGAGAGCCGGTCTTGACGACGCGTCGCGGCGGCCGAAACTCTGACGCCCGCTTTTGTTGACACCACGCGGGCAATCACTTACAACTAACCCGCACTGCCGCCAAACCCGAAGCACGCTTTTTGCACGCCGCCCGTCGCAAGAGATAAGATGAATTGACAAGATGAATTTACGCGCCGACACGCTCGAAGAAACTCCCGCCACAGACGCCGAGACCGACGTTCGGGACGCCGCGCCCGCGCGCACGCCGGACGCGCTCGACGACGCGCCGCCCGTCCTGCTCAAACGAGACTTCATCCAACTGCTTCTCCAATCGCCGCACAGGTTGTATCTCTACTGGACGTTCGCGCGCGATCCGCACGCCACCCTGCGCGAGGCGTTCGGCGAGTTGGCCGCGCACTACCGGCTGGCGGTGCGTCTCATCAAAGTCGAGACCGGCGAGGAGTTTTTGCTGGACGCCGCGAAGGAGCGCGCGCAGTGGTTAGAGGTCTACCCGCGCCACGTCTATCGCGCCGAGGTCGGATTCTACGCGGCGGGTCGCCCGTTCGTCCGCCTGCTCTCTTCCAACGCGGTGAGCACGCCGCCCGACCGCGCTTCGCAACTGTCAGACCCGGAGCCGGAGTTTCAACTTGGGGCGAGCGAGTTCGCACAACTTCTCGGCGGCGCGGGCTATGAACGATACGCGCGCGGACTCGCGGACGACGCGGGCGCGGCTCGCATCGACGGTCAAGGCGGCGGCGCGTTAGTTACGGGCGAACGTCAGGGCGCGGGCGACCACGTCTCGCGCGAAGGGGCGAACGAATACCCGCATCGCTGATTCCACGTCGTGCCGCAAGGATTTTTCAGTCTCATCCTCCACGCGCACCTGCCCTTCGTGCGCCACGCCGAACACCCCGAATTTTTAGAAGAAGACTGGCTCTACGAAGCCATCACCGAAGTCTACCTGCCGCTGCTGAAAATTCTCTCCGCCCTCGACGCTGAAGGCGCGCGCCCGCGTCTCGCTCTGAACCTCTCGCCGACGCTCTGCGAGATGCTCGCCGACCCGCTCTTGCAAACGCGCTACACGCGCCACCTCGAAAACCTCTCCGCGCTCGCCGAAAAAGAGATCGCGCGCACGCGCGCCGCCGCGCGCCAATTTCTTCCCGCCGCGCGCATGTACCGCCGCACCCTGCGCGCCGCCCGCCGACTCTGGCACGAAGTCTACGAACGCGACATCATACGCGGCTTCCGCGCGCTTCAAGACTCGGGCGTCTGCGAGATCATGACCTGCGGCGCGACCCACGGATTCCTCCCGTTCATCTCGACGACGGAAGCGCGCCGCGCCCAGATCGAGATCGCGGTCGCCAATTATCAAAAGCATTTCGCGCGTCGCCCGCGCGGCATCTGGCTGCCCGAATGCGCCTACGCCGAGGGACTCGAAACGCTGCTCGCGGACGCCGGGCTTGAATACTTCATCGCCGACACGCACGCCATCCTTTACGGCGAGCCGCGCCCGCGCCACGGCGTCTACGCGCCCGTCAAATTAGCGAACGGCGTCGCCGCGTTCGCGCGCGATCTCGAAACGAGCCAACAGGTGTGGAGTTCCCTCACCGGCTATCCGGGCGACGAAAACTATCGAGAGTTTTACCGCGACATCGGTTGGGATGCGCCGCTCGAATACCTTCTCCCGCACCTCCACGCCGGAGGCCCGCGCCGCCACCTCGGCCTCAAATATCATCGCGTCACGGGCGCGAACGTGCCGCTCTCCGGCAAACAGCCTTACCGCCCGCGCCGCGCGCTTCGACGCGCCGCGCTCCACGCCGCGCACTTCGTTGACGAACGCATCAAACAAGCGGCACGCCAGCGCGCCGCGCTCGGCGGCCACGCGCCCCTCATCACTTCGCCCTACGACGCCGAACTCTTCGGCCACTGGTGGTTCGAGGGCGTCCACTTTCTCGAACACGTCTTCCGCGAACTCGCACGCCGCCGCGACGAGATCGAAACTCTCTCTCCCGCCGATTATCTGGCCGCGCCCGGCGTGCGCCTCCAGACGCAACGCCTCTCCCCGTCCTCTTGGGGCGAAGAGGGCTACTACAAAGTTTGGTTGAACGACACGAACGCGTGGCTCTACCCGCAACAACACGCCGCCGAAGCGCGCATGACCGCCCTCGCGAATCGACACCGGAGCGCGCCCCCCGACGCGCTCACCCTGCGCGCCCTCACACAGGCCGCGCGCGAACTGCTCCTTGCCGAGTCGAGCGATTGGGCGTTTCAGATCGCCCGCGCCACCACGGTCGAATACGCCACGCGCCGCTTCCGCTCGCACATTGCGCGTTTCCACGCGTTGGCCTCCGACATCGAACGCGGCGAGATCGACGCCGCCACCCTCGCCGAAATCGAAGCCCGCGACAACCTCTTCGCCGAACTCGACTACAGCGCCTATGGCTCAAGATGAAACTCCCGATAGCTAAAAGCCCGACACGCGAAGCGAACCCCGCAAGCGAAGTGAATCCCGCAAGCGGAACAGGAACGATCCGTGATGCGACTACAACTAGCGAGATGAGTGATACCGGCGAGGCGAGGACAAACAGCGACGGGGCGACGTTGCCGGACTCAAACCTCCCGCTCATCATCGGCCATCGCGGCGCGTCGGCGGTCGCCCCCGAAAACACGCTCACCGCTTTCGAGCGCGCTCTCGACGACGGCGCGGACGGCATCGAGTTCGACGTGCGACTCGCGCGCGACGGCGTGCCCGTCGTCATCCACGATGCCACGCTGCGACGCACCGCCGGCATTGACGCTCAAATAGCCGCCCTCTCATCCTCCGACCTCTCTTCGATTGATGTCGGCTCGTGGTTCAACCGCCGCCGCCCCGCCCGCGCCTTGGCCGCTTACACACGCGAGACCGTACCCACGCTCGCGCGCGTGTTCGAGACCGTCGCCCCGCGCTGCCGTCTGCTCTACGTCGAACTAAAATGCGACGCGCAAGAAACAACCTCGCTCGTCGAGCGAGTCGTCGCGGAGGTTCGCGCGCACAACTTGGAGCGACGCGTCGTGATCGAAAGTTTCACGCTCGCCGCCGTCGCGGAGGCGAAACGCATCGCGCCGCAGTTGCGCGCGGCGGCCGCCTTTGAACGCCGACCCGGATGCCCGCTGCCCGCCGCGCGCACCCTGCTCAAACGCGCCCGCGACTGCCGCGCCGACGAACTCGCGCTCGCACGCTCGCTCGTCTCGCGCCGCACGGTCGAAGCGGCGCGCGCGCGCGGGTTGCAAACAGTCGTCTGGACGGTTGATCATCCGTCCTGGGTGCGACGCGCCGGTGCGCTCGGCCTGCGCGCCGTCATCACAAACGATCCGGCGAAGATGTGCGCCGCGCGCGAGGAATTTCTCAGACAGTGGCGACCACAGTAGCGACACGCGCCGTGGGAGAATTTGAAACGACGACCGAGACGACTCCGCTTCCGGCATGACGAACTCCGCCTCCGCGAAAGATAAAATTTTCGTCCACGAACACTACGCGCTCCACTATCGACACGCGGCGCGCACGCAGTGGGCGGGCGAGGCGCGCCCGGTCTACGCCGCGTTGTTCGTGCTCGGCGGCCGCGTGCGCTGGCAGGCGGGCGAACCGGCGGGCGGGCGCGGCGGCGAGTTGCGCGCGCCGGGCTTGTTAGTCTCCGCGCCGGGCGAACTGACGGGCGTGCGCGGCGGCAAAGTTGAGACGCTCGCGCTTTCGGTCGCGCCCGCCTTCGTGCTCGACTGCGCCGTGCGCGCCCACCTCACGCGCGACGACGCGCGCATCACCTTCCCCGCACAGGCCATCGAAGATGACCCGCGCCTCGCGCGTCTCGCCCAAGACCTCGCGGACGAATTGCGCGCCGCCGAGACCGGCCACGAACTCATCGTCGCCGCCCTCATCGAACAAATTTTGATTCAACTGCTCCGTCGCTACGCCAGCATCCGTCGCACTGACGAACTCGAACTCTCCCGCGCCGGATTAATCGACCGTCGCATCCGTCGCGCCGTCGAGTTGATGCACTCGCACCTCGACGAGGAGTTGCCCCTCGAAGAACTGGCCGCCGCCGCCTACCTCTCGCCCTTTCACTTCGCGCGCCTCTTCAAGAAACTGACCGGCCTGCCCCCGCACGCTTACCTCGCCGCCCTCCGCATCGAACGCGCACGCACGCTTCTCGCCGCCACGGATGATTCCATCACCGAAATCGCCGCCCGCGTCGGCTACGCCAACTCAAGCCACTTCGGCAAAGCCTTCCGCCGCTTCACCGGCCTCACGCCCCGCGCCTTCCGCGCCGCGCTGGTAAAAGCAGAGGTCAGAGGCTAGTGGTCGGAAGTTAGTAAAAACACGAACCGTCTTTCACTGACCTCTGACCTCTGTGGTCAGACCTCCGCTTTTAAGCAATTCTGCGACGACAATGCGCAAGATTTGACGAGACGCACGCGCCGCGGGTCGCGTATCCTCGACGCGTATAATTTTCAATGTGGAGGGTGGCGACAAAATTATGGCAATCGAAAAAGGGACGGAGATCGATCCGGCGAAGGGCAAGCTCGGCGTGTTGCTCGTGGGACTCGGCGCGGTGAGCACGACGTTCATCGCGGGCGTGGAGGCGATCAAGGCTGGCTTAGCCGAACCTATCGGCAGCCTGACGCAGATGGGCACGATCCGACTCGGCAAGCGCACGGAGAATCGTTCGCCCGCGATCAAGGATTTCGTGCCGCTCGCCGGGTTGAACGATCTCGTCTTCGGCGCGTGGGACATCTTCCCTGAGTCGGCCTACGACGCGGCGATGCACGCGGGCGTGCTCGAAAAAGACCTGCTCGCCAAACTCAAAACGCCCTTGCAGAAGATCAAGCCGATGCAGGCCGTCTTCGATCAAAATTACGTGAAGCGTCTGAACGGCGAGAACGTCAAAAAGGGTAAGAACAAGTTTGACCTCGCGGAGCAGTTGATCGCGGAGATCGAAGAGTTCAAGCGCAAGAACAAGTGCGCGCGGCTCGTCATGGTCTGGGCGGCCTCGACGGAAATCTTCCTCAAGCAGCACGGCGTCTACAAAACTCTCAAATCCTTCGAGCAGGCCATGCGCGACGATCACAAGGCCATCGCGCCCTCGATGATCTACGCCTACGCCGCGCTCAAACTCGGCATCCCCTTCGCCAACGGCGCGCCGAACCTGACCGTGGATGTCCCCGCTCTGGTGGAACTAGCCGAGCAAAACAACGTGCCCGTCTGCGGCAAGGACTTCAAAACCGGCCAGACCTTGATGAAGACCATCCTCGCGCCCGGTTTGAAATCGCGCATGCTCGGCCTGCACGGGTGGTACTCGACCAACATCCTCGGCAACCGCGACGGCGAAGTGCTGGACGACCCCGAATCCTTCAAGACCAAAGAGGAATCGAAGCTCTCCGTGCTGGAACACATCCTCCAGCCCGACGTGTACCCGGAACTTTACAAGGACTTCTCCCACGTCGTCCGCATCAACTATTACCCGCCGCGCGGCGACAACAAAGAGGGTTGGGACAACATAGACATCTTCGGCTGGCTCGGCTACAAGATGCAGATCAAAGTTGATTTCCTCTGCCGCGATTCCATTCTGGCCGCGCCCCTCGTGCTCGACCTCGCACTCTTCCTCGATCTGGCGCAGCGCGTCCGGATGAAGGGCGTGCAGGAATGGCTCTCTTTCTACTTCAAATCGCCGATGACCGCCCCCGGTCTCTACCCCGAACACGACATCTTCATCCAGTTGATGAAGCTCAAGAACACCCTGCGCCACCTGCGCGGCGAAGACCTCATCACGCATCTCGGGCTGGAGTATTACGACTGACGGCCGGGGAGCGAGCGGCGTAAATGGCGGAGAGGGCGCGGCGAAATTTCGCCGCGCCCTCTCTCTTTTCCCGCTACACCGGTTGGTGCGCCCATCCAAAATTTTGCACGAAGACAGTAATTTGTCAGTCGGGCTCTGCCGCTAATTGTCAGTGTGCAAAAAACGTGGGGCGGCGCAAATAGTTTCACCCGGAGCATATTTTGTGGTGACAAATCGCTCTCTGTCGTTTATATAGTGTTCTCACTCTCGAACGCCGGGGGGAACGCGACGCAATTTAGCCAACTGGCGACGCGCCCGGCGCATCAATTACATTTACGGATCGTTCTTTGCATGAGGACATGGGTGCGACGGCCAAGAGGTCGCCAGATAGACAGATTTCAGGTGTGCCCACAACGCTCAGGCAAGGAGGACGGTCGCGATGATTGCAGCAATGGAAACACAGAAAAAAATAACCGAGACAGTCTTTCTTGACCCGGATCAAAAGAGTCCGCGGGCGCAGGAGTTTGAAGAGAAACTCTCGACACGCATCGTCGGCCAAGAGCGTGCGGTGCGTCGGATGAGCGGCCTCTATCAAATTTTTCTCGCGGGCATGAATCCGCTCAACCGGCCGGTCGGCACGATGCTTTTCCTCGGCCCGACGGGTTCGGGCAAAACACGCGTCGTCGAGGCGGCGGCCGAAGTTCTCTTCGGCGACCCGAGCTCGGTCATCAAAATCGACTGCGCGGAGTTTCAGCACTCGCACGAGATCGCCAAGCTGATCGGCTCGCCTCCGGGCTACCTCGGCCACCGCGAAACCAGCCCGATGCTGACGCAGGAAAATCTCGACCGCTACCACACGGAAGAGACGAAACTCTCGCTCGTCCTCTTCGACGAGATCGAGAAAGCGTCCGACTCACTGTGGCAACTCCTGCTCGGCATTCTGGACAAGGCCACGCTCACGCTCGGCGACAATCGCCGCGTTGATTTCTCGCACACGATGGTCGTCATGACCTCGAACCTCGGCGCGCGCGAGATGTCCGAATTGATTTCCGGCGGGATGGGCTTCGTGCCGACACAGGGTGCGAAGAACCCGAACGACTCGGAAGTTGACCAGAAGATTTACCGGACGGCGGTCGAAGCGGCGCGGCGCAAGTTCTCGCCGGAGTTCATGAACCGCATCGACAAGGTGGTCGTGTTCCGCAGTCTCAAAGAGCACCACCTGCGCCAGATTCTCGAACTAGAACTGGCTTCCGTGCAGGATCGCATCATGCGCTCCGCCGGAACAAAGTTCGTCTTCCAGTGTTCCGACGCGGCCAAGGACATGCTGCTCAAAGAGGGCATTGATTACAAGTACGGCGCGCGACACTTGAAGCGTTCGATTGAGCGTTTCCTCGTCTACCCGCTCTCGAATCTGGTGGCGACGGATCAGGTGGGACTCGGCGACCTCGTCCACGTTGACATGCACGACACCCAGAATAAACTCGTCTTCTCGAAACGTTCGGGGGGCGCGTTGATCAGCGATGTCGGGCCGGTCGAGGAAGAGACGGAGGAATTAGCGGCCAAGTCCGGCGGCGTCGGGCTGCCGATCCCGCAGACCAAAGCGGCGCGGAAAAGTCATGGACGCGGCGAGAAGTCGGAAAGCTAAAAGCCGCATCATCCAGTCCGACAACACGAAAGCCGGAGCGCGAGTTCATCGCCTCCGGCTTTTCGCTTGTCACAAGATATTCAGCGATTGAGAGACAGCACCCGTCGCCTGCGTTCGAGGCGAGGCCGAGACCCGCGCCGGTTAGACGGCCTTCCCGGCTTCGAGTTTGCGTATCGCTTCAGCGGCGATTTCCGAGAGATAAGGGTCACGTGTCGCGAGCGCGGCGCGTAGAGTCGGGATGGCGGCCGGGTCGCCGATCAAACCGAGCGCGCGTGCGGCTTCTCGACGCACGTCGTCCCCGGCGCGTTCGTTGGCGAGCGCGGCGATGAGCGCGGGCACGGCCGCGCGGCTCTTTATCTGCCCGAGAGCGACGGCCGCCGAACGACGCACAAACTCGTTCTCCTCCGTCCGGCGAAACGTGATGCGGTTCAAGAACCCCGAACGCGCGATGCGACGACCAATGGCTTCGGTCAAGACGGGCGTCGCGGCCTCGTCGCCGATCTGGCCGAGCGCGACGGCCGCCGCGCCGCGCACGCCCGCTTCCTTGTCGCGCGCGAGCGCGGTCGCCAACGCTTCGACCGCCGTGCGGCTGCGGGTCTGTCCGAGCGCGTACGCGGTTTCGCGTCGGACAAACTCGTTCTTGTCCGCGAGCAACGGCAATAACGCGGCGGCGGCCTCCGTCGCGGGCAACGACAGAATTGCGCGCGCGGCGGTGGCGCGCACGACGACCGCCGGGTCTTTGAGCGCGGGCAGAACGGCGCGCGAACTGTCGGGTCGCGCCATTGCGCCGAGCTTCGTGACGGCGTCGCGCCGTTCTTCCGTGTCGGATGAAGAGAGGCGCGCGCGCAGTTTTTCTATTTCGCGTTGGAGCGGGGTGAGCGACGTTTGAGATGATTGCGGGAAGCTATTTGTCCGCGCGTTGAGGTGCGCCTGCGCGCCGCCCCCGCCGACGAAAAACAGCGCGAGCGCGAACGCACACAGGCGCGCACGCTTCTCCTGTGTGGTGAGAGTCGAAATAGATTTGGAGGACGAGGCGACGCCCGTTCTGCTCATACGCGGGTCGGGGTTGCTGCGTCTGCGCGCCGGTCGGCGCGGCGGCGCACCGATTCCCACTCGAAGGCCTGGCGCGCGCGCAAATTCTCGCGCGCGTCGGCGAGGAGCGTGACCAGTTCGTCGTCCCACAAGCCCGAAGGGCTGCTCGCGCGGCGCATTGATTCCATGATCGAGATGTAGTCGAGCACCTCTTTGACTTCGGTGTCGGTTAGGGATTCGAGTTTGAACGCGAGGCGCTGACGTTCGGTGATTCGCTTAGCCATCTCTTGCTCCTCCATACTTGAGAAGCCGGACGGCCGGAAGCGCTTGTCAACTCGGAAGACGAGTCGGGCAGCGACGTTCGGGAGGCCGTCGGCTGATTGTGATCGGCACGAGGTTGTTGTGTGCGAAAGCTGCTTTTATTCTCACCTGCAAGTCGTGTGTTGTCCCACCGGCGAGCCGCACGGCTCGCGTAATCAAGTTTTGGGGGAACGCAACTGAAGACGAGCCGCCGAGTAAAGACAGACGAGTCTTCGGCTCCTGCCGCCGTCTCGCGCGCAACTTAAGTACGATTGAACGAAGTTTGCTTATTTAACGACCCGCCTTTGGCCGCTGGAGGCGAAATATACACGAGACACACGTGAAGACGCAAGACTGTCTCGGCCGGCGACGGGCGCGGGCGGCCAATCTCTCGGTCGCCCGCGAACTGTCGCCCGCTCAATCAATCTTGGCGGCAATCATGTGCATCGTGTCGATGACGAGGACGGCGATAGGCGGGTAGAAAAGTAATTCGGGGCGGATTTGTGTGTCGTAGAGGAACGGGACTTCGGTCAAGATCGTGCTGTACATCTGCTCGCCGAGCAAGAGACCCGCGCCGAGACAGGCCATGTAGCCGATGATGAGAAAACTCGAAGCGGCGAAGCGCGTGAATGGCTTGTCCGACCTGTCGGCCTCGTGCGTCACCGAGTCGTGGAGCGAACTCGGCTGGTAAGTGTAGCGGTTGAAGTATTCGCGCAGGCGCGAAACGAGATGCCACAGCCCGATCAAAAACAGGGTGAGCATCAGCGCGCGCCCCACGCCGCCGAAAAGTTGCCAGAAGCGCGGTTTGAACAGCGCCACGAAGAAGGTTGAGAGGAACAGAGAGACGGTGGTAAAGACGGCGCGTTGCATGGCGAAATTTTCGCGCCGCTCCGCCTCGATCAAATTGTCCACCACCCGATCCATGCGCGCCTGCGCGGCGACGCGACGCATCCGCCGCGCGTGCGGGTTGTCGGAATGCAGGAACGATTCGCTCGCCTCGCCCGCCCGCTTGCGAAATTGATTGTCGTAGTGACTGCGCTCCTGCGGGTCGCTCAGCGTGCGGTAAGCCATCGCAATCAGGGCGAATTCGCGCGCAGCTTTCTCCGAACCGCCGTTGAGGTCTGGGTGTCGCTGCCGCGCCAAGCGCCGAT
The DNA here is from genome assembly GCA_020199775.1 of Acidobacteriota bacterium. Classification (GTDB taxonomy): domain Bacteria; phylum Acidobacteriota; class Blastocatellia; order Pyrinomonadales; family Pyrinomonadaceae; genus JAIVJZ01. The sequence goes on from JAIVJZ010000041.1 coordinate 98,865, forward strand.
AAGCTGATTTGACTTCCGAGGCCGAGGCCGTCCGCTGGAGGCCTAAAATTTTGTAATAATCAACCACTGCGCTTTATCCCGTACTCCGTAAAAGCCAGCGTGAAAGCGCACACAACTTTGGCGCGCTCCGGGCAGGAAGGTTAAACCCGTAGCGACACTATAACATTTTCCGGCAAATACGTCCTGCGGGAAAATGTCGAATCCAAGCGTGAAAGAAATGTCGGGAGTGTGAAAAAGTGGAAAGAGGAAGTCAAAGGGGCGGGTGCTTTACCTCGGGCGGCCACCGAGTGGGCAAGGACAGTTATTTGTGAATCCGTCCCCTTTGACTTGGCACATTTACAAGTGCAATGTATATGCCAGACCCAGACAATACCAGAATTATCGGAAAATGCAAGTTTCCTTGCAACTTCTGATAACTACAATGTCTACAAAAGTAGACGCCTTGTCTACTTTTGTAGACGCCGCCCTTAAATGAACCGCCTGTTTATGACTCCACCAATCGCTTTGAGACTTTATGTTGCATTAATTCGACAAGCAAAATAAGTAGAGGCCGCGCGGAGAACAACCGCGCGGCCTCTGTGTTCGAGCAATCAACGATAGTTCCCTTCGGTCGTGTGTTAAGACTTTTCGCCTTTGCCGCCGGAGGAGGCGCGTGCGGTGCGCTCGATCAAATTGAGCAGGGTTCGCACGGCGACGCCCGTCGGCCCCTTCGAGCGGTATGGCTTGGCGTCGTCGCCCCACGCCGTCCCCGCGATGTCCAGGTGCGCCCACGAAATGCCGTCGGCAAACTCTTTGAGGAAGGCCGCCGCCGTGATCGTTCCGGCCTTGCGCCCGCCGACGTTCTTGATGTCCGCGATGTCCGACTTGATCTGGCGCGTGTATTCTTTATCCAACGGCAACTGCCAGAGTTTCTCGCCGACCTCTCTGCCCGCCGCGATCACTTCGTCGATCAACTCCTGATCCGTACCGAGAATTCCCGTATTGACATCACCGAGCGCGATGGAGACCGCGCCCGTCAGCGTCGCAAGATCGACGATCTGCGTCGCGCCGAGTTTCCGTGCGTAGGCGATGGCGTCGGCCAGAATCAGGCGGCCTTCGGCGTCTGTGTTGATGACTTCGATAGTTTTGCCCGACATGGCGCGCACCACGTCGCCCGGCTTGGTGGCCTTCCCCGAAGGCAAATTCTCCGTCGCGGGCACGACGCCCAAAAGCGGCATCGGCGGCTTCAACTGCGCCACCGCGCGCATCACGCCGAGCACCGTCGCGCCGCCCGTCATGTCGTACTTCATCAGCTCCATGTTCTCGCCCGGCTTGATCGAGATGCCGCCCGAATCGAACGTCACGCCCTTGCCGACGAAGGCGAGCAAGCCTTCGCCGCCGCCCACAACTTTGCCGCCACCGTCTGCGCCGCCGGTAAATCCTTCGGGCGTGTACTTCAAGACGATCAACGCCGGAGGCTCTTCCGAACCGCGTGCCACGCTCAGGAGCGACCCCATCCCCTCGCCTTCCATGCGCGCTTGATCCAGCACATCGACTTCCAACCCGAACTCGCTCGCAATCGCGCGCGCGCGCTCGGCCATGATCGTCGGCGTCATGTACGCGCCGGGTTCGTTGGCGAGGTCGCGCGTGAAGTTGACGGACTCGCCGATGATGCGTCCGCGCTCCGCGCCGCGCCGGAGCACATCCTCGCTCGCGCCTTGCGTCATGATGACGAGCCGCTCGATGGTGCGCTCCTCTTTCTCGGAGGTGCGATATTTGTCCGGCTCAAACAGCGCCATCAGGACGCCTTCGACGGCCACCGCCGCGGAACGCTCCGCATCGGCCTCCGCCCCGCGTGTGATCAACCCCACGGTTTTGACGCTTCGGGCGCGCAACGCGCGCGCCGCCGTCCCGGCCATTTGCGACACCTGCGCCGCCCCGTAACCGTCGCGCTCGCCGACGCCGACGAGCAGCAGCCGCTTTGCCTTCAGGTCGCCGCGCCCCTCGCCGAGATGCACATAGACGGTTTCGCCCTCTTTGCCCTTGAGTTCTTCCGACTCGATGACGGACTTGATGAGGCCGCCCGTCGCCGCGTCCAATTCTTGCAGGAAGCCCTCGTGCGCTTGTTCGTCTTTGAAAACCGCCACGACGAGAGCTTGCACGTCAGCATCGCCCACACGCCCGGTGCTCACTTGAATATCCATTTGAACTTTTATCTCCTGATTAACGATTGCGCTCTTTTAATTGCGCCTGCGTCTCGCGGTCAACCGTCCGGCGCATCTCCGACTCGCGCTTGTCATAAAGTTTTTTGCCGCGCGCCACGCCGATTTCAAACTTGACCCGCCCCCTTTTCACATAGACCCGCGTGACGACGAGCGTCATGCCCTTGACCGTCGCCTCCTGCTCCAGTTTATCTATCTCACGCCGGTGTAACAAAAGTTTCCGCGTGCGCGTGGCTTCGTGATTATCGCGATTGCCGTAAGCATACGGCGAAATGTGCGCATTAAACAACCACGCCTCGCCGTCGCGCACGGCGACGTAAGATTCCTTCAACTGAATCTGCCCGGCGCGGACGCTTTTGACTTCCGTGCCCTTGAAAACCACGCCCGCCTCGTAAGTGTTCAGAATATGATATTCGTGATACGCCGCGCGGTTCGTCAACAACACTTTTACTTCATCTGCTTCTGCCATCTTCCAAACTTTCCCGCGCGCCCGACCTTATGCCCGCGTCACAAATTCATGCCCGCGAACTCGCCGCGCAAAGGCCGCGCCATTAACTCGTCGGCCGCCGCGCGCGCGCTTTTGCCCTCGTATAATACCGCATGAACTTGCTCGGTGATCGGCATCTCGATCCGGCGGCTCTCGGCCAGCAACTTCACCGCACGCGTCGTGCGCACGCCTTCCGCGACTTCGCGCATCCCACTCAAAATCTCTTCGAGCGCGCGGCCGCGCCCCAACTCCTGTCCGACGTAACGATTGCGCGACAACGTCCCCGTGCAGGTCAACACCAGATCGCCCAAGCCCGCCAGCCCCGCCAGTGTCTCGACGCGCCCGCCCTCGCAGAGCGCCAGACGCGTGATTTCGGCCAAGCCCCTCGTGATCAAAGCCGCAATGCTGTTCGTGCCCAACCCCAGCCCGGAAACCATGCCCGCCGCCAGCGCGATGACGTTCTTCACCGCGCCGCCGAGTTCCGTCCCGGCCAGATCGCCGTTTGTGTAGACGCGAAAATTTTCAAAACTCAATGCCGCCTGCACGGCCAGCGTGGCGTGCGCGTCGTAACCGGCGGCGACGACGGCGGTCGGGTGTCCCGCCGCCACCTCCTGCGCGAACGACGGCCCCGACAGGCACACGAAGCGCGCGGCAAACTCTTTGCCCAGAACTTCGCCCGCCACTTCCGACATGCGCTGTCCCGTTTTGATCTCGATGCCCTTCGTCGCGCTGACGAGCACGACTTCGGCGCGCAACTCGCCCGTCATCCGTTCCAACAACTCGCGCGTCGCGTGCGACGGCGCAGCCAGAATCACGATCCGCGCATCGCGCACGGCCTCGTCCAACTCGCCCGTCGCCCGCACGTCCCCCACGATCTCGTGCGCGGGCAGGTAAACGTCGTTCACGCGTCGTTCGTTGATCCCGGCGACGACTTCCCCGTTGCGCGACCACAACTTCACGCCGTGCCCCGCCCGCCCGGCCACCAAGCCCAGCGCCGTGCCCCAGCCGCCCGCACCGATGATCGCGATGTGAGACATAATTCAAACGATGAACGCGGAACGATGAGCGATGAACTGACAGTTAATTGCTTTTACTTCATCGTTCATCGTTCCTGCTTCATCATTTCAGCTTACTCTCCGTGCCGTTCAACAGCCTGCCGATGTTGGCGCGGTGCGTGAAGATAATGAGCGCGCCGCCCGCGACTGCAACCGCCATCACGGGGGTGACGATTGAGTCCGGGTTTCCTGCGCCACTTAAGAGCCAGATGAACAGGGGCAGCGCCGCCGCCGCCGTAATTGAACCGAGCGAGACGTAGCGCGTCGCCCACACGACGGCGAGAAAGACCGGAGCGGCGAGCGCGACCGCCGCGGGCGTCAAACTCAGGAACACGCCGAGGCCGGTCGCCACGCCTTTGCCGCCGCGAAATTTCAACCAGACCGGGAAGATGTGCCCGGCGACGACGGCTATCGAAGCGATTGCCACCAACCAGTTGACGCCGAAGTCCGGGGCGAGCAGCCAGCGCGCGAGCAGCGCGACGAGCGCACCCTTCGCCGCGTCTAACACGAGCGTCAACACGCCCGCGCCCTTGCCCGCGCGGCGCGTCACGTTGGTCGCGCCCGTCCCGCCCGAACCCGTCTCCCGCACGTCGCCGCCGCCTCTCGCGTAGACGATCAAATATCCGAAAGGGATCGAGCCGACAAGATACGCGGCGACAATAGAGAGCGCAGGCAACAACGTGACATCACTCCGCGACAGCGCGAAACATCAGTGGACGAGCGAACGGCGACTATAGCAACCTGCCGGAAGGCGCGGCAAGTGTGGAGGAGCGCAGCGTGTGACGGGGAGAGTTAATTTCAGATGAGACGGCGGCGCAGGAGGTCGAGCGCGGCCTGCGAGGCTCGCCAGCGGATAAGTTGGCGGTCGCCGGGGAGGAGCAGTTTGCGGTGCTCCGTGTGCGCGTCGTCGGAGAGCGCGATGTAGACGAGGCCGACGGGTTTGTCTTCCGTGCCGCCGCCCGGCCCGGCGACCCCCGTGACACTGAGGCCGAAGTCAGTGCCCGCGCGTTCGCGCACGCCTTCGGCCATCGCCTCGGCGACCGCGCCGCTCACCGCGCCGTACTCCGCGATCAAGTCCGACGGCACGCCGAGCAGGCGCACCTTCGCGTCGTTGGAATAACTCACGACGCCTTCCATGAAATAGGCGGACGACCCCGGCACCTCCGTCAGCCTCTGCGCGATGAGACCGCCCGTGCAACTTTCGGCGACCGCGAGGGTGAAGCCGTTCACGGCCAGACGCAGGCCGATGATCTCTTCCATCTGCTCGCCGCGAAAGGCAAAGATCGCGTCGCCGAGTCGTTCTTCGATCTGCCCGGCCAGCCCGTCGAGCAGCAGTTCCGCTTCCTGCTCCGTCTTGCCTTGCGCGGTCAGGTGAATTTCGATCTCGCTGCGGTTGAAGAGGATCGTCGTCTGCGGATTTTTGTACTGCGTGTAGACCGGCGCGATGCGTTCGTCAACCGCCGACTCGCCTAAGCCCGACACGCGCAACACGCGGCGCGCGACGCGCACGTCGCCGGCTTTCGCCGTGAGCCTCTCGCTGACGTGCGTCTCGTACATCGGGCGCATCTCGCGCGGCGGGCCGGGCAAGAGGATGACGGCGCGCCCTTCGTGTTCGAGATACATGCCGGGGGCTGAGCCGTGCGGGTTCTCCAACACCTCCGCGCCTTCGATGATCATCGCCTGCCGCGCGTTGATCTCCGGCATCTTGCGACCCCAGCGCATGAACTTGTCGCGGATCGCGTCGAGCACCGCTTCGTTCAGGACGAGACGCCGGCTCATGGCGCGCGCGGCGATCTTGCGCGTGATGTCGTCCTCGGTCGGCCCCAGACCGCCCGTGGTGATGACGACCCGCGAGCGGCGCAGCGCGTCCTTGATCGCCTCTTCGAGACGCGCGTCGTCGTCGCCGACGATGGTCTTGAGTTTGACTTCGATGCCGACGGCATTGAGTTTCTCGGTCAGCCACAGGCTATTCGTGTCGGCGCGATCCGGCGTCAACAGTTCGGAGCCGATGGCGATGATTTCAGCGGTGAGCATGGGTTTATCAAGTTACGGGCGACGGGCTTCAGCGGAGAATATCTCACGCAAAGGCGCAAAGGCGCAAAGGAAGACATAAAGCAGTACAAAATTTCTTCAAGTCTTTCTTTGCGCCTTTGCGCCTTTGCGTGAAATGTATTTTAAGACACTTTAGCTCTCGCCCGCGCCGAAGATTTTCACCTCGCGCACCCACATCACGAAGGGGCGGCCGGGCGGCCCCTGTTGCGCGGGTTGGAGGATGCGGAGGCGCGTCGTCTTGACGGGCGCGAACTCGAAGGCCGTGCGGTCGTAGTTGCTGCCGGGTGCGATGGTCGAGATCGTCTGCCACTCGCCGCGCTCGTCGGGCGTTTGCAGTTCGACGCGGCGCGAGGCGACGAAGCGTTCGCGGTCGAAACCCCAGTAGACGTAGACGGCGGAGACGCGCGCGGGCTCGCGGAGTTGGATTTCGATCCAGTGGGGTTCGTGCGTCTCGGCCGAAGCCCAGTTGCCTTCGTTGTAGCGCATGCCGGAGATGCGCTTCACGTCGAGCACGCCGTCGTGCAGGGGCTTCGACGTGTAGCCGTCGTAACTGGAATCAACCGCGATGCGCGCCGCGCTCAGTTCGATGAGAGTGGGCGGAGTTTCCGGCGTCGTTGCCGTCGCCGAAACTTGCGGGGCGGCGACCTGCGGGGCGGCGACCTGCGGCGGGCGCGACGTTTGCGCCCGCCGCTCGGCTTCGCGCGTGAAGCGCAGGTAGATGAGGACGCCGCTCAGGAGCGCGAGCGCGATGAGACCACCGACCACCCACTTGCCGCGCGCGTTCGCGCGCGTGGTGCCGCGATAGGGCTGCGCGGCGGTCTTCGCCCGCTGGTGTGCGAGTTTGGTGGTGGCGGGCGACGCGCCGAGTTCCGCGCCGCACGCGCGGCACAGTTCCTCGTCCTCCTCCGCCTCCGCGCCGCAAGCGGGGCACGCGCTGCTGCGGATACGTTGCGTGATGTAGTCGTGCCGCACGGTGTTGTCTGCCGTTTCATGCAGTTCGTGCGTGCCGACGGGGCGATAAGTGACGGGCGGCGTCGCGGCCGCTTCGACGACCTCGCCCGCGTCGCGCTCGCGCGCCGTCTTGACCGCGCGCAGGAAATCGGCGGCCGTCGCGTACCGCCCCGCGGGGTCTTTTTCGAGCGCGCGCAGGATGATGTCTTCGACTTCGAGACTAATGAGCGGGTTGATCTCGGTCGGCAGCGGCGGCGGCTCTTCGACGTGCGCGCGCAAAATCTCCGTCCGCGTGCGCGGCTCGCGTTCGTTGCCGAAGGGCGGCGCGCCGGTCAGCATCTCGTAGAGGATGATACCGAGCGAGTAGATGTCGGAACGCTGGTCAACTTCCAGCCCCTCGGCCTGTTCGGGCGAGACGTAGCGCGGCGAGCCGTAGGCCGCGCCGAAGGTGTCCGTCGTCTCCGCACCGACGACTTTGACGATGCCGAAATCCGTGATCTTGATGTGGTCGTCGGGCGTGACGAGGATGTTCGGCGGCTTCAGGTCGCGGTGGATGATGCCGCGGTGCGCCCCGCCGTCCTGATCCTGATAGGTGAAGGTGTGCGCGTACACGACGGCGGTGAGGATTTGATCGAAGAGCGAGAGGGCGCGTTCGCACACGAGCGGCCCGCCCTCCTGCTTGAGCAACTGCGCGAGCGAACGCCCTTCGACGTACTCCATCACGATGTAGTAAGTCTGCTCGGCGACGATGTAGTCGTAAATTTTGACGATGCCGGGATGATCGAGTTGCGACTGAATGTAGGCCTCGCGCTCGAAGCGGTGGCGCAAAGAACGCAGGTCGTGATCCCCGGCGCGCGGGTTGATGGACTTGATCGCGACCTCGCGCGGGAGCTTCGTGTGCTGGCCGCGATAGACGACGCCCATCCCGCCGCGCCCGATGGGTTCCTCGATGCGATAGCTGCCGATGATCGTCTCAGTCGCCATGAGTTACCGAAAATTCGTCAGTCGTCAGTGGCCGGTTGTCAGTCGCATGTGACTATCGCACGAGTTACTTAAGATTAGACGGAACGACCGGGAACAGCGAAGAACAACGGACGACTGACTACTGACAGCCTTTCATGCCGTCTTCTTTTCTTCCTCGTACAAGTCGCGCAGGACTTCGGAGATGGGCGCGGGCTTCGGCGGCGGCGAGAGCGGCTGCTGCTGCGGCGGCGGCGTGTTTGCGTTAGCGGCGGCGAGAGGCAGCCTGTGCGGGGCGTCTTGCGACGGCGGCGGCGACGCCGCGCCCGCGTACAGGTTGCGCGCCGTCACGCTCGCCGGCACGGAGTTCGCCAACGCGGCGTTGAGGTGGCGGCTCTCTTCGAGCATCGAGGCGGCGCGTGCGCGGCGCGCTCGTTCGAGGTTGCGGATTGCGCCGATGGTCTGCGGCCCCTCGGCGGGGTCGCGTTCGAGTCGGCGCAGCACGCTCACGTAACGGCGCAGTTCGGGCGAAGGCGCGACGCGCTGCCGCTCGTCGCCCTCTTCCGATTCGAGTATGTAGCCGAGGTGTTCGGCCGCCGACTCGTGGTCGCCCGCGCGATGGTAGAGCGCGCCGAGCGCGAAGTGGACGAGCGGCGGCGCGTCGGACATCGAATGCACGACCGACTCGCCCTGCCCGATCACTTCCGTGATTTCAAAGCCGAACCAGCGGCGTTCGTCTTCGCGCAAAACGTCGCTGGCGGCGAGGTAGAAGTCGAAGATGCGGCGCGTCTCGTGTTGCTCGGAGCGATCCACGGCGCGCCAGACGAAATAAACTACGGTGGTGAAAAAGATGATGACGGTCGGCGGGATGCCCATCAAGGCGAGCATCGCGAGGATCACGATGATCGCGACCAGCTTTTGCCCCATGTCTCTGCCCTTACTACCCATAAAACTTTTTGCGCGCCGCCGCGCGCTCCCGCGCACGTAAAACTTCGCTCAGACGAAACTGCGACTCACGAACCAGCCCGGATGCGGCGACGAATCGCTTCCCCGGCCTCCGTCGTGGAGAGTGTGCCGCCGAGGTCGCGCGTCGTCTCGCCCGCCGTGACCGACGCGCCGACGGCCGCTTCGACCGCCTCGCCCGCCGCCGTGAATCCCAGATATTCTAGCATCATCGCCGCGGTCAGAATAGAGCCTACCGGATTCGCGACGTTCCGGCCTGCCAACGGCGGCGCGCTGCCGTGCACCGGCTCGAAGAGCGAGACGCGGCCGGGATGCATGTTCCCCGACGCGGCCATCCCCAATCCGCCCTGCAACGCCGCGCCCAAGTCGGTCAGAATGTCGCCGAACAAGTTGTTCGTCACGATCACGTCGTACTGTGCGGGGTCGAGCACCATGAACATCGCCATCGCGTCAACGTACTGGTGGTTCGCCTCGATCCCCGTGTAGCCCGCCGCCACTTCGCGGAACACGCGCTGCCACAGGTCGCCGCCGTATCGCTGCACGTTCGACTTGTCGGCCATCGTCACCTTCTTCCGCCCGTGCGCGCGCGCGTACTCGAAGGCCGCGACGATGATGCGCTCGACGCCGTGGCGCGTGTTCAATTCCTCCTGCGTCGCGATCTCTTGCGGCGTCCCGCGTTTGAGAAACCCGCCCGCGCCGATGTACGACCCCTCCGTGTTCTCGCGGAAGACGACGAAGTCGATGTCCTCCGTCCGGCGATCTTTCAAGGGGGTCAGGCGCGCGTCGAGCAGGCGCACGGGGCGCAGGTTGATGTAGAGATCGAGACCGCGACGCATGCCGAGCAGAATGTCCTCGGCGTGCTTGTTCGACGCGACGCGCGGGTCGCCGAACGCGCCCGCGAGGATCGCGTCGAAGTCGTTCGAGAGCATCTCCAGCGCGCCTTCGGGCAAGGTCACACCCTCGCGCAAAAACTTGTCCGCGCCCCAGTCGAAATGCCGCAACTCGACGGAGACGCCGTGCGTCTCGCGCAAGTGTTCCAGCACGCCGAGCGACTCGTTCGTCACCTCCGTCCCGATGCCGTCGCCGGGCACGACCGCGATTCTCTTTACGTCTCTCGTCATCATCTTCTCCGTCGTCCGTCGTCCTCTCACGCCGTCACGCCGAGTTGCCAGAAGAGAAAACTCCACACGTCGGTCGCCTCCGCGATCTGCTTCGACACGGGCTTGCCCGCGCCGTGCCCCGCTTTCGTCTCGACGCGCAGCAGGATCGGATGCGCCCCGCCGTTCGCCGCCTGCAACGCCGCCGCGAACTTGCGCGCGTGCAGCGGATCGACGCGCGAATCCGACTCGGCCGTCGTGATGAGCGTCGCCGGATACTTCGCGCCCGCCGCCACGCGGTGATAGGGCGAATAGGTGTGGAGGTATGTGAACTGGCGCGGGTTGTCGGCCGTGCCGTATTCGGGAATCCAGAGGCGCGCGATGAGGAAGCGTTGGTAGCGCAGCATGTCCGTCAGCGGCACGGCGCAGACGACGGCGCGGAAAAGTTCGGGTCGCTGCGTCATGGCCGCCGCGACGAGCAAGCCGCCGTTCGAGCCGCCCTGAATCGCGAGCCGCGCGCTCGACGTGATCTTCTGCTTGATCAAATACTCGGCCGCCGCGACGAAGTCGTCGAAGACGTTCTGCTTCAAGCCGAGCATGCCGCGCTTGTGCCAGCCCTCGCCATACTCGCCGCCGCCGCGCAAATTCGCCACCGCGTAGACGCCGCCGCGTTCGAGCCAGAGATTCAGGCCGCGATTGAACGTGGGTGTCTGCGAGACGTTGAAGCCGCCGTAGCCGTAGAGCAACGTCGGGTTCGCACCGTCGTACTTCAGACCCTTGCGATGCACGACGAACATCGTCACGTTCGTGCCGTCCTTCGACGGGTAGAAGACCTGCTTCACCTCAATCGCCTTCGCGTCCACGGTCGGCGCGTCAACGCGCGCCCACGCGTCGAGCGCGCCCGTCGCCGCGTCGTAGCGATAGACGGTCGGCGGCAGAGCGTAGGAGGCGAAACTGAAGAAAGCCTCGCCGCCGTCCTCTTCGCCGCCCGCCGCGCTCGCCGTGCCGAGGACGGGCAATTTCACGTCGCGCAAAAACTTGCCCTCGCGCGTGAAGGCGCGGACGCGCGACGCGGCGCGCGATAGGCCGTGGACGAGAATCTGCTCGCCGATGACGGTGAACGAGCCGATCCCTATGTCCTGCGATTCCGGGATCAACTCGTGCCACGCGGAACGCTTCGGGTTGGCCGCCGCCGTTTGGAAGATGCGCCCCTTCGCCGCGTCTTCGGTCGTCAAGATGTAGAGCCGGTTGTTGACGACGCGCGCGGAGTAGCTCGCGTCTTTGCCTTCGGCGATGGCGACGAATTCGTTCGTCTCTTCGCGCAGGTCGCGCAGGTAGAGATCATTTTTGCCCGGCCCGCGCGAGACGCTGATCGTGAGCCAGCGGCCGTCGCGCGAGAGGCCGACGCCCGGCCACTCGGTCGGCTTGTCTTCGCGCCGGTACACCTCCGCGTCCTTCGACGGGTCGTCGCCCAGACGATGCAAGAACACGCGGCGGTGGTAATTCTCTTCGCCCTTCGGGACTGTGCCCGGCGCGGGGAAACGCGTGTAATAAAAACCGTCCCCGGCGGGCAGCCACGCGAGCGAAGCGGCGCGCGTGAACGAAATCCTGTCCTTGAGGTTGCGCCCCGTGTCCACGTCCAGCACGTAGAGCGTCGATTGTTCGTTGCCGCTCTCGGAGAGGCCGTAGGCGAGCCGCTTGCCGTCGTGCGATGCGTACCACCAGTCGAGCGCAATCGTGCCGTCTGCGGAGAGCGCGTTCGGGTCAAGCAGCACGCGGTCTTTGCCGTTCGCGCCCTCGCGCACGTAGAGCGCGGGCTGATTCTGTTGCCCCTCGCGCCGCGTGAAGAAGTAACGACCGCGTCGCGGGTCGGGCGCGCTGACGGCGCCGATGGAGAGCAGTTGCGAGAGACGCCGGTTAATCGTCTCTCGCCCCGCGAACGCGTCGAGCGCGCGGCGCGTGTGCGCGTTCTGCGCCTCCGTCCACGCGCGCACCTCCTTCGCTTCGCCCTGCTCCAACCAGCGGAAGGGATCGCTCACTTTGACGCCGTGCAGCGTTTCGACCAGAGCCTCTGCGCGCGTCTCCGGCGGCTTGGAAGCCGCGTCGAAACTCTGCGACGCCGCGAGCGTTGCGAGCGCGAAGACCGCGAGGAACGCGCGCCCAAACGAGCGCGCGAGGTTGTGGCGAAGATTCTTTTTCATAGACCCGGTGTTAGCGCGCGAGGCGTTGTTCGATGCGCGGCAGGCTGGCGACGACCGTCTCGCCGACGATCCGCAAACTGCGCGGGGAGATTTTATCGAGCGTATCCCCGGCCGTGTGCCAGTATGGATAGCCGCCGAGTTGGATCACATCGACAACCGGAATCCCGGCGCGCAGGAACGGAACGTGGTCGTCTTCGACGCTGTGTTCCTCGTCGGTGAATTGGGCGGCGTGGCCGAGTTCGCGCGCCGTCGCCCAGATGATGTCCACGAGCCACGGCGTGCTCAGCGTCTCGCGCGGGATCGACAGATCGGTGTAGCCGATCATGTCGAGCAGGATCATGGCGCGCACGCGTTTCGTCTCACCGCGCTCGGCCAGCATGGCGACGTAGCGGCGGCTGCCGTAGGTGTTGTCCGGCGCGCCCGCGTTGGTGCATTCGTCCCAGTCTCGACAGACGGCCTCTTCGCCGTCGAAGAAGACGAACCAGTAGGTGAAGCGCGGCTTCCGGTTTCCGCCCGCGGCGAGCGCGCGCGCGATCTCGACGACCGCTCCGGTCGAAGAGCCCCCGTCGTTCGCGCCGACGAAGCGAAACTCTTTGACGGGCTTCGTGTCGTAATGGCTGGCGACGATGATCACGTCCGTGGACTCGCCCGCGAGTTCCGCCGTCATGTTCACCATCCGGCGCGCGCCCGCCGGGGTCTGCGCCGTAAACTCGTCGGTCGTCACTTTCAAATTCGCGGCTTGCAGTTCGCCCGCGAGATATTCGCGCGTGCGCGCGAGTTCCGCCGAGCCCGCCGGGCGCGGCCCCATCTCGACCATCTTGCGCACGTGCTCGAAGGCACGCTCTCCGTCGAAAGCGGCAGGCGTCCCAGTCGCCGTCGCCGCCGGAGGATTAACAGTGGCGGCGGGCGAGGCGTTCCCCTGCGCGTTGTTGTTTGCCTGATTGCCGCCGCCGCAGGCCGTGAGGGCGAACGGCAGCGCGAGCAAGAGGAGGAGCAGCAGCAGCGCGAGCGTGTGATTTAACCGCGCGCGCGTCTGGAAGCGTTCGACGCGCGGCGGGTTGGCAGATGACGACATCTCTTTCATGGATGAGCGGGGCGCGCGGGCGCGGCGTGTGCGGCGCGCGGGAGAGGGCGGTTCGGAAAAGTTTTGTTATGAAGAAGACTTGTCGGCTTCGGTTTTTTTCTTCACGCCCCCGACGTGCTCGGCGGGGCGGCGCGCCTGCCGCTCTCGCCGCGCGCGCGCGCGTCCGAAGTTGACGACGTAATCCAGCCCCTTCTCGAAAAACGAGGCGGGCACGTCGGCGATGGCCTTGAAGGTTTGCGTGGCGGCGATGGCTTCGAGTTCGACGAGCGTGGCGAGTTTTTGCGTCAGAGGCATCTCGCGAAATTCGGCGCGCAAATCTTGTTTCACTTCTTCCGCCGTCTCCTGTCGCTCCGTCGCGGGCACGGGTTCGAGGACGAGATCGCCCGCGCGCTCGATCTTCGTCTGGCAGGCGAGACGCTCGCCCGCGGCGAGTCGTTCGGGACTGAGCCGCGTGCGCTCCGCCCCCGTCAAACCCGATAACAGCGTCGCGCCCTCTCTGACGATCACGGCGCACGTGTCGCACTCGCCGCGCCCCTCGCACTCGGCGGGCAGGCGCAAGCCCAGACGCTTCGCCGCGTCCCACAGGTACGTTCCCTCCGCCACCACGCCGTGACGACCGTCCGGCACAAACTCCACGTTCACACTCATCGCACACCCCCACACTGTTCTCTGGTCTGTCGGGCTAAATTTCCAAGGGAGACGATTCGGAACTTACAACAACGGAAGGCAAATGTAAAAAGGCAAAGAAGAAGGGGAAAGGTAAAACGGGAAGGGGAAAGGGGGAAAGGGCGAAAACAGAGGCCGGAAATCATTCCGGCTGTCATCTTCCCTTTCCCCTTTACCCCTTCCCCTTTGCCCATTCTTAATGAGTGCTCGGCGCGCTCGCGAATCTCACGCGCGGCTCGGCGGCGGATTCCTCTTTTTTCGGCGTGCCGCTGCTGTCGCGGCAGTCGGAGCACGAACCGAACATGCGCAGCGTGTGGTGCGTGGTCTCGAAGCCGTGTTTGGAGGCGATGGCGTCCTGAATGGTTTCGAGTTGTTCGGAATAGAATTCGATGGTCTTGCCGCAACTGGTGCAGATCAGGTGGTCGTGGTGCGGGTGTTTGTAGTTGTGCTCGTAGCGCGTGCGGCCGTCGCCGAAGCGCACCTCGCGCGCCAGCCCGGCGTCGGTCAAAAGTTTGAGCGTGCGGTAGACGGTGGTCTGCCCGATCTCCGGGTCTTCCTTCTGCACGAGCCGGTAGAGGTCTTCGCTCGACAGGTGTTCCTCGGTGCGCAGAAAGACTTCGAGAATGAGATCGCGTTGCGCCGTCCGTTTGAGTCCCGCGCGCTGGATGTGACGATGAAAAACTTCCTGTTCTTCAGTCATAACCTTTGTCCGTGGTTCGGCTGAAACTCGCTGCATGATTTATAGACACGCGGGCATTTTAGCATTAGCGCGGGGGATGTGTGAAGAAGTTGGCCTCGCCCCTGCGCGCGTGCTATCTTTCCGCCCATGGTGCCGGGGTGGCGGAATGGCAGACGCGACGGACTTATTTATTTGAGCACGTCGGTTGGGAAACCCCGACGTGAATGGAGTCAAAGTCGGCGAACCCTTCACAGCAATCAAATGCTGCTGGCAACGCCGAGCTAAGGCTGATTCTCTGGTTTTACGAATCAGCAAAGTGTAGAGACGAGACGGCTCCCTCCTAAACATCTCAGTCGGGTGCATGGAGAAGGCATCGTCCAGACCACAAACCGTCATTCTCGGCGGGCGGCGAAAGCCGTGGTGGTAAGAAAATCCGTTGGCCGTAAGGCCGTGAGGGTTCGAGTCCCTCCCTCGGCACCACTAATCCTGTTGCTTCCCTTCCAACCTGATCCGGCGGTTACTCTCCGCGAGGAAATTTTCACTGAAGGCCAGTTCGCCGTCGCGGACGAGGCGACGCCCGCCCGCGATCACGTCCTTGATCTCAAGCGTGTCTTTGCGGAGCACGAGCAGGTCTGCGTCGCGGCCGACTTCGAGGCGGCCTTTGTGATCGAGCCGGAGGACGGCGGCCGTGTTCGCGGTGACGTGTGAGAGCGTCTGCGCGAGCGGGAAGCCGTGTTCGAGGACGCAACTGCGAATTTGCGCGAAGAGAGTTTGCGGGCTGTTGATGGAGGCGTCGGACGAGACGGTGAGACGCGCGGGGTCGCCGCCGTGGTCGAGATAGAAGCGCAGCCACTCCGGCAAGTCTTGCGCCACCGTGTCGAGGTCAACGTAGGAGCCGCGCGCGACGAGTTCGACGGCTTCGCGCATCAACTGCTCGCTACGCTCGACGTGCGCCGGGTAGATGAGCGACGGCGCGATCTCGTAGTCGTCGAGCAACTCGCGCAGGAAGACACGTTCGCCCGCCCCGGCACTTGCTCCAAACTCAGGCCGTGTTTACGGGCACGCCGCTTCCGAGAGTTCGAGCGCGACGTGTTCGATGATGTGGCCGAAGTACGTGCCCGTCTCCAACCGCTCGACGAAGCCGCCCGCGTAGCCTTTGCTGCATTGGTGCTCTTTGAGCCGGGCAGGCGCGCGACGAGACGCTCGTTGAAGCCCGCCACGTCGCGGCTTTCCGTGTCGGTCGTTTCCTCCAGATAGAGTTTCATCAACAGCACAGGCTTGTGGTTGTAGATGTTCGGCCCGGACAGCGTCCTGATTTTGTCAATCCTCATGCTCGTTACCCCTCGTCTCACACGGTCGTTGGTTAATCACCGTTCGCGGCGGCGTAATAACTTTTCCTCGAACTCTTCTTCGCGTTCTTCTTCTTTGAACTCCCGTGGCCGTTCTTCTTTGCGCCGTCGTTCGCGGCCGCGGGAGTTTTCGGTTTCGCCACGCGCCTGACGCGCGTCGTCTCGTTCTCCGCCCTCGTGTGACTTTCGATGATCGGCTGCCGCTCGCTCAAGGAGAAGCGATGACCGGCGGGCAGGACGTGGAGTTTGAGGTTGTAGAGCGCAAGCCCCTCGTCCTTTTTAAGATCGGGGACGTACGTGTAAGTCAGCCCGCCCGCGTCGATCACGACGAGACGCGCCTTGTTGCCGCCCGCGAAGCGCACGAATTCCGCGAGAATCGTGCAGTCGCCCTCTTTATCCTCGCCGCCGCCAATGACGAGCAGCAGCCCCTTCGGATGTGCCAATTTCATCGAACACTTCGCTCGCCGAGTCGTTTCCAGAGGGTCAAAAAGAAGGGTGTGTCCCGCTCAAGGCGGAACATCACCCTTTCAACCCACCCCTTGCTCGTTCCGCAGTCGCACCGAACGCCGAAGGCTCGATGCGCCGCTCGTTCTCAACCGGCGTGAGTCACACCGGCAGAGAAGGTATCCCCGTCGAATAATTCAAACACGCCGACTTGTCGCCCGCGCATGAAGTTAAAGACAAGCTCGCCGCCACCCGGACAGAAGGGAGACCTTTCCGTCAGGAAACATTCATACAGATTATTCAACAGGGAACGCGGCGGATTATAAGTAGGCGGGGGGCGCGGGTCTGTACGATGGCGAACAGATTTTCATGTCCCACACGCTACATTTGTTTGGCGACTTTATCTCAGGCTTTTTCCGGCGGCCACACGTCAACCGCGAGGGCTTCCGCGTAGTGGACGAGCGGCTTGCCCTTCAGTTTGGGCAGGTAGTCGGACTCGGCGATGTCCGAAGCGTGCGAGAGAAGCGCGGCCTGTCTGAGCGGCCACGGCCGGTGATGGATGCGCGCGCGGTAGATGCTCTCGCCCGAGGCGGAGTAGAGGCAGTAACGCTCGGTGAGGAAATATTCCAAAGTGCCCGGCTCGGCTTCGGGCAGTTCTTTGCCGATCTCCCACGTCGCGTCGAAGGCGGCGGGGCGTTCGGCGTCGGTGCGCCGCAGGTGATAGTGAATGGTGTCGCCCTCCTGCCGGAGATCGATGTCGGAGTTGAAGTAGGGCAGGAAGTAGAAGGTGCGCGCGCCGAAGACGGTCATTGAACTGTTGGTGTTGAGCGAGAAGAACCAGACGCCGGGCACGCCGCGGTAGAGCACGTAGGTGCGCACGTTCAACTCGTGGAAGTCGCTGAGGTAGGGAACGGGCGGCGTGAAACTGAGCCGCACGTTCCACAACGTAAACGGCGTGATGCCGACCCACGCCTCGCCGTCGAAGGTGTCAATCGTGAGTTGCGGCGGCACGAGCGAGCGCAGGCGTTCGACCGGGATCGGCCAGTGCATGAAGAGCAACTTGCCCCAGTGGTGCTCCATCAACGGCAACTCCGCCGGACGCTGCCGGATCGTCTCGCGGTCAATGCCGTCGTCAATCACTTTCTTGCGACCTACGGCGCGCGTCGTGCCCGAAGTTTTACTGAGCGTGTTTTTGCTGCTCGCGCTTTTGCCGGCCGCGCTTTTGCGACTCGCGCCCGCCTTGCTGCTCGCGCGTTTTTTACTGCCCTTCTTCTTCGCGCCGGACGTCGCTTTGCCGTCGCCGTCCGTTTCCTCTGTGTCTGTGCTTTTAGTCATCGCCTCCCCCGCCGCCCGACCGCTGCCGACCGATTCTTATTACGTTAATTCTCCCATCTTAATTGAATCCAAAACGAACCTCCACATATTTCCTTGACCTGCGGGCGCGGCTTGGGTAGGATTCCACGCCTTTGTTAGTGTCCTCGCTGTTCACCGTCTCTGGCCGAAGGCGGGTTTCCCCTGTCCTTCCTCAACAATAGTAGGAGAATTTCCATGCGCCGCATCTCTGCATTTCCACTATTACGAACTTCAGCCGCCTTGTTCGTTCTATCCTTCATCACTATCGCCGCGGCCGTTTCCGCCTCCACCGCCCCGGCTTTCGAATCAGGGGGGAGCGAGTTCGTCACGACTTACGCCGACGACTGCGTTACCCCGAAGACCATCTTCGACCCCGGCGAAGTGGTCTGCGTTCAGGCGGGCAACTTCCCTGTCGCAACCGATTGGGGCCACAGCTATCGCCGCTTCTCTTGGGTCGCGCCCGACCGTCAGGTCATAGAGCAGACCAACGTCAAGGCCGACCCGCAATATGATCGTTTCGCCATCCCCGGCAGCGGGAGCCCCGGGACGTGGTACGTGACGACCCTCGATGTCGATTCCTCTCGCTTCGCCAACGCGAAGTTTGTCGTGCGTAGCCCGTTCAGCCGGACGACGAACCTCACGATCTTAAAGGACGGCCCGGCGACAATTTTCGCCGGTCAGACCGTGGAGTACGCAGTGACGGTGTCTAACCCGGGGCCGGACACGGCCGAAGGGATCGAGTTTACTACCGAAGTGCCGTCCAACATGACCTTCGTCGCCCTCAAGCAGGCGGACGGGCCGTTCTTCGAATGCAAGACGCCTCTGCGCGGCGAGACCGGCAGAATCTATTGCAGCACGAAGGGCATGGGGCTGGACGACTCGGCCAGATTCTACGCCTACTACGCCGTGAACCCCGACGTGAGAGAAGGGACGATCTGTAGCGCATCGACGCACGTCACGAGCTACACGGAAGAGTTGAATAAAGAGGACAACTTTACGGTAACTGAGTCAGAGGTGGTTCTCGAAAAACCGCCGGAGGGAGGCGAGCCGCCGCCCGACAACGACTAGAGAGTCTAATAGGAAGAATCGACGAGCGGAGCGGCGGGAGACACAAGTCCCCGCCGCTCCGCTTTTTCAGTGTCACTCTTAAGCTCGGCCGCTGCGCTCGTCAGGTCGGCTCTCAAGTTCGGCCGCTACCGGCTTTTGAGTTCCCGCAACGCGCCCGCCAAAGTTTGACCGCCGCCGAGCACCGGCGCGAACAGTTCTCCCTTTTGCCCCAGACGCCTCAGGATGTTCTTGATGGTGAAATCCTGCGGGCGAATCTTTTTGCGCCTCACCTCGTCCCAGGTGAGCGGCGCGGAGACGGGCGCACCCGGTCGCGGCCGCACCGAGTAGGGCGCGACGACTGATTTGCCGCGCGCGTTCTGCATGTGATCTATGTAGATGCGTGCGCTTTTGCGTTTCTTCAGAGAGCGTTCGACGGTTGCGACCTCCGGGTTGTCGCCGACGATGCGCCCGGCCACGAGTTCGGCGAAGCGCGCCGCCTCCGCGTACCCGTGCCCGGCGTCGATGGGCACGTAGACGTGCAGCCCGCGCGAGCCTGAAGTCTTCGCGTACGACTCAAGCCCCACGCCTTTCAGAATCTCCCGCGCGCTCAAAGCCACGTCGCAGACGATGTTGAAGTCCACATTTTCGGGATCGAGATCGAAGACCACCCAGTCCGGGCTGTCGAGATGTTCCACACGCGAATGCCACGGGTGACGCTCTATCGCGCCGAGGTTCGCCATGTAGACGAGCGTCGCCCGGTCGCCGCCGACGATGTAATCGACCTCGCGCCCCTCTTCGACATCAATCGCGGCGGTCTGGACGAACTCCGGCGCTTCGTTCACGTCGTGCTGGTGAAAGGATTTGCCGCCGATGCCCGTCGGGTAACGCTTCATGATCAACGGCCGACCCCGCAGGTAGGGCGAAAGATGCGGCGCGATCTCGTAGTAGTACCTGACAAGGTCGCCCTTCGTGTAACCTTCGTCAGGCCAGTAAAGTTTGTCGAGGTTCGTGAGCGCGACGACCGCGCCGTCGATCTCGGCGTTGACGTTGCCGCTCAGTTTCCCGCGCGCGAAAACTTTTTTCGCCGGGAGCGTCTCGACGTTTTCCGGCGGCGCGACGCGTCTCACGGCCTTGTGTTCGGCGGCCGCGGCGGCGCGCTTCTGTTTCTTCCCGCCCTGTTCCCGCAGCCACTCCGCGCCCCGCTCGTCTTCCGGCCGGCGCAGTTGCAGTTCCCAACCCGGCGCGGCGAATTCGTCCCGGCTCTTGATGAGCAGCCATTGTCCTTTCCAATGCCCCATCCGAACGAGGCTGAATTCGCCGCGCAGCTTTTCGCCCTGCAAGCGAAACTTCAAACGCCCCGCCTCGAACTGTTCGAGCGCGCTTCTTTCGCCGACGACTTCGTAAGCGCCCCCGTCCCATTTCATGTGTTCGCCCGCGCCGTAGTTGCCTTCGGGGATGTGTCCTTCAAACTTCAAATACTCGACGGGGTGATCTTCCGTCGGCACGGCCAGACGCTTCTCCGCCGGGTCGAGCGACGGGCCGCGCGGGATCGACCAGGACTTGAGCACGCCGCCCATCTCAAGGCGAAAGTCGAAATGCAACTTCTCCGCGTGATGCTCCTGCACGACGAATCGACGCAAATTTCGCTTCAACACCTTTCCCTTCGGCTCGGGCGTCCGCCGGAAGTCACGCTTCCGTTGATAAACTTCCAGCCCCATTTTTTTCACCTGCTCAAGTTTCCGACACCGCGCCCATGTTTCCGAACTCACGGCCATGCGCGCAATTTCGACTCGACTCTGCTAAATTCTCATGACGGCAAAACGTTTCCGAATGCACCGTATTCTACACGACGCTCTCCGTGATTGATTGGAGAGTTTGTATTTTTCGGCCTCATTTTTCCGGTGGGGGTGCGCGCAGGTGGGACACGCGATACTTCTCGGCGATTCGATCTTCGACAACGCGGCTTACGTCGGCGCGGGCGACCCCGATGTGGTGCGGCAACTTCAGGAACAACTGCCGCGCGGCTGGCAGGCCACTTTGCTCGCGGTTGACGGCAGCGTGATCGGCAACGTCTCCACGCAGGCCGGGCGACTTCCGGCCGACTCAAGCCATCTCGTCCTGAGCGTCGGCGGAAACGATACGCTCGGCCACGCGCGCCTGCTGGAAGACCCCGCGCGCTCGGTGGCCGAAGCCCTCTCCATGCTCGCACGCGCCGGAGACGACTTCGAGCGGGAGTATCGACTCATGCTCGACGACCTTCTCGGCCGTCGCCTGCCCACCGCCGTCTGCGCCATCTACAACCCGCGCTTCACCGAGGCACGGATGCAAATGTTAGCCGTCACCGCCCTCTGCGTCTTCAACGATGCGATTATCCGCGCCGCGTCCGCGCGCGGCCTCCCGCTCATAGACCTTCGCCTGATCTGCACGGACGACCGCGACTACGCCAATCCGATTGAGCCGTCGGCGCGCGGCGGCGCGAAGATCGCCGCCGCCATCAAACGCGTCGTCACCGAACACGATTTCTCACGCGGGCGCACGGAAGTGTTCTTCTGAGCGCGATTCGTTTTGCGTCCGGCTGCACGCGCTTGACCTTTGGCGCGCGGCGTCCCTACAATCCACGCGTTCCCGAACGCCCCCAAACATTAACCCGGCTCTAGACTATTACAAGCAGGAGATCATCATGACAACCAAAGCCAACACGGGCACGCAAGACACGCTCTACAACTTGTTCAGTATCATTTATCACGCCCTGCAAGGCGCGGAGACCTACGAGAAATACATCACCGACGCCGAACAGAGCGGTGACACGGAACTCGCGCAGTTCTTCCGCGACGTGCGCGACCAGAACACGAAGCGCGCCGAACGCGGCAAGCAACTGCTCGCGACGCGACTCAGAGAAGATCAGGCGCAAGGCCAATCCGCCTGAACGCCCCGCGCTCGCCCGCGCTCCCGCACACGCGAAGGGTAGCGGAGTTGCGGCGCGAGACCCGGAAACGTTTCCGAATCTCGCGCCGCAACTCCGCTACCCTTCATCTTTTCAACCCGCGCGCCGCTCTCGCGCGGCGACCGCTCAATACTTCGGCACGGACGGGTCAACGTCGTTCGACCACGCCGTGATGCCGCCCTTGAGATTCACCAGTCGCCCCTTGAATCCGGCGTTAGTCAAAGCCTCGATGGCTTTCGCGCTGCGCCCGCCGAGTTTGCAATGCACGACCGTCTCGCGCGTCGCGTCTATCTCGCCCATGCGGTTCACGACTTGTCCGAGCGGGATCAATTTCGCTCCTTCGAGTCGCGCCGTCTCGTACTCGTTCGGTTCGCGCACGTCTATGATCTGTAAGTCGTCGCCCCTGTCCAGACGCTCCTTGAGTTCCTTCGCAGTGATCTCTTCCATACGCCCTACGCCCTCCTCACAAATTGCGTCAATCGAATTTCGTTCACACTAAGACTTGTCCAACGTGCGCTTGGCGAAATACCAGTCCGTCACGTCATAGTCGGATTGCAGTCGCTTCTCGGCGTCGGCGACGGTCTGCGGCGGCGGGACGATGACCTGCTCGCCGGGCTTCCAGTTGGCGGGCGTGGCGCAGGCGTTGGCGTCGGCGGTTTGGAGGCCGTCGATGGCGCGCAGGATTTCGTCTATGTTGCGCCCGAGCGACATCGGGTAATAGATGAGCGCGCGAATGATGCCCTTGTCGTCGATGACGAAGACGGCGCGCACGGTGGCCGTCTCGGACGCCGCCGGGTGAATCAGCCCGTACTTCTGCGCGACCTTCGTGTCGAGGTCGGCGATGACCGGGAAGTCTATCTTCACGTCCGGGAAGTGCGACTCGATGCTCCTGATCCAGGCGATGTGCGCGGGGAC
The DNA here is from genome assembly GCA_020199775.1 of Acidobacteriota bacterium. Classification (GTDB taxonomy): domain Bacteria; phylum Acidobacteriota; class Blastocatellia; order Pyrinomonadales; family Pyrinomonadaceae; genus JAIVJZ01. The sequence continues at coordinate 121,313 of JAIVJZ010000041.1, forward strand.
GGAATCGACGGAGAGTCCGACGAGTTTGACGCCGCGTTTTTTGAACTCCTCGCCGCGGCGCGCGAATTCGATGAACTCTGTGGAACAGACCGGCGTGAAGTCGGCCGGGTGCGAAAACAGCACGACCCAACTGCCCTTGAAGTCCGCGAGTTTCAACGCGCCCTGCGTGGACTTCGCTTCAAAGTCGGGAGCCGGTTCGTTGATGCGCGGCAGCGACGCAACGGCCGCCGTCTCGGTTGTGCTCATAAGAATTTCTCCTCTTTAAAGTTGCTGGATTTGATTAGAGCGACTCGGCAAACTCAATTAAGTGAAGCCTTGTATATCACAAAATCCGCGCCTTGACCCGTGCTAAAATTTGCCTCACACGATATGGTGCAAAATGCGCGCACCCGCGCGCACTTCGTTGAAGCAGCCCCTCGACGGCAGCGGCGAGGGGCTGCCCGCAATGCGAAAACCCGGCTATTTTGGCGTTTTTTCCGCGCGAAGTAAATCGGGCCGGCAGTGGCACACCCATTGCTAAAGTTATCTAACGACGGCGGCTCGCAAGTACTTAAGGGAGTTTCGACGGCACATGCGAACCGCTTTTCTCGGAGAGAGAATGATTATGAAAACCAATAAAATTTTGGCGCAACGCGCCCTGAGTTTAATCGCACTTCTCGCCATTGTCGCCGCGACGGTGATTCCGGCGTCGGCGCAGACGCGGCGTCGTCCGCGCCCGCGCGTCAGGCGTCCGGCGGTGACGCGCACGGTGACGCCGCCGGTCAGGTATTACACGCTCGGCGCAGACCAGACGATCCGCGTGCGCATGGACAACGAACTCAACTCAAGGACGGCGCGCGTCGGCGACCGCTTCTCGACCACGACGGTTGATCCGGTCTATGCCGACGGCGTGGAAGTGATTCCGGCGGGCAGCAAAGTCTGGGGTCGCGTCACGACCGTGAAGCGCGCCGAGCGACGTTCGCCCGGCACGATCTCAGTGAATTTCAACACGGTGGAGATGCCGAACCGTGCGAAGTACACCGTCAACGGCTCGCTGTCGAGTTTGTCGGGCGATAACGACAGCGTGAACGCCGACAACGAGAGCACCGTCGAGGGCAGGTCGAACGAGAAGCGCGACATCGTCTTCATCGGCGGCGGCGCGGCGACGGGCGCGATCATCGGCGCGATTGCGGGCGGCGGCAAAGGCGCTGGTCTAGGCGCACTCATCGGCGGCGCGCTCGGCACGGGCGGCAGGGTCTACGAGAAAGAGCAGCAGGCGGTGGTCAAAGCGGGCACGGAGTTCGGCGTGAGTCTGAACCGCAACGTGAGTTTGCCCGAATACCGCACGCGGTAAAGTTTTAACGAGACTGACACCCTCACAAGGGAGTCGGTGCGGAGGAAGCCCGCCAGCGAAGGGGAGAGCGCGGGCGGGCTTCCGATGAACCTCAACCGAGAGTTTCCGATTCACTCCCCGCGAGTTTGAAAATTTCGACGAGTTCGGTCGCCCCTGTTATTACGTAAGTGAGCGACCGCACAAGAGACCCGTTTGCGAAGGGGAGAGCGCAAACGGGTCTCTTTTTATTTCCCCACCCGATTCCCTACCTCGCGCGCTTGAGATAGTAATCCGCCCGCCTTCTTCCGCGTCGGCTTCTTATATTCTGAGACCTTCTTGAGACCCACCGCATGCACCTCGTTCGGGTCTTTCCCGAACTGCGCCTTGTTCGGCGGCGCGCGTTGCGCGAGCCGCCGGCCGATGACCGCCTACTGGTAAAGTTCGCCATTGTGCTTGATCCAGCCCGCCGGGTGACGTTTGCCCGGATCGCGGTGTGTCCAGTGAATCACGCCGCCTTCGGCGTTCCATTCATACTCGCCGCTGAACGAAACCGCGTCGCCTTTGCGAAGTCCGACAACTCTCGTCGCCAGATCGATGTTGTGCGAGATGAGCAGCGTCTGACCCGAGGCGAGTGCCACGATAAACCGCTGATGCCGGCTTCCATCGTTGTCGTCCGAGAGCACCCTTTGAACGACGCCCTGCCCTTCTACCAGAATGTTGCTCGTGCGTTGCGCGAAGGCGCGGGCGAGCGCCTCGTCGCCGCCCGAGAGCGCGCGGGGCGACCTGCGGGGCTTACGCTGGCGGGATTTCTGTGCGGCTTCAGCCTTGAAACTATACGAACTATCAGGCAGAGAGGCGCTCAAGAGAAGACTGAGGCCGAAGATAAGCGATACAAGTTTACGCGTATTTTGTCTCATCATGACCATGGCATCAATCTTCTCCTATAGCAATTCTGTAGCTACTCATAGAAATCTAACGCCCCGCATCACCCGCCGCGACGAATCTTGATTAGCGGCAAGTTCTCGATGAAAGCCGCGCTATTCGCGGTCTGGTGCATGCCGTTGTTAGCCCGCGTCCGCCTCCGATTCTACGGAATCTGTTTCGGGCTTCATCCAACTAACAAGAATACGAAGCTCGTTTGCAAGGCGTGATAAAGCCTCCGAATCATCCCAAGTAATTGTTACCGGCGCTATATCAATGTATGTAAGGGTCAGATTAGCCAATCTCTCGTCTCCATCAAACCACGTCGCCATTTCCACCTCATTATGCCTGAATGTCTTTTCGTTCACATCAATGCGATTCTCCCCAAATGACGCACACTTTTCCGCATGCGCAAGAGTTTGGGAGGCATAGACTGCACCCAATATCATTTTTGTTGCGCTCTCAATACGCTTGCGTGGTTCTTTAGAGGAACGGTGGTCAAGCAAACTAGGCAGCCTTAGAGAGTGGCACCTCGAAGCAATTTCAGTCTCAGTAAATGACCTTGCCCGTCGATCATGGGCAAAATCATTTCGTATTCTCCGAATTAGATTAAGGTCGTGATACACCTCATGGCTTATTAAGCCGAGCACATAGGCAAATTTGATCTTTGAGCTAAAAGTAGAAAGGGGTTGCATCTGCTGAAAAAGCTCGTTCGTCTCCTTTATATCGCGCATAAATCGGCGTAGGAGTATTTCAAGCTCATGATCTAAAAATGCGGCGCAGAGCACGGCGGAGGCCCTATCGCTTTCATTATCGAGTTCAAGGTAAACGTGGTCGGATTCACTCATAGGCTTACTATTAACTCAGCGGGCTAACGCATATTATACCGACTCATTCGCCCTAACTCCGCAATAGGGCGTGGGAGGCCGGGTGAGGCTTCCATAAAGCTCGCGGCTAGGGACGACTGGCAGCAGCGACGGCCGTTTCGTCGCGACGGTAGACGAGGCGGCCGGAGACGATGGTGGCGACGGGCGCGCCGCGCATCGTCCGGTTGTCGAAGGGCGTGTTGCGGCTTTTGGATTTCGAGGCGGAGGCTTTGAATGTCCAGACGTGTTCGGGGTCGAGGATGGTCACGTCGGCGTGTGCGCCGGGGCGGAGCGTGCCGCGATTCGCGAGTGAGAAAATCTTCGCGGGGTTGACCGAGCAGAGTTCGACGAGTCGTTCGAGGCCAACGACGCCACGGTGGACGAGTCGTTCGAAGGCGAGGCCGACGGCCGTCTCAAGGCCGGTGATGCCGAAGGGGGCTTGATCGTATTCGAGGGCTTTTTCGTCGGCGTGGTGCGGGGCGTGGTCGGTGGCGATGGCGTCAATCGTGCCGTCGGCGAGGGCTTCGATGATCGCTTCGAGGTGTTCGCGGCTGCGCAGAGGGGGGCACATTTTCGTGTTCGTGTCGTAGTCGCGGACGGCTTCGTCTTCGAGCGTGAAGTGGTGCGGCGTGACCTCGCATGTCACGTTCAGGCCGCGCTCCTTGGCGCGACGGACGGCCGCGAGCGCGCCGCGCGTGGAGACGTGCGCGAGGTGGACGCGCGCGCCCGTCAACTCGGCGAGCGCGATGTCGCGCAGGGCGTCCATCTCTTCGGCGAGCGCGGGGTGGCCGCGCAGGCCGAGGCGCAGAGACCAGTTCCCTTCGTGCATCACGCCGCCCGCCGTCAGGCTGCGATCCTCGCAGTGGTCGACGACGGGAAGGTCGAAGCCGCGCGCGTACTCCAACGCGCGGCGCATCACGCCCGCCGAAGGCACGGGGCGGCCGTCGTCAGAGACGGCGACGACGCCAGCGCGCCGCATCTCGCCCATCTCCGCGAGTTCCACGCCCTCGGAATTTTTGGTGATCGCGCCGACGGGAAAGACGTTCGCGGCGCGGGCGCGCTCCGCCTGCTCGATGATGAAACGCGTCACGGCCGGGTTGTCGTTGACGGGGTCGGTGTTGGGCATCGCGCACACGCTCGTCCAACCGCCCGCGACGGCCGCCTGCGCGCCCGTCTCAATCGTCTCCTTGTATTCCTGCCCCGGCTCGCGCAGGTGCGTGTGCATGTCTATGAAGCCGGGCGCGACGACGAGACCCGTCGCGTCGAACACCTCTGCGCCTTCGGGCACGCCGTCATTGTGCGCGACGAGTGCGGCGACGCGTCCGTCCTCGATCAGTAAATTCTTACCGCCGTTCAACCCTTGCGTGGGGTCTATGAGGTAGCCGTTCGCGATGAGCAGTTTCATGGGAGGCTGTCGGTAGTCGGTTGCCCGTGGGCAGTTGCCGCTTGCCGTCGGTCAGTTATTCGTGGTCAGTTGGAATCCGCTGTTTTGACCCGCCGCTTTTGTTCCGCTCCGGCCTGTCCTCCTGCGGCGACGGGTTCGAGTTGTTCGGCCGCACTATTCGACGAAGTGACGGCCGGCGTCGCCCCGGCGCGCGGGTCGGCTGTTGTGTTCGCGGTCTCGGGTTTGGTCTGCGAGAGCATGTTCTGGTTGAGCACCGAGCCGCCCGCGAGCAGGTAGAGCACGGCCATGCGGACGGCGAGGCCGTTGGAAACTTGATCGAGTATCAGCGAGCGCGAGCCGTCGGCCACGTCGGAGGCGATTTCGATGCCGCGATTCATCGGGCCGGGGTGCATGACGATGGCATCGGGCTGCGCGCCGCTCAGGCGTTTCAGGTTGAGGCCGTAATGCACCGCGTACTCGCGCAGGGAGGGAAAGAAGGCCGCATCCTGCCGCTCGCGCTGAATACGCAAGACCATCACCACGTCCGCGCCTTCAATCGCCTCTTCGATGCGACTCGCCACGCGCAAGTTCCCCCCGGCGACGAGTTCTTCAAACTCCGCGGGGACGAGCGTGCCCGGCCCGGCGAGACTGACCTGCGCGCCGAGTTTTGTCAGGAGGTGCATATTCGAGCGCGCCACGCGCGAATGGAGTATGTCGCCGATGATGGCGACGCGTAAGTTTTCGACGCGCCCCTTGTGCTGGCGGATCGTCATGGCATCGAGGAGGGCTTGCGTCGGGTGTTCGTGCGCGCCGTCGCCCGCGTTGATGACGGCGGCGCGGCAGATGCGCGCGAGCGCGTGCGGCGCGCCCGCCGAAGGATGCCGGATGACGATGAAGTCGGGCGACATCGCTTCGAGGTTGCGCGCCGTGTCGAGCAGAGTCTCGCCTTTGGTCACGCTCGAAGTTGACGCGCTGATGTTGATGGTGTCGGCCGAGAGCCGCTTGCCCGCGAGTTCAAAGGAGGTGCGCGTGCGCGTCGAAGCCTCGAAGAAGAGGTTGATGACGGTGCGCCCGCGCAAGGTCGGCACTTTCTTGATCTCGCGTTGCGAGATAGCGCGAAAAGTCTCCGCCGTGTCGAGGACGTGCACGATCTCCGCGGACGTGAGTTCGCTGATTCCGAGCAGGTGTTTGCTGGCTAGACCCATGTAGTTCACGCGCCCCTCAAATGTAAGACTCCCGCGCCATTAACTTTTATGCGCCCGCGTTACATACGAAAAAGGCGGCCAACTGAGGCCGCCGTCCTTATTCGTTCTCCGTCGCCGGTCGCTCCACAATGGCGACGCCTTCTTCGCCGTCAAACTCGTTGAGCATGACCTTGATGATCTCGCTCCTTTTCGTCGGCGCGAATTTCCCGACGAAGTCGGCCTGAATCGGCAACTCGCGGTGCTCCTTGCCGCGATCCACGAGGACGGCGAGTTGCACGCGGCGCGGCCGCCCGAAGTCGATCAACTGGTCGAGCGCGGCGCGGATCGTGCGCCCCGTGTAGAGCACGTCGTCGATGAGCACGATGTTGCGGTTGTCCACACCGCCGGGCAAGTCCGTGCGGTTGACGATGGGGTTCGCGCCGACCGTCGAGAGATCGTCGCGGTAGAGCGTGATGTCAACGACGCCGACCGGCGGGCGGTCGCCTTCGAGGTCGGCGATCTTATCGGCGAGGCGCACCTCCGCGCCGAGTTTCGTCAACAGGTGCATGTTCGAGCGCGCCACACGCGAATGAAGAATATCGCCGATGATGGCGACTTTTAGATTTTCGATGCGTCCCTTGTGTTGCCGGATCGTGAGCGCATAAACCCCGATACGAGTTGAGTTTTGCGGGACGTTATGGTGGGCGATGCGAGCCGGGGCGGCGCAAGAAATTCTTGCGCCGCCCCGGCTCATCTCGACGCCGCGCACCGTTAAGGGCATCGGGATCGGACTTGCACTGAGTGTTATGAGTTATGACTCACGCCAAACGTCACCGCCTCGTGCAGGGAGATGTTCCGGACTTCTTGTTCATCACCCAAATTGAGCAAAGAACTCAGACTGTCATCACTCTTGGAGACGCTCGGCGGGGCGAGTTGCGAGGCCGGCGCGCCGTATGGGAGATACTGCACCAACTCGGCGGAATTCAAGATGGCCTCGCCGTAGGACTGAAACCCCGCGTTCTGCACAATCGGCGCGACTCCGAACCTCAGACTATATAACCTGCCCTTCTCAAGAGTTGGCTTGACCACCAGAGTGATCGCGGTGTTCGAGGGAAGGTCGTCGCGGAAGTCCGCCCAGTGGCTGCCGCGCATGTCCGCCGTCCTGATCTGGAGTACGCCCGAAACCTGTACTTTGCCGTAGCGTGGACGACGCGTCACCGGCCCCAGATTCATCGTCAGCACGATGACATGCTCGCCCGCCACGGTCGGCTCAAAAGTGTACTGGTAACCGGCGTAGAGCGTACACCCAGTCGCGCCCGTGCCGGGTTCCGCGCCCAACTGCGCGACGATGCCGCCCGTGGTCGGGTAATGCTTGCTGTATCCCCAGAAGCCCGGACAGGGTGTGAAGCGGCGGGCTTCGTCTGGGGGAAATATGCCCCATGCGCCGGCGGGGTATGCCCCCGACCCGGCGAACGGCGGCCCCAGATGCACGTAAGAGGAGGCGATGGCTGGTTGTGCTTGTGGTTGCGTTTGCGGCTTTCCCTTCTTGCTCTTTGTTGTCTTTTTAGTCGGCATGTCGTTTCCTTTCGGGTGAGGGTCGGGGCGTTGGCGAGGCTCGCCCCTTCCGGTGGGTTTCACTCTTCATCAAGAGAGTTAAAACGTGATGAGAAATAGCCGTGGCGAGCAGCCTTCACTCGCTGTGCTGCACGGGGTTGATCCCCTTAGTGGTGGACTGTGTCTCGGAGCCGTTTAGCCCCGTCCTGGGCGCGAAGTTTCCGCCGATGCCGAGCCCCGAACCGACGGCCAGTATGATTGATAACACCATCGAGATTGTCATTTTTCTTTCTCCTTTCAGCTAACGCACGGGCTTTCCCCGCGCGTCTTTTGTACTCACCTGTATAAGCGACGAAAGCGAAGGAAACTGCTCACCATGCGGGAAGAATTTTTTCGGCGTCCCGGAGCGTCAGGCGTGGGTCGCGCCTCCGGCCTGAAAAGCCGGAAGAAACGGGCGGCGATTTACGACGCTCTTTCATTTCTCGATAAAGGGCGGCGCAGGCAAATTCACTTCGCAAAAATGCGGTCGCTTCGCCCGCGCGATCATCGCCGGGTCTGTTTTCATCGGGCAACGCGCGGAGCGGGACACTGCTGAAACTGCGACGGTGACAAGTGACAGGTGACAAGATAAACTCCGTCTCGCTCTTGTCACCTGTCACACGTCACCGATCACTCTCCGATGCTCTATCGCTCGCTCGTGCGTCCCGCCCTGTTTCGTCTTGCGCCTGAGACGGCGCACGAGTTCGCTATGCACGCGCTCGTCGCCGCCTTGAAGCCGGAAGCGGCGAGGCGTCTGGCCGCGCGTCGTTTGCGGCGCGCGCCGTTCGGCGCGCTTGAACGCTTCGGGTTGAGTTTCGACAATCCGGTGGGGCTGGCGGCGGGCTTCGATAAGAACGGAAGGGCGGTGCGCGAATTGGCCGCACTCGGGTTCGGCTTTCTGGAAGTGGGGACGGTGACGCGGCTCGCGCAGCCGGGCAATCCACAGCCGCGCCTGTTTCGACTGCCGCTGGATCGCGCGCTCATCAACCGTCAGGGCTTCAACAACGAAGGCGCGGCCGCGCTCGCCTCGCGGCTTGAGAGCCGTGGACGCCCCGATTGCGTGCTCGGCATCAACATCGGCAAGAGCCGCGTCGTCGAACTGGCAGAGGCCGCCGCCGATTACCTCGCCAGTTTCGAGATCGTGCGCCCGCACGCGGACTACATCACGATCAACGTCAGTTCGCCGAACACGCCCAACCTGCGCGAACTGCAACGCGCCGACGCGCTCGACGAATTGCTCTCCGCGCTGCAAACGCGCAACCGCGAATTGTCGCGCGCCGCCGGGGGAGACGCGGCAGCGGCGCGGCCTGTGCCGCTGCTGGTGAAAGTCGCGCCCGATCTGGAAGAGGGCGACCTCGAAATGATTGTCGATGTCGCGCGGCGCAACGGGATCGACGGCATCATCGCGACCAACACGACGATTGCGCGGGAGAAGTTATCGAACACACCGGCGAGCGTCGTCTCCGGCATGGGCGGGGGGGGGTTGAGCGGCGCGCCGCTCAGGGCGCGTTCGACGGAGGTGATTCGCGCGTTGTATCGTCTCTCGCGCGGCACGATCAAGCTCATCGGCGTCGGCGGCATCTTCGACGCGGCGGACGCGTGGGAGAAGATTTGCGCCGGGGCGAGCCTCGTGCAACTCTACACGGGTTTCATCTACGAAGGCGTCACCGCCGCGCGCGACATCAACGAAGGACTGGCGGAGATTCTCCGGCGCGAAGGCTTTCGCACACTCGACGAGGCCGTCGGCTGCCGCGCGGAATAGCTCTTAGCCGTCAGCTATCAGCTATCAGCTATCAGCTATCAGCTTTAAGCGTTACCCGTTTCGCGGTCTACCGATGACCAAACGCCGTTAATTCTGTCTTTAAGCTGACGGCTGATAGCTGATAGCTGACGGCTCTACCACTATGAACAACAAACTGATCATCGCGCTCGACGTGGAGACTGCGGACGAAGCGCGCCGTTTATTCTCGCTGCTCGGCGTGGAGGCGGGCATGTTCAAGATCGGCTCGCAACTGTTCACCGCCGCCGGGCCTCAGTTCGTGCGCGAGATCGTGGCGCAGGGCGGGCGCGTCTTCCTCGACCTCAAATTCCACGACATCCCGAACACGGTCGCCTCCGCGTGTCGCGAAGCGGTCAGGCTCGGCGTCTCGCTCTTCAACGTCCACGCGAGCGGCGGCGGCGAGATGATGCGGCGCGCGGCGGCGGCGGCCGGCGAGACGGCCGAACGCGAAGGCTTGCCGCGACCCGCGCTCGTCGGCGTCACCGTGCTCACGAGCGCGGACGCGAGCGTGCTCGCGGAGGTCGGCGTCGCGCGCGCGCTGGGGGAGCAGGTGCAGAGTTTGGCGAAGCTGGCCGCGTCGAGCGGACTCGACGGCGTGGTCGCCTCGCCGCACGAGATTGCGCTCGTGCGTGCGGTCGTCGCGCGCGAAAATTTCCTGCTCGTCACGCCCGGCGTGAGGCCGTCCGCGTCAACGCACGACGATCAAAAACGCGTGATGACGCCCGCCGAAGCGGTGCGCGCCGGGGCGGATTACATCGTCGTCGGGCGCGCGATCCTGAACGCGACCGATCCCCTACGCGCGGCGCGTGAGATCGTGGCGGAGATGGAGCGCGCTCGATAGTGGCCTATAGTTTGGGCTGCCGAATCTTACTGCGCTCCAAGGCAACCGCGCCTGTCAATCTCGCGTGCGGCGGGTCGCCGACAGGTGCGCGGGCGCGGTCGAGTGTTGTAAGCTAGTGGACATTAATTCTCCCGTCGAAGATTTAGGAACGGCATGCGTGCCTGCGGCGTGTAATGCTCACGTCTCGCTGTGCGCCGCGCGTGACCCGAGAGAGAAGTTCGAGCGAACCTGTGGAAATGAGGAAGTTACTTTTGCATCGAAGAGACAGACTGCTTCAAGCGGCGTTCACTTTCCTGTTCGCATCTCTGGTATTCTCCGCGCCCGCCTTCGCGCAGCAAACTTCGAGCGCGGCCGCCGCTGTCACGGCGGGTGAATTTTCCCCCGCGCCCTATCTGGCGGGCGAGAAACTGACCTACAACGTCTCCTTCTCCAACTTCACCTCCGCCGGTCACGTCGAATTGTTCAATGCCGGACGCGGCCGTTTCTTCGACCGCGAAGGCTTTGAGTTGCGCGCCCGCGTCCAGACCGTCGGCGTCGTGCGCGCCGCGCTCTATGCCATCGATAACGAGTACACGTCTTACGTTGACACGCAAACCGGGCTTCCCTTTCGCACACGATTCCTGAGACTCGAAGGCGGCGCCGCGTCGGCCGCCTCGATTGGCGCAGGCCAGCCCGCGCCCGCCATTGAAGCCACGCCCACGACTTACGATTTTCTCTCCGCCGCCTACCGCCTGCGCGCGCTGCCGCTCGCGACGGGCGCGGCTTATCCCATCAGGGCTGAGGGCGACGGCATACAGTACGAGGCCGAGTTGCGCGTCGTCGGGCGCGAGGCGGTGAAAACTCCCGCGGGCTCTTTCAACACCATCGTGACGCAACTGCGGGCGCGCAACAATTCAGCAGTGAACGACTACCGCCCGCGCATCTATTTCAGCGACGACGCGCGACACGTGCCCGTGCTCTTGACGGCCAGACTCAAGACCGGCGAAATACGCGTCGAACTAGCAAGCTCGGAGTTGATTAACCTGACGACGACGCTCCCGGCGGGCAACGTCGCCCAAAACGCGCAACCGCCCGACACGACCCCGACCCCGGCGCGCGTGGTTGTGCCGACGCCCGCCGGAGGCGGCGCGGCTGCGGCCGACAGAGCGGCGACCGATACGCCTTCCGATCTGCCGTTCAAAGTCGGCGAGCAGTTGAACTTTAATTTCTTCCTCGGCACGTCGCCGCAACCCGTCGGCGTCGCCAACTATCACGTCCGCGCGCGCACCAGATATGCGGGGCGCGACGGCCTCTGGTTCTCGGCCACGATGGCGACCACCAACGCCCTCCAACAAGTCTTTCCCGTCACCGATAAGATCGAGACTTACGTTGACGTGAAGACCCTGCTGCCCTTCCGCAGCCAGTTGCAAATCCGCGAGGGCACACATCGCTTGCAAGGCGTCGTCTCGCTCGATCAGGAACGCGGCTCGGCCACCGTCACCGACGGCAGCACCATCGAGATTCCCGTCGGCACTTATGATCTCGTCTCGGTCATCTACGCCCTGCGCTCGTTCGACCTGACGCCGCCCAAGCGCAACGCCGTCTCCCTGCTCATCAACAAACGCCCCCGCACGCTCTTTATCACCTCGCTCAGACGCGAGACGATTGAACTCGGAGGCAAACGCATCCCCACCTACCAACTCGCGCTCGCCACCGACGAGGCGCAGGGCGACCGTCTCCAACTGCGGCTCTGGGTCGGCGCGGATCGCCGCCGCTTGCCCTTGCGCCTCACGGCCACCACACCCCTCGGCCCCGTCCGCGCAGACCTCTCCATCATCCCGCTCGACACTCAGTAGAGTTTTTATCCGCATCGCGCCTTTGCCGGTTTCATCACCCTAAATGAAATTGAAAATTGATTTCAACTAGGCTATACTCCCGCTTGGTCGGCGTCATTTGCAACTTATACTGCTGCCTGCTCCCATATTCAGGCCGAAGCAACTGTTAAAACCGGAGCGCGTGAACGCTGAAGCGATCAAAAATGGGTTCCCCGGACAACAATTTGACTGACATGAACGTGCCGGGCGCACGCGCCGCCGAGGCCGGACGCCGCATGGGAACGACGCTCAACACTCTACCGCACGGCACGGAGGCGCGTGTCGTTTCGGTTGACGGCGAAAGCGCGGTGGCGCGTCGCCTGATGGAGATGGGAGTCGTGCCCGGCGCGCCCGTGTGCGTTATCAAGGCCGCCCCGCTCGGCGACCCCATCGAGGTGCGCGTGCGCGGCTACCACCTCGCCCTGCGCCGCACCGAAGCACAGACGATTAGAGTAGTGACAGGTGACGAGGTAAAGCCGTAAATCGTGAATCGTAAATCGTGAATAGAAAGAACGAGTCTTAAGCTATTCACGATTTACGATTCACGGTTTACTTTTCTTATGACTACGACCCTGAAATCCCCCGCCCCGGTTCTGGAAACCGCCCCGACGCAAGCGGGCGACGCGGCGACGCGGCCGCTGACCGTTGCGCTCGCGGGCAACCCGAACGCGGGCAAGACGAGCCTCTTCAACGCGCTCACGGGCTTGCGGCAAAAGGTCGCCAACTACCCCGGTGTGACGGTGGAGCGCAAAGACGGGCACTGGCAACTCGCGCCCGACCTGCCCGACGCGCAACTCATCGACCTGCCCGGCCTCTACAGTCTCGACGCCAACTCGATTGACGAACAGATCGCGCGCGACGTGATCACGGGGCGGCTCACGAGCGTTCCCAAACCCGACTGCATCATCGCCGTCGTCGATGCCACCAACCTCGAACGCAATCTCTATCTCGCCACGCAACTGCTCGAAACCGGCCGCCCGCTCGTCGTCGCCCTGACGATGATCGATCTGGCCGAACGGCACAAGTTGGAGATCGACGCGGCGCGCCTGTCGGACGCGCTCGGCGTGCCGGTCGTCCCCGTAGTCGCGAAGCTGCGACAGGGTCTCGACGCGCTGGCCGCGGCAGTCTTGCGCGCCGCCGAGTCTGCCCCGCCCGTCGCGGGTTGGCGTCTCTCCGCCGAAGCCGAACGTGAACTCGAAGCCCTCGCCGCGCTCGACGCGCCGGTCAACGGTGACGGCATCACACCTACCGTCGCGGCGACGACAGACGCGGCGACGACGGACGTGGCGACGGATGCGAGCGCGCGACGCTACGGCGCGCTCGTCGAACTTTACGCGGAAGAGTTGCCGGAGGAGGCCGGGCATCAGGCGGCCGTCGCATCGGCGCGCGCGCGGCTCGCCGAAGGAAATCCGCGCTGGTGGCAAGAGCCGCTGCTCGCGCGTTACAACTGGATCGAAGGCGTCGCGCGCCGCACGGTGCGCGACCATAAACCGGGGCGCACGCGCCGCACGGATCGCATAGACCGCTTCGTCACGCACAGATTTTTCGGCCCCCTCATCCTGTTCGCGTTGATGCTCCTCATCCTCCAGACGATCTTTTCGTGGGCGCAACTGCCGATGGATGTGATTGACGGCGGCTTCGGCCGTCTCGGCGAACTGGTGCGCGCGACGCTCGCACCCGGCCTGTTGACCGACTTGCTCGTCGACGGCGTGATCGCGGGCGTCGGGGGCGTGCTCGTCTTCCTGCCGCAGATTCTGCTGCTCTTCTTCTTCATCTCGCTCTTGGAGGACAGCGGCTACATGGCGCGCGCCGCGTTTCTCATGGACAGGTTGATGCGCGGGGTGGGCTTGCACGGCAAAGCGTTCATGCCGCTCCTGAGCAGTTTCGCGTGCGCCATTCCGGGCATCATGGCGACGCGGACGATTGAGAACCCGAAGGATCGTCTGGCGACGATCTTGATCGCGCCGTTTATGAGTTGCTCGGCGCGCCTGCCGGTCTACACTTTAATGATCGCGGCCTTCTTCTCAAGGCAGGAAAAACTGCTCGGCGTGCTGTCGGTGGGCGTCGTCATCATCATGGCGATGTACCTGCTCGGCATCGTGGTGGCGGTCGCCGTGGCGTGGGTTTTGAAGCACACGATTTTGAAGTCGCCGCCGCCGCCGCTTGTTTTGGAGTTGCCGCCCTACCGGATGCCGAACCCCGTCAACGTGCTTCAGACCATTCGCTCGCGCTCGTGGATGTTCGTGCGCCGCGCGGGCACGGTCATCCTCGCCATCTCGATTTTGCTCTGGGCGCTCGTCACCTTCCCGCGCGTGAATGCGGCGACGGGAGACGCTGACGGCGGCGCAGCGGCGGCGACTGCTAACGCGACGGGGAGCGCACCCGACGAACGCGCGACGACGGCCGGGCGCGACGAGACGGTGCAGCCCGCCGCCGGGGCGTCGAACGTGGCGGAGGCGGTGGACGGCGACGCGGGCGAGCAGATTCGGCAGAGCTATGCGGGGCGGCTCGGTCATCTGATCGAACCGGCCATCGCGCCGCTCGGCTTCGATTGGAAGATGGGCATCGGCCTCGTCGCCTCGTTCGCCGCGCGCGAAACGCTCGTCTCGACTTTGAGCATCGTCTATAACGTCGGCGAAGACGCGACGGAAGAATCGAACTCTTTGATCGAGGCGGTGCGCAACGCGCGCCGCGCCGACGGCAGCCCGGCGTGGACGCCGCTCGTGGCCGTCTCGATGATGGTCTTTTTCGTGCTGGCCTGCCAGTGCATGTCAACCATCGCCATCGTCAGGCGCGAGACGAATTCGTGGCGGTGGCCGCTGTTCATGGTGAGCTACATGCTTTTGCTGGCTTACGTCGCGTCGTTCATCACGTATCAGGGCGGGCGGCTGTTGGGGTTCAGTTAAGCGTATGTTTCAGGACTGGCAAACCGTCGCGGTGTGGTTAATCATTCTGGCCGCGCTCGCCTACTTGGGGCGGCGCGGTTGGGCGCGCGCCCGTTCATTTCGCGCGGGCGATAAGGGACAAGCAAGCGCGTCTTCGTGCGCGAGCGGGTGCGGCAGTTGCGGCGACGCGCAGGAGGCTCCGGCGAAGGCGAACGTGGCGAGGCCGCAAAAGGTACTCGTGCAGATTACCAACGCGGGGGGCGCGTCGCGGCGATCCAAATAAGCGACGGCGTCGTGTATGTGCCGCGCAAACAAGAAGGCGGGCGGGAGTTTCAAACTCCCGCCCGCCTGAGCCTTGCCCGACAATTCAAAATCGACATCCTATAGCGAGTTGCAGCTGAGTATGACCTTTCGCGTCTTTGCGCCTTTGCGTGCGAATCAGTCTCACGCAAAGGCGCAAAGACGCAAAGGAACGCAAAGAAGGGTTACGCGCAATCGCAGACGGCTATAATATTGCGCGCAGCTGGCAAGTGGGCTACCGGCCTCTTCTGGTCAAACCTTAGTTGTCGGGCAAAGCTATGGCCGGACGCAAACGTTAAAGTGTGAAGTTGAAATTGATGTAGCCGGAGACGCGCACCGGCTGGCCGTTGACGACCGTCGGGCGAAACTTCCAACGGCGTGCTGCGTCGGCCGCCGCTCCGCGCAACATCTCAGGCCCATCCGTGCGTTCGACCTTCGAGACCATACCCTTCTCGTCCAACATCAGGAAGACCGTGACGCGGCCGGTGATGCGTGCGGTGCGCGCCGTGGGCGGATACGACGGCGCGGGTCTATCCGTCGCTATCGGCAGGAGCGATCCGACTTCGAGCGGCCTTCCGTCAGCCGCCGCCGCCGCTGTAGTGGCTTGAGAGTTCGCGGGCGCGGGTCTTGTTGTCTCGCCACTTTGCGTCGTGTTCGGCTGCGCGTTTCTTCCGCGGGTGGCGGGGGCGTTGGTCTGTGGCGTGAGCGCGGCGTTCGCAGGTGTCGGAGAGGGTTGCGCGATGGGTTGGCTCGCCGCCGCCACGGGTGTTGAACTAACCTGCGCGCGCGGGGCCGGAGGGGCGGCCGTTCCGTTACTCGCCACGCGCCGATCCGCGCCGATGAGACGCTGGCGCGCGTCCGTCACCTCTGCCTGCCAGCGCGCGCGCTCGTCATCCTTGCGCGCCAGACGCACGCGCACGCCCGCCGCCTCTTCCAGCAACGCCGTCGCGTCCATGTTCCGCGCGTTCTCATCGCGTAACTGCCGCCCTTGTGCGAACACGCGCTCGATGAGCGTCCGCAGCCGATCCAGATCGCCCGCCGCCTCCGTCGGCAAATCGTCGTCGGCCACGTTCAACCCGAACACGCGATAGCGTTCGAGGCGCGCGCGCACGCCGCCCAGCAGTTGCCCCGCCAGCACGAAGTAAGCGCGCGCCGCGCTCTCGCCGCCCGCCGCCCGCGCGGTAAACGCGGCGTTCAACAAATTCTCCGCGTAAGAGTAATCGGCTTGATCAATGTAGATTCCGGCGAGCAGCACGAGCGTGATTTCGCGCACCGACGCATCGACGCCCGCCGTGCGTTGCAGGGCTTCGAGTTCGCTGCGCGCCGCCGGGAGATTGCCCGCCGCCGCCAGCGCACGGGCGCGCGTGATGCGCCGCTGGATGCCGTCGGCGTCCAGATCGCTCGCGGGAGTCTGCGCGCGCAGGATCGACCCGAACGCGACGACGATGAATAGCGTGAAACTGATTTTAACGAGGTGCGGCTTAGAACGTATGAGACGACTTCCCTTCACTTGTGACAACTCCATAAATGTGAAAGCGAGCGTTGACGCTCGCTCGAAGGATGATCTGTGATCAGCGCGAATATTATCGCCCCTCGCCGCGAATCAATCAACTCCGCCGCGCCGGTTTTTTGCGCGGGGGGGCGGGCGCATTGCGCTTCGGCGCACGCGTCGCGCCGCCCGTGCCTCGCTCCCTCTGTGGCGGCGCGGCCGGACTGACCGCGGCC
Source organism: Acidobacteriota bacterium (assembly GCA_020199775.1). Lineage (GTDB taxonomy): Bacteria > Acidobacteriota > Blastocatellia > Pyrinomonadales > Pyrinomonadaceae > JAIVJZ01. Next base: position 137,957 of record JAIVJZ010000041.1, read on the forward strand.
GGGGCGAGGCTCTCGGAAATCCGCGCGCGGTAAGCACGCGCGTCGCGCTTGATCGCCCCTTCGTCGAGCGTCAGGAGGCGGCGGTCGCGCATCACCACACGCCCTTCGATGACGACAGTTCGCACATCGTTGGCCTTCGTGGCGTAAACCAGATGCGAGTAGACGTTGTACAAAGGCGTCTGGTGCGGCGCGTCCATATCGACCACGATCAGGTCGGCGCGCTTGCCGTGTTCCAAAGAGCCGATGTCGCGTTCGAGATGCAGGGCGCGCGCGCCGCGAATCGTCGCCATCTCCAACACCTCGCGCGCCGACACCACGCGCGGATCGTTCGAGGTCAACTTGTGCAGCTTCGCGGCCGTGTCCATCTCCTCCCACATGCTCAGATCGTTGTTCGACGCCGCGCCGTCCGTCCCCAGCCCCAACGACAAATCCGCCTTCAGCATCTCCGGCACGCGCGCCACGCCCGACGCCAGTTTCATGTTCGACTGCGGGTTATGCACCGCGCCCACGCCCAGACGCTTCAACAACTCGATCTCTTCCGTCGTCAGGTGAACCGTATGCGCGGCGATCACGCGGTCGTACAAAAACCCGATGCGCGCCAGATAAGCGACGGGCGATGCGCCGTGGTCGCGCGTCACGTCTTCAACCTCTTTCCGCGTCTCCGCGACGTGAATCACAATCGTTGCCTTCAAGCGGTTCGAGAGATCGCGCACGGCCTTGAGCTGCTCCTCCGTGACGGTGTAAGGCGCGTGCGGCGCAATCGCGGGCGTGACGAGCGCGTGCCCGCGCCACTTCTCGATAAACTTCTCCGTGTAGGCCATCGCCTCCGCGAAGGTCTTGTTGTCCGCCACCGGGAACTTGATCACCGTCTCGCCGAGCACGCCGCGCATGCCCGCCTTGGCCGTCTCGTCGGCGATGGCGTCCTCGAAGTAGTACATGTCGCAATAGGTCGTCGTGCCGCCGCGAATCATTTCGACGAGGCCGAGCCGCGTGCCGACGCGCACGAAGTCCTCCGTCACGTTTTTCGCTTCCGCCGGGAAGATGTATTTGGTGAGCCACTCGTTGAGGTCGAGGTCGTCGGCGAGGCCGCGAAACAGCGTCATCGGCACGTGCGTGTGGCCGTTGACGAGGCCGGGCATCACGACGCGCCCGCGCGCCTCAATCGTCTCGCGCCCCGCGAAATCCCTGTCGATGTCGGCGCGCCGCCCCACGGCCACGATACGCCCGCGATGCACGGCCACCGCGCCGTCCTCGATCAAAGTTCCGCGCCCGTCCATCGTCACGATTGTCCCGCCGCGCACGACGAGGTCAACCGGGCGCGGGGCGAAGGCTTCGACGCGCGCGCCCGGCGCGACGATGAAGGCGCACAGAAGAAAAATTACAGACACCCGCCGCCAGAGCATTCGAGATAGTTTCATCACGCCGGTTATTTCAGTCCTCATTAACTTCATGATCAATAGCAATCAGCCTGCCTTCTTCCCGTCTTCCTTTGCGCCTTTGCGGGATTAAATTTCACGCAAAGGCGCAAAGGAAGACATGTAGAGATTTTATTCAGCGGTCTCAACCTTCTTCGCCTACTTCTTCGAGAAACTTCGCGTCGAAGGGGCGCGGCAAAAGGAAGGCCATTTGCAGCGTCTCGGTGTCGCCGCGCAGGTTGGCGAGCACGACGGGAATGTCGCCGCAAAACTCCCAGATGATCTGGCGGCACGCGCCGCACGGCGGCGTGAGGCGTTCCGTGTCGGCCACGACGGCGATGCGTGTGAACTTTCGCGCGCCCTCCGAGAGCGCCTTCCAGATCGTCACGCGCTCGGCGCACATGGTCAACTCGTAGGCCGAACTCTCGATGTTGCAGCCCGTGTAAATCGTCCCGTCCTCGGCTTCGAGAGCCGCGCCGACGCAGAACTTCGAGAACTGCGCCAGCGCACAGTCGCGTGCGCCCGTCGCCGCCTCGATGATCGCTTCCTCAACTCCTGTTGTAGTCAAACTCTTCCTCTGCTCCTCTTCTCACTCAATTACCGGCTCCGGCGTTGCCGCCGCTACCGCGTCGCCGCTGTTGCTCGTCGGCCAGCCGCTCGCGAATCTTTCCGCTGAGCAGGCCGATGCTCACGAGGTTGTGCCCGCCTTCGGGGATGATCACGTCCGCATAACGCTTCGACGGTTCGACGAACTGCATGTGCATCGGGCGGACGGTGGCGAGATATTGTTCGATGACGGAATCGACCGTGCGCCCGCGTTCGGCAACGTCGCGGCGCAGGCGTCGGATGAAGCGTATGTCGTCGGGCGTGTCCACGAACACCTTGATGTCCATCTCGTCGAGCAGCCGCTTCTCGTTAAATATGAGGATGCCTTCGAGGATCATGATCAACTTCGGCTTCATGCCGAGCGTCTCCTTGCGGCGCACGTGATTCTTGAAGTCGTAGATCGGAAGCTCGACCGCGCGCCCCGCCTTCAGCGCGCGGACGTGTTCCACCATCAGATCGTTGTCGAGCGCGTCCGGGTGGTCGAAGTTCACCTGTTGCTTGTAGTCGAGCGGCATCCGGTCGAGGTCGTGGTAATAAGAGTCCTGCTGGATGAAGGCCACCTCGTTGGCGCTCACCGCTTGCAGAATCTTGTTCGCCACGGTCGTCTTCCCCGACCCCGTGCCCCCACAGATACCAATAATCATTCCGTCGTTTAGCTCCCCGTAAATCGTGAATCGTAAATCGTGAATAGAAGCAAACAAGGTTTATCTATTGACGATTCACGATTCACGATTCACGACAGTTTCGGTATCGTCCGCCGCAGCAATTCCGTAAACGTGACGCGCACCTGTTCGCCGGTTTCCATGACTTCGGCGTGGTCGATGGGGCGGTCGAGCACGCCCGCGGCCATGTTCGTGATGCACGAGATGCCGAGCACTTTAATGCCCATGTGGCGCGCGACGATTGATTCCGGCACGGTGCTCATGCCGACGGCGTCCGCGCCGAGCGCGCGCAGCATCCGTATTTCCGCGGGCGTCTCGTAACTGGGGCCGGTCAGGGCGGCGTAGATGCCGCGCTTGAGTTCGAGCTTCATCGCGTGCGCTTCGCAGATGGTGGCCTCTTGAAACTCGCGGTCGTACACATCCGACATGTCCGGGAAGCGCGTGCCGAAGCGCGCGTCGTTCGCGCCTCGCAGGGGGTTCACGCCCATCAGATTGAGGTGGTCGCTAATCAACATCAGCGCGCCCTGCTTGAACGAGTTGTTCAACCCGCCCGCCGCGTTCGTCAGCACGAGCGACTTGATGCCGAGCAGCCCGAGGACGCGGACGGGAAACGTCACCTCGTCGAGCGCGTAGCCTTCGTAGAAGTGAAAACGCCCCTGCTGCACGACGACGGGCACGCCCGCGACACGGCCGAGCACGAGCCGCCCCGCGTGCCCTTCGACGGTCGAACGCGCGAAGCCCGGAATCTCTTCGTAAGGGATCGCGACCGCCTCTTCGAGATCGTCCGCAAACGCGCCGAGGCCGCTGCCGAGCACCAACCCGACGCGCGCCTCTTCAGCGCCTCTCGCGCGAATCGTGCGCGCCGCGTGTTCGGCGCGTTCATACAATGTGTCCTTGCTCGAAGTTTCCATATCTTTTTAGTGAGCGGCGAGCGGTAAGCAGTGGGCGGTACGAGAACAGTTTTAACTGCTCACTGCTTACTGCTCATCGCTCACTTCTCCTTCTGGTACGGGATGCCCAGAGCGCGCGGCGCGCGTGAGAGGCCGATGAATCCCGCGAGGACGACGATGGTCAGAACGTAGGGCACGATGCTGATGAACTGGACGGGGATTTCTTCGCCCCACGGTTTGAAGACGCCCTGCATCTGGATCGAAATGGCCTCCGTGAAGCCGAACAGCAGGCACGCAAGCATCGTCTGGACGGGTCGCCACTTGCCGAAGATCAGCGCGGCGAGCGCGATGAAGCCGCGCCCCGAAGTCATGTTGCGCGTAAAGAGCGACGACTGGCCGATGGACAGGTACGCGCCGCCGATGGCCGCCAGCGCGCCCGACAACAAGACCGCCGAATAGCGCACGCCGTTCACGTTCACGCCCGCCGCGTCCGCCGCCTCCGGGTTTTCGCCGACGGCGCGCAGCCGCAGGCCGAAGGGTGTGCGATACAGCACGTACCACGTCACGCCCACGAGCAGGAGCGCGAGCACGACCGGTGTCCAGGGGATCAGATCGTCCCTGGGAATCTGCGGCGTCGAACCCGAAGAGAGAAACAGCGCGCCGCTCAACATCGCCGGAACGCCCGTCATCAGGATGTTGATCGCCGTGCCGCTCACCACCTGATCGGCGTTGAAGCGGATACAGGCGACGGCGTGGATGGCGGCGACGAGCACGCCCGCGCCGATCCCGGCGAGCAGACCCGCCCACGGGCTGCCCGCGTAATGCGTCACCGCGGCGGCCGTGAACGCGCCCGCCAGCATCAACCCTTCGAGCGCGATGTTGATGACGCCCGCCCGCTCCGAGTACAGCCCGCCGAGCGCGGCAAGCAAAAGCGGCGTCGCCGTCCGGATCGTCGAGAAGATGAGCGCGATGGTGAAAATTTCAGTCATAAAATAGCTATCAGCTATCAGCCGTCAGCTTTCAGCAAATTCAACCCGTCTGGCTGATTGCTGATGGCTGATAGCTGATGGCTCTTAGACTTTCGATCTTTTCAACAAACCAAATCTGCCGAACGAGCCGCGGAACAGAGCTTCGCAGGCGACGAAGAGAATGACGATGGCTTGCAGCACTTCGACCAAATCTTTGGAGACTTTGCCCGAGAAAGCGTCTACGAAAATGCCGCCGCGAATCAACATGCCGAACAGGAGCGCGGAGAGCAGCACGCCGACCGGGTGATTGCGGCCGAGCAGCGCGACGGCGATGCCCGTGAACCCGTAGTTGGCCGAGAAGCCGTCGTAGTAGCGATAGCGGTAGCCGAGCACTTCGTTGACGGCGACCATCCCGGCGAGCGCGCCGGAGACGGCCATCGCGAGCACAATCTGTTTGCCCGTCGAGATGCCGCCGTATTCGGCGGCGGTCGGGTTCGCGCCCGTCGCGCGAATGGCGTAGCCCCACTTCGTGCGCCACAGGAAAATGTAGACGAGCACGCAGGCGACGAGGGCGAACAGGAACGCGAGGTTGAGAGGGATGCGCGTCGGGAGACCGGGGATGAAGCTGCCGAGTCGCGGCAGATGGACGCCCGCGCCGACCGGCACGGTCTGGAGAATCGGGTCGCCCGCCTGTTTGAAGTGGTACTGCGTGAAGTAGCTGACGAGCGCGATGGCGATGAAGTTCAACATGATCGTGTTGATGACTTCGTGCGAGCCGAAGCGCGCCTTGAGGACGCCCGGAATCGCGCCCCACGCCGCGCCCGCGACGATGGCCGTCACGATGGCGAGCGGGACGAGCAGGACGGCGGGCAGCGTCACCCACGAATAATTGACGGGCGTGCCGAACACGTCCACGACCGTGCCGCCGAACTTGATGCCGACCCACGCGGTCGCAAACGCCGCGACGTAGAGTTGACCCTCCGCGCCGATGTTCAAGAGGCCGCAGCGGAAGGCGACGGCCACGGCCAGCCCCGTGAAGATGAGCGGCGTCGCGTAAAAGAGCGTGTAGCCGATGCCATCAGGCCACGAGAACGCGCTGCCGATCAGTAGGCGGTAGGTCTCGAAGGGGTTGTCGCCGATGATCCAGACGAAGATGCCGCCGAGCACGAAGGCCGCGAGCACGGCGACGAGCGGGAAGAACAGTTCGCGAAGCAGTTTCATAAGAAATTATTTTCCGCCGGTCATCAACAGGCCGATCTCTTCCACGGTCGCACGCTTCGGGTCAACTTCGCCCACGACGCTCCCCTCGCGCATGATGAGGAGGCGGTCGGCCAACGCCGTCACCTCTTCGAGTTCGGCCGAGACGAGCAGGACGGCGCAGCCCGCATCGCGCAGGGCGACGAGTTTGCGGTGAATGAATTCGATTGCGCCGATGTCCACGCCGCGCGTCGGCTGCGAGACGAGCAGCAGCTTCGGATTGATCTCAAACTCGCGCCCGATGATCAGTTTCTGCTGGTTGCCGCCGGAGAGAGAGCGCGCCGGAAGGTCTGGGTCGGGCGGGCGCACGTCGAAGTCGTTGATCACTTGCAGGGCGCGCGCGCGGATGCCGCGGTCGTTCAAAAACACGTTGCCGAAGCCGGAGACGGCGGGCTTGCGGTAGTGGTCGCCGAGGATGGAATTCTCCGCGAGGTCGAAGTCGAGCAGCAGGCCGCGCCGGTGCCGGTCTTCGGGGATGTGCGCGACGCCGAGTTCGCGGCGCGCGCGCGAATTGAGACGCGTGATGGCGCGCCCTTCAAACTCCACCTCGCCCGACGCCGTGTGTCCCGTGGCGGTGAGCCCGGCGAGCGTTTCGATGAGTTCCGTCTGGCCGTTGCCCTCGACGCCCGCGATGCCGACGATCTCGCCCGCGCGCACCTCGAACGAGACGCCGTCCAGACGCCGCTTGCCGTCGCGCGCCGTGACCGTTAAATCTTTCACGCCGAGCACGGCCGCGCCGTCGCCCGCCGCGTCCGTTTTTTCAACTCTCAACAGCACGTCGCGGCCGACCATCAAACGCGCCAACTCGGCCGCGTTCGTCCGGCTCGTCTCGACGCGGCCGACGACGCGGCCGTCGCGCATCACCGTCACGTCGTCCGAGATGGCGAGCACTTCCGAGAGTTTGTGCGTGATGATGACGACCGTCTTCCCCTGCTCGCGCATGCGCCGGAGGATGGCGAAAAACTCTTCGACCTCCGGCGGCGTCAACACGGCCGTCGGCTCGTCGAGGATCAACAGTCGCGCGCGCCGGTAGAGCGCCTTCAACAACTCCACGCGCTGCTGCTGCCCGACCGACAGGCTCTCCACGGTCGCGCGCGGATCAACCGACAACTTGAACTCGTCGGAAAGCGCGCGTATCTCGTCGGCGGCCTTGCCCAGATCGAGCGACGCGACGCCGCCCGTCTCCGCGCCGAGCACGATGTTTTCGGCCACCGTCATCGGCTCGACCAGCATGAAGTGTTGATGCACCATGCCGACGCCGAGCGCGATGGCGTCGTGCGGCGTCGAGATGCGCCGCACCTCGCCGTCAACGAGGATGTCGCCGCCGTCGGCCGTGTAGAAGCCGTAGGCGATGCGCATCGCCGTGGACTTGCCCGCGCCGTTCTCGCCGACGATGGCGTGAATCGTCCCCGGCCGCACCTTGATGCTCACGCCGTCGTTCGCCAGAACATTGCCGAAGCGTTTGGTGATGTCTCGCAGTTCAAGCATGGAAGGAATTGATCCATTTCTTCATTGCTCCATTGATTCAATGAAGAAATGAATCAATGAGGCAATGAATCAATCTCTTATGATTCGAGGCGCGCTTCCAAAGTGATCTTCGCATTGAGCACGCGCGAGACGGGACAACCGGCCTTCGCGTTGTTGGCCGCCGTCTCGAACTGTTCCTGACTCGCGCCGGGCACGCGCGCCGCGACGCTCAAATGAACTTCGGTGATGGTGAAGCCCGCGTCGGTCTTCTCTAACTTGACGCCCGCCGTGGTCTTGATGCTTTCGGCGACGAGACCGGCGTTGCCGAGTTGGCCGGAGAGCGCCATCGAAAAACACCCGGCGTGCGCCGCCGCGATCAGTTCTTCGGGGTTCGTGCCCTGCCCGTCCTCGAAACGCGTCGAGAAGGAATACTGTGTATTTTCGAGGACGCCGCTGTCGGTCGAGATCGTGCCCCGGCCGTCTTTGAGTCCCCCCCGCCACTCGGCGGATGCGTTACGTTTCATCGAGTTGCTCCCTTTGCTTGAATTGACTATTCCTCACGTGGAATTATTTCGCCATCGCGTCCGTCACCTGAATCTCGCCCTTGATAATCTTCTGCCGCGCGGCTTCGACTTCCTGCAAGATCGACGGGTCGATGAGCGACTGGTTGTACTGATCGAGCGAGAAGGCCACGCCGTCCTTGTCGAGTCCGAAGACGTGGACGCCGCCTTGAAAACGTTTGTTCTTCACGTCGTTGACGATGTCGTAGACGGCGTTGTCCACGCGCTTGACCATGCTGGTGAGGACGTAACCGGGCTTGACCATGTTCTGGTTCGAGTCCACGCCGATGACGTAATGCGTGGCGCGGCCGTCCGCCCCTTTGCCCGCCTGTTCCACCGCGTCGAACGCGCCGAGGCCGGAATTGCCCGCCGCCGTGAAGATCACGTCCGCGCCTTTGCCGATCTGCGAGAGCGCGAGTTCCTTGCCCTTGCCGGGGTTGTTCCACGCGCTGTCGGTCACGCCGACGAAGTTTCGGTAGACCGAGATGTTCGGGTTGACGGCCTTCGCGCCCTCTTCGTAGCCGGTGGCGAAACGGTGTATGAGCGGGATGTCCATGCCGCCCACGAAGCCGAGTTTGCCGGTCTTGGTCGTGCGCGCCGCGATCATGCCGACGAGGTAAGAGCCTTGATGTTCCTTGAAGACGAGCGAGGCGACGTTCGGCAGTTGGCTCACGCCGTCGACGATGGCGAAGTTGATGTGCGGGTAATCCTTCGCCACGATCTCCATGATCGGGGCTTGCGCGAAGCCGACGCCGATCACCAGATCGTAACCGCGCTCGGCGAAGGCGCGCATCGCGGGTTCGATTGAAGTGGGGTTGCCCGGCTCGACATCGCGCAGGACGACGCCGAGTTCGCGCTCCGCCCGCTTGACGCCCTCGAAGGCCGCCGCGTTGAACGAGCGGTCGTCTTTGCCGCCGATGTCGAAGACGATGCCGACGCGCACGCGCGCAGGGTCGTCCGCCTCGTTCTTCGCGCCCGTGCAGGACGACGAGCAGGCGAGCGCGGCGAGGCACAACAACAGCGCGGGCAATTTCGGTCGGTTAAACTTCATGCGGTGATTACTTCCTTGATGAGTTTCACGGGCGCGGGCGGCTCGTCGCCGACCGTGTAGGCCGCGCGGATTCGCTCACCGGCCGTCGCGGCTTGCGCGTCGTCGCGGCAATAGAGCGTGCCGAGCGCGCCGCCCGCTCCTACTTGATCGCCGTGCTTCACGTCCGCGACGAAGCCGATTTGAAAATCGATTTCGTCTCCGACGCGCGTACGGCCGCCGCCGATGCCTGAGACGGCGTAACCGATTTCGGCGGCCTCGACTTGGGTGATGAATCCGGCGCGGGGGGATTCTACCTTAACGGCGCGCAGGGTCGAAGTCTGAAGCAAGCGCGCCGGGTCGTCGCACACGCGCGGGTCGCCGCCCTGCGCCTCGACGTTTCGCCGGAAAGATTCCAACGCCGCGCCCGACTGAAGCGCGTGAAGCGCACGCGCTCGCGCCGCCTCAAGCGTCGGCTCGACGCCCGCGAGCGCGACCATGCGCGCCGTCAATTCGACGGAAAGATCGACGACCGGCTGCGCCGCCGCGTGCGCGTGCCCGCGCAAAATCTCGATGCACTCGTGGACTTCGAGCGCGTGGCCGACGGCGCGACCCAAAGGTTGATTCATGTCCGTGAGTAGGGCTTCCGTCCGCACGCCGCATGAGTTTCCGGTGGCGACCAGTGCGTGCGCCAGTTCGCGCGCGCGCGCCTCTTCGCGCATGAACGCGCCCGTGCCGGTCTTCACGTCGAGCGCGAGCGCGTCCAAGCCCGCCGCCAGTTTCTTCGACATGATCGAGGCGACGATGAGCGGGATCGTCTCGACGGTCGCCGTCGCGTCGCGCAGCGCGTAGAGCTTGCGGTCGGCGGGCGCGATCTCGGCGGTCTGTCCCATCATCGCGAAGCCGCAGAGCTTGAGCACGCTGCGAAACTCCGCGAGCGCCAGTTTGACGCGATAGCCGGGGATGGATTCGAGTTTGTCGAGCGTGCCGCCGGTGTGGCCGAGGCCGCGCCCGGAGATCATCGGCACGGCGACGCCGCACGAGGCCGCGAGCGGGGCGATGACGAGCGAAGTTTTATCGCCGACGCCGCCGGTCGAGTGCTTGTCGGCTTTCGGCAGGGGGATGTCGGAGAAGTCGAGCGTCTCGCCCGAACGCAGCATCGCCTCGGTGAGCGTGCGTTGCTCGGCCTCGTCCATGCCGCGACAGTAGATCGCCATCAACAGTGCGGCCGCCTGATAGTCCGTGAACTCGCCGCCCGTCACGCCCTGCACGAAAAACTCGATCTCTTCAGCGGAGAGCGCGCCCCCCTCTCGTTTTCGCCGTATCACGTCCTGCGGTCGCATAAAGAAACAGGTCTTGCCCTACGCCTGAACCCGGTTATTCGGATGTTCGATTTGAAATTCGAGAAGCCGAAACGAATACTAACACCGGGCGGCACGCATCCGAAACGGAGGCTCACAAGCGACCGAGCAGGACGACCGCCTGCGCCACGACGGCGCGCCCCTCGCCCACCGCGTCCAGCCCCTCGCCCGTCTTTGCCTTGACGCTCACACAACTCGTCTCGACTGACAGCACCTGTGCGAGACGCTCGCGCATCTCCTGTATGTGCGGGCGCAGGCGCGGGCGTTCGAGCGAGATGTTCGCGTCGACGTTGACCACCTTGTAACCGCTCTGGCTCGCCAGCCAGACGACGCGCGCCAGCAGTTGCAAACTGTCGGCGTCTTTCCAACGCGGGTCGCGGTCGGGGAAATGCACGCCGATGTCGCCTTCGCAGAGCGCGCCGAGGATGGCATCGGTGATCGCGTGCGCCAGCGCGTCGGCGTCCGAGTGACCTTCCGCCCCGCGCTCCGACTCGATCTCCACCCCGCCGAGGATCAGCGGCCGCCCTTCCGCGAGCCGGTGCGTGTCATGTCCGATGCCGATACGAAACATAGTTAGTAAGCAGTGAGCAGTAAGCAGTGAGCAGCGGGCAGTGAGAAAGCAGTTCGCCTTTTACTGCTTACTGCTCACTGCTCACTGCTTACTCTCCCTGAGCAATATTTCCGCGAGCGCGAAATCTTCGGGGCGCGTGATCTTGATGTTGCGCGTATCGCCTTCGACGACGGCGACGTGCGCGCCGAGCATTTCGACGAGCGCGCTGTCGTCCGTCGCTTCGATGCCTTCGGCGCGGGCGCGTTCGTAAGCGCGCCGGAGCAGTTCGTAGCGAAAGCATTGCGGCGTCAGCGCGCGGCGCAAACTCGCGCGCGGGGGCGTGCTCGCGATGCGCCCCCCCTCGCACATTTTGATCGTGTCCGAGACGGGCGCGCACAGGACGGCCGCGCCCCACTCGACGGCGGCGCGCATCGTGCGCTCGATCTCTTCCGGCGTCACGAAGGGACGCGCGCCGTCATGCACGGCGACGATCTCAACCTCTCCGGCGTTCAAAGACTCAAGGCCGCGCCAGACCGACCCGGTACGCGTCGCGCCGCCTTCGACGACGCGCACGAGTTTCCTCAACTCGCCGCCGTCGGCCGCGACGTGAACAGCCGTCTCTTTGACGGGCGCGACGAGGACGATCTCGTCCACGGCCGCGCACGCCTCGAATCGCCTCAGTGTGTGAATGATGAGAGGGACGCCCGCCAGCGCGCGAAACTGCTTCGGCTCTCCGCCCCCGGCGCGCGTGCCCCTCCCGGCGGCGACGATGATGGCGACATTCATAGGGATGAGGGATGAGGGATGAGGGATGAAAGGAAGCATTCAAGAAATTGAATGATCTTGATTTTCATCCCTCATCCCTCATCCTTCATCCCTTGATTAATGTTCTTCCGGCTCGATGCTGCGGGCGGAGACGGTGTGCGGGCGCGGGTCGCTGCGGTAGGGTCGGCGCGAGGTGTTGCCGCCGCCGTTGATGCCGCGCGTGTCGGTGCTGTGGATGCTCGCGCCGTTCTCGTGCGGCTCTTCGGAGAGCCGCCCGAAGATCATTTTTCCGGCGGTGGTTTGCAGCACGCTCGTCACGGAGATGTCGGCGTTTTTGCCGATCATCTTGCGCGCGTTGTCCACGACGACCATCGTGCCGTCGTCGAGGTAAGCCACGCCCTGATTGTATTCTTTGCCTTCTTTGAGGATGAAGACGCGCATCAGTTCGCCGGGCAGGACGACGGGCTTGAGAGCGTTGGCGAGTTCGTTGATGTTGAGGATGGAGACGCCGTGCAGTTGCGCCACCTTGTTCAAGTTGAAGTCGTTGGTGACGACCACGGCGTCGAGTTGCTTGCTCAGTTCGAGCAGTTTGAGATCAACTTCGCGCACCGCCGGGAAGTCCGTGTCCACGACCTGTATGTCGAGCGTGTTGTTGGTCTGGAGGCGGTTGAGCATGTCGAGGCCGCGACGCCCGCGTTGCCGCTTGTTGGAATCGGGCGAGTCGGCCACCTGCTGCAACTCGCGCAGGATGAACTGCGGGATGATAATCGCGCCGCTCAGGAACCCGGCCTCGGCGATGTCGGCGATGCGGCCGTCGATGATGACGGACGTGTCGAGGATTTTGAAATCGCGCCGCGCCGTCTTGTCGCTGAAGATGCCGCCGAGCGCGGAGAGGTCGAGATAGTCGCCCTTCGTCGCGCCGACGACGAGCCCGATGTAGGCCATCAGGAAGGTGAGCGCGAGCGTCAGGAAAGTTTTCGTCCCCGGCGCGACGGCGTCGGAGTGCTGGGTGCTGATGAGCGAGCCGACAAGGTATGCGCCGACGATCCCCAGGATCGAGCCGACCGCCGCGCCGATCAGAGTCTTCAGCGAAGCGCGCTGGATGCGCCGCTCGAACATGATGATGGCGAACGCGATGAGGGCGGCGACGCCTGCCGACAAGAGCGGCTTGCCCTGGATCGGATGCAGCACGTATCCGGCCGCCACCAGTAGCGCCGTGAAGACCAGACGAATGAGGATCAAATCCGTTTTCATAACGGCGTGCATATTAACACGCCCTTAACAGGCGCGTCACGAAAAGGTTTTCAGGATTGTGGATTTAGCATTCACTAAGTTAGATTAACTTTCAGCCTCACGTAGGAGCAAAGATATGGGACTCAATCTCACCAAAGTTAAATATGAAACCTTGAACGCGCGGCAACAAGAAAACTATAACTATCAAAAGCTGTCCGCCGTGCTAGCGGACTATGGCTTTGTCACCATGCGGTTGAGTGATGATTGGAAAGGTGCGGATTTGATTGCACAGCACATTGATGGCGAAACTTTCTTAAAGGTGCAATTGAAGGGGCGACTTACACTTTGTAAGAAGTATATTAACAAATCCCTTCATATCGCCTTTCCTTACCGGGATGCTTGGTACCTTTATCCACATGATGAGCTATTAGAAATAATACAGGCCAATAGCAAAAGAACTTTTCCTTGGAGTAACAAGGGAGAGTATTCGGTTAGATCGCCTGCTAAACAATTACGTCAAATTCTAAATCCATACCTTATAGAGCCAACTCGGAATCGCCAATTGAAGTTAACATTAAATGATTAACCTTTTGCAGAGTTAAAGAAAGCGATTGTTTTCAATTCGCAATCAAAAGAGTTCGCGCAACGCTTCTTCCACCGAGCGCACGCCGACGACGCGCAGACCCAGCAGGCGTTGCAAGCCCTCTGCGTTCGAGGCGGGCAGGATCAACCTTTTGAAGCCGAGGGTTTGTGCCTCGCGCGCGCGCACCTGCGCCTGCATCGCCCCGCGCACTTCGCCCGTCAAACCGACCTCGCCGAACACGGCGGTTTTACCGTCGAGCGGCCGGTTCTTATAACTCGACACGAGCGCGGCGACCACGCCGAGGTCGGCGGCCGGTTCGTCGATGTCCAGCCCGCCCGCGACGTTGACGAACACGTCGTTGTTCAGCAAGGGCAGTTCGAGCCGCTTCTCCAGCACCGCGAGCAGCAGCGCGATGCGGTTCGCGTTAAAGCCCTGCGCCGTGCGCAGAGGGTAATTGTATTTCGAGCTCGCCACCAGAGCTTGCACCTCGACGAGCACCGGCCGCGTCCCTTCCATGCAGGCCGTGACCACCGACCCGGCGGCGTTTTCGGGTCGCTCCTGTAAAAAAATCTCCGACGGGTTGGCGACGGGTTTCAGCCCCGCGCCCGTCATCTCGAACACGCCGAGTTCGTTGGCCGCGCCGAAGCGATTCTTCGTCGCGCGCACGATGCGATGGTTGTGATGGCGGTCGCCCTCGAAGTAGAGCACCGTATCGACGATGTGTTCCAGAGCCTTCGGCCCCGCGATTGAGCCTTCTTTCGTGACGTGGCCGATGAGAAAGACGGGCACGCCGCGCGACTTCGCGAACGTCAAAAATCGCCCCGCCACCTCGCGCACCTGTGAGACAGACCCCGGCGCGCTTTCGATCTGCGAGGAGAAGACCGTCTGAATCGAATCCACGATCACCGCGCCCGGCTCTTCGCGTTCCATCTCGGCGAAGATACTTTCGAGGTTCGTCTCCGGCAACAGGTACAAATTCTCGGCCACGACGCCCAGCCGCTCGCCGCGCATCTTGATCTGCCGCTCCGACTCTTCCCCCGACACGTAGAGCACGCGCGCGCCGCCCGCGCTCAACTTGTCCGCCACTTCGAGCAGCAGCGTCGATTTTCCGATGCCCGGGTCGCCGCCGATGAGGACGAGGCTTCCCGGCACGATGCCGCCGCCGAGCACGCGGTCAAACTCCGTGATGCCGGACGAGACGCGCACGTCGTCCTGCGATTCGATGTCGGCGAAGGCGACCGGCTTCGCCTCGCGCGCGTGGAGGCCGCCGCGCGCCGCCGCGCCTTTCGGGACGGCGCGCGCGCGCTCCTCGACGAACGTGTTCCATGCGCCGCACGCCGGGCATCTGCCGAGCGACTTGGGCGACTGCTTGCCGCAACTCTGGCAGACGTAAATTGTTCCCGCACCCTTTGCCACGAGCTATCCCTTCTGCGCTAAAAACTCCCGAATCTTCTCCACCGGGCGACCGAGCACGGCGCGCTCGCCCCGCTCGACGATGGGGCGTTCGATGAGTTCGGGATGCGCGACCATGAGCGCGATTGCTTCGTCGTCCGTCAGTTCGCGGCGGTCTGGATTCAACTCGCGGTAGAGGGCTTCTTTCGTGCGCAGTAGTTCGCGCGGCGCGATGTTCATCTTGGCGACGAGCGCGCGCAGTTTCGCTTCGCCGAGCGGCTCGGTCGTGTAATTGACCTTCTCGAATTCGAGGCCGCTCTCACGGAGCAGGCGTCCCGCCTCGCGGCAGGCGCTTCAAGTCGGTTTCTCGTAGATCGTGATCTTGTCGTCGTTCATTTCGTTCCTCATTCGCGCGTGACGGGTGAAGCGTCGCGGCGCGCGCGGGTCGGCCGCGCGCGGTTCGGGCGTCAGTGGTCTTCGGCCTTCTCTTCGATTTCGAGGATGTCGCCTTCGGTGAAGAGGTAGGTGCGCATGTGCTTGTCGAAAGCGGGACTCATGCGGCGCAGGTATTCGAGCGCCATCATGGCGTGCTCGATCTCTTCGTCGCGGTTGTGTTCGAGGATGCGACGCAGTTGATCGTCCGTCGTCACTTCGGCGCGCTGGTTGTACCAGTCAACCGCTTCCAACTCTTCCTGCACGGACTTGACGGCGCGTGAAAAATTCAACGTCCGCTCGCTCATTTTCTCGTAACTCTCATGCCACTCTGCGCTGGTTGCCACGTGGTTTTTTCCTCCTGAAAGTGCGTCGCCGAAAACTTCGCCACATCCTACCCCAGTCTCCGAGTCAAAGTCTAAAGCCGGAAACTTCGGCGGGAACAAGACGCGCGGCGGCGGGGTCTAACCTTATCGAGTCCGCTCGTTCTAGACCCGTCGGCACCGGCACAGAGAGGACTAAAAGTTATGTTCACACACTTGGTCGAATCCGGCTCGCACAAAAAAGACATGGCGCGCCGGGGGCGTTTCTTTCTCGGCACGCTCGGCTTCTACGGCTTCCTCCTGTTGGTCGCGGGCGTGGCGAGCGTCTACGCTTACGATACGCACCTCGGCAAACAGAATCTCGAACTCTACTCGGTGACGATGATCCCGCTCCCGCCCGCGCAGCCGCACACGCCCGACCGGCCACAGCCCGCGGCGGGCGGTTCGCGTCCTGATGAACTCATTCAACGCGCCGCGGCTATCGCGCCGCTTCTCGACAACACGCGACCGCCCGACACCGTCTCGACCGAGCGCAACCGCTCCGCCGAGATACCGCGCAACAACGCGCCTTACGTCGTCAACGGCACGGACGTTGACCCGAGGAATCGCGGCGGCGGCGTCTTGAACGCGCCCCCTGGCGGCAACTATCCGAACAACACGAATCGTGCGGCCGTCGTCGTGCCCGTCAAGCCCGCCGAAGACCCGTTGCCGCCGACGCCGACGCCCACGCCCGCCAAACGGCGCGAGCAGATCAGGGTCTCAGGCGCGGTCATCAGCAGCAAGGTCATCAGCAAGCCCGTGCCCGCCTACCCCATGCTCGCCAAACAGGCGCGCGTGCAGGGGACGGTTACGGTCGAGATCGTGATTGACGAACAAGGCCGCGTCGTGGCGGCGCAGGCGACGAGCGGCCACTCGCTCCTGCGCATGGCCGCCCAACAGTCGGCCTATCAGGCGCGCTTTTCGCCGACCTCGATCTCCGGCCAGCCCGTCAAAGTGTCCGGCGTCATCACCTACAACTTCATCCTTCAATAGATCGCACAGAAAGGAGACTTCGCAAGAGCACACAGCAAAACTCAGGAAGGTACAGACCCGAAAGGGGAAAAGGGGAAGGGGTAAAGGGGAAAGGTAAAAGTGGGAAAGAGCTTCGCCAAAGCGCGCGGGCGTTGTCTCCACCCTTTACCCCTTCCCCTTTTCCCCTTCCCCCTTCTTCTTTGAATCTTCCCCTTCTTCTTTGAATCTTCTCGGCACGCGCGCGCTGATGCCGCAGGTGATTTCATACGAGATCGTGCCCACGATTTTGGCGATGTCTTCGGCGGGCACCGAGAGGTGGCCGTCCGCGCCGATGAGCGTCACTTGGTCTCCGCGTTCGACGCCCGGCACGCCCGTCACGTCAAGCAGCGTCATATCCATCGAGATGCGGCCGACGACGGGCGCGAAGCGGCCACGCACGATAACGCGACCGCTATTCGAGAGCGGGCGCGCGTAGCCGTCGTGATAGCCGATAGGCACGGTGGCGACGAGCGTCGGGCGCGTCGCCGCGAATGTGCAGCCGTAGCCGAGCATCTCGCCCGCCCCGATCCACTTCAGCAGGATGATCTGCGAACGCACGTTCATCACCGGGCGAAACTCCGGCAAGCCATCCTGCGGCCGCTGTAGCACGTCGCGCCAGAGGCCGTAGAGCACGCCGCCCGGTCGCACCATGTTGCCGTGCGTTGCGGGGTGGGCGAAAGTCGCCGCCGAGTTCGCCAGATCAAAGAAGGTCGGCGCGTGTCCCGCGGCGCGAAACGCTTCGCGCGCCTCACGAAAGCGCGCCAACTGTTCGGCCGTGAATGAATCGCGCCCCGCATCGTCGGCCGAAGCGAAGTGCGTCATCAGGCCGTCCACCCGGAGGTTCGCAAAATTTTTGATCTCGCGCGCAAACTCCGCCGCCCCTTCGTGTCGCACGCCGAGCCGCCCCATGCCCGTGTCAATTTTGACGTGGACATCGGCGACGACTCCCGCCTCGCGCGCCGCGCGGTCGAACGCCTCCGCCGTGTCGCGCCGGTAGACGACGGGCGTGAGCCGGTGTTGAATGAGCGCGCCCGCTTGTCCCTCCCAGAAGCCTTCGAGACAGAGTATCGGCTGCGCTACCCCGGCGCGGCGCAACTCGATCCCCTCTTCCGGCAGCGCGACGCCGAACCAATCGACGCCTTCCGCCGCGAGCCGCCGCGCGCAACCGACCGCGCCGTGCCCGTAGGCGTCGGCCTTCACGACGGCCATCACCCCGACTTCGCCCCCGACCGTGCGGCGCACCGCGCGGAAGTTCGCGGCGAGCGCGTCGAGATCGATCTCAGCCCACGTCGGACGCCGGGCGAACGTCTCGGCGTCGCCGTCGGTGTCTGTTTGTTGCGTCTGGTTTTTAACCTTCATGATTCATAAAGCGAAGTCCCGCGAGGGACGTTTGAATCGAACATTCAAACATCGCCGCGGGACAGAAACTTATACACCCGTGTGTCGGCTGCTGGCGGTCGCCCCTACTCTTTCCACATGTTCTCGAAGCGCGTGAACTCTTTGAGGAAGGCCAGTTGCACCGTGTCGGTCGGGCCGTTGCGCTGTTTGGCGACGATGACCTCGGCGATCCCCGCGTTCTCTTCCGTACGGTTGTACTGCTCCTCTCGATAGATGAAGGCGACCACGTCGGCATCCTGCTCGATTGCGCCCGACTCGCGCAAGTCCGAGAGTTGCGGTCTGTGATCCGTGCGCGCTTCGGGAGCGCGCGAGAGTTGCGAGAGCGCGACGAGCGGCACGTTCAACTCCTTCGCCAGCCCCTTCAACTCGCGCGAGATTTGCGACACTTCTTGCTGCCGCGACTCCGAACGCTTCGACGAGCCGGACATCAACTGCAAATAATCGACGATGATCAGATCGAGCCGCTTCTGTTCCGCCGCCAGCCGCCGCGCCTTCGCGCGCATCTCCAGCACGGAGATGCCGGGCGTGTCGTCTATGAAAATTTTCGTCTCCGAGAGCGTGCCGAGCGCGCCCGCGAGCCGCGCCCACTCGTCGCGCGACAGGAAACCGGAGCGGAAGCGGTGCGCGTCCACATGCCCCTCGGAACAGAGCATGCGCATTACCAGAGACTCCTTCGACATCTCCAGCGAGAACACGCCGACGACGGCGTTGGCCTGAATCGCCGCGTTCTGCGCGAGCGTCAGGCAGAGCGAAGTCTTGCCCATTGAGGGGCGCGCCGCGACGATGATCAAGTCCGACGGTTGCAGCCCCGATGTCAGCCTGTCGAGTTCGGCGAAGCCGGTCGTCAGCCCGGTCAAGACCGAACCGCGACCGCCGAGTTCCTGCACCTTTTCGAGAATCCCGTCGGCCACGGGCTTGACGTGCGCGAAGCCCTGACGCGTGCGCTCGTCGGCCAGCGCGAAGATCATTTGCTCGGCGTGGTCGAGGATGAGCGTGGCCTCGTCCTCTTCTTCGAGGGCTTCGCTCGTGATCTTGTTGGCGACCTTGACGAGTTGCCGCAGCATGGACTTGTCTTTCACGACCTTGGCGTAGTGCGCGAGGTTCGTGAAGTGCGGCAGGCCGTAGGTGAGTTCGGAGATGAAGGCGATGCCGCCGACCTGTTCGAGCGCGCCGTCGCGGCGAAGTTCCTCGCCGAGCAGGATGGGGTTGATCTCCGCGCCGCGCTCGCTCATCGAAATCATGGCGCGGAACAGGTGCTGGTGCGCGCGGACGTAAAAGTCGTCGGGGCGCAAAAGTTCGATCGCCTGATTGACGTGGCCGTTGTCGAGGACGATAGCCCCGAGGATGGCACGCTCGGCGTCCGCGCTGTGCGGCAGCGGGCGTTCGAGCATTTGATCGCGCGTCGAATCGGGAGCGAAATTTTTGACCATCGGGAGACTCGGGAGCTTCGGAAGTCAGAGGAAAGACCGGACAAAAAAACTGCTGTAAGCGGTGGCCGCTCTCAACTAAAACCACCCGCCGGGAGCAACGCGCCTACAGCATACTATAGCCAAAGCGGGCGCGACAATGTTTAGTCGGCGCGCCCGCTCGGTTGTTTGATTTTACTCGCCGCCGGTCTGCGTCTCGTCGGCGGTCGCTCCCGTCGTAGCGGCGTCCGTCGCGTCCGCGCCGGTCGTGGCTGTGGCTTCCGCCGCCGCCGCCGCGCCGCCTTCGGCCGTGACGATGACGGGGATGTCCACGTTTACTTCGCGGTGCAGCCGCACGCGCACGGAAAACTCTCCCGTCTCCTTGATCGCTTCCGCGAGGTGGATGCGGCGACGGTCAAACTCGTAGCCCTTCTCTTTGAGGGCTTCCTGAATGTCCATCGAAGTGACCGAGCCGTAGAGCATGCCGTGTTCGCCGACCTTGCGCTCGAAGGTCAGGCGCAAAGCGTTCATCTGCCCGGCCTGCGCTTCAGCCCCGGCGCGCTCCGTCGCTTCCTTACGCAAGAGCGCGGCGCGCTCCTGTTCGATCTGCTTGACGTTCGAGGCCGTGGCCTGCACGGCGAGTTTGCGCGGCAGCAGGTAGTTGCGCGCGTAGCCCGCGCGGACTTTGACGATCTCGCCGCGCGCTCCCAAATTATCAATATCTTCACGCAAGAGGACTTGTGTGTTTGCCATGATCTGTAGAGTCCCTCCTTATTTACGAGTCGGCGGCGTAGGGTAAGAGCGCGATGTTGCGCGCGCGTTTGATGGCCTCGGCCAGCATGCGTTGGTGCGGCGCGCACGATCCCGAAATGCGGCGCGGCAGAACCTTGCTGCGTTCGGGGATGTAGTTCGTCAGCAACTTCACGTCCTTGAAATCGATGATGTCAACTTTGTCCAGACAGAAGCGGCACACTTTGCGCCGGCGGAATCTGCCGCCGCTGCGCCCGCCGCCCGCGCCGCCGCGACCGCCGCCACCACCACCACCGCCGCCGCCGAAGCGACCGCCGCGGTCGTCGTCATTTCCGAAATCACGTTCCCGATCACGATCAAAATTTCTCGACATAGATTTTCCTCTTTCAAACTTTTCCGGCCACTCCGCCGGTTGACCGACCCGACTGTCGCGCTTGCGCTCGCGCGAGTTATCAACTCGCTAAGGCGCGCTGTTCGAGGTCGCGTATGGTTCAACGCCCGCCCGTAAGCAGGGGCGACACGTGTCCGGGTTACGCTTCGGCGTCCCCTTCGTCGGCGACCGCGACGGCGGCGGCAGCGGGTGCGGCGGCAGTCGCGGCATAATTGCCGCCGCCCTGGCCGCGTCCTCCCGCGCCTTTCTCGGGGCGTCTGCTCGCTTTGCGAATACGGCGTTCCTTGAACTTCTCGGCGCGGCGGCGGTCTTCATCCACGCGCACGGTGAGATAGCGCATCACTTGATCGCTGACGCGCATGCGGCGTTCGAGTTCGGCGATCTCGCCGCCCGTGCCTTCGATCTCGAACAGCATGAAATGGCCTTCGGTGTTGCGCCCGATGCGGTAGGCCAACGGCCTGCGCCCCATGCTTTCGGATTTGGTGATCGCGCCGCCCTGATCGGTGACGATTTTTTGCAGGTTTTCGACGAGGCGGGTCGAGTCTTCTTCGCCCGTCGCCGGGTCTATGATGAAGACCACTTCGTAAATTCTCTTCTCAGCCAAAATTCATCCTCCTTATGGATGTCTAGCCTCGGCCTCGTGGCCGAAGCAAGAAGGAAAGGTTGAAACGATGAAGTAGGAACGCTGAACGATGAAGTAAAAGCCCTTGTCTTTCATTCATCGTTCCGCGTTCCGACTTCATCGTTCAATTATATGTTGCCATCGCTTTGTCAATGCCGTCGCGGAGGACGGCGCGGATCGCTTCGACGCTCCGCTCTAAAACTTTTTCCAGTTCCGCGCGCGCGCCTTGCGGGAAACGTTCGAGGACGTATCGCGCGGCGTCGGCGAGCGGGTGTTCGGGTTGAATCCCGACGCGCAGGCGGATGAATTCGTCCGTGCCTACTTGCGCGATGATACTTTTCAAACCGTTGTGACCGCCGCTCGAACCGCGCGGACGGAGACGCAACGCGCCGAAAGGCAACGCGAGGTCGTCGCTGACGACGACCAAATCCGTCGCCGTTTTCAACTCGCGTTTGCGCAGCAGGCACTGAACCGACTCGCCGCTCAAATTCATGTAAGTCTGCGGCTTGACGAGTTCGACCTTCCGGCCTTCGATCTCTGCGCGCCCGACGAGCGCGCGACACTCCTCGCGCCGCACGTCGCGCCCCGCCTCGCGCGCCAACAAATCCACGACCATGAAGCCGAGGTTGTGGCGCGTCAATTCATACTGCGCGCCCGGATTGCCCAGCCCGACGATAAGCATCAGAAAAGAGGGTGAGGGGCAAAGAGGGGAAGGGGCAAAGGGACGAAACCCGCGCCGCCCGGATCGGGCACTGCGCCCTTTGCCCCTTCCCCCTTGCCCATTTCCCAAACTCCGTTAGGCTTCGTCGGCCTCGTCGTCCTTCTTGCCCTTGCCGATAACTTCCGGCTCCGCGCCTTCTTCCTCTGTCACCACAGGGGCTTCGACCGGCTCTTCGGCGATGATGCCGACGGTGGCAAGCACCGTGTCGGGCTCGTTCAGGATTTCGATGTTTTCCGCCACCTGTAAATCGGAGACGTGCAGCACGTCGTGGACGCCGAGGTTCGAGACATCGAGGTCGATGGCGTCGGGGATGTCGCGCGGCCTGACGCGGATTTGAATTTCACGCACCATCTGTTCGAGCACGCCGCCGCCTTCGGTCACGCCGATAGGCTCGCCCGTCAGGTGAAGCGGCACGGCGACTTCGATCTTCTGGCCGCGCACGAGGCGGCGCAAATCGGCGTGGACGAGGCGGCCGCGCACCGGGTCGATCTGGCGGTCGAGGAACATCACGTCGTGACCTCCTTCGCCGTCGATGTCGAGCGTGAAAATGGTGTTGTGACCCGACTCCGTGCGCAGGATGGCCGCCAGTTCGGCGAGCGACGCGGAGGCCGAAACGGATTCGCCCTCGCCGCCGTAAATCGTGAGCGGCACGCGGCCGGCGGCGCGCACGCGGCGCGCGTCGTTCTTCCCGCGCCCCTCGCGACGCGCGGCCTGGATCGTAAATTCTTTCTTCTCTGCCATAATTAAATTACCGTGTTTCAAGTTACAGGTTCCAAGTTTCAGGACTGAGGTTCTTTGCGTCTTAACTTGAAACCTACAACTTGAAACCTGAAACCAAATTAGTGTTTGCCCTTCACACGAAGAGCGAAGAGACGCTGGTCTCCTCGTGGATCGACTTGATCGCTTTCGCCAGCAGCGGCGCAATGCTTAACACCTTGATGTTATCCGCCTCACTCTTGCTCTCGTTGAACGGGATCGTGTTCGTCGTGACGACCTGCTCGATGTCCGACTTCGCCAACTGCTCGCAGGCGTGACCCGACAATACCGCGTGCGTGAAACAGGCGTGGATGCTCGCCGCGCCCGCGCTCTTGAGAGCCTTCGCCACCTTCGTCAGCGAACCGCCCGTGTCGCACATGTCGTCAACCACCAGACAATTGCGCCCGCGCACGTCGCCGACGACGTTCATCACTTCGGCCACGTTCGCCTTCTCGCGCCGCTTGTCGCAGAGCGCGAGTTCGGCGTTGAGCCGCTTGGCGTAGGCGCGCGCGCGTTCCGCGCCGCCCGTGTCGGGCGCGACCACCGTCAGGTTCGGCATCGGGTTCGCCTGATAGTGGCCGATGAAGACGGGCGCGGCGTACAGGTGATCCACCGGGATGTCAAAGAAGCCTTGAATCTGCGCGGCGTGCAAATCCATCGTCAGGACGCGATGCGCCCCGGCCGTCGCGATCAGGTTCGAGACGAGCTTGGCGGCAATCGGCACGCGCGGGCGATCCTTCTTGTCCGAACGCGCGTAACCGTAATACGGGATCACGGCCGTCACGCGCTCGGCCGACGAACGCCGGAAGGCGTCGAGCATGACGAGCAGTTCCATCAGATTCGCGTCCGTGGGCGGGCAGGTCGGCTGGACGATGAAGATGTCGCCGCCGCGCACGTTCTCGGTGATCTGGAAGTTGAATTCGCCGTCGGAAAAACGCCCGATGGTCGCGCTGCCCGGATCGCAACTCAGGTAGTTGCAAATCTCCAGCGTCAACTCGCGGTTCGCGTTGCCGGAAAAAACTTTGATGCCGCCGGTCGTGCTCATAAAAAAGTTTCAAGTCTCAGGTTTCAAGTTTCAGGTCTGAAAGTTTGTGAACTCGGAACCTGAAACCTGAGACTTGAAACTTTTGAAGAATGGCTGGGGCGGAAGGATTCGAACCTACGAATGCCGGATCCAAAGACCGGTGCCTTACCACTTGGCGACGCCCCAATGTTGCTCGCGCGAACATGCCCTTATACAGGCACGCTCATTTAAAACTCAATCGCGCCGACGGCCTGCGCGTAAGCGACGCGCGCGAGCGTCTCACAGGCGAAAACCTGCCAGCCCCTCTCGACTCTCAAACTCACCCGCGCGCCGTCGCGCACCTCCGCATTTTCAAAGAGGCCGAAGACGCTCGCCCCGCTGCCCGAGAGCAACGCGCCGCTCGCGCCCGCCGCCGTGAGCGCGTCGCGCGCCCGCCCGATTTCGGGATGAAGGCCGTAGACGACCGACTCGAAATCGTTCCTTAGTGCTGCATGCGGCAAACCCGAAATTTCGGCCTGTGCGCGCGAAACAGCGAGATTAGCGGGCGCAACTGCCTTTGTCAAGGCATGCGCGTTCAACGACTTGTAAGCCGCCGCGGTCGAGACTTCGATGTGCGGCGTGACGATTAAAAGTTGCTGTGGCGGCATATCCGGGAGCGCATGAATGCCTGTTCCCCGCCCCGTGCCGAGCGCGGTGCCGCCCGTCAGGAAGAAGGGCACGTCCGCGCCGAGCGACGCGCCGATTTCCGCGAGCGCGCGCCGGTCGGTCTCTATTTTCCACAGGCGCGCGAGGCCGACGAGGGCGACGGCGGCGTTCGACGAGCCGCCGCCGAGACCGCCGCCCGCCGGAATCTTTTTCTCCAAATTGATGCGCGTGCCGCGACCCGTGCCGTAACGTTGGCGGAGAGCGACGGCGGCGCGGTGTACGAGATTCGTTTCGTCGCAGGGGACGCCGGGCGCATCGCAGGCGAGTTCGATCTGTCCGTCGTCGCGCGCCGCGAACGTTAGTCGGTCGTGGAGCGTGACGGTTTGAAAGACGGTTTCGATTTCATGGTAGCCGTCCGTGCGGCGTCCCAAGACGCGCAGGGTGAGATTAATCTTGGCGAAGGACGGGAGTGTGAATCGTGCGTCGGACACAGTGGGCAAAATTTCACCGGGCAAAAGTAGAGCGGCCGGCCTCTCTTAAGATTGAGCGCCGGCCGCCGCAAATTTTCGCATCCGGGTCGCGGCTCTAGCGCGTGACGAATACCTGCGTGAAGAAGACGCGGCCGTCGGCGGCGCGAGCCACGCCGACGCCGGAATGCGTAAAGCCCTGACGCAGCAAGTTGGCGCGGTGCTTGGACGAAGTCATCCAACGCTCGACGGCGAAGCCCGCCGGATCGTCGTAGCCGGAATTATACGCGATGTTCTCGGCAATCGCGCTCCAACCGCAGACGCCGCACGCGCGGGCGCGCATCGTCATGTTCTGACCTTGCGGGTCTATATGATCGAAGAAGTTTTGCCGCGCCATGTTCTCGGAATGCAGCCGCGCCATGCGCGTCAGTTCCGCGTCCCAGACGAGCGACGACTCGCCGCGCGCGCGCCGCTGCGCGTTGATCAGATCAAAGGCGCGCCGCTCGTCGCCGGTCGCGCTGACGCGCGCCGTGCGCGAACGGGCGTTCGTCAAAGAAGCGTTCATGGTGCGCGCCTGCGTCTCGCACGAGTCCGCGCTCAAATTGACGCGCGCGGCGCCACTGTTCGAGACCCCGACGAGCCGTGCGACGGGGCGCATCGCCTGTGCTTCGACGCTCGCGGCGAACAGGCCGGAGACGAACAGACAGGCGACGGCGGAGAGCGCGAAACGTGCGTGTCTGCGCACACGCAGACCTAGACAGGGGGACAAATTGTAGCGCGTCATTGGGGGTAGAACTCTCTTCTTTTAATTTAGACTTTTTAACTGATGAGGAGGGTTCTTGCTTGCGGTCTGAACGAAACTTGGGGCAAACGTTCAGACTAACGGCAGTGTAGCGTGAGGGCTGCACACCGTCAATATGTCAAATTTACACTCCGAATCGTGTAGCTTACTTGCCCGTTTCGCCGTTGATTTTGGCCTTGAGACGGGTGATGTCCGAGGCGTCGGTGGTGAGTCCGAGGGCTTTGCGCCAGGCGGCGCGGGCTTCGTCGAGCTTGCCGCGTTTCCGGTAGAGGTCGCCGAGGTGCTCTTGCACGGTGGAGGAACGCGTGTTGCGGCGCGCGGCGTCGTTGAGGTAGCGTTCGGCTTCGTCGAGTTGGCCGAGTTTGAAGTAGACCCAGCCGAGACTGTCGAGATAGTTGGGGTTGGTCGGCTCGGCTTTGACGGCGCGCTTGATCATGTCGAGCGCGTCGGGGAGGCGTTCGCCCCGCTCGGTGAGAAAGTAGCCGAGGTTATTGAGCGCGGTCGGGTCGTTCGGCGTTCGCGAGAGAATGCGGCGCAGAGACTCTTCCGCGCCCTTCGGGTCGCCCGCGCGCTCCTGCGCGGAGGCGAGCATGATGAGAGCTTGGGCGACGAGTTGCGGCTGCGTGGGCGGGGCGAGTTCGAGCAGTTTGCGCGCGGCCACGACCGCCTCTTTGCCCCGACCCGCTTGCAGGTAGAGATTCGCGATGGAGAGATACGCCGGGTAATCGTCTTCGACCTTGCCCGTGATGCGCGCACGCAGGAGCGTCGCGCCCTCTTCGACCTGACCGAGTTCGGCCAGCGTCTCGGCTTCCAAACTTAAAAACTCGGACACGCCCGGATGTTTCAGACGCGCGGCGCGCACGGCTTCCAGAGCTTCGCGCCGTTTGCCCTGTTCGCGCAGCACGGCGACGGAATAAAAATCGGCGCGCGGATCATTCGCGCCGAGCACACGGCGCATGCGCGCGGCGGTCGCGAAGGCGTCGTCCAAACGTCCGGCCTGCCGCTGCAAGTTGATGATGCGTTCGAGCAGCGGGCGCACCGCCTCTTTGTCGCTGTCTGAGGTGAGCGGCGCGTCGGCGCCCGCGCCGCGCGCTTTGAGTTGGTCTTCGTAGGTGGCGATGGCTTCGTCGTAGCGCAGCGCGTCGGCGAGCACCCCGGCGAGGTCGTCCACGAGGCGACTTCGTTGTTGCTGCAACTCGCGCGTGTCGCCGGGGCGCGCGGCGGTGGCGGCGCGCAGCGTTGCGACGGCGGCGTCAACTTTGCCGGAGCGCGCCTGCGCGTGCGCGAGCAGACTGATGGCGGCGAGGTTGGTCGGGTTCGCCACGATCATGCGCTGCAACTCGGTGATGGCGACATCGCTGTCGCCGCCCGCGTCTATCGCCTCGCCGAGCAGCGCGAGATACCCGCTGTTCCCCGGATTGATGGCGAGCGCGCGACGGATGGCGTCAACCGACTCGGCGGTGCGACCGGCCTTGAGTAATGCTTCGGCGAGACGCGCGGCGGCGGCGTCGGGCGAAAGCTCGCGCCCCTGCGTGATGACTTTGTAGAAGTTCGTATCGACGGTTGCGCGCGCGCCCATCCAACGGCGGAACGCTTCGATGGCTTCCGTTTCGCGTTCGGTTCTCGTGTAAAACTCGCCGAGCAGGGCGAGGGCTTCCGGGTCGTTCGGGTCGAGACGAAGCACTTCTTTGAGGGCGGCGATGGCGCGGTCGGCGGCGGCGCGGTCGGTCTTGTCAGAATCGAGTCCGGCCTTGAGCGAGTAGATGCGCGAGAGGATGCGGTGCGCGCCGAAGTTGTTGTTGTCGATGCGGACGGCGGCGGACGCTTCGCGTTCGGCGAGCGTCTGATCGTCGAGGAAGAAAAAGGCGATTTCGGCGAGCGCGGTGTGGGCTTCCGAAAGAGTTGGGTCGAGCGCGGCGGCCTGCTCGAAGGCCGCTTGCGCCGTGCGCAAATCCTCGCGCGTGATGCCGCCCCGGCCGCGCGCGTTCGTGAAGAAACGCTGGCCTTCCATCAACTTCGCGTAAGCCTTGACGCGGCGTTCGCGCGGCGTGAGCGACGCCTGCGCGGAGGGCTGCGCCGGAGTCTTCTGCGCGGGCATGGCCGCCGGCACGGGGCGCGGCGCGCGGGGCGCGGGCGTGGGTTGCGCGTCGGGAGTTTGCGTTCGCGCGCCGGTCGAGACCGGACAGGCGATGGAGCACGCCGAGACCGCGAAGGCGAGCGAGGCGAGGCGGGCGTAAAACTTCACGCAGTTGTTCCTTTCGCGGGCGTGCCGTCGGTGGT
This sequence comes from Acidobacteriota bacterium, assembly GCA_020199775.1. Taxonomy (GTDB): domain Bacteria; phylum Acidobacteriota; class Blastocatellia; order Pyrinomonadales; family Pyrinomonadaceae; genus JAIVJZ01. The sequence continues at coordinate 165,760 of JAIVJZ010000041.1, forward strand.
CAGCCCTTCCGTTGTTTCCGTCGCCTGCCAGACTTTCATCCACGCCGCGCGGCGCGGATAGGTGTAGAGCAAAATGGCGACGGCGATGACGCCCGCCTTCAACATGTCGCTCGGATAACCCGAACGGGTGAACAGCAGATAACCGACGAGGGCGATGGCGATGCCGAATAGGGCGACGAGCACGGTCGTCTTGTGCAACGTGGCGAGCAGCGCGGAAGCCCCCTTCGCCTCCGCGATGGTTTGCAATCTGAGCGCGCCGAAACGCATGCGCCTGAGCGCGATTGCGCCGAGTCCGAGTCCCGCGATGACGATCCAGAGCGCGCCGTACAGAGTGGGGTCGAGCAGGCTCGCGGGCAGGCTCGGCCGCACGCCCGCGTAGGCCAGCACGACGAGCGCGAGCGTGAGCGTGATGAACGCCGCCACCACGCCCGCGGCGGCGCGGTGGCGGCGCGTCAATTCGTCAGAGGTCTGTTCGGCCATAAGAGTTCGTCCCAGTTCCCCGCCGGAGACGCCGCGCGCTCAAACTCATTTCGTTAACGCTGTTGGAGGTGAAAAAATTCTAACACTGACGAACTGAAGTAGAAAGCGACAGGGCGACTAAATAAAAGGCGAAAGTGGAGACCGGAGTTTTCGCGTGCTCCGCTCCACTTTCGCCTTTTGCCAATTCGACCTGCTGCTTCAATTCACGGGCGGACGTTGCGCGGGCGGCGCGCTCGGCGTGTCGCCGGTCGCCGGGGGGCCGGGGTTGGCCGGCGTCAACTGGACGCCGTTAGCCGGTTTGTCCGCCGGTCGGGGCGTCGGCTGCGCCTGCGGCGCGGGCGTGACCGACGAGACGCGACGCGTGATGGTCGGCGCGTTCGGCGTCGTGACGGGAAGCATTCCCTTGTTTTCGATCACGACATCGATGAGGCTGCTCTCGTTGCCGTCCTTGTTGATGAGCACGCCGTTTTTGTCAACCGTGACGGTCGCCGTGCCGAACATCTGCTGGAGGAAACGCGAGGTCATCGAACGCTTCTCCGGCGGCAGTTTGTTCAAGGCTTTGGGGTCGGCCTGCGGCTTGGGCGCGCCGATGGCGTCGAGTTGTTCCTGCGCCTTCTCGGCGTATTCGCTGTTCGGGAAGTTGCGCACGATCTCCTGAAAATACTTGGCCGCTTCGTCAGGCTCTTCTTCGAGCACGTAGGTGTTGGCTAAGAGATAGAGCGCGCGGTCGCGGCGCGAGAAGTTCGGGTATTTCTCGACCACCTCGCGGTAGCGCGACTGCGCGCCCTTCGGGTTCGGGGCGACGCCGCGCTCGTAGCGATCCATGTAGAAGTTGCCGACCTGAAAAGTGTGCATCCCCAGATTTTCCTGCACCTCGCCGAGACGCACCTGCGCGTCGGGGCGCAAGGCCGTGTTCGGGTACTGCTGCAAGAGCGCCTTCAGGAGTTGCTCGGCCTTGCGCGCGTGCGCCACGTCGCGGTCGGGCAAGCCCATCTGCCGCATCTCGACTTCGGCGACTTTCAACATCACTTCGTCGGCCAGCGGGTCGGTCGGGAAGAAGGTCTGCCACTCGCGGTAAGAGTTGGCCGCCTGAATGAGCGCGCTCGTCGTCCCTTCGAGATAGAAGGTGTCGGCGATGGCGAGTTTGGCGTGCGGCAGGTAAGGCGAATCGGGGTAGGTCGTGATGATCACGTTGAAGAGGTAGCGTGCGGTCTCGTACCTGTTCTTGCGCGCGAGTTTCGCCGCCTCCTCGAACAACTGGCGGTCGCGTCCCGGCGCGATGCCGCCGACCAACTCGTCGTACTCGCCGCCGTCGTCGCCGCGCCCCAGAATGCGACCGAAGAATCCGGGCTTCTTCTTATTCTTGGTCGTCACGCCGCCGGAAGCGACGGTCGCTTCGCGGCGCGCACCGGCCGTCGCCTGTAGGCCGGAGTCGATCCGCCCGTTCAGTTCGGCGTGCGCGCTTTCCAACCTCTCCACCTCGGAGATTTCGGATTTCTCGCCACGGTCGATCTTCGCGCGCAGTTCGGCCACCTCGTTCAGCAGCGAACCGGCCTCTTTCTCAAGACCGCGCAGGCGCGAGACGGGGTCGTCCGACACCTTCTTATCTTTATCTTTCTTCTGCTTATCGTCGCCGGCGTTGAGACCCGCAATCGCGCCGTTGAGCGTGCGCCGCGCTGTCTCCAACCGTTGGCGTATCACCTCAAGTCGCTGTGCCGGCGTGCCCTCGGTCTGCGCGCCCGAAGGCCGCGGCTGTTGCTGACCGCGCACGCCCGACCCGGCGGGCAACCCGCTCGCAAGCAACGCGCACAAGCTGGCGACCAATAAAAATTTGCGTAAACGCATTTAAAAAAACCTCCAAAGTAACGAAACGATGAACTATGAACGCCGAACGCGGAATGAAAGATTTTTATTCATCGTTCCCCGTTCCGCATTCATCGTTTGCTTTCATACCCACTGCGCGGCGGACGCCAACAGGTCGCGAACGCCTTGCGCCGGGTCGTCGCCGCCGAAAACGGCCGTCCCGGCGACGATGATTTCAGCCCCGGCGGCGGTGATGTCGGCGATGTTCGTGCGGTCGATGCCGCCGTCAACTTCGATGCGCGTCTCTAGTCCGCGCTCCTCGATCATGCGCCGCAAGCGGCGCACTTTATCAAGCATGGTCGGGATGAATTTCTGACCGCCGAAGCCGGGGTTGACGGTCATCAAGAGAACGTAGTCGGCGAAGGCCAGCGATTCTTCGAGCGCGGCGAGCGGCGTCGCCGGGTTGATGGCGATGCCCGCCTTCGCGCCCTTCTTGCGAATGGCGACGAGCGTGCGGTTCAGGTGCGGGTCGATCTCGACGTGGACGGAGACCATATCCGCACCCGCTTCGACAAATTGCTCAGCATAACGCCCCGGCTCGGAAATCATTAGATGCGTGTCGAGCGGCAAACGGGTTGCGCCCCGCAGAGACTTTACGACGGGCAAGCCAATCGTGATATTCGGGACGAAATGGCCGTCCATCACGTCGCAATGAACGACGCCCGCGCCGCCGCGCTCGATGGCCGCGATCTCCTCGCCGAGCCGCGCAAAATCAGCAGATAAAATAGATGGGGCGATCTCTATCATCGTTGCCTTACCCGAACGGGCAAAATTAGTTGGGCGGATTCGGGACACCTTGCCGTCGCCGTTGTGAAATGCAAGGTTTCGAGTGAAAACTGAATAAAAGCTGCTTGAACGAGACTGTCTGCGTCCGGCATTTCGCCTGCTGCCGCGCCTGCGTGAAAATCCGCCGCCCTTCCACACGAACCGCGCTCCCTTGCGCGCACACGACCTTTACGGCCGCGTGCTGTTGGCGTTCGGGCGCGCCGGTTGCGCGGTGGCGGGGCGCACGTTGCGATTGCCCGGCGGGTTCGGGCTCGCGTTACGATTAGACGCGGCGTTCGCGTTCGGCGTCGCGGCCGCGTTCCGGTTGACGGGGTTGGGATTATTGCTGTTCGGGCGCGCGTTCGAGTTGCGCCCGGCGGCGGGGCGTCCCGGGGCGTTGCGATTGTCGGCATTGCGGCTGTTGGTCGTCAAGTTGGTGTTCAGGTTCGAATTGACGTTCCCGTTTGCGCGCGTGTTGCCGTTGGTGTTCCGGTTGTTGGCGTTGGCGTTGGCGTTTTTGTTCTTGTTGGTGTTGCGCTTCGGGCGATTCTCGTTCGCGTTGTCGTTCGCGTTGTCGTTCGCGTTGTCGTTCGCGTTGTCGTTCGCGTTGTCGTTCCGGTTATCGCCGGACGCCGCAGGCTCGTTCTGATTACCGGGACTGTTCTGGTTGTCGGTCTTCGGTTGATCGTCGCGCCGGATGCCGACTGAACTCTCGCCCTCTTTCGCCTCGGCGCGACTGACGACGACGGCGATGGTCTGCCCGGCTTTGACATGGTCGCCCGCGCGCGGCGTCTGGTCGAGCACGGTGTCGGCCGCGACTTCCGCGCTGTAGCGCGAGGCGCGACGACGCACGTTCAACCCGGCGTCGGCGAGAATCTTCTCGGCTTCGAGGATGTTCTTGCCCGTCACTTCGGGCACTTCGACTTCCGGGCTGCGCAGGGAGAGGTAGACCGTGCCCGCCATGCCGACGAGAAAGAATCCCGCGATGGCGATCAACACGGCGACCTTGCCTAACGCCGATCCGAGCGCACGATTTGTTCCGGCCAAGTTTTTTTTATTACCTCTCAGACGCGCGCCCGAAAGGGCGTTTTGCGGACGCGAGAGTCTAACATCGGCGCACGCGAAAGCAAAAGCCAATCGGAGTGGGAATACAGGGTCAAGGGGAAGGGCGAAGGGGGAAAGCTACTGAAAGAAAACCCCACGCTTCCGGCTCGTTTTTTTACCTTTCCCCTTTCCCTTTAACCCTTACCCGTTCGCCTCTCGAATGCCGCGACGAAAAACCCGTCCGTGTCGTCGCGCTGCGGCCAGGTGCGCGCCGCGCCTTCTCTCGTCAGCAGACGTCCGGGCACATCGGGCCGGATCAACTCGAACGCCGGATGCGCTTCGAGAAACGCCCCGACGACCTCTTCGTTCTCTTCGGGTTCGACCGAACAGGTCGAGTAGACGAGTCTGCCGCCGACGCCGACCACGCGCGCGGCGTGCGAGAGAATGCGTCGCTGCCGCGCGGCGAGTTCGGCGATGTCGGCGGTTGTGATGCGCCAGCGAATTTCCGGGTTGTGCCTGAGCGTGCCCGTCCCCGTACACGGTGCGTCGACGAGCACGCGCCGGAACGCGCCCGCCGCGAACGGCAGCGGCGCGTCTTCCGCGTCATACGCGACGGTTTGGATGTTCTCCAACCCCTGCCGCGCGGCCGACTCGCGCACGACGCGCAGGCGATGCCCGTGGAGGTCGCCCGCGACGACGAACGCGCCCTCGCCCGCGCTCGCTGCGATCTGCGTCGTCTTGCTGCCCGGCGCGGCGCACACGTCGAGCACGCGCTCCCCTTCGCGTAGGCCGACGACTTGAGCCACCAACTGCGACGCCTCATCCTGCGTGTAGATCGCGCCCTCCGACGTGAGCGCGCGCAACTGCGTCGCCGCCGCCGCCGCCCCGCCGCCCGACGCCTCCACGCGCCACGCCCCCGAAGCAACCTCCGACGGCCGCACCGCGACGCCCTCCGCATGCAGACGGGCGATCACTTCATCCACTTTTGCACGCCCGGGATTCACGCGAAACGCGACGGGCGGCGTGCGGTTGTTGGCGCGCGCGAAACTTTCGGCTTCGACCGCGCCGAAGAATTTGATCCAGCGTTCGACGAGCCAAGCGGGATGAGAGGTGGCGACGGCGAGGCGTTCGAGTTCGGTCGGCGCGTCGGCGGAAGGTTCGTAATGCGGCTCGCGCGTGGCGCGGCGCAACACGGCGTTGATGAAGTTGGCCGCCGAGCGCAGCCGCGCCTCGTGTGCGAGATTTACGGATTCGTTGACGGCGGCCGACGCGGGTATGCGCGTGAGGAAACGCAGTTGGTACAGTCCGAGCCGCAGTGCGCGACGCACGGGGGCGTCGAGATTCGCGGCCACGCGCCCGGCATAATGTTCGATCAACTTGTCGAGCCAGAGTTGGCGACGCAGGACGCCGAGCACGAGTTCGTAACAGAGCGCGCGATCATCTGCGCGCAACTCTTCGCCCGCGCTCGCCAGCAGCACCGCCGCGAACGCCCCGTCCTCTTCCACCCGGCGCAAAATCTCCGACGCCGCGCGCCGCGAAGCCGACACGCGCCGCGCGCTCCCATCTTTCTTCGCCGCGCCCCGCCCGCCGTTTTTTTTGACCACGCGAATCGCCATATAAAAAATTGGGGGAAGGGTGAAAGGGTAAAGGGCAAAGGTGAAAGAAAAGTAGCGCATAGCGAACGCGGCGCGCGTCTTTTCCCTTTACCCTTTACCCCTTTCCCCTTCCCCCACGCCTTCTTCCCCGCCGAGTCGCTCGCCCGCCTGCACGCGCATCCCGTTGATAAAATCGCGCGCGCTCATGCGCCGCCTGCCTTCCGGTTGAACTTCCGACAATTGCAAACGCGTGCCCGCGCCGCACGCGACTTCGAGATCGTCGCCGTGCGCCGTTCGTACTTCCCCCGCGACACTGCCGTCGCCGTGTGCCCCGGCCGCAAATTCCGCAAATTCCTCAAGCGCGTTTCGCGCAGCGGCCTGATAGATGACGAGCCGCTGCCCGCGAAACTGCGTGTGCGCGTTCGGCCACGGCTGGAAGCCGCGCACGCGTCGTTCGATCTCGAATGCGCTTGCGCTCCAGTCGATCAACCCGTCTTCACGCCGCAGGATGGGCGCGTGCGTCGCCTCGTCTTCACGTTGCGGGCGCGGCTCCAGTTCATCCAGCCGCGCGAGCGTCTCGCCGAGCAGTTCCGCGCCGAGCGCGGCGAGTCGCGCCAGCACTTGCGGCGCGGTTTCGGCGTCGCCAATCGGCGTCGCGCGTTGCAGGTAGATCGCGCCGGTGTCGAGTCCCACGTCGATCTGCATCGTCGTCGCGCCCGTCTCCGTTTCGCCGCGCGCGATTGCCCAGTTGACGGGAGCCGCGCCCCTGTATTTCGGCAGCAGCGAGAAATGGACGTTGATGCAACCGCGACGCGGCGCACTGAGATAGGAAGCGGGGAGGATGCGCCCGTAGGCGACGACGATGCACGCGTCCGCCTCGTGCGACGCGAACAACTCGCGCGCCTCATCCGTCTTGATCTTCGCGGGCTGGTGCACGTCGAGGCCGCGCGACAGGGCGAACTCTTTGACGGGCGACGCGCTCAACTTGTTGCCGCGCCCCGCCGGTCTGTCCGGCTGCGTCCACACGGCGACGACCTCGTGCCCATCTTCCAGACACCGCCTGAGCGTCGGCACGGCCGTCTCCGGCGTGCCCATGAAAACTAAACGCATGGTTGAGAGAGAACCTGACGACGGCGACGACTTCAACGTCGCGTCGAATGCGCGCCGGATCAGAAAGCGCAACGGTAGTTTTGAAATTCCTGTATGCGCGACCAGCCCTTCGCGCCCTTCTTGTAGATCGCGTAGTTCGTGCCCTCGAAGCTGTAGCTGATGGTGAAGACCTCGCCCGTGCCGTCGGCGTCCACGTCGAGTTGGTCGAGCAGAATCTCCGTCTGGAACGCGCTCTGCCCGACGCTCTCCAACGACTCCGGATCGTTGAAGTCCGTGCCTTTCATTTGCTCGTGGCGCGCGAAGCCGACGCGGAGGCCGCCCTCCGCCGTCGGCTCGGCCAGCACGAACAACTGGTCTATGAAAATTTCCGCCCCGTCGCGCCGGATCATGTACGTGCCGATCAACTCGGCCGCGCCGTCGTTGTTCAAGTCGGTTGCCGTCAGGTTGATCGTCCGCAACTTGTCGAGCGCGCCGGCGGGCACGCCCTTCTCTCGAAAAATCCGCTCGACGTGTGTTTTGATCTGCGCGCGTTCGGCGTCGGTCGGCGCGCGGCGCGACGACTTGGCGAGGCCGAGCTTCGGCGCGTTGGTCGCCAGCGCCATGCGATTGCCGCCGAGTTGCACGGACGTTTGCACGTCCGCGGTCGCGGCGGCCTTCGCACAGTCGCTCTCCTGCTGCGACTGTTTGGCGACGACCGTGCCCGACTCCGCGCCGCCCCAGATGAGGCGGTAGCGTTGACCCGCGCGATAATAGTTCTTGGCGAAGCGCGTCAGTTCGGCGGGACTCGATTCGCCCGTGACAGACCCGGCGAACGCGCCGCGCCGGTAAGCAGCAATCGGCTCGAACGCGAACTCCGCGTCGCCGCTTCGCGTGACGGCGAAGATGACGGTATCCTGTGCGCCCGCCACGCGCTGCTGCGCCCACGCCCTGTCGAAATTGCCCGCCAGTGAAAGCGAAAACACGAACGCCGCAAGCGTCGCGCAGATGGGGGAATGATGAAGCTGCATAGTCTCTATTCTTCTCCGGTCGAGAGAATGTCTTTGGAGCTTGAGTGTGCTGACAAAACTTTCTAACAGTCTTCCCTTTGCGCCTTTGCGCCTCCAGCGTGAGTTTTATTGTTCGGCAACTATAAGTCTCATGCAAAGGCGCAAAGACTGCAAGCGACTGCGGATTTTGCAACGCGCTCTCAGATGGCCGTGCGTTTCTCTTTCGCGTTCTCGCCCCCGGCGCGCACCTTCTCCGCCCAGACTTTCGCCTGCATGAAGAGGCCGAGGTAATCGCGCCCGCCCGCTTTCGAGTCCGTGCCCGACATGTTGAAGCCGCCGAACGGGTGGACGCCGACGAGCGCGCCCGTACACTTGCGGTTGAGATAGAGATTGCCGACGTGGAACTCGCGCTTCGCGCGTTCCAACTTCTCCGGGTCGTTCGTGTAGACCGCGCCGGTCAAGCCATACTCGGTATCGTTAGCGATCCTCAACGCGTCGTCGAAGTCCTGCGCCTTGATACAAGCGAGGACGGGGCCGAAGATTTCTTCCTGCTCGATGCGGTCGCCGGGTTTCACGTCGGCGATGACCGTCGGCTCGATGTAGAAACCCTGCTCGCCGTCCGTGCCGCCCCCCGCGATGACGCGCCCGCCGTCGGCCGTGCCCTTTTCGATGTAGTCGCTAATCGTCTTGAAAGCCTTCTGGTTGATCACCGCGCTGAGGTTCGTCGCGCCGTCGGTCGGTTCGCCGAGTTTGAGTTTCTCCGTGCGCGCGGCGATCCGCTCAAGCATCTCGTCGTACACGCCCGCGTGGATGATGGCGCGCGAACAGGCCGAGCACTTCTGACCCTGAAAGCCGAAGGCCGACTGCACGACGCCCGTCGCCGCATCGTCCAAGTCCGTGTCGGCATCGACGATGATCGCGTCCTTGCCGCCCATCTCGGCGACGACGCGCTTGATCCAGACCTGCCCCTCTTGATGTCTGGCCGCGCGCTCGTTGATGCGCAGGCCGATCTCCTTCGAGCCGGTGAAGGCGACGTAGCGCGTGCGCGGGTGATCGACCACCACGTCGCCCACTTCCGCGCCCGAACCCGTCATGAAATTGACGACCCCGGCGGGCAGCCCCGCCTCTTCGAGTATCTCGAAAAACTTGTAAGCGATGGCCGGCGCGTCTGACGAAGGCTTGAGGACGACGGTGTTGCCCGTCACCCAGGAGGCCACGGTCATGCCCGCCATGATCGCGAGCGGGAAGTTCCACGGCGGGATGACGACGCCGACGCCGAGCGGGATATACTGCAAGCGGTTCTCTTCGCCTTCGAGCGTGACGATGGGCTGCGGCGCGCTGTAGCGCAGCATCTCGCGCGCGTAGAACTCGCAGAAGTCAATCGCCTCGGCCGTGTCGCCGTCGGCCTCCGCCCACGTCTTCCCGACCTCGAAGATCATCCACGCCGACAACTCGTGCCGCCGCTCGCGCAAAATCGCGGCGACGCGAAACAGCAACTCCGCGCGTTCCTCGGCCGGAGTGCGCGCCCAACTCTTGAAGGTCTCGTCGGCCGTCTCTACCGCGCGGCGCGCGAGTTCCTCCGTCGCCTTCTGAAAACGCCCGACCACCTCGGTCTTCTTCGCCGGGTTGATGCTGTCGAACGTGCGCCCCGTCTCGACGCGCTCGCCGCCGATGACGAGCGGGTAGTCGCGCCCCAACTCGCCGCGAACTTTCTCAATCGCCGCGCGCATCAATTGCGCGTTCTCTTCCCTGCTGAAATCTGTAAACGCCTCGTTACGAAATTCGCCGTGCATGCATCGCTCCTTAATTAAAGTAGTCAGCCGTCAGCTATCAGCCGTCAGCTATATTCATTATTCATTTACCATTCAGAGACGCTTGTCATTCAGCGACACTCAATAGAGTTGGGGCGACCACTCACGCCCGGCTGTGAAGTTTCCAAGCTGATTGCTGATAGCTGACGGCTGATGGCTAAATGTTATCACAACCCGGACGCGAAAACGCGGTCGGCTCACATCCCCGCAAGCCGACCGCGTTTCGCGTAGTCTGAATTGTCTGAGCGGCGTTTTTACATCTTCGCCATGCGCGCCAGTTTGCGCATCTTGCGTTTGACCATCTCGCGCTTGAGCACGGTCGTGTGGTCGATGAAGACGATGCCGTCGCAGTGGTCGGTTTCGTGCAGCATGCAGCGCGCGGTTAAATCCATCCCGTCGAGTTCAAACGTCTCACCCGTCACGTCCTGCGCCCGCACGACGGCGCGCAAGGAACGCTTGACGGGAAAGAAGACGCCGGGGAACGACAGGCATCCCTCGTCGCCGTTCTGCTCGCCTTCCACACTCAGCGCCACCGGGTTGACGAGCGCGACGCGCTGTTTCGGATCGCGCCCGCCCGAACAATCCATCACGAACAGACGACGCGAGACGCCCACCTGCGGCGCGGCCAGCCCCACGCCCGAAGCCGCGTCCATCGTCTCGAACATGTCCGCGACCAACTTCCGCAACCCCTCGTCAAACACCGTCACCGGCTCGCCCGGCGTCTCAAGCACCGGGTTCGGATAAGTCATGATCTCCAATAAAGCCATTTACGTCTTCTTCCTCAACCGCCGGAAATATTGTCGCCCTCTCGCGCGCTCCACCGGAGGCGCGACCCGCACGTTGATTTTACGGTAACTCCCGCCCTCATGCCAAAGCCTCAACCGAACAGCCTTTAAAGTTGCTCCCACTCGTCCTTATTGATTCCGGCTTGACGGAGAATGCGGATTAACAACTCTCTGCCAATATCAGTCTGATGCGGGTTAGGGATGCGGAGGGTGAGATTTCCCTTACTCATGAATTGATGTTTCCCGCCGGAATAAGGGCCGTCGAAGCCGAGTTGACGCAAATGACGAATCAACTCCTTACGTGAGATTGAGCCGAAGCGCGGCACGTCAGGCCACTTCCCTGACTTTCAGTTCTAGGCCGTCAACGACGGGTAGCGGCAAACCTTTCGAGACGCGAAACAGCACCCACTCCTCCAACACTTCCGCTAACTCTTCGCGGCAATTTTCAAGCGTCTCTGCGTTGGCATAAACGCCCTCGAAGTTCGGGATGTCGCCGTAGTAACTCCGGTCATCCGCGAGTATTTCGTAGTGCGCGTGACGCAAAGCAGCGTTGATGTAGTTGATTAGCATTTCCCGTCTCCGTTCTGGCTCAATCCTATCACATCAACTTTCAGCCCTCCCCACACCTTTATCACAATCTATTAGCTAGCTGGGAAAGCCTCGTCTATTGTGCCTCTACAAATGAATTAAGAGCATTGAGTTTTGCCGTCAACGTTAGAGCATGAGCCTGATTCGGCAAAGCTCTTTCTGATTTCTCCTGCGCCTCAGCCGACCGTCTCAACGCTGCTCTTGTCATTTCGAGTTCATTACGCTGTAGCTCAAGTTCGCGCCTCTGAAGAAAGATAGCGTAAATAACTCCGGCAAAAGCCAAACCTGAAAAGAGCGTATTCACCGCCCCGAACATCTCTCCAAAATCCGCTCTATTATTCCACGTATCATGTTTCAGATAGATGATATATCCAGCCACAAACTGAATTATGATCACAACGGTTGAGATTAAAAAAAGGCTCTTAAAAGAAATGTTTGAACTTACTTCTTTGTCTTTGCTCACTTCTTACCGCCTCTCTTTTTACTTCCCTGCTTCAACGCCTGTTCAGCTTGCGCTGTGCGCGGCCTGCCGGGTGGCTTCAACTCAACGGCATCCAAATCCTGTCGGCGTATCATGTAGACATCGGCAAACTTTTGCGCGGGGAGGCGGCCATCGTTGATGTACTGCAAGATGCGCTGGCGCGTGACACCTTTAATTTCTGCTGCCTCGTTGACTGAAACGTGATCGCTGCTCATACACTTAAAATTACAGAATATCTTGTCACAAGTAAAGAAAAGTCCTTGACAGGAATAAGTGGAAGAGCAGAATATCTCTTGTCAGAAAGAAAGCTAAAGAAGCGGCGAGACTCAATAGTCAAAGGGCTTGAGAATGAGCGTCTACTTTCAACGGAAGCCGCTCACCCCAAGCCCTACATCAGCAACTACTCTTTGAAAGGAACTACTGATGCGAAAAGATAATAGCACGCGCGCGCCTCACGCACGCCAGCAGCGAGAGCCGGATTTCGATGAACCGATCAGGCGTTGGTCAACTTTGCCCCTGACAGGAGAAAGGGCGAGCGAATTGGTGGATGCCTTCACACGCTACGACGACGGCGACATGATCGACGCCTTGATCCGGTTGATCTGTGGTCTAGCTCCGCCGCCCGCGCCGGACGAGCAGTGGGACTTGGACGAGCGGCGTGTGGCCGGGACGGCCGCGCTAGAGCGCGCCTTCACCTATACGCGGCGGGCGCACAACGAACTCGGCGCGTATGTCGTGGAATTGAAGTGCGGAGAGTGGGAGTAGTGTGGAAGAAGATGTGGAGTCATAGCTGCCAGAGGCGCAGCGTGTAGTCCGTGCCTTGAACGACGACGGCGGCGGCGTAAGCCTCGCCCACGTCGAGAGAGTGGAGCGACCAGCGGGTGAGTTCTCGCGGGTCGCCGCGCGTGCCGAGCAGCGCGGCCGGTTCGCCCGGGATGAGGGACACGTCGAACGCGTCGAGCGGGTGCGACAGCCCTTCGCCTCTGGCCTTGATGTAAGCCTCTTTGCGCGTCCAGCAGTTGAAGAAGGCCGGGGTGCGCGCCTCCGCGGGGAGCGTGCGCAACATGCTCACCTCGCGCGCGGAGAAGAAGCGTTCGGCAATGTCTTCGCCCGCGAAGTCGGGGCGCATGTGTTCGAGGTCAACCCCGAGTTCGCGCCCGCGCGCGAAGGCGTAGAGGGCGAGTTCGTGCGAGTGTGAGAGGTTGAAGCGCAGGTCTTGTGCGGCGGCGGCGGCACCGCCGAGCGACGGCTTGCCGTATGCGCCGTATGCGAATCGAAGACTGTCGGGCGGCTGTGCGAGATAGCGGCCGAGGAGACGCCGGAGCAGGCCGCGCGCGGCGATGAAGTGGTCGCGGTCTCGCGGGAAGTGGAAGCGCGCGGCTTTCGCCGCCTCGTCGGGTGCGAGCGTCGAGTGGAGTCGGCGCAGGGCGTCCGGCGTTTGCGCCAGAGACGCGCGCCAGAGATGAACCTCGCCGTCGGCGAGGGGCGTGTCCGTCGGCAAATTGACCCACGTCTGCGTCATGCGAACCGGTTGAAACTGTTGTGCCGGGGCAATTGAAATTCCCCTGCCGAGACAAATCCCGCGAGAGCGTTTTTAAACAGAGCGGCTGCGCGCACTGTAGTTGAAAAAGTGATCGGCGGGCAAGAGGCGCGGTTTGAACGCTGCGGCGGTTTGCGGTCGTCAACAGTGCATTGGACGGAGGCGATTCGGGCGTAATGGGTGTTTCATCTTTCAAGCGCGTTCGGATCGGTGTTAGCATCGTTTCAACTAGATTGACACGCGGGAGACGAGTTAAGAATCAATGGGACAGACAGGTTCGGCAATCGAGGACGTAAAAGACGCGGCGGACGAAGTTGCGGAGAAGGTCGGGAAGCACCCGTGGGTGGAACGCCTCGCGCGTTTCGGTTACGCGGCGAAGGGCGTGGTCTACATCGTGGTGGGCGCGATTGCGACGCAGGCGGCGTTGGGGATGGGCGGCGAGGCGACGGGCACGCAGGGCGCGATGCGTTCAATCGCGCGGCAGCCCTTCGGTCGCATCATGCTCGGCATCGTCGCCTTCGGCCTCGTCGCTTACGTCATCTGGCGTTGGGTGCAGGCGATCACCGACGCCGACGATAAGGGGACGAAGGCCAAAGGCATCGCCCTGCGCCTCGGCTACACCGGCAGCGGACTCATCTACGCCGGTCTCGCCTACTCGGCGGCGCGCATCGTCTTCGGCGCGGAAGAGGACGGCAAGCCGAGCGCGGCCGAGTCCTGGACGGCGAGCGTGATGGAATACCCTTACGGCAACTGGCTGGTCGTCCTCGCCGGTCTCTCCGTGATGAGTTACGGTCTCTACCAGTGTTACAAGGGCTACGCGGCGAAGTTTCGCAAGCGTTTGAAGATCGGAGAGATGAGCGAGCGCGCCGTCCTCTGGGCGACGCGCGGCGGACGCTTCGGCTTTATCGCGCGGGGCGTCGTCTTCCTAATCGTCGGCGGCTTCCTCATACAGGCCGCGTTGCACTACGACTCGTCGGAAGCGAAGGGACTGGACGGCGCGCTCCAAGTCCTCATCCAACAATCCTACGGCAAATGGCTGCTCTGCCTCGTCGCCCTCGGCCTCGTCGCCTACGGCCTCTACATGCTCGTCGAAGCACGCTACCGCCGCATCGCCGGCTCATAAAAATAGTTCATCAGTAATCGCGTAACTGTGCGCGGTAGCCGTCGAAGTTGCGTCGCATCTCCGTGAGGCTGTCGCCGCCGAACTTCTCGCGCATGGCGCGGGCGAGGACGAGCGCGACCATCGCTTCGCCGATGACGCCCGCCGCCGGGACGGCCGTCACGTCGGAACGCTCGAAGGCGGCGGCCTCTTCCTCTTTCGTGTCTATATCGACCGAGCGGAGCGCGCGCCTGAGCGTCGAGATGGGCTTGAGATGGCCGCGCGCGCGCAACTCTTCGCCGTTCGTGATGCCGCCCTCCAACCCGCCCGCGCGATTGGTCGGGCGCGTGAACGCGCGCGCTTCTCCGTCGTAATTGATCTCGTCGTGTACCTCAGACCCGGCAAGCGCGCTCGCCTCCACGCCCGCGCCGACGGCGACGGCCTTCACCGCCGGAATAGACATCAACGCCTGCGCCAGCCGCCCGTCCAACTTCTCTCCCCAGGACGTGTGCGCGCCGAGACCTGCGACGACGCCGCGCGCCACGACTTCAAAGACGCCGCCGAGCGTGTCGCCCTCGCGCCGCTTCTCGTCGATCAACTCGACCATCCGTGCCTGCGCGCCCGCGTCGCCGCAACGAAGCGGCGCGTCATCGGGAATCGCCGCGATCTCATCCCACTTCAATTCCAGCGGCACGGCGGGCACGCCGCCGAGCGCGACGACGTGGCTCAGAATTTCCACTTGAAACGCGGCGAGCAATTGTTTCGCCAGCGCGCCGCAGGCGACGCGCGCCGCCGTCTCGCGCGCCGACGCGCGTTCGAGCACATCGCGCAAGTCCCGCGCGCCGTACTTCAAACCGCCCGCGAGGTCTGCGTGACCGGGGCGCGGACGCTTCACCCGTCGCGATTTCTCCGGCGCGATCTCCCCGGCGCGCGCCTCCGCCGACATCACCTCAGTCCAGTTCTTCCAATCCTTATTCTCGATCATCAAAGCGACGGGCGAACCGAGCGTCAGCCCGTGCCGGACGCCGCTCAAAATCTCCGCGCGATCCCGCTCGATCTTCATCCGTCCGCCGCGCCCGTAGCCCCACTGCCGCCGCTCAAGCTCGCGGTTGATCAACTCGACCTCGACGGGGACGCCCGCAGGCAGACCTTCTACTATCGCGACGAGCGCGCGCCCGTGAGACTCTCCGGCCGTGGTGAAATGAAACATGGATTGAAAGGGTAAAGGGTAAAGGGTAAAGGGTAAAGGTAAAAATCACCTTTGCCCCTTCCCCTTTACCCTTTAACCCGCTGTCTCCTTAAAAATACTCTTCCCCGAAAATGTTCCCGCGGCCGAGGATGCAGGCGGGGTCGAAGGCGCGTTTGAGGGCGGCCATCTGGCGCAGGTGCTCGTCGCCGTAGAGCGCGCGCAGGTAGTCGCGTTTGATCTTCCCGACGCCGTGTTCGGCCGAAATCGTGCCCCCGGTCGCGACGGCGCGTGCGATGAATCGTCCGTAAATCTCGCGCGCCGTTGCGGCCTGCGCTTGATCGCGCGGGAGTATGTTGACGTGGACGTGGTTGTCGCCGATGTGGCCGAAGATAACGTATTGCAGGCCGCTCGCGCGCAAGGTGTCCTGATAGAAGCGGAGCATCGCGGCGAACGCCTCGTCGGGAACGGACATGTCGGTCGAAACTTTGCGCTGCCCGTGGCGCGCGATCCATTCGTTGACGAGCACGGGGAGCGCGTGGCGAAAGTCGCGCAGCCGCACCTGATCGCGCTCGTCCGTGGCGAACCATGAAGCGTCGAGCGCGGCGTCGTGTCGTTCGAGCAGCGCGAGCCACGCGTCCATGAGTCGTTCTTCCGTCGCTTCGGTCGTCTCTTGCTCGAAGAAAATTGCGCCCTGCGCGTCTGCGGGGATGCTCGGATATTTCTCACGCAGGAAGTTGAGGGCTTCGGCGTCGAAGAACTCAAGCGCGCGAGCGTCCAACTCGCCGGGGACGTTTCCGGCGCGCGTGTCGAGCGACGCCGCGCGCGCGGCGCGGACGAAGGCGAGCAGTTTTTCCTCATCCGTGAAGAAGACGACGCCGCTCAGGACTCCCTCCGGTTTGGGCAGCAGCGCGGCCTCGATTTCGACGACGACGCCGAGTGTGCCCTCGCTCCCGATGAAGAGATCGAGCGCGTCCATCCCCGGCTCGACGTAATAACCGGCGGCGTGCTTTCGCGTCTGCGGCATCCGGTAGGCGGGCAGTTGCGCGTTGATCGCGCGCCCCGCGCCGAGCGGAATACGCAGCCGCCCCCCGGCGTCGGCGAACACCTCGCCGCGCGCGAGCGAGAGCAGGTCGCCCGTCGCCAGCGCGATCTTCAGACGGCGTATGTAACGGCGCGTCGCGCCATACTTGAACGTGCGCGCGCCCGAAGCGTTCGTCACCACCGTGCCGCCCATGTAGCAACTCCACTCGGTCGGGTCGGGCGGGTACAACAGGCCACGGCTCTCCACCTCGCGCCGAAAATCCGCGAGCGTCACGCCCGCCTCGACCGTCCCACGCCCGCCCCCCTCATCGGCCACAATTTCACCGATGCGATTCAATTTGTCGGTCGCTAGTACGATCCCGCCGAACGGTACGCGCCCGCCCACCACGCCCGTGCCCGCGCCCGACACCGTGACCGCGATGCCCGCCGCCGAAGCCTCGCGCAAGACGCCCGCCGCTTCCTCCGCCGTCTCCGGAAACACGACGCGCGCCGCGTGCCCGCCCGCGAGGTTGCTCGCGTCTGAGAGATAGGATTGCATCTCGTCAGGATTAGACTTTTCCAGCATTGTCAGTTGAACGAGTTACGAAGAATGAGAAAGAAGATCTCCCTGAAGATGAAACCGGGGATCGACGCCGCCCACAGCAGGAGGGCGATATTTTTTGAACGTTTGGCCTTTTGATAATCAGGATCAGCGGTGTTGATGTTGCTAAATCTCAACTGCCAGCGAATGATCAAGAAGATTAACGTGAAGAAGATGAATATCGAGGCATAAGAGATAAAGGCGATGAACGGGATTATACTCGCGGCTAAGACACCCCATAAGGTGAAAGCGGCGGTCTTGAGATAACTGGCGTCGCTGTATGCCTGATTCACTTTGCTCTGGACTTCCGCGGCGGCTTGCGCCACGCCCTTATCGATGGGCGCGCCGCAATATTTACATTGTTCCGCGCTGTCGCTGATGATCTCTTTGCAACTCGGACAGGGGAAACGCAGCGTTTGCTCAAACATGTAACTTTTCCCTACGGCTGTAAACGTCGGGTCGGAATTGAACAATCAATAATCTATACGCCGCCATCAGGTCATCGTCAGTTCGCGCTCGCGCAGGTACTTGATGCGGTCGCGCAGTTCGGCGGCGCGTTCAAACTCCATTGACTTGGCGGCGTGGCGCATCTCGGCTTCGAGCCGCGCGATAGTGCCGTCGATTTTGTCGCGCGAATATTCCTCGAAGGCTTCGAGTTCAAGCGGCACTTTGAAGTAGTCGGCCTCGTAGGCGGTGACGAGCGTGGCCTCGATGGGTTTGATGATGGTCTGCGGCGTGATGCCGTGCTCAAGGTTATATTCCTGTTGGATGTTGCGGCGGCGTTCGGTCTCGTCAATCGCGCGCTTCATGGAATCGGTGATGCGGTCGGCGTAGAGGATGGCCGTGCCGCTGGAGTGGCGCGCGGCGCGGCCGATGGTCTGGATGAGCGAGGACTCGGAGCGCAAGAAACCTTCCTTGTCGGCGTCGAGAATGGCGACGAGAGAGACTTCGGGCAAGTCCAAGCCTTCGCGCAAGAGGTTGATGCCGACCAGCACGTCGAACTCGCCGCGCCGCAGGTCGCGCAGGATTTTGATGCGCTCCAGCGTCTCGATGTCCGAGTGGAGATAGCGCACCTTCACGCCGACCTCGGTGAAATACTCGGTCAAATCCTCAGACATCTTTTTCGTCAGCGTCGTGACGAGCACGCGCTCGTTGCGTTCGGCGCGCAGGCGACACTCTTCGAGCAGATCGTCGATCTGGCCTTTGACGGGGCGGACGACGACCTGCGGGTCGGTCAAGCCCGTCGGGCGGATGATCTGTTCGACCACCTCGCCGCCGGTTTTCGTCAACTCGTAAGGGCCGGGCGTGGCCGAGACGTAGATGACCTGACCGATGCGCTCGTTGAACTCGTCGAAGTTGAGCGGGCGGTTGTCGAGCGCCGAGGGCAGGCGGAAGCCGTACTCGACGAGCGTGCGTTTGCGCGACTGGTCGCCGTTGAACATGCCGCGCACCTGCGGCACGGTCTGGTGCGATTCGTCGATCACGACCATCGTGTCGCGCGGCAGATAATCGAGCAGCGTCGGCGGCGGGTCGCCGGGGTTCTTGCCCGTCAGGTGGCGCGAGTAGTTTTCGATGCCGCGGCAGAAGCCCATCTCCTTGATCATCTCGAGGTCGTACATCGTGCGCTGGTGCAGACGTTGCGCCTCGACGAGTTTGCTTTCCTGAATCAGCTTCGGCTCCCACCAGTTCAACTCTTCGCGGATAGTCTTGATGGCGCGCTTGATGGTCGGCTTCGACATCACGTAGTGCGTCTTCGGGTAGATGGGCAGGCGCGAGGTGTGCTTGTGCAGGACTTCGCCGAGCAGCGGGTCGATGGTGGAGATGGTGTCGATCTCGTCGCCCCAGAGTTCGATACGGTAAGCCTGCTCCTGATAACTCGGGAAGATTTCCACGATGTCGCCGCGCACGCGGAAACTGCCCCGGTCGAATTCGATGTCGGAGCGTTCGTATTGCAACTCGACGAGTTTCTGGACGAGCGCGTCGCGCGTCATCGTCATGCCCGGCTCGACGAAGAGGAGCATGTTGTAGTAGGCGTCCGGGTCGCCGAGGCCGTAGATGCAGGAGACGGAGGCGACGACGATCACGTCGCGCCGCTCGAAGAGGGCGCGCGTGGCCGAGAGGCGGAGGCGATCAATCTCCTCGTTGATGGTCGCCTCCTTTTCGATGTACATGTCGGCGGCCGGGACATAAGCCTCCGGCTGGTAGTAGTCGTAGTAGGAGACGAAATACTCGACGGCGTTTTCGGGGAAGAAGTTTTTGAACTCCTGATACAACTGCGCGGCGAGCGTCTTGTTGTGCGCGATGACGAGCGTCGGGCGTTGGGTGCGCTGGATGACGGAGGCGACGGAGAAGGTCTTGCCGCTGCCGGTGATGCCGAGCAGCACTTGATCTTTCTGGCCGTCGCCGAGGCCGCGCACGAGCGCGTCGATGGCCTGTGGTTGATCGCCCTGCGGGCTGAATTCCGAGCGAAGCTGAAAAGGCATGCGGATAGGATAACCCGACGCGAGCGCAAGCTCAAAAAGCGGCGCGGGTATCCTTCCCGAAGTGGGTTGAAATTGTGGAAACTTGAAAGGAAAGCCGGATGCCTTAAGCGGCGGGCTTGGTGAGAGCCTGCAAATCGCTCTGTGCGCCGTCGAAGCGGTTGTGATCCGCTGCGCCGGAGACGCCGGGGATCGAAAGGCTTTGCGAGTATTGCCAGAACGTCCAGTTTGCCCAACCCTTCGGGAGCGGTTCGGGTGCGGAACTGTAGTGCGCGAGCCAGAGCGGGAACTTGCCAAACCCGTCGTTCATGTATTCGTTCCAGAAGTAGGTGGCGGTGTAGATCATCGGGGTCATACCCGTCGCCTGCGCGACCGTGTCGATCCAGTTGCCAACTCCGGCGATGAGCGCGCCGCCCATCACGCCGTCGTTCAATTCGATGTCGATGACCGGCGGGAGATCGCCCGGTTCGAGTTGGACGACTTGCAGGAAATGATTGGCCTGCTCGACGGCGTTCTGCTCCGGGCGAAAGAAATGATATGCGCCGCGCACGAGTCCCACGCTTTTCATGCCGCTCCAGTTGGCCGCGAACTCGGGATCGACGATGGAGGTTGATTCGGTCGCCTTAGCGAAGGCGAAAGCGCAGCCCGCGCCTTTCACCTCCCGCCAGTTGACCGCGCCCTGATAGTGCGAAACGTCAATCCCGGTGAGGTAGTTCGTTTGTGCACCGTTAGACATAAGTTCGGCTTCTCCTTCAAGTGTGGGGTGGTAGCGCAAGCTTCGGTCAGAGGCGAAGCATGAAGCCCGCTCGACGCTCTCCGCGCTAAAAGTTCAAACGGGCGGGCGGCGCATGTTTAGTGCGTCTCCCGCCCGATCAATGTTTGCGGCCACCGGCAGTTTCAATTCGCTCAGGTCGCGGGCGTGGCCGCGTTCGGCTGACTGCTGATCTGGTAGATGGCCTCCATCACGGCGGAACGCACTTCGGCCGGGAGCGAGCCGCGCACGGCGAGACGGCGGAACGAGGGGAGGATTTCGTGCTGGCCGGAGAGCGCGAGCAGTTTGACGACGGCGAGGCGCACTTCGTTGTCGTGATGGCTCTCGATGGCGCGAATCAGCGGCGCGACCTCGCCCGCCTTCGCCATCAGGAAGAGCAGCGAGAAGGCGTCGTAGGTCTTGTCGCGGCTCTCGCCCGTGAGGTTGCCGATGGCTTCCTCGGCGAGACCCGACCCGGCGAGCGCGGCCCCGATGTGGCGGCGACGCTCGACGGGCGACTCGCGCAAGACGCGCGTGAATGAGTCGGCGCGGTCTTCGTTCAAGTTGTAGATGGCGCGTGCGGCGGCGTTGCGCACCTCTTCGGCGGGGTCGTCGAAGGCTTCGCAGATTTGGCCGAAGGCTTCGTCCGTGTTCAGGCGCGAGAGCGCGAGGACGCTCTGCGCGCGTTCGCTCGCGTCGTCGCTCGTGAGGCGCAGTTGGATGCCCTTCGGGATGATCGAATAAGTGTGTTCGTCCGAGCCGTCGGCGACGCTCAACCCCTTGTCCGCGACCGTCAACCCCGTGCTGCGCGGCAGTTCGTCGTCGTCCTCGGACGCCGAAGTTGCTCGGTGACTCTCGAAGGCGAGCGGCTGCGTGTCCGCTTCTTCGATGTGGGCGAACTCGACTGGCGGCGGCGGCGCGGCGACGGGCGCGGGTTCGGCGGCCTTCGTTTCGAATGCTTCGATCTCCAGCGTGTCGAACAGCGAATCCGTCTCGTCGCGGCGCGCTTCGGGAGCGCCCGTCGTGTGCGCCGCCGTCTGCTCGCCCGCGCCCTCCGCGTAGAAGGGGCCGAGCGGCGCGGCGGGCGGCGCGGCATAGGGTTCGATGGCTTGAACCGTCACGGCTTGCTCGTCGGCGTCGAGATCGATCCAATCATCGTCGCCCACGCCCGGGTGGCCGGAGCCGGAGGCGAAGTCGGAGCGATAGACGGGCTGTGGCTCGGCGTGCGGAGTCGCTGCGAGAGGCTCGACGATCTCCGTCGCGCCCGCACTCTCCGCACGTTCGCTCTCGCGCCTGCGCGCTTCGATGATGCTGGCCTCTTTGGCCGCGAGCGCGGCGGCGAGATCGGTTTCGGCCGGAGGGATAAACGCCTCCGTCGTATCGGTCTCAACCCCGGCCGTCGGCTCGTGCGCTGCGGGTTCGGCGTGCGGGGCCTTAAACGCGAATGCCTCCGTCTCCCGAACTTCGATGGCCTTGGTTTCTTCCTCGGCCGTCACCAACTCGACCGTCGCCGTGTCCTCGACGGCGAACGGCGCGGCGGGCGCGGCCGTCTCCGTCGCGTCCAAGGTTGGCGACTCGACCGTCAACTCTTGGTCTGTCGCGTCTGCCTCTTCGGCTGCGGCGACGGGCGACTCCGCGACATCTGAAGTCACTTCCGCGGCGACCGGAGTCGCGTAGGCAAGTTCGAGCTCTTTCGTCTCGGTTTCTTCCGTCGCTGTTTCTTCCGTTACCGTCGCTTCCGTTACCGTCGCTTCCGTTACCGTCTCCGGGCTCGCCGTCTCTCTCGCTTCGATCTCCGTCGTCCCGGCTTTTTGAATTTCGGTGGCGGCCAGCGCGGACGCCGCGCCGCTTTCCGCAATGGGCGTCGGCGTGTTGTCTGCAACTACGGATGGGGCGACTTCTTCCTCCGCAACCTTGCTCGCTTCGATGGCGCGCTGGATGAGCGTGCGCGGCACTTGCCGCGACGTTTCGCGCCAGCGCAGGGCTTCGAGCGCGTTGACGGCGGCCGGGTCGCGCAGTTCGGCCAAAGCCTCGACCGTCGTGCGGCGCACGTCCGCGGAGGGGTCTTCGAGCGCGGCCGTGAGGTGCGGCGTCGCGCTGCGGTCGCCGAGTATGCCGAGCGTGCGCGCGGCGGAGGCGCGTTCGCCGGGAGCTTCGGCGGATTGGAGAGCGCGTGTGGCCTCTTCAAAATAGCCATGCCTGAGGAAGGCCGTGCGGGCGTGCGCCTGTCGCGCGGCATTGCGCCCGGCGACGGCCTGCATCAGTTCGGCCGAGACGAGTTGGCGCGTGCCCTCGTCCGTCGTGTTGATGATGCTCTCGTCGTAGCTCTCGCCCGCGAGCAACTTTTTGATCTCGCCTTCGACGCGTTCGGGATCGAAAGCGACCGGCGGCTCGACGGGCTTCGTCTCCGTCGCCACGGCTTCGATGGCCTTCGTCTCGTCCGCCTTGCTCTTTGCGGTTTCGGTCGCACCGCCGAGGATGCTCGCCCCGGCGATGATCGCGCCCGTCGCGGCTATCGCGCCGCCCGCTCCGGCGTCCGCGTCTTTCGTTGTCGCGTCGGCCGTCGTCGCGTCGGCCGTCGTCGCGCTCTTCGTGGCGGCGGTCGAACCGGCCTCCCTCGGTTCATTAGCGACCGCGAGGCGTTTCGCCTTCTCGGCTTTCTTCTTCTTTTTCTTCGACTGCTTGCCGGAAGTCGCAAGGCCGGCAGCGGTCGCCGTGGTGGCTGCCGCGGTCGCTCCGGCCGTGGCCGCCGGGATCGCACCGCTTGCCGTCGTCGCTCCGCCGAGCGCGCCGCCGGTCGCGGCGTTTGTCGAGACGGAGGAAGGTTTCAGTTCGGGCGTCTGCGTCTCTTTTACGGTGACGGGTTTCGTGTCGGCGGGCACGGCGGGGGGCAACGACCTGCTCTGGTCGCGGTCGCCGCCGCTGAAACGCGAGACGAAGAAGAGGCCGATGCCGACCGCGAGCAGCACTGCGAGAAGCCAAGGCCAGTTGCGCGTGACGACCGCGCCGACGGAGGTCGGAGTAGTGGTTGACGGCGCGCCCGTCGTGATCGACGTGGGCGGCGCGATGGACGGCTGCGCCTGCGCGATTTGATCCGCGCCGGGCTGCGCGGGCGTGGGCGCGAGCGTGGGCGTAGTAGTCGCGGCATCCGGCGTCGGCGCGGCGGCGGTGGGCGTCGGGATGACGAACGGCGTGGCGGCGGCAAGAGCGGCGTTGTTGACGTTCGCGTCGGGCGTGCGGCGCGCGTCGGGCGTGGGCTGCGCGTTCGTGTTCGTCGGCGGCTTCACGATCCCGGCCTCTTCGGGCGGCGTGCGTCTTGAAGGGGTCGGGGAGGGCGTCGGGCGCGCGGTGGCGCTCGACGCATTCGCGCCTTTCGGCGCGCTGAACTGCACGTCGAGGCGGTTGAAGCGTTGGTTGACGCGCGCGGTCGCGCCGGGTTGCAATTTGAACGTGTAGACTAAATCTTTGCCGCGTTTCTCGACCTGCGCTCCTTCAAAACCCCGGCCGCGCGCCCCACCCCCGCCCGCGCCTTCCGCCTGCGGGACGACGACGATGAAGCGGTCGCCGCTGCGATAAGCCGAGTAGTCGTTGAGTTCGCCGTCGGACGTGATCGTGACGCGCGAGCCGTCCGCGGTGTCGCTCGTGCGCAGGGGCGTGATCCGCTTGGTGCGCGACTTCTGTGCGGGCGTCGCGGAGGGCTGCTGCGCGCGCGCGCGTTCAAAGTTGGCGACCGCGAGGCAGAGGGCGGCGACGAAGGCGAGCGAAAGCCAACGCCGGAAGTTGATGGGGAGCGAGACCGTTGGTTTGTTTTGACGCATTGCTTATGGCTATATCAGGGGCAGAGAGTCGAGCGAGTCAGGGACAACGTGTAACGCGGCATTATGCTATAGGCGACGCGCTCTTGTCATCATCAATTCGCCCCGACGACCTCTCCGGCGACCGGGTGCGGCTCGCCGCGATAGACGGCTTCGAGAATGGCCGCGCGCAACTTCTCCGGCGCGTTCGCGCCGAGCGCGACGCGGCGCAGGCGCGCGTCGAGTTCCG
Source organism: Acidobacteriota bacterium (assembly GCA_020199775.1). GTDB lineage: Bacteria > Acidobacteriota > Blastocatellia > Pyrinomonadales > Pyrinomonadaceae > JAIVJZ01. Next base: position 189,992 of record JAIVJZ010000041.1, read on the forward strand.
CATCGCCCATCAGGCCGAGCAGTCGCGCGGCGGCGAGCCGCATGCTCAAGTCCTGAGACTCTTCAACCGCCCGGATGATCAGGTCGGACTGCCCGCCCTTCGCCACCAGCGACAGGAGCGAGAAGGCTTCATAAGCCTGCCGCCGATCTTCGCTCGCCAGACGGCTCAAAGCCTGTTTCGCCAGCCCCGCGCCGACGCACGCCGAGGCCAGATGCCTGAGCGTTTCCGCGTCGGCCGTTTCCAACACGCGCACGTAGGCGTCGGCGCGGTCGAAACCGAGGCGTGAGAGTGAGCGCGCGGCCGCCGCGCGGACTTCGCGCGCCTCGTCCGCCATCGAGATCAAGACCGACGGGAAGACCGACTCGTGCCCGATGTTGCCGAGGCTCGTGACGGCCGCCGCGCGCACCGCCGCGTCGCGGTCGTTCGCCGCTAACGCCGTGAGGGCGGCCACCGAACGCTGCACCTGAAACTGTGCGAGTTGCTGCGCCGCCGCGACGCGCGCTTCCACGTCCGCGCTGTCGAGCCGTTCGAGCGCGTCGGCGAGGCTGTCGTCTTCCATCCATTCGGGCAGTTGTTCGACCGCCGCGACGGGTTCGAGTCCCCTGATTTCGCCCGTGAACGGATCAATCGCGGGTTCGTGATAAGCGAACGAATCGCCGTCCGCGCCGGCCTCCAAAGTGAGACAATCGACCGAGCACGCGCTGAGCGCGCGGCCGAGCAACGCGGGCGGCAGTTCCGGGTGACGCCGCGCCATGTCGAGCAGCGCGCCGATGGCCGAGGGCAGCCCGAGCGCGCCGAGACTCTTGACGGCTTCGGTGCAGACGATCTGCTCGCCGTCATACAACGCTTCGAGCAGGAACGGCAGCGACGCCCGCGAACGCATCGAGCCGAGCGCGCGCGCCGCCGACGAACGTTCGTAAGCGTCCGGAGCGAGCAACACGGCCGCGCTGTGCCGCGCGACGAAGCCGTACTCTTCGAGCGCGTAACGCGCACGCTCGCGTTCCGTCTGGCCGAGCGTGTTCGAGTGGAGGGCTTTGAGCAGGGAGGCTTCGATGGCGCGGCGGTCGTCGGCGGCGCGCGAGGCCATGACCTCGATGCTGTGCGGCTGTCCCGCGACGAGTTTCTCCACTTCCTGCTCAATCTGATATGCGCCGAAGATCACCGCCGGGATGTTGACGTGGACGGGCGTGGACGGCTTGCGCTCCGATTTCTCAAGGCTCTGCGCGGAAGCGGCCGACGCGAGCACGAGCGATTGCTTGTCTTCGGCGCGTCGCGCGTCCTTGCGCCGCTCGCCCTTGCGCTTGTCAACCGTGGGGTCTTCGCTCTCAAGTTCAACCGCCGCGCTCGTCGCCGTCGTCTCTTTCGTCTCGCGGCTCTCGGCTTCTTTCGCGCCGTCGGCGGGGGTCTTGCGGCGCGAGCGCAGAAAGATAAACATGAATGCCGCGAGTCCGGTCGAGAAGCAGACCGACAGCACGACGAGCAGTTGCTTCATCGAACTGCCGCCGGCCGGCTGCGGTATTTGCACCTGCATCGAGGCGGGCGGCGCGGCGGGTGCGACGACCTGCGTCTGATTCGACGCCGACTCGTTGACCGGCGCGCCCGCGGCGACCGGCGACTGTGCGACGCCGTTATTCGCTCCGTTGGGCGCGCCCGTCTGCGCCGCAGTCGGCGGCGTCGAGAATTTCAAAGCGGCGGGCGGCGGGAGCGCGGGCGTCAGGTTCTCTTTCGCCTTCTCGTTCCGCACGACCACTGATTCTTTCGGCTGGTTCACGGGCGATGCCTGCTGCCCGCCCCCCTGTGCGTGTGCCTTCGACGCCGCTTCTCGCTGCTGGCGTTCGACGGCGCGCGAAGTCCGCGCCGGTTGATTCTCGCGCCTCTCGTCCGTCGCCGCCGCCCCGGTGTGCAGGCCGCCGCTGACGACGAGGTCGAGATTGTTGAAACGCGGCTGGACGTAGACGCTGCCGCCGGGCTTGACCGGCACGACGAGTTCCAGAGACTCGCCCACGCGCCGCACCTTCACGCCGCGCGGCACACCCCGGAAACTTCCCTGCCCCTTGTAGACGACGACGTGAAAGCCTTCCCCGTCCTGCCACGTCTGCGCGCGTGTGAGCGGCCCGTCGGCGGCGATGGAGACGACCGCGTCCGAACCGTTCGTGCGCGCCGAGACGCCCGTCACGTTGACGCCGGATTCTTTCGTCCGTTGCGCCTGCGGGACGACGAACGGGCAGACGGCGACGGCGAGACCGAGCGACACGCCCGCCACTGCGACGCGGGCGCGGGGGGAGATTTTGTTACTGAGATTGTGCATGGCTTTCAACCTTGTCTGGGAAGTCGGCAAGACTCGTTCGAAACTCATTCGAGTTTTGCCCGTGTGAGATTTGCGGCAATCGAGCGAGATGCCCTGAGAGGTGAGAGGGGCGACGGGAGAACGTCAAGCGCGTCGGCTCGATTGCGTGCTAAAGAATTTTAGTTGATGTCGCGCTGATCGGCCTTGCTGTAGTTTGGCCTCGGCAGCACTTCAGGGAATGAACCGGACGGGAGGCGACGGCGGGGCGTCGGGTGTTACCGCTGCTCGTCGCTGAACTTGTACCCGATGCCCCACACGGTGAGAACCATCTGTGGGTTTTCGGGGTTGTCTTCGATCTTGGCTCGCAGGCGATTGATGTGCGAGTCAATGGTGCGGTCGTAACCTTCGTAGGAGTAGTCCCAGATTTTCTCCAACAGGTACTTCCGCGGAAACACGCGACCGGGGTTCGAGGCGAACAGTCGCAGCAGTTCAAACTCTTTCGGGGTCAGTTCGACGGGTCTGTCGCCCACCGTGACCTCGCGCTTCGCCGGGTCGATGCGGAGTTTACCGCGCAGGATCGGCGCTTCGTCGCCGCCGCTCTGCGTGCGCGAGGCGGCCTGCACGCGCCTGAGCACACTCTTGATGCGCGCGTCGAGTTCGCGCAGGTTGAAGGGCTTGGTGATGTAATCGTCCGCGCCCATCTCTAAGCCGAGCACTTTATCGACCACGTCGTCCTTCGCCGTCAGCATGAGGATCGGGATGTACGGAGCTTTCTCCCGCAGTTCGCGACAGACGGCGAGACCGTCCATTTTCGGCAGCATCAGATCGAGGATGATCGCGTCCGGGTGATCCTGCAAGGCCGACTCGACGCCCGCCACGCCGTCCGCCGCACTCCTCACGTTGTACCCCGTCTTTGAGAAATATTCGCTGATCGCGCTCGAAATGTCTTCGTCATCTTCGATCACGAGGAGCGACAATTTGCGGTCAACGAATTCCGGCTCTTCGCCTTCTGCTTCTTTGGCGCGCGGAGTGTTGGCAGCGGGTTTAGTTGACATCAAGGCTGTAGTTTTAGCGCAGGAACTTGTGGGATCACCGTTAGCGTACATTATACCGGAAGCGCGCCTGCGCCCCCGACTGTTGAGAATATAACAGGATAACCGTTACAAACTCAAGTAATAAGTTGTCGCGCGTCCCGCCGCCCACCGCCACACGCGCGGCGAAGGGCGGCTTGCAACAGTTTCCCCCAGCCGCTATAAGTTATGGATTCGCCCGTCGCCGGCGCGCGCGCTCCGGCTAAATTGAAATGAACGATTCCGGCGTCCCCGCCCGCCGCTTTTGAACACACATTTTTCACGACTTCGGTTGAGAGGTACACGACATGACTGCCGCCGACAGACACGAATTGATCGCGCAATATGAGGCCGGCTTCGACGAGGTGCAACGCGCGCTCGCCGGTTTCCCCGCCGAACAACTGACCGCCCGGCCTCTCCCCGGCAAATGGAGCGCGTGCGAGATCGTCCAGCATCTCGCCGACAGCGAAATGCGCGCCGCCATCCGCCTACGCCAACTCCTCACCGAAGACCGCCCCGTCATCCAGTCTTACGATCAAGATGCTTACGCCGTGCGGCTCAACTACAACGCGCGCGACATCGCTCCGGCCCTCGACGCCTTCCGCGCCGCGCGCTCGACGACCGCCCAACTACTCGCCCAAATGTCGGACGAAGACTGGGCGCGCGAAGGCACGCACCCCGACCATGCGCGTTACACGACCGACAACTGGCTCGAAATCTACGCCGCCCACGCACACAACCACGCCGCCCAAATCCGTCGCCTGCGGGAAGCGTTAAGTGAGCAGTAAGCAATAAGCAGTGAGCAGTTAAAAACAGCTTGCTCGCTGTTCGCCGCTTACTGCCCACGGCTCGCTTTCCTCTCGGTCTTGACAAAGCGGCGAGGCGCAAGCACAATCCCCGCTCGCTCAACGCAACGCGCTTCATCAAGAGACAACCAACCCGGCCGCAAAGTGAGACTCCATGTCCGTCCCTGCTACTGTCAGCGAAACCTCCCTCGAAGGTCTCAGGTTGGTGCGACGCGGCAAGGTGCGCGACGTTTACGCCGTCGATGCGGAGCGGCTTCTCGTCGTCGCCACGGATCGCATCTCGGCCTTCGATTGCATCCTCCCCACGCAGATCGCGCGCAAGGGTGAAGTCCTCACCGCGCTCTCACGCTTCTGGTTCACGCAACTCGGACACATCACAAAAAATCACCTGCTGACGACCGACATCGAAGACATGCCGGAGAGCGTTCGCGCGCACGCCGACGCGTTGCGAGGCCGCTCGATGTTCGTCCGCCGCGCGGAAGTGTTCCCCGTCGAGTGCGTCGTGCGCGGCTATCTCGCCGGTTCGGGCTGGAAGGATTACCGGCGCACAGGCGAAATCTGCGGCCACAAATTGCCCGCGGGCTTGCGCGAATCCGCCCAACTCCCCCAACCCATTTTCACGCCCGCGACGAAGGCCGAGACCGGGCACGACGAAAACATCAGCGAGGCGTGCATGGCTGAGATCGTCGGCGCGGCAACGACCGAGCGGCTCCGCGCAACTTCCCTCGCCCTCTATCTGGAAGCCGAAACTTACGCGCGGGCGCGCGGCATCATCATCGCCGACACGAAGTTCGAGTTCGGGCTGGACGCGCAGGGGCAGATCATCTTGATTGACGAGGCTCTGACGCCCGACTCGTCGCGCTTCTGGCCGCTCGACCACTATGAACCCGGGCGGGCGCAAGCCTCCTTCGACAAGCAGTTCGTCCGCGACTATCTCGAAACGCTCGACTGGGACAAGCGTCCGCCCGCGCCGCCGCTTCCGGCAGCGGTCGCCGCGGCCACAACCGCGCGCTATCTCGAAGCCTACAGGCTTCTCACCGGCAGCGAATTGTGAACTACGGGGGTCGGAGGTTTGAGGTCGGAGGTCAATTACGTCAGTTTTTGTCTTTAACACTAACCTCTGGCCTCTAGCCTCCGACCTCCGCTCTCTTAACGTTGAATGACTTTCTTCGACTTGATCGTGCTTGCCTTGGTAGGGGCTTCGTTGATCGCGGGCGCGTTACGCGGGTTCGTTCGCGCTCTGATCGCGACGCTGGCAATGTTTGTCGGGGTCGTCGTCGCGGCACGGAATTATGAGACGGCCGGATCGTTCCTGCGCGCGTTGAACTTGGTCGAGTCGAACGCGGCGGCAAACGCGTGGGGATTTCTTTTGCTCGTGGGCTTTGCGCTCGCGCTCGGCTTCGCGGCCGGTCACTTGTTGAAGGGCAGCCTCAAGCGCGCGCGCCTCGAATGGATGGATCGTGCGCTCGGGGCAGTGTTCGGCTTCGCGCGCGGGATGGCCGTGTGCTGTGTGATCTATCTGGCGTTGACGGCGTTTCCCGTGCGTCTGGAGACGGTCGCGGAGGCGCGCACCGCGCCCGCGCTGGCCGAGGGCGCGAAGTTGATTTCATGGCTGACTTCCGCGGACATGCGCGCGCGCTTCGAGGTCGAGTACAGGCGTCTGACTTCTTGAATATTTTACCTTTTGCCGAAATCCGCGCGAGATTGAGACTTTAACTAAAAGACTATTTTGGAGAAGACATGCAGATGCGTACCCGCCTTGAGGCGCTGATAGACGAAATGTTGGACGGCCAGATCATGCTCGACGAAGCCGTCGCCGAGTTCGAAAAACTCTACATCCAGAAAGCGCTCGCACGGCATAAAGAACACCTCTCGCGTACCGCCGCTACGCTCGGCATCCACCGCAACACACTCTCCAAACGCGTCGCCAACTATCGCACGCAGGAACGCTCTCTCTCCGCCGCCCGCACCAAAGCGCGCTCCGGTTCCGGCAAACCCGACGCGCGCCGTTCGCGCTGACCAATCCTCTCAAAACTGCCCCCAAAAGCCCGGAACATCGAGCATCTCACGCAAATATGAGTGTCTTATACTCAGATTTTGCCATCACATGTTGACAATTTCAGGTGACTTGCCATATTCTTAGCACTCACTTTCGGAGAGTGCCAGAAAATGACCTTGAGAATCGTTCCAAGAGAGGTTGTCAGGCAGCTTCGGGCGCACTCCCGCGAAGGCGATAAAAAGTTCTACCTGATTGATTTTGCAATCAAAACACCCTGAAATTTTCGGTGAAATCTGAAAGGAGTAATTTTCTATGGCGACAAACATCAGACCCCTCCAAGACCGTGTGATCTTGAAACGGATTGAAGAAGGCGAGCAAATGCGGGGCGGGATCATCATCCCGGACAGCGCGAAAGAGAAACCGCAGGAAGGCGAAGTGATCGCCGTCGGCGAAGGCAAGTACAAGGACGACGGCACGCGTCAGACTCTGGACGTGCAGGTTGGCGACCGCGTGCTGTTCGGCAAGTACAGCGGCTCGGAGATCAAGATCGACGGCGAAGAGTTCTTGATCATGCGCGAGGACGACATTCTCGGCATCATCGCGCGCGCGGGCGCACAGGCCGGCGGCGGCAAGAAAAGCGGCAAGTAGTTCCCTCCCGGAAGGAGAACGCGGCCGCTCTTTTTTGTTAATTTGAGGATTAAGAATAAATTTGAGGAGATAAAGATTTATGGCGAAACAAGTAATTCACGGCGAGGAGTCGCGCGCGGCCATTCTGCGCGGCGTCAACCAGCTAGCCGACGCGGTGAAGATCACACTCGGCCCGAAAGGGCGCAACGTCGTCTTGGATAAGAAATTCGGATCGCCCACGATCACGAAAGACGGTGTGACGGTGGCGAAAGAGATCGAGTTGAAGGATTCGCTCGAAAACATGGGCGCGCAGATGGTGCGCGAAGTGGCGTCGAAGACCTCGGACATCGCGGGCGACGGCACGACGACGGCGACCGTGCTCGCGCAGGCCATCTTCCGCGAGGGCGTCAAGACGGTGGCGGCGGGCGCAAACCCGATGGCTCTCAAGCGCGGCATCGACAAAGCGGTCAAGCGCGCGACGGAAGAGATCGAGCGCATGGCGAAGCCCGTGAAGGGCGACATGATCGCGCAGGTCGGGACGATCTCGGCGAACGGCGACCGCACCATCGGCGAGTTGATCGCGGAAGCGATGTCACAGGTCGGCAAAGACGGCGTCATCACGGTCGAAGAGTCGCGCACGATGGAGACGGCTTTGGAAGTCGTCGAGGGCATGCAGTTCGACCGCGGCTACCTCTCGCCTTACTTCGTGACCGACCCCGAACGCATGGAAGCGGTGCTCGATAACCCGTACATTCTGATCAACGAGAAGAAGATCAGTTCGATGAAAGACCTCCTGCCCCTGCTCGAACAGGTGGCGAAGATGGGCAAGCCGCTGCTGATCATCGCGGAAGACGTGGAAGGCGAAGCTCTGGCGACGCTCGTCGTCAACAAACTGCGCGGGACGCTCAACGTCGCGGCCGTCAAAGCTCCGGGCTTCGGTGATCGTCGCAAGGCGATGCTCGAAGACATCGCGATCCTGACGGGCGGCAAGGTGATCTCGGAAGACCTCGGCATCAAGTTGGAGACCGTACAGGTGTCCGATCTCGGTCGCGCCAAGAAGATCACGATTGACAAGGACAACACGACCGTGGTCGAGGGCGCGGGCAAGGACACGGACATTACGGGTCGCGTCAAAACGCTCAAGGCGCAGATCGAGGACAGCACTTCGGACTACGACCGCGAGAAGATGCAGGAGCGTCTGGCGAAGCTGGTCGGCGGCGTCGCGGTGATCCGCGTCGGCGCGGCCACCGAGACGGAACTCAAAGAGAAGAAGGCGCGCGTCGAAGACGCGATGCACGCCACGCGCGCGGCGGTTGAGGAAGGCATCGTGCCCGGCGGCGGCGTTGCGCTGGTGCGCGCGGCCAAGGCGCTTGAGAAATTCCGCGCCAACGCGGAGGGCGAGGGCGATGCGGACGAGCAGATCGGCGTCACCATCGTCAAGCGCGCGCTCGAAGAGCCGCTTCGCCAGATCGTGCAGAACGCTGGCAAAGAGGGCGCGGTGATCGTCGAGAAGGTGCGCGAGTCGAAGAAGGACTCCTACGGCTTCAACGCGGCGACCGAAACGTTTGAAGACCTCGTGGAGTCGGGCGTGATCGACCCTGCGAAGGTGACGCGCAGCGCGCTGCAAAACGCGGCCTCCATCGCCGGTCTAATGCTCACGACCGAAGCGCTCGTCTCCGAGTTGCCCGACGACGACAAAGCCCCCGCGATGGGCGGCGGCGGCATGGGCGGCATGGGCGGCGGCATGGGCATGTAATCCCAAGCCCGTTCCAACCGGACAACGAAAGCGGCTTCGTTCGATATTAACGAGGCCGCTTTCGTTTGCGGCGGAGAGACGACGCACCGCGCTATTCCCACTCCGCACATCGCAAATGCACGACATACGCGCCGAGTTCGTTGTGCCCCCGCCGCGTGTCAGTGAAAGCGTGCATCAGTGCGGCATGTCCCGCCAGAAACCGCTCATCTAAAATATGCTTATCGTCGGACGGCGTGAAGGGCGTCAGTCCGCAGATTAGTTGGATCAAGGCGTCGAGGCTCTCACTGTCCTCGCGTCGTGTGATGAGGTCAACCAACTCGCAAGCTCTTTCTTGCGTGATCGTCAAGGTTGACCAATGCCTGATGGGTTCATCGAAACTCGGCTCTTGTCTTTGGCGGGCGGGAGGCGTGCGCGTGCTATCATCTTTTCGCATCAGTAGCTTCCTTTCAGAGTGTTACTGGTGTAGAGGGCTTACCGAGATTCGCCGTCTTGGTAAGTCCTCGCCTATTTAAGTGTTCTCTCTTCTGGCAACTTGCGACAGAAAGACTACCGCAAGGGAAGGATTTCGTCAACGGAAAACTTCCCTTGCGGTAGGAATATTTCTTACGGTATAAGAAGTTTATGGTCAATGATCAAATGCTGACTACAAGCGAAGTTGCAGCACGACTAAATGTTAGCCTTCGGCGTGTCCGTCAGTTAATAGAAGAAGGACGATTACCTTCACAGCAATTCGGGCGCGATCATCTAATAAAAGAAAGTGACCTTATCCTAGTCGAGAATCGTAAAGTAGGCAGGCCGCCAAAGGCTAAAGCTGAGACTGATTCAAAGGCGGGTAAGAAGAAAAGTGAGAAGAAATAGCGTGTTCTAGTACTAGCACTATGTGTTAGATGCTCCTACAATGTTTACTCATGCCGACAGTTTTACGAGCGGGGCCATACCGCATCTATTTTTACAGCCATGAACCGAACGAACCGCCTCACGTACATATAGACCGTGAAAAACTGTCCGCTAAATTTTGGTTGAATCCGGCAAGGTTTGCGCGTAACTTCGGTTTTAGTTCTAAGGAACTAAGGCAAATAGAGCAGCTGATTAGAAAACACGATTCAGAGTTGTTGGAGGCATGGAATGAGTACTTTAGCGTTGGCGGCTGATGAGCGTGTCGCAGATGTGGAAGTCACCGAAGATGAATTGAGAGTGCGCTTGATGGACGGGAGAACAATCTCCGTTCCGCTCGTGTGGTATCCCCGTCTATTGAATGCCTCCAGCGAGCAAAGAAACAACTGGCAAATTATCGGCGGTGGCTACGGCCTCCACTGGGCAGACGTAGATGAAGACTTGAGCACGGAAGGTTTGTTGCGTGGCGCTCCCGCGCCGCGCCGATAAGTTTGGTAATCATCGTCTCATCTACAAACGGTACATTCTTATAACGTCTACGGCTTCTTGCCTTCCACCCATGCGGGGGTGAAGTTCGAGTTGGCGAGCCAGTGGACGGGCGCGACCATCGAGTTGATGGCATGTGATGTGCGAAATATTATTCTATGCACAGATCAACAACGGGTAGAATGAAAGGCCGAAAGAATGAGCGCGGATAAATTAGAGGCGCGGGTCTCAGACCTTGAGCAGCATTTCAAAATGCTGGTGGAGATGGTAGGTCGCCATGATGTGAGGAACGTAGAACTCAGCCAGAGTTACCAGACCCTCGTCGCCCTTCTGCGACGACACGACGAGCGGTTGGACGAGCATGAGAAGAAGAATAGTGAACTCGCTCAAAGTTTTCAGACCGTAATTGAACTTCTAAGAAGGCACGACGAGCGGTTAGATGAGCATGAGAAGAAGAATGGTGAACTCGCTCAAAGTTACCAGACCGTAGTTGAACTTCTAAGAAGGCACGACGAGCGGTTGGACGAAGTGCGTGAGGCACAGTCTGAAGCTGATGGGCGCATCGCTGCCTTAGCTGATGCTCAAATTCGTACCGAAGACGCCCTCACACGATTATCGGCGGAACAGTCCAATGCGGACGCACGCCTTGCCGCGTTGGTTGATGCACAGATCCGCTCCGAAGAGGCGATGGCGCAATTGTCCGCGACACAATCACACGCGGACGAGCGCATCGCTGCTCTAGCCGACGCTCAAATTCGCAGCGAAGCGGCAGCGGCGAAGGCGGACGAGGCGATCACGCGAATGAGCGCGCGCGTGGATCGGCTGGCCGAGACTGTTGACCGCTACATAGAAGGCCGGAACGGCCAAGGTTAAAAATTCCCGCCGGGTTTACGCTACGCTTACGGTCTCTTGCCTTCGACCCACGCGGGGGTGAAGTTTGAGTTGACGAGCCAGTGGACGGGCGCGACCATCGAGTTGATGGCGCGTGTCATGTGTGCGAAGTCTATGTGCGCGTTGTCGTCGTTGGGCTGGTGGTATTCGGGGTGGAGGCCGAAACTCGAAACCGTGTGCGCGACGACGCCGCGGCGGGCGAGCGCGTAGTTGTCGGAACGCTGGAAGAAGTTCTCTTGGGGGTGCGGGTCTTGGACGAGTCGCGCGCCCTGTCGCGCCAGTTCCGCGCCGAGGTTGGAACGCTCGTAGCCGGTGAGCCAGAGCGTGTCGGCCGCCACCTTCGGGTCGGGTCGCCCGATCATCTCAAACTCCAGGTTCGCCACCATCTGCGTGAGCGGGACGGGCGGGCGCGAGAGGAAATACTGCGCGCCGTAGCCGCCCTTCTCTTCGCTGCCGAAGAGGACGAAATAGACCGTGCGCTTCGGCCGCTCGCCCGCGAGAGCGCGCGCCAACTCCAACACGGCCACGACCCCCGAAGCGTCGTCGTCCGCGCCGTTATAAATCTGGTCGCCCGTCCGCCCCGTGCCGACGCCGATATGATCCATGTGCGCGCTGAGGATGACGACCTCGTTCGCGAGTTTCGCGTCTGCGCCCGGCAATACGCCGAGGACGTTCCAGGTGTAGCTCGTCTCGGCGGGCGCGAGCGTCCCCGCGAAAGTGATCTGCGTGCCGTCGGCGGCCGCTTGCAGTTCCTTGAAAGCGGCCGTGCTCAGGACGATCATGTTGACCGCGCCGCTCCCGGCTCCGGCCATTCGCGGCAACTCCGGCAGCCTCGCCCCCATCGCAGCCCAGTTCCGCCTGAGCACCGCGTTCTCTGCGACGACGACCGCCGCCGCACCTTGTTGCCCCATCGCCAACGCCTGCGAATATAACTGTCGCGCGTCGCCGCCCTCGCCCTGCGTCATCAGCACGAACGCACCCGGCGCGGGCTTCTCGCCCGCACGCAACTTCTGCAAAGTCCCCTTCAACTGCGCCGCCGTAATCCGCGTGACGAGCATCTCCCGCCCGTGAACCCAACGCTTTTCCCCGCCGCCCGCCTGTGTGAAACTGAGCGTGGGCGCATCGGCGAAAGCCTGACGCGTCAGCGTGACGGTTTGGATAAAACTCTTCTGCCCCGCCGCCGCGCCCGCGTCGCCCGCGGGCTCGACGCCGTACTGCCGTAACTGCGAAGCGATGTAGTGCCCCGCCAGCAACTCGAACTGCGTCCCGCTCCCGCGCCCCTGCATCGCGTCGCTCGCCAGAAACTCCATGTGCGCACGCACATTTCGCTCCGACACCTGCGCCGCCGTCTTTACACCGGCGGCAGAGACTCTCCCGCTCGCCTCCGCGCGCTGCTGCGCGAGCGACGAACTGCCCGCCGAAGTACCGAGACACAGCATAAACGCGAACAGCAGTCGCCTGTTTAATTCCGAAATTTTTATCATGTGCTCCGCTCCTGAAATTCTTCCGGTGATGCTGTCCTTAACGGCTGATTAAAATTCAGACGACAAGCGTCTAACTGATACGTTGCGACGCCCACACTTGTTTTCGCAAGTGCGCGGAATAGGTGTCCGGTTTTTCCTCCACTTTTATGCAGGACATTCAGCGCTTTGAGCGCACGCAGCGCACAAAGAAACCGAAAGGGGCGTCGAAACGCCCCGAGAATGCTTGAAGTTCAGTGTTGAAGCGGGCGACGAGACTCGAACTCGCAACCCTCAGCTTGACTTGGAGTGTCGCTGCAAGTGCGGGAATGAGTGAATTTATATTACGGATGTTTTAGCGTGTCCGCTTTTTCGTCCACTAATATTCACTTTCCCAACTCTCGCGCCATTACTTCGCCACCCAGACCGTTGCCTCGCAGACATAGAAACTCGTTCCTGTCCCGCCGTCTGTGCGCGTGTACATACTGCCCGCAGTGCAACTCCCTGTGGGCGCGCCTGCGCCCGAAGTCCACATCACCGCGCCGATCTTGAACGCGACGCCCGTCACCGAGCCGTCGATTGCGACGGATGCCGTCTCGTTGTCGGTCGGCGGCGTGTAGGCTGAGTAGGTTTCGCCTTCATCCTGAAACGACGTGCCCGTCACGCTCGTCACCTTGCGCGTGGTGAAGTCACGCAGGATGTCGTATGAAACCGCGCCGGGTACGGCGCTCCAAGTGAGGTTGTGCCATGCTCCGCCGCCGATATTCAACGTTGACCACCCGTTAGCAATCGTGAAGGGCGCACTAATCGTAGTCCGACGCCCTGAGACGTCAACAGCGACGATCCAGTAGGTGCGCGGCGTGCCGTCGCCGCCGGCGCCGAAGTTCGCCGCGCCGCCGAGCCCGGACACGGCCGCGAGCCCCGTCACAGCGACGCCGCCGCGCAGCTCCGTGGCGTAGCTCGTCGGCAGTACCGCCCCGCCAAAGATGCGTTTGCCGCTTTCGTAGCGTTCAAACTGGCTCGTCCCTGAAATGGTAGAGATCACGCTCGACTCGACGCGCGTCGCGCCCGCGTTCGATTCAAGTGTGGTGAAGACTGAATCGCGCACGGTCAGGCTCGTGGTCGTCGAGTCCGCGAATACGCGCTGCGCGGAGACGAAGCCCTCGACGCCCTCGACCACCGCGCGCCCCACGTTGAAGAAGCGAACGATGACGCGCTCCACTGGATTGACGTTCAGTGTCTTGAACTTGGACTGGGAGACGCGAGCGTATTTATAACTCGCTATCGCCACCCCAAACCCTTCGTCGGTGGGATTCGTGTTGTTGTTCAAACCTTCGATCACGATCTGCCCGCTGTTGCCCGTCGAGCTGGCGACGATGGCGTAGGCCGCGCCCTCGTCCGCGTACATATTGATGATGCGAGCGATGCCCTCGTTCTCCTGCGCCGGAGTGCCGAGGTTGAGCCACGCATAACCCATCGTCCCCGTCTTGCTATAACTGACACCGTTCAGAGTCCCATGATCTAAGAACTGCGGCGTGTCCATGTTCAGCCCTTGAAAGGAGTCGACCACCATCGTGCTGACCCCGTTCGGGTGGTAGCCCGTGCAGCCCCAGAAGTTGACGTTGCGCTGCGTCAGGTACGCGCCCGTGACTTTCAGTGCGCCCGCGCCCCCCGCCTCCGCAGAAGCGAGGCCGAAGAAGTTGATCCTGTTCATAACGGTGACGGTGTTTGAGGCCAGGAGGAGGGGGATTTTTGCATCCGTCGAAACACCCGGCGTACCCCGAAGGTTGAAGCCTTCGAGTGACAGGCTTTGGGCGTTCGTCAATGTGATCCCCGTCGCCCCTGTGCCCGTTGCGATGTGGAAGATCGAGTTAGCCCCCCGGCCTACAATGCGAATCACGTTGCGCGTCAGGTTGAAACTTTTCGAGACGGGCGAAGTTAGTTTGTACTCGCCGTCGACGACGAGCGTGTGAATGGTGCCGGCCGCGAGTGCGTTCAAAGCATTCTGTATGCCGACGCTATCATTCAGACCGTCATCGGGAACGGCAAACTCGGAAAGCAATGACTCGCCTGTGATGCTCTTCGTGCCGGTGACGCGCCCGTCGGCCTTAAATCTGAGCGCCTCGGCACTGCCCGGCATGATGGAGATGTCGCCGTCCGCGCCTGAATTGTCCGAGTCTGCGCGCAGCGTGAGCGGGCCCGTGCTCGACGATCCTCCGACGCCCGCCGCAACGACGCCGGTCAGCAGCGACCCATCGCCGCCGATCTTGCCCGTCACGTTGAGGTTGCCGTTGATATTCTGATTACCGTTGATGGTGCCGGTGATTGCCGGGTCCTGAATCGTCGGCGTCTTGATCGTCCCGTTGTTGATGGTCGGCGCGTTGAAAATCTTGCCTGTCATCTCGGTCGGCAGATCCGCATTCTTGAGGCCGGTGATGTTCGTCGCCTCGAACGTGCCGTTCACCGTCACCTTAGAACCGCTCTCGCTGATGATCGAGTCCGACAAATTTCCGCCGTCCCACTTCTGCACCCTGCCCGTCGTGCGCGAGACAGAGAGGAGCTGCGCGAGCGTGGCGTTCGCGACGGCCGTCGTCAGAGCCGCCACCGCCGCCGTCGAGGCGAACGTGTAGCGCGCGGCGAGGTTGGTGTCCATCACTTTGTAGGCGGCGAGCGTGACGGTCGAAGTCGAGAGCGGGATGTCGTAGACGCCGAGCAGTTCTTTGTTCGTCGTCGAGGCATCTGACCACCACACCTGGTAGTAGGCGTTCGGCGAGAGGGAGCGCGACGGGAAGACCGAGATGTCGAACACGCCGCTCGAGAGCGAGGCCGAGACGCTCGACCCGACCGGCGCCAGGCCGTCCGGCGTCGCCACCTGCTGCGTCAGGATGAAGGTCACCTTGCCCGAGCGCGGCACCCCGGCCGAGTCGACGACCGAGTCGATGATTCTGGTTTTCTGGTTCGAGACAGTGAGTGTGACCGTCGCCGCGGCCGTCGTGTCGCCGCCGCTCGTCACCGTGTAGGTGAAGGAGTCCGCGCCGGTGTAGCTCGCGACCGGCGTGTAGACGACGACGCCCGTGGCCGTGTTCAGGCCGGAGAGTGCGCCTTGCGACGGGCCGGCGGCGATGGCATAGGTCAGGGCCGTGCCGTCCGGGTCGGCGCCCTGCAGCGTGATTGCCGATTGACGGTTGGCCGGGACGATGGTCGAGAAGCTCGCGGCCGTGGGCGCTGCGAACGCGACCGAGGCGGCGGCGATCTTCGCTGTCAGAGCTTCCAGTTGCGCCCTCGTCGGAGCGGACGTAGCGAAGGCCACGGGCGCGTGCGCGAATACCAGCAGCAGCGCAAGGGCGAGTGATAGGGATGTGCGAATCGTAGTCATTTGTGTTTCCTCTCTAGTTAACTAAGTGCCATGCGACGAGGCCGTTGTCTGCCGCGTTCGAGCTGGTAATGGTGAATGAAGTTGCCGCCGTGCGCGCGGAGATTCTGAGCGCGCCCGTCGAGTTGTTGTCCTGAGCGGTGAGAAAGATTCTGCTGCTGGCCGTGACGTTCGTGTCGGAGACGGTGCAGGCGCCGGCGACGAGCGTGCAGGTGCCGAGGCGTTCGAGCGCGACGGCCGTCCCGTTCGCGCCCTGCTTCGTCGTGCCGCCGATTTCGACAGCCCCGCCCGACTTCATCAGCGAAAGGGTGCCGCGCGTAGTGCCGCCTCCGGCGACGTTCGCCACGTCCACGGCGGAATACCACGACGCCCCGTTGTGGTAAACGATCGTCGCCTTCGCGCCCGCCGTGGCCGCCGTGGACGAGGGGATTAGAGAGATGCTGCTAGACCCGGCGCTACCCACGTAACCGCCCGCCGGAATCTCGCCGCTCCCGGCGTAATTTCCTACAACCTGGATCTGCCCGGTCGTGCCCACGCCCAAGTTCGACGCCAGGGCGAGCGAGAGTCCGGCGTCCGGGGCGACGCCTATGCCCACTTTTCCGCCCGACTCCGAGATGATCGAGTCGGCGAGCGTCGTCGCGGTGGCGAACTTCGCGAGCGTGCCGGCCGTGCCTGACCCGCCGACGCTTGCCGGCAGCGCAGCCCACGTCTGGTCGCCGCGCAGGTAGGTCGAAGACGATGCGGTGCCCGAGCCGAGCCGCGCAGTGGAGACTGTGCCCGACGCGAGATTCGACGCGTTGAGGCTTGTCAGGTTGACGCCAGACAGCGCGGGCAGGGTCGAGGGGAAGCGCGCGTCGGGAAGCGTGCCGCTCGACAGGTCGCCCGCCGAGCGCGTCGTGATGTCGGCCAGGCTCGAAGTCGCTTTGTTGATCTGCGCCCAGGTGTAATCACCCGACACGGCGACGACCGCGCCGGTGCGGCCGAAGACGGATGTGACCGAGTCGGCCGGCAGCGCAGCCCAAGCCCCGTCGCCGCGCAGATAGGTGCTGCTCGACGGCGTGCCGCTCCCCAGCCGCCCCGTGGCGAAGATGCCCGATGTGATCTTCGCGGCGCCCAAGCTAGGTAGGTCTGCCTCGACGACGGCGCGCCACGACGGCAGCCCGTAGGAGCCGTTCGGCGACGCGAAGAAGAGGTTCGCATTCTGGGAACTCGTCGTGCCGGATGAACCGCCGCCCGTGCAATTGATGATGGCCGTGCGGCCGGAGAACGTGACGCAGCCGGCCGGCACGCGCAGCTCGTTGACGCCGTTGAAGCTCTTCGTCCCGTCGCCGACTTTCAAGGTCGGAGAGGCTGCGCTGCCGCCCTGCGCGTCTGCCGCGGCGGCGACCAGGATGATGAACAACATCGACGTGAATAGTTTTCGCATTTACACAAGCTCCTCGTAATCAACTTTGAATCGCGGCGTTGGGTCGAAGTCGCCGGTCGAGCCGTTCTGCGTCTCGCCCTCGCTCGCGAAGGTCAGTTCGAGCACGTCGGACTCCGCCCCGTAAGCCCCGCCCGACGAGTGCGCGACCGTCACGTAAATCGTCCGCGAGAGTTTTGTCGGCACGGGCGTGAGCGCGTAGGCGATGCGCTTCCAGACCGCGTCGGCGTCGTCGGCCATGGCCAGATCGCCGAAAGAGAGTCCCTCCCCGGTAGTGGCTGCGCCCGCCGTGTTGTCCTCGACGAGCGTGTCGCCGATCCAGAGGTCGGCCGTCAGGCCGCCCGCCGCGACGACGAGCCGCACCTTCATGTCGCCGTGCGCGTGCGCGCCGCCGCCGTTCAGCTTCACCTCGTCTGCGTCGAAGGCCAGTTCATACGCTCGCGCCCCGTCTTCGACCCGGAGTGCGACGCACTGCGCAGGCCCCGCCGCATCCGTGGCGGCGACGGCGGGCGGATCGAGTTCGAGCGTGAAGCCCTCGTCGAAGGCATCCGCCGGGAATGAATCCAACGTGTAGTAGGTCGCGGCGTCCGTGCCGGCCGAATTGATGCGCCAGCCTCCAGCGCCCGCTTCGGCCGGAGCCGTCCCCGTCTTGGTGAAGCCGGCCGCCGCGGGGTCGCCGTCCAGGTATGCGAACGCCGGAGTGAAGGTGCTCGCGCGCGCGATCTCGACGTAGTCGCCCAGTTGCCCGCCCCCGGCGTCGGAAACGGCCACGATTGGATCGACGAGCGCGCCGCCGCCATCGAGGCTCTCGGCGATCTTCACCCTGCGCTTGCGCGCAAATCTCGTGTAGCCGCTCACGCCGACCGTGACGCTGTCGGCCGTGGCGTCGCCCACCTGCCCGATGTTGGGCGCGGCCGTCTCGCGCTTCACGAGCAGCGTCACCTGCACCGCGTCTTCGAGCGAAGAGACGTCCGGCGTCCCGTCCGCCGCGTAGGAGATGGCGTAGTAGCGGATGTTCCTGTCCGTGTCCGGGGTGTTCTCAATCTCGATGCGCCCGACGCTGGGGAACCTGCCGAGCGAGACGGCGTCGCCGGTGAATTTCCCGTCGGCGTCGAGTTCCCGCCTCCAGATCTCCACCTCGACCGGGTCGACTTCGGCCGGCGGGTAGTAGGTCGCCCTTCCTTGCGGGCGCAGCACGATGTTGGCGCCGCCGCTCGGCTTGAGAATCAAGTCCATTCAGATCGTCTCCTGCTCGGCGCAGCCGTTCAGCCCGTCGACGCGAGTGACGCTAAAGCGGAGCCGCGTGCCGGCGGCGACGGCGACCGACGCGCCGGGCACGACGCCGAACTCGTCCGAGGCCGTGTCGGCGAGCGGGGTCGCGTTCGTCACGTCATAGACTTTCACCGTCTGGTTCGGCACCGGCGTCACCGTGCCGTCGTTGTTGTCGATGACGATGTTGAATGAGTTGAAATTTGACATGGCTTAAACGGTCGGCCTTCCGAAATCCAGAATGATCCGGTCATTCGTGAAATCTATTTCCTTGAACTCGATGGCGCGCGGCCTGCGCCCGATGCCGGGCAGGAGGTCGCTGCCCCCGCCGCCCTCGGGCGGAGCTTCGAGGTCTTCCAGCCGCTCGTAATACTCGACCGGGTAAGCCTGCGCGGAGACTTCGACGAGGAGGTTAGGTAGCTGGCGCACACTGCGCACGCGGAAGTATTCGAACTTCTGCACGCCGGTGCGACGGTTGACGAGAGACTTCGAGAGCACGCGGATGATTTTCGATTTGTAGAGCGTGAGAGTCTGCGTAAAGAAGCTCTGGAACCTGACGCGCAGGTTGTTCTCAAGGCCGCCCTCGTCGAACTCGCCCAGGTCGCGCAGGAGCACGCCGAGGCGATTGGCCTCGCCGATGCGCGTGACGCCTAGTAGCCGGTAATCTTTCTCGACGACGCGGCGGCCGGTGTCGCTGAAGGCGCGCCCGGCGCGCAGTTGCTGGTCGATGCTGTCGAAGACGAGCGGGTGCTCGGCGTGCTCCTGCTCGGCGTTGTCGAAGATGACTTTGATCGAGTTCGGCAGGTCCCGGTCGGAGATGACCGTGCGCGTGAGAGACGACTTCCCCGTCACCTCGTCGCGGATGATGTTGCGCGCATCGCCGTAGTCTGAGAAGACGAGCGCCTCGGCGAGTTCTTCCTCCGTGGCTTTCTTGAGCGGGAAGACCCGGAGCTTGCCCTGGAAGGGGAAAGGCACCGTGCAGCGGCCGGCGAGACAGATGTCGTTGATCTGCTGCTGCGCCGTGCGGTCGATGAGTTCGGCATCGAACAGCGTGCGCGGCCCGGCGATGATGTTGTTGTCTTTATCCCGCATGCCGACAGGTTCGGCGAACCATTCGTCGAGCGGGATGAAGTCCGACTCGAGGGCGAACCGGGAGACGGCCGCGCCGTAGCCCCAGCGCTTATTTCTGAGCGCTTCGAGCAGCCACCAGGCGCGCGATCTCGTGTAGACCGGGGTGAACGTCGTCTCAGCCGTGTAGACGCGCACGTCCGATTTGCCGCGCGCTTTGATTTCGGTCGAGATGCCCGCCGGGTCGACGTTGCGGAAGTCGCCTTGGAGGACAACCTGCAGGATGGCCGTGCCGCTGTAGTTGTTCGCGCCGGGCGTGAAGCCCGTGCCGGGCTGGCGCGGCCACCCGAGGCGCACGCCCCAGTGCGCGGGTTGAATGAGAGTGTTGTTGACCTTCGGCTGGTTGAGATTATTGAGGATGCCTTCGCTGACGGCGTACTGTAGTTTGATGGCGCCGCGCTCGGGATGATCGGCGCGGCCGACTTCGACGATGTATGCGAGCAGGTCGAGGTCGCGGACGGTGCGCTCGCCGGCGATGACCCGGAGCGGCCGCTTGAGGTTGTTCTCGTTGCCGCGCGTCGTGGCCGTCGCACCTTTCGAGCCGACCGAATACGTGACCGCTTTCGTGTCGAAGGCGAGATAGGAGAGATCGTCGTCGAGGCGGGCAATGCAGGCCGCGCGCGTGTTGCGCGGGCAGGACGTGAAAGGCAGCCCCGTGTCCGGGTCGAGGTTGCCGGTCGCGCCTCCGGGAAGGTGCCGGTTGTAAGGACAGTCGTGCTCGTCTATCTCTTCCTGCGTCGAAAGCAATGCGCCGAAGACGGCCTGGCAGGTGTTGAAGAAGGCGCGCCGCGGCAGAGGCAGCATGACGGAGAGGAAGCCGTTCTCGGCATGCGCCGTGAAGCGCTCCTCGTCGGCGTCTTCGGGCGGCCGCAAGTGGCCGAACCACATCGAGAGCAATAAATCGACCTGCGGATAATAATGAAATAGCTCGATGCGCACGCCCTCGCCGTGCGTCTCGAAGAGATCGGAGATGGCGTGATCGGCGTCCCATAAGTTGAGCGAAACCGAGTCGTCGCTGATACCTGAGTCCCGCGTGACATCGAGGAACTGCCCGCCATCGAGCCGCGGCTCGACGACCGCGTCGCCGAGGTGAGCGCGCAGGCCGGGGAAGATGTCGTCGGCGAACGTGGAGGCGTAGAAGACCCTGCCGTCCGGGGCGGGCCAATCCGCCGCGGCGAGTTCGACGACCTGGACGGAAGGCCCGCCGCCGCGCGCGGCGGCGATAAGCCCCGTCAGGGCTTCGAGCTTGGCCTGGTCTAGTGCGCTCAGTTCAGACATGAATTACTTTGACCGCGGTCGCTCGCCGGCGATGACCCGGAGCGGCCGCTTGAGGTTGTTCTCGTTGCCGCGCGTCGTGGCCGTGGCGCCGCGTGCGTCGGGCGCGTCCTTGATGGTGATGAAGATCGCTTCGGTGGCTACCGCGCCCAACAGCCGGGCGAAGAGTTGTTCGAACGCGGCGCGGCTCTCGCCGACGAAATCTTTCTCCTGGGTGCGGCCGACGAGAACGCACCCTTCGGTGTCGCCGGCGGCGTTGCCGCTGTGAATCCTGACGCCCTCGAACTGGGGCACGTCGAGGAGCAGCGGCAGCAGCCGCTTGAAGCGCTGCGAGCGGGTGATCACGACGCGGTACCTGCCCGCGGGGATTGCCGTCATGCCCTTGAGCTTCGCCGGGCGCACGCAGTCTTCGAGCGTGTAGCACTCGAACTTGCCGTCGATGCTCAGTTCGCCGATGGTTGATCTGCCCGTCAGATTCTTGCGCGCCAGTCGTAACTCCATGCTCACTCCCTAAATGCTGTCGTTGTTCTCCATCAAGTTCGGGTCGCTTTGTGACTCCACGCCATGCACGCGCCGCTGCCGGAGCGTGAGGCCGGTCGCGTAGGCGAGGCGGCAGAGCATCGCGTAATCGAGTTCCTCTTCGACGATCTCCGCAAGGAAGTCTTGATTGAAAAGTGGATCGCGCACCCAGAAAGGTTTGAATGCGTTGGCGACGTTGTGACGTTCGTAGAAACGCCAGAGGTACAGGGCGCGCGTCTGCAGGCCGTGCTCGCCCGCATTGATGTTGTAATCGTCTGTGTGCGGCAAGACGGCTATCTTCACCTTCCACTTGCGCAGGCCGGCGGGCGAGCCGATGACCGCGCCTTCACCGTAACCATCGCCGTAGTACGCGCGCAGGTTGGAGCCGCGGATGCTCGTGCCCTCGAAGAGGAAACCTTCAGTGTTGAGACTTTCGATCTGCTCATCGCTCATGAAGTCTGCCTCCGCATCCACTCGGCCACTTTGGGATCGCGCGAGCCAGCGCGCTTGAGGCCGTCGCCGATGGCGCCCGGGTGCGTCTTCGCGCCCTTCGTCAAAACTTCTCCCGGTGTCATCGTTTCAAATTTCTCAATAGCCCCGGCGAGCCGGTCGAAATTTTCACGCCAGCTATTCCAGAATCCGCCCTTCCCCCCGCCGGCCAACCCTCCGCCCGAATTCGCTGCTCGCGAGAAAGCCTCGATGCTGGGGTGTACGTAGCCGTCGTTTCCGAACTGGACGACTTCCGGGCGATGTTCGCCGACCAGATACGCGCGCCCGCGGCTGACGGGGCCGCCCCGCGCACGGCCGGGATACCTGTTGCTCAGATTGGTGTTGATCGTGTTGCCGGTCGTCGTGATGGCGCCGACCGCTGTGCCCGGATTCGGCATGTTGACGCCTCCGACGTTGGTCGTGCCTCCAGACGAGACGCCACCTCCGCCGCTCCTGCGAAACGCGCCGCCGGAGGCGAAGCCACCAGCGGTGGCCATCAGCGCCCCGCCCCAGTCGCCCGCAAGCGCGCTGCTGCCGATGCCGGCGAGCGTCGAGAGGAGCGGCCCGACGCCCGGGATAAATCCGAGGAAGGGCGCGGCGACCCCCAGCAACTTCGAGAAGAAGCCGCGCTTCTTCCCCACCTGCTGCTGCGGCATCATGCCGGCCACGCCGCCGAGCATGCCGCGCATTTGGGCGAGGCGAGATTCCGACTGGATTAAGCCTTTAATCGGGGCGAGAGATGCTTTCGCCGCCGAGCCCATCTCACGCATCGCGGGCGGCAGCATCTTGAGCGGCTTGATTACGACGTTTTCAAATCCGCCGAGATCGCCGTTGGTCGTCAGGGGCAAGTCGGCGTTTGCGTTTTTGAGCTTCGCCACGACGTCGAGGCCGGCCGCTATCGAAGCCGCATCACGCGGGACGAAACCGCCGTGTTCGCTCAGATCGCGCGCTCCCAAGCCTTTCAACTCGGAAAGGTTCACCACGCTGACAGGCATGACATCGCCAGACGATCCAAAGCCGGCACGCGACAGCACGGACTCGAAGCGCTCCGCGTTCGCCGCCGTCTCGCGTCCCTTATCGAGCTGGCCTTGCTTCCGGTTATAGCCGTTGATGATCGCACGGGCGTGATAGAAGTCAGTCATCTCCGTGTTGAGAAAACGATTCAGATTAAAGCGCTGCCCCTTCTTATCGCCCCTGAACCAGCCCTCGCGCATGCCGCGCTTCGCGATCTGATAGGCCACCTCCGGCTTCATCGCCAGTTCGGGGTTGTTGACGAGATCGAGTCCTAACTTCCTGCCGGCTCTCAGGTAGTTGTCGTGGTGAGTCAGTTGCACGTAGCCGCGGCCGTGAAAGCCTGTCGATCCATAGGCGTGCCCGCGCCCCTGGCCGATCTCTCCGCGCGACTTGAAGTTCCCCGTCTCTGTTTTGACTGTCGAAAGTAAATAGGCGACCTGCTTGATAGCGACCTCGCGGGGCAGCTTCAGCCAGTCCTCATCGGTGGCAATCTGGCTGACCAAGGTCGCGAGATTCTTCTTCGTCGAAGCGCCTATCCGGCCGAACATCGTCTCGTATTCTTCGATGAATCTATCAACGAAGCTCGACGCCGCCTGCGTTCCCATCTCCTGCAGCACTATGCTCGGAGAGTTCATCCGCAACGAGCCCTTGATGCCCTTAATGAGTGACCTGCCCATGTCCGCGCCCGCGCCGATGAGCTGCTCCGAGTTTGCGCCCAGAGAATCCGCGAGGCTCGTCACGGTGTCAGACCCGACGGTCGCGATGCCCGCCCGAAGCGTATCCTTGTAGCCCTCGAACAGCCCTTTCGTGGCAGCCCCGACCACGCGACGGCTGCCGTCCCGCATCTGCGACTCAAGGCCGGAGGCGGTTTCATTTGAAACGCGCTCGCCGATGCCGCCGAAGTCGGCTTCCATCCCGCGCAGAAGGGCTTCGATAGCGCCGGAGCTGGAGATCAACCCACGCTCCGCCATCTTTTGAACCGCGCCCGTGCGCTTGTCTCCGGTCAGTCGGGCGATGTTCTTATCGACTTTGGCGATCTCGTCGGCGAGGTAATCCCACGCGGGCACGCCCCGTTCGACAAGCTGATTCATTTCTTCAAAACTCAGCTTGCCTTTGGTCTTGATCTGGCCGAGTGCGGTGATGATGCCCTCGAACTTCTCCTGCACGCCGCGCGAGGCGTCGCCGGTGGTCAGTAACAGGCGTTGAATCTCCGCGGTCTTAAACCGGAAAGCCTGTGCCAGTTCCGAGCCTTTGATGAGGACTTCCAGATCGAACGGAGATTTGAGCGTGAGGCCGTCGAGATCTTTGAGGTGCTGCGTGGCTTTAGTCCGACTCTTCATCATCACTTCAAAGCCGATCTGGGCTTCTTCCATGACGCGGTTGTAGTCGAATCCGATCTTGACGCCGGACTTCATCACATCGGTTATTTTGCCGACGCTTGCAGCAACGATACTGAGGCCGGGCAGCAGTTGCAGTCCTGACGAGATAGCACCGAAAAGTCCGCCGCCCTCGCCGCTTCCGCCGCCACCGGTTAAAGAAGCCTTCAAAGAACCGATCTCACCTCGCAGACCTTTGAAAGAGGTCTGGACGGAGTTCGATTGCTTCTCGACCTGTTGAAGCGTGGCGAGCGACTTCTGCCCGTTGACTTCGACGACGACGCCCAGCTTATACAGGTCGAGTTTCTTTACCATCGTCTTACTTCTCGGCGGCTTTAGCGCGCGCCTCCATGTCCATCAGCATGCGGTTGATCCAGTAAGTGTCGCAGCGGGCTATCGTGTCGGGCATCTGCCCGAGCGCGAACGCCAGTGCGATGATGTTCTGCTCGGGCAGCGGCTCGCCGGATTTGCCTCCAGACTTGTACCAGGCGGTCAGGAGTTGGAGGCTGACGTGTTTGGGGAGGTGCTCTCCTCAATGGCTTTGCTGATGGCGTCCACGTGCGTGGTGTCCATGCCCCCGAAATATTTCTCGTCCGGTTTGACCGAAAACTCGTCGCCCACGCCCACGCCGAAGAGCGGGATACTCAGCACGAGGAAAGCGAGCTGCTTGGCGACCGCCGCGGCGCGCTCCTTACCTTCCAAGCCTTCGAGGTCTGGGAACTCTTCCGTCTCATCAAGAGACAGCCCGCGGTAGAAGACATCCGCCTCGACCGTTTCCTTGTCGCCGTTCTCCTTGAAAAATGTCAGCGTGGCCGTGGCCCTGTGGGGGGCGCGAGCGCTCAGCAGTCCCGCGTCATATAGTGGTGTTTGACTCATTTCACTTGGCTCCTTGAGAAAATGCGCGGGACACCTCATCGGCATGACTCCCGCGCACGTGGTTGTTGAACTGCCGATGTAGTTAGTCGAGCAAGAGGACGTTCCCATATCGTCCGAGTTCCTCGCTCTCGGCCTTCGTCGAGTCGGCGAGGAGGACGATCTCCAGTTCATAGGTCGCGTGCTCGTCGCCCTTCAGATCAACTTTCTTCGCGGGCATCAGCGAGCAGTCGTACAATTCGGCGAGCATCTTTTTCTTGCCGCTGTTGTTGCCGATGTTGATGCCTTTGAAGCGCAGGAATTTATTGGACGCGCGCTTCGAGAGAATCGCGACGCGCGTCGAGGCCGCGTTGGTGAACGCCGCTTTAAAAGGCTGGGTGAAGCCGGTGACGAGGATAAATTTGACGTCGCCGTAATCGGCATCGACCGTGTAGTTCGTGCCTTCGACGAGGGTGGCCGGCGAGCCGGCGCTGTCCGTGATGACGACGGAAGAGGCAACGCCGGCGAAGCCGGGCAGCCGGTGCGTCTCGCCCGCGAGGATGCCGGACGGGAACGCTTGGTTCGTCACACTGCCGCCCGCGTTCGCGGTCTTCTTCCCGTGCAGGATGAGTTCGAGATTCTTGGCGGTCGCTTCCTTGAGCGTGATGCTCGCCTTGACCGTGCGCTTGGTAGGCACGTGCGCGTCCTGCACGTTCTCCTCGCCGCTCGTGGCGAAGTTCTCGGCATAGTCTTTCGTGACCTCGATGCTGATGAGCGGGACTTCGCCCACATCGGTGAGTGCGCCGGGAGCGCCGTTAGCGTCGCGGTCGGCGACCTGCAGTTTGCCTTTGCCGAGATAATATTCAGTTGCCATTGCCTTTTCCTCTTCTACTGGTAGGGATCGAACGTGTCGGTCAAATACTCGATGATGAACTCGACCGCTCCGCCGGCGACGATCATCGCTTCTGTCGGGATGATGAAACCTTCTGAGGCCGGCTCGGTGTCCGTCGCCAGATCACCCCATGTCATATCAACGCCGACCGCTTTAACCACATCGCCCATCATCTTGCGCAGTTCGCGCGGCCTGGTACCGCCTCTAACGAAGAACCGCACCTGCACCCTCAACTTGTGCGTCACACGAAGCGAACTCTTGTTCTCTTTCGTGATGTCGTCGGGCAGATCGCAGACGCCGAGTGCCGGTAACTGGTCATCGTCAAACCGCTCCGGCCAGTCTTCCACGAGCACGCCAACGTCCGTCTGGTAGCCGTTTTCTATCCGAATAGTCTGCATCCTGACGATGACCGCATCGACTATCTTTTGTCGTTTGGTATCAGCCATTATTCAGCCAGGTAGACGGTCGAGACGCCGGTCCCGTCCGGCCTGATGCGCTCGATGCGATAAGTCGCGCCGTTCACTGTCGCCGTGTCGCCGCGCTTCACAGCGGCGAGCGACGCGGTCGGAGCCTGCAGGAACGGCGCGGCCTCCTCGATCTGGGTGGAGTAGATCTCCACCGATTGCGAGGGGTCGTTAAAAATGACCGCGACTGTTGCCAGCACCGTCTCGCCTCGCTTGAAGACGGCCTGCACAGCAAAGCCTCGGTTTACGTCAAAGAACTGTAAGAGGTCTTCGGTGAACACCGGCTAGCCTCTCCTGGGTTTGTTCCGGGCCGGAGCAGGAGCGACAACGGCGGGTCTGGCTTCGTCATTGACGGACGGAAGACTCGCAGGCTCGCTTGTCGGTACCGGCTCCGGCTCGGAGGCTTGGCGCGCGCGTCCCTCATTGAGGAGCTGCATACCGAAATAGTCGGGCACGGTGTGGGTCTCGCCGGGTAAGAGGTCTTTGCCCTCGAAGAAGACTCCATAAATCATCCTGACGCGCATCGACCTTTTACCCTCCGCCACTACCCTGCCCTGTAAATCAACAATCTGCATGTGCGACTTGTGATTACGCCGTCAGCGCGTCCTTGATGGCGGCGAACGCTTCCGCATAGCGGAGGACGATGTCAACCATCTCGAACGAGGTCACTTCGATCATGCCCTGCTTCTTCAAGCGGAAAGGATCGACCACCAACTCCAGCGCGCCCCACTCGCCGACGAGCAGCTCGGAGAACACACCGAAGATGATCGCGTGAGCGATGCCGTCCGACGTGCCCTTCGTGAGGTTCGAGGGAACCTGGTTCGTGGATTCGGCGCGATAGCCGTTGACTTCCGAACCGCGCCACACCGGCAGCGCCGCCGTGTTGCCGAGTTCCGGGGTCTTCTTCAGCTTGCCGCGGATGCCGGTCGTCGTCAGATAACCCATGGCCGCCGTGTCGGCGTTGGCCGCGATGATGGCGCTTTCGAGGTCGACCATGTGGTCGTAGGTCGGGACGCCACCGTTCGCGCCAATGGAGACAGCACCGATGCCGTTCGTGTTCAGGATGCCCCGCGGTTGATTCCCCGCGCCGGAACCATTGATGGCAGCGAGATCGATGGCGAGCGCGTGGATGAGCGCGAGGTCTTCGCGCACGAGCGACTCCACGTCTACGACTGACTGCACCAGCAACTGGCGCGAGTATGACGTAGAGGCTTGCAGCGTCTTCGGCGTGAGCGAGACGCTGCCGAGCGTCATGCTGGAGTCGGGGACGTCGGCACCGGAATTCTCACCGACCCACGTGGCGGTCGCCGCGCCGGTCTGTTTCGGGAAGCCGACGGGGCCCTGCAGGCCGGCTAGCAGGCGCGCGCCGAGGGCGAAGATCTTCGCCTTGTTGCGCAGCATCGAGATGAAGTCGCCCGCCTCGGTGAACTTTGTTTCCGCGCCCTTGGTGGCGGTAGCGGAGTCGAGGCCGGCGCGGGTGAACACGAGGACGCCGCCGGCACGCTTGTAGTTCGAGGGTAGTTGCTTCTCCAGTTCCTGGTGAACTTCCAGTTCCAGGCCGTCCAGGTTGCCGTCGGCGGAACCCATGATGGCGCGGGCGATGGAGTAGCGGGACTGCTCCTTGCGGCTCAGGTCGACGTGCGCCTGCGTGGGCGTCGCTTCCTGCGCCGTCTTCAGTTTCTCGTGCACAGCGCGTTTGAACTCCTCGACCGTTTTGCCATCGGCGTGAAAGCTGCGCGCCATGTCTGCCTGGCCGTAGAACTCGCCGAGTTCCCGGAACTGTTCCATCAGTTCTTTTTCTTCCATGATCTTATTCGTCCTCACTTCGATTGGTTGGTTGTTGGCGCGCGCAGTTTCTGCGCTCCTGTCTTGTTGGCGCTCCTGGTCAGGGGCGCAGATGTCGCACCCGTCGCCGCCGCACTCTGAGCAGGTGCGGGCGCGGGCATCCTCTTCTTCCTGGTTGCGCTCGGCCTCGGCATCTGCAAGCGAGCGGCCGACGCCGACGCTGATGTCCGCCGGGATCGCGACGATAGAGTTCTCAACCGGCTCCCACTTCGTGGCGCGGTAGATGTATTCGTCCTCCGACTTCTCGTCGAGTTCCATCTCGTGGACGATGAAGCCGACCGAGACGCCGCGGCGGATGCCGTCCTGCACGTCCTGGAAAATCTCTTCGCCGAGCGCGCTCCGGGAGAAGCGCACCATCGCGCGCGTGACGTGGCCGTCGTTCGAGACGGACTCGTGGACGCCGATCTGCTTCGTGCGGTCGTGGTCGAGGAGGAGCGGGCCGCCCTGCATCAGGCGGTCGAGAATGATGGAGCTGACGCTGTGGTCGAGAATGAGCTTGCCGAACCAGTGCTCGATGGGCTGGTCGGAAGCGAAAGCGATCTCGATGGTGCGCGCTTCCTGGTCAACCTTCAGGTCTTCCCGCGTGAGGATGATCTGACGGTCGAGGCGCTTGCCGACGATTTCGCGAATGTCTGTTTTCTTCTGTCCCATAAAAGTTGCCGGCGAAGAGTTGTCTCTGTCTCCCCACCGGCAACTATATTCAGAATTGAAATTCTGTGTTTTGGGAACGCCTAATCGGCCTCGTCCGGGGCTTTGGCCTTCGTCCCGGCGGAAGGTTTCCCGGCCACGATGCGGATCGCCTTTGCATCGAGTAACTCCTGCTCGCTGGCGAGTTTGCCCACCGTCTCCTCGAAGTCCTCACCCTGCTCGGCCAGCGTGTCCGTGCGGGTCGCCAGCCCGTTGTTGATGGCAAGTACAGACGCCTGCACATCCTTCATCGGGTCGACCCACGCCCAGCCCCGCGGCTGCCACATCGGCTCGCGCAGGCGTTCGAAGTCTTGCGGGCGCAGGGCCAGCTCGCCCGTGAGCATGCCGGCCCGGAGCCAAGCCAGGTAGACCCGGCGGCAGAAGTGCTCGATGACAAAACCCTGCAGGCCGCGCCAGATGTCGCGTTCCTCCAGCAGGCCGATACGGGCCGACGAATAATTGACGGCGTTCAGGTCGTTGGCAAGCGCGAAGTAGGAGACATCGAGGCCGGCGGCGACGCTCCGGAGAATCTCCTTGACGAATTCTCCGTAGTTGGCGTTCGGGTGCGTCGGGTCGTAGCCCTCGAACGTGTAGCCGGGCGGCAGCTCCTGCAGCATGCCGGGCTGCAGGTCCTCGATGATTTGCCTGTTCTCATCCTGTAGGCCGGCGTACTCATCGTTCTCGGGCGGGATGAGAAATCCAGACTTGCACGCTCCCACTCTGGCGGCCACCAGTTCCGCCTCGCGGTAGCCGTTCAGGATTTTCGTGCCGAGCATGACCGCGTGCGCCCACGGAACGCCCCGCGTCTGGTTGTCATCTTCGGCGACGAAGCAGTGGATGATCTCCTCGGCCGGGACGCGCGTGCGCTGCACGATGCTCGCGTCATAGTTTCCGCCATAGGTGTACTCGTCGGCCGGAGGCGTGAGCCAGTAGGCGAGGGGCCGGTCGTGCCGGTCCACCTCGACCGACATTATGATGCGTGTGCCGTCGCGGTTAACTACGTTGTATCCCTCATCGAGCCAGTTCACGTCGATGAATTTGAGCGAAAAGCCGAAGCGGTTGTCCGCGACGATCATTCGGCAGAGCACCTCGCCGTCGCGAGCGATGGTTGCGATGAACATCTTCAGCGCGTCGACGAAGGAGAGCTTGCCCGAAGCGGAGCAGGTATCGGCGTGCGACCACTCCTTCCACTTCGCCTCGACGTGCTTCGTGGTCTCGTTGTCGAGCGCGCCCACGGCGTCCGCGAGCTTCGCTTGCAGCCTGATACCGTGTGGCCCGACGACGTTCGATCTCACCATGCTCAAAAACTTCTTCATGTAGGGGTCGTTGCGCGCGAGGTCTCTGCTCCGGGCTCGGAGGTTCCTGAGTTGCGAGCGCAGTTCCGAGCGCGTCGAAGTCGAGAAGAGCGTCCAATCGCCCGTAAGCCGGTTGGATACGGCCGCCTGGTAAGTGCGCTGGAGTGCCGCGGCCTTCTGGCGCGCGGCCTCCGCTTTGCGGCGGTCGGCGACGACTTGAGACATGGGCGGTGTTTCGAGATTGAGTGTGATCATGATGCGTTAGTGAACCTCGTGTAAATATTCTTGAGAAAGGGGGCGCCCTCCTTGAGGCTCGCCGCCCGCAACTCACGGGCGTAGAGCTGCGCGTACTTGGTGCGTACTGACAGGAGCTGCTCGACGGGGATGCGCATCAACTGCCGGTTGCCGATCATGTACATGTGCTGGTCGGTCGTGGCGCGCCC
The DNA here is from genome assembly GCA_020199775.1 of Acidobacteriota bacterium. GTDB lineage: Bacteria > Acidobacteriota > Blastocatellia > Pyrinomonadales > Pyrinomonadaceae > JAIVJZ01. The sequence goes on from JAIVJZ010000041.1 coordinate 220,612, forward strand.
CTCGATGGTCGCGTCTATGGCGTCGAGAATCTTCTTGACCTGGCTGCGCCCGTCATAGGTGCCTTCCAGCCCTGCGAGGCCGGGCCGCACTTCGGTCTGCCCGGAGTCGATCATGTACTTCTCGCCGTCCTTTTCGACCCACGTCTGCCAGTAGTAAGTCCCCGCCGCGAGCGGGGCGGTGGTCGCGGCGGGCACGGCGATCAAGAACTGGTTGCCGTCGGCCACGCCCGCGGCGTCAAAGCCGTCAGCAGTGACACCGCGGAAGTGCGTCGTCAGCGCCCAACCGTCCGCCGGGTTGTAATCGGCCAGCTTTTTCGTCCACTTGAGGCTCTCTCCGGCGACGAAAGATTCGGGCTCGTAAGTCGGAATGTTATCTATGCTCATCTGCTGCTATCTCCATCCGTTCGTAAAGCTATTAGGTCCCCGGCCGCGGCCGACGAATGATTGAGGTGGCGGAGTGTTGGCTGCAGGCTTCCGCCCTGGCTGCTGCAGTTCCTCCTCCGCCCCGTATCCCGCCTGGCGGGATTTCTTAACCATCGCCTCGTGCAGCTTCCGCCAGTTCGGGTTGAGGATGGCGCACGCGGCCATCGCGTAGACCCGGTTGTCGAGCGCTTCGTTGCGCGCCGACGGCTTGATCTTCTCCCACTTGCGCACGCCCACGCCGCGCGTGTAGCGCGTGACGGGCCGCTCGCTCCTGAGCTGCTTGAAGTAATCGTCCCCGCGCGCCACGGGGAAGTGGCAGTAGCCGGGTCCCGGCTCTTCGACCAGGAGGTTGGCGGCGATGGTGTCTTTAGCCGTCTCGGTGCCGACGGTGAAGAGACGCACGGGCGGGCGCCCCTGCAGGCTGGGCTTCGAGATGATGGGTTTGCCGGGCGTGTTTGCCCCCTTGACCGAGTACCAGCGCCGGCCGGCGTTCTCGCGGCAGAAGCGATAGACCTCCTGCGTGTGGTGGCCGCCGGAGTCTACAGCCGCCGCCATCACGCAGACCTCGCTCCCATCCGCCCGGGTGAACGGCGTCGTCCACAAGTGCTTCAAATCTTCCCAGACCTGTCGCTGTGACGGATCGCCGACGAGGACCTGATAATCGAGCGACCACGTCTCGCCGTCCAGGCCGATGCCGACGATCTCCGTCTCGATGCGGTCGCCCTGCACGTCAGCGCCGGCGACGATGACGAGCACGCCATCAGGAACTTCGGCCTCATACTCTTCGCGACGCCCTTCGAGATCTTCCGTGCTGGCCTGCTGAGTTATCGACTCCCAGCCCTCACCGAGAGAAGTATTTACGAAAACTTTTAGAGTCGCTTGATTCTTTTTGGCCTCAAGGAAGTTCAGCGCCATGGCACCCCAGGACACGAACGGCGAATAGATCTCGTTGATAAAAAATCCGGCGCGACCGGTGAAAGGTTTCGCTGCGCGCCACTCGCCGCGCGCGAGCATCTCCGTCTTGTGCTCGTGCTCGATTACGCAGCCGCTCTCGCACACGTAGTAGGCGTCGCCGGCCGTCTCTTCGGAGTCCCATTTAACGCGCGCCCAAGCGAGTGATTGATATACGCCGCAGTGAGGACACGGCACGAAGTACTTGCGCTGGTCGGAGTTCTCATACTCCAGTTCGATGGCCGTAAAGCGGCGCGCGTCGGGCGGCGCGCCCGGCTCCAGTTCCAGACGGTCGCGCGGCGTCGAGACCTTCACGATGACCGCGTCCTCGAATGTCGTCGCGCGCTTCTCGGCGAGCTTGGCCGGGTCGCCCTCGCTTGTGGTCTTGAAGGCGTCCCGCTCATCGAGGATGACGACGCGGCGCGGGCGCGAGGAGAGCGTCGCCGGCGAGGTGGCGTGCGCGATGGCGAGATGGCCACCGGGGAAAGACTTGCCACCGATGGTGTTGTTCGAGTCGCGCGAGCGCGCGTCCCCGACGAGGTTCGCGAGCACCGGCGTGTCGCGAATCATCGGGGCGAGCGATTCCTTCGACCATGCCTCCGCCTTGTCTTCGGTCTCGGCTACGAAGATGATCGGCGACGGGTCGGCGTGCATGAAGAAACCGAGAATATTGTTACAGCATTCGGTCTTGCCCACCTGTGCGGATGCGACTAGGATGATCTCCCGGATGCCGGGCTTGCCGACCGTGTCCATGATCTCGACCAAGTACGGCGCCAGTTCGTTCCGCCAGCGGCCCGGGCGCGCGCTGCGCTCGGCCGAGAGAAACCTGTAGGTCGCCGCCCACTGTGAGACGGTCAGGGATGATTCGGGAATCGCCGAGGCTATCGCCTCAGAGAAAACGCTTGTGATCGTCTCGGAGGTCATTGAATATCCGCCCCAGCTCGCGCTGCAGGGTCTCGGTGATCTGTGCCGCGGATTCGGCCTTGTATAGCTGCTGCGAGATCTCGCGCGGGAACCTGACGCCGATGCGGTTCTGCACACCTTTGAACAGACGGAGCGTGTAGTCGGCGACTTCCTTCGTCGAAACGACTTCACCGCGCTCGCGCTGGAAGTCCAACTCCTTGAGATCGGCCTCGGCCTGCATCTTACGTAGCTTCGCCGCATCCATCTCGGTCGATTCGCCGCTGATGAGTGCCGGCAGCGCATCGGCGAGCGAGTAGGTCTTCGCATTCTTCGCCCCGCCCGCGAACGGGACATCGACGAGCCGCTTCGTCACGGTCGCCCGGTCGAGGCCGGAGAGCGTCGCGAGTTGCGAGATTGAATAGAGTTCGGTGGCGTCGCTCATACCTTAGCCTCTGCGGTCTGCCGCGCCGTCCTTTGTCCTACGATAGTTGCGAGGAGCCACGCGCAATGGCACGCCGTCAGCACATCCGGAAGAGTTTCGACCAGGAAATTTCGCACGCGATACTTCGTCCGCTTCTCTGTCTTCCCGCCCGCCAGGTTAAAATCGACCTCGTAACCTTCGGCCTGCACATAGATGGTCGCCCTGCACGAGGGGCAACACGGCTTGTTGGGATCGGGGATGTAAGGGGTAGTAGTCACTTGGCTGTCCTCAGTGCTTTCCTCAAGTTATCGAAAAACAGTTTGTCGAACTTCCGCTCGAAGACCTTGAGCGTCGGCTCGATGACCGTCGGCTGCCGGCGAATGCGCGCCCGCTCGGCCAGTGTGTAGAGGAAGACGAGTTTGCTGTTGCGGCCCCGCCCCTTGCGCTGGAAGAGCCCCGTGCCGCCGCCCTTCAAAGGCAGCACCACGTCGCGCTTGCCGCGCAGAGCCTTCGGCCGCTGGCTCCGCCCGATGATGTCGCGCTTCGTGCGGCGTACGTTTTTGCTCGGCACGGCGAGCGAGTTCCCCGCCGGCGTCTTGTCCTCGCCCGATTCGTGCGGGATGAGCCAGTCGGCGCGCGTGACGAGCGCCGCGGAGAGGTCGGTCTTCGTCGCCGGCAGCGCCTTGATGCCCATCGCGTTCGAGGGCCTGTCCCAGTTATTTCTGACCGTGAAGGTGCTCTCGATGCCGGAGACAACGTCGCCCTGCGCCTGCTTCACGACGCCCGTGAGCGTCTGCGCAAGCGCGTAAGTGACCTGTTTGGCGACGTTGATGGGTTTGTTTGCCACGTTGAAACCGGTTCCCTCCCGGTCTCAAGAATAGTCAAAGGCGTGATTCTGTGTTTTCAGCTCTGCAGGAACTCGCTCATGGCTTGCGTCTGGCTGGATTCGCGCGCCGGGCCGGTGAAGTCGGAGCCGGCGGGCACGAGCTTGTGACAGAAGAGGTATTCGGCGCGGTAATCGCCTTTCAAGTGGCGATGATCGGCGCGGGCGAATATCTTCCCCAGTAATGCTTTGAAACTGGGATCGAGTTTCGTGCCCGAGCGCCGCCCGGAAGTGCGACAGTCAACCAGGCCCACCTCGACGAGGTCGAGCAGGACGGCGCACACGCGCTCCGCTGACAGGTGCGTGTCACCGAGCAACTCTTCCAGAGGAACGCTGTCAAAGGCGGTGATGACATCGAAGACGAGATCGCGATCGCTCTTCGGCCTGCGGCGCACCTCGGCGCGCATCGGCTCGATGGCCAGCATCAGGATGCTCGTGAATTGCGGGTATCTGGCAAGATGAAACTCCAACTTCTGGAGCAGTTCTTTAGCATCGGCTTTGGGGTCGCCCTCAAAGCTCTTCAGGTGCCCCCGTGGCGGCGACTCGGGAGACGGCTCGACCAGGGCGAGTGGGGCGCGCACGCGGTCAGACGGCGCGCCCGCATTTGTGGCGGGTGTCGTGGCGGGAGTGGTGGAGGGATTCGGTTTTTGCCGGGGTAAAGCTGTTTTCATTTAGAACCCGTAGTTCGCTAGAGTAGCCAGCCCGTACAGGGCGACGCAGCCGGCGGCCCACGCCGCGGCGGTGATGAATGAGAAGGCGACGAGCGAGAGGCGGTCGCGCGAATTGTCGTTTGTTTCCCGGGGAGAGGTATTCATAGAATTGGTCCTAAATCACGCAGGTAGATCGCGCCTGCGGCGGTCACATAGACGCCCATGAGATGAGCGACGCCCGCGTCATCTCTGAGCGATTCCGTGTAGAAGAGACGGTCTTCCGTCACCGGCGCTCCTTCAACTGGAGACGCAGCAGCTCGTCCACCGTGCGGTCAATCTTTTTGACGGTTTCCCACTTCTCGTCGAGCACCTCTTTGGTCACGACATCCCGGCGCAGTTCCTTGAACTCCTCGATACGCTCGCGTTTGTTAGCGTCCACCCGCGCGGCGGTCGCCTGCTGCTGCTGCAGCAAGGCTTCGATTTTGTCGGTGACGCTGGTCTTAGCCAGGGTGACGAACGTGGCCCCGACGCTGATGAGGGCGGGGAACAAAACGGCGGAGAGCGCCAGCGTGAAGAGCGGGTGCTCGAACCATCTGCGCGGGGGTGATTGCGAAATGACGTCGGGGGACATGGTTTACTCGTCTTACTGCTCGGCCGGGATGGACGCCTCGATGATGCGTAGCGCGCCGAGACTGCGCTGGAAGTTTCGCTTGAAATCTTCGACGCGCTTGCGAGCCCTGGTGCTCTTGATGCCGACGACGCCCGCCTCGTCGAGCCGACGTGCGCTCGCCTCGCACAGGCTAATTTGCTGGAGGACGGTGCGGCGCTTCTCCGCCCGCGACATCGCGCCCCAGTTGCCGATGAGGCTCATGTTGTGCCCGTTCGATTCGACCTCGTCGAAGACGGCCGAGTATTTCTTGGCCGTACCTTCTTCGATTTCGCCGGCCTTCTGCATGGAAGCTATTTCGCGCCGGCCTTCGACCGCGCCCGTCTCGATGCCGCGGCCGACGGCGCGTAGGCCCGGGGTGCATGCCGCCGTGACGGCGGTGATAACTAGCAGTGCGAGGAGGGCAAACCATTTTGCACGTAGCATAAATTGTCTCCGGGTGAATGGGACGGCGGGGGCGTTACTTCGCGCCCGCGTCCTCCGACGATTTGTTGTTGTCGCGCGCCTGAATGAGGCCGACGCCCGTCGCGATCGTGCCCGCGGCCATCGTCAACTCTTCGACCGACGGCGCGCGTTTGTTGACGACCGCCGAGATGCCGAGCGAGGCGACCGCCCCGACGATGAGCACCGCACCGATCACAGAAGTTCTCCAGCTATTCATGGAATCTCCCTTGCGTTTGTAGCCCCGCGAGCGGGCTGTCATTCCCCAAGCATAGTCAGAACTCGAATTCTGTGTTTTCGAGTCCGCCGCCGCCCGCCGCTCTAAAGCATCCGGTTCGCCTGACGGCGAATCCGGGCACCACAAGGATGACAACTGGCAGCCTCCCCTGCCGACGCGCCCCTCCTGCAGCACCAGCCCACGAAACCCGCATAAAACCTGTCTCAAAACTCCTGTTGCTGATGAAATGAAATAAATTTCAGTCGCTACTGATAGCCTGCGGTGGCGCGTTACCCTCAGGGTTGAGAGGTCTGGGAAGGACCCGCGCGCCGAGAGCGCGCTAGAGGCTGCGAGGAGAGCGCCGGTCGAAGTAAGGTGGTGTGGGGTGGCATGGGCTATCACCCTGACCCATCCTGTCACCTGACGTCATACTCGAAGGGCTTGTCCTCTACGCGCTCCGGCCAATGCCAGTGGCCACCGGTCGTGCCGAACGGAACGTGTTGATTAAAGAACATGCCGGTCGGGTTGAGCACAGACAGCCCGACGGCGCTCTGCTCGTCATCCGGGTTGTCCACCTCGGTGATGATGGCCGCGCGGTCAGTAGACGGGTGTTCACCGTTCGGCGTGCCATAAGCCACGTAATACACAATTCGTCCGATTGTTGGGTTCATCGCTCTACGTTCATCCTTTCGTCTGTGTAGTTGAGATTGGTGCGCCGATAGCACGTAACGCCTGCTCAGGGTCCTCAACGATGACCTTCTGCCCTCGCCATGTCGCGTGCCACTCGACCTGCTCAGGGGTGAGCGTGCGTGCGCTGGCCACCTTCAGGCCGTCCTTGACCTCAAGTAGATAGTTCGCGCCCCTGTAGCCGACGAGCAGGTCAGGGCAGCCTCCGCCGACGGCGTGCAGGTGCTCGACCGTCGCGCCTGCAGCTCGCAGGGCGTCGACGATCTCGGGCTGGTTTCTATCTACGTTGGCTGCTCGACGCATAAAGATGAGGATGCCGCGTGCGCTACCGTACAAAGGCAGGGCACGCGGCATCCGGGTGGTGTTAGATGTTAGCCAGCTTCGGCAACAGCAGGTCGAACTTCGTCTCGTCGAAGGCGACGTGCTGTGTCTCGGAGGTGAGACCCTCGGCGTCGGGCACTTCGCATTCGAGACGGCCGTCGGGTAGAAGTCGGTTAACGGTCGCCTTCTTCGTGCCGAGCGGGATCTGGACGTTGCCCTTTTCGCTCAGGCGGCGGTTGAGCCAGTTGGTGAAGACCTCGCCGGAAGTGGCGTAGGGGATGGGCTGTTCGCGATTGGTGATTTCTTTGGCGGTGGCAGCACTCGCGCCGCCGGGAGGTTGTTTGGTGTCGTCCATTCTCATGCTCCTATGTCAAAGTGATTGACGCACATAAGTCGTCGGACTTATGCTGTGAGTGGATAGGTCGGAGCATAAGTTCTGCAGAAACTCTGTGAAAGCTCGAACGTTGCAACCGTTCGGGCTTTCTTACTTTTTAGCCTTCCCCTTTCTCGCCGCACGTTTCGCGGCATCTTCCATCTCCCATGTCTGTTCCATCAGGCAGCGGCGCGCCCCAGCGCTCTGGGCGACGTTACGCGTCCTATGGGCGTCGTTCGGGTAGCCGTCCCTCTCCATCGCCCGTGCCGCTATCTCCAGGCTTTCCTGTGCGGAGTTAAGCGGGTCGAGGATTACTAACCGCTTCTTTGTTGCCCTGTATCTGGGCAGCCCTTCATCAACCATTGCCAAGTTCCTCCCTTTACGTTGACTTGTTGGACAGTAGTGAGCAACCAAAGATTTACATTGACATCATCTCTGAAATGAATAGAATGCGCGTCAGATGCCCACGGGCAGAGGCGGCGTTCAGGGCAAGGAGTCGCCGCCTTTGTCTTTCTCAACCGTTCCACGTGGGCATTCGTCAGAACCATCTCCAGATCACACGCGCAGTGGCAACTGAAGTCGGTTGCTTCAAACGGCGACTCAATTGAATTCACCTTAACGGTTAAGTCAGCCCAAAGGCTGACTTAACCGCTACAGTCGGCCTTTGGGCTGAAGTATGTACTCAACTTCTTTTACACAGGAAGAAGTACAAATCACCCTCACAACGAGTAAGAAAAGGAATAAACCATGAAAAGAACGTTCAGAAATTTCGCAGCAACGCTTGTTTTGCTGTTCTCACCGTTTGGTTATTGCTCCTATTCAGCTTCAGCTCAAAGCTGTGTTGGCAATATTTCCGTTAGTGGTCGTGTCACGGATTACTACGGGAATGGCGTTTCTTATATGTCGGTTAAGTTTACATCTGGTAACACTAAAGGTGGTGTCCAAACCGACGTTAACGGTTATTACAGTCTCCAGATACCGAAATGTGTTCAAACTTATGTCGCGCCGGATAGCAATCACTCTTCGAATACATACGGTTACGAAGCGGAAGCTTCGCCTAATTATGTGTTGGTTTCATCGTCAACAACTTCCAATGTTACAGGCGCAAATTTCTCAATTCCTAGCTGCACGAGTGGAAATCAGATCTATCTCTCCGGTAACGTCTCGGACTACAACAATGGAAATGGCCTTAAAGGTATCTCGGGCATTTGGGTTGTCGCCCACGACCCTAGAACTGATGAAGTTTTAAGCTACACTTACGTTACCGATACCGCGGGTTATTGGTATATGGCTGGTGATGGCAACGGCGGTGCTAACCTTATCGGTGGCTGCTCATACTACAAAGTGCTTCCATACATAGCCTTTACCGGAACAAATTGGGTTGACCCACCCTATCTTATTACTAATACAGGCGGAATGAATGTAAACGGATATTATAGCGGCTACCCTTATCCGTATAGCTTGATTCGTCCCTATTACAGCTTGAATTCGGTGCATCACGCTCAATAATTTCTCCTCACATTGCAAACATCACGATCTACGATTCACGACTTACGCCGTCGCCGGCGGCGACTCTTCCGGGCGCACCTCGGGGTGCGCTTAGGTCTCGGCCGCGGCCACGGCAAATTGAGCATCCCGATGACGCGTTTCTTAGCGCGTTCGCCGCCCCGCTTGTAGCGCGCCGTCGTCGAGACGTCCGTGTGGCCGCAGATGTCTCGGACGGTCTCGATGTCCGCCCCGGCGTCGAGCATCTGCGAGACGAGCGTGCGCCGCAGGTCGTGCGGGCTGAAGTGGGCAAGCCCGGCCTGTCGCGCCCGGCGCGCGAGCGCCCGGTAAATGGAGTGGCCGGCGAGATGGCGCACGGTGACACTGCCGCCCTTCGCGACCGGGCACACGAGCGCGCCCGGTCGCGAGCCGCGCCAGACAATCCAGCCCTGGATGGCGCGCTCGACGCCCGCATCGAGCGGGACGATCCTCTCCTTCTCGCCTTTGCCCCGGACGCGCAGCGCGCCCCGCTCGACGCCCGCGTCGGCCAGAGTGAGCGCGGCGCACTCGGCCCGGCGCAGTCCGGAGGCGAGCAGGCCGATGAGGCACGCGTCGCGCGCGCCCGCCGGCCCACTGTCAGCGGCGCAGGCGTCCAGGAGGACGGAGATCTCCGTCCGGGCGAGCGCGCGGCCCGCCGGCAGGACGCTCGCCCGGATGCCGCGCACGTCCCGGATGCGCTGGTAGTTGTCGGCCGACATCTGCCCGAGGTTCCAGGCCGCGCGCGCCACGCTCCGCAGGGCGGAGAGGGTCATGTTGACGGTCGAGACGCTCGCGCCTTCCGACTGGAGCCAGGTGCGGGCGGCGACGACGTGCTCGAAGCGCAGTTCGTGCCACCTGAGCGTGCCGAGCGTGGCCCCGAGGAGGCGGGCGACACGATTGAGCCGGGCGCGGGTGGAGGGGCGCCCCGAAGGCTGGAGTTGGGCCAGATAGCAGGCCGCCGGGTTCAGATCGGAGAGGTCTGGCGGGGAAATTGAAAGTGGCGCGCTAGTTGAAATGGCGGGGGACACGGAAGACACCCCCAAAACGGGGACTAAGCTCAAGCGCGGGCGCACGTTACGCCCCTTGGGGCCGTCGGGCGGATTGGGTGCTTGATTACGTTTTCTCATAACCTATCCGTGTCACGCCCGACAAGAGAAATGCGCCCCGCGCCGCCCCTCGATGTGCCCCCCTCAGGCATAGAAATATTCCTGCTCCTGCTGCGCGGGTTTGAATTGCGGACGCCCGCCCTTAGTCACCATGTGCCGTCCGCTCCGCTCGTGTGGCTCGACCCAGTCGAGACCGAGCGCGTCGAAGACATCCCGCTCCTCGGGCGTTTCGAGCGCCGTCCCCTGGCGGTCGCGCAGGTGTCCGCCCTCGACGTGGTAACAGGTCTTGTGCTTCGCGTAGGTCATCAGGGCCTGCGAGAATTCGGCCGAGCCGGTGCGAATGGCGAGGATGACGCCCCAGTTGTCGCGTGTGGCGAGGAAGAGGTCGAGCTTGATGCGGCCGCCGACGAGCGCGCGCCAGTACTTCCCTTCCGGCTTCGGCGGCCACGGCAGGACGTGCTGCGTCCCCGGTTTGATCCAGCGGATGTAGTCGCGCAAGGCTCCCGACTCGTCCGCCTCCGTCGTCGCCCATTCGTGCAGGAGGTTGACGCGTTCGGTCGCTTCGCCGAAGAGCGTGAGGCCGGAGCCGGGGCGCGCGCCCCATTTCGGAATTGCGCAGATTTCGATGTCCTTCACGTCCTGGCGCGCGCGTCGGATACTGCCCGCGATCTCGATGCGGTGGCAGTGTGGGCTCATCATCGAGACGAGGTCGTCGGCAATCGCTTTGGCTTCACGAATGTTCATGGCTGCCACCTCCACAGAATCTCTTCCGCAAGCGAACGCGGACATCGTCGTCGAGCGGCATCGTGGACATGATCGCTTCAGCATCGCCGCCATGAGCTGCGAGCGTCGAGGCGATAGTCTGTGCCGCGTAGTGGAACGTCAGGTTGCTGTTCGTGGGGGCGGCGCGCGCCTCGGCAATCTTCTCCGGCGACCGGTTCTCCAGATATTCGCGGACGAGGATCGCAGACGGGGGGTCGCGAGTGGAGTAGTGTTTCGACGCCCACCCGTCCGGATTGACGAACGAGGGATTTGAGCGCGCGAAATCTCGATAGTCCTGAAAAGTTAATTCAGGGGACACACACACACGTTTTTCTTCACTGGCCGCACTTGCGTCGTCGAGCGGAAGATGGTTCTGGTGTGTGTGTTTTTCTGGTTCTGGTTTAGATCCTGGTTCTGGTTTAGATCCTTGGATCTTCTTAGTACCCCGAAAAACAGTAGACGGTTTTTCCGTATCCGGTTTTTCCGTATCCCGAAAAACCGTACCCGGTTTTTCAGAGGTGGTTTTGTCCCCTCCAGTGCCACTTTCGGTGACCTCTGTTTCGTACTTCTCGCAATCCTCAGCCGAGGGGAAAATGAGGTAGAAGTTCTGCGAGTACTTACCTTTATCCTTCGGCACCGTGTAGTGAGGAGGCGGCGTCTTCGTGCGCAATAAGACACGCTCACCCTTGATTTTTAGCTCCACAAGTTGGTTGAGTGCTTTGTAGACGGCATCGTCGTCGTAACCCGTCCCTTTGCTGAGGGTTGATACCTTCGGCCACGCCCATCCTTGGTCATCCGAATGAAGTGCGATGGCCATGAAGACGGCGAGACGCGCACGCTTGAATAAATGCAGGTATTTACGCAGGCCGACACTGACTTTCAGGTGAACGTCGCGGCGTTCACCCTCGCCGAGCGATCTGGTGCGGCCATTGAAAATGCTGATGAGCAAAAAGGTCTCCTTCACTTACCGCCGGGCTTGCGCCCGGGTAATCCGCTCCAGCCCGCCCGGCGGCCAGACTTGCCGCATGCCGTCGCCGCGCATCAGGTTCGGGTCTGGGTCGAAGTATTCGGCCACTGTGCCCACGTAATCAATCGAGTAGAAGTTGACGAGCGCGCCCACCTCGAAGAGCCCCGCTCGCTCGCGCCTGCGCCGCAGTTCGGCGCGGCCCGCGAGTAGACCTTCGCGGCGGTCACCGAGCGCGAGCGAGTGGTGATGTGCACCCGCCAGTTGCAGGTCAATCTCCGCAATGGCCTCGTCCAGCGTTTCGAGTTCACGATCGGACAGCACACCGCGGGATTCGCGGGTCGGCAACTCCTCCGGCATCATCAATGCTAGTGCGAAATTTGTACCTATTTCGATAGTCTCCTGCGCTGCTACGCGGTCTTCCGGTGATCGTCAATCCGCGTCACTTCACCTGCGAGCGGCTGCGCCGACCGCTCCAGTTCCCTATCCAATCGCTCCATGTCCGTGCGGAGAATCACGGTGCGCCCGTCAGTCAGAGGCACCCGTCGCAGCCTGGCGAAGACGCCGCGCCCGGCGCGCACCGTCTCACGGCCTACACAGAAATGATCCGCGACCTCCTGAATCGTCGCCCACTTGTGGGAAGGCTTTCGCTCACGGGGCTTGCGCTGTCGTTGTTTGCTGTCCGTCGGCATGCCTATCTCCGTTCCGCGCTCCGTCGCCTGCGCTCCGCCCTGACACGCGCCCGCGCGCGGCCTACCTCTTCGTCGACGTCGCCGAGTTCGCCATCGAGCACGCGCAGTTCTTCGTCCGTCGCCTCCTCGATCTCGCGCTCATCCATCGCGCAGACGGCCTCGGTGGTTTGCTTGAGCAAGTCCTTCGAGAGCCTGCGCAGGGGCGTCCCTTCGTCGCGGCAGCGGTCAGCTTCGAGCCGCTCCTCGATCTCCTGGTTGACGAGACGGACGAGGCGGCAGGCGCTTCTGCGGTTGACGGCGAGCAGCCAGAAGACGAAGCGCAGGTAGAGGGCGACGGGCGAGATGTTCCCCGTGCCGTTCCGGTGATCCACGGTCTTCGGCTGGCGGCGGTAGGAATTGAAGAGTTCGGCGGATTTGCCGGTCAGGTCGTGGAGGCGTTCGGCGTCGCCCCGCTCCAACGCCTGATCAACGATTTCGTGCGCGTGCATACTTGTTGTTCGCTCGTGAAAAAGAAGTTTTCAGATAGGACGGAAAGGTCTAGGCTTCGCCGCCATGAAGTCGACGCCTCATACCGTCGCGCTTGATTGGGCTGTTACCTGCTTCGGAACGAAGTTGATTTGCAGTTCAAGTTCCAGTGCTTCCGCTATCTTCGAGAGCGATGTAACCGTCACGTTCGAGCTTCCATTGCGAATGCGGGAAATGGTCGCAGGGTCAAGCTCCGCCTTTTCACCGAGTGCCGTGTTCGTGAGTCGCTCCCGTCCCATCACTTCGTTAATTGCTGCCGCGTACATTTGCTTACCTCCTTGCCGCCATGCGGCATTTTGTTGAACTTATGCAACGATACATCCACAAAAACAACGTGTCAACGATTATTTGCAACGGACTGCCGCATATTTGCGATGTTGCTTATGATAAAGAAATCGTTGTGAATATGCAGCGAGAAAGTTTGGCTGATTATGTGCGGCGTTTGAGGGTGAAGGAGAAAAAACTTTCACTGACTGACGTTGAGCGTAATAGCGGCGGTGGCATTGATGCCAGTTATGTCAACCGGATAGAAAACGGGATCGTAACCAACGTGACTCCCGAAAAGCTGAGCGCCCTCGCTAAAGGTTTACAGGTGTCCGAGGATGAAATATTTGCCGTCGCGCGCGGCAAGTCCTTGAATGGCGCGGAAGTCTTCGATTCGGAGATTGCCGTCCTCTTCAACGGATTCGATGAATTATCAGATGAAGACAAGTTGGAGTTGCTTGCAACGGTCAAGATGCTGGCGAACGAGGTGCAGCGTCGAAGGCCGCGCAACGGTAAGCCGAAGAAGTAGCTGCAACTGAAACTGAGTGAAGTAGTGAATCTCCTCGCGAAAGCGATCAGAGGGTATGTCCCTTACTGGAACGTGCGCCCGCTGACGGAAGACGATTTCTACCAACTTTGTCGGAAGTTCAAGGTTAGGGTAATCGAGATTCCGCTGTGCGTTCCCGGCCTCTTCATGCAGGTCGGAGACAAGCGTTACCTGTACGTGAACAGCAGGCTCCGGGGCATCGAGTGGCTGCGCGCGGCACTACACGAGATGGGTCACGCCATATTGCACACGCCGCCATCAGGCACGGTCGCCTATTTCTTTCGGCTGCCGCCGAACTCAAAGCGGGAGCACGAGGCCGAGGCGTTCGTTGCCATCGCGCTCATCCCTTTGTGCATAGTTTTGAGCAAATTACCGTGGGAGATTCAAGAGGAGTATGGCTATTCGATCGAGTTGATCGAATTTCGGAAGTGGATTTACGACAACTACAGGATTTGAATTGACCTCGCGCTGACTTCCCGGCCGGCGCAAATATTAACCTCACTCCTAAAAGGAGCCCTCAATGTCGGACGGTGGATTTTTCGATTTTCGCACCCTCGTCAGTAACACGATCATCAAGAGTGTCTATGTGATTGGCGCTCTAATTATCACTGTCTCCAGCCTGCTCCTTATTGCCTACCCCGTTCTCATCCCGCTCATCGATCCAGCCGTCACGACCACGGCTCAGAGTGACATCTCGAAAGTATTGGCTGGAGCGACGCTGCTCATACTGGGCAACCTGCTATGGAGGCTGCTCTGCGAAGGCTGGATCATCCTCTTCAGCTTGCACGAAATGATTTCGGCCATCGAAAAACGCCTCGTGAAAGAGGACGCGACGGCAGCGCAACTTGAATTTATCGGGAAGCAGCTTCATGCCACTGAACAAAATTCAGAGCAGCGTCACGCGGAACTAGTCGCCGCATTAAGGAGCACCCAACCGCAGAGTGTAACCCCTATCAATCGTTAAGCGAACTTATGCCAGAAAGCAGAACATCTTGAAAAGATTTAAAAACAATTCCACGAGGTAAAGATTTTCATGTATCAAACCCAACCATGCCCTAATTGTGGCCGGGTGAGCCGAGCCGATCAACCCATTACCTTTTGCGGTCATTGTGGGACGAGACTCGTGTCTAATGCTCAATCAACGACACCGAAAGATATGTCCATCCAGATCAACATTGGCACTATCAGGTCGGTCATCGGCCAGTTGAATTTTACTTTTGTTGTCGGAAGCGATGGCAATGGTCATCTTCAAGTTATGGCTACTGACCCCACAAATCTGAGGAAAGCGGGTGTCTATCTCACGCTCGGAGCCGCTGAGTTCGAACAACTCAAACGGATAACCACCGACACCGAAGATGTCGTTGCGAAACTTCAAGCCTCAAGACAGATGAACAGAATGCTTAACCCATACTAAATAGAGGTAACTATGTTCACATTTATCCTCATCGGACTTTTCCTGCTCGCCGTTGTTGCCGCAGCCTTCTTATTCACTCGCTTACGCTCCTCAGAAGCTGCGCACAAAGCGCTAGTCGAAGACCAGAATGCCCTGAAGAATCGGTACCAAGGTGTCATAGATGTGGAAGCGGAGAAGCAGCGCGTGCTCGGGGCGCTAGAATTAGAACGCACCCGTTTACAGATAGACATTTCAACGCTTCAGGATAATCAGCGCCAAGTCATCGAAGGGCTACAGGCACGTCAAAGGCAGGGCGAGTTCGAATTGGAGACGCTGCGCTCAAACATTGCACGCTTGCATGCTGACTTAAGGGCACTGGAGGAAGTGTCTGAGCTTCAATCTTTTGGCTTTTACAAACCCAAGTATAACTTTGAATCTTCCGCGCTTTATCAAGCCAAACTCGAACAAATTCGAGAGCAGCAGAAACGGATGATCAAAGATAAGACTGCTGCCGTTGGCCTCATTGAATGGACAGTGAATGGGAGCAAAACTGAGGGGCGTAAGCAAATAAACCAAACGCTTAAACTCATCCTGCGAGCATTTAACGGAGAGTGTGATGCGGCTATCGCTAAAGTCAAATATAACAACGTCACTGTAATGGAAACTCGCATTCGCAAAGCTTGGGAAGCAATGGGGAGCCTAGCGGCCGTCCAGCAATGCCACGTCACAAAAGGTTATTTAGATCTTAAGTTACAGGAGCTTTACCTCGTTCACGAATATCAAGAGAAGCTACAAGAGGAGAAGGAAGAACAGCGGCGCATCCGCGAGCAAATGCGAGAGGAAGAGATCGCTCAGCGTGAATTGGAGAAAGCGACACAGGACGCGGAACGGGAAGAGGCGCGCTACGAAACGGCACTGCGTAAAGCTCGTGAAGAGGCAGAACGCGCTGTCGGGGATAAGCAGCAAAAACTGCTCGGTCAGATAGAAGAGTTACAGCGCCGACTTGAAGAGGCTCACGCTATTAAAGAGCGAGCCATATCTCGTGCACAGATGACACGCTCAGGCCACGTCTACGTCATCTCCAACATTGGATCGTTCGGTGAGCAGGTCTATAAAATCGGTATGACGCGACGCCTTGACCCGCTTGATCGAGTTCGAGAGCTAGGCGATGCTTCAGTCCCCTTTCAATTCGACGTCCACGCGATCATCTACTCTGATGACGCCCCAGGGCTAGAGAACAAACTCCATCGCTTGTTCCATGGCCGCCGCGTCAATCGTGTAAATGAGCGCAAAGAATTTTTCCGCGTGACAATCGAAGAAATTGCTGAAGCGGTACACAATAATCACGGCGAAATAGAATTCACCTTGGCAGCAGAAGCAGCGGATTACAGAAAGACACTCGCGCTCCTGCAGGATAGCAATACATCGTCAGTGGCTTAAGCCAATCCACAACTAATTCGGAGGAAAGTATGGCGACGAAGAAGGGCTCTAGCAAGAAGGCTTCCACTAAGGGCGGCAGCAAGAAACAGGCGCGCGGCTCCGGCCCGCGTGAGCTGATCGACACGGGGAAAAATAAGATGTACGGCCGGCGCGAGCAGACGGGGTCGAAGAAGGGTCAATTTAGCGAGATGGACGATCAAAGTCGCTCGCTCGGAGCCGACGTGCGCAAGTCGGCGAAGAAGAAAGTTAAGCCCGGTTATGGCGATCAGGGTGATCAGCCGCAGAAGAAGACGGGCGGGAAGAAGGGCTCGAAGAAACGATAAGGGTTACTCCGGTGAAGCCACACGACTGCACCGTACTCAACGACGCCCAGTGTCTCCACGCCGATCACTTCTTCCTGCGCCTCGCGCACTGGCGAGACGGCCGGGGCCTCGGCGACGAGATGTGCATCCGGGTCGCGCGCGGTGACGCCCAGCGGAAGTATCCGCTGCGTGAACACGAGCAGCTCGTGATGGATGAATACCAGCGCGAGCGGGTCGAGGTGCTGAAGTGGCCGGGGGCGAGGTCGGAGCCGCGGGTAGAGACGCTGCCGGTGGATTACGTGGTGCGGTGAAGGTAGGACAAGATGCGAATCGAGGACATGACACTTATTATACCCGATCGCATGACTGAATCAGCGGCGACCTATCTCAAAGTGCATTTTGAAATCATCGCATACTTAAAGTTTACCGATTCAATGGCGGCGGACGTGGACAGGTTCACTTCCGCCGCTCTGCCTATCTTGATCAACTGGGTGACAGCAGCGAAGCAAATGGCCGTGCTGTCGCAGCCGAAGCTTGACGAGTTTTCAAAGTCTTGGGAGGAGATTAAAGATGAGCCGTTACGAATGAGTAAGGAAAAAGAGAGGTTTGATTACTTACTGAGTTCAATGATTTTCACCAAGGCCGTTGACAACTTCCTTTGCTACCTCGCCGATGTATTGTCGGAAGTATTTACGGTTAGACCTGAAATCCTTAAATCCAACGAGACCAAGAGAGTTGACTGGATATTGTCGTTCAACGACTTCAACGCATTAGTGTCAGCAATAGCGGAAGACAAAGTGCTTACCTTGTCTCACTCCAACATCAAAGATTTAGATAAATACATGCAGGAGAAGCTGGGGCTACCTTTGCTGGAGGTGCCTGAATTACTCGAACAGCTAACGGCGTTTATTGAATATAGGAACTTGATCGTGCACAACAGAGGCATAGTCAATTCACTAAGCAAAAAGAAAAGCAAATTGATCGATGAGCCAGCCGGAACAAAAACCGTCCTGGAGTGGGAGGAGATTTGGTACACGATGGAATTCCTGTGTGTAGCTATGAACCACATCGATCAGAGAATTGCAGATAAATTTAATGTGCCCACTCCACACTTAGGAGAAGAAGTGGTGCGAGTCTATGGCGAAGGCAGGTATGGCAAGACAAAATTTCCTGTTGAAGAGACTGCAACTGAATAAGTAATAGCTAATCGCAGCACTCCGCACCTCCCCATGCAGCTTAATAAGGAGAACATCATGCAAAAGTGCAAAGACGACGAACACAAATGGATTGTGGTGGAATGGGTGAAAGGAACATATGACCAGGGACAATTCCAACCCGGGATGATGACCGGTAGTAATCCAAGCTACAGGGCATCTGGGTTTATGTGCCGGAAATGCCTTACCAAAACAACAATGGACGCCATGGACGTCGCAGCATATGCAAGGCAGCAACAGAACTGAAATGAAAGATGCCGAAGACAGCGCAGACGACACTGATTCCACGGGTCAGGGTAATAGCCTGCGCCTCGTCCATTCCGAGAAGCGCGAGAGACTGCTGCTCAAGACTCTCATCAAGGAGATGAAGGGGCAGGAGAAAAGGAAGCGGGTCAAACTGTCGTTCGATGAGGGGCCGGATGTGGCTTGATCAGAATGTCATCTGCACGGTGAAACCACCATGGAACAGTTAGAACACCCAAGCCAGGCCGTATGGGATAAGCGCCGAGATTGCTTTGATAAATACATGAACCCCCAAGATGCGGGCTCTGTGGCCTACATGCTTGATGAACAAGCCTGTGCGCTGACTGCAGACCTTCAGGCAATGTTCTGTGATGGTGCATGGGTAGGTGTCATTGTGCTAGCCGCAGCTATTGTAGAGGCACAACTACGACTTGAAGTTGGGGGAAGCAGGTTGAGCGCACACCAGTTAATCAATCTTGGCGCCCAAGGAGATGCCGAGCTTCACTGGTTACGACAAAGCCGAAACAGACTTATTCATGCAAATCCAGATAAGCCAGAACTCACAGTCGATGACCAATGGTCAAAGCGAGACAAATTAGAAGCTGATGCGAATAAAGCGGTAAAACTTGTGAGCCAAGTATTCTTTATGTCTCCCTGGATATGACTTCATAAAGGTGGCCTTATGATAGAAAAGTGGCAGACCAGACGCGTCCTTGTCCTCGGGATGACATATCCCTCACACTCAAAGAAATATACCGAAACGGTGTGCACAGGTGGCCTCTGGGAAGACTCCCTTGAGATGTGCCGCCTGCGTCCCGTACCGCAGCGGTATCTCGATCCGGCGCACCGTGTTCATAAGTTTCAGTGGGTCAGCGTACGCGTGCAAAAAGACCCTTCCGACCCCCGGCCGGAAAGTTGGAAAGTCGATCCGGAATCTATTGAGCCGCAGGAGAAAGTGGCCGACCACCAGGAGCGGCGAAGACTCGTCGAGTCTTCACCCCATTTTTGCCGCTCGGTAGAAGAACTACAGGAACTGAACGAGGCGCGAGATACATCGCTCGGTATCATTACGCCGGAGAGCATTCTCGATTGCTCGATAGAGTTGAAGCCTGAATCGGATCGACAAGAGTGGATGAACAAAGAGTATGCGCGAGCACGCCAAGAGGTGCTCTTCGGTGAAAAGCCTAAACCGCTCGCCTTCCCGGAGGCACGATTCTTTGTCCACTGGCGATGCGACGAAACAGATTGTCAGGGGCACAAGATGAGCCTGCACCAATGGGGCATCCACGAACTTTACCGGAAATATACAGACAGTGAAGAGGCAAAAGAGAAGGTGCTCCAGAAGATGCGGCAGGAACTAGATGAGAGCATAAAGGACATCTACATGTTCCTCGGCACCTTCCGCACCGTCATGTACAACTTCGGATTGATGGATACTTATTCTCCGCCCGCGCGCGGTGATCGTAAGCAGATCAGCCTGTTCCGAAGTTAGGCTGGAAGAGGAACAGGCAACAGCGACGGAGCAATGCGGCCCGATTTACGTCGTTTGGCGGGGAGGGGGTCTTCCGTTTCGGGTACTGCCAGAGGCAGGTGAACAGGCTCGACTGCTGGATAGGCTTCAAGCAAGTAGTTAACCAGAACGGAACGATGACAGTCGGCCGTGAGGTGTTCATAACAGGTAAGGCATGCTGGACGCCCCCGCTCAGCGGCCGCGCGAACGTGTGAGTATAACTCTTCGACAACTTCGGGGTGAAGAGCCAGATATTCGCTATATCGGAGCATGCACTCTTCAGTGGAGTTGACCGTCTTCCGAATGGCTGATGGGTTCCCGGCAACATTCAAATGCACGTAGTCGAGGCCATATGAAGCGAGTCCGTCACGGAACGGCGACTTCACATACTGCGGGCGATAGCTCCACGCTCGTTCGCGCACATCGAGCACGACGCCCGCGCCAGCCTCTTGCAGGATCAATGCATAGGCTTCGAGCGAGAGGCCCTGATAGCCGAGTGTAAAGAGTTTCATAGATTGGATCAGGAGTAATTATCGCGAACGTTGAAAGCTGGTCGGGCGGGATTCTAACAGACTCGGATCAAAGGTAAAGAACTTTTTATTCCGCAACTCCCGATGCGGCCCCAACACCACAGGAATAATTCGCATGGGAGTCAAACAGGAATGGAGCGATAAGCACAACCGCGAGGTCTGGGGCTACGACGCGCGCATCGGTATCGGGGACAGGCGCAGGCGCGTCCGCCGCTTCGGCTTCTCGTCCCGCGCCGCCGCCGAGATCGCGCTCTCGAAAGCCCGCGTCACCGAGAACGAACGCCGCGCCGGCGTTATCCCCGAAGAGCCGCCTGCCGTTATCACCCTCCGGCAACTGATCGAGGTACGCGTCAAGGGCATGCCCGTCCCGAAGGGCACGCCCGGCTACTACTCGCGCAACCAGGCCATCGGTGACCTCGAACGCTTTCTCTCGATGACCGACGGAGAGATGCCGGTCGAGCAACTCTCCACCGCCCACGTCGCCCGCTACCGCGACGCTCGGCTCGCCTCCGGCCTCCAGCCGCAGACGGTCTTCCGCGAGATCACGAACCTGCAAGCCTGTTTTAACTCCGCCCGGGAGCACTTCCCCGAACTCGAGACTTGGCGCCCGCCGCAGCGCCCCAAGCTAAGGCTCCCGAAAGGGCAACGCGAGGCCACATTCGCCCCAGAAGATGTCGCGCGCCTCCTCGCCTACCTCCGCCGCCCGCGCGAGGCGACGCACGCGCGCTACAGCCGCGAGCCCGCGCGCGCCTACCGCGCCCGCCTCGCCGCCGCGGACTCTTTCCAGATCGCGCTCCAGACGGCCGGGCGCTCTGGCGAAGTCTACCGCCTGCGCTGGGCCGACGTGCTCTGGCACAAGGGCGCGCTCCGGGTCGACTCGACCAAGCTCGACGAGGAGGGCGTCATCTTCCTGCCTGACTCCCTGATGGAACTGCTCCGCCGCCGGCGCGACGCCCAAGTCGGGACGCCGGGCGTCTGGGTCTTCCCTTCCGACCTCTGCCCCGAGCGGCACGTCTCGCGAGGCTACACTTCGATCATCCGCCAAGCGGCGATCGAGCTCGGCATCCCGTGGGGCTACGAGACGCCGGGCGGTGTCGTCTTCCACACCACGCGCCACACGGCGACGACCGCCATGCTCGACGCCGGCAACGATCTGCCGACCGTGCAGGCGCAGACCAGGCACAGCGACAAGACGATGCTCATGCGCTACGGCCATGCCTCGGCCCGCTCGCGTCGCGCCGCCGTCACCGCGCTCGACCAATTCGCGCCTGCCGAGGCCGAAGAGGGCCAGGAATGAGTGTCCACTTTTTCGTCCACTTTTTAGGCAGAATGGGCAGCTTGGGTAACATGGGTAGGTACAGCAAAAAAGAGAGGGCTTCAAAAAGCCCTCTCTTTCGCTAATGTTGTGTATTGAAGCGGGCGACGAGACTCGAACTCGCAACCCTCAGCTTGGGAAGCTGATGCGCTACCATTGCGCCACACCCGCTCAAAGAGGAAAGGCATCCGGCGTCCGCTTGGGCTTCAGGCAAACGCTTTTGGATGCGTTGAAAGATACTCAAACGCGTGCGCGGCTGTCAAACTCAGGTTAGCCGGGCGACGCTCGTCGCCACGGTTGGCGGCTCTCTCCCGCACGGGATTTTCGCATCAAGTTTAATCGCCTTCGACCAATTCCGGCTGTGTTTGTTTCCGTATGAAGGCTGCGGCGTCCGGCGGGGGCGTCGTCCCGTGGGAGTGGGCTTTGCAGGCGTCCGTCTTGAGCACGGGGGCGAGGGCGGAGGGGTCGAGGGCGCCGACGGATTCGGCGGAGTTGGCGATGTAGCCCCGCATCTGTTCGACGAGCGGGGTCGCGCTCCAACGCCCCTCCTGCGCGGGGTCGTCGTTGAGGCGGTAGAGGCCGAGTTCGAGGCGGTAGTGTTCGAGCGGCGATTGGCCGTGACGGTAACGCCAGTCGATCATCGTGAACATCGGAAACCACGTGTAGCCGATGACGGGCACGCGCTGGCCGCGCAGGTATTTCACCGATTCGATGGACGACTTCAACCAGCGCGCGCGCAACTCTTCCGAGCCGAACGCGCTCGTCTCCGTGATGATGACGGGCGCTTTGTAGCGTTGGTAGTAATCGTTGATGACGGCGGCGAAGCCCGCGCCGTCCTCTTCGTGCGCGCGGTAGGCGAGACGCCCTTTCGGATCGACGTAGAGATGCTGCGTTGACCACTGCGGGTAGAAATTCATGCCGAGCACGTCGAGCGAGATTTTGTGGCGCGCGATCTCGTCGAGCATGTCGATGCTCGCGCCGCTACGGATGAGCCACGCGAAGAGCGGGTGGTCGTGCGTGATCTGGCCGACGAGCAGGTCGTAGGCGAGGTAGCCGCGCCGCTGCTCCTCCGCGGCGAGCGATTCCAAATCCTGCCGGATGGCGCGGCTCAAGCCCGTCGCCTCGACGTGTACCATGATCGAGTGCGGGTCGACCTCTTTGATCGCCTCGACGGTGGCGATGATGCCGCGCACGAGTTGCAGCATGATACGGATGTAGCCCGCGTCGCCGCGCAGGTAAGGCGGCCACAGGCCGCGCTTGCCGCACATCAGCGCGTTGACGATGGGTTCGTTCAAGGGCGTGTACCACTTGACCAAATCCTTGTAGCGGCGCGCGAAGGCCGAGGCGTAATTCGAGACGGCGCGCACGTAGTCTTTGCTGATGAACTCCTTCTTGAGCCACATCGGGCAGCCGTAGTGCATCAGATCGACGATGGGCGTGATCCCTAGTTCCTCGATCATGTAGGGCAGCACTTCGTCCGCCCAACGCCAGTCGAACACGCCCGGCTCCGGCTCGACCCTGTACCACGGCACGCCCCAGCGCAAAGCGCGCACGCCGAGGTCGCGACCCAGAGCGAGGTCTTCGCGCCAGTGCTCGTAGTGTCCCATCAACTGGTATTCGTCGAGCGCGCGATGGCCCGCCTTCACCTGCGGCACGAACGTGTCCTCCACGCCGCTCGCCCAGATAAAGTCTTCCGGCCTCGTTCCCAGTATCAATTCATTCATAAGTAAAAGTCGTGAATCGTGAATCGTGAATCGTGAATAGACTAAAACAGTCTTCTTTCTATTGACGATTTACGATTCACGATTCACCAATCTTCGTGAGCCGCACCATGTCGAAGGCGACGGAGGCGCGATGTGCGTAGAGGCCGACGCCCGTGGCCTCTGTGGTGATGCCGGTCTCGCCGAGCGGAGTGGCCTCCCACCCGACGGCGAGCCGTCCCTGTTGTTTGCGAAAGCGAAACTGTTGCATGACGAACGGGTCGAACGATGCGGGGAGCGGCCATCTTTCCACTATCGAACCATTTTCGAGCGAATCTTGTTCGGGCGAATCAATGTCGAAGTTGCGGGCGACGAGCGTCCAACTGTCGCCCTCCGCGGCGCGCTCGACGGTGAACAGCGGAGCGGAATCTGTCGCGCCGGAGGCCGGGTAGAAACCGTAGCAGCCCTTCGCGCCGGGACGCTCGCGCTCAAGCCGCACGTTGACGACCAACTCGTAAGACTCAAGCGGCAGCCCTCTGGTGATGACCCGGCTGTCGCCGCCTTCCGCATCGTCAAAGCGCAGCAGGTTATCTTTTAACTGCCACCCCTCGCCGCGGTGTCGCCAGCCGCGTTCGGCCAGAGATCGTTCCGGCCGCATGAACAGTTCTTCCCACCCTGTTGTTAGCTCGAATCCCTTGAAGGTTGCCGCCGCGCCTTCCGTGACGAGCGCGACCCCGTCCGGCGCGACGTTCAGCGTACCTTGCCAGCGCACGACTCTTTCGTCAAGAAAAATAGTCGCGAAGTTGCCGTCAACCTCCGCGCGCAGCAGGTGCAGGGCGCGCGGCTCGAAATCCGTAGGCAGCGCGAAACGCGTCTCCGTATGCTCGCCGTCTGCTGTCGCCAACCAATGCACGAGCGCCTCGTTCGCTTCCGGCTCAAGCATAAATTGCAGGACGTGCTCGCCATCCTTCAAGAACGCGACGCCGAACGCGCCCGACGCGACGCCCGCGCCGTCCTCTACCTCCGCGCGCAGACTCACTTCCACAAGGAAACTCGCCGCGCCCGACGCGCAATGCGCCGACGCCCGCACGCCCGCCGCGGCCGACTCCTGCCGCGCCTCGCCGTCGCGCACGCTCCAACGCCCGCCGCCCTCGCGCGTCCACCCCTCGCCCAAATCTCCCACGCGCTCGCCGGAAAAACCCTTGAAGGTCGGGGCGAGCGGCGCGGGTTGCGGCGCGGTCGTCGCGCCGAGCACGGTCATGCGTTCGCCCACCCAGTCGAGCCGGTCGATGGCGAGGACGCGCCCGCGCTCGCCGTCCCAACGGTGATAGACGCAGAACAACTGCCGGTTGTCCGGCGCACGCACGACCGAGTTATGGCCGGGGCCGATGACACGTTCAGGGATCGTCCGCAGGATGGGCAGCACGCGCTCTCCGTCGGCCGACTGCTCCCACTCGTCTTCGCGCTCGACGCGTTCGCTCACGGCGTAGCTCACGCCGTAAGTCAGGTTCTGCCAGTTGCCGCCGCTGAACATCTGGTAGTAGAGGTTTTTTCGGCGCACGACGAACGGCCCCTCGACCGTGTGCCAGCGCACGCCGCCCTTCTCTTTGCGCTGCGGGTCGTAGACCTGCCAATCGTAGCGTGCGCGCGTCACGGGGCGCGGGTCGCCCGCGAGCGTGAAGGGGTCGAGCATCCGGTCGCGGACAGTGCCCGTGCCGATGTGCGTGTGCGTGAGAAAATCGGTCGCGTAGAAGAGCCAGCGCACGCCCTCCTCGTCTATGAAGACGTGCGGGTCGATGGCAAACTCCGCGCCGGTCAACCCGCGGCCGCTGTCCGTGAACGGCCCCGCCGGGTGCGTGGCGGCGGCCACTCTCACGTGCATCAACTTTTCGTTGCCGACGCTGTAATACATCAGAAAACGCCCGTTCTCGTAGACGACTTCGGGAGCCCAGTAGCAGGGGTGGTCGCCGGGGAGCGGGGCGAGCGCGCCGTCGAGTTCGCGCCAGTTGATCAGGTCGGGCGAATGGAGCACGCCGAAGGCGCGGCCGTCGCGCCAGAAGCCCGTGCAGTAAGCCCAATATTCGCCGCCGTGCTTGATGATGAAGGGGTCTGGGAAGTCGCGCCCGTAGACGGGATTGAGATAAGTGGCTTTGTTTGTCGCGCCCGCGTCGTGTGTAGAGGTCATGAATAGCCCTGTCGGTTCGCTTGCCAACGTCTTCTGATTCGGCGCGGCGTCCGAGGGTTGCAAACTAAGGGATGAGGGCGGAGAGATGAGGGATGAATCAGGAAACTACTCAAGGAAGTTAAGCATTCCTTTCATCCCTCCGCCCTCATCCCTTTCCCTCAGTTCGCCACGTTTTCGCGCCCGTAGCGCAGCGTCTTCGACATCCAGACGAGTTCCTTCAGAAAACTCTCCGTGCGTTTGACGTACGACTCGTCGAGCAGCGCGCCCGACTCGTCGAAAATCTTCCCCACTCTGGAAAAGTTGCCGTCGTTGAAGATGGCGACGAGCCCGAATTCACGCAACACGGGCAACAGATTTTCGATGACGCGCGTGCCGCCGAAGCCGCCCGCCGAGACGCCGCAGACGCCCACGGCCTTATGTATATATTCCTTCAGGTTGGTGTCGAGCGCGTGTTTGAGCATGCCCGGATAACCGTGATTGTATTCGGGCGTGACGATGACGAGGCCGTCGGCGCGCGCGCACGCGCGACTAAAACCCACGTCTTTGATGGCCTCGCCCGCGTCGTCGGTCGGCAAGTTGAGCGCGCGCACGTCAATCAACTCGGTCTCTACCCCGGCGCGCTTTTCCAACTCGCCGCACACGAACCGCGCGACGTGTTCGCTCATGCGCCCCTGTCGCGGCGTGCCCAGAATCACCGGGATGAAAAGCGGTCGCTCCGTTGTCATGGTGTCTGCTCCCATTCTTTCTCAGGCGGCGTCGAAACTTTTCTCAGCGAACCGCTTCGAGCGCGGCGGTGAGACGCGCGATGTCGTCCTCGTCGTTGAAGAAATGCGTGGCGACACGGAAGCCCTGCGGTTTTTGCGTGACGGCCACGCCGCGCTCGGAGAGGTGGCGTGCGACGCGCGCCGGGTCGTCGGCCGCGACGAGCGTCTCCGCCGAACGTCCCGCCTCGTCGCCGAGGGGCGAGAGCACGCGCCATCCGGCCGACGCGAGTTGCTCCGTCAAATGGCGGTTGAGCGCAAGCGCGCGCCGCTCGATCTCATGCGTCCCCGTCCGCAAGAGGTAATCGGCCGCCGCGCCGAGCGAAAAGATTCCGGCGTAGTGCGGGCAGCCGGTCTCGGCGCGCGCGCCCGCGTCCGCGCGCACGTGAAACTCGTCGTTCCGCATCGCGAACGGGTTCTCGACGCTCAACCAACTGACGGCGCGCGGGCGCGTCTCATCCAACAGGGCGCGGCTCAGGTAGACGAAGCCCGAACCATAGCCCGCCAGCATCCATTTGTGCCCCGTCGAGCAGAGCGCGTCAATCTTCATGCGCTTCACGTCGATCTGGAAAACGCCCGCCGACTGCGACGCGTTGACGACGAACGCGTGCCCGCCCTTGAGTCCGCCGATCTCGGCAAGCGGCAGGCGCAGCCCGTTCGAATATTGCACATGGCTCAGACAGATCACGCCCGTGCGCTCCGTCATCGCCGCCGCCACATCCTGGGCCGCGAGTTGCCCGCCCCGCGCAGGCAA
The DNA here is from genome assembly GCA_020199775.1 of Acidobacteriota bacterium. Lineage (GTDB taxonomy): Bacteria > Acidobacteriota > Blastocatellia > Pyrinomonadales > Pyrinomonadaceae > JAIVJZ01. Next base: position 247,280 of record JAIVJZ010000041.1, read on the forward strand.
CATGTTGACACCGATGCCCCTGTGCATCCACGGGATCGTCGAAACCGGAAACTCCAACTCGCAGGAGATAACCTCACCGCGCCCTTCGAGCGCGTCTATGATCAAATTCATCCCCGAAGAGGTGTTGGTCGTAAACGCAATCTCGTCCGGCTCGGCGTTGACGAGTCGGGCGACGGCCGCGCGCGCTCGCTCGCGCCGTTCCAGCCAATCGAACCAACGCTTATCGCCCGACTCCAACGTCTCGCGGTAAAACTCCGTCGCCGCCTCGAACGAGGCGCGCGACACAGGCCCCGCCCCCGCGCTGTTCAAATAAGCCAGCCGCTCCGTCACCGGAAAATCACGCCTCGCTCTTTGCCAGTCAACTTCTTCAACCATCTTCACGCTCCGTGTGACACAACCCACTTGACCGCCCTGCGGCGGCAGTCTATCTTCGCACGCGTCTTCTCTCCGAGGGAAAATTCAAGGAGCCTTTATAACATGCCAGTGCAAACGCCCGCGCGCGACGGCGCGCCCGCGTGGACGATCCCCGACTTTCTGGAAGCGCGCGACGGCCGCCTCCACGTCAACGGCGCGGACGCCGTCGCGCTACTCCGCGAATACGGCTCGCCCCTCTACGTCTTCTCCGAGCCGCGCATCCGCGCCAACATCGCGCGCCTGCGGCGCGCCGCCGACAGCGTGGATCGCCCCGTCAAATTCTGCTACGCCTCGAAGGCCAACTCGAACATGGCCGTCCTCGCCGCCGTGCGCGACGCCGGGATCGACATCGAAGTCAACAGCGGCGGCGAACTGTACAAAGCCCTCCGCGTCGGCTTCCGCCCCGAACAGATCATCTTCAACGGCACGAGCAAAACCGACGACGAACTGGACGACGCCGTGCGCGCCGGGATCTACTCGATCAACGTGGATTCCGTCTACGAGATCGAACTCGTCGAAGCGGCCGCGCGCCGCGTGGGCAAGCGCGCCAACGTCACGCTGCGCCTCGTCCCGGAGATCGGCACGCGCTCGCACATCGGCTTGCAGACCGCGCTCCTGACCTCCAAGTTCGGCATCACTTCGCGGGAAGTGCCCGACGCCTTTCGCCGCGCGCTCGCCAACCCCGAACTGATCCGCGTCGGCGGCATACACATCCACGTCGGCTCGCAGACTCCCGATGTCGCGCCCTTCGCCGATGCGTTCAAGACGATGTGGGAACACCTCGTCGCGCTCTACCGCGACACCGGACACACGCTCGAACACATCAACCTCGGCGGCGGCATCCCCGTCAACTACCTGCGCGACCGCTCGCAGGCCGACGAACTTCCCGCGGCCGAACGCGACATGCTCGGCGCAGACCTCGACCCGGCCGACGTGCTCGCCGCCGCCCTGCGCGTCGCACGCGAATCGGCGCGCGCTGTGGCCGCCGAACACCTGTTGGATCGCACCACGATCCTGCTCGAACCCGGCCGCAGCGTCATCTCCGACGCGGGGCTGGTGCTGACGACCGTGCGCAACATCAAGCAACGTCCCGAAACGGGCGACGTGTGGCTCCTGACGGACGCGGGTTTCAACCTCCTGCTCTCGATGACGACCTACAAATGGTACTACCATCTCGTCTCGGCCTCGCGCGCCGACGCGCCGCACGACACGAGCTACAAAGTGGCCGGACCGCTCTGCGACTCCGGCGACGTGTATTTCGACATCGAGGGCGAGAGCCGTCTGCCCGACTACCGACACCTCCCCGCACACGTGCGCCCCGGCGAGGCGCTCGCGCTGCTCAACAGCGGCGCGTACTCGCTCGCGCAGGCGTTCCCCTATAACGGCCGCCCGCTCCCCGCGGCCGTCATGGTGCGCGCGGGCGGCAAAGTTGATCTCGTCCGCCGCCGCGACACCTACGAAGACTTGCTCGCGGGCGACGTGTGGTGAGTGGAGGCAAGGCCAGACAAGTGATGGTCAGGTAACTACAGATTTGAAATTACAAATCTGAAATTACAAATCTGTAATTTGAAATCTGTAATTTCTAATTTCTAATTTGAAATCCCACGTCTCAGGTTTGCCGTTCCGAAAATCGAGTTGGTGAAGCAGATGAGTTCTTTATGAAGTACACGCGCTTTGAGGAACTTCCGGTCTGGCAGGCGGCCATCAAGCTAGGCGTGCAAATTTATGCCTTTACGTCCGGCGAGAGGTTCAAAGGTCAATCCAGCCTGCGCGATCAGCTTGAGCGCGCCGCCGTCTCTGTCTCCAACAACATCGCGGAAGGCTATGAGCGCGGTACGACTCAAGAGTTGTTGACATTTATTTACATCGCGCGTGGCTCGGCGGGGGAAGTGCGTTCGATGCTCTGCCTGTTCGAGCAACTGCCGGCCTTCACCGATTTCAAATCTGAAATTTCAACTTTGAAATTACTGGCCGAAAATATTTCCCGGCAGTTGCGCGCGTGGGCCGACGCGCTCCAAAACTCCGACATCAAAGGCCAGCGTTATCTCAACGAAAAGACGCGCCGCATGGCACAAGCCACGCGCGACCGGGAAGAATTCCGTGAGGAACTACGCCGCGTTCAGGAGGCGAACGTCGCGCGCGCCGCGTCCCACACGAACGTAGAAGACGATTAGTGTTATTTACTTGCTCCGACTTGAGATTTCATCGCGGAAGGAAAGACATTTCTTGCCATCTAAATCAACGTTGTGCAATAGCATCACGACTGACACGAAAGATCGACCGACGCGTCGCGCGTTTCTTAAATCCGTCGGCGCGGCCGCGCTCGCCGCGCCGCTGCTGTTCAACAGTTCGTGGGCGCAGACGCGCGGAGGACGCACGCGCCCTTCGTGCGTCGTCGTCGGCGCGGGTCTCTCCGGCCTCGCCGCCGCCTACGCCTTGAAGCGCGCGAATTGGGACGTGACCGTGCTCGAAGCCAGAGAGCGGCACGGCGGGCGCGTCCACTCGTTTCGCTTCGACCAAAACCGCGAACTCGTCTGCGAACTCGGCGGCGAGTGGGTGGGCGCGAGCCACGAACGCATCCGCGCGCTCTGCCGCGAGTTTGACATCACGCTCAAGGATCATCGCTTCGAGGCGTCGCTCATGCGCGACGGGCGCGTCTTGCGCCCCGGCTCCTGGGATTTCTCGGCACAGGCCAACGCCGCCTTCGAGAAATTCAAGACGACCTATCACGGCTACAAGCAGCGCGACCGCGAACGCCTCGACCGCATCGACTGGTGGACGCACCTCGAAGAGATCGGGTTCACCCCCGACGACCTGCTGCTGCGCGACCTGCAAGACAGCACGGACTTCGGCGAGTCGATCCGCCACGTCTCGGCCTACGCCGCCGCGTCCGAGTATTTAGAGTCGAGTCCGGCCAACGAGATGGACTTCAAGATGGTCGGCGGCAACTCACGCCTCGTCGAAGAGTTTGCCAAACGCATCGGCGATGCAAACATCCGCACGCGCACGCCGGTCGAAGAGATACGCCAGCAGCAGCGCGGCGGGCGCGTCACGGTCAGGGCGGCGGGCGGCGTGCTCTACCATGCGGACGCCTGCATCTGCACCGTCCCCGCGCGCACGCTCGACCGCATCAAGTTTGACCCGCCGCTCCCTGCCGCCCAACGCGACGCCGCCGACCGACTCCAGTACTCTCGCATCGTCAAAAACCAAATCCTCTTCGACGAACGCTTCTGGGGCGCGGAAAACTTCTCGCTCGTCAGCGACGTGACCTCCCACTACTATTTTCACGGCACGCGCGACCAACCCGGCGCGCAAGGGATTTTGTGCAGCTACGCCGTCGGCGAGAAGGCCGACGTGCTGGCCGCGCAATCCGACGCGCGCCGGATGGAGATCATCACGCGCGATCTGCTGCCGCTCGACGCACGCGCCCCGCGCCTCGCGCGCGCCATCGAGTCCATGCCGTGGCAACGCGACCGCTACACCGAGGGCGCATACGCCGTCTATCGCCCCGGCCAGTGGTTCACCGTCCGCCCCGTCCTGCAAAGGCCGCACGGCAAAGTCCTCTTCGCCGGCGAACACCTCGCTGACTGGCAAGGCTTCATGGAGGGCGCGGTCGTGACGGGCGAGGAAGCGGCGGCGGCTCTGAGCGGGAGGATAAGAGCTAGACGCAGGGCGTGAACTTCACCGACAATGCCGTCTGCATTTTTCTTTTGCCGTGATATTGTCGGCGGTAATACCCGGATATGTTTCTATTCACTTTCCCATCAAGAATAAATCCTAAATCCAAAGCCGCCGTAGAGTTCAGCGACATGGGCGGCGCATACATCAATTGTTATATCCAGTTCAAATGTTTTGAAGCCGCCGAGAAATTAGCCAGGTTGTTAATCAGAGAGTATGGCTTCATCCCCGGAAAGAGAACCGACGCGTGGGTTCTTCAGAAAAAGCACCTCAAAACAAAAGAGGAAAAACAGTATTACTCCGAAGCTATCAAATACGGCTACAGCCTCGTTTTTCATTTGTGGCCGAAAGATGCTGCGGATGCCGGCACTGATTACGAGAAGAAAGATGTCAGACGGTAAGATTGTTTTTCCCGAGGCCGGTTCCGGGGAGTTATCCGGGTCATCAAGCCGCTAACTGGATACAGAAGCAGAGTACACTAGCATGTCAACAGAACATCTATCAGACAACGTCAAACTCATACGCGGCCTGACCCTGCTGGCCGCCGTCTCCATCGTCATCGGCAACGTCATCGGCACGGGCGTCTTTTTGAAAGCGCGCGTGATGACCTGTAACGTCGGGACGCCGGGCATGGTCGTCGCGGTGTGGGTCGCGGCGGGGCTTCTGTCGCTCGCGGGCGCGCTCACCTACGCGGAACTCGCCGCGATGATGCCGCGCGCGGGCGGCGAGTACGTCTTCGTGCGCGAGGCTTACGGCTCGCGGCTCGGCTTTCTCTACGGCTGGATGCAAATCTTCATCGCCAAGACCGGATCGCAAGCCTCGGTCGCCGTCGCCTTCGCCATCTTCCTCAACATCCTCACCGGGGGCGCGCTCAACCCGACCTTCTTCACGCTCAACCTCGGCGGCTTCGCGCTGCCCTTCGGCTACCTGCAACTGGTCGCCCTCTCCGCCATCGCCGTCGTCACCGTCATCAACTGCGCGGCGGTCGTGGTGAGCGGCCACATCGCGACGGTGTTGACGGGCGTCAAGATCGCGCTCGTCCTGTTCGTCGGCGTCGGCGCGCTCCTGTTCGCGGGCGGCGGCGACTGGTCGCACTTCGGGATGGCGAACGAGGGCGGCGCGTGCGAGGGCGTGGGCGCGGGCGCGCGCGCCGGGGTGGCGGGCTTCGGCGCGGCCATGCTCGGCGCGCTCTGGGGCTACGACGGCTGGAACAACCTGACGCTCGTCGCGGGCGAGGTGAAGAACCCGCAGCGCAACATCCCGCTCGCGCTCATCGGCGGCATGATCACGATCATCTCGCTCTACGTCTTCGTCAACATCGCCTACTTCTACGCGCTCGCGCCGACCGAGGTGGCGAGCGTGCCCGCGGCCTCTTCGGTCGCCTCGGAAGTGGCGCGCACGTTCCTCGGCCCGTTCGCCATCAGCCTGATCGCCGCCGCGCTCCTCTTCTCTTCCGTCGGCACGCTGCACACTTCCGTGTTGACGGGCGCGCGCGTCCCCTACGCGATGGCGCGCGACGGGCTGTTCTTCCAGAACCTCGCGCGGCTCTCGCCGAAGACACACGTCCCCATCGGCGCGCTCGTCCTGCAAGGCTTCTGGGCGGGACTGCTCGCCCTCTCCGGTTCGTTCGACACTTTGACCGACTACGTCATCTTCGGCTCGTGGATTTTCTACGGCCTGACGACTGCCTCGGTCTTCATCTTCCGCCGCCGCATGCCCGACGCCGAACGCCCCTATCGCGCGTGGGGCTACCCGGTAGTGCCCGCCCTCTTCCTGCTCGTCACGGGCTGGCTGCTCGTCAACACTCTCATGACGACGCCCGTGCAGGCGCTCATCGGACTCGGCCTGATCCTGCTCGGCCTACCCGTCTACTGGTACTGGGCGCGGCACAACGAACGCGTCGCGGCGCGAGACGCGCCCACGGGTGAAGAATAGAATTTGCGGGAAGGGCTCGCTCAGTGGTTCATCTGCCACGCCTTGATCGCGTCTACGGGGTAGAGCAGCATCAGGACGTTCAGCAAGAGACTGTCCCTGATCCAGACGAGGAGCACGAGTTCGGTGATGGCGAAGGCGACGAGCGCGCGGCGCAGTCCGAGGCGTCGGGCTAACGCGAACCCGAGCGCGCACGCGAAGATGTCGCCGGCGGAATTGATGATCGTGTCGCCCTGATAGCCGAGCGCGAGGGTCGCCTCGCGATAGCGTCTGATGACGAAGGCCGAGTTCTCAAACACCTCCCACAACGCTTCGATTGAGACCGCGAGCGCGAGCCGCCACTGCCACGCCGCGCGCCCCAACGTCAACGCCAGCACGCCGCAGAAGACGAACCCGTGCAGGACGTGCGTGAAGCTGTACGGATCGAACAGGTGTTGCGAATTATCCGAACCCCACGCGTCGCCCGCCCACACCAGCACGCGGCCGCACTCGCACAACCACAAGCGGCCTTGCTGCCTGAGTTGAAGCGCGGCGATCATCGTCGCGGCCGCCATCGCGAGCCACGGCCAGCCTCTTCTCATCGCATCACCCTACGCCGCGCGCGCGCATCCAGAGCTTCGCGCGCGACTTCCTTGTCGTCGAAATGGAGCACCTCCGCGCCGATGATCTGGTAGTCTTCGTGCCCCTTGCCCGCGATGACGACCACGTCGCCCGCGCGCGCCTCCGCGACCGCGCGGAAGATCGCCGCGCGCCGATCCGCGATCTTCAGGTAAGGCTTACCAGCCACGCGCCGGAGGCCGACTTCCGTATCGGCGAGGATGGCTTCGGGGTCTTCGGTGCGCGGGTTGTCTGAGGTGAGGATGACGATGTCGCTGTAGGTGGCGGCGGCCTCGCCCATCGGCGCGCGCTTCGTGCGGTCGCGGTCGCCGCCGCAGCCGAAGACCGTGACGACGCGCCCGCCGCCCGCCACGACATCGCGCGCCGTCGAGAGAACGTTTCTGAGCGCGTCGTCGGTGTGCGCGTAATCGACGACGACGGCGAAGTCTCCGGCGGCGTGACTGACGCGCTCGAAGCGGCCGGGCGCGCCCACGCAGGTCGCAAAGGCGCGCGCCGTCACGTCGAGTTCGTAGCCGAGCGCGAGGCCGCACGCCGCGGCCGCGAGCATGTTGTAGATGTGCGGCCGCCCGACGAGCGGCGAGCGCACCGGCAACTCGACGCCAAAGGCGCGCAACGTGAGGCTCATGCCTTCGAGCGTGTACTCCACGTCGCGCGCACGCACGTCAGCCTCCGCGCGGAGCGCGAACGTGTTGACGCGCGCCCCTCCCGCCCTGAGTTCTTCCGCGAGCCGCGCGCCGTAGGGGTCGTCCACGTTGACGACCGAGAGGCGCGGGCGCGCGCCGAGACGCCCGTCGAAGAGACGCCGCTTGGCCTCGAAGTAGTCTTCCATCGTGCCGTGATAGTCGAGATGATCCTGCGTGAGATTGGTGAAGACCGCGACAGCGAAATGAAGCGCGTCGCAACGCCGGAGGTCTAACGCCTGCGACGAGCTTTCCATCACGGCCACGGCGCAGCCCGCCCCGACCGCGCGCCGCAAGAAGCGTTGCACCGTGCTCGCCTCCGGCGTCGTGTGCTCGGCCTTGAACTGCTCGCCGCCGATGCGATAGCCGACCGTGCCGAGCACCGCGACGCGCTCGCCCGCCGCCTCGCACACCGCCGCCAGCAGGTGCGCCGTCGTCGTCTTGCCGTTCGTGCCCGTGATGCCGACGAGTTTGAGTTCGCGCGACGGATGCCCCTGCACTTCCGCCGCCGCACGCGCCAGCGCGACGCGCGCGTCCGCCACCTCGATCCACGCGCCCGTGAAATCCGACGGGCGGGCGCGCTCCGAGATAACGCCCGACGCGCCCCCGGCCATGACTTGATTGACGAAATTATGCGCGTCGAACTTCGCGCCGCGGATCGCCACAAAGAGACTCCCGGCGCGCGCCTCGCGCGAATCGTGAGTCACGTCCGAGACGACGACGGCGCGCGGGTCGTCCGCGCCCGACAGTTTGCCGCCCGTCGCCCGCGCCACGTCTTCCAGAGTCGCGTTTCCATTCCGCCCCGTATCATCCGGCATTGAAGTTTTAGTTGATCCTTTCTCTCCCGCTCATCGTCCCGATGATAATTCACGCCTCATCGAGTACACGCGCGCGTTACCTTCGCGCGCGAAATTTTCGAGACAGTTTACATCCCCGGCGCGAAAGCATTACCATGCGCCGACGCCGCTCACCTGATCATTTTCCGTGGAGGATTAATGAAATCTCTGATCGCCGCCGCGAGTTTGTCGCTCGCGCTCATCCTGCTCGTCGCCTCGTCGCCGCTGTCGGCGGGCGCGGCGGGCGTCGCGCCCGAATATGATCTCGTCATTCTCAACGGCCTCATCGTTGACGGCACGGGTCGTCCGGCTTACACGGGCGACGTGGTCGTGCGCAACGACCGCATCGAACTCGTCGGCAAGTCGAGACCGGGCGCGCACGCGAATCGCCGGATTGACGCGCGCGGCCTCGTCGTCGCGCCGGGTTTCATAGACATGCTCGGCCAGTCGGAAGTGAACCTCCTGATCGATCCGCGCGCGATGAGCAAGGTGATGCAGGGCGTGACGACGGAGGTGACGGGCGAGGGCGGTTCGATTGCGCCGATGAACGAGCGGCTCATCAAAGAGGACGAAGATTATTACCGCCGCTTCAACCTCACGGTTGACTGGCGCACTCTCGCCGAATACTTCCGCCGCGTCGAGCGGCAGGGCTTGGGGCTGAACCTCGCGACGTTCGTCGGCGCGACTCAGGTGCGCGCCCACGCGATGGGCTTCGACAACCGCCCCCCTACCGCCGCCGAACTCGAAGAGATGCGCCGCCTCGTCGCGCAGGCGATGGAGGACGGCGCGCTCGGCCTCTCGACTTCGCTGCAATACGTGCCCGCGCGGTTCGCCAAAACCGACGAGATCGTCGAACTGGCGAAAGTCGCCGCGCGCTACGGCGGCGTCTACGCCACGCACCAGCGCAGCGAGGCCAACGCGCTCGACAGTTCGCTCGCAGAGGTCTTCGAGATCGCGCGGCGGGCGCGCATCCCCACCGGCATCTGGCATCTCAAAACCGCTTACAAGAAGAACTGGGGTCGGATGCCCGAAGTCCTCAGGCGCATCGAGGCGGCGCGCCGCGAAGGCTTGAAGATCACCGCCGACGTGTACCCGTACACCGCCGCGAGCACTTCGCTCAACGCCTGCCTGCCCCCCTGGGCGCTCGAAGGCGGCACGGAACGGATGCTCGCGCGCCTCGGCGACCCCGAAACGCGCGCCCGTCTCAAACGCGACATCTCGACCGACTCTAACGATTGGGAAAACATCTATCTCGGCAGCGGCGGCGCGCAGGGCGTCCTCATCGGCTCGGTCAATAATCGCGCGCTCGACGCCTTGCAGGGTCAACACCTCTCGCAGATCGCGGCGGCGCAGAACAAAGACCCGCTCGACGCCCTCTTCGATCTCATCCTCGCGGATCGGGGGCAGACGGGCGCGATCTATTTCATGATGTCCGAAAACGATTTGCGCGCCGCGCTCACCTCTCCGCACGTCTCCATCTGTACAGACAGCGGCGCGCGCGCCACCGACGGGCCGCTCTCCGGCACGAAGTCGCACCCGCGCGGCTGGGGTTCTTACCCGCGCATCCTCGCGCGTTACGTGCGCGACGAAAAACTGCTCACGCTCGAAGCGGCCGTCCACAAGATGACGGGCATGTCGGCCGCGCGCGTCGGCCTGCGCGACCGCGGCGTGCTGCGGCGCGGCGCGTTCGCCGACATCACGATCTTCGACCCCGAGCGCGTGCGCGACCGCGCCACTTTCGAGCAGCCGAACCAGTATGCCGAAGGCATCAACTACGTCATCATCAACGGTCAACTCGCCGTGGACGGGGGCGCACGCACCAAAACCCTCTCTGGGCGCGTCCTGCGCGGGCCCGGCTATCGCGCGAAGCAAAAACGATAGCCCGCGCAGGAGGCCGGCCCGCGCCCGCCGCGAGCGAGCGCGAGCGCGGCAAACATTGTCGCGCTTCTTACAATTTCGTTGCAATTCCTGATTGCCATTGACATACGCGGCCCGGAGAGTTAGCCTTCCCGTGTTCCCATTACCCCCTATTAGTTATTGTCAGAGCGCGGGCAGTGCGCCGGTGCGGGGCGCGCCTCCGTCTCTTTATTTTACGATGAACCACAGGGAAGGAGTTTTGAAGTATGAAACGGAACCTCGCTTACACGGCCGCCACGCTGGCGCTCGCCATCACGGCCATGCTCGCACCGTTCGACTACGTTTCCCCGGCCAGAGCCGGTCAGGGACAAACCACGCAGGCGTGTGAAGACTGTAAGGCCGCGGCTCAAGGCCGCCTGTCGGCCTGCGACTTCACGGCCAGAAACGACAACGACAAGAGCACGACGCGCGGCAAGTGTGTCAAACAGTTTGAGGCGGAAGTCAGGGAGTGCCCCTGCCCGCCGGGACACAACAATCCGAATAGCACCCCGCGCTAAGTTATTCAGCCGGGTTAACGATTGAGAGGGCGACGTTCGATGTCTCGAACGTCGCCCTCTTTTTTTCCGGGCGGGCGGGCGTTAGACTGTCCGCGACTTGAATATGAGACTCCCGCTTCTCCCCCACACGCTCGCACCGCGTCGCCTCGAACGGCTTTGCCGATTCGTCGCCGTCGCGCTCGGCTTCTTGCAGGCGTGGGGGCGCAGGCATCATAGCGACGACGGCGTGGCCTACATGGGCGCGGACGGCATCGCGTATCTCGACATCGGCGACGCCTACTGGCGCGGCGACTGGACGGCGGCCGTCAACGCCATGTGGAGTCCCTTCTATTCGTGGCTCACGGGTCTCGCGCTCCGCCTCTTCCAGCCGTCGCCCTATCAGGAATTCACCGTCGTCCGCCTGCTCAACTTCGCGCTCTACCTCCTGTCGCTCGCCGCCTTCGTCTTCTTCCTGCGCGAACTCGAACGCTTTCGCGAGACGCGTATGAACCACGACGCTCCGGCCGACTCCGGCGCGGACTCCGGCGTGCTGCCACGCCGCGCGTGGCTCGTCTTCGCCTACGCGCTCTTCGTCTGGACATCGCTCTCGATGAACCGCGTCGCGCGCACGAGTCCCGACGTGCTCGTCTCGGCGTTGGTCTTCGTCGCCTCCGCCCTGTTGCTGCGCGTCCGCATGCGCCGCGCCGGGTGGCTCACGTTCGCGCTCTTCGGCCTGACGCTCGGCGTCGGCTACCTGACGAAGACTTTCATGTTCCCGCTCGCCTTCGTCTTCCTCTCGGCGGGTCTGTTCGCTTACGGCGACGCGCGGCGCGCTCTGCCTCGCGTCGCGCTCGCGCTCGTCGTCTTCCTCTCAGTGTCCGCGCCGTTCGTCGTCGCCCTCTCGCGCGCCAAGGGGCGTCTGACCATCGGCGACACGGGGCGTCTCAACTATGCCTGGCACGTCAACGGCACGACCCCCTTCATCCACTGGCAGGGCGAACCCGCGGGCGGCAGCAACAGCGGCACGCCCACACACCCGACGCGCAAACTCTTCGACTCGCCCGCCCTCTACGAATTCGGCTCGCCCGTCGCGGGCGCTTACCCGCCGTGGTACGACCCGACTTACTGGTACGAAGGCGTCCGTGCCCGCCCGAGCCTGAGGCGTCAACTCAAGGCCGTCGCGCAAAACGCACTGCTCGCCTACCAGTTTCTCTTCTATCGTTTCTTCCCCGGCGCGCTGGTCGCCGCGCTGTTCATCCTTTTTTACGTGGGCCGCCGCCGCGCACGCGAGGTCGCGCGCGACGCCGCGCGCTACGGCTTCCTGCTCGCTCCCGCGCTCGTCGCGTCCGCGTGCTATCTGCTCATCCATTTCGAGCAGAGATATTTCGCACCCTTCGTCGTCGTCGCCGGTATGAGTCTCTTCGCCGCGGTGCGACTCCCCCGCACGCCGGAAGCGCAACGTCTCACGACCGCGCTCGTCATCGTCACGCTCGTCACCTTCGCGCTCTCGCTCGGCTACTACAGCGCGCGCGATCTCTACTCGTCCGTGCGCGATCTCGCGCCGGGGCAAGGGGCGCGCGTGGACGTGCAGTGGCAGGTGGCCGAAGAGTTGCGCCAGAGGGGACTCCGGCCGGGCGAGCCGGTGGCGTCTATCGGGAACACCATGTTCCACGCGTGGCCGCGGCTGGCGCGCGTGCGCGTCGTGGCCGAGATTTCGGCGCGCCCGACGGGCGGCGACGTTGAGAAGTTCTGGGCGGGCGACGCCGCGCTCAAGGCGCAAGTCGTCGAAACTTTCGCCCGCACCGGGGCGCGCGTCATCGTCGCCGAAGGAATCCCCGCGTGGACTTCCGGCGCGGATGGCTGGCAACGAATCGGGGCGACGCATTTCTACGTCTACGTTCTCGCGCGCCCCTAAACCTTCGCGTCGCCTCACACTTTTATATAAATCTTGCGCCGGTAAAGAATCGCCATCAGGCCGAGCCAGATGAGCACGTAGAGCAGCGCGTAGAGGAGTGAACTGTTGGCGGGCGAGGCCAACGGGGCGAAGAGATGTTCATAGATGTAGGTCTGCAAGTTGCCCGGCCGCCCGTCCGCGCGCGGCAGTTTCCACAGACCCATCAATTGCGCCGCCAGTCCCGACAGCACGAAGACCGCCAGCGCGTTTACGCCGAAGATGCGGAACGGCAACGCCCAACGCCGGCACTTTTTGATGTCGGCCAGCCAGTAGCAGAGCGCGAGCAGTTGCAGGCCCATCCCCGTCGTGAAGAGGACGTAAGAACTCGTCCACAGTGGCTTGTTGATCGGAAACCACCCGTTCCATATCCACCCGCCGACCACGCCCGCCACTCCGGCGACGAACAGCCCCGCCGCCTTCTCGTACGCCTCGCGCGGCTGCCTGAGCCAGTGTCCGGTGAGCAGGCCCGTGAGCGTCGTCGCGATGGCGGGGATGGTGCTCAAGAGTCCTTCGGGGTCGTAAATCCCTCCGCCGCCCTTCCAGAGGTGTTTGCCGAGCACGACGCGATCAACGAACGACGCGATGCCTCCCTCTTTGCTCAAGTCTCCGGCGGCGTAACCCGGCGCGGCGATGAACACGGACAAGCCCCAGTAAGCCAGCAGCAACACGGCGGCGATCATGCTTTGCGTGCGCCAGTTGGTTTTGAGAAAGATGATGGCCGCGAAGAGGTAGCAGATCGCGATGCGTTGCAGCACGCCGGTGAGACGGATCGTGGAGAGGTTGAAGTATGGGAATCCGGCGAGCAGGAAACCGAGGGCGTAGATGAGCACGGTGCGCCGCAGGATTTTCAGGTAGAGGTCGCGCTTCGTCCCGCCCGCTTCGACTCGACGCGCGAAGGCGAGCGTGATCGAGACGCCGACGATAAAAAGGAAGAACGGGAAGATGAAGTCGGTCGGCGTCCAACCGTGCCACGCGGCGTGCGCCAGCGGCGGGTGAATCGCGCCCCACGTGCCGGGGTTGTTGACGAGGATCATGCCCGCAATCGTGATGCCGCGAAACACGTCGAGCGAAAGCAGACGCCCCGCGCCCTGCCCGTCGCCGCCGTCTTCCTGAGAAATGTTCATCGCCGCTGCTCCCGACATGTGAATCTTCCTCCGTTCAACTCGACGCGCACCCGATGCGCGCCCGTCTTCCCCTTCGCGCCTTTGCGCCTTTGCGTGAGATTACTGCTCGCCAAAGAATAAACTCGCGCTGGAGGCGCAAAGGCGCAAAGAAGAAGGCTTTGAGTAGGAGTTAAACCCGCCGTACTACGGCGCGGGCTGCGGGCGCGAGCCGAGGCCGACTTCTTCGGGGTTGGGCAGCGTCGAACTCTCTGCGTATTCGCGCATCGCCTCTTCCATCGCCTTGCTGCGACCGAGCCACGTGGCAATCGCCACGTCGTAGCGCGCGAGGACGCTCTCCAGCCAGTAGGGGCGATTCTCCGCGAGCCACTGTTCGCGATAACTCGCTTTGAGCGTCGCCAGTTCTTCGGCCATCTCACGCAGGTGGTTGTAGATCGCGCCGTGGTAACGCCTGAGCCGGTTGACCTGCCGGCGGTCGCCGAGATTCAAATAAGCCTGCCAGTAGTCGCGGCTGAACTGTTCGACGACCTGCATGCGCCGTCCCATGTGGCCGAGACGCTGCGCCGCGAAACGCGCCGACGCGATCATCCGGCGATTGCGCCGCGCCTCCCCGCCGTCGCGCGCGAGGGTCGCTTCCGCGCCCTCGACGGCGAGGCGCATCTGCCGCGTCTTTTCGCGCAAGGTGCGCGCGCGTTCCTGAAACGCGTTCGTGAACGGCTCTTGCCAGAACAACGGGTTGGTGGTGTTCGTGCCGAGCAGCGTGTTGACGCTGCCGAGCGCACGCAGGGCGCGCACGAACGAATCGCCGTCGCGACGGAAGAACGCCCAGTCGAAGTTGCGTTCAAACTGCGCCACGTCCAACTGCCCCTCCTGCCAGGAGGCCGCCGCGCCGAGCACGACGCCGTACCAAGTCATCTCGAAAAGCGTCTCGCCGTCGTCGTCCCAATTCGTGTTCAACATGCCGAGCGCGCCCGCCCGCTGGCCGTCGCGCACGAAGACCGTGATGTTGCGCGCGGCGTTGTCGAGATTCGGGAAGACCTGATTCCAGTTGGAGACGCCGGGGCAGACGAACTGTTCCAGCCCCGCGTCTTTGAACGGCTTGAGGCGCGCCGTGAAATCATCGCGCGCGCCGTAAGCCCAGTTCATCACGATCAAATCTTTCGGAATCCGGCCGATCAGTTCGGGGTGATTGAGCGCGATGTCGCCCCAGAACATGAGGCGGCGTCGGTAGGGCTGCAAAATTTCACGCACGCGCCGCAGGTGCTCGAAATAGACCGCGCCCGCGCCGCGCGCCTTCACCTGTTCGCGGCTCTGCCCCTGTCCGAGTTCAAACGTCTCGTCCGCGCCGATGTGAAAAAATTTTCCGGGGAATAACTCGTCGAGTTCTTTGTACCAATCGGCGACGAGGCGGAAAGAGCCTTCCTGTTGCGGCGAGAGCATGTCGCCGTAAGGCACTTCGGCGAGTTCGTTGTACGTCTCGAATTTGAGCGCCTTGTGCAGGTGGCCGAAGGTCTGCTGCTCGGGCACGACTTCGATGTGATAGCGGCGCGCGTACCGGACGAGTTCCCTGATCTCTTCGTGCGTGAGCGAACCACCCTCGGGCGCGATGAGCGGGTGAGAGCGACTGGCGAACGTGTGCTCCATGTAGAAGGAGTGCATGTTCATCTTGAAGGCGGCGAGCGTGCGTAGTTGTCGCTTGACATATTCGACGGTGGGGACGGGGCCGCGGCTGATGTCGTCCGAGAGGCCGCGCCAGCGCATCGTCGGGTAGTCGATGATCCGCACGCCGGGTAGAAAAGCGTCGGCCGCGTCGCCGCGCACGAGTTGCTTCAAAGTCTGCAAGCCGTAGAAAGTGCCCGCCGCAGTTTTCCCGGCGACGACAACCTCGTCCGGGCTGACCGAGAGCAGGTAGCCCTCTTCGTTCAAATCGGGCGGCGCGCTCAAGGAAGCGCGCTTGAGCGCGGCCTCGACGGGCGCGAGACCGAGCGCGCCGATCAGGATCGTGCGCCGCGCGCGCGGGCGGCCGACGGAGAGCGTGAGGCCGCCCGCCGTCTCGCGCACGTCGTTAATGAAATCTTCGGCCGCGAAACGATCATCCGGGGAGCGCGCGTCGGCGAGCGCGAGCCGCACGTCGCGCGTCAGTCGGAACGTCTCGCCGGTCGGCCTCACTTGTTTCGGCTGTGGGATGAGACGCAACGCTTCGCCCGCGTTCGCGGTCTGCGCGCGCGCGTCGAAAGAGGCGACGTTGAGCCACAGCGCGAGCGCGCCGCACGACACGAACAACAGACGCAGCAGCGGCCTTCGTGATAAATTATTTGGCACAATGATTTTTGCGAAACTCGAATTGATCCGAACGAGAAGACTTTTACTCGAAAACTGATGCGAATATCAATGCGAATATCGACGGCTGCCGGGGCGGCGGGAGAAGGAGGTGGCGGGACGTGTCGTTGATGCTTGAAGAGATCGCGGAGCAACCCGAAGCCTTGCGCCGCACGATTGAGGCGGAACGCGGGAAGGTCGAACGACTCGGCGCCTTCCTGCGCGCGCGCGGCATCAACCTGATCGTGCTCGTGGCGCGCGGCAGTTCCGACAACGCGGCGTTGTTCGGCCGTTACCTGCTCGAAGTGGCGACGGGCATCCCCGTCTCTCTGAGCGCGCCGTCCGTCCACACGCTCTACGGCGCGCGCCTGAATTTGCGCCACGCGCTCGTCGTCGGCGTCTCGCAATCGGGCGAGGGCGAAGACATCAACCGCGTCCTCGAAAATGCGCGCGCGGGCGGCGCATACACCGTCGGCATCACGAACGAAGCGAAGTCCGCGATGGTCTCGCTCGTTGACGAGACGCTGCTGATGCACGGCGGGCGCGAACGCTCCGTCGCCGCCACGAAAACTTTTACGGGGCAGATACTCCACTTCCACATGCTCGCCGCCGCGCTCGCCGACGGCCGCGCCGAGCACACGAATTTCGCCGCGATCCCGGAGATGGCCGCGCGCGCCCTCGAACTGCGCCCGGCCGTGGAAGAGATCGTCGAGCGTTACGTCTTCATGGAGAACTGCGTCGTCGTCGGGCGCGGGCTCTTGTACGCGAACGCCTACGAGATGGCTCTGAAGTTGATGGAGACGTGCTATGTCGTCGCCGAACGTTTCTCCTCGGCGGACTTTCTGCACGGCCCGCTCGCGATGGTCGAACGCCACTTCCCCGTCATCCTCTTCGCCCCGCCCGGCGTCACGCTGGAGAGCACGCGCACGCTGCTGGCGCGCCTCAAGGAACTGCGCGCCGACACGCTCGTCATCACCGGCGACGACGAAGCGGCCGGGGCGTGCACCCGCGCGCTGAAACTTCCCGCCGACATCAACGAATTTCTCGCGCCCATCCCCTACATCATCCCCGCGCAACTCTTCGCCGCGCTTTTGGCCTCCGCCAAAGGACTCGACCCGGACGCGCCGCGCTCGCTCTCGAAAGTGACCCGCACGCTTTAACCTCTTACTCAAAGAGAGTCGAACCGCCCGCAAGTTGACGGAACTTGCGGGTGGCTCAAACTTTCCGCGGCCGCTCAGTAACTTAGAGACGGCAGGCGTTTCTCGTGCAACTATAGCGATTTGCAGATGAGTGTGGCCGATATCAAAACTGTAGGTGCCGGGCTTGTCCCTGCCCGCCGCTCACCAAACCGAGCGGGCAGGGACTAGCCCGGCACCTACAATGATTCCTTCATCGCACTCAATGGCAAACCGCTATAACTCAGCGGGCTACGGCGCGGAGACGAGAAACACGTCCCACGCCCAACGCCCGACCCTCGCCCCGCCCGCGTCCCTGACTTTGGCGCGATACCGGAACCCGTTGCCGTGCTCGTCCGTGCGTTTCGACTCCTTGAAATTCAGGTGCAGCGCGGCCACGTCTAGCTCCGCGAGCGTGCGGAGTTCCGCCGCCTTGGAGACGCCATTGTGATCAGCGTCTTGCCACAAACGCAGTGATGAATAAATCAAATCTTGCGCGTCAATCACGCCGTCCGAGTTGCCGCCCTGCTGCGGCCGGTCGTATTCGGCCAGCGCAAGGAAGCCGTTGGGCGCGGCCGAGGGCGGCTGCGGCGAGTGGTTGCCGAACAACTCCGTGCCGTCGTCAATCGCGCCGTTCGAGTTGCGGTCGAGGATGAGCCACGCGTCGTCCGCGCCTGCCTCTGTCCACGAGAGGCGTTCCGGCGTGCCGTCGCCGTTCAGGTCGAAGGAGACGCCGCCCGCCGCACTCGTCAACCGGAAGCCGTCGCCCGCGATGTCTACGATGACGGGCGAACAGTGGCCGAAGTGGCTGCCGCAATCCACGGGGTTGGCGACACAGCTACAGGTGTCGTAGTTGATCTCGCCGCTGTAACCGCGCTCCTCGCATTCTTCCGGCGTCAGGAAGCACGTGCCGCCGGAACTGCCGCAAGTACACAGCGCGAAATTCCAAGTCTGCCCCGACGCCTCACATTGTTCGATGCGAGCATTATCGGTGCATGGGTCTTGTGGCGGCGGGTACTGCCCGGCCTGATTAGCCGCAAGTTGATCGCAAGAAGTGGGACAGCCAATACCCCTTGTTGCATTAAGATCGGTGCTCGGGGCAATAGCCATTATGCTTTGTGAAGATGAACATTGTGAGGGCGGGCAATTACCCAATGCGAAAGTGTGCCCGACTTCGTGTGCGACTACTTCCATGAGTGCCCCTTCACCGGTAACATTCGGGTTTATGTTTATGTATGCGCTCACTAAATAATCAACTCCTCCGTAAGTCGCGCCGTTATAGTTGCCGGATTCAGCGCGTGCCGCGCTGTTGGCAGTTGGTATCTGTATGTTCAGTTGAATTGAGTCAAGCTGCCCTGACACGTTTACAGGGTCTTCCGTAAAGTAGAATGTCACCCCGGAATTATTTCCGGCCGATCCGTTTGCTTCCCAACATCTGAATCCGGCTTTAATAGCATCTTTCTGTTGTTGGGTAAGATTATTATTAGGATTGATATTTACTCTGATACCAGCTCCCTGCCGCCAAGCATTGTCCTTAGACGTGGTAGGCGGACTCACACAACTTTGAGCGGAGGTTTTCGTGTCTAACAAAATGGAGGACAAGGTTGTCACAAACAAAGTTGCAACCACGAGCAAACATATATGCAGAAATCTGGGGAGACGAAAGGCGCTCATCAGTAGATAACCGCCTTTTGTGTAGGATTAGCAATTTCTTTTTGGAGATCGCTCAGAAAGCGGTTCTGGTCAGCCTCTTGATAAGAATCGAACGGCCACTTTTTATTGCCCACGGCGGCAACTGCTCCATCTATCGGATAAACCTTACCGGAGCGCAATTCATAGCCCGTCAGAATCGTGTAGTTCTGCCGCTCCGCGTTACGCTTGAGAAAGAGCAAATACTTTCGACCCTGATGAGGCATCCCCCACCCCTGAAATTTGACTTTCGCCACTCGTCCTGACAAATACCTGACCCGCCCGCCCGCCCGCTCCGTCGTGACAAAATCCTCCCGGTTAACAGGCACTTGAAGGTCTTGTTTCATAACCTCGCACACACGGGTCGTGAATTCCGAGTAAACTCCGCTCTTGTCGTTCGAGAGATAGGCGCGAGCCTCTGTGACTTCGCCGATCAGCACCACATCGCTGTCGGCAACGGGCAAGGCCGGGTACTCAATCTCGCTGGTTATAGTTACGCCTGGCCTCTGCGATGCTCCATCAATTACGTTCCAGTTGTCATACCGCTTACCTCTAGTTTTCCTTACCATTTTCGTTTTTGCGTCTGAAGGCTCAACCGCATGGTAGTCAGCCAGCGGCCAGTGGCTATCATCAATTTCAACCTTCTGCTGTCCCTGATGCGTTGCAGCTTGTTGGTTCTGGCTACGTAGCGTCGCCATCGCCGTCACTGTGACGGCGGCGAGAGCGCATAAGAGCAGAAGCAGAGTTTTTTTGTTCGTGTTCATAACTGTCCTCCAAAACGATAGACTTGCCGACGCTCATCATTCTTTAAGCACACTTCAAGCCTTCAAGCATCAGTTCTGCCGGTGACAAAAAAAATGCCGGAAGGCTGCACCGTCGTGCTCCTTTGCGCTTATCGGTTGACGTGAGGCTGACGAGGTTCGGGGTTCGCGTCAGCGGCTGCAAGTGGGTAGGCGAAACATACGCCTCTCACTATATCGCGTCAAGTTGACTTTTGGGGAGTTGATTAGAAAGTGGGTGCCCTGAGTGAAAGGTGGGCAATTCCCTCTCGCGGATCGGTGTCGGGGGCGTCGCAGGTGCAACCGCATTACTTGACGAGAAGATGTCGGCTGTTGACCATACGCCGACGCGAGAGCGCGATTGTCGCTCTCACGCCGTCAAGTTGACGAAAGACCGGACGCGCGCGCGCGACGCGCCGGCGTTGTTTCCGGCTGCGCTTAGTGCTGGATGTATTCGTGCAGCAGGCGCAGTTCGTCGCCCTGCTCGCTGAGTTCGACGCGCATGATGTCGCGCATGGCGAGCATGCCGACCCAGCGGTCGCCGCGCACGATGGGCAGGTAGCGCGTGCCGTGCTTCTCCATCAGCTCAAGCGCCTCGTGCGGCGTGCTCGTGCAATCGACGACGGCCTTGATGGTGCTCATCACGTCGCCGACGCGCGTCGTCGCGGCGTCGAGTCCGGGCAGGACGACGCGGCGCAAAAGGGCGCGCTCGGAAAAGATGCCGCGCAGACGCCCCTCGTCGTCGAGCACGCAGGCCGCGCCGATGTTGCGGCTCGACAAGAATTTCGCGGCTTCGAGCGCAGACGCCGAGTCGCGCACGAAATACGGCTCGCGCTCGCGGATCACATCCCCAATCGTCATCATCAAATCGTACCTCCGTCGAGATGCGTGCAAAAGTCGGTAGGAACTGACAATGTTGTAAATCTTCGCCGCGAGAAGATCAAGAGATTAGTTTCGGCCGCCGCGCTTGTACAAGTTTTCTCTACTCGAAGAGTAATCCTTGTGCCGTCGGGCGACGGAAGGTTCGCCGTTGCTCGATCTCTAAAACGTCCGCGTGCCGGTTGAACTTGTTGCGCTCGCAGTGGAGGCGAAACTGCTGTTCGATCATGCGCCAGTATTCGCCCTGCCCGCGCATGCGCTCGCCGAACTCGCTCGAATTGAGGCGACCGCCGCGCATCTCGCGCAAGCGGTTCAAGACGCGGTCGGCCTTCGTCGGCAACTTCTCGCGCAAGCGTTGTTCGAAGTACGGCGCGACGCTGCCGGGCAGACGCAGCAGCGTCATAAACGCCTGACGCGCGCCCGCCTCGCGCGCGCGTTTCAGGAGTTGCGGGATGTGCGAATCGTTGAGCGTCGGGATGACGGGCGCGATGCCGATGCCGACGGGGATGCCCGCCGCGGCGAGTTCGGCCATCGCCTTGAAGCGCGCGCCGGGCGCGGGCGCGAACGGTTCGAGCGCGCGCGCCGTCTCCGGGTCGTTGAAAGGAATGGTGAAGTAGACCGAGGCGGAAGCCTCGCGCGCGAGCGCGACGAGCACGTCGAGGTCGCGCCGGACGAGCGCGGACTTCGTGACGATGCTCACGGGGTTGCGAAACTCCAGACAGACTTCCAGACACTTCCGCGTCAGCTTGTAATGCGCTTCGAGCGGCACGTAAGGATCGGAGGTGAAAGAGAAGACGAGTTCGTCGCCTTTCCACGAGGGGCGCATCAACTCTTTGCGCAGCAGTTCCGCCGCATGGATTTTGACGACGAGCTTTCGCTCGAAATCCGTCCCCGCGCCGAAGCCGAGATATTCGTGCGTGGGGCGCGAGAAGCAGTAGGTGCAGGCGTGCGTGCAGCCGCGATAGACGTTGACGCTGTAGTCGAAGCCGACATCGGGGCTGTCGTTCTTCGTGATGATGGAGCGCGTGGCCTCTTCCTCGAAGACCTCCGGCGCGGCTTCGGGCGGTTCGCCGATCCATTCGACGTGCGTGGAGTTCCAGGGGTTCGGGGGGTTCTCGACGTAGCGCATCTTTAAATTCTTCGCCCGCGTTTTGCTCTCACGCTACAGATATAACGATTTGCGCCGGGCGTCAACGCCGCGCGCCCCGCGCCCTTTTTGCCCCGTGAAACGGGCAAGAAAAAGCCCGGCCTGCGCTTGGGAGAGTCGCGAAGCGAAAACTCTCTGGCCGCCGGCCGGGACGTTTGAATCTATGGCTTGTCGTTGTTATTAACGCGTCATGAAGTGGCTAACGCCGGGGCTACGGCGTTGCTGCCCGACTCTTCGCGCATGAATTCGAGCAGGAGATCGAGCATGGCCTGTTCCATGTCGCTGACGCCGGTGAAGCGCAGCGCGAATCCCATCTCCTCGATCCGGTAGACCACTTCGCCCCAGAGGTACAGCCACCCTTCGGTGGGCAGTTGAATCTCCACGCGGATCAGTTCCTTCGACTTGACGAGATCGGCCGTCAGGACGAAACACCCCGTCGCACTGAGATCGACGATGTGCCCTTCGCACCGCGCCAGCACGCCTTCCCAGCGCGCGTTGAGTTGCACGTAAACACGATCAGCTTGTCTGCGTTCTGCTCCCATGATTCCCTTTCCTTAAACCGCCCCTGTTTCTCAGGCTACCATCGCGGGACGGATCGCGCGAACGTTGTGCGGCATGTCGGGCGAGGCTTCCGCGTGCGAGTACGTGTCGGAAATGATCTTCTCCGCGCCCCCGACGCTGACCGGGCGTGAGAAGAAATAGCCCTGCCCGTTTTCGCAACCGAGCTTGCGCAGGAGCGCGAGTTGTTCTTTCGTCTCGACGCCTTCGGCCACCACGTCCATCCCCAGATTCTGCGCCAGCATCAGGATCGTCCGCACGATCTCGATGTTCTCGTTGTTGTCCACCATTCGCATGACGAACGAGCGGTCAACCTTCAACGTGTCAATCGGGAAACGGTGGAGGTAACTCAAACTGGAATAGCCCGTGCCGAAGTCGTCGATGCTGAGTTGGACGCCGAGCGCGCGCAGTTGCTTGAGCATCTCGGTCGCCGTGTCGATGTTCTCCATGACGACCGATTCGGTGATCTCCAGTTTGAGACTGCGCGGGTCGAGTTTGGTTTCGTCCAGTATGTCCTTGACCTGCTCGATCAAGTTGGGCTGCGTGAATTGACGGCTGGAAAGATTGACGCTGATGAAGAGCGGCGGGTCGGACGGGAAACGCCTCTGCCAGCGTCGCATCTGGCGGCACGCTTCCTGTAACGCCCACTGGCCGATGGGGAGAATTTGCCCCGTGTCCTCCGCCACCGGGATGAAGTCCATCGGCGAGATCAAACCGCGCTCCGGGTGTTGCCAGCGCACGAGCGCCTCGAAGCCGCGCAGGTTGAAATTGTCGAGCGCGACGATGGGCTGATACTGGATGAAGAATTCCTGACGTTCGAGCGCGCGGCGCAAGTCGGTCTCCATCTGCAAGAGGTTCATCGCCACGGCGTGCATCGCCTTGTCGAACACCTCGTGGCGCGCTTTGCCGAGCGTCTTCGCGCGGTACATCGCCGTGTCCGCGTCGCGCAGGATGTCGTCCGACTGCACGTATTCCAGCGAACTCGGCGCGATGCCGATGCTCACCGTGGTGAACACTTCGCGCCCGTTCAGATTGAAGGGCACGGAAATCTCTTTCTGGATGCGCTCCGCGATGGAGATGGCTTCCGTCTCCTCCTGCATGTCTTCGAGCAGGATGGTGAACTCGTCGCCGCCGACGCGCGCCACCGTGTCGCCCGGCCGCAGGCAGGTCTCCAGACGGCGCGCGATGCCGACGAGCAGTTGATCCCCGATCATGTGGCCGAGGCTGTCGTTGATGATCTTGAAGCGGTCGAGGTCTAAAAACAGCACCGCGAAAATCTGTTCGGGATTGCGCTGCATGCGCGCGATAGCCAGTTTGAGGTGATCGACGAAGAGCGTGCGATTGGGCAGTCCGGTCAGCGCGTCGTGGAAAGCGTCGTGGAGCAATTGCTGCTCGGCGCGCTTGCGATCCGTGATGTCCTGAATCTGGAAGATGAGGTGAACCAGCCCCGTGTGCGTCTCGCGCACGCGTGAGACGCTCCACAGCACCCACACGGCATGCCCCTGCTTGTGCAGGTAACGCTTCTCCATCTGGTGCGAAGGAATCTTGCCTTTGAGCAACTGCTTGATCTGGCCGAGAGCCGTGCCCAGATCGTCCGGGTGCGTGACCTTCTGGAAGTTGGTCGCGAGCAGTTCTTCTTCCGTGTAGCCGAGGATGTCGCACAGCGAGCGGTTCACTTGCAGCCAATGCCCCTTCGTGGAGACGAGCGCCATGCCGATGGCCGCAAAGTCGAACGCGCTGCGGAAGAGTTCTTCGCTCTCCTGCAAGGTCGCCACCTGCTGCTCCATCTGTCGCGCCTGCGTGACCGACGCGTAGATGTCTTTCAGGTACATGCCGTAGACGAAGTGGGCGATGGCGAGCAACGTCGTCGCCGCGATTGAAGGCAGGAAGCCCACGATGCCGACGAGTTTGGCGATGACGCCGGCGGAAGCCGCGACCGTGAAGTAAGTCAGCCCCGTCCAGAGAAAATTTTTGCCCCAACGTTGCCAGACCGGAGCGGTCGTCGCGTCGCCTTCACTCAAGGCGATGATCCCGGAGTGGATGAAGGACTGCACGAGCGCGATCAACCCGACGGCCAGAATGAGGGTCGAAGAGTAGTTGCCGTGAGGAAGCGCGGTGACGACCCCGAATTTGTAACGCAAGAGCGAGAGGATGAGGAAGGTGCAGGCGGCGGCGACGGCGGAGTTGAAGAGGAGCGTGGAGCGTTCCCGGCTGAAGCGTAGGGAGGCGCAAAGCGCGGCCATCGTCGCCAGAATCACAGACCCTTCGCCCACGAACAGCAGCATCGCCAAAAAGACGAACGTGTCGGAAAGCGACACCTGCCCGCGGACGTGTGGGATTTTGATGATGATGCGCGTCCCGATGTTGATTGCGGCGAGAGCCAGCAGCAGAAAAGGGACATCAATCTGCCCCACGGATAATCGGGATATCGAGATGAGCAGCGCACCGCCACCCAAAGCTATGCCCAACCATTTGAGAGGCTTGGGTAAATTCTGATTGTTTGCAGCGATCATAGCGACAGGATTTTGAGGGTGCTCGTGAAGTGAATTTGAAACGTTCTCGCCTGTCCCATCAACTGGAAGGCGACCAATCTGCGTACAAACTTTATGCCAACTGAGTGTCCACGCAAAAACTCCGTTTTCTTTAAATTTTGCCCCGGCCGACTCTAAAAGTTCGGTCAAACCGGTCAGGCTGCCCGGTCAGAAAGGCTTGATCGGTCGGCAACTTGACCGGAATTTCGCCGATTTAAGTCAAAATTTTTATCGTTTAACACATTCACATTATCACCCGCTCGTCCATTTCATCACCTAAATACTTCTCTATCAGGGGTTTATCATAAAACGCGCGCGATCAGTAATTTCTTAGTTTTTGCTTGCTTAAACACTGTTGATGTTTTATTATCTTTTTGCGCGATTCAAGGCCGAACGCGCAGTTTACCAACCGCCTCCCATTAGCGACCCTTGAGTCGTCAATCCTGAATTTGCTTGCTGGTTCTATAGCAAAATTTGTGACAGCTTCAAGTTTGACCCATTGACAGCGAGAGCCCATTGATTTTTCGGAGGACGAAAATCGAAGCTCGAAGCGTGGATGCGGGGGTGTGCCGTTAAAAATTGAGATGGTGGAGCCGGGAGTGAGTCTATGAGAATTATTTGCCCCAAGTGCGAATTGAAGGGACAGGTTGATGTTGCGCCCACGGGCGCGAAGACGCGCATTGCGTGCGTCCGTTGCGCGACCACCTTCGATGCCGTTTTCGTAGACGGCGAGATTCAAGCCCTTCTGCCGCAGGCCAGCCAAGCCGGCGCGACGATTGAAACCGTCGTGAGCGAAGTCCGCGCCGGGAGCGATGTTTCGGCGGCCGTAGCCGAGTTTGCGTTCACGCCGGAGACGCCGCGCGAGAATCAATTCGACGCCTCCCTACAGGTTGATGGGTTGCCCGTTCTGGCAGATGATTTTTCCGCGTCGTCACCGGATTTGATGACGGAAGCGAGTGTCGAAACAGCGAGCGTCGAATCGGCACACGGCACGCCACAGGAAATCTCTCACGAACTGACGCCGCGTGGTGTCGAAACGCCGGTGGATGAAACGACGGGCGGCGTGCAAGATTCCCTTTCCTTGGTACAGCCGCTGAACTCCAACGGCGCGGGCAAAGTCAGCCGCCCACCTTCGGACGTTTACGGCATGGGCGTGCGGTTGATGCGAGTGTCCCCCGCATGGCTTCTGCTGGCGGGACTCAGTTTTATCTCCTTCATTGTTTTCTGTAACTGGCTCATCAAGCCGACGGAGCAGCCGGAAGACATGGCGCGCCTGACAGCCGCTACCAATAACCACGCGACCAATCAATCAGTTAATCGCAACGCCGTCCCGGCCACGACCGCCCAATCTCCGGTCAACAATCAGGTCGGCCGACCGGCGAGCGATTCCGGCGTCGCGTATATCGCGGCCGAGGCGAAGGAAGCGATGCCACCCATCGCCGCGCCGAGCGTCGAGACGGCCGAGGCGAAGCCTGCTGCGGTCGAAGAGAAACCGGCGACTTCGACGAAACTTGCGGGCGAGGAAAAAGAGGGAAAGGTCACGATTCAGGTCGGTTCTTACAACGGCGCGGCGGAGGCCGAGGCGCGGGTCGCTAATTTGAAGTCGGCCGGGTTCGAGGCGCGCAGTGTGGCGGTTGAGATACCGAAGCGCGGCACATGGTATCGCGTGCAGAGCGGTCGCTTCGTCAGCCGCGACGAGGCTGAACGCTACGGCAGGCAGCTACGCGACAAGGGCGTCGTGTCCAGTTTCATCACAACTGACGTTCAAGAGTAACGGTTTTTCCGCGACGAGCCGCGACGGGCAACACACGACGATGACCGCAACCAAAGCACAAATTTCTTCGGTCAGCCAGTTGACGACCGCCGAGGCGACTCTCTTCTACTCGAAGACGGTCGAGCGGTACGCGAGCTTCTTCGACCGCCCCGAACAACGCCTGCGTTTTCTCAACAACACGCTCGCGCACCAACTCGCCTGCAAGGAGAAACTCGACCACGCGCTCGAAAGTCATTCGCTCATCAAAAGGCTCGGCCTCTACGAGCGGCTCAAGAACGCGGGTTTTTACGACCGCCTTTTAGACCTCTGGCTGCATCGCCACATCTGCCGCGAGTTGCAAGACCTGCTGCCGTCCGCGTCGAAGGAGCGGCGACACCTGCTGCAACGCAGCAAGGCCACTTTCGCCACGCAGCTACTGTTCCGCTGTTACGAGATGCGCCGCCTCTTATACGGTGCGGCGGTGGCGGCGTGCGTCGTCGCGCTTCTGGGCTGCGGCTACACGGCCGTCTGGTCTGCCCGCCGCGTGAACACTTACCTCGCGTCACGTCGTCAGACCGAACGCCGCCTTGCCAATCCTGCGGGCAACCGGAACAACGCCGCCGTCGCCGCAGAGTCGGGCGTCAAACACATGCCCGACTATCGCCCGGAGAAAGTTTGGCTCGTGGAGCAACAGGGAAACTATGAACGCTACAGCAACGGCGCGCGCATCCTGACGGATTACGAGACCGGGAATCACACGCGCGGTTATGTCGTCCTCCCACGCAATCAGGGGATGCTGGTTAAGACGGGCAGCGGCGAACAGAGCATCCGCCGCCACCCGGTCGGCATCGTCTATCACACTTCCGAGAGCGATATGCTCCCCTTCACGCCCGACAACAACGCGTCAATCGAAGTGCACACGCGCGGCCTGCTCGAATACGTCAGGAAGAACAAATCTTACAATTATGTGATTGATCGTTTCGGGCAGGTTTACCGCATCGTGCGCGACGCGGACGCGGCTCATCACGCGGGCAACTCCGTCTGGTCGGACGCGGAGGGCGTCTACGTCGGCCTCAACGAAAGTTTTCTCGGCGTCTGCTTCGAGACTAACAGCGAGTCCGATTCGCTCGACGAACAGTTGACGGAAGCCCAACTCGTCGCGGGGCGACTGCTCACGCAGGTCTTACGCAGCCGCCATAACATCAGCGATGCCGGCTGCGTCACTCACGGCCTCGTCTCCGTCAACCCCTCGAACATGCTGATCTGCTACCACCACGACTGGGCGCGCAACTTCCCCTTCGAAGCCTTCGGCCTGTCGGACAAGTACAAAGTCGCGCCCGCGAGCGTCAGCGAGTTCGGCTTCACCTACGATGAAGAGATCATGGAGAAGCTCGGCGGCGATGTGTGGCCGGGCGTGAAGGTCGCCGAAGAAGAGTTCCACAGCCGCGCCGAAAAATTGAACGTCACGCCCGAAGAGATGCGCCGTCGCATGCGCGAACGCTACCGGGAAGAGATGAACCTGACCCTGAGACTTCGCACCACGCACCCGGCCGAGGCCGAAACGAGTCGTCAGACAGACGACTCGCCGCCCGCACCCGCGTCGCGCCCCAACGCGCGGCAAACTTAAACAACCCGGTGGTTCGTTAATCACCAACCACACACCGTCTTAAATCTGCGCCCGACCGCCCGCGACTCGCTCGCGGGGGAAACCACAAGAGATGTGCCGCGTGCGCGTCTCGATCACCAAAAGGAGAAACGAAAATGGAAGATAGGAATCAAGCCAACGCGAATAAGGTCGAAGCCCCGAAGAACGAAGCGTCCAACATCAAGACCGGCGCGGTCGGACTCGACATCGGCACGAGTCGCATCGTGATGGCCGACGGCGCGGCGCAGAAAGACACGCGCACGCAGTTGAACGCCTTCGTCGCCGTCCCCAGTTCCGAGATGGCGGAGAACGTGCTCAAGCACAAGAACATGGTCTACGAGCGCAACTGCAAGAACCTCTACGTCTACGGCAACGACTCGAATTTCTTCGCCAGCTTCCTCAACGTCGAAGCGCGCCGCCCGATGCGCGACGGCCTCCTGAACGCGCAGGAGGAGATGAGCAACCACATCATGCAACTCATCATCCAGCGGATCGTGCCGCGCGGCCGCGGCAAGGAGATGCTCTATTTCAGCGTGCCGGGCAAGGGCGAGGGCGTCAACGGCAAACTCGTTTACCACGAGGCCATGCTGCGCAACTTCCTGCAAACTCTCGGCTACAACGCGCGCTCGATCAACGAAGGTCAGGCCGTCGTCTTCTCCGAGTTGCAGGAGGAAAATTTCACGGGCATCGGCATCAGTTTCGGCGGCGGCATGTGCAACGTCTCGGTGTCGTTCATGTCCATGCCGATGATCACGTTCAGCATCCCGAAGGGCGGCGACTACATCGACCGCAACGTGACGGAGGTGTTGGGCGAGGCCAACAGCACCAAGGTGCGACTTGAGAAAGAGGAAAACCTAGACCTCTCGCGCCAGCCCAAGGACGACCTCAGCCGCGCGCTGCACATCTACTACGAAGACATGATGCAGACCTTGATCGAGCGGCTGCGCGCGGAGTTTCGCGCGTCGAGCCAACTGCCGAAGATTGATCGGCCGATGCCCATCGTGCTGGCGGGCGGCACGGCGAAACCGGCGGGCTTCCTACAGAAGTTCGACAGCATGCTGCGCTCGGGCGGCGAGTTCCCCATCGAAGTCTCCGACGTGCGCATGGCGAAAGACCCGCTCACGGCGACGGCCAACGGCTGCTATATCGCCGCGCTCTCCGAAACAAAATAAGCCTCGCGGCGAGTTTTCACAGCGTTCACCATGAGCTTGCAGGCATGGGGTAAAGGGGTGTTCTCCTTTCCCCTTACCATATGGCCTGCTCCTGTTACGGCCGGCGTGCGCGCACATGCTGGCCGTAACTTTTTTGAGGGATGAGGGATGAATAAAGAAAGCA
Source organism: Acidobacteriota bacterium (assembly GCA_020199775.1). GTDB lineage: Bacteria > Acidobacteriota > Blastocatellia > Pyrinomonadales > Pyrinomonadaceae > JAIVJZ01. The sequence continues at coordinate 276,716 of JAIVJZ010000041.1, forward strand.
CTCAACTCACTTGAATGCTTTTCTTATTTCATCCCTCATCCCTCTGCCCTCATCCCTTCTCTTCGCGGTGGTATTCGATGAGGAGCGCGAGCATCTCTTGTTGCTCGACGTTGAGGTCGGTGAAGTTGAGGCCGAACCCGATTTTGGAGAGATAGTAAGTGACCCGGCCGCGAAGCGTGAACCAGCGTTCGCTCGGCAGCCAGCACCTGACGTAGACGATCTGCTCTTCCGTGGCGCGGGCTGTGGTTTGAACGAAACATCCGTTGCGGCTGAGGCTGGTGATGTTTCCGTTGCGGGGGCTGTCCTCGCTCAGGCCCCAGTTACACGGCAACGCGGTTTTGACGCGTTCGCCGTCTCTTCGATTATCCATATTCGTGAGTCCGTGAGGTTTCCTGTCATCGATACTAAACACCTGTAACGAGGCGACGCGCGAAGCGAAAGCTAATGAGGATTGATTCACGGGTTCATCGATTCAATGAAGAAATGACCCGATGAATCAATCCTTTAATCCTCTTCCCATGTGACGAAGAAGAGCCGGTAGTGATCCGGGTCTTCGAGGGTGACGAAGCGACCGCCCCAGCCCTCGTCGCGCGGCGCGGCCACGTCGAGGCCGCGCGCTTGCAGTTGTTCGTAATACTCGTCAACGTCTGTGACGCCGAAAAACAGATGCACGCCGCGCCCGCGCCGCGCCATCGTCAGTAGCTGCTCGGCCAGCATGACGCGCAGACGCCCTGCGCGCAGCGTCGCCATCGGCGGTTCGGCTTCCTCTTCGAGCTTCTGCAACTCGAAGCCCAGCCGCTCGCGGTAGAACTCGACCGAGTCCTGCAAACTGTTGACTTCGAGGAACAGCAGATCGAGTCCGGTTAGTTTCGTCATCTTCAAATCGCCGTGAGTAACACGTAGAGTCCGTAGCCGCCGCCCGCCACGGCCGACCAGAACAACATCTCCTGCGCCCACGCGAGACGCCGCGCGAGGTGCGTCGGCGCGTAAGACTCGCGCGCGTAGGCGAGCGCGGCGTGCGCCATCCACACCCCGAAGAGCAGGAACGACAGCCCCAGCAGCGCGAGCGGCCACAAAAACACGACGTAGTGAAAGCGCACTAAAAAGATCAGCACTAGACCAGCGAACAGGATCAACAACGCGCCCGCCAGCCGCCCGCCGATAGCGTCCGCCTGCGCGCCCGCGGAAGTTGAAGGGGTGAAGTCGGGGGCGACATAAGCGCGGCGGCGCGGCATAACGCCGGCGGCGCGTTTCGCGTCGTAAGCGTCGCGCGTCTCGTCGTCCTTGAGCACGCCCCACGCCTCGTTAATGGCCTTCATCTCCTCTTCGTCGCCGCCGCGGTCGGGATGATGCTCGACGGCGAGCCGTTTATAACGTCGCTCGATCTCTTCGCGCGTATCGTCGCGCTCCGCGCCGAGCACCGTATAGTAATCGCGCCTTTCGTCAGCCTCGCCCATACTTTCCCCGTCGTCTCTGGTGTGCCGGATAGCCCATACTAACCGCGCCGCGCGGCAGACAGCAAAGGGTAAAGGGAAAAGGGAAAGGGGTAAAGGGAAAAGCGCACGCTTGAGTTTCTTCTTCCCCCTTCCTCTTTACCCCGACCCTTCTCCGTTTATGTTAAGCTAACGAAACTTTAACGATGGCGGGTACACTCTGATGGCTTTGCCTTTCGCGCCGGGCGATGATCTCATCTTCCAACTTGAGAGCGGCTTCGGGCTGCTGCGCGTCCTCGCCGTCGAGGAACGCGGCGGACAGACCATCTGGCATCTGCTCGCCTACGAAGATTTTTTCCCGGACGTGGAGACGGCCGAAGCCGCTCTCACCGACGCTTTGCAACTCGGCGTCCGCGCGGCTCACCTGCCGCTCACCGATTACGCGTTCGGCAAAACTCCCGCCGCGCGTCTCGGCAATCGCCCCGTCACGGAAGACGAACTCGCCGCCTACCGCGCGTGGAGCGCGGCGGGCGACGCCGAACCCTTCGACCGCTCCGCACTCCTCCTGCTCGGGCTGCGCTGAATTATTCCACACGAGAAATTGAGACGATGAATTTTCAACCCTACTCGCCGCCGCGCCGCTGCTTCCGGCGTCAAGACTTCGCCGCACTCGTGCTACTGCTCGTCGCGCTCTGCTCCAACGCCGTCGTCGCCGAACGGCGCGAGCGGCTCGTCGAAAACTGGCGTCCGCTCCACTACGACGTGACGCTCGCCTTCGACAACGAACTCGGCTCGCTGACGCGCGCCGAAACGAAATTGGACGCACTCGTCCTGCGCGACGATCTCGCCGTGATCGACCTCGACTTCGGCGCGCTCACGATTGACTCGCTGAGCGTCGGCGGCCGTCCGGCGCGCTACGAGCGACAGGGCGAGCAACTCAAAGTCTTTCTCGCGCGCCCCGCGCGGCGCGGCGAACGCCTACGCCTGAGCGTCGTCTATCACGGCCGACCGGCCGACGGTCTGATCTTGACGAACGACAAAGACGGCCGCCCTTCGGCCACCGGCGACAATTGGCCGAACCGCGTGCATCACTGGATACCCTCGCTCGATCACCCTTCGGCGAAGGCCACCGTCAGCTTCAACGTCACCGCGCCCGCGCGCACGACGGTCGTCGCCAACGGGCGTCTGGACGCGCGCCGCACGAACGCCGACGCGACGCAGACGTGGACTTACAGCGAAGCCGCTCCCATGCCGCCCTACTGCATGGTCGTCGCCGTCGGCCAGTTCGCCAGTCTCCAACCGGGCGTCACGCTCCCCGTGCGCCACGCGCCCGTCTCTTACTACGTGCCGCCCTCCGAGCAGAAGTTCGCCATGCAAGGGTTCGGTGCGGCCATCCCGTCGCTCAAATATTTCAGCCGGACGGTTGCGCCGTTCCCTTACGCGAAGCTCGCGCACATCGTCGGCGCGACGCGCTTCGGCGGCATGGAAAACTCAGGCGCGATCATCTATTCGCGCGCGCTCTTCGACCCGCGCGCGGACGCACCCTTGAGCGCACGCTTCGGCGTCCGTCGCGGCCTCGTCGAGCTCATCGCGCACGAGACGGCGCACCAGTGGTTCGGCGACGCCGTGACGCCCGCCACGTGGTCTGACCTCTGGTTGAGCGAAGGCTTCGCCACCTACTACGCCGGTCTCTTCGTCGAACACGCCGAAGGCCGCGACGCCTTCCGCGATTACATGCGACGCAAGGCCGAGGAATATCTCAAGTACGAACAGACGCGCCGCGCGCCCATCCACGACCGCGAGACGGAAGACTTGAACGAACTGTTGAACCCGAACAACTACCAGAAAGGCGCGTGGGTCTTGCACATGCTCCGCGCCGAACTGGGCGACGCCGCTTTCTCACGCGGCGTGCGCGCCTACTACCGCGCGCACCTCCACCGCAACGCGACCACCGAAGATTTACGCGCCGCGCTCGAACGCGCCTCCGGCCGACGCCTCCGCGAATTCTTCGCGCGTTGGGTTTACGCGAGCGGCCACCCGCGTTACGAAGCCGCTTGGGACTGGAACGCAGGCGCGCGAAGACGCGGCGGCGTGTTGACGCTCACGCTCAGGCAGACGCAGGAAGGCGACGGCGCGCATTTTCCCAACTCCTTCCCGGTCGAAATAGTGACGGGCGCGCGTGGAGCGCGCCGCATCAAACTCACGCCGACCGGCCGCCAAACCGTCACGCGCATCAACTTGCCCGCCCGCCCCGTGGACGTGCGCTTCGACCCTGATGCGACGATTCTCAAAGAGTTGAGCGTTCGGCCTGTTTCCCGGTAGAGACAACGTGAAGCCCGAATCGTTCGGATATAGCTACCTAGAGCGGTTTTCACATGGATGTAGAACGATTATGAAGATGGTAGGGGCAGGGCTTGTCCCTGCCCGTGTCTGTGGTCATCAGCGGCGGGCAGGGACAAGCCCTGCCGCGTGAAACGCGTAGGTGCGCGAAAAAAGCTTAGGATTCTTTCTGCCGGAGCGATTCGTCCACCGTCTCCTCGTCGCCCTCGGCCGTGCCGGGCGTGCGACCGGGATCGCCCGACTGTGATTCGGAACCGCCCTTTTGTGCGCCGCCGCCGCCGCCCTCCTGCCCGCCCGACCCGTTATCGCCTCTGTTATCGTCAGCCATGTGCTCCCCTCCTGCTACGGTTTGAGGACAATCTTGATGCAGTTGTCCTGCTTGTTTTTGAAGATGTGATAACCCTGCGGCGCGTCTTCGAGCCGCATGCGGTGCGTGATGACGAACGAGGGATCGATCTTGCCGTCCTCGATTAACTTCAAGAGCGGGCGCAGGTACTTCTGCACGTGCGTCTGCCCCATCTTGAAGGTCAAGCCCTTCTGGAAAGCCGCGCCGAAAGGAATCTTGTCGAGGAAGCCGCCGTAGACGCCGGGGATCGAGACCGTCCCGCCTTTGCGGCAGGAATGAATCGCCTGCCGCAGGGCGTGCGGCCGGTCGGTCGCTAAGAATGCCGCCGCCTTCGCCTTGTCCAGATACGCGTCGAACGACCCGCCGCCGTGCGCTTCCATCCCGACGGCGTCGATGCACGAGTCGGGGCCGCGCCCGCCGGTCATCTCCTTCAACTTGTCGAAGATGTATTCGTCGTCGAAGTCGAGCGTCTCGGCACGACCTTCGGTGCGCGCCATCTCGATGCGTTCCGGTACGCGGTCAATCGCGATGACGCGCGACGCGCCCAAGAGATACGCGCTCTTGATGGCGAACTGCCCGACGGGGCCGCAGCCCCACACGGCGACGGTGTCGCCCGGCCTGATGTCGCAATTCTCCGCCGCCATGTAGCCGGTCGGGAAGATGTCCGTGAGAAAGAGCGCCTGCTCGTCTTCGAGATGGCCGGGAATCTTAACCGGCCCCACGTCGGCGAAGGGCACGCGCGCGTATTCGGCCTGACCGCCCGCGTAGCCGCCCGTCATGTGCGAGTAGCCGAAGAGTCCGGCGGTGGTGAAGCCGTAGAGTTTTTCGGGGATGGCGGCGTTCGGGTTCGTGTTGTCGCAGAGCGACCAGAGTTCGCGTCGGCAGAAGAAACAGTTGCCGCACGAAATCGTGAACGGCACGGCGACGCGGTCGCCGACGTTCAGATTCTTGACTTCGCCCCCCACCTCGACGACCTCGCCCATAAACTCGTGGCCGAGAATGTCGCCGCGCTCCATGGTCGGGATATAGCCGTCCAGCAAATGCAGGTCGGAGCCGCAGATGGCGGTGCGCGTGACACGGATGATCGCGTCGCGCGGGTTGAGGATTTTCGGTTCGGGCACGTCCTCGACCCGCACGTCGTTTTTACCGAACCAACAGAGAGCCTTCATTCCGTCGCCGTCTCCTTGTGGAAAGAATGGGGAAAGGGGAAGGGGTAAAGGGGAAAAGGTGAAGACGAGTTAGTGGCTTTATCCCTTTTCCCCTTACCCCTTCCCCTTTACCCTCGCGTCTTTACGCTCCGGCGGTGCGCCCCGAAGTCTGACCCGTGACGGTCGCCGTCTCGCCCGTCTCCATCAGTTGCTTGAAGCGACGCAGGTCTTCCTCGATCTGCTGTTCGGGGGCTTCGCCGAACAGTTTCGCGACCCACGCGCCGAGCACGCCCGCGGGCGGATCGTATTTCAAGACGACGCGCACTTCCGTGCCGCGCCCCTCCGGCGCGGGCGTGAAGTGAACCGACCCGGCGTTCGCCACCTGCGACCCTTCGAGCGAACGCCACGCGATCATCTCGTTCTCTTTCAGGTTGTAGCTCTCCGCGTCCCACTCGACGCTCGTGCCCGCAGGCCCTTTCGCTACCCAGTGCGAACGCCCGTCGCCCGTCACGCGCACCTCTTCCAAGTGGTTCATGAAGCGCGGCAAATTCTCGAAGTTGAGCCAGAAGTTATACAACTCGCCGGGCGACCGATTGATCGTCACGCTCTTTTCAACCTTCACGCCGCGCCCGCCCTCGACGCTCACGAACGGATTGTCGCTCGCGCTCTTCGCCGTGTTGACGCCCGCCGCGTCGTAGGCGTAACAGTGCCCGGTCGTGCCGCGATGGACGAGGCTCGCGCCGAGCAACGCCAGCGCGATGCCGCCGTAAGTTCCGCGCGTCAGGCCGTAGACGGCGAGCGCGCCGCCCCCGATGGCCGACGCCCAGCGTTCGATTTCGCCGACGTTCACGTCGCGCGTGTACCCTTGCGGCGCTTCGCCCCTGTCAATCTGTTCCTGCGTCAATGCTGTCTCACTTGTCGCCATCTTCTTATCTCCTTTTGCATCCCACACAGTTTTCGGACACGGCGCACGCCCCGCGCCCCGCCTCTGTCCGAAAACGGCTCATGTTAATTATGTTCTCAGATACTTAGTCAAAAACCGTGCCGACCGGAGACGACCGGCCAGCACGGTTTGCAACTTCAACAACACGACCCGACGCCGCACCGTTTACGGCGCGACTTACATCTTTCGCGCGACTTAGCCCGCGCGTTCCTGTAAGCCACCACCCCCGGCCGCCATGCTCAAGGCCGCGACGCGCGTCTCGCGTTCGTTCAGGTAACGCCCCAGCGCGTCTTCGAGCGACGGGAGCAACTGCCCGCGCTCGCTCGCGAGCACGCCGTACGGCGAGCGCGGCGCGGCGAACTTCAGAGAGGCCGCCGGGCGCGCTTCGACCAGATTCGCGTCGAACCCGGCGAGGCGCGCGGCGCGGCGCGCGAGTTCCGCCCAACTGAGCGCGCCCTCGTTGGCGAGATGCCAGATGCCGCGCTCGCCGTCTATCAAAAGATCGAGGCTCGCATTGACGAGATCGGGAACGTAGGTCGGCGAGACGATCAGATCGCTTGCCGCGACGAACTCGCGCCCCTCGCCCAGCGCGGCGAGCGCGAGCGTGATGAAGTTGTACTCGTCCCACGGGCCGAAGAACGCGCTCGTGCGCACGACGAGCGCGGACGGCAACAACTCCGACACGCGCCGCTCCGCCTCCGCCTTGCTTCGCCCGTACACGTTCAGCGGCGAAACCTCGTCGCTCTCGACGTAGGGACTTCCCTTCGTCCCGTCAAAAACCAGATCGGATGAAAACGTCAGCAACGCCGCGCCGCGCCGCGCGCACGCCTCCGCGAGCGTGGCCGCGCCCTCCGCATTCTCGCGCATGCACTTTTCCGCTTCGCGTTCGGCGTCGTCGACGCGCACGTACCCGGCCGTGTTGACCACCGCCCACGGCTCGAACTCCGCGAGCGCATGTTCGACCGAACGCGCGTCGGCGATGTCCATCTCCGCACGCGTCAACAGGCGGTAAGGGAGGCCGCGCAGGTCGCACAGCCGCGCGAACGCGCGACCGAGCGTGCCCGTCGCGCCGTTGATGATGAGTGGCCGGGCGTCTCCGCGTCTCATGTCGAGCCCTCGTTTCGTCGTCGTCTTCATCGCCGGCTGGCGGCGCGCGGGCGGGTATTGCAGGCGTTCCAGACGCCGCCACCAACCGGGCGAATCGAGCGCGGGATGTTCGTGCTCGCCCGTCGCGCTCAAGTCGCCGATCATGCGCGCGAGCGCGGTCGGGCGCGGGCTTCCGCCGCGCACGTCGAACACGCCCGGCTCGTACTTGCCCGTGCAACGCGTGAGCAGGCTGCACCAATCGAACGCGCCGAGCAGCGACCACGCCGTCACCGCGCGCAGGTCAACGCCGTCGTCGCGCCGGAGCGTGCGCGCCGCGTCCCACACCTCTTTGAACCAGCGTAGTTGCTCCTCGCGCGTACACCCGAGATGCACTTCCGTCACCGCGAGCGGAATCTCATAACGCTCCCAAGCTTCGCGCAAAAGCACGCGCGGCCCCGCCGTGCCCTCGGCGCACACGCGCACCGCTTCCACATCGACGTAACGATGCTGCCCGTTGCCGCCGACCGCGCGGTCGGGATAGCGTCCGACACGCTCGTCGAGGAAACGCTCGCTCGTCAGGTAGTGATTGATGCCGATGATGTCGGGCGGGCAAGGATTCGCGGCGAACCATTCGAGTTCCGCCTCTCCGATTCCGCAAACGCGCGTGAAGTAATCCCACAACGCGTGCTCGCGCGTGACGCGCCCGCACAACAGATCGAGACTCGCCCAGCGACGCGTGTTCTCAAACTCCGCTTGGTAATGAAGAGTCCGCGTGCTGAAAGTCTTGCCGAGGTCTTCTGTCTGGACGAGTTGCGCGCGCGGGTTGCTCTCCCGGATGGCGCGCATCGCGAGCGCGGTGGCGCGACACTGGCCGACGAGTGCGCGCGCAAACGTCGCGTTGTCGCGCCCGTGCGGATACCAGTGGCCGTAGAGACCGCTGAAACGCGCCGTCGTCAGAGGCTCGTTGACGGGCGTGTAGGCATCGACCCACGGGTAACGTTCAGCCACCGCGTGCGCGTACTCCGCCAGCTTTTCAGGAAACGCCGGGTCGACCAGACTGGTGTGGCGCGGGCCGCTGCCGTGATGCAGCAACCCGACGATGGGACGCACGCCTAACTCTCGGAGGCGCGCGAGGCGCGCGTCAGGCCAAGACCAATCGGCACGCTCTAAACCTTCGGGCGCGGTGCGTTCCCAGAGGACGGGATAGCGCAGGGCGCGCGCGCCGAGTCCGGCGAAAAGGTCGAGGTCTTCGATGCGCCCGGCGTGGCCGTTGCGCTCAAGCTGGTCGTAAAAATTATCGCGGACGCGGTTGACAGTGCATTCCACGCCCGCCCACAGCTCAAGCGCCGAGGCGGGAAGAGGTGCTCCTCGGCTCATGTCGTTCCCCCTTGACTCTAAAGTCTCTACGACTTCGTCACATTCGCGTTGTCGCTCTCGCCGGTGATCTTCCTGTAAGTCGTGAGCGCCTGCGCGACGACCTGATCCATGTTGTAGTACTTGTAAGTCGCCAGCCGCCCGACAAAGTGGACGCCCGGCGTCTCGTCGGCGAGTGTTTTATACTTCGCGTAAAGCTCCGCGTTTTCGGGACGCGGGACGGGATAATAGGGGTCGCCCTCGGCGCGCGGGTATTCGTAGACGATACTCGTCTTGCTGTGCTCCTGCCCCGTCAAGTATTTGAACTCGGTGATGCGCGTGTAGAGATTGTCGTTCGGGTAGTTCACCACCGGCGCGCTCTGGTAGACCTCCACGTCCTTCGTCTCGTGCTTGAATTCGAGCGAGCGGTAAGGGAGTTTGCCGTGGCGGAAATCGAAATACTCGTCAACCGGCCCCGTGTAGATCATCTCTTTGTACGGAATGATGCGCTCGATGTCGCGATAGTCCGTGTTGAGCATGACGTGGATGTTCGGGTGGTCGAGCATGTTCTCGAACATGCGCGTGTAGCCGTGCAGCGGCATCGCCTGATACGAGTCGGCGAAGTAACGGTTGTCGCGGTTGGTTCTGATCGGCACGCGCGCCGTCACCGACGCGTCCAACTCGGACGGGTCGAGTCCCCATTGCTTGCGCGTGTAGTTGCGGAAAAATTTCTCGTACAACTCGCGCCCGACCCGGTTGACCACCACGTCTTCCGACGTGCGAATCTGCTCGCGCTTCTCCGCCACCGAGTTCAAAAACTCTTCGACCTGAAACGAGGTCAAATTCAACCCGTAATACTGGTTGATCGTGTCGAGGTTGATCGGGATCGGGAGCAACTGCCCGTCCACGCTCGCCAGCACGCGGTGCTCGTACTGCCGCCACTCCGTGAATTGCGACAGGTATTCGAAGACCTCGCGCGAGTTGGTGTGAAAGATGTGCGGCCCGTACTTGTGGACGAGCACGCCCGCGTCGTTGTAGTGGTCGTAAGCGTTCCCGGCGATGTGCGGGCGGCGGTCGCAGACGAGGACTCGCTTCCCGGCGACGCGTGCCAGCCGCTCGGCCAGCACGCTCCCAGCATATCCCGCCCCGACAATCAAATAATCGAACATTCCTGCTTCTCTCATTCCTATCCCGTGTTAGTCGGCCGCCGTCGCGCTGCTGCTACTGCCGGCCGTCGCCGCGCGCGCCGTCACGCTCGGCTGCTTCGTCGTCGCGGGCGCGGGTTTCGACTGCTGCGCCGACGCCGCGATGGTGGCGCGCCGCGAGGCCGCGACTTCGCCGATCAACTCGGCCATCTCGCCCCACGTTCGATCCCACGAAATCTTCGCGAGAAACTCGTCCGTGCGCGCGAGCCACGCCGCGTCGTCCACGCGCTCGTCCATCCCGATCTCGGCGGCGGCTTTGACGAACTCCGCCGCGTCGTCGGCGATGCGCACGAGTCCGAGTTTGCCGTAGGGTCTGACCACGTCGCGGATCGAGGTGGAGACGACGGGGCGACCGGCCGCCAGATATTCCGGCGTCTTCGTCGGGCTGATGAAGCGCGTCGAATCGTTGCGCGCGAACAAGAGCGCGGCCACGTCCCACCCGGCCAGGTACATGGGCAGTTCTTTGTAAGACTTGCTGCCGAGATAATGTATGTTGGCGCGGCGCGGCAAGTCGGCGTCGTTAATCTTCACCACCGGCCCGATGATGACGAAGTGCCAATCGGGGCGCGCTTCGGAAATGGCGTCTAACAGTTCGATGTCGAAACGTTCGTCGACCACGCCGAAGAAGCCCATGCGCGGGTGCGGGATGCCGGCCTGATCCGCGGGGTCTTGGATGCGACTGTCGCGCGCCTGCGCGAAGTGTGCGCGGTCGATGCTCGACGGGAAGGCGTAGACGTTCGCGTGTTGATCGCGCTTGGCCTCGTAGAGGCTCTGCCCGCCCGTGAAGACGAGGTCGGCGCGGCGGAACAGTTCGGCCTCGCGTTCGCGCAACGCGCGCGGCGCGTTCTTGAAAGCCGAGAGTTCGTCCATGCAGTCGTAGACGGTCGCGAGCGGTTTCAGATGGCGCGTCCAACCGAGCGCCATCGGCGTGTAATACCAGAGCACGTAATCGCGTATCTGATGTTCGGCGAACAAGCGATCAATCATCGCCTGCTGGATCGCTTCGACCGCCACCTCGCTCGACAAGCCTTCGGGCAGGTGCGGCACGACCACATACACGCCGTCTTCGCGCTGGCTCACATCGAGCCGCGAAGGCCCCTGTCCGAAGATCGGTTCTTCGACAAAGAAGACTCTGCGCTGCTTCGCGCAACGGCTCAAGAGGTGCTGCGGTCTCTGATAAACGAAGTCCCAGCGCAGGTGCGAGAGGCACACCAGATCGGCCTCGAAATTCTGCGCCGACGGCGCGGCCGCGTTCGCCTGTGCGGCGCGCGTCTGCGCCGTCGTGCGTGTCTGCAAAGAGATGACGTTGCCGACTTCATCCATCGTACTGCGTCCCGCGCTTCTTTGCGTCGAAGTCTCACCCGCACGTTCGAGGGGAAGATATTTTTTTTGATTGCGACTCATAATTTCTCTCGTAACCTCTTTCCTAAAAATGGCACACGACGAACTTAAGACTTTCGCCTTCTATCCTGTCGGAACATGCTCGACTCCAACGGAGTAACCGAACACCTTGTTAGTGGAAACTTAGCCTTAGCAGTTTCTACCGAGCGTAGTACCTTTCGAGAGCAAGCACTATGCCCTTACGCATCTGGGGTTTGTGAACCGGCCGGTGCACATGCACTGAGCCTGTAATTACGGGGGAAAATGAATCTTAAGGGAAATTCGACAAGCAGATCGTTCGGTCTAATCAACGCACGCTTATGACGTTTATTGTATGTAAGACGAACGCCGCAACAGTCACTGTGTTGTGTTTTTTTAACGCTTCATTTTTATCACCATAGGGTTAACTTTGAGTCAAACGCGGCGCGCTCATGTTTTTAAGACTAAAAGAAAGGTGAGCCGTCATCTCTGGCGTACCCACCTCTCTTTCCCCCCCATGTTCGTTAAAGCCGTTGAGGTATTCGACTCAAATCATGAATCTCGCCATGCCTCGTCGAGAGCTTCGAGCACACTCGACAATCGCTCTCATCCGTCCGGCGAAAACTCTCCAATGACCCACCGACTTAAAGACACTCGACTTGGCGAGAAGATCGTGCAGGCTTCACTCGCCACCCCGAATCGCTCCGGTAGATTTCTGCATTTAGTCTGCGTTAAGTTGAACCCGATTATAGGCTTTAGGCAAGTCCGAGTCTGTACGCGTTCGTACTAAATTTATGAAAAATATGTGTTGTCCGCGAGCCTTTAAACAGTCGTTTTAATCGGCGGAAAAGACTATTGAAATTCGTCTCCGCATGTGTGTTCGAGACCGCATTAAAATGTCAAATTTTTGTACCTAATCGTACAGACGAGAAATTTCCCGACGCTTACAATGCGCTTAATCTATGCGTGAAAGAGCCTCCTCTTTCGGGGTTACGGGTTCAGGGAAGAAGCCCGTAACCCTCTTCATAAAGTTGAAGGGTTCTGAAAGTTAATCTGCTGTTCGCCATCTACCCGGATTTTGTAAGTTGGTCATGTTCCGCATCGTCCCGGCGAACTCTCACACCCGGAGATTTCAGAGATGGATCGACGAACTAACACAGGTGCGACGATCCTCGTCGCCGAAGACGACGAAGACAATCGTTTTACCATGAAGGTGTTGTTGGAGATTCGCGGCTACCGCATGCTGACGGCATCGAACGGGTATGAAGCCATTGCCATCGCCGAGCGCGAGCATCCCGACCTCATCTTGATGGACTTGCGCATGCCCGTGTTGAACGGTCTCGCCACCACGCGCCAACTCCGCCAGCACAGCGATCCGCTTTTGCGCCAGATTCCCATCCTCGCGCTTTCGGCCTATGACCCGGCGCAACACCGTGCCGTCGCCATCGCCGCGGGTTGCAACGACTACGTGACGAAGCCCATCGACTATGATCGTCTGGAGAAGTTGATCGAAACCATCCTGCCGGGGCACACCGCCCCCACGATGCCGGGTACTCTTACGCTGGCAGAAAATCTCTACATGTAAATCGTCCGCGGGAGAGAAGCCTTACCTTCACTCCCCGGCGCAATTTCGCAGTCAGGCTCGGCGCTCGCAGTCAGGATACGCGCTCGCAGTCAGGTTAGGCGCGACACACATTCATGCGGGTGCGCGCGCACTTCGTTGTTCGCCTTGTAATTTTTCGTTATTAAACTCCAACCTCGCGCCAGCCGTGCACAGTCCGGCAAAGCGTTAGTCCGCCAGTTGTCTTCCGGCGCGGGCGCCTCCGGTTCGACGGTGTTATGATTAAGTCACTCGAAGGGATCAGTTGATAATGGAAACGTCGGCCACGGCAGGACACGTTTTGTACGTCGAAGATCACGACGATACGCGTGTGTTGATGACGATGATGCTGGAGCAGGCGGGATTTAGCGTGACCTCGGTCGAGACGGGGGCGAGATGTCTGGAACTGGCGCAGCAGAGCGGTCAACAGTTCGACCTCTACCTGCTCAACCACACTTTCCCCGACGCGTCCGGCGTCTCGATCTGCACGCTGCTTCGCCAGCTCGACCCGACGACGCCGATCATCTTCTACTCCGCGCGCGCCATGCCACAGGAGAAGGAGGCCGCCCTGAAGGCCGGGGCGCAGGACTATCTCGTCAAGCCGAACGACCTCTTCCACGTCGCACAGCACGTCGCCAAGTGGATCAAGTCGAACCGGCAATCAACAGACATAACCTGACCGGCAAGACGGCATGGGTCACGCCACACTTTCACCGGCGGCCATCAAGATACGAAATAATGACGACGTTACTCTGCGCGGTCTCTAAATCCGCGCGGCGGGGTTACTGTTTGCGTCTCGAACCCGTCAGGTGCTTCGTCGGGTCTTCGGTGACGCTGAAGTTCGGCGAGACGAATTCCGTGGTGTCGGCGGGATTCAGGAAGCGCGGTTCGGCGTCTGTCTCCTGCCCCGTCAACGCCGCAGGGTCGGCTTTGGACAACGATTCTCTTCTCACCACTTCCACGATTTTTTTGCTGACGAAGATCCCGTTGATCATAATTCCGAGACCGATGAGAAACGGGATCACGCCCACGATCCAGATGCGGCCGAGAATCTCGTTGTCGCCCGGCGGGTTTTGGCCGCTCAGGATGATGCCCCGCATGAAAAAAAAGAGAAAGATCGACGCCCCGAGTCCGACGCACGAAGTGATGACGCCCGCCTTGATCTCCTTATAGCGTTTGATCTCCGCCGTCTCGCCTCGCTCATGCTCAAGCAGATGCGCGCGTCTTTTACGTTCCTCTTCCGAGAGGAACATCTCTGCGACCCACGTCTTACTCCAATCGAACTTCTCGCCTCTCTCGCCCGTCACCACCGCGTGACGCACCGCCTGCAAATTCGCCCCGCACAAATTACAGAACTTCAGCTCTTCGCCTTGATTCGCACCGCATTGTGGGCAGAACATAGTGAACTCCTGTCAAACAGTTTCCTCAAAATACGAAATTATAGGCCGAAGGTTCTTACTTTGGATAAACAATTTCACGCGGGCAGGGCGGTCGGGCGAATGTGCGCGACGGCTGCCGCGTCCCTTCGCCAAACGAAAACGGCAGCCAATTACGGCTGCCGTTAATTCCGAAGGTTAATGGTCGGGGCGAGAGGATTCGAACCTCCGACCTCTCGGTCCCGAACCGAGCGCTCTACCAGGCTGAGCCACGCCCCGACAAACAAACTGTGTAGGCATTCTAGGTGCGCCGCGCCGCCGTGTCAAACTTGCACGTCGCCCGCGGCCTTGAGCCTCGCCTTCTCGCGCCTCGATTTGAAGTACTCGAAGATGGGCGGCAGCAGCGACAGCGCGACCACGACGACGACGACTTTTTCGATGTGATCTTCGAGCCTGATGCCGAAGGCGCGCTCGACTATGCCGCCGAGGAAATACCCTGCCAGAAGCATGCTGAAAATCCACAGGAAACCGCCGACGACGTTGAAGATGACGAACTGCCGGTAAGGCATCCGCGCCGCGCCCGCGACGATGGGCGCGAACGTGCGCACGATGGGCACGAAGCGTGCGATGATGATCGTCTTGCCGCCGTACTTCTCGTAAAAAGCCTGCGCCTTTTCCAGATGGCTCGGCCGGAACAGCAGGGACTTCTGGCGTGAGAAGATGCGCGGCCCGAGTTTGAGTCCCGAATAATAGCCGACGGCGTCGCCCACGATTGCCGCGACGAACAACAGTCCGAGCAGCAGCGAGATGTTGAGTTTACCGCTCGCCGCGAACAACCCCGCCACCACGAGCAGCGAGTCGCCCGGCAGGAAGAAGCCCATCGCCAGCCCCGTCTCGGCGAAGATGATGAAGGCCAGCCCCGCGTAAGTCAGCGGCAGTCCTTTGGTCGTCAAAAACTCGATGATGTTTTTGGGGTTGAGATAATCTTTAATGTGATGAAGAAGTTCGTATAGCGATTCCATAGGCAATAGGTTTCAAGTTTCAGGTTTCAAGTTTCAAGTTCAACGCTTCAATCCTCAGTCCTGAAACTTGAAACCTGAAACTTGAAACTAAAGTTGTTCAGACCAACCGTAGCGACCGATGAGCGGGACGAAGGCGCACGCGCCGTGGTCTTCGCGTGTGTAGCCGTCCGGGTTGCGGACGACGCGCACGAGCCGCTGGGCGTCGCGCCGCTCGCCGACGGGCATTACGAGCCGCCCGCCGACCTTCAACTGCGCCATCAGCGGTTCGGGAACTTCGGGGCCGCCCGCCGCCGCGAGGATGCCGTCGTAAGGCGCGTGCGCGCTCCAGCCGAGCGTGCCGTCGAAACACTTCACGGTGGCGTTGTAGATGTTGAGGCTGCGGATACGCGCCTGCGCCACGCGCGCCAGTTCGCTGATGCGCTCGATGGCGAGGACGCGCCCGGCCAGACGCGCGAGCACCGCCGTTTGATAACCCGACCCCGCGCCGATCTCCAACACCGAGCTTTCGCTCGTGAGTTCCAACAACTCGGACATGCGCGCGACGATGTAAGGCTGCGAGATCGTCTGGTTGGCGGCAATCGGCAGCGCGTGGTCGCCGTAGGCGTTGCCTTGCAGGGCTTCGGGCACGAAGTAATGGCGCGGCACTTCGCGCATCGCTTCGAGCACGCGCGTGTCCGCGATGCGATAGTGCGCGCGCAGTCGTTCGACCATCTGGTCGCGCTGGCGTCGGAAGGCGGACGCTTGCGCCGAGGGGATTTGTGATGCGGAACTCAACGGGTTACGGCTCCGTGTGCTGCGAAAGCTGGTTAAAGGTTTCAGACGCGCCCGGCCGTCCGACCTCCGGCGAGAAAAATTTCATTCGGGCTGAGCGAGTTCCAATCCTGTAGTTCGACGAGCGAACGGTGATCCGTCATGTCGCTGCGCATCGGCGTGACGGACACCATGCCCTGCTTGACGGCGTAGTAATCCGTGCCCTCCACGGTGTCTTCGGGAAACACCTCTTCGCCGATCCAGTAATACGCCTTGCCGCGCGGGTCGATCTTCTCGGTGATGATCGGGCGCGCGTTTTTGATCCCCTGCCGCGTCACGCGCACGCCGCGCTGGAGTTCGCCCGGCGGCATGTTGATGTTCAGGAGCGTGCCTTCGGGCAAGCCTTCGACCAAAACTTTCCGCACGAGTCCGGAGGCGAAACCGGCGGCGTGCGTGAAGTCGTAATTTTCGCGCGCGACGAGGCTGAAGGCGAGGCCGGTGACGCCGAGGATGGTCGCTTCGAGCGCGCCCGCGACCGTGCCCGAGTACGAGGCGTCATCGCCGAGATTGCCGCCGTGATTGATGCCGGAGACGCAGATGTCCGGCCACTCCTCGCGCGGCAGAATCTTGTGGAGCGCGAGCGTGACGCAGTCGGTCGGCGTGCCGTCCACCGTCCAGTGGCGTTCGTCGATGTGGCGGATACGCAGGGGGCGCGAGAGCGTCAGGCTGTGCGACGCGCCGCTCATCTCGGAGGCCGGAGCCACCGTGTACACGTCGCCCACCGCGCGTAGAGCTTCTTCGAGTTTGATGAGACCGTCGGAATGGATGCCGTCGTCGTTAGTTAAAAGAATACGAGTCATAAAAAAATCAACCGCGGTTCATTACAACTCAAAGCCTTGAATTATTCAAGGGAGCGCGGAAACGTAGTCCGGCCGTCAAAGAAAAGCCCCGCGACGCGTTTCGCGCGTGCGCGGGGCTTCGTATCACATGAGCCGTGATCCGCTTAGGCGGAGACGGCGTCTTTCCCGTTGCTGCGACTCAGACCCTTGATCTGCACCGGGGTGTTCTTCTCCACGTCGCCCGCGCCGAGTTTCTGCTTGAGCACCATCTCCTGATAGAGCTTGCGCATCATCGCCGCCTCCTCGGCCGCCGTCTTCGGCCCGGCCATCTCCGGGCGGTTCGGACGCTGCAAGTCAACTTCGTTCAGGATGCCCGTGAAGCCGACCTCGGCCAACTCGACGTTCTTACCCTTGGCGAAGATTTCGTGGCGGCCGTGCTCTTTGTACCACTTGGCGATGGTCGCGTTCTGGTGCATCTGCTCGATGATGTTGCGCCAGCCGATGCCCGTGTTGTAGGCGCAGAAACTGATCTCGCCTTCCTGCGTGCCGTAGGGGATGATGCACATCTCCGTGCGGCGGAAGTCGTAGTTGAACAAATCCTGAAACCACATGCCCGCGATAAAGAGGAAGTTCCAGGGGTCTGAGCGGCGTTTCTGAATGTCCTCGTAGGTGCGGTCGCCTTCGACCTTACCGTAGGACTTGCCCGACAAGCCGAACGACTTGTCGAACTTCTTGAAGATGTCCATCAGCGTCAAACTCTGCGGCGCGCCGTAGGGTTGGTAATTCTTCAAGAGCGCCAGAGCCATCATGATGTTCGAGAACCACTTGCCGCGCCCTGCGTCCGTGATGCCCGTCATGTCTTTGACGAGCCCCGGAATGTTCAGAAACTCCGGCACGGGCTTCATCTCTTTCGTGTTCTTGTTGATCATCACAGCCGTGCCGACGCCGCAGTTCGGGTGGCAGCCGCAAGAGACCTGACCCCATTCGGCCTCGGGGCCGTGGACGAGGTCTGCGAAGTCTGCGAACGCGCCCATCAGAGAGAGCGGGAACCAATCGCGCGTCGGCTCGGTGATGCCGACCTGCTTCTTCACGTCGTGCGCGAGGTGCGATAGCGTGTAACGCTGCGCCATGCGCCGCTCGTCCGTGATCTCCTCGTCGCGACCCGTGAATGACACGGGCTGGAACGAGATGAAGGCGACCTTCTTCGGGTTGTCGAGCGCGAAACGGATGACGGAGCCGACCTGATCGTTGTTGATGTTGTTGACGAGCGTCGTGACGAGCACGATCTCGACGCCCGCTTCGTGCAGGTTGTCAATCGCGCGCAGTTTCACGTCGAAGAGGTTGCCGACCTGTCGGTGCGAATTCGCGTCGTTGCCGATGCCGTCAAACTGTAGATAGGCGTAGCGCAAGCCCGCCTCGGCGGCTTCGCGGCAGAACTCTTTGCTCTTGGCAAACTCGATGCCGTTCGTCGCGCACTGCACGGAGTTGTAACCGACCTGGCGCGAATACTTGATCGAGTCGATGAAGTAGGGCGAGATCGTCGGCTCGCCGCCCGAAAACTGCACCGACATCTGGCGGCGCGGCTTGATCGAGATGGCCTTGTCGAGAATGTCTTTCACGTCCTCGAAGCTGAGTTCGTGGACGAAGCCGACCTGATTGGCGTCCATGAAGCACGGGTCGCACATCATGTTGCAACGGTTCGTGAGGTCGATGGTCAAGACCGAACCGCGGCCGTACTTGATGGTGGACGAGCCGTGATTGTGCATCTTCTCGTCGTTGTGCGCTTGAATGTCGCGGCCGGGGAACTGCGCCTCGATGTGCTTGAGGAACGACGAATCCATCGCCATGATGTCTTCGATGTGGCCGTGCGTGGGGCAGTCCTTGATCATCCAAATTTCGCCGTTGCGTTCGACGATCTGCGCCTTCACTTCCCCGACCTTCTCGTTGATCAGGATCGAAGGGTCGATCACTTCCTGGCTCAAAATCTTGGCGCGCGCTTCGATGACGCACTTGGGACACAGGCTGTCGGTCGTGCGCGGGAAACCGAGGGGCGGCTTCGACTTCTGCCAGGACTTCAACAACGGTTTGTCCGACCATTTCGGGATGAACGATTCGCTCGGGCGGTACTTATTGAAAAACTGGATGGTGTTGAACGCTCCCGCCGCGATGGCGGTCAGTCCTCTTTCCACGTGTTTGATGGGTCGCATTTGTTCTCTTCCTTCTCAGCTGGATAAATTTGTCGGACGCGCGCCCGGCGCGCGTCGAATTTTCAGTTGAAACGCTTATTTGTGACCAAAAGACTCTGAAGCGAGGGCATTTCAACCCGAACTCTTTCCCGTAAAATTGCCTTCTCCGCTTCGGATAGATAGATCAACCTACTGCGTAGAGCAATGAGTGTGCCAACGACGCTTAAAATGTAACTGAGGAAATATAAAGGTTTATCGGATTAAAGATTTTTTCCGAGAATATCATCCGAGCGTCTTATGCGTGTCGTTTGAACCTGACAGACTCAACTCGGAAGATGGTGTGTCTTTCCGACCCCGAAGACGCAAATCGACCGTCGGGTCAGGCTTTTCCGACACGTTTGCCCATCTATTAGCCCAAATGTCTCAAAAAGTGCCGGAGGGAAACTGGCGGGCGGGAATTACTGACCTGAATAACAGACAGACTTGTGAAGCGGCTTTAACTGCGCGGGGCGAAGTAGCCGATGCGCGCCGTGAGGCGCAGGGCGGGGTCGGAGGTTTTGACCTGCACGCGTCGAAACTTACCGTCGCGCGTCTTGTCGAGCGGCATGTAGTAGAGCGCGTACTGGTGGCGCAACTCCTCCGCCACCTCGGCGTAGACGCTATCGAGCGCGGTAAAGCTCTGCGGCTTGAAGAGACGCCCGCCGGTGGCCTCGGTCAGGCCGGCGAGATTGCGTTCGCTCGCGTCGAGCACGCGCAGGGATTCGCGCAGGTCGCCGATGCGTAGCTGGTTGAAGCGTTGAGTAGAAAGCGGCTCGGATTGGAGCGTATCGAGTTCGGCGCGTTTGCGCGCGCGCTCGATCTCCGTGTTGCTGATCACATAGACGCTCGCCCCGGCTTCGAGCAGCGCACCAAGCGCCATCTCCAGCGACGCGTGGCCGCGCCCGCTGTCAATCCCGTCCGTCAGCACGACCACGGCATGTCGCCGTCGTGCGTCTTTGAATTGCTCGCGCGCCGCCAGATAGAGCGCGTCGTGGAAGCGCGTGAACATGCCGGGCGTGATGCGCCTGAGCGAGCGTCGCAACTGCACGCGGCTCGCCGTCCAGTCCTGCAACAACTCCACGCGGTCGTCAAACTTCAACAAGCTCATGCGATCATCCGGCGCGAGCCGCACGGCGAACTCTTCCACCGCGCGGCGGAAATCTTCCAGCCGGCTCGCCACCGAAGATGAAGCGTCCACCATCAACAAGACATCGACCGGCACGCGGCGCAGACGCAAGTCGCTCAGCGGCTGCTCGCGCCCCTCTTCCCACACTTGAAAATCCTTGCGCTCAAGCGTCGTCACCAGACGCCCCGCCGCGTCGCGCACAGTCACCGGCAAGAGCACCTCCGTCGTGCTCACCTTGATCACTTCGTCGTCTTCTATTTCCTGTGACGACGGGGAACCCTTCCCGGTTTTGACCTCCTGCGCGAACCCGGACGCCACGAGTTTCCCGCCCGCCGCGGCGAAGACGAACAGGGAGAACGCGCACAACAAGGCCGCGCGCGGGAGACAAAATCCCGCCGCGTGGCGACAGCAGCGCATGTCGAAAATAATGAAACGCATCAACCTAACTTTTACGGTTTCGAGGTGGAATCATTCGCGCCCGACGCGCCCTCTTCGCCCGACGCGGCGCGCATCGCGGCGATGACCGCGTCGCCGACGCGACGGCGACGCAACTCCGCAAGCTTCGCGGGCGTGAAATCAAACTCGACGGGCGAACCCTCGATGCGCCGGATGATCGTGCCTTCCGAAAAACCGGCCTCGACGAGTTCGATGACTGAATCGTTGGTGAGGGTCGGCGTGCGTTCGAGTTTGGGTTCCGCGCCGTTCGCCCCGCCCGTTTCCGACGGGGGACGCAGTATGCGCACGCTCGCGCTGCCGTTCGTCTGCGTGTCGCCTTCCGCCGCGCCGCCGCCGACGCGTGAACGCGTGCGACCACGCACGCCGCCCGACGAGCCGAAGACGTTGACTTCGTTCGGATCGCTCTGCCCGCCGGATGGCTTCCCCGCTTCCGGCGCGCGCGTCTGCCCGCGCATCCCTTCGAAAAACGGATCGTCGTCGAAGGCGTCGCCCGCGTCGTCGTCGCGCGCCGTAAGCATGTCGCCTTCGGCGCGCGCCAGCATGGTGAGAATGATGCGCTCGCCGACCCCGTTCTTCTTCAGTTCGATGAGGCGATCCGGCGAGAGGTCGAAGCGCGCGGGGCGCACGCGTATGATCGCGATGACGGTCTTCTCGCTAAACCTTGCGCGCACGAGTTTAATCACAGCAGCGTTCGTCAGAGGCGCTTCGGCGTCAGCCTGCGCCGCGACGCCGCGCTGCGACGCCGCCTGCCCGCGCGATTCCGCCACACAGCCCGCCACCGTCAGCGTCAACGCAGCGGCGCACGTCCAGACAAACGCGACATGCCTTGCCAGCAAACTTCTCATACTCCTCCCGACCGCCGCACCCGGCTCAATTTCCCGACCCCGTTGCAGTCGTCTTACTTCCGGCAGTTGTCCGCTCACCCACGGCGTGCGCCGTGCGCCCGTAGCGGTCGCTGATGCGGCGCACGTAATTTCGCGTCTCTCGATAAGGCGGCACGCGATGGCCGTACTTCACAACCGCGCCCTCGCCCGCGTTGTAACTCGCGAGCACGAGTTCGACGCGCCCGTTGAATCTGCCCAGTAGTTGCTTGAGGAAGCGCGTGCCGCCCGCGATGTTCTGCGCGGGGTCGTGGATGCGACTGACGCCGAAGCGCGCCGCCGTTCCCGGCATCAACTGCATCAACCCGCGCGCGCCCACGGGGCTGACCGCGCCCGCGTTGAAGTGCGACTCCTGCTCCATCACGCAAAAGATCAGGTACGGATCGACGCCGTAACGCGCGCCGTTCTGCCGGATGAGCGCGTCCAGATGCGGCCTGCCCGTCGTCCAACGCCGCTCCTTCCTGACCGCACGCGTCGCCGTCGTTTCCCGCTCTACAGTCAACTCGTCCGACTCTCTCTCAATACGCTCAATGCGCGCGCGTTCGAGAAAGATCGAGAGATTGCCGCGCTTGTACCAGACGCCCTCGGCCGACTCCTGCGCCTCGTCAACTTCAAAACGCGCGCCGCCCACGAGGTAAATCCAGAGCGGCCGCGCCGGGGCGGCGACCTGTGCGGCGACCTGTGCAGCGACCTGTGCAGGCCGTGCCGTCTCGCCGGACACGCCGCCCGCATCCGACAGCTTCGCGACCTGACGACTCTTCGCGGCATCTTTCACATCGACGTTACGTTCTATCGTTTTCACGCGCGCCCGCTCGATGAAATTCGTCATGCCGCCGCGCCTGTACCACACGCCCTCCGCGTCGTTCCACGCCTCGTCAACTTCGAGCGTCGTCCCGTCAACCAGAAGCAGCCGGTCGGCGAAAGCGACGGCGGGCAAACTGAGCATGAACAGGAGAGCGAGCGCGGCGGCTCTCAGACAGAAAGCGCGCGGGTAAGAAAAGATTGACCTCACGCAGAGGCGCAAAGGCGCGAACGGAAAACGCTCGGAGGCGAACACCAGGAGTTCGTTTGATGTATGAACCGCCCGTCTTCTTTGCGCCTGTGCGCCTTTGCGTGAAAATTTCCTCAACATCGTCTTCCGCCCCCTTTACAACACGTCAACCAAATCACCGACGGTACGCGCGTCGCCCGTCGTGCCGCGCCGCTGCTCGGTCTCCGCCACGGCGAAACCGTGTGACGTGCCGAAGTAGTTGCGCCACGCGCTGTCTATGACTTTCGGCGTGAGTTCGATGGGCTGGCCTTCGAAGAGGCAGATGTCGAGCACGCGGTCGAGCAGATCGCGCGGCTCGCAGGCTTTCATCTGGCGGTGCGAGATCATGTAGTTGTTCAGAATGTAGTCGAGGCACACTTGCTCGACGCGCATCCCGCGCGTGTGCGCCGCGCGTTTGAAGATTTCGATGTAGGCGGCGGGCGTCGGCGGTTCGACGCGCGCGCGGTAGCCCATGCGCCGCAGAAACGCCTCGTCAACGAGGTCTTTGTCTTCGAGGTTCGTCGCGAAGACGACCAACTGCTCGAAGGGCACTTCGATCTTCTTGCCCGTGTGCAGCGTCAAGTAATCGACGCGGCGTTCGAGCGGCACGATCCAGCGGTTCAAGAGGTCTCCGGGGGCGACGCGCTGCCGACCGAAGTCGTCGATGACGAGCGTGCCGCCGTTCGACTTCATCTGAAACGGGGCTTCGTAAAAGCGTGCCGCCTCGCTCCACGTGAGGTCTGCGTTCTCCAGAGTCAACTCGCCGCCGACGATGACGAGCGGGCGTTCGATGCAGACCCAGCGACGGTCGTACTCGACGGGCGTCGCCTCCTGCGTGGCCGGGCGGTGGTTGTGCGCGTCGAACACGCGGATCACCTGCCCGTCGATCTCGATGGCGTAGGGAATCCAGATCGCGCCGGGGAGACTGGCGTTGATGCGCTCGGCGACGGCCGTCTTGCCCGTGCCGGGAGGGCCGCTGAGGAACAATGAACGGCGCGAGTTGACGACGCAGCCCACGGTCTGCATGAGCGAATCGGGCAGCACGAGATCGCGGAAGGCCGCGCGCACCGAGTCCATCGTCGCGTGGCGCGCGGGAACGGCTTGCAGGCGCATCATGTGCGCGTAGTCGCGCAGGGAGACGGGCGCGGGGCCTTCGTAGCCGCAGAAGGAGCGTGCGCGCGCCAGTTGCCCCCAACCCTTATCGAGCATGCCGTAGCGCGTCGCGCCCATCGCCGATTGCAGTTTCACCTCGATCAACTTCTCGCGGTAAAGCCCCTGCAAAATCTCCTCGGTCAGCGCGCGCGGCAGGTGCATGCGCTCGGTGACGTTCGCCGTCGTAGGCTCGGGCAGCGCGGCGACGATCTTGAGCGCGAGGTCGCACAGGAAACTCACCGGCACGTCGGTCTCTGCGAGTTCTTCGGGCACGGGCGGCCCCATGCTCTCCACTTCCATGCGCGTCAGTATGTTGGTTTGCGTCATGTCTCGATTCCCCATCTGCGATGTTGGTTATTCTTTACCGGCGACCTGCTCGCCGGCGGCCAGCGTGCGGCGAATTTCTTCGGCGCGGTCGGCGCGGCCGTTGCGGGCGTAGAGCTCGGAGAGGCGGCGCAGGACGAACTCCGACTGAGGCCGCGCGCGACGCGCGGCTTCGTAGTGTTCGATGGCCTGATCCTCGCGTCCCGCGCGTTCGAGCATGGCGGCGACGTTGAGACGACCCTGATACTCGCCGCCGGAGCGCGCGAAGCTCCGGTAAGCGTCTTCGTACTTGCCGAGGCGACTCTGCGCGAGCGCGAGGTTGTTCCAGATGCGCTCGTCGGCGGGCGCGAGTTTGGCGGCGCGCTTGAGGCGTGCGACCGCCGCGCGGTAGTTGCCGCTCAGGTAGAGCGAGTAGCCGAGATTGTTGAGCGTCTGCGCGTCCGGCTCGTGGTCGAGGGCGCGCTCGAATGACTCGCGCGCGCGGTCGTGCAGCCCTTTGCGGTCGTAGGCGACGGCCAGCAGGTTATGTGCCCCGGACAGGCGCGAGTCGAGCGAGACGGCGCGCGACAACTCTTTAACGGCTTCGTTCAGGCGTCCTTGATCCAGCAACGCGCGACCGCGCGCGAGGTAATCTTTCGCCGTGCCGCCTTCGTCCGTCGTGTCGGACACGCGCGCCGTGCGGCTGTCTTCCACGCGCATCAGCGGCGCGCTCTCAAACTTCGCCACGTCCTTCTCCGACAGGCGACGCACCTTACCGTCGTCGCCGCCGAAGAGTTTCGCCGCCGCTTTGAAAGGGGCTTTGAAGAAACGCGCGAAGCGGTTGCCCTTCTTCTTGCGTGTCTCTTCTGCCGCCGGCGCGTCTTCCGCCGTGCCCGTGGGCGAGCCGTCGGCGGCGACGACGCGCGCGGCATCGTCGCCGTCGTTCTCGGTCGTCGTGGCCGTCCAGAAGGTCGTGACGCCGACGGTCAATGTCAGAGCAATAATGAAAGCGTTGATGGTGCGGTTACGCATGGCTGAAAAACTCCTTTACATCTTGGCGAACGAATCGATGAGATTGAGCGCGGCGGGGCCGAGGATGGCGATGAACAGCGTCGGGAACAGAAAGCACGCCAGCGGGAACAGCAACTTGACGGCGGCCTTCTGCGCGGCCTGCTCGGCACGCTGCCTGCGCTTCGTGCGCAAGGAATCGGCGTAGACGCGCACGGCGCGCGCGATTGACGTGCCGAAGCGATCCGCCTGAATGAGCATCGCGACGAGGCTGCGCAGGTCGTCGACGCCCGTGCGCTCGGCCAGATTGCGCAGGGCTTCGTCGCGGTCGCGCCCGACGCGGATTTCCAGATTGGTCAACTCGAACTCTTCGCTGATGTCGGGATGCACTTCGCGCAACTCTTCGCCGACCTTCACGATGGCCGCGTTCAAGCCGAGCCCCGCCTCGATGGAGACGACCAGCAGGTCGAGCGCGTCGGCCAAGCCCCAGCGCACGCGCTGCTGGCGATTCTTCACCATCTTGCGCAAGACGTAGCGCGGCAGAAAGAAGCCCGCGACGAAGGCCATCAGAATCCACGTCAACGCGCTGTCGAGCGGGCGCGCCAGCAGCGCGCAGCCGAGCGCGACCAAGCCCGGCAACGCGACGAGCGCCGAGATTTGAACGGCGCGGAAAACCACCGGCGCGTTCGGCGAACGATACCCCGCCTGCATCAACTGCCTTTGCAGCTTCTTCGCTTCGGCGGCGGAGGGCGGCGCGAGCCGGTGCAAAGGCTTCGCCATGCGCTCGGCCAGCGCGGTCATGCCGTCGTCCGAGGCAGCCGACGAACTCAAGTCCACGCCGCCCGCGCGGACGGCGGTTGCGCCTCCGCCCGTCTCGCCCATGCGCCGCAGGCGTTCGGTCGCCGCGCTCGCCGGGCGAAACATCAACCAGTAAACTCCCATCACGCCGAGCGTGATGAACGCGAATGTCGAGAGGGTGATGATGAAGATCATAAGTTCAACTCGTAAATCGTGAATCGTAAATCGTAAATAGATATGAACAGGTTTTAACTATTCACGATTTACGATTCACGATTCACGCTCATATCTTGATGTTCAAAATTTTCCGAATCACGAGCATGCCGATGATCTGCAAGCCGATGGCGACGGCCATCAGTTTGTGGCCGCGCGGGTCGCTCCACATGACGCTCATGTATTCGGGGTTCATCACGGTGACGGCGAGCGCGACGAAGATCGGCAAGCCGCAGAGAATCCACGCGGACATGCGCGAACTCGTCGTGAGCGTCCGCAGGTCTTCCATGATGCGGAAGCGTTCGCGGATCGTGTGCGCCACTTTTTCGAGCACTTCGGCGAGGTTGCCGCCCGTCTCGCGCTGGATGAGGATGGCCGTGATGCACAGTCTCAAATCCAGCAGGGGGACGCGCGCGGCCAGATTGTCGAGCGCGAGTTTGAGCGAGAGGCCGAGGTTTTGTTCCTCGTAAGTTTTGCGAAACTCGGTGGCGACCGGGTCGGGCATCTCGGTCGCGACCATGTGCAACGCCTCGGCGAAGCCGTGACCGGCGGACAGTCCCCGGCTCATCAGTTCGAGCGTGTCGGGCAGGTCTTCGAGAAACTTGTTGAGCCGCTTGCGCCGCGCCCAGACGACGTGGACGAACGGCACGGCGGCGGCGGCGAATCCGGCCATCACGATCAGGATGAGCGAGATCGTCAGCATCGAAGCGGCCAGCCCGGCGAGCAT
Source organism: Acidobacteriota bacterium (assembly GCA_020199775.1). Classification (GTDB taxonomy): domain Bacteria; phylum Acidobacteriota; class Blastocatellia; order Pyrinomonadales; family Pyrinomonadaceae; genus JAIVJZ01. Next base: position 303,435 of record JAIVJZ010000041.1, read on the forward strand.
CGCCGCCATCAGCGAGAACATCAGGAGGCGCGTCACGGTGATGTGCAGGTCGGCCTGATCGAGCACGCGCTTGAGCCTCGTCGCCACCTGCACGCGCACGAGCAGGCGATCAAGAAGCGGTATCTCGCTCATTAACTCCTGACGCGCGAGTTGCACTTCGATGTCGGCGTCGCCCGCCGAATGCAAGAGGGCGTCCGAGAGTCGCTGCTGCAAGCGCGCGCGCTTCTTCTCGGAGCCGCGCGTCGCGAGCAGGTAGCCCGCGAAGGTCAGGAACAAACAGAAGGCGAAGACGAGAAATGGAATCATGGGAACTCCGGCTATCAGCCATCAGCTATCAGCTATCAGCCAAGCAATTGTTTTTGCTGACGGCTGACGGCTGACGGCTATTAGCTTTCTTCAAAAAACACGCGCGGCAATTGCATGCCGTAAACTTTGAGGCGTTCGGCGAAGCGCGGGCGGACGCCCGTGGGGCGGAAGCGGCCGACGACTTGACCGTCCTTGTCTATCCCACGGCGCTCGAACATGAAAATTTCCTGCATCGTGATGGTGTCGCCTTCCATGCCCGTGATCTCGGAGATGGAGACGACGCGGCGCGTGCCGTCCGAGAGGCGCGCGGCCTGTATGACGAGGTTCAGGGCGGACGCGATCTGCTGTCGCATGGCGCGCTCGGAGAGCTTCATGCCGGTCATCTGGATCATGGTTTCGAGTCGCGCCAGCGCGTCGCGGGGGGTGTTGGCGTGGACGGTCGTGAGCGAGCCGTCGTGGCCGGTGTTCATCGCTTGCAGCATGTCGATGGCCTCGCCGCCGCGCACCTCGCCGATGACAATGCGGTCGGGGCGCATGCGCAGCGCGTTCTTGACGAGGTCGCGTTGGGTGACTTCGCCGCGCCCCTCGATGTTCGGCGGGCGCGTCTCAAGGCGGACGACGTGCGGCTGCTGCAACTGTAGCTCCGCCGAGTCTTCAATCGTGACGATGCGCTGCTCCTCCGGGATGTAGGCCGAGAGCGCGTTCAGGAGCGTGGTCTTGCCCGCGCCCGTGCCGCCGGAGATCAAGATGTTCAGCCGCGCGCTGACGCACATCTCGAACATCTCGGCGATGTCTTTGGTGAGCGCGCCGATCTCGATGAGCTTCGCCATGCGCAGCGGCTCCGCGCCGAAGCGACGGATGGAGAGCACGGGGCCGTCGAGGGAGAGCGGCGGGATGATGGCATTGACGCGCGAGCCGTCCGAGAGGCGCGCGTCAACCATCGGCGACGATTCGTCGATGCGGCGGCCGACGGACGAGACGATGCGCTCGATGACGCGCATGAGGTGTTCGTCGTCTTTGAAGGTGACGCTGGTGCGTTCCAGTTTGCCGCGCCGCTCGATGTAGATGTTCTGCGGCGAGTTGACGAGGATGTCGGAGATGGTCGGGTCGGCGAGCAGCGGTTCGAGGGGCCCCAGACCGAACAACTCGTGGCGCACCTCTTCGACCAGACGCTCGCGGTCGTTCGTCGAGAGCGGCATGTTCTCGATGGCGAGCAAGCCCTCCGCGAGGCGCGACACCTCAGCGCGAAGCTGGTCGGCGTCGAGTTGGCCGAGCTTCGTCAAGTCCATGCGGTTGATGATCGCGCGATGCAGGCGCGACTTCATCTCTTGAAAAGTGTGCGCGCCGCCGGCGAGCGTCTCGTCGCCGCCGGGACGCGCCGCCTGCGGCATCACGGCCGGGTTGGTTTCCCTGATTAGTCTTTCGCGTAATGACATGATGTTGGTCGTCTCTATCTTGGTCGTCTCTTGCGGCCGGTTAAGAAGAAGATTCACGCAAAGGCGCAAAGGCGCAAAGAAGAAGGGTGACGAGCCTGTTCGCCCTTCGACGCTTTTCGGGCGTCTGCCTTTGCGCCTTTGCGCCTTTGCGTGAGATCAATGTTTTGGTTCGTCGTGAACATGTTCGGCGTTCCTCGCTCTCGGCCTCAGATGGCGGCGGTCGCCTTGTCTTTGCCCAGACGCGTGCGCAAGCCCGCGTTCGAGATCGCGCCGACGGGTCGGCCGAAGATCGCGCCCCAGAGACCTTTGCGCGGCTCTTTGATCTCCGACTCTACGCCTGCGCCCGTGATGCTCGCCGCGATGTGGCGAATCTCCGTGGCGATGCGCGAAGTGGGGTCTGACTTGACGAGCGGCTCGCCGAGGTTGATGGAATTGACGGCCGTGTTGTAGTCGCTCTGCACGTAGCCCGTGACGCGCTCGCCGAGGAAACGTTCGACCTGCCGGAGATCGAGGTCGATCTGCTTGCTCCAACGGTTGACGACGATGCGCACCTTGTGGCGCGGGTAGCCGAGGCGGTCGAAGAGTGCGAGGGCGCGTTGCGTGCTGCGGATCGCGGGGATGTCGAGCGTCAGGACGAGCACCACGTCATCTGCCTGATCGAGCGCGGAGAGCGTGATCGCGTCGAAGGTGTGCTGCGGGTCGATGACGACGTAGTCGTAACGTTCGCGCAGCAGTTCGAGCACCTCGAAGATGTGTTCGGGTTCGATGTCGTCGGCGAGGTCGGCCTCGCGCGGCGCGGCCAGCAGCGAGAGGTTCGACGTGTGCGGCACGACGTAGCTTTTCAACAGCGAGTCGTCGATGCGCGCCCGGTTCTCGACGAGGTCGGCGATGGAGAATTTCGGTTCGAGCCCGAGGAACAGCGAGAGATCGCCCGCCTGCAAGTTGAGATCGACGAGGACGGTCGGCGCGTCGAAGGCCGCGCCGAGGTTCGTGGCGATGAACGACGTGCCGCAGCCGCCCTTGCTCGAAAAGACCGCGACGGCGCGGCCGCGCTTCTTCGGCGCGTCCGTCTGCGTCGAACAAAATTCGGCGGTGCGCTCGATGACGGTTTGAAACTCTTCATTGATGACGGGCAGGCGCAGGAAGTCGCGCGCCCCGGCGCGGTAGCTGCGCAGGATGAGGTCGGGCGAGGCGTCGCGCGAGGCGCAGATGATCGCGGTCTGCGGGCATTCGGCGGCGAGCCGTTCGACGAACTTCAGCGTGCGCTCGGCCTCCGCGCCGAGCGTGATGACGGCGGCATTGGGTCTGAGGCGGACGATTTCGGGGAAGAGTTGTTCGGCGTCGTCGCCGCCCGCGAGCAGGCGCGTGCGCTCGTTCGAGGCGAGCGCGCCGCGCAACTCTTTGAGGGTTTCGAGGCCGGTGCTGAGGATGACGAATGACAGTTGGTTCATTGTGCGATGCCGTTCTCTCGTTGAAGTGATGTGAACCGGGGGAGCGCGCCGCCCGGCCGTTGATCGTCTAAGGGATGTCGGTCGGGACGTAGCCCGCGTTCTCGCCGGTCAGGGAAGTTTTGTACGCGGGCAGGCGCAGGTTGCGGCTGACGAGCGGGAGCACGAAGTTGAAATCGTAGTCCACGATCTCGGCCGTGACGCTGCCGCCGCCGAGTTGAAAGTTTTCATAACTGAGACTCACCTGCCCCGGCGTCAAGTTCTGGACGAGCGGTTGCCCCGTGCCCGCCGCGTTGCCGTAGACGGCCATGTTCTTCGCCGCGACCTGCGCCGCGCCGCCCGTATCCCGGTTAACGGCGTAGCGCGCGGCGCGGCGCGTGGCATCGACGAGCGAGTTATGCACCCAGAGCAGACGCCCGACTTCGAGCGCGCCGAAGATGCAGGCGCACAACAGCGTCGCGCCGATGGCGAACTCCACGAGCGCGGCTCCGCGTTCGTCACCCTTAAAATTTTTCAGGCGCATCTCTTTCACGCTTTCGGCTTCCGTTCCTGGTTTCATCACTGCACGAGTTGCCGCATCGTGCTTTTCGCCCCGACGTTAACGCTCAGGGAGAGCGTCGAACTCTTTGTGAGCTTGCCGAGATCGAAGATCGGGACGTAGATGAAATTCTGAATCTCGACGGTCTGCGTCTGCGGCACGCCCGACCCGTTCGCGCTCGGAGTGATCTTGATGTTGGCCGTCGTCAGGCCGCCCGCGATGGGCGTGCCCGCGCCCGCCGTGTTGCCGTAGACCACGAGATTTTTCGCGGCGGCCGTGCCCGCGCCGGGCGGCTGGCTGACGAGGTAGCGCGCGGCGGCGCGCGTGCCTTTCAAGAGCGTCGTGTAGGTGTGGAAGAACCGGCCGAATTCGGCGGTCGCTCCGACCAGCACGAGCAGAATCGGCATCACGATGGCGAGTTCGGCAAGTTGCGCACCGCGCTCGTCGCGCCACGCTTTGAACGCACGCCGCGCGCGTCGCGCTCCGTTGTCACATGTCGTTTTCAGGCGCATCGCAAAGAATCCTCTAGCGGTAGATGACCGGGATGGAAAGTTCGGGGCTGGGCGTGCCGCCGTTCGGGTCGTGGCCGCCGCGCCCGACGACGAGGCGTATTTCGATGTACTCGACCGTGACTTCACCGCCGTTGCCGCCGCCGATTTTGGTTTGCAGGAAGAAGGCCGCGAAGCGATTTATTTGCACGCTGTCGCGCCCGCTGTCGAACTCGCTTTTCAGAATGATCGGGATGAGCACGATGCGCCGGTTGCGCGTCGGGCTGCCGACGGCGGGCGACTGGAACGTGCCCGAGGCGGGCGTCTGTTTCGCGTCTCTGGCCTGCTGCGCGTCGAGGTACTGTTGATAGTTGATGTTCTCCTGCACGTTCTCGTCGGGCGGAAACTCCAGCGGGTCGAGGCCGCCGCCGTAGTCGCCGAAGCGCGTGTTGATGCCCTGCCTGACCGCGCCCGACGTGACGCCCGGTTTGGTCTGCACGAAGCCGCCCGCGCCGATGCAATTTCTGACGCCGCGCCCCAGCCCGTAGCGGTCGTCGTTGCCGCCCGGATTGTCAATCGAGAGAATCTGGTAGTTGCCCGGCGTCACCGCGCCGCCCGGCGGGCGACGGATCGTGTAGGTCTGACCCTTCACGAAGTAAGTCGGCTCGGAATCGATGACGGTGACGGGGATGTAGTCGCAAAAGATGTTGAGCGGGACGCTCATCCCGGCCTGCGCGTCGGCCGCCACGTTGCGCGACGCGCCGAGGACGGGCGCGGCGAACGTCGTCGTGACGGCGGCGGGCGGGACGAGCACTTTCACGAAACGGATATTGCGCGCCTGCCCCTTCGCGGCTGCTTCGCTGATGTACGGGCCGTCGAGATTTTTCGCGAACAGCACGTTCGCGCGCGGGATCGTGACGCCCTTCTTGTTGAACTCGTAACTGTTCAAAGACTGGACTGCGTAGTCCGCCGCTTTCATGATGCCGCCGTCGTCGGAGTTTAAGGCGGACGCGCCCGCGAGCGCGGCGGCGTCGGCGGCGTTCTGCAACTCGGAACGCACGAGATAGAAGTGGCTGATGTCTATGCAGAGGCCGGCCGCGAGCAGCAGGGCGAGCATGCCGAAGGTGCTGACGACCAGCACCGAACCGCGCTCGCCGCGACGCTCTCTCAAACTTTGACTATGACGCGTTTGCTTCATCGCTGCTCTCCTCTCCGTCAAGAGCTGTCTAACGGGCGAGACGACCTATCTCCGAAAAACCGGTTACTGCTTCACGCTCGCCGCCGCCGTCGCCACGGACGCGTTCGGCAGTCGGCTGAAATAACCCGACAGGGCGAGGCGCGCCGCGTTGCCCGCGGGCGGCAACTCCGGCGACACGTTCACGGCCTGTTCCTTCAAGGCCGCCTTCGCGGACTCTTTCGACGCGTCCTTCTCTTCGCGCGCCGCATCCTTCGCGGGCGTCGCCGCCGCCGGGGTCGCGGGCGCGGCGGTCTGCGTCGCGCCGCTCGCCGCCGGCGCGGCGGCGGGGGCGGTCGTGCCGCCGTCGTTCGCGTTGACGCTCGCGGCGTTAACGTCGGTCGCGGCCGTCGCTCGACCGTCGGTGACGTTGGTCACTTTCGCGCCTTCGCTGCCCGTCGAATAACCGCTCGCGCCCTTGATGCCTTCGCCCTGCGGCTCTAGCCCTAGCGGCGAGCCTTTCTTCAACCCGTCGAGGCCGCGCGTGGCGGGCAGGTCGTCGCGGTTGACCGGCTTGATGAGGGTCGCGGTGCAGAAGAAGACGAGTTCCGTCTCGCGCTTCTCGAAAGATTTCGATTTGAAGAGCGCGCCGAGGATGGGGATGTTGCCGAGGCCTGGCACTTTCGAGAGCGTGCTCGACTCGCTGTTGTCCAACAGACCGGCGAGGGCGAAGCTCTGGCCGTCGCGCAGTTCGATGCCCGTCTTGGCGCGGCGCGTCTTGAGGGCGGGGATCAGGTAGCCCTGAAACTTGACGCCGTTCTGAAAGTCGATGGTCGAGACTTCGGGTTCGAGTTCCAACTGAATGTGATCCTCGTCGATGATCGTCGGCTTGAAGTTCAGGCGCACGCCGTATTCTTTGAAGACCACCGTGACGTTGACGCGCTCGCCGTCCGACTGGATGACCGGAATCGGAAACTCGCCGCCCGCCAGAAAACTTGCCTGCTGGCCGCTCATCGCGATCACGTTCGGTTCGGCCAGAGAGCGGATCGCGCCCGATGTTTGCAGCGCGCGAATCTGCGCCGCCGAACCGATGCCGGTGTTCGAGATGAACAAATTCGCCGTCTCGAACAGCGACGCGAGACTGTTAGTGGCGGCGAAGCTCGTGCCGCCGTTTGACGAAGCCCACGACGAACCCAACTCGCGCAGCTTCGTGCGGCTGACTTCCGCCACCCTCACGGACAACTGCACCTGCGCCATGTTCTTGACCGGCGACGCCAGCATGTTCACCGTCTGGAACCCGGCGGCCTTGACCACCGCCTCGACCTGCGCCGAGGTCTGCGGCTGCGCGACGCTGCCCGAAATAACGACCGACCCGTTGGCCTGACTGAGGCTGATGTTGTCCTTCGGAAAGAGAGCGCGAATCTGCGAATCGATCAGCGAGAGGTTGGCGCGCACGAACACGTCGAAGACGACGAACTTGCCCGATTCCTTCTCCCACGCGATGAAGTTGACTTGGCCGAACGCCTTGCCGTTGACGAGCACCTGATCGGGCGCGACCAGCACGGCCTCGGCCACTTCCGGGTTCGACACGGAGAAGCGTCCGATCTTGCGGTCGAAGTTGATCACGCGCGACTGGCCGACCAGCACGTTGATCGCCACGGGGTCTTTCTGCGGGTTGGCGAACGACCCGCTCACGCTGATTTCCTGCGCCCGCGCCGCGCTCGTGACGCCGGACATGAGCGAAGCGCACAGCATCGCGATGAAAAAGGGGATAAGACGACGGGTCTGCATGATTGGACTCCTTTGGAAAACGGAAAGGGTTTCAGGTTTCAAGTTTCAGGTTTCAAGTTGTCAGTTTCAGGCTCCGGGCTCTCGTCTCACAGACTTGAAACCTGAAACCTGAAACTTGAAACTAATGTCTCTTAGGGAAAATCTACGTTTCGTTTCTTCGCGCCTTCGATCACTTCGACCGAGGAGCGCGGGGGAGCAGGAGCAGCAGCAGCGGGGGCGGCCGGAGGATTGGCCGCCTGCGGCGCGGGGGCGCCGCTGCTGCTGCTGCTGCTGCTCCTGCCGTAGTCGGCGGCGCGCGGGTAGCGGCGAAAGACGGGCGCGCTCTGCGGCTGCGTCTGCGGCGGCTGCTCGCTCTTGAGCGAACCGGCGTCGGGCACAGGCTTGGCGCGTTCGCCACCCAGGAGGATGCGCTTGTCAACGCCGAGCGTCTGCTCGTCGCCTTGATCCACGGAATTGCGCATGACGAGTTGGAGCTTGCCTTCGGACGACGCGAGCGCGAGCTTCTCGGCCTGTTCAGGCAACACTTGCAGCGTCACGGCCTTGACGCTCTCCGGCTCGCGGTCGTTCTTCGGGCGGTCGATGTTCTGCCCGTTGGCGAGCACCTTGATGTTCTGCAAGACGATCTTCGAGATCGGGTTCTGCTGCCCGTTCTGCTCGGCCGGCTCGATGACGACCACCACATCGACGAGCGCGCCCGGCATGACGAAGCCGGAGATGCCCACCACGTCGTCAACCTTCACGGTCATCGCGCGGTAGCCTTCGGGGATGACGGCGGAGAGGCCGCCCGCCGAGCCTTCGGGCGCGAGCTTGAAGTCGGTGACGGGTTCGCGCGCCGCGATCTGGACGACGGCCACGCGGCCGATGAGTTTATCGGCCGACTGGAACGTCCCGTCGGGCACGGCGTTGCTCGGAAACTGCACGCTCTGGAGTTGCTCCGCGATGATCTTCTCGCCCGGCTGAATGTTCACCTTGGCGACGACGACCGAGTTGAGATTCTTCGCGTAGGCCTGCGTGCCCGACAGGTAACGGCTGACCGAGAAAGCCGCGACCAGCCCGAACACCACCGCGCCGCACATCACAAAGACAAGACGTTTATTACGCATGGTTCATTCTCCGTTCGAGATCAAATTCCCGCGCGCGTGGTCTGAAGACCCACAGGACGACTGCGCGGCGTTTCCTAGTTTCAGTTATCAAGCGCGAAAGAGCGCGAGCGAGATCAGGCTGCCGACCGTGATGGCGACGCCGTAAGGAATCGTGTAGCGGCGTTCCGCCGGGACTGAGAAGCGCGGCATCTCCCAGCCGGGCAAAAACCCGACGAAAATTTGCACGACGCGCCATAAGGTTTCTTTAACCGTCCCGGCGCGAATCATCGTCACGACCGCGAGTGCGCCGCCCACGAGCACCACGACGAGAAACGTCGGCACGACGAGCGACGCGCCGAGCACCGAGCCGATGCCCGCGAACAGCTTCACGTCGCCCGCGCCCATCGCGCCGAAGATGTGCAACATGAACATCAAACCGAACGCGAGCGCGCAGCCGCCGAGACTGGCGAGCGCGCCCTGCGCCCCGTTGATGATGGTGTTGACGGAAAGACCGGCGACGAGAGTGGCGAGCACGAAGGCGTTCGGGATGCGACGATAGCGCGCGTCGTAATAGCTGATGACGACCGCGAGCGGGGCGAGAAGTGCGCTGCTGACGATGGTTAAAGTGCCTGACATGCTGTTTATAAAAATTACTTGAAGGTAAGTTTGCCGCCGCCCGTCGCGGTAGCTGTCAGGCTACCTCGTTCACACCACGCGGCCGGGATTTCAAATCTGAGATTGCAAATTTAAGAATTCAAATGTGTGAGTCTGGTCGCTCATTGACTGAGGTTAAAAAATCGGCTGGCGCGCTCCGGCTGTTTCGTTGCGGGAAGCGAGGCGGGGCGCGCCAGCCTTGTTGGAAGCCCCTGTCCGGGGATTGGTTTGAAGGCTTAGGGCTTGCCGATCTTCGTCGCCAGAGAGTCGATCTTGCCACCGATGTTCGTGCCGAGGGTGCCGAAGGCGGTGATGACGGCCAGCGCGACCAGCGCGGCGGCCACGGCGTATTCCGAAAGTTCGAGGCCAGTTTCGTCGCGGAGGAATTTCTTAATCATTGTCTTTTGCTCCTATGTCTGGAAGTTGAAGTTGAAGTGGATTTGAAGTGGAATTTGAGGCCGGTTATTACGGGGCGATCTTCTGCGCGAGAGAGTCGATCTTGCCACTGATGTTCGTGCCGAGGGTGCCGAAGGCGGTGATGACGGCCAGCGCAACCAGCGCGGCGGCCACGGCGTATTCAGAAAGCTCCAGACCGGTTTCGTCGCGGAGGAATTTCTTGATCATGTGTTTGCTCCTTGCAATGCGGTAAGTTTCGGGTTTGTTGTTTCAGCCGCCGCGCGCATAAACGCCGTGCGGCCGACGAGACCATCAGAGAACAGGATGCTTCGAGAGACCGTGCCACGAACGGGCGAGCACGCCGGCAATCGCCAGGGCGACGACGAGCCAGTTGCCGTCCGCGCCCGCCGAAGCGGCGACCGCCAGAGCGCGCTCGCCCGCCAGCAGCGCGAAGGCTGCGAACGGCAGGACGAGTAATCCGGCGGCGACTGTCAAGAGCGTTTTGTTGAGCACGGTTTTCATCATCGAGTTTCCCTTCGTCCACCTCACGATTCGAGTTGCCACACCTTTCATCGTTGCCTGCGGACGACAGACCCTATTTCAAGGCGCGTGCCACGCGACCCGAAACGCGCGAATGCAGGCAAACACACCGTTTCCGCTCCACGCGCCGCCCCGCCCTGTAAACGCCGGGCGACAAATTCACGCGCCGCCGATGCTTCACCGCGCCCCTCGTTCTTTGTTGAAACTGAGCAACGAGAAGCACTTAACCTGTTGTCGCTTCCGGTTGACGGCGTGACGCGCGAATTTCAACCTGCGGCGACGAATATTGTTCAAAGTGCCGGAGAGGATTGATGCGAGCGTGTGACGCGGGTTGAGTCGCGTTAAAAAATTAAGGGACGCGGCACGTGCCGCGTCCCTCTCGAATTGATCTCGTTGATGTAACTACGCCCGTGCTGTTACCGCCCGCTTCAAGCCCACACGATAACGGAAATCAGCCCGGCAATTTTACAACCCCTTCATCACCAACGCGGCCAACAACACGAGACTCACGCCGCCGCCCGCGATGGTGAACGTCCATTCGACGAGCGCGCTCCGGCGTTGCATCAACGCGCGCACCAACACCATGCCGCACTTCCAACCGTCCTGTTGATAAAACGGCAGCAAGTTCGTCGCCGCCAGCAGGTAGTTCATCGCGCCGAAGATCGTCCCGCTCGCGAGCGACGCGGCGCACAGGTTCACGATGACGCCCGCCAGAAGCACCAGCACTTGCTGGCTGAGCGGCCTTAGCTGCAAGCCCGCCATGTCGAGACGCACGTACGCGCCGAGGGGCAGCGCGTGCAGTTTGTATTCAACCCCGCCGCACTTAAAGCCATATACTTTGCGCCCCCAGCCGAGTCCCAGCTCCGTCGCGCCGACGCCGCACGCGCGCGCCGCCAGCAGATGACCCAACTCGTGTATCAACATCGCGACGGCGAAACAGAGAACGTAGGTGAGGAACATATGGGTTTGACGTTTGTCCGTGGTCAGTGTGCAGCAGTGGGTAGTCAGTTGTCAGTTGTCAGTTGCTCGTCATGGGGCGTCCGGCGTCGTCTACGAGCATCAAGCCACGCCGTCACAAACAACTGACAACCGGCTATCGGCAACTGGCTGCCCTTTTAATTTCTCTCGGCGCGGAATTGCAGGCCGGGCTGTTGCTCGTCCTGTAGGAAGTCGCCGACGTTGATGGCGAGCCGCTTGAGTTTTTTGTAGAGCGTCTGGCGCGAGCCGAGGCCGAGCGCGGTGGCGGCGCGCGCCACGTTGTAGTCGTGCAGGCGGAGCGTCTCGGTAATGACGCGGCGTTCGAAATCGTCGAGCATGTTTTCGAGGTGGGCGGGCGCGCCCGCAGCGTCGGCAGCGACGGATGGGCGCGGCGGGCTGATGCGCGGGCTGATGAGATCGCCGCTGATGGAAGTTCCCTCGTCCGTGTAGAGCACGAGTCGTTCGATCTCGGCGGCGAGTTCGCGCACGTTGCCGGGCCAGGAATAATTTTGCAGCGTGTGGATCGCCTCGGCAGTGATGCCGGCGACGGCGCGGTCGTTGCGGCGCGCGTAGTGCGTCAGGTAGTAAGAGATGAGGGCGGCGACATCTTCCGGTCGTTCGCGCAAAGGGGGCACTTCGAGCGTCAGCGCGGCGACGCGGTAATACAAATCTTCGCGGAAACGATCTTCGCTGACGGCGCGTGGCAAGTCTTTGTGCGTCGCGGCCACGACGCGCACGTTGACCTTGCGCGGCGCGCGTTCGCCGAGCGTGTGGACTTCGCCTTCTTGCAGGAAGCGCAAAAGTTTCGGTTGCAAGGCGAGCGGCAAATCGCCGATCTCGTCGAGGAACAGCGTGCCGCCTTCGGCCGCGCGGATAAGTCCGTCGTGATCCGTGTGCGCGCCCGTGAACGCCCCCTTGCGGTGACCGAACAACAGGCTCTCGATCAACTCGGCGGGCGCGGCCGTGCAGTTGAACGGAATGAAGGCGGCCTGCGAGCGACGACTCAGGCGATGAATCGCGCGCGCGACGAGTTCCTTGCCCGTGCCCGACTCGCCCGTCACGAGCACGGTCGAGTCGGAATCCTTCACGCGTTCGACGGCGCGAGCCAGTTCCGACATGCGGCGACTGACGAAGACCATCCCCGGCAGCGTGGCCGTCGCGACCGAGGGCGCGGGTGTGGAAGGTTGCGGCCGGGGCTGCGCCGTTTCGCTGAGCAGCGCGTGCGCGTGGGCGAGTTGCGCCACGTCACAGAGGATTTTCAGTTCCTTCGCCTGCCGCTCCGATAGAGGCCGCACGCAACGCCCGTAGATGGCGACGCCCTCGCGCCGCGCCGTCGGCACGGCCAGCACGAGGCAGATGGCGTGGTCGCCCGCCTTCATCTCCGCGACGGCGGTCGTTCTCGCGAGGGTCTCCGCCACCTGCGACTCGGCCTCCGCGATCTCATCCTGATCGAGTCCTTCGACCCATTTGAGATGCGGCCGCTCGCCGGATTTCTGCGCGAAGGTGGCTAACCCGTAAGTCTGCGCCGTCGCGTCAACCATGAGGGCGAGTTTCAGCATGACATCGTAGAGCATGTCTGAGCCGGTCGTCGCGGCCTTGCACAGCGCGCGCACCATCGAGGCGAGCGGCAATTGAAAAACCGGCGCGGTAATGTTTTCCGAATGATCAGAGTTCGGCGGAGGCGTTGACCCGGACATATGAACCATGAAACCCCTGTACTGAATTATGACAAGCACCGGCCTTGAGCGGGCGCAATCCGGCGCGCTCAAAACGAAGTTTGCTGGAGTCAGGGCAAGTCTTGCTGACGAGAAGTACGGGGAGTGGCTCGTCCTGCCGAAGTACACATGAGGTGGCTTCGACTCAAACTAAAATTAGTCTAGTCGCCCGACGCGGCGAGTGTCAATAAAATTAAGAATCGCGCCCCGCCGCAGAGAGAAAATGAGCGGCGCGGTTAGCACGAACGGCGAAAGAGAGCGTCGCCGGGTTATGCCCGCAGCCCGGCGACGCTCTCTTTCATGTCTTGACTTCAGACGGTGAAAATTCAGTTTAAGACTTGTTGGGAATGTTCAACTCCTGACCGACCTGAATCTTGTCAGGGTCTTTCAGTTTGTCGCGATTCGCGTAGAAGATTTGCATGTACTCGTTGGCGTCGCCGTAGAATTGTTTGCTGATCTTCGAGAGCGTGTCGCCGGATTTGACGGTGTAAGTCTGCGCGTTCTGGCTGCCGCCACCCGCCGTCGCGGCCTGCGCGCGGCTCGAATCCACGTTGATGTCTGCCGTGATATCGTCCAAGTTCGGGTTGACGAGCTTGATCTGATCCCAGAACTTACCCTTGGCTTCGTCCGAAGGTGCGATTCCCTTGATGAAAAGTTTGTCGTCCTGTATGTGCAGGTTGTGAAATTGAATGTGTTGTTGGTCAGCCATATTCAGCACTGACTGGTATTTTTGCTTGAGCGTATCGAACCGTTGCTGCGCGTTCGGTTGTTGCTGCGACTCATCGGCACCGTTGCCAAACATTTTATCCCAAAGTCCCATGAAGAGTTCCTCCTAACATTGGTAAAGCGATTTTTTTCCAAACACCACGAGGCATCGTCCGGCTATGAGTGCAACGTTCATACCACGCGACCAGGTTCTTTCCCTTGTCTCCCACGCACCTACTTATTACTGGTTGAATTAAGCATGAAACGCTCTGGCGTGCGCTTTGCTAACTGGTCAGGCGCGACTGATTTCCTAGGTTGAAATCGTACAGTTGCTAATTTCGTGGCTGCTTTCGAGCAGTTTTCAGTATTTCAACAGGATTACTCGGGAGGATGCGAGATGGATATTATTGGAGCGATTATCGTCGGCCTGATAGCCGGGGCGTTGGCAAAGGCAATTATGCCGGGTAAAGACCCCGGCGGGTTGATTGTCACAATCCTGCTCGGAATTGTCGGCGGTCTCATCGGGACTTTCATCGCACGCAGCTTGTTCGGCGCGGGCGACGAGCAGGGTCTCATCATGCGTATCGTGTTCGCCATCATCGGCGCGCTCATTCTACTGTTAGGCTATAGACTTATCACTGGCCGAAACCGCACAACCGTGTAACGAACGGTCGAGCTTAACTCTTTTAATCTCAATAAATAGAGGCGGCTCTGACGCGTCTTGCGCCGGAGCCGCCTCTATTTTTACCTTTTTTGGTCGGGATTTTTATGTAAACACCTGCAAAGATAGCAATTACAAATTTAATCCCTTAAACAAGCTATTTGTCACGAAGTCTTCTGCACACTCCACCTTTCAGAACATACTTTGCCGGTCTGTTTCGCTGCGAATAATGTTTTCCACACCTGTGCTCCCTCCCGCGATTCTCTATCTAACTGCAAGATAAAGCGAATTTTGAGCCTTGCCCACGCAGCGGATTTCCGTTCGCCGCCTGTTCGCCATTTTAAGCGCTTAAGAGCCGTTACCTCAAGTAAACGTTGAACTTAGCCGCATAAATCGTTGTAAAGAAATAGCTTTACAGCGTATAGGTCGCGTGCTAAATTCCCGCCACTTTACGCTAAACAATTGAGCGATAAAGGATTGAACATGATCAAAGTACATCCCATTGTAGTGTCCCGAACCTAGCGGCACACTATCTTGAGCTTTTGACATAAATCGGACACAAAGAAGCCCCGATAGAGATGCCCATCAAGTTTGGAACATCAGGCTGGCGCGCCATCATCGCAGACGAATTCACGTTCGCCAATGTGCGGATCGTAACTCGCTCCATTTGCAGCTATTTACGCACCAACGGGGTTGGCGATGGCGCATCTCTCGTGGTTAGCTATGACACGCGTTTTCTGGGAGAAAAATTTGCCGCGGAGTGTGTGAAAGAGGTGGCCGACAATGGACTGAGCGCAATATTTTGCGACCAACCGACGCCGACGCCGACCATCTCCCACACGATTCGAGAGCGGGGCGCGGCCGGGGGGATCAACTTCACGGCCTCACATAACCCGCCTGAATACAACGGGATGAAGTTCTCCACCGCTGACGGCGCACCCGCACTGCCCGATGCCACAAAACAAGTCGAAGCGTTAATCGCGGGCGGACAGCCGGAGGGCGAAAGCGCGTCGGACGATAAACATGCCGAGCAGATTGAAGTTTACGACCCGCGTCCGGCTTATTTCGCAGACCTCGAAAAGAAAATCCGTTTTGACCTAATTGCCGGAGCGGGCAGCAGTTACGCCTACGATCCGCTGTGGGGCACGGGGCGCGGCTATCTCGACACGGCCTTGCGCAGCCACGGCCTCGAAGTGGAAACGATTCACGATTGGCGCGATGTGATGTTTGGGGGGCGTTCGCCCGAGCCGGACGACCATCATCTCGACGAGTTGCGCGAGGCGATGAAACGCCGAGGCTGCGTGCTCGGGCTCGCCACGGACGGAGACGGAGACCGTTTCGGCGTCCTTGATGCGGACGGGACTTTCATTACCCCCAACCGGCTGATCCCGCTGCTGTTCGATTACCTCGCCGAATCGCGCGGGTGGACGGGCGGCGTGGCGCGCTCGGTCGCCACCTCGCATCTGGTGGATCGCGTCGCCGAATCGCGCGGGTTGCCGGTGTACGAGACGCCGGTCGGCTTCAAGTTCATCGGCGAGTTGATTAACGAGGATAAGATCATCCTCGGCGGCGAAGAGTCGGCCGGGCTCTCGATTCGCGGTCACTACCCGGAGAAGGACGGCATTCTGGCCTGCCTGCTGGCGGCCGAAGCGGTGGCGGCGCGCGGGGCGAGTTTGTCGGAGCAGTTGAACGAATTGTACGCGCGCGTCGGGCGACTGGAAGCGGGGCGCATCGGTGTGCGCCTGACGCCGGAGATTCTGGCGACGCTGCCGGAGAAATTGGAACGTGACCCGGAAGCGATTAGCGGGCGGCGCGTCGCACGCACCAATCGCGCCGACGGGGTGAAGTTTATTTTTGAGGATGGGTCGTGGCTGCTCCTGCGTCCTTCGGGGACGGAGCCGCTGGTACGCATCTACGCTGAATCTGAATCGGAACAAGAGTTGGAGGTGTTACTTGAACAAGGCCGCAAATACTTACTGGACTGACTCGCGTCTCTCCGCGCAACGCCCCGCCGCCCGCCCTCTCACGCTGGCCGCCCCGGCACGCGAACTTTCACGCGAACTCGTCGGCACGCGCGCGGAGGTGCGTCGCCGCGGTGGACTCATTCCCTCATGGGCTGTGTTCACCATGATCATGCTCGCCACCTTCGCGCTCTGCGTCACCGTTACGATGCGCACGCACGCCGAGATGCGCGGCGCGGAGCAGAAGTTTTCGCAGATGCAAACGGAGGTGCAAACGCTCAGCAACACGAACGCCTCGCTCAGGCGCGAGGCCGAGCGTTTGCAGAATGACCCGCGCGCCATCGAGGCCGCCGCGCGCGCGCGTCTCAATATGGTGCGCGCCAACGAGTTTGTCGTGCCGGTTGATTAACAGACAAGGCGGATGCTCTTTATCGCAGTGGACAGTGTCGCACTTATACCAAGTTCTGCCGGTCGCCCGCCGCTCGCTGCCCGCTTAGTTTCTGCTTAACGTTAGTTCCTTCCTGACCCCGCGCGGCTGCTCGATTTAATCGGGCAGTCGCGCTACTTCATCTTGTAATTCTCCTTCGTTTTCTCGCCGGAACATGCGGTTGACACCCCCGTGAGTGTCAACTAATATCAAACTCTATTTATCTCGTCATAAATTTTATTGACAGCAAGACCGCAGAGTTTTTTTACGCGGGAGAGACAAGTAAAATTATGTCTGAAGTCAAAGAAATCGCATCGCCGGAACAGGCCGCCGTGGAGCGTTGGGAAGATGAGACGCTCGCGCCCGTGTTGCAGAAGCGTCCCGAGCGCAAGAAGCGTTTTGAGACCGTTTCGCTCGACGCGGTTGAGCGTCTTTACACACCCGCCGACGTGCTCGACATCAACTTTGACGAAGACACTTCTTTCCCCGGCGAGTTCCCTTACACGCGCGGCATACACCCGACCGGCTATCGCGGCAAACTCTGGACGATGCGCCAGTTCGCCGGGTTCGGCACGCCCGAAGAGACCAACGCGCGCTTCAAATATCTGATGGCCGAGGGGCAGACCGGCCTCTCCGTCGCCTACGACCTGCCGACGCTGATGGGCTACGACGCCGACGCGATGCTCTCGGAAGGCGAAGTCGGCAAGTGCGGCGTCGCCGTCTCGTCGCTGGCCGACATGGAGACTTTGTTCGACGGCATCCCGCTCGAAGCGGTCACGGTTTCGCAGACAATCAACGCGCCCGCGTCCGTCCTCTTGGCGATGTATCTGGTGGTCGCGGAGAAGCAGGGCGCGGACTGGCGCAAAATTTCCGGCACGCTGCAAAACGACATTCTCAAAGAGTACATCGCGCAGAAGGAATGGATTTACCCGATCCGCCCGGCGATGAAACTCGTCATCGACACCTTCGAGTTCTGCACGCGCCACGTGCCGAAGTACAACCCGATTTCGGTCAGCGGCTATCACATCCGCGAGGCGGGTTCGACGGCCATGCAGGAGCTCGCCTTCACCCTGCGCGACGGCATCGAGTACGTGCAGTGGGGCGTTGACGCCGGACTCGACGTTGACGAGTTCGTCCCGCGCATCTCCTTCTTCTTCAACGCGCACAACGACTTCTTCGAGGAGATCGCGAAGTATCGCGCCGCGCGCCGCATCTGGTCGCGCACGATGCGCGAACGATTCAACGCCAAAGACCCGCGCACGCTCCAACTGCGTTTCCACACGCAGACGGCGGGCGTCTCGCTCACCGTGCAACAGCCTTTGAACAATATCGTCCGCGTCGCCATACAGGCTCTCGCCGGGGTGCTCGGCGGCACGCAGAGTCTCCACACGGACGCCTACGACGAAGCGCTCGCGCTCCCGACCGACCGCGCCGCGCTCATCGCGCTGCGCACGCAGCAGATCATCGCCGAAGAGACAGGCGTTGTGAACACGGTCGATCCGCTCGGCGGTTCGTACTTCCTCGAATCGCTGACGAAGAAGTTGGAGGACGGCGCGCTCGACTACTTCGCCAAGATCGACGCGATGGGCGGCATGGTGTCGGCGGTCGAGAAGGGCTTCCCGCAGCGGGAGATTCAAGAGTCGGCCTATCAATATCAGAAGGCCGTCGAGCGCGGCGAGCAAACCATCGTCGGCGTGAACAAGTACCAGATGGGGGACGAGCAATCGAAGATTGACATTCTCGTCATCGACGAATCCGTCCGCGCGCACCAGATCGCCCGGCTCGACGAGGCGCGCGCACGCCGCGACAACGGCGCGGTGGCAAACGCTCTCGAAAAACTGAAACTCGCGGCGCAAGCCGGCGACAACACGATGCCCGCCACCATCGAAGCCGTTCGCGCCTACGCCACGCTCGGCGAAATCTGCGACGCCCTGCGCGACGTTTACGGCCTCTACGAAGAGCCTGCGTTTTGAAGTAGCAGTTAGGCGCCAGCCGTCAGCTTTAACAAGATCGATAGCTGGCGGCCGACGGCTGATTGCCGATTGCTTATGACTGACAGGAAAATACGCGTACTCGTCGCCAAGCCCGGACTCGACGGTCATGACCGTGGGGCGAAAGTGATCGCGCGCGCGCTGCGCGACGCGGGGATGGAGGTCATCTACACGGGGCTGAGGCAGACGCCGGAGATGATCGCCGCCGCCGCGTTGCAAGAGGACGTGGACGCGGTCGGCGTCTCGATCCTGAGCGGCGCGCACAACACGCTCTGCCCGCGCATCGTGCAGCTTTTACAGGAGCGCGGGATGGACGATTGTCTCGTGCTCGTCGGCGGCATCGTGCCGAAAGAGGACGTGCCGCGCTTGAAGGAGATGGGCGTGGCCGAAGTTTTCCTCCCCGGCACCTCCACCGAAGACATCGTGACGTTCCTGCGCAACAACGTGCGCCCGCGCGCCTGACTCTTCCTCTCACACAATCTCGCATGACAGACGACGAGCCATCACTCGACGCGCGCCCTCAGGTGGTCGTCGAAACGCGCGAGGCATGCGAGTCAATCGTCGTCATTCGTCTCAACCGCCCCGCCGAACGCAACCCACTCTCCGTCGCCACACTCGAAGAATTAGACCGACACGTCTCCACGCTCGCAACCCGAACGGACATCTCCGCGATCATCTTAACGGGCACGGGCGCGGCCTTCGCCTCCGGCGCGAACATTCGAGAACTACGCGCGCTCACGCCGGAGACGGCGAGCGAGTTCGCGCGTCGCGGTCAACGTCTCATGCAAAGGATAGCGGACGCGTCGCAACTGACCGTCGCCGCCGTCAACGGCTACTGCATGGGCGGCGGTCTCGACCTCGCTCTCGCCTGCGACCTGCGCTGCGCCTCCCGTTCGGCCGTCTTCGCACACCCCGGCGCGCGTCTCGGCATCATCACCGGCTGGGGCGGGACGCAAAGGCTGCCGCGTCTCATCGGTCAGGCACGCGCGCTCGAAATGTTCGCCACGGCGCGGCGCGTGACGGCCGACGAGGCACACGAGATCGGCTTAGTGAGTCGCATCGGCGAACCTGTGTTGGACTGCGCTTTCGCGTTGGCGCAAACTTACGCGTAACGGCAGCCATGTGCCCGAAGACGGACAGGCCGCCCGGCGCGTCAATCGTTCATCCCTTCACGCACGCAACTCGCCCCGCCGGATGTTCCATCGATCACAAAAGGATTTACGCTCGTCGCGACCGGACGTAATATCCGCAACTTGTCCCGGCCGCCCGCGACGCCCGCTTCCGGCGATCCGGCGGGATATGCACGCCCGAACAGTTCACAGCATCCCAATGTTTCCGCGACGGAGTGTGGATGAGGACGCAACTCTTATACTTTTCTTTCTTCGAACGCCGACGCGAATATGCGGCTCTGTTCCTCCGTCTCATCATCGGCTCGTTCATCATCTGGGGCGTGCAGGACAACGTGTTCAGCCGCGCGCAGATGGAAGAGTTCGCACATTTTCTCGGCGCGCGCGGCGTCCCCTTCCCGCTGCTCGCGGCCTTCCTTTCGGCCTACACGCAGTTCGTCTGCGGCATCCTGATCCTCGTCGGGGCGTTCGTCCGGCTCATCTCGATTTTCTTCATCATCAACTTCGTCGCGGCGATCATCATTGCGCATCGCGGCGACAGTTTTCGCGGCATGTTCCCCGCACTCCTCATGATCTTCGTCGGCTTCTTTTTCCTCTTTCACGGGGCGGGCAAGCCTTCGGTTGATGAGTGGTCGGCACGACGCGGCAAGCGTTAATTCAGGCCAAACTCGCCGCACCGCGTTCAAGTGAAACGCCGCCGGGCACTGGTATGAGCTTGACACGGGCTTTGCCGCGCGCTTATTTTAGATTTCACGCGCCGCGGTTTCCGGCGCGCCTGACAAAGATGTTAATGCACCCGAACAGTTCCTATCGCTATTACGGCTATTACGGCTCGCTCTCCGCACGGAGGGATGGGGCGGCGATGAACTGTCGGCGCGTGCTCGTCATGTAGCGCAAACGCAGACTGATTTCTTGAACCGGCCACTTCCCTTCCGACGCGGGAGGACAAGTGGCCGGTTCTTTTTATTTCACCTTCGATACAGTCCGACGATTGGAGTTTCAATCATGTCACAGGAACAGCAGCTATCGACCGCCATCATTACCGAAATCGCGACGCGGGAAGATACCGCATCTCACGCCTTGCCGGAAGCACGGCGCGCGCTCGTCAAACTCGATCCAGACCACCCCGGCTTTCGCGACGTGGCATACCGCGCGCGGCGCGACGAGATCGCGGAGATCGCCCTGCGCTACGAGCCGGGTTCGTCCATCCCCGACGCGCCTTACACGGAAGAGGAACAGCAACTCTGGCGCACCGTCCGCGACGCGCTCCGGCCGCAACATCAGAGCCACGCCTGCGCCGAGTATCTGAAATGCGTCGAGCGACTTGGTCTCCCGTGCGACCGGATTCCGCAGTTGCGCGAAGTCTCGGAAAAGGTGCAGGCGTTGAGCGGCTTTCGTCTCGAACCCGTGGGCGGGTTGGTCGCGCCGCGCGTCTTTTTGGAGTCGCTGGCGAACGGCGTGTTCCTGTCGACGCAATACATCCGTCACCACTCGACACCGCTCTACACGCCCGAACCCGACGTGGTTCACGAACTGCTCGGCCACGCCGTGCTGCTCGCCAGCGAGGGCATAGCCGAACTCAACCGGCTCGTCGGCGAAGCCGTCAAGCGGACGACCACGGAAGAGGCTCTGGAACGGCTCGCGCGCGTCTACTGGTTCACAATCGAGTTTGGCGTCCTCAAGGAAGCGGGCGAGGTCAAAGCCTACGGCGCGGGGCTGGTGTCTTCGGCGGGAGAGTTGGAGGCGATGCGGCGCGCGGAACTGCGCCCGCTGGATTTGGAGGCGGCGGCACGGCAAGAGTTCGACACCACGGACTACCAACCCGTCCTCTTTTGCGCCGACTCATTCGAGAGCATGTTTCAGAACTTGCGCGACTACCTGATACGCTGGCCTTAAGCTCACAGCGCGGTTCCGGCAATCTACTTTTTGAGGAAGCGCGCGATGCCTTGCCGGCAGTCTTCCGTCATGCGTGCGATGGCGTTGAGGTCTGCGCCGGATTGAAGCGCGGCGTCGAAGGTCATGCCGTCCATGTGATACAGCAGGCGTTTGGTGAGCATCACGGCCGAGCGGCTCACGCGCTCAAACCCGGCGACATATTGTTCAACTTCCGTCTCAAAACTCTCGTCGTCGAACACATGATTGACGAGACCGAACGCGGCCGCCTCTTCCGCGCCGACTTCCGCGCCGCGCGTGATCAGTTCGAAGGCGCGCTTCTCCGAGACGTTGCGCCGCAAAATCGCCATCACCATCGCGGGCACGAAACCGATCTTCACTTCCGGGTAGCCGAAGCGCGCCGAACGCGCCGCGAGCACGAGGTCGCAGGCCGTCGCCAGACCGCACCCGCCCGCCAGAGCGCGGCCGCGCACGGCGGCCACCACCGGCACGCGCACGCGCCGGATGAGCGCGAACAATTCCGCGAGCGACTGCGCGTCTTCGAGGTTTTCCGTGATCGAACTTTCGGAAATTTTTTGCAGCGCGGAGAGGTCTGCGCCGGAACAGAAGTCCGCGCCCGCGCCCGTCAAGACGACGACGCGCACGGCGTCGCTCTGGTCGGCGCGTCGCAAGGCGTCTTTGAGTTCGGCGATGAGCGCGTCGTTCAGGGCATTGCGCTTTTCGGGACGGTTGAGCGTCAGCAGCGCGACCGCGCCTTCCGCAGTGTAGATCAGTTGTGACTGCTCGTTCATATTCTTTCCGCGAAGACCATTGGCGACGCCAGCATACTGTTATCAACGCCGCCGTCAAAGTCACGGCCGGTCGGTGCGCGGACATTGTACGCCCGGCGGCTTTTAGGATTCGAGGAAACTTTGAAGCGCGGCGTTAACTTCCGCGTGCGATTCCTGTTGCACCCAGTGGTTGCTGTCGGCGAGACGGAGTTCGCGATAGGGCGCGTCAACGTATTTGCCGACATCGCGCACGCTCTCCGGCACGATGGCGAAATCGCGTTCGCCGTAGATGAAGAGTGTGGGGACGCGTATGCGCGCCCGTCCGGCCTTCGACGCGCCGGGCGACGAGCGCGAGAGATTTGCGAAGACGTTGGCGCGATAGTAATTGAGGGCGGCGGTGAGCGCGGTCGTGTTCGTCCGTTCGCTTTTTTGCCGGAGCGCGTTTTTGTAGACGGCGAGGTCTGTGTCGGTGAACGTGCCGGGGCGCGAAGTCTTTTTGAACATGCGTTCGAGAGTGGCGAAATCGTTCGCGCTCATCTGCCATTCGGGCAAGAAAGGGAGTTGAAAAAAAAGCATGTACCAACTGCTCAGAGCTTGCTTGACGGTCATGTTGGCGAACCAGACGGGCAGCGGCGGCACTTGCAGCGACGCCACTTTCCACACGCGTTCGGGGTGACGCGCGGCCACCGCCCACGCCACGGCCGCGCCCCAGTCGTGCCCGACGACGCCCGCGTCGCGCGCGCCGAAGTGATCCAACAGGCCGAGCACGTCGCCGACCAGCTTCTCCATCCGGTAGTCTGCCACGCGCGCGGGCTTGTCGCTCAGGTTGTAGCCGCGCAGGTCTGGCGCGACGACGTGGAAGCGTTCGCCGAGCGCGGTCAATTGACGCCGCCACGAATACCAGCATTCGGGAAACCCGTGCAGCAACAGCACCAGACGCCCGCCCCGCCGCCCGCACTCCGCGTAATGCAGACGCACATCACTCAGTTGCGCGTAGTCGTGGCGCACGCCGGGGACGGTACTGTCGGATACGCGGCTCATATTTTAAAAGCCGTAAATCGTGAATCGTCAATCGTGAATAGATGAAGGCGGATTTTCTCTATTCACGATTGACGATTTACGATTCACGATTCACGTTCTTCTCCCATCACTGCCCCAATCCGAGCACGCGGGCTTCTTCGTCGGGCACGTCTATCAACATGCGCAGCAGCGCGGTGGAGAAGGTCTTGCCCTGCGCGTCGGTCATCAGCGAGAGCGTGCCGCCGCCGCCGAGGGATTCGTGCAACAGGAAGTTGAGCGCGCCGAGGTTCGCCAGCTCGAAGCGTTCCACCGCTCCACGGCAGACGCCCGCGAAATGTTCTTTGACGCGCGCCGCCGTCACTTCGCGGACGAGCAGCGGGTAGTAGTCTTCGCGCAGGGCGATGAGGCCGACGTTAGCCGTGTCGCCTTTGTCGCCGGAGCGCGCGTGCGCGAGTTTGGTCAATTGAATTTTCATAACTTAGACGACGGGCGCGTGTCCCGACCGGTGCAGCGTCAGCCAGTAGAAGCCGACGACGACGAGCGCGTGATTGATCGTGCCGTCGGCAATGAGACGCGGGATGTCGGCGAGCGGGACGAGCCGCACGACGGTGTGCTCGGTGCTTTCGATCACGGGCTTTTGCCGCAAGCGCACATCGCGCGCGAGAAACGTGTGTATCCAGTTGTCGTGAATCGCGGGGTTGGGTCTGACTTTGCCGAGACTGACGACTTCGCGCGTGGCGGCGTAGCCCGTCTCTTCCAGCATCTCGCGCGCGGCGGCCGCTTGCGGCGACTCGCCCGCGTCCACCATCCCGCCCGGAATTTCCAGCGTCACCTCTTCCGAGCCGTGCCGGTACTGTTCGATCATCACCACCTCGTCGTTTGCCGTCAGCGGGATGATGTTGATCCAGTCGGGCGATTCGAGTACGAAGAAATCATGGTCGCTGCCCCTGTGGGGGCTGACGCTCACGTCGCGCCGCACCCGAAAGATGCGGCAGTCGGCAACGATCTCGGAACTCAGTCGCCGCCATGAAAGTTCGTGCGGGTCGTCGTTGCTCATCGGGTCATTGGCGGCGTCCTTACCAGCGCTCACGCTTCCGTCACCTCGACGCGGGCTTCGATCTCCGTCTTCGGGATCAGCGCAGGCCAGTAGGCGACGATCTCTTCGACCTTCGGGCGGCCGCCGGCGAAGCCCGTCACGCCCGGCGGCCCCGTCAGGATGAGCGGCGCGATCTCTTTCGTGAAGCGTTCGACCGACGCGCGATCCGCGCCGCGTACGCCGACGCGCAGTTGCACTTCGGGCAGGTCGGCCGACGGCTCACCGGCCAGCCGCCCGTGCGTCGCGTTCGCGCCGACGAACTCCGTCAGGATTTGATCGAAGCGCAGGCCGAGACGTTCGAGCCGCGCGCGCAAAATCCCGTCGGCCGCACGCGCCTTCGCGTAAGCGTCGGGCCACGAATAGACGAGCGTGCCGACGGCCTTGTAGCCCGCCGAATAACTGATCGAGACTTTCAAAAACTCCGTCGCCGGTCGCCCCTTGATGCCGTGGACGCGCACGCGGTTTCGCCCCGCGTCCACGAGCCGGATCGAAGTGAAGTCCGCGACGCAGTCGGGCGTAATGTACTCGTGCGGGTCGCCCATCTCGTAAACGAGTTGTTCCTTGATGGAAGGGATCGAGACGATGCCGCCCGTGCCTTCGTGCTTCGTGACGACGAACGTGCCGTCGGGCGCGGCCTCGACGATGGGGAAGCCGACGTTCGCCAGATCGGGGATCGACTGCCAATCGTACTGGCAGTTGCCGCCCGACGCCTGCGCGCCGCATTCGATGATGTGCCCCGCGATGGTTCCGGCCGAGAGCCTGTCCCAATCGTCCGCGCGCCAGCCGAACTCGTGTATGACGGGGGCGAGCGTCAGCCCCGTGTCGGTCGCGCGCCCGGTGATGACGACCTGCGCCCCGCCGTTTAAAGCCTCGACCATCGGCCACGCGCCGAGATAGACGTTCGCGCTCTGAATCGCGTCGCGCACCTGCGAGAGCGGTTCGCCCGTGTCCATGTTGCGCAGTTCGATGCCGCGAGACAGAAATTCGTCGAGCCGCCCCATGATGTCGTCGCCCGTCACCGTGCCGATGCGCAGGCGACCGCCGAGGCCGAGAGAGCGCGCTACGTCGCGGACGGCCTCGGCGCAGCCCACGGGGTTCACGCCCCCCGCGTTGGCCGTCACGCGGATATTTTTCGCCACGCAGTCGGGCAGAATCTCGCGCATCAGCGGCACGAAGTCGCGCGCGTAACCGGCGCGCGGGTCGCGCGCGCGCTGCTTCTGCATGATGGACATCGTGACCTCGGCCAGATAGTCGAGCATCAAATAATCTATCTGCCCGCCTCTGACCTGCTGCACGGGCGCGTCGAGCATATCGCCCCAGAAGCCCTGCCCGCTCGCGATGCGAATCTTCTCTTTCATCTTTGATCCAAAAAGGTTTCAGGTTTCAGGTTTCAGGTTTCAGGACTGAGGTTCTTCCGTTCTTTAACTTGAAACCTGAAACTTGAAACCTGAAACTTACTCTGCGGCGAAAAGTAAAAAGGTAAAAGTGAAAGCAAGAAGCAGTTCTCGCCTTTTGCCTTTTACCTTTTCGCTTTCGCCTGACTTTTAAACTACACGGCGCGGCCGACGCTTTTGAACTACTGCGACCGACCGTTAAACGTGAACGCACGCGACTCGCCGCGCACACTCTGGATTCTCAGGTTGCGTCCCCTGTGCCACGCGCGCGTCGAGATGATGGTGGCGGGCAAGGTGTCGCCGAAGCGCATCGAGAGCGCGGTATAACCCGGCCAACTGCGCGCGCTGAGCGTGCCGCTCGCCGTCGCCGAACCGGCCGTGATCGTAAACGTGTTGGACGTGATGGTCAGCGATGCCTCGCCCGACATGCCGCCCTCCGCGTAATTGATCGTGCCCGTGTAGGTGCCGGACAGATCGGCCACGTCGCCGAACGTGCCCATGCCGGGCATGCTGCCGCCCTGGCCGCCGCCGGACATATTCGTGTTCTGCGTCCCCGTCATGTCGGCCGACGTGTTCATGTTGCCCGATGTGTCACCCGACATATTTGCGTTCGCGTCGCTCATGTTGGCGTTCGCGTTCATCATACCGGCGGCGTTGGCGTTCCGGCGGGCGCGACGGCGCGCGCGGCGTGCTTGACGACGCACCCGGCGGCGGCCTCTGCGTCTGCTCATGCTGCCGGTGTTCGTATTCTCCTGCATCATCGTGTCGCCGGTCGAGCCGCTGTTGGCGTTCTGCGCCGATGCGGGCAAATCCGCGCCGACGAAAACAGCCGCGACGAACAGGACTAAGAGACAGATCATTTTGCCTGTAATGTTTCTCTTCATAGTGATCTCACCCTCCGTTGGTATATCGCGTCGCACCTCACAGGCCGACGGCTAAGCGTTTTCGTAAGACGCCAGTGCGACCAATCCCCTCCCCGCGCTCGACTTAATTCCCGTCTTCGACCGACGCCGGAACTTCGCCGTCGAACTGCTTGCTGATCGATGCCCGCACGCGTCGCGCGTTGGTCGCTTGACGCCTTTCGCGCGCTCCGGGAAGTCGCACAAGCCGCCCTGCTGCACCTTCCCGGCCGATGCGAGCGAGGGGCGAAAAACTGTTCCGGTTAAGCTGCTAACTTTGCACGTAGTTTCTCACAAGATGAAAACTGTTGCACGGAAAATCGTGCGCCCTCATCCGAACACACGGAACTCTTTTCTTCAGACGAGCTGGGGCGGCAGGATGAAATGGCCGAGATGCGGCCCGTCGTAGTTCGCGCTCACGCGCAAGGCCAACTCCAGTGCGTCGCGCGTCTGCTCCGGCGTGATGACCGCATCGACGAACCCGCGCGCCGCCGCGTGTTTGGCGTCCAACTGCCGGTCGTAGTCCTCGCGCACGCGCGCCATCTCCGACTTCAACTCCTCATCCGGCTCCGCCCCCTCGCGCTTCAACTTGTCGAGTTGCGTGCCGAAGAGAGCCTGCACCGCCGAGTCGCCTTCCATCACGCCCATGCGACCCGTCGGCCAACTGAAAATGAAATCGGGATCGAAGCCCTGCCCGGCCATCGCGTAGTAGCCCGCGCCCGACGCGTGGTTGATGGTGAGGACGATCTTCGGCACGCTCGCCGTCGCCATCGCCTCGACGAAGCGCGCGCCCGCCCGGATGATGCCCGAATGTTCCGCCTCCGCGCCGACCATGAAGCCCGACACGTCCTGTATGAAGACGAGCGGCGTGCGGTGGCGATTGCACACGTCTATGAAGTAGGCGACTTTCTCGGCGGACTCCGTGTAGATGATGCCGCCGAACTTCGGCTGGCCGCCGCCCGCCGCGCGAAACATGCCGCGGCTGTTGGCGATAACTCCGACCTGTATGCCACGGATGCGCGCATGTCCCGTGATCATCTCGCGCGCGTAGTCGGCCTGAAACTCGTCCCACTGGTCGCCGTCGATGAGGCACTGGAGGACGCCGCGCGCGTCGTACGGCTGGCGGTGATCTTCGGGGATGAGTTCGTAGAGTTCCTCCACGGCGCGTGCCGCCTCCTCCTGCGCGCCCTCCGCGACGGTCAGCGAGCGCGACTGCGGGCCGGCGGGAAGTTCCGAGACGAATTCCCTGATCTTCGCGACACACTCCTCGTCGCTCTTGACGCGGTAATGCGCGACGCCGGAAATCTCGTTGTGCGCGCGCGCGCCGCCGAGCGTCTCGTTGTCAATCGTCTGACCCGTCGCGCCTTTGACGAGGTTCGCGCCGCCGAGTCCCATGAAGGAGGTGCCTTCGACCATCAGGATGATGTCGGAGAGCGCGGGCAGGTACGCGCCGCCCGCGACGCACGGCCCCATCACCGCGGAGATTTGCGGGACGTGCAGGTAGCGTCGCATGATGGAGTTGTAATAGAAGATGCGCGCCGCTCCGTACTGCCCGGGGAAGACGCCGCCCTGATACGGCAAATTCACGCCCGCCGAATCCACCAGATAAATGATCGGCACGCGCGAGCGCATCGCGATCTCCTGCGCGCGCAGGATTTTCTTGATCGTCTCCGGCCACCACGAACCGGCCTTCACCGTCGCGTCGTTGGCGACGACCACGCATGCGCGCCCGCCGACGCGCCCCACGACCGTCACCACGCCCGCCGCCGGCGCGCCGCCCTTGTACTCGTCATAGGCGACGAGCAGGCCGATCTCCTGCGCGTATGCGCCGGGGTCTAACAGAAGCGCGAGCCGCTCGCGCGCGGTGAGTTTGCCTTGACGGTGCTGACGCTCGATTTTGTCGGGGCCGCCGCCGCGCTCAAGCTTGGACGCGAGGCGTTCATAGTCCTCGACGAGTTCGCGCATGCGCGTCGTGCGCTTCCCGGCCGCACCGGCGAAAGATAGTGGTTCTGACTTCATCTTGACACGTGGCCGCACGAGCGTCGGGCGTCCGGCGGGCACAACCCTGCGACCTTCGTTCGCTGCTTAAATTTTATCGCCAAAGATGCCTCAACATAACATAGGAGCGCGACGCGAGACAACGCGCCCGTTATGCGCGGCGACGGGCGGCGGCGGGCGGCGGAGGCGGGATTTTCGCGCTTTACGGTGTGCCCATAACCCTTTTCAATAACGCTCTCACGTCGGCCTTCTCCGGCACGCCTTCGAGGATGCAGACGCGCGCGCCCTGTCGTTCCATGACGATCAGGCCCTCGCCCGTCGTGCGCCAGACGCGGCGCGTCTCCACCGGGACGCTGGCACGTGTGTCGGCGACGGCGGCGGCATCCTTGTAGCGACGTTCCGTGCGTTTGAGGTAGGCGTTGAAGAACTCTGCGGCGTCCTGTTCGGTGTCCCAAGCCGTGAGTTGGGCGAGCAAGACCTGACGCTTCGCACGATTTTCGTAGAGCGCGAAGCGGTCGCCGCCCCAGCCCGCGACGGCCTCCCGCGACTCTTTCTCCGCGCGTAAGTATTCGTCGAGGATTTGGAAATAGCTCCACTCGCCGTTCACGTCGTAGTCGAGCCGCGCCCAACCTTTGCCGAGCAGCCCGGCAATGTCGGGCAAGTTGATCTTAACGGGCGCGTCGCGCGCGAAATATTTTTCGGCGTGCAGGATTTGTTCGGTTGACTGCGGCAAATTTTTGAAGGCTTCGGAGACGAGCGGCCAGCCGCCGCGCCGGTAAACCTGTGATGTCCACTCCATGCCCTGCTTGTAGGGAAACAGGAGCGACTCGCGCAAGACGCGCGGGGCGCGCTCGATCTTTTCCGTCGCGCTGCCCGCCGCGCCCATCGATTTCATCATCGCGGCGACGCGCTTCAAATCGCGCATCACGTAGAAAGTCATCACGAGCGTCGCGTCGCCTTCGACGAGGGCGTGCGCGGCGAGTTCGGCGTCGGAGTCGCCCTTGGGCCAATCCGCGAAGCGGCGCAGGTTGAAGTGCTGATCCTGTAGTGCATGCGTTAGTTCGTGCGCGATGACGGGCTGCTGGCCGTCGAGTTCAATCCAGTCGGCGAGGTAAAACTCCTGCGTCTTCGGGTCGTAGTAGCCCGCCACCTGTTCGGTGAGCAGTTCGATCAGGAAGGATCGCATCGCGAAGCCGGCGGGCACCAGCCCCAACTTCTTGAGCGCGAGTTCGCTCGCGTGCAGTTCGGCGGGCGTCGTCTGCTCGTCGAGGTTGCGCACCAGCATGCGCTCGATCTCGGCGCGCGACTGCGCCCCGCTCTTGACCGCGCGGAGCACTTCGAGTTGCCTGATCTCGCCCGTCTCTTTTAAGACTTCGGTGGTCGCCGCCGCCACGCTCGCGCTGCGGGGGTTGACTGTCGCCACGGGCGGCCTTTGCGGCGCGGCGATCTGCGCCGACGAGCGCGGCGCGCCCGCCGGCCACAGACCAGTTGCACACGCAAACGCGACGACGAGGGTGATGGTCGCGCGCCGCCAACCGCACTTGATTCTCTTTGACATCTCGAACCTTTCGCTTTTATAGTCCGCAGACACACGGCTCATTTCGGTAGTGTAGATGGCTCTCCGGCAGAGGGCAATCGAACGGGAGGCTTTTATGATGGCAGAAACTGCGATGGACGATCCTTTGTTCGACGTGTGGCACGAGACGGACGTGCGCGTGCGCTACGCGGAGACCGACAGGATGGGCGTCGTCTATCACGCCAACTATCTCGTCTGGTTTGAAATCGGTCGCACCGAATTCTGCCGGGCGCGCGGTTTCGCCTACCGCGAGATGGAAGAAAACTCCGACGCCTTCCTCGTCGTCGCCGAAAGCTACTGCCGCTACAAAGCCCCGGCCTTCTACGACGACGAACTGATCGTGCGCACGCACATCACCGAACTGCGCCGCCGCTCCGTCCGCTTCGGCTATGAAATCCTGCGCGCCTCGGACGGGCTGATCATCGCCGAAGGCGAGACCGGCCACGTCGTCACGGACGGCAACGGGCGCGTCAAATCAATGCCCGAACACTACCGCGACCTGCTCTCCGCCGTCCCCGAAGAAGACATCCACTCGTCGCAACTCCCGCAACGCATCGAACCCGTCCCCGAAAACAGCGCGCCTTGAACGGCGTGGATGCGTGTGCATGATGTAAAAAGCGTAGCCGCTCAACTAACTTGAGCGGCTACGCTTTTCAACTTGCACGCGCAGGCTGCTCGACACACGCGCGCGTGCGTTCGTTACTCGTCGCTTGCGCGCGCTCGATTACTTGACGCCGAACTTGCCGCTCATCAAGGTCGTGCCCCAGTGGATTTTGACTTCGCCGTCGCCGCCCGCGTCCGACAGATTGATCGTCAACATCTCGGCGGAGTCCGTCGCCTTCTCAAGTTTCAAGGGCAACTCGGCCACGTAACCCTCTTTCAGCGCGGGCGCGCCCCACACGCCCGTCTTCGGGTGAAAGGCGAGCGTCCACGCGTCGTCGCCCGTGCGACGCACCCAGAGCGAATACTTGCCGGCCTTCAGTTCCTTGCCGCCGACCGTGAGGTCGGCTTCGGTCGTGATCTCCGTCGCCTGATTCATGCCGACGCGCCAGACCATGCCGACCGGGGCTTGCGCCAACAAGTCGCGGCCTTTCATGCTGGGGCGTCCGTAGTTGATGGAAATCTTTTTGCCTTTCACGGTCGTAGACGCATCGGCGCGCTCGGGTGCGGCCTTCTGCGCCTGCGGCGTGGCCGCGCCGGACGCAGGTGTCGCGGGCGTGGCCGGTGTGGCGGGCGTCGTGGCGGAGTTTTGCGCCTGCGAGGCGCACGCGCATGAGAGCAACAACAGCAGCGGTAAAAGTGTGCGGGTCTTCATCTGAAATCCTCCGGAACTAAATCTGTGTGATGTCGGAAACTTTGCCGCCGATTATAACCGGGGCGGGAGGCGAATGTCTTATCGAAACGAGGGGCACAGGAGGTCTCAAGATTCGTGTGGCAGCGAGAGGCGAGAGATTTCGCGCGCCCGCCCGGTTTCGTCGTCAACGTCTATGACGGCGGCACAAATGCGGACGCTGCCCACGGAATGCTCTGCGCGCCGGTGCGTGACGGAGGTGAAGCGCGCGATCACGTCGTCTTTGTCCATGCCGATGACGCCCGCGTAACTGCCCGTCATGCCGATGTCCGAGAGGAAGGCCGTCCCGCCGGGCAGGATGCGCTCGTCGGCCGTCTGGACGTGCGTGTGCGTGCCGACGACGGCCGAGACGCGCCCGTCCAGAAACCACCCCATCGCGCTCTTCTCCGAAGTCGCCTCGGCGTGCATGTCCACGAGGCGCACGCGCACGTCCGCCGGGATTGAATTGACCAACTCGTTCGCGACGCGAAACGGATCGTCCGCCGTGCCCATAAAGACGCGCCCGATCAGGTTGACGACGGCGACGCCGACGCCCCGCGCTTCGCCGACCCAGAGCCCCGCGCCCGGCGTGCCCGGCGGGTAGTTGGCGGGGCGCAGCAGCCGCCCGTTGCGTTCGATGTAAGGGATCACGTCGCGCTTGTCGAAGATGTGATTACCGGAGGTCATCACGTCGATGCCGCTCTGGAAGAGTTGGTCGGCGAGGGTCGGGGTGATGGAGAAACCGCCCGCGACGTTTTCGGCGTTCATCACGGCGAGGTCGATCCGGTGCTGTTCGCGCAAGTCCTGAATGCGCTCAAGGAGCGCCACGCGCCCCGGCTTCGCCACCACGTCACCGATCATCAAGACTCTCATCCGTTGTTGTCGTGCGCCTCTCAAAAGAGTAAATCGTGAATCGTCAATCGTAAATAGACTAAAACAATTTTCATCTATTTACGATTGACGATTCACGATTTACAAAAGGATGGCAGAGGGATATCCGCGAAGCCGCTCCGAAGCCGTAATTGAACCTGCACTCAACAGGTGGGTGTCCTTTTGTGAGCCGCGGCCTTTGGCAGTTCCTTAACGATGAAGGAATGCACTGGCTATCAGAGCGGCGTCGGACTCCCTTATCAACGGCATTGGCTCAACATGGGAAATCGGTGACGAACCACGCAGAAGACTTCCCTCAGCCAACTCGGATACTAGCATAAATCGGCAGCCCGTTTGTCAATTTTCAAATGCTAAAAACGGGCTCTCGAAACTTGACAACCGGCGTCCGTTTTTCTCTCAAGTTTCAGGTGAAGGAGATGTTGCTTTGATTGGCGGTTTGCTGTTCGGCGACGGTGCGCGCCTTGAGCAGGCGGTCGAGCAGGTCGGCGCATTCGCCGCTGCGCGCGGCCAGTTGCGAGTCGGCCTGTTCGTGGAGACGCTTGAGGCGGTGGAGCTCGTCGGCGATGTGGAGCGCGGCGAGGATCGCCACTTTGAGCGAATCGACCGTGAGCGTGCCCGAAGAGATTTCGCGCATGCGGCGGTCGACGAACTCGGCGAGTTGCGTGACGTATTCGCTGTCGCCGTCGGAGCGGATGTTGTAAATCTGGTTATAGATTTCCACGCGGATGGTGGGCGTGCCGGCGGAATCGCCTGGGCTTTTGATGGCACTCATAACTTACCTGATTCTCCGCCGGTCATTTCCTGACGGCTTCGGCCATCTCCGGGTCGAGCACGGCGACGGCATCGAGCATCGCCTCGACCTTCATGCGGATCATGTCGCGCTCGGACAGCAGACGCTCGACTTGCGTTTCGAGCCGTTCCTTCTCGTCGAGCAGGTTGCCCAACTCGCGCCGCGTGGCGGCGACATCGCGTTCCAGTGCTTCCTTCTCCTGACGCAGCGTCTTCGTCAGTTCGATGGTGCGGTAAATCTTATCTTCGAGATGTGAAAATTTCTCCAGTCCGGTTAATCCGACCATCGCCTCTCCTTCACCACAAAACAGCAATTCAAAATTGCCGCCCGATTATGCGACTTCGTGACTCCGAGCGCAAGAGAGAAAGAGCAGAGGCTAGAGATGAGAGGCGAGAGGCCGTTGAAAATCAGTTTTGCTTTTCGATAACCTCTCGCCTCAGACCTTTGGCATCTGCTTTTACCGCTTCAACTGTGCGCCGAATTTCTCTTCCAGAGTGTTGACGATGCGGCCGTGCAGTTCGTCAACCTCCTGGTCGCGCAGCGTCCGATCATCGGCGCGATATTCGATTCTGAGCGTCATGGAGCGTTGCCCCTCGGGCACGCGCTCGCCCTCGTAGACGTAGACGAGCGTGACGCGGCGCACCTGTTCGAGGTTCAACTCAAGCACGGCGCGCCGCATCTCGGCAAAGGTCACGCGGCGATCCGCGACGAGCGACGCGTCGCGCACGACTCCGGGGAAGCGCGCCAGCGGGGCGTAGCGCACGCTCGTCTCGCCCGCCGCGAGCAGGCTCGTGAAATCAACTTCCGCGACGTAGATCGGCTGCTTGAATTTATAGACGGCGGCCACGTCGTCGGCCAGCCTGCCGAGCACGCCCGCGGCGTTCCCGGCGAGCAGAATTTGCGCCGCCTGTCCTTCGCGCAGATGCCTCGCGCTCGTCGCGGCAAACTCCACGGAGGAGACGTTCATCGCGGCGAGGGCGGCTTCGAGCGCGCCCTTCAGATCGTAGAAATCGAGTTCGCGCGATGCGCCCGCGTGCCCTTCTTCGGTCGCGACGCCCGTCGCGACGAGCGCGCACGCTTCGGTCTCGCGCGGCTGGTCGCCCGCTTCCACGCCCGCCGCGAAGACGCGCCCCAACTCGAAGAGGCGCACGTCGCGCGTTCCGTGGTTGAAGTTGTGACGCGCGGATTCGAGCAGAGCGGCGAGCAGTGTCGGCCGCATGCGCGCCGCGCCTTCGATGATCGGGTTGTTCAGGGTCACGAGCGACGACTCGCCTGCGCGCCGGACGAGTCCCGGCAGCAACTCGAACTGTTCGTCGTGCGCGGTGTCAATGAAACTGTAAGTCAGAGCCTCGTCGAACCCGCACGCGTTCAGTGCGCGCCGCGCCTCGCGCCTGCGCCCCTCGTGCGCGCCGTATTCGCCCGCGACGTTGGCGGCGGGCAGTGTGTCGGAAACTTTGTCGTAACCGAAATGACGCCCGACCTCTTCGACCAAATCCTCTTCGATCCGTATGTCCGCGCGCCACGACGGGCTGACGAACGTCGCCTCAGACGCCGCGCCCTGCCCGCCCGCATCGGCGGCGGATCGCCCTGCGCCGTTCGCGCCCGCAAGCTCGATGCCGAGCGCGCCGAGAATGCGAATTGAATCCTCCGGCGGCACGTCCAGACTCGTCAATTCCCTGACTCGCGCGAAGCGCAGCGGGACGAGCGGCGGCGTGAGCGGTTGCGGATAAACGTCTATCGCGTCGGTCGTCGCCGTGCCGCCCGCCAGTTCCGTGATGAGCGCGGCGGCTCGCGCCTGCGCGCGCAACTGCCCCTCGTAGTCGATGCCGCGCTCGAAGCGATCCGACGCTTCGGTCTGCAAGCCGAGCGCGCGCGAAGTGCGCCTGACGGACGCGGGCGCGAAGTGCGCCGCCTCGATCAAAACGTCCTCTGTCGCGCCAGAGATTTCGGTCTCCGCGCCGCCCATCACGCCCGCAATGGCGACGGCGCGCGCGGCGTCGGCGATGACGAGCATCTCCGCGTCGAGTTCGCGCTCCACCCCGTCGAGAGTCGTCAGGCGTTCGCCCGCGCGCGCGCGACGGATGACGAGGCGGCGCTCGTTCAACTTCTCCAGATCGAACGCGTGGAGCGGCTGCCCCAGTTCGAGCATCACGTAGTTGGTGATGTCCGCGACGTTGTTGATCGGACGCTGCCCGATGGCCTGCAAGCGCGCGACGAGCCACGCGGGCGACGGCGCGATGCGCACGCCGCGCACGACGCGCGCCGTGAAACGCGGGCAGAGGTCGGCCGCCTCCACCTCGACGGACGTGAAACTTTCCGTCCTCCCCTCTTCGCGCGCCGCACGCATCTCAGGCCAGCGCACCTCGCCGCCCGCGAGCGTACACACCTCGCGCGCGACGCCCAGATGCGACAGCAGGTCGGGGCGATTCGAGGACACGGCGATCTCCAACACGAAATCGTCGCCCGCCTCGTGCACGGCTTCGACCTCAAGCCCCGCCGTCGTCAAACGCTCGCGCAGTTCGCCCGCCGTCAAGCGCGCGCCGGTCAATTCGCGTAGCCAGTTGTAGCTGATGTTCATAAGCATTCGGCCGTCCGCGATCAGTCGTCAACTAAGAGCCGGAGGTTACCGGCTGATCGCTGACGGTTGATCGCTGACCGCTCTAATTAAATTGTTCGAGGAAGCGCACGTCGTTCTCGAAGAGAAGGCGTATGTCGTCGAGGCCGAAGTTCAGCATGCACATGCGGTCGATGCCGAAGCCGAAGGCGAAGCCGGAGAACTCCTGCGGGTCTATGTCGACGGCGCGCAGCACGTTCGGGTGCACCATCCCCGAGCCGCCCAGTTCGATCCAGCCCGAACCTTTGCAGAGGCGACATCCCGCGCCGTTGCACTTGAAGCAACTGAAGTCGAACTCCGCGCTCGGCTCGGTGAACGGGAAATATGACGGGCGGAAACGCGTGCGCGTCTGCGGCCCGTAGAGGCGGCGCAGGAATTCCGTGACCGTCCCTTTCAGGTGTCCCATCGTGATGCCGCGGTCAACGAGCAGCCCTTCGAGTTGAAAGAACATCGGGTTGTGCGTCGCGTCGGGCGTGTCGCGGCGGAAAACTTTACCGGGCGCGATGACGCGCAGAGGGGGCTTGCGCCGCTGCATGGCGTGAATCTGCACGGTCGAAGTTTGCGAACGCAACGCGAAGCCTTCCGAGGTGTAGAAGGTGTCCTGCGGGCTGCGCGCGGGGTGCGCCCGCGGGATGTTGAGCGCGTCGAAGTTGTAGAAGTCGGTCTCGATTTCGGGGCCGTCCTCGACCGTGTAGCCCATCGCGACGAAGATGTCCTCGATGCGCTGGCGCACGAGCGTGATCGGGTGTTGATGCCCGCGACGCGGGCGGCGGCCGGGCAGCGTCACGTCCAAAAGCTCGCGCTCGACGCGCAAACGCGCGACGTGGTTTCCGATCAGGCTTTCGACTTCTTCGAGGCTTTCGATGATCGCAGCCTCTAGCTGCTGCGCCTGTTGCCCGAAGGCCGCGCGTTCCTCCGGCGCGACGCGCCCGATCATCTTCTTGAGATTGGCGAGCGCGCTTTTCTTGCCCGTGTGGCGCGTGCGCAGATCACCGACCTCTCGCAAGAGAGTTTCGGCCTCGCTCGATTTCAGCGCGTCAACACCGGCCGACGCCTCGGCACCGCGAAAACGTGCGAAGCGTCCGAACTCTTGCTCGAACGCTTCGCGCACCGCTTCGATTTGCGGCTGTTCTCTGACTTCCGAACTCATTCAGAAACCTCTATCTCGTGAATCGTGAATCGTGAATCGTCAATAGAAAGAACCGTCTTTCTCTATATTACGTTTGACGATTCACGATTTACGGCTGTTAAGCCGCTTGCTGCTGCCCGTTGCTGATGGCGTTCTTCGCCTGCCCGGCCAGTTCGGCGAAGGCGTCGGGCGAGTTGGCGGCGAGGTCGGCCAGCACTTTGCGGTCGAGTTCGATGCCCGCCACTTTCAGCCCGTGCATGAACTGTGAATAGTTCATGTCGTTCAAACGCGCGGCCGCTCCGATGCGCACGATCCACAGGCTGCGGAAGTCGCGCTTCTTGAGTTTGCGCCCCGTGTAGGCGAAATTCAGCGCGCGATCCACCGACTCGCTCGCCTGCCGGAAAAGCTTCGACTTCGTGCCGCGATAGCCCTTCGCCAATTTAAGAATCTTCTTGCGCCGTTCCGTGCGCTTATTTCCACGTTTTGCCCTCGGCATAACATTCTCCTCCTAAAATCAGTGACAAGTGACAAGTAACAAGCGACGAGACAAAGCAACTTCTTACTTCATCCCTCATCCCTCATCCTTCATCCCTCTCTTAGCTTCTCCCGTAGGGCAGCATGTCTCTGAAGCGCTGTTCGTCGGACTCGGACACGAGCGTGTCGATGTCGAGATGGCGTTTCCGTTTTTGCGTCTTGCTGGTCAGGATGTGGCGCGCGTGCGAGTGGCCGCGTTTGAACTTGCCGCTCGCCGTCATGCGCACGCGTTTGGCCGCGCCCTTGTGTGTTTTGAGTTTTGGCATAATAACTGCTCCTTCGTGACTAAAAAATATCTTATTGAGATGACGCGCCGCCGCCGCCGCCGCCGCCGCCCGTCTCCGTCGCTATCGGCAATACGGGCGCGGCCGGTTTCGCGCCGCCGCCGCTACCGCCGCCGCCGCCGCTGCTGGTCTTCTGCTTCTTCGGCGTGAAGATGAAAAACATCTGGTTGCCCTCCATCCGGGGGCGCGATTCGACCTCGCCGAATTCGGCCAAATCCTTCTCCAGACGTTGCAGCAACTCCGCGCCGAGTTCGCGATGCGTGATCTCGCGGCCGCGGAAGAAGATCGTCGCTTTGACTTTATCGCCGTCCGTCAGCCAGTCGCGCGCGTGCTTCATCTTGAAGTTGTAATCGTGGTCGTCCGTGCCCGGCCGGAACTTCACTTCCTTGACGGTGATCGTGACCTGCTTCTTCTTCGCCTCTTTCTGCTTCTTGCTGTTCTCGTACTGGAACTTGCCGAAGTCGATGATGCGACAGACGGGCGGGTCGGCCGTGGCCGCCACCTCGACCAGATCGAGGCCCTTCTCGCGCGCCATGCGAATGGCGTCGCGCGTGTTCAAGATGCCGAGTTGCTCGCCGTCGTCGCCGATGACGCGCACTTCAGGCACGCGAATCCGGTCGTTGATGCGCGCAGAGGGTGTCCGGCGTGTGTCAGGACGCTGTCCGCGCCCGCGAAAACTTGGTGAGATTGCTCCACCTCCTCGGTTAGAAGTTGCAGGTTTCAAGTTTCAGGTTTCAAGTCTGAATGTTCTTCATTCTCTAACTTGAAACCTGCAACCTGAAACTTGAAACTTATGTATTGGTCAATGCGCGCGACTCGACGAGGGCGCGCGCCATCCGCTTGAAATCTTCCGTCGGCATCGAGCCGAGGTCGCCCTGTGCGCGCTCGCGCACGGCGACGTTTCCCTGTTCCATCTCACGGTCGCCGAGCACGAGCATGAACGGCACTTTCTGCAACTGCGCGTCGCGTATCTTCGCGCCGATCTTCTCGCTCCTCGTGTTCACCTCGACGCGCAAGCCCGCCCCGCGCAATTCACGCGCGACCGCTTCGGCGTACTCGTTGATGCGGTCGGTGATGGGCAGCACCGCCACTTGCAGCGGCGCGAGCCACAGCGGGAACGCGCCCGCGTAGTGTTCGATCAACACGCCGAAGAAGCGTTCGATTGAGCCGAAGAGCGCGCGATGCACCATCACGGGGCGGTGCGGCTTGTTGTCTTCGCCGATGTACTCAAGCTCGAAGCGTTCCGGCAGGTTGAAGTCCCATTGCACCGTGCCGAGTTGCCAGAGCCGCCCGATGGCGTCCTCGATCTTGAAGTCGATCTTCGGCCCGTAGAAGGCCGCCTCGCCCTCGATGCGCTCGTAAGAGACGCCGCGCGCGTCCAGAGCGTCGGCGAGCGCGCTCTCGGCCTGCGCCCAGTCCTCGTCCGCGCCGAGGTAATTCTTGTTCGTCCCGTCGCCCTTGGCGGACAACTCGAACTTCACGCGCTCGAAGCCGAACACGCGGAAGACTTCCTGCACGAAATCCACGCAGTCGCCGATCTCTTTGCGCACCTGTTCGGCCGTGCAGAAGAGGTGCGCGTCGTCCACCGTGAAGCCGCGCACGCGCATCAGGCCGTGCAGCGTGCCCGACAGTTCGGCGCGATAGACCGTGCCCATCTCCGCGTAACGCTGCGGCAGGTCGCGGTAGGAACGCGGCTGCGATTTATAGATACCGATGTGGAACGGGCAGTTCATCGGCTTCAGGCGAAACTCCGTCTCTTCGAGCTTCGTCGGCGCGAACATCGAGTCGCCGTAGTTCTGATCGTGGC
Organism: Acidobacteriota bacterium; assembly: GCA_020199775.1. Lineage (GTDB taxonomy): Bacteria > Acidobacteriota > Blastocatellia > Pyrinomonadales > Pyrinomonadaceae > JAIVJZ01. The sequence goes on from JAIVJZ010000041.1 coordinate 342,878, forward strand.
CGCTCACCTGCCAGAGTTCGCGCTTCGCGATGTGCGGCGTGTAGACGAAACTGTAATCGCGCTTGACCAACTCCTCGTACAGGTAATCCTCCATCTTCTTCCGAATCATCGCGCCCTTCGGATGCCAGAAGATGAGACCCTGCCCGTAGCTCTCCTGAATCGAAAACAGGTCGAGTTCGCGCCCCAGCCGGCGGTGATCGCGCCGCTCGGCTTCCTCGCGCTGCCGCTGCCAGGCGTCGAGTTCCTCCTGCGTGAAGAAGGCCGTGCCGTAGATGCGCTGCATCTGCTCGCGCTCGGCGTCGCCCATCCAGTACGCGCCGGAGAGCGCGAGCAGCTTGAAGGCTTTCAGCTTGTTCGTGTTCGGCACGTGCGGGCCGAGGCAGAAATCTATGAACGGCGAATTGTCTATGTGGTAGACGCTCACCGTTTCGCCGCCCTTGTCCTCGACCAACTGGCACTTCAAAGGCTCGCCGCGCTCCTCGAAGATGCGCAACGCGTCGGCCTTCGGAATCTCTTCGCGTCGATACGCGAGATTGCGCTTGGCGATCTCGCGCATGCGCTTTTCGATGACGGGCAGGTCTTCGACCGTCAACTGGCGCGGCGCGATCACGTCGTAGAAGAAGCCGTAGCGCGGGTCGTCCAAGAGCGCGGGGCCGATGCCGAGTTGCGTGCCGGGAAAGAGGTCTAGGACGGCGGCGGCCAAGAGGTGCGCCGTCGAATGGCGCAGCACGTCGAGGCCGTCGCGCGTCGCGGGCAGCACCGGCTCGATCTCGATGGCGGCCGCGCCGTCGCCGCCGTTCGCGCCGCCCGACTCCAACTTGAAAGCGAGATCAACTTCGCGGCCGTCCACCTTCGCCGCCAGAGCCTGCTTCGCCGCGTCGCGGTCGAGCCGCTTCAGGGCTTCGCCCACGCTCGCGCCCGCGGGCACTTGCACCGCCTGCGCGCCTTCTTTCAGTTGTACGTTTACTTCACTCATCGCCTGTCGTCTCCCGCGAAAGATTTACGAGACCACCGGCGCGCAACGCGCATGTTAAGCAACGAGCGCGCAACACGCCCCCCCGGTCACATGGGTCGGAAGAGAAACCCGTCGGACACGAGCGGCGGCCTTCGCGGAAGCAAAAGCGTCAACCTGATTCTGAATTTCGCGTTCGTCTTAAGGTGACGAACAAATTTGAGATCGGATTCGACAGAAGCGCCTTTGCCGCGCGACGCCGCTCAACTCTGTGGCGGGTCGCTCGTGATTAGAATCGAAACGTAGTTCGAGTTCGCGTCAACATAAAAAGCAAAGGTCTTCCGGAGCTCACTGTCGAAAAAAGAAAATGGTAGGCTCGTGCGGATTTGAACCGCAGACCCCTACCGTGTCAAGGTAGTGCTCTACCCCTGAGCTACGAGCCTACATCTACCAACACCAAACGCTTCAAACACTCTGAAAACGGACTTGTAAAGTAACAAACGCCCCGCGCACATGTCAAGCAAGCGTCTTGCCTCTAAAATCATCGCACACGACCCTCAAACCTCTCCGGCAAGAATCGCCGCGCCGCCGTATTTACAGGCCGTTTTCGCACGCCCGTTCGCCGGGTACGACTTTCGCCGCCCTATGACGGAACGAGGCCGCCAGCGTCCGGCTCTTGCTGCTCCATGACGGAACGAGGCCGCTATGGTGCGGCGCAATACGGGCGAGGCGGAGGTTGCTTCGAGGAAAGGTTTCGTGCGAAAGATGATAATTTAGGTTGCAATTCGTCCGGGTTAGTATTAAGTTCCCCGCCGTTCTCACTTCCTCGCTTCGCCGCTGAAGAGTTCCGACACTTTTCAGCCCCACACCAAAACACCCAATCTTGAGGAGGTCGCATGATCGAATACTACATTATTGCCGGTTTGGTTGCAGGCGTAGACCGTTTGACTTGGGCCATATACGGGCGCATATGGAAGCTCATCCCGCCTAAAGGTGGAGAGCCGTGGCTGCACGCCGTCTTTTCGGCAATCGGAGGGGTGATAGGCGCATTTGTGGTCACCAAGCTGACGGGTCAGGCCGATCTTTTCTCGACAGTCGTGGGGGCTTTTATCGGCGGGAGACTGGTGGGAGGCATACTTGATAGTATGGCTAAGCCGCGTCAAGTAGATGCCGCACGCTCGTAAGCGTCGAGCCGCTGTGATGGCTTACCCGCCGCGCTGAACTAGGAACGGCGACGGGTAAGCACTCTCACTAATTTCATTCACGTTTCGTTAAGGGCGGGCACTGCCTCACAATTCAAGTCGAACGCGGGATGGCGTTGCTCTCGTCCGCCGGACTTGAAGGCTTGTCCGGTTGTGCGCGGCTGACGGCGCGAGTTGGAAAGCCTCCTCTTAGCGGAGTCCGGCAAAGCCTCATGGTTAGTGAAGTCGAATTATGATTGATTCGGAAATTCTCCCGACCATCGACGCGCCCAGAGTAGCCTTGCGTTGGCTGACCGACGCGGACGCCTCCTCCCTGTTCTCTATTTTCTCCGACCCGGAAGTAATGCGGTATTGGAGTTCTCCGCCCCTCGCCGATATAGAAGGGGCGCGCGGATTGCTCGCAGACATCCATGAATATTTCCGGCAACAGACTCTTTTCCAGTGGGGGATTGCGCGCCGCACGGATGACATGGTGATCGGAACCTGCACTCTCTTCCACATCGATTTATCCAACCGTCGCGCGGAACTGGGCTACGCACTCGGTCGTGACCATTGGAAGAATGGTTATATGCAAGAGGCTCTCGGAGCGATACTTGGTTTCTCGTTCGACATTCTGAACATGCACCGGATCGAGGCCGACGTTGACCCGAGAAACATCTCGTCGGTAAAAACACTCGAACGGCTGGGCTTCCAAAGAGAAGGCTATCTGCGGGAGCGTTGGCTGGTTGGCGGGGAAATTCAGGACGCGCTCTTTTACGGGCTGCTCCGGCGTGAATGGCAGAGTAGCAGGCTTGCCTGACAAGCCCACAAAGCGAACCTCTTTTCCGCCACGCGCCCCGGCCTCTACATTAATCCCCCGGTCGCACCCTATGGCAAACGGACACCGCCGGGCGCGTCAGATCATCGAGAGACGCAAACGGCCAGTTTGAAAAATGCCTATGGGAGAGTTCGGCAAGTGGTTGCTGCATGACGACCAGAAAGAGGTGTTCGACGCCCTCTTCGCGAGCGTGCTGACGATCCTTTTTTTCGGGCTGAGCGCGCTCGTGCTCTGGCCTCTCGGCAGGGCGTCGATGACCTTTCACCTGTTGAAGGGTTATTGGGTCTTTTGCATCGTGATGTGTCCGACGGTTGTGGTGACAGTCCGGCTGCAACGAATGTTCCGCGTGGATATTGACTCGCACTTCGACGCCTATGTCATATCGGGTCTGGTCGTCAGCGGGTTTCTGCAAGCGGGTTGGTCGGCTTTCGCCGCACTCGCCGTGCACAGCTTCGTTGCAGGCGCGCCCCTCTGGGTTGTCGTCGTCCTGTACGTCGTCGGGTTCCTTTCGTGCTACGTCGTATTCGCCATCGTGTCGATGGTTTACGCCGGCAGCATCTACCGACAGACCAACCTGTTGCTCGCCGTAGCCAGCTTCATTATTTTCAGCGTGTGGCCTGCGGGCGGCCGCGCGATATACGGATGGTTCTTCAATCTTTTTTGAGACGTTGGCGAGCGCGGGCAAAGAAATGCATGTAGGAGCAGGGACAAGGAGCACGTAAGATTGTTGCGGGCGCGCCGCGTGTGTGGCGTGCGCGCGTTGGTCGTAAAGGAGGATAGCAAGATGTCTCGGGCGACGATCCTCTATGTCGAAGACGATGAACTGTTGCGGCTGACGGTGCAGGACACGCTTGAGTTGGAAGGCTGGTGCGTCGAATCCTGCGACGACGGTCTGGCGGCTCTCGCGCGGATCGAGAGCACGGGGGCTTACGACCTGCTCCTCTTCGACAACGAACTGCCCGGCGCGAGCGGGATCGAACTGCTGCGCCACGCGCGCATGCTCCCCTCGCGTCAATCCACGCCCATCGTCATCATCTCCGCGACCGACAGCGCGCATGAAGCGCGTCGCGCGGGCGCGGACGCATTTCTGAAAAAGCCGGACGACATAGGTCAACTCGTCTCGACCATCGCACGCCTGCTGACGCCGTGAGCCGTCTTCGGGCTATCGGCCGAACCACAAGCTATCCGCCATCGCCCCTCACGAAACTTTCACCGCTCACGCGCTGGCCGCTTCGGCGGAGACCTGTTCCCATTCTTCGTAGAGCGAGCGCAGGCGCGCGTCGCGTTGCTGGTATTCGTCGTTGAGCGTCATCGCGCGACTCGCGTCGCGCGCGACTTCGGGGCGGGAGAGCTCGTCGGAGAGCGCGGCGAGCCGCTTTTCGACTTCCGCGATTTCGCTTTCGATCACCTGCGTCGTGCGCCGGAGGGCTGCGCCGTGCGCCTGCTTCTTCTTGCCGCCCTTGCCTTCCGTGGATTTCCCCTTGCGCGAAGCGTTCGCCGGATCGTCACCTTGGGCGGCGGCGGCGGCGCGCGGCGCGGTCTTGGCGGCGGGCGCGCTCGCCGCCTTCTCGCGCGCGGCCTTTGCGCTCGCGGCCTCGGCGCGTATGAGGGCTTTCCAATCGTGATACTCGGTGTAGTCGCCGTCGTAATGTTCGGCCGCGCTCTGGCCGTCGAGCGCGAGAATTTGCGTCGCCACGCGGTCGAGGAAATAGCGGTCGTGGCTGATGGTGATGATCGTGCCTTCGTAGGCGTCGAGAGCTTCTTCGAGGGCTTCGCGCGAGGGGATGTCGAGGTGGTTCGTCGGCTCGTCGAGGACGAGGACATTGACGCGCGAATAGATCAACTTGGCGAGCGCGAGCCTGCCCTTCTCGCCGCCGGAGAGGTCGCGGACGTGCTTGTACACGTCGTCGCCGACGAAGAGAAACTTGGCGAGGAAGCCGCGCAGTTCGCCCGCCGTCACGGTTGAAGGCGCGACGCGGCGCAATTCCATGATGATCTCGTTGCGTTCGTCGAGGTCGTCTAGCTGCTGCGCGTAGTAGCCGATGTTGACTTTCGTGCCCCAGCGCGTCTCGCCCGCGAGCGGCGGGAGTTTGCCGAGAAGGGTCTTGATGAAGGTCGTCTTGCCCGAACCGTTCGGGCCGATGACGCCGAGGGCTTCGCCGCGCGTGAGGGTGAAAGTGATGTCGGTGGCGAGCACCTTGCCGGGATAGCCGACCGCGAGGTCTTTGACGATGAGCGTCTGGTTGCCCGTGCGCTCGACGCCCTTCAACTGGAAATTGCCCTGCGACTGATCGGCGCGCACCGCTTCGACGCGGTCGAGTTTTTGCAACATCGTGCGGCGCGACTTGGCCTGCTTGGTCTTCTGCCCCGCGAGGTTGCGACGGATAAACTCTTCGGTCTTGGCGATGAGGTGTTGCTGGTTTTCGTAAGCCCGCCGCTGCGCCTCGCGCCGCTCCTCGCGCTCGACGAGGAAGGCCGAATAGTTGCCGTTGTAACTGACGGCCTTGCCGTTTTCCACTTCGACGATGCGGCGGCACGAGCGGTCGAGAAAATAGCGGTCGTGCGAGATGATGACGTAGGCCGACGCGTAGGACGATAGAAACTCTTCGAGCCATTCGACGCCCGCTACGTCCAGATGGTTCGTCGGCTCGTCGAGCAAGAGCACATCGGGTTCGGCGAGCAGGAGACGCGCCATGCCGAGCCGGTTTTTCTGCCCGCCCGAAAGTTTCTCCGTCTCCAACTGCCACATCTCGCGCTCGAAACCGAGGCCGAACAGAATCGCCTCGGCGCGCGCCGCGTACTCGAAGCCGCCCTCGCGCTCGAACTCGTGTTGGAGGTCGCTGTAGCGTTCGAGCACCGCGTCGAGGTCGTCGGTGGCTTCGGCCATGCGGTGTTCCAGTTCGTGCATCTCGTGCTCGATCTGTTGGAGACGACCGAAGGCGGCGAGCGCGGACTCGTGGACGGTCATGCCCGGCTCGAAATCCACGTGCTGTTCGAGCAGTCCGAGGTTGAGGCCGCGCGCGCGCACCACGTCGCCGCTGTCGGGCGTCTCTTCGCCGCCGATCAAGCGGAACAGGGTGGTCTTGCCCGCGCCGTTGCGCCCGACGAGGCCGACGTGTTCGCCCGGATTGATCTGGAGCGACGCGCCGCGCAGCACGTCCTGCGAGCCGTAAGACTTATAAACTTCCGAGAGACGAAACAGCATGGCGTTGAAGAGTAGACGAACGACGAGACGGTAAATCGTAAATCGTGAATCGCAAATAGAGACTCGGCTCGCCTCTATTTACGATTCACGATTCGGGTTCAGACTACGAGTTCAATGCGGCGACCGTTACTTGTTAGTGTTCGCCGCATTATTGGTGTTGGACGAAGGCGTCGCCGCGCCCGACCCGCCGCCGCCGCCGGAGGCGGGCGAAGCCGCGGGACTCGCGGCCGTCGCCGGACTCGCGGCGGGCGTCGCCGCCGCCGGGCGGCTGCCGGCCGGTCGCAGGCTGCTCAGGGAAGTCGAACTGTTGAGCATGTCCTGCGCCAGATTGTTCGTGATCTTCGCCTCGCGCATGGCGACTTCGAGCATCGCGGCGTTCAAAATCTGCTTGCGCTGGTTGAGGATGTTCTCCGTCGCGTCCTTGCGCACGTCGGGGTTGTCGAGCGTCAGGTTCTCGCTCTGCAAGCGTTTGTCCGTGAGTTTGAAGATCGTCCAACGCCCGCTCGTCTGGATAGGCGCGGTGTAGCTGCCGACTTCCATGCCGCTGAAGAAACGCGTGATCAACTCCTGCGGGAAACCGCTCTGCTTGAGTTGCTCTTCGCTGAAGAAGCCCACGTCGCCGCCGCGCTGCACGCTCTGCGGGTCTTCGCTTTCGGCGCGCGCCACGGTGGCGAAGTCGGCGTTGCTCTTCAAGCGTTGGTAGATGATGTCGATCTTCGTCTTGGCCTCGATGTCGCTCTTGGCGTCGTTGGTCGCGCCGTTATCGGCCGGATCGACGACGATGGCGGCCAGCCCCACGCCGCGCTGGCTCACGTAGCGCGCCTTGTTGTTGTTGTAAAAGTCTTCCACTTCCTTGTCGGTCGGCGGCTCGATCTTGGCGGCGGTGCGGTCGAGCAGTTTTTGGATCGCCAGTTGACGACGCGCGACATCGCGCATGGCCTCCTCGGTCTGCCCCGACTCCCTGAGCGCGGTCTCGAAAGCCTCTTTGGTTCCGAGTTGCTGCTTCTGCTCGTTGATGACCTGCGTCACTTCGTCGTCCTTGGGCAGCAGGTTCTCTTTCTCGGCGCGCTGGAACAGCACCTCGCGGCGGATCAACTCGTCGAGCACCTGCAAACGACCGGCGGCCAGTTCGAGTTGCGACATGTCGGAAAACTGCACTTGCTGGCTCTTGGCCTGCTGTTCGAGAATCTTGTCCACTTCGGTCAGCATGATCTTTTTGTCATTGACCGTGGCGGCGGCGGCCGTCCCCTTGCCGTCGCCGCCTCCCTTGTTGCGGTCGCAGGCGACGAAGAGGCCCGCGAGGGAAATGACGATGGCGAGAAGGCTGAACTGTTTGGCGGCTCTGTACACTTTGGCTTTCTACTCCTTCAACTTTTCTGTGGTGATCCGATGAAACTCGCATGCCCACAGCGGGCGTGCGCGCTTGACCTCTTGTAAAACTGTTTGCTATAAATTTTGGTTTCCCGCGTACTCCAAGTCCTCACCGTGTGTGTTGGCGACCGGCGCGGCGCGCTTTTACTTATTCGGAGGTACTCAGGCAATCATGGCAAAACGATGCGAAGTCTGCGGCAAAGGCCCGCAATTCGGTAACAACGTCTCCCACGCGAACAATCGCACCCGCCGGCGTTTCAATCCCAACCTGCAAGAAATCCGCGTGCAACGCCCGCAAGGCGGCAACGTGCGCATGCGCGTCTGCACCAGTTGCATCAAAGGCAACAAGATAACGAAGGTGGCGCAAACGGCGAAAGCGGCTTAAGAGAAACGATAAAGTAGGAACGCGGAACGATGAAGTAAAAGCAGTTGTCTTTCGTTCATCGTTCCGCGTTCATCCTTCATCGTTATTCTTTCTCACCGCTATCGCATCGATTTCGACGCGCGCGTCGCGCGGCAGTCGCGCGGCCTGCACGGTCGAACGCGCGGGCGGCTCGCTTGAAAAATAGCGTGCGTACACTTCGTTCATCGCCGCGAAGTCGTTCATGTCGGCCAGAAACACGGTCGTCTTAACCACCTCTTCGAGACTCGTCCCCGCCGCCCGCAAGACCTCCGCGAGATTGCGCAAAACCTGCTCGGTCTGCTCCGCGATCCCACCCTCGACGAACACGCCCGTCTTCGGGTCGATCGGAATCTGTCCCGACGTGAACACGAAATTACCCAGACTGACGGCCTGCGAATACGGGCCGATGGCCTGTGGCGCGGCCTCGGTTGCGACGATCTCTCTCACGGTCTGCACATCCTCTTTTTAGACTCGCCAAGCAAATTGCGCATTGTAACAAAAACTCGGCCGCTAGACCAACGCGGGAACGCCGCGAGCGCGTTGCCACCGTTGCCGCCTCGCGTGAGCACGCGGTCAAAGCAGAGACTTGTATATTACAGATGAATTTTCGGTCGCGACGGATGCTTTGAGGGCGAATTTAACACGCGGGGCAAAATCGTTTGTCTTCTTCGGATCGCGGCTTTCGGGCGTGAGTTTGCTCAGGCCGCCCCCTGCAAACGCTCCACGTCGAGCACGCCGGGAACGCCGCGCACCGCGCGGATCACTTTATCCAGATGCTTCACGTCGAAAACTTCGACCGTGACCTCGATGCGCCCGCGCGCGTCCGAGGCGACGGACGCGCGCGCGTCTCGGATGCCGGTCTTCATGTCCGAGATCGCGCTCGTGATGCCCGCGATCATGCCGGTACGGTTCTCCGTGACGGCGAGGAGTTTGACGGCGTAGGCGGCGTGCTCGCTCCTGCCTGCCCACTCGACCGCGACGATGCGTTCGGGGTTGACCATCAACTGCTGCACGTTCTTGCAACGCTCGGCGTGGACGGCGACGCCCTTGCCGCGCGTGACGTAGCCGATGATCGGCTCGCCGTGAACCGGGTTGCAGCAGCGCGCGCGCGCCACGAGCAGATCGTCCACGCCGCGCACGACGATGGCGTCGTCGCCGAGACGGATGAGGCGTTTGACGGCCTGTACGCCCGTGCGCAGCCGCGACTCCTTCCGCTCGTCCAGTTCGGCAAACTTTTCGGGGCCGAGGAATTTGGAGATGACGCTGCGCGGCACGAGTTTGCCGTAGCCGATGGCGGCGAGCAGATCGTCCGTGCGCCCGTAGCCGTATTCGCCCGCGATCTTTTTGAAGTCGCCGTTGGAATCGTTGAGCAGTTTCTTGGTCGAGAGTTGGAAGCGCGCGGCCTCCTTCTCGAACAGCTTGCGCCCGATCTCTATACTTTCGGCGCGCTGCTGCTCGGCGACCCAGTGACGCACGCGGTTGCGCGCCTTGGAAGTGACGACGAAGTTGAGCCAGTCGCGCGACGGCGTGGAGTTCAGCGAGCGAATGATCTCGACCACGTCGCCGTTCTGAATCGGCGTGCGAAGGGGGACGATGCGGCCGTTGATGCGCGCGCCCGTACAGGTGTTCCCGACCTCCGTGTGAATCATGTAGGCGAAATCCACGGGGGTTGCGCCGCGCGGGAGCTGGATGATCTTGCCCATGGGCGTGAAGGCGTAAACGTCACGCGGGTAGAGGTCGAGTTTCAGCGATTCGAGGAAGTCGCGCGAGTCTTTAACTTCCTGCGTCCACTCGACGAGCGAGCGCAGCCACTGAAACGCCTCGTCGTCTTCGTGCGCGCCGCGCCTCCCTTCCTTGTACTTCCAGTGCGCCGCGACGCCCTCTTCGGCGATGCGGTGCATCTCCTCCGTGCGAATCTGCACCTCGAAGGGCTGCCCCTCCGTGCCGATGACGGAGGTGTGCAGCGACTGGTAGAGGTTCTCGCGCGGCGTGGCGATCCAGTCTTTGAAACGCCCGGGCAGCGGCCTCCATAAGTTGTGTATGACGCCGAGCGCGGCGTAGCAGTAACGCACCTCGTTCGGCAGGACGACCCGCGCGGCGACCAGATCGTAAACCTGATCGAGTTCGATCTTTTGCCGCTTCAGTTTCTTCCAGATCGAGTAGAGACGTTTGACGCGCCCCTCGACGCGGATATAAGGCACGTCGGCCTCGCGCAGTTTCTCCTCGATGCGGGCGGTCGTGGCGTGGAGGAACTGTTCGTGCTCGGTGCGACGCTGTTCGAGTTGGGCGGCGAGCGCGCGGTAGTCTTCAGGATGGAGGTGCTGGAAGGCGAGGTCTTCGAGTTCGCTGCGGAGTTTGCCCATGCCGAGGCGGTGGGCGATGGGGGCGAAGATGTCGAGCGTTTCCTGCGCGATGCGCTGCCGCTTTTCCGGTTTCAGGAAGTGAAGCGTGCGCATGTTGTGGAGGCGGTCGGCGAGTTTGACCAGAACGACGCGCACGTCGTCGATCATCGCCAGCAGCATCTTGCGCACGTTCTCGGCCTGCTGCACTTCCTTCGACTGGCTGCTGATCTGCGCGATCTTCGTCAGACCTTCGACGAGGTGCGCCACCTCTTCGCCGAAATACTCGCGGATCGTCCCCGCTTCGACGAGCGTATCTTCCACCACGTCGTGCAAGAGTCCGGTGGCGACGGAAACTTCGTCGAGCCGCATGTCGGCCAGAATGTTAGCGACTTCGAGCGGGTGGACGAGGTACGGCTCGCCGGAGGCGCGCGTCTGCCCCTTATGCTCGCGCGCCGAAAAGAAGTAGGCGCGCCTGAGCATGTCCAGATCGGCCTGCGGGTGATTGCGCCCGACCTTTTCGACGATTTCCTCGATGCGAATCATAGCGGTCAGCGGTCAGCGGTCAGCTATTAGCTATCAGCATTCAGCTTTGTTATTGCTAGTGGCTGACGGCTGATAGCTGACGGCTATTTATAAGAATAGGTGATGCCCGACGCGAAAGTCGAGCATCACCTGATGTCTTGCAGTGAAAGTTGAGAAGGCGCGTTGGGGACTTGCAGTCTCGCGCGGCGCGCGTGCGCGCTCGACCGGCGCGCCCTAGCTTGAGGCGGGCGACTTGGACGCCTTGGCCTTTTCTTCTTCCTCTTTCTTGCGCTTGTTCTCTTCGCTCAGTTGCGAAGTCTTCTGCTGGGCGGCGGCGGCCTGTTTCTGGTATTCGGCCTTCTTGTCGTTGTTGCCTTCCATCTCGGCCAGTTTGACGAGTTCGAGCAGCAGGTTCGTCTTGTACGACCAGGCCTGTTCGCTGTTCGGGTCGAGGGCGACGGCGCGCTCGGCCAGCGCCATGCCGTCGTTGACGCATTTCATCGCCTTGTCGAAGTCGGCCTGCTCCTTCGGCTTCTTGTACTGGATGATCATCTTGCCCTCTTTGGGCACGGTCTGCTTGTTATCCTTCTGCTCCGTGATGGTGTAGGAACAGTTCCATTCCTTGCTCGCCATCAGCGTGTAGGCCTGCGACCGTTTGACTTCGGGGATCGAACCCATCTCGGCGCGCGCCGTCAACCACTGGCGCGCCTGCTGCTCATCCTTGAGTTGGCCGAAGAGGTAGATGACGGCGTTGTAGGCTTCGTCGTTGCCCTGATCGGACTTCAACACTTCCTCGTAAGCCGTGATCGCGCGGCGCGCCTTCTCGACGTTCTCGGGGGCTTCGACGCCCGGGCGGTATTGCGCGTGGATCGAGCGCGCGATGAAAAACTTCGCGTTGCGCTGCTCGGGGTTGAGCCGCAGAGACTCTTCAAAATGCTGCTGCGCCTCGGCGAACCTTCCGGCCTTGTAGGCGCGCGCGCCTTCGTTCAACTGGTTCTTGGCGCGAATGCTGCTGACCATGCCGCAGCCGGCGGAACTCACCGCCGCCAGCAAGACCAACATTATCAAGGTTGTTCTCGACTGAGAGAGTTTCATCTGTTTAATGACTCCCGAAGGGAATTTGTACACGATAAAAAATGACAGGTAGCGCGAATGGCAAGCGGCGTCAGATTGAATTCGTCGCTTGCCATTCACCGAATGTCCAGATTTCACTGCGCCAGATCGTCAATTTGCAACCCGATGGGGTTTCCGCCCGCACCCTTGATCGCGTCGATGACCTTCACCACCTCGACGTATTTCAGCGAGCGCGGGGCTTTGACGAAGACGGCCTTGGCGATGCGCTCCTCTTCGGGCAGATCGACGCGGTTCTCTTTGCCCGGCTCGTAAGCGCGGTTGGCGCGGCGGTCTTTAAAGATTTGCGTCAGACTTGTGCTGAGCGGCGCGGTGTCGTTGGCCGAACCCACGCTGTCGAGGTTCAACTTGAGCGACAGGTCGCTCTCAATCGAGACGACGAGCGTCAACGGGTTCGGCTTGATCGGCTCGGTCGAAGGCGGCGGCTCGCTCGGCACGAGCGCCTTGAAGCGCGTCGGCTTGAGCGGCGTGATGACCATGAAGATGATGAGCAGCACCAGCAACACGTCAATCAAAGGGGTCACGTTAATGTAAGGGACGGCGGTCGAGCCGCCCCTTTTGTTTTCCGAAGACATTTCCATGATCTTACAAATCCTCTCTGGCCGTTAATCGCGAGACGCGGCGCCGGGAGTCGATTCCTCCCCTCCTCCGGGCTTCGCCGCAGCAGCAGTCGCCGCCGCGTTAAAGTCCGGCGGCGGGAGCGGCGGCGGGAGCGGCGGTCGCTCCACCCTTCTTCTTATCCGCGACCAGGCCAATCTGATCGACGCCCGCCTGCCGCACTGTGTTAATCACTTCGACGACGCTGCCGTAGTTGGCGTTCACGTCGCTCTTGACGTACACGATGCGCTCTTCGGGCTTCTTGCTTTCCATGGCCTTCTGGATTTTATCCGTGAGGTCGATGGTCTCAACTTTATCTTTTCCGATGTAATACTCGTTGTCCGCCGTGATGGCGACGACCACGGAAGACTCTTTGATGATCGCGGGGTCAACTTCGGGATTGTTCATCTCCTTCGGCAAAGCGACAGAGACGCCCGATTGCAACAGCGGCGTGATGACCATGAAGATGATCAGCAAGACCAGCATGATGTCCACCATCGGCGTGACGTTGATGTCCGAGTTGTACTTATTAGCCCCGCCAACTGCCATTCCCATAAATCACTCTCCATTCAACCCAAACGAATAATGCCGTCCCGGCGCGCGCGCTCCCGCCACAGTCCGGGGAGCGCGCGCAAGTAAGGCCGGTCTCTATGATCTCTCGGCGCGGCGCGCCGCAATCGCAGAGGCGATTACGGGTTCAGGCGACGCGTGCGGTTCTTCAAGAAGTAGTCGAGCAGTTCCGAAGCCGAGTTGTCCATCTCGATGACGAAACCGTCAACCTTGCCGGTGAAGTAGTTGAACATCCACACGGCGGGCACGGCCACGGCCAGCGAAAGCGCGGTCGTCATGAGCGCCTCGGCGATGCCGCCCGCCACCGCGCCGATGCCCGCGCTTTCGGCGTTCTTCATGCCCGTGAACGCGGCGATGATGCCGAACACCGTGCCGAACAGGCCGACGAACGGCGCGGTCGAACCGATGGTCGCCAGCCCCGATAGGCCGCGGCGGAATTCCGCGCTCTTGATGGCGATGGCGCGTTGGAGCGCGCGCTTCGAGGCTTCGATCTCGTCGCCCGAAATCTCCGTCGATTGTTCGTGCGCGCGAAACTCTTGCAGACCGGCGTTGACCACCATCGCGAGGTGCGACTTCTTGTGCTTGTCGCTGATGTTGATGGCCTCTTCGATGCGGTCATTCTTCAAAGCCTGCGCCACGCGCGGGGCAAACTCGCGCGACTGCGCTTTGGCGGCGCGGTAGGTCAAGAACCGCTCGACCATCACGGCGATGGAGTACATCGACATGATGAGCAGGATGACGATGACGCCGATGGCGATGGGGCCGAGATTCTTGATCATCTCACTCATCGTGAACGCGCTGGCCGTCTCGTTGGCGGCGGCAGCCCCGCCGCCCTCCTGCAACAAGAAGGCGAAAAAGCCAAGAAACTTGGTGGCAAACAGACTCATTGAAATTGTCACGGTAGAACCCTCCAAAATTTTCGGATGCACTATAGCGAGAGCGCGAACGTGCCAGCGCCGGAAAGGGGAAAGCAGCGTTTAAATTAAACCCGCAACGCGCCCAAAATCCCGACCGTTATGTCGCACCCAATTTAATTCAACACAAAGTTGTAAGTAATGACGCCGTTCACCTTCACCGGCTGCCCCGAAAGGAGCGTCGGCGAGAAGCGCGCCTGACGAGCCGCCGACACCGCCGCCTGTTGCAGCAACGGATGACCGCCGGCCGCGCGGGCGGAGATAACCCGGCCTTCTTCGTCCACGGTGACCTGCACCGTGACCGTGCCCGAGGCGCGTGCGGCCTTGGCAATCGGCGGGTAAGCGGGCTGCGGCTTGCTGATCGCTTTGCCGTTCAAGACGCCGCCGGAAATGGGCGCGCGGGGTTTCGGCGGAGGCGTCGGCGTCGGCTTCGGCGGCGGCGGCGGTTCGTCGTCGGGAGGCACCACTACGGGCGGCCCACTGCCCCCCGTGCCCGCGCCGCCCACTCCGGGGCCGGTGGGGCCGATGGGGCCGGTGTTACCGCCGACCGGATCGGTGTTCGACGTACCACGGACGGCGCCGCCCGGCGGAACCGGCGGAACTTTACTCGCCACGGCCGAAACTTTCTCCGGCACTTTCGTCGGGTCTAAGTTGCTGGCGACGAAATCCGTGCGCGTCGCGACCTGGCGGTCGGGTGACGCCTCTGCGGGCTTTGCCTCGGCAGGCTTATCGGGCTGCTGCTCCGGTTGATTCTGGACGGGGACAGGCGCCACCATCGTCATCAATTCGAGATTGTCGCTCGGCAAACTCTCGTTATAGAGATAGATACTGAGGACGCCGAGAGCTAGCAGAATCACCGCGTAGATGGCAAACGTCCCAAGAAAAAATGAGCCTTTCCGCGCAAGATCGTCCTTGTGCGAACCAGACTCTACAAGACTATCGAACATCTTTTTCTCCTCCCAACTTCCGGTGCCAATGGATCAGGGGTGCGAAATATCAATTCATTAGATGCCTTTGAGAAGCGTTATGTTCCCAAACGTCGTTCGTTACGCGAAACGTACCCGTAGATTAAATTGAAACTTAAAATTATAGCGGGGGTAGCAGCGGCGAGCAGGCGCAATAATCATGCGCACTCTTTAATTTCACACACGCCGCGCGGGGAAACAGATCGGCCTACCGACCACTTTCGGCAAATAACTACAATCACGCATCACCGTCAACGACACGAATGCGAGAAGACGGGAGCGTTCTTGTTTAACCTATTAAATTGGGACAGCAAACGCGCTCAGTCTATGTCGCGACGCCCGCCCAAGTCAAGCGCAAAATCTTTAATCTAAAGCACTCCCGAACGAATTAACGCGCCGCCGCGAGACTTACGAACGCGCCGTGCGTTGCGACCCGCGCGCCGCCGACTTCGCGCGCGCGCCGCGCCCGCCCGCCACCGCGCCGCCGGTCGAGACCGCGCCGCCGGCCGGGGCGACCGTCGCACGCTTCGCGGGTTCGAGACGTTGCTGGAACCAGACCATGATCGGCGTCGCGATGGCGATGGTCGAGTACGTCCCGACGATGATGCCGATGAACAAAGCCAGAGAGAAGCCGCGCAACACGTCGCCGCCGAAGATGACCATGGCGAGCACGGAGAAAAAGACCAGACCGGCGGTAATGACAGTGCGCGAGAGCGTCTGGTTGATGGCCTCGTTCGTCAGATCGTAGAGGGAGGTGCGGCGGTGCAGGCGCAGGTTTTCCCGGATGCGGTCGAAGGTGACGATGGTGTCGTTGACCGAGAAGCCGACGAGCGTCAGCAGCGCGGCGATGACGGTCAGGTCAATCTCCCACTGCATGATGGAGAAGATGCCGAGCGTGACGAGCACGTCGTGGAAGACGGTGATGACGGCCGCCGCGCCGTAAGTCCACTCGAAGCGCGAGCCGATATAGAGCAGGACGCCGACGAGCGCGAGCAGCGTGACGGCGATGGCCTGATTGCGCAGGGCGCGCCCGGCGGCGGGGCCGACGGCATTCGTCTCCTCGTTCTTCGCCCCGATTTCGGGGCCGAGAGACGCCAACGCCTCGTTCGTCTTCGCCTGCCCGACATCCACCTGCGCCTGCTCCTGCGCCTCCTCGCCACTGCCCTGCTGCGGGACTTTGATCAACACTTCGTTGGGCTTATCGGTTGACTGCACGATGGCGTTTTGCACGTCCTTCTGCTGCAACGCGGTGCGGATGGTGTCTTCCGACGGCCGCTGGTTGAAGCGCACCCTCATCACCGTGCCCGCCTTGAAGTCCACGCCGAGGTTGAAAGCATCCGTCCCGCCCGGCACCAACTGCCGTGTGACGGCCGAGCCCAAGCCCGCCAACATCAGGAGCGACGAGAAGATGAGCCAGTAACGACGCTGCGCGAGCCAATCGATTTTTACGTTATGAAGAAGTCGAATCATGATTTTTAGCTAATCGTGAACCGTGAATCGCAAATCGCGGAAGACTGTTTCAGTCGAGTCACGATTTACGATTCACGGTTCACAGTTTTTAGATACTGAGCGTTTCGGCGCGTCTTCCCTTGCGGTTCAAAATCCAGATGAAGATCGTGCGCGAGACATAAACCGCCGAGAAAAGATTCGCGAGCAAGCCGAGAATGAGTGTGACGGCGAAGCCGCGAATCGGGCCGGTGCCGAAGACGAACAAAAAGAGCGACGACACGATGGTCGTGACGTGCGTGTCGATCACGGTCACGAAGGCGCGCGAGAACCCTTGATCGACTGCGGAGGCGACCGTTTTGCCCGTCTCCAATTCCTCGCGGATGCGCTCGAAGATGAGCACGTTGGTATCCACGGTCATGCCGATGGTCAGGATCAAACCGGCGATGCCGGGCAGGGTCAGCACCGCGTCGAAGATGACGAGCGAGGCGACCGTGATGATCATGTTCAGGAGCAGGGCGATGACGGCGTTGACGCCCGCCCCGCGATAGTAGAAGACCATGAAGAGGACGACGAGCAGCAGCCCGTAGAGCGCGGCCTTGACGCCCGCGCGGATCGAGTCCGCGCCGAGGCTGGGGCCGACCGTGCGCTCTTCCAGATAGACGAGCGGCGCGGGCAGCGCGCCCGAACGCAGCGTCAACGCCAGGTCTTTCGCCGACTGCTCGGTGAAGTTCCCCGTGATCTGCCCTCGATCCGTGATCTGCGATTTGATGAAGGGGGCGGACTCGACCCTGTTGTCCAGAACGACGGCCATGTAAGCCCCGACGTTCGCGCCCGTCCACGCGCCGAACTTCTCCGCGCCCGTCGGTTTGAGCGTGAAGTCGATTTCGTAATTCGAGTCGCCGCCGCCGCTCCCCTGCGCGGCGTCCGCGCTGCGCAACTCGCTGCCGTCCACCACGGCGGGCGCTTCGACCACGACCCACTGCGTCGGCTTGTTCGGATCCGGCGTGGCGGTCTCGCCGGCGGCCGTCGGCTCGTCCTCCGCCCTGTAGGGCAGCACGCGCCGGTTCGGCGGCGACTGTCCGCCGAGCGAAGCCTTCGCCGCCTCTTCGGTCGGGTAGGTCTGCATCGGCGCAGGGTTCGGCGGGCTGACGACTTTCATCAGTTCCAGACTCGACTGGCCGACGATCATCTTCTTGATGCGCTCCGGGTCTTGGATGCCCGGCATCTGCAAGAGAATCTGATTCGAGCCTTGCCCGCCGTGTCGCTGCAAGGTCGGCTCGGCGACGCCGACGGCGTTGATGCGCGTGTCGATGATGCGATACGCTTGATCCACGGCCTGATCGCTCAGGGCGCGTTGCGCGCTCTGCGGCAGCGTCCACGTCACGGTGTTGCCGGAAACGGCGGGTGTCCAGAAGGACAAATCGACCTTCTTCGCCAACTCGTCGCGTATCTCGTTGACCTTCGAGGCGTCCGCCGCCGTCAGCACGACCTGATAGTTGCCCCCGCCGGCGTTCGTCGTCACGCTCTGGACGTTGTAACCGGCGGCCTTCGCCGCGCCCTCCAGGGCGGGCGCGAGGTTTTCGGTCAACTTCTTGAGGTACGTCTCGGTCTGCACCTGCATGACGAGGTGCGAGCCGCCCTTCAAGTCGAGGCCGAGACGGATGTTCTCGGAGAGCGTGCGCTTGATGCCCGCGTAAGTGAAGTCGTTCGCCTTCGGCCATTGCAGGTTGCCCGCGGCGTCCCGGCGGCGCGGGCCGAGCACGATGTAGAGGCACGCGATGGTGACGATGGCGATGATAATGACGCGTCGTAGAATATTCTTCTTCATAACAAATTTACGGGCGCGCGCGCTTCACATCGCACCGGCGCGCCAAATTAAACCTTAAGCCCTCTTCTCTTCTTCGCCGTGCATCCCGGCGACCGCCGCGCGGGAAATTTCCAGAATCGACTTGTCCGCCGTGCGGACGAGCAGAGAGGTCTCGCGCACCTCGGCGATTTTGGCGATGATGCCGCCCGTCGTGATGATCTTGTCGCCGGCCTTGAGGGCGGCGATGGTGGCCTGAAGTTGCTGCTGCCGCTTGCGTTGCGGCAGGATGATCAGAAAGTAGAAGACCGCGAAGATCAGCAGGAAGGGGAGAATCTGGATAATCGGCCCCAACGCCGATTGCAGGATAAAGACGAGTGTCATGGTTTAAGTTTCAGTTTGAGCAGTTGTAAATTTGTGCAAGGCGAATGTGCGCCTGACGGACGAGAGTTGACACGAGCGCGGCGTAACTCACGGTGTCGTCGCGAATCGCCCGGATTCTATTAAATCTCTCAATTTAATAGAATGTTGGGCGCGAAAACTCACTCGACACCGGAGCTATAACGCTCTAAAAACTCCCGCCGAAAACGCGTGAAATCACCAGACCGGATAGCTTGCCTGACGCGCCGCATCGTGTCAAGGAAGAACGCGAGATTGTGGTGCGTCAGCAACATGCCGGCGAGCATCTCGCCCGTCGCGTAGAGATGGCGCAGGTAGGCGCGGCTGTGGCGGCGGCAGACGGAGCAGGCGCACAACTCGTCGAGCGGGCGCGTGTCGGTCGCCCAGCGCGCGTTCTTGATGTTGAGTTTGCCGCGCGCGGTGAACGCCTGCCCGGTGCGCGCGTTTCGCGTCGGCAGCACGCAATCGAACATGTCCACGCCGCGCGCCACCGCTGCGAGCAAGTCCTCGGGCGTGCCGACGCCCATCAGGTAGCGCGGGCGGTCTGCGGGCATCAGCGGCGCGAGCATCTCAATCGTGTCGTACATGACGGGTTTCTCTTCGCCGACGCTGAGACCCCCGATGGCATAGCCGTCGAACCCGATCTCGACCGTGCGCGCGAGACTCTCGCGCCTGAGGTTCGCGTGCGACGCGCCCTGCACGATGCCGAACAGAGCCTGCTCGCCGTTGACCGACGGGTGATGTCCCGGCGTGCGTCCCGCGTCTCCCTGCTCCTGCGCTTCGCGCTGCAACTCGTCGAAGCGTCGGCGCGAACGCTCAGCCCAGCGCGCCGTCAGTTCCAGAGAGACGCGCGCCTCCTCTTGCGACGCCTCGCCCGGCGCGCACTCGTCGAAGACCATCACGATCTCCGAGCCGAGCGCGGCCTGCACCTCCATCGAAACTTCCGGCGACAGGAAACGCGCGCTCCCGTCAACGTGCGAACGAAACTCGACGCCCTCCTCTTTCAACTTCCTGAGCGCGCCGAGACTCCACACCTGAAAGCCGCCCGAATCCGTCAGCAACGCGCGCTCCCAACTCGTGAAGCCGTGCAAGCCGCCGCACGCGCGCACCACTTGCGCGCCCGGTCGCAGCCATAGGTGATAGGTGTTGCCGAGGATGATGCGCGCGTCGAGTTCCGTCGATTCCAGCGACTCGAAGCGCATCCCCTTCACCGTCCCCGCCGTGCCGACGGGCATGAACACGGGCGTCTCGACGAGCGCGCGCCGCGTCTGCAACAACCCCGCCCGCGCCTCGCCCTCACGCGCGACCACCTGCCAGTTGAGCGCGCTTTTACTCATCGCCGTTTCGCCTGCGCTCACCGCCAACCTATTGTTGTGAATCGGAGTTGTCAGGCTTCTGGCTGCCCATCCCCTCTTCATCGCTCGGCTTCTCGCTGCCCATGCCTTCCTTGCCCGACTTTCCCGCACCCGCGTTGCCACCGCTCCTGCCGTAGCCGCTTCCCTGTTCGCTGTTTTGCTCTCCGCTACCGGAATCTTCCCGCCTGCTTTTTTCCTGCGCCTTATCTTTCTGATCCGCCATGTTGCCTTGTCTCCTTTAACTTCGATTAACTTCACACCGTCAACTCAACGACTTCCCGATTCTCAATCTCTTCCGGCTCGGGTTCGAGATACAGGTCAATCGCTTCTTTGATGTTTTGCAGAGCTTCTTCCCTCGTCTTGCCTTGTGACCAGCAGCTTTTCAGTGCCGGGACATGCGCGACGAAGTAACCATCTTCGCCTTTTTCGACAACGACTTTTATGTTCATACCACCTCACACAGGCAGAGAATGTTGCATGAGAGATTAGGGGGATTTTCATCCTGCGGCAATTATTCACTCAAAGCTATTTCGACCGCCCGCCTTTGCCGCGCCCGCCGCCGCCCTTCTCGCGCTTGTGGCGTTCGACGAGGCGCAGGGGCGTGGCGAAAAAGTCGAACTCTTCGCGCAGGCGGTTTTGCAGGTAACGCTCGTAGGAGAAGTGGAGGCCGGAATTCTTGCCGCTGAGGCCGCCCGCCGTGAAGACGATGAAGGTGGGCGGGCGGACGCCCACTTGCGTGACGTACTGCACGCGGAGGCGCGAGCGGCCGCCCTTGACCGGGGCGACGGCCGAGGGCGCGCGCGGCGCGTCGATGGCGCGCTCGAAGAAGTCGTTGAGTTGCGAGGTGGAGATGCGGTTGTTGCGCGCCTTGTTCGCGCGAATGGCGAGCGGCAGGAGGCGTTCGACGCGCTGCCCGGTGAGGGCCGAGATCGTCACGACCGGAGCCCATTCCAGAAATTTCATCTTGTCGCGCAGGTTGCGCTCGAACTCGAAGGGCGTGCCCGTCTCCTTGTTCAAGAGCGCGTCCCACTTGTTGACGGCGATGATGATCGAGCAGCCCGCTTCGAGCGCGTAGCCCGCGATGTGCGCGTCGAGCGCGGTCACGCCTTCGACGGCGTCAACGACGACGACCGCCACGTCCGCGCGTTCCAGACTGCGCCGCGCCATCACGACCGACAACTTCTCGGCCATCTCGCCCGTCTTGCCCTTGCGCCTGATCCCCGCCGTGTCGATCAAGCGAAACTGTTGCACGCGCCGCCGCGCGGGCTGCGCCGATCCCAAATTTGAACTTTCCGATTCGTGATTTGAAGTTCCGGCTTCCGCATCTTCCGCCACGTGAGTTGACGCATCACCGTCCGCCGCCCTCGCAACATCTCCCGCACGGGTCGCCGCGAAGGTCTCGGCCGCATCGTCGCCGGATGCCGTCGCTTCGTCAAACGCCGCGCCGGTGGTCGCCGCGCCGTCGGCTTCTTCGTCCTCATCTTCGAGCGGCCATTCGAGCACGGTGTCAACGGCGTCGCGTGTCGTGCCGGCGATGGGCGAGACGATGACGCGCTCCTCGCCGAGCAGGCGATTCAGCAGCGACGACTTGCCGACGTTCGGACGCCCGATGATCGCGAGGCGTATCTCGCGCGGCGCGTCCTTGTCCGCATCTTCTACGGCCTCGCCCGCGTCGAAACGCTCGACGAGCGCGTCGAGCAGATCGCCCACGCCGTCGCCGTGTTCGGCCGCGAGCGGGAACACGCCCTCGAAACCGAAGCGATAAAACTCGCCCGCGTCGGCCTCGAAGCGCACGGCGTCCGTCTTGTTGGCGGCGACGAGCACAGGCTTGCCCGTCGAGCGCAAGAGGCGCGCGAGTTCCTCGTCGAGCGGCGTCATCCCGGCGCGCGCGTCCACCACCCAGACGAGCGCGACGGCGTCTTGAATCGCCGTCTCGGCCTGCTTCAAAATGTTCGCGGGGATGACGGCCTCGTCGTCCGGCACGATGCCGCCCGTGTCCACCACTTTGAAGCGACGCCCCGCCCACTCGGCCTCGCCGTAGATGCGGTCGCGCGTGATGCCCGGCTCGTCGCCGACGATTGAACGCCGCTCGCCGACCAGACGATTGAACAGAGTTGACTTGCCCACGTTCGGCCGCCCGACGATGGTGACGAGCGGCAGGAAGGCTCGCGCCTTCACCGGCTGCGCTTTCGCGTCGCTTCCCTTACCTTCACTTGTACTCATAGCCACAGATGATGCGCTATACTTCCGCGCCGCGTCAAAGACTGCGCCCCGCGCGCCGCGACGCGAATCGCCCGCGCCCTCGCGCGAACGCCTCACGATGAAATTGCCCGTCAGCATTTTCCGCATCTTTGATAAACCGGACGCGCCCGCGCGCGGCGGGGAAAACGCGCCCCTGCCCGCCCCACACGTCGCGCTCGGACAACGCGGCGAAGCGTTCGCCGCCGCCTTTCTCGAACGCGCGGGCTACGCGCTCGTCGCCGCGAATTTCGCGTTGCCGGTCGGGAGAAATTTGCGCGGCGCAATCGTCAACGCGGAGATCGACATCGTCGCCTACGAGGGCGAGACGCTCTGTTTCGTCGAAGTCAAGACGCGCGCCTCCGATTGGTTCGCCGCGCCCGAACAGAACGTTGACCGGCGCAAGCAACGCCAGATTACGCGCGCCGCGCGGGTCTACCGGCGCACCTTCGGACTCAACCACACGCCCTACCGTTACGACGTGGTGAGCGTCATCCTCCCGCCCGCGACCGACGCCCAACCCGCACCCAACCCCCGCATCGAACTCCTGCGCAACTTCTGGACGGACGCGAAATTTCGCAAGCGTTACTGGTCGGACGCGGGCACAGAGAGTTGAACGCGGAAGTATGAACGATGAATGATGAACTGAAGACAACTCGCTTTCAGTTCATCGTTCATCGTTCCGCGTTCATCGTTCTTTCCCTGTGCTAATCCATAGGGCTTTGTTTTAGAATGTCGGGCGCGCGCGTCCCGGCGCAGTACCGCCGGCGCGACCTGTCGGCCAACACAAATCTCAGCGGAGAAATTAATGCCCCCCACGAGTGTCGAACAAGCAAGCGACAAAGAGCCTGTGTCCACCGAAACGCCCCCGCCCACGGCAGACTCCGATTACAAGTATTGGGCTTTCATCAGCTACAGCCACAGCGACGAGCAATGGGCGCAGTGGTTGCATAAAGAGTTGGAGACTTACCGCGTGCCGCGTCGTCTCGTCGGGCGCAGGAACGCGTTCGGCGCGGTGCCGCGACGCATCTTCCCGGTCTTTCGCGACCGTGAGGAATTGCCGGGCGCGTTCGATCTCGGCAGCAACCTGACGGACGCTTTGCGGCTGTCGCGCAACTTGATCGTGATCTGCTCGCCGCGCTCGGCCGCCTCGCACTGGGTCAACGAAGAGATCAAACTTTACAAGTCGATGGGACGCGCGGATCGCGTCCTGTGTCTCATCGTGGACGGCGAGCCGAACGCGACCGACCGCCCCGAACTCGGCATGGCGGAGTGCTTCCCGCCCGCCCTGCGTTTCCGCGTCGGCGCGGACGGCCAACTGACGGACGTGCGCACCGAACCCATCGCGGCCGACGCGCGCAAGGGCAAAGACGGGCGCGAGAACTCCAAGCTCAAATTACTGGCGGGCGTGCTCGGCGTCGGCTTCGACGAATTGAAGCAGCGCGAGCAGCGTCGCGTGCGGCGACAACGCCTGCGCCTCGCGGCGACCGTGGCGGCGTCGCTCGTCCTGCTGGTCTTCGTCTACGTCGCGATGGCCGACAAGGGGTTCGCCCTGCCCGGCGGCGACGCGGTGCGCGCGTTCTTCGACCGCCACGACTCGTCCGTGTTGCGCCCCGCACACGACATGCCGGAGATACGCCGCGCGGCCGCGCCCCTGCGCCGCCAGTTGTTCGACGCGCTCGTCGCCGGCCGCACCACGGAGGGCGACTTGCGCTGGATCAAGGCGACGCTCAAACAGGGCGTGAAATTGAACATCGAGACGTGGAGCCATTCGCAGTCGCTCTTCGCCATGTTCCGCATCCCCGAAGCCACGAACGACGAACTGCGCGCGTTGCTGCCCTATCTGGAAATGCCTTTCGCGCCGGGCGTGCCGGTCGAGCACGACGGCCTGAAGTACGGCTGGACTTCACATCAGGGCGACACGGACACGCTCGCCGAACCCGCGCTCTGGACGACCGCCGCGCTCGCTGCCGCGCTCGCCCGCCCCAATTTGCTCGACGCGACGGAGCGCGAACGCCTGCTCGCGCACCTCGCTTACACAGAGGAGGTCTTGAAACTTTACCGCCCGCTCGACAACGGCGGCTGGAACATGTTCCCCCGCCAGAAAGTCGCGGAGGAGGCCAGCCCCTACACGACGACGCTCGCCCTCCTGACGCTGCTCGAACTGCGCCGCGCCGGGTTGCCGTGGGAAGGCAGCGCGTCGCGCCGCGACGAATTACTGGGGCGCACCGCGCGGTGGCTCGTGGACAACTACGACGCGACGACCACACCTCCCGGCTGGCACGGGCGAAGGCGCGGACGAGACGTTCGACGGGCTGACCTTGCAAATCTACTCGCTGCTCCTGCGCGCGCAGGAAGAGACCCGCTTCCAAGTGCCGCCCACCATCCTCCAAAACATCCCGCGCCACCTTGCACGAATGAGCGAGCGCGATTTCACCTTCCCCATCAGCCGCGCGGAATTTTCCGCCATCTGCATCGACCACGAGCGGCGCGAGTACACGGGCAAAGAGGGCGTCGGCTTCCTCTGGCACCCGTGGGCGATTGACGGGGCGGAACGCTGGCTGCGCTGGGCTGAACAGAACAACGCCGCCGTGCCGCCCGAAGAACGCGTGCGCGTCCGCCGCGCGCTCGGCTACATGGTCGTCGATCTCGGTCAGGAAGCCGTGAAACGCTCGACCGCCGAGTGGACGTTCATCCCGGCCGAGACGCTCTACGGGTTGACCGCCGTCGCGCCGCTGTGAAATTTCAGGTTTCAGGTTTCAAGTTTCAAGTTCAAAAACATTCAGACTTGAAACCTGAAACTTGAAACTTGAAACTATTATCCGTAAGGAGAAGTTTGTGACATACAAACCACGTCCCATCGACACGTCTCGCGTCACGCTCTCCGAAGACGTGCTCGAACTGACGGAGTTGCTGGCGAAGAACACACACGAAATCTGGGCGCGGCAGCGTCTCTCCGAGCGTTGGCGCTACGGCGCGCAGCGCGACGACGAACGCCGGGAACACCCCGGCCTCGTCTCCTACGAAGAGTTGTCCGAAGTCGAGAAGCAGTACGACCGCAACACCGCGCTCGAAACTCTCAAGACCATCATCTCGCTCGGCTATCGCATCGAGCCGCCCGCACGCCCCGCGCACACGGACGCCGCGCCCGACGCCGCCCCGGCGGGCGAGACACAGGCGGTCTTGGACACTCTCAAACAACCCGGCGCGCTCGCGCTGGGAGCGTTGCTCGCCATCTGGCAGGCGCGCGACCCTTCGCGCTGGGCGCAGAGCGCGGAAGTCTATCAACGGCTCGGCTCGCGCCTCATGAAACTCGGCGAGATGCTTCTGGCCTACGACGTGTTCTCCGAGGGGTTGAAACCGTGGCCGGGCGACCTGCGCTTGCGTCAACTACAGGCGCACGCCCTCACGCGCCTCGGCGCGACCGCGAGAGCCAACGCCCTGCTCCGCGCGCTCTACGACGAAGGGCCGCGCGATGAAGAGACGGTCGGCATGCTCGCGCGCACGCACAAAGACCTCTGGCAGCAGGCGGCCGACCCCGCCGAACGCGAGCGGCAGTTGCAACTGTCGTACAAGTTTTACGAAGAGGCTTACCGCCTGAGCGGCGGCTACTGGACGGGCATCAACGCCGCCACCGTCGCCCTGCTGTCGGGACGCCGCGATGACGCGCACGCGCTGGCCGCCGAGGTGCGCGAACTGTGCCTCGCGGAGTTGCGCCGGACGGAAGAGACGGGCGGGGATCGTTACTGGACGCTGGCGACGCTCGGCGAGGCCGCGCTCGTCTCCGAAGACTGGCCGGAAGCCGCGCGCCGCTACGACGAAGCGGTGACGGACGCCCCGCGACAGCTAGGCGAACTAACTTCCACACGCCGCAACGCGCGTCTGATCATCGAATACCTCGGCGGCGATCCCGCGTTCGTCGAACGACACCTGCCCGTGCCGAAAGTCGTCGTCTTCGCCGGGCGGGACGCGTGCGACTGGCAAGCGCCCCCGGAGACGGAAGCGGCGGTCAGACAAGTGATCTTCGAGCGTCTGAACGAAATCGGCGCGGGCGTCGGCTACACGGTCGTGCCCACGCCCTACGACGCGGCGTTTCTGGAGGCGATGCTCGAAGCGGGGGGCGAGGCGCATGCCGTGCTGCCCTGCCAGTTGAGCGAACTGCTCAAGGCGGAACACGGCGGCGGCGGCGGCGATTCACAGGCGGGCGCGAGCGCGCGTTATGAATCCATCCTCGGCCGCGTCACGTCCGTCGTCGCCGCCTCCGAGCAGAACATGACGGTGGGGGGCATGTCGGGCGAATACTCCCGGCTCCTGCTGCACGGGCTGGCCTTGATCCGCGCCAAGCAACTCGACACCGAACTCGTCCCGCTCGCGCTCCTCGACAACTACGCCGCGACGAACGCCGCCGAAGCACAACCCGCTTCAAGCGCGTCGCCCGCCGGAGCGGCGACGGACGAGCGCGCCGAGTTGATCGACCTGAGCGGCCTCGCCCGCCCTCAAGCAAACGCGGCGTCAACTCGAACACCGGATGCAAGTTTCGCGCACGGTGTTCGACCGGACGCGGCGACCGGATTCAACGCGCGCATGGTCGCGCTGCTCTTTGCCGACGCGGTCAACTTCAGCAAGCTCACCGAGACGCAGATTCCCATCTTCGTGCGCGACTTCCTCGGCGCGGTCGGCTCGCTCGTCTCACGCTTCCAGCCCGCGCCGCTCCTCAGGAACACTTGGGGCGACGGCCTCTATCTCGTCTTTGAAGACGTGCAGGCCGCCGGACGCTTCGCCCTCGACCTCAGCGACCTCTTGAACGCGACCGACTGGACGCGGAGCGGGCTACCGGCCGACCTCAACCTACGCATCGCGCTCCACGCCGGGCCGGTCTACGCCTGCACCGACCCGGTCACGCAAGGACTCAACTTCATCGGCACGCACGTCAGCCGCGCCGCCCGCCTCGAACCCATCACGCCGCCCGGACAGGTCTACGCCAGTCAGGCCTTCGCCGCGCTCGCCGCCGCCGGGCGCGCCCACGGCTTCACCTGCGACTACGTCGGCCAGACGCCCCTCGCGAAGAAGTACGGCACGTTCCCTACCTACCACATGCGGCGCACGCAAAATTCGCACGGCTGAAATCCTCAAGGTTCATCATCCTCAAAAGAGAAAAGCCTGATCGAGCGTCAAACTCGATCAGGCTTTCGCCGTCGGAAGCGCGGGAGGGCGCGGCTTACTTCGCGGCCGCCGAGGCTTTCTGTTCCGGCGTGCGCGGCGGCGCGTTCTTCACGTGACGGTCGAACCAGTCGAGCATTTCGTAGAGCACATGTTCGGTCGTCTCGCGCGCCGCGTAGCCGTGCGATTCGAGCGGGAGCATGACGAGCCGCACCGTGCCGCCCGTGCCGCGAATGGCCTGATACATGCGTTCTGACTGGATCGGAAACGTGCCCGTGTTGTTGTCGGCCTCGCCGTGGATCAAGAGGATCGGTTCTTTGATCTTGTGCGCGTTCATGAACGGCGAGACTTTGATGTACATCTCCGGCGCTTCCCACAAAATACGCCGCTCGCTCTGGAAGCCGAAGGGCGTGAGCGTGCGGTTATACGCGCCGCTGCGCGCGACTCCGGCGCGAAACAGGTTGCTGTGCGCGAGCAGGTTCGCCGTCATGAACGCGCCGTAACTGTGGCCGCCGACGCCGACGCGTTCCGGGTCTGTCACGCCCATCTCCGTCGCCTTGTCAATCGCCGCCTTCGCGCTTGAGACGATCTGCTCGACGTAAGTGTTGTTGACCGTTTCCGGGTCGCCGACGACGGGCATCGTCGTGTTATCCAGCACGGCGTAGCCGTTCAGCAGGTAGAAGAGATGCGACGGGCCGCCGATGGTCGTGAAGCGTTGGGTCGAGCCGGAGACCTGACCGGCGGTGGCCGCGTCGTTGAACTCCAGAGGGTATGCCCAGACGACCGTGGGCAGGCGCGTGCCTTCCTTGTAGCCGGGCGGCAGGTAGAGCGTGAAAGAGAGTTGCACGCCGTCGGCGCGCTTGTAGGTGACGAGTTGCCTCTTGATGTCGCGCAGTCGCGGCGTCGGGTCTGGGAACTGCGTGAGCGGTTTTGCCAACGTCTCGTAATTCGGATCGTTGACGGATATTGTTCTTGTAGGATCATCAATACGACGGTCGCCGATTGAGCGTAGAAAATAATTTCCCGGCTCAAGCGGGGTCTCGCGGCGCGTGATGAACTCCGCGCCGTCATCTCTCAAGAGCGCGACGGGCGTTTCGTAGCTCTTTTCGTCGCTGCGGAAGAGGCGTTCGGTCTTCTGCGTCGTGACGTTGAAGCGGTCGAGGAACGGGCGGTCGCCCGCGTTCGACGCGCCCGCGCCGGAGAGAAAAATCTGATCGTTGTGATAGATGACGGCGCGGTGTCCCGTGGGCAACACGCGCGTCATGGCCGTGCCCGGATCGTTATAGCGATCCTGCATGTTGCGATGCCAGATGACGCGCGGCGCGACATTCGCCGCGTCCGCGTTGACGAGTTGCGTACGGATGCGGCGCGTGTCGCGGTTGTAGTCTTGGACGAAGGCGAGTCCGCCGCGCTCGAACCAGGTCATCACGGCGTAGCGATCTTCGAGTTTCATCAACTCGACGGGCGCGCCCATGAACGGAGCTTTCAACATCAACACGCGGTCGCGGTGCGCGACTTTCTTCTTCGGGTCGCCTTCGTCCAGAGCCTCGACCCAGACGAGCGTCGCCGGTTCGGTCGGCCGCCAACTGTGCGAGCGCGGCCCCGTCGAGACGCCGCCAATCGGCACCTGATCCTGCAAGGGCGTGCTCGCCAGCTTGTGAATCAACTTGCCGCGCGTGTCCCAGACCTCGACCTCTTTCGGAAAACCGCCGGCGGGGTGGAGGAACGAATAAGGGCGTCTGATGCGTGTGACGAGCAGGTGCTGGCCGTCGGGCGCGGGCGCGGTCTCCTCGTAGATGGCGGGCTGGCCGACGTTCGTCACGCGGCCGCCCTCAGTATCGACGAGGGCGAGTTGCGCCGTCGCGTAGTAGTCGAATAGTTCCTCGTCGTAAGGCGTCCTGAGCAAATCCTGATACGTGCGCACCGGGCCGGCTCTGCCCGAACTCTCCTGTATGTTCGGCTCGCGCGGCACGTTCGACGCGGGCGCAAGGCGCGCGCGCGCGGCCGGAACGAGTTGCGCGAGGAGCGTGCGGTTGTCCGGCATCCACCGGAGCGGGTCGCCGATGGCCGCGTTGAGCATGACGCCCGTGATCTTCGTCACGCGCCCCGAAGCGGCGTCGCCCACCCACAACTCGATCCCGTTCGCGACCGTGTTCGTGAACGCGAAACGCTTCCC
This sequence comes from Acidobacteriota bacterium, assembly GCA_020199775.1. Lineage (GTDB taxonomy): Bacteria > Acidobacteriota > Blastocatellia > Pyrinomonadales > Pyrinomonadaceae > JAIVJZ01. The sequence goes on from JAIVJZ010000041.1 coordinate 372,450, forward strand.
GTTCGGGCTCCACTGCGGGGAGCCCACCTGCGCGCCGGGCGGCAACTGAATCTTCGTCTCCGCGCCGTCCGCGATGCGCTTCAAAGAGAGCGCGACGAAATAAGGCGCGAGGTGCCGCCCGTTGGTGCTCGGGTTGATGCGGTAGCCTGCGAGCCTCAGCATCGGCTGCGCCAGTTCGCTGATGGGCGGGTAGCGCACGCCCGTCGCCAGCAACATCTGATCGCGCGCCGGGCTGATCGAAACCGACGGTGTGACGGGCGAATTCAACACGTCGAGCACGGCCTGCGGCGGCTTCCGGTAACCCTGACCTGCCGCCCCGCACACGAGCAGCAGCAACAGCGCGCACGACGACAACGCCGCGCGCCCGAACGACGACGACAAAGAATCTCTCGAAGACATAAGCGAAGACCTCTCTTCTGCACGGACGCGTGCGGGTTGAATCATTTGCAGTTCGGTTGCCCGGCAACGAATCCGAATTTATAAGGAGTTTGATGATGGCGCTGACGTGAGGAAATTAACCGCGCGCGGGCGGCCTTGTCAAATTTCGTCCGAGGCTTCGCTTGACAAGCGGGGATGAATCGGTAAAATCTCTTTTCGCTGAGCGGGAGTAACTCAGTGGTAGAGTGCGACCTTGCCAAGGTCGAAGTCGCGAGTTCAAATCTCGTCTCCCGCTCCAACATTTCAAGCAGCGAGTAGAAAGGCGAAAGGCGAAAGATTAACTTTCACCTTTCGCCTTTCGCCCTTCATCTTCTCTCACGGCGGCGTAGCCAAGTGGTAAGGCAGAGGTCTGCAAAACCTTTATTCATCGGTTCGATTCCGATCGCCGCCTTCAATCTTTTCAACAATTTACAAGTAGTTAGGAATGCAGTTCAAAAGGGTATGTAGTAGGAAATGTAGTAGCCCTTTGCCTTTGATTAAGACAAGCTGCCAAATAATGTTGAGCAAGTGGGCGATAATCTCGACCATTTGATTGACCGGCTTCCTAATGAAAGCGTCTGCGCCCGCACCTCGCGCTGCCTGCCCGCACTCTTTAGCAGACAGAGCTATCTACAAAAGTCACCCCCGAAAATCTCACGCGGTTAGCGCAAATATCCTTCGATCAGGAAGTATTTTTAGTTAGTAAGCGTGTCACTGTGGTTGACAGTCGCTTGATGTCTTGAGGCTTCCGCAAAAAAGCATTGACGCCTGCGCGCAGCGCATCCCGCTCAATATCGCTCGCCGAAAGCATGATGATCGGCGTTCGTCGCCGGTGTGGAAGTGCCCGCGCACGCCGCGCAAGCTCTAAGCCATCTTTGCCGGGTAACTGATTATCAAGAATGAGCAAGTGATAGCGCGCCTTGCTTTCAATCTTGCGCATGGCCTCCTTCCCGTCGGCGCAGAGTTCTACCGTCCAACCTAATTCCTCTAATGTCTCCTTCACAGCGTCGGCGACCGCCGGATAATCTTCAACGCAGAGAATATTGATCGTGCGCGCTTTAGTGCGCGGGCGGCGACTTCTGGGGTTAATGATGCTCTGCCTGCGCGTTTCGGGTGGAGTGCGCAAGTATGCAAGGTCTTTGTGTCGGCCTCCTTTGTCCAACATGGCGGCGAGCGTGCCGTGGTGTGGAAAACCGAGCAGGCGCGAGGCGCGCGTAACGCTCCCTTCTCCGTCGATCAGAGCGCGCCGCACGTATCTGGCTTCATAGGTGTGTACCCTCTCAGTGAGATTGAAGTTCGCCCAAAAGTCCACGAGGCTGCGGACTCGTCTTTGTGATAGGGACGCGCGCCGATCAGACACGATGCGGAGAGCACAAGCGCGCAGGCGCGAGATAGTTTCCATATCCTGCGTCTCTTTGAGCAAGTTATGAGCGCGCTCGTATGCCTCTAACAGTTCGTGCTCGTTGAGGCGTTTGCCGTGTTCCTCCATTAACGACAGTAAAGCGCGTCCAGCATCTTCGACCGCTCCCGCTTGCTCTGCGAGGTCGGCCGCGCGTCTCAAAGTATTTACTGACTCAATGTAGTTGCCGATCTTCGATAGGATGCGGCCTTGCGTGGTGAGGGCTTCTGCTAATGCACCCTGCTCGCCGCCTGTGGAAAGTACGCGCACCGACTCACGGATCGCGCTCTCGGCTGCGTGCAGTCTGCCTTGTGCTAACAGGATGCGTGCGCGCGTCTCGTCCACCTGCGCGACCCGCCCCCGGTTCTGCACGTCTGCGAATAGACGACGTGCAGTGTTAAGGTGCTCGTGTGCCTCTTCGTAACGCCCGATTGTATAAAGTAGGAAGCCTAAATTGTTCTCAGCACTCGCGTGGTAGCTAATATGTCCCGCCTGTTCAAAATGGTGTGACGCGGCGGTGTATTCGATGATGGCGCGGTCTGTGTAATCTCGGCGACGTTCTGCCGTGCTTAAACAGGTTAATACACCGGCAAGGTCATTATGAAATTTCCCTTTAAGTGCATGACTATCACTTTCCGCGAATAATTGGGCTGAGTCTGTGAGAATGCGAAGCGCGTCAGTGTAGCGGCCACAAAATGACTCGGCCACTGCAAGGCGCAGGAGGATTTTAGCCCGCAACTCCCTCTCGCCGCTGCCGGTAAGTCTCTCTAGTGCCTGATAATAAAGTACCCGCGCTTCGTCATGTGCTCCAACGCGGCGATAACAGAAAGCAAGCTCGCACTGCGCTGTGGCTACCCTTATCGCCTCTCCAAGAGATTCAAAACGGGTTATACTTTCGCTGATTAAGTCTTTCGCCGCTTCTTGCGCTCCATCGATCTGATTGATGCTGCCTAAGTAACCAGAAAGCGACCCTACACGCAAAAGTACCTCTGCGCCGGTCAACTCGGATAGCCCTTCGAGCGGGGGGCGTTTACTTACGCCCCACCACAATTCGCCGAGCACTTCACGCGCCAACTCGTATTGGCCTCTGTGCTCTAAGTCTGCCGCTATTTGGCATTGAAGTTGCGCCCGCTCGTCGCGGCTCAACGCAGGGTTTTCCAACTGCTTCAACATAGTTTCGGCTAAAGTCATGTGAGGACTCGCTTTCTTTGCACTTGGCAAGAACTGGTCAGGCAGGCCAAAGCCGCGCCCTATCAACGGGATAGGGCGCAAATTAAAACCAGTCGGGTCTGGTTTCACCAACTACCTCAAAAGGAAAAGAAGAGATGAAAAGCTATCGAAATGCTATTGCTGCGCTGGTCTTGGTGTTTGTATTTTCCACGTCCGCCACGGCTAATGCAGGCATAATTTGGACAGAGAAGACTCCGCCACCGCCACCACCACAGGCAACCGGCATAATTTGGACGGAAGCAGCCGATCCCGCGCCGGAAGATGATGACCTGACGGAGATCGCGCTTACTCTGCTTCAAACACTGCTCCCGCTGCTCTAAGCCAGCGGGACAATTCAAGCTAATTATATGCTGCCGTGAGGTTCACTGGCGGCACAATCTACGTGTGCTCAGCGGGGAATATACAACAATTGCGCGGCACTGTGAGAAAATTTTGAGCAACAAAACGGCAGTAAAATCAGTATGGCATCCCTTGCCGATGGTAAAACAGACTTACCCGCCAAGCTACTAGCCAAGCCTAAACACTCCTAAAGACTTTTGGTAAGCATGGTTTTAGGCAAAGCCTGTCGTTAACCTTTTGCCGCGCGATAGGCTTCCATCTTCTTCATAGCGTTAAATTGATGTTCTTCGGTCGGGTGCGCGTAGCGTAACACCATCTGGATGCGCGAATGTCCAAGCATCGCCGCGAGCGTTACAAGATCAATTCCGGCCTCCGCCGCTCGCGTTGCGAACGTATGGCGAAGATCGTAAAGGCGAAAATATTTCACACCCGAACGCTTGAGCGCGCCCGAAGCCCGGTTATTGCGATGTGCGAGACTCGAAAGGCGATTTACTTTTTCAGCTTTATTTTGACGGCGGGACGAAGCGCAAGCTACAAATCAAAGCCATCAACATTGAAAACTGCATCGTTCATGCGCGATGGAGTTTCCCCGCCGATGATTTAATAACTGAAAGCTAAGTTGCCGACCTTCGCTTGCGCGAGCCTCTTTCGAGCGATTTCCGCGTATTCAGGATTTAATTCAATCCCGACGCATCGCCTTCCCTGTTCGATACAAACCTCTCCGACCGTGCCAGAGCCAAAGAACGGATCAAGCACCAAAGAGCCGGACTTGCTTCCGGCGAGAATGCACGGCTTGACGAGCGACGGCGGGAAGACCGCGAAATGAGCGTCTTTGAAGCCTTCCGTATTGAGCGACCAAATTGTGCGCTTGTTCCTTAACCCGTTTTTCTCTTTCGTCGGCTCTTTAATGGCTTCGTAATCGTAGTAATACCGCTCCGACTTAGACATTAAGAACAGGTATTCGTGCGCTTGTGTCGATCGATCTTTGACGGATTCGGGCTGGCAGTTCGGCTTATGCCAGATAATATCCGACCGGAGATGCCAGCCGTCGGCTTGAAGCGCGAAGGCGACGCGCCACGGCACGCCGATTAGGTCTTTCGGCTTTAACCCTTCGGGTGTAGGGGCGCGATAGCTCATTGCTCGCGCCCGGTTCTTTTTATCCGAGTCGCGCCACGTCCGCCCGCCGCTTGTGTAAGAGTCACCGATGTTAAGCCAAAACGTCCCGTCTTCCGCTAAGACTCTGCGGACTTGCCGGAAAACCGAAACCAGCTTTTCGATGTAGTCTTGAGGGGACATTTCCGCGCCTATCTGCCCTTCAATTCCATAGTCGCGCAAGCCCCAATACGGCGGGCTTGTGACGCAGCATTGAAAAAAGTTGTCGGGAAATTTGGCGAGTTCCGTCAACGTATCGCCGACGATGATTGTGCAAGGTTCGGTCGGTAGTTCGGAATGTGCGCCGTTGGAATTGCCGCTTCCGGTTTGCATTCGCTTCATAATTAACGCCTAAGATTCTCACGCAAGTTTGCCCGGTGGCAAGGTCGCAGGCGAGCCGGAATAGACCCGCCCGCGCCCTCGCCCGCCGGATTATTAGCCGTTAGCCCCGCTTCGCCTTTTTGAAAAGCATTGCCTCTAGCTTCTGTGACGCGCCTTCCTGCATCGTCGGCAGGACGTGAGAGTAAGTGTCGAGTGTGAGCGTGATGCTCGCGTGTCCTAACCGTTCGGAAACGACTTTCGGATGCTCATTCGCCGCTAGAAGCAACGTCGCGCAAATGTGGCGCAGATCGTAAAGCCGGATGCGGGGCAATTTAGCCTTTACGAGAATCGGGTGGAAGCAGCGATAGGTAAGTTGTCATTTGATCCGCCAAAACATAGAGCCTTGTGAGCGGAGCTGCGGGACGCCAAGCAAGGCTTAACCGGCTCGCTATTCTTTCGACTCTTTAATGATGCTGCGCAGCCGCTTCTTAGGTGGCGTCCTCTTGTCTAACAGATTCTTATGCCGTGATTGCAGCATTTGTGAGAACGATTGACGTTTTATCCCTAGCCTCTTGGCGGCGCGTGTGATGCTCCCCCCTTCCAACTCTAAAGCCTGCTCTATCAGTCTCGCTTCTAACTCCTGTACCGCGCCGTAAAAAGTAAAGTTCTTTTCGTACAACTGCATGCCCGAAACCCTCTGGATCACTTTCAGGGCGCACGCTTGAAGCCGCGCTATGTCGTCGGCGTCCTGCGTACCTTTTAGAAGTTCGTGGGCGCGCATATAGACCTTTACCACCTCTGACACGGACAGCCGCCATGTCGCGCCGTGTTCTTCTATCAGCGTCATCGCGGCTTGTCCGGCCTGCGTGTGTGCACCGGATTGCTGCGCTATCTCCATAGCCCGCCGGATAATGTTGGCAGAGCTATCTAAGCCGCCGAGCCTCGCCCAAATGATGCCTTGAAGGGCAAGTGCGTCCGCAAGTAAGGCCGACTCACCGCCCGCCTCAAAAGTCTTAATGACGCTGGCAATAATGCGGCTCGCTTCCCTGTACTTCCGCTCCGCAACTAAAACCCGTGCCCGCGTCTCGTCCACCTGTGCCAAATTGCCGGTGTCTTTAAGTCTCGTGAATATCAGTTGCGCTCGATCAAGATGTTCGTGCGCTTCCCTGTGTCGCCCCAACTTGTAGAGCGTCATGGCAAGGTTGTTGAGGTTGAGCGCGCAGTATCTTTCATGCCCGGCCAGTTCGTAATGGTAGATTGCGGCGGTAAATTCTATGATCGCCCTGTCCGTGTAATCGTTATTCCCCTCCACTGGCGCAAGCCGTATCAAGACTAAGGCCATCTGGCTGTGCCACCTGCCCTTGAGGGCATCGTTAGCGTACTTAAAGACCGGCTCTGCCTCTTTTAGTATGCTTAACGCCGTGTAATACCTGTTCTCCCATATCTCGACGAGAGCGAGTCTGATCAGGATTTTGGCTTTCAGTTCTAAGTCGGCATCCTGTAGCGGTTCTAGTGCCTCTCTCAGCATCACACGGCCTTCGTCATGCGAGCCTAATCGCCAGTAGCAGATGCCGAGTTCGTATTGCACCTCAGATGCTTTTTTGTATTCGCCCTGAGACAGGAAGATGCGCAAGGCTTCCGTCAGCAGGTCTTTGGCCTTTTCTTCCGCGCCCGCCACATTCCCCGCGCTCCCTAGCCAGCCCGTGAGCGCGCCGCATTGAAGCAAGACCTCTGCGGCCGTCATGGGCGGCAACTCTCCAACGTCCGGCCTCTGACCGATCCCTTGCCAGAGTTCGCCTAAAGCCTCGCGCGCGGCCTCATATTGCCCCTTGTGTATGAGGTCTGCCGCGATCCGGCAGCGCAGTGGGACGCGCTCATTCCCGGTCAGTGAGGAATTATCTAGTTTCCTCAATCGCTCGTCTGCTAAAGTCATGTGAGGCAAGCCTTTCCTTGTGTATGACAGTTTTACGTCATACGCAGCAATGCCGCCGCACCGTGCGGATGCGGCGGCAATTTCGGTCAACCATCATAAAAACGAAAGGTGTAAGGAAATGGGTAAAGCTATCCGAACCTCCGCGCTGATCATTCTACTAGCCTGCTCTGCGCAAGCGGGTTGGATGGGAGCGGGGATTGCTGATCCGCCGCCGCCACCGCCGCCGGTAGAACAAGAGACGACGCGCACCGTGCAAGAGCCGACTGCGGGCGGCGACACGCAGGACGAAGCGACGGACAGCCTCACGCAGACTGTTCTCGGCCTGCTCACGGGCGTGTTCTCACTACTCTAACTTGTAATGCCATTCCAGCCGTGACAAGCTGCCCAACGGGGCGGCTGAGGTTTAGTGTGCCTATGCGGACGCCGGTATCTTGAGGGGCGCACACGTGCGGGAGAGTAACGCCTTGCAAAAAAGTTTGCAATAGAATTTTCCTGCTACCTCCTTCAACAACTTCGGCGTTCGCAAAGGGGTTCGTTAGGCCGCGCCGGTTTTTGCGCCGCTCTTCCCGTAAAGCAGTTTTTCGAGTCGCGCGGTCGCGCCTTGCTGCATCGTCGGCAAGACATGGCTATAAGTGTCCAGCGTGAGCACGATAGTTGAGTGTCCGAGCCGTTCACTAACCACCTTCGGATTTTCCTCTGCGATCAATAGCAGCGTCGCCCATGTGTGGCGCAAATCATTGAGTCGGAAGGGACGCACACCGGAACGCCCATGTGAGGACTCGCTTTCTGTGTGCTTGGCAAGAAGTGGTCAGGCAGGCCAAAGCCGCGTCCTATCAACAAGATAGGGCGCAAATTAAAATTAGTCGGGTCTGGTTTCACCAACTACCTCAAAGGGAAAAGATGAGATGAAAAGCTATCGAACTGCTATTGCTGTACTCATGTTGACGTTTGTGTTCTCCACCTCCGCCACCGCTGATGATGGTGGAATGTGGACGGATAGGACTCCACCGCCGCCGCCGACAAACGGCGTAATTTGGACAGGCGAGACGTCTCCCGCGTCGGAAGATGATGACCTCACGGAGATCGCGCTCAGCCTGCTGCAAACTCTATTACCGTTGCTCTAATTCGGCGGAACAGTTCAAGCTAATTGTATGCTGCCGTGAGGCTCACTGGCGGCACAATTTATGTGTGTTCAGTGGGAATATACAACAACTGCGCGGCACTGCGAGAAAATTTTAAGCGACGAAGCGGTGGTCAAATCAGCATGGAGTCCCTTGCCGATGATAAAATGGACTTACCCGCCAAGCTACCAGCAGAGCCGAAACACCTCCCCACATGGCCGCCCGTCGTGCTTTGTGTGCCGGTGGTGAAAACGGCTTTATCTTGTATAGCTTTGTTTGGTTCGTGCGACGGCGCCGGGTTTATTCGGAAAGTGGAGGCGAATCCGCCGGAGACGCCCGTCTCTGCCTTTGTTGGTCGGGTTAAAGGATAAACTATAGACGGTGCCTAGATCGCTAATAACTTTTTCATAGATGCCGGCCAAATCCTCTAACTTTTCTACTTCATAGAATAGCCCGCTTCCGGCTTCGGAAAGATCGTATAACTGGTTGTAAGCTAAATCGAAAGTTTCGGGCTGAATATCGAGCGGGCTGTGGGCTTCGTATTCCGTATTCGTCCAAACGGCATAAATCATCCCGTCAAATTCCTGGGCGCGGTTATAGATGGCTTTGTAAGGGAGGGTGGAACCTGACCCGGTGACGTTGGGTAGATTGCTGTCGAGTCCGTCGCTCATGACGATAATGGCTTTACGGCGCGTGCTGACTGATTCTTTGTCTATGTAGTCAAGCGCATAATTTATGGCGTCATAAAGCTTGGTATCACCGTTGGGGGATTGCATGGAATTAATGGCCGCGGCCAGGGCAGATTTATTGGAAGTGAAGGGCGAGACGAGGGTCGTGGCGCCGGAAAAAGCTATGATTGCGATACGGTCTTGAGGGCGCGTGACGGAGACGAAGCGCGCCGTCGCGGCACGAATAATATCGGTGACTTTGGCGGTTGACCCGGATAAATCTATCAGCAAAAGCAGATCAAAAGGTGCATTGATGCTTTCAAAGTGCACTATTTTTTGTTCGACTCCGTCTTCTTCGATTTTAAAATCCTCCTGCTTTAATCCTGTTATGACCCGCCCGGTTGAACGCTCCACGACGCTCGCATTCAATGTCACGAGATCGGTCTCAACTTTTATAACGTCGTCTTCATCAACTTCAAGCGGGGCGTCCGCGGACGGTTGATTGGTAGATTGGCTTGAGCGCGGAACATCAGAAGTTTTGTTTTTTAAAATTGGTGCGGGGGGAGTTTCTTCTTGCCGGAGCCCCTCTCTGTTCATAGTTATATTTTCTCGTAAGGCTGCTATATCCGCGGAGGGTTTGACGGAAGAGAGGCGAATTATCCCCGTCTCGGAGTATAGATTTACGTGCGAAGAGCCGGTGCCCCGTCGAGCTTGATATTTCGTTTTGATTTCTTTGTTTTCCGTGGAAATAACCGAGCCGTCGATGGAATGAGCCGTGAGGGAAATATTCGGATTTTCCGGCAAGTTAAAATTTATGTCTCCAGATACGCTGCGGACTGAGAGAGATGCGGGGAGACCATTTATATTAACTATTCCTTTACTGGTTGACACGCGTAATTTGCTATTTGCCGGAACTGTCAATTTGAGGGCAATCGGGTGTTGAGTGTGGGAAAAATTGCCGGACATCTTGATATGCAGGCCATTTTCCGAACGCTCTATTGCCAGCGGGGACGTTTTAATGTCTGAGGGTAAAACGGAGGTCGAAACTCCTATATAGCTTTCCTGCCAGACGGCAACCTCAATGTCGCCAAAAGGATTTTCCAAACGTATTTCTCCATTTGCGGGAGGAAATATCTTAAGCGCGGGGGATGCCTGCTGTGCAGAGACGATGGCGGACAAACAAAGAATTGAGATAACTACATTAAGCAGTGTTTTTGAAAAACGGTGGTTCATAATTACTCTGATGCTGTGGCGCATGCCGGAAGTTGTGAACCGGTCAATACAGTTATTTCATCCGGTGCGCGAACAAAATCTTGAGAGTCGTGTCACGCCTATTCCATTAACCCGGTTAACGATGGCAAAGCAACTTGGATTGCAAATTCTTTGTTCGTTTGTTCCGTTCTAATCGCCATCTCCATAGAATCAAATTATAAAGGACAGCCCGGTGGCTGCCCTTTATAATTCGTGCGCCGCGTTTCAATCCGGCGGGAACTGAGTTAGCGCCCGCAACAAAATCTTCGCGGGCGTTAGCGCGCACGCCGATCGTGCGTGACGACGATGTTCGTCGAGGCGGTTGAGATATTGCCCGCCTGATCGGTGATGGTTGCGACGACACGGTAGAGGCGGCCGTCGCGGTCTTGGCCTTCGCGGCGCGCTTCGAGGGCGAGCGACTCTTGCCATTCGCCTGAAGTTCCGGCGAGGCTGCGCGGGGCGATGCCGAGCGGCACGCCGTATTCGTCCGTGACGGCGTAACTGACGCCCGCAAGACCCGAAACGGAATCAGACGCGCTGCCCGTGATACTCACGTCGACCGACCCGTTGTGGGCAGGCCAGATGATCGAAGGCGTCGCGCCGAGCGTGATGAGCGGCGCAGTCTTATCAATTTTCAGGAGCAGTTGCCTGACGGTTTCGGTGTTGCCCGCGCGGTCTGTGGAACGGTAGAGGATGGAGTTCGCGCCTTCGTCGCCGACGGTGAAAGCGGCAACGTAAGGCTGCCACGTTTGGCCGCCGTCGGTGGAGTATTCCGTCGCGGAGACGCCCGCGCAGTTGTCCGACGCGTCGAGGGCGACGGTGACATCGGTCGTGTACCAGTCGTTCTGCCCGTTGGGAGCGGAGGGCGTGACGGCGGCGTGTGTGGCGGGGGCGTGTGTGTCGCGTTCGGCGTCGGCCACGAGTCCGGGCGCGACGTTGAAGCAGAAGTAGGACGCGCCGGTGTGGGCGCGGTATGCGCCGGGCGGTAAGTCAACCGCGCCGAAGAAGCCGCCGCCGTCGGTCGTCGCCGTGCTCGTCGCATGCGTGTCGAGGTTTTCGATTGTGACCGGCGCGGTGTCGAGGGGCGTGTCGTCGGCGGCGCGGGCGACGCCTTTGAAGTGTCCGAGCGTGGGCGCGACCTTCCACGGGAACGCGGGGATTTGCGCCGCGTCGCTGAAGATCGGCGTGAGTCCGGCGGGCTCGTAGAGCGTCGTGCCGCTCGTGGATTTGCCCGTCGTCAGCCCCGACGCGAATTCCGCGAAGGGGCGGGCAATAGTGCTGGCGGGCGACGGGACGGCGAACGGGTTGTTCGCCACGGCGATGTTGCTCGTCGCCATCGAGAAGTAGATGATGCCGCTCAAGTTGGTTGCGCCGCTCGCGGGCGTGAGCGTGCGTCGCGTCTGCCGGAGCGTGCCTTCGATGGCGTTGTTGGCCGCGCCCTGCCCCATCACACCCGCGCGATTATAGAGATGCCCGCGAAGCCACGCGTCCCACTGGTCGTACTGCGGGCGGACGCTCGCGGTGTGCTCCGCTTTGTAGACCATCGGGATGGCGATGTCGATGATGCCTTCCCGCGTCCACGCGCGCCAATCCTGATAGACGCGCCAGTTGGCCTCGGCGGAGTTCCAAGATGTTTCGGACGAGCCGATGCCGCCGAACGCGATGAGCGCGGCGGAGACTTTCAGGTCGGGCTTTATGGCGAGCGCGTTGAGATAGACGCGGCGGACGACGTTCGTGACCTGATCGCGCCGCCACTGGCTCCACTGCGAATTATTCGGCGCGGGCGCGGGGCTGCCCGGCGCGATGTCGTAGTGTTTTTGGAAGCGTTCGACGCTCGTCGTGTTGTAGCCGACGTTCGCGCCGGTCGAGGGCGTCTGTCCGCCGATGCCGATCTCGGGGTAACGAATGCGGTCGAGGTGCAACCCGTCAATGTCGTAATTGCGCACGAGGTGGTTGACCACTTCGACCGTGTAGGCGGCCGCTTCCGGGTGGCCGAAGTCTATCCAGAAATCGCTGCCGAAGCGGTGGCCTTGATAAGTGATGCCCGCGCTGCCGTCGGGCAGGAGCGTCCGCGTGAGCCAGTTGTTCGCGCCCGGCGTGATCGTGTTGGTCGCGGCGTTGAAACCGCCGTGGAGGTTGAAGGCGTGGTTCGGGTTCTCCGGCGGGAAGAGGTTCGGCGCGCGCCCCCAGATCGCGCTCATGATGACGAAGGCGTGAACTTCGATGCCGTGCGCGTGCGCCTCGTCGATGATGTCTTGCAGCGGGTCGAAGCCCGGCTGGATCGGCGTGCGGTCGCCGCGCGGTTCGAGCGAGTTGAGATACCAGGAGTCGCCGCGGCGGCGCACCTGCACGAAGAGGGCGTTAGCCTTCGCGGCGCGTGCTTGATTGACCACCGTCAACACGTCGTTATGGTTGTTGAGACTCGTGTTGAAGGTGTCGACCCAGAACGCGCGGTACTCCGTCCGCGTCTGCGCCCGCACGACCGACGGCGCGCACATCGCCGACAGCAGCAACACGAAAAAAGCGATCCTCCGGCCGACACGAATGTTGCGAAGTTGGATGTTCATAGTTTTCCTTAACGTGAGACGACAACTCTCTAAATCGTTCTCGAACGTGCGAGACGGAAACGCGACAGACCCGAATCGTCTTCGATGCTTTCTCGCCCGCTGAATTTTCCGCGGCATCATTTGTGGGAGTGGATAGAACTGGCGACGTTTTACTATCGCGCGGCATGGTTGTCAATAAAAACCGGCGCCGACGAGAAAGTTCAACGAGTTCAGACGACGCAGGCTTGAACTCGACATGCTCGTCCACTCGCCGTGCTTCTTCAACCTCCAACACCACTTCGCTCCGCAAGTCCACTAAGCGACGGCGCGACGACACAAGGGTTGTTGAGGCCGGGCGTTTGCCCCGGCCTCAACTCATAAACCTAAGGCCGGGCGACACGATAGTTTTCGTGTCGCCCGGCCTGACACACGTTCGCAAACAAGCTCTGTTTTCTTTACCGTCCCGGCGACGGCGTCAGCGCGCGAGCGCGAGACGGATGAGGCCGGTGGCGTCGCGGACGTAGAGGTCTGTGCCGAGGAGGACGGGCATGGCGTAGGTCTCCGCGTCGGCCACGTCGTAACGCTCGACGGCCTCGAAGGTGGCGGCGGCGCGGCGTGCGACGATGAGGTCTGCGCCGTTGGTGAGATAGAGCAGGTGGCGCGGCGTGAGCAGCACCGAGGCGTGTTCGCCCTCGCGCCCGTCCGTGATCCAGCGCACCGCGCCGGTCTTCGCGTCGAGCGCGACGAACTGGCCTTTGCGCTTGACCGAGTGGCCGTACAGGAGGCCGTCGCCGTAGACCGGCGAACTCATATACATCGTCACGTCGGCGTTCTTCCAAGCCTCCGCCGCCTGCCACTTCCCTGCGTCCTGCCTGAGCGCATAGGCGTGCGTGCCCTGTCGCGTGCCGGAGACGACGAGGTGCGCGCCCGTCCAGACGGGAGTCGTGATGTTCTCGTGCCAGTCGTCAGGGAACGGCACAGACCACAGTTCCCTGCCCGTCTTCGCGTCGAGGCCGACGACGGAACTGTTGGTCATCGTCGCGATCTGTTCGCTGCCCGCGACGTTGAAGACGACGGGCGACGCGTAGCCCGGCCCCGCGCCGCGCCACTCCCACTTGTCCGCGCCCGTCGCCGGGTCGAGCGCGAGCACTTGGCCGCCGTGCACGTCGCTGCCGACCTGTACGACCAGCAGGCCGCCGGAGAGGAGCGGCGAGGCGGCCGTCCCGCAAAAGAGCTTCGACGTGTCCACGGTCTTCGAGAAATCTTTGCCCCACAGGCGGCGACCCGTCGCGCTGTCCCACGCCGTCACCACCCCGGTCGTGCCGACGGTGAACAGACGCGCGCCCGCGACGACCGGCGTCGCGTTCGGCCCCTTCGCCATCTTCACCGCGTATTGATTCTTCTGAAACGGCGCGGGATATTTCTGCTGCCAGATGATTTTTCCGTCGGCGAGATTGACGGCCGTGACGATCTCTTCCGGGTCGCGGCGGCTGTGAACGAACGCGCGCCCGCCCGCGACGACCGGCGACGAATAGCCCTCGCCGATCTCGACGCGCCACACCCGCTGCAACGACTTCGGCCAACTGCCGGGCGTATTCTTCGCGGGCACGATGCCGTCGCGCGCCGGGCCGCGCCACTGCGTCCAATCCTGCGCGGCGGCCGTCTGTGCCAGCCCGGACGCGAGCAGGGCGACCGCGATCAATAATGCGGCGTGCGTTCTCCAGCACCGCGCGCGCGCCGGTTTGCCGTTGCTGTGTTTGTACATCGTCTGTCTCCCGACCGTTGGCGGCCTGTTCGAGTCCTCTTCCGTCCCCGCCTACTTCGCGCCTTTGAACACCTTGCCGTTTTTCATCACGAAGTTCACCTGTTTGAGCGTCGAGATGTTGTCGAGCGGGTTCTCCGGCGTGGCGATGATGTCCGCGAACTGACCCGCGCTGATCGCGCCGCGCGTGCGTTCGACGCCGAGCAGGCGCGCCGCGTTCAGGATGAGAGCCCGCAGAATATCTCCGGGCGGGATGCCCGCTTTGACGAACACATCGACGAGCGACATCGTCCAGGTGCCGCGCGTTTCGTCGGGCGCATAGAAGATGAGGTCGCTGCCGAAGGCCAGCGTGACGCCTATTTTGTGCGCCCGCCGCAGGCGATCCACGCCGCGCTCGTAAAAACGTTTCGCCACTTCCGGCGGCATGTCGTAGGCCAGCCAAGCCTTCTCGTTGAAGTCCGTGCTGACGAGCACGACGTTGTTTTTCTTCGCCAGCGCAAGAGCCTCGTCCGACATCTCCAGACCGTGTTCGATGGAGGCGACGCCCGCTTCGGCGGCGTTACGCGCGCCCTGCTCCGTCACGGCATGCGCGGCCAGTTTCACCCCCGCGCTCGCCGCCTCCGCGACCATGTACTTGATGTCTTCGACCGAGTAGATGTAGGGCTGGTCGTCCACGACGATCTTGATGACGCGCGCGCCGAAGTGGACGTTCTCGCGGATAGCCTTGCGCATCTCGTCTCTGGTGTCGGCGTAAAAATATTCCGGCTCGCCGAGGTGGCGGCGTTCGGGCTGGAGTTGATACTGCCCGCCGAAGGGCGCGATGATGCGCCCGGCGTTGACGATGGTGGGGCCGGGGATGAGTCCCTGATCGATGGCGCGCCGCAAATCCGTGGCGACGTAGTTGGCGTCGTTGCCGATGTCGCGAATGGTGGTGAAGCCGGAGTCGAGCATGTCGCGCGAGTTGATGACGCCGTGGATGGCGCGCTCGGCGTTGGTGTGCGTCAGATCGTAGAAGAAGAGCGAACCGCGCTCGCGGCTGCGCCGCCCGTTGATGAGAAACGCCATGTGCGTGTGGCAGTCGAAGAGGCCGGGCAGCACGGTCTGGCGCGAAAGGTCGATGACGGTCGCGCCCGCAGGTATCCGCACGTCCGCGCCCACCGCCTTGATGCGCGCGCCCTCGACGAGAATGATCTGATTGGTCAACGTCGCACCCGTCTCGGGCACGACGAGTTTACCGGCCTTGATGGCCGTCACCTGCGCGGGCGCATCCGTGCAGGCGAAGACGAAGGCGAAAGCGACGAGACGGAGAAATCTTTTCATCAGGTTCCTTTCAATAATTGCGGCGTTATGTGTCGGCTTTGCGGGTTGACGGAAACAGCGCGCCCGTTTGATACATGACTCTACGACTCGTATCGCGGCGGAGTTCGACAAAATGGTGAAGCGAAACGCGCCGGGGCGGCTGGTTTCATAGACTACCTGTGAGATGTCGGTCTAAGCGAAAAAGTTCCGACTCGGGGTGCGGCAACTCCGTTGAAAGAGACGACGCCAAAGAGTAATTTAAACACCGTGACGCGTCAATAATTACGAGCTTGGTTCGGGCGCGGCTAAATATTCCTCCTGCGCTCGCCGCGAAGGCGCAGAGAGTGGGGGCGGAGGAAACGCCGAGGAAACATTCGGCACGCTCCACGCTTCCCCGGCGGTTTTACCCCGCGCCTTTGCGGCGAGCGTCTCTGACAAACTCGGCCTCGATGACAAACCGTTTCGCGAGTCGCTCAAAGTGTCGCCTCACCCGGCCGGACAGATGTGTTATAAGAAGTTGTCCGTCCCTCGATTCATCTCTTCAGAGGAGCCACCAGATCATGAAAAAGATGGCCGCACTTCTACTGTTCGCCTCCCTGTCCTTCAGCCCGTTCATTGCCGCCCTCGCGCAAACGCCCGCCGCCCCGCCGCAGCGCGTTGACTCGGAACTCTATTGGAAGATTCGCAAAGAGGGAACGGAGCGTTCGCAGGCCATGCGCACGCTCCACTTCCTGACGGACGTGTACGGGCCGCGTGTCACCGGCTCGCCCAATTTCAAGGCCGCCGCCGAGTGGACGGTGAACCAGATGAAGGCGTGGGGCTTGAAGAACACGCGCCTCGAACCGTGGGACTTCGGCCACCCCGGTTGGGGTAACGAACGCCTCACCGCGCACATCATCTCGCCGGTCAAGGACGCGCTCGTCTGCGAGGCGCTCGCGTGGACTCCGGGGACGAACGGCACGGTCACGGCGCGCGCCGTCCAAATCGTCTTGCCCGAACGCCACACGAAAGAACAGTTGACCGCATACCTCGACGGGGTGCGCGAACAGGTGAAGGGCAAGATCGTGCTCGTCGGCCGACATCAAACCCTGCCCGTCACCTTCAACCCGCAGAACAAGCGGCGCGAAGATCAAGACGTGCGCAACCAGTACACCCCGAATGCCCAGCCCGCCATCGTGCCGCCGTTTGCAGCCGCGACCCCGGCGTCTCCGGCCGCCGCCGCCGCCCCGGCGCAAGCGACGCCGCAGTCGCCCGCAATTTTGACCCCGGTGCAGACCCGCGACATACTCGATCAATTCCTCGTCGCGAACGGCGTGCTCGTTCGCGTCAACGACACGGGGCGCGAGCACGGGCAGATTCGCGCGCTCAACAACCGCACCCTCGACACGTCGAAAGTCGTGCCCACGGTCGTCATGCGTAACGAGGACTACGGGCGCATCAGCCGCATTCTGGCCGACGGCACGCCGGTCGAGTTGGAGTTCAACATCCTTAACCGCGCTTACCCGGAGGGGAGCACGTCCTACAACGTCGTCGGCGAGATACCGGGCGGGGACAAGGCCGACGAGGTGGTGATGCTCGGCGGCCACCTCGACTCGTGGCACGCCGCGACGGGCGCAACCGACAACGCCGCCGGTTGCACCGTCATGTTGGAAGCCGCGCGCATCCTCAACACGCTCGGCGTCAAGCCGCGCCGCACGATCCGCGTCGCGCTGTGGAGCGGCGAGGAACAGGGCTTGCGCGGCTCGCGCGCTTACGTCAAAGAACACTTCGGCACGTTCGAGAATCCGAAGCCGGGGTATGCCAAGTTTAACGGTTATTTCAACGTCGATGCGGGGACGGGGCGCATTCGCGGCATGAACATCTTCGGCCCGCCGGAGACGGCCAACGGGCTCCGGCAGGCGCTCGCGCCGTTCGAAGACCTGGGCTTTCTGGGGGTGATTGCGACGGCGAACGTCCTCGCCGGAGGTTCGGACAACATCTCTTTCAACGAGGTGGGTCTGCCCGGCATCGACCTCGGCCAAGACCCCATCGAATACGCCACGCACACGTGGCACACGAACCTCGACACCTATGAGCGCGTCGTCGAGTCGGACGTGCGGAGCGCGGCCATCG
The DNA here is from genome assembly GCA_020199775.1 of Acidobacteriota bacterium. Taxonomy (GTDB): domain Bacteria; phylum Acidobacteriota; class Blastocatellia; order Pyrinomonadales; family Pyrinomonadaceae; genus JAIVJZ01. Next base: position 390,000 of record JAIVJZ010000041.1, read on the forward strand.
TGATGGCCGCAGCCGTCTATCACCTCGCCATGAGCGACGAGATGCTGCCGCGCTTCACGAAGGATAAGATGCCCGCGCTGCCGCCCCCGGCTCCCACGCCGAGTCCCAGACCGGCGGCGAGTCCGGCGGCAACGCCCCGTTGACGCGCCGCCGCCTGAAGACGCGTGAAAGCCCCGCCATCGGCGACACATTATTGTCGCGGCAATGGCGGGGCTTAAAATTTGCGCGGCGCGTGCGCCGCTCAAGCGGCGGAGGCGCGCGTGTCGTGTCGGTCGCGCCGGGCGTTACTCCACGGGGGAGGTCGCCGGATCGACGAAGAGGCTCGCGAAGGCGCGGCGCGGGTCGGGCGTGTGACGCTGCTGAAATTCCCTGATCCAGGTGGTCACCTGACCGCCGATCTCTCGCGTCGCGTGGCGCGCGTTTTTGATTTCGGCCGCGCGGCTCTTGGCCGCCCTGCTCGTCGCGTCTCGCTCGGATCGCTTGATGATTCTAATATTCGCACTCATTGATGTATCTCCGTCGTCAGTCAATCCTCTTAAAACTTCGTTAGCGGGTCTCCACTTTACGTCCCATCTACTAACGCGAGATTTAGACTGAAAACGGATCATCCGAAAATTTCAACCGGGGGTGAAGCGGCCGGGGGTTTGGGAGTCGCGACGACAGGGCGACTCCGCGAGGGGTGTGTGTACTTGGTCAGTTAATGCCCGACGGGTATCCGCTGGAAGCGTGTCTTCCCTTCCGAGTCTTCCCATGAAATATCCAGCACGTAGGGGCGGGTCGTGCCCGCGACCGCTCTGAGGCGTTGCAACTGGTCGTCGCCCGGGTCGGCCAATTTCCCGTCAATCAGCGTTTTGTGCGGCATGACGGCGCGCTCTTTCGGCTGGATATACTTGACCGCCTCGAACCTGATGTGCGCGCGCGAGGGTGCGCCCGAAGTTTCTTCGTCTTTCAGAAAGACGGTGAGAATCTCGACACACCTGAGCGGTTGGTCGGTCGCATTCATCAACTCCAACTGAGTTGTCGAACCGTCGCCGATGAAAGACAGGGTGAAGGGAGCCGGGGTCTGGCCGTTGCTGGTCATAATCTTGAACTTTCGCGCGGAAAACTTCCGCCCGCGCCTTATTTATACCTGTACGTGATCCGGCCTCTGGTCAGGTCATACGGCGACAATTCGACGCTCACGCGGTCGCCGGCCAGAATGCGTATATGATTTTTGCGCATCTTCCCGCCGATTTGAGCCAGCACCAGATGTTCGCCGCCGTCGAGCTTCACTTTGAAAAACGCGTTCGGCAGTTTGTCAATCACCACGCCTTCGGCCGGAACTAAGTCTTCTTTTGCCAATATTTTCTCTCCTTACGAGTTTGATGCAATTTAACCGCATCGCGTCCGGCGAAAGCGCGTTTACGCTCCCACCGGACGCATGCCGCGCCCCTCAACAGGACGCGGCCGTGTGCCGTCGGATGCGTTGTTCCGCCCGGAGTTACCGGGCAGAGAGCGCGCACCCGCTGATTCGTTAGTAGCGGTTGCCACCGCCGCCGCCGCCGTAGCCGCCGCGGTTGCCACCGCCGCCACCGCCGTAACCGCCGCGACCACCACCACCGCCGCCGCCGCCGCCGCGTCCGCCGCGATCTTCGCGCGGTTTGGCTTCGTTGACGTTCAGGCTACGGCCGTTGACTTCCTTGCCGTTGAACTGCTCGATGGCCTTCTGGCCTTCTTCGTTGCTGGACATCTCGACGAAGCCGAAGCCGCGTGAGCGACCCGTCTCGCGATCCTCGACCACCGAAGCCGACTCGACCGTTGTGCTCGGCAAGGAGCGGCTTCTGATGTTGAGATCGACCTTCCCCCGGATTACCCGAAACGCCTCGCCGCTTCTTCTGCGGCTCAATGCGTATCACCGTTAATACACTGGAGAAGGATTAACTGGCGGCCATCATGCACTATTCGGCGTCCGAAAGCAAGACGCCGGACTTGTCGCCGGGAGTCTCCGGCCGGCCCGCACGGATTCGGCCACACTTCCCCAAGTGCTAGAATGGCGCGCTTAACTCGGATTTGCGTGGGTGTACTTTGTTGACTTCTGTGGCGGAGTTCAAATCTGAAGGGCGAAGAGTCGGGCGGATGTTGAGCCTCGACGCGATGCGGGGCGTGGCCGCCGTCGTGGTCGTCGTCTATCACGCGCTCGGGGTCGCGCCGCAAACCGCCTACGCGGGCTGGCAGTGGTGGCTGCCGACGCTGGCCGCGTGGGTCGTGCATTTCGGCTACGCCGGAATCTTCATGTTTTTCGTCATCTCCGGCTTCTGCATCCACCTCCACTGGGCGCGCGCACGCGCCGCCGGGGTCGAACAACCCGTCATCGACTTCTACGCCTTCTGGAAGCGGCGCGTGCGTCGTCTCTACCCGCCCTACCTCGCCGCGCTCGTGCTCTATCTCGGCTACAACGCGCTCCAGACGCCGCCCGACGTGTCCGGCTTTTACCTGTGGGACGTGGGGCTGCACCTCCTGATGCTCCACAACGTGGACATGCGCACGACCTACAGCATCAACGCCGCGTTCTGGACGCTGGCGATTGAAGAACAACTCTATCTGGCCTATTTCCTGCTGCTCTTTCTGCGTATCCGCTACGGCTGGGCGCGCACGCTCGTGGTGTGCGCGGCGGCGCGCGTCGGCTGGCTCTTGCTCGGGCGCGGCGTCGGCTACTTTTTCGGCTTCACGATCCCCGTCACGGAATCGGCGGCGACGAACTGGTTCATCTGGGCTTTGGGCGCGCTCAGCGTGGAGGCGGCGTTGGGCGTCGTGCGGCTGCCCGAATGGTGTTACAAGTGGTGGGCGGGCGCGCTCGCGCTCCTGCTGGCGATGGGTCTCGCGGAGGGGTTGCCCTACGTGAATCACCTGATCTGGGTTCACGACCCGGGCTGGCTCCTGATGCACCCGGCGTGGGGCGTCGGCTTCTTCGTGATGGTAAACGGCGCGGTGCGCGCCGAGCAGAGGCGTCGCGGGTTGACGCGCCGCGCCTCGCGCGTCCTCGTGGGCTTGGCGGGTCTCGGCCTGATCTCCTACTCGCTCTACCTGACGCACCTCTTCGTGCTGATGCAGTGGTACTGGTTCGGCTTCACGCAGTTTCACATCCGCACCATCGCGCTCGTCGTCATGACGCCGCTCTCCGTGTTGTTCGCGTGGCTGTTCTTCCGCCTCTTCGAGCGACCTTTCATGGCCGCCTCCGCGGGCATGGGCGCGCACCCCCGGCAAGAGAAACCGGGCGGCGTGCATATCTCTCAACCGCCGGCGGAACAGGTCAGCGACCCGGCCGCCGTCTGAACGCGCCTCTGCGTTCTCTCAAACGGGCGGCGCGTGGAAACTTTTACTTTGCGAGCATCAACCGTGGCGAGACCGTGGACGACAGAGAGGATCGGGCGAGCCGCCCGGCGTGTGTCGGTCGCGTTCTGTTTTTTGTTCGCCGTCGCGCCCGCCGCCATAGCGGCGACGGCGAAAGGCGCTTGGGTCGGCGTGCGCTCCTCGAACCGGACAATTACCTGACGCATTACTACTACGCCTACGCGCTCAGCCGCGAAGAGATGGACGACGAACAGGAGATCGACGCTTACGAGGCCGGGGCGGCACGGATCATGCGGCAGGAGTTGCGGCGCGCGATTGCGCTCAAACCCGGCTTCGCTGAATCCTACCGCCTACTGGCGTTCATCAATCTGGTGACGGGCGAACAACTCCCCGCAGCGGTCGAACTGTTGAGACAGGGACTAAAACTCTCGCCGGGACGACCCGACCTGACCTTCATCCTCGCGCAAGTCTATCTCCGCATGCGGGAGACGGGCGCAGCCCGCGCCACCCTCCAACAACTCGTCAGCAGCGGAGCCGACGCGCGCCTCCGCGCACGCGCCCAAACTCTGCTCGACCGGATGAAAACCAACCACAACGGTGCACCGCGATAGCCCGCACCGGCTAAACATAAAAACCCCGCTTCGCGCCTCCGCAGTGAAAGTTTTTATAGCGAAAACTACTTGTAGTGGTATTTGCAGGAGACGATGATGATCTGCTGGTCGGTGACTTTATAGACGAGGCGGTGTTCGTCCGTCAGGCGACGCGACCAGTAACCTTTGAGTTCGTTTTTAAGGGGTTCGGGTTTACCGATGCCGTCGAAGGGTGTTTTTGCCGTTTCAATAATCAAGCGGCGGATACGCTCGAATATTTTTAATCTTCCCGCGCCCATTCGCTATAGTCGTCGAAAGCAGTCTGGTGAAACGTGCTGAGTCTCACTGAAACTGCTCCTGTTCGGGCGTGACGATATGTTGGAGGCTTTCGACATCGGCTACGGCGCGCAAGAGACGCTCGCGGTTGGCGGGGGCGCGCAGGAGATAAGCTGTTTCGTCGCGCTCCGAGACGGCGATCTCAATCTCTTTATCTTTGAACAATGCCTTGAGCGCGTCCAGAAAACTCTCATCGAGTTCGTCGGCTTTTACGTGATAAATCGCGTCCATAATTGACTCCTCTGCGGGTATGGCTGGCTTCAGCTTAACGCTTTTCGCTTGCCACTTCCATATAGCGCAATATCCGGCGGCGGTTCATTTTGAAATCGGACTAAGAAATAAGCAAGCGGGCGACCGTCTCGACTATCTTGCCGATGTCGGCGGGCTTCCGTAAAAACTCGTCCACGCCCGCCAGACGCGCATCCCGGCTACATTCGCTCGCGGAGAACATGATGATCGGCGTCCATCTGCGATGTGGTAAAGAGCGCGCATAGCGCACCAACTCTAGGCCGTTGACGTTGGGCAAGTGGTTGTCGCACAGCACAAGATTATAACTGGCATCGCTCGCCAGCTTTGTCACCGCCGCCGCCCCGTCGTAACAGAGCGTGACGCGCCAGCCTTCTTCTTCCAACGTCTCTTTGACGGCTTGCGCGACGATCTTGTGATCTTCGACTAAAAGGATGTCGTGAGGCATAGGATGATGGCGGGGCTGGCGCTGTCCTTAACACAAGCCCCGCGTGCCTCTGCGTGTAGTTGAGAAGGACAGGCAGAGGCGAGACGAGTCGGGGGTGAAGATGCTCAACTCCGGCGCGGTCTGCTATGATGCGCGCGTTCGAGTCTTTGAAAAATCGGCAACGGTCATGCGTAGCTCACGCCTCCACCTCATAGACGAGTAATGAGCATCGCCGTGCGAGTTGAAAGGTTCAAACTCACGGCGACCACGATACGCGAGCAAGATTATATCGCAACTTGGGATATAATCAAACGTCTGATGCCCTTTGTCCTATCGGGAGGCAACTCCTGATGGGCACAAGTCCGCGCGTCAGGCCGCAACGCCTTGGCGAGAAGCTTCGTTACATTCGTGTGTCATTCAATTTAACGCAAGCCGACCTCATGGGGCACTTGGCGATTGACGAACTCACGACGCAGAGCAACATTTCAGAATATGAATCGGGCAAACGTGAACCGTCATCGCTTATTCTTCTGCAATACGCTCGTCTCGCGGGCGTGCACGTCGAAGACCTGATTGACGACGAGGAAGATTTACCCGCAAAACTTCCCGGCAAGGTGAAGCACAAAAGATTTAAGCCCGCGCTTCACTTCCGCGGCAAGAAACTTAATTAGGGGCGTGTTATGCCGACACTATCGGCTTTTCACGCTCCATGACGGAGTTAGGCCGAATCTTTCGGCACAATATGCGTTAGACGTATGAATTGAGTGACATGAATCAAGAGAGAATATTGGTCATTGATGACGAGCCATCAACCCCTGGACTTATAGAGCTTTTACTGAAGCCAGAAGGATTTCAGATTCTCAAGGCTTATAGTGGAGCAGATGGGATACGTGTGGCCTCGGAGGAGCATCCCGATTTGATTCTCTTGGATATAATGATGCCGGACATTGATGGATTCGAGGTGTTGAAAAGAATAAAGGAAAAGAATATTCCAACTAGAGTCATAATAGTTACAGGCTATGGGAACTCTATACCGGATGTTGTCCGTTTCATCAAGGCAGGCGCTTGCGACTATCTTCTAAAACCTGTCAATCCAGTTGAAATAGTTAGAGCAGTGAAGAGAGCTTTAGCGATTGAAACTACAATCAACCTACAGGTAAGCGATACTTCTCCGATTGTTGAGGAATTAATAGCCAGAGCTGAAAAGTTAGCTCACGACAATCTTAAATTAGAGCTGCAAGTTAAAGCCATTCCCAATCAGAAGCATAAACATTTACTCATAATGATTATGATTCGGCTGTTATGCTTTGCAATCGGTGTTGGGGCAACTCTGTTGCTTCTTTACCTGAATATGATTACGAGAACATGGGCTTTTATTCTTCCGGTCTTGATCTTTCTACTGCTGCTCTTACCTATTGAAAGCGTGAAGAAGTTATATTTCAAAGCTCCGAAAGCCGAAACGGGAGTTGAGATGTGATTTCCCACATTCTGTCGAGATGAACGTTTGGCACTTAAATCATCTTGAGCATAATGCCATAGGTCTAACAACGGCATGCACCCGACGCCCCGCCACGCTGCCTCTCATGATAGTTGAATGAGGGCGCGGGTGATGCGGGGCGTTAGATCGCAAATGTAGTTATTCACAGGAGAATCACAATGGGCAGTCCTAATACCGACAAAGTGTTCGCCGGCTTAATCCCTAAACTCTACGACACGCATCTAGTGCCGCTGATCTTCGAGTCTTACGCCGCAGACTTGGTGAATCGGCTGAGTTCGCGGACTTTCTCTCGCGTCCTTGAAATTGCAGCCGGGACAGGCGTCGTGACTCGTGCGTTAGCGTCCGCGCTACCCGAACATGTCTCCATCGTCGCCACGGATTTGAATCAGGCGATGCTCGATCATGCCTCAGCAGTAGGGACGATGCGTATGGTCGAATGGCGTCAGGCGGACGCGATGCAACTGCCTTTCCCGGACGCAGACTTTGATGCCGTCGTGTGCCAATTCGGGGTCATGTTCTTCCCCGATAAGCCTAAGGCGTTTTCGGAAGCGCGCAGGGTGCTCAGGCCGGGGGGCGTTTTTTTATTCAACGTGTGGGATCACATCAGGGAAAACGAGTTCGCGGACACGGTTGAGACCGCACTGGAGACAGTCTTTCCCGAAGACCCACCGCGTTTCCTGTCGCGCACGCCCTACGACTATTACGACCGCCGCGTCATTGAGCGTGATCTCACAAACGGCGGATTCATGGCCCCACCCCGAATCGACACGCTCGCGGCGCGTAGTCGTGCGACTTCCCCCCATATCCCTGCAATCGCATACTGTCAGGGGACGCCGCTGAGAAGCGAGATTGAAGCCCGCGATGCTTCACGGCTCAGCGAAGCGACCGACAGCGTGGCCGAGGCTATCGCTGAGCGGTTCGGGCGGGGCGAAGTCGATGGCAAGATTCAAGCACACGTTGTCGCCATCGAGCGATGATAGTCAGGTGGGGCGACAGCGATCTAACAACGGCAAGCACCCGACCGCGAATAGCGTCACTCTCATACGCAAGACTTGAAGGCTTGTTCAGATGTGTGCGCGGCGGCTCAATTCAAGCGTTATAGCCATTTGCAATTGGATGGAGCTACCAAGAAATGAGTGGAGGGGCCGGGCTTGTCGCTGCCCGCGTGGCTACGAAAGCGAGCGGGCAGGGACCAGCCCCGCCCCTCCAATGATTCCTTCATCGCACTCAATGGCAAACCCCTAAAGCCTATCTGAAACTTCGGACACCGCCCTCCGGCTCAAGGCAAAGCCGCGAAGCCCGTCAGCGGGTGGCCGTAGAAGGCTTCGGTCTGCCACGCCGTCCGGTTCCACTGGCCGTCCTGCTCCCCGATTATCTGCACGGGCACGATGAGGCGGTCGGTGCCGAGTTTGTTGGCGGCCGCGAGGCTGGTGTCGAGCGTGCCGTCGGGTTTGACGGTGAACTTAACGGAGCGCGCCAGCTTGTTGTTCCACAGCACCTTCATCTCGTACTCGCCGGGGTTCTTGTTCATGAGGTGCGGAGCCCCGAAGCCCCACCCGGCATCCGATGTGTCCCACGCGCGGACGTTGTTGAAGGTGCAGCGCACGCGCGACCACTTCGCCTTCTGCGGCGCGAGCTTCTCGTCCACGAAGTGCGTGGTGTTGTTCTCCACGTCCGACTCGCAACTGGCTTTCCCGACCTGCGTGCCCTCGTAATTGATGCGGCCCACCTCCGCGCCCTTGTAGAAGAGGTGCGGGTCGAGTTTGTACGCATCGCCGCGCACCCAAAAGGTGACGTTGAGCATGGGTCTCTTCATGCCGTTCAGGTCGTCGGGCGTGTAATAGACGTAACCGATGGGAAGGTTCCAATCGTGGTCTACGTAATAGACGAAGTGGTTGGCGAACTTGCCGGTGCTGATCTCGTTGGAATGCACCTTGGCGACCTTGGCCTTCCCCGTGAAGATCGTCTTGTCGGTGCCCGCCAGCTCGTTCCGCAGCTTGATGGCGAACTGGAAGGGGCCGGTGTAGGTGGTCGCTTTCTCCTGGGGGACGCCATCGCGTCCGCCGCACGTGGTCTTCCACCAGCGGTCGGCCGACGTCTCCTCGGTGCTGCAATCGAACTTCACGGCGGGGTTGCCGGGAACTGTGTACTCGACGTAGAGCTGGCCGCCGCTCGAGATGGGGCCGTTGATGCGATAGGAGATGAGCGGGACCCAGCTCCAAGTGTCGAAGTTCCCCTTGTAGACGTTGTAGGTGAAGGCAGTCAACTGGACGGAATCCTTGGCGATGGTCGGTTCGTTCGACTGTGACGCCGCCGCCGCCGACGTCATCGCCGGTTTCGTCTCGTGGCGAGTTTCCGGCTGCGCCGGTTGAGTAGTGTCAGACGAGCCCGGTTGTCGGTCGGGCGTCGGGGACGGCTGCGGTTTCGGCTGATTGGGTTTCGGAATTCTCGGTAGTCTGGGAAACTGAGCGGCGGCGATTTGCAAGCTCAACAAGGTGGCGATCAAAAACGCGAAAGCGGACAAGGAACTCCGTTTCATCTTCTTTCTCCTTCGTTAGTTGGATTGCTGATAATGGGGGAGCGCTATGTGTCCCGCTTGTGACCCTGTGCGCGGCAAGCAGTATCTGACTGTCGCTTGACCCTGTCAATGTTTATAATGCGCGGATAAGCATGGGAAATCTCAATATTGATCGTTATCACGCGACGATGGGCGACGCCTCGTATAAAGACGAGACGCGCTTGCACGATAAGCTTCTGAGCGAGGCGGAGGCGACCTTTTACGTTACGCAGCGCAAGCTTCCCTTCGCGCCGTGTCTGGGGCACGGGCGGCTCGTGCGCCTGTTGACCGAGAGCGGGCTCGACCGCCCGCGCCTGCGTTTTCTCGAACAGGATCGCGGCGGCTTGGGGCGGTTCGCGAAGGCCATGGAAGACATGAGTTTCGTCGGGGCGGTGCGCGCGGTGCGCCCGGCGACGATCATGTTCGCGGGCGAGCCGTTCGCAGACATCACGGGCGGGTTCGGGCTGACGCAGGCGCAGGAGATCAAGTTCGAGCACGCCTTCGATCTGCCGATGACGACCGCCGCCCTCGCCATGCAACTGCGGATGGCGGCGGGCGAGACGCGCTGGCTCTCCGACTTCTCTCTCAGGCGCAACGGCGACATCGAGCGCGCCGTCGAAGTTGCCGCCTACGCCTTCATCGGCGGTTTCAACGACACGTCGAACATGGAGGCGGCGCATCGTCTGGACATCCCGGCCGTCGGCACGTCCGCGCACTACTGGCAGCAGGCTTACATCGAGTACATCGAAGAGACGGAGATCGAGCCGCGCACGGGCAGGCCGAAACATTTCGAGCAGGTCGCCTTCGAGCGTTGGCTGGACGCCAACCCGCAGGGGACGACGCTGCTGCTCGACACCATCGACGTGTACACGGGCGCGGCGCACGCCGCCATGGCCGCCACTTCGACGCCCGAACGCCGCCGCGCCTTCAAAGGCTTCCGCGTGGATTCGGGCGATCTGGCGAAACTCGGCGCGTGGTGTATGCGCTTCTTCGAGGCGAACGGCCTCCACGGGTTGATCCCCGTGTTGACGGGCGATCTCGACGTGGAGAACATCAAACGGATCGTGGCGGAGTTTCCGCAGGCCGCCGGCTTCGGCGTCGGCACGAAACTCTCCGGCGAGGTGCGACGCATCGCGGGCGTCATCTTCAAACAATGCCTGATCGAAGGCCGCCCCACGCTCAAGGCTTCCAACACGCCGGAGAAGTCTACGCTGCCCGGACGCCTGCAAGTGTTTCGCGGCGCGGACAGAGACGGGATGTACGTCGGCGACATCGTCGGCCTCGACGGCGAAGAAATTGCAATCCCCGGCGCGGCCACAATCGAGACGCTCCTCGCGCCGTTCTGGGAGCGCGGCCGTCACGACTCCATCCCGTCCATCACCAAACAGAGAGCATTCGTCGAAGAACAACGCGCGCGCTTCCGCGATATCGAAAACTACCCGCACGCCCTGAGCGACAATTTGCGACGCCTGCGCGACGAATTGACGACGCGCATGCGCGCCGACGAGTCGAACTGGCAAGCCGTCCTGCAAGTGTCCGAAGAAAGGGATGAAGGATGAGGGATGAGGGATGAAAGGAATGCTTAACTTGCTTGAATGTTTTTTATTCATCCCTCATCCCTCATCCTTCATCCCTTAACGTCGCCTATGCCCGACCCGTCGCCGCCGCCGCCGCCGCCGCTCAGTCTCAACTGGTCACGCAGAAAACTGCGCCTCGTCAAACTGGCGATGCTGCTCTGTGCGATCATCTTCGCCCTGCTCGTCGCAGAGATCGCGCTGCGCGTCGGCGGCTATTCCTACCCCGTCTTTTACACGCCCGACACGGTGCGCGGCTACGCGCTCAGACCCGGCGTGTCCGGCTGGTATCGCAAGGAGGGCGAGGCTTACGTCCGCATCAACAGCGACGGCCTGCGCGACCGCGAGCACGCGAAGCAGAAGCCCCCGAACACGCTGCGCATCGCGCTGCTCGGCGACTCTTTCTCGGAGGCTCTGCAAGTCCCGCTCGAAGACGCCTACTGGGTCATCATGGAAGAAAGGCTGCAAGGCTGTCGCGCCTTCAACGAGGGCAAGCGCGTCGAAGTGATCAACTTCGGCGTCTCCGGCTACGGCACGGCGCAGGAACTCTTGACGCTGCGCGAACATGCTTGGGAATACTCGCCCGACATCGTGCTCCTCGCCATGACCACCAACAACGACATCACGGACAACTCGCGCTCCCTCAAGAAGACCGACGAGATTCCCTATTTCGTCTACCGCGACGGTCGCCTCACGCTCGACGATTCCTTCCGCCAGACGCGCACGTTCCGTTTGCGCCACTCGGCTCTCAGCCGCGCGGGTCGCTGGCTCAGAGAGCACCTGCGCGTCATACAGGCTTTCCACGAAGGCCAGTACACGCTCAAAAACTACCTCGCCGCGCGTCGCGCGCCCGCCGCGCCCGTCGCGCCCGTCGCGCCGAAGCCTGCGGCCTTCAGCGCGAACGCCCCGGCGACAAACGCGGCGGCGCGGCCGGAGGACAACGCCGCGCCCGGCGCCAACGAACTCGGCCTCGACAATCTCATCTACAGCGAACCCGCCGACGCCGCGCGGCAAGAGGCTTGGCGCGTGACGGAAGGGCTGCTCCGCCTCATGCGCGACGAGGTGCGCGGGCGCGGCGCGCGGTTCCTCGTCGCGACGCTCAGCAGCGGCGTGCAGGTGCACCCGCGCCCCGAAGCCCGCGCCGCCTTCCTCGCCCGCGTCGGCGCGACCGACATCTTCTACCCGGACACCCGGCTCAAGTCGCTCGGCGACCGCGAAGGCTTCCCCGTTCTGACGCTCGCACCATCGCTCCGACAATACGCGGAACAACACCAGGTCTTTCTCCACGGCTTCGGCCGCAGCCTCGGCAACGGCCACTGGAACTCGACCGGCCACCGCGTCGCGGGCGAACTGCTCGCGCAGAAAATTTGCGAAACAACGCCTGCCCCGGCGCGGCCTTGACGCGCGCCGGTCGGGTTAAAGGGGCTTGAGAGAATTGCGTCGAGGACGGGAATGCGCCGCTCCCTCCGCGCGCGCCCGCGCCGCTCTCGGCGACCGTATCGCCCCGGCCGTCCGCATCGTGTATAATTTCCGCGTCTCCATCCACATCATCAAAAAAAGTTTTACGGAGTGTGCGCGATATGAAAACCTTGCTACTAGTTTCGCTCTTGTTGTGCCTGCCCGCCGTGGGACTGGCGCAGGCGAAGAGGGGCGCGCCTCCGAAGAAGGCGAAGCCCGCCTCTGCCAACCAGCGGAAGATATTTCCCTACAACTACACGATTGACGATCTGCCGAACGGCCTGCGCCTCGTCACCGTGCCGGCCGACTACCCGAATCTCGTCGCGCTCTACATCGTCGTCCAGACCGGGTCGCGCAACGAAATCGAACCCGGCAAGAGCGGCTACGCGCACTTCTTCGAGCACATGATGTTTCGCGGCAGCCGAAACGTGACGCCCGCGCAGCGCGACGACATCCTGGAGCGCGCCGGGGCCTCGTCGAACGCTTACACGACCGACGACCGCACCGTCTATCACGAACTCTTCTCGAAAGAGGATTTGGACGAAGTGATGCGCATCGAAGGCGACCGCTTCCAGACGCTCCAATACGCGGAACCGGAGTATAAGACGGAAGCTCTGGCGGTGCTCGGCGAGTACAACAAGAACAGCGCAAACCCCGCCAGCAAGCTCTTCGAGAAACTGCGCGAGACGGCTTTCCGCACGCACACTTATTCGCACACCACGATGGGCTTCATCAAAGACATCGAGGACATGCCGAACCAGTACCAGTACAGCCTCGATTTTTACAAACGCTACTACCGCCCCGAATACACGACCATCCTCGTCGTCGGCGACGTGACCCGCCAGCGCGCGCTCGCGCTCACCCGCCAGCACTTTGGCGCGTGGGAGCGCGGCGCTTACAAGCCCACCATCCCGGCGGAACCCGCGCAAACCGAACCGCGCGAAGCGCACGTCGAATGGCCGAGCGCGACCCTGCCCTATCTGGCCGTCGCCTTCCGCGCCCCCGCTTATTCCGACGAGAATAAAGACAAGGTCGCCCTCGACCTGCTGGCGGCCATCGCCTTCGGTACAAACTCGGAGTTGTATCAACGCCTCGTCCTGAAAGAGCAAAAGGTGGATTCCGTCGGCGTGAGTTTCGGCGACAGAGTAGACCCCGAACTTTTCACCGTCCAGACCCGCCTTAAGAAGGTGGAGGACATGCCCTACGTTCGCGAGCAGATTCTCGCCACCTTCCGGCGTTACACGACGGAACTCATCCCACAGCAAAAACTCGACGACACGCGCTCGCGCCGCCGCTACGGTTTCGCGCAGGCGATGGACAGCAGCGAAGCGATTGCCGGCGCGCTCGCGCCTTATCTCGCGCTGCGCCGCACGCCGGAGACGATGAACAAACTCTTCGCGCTCGCCGACAGTGTGACGCCCGCCGACATACGCGACGCCGCGCGCCGTTACTTCATGGATAACAACCGCACCATCGTCACGCTCTCTCAGGGCACGGGCAGACAGACGGCAAACAAGGAGGGCGGCAAATAAAACCATGCGAAGAATATTTTTCATCACACTCGTGCTCTCGTTCGCGCTCTCGACCTTGACAGCCTACGCCCAACGCAAATCGCCGCGATCCAAACCGCGCGAGCGCATCAAAGGCCCGGTGCTCATGCACACGGCTGCCGATCCCGACGCCGTGTTGCTGCCCAACCGCTCTCCGCTCATCACGTTTCGCATTCTCTTCATGACGGGCGCGGCCGACGACCCGGCGGGCAAAGAAGGGCTGGCCGCCCTGACCGCTTCGCTCGTGTCGGGCGGGGGCACGCGCGAGCTTCCCTTCGAGAAGATTCAGGAGGCCTTCTACCCGATGGCGGCCTCTTTCGGCTCGCAGGTCGATAAAGAGATGACCGTCTTCACGGGCACGACGCACGCCGATAACCTGTCGCGTTACTACGCGCTCATCAGCCGGATGATCCTCGACCCCGGTTTCCGCGAAGACGATTTCACGCGGATCAAAACCAACCTCATCAACTATCTCAAAGTTTCGCTGCGCGAGGGCAACGACGAAGAGTTGGGCAAGGAGCAGCTCTACAACAACATCTACGCGGGACACCCTTACGGCCATCACAACGTCGGGAGCCTCTCCGCGCTCGAACGGATCACGCTCGCGGACGTGCGCGAGTTTTATCGCGCGCACTACACGCAGGCCAACATGGTGCTCGGCCTCGCGGGCGGCTACCCGGCGACGTTCCCCGCGAAGGTGAAGGCCGATTTCGCCAAACTTCCGGCGGGCACGCGCACGCCCTCCAACTTCTTCACCCCCAAACTCGAACTGGGCACGCACATCGACATCATCAAACGCGAGACGCGTTCCACCGCCATTTCGCTCGGCTTCCCGATTGACGTGACGCGCGCGGACAAAGACTGGCCTGCGCTCGCCGTCGTCGTTTCCTACTTCGGCCAGCATCGTTCGTCCAACAGTTATCTCTATCAACGCCTGCGCGAGGCGCGCGGCTTGAACTACGGCGACTACGCCTATATCGAATACTTTCCCGGCGGCATGTTCCAGTTCGAGCCCGATCCGAACCTCGCGCGCCAGCAGCAGATTTTCCAAATCTGGATTCGCCCCGTGCCGCCCGAACAAGGCCACTTCGTCCTGCGCGCCGCGCTCTACGAGTACGACAAACTCGTCCGCGACGGCCTCTCGCGCGAAGCTTTCGAGGCCACGCGCGAGTTTCTGTCCAAGTTTTCCAACATCCTGACCGCCACGCAGGACGCCCAACTCGGCTACGCGCTCGACAGCCGCTATTACGAGATCGGCGACTTCAACGGGTACATGCGCGATCAACTCTCGCGCCTCACGCTCGAAGACGTGAATGCCGCCATCAAGAAGTATCTGGCGACGAACCGCATGCGCATCGTCGTCGTCACGAAAGACGCCGAAGGGTTGCGCGATGCCATCCTTGCGAACAAACCCTCGCCCATGACCTACAACTCGCCCAAGCCGCAAGAGATCATGGACGAGGACAAGATCATCGAGGTTTACCCGATTAACGTGCGCGCCGAACAAGTTCGCATCACGCCGGTCGAGCAGGTCTTTCGATAGGCACAACCCAACCCCGCGAGGGGGCGAAGCGCGTGAAACCCGGTCAACACCGGGACACGTCTTCGCGCCCTCCGGCGCTTCACTTCCCGCTCTTTCACACCCGAGCATCCCGCGCACGACCTGCTGACTTCAAACGAGACTTTTATGAAAACATCGCTCACGACCGAAACCACGCGCGACATCACCGCCCGGCTCGAACAGGCCAACACCGACTTCGCACGCATCTACCCCGGCGAGACCGGACGCCGCCAGCCCGTCCACACCGTCTACGGCGGCGCGCACCTCTTCAAGTCCGATACGCCCGGACGCCTCGGCTCGCTCGCCCTGCGTGCCCTCGAAACGTTCGCCCCGGACGCCGACGCCTTCGCGCGCGCCCTCGCTCTCACGGGCGGCGAGGAGTCACCGGACGACGAGCAGTTCACCGGCGCGCTCGCGCGCACCATCTACGAGCGCGTGCGGGAGAAACTCGACCGCGAGCCGGTCGAAGATTTCCGCATCGACTTCGAGGACGGTTACGGCAACCGCCCCGACGCCGAAGAGGACGCCCACGCCGAAGCCGCCGCGCGCGAGGTGGCGCGCGGCTTGGAGTCCGGCACGCTCTCGCCCTTCATCGGTATCCGCATCAAGCCCTTCACGGAAGAACTGCGCGCCCGCAGCCTGCGCACGCTCGACATCTTCGTCTCCACGCTCGCGGCGGAAGCGGGCGGGCGTCTGCCGCCGAACTTCGTCGTCACGCTGCCCAAGATCACCATCCCCGAACAGACCGCCGCGCTCGCGCACGTCTTCGACCTGCTCGAAACGCAACTCGGTCTCGCAGCGGGCACGCTCAAGATGGAGATGATGATCGAAACCACCCAATCGATCATCAACCACGACGGGCGGGTCAACCTGCCGCTCCTGCTCGCCGCTGCGCGCGGCCGTTGCACCGCCGCGCACTTCGGCACTTACGACTACACCGCCAGTTGCAACATCACGGCCGCGCACCAGCACATGACGCACCCTTCCTGCGACTTCGCCAAACACATGATGCAGGTCTCCTTCGCGGGCACGGGCGTGTGGCTCTCCGACGGCGCGACCAACATCATGCCCGTCGCCCCGCACCGCGCCGCCGCCGGAGGCGCGACGCTCACCGCAGCGCAGGAAGGCGAGAACCGCCGCACCGTCCACCGCGCGTGGCGCATCCACTACGGCCACGTCCTACACTCGCTCACCGGCGGCTTCTATCAGGGATGGGATTTACACCCGGCACAACTCCCCACGCGCTACGCGGCCGTCTATGCCTTCTTCCTCCAAAGCCTCGACGCCGCCTCCGAACGCCTCCGCAACTTTGTCGAGAAGGCCGCCAAGGCCACCCTCGTCGGAGACGTGTTCGACGATGCCGCGACAGGTCAGGGCTTGCTCAACTATTTCCTGCGCGCCATCAACTGCGGCGCGATCACGGAGGAAGAAGCCTTACAGCGATCCAGCCTGACGCTCCCCGAACTGCGCTCCGGCTCGTTCGTCAAGATTCTCGATAGCAGGAAGAATCTATAATTCGGCTAAGTGATCTTTCTTTCCCAAATGGAGTAATCTCAGATGGAATCAATAACTTTAGAGTGGACTAAAACTATTGGGTCGCTTTTGCTCTCTTGGCCTGTGATCACTCTTATCATAGCCCTGATCTTTCGTAAACCATTACTTCGACTACTTGAACGCTTCACAAGTTCAGATGAAGGGACGGCTGAAATCGGGCCTATCAAAATTGAGTTGGGTAAACTCGCTCGTGAAGGCCATGATGCCGTTAGCAATTTAAATCGACTTAATCTTCTCATGGCAGAGTCGCGCTTACTTGAGCTTGAAATTACCGAATCCAACTTCGGAGCTGTATTCTCAGATGAACAGAATGAACGAATGAAACGGCACATAGGCGAACTCCGTCATCTGACATCTTCAACACAAGCCATTGACAAGAGAAATCGCACATCTAGCGAATCTTAGCTACTAACGGAAGATTCAAACGATGGATGACAAAACGAGCTTCTGGGAACCGTGCTGGGCTTGCCGGGTTATGGCGGGCGAGCCTGTGGGTTGTGTCGTGATCGAGACGGAGCAGGTTCTGGTCTTGATCAACCCGTTCGCCCTGACGCCGGGACACGCTCTCGTCGTGCCGCGCAGCCACGTCGAGAATTTGTACGAACTGCCCGACGAACTCGCCGCCCCCATCCTCTCGACGGCGGCGAGAGTTGCGCGCGCGGTGAAGCGGGAATTCGCGGCCGACGGCGTGACGCTCAGGCAGAATAACGAGGCGTCGAGCGACCAACACTTATTCCACTTTCACCTCCATGTGATCCCGCGCTTCAGCGGCGATACCGAACAGTTCGGCGCGTCGCCGCAACTCGCCGGGCGTGCCGAGCAGGAAGCGTGGGCGTCACGCCTGCGCCTCGCAATCGAGGCCGTGAGAAGCTGAACACGTAACGAGGCGGGCATTTTGCGCGTATGCACACGATACGGAACGCCTTGACACCTTATCGTGCGATTCAGACGCTTGTAATGCAAAAGAGGCGGCGATTTTTAAGTGTTTTCGCGCTCCGGGCATGTGGCACGGCGGTTGTAAGTCACTCCGGTTGAGGGTTCGCAATGATGCGAATTTCAGTTGAAAGTAGAGGGGTGATAAAAGATGAGAAGCAATGGTGGAATAAAGACGAAAGCGTTGATGTTGGCGATGGGCGCGTTCTTGCTCTTGCCGACGGCCACGTTCGCGCAGGACTGGCGCTACGGTCAGGATCGTGACGACAGGTGGGAACGCCGCGACGACAGGCGCGACCGCCGCCGCGAGAGGCGCGAAGACAGGCGCGAGCGACGCGAAGAACGCAGAGCGCGCCGCGGCAACACCTACGACGGCTATCCCAACTACGGTGGCTCGTTCCAGCTTCGCCAGACGGCCTTGAACGCGGGTTACAACGAAGGCATCAAGGAAGGACGCAAGGATCGTTCGCGCAATGAGCGTTATGACTTCAGCGACGAGAGCGTCTACCGCAACGGCACGAAGGATTACAGTTCGCGCCTCGGCGACCGCGCCCTGTACCAACAGTACCTCCGCATGGCCTTCGAGAACGGCTACAACGACGGCTACAGCGGTTACTAAGAAGTAGCAGACAAGATTCACAGCAAACGGAAGAGGGAGACATTGATAATGTCTCCCTCTTCCGTTTGCTGTGAAGTTTCAAGTTTCAGGTTTCAAGTTAAAGACCGAAGAACATTCAGACTTGAAACCTGAAACCTGTAACTTGAAACCCATTCACGCCCGCCTGATGAACTTCGCCGCCACCCACCCGGCGAGAATCAAGACCGAGAGGATGATCCAGTCGTAGCGGCTGCCGTAGGTGGCGGTCGGGAAGTGGTTGCTGATCATGGTGAAGACGACCGGGACGGCCATGAAAGTGTTCTGCTTGGAGCGGAGTTTGGCCTGCGCGCCGAGACGCGCGTCGGGCATCTCGCCCGCGCTCGTCGCGGCGATCATGCGGCGTTGCGCGGGGAGAATACGCATCCAGACGTTGGCGACCATCAGCGTGCCCAACAGCGCGCCCATGTGGATGTAGGCCGCGCGGCCGCTGAGAACGTGCGTCAGGAGATACGCGACGCCGACGAGCAGCGCGTAGGCCACGACGGCGAACGCGAACTCGTTTCGGCCGAGCGGCGACAGCATCAACAGATCGTAGACGACCCACCCGATGACGAGCAGGCCGATGCTGTACCCGACGGCGGCGGGCACGCTGATGTCTCGCACGTCCGGGTCGACGAGCGCGCCGCCGAGGTAATAGACGAGCACGAGCAAGACCATGCCGCTCAACCACGTCAACGCGGCCTCCCAGCGAAACCAGTGGAGCGTCTGCGTCCCCGGCTGCTTCTGTTTTTCTACCACGTAGAAGCCGCCGCTATGCACCATCCAGATTTGCGGCCGCTCGCCCGGCGCGGCCGTGCCCTCGGCTTCGGAGAGGCGCGCGTCGAGCCATGTGAAATAGTAGGTCGTGCCGACCCAGAGGATGCCCGCGAAGACGTGAAACCAGCGCGCGAAGAGGTTGAGCCATTCGCTCGTGTTGGGGTCGAGTGTCATTCATTAACTCCCGCGATAGGTGGAGTAGCCGAAGGGACTGACGAGGAGCGGCACGTGGTAATGCGCCGACGCATCGTTGACGGTAAAGACGAGCGTGACTTCGGGGTAAAAACTCTCGCCCCCCTGCGTCGCGAAATAATCCGACGTGTGGAACGTGAGACGATACGCGCCCGCCTTCAAGTCGAAACCTTCGGGCAACAAATTCTTCAGCCGCCCGTCGGCGTCCGTCTCGCCCCGCCCTAAAATTTTCCAGCCTTCATCCTCTCGAACTTCGAGAACTACGCGGACGCCGCCCGCCGGTCGCCCGCGCGAGGTGTCGAGAACGTGTGTGGTGATCGCGCTCATAGTTGGAACGGTTTCAAGTTTCAGGTTTCAAGTTTCAAGTTAAAGAACGTGGAACATTGAGACCTGAAACTTGAAACTTGAAACTTGAAACTTTGATGAGTCATGTCGTCAATAACTTTTCCAGTCGAAGTCTGGTGATCTTGCTTTGCTCGGCGGCGGCGTTGCGGAGTTCCGTGTCCGCCTTGTTCGAGAGGCGCGCGTGCAAGAGCGCGAGCATCTCGTCGGCGGTCTTGCCCGTCGCGCAGACGATGTAGATGTGGCCGAACTTCTCTTCGTAGGCGCGGTTGGCGGCGGCGAGTTGGTCGAGCGTGGCCTGCGCGGCGACGCTCGCGCCGGACTGTTCCTGCTCAGACCATTCTTCGGCCTGCCGGCGCTGCGCGCGTGCGGCACGCTCGCGCCCGCCGATCCGTGGGTGCGCGGCGAACGCTTCGAGCCAGTCGCGCTCGCTCAGGTTCCACCAAACTTCTTCGGCCGCCGTCAATAACTCCGGCACGTCGCGGTACGGCCGCCGCGCCGCCATCGCCCGCGCCCATTCCGCCGAGCCGCAGCACTTGAGCAGTTCCGTCTCCGCCTCCGCCGCGCTCGCGGAGTTCAGCCGTTCCAGACCTTCGCGTAAGTCCATCATAATTCGAGTTTCAAGTTTCAGGAGTGAGTTTCAAGTTTCAGGTTTCAAGTTTCAAGTCTGAATGTTCCTCATTCCTTTAACTTGAAACTTGAAACCTGAAACTTGAAACCTCATTCCTGAAACTTGAAACCTAATCCTCCGCGACGCTCCCGTAGAGCCGCAGGCGACTGACGCCGCCGTCCGGGTAGATGTTGAAACGCACGTGCGAGAGCGCGCCCGCCGTGCGCTTCAACTCGTCCGTGAAGTGGTGGCGCGTGTGCGCCTGCAATTTGGTGCGCGGCAGAATTTCAGTCCACGACGCGACGCTCGCGAGCGCATTCGCATCGCCGCCCGCGCCCTCGTGCGCGTCGCAGCCTTCGAGCGAACAGCTTTCGGGATAGTTGCCTTTGAAGTGTGAAGTGTCAACTTCGACCTGATGAATCCGACCGCGCGCGCCGAGTTTGACGACGACCCAATCATGGCCGGGGCCGCGTCGTCGCTTCGTCTCCCAACCGTCGCTCATGTTCGCGGCTCGACCGGGCATGATCAAGTTATGCCGATGGCCGAAGAACATGTCGCTGCACGCGAGCACCAATCCGCCCGACTCGACCGCCGCCAGATCGATGCGCCCGCCGCACTCACGGATGCGCGCCGGATCAGGCGCGACCTCGCCGTACACGCGCAGGCGCGCCACGCCGCCGTCCGGGTAAATTTTGAAGCGCAGGTGCGTCGCGCGCTCTGTCTCTTCAATCGAAAACGGATTCTGCGAATCGCCGTCGAGGTTGGAGACGGGCAGCACCTCGCGCCACTCGACCGCTTCGCCCAGTAGTCGCTCGACATCCGGCAAGCCGTCAATCGCCGTGGCTTCGAGCGAACACTGCTCCGGGTAGTTACCTTTGAAGTGCGCGGTGTCCACGACGACGCCGCGAATGCGGCCGGGCAGACCGAGACGAATGATGCACCAGTCGAAACCGGGCGTGCGCCGACGGCGCGACTCCCAGCCGTCCATCCACTTGCCGCGATCCGTGTACTCGCCTTCGAGGAAGACGGGCGCGCCCGGCTTCAACAGATTTTCCTTCGGCGCAAAGAAGTCGTCGTTGGCGTACAAGACCGCGCCGCCCACGCGTTCGGCAGCCAGATCGACGAGTTCGGTGAAATCCGTCATCGTGTGTCACCTCCGGGCGAGCAGCGCGCCCGTCGCCGCTTCGCTCTTAAATTCGCCGCGCTCGTAAATTTTCGCGCCGCGCAGGAAAGTCGCCTCGACCACGCCGCTCAAAGTCCGCCCCGCGTACGGCGTCAGCTTGTGACGGTGGTGCAGCATCGAAGGCTCGACGCGAAACTGCTCGTCGGGTCGGAAGACTACGAGGTCGGCGTCGCAGCCCACCCGGATCGCGCCCTTGCGCCCGTCCAACTCGACGAGACGCGCGGGCGCGGCGGCCAGCCATTCGACCACGCGCTCGATTGAATGCCCGCGCGCACGCGCCTCCGTCCACACGGCGGGCAAGCGCAGTTGGAGCGAGGCGATGCCGCCCCACGCTTTGAGAAAGTCGCCCTCTTCGCGCCGCTTCATTTCCGGCGGGCACGGCGAGTGGTCGGAGACGATCAGGTCGAGCGTGCCCGCGTCGAGCGCGTCCCAGAGTCGCTCGCGGTTCGCGCGCTCGCGCACGGGCGGGCAGCATTTGAACTCGGTCGCGCCGTCGGGCACGTCCTCGGCCGCGAAGGTCAGGTAGTGCGGGCACGTCTCGACCGTGAACGGCAGCCCTTCGTCTTTCGCCGCGCGCAGCAGCGCGAGCGACGACGACGACGAGTGATGCACGATGTGGACGCGCGCGCCCGTCTCGCGGCAGAGCCGAATCATCAACGCGACGGCCTCGTCTTCAGCCGCCTTCGGCCGCGACCGTAGAAACGTCTCGTAGCGACGCGCGTCGTCTGCCGTCGCCCCCGCCGTGTCTGCGAGGGCGGCCTCAATCGGCGCGGGCGTCTCCGCGTGAACGATCAGGAGCGCGCCCATGCGCGCCAGTTCCGGCATCGCCGCGCGCAAGTCGTCTTCCGACACATGCGCGAACTCGTCCACGCCCGACGGCACGAGGAAACACTTGAAGCCGAACACGCCGCCCTCGAACATGCGCGGCAATTCCGCCGTGTTGCCCGGCACGACGCCGCCCCAGAAGCCCACGTCAACGTAGCACTTCCCTGCGGCGGCGGCGGCCGCGCGCTTCGTCTCCAAGTGATCGCGCGTCGTCGTCGCCGGAATACTGTTGAGCGGCATCTCGACGAGCGTCGTCACGCCCCCGGCGGCCGCGGCGCGCGTCGCCGTGTTGAAACCTTCCCAATCGGTGCGCCCCGGTTCGTTGATGTGGACGTGCGTATCCACCAACCCCGGCAACAGCGCCGCCCCGTCGTCAACTTCGACGAGCGGGCAATTGTCCGGCACATCTTCAAGCGCGCCGACCGCGACGATGCGCCCCTCACGCACGCGAACCGACGCGGGCACGATCCCGTCCGGCGTGACCACGCGGCGACTGCGAATGACGAACTCAGGCACACTCATCTTTGAACTTGCATCATTTCCAAAGCCCCGTCAGGGGCGGTTGATAATAGCCCGGTGATTTATCGCCGTGAACTGAACCGGTGAATTTTTTGAGTCCCGTAGGGACGGTTGACGCCTCATCAACGCAATCTTCAATCGTCCCCATGGGACTCTTTTAAAATCTGCGTAATGTACCCGGCACTGAAGTGCCGGGCTATTATCAACCGTCCCTGTGGGATAAAACTGTGTTCGCTTGTACGAGCGCGCTCGGAACTTTCTGCTTTTCCGTCATTTTTTAAGATTAACCAAGAAATCAGCCAGCAGATTCGCGGCGACGCGGGCGCGGTATTGCGCCGTCGAGCGCATGTCGTCAATCGGCGCGATCTCTTCGACGAGCATCGCACAGGCGGCTTTAATCGTCGCCTCGTCGGGCGTCCGGTCGCGCAGCACGTCCTCAGTCCGCGCGCAGCGCAGGACGGTCGGCGCGACGCTGCCGAGGCCGAGGCGCGCGTCTTTGATGCGCCCGTCGCTCGCGAGGCGTGCGCCCGCGGCGAAGCAGATTTTCGAGATGGCCTGCGCTTTGCGCGTGCCGACTTTGCGATAGTAAGTCTTCAAATCGCCCGTCGCGCGCGGCAGGCGGATGCGGCGCAGGAGTTCGTCGGGGCGCATGTCCATCTGCTTGTAGCCGGTGTGAAAGTTGCGATAGTCGATCCAACGCGCGCCGCTCGCGGAGACGAGTTCGAGTTGGGCGTCGTAGACAAGAAGCGCGGGCGGCGAGTCGGCGGCGGGCGAGGCGTTGACGACGTTGCCGCCGAGCGTGCCGCGATTTTGGATGGCGATGCCGCCCGTCTCGCGCCCCGCCGCGCCGAGCAGGGGAAACTCGCGCCGCACGTCCGCGTCGCGTTGGATGTGCGTGTAAGTCGTCAGCGCGCCGAGGGTGACGTGCTCCGGCGTGATCTCGATGCCACGCAACTCCGGCAGATGCCGGATGCTCAAAAAATTCTTGTGCTGCAACGCGCCGAATTCGAGCAGCACCATCAAGTCTGTGCCGCCCGCGAAGGCGCGCCACACGCCCGGCTCGCGCGCCATCAAGTCGAGCGCGTCGGCCAGACTTCGCGGCGCGCGCAAGTTGTAGTCGGGCAGGTACGCTCTCACGCTTTGACTCCCGCCCGCTCGCAGGCGCGCACAACCGCGTCGAAGATTTTCATGTAGCCCGTGCAGCGGCAGAGATTCCCCGCGAGGCCGTTGCGGATGTCGGCGTCGGTCGGCTGCGGGATGTTCGCGAGCAGGCTCACGGCGGCCAAGACCATCCCCGGCGTGCAGATGCCGCACTGCGCGCCGCCGCACTCGATGAACGCCTGCTGGACGGCGTGGAGTTCCGCGCCGCGCGCCGAGACGCCCTCGATGGTTTTGATCTCCGCGCCTTCGACTTGCAGGACGGGCACGAGACAGCTGTTGACGAGTTCGCCGTCAACCAGCACCGAGCACGCGCCGCACTCGCCTTCGCCGCAGCCCTCCTTCGTGCCGGTCAACCCTAAATCTTCGCGGAGCACGTCGAGCAGACGCGCCAACGGGTGAACGCGCAGAGTTTGCCGCGCGCCGTTGACCGTGCAGGCCACGTCAACTTTCAATCCGCTATCAGTCATGGTTGATTTCCGGCGCAGGCATGGGAGTCTCACGCAAAGGCGCAAAGGCGCAAAGAAGACGGAGCGCAAAGCGGCTTTGACAGCTCATAGCATCGGCCTTTGCGCCTTTGCGCCTTTGCGTGAGATTGATTGTTTGCGCTGCGCTCATGTGGTTTCGCTCAACCCGCGCATCAGGGCTTCGGGCATCAGCGGCACGTGCGTGAACGAGACGCCCGTCGCCTGTTCGATGGCGTTCAGGATGGCAGGCGCGCCGCCGTCCATCGGGAGTTCGCCGATGCCCTTCGCGCCCCCGGCCGGGCCGTACTCGTAAGGCTGCTCCTCGAAGTGGACGCGGATCGGCGGCAGGTCTACCGAAGTCGGCATGACGTAGTTGGTCATGCCGTTGTTGACCATGCGGCCGTCCTGCCAGACCACATTTTCGTAGAGCGTGAAGCCGATGGCCTGCGCCACGCCGCCCTCGATCTGCCCGGCGGCGAGTATGGGATGCACCACCTTCCCCACCTCCTGCACCGCGACGAAATCATCGACGCGCGTCTCATACGTCAACGTGTCAACCGACACTTCCGCGACGTAGACCGCCCACGCGAATGCCCCGTAGGCGTCGCCCTCATACTTCTCGTCATCCCAGCGCACGCCCGGCGGCGGCTTGTACTGGCTGAACGATTTCAACGCCCCGTATCGTTCGACATATTGACGGCACGCCTCGCGCCAATCGCCTTCCGTGTATTCGTCCGCCAACAGCCCCGCCCCCTGCAACGTCTGGCGCAGGCCGAGCGCGGCCGATTCGACGAGACGGCCGACGATCATGCAGGTGCGCGAGGCGACCGTGGGGCCGCTGTCGGGGACGTTGCCCGTGTCGGGCTGCGCCATCTCGACCAGATCGTAATTGAGCCCGAGCGCGTCGGACGCGATCTGCGCGAAGATGGTGTTCGTGCCCTGCCCGATCTCCGTGCTCGCGGCGAGGATGCGCACGCGCCCCGACGCGTCGGCTTCAGCGCCGACGATTGATTTCAAATAGTCTTCGCCCGAACCCGTGAAGCCCGCGCCGTGCATGAACGAGGCGAAGCCGATGCCGCGCTTCACGCCGCCCGCGCCGACCGCCGCGTTCTCGCGCGCGAAGCGTTCGCGCTTGGCCTGATAGTCCGTCAACTCGAAGGCGCGATCCAGCAAGCCCGCCATGTCAACCGGCTCGCGTATGACCTGCCCGGTCGCCGTCGTTTCGCCTTGACGGATGAAGTTGCGGCGGCGAAACTCCGCGGGCGAGAGGCCGACCGCCGCGGCCACCTTGTCCATCTGCCGCTCCAGAGCGAAGATCGATTGGGGCGCGCCGAAGCCGCGAAACGCGCCGTGCGGCGGCACGTTCGTGGCGACGGCGCGACTGCGAATGCGGACGTTCGGGCAGTTGTAAGGCCCGGCCGCGTGGATCGTGCCGCGCGACAGCACCACGGCCGAGAGCGTCGCGTAAGCCCCGCCGTCAACGACGAACTCGATCTCCATGCCGAGCAGTCGCCCATCGCGCGAGACGGCCGTGCGGTGGCGCGTCAGCGAAGGGTGTCGCTTCGTCGTGGCGACCATGTCCTCGGCGCGGTCGTAGATAATTTTGACGGGGCGGCCGCCCGCCTTCCACGACAGCAGCGCGGCGTGGCCGCCGATCATCGAAGGGTATTCTTCCTTGCCGCCGAAGCCGCCGCCCGTCTCACACTGCACGACGCGCACGCGCTCCGGCGGCAGCGCGAACAACTTCAACAGAGCCTTGTGAACGTAGTACGGGCATTGCATCGAACCCCAGACCGTGACGCCCTCTTCCGCGTTCGCCACGGCGATGACGCCGTTCGTCTCGATGTAAAGCTGCTCCTGCGCGCCCGTCGAGTATTCGCCTTCGACGACGAGGTCGGCCTGCGCCCACACCTCGTCCACGTTCCCCTTGTCCACGAGGTACGACTTGAAGATGTTGTCCTCGCCCCAGATGGTCTGCGTGCGCGCGAGCGAGTCTGCGAGCGTGAAGACGGCCGGGAGCGGTTCGATGTCAACGTGAACCGCGCGGCGGGCGCGTTCGAGCAATTGCTTGTCCGCGTGCGCGAGCAGCAGGATCGGCTCTTCGGCGTGGTTGACGAACTCCGAGGCGAGGTAAGGCTGATCCAACAGGATGAGCGCGACGGCGTTCTCGCCCGGAATGTCTTTGGCCGTCACGACGACGAACTCGTCCCACGGGACGCCCTCGCCGAAAGTGACGGAGCGGATACGGCCGCGTGCGACGGGCGAGCGCACGGTCGCGCCGTAGAGCATGCCGGGCATCCTCAGATCGTCAACGTAGCGCGCCGCGCCCGTGACCTTGCTGCGCCCCTCTTTGCGCGGGACGGGTTTTCCGACAATCTCTGTTAGCATGTTTCGTGTTTGCGGCATCACACCCGAAGAGTTGCGCTATTCTGCTTGCGCCGCCGGCCTATGTCAATCGTCGTGCTCAACTTGCGGAGCCGCGCGCGCGGCAGGGGAGAATATTCGACATGGCGAAAACGTTAATCGTCTCGGCTATCACCGCGCTGCTGATGATCCTGCTCGGCGTCTTCTGGATGCTCATGTGGCTGGTCGGGACGAACGGCTACAGCGAGTCGAAGGGGACGGCGATTCTCGCGAGCAATTTGGTGTTGGTCATTCTGTCGATCATCGTCTCAAGCGCGGCGAGCGGGTGGCTGGCGAATATGTTGGCGGCGCGACTTCGTTGGCCGATGTGGGCGGCCGCCCCGGTAGTCATACTCGCAGTGTTGGGGGTCGCCGTCATCGTGCTGTTCGCCGGGAGTCTCTTGATCATCGCAATTTTCGGAAGAACGCGTTGACGCGTGGCAGCGGCGGCGTTTGAGTTTGGCTGAACGTCGAGATTGACGGCGGAGGCGCGGAGCCGGGGCCGCCGCATCGTAAGCGCGGGAGCGTGGCCGCTTCGCGCCGCGTCAAAAAAAGAGACAGCCGGACGGTGAGATGCCGTCCGGCTGTCCGTGCTTGACGCGAGAACGCCACGGCTATCAAGCGGGCGCGTTCATCTTGAAGGTGCGCACAAGGAAGCCCCAGATGTCGGCGTACTCTTCGATGATCTTCGAGGTGGGTTTGCCCGCGCCGTGCCCGGCTTTGGTCTCGATGCGAATCAGGACGGGCGCGCTGCCCCCCTGCGCCGCCTGCATCGCCGCCGCGAACTTGAAGCTGTGGCCGGGCCAGACGCGGTCGTCGTGGTCGGCGGTCGTGATCAGGGTCGGCGGGTAGCTCTTGCCCGCCTTCAAATTGTGCAGCGGCGAGTAAGCGTAGAGGGCTTTGAACTCGTCCGCGTTGTCGGGCGAGCCGTAGTCGGAAGCCCACGCCGCGCCGATGGTGAACTTGTTGAAACGGAGCATGTCCATCACGCCGACGGCCGGGAGCGCCGCGCCGAAGAGGTCGGGTCGTTGCGTCAGAACAGCGCCGACGAGCAGGCCGCCGTTCGAGCCGCCCTGAATGGCGAGTTTCGGCGTGGACGTGTACTTGTTCGAGATGAGCCACTCGGCGGCGGCGATGAAGTCGTCGAAGACGTTCTGCTTCTTCAACTTCATCCCGGCCTCATGCCAGTCCTTGCCGTACTCGCCGCCGCCGCGCAAGTTCGCCACGGCCATGACGCCGCCCATCTCCATCCAGACGAGCCTGCTGATGGAGAAGCCGGGCGTCTCGGAGACGTTGAAGCCGCCGTAGCCGTAGAGCAGCGTCGGGTTCGTGCCGTCGAGCTTCAACCCCTTGCGGTGCGTGATGAACATGGGGACGCGCGTGCCGTCCTTGCTGTTGTAGAAGACCTGCTTCGTCTCGTACCGGTCGGGGTCGAAATCAACTTTCGGCTGCCGGAAGAGCGTGCTCTTGCCCGTCGTCAGGTCGTAGCGGTAGATGGGATACGGCGTCGTGAAACTGCCGTAGGCGTAGAACGTCTCCTTGTCCGTGCGCTTGCCGCTGAAGCCGGACGCCGAGCCGATGCCCGGCAGCGCGACCTCGCGGACGAACTTGCCGTCGGTCTGGTGAATCCTCACCTGCGAGTGCGCGTCTTTGAGGTAAGAGGCGATGAACATGTCGCCCACGACGTTCACGCCTTCGAGCGTCTCCGCCGCTTCGGGGATGACGACTTTCCAGTTCGCGCGTTCGGGCCGGCGCGTGTCGATGGCGATCACCTTGTAGCGCGGCGCGTCGCGGTCGGTCATGAACCAGAAGACCGCGCCGTCGTTGTCGATGAAGTTGTAGGCGGCGTCGAACTCGTCGAGCAGTTTGACGACGGGCGAGCCGGGCGTCTGGAGGTCTTTGTAGTAGATGCGGTTTTTGGCGTCCGTGCCGACCCAGACGTGGATGATGAGGTAGCGGCCGTCTTCGGTCACGTCGCCGCTGAAGCCCCAGTCCTTCTGATCCTTGCGCTCGTAGATGAGCGCGTCCTCTCCTTGCGGCGTGCCGAGGCGGTGGTAGTAGAGTTTCTGAAACTCGTTGACGCCCGCCATCTGACTCGCGCCCGCCTTCGGCTCGTCGTAGCGGCTGTAGAAGAAACCCTTGCCGTCCGCCGTCCAACTTGCGCCGGAGAACTTCACCCACTTGACGTGGTCGGGCAAATCCTGCCCGGTCTCGACGTTGCGCACGCGCCACTCCGCCCAGTCCGACCCGGAAGCCGACAGCCCGTAGGCCATCAGCTTCCCGTCGCGGCTGATGGCCGTCCCGGCGAGGGCGACCGTGCCGTCCGACGAGAGCTTGTTCGGGTCGAGCAGGACGCGGGGCGCGTCCGCGAGCGAGGCGACGGTGTAGAGCACGCTCTGGTTCTGGAGGCCGTCGTTCTTCGTGTAGAAGTAGCGGTCGCCTTCGCGGAAGGGGATGCCGTAACGCTCGAAGTTCCAGAGTTTGGTCAGACGCTCCTTGATTTTTTGACGCGCCGGAATCTCCGCGAGGTAGGCGTTGGTCAGGCGGTTTTGCGCTTCGACCCAAGCCTTCGTGGCGGGCGCGTCCAAATCTTCGAGCCAGCGATAGTGGTCTGCGACCTTCGTCCCGTGATAATCGTCAACCTGCTCGACCTTCTTCGCCGACGGGTAGGCGAGCGGCTTTGAAGCCGCACTCCCCGGCGCGGCGGCGGCTTTCTGCGCGAGCGCGGCGGGCGAGACTTGAATTAACAACATGACGATTAAAAAGAGACGCAGCGCAAACGCGGGCGAAATGTCGAGAGCGGACATCTTTTATTTCCTTTCCATGGACGAGCGTGCAAGGTAAACGGCGCAGTTGGGAGCAGTGGAGAATTTTCTAAGCGAATTTGTTTGTTAAGTCAAACTGGCGAAACGATGAAGTAGGAACGATGAACGATGAACTGAAGACAAATGCTTTCAGTTCATCGTTCATCGTTCCTACTTCATCGTTGCTTTTCTACCCGCCGAAGCTCCTTCTGAACAGGTAGGACATTTTGATGAAGAAGGTGCGGCCGTTGCGGCGGAAGCCGGGTTCGAGTTGGCGGCCGAAGGGAGAGAAGGCGCTGATCTGCGTGTCGTCGTTGTAGCCGGCGTAGAAGGCCGTCCCCGGGTTCGGCGTGTAGCCCAACAGGAACTGCCCGCGCGCCCGCCGCGGCAGAGACTCGTAATCGATGCGCGCCCGCGCGAAGAGGAAGCGCGTGAACTGGTAGGTCGTGCGCCACGAGACGAGGTTCACGTCGAAGGCGACGAGGTCGGTGTCGTAGCGGCGCAGGCGGCTCTTGGTGTAGTCGAGCGTCGAGCGCAAGGCGTTCGTCGGCTGGTAGGCGAACGTGCCGCGAAACTCGAAGAGGCCGCCGCGGCCGGGGTCGAGCGGGTCGAAGCAGACGGCGGGCGGTGGTATCTCATTCCCGTTCTCGTCCAGTTCCTCGTCGCAGAGCCGCTGCGCCCGCGCCTCGCGCGCGGCGAGAGCCACGGGGCTGACGCGCGGGAAGCGGCGACCCGCGCCGAAGTCGAAATCGAAATGGCCGTCGCGGTAGACCGCCCGCCAATTGAACGAATATTTTTTGTTCGGGCGATAACCGCCGAAGAAGAAGTAGTGATTCTTGCGCGAGGAACGTTCGGAATCCTCACCGGCGAACGCGCCGCGCTGCGCCGGTCTGCCGTTCTGCGCGGGCAGGCGGCGCGCGCCGAATTCCTCTTCGACGAGACGCTCGTAGGCGTACTCGTAGGCCGCGCCGATGTTGAACTGCTTCTGAAAGAACCACTGGAAATTGGTCTCGCTCTCCCACGCCTGACTGCGCCCCTGAAAGTCGTGGCTGATGAAAGAGAAATTGTGGACGTGCCAGTTGATGAGTGTGGCTTTCGGTTTCGGCGTCGTGTTGTAGCTGGTGTAGAAGCTGTGGAAGTTGGTGTTCGTGCGCGAGGTGAAGCCCACGTCGGCGCGGTAATCGTTGGTGTTGCCTTCGCTGTAATACTCGTAGCCGAAGTTGCGGCCGAAGTGCGAGTAGGCGGCCGTGTAGCCGAGGCCGCGCCCGGTGCGCAGTTCGTCGCGGTCGAGGTCGGGGTTGTAAAAGTCGTTGCGGTGCGAGGTCGTGCCGACGAGGGAGAAACTGACGGTGGTTTGCGGGGCGAGTTTGAAGCGGCCGTCGATGCCGCCCGTCTGGTTGTGCCGTTCCTTGAACTGGTAAGTGGTGGCGACCGCGCCGATGGTGTTCTCCCGCCCGACGTTGCGGTTGAGACGGAAGACGCCGACGAAGGCGTTCTTGTCGAGGAAGCGAATCGCGCCTTGCGGCTCGCCGGGGCGTCGCCGTTCCTCGGCCTGAATCGCCAGCGTGCGGTCGTCCTCGGAGAAGTTGCCGGGGCCGTTGTCGCTCGCCACGAGGAAGCCGTAGGTGTTCGGGCCGCGCCGCCCCGTCAACTTCAAAGCGATGTCGGGATCGACGATGGTGCGCGTGTTGACGACGCCGAGCGTCGTCTGAAAGATTTCGATGCCTTCGAGGAAGAACGGGCGACGTTCGGGGAAGAAGATCGGGAAACGCTGGTTGGTCGTGACGACCAACTGATCGGCCTCGACCTGGGCGAAGTCCGGGTTCAAGGCGAGGTCGAGCGTCATCGTCGGCGAGATGGCGAACTTGCCCGTGAAGCCGGGGTCTAATTTGATCGGCTGGTTGACGAAGCGTCCCGTCTCGACGAAACCGGGCGGGCAACTGCCGGGCGGGCACGTGCGCACGCGCCTGCCCTCTTCGGAAACGGTCAGGCTGGGGATGAGATCGATGGTGCGCTCGGTGGAGATGTTTTCAAACCCCGTGATGTGCCCGGCCTGATTGAGCAGGCCGTTGATGTCGCGCGAGATCGGCATCCACGAATCGGTCTCGTTGTTGAACCGCTGAATCTGGCGGAAGACCTGCAAGCCCCACTGCTTGTCCTTGCCCGACTCGTACTTGAGCGACTTGAACGGGATCGCCGCCTCGACCACGTAGCCGTCCGACGTGAGCGCGCCCTTCGACTCCATCACGAGGTCGAAGCTGAAGTCTACGCCCTGCCCTTCGGTGCGGATTCCGTCTTGCTGGATGCCGAACGGGTTGAAGGCGAGCACGTAAGCCTTGCGCCGGTCGTTGAAGGTGTCTAAGAGGACGCGCACGCTGTCCTCGTTCGCGAGCACTTCGTCGCGCTTGGCGACCGTGGCGCGCACCTTGCCCGGCTCGTCCGAAGCGTGAAAGGCGATGTAGAGCGTGCGCGCGTCGTAGGCCATATAAACTTCCGTCTGGAGCGAGGGCGCGATGTTGTCGCCGGGGCTGATCTGGTAGAAATCTTTGAGCACGGCGGCCTGTCGCCAGATGTCGTCGTCGAGCTTGCCGTCGAGCACGGGCGGACGCTCCACGCGCGGGATGCGCACGGGCGCGGCCTTCTCCGGCGGCAGCGCGACCGAACCTTTCTTCGCGGCGGGCATGAGCGGCACGGACGATTCGCTCACGGGCGTCGTGCCGCGTTCGGGCGTGACCGCCCCGGCCGACGTGCCGACGGTGGAGAGCGGCTGCGTGCCGGGGTTTGGGACGGGCGCGACTGGTGGCCCTTGAACGGCGGAATTTTTCTTCTCGGCAACGGGCGCGCTCGTCGCCGGGGTCGGCGTGGTCGCGGGCGCGGGGGCGGTTGGCCCGGCGGCTTGCGCGGCGACGGCGAACGGGCAAGACAAAACGAACGCGAGCACGAACAGAGCTTTTATTCTCATAACATCTCTAGAAATTGACGGCTTCCCGGTGAACAGCTCTCTAAGTTTTTCATCCCGCACAAGCAGCCTCGACTGTAAGAGTGCGCGGCGGGGAGAAAGTTTCAGGAAAGTGCAGCGTGAATCGCAGATCGTGAATAGAAAGAAATCCGCATTTCTCTATTCACGATCTGCGATTCACGCTGCACGGCCTCAAAAGCTGCGCCGGAAGAGGTAAGACGCCTTGATGAAGAAGGTGCGGCCGTTGCGACGCAGGCCGGGTTCGAGTTGCGAGTTGAACGGGTTGTAGCCGTTGCGCTGGAGGTCGTCGTTATAGCCGACGTAAAAGGACGTGCCGGGGTTCGGCGTCCAGCCGAAGAGAAACTGGCCGCGCGCGCTCGTCGAGAGTGTGCCGTAGTCGATACGCGCGCGGGCGAAGAGGAAGCGCGTGAACTGGTAAGTGGAACGCAGCGCGAAGATGTTGTCGTCGAAAGCGACGAGGCCGTTGTCGCGGCGCGTGAGCCGCGCCTTCACGTAGCTGAAGGTCGTGCGCAGCGCGCTCGTCGGCTGGAGCGTGATGCCTGTCTCTAAGTCGAAGCCGTTGGCCGAGCCGGGGTCGAAGGCGTTGAAGCAGACGCCCGGCAGCGGTATCTCATTCCCGTTCTCGTCCTTCTTCTCATCGCAGAGACCTTGCGCCTGCGCCTCGCGCCGGGCGACGGCGTAGGGGCTGACGCGCGGGAAATCAGGCCCCGCGCCGAAGTCGTAATCGAAGACGCCGCGCCGCGTGCCCATGAAGAAGAAGGCGAAGAACTGCTTGTTGAACTGTCGCTCGCCGACGACGAAGATGGTCTTCTGTCGCGTCTGCCGTTCGGAGTCGTCGCCGGCGAACGCGCCCCGGCGGGCGGCTGCGATCTGCCGGCCGGACGCGTCGAACCGGGCGGGCGCGCGGCGCGACCCGAACTCTTCCTCTAGGATGCGCTCGTAGCCGAAGTTCGTGCCGATGCGCACGAAGGTCTGGTGTGCGAAATTGAAGTCGAAATTCGTGCCGTCGATCCAGCTCTGGCTGCGACCCTGCCAGTCGTAATCGATGCCCGTGAAATTCTGAAAGCGGAACGAGGTGAGAATCGCTTTGGGGTTCGGCTCGGTGCTCAGGCGAAAGCCGTATTGCACGTTGTTGGTGTTGGTGCGGCGCGTGAAGCCCACGTCGGCGCGGTAGTCGCGCGTGCGGCCGCTCGCGCTCAGGGCGTAGCCGAAGTAGCGGCCGGTATAGTCGAGCAGGTAGTTGTAGGCGAAGCCGTTGCGGTTGCGGTAACTCGTCACGTCGGTGGCGAGGTCGCGGAAGTAGTTCTTCGAGTTCGTGCCGATGATCTCGAAGGTGGTGAAGGTTTTCGGATCGAGTTTGAAGCGGCCGTCGATGCCGAGCAGTTGGTTGTGCCGCTCGGTGAAGTTGTAGGTGGTGGCGAACAGGCCGACGCTCGACTCGCGCCCCACGTCGCGCTTCAGACGCAGCACGCCGATGAAGGCGTTCTTGTCCACGAAGCGCGCGAAGTTCGACTCGACGAATTGCGCCTCGTTGAGGCGCGCGTTGTAAAGGTCGTCCCGCTCGTTCACTCCCTGCGGGCGGCGCAGGCGCAGCACTTTGAGCGCGTTGTCTTCGCGCTCCTCATCGGTGAAGTTGCCGGGGCCGTTGTCGGAGGCGAGGATGAGGCCGAAGGTGTTGCGGCCGCGCTTGCCCGTGAGTTTGACGGCCACGTCGGGGTCGAAGATCGCGCGCGTGTGGACGACCTGACTCGACGTGTCGAAAATCTCTTTGCCTTCGAGGAAGAACGGCCGCTTCTCCTCGAAGAAGATCGGGAAGCGTTGGTTGGCCGTCACGACCGTCTGATCCGCTTCGACCTGCGCGAAGTCGGGGTTGTAAGCGAGGTCGAGCGTGACGGTCGGCGTCAGCCCGAACTTGCTGGTGACGCCGAAGTCCAACTCGACGGGCTTATTCAGCATGCGGCCGGGGCCGAGTTGCGGCTCGGCGTCGCCGATGCCGGGGAAGGGCGTGGGCAAAAACGTGCGGACGCGCTTGCCCGTTTCCGAGATGGTGAAACTGGGGATGATTTCGAGCGTGCGCTCGGTGGAGATGCCTTCGAGCCCGGTGAGTTTCCCGGCCTGATTGAGATTGCCGCTGATGTCGCGCGAGAGCGGCATCCACGAATGCGTCTCGTTGTTGAGGCGCTTGATGCGGCGGAAGAAATGCGCGCCCCAGAGTTTGCCCTTGCCCGCTTCGTAGCGCAGAGACTTGAACGGGATCGCCACTTCGACCGTGTAGCCGTCCGAGGTGAGCGCGCCTTTCGAGTCCATCACGAGGTCGAAGCTGAAATCCTCGCCGCTGTTTTCGGTGAAGATGGCGTCGGCCTGAATGCCGAGCGGGTTGAAGATCATCTCGTAAGACCTGCGCTGGTCGTTGAACGTGTCGAGATGCATGCCGACGAAATCGTCGTCGAAGATGCCGTCGCGCTTGCCGACGGTGGCGCGCACTTTCGCCGGGTCGTCGAAAGCGCGGAAGGCGAAGTAAAGAAACTTCGAGTCGTAGCCGACCATCACTTCGGTCGGGTACGAGGGCGCGATGTTGTCGCCCGGCTGGGTTTGATAAAAGTCTTTCAGCATGCGCGCCTGTTTCCACACGGCGTCGTCGAGTTTGCCGTCGATGACGGGCGGCGCGTCCAAGCGCGGGATGACGACGGGCGCGGCCTTCTCCGGCGGCAGCGCGACGACGTTGCCTTTGCCTTTGGCCGCGGCCGCCTTCGCGCTGTTGACCGTCGCGGCCGTGGTGGAACTGTCGCTCGTCGTCGTGCCGGGGGCGACGACGGGTGAGTCGCTGGTTGTCGTCGCCGCGGGTGATGCTACAGCGGGCGTCGCGGTGGGCGTGGGCGAGGGGGACGTGAGCGGGTTCGCGCTGCTGCTGCTGCCGCCCGCTTTCGGTTGCGGCTCTTGCGCGAAGCGCACTTCGAGGCGGTTGAAACTCTGCCGGACATCGGCCGTCGCGCCCGCCTCCAACTTGAAGGAGAGCAAAACATCCAGCCCGCGTCGCTCGACCCGCGCGTCCGCAAACCCGCGCCCGCGTAAACTTTCGGCGAGCGACGCGGCCGCCTCTCCGGCCTCCGCGTGCGGGATGCTCACGAAGAACCGGCCGCCGCTCTCGTAGGTCGTGTAGTTCGTCAACTCCGCGTCCGACATGACGGTGACGCGCGCGCCTGCATCCGTCTCGCGGCTGCGCAGCGAAGCGATGCGGCGCGGGCGCGCTGCTGCTGCTGCTGCCGCCGAGGCGGCGGGCGCGTTGGCTGTCGCCCCACCGGAGACGACTTTAGGCTTCGACTTGTTCGTCAGCGACGCGACCTGCTGCGCGCGCGAGACGGGCGGGAGCAGGGCGACGAACGTCAGTCCGGCGAGACCTGAGGCGAGGGTGCGACGTAGAGAGGGCAACACGCCCGAACGCGGAGAGCGGTGGATGGCTCTTTCACTCATGTTTATTTGACCTCAAACTTTAAAATGGCGCGCGGCGAAGCGACCACGCACGCGCCGGGTCGGAGCGCGGTCATGGTCGCGGGGGTGAGAATCGAAACGGCGTTCGGCTTCGTTAAGGTGGAGGCGTGTACGCGGGTCGCGGCTTGAACCGGCGAGGCGGCGGGCAAGCCGAGCGGGAGCGGAGCAAACAAAGATAGTCTATGATTCATTACATTTCGTCTTAAACTTTTGCGCTTCGGAAAAACGGGACGCTTGCTCGCCGCACCGGGGAAATGCAGGCACAGGCCGTTTGGCTATTAGACGCACGACGCTCAAAAAATGTTTCTACAAACTTCCGGGAATGTCGCGCGGGGTTCCAACAATTAGGATGCAGGTCGAAAACTAGAGGCACGGGAACGCTCGTCGGGGCGAGCGTTCCCGTGCCTGTTCCGACCGTTGTGAGGCGGTGTGCTATTCACGCTCGTCGCCCGCGCGCCGCAAAAAGATTTGACCGTCGCCCGTGCGCAGGTTGATCTGGCTGCCCGCGCCCGAACCGACGCGCCAACGCCTGACGCGTCGTTCGGTCGCGTCCCCTTCGCCGTCTTCGGCCACGGCCGACGCGTCGTTGATGACGCGCTCGGAATCGGTCTCGATGCGTGCGTTGGCGTTCGCGGGCAATGCGAGCGAGATCGCGCCGTCGCCCGTGCGCGCCGTGAGTTTGGTGAAGCGGCCGTCGAGCGAGATACGCCCGTCGCCCGTCTCGACGGTCGCATCGCCGTCGAAGCCCGCCACGCGGACGCGCCCGTCGCCCGTCTCCACGCGCAGCCGTCCTTTGCTCTCCGTCACGTCAACCGAGCCGTCGCCCGTGTGCAGATCGATCTCGCCTTCGATGCCGCTCAAGCGCAGACGCCCGTCGCCCGACTTGACGCTGACGTTCGCATTGCGCGGAACCCACACGTCGAGCGCGACGGCCGCGCCCGTGCCGTAATCCTCGCGCTGCTGCGTACGGTCGAATTCGGCGATGATGTTGATGGTGTTGCCCGTCTGCTGCGCGCGCAGCCGGATGCCGCGCATGGCCTGTTCGTCGCGCGCGCGCTTGACGGCGGAGAACCGCACCGTCGCTTCGTTGGAAGGCTGGATGTTGATCGAGCCGTCGAAAGTGTTGATGACGACACGCGGCGCGCCCGACACGTTGAAGGATTTTGCATCGCGTTCGACGAGGCGGTATGAATATTCGCCGTGCTCGCCGGTGGCGCGTTCGTGCGCGCCCATCGCCTGCTCGATCTCGCGCGCCGCGCGTTCCACTTCACGCTCGTTCTGCGCCTGATTGCGCTCCAGATCGCGGGTCGCCCGCGCGGCCGCGCGCGCCGCGCGTTCGCCCGTCCGCACGGCCTCGCGCGTCGGCCGCGACGCGCGCTCCGTCGAGCGTTGCGCGCGTTCGACCGTGCGCTGTGCGCGATCCGTGTCGCGCATCGCGCTCTCGATCTCGCGCTCGACGCGTCTTTCGATCTCTGCCTGCGACGCCGCCGCGTGCGAGACGTGGCGCGCATCCGTAATGAGGTTCGTCACGCTCGTCGCCGCGCGCCCGTCTGCGGCGCGTTGAATCTTGATCTGCCCGCTCACGTTGTTGAGCTTGATGCGCGCGCCGCCGCTGCCGAGTTGACCCGACATGTCGTGGCCGACGTATTCGCCCCGGCGGACGGGCAGGCCGAGGTTGTTCGTGATCTGGCCGGAGAGCGTGTTGGCCTTGATCGTGCCGTTGGTGTCTGACGGGATATGCAGAATGATCCGGCCGCTGACGTTGTTGAGCGTGACGTTGCTCGCGTCGTTCAATTTGTCGAAGGTCACTTCGAGCGTGCCGCTCACGTTGGACAACTTCGCCTCGCCCGCCAGATTGCGCGCCGTAAACTGCCCGCTGATGCACGAAGCCTTGACGCCGCCCTCCACGTTTTCGATGTCGAGCCGCCCGCTGATCACTTCGATTGATTCGAGGCGCGCGCCGCGCGGCACGCTCACCGTGTAATCGACGCTCGCAGGGTTGCGCCGCTGGCTGTCGTTGCGCTCGTACTCGTACCTGAACGCCCCTTCGGGGTAGCGCGTCTCGATGTTGACGCTGTCCGCGCTCGCGTCCACGCTGATCCGCGCCTCGTCCAGACGCTCGCGCGACTGGGCGCGTTTGACGGCATCCACTCTCACCTCCGCGCGATCCCAGGCCACGATGCGCACCGCGCCGCTGATGTTATTCAGCGTTACGCGCCCGCGCGCCGACAGCGGGTAGCTCTGGTGAAACTCCTCGCGCACCGCATCGCGCCCCGCCCCGCCCCCCTCGCCTTGCGCGAACGCCCCCGCACTCGCCAGCAACAACGCGCCCAGTGCCAACGCCGCGCGATTCAAGATTTTTCTGCTCATCACTTTGTCCTCGTGAATCGTGAATCGTAAATCGCGTTAGACGGTTTTCGTCTATATCACGATTTACGATTCACGATCCACCGTCTGGTTAGCTGCGCGGCGTGAGACTGACGCGGCCGTTGACGCCGGAGACGTTGATGGGCGCGCCGCCCAAGCCGATGCGCGCGTTGAAGTTGTTGCGGCTGATCGTGCCCTGCACGACCACGTTCGGCATGTCGGCGTTGACCGAGCCGTTGATGCCGGTGACTTTGAGATCGGCGTTGAGCGAATCCGCGAAGCGCAGGACGACCGCGCCGTTGATGCCGCTCACGCGGATGCCGCGCTCGCCGAGTTGCGCAATCGTGACGACGACCGTGCCGTTGATGCCCGACAGTTCGGAATAGCCGACGGCCTGAGCCACCTCGACCTTGCCGTTGATGCCGCTGAGCTTCACGGGGCCGTCAACTTCGCCCACGGTTGTTTTGCCGTTGATGCCGCTCGCCGTGAAATCGATCTGGCGCGGCAGGCGCAAGGTGACTCGCTGGCGCACCTGCGGGTTGTCGCCGCGCGCATAACGACGTTCCTGCTCGTTCTCGCCGCGCACGACGAGGCTCGCGCCCGTGTGTTCGATGATCACTTTGCGGTGTTCGAGGTCGGCGCGGTTGCGCGCCGAGCGCACGATGTAGACTTCGGCCGTGTTGCCGCCCGTCGTCTCCACGTCGACCGCGCCGTTGATGCCCGCGACCCGCACGGTCGCGCCGGGCGTCAGTTGATAACTCTGGCGCACCTCGTCTTTTTCCGTAAACTCGCTGTCGTCATAATTGCGGTGGTCGCCCTTATGACCGTCTTTGTGTTTGTCCTTATCTTTGTCTTTGTCCTGCGCCGAGGCGGCGAAGCCGTCGGCGGCGTGAGCGTTCAGCGCGACGAGGCGGCTGCTGATCTGCGGCGCGGTCACGACTGCGATGAGGACGAAAAGTAGCGTCCGTATCCATCCGAATTTCTTCATCTTTCTTCTCCTGTGAACTGCAAAATTAAGTCAAGTTTTTCTAATCGGTTGCGGGCACACACCTGCCCCAGGACGGAAACTCGCTGCTCCGCCAATCATGGCTCCTGCTTGTACGGGAAACTTTTTACCGGGCGCGCCCCGCTTCGTGTCGGGGCGACTCTAGGTCGAATCTTCTTCCGTCGCCGTCATCCTCGCCGCAACGACTCTCGCGTAATTCGTTAGCCTGAGCCGTGCGGCGACGCGGCGCATCCTGCTACTTCTGCTCCGGCTCCGTGTCGCAGTTGAGCGTCCAACTGCTGCCCGCATTCGACGCGGCGGGTAGCCCCAACTCGACCATCGGCTCGGCTATCATCGGCGCGCTCGTCCTCGCCAGCGGCGCGGCCGGGAGGGCGGGAGCGGGTTCCGGTTTGGCGTTCGTCTTCTCGCAACCGATGCTTGACATCTCAGGCAGCACGACGTTGCGCGTCTCGGCCGGACGATTAAGCACCCTGACGCGTTCGAGGCGTTCGGGACGGACGGCGGGACGGCGCACGACCCTCAGTTCCATCCGGCGGTGCAAGTTGGCCGCCTCGGCGAGCGTCTTCAACTTCAAACGCTCAAGCTGCCCTTCCTCAACCAAGACCCGTTCGGTCTCCGCCAGGAGCTTCACGTCGTCCAATTCCTTCACGAACACCTTGGCGATCACGTCGGCGTCCTGTTTGAACTTGCGCGCCGCGAGCGGTGCGTTCTTCGCCACCTCTTCATACCTGCGCACCCGTTCGGGCTGCGCGACAACGTGCGGCGCGGGCTGCGGTGCGGCCTGCGGCGGGGCGAAGTGCGAAGCGATCAAACTCGCCGGCAACTTGTTCAAGATCAACTCCGACTGCGCGGCATGCTCGATCTCTCGCGTCGCCGCGAGCATCACGGCGTCCGGGTTCGACGCGGCCGCCGCTTCCCCGCCGTGATTGTTCCGGGCGTCGGGCTTGGCCGTCGTGTTCGCGCCGTTGTCGGCCAGTATGGGCTGCTGCGCGGCGGGCGCGACGGGCTGCTGCTGTTGCGGCGTCGGCATCAGGTAATAAATCTGCGGCGTCGGAAGTTTGCCGTCGCTGACGGGCTGCGCGTAGACGATGAGACCGCTCCACAAACTAGCGCGCGTGAAATTCTTCAGGGACGACTT
This sequence comes from Acidobacteriota bacterium, assembly GCA_020199775.1. Classification (GTDB taxonomy): domain Bacteria; phylum Acidobacteriota; class Blastocatellia; order Pyrinomonadales; family Pyrinomonadaceae; genus JAIVJZ01. The sequence continues at coordinate 430,511 of JAIVJZ010000041.1, forward strand.
CAGGCCGTCGAACTGGCGCGTGGCCTCCTGCGTCCCGGCCAAAACGGTGATCCCGATCAAAAATAAGATTCCAAACTTTCGTCTCATCACGCTACCTCCTCAACCTCTGCATGCGCGGCGTCGCGCTCCTCTTGATTAATTCTCGTCCCACTTTCGGGAATGTCCGGTCGCGTCCTTGTCAACACTCAAGCCGCGTCTCATGCAGGTAGACGTGACTTCCGACCGAAACGTTTCAATTCGCCGCTTTTTCAAACCATCTCACCGCTTATACTGTGAAAACACCGCCGTCGTTGATTTTGTGGCAAGAATTTTTTCGCGGGTTTCAAGTCAGCAGGTTTCAGGTTTCAAGTTTCAAGTTTCAAGTTTCAGGTTAAATCTTGACCAGTCCTTACGAGTCGTGGTCACAGCATTAGCAAATCGAAGGCCACAATTATCAAACGCTCGAACCGGCAAAACATAAACGAAGCGGCCGGCTAAAATTTCAGTCCTGAAACCTGAAACTTGAAACCGCCTACGGCTGTCGCTGCAAATGCACCGTCCCGCTGAAAGACGACAGGATGAGCGTCGCGTCGCGCTGGTCGCCCTTGCCCGTGACGCCCGTGAGCCGCCCGTCGGAGAGGAGCGGGCCGCCGACCGTGGCGGCGTGGTTCGGGTTGTCGCTCGTCTTCACCGGCACCTGCCGGATGGGGAAGTCGGTGATGATCTCGCCGGAGTGATGAACTTTGGCGTTGAGTTGGAAGGCGGCGTCGGACGGCAGCGACAGGCGCACGCTGCCCGAATGGCTCTTGAGCGTATAGAGGCCGCCCTCCGCGAGCGCGCCCGTGAAATCAATCGAACTGTTCGAGCTGGAGGCTTCGACGTGCGTGTGCGCCAGCTTGGCGAGCGTGATCTCGCCGCTCACGGACTTGACGAAAAACTCGTCGCCCGCTTTGTCCGTCGCCAGCGAGCTGGCGACGATCTCGCCGCTGATGGTTTCCAGCCGCACGCGCCCGCTCGAATTTTTCACCACGATCACCCCGTTCGCGCTCCACGCCTCAATCGACTTCGTGACGCGCTGCACTTCGATGTCGCCGCTCAAAGTCTTCAACCGCACGTTCGCCACGCCCGCCACGCTGATGTCGCCCGTGTTGCCTTTGATCTGGACGGTGCTGCCGCGCGGCACGTCGAGTTCCAGATTGCCGGAGTTGCTGCACAGACCGGGGCGCGCGGGTTCGGCCTGATCTTTGGCGACGAGCACCTCGATGCGCGTCGCGGGGTTCGGGTCGGTCGTCGCGTCGGCGCGGCGCAGTTCGATGCGCGAGGCGTCGTTCGAGCGTGCGCGCACCTCGCTGCGATCCCAGCCGCGCACCACCACATCGCCCGTCTCCACACAGGCCAGAAGCGTCACCGTCGCCTCGGCCGGAAGCGTCTGCTCGGCCGTGACGGCGGGCTTACCGCTTTCCATTCCGCCCGCCTGACGCTCGCGCGGCGCGGGCGTCGCCGTCGCACACAGGCTCGCCAGCAGGCACACGGCGACCGGCAACAGGTAATAACTATTCCGTCTCATTCTGAAAAAAGTTCCTTTAATACCTTCAATAATTGTGCGGCGTTGAGTTACCGGGAGCGCGCCGCTTGAAATAGCCGGGTTAATCACGGCCGCTGGCGAGTTGCGTTTGATCGGCGACCGCGCTTAAAAGCTCGACCTTATTTTGATAGGCGGCGCGCAAAAATTCCTTCGCGTCCGTGTCCTGCGGGTTGCGCCGCGCCGCCACGCGCGACGACACGATGGCTTGATTGACGACCGCCAGATTGCGCTCGTACTCGGCGCGCAGCGTCGGCGTCATGCCCTCTGCGCCCTGCGCTTCAATGGCGGAAGTGAGCGAAGAGATGGAACTCAGATAAGTCTTTTCGTCCGCCAGCAACGGCTCGCCCGTCGTCGTCGCCACGGCGGCGGTGGTGGTCGTGTTCGCGGCGGCCATCGTGCCGGGGGCTTCCGACTCTCCGGCCGGTTCCCTGCGCGCGTTCGCAATCTGTGGGCGGGCGTTAATCCCGGCCTTCACGAAATCCGTGCGGTCGCCACCCCTTGCGGGAGCGGGAATGATGCCGCCTGCGACCGGAGTTTGAATTGTCGCCGGGTCATCCGGCGTCGCGCCGTTCTCAGTTCGCACGACGGAGGACGCGGGCGCGGGCGTCTGTTCAACCCTCGCGATCTCTCCCGGCAGGTTCGGGCTATCCGGCCTCTGCGTCAAGGCGAAGACGAGGACGAGCGCGACGGCGACGAGGAAACTGGCGAAGGCGGTCGCCTGACGCGGCGTGAAAGTCGTTAAGGAAGCGACCAGCGAATTGAAGAAAGAGCGCAGGCGCGGCGCGGTGGTCGCGGTCGGCGCGAACGGCCGTTGCGTCGCGTTTATCTCGGCAATCGCTTCGTCGAGACGCGCGCGCAATTTTTCCGTGGGCACGCTCGCCGTAAGCGCGGGCGCGAAGGCTGTAGAGAAGAACGCGAGTTCCTGTTCGGCCGCGCGGGCGGCTTCGGCGCAAGTGGCGCACGCGGCGAGGTGCGTCGCGATGCCGTTCGACGCGTCGGGAGAGAGTTCGCCGTCCAGGTACGCTTGCAATGTTCCTTCATCGAGACAGGTGTTCACCGGCGTCCTCCGATCTTTCCGTACACTCTCGCAAATTCCTTTCGTCCTCGCGCCACGAGACTGCCGACGTAAGTTTCATTGATCGACAGAGTGGCAGCAATCTCGCGATAAGACAAGCCCTGTTGTTTGAGTAAAAGACAACTGCGCATCGGCTCTTCGATCTTTTCCAGCGCGCGGCGCGCTTCTTCGATTTCGGTGCGACGTTCGTAGTCGGCGTCGAGCGGCGCGGTCAACCCGTCCGCACCCGTCGTCTGCTTGGCAAACTCTTCCTCGCGCGCCACCGAGCGCGTGCGGCTGCGCATGGTGTTGTGCGAAAGGTTGATCGCCACGCGCAGCAACCACGGGCGCAAGAATTCGCCCGGCGGCTCGGCGTCGAGTTGGCGATAGAGCCGCAGGAAAACTTCCTGCGTCACGTCTTCGGCCAACCCGGCGTCGCGCAAAAGCGCGTAGGACGTATTGTAGACTGCGCGATGGTGCAACATAAATGCCTCGTCAAAGCCGAGAGCGGTCGCGTCTGTCGCCGTCTGCTGGTGGGCGGGGGTAACCACTGGATTTCTCAGAGCCTCTAAGGCCATGTCGCTCATCTTCGACGCTCTCATCCTGTAAACACCGCCCGCGCTTCGTTTGTGGCAAATAATTTTGCGCCCGCCGGTTGCGCCTGGACTTCAACCCGGCGTGTTTTGTGCATCAAAACGGTTCAAATCAGGCCGGAAGCCACGCGGCGACTCGCGCTCGCGCGGCTTAATATTGTAGTCTGCACTTGTCCGGGCGACCGGATTTTACAGGCAGGGCGTCATCGTCTCAGGAATTTTGTACGCCCCGCCGCCGCCCCAGGTTTCGCGGAAGTGTGGACTGAAGAACTTGACGACCAACAGCCCGACCCAAGCCATTAACCCAGCGACCGACAATCCGACGAGCGACGCGCTTTATAACAGCGCCTTCATGCGCGCGTGCCGCCGCGAACCCGTGCCCTACACGCCCGTCTGGCTGATGCGACAGGCCGGGCGTTACATGCCCGAATACCGTGAGGTGCGTGCCCGCACCACCTTTCTCGAACTCTGCAAGACGCCCGATCTCGCTTCGGAAGTGACCGTCTACGCCGCCGAACGCCTCGGCGTTGACGCCGCCATCATCTTCGCCGACATCCTGCTCATTCTCGAACCGCTCGGACTCCATCTCGAATTCGCCAAAGGCGAAGGCCCCGTCATCCACAACCCGGTGCGGACGGCCGCCGACGTGGATCGACTGCGCGAAGTGGAAACAATCGACAGCCTCGATTACGTGATGCAGGCGATCCGCCAGACGCGGCGCGCGCTGAAACCCAACCTCCCCCTCATCGGATTCGCGGGCGCGCCCTTCACGCTGGCCTCTTATATCATCGAAGGTGGCGCGTCGAAAAATTACGTCCACACCAAGCGGCTCATGCACGCCGACAGCGGCGCGTGGCACGCCCTGATGTCGCGCATCGCGCGCGCCCTGCCGCTCTACCTCAACGCGCAGATCGCGGCGGGCGCGCAGGCCGTCCAACTTTTCGACTCGTGGGTCGGCTGTCTCAGCCCCGAAGATTATCGGGAATTCGTGCTGCCGCACACATTGCAAGCAATTCGCAACATTTCGCCGGGCACGCCCGTGATACACTTTGGGACGGGGACGGCCACGCTCCTCGAACTGTTGCGCGAAGCCGGGGGCGACGTGATCGGCCTCGACTGGCGCATCCCTTTGGACGAAGGTTGGCGGCGGATCGGCTACGACCGCGCCGTCATGGGAAACTTCGATCAAATCCTGCTGTTCACCTCTCCCGCGATCATTCGCCAACACGTCGGGCGCATCCTGCAACTGGCCGCGGGACGCCCCGGTCACATCTTCAACCTCGGGCACGGCATCCTGCCGGAAACGCCCGTCGAGAACGTCGTCGCGCTCGTCGAAGCAGTTCACGAGATGAGCCGGAGGCGAGTTCCCCAGTAGGAATTTGAAATTTGAGATTTGAAATTTGAGATTTCAACTGTTCGTGTACGAAGTGCGTTAAATAATGACTGAGAATTTGCTCGACAAACTTCGCTTCTGGGGACGGCATCGCTGCCCGCGTTGCCGCATGCCCCTGCGCGCCGAAGAGTTGGCCTGCCCGGTCTGCGAACTTCAGATCGTGTTCCTCGGCGAGCGAGGCGAAGTGATGGTCGAGATGGTGGCGGTCGCAGACCCCGACGATTACGAGAGCGCGCAGGTCGAGGAGTATCACCTGACGCTCGCGCTCGAAGAAGCGGGCGACATGTACATGCCGCGCCTGCATCTCCCGACGCGCCCGCAGCGCGCCGACCTTGTCCCGCTCCCCGGCGGCACGTTCGGCATCCGCTTTCACAACCGCATCTCCCTCGAAGACATCAGTCGCGGTTAGAGCGCGTCCCCGTTCGTTTGCAATACCGTTGAAAAGTTACGCGAGAGTTCGACGCGCGCTCCCTCGCCCGTTTGAGCCGGACATCAACCCCTAAACCCCTGAGGATTATCCCCTGATGCTGACGCAAAATAGAAGAACCCCCTTCGGCCTACTTGTGTGCGCCGGACTGTTATTCATCTTCGCGAACCAAGCCGCGGCGCAAAAAACCTGCAAGCCGCGCGTTGACAAAGGAAACATCGCGGTCGAACTGGTGATCCCGAATTTCAACGGCGGGCAGCGCGTCGTGCTGAGCATGCCCGCGAAAGCCAAAGAGATGCGCGCCTTCGGCGACGCCGCGCCGAATCAATCGGCCAATCACGCCTCGCCCGTCTCTTATTCCGTGGTCATCACCGAGAAGCGCAACGACGGCGTGACGCTCGACCTGAAAGTCAGCACGCAGAACACGAACGGCGCGTGGCAGGTCACGAAACGCACCATCGTCCTGCCCTACGAGACCATCGTCGAGCAGCGTTACATGACCGGCGTGCAGGTGAAGGCTTACTTCAAACTGCGCCCGTTCAATTGCAAGAGCCTGTAAGCCGCCTAATGACACCGGAGACACCGGAGACGCCGGGGCAATCTCAGCGGGCGCTCGAAGACGAGATCAGGGAGATCGTCACACGCGAGACGCGCGCGCGTGGGACACGAAAGATGCCGCGCTGCTGTTGACGGTCTTTCACCCGGACATGGTCTGGCCGTGGCCGCCCGACGCGCGCTCGCACGATCCGGTCATGTGGGTCTTCCGGGCGGGTCGCTACAACTACGAGCGTTGGCGCGCGAACCGGCAGGAGTTGTTCGACACGCACGAACTCGTCCACAACCGACGCGAGATCGTCCGTGTCGTCTTGACGGAAGAGGGCGACGGGGCGTTCGCCGTCGTTGACGTGGACACGCTCTGGCGCGACCGCCGTGCGGGGCATGACTTTCGCTGGCGAGGCCGCGCGTGTAAAGTCTATTCAAAGGCCGGCGACGGCTGGAAGATGACGATGCACACGAGACTGTTCGACTACGGGCAGTCGTGAACTCGCCCGCGCGGGCGCGAAACTAAAGCGGCGATGATTCAAGCGGTTAAAATTCGATGAGCGATTCACGATTGGCGGAACCTTACGACGCGCTTCTCGTCGTCTCCTTCGGCGGCCCCGAAGGGTCGGACGAGGTGTTGCCGTTTCTCGAAAACGTGCTGCGCGGTCGCAACGTCCCGCGCGAGCGCATGCTTGAGGTCGCGCATCACTACGAGTTGTTCGGCGGCGTCAGTCCGATCAACGGGCAGAACCGCGCGCTCATCGCCGCGCTCGAACGCGAGTTGGGCGCGAGCAATCTCGACCTCCCCGTCTACTGGGGCAATCGCAACTGGCACCCGTTGCTCGCCGACACGCTCCGGCAGATGCGGTCGGACGGAGTCACCCGCGCGCTCGCCTTCGTCACCTCCGCTTACAGTTCCTACTCCGGCTGCCGCCAGTATCGCGAAGACATCGAACGCGCGCGCGAAGCCGTGGGCGAAGGCGCGCCGCGGGTTGATAAGCTGCGCGTCTTCTACAACCATCCCGGCTTCATCGCGCCGAACGTGGAGAATTTGCGCGCCGCGCTCGCGCGCATACCGTATGAGCGGCGGCGTGCGGCGCGCGTCGCTTTCACGGCGCACAGCATCCCGCTCTCGATGGCCTCCAACTGCGACTATCAGGCGCAACTGCTCGAAACCTGTCGCCTCGTCGCGGAGGGCGCGGGACACGCGGGCTGGCAACTCGTCTTCCAAAGCCGCAGCGGCTCGCCCGCGCAGCCGTGGCTCGAACCGGACATCTGCGATCACCTGCGCGAGTTGAAGCGGACGGGCGCGACGGACGTGGTGGTCGCCCCCGTGGGCTTCATCTCCGATCACATGGAGGTCTTGTACGATCTCGACACGGAGGCGCGGCGAGTCGCAGGGGAGATCGGACTCAACCTCGTCCGCGCGGCGACCGTCGGCACGCACCCCACTTTCATCAGGATGATCCGCGACCTTGTCGTCGAACGTCAGACCTGCGACCCCGTGCGACCCGCGCTCGGCGCGCGCGGCGCGAAGGAAGATGTCTGCCCCGCCGACTGTTGCCTGATGGGCGCGGGGCGACCCTCGAACACCAACGCGCAAATCGGCAACTCCGCGCCCCTCGCATCGACGAATGAACGACCCGCAAGCATCTAGGCCGCGCCGCGTCGCCGTCGTCGGCGGCGGCATCAGCGGGCTGGCGGCGGCGTACGAACTGACACGACACGCGCGCTCCGTCGATCCCGCGCTCGAAGTTATCCTCGTCGAAGCCTCCACGCGACTCGGCGGCACGATTCGCACACACACCCGCGACGGCTTTCTGCTCGAAGGCGGCCCCGACGCCTTCATCTCCGAAAAGCCCGAAGCCCTCGAACTCACGAAGCAACTCGGCCTCGAATCGCGCCTGCTCGAAACGAACGCGGAGCATCGCCGTTCCTTCATCGTGCGCGGCGGTCGGCTGCGCCCCGTGCCCGAAGGCTTTCACCTGCTCGCGCCTTCGCGCTTCCGGCCTTTCCTGACGACGGACATTTTCAGTTGGGCGGGCAAGGCGCGCATGGCGTGCGATCTATTTCTGCCGCGGCGCGCGGGCGCGGCGGCGAACGGCGACGACGACGACGAAAGCCTCGCGGAGTTTGTCCGCCGCCGTTTCGGGCGCGAAGCTCTGGAGCGCATGGCGCAGCCGATGGTCGGCGGCATCTACACGGCCGACCCCGAACAGTTGAGCCTGCGCGCGACGATGCCGCGTTTCCTCGACATGGAGCGCGCCGACCGCAGCGTCATCCTCGCGATGTGGCGCGCGCGACGCCGCGCCGCAACCGACACGCGCGGCACGAGCGGCGCGCGCTACAGCCTCTTCCTCTCTTTCGACAGCGGCATGCAAACGCTGACCGACGCCCTCGCCGCCACGCTCCCGCCCGCCACCGTGCGTCTCAACACGACGGTCGAGGCGATTGACTTCGAACAGGAGACGCGACGTTGGAACCTGCGCGTCTCCGCGAATGAAACGACGGGCGGCGGCGAAACCATCGCGGCCGACGCACTCTGCCTCGCGCTGCCCGCCTACGCGTCGGCGCGACTGCTGGGCGGCGTTGACTCCGAACTCGCCGCCGAACTCTCGGCAATTCCCTACGCCTCGACCGCGACCGTCAACCTTGCCTTTCGTCGCGCGGACATCCCGCACGCGCTCGACGGCTTCGGCTTCGTCGTCCCCTTAGTCGAACATCGCCGGACGCTCGCCTGCACTTTCAGCAGCGTGAAGTTCGCGGGACGCGCGCCCGCCGGTCACGCCCTTCTGCGCGCCTTCGTCGGCGGCGCGCTCCAACCCGAAATGTACGCGCTCGACGCAGACCGGATGATCGACGCGGTGCGCGAAGACCTCCGCGCGCTCGTCGGAATAGAACGCGCGCCCGTTTTCGCGCACGTCGAAAAATGGCCGCGCTCGATGGCGCAATATCACCTCGGCCACCTCGCGCGCGTCGCCCGCATCCGTCGACGCCTGCAAGATTTCCCCACCCTCCAACTCGCCGGAAACGCCTACGGCGGCGCGGGACTCCCCGACTGTATTCGCAGCGGCCACACGGCGGCGAGAGAAATGATGAAGACGGAACGATGAAGTAGGAACGATGAACGATGAACTGAAAGCGGTTTGTCTTTACTTCCGCGTTCATCGTTCCTACTTCATCGTTTCACAAATAGATGACGTGTGACATTCGCCAGACGTTGGCGGGGATCGAGCCGGGCGCGGACGTGGTGAGCAGGATGACGTAGTGCGAGTCTGCGTTGTTGGGCGCGGCGGCGAGCGACGACCAGAGATCAATTTGCGCGCCCGTCGCCTCCCGCGCCTCCAGCGGGCGGACGAGGGCGAGGCGGCGTAAACAGGCGTAGAGGTGTTCGCGCCCCGCGCCGTAGTGTCCCGCCTCTGCGCCGAGCGTGAGGCGAACTTCGGCGCGTTCTTCGAGGAAGTGTGCGACGAGCGAAGCGGCCTGAGTCACGCCGTGCTCGAACCGCGCGTCGAAAAATTTCTCCGCCCCGCCGCCGCCGTCCGTCGCGCTGTCCATCGCGCGCGTGTCGAAGACGATGTGGACGCGCCGCTCGTCTTCGGAAGTGAACTCGCGGACGATCAAATGATTGGAGCGCGCCGTCGCCTTCCAGTCGATGTGGCGCATGTCGTCCTGCGGTTGATAGTCGCGCAAACTATGGAGGTCGTGCCCCGCGCCGCGGCGGGCGGAGAGCATGCGCCCCGCGTTCATCGGCAGCAGGTGAAGTTCGTCGCTGGCGGCTTCGATGTTGGGATAGATGACGAGTTCGACGTTGCGCGCGCGAAGTCTGCGGCGCAGGCGGAAGAAGCCGAAGGGGAAGCGCGTGGAGAGTTCAAAGCCGGTGACGAGGACGTGGCCGCGCTTCGGGAACAACTGCTCGACGCGCTGCTCGGCCTTCGCGCGTCGCGGCACGTAGATGAAATAGGCCAGCGCGCGTCGCAGGTCGCGCGGACGCTCACGGTGTAACTTGCGCCGCTTCCTCTTTCCGCGACCGCCGCCGCCGTTGGCGGTCGCCGCCGCCGCGTCGTCCGCGAAAACCTGATTGCGCGATTCGATGAGGATCGAGAAGGACGGCAGCAGGCGTTTCGTGTTTTGGAGACTGACGAGGACGGGCGCGGGTTCGCCCGCGAAGATGTGATCGGGGAAACGCGCCGAGACGATGAGGTCGCGCAAGGAGGCGCGCGCCGCCGACCACGCGACAAAGAGCGTCGAGGCCAGCACCGAGAAGATCAGGAAGAGCAGGTTGTTGCCCGTGTTGTAGGCGGCGAAGGCGACGGAGAGAAAGATGCCGATGAAGATGAGGCCGCCCGTCGTCACCTGAAACGGCGGGTCGAGCCGCCCGACCTCGGCGCGCGCCGAACGCAACAGCGGCGGGACGACGAAGATCGTGATCAGCGCGACGAACACGAGCGACGTGATCGCGCCGATGCGCGCCAACTCCCAATCGCCGCTCTGCCGCGCCCAAGAGGTGACGATTGCCACGATGAGGCCGCACCCGACGAGCAGCGTCCCCAAGATCGCGTTGCGCCACACGCGCCACGTCGAGCGCGGGCGAACGCCGTCGCGCCTGAGTGTCGCGTGCGCGCTCGACGAAGTCGAAGCGCCCGGACTCTTAACTTCCGCCTGAGTAGTTTGCGAACGCTCCCGCATCTCTAAACCTCGCCGCGCTCACGCGCCAACCCGGTCGCCGCGCTATCCGGGTCTCAATCATAACGGCACGCTGATCGTCTTCATGATCTCGCGCAGGACGGCTTCGGCCTCTTCGCTGCGCCGGAGACTGGACGAGAAGCGCGAGTTGACGACGAGGCGGTGCGCGAAGACGGGGAGGACGAGTCGCTTGATGTCGTCGGGCACGCAGTAGGCGCGATCTTCCGTGAGGGCGAGAGCTTGCGCGGCGCGGAAGAGCGCGAGCGTGCCGCGTGGGCTCACTCCGAGGTCGAGCATCTCGGAGGCGCGCGTGGCCGAGACGATGCGCATCAGGTAGTCCACGAGCGCGTCGTCCACGACGACGCTCGCCACGTTTCGTTGCAGCGCGGCGATGTCGCTCGCGGACAGCACGGCGCGCACCTCCGTAAGCGGGTCGCGCGTTTCGCGGTCGCGCAAAATCACCTTCTCCATTTCGGCGTCCGGGTAGCCGATGCGCAGGCGGAGCATGAAGCGGTCGAGTTGCGATTCCGGCAGAGGGTAGGTGCCGTGGTGTTCGATGGGGTTCTGCGTGGCGACGACGATGAAGGGCGCGGGCAGTTTGTACGTCGTGCCTTCGACGGTGACGTGGCCTTCGCCCATCGCTTCGAGGAGCGCGGACTGCGTCTTCGGCGTGGTGCGGTTGATCTCGTCTGCGAGCACAACGTTGGCGAAGATGGGGCCGGGCTTAAACTCGAAGCCGCCCGTCGGCTCGTTGTAGACCGAGAGGCCGATCACGTCCGAGGGCAGCAAGTCCGAGGTGAACTGGATGCGCTGGAACGTGCAGTCGAGGGCGCGCGCGAGCGCCTGCGCGAGCGTCGTCTTGCCGACGCCGGGCACGTCTTCGACGAGCAGGTGGCCGCCCGCGAGCAGCGCGACGAGGGTGAGGCGCACCGCTTCGCTCTTGCCCTTGATGACGCCCTCAATCGCCGCGTGAAGCTGCGCGACGCCGTCAGCCGCCGCCGACGCCGCCTCTCCCTCGCTCTCGGCCGTCTGTAAACGTCTCATCAATCGCTCCCCCGCGTGTGTGCTGCGTCGCTGTATTCTACATGAAAGAGAGGTCAAAGAGCAGAGGTCAGAGGTCAGAGGTCGGAGGTCAGTTAAAACTGTCTTCGCTGATCTCTCACCCCTCGCCTCTGACCTTTGCCTTCGTGACTTGCCGCGCGGCGGTGTAGTAGAATCCGAGTCGTTGTATTGGCGAAAGACTTGGCGCGGCGGGGCGTAAATAATGGAACTCGCGGCAGTTTCTTTCGTGTAAACAGCGGCGGAATGAGACCCCATCCTTTGAGGAAGTAAAGATGCTCCAAGAGTTAAAACGTCACAAAAATGAACGCGGATTTTCGCTCATCGAGTTGATGATCGTAATCGCAATTATCGGGATTCTCGTCGGCGTCGGCATCCCGGCGTGGCAGTCGAGCGTGCGCTCGGCCAACCAGGCCGCCGCCATCCGCACGCTTCAGGCCATCGCCGTCGAGCAGCGAATTTATTACAACTCGCACAACCGCAGTTCCTACGGGACGTTTGATCAACTGATCGCCGACGGGCAGCTAGACCGTCGTTACGCGGGCGAGGAACCGCTCGTCGAGGGTTACATCTTCCGCCTCAAGACGACGCCGAAGACCGGCAACCAGCCGCCGCTGTACACCGTCAATGCCGATCCGCAAAAGCCCGACGGCGTGACCGCGACGGGCAAAGAGTTCTACTACACGGACGCCAATTCGAGCACCATCCACGTCAACGGCACGCAACCCGCCGGCCCGAACGACCCGCCGATGGGCGGTCAGTGATCGTCGCGGCGTGAAGACTTTACCGCCCCACCTTTCGGGGGAGCGTCCGCGCGCGGTGGTAGTAGGGTAATAGTGTAGGTATGAGTTTAGCCGGGTTTTGGGTTTTAACTCGGCTGGCAGATCAAGCCCATCATCCATCAGAGTTTCAGCACGACGGACTAGCCAAGGCGACTCCCCTCAGTATACTTACCCTGTCAATAGAATTGTTCATAAAAGGTATACTTCCGCACAAATTACCACCCTGCATCGGGAGCGCGAGGCGGAGCTAATAAAAAGGGGCTTTCCGGGAGCATCACTCCCGGAAAGCCCCTTAACTCAGAGTGATTGAAGCACCCTGGAAAGCAACCGTATTCGGCTTCAGTCAGCGAGAAAAATCAAGGCGAATCACGACGCGGCATCTCCCTTTGCGAACGCCTTCGGGCGGCTACGGCCGGATTCGGGCAGCCTGTAACCGGGCGCAGTAGCAAGAGACAGAACTCTTCCTTCGACTCCCCCACGAATCTCTGCCCGGAGATCGAAGAACCCGCGCAAGACTTCCGACGCCCCCCGACCGCCACTCCGGGACATGATCTTTTGCTTAGCCTTTAAGAGCTACTAACGCCGTTCCACTGAATTTCAGAACAAAGGGTCGGAATATCGGGAGCGCTCCTACCTCCGCAACAACGTCGAAGCCACCTTCTCGATGCTGAGGAGAGAGAAAGGTATCATGAAGAGCTCTGACCACTTGCTCGTACCGGAACGTTTTTATCGAGTTGCGTCTCCAGCTGGGAAGCCAGAGTTTCGACAATAGGTGGCCGGAGGATGGTGTGATGTTCGCCGGGCATCCTGAAAACCTCGATCTTCTCGACCGACAGGTTGCCCCATCCATGCGTGGGGTCTTTGATGATACTCGTGGTCTCTTCACTCGTCCAGAGAGTTATCCTTCCGGCGGGGTGGCGCGGCTGGTAACGCTTGAAGGCTTCCAGATTGGTCTTGAAAACATGATATAGCTGCGTGGCTCGTCCCGTGAGCAGGTGCGCGGGCAGAAGGTTGGAAGCCTTCGCCTGTTCGCCGAGATAAGACGGAATTTCCTCCAGACTCATCCGCGCCATGTCACCGCGAGAGATACTCAAGTCTTGAGGTATCAAACCAAGGTTACGCGCAAAGACCTCTATGAGTATCAACTCATCCTCTTCGGCTGGAACGATGAGCGGAGAGACGGAATCGATCAGTCCGAGGAAAGAGACACTCTCGCCCTGTGCGTCCAACTGGTGTGACATTTCGAAAGATATGACACCGCCCATCGACCACCCGCAGAGATGGTAAGGGCCTTCAGGCTGAACTTCACGAATGGCCCTGATGTATTCGGCCGCCATGTCCTCAATTCGCGAGTGCGCCTCCTGCTCCCCGTCGAGCCCTTTAGCGAGCAGACCGTAAACCGGTTGTGCGGGGTCTAGCTGACCAGCCAAGTCTTGATAGCAGAGCACGTCTCCGCCGACGGCTTTGAGTAGCCGCTCCAAATGGCGCAGCATTCGAGAGATGGTCGCGGCGTCGAATCTCGCATGCTCGTAACGCATCAGCAACGTCAATTCGTCGCCGGGCATCATGGTGAGCGAAAGCGGAAAGTTCGTCTGTTCTACGACGCGCAGTTCCGTCACATCCAAGCCTGTTCTCTTCTTGATCTGTTCGGCCAGCGAAGCGTCGAAAGGATAGTTGTCGAAGACGAGCAGGCTCTCGAACAGCGGGACGCCGCGCGGCAACTCGCTCCGCCCCGCCACCTCCACCAGCGGGCTATACTCGTACTCCCGCGCCTGCGCCCCCTCCGCCTGTATCTCCTTCAACCACGCTCCCACGCCCGCCTCTTCATCCACCCTCACCCGCATCGGCAAGGTGTTGATGAACAACCCCAGCATCTGCTCGACTCCGCTCAACTCCGCCGGCCGCCCCGCCACCGTCGCGCCGAACACCACGTCCGCCTCCCCGCTGTAGCGCGACAGCAGCAGCAGCGCCCACGCTCCCTGCACCACGGCATTGACCGTCAACTGTCGGCTGCGCGCCGCCTCGCGCAGCATTGCCGTCTGCTCCGCGCTCAGCCGCACCTCCTGCTGCCCCTGACCGCCTGCGTCGCCATTACCGGCGCGCGGGACATCCACGACAAAAGGCGTGGGGGCTGAGAAACCACTGAGACGACGACGCCAGAACTGCTCGGCCTGCGTCAGGGACTGGCGTTGCAACCAGGCGATGTAATCGCGATAAGGGCGCGGGCGGGGAAGGTTGAGCGGCGTGCGGGCAAGCAGTGCCTCGTTATGAAGAAAGACCTCTTTGAACAGCAGCGACGTTGACCACCCATCGAGTTGCAGGTGGTGCTGGCTCCATACGAAGCGGGTTTTGTCTGAACCGAGTCTGAATAGTGTCAGACGCATCAGCGGCAGACGCCTCAACTCAAATCCGCGCCGCCGATCAGAATCGAGATACTGCCGCAGGCGCACGCGTTGTTCCGCTTCGGAAAGATCGCTCCAGTCAGTAGTCTCGACTTTTACCTGCGCTGACTGGCGCACGACCTGCATCGGCTTATCAATCCCTTCCCAGAAGAAGGAAGTGCGCAGGAGCGGATGCCGGTCAATGGCCTGTTGCCACGCCCCCTCTAAAGCCTCGACATCAAGCGGGCCGCCGAGTACGCACTGGAATTGCTGAAAATAGAAACCGGAGTCGGGCGCAGACAGGCTATGAAAGAGCATGCCCTTCTGAGTAGGTGAAAGTTCGTAAATATCTTCGATATTTTTGAGCTTCATGCTAATCGCTTCGATGAAAGAAGTCCTTCCTCAGAATTAATCATTTTGTAATTCAACCCCGGCAGCGCTTCTTCATCCAGCCGGTTCAATATCCGCACGTCACCCCCGTTTGTTGCACACGCGAGTGCTTGAACAACCCGTAGCCGAAGTTTTCCGGCTACGTTGCGGCACACGAGTGCGAGAACGTCGATGAGTGGAAGCAAAACGGTAGACCTATGGACGCCGAACAGATCGGACGTTGAGACTGGCGCCGGTGGACGATTCACCTGTGCTGTACGGTATTAGAGAAGGCCGGCGCGGAAGCATATAGGCCGCCGCGCTTGAGATACAGCCCACCGGTAAGCAGGCAGCTGTTTAAGCTGTGATGGGGATGTCTGTCGCGAACTACAGATTTATGACGCCGGGTTGATCAAAATGCTCAGGCCGCTGATCAGCGCCGGTGGAGATTGTAATGGCAAATGACTAAAGCATGGTGACGCTTGCCGGTAGAGTTGTTAAACGGCGTGCGCCGCCAGCTGCTAATCACTGGCGGTTAAAACCAGCACACGCCTTCTTTAATCCCCCGCCTGCGCAACGTCGCTGGGAACTTTGAAGTCCAACGTATTCTTACAGAAATCAATCCACTGCGGACTGATGTTATCGTAAACCACGTCTTCATCAATGAAGATGTCTTTCGTAACTATAAAGTTCTCCTGAAGAAACAGATAGTCATTCTCCGTCGGTTGCGTGTCATCACCGGATTGAGAACTCTCATCCTTCTCAGGCCGACGGTAGTTATCAGTCCAGCCTTCAAACTCTTGCAGACGCTCCACCGGATATGCCTTACAGTATCTGCCCATGTTGCTCATTGGTCATTATCCTTTCTGATTAAATCACTACACATTTAAGAGTAAGAGTGCCTGACCAGTTGTTGAGAGTGTTGCCCGACGAGCGGCGCGTCCTAACCCGCTTCCAGAAACATCTCTTTCATACAGTAAAGCCTCTCCGAGGTTAACCCCCGCTGCCGACACTCCCCGACCAGCTTGTTTGATTCGACAATCGGACGTGATTCGTCGGTATACTGAAGTGAGGTGAGATATGTCAACCACGGTTCCTGACCCATCGCGTAAACATACACTTCTTTGGGAGCCGTGCGGTTGACCAGATCAATGCCCTTCTCGAAGTTTGATCCGTCGAAGCGTCTGGATTGATCCATTTTTCTCGCCAGCGGTTGCGTGAGCAGAGGGCCGTAGAGCCACGTCATCGGGGCACCGTCGCATTCCATCCCCAGAAACATAACGTCCACCCCGCCGATTTGCTCATTGATCAGTTCATAAAGTTTAGGTTCGATGTTGTTCGAGTCAGCCGCGCACATCACCTTCCGCCCTTTGAGGTTAACGAAGTAGGCGAGTTTGGTACGAATGTTGAGGTCGGCGTGCTCGCCAAAGAAAGGCAAGCCAGTGAGTTCCCCGCCCGGAATAGACACAGTCTCCATCTCGTCAATCTCGGTCACATTATTGAAGCCGATCTTCTGCAAAATGAATTTCATGGAGGGGTCGGCCAACCCGCCGCCGTTATTCTTAGGCACGATTACTTGCCCGATCTTATGCCGCAATTGTAGTAGCGTCTCGAACATGCAATGGTCCTGATGGTTGTGTGTGATGAGAACATAGTCAAGGCGCGGGGGGAGGTGGCGGTACGTGTAACGTCCTTCCCCTGTCTCGCAGTCGTAACTGATGACAGGGTCGAACAGCAGACTGACTTCTTTCGTCTCTATCAAAATAGAGGCGTGCCCAAGATAGCGAATTCTGATGCCATCGCCGTCGTAATTAGCGGTGGGCGCGCCGCCGCTCGTCGTAAAAAAGGACGAGAATAATTCATCATCTTCATCTCTGACGCTCAAAACATCCTTGATGTAGCCGTACGGGCGCGGCTCGTGCCTCATTTTGAAAAGCTCGTCGAGGCCTTCATGCCTAAAGGGAATCTGCAAGTGCAGGCTGTCGCCGTTCTGCAAGCGCGGCGTGCTGAAGACGAAGGGGCGGTCGTCCTTTTCAACCAGTGATAGCGAGATCGTCTGCGCCGCTTCACTGTAGTAAGGGCTGCGGTACAGCAGTCCTTCGATGAATCTAATCGACGCGTGGTTATTCAGGTCATAAACCAGTTCGACGTATCCTCTCAACGGCTCTGGAACCTTTGGGTAAAGCGGCTCAAGCGAGAACCCTCCGGCCTCGCTCGCCAACATTTCGTCGAGGGTCTTAACAGCCTGCGCGAACTCAATCATGCGCGCATTCTCTTTCTCCGTCTTATCGATCAACGTCCTGATGGCGCCTACTTTGCTGGCATCATAATTGATGAAAGGCCCACCCAGCATCGCCGGATTCTTAAGAGCCGAAATGTGCACCTGCGGCGCGTTCACGAACGAACGCATGATTTTCAGGTGGAGGTTTGCGATGCACATCGCCGCCGTCGCGGGTGCTATCAGGTACGGCCATGCGTACCATTGATTGAATAGCGGCTCGGCAAGGACATTCGGTTTCAGATATAAGTTTTCAGTTGACATGATTTAGATTCCGGGGTTTGAAAACTGACGTGAAGATTTTTCTAGATAGTCGTCTCGCCCTGAACGCGGGCAAAGCTAGCGCACTTCGAGTTGCAAACTCGAAGTGCGCTAGCTTTGCCCGCGTTCAGGGCGAGGCGACTAATGCCTCATGCACCCGTTCGGTAACGCGCTCAATTCCGTCCGCATCCTGATACGCCTGACACGCGAAAGGCTCCCTACCTGCTGCGAAGCACCATCGCAACAGTCTAGGGGTGCCTTCCAATTACGAACTCAGGCGCAAATAACTATAAAGTCTTTGTTGTAGAGACTGGTGCGCCGAAGATGCCGGTTTTTACGCTACTTTCCTGAGCATCTCTTTTCCAATCACTACACGACTCTGGTAGCTCACAGTCGTCAGTAAGACAGAAACCCGATCTTCACCCGTGTGTCTTCCTTCAAGCACACCCATGAAGTTTCGTAGCGGCCCTTCACTGATAACCACTTTATCGCCGGGATGAATCTCTTCCCCGACTCTAACGAAACCATCCTCATCCTGCCGCGACATGATGATTGAAATAATCTCATCATCCACCGGGCACGGTTTAGAGCCAAAGCTGACGACGTTATGCACTCCTCTGGTGAAACATACTTTGTGCAGCATGTCGTCGCCGGCGATTTGTGTGAAGATATATTTAGGGAATAGAGGTTTGACTATGAAAGATGTCTTCCCGGTGGTCTGGTTATAAAGGCGTACCTTGATTTTCGGGGCGAAAGTATTAAGTCCCCAAGCACATAGATTACGTTCTGCACGCCATTCCTGCTTGGGTTTAGTGTAGACGGCATACCAGTTGTAACGAGGGCAATCGACAACATTTCTTCCCATATGAAGCACTCTTATGAATAAATAGCATCCACTACTCAATCGCCTTTTTGAGCATAGCCGTGAACGTCAGTTCACAGCCTATGCATAGGCGCAATGATGCAGCGCTAAAGATGTCACTACTTTGAGTGGTGTGGAGGTGAAAAAAAGAAGGGCAGTTTACCCGTATCCTACACACCGTTATAAAAGCTAAAACGCTTGATTAACACTACGTTTGTGGTAGAATACAAGTCCTCATGCCACAATGCATCTACAACAAACGTAGCAACTGTATTGTCTCTGGCAATCTCCGCCGTTACCAGCCAGTAACGGCGGAGTTTTACTTATCCAACGAAATTTAGCTCTCGCTCATCGAGAGCATTAAATACATACGCAATGAGGCGTACCAATCTCTCCAGCAAAAGTATTAAAACTTCATACTCTGCTGTTCAGGTCAATCAATATTCAAAGGGATTAAGGTGGGGGACGTGTCACAGTTATCATAGAGTGAGGGCTATGCACCAAACTATTTCATACACCTAAAACCACCTATTACACAGGACGCCATCCAAGCCCTCTACTCTAAGGGTAGCATAACAAATTCAGTCAAATTCGTAACCCTTCAGATAAACTGCACATGAGGCTAAAAACAGCATATCTAAGCTCAATACGTCACGAGAACTATAAAAAATTCTAACTAACGTGTTGCGTTCTGATAAAATATAATTTTACACATTTCTTATCCGATGTCAAGTACAATTTAACCTTTTGAGGATGGCATGAAAGTTTATTTGCAAGAAAGTTATCTCCTTTGTACAGTGCCTTTTGGGGGTAGATAAGGTAGTGCTGTGAAGGTTATTTTAAGAGAGCAGAAAGTCAAGAGCTACTCTTCCTCAGGCGGCGATTTGAAACAGTGAAGCGACGACCTTCGCCTGTCGCAATGCACCACTTCCCCGCGCACGTCTCGCTTGACGCTCCCGCACCCGCTTTGTTAGCATGCCGCCTCTTTAAACATTCTCTTGTGCTCGCTTAGCTCAGTTGGTAGAGCACACGCTTCACACGCGTGGGGTCGCAGGTTCGAGTCCTGCAGCGAGCATTTTTACCTGCCTCATTCAATTGTAAAGGACGCAAACAATGCTTGAGCATCTGACGACGGATTCGCTCTCGGCGCAGTTGAACACGAAGTTCCGGATCGGTGTCGAGACGGAGAAGATCGTTGAGTTGGAGTTGGTCGAAGTGCAGGCGCACGGCGACCTGCCGGGACAGACCGAACGATTCTCGGCGTTGTTTCGCGGCGCGCTCCATCTTTTCCTGCCGCAGGGCACCTACCGGATGCAACACGAGCAGCTCGGGAGCGTGGAGATATTCATCGTCCCGATTCGCAAGGACGCTGAAGGCATTTATTACGAGGCGGTTTTTAACCGGGTAAAGTAGTGTCGGCGGGCGGTGGCGCCGAAGCCTCTACCGTGGCTGCGGCGGGTCGCCGCTCCATGTGTATGTACGCGCCCACGTCCTCAATCTGCGAGAAGCCGAATCGCTGGTAGAAGCGCAACGCGGCGTCGTTGAGTTTGAAGACCATGTGGCGCAGCGGTAAGCCACACTGTTCGGACTCGGCCAAGAGGCTCTTGAGCAATGTCGCGCCAATGCCCTGATTTTGAAATTCCGGCAGGATGGCGATGTCGAGCAGTCGAATCTGTTCCGGTGTCCGACCGATCCAGAGCCTTCCCGCAGGGCGTCCCCGGTAGTGGATGACGCTGTATTCGGCGTCGGGGAAACGCTCGTTGTACTGCGCGTACTGTGCCTCGAATTGCGAACGCACGAAGGCGAGCTTCCGCTCCTCGTCCCACGGCACGAGCGCCATCTCGTCGGCGCGCGAACTGGTGTACACCCGTAACAGAAACTCCTCGTCGTCCGGTTCGACCGGGCGTAGACGAACCTCGCCGTCTTCGTCAAGTGGACGTTCCACCTTCTTTCTCGCCTCCGTTAAAACATTCTTCTCAAGATGGTCGATGATACGGGCGCGGGCTTAGGCGCGGCCTCACATCTTGGTGGAGGCGCCGCCGGGTCGCGTGTGATTGATGACCGCCGAGTAATAAGTGGCGTTCGCCTTTTCACCGGCGTCAACCAGAAACAGGGAGAACTTTCCGAGAGCTTCATGCTGGAGCACGTAGGTCTGTTGGAGGTCGGACAATTTGCCGGAAGCTTGGAACAGGAGCAGGAAGCATTCGCCTTCCGTCCGCGGCATGCCCTTCTGCTGGCGTGCCTGCGGCCGCTGGTCTTCGACCTTCACGAGCCTTAAGTTCACAGTCTTGTACGGCCCCACCGTCACGCGGAATTCGCTCCCCATGTAGGGCTCGAAAGTCGTTCGCGTGAAATGGAAGAGGGGGTCGCCTGCGGCTTGCGCCGGGATTTGAAAGTTGCCATGGGCATCTTTCAACCTATCTTTCTGTCCGAAGGCGAAGCGAGATGATTGGGAGATGAGTCCGGCGGCGGCAATTGACATGAACGCGGATTTCAAAAAGTCACGGCGGGGGTTAGACATGAAAATTTAGACTCCTGATTGTGGACGGTTTAAGAGATGGTGCTAACGAGGGTAGAAAGGTTGGCAGATAGCTTAAGTGCCCTTCGCTTCGGAGTGTAATAGTTTTAATGGAAATTGACAACGATAATTTGTAATATTTAAGTGATGTGTAATTCCCCTTGAAATTGCCGAGGTCAAATCTTACAGTGACGGCCGCGCGCGGGATCATGCCTTAAACGAACAGCCGAAGACAATTGTCAGGACGCTCTCGGCTCCACGCGCCTTGAACTCCTCAAAGTTTGTCGGTTGGCGGCCTGTCGTGGTCAATGTCGGGAAACCGTTGCGCGTGTTTCTGTCGAGCCGCCGACGGCGTTTGACGGTTGCCACTAATCTTCTAAAACTGACATTTGTTAATCCCCGCTCATTTAACAAACCTTAGTCTCTTTGAGTAAGATCGAACCACACGGATTAACGCGGATTAACTTTGCCCTTGATATTGTGGCGTTCAGGCCGTACAATGTCCGTCCCGTCAGGGATGCAAGCCATACGGAATTCTGGAACCAGGCTCTAAGCAAACTGTTCTACATAAAGCGAGTCTCGCCCTGAAAAGACTAATCCACAGGTCAAAAACGTATTATCCGGTAATGTATCTTCGATGATATTTGTCGAAGTGTGCTCTATAACTTCAATTCACACTCTCAGGATTAGCTTCCTGAAGTTGAGTCAAGAAGGAGAAATGCATGTCCGAACCGTTCCTTTCTGAGATCAGAATATTTTCCTTCAACTTCCCCCCGAAAGGATGGGCTTTCTGTAACGGCCAATTCCTGCCTATCAACCAGAATCAAGCGCTCTTCGCGCTGCTCGGCACGACCTACGGCGGCAACGGGCAGACCACCTTCGCGCTGCCCAACCTGCAAGGTCAGGTGCCCATCCACGCCGGCAACGGACACACGCTCGGCGAGAAGGCCGGCTCGTCCTCCGTGACGGTCAACCAGCAGCAAATGCCGCAGCACACCCACTTCCTCCAAGCATCGCCCAACGCCGGAACTGTCCCGACGGCCGTGGGGAACTTTCTGGCGACCGCGCTCAACGTCTATCACGCGCCTGACAATCTGGTGGCGATCCGCCCCGATAGTGTGACGAACGTCGGCGGCTCCCAGCCACACAACAACATGATGCCGTATCTGGTGCTGAACTTCTGCATCGCTTTGCAGGGCATCTTCCCCAGCCAAAACTAGTAAGGAGGCGAAACATGGCACAACCCTACGTCGGTGAGATCAGAATGTTCGCGGGTAACTTCGCCCCCGCCGGATGGCTGTTCTGCGACGGGCAGCAACTCCCCATCTCGGAGAACGAAACGCTCTTCCAGTTGATCGGCACCACCTATGGCGGCGATGGTGAGTCGACCTTCAACCTGCCGAACCTCCAGAGCCGCATCCCCATGCACATGGGCACGGGGCCGGACGGCGTGACCTACCCGCTCGCCCAGATGGCTGGCACGGAGCAGGAGACGTTGACCGTCCAGCAGATACCGATTCATAGCCATCCCCTGTTAGTCTCGGGGAGTCCGGGGGGGACGAACGCCCCCGCCGGGAACGTGACTTCGCAGTCGGTTTCCGTCAAGATGTACATCGCTGATTCGCCGGTTAGCCCACTCAACGCCGCAGCAGTCATTCCAGTGGGTGGCAGTCAACCGCACGAGAACACGCAGCCGTTCCTCTGCATTAACTACATCATCTCGCTCTTCGGGTTATTCCCGAGCCCCACTTAAGGAGACAACAATGGCCGATCCGTTTGTAGCAGAAATCCGCATCTTCCCCTTCAACTTCCCGCCCAAGGGATGGGCGTTCTGTAATGGTCAGTTGTTGCCGCTCTCCCAGAACACGGCGCTCTTCGCGCTGCTTGGCACGACCTACGGCGGCGATGGCAAATCCAACTTCGCGCTTCCCGACCTGGAGGGCAGCGCGGCCATGCACCCCGGACAGGGGCAGGGACTCTCGTTGCGCGACCTCGGCCAGATAGGCGGGGCAGAGACCATCACGCTGCTCGTCTCCGAGATACCGATCCACACGCACAATGTGATGGTCTCGACCGAGATCAGCGACGTGCAAATTCCCACGGCTGATGTCGCCTACGGCAGGTCGGGCGGCGGCAACGCATACACGAATAGCAATGCCGGATTGGTGACGATGGCGCCGCAGGCACTCTCGCCCGCCGGCGGCTCCCTGCCACACAACAACATGCAGCCGTACTTAACGCTGAACTTCTGCATCGCTCTGCAAGGTGTCTTCCCACCGCGCCAGTAGCAATCCGACCTCGAAATGAGGCGTGGGGTGGGGCTTGACCACCCACCCCGCGTCCACACACATGTTATAGAGTGTCACTACTTGGGCGACGTAACGCGCCGCCCGCTCGACGAGATCAATGCCTCACGAGTGAACCACGTAGTTGTCCGAAACCCCCAAGGAGAGTTATGAAATACACGCACCCCCGTTTCGAGTTCCGCAGTTCGAGAACTTTCGTCGCCAACCTGCTCGCTTTTCTGCTCCTGACCTCACAGTTCGCGCCGCTGGCCGCCGCACAGTCGGCGCGCGGCGGCGCGCGAGGCCAACAGCCTGCGAAGGTTCAGGGACAACAGTCCGGCAAAGCCGAGAGCGGCAACGGGGGCGAGAAGCAGACGAGTCCCGACGCCGCCCAGCCGTCGGCCGTCACCATCACCGCGACGAAGACGGATAACATCCCTCAGACGCAGGAGGTCTCGCCCGGCGCGACCATCAACTACACGGTCACAGTCACCAACAACGGAAGCGATCCGGCCACCGGCGTCACCTTCACCGACACGCCCGGCGCAAACACCACGCTCGTCGATGGCTCGATCTCGACGCAGCCCATCGCCAACCCGGACGCCTACAACGTCATCGGCAACGTCTCCATCGTGCCGAACGCGACGCAAGGGCTGCTCGCCAACGACTGCGACCCCGACAACGGCGCGGGGTGCACTTCGACGGGGCTGACCGCTTCGGGGCCGAACTCGGGGCCGACGAACGGGCAGGTCACGATCAATTCGGACGGCTCTTTCACCTACAACCCGAACCCCGGCTATAGCGGCTCCGACTCGTTCACCTACACGGTGACGGACGGCGACGGCAAAACCGACACGGCCACGGCAACGCTCACCGTCTCGACGCCCATCTGGTTCGTCAAGGCTGACGCAGCGGCGGGCGGCGACGGCCGCCTCGCCACGCCCTTCAACTGCTACACCGGCACGAACTGCTTCTCCGATACGGCGGCCGACGAGGCGGGCGACGCGATCTTCCTTTTCGCCGGAAACTACACGGGCGGCTACGCGCTGCTCGCCAATCAGAAACTCGTCGGCGCGGGCGCGACCGCCTCGCTCGCCTCCATCCACAATAATGTGACGGTCGAGCCTTACAGCACGGCGCTGCCCACGACCAATGGCACGCCTGCGGTGGTCGTCATGACGACCACCGTCGCGGCGACCAACGCCGTCATCGTCAGCGCGGGCGGCATCGTCCTGCGCGGCTTCACGGTCGGCGCGACGACGGGCGCGAAAATCTTCGGCACCGCCTTCGGCACGCTCACCGCCGGCAACAACGTCTCGCCCGACGTGGTCTTGAACGGCGCGGGGCAGGCAATCAATCTGACGAACGGCACGTTCGCCGCCAATTCAGGCTTCGTCAGCGTGGCGACGACGAGCGCGCCCGGCGCGCCCGGCATCACGCTGACGACCGTCGGCGGCACGGTCTCGTTCGGCACGACCGCCGTCTCCGGCGCGGGCTCACAGGGCATCAACATCTCCGGCTCGGCCGTCAACGCCACCTTCGGCGATACCACCGTCAGCGCGGCGACACAGGGCATCCTGATCGGGACGAGCACCGGCAACATCGCCTTCGGCGCGACGACCGTCACGGGCGGAACCGACGGCATCTCTTTGCAGAACAACTCCGGCGGCTTGCGCACCTTCGCCTCGATCACACGCACGGGCGGCAGCGCCACGGGCATCCTCCACGGCGCGGGCGGCGGCGCGACCACCGTCACCGGCGCGACGGACATCCAGAACCCGGCAGGCATCGGCATCAGCGTTAACAGCTCGAACGCCAACCTGTCCTTCGGCGCGACGACCGTCAACAAGAGCACGACCGCCGGCACGGGCGTCAGCCTGATCAGCAACGCGTCGCGCACCATCAGCTTCTCGTCGCTCACCGTCACCACCTCGAACGGCACGGGCTTCCTCGCCAACAGCGGCGGCGCGATCAACACGAGCGGCGGCAGCATCAGTGCGACGGGCGGCCCCTCGCTCGACATGGGCGGCGTCGCCCTCGGCCTCAACTTCAGCAGCCTCTCGTCGCTCAACAGCGGCACGTTCGGGCTTTTCCTGAACGCCACATCGGGCGCGATCACGACGACCTCGACCGGCATCGACAACCCGAACGGGGCCGGCATGTCTATCGCGGGCGCGACCGGCGGCCCGTACAACTTCGGCAACACGACAGTCACAGGCTCGGGCAACACCGGCGTCGATCTCGGCACGAACTCGGCCGCCATCACCTTTGCCGACCTCGACATCAACCCGGACGCCAACCGCCGCGCCTTCCACTCCGTCAACAGCACCGGCACGATCACCGCGACCTCCGGCGACGTTCAGGCAACCGGCAACGTCACGCTCGAAATCACGGGCGCGAGCACGGCCGCGCGCACGCCGCTGGCGATGACGCTCAACAATCTCGATTCGACCAACAGCACCGGCCTCGGCGTCGAACTGAACTTCGTCTCCGGCAACCTGACGGTCAACGACGGCACGCTCGCCACCAACATCACGAACGCCGGTAACGGCGTTGCCAACACCGGCATCGGCATCCGGGTGCAGAACACCGCCTCGGGCACGATCAACTTCGGCAACACCACGGTCGGCGGCTCGGGGAGCACGGGCGTCGTCCTGACCAACAACGACGGCAGCATCACCTTCGGCGCGCTCACCATCACGCCCGACGGCGGACAGCGCGGTCTGCTCGCGACCGACAATGACGGCGCGACTACGGCCGGCGCGATCACCGCCGCCTCCGGCACCGTCACCACGACGAATAACACCGCGGTCGAGATCACGGGCGCGAGCAACACCGCCCGCACGCCGCTCAACTTCCGCCTGACGACCGTCAACACCACGGGCGCGGGACAGCCCAACGGCATCCGGCTCCTCAACACCTCGGCGACGAGCAGCCCCGGCGGCTTCCGCGTCCTCGGCAACGGCGGCACTTGCACGAGCGCCACCCCGACCTGCACGGGCGGCCAGATCGCCACCACCACGGGCGGCGACGGCGCGACCGGCGGCGCGGGCATTCGTCTCGATAACGTGGACACCGCCTCGTTCACGCGGATGCGCCTGAACGACCACCCGAACTATGCCATTCGCGGCGTCAACGTCAACGGCTTCACGCTCGACGCCAGCGTCATCAACGGCACGAACGGCACCAACCCCGGCGGCCCCTTCAACGAGGGCAGCATCAACTTCGACGGCGGCGGCGCGGCGGGTCTCGCCGGCTCGTCGAGCATCACGAACAGCGACATCCGTGGCGGCCGACTCGACAACCTCCGTGTAGACAACTCCACGGGCACGTTCAACCTGACCATCACGGGCAGCACCTTCCGCGACACCTTCAACGCGGCCGACGCCAGCGACAACATCTTCATCGAGGTTGACAACTCGGCCACCGGCATCGTCAGCATCACCGGCTCGACCTTCGGCGAGACGAGCGGCGACCACATCAACTTCGCGCTCATCAACAACGCCGTCGGCCACGTCACTATCACCGGCAACACGATGACGGGTAGCGCCACCGCTAACCGCCTCGGTCAGGGCATCCTCGTCGTCGGCGGGACATGGGACGGCGTCGCCCGCTACAACATCTCGAACAACACGATGTCGGGCACGAAGCAGGGTCACGCCATCCACACCAACAAGGGTAGCGGCAACGGCAACATGCAGGGCACGATCTCCGGCAACACCATCGGCGTCACCGGCGTCGCCGAGTCGGGCGCGTCCGAGTCGTCCGGCATCACCGTCGCCTCGCGCGGCGCGGGCGGCTTGCACACGGCCGCCGTCACGAACAACACCGTCCGCCAGTACGACGAGTTCGGCATCAACCTCGAAGTCGGCGAGGACTTGGGCGTCGCCAATAACGCCGACGCGGGCGCGACCAGCGGCCCGGCCGCCGCGCTCAACGTCACCGTCACAGGCAACCTCGCCGAGCAGCCCGGCCCGAACGCGCTGCACGGCATCCACCTCAACAGCGGCATCCAGATCGGCGACAACAACGTCTCCTGCGTTGACATCGGCGGCGCGGGCGCGCTGGTGAACAACGTCCCGACCTCGGCCAACGAGGCCGCAGGCGGCGCGGACATCCGGCCGCGCCAGCGGCAGGCCACCCGCGTGAACCTGCCCGGCTACGCCGGCACGCCGTTCGACACCACGGCCGTCAATGCCTATTTGTTGGCTCGCAACATCGCCACCACTGTCACCGCCTCTGCCAACAACGCCACGGGGACGACCAACGACGGCTTCTTCGGCGGCGCGGCCTGCGCGCAGCCCGCCGCGCCGACGCTGCCCACCGCTCCCGCCATTTTGACGGATAAGACTGACGGGCAGGGTGAGACCTCGGCCAAACAGCAACAGTTCATCCCCGTCGCCGCGCCGCAAGCCGCGCCCTTTGTCGGGCAGATTGGTATGCCTGTCGCGGCGGTGCAGCCCGCACCCGACGCTGCCATCTTCAAGGCCGGCGCCGGCAAGGTTGCCGACGCGCGGGCGGAAGGCCGGAAGGCTTCGCTTACTAAGTCCGCCGGGTCTGGCAAGCAGATCATCACGCCGCGCGCTCACGACGGCACTGTCCACGTCGAGATCGGGACGCTGAACCCCGGCAACTCTGTCCAGATCACCTTCTCCGTAACGGTCAACAGCCCGTTCCCGAGCGGCGTCACTTCGGTCTCGAATCAGGGCAGGGTCTTCGGAACTAACTTCACCCTCGTCAACGGCATCACCACGGCGTCGCCCAACACGGATGACCCGGATTCACCCGCCGCGAACGACCCGACCGTCACGCTCGTGCTCGGGCCGCCCGACGTGGCCATCAAGGATGCTTCAACGGGCGAACCCGCGAGCGGCACGACGCACATGGCCTTCACGGTCGCGCTCACGCACGCCTTCAACCAGAACGTCACGGTTGCCTACGCAACGGCTGACGGCGGCGCAAACCCGGCCACCGGCGGCGCGAACTGCGGCGACCCGAACGTCGATTACAAGACCACTTCGGGCACGCTCACCTTCCTGCCCGGCCAGACCGTGCAGACCGTCTCGGTCGAAGTCTGCTCGGACGGCGATACCGCCGAGACCAACGAGACCTTACTCGTTAATCTCTCGACGCCGTCCAACGCCAGCATCACCGACGGCGCGGCGACCGGCACGATCAATGCCGTCAACACGCCGGGTGAGATTCTCATCAGCGAGATTCGCACGAGCGGGCCTAACGGACTCGAAGACGACTTCGTTGAGTTGTACAACAACTCCGACGCGGACGTCCTTGTCCCCGCCGGCGGATGGGGTCTCTTCAAGATGGGCGCGTCGTGCGCTGACACGCCGGCGCTCGTCGCCACCGTCCCTGCGAGCACGAACATCCCCGCTCGCGGCCACTACCTGATCACCGGCGCGCAATACAGCCTCACGGCTACCGCGGCCGGCGATCAGAGCTTCGCGCAACCGCTCGGCGAGGACTCGAACGTCGGTCTCTTCTCGACGGTCGATCCGCTCCTGCTCTCGTCCGACAACCGGCTCGACGCCGTCGGCTTCGGCACGAACACGGGCAACAACTGCGACCTGCTCTCGGAAGGCGCGCTGCTCTCGGCCGCGGCCGGCAGCGTTTCCGAACACAGCTTCGCACGCAAACTGACGACCGGCTTGCCGAAGGACACGAACGACAACACGGCGGACTTCATCCTCGTCTCGACGACGCCCGCCGTGTCCGTCGGCAGCAACCTGACGCCGATTATCGGCGCGCCGGGGACGGAGAACCTCGCGTCTCCCATCCAGCGCAACGCCGTCATCAAGGCGTCGCTGATCGACCCGACGCTGCCCTCGACTGCGCCGCCCAACCGCGTGCGCAGCTCGTTCGGCGCAAACCCGACGAACGCCGCCTTCGGCACGCTCTCCATCCAACGCCGCTTCAAGAACACGCTCGGCGTGCCCGTGACGCGGCTGCGCTTCCGCATCGTCGATCTGACGACGATCAACAACCGGACGGCCGGAGACGCAGACCTGCGCGTCCTCAGTTCGACCGGCGCGGTCACGAATTCGGCGGGCACGGTGGTCGTCACGGTCAACGGGCTGACACTCGAACCGCCGACGCAACCTAACGGCGGCGGCTTGAACTCCACGCTCACGGTCGTCTTGCCGGGCGGCGGTCTCGCCCCGGGCAATACGATAGACGTGCAGTTCCTGCTCGGCGTGCAGGAGCAGGGCGGCTTCCGCTTCTTCGTCAACGTCGAGGCGCTTCCCGGCCTCGGAGCGGTCGGCGAAGAGGCCACGGGCGCGACGAAGAGCGGCACGACCGCCAAGCAGCGCAACGCAGACGCGGGAGGTGCGGCGAAGCAGAAGCAATAACCGCCACACCCCCTTAACCCTTTCGCTCGCGCCGCAAGGCGTTGAGCGAAAAGAAGAGGCCGCCAGTGCAGCGAGGGCACCGGCGGTCTCTCTATTTCAGAAATGATGAAGTGAAAGACAAATGAATCGTGAATCGTAAATAGAGGGAAGCAGTGTTCTCTATTTACGATTCACGATTCACGGCTTTTCCGTTCACCCCTCCGCGTTCCGACTTCACACTTTCCCTTTAATCACTCCACACGCGGGTGAAAGCCTCCGCCAGTTGGTCGCGCCAACTCGTCCAGTTGTGCCCGGCGGCCGTCTCCGCGTAAACGACCGGGTAGCCTTTGCCCGCCAGCAGCACGCGCACGCGGCGATTCACTTTCCAGATCGGCTCCAGCAGCCCCACGTCGAAATAAAACTTCAAAGGCCGCGCCGGCTGCATCGTCGCCAGACCGGCGAGCATCGTCACCACGCGCTCGTCGTCGATCTGGAAGGCCGTGGACTGCCCGGCCACGCGCGAGAACACGTCCGGGTGACGCGCGGCCGTCCAGACGGAGATGACGCCGCCGAGGCTCGCGCCCATCAGCGCGCGCGCCTCGCGCGTCGGGCGCGTGCGGTAGCGCGCGTCTACGAACGGCACGAGTTCCGCCGCTAAGAAATCCGCAAACTTGTCGTTCGCCCGGTACTCTTTGAAACGGTCAACCGGATCGACGAAGACGATGATGAAGGGCTTGATTTTGCCTTGCGCGATCAGAGCGTCGGCGACGATTGCCGCGCGTGCGCGCGTCACGTACTCCGAGCCGTCCTGCAAGTACAGCACGGGGTAGCGTTCGCCGCCGTCGCGCGCGTAGACGGGCGGCAGGTAAACTTGAATCTTGCGCTTCCCCCCTTCGAGCGCGCCCGCCGGAGCATCCAAACGCTCAATCGTGCCGCGCAAAGTCCACTTCGCGTCCGCAAACTCGGAAGGCCGGTAGGCGGGCATCGTGAAGAAGTTGTTGAAGCCGCCGACGCCGTTGTCGAGTTTGCTGTCGCTCAAGGGATCGTTAATCCACTCGCCGTCGGCGATGAACTTGTATTCGACACGCGCGTCGCGCGCGAATTCCAGCGACAGGTATTTCACGTCCGTCCCCGCCAGTTCGCGCAAGATCATGCGGCGCGGTCTCCAACTCGTGAAATCGCCGACCACCTCCACGCGTTTCGCCTTGCCGCGATACACGAAAAACGCCGACTCGTCTTCGATGACGGGCGAGCGTTCCGCCTTCCGCAGGCGCTCTGCGAGCGCGGCCGACGGCTCGCTTGCCGCTTCGTGCGCGCGCAAGTTTTCTTTCGTCATCCCGCTGAGAGTGATGCGCCGAAACGCCGTCGCGCCGTTTGGCTCGTGGATGCCGATGACCACCGTCGATTCCCCTTCGGGCACGCGAACGTCCAACTCGGCCGCGCCCTGTCGATTGACCTTCAACTCGCGCGCCTCGCCATTCGCCCACGCGTAAACGCGCGCGCCCGCTCCGAACGCGCCGCCCACATTCAACGTCGTGCCCGCCTCGACCGGCTCCCACACTTCCTCCGCCTCGCCTGTCACGCCCGCGTCCGCCGGGGCGGGCTTCGTTGTGTAGCGCGCCGCCACGATGTCCGGCGTCTCAAGGTTACGCCCCTCCGAGAGGTTCGAGGCGAGGCGTATGAACTGCGCCATCGTCCACGCGAGCGGCGTCGCCGAACCCGTGCCCTCGCCGAAATTGAACTCCGCGTTCGGCGCGTCGCGCCTGTCCCAGATTTGTTCGGGCAGCATTAAGCCCTCGTTGGCGAAACCGAGCATGTGCCCGAGACGCGTGCGCGCCGCCTCGCGGTCGCCGCGCGCGAGTTCGTATTGCCCGCGCTCGCCCGAGAGCAGAGCCCACAGGCGACCCTTGCCCGTATACTTGCCGTCGAAATTCCACGGCCGCCCATCGTCCATCTCGCCGTAGCCGTCGTGGTTGTAGCGATACCACGCCGCGCCGTTCGGCGTCTCGACTTTCAACACCTTGTCCACCACCGCGAGCGACTTCGCGATCAAAGGATCGTCGGCGCGTTTGATCCCGAGGCGCACGAGTTCGAGAAAGCCCGCGTCAACGTACTCGCGCTCGTCATAGTCCGCGCCGCCGTTCCCGGCGTTCATGGTGTCGGCGTCGTTCGGGTCGTCGTCCGTGTGCGCGATGCGCATGTAGTAGTTGCCGTCGCCGTGCATGCCGGTCGAGGTGGCCGTTATGCGTTCGACGTTGCGCGCCCACTCGTCGGCCGCCGCGAGGTAGATCGCGGCCGAGGCTCCGGCGTCGTTGCGCCGCGCGATCTCGGCCGCGCACACGAGTCCGGCGATCTCCGCGGCGATGGTCGAGGGCGAGTAGCCGGCCTTCTCTTCCCAACGCTCCTGCGGCGTGCGCGGCCCCGTGCGCACGAGGAAGTCGGCGGCGGGGCGCACGTGCTTCGTCCAAGTCTCGTTGTCCGTGCGCCCCAAGGTGTAGGCGAGGACGAGCGGGAAGGCCACCTCGTCCAGTTGCAGCGAACCCCAGAACGGCCGCCCGTCGAGCCAAGAGTTTTGCGGGAAACTGCCGTCCGCCTTCTGCTGAACTTTGAACAGGTAATCGAGCGCGCGATCCGCGCCCGCCTTGTCGCCGAGCGCGTGGAGCGCGGTCGCCACCTGATAGAGATCGCGCGACCACACGAGGTGATAGCCGCCGACGTTCGGCTCGTTCGCCGTCGCGCCGCCGCCCCACGGCACGGAGAGCGAAGCGATGTTCGCCCCGCGATAAGTCTTGTCCTCGTGCGCCCTGAGAATCATCGCCGCCATGTCGAACTGCGGCTGGTACTTCGCCTCGACGCGCCGCAGCGACGCGAGATACTCGTGCCAACCCCGCTCGTACTCCGTGCGCACGCGCGCGAACCCTTTTGCCAGCGACGCCCGCGCGTTCCCCAGAGCCTCTTCCGTCCCTCGCCCGAAACCGAGCGCGATGGTGAACGGTTGCGCGGCATGCACGCGCCCCACCTGCACGACGTTCCCGTCCGCCGCGCGCGCGTGTTGCTCCGTGATGCGCCCACGCGCGCCCCTTAACTGCGTGAGGCCGTCGCTCGTGCCGAGATAGCCGTTCGTCATCTCGGTGAAGCCCGTGCTCGACAAAAGCGCGGAAGTTTCACCGGCGTCCGAAGCGACGAGCGCATCGCCTTGCGACCACGCCGAATCGTGCAGGCCGCTATTGTGCAGAGACGGGTCGTAATAGACGTAGAGCGCGGCCGTGCCGCGGCTCTTGAACTGCACGTCGATCAGGATCGTGTGGCGCGCGGGGTCGGACGTGTAAGTTTTCGTGATCGTCCACGCGCCGCTCTTCGCCACGTTCGTTTGGCGAAACGACAGGGCGCGCGGGTCTGTGATCTCGACGCGGTGCGTCGCGTCGGCGGCTTCCGTCTCGACGCGCCCGCCCGCCGAGACGACGACGAACTGCAACTCCTGCGAATTCGCCACGTCCACGGTCGGGTAGTAAACCTCCGTCATCACGCCCGCGCGCAACGTGAACCACACTTTCGATTCGAGCGTGTTCGACGTGCCGACGCCCTGCTTCCCCGCGCTCGGCCACTGCGCCTCCGCGCCCGGCGCGCCCGGCGCGAGGTTGTTGCCCGTCTGCGCCGCTGCTTGCGCCGCGCACACCAACGCCCACGCCAAAATAAAAAGAACGCACCACATTGATGCGTTCCCCACAAGTTTAGCTTTCATCGTTTGTCTCTTCCGGTTAGATGTTCGTCAGAAATTCTCATCCTGTCTCCTCTTTGCGCCTCCAGCGCCTTTGCGTGAGATTTCTCTTTGAGAAAGAAGATAGCTCACGCAAAGGCGCTGGAGGCGCAAAGAAGAATTTAACTTGTCACTCGTCACCCGTCACTTGTCACTGCTTCATCTTACCCCTGCTTGCGCCCGAGCATGTCGAGGCCGACGGCCGTGACGAGAATCGCGCCCTTGATGATGTACTGCGAATAAGGCTGCACGTTCAGGAGCGACATGCCGTTGTCCAGACTCGCCATGAACAGCGCGCCGAGGCACGCGCCGAAGACCGTCCCGCGCCCGCCCATCAAACTCGTCCCGCCGATCACGCACGCCGCGATGGCGTCGAGTTCGAGCAGGTTCCCCGCGTCCGGCGACGCGCTCCCCACCCGCGCCGTGTAGATGAGCGACGCCACGCCCGCCAGCAGGCCCATGATGCAGAAGACCGCCCAGATGTGGTTGCGCACGTTGATGCCGGAGAGGCGCGCCGCGTCCGGGTTGCCGCCGATGGCGTAGAGGTAGCGGCCGAACGTCGTGTTCTGCGTGAGGAACGCGCCAAAGAGCGCGACGATGATCAAAATGACGACCGGGATCGGCATCCCCTCGTAAGCGTTCATGCGCAGGATGAACAGCACGACGACGAGCGCGGGCAGCGCGATGCGCAACACGAGATTCAAAGTGCTCGTCTCCCCCAACCCGTAGCGCGCGCGCGCGCGATGACGCCTGATGTTCATCCACACGATCCCGGCGACGGCCAGCAGCGCGAACGCCAGCCCTACCGGGCGCGTCACGAACTGCTGCCCGATGGCCTTGAAGCCCGGTAGCGTGATCGGGATCGTCTCGCCCCTCGTCATGCCGAGCACGACGCCGCGCCACGCCAGCAACCCGCCGAGCGTGACGATGAAGGCCGGGATGTTCGCGTAAGCGACGAGCGCGCCCTGCGCCTGCGACACGGCGAAGCCGACGATGAGCGCGGCCGCGAGCGTCGGCACGAGTCCCCAGCCGTTCTGCCCTTGCGCGATGGCCGCCACGCCGCCGATGAACCCGACGAGCGAGCCGACCGACAGATCGATGTTCCCCGTCACGATCACCATCAACATCCCGACGGCGAGCACGCCCGTCACGGCCGTCTGCCGCATCAGGTTCGAGAAGTTGCGCGGGTCGAGAAAAATTCCGTCGGTCGCGTAGTTGAAATAAATCCAGATGGCGACAAGCGCGAACAGCATCGTGTAAGCGCGCAGCGCATCGGTCGGAATCTTAAAGCCGCCGATGCGCGTCTGCCGCGTCAACTCCGCGCCCGCCGCCGTGGCAGGCGTCACGTCGGCGTTGACCGGCGGGCGGTCAACTACCGGCTCATTAGCTTGTTGGCTCATTGAGAAACCTCTTAAAAAACGATGAACGCGGAACGATGAACGATGAAGGAAACCATTGCTTTAACTCCTACTTCACTTCCTTCGTTTAGCGGTTTTAACTGATGAGACCAAAATGGCTGTCAACTCATCGGCCTCATGATGTAAATCGTCCAGTCGCTTTGCCGAAACGATTCCGCCATCAATTAATAATTCCAGCCAATAAACTGTTTCCCCAAGCTCTTGCAGTCCTCCCTCAACCTTGCTTATAAACTCTGCTGTTGATCTCGCGCGCCGAGCCTCCCGATAGTGTGCGCCAACCGAAGTGCCGCTCCTTAAAATCTGCTTGCCGATAATTTGGGCTTCGGTCGTTTTAGGCAACGACACGTACAAACGAATAATCCGGAGAGCGAACTGCTTGGTACGAATCCGTAAATCATGTCCGCTTTCTTCATTCATCATTCATCGTTCCGCGTTCATCGTTGCTTGGGCGCGGCCGGTCGCGCAGGCCATGACCTTTTCCGGCGTCGCGCTGCCGCGCGTGAACTCGCCCGTCACGCGCCCTTCGTGGAGGACGAGCACGCGGTCGGAGAGTCCGAGCACTTCCGGCAGTTCCGAAGAGACGAGGACGATGGCGAGGCCGGACTTCGCGAGCCGGTTGATCTGCGCGTAGATTTCCTGCTTCGCGCCCACGTCGATGCCGCGCGTCGGCTCGTCGAGGAAGAGCACGCGCGGGTTCGTCAACAACCACTTGGCGAGCACGACCTTCTGCTGGTTGCCGCCTGAGAGCGTGCCCGCGACGGTGAAGACCGAGTTGGCCTTGACGCGCAACTCTCGCATCGAGCGATTGCCCTCGGCCGCCTCGCGGTCTACGTTCGTCACGAAGCGACCGGAGATGCGCGAGAGCCCGGCGAGCGTCATGTTGTTCAGGATCGACTGGTCGAGCACGAGGCCGAAGCGTTTGCGATCTTCGGTGACGAAGCCGAGTCCGTGGCGGATGGCGTCGGCCGGGCTCTCGACGCGCACGCGCTTGCCCTCAATGCGCACCTCGCCCGACGTGCGCCCGGCGTGCGCGCCGAAGATCGCCATCAGGAGATCGCTGCGCCCCGCGCCCATCAAACCCGCCACCCCCAACACCTCGCCGCGCCGCACCGAGAAACTTACGCCGTCAACCAGACGCTTCCCGGCGACGTGCGGGTCTTCGACCGCGATGCCCCGCGCCTCGAACATCACGTCGCCCTGCGCGTGGTCGGGCGTGGGGAAAATGTCTCCGACTTCGCGCCCGACCATCCGCGCGATGACGCCTCGCTCGTCGAGCGCGCTCGTCTGTTCCGTCCCGACCGTGCGGCCGTCGCGCAGCACCGTGATGCGGTCGCTCATGCGAAACACCTCTTCGAGTTTGTGCGAGATGTAGATCATGCCGACGCCGCGCGCCCGCCGCAGGTCATTCAGGATACGGAAGAGCGTTTCGACCTCCGCGTCGGTGAGCGCGGCCGTCGGTTCGTCCAGCACGAGGAGACGCGCTTCGTGCGAGAGGGCTTTGGCGATTTCGACGAGTTGCTGCTGTCCGATGCCTAAGTTTCGGATGGGCGTGCGCGGGTCGAGCGGGAGGCGGAGGTCTGCGAGCAGCCGTCCGGCGCGCGCGTAGAGTTCGTCCCAACGGATGACGCCGAAGCGGCGCGGCTCGCGCCCCAAAAAGATGTTCTCGCCGATGGTCATCTCTTTGACGAGCGAGAGTTCCTGATAGATGACGGCGATGCCGGCGGCTTCCGCGTCGCGCACGCCGCGGAAATGTTTGACTGCCCCCTCGATGCGAATCTCGCCGCCGTAGTCGGGATAAGGGTAGACGCCGCCGAGTATCTTCATCAGCGTAGACTTGCCCGCGCCGTTTTCGCCGACGAGCGCGTGAAACTCGCCTGCACGCAGGTCGAAGGTCACGCCGTCGAGCGCGCGCACGCCGGGAAAGGTCTTCGTGATGTCGCGCATCTCTAAAAAAGGCGCGGCAGGGGCGGTGCTGTTCGTCGGGTTCGTCATCTCTCGTCACATGCGTCGGGGGCGGCGACGTGCGCGTTCACGTTCCCGTACCCGCGCGTAGTTTTCGGGTATCGCAGCCGGGCTTGAGCGGCGGCGGCCGCGATGCGGGGCGGCGGCCGCCCGCCCAAGCGTCGAACAATTTACTGTCCGGCGGCAGCCCCGGCGTCGATCTTCGGACACTGCCCGGCCGGAGCTTTCTCGCAGATTTTCTCTAACGTCTGGTAGCCGTCTTTGACGATGACGCCGATGTTGTTCTTGTCCACGGCGATTGGCTCGTAGAGCATCGAGGGCACTTTCTTCCGGCCGTTATCGACCGTGTCGTTCGTCTCGACGGACTGCCCGCGCGCGAGTTTCAGCGCGGCGTCAACCGCGCCGTAGGCGAGCGGCTGAATCGGCTTGTAGATGGTCATTGTCTGCTTGCCCTCGACGATGAGTTGGAGCGAGGCGAGGTCTGCGTCCTGACCGGAGACCAGAACTTTGCCCGCGAGTCGCTGCCCGTCGAGCGCTTGAATCGCGCCGCGCGCCGTGCCGTCGTTGGAAGCGACGACGGCCACCACATCGTTGTTGACCTGCGTGAGCGCGTTCTCCACGATGTTCAAGGCTTCGCTCGCCAGCCATTCGCGCGCCGGTTGATCCACGACGATCTTGATGTCGCCGCGATCCACGGCGGGCTTCAGGATGTTCATCTGCCCGTCGTGCAGGAGGCGCGCGTTGTTGTCCGTGGCCGAGCCTTGCACGACCACGTAGTTGCCCTTCGGCGCGCGCTTGAGGATGTAATCGGCCTGCAACTCGCCGATCTTGACGACCTGATGCGACACATAGAGATCGACGTCCGCGTTCTTGATCAGGCGGTCGTAGCTGATGACGGGCACGCCCTCGCGGTGCGCCATCTCCACGATGGTGGCCGCGATCTCGCCGTTGTGCGGCGCGACGATGAGCACGTCAACTTTCTGCGAGAGCAGGTTCTCGGCCTGTTTGATCTGCAAGTTGTCGTCGCCGTTCGCCACCTGCACGGAGAGTTGCGCGCCCACTTCCTGCGCGCGCTTCTCGACCAAATCTTTGTCGCGCTGCCAGCGTTCCTCCTTGAGCGTGTCCATCAGGAAGCCGATGAAGATTTTGTCGTTCGGCCCCTTCTTCGGGCGCCCCGCCCCGGCTGTGGCGCCGCCCGCGCTCCCGGCGTTGGCGCCCGTGCCGCCGCTGTCGCCGCTCGTACACGCGGCGGCCGTCGCCAAACACACCAACGCCAGCAGCATGAAAAGTTTGCGTCTATGCATGAATCCAAGCTCCTTCTTTTTGTTACCGCGTCGCGGCCGGAAGAAACGAAGCCCGCGCGAGCGCGAGGTGTAAAGACGGGCGGAGGCGTGAGACCTCAAATCCGGTTTCTCGCCGTCCGACGGATCAGTGAAAAATAAAACTGTCTGATCGATGGCCGTAGCTTAACAAAGTGACGCCGTGAATTTCCATTGAATTATTCGCAGTCCAATGTTAAGTTGCGTTTACACTTTGTTGCCCAGACGAATTATGCTGAACAGCTCTGTTAAGAATTTCTACTCAAACTGTACCCTGAAATTGACTCCGGTAGCCACCGGAATTTGGTATTAAAGTCTTTCCCGACCTCACTCTGCCGGCGGCCTTCGCGCATCCCGACGAAGCACAGGCCGCCCGTGAGGCGCCTCGTGGAGGTTCATATGATGCTTCGCCTGCCGTTCAAATTTTTCCTTACCCTTACTTGCGGCCTGTTCCTGCTGTGCTTCGCCGCCATCAACGCGAACGCGCAATTCAGAGCCGGACTGCAAGGCACGATCACCGATCCGGGCGGCGCGGTCGTGCCGGGCGCGACGGTGACTTTAACGAACAGAGAGACCAATAAGAGCCTGACGACGACGGCCAGCGACGACGGCTTTTATCGCTTCTCGCAACTCGCGCCCGGCACCTACACGCTGAGCGCGGAGAAATCGGGCTTCAAGAAACAGGTGCTCGAAGCGGTCGTCGTCAACGCGGAGGAGACGCAGGGCGTTGACCTTCTGCTCACGACCGGAGAACTGTCCGAGACGGTGACGGTCACGGGCACTTCGGAGCAGGCGCTCGAAACGGAGAACGGCAACATCTCGCGCGCCGTGACCACGCGCGAGATACGGCAATTGCCGCAGGTCGGGCGCGACCCTTACGAACTGCTGCGCCTGACGCCGGGCGTCTTCGGCGACGGCGCGCGCGGCGGGAACGGCCAGGCGACCAATCTGCCGAACTCGACGGGGCCGGGCGGCTCGAACAATTCCGTCTTTCAGACCGAGAATCAAGTTCAGATTTCCGCCAACGGCCAACGCCTGTCGAGCAACAACTTTCAGATCGACGGCGTGAGCGTCAACAGTTTCAACTGGGGCGGCGCGGCTCTCGTCACGCCGAATCAGGAATCGGTGAAAGAGATTCGCGTGCTCTCGTCGACCTACTCGGCCGAAGACGGCCGCAATTCCGGGGCGCAGGTGCGCGTCGTGTCGCAGGACGGCACGAACGAATTTCACGGGTCGGCGTTCCTCAAGTACAACTCGCCGAAGCTGAACGCCTTCAACCGCTACAATGGGCCGGGCGCGCCGCCCGCGCGCGTCAACGATTACATACGCCAATTCGGCGGCAGCATCGGCGGCCCGCTCTATTTCCCCCGTTTCGGCGAAGGCGGCGACGCCACCTTCGGCGGCCGTGATAAATCTTTCTTCTTCTTTTCCTACGAAGGCTTGCGCAACACGACGAGCGCCGTCGGCCGGGCTTACGTCGAGACCGAGCAGTTCCGTCAACTCGTCCGGCAACTTCGCCCGGGCGGCGTGACGGCGCAGGTCTTCGCCGCGAACGGCATCGCGCCGCGCGTCGTCAACGTCTTTGCGCCGAGTTGCGCAGCCTTCGGCAACGACGCGAACCGTTGCCGCGTCGTCGCGGGCGGGCTCGACATCGGTTCGCCGACGGGCGCGCAAGGCCAGTACGTCTCTCTCGGCCAGCCCACCGGCGGCGGGTTCGACGGTATCCCCGACATACAGGAGATACAGTTTGCCCTGCCCGGCCAAACGCGCGGCAACCAGTACAACGTGCGGCTCGATTTCACGCCCACCGCCAACGATTCTCTGACCCTCAGCACCTACATCACGCTGCAGGACAATCTCGGCAGCGACACGGAAGCGCAAGGCCGACCCATCGCCGACCTCCCCTTGAAGCCGCTCAACACGTCGGGCACGATTCTTTACCGCCGCGTCATCTCGCCCACCACTTTCAACGAAGCCCGTCTCAACGGCACGCGCTTCGCCGTCGATCAACAACAGGACGCCGACAACACGAACTTCGGCATCCCGCGCATCGAGGTCGAAGGCTTGCCGTTCGGCCGCATCAGATACGGCGCGCCGCGCAGCGAGAACACGCCGGGCATCCTCGCGCAGAATATTTTCGAGTTCAGCGACACGCTCAGCAAAGTGTCTGGCAACCACTCCCTGAAATTCGGCGTGGTGGTGCGCAACGAGCAGGACAACAGCGACACCTCCGGCGGCTCGCGCCCCATCTACTCGTTCTCCGGCCTGTTCAACCTCGCCAACGACACGCCGATCTTCGAGGGCATCAACGCCGACCCGCGCACGGGTCTGCCCGCCGACGCGCAACGCTACTTCAGCACGAAATATTACGCGGGCTTCGTGCAGGACGACTGGAAGGCGCGCCCCAACCTCACGCTCAATCTCGGCGTGCGTTACGAGTACTATTCGCCGCTTCAGGAAAAAGACGGGCGTCTGAGCAATCTCTTCTACGGTTCGCAGGGTCTGTTGAATTCACAGGTTCGCGCCGTGGATCAACTCTCCGAGCCCGACCGCAACAACTTCGCGCCGCGCGTCGGTTTCGCCTACAGCCCGAAACTAAGGGTGCTCGGCTTCGGGGGCGAGCAGAACGACGGCACGGTGATTCGCGGCGGCTTCGGCATCTCTTACAACCGCATCCCCGTCGCCCCGCTGGCGAACGTGCGCGGCAACCCGCCCTTCTTCGCGCGCTACAACATCTGCTGCGGCACCTCGGCGCAAGATTTCAGCACGCCTTTCGCGGGCGGCCAGATTCTCTACGCCATCGGTTCGAGCAACTCCGTCACGAGCTACCCGCGCAATCCCGCGCTCGGACAGGGCATCAACCCGGCCACCGGCGCGCCCAACAGCGGCTCGGTCGAAATCTACGGCGCGCCGCAAGATTTGCCGAACCCGTATGTCTACGCCTACTCGCTCGAAGTGCAGCAGGAGTTGCCCGCCAAGCTGACGGCCACTCTCGGTTATCAGGGCAGCACGGGACACAAGTTGATCCGCCTCGTGAATCAGAACTTCATCACCGCGAACAACCCTTCGTTCTTCGCCGTCTTTTTCACGACGCCGGACGTGAACTCGAATTACAATGCGCTCAACGCCAATCTCGTGCGCCGCTTCTCGAACGGCTTCCAGATGCAGGCCAACTATCGCTTCAGCAAGAGCATCGACCAACTCTCTTACGAAGGCCCCGGCTTCGTCACGAACCAGACCTTCCCGCAGGACAACCGCACCGAGCGCGGCCCTTCTGACTTCGACGTGCGGCACTACTTCAACATGTCCGCGCTCTACGAACTGCCGTTCTTCCGCGAGCGCAACGATCTCGTCGGCGCGCTCTTAGGCGGTTTCCAACTCACCGGCATCCTGACGACGCGCACGGGTTTTCCCTTCACGCCCGTCGTCGGCGGTTGCACGAGCACGCCCGGCGGCCCCGCGCTCTGCCCCGTGCGCCCGCAAGGCTACCGCGGCCCGACCGACTTCGACACGTCGAACGATGCGTTCATCACGGGGAGCAACTTCCCCGGCGGCGGCGCGCCTTTCTTCACCGTCTTCGAGCAAGCCAACAACACGATTGCGCCTCCCGGCATCGGCCGCAATTCGTTTCGGGGGCCGAAGTACTTCAACGTCGATCTGAGTGTCGTGAAGCAGACGCGCCTGCCCGGCTTTCTCGGCGAGGCGGCAAACCTTGAGCTTCGCGCCAACTTCTTCAACGTCTTCAACAAACTCAACCTCAGACCCTTCGCCTTCGGCAGCGACGCCGTGACGATTGGTTTCTTCGACCCGCGCGGGCCGAACGAGGCGGGCGTGCTGACCAACAACCCGAGATTCGGGCGCGCGACGGAAGGTCTCGCCGGTCGCATCGTCGAACTGCAAGCGCGTTTTCGTTTCTAGTTTTTTCGGGTCAATACGACGTGGGCGTGGATGAGATAATCTTACTCGTCCACGCCCCTTCATTCGTGTCGCCGAATATCGAAGGAATGTCGAAGGAATATCGAAGGAGATTTTAGATGAAGCCCGCCAGACAGGTGCGCCTCTTACTGGCTCTCGCGCTCGTCGCCGCGACGATGCCCGCCGCCGCCACCGCGCAACGCGCGCCGCAGCCTACCGTCGAACGCCGGATCAATGCGCTCATCGCGCGCATGACGCTCGCCGAAAAACTCGGCCAGCTACAGATGCTCGACGGCGAGGCCAACGGCAACTTTCGCCCCGAACACCGCGACCTCGTGCGCCGCGGCTTGCTCGGCTCGACTTTGAACGTGCGCGGCGCGGCGCGCACGAACGAGTTGCAGCGCATCGCCGTGAACGAGTCGCGCCTGAAAATTCCGGTGCTCTTCGCCTTCGACGTGATCCACGGCTACCGCACCGTCTTCCCCGTGCCGCTCGGCGAGGCCGCGAGTTTCGACCCGGCCGCGGCCGAAGCGTCGGCCGCAATCGCGGCGGCGGAAGCGGCGGCGGCGGGCGTGCGCTGGACGTTCGCGCCGATGGTGGACATCGCGCGCGACGCGCGCTGGGGGCGCATCGTCGAGGGCGCGGGCGAAGACGCGTATCTCGGATCGGTGTTCGCACGGGCGCGCGTGCGCGGCTTTCAGGGCGCGGACTACGGCGCGCCCGACCGCATCGTCGCCTGCGCCAAGCACTGGGTCGCCTACGGCGCGGCCGAGGCCGGGCGCGATTACAACACCGTGGACATGTCGGAGACCACCTTACGCGAAGTTTACTTCCCGCCGTTCAAAGCGGCGGTCGATGCTGGCGTCGGGACGTTCATGAGCGCGTTCAACGATCTCAACGGCGTGCCGACCACGGCCAACCCGTTCACGCTGACGAAAGTTTTGCGCGGCGAGTGGAAGTTCGACGGCGTGGTCGTGAGCGACTACGAATCGGTGCGCGAGTTGATGAACCACGCGTTCGCCGCCGACGAACGAGAAGCGGCGCGCGCCGCGCTCACGGCGGGCGTGGACATAGAGATGGTCTCGCGCCTCTACAACAAGCACGGCGAACAACTGCTGAAAGATCGCAAGCTCACGCTCGCCGCCATAGACGAGGCCGTGCGGCGCGTGCTGCGCATCAAGTTCCGGCTCGGACTGTTCGAGCGTCCCTACGCCGACGAGGCGCGCGAGCCGTCCGTCATCATGCGCGCCGAACACGTCGCCGCCGCGCGCAGGATTGCGGCGCGTTCGCTCGTGCTGTTGAAAAATGAGCGGGGGGCGTTGCCGCTGGCGAAGAGTTTGAAGTCAATCGCGGTCGTCGGCCCGCTCGGCGATTCGCCGAAGGACATGCTCGGCTCCTGGACTGGCGACGGGCGCACGCAAGACGCCGTGACGCTCGTCGAAGGCATCAAGGCGAAGGTCTCGCCGCAGACGAAAGTTTCGTTTGTGAAGGGCGTCGCGGTCGAAGGCCGGGGCGTGACCGGCAACTACGACGCCCCGCCGCCCTCGACCACGAACGCCGGGGGCACGAACGTCGCGCCGACGAGCGACGAAGCCCGAAACTCGACCACGCCGACCGACCGCGACCGATTCGAAGACGCCGTGCGGCTCGCGCGCGGGGCGGAGGTGACAATCGTCGCCGTCGGCGAATCGGCCGAGATGAGCGGCGAGGCGGCGTCGCGCACGTCGCTCGATCTGCCGGGCAGGCAGTCGGAGTTGATTCGCGCGATTCACGAGACGGGTAAGCCCTACGTCGTCGTGTTGATGAACGGGCGGCCGCTCACGATCAACTGGCTGGCGGAAAACTCGCCCGC
The DNA here is from genome assembly GCA_020199775.1 of Acidobacteriota bacterium. Classification (GTDB taxonomy): domain Bacteria; phylum Acidobacteriota; class Blastocatellia; order Pyrinomonadales; family Pyrinomonadaceae; genus JAIVJZ01. Next base: position 474,133 of record JAIVJZ010000041.1, read on the forward strand.
CATCTTAGAGACGTGGTTCGCAGGGACGCAGGGCGGCCACGCCATCGCCGACGTGCTCTTCGGCGACGTGAACCCCGGCGGCAAACTGCCCGTCACGTTCCCGCGCGCCGTCGGCCAACTGCCGCTCTATTACAACTACAAGAGCACGGGGCGGCCGCCGACCGATCAGAAGTACACCTCGAAATATCTGGACGTGCCGTGGACGCCGCTCTACCCCTTCGGCCACGGCCTCAGCTACACGCAGTTTCGCCTCTCCGATCTACAACTGAGCGCGCGGAGCATCCGGCCGGACGGCCAACTGACGGCGACGGTTGTGTTGGAGAACACGGGCGCGCGCGCGGGCGACGAGGTGGTGCAATTGTACGTGCGCGACGTGGCCGCGAGCGTGACGCGCCCGGTCAAAGAGTTGAAAGGCTTCGAGCGCGTGACGCTCGCCCCCGGTGAGAGGCGGCGCGTCGAGTTCCGGCTCACGCCCGAACACCTCGGATTTTATGATCGCGCGCTGCGCTTCACGGTCGAACCCGGCGAGTTCAAGGTGTTCGCCGGGACGAGTTCGGCAAGCGGTCTCGAAGCGAGTTTCACGGTCGTCGAGCGGTAGCCGATGCGCGCTCAATCTCGTCTGAGAGGCATGACGACAAATTCGCGCTGCCTGTCGCGGCGCGCGGGCGGCGCGCTTCTCTTCGCCACGCTCGTACTCTTCGACGCCCTCTCTCCCACAGTCGCGCGCGGCACAGCGCGCGGCACAGAGCACGTTGCGGTCACGGCTCAGGCGCGTTCGTCCGCACGTCTCGACGCGCGCGACGAAGCGTTCCTCGAAGACATGTCGCGCCGCGCCTTTCGCTATTTCCGGGAGCAGACCGACGCTTCGACCGGCCTCGTCCGCGACCGCGCGCGCACCGACGGCTCGCCGCACGACGAGACGCACCGCGACGTGACGAGCATCGCCGCCACCGGCTTCGGCCTCACCGCCCTGTGCGTCGCCGCCGAACGTCGCTGGATCGCGCCCGCCGAGGCGCGCGAGCGCGTGCGCGCGACGCTGCGCTTTTTCGCCACGCGCGCCACACACGAACACGGCTGGTTTTATCACTGGATGGACGCGAAGACGGGCGAGCGCAGGTGGCAGAGCGAAATCTCCTCGATAGACACCGCACTCCTGCTCGGCGGCGTGCTCACGGCGCGCGGGAAGTTTCAGGACGACGCGGAGATCGTGCGCCTCGCCACGGCGATCTACGAGCGCGTCGATTTCCCGTGGATGCTGGGCGGTCATCCGACGCTGCTCTCGCACGGCTGGCGACCCGAAACCGGCTTCATCAAGTATCGCTGGAACGCCTACAGCGAACACCTCATCCTCTACCTGCTCGCCGTGGGTTCACCGACGCACCCCATCACGCCGCGCTCGTGGTTCGCGTGGCAGCGCGAGCGCATCACCTACGCGGGCTACACCTACATCACCGGCGGGCCGCTCTTCATTCACCAGTACTCGCACGCGTGGGTGGACTTTCGCGCCCGCCGCGAAAGCCACTACCCTTTCACGGACTACTTCCGAAACTCCGTTGCCGCGACGCGCGCGCATCGCGCCTTCTGCCTCGCGCTCTCGCCGGAGTTTCCCGGCTACACGGAAAACGTCTGGGGCATCACCGCATCGGACAGCGCGCGCGGCTACGTCGCGTGGGGAGGGCCGCCGCGCGACCCCTCGATAGACGGCACGGTCGTGCCCTGCGCCGCGGGCGGCTCGCTCATGTTCACGCCCGACATCTCGCTGCCCGCGCTCCGCACGATGCGCGAAAAGTACGGCGCGAGCGTGTACGGCCGTTACGGTTTCGCCGACGCCTTCAACCCCAACAACGGTTGGGTCAACCCCGACGTGATCGGCATCAACCTCGGCATCATGTTGCTCAGCGCGGAAAATTTACGCACCGGCAACGTCTGGCGTTGGTTCATGCGAAACAGGGAAATTACAGGGGCAATGGAACGGGTGGGATTGCGAAAAAGAGCGTAGCCGCTCGCACGGCCGCGAAGCTGCGACGGGTTAAAACCTACTTGTACGTCGCGGTTACTCCGCGAGGTTATACGCGGCCATCTCGCTGCTGTTACGCACGAGCAGGCGGCCGTTCGCCAGCGCGGGCACGTTCCATGTCTTGCCCGTGAGCGCGGAGAACTTCGTCACTTCCGCGTACCCCGCGGGGTCGGCTTTGACGAGGACGATCTCGCCCGCGTCAGTCGTCACGATCAAATGGTTGCTGGCGAGGATCACTTGCCCGTAACCGTATCTCCCGCCCTTCCACTTGCGCTCGCCCGTCGCGAGATCAACGCAGGTGAGGATGCCTTCGTCGAGTCCGTAAACGTGGCCGTTGTGGACGACGGGGCTGTTGAACTTCGTCTTGAGGTTGATGTTCTCCCAAACCGACTTCGTCGTGAAACTCCGCCCGCTCCCCTGTAGTTCCACGAGAGCCGCGCCCTTGCCGTAGCCCGCCGAGATGAAGAAACGGTTCGCGCCGACGACGAGCGGCTGCGAGACGTTGATGCCCATTGACACGTCCCACGGGTGCGACCAGAGCGTCGCGCCGTCCGCCGGGTCGAGACCGGCGATGCGGCTCGCCGTGACGACCATGATCTGACGTTTGCCGGAGAGCGTGACGAGCATCGGCGACGTGTAAGAGGCGCGGTCGTTCAGAGACGACCAGACGCGCCCCCCCGTCATCTTGTTATAGGCGACGACGCCTTTGCCGCCCGTGCCGCCCGCCAGCACCACCACCTTGTCGTCAACGACGAGCGGCGAGGCGGCCATGCCCCATTGAATGTTCGACGCGCCGTTATCCGAGAGAATGTTTTTCTGCCAGAAGAGTTTTCCGGTCTTCGCATCGAGCGCGCGCAGTTCGCCCTCCGCGCCGAGCGCGTAGAGACGCCCGGCGTCCCACGTCGGCGTCGAGCGCGGCCCGTCGCCCGTGTTGTCGGGGCTAAACTCCGCGTTCCAACCGTGCGTCCAAAGTTCGCGCCCCGTCTCGACGTTGTAGGCCACGACCACTTCCTGCGCGCGCCGCTGCTCGATGGTGTAGGCCGCGCCGCCCGCCACGACGAACGACGAGAAGCCGCCGCCCACGGGCTGCTTCCACATCGGCTTCAAACCGCCCGCGGGCCAGTTGACCCGGACGGCGCGCTCTTCATAACGACCGTCTCGATTCGGCCCTCGAAAGTTCGTCCAGTAGTTGCGCGCGGACGGGGCGGCGGGCGCGCTCGTGTGATTGGCGTCCTGCCCGTTCGCCGCGACGGCGTTAGACCCGCTCGCGTCGGCGGCGGTCGCGGGCTGTTGTTGTCCGGGGGCTGCTGCGGCGGCGGGCGCGTTCTGATTCGGCGCGCCGACTTGTTCCGCGGCGGCGGGCGGTTGGTTCGCGGCGAGCGCGGCCTGTTCCGCGCGGTGGCGTTCGAGTGCGGAATAGTGCTCGTCTCGGTCGCTGAAATAACGGTAGCCGTAGAATTGGTAGAACACCGCGAGCGCGAGCGCGGCGAAGCACATGCCCGCCCCGATCATCGTCGAGCGCGAGCGATACCACGGCGTCGTGTCCTGTGATTCAAACATGGCGAAACTCCCTTTGCCGCAAAACGAAACACAGTGAAAAACGATGAAGGAGGAACGCGGAACGATGAAGTAAAAGCAGTTGTCTTTCGTTCATCGTTCCGCGTTCCTCCTTCATCGTTTTCTCTAAGCGCGGCCTAACCGCGCGCGTTGATGATGCAATATAGATTCTTTTCGCCGCGAATGAAAAGTTTTTCGTCGGCGACGGCCGGCGACGCGTAGACGGATTCGCCGAGCGAGTTCGTGCGAATCACTTCGTGCTTCGCGCCCGCCTTGATGACGTAGGTGTCGCCCTCTTCGCTCGTCAACAGAATCTTGTCCTCGAAGGCGACGGGCGAGGCCATGAAGGCCGCGGGCTTCGGCACGCGCGCCGCCTCGTACAACACCTTCCCCGTCTTCGCCTCAAGGCCGGTGATCGAGCCGTTGCCCGTCATCAGGTAGAGGTAGTCGCCGTAGAGAATCGGCGAGGGCACGTAGGCCGTCCCCTTGTTGTACTTCCAGACGAGTTGCGGCGTGCCCGTGATGTCGCCGCTGCCCCCGGCGCGAATCGCCAGCGCGATCTTCGCCGGGTAGCCGGAAGTGACGACGACGAGATCGTTCGAGACGACCGGCGTGTTGACGGCGTTGCTCTGTAGCCCCTTGTGCCGCCAGAGTTCTTTGCCCGTCAGAGGGTCGTAAGCGATGATCGCTTCGGCCGCGCTCGCGACGAGTTCCGTGCGCTTCGCCGTGCGGACGAGGACGGGCGTGCTCCACGTCACGTCAACCTTGCGCGCCACGCGCCACACCTCTTTGCCCGTCTTCTTGTCGAAGGCCGCGATGAAGGAGTTCTGGCCGCTGTCGTCGCACTGCATGATGACGAGATTCGCGTAGAGAATGGGCGACACCCCGTAGCCGACGCTTGCCGTGCCGAGTTTGCCGGGGTTCTGCTTCCAGATCAGTTTGCCGTTGTAGTCGTAGGCGTACAAGCCCTCCGTGCCGAAGAAGGCGAAGACGTATTTGCCGTCGGTGGCGGGCGTCGAAGAGGCGAAGCTGGCCTTCTTGTGGCGGCTGTCGTAGACCGCGCCTTCATAAGCCACGCGCTCCCACAAAATCTTGCCCGTCTCGCGGTCGAGGGCGACGACCTTGAACGTGTGCTTGCGATCCGCGCCCACCGCGTCCGGGTGTACGAAGTCAGACCCGTCCGCCATCTTGTGCGTCACGCCCGGCTTCACGCCCGGAATAACTTCGCCCTCGACGGCGGTCGTCAGGAAAATCTTCTTGCCCCACACAATCGGTGAAGAGTGGCCGCGCCCCGCAATCGGCGTCTTCCACTTGATGTTCTTCGTCGCGCTCCACTCGGTCGGGAGCCCCGTCTCGACCGACACGCCCTGCCCTTCCGGGCCGCGCCACTGCGGCCAGTTCCCGCCCTTCGCTTCAACCGCGGGCGCGGCAAACGCGAACACGGCGGCCAGACAGACGACCGCTGACAAGAGCAACCCGGCGATAAATCGTTTCATTGTTGATTTCCTTCTAAGGATTAAGAGGTCAACCAACGCCCCTTAGACGCGGCGGCATCGGCTTTTGTTCCATGTGCAAAGCCGGCGAGCGCGGACTCGTCCCCGGCGCGTTTCACTTTCCGGCTCTACCCTTCGACGGCGGAGCGGGCGCGCCCGGCTCGCCGATGCCGAACAGGTGATGCTGCCCCCGCACGATGAGCAGGCCGCCGGAGATGGCGGGCGTCGCCATCAGAGGTTCGCCCATCGGGTTCGTCGCGAGCAGTTCGTGTTTCGCCCCGGCGCGAACGACGAACACTTCGCCGTCCTCGCTCGAAAAATACAACTTGCCGTCGGCCGCGACGGGCGAAGCGGTGAACGCCCCGCCTTTGCCCGCGATGCGTTCCTGATACACGCGCTCGCCGGTCTTCGCGTTGTAGGCGGCGACGATGCCGCTGTCCGAGCAGGTGTAGAGGTACTCGCCGTAGACGATGGGCGTCGGCATGTAAGGGCCGCCGCGCCGCTTGCTCCACGCTATAAACTCGTTGGTCTCCTGCTGCTCTTTCAGGGTGATGTCGCCCGTCGCGCCGAGCCGGATGGCGTAGATCGGTTGGATGGGGCGATAGCCCGCCGTCACGTAAATCAGGTCGTGCGCGATGATGGGCGTCGGCGTCGTGATCTCGCTGTTGCCGCCGAGCCGCCAGAGTTCTTTCCCGGTCAGCGGATCATAACCACGGATAAACTTCGTCGCGTTGGCGATGAGTTCGGGGCGCGTCTTGCCCTCATGGACGGTCGGCGTGCCCCACGAAGGTATCTCGTCGCGCACGGTCTTCCACACCTGCTTGCCCGACTTGAGATCGTAGGCCGCGAGGAAAGAGTTCTTCTGGATGTCCGCCTGCACGATGACGAGATGCTTGTAGATGATCGGCGAAGAGGCGTGCCCCCACTGGTAGTCGGGGTCGTAGAACCAACCCGCGTCGAGCAGCCCCGTGTCCTGCTTCCAGAGAAGTTTCCCGTTCGTGTCGTAGCAGGCGAGCACGCCTTGCGAGCCGAAAAGCGCGACGACGTGCTTGCCGTCCGTGGCGGGCGTGGAGGAGGCGTGCGTGGCCTTCGGGTGGCGTTTGGTCTTCGGCAAGCCTTCGAGCGTGACGCGATCCCAGACGATCCTGCCCGTCTCTTTGTCGAGCGCGATGACGCGCCAGGTGTGCTTCGGCTCGTCCGTCACCGGATCGACATCGCCGTAGAGTCCGTAGCGGGCGGTGGGCTTCGCGTTGCTGCTGACGGCCGTCGTCAGGTACACGCGGTTGCCCCACACGACGGGACTCGATTGACCGATGCCGGGGATGGGCGTCTTCCAACGGACGCCCACGGACTTTTCGCCGTCCCAACTGACGGGCGTGCGCCCCGCGCCCGACCCGACGCCCGACGCGCCCGCGCCGCGAAACTGCGGCCAGTTCTGCGCGCTCGTGCTCGTGGCGAAGCAGACGCTCAGGCAGAGAGAGATGATTCGTTTCATGGCTTAACCTCGAAGGTGGTCGGTTGTCTGTGGTCGGTCGTTTGGCGATTCACGCGAGAGCGGCTAAAGATTCAACTCGACAACGGACAACTGACCAAACTGTCTATCATTGAACTTTCTTGAAGACGCGCGTGTTCGCCCCCTGCTTCAGCGTGAGGCCGGTGACGGTGTTGTTCTCGACGTTGAAGGTGATGGTCACGCCGTCAAGCTCCAAGGGGCGGAAGCGCGTCTTGTCGAACGCGCCGAGGGCGAGCGGTTGACCCGCAGGCCCGGCGGTGAGCGTGCCGTCTTTCAACGCGACGATGAAGTCGCCCCCGGCGGCCGGTTTGTAAGTGCCGACGTAACTTTTCAGCGTCTCGGCGTCCACCTGAAAATCCGCGGGGGGCGGCGGCGCCGCTCCGGCCTTCTTGAGCAACTCGACGATCTCGGTCTGCTTGGCGCGCGTCGCGGCCGAGAGCACGTCGGTCAGCGTTTCGGCCTTGAGGCCGCCCGCGGCGAGCACCACTTTGACGAGCGCCACATGCCCGCGCCCCGCGCCGATGTGCAACGCGTCGTCCCTGCCTTCCGCGCCGCCCGCCAGCAACACTTCAACTATTTTCTCGTAGCCCTTCTGCGCCGCCCAGATGATCGGCGTCGCGCCATAGAACGTGTCCTTGACGTTGAGGTCGGCCTTGCGCTCGATGAGCAGCTTGACGACTTCGAGATGACCTCTGTCGGCGGCGTAAGAGAGCGCGGTTGCGCCGTAGCGAAACTTCGCGTTCACGTCCGCGCCGCGGTCGAGCAGCACCCTGACGGCCGCCACGTCTCCCTTGCGGGCGGCGTCGAAAAGTTGTTCGCTCTGGTCTTGCGCCGCAAAGGCGGCGAGCGGCGCGGCAAACAGGAGAAGCAGCGGGAGAGACAACAAAAGATTTCGCTGGCGCGTCATAGATTCACCTCTTGGCAGGGGTTCTCGGTGTCGAGGGGTTTTCCGAACTTTACATTTTTTCGGATCGCGAAATGATCTTTTATGGGTTGCTTGGAGGCGACCCGTCTCGCCGCCCGCGGAATTGAAGTTTGCCCGTAGGTTTTACGTCTAACGGGGCGTGCAGGTTGCAAGAGGCGGGTTTGCCTCGCTCAATAAAGCGCGACATAATATGTGGCGCGCCCTCGTGAGAGTCAAGAAAAACTTCAGCAGCGGCGGCAACTAAAACTTCTCGCTTGCGTATCTTTAACGTAAGAATTGCAATTCTATTAACCGCCTAAGGTAAAACTGATCATGCACGTTCCTCTCTTGCAGCGTTTCGCACTCGCTCTGTTCATTTTGTCGCTCGCCGCGTTCGCCGCGCCCGCCGCCCGCGCGGGCGACTGGGCTGAATGGCGCGGCCCTCTGCGCGACGGCGTCTCGCCCGAAAAAAATCTGCCCGTGCGCTGGTCGCCCACGGGCGAGAACCTCGCGTGGAAAGCTCCCTACGGCGGCCGCTCCGCGCCCATCGTGTTGAACGAACGCGTCTACCTACAAAACACGGCAGGCAAGGGCGAGACCTTGCAGGAGCGCGTCGCCTGCTTCAACGCCGACACCGGAAAGCTGCTCTGGGAACATCGCTTCAACGTCTATTTGTCGGACGTGCCGCCGCACCGCGTCGGGTGGGCTTCGCCCGTGGGCGACCCCGCGACGGGCAACGTCTACGCCTTCGGCGTCGGCGGAACACTCGTCGCCCTGTCGCGCGACGGGAAGGCTCTGTGGGAGCGTTCGCTCGGCGAGGACTTCGGCCTCCTGACCACGCACGGCGGGCGCACCGTCTCTCCCATCATCGACGGCGACCTCGTCATCACGAGCGGCGTCACTTCGATGTGGGGCGAACACGGGCGCGGCGCGCACCGCTTCATGGCCTTCGACAAACGCACGGGCGAGACCATCTGGATCAGCGCGCCCGGCGGCCGCCCCTACGACACGACCTACGCCGCGCCCATCATCGCCGACATCAACGGCACGCGCCTCTTGATTCAGGGCGCGAGCGACGGCGTCGTCCACGCCTTGAAGCCGCAGACGGGCGAGCCGGTCTGGAAGTATGAAATCTCGAAGCGCGGTCTCAACACGGGCGCGGTCGTCTATCGCAACCTCGCCATCGTGACGCACAGCGAAGAGAACCTCGAATCGAACGAGATGGGCATGATCGCCGCGCTCGACGCGACGGCGAAGGGCGAACTGAAAAAGGAGCAGATCAAGTGGAGCGCCATCGGCTGGCAGGGCGGCTACTCGTCGCCCGTCATTGACGGCGAACGCCTCTATCAAGTTGACAACGGCGCGAACGTCGCCGCCTTCGACTTGAACACGGGCAGGCAACTCTGGCTGCAAAACCTCGGCACGATCCAGAAGTCGTCGCCCGTCCTCGCCGACGGCAAACTCTACGTCGGCACGGAGAACGGGAAGTTCTTCATCCTGCGCCCGACCGCGACGGGTTGCGAAATTCTCGACTCGGATCAACTCGGCACGGAGCAGCAGCCCGAAGCCATCATCGGCTCGCCCGCCGTCTCGAACGGGCGCATCTATTTCGCCACCGACTCGAACCTCTACGCCATCGGCAAGAAGTCGAACGCGACCGCCGCGCGGCAGGCCGCGCCCGTAGAGGGCTTGCCCAACCCGAACCGCACGGCGACGTGGGTGCAGGTCGCCCCGACCGAGTTGATCATCAAGCCCGGCGAGACGGTGAACTTCCGCGTCCGCCTCTTCGACGAGTGGGGCAAGTTTATCCGCGAAGATAAGGCTGCGACGTGGTCGCTCGATAGCTTGAAGGGCACCATCGCGAACGGCCGACTCGTCGCCGCCGCGGACGGCGGCGCGCAGGCCGGTCTCGTCAAGGCGACCGTGGGCGGCGTGACGGGCGCGGCGCGCGTCCGCATCGTGCCGCCGCTGCCGTGGAGCGAGAACTTCGACGCGTCGGCCGTCGGCAGCGTCCCGCCGACGTGGGTCAGCACCGTCGGGAAATTCGCCGTGCGCGAGATGGACGGCGGCAAGGTGCTCTTCAAGATTTCGGAAGGCTCCTCGCTCGTGACGCGCACGCGCGCCTACTTGGGACAGTCTGACTTGTCGAACTACACCGTCGAGATGGACGTGCGCGGGTCGGAGCGGCGCAGGCAGCGCGGCGATGTCGGCGTGATCGCGCAGCGTTACGCGCTCGTGCTCTACGGCAACAGCCAGTCGCTGCATCTCGAACCGTGGCAGCCGGAAGTAACGCGCACCGCCACGCTCCCCTTCACCTGGAAGCCGGACGCGTGGTATCGCATGAAGCTCTCGGTGGAGAACACGCCCGACGGGAAGGCGCGCGCGCGCGGCAAGGTGTGGGCGGTAGGCGAGGCGGAGCCCGCCGCGTGGATGGTCGAGCGCGTCGATCCGATCCCGAACCGGCAGGGCGCGCCCGGCATCTTCGGCAACGGCCTCGCCGAACTCTACTTCGACAACCTGAAAGTGACGACGAACAAATAAGATGAATCCGACGATCAACGAAGCAGCCAAACTCGCCCCGCCGCCGACGCCCGAGCGCATCTTTCAGACGCTCACGGCCTACCAGCAGACCGCGGCCTTGAAAGCCGCCATCGAACTCGACCTTTTCACGGCCATTGCCGAAGGCGACGACACCACGGCCAAACTCGCGGCGCGCACACAGGCCGCCGAACGCGGCGTGCGGATACTTTGCGACTACCTGACCGTCTCGCAGTTTCTCGGCAAGTGCCCCGACGGGCGTTACACGCTCGCGCAGGAGTCGGCGATTTTTCTCGACCGCCGCTCGCCCGCCTACGTCGGCGGCATCGCGGAGTTTCTCTCAGGCGCGCACCTCGGCGACGCCTTCGCGCGGTTCACCGAGAGCGTCCGCAAGGGCGGCACGGTGTTGGAGGCCGAAGGCTCGATGACGGCGGATCATCCGATGTGGGAAGATTTCGCGCGCGGCATGGCGTCGATCATGCGCCCGGCCGCCGCCGACATCGCGAAGATCACGGGCGTGTCGGAGATGGGCGAGTGTAAAATTCTCGACATCGCCGCCGGTCACGGCATCTTCGGCATCACGCTCGCGGCGCAAAACCCGCGCGCGGAAGTGTACGCGGTTGACTGGCAAAACGTCCTTGCGATAGCCGGGCGGAACGCCGAGGCGGCGGGCGTCGCCGCACGCTTCCACCAAATTCCCGGCAGCGCGTTCGAGGTGGAGTTCGGCACGGGCTACGACCTCGTGCTCCTGACCAACTTCTTCCACCACTTCGACCAGCCGACGTGCGAGACGTTGATGCGTAAATGCCACGCCGCGCTCAAGTCGGGCGGTCGCGCCGTGACGCTCGAATTCGTCCCGAACGAGGATCGCGTGACGCCGCCCGCCGAAGCCGCCTTCGCCCTCGTCATGCTCGGCACGACCCCCGCAGGCGACGCTTACACGTTCCCGGAGTTTGAACGCATGTTTCGCAACGCCGGTTTCTCGCGCAGCGAAGCGCACCAGACGATGCCCGGCCACATCATCGTTTCATACAAAGAGTGAGCAGTGAGCAGTGAGCAGTAATAAGAGATGGATAGAGGATTGAAAATAATGAAAGCCATTCAAAAAACAACGGGGTTAAGAATTGTCTTGGCGGTGTTGGTGACGGTCGCGGGCGGCCTACTGCTCACTGCTCACTGCTCACTGCTCACCGTGCGAGCGTCCGATCCGGGCGGCGGCGACTGGCCGATGTGGGGCGGCACGCCCGACCGCAACATGGTCTCGAACATGAAGGGCATCCCCACCAGTTGGGACGTGCAGAAGAAGACGAACGTCAAGTGGGTGACCGCGCTCGGTTCGCAAACTTACGGCAACCCGGTCGTCGCGGGCGGGCAGGTTTACGTCGGCACGAACAACGAAGCGCCGCGCGACCCGAAGGTGAAGGGCGACAAGGGCATCCTGATGGCCTTCCGCGAATCGGACGGCGAATTTCTGTGGCAGGCCGTGACGGACAAACTCGCGGCGGGTCGCGTCAACGACTGGCCGTATCAGGGCATCTGCTCGTCGCCGCTCGTCGAGGGCAAGATTCTCTACTACGTCACGAACCGTGGCGAGGTCGTCGCGCTCGACACGGAAGGGTTTCGCGACAAGGAGAACGACGGCGTCTTCAAAGACGAAAAGTTGAACGGCGAAAAGGACGCCGACGTGATCTGGAAATTCGACATGATGGAGGAGGTCGGCGCGTTCCCGCACAACATGTCGAACTCTTCGCCCGTCTCCTTCGGCGATCTCATCTACGTCAGCACGTCGAACGGGCAGGACGAGAGCCACGTCAACGTGCCCTCGCCGAAAGCCCCGGCCATCATCGCCCTCAACAAGCGGACGGGCAAACTCGTGTGGGAAGACAACTCGGTCTTCGAGAAGATTCTGCACGGCCAGTGGTCTTCGCCCACGGTCGGCAAACTCGGCGGCGTGGACATGGTCGTCTTCGCGCAGGGCGACGGCTGGGTGCGCGGTTACGAAGCCCTGACGGGCAAGAAGCTGTGGGAGTTCGATCTGAACCCGAAAGATTCCGTCTGGCCGAAGACGCGCAACGAAGTGATCTCGACGCCCGTCATCTACGAGGACAAAATCTACCTCGCCAACGGCCAAGACCCCGAACACGGCGAAGGCGTCGGCCACCTCTACTGCATCGACCCGACGAAGCGCGGCGACATCACCAAGACCGGCATGGTCTGGCACTACGATAAAATCCGCCGCTCCGTCTCGACGCCCGCCATCAAAGACGGCATCGTCTATTACCCGGACTTCAGCGGCTTCCTCCACGCGCTCGACGCGAAGACGGGGCAGGTTTACTGGACGCACGACGTGTTCGCCGCCGTCTGGGGTTCGCCCATCCTCATCGACGGCAAACTCTATCTCGGCGACGAGGATGGCGACATCGTGATCTTGCAGGAAGGCAAGACGAAGAAAGTCATCTCTGAAATCAACATGGCGAGTTCGGTCTACTCGACGCCCGTCCCGGCCAACGGCACGCTCTTTATCGCCAACCGCAACCAACTCTACGCCATCTCCGAACAGGCTCCGCCACCGGCCCCGGCGAAGAAACCCGAAGAACCGAAGAAGCCTTAAAGCGACGCGAGGGAAACTATGAAACGTCTCTTTTACCTCTCTCTCCTCTGTCTGCTCGTCACGGCGGGCGCGGCGCGCGCGCAGAACTGGCCGCAGTTTCGCGGCGCAGGTGCGTCGGGCGTGGCGTCGGGCGCGGGGCGCACGCCCGTCGGTTGGAACGCGGCGAAGTCCGAGAACGTCGTGTGGAAGACGCCCATCCCCGGCCTCTCGCACGCGAGCCCGGTCGTGTGGGGCGACAAAGTTTTCGTCATCACCGCCGTCAGCGCGGACACGGCCGCGCGCTTCAACGCGAAGGACAAAGGCATCGGCCTCGCGCGCGACGACGCGCGCCACGCGTGGCGCATCTACAGCCTCGACAAGACGACCGGACGTGTCAACTGGGAGCGCACGGCTTACGAAGGCGTACCCCGCTCCAAGCGTCACGTCAAGGCCACTCAGGCCAACTCCACTCCCGCGACCGACGGCAAAACCATCGTCGCGCTGATGGGTTCGGAAGGTCTCTACGCTTACGACTTCGCGGGCAAGCTGCTCTGGAAACAAGACCTCGGCGTCCTGAACCCCGGACTCGCGGGCGACCCCACTTCCGAGTGGGGACACGCCTCGTCGCCGGTCATCTACCGCGGTCTCGTCATCGTGCAATGCGACAAGCACGCGGGGTCTTTCATCGCGGCCTACCATCTCAAGGACGGGAAACAGGCTTGGCGGGTCGAGCGCGACGAGTTGCCTTCGTGGAGTCCGCCCGCGATTTACGAAGGCAGGGGGCGCGTGGAACTCGTCACGAACGGCAGCAACTACATACGCGGTTACGACCCGCTGACCGGGAAAGAACTCTGGCGTTTCGCCAACGGCGGCAAAGAGGCGCAGGTGCAAATGCCCGCGCCCCTCGTCGTGGGCGATATGATCATCGTGACGGGCGGCTACCCCGGCAACCGCCCCGTCAAAGCCTTCCGCCCCGGCGCGAGCGGCGACATCTCCCTCAAGGCGGGCGAGGAGTCTACGCCCGCGCTCGCCTACCGGCTGGCGCGCGGCAGTTCCTACACGGGCACGCCGCTCGTCTACGGCGACCTCATGTACATCTCCGGCGACAACGGCGTGCTCCGCGTCTTCGAGGCGAAGACCGGGAAGCCCGTCTACGAGCAACGACTGCCCGCCACTTTCAGCGCGTCGCCCGTTGCGGCCGACGGCAAAGTTTACCTCGCGAGCGAGGACGGCGACGTGTTCGTCGTCCGCGCCGGAGCGACCTACGAACTGCTGGCGACGAACCCGATGGGCGAACCTCTGATGGCGACGCCCGCCATCTCCGGCGGCCTGCTCATCGTGCGCTCGCAAAGTTACGTCTACGCCATTGGCGAAGCTAAGAAGAAGGGATGAGGGATGAGGGATGAGGGATGAAAGGAAGCATTCAGTCGGATAAGTGCTTTTCTTATTCATCCCTCATCCCTCATCCTTCATCCCTCAATTAAGATGCAGCCCTTCGACTTCCAACTACGCACGCGCGTCGTCTTCGGGGCGGGCGCGCTCGCGCGTCTCGGCGCACTCGCGCGCGAGTCGGGCTTCCGGCGCACGCTGCTCGTCGCGGATCGCGGCCTGATCGCCTCCGGCCACGTCGCGGAAGCGTCCGGCGTGCTGGCGGCGGCCGGGGTCGAAGTTGTCCCCTTCCACGAGTTCGACGTGAACCCGGACACGCGCATGTGCGCGCGCGGGCGCGAGTTCGCCGCGCCGCTCGACGTTGATTCGATCATCGGACTCGGCGGCGGGAGTTCGCTCGACTGCGCGAAAGGCATCAACTTTCTTTTGACGAACGGCGGCGAGATGCGCGATTACCACGGCTACGGCAAGGCCGCGCGCCCGATGCTGCCGATGATCGCCGTCCCCACTACCGCGGGCACGGGCAGCGAGGCGCAAACCTACGCGCTCATCTCCGACGCCGACACGCACGTCAAGATGGCCTGCGGCGACCCACGCGCGGCCTTTCGCATCGCCGTGCTCGACCCCGCGCTCACCGTCTCGCAAGCCCCATCCGTCACCGCCGCCGCCGGGTTCGACGCCATCGCGCACGCCGTCGAAAGTTACGTCACGACCCGGCGCAACGCCGTCTCCGACACGTTCGCGCGCGAGGCTTGGGCGTTGCTCGAAGCGAACTACGAGCGCGTGCTCACCGCGCCCCAAGACCTCGAAGCGCGCGGCGCGATGCAACTCGGCGCGCACTACGCCGGGGTGGCGATTGAACATTCCATGCTCGGCGCAACGCACGCCTGCGCCAACCCGCTGACGCAACACTACGGCACGACCCACGGCGAAGCCGTCGCGCTCCTGCTGCCGCACGTCGTCCGCTGGAACGCCCGCGTAGTCGCCTCGCGCTACGCCGAACTCATGCGCGTCGCGGGACGCGCGGTTGACGACCGAAGCGCGGGCGATGTTCTGGCGGCGCGGCTCGACGAATTGAAAGCGGCGGGCGCGCTCGACAAAGATTCGTGCGCGACGGGCATCAGGCCGGATGCGCTTGAGATGTTGGCCGCCGACGCCGCGCGGCAGTGGACGGGCACGTTCAACCCGCGCCCGTTCGACGCTTCGGGCGCGCTCGAACTCTACCGCCGCGCCCTGCAATTACAACTTCAGAACGTTTGAGGATATGACGGAAGTGAACGAGGACATGCCGGAAGTGAACAAGGAATCTTTCTCGCCCCGCCGCGCGCCGCGCGCGTATCTGCTCTCGCTGCTTTTAACTTGCGCCTTTCTACTTTCGCCCGCACGCGGCGCGGCGCAGTGGGCTGACCCGAACAACTGGACGCAGTTTCGCGGCAATGGGCAGTTGACCGGCGTGTCGAAGACCGACGTGCCGAAAAATCTTCGACCGCTGTGGAATTATCAGGCGGGCGCGGGGATCGAATCGTCGGCGGCCATCGCGAATGGTACGGTCTACGTCGGCTCGCAGGACGGCGTGCTCGCCGCGCTCGATCTCTCTAACGGCGCGGTGCGCTGGAAGTACAACACCGGAAGCAAGGAAGGCATCGGCGAGTCGTCGCCCGCCGTGGCGAACGGGCTCGTCTACGTGGGCGATCTCGGCGGGACAATTCACGCCGTCAACGCGGGCAACGGGCGCGGCGTGTGGACGTTCAAGACCGGCGGCGAGATCAAATCTTCGCCCGTCGCCGTGGACGACAAAATTCTGATCGGCTCATACGACGGCCACCTCTACGGCCTCGACGCGCGCAGCGGCGCGGTGCGCTGGAAGGTGAAGACGGCCGGCCCCGTCCACGCCACCGCGGGCGTCGCGAACGGCACGGCCTACGTCGCGGGTTGCGACGAAATCTTCCGCGCCATACGCATCTCCGACGGGCGCGAACTTTTCACGGTCGCATCGGGCGCGTACACGGGCGCGTCGCCCGCGTTGATGGACAACTCGGCCTTCTACGGCACGTTCGACAACTACGTGCTCGGCGTCAATCTCCAGACGCGCCGCGTCTCCTGGCGTTACCGCAACGCGCAGCGACAGTTTCCCTTCTACTCTTCGGCGGGCGCGGTGGAAAACCGCGTCGTGCTCGGCGGGCGCGACAAGTACGTGCATTGCCTCGACGCGCGCACGGGCAGAGCCTTGTGGACTTTCGCGACGCGGGCGCGCGTCGAATCGTCGCCCGCGCTCGCGTCGGGGCGCGTCTTCGTCGGTTCGAGCGACGGCAGGTTTTACGTGCTCGACTTTTACAGCGGCGCGAAGCTCTGGGAGTTCGACGCGGGCGCGGCTCTCTCGGCCTCGCCCGCCATCGCTTCGGGGCGCATCGTCATCGGCTCGCAGGACGGGCGCGTCTACTGCTTCGGGTAAAGGGTAAAGGGGAAGGGTGAAAGGGGAAAGGGTAAGAACATAGGAAGAAGCTATGCGAGCGAGCAGGTTTTTATCTTCGACCCTTTACCCCTTCCCCTTTACCCCTTCCCCTTATGCCCTTTCACCCTACGCTCGCGGCGATTGACTTGGCCGCCCCTTTCGGCATAGAAACATCTGGTACAACTTCCACTTCAATCCAAACGAGGCACACGAAAATGAAGAAGCGCATTCTTTCCGGCCTGTCGCTCGCCGCCGGGCTTGCCGTGCTCACGGTCGCGTGCGTGCAGACGCCGACGACGAACCAGACGGCGAACACGAACGCCGCCGCACCCACCACCGCCGCCGCCGCCGTCCCCGCCGAACTCAGACCCGCGCTCGACAGCATCAACTCGAACGACATCATGGCGCACACCAAAGAGCTGTCGTCAGACCAGTACGAGGGGCGAGGCCCCGGCACGCCCGGCGAAGAGTTGACGGTCAAATATCTGACCGCGCAGTACCAACGCCTCGGGCTGAAACCCGGCAACCCCGACGGGACTTACGTGCAGAAAGTCCCGCTCGTCGGCTTCACGGGCGCGACGCGCGCGTCGTTCACGGCGAATGGTAAGACGATTGATTTGAAGTTCCCGACCGATTACGTCGCCGTCTCGCGCCGCTTCGTGCCGGAGTCGAAGGTGGAAAACTCGGACGTGGTCTTCGTCGGCTACGGCGTGGTCGCGCCCGAATACGGCTGGGACGATTACAAGGGCGTGGACGTGCGCGGCAAGACCATCGTCATGCTCATCAACGACCCGGCCGTGCCCGACGCCGCCGACGCCTCGAAACTCGACGAACGGATGTTCAAGGGCAACGCCATGACCTACTACGGCCGCTGGACGTACAAGTACGAGATCGCGCGCGACCGTGGCGCGGCCGCCGCCATCATCGTCCACGAGACGGGGCCTGCGGGCTATCCTTACGAAGTCGTCTCCGGCAGTTGGTCGCGCGAGAACTTCGACGTGCAGACGCCGAACAAGAACATGGATCGCGCGGCGGTCGAAGGCTGGATCACGCTCGACCGCGCGAAGGAGCTCATGACGGCTTCGGGTCAGGACTTCGACGCGTTGAAGAAGGCGGCCGTGACGAAAGACTTCAAGCCCGTCACGCTGAACGCGAAGGCCAACATCGAAGTCAAAAACACGATTCGCGAGATCAATTCGAGCAACGTCGTCGCCAAGCTCGAAGGCTCGGACGCGACCTTGAAGAACGAGTACGTCATCTACTCGGCGCACTGGGATCATCTGGGGCGCGACCCCAAGTTGCCGGGCGATCAGATTTTCAACGGCGCGCTCGACAACGCCTCCGGCACGGGGGCGATGCTTGAGATCGCCGAAGCCTTCACCAAGATGACGCCCGCGCCCAAGCGTTCCATCATCTTTCTCTCCGTCACGGCCGAAGAGAAGGGCTTGCTCGGCGCGAAACACTACGCGGAGAACCCGCTCTACCCGGCCAACAAGACGCTCGCCAACATCAACATCGACGGCGTCAACCAGTGGGGGCGCACGAAAGACATCACGATGGTCGGCGACGACAACTCGACGCTCATAGACCTCCTGCGCGAAGCGGCGGGCACGCAAGGTCGCACGGTCAAACCCGACCCCGAACCGGAGAAGGGTTTCTATTACCGCTCCGATCATTTCGAATTTGCCAAGGTGGGCGTGCCCGCGCTCTACACGGATTCCGGCGTGGACTACGTCGGCAAGGATGTCGCCTACAGCAAGCAGAAGCGCGACGAATACACCGACCGCGACTACCACAAAGTTTCCGACGAGATAAAACCCGACTGGGAATTGTCCGGCGCGGTCGAGGACGCGCAACTGCTGACCCTGATCGGCTACCGCGTCGCGCACGGCGATAAGTATCCCGAATGGAAGGCCGGTTCGGAGTTCAAAACCAAGCGCGACGAGACGATGCGCGGCGTGGCGACGCCGTAAGGGTGTGGGCGAAGTCGCGGGGCGGAACAACGTGAGTTGAGCCGCGCGAGCCGCGACAGTCAATCACCCTTGCCGTCCGGCGGAACGAACGCCGCGACAACATGCACGAAGCCCCGTCAGGGGCGACACATCAACGCAAACATGTGTCGCCCCTGACGGGGCTTCGTTTTTATCGTCGTACCAGACTCCCGCGCTTACGCGCGAGGCTACTGATCGCCGCCCCTGCGGGGCTTCAAACTATAGCGATTTGCAGATGAGTGTGACCAATATCAAAACTGTAGGGGCAGGGCTTGTCCCTGCCCGCTCGGTTTGGTGAGCGGCGGGCAGGGACAAGCCCTGCCACGCGGCGAGGCCGGCGATGATTCCGCGTAAAGGTCCTTGCATAAAGTAATCCCTCCTGCCCGTCGTTGAATGCGTTGTGAACCGTGTGAGTTATCGTGTACGGCAAAAAGGCGGGCAAGTCAATAGCCTGACGCCTCGATGCGGGCTAACGCGCAACCCGTCGCGTAGCCGTGCGCGCGTCCCGTCGCGGGGAAGAAACCCGACGCCGGAGAACGCGTTCCCCGGCGTCGAGTCGTTTGAAGATGAGTTGGCGCGAGCACGCCGACGGCTCGCGGCAAATCGTTCTCGCTCACGCGCCGCGCGCGAAATACTTTTCAATGGTCGCCGCCTGCGGCTTGCGCGTCGCGAGCGAGACGACGAACATGAGCAGCGCGGAGCCGACGACCATCGGGACGACCGGCATGAAGCCGAAGACGGCCGTGCCGCCCGGCGTGCGCGCCAACGCTTCGACGCCGCCGATGGTCGCGCAGACGGTCGTCACGCCCGGCGCGGGCGCGGGCACGGTCGCTTGAAAGACGGCGACGGCGACGACCGCCGCGGCCGTCCACACGGTCGCCGCGAGCGCGCCCCACTTCGTGCTTCCCTTCCAGAACAGCGCGGCGATGATGAGCGGCGAGAGCGCGGCGTAGCCGGAGAACGCGTACTGGATGGCGAGTTCAAAAATCGACTCCGGCGCTTGCAGTGCGACGACGTAGGCGAACAGCGTCAGGAGGATGACGAAGATGCGCCCCGTCTGCACCTGCACCGCTTCGCCGAACCTGCGCTTGCCCCCGTAGAAGGCGAAGATATCTTCCGTAAACATCGTCGAGAGCGCGAGGATTTGCGAGTCGGAGGCCATCACGGCCGCCATGATCCCCGCGCCGAGCAGACCGGCGAGCCAGAGCGGCGCGAAGCGTTGCAAAAGGAGCAGCAGCGTGTCGTCGCCCGCCGCCTGTTCGCGCAAGATGTCGCGCTGTTCGGGCGGCATCGCCCGCCCTTGCGTCGCCAGCACGCGCCGCGCTTCGACCTTCGCGCGAATGGCGGGAACGTCCTGCACGCGGTTCGCCATCACGCCGAGGAAGACGCACGGCAGCCAGATCGCCATGATGCAGATCGGGTAGAAGATGACCGTCTTTTTGAACTGCGCCATCTTGCGCGCCGTCAGGCAGAAGATGGCGATGTGCGGGAAGGCGATGGCCGAGAGCGGGATGAAGGTGTAGCTGAAAAAGTAGTAGGGCGAGATGCGTTCGCGCGTTAAGAGCGGCGCGGTCGCGGGCGACGAAGCAAGCGCGGCCACCGCCGACTTGAAGCCGCCCATCCCCGCGCCGATGACCACGACGGCGATTGCGCCGAAGACGAGGAAGAGGATCGTCTGGAACGTGTTGACCCACGCCGTACCGCGCATCCCGCCGAAGAAGACATAACTCATCACGACGAGCGCGACGATTGCGCCGCCGAACCAGAACGGCACGAGGCCGCCGCTGATGACGTGCAAAGTAGTGCCGCCGCCCATCACGCCGATGATGATGTAGGGCACGAGCAGCGCGGCCTGCACGAAGAAGATGACCGTGCCGATGTGCCCGCACTCCCAGCGGTCGCGGAAGATCTGCACGGGCGTCATGAAACCGTGCTTCTTGCCGAGAGCCCAGATGCGCGTGCCGCACAAAAAGATCGTCAGCGGGATGACGAGCGCGGACGAGGTCGCCATCAACCCGAAAGTGACGACGCCGTTGTTGAAGGCGTGCCCCGACGAGCCGAGGATGGCGAAGGCCGTCATGTTCGTCCCGAACAGCGAGAGCAGGAAGACGAAGGGGCCGAGCGAGCGGTTGGCGAGAAAATAGTCTTCGGCTCGCTCTTTGCCCGTCGCTTTACGGAAGGCGAAGATGCCGATGTAGAGGACGACGGCGAGATAGATAAAGACGACGATGGCCGGGATCAACGCGCGTCCTCCTTTTTCGTCTCACGCCCCTCGACCTCTTCTTCGAGGTGCGACGGCCACGCGAATGTGACGAGCATCCACATCACGAGGGCGCAGGCGACGACGAAGCAGGCGTGATAGAAAAGCCCGATGGGAACGAAGCCGAAGGCCATCGGGTAAACTTTGCGCCAGTTCCAAACGTCCTGATGCGAGACGTAGAGCGCGATGACGACGAGAGTCAGCAAAAGTCGTTTCATTCAGTTTTTCGTAAATGGCCGGACGGATTTTCGGAAGAAACCACGAGGCCGTATCAGACGTAACAATGTATAGTGTCGCAGACGATTGCGACAGGTCAAGAGTAATGATTAGAATGCCCCGGCGACCCCAGACCGCCGGAGTATTCGTCCAAACCAGAGTAACGTCTCATACGATTCCCAATGAAATTTTCAACTTTGCACTTCAGACACATTTTACGCGCCGTCCTCCTGACAAGTTTCGCCTTCTGCCTCGCCGGGCCGGCCTCGGCGCAGCAAACCGACGCCACCATCGCGGGCGAAATCAAAGACGCGCAGGGCGGCGCGCTCGTCGGCGTCGAAGTCACGGCGCGAAACCTTGAGACCGGGTTCACGCGCACCGCCACGAGCCTCGACGACGGCCGCTTCATCTTTCCCGGCATGCCCGTCGGGAGCTACGAGATACGCGCGGCGCAAACGGGCTTCAGGTCTTTCGTGCGCGAGCGTCTGCGCCTCGCCATCGGCGAAGCGGCCGTGCTCGACATCACGCTGGAAGTGGCCTCGGTAGACACGCAGGTCGAAGTTACGGCCGACGCCGAACTCGTCAACACGCAGACTTCCGAGTTGAGCTATCTCGTCAACGAAGACGCGATCCGCGAGTTGCCCTTAAACGGGCGCAACTACACAGACCTCGCGCTGCTGCAACCGGGCGTCGTCGCCTACCCGCACCGCGACGGCGGCTCGGCCGTCGCGCACGGGCTCGGCGTGAGCGTCAACGGGCAAGACCCGCGCTCGAACGTCTACCTCATCGACGGGACGCCGCAGAACGATTTCACGAACGGCCCGGCGGGCAGCGCGGCGGGCACGGTCTTAGGGATCGAAGGCATCCGCGAGTTTCGCGTGGAGACGAACGCCTACAGCGCGGAGTTCGGGCGCAACTCCGGCGGGCAAGTCAACGCCGTCTCGAAGTCCGGCACGAATGCGTGGCACGGGTCGCTCTACGCATTTCACCGTAACGACAACTTCGACGCGCGCAACTTTTTCGACAGGCCGCGCAAACCCGAATTCAAGCGCAACCAGTTCGGCGGCTCAATCGGCGGCCCCGTCAAACGCGACAAAACTTTCTTCTTCTTCAACTACGAATCCTTGCGCGAACAACTCGGCCGCACCGTCTCCACGGTCGTGCCCGACCTTGCCGCGCGCAGCGGCGTGCTCACCGTGCAAGACCGCAACTTCCCGAACGAGCCTTGCCGCACCACCACCCAGAACGTCACCGTCAACGCCGCGATCCGCCCGTTCCTCGACGAGTTTCCGCTGCCGAACGGCGCGCCCATCGGCTGCACCGGCAACCTCGCGGCCTACAACTTCGGCTTCAACCAGCAGATCACGCAGCACTTCTTTCAAGGCCGCATCGATCACAATTTTAACGACCGCAACCAGTTTTTCGCGCGCTACACTTTCGACGACGCCGATCAAGCGCTGCCGACAGACTTTCCGCAGTTTCCGCGCGCGTTCCTTTCGCGCAACCAGTTCTTCACCGCCGAACACCGCTTCATCCAGTCGGCGCGCACGCTCCACACTTTCCGCTTCGGCTTCGGGCGCACGCGCATCGGTCAGGACATCGAATCGAATACGGCCGGAGCATTGACGCCTTTCATCCCGGGGCGCGACACCATCGGCAACATAGACATCGGCGGCATCCCGCGCTTCGGCCCGCAGTCGTCGGCCAATCTTCGTCTCACGCAAAACGTCTTCAGTTTCGAGCACGGCATGGTGCACACGCGCGGGCGACACCTGCTGAAGGTCGGCGGCCTCGTCGAGCGTTATCAGGACAACATGTATAACCCGACCTTCTCGCTCGGCACCTGGGGGTTCTCCAACCTCAGCAACTTCCTGACGAACACGCCGCAGAATTTCATCGGCCTGCCCATCAGCGGCGCGCTCGACCGCTACTGGCGTTTCACCCTCTTCGCCGGTTACGTGCAAGACGCCTTTCGCGTCCACGAACGGCTCACGCTCAACGCGGGCTTGCGCTACGAGACGACGACCATGCCCGTGGACATCTACGGGCGCGATTCCGCCCTGCCGTCGATTTTCGCGGATCGCGCGCCCACCACGGGGTTGCTCTACCAGAACCCGACGCGTAAGAATCTCTCGCCGCGCGTCGGCTTCGCGTGGGACGTGACAGGCTCCGGCAAGACTTCCTTGCGCGGCGGCTACGGCGTCTACTTCAACACGAACAACCAGCAGAATTTGATCGTGACGGTGACGAACCCGCCCGCCACACCGCGCATCGCCATCGGCTTCACGGCGACTTCGCCCTGCCGCCCCGCCTTCCCCGTCGCGCCGCTCTCGTGCGCTTTCGCCAACTCGATCCGCCCCGTCCAGTTCGATCTCGAAAACCCGTACCTGAACGTTTACAACCTGAACTTCCAGCGCGAACTGCCGTGGCAAACTATCGTCACGCTCGGCTACGCCGGGTCGCGCGGCGTCCACCTCCTGCGCAGCAACGACGTGAACATCGCCGTTCCGGTGATGCGGCCTGACGGCACGCCCTTCTTCCCGCAGGGCGCGCCCCGCCGGAACACCGCGTTCTCGACTATCGAACTCAAGAGCAGCGACGGCAACTCTTGGTACAACGCGATGATCTTCGAGGTGCGGAAGCGTTGGAATCAGGATTTCAACGTCCAGTCGTCCTACACCTTCTCGCGCAACATCGACACGACGCAGGCTTCCACCTTCTTCTCCGACGCGACGAACGGCACGACGACGGCCTTCCCCGAGTTCCCCGGCTTC
This sequence comes from Acidobacteriota bacterium, assembly GCA_020199775.1. Lineage (GTDB taxonomy): Bacteria > Acidobacteriota > Blastocatellia > Pyrinomonadales > Pyrinomonadaceae > JAIVJZ01. The sequence continues at coordinate 497,827 of JAIVJZ010000041.1, forward strand.
AACTACAACAAGGGGCTCGCAGACTATCACGCCAAGCACAACTGGGTCGTCAACTTCGTCTGGAAGATTCCCTTCGCGAAGAACCTCGACGGCGTCGCGGGCGCGCTCTTAGACGACTGGCAGTTGGCCGGCATCGGTCAGGCCAGAAGCGGCAGCCCTCTGACCGTCTTCGTTCAGGCGAACCGTTCGCGCTCGCTCTGGCAGCCCTCGCTCGGCCCCGGCATCGGGCGCGACCGCGCGAGCATCGCCCCCGGCTACACCTACGAGACGGCCGTGCTCGGCGACCCCGATCAATACTTCGACCCGAAAGCCTTCATCCTCCAACCGGCGGGCACGCTCGGCAACACCGGGCGCGGCGCGTTCATCGGCCCCAACCTGCGCACCTTCGATCTGTCCGCGATGAAGAACATCCGGTTCGGCTCGCCGCTCGGCGAAGACACGAACGTGCAGATTCGCGTCGAGGCGTTCAACCTCTTCAACCGCGCCAACTTCGCGCCGCCCGCTTTGACGGTCTTCGCGGGCGCGGCCGACAACGAAACCCCGCTCACGACCTTCGGGCGCATTCGCTCGACCGTCACCTCCGCACGGCAGATTCAACTCGGCGTGCGCGTGCAGTTTTAAGTTCTCACGCTCTCGAAAATGACGATGGAAAAAGGAAAAGAGAAATCTATGATCTGGATCGTGTTTGCGCTCGGCGCGGCACTGTCGTGGGGGCTTTACGGCGCGATGCTCCATCAGGGACAGGTCAAACTCGGCAACCCGATGCGCGCGCTGCTGTGCGTCGGCGTGGCCTACTTTCTGATCGGCGTGCTCGTGCCGGCCGCGTGGCTCTGGTCGCAGGGCGCGCTCGGCGGCTTCAACTCCGGCGGGGCGACGACGGCCACGGCGGCGGGCGCGCTCGGCGCGCTCGGCGCGGTCTGTATCATCTTCGCCTTCCGCACCGGGGGCTTGCCGACCTACGTGATGCCCCTCGTCTTCGGCGGCGCGCCCGTCATCAACGTCCTCATCACGATGTGGCTGCACCCGCCCAAGCACTCGCCCAACCCCGTCCTCTACCTCGGCTTCCTCATGGTCGTCGTGGGCGCGGCGATGGTGCTCTACTTCCGGCCGCAGTCCTGAATCCTTCAGCGCGCAAGCCCGCGCCGGAAAGTCCTCTATGCCCGAACTCAAACCGCTCGAATGATGTGTCAGCGCGCTGCGCGTTTGCCGATGCAATAGAGGTGGCCGGACGTGCGTATGAAAATCTGGCCGTCCGAGACGGCGGGCGAACTGAGGCAGTATTCGTTCAGATTGTTCTCGGCGAGCACTTCAAACTTCGCGCCCGCCCGGATGACGGACGTGATGCCCTCTTCGCTCGTCGCGTAAATCTTCCCGTCGGCCAGCACGGGCGAGGCAGAATAGTCGCCCGGCTTGATGCGGACGGGACCGTAAACTTCCTTGCCCGTCTTCGCGTCCAGACACCAGACGATCCCCTTGTCGCCGACGATGTAAAAATATTTCCCATCCGTGACGGGCGTCGGCACGTCCGGGCCGAACTGCGCCGACCAGACGAGGTGCGACTTCGAGATGTCGCCGCGCCCGCCCGCGCGGAAGGCCAAGAGCGGCTTGACGCGCGTCGGCGCGTAGATGATGCCGTCGTAGACGACGGGCGAGGCGACGATGCGGTAGAAGCCTAAGTTCTCCGGGTTGAGGCCGCCCGCGCGCCAGAGTTCTTTGCCGTCGCGCGGGTCGTGGCCGGTCACCACGTCGCCGCCCGTGACGACGATCTCGGTGCGCGCCGCGTAGCGCAGCAGGGCGGGCGTCGAATAGGCGTCGGGCGATTCCTGAATCGCGTCGGTCGGCCGTTCGACTTTCCAGACGGTCTTGCCCGTCGCGCGGTTGATCCGCAGCACGTATGAAGGCGCGTCCGTCTTCATGCCGTGGAGCACCTGCACGTAGAGCGCGTCTTCGTGCAGGAGCGGCGAGGAGGCGTAGCCCCACTGTAGGCCGAACTGCCCGTAGTCCTTCTGAATGTCGCGCGCCCAGAGTTCGCGCCCGCCGAAGTCGAAACCCTTGAGGACGCCCGTGCCCGTCATCACGTAGACGCTCTTGCCGTCGGTCACGGGCGAGGGCGAAGACATGTTGTGCTTGCGCTGCCGGTGGTTGCCGCCGCCGAGCAATTTCTTCCACGCGAGCGTCCCCTTGCCGCGCTCCACGCACCACAGGAAGAGGTTATCGCCCTCCGCGACGTTGAGAAAAATGCGGTCGCCCCACACAATCGGCGTCGAGCCGCTGCGATCCGGGAGCGGCAGCTTCCAACTGACGTTCTCCTCCGCGCTCCACTTGTGCGGCAGGTTCCGCTCGTCGCTCGTCCCATTCAACTGCGGCCCCCGCCACTGCGGCCAGTTGCCCGCGCGCGCGCTCCACCCATACGAGCACATGACGAAGACGACGAGCGCGGCGAACAGAAAGTTTTGACGACGCATGGATTTCCTCCTCAATCGAAACGGACTTAATATATACGCATCTTGCTTAAAACGAACCACAAAATTTCCGCGACGGTCGCGCGTGCAGCCGGTCTGCGAGCATATACGAACGCCACATGAAAAATTTTTACCTGCCAATTGTTCTGGCCGTCGGCGGCAACCTGCTTTATCACCTGTCGCAGAAGTCCATGCCGAAGGCGGCGAACCCCGTGTTCATCATCACCATCGCCTACCTCGTCGGCATCCTTGCGTGCGTGCTCTACTCTTTCGCCTACCCGAGCGAAAAGTCTTTTCTCGACACGCTGCGCGAGTCGAACTGGGCGGTCTACGGCATGGGCTTGGGGGCGGCGGTCATCGAAGTCGGTTTCCTGCTCGCCTATCGCGCCGGTTGGAACATCAGCACGGCGGCGGTCGTGTGCAGCACGGCCGTCACGCTCATGCTCATCCCCATCGGCGTCGTCGCCTTCAAGGAACATCTGTCGGTGCGTAACGTCGTCGGCCTGCTCCTCTGCATGGTCGGCCTCGTGCTCGTCGCGAAAAGATAGCAGGGCGCAAATCGCGCGCGCCGCGCTCTGCTTGCGCCCGCGTCTCCTATTCGGCGCGCAACGCCGGGAGCAGCGGCGAACGCAACGCGGCGACGGTCGCCACGACCGACGCCGCGAGTCCGGTGGCGACCACGAGCGCGAGCAACACGGCGAGCGACGCGGTGGGGAGACGGCCGCCGCGCGCGTAGAAGGCCGGGGCGATGGCGAGCAGCGCGCACAGCACGCCCGTGAGCAAGCCGCAGAACAGCAGCAGCGCGTTTTCCGCGACGACCATCAGCGCGAGGTGGCGCGCGTTGTAGCCGACGGCGCGCAGCAGCGCGAGTTCCCTCTTGCGCTCCAACACGTTGCGGAGAAGCACCGTCGCCAGTCCGAGCGTGCCGAGGATCGTGCCGAGGCCGCCGAGCGTCTGGAAGGTCGAGAGGTAAGTGTTCTCCACGCGATGAAACTCTGCGAGCCGTTCGCCCGCGCCCGTCGCGTCGAAGCCGAAATCCGACAGGCGTGATTCCAACAGCGCGGCGACACTTGCGCCTTTTTCCGGCGCGGCGTCCAGCAGGAAGAAACGATAGCCCTCCTGTTCGGGAAACGCGCGCAGGAAATTCCGCTCCGACATCAACAACTCCGACTGGAACAAACTATCGGAGAGCGCGGCGACGAAACGCAAGCGCAGCGCATGATCCGTCCCCTCGTTCAAGACGATCTCTTCGCCGAGTTTGCGATGCAGCACGTAAGCCAGAGAGTTGGCGTCGGCGATGACCGGGATCGCGCCCTCCGGCAAATCTCGTTCGAGGAGCAGCCACGGGTTAGCCCGCTCGGCGTCGGTCGCGGCGAGCGAATCGGCAAACGCGAAGCGGTTCTCCGCGAGAAATTTGGGCGCGGGCGCGAGTATGCGCGGGTTGCGCGGCTGGTACAGATTCAAACAACTCGCGTCGTCGCCCGGCCGCAGGCGAAAGCGCGTGAAGGACGTGCCCGCGAGCGTCGCCGTCTCCTCCTGCGCGCTGAGGTTCAAGGCTTCCCGGCCCGCCGCGTCGTTCGGGTCGTGCGCGAGCGGCAGCAGCGACTCGGCGAGCAGAGTGTAACCGCCCGTGCCGGTTTTTTTGTCGGTCGAAGCGGCGTCGGACGGGTCGCGCCGGAAGGCGTCAACGGCGACGATGATGAACGCGGCCGACGCGATGAGCGCGATGCACAGGACGCTTCTCGCGGGGCGATGCGTCGCGTTGCGAAAGCCGAGCCGCACGACCGGCCACCAGCCGCGCCCGTGAATCGTCGCGCGCCCGTTCGCCCGCCGCCGAAGCCACGCCGATTGAAAGCAGAGCAACGCGACGAGAAACAGCGTGCCCGCGCCGAAGAAGCCGGCCACGCCGCCTATTAACTTCGACGCGGCGGCCACGAGCAGCAACCCGCCGAGCGTCGCGCACACGACGGCGGCCGCGAGATAAGTTGACGCGCCGCGCCGCACGCTGCGCACGAACGGCACACTGAATTTTCCCTTCGACTTGGGCGCGCGTCGTCCGGTCGTCGTCGCGTCAATCGTCCCGGTCAGCAGTTCGCGCGCCGAGACGGGGGCGAGCAGGCGCAGCGTCCACCAGATGCAGGCGAGCGCGGCCAGAATGCCGCCCGCGCCGCCCAGCGCGAGCGACCACGGCGAGACGTGCAGCGCGAGAGAGCGCGTGCCCACTGCCTCGACCCACCACGTCCGCAGGCCGTACATCATCAACCCGCCGTAGAGCAGCGCGCCCGCCAGTCCGAGCACGCTGCCCGCGGCGGCGAGCAGCAAGCCCTCGCCGAGAAAGAGCGCGCGCAGACGCGCGGCGGGAAAGCCGACGGCTTGCAGGATGCCGATCTCTCGCAGGCGTTGCTCGATGCCGAGTTTGAAGAAGAGCGCGGTGAGCATCAGCGCGGAGACGACGAGGAAAAAACTGAAGTAGAGAAAATACTCGCCGAAGTCGGTCGCCCCGCGCGATGCACGGAGTCCTTCGTCGCGCGCCGCGTAGAGCGAGAAGTTCGCCGCGAGCGGATCGATGCGCGCGCGCAAACTTTGCTCGAAGTTTGCGCGCGCCGTTTCGAGCGAAGTTTCCCGGCCGGGGTAGAGACGCAGCGAGGTGAGTTTGCCGTAGCGCGTCTGCCAGAGTTCCTGCCCGCGCGCGAGGGGGATGAAGGCTTTCGGCGTCGTGCGAAATTGCTTCCAGTAGTCTTCGTCCTGCGGGCGCACGCGCGCGAGGTCGAGCGGGAACGGCGGATCCCAATCCGACAAACTCTCCGTGCCGCTGATGCCCGGATACTCCGGCGTCAACTCGCGATCCGCCGCGAGGCCGCGCATCGGCACCACGCCCGCGAGGCGAAACTCCGCCCCCTGCGTCTCCAGCCGCCCCTCGTCTCTCCACACGTAATAATCGAGCGACACCGCATCGCCCACACGCGCGCCGAGATCGCGCGCCGCCCAATCATTCAACAAGATCGGCGGACTCTGCTTCGGCGGCGTCCCGGCAGGCTCTCGCACCTCGGACTCCGACGTTTGACCGGCTTCGCGCCGCAACCCCGCAAAGCTCTCCTCGTCAATCGCCGTGACGAGCGAATAAGGAATCTCTTTCCCGCCCGCGCGGATCGAGTTGGCGAGATACGAATAGATCGCCGACGCGCCGAGGCCGACGCTTTGCGCTGCATCACTGGCCTGCCGCCTGAGCGCGTCGCCCACGACCGCGCTCTCCGTTTCGAGCGACAGCGCGTGCGGCGCGTCGAGCGTGCGGACTTTGACGCCCAAGTCCGCGAGCGTGAACGTCTCGCGCAAAATCTTCGTCGCCGCCGCCGCCGCCGCTTGTTGCGCCGCGCCGTCCGCCTGCGTCGCGCCGTCTCCCGTTTTTGTGGAGAGCAGGATCGTGTTGATGCGTCCCTCCTGCTCCGCATCCTTTTGCACGCGCCGCAGCGGCACGAACACCGCGCGCACCGCGCCCTGCTGCGGTCGCAAGCTGAACTCGCCGAGGTCTCCTGCCGCCCCCAACACCTCGCGCACCGTCAGGCGCATCGTGCGCCCCACGTCCTCCTTGCGCCCGTGCAGCGATTCGACGGGAATGGCCGAAGGCTTCTCGATGCGCAGCAACACTTCGCCCCCGGCGTGCGCCCCCAACTCCGACGCCAGCCCCGCGCTCACGAACGCTTCGCGCTCGCCCAAACTTCGCCGCCCCGCGTCCGCCCCTTGGAATCGCCAGAATCGCTCGTCAACTCCGTAGACCTGCACGCCCCCCGCGCGCCGCCCGCTCGCCTCGTCAACAAGGACGCCCTCGAACACGACGAGCGGGCACGCCCCCTCGAACGAAGCATTCGCGAACGCCGGGTGCGCGCCGAGCTTACCGGCCAACTCTTCGCGGAAGAAATTCGACGCCGAGACGACATACGCCGTCCGCCCCAGACGCCCCAACACGAGCGCGCGCAAACTCGCGCGCACCGAGTCGCCCACGAGTAGCGCGCCCGCCAGCACGGCCACCGCAATCGCCACGCCGCACACCACCGCCGCGTTCGTGCGCCGGTAATAAACGAGATTGCGTTTGAGCAGCGTGGCGGTCTTCATAAGTAAGGTGTCAGCAGTCAGCGGTCAGCAAGTCAATGCAAAGTCCATCTCGCGCCTCTTTGTCGAACCCGAACGACCGTTGCCGGCCGCGGGCGACGGGCGTGCGGCCTTCGTCGTTCATCCTTCAACATTTCTGACGAGATTTTGTTCCTGCAATTCGTACCGCACGGGAAACTTCGCGGCCAGTTCCGCGCTGTGCGTGACGACGACGAGGATCGTCTCCTGTTGCCGGTGGAGTTCGAGCAAAAGTTCGGCGACCGTGGCGGCGGACGCGTGATCGAGGTTGCCGGTCGGCTCGTCGCAGAGCAGCAGGAGCGGGCGGCGTATGAGCGCGCGGGCGAGCGCGACGCGCTGCTTCTCGCCGCCCGACAATTCCGCCGGGCGATGCTCGCTGCGCGCCGTCAGTCCCACCTGTGCGAGCAACCCGCGCGCCCGCTCCAACTCCTCGTCGCCGTCACTTTTCGCGCCCGCCGAGACGAGCGTCGGCGTCAACACGTTTTCGAGCACGGTCAATTGCGGCAGCAGGCAGTGGTCTTGAAAGATGAAACCGATGCGGCGATTCCTGAACGCGGCGAGTTCGCGCTCCGGCATCGCGAAAGGGTTCTGGCCGTCGAGCGTGACCGTGCCCGACGTGGGCGGTTCGAGCGCGCCGACGATGTAGAGGAAACTGCTCTTGCCGCTCCCCGAAGGCCCCATGATCGAAATTGCGTCGCCGCGCGCGAGACTCAGCGACACGCCCGACAAAATCGGCAGCCCGCCCCGCGGCGTCGGATACTCTTTGGAGAGATTGTTGACTTCAAGCATAAGCCGGAACAGCCGAGGGTCAGGGGCAAAGGGTAAAGGGAAAGGGATAAAGAAAACTGTTTCCCGCCATTCAACCTTTACCCCTTTCCCTTTACCCCTTCACCTCTTGATAAACTTCGAGCGCGCGTTCGGCCATGCGCGCGACGCTGTAGTGTTGGCGCACCCCGCGCGCGCCCTCTCGGCCAAGCGCGGCGGCGCGCGCCGGGTTCTTCCAGAGTTCGTAAAGTCCCCCGGCGAGGCTTTCGGCGTCGTCGGGCGCGACGAGCAGGCCGCCGCCCGTGCGCTCGACGATCTCCGTGCACGCGCCGCGTCGCGGCTGGACGACGGGCACGCCGCAGGCCATCGCCTCAAGCAGCGAGATGCCTTTCGGCTCGTCGTAGGTGGCGGGCATCGAAAAGACGTGCAACTTTCGCAGGAACGCGATCTTCTCGGCGCGGCCGGGCGCGCCGCGATAGTTGAACTCCGCGCCGAGTCCCCAATCACGCATCTGCCGTTCGATGCCGCGCAGGTAAGGCTCGTGTTCCGGCGCGAGATAGCCCGCGACTTCAAGCCGCGCCTGCGATGCCCCGTCGCGTTCGCGCAAGCGTCGGTAAGCCTCGCACAGTAGATGCAAGCCCTTCTCCGGGGCGACGCGCGCGAAGTAGCCGACGGTGAAGGTGTCTTCGGCGGCCGGGCGCGTCGCCGTCGCCGCTGCGTCGAGCTCCCCGTAATCTTCGAGGTTGATGCCGAGCGGGACGACGCGCATTTTGCTCGCGGGGATGCGCAAGAGTTCGGACATGAACCCGGCGTAAAACTCGCTGACGGCGACGAACGCATCGACGTGTGCGACGCTCGCGCGGATCAGTTCGAGCGATTGGCGGCGATACGTCTCTTCGAGGCCGTCGAGAAACAAGTCCTCGCCTTGCAGCGTGCAGACGACGGGACGATTCAAAGTTTGCCTGACGGGGCGCGCGAAGCCGAGGAGGAGCGAGTTCGGCAGCGTCACCACGTCGGGCGTCTCCTGCTCGCCGAGCCAGTGCGCCATCTTGTCGAACTCTTTGCGCTGGCGTCCGTCCTCGCCCCTGAGCATCGAGACGGTAAGCTCGCCCAGCAGTTTCGGGTTGACGGGAATGCTGCGGCGCGCGGCGAGTTTCAAAGCGGCGGTCGAATCCCACAGCCTGTCCAGCAGCCACGGCGTCTTGCGAAAGACGGAGGCGTGTTGCTGGAGGTAGACGCTGATGCCCCCGAAGAGAACTTTATCGGGGCGACTGACGTTCGGCTCGTCCGTGAGGGTCGGCGTGTAGACGGGCAGGAGCATCACGTCGTGCCCGCGCGCGATCAGTTCGGTGGCGAGCGCGTTGTCGCGCAGGCAACTGCCGCAGTACATGTTGGCCGCGCCGGTCGTGAGATAGAGAATCTTCATGTGCGCGTTGTCGTCGTCGCCGTAGCGGCCGCGCGTTGGAAAGCCCGGCGCGCGTAGAGGTGCTCGAACAAATTCCCCTCGTGCGGCTGATCCCAACTGATCCGCGTCGTCGGGATCGCGCCGACGTTCAGACGATCAACGTGCGGCGACGCTAAAAGTTTCGCGATCAATCCTTCGTCGCGCGTGATCGCCGTGACGACCAGACTCGCGCCGAGCGATTGCGGCAACTCGTCCTGCCCGACCTCGACCACGCTCGCGAACGGGAACAGAAACTCCCGGTTGGCGAGCGCGTGCGACGGCGCGTCGCAACGCACGACGGTGGGCAACAGGTAAGCGCAGGAGTCCCACTCGCGCAGCCGCGCGCCCTCTCGGCCGCGCCGCCCGGCCGTCACGTCGCGCGCGCCCGCTTCCAGCAACCCCTGATCGATCACCTGCGAGATGCGCGCGGCCACGCGCGCGTCGGCAAACGGCGCGAGTTGCGCCGCCTCGTCTTCGGCCGCGCGCGGGACTATTTCGGCGAACCGCGCGGCCAACGCCTCCGCGATCTCGTCCGCGTGTCTCGACACCCACACGCCTGAGGCGTTAACGCACGAACGCCCGCCGTTATCCAGAATCGAAGCCGCAATCACGTCAAGATGGTCTTCCCACTCGTCAGCGAGATCGTCGCCGATGACGACTTTGCTGTAGCCCGGCCCGTGGACTTCGACGCGCCCATCCTCCTGCCACTGCGAGACGGAAGCCACGTCGCCGAAGACAATGCCGCGCCCGGTGTGTCTGAGAATTTCCGCCGCGCCGCCGTGCCCCGTCGGGTAATAGCCGAACGCCTCGCGCGGCACGCCCGCCTTCATGAACGCCTGCACGATGCGATACGGCGTCCACGGCTCCGCGCCGCCCGGCTTCAACACGAGCGGAATCTTCAACGCCACGGCCGGAACCCACAGCGAATGCACGCCCGGCGAATTGCTCGGCAGCACCACGCCCAGAGACTCTGCGCGCGGGAAGAAGCTCACCGCCTGCCCCTCGATCTCGCCGTACCCGCGATCCAGAATTTCCAAATCCAGATTGCGCGTCAGGCCGCGCAGCACGTTCTCCATCTGCGCGAGCGCGCCGCGAATCTTCTCCATGTTGCGGCGCGCCATCACGAAGGGCAGCCCCGTCGTCGCCGACACCTGCTCGACGTAAGCGTCCGGCGTCTGCGTTTCCTCTCCCACCGGCAACTCGTCGTGCGCGAAAATCTCCGCCGCGCGCACAGACATCTCGATCAACTCCCTGACGCTGAACGCCGCCAGCGCGGCGCGCGCACGCTCCTGACCGGCGAGGTCGCGGCGGATCAACCCGGCGTTCGCCTGACTGATCTCCACGAACGGCTCGCGCGTCCGGTGATGCACGACGCGCACCACGTCCAGACTTTTATAAGGCTCGCCTCGGCGTAGGAGTGGAATGTGCAACATATTTTTCGCTTGCGGATCGCGGGTTGCGGATTAAGAAGGCGAACGAACGACGGCGACGCCCCGGTCTTTCAATCCGCCATCTTAAATTCAATAGACGCCTTCCACCACGTTCGTTTCCAGTTTGGCGAAGGGGCGGACGTTGCGCACGCCGTCCCACGCATAAGGTAAGTAAGGCGGCTCGCGTTCGGCCTCGTCGCGTTCGAGGAAGCGCGGCATGAAGAACTCGCGCGTCAGTGTGGTCAGGCACACGCGCCCCGTCTCGCCGTAGCCGACGAGCGTGTCCGGGCTGTCAGGGTTCACCACTTCGATCATGGCGCGCGGGGCGGGCGGGTAATAGATGATGGCGTAGTTGTCTTCGGGCAGGCGCGGCTTGCCGACGGCCAGCCCCATCAGGGTGTTGCCGTAGGTCGGCGCGAAGTGGACGCCGTCCAAGAGTTCTTCGACGGCGAAGCGGTGAAACTGCGGGGTCATCTCCGTGCCGCCGCAGAAGACCCCTGTGATGCCGAGTTTCCGCAGAGAGACTTTTTCGCAGAGGGCTTCGAGCAGTTTCGGCGTGGTGAAGAGGCAGCGAATGCCGTCGTGCGCGCGCAGCAGCGTGAGCGCCTGTTCGACGACGTGTTGCTTGTAGGCTTCGGCCTGCTTCGATTGATTGCTCTTGAGCAGTTTGATGACCCAGCGCGGGTCGAGATCGACCATGAAGCAGATGCCGCCGCGATACTGCGCGAGGTGTTCGACGGCGAGACGCAGGCGGCGTGGCCCCGACGGGCCGACGGCCAACCAGTCCGCGCCTTTGGGGAACGCTTCGTCGGGCAGCGTGTGGCTGAAGGCTTCGTAGTCGAGCCGGAAATCTTCGATGTTGATGCGCGACTTCGGCACGCCGGTCGAGCCGCCGGTCTCGAAGACGTAGACGGGGCGGTCGCTGTAGGCGCGCGGAACCCAGCGGCGCACGGGGCCGCCGCGCAAGTGCTCGTCCTGAAAGAAGCCGAAGCGCGCGAGGTCTTCGTAAGTTTTAACGTCGCGGCGCGGGTTCCACGAGAGGCGCGAGGCGTAGTCGAGCCAGAAGGGGCAGCCGGTCTCAGAGTTGAAGTGCCATTCGACGATCTCGCGCACGTGTGCGTCGAGCGCGGCGCGCGCCTCTTTCACCTGCGCGTCCAGAGATTCGCGCGCTTGCCTCACCTGCGTCTCAAGTTTATTCGTTTCGCCATCAAGCATGCGCCTGATTCTACAGACGGCTCGAACGCGAGCGCAAACGCGCAAACTCTTTTTGCGATTACGAATTTTTGGATACGGCAAGGGAGCGAGATTGACACCTCGCTCCCTCACCCTACACAAGCATCTCCGCGCTTTCGCTCTCGCGAACTTCAGCCGCGCCACTTCCCTTTCAATAACTCTTCATGCGCTCGCTGCCGAGTTGTTCCAACACGCGGTCGGCCTCCTGCGCGTCGAGGCGGCGAAGCAGGAGCACGGTGTCGAGCAGCATCCGGTCGTTCCACCGGCGGCGCGACTGCGCGTTGATCAACTCCTTCGCCTTCTCGACGAGCCGCGTCTTCAACGCGGGGTCGCCGAGTTCGACCAACCCCTGCAAGGCTTTGTATTGCAGGACGGCCGACTCGTGTTCGAGATAGCCGACGAACAACTCGCGCAGTTCGGGACGCTCCCTGATCCGGCCGCGCAACCCGCCGAGGGCGTTCGCCCGCACGAGCATCTTCTGATCGTTGCGCGCGGCGTGCAGGAGCAGTTCGTAAACTTCCGCGTTGTCCGCGCGCTTGGCGAGCGCGCTCGCCGCGCGCATCCGTACGATGTCGCTGCGGTCGTTCTTGAGTGATTCGCCGAGTGCGCGCTGCACGTTTGCCTCCTCCGCGTACTTGCCGATTGCGGCCACGATGTTCATGCGCACCATGTCGTTCTGTTCGGAGGCGAGGACGCGCAGCAAGGCGTCGCGGACTGACTTCTCCGCCGCGTACTGCTTCGAGATGGCGCGCACGGCCGTCATGCGCGCGATGCCGTTCCCGCTGCCCGTCTCGATTGACCTCATGAAAGCCTCGCGCACTTCCGGTTCGGCCACGTAGGGCGCGAGCGCGCGGGCGGCGGTCATTTTCACCGTCCCGCTCTGCTCGCCGTTCAGGGCTTCGACGAGAGCCTGCCGCACCTGCCTGTTCCCGACGTGCAGGGTGAGATCGCGCGCCGTCTCCGTGCGCGCCGCTGAACGTTCCTGCGTCTTCATTGCGCCGAGCATCTCCGCGACCGTGCGGCCGCGCGAGAGGCGGACGCTGCCCGTCACGTCGGAGAGACGGATCGGCACGCCGCCCGTCCCGATGCGGGCGCGAAAGTCTGCGCGGTTCATCTCGCCCTGCACCGACACGTTCGCCAGTTCGACGTAGACCTTGCCCTTGATGCCCGTCGTCCGCAAATCCGCGTTCACGTCGTCCATGAAGCCGAGCGAGACTTTGCCGCTGACGCCGCCGACGCGCACGCCGCCCGCGCCCAATTTCGCCATCTTCAGCGTGACGCTGCCGCTCACCTGAGACACCTCGGCCGACCCCGCGGCCTGCGCGACGCCGACGCTCCCGCTCACGTTCGTCAGGCGCACCGCGCCGTCCAGTTCGCCGACGCGGACGTTGCCGCTCGCGCCGTTCACCGTCAACTCGACGCGGCGCGGCAACTTCAAGGCGACGCGATAACTCGTGTGGTCGAAGTTCAAGCCGCCGCCGCCGTCGCCAGCCCGGCGCGCCTCGCCGCCGACGGCGAGACTCGACGGGGTCTGTGCGACATTCAGCTTGCGCGGGTTGGCTTCGCGGGAGTAGCTCGTGATGCGCAGTTCGGCGGTGTTGCCCTCGGCCGTGTCTATGTCAACCGAGCCGTTGATGTTCGAGAGTTCGACGCGCGCGCCGGGCGAGAGTTGATAAGTCTGCCGCAACTCTTCGCGCTCGGTGCGCCCGTCGCCCTCGTCGTCGAACCACGCGCCGCCCATGTCAAAGTTCATTTCGGGCAGTTCGATGTTGATGTTAGGCAGTTCGATGTCGATGCCGGGGATGGCGATGGGGGCGATTGCCGGCATCGGCATGATCCACTCCGGCGGCGCGATCATAACTTCCGGGGCAACCCTCGCCCCCGGCGTTTTGCTCTTCTCTTTTTCCTGCGCCCGCGCGTGCCAGCCCGTGACGGTAAATGAAGAGGCCGCCGTCAGGGCGGTCGCGGCCACGAGGGATGCGCTGAGTAGTCTGAGTTTCATCTGTGTCTACCTCTCGATGATTTACTTGCAGGTCGTGACCGTGCCCGCCGCGAGTTTGGTCAGGTAAACCGGCTGGCCGAAGGAGTCGAGCGTGATCTGCGCCAGCCCGTCGCCCTGTTTGACCACGACGCGGCGGTTGACGCGCGTGCTGCCGCCTGCGAGCGTCTCTGTGGTGATGGGGAAGTTCGTGATCACGTCGTTGTTGTAAGAGGCGAGAATGGCCGTGAAGCCGCGCGAGCTTTCGGGGATCGCCATGATCACGCGCCCCTCCATGGACTTCAGGCGGTAGCGGCCCTCGCGCCGGATCGCGCCCGTGAAGTTGATGTCGGCGTCGGTCGTGGAAGCCTCCACGTCGCCCTCGATGCCGTTGAGGACGATGCCGCCGCGCGCGTTGCTGGCGTCCACGCGCCCGCGCACGCACTGGATGTTGATGTCGCCGTTGATGGAGGTGGCGCGCACGTCGCCGCCCGCGCGGCGGACGATGATCTTGCCGCTCGTCGCGACGATGTAGACGAGACCTTCGACGCCGTCCACGTTGATGTTGCCGGAACGCGCGCGCACTTCGAGCGCGCCGACGCGATTGACGGTGATGTTGCTGTTGCCGCCGGAGATCGAGACGGGGCCGTCTATGTCCGAGATGTTCACGTCGCCGGAGCGCACTTCGATGGCGTCGAGCAGGGCATAGCGCGGCATCCGAACGTGCAGGCTGATGCTGCCGCTCTCGCCGCCGCCGCTGCCGCCACCCGCAACCCCGCCGATGCCGCCACCCGCGCCGCCGCTACCCTGCGCGCGCGCCGTGGCCGCGGCTCTCGCCGCCACCGAAGGTTGACGCGGCGACGCCGGACTTGCGACGGCCGCCCCCGGAGCGTCTGCGATGTCGGGCATGGGGATGATGATGACGTTGCTGTTGTGGTCGTCATCGTCATCGTCATCGTTGTCGTTGTCGTTGCGTTGCGGCTTGACCTTGACGGGCTTCGCTGGTTTGGCCTTCGCGGCGGGCGGCGTGACGCCGCCCTGCGGCGACGGGGTCGGGTAAACGCGCGGCGCGGGAGCGGGAGCCGGGTTGCGCGGGGGGTTGATGTTCGGGTTCCTGTAAATGTAGGGCGCAAGTTCTATGGAGGGGTTCGCATAGACGAAGGGGAAGGAGGCGCGCCGGCCGGGTCGGCCGGGCACGGTGAGCGTGAGCACGCTCTGCGCCGCCGCCGGGTCGGCCGTCATCTCAACCTGCACGGCCTCCGCGCCGCGCTCGCTCGTCGCCGTGGCCTCGACCGTGTCGCCGTCCCAACCAATCACCGTGATGCGCCCGAAGCGGTTGCTGATGGCGACGCGGCTGCCGCGTTCGAGTTTGATCTGCACGCGCCCCGCCTGATTGTTGATCGAGACCGAGCCGCTCTGAGCAGAAGGGGCAGGAGGGGCGGGAGGAGCGGAAGACGCGCCCTGCGCCCGTGCGTGCATGTTCGCGGGCAACGCCGCGCCGTGAATCATGGCGACGGCGACGATTAAAGCTGTCAGAGTTTTCTTGTTCATAACTACTTCGGGTCAAAAAGACGTTCAAGTTTCGATTGCGGTAATTTCAACTTCCGTTAGTCGAGCGCGGCCATCTCGCGCATCACTTCGACCTTCTTGGCGTAGGCCGAGAGCATGTACTGGACGGCGACCGGATCGTTGCGCTGCCGGAGCACGGTGCGGCGCGTCTCGGAGATGGAGCGGTCGATGGTGGCGAGCGTTTCGTCGAAGCGCGCGGCGACCTGCGGGTCGAGTTGCGTCCGCCTGCGGTTCACGTCCTCGGACAACATCCTGATCGCGGCGAGGTATTTCGATTCCGCCTCGCGGACGAGTCGCTCGGTGGCGCGCTGTCGCCTGAGAATCTCGTTGTTTTGGCTGGCGACTAAAATTTGCGCCGGGTCGTTCGACGGCACAAACGGCTTGCGCTCCGCGTCTCGCTTGCGCGGCGGTTCGGCCTTCCGGTTCTTTTCGCGTTCGTCCGGTTGAACGTCTGCGCCGCCGGACGATTCGCCGTTTTGCGATGCGGCCGGGGCGGAGGCCGGGGTCGCTTCCGGCGTCGGCTGCCGCACGACGCTCGCAGGCGTTGCCGTCGGCGCGCCGCCTGCGAGTTCGCGCGGCCCGACGGGCTGCGAGTTCATGTAACGCATCACAAGCGCCGTCGCGCCGATGGCGAGGAGCATCATGGCCGCTGTCATCGCGGGGCTGAAACGCGGGGCGACGAACGCGGGCGCAAGCCACGCGCGGACTCTCTGAAACAGACCCGCCCCGGCCAAAGGCTGCTCGCGCGGCTGCTTCGCCGTAATGCGCGCCGCGACGCCCGCCCACAACGCTTGCGGCGTCACCTCCAGGTCGCGCTCGTAGCCCGCGTAGATTGCCTGCTCGTCGAGCAGCCGGTCATACGCCGCGGCGCAGGCGCGGCAGGCGGCGAGGTGCGCGCCCATTTCGGCGGCGCGGCGCGCGTCGAGTTCGCCGTCCAAAAATTCTTCGAGCGCGTTCGCGGTGCATTCCTCACACTTCATTGCTTCACCCCCAGATACGGACTCATGCGGCGGCGCATCTCCGTCCGCGCGCGGTGCAGATCGGTCTTCACCTTCGGCAGGGAAAAACCCGTGATCTCGGCGATCTCCTCGTAACTGCGCTGCTGGAAAATTTTCAACGTGAAGACCAGACGCTTGTCCTCGTCGAGCGCGCCGAGCGCGTGTCGCACGACGCCGTTCAACTCCTTGTCGAGCAGCGCGATGGCTGGCGTCGGCCGCTCGTCGAGCAACTCCAGCACCGTCTCGTCATCGAGATCGACCTTCTTGCTACGGCTGTGCGCGGAGCGCAGATGTTCGCGCGCGACGTTCTTGGCGATGCTGAACAGCCACGTCGAAAACTTCGACTCGTCGCGCAGCGCGTCCAGATATTTGTAAGCGCGGACGAAAGTCTCCTGCGTCAAATCCTCCGCGAGCGCGCGGTCGCCCACCATGTCGTAGACGAAGGAGACGACCGGGCGCGCCCACCTGTCGAAGATGAGCCGGAAGGCTTCCTGGTCGCCGCGGCGCGCCGCAACGATGAGTTGCTCAGGACTATTCATCAAAGGCTTCGCGCGTGCGCCCGGCTGTTCGACCGTCCCCGGCTGTTCGACCGTCCCCGGCTGTTCGACCGTCAATGTCCCGCTCAGTGCTTCCATAACAGGCCGTGTCGTCCGACTTCCAGTATGTTAGTGCCGATCCGGCGTGAAAAGTTTCAGACGTGCGGGATAAAAGTAAGGCGAACGGCGGGAAATGGGAAACCGCGGCGATAAAACGGGGGTTTGGAGGGGCGCGCAGGCTCTTCCACCCGCGCGCCTGCATAACACGCGGGCGGGGCTTTCGAGCCTGCGCGCCCCTCCAAAGTCGATCTCCGGCGCGCGTTAAAAACTGCGCCGGAAGAGGTAGGACATTTTGACGAAGAAGGTGCGGCCGTTGCGGCGGAAGCCGGGTTCGAGTTGGCCGGTGAAGCGGTTGAAGCCGTCGCGGTTGAGGTCGTCGTTGTAACCGGCGTAGAAGGCCGTGCCGGGGTTCGGCGTCCAGCCGAGGAGAAACTGGCCGCGCGCGTTCGCGGCGAGCGTGTCGTAATCGACGCGCGCGCGCAAGGCAATGAAGCGCGTGAACTGGTAGGTCGTGCGCAGGGTGACGATGTTCGTGTCGAAGGCGACGAGGCCGGTGTCGCGGCGCGTCATGCGGTTTTTCGTGTAGGAGAGCGAACTGTTGAGCGCGCTCGCCGGCTTGTAAGTCACGTCGAGACTGTATTGCAGGAGATTGGCCGCGCCGGGGTCGAGGGGTGCGTCCGGGTCGGCGAGCGCGGCGGGGCTGACGCGCGGGAATTTCCGGCCGTTGCCGAAATCGAAATCGAGTTGCCCCCAGCGATAGCCGAAGAAGTTGAAGAAGGAGAGTTTTTTATTGACGGTCGAGCCGCCGTAGGCGAAGACGTTTTTGAGCACCGAACCGCGCTCGGAGTTGTCGCCCGCGAACGCGCCCGCGCGCGCGGGGCTACGGTTCGCGCCGAACTCCGACTCGAAGACGCGCTCGTAGCCGCCGTTGTAACCGACGCGGAAGAACGTCTGGCGTTGGAAGTTTAAGCCGAACTGAAACTCGTCGTTCCAGTTTTGCAGGTTGCCCGCCCAGTCGTGGTTGCCGCCGAGATAATTGTAGAGGCTGACGGAGACGATGCGCGCCTTCGGCTTCGGCTCGGTGTTGTAACTCAGGTTGAGGTTGTGGTTGTTGGTGTTGGTGCGGCGCGTGAAGCCCACGTCGGCGCGGTAGTCGCGCGTGCGCCCGACGCCGTTGACGTTGACGCTGAAGCGCCGCCCGCTCTTGTTGAGGTTGTAGGCGTAGGCGAAGCCACGGCCGTTGCGGTAGACAGACCGGTCGAGGTTCGGGTCGTAGAAGAAGCGGCGCGAATGCGTGCCGAGCACCTGCACGTCGAGCGTGGTCTGCCGGTCGAGACGGAAGCGACCGTCGAGGCCGCCGAGTTGGTTATGTTTCTCGACGAAGTTGTAACTCGTGGCGAGCAGGCCGATGGAGTGCTCGCGCCCCACGTCGCGCTTCAAACGCAGCACCGCGACCGTGGCGTTCTTATCCAGCACGCGGTTGAACTGAAACTCGCCGCGCCGCGCCTCTTCCAGACGCCCGGCGTAGGCCGCCTCGCTCTCGCCCGCCTCTCTGGGCGCGCGCAGGGCTTGCAACTCGTCCAACTTGTTTTCGCGTTCCTCTTCGCTGAAGTTGCCGGGCGCGTTGTCCGAGGCGACGAGCAGGCCGAAGGTGTTGCGGCCGCGCTTGCCCGTGAGTTTGACGGCCATGTCGGGATCGACGATGGCGCGCGTGTGGACGGCGGCGATCTGCGTGCGAAAGATTTCGATGCCTTCGAGAAAGAACGGCCGCTTCTCCTCGAAGAAGATCGGGAAGCGTTGGTTGGCCGTGACGACGGTCGCGTCGGCTTCGACCTGCGCGAAGTCCGGGTTCAAAGCGAAGTCGAGCGTAACGGTCGGCGTGATGCCGAACTTCGCGCTGAGGCCGGGGTCGAGTTCGACGGGCTGGTTGACGAAGCGGCCGGAGTCGAGCAGCGCGGGGTTGCGCGCGAGCGCGCTCGGCCGGATGGTGCGGACGCGCCGGCCCGTCTCCGAGACGGTGAGACTCGGAATCAGTTCGAGCGAGCGTTCGGTGGAGATGCCTTCAAGTCCGGTGAGGTGCCCGGCCTGATTGAGCGTGCCCGACTTGTCGCGCGAAATCGGCATCCACGAATCGATCTCGTCGTTGAAGCGGTCGATGTTGCGCCAGAGGTGGAAGCCCCAGAGTTTGTCCTTGCCCGCCTCGTAGCGCAAAGACTTGAAGGGAATCGCCACTTCGAGCGTCCAGCCGTCGGCCGTGAGCGTTCCCTTCGATTCCATCACGATGTCCACGCTGAAATCCGTTCCCTGTCCTTCGGTCATCACCCCGTCCTGCTGGATGCCGAGCGGGTTGAAGCCGAGCACGTAAGCCTTGCGCTGGTCGTTGAAGGTGTCGAGGAAGATACGCACGTTGTCTTCGCCGAACACGTTGTCGCGCTTGGCGACCGTGGCGCGCACCTTGCCCGGCTCGTCGTAAGCGCGCACGGCGAAATAGAGAAACTTCGCGTCGTAGCCGAGCCACGCCTCGGTCGCTTTCGAGGGCGCGATGTTGTCGCCCGGCTGAATCTGGTAGAAGTCCTTGAGGGCGACGGCGCGCTTCCAGACCTCTTCGTCCAACTTGCCGTCGATCACGGGCGCGGCGTCGAAGCGCGCGACGCGCACGGGCGCGGTCTTCTCCGGCGCGAGCGGCGCGCCGCCGGCGGTCTTCGGCGCGGCGGGCGCACCTGTTTTTCGTTTCATGTCGAATCTCCGTCACGCCGGAAAAGCGTCCGGCATTTTCGCGCACACTTCTCCCGCATCTGCCGGAAGCGTTCGTCGGCAGACCGCGTGTTCTATTTAGTTTCGCGCTTGAATCCCGGGCGGCGTACTCATCTCACGCCGTCGCCCTCAGTTCGTGTCGAGGCGGTAGAAGATGCTTGTGAAGGTCATATCCTCAAACTCAACTTCGACGTTTTCCACTATGATGCCGAAGGAGCTTTCGCCGTTCATAATCCGGTTGGCGAACGTGGCCTCGAACTCTTTCGTCGTGCCGTCCGAATAGACACGCGTGGCCGTCAGCCGCGCGCCCGCGAGACGGATGTCCCGCAGCGTCGCGCGGCGTTTGCCCTCCTGACTCGTGACGGAGAGTGTGCCGTCAGCAGTCGCCGCGACCTCAAGATAATAGTCGGGCATGATGCCGACGTAGCGACCCGCGTATTCTTCGACCCGCTGTTTGACGACCGGCTCGAAGCGTTTCTCTTTCTTCTTGTTCTTCAACTTCTGCCCGCCGGAGACGGGCGCGGCGACAAGCAACGCGAACACGGCCAACAACGCCATGGTGGCGGCGGCGAGAGTTTTCTGTGACTTCATCCCGTTTTACTCCTTTTCGCTCCTGAGCAGTTCGCGGAAAAATTCGAGTGCGCGCGGGTCGCCCGATTCGCCGAGGACGTGGATGGCGCGGCGGCGCACCTGTTGGTTGGGGTGCGTGCGCGCGACCTTGATGAGCACCGGCACGCTCTCTGCGGCCGGGCGTTCGCTGATGGCGTGGACGGCCTGCATCTGCACCTGCGTCTCCGCGCTCGGACTCTCGACCGTCTCGCGCAACAGATCGAGACTGCGCTTTCCGGCGCGCGCGCCGATCATGTGGATGGCGTGGCGGCGCAAGTCGGCGCTCGTGCCCGCGCCGCCGCGCGCCACTTCAAAGAGTTTGTCTTCGGCCTGCACGCTCTTCATCTCGGCGAAGACGTGGAGGAGTTGACGCCGCACGTCGTTGCTCTGCTCCGTGTCGTAAAGTTTGAGCAACTCGCCGACCATCGCTTCGCCTTTGATGTCGGCGAGCAGGTGGATGGCGTGGCGGCGCATGTTCGGGGTGTTGCCCGTGCGCGCGATCTCAAGAATTTTCCCCCGCGCGCGGGGCGTGTCGATCTCATGGAGGGCGTGGAGTACGGCGCGGCGCACGTCCTCGGTTTGATCGCCGGCGAAGATGCCCATCAGGTCGTCGATCACCGCGTCGCGCCCGTGGTTGCCGAGCGCGTGGACGGCCGCGCGGCGCGATTGCTTGTCCGCATCGGTCTTCGCCACTTTCAGGAGAAACGCCGCCGCGCCTTCGCGGTTCTCGTTGTTCGAGACGGCGTTAATGATGCCGCGTTTGACTTCGTGCCGCGTGGACTGCGACAAGCCATCGTAGAGACTCTGGAGCGTCGAGAGAGCGGCGCGGTCGCGGCTCGCGCCGATGGCGTGCGCGGCCTGCCGGCGCAACTCGTCCTTCTCGCCCTCGTTGCGCACGATGTCGGCCAAGAACTGAGTCT
Organism: Acidobacteriota bacterium; assembly: GCA_020199775.1. GTDB lineage: Bacteria > Acidobacteriota > Blastocatellia > Pyrinomonadales > Pyrinomonadaceae > JAIVJZ01. Next base: position 518,710 of record JAIVJZ010000041.1, read on the forward strand.
CGCCGCCAATCTGGCCGATCCAGTAGACGGCGGTCGAGCGCACTTTCGGGTCGCTCGAAGACTTGACGAACCCCTTGAGCGTCCCGGCCACTCGCGCGTCGTCGTGCAAGCCGATGGCGAGCGTGGCGTGCTGGTTGAGCAGACCCGCGCCGGTGGTCGAGGCGGGCGCGGGCGTGGATTCGGCAAGCCCGCGCAGGTAATTCAAACTCTCCTCGTTGCCCGCGCGCCCCAGCCAGTAGACGGGATAGCCGCTGTATTCGCGCTTGCGGTCGAGGTTGTAAATCTCCAGACGCGTGACGGCCGCAGCGTCCGCTTCGCGCAGGACGAAGACCGCGAGGTTGCGCGTCTCGACCGTCATGCCGTTGGAGGTGCCGACGAAGACGGTCGTGCCGCCGCTGGTATTCATCGAGCCGTGAAACTCGCCGCCGTTCGGGTCGACGGCCACGCCGGGTCGCACGTCGAACGAGTAGGCCGACCAGTAAGGCGTGCGCGCCGAACGAGAGCGCGTGCTCGCCGCGTCGAGTTTCGCACGCAAGTCCGCGCCTTCGACCGGGATGAAACTCGAACTTTGCGCGGCGACCGCAGCAGCGGCGGCCGTTCCCGCCGCAGCCCGGTTCGTGGCCGCCGCCGCCGCCGCCGCGTTGCCGGGGTGCGCGCAGGCCGAATTGCCGAACAGGGACAGACCGATCAACAGAGAGCCGAACGTGAATGATCTACGCATGATGAATTCCTTTCAAATGGGGGACGGGGATGACGGCAAATTAGTTTCAGCGTTAGTTGCGGCGGAGCGGCGTTTTCGTCCCCCGCCTTCGACCTCGCTCTCTAGGGTTTCAGAATCTCTTCGAGAAAACGCAACGCGTCAGGGTCTCTGCTCTCGCCGATTTGCCGTATGGCCTGACGGCGCAAATCGAGCGAGGCGTCTGAGCGCGCGACCTGCATCAGTTTGCGCAGGGCGGTCTTGTGCCCGGATTCGGCGAACGCGTTGAGCAAGACGCGTTTGATGTCGGGGTTCTGTTCGGCGTCGTAGATCGAGATCAGCAGTTCGACGGTCTGCACGTCGTTGCGGCGTTCGGCGATGCGTTTGATGACGGTGCGGCGCAGGGTGACGTTCTCCGCGGGGTTGCGCGCGATCTCGTAGAGTTTGACCGTGGCGCGCGGGCTGTTCATGTCGGAGAAGGCATGGAGGATTTCGCGCTTCACGTCCGCGTCGCGCTCCGTCTGGTAGACACGCATCAACTCGTCGAGTATGGCTTCGCTGTTCTTCTCGCCGAGACGGCGGATCGCGAACTTGCGCAACTCCGGGCCGTCGCCGCTGCGCGCCACTTCGAGCAGCTTCGAGAGGGCGCGCGGGTCGCCCGACTCCGAGAAGGCGTTGAGCAGACGCTTGCGAATTTCGACGGTGCGGTCGGCGTCGTAGAGGCGGACGAGGTTGTCGAACGCGTCCCTGCGCTCGCTGAGACGGCTGATGGCGGTCTTGCGCAGTTCGATCTCTCCGCCCGCGTTCTGCGCGATCTCAAGGAGTTTCGCGGCGGCGCGCGCGCCGTCCATTTCGGCGAGCGCGTGGAGCACCTGCCGCTTGATGTTCGGGTCGGGGTCAGCCGAATAGATGCGCATGAGTTCGTCCATCACGACCTCGCCGCCCGCTTCGCCGAGACGGTGGATGGCCGTTCGCCGGAGCTTCGCGTCCGGCTGGTTGCGCGCGATGTCGAGCAGGATGGGGACGGCCTGTTTGCCGCCGTGCGCGCCGAGCAGCGAGACGGCCGACTCCTTCATGCGGCGGCTCGCCGTCGAGTTGGGCTTCAACCAATCGGCGACGAAGCCGAGCGCGCGTTCCGGGTTTGACTCGAAGAGACTCTGCAAAGCGATGATCTTGAGTTCCTCGTTCTCATTGCCGAGCGCGTCGTCGATGATCTTGGGCTGGCCGAGCGCGGGCGCGAGTTCGGTGAGCATCGCGTCGGCCTCTTCGCGCCAGCCCGAACGCTCGTGCTCTTTGATCAGACGCTTGAGAGCTTTGGCCGCCTCTTTCGTGTTGCCCTGACGCTTGAGGGCGTACGCGTACCAGTAGAGCGCGGCGTCCACGTCGTTGTCGCGCGGGTAGGTGTCGATGAAACGGCGGAACGCCTCGGCGGCCTTCGCCCATTCCTCGTTCTCGATCATGTCGCGCCCCGCGCGAAACATTTTCATCGCGGGCGTGTTGCCCGTCTGCACGAAGCGGTTGAGCTTGGCGAGGTCTTGATTCGCGCCGCGTGCGACCGCCCCGCGCGTAAGCCACGCGCCGGAGGCGAAGACGAAGAGGGCGGCGCACGCCAGCAGCAGGGCGAAGCTGTTCGCGCGCCTCGTCAGGAGCGGGCGCAAGCGGCGCGCGTGTTTGTCGAGTGTGTGTGACATGTGGGTAACTTTGAGTCCTCTGATTAATAAGAGCGCGCGGAGGCAGATTCGACCGCGCTGATTTGGAGCATGGCGACGAGGTTCTTCCGGCGCATGCGTTCGTTGATCTCTCTCACGTCTGCGGGCGCGGGCTTGTCCGGCAGGTTGGCGATGTCGATCAGGATCGGCTCAAGACTGTCGAGCAGAGATTCGACGGGCAGGTTGCCGCGACTGGCCGCCTCGCGCCGGAGCACGATGTTCTCGTAGAGCAATTTTTTGGAACGCTGTTTTTCGTAGGCGAGGTCGGACGAGGCGCGGCGTCCGGCGTCGGCGGGGCGGGCGTTGCGGAACGAACGCAAAAGCAACTGCGCCTGTTCGACGTGGCGCGCGGTCTTCGACTCTCTCGTCGTATCCGCCACTCCCGCTTCTTCCGTAACGCGCCGCGCCGCGTCGTTATCGCCCGCGTCGTTATCGCCCGCGTCGCTTGCGCCGACGCCGCTCTCGACGGCCGCGACATCATTTCTCGCCGACTCCGCAACGCGCGCTTCCGGTTCCGGCCGGTTGAAATTCGCGGGCGTTGACGCCGACTTCGGAACACCGCCGCGCGCATGCTCGCCGCGCCGCACATTTGCGAGTCTCCTCCGGCGTCCGCTCGTGGCATTCAAAGATTCTTTCAAAGATTCTTTCAAAGATTCTTCCAAAGATTCTTCGCCCGCTTGCTTTTGATTATCTCCGGCGGCCTTGTCGCCGCCGACGGGTTTGCTCGCGCTCGCCGTCAAGTCATGCGGCGCGGGCGGCGGCGTGATTGAAGCCGCAGTAGTAGACGAACTGTTGTTGCTGTTGTTGGCGTGCGCGGGCGTCGGATTGTTCGACACGACTTCCGCGGACGGGCGGCGCGAACTCATCAGAGAAACGACGCCGACCGCGACGCCGACCAGCAGCAACAGCAACGCGGCCAACCCGGCGCGGCCGAGTAGCGGCAGGCCGAACACACCCGCGAAACTTTCGCGGCGGCGGGGTGTCGGCGCGGCCGACGCGTGTTCGAGTCCGGTCGCGTTGCCTCCTGCCGCGAGTATGCGTTTGAGCGCGCGCTGCCGTGCGAAGGCGTCGGGTTCGAGCGGGTATTCGGCGAGTTGTCGCCTGAGCAGGAGGAAATCCGCGCGTGCCGATTGGCAGTCGGCGCAGAGGTCGAGGTGTCTCTCGGTCTCGCGCGCTTCCGCCGGCGGCAGTTCGCCGTCGATCAAGAGCGAGACTTTTTGTGTCCAGACGCATTTCATAGTTGTTAGCCCTTGAGACTTCCCCGTCCGCCGCTTCACCCGGCGGCCTTCTCGCGCGCCGGCGCGTGCTGTCGTTTGCCCCAACGCTCGCGCAAGGCCGTGCGCGCGCGGAAGAGATCGACTTTGACCTTGCTCTCGGAGACGCCGAGCACCTGCGCGATCTCGACGTAGCTCAACTCTTCCTGCTCGCGCAGGAGCAGGGCGGCGCGCTGTTGTTCGGGGAGCGTCTTGAGCATGTCCGCCACCAGACCTTTGCGCTCGGCCATCTCGAATTCCTCTTCCGGCGTCGGCACGTGGACGCGGAACACGTCAACCACACGGCCGAAGAGTCGCTGGCGCGTGCTCCTCTTGTTCAACTCGTTGAGGGCGAAATTGCGCGCCACGCGGTAGAGCCAGAAGCGCGCCTCGCCTTCCGGCAAACTACGCAGACCTTTATGGTGCAACTGCAAAAAGCTGTCCTGCGCGATCTCCTGCGCGATGCCGACCGCGCCGCGCCCCCCCAGCAGGCACTCTAAAAAACGGCACAGGCTTGGGTAGAACTCGTGGAACATGATCGCAAACTCGTCTTCTTCGCTCGCCATATAAACACTGTACGCCCACTAAAACAGGCGGGGGCGGGAAAAGTTACAAATATTTTTCGGGGGCGTGAAGGATGAACGATGAACGCGGAACGATGAACGATGAACTGAAAGTAACTTGTCTTTCATTCATCGTTCATCGTTCCGCGTTCATCGTTTCTTCTCTATGTTTCCGCGTCGGCCGCAACCTTGAGTTCTTCCAGCAGTCGCGCCGAGGCGTCGGCCTTCGCTTCCCACGCGCGCGCGCAGACGGCGAGCGGGGCGGGTTCGAGCCGGTGGCGTTCGCTCCAATTGTGAGCCTCGCGCGCGAGCCAGCCGAGCACGCCGCGCGCGTCCTGCGCGAAGAGGGATTCGAGGACGTACTTGCGTTCACCGGCGCGCAGGCCGAGCGAGAGCGTGCGCGCGGCGCGGCTCAAATCAGACCGCGTGAGAATCATCCCGCTGCGCGCCGGACTCAGGAGCGTCTGCAAAAATTCCGCCGTCTCGCCCGCACGCGGGTCGATGAGCCCGGCCGCTTCGCGCAGGTGCAGAGGGAGTTGCGGCGGCGCAGCGGTCGCGCGCGCTTCCTCGCGCAGCGCGTCCCGAAGCGTCTCGCCCCAACGGCGGTAAAACGGCGTGGCGATCTCGTGCAACTTGGAGAGGTAGGCGGGCAGCCAACTGAGCAGGTGCTCCCACAGATATGCGGCGCGGGCGCGTCGCCAACTCTCGCGCGGCGCGGCGTCGTCGGCGTCCGCTTCGAGTTCGGAGAGGTGCGCGTAGAGGGCGAGCATGACGGAGAGGTGGTCGGGTTCGGCGGGCGGCATCTGCGAGAGCGCGCGCCAGAAGCCCGCCACGCGGTCGCGCGCTTCGCCGCCGAGCATCCCCTCCGCGCCGAGATAGACGGAGGCGTAAGGGTAGAGTTGGAAGACGAAAATCTCCGTGTACTCGCTCGCCGCGGGAAGCGCGCCGAGTTCGAGCGCGGCGGCGATGCTTGCCGTCTCATGCGACGGCGGCTCTGCGAAGACGGCGAGTGCGCGAAACAGTTCCATCACCCGACGCCCACGAGTTCCGACTCGTCCGGCAAGCGATAAAATTCCTTCGCCGGTTTGAGCGGGCGCAGCAACCAGTACGGGCGGCGCGTCTTGTCCGGCGAAAACTGATCCGCGCCGCGCGTCCGCGCGATCCACTTGAGATAAACTTCGTGCGCCTTCTGCGTGTCAACCGAGATGTCGCCGTAAGAATCGCTCGCGTCGGCCTTCGTGACGCGCACGGCCTGATGCCAGCAGTGCATCCCCGAAATGGGGTCGGGGTGGACGGGGAAAGTTAAGTTTTGATGGACGCCCACGTCCGTCCACCAGATGCGCAGCGTATCGGCGTCGCTCGACTCGTAGGGCGCGACGCCGCTCTCGCGTTTCATGCCCCAGCGGTCGCCCTCGTGCGCGAGCGAGACGGTCGCCATCAACTGCCGCTGCCCCTGCTCCTTCAACTTCCAACGCCCCATGTGATGGCTACACGCGACGATCCCCGGCTTGATCCCCTCCGTCACCCACGCGCGCACGACGAAATAACCGATCTCCGTCTCGACGCGCACGAGGTCGCCGGTGCGAACATTCAGCGCGCCGGCGTGCGACGTGTGTATCCACAGCGGGTTCGTGTGCGCGATCTCGTCGAGCCACTTGGCGTTGGCCGAGCGCGTGTGAATCTGCACGGGCAGGCGGAAAGTTGAAATCAGCACGGTCTCGTCGGCCGCCAGGTTGTCGGGGTGGATGTGGCTGCGGATGTAGGTCGGGATGATGTACTCAGGCCAGCCCCAGTCGGCGAGCGTGCGCGAATAAAATTCGAGACGCCCGCTCGGCGTCGGGAAGCCGCGCAGAATTTCGCCGTCAACTTTGACGCCGACGAGCCTGCGCCCCTCCGAGTCGCCGTCGGGACTCGGAATGGGCACGATGTTGAGCGTGGGCGGCTTCGGCGTCTTCGTAAACACGCGCCCGAAGTGATCGGTGCGCGCGTCCTCCAACTCCTCCTCCGGCACGCCCTCCTGATAGATCGCCCCGACCTTCTTCCGCACCTCGAACGAACCGTAGCGGCGCATGAACTCGAACGGCGACAAATTCTCCGTCGCCGCGCGCTCCGGCAAACCCGGCACGCTGTTCTCGAAAATGTAACTGTAATACTCGTCCACGCTCAGACGCTCGCCCGGTCGCTCTTTCGACTCGACGTACTGACGGATGCCCAACTGACCGTCCGGGTCGATGCGCCACGACAGTTCCAGCCAGAACTCGTTCTCCTCCCACACCTCGCCGGGGTTGATCTCGCGCGTGTCCGTGACGCTTTCGCCGAGCCGCTCGCGCGCGGCGCGAAGCACGGGCTGGCGGAAACCGATCCACTGCGCGTCGTGCGTCTCGTAAGAATGGATGTCGTGCCGCTCCGAGCCGTGCCCCATCGGCAGGATGTAGTCTGCGAAGTAGGCCGTCTCGTTCCACGTCGGCGTGAGCGCGACGAAACAGTTGATCAGGCTCTCGTCGTTCAACACCTCGACCCAACTGAACCCGTCGGGGTTCGTCCACACGGGGTTATAGACGCGCGTGAAATAGACATCCACCTTGCCGCGCCCTTCCTTCAAGAAGTGCGGCAGCAGGAACGAAAGCTCGTTCATCGCGAGCGGGTACTCGCGCGGCCACGTCAACTCGTTCCAGCGCGGCGGGTGCGGCGGCGTGTACATCGGCTTCGGCACAAACTTGTTCCACGCGTTCGGGAAGACGCCGCCCTCGGTCGCCACCGCGCCCAAGAGCGCGTTCAACATGAAGAGCGTGCGCGTCACCTGCCACCCGCCGCTGTTACCAGCGGACGCGGAACGCCAGTTGTGACTCGAAAAACGCGTCCCCGCCGTCGCCACGACGCGCGCGATCTCTTCGATCACTTTCGCGTCAACGCCCGACTCCCGCGCCGCGAACTCGAAAGTATATTCCGCGTAGAGCTCTTTCAGGAGCGTCTGAAAATTCTCGAAGTCCGTCACCCGCTCCGGGTACTCGCCCGCCATGAACTCTTCCCAGTTCCACCAACGCCGCACGTACTCCGCGTTATAGAGCCCGTGTCGGATCAGATAATTCGCAATCGAGAGCACGATGGCGGGTTCCGAGCCGGGGTAGGGCGAGACGAAATAATCGGCGTGCGTCGCCGTGTTGGAGAGTCGCGTGTCGAAGACGATGAGCTTCGCGCCGTCGGCCTTCGCCTCGATGACGCGCTGCGCGTGCGGGTTGAAATAGTGCCCCGCTTCGAGGTGCGAACTGATGAGAAAAATAACCTTCGCGTTCGCGTGGTCGGGGCTCGGGCGATCCAGCCCCATCCAGTATTGATAACCGGCGCGGCTCGACGACGAACACACGTTCGTGTGCGAGTTGTGCCCGTCCACGCCCCACGCCGCCAGAATGCGCTCGGTAAAACCGTCCTCGCCCGGCCGCCCGACGTGATACATCACCTCGTTGTGCCGCTGCTCTTCGATAGCCTTACGGATGCGCGCCGCGATTGCGTCCAGAGCCTCGTCCCAACCGACGCGCTCCCACTTGCCCTCGCCGCGCTTCCCCGCGCGCTTCAAGGGGTACAGGATGCGGTCGGGGTCTGTAATCTGGTTCAGCGTCGCAGGGCCTTTGGCACAGTTGCGCCCGCGCGAGCCGGGGTGCTCCGGGTTGCCCTCGAACTTCTGCACCTGCAAGCTCTCCCGATCCACGTAAGCCAACAGGCCGCACGCCGACTCGCAGTTGAAGCACGTCGTCGGCACGAGCATGTAGCGACGCTCCACGCGCCGGGGCCACGCGCGCGCATCGAGTTCCACCCAATCGTCCCAACGCTCCTTCGGCGGGAACGCCGCCAGATGAATCCGGCTCGGCCCCGGATAAAACGTCTCGCCACGCGCCTCCGTCTCCCTGCGCGCCGCGCTCACGCGCTCATTTAATTTACCAATGCTCATTGTTTAGTTTTCCACCGTCTGATTCCGCGTTGCCTTCAAGTCAAGGCATCGAAGCCCAAAGCAAACTCGATGGCCGCGCGCACCTCACGCATGCGCTCAAGCGACAGGTGCGTGATGTAACCATTAAGGCCGGATTTCTGAATGGTCTGTATGTTGTCAGCGTTCACGGCACAGTCAGCGGCGACACCGTCTTCTGTCGGAGTCAGAATCACTTCTGAGGGGATGCCGCGAATCGTACTCGTAATCGGGGCAACCGTGATACCGGTCAGGAAAGGGATAATTGAGTTGCGTGTCAGGATCAGCACGGGGCGACGCTTGTCGGGCGCGCGGAAGGTGTGCCAGTAAACGTCGCCCTGATTCATGGTTCACCCCAGACCTGTTCGGCCTCCCACTCGGCAACCTCTTCGGGCGTCTGCGGCTGTTTAATGTACCCGCGCGAATGTTTCTGCTCCAGCGCGATGATCTCCTGCTGCCGCAAAGCACGCTCCAGCGCCGTGCGGACGAAATCCTCACGCGTCATCTCCAATGCGCGCGTCGCCAGATCAACTTCCGCCAGCACTGACTCTTCAATTGCCAACTCGATTGTTTTCATAGCTCTCACTCAAGTTCAGCCGTATAGATAAATTTTAACATGCTGCCGGATGAATCCGATTCGCAGAAGATCACTATATGTCTTCACTGAAATAATCAGAGTCTATACGCTTAATTTCGTAACTCGTGGACACAGATACACCCACATTATGATCAATCATCAGTTGCGCTAACTGCTCTCCATTTATTAACACGATCTTGCTGCCTATCCTTGAGACGTATTCTTGCGCCTCGTTGGTAAATTTTGACGTAGTCAAGAATATTCCTTTGTTGGCTCTTTGCCCCTGTAAAGCACCGGCAAATTGTTGAACATCTGGTCTTCCAACCGTATTTTCATCCCATCTTTTGGCTTGTATATAGATCACATCGAGACCGAGGCGATCTTCTTTAATAATTCCGTCTATCCCACCGTCACCACTTCTACCGACGGCTCTTCCAGCATCGCTACGCGATCCGCCATAGCCCATCTTGACGAGAAGTTCGACTACAAGACGCTCAAAGAAACTAGGTGATGCCTGTTTGATTCTATCGAGAAGTTGTGATGCCAGATTCTCACGAATTTTTTGATACTCAATCTCTAATGACTCCTCAGGAGTTAGAGAATCTGCGGCATCATTGTCATCCCTAGTACCATTTTCCTGTCCGGAACGGGCGGCATGAAATTCAATAAACTCAGGAAACTGTTTTAGATATTGAACATTTATTGCGGAGGGGTTCTGCGCCAACACATTCATCCCCCTTTCCGCTAACTTAAAATATCCTCTTCTAACAGATTCTATCAGTCCCGCTTTTTTGAGATAGGTTGATGCCCACCCAACCCTGTTCACAAATGTTGCTTGTTTTCCGCTCGGCAGAAGTTCTTGTAATTCTTCATCTGTTAGATTGAATTTGCTCGCAAGCAAAGAGGCTGCTTCTCTGAGCGCAAATTCTTTCTCAGGATTGCTGGCTGCCAATTGGAGAAGAGGCAACATGATTGACTGATAATCTGGGATCGCCATAGTGAAATGAAAGGCTCCTTCCCTAAAGTTACATTTAACTATGCTCTAAGACTTTTTACTCGCGGCCAAGTCAGCAACCGCTTTCTCTATTCTCCGCGCGCGCGTTTCGGGGCGTTTGGCGTCTTCGACGGCGCGGGCGTGCTCCTTTTGGTGCGTGTAGCTGAGTTTGTCCCACGCGCGTTGCGCGGCCTTGTTGGCGCGCAGCGCGCGTGCGAGGTCGGCGGGCGGGGTGACGGTGCGGGGTTCGTCGTCGCGTTCCATCGTGACGCTGACGGTGTCGCCGCCTTTGGCGTTTGCGCCCGCGCGGAGTTCTTTATTGACGGCCATCATGAATTTGCCGCCCATCGGGACGATGGAACCGCGGTAGGGGAAGCCGTTGATCGTGCCGCGAACGGGGACGCGGGCGCGCGTGCCGAAAGTCGCGGGCACGTCGAAGGGGATGGTGATGCCGGTGGCTTCGCTCGTTTCGTGTTTTTCCAGCGGCACGCGGAAACGTTTCAACGTCGTCATAATCTCCTCCATGCGAGGCTTCGCCATCCGATTTTCTGAAAGGGCCGCACGGGGCGTCGTCGTTTCAAGAGCCGCATGGGGCGTTATCGTTTTTAAGAGTGTCCGGTCAAATCTCCGAAGCTTTATCAGGCCAGCGGGACGGATTGACCGGCCTGCACATAGGCGTGCTCGAAGAGCAGCAACCCGGCGAGCGCGAGCGGCACGGCGGCGAGGCCGAGCCACGGTGCGAAGACGCCCGCGAGCGAGAGCACGACGCCAGTGCGGAAGTAGACTTTGTAACGGCCGCGCGTCATCTCGCGGACGGCGAGGCGCGCGTGCGCCGTCGGGTGGACGATTGTTGTTTCGCCCCAGATGAACAACAGATGTATGAGACCGAGCGCGCCGAGCGACCACAGGAGCGGCGCGAAGACGTTCGGCTCAAGCCACGCGGCGAACGGCAGGAGCGCGCCCGCGCCCGCCAGCAGCGATTGGACGAAGAGGTGCGGCGGCAGCAAGGGGTTCTGCCACATGTCGCGCGCCTTGGCCTGCGCGAAGAGGTAGGCCGTGTAGATGGCCGTCAACGCCGCGAGCGGCAGCCCCGCGATCATCAGGAGGCGCGGGAGCGTCGTGTTGCCAAAAAAGCTCGCCGCGAAGTGGAGCGCGAGGACGAGCGAGTAGCCCGCGATGATGAACGCGCCGCGCACGAGCCAACTGCGCCATTGGGGACGTGTGAAGATGAGGTAAAAGCGTTCGGGGTGTTCCAAGTCCCAGATCAATAGTGCGCCCGTGAGCGCGAGGAACGCGCCGGAGACGACGGGCGCAACCTGGAGCCAGAGCGCGCTCTCAGGCTTCAGGAACCCCAGCAGGACGAGCAGCAGCGGCACGAGGTACGCGCCCGCCGTGATGCCCTTCGTCCAGGTGTAGAGGCTGACGCGCCAGTCCCACGGGATCGTGTGCGGCACGTCGTAGGAGAGCAGGGCGGCGGCCGACGTGTTGTTGTAATCGGGGTGGCCGGAGACGACGTAGTCCGTGCCCGTGCGCTGTTCGCTCCACATGAAGAGTTCGCCGTCGGGGCGGCGCGCGGCGAGCGGGTCGAGCGTCGCCTGATGCGCGCCCTTGTAGAAGAGTTTCGGCTGCGTCTCCTTCTCCGGCCGCCGCACGTTGACGGGGTCGCGGTTGACGATGCGCGCGACTTTGGAATCGGGGTCGTGCATGTCGCCGACGAGGATCGCCTCGACCGGGCAGACGACGACGCACGCGGGTTCGAGTCCCACGTCGATGCGGTGCGCGCAGAAGTTGCACTTCTCGGCCGAGTGGTCTTCGGGGTTGATGAAGATGGCGTCGTAGGGGCAGGCGGCCATGCACGCCTTGCAGCCGATGACACTGGTTGCAGCGCGTCACCTGATGCGCGCGGCGCGTCTGCGGGTATTCGCCCACGTCCACGTGCTTGACGTAGGTGCGCGTCACGGAGAGCGGGACGAGGTTCTCGGACTTGCAGGCGGTCGTGCACGCGTGGCAACCGATGCAGCGCGTCTGGTCGATGACCTTCCCCCAACGAGGCGCGCGTCCTTGCTGTTCAAGCGGCGCGTCCCCGCCGCCGTTCACGGCTGGCTCTTGCATTAACATCTCCGACAGGATGGTTTGACGACGATCTAAACGACAGACTACACCGAAACGCGCGCGACTGCACAACCCGCCGTGCGGTTTAAACCTCGCCCGCCCAATCCGCCCCCGCGCGCTCCGCCCAACGCGCGCGAATCGCCGCGAACCCGGCCTCGTCGAGCGCGCCCGCCCGCAGCGACGCCGCGTTCCGCCGCCAGCGCTCCGGCTTCTCCGTGCCGACGATGGCCGTGTGCACGCCGGGCACGCTCAGTGTGAAACGCAACGCCGTCGCGACCGCCTCGGCCATGTCGCCGCGTAAAAATTCGTAGTCGAGTTTTTGCAGTCGCTCCCAGTAGGCTTGGACGTAAGGGTCGCCCGGCCGCGCGTCGTTTTTCCAGACGGCGTTGGCGATGGGACGTTTGGCGATGACGCCGAGGCCGCGCTCGCGCGCCGGGGGCAGCGTGAGCGTGAGCGACTCCTGATCGGCGATGTTGACGGAGGTCTGCAACGTGTCGAACGCGCCGCACTCGACCGCGTAGAGCGCGGCGCGGCCGTCGCCGCTGTAGCCGATGTAGCGCGTCCGCCCGGCCTCGCGCGCGCGCCGCAAAACTTCGATCACGTCGCCCCGCCGCAACACCTCGTCCGAGCAACTGTGCAACTGCAACAGGTCGAGGTGATCCGTTCGCAGGCGACTGAGGCTGCGTTCGATGCTCTGCTCCAGCAGGCGCGCGTCCCAGTCGGGCAGGTCGATCCCGGCGGCGTGGCCGCATTTCGTGAACAGGTAATAATCCGCGCGGCGGTGCGAGACGGCGCGGCCGATCAACTCTTCGCTCGTGACGTAACACTCGGCCGTGTCGATCACGTTGAGTCCGGCGTCGAGCGCGCCGCCGAGCAGACGCTCCACCGTCTCGACGGCCGCGTGCCCGTAGCCGATCTCCGAGCCGCCGAAGCCGAGCACGCTCACGCGCATGTCCGTTTTTCCCAGCGTTCTTTTCTCCATCAGTTTCCCCACGCTCGCCTCGAAATTCAACTTCAACGCGCCGGCGTTTGCCGCAACAGCGCGATCAATTTGTCCGGGTAGTCGGTCATGATGCCGTCCACGCCCGCGGCGAGCATGCGACGCATCCCGGCCTCGTCGTTGACCGTCCAGACGTGCACCTCTATCCCGGCGCGATGCACGGCCGCGACGAGTTCGGCCGTCAGCCACCCGCGCCCGCCCAGAAGAGTCTCCGGCACCTGCACGACGCGGAATGGCGCTTTGCCGGCCGCCGGCCCTCGCCCCGCCTGCAAGTCTGCCGCCAGCGCGAACACCTCGTCCGTACCGGCCGACGTGGCGACTTCGGGGCACTCGCGCCGAAACTCCGCGAGCGTCTGCGAACTGAAAGAGGCGACCGTCACCCTGCCGCCCGCGCCCGTCTCGCCGAGCATCCGGCAAAAAGGTTTGACGAGCGAAGGCTGCGACTGCTTGATGTCTATGTTGAGCCGCACGCGCGGAAATTCGTCGAGGACTTCGCGCAGGGTCGGCACGGTGATCCCTTTGCCCCTGAAGGGATGCGTGCGCCCGCCGTCCGTCGTCCAGCGATAACCGGCGTCGAACCGCTTGAGTTCGGCGAGCGTGAGCGCATTCACGCGCCCCGCGCCGTTCGTCGTCCGGTCAACCGTGGCATCGTGGATGACGACGAGCGCGCCGTCACTCGTGCCGTGCAAGTCCATCTCCAACACGTCCGCGCCGAGCGCGACCGCCCCGGCGAAGGCGTGCGAAGTGTTCTCCGGCCACAGTCCCGCGCCGCCGCGATGCGCCATCACGAGCGGGCGGCGCGGTGCGGCGGCGGCGGGGCGAGTCTCAGAAATGCGCTGGTCGCGTGCGTCCATGTCCGGGCTCTCCCGCGCGAATCCGTAAAGCGCGCCCGCGAGCAGCGCGACCGCGCCGAGCGATAACACGAGCCATGCCGCACCGCGTTTCGTCATCGTGAATAAACTTCTCTCTCAAACTTAAGATTCTCTCTTTCGAGTCTCCGAGTTTAACACCCCGGCCGCCGCTAGTTTGACCGGCCGCGCGTTGACTTCGCCTCGGCCGCCGTGTTTGACTGCGACGAACCGGACAATAGATTTTCGACTCGGAGCGAACAGGGGGTGCAGGCGGCGCGTGTGCAGAGAGCGCGTCTCAAGCGGCAAACGACATGGCGGAACAACTCTACGATTGCATCGTGATCGGGGCGGGGCCGGCGGGACTCTCGGCCGCACTTTTTCTCGCGCGCTACCGCAGGCGCGTGCTCACCTTTCACCACAACAGCCCGCGCAACATCTACTCGCACGGCGTCCACGGATTCCTCGGCCACCACGGCATCCAGCCGACCGAACTGCTCGCGCGCGGCCGCGACGAGGTGGCGGCGCACGGCGGGCTGATCGTCGAAGGCTGCGTGACGCGCGTCGAGCGCATCGGCGAAGAACATTTTCGCGTCTCGACGGGCGACGGTCGTGTCGTGGGACAGTCGTTCGACGCGCGCCGCCTGCTGCTCGCCACGGGCTTGCGCGATTTCACCCCCGACTGTCCCGGCTTCCGCGAGTTCTACGGCGTCTCCGTCCACCACTGCCCCGACTGCGACGGCTTCGAGGTGACGAACAAGCGCGTCGCCATCCTCGGTCGCGGCAAGAGCGCGGCGGGCTTCACGCTCGGCATGCTGACGTGGACTGACAAATTGACGCTCATCACCAACGGCGACCCCGGCGACATCTCGGACGAACATCTCGCCAAGCTCGCCGAATTCAACATCCCCGTCACCAACCAGATCATCGCCAAGCTCGAAGGCGACGCGGAGACGAATCAACTCGAACTCGTGCGCTTCGAGGACGGCGACGCGCTCGCGTGCGACGCCCTCTTCTTCAACCTCGGCACGGAAACCGCTTCCAATTTGCACGAGATGCTCGGCTGCCGCATTGACGAAGATTGCGAACTGGTGTGGGTGGACGCAGACCAGCAGACGAGCGTCCCCGGCGTCTACGCGGCGGGCGACCTCACGCCGAAATCGCAACTCGCCGTCGTCGCCGCCGCCGAAGGCGCGATGGCCGCCATCCACATCCATAAGTCGCTGATCCCGGAGTCGCAGCGAGTCTAAACAAAGTATGAACGCGGAACGATGAACGATGAATGAAAACATTCAACAGAGTGAGTGCCTTCATTCATCGTTCATCGTTCCGCGTTCATCGTTTAATTCAATTGCGGAAGTTCTGCGTCACCATCAGGCCACGCCGCCCGCCGTCCATGACGCCGATGCCGACGCGGCCGAATTGCGGGCGCAGGATGTTGGCGCGGTGGCCGGGCGAGTTCATCAAACCCGTATGGGCGATGGAGAGCGTGGGCGCGAGCGCGAGGTTTTCGCCCGCCGTGCGGAACTGGACGCCGCCCTCGCGGATACGCGCGAAGGGGTCGCGGCCTTCGGGCGTGACGTGCGAGAAGTAGCCGCGCGCGAACATGTCCGACGAATGACGGCGCGCCACTTCCCGCAGTTCGTCGTCGGCCGCGAGGGGCGCGAGCCCGGCGGCGACGCGTTCGCGGTTGACGAGTTCGAGCATCTGCGCCTCCAGTTCCGGCCGCGGTTTCGTCTCGGCCACTTTGAAAGGCAGTTCGACGCTCTCGTTCGACTCCGGCTTGACGGTCAGGCGGTTGAGCGTCTGCGCGATGGCGTCGTTGAAGACGGGCGCGAGCGCGCTCTCCAATTGCTCGGTGGAGGCGGCGAGGCGGTTCGCCAGCTCGCTCGCGCGTGCGCGCTGCTGCATCCCGTCGGGGAGCGGCGCGGCCATCAGCAGCGCGGCGGCGATTGATGCGGTGATGAGTCCGCTGGCGAGTCCGGGCGCGATGCCCGCCGCGCGATTCAGACGCCTCCGGTGCACGTCTCGCGGCAGTCGGCGCAGGAGCGCGGAGCCGAGCAGTTGGATCGCCAACCCGGCACAGATCGCCACGAGCAGGAAAGCGACGGGTCTGTCCCACGCCTCCGCCCAGTCGAAATGCGGCGCGATCAGGCGCGCGAGCGGCTGGTAGAAGCGCAAGCCCAGAAGCAGGCTGCCGATCCAGCGCAGCAGATCGAGCAGGCCGAGGATGAAGCCGCGATACCAGCCGTAATACGCGCTCAGGAGCACGATCAGGATCAGCAACAGATCAATGTAGTTCACGCTCATCGCCGTAGCACCGTCCGACCGCAAGAGGACGTTTCGATAATTTGTTTGACTTCATGCGCCGAAAATTTGTTCCTCAAACGTACACGCAAGAATTGTCGGAAGCGTGACGCCGAGCACAGATAAACGTGACGATTGGCGCGAGCAGCAGTCCACGCGCCCTAATCCCGCACGCGCGCCCCACATCCGGCAAGCGCGCCGCGTCCGAGGAGTTTTGATGCCGCTCACTTTGCCGCCCAGAGATAAATACGTCGTCGGCGTCATCTCCGACACGCACAATTTGATGCGCGCGGAAGCCCTGCGCGCTCTAGCGGGCGCGGAGTTGATCGTCCACGCGGGCGACATCGGCCGACCCGAAGTGCTCGACGCGCTCAGCGCCGTCGCGCCCACGGTCGTCGCCGTGCGCGGCAACAACGACCGCGAGCCGTGGGCGCGAGGCATCGCCGAAACGGAGACGATTGAGATCGGCGAAGTCAGGCTTTACCTCCTGCATGCCTTGCAGGAACTCGCGCTCGACCCCGCCGCCTCCGGCTTCGACGTGATCGTCAGCGGCCACTCGCACCGCCCGTCCGTCGAACGGCGCGGGCGGGTGCTCTACCTGAATCCGGGGAGCGCGGGGCCGCGCCGCTTCAAGCTGCCCGTCACGGTCGCGCGCCTCACGGTGCGCGGGCGCAGTTGCCGCGCGCGGATCGTCGAGTTGGCGGTGTGAGCCGCCGGGCACGCCCGCGAAAGTTTATGATCCTGATCGTCAATCTCAACCTCGCCGTCGATCACATCGTCGAAGTGGACGAGTTGCGCGCCGGCGCGGTGCAACGCTCGCGCGGCGCGCGACAACAGGCGGGAGGCAAAGGCGTCAACGTCGCGCGCGTGCTGAAAACTCTGTGCGAGCCGTCGCTGCTGCTGGGCTTCTGCGGCGGGCGCGCGGGCGATCTCATCGCGGCCGGTTTGCGCGCGGAGAAGATCGCGTCGCACACGACGCGCGTCCGCGAAGAGAGCCGCACCTGCCTGATCATCAACGATCACGGCCGCCGCGAGCAGACCGTCATCAACGCCCCCGGTGCGGCCGTCGGCGACGCGGAACGGCGCGACTTCGAGGCGACGTACACGCGCGAACTTCCGCGCGCGGAGTTGGTCGTCATCAACGGCAGCCTGCCCCCAAACGTACCCGAAGACACTTACGCACGCCTGACGACCGAGGCCAACGACGCGGGCAAGCGCGTGCTGCTCGACTGCGCGGGCGTGCCCCTCGGCCACGCGCTCGGCGCGCGCCCCTTCCTCGTCAAAATCAACGCGGCGGAGGCGGCCGAACTCTCCGGCGCGCCCGTCACGGACTTTCTCACAACCGCTCGCGCGTCGCGCCGCCTGCGCGACGCGGGCGCGGAGAACGTGATGATCACTCTGGGCGAGCAGGGCGCATGGCTTGATTTCGCGGGCGTGCGCTACAGGTTCGTCGCGCCGCGCGTGCGGGCGACGAACAGCGTCGGCAGCGGCGACGCCGCGCTCGCCGGACTCGCCGCCGCGTTCCGACGCGGCCGGACGCCGGAAGAGGCGGGCGCGCTCGCCGTCGCGGCCGGGGCGGCAAACGCCCTGCACGGCGCGGGCATGTGCAGCGCGGAAGAGATCGCGGAGTTGCGGCCGCGCGTGCGTTGTGAAGTGGAAACTTTTAGCGGTTGATTTGCTCAGTGAACCCAATCGGGCGGCACGAACTCGACGGCGACCACTTCGCCGTCGGCGGTGCGCGCGTCCTTCGGCAGACGGTAGGTGACGAGGACGGGGTTAGCGCGCGCCCGCAGGCCGCACTCGACGCGGCCGCGCACGTCGGCCGTGTAGGTGACGAAGCGAATGCGGTTGAGGGCGGGGCTGCGCAATTTCAGCGTGCCGTGAGGCGTCTCGACGAGCAGCACGACGCCCGATGCGTCTTCACATTCGACGCTCACGAGTTGGCCGCAGACCTGCCGCCCGCCGAAGCGCAGGAGCTTGAACTGCGGGCCGGGCTGCGGCATGTCGCAGGGCTGCGCCTCTTCCGCGTCGGGCGTCGCCGCCGCCCCGGCTTCGGCCTCCTGCGGTGTTGCTCCCGGCGCGACGTTAGACGTGCCGCCGCTGCTCAACGAACCGCCCGGCGGCGCACCCGCCGCCGTCGCCGCGCGCCCGTTACTCGCCGCGAGAGCGTTCGCCGCGTCGCCCGGCGTGATGCTTTGCGCCTTGCGCTGCGCGGCGGCCTGTTCTTCGCTGATAGACACTTTTTCGAGCAGCGTCTGCGCTTCGGCTCGCGTCTGCGCCGAACGGCGGTCGCGCGCGAGCGGTTCGAGCATCCGACGCGCACGCTCGAACTCTTCGCGCCGCGCGTGTAGTTGCGCCAGCAGCAACTTGAAGTCCTGCCGTCGCGGCGCGAGCGTCGCGGCGTGGCGGAGCAGGGCGAAGGTCTCGTCCACACGCGGGCTGCGTTCGAGGTCTATGCGGCCGAGCAACGCGTAAGCTTCGAGAAAGTTCGGCGCGAGTTCGATGGTCTTTTTTAGTTCGGCGCGGATCAGGCGCGTGGTCGCGGCGTAGCCCGCCACGGTCTTTTCAGTCTCCAACCCCTCGCGGCGGAGTAAATCCGCGTAATAAAAATGCGCGAGATAATGCTCAGGCGCGACGGCGACGGCGCGCTCCAGATGCTCTCTCGCCTCGGCGAGGCGATTTTGTTGGAGGTGCATGAGGCCGAGCGAACTGTGCGCCGTGCCGAGGTTCGCGTCCAGTTTCAACGCGCGTGCGAGATATTCTTCGGCGTCGTCGGCGCGGTTCGTGTGCAGGAGCAGGTCGCCGAGCGCGGCCTGCGCTTCGGCGTCCGTGAGCGCGCGGCTCTCCAGTTTCGCGCCCGCGGGCACGGGCGCGTCGAACGATTCGCTGCGCTCTTGGTAGCGCGCGGCGCGGACGTAGGCGGCGAGCGCGCTCTCCATCCCCCCGAAGTCAACTTTGAACGCTTCGCGGAAACTCTCTTCGACGGGCGTGCCCGCCGACACCAGTTCGAGGTAACGCGCCAGTTGCGCCTGCCGCACGCCGCCCGCGTCGCTCAAGAGGTAATGCACGAACGCCCACGACTGCGCGTAGAAGACGGCGTGCTTGTCGTGTTGTTGATAGTGCGCGGAGGAAGCGTCAACTGAAAGGAGCGTCCTCAGCGGCAGCAAGCTCTCGCGTGCCAGAGAGTCGAGGCGATGCGTGAGTCCGCGTCCTAGACGGACGCGCCGCCTGTCCTCGGACAACTCGAACTCGCTGTAATATTGCGCCAACCCTTCGTTGAACCAGACGGGCGCGCCCGCATAGTTGTTCCTCACGAGCGCGTGGACGTATTCGTGGAAGAGCACGGAGAGCGGGTCGCGCCCGTACCCGACGTTGCGTGAGAGCGTGATGTAGTTCACGTCCGGGCCGAACTGGAAGTAACCGGCCACGTCGCGGCGCAGGTCGCCGCCGTACGTGGGCTTGAAAAACTCGTAGTCGCCGTCGTTCTGAAAGAGGATCACGGTGACGGGGATCGACACGTCGAACCCGTCCTGCGCCTGCAAGCGCGAAAAGATCGCGCGGAGTTCTTCGAGTCGCGCGGCGGCTTGGCGCGCTTCGGCCTCGCCCGCATTACTGATGACGACGAAATTCTCCGACTTCACATTTATCCAGCCACGCGCCTCCGCCCTCTCGCCGCACAGCAGCGAGAGGGCGACGAAACACACGGCGGCGACGAGGGGGCGGGCGAGACGTGGGGGCATCAGCGTTTTCATTTCTACTTCTTTTAAGAGAATCGCGTTCGCGACCGGGAGACGTGCCCTACTAGCTTGCCCGCCATTATACTCTTCCCGCGCCCGCCGCAAAACTTTCACCACACATTCAAACTAACCTTTGCGGATCGCGCGAACTAACCTTTGCGGCTTGCGGTTGACATTCGGGCGCACACGCCGGAAGATCAACGGACAATGAAGGGGCAAAATATGAGTGCAGCAGAGACCAACGAAGCGGCGACCGAAACGAAGTCGAAGGTGTCGGATTTCGAACTCGCGCAAGGGAGCGCGGCGGGCGACCGCGAGGCGTTCGAGCAGTTGTATCACCGCCATTTCCGGCGCGTCTATGCCCTCTGCCTGCGCATGACGACCAACCCCTCGACCGCCGAAGACCTGACGCAGGAAGTGTTCATCCACCTCTTCAACAAGATCGGCAGTTTCCGCGGCGACTCGGCCTTCACCACCTGGCTGCACCGCATGACGGTCAACCACGTCCTGATGTACTTCCGCAAGAGCAGCACGCGCTCCGAGTTGTTGACGAAGGAGGGTGAAACTCCCGTACAGATCGTGCGCGGCACGGAGAATCAGGATAAAATGCCCATCGTTGACCGCATCGCGCTGGAGAAAGCCATCTCGGAACTGCCGCCCGGCTATCGCAGCGTGTTCATCCTCCACGACGTGGAGGGCTACGAGCACGAAGAGATCGGGCGCATGCTCGGCTGCTCCACGGGCACGAGTAAATCGCAACTGCACAAGGCGCGTTTAAAATTAAGAGACCTCATCAGGCGACAGGCGGCGCAAAATTAGCATCTTAGGTGCGCCAGAAATTTTAAGCCCCCTCCGGGAGAAACCCTCTAATGGACTGTGAAGAAAGTTTACCGCTGCTCAGCGAATACCACGCCGGTGCGCTCGACGAATCGACGCGAGAAGGGGTGCGCGAGCACCTCGGCTGTTGCCCTCCTTGCGACGGCGTCTACCGCGATGTCGAAACCATCATCGTCTCGGCGAGTTCCCTCCGCGAAGAAGAAAGCATCTCGTTTCCCGACGAAACGGCCGTCTGGCAACGCATCCAGTTTTCCTGAATTCACGCGCACCGCGCCGCCCTGTGCCGCCCCCGCGACACTCGCGCGGGACGCGCCCGCGTCCCCGGCGCTTTTTTTAGTCGCCGCAGTTAAGGCGAACTTCAACAGCGGTCGTCGCTTTCAGAGGTCGTTTCCCGTGACCCTTTTGGAGCCGTTTCGCCAGCATTTTGTTGGAGTTACGCCCTACTTCCCTCACACAAAGCAGTTAATTTCCCCTGCGATAAAACTTTATAATCTTTTAACTCATCTAACTCGTACCAAGGGCGCGACGCAGAAGGGGGTTGCCTCGCACGCCGAAGGAGTTTATGCTACAGGCAACGTGGCTTTATTAAATAGTTTATCGTAGAGGCGGCACTTTTCGCGCATCGTGCGCTAAAGAGCGGCAGGCGCAGAGGTTAATGGCGAGTATGATTGAGAAGGACAGAGCGGACGACGGCCTTCGCCCGGTGGGTTTCGGTGGCGGCGACAAATACCTTTCTTTCGACGGGGTCGGGGAGGAGCAGCACGACGACGCCATCTCCACCAGCAAACTCGAAGACGTTTTACAGAAACTCGGCGGCACGAGCCTGACCGAAGCCGACTCGGACGAACTTCTTATCGAGGAGGTCGCCGCCGTCGCCGCCGACGAGACGGACGACCCGCTCGACGCCGAAGATGAACTCGATTTGTCGGCCGGGGTGGACGACAAATCGAGCGACCCCGTGCGTACCTACCTGCGCCAGATGGGCACAGTCCCGCTCCTGACGCGCGAGCAGGAAGTCTCCATCGCCAAGCGCATCGAACGCGGCCAGAACCGCACGCACAAGTCTCTGGCGCGCTCGCCCATCGCGCTCAAAGAACTCTTGCAGATCGGTGAAGACATCGACGCCGGGCTGCTCAGCATCCGCGACGTGGTGGCGTTCGCCGATCAGGCCGACGTGGCCGACCTCGAAGACAAGACCGAAGAGTACCAACGTTGGACGCTCGAAGGCATCGAGAAGGTCAACACGATCTTCCAGCAGGGCTTGAAGGATTGGGAGAAGCTGCGCGCCGAACAGCAAGTCACGCGCGGCAAGCGCAGCAAGAAACTGCTGCGCCTGCGCCGCAAGGTGGCGGGCGCGCGCCTTGAGATCGCGCAGGAGATGAAGCAACTCACGTTGAAGGACGCGACGCGCCAACGTCTCATAGACGCCATCGCCGCCGTCCACAAAGACATTCGCACGGCCGAACGCGAGATCGAAAAGTATTCGGAGAGGCTCCACGCGAAGCGCATCAAGCCGGAGCAGGAGAAGGATTTCAAGAAGCACATCGCTTCGGCCAAGAAGCGGCTCAAAGAGATTGAGGCCGAGCATCAGGTCTCCATCCTTGAGGTCAAACGCTCGCACCAGTCAATCGCGCGCAGCGTGGCCGAGACCATCGAGGCCAAGAGCGAGTTGACGGAAGCGAATTTGCGTCTGGTCGTCTCGATTGCGAAGAAGTACACGAACCGCGGCTTGCAGTTCCTCGACCTCATTCAAGAGGGCAACATCGGGCTCATGCGCGGCGTGGAGAAATTCGACTGGCGGCGCGGCTACAAGTTCTCGACCTACGCGACGTGGTGGATTCGACAGGCCATCACGCGCGCGATTGCCGATCAGGCGCGCACCATCCGTATCCCCGTCCACATGATCGAGACGATCAACCATCGAAGACAAGGGACGCGTCAACCCGGCCGACTCGGTCGTCGCGGCGAACCTCAGAGAGATCACGGACGAAGTGCTGGCGACGCTCTCGCCGCGCGAAGAGAAAGTGATCAAGATGCGCTACGGCCTCGGCCCCGTCGGCGAAGAGCACACGCTCGAAGAGGTGGGCAAAGACTTCAGCGTCACGCGCGAGCGCATCCGCCAGATCGAGGCGAAGGCTCTGCGCAAGTTGCGCCACCCGTCGCGCTCGCGTCTCCTGAAAGCCTTCATCGAAGGCGTCCAGCACTAAGGCAACACGAACATAGACACTAAGACGCGAAGCCACGAAGTTGACTCGTAAAGTCAACTTCGTGGCTTCGCTCTTTTGACGGTCAGGCTTGCCTGCCGCGCTAAAGATTTTCAGGGTCTATTGGCGTTCGCGCCTCCCGCGCCCTGCCCGGCGTTCTTGTTGACGCCCGTCGGTTCGACGTTGGAGTTGCCCTTGACGGCCGAGTTGGCGTTGCCCTCGCTCGTGCCGCCGATGCCCGTGTCCTTCGGCCCGATCCCTTCGCGGCTGCCCGTGCTGTTGTTGCCGACGCCCGCCGCGTTGGCTGTGTTCGCGCTGTTGGCGTTAGCGGGCGAGTTGACTCTCTCGGACGTGCAACCGCCGGAGAGTGTGAAAAGAGCGAGCGTGGCGAGAAGCATGTATGTTCGTCGCATTTGGTCGGTTCCTCCTGTTGGCCGTTCGTGTCGATGACTTAAAGATTCACGCGCGCTGTCGGCTGCCGGACGCCCGCGCGTCGAGCAACCGGCGGCTCTCGATGATGCGTACCCCGGCGGCGGCCATCTCTTCGAGGGCACGCGCCGTGTCGCCCTCGCGCACCTCGACGCCGCGGCAGGCGTCGGCCACGACCGTCGTTTTGAATCCGAGCATCACGGCGTCGAGCGCGCTGTACTTCACGCAGTAGTCGGTGGCGAGTCCGGCGATGGCGACATCCGTCACGCCGCGCTCCTTCAGGTAGCCGCCGAGTCCGGTCGCGCGCCGGTGCTCGTTGTCGAAGAAGCCGCTGTAGGAATCAATGTCCATGTCCGTGCCCTTCAGGAAGACGCGCGCGACGCGGCTCGTGTCCAACCCCGCGACGAACTCCGCGCCCTCCGTCTCCTGCACGCAGTGCGGCGGCCAGAGCGACGCAAAACTCGAATGCCCCGCCGGGTGCCAGTCCTTCGTCGCGACGACGAGCGCGAAACGCTTTTGCAGTTCGTTGACCACGGGCACGATCCGGTCGCCCTCTTTCACGGCGAGCGAGCCGCCCGGACAAAAATCGTTTTGGATGTCGATGATGATGAATGCGCTGTGATTATTCACGATCAATTATTCTCTGCGTCCCCGTCTCACGCCTCGCCGTTCAGCACGCGCACCGGCTGGCCGACGGCGAGTTTGCCCGTGCGGATAACGCGCGCGTAGAGGCGCGCGTCGCCCGCGTGCTCTTTCTGCGAGACGCGGCTGAACTTCCCGCCGCCGAACGAGCCTCTGATGTTCCGGCACGGCGTGGTGTAGGAAGTGAGTTCGATGATCACTTCGTCGCCCAGAGCCAGCCGATGGCCGGGCGCGAGTTGCGCCCATTCGAGACCCGCGACCGTGACGTTCTCGCCGATTGACCCCGGATAGATGGGATGACCTTCGGCCTGCAATGCCCGAATCACTTCGAGCGAGTAGAGGCAGAGGGCGCGCTGCGGCCCGCCGTGAATGGTCGTGCGTCGCTGCCTATCGCCGGCGAGTCCGGTCGGCGTCAGTTGCGCTTCCTCGACGGGAAGTTTCGGCACGCCGCCCCCCGAACAATTCAGTTGGTGGATGTAGCCGTGGCCTCCGGCCATGGGGTTTCAACTCGCGTCGTCTTTTAACTGTTCGGCCGTCTCGTCGTCGCCGATCAAATGGTTCGACTTGTCGCGCGGCAGTTGCGCGGGCTTCTGCCCCGCCGCGCGTTCCGCGACGGCCTCGTGCATCTCCGCGCGATCCCCGTCCTTGCGCTCCCCGTCCTTCTTCTCGCGATCCTTGTTCGACATGATTTCCTTCTCCTGTCGGCTCGTTGGAATTTACTCAAGCGGCGACGCCGCGTTGAACTTCTCGCACGCGTTCGACGAGACGCGGCAAATCTTCTCTCGTGTAGACCGGGATGCCGCGCGTCAAGTTCTCGTCCGGCGCGCGCCACGCGTCGAAACGCTCGCGCGCGACACGGGCGTCCTCGCCCTCGTCGAAGAGGTAGAGCGCGGACGTTTTAGAGAGCGCGCGCCGCGCCGACGGCTTGATCTTTTCCGCGCCCGACGCGCGCGCCGCCATCAGCATCAGATCGACTTCAACGAACTGCACGAAGCTCGTGCCCTCGATCAGCACGCCCCGCGCTCGGACGCGCTCAAGCACGCTCTTGATGCCGCGCTCGACCTGCTTGTCCGTCACGACGACCCAGTGAACGTTCGACGCCCCGGCGTCCCAGTATCGCCCTGTGTCTTTGCCCGCGGCGTAAGTCTCCGCGCGCCCGGAACGAATCACGGGCTCTTCCGCGAGCAGGTGGCTCACGCAACAGGCGTGCGCGCTCTTGCCGCACGAACGATAATGCCCGCGCGTGATCTTGACGGCCTCCCAACCGGGCTGTAGCGCCCGGAGCAGTTCGCACATCAAAGTGGTCTTGCCCGCGTTCGAGGAAAAGCCCCCGACGCCGACGGTGGTGAAAGTCATAGCCTTCTGAAAACTCTTTCAAACCCGGTGACGACATTATGCAATCGCGCGCCCGCGAAACGGAAGCGCGCGGCACACACCCCGGCGCGGCGACTTGGCCGTCTCGCGTCGCACGCGCGCCACCCCACTTGGCAAGGGGCGCGTCCGCGCTATAGATTAGCCGACTGCGATTATTCACGCGAACTTGAAAAGACTTTTATGACGAACGACGACGCCCCGGCGTCCGAACCACAGGCCGCGCTCGTCCGGCTGATCGGCGAGACGCTCCGGCGCCACGGCGACGACGCTTTACACGGCGGCGCAAATCTTGACGCGGCCGCGCGCGCGTGGCTCGACGCGGGCTTCGCCGACCCGGAAGAAGTTGACGACTGGCTTGCCGCGCGTTGCTTCGACCCGCGCCACGCGCAGACGCTCGACGCGGCGGGCGTCACGCCCGAACAGGCCGCCTTGCGCACGCGCGCGGGGCGCGCCCCGTACGAAGAGACGGTCGCCTACAAGCTCGCGCACGGCGACCTGACGCTCGAAGAGGCGCGGCGCATCATCACCAGCGATTTTTGGAATTCCTGAAGGAGTCGGCTTTCGCCAATGACGAACCAGACACGTCCGCTCACCGTTCTCTGCATCGCCAGTTATGAAAAGGGGCAGGAGTTTATGCGCGAGTGCAAGCGGCAGGGCTGCCGCGTTCTCCTGCTCACGTCCTACAGCATCCGTGATGCGGACTGGCCGCGCGCCGAGTTGGACGAAATCTTCTACATGCCCGACGACAATCACAGGTGGATTCTCGAAGACGTGATCAAGAGCGTCTCCTTCATCGCGCGCACCGAAGAGATCGACCGCATCGTCCCGCTCGACGATTTCGACTTGGAGACCGCCGCCGCCCTGCGCGAACACCTGCGCGTCCCCGGCATGGGCGACACCACGACGCGCTACTTCCGCGACAAGCTCGCCATGCGCATGCGGGCGCAGGAGGCCGGGATCGGCGTCCCCGAATTCGCGCACGTCCTCAACTATGAACGTCTCCGCGCGTTTATGCGCCGCACCCCTGCGCCGTGGCTCTTGAAACCACGCTTCGAGGCTTCGGCCACGGGCATCAAAAAGATCAAGGAAGCCGATGCACTCTGGCCTGCGCTCGACGCGCTCGCCGACCGCCAGTGCTTTCACGTCCTCGAACGCTACGTGCCCGGCGACATCTACCACGTCGATTCCATCGTCTACGATTCGCAAATCATCTTCGCCGCCGTCAACCGCTACGGCCACCCGCCGCTCGACGTGGCGCACGGCGGCGGCATCTTCACCACGCGCACCTGCGTGCGCGGCACGCCGGACGAAGTGGCCTTGCAGGAGATCAACCGCCGGGTGCTCGGCGCGATGCGCCTGCCGCACGGCGTCTCGCACACGGAGTTCATCAAGGGGCGCGAGGACGGCGAGTTTTATTTTCTCGAAACGGCCGCGCGCGTCGGCGGCGCGAACATCGTGGAGCTCGTCGAGGCGGCGACCGGCATCAACCTCTGGCGCGAGTGGGCGAAGATCGAGATCGCGGGCGGCCGAGCGGGCGCGTACCAACTGCCGCCGCGCCGCGAAGACTACGCCGGGCTGCTCGTCTCCCTCGCGCGCGAACGCTACCCCGATACTTCAAATTACGACGACCCCGAAATCGTCTGGCGCATGAACAAAGAGTCGCACGTCGGCCTCATCGTCATGTCGCACGACGCGGCGCGCGTCGAGTATTTATTGAACGACTACTCGGAGCGTTTCTACCAAGACTTCCACGCCGTCCACCCGCCGAGCGACCGCCCGACGAGCTAGCGGCGTGAACCTTCACTCCGGGCGTTCGAGCGGCGGCGCGACGGCGATGAACTCGTCTGCGAAGCGGCGGGCGTACCCGTCGAGCAACTCGCGCGCGCGCGCGTGGTCGGGCGAGCGCACGACGAGGCCGACGTGGTAGGGCTTGCGCACGCGGTAGACGATCTCCGCGTCCGTGTAGCCGGAAGTGTCCGGCCATTCCTGCCGCGCGAGCGAGAGCACGATGCCGCCGTACTCTTCGCGCGCCGGTTCGGCTTTGTAAGCGCGCGCGTCGTCGCCCAGTTCGAGCTTCGCCCATTCGCGCCAGAGGTTAAGGCCGCTCGCGGCCTCCAACGCCTCTGCGATGTACGCGCCGCCGACGCGCGCGGCAATTTCGAGAAAATAAAACTCGCCGTCCGCCGCGCTCTTGATGAACTCCGCGTGCGTCACGCCGCGGCGCAGGCCGAGGGCTTTAATCACCTGCCCGTTGATCTCCAGAAGTCTGCGCCGGTCGCGGCTCTTTCGTTCGAGCGAATGAGAGATGAAGACGCCGCCTTCGTGCGCGACGCTCATCGGCGGCCGCCCGTAGATGCTGACCCCCGCGAACTGCGCCTTGCCGCCGGAGACGATTGAATCGACGTGATAGACCTCGCCCGCGACGAAGCGTTCGAGCAGGTAAAAGGACGACTGTTCGTTGAGCCGTGCGCGCGCGTCGAGCGCGTCAATCGCGCGCCAGACCTGCTCCGCGTCGTGCATCTTCTTGATACCGATGGCCGACACGTCCGTGCGCGGCTTCAAGACCCAGGGCGCGGGCACGCCCTCCATGAACTCGTGCAACTCGGCGTAGTTGAGCACGTGAACGAACTCGGGCACGTTGACGCGCGCGGCCTCGGCCACCCCGCGCATCGCCAGCTTGTCGCGGAACAAGCGCGCCTCCGCGCTCGTCATGCCGGGCAGCCGCAGGTGTTCGCGGATCAGTCCGGCGGTGATCACGTCGAACTCTTCGAGCGCGACGACGCGCGACAATTTGTGCCGCCGCGCGATCTGCGTAACCGCGTAGATGAAGTGGTCGGGCGAGGCGTCGTCCGGCAGGGTGATGAATTCGTCAATCGAGTCGTGCGGCCATTCTTCGGCGCGCAACTTCTCTTTCGTGATGAGAAAGACGCGGCAGTTCCGCCGCCTGCACTCGCGCAGAAACTCGACGCCTTTGAAATAACTGGCGAGGCAGACGATGTTGCGGGGAGATGTTTCGGACACGGGCCACTCTCTCGTTTATCTGTCGGCGCGCATCGAGCGTCGGGGCTTGCGCCTCTCCGGGATTTACGTTGCCCAGTATATAACGGGCGCGCGACGAGAGACACGAAGAAAAGAAACGATGAACGCGGAACGATGAACGATGAACTGAAGAATGGTTGCCTTCAGTTCATCGTTCATCGTTCCGCGTTCATCGTTTACCGTCGCCGCCGTCGTCCGTCGCGCTGAACAGGCTTTAGTAGATGTTGAAGTTGTATTCGATGGTGACGTATTGCGACACCTTGCGGCCGTCCTTTTCGGCGGGCGTGAAGCCGATTTTGCGCGCGGCCTCAATCGCCTTTTCGGTCAATCCGTCGGGCAACTTCGTGAGCGGCGTGATGTTCGTCACCTGTCCCGAAGCGGAGAGGACGAGGCGCAGGCGGACGGTGCCGGTCACTTGATTCCTGCGCGCCTCTTCGGTGTAGAGCGGTTCGGGCTTGGAGGTGATCTGCGCCCGGCGCGTCACTTCGCCCACGCGAAAGTTGCGCGCGTAATCCACGCCGCCGCCGCCCGTGCCGCCCGGGCCGCCCCCGCCCAAATTCGTCGCGCCGCCGCCCGTGTTGTAGCCTACGCCCGGCCCGTAGCCCGTGCCGCTGCCCGCGCCGACGCCGCCGCCCGTGCCTTCGCCGATGCCGCCTCCGCTGCCCGAACCGGAAGAGAGTTCGGTCGCTTTAGATTTCGGGTCGCCGTAGTTGATGGCGCGCGAGTCCGTGGGGAACAGGACGGGGTCGGCGCGGATCGTCGCGGCCGTCGGCAACGAAGGGTTCCGGATCGTCGGCGGCTTCGGATCGGGCGCGAGCACTTGCGGGTCGAGCGTCGCCTGCGGCAGTTTGCCGTGCACGGCCGGTTTGTCTTCGAGACGACCGCCGCCGCCCCCGCCGCCCGGCCGCTCCTGCTGCGCCTTCGCGCCGCCGCCCGCGCCCTTCGCCATCCCGGCCGCGCCTTCGTCGGGCTTCGGCTGCTCCTTCGGAATCTCGGTCACGCGGCCGAGGTAGATCAAATTCTCATTCACGCGTTCGGCCAACAGGCTGCCGCGCGTCGTCTGAAAATTATTGAACGCGGCGACCGCGCCCGCGAGCGTGACGACGGCGACGAACGCGGCGAGCACGCCGTAAGCCGTGTTCTCCTGACGAAGCGTGCGCCACGCCATCGCGGCGTAGGCCGCGCTCATGCGCCGCACGAAGCGAAAGGGGTCGCGGCGAAACTCCGCGCGCGTGAGTTCCGCGTCGTGCGCCGTCTCACGCACCTCTGCGAGCAGGCGCGTCAAGAGCCCGCGCTCCTCCAAGATCGTGAGTTGGTATTCGCCGGGCAGGGCGTACTGCGGCGCGAGCGTTTCGCCGGGGCGGTGCAAATTCATTTCTTTCTCCTTCAACAGTTCGCGATACGAATTAAGGACGCGCGCGTCGAGCGACGCGGGCACGACTTGGGGAGACTGCCAACCGTCAAGTAACGCTTTCAAATCTTCATCCGACGCCTGCTGCGCGGACGACTCGCGCGCGAATGCGTCCGGCGGGTCGAGTTCGACGCCGCGGCGGCGGCGCGCGTGCGGAGAATCCTGATGCGTCTTCTTCTCACTCATCTTTACTTCTCCGGCGCGCCGACCAATTCCGCGCGACGTTCGAGATGCGGGGCGAGCGCGCGCCGCAACCCTGCGCGAGCGCGCGCCAGACGCGACTTCGCCGTGTTCGCTTCCGCCCCCACCACGACGGCGATCTCCTGCAAACTCAAATTTTCAAACTCGAACAAAATCAAGACCTCTCTCTGCAACGCCGGAAGCCTCTCGACCGTCGCGCGCACCGCCGCCGACAATTCCGCTTCGAGCACCCGGCTCAAGGGCTGCTCGGCATCGGGCGCGCTCCGTTCGTCGGCCGCTTCGTCAATCAACGTCTCCTGCGCCGCGCGTCGAAACTGCTTCAAGGAGAGATTGCGCACGGCGGCGAAGAGATAGGTGCGGAGCGTTGCGCCGCGCGCCGCGTCGAAACGTTCCGGGTGTTTGAACAGGCTCAGGAAACAATCGTGCGTCACGTCTTCGGCGGCCGACGAGTCGCCGAGCAGGCGGCAGGCGAAGCGATACATCGCCACGCGGTGTCGCGTGTAGATCGAGAGGAACGCGTCCTCGTCGCCCGCGCGTGCGCGTTCGAGTAGAGATTCGTCTGTGTCCGTGTCAGGCAAAACCTGAGGTGCTCGTTTCCGTCGAGAACTTCTCGGCCGTCTGTTGTTACCGCGAGCGGGGCGAAAGGATCGGGGCGACGCGCTAATTTTTTTCAGAGACGCGAAATTGTTTCGCGCAGGCGAAGCACGACCGGGATGACAACAGCCCCGACTTGGTGTGCTGCCGCTTTGTTGCTCGCTCACTCGCGCGCGGTTGCTCGGGCGCGTGCGACGAAATTTTCATGACAAAAAATATTTTTTCGGATGCCGCAACAACCATTGTGCGAGAGGCGCGCATCACAGCCGCACTATTGGAGGTGTCCCATGCGCCGTAGATGGCTCTCCCTTCTACTCTGTCTACACGTGTGTCTCTGCGCTCTCGCGGTCGCATCACTTGTCGCCACAGCCCAAACCTTTTCGCTTCGCGTCAACGAAGCGGCGACGCGAGTCTCGCTCGCCGGAGGCCAAAGCAAAATCTCGCTCGCCGTCGAGAACAACACGAGCGGCAACGCGCCCGCCCACATCAAACTCGAACTGCTCGACCCGCACGACAAAGTCGTCGCGCGCACGCGGCGACGCGAGATGTTGAAGCCCGGCGCAAACGTCGTCGCGGCCTTCATGCCCGTCTCAAACCTCGCGCGCTCCGGCAATGACTTCAAACAACTTCTCTGGCTTCGCCTGCGCTACGAGATCACGCCCGCCGACGGTTCGCCGCGTCAAGGCATCATCTCGCTCTCAGAGATCACGCCCGACCTGTTCGAGTTGGACGTGGCGGCGGCGAGCAACGCCGGCGCGGGACAGCTTTACCGCGTGCGCGTGCGCGCCACGCACCCGCTCACGTCACGCCCCGTGCGCGGCGTCGAGGTGGCGGCGGAGGTCGTTCTGGATGACGGCGGCGAAGAGGGAAAAAGCGGCGCGTTGAGGTTGTCCGGCGCGACGGGCAGGGACGGCTACGTCACGCTCGACTTCAATCTTCCCACACGCATCGAGACGGACGAGGGCGAGATCAAAGTGAGCGGGCGGCGCGGCGATGTCGTCCGAACCGCCTCCGACGGTATTGAAATCAACCGGATGACGCGCATCCTGCTGACGAGCGATAAGCCGCTCTACCAGCCCGGCCAGACGCTCCACCTGCGCGCCCTCATGCTCAACCACGCGACGCGGCGCGCCGTAGCCGACGCCGCGGCCACTCTCAAGATCGAAGACCCGGAAGGCACGACCGTCTTCAACGCGCCGCTCAAGACCTCGCGCTTCGGCGTCGCCAGTTGCGACTGGCCGATCCCGGACAACACGCGGCTCGGCGATTACCGCGTCAAGGTCTCGGCCGACGACGACAATTCGCACGAGAGTCAGGCGTGGCAACTCGTCAAGATCAGTCGCTACGAGTTGCCGAACTTTGCCGTGAGCGCGACGCCGGATCGCGGCTACTACTTGCCGGGCGAGAGCGCGCAGGTCGAAGTGCGCGGCGATTACCTGTTCGGCCAGCCGCTCAAGCGCGGGCGCGTGCGCGTCGTGCGCGAAACGGAGCGCGAGTGGAATTACAAGGAGCAGAAGTACGACACCAGGGAGGGCGACAAGCAGGAGGGCGAGTTGGGGGCGGACGGCAGTTTCCGCGTGCGCCTCAACCTCTCGCAGGGGCACGCCGAACTGGCGAACAACTCGTGGCAACGCTTCTCCGATCTCAACTACGCCGCCTACGTTATAGACCCGACCACCAATCGCACCGAGCAACGACGCTTCCGCGTGCGCCTCTCTAAAGAGCCGATTCACATCTACGTGACGCAGGGCAACTATCGTCAGGCCGCAAGGCTGCCGCTCGCCTTCTACGTTTCCACTTCCTACGCCGACGGCACGCCCGCCTCGTGCGAGTTGACATTGACGCACACGCAGGCGGACGACGGCGACGTGAAAATGCCCGCCGCGATCAAGACGAACTCTTACGGCGTCGCCAAAGTGGTCGGTTCTACTTTGCCCGCAGGCGAAAATGAATCCTTCAACGTCCAATTCACGGCGCGCGACCGCGCGGGGCGCGAGGGACGGCACACCGAAAACTTCTGGATCACCTCGCAGCCCGTCGTGCGCGTCGAGACGGACAAGACGATCTATCGCGCGGGCGAAGGCATCACGGCGCGCGTCAGTTCCAATCAAGCGGACATGAAAATTCTGCTTGACATCGTCTGCAACGGCCGCGTCGTGGCGACACAGAGCGCGCGGCTGCGCGGCGGGAGCGCGCTCATCGAGTTGCCCTACCGGCCTGAATTTCAAAACCGCGTGACGCTCGCGGCCTACACGACCGACTTTCCCAAAAAACCTTATGAAGACTACGCGCACGGCGCGCGCACCCTCGTCTACCCGCGCAACCGCGAGTTGAAATTCGACGTGCGCATGAGCCGCGCGAGTTACCAGCCGGGCGAGGAGGCGGCGGCGGGCGTGCGCGTGCGCAACGCCGCCGGGCGCGACGTGGAGAGCGCGCTCGGCGTGGTCGTCTTCGATAAGGCCGTCGAGGAGCGCGCGCGCACCGAACAGGAGTTCGGTTCGTCTTACGGCTTCTCGAATTATTTTTACCAATTCTGGTACGGCCTCGAATCAATCGGCGGCCTCGGCCTCCGCGACATCGAGCAACTCGACGCGGCGCGCGCGCTCCCCGAAGGGTTGGAGACCGTGGCCGACTTGCTCCTCCAGCGCGACGAGGAATACTACCGCCCGAACTTCTTCAGTTCCACCGAATCCGACCCGAATCAAGCGCAGGTCTTCGCCGCGCTCGCCTCCGCCCAACTTCAGGCGACGCGCGACGCACTGGCCGCGCGCCACAATAAGAGCGCCGAGCACCCTACGGACGAGGCGAGCTTGCGCCGCCTGCTCTCCGGCGAAAGGATCGCGCTCGAAGAGTTGCGCGACCCGTGGGGCATTGCCTACCGCCCCGTCTTCTCCGTCGAACGCGCCGAGGACGTGTTGGAATTCAAGAGCGCGGGCGCGGACAAACAGCACGGCACGGACGACGATTGGGTGGCCGCGCGTTTCAACTGGTACTACTTTCGCCCGACGGGCGAGGCGTTCAACCGCGCCCACCTAGAGCATCACAAGCGCACCGGCGGTTTCATCCGTGACGCCGCCACGCTCAAGAGCGAACTCGCCCGCTCCGGCCTAAACCCCGCCGCGCTGCTGGATCGCTGGGGCAATCCTTACGTCCTGAACTTCGAGATCAACGGCACAAACTACGCCACACAAATCTTGAGCAGCGGCCCGGACGGCCGTCTCACGTCAACGCCGAACAACTACGGCGCGGGCGACGACTTCCTTCTCTGGACGACGTGGACGGACTACTTCACGGAGACGCGCGCGCGGATCGACGCGGCCATCGACGCCTATCTCAAAGCGACGAAACGCTTCCCGCGCGACGAGTCCGCGCTACGAGACATGCTCCGTCGCGTGGGACTCGACCCCGCGCACTTGAAAGACCCGTGGGGGCATGCCTACTACGCGACCTTCCACGACGAGTCGCGCTACGCCGACCGCGTCCGAATCGAGAGCGGCGGCGCCGGGCAGAGTTCGACGCAACAAAGGAGCGCGACGCCCGTCACGCGGCGGTTGGAGTTCGTCACGCTGCGCAGCGGAGGCGCGGACGAGAAGCCGGGGACGGCCGATGATTTCAACGTCGCGGTGTTTACACGCATCGTCTCCGAGCAATCGGCGCAGGACGTGATGCCGCTGGACGCGCCCGCCGCCCTCACTTTTTCGGGCGAGACCGGAGCCATCGGCGGCACGGTCGCCGACCCGTCCGGCGCGGTCGTGCCCGGAGCGACCGTCACGGCGACGCACCAGTATCAGACCGACCGCGTGTTTGAAACCAAGACCGGCGAGGACGGCAAGTTTCTCCTGCGCAACTTGCCCGCCGGGCCTTACACCGTGCGCGTTGACGCGACGGGGTTCAGCCAGACGGTCGCCATGAACGTGATGGTCTATTCGGCGACGCTCGCCACGATGAACTTCAACCTCACCCTCGGCCATGTGTCGGAGACGGTGACGGTCACGGCGGATGTGGCCGTTAATCAGACCGAATCCCTCAGCATGGCAACGACGGTGCGTAAGGAACAGGGGTTGCCGCCCGCCGCGCGCAAGCCGCCGATCTCGACGCCGCGTTTGCGTAAGGATTTTCCCGAAACCTTGTACTGGCAGCCCGCCATCGAAACCGACGCGCGCGGGCGCGCCGAACTTCGCTTCAAACTCGCCGACAACATCACCACCTGGAAGATGTCCATCATCGGCTCGACCGAGACGGGCGAACTCGGCACAATCGAACGGGAGATACGCGCCTTCCAGCCTTTCTTCGTCGAACACGACCCGCCGCGCGTCCTAACCGAAGGCGACGAGATCAGCCTGCCCGTCGTCCTGCGCAACTACCTCGAACGCGCGCAGACGGTCGCGCTCGACATCAAGCCCGAAGACTGGTTCACGCTGCTCGGCCCGGCGAGCAAACAGTCGAACGTCGCGGCGGGCGATGCCGCGCG
This sequence comes from Acidobacteriota bacterium, assembly GCA_020199775.1. Taxonomy (GTDB): domain Bacteria; phylum Acidobacteriota; class Blastocatellia; order Pyrinomonadales; family Pyrinomonadaceae; genus JAIVJZ01. Next base: position 553,670 of record JAIVJZ010000041.1, read on the forward strand.
CGAGACGTTCGGCTTCCGCGCCGTCTCGTCCGTCAAGGAAGGCTTGCAGCGCATCACGGCTATCGGCGGCGAGGCGAGCGATCAGATAGAGAAGCCCGTCCACGTTCACCCGGACGGCGAAGAGTTGGCCGAGACCACGACGCAAATCCTGCGCGAGTCTTCCCTGCTCGAAGTCAACCTGCCAGCCGAGGCCATCCTGCGCACGGCGCGCGCCGAGTTGAAGATTTACCCGAACCTCATGGCGCACGCCATCGAAAGCGTCGAGGCGATCATGTCGCGCCCCTACGACTGCGCCGAACAGACGATCTCCTCCACCTATCCGAGCCTGCTCGTGCTGCGCCACTACAGACGCGCGGGCGGCGCGGGCAAAGCGACGCCGCCGCCCATCGCCGCGAAGGCCACGCGTTACGTCCGGCAAGGTTACGAACGCCTGCTCTCGTATCGCTCCGAGAGCGGCGGCTTCTCCTACTGGGGGCGCGGCGAACCCGACCTCGCGCTCACCGCCTACGCCGTCAGATTTCTGACGGACGCGCGCGACTTCATCGACGTTGACGAGAGCGCGCTCGCGGACGCGCGCGAGTGGCTCATCCGGCAGCAGAAAGCCGACGGCAGTTGGGCGGCCGACGCGTGGGACAAAAACACGGGCGGGCGGCGCGACGCGATTCTCACCTCCTACGTCGCGCGCGTCCTCGCCATGCCGCACGCGGACGCGAAAGCCGCGCCGCAAGATCAAAACGGAACTCAGACCGCCGCCCCGCTCCGCCGCGCGCTCGCTTATCTCGCGCCGCACACGGAAGTGATGGACGAGCCGTACCTGATCGCCTCCTACGCGCTGGCCGCGATTGACGGCGGCGAGTCGCCGGAAAAGATCGCCCGCGCGCTTCGACGCCTGCGCGCGCTCGCACACGACGAAGCGGGCGGCTCTTACTGGTCGCTCGAAACCAACACGCCCTTCCACGGCTGGGGTAACGCCGGGCGCATCGAAACCACCGCCCTCGCCGTGCAGGCGCTCACGAAGGCGAAGGGCGCAGGCTTTGAAGTGAAAGGTGAAGCCGGAAAGACAGGCGTAGAGGTTGAAGGCGGGCGGTTGAAAGATGAAAGTAAAGCTGACTCGAACGTCGCGCCTTCCGCACCCGCAGACGTCGCGCCTTCCGCACGCGCAAACGTCGCGCCTCCTCTTGCGCGCGCGCCTTCCGCCTCTGCGCCCGCGCCTGCGTCCGCGCCTGCGTCCAAAGTCGCACCGCGTTCTTCGGATGAACTCGTTGATCGCGGCCTCCTGTTCCTGTTGAAGAACAAGGATCGCTACGGCGTGTGGCTCTCGACGCAGGCGACGGTCAACGTGCTCGACGCGCTGAACGCGCTTTCGCCGGCAGGCGCAACGCGTGGGGGCGACGACAAGGTTGTTAGCGCGGCACAGTCCCAGACGGGTGCGGCGCAGACTGTCGAAGTCTTCGTCAACGGCCGGAGCGCGGGCGCGGTCACGCTCCCGGCGACGCACGAACCGGCGAACCCCGTCTCGCTCGACCTCTCGCGCCTCGTCGCCGTGGGCGCGAACCGCGTCGAGATCAAACGCACTACGACGGGCGCGTCGCTCGCCGCCACCGCGCAACTCGTCACGACTTATTATCGCCCGTGGTCTGCCGCCGTCGCCGACGGCGCGCACGACGCCCGCCCGCAAGACTCGCGCGCTCTAAAACTCAACGTCGCGTTCGACCGGACGACGGCGGCGACGGGCGATGTCGTGACCTGTCGCGTCGCGGCCGAACGCATCGGGCATCGAGGCTACGGGATGCTGCTGGCCGAAGTCGGTCTGCCGCCGGGCGCGGACGTGGATCGCGCCTCGCTCGAACTGGCGATGAAAGAGTCGGGCTGGGAGTTCAGCCACTACGACGTGCTGCCCGACCGCCTCGTCGTCTACCTCTGGCCGCGCGCCGGGGGCACGAATTTCCAATTCACCTTCCGCCCGCGCTTCGGCCTCGCCGCCAAGAGCGCGCCGTCCGTAGTTTATGACTACTACAACCCGGAAGCGCGCGCCGTGCTCGCCCCGACGAAGTTCAACTTCAACGACAAGGCGAAGCCCGCACCCGCGCAAGCCAAGCGGGAATAAAGCGAAGCCGGAGATACATGCCGCCCGCGTCGGTGTGGCTCAGGCTCGAATGTTGGAAAAGAATTTTTTCGCCGTCTTATGTTAGGCACGGCCCCGGCGAATGGGCGCGCAGATGTTCCGGCTATGCAGACGGTATCAAGTGACAGGGGGCGTCTAATTATGACGCCCCCTGTCACTTGATCTAAAGTGCCGTCGTCCTATTTGCCGGTCGCCTTCTTCTCGGCGCCCTTGCTCTGGTACTCCACTTTCTTCCCTGAGCGTGCTTCAAGGATCGGCAGCGTGCTCCTGACCATGTCCTTGTTGAGTTTGAAGATTGCCACCTGCTCTTTCCCCTCTGCATCCTTGAAGCCGAGGGTCAGGAAGTGATCCTGCTTTTTCGAGAACAAGGTGAGCAGACCGAGTGGGCCGAGCAAGATGGTAGTTGCCACCGCAGCCCCAACGCGCCTGCCGGATTTCTGTCCATACTCCATATCTATGAAGTCCGCATAGGGGATCGAGACTGTCTGATTCTTCCCGTAGTTGAAGATCAGTGCGGTTTCATCCGTAGCTATGAGATGCCCCTTGACTTCCTTTTTGGCATCTTTAAAAGCAGCCATCGTGCCGCCGTAATACGAGGCACTGTTGGATTTGGCAAAGGCGGCGGTTGTTCCGAAAACTAAAGAGAAGACGAGTGCCAGCGAGAGTGTTTTTAACATGAAGGGCCTTTCGATGGGGTGTGTGAGCCGGGGGTTGAAGGTCGAACGCCTCAGCAGACTGCTGAAGCGCAGAAGTGATGAGAGAAAATACACTAACGGGTGGTGGATGTCTAACTAATTATGGGCGCATTCATCTACTACCTGATTCGGATTTCGAGTCGGGCTATTACTTCCGCCCCGCGGGTTTTGGCGGCGCGCGGGCGAACTGTTAATCTAGGCCGTAACTTCAAAGAAGGGGGCTGAAGATGCGTCTGACTGAGATGGTCAACTGCGCCGGTTGAGCGGCGAAACTCGCGCCCGGCGCACTCGCTCAGGTTCTGGGCGGGCTGAACATCCCGAAACATCCCAACCTGCTGGTCGGCATCGAGACGGCGGACGACGCCGGGGTCTATCAACTGACCGAAGACCTCGCGCTCGTCCAGACCGTCGATTTCTTCACGCCGATTGTTGACGACCCCTACGACTACGGGCGCATCAGCGCGCTCAACTCGATCAACGACGTGTGGGCGATGGGCGGGCGTCCCATCACCGCGCTCGCCATCACCTGCTTCCCGAAAAAGGGTCTGGACTTTTCCATCCTCGGCGAGATCATGCGCGGCGGGCTGGACGTGTTGACCGCGCACAATGTCGCGCTCGTCGGCGGCCACAGCGTAGACGATCCGCAGATCATGTTCGGCTACGCCGTGACGGGGACGATCAACCCGCGACGCATCATCACCAACCGCGGCGCGCGCCCCGGCGACGCCCTCATCCTGACGAAGCCGCTCGGCACGGGCGTCATCTCCACCGGCATCAAGTTCGGCAAGGCGAGCGAAGAGATCATGGAGGCGTCGCTCAAGACGATGCTGCTCGCCGGGCGCGAGGCGGCCGACTTGATGCAGGAGTTCGACGCGCACGCCGCGACCGACGTGACCGGCTTCGCGCTCCTCGGCCACGCGTGGGAGATGGCGCGCGGAAGCGACGTGACGATTGAGATCGAGGCGGGGCGCGTGCCCCTCATCCCCGGCGCGCTCGAACTGGCGGCGCAGGGTTTGTTGACGAGCGGCGACAAGACGAATCGCCTCTACGTCGGCGACGACATAGAGGTCGGCGTCGAAGTGAGCCGCCCGCTCACGAGCCTCTTCTTCGACCCGCAGACGGCGGGCGGCCTCCTAATTTCAATCGACCCGTCGCGCGCCGACGCCCTCGTCGCGCGCCTCCGCGAAGTCTACCCGGACGCCGCGCGCATCGGTCGCATCGGCGTGCGCGGCGCGCATTCCCTCTTGGTCAGATGACGGACGCACGCTTCGAGTCGGGCGCGCCCGCTTACGCCGCCTACTTGCAGACCGTCGAGGGGCGTCTGCGGCTCGACATCGCGTGGGAAAACTTTCTCTCCGCCATCGACGAGGCGAGCGCGGCACAATCCACATTCAGCAAACCGGAGACAAACGCGGGAGCGTCGGAACGCGCCCGCACCGAAGTGGCCGGGCGCGACAACGCGCGAGACGCCAGACACGACGGCGCACCGGACGCGATACGCGCGAAAGGAGGGGCGCGAGACGTGAAGCACGATGGGGTGCGAGACGTGAAGCGCGCGCTCGATCTCGGCGGCGGCACGGGCGCGCTCGCCCTGCGTTTCGCCGCGCTCGGCTGGCACTCGTCAATCGTTGACCCGTCGGCTTCGATGCTCGCGCTCGCCGCCGATGCCGCCCGCGCCGAAACGTTCGCCGCGCGCGTCACCTTCCATCGATCCGCTGCCGAGACCGCACATCAACTGTTCGCCCCGCGGACGTTCGACGCGGCGACGTGTCATAACGTCCTCGAATACGTCTCCGACCCGCGCGCCTGTGTGCGCTCTCTGGCCGCCCTTCTCAAACCGGGCGCGGTCGTCTCTCTCGTCGCGCGCAACCGCGCGGGCGAGGCCATGCGCGCGGCCTTGAAGTCTCACGATCTCGACGAAGCGGAGCACGCGCTCACGGCCGGGCACGTCAACGAATCTCTCTACGGCGGCCCGGCCAGACTTTACGACGCGGGCACCCTTCAGGAGTTGGCGACCGACGCGGGGTTGCATGTGCTCGCCGCGCGCGGCGTGCGCGTCGTCGCGGACTACCTGCCCGCCTCGCTCTCCGACACGGCGGACGCTTACGCGCGCCTGCTCTCGTTTGAACGAACGCTTGGCGCACGCCCCGAATTCGCAGCCGTCGCGCGTTACACGCAAATCATCGCTCGCAAAGAGCAGGTTGCGGCAACCGCGTGAAGCGAGCCACTCATCTTAAAATGATGCCTGACGAAACAAATGAAAACGAAACCTCGACGCGCGGCGCGAACATCAGGGTAGATCGCAGGCCGTGGTCGCTGGCCGTCAAACTCTTCATCTGCGTGGCTGCGAGTTTCACGCTCCTCGGCGGCACGGTCGTCTCGTCCTTCCCGCAGGAGATCGGTTGGGGATTCCCTTCCGGCAACTTAATCGGCATTAACGAGAGAGCCGCGCTGTTTGACCAACAGCCGAAGACGGCGCAGGTTCCGGCGCGCGACCCCGACCGACTCGACCGCCCGACGAGCGACCCTTACACGGGCAGCCTCTCGATCTTCGAGGACGCGAAGCGCGAAGAGAAACTTCAGATCAACCGCGTGATGGACATTTTGCGGATTAAGGAAGGCGCGCGCGTGGCCGACATCGGCGCGGGTTCGGGTTGGTTCACGGTGCGCGCGGCGCGGCGGGTCGGCGCGGCGGGCGCGGTCTATGCGGTCGAGATCAACCGCGAGTATCTCAAGCACATCGAGGAGCGCGCCGCGCGGGAGGGGCTGGCAAACGTCCGCGCCGTGCTCGGCAAAGAGGATGACCCGTCGCTGCCCGCGGCGGGCGTCGATGCCGTGCTCATCCTGAAAACCTATCACGAGATCGCCGAGCCGATCCGGCTGATGCGCAACCTGCGCCGCTCGCTCGCCGCAGGCGCGCTCGTCGGCATCATAGACCGCAACGGCGCGGGCGACGATCACGGCTTGGACGACCGCAAGGTGATCGCGGAAGCCGGGCGCGCGGGCTTCGCGCTCGTCGAACGACACGACTTCGTGAAGCCCGACGGGATGGATTATTTCCTCGTCTTCCGCGCCCGCGATTAGTCTTCGTTAATTGAACGGAGGCCGCCCCTGAGACGGCCGCGACGCACGGGGCTGCGTTTGAAGTTGCTCTGCTCTCCCTCTCTGAAGAGGATGCCGTGCGCGACGGCGAGGCGCGCGGGCAGTCGCACTTCGGGGCGTTGAAACCTGCCGGCAATCGAGCGCGCCTGCTCGAAATCGACGCGCGCGAGCGCGGCCAGCGTCTCGTTGCATTGCGTGGCGAGCGCGCTCCACACGTAGCCCTCCTGCCCCTTCAACTCGTCCTCTGCGAAAGCATCCTGCCCGAAGCCGTCGAGGACGGCCGCGGCGGCGACGAGTTCGTTGAGGTGCGTGACGCTCGCCTCGATGATCTCGAAGGCGCGCGGCGGCGCGAGCGGCGCGTAATTATGAGCCACCTGCAACTGCAAGCCGAACTGCGAGTGATTTTTGGCGCGCCCGCCGATCAGATTCCACGCCTCGTCCAGAAAATCGACCGCGACCTCTGCGTTACCCCTCCCCGCCGTGACCTGCGCCAGTTGCAACAACATCCCGACGCGTTCGTCCTTTGACTTGATGCGGGCGAGGAACGCCTGCGCCTGTTCCACCTTGCCCTCCGAGGCGGCGCGCCAAAACAGTTGCTGATCGAGTTCCTTCAACATCTCTTCGCGCTGCCGCGCGCCCTCGACGTGGTTGTTGATGATCTGCCGCGCGCGATCCGGGTTGCCCTCGTTAAAGGCTTTCCACACGGCCGTGCGATAAAGTTGCTCTCGCATCTCCGGCGCGGCCTTCGCCGCCGCTTCGATGAGCGCTTCGGGCGTGCTCGCCTCCGGCACGCGGTGAAACACGCGCGTGTAGTTGCCCCCGACCCTGCTCTCGTCTCCTTCCACGCGGCGGCGCAGGGCGGCCGCCTGCGTGGGCGCGTAGCGTTCGACCTCCGGCATCAACTCTCGCACCGTGGACAGCAGCCCGCCCATGTTCCCCGACCGGCGCGCATTACCCGCGTTGCCCGCCGCCACGGCGTTGACGAGCAGGTTGACGAGGTCGCGCCGCACGGATTCGTCCAACTGGGGACGACGCGCACCCGTCTGGTCGGCGGCAATCGTCTGCTGCTGGGCGTTAGCGTTCTCCGCCGGGCGCGTCGAGAGCAGGAGATAGCTGGCGATGTTGGTCGCCTCGTAGTCTACGGCGAAGTTCGCGGTGCGCAGTTTCTTGATGATGTTCGCGGTGAGCCGCGCCGCGCCTTCCGGGTCGCTCGTGCGCAACTGCGTGAGCAGCGGCATGAGGTTCGCGGAGAGGCCGCGACTCAAAGTTTCTTCGGCGATGCGCAGGGCTTGCTGCGGGTCGCGCGCGGCGATCTGCTGCGCGAGTTGCGTCTCCAACATGAGTTCCTGATCGGGCTGGCGGAGGCTCACGCCGGGAGGCACGGGCGGGGGCGGCTGGCGCGTCGCGCGCAGGAATTCGAGCGCGAGTTTCGGGTCGCGCTCGCCCATGACGCCGAGCATGCGATGGCGCAACTGCGAGATCGTGTTCGTGAGATTTTGATACTGCGGGTCGTCCGTGTCGATGCCGCTCGTGGCGGCCGACAGGTCGTTTGCCGCCGCGTTGAAAATCTCTCGCGCGCGCTCCTGATCGCGCGGCCAGAGAATTTCCACCGCGGCCGCCCGTAGGCGAACGCGATTCTCGACGAGTTTCAGCGAAGGCGTCTCGCCGATCACTTCGTCGAGCAACGCCAGCGCTTTCCGCTCAAGTTCCTCCTGTCCGGCGGCCTGCTCGTCGGTTGTGAGCGCGGGCACTGCTGCCGCCGCCCCCGGCTCTTGTGCGACTACTGCCGTCGAAGCCGTTAGTGACGAAGCGAGAAGGAGCGCGGTGAGTGTTCTTGTGTATTTCATAAAAGCGTTGAGTTGTTGTTGTCGTCGCGGCGTGGCCGTTCAGGTGCGCTCCAATGCGATGCGTGCGACGGTGTAAAGGATGCGCGTCCCCGCGCGGATTGTGCCCCGCAAATTGCCCGACACTTTCGACTCGCCGCCCGCGCGACGCCGGTGATCGACCGGCACTTCGAGGATGCGCAAGCGAGCGCGCGCCGCACGCATCTGCATCTCCAGATTCCAACCGTAAGTCTCTTCGCGCATCGGCAGGCGCGCGAGGGCGTCGCGGCGAATGGCGCGGAACGGGCACATGTCCGTGTAGCCGACGCCGTAGAGCGCGCCGAGCAGCAGACCCGCGGCGCGTCCGGCGAAGAGTTGTTGAAAGTTCATGCTGCCCCGTTCGCGTCGCCCGCGTGTGCGCGACCCCGTCACGAAATCGTGTGTCCGCGCTTTAAGCGGCTCGACCAGACGCTCCATCAACTCCGGGCAATCGCTCCCGTCGCCGTCCAGAAAAACTATGATCTCGCACCCGGCCGCGACCGCCGCGACGCCCGCCATGCACGCGCGCCCGTAGCCGCGCCGCGGCGCGCGGACGACACGCGCGCCCGCCGCGCGCGCGCGCTCCGCCGTGCGGTCGTCGCTCCCGTTGTCCACCACGATCACCTCCGACGCGATCTCACGCGGCACGGCGCGCACGACCGCCCCAATCGTCTCCTCTTCGTTCAGGGCGGGGATGACGACCGAGACGCGCGCGGGCGTACTTGAAAGTGTGGTCATGTCCTTGAAAGGGTGTTCATGTCGAAGTCACGCGGTGGACGATGCCTTTGGCGCGCAGCAGCGTTTCGGCGGCGGCGAAATAGTCGCGCACGTCCGCCTGCCTGCCGATCCATTCGATGTAGCGGCTGATGCCCGTCGCGAGCGAAACCTGCGGCTCGTAACCCGCGGCTCGGATGCGCGTCGTGTCGGAGAGGAGATGACGCATCTCGCCGGGGCGAAACTCTCCCCGCGCGACCGGGGCGACGGGCACGTTCAAGGCGTCGGAAACGAGTCGCGCGATCTGGCGGATACTGGTCGCTTCTCCGCTGCCGACGTTCGCGGCGAGGCCGTCGAGTTTGTCGGTCGTCGCGGCGAGAAGGTTGGCGCGGGCGATGTCTTCGACGAAGCTGAAGTCGCGCGTCTGCTCGCCGTCTTCGTAGAGCACGGGCGGCTGCCCGTTCAAGAGGCGCGTGCAGAAGATGGCGATGACGCCGGTGTAAGGGTTGAAGACGGACTGGCGCGGCCCGTAGGTGCAGGAGTAGCGCAGGGCGACGGTGGGCACGCCCGTCTGCCGCCCCCACGTCAGCACGAGCCGCTCCTGATCGACTTTCGTGATGGCATAGACGGTTTCGCCGCCGATGGGCGCGCGTTCGGGCGTGGGCGCGGGACGGGCCAGGCGGTCGCAATGCGGGCAGTGGACGCCGAAGTCTCCGCGACGCAGTTGCTCGACCGGGCGCACCGGGGGAAAGACCAGACCGTGCTCCGGGCAAACGCCCGCGCCCTCGCTATAGACCGCCTGCGACGAAGCGACGACGATCTTCCTGACGGGTAAATTCTCGTCGCGGATCACTTCGAGCATCTGCGCCGTGCCGAAACTGTTGACGCCCACGTACTTTGAAATCTCCGGCATGTAGCCGCCGTAGGCCGCCTGATGAAAGACGACATCGACACGGTCGAGCGCGGCGGCGACGCACGCGCGGTCGCGCATGTCGCCTTCGACGAACTCGGCCGCGCCGTTGACCCACGCGGGCTTGCCCTCGCGGTGCGTGTTCGGCTCAAGGTTATCGAGGATGCGGACGCGCCAGCCCTCGCCGAGCAGGAGATCGACGAGGTGCGAGCCGATCAGTCCCGCGCCGCCCGTCACCAGCGCGCGCCGCCCGTTGCTTAACTGTCGCGTCAAACAGGTCGCCCCCTCTCCGCTCGTTCATCGAAACTCTATCACACAGTCGCGCACAGGTTAGCAAACGCCCGCGCGCCTCCGGTAAGACAGGACGAGGAGCAGAGCGGGCGGCAGGTAAATGGAGATGTTGAGCCGCAGCATTTCGGCGGGCGCGTCTCCGAGCCAAGTGCCGTAGAGCATGAAGGCGGCGGCCGTCAGGCACAGCAGCGGCGCGACGAACCTTGCGCCGGAGACGCACAGGAAAACGACGAGCCACGCGAAATACCAAGTGTAATGCGGCGACAACAGGACGGTGAACGCCGACGCCAAAACCGCCGCGCGCCCTGCGTACTCGCGTTCGTCCCGCTCGCGTCTGAGCAGGCACCACGCCGCGAGCGCGAGCATCAGGACGAGCGCGAAAAACATGTAAGCCGCGACCGCGCCGCGCGCCTCGCCGGAGAGGCCACCCGCGAGTTGCGGCAAAAAAAATCGCTCGCCGCTTCGTAACCCTTCCTCGCTCGCGTAACCCGGCAAATAACCGAGCACGTGCCGCGCGCCCACCGAAAGATACGGCAGATAGCCCGCGCCGAGCGTGACGCAGAACGCCAGCGGCATGCGCCAACTCCGACGCCGGTAGAGCGCGGGCCACAGCACCAGCGGAAATAATTTGACCAGCACCGCCGCAGCCAAAAGCGCGCCCGTCAAAGCGTCGCCCCCACGTCGTCGCGCGAGCAGCGCGAGCGCGACGAAGCAGATGACGAGCGCGTCCACGTGGCCGCTGCTCGCAATCTCCCACACGGCGAGCGGATGCCACGCGGCGAGCAGCACGCGCTGGCGCGGCAGTTTGAACGAAGCGAGCAGCGCGGCGAGCGCGTACAACCCGGCGACCTCGAACAACACCATGACGGCCTTCATCCACACGATTCGTTCGCTCACGCGCGTCGCGAGGAAGAAGATCATTTGCGCGAGCGGCGGGTAGATGGTCGGCGCGAAGTCGCGCCGGTTGATGTTCGGGTACACGTCCGCGTCGCGCAAAAACCGGAGCGCGTCGTCGGCGGGGACGTAACGATAAGGATTGATGCCCGCGGCCTGCACGCGCCCGTCCCAGACGTAGCGATAAATGTCGTCCGACAAAAGCGGCGGCGCAAACAGCACGCTCAAACGAAACAACGCCGCGAAGACGATGACGAGCAGAAGCGTCGAACGCCGCCCGCGCCCGCGCCACACGAGCCACGCGGCGAGCGCGTAGAGCGCGCACTGCGCGAGCGCGACTTTGATGAACCAGACGATTTGGAGTTTGTGCGTCTTGTCGAAGCCGAGCCCGTACACGTAGAGCGCGAGCGACGCAAGGCCGAGCACGAGAAGCGGCAGGTTCGTCCACACCGCCGCACGATGCGTCGAGACCTCACCGCCGCGCGGCGCGTCCACGTCGGGCGACAAGGCGACGACGCGCAACGCGCCCACGCGACCCTCTTTCATGCGACGCCTTCCCCACGCGCACGCGCGACGGCAAAGTCAGGCCGGAGGCGAGCGCGCCCTGCCGCATCGAGCAAACGCGAGAGTTCGGCGCACGTGTGCGTTGCGGGATAAGGAGCGAGTTTTGCGTCGCACGCGACGTTGTCGCCGCCGCCGGGCGCGTCGAGGAGTTCGTCGCAGAGACGACTGAGCGCGGCCGCATCGTCAACGTCGTACCACGCGGGCAGGAGTCCCACGTCGAGATTAATTTCGCGTGCGCGCTCGACGGTTTGGGTCAGCACGTCCGCCGTGCTCCACGCGATCTCTTCAAAGAGGCGCGGGTGCGCGCGCTTCATGCCGATCAGATAATAGCCGCCGTCGTTCGACGGGCCGAGGACGAGGCGGTCGCCGGGGGGGCCGAGTTCTTCGACGGCCATCGTGAGCAGAGCGCGCGGGAGCGTCGGGCTGTCGGAAGCGATCAAGCAGCAGGACTCGTAGCCGAGCCCGAACAGGTCGGCCGCCGCTCGGAAAAGGCGTTCGCCGAGGGTATCGCCGCGTTGCGCGAGCAGCGCGAAGTTCGGCGGCAGCAGTTCGTCGAGTGCGCCCTCCGCACCCGCGGGCGTGTAGACGGCGACCGCTTGAACCGCGCCGCCGGGATCGCCGCCGCACGCGTCCGCGATATTCGCCGCCGTGTCGCGCAGGAAACCGACGCTCAAACGCGCGGCCTCTTCGTGCGTCAGCGGCGGCACGAGCCGCGTCTTCGACGCGCCCGCGCGCGGGACTTTGAGCATCAGGCCGAGCGCACAACGACCGCGCGGCGGGTTCGTTTCCGGCGAATGCGGATCGAGTAGAGTGTAGGTCGAGTTCATCTCAATAGCTTTTGGGGAACGGGCTAAATTCGTGTTGTTGGGCAAAACTCTTCATGATAGCCTTATCTCATGAACCGACTATCGCTTCGCCTCATCACCGCGCTCCTGACCTGCGGCGTTGGTTTCGCTCCGGCTTCTGGCTCCGGCGTGTGAGCGTTATAACATAAGCGTCAGTGAGGATCAGGAGCGCAAGCGGGCGGAAAGTGAGCGCGTCGCCAGCGTCCCCCACGCGCCGCAGAGCCTTGCGATAGAGTTGCGTCGCATCGACGTGACATATCGGGAACGCTGCCGGATTCCAGACATGAGTAGAGGCGGCTAGCCTGCGATCATAGACTTCGAGAGGTTTAGCCGCTGCAATGACGAATGGCGCAGGCGAGACGTGAGGCGTTCAATGCGGCACGAGAACCTTTGTTGATCATGTTATAAGCGGGACTCCGCCAGACACCTGTCCTTAACGATTCCGGCTCCCATCTCTCACACCCGGGGCGAAAATTTACGTCCGGCCATTCCATTTTAACCCCCGCTGGCGGCCTACTTTTAAGCATTTCCGAGCATCCAAGCTGTCTGTCGCGCACGCATCAGGCGCGTGCCGTTTGACAGCCGCTAAGACGGTACGGTAAGTTAGCTTTACCGTTGTCAGGTAAGACTTCTGTCCCGTTCGTCTAGTGGCCTAGGACACCGCCCTTTCACGGCGGCGACACGGGTTCGACTCCCGTACGGGACGCCACTTTTTCGCCGGAGCGCGCTCGCGGGTCGCGCTGCTCGCCAGATTTTCGAGGCCGTCGCGCGCCGTGCTTGATAATCACTGCGCCGACGGCCTCGACGTTTTTGCGCCTTTAGGAATGAACGCCATGTTTAGAAGAAGTTTGACCTCGCTCACCTGCACACTCGCCCTCATCTTTTTCGCCGCCTCTGGCGCGCGCTCGCAGACGGCGCAGGGCGGCGACTTGATCATCGTCCTCCCGTTCGAGAACACGACCAACCAGCGCGAGTACAACTGGATCGGGACGAGTTTCGCAGACTCTCTGACCGACCTCTTGCAGATGTACGGGCTGCGCGCCGTCTCGACGGATGAGCGCGAGTTGGTCTTCCAGCGTTTGCGCCTGCCCCTGACGGCCACGCCCTCGCACGCCACCGCGATCAACATCGCGATGAAGGCGAAGGCGACGCTCGCCGTTATCGGCACTTACGACGTGGTGACGCCGCCCGACGGTAAGACCCCGACCGAGGTGCGCGTCAGCGCGCGCGTCGTGCGCGTCAACGAGGGGCAAATCTGGCCGCCCTACATTTTCGGCGACGCCCTCATCAACTTGCAGAAGATGCAGGGCATTCTCGCCTACCAGATTCTGCACCAGCGCGATTCCACGCTTGCCTATTCGCGCAACGAGATCGTCGAGCGTGCGACGAAGATTCCGCCGCGCGCCTTCGAGAGCTACGTCAAGGGCGTGATGACGGACGACCGCGAGAAGCGTTCAAACTATTTGCAGAACGCGATGAAGGAGTACGCGAAAACCAACGCGGGCGCGAACTACCCGCAGGCCGCGTTCGAACTCGGCAACCTCTACTTCAAACAGGAAGACTGGAAGAAGGCCGCCGAACATTTCTCGCGCCTGCAAAAAGGCGACCCGCACTTCGCGGAGGCCTCCTTTTACGCCGCGCTCAGTTACTGGCGGATGAACGATCTCAAGACCGCGCTCGGCGCGCTGCTGCCCGTTACCACCGACATGCCGCTCACCGGCATCTACAACAACGCGGGCGCGCTCTCCATTCAGGCCGCGCTGGGCGAGAAGTCTGCGGAGGAGCGCGACCGCCTGCTCAAACAGGCGCAGACGTTTCTCGAACGCGCGAAAGAGTCCGACCCCGAAGACGCGGCCGTCCTCTACAATTACGCCTACGGGCTGTTTCTCGCCGGCCGTCATGCAGACGCCGCCGAACAACTCCGTTCGGTCATCATGTTGAATCCGCGCGACGGCGAAGCGCGCTTCCTCTACGCGAAGGCGCTTGAGAAATCGGGCGCGACCGCCGAGATGACGACGGCCGCCGATAACGAGGCGCGCCGTTACCTGCCGACGACCTACGCGAAGATGCAGACCGACTGGCAGAAGTCGCAGGCGATTGCGTCGATCCCCGTGCGCCTGAATCAGCAGTTCGACATCGCCGAAGCGGTCAGAGCGCAGGCGCCACTCGCGGCGGTTGACGCCGCCAGCGTCACCACGCAGGACTTGCTGGTCAAAGCTCGCGCCGACTACACGGCCGGGCGCGACGACGACGTGCTCTCGGAACTCAACCGCGTCCTGATGATCGAGCCGATGAACGCCGAAGCGCACCTGCTCATCGGGCGCATCTACCAGCGTCGCGGCGATCTCGTCCGCGCCATCAGTTCCCTCAAGACCGCGATCTTCTGGGAGGCCAAGTTGATCGACGCGCACATCCTGCTCGGCCGCATCTTCCTCGAACGCGGCGACCTCGCGCAGGCCAAGACCCACGCGCGCACCGCCATGCAACTCGACCCCAACAATCAGGAAGCCATCGCCCTCTACCGCCAGTTGGAGACGGGAGCGAGGTAACTCCGAAGGGATGAGGGCGGAGGGATGAGGGATGAATTAAGAGAAGCATTCAACTTCCTGAGTGCTTCATTGCATCCCTCATCCCTCATCCGTCATCGCTTTCTTTCATCCCTCGTCCCTCCGCCCTCAACCCTTTCTTTCATCCTCTTACTCGTCGGCGCGGGTTTGATCATCGCGTGCGTAATCGTGGCGGCGATGTCGCGTCATCAGAAAAGCGCGGGGAGGCCGTTGCATCTGGAGGGGCGTGTCGGGGTCGTGCTGGAGGCTCTGGAGCCGGAGGGGGCGGTGCTGGTGGACGGCGAATTGTGGCGCGCGCGGGCGCGGGGCGGTGATAGAATCGCGCGCGGGCGGGTTCGCATCGTGGGCGCACGAGGGCATTGGCTGGAAGTCGAAGCCGTCGCCTGATGTTTTCAAGAGAGAAGTGGCAAGCACGAAAGAAGTTAAATCGTGACCCCGCCGCCTTCACTTCTCTGAGAGTGGCCTGCCGCTACTCCAGCCGCCCGCCGAGCTATCCCCTTAAAACACATCTTACAAGAACCCGGTCAAGTGACCGGGTTCTCCTGCTTTTTACAAGGTTTATTTTTGCCTTTTATTGCCCGTGCGGGCGTTTTGCCGCGGCGACTTACGACACACGGCCTCTTCTTGCGGCACGGCCGTCACGCGTCAGGACGACAAAATTTGTCACCCGGCCGGTGACAAATTTCCGCTCTTTTGCCGCAAACCGTAAACGTTTTGGCGCATGCGCGCGACCAATTTGTGAGGCGCGAAAAAATATTTTCGCGCCTTCATAAATTTTCTCCCGAGCGCGCGTGTCCGGTGCGCCCGGTCTCTGCTAAACTCGCATGCGTGCAGATGGTTGTTTCCCTCGATGCGCCGAAGACGGGCGGGCGGCGCGATAAGTTTCGCGCGGGCGTGCGCGCCTGCATCCCTCAACGAAGCCACACGGCGCTGGCCGTGCTCTCGGCGTTCCTGCTGATCCTCTCGTTTCCCGATTTCGACTTGTGGCCGCTCGCGTGGGTCGGCCTCGTCCCTCTGCTCGTCGCCGCGGCGCGGGTAACGCGCGCGCGTCAGGCGTTCGCGCTCGGCTGGCTCGCGGGCGCGATCTTTTTTTACGGCTCCTGCTGGTGGCTCACGTATTCGATGATTCACTACGGCGGGCTGCCGCGCCCGCTGGCCTACGCGCTGCTCATCCCCGTCGTACTCATCGTCGGGCTCTTACCCGCGACGTTCGCGCTCGCGCTCGCGCGCTTGCGTGCGCGTTGGGGCGTGTACGCGCTGCTGGCCGCGCCGCCGATGTGGGCTGCGTCGGAATGGGCGCGACTCGGCGCGACCGGCCAACTCTGGAACGCCATCGGCTACTCGCAAGCCTTCCACCCCGACATCATCCAATCCGCGACGTGGGGGGGCGTCTACGCCGTCGGATTTTTCATCGTCGTCGTCAACGCGGTCGTGGCCTTGACGCTTCTGCAAAGAGATGCGCGTTCCTTCAACGTCGCCGTTCTCGCTCTGATGGCCGTCGGGTTAGTTTTTCTACTACAGCAGTTCTCAAGCTTCAGAAACTTCGACGCCGAACCGAAGACGGAGGCGGTCGTCATCGCGCTACAGCCGAACGTCTCCGTCAACTTCGGACGTTCGGCGGAAGAGACGGCCGCGCTCGTCAGCCGTCACCTGACGATGAGCGCGGGCGCGCTCGGCGAGTGGGAACAAAAGCAAGCCGACGGGGACATAAGCGGAGACGGGCAAAGCTCACAGTCGAGCGGAGAGAGCGGGAGCGCGCAGCCCATCCCGCGCCTCGTCGTCTGGCCTGAGTCGCCGATGAATTTCGCTTATGCGAACGACCGGGAGTTTCAAACGCTGGTCGGCGGGTTCGCGCGCGCGGAGCGGACGAACGTCATCTTCAACTCGCTCGAACCCGCGCCCGCGGGCGGCGGGTATAACTCGGCCGTGCTGGTGAATGAAGCGGGGCGGCTCGTCGCGCAGTATGATAAGATTCGCCTGTTGCCGTTTGGCGAGTACGTGCCGTTGCCGCGCTGGTTTCCGCCCGCGTGGCTGGTGAGCGGCATCGTCGGAGATTTTACGCCGGGGGCGAACTACACGCTGCTGCCCATCGGCGAGACGCGCGTGGGAGTCTTTATCTGTTTCGAGTCGGCCTTTCCCTCAATCGCACGGACGTTCACAGACGCAGGCGCAGACGTGCTCATCAACATCTCGAACGACGGCTATCTCGGACAGACGCCGGTGCTCCGCCAGCACCTCGCGAACGCTGTCCTGCGCGCCGTCGAAAATCGTCGCACCGTCCTGCGCGTGACGAACACAGGCATCAGCGCGCACATCTCGCCGCAGGGCGTTGTCTCAGATGCGACCGGCAGTTTCGAGCCCGCCACGCGCACGTGGACGATCACGCGCGCGACGGGAGGCAAAACTTTTTACACGCGCCGCGGCGACCTCTTCGTCGCCCTCTGCGCCGCCTTTAGTATTTTGATGATCGCCACAACGATTAAGAAGAAAGTCAATCGTGAAGCGTAAATCGTAAATTGAAGAACCCGGTTCTCCATCTATTCACGATTGACGAGTTTTGGAGGTTTAATGTTAGAGACTTTAACAGTTCAAGAGTTGCGGAGCAGTTACGACGACTTACGCGCGCGCGTCGAGCAACTCGGGAGGTTTCTTTGATGTCGCGGCGAAGCAGGACGAGTTGAAACGTATCGAGGCGCAAGCCTCCGCGCCGGACTTCTGGAACGATCAAGAGGAGGCGCAGCGGGCGTTGCAGCAGCGCAGCCGTCTGGAACGCGTCATCAGTCGCCAGCAGAGTTTCGAGTCGGCGGTCGCGGACGCGGGCGTGCTCTTTGAATTCGCCGAAGGCGGCGAAGACCCGGACAGTTTGAGCGAACTACGCGCGCTCGTCGAACGGCTCGGGCGCGAGATCGGCGAGGCCGAAACCGAGATGCTGCTCGCGGGCGAGAACGACGCGCGCAACGCTATCTGCACCATCCACCCCGGCGCGGGCGGCACGGAATCGCAGGACTGGGCGGAGATGCTGCTGCGCATGTACCTGAAATGGGCGGAGCGGCGCGGCTTCAAAACCGAGATCATCGACTACCAGCCGGGCGAGGAGGCGGGGATCAAGGGCGTGACGTTTCGCGTCGAAGGCGAATATGCCTACGGGCTGCTCGCGGCCGAGGCGGGCGTCCACCGTCTGGTGCGCATCTCGCCGTTTGATCAAGCGGCGCGGCGTCATACCAGTTTCGCGTCGCTCTTCGTCTACCCGGAAATTGACGAGACCATCGAGGTCGAGATTCAGGACAAGGACTTGCGCGTGGACACCTATCGCGCCACCGGCGCGGGCGGCCAGCACATCAACACGACCGACTCGGCCGTCCGCATCACGCACATCCCGACCAACATCGTCGTCCAGTGCCAGAATCAACGCTCGCAACACCAGAACCGCGCCGTCGCCATGCAGGTGCTGCGCTCGCGGCTCTACGAACTCGAACTGGAGCGGCGGCAGGCCGAAACCGCCGCGCTCGAAGCGAACAAGGCCGACATCTCCTTCGGCTCGCAGATCAGAAACTACGTCCTCGCGCCCTATCGCTTGGTTAAAGACGCGCGCACGAAGCTCGAACGCGGCGACGTGGACTCGGTGCTCGCGGGCGATTTGGACGACTTCATCAAGGCTTATCTACTGTCGCGACGCGCGGCCTGATGAAAAAGTTTCAAGTTTCAGGTTTCAGGTTTCAAGTTCAAAAGCCTCGAACCTCAGTCCTGAAACTTGAAACCTGAAACTTGAAACTTAAAAGATATGGCAACAACACAGACGGATACGCGGACGCACCAACTGCCGCTGCAATCGCCGCAGCGCAACTCGCGGCGTAACGAGATCATCGCCATCGCGCTCTTCGCGCTCGGCCTGATGCTCACGCTCTGCCTCGTCTTCTTCAACCCGAACGATCCGTCTCTGAACTCCGCCGGGCAGGACGAGACGCAGAACCTCGTCGGCCCCGTCGGCGCATACGTCTCCGACGCGATGTTGCAGACGGTCGGCCTCGCCTCCTACCTGTTGCCGCTCCTGCTCTTCCTCGCCGCGTGGCGTCGTTTTCGCACGCGGCGCATCCACGCGCCCGTCACGCGTATCGCCGGACTCTTAACGCTTTTGATTTCGGTCTCGGCCATCCTCGCCCTCCTCCGCATGCCGCTGCTCTTCGACGGGCGCGTCAGCGCGGGCGGCTTCGTCGGCACGTTCGTCGCGTCGAATCTGGCGAGCGCGTTGAACGGCGTCGGCGCGTTCGTCCTGCTGCTCGCGCTCGCCGCGACGGGGTTTCTGCTCGCCACCAACTTCTCCTTCGCGCGCGCCTACGAGCGCGCGGTGGAAGCCTTCGGCCACCCGTCGGCCTTCCTCAATTCGCTCTCGACGCGCTTCCAGACGTGGCGCACGGAGCGACGCGAGTTGGCCGCGCGACGCGCCGAACAGAGACGCGCCGCGCACGCCGCGCACGAGGAGACCGTCGCCGAAGAGAAACGTTTGCGTGAGAAGAAGACCGGAGCCGAACGCGTCGCCGACTTTATGCGCGACATGGAGACGCCCGCCGTCTCCACGACCACGCCGACAACGCAGTCCACGTCAGCCAACGCGGCCATCCAACGCTCGGCCACCGTCGCCGCCGACGCCGGTGTGTCGCCGCAGCCCGCGTTGCGGGATGACCCGGACGAAGCCTTCGAGGAACTCGCGGGCGCGAACGGCCGGAACGATCAGCTTTCGGGCGATGCCCCCGCACGGCCGAACGCACAAACGAACGGCGGCGCGTCCGTCCGCAAGACGGCCGTGAAGGCCAAAGACGGCGACAATAATCTCTCGCCCGGCGCGCTCGTCGCAGAGGAAGACGAAGAGGTCGCCGAGATGGTCGCCTCCGTGTCGGTCGTGCGCACGGAGAACCCGGAAGAAGTTGTCGCCGGTCAGCAGAAGGAAGACAAGGCCACGCGCGAAGCCCGCCGCGCCGAGAAGTACGCAGAGGCCATGAGCGGTTACGGCATGCCGAGCCTCGATTACCTGAACGCGCCGCCGCCGCGCCACGAGCAGGCCGACGAGGAACTGCGCAACCTCGCCACGCGCGTCGCCGAGAAGTGCAAAGAGTTCAACGTGACGGGCAAGATCGAATACATCTGCCCCGGCCCCGTCGTCACGACCTACGAATTCAAACCCGACCCCGGCGTCAAGTATTCGCGCGTCACCGGCCTCGTGGACGATCTGTGCCTCGCGCTCAAAGCCGAGTCCATACGCATCGACCGCGTGCCGGGCAAGGCGCACGTCGGCATCGAAGTGCCCAATCACCAGCGCGATAACATCATGCTCCGCGAGGTGATCGAATCGCGCCACTTCAAAGATTCCACCTCGAAACTGACGCTCGCGCTCGGCAAGACGATTGACGGCCTGAACTACGTCGCAGACCTCGCGCGCATGCCGCACCTTTTGATCGCGGGCGCGACGGGCACGGGCAAGTCCGTCTGCCTGAATTCGCTCGTCGTCTCGATTCTTTATAAAGCGCGTCCCGATGAAGTCAAATTCATCATGATCGACCCGAAGCGTCTTGAGTTGGGTCTCTACGCGGACATCCCGCACCTCGCGACGCCCATCATCACCGACCCGAAGCGCGCCGCGAACGCGTTGAAGTGGGCGGTCGCGCAGATGGAGGCGCGCTACAAGGAACTCGCCAAGTGGGGCGTGCGCAACATCGACGGCTTCAACGTCGAGGTCATGCGCCGCAACATGGTCGAGGACTTCGACGACGAGGGGCAGCCGTGGAAGACTCTGCCCTACATCGTCATCATCGTCGACGAACTCGCCGACCTGATGATGACCGCCGGGCACGACGTGGAAGAGGCCATCACGCGTCTCGCACAGATGGCGCGCGCCGTCGGCATCCACCTCGTGCTCGCCACGCAACGCCCTAGCGTGGATGTCATCACCGGGCTCATCAAGGCCAACTTCCCTTCGCGCATCGCGCTGCGCACGTCGTCCAAAGTAGACTCGCGCACGATCATCGACGCCAACGGCGCGGAGCAACTTCTCGGTCGCGGCGACATGTTGTTTCTTCCGCCCGGAACCTCTCGCCTCATCCGAGTCCACGGCGCATACCTCGACGAGTCCGAGGTCGGCCGTATCGTCGCGCACATCAAGGGGCAGGGCGAACCGCTCTACGACGAGACGATCACGCAGTCGGAAGAAGAGTCAGGCAGCGCGAACGGCGCGGGCGGCGACCACGACGAACTTTTCGAGCAAGCCCTGCGCATCTGCGTCGAGATGAAGCGCGCTTCCACCTCCGTCCTCCAGCGACGCCTGCGCATCGGCTACGGCCGCGCCGCCGCCATCCTCGACGCGATGGAACGAGAGGGCTACATCGGTCAGGCGGACGGCGCGCGCCCGCGCCCGATCACGGGGCGCGCCTACGAAATCGTCACGCACTGGGACGACCAACTGCGCGAAGAGGGCTGAAACAACTTTTCCACAGTTGCTGTGGAAAAGTCTGTGGAAAAATCGCTTTTTGGCGTTACAAGTTCCTGACAAATTTAGACTTCTAGCATTTTGCACATCTTCGCGGCAAAGTTTCCGTTCTTGTTTCAAAGGTTGTTAAAGCCGTGGATTATCAACGCTTTGAACGTGGCAATCGAAACACTTCGCGCAGGCGCGTGCGCTTTTTGACGCTCGTGTTTTTCTGCTACACGCTCGTCTTCGCGTGTGTCTCTTCGTGTGTTAAGTTGCCCCGCCGCGCCGGAGTTGTAAATAGTCTTACAACCCCCCGACTCACAACCGCGCCGCCCGCTCCGGCGAAGACGCTCATCAATCTCAACACCGCCTCGCGGGAAGAGTTGGAGCGTCTGCCCGGCATCGGCGAAGGGCTGGCCGCGCGCATCGTCGAACACCGCGAGCGTCACGGAGCGTTTCGCCGCGTCGAACATCTCATCATCGTGCGCGGCATCAGCGAGAGACGCTTCGCCGAGTTGCGCGCCTTCGTCACCGTCGATTGAGTTGATTGATTCGCTTTGAACGCCCGAGACGATCTGCGCCGCGCCGCGCGCTCTATCTTCGACGCCACGCTCGCCGGTCTGGACGCACGCGCCGCCGTCCGCCGCGCGCTCGACTTCACGCGCGGGCGACTCACAATCCTCGACGACGAATTCGACCTGAACGCACGGCCGCACGCGATCTACTCAATCGCCGTCGGCAAGGCGGCCGTTGCGATGGCTGCCGCGCTGGATGAAGTGTTGGGGGGCGCGCTTGCGGGCGGGATCGTCTCCGCGCCGTCTTCGAGCGTCGGGTTGTCCGGGCGTTGGCGGGTCTACGCGGGCGGCCACCCGCTGCCGAACGAAGCGAGTCTCGAAGCGGCGCGCGCCGCCTTCGCCCTGTTGCGTGCGGCCGACGCTGTAGAGCCGCGCGCGCTCGTCATCTTCCTCATCTCCGGCGGCGGCTCCGCGATGCTCGAATGGCCGCGCGACGAATCGATCACGCTCGCCGAGTTGCGGGAGGCAAATCGCGTGCTGGTCTCTTGCGGGGCGAGCATCGACGAGATCAATGCCGTGCGACGGGCGTTCTCGGCGGTGAAAGGCGGCGGCCTCGGCGCACGCGCGCGCCGCGCCGCGCAAATCTCTCTGATCATCTCCGACACGAAACGGGACGAACCGTACAACGTCGCCTCCGGCCCGACTTTTCCGTTCGCGCACGAGTCGCACGAGCCGTCCGAGATCGTCAAACGTTACGGGCTCGCCGCGCGCCTCCCCGCCTCGATCCTGCGCGCCGTCAATCAACCACCCCGCTTTCACACGGAGGCGGATCGCGTCACGGCGTTGCGCCGCCATCACGTGCTGCTCGATAACGAGCGCGCTCTGGTGCGTGCGGCCGAAGTTGCCGCCGCGCTCGGCTTCACGGTCGAGATCGCGCGAGACGTTTCAGAGCAGGCGGTTGCGGAAGGCGCGGCTCTGCTCGTCTCGCGTCTGTTCGATGTGCGAAGGAGGGCGGGAGGGGGGCAGGTGTGCCTGATTTCCGGCGGCGAGTTTTCGTGCCCGGTGCGCGGCGCAGGACTAGGCGGGCGCAACGCCGAGACGATCTTGCGGTGCGCGTTTGAAATAGAAGCTCAGGCCGCGCGTTCGTCGTCCGGTGCGACAGTAGAGCGGGTCGTCGCGCTCAGCGCGGGCACGGACGGCATTGACGGCAACAGCCCTGCGGCGGGAGCTTTGTGCGATGACACGACGCTCACACGCGCACGCGCGCTCTCACTCGACGCACAAAAATTTCTGGAAGCAAGCGACGCCCACACCTTTTTCGCCGCACTCGGCGACGCCATCACGACCGGCGCGACCGGCACAAACGTCCGCGACCTGCGTCTCCTGCTTGCGAGATAGTTTCAGGTTTCAGGACTGAGGTTTCAAGTTTCAGATTTCAAGTTTCAAGTCTGAATGTTGCTTGGTTCATTAACCTGAAACCTGAAACTTGAAACTCACTCCGCCCGCCCGAAATCGTCGCTGAAGCGCACGATGTCGTCCTCGCCGAGGTACGAACCGCGCTGAATTTCGATGAAGATCAATTTCTCCGCGCTCGCGTTTTCCACGCGATGCTTCGCCTCGACGGGAATGTCTACGGTCTCGCCCGCCAGCACCGTGATCTCTTCGTCGTCGAGAGTCACTTTGGCCTCGCCCGCCACCACCATCCAGTGCTCCGCGCGCTGCGCGTGCTTCTGGTAGCTCAGACGCTTCCCCGGCAAGACTTCGATGCGCTTGACCTTGAAGTTCTCGCCCTCGTCGAGCACGGTAAACGTCCCCCACGGGCGTTCATCATAAAGCGGCGACGTGTTCGTCGTCACGGTTTCCGGCATGCCTAAACCCCCCGTATCGAATCTTCGCGAACTCTTCCGACGCGCGGCCGGATATCACCGCGCCCCCACCCGCCGCCGGATGGCTCAGACAATTTACACGCACAAAGTTTCCCTGTCATCTGAACGAGAGGGAAAAGGGTAAGGGGGAAAGGGTAAAGGAAAAAAGAATAGAACGTCACGCCGAACGCCCGCTCATCACATGATCTTCCCCTTACCCTTTCCCCCTTACCCCTTTGCCCTTCATCCCGCATCGCTCATTCACGCACAAAAGTTTCCACTCTCAAATCCTGCCCGTCCGTGCTGACCGTGATCGTGCCGCTCCGCCCGGTTTGTAGCACTTGCGCGCCGCCTGCGCGCCAGCGTTCGACGACTCGTTTATCGGGATGGCCGAAGGGCGAAGAGAGGCCGACCGAGACGACGGCGACGGACGGGCGGACGGCCGCGACGAAAGATTGCGTGGAGGAAGTACGGCTGCCGTGGTGCGCGACTTTCACGACATCGCTTCGCAAATCGTCGCGCGCCGCGACGAGCGCGGCCTCCGCGTCGCGTTCGATGTCGCCGGTCAACAGAAACACGCGCGCGCCGTAGCGCACGCGCAACACCAGCGAATCGTCGTTGGCCGATAACGCCTGAGTCGCTTCGCCCGCGCGTGGCGGCCACAGCACATCGACCGTCGCCGCGCCGAACTTTAACCTGTCGCCGCGCCCGACAAGTTCGATAGGCACGCTCTCTCGCCGGAGCGTCTCGGCGAGGCGCGCAAGCTCCGCCTCGCCCCCGTCGGCGCGGCCTAAGAAGGCGGCGCGCACTTTGAAGTTGTGCGCGATATCGTTCAAGCCGTTCATGTGATCGGCGTGCGCGTGGGTTGCCAGAATGTAATCGACCCGCGCGCGACCGCGCCACCATAGATACTCCGACACGACGGCTTCGCCGATGCCGCGCGCGTCGCGCTCGAACCGCGCCGGAGGCGCGCCTTCAACTTCGCCCGCGCGCGGCCTGAATTCCGCGCGCCCGCCCGCGTCAACCAACAACGTCGCGCCGTTCGGGAACGTCAACAAAGCGGCATCGCCCTGTCCCACGTCGAGCAGGTCGAGGCGCAGGCGGCCGTCGGCTCGCCCCTCGCTGAACGGGTGCAGCACGACGAGCGAGAGGCAGAGCGTCGCGCCTGCCCAGGCCAACCGCCGCGCCCGTCGTCGCGGCGCGCTCCGTGCTCCGTCCGGCGGAGACGCGGCCGTTTGCAAAGGCTGCCAGCGCGCGAGACTGACGAGCAACACGGCGAGCGGCGCGTAATACAGAACATAGATCGCGGCGGCGTGCCCCGTGTACTCCGGCAGCCTGAGCGAGGCCATACCCGCGCGTGCGAACGGGTCGACGCTGTGCGTCATCAACCAGTTCATTCGCTCCACCAACCACACCAGCGGCCACGCCGCGCTCGCGCTGACCGAAGCGAGCATCATCGCCGCCAGCGCGCCGAGCGAGACGGCCGCCATCAACACGCCGACGAAGATGTTCAGCAACACCGACACGAGCGACAGGCGATGAAAGTAGACGACGAACAAAGGCAGCAACATCAACTGCACGCTCGCGGAGACGACCACCGCGCCGAAGGCGTAACGCACCAACGCTTGCGCGCGCCAACGCTCCAACTCGACGCCCGCGCCCGTCTTGAAGAGGCGGTAGCTGTAAACGTTTCGCGCCAGTTCGCACCGCCACGCGCGCTCGCTCCAAAAGAGAGTCTCGCCGAGCACGCGAAACCAGCGCGGGCACGCGGGCGGGCGCGGCGTGGCGCGCGTCGGACGCCAGCAGCCGACGGCGCGCAAGCGTTCGACGAGCGGCCAGCCGAGCGCGACGATGCCGAGCACCGACAGGAACGTGAGTTGGAACGACGGATCGAAAAGCTCCGCGGGTCGATAGGCGAGCAGCACGAGCGCCGCGCCGCCGAGCGCGTTCAAAGTCGCCCCGCGACGCCCTGCGACCGGCGCGAGCGCGACCACGGTAAACATCAACGCCGCGCGCACGACCGACGATTCCGCGCCGACCGCCACCGCATAAAGCCACAACACCGCGCACGGCACGACGAACTGCAAGGCGCGCCGCCCCGTCACGCGGCGCATCAGGAGCAGCACGAGGCCGCCGATGAAACTGATGTGCAGGCCGCTGATCACGAGCACGTGAAACGTGCCGCCCTCGCGAAAACGCTCCGCGCTCGCGCGCGACAACCCGTGCCGATGACCCAGCAGCGCGGCCTGCAACACGCCCGCCGTCTCCGCCGAAAAAAGTTCCGACATGCGCCCGCGCAAAACCTCGCGCCACGCCTCAAGCCACACGAGCGGCAACGGCACGCGCTCGTCGTCGAGCCTCTCCACGACGAGCGGGCTCTTGATCGTGCCCCTCGCGTCCACCCCGCGCCGATCCAAAAATTCCGTCAACGAGCCGCCGCCCGGATTACGAAACTCCTCCGCGCGTTCGAGCATGACGAGCACGCGCACGCGCGCACCGCGTCGCAACTCCAACTCCGCGTACCCGTCCCGCTGACCCGCATCGCGCACGGGCGCGAACAATTCCACCACGCCCGCCGCCGTCGTATGCTCCGCACCCCGCGCACGCAGACGCTCGACGCCGAGCGCGAGATAAAAGCCGTCCGGCGCAAACTCCGGCGCGCGTTCGACGACTCCCGTGATCTCCACCGGGTCGCCCGAAGCGACGCGCCCCTCTTCATACAGACGCCGCACGCGCTCGTTGCCGACGCCGCGCCCTTCAACTCCGGCGAACGCCGCGCCGAGCGATGCGAACGCGAGCAGGACGATCAACGTCGCGAGCGCAGGTCGTCTTCGCTTGAACGCGGCGAGGGCGAGCAGCGTCCCCAGTGCGCTTGAAAGTAGTGAGAAAAAAAGCGGCGGCGCGGTCAGGCGCGCGAGCAGTATTCCGGCGGCAAAGGAAACCGCCAGAAGCGCGAGCGGCTGAGGATTGAAAGACGGTCTGTGAGGAACCGTCGGCGTGTCCGGCAAGTTGTTACAGCCTCTATTTTCTACTGGAGCAGTCCGAATGACCCCAATGCCGACTCGTCAGGCAACGCGATTGCCCCCGTCACTTTCGCCGTCGAGAATTCTCTGAACCCGGATACTCTACCAGCATTCACTACGAGGCGATTTCCGGCGAGGCAAAGATTCGCCAGTTTACCCCAACACGGTCTCACCGTCGCATACGATCTACGCCCCGAAGGCTTGTATCAAAGTCTTGCGAATAATCTCGAATGTTGCCGCTCGACTCTATGACGAAACCCGACCCAACGCCCTGTCGCGCCAGCGTCGCACGCTCATCACATCTAAACGCTCCCCCGCGAAGACGATTTGCTTCACAGGTTTCTTGCCGTCGTCGCTCGCGCGCTTCAGCCAGTCGCGCACTTCCATCCAGCGCACCTCGCCCTCCGAGTGTCGGATGACGAGCAGCACGGGAAACGCCTGCGCCATCCAGTAGCGGGCGTGGCGTGGGTCTTTGATGGTGAAGATTTCCGCGCCGTCGCGCTTGCGCTCCTTGAGATAGGAGTCGCCG
This sequence comes from Acidobacteriota bacterium, assembly GCA_020199775.1. Lineage (GTDB taxonomy): Bacteria > Acidobacteriota > Blastocatellia > Pyrinomonadales > Pyrinomonadaceae > JAIVJZ01. The sequence goes on from JAIVJZ010000041.1 coordinate 580,631, forward strand.
GACTTGAGTTGCAGATACAGCTTCTTTCCGGTCGCCTCGCCCGCGTCCGTCTTGAACTCGATCTCCATATCTATGCCGTTGTCGCTGACGGTTAGTTCCCGGCAGATTTGTCCCGCGAGGGATGCGGTGGAGATCACTTCGCCGACCAGTGTGCGTTCCTTATCCGCGTTGTCAAGCTTGATTTGCGACTGCTTGTCCAACTCCAGCACGCGCTGGTGGACTTCCGGCGCGGCGAAGCGTTCTTCGAGATCGTCCCACAGCGGCACACGCTTCTCGCACTTCACGCACAGGATGCTCGCCCGCTTTCCGTTCTCAGCCAGACGCTCCATCGCCGTCTCCCGATCACGCACCGGCGTCTTGCAGTGCGGGCAGACGTAGTGCCGCAGGCGCACCACCTCGATCCCTTTTTTCAGCAGGTGCTCGTGGACATAACGACTGAAAATCATCTTCTCTGCGACGGCGATGTCGGGGTCGAAATAGACTTCCAACTCGCCCGCGCCCTCCCCCCGACGCGTCAGTTTCACGCCCAGACGCCGCTGCTGCGAGAGCGACTTGAAATCGGCGGCGTAACGCCACAACTCATCGGCTTCGAAGGATTCCGTGTGATGAAGGCGCACCACCAGCGTGGCGTAGATGTCGTCGAGGAAGCCGTTGAAGCGATAGCTCACGAGCACCGCCGGATGCCCCACCAGTTCCGGGCGTTCGCGCCGGTAATAACTCGGAAAGATCAAAAGCGCGCCCCTGTCGGTTTGTTCGCGCAAGCAGAGGCCGCGCTTCACCAGCGTCTGGTGCATCGCCAGCAGGATGAACCGTTCCTCGTCGTCTCCGAGGCGTTCGACGGAAGAGTGATACTTGAGGTCGCCGTTCAAGACCCGCTCCTCCGTGAGACAGCCGCGTTCGTCTTTATCCTCACGCATCGTCTGGATGACGGCCTGCGCGTAAGCGTTGATGCGCTCCGGCTGGAGCAACACCCAACTGCCGAACTCCAACTCCCACACCACCCCGGGGCCGGCCAGCAGACTTACCACCGCTTTCAACTCTTCATCCGTGAAGCGCGCGACTTCGCCGGACAGGCGCAGTTGCAGCGTCTCGCGCAGCTCGTTGAAGCGCACCAGCACCCGCCCCTCGTCCTTGAGACGAATGATCTCCTCCTTGAGCCGCTTGAACAAGAGCGGCGAGGAACGCCAAGGGATATTCTCCCAACGGATGCCTTCGAGAATGGCCTGCTTGAGTTCCTCGCAGTTGAGTTTCGTCTTCGCGCTCGTCTCCAGCAGACGCAGGTAGCCGCGTTCGTTCTTGAAAGCCTCTATCTGCGTCCGGCTGACGCGCAAGCCCCCCGCGTCCACGCGCCCCGCGACCAGCAACTTGGTAAAAGGGTTTCGCGACGCCCGCGTCAGATCGCGATCCCACTGGCCGAGCGTCTCAAACAAATCTTCCTTCTGCCCGTCGAAGACCAGCACCGCCAGCGCGGTCTCGTCCATGTAAAGCTGATGAATCAGACGCTGATCCGCCTGCCCCCCGAAATCCCACAACCAGATTTCCCGCTCCACGCCGTCATCCGAAGACACCGGCAGCTTCCACTGCGTCGCCCACGCACCCACCGTCGAATCGCTCGGCTGCCATTCCTCACCCGCCAGCACCTTCGACAACCCTGTCTTCCCCGCCCCGCTCTCCCCGACAAGCAGCACTTTCGCATTCGTGTATTGCACCTGCTCCGGCGCGGGCGGCAAGACTGGCACAGAGACTTCCGGCGCTTGTGCCCCGCTGACAAATTCCGACAAATCCCACACTCGGATACCGCCATGATAGTCGCCGGTTATGGCGTAGTGCGAACTCCACAACACGCTCATAACTGGAGCAGCGTGGCCTTCAAGCACGCGCAGGCATTGCCCCGTCTGCACGTCCCACAACCTCACCATCTTATTCTCATCGCCGGAGAGGGCGTGACGCTGGTCAGCACTCCATGCCACGCTCCTGATACGGCTACTGTGGCCTTCGAGCACGCGCAGGCATTGCCCCGTCTCCACGTCCCACAATCTCACGGTGTTATCCGTGCTGCCGGAGAGGGCATGACGCTGGTCGGCGCTCCACGCCACACTAAAGATAAAGCCGGTGTGGCCTTCGAGCACGCGCAGGCATTGCCCCGTCTCCACGTCCCACAACCTCACGGTGTTGTCCCCACTGCCGGAGAGAGCATGACGCTGATCGGCGCTCCACGCTACGCTCCAAACAGTGCTCGTGTGGCCTTTGAGCACGCGCAGGCATTGCCCCGTCTCTACGTCCCACAACCTCACGGTGTTGTCCGTGCTGCCGGAGAGGGCATGACGCTGGTCGGCGCTCCACGCCACTTGCATGACTAGGTTTTGATGGCCTCTGAGCACGCGCAGGCATTGCCCCGTCTCTACGTCCCACAACCTCACAGTCTTATCATCTGAACAGGAAAGAGCGCGCAGTTGATCAGGACTCCACGTTATGCTTCGGACATCGGTTTGCTCGTGGCCTTTGAACACGCGCAGGCACTTCCCCGTCTCCATATCCCACAACCTCACGTCTGTATAGCTGGAGAGCGCACGCTTTCCATCCAGACCGAACGCGTATGACCAGGCCATCGAGTCATTGTAATCAAGCTGGATAGCCTTTTCTGCAATTTGCTGGGGCAGGGCCTGTACATCCATCGCCGACGGATTCGCTGGTGGATGGCAGGCTTCGAGGAGCTTCGCGTATTCCTTCCTCCGCCCCTTCGGAAGCCAGTTGATATAACTGAATTGTGCAAGTGAGCCTTTGATGGGGGCGTCGTCGAGGCGCAGTGGGATGAAGCGGCGTTCCTTGTTGAGCGGGTCGCGGAAGCGGAAGGTGTAGCTTTCCAGTTGCGCCCAGTCGGAGCCGAAGGCGTGTGCGGACATGCAGAGGACGAGGACGCGTGAGCGCTCCAAGCCTTCCTCGATCTTCGACGGGATGTTGTCGCCGGGTTTGAGTTCCCACTCGTCGAACCAGACCCGCAGGCCGTCCGCGCGCAGGCGTTCCGCGAGGGGGCGCACTGCGGCCTTGTCCTTCGAGCTGTGGCTGAGGAACACGTCGTATTTGAAAGTGTCGGGCACGCTTCACCCCTTTGCCGCAATATTTCTTTAGCCGGGACGTTTAGGTCTTAACAGCGGCCGCCGTGAGATGGACGACTGTTTCGACGTGGTGTGTCTGGGGGAACATATCAAAAGCGCGGAGGGAGTCAAGGGTGTAGCCCGCGTCGAAGAGGGCGCGGAGGTCGCGTGCGAGGGTGGCCGGGTCGCAGGAGACGTAAGCGATGCGCCGCGGGCGGAGGGCGAGGATGCCGGCGAGGGCTTCGGGTTCCGCGCCCGCGCGGGGCGGGTCGAGGAGGAGGAAGTCAACGGGCGCGAGTCGGCGTGCGTGCGCGGCGAGCCATTCGCCGACGCGTGCCGTGTGGACAGAGGCGTTCGTGAGCCCGGCGCGGGCGAGGTTGAGGTGGGCGAAGCGGGTGGCCGCCGCGTTGCCTTCGACGGCGGTGACGCGCGCGAAGCGGCGTGCGAGCGGGAGCGTGAAGAGGCCGACGCCGCAGTAGAGGTCGAGGGCTGTCTCGCCCGACGCGTCCTTGAGGGCTTCGGCGAGGAGCGGTTCGAGCAGCGCGTGGTTGATCTGGAAGAAGCAGTCGGCGTCGAAGCGATAACGCTCGCCCGCAAGGTCGCGGAAGCGTTCGCGCGCGTCCTCTTCGGCGAGCGGCGGCAGGAGCGAGACGCCGTCGTCGCCCGCCACGGCTTGAAACTCTTCCGTCTCGTCAAATTCACCGTCGGCGAGCGTGGCGCGCAGGCGCGAGAGTCCGGCTTGCACTTCGGGGAGGACGACGGGGCATTCGGCCACGTCGCAGACGCGGTGCGAGGCGAGTTCGTAGTAGCCGAGGAATTGCCGCACGGGGTCGTGCTGCCAGCGTGCGCGCGAGCGGTAGCGCCAGACGGCGGGCGACGGCGTGATGGTGATTTCGGCGGGCGGGTCGCGGCGCGCGATGCGGCGCAGACAGTCGCGTATGATCTCGACTTTGGCTTGCAGTTGCGCCTCGTAGGTCAACTGCTGGAAGTCGCAACCGCCGCAGCGACCGAAGTAGGGGCAGGGCGGTTCGACGCGCGCGGGCGACGGCGTGATGATCTCCGCGACCGTGGCGAAGGCCACTTTGCCGCGCACGCGTTCGACGCGCGCGCGCACGCGGTCGCCGGGCGCGGCCAGCGTCACGAAGAACGTGTAGCCGTCGGCATACGCCAGCCCCGCGCCGCCCGGCACGATGCGCTCGACCTCGACTTCGACCGACGCGCCGACGCTCAACTTCCCTGTCGCAAGGGGCGACTCGCGGCGCGGCCTGTGGTGCTTTTTCATCCGTGGGGAAAATATCTGTCCCGAGTTAAGGCCCGGCTCAGAGGTAGAACAGACTGAGCCGGGGCAAGTTGCAATCTTCGCGCAGGAGTTTTGCGAGCAGGCTGTCGAGCGTCTGTTCGTAGGTGGCGCGCTCCATGCGCTTGCGATAAGGTTCGAGTTGCGCGGCCGCGTTGGCGCGGCGCGCTTCGAGTTGCGCGGCCGCGAGCGAGGCGCGCACGGCGCGATCCAGCAAGTTGTCCAGATCATTCAGCGCGCCTTCGAGTTGTTCCGCGTCCGGGCGCGCGGCGGCCGCGAAATCCTTTTCCAGATCGGACAGGCGCGCGGCGGCGCGGGCGAGGGCTTCGCACAATTCGCCCGCGCCGCCGCGCGCTTCCTGCTCGACAAAGGCACGTTCCACGCGAGCGCGCGCTTCCGCCAGATGCCCCGCGATCACTTCACGCGGGAACGGCAGCGCGCCGTTTCCCGTCGCGGCCGGTTCCGATTTCGCCGGAGTCTCTTCTTGCGCCTGCGCCGCCGCCAGAGGGGTCGCGCCCAACTGCGATTCGAGCCACTCGGCATACTGCGCTTCGACCTCTTCCTGACAATAAAAGAGCGACTTCACGCTGCGCCTTCTCGGCTTCGCCTCGTAGGAATCGAACGACTGCTCGACGCCGCGCAGCACGACGTGCAGCGGCACGCCCCGCGCCTTCCAGCCCTCGATCAAAGCCCAGTCCATCGGGCTCAACAACAGGTGCTTACCCCTCCGGCGGATAAACGCGTCTTCGATCTCCGTGAAGTAATTAAAGTAGTTCAAAGTTTAGGTTTCAAGTTTCAAGTTTCAGGAATGAGTTTCAAGTTTCAGGTTGCAAGTTTCAAGTTAGAGAACGAGGAACATTCAGACTTGAAACTTGCAACCTGAAACTTGAAACTCATTTCGTCATTTCGTAAATCAATCTCAACCCTTCGAGCGTGAGCGTGTCGTCTACGGTTTCGATAAGCTCGGAGCCGGTGGCAATGAGCGGGGCGAGCCCGCCCGTCGCGACGACGCGCACGTCGCCGCCCAGTTCCTCGCGCATGCGCCGGAGGATGCCGTCAACTAATCCGACGTAACCGTAATAAAGACCCGATTGGATCGCGCCGTTCGTTGTCGAACCGATGACGGCCTGCGGGCGTTTGATCTCGACGCGGGGCAGGCGCGCGGCGCGCGCGAAGAGCGCGTCGGACGAGATTTGGATGCCGGGCGTGATGACGCCGCCGAGATAGTGCCCGGCCGCGTTGACGGCGTTGAAGGTGGTCGCCGTGCCGAAGTCCACGACGATGACCGGCGCGCCGTACTTGTGCCGCGCGGCGACGGCGTCCACGATCCTGTCCGCGCCCACGTCCGACGGCGGCTGGTAGAGTATCTCCATGTCCGTCGCGGTCGTGTGGTCGATGAAGAGCGGCGAGAGGTGAAAGTATTGCTCGGCCATGCGCTTGACCGTGAAGTTCAACTGCGGCACGACGGAGGCGGCGGCGACCGCTTTGATCGTTTTGAAGTCCAGCCCCGCCAGCGCGAACAGGTTGCGCGAGAGCACGCCGTACTCGTCCACCGTGCGCCCGCGCTCGGTCGTCAGACGCCAGTGCGTGACGAGCCGCTCGCCGTCGTACACGCCGAGCGAAGTATTCGTGTTGCCGATGTCGATCACCAGTAGCATAAAGTGGCGTTCGCCTTATCCTCTCCCCTTCAGGACTTCTTCGATGGCATCGCACGCGGCGACCGCGCCGTCTTCGGCCTGCACGCGGCGACCGATCCGCGCCGCGTTCATCTTATAATTTTCGTCGCCCAAGATAGCACGCAATGCGCGCGTCGCGCTCGCGGCGTTGTATCGCCCGCGCGCGAGCATGCGGCCGCAGCCCAGACGCGCGACGCGCGCCCCGTTGTCGAACTGGTCGTGGCTGAAGGGCACGACGAGCGCGGGGCGGCCGGAGCGCAGAGTTTGTCCCGTCGTGCCGACGCCGCCCTGATGTACGACGACGGACGCGCGCGGCAACACTTCGCCGTAAGGCGCGTACTCGAAGGCGGCGACGCCTTCGGGGAGAGGTTCGGCCGGGCGATTGCGCTCGTGGCCTATGAGCAAAAGCGCGCGGCGGCCGAGAGCGCGTGCCGCCGCGATTGACTCGCGGTAGAAATCTTTCGCCACCCAGATGGCCGCGGAGCCGAGCGTGAAGATGATGGGCGGCTCTCCGGCGTCGAGAAAGTGTCTGAGTTCGGGCGAGAGCGCGCCGCCCGCCGCGTCGTCGCCCGCGCGGTCGCGGCGGTCGTAAAACGGGAAGCCGGTGATGAGCGTGTCGGGCGGCCAGTCCGGTTGCGGCTGGGCGAGGACGCGCGAGAAGAGGGCGAGCACGAGCGTCGGCGAATGCTGCCCCTCGAAGAGCGGGTGCGCGCCCGACGGCGGCAGCCCCACGTCGGCGCGCAGTTTGTTGACCGCGTGCAGGAGCGAAGCGGACTTCCACCTGCCGAGGCGCATCATGGCGCGCCCGAAGACGGGGTGGAGGTTCATCAACTTGTGCAGCGCGGGCAACTGCGGCGGCACGGGCGGGTCGTAGATTGAAAGCATGGAGGCCGGGGCGAGCACGCTCGACACCCACGGGACGCTTGTCTGTTCCACGATGAGCGGCGCGGGAATGGAGAGCGGGTGCGTCATGAACAGGTCGGCCCCGCCGACCGCCGCGCTCAAATCTTCGTAGATGTCGCGCAGGTGCGGGAGGATCAGTGTGTTGAGAATTTCTTCCGGCCCCTTGCGCGCGTCCATCATCGTTTCGAGCATGCGGCTGATCGCTTCCGGCTCGTCGTAAGAGGGCACGACGGGGCGCACCGGATGAAATTCCAGCCCGGCCGCGCCGATCTTCTCGCGGTAAATTTCCGACGTGGCGATGACGGGATGATGCCCGCGCGCCTTCAACTCAAGCGCGAGCGCGACGTAAGGATGCACGTCGCCGAACGAGCCGAACGTGGACACCACGATGCGGCGAGGGGCGAGCCATGAACGTTGAACGACGAACGACGAAGCGGGAGACGCGGGTTGTGGTTTTTCATTCATCGTTCAACGTTCCGCCTTCGACGTTTCCCTGTTCCGCCCTCAACGTTTCCATAAGTTTTGCGCCGGCACACGCAGGGCGCGGTTGAATTTGCTGGACGCGTTCTCCCACGCGATGACGGCGGTCAGTTCGACGAGCGCGTCGTCGTCGTAAAACTCGCGGAGGCGCGCGAAGAGTTCGTCCGAGACTTCGCGGCCGGTGATGGTCATCGCGTCGGCGTAGCGAAGCGTCGTGCGCTCGCGCTCGTCGTAGTGCGGGCTGGCGGCATAATCCGCGAGGGCGAGAATCTTCTCCGCCGGGATGCCGAGTTCGCTGCCGACCGCAGCGTTGATGTCCTGTCAAAACTCGCAATGGTTGAGCGCGGCGACCCGGCGGTTGACGAGGGCTTGCAGTTTCGCATCAATCAGCCCCGACGCCTCGATGCCGTTCCACATGCCGCGCACGCCGCGGAAGATCGACGGGCGGCGCGCGTAGAGCAGATGGTTGAGGAGCGGCGCGCCCCACTTCTTCGCCTGCGCCCCCAACACGCGCCCGGTGTAGTCTTCGGCCGCCTCCAATTCGACTCCTTTGATTCTCGCCATCGCAACCTCAAGGAAAAAGTATGAACGATGAACGATGAACGATGAAGTAAAAGCATTTGCCTTCATTCCGCGTTCATCGTTCATCGTTCATCGTTCAACGTTTCTCTGAGCGCGTGGACATCGCCCGCGCGCACGCGCCTGATCTCGCCCGTCGCTGTTTCTACACGCAACGCGCCGTCCGGCTCAAGGCCGCGCGTCGTGCCGTCGAAGATTTCCGTCGCGGCGTGGACGCGCACGCGCTTGCCCTCGGCGTATGAAGAGTTGGCCGACCAGTCGCGAATGATTTCGGCGTCGCCCGCGGGCGCGTGGAGTTGCGCATAGCGGCTCGCGAGACGGCCGACGAGCGCGGCGAGGACGCGTTCAACGTCAGCGCGCGCCCCCGTCGCGGCTTCGACCGACGTGGCGCGGTCGCTCAATTCCGCAGGGTAAGCGCGGTCGCTCAAGTTGATGCCGATGCCGAGGATGCACGCGCGCCCGTCGGCAGTCTCGGCGGTTTCGGCGAGGATGCCGCAGAGTTTTCGTCCACCGGAGAGGATGTCGTTCGGCCACTTGATGTCCGTCTCAAGCGCGCACGCGGCGGCGAGCGCGTCCCGCACGGCGAGCGCGGCCATGAGCGTCACGAGCGGCCACGCCTCCGGGCGCAGGCGCGGGCGCAGGACGATGCTGAAATAGAGTCCCGCGTCCGGCGGCGACGACCACGCGCGCTCCTGTCGCCCGCGCCCGCGCGTCTGCTCGCGCGCCACGACGCACAACCCTTCAGGCGCGCCGCGCGCCGCTTGACTCGCCGCCTCCGTGTTGGTCGAAGGCAACGCGTCGTAGCGCAGGATCGTCGTTTGAAGTTGAAGCGGGTGCGGCATCTCTCCGTGACCGCCTTCATAGTATCCAAACGGCCGCTGACCGGCAAAGTCGTTGCCGGGAACACTCTTGGAGCGAATAGCGTCGGCGTGCGTCCTTGCAGAAGCCGTCTTGAGGTGCGGGAGAATTTACGCGGGCTGCGCCGACTCCAAACCGAGCGCGGGTAGTTCGCGGACGATCTTCACGGTTTCGAGGCTGACGGCGACGACCTGCCCGACAAGGCGCACGATGTATTCGGGGTCGTCCGCGCGATTGGGGTCGTTCGCGATGCCGCTGCGTTTATCAATCGTCACCTGATACTGATCCACGACCCATTCGAGCGCGCTGCGATTGCCGAGACGATATTCATAAACTTCCGGCGGGATTCGGGCGAGCGTGAGAAACTCGTTATAACGGAGCGACTGTTTATCTTTGGAGAGGCGCATGCGTTCGACGCGCCAGTCGAGCGCGACGCCCTTTTGTTCGCGGCGTGCGAGCGGGTATTCGGCGGCCTGTTCATAGTTGACGTGAATCTCCGCGAGACGCGCGCCCGCGCGTCGGAAGGCGTGGAAGTCGGGCGCGAAGGGCACGCGCGGCAGTTCGCGTTTGAGGTTGGCGGCGTAACGCTCGCGGTAGAGCGGGTGGTGCAGCACGGCATAGACGTAATGAAAGATGTCCCATTTCGTGATCGTCGCGTCCGCGTACTGCGCGCGAAACTTCTCCAACGCCCAATCCGTGAGGTTCTCGCGCCGGTTCGTGCCGTCTTCGTCGTAGGTGTAGAAGGGGAAAGACTGTTGCGGATCAGCATAAAGATTTAGGTCTGGGATTCTATTACTCACCAATACTGCGAAGGGTTTCCTTCCATAGCCTCCAGCGCAAATTACGACATTCTCTTCTTCTGTTGTCTGCGTCGGATATATTGTCGGAAATTTATATCTTGCCTCGTTCAATATCTCATCAAAGTAGAAGGAGGATTTACAAAACGGGCGATATAACGCAGTTCTTACTTTGCTTTCTTCATAAGAAAGTTCATTACCTCTAAGCAAGAAGTTTTTCATTCCGAGCGACCAACTAATTTTGCTTTCATCATACTTTACGAAATCATCAACCTTCGATTTATCACGCGCGCTGTTAGTCCATTTATAAACATGATCGTTGTATGTCTCGCTTGTCCGAAGGACGTTTTCAATTAGAACGCTCTCATCAAAATTATAAACCCAGGAGTCACGATGTGTTTTCACACCGTTGCTGAATGTCTTGAAGATCGCTCCTTCCGCCTTGTTTGCTGCCTTTAATTCTTTCGATCCAACCGGAATATAATCTTCAAACTCGTCCCGCATCCCCTCCGTCAGCCAGTTTCCTTTCGCGTCCGGCTCTAGCTCCTGCCACTGGACGCCGCCGACGTGCCCCTTCTCTTCGAGGTAGGCGTACTTCTCGCCTTTGCGCCAGAGTTCGTCAACGCGCGCGTAGTAGATGCGGGCTTTGGTCATCTACTTTGTTCCACCCTCTGCCCGCACAACCTCGCCTCGCTCAACCAGAACTTCTTCATACAAAGCAACGGCCTCTTGAATGTTCGCTAATGCCTCGTCGCGCGTTCGTCCCTGACTGACGCAACCCGGCAGACTCGGAACTTCGGCCACGATGTATCCATCTTCACCGGGAGATAAAAGAACCCGTCTCTTCATTACCGTTAACCTCGCGTCCAACCTTACGCGCCCGCTTTCAGCCGAGCACCTCGTCAACCAGTACGCTCAAACCTGCGAGGCCGGAGGCGACGGACTCGCCACGCGCCGCGCGCCGCGTCGTCAGGTATGCGCCCTCACCGGGTTGCGCGTAGATTTCGACCGCATCGCTCGTCAGGTCAACCAACCACACTTCCGCTATCCCCGCTCGCGCGTACAGAGGCACTTTCACCTGCCGGTCGTATTCGACGGAGGTGTCCGCCACTTCGACGAGCAGCAACACGTCGGGCGGCGTCGGATGCGCCGCCGCATAAAAATCCGCCCGCGCGCCGAGCACAGCCACGTCCGGCTCCGGCTCGTTGTACTCGTCCAGCCGGACGGGATTCTGCACCGAAACAATCGCCTGTCTCCCAACGCTCCGGGTAAAGAGCATGTTCAGGCGCGTCACGCACGCCGCATGACGGCTGCCGATTGGACTCATTTTGATGACCTGGCCTTCGATCAGTTCGACGCGCTCGCCCTCCGCCAGCAGTCCCACTTCAACCATGCGGTAATAATCGTCAACGCTAAACGTCCGCCGCTCTATTTGCACTGACATAAGCTCTCACCTCACTCCGTTACCTACCATCCTCTCCGTCTTCCGTCATAGCAAATGATAGCATGGCAAACAGGGCGCACACGCGAAGCCGCCACCGCGCTCACTTGCGCTTTCTCACAAAGACATTGACGCTGACGCCCACTTGAATGCCGAAGACGTTGTGCGTCGTGCCCGACAACTTCGGATTCTTGCGCACGTTGCCGCCTAAATCTAACACGTAGATCGCATCGAAATCCCTCTCCAGATGCTTCCGCATCCCGTCGAACGCGAGGTTGTCTATGAAACTGTTGTTCGTCACGAGCGCGACGATCCCCTCGCCGCCGATGCGGTCAGACGCCCAACGAATAGCTTTGACGTAAGGGTCGGAAAGCGAGTTCTTGTTCGTCGCCTTTGAGTCGCGCGCGTAAGTCTGCGCGACGTGCCCGTCCATCACCTTGTACTTGCGGTTCTTGTTGTTGTCGTTCTCGTTCAACTGTCCGACGTTGTAAGGCGGGTTGCCGATGACGACCGTGATCGGCGCACGCTTCTGCCGCTCGACGCGCGCCGTGTTCTCCGGCGTCATGAATGACAGGGAGGTCTGCCCGCCCTCCGCCAACTCGAACGTGTCCACGAGACAGATGCCCTGAAACGCCTCGTAGGTGTTGGTCAACTCGTTGAACTCGTGTTCGATGTTCATCGAGGCGATGTAGTAGGGCAACAGCATCACCTCGTTGCAGTGGAGTTCCGCGCGGTACTTCGCGGGCAGCGCGGTTCGTTTGATCTCCTGCATCACGCGCACGATGAAGTTGCCCGTCCCCGTGAACGGGTCGAGGATGTGGACGCCCGCGCTGCTCAGAGACTTGCCGAACTCCCGCTGCAAAATGTCTTCCACGCTCCTGACCATGAAGTTGACGATGGGCTGCGGCGTATAGACGATGCCGTGCGTGTCCGCCACCTTGACGGAGAAGCCCTGAAAGAACTTTTCATAGACCGTGTTTAAGAACTCCTGCTTCTGCGTGAAGTCTTCGATGGTGGCGGCGGTCTGTTCGATGGCGCGGTAGAAATGGTCGAAGCGGCCGAGGAACGCTTCGCGGCTGAACGCCTGCGAGGTCAGCGCGTCGATCACCTTCTCGATCTCGGCGGCGATGACGTTGCGCCGCGTGAAGTCGGAATTATGGAAGACGCCGCGAAAGATGCGCTCGGTGAGCAGGTGCTGGATGAGCATCTCTTCGACGGCCTGCTCGGAGAGATTCGGGTTGATGGATTGGCGGCAGAGTTCGTAAAAATCCGTGAAGGCTTCGCGAAAGCGTCGGTTGCTTTTGCGCTCGCGCTCGATCAACTCCGTCAACGCGCGTCCCAGTTCCGGCACTTCCCTCTGGAAATCCTCGACGGCCTGCGTCCACTGTTCGTAGGCGGGCGGCGTGTACTCGAAGAAGTGCGCCAGAGCTTTGACCAGTTCGTCCGCGTTGGTGAGGTCTGCGTCCAAGACTTCGCGGTTGTTCTGATAGAGGATGGCGCGCTCCGGCGCTTGAAAGAGGATGTTCCCCGCCGGATACCCCGCCGCAAACTTCCGCTTCACCTCGCGCCGCAGATCGTCGCCCGCGTCCTTCGCCTCCCACAACCCGTGCACCAACCGGAACTGATCCACGACCGCGCCGTCTGCCCTGAGCGCGTGCCTGTGCTGCTCGCGCTTGATCGGCCATTCGGGAACGAGCGTCCAACTGAACTGGCGGCTGCACGCTTCCAGCAAGTTCTGAAAGGCCGAACGCACCGCCGTCTCGTGCGACACCTTGAGCGTTTTGAATTGTTCGAGCGCGCGATAGTAATTCCCGACGGGTTTATGGGAGGGACTTAATCTAAGGGTTTGCATGAGGTGAGGTTCCCCAACGTTTGAGTTTACGTTTGTGGTTTAGTTGTATTGTCGGAAGCGCGAGCGGTGAAGGCTCGGCGTTAATTATTCTCGCAATGGTGTCGGCATGAAGGAACCTTTCCCCGAAATTTAGCGCATCAACTTATGGCGTCGAGCGTTCTCCGGTGTGAGTAAAGAAATTAGAGCGACGGACGCGGGCGGCGCATATACTAACAACCCCTCGCCGTCTTAGCTAGAGGCAACCGTCGCAGGAGCATAGAGCTATGAATAAACTGCTCGAACGTCTGGAAATTCCCATCACGGCCGCGCTCGTCGTGGCGGGCGCGGCCTTTCTGCTCAAGATGTGTTACCTGCCGCTCGTCACCTGCACGCTCGTCGGCGGCGCGTGGCTCGCGGCGGTCTATTTTTACGCGCGGGCGCGCTACCGGATTGTGATGCCGCCCGCGCTGTTGCTGCTCGTCTTCGCCGCGCTTGAGGTGGACGCGCTCGGCAACTTCTTCTCGATGTACGGGCGCGCCGTCGTCGGGGGCGTCATGTATGACGAATTCGCGCATCTGGCGGTGCAGGCTTTGACGATGCCGCTCGTCGTGTGGCTGCTGGCGGAGGCCGTCAGGCGATCCGGTCATCAACTTCCGCTCGGCCTCTCGATCTTCTTCGCCGTCGCCGTCTTCTTCAGCCTCTCGGCCTTCTACGAGATCATCGAACTCTGGGACGAACGCTACTTCGGCGGCCAGCGCATCTGGAGCAAACACGACGCGCCCAACGATCTCCAATGGGATTTCGCGGGCATCATCATCGGCGCGCTGCTCGCCTACGTTATTCTGCGACGCGAGCGACGCGTCCAAGTCGCACCGGCAACTTAAGGCCAAGTGCGACTAAGCATGTAAAAGCCTCCGCCCTTCCTTTGCGCCTTTGCGCCTTTGCGTGAGTTTATTCTTTGGCAAAAACAAATCTCACGCAGAGGCGCAAAGGCGCAAAGGAAAGCGAAACCCGCCCCGCGCTTTTACGTATTAACTTGCCGCGGACGCTTGCAGTTCCGACCCGATTTTGAACCGAAAGAATGGAGAACTCGATCCATGAACATGGGATTCATCTCGAAGTGCGTCGCGCTCGTCGTGCTCGGATGCGCCGCCGCGCTCTCTCTGTTTCAACTGACGGGCGCGCAGGCGGCGCAAACTCCGGCGACGACGACGACGACGGGCGCGAACGCGGGCGAGGCCGCTTTGCTCGTGCTGAACAAGGCGGACAACACGCTCGCCATCGTTGACCCGGCGGCATTGAAGGTGTTGGCGCGCGTGCCCGTGGGCGAGGGGCCGCACGAGGTGGTCGCGTCGGCCGACGGGCGCACGGCTTACGTGGGCAACTACGGCACGCAACAGGTCGTCGGCAGTTCGCTCTCGATCATAGACATCGCGGCGCGCAGGGAGACCAAACGCGTAGACCTCGGCGCGCTCCGACGCCCGCACGGCATCGTCGAGGCGGGCGGCAAAATCTATTTCACGGCCGAGGCCAACCGCGCCGTCGCGCGTTACGACCCGGCGACGGACAAAGTCGATTGGCTGATGGGCACGGGCGAGAGCGTTTCGCACATGCTCGTTATCACGCCCGACGCGAAGAAAATTTACACCGCCAACATGCTCTCGAACACCGTCACCGCGCTCAACGTGGGCGCGGGGCCGACGCCGCCGAACATCACGCAGATCGCCGTCGGCAAGACGCCCGAAGGCATCGGCATCTCGCCCGACGGCCGCGAGGTGTGGGCGGCCAACCGCGCCGACGGCACGGTCTCGATCATCGACACGGCGACGAACAAAGTCGTGGCGACGCTGGCGAAGTTTTCGCAACTTCCCTTCCGCGTCGCCTTCACCCCGGACGGCAAGCGCGTGCTCATCCCCGACCCCGTCGGAGGCGAACTCGTCGTGTTCGACGCGGCGACGCGCAAAGAGGCGGGGCGCATCAAGATCGAAGGCGGGACGGTCGGCGTCGCCGTCGCGGCCGACAGCAGGCGCGCTTACGTCGCCTTGCAGGAGACGGGCAGCGTGGCCGCCGTCGATCTGGAAAAAATGGAAGTGGTGGGCAAAGTCGAGACGGGCAAAGGGCCGGACGGCATCGCGTGGGCGCAGAGAAAGGAAACGCAGAAGTAGGAACGATGAACGGAAGACACTTGCTTTCATTCATCGTTCATCGTTCCTACTTCATCATTTTTTCCCTTAGCCGAGCACGCCGCGAAACTTCGCCGCGTTCACGGCGTAGCCGGGGAAGACGCGCTTCAGGTCGGCGTTGCCGAGATGCTTCAGGGCGACTTCGCCGAACACGTCGCGGAAGTCCGTGGTCAAAGCGAGGTCGCGGCCGTCGTGGAGTTTGTCGGCGTCGAGTCCCGGCCACTGGCCGTAGACACGCCCCCCGCGCGTCGCGCCGCCGATGATAAACATGGCGTTGGCGTGGCCGTGATCCGTGCCGCGGTTGCCGTTCTCGCCCACAGTGCGCCCGAACTCCGACATCGTGAGGACGACCACGTCGTCCATGCGCGCGCCGAGGTCTGCGTAGAGCGCGTTGATGCCGCCCGCAAACTCCGTCAGGCGCGCGGCGAGTTGGCCGCGTGCGCCGCCTTCGTTGACGTGCGTGTCCCAACCGCCCATGTCCGTGAAGGCGACTTCGAGGCCGACGCCCGCTTTGACGAGTTGCGCGATCTGCAACAGCGCGTTGCCGAATCGTGTGCGCGGGTACTGCGCGCCGTTCTCCGGTTTGTACTGCGCGGGGTTGACCTGCTTCAAAAAGGCGATGGCCTCGAACGTCTCCTTGCCGGTGCCTTGAAGGGCGTCGCCCGCCGCCTGTTCGTAGATGTCCTCGAAGCCGCCCTGCACCGACTGCGAAGACTGCCCGGCGCGGATCGAGAAGTCCGCGAGGTTTGAGATGGCGAGCGCGGGCGCGCGTCCCTGCATCGCGCGCGGCAGGTTCTGCGCCATCGCGACGCCGCGAAACGGCGACCCCTTGGGATCGACGCGCGCCTGCAAGTAACGGTTGAGCCAGCCGTCGGGCGTAGACTTGACGCCGGGCGTGCCCGCTTCCATGTAATCCTGCGCGTCGAAGTGCGAGCGCGTGTTGTCGGGCGACCCGGCGGCGTGGACGATGGCGAGACGCTTCGCATCCCACATCGGCTTGAACCCGGCGAGCGCGGGGTGCAGGCCGAAGAAGCCGTCGAGGTCGATGGCCGACTCGACGCCCGCACCCTTGCCCGGCCGCGCGACGGCGATTGAGGGTCGCAGCGCGTAGTAATTTTTCTCGCCGTGCGGCACGACCATGTTGAGGCCGTCAACCGCGCCGCGCTGGAAGATGGCGATCAGAGTTTTACGACGCCCGCCCGCGTTCGCCTTCAACCCCTGAGCCGCCGCGACGCGCTGCAAAAACGACGGCGACGCGCCCGCCAACCCGACGCTCGCCAGCGCGATGCCCCCCGACTTCAAAAAGAACCTGCGATTCATCTTCATACCTCTTAACTTCGTGAATCGTGAATCGTAAATCGTGAATAGAAAGAAACCGTTTTCTCTATTTACGATTCACGATTTACGGCTTTTCACTGTCTTTGAAACTCCGGCGAGCCGAGGATCAACGCGGCGATGCGTGCCGCCTCCGGTATCGGAGCGTTGGCGGCCACCATCTCGCGCCGCGCGCCGCCGCGCCGACCGCCGCCGCCGCCGCCACCGCCGCGCGGCATCATGGCGTCGTCGTCGCTGTTCGCCGCGCGCGTCATTGACGCTGTCGAGTTTGCGGCGTTCGTCGTCGTCGCCGCAGCCGTCGGCGTCGTCGCTTCGTTCAACTGTTTCAACAGGGTCGCTTTCGTCCGTTCGGACATGTCGCCCTGCAAGATGACGGCGGCGAACTGCTCGATGAGGCGCGACTTGTCCGCGCCCGTCGCGGTGCCGCCCGCGCTGTCGAAGCGCGTGAGATCGACGCGCGTGCCGTTGATGCGGTTGCCGACAAGCGCGAGCGCGAAGTTCATGCGTTCGAGCAGCGCGCCCGTGTTGACCCAGTGCTCCGCCGTGTCGGGGTAGCCGGTGGGCGCTTGATACTGGTAGAGCGGCTCGCCCATGCGCGCGATCCACTGATGCAGCGCGGGCGCGCCCGTCGTCTCGCCGCCGAGCGAGCGCACCGCGCTGATGGCGAGTTCAAAAGGCGTCTTGATCTTCGCGCGGTAATTCTCCGGCGCGTTGAATTCGGGCGAGGCAAATATCGCGCGCAGTGTCGTGCGGATGTCGCCGTCGGACTTCGTGTAGGCCGAGGCGATGCGTTCGACCAGTGCGGGCGTCGGGTTATCGGAGACGAAGCGGCGCGCGAGTTTCGTCGCGATGAACTTCGCCGTCGAAGGGTGTTTCGAGAGGATGTCGAGCACCAGCATGCCGTCGCCTATGCCGCCGCCCGCCGGAATCTTGTGGCCGAGCACGAGCTTCTCGCCGTCGTCATGCAGGCGCGGGTTGAAGAAGAACGTCCCGGCGCGTTCGGGGTTCGTCAAGCCCGCCGCGCCGCCCTGCCCGCGCGGGTCGAAGATCGTCCAGCCCGTGAAGCAGCGCGCCACTTCCTGCACGTCCTTCTGCGTGTAGCCGCCCTCGACGCCGAGCGTGTGCAGTTCCATCAATTCGCGCGCGTAGTTTTCGTTGATGCCGCGACGCATGCGTCGCGGCTGCTGCTGCGGGCGCGGCGTCTCCTGCGCCTGTGCGCCGGGAGTCTCGCCCTGCTTCTGCGCGCCGGGCATCTCCGGCGCGGCCCCGGCGTTCGCGCCTTCGCGCATCAACTGTCGCCTGCGATTCATCCGGCCGCGTCGCCGTCCGCCCTGCTGCTGTTCCGCGCCCGCCTCGCCGCCCGCCTGCGGGATCGCCAGCATCTCGCTGAACCGCTTCACGCGCGGGCGCATGCGCGCCCCGCCGCGCCCGGCCGCCGGGCTGACGCTCTGATAGTTGTCGAGGAAGAAAAGCATGGCGGGGCTTTGCGCCGTCGCCAGCAATAAGTCTTTGAACTTGCCGAGCGTGTGCGGGCGAATCGTGTCGCGGTCGTAGGAGACCAGCAGCCAGCGATCCGCGCCCTTGTTCGCGTAGACGTTGAAGTGGTTCGTCCAGAAATCGACGAGGACTTCCTGCAACTGCCGCTCGCTGTAGGCCGCGCGCAGGATGCGCGACGATTGCAACTCCGCCGTGATGCGCGCCGGTTGCAGCAGATTATTCTCCCGGTAATATTCCTGTATGGCCTGACGATAATCCTTGCGCGCTTCGTTTTGCGCCGCGCCCGACTCGCCCGCCTTCATCGTCGCCGCCGCGTCGTTCGACGACGCGCCTTCCGCGTCCTGTTTCGCCCCCGCCATGTCAGGCTTCGACGCCTCGTTCGCGCCCTTCGTGCGATTCTCGCGCGCGTCCGCGAGGTCTGCGGGCAGACGCCCCTGACGCTCCAACGCGCGCAACAGGCGACCCGGCTGCGGATACTTCCGGTAAAGCTCGGCGGTCGTCATCCAGTAAGACGACAGGCCACGCAGTTTCGCTTCGGCCGCAGAGTCTTCGATCTTGTCCGGGGCGAGTTGCTGCTCGATGTAACGCTCGACGCCGATCTTGCGGACGCGCTCCACGTCGCCGGGGCGCGCGCCGAAACCGAGGCGATTGAGGACGTGCAAAATGCGCTGCTCGTCGCTCAGACGCGCGGCCTTCGTCGCCGCCGCCTTCTTCTGCGCGGACGCCGCGAATGAACCGGCGACGAGCACGAACGCGAGCGAAACGGCCGTCGCGCGGCGCACGCGCAACGCGGCGACGGAATTAAGAGACCTGTTCGTAAAAATTTTCATAACCTTGCGGGAGTCCGAATATTCGCGTGAATGCCTTCGGATTGAGACGATTTTTCAGATTTCGAGATAACCCGATTCTTTAGACGCGCGAGCCGGATAAAAGGTTGAATAAAGTGGAGAGGTTGGAGGCGTTCACCGCCACGGGCACAGAGAACACGGAGGCGGCATGGAAGAAAAGCATTTGAAATTAGAGATTTGAAATTGTCCGCTGCCTTCCTCCGTGCAATCTCCGTGTGTTCTGTGCCCGCTTTGGTGGTGGTGGTGGTGAATCTTATTTTCAGCGCACCGGGCGCGGCACGCTGACGGGGCTGCGATGGCCCTGCCTGTCCACGGCGCGCACACCGAAAAAGTAGTTGTCTTTCGACATCCCCGCGACCGTGTACGTCGTCACGTTGCCCACGGCGCGCGAGTTCGTCCAGACGGGCGAAGAGGTTTCGCGCCAGACGATCTCGTAACCCGCGAGGTCGTCTTCGGTGTTGGCCGTCCACTGGAGGTCGGTGTCGTTCGTCAGGCGGCGCGTGAGCAGGCCGACGCCTTTCGGGCGCGCGGGGGCGCGTGCGAGCGTGGCGAGCGCAACGGCGTTGACGCGCGCGACCTGCGCGATGTAGCCGTAGTCGACGAACTCCGGCAGGTCGCCGTAGACGACGCCGTTTTCCGTGCGGACGTTCTGGTGCTGGTGCTTGTACTCCTCGTTCGGCTCGGTGAAGCGCACCGCCGCGAAGCCGCGTTCGAGGAACGGGATGTGGTCGCCGCCGCGCAGGTAGCGGTCGCGCCGGTAGATCATCCTCACGTCGAAGCCCGGCAGATAAGTTGCGCTCGTCTCTTTGATGAAGCGCGCGAGTTGACGCGAAGCGGAATCGTTCTCGCCGCCCGTGCCGCGCCGCGCGTTCGCCTCTTCGGGCGTCTCGTTCGACGGCACGCCTTCGGAGAAGACGCGCACGCCGCCCCTGTCGCGCACGCCGTTTCCGCCGAGCGTGTTGCCCACGATGTCGTTCGTAAACATCGCCTCGATGTTCAGGCTCTTCTGCTTCGCCTGCTCGGCGTAGTAAGTTGCGCCGAGCAAGCCCTGTTCTTCGCCCGCGACGGCCATGAACACAATCGTCGCGTCGAACTCGCGCGACGACATGACGCGCGCCATCTCGACGACGGCCGCGACGCCCGAAGCGTCGTCGTTCGCGCCCGGCGCATCGCAGGTGGCGTCGGTCGGGCTGGTGCACATCGAATCGTAGTGGCCGCTCACGACGTACATGCGCGCGGCGGAAGCGGGTTGCGCGCCCCTGAGCGTCGCCACGACGTTTGTGATAACGGTGGGTTGCGGGATGCGACCGCGCGGGGGCGGATTCGCTTCCTGCGTGTATGACTGCAACTCCACGTTCAGACGCCCGCCCGCGCGCCGCGCGATCCCGTCGAACTCGCTCTTGAGCCAGTCGCGCGCCGCGCCGATGCCGCGCGTGGGGTTGTCCTGCGCCGAGAGCGTGTTGCGCGTGCCGAAGGAGGCGAGTTTCCGCACCGTGCGTTCGATGTTGCGCGGATCGATCTCGGAGATGATGCGCGCGACATCCGGGTCGCGACGCGGCGCGGCAGAAGCCGGTGCGCCACTACTGCGGCGACGCGCGTCGCCTCTGCGTTGGGCGCGTGCGACGGGCGGGAGGGCGAAGGCCGCGACGAGCATGACGGCGGCGACGATTGAAGCGCACGCGCGGCGCGCGCAATTTGAGTTTTTCGACATGAGAATTTTAGTTTAACCCTTAATGCGTTTTTTCTAAGAAGCCGGTCGAGAAGTCCCGTCAGGGACGATTGAGAATAGCCCAGCCATTCATGGCTGGGAACAATGTGCGCGAATTATCATCAGTCCCGTAGGGACGCTTGAAGCGTGCGTCAAAAAATCAATCGTCCCTACGGGACTCCGAGTCACCGTCTCGACTTATCCCCGGCGCTAAAGCGCCGGGCTATTCTCAATCGTCCCTGACGGGACAAAAGCACCTTTGCCTTCCATACAGCTTTTAGCGTTCGCAGTTCACTTCGCGCGGTCGCGCTCGACGAGCAGGCGGCGCAGGATTTTGCCGGACGCGGCCTTCGGAATCTGCTCGATGAATTCGAGATGCCGTATCTTCTTGTAGGGCGCGACGCGCGCGGCGACGAAGGCCATCAACTCTTCCGCGCCGACGGCGTCCGCACCCGGTTTGCAAACAACGAAGGCTTTCGGCAGTTCCCCCGCCTCTTCGTCGGCCACGGGCACGACGGCCGCGTCCGCGACCGACGGGTGCGTCAGCAGCAACCCTTCGAGTTCCGCCGGAGCCACCTGCATGCCCTTGTATTTGATCAACTCCTTCAAGCGATCCACGATGTAGAAATGGCCGCTCTCGTCGCAGTAGCCGATGTCGCCGGTGTGCAGCCAGCCGTCGGCGTCAATCGTCGCGGCGGTGGCGTCGGGGCGGTTGAGATAGCCTTTCATCATCTGCGGCCCGCGCATGCAAATCTCGCCCGCCTGCCCGCTCCCCAAAGGCGCGCCCGTCTCCACGTCCACGATCCTGCATTCCGTGTTCGGCACGCACTGCCCGATTGAACCGAGCCTCGACGGGTCGAATCTGGCGGGCGTGAGGTGGATGGCCGGGCTGGTCTCCGTCATGCCGTAGCCCTGCCGGATGGCGCAGCCGAGTCGCTCGGCGCACGCCCGCGCGAGTTGTTCGCTCAAAGGGGCCGCGCCGGAAAAGAGCGTCTTGAGTTTCGAGAGATCGTAGTTGTCCACGGACGGGTGCTGCGCGAGCGCGAGCATGATCGGCGGCACGACGTGCGCCAGCGTCACGCCGTAGTCCTGCAAGACCCTGAGGAACATTTCGAGATCGAAGCGCGGCATGATGACGATCTGCGCGCCTTCGTAGAGGCCGACGTTCATGATGACGACCATCCCGTAGATGTGAAACAGCGGCAGCACGCAGACGAGCGTGTCCGCCTTGTCGATCAACTCGCACGCCTGCACTTGCAGCGTGTTCGCGATCAAATTGTGGTGCGTGAGCATGACGCCCTTCGGCAACCCCGTCGTCCCGCTCGAATACGGCAGCACGACCACATCCTCGGCCGGATCAATCTCGACTCGCGGCCATTCCTCCTGCCCGTCGCCCGCCCCGTCGCTCGCCCCCTCATGAGCGTAGAGCGCGGCGAACGGCGTCGCTCCTTCACCCTCGCCGAAGACGAACACCTCTTCGACGCTCGCGTGCGCGGCGGCCTCGCGCGCCTTGTCGAGCAGGACGGGGACGGTGAGCAAATATTTCGCGCGCGCGTCCGTGAGTTGGTGCGCGGCCTCGTCCACGGTGTAGAGCGGGTTGAGCGTCGTCAGCGTCCCGCCGACGAGCGAGACGGCGTGGAAGGCGATGACGTATTCAGGGACGTTCGGGCTGTAGATCGCGAACACGTCGCCTTTGCGAAGCCCACGCGCGACGAGTCCGGCGGCGACGCGACGCACCGCCTCTTCGAGTTGCCTGTAAGTGATCGTGCGCCCGGTCACGGCATCGATCAAAGCGGGCTTGTCGCCGCGCGCGCGCGCGCGCGCCAGCACGAAGGGCGTCAGCGGCGTCGGGGGAATCTCAATCTGCGGATAGGGACTGCGGAAGATCATGGGAGACCTCCAATACGTGATGGATAACAAATAACGGGCGACAGGGCAAACCCGCGATTCCGACTCGGCGCAGTGTCTTCACTTGTAGTTAATTGTCAGCCGAATCGGCTCTTGAGTGGTACACCTTACATGAGAAGCGGGTGACAGGTAAATATTTTTCACCCGTCACCCGCCACCCGTCACCCGTCACTTATTCAGCGGAAGCGGTAGGCGCGACCTTTCCAGACGACCGTGACATCGCCGCCGAGCGCGCCCGCGACGCGGCGCAGTTCCGGCTCGTCCGCGACGAGCGCGCGAAACTGTTCGGAGTTGCGCCTGACGACCGTGTAGGACTGCCCCGCGTGATAGGCGGTGTCAACCCACGCGTCGCCCTGACGGCGGAATTTTCTCCCGGCGACGGTGCGCGTCTCGGCCGACATCTTGCGCCCGCCCTCGCTTCTCTCGGGGTCTTCCGCCGCGCGTTTCTCAGCCCCGCCGCGATCCGCCTCGCGCCGGGGCGAACGTCTCGCAGTAGCGGCGGCAGGCGCGGCCGCGGCTGCCGCCCCGAGGTTTTCGTCTTTTTTGTCGGCGCGGTCTTGCGAGTTGTCCGCATTGGACGAGCGCGCGTTTCGCGCCTGTTCGTTGTTGCTGCGATGCGGGCCGCTGATCGGCTCACGCTGGCGGTTTTCATACTGACGGTTTTCAAAGTTGCCCGTTCTCTGTTCGAGCTTACGCAACTCGTTGACGGATTCGCCGCTTTTGACTTTCGCCTCTTGCTGATTGGACGTGATCGTCACCGCGTCGGAGACGGGCGCGGGCGTCGGCGCGGGCGTCGGCAACTCTGAGACGCTGCGCGCGCTCGCGCCGCTGCCGGATGCGGGCGCGGGCGGAGGCGGCGCGACCATATCGCCTTGAGGCACGACCACCAACGGCTGCTCGACCATCCCGCGCGGATTGTTCGCGGCGAT
Organism: Acidobacteriota bacterium; assembly: GCA_020199775.1. Taxonomy (GTDB): domain Bacteria; phylum Acidobacteriota; class Blastocatellia; order Pyrinomonadales; family Pyrinomonadaceae; genus JAIVJZ01. The sequence continues at coordinate 603,996 of JAIVJZ010000041.1, forward strand.
CTCTTCTTTCGGCTGAGGCGCGTTCTGGTTTGGCGCGACGGGCGCACTCTCGGCGGCGGGGGCGGCGTCCGCAGTCGCGTCGTTGTCGTTTTGGGGCGCGTGATGCGCTTCCGGTTGCGGCGGCTGCGCCCTCTGCGTCTCCGATGTGTTGCGCCGTGCGACGGACACGTCCTCGCGCGCCGGTTTGCGCGTCAACACGATGAGCGAGACCGCGCCGACGAGCAGCAACGCCAGCGCGGGTGCTGCGTAACGCAACGCGCGCGGCGCGAACAACGCGCCGAGGCGTTCGCGCCAACCGACGTTCGTTGAAACCGCCTGCCCCGCCGTCGCCGTCTCGCGCGGCTCCAACTGCGCGGGCATGCCTGCGGCGAGCGCGAGCCGCGTCACACCGCGGCGGCAGTCGTCGCAGTCCGCGAGATGCGCCGCGTAATGTGCGCGCGCCGCGGCGGGCAACGCGTTCTCCGCATACGCGCTCTGTTCGTCTGCGTCGAGGTGCGTCGTGGCGGGCGCGTCGGACGCGGCACGCCCGCGTCGCGCGCTTTCCCCCGGCGAGCATGCGGCGCAGGTCTGTGTCGAGATGCGTTGCGGCGTCGGCGAGCGTGCGCGCCGCCTCGTGTTTCGTCCAGCCGTGTTCGGCGACGAGAAACGCTTCGACGCGCTTGCGCACTTCCCCGTGCAGCCGCGTCAGTCTCCGGCTCGCCGTCGCCTCGTGTACGCCGAGCACCGCGCCCGCTTCGCGCAGTCGCAGGTCGTCGAAGTAGTAGAGTTTGATCAGGAGACGATCTTCCGCGTCGAGCCCGGCGAGCGCGCTCGCGAGTGCGCGTTCGAGCGCGTCGGCCGTCTCTCGACCGGCGAGCGCGCGTTCGGGGTCGGGCGCGGCGGCGACGGTGAAGTTGTCCGTCTCGTCGTGTGGCTCCTGCGCGAGACGGTCGAAGTCCGTCGCCTCTTCCGTCTGCACGAGCCGCGCCGACTTGCGATGCCGGTCGATGGCGAGTTGGCCGACGACGGCGCGCAGCCAGCCGCCGAGCGAACCGCAGCCGGAATAGTATGCCAGCTTGCCCGACACGCTGCCGTCCGCCCGCGCGCGCAAGCCGTACAGGTCGGCCCATACGGACTGCGCCAACTCCTCGGCCGCCGTCTCGTTGGCCGACGCGCCGCGCGCCGCCGACAACACGGTCGCCCGAAACTGCCCCATCAAATCAGCCCACGCCGCCTCGTCGCCGCGCTCGCACGCCACGACCAGACACAGGTCGTCGGCGCGCAACGCGTCGAGAAAACCTTCGATCTCCGCGGCCGACGCCTCCGGCCGATGGCGCAGCAAATACTTTTCCAACACGCCGCCCACGCGCGGCAGGAGCGCGTCCGCGTCGAGCGCGCGCGCCTCCGCCGCACGCCCCAACAGGCGCGCCGTGCCCTCGCGCAAAAGTCGCTCCGTGGTTGCCGTTGCTGTCGCCTTCCGGCTCATCGCTTGGGGTTTGATGCTCAGCCTGCCGAGCGCGTATGCTAACACAAGGGATGAAGGATGAGGGATGAGGGATGAAACAAGCCGTCGTTCGGAAATGATTCTGACTAAAGATCAATTTTGACACTCTTTGCACGCCTCGGCTAGAGTCTGCGGCAGGATTGAGCATCGGGGCGAGCCCTTAGTGAATGAATAATGATTTGTTCATCCCTCATCCCTAAATTATCATGCTTCGCGTCACGGAAATTTTTCGCTCCATTCAAGGCGAGTCAACGCACGCCGGGCGGCCGTGCGCGTTCGTGCGCCTGACGGGCTGCCCGATGCGCTGCGTATGGTGCGACAGCGAATACACGTTCACAGGCGGCGAGCGCATGTCGCTCGAAGAGGTGCTCGCCGGGGTGCGTGCGATGAACTGCCGACTCGTCGAAGTGACGGGCGGCGAACCGCTCGCGCAACGCGAAGCCTTCACGCTCATCACACGCCTCTGCGACGAGGGTTTCGAGGTACTCGTCGAAACGGGCGGCTACGTCTCGACCGAACAGGTTGACCCGCGCGCCAAACTCATCCTCGACGTAAAATGTCCGGCCTCCGGCGAAGCCGAACGCAACCACTGGCCGAACCTCTCGGCCTTGCGCGCCGACCGCGACGAGATCAAATTCGTCGTCGTGGATCGCGCCGACTGGGACTACGCCCTCGACGTGATCGCGCGCTACGATCTCGAACGCCGCGCGCACGCCATCCTCGTCTCGCCCGTTTGGGGTCAAACCGACTTGCAAGCGTTGGCCGAATGGATCGCGTCGAGCGGCCTTCGCAAAGTTCGCATGCAAATGCAACTACACAAAATGATCTGGGGCGCGGACGTTCACGGAGTCTGAAAGGCAAACGATGAAGTAGGAACGATGAATGATGAAGTAAAGCAAAATGCTTTTCCTTCACTTCATCGTTCCGCGTTCATCGTTCATCGTTTCTCTTATGGGTGGATACGACGAAAGAGCGTTGATGGAAGTGTCGGACGAGCCGGAGGAGTTTGAGGCGGGCGCGGAGTTGGCCGTGTGTCTGGTGTCGGGCGGGATGGATTCGTGTGTCACGGCGGCCATCGCGCAGACGGAGTATGACGAGTTGGCTTTCCTGCACGTCTCCTACGGGCAACGGACGGAGGCGCGCGAGGGGCGCGCTTTTCAGGAACTCGCGGATCACTACGGCGTCACGCGGCGACTCGTCGCCTCGATTGATTACCTGACGCGCATCGGCGGTTCGTCTCTGACGGACGCGCGGATTCCGGTGTCGTCCGCCGATTTGAACGCCCGCACGATACCGACGAGTTACGTGCCTTTTCGCAACGCGCACCTGCTCGCCATCGCGACGAGTTGGGCGGAAGTGTTGGGCGCGCGCGCCATCTACATCGGCGCGGTCGAGGAAGATTCGTCCGGCTACCCGGATTGCCGCCCGGAGTTTTACGCGGCCTTCCAGCGCGCAATCGACAACGGGACGCGCCCCGACACGCACCTGGAAATCAGGACGCCCGTCATCCACCTGAGCAAGCCGGAGATCATCCGTCGCGGCCTCGAACTCGGCGCGCCGCTCGCGCTCACCTGGTCGTGTTATCAGGCGGAGGAGAGAGCCTGCGGGCGTTGCGATTCGTGCGCCCTGCGCCTGCGCGCCTTCCGCGAGGCGGGCGTGGACGACCCCATTCTTTACGCTTGATTTGTCCGTCCCCGATCTGGTATTAGCAGGACGGAAATGACAACCGGACAGCCTCCGCGCGCATCTTAAACGGCGGCTGAAGACTTGATTGAACCCCCTGTTTAAAATTAAACTCCCCGCAGAATCATTTATCAGGAGAAGCCCAACATGCGTATCCCGAAATTTACACACTTCTTCGTCGCCGCGTTGCTGCTCGCGACCTTCGCCGTCAACGTCGCGGCACAGTTTACGGCCACGGCCACAGGCAAAGTTACGCTCAAACAGGCCGACGGCGCGGAAGTCCCCGTCGCCGGCGCGCAGGTCGAGATACATCGCACCGACATCAAGCAGACCTTAAAAGTAAAAACGGATAAAAAAGGCGAATACCTCTACGCCGGAATTGATCCCGGCGGCACGTTCACCATCATCGTCAGCGCGCCGGGGGCGATGCCTTCCTTCATCCCGAACGTCCGCCTCGGCCAGCAGCCCAATAACAACTTCACGCTCAGCCCCGGCGACGGCAAGGCTCTGACCCTCGCCGACACCAAGGCTGCGGGCGCGACGACGGCCGGCGCGGCGAAAGGGAGCACGGCCAAAGCCGGAGCCGAACCCGCGCTGACGCCCGAAGAGGCCAAGAAGAAAGAGGAAGAGTATAAGAAGCAGGTCGCCGAGATCGCGGCCAAGAACGCGAAGGTCGAAGAGCGCAACGCCAAGTTGCCCGTCGTCTTCAAGGCCGCCAACGAAGCGTTCACCGCCAAGAAGTACGACGAGGCGATTGCGCTCTACGACCAGGCCATCGGCATCGATCCGGCCGAGGCCGTCGTCTATCGCAACAAAGCCATCGTCCTGCGCACGCGCGCCGTGGACAGGTACAACGAGGCCGCCAAAACCAAGGATCAGGCAGGCAAAGACGCCGCGCGCGCTGACCTGAAACTCGCCACCGAGACGGCCGAGAAAGCCATCGCCACCTATCGCACCCCGCAGGCGGATCGTGTCGCCGGCACGCCCGACGCGGCGAAGAATGAGGATTTAGATTATCTGTTCCAGCGCGCGGAGTCTTACCGCGTCGCGCTGCAAACCAACGCGCCGGTTGACACGGACGCGGGCATCAAGGCGTTTCAGGAGTACATCGCGGCCGAAACCGACGCGACGAAAAAGACCAAAGCGGAGTCGTCTCTCGGCGACGCACTCTTTTTCGGCGGGCGTGTGGACGAGTCTATCGCCGCCTACAAGGTGATTCTTGCCAACAACCCGAATAACCTCGACGCCATTTACGGTCTCGGCCTTGCGCTGGCTTCCGACCCGACCGGCGCGAAGACGGCCGAAGGACGCGACATGCTCCAGCAGTTTGCGAGCCGCGCGCCCGCGACCGACCCGCGCAAGCAGATGGCCGAAGAGGCCGTCGCCGGACTCAACGAAGCCCTCAAACCCAGACCGGCCGACAAGGCGACCACGACGACCAAACGACGCAAGACCTAGATTCATTTTAACTATTAAGCGCGAAAAGGCGACGCTCAAAACAAGCGTCGCCTTTTCGTGTTTAACACCTATCGCATCAATCACCCGCCCCGCCGCATTCACATTGACGCGGTTTGCCGTCATCGCTCCCCTCACGGAAACTGCTGCAAACAAAACTCTTTTCCCATCATCCCAAGTCTCCAAGCGAGTCGCCGCATATTCATCTTGACAGCTATGCGGGATGTCCGGTAACATGACTTTGCCAACGATGTTTATCATCGTTGCCTTAAGACAAAACACACGCGCATCGCGTACTTCTCCCTTGTCCGTATAATCCGTAAGTGCCTGCCCCATCGCAAGTTCTTGCCCATCAGCGTCCGATTCCAATGGAAACCGTCAAGAAATGTCAGCTAAACTAGGCGAAATACTCGTCCGCGAAAACATTCTGACGCCGCAGCAACTACGCGAAGCGCTCGACTACCAGCGCGAACACGGCGGGCGGCTCGGCTTCAACCTCGTCAAGCTCGGTCTGGTTTCCGACGACATGGTGACGGCCGTTTTGTCGCGCCAGTACGGCGTGCCGAGCGTCAACCTCGACCTGTTCGACGTTGATGCTTCGGTCATTCGCCTGATTCCGCGCGAGGTAGCAGACAAGTATTCGGTGCTGCCGCTCTCGCGCGTCGGGGCGACACTGACGCTGGCGATGGTTGACCCCACGAACGTCTTCGCGATGGACGACATCAAGTTTATGACGGGCTTGAACATCGAGCCGGTCGTCGTCTCGGAAGCGGGCGTGCAGGAGGCCATCGAGCAGTACTACGGCGGGTCGCGCGAGATCGAACTGGCGAGCATGGTGGAGGCGACGCTGGCCGGGGCGAACGGCAACGGCCACGCGAACGGCAACGGTAACGGTTTCGCGATGGCGGCCGACGCCGTCTCGCTCGCCCAGTTGGATTTCGATCAGGAAGCCTCCGACGACGTCGAGGTCATTGACGAGGACGACGAGATCGACGTGTCGAGTCTGGCGCGCATGAGCGAGGACGCGCCCGTCGTGCGCCTCGTCAACGTGCTGCTCGTGGACGCGCTGCAACGCGGAGCTTCCGACATCCACATCGAGCCTTACGAGAAAGAGATGCGCATCCGCTTCCGCATCGACGGCGTGCTCTACGACGTGATGCACCCGCCGCTGCGCCTGCGCGACGCGCTCATTTCCCGCATCAAGATCATGTCGAAGCTCGACATCTCCGAGAAGCGTCTGCCGCAGGACGGGCGCATCAAGATCAAGCTGCGCTCGGAGGGACGTTCGCGCGAGTTGGACTTCCGCGTCTCCACGCTGCCGACGCTCTTCGGCGAAAAAGTCGTGATGCGTCTTCTCGATAAAGAGAAGCTGATGCTCGACATGACGAAACTCGGCTTCGAGCCGGAGTCGCTCGTCAAGTTCAAGCGCAACATCGAACGCCCCTACGGCATGGTGCTCGTCACCGGCCCGACGGGTTCGGGCAAAACCAACACGCTCTACTCCGCCCTCCAGTCTCTGAACACGACCGAGACGAACATCATGACGGCGGAAGACCCGGTCGAGTTCAACCTCGTCGGCATCAATCAGGTGCAGATGAAGGAGCAGATCGGTTTGAACTTCGCCGCCGCGCTCCGCTCGTTCCTCCGGCAAGACCCGAACATCGTCCTCGTCGGCGAAATTCGCGACTTCGAGACCGCCGAGATCGCCATCAAGGCCGCGCTCACAGGCCACCTCGTCCTCTCCACCCTCCACACCAACGACGCGCCCTCCACCATCTCTCGCCTCATGAACATGGGCATCGAGCCCTTCCTCGTCGCCACCTCCGTCAACTTGATTCAGGCGCAGCGACTCATTCGCCGCGTCTGCACGGAATGCAAAGAAGCCGTCCCCACTCCCGCCGAGGCGCTCGTCGAAATCGGCTTCACGCCGGACGAAGCGCGCGACTTGAAGATTTACAAAGGCCGGGGCTGCGGGAAGTGCAACAACACCGGCTACAAGGGGCGCGTCGGCCTCTACGAAGTGATGGAGATCACCGACGACATACGCGAGTTGATCTTGATCGGGGCGTCGGCCTTGGAACTGCGCAAGCGAGCCGTCGAGAACGGCATGCTCACTCTGCGCGCGTCGGGTTTAGTGAAGATCAGAAACGGCGTGACCACGATCGAAGAAGTCGTGCGCGAGACGGTCGCTTGAAAAGAGGTTCATCATGTTTTTGCGCGCCTTAGTTTTATCCATACTCATCATGTGCACGGTGGCCGCCACGCTGCCGCTCTCGGACTCGCTGGCGCACTGGGCTTCGCGCCCTTCGGCCTCGCGCCGCCACAAAGGCCGCTCCGCCCGCCGCCACTCGCGCGCGTGGTGGCGACGCTACCGCGCACGCCTCCGACGCCAGCGCGCCGTGGCCGCCGAACGCCGCAAGCGACGCGCCGCCATGTTGACGGCAGGCGCAAAACCCGTCTCGCTGCTCGCGCCAGCCGCCGCCGGAAATCATGTCGGCGCGGCGAGCGTCCGAACCGCCGGCAACCTCGCGCTGCCGGGCGTCGTTCTGCCGAGCACTGCCTCGCTCTCTAATATCACCCCCGTGAAACCTCTATCCGCCGTCGTCCCGGCGACGAAAGACGCTCTGCGGGAACTGCCGCGACCGGCGGCCTCGCCGCTGCCGAGCGCGTGGAGCAGCACGGCGTCGAGTCGCGCGGGTGAGATGCGTTTCAGCGTGCGCGCCGCAGACGGGCGCGTCCGCTCCTCCGCCGTTTGGTCGCGCGTCAACTTGCAGTCGGCCGCCTCTTCCCCCTCCGACACGCGCAGCAAAACTTTCGGCGGCGTCCCCGTCACGCTCCTGCGCCGCACGGTCATCAACCGAATGGTCGCCGAGGGCGGGTGGGTCACGAACGACGTGCAAAAGCAGTTTGGCGAACGGCGCGTGTTCGTCGTCACCGCACAGTCTGTCGCCGCCGACGGCGAACGCCGCGCGTGGACGTTCTACTTCACGGAATCCGAGGGGCAAGTCTACAGCCTCGCCACGAACGCGCCCGCGGAATTCGCCGACACGCTCGCCGCCGAGTCCGAACAGGCCGTCGTCGCGCTCGGCGCGCGCCGCGCCAACTCCACGACCGCCCAGCGTTAATCACAGCGCGGTCTCTCTTTCGCACACACCGCGAAAACCAATTTTCAGACGCGCGCCCCACCCGGCGCGCGCCCGCCCGCGCGGGTAATCTTCCCCAGGGAGTCCACGAAGAATCATGGCAGCCAACGAATCGTCACTGGCGGATCAACTCTCGCTCTCCGACCTGCTCAAGAAGCTCATCGAATTGGGCGGCTCGGATTTGCATCTGACCACCAACACACCCCCGCAGGTGCGCGTTGACGGCGAGCTCAAACCGCTCGACGGCTTCAAAACGCTCACCTCCGCCGACACCAAGCAACTCGCCTACAGCGTGCTCACCGACGCGCAGAAGCACCGTTTCGAGGAATCGCTCGAACTCGACTTCTCTTTCGGCGTGCGCGGCCTCTCGCGTTTCCGCGCCAACCTCTTCAACCAGCGCGGCGCGGTCGGCTGCGTCTTCCGCGCCATCCCCTACGAGATCAGGTCGTTCGAGAACCTCGGCCTCCCGCCAGTCGTCACCAAACTCTGCGACAAGCCGCGCGGCCTCATCCTCGTCACGGGCCCGACCGGCTCCGGCAAGTCCACCACGCTCGCCGCCATGATCGACAAGATCAACCGCGAACGTCATGAACACATCATGACCATCGAAGACCCCATCGAATTCCTGCACAACCACAAGTCGTGCCTCGTCAACCAGCGCGAAGTCGGCTCGGACACCAAAGGCTTCGCCGAAGCGTTGCGCACCGCACTGCGCCAAGACCCGGACGTGGTGCTCGTCGGCGAAATGCGCGACCTCGAAACCATCGAGTCCGCCCTGCGCATCGCCGAGACCGGCCACTTGACGTTCGCCACGCTGCACACCAACTCCGCCGCCTCGACCATCAACCGCATCATCGACGTGTTCCCCTCCAACCAGCAGGCGCAGATTCGCGCGCAGCTCTCGCTCGTCCTCGAAGGCATCATGTGTCAGGCGTTGCTGCCGAAGTCCAACGGGCAGGGGCGCGTCGCCGCGCTCGAAATCCTCGTCCCCAACGCCGCCATCCGCAACCTGATCCGCGAAGACAAGATTCACCAAATCTACTCGATGATGCAGACGGGTCAGGAAAAGTACGGCATGCAAACTTTCAATCAGGCGCTCGCCACGCTCTACCACAAACGCCTGATCTCGCTCGAACTCGCCATGCAGCGTTCGTCGAACACGGACGAACTGCGCGATCTCATCGAACACGGCTCGGGCGTCAACACCGGGAACGGCAACGGCGCGAACACGCCCGCCCGCCCCGGCGCGCACCCCAGCCCCTACGCCCAGCCGCGACCCATCGGCGCACGCCCCACGAGATAAGACAAGGTTTCAAGTTGCAGGTTGCAGGTTTCAAGTTAAAGACCGGACAACCTCAAACCTGAAACTTGAAACCTGCAACTTGAAACTTAGGAGTTTTCCACCCATGCCCACTTACGTCTTCAAAGGCCGCAACCGACTCGGCGAAGTGATGGTCGGCGAGCGCGTCGCCGACAGCCGCGACGTGTTGAAGCAACTGCTGCGCCGCGAACAGATCATGCTCACATCGGTCAAGGAGAAAGGGCGTGAGATCGCCGTGCCCAAGCTCGGCGGGCGCGGCAAAGTGAAGTCTAAAGAGTTGTCGATCTTCACGCGCCAGTTCTCCGTGATGATCGACGCGGGGCTGCCGCTCGTGCAGTGCCTCGACATCCTCGCGAGCCAGCAGGAGAATAAATTTTTCCAGCAGGTCTTGACGCAAACCCGGCAGGACGTGGAAGAGGGCTCGACGCTGGCCGTCGCCATGTCGCGTCACCCGAAGGTCTTCGACCAACTCTTCGTCAACATGATCGAGGCGGGCGAGACGGGCGGTATTCTCGACATCATCCTGCAACGCCTCTCAACCTTCATCGAAAAGATCGTCAAACTGCGCCGTGACGTGATCTCCGCCATGATCTACCCGACGGCCGTCATCGTCATCGCGTGTCTGGTCGTGGCCGCCATTCTCATCTTCGTCATCCCGCAGTTCCAGACGATCTTCCTCGGCCTGCTCGGCCCCGGCGAAAAGCTCCCGCTCCCGACGCGCGTCGTCGTCGCCTTCAGCGATTTCGTCGCCGGCTGGGGCGGCCTCTGCATCCTCGTCGGCATCATCGCCACGGTCGTCGCCATCAAGACCTACCGCAAGACCATCAACGGCCGCCGCAACACAGACCGCCTGCTACTCAAAGCGCCCATCATGGGGGCGGTGTTGCGCAAGGTCGCCATCGCGCGCTTCTCGCGCACCCTCTCGACCCTGCTCTCTTCGGGCGTCCCCATCCTTCAATCGCTCGACATCACGGCGCGCACCGCCGGCAACGTTATCATCGAAGACGCGATCCGCGGCATCCGCACGGGCGTCGAACGCGGCGAGAGTTTCGTCGAGCCGCTGAAAGCGTCCGACGTGTTCCCCAACATGGTGGCGCAGATGGTCGGCATCGGCGAACAGACCGGCGCGCTCGACTCGATGCTCGGCAAGATCGCCGACTTCTACGAACAGGAAGTGGACACCGCTATCGCCAACATGCTCACACTCATCGAACCCGCCATGATCGGCTTCCTCGGCGTCACCATCGGCGGCATCGTCATCGCCATGTACATGCCCCTCTTCACCCTCGTCGGCAAACTCTCAAGCGGCAGCCAGTAACCTTAGAGTCACCCATAGTTTTCCGTTTGCGTCAGCCGTAAATTTCCGTTCCAGTCACCCATAGTTTTCCACCGCCCGTAATTCATAGAAATAAATGAATTACGGGCGGCATTTTCTCTGGAAGTCAGAGGGATAAAATCTCAATTTTGGAGGAATGCCTGTCCGGATTTCTACTTTCGATAAGGAATTATGCTCTTGTTAATGCAATCATCAAAGAACCGAACAATTTCTACAACTACCTCATAAGTTTTGAGGACGTTTAACTTAGAGGATTCCATAAACCAAAGGGGTCAGGCATACATGGCGATTACAATAAAACCGAGGAATACATCTAACTGTTTTGAATACAGTGTTTAAGTATGCGGATTTATTTTGTGATGTGTTTCGATTATGGCTGTTTCGATGTATCAACCGCTATTCGCATTAATCGGCAAACCAACAACAGGATAAATTCGCTCTTAAAGGGATTTGATTTTTGACGTCGACGGAGCCGAGGGATTTGATTTTTCATCTCAAAAAGCCTGTCTTTACGGGCTTTTTCTTTTCTGTTACTTTGTTCATTGCGCGTCGACTGCTCCCCGTTGTGACACTTTTAGACGTTTTTACCTCAGTAGTAATCACCATAGTGCCCATTTTGGTCATAATGTATCTGCCGCCCTTCACCTTACTCGTGTGCTTGCAGACCACATTTCTTGTGCCAAAGGAATGTATGTTGTAGAAGAAAAACAATTAGCGGCCGCAGTAAATAATTATCTATCTTGAAAAAAGTGACTCTAAGAGAAGATTTACAGTTTAATAATAATGAGGCATTAAATCTGCGGGTGCTCTTAACCCTCACCTTATTTTTCTTCTCTTGTGTTTTGGCTTGGATTGGTTTATGAGGTTATCGGCCGTGGATAATGATTGAAATTTTTGTGCAAAGTGAAGTTGATCAGAAAAATTCTTGGTACTATTACTGGTGCTGATAAGATGGAAAGGCTATAGTTTCGCTGCTCCGCCTTTCAAAAAAAACCAAAATATAAAAAGAGTTGTTGAGGTTGGCGTAGATTATTCCCTCACCATCACACCATGATCCTCCCCATAAGGGTTAGTATGTGGTCAGTGCGACGCATGCATACTACGACTGAAAGGCTTCACCAAAGAATGGACTTAATTACTCAGCGTCTTACAGGGCGAAGATAAGCGCCACTGCATGAGCTACGCGGTCAAAGAGATTTACTACACGCTCCAAGGCAAGGAAGCGAATACCTTGCCAGCCACCGCATTCTGTCGCTTCGCAGGGTACAACCTCTGGACAGGGATAATCCGTGGCGCACATTGAGCACACAGCTGACTTTTTAGTATTGACTTGAGCATCGCAGTGGCGACTCAGGCATCAGACTCACAAAATGCTCATCATTCCGTAAAGCGAAAATTAGATGGATATATTTAAGGTATTTAGTATTGAAGCCGCGCATAGACTCCCAAACGTTCCGGCGGGACACAAATGCCAGAGATTGCACGGGCACTCCTACAGATTAGAGATCCACGTGCGTGGTACTATCGGAGCCGAGTCTGGATGGGTTATTGATTTCGCAGACATCCAAGAGGCTTTCCGGCCACTGTTTGAGCAGTTAGATCACCACTATTTGAATGAGGTTGAGGGGCTTTCGAATCCGACCAGCGAAAATATCGCGCGATGGATCTGGAATCGCCTTCATCCTTCGCTGCCAGCATTATCCAAAATAGTAGTACATGAGACATGCACCTCCGGTTGCATTTATCAAGGTCAAGATGATTAACACACGCCACGACGCTCGAAGGTGACGCGCGCTGTCTATGTCACATATTGTAATTGAGAAGGCTAAAGATCTTGCTACAATTGGTCAGATAAAACTGATCGCCGATAAACATCGCCCAGAACTCGGCTTTCACTCTAGTCAGGCATTCACCGACAGTTCAGTCAAGAATGAGCTTCTCGTTGCCAAGATCAATGGTGAAGTTCAAGGGTTCGTTCGCTTTCACCATAGGCGCGATCATCTGACAACTCTTTATGAAATTGCTACTGCTTTGGATGCGCGGGGCAAAGGAATTGGACGGCAATTAGTCAACGCCCTTGCCAGCGATTGTAAGGAAGTGGGGTCACGGTGCATAAGGCTCTTCTGTCCCACCGAACTGCTTGCCAACCAGTTCTATGAGAAACTTGGCTTTGTGCGCTCGTCTCGCCGCAGCCACCCGGGTAAGAGCAGGCCTCTGAATGAGTGGATACTTCCCGTTTTACCACACCGCCCCATCAGCTTCGTCGCGTCACTAACCTCCTGCACCCGTGACCTGAAACATCTAACCAGCACATGGGAGGCCGAGGGGCTAGACGGGCGGCCATTTGAGAAGTGTATAATCACCCCGCTCTTCATCGAAGCAAAGTCGTTCGAGTACGTGCGGTACATACACGACCAATGGGGCGTGGAGGTATTTTTCGACTCAGGCGGGTTCTTCGTCCAACAGGGGAAGATCCGTTACGACGAATTGTTCGCGCGGCTTCTGGACTTCTACCGCCAGCATGACTGGGCCGAGTGTTATGTCCTGCCCGACTTCGTCCCGACCTCAAGACACTCGCCGGAGGAGGTTAGCGAGAGGGTTTTCGTCACTGCCGCCGAGGGGGTGAAATTTCTTAAGCGGCTGCCTCAAGATCTGCGTGGGCGCGCACTCGGTGTGCTACAAGGGCACACGCCGGAACATCTGAGGTTCTGCCTTGAGGAGTTCTTGAACAGCGGACTGCAGCGCATTGGCTTCGGCAGCTTCGATACGACAGGGGTCAAGGCGGAGATCAACCTCATGACGGATGGAGCCGCACGCAGATTGGCGTTCGTCCGCGACCTCATCCACCAGAGGTTCATCAACTGTGAAATCGCTTCCGTCCCGGATTTACATCTTTTCGGTGTCAGCGCGCCGAACGTCGTCGAACAATTCCGAGGGTTCCTAGCAACGAGTTTCGATAGCTCCGGCTGGCAGCGAACGGCTGGGTACGGGAACGTATACCTGCCCTTTCAGGGTCGCAAGAACGTGACCCACGGCGGGTCCTCGCTCATGAGTGGGGCGGGACTCAACGCCGCCGAGTTTTATGCACAGTCCGAGGTGACGGGCCATTCATGTCCTTTCTGCCGGGACTTCTACAGGCTCCAGCGAGACCGCTTCGCGCGCATGTGGCATAATGCCATCGTTTTTAACGAGATGGTTGCCACCCTGAACGGGTTAGATTCATCCTCTCAGCAGAAAAAGACCGTCACTCGATGAGCACCCGTCACGTTTTCCATACCAGACACGATTTCACCCCGGAGTTCGCGTGGGCCGCCTTCCAACTGCTCGCGGGAATCGGGCCAGCCGGGATCGCCCCGTCTGATCTATACAACATCGCGAAGGCCACGGCATCGCCGCTAACCAAGAGATCAGACCTGAGCAAACTATTAGCCGCCATGGATGAGGTGGGGCTGACGGAACGTGGGCGCGAACACGTTTCTCTTACAGTCGCGGGCGAATGCCTCGCCAAGAGCCTCGGCCGCTATAGGGAAGGTTTCTACGTTGCCGTACATTGTCTTTACTCTTGGATGTGGCTTTGGGAGGGTGAGGCCGTCGCAACCCCCTCTTGGAGTTACCGTGAAGTGTGCAGTCAACTCCTCGACGCTGGCACCGCAGGGGTAGGAGCCGATGAGCTGGTGTTACGCGTCGTATCGTCAGCTGCCAGAGCCTTCCAAGCAGAGAAAATATCATTCAGTAGATCGAGCGTAACCGGTGTTACTATGTGGCTGGAAGCACAGTCACCGCAACTGATCCAGAGGCGGGGTTCACGTATTTTCACTCACAATATATCAGGTCCGATGGCGGACGCTCTGCGAATTCATGCGGCGGCTCTTTGCGCGTATGCGGGCAGAGAGGCCCTTTTAGATTCGCGAGGCGTCAGACTTCTGGCTGAGTGCTTCTTGATGCCTGCGGACGAACTAATCGATTATGTCGTTGAGTTCGCGCAGGCCTCCAAAGAGTTTTTGCTGATCCCCGGCACCCCCAATCGGCTCATCTTCAGCGAGTCTGAGGATCCGTTTATTAACTGGATGGTCACTTCTGTGAAGAGGAAGTCTACTGCTGCTTAATGCGTGAGAACGTCTCGACACCACTGCGGAGGAAACTGATGGAGAGCGGTCCTCAAGCCTTGCCGAAATTGTCGCCTGTCGCTGACACCGTGAGCGGAGCCATGGCGCGGGAAAATCCGGCGGATGCCATCGCTCACTACGAACGCCTCGCCGCGCACCTGTGGCTAGCCCCGAAAGTCGGCGAAGTCGCGGATACAATCTTAGATACCGTGCAAAAAGGGCGCACGGCGTGGGGCAGTCTGTCTGGGCCATACGGGTTCGGCAAAACCGCAGCTGCGGTTAGTCTATGGAGTCACGCGCGGGAAAGAGGTTTTTTGGCCATCCCCCCGCTGTCATGCACGAACTTCGACGAGTTGGCGCACGGCATTGCGGCACTCGCGATAGCGCAGGCCCCAATGGCGGAGAAAAAGATCCGCCGGCTCTTCAAAGAAGTCTGGACGGAAGGGTTGGACAGCGTCATCCGCAATGACGCGGAGCGTTATGAGATGACGCCCCAGAAGCTCCGCCGTCTGTTTCAAGACAAACTCAACACAGGCCAGCTAACACTGGACAGCCGCTGCCATCGTCTAGTCGAGTTTCTCTCTAGATTAGGAGAGCTGGCGACCGGGTGGTCGAAGGGTCTGCTAGTCATTCTTGACGAACTTCAACAGCTCTTGGGGCCGCTGGACGCTCGCGCGATTATCAATTTTCGGGAGTTCGTCTGGGGCATGCGCACGGAGCGGGCGCATTGCGGCGTCATCATTGCCCTTGATTCTCTGCTCGAATCACGGCTGTCCCGGTGGGCTACCGACATCCTCCATCGAATACGCGAGCACGGCCCCTCCTTACAGTTGTCGCTGGTGTACACGCGAGAGTTTCCACACTGGCTATGGGGTAACCTAACGAGCAGTAACGGCTCTGGGGCGCCATTATTTAATGACATGTCCCTGACAAAAGACGTTCTGGTATCACTCGGGCAGTTCGTCGAACGAACGGACATTTCCAACGGACCACGAACTGTAGTCGACGTGTTTGGGCGTGCGGCTGAGTACTACCGAAACACGGGTACAAGCTATGACATCCCCGCTTTAGTCGAAGATATTCATCGTGGTCGCTTCCGTTACTTCGGCGAGGGGGCGGCGTTGCAAACTGCTCTGACGCAACTCTTCAGCGACGAGTATATTTTGCAGGATCAGACTCGCGAGATTCTGGTCCGGACCCTGGCTGCGTTCCCTCTCGGCTGTTCTATAGAAACGCTCCGCCGTTTTATTCCGCAAGAGAAGAAACTGAAAAAGGCCAAGGGCGATCTCTTCGGGCCGCTCCTGGTCGAGCTTTCGGACGGACTTGCGTTGGAAAAGTTACAGCAGGTGCGCCGCCTTGGAACCGACTGGGAGCAGGTCTTTGCGCGTTGCTGGGAGACACTTCCGGCTCTTGATGCCCTCGCCGCTCACACGCCTGACATCCTGCGTCGTGTTCTGGTACCCAGATTATTTCCGAAAGGCAATCCGGCTAGTCCACAGTGGGAGCAGATAGCTGATGAATCGAGGCAAGCCCTCTCGGGTTGGCAGATTGTGAAGGGAACGTTCGACGAATCATATCCACAGAGGGAAATCGCGCTGTTCATCGCGGCTCATGAACCGGAAAGCTGGCCTCAAGACGTAGATCTGTGTGTGGTTTTGCTTTGCGACTCCCAGCTTGAACTGGAAATTGAGTCTAGTGCCGAATTGATGGAAAAAGATGGGGTGACAGGCATCGTAATCAGGCTGCCGGTAATGAAGCCCCTTGAGCGGCAAGTGCCTGCCGATCTTGAACGCTACCGTAAATACGTTCAGCCGGAGCCATTCCGCCCGTCAACTATTCTATCGGCCGTGCATGACCTCGAGGTATATCTGGGTGACCTTGGCAGTAAAGATGACTTAGACGCGCAAAGACCTGTTGAGGAAGAAGCCAGAATGAGGCGAGCCAAGGCATTCGTTACAATCACCTTGGATTTCATCGTGCGGGAGATGATACAGGGGCATGTAGACTTGGGGAGCGGATCAAAAATTCAATTAAGCGGGCCGGAACTCCTGCAAGCACTTTTCGCCTCCGCGTGTCGCCGCCGTTTCTCTGAATATGAGACTTTAGTGAAAACCCCCGCGTGGCGTGAGGTGCTCAAAACCTATCGGCGAGGACTCAGATCACCACGCTTAAATTCGGCAGCCCGACAAGGACGACAAAATCTAAAGATGCCGAAAGCGGAAATGATGCTAGAGTTGTTCGAACAGACCAGTACTGCAGCGGGCGACAGCTTTTTAAGGATGCTGGGCCCCTTAGCTGTAACCTCTGGAACTCATCAGGAATTCTCCATGCGCCTCGCCATGCACCCGGCAGAGGTCTTACTCCTTAACTACATAAAGAGTTTGAAGGGCACGAAGGGCGTGCCGACGGAGGCCGGGAAGCAGTTCCTGCACCATAACGGGTATATAGGAGATGAAGCGGAAGAGATCATTCATTTGCTCTCCGATAGAGAACTGCTCGTTGTGGACAAGAGCGGTAACCTCAAGGCCGTTCAAAACGCGCACGCCACTCGTAATGCCCTGCTCGAAAAGATAACCGTTGCTGAACGCCAACTAAAAAGACTTGATTATGTGCTCCCAGACGCTCCATCTGGTTCGGATTCGGTAAAGGAACTGCAAGTCTATGCGGACATGCTCGAAGAGCATTTAGCGTCGCGCGTCGAAGAGCAGTCCAAGGATTTAATCAAATTTGCTCCATCCTTGCGACAAATGATCGGGACGGTTCTTGCCACAAATGTGGAGACGGATTGGGCAACAACAGAATTGAGCATGCACTTAAAAGGCGTTATGACTGTCCTAACGGACGCCAAGGAGGACTTGCTGAAGGCACTGCGCAAGGAACTAAAACGAGTGGAAGAGGAAGTTGGTAAAGCTGGACATACCAGTGTTGAATGGGCGGTGGCTTGGAGACGAAGAAGGGATTCATTCCTCAATACTGAAGAAAAGCTCAGGAACCGCGTCGCACAGTTTGCCGCACGAGCCGCGGCGTTAAGTTTATGGTCAGCACGGAACGACCAGTTGCTCGCAACCGGAATTTTGTGTGAAAAAGTGCGAGCCACAGATCCTGGGCCGCTGAAAATATTAAGCCGACTTGTCCGCGATTACCGTGAGAAATTCTCCCTAGACACATGGTTAAGCCTTAGGGATGTTGATGAGTTTACCGAACGACTACAATCAGTCCAATCGGAAGTGCAAGGACTGCTTTTCAGGCAAGTACAAGCTTTTAACCTAGAGTTGGAAACGCTTAGGAGAGCATATCTTCCCGTACTGCCCTCAACGCCACCACCTTCCTTTGAGGCTACTGTGGACGGCGAAGCAGGGCGTATTACTCTTAATAAAACTTTCCAAGAGTTATACCGATGGGCTTTAGCTGGGTTCCAAGCTCATATCGACAATTGCCGGCGGCTTAAGGAGACAGGTCTGCCGTGGCATGATCTCACCAATGAACGCACGAGTTGGAAGGACGTTGACCGGCAAGTAACGAAGGCACTCCAAGCAGTAAATGGCACGGCTGACTTTGGGGCTGTTTGCCAAGTTGGGGAAAAGGTACTGAGGATGCTCAACGGCTTCTCCGTCGCCAATGGTAACTCGAAAGGCAATGGCCTACGACCAGATGTCTACGATAATCCCTTAGAGCCTCCCGATTTTGAGCAGTTAAAGGAAATGTTTGTACAGGGGCGGGTTATGATTAGGGTCGAGCCGCGAGAGGCTAAAAGCCAAGATCGCTCCGCATGAGCGGAATACAATTTGACAGGACATTTTCGTGAAGCTTATAACGGTTGCGGCACTTTAAGACTGTCTTCTCTCGGCACTTATGCCCCTCATGGCGCAGGCCGAGTCTACAAATTGAAAAGAACGTTTCCGGCATCATGCAAGCTTCTTACATCCAACCTCATCCGACAGCCTCACTGACGATAGCAGTTCCCCCAGACATACTAATTAATCTGTGGCTCGTGGCTGGATTGTCGAGCGGCGGGGTGAAAGGATTCCTGTGACGCAGTCCGTGAGGGATCACTTCGCAGTGCGCCCTCACGGCATTCCCGGAGAAGTTCACACGATCAGCACTCATGCTCGTCATAATGCCTGTTAGAGCCGTTGAGTAATGATACGCCTACTCGGCAATAATGAGGGATCCGAAGGGGAAGCGGCCCGAACTCTTCGCCAGTTGATCCTCGAATCCTGGCCTTGGGCCGAAGATGACCCTGGCACGGAAATTGACATCATCGCTGGGGTCAAGTGCCACGGACAGATCGTGCGCGACCTTGACTTAGTGGTGCTTGGTCAGTTCTCCGCGCGAGGTAGATACACGCAGTTCTTGCCTTTCTTCGACACCTGGGACAACTCACTGAAAAGACCAGACACCGTTTACGTTCGAAGCCTTTGCCTAGTGATAGAGGTTAAAGATTCGACCTCAGAAAACGTCCAGTTCGTCGGTGCTCAGGTGGAGGTACAATACGGCCAAGAATGGAAGAACGTTACAGAGCAGAGCCATAAACAGGTGTTTGCCCTGAAGCACTACTTGCAGCATCACCGCGTTGTTGCGCCGCATATCACAAACCTGATTTGGTTGCGAAACATTGAGAACGCAGATTTACCTAAACGCCCCCATAATATCCTCGGGGGGAATGCCACTTGGGACTTATTCCTCAACGTCATCGGTCAGCAGTCTCCCCCTTGGTTTCGCGATGGATTATGGATAATTGAAGCCCGCGCATTCGACCGACCCGACGCTTTTCAATCCGTTGGCAACGTCCTCACTAAAACCATTCAGCCCACACATCTTGATAGAGTCAAGATGGACCGCATATGTAGGGCCGCAGTCAACAAAGGTTGGATGGATTTCCTCGGCTCAAAACACCTCATCTTTCAGGGTCGCGGCGGCACAGGTAAGACTGTCATCTTGCTGCAGCTTGCGTGGAAAGCTTACGAGGACCGTAATGCCCGTGTCTTAATTCTCACTTATAACAAAGCCTTGGTAGCTGACCTGAGGCGGCTATTCACATTAATGAACCTTCCAGACAGCTTGGGGGAGAGCACCATCCAGATTCAGACCATCCATGCCTTCCTCTTCTCGGCCCTGCGCGGCCTCGGATTTGATTATGATGAGGCGCCATTCTTAAAAAAATACGAAGAGTATAAAGAACATGCACTCTCTTACATCAAGGAGGGAGCAGTCACGCCGTCGGACATTGAAAAACTTGTGGCAGGCAACGACGACTTCAACTGGAATTACGTTTTCGTAGATGAGGCTCAAGACTGGCCGGATAATGAGAGGGAGTTGCTACGCCGCCTCTATCCAGATGCGAGATTCGTGATCGCGGACGGCATAGACCAATTCGTCCGACATGAAACCGCATGTGACTGGCGCACCGGAATGGCACCGCAGGAAGTCCATACTGTTAAACTTACAATGTGCCTGCGGATGAAGGCGGGGCTAGCTATGTTCGTCACGCAGTTTGCCTCCGCGTTGGGATTGGGGCAATGGAACATCCTGCCGAATACGGAAGCGCCTGGAGGCCGCGTCATAATCATCGAGGGAGACTATTTTGCGGACGGTGATTTTCATGAGCAATTCATCCAGTATAACGAGGCGGACGGCAATTATCCGGTCGACATGCTTGCGTGCGTGCCACCCTCAATGGTCGCCCGTGACAGCGCTGGAGAGGTTGTCGGATCTCTCCCTGCAAACATCCTCACCGGACGAGGTCAAGAGGTATGGGATGGGGTTTCAGAAGACATACGCATGAGCTACCCGACGTCTGTAAAACAACTTCGAGTTGTCCAGTATGACTCCTGCCGCGGCCTCGAAGGATGGGTGGTGATTAATTTCGGACTCGATGCATTCTACGAATATAAAAAGTCGCTGTGGCAACCCTCTACCAAGGACGCGCCTGGCGTGTTTGCGGACGACCCTACGTTGCCTCACCTCTTCGCTGCACGTTGGGTCATGATACCAATGACGAGAGCGATTGACACACTGGTCATTCAGATAGGAATGCAGACCTCTGATGTTCGTGATGCGCTGGTGAAGGCTGCCGAGGCATGTTCCGATTTTGTCGTTTGGATTAGGCGGTAGGCTCACTACACAAGCTTTTTAGAAGCATGGCAACTTACAGCGAGTGGAACAAGGCCATCATCGAGTACTTCGTCAGCGGCTTGCCTGAGGGGTCAACCGTTTACTTGAGCATTGACGAAGATGCCCTGTTGGACATAGGGCAGCGTTTTTTACGGCCGGGAGCTGGGAGCAAGGATTGGGTGGAAGATTTTCTGTTAGCTGTTCGCGGTAGGTGCGTTGTTGATGAGGAAGTACGCCTCGACCGTGTTAGAGGTACCGCCCCAGGCGGACTGCCTAACTGCGTTGCTTTTCTAGGTGTGATGGTGCTAGCGGCGCACCGGATGGTAGACGAAGAGGCGATTACCGAAAGCAACTACTTCACGCCTCTGCGACGAGTGCTGGATTTACCTGATAATGAATTTGGTAGGCCTCGTGGACTCCAAAGTGGCACGGAAGAGTCGCTATGGTTTGCGTGGAACAGATGGATTGTGGTTAGGGGTTTCCTTCCTTCCGCTGAACGTGGCAAGGGAAGGACCAACAAGTTCATCCATTACCCTCGGAGTCAGGCGTTACTGCGCGAGGGTGACAAAAGGCGACTGACCCGTGTTTTCAGGGAGGCTGCAAGATCGCGCCTGATAAGTAAAGAATGGGATAAGAACAAGCTTTCAACTTGGCTTCGCATGAATATTGGGATCTTCAATACACAACACCTTAAGGAGCTTTTTCAAGAGGCAGATCCCTCAAGGTATGAAGCAATAATGGAAGTTGTCTTCAACTTGTACGACACGCTTGATTGGGCAGATGAGGAGCAGCCAAGGGCTGCTAACACTCTTGTTGTTCAGCGTCGCATCATAGCCGGGCTTTATCGGATCTTCGAGCCGACAATGGGCTCAATCAGCTATCTCTTGTATCCACGCAAGCCGGCACACTGGAACGGATCCAATCTCCATGTGCTAAAAGACAGTGAATCTCATTCGCTCAGAGAGGACCGATCAGGATGGTTTATGCCTTTGTGGTCTGAACCCCCCTCTGGTGGAAGCCGCTACGAGGTGCGCGGCAATGTCGAGGTGAAAGAAATTATTCTTCCAGAAAGTGATTTCTGGATATTTGTTCGCGATCCTGAGAGTGAAGATTCGGGCGTATTTGCTAGCTGGCGACGGCCAGCCGTGTTCGAAAACTTTGTTCTTCTCTGTCGGAAAGAGCGCACGCCGGACATGGAAACACTGAGACAGGCGGGTCTACTCAGTTGGGATTATGAGTTCCATCTTTCTGAGCATAACCTTGGTTGGGTGGAGTACCGGGACTGTGTAATCACATCACTCGATTGGGATGAAGTTCTTTCAAATAGCAATGACATGTTTGACGCCCTGCGGCCTAGTGTATCAGCCATAACCATTGCTCTGCGGGGTGGATTACGGGTTCCGGATCAAAGAGGTTGGCTCGAAGGTTACGGGCCAGAAGTGGTTATCTACGCCGTAGATGAGCAACTAAGACTCGTGGCGCGTGACATTGTCAACATTGACACACCGATATGGGATAGGACAGTTAAGACCAACCAGTATTTGGAACTAAAAATAATAGCCAGAGGAGATTACATTCTTCAAGTATATCGTGGGAGTAGGTTGATCGCGCAACAGGCTTTCAGGATTCTGCCTTGGAGTACACTTCGGTGTTCAGAGCCTAAGAAATCGTATTCAGTCCGGCTCGGGAACTTTACCCTCGAAGGAGCACTAGTAAGAGTTGATGGGGAAGGACCCAGTGGTTAATGACTACGCGGTATAGCAGCACGTTAAATTATATAGGGGCCAAGTCATGGGCTGATGCAGACAAGTTTCAGCAGTGTCCGTTGCTTACAGCCATACACTTGCCAGTTGGCTCAACGTCTGTCAGTGAAGGAGAAGCAGCATGCATGATTTAGTTGGCGCATATGAGCGCGTGAATCGCGTCTACCGTATGTACATTGAAAGTGCATTTCCCTTAAGGTATGACTCTCTCGCAGATGAGCGTAAGCAGCTACTTTCACGGCAGGGTATTTTGTCCCAGCCGCCTTTATTAGAGACAGTACCAATCTATCCGTCGTCAGGGTATTCGCTTAGAGAAGCCAGCGAACGGCTCCCTACTGCCTACAGGGATCTTCAGCATATGGCAAAGGAGTTGATACCTGCTGGAAGGGAGCTCTATCAGCACCAGTGGGAATCGGTTCAAAATACTATCATTAATAATAAAGACATTGTTGTCACTACCGGTACTGGATCAGGTAAAACCGAGAGTTTCTTGCTCCCACTTCTCGCAGAATTAGCGAGGGAGTCATCAGCATGGCCTGAATCGCCTAAGCCACCGACAGGTAGGAAATGGTGGAATGATGGAGGCACCCGTGTCAGTCAATGGACACATACAGGTAGGTATAAGGCTGGCTTACATGCAGTTAGAGCTATTATTCTTTACCCCTTAAATGCACTCGTCGAAGATCAACTTCGTCGACTGCGAAGTACTTTAGACTCTCCGGAGATTCACAATTGGCTAAACGATCAACGGGGTAATAATCGTATTCTGTTCGGTCGCTACACAGGCGCTACGCCAGTCTCCGGTTACCGGCACAGTGCGGACGCTATGGGCCGTTTACGCAAGCACCTAAGGGACGTGGCTGAAGAGAGTCGTCAGCTTTCAACGCATCCTGATCAAGAAATTCGATACCATTTCCCTAACATCGATGGTGGTGAAATGTGGTCTAGGTGGGACATGCAGGATACGCCGCCAGATATCCTAATAACTAACTACAGCATGCTGAACATCATGTTGATGCGAAGCATTGAGGCTACTATCTTTGACCAGACTCGGCGTTGGTTAGAAGGTGATCCGCAGAGGAAATTCTTTCTTATCATAGATGAGCTTCATGCTTACAGGGGCACACCAGGTACAGAGGTGGCATACATCCTTCGTCTCCTTTTACATAGGCTTGGGCTGAACATTGACTCAGATCAGTTAAGGATTCTTGCCACATCGGCTAGCGTGAGCGAGGGGCCTGAATCTCAACAATTTCTGGAGGAATTTTTCGGGAGGAATCGATTCTCAGTTATATCAAGTAAGCAAATCAAACCGGCGGCCGGGGCGCACACAAGAATGGGAGCTTTCCGTTCCGCGTTAGAAAAATTCGTGGGTACGGTAGAGCCTAGCACTGTTGACCCGATGCTGCCCCCGAACTCCGAGAGTCCGACTAATCAGGCTGCTATGGTCGAGCTGGCTTTGGCGCTAGGGCAGACACAGCAAGCTCAAGTGCCCCCGAGTGTGTTACTTGGGACCGCCCTCATGAATCGACAAGCACCGGACGCATTGAGAGCCGCCTGTGAGGTAGTTTGCGGTGAGGTAAGACCTGCCCAGATCCCAAAATTGGATGAAGTGCTCTTTAGGGCAACGAGTCCGCGTCCTAATGGCATAACTGACGCGATGCGT
Source organism: Acidobacteriota bacterium (assembly GCA_020199775.1). Taxonomy (GTDB): domain Bacteria; phylum Acidobacteriota; class Blastocatellia; order Pyrinomonadales; family Pyrinomonadaceae; genus JAIVJZ01. The sequence goes on from JAIVJZ010000041.1 coordinate 628,066, forward strand.
GGGTTATTGCTGGCGCTAGGAATGAGCAAAACTGAACCGGCTGGTCATTCTCCGCAGCCGGTACGTGGACATCTCTTCTTTCATAACCTTCAAAACCTTTGGGTCTGCTCAAACCCGAATTGTACCGATTCCGTTTGCGACGCATCAAAACGCCAGGAGGCCAAGGTAGCAGGACTCGCTGTCACCGTTGGCGCACTGCACGCGCGACATAGACTCGCATGCTCGTGTGGGGGAAGGGTGCTGGACCTCGTCATCTGTGAAGTTTGCGGTGAAGTATTCTTGGGAGGATTCAGGACGAGGCGCAATGTAGATGGTGGACAAATTGAGATTCTAACTGCGGATCAGCCGGATCTTGAAAGCATGCCTGATAAGGTTTCGCTCGAGACTAAGCATGGGCAATATGCGATATTCTGGCCCTTAAACGAAATACCACTATGGTCTACCAGTCCACAAACGCCAAGCTACTCATCTAAAAATATCAGGCGGAGCTGGCGCATGGCTAAGCTCAATATATTTTCGGGGAAACTAAACCAGAACGTGACAGCGAACGCCACTATTAACCCTGACGAAGTTGCAGGCTGGTTATACGTAGTCTCCGGTAATAGAGGGGCTGATGAGGGGGCGATGCCCGGCATATGCCCACAGTGTGACTCGGACTACCGACGTCGGCGGCGCAACAAGACGCCGCTTAGGAATCACCGAACCGGATTCCAAAAGTCCTGTCAAGTTATCTCAAGCGCACTATGTAGAGAGATGTCCACCAAGAAGCTTGTAATTTTTTCCGACAGTCGCCAAGACGCTGCCAAACTCGCAGCCGGTATGGAGCGTGATCATTTTAGGGACATGCTTCGGCTAGCGATGATCAATGGGTTGAAAGATTATTGGCGCGCCTTCGAAGCGTACATCCGGATGATAGCTGCTACTTCGCCCAATGCTGCTACGACAATTCGTTCGGTCAATCCTCAACTTGCCGACGCGATATCTCAGACTCCACAGCCTAGCACTGATCAGCTGCTTGCAGCACAATTTCAATCTACGAACCCGAAATTATGTCTGGAGATGATGAACTGGATCCTTGGCCTTCCAGAAATGGATAGAAGCGCAGCCACTGCAATGATGAACATGGTCGCGGACTATCCAGGCCGAGTCCCGTTAGTGGCCCTTCGAGGCGCGGTTTGGAATGTTTTGCTTGGTCTCGGAATTGCACCTGGAGGGATCAAGCGAACGCTGCTGAAGTACGAAGTACAGGTAGGGAGAAATACGGAAGAGCACGACTGGTTTAAGTGTTTTGATTGGCAGCGAACGCCAGCGCAAGAACTAATACAACTACCCCACCTAGAGGCGCGGCGGCTGATGGCGGACTATGACTCATCTTTGATGTCTGAATTGATGTACGCCCTCTTCCCTCACATAGCGCGCTCTCTTGAAGGGCTAGGCCAAGGAAGAGTGACTTACCGGCCTCCAGCTAACACCTCAGATTTACTAATTCAACTAACTGATGCGGTCATTCGCCAACTCGGCATCCGTCGCGCGCACCGAAATGCAGAGTATTTCAACCCGGGAACAGCCACAGAACTTCCCGCTTATGCACAAAGATACATTGCGAACGTTGGCGGAGTTCAACGAACAGCAATCGAGCAGCAGCTAGACCAAGCGCAATTAAGCGTAGGTGGACTCAGCAGTGTTGGCTTGGACCCTAATAACTTGTACCTGTTGCTTCCACCCGACCTAGATTTGAGTGCGGCAAGGCACGGATGGCGTTGTCCCACTTGCAACGCTTTCTATTTACATAGAGCTGGGGGTATATGTCCTGAATGTTTCAACCCGACTAGGTTAGCACCGAGTCAGACCCGCCCCACATTCGACTATTACCTGTACTTATCTGAAGAGTCGGGCCCTGCTTTCCGGTTACATAGCGAAGAGATGACTGGTCAAACAGATCCGGACGAGCGTCCTAAACGTCAACGACACTTCCAAGAGGTCTGGCTACCCGATGAAATGACCTACCGGTTGCCAATGGCTATAGATCTCCTTAGCGTCACTACGACGATGGAGGCAGGCGTGGATATAGGGTCACTTAATGCTGTAATGATGGCCAATATGCCACCAAGACGTTTTAACTATCAACAGCGTGTGGGGCGCGCTGGACGGCGCGGCACTGGCGTTTCTCTTGCGGTAACCTTCTGCCGTGGTCGTAGCCACGATGATTATTACTATGCACGCACAGAACAAATGACCGGAGACCCACCACCATTACCATACGTTGATATGTCTAGTGAGCCAATCTTTAGACGTGTTCTGGTTAAAGAGATACTGCGCTCGGCATTCCAAGCTGTAGCGCCATCCGTTCATGCAGTGGCTAATGCTCAAGCCAGTACTAGCGTGCGAGAGAGCGTTCATGGCGAATTTGGCACCCGTGCTAACTGGTATAACGTAGCACCGCAGATTCAAGCATGGCTGAATGATCAGCAGAATGGCCAGACCATTAACAGCGTGTTAGATGCTTTACTTCCTGCATCAGAGTTGGCGCAGGTGCCTGGTTTTAGGGACATGATTATCGACTACTTGCGAAACAAACTTGTAAGCGATGTTTCGGACGTGGTCGATAATCCCAGTTACACACAGGAGGCACTCAGTGAGCGACTCGCTAATGCGGGACTGCTCCCGATGTTTGGTTTCCCAACTAGGGTACGATTGTTATTTACGCACTGGCCTAACGTTGGTAATCCCTGGCCACCAAGTAAAGGGACAGTAGACAGGGACTTAGATATAGCCATCAGTCAGTTCGCGCCAGGATCTGAGACTGTTAAGGACAAAGCGGTCTACACGGCTTGTGGAGTTGTAGATTTGGTTCCAGCTGGGAGCGGGATTACATCAAGAGCAGGATTTATCCCTGACTTAAGTGCTGGCAACTCAGCACCGATAGGAATTTGTGATAACTGTCAGGCAAGGGTTCCTCTACCCGCCACCAACGCTCCTGCCCCGGGTGGCCAGCCCCCATCGGCAATTCAATGTCCTGTTTGTCTTGAGCAAGGGTTAAAACCGATAGACGCACGTGAGCCGAAAAACTTCTTCGCTGATTTGAAGACCCCGCCCGATGATTTTGATGGCAGTTTTGAATGGTATCCGCGTGCTACAAGACCCACTCTCGGGGTCCAACGTCCTTCGAAACAACCAGTTGATATAGATAACGCATGCGTTATCGCCTTCAGCGACGAGATAATTTCTATTAACGATAATGGCGGAGAAGGTGGGTTCGACTTCCAAAGGGCTCGCGTGCTTAATAGAAACACGCCGGGGGCGTATGCCGTCGCACCAAGACAGGGAGCACAGGTGGACGTGTATGGCACGTCATATCGTATAGCACTTCTTTCCAAACGATATACAGACATTCTACTGGTTGATATTAAAGAGTGGCCAACCGGTGTTTTCGCTGACCCAACAACGGTCGAGGGTCGGGCAGCATGGTTCTCCTTTGCGTTTTTCCTAAGGACAGCAGCGGCGGCAGAATTGGATATTGATACTCAGGAATTAGATGCCGGATTCAGAACGCTTCCAGGAACGAATGGTCCTATTGGGCAAGCTTTCCTCGATGACAAACTTGAGAATGGTGCCGGTTACTGTCAGTGGCTGGGAGAGTCGAATAACTTCAGGCGTATCTTAGCGCAGGGCAATTTGAGCCGACAGAGGAACACAGCTACGCTCTGGGTGGATGTGACACCAGCTTCAGGCCCGCTCGCTCCTGATCCTCACGGACTGACGTGCGATTCCTCATGCAACCATTGCCTCCGTGACTTCTATAACCTGCCCTACCATGGTTTGCTAGATTGGCGGTTAGCACTCGATATGGTCAAGGTTGCCACGTCGGTAAATGCTGACGTGAGCTTCCGCACCGCATCTGGAGTGGCTGTAAATCAATGGAGTAATTTGATTGATCCGAATACTGGCACTGTTCGGGCTACGTTAAGCCGGTTAGGTTACGACCAAGTCACACAACTCAACGGCTTGAACTGTTATGTCAATAATAGTCGAGATCGAAGACAGATCTGTATTGAAGGTCACCCGCTATGGACGAGTCAACACCCTGAGTTTATTGCCGCTGTTGCACTGGCAAAGCAGCAGTTCCAAGGCTATAGGATTCATGACTTAATGCTAAATCCGTTCCGAGTGATCAGAAGACCCGCTGATTATGTGTAAGCGAAGGAGTCTGGAATGTCAGCACATAATGGCGAAATATTAAGTTTAGGCTTCAGCAGTGTAAATGCCTGCACCAAGGGATTTATGACTGGAATGGTTTAGAAAGAAGAATACTTGTTAAATTTTACGGAGGCTAAATAACAACTCCGTAAGAGTTCTGCGGCTTGTAGATGTAACATCTAAAAAGAAATTCTTTACCTATTCACAGTTAAGCAAACCAAATTGTTACAATAATATTTGCCGATAGGCGATTATTGTGGCATCGATCTGTTGAGATGCAAGTCCCAGACGGCCTAAGGTGGCGAGTAATACCTCTTCCTGACCTGCAGCCACTGCTCTTGGGATTAGATAATGAGTGATGAAGGCATCTAGAGCATCAGCATCATCGGCCCATTCCTGCATGGCTGAGAAAAATCTTGTACCCAGTAAAAGGTTATCTTGGCTAAGAGTAATTTGATTCTTTGCTAAATCCCTTAAAATAGCTAGGACCTCATTTGATACCTTGCCTTTGTGTGCAAAATTATTGCGCCAGTTGCCCCAATATTCTTTGGGAACACTCCTCAATTTCAGTTGCTGCGATTCAAGGTCGTAAGAGTCAATACGTTGAGCTATTTCCTGACATTCAAATTGACTTGTATTGAGGAGAATACACGAGTCCCAAAAAGATGGTGGCGGAGCAACAGTTGCTACGCCTTCAACAAGAATGCCCGCAATAAGTACGTTAGAAGGCCATTTAAGTGATGACGCTGGAGCATAGGGATCATCATCTAATACAAGATTACGACTGAAAAAGGGGAGCTTCCGCTGCTTATCTTTATTCCACGCATCTGCATAACATGAAATGAGAGGAGTGAGGTAGGCATCAACAGCGGCGCGATTGATTCCGTCAAGGACTACAATATAAAGCTCATTCGTTTCCTCAGCAAGCAGGAGAAGGTCCAACAGTCCCCCAGCTTGCGGCACGAAGCGGCTCAGTGCTTCTTGAAATCTACCTAATAGGTCAGTTGGTTCAAGCGTACCAACTGATATAGGTAGCCAAAGTAGCCTACCCCCTGCTACAACTGACGCATAACTCTCTAACGCATCATAAGCACCACTTCCAGCGATAACAGGCAGGCTACCGGCAATAAAGGCTGAGTGTAAACATCCCGCCATAGATTGGTCCAACCCCTTCGTGGAGACGGCCACCCCTAAATCGCGGCGCAACTCTGTAGGAGAAGTAACGTCGGTCGCCGAAGCAGTCCGCTGACAAGACCATGATGGGAACTGCAACATGCACGACTCAGTATTGACACTACCTTTTTGAGAGGATGGAGAAATATCATTCATCACTAAGTTGGCAGGCTTAATACCGAGTGCGGCACGCAAGATGATGGAATCTGCCAAGACCTCTTCAGATTGAGCACTAATTTTAGTAAATCTTTCATGTAAGGCTATCTCTAATCGCTCCTCAAACGACTGAACTTGCGACTCTAATTGCTCCTGCAAAGATGAAATTGCGTTCGAAGTCTCTTCCTTCTTCTTATCAAGTAAATCTACTTCTTTTCTACTCGCTTCAATCAAAGCGATTGTTTCACTCAACTCTTCACGTAGTTGCTGCTCCGCTTCTTTTCGGGTATTAAGCTTTACATTTTCAATCTCTGATTTAATGACGGGCAGTTTGATTATCTCATCTATTAGTTTCTCGAAAAGAGCTTGGCGCACTTCAAGCGTATGAACTACTTCTTGTGCACGCTTCACCCTATGTTCATCAAGGTAAGCGTTTATACCAGCTAATCCACTAACTTCTATTGTTTCAGTCATGCGTGCAAGTAGTTTGCTCGTAAGTCCAAGATCCCTTGTATAGGAAGGATCGATCTTCTGTAGACGCTGCAAGAGCCGCCTAAGGACTAAGCCGATGGGCCCCCAATCGACTTGACCAAGGCGAGGGCCAGGACTTGCATTCGGGGAAAGGAATATTCTTTCTTCGTCAATCTTCAAATACTGTATTAATTCATCCTGAGCTGGCTTAAAACACATCAGGGGTTGAGCAGTATCCAAATTCCAAGTATTCCTGTCCCCGATGTTCCTTAATCCACTTGGAGTAATCGGTAGGAGTTGAACAGGACCAATCCATGTCTTGTCATCGACCCATAGATACACGCGGCCTGAGGGAACAAAAGATAAAATTATACCCTCATGCACAATTTTCGTTCGGGCATGGTCTTCGCCGCCCAAGCTTCGTAAGTCAATGATTTCTTCAGGCCGGGTTGGTGCTAAGCGGATTTTGAAGGCACTATGGTGACTTACACTTGAATCAAAGTTTGTCTCTTCGACTGTGAATTGCCAAATTGTGTTTTTCGTGGCCTCTGGTGGTGGATTGAACCAAGTTACGAGTCCTCGATTCGGAAATTGTTTATGCCGGTTTACTATAGGAGTCCACATTGAGTAAGCAGAGCTATCACGAGTGGACGTCGTTGTGCTGAATAGAGGTTGCACATGAGCATTGGGATGGCGCTGACCATCCGAGGGTATTTCTACTCTTCCTAAGAATAAGGTAGTCAAGGTTTGCCCCATGAGCGGACTCGGTGCTTGAGGATCAGAATTACAACGATTTTATAGTCCTACTATAGACTTAAATTATCGGTCAACCGCTATTTTTGAAGAAGGCTGCTGAAAATCTAGACGACGAATCAACCTAGCTAATGCTTCAAAATGAGGAATAAGAGGTGCCGGTGCTGAAGTCATGCTACATAGCTTTTGCATATTAGGTAAAAATTCAAGCTGCTTTAGCGATGTTCTTATCGCATATCTGAGCGGCTTGACGGCGGCTCCATGCCGACCCTTCAGCACCTCTGCGGTTCTTGCAAGCCAGCGCGCACGTTGTACAACCTGGCTTGGCAGGTTTATGGACTTACTGGAGGATTTAGTCGTAGTAGTTTTAGTTCCCACATCTGTTGGGAGTGTTACTAGTCTACCCAAGATGTGGAGTGGTAATTCGAGCTTATCAGTGAGTATTCGAGCTAACTCAACTGATATTCCCTGATATATCAGCCACCCCGGCTTTGTCCTAGCACTTGGCAGAAGACCTGAGGCAAGAATAAGAGCGCGCTCATATATTAGTGGCCATCGAGACCGAGACTTAATTGTTAACGTGCATGCATGCATATTTATTAATGCTTTGGATTCTACCCACGCTGCACGATTAGCCATGAATCTTAAGCCATACCAATCACCCTTCAACCACCTTTGCTGATACGCATCAAAGTACAAGTCCAAACTATATTTACTAGCATCGCGATCATTAGTAAGACGGTACAGCCCACTGTCACCGTAGTAGTAACCATTTCTCTCGTACAATGAAGTGCAAGTTACATACTTTTTTCCATCCCACTTCTTAATTTCGTAGTTAGCAGTGTTTAATCTGTCTATGTGAGATAAAGAAGAAACCCAACCATTCAAATGCGGTAACACTTCAGCCAACTTCATAGATGCCACACCCGCATCCAAAAAGTGAAAATTTTTCTTTTGACGGATATCCTCGCATAAAGTTGTAGTGTCGCAGCGGACCCCAATCCGAGATGGGCCGCCCATTTCTGGTTGAGGTGATTCAACTATAGCGAATGTGGATAGCTCTGCCAATAGGCTTGGAACCCTTTGACCACATAAATAAACAGAATCAGAGTCTGTAGCATTTTGGACGATCGTCGGTGGACAAACGCACCATCGAGACCCATCCTCACTTCTTTCAGCATATCCTAAAAGTACCAACCGTCGAAAAATGTGGCTTGCCTGCTTTACATCACTTATAAGTTGAAGTACACGACAGACATTCACGAAAGAGTCCCAACTACCCTCCCCTGTTGCAGATAACCAAAAGACAAGTTCGTCGTATTTTCGGACAATCTTCTGTTCACGTGCATACTCAAGGTGAGGTGTAGAACTATTTAGCTGGTGCGGCTGGCGACTGCCCTCGCGATGACCTAAGGAGCAATCACCATTGTCGAAATTTTCATCTGACATTCAAAATGCGTTCCTTATAGTCTTCAATACCCACTGTTCAGAAACAAATCACTACTAAGCTGATTACCCTCAATTGAATCTATCGTTCCAGTATATTGCTCATTCTGGCAATGAACAAAAATAACCTTATACTCAAAACAAGGCCATACCTAAGCCTTCAATTTTGTTCTCCGTAATCCAATAAATTACTAAAGTTGTAACTTCCCAAGATGCTGTCGTTCGCGCTGCTGCCTACGCTTCTCGATGCGCGCCAGCACGCCTGACAATTGGTCGCCTGCCGACAGGAACTCATCTAGTATTTTGTCGTCTACGTCTTCTGGAGTGACATAACGTAATGCGAAAGAAATGCGCCTCAACTCCTCCCAAAATAAATGCCGGGTGTCGTATGGGTCTATTTCAATTAGCTCATCTACAACATCCAACCTAGGGGTTCTGCTCTCTTCATTTATTGGGTGCGCAATATTTTCTCCCAGCCGATCCATAATGCGTGCCCGCAGGCTTGCCTCCGACCCCTGTGTCACAATATGTGACCTTACGATCTCATCCCGTAACTCTCTCGCCTTAGCGGGAGAGAGATTTAATCGGCTATACGTCAGTCTTGATAGCTGTACAGCTTCAAACAGATTGATGTTGTTAGCAATAAGAGCTTCTACAATATCGGCGGGGAAAGTGAGAATACGAACATAGAGGCTAATAAAGCTGTTTATTGAGACGCGCCCTTGTGTTTCACGATCCAAGAGAAAGCGCAGATGATTGGCTACCTGAACAAGATCAGTTCTCTTCCAACGAGAAGGTCGCCCCCGCCGCGTATCCGATACCGGACGCCTTTCAACGTTCCTCACAGCGTTGAGCATTTTGATTAAATGCTTTTCGCTCTGGGGAATAAGATCAGGCAGCAACCCTCGCAAACTCTCGAACACAGAACGGATGGCTTCAGGGTGTGCGAGCGGGTCTGGCTTGCGTTGGCGACGACGGTTAGCACGCATGAGTAATACATTCTCTTTTCAAAGGGTAATGTTTCACAAATAGTAGCATTTTACCGAACGGATAGATAAAATAAGTATCCTAAGGAGATAGAGGGTACACAAAGAGGCTAGAAGTGTACCCTATCACTCAAATCACAAAATGATTAGCCACACACCTGAAACCGCACTCATTCTTACTGGTAGTGCCCACCAGACAGCGATCTGTAATGCAGTCGAGCTTTGGGCAGCTGTAACAACTTCAGAAGGGATTCGCCGCAACGACTTGATTCGCGATAAGCAGCAGGTGGTTTTAGCTTTCTTTGATTTCGTCAAGAAGCATCCGGCAGACGTCACCCCATTAGATGTACGGGAATGGTTAGCCGAGTTAGATAAACGAGGGCGGCGTCCCACTACTATCTACCAACGCGCCTGCATTCTCTCATCATTTTATGCATGGGCTCTGCGTGATAAGGAACTCAGCTCATATATTAAGAGCAATCCTGCACGTTTAGCCCGTCCGAAGGCCCCGAAGGCGTACCAGACCTAAAGTGCAAAATCACTCTCAGATGTCGAACTTGTATCCCTTATATCAATCGTAAGTCAGAAGGCTATTTCGGGTGACATTATAGGCAAGCGTGATTATGCGATCTTACTTTTATTTATGGCAACCGGGATGCGTAGAGCGGAAATAATTTCCCTACGAGGGCGCGATCTCAAGGTGGATCAATCTCTAATACTAACTAGCCGAGTTAAAGGCGGGAACTATATCGGGCGAGAAATAGCGGATCCGCTGGTTAAGGAAGCTCTTCTTGACTACTTGACTACGGCGCGCCGACTCAATGTTTTCCGCACCGACGCCCCGGTGTGGACGAGGCATGACTATGCTGGTCGTCCTGGTGCACCTCTGTCTTCTCACTGTTTTGTCAAGAATATGAAACGCTACGCGCGCACAGCAGGCATTGACAGATTTCATCTTCATCAAACAAGGCACACCTTCGCTCGAATTGTAGCAGAAGAAACCGGCTCAATTTTGGCCACCCAAGAAGCTTTAGATCACAGCAACCCTTCGACGACGCGAGTGTACGTACAAAGGATCAGTATAAAACGCGATCAGCATAGTGAAAGAGTTTCAAGACGATGGGCTAGGGCGAACGCATCTTAAATTTCGCGAGTAAGTGGGTTGTGGCATTCTCCTGAGAGTTTCGACTCGATGGAAAGGAGAATGCCCGATGAACAAGTCCGCGTCGCTCTCGTTGTTCGACACT
>JAIVJZ010000026.1 GCA_020199775.1 Acidobacteriota bacterium
CTGACCAGAGCTTTGTTATATTGACCCCAGTTGCGGAGACGGTACGTGCTTCTCGTATTCTTGCGTTTCACACCTCAAGATTACCAGCATTGCCGTCTCCGTAGCCTTTTATGCAACAACGTCGATCGAGTTCCTAAAAAAGCCGCCAGCTTTCAACGCCGACAGATAACCGGCCGTGGATTAATAGCCACAGGAGCCGCCTCTCCATGAAAGAATATGTCGCCATTCATGGACATCAACTCTTACGCTTTCCGACGTTTAGTTACAGAAGCGCGTACTTGCTTAACACCACCGTGCATTTGGGATGCTGGAATATCTTCCGGCAAGTTAACACCGTCGTCCACCAACACGTTGATCCAAACCTTGGCGATCTGTGAATACCCCAATAATACTGTCAGTGGAGGCTCTCGCTCGCCCCGTTCAAAACCACTTACGTAGTGCCTACCATACCTTTCATCAAGCCCCAGCACCCGAAGCATTCCGTCTTGCGACAGGCCGAGCTTAGTACGGATTTCGAGGAGCTTTTCCCCTAACCTTACCGGCTTTTCGCGTGAGGCCCTCCCCATTAGGCTTGACCTCCTAACGGGAACCGCTTCACATGACACTGCTTGATTTCAGTCTTATTTAAGCCTATGCTTTCATCGCTTTTTGAATTCGCCGGGAGATCGCCCCTTCTAGCTTTCCCGACGACGCGCATCACCTGTGCTGTCGCGCTTCAGTATCTCTACGCATGTCTATAAACGAATACTTTGTCAAAGATGAAGGCAGGCAATGCCTTCGCTTATGAGCGACCGTGAGTATACAAACATTATCCGCTTTGGAAAACGCTATTGAACCTTACCGCCAGTCAGGTTACGTCATCACCTCGCAGACCGACTCGGCCATCACGCTGCGCGCGCCTGCTCCCTACTTCTCCGGTAACTTGTTCGTGGTCAGCTTGATCTTTATGTGGCCGCTCGCCGTCTACTACCTGTTCCAGTACAACCAGCGGAAAGGAAGAACTGTCTGCGTGCGGATGACCTCCCAAGGGCAGATCGAAGCAACCGGCTTTACACTCGACTTGATGCAAAGGGAACGAGAAGGGCAGCGACTGTTTCACAAGCGACTCTACTGGGCGCTGCTCCTGATGGCCGTAGTCATCGCTAGCGGGCTAATTCTCCTTGTCTTCACTCAACAGCACAATAGTTTCTGAAGCTGGTCAGCACTGTGGGAAGGAACCAAAACTCAGAACTCGGCAAACTCATCCGCGGGGAGGGAGGCTCGCTCTGGCCGACCCGCCTCGAGCGTCGGATCTTAAAGTTCTCTTTAGATACCTTCGGGGAGATGCTCAGCCAGTTCCTGCTCACAGGAATAGGAAGGAAGAAAGTTGGGCAGAGGTGGTATCTCGCCATCTCTTTCACTAGTGAGTCAAGATCCCTATGGAAACGGCAGGTACAGGTCATCACCTATGAGCCGCTGGACGGAGAGTCATTCCTCCCACAAGGGCGCGACCCGCTCGTGCTACTAGCCTTGTTGCTGCTCCTACTGCATAAGCCTCATGCGGAAAAGCCTGTTTTGTCCTACACCCATGAAGAGGTTCTACAACTTCTGGGATGGGATGACTCTGAAGGTGTGCGACACGAGATAGACGAGGCCATCCACCGCTATTCCCTGCTGATGTACTTATGGGAGAAGAGCCAGGATGAACTGGCTGGCATAAATCATTCTCACTACAAGGCGAGGGAGCGCATGATCTCGGAATATGAAACTACGGATAGAGAGGTGGGAGCGCATGGAGAGATAAAACGTATCGCCAACCGGCTAATCTTCAACGACTATTTCATCCGCGGACTGCTGCAGCGGACACTATTCGATGTTGATTGGAATAAAGCTCGCTCCGTCAAACTTGTTACCGCCCCCAAGCGGAAAAGATAACCCTTCAAGTTGCGCGCCAAAGGCGTGGACGATGTTTTAGACATCGTCCACGCGGCGACTTTATCAGACTCTTAACGAGCCTGATAAATGCCTCCTTCGGATAGGAGTCATCAAGTGTTGCTGAGCGCTCAAGTTCTCCAAAATGAATATAGCCTTATCGTGTTGCTACCCTTTAAGAGTCAACGTCTGATAATCTCCTCCTCCTTCTATCTCCCCCAGTTTAACTACTTACACATCCTATCCATTTCTCTGCCACCGTCGTCAGCAGCACAGAGCAACACAATAAGGTTCTTTTTACACCTCGCACTGCGAACGCGTCAGCAACACATTTCCGTCCGTTTCACTCAGGAGCAACTTATGCAACAAACAGCATCTAACTCCCTATACTCGAAGGGAGCATTATCCAACAAGTCCAGCCTGCTCAAGCAACCTAATACTTATCCCAAGTGCCTCTTGATCATTAAGTGGGCGATGATTGCCCACTTGTTAGCCGGAGCTATTGTGTTGGGAACAAGTGGTGAGAGTAGGCAGCCCCGGCACGTAGTAGGAACAAAATTTCAGCCATCGAGGCCTGCCGAGCATGTCCTCGTACCGTACCCTGCCATAAACATAGAAAGTCAATCGTCCGTTGTTAATCCCTTCAACCTGTTCCACAGTCAACTCCTGCTTTTTAGTGAGCAGCTGACTGGTTGGAGCACCAGCTGGCAGGAAATCCTGACTCGCTCCGGATGTGTCAGTTGGAAAGTCGGGATTCTCCGGCAATGGTGTATCTCTGACGCTGATCTTTGTCTCGAAGATGGCATGAACCGCCGGAGTACGACCGGCATTCTCGAACTTCACTTCGACGGTAGGTTTCTTTCCAGTCTCGGTGTTGATCGCACCTATCCCACTCACCCTTATATAGGGGAGTTCGCTCATGTTCATTATCTCCAACTGCTTGGCGATAAGTTCGGCTTGCCTGTCCATAGCAGCCCACTGCTTTTGAAAGAGGAAGCCGTGAATCGTAACTACTACCAAAAGCAGTCCACTCAGAGTGATCGGCAACCAAGTTTGCATCCAAGTCGAAACGCTCTTTGGTTGGGCTATGGATTGTTGATTCTGGGGAGTGGGTGCTCGATTTTGGGGTTCGCCTGGTTCTACTTCGGCCTGTATCGGCTCACGTACAGGATACGAGGTCGGTGGAGGCTGCCGGTGGGGCTGTGCCTTCTTGCGTTTAGTTGTGTTCTTGTGTGGCATGGGTTGGAAGTGATTTTTGGCTGAGGTTGAGGTGTACTACCAATTATCCCATATGTCTAATTCATCTGAAAATTAGCTAAAATGTTTACCATCCGTGAGTTTTTCGCTTACTATTCGTACTGAGCCGACCGGGCAGTAAGTCCATCTCACTCCCCCATGCTTATCCTGTCGCCCTTCCGTCTCGCAGGGCAGCGACCCATTACTCTCAGCGACATTCTCACAGGAGACCTTCATGTCCGCCAGTGCTTTTGACCCTCACGATGCTCCCGATATTATTGACCTACTTGATCTGTCCGAAGAGCCGGCCGAATTCCTCGATCCAGTCGCCGATTATTCGATCCCTGTCATAGACGATATCCCGCTGCCGCCTCCCCCTCCGGAACCGGAAGACGATGGGCCGGTCGAGCGGCAAGTCGATTATCTCAATCTGCCGGGGCTGCGCACCCTCTCGGAATCCCGTAAAAGTGAGACCCGGATCGTTGTTTATGTCGAACAACTCATGCCCACAGTCTGCCCGGCATGTGGCGCGGGCACAGACCAACTCAAGGGGAACGGTACCCGCGGCCAGTTACTGCTCGACGAACCTCGCGGCTCACTCAGCGTCCTGATGAAGCTGCGTCGCCGCAGCTATAGCTGCAGGGTGTGCGGTGCTTCCAAGCTCGTGCCGCTCGACTGCCTCGCCGAAGGCCGGCGCATGACCCGCAGGCTCGAACTTTATATCCGGCGTAAATCGCTTTTGCGGCCCTTCCGCGAGGTCGCGCAGGAGACCGGGGTGTCGCCCAAGACCGTGCGTGAGATCTTCCGCGAGCATGCCGCAGCGTTAGAGCGGGAGCGGGAGGAGAAATTACCCACTCCGCGCGTTCTCGGACTCGACGGTGTCTACATCAACAGTAAGGAGCGCGCCATCATCACTGACCCTGAGCGCGGGCTGGTCATAAATCTTGTGCCCACCATTCAAGCTGTGAAGCTCGGAAAGGTACTGAGCGGCATGCCGGGGAGTGAGCGGGTGGAGGTCGTCACCATTGATATGTCGAAGGGGCTGCGCTTGGCCGTCAGCGATGCCTTCCCGCACGCCGCTATCGTTGTTGACCGCTACCACATCCAGCGTATGGCGAACGAGTCTGTGGACAGGGTGCGCCAACGCCTGCGCAAAGAGATTAAGCGCACCAGAGGCGGCGTACAGATGTGCCACCGCAAGCTGCTACGCAAGCACCGAGGCCAACACACGGACGACGAGCGGGTGGACGTGAAGCGATATTTTCGGCTCTTCCCGATCTTGGAATCAGCTTACGAGACGAAGGAAGCCTTCTTCGACATCTGGCGCGCGACAGGCAGCGTGGCCGCCAAAGCCAGATTCGACAAATGGCGGGAGGCGTGTCCGCAGGAATTAAAAGCTGACTTCAAACCCTTGCTCACGGCGATGGAGAAGTGGAGCGAGTACGTCTTCAACTACTTCGAGCACCCACACACGAACGCCTTCACGGAGGCGTCGAACCGCCGCATCAAGGACATCCAGCGGGAGGGGCGCGGCGGCAGCTTCGAGACCGTGCGCTACAAGGCCATCTTCGGCACACTTCTGCGCCAAGAGTTGAAGGCCGCGAGGGAACAAGAACCGGGTTATGCGAAGCGGCGAGGGACGCCACGCGCGAAGGGCCCGAAGCCACAGGCCGCAGAGACAACGGCTGTTGCGATACGCTCTCGTCGGTTGCCTGTCGGGTTACAACTATCTCTTTTCGCAGCAGACTCTTTCTCGGAAAGTCTTATAAATCATGGATGATGAAACGTGCAGTAAATACACCGGAGAGTCAATGTAGATGTAATAAGTGCATTTCTGAACTGCGAGAAGTATTCCGATCTAGGCGTCTTGATAATTGGCTTCCGCCTGTGGGTCATGGCTGCACCGCTTCATCGCGCCTTTAGGGTACTGCTCGCTCTTCACCCTACGCCATCCCTGATTATCACAAAGGGGGCATCTTTCAATTTCTGATCTTTGCTCTTTGGCTTTCGAGGCTTGTTGTTTCTTCTCCTGCTCTTCGAGGTACAGGGCGGGTAACGTGTAGTTCCCTTCTATGGCCGCTACAAGCCACCCTGCGGCGTTTTTTCTGGGCTTACCCACCTCACGGTATGAGTAAGCGGCGATTTGCGCCTCCGTGGCCTCACGGTGCTTCTTAACAAGGCTTCTGGCTTTTGTCTCCCCCACGCCGAACTGTACGAGCTTAGAGACTAGCTGCTCCTCCTCCGGCGCGAAGGTCAGAACCGGCTCAGGGAACAGCTCAGGTTTTTCTTCCGGGAGGAAACTGGGCTGGGTTGCGCTACGCTCGCTATGTTTGATTCTAGGGACTGGCTTTCGCTGAAAAGCGACATGCTGCCCTTTGGCCCGGATGCCGGGGACGTAGATCATCAGCCAGTCGGATTGTCCCCCCTCCCCTACGATCTTCTCGAACTGGATTTTTTCGATGTACTGTGAGGCGAGATGGGGGCGGTGCAGCTTGTACATCTGTTTTTTGATGTGCTCCCAGTCGTAATAACGAATCTGCGGGGCATACATGCAAAACTCAGAGTAGAGCATCTTGGCACTGGTTTTATTCTTTAGAGCTGCGTACATCTGGTAGCTGAGCAGCTCGTAAAACCGCTGAGCGCCGGGCGTCAGCTCTTGCATGTATTCATAATCGAGCGGACGGTCTATGGCGTTGTTGAGGATTTCGCGATAGATGTCGTGGAGGATGATGTACACGGCGTCAGCTTTTTCACCGCTTGGTAGCTTTTCACCCGTGAAGATGACGCCGTAGCGGGTGTCCGCTATCTCGGCGAATGCTTCTCCGCTGCTCTTAGTCTTGTAAGTGAATTTCGCCGTGATTGCAGCGAAGGCGTTTTGCAAGAGCGCCTTTTTGACCGCGTTCGTGTTTTTCTCCCCTGTTCCCATCAGGTGAGCTATTTCCGTCAGGCTGCCGAGCCTGATTAACCTCGGCAGCGGCTTCCCTTCTTCCTCGATCCTTCGATTCACGATGAGCGTGTCGAGCTTGTAGGCGAGGGGGCTGGGCTGGCCGTACTCGCTGTTGTAGGAGACCTTCCACTGAGTTTTAAGTTCTCCGTTCGGCTTGGCGACTTTGATTGAGATGCTGATACTGCCCTTTTTGGACAGCCTGTGAACCGGGAACCTAGAGAGAGCGGTTTCGGTTCTGATGATCTCTTTGGGTGTGAACTTTTCCAGTGCTTCGCTCATTTAGGTTCAGGATTCATTCTCACCAGCAACAGCAGCGGTTTCCTTGTTGTTGTTGTAAATACAGTAATACAAAGTAATAAAGTAGAGGCTCCGATAGACCCTATTATCAGCAGTTTAACCTCCAAATCGTCTCCCCAAATAAGGGGATTTGTCTCCTCAAATAAGGGGAGGCGTCTCCCCAAATAAGGTATATCGTCTCCCCAAATAAGGGGATTTGTCTCCTCAAATAAGGGGGGCGTCTCCCCAAATAAGGCTCTCTTTATCAAAGGAGCAACCGCTTGGAGGAATCATTTCAATATCGAGATGATATTAATTTGATTCCCTCTCTAACTTCTCTAAAACGGCCTCCAGCAGCCACGTATGCCGTGGTGTCTTGATGCGCCGGGCCTGCACGCTGGCGTCAACCTTTCGCAAGATGTCCTCCGGTACTCTGAGTATCACCGGCACTGTATCTTTCTCCTGCCCTCCGTTCTTCCCGGCGACGCTCCCTCCTTTGCTGATCAGGGCATCCACGTCTACGTGTTTTGCGGCGGCGTTGGATGATTGCTTGGGCTTACGTGAAATAGCCATTTACGCTTCCGCTCCTTTCGACACTGATAGCTCTTTGGTATCAAATATGTATCTGTAAAGCATCATCATTTCTTCCGTAGCTTTCGGGTCTTGGGGCTTGATTTCGATGACGGCCAGCCCGGCGGCGGCGGCATTGCTGAACGCCTTACGCGCGCCCAGTGGCGTCTCGATGAATGAGAGCATCTCGGTCTCCCGTAAAACTTCTGCGGCCTCGTCGTTGTCTTGGCCGCGCGGGTCTGCGCGGTTAATGAAGGTGCAAGCCTGAAGGTCGGGGTTCGCGGCCTGCATCTCGCCTACCAAGCTAGAGACCTTTTCGAGCGTCCACACGTCGAAGGAGCGCGGCACGAAGGGAACCAGCAGGAAATCGGCTACGGTGAGTGCGGCTCTCTGGCTGGTGGTGTCACGCCCGCCCGTGTCAATGATGATGTCCTCGTACTTATTAGCTAAGCGCAAGGTCTCCGTCCTGACTGCCGCGCCGGTGAGCTTGATGCTCGTGTATCCTGCACCTTCCGGTCGGCGCTCGTTCCGTATGATGGTGAAATCGGTGGAGGTTTCCTGATCGTCCGCGTCAATAAGCAGAACGTCGTGCCCTTCCGCACTTCGTATCACGGCTAAGTTAGTCGCTACGGTCGTCTTCCCTGATCCGCCTTTAATACCGCCGACAACGATTATCATAGGGCGTCCTCACGAAATAAATTTGAAATCAAGTAAATATCATTTTAGAATCAGACGAGCAAGTCTTTTATGAGAAGCGTCGGCGCGCTATGCTAAAATAGCTTTAATTTTGAGCCTGAAAAGATCACGCGTGAAAGAGCTATGGCGATGATACTTGGGCTGAAATCGGCAGTTGAAGCGCGTGCCGTCGAGCAGGCTGCGAGGCGAGGCGTGCCTGTCAAAGAGTTCCTAGAGTCTCTGATCGAGGACAGTTTGAGCGGCGGGGAAGGGGAGACTTCTTATCACACAATGGAAGAGTGGGAGGCCGCGTTGGATGAGTTTGCCGACAGCCCGGCTTTTGCCAAAGCCGCGAACCGCTTTGTTGACGATAGCCGTGAGCGTATCTATTGAGGTAAAGGACAGCAGTTATGACCATTACGATTGACTTACCGCCGGACGTTGAAGCATCCATCAAAACACAAGCGGCCAAAGATGGCCTGCCGCTCGAAGACTATGTTACGTCACTCGTCCAAGAAGGCACGGCAAGACGAAACAGAATAGACCTTCTGGCAGAGAAGTCTTTTGATGAAATCCTCGCCCCGTTTCGCCGCAATGTCGAAGATAGTGGGATGAGTGATGAAGAACTGGATGATCTCTTTACTAAAACGCGGGGAGAGGCTTCTCGCGCTAGGAAAGAGAGGGCGCGAGGGTGACAGACCTGCCCCGTGTCGTTTTTGATTGCAATGTCCTCTTACAAGCCGCCGCCCGGGAAAAGAGTGTCGCAGCCAAGTGTTTGAATCTGGCGGAAAGCGGTCTCGCCCAAATTTGCGTGAGCCGGGAAGTCCTCGCCGAAGCGGAAGACGTATTAAACCGCCCGGAGATACGCGCACACTTTCCAGACCTCAGTGATGAGATCGTAGGCGCGTTCCTCAAACGCTTGCAGAATCTCTCCGTCCTCGTCCGTCCCGTACCCAAGAAATTCAGCTATCCCCGCGATGAAGATGATGAGCCTTACATCAACCTTGCGGTCGCAGCGGGCGCTGACTTTATCATCAGCCGCGATAGAGACCTGTTGGATTTAATGACGGGCCACACCGACGAGTGTAAAGAGTTTCGCCAGCGGTTCAGACCGCTCCGAGTAATTGAACCAACCGAATTTCTGAGATTGATAGAAGGGAGCGAAGGTACATAGACGTTCAGATAATATCTATATGTAATCAAACATATATCTTTGTAATATCAAACCCTATTATTGATTACATTGAGATTTAACCTCCACGGATGGATACTCTCTAAAACCTACAATTTTTATACCGCTATTTCATGAGGGTTGAGAGGGCTAATGTCTTCACCCCGCTTAGCTAAAAGTATTTACACAACATCAGGTCGGCTGATAATCTAGGCGCTTCTAAAGGCGCGCGCATTCTCACCAATCACGGAGAGACACTAAGCGAATAAATGAACTCGATTCAGCTAAACTTCCTCGCGGTGGAGCCACAAGATTTCGATTTCGAGGTCTTCCGCAAACCCTACGAAGATCAGCACAAGGTTACAGATCCTAATCTTTACTTCTGTAAACTGCCGCCTCTTACCGGCAAAACTTACAAGCCTTATCTCGTAAGCTTCACCCATCGAGCAGGGTTCACATCATTCGCCTGTAAGAGTAAAAAGACTAACAACCGACTGACCGTGAGGTTTCTTCGCTATCTATTAGTCCAGACACTTCGGAGTCAGCAGCATAATCTGGACTATGAGTACGATGAGACTAGGTTCAGCTCCTCAGTAGACTTTGTTATCGAACGTCTCAAACCCGGCAAACGGGTCATAACATGCCAGCCCTACTTTTTGAGAAGCGTAAAAAAGTTTGGGTTTCTCATTAACTACAGATTCAGAAAAGATGATGATTTTCCGTTCAACCGTGAGGTTCAAAGGTTGAGTCTAAGTCTGGACAGGTCTTACAGAGTCAATACCAAGTACTACACTGAAAAATTTCATATCCTGAGATCTTTTATTGTCGAAGAGCTGCCGCAGGCATTCCCCTTAGTAGGAAATGAAGCAGAGCTTGGTATTAACTTAGAGTTCGAAGAGCTAAACGCTCTGAAACTGGATAAGAAGATTTACCTATTACGTGACGAGAAAAAGAGCCATTCGCAATTCATGGGACTGAAGCAGCATGGCCCTTACACTTCTGTTGATGATCATATCCACTACGTTTTCATCTTTGAGAATAGATTCAGGGATTTTGCAAACGATATCTATCTCGGACTCTTAGGTAAGAAGTACGGGGGGCTATTCCCAGGGCTGAATGAACTGTTTGGACTCAACATTCACAAGACAGACGTTACGCAAGTTCCCGTTAGTGTTTATACACAAGTTTCTCTCGACGCCGCTTTTAAACAAGTACTGAAAATCAAGTCGGAGAAGATAGGCACGAGGGTCGTCGGTATTTTCATTACGCCGGAGCAAGAGATTCCATTTGGAGATACTACGACCTACTTCTACATGAAGCATCTTTTCGCCAGCAACGGGTTGGCACTACAGTTTATCAACTACGAACACCTCAGCAACACAAATACCCTTAAGTGGTCGTTGGCAAACATAGGTCTTCAAATATTTGCCAAGCTCGGGGGTATACCTTGGCGCGTGCAGCCCAGCAATGATAGGTGTCTGATACTTGGGATGGGTAGCGCTCACAGGGTAGATAGTGAAGGCAACATACAAAAGTACTTTGGTTATTCTGTCTGTCTTGATTCGAGCGGCGTATTCCAAAAAATCAATGTACTCGCTTTCCACCAAGATAAGACGAAGTACTTAAATGCTTTGCGCGACGCACTTGTGAGTACGATTCTGAGCGACGTTGGCAGCGCCTATAAGAAGTGTGTTCTACACCTGCCCTTCAAGATTCAGAAGGAAGAGATTGCGACAATCAGGCAGTCGGTCAGAGATGTCAGCTCTCAGACCAATGTTGATTTCCGCGTGATAAAAATCAACACCGACAATAAGTTCTTCGGTTTTAGCAGCCACAACACGAAGATTCCATATGAATCTACCTACGTGAGGCTTTCCTATAACGAATATCTGGCTTGGTTCGAAGGGCTTCAAATTGGGAAAGAGAATGTCCACAGCAAGGTAGGGAACCCGGTGCATCTTCAGTTCCTGCGGGAAGAGGACGAAACAGACCAAGATGATCGCTCATACCTTCAGGACATTATTAATCTGTCAGGAGCAAATTGGCGCGGCTTTAACTCAAAATTAGTCCCGATATCTATCTATTACTCTTCGCTCATAGCGGGCTACGCGAAAGAGTTTGAAGAGATTGACGATATGGAAACGGTAAAGAACGAGATAAGCAATGTGAAATCCCCTTGGTTCCTATGAGACAGTCCAACGTCCGAAAGGCGGCTAAGAAGGCAGCCAAGAAACCAGCGAAGAAAGCGGCTAAGAAACCGGTCGCTGGATCGAGAGCTGTTAAACCGGCTGAGCCGACAAATGGAAGCCAACCAGTAACGTCTCAGAACGAGGAGGCGTTAGGGGAGAATACCGCGCCAGAGCTGACTGAAAACAACGTGATGTTCCTAATTGGGGCAGGTTGTAGCGCGGCGGCTGGTATCAAAATGGCTAATCAGATGGTTGAGGATATAGAGCAGTTCGTAAAGGATAAGGATAAGAAGGATTGGCAGAAATTCAGCAAGCTGTATTACTACCTTAAAAGCGCAATCCTTTACTCTGACGGTATAGGTGGGAATTTTAAGACCACGCTCAATGTTGAAAGGTTGGTCGTAGTTTTGACTGAGCTAGGCAAGAAAGAGCAGAACATTGCTTATCCTTTCATCGGGAATTGGAATACTAGGCTTATGGAAGTGGCTGGCAAGGGATTCGAAGACATTGAATCTTTCCAAGACCTCATCAAAAAGCAGTTATTTGACTGGATCAATATAGGGGACTTTTCTGGTGCGGAATATTACAGCGGGTTTGGACGGTTCAAGCGGGAATTCGGTTACCCAATTCGAATATTCTCGTTCAACTATGACCTCTGCATCGAAACGGTTCTTAAGGATTTGAATCTTGAGTTAGGCTTTGACCCTAAAACTAAAGGATGGCTGTATTCCAACTTTGAGCCGAATAGCGATAAAGACATAGACATATACTTATATAAACTGCACGGCTCGATTGACTGGGAGCGGGCAACTAACAAAGGGAATGTTTTAGAAAAACGCACTGGCCCTGGCTCCGGTGCGGAATTGATATTTGGCACAGACGCCAAGTTAACCTCGACTGACCCTTACCTATATTACGTTTTCGAATTCAGGAAATACTCACTCAGCGAAGACTGTAAGTTGATAATCGTGATCGGATATAGTTTTGGTGACGATTACATGAATAAGTTGGTTGCGCAGGCACTATCTGCGTCTCAGCAAAGAAACGTACTGATTATTGATAAATTCAACCCGGATAAGCTAAAGCAAATTTTTGTTTCCAAATACGGCGTTAATGGT
Source organism: Acidobacteriota bacterium (assembly GCA_020199775.1). Classification (GTDB taxonomy): domain Bacteria; phylum Acidobacteriota; class Blastocatellia; order Pyrinomonadales; family Pyrinomonadaceae; genus JAIVJZ01. Next base: position 12,094 of record JAIVJZ010000026.1, read on the forward strand.
GATCAGGTGAAGATATGGCAGAGGTCGGCAGATGATTTTTTGAGAGATGATCTGTCTTTGAAATTCATTGCTGACTACCTGCCAAGTTCGGATGAGTCACCCTTCTAGCAATCAATCTAGCAATCAAGCCTGATTTGTTACCTCCAAATAAAACAAGACTGAAATCCTCGTGTTTTAGAAGTTGCCGAACTCGCTAAATCACGATTCGCTCGATCTCATCCAAACTAATCGCGTCACTCGTCCGGTCGTACAGCTTCGTCGTTCGTGGTGACTCGTGCGCCGCGATCTGCTGCGCGTGCTCTATAGTTCCGCCGTTTCTCAGGTACTCGGTGATTCCTGTCGCCCTAAATGTGTGGCACGCGATCTCCGATGAGATTCCTGCACCTTCCGCCCGTCGCTGAATCATTTTGTAAGCATCGAAGCGGCTCATTGCTCGCGTAGTAAGCTCGCGGCTCCTGCCCCGCGTCGAGCGAAACAGTGGCATATTCTTATCCTCGGCAATGCCGCCGGCTTCGATATATTCATCAAGATAAATCTCTGCCGTGTGGTGCGCCGGTACTTCATGGAACTTCCCGCCCTTCTCATGCAGACGTATCCAGAAGCGTTTTCCATTAGGGTAGTAATCTCTAACCTTCATATTCACGATGGCAGAGACACGGGCGAAGCTATAAACCATCGTACCGATTAACGCTCGGTCACGCAGGCCGACTACATGCGAGATGTCTATGCTGTCTAGGAGTTTCCGCGTCTCCTGAGCGGAGAGCACCGGCGTCTTGCCCTTCTTAATGCTATAGCGGGGGCCTCTGACAGACGCGGCTGGATTGAATGGCACAACCTGCCCCGTTACAAGCCAGTCAAACAACATTCTTATGGCCGCTAGGTGCTGCTTGACAGTCTGCGGCGCTCGCTCCTGAGTCAGTCGCTCGATGTAGGCCGCGACAAGCATCGGTTCGATCTGGTGAAGAGAAGTGCCGCGTTCTTCGCACCACGTGAGAAATGGGCTAATCGCGCGCATATATGAAAGCCGCGTGTTCCTATTTCTGATGTTAGCGGTGAAGAATTCCAAGAAGCGGTTAGCGGCCTTCGTCCCTTCGCGCGTGATTAGCACCGGGAGCTGTATGCCGGAGTTGGTTCTAGGGGAAAGTGCGGTGGTGTTCATGGGTATAACTCGTTAATCAGATTGGCACATGCGCGCAGGTAAATTATTTCCTGACCTGAAATGGTCAGGCTCCCATGCGCCAAGTCGTTCCTGCGGTTGGTGACGGCCTTTGACAGAGTAATGTTAGGCGCTAACTCACGGCCCGGAAAGACCCTATCCAGCAGCTTCTTGAAGGCAGTGTCATAATCACCCGTCTTCTCCCTGACAGCCATCTCAAGCGACGCGAAAGCCTGCAACGCGGCAACCGCATTGAACGAGTAGACAAACCATGCGTAGAGGATCAAATTCTTGGCGGTCTCGAAGTGGCTGCGCACCGACTCGGGGATGTTGGCGTTGAGTCGAACATTCTCAACCATCTCATAGATAGTCTCGACGCCCATCTCAGTGACTACCCCGGTGGCCTCATCAATGTTAAAGCGGTTCCGGTAATTAGCGTCCGGCAGGTACACCTCGTCGAGATTCTTCAGTCTTTCCATGCGCGAGATTGTGCCACATAACGTCCTTTATGTGTCATAACTTTCCGAAGATTCAAGAATTGGTGGAAGATCGTAATGCTTTGTAGAAGTCTCTGAGAGAGCTCGTTGCTGGGGTGAGAACAACGACAGATAAAGATTGAGTTTTTTCGCGCATAGTTGTAAAAATCCTCCTCTCAGGGCATGGGTCGAAAGTAGACCTTTAGGTTTAATCGATTTCTCTCCTCACGAGGCGTTTACCATCGCCTTTCAGGTAGATAAAAAGATGAAATATACAGTCCGCATAGAAGAGAACTCTCATTACGCGGATGAGTCGGAGCGGCGCACACTTGGCGAGTTCGTGGATGCGGAGGTGGCCGTCTGCGCGGCGCGGAAGGTGGTTGACGACGACTTAAACTCTCTCTTCCGGCCCGGGATGACGACCGACGAACTCTACAGGCACTACGTCAGCTTCGGACATGACGCCTACATCATCTCTGACGACCCGGATTGCCGGTTCTCGGCGAGGGATTACGCCAGAGAGCGCTGCCAGCAGATTTGTAGTCAGCCGCCACACACAGAGCACAACACCTGACCACCGCTTGTGTTAAGTCAATCAGCTCCCGAATTATGCCGACCATCGAAATAGTCTGTGTCGGGCAGACCGAGCCGAGCGCCTTCGACGGCCTCCCCTTCGCCGTCGAGGCCGAAGGGCGACTCGTGTCTCACCGCGCCCTGTTTCAGCCGGACTTCGACGCTTTACAGGGCTCCATCTACCACCTCGGCAATCCTGCATTTCGCGGGCGCGGAGGTCAAGAGTTCTTCGCCTTCGAACTCGTCTGGGAAGCGCTGCCCGAGCACGGCGGGGCGGGGCCTTTGAAGTTCAACGACGAGTATGTCCCGCACGTCAGAATGCTCTTCGAGCAGTTACTCGTGGCTTCCCCCGTGGGGAGGGTGACCTTTTCCAGCGATTGGCAGTTCGGCCCGGATGAGGCTCGCCGTTTTAGCGCCATCTCGTCAGACCGATTCTGGCAGATGCACGACGCATGCGAGTTGCGCTTTAACGCCCTCTACGAGGTCGTGGCGTAGTCGTCACTTGTTAATCCGGACGGCAGGAATCATGGTAAGCGTTAAAGCCATCCTCACTTCGCCAAGAAGCTACGCGATTCTCGCGGCGGCGGGGGCGATTACCGCCTTTACCTTCCCGGAGTATTACGACGGGCTGTTGCTCGGAGGGTCGCTCTACCCTTTGGGGATGTTCCAGCGGTCGATCATCGCCATGATGGCGGGCGTCATCACCGCGCTGGTGAGCTTCGCCCTGTATATATTCTTCACTTCTATGTGGGAAGGCAGGTTCGGCTCCCCCCGGCCGGCGCGCACGCCGCGTGGCAAAGGTGAGGGCGGCGAGAGCTACGGCGGTGGCAGCTACGGCGGCGGCCTCGGGCAGACGGTCGAAACTGCGGCGGTTGCGTCTCCGGTCGTTAACGGGTGGGCCGGCGAGGGACACACCGCCGGGGGTGAGACGGGCGCGTTCGGTGCGTGTGCGGACGGCGTCAGCGAAGGCGGTGACTGCGGCGGGTCTGAGAGCGATGGGGGCGGCGATTACGGGGGAGGGGGAGATTTCGGA
>JAIVJZ010000064.1 GCA_020199775.1 Acidobacteriota bacterium
TTCAAACTCAGCACATAATCGGCTTGCTGCGAGATAATCCGCGCGGCGACCTCCTGCTGGCAGCCCATCGCGTCAACGGTCACGACACAGCCCTTCAACTCCAACAACTCCAGGAGCGCGGGGATAGCTGTAATCTCGTTAGACTTCTCCGCGGTCTTCAACTGCCCCAACACGAGCCGCTGCTCGCAGACCCACGCGCTGACCAGGCGCAACCCTTCTTTGCCGTCTGACGTGCGTGCGCCGCGCGCCTGCTTGCCGTCGATGGCGACGACTTCACCGTCGGTCAACGCGGCCACCCCGCGCACCCAGACCAGGAAAGCCTCCTGCAATTTCTGCGGGTTGAGGCGCAGGAAGACCCGGCGGAAAGTGTCGTGCGAAGGAATCCCGTTGGGCAGAGCGAGGAACTTCCTGAACCAGCCCTCTTTCGCCTGCCCGAACTCTTCGATCTCTTCCCAAGTCTCGGCGGCACAGATGGTGGCGCAGACCGCGATGACGAGAATGTCCACCAACTGATGAAGCTTCGTGCGGTCAAGTCGCGGGTCTGGGACTTGACTCAAACTGTCAAACAACGAGAGCGCTATGGACTCACTCATCTGGCATTCTCCTTTCAGCCCGTTGAAACTTTCAGGAGAATGCCACAACTCGCTTACTTGAGAAATTTAAGATGCGTTCGCCCTAGGATCGAGCAGAAGCAGCTTTTCGCATATGGCGGCGGCGCTCTGCTGACTCTCCAAACTTCCCTTCAAGTCGCCCGCTCTCGTTTGCGTCGCGCCGAGTCGTTGGTATGCGAGGCTCAAATCTTGTTGCATCGCCGCGTTCTTCGGCTCGCCAAACGCCAGACGCTCTAAGATCGTCACCGCCTTGCGAAAACTTTGCAGCGCGCTCGCCTTGTCGCGCGCTCCTCCGGTCGTAAATCACTTGCCGCGTCGAACAACTCAACTACTCTTTGCTGGCGATTCATGAATGTGTCTCCGTCCTTATTTGTTGCCGACCTCTTTGTAGAGCCACGCTCTCGAAAACTTCCAGTCACGCTCGACAGGTCTTTGTGATGTCTCCACCCCGCCGGCAATCAGAATTTCGGCGACCTCTCCGGTGCTCAATCCCCCGAAGAAAAGCAACTCGACCACTCTGGCCTGTCGCGGATACTCAAGTGTGAATCGCTGTAAGGCTTCATCCAGTTTGACGAGGTTGAGATCGTGCGGCAGCGGGACGCGCTCGGCCCTGCTGAGCGGGAGTTTGAAGATGCCGCCGCCCCGCTTTTCGGCGATGTGCTGGCGCGCATGGTCAACCAGAATGTGTCTCATGACACGCGCGGCCACGCCGATGAAATGCGCACGGCTCATCCACTCCATATCCTGAACGCCGAGCAACTTGAGGAAAGTCTCGTTGACGAGTGCCGTCGCCTGTAGCGTGTGATCCGGACGCTCATTGCGTAGATACCGCTGTGCCAGTTGACGCAACTGCGTTTAAACGAAGGGCGTCAACTCGTCCAGTGCAGTCTCGTCGCCCTGATTCCACCTGGTCAGTAACTCTGTAATGTTTTTCGTATGCGCACCCGATATGTTCAGCAGGATTGACACCTTATGAAAGGCAGGAAGTGACGTTGTGGCGGTGGAGATTAGAGCACAACTTCTGGCGCGGTCAATAAATTTTTCGGCTCTTCAAAAAAATTCGGTAGTGATTCAGAATTTATGATGGCTGTTTTTGGCAAAGCGGGGGAGTCTTTATTTTCATGGCTATTGGGAAGACAGCTTTAACCCCATCATAAATTTTGAATCACCACCCTCTCTTTGTCAGTCTTGATACGGCGCTCAATCAGCTCGCCGTCTGCGGTCAGGATGCAGACCTGGCTGGAGGTCTTGTGGAGGTCGATACCGATATAGTCCATGATTGGTCTTCACTCCTTCCTGCGGTCAAAAGCCGCATGTTTTGGTAGAGCATTATCTCACGACGCCGGGCGGCGACCAGCCGCTTCATCCAATTCTATCGTGGCCGACGCGAAGCCACAGGGACCGCGCCTAGACGCAGATAAGATCGCGGCGCTTAAACGATGGCAGGAAGAGGCAGACGATGCTGCTTCTCCTTCATCACCTCAGATGTCTTTGTTCGAGTGAGTCAATACGGACCGACTCGGCTTAGGATAATGTCTTTCGCTGATGAGGATGCATCACGCGCGCCCCTATTCCGCAGTTCTTGCATCTGACCCCGACGAATTTGCTTGCTCATTAATACTGCAGAAGCTATGATGCGCCCGTCTGCCGAAGTCGTCTCACGCTACCCTATTGGCTAGGCTCGTGTTCCCCTCACCGTGGAGCGCGCTGCCGGCAGGCAATAAACAGCAGCTTAAATGTAGTACCCATCTTGCTCCCAACAAGATGATTCTCCAGCACCTGATGGAACTTCGTCAGCAACTTTAGTTATTACCTATGGATCAGAGGGTGCAAATTGTAATAGCTCTCATAGAAAGAGATCTCAGCCGAGAGCTTTCCCTTGAGGAATTAGCCAAGTCTGTTAATCTCTCCGCTTCGCGCTTACGACACCTGTTCAGCGCGGAGGTAGGCATGTCGCCTACGCAATATCTGAAAATGATAAGACTGCGGAAAGCCAAGGAGATGCTAGAGACCACCTTCATGAGTGTGAAGCAAATTATGTGTCTGGTCGGTGTCGGAGACAGAAATCACTTCGCGGATAATTTTAAGAAAGCATATGGCATGTCACCGACCAGCTATAGAAGACTTAATTTCAAGCTAAGGGTATGACAAAAAGTTCTTACACAGCATTTACCGGCGCGCGAGACGGATTGAAGTTAAGAAGCACGAGAACGACAATCGACACATCACACGCAAATCGCACCTCACCGCCCGCGCATTAATCCAACAATACCGCGCTTGCCGCAGGCAGAGCCAAGAGGCCGCTTGCGCCTACGTGCAACACTCCAAGTCGCATGCTCCTCACGGTTCAACTTGCCAACGTATCCAAGTGATTGGCTTATTAAGCACATGTCAGCCATGACTGTTTCTCAGGGAATTCTTCAGCATTCCTTGTAGTAAGTCGGTTAACCACGAGATAGCCAAAATTGCCGCAAAATAGCCAAAAATGAGGGTATCTTTAAATTGAATTAATAAAAATCTTACAGTAAAGTCGGATTACGTTGGTTACAGGATTAGGTCTTTAGATATTAGGGATCGAGAGGCTCAGCACTCACTTCACTTGGGTATCTCATAAGCTAAGAACAAAATTATAAGTGCCTCATACTGCCGATATAGTTACCGGAGAGTGACCTGCGAAATATGGGTACTTTAAATAGCATTTAAATCTAAGTGCGGTAACTCTCCCAAACTTGCTAGTCTGCCTGTTCACCCCAGGCGAACAATATCTTGATAGATCGCGGTTTCACGCGAGTAATTTACTTTCCGGAGCCGTAAGGGACGTTTCAAGCCCCCAGTCGTACTGTCGTCTCTATGGAGGGTCTAAGGTGAAGATTTGCATAATTGGTAAATACCCTCCCATCGAGGGCGGAGTAAGCATGCAGAATTACTGGGTTGCTTACGGTCTCGCAGAACGTGGGCATGAAGTCTATTTGGTCACCAACGCTAATGAGGTCGAGCCTGCTTATCGAATGTACGTCGAGGATGATGACAAGACAAATTTTGAGCCTAAATTTAAAGAAACCGGCGGATTCGTCAGGCTTAGGAATTCGGAGGGCTTTGAGCGGCGAAGGATGGGGCATATTCCCTGCACAAATCCATTCGTAACAAAGCTCGCTTCGATCGCCACGGAAACTGTTAAACAGTACAACTGCGAGATAATTTACTCCTATTATTTTGAGCCATACGCCATGGCAGGCTACCTCGCATCCTGTTGGACCGGGAGGCCATTAATTGTCCAGCACGCGGGGAGCGATCTGGACCGGCTGATGAAAGTTCCTGATCTCTCCACTGCTTATAGAGAGGTACTAAAAGCCGCTCGCTTTGTTGTCACCAGGAGGAACCTGAGGAGTCGATTCATGGCTCTCGGAGTCGAACAAGAGAAGATACGAAGCGATATGAGTTTTGGCCTCCCCACGAACCTTTTTAACCCTAACTCGCCACCTATGGATGTCTCGGGTTTCCTCGAAAGAGCCGCTAGCCATATACAGGAGAAACTCGACTGGCATTCTCGCCCCATCGATCTGTCCAAGCCTACGATCGGTATCTACGGCAAGGTCGGCCTCTTCAAAGGTTCATATGATCTAGTACACGCTCTAGCGAAACTCAGCGGTGAGGGGCTGGATTTTAATTTTCTGGCTATGACACAAGGGCTCCAGAGTGAGCAGTTCAGAAACATTATAAGGAGTGTCGGGCTAGAGGACCGTACATGGTTACTCCCGTTCGTCCCACATTGGAAAGTGCCCGGATTTATTCGCGCCTGCACGGCGGTCTGTTTCCTTGAAAGGGATTTCCCGATAGCCATTCATGGCCCGACGGTTCCGAGGGAGGTCATGGCCTGCGGAAAGTGCCTGATACTTTCCGGTGAGATCGTCAGGAAACAGCCATACCTGAGACGACAGGCCGGCGGAGAAAATCTTCTCGTAGTTGAAGACCCTAAAGACCACGAGGAACTTGCGCGTGTGCTCCGCAGTGTCATTCTGAATCCCGAGGCGGCAGTCAGAATCGGAAACGAAGCTCATCAGGTATCAGCCAGTATTGAGCGTTTCACAGATTTCATTGGCGGTTACGAGAGGATGTTCTCAGAATGTTGTGCGGAGCAAGATGATGGTTCTCCCGCAATGCAATCGCAGAGATACGCCAGTCATAACAATAGCCTCACAGATGCGATTAACGATTTCCTCCCCTATACCAGCAAACTCCTTTCTGATGAGTTGACCGAAGTTGTTTCCCTCTTCAACAGTCGAGGGACTGATGGCTCAGATAAGCTCCATTACGTTCATAGCTTCTGCGATTTCCTGAGTGAACTTCTGAATCGCGCGCAGCTGAAGCCGAAATACACCTATTTCGCGGATGTCTTCAACTACGAATCGGCAGAGGTTTCGCTGCTCGCCGGCAACAACGGGGCGCAGTCGCCTGTGTTTTCGGGAGTTAACAAGTTGAATGGGCATGGTTTCAGGGCGTCCGTCATCGCCGGTCTGAGACCACTTAAAACCAACTATTGTGTGGTCGAAACCTTCGACCACGACATTCAAAATCTGCTGGACATGCTGAGCGGGGCGGAAGATCTGCCGGACACAGTCGAAAGAAAGCCGACATCCATGTTGTTTGCGCGGCTGCCCAACATGAAGGTTGTGAAGCTCAAAATAAATCAAGCCACTAAGTCCTTACTTGAACTGTGTGACGGCGCGAACACCACGGAGTCAATAATGCACAGCTTGGGGCGCTCGCAGGGAGAGGGTGAGGCTAAGGGGACGAACAAGCAGCGGGAAGTTATTGCCGCGGCACTCGGACAACTCTATGACAAGGGCGTGCTTATCTTTTGCTGAGGCGGCGCGCGGCGTGAGCGTCGGCCATGTCTTCCCCAGCTTTGATGCGTTAACGCCTGAGCGGTCTTCTCGATCCGGCTTATGGTTGAAGCAAACTTAGAAGAACTTCGTCGAGGAACCGAAATGGTTGAGCCGCAAGCTCTCGCCTTCAGTCGCCAAGAGCAATTCCCGGCGCTCCCAAGAGTGCGCCGCGATCTCGTGAGTGTCGAGCAGAAGCAAGGGGACACCATCCATTATGTGATCAAAGACCCTTTGACTTTCAGGTATTTTAAGATCGCGCGCGAAGAGATGTTCGTGCTCAGTCTGCTCGACGGCAGAACCTCGCCGGAGGAAATCTCTCTGTCCTATCTGGAAGAGTTTGGGGTGAAAGCGAGCGGCGAAACTATCGGGCGGTTTGTTCAAAGACTCGGGGAGGCCGGGTTGCTCGATGGACATCAAGCAGGACGGCCGGCTTACGGCGTCGCGTTCGGCTCCGATGGCAGAAAAACTTCACTCTTCCATAAGCTGACGATGGTTCGCATCAAGGCGTTCAACCCCGATCAGTTATTCAATTTTATGATTAAGCCTTTGGGCTTCTTCTTCAACAGATACTTTATCGCCGTAGCGTCGCTCTCTATCATCGTGGCGGCGGCGGCCCTCGCGTGGCAATGGGGGCGATTGGGTTCTGAGATGGACGCGCTGCTGTACTTACATTACACGCCTGCTTTCGTCTCTATCTCGCTGTTCGTTGTCGTGCTACATGAGTTCGCACACGGCCTTACCTGCAAGTATTTCGGAGGACAGGTCACGGAGATCGGCTTCTTGTTGATCTACTTCAATCCGGCTTTGTATTGCAACGTGAGCGACGCGTGGCTGTTCGAGAAAAGGAGCAACCGGTTGTGGGTCGTGTTCGCGGGCGGGTTCTTCGAAGCTTTCATTTTGTCGCTGGCGGCGATTATCTGGAGCATCGCACCTCCAGCGAGTTTATACTCGACAATCTGCCTCATCGTCATCGCCGTATCAGGTGTTAAGACCCTGTTCAACTTAAATCCCTTTATCAAGCTCGACGGGTACTACTTTCTGAGTGACTATCTAGAGATTCCTAACCTCAGGGGAAAATCTTTCAGCTTCGTGAAGTCTCAAATCTTCGGCAGACTAAGAGGGGAAGACGTAAACACGAAAAATTTTACGCCGAGAGAGCAGATAGTCTACTGGAGTTATGCGGCGCTGGCGCTGCCTTTCACTACCGCGCTGATCCTCCTGATGGTCTGGAAACTTGGGAATTCACTTATATCTAAATACGGCGATGCCGGCCTGCTGATACTTGCCGTCATACTACTTATCCTTTTAGGGGACGTTCTGGTGGGTGCCGCAACCCGAACATACAAGCTAGTAAGGGGCACTTGAGCACTGCCTGCCGCGTACAAGGCCTGCACCGGCTAAAGCGCGGTGGTTTTACTGAAATTTAATGCATGTCCGGTTTTTTAACGCCGGGATTTGAACGGCACACCATGAAGAAAGGAGGATGCAAAGATGTCAGAGAAAGATAACAAGGACGCCTTTGAGCAGAATGACAGCCTTGAGTTCCAGCTTGAAGAGCTTGAGCAGAAGATCGCGCCGGGCTTAGTAGCAGCTTGTGGCGGTTGTTCGGGCTGTGCGCTACCGGGATGCTCCACTTGTTCGGTTGATGGAGACTAGTTTACACCTTAATCCTCTTCGGGGGCATAACCAGAGTTGCATTTACTGAATGCGCATTCGGTAAATGCAACTCTTTCCCACTTTGAAATTTAGAAGCGCGGGCAGGCGTTTCGGATTTCATCTATAGCCTGTAGCCATTACATCCGTCAAACCAGTCCTAGGGAGTAAAGTAGGTATGAACTACTCGCAGCCTAAAGTTGGCGTCGGCTTAGGCTTTCGCACGCCTCTCTACCAGGAGATTATGAACAATAAGGAGAGCATAGATTTTCTGGAGGTGATCACAGACCAGTATATCTATGCCATTCCAGAAAAGGTGGAACTACTGCTCGAAACGGGTAAACACTTTCCACTCATCCCGCATGGCGTGGGCATGTCGATAGGGACCGACATGCCGGTCGACGCCGACTATCTACAAAGGACGGTGGACTTTGTGGAAAAGACCGATGGTCCCTGGTTCAGTGACCACCTGTGCTTCACCAAAGCTCCTGATGTTGACATAGCACAGTTGACGCCGCTGTGGTTCACCGAGGAGATGGTAGAGGTCGTCTGCCGGAACGTGAAGCAGGTCAAGGAGTACACGGATAGGCCATTTCTGCTTGAGAACATCACCTACTACTTTCCCATACCTTTGAGCGAGATGACGGAGGCCGAGTTTGTCACACGCATACTTGAAAAAACAGATTGCGGGATGTTGCTGGACGTTAACAACGTACACATAAACTCCGTAAACCTCGGTTTCGATCCATATGAATTTCTGAACTCGATCCCACTCGAACGAGTCACACAGGTGCACATAGCCGGGGGCACTAGAATGCAGGGAGTAATTCTGGACACGCACGGCTCGGCTGTATCTAAAGAGGTGTGGGACATCTTGAAATTTGTTGTCAGGAACGCGCCCGTCAAAGGAATCCTGCTGGAACGGGATCAAAATTACCCGACCTTCCAAGACCTGCTTGACGAGTTAAACATAGCCCGAAACATTTTTAATCAATATAGCTAGACTACCGGCTATTAACGGCGGTCAGGCCAGCGCCGACCAGCTACACATCACGCGCCCGATGGCGGAAAGAGGAAGCCCGTTAAAATGTCTGTTCTGGAGATGCAGAGGCTGCTTGGCAAAGTATTGACCAATGAAGACCTCAGGAACGCCTTTCTCAGAGACCCGCACAGCGTCTGCCAAACCTACGAGTTGACTCCGAGGGAGAGAGAAAGTCTCAGCCTAATCGACGCTAATAGGTTTAAGATTTACGCCGCCAGCCTACAGGAAGGCCGCGTCAGCCTGGCGCTGGTCGCATTCCCTTTGACCAAACTCGTGCTCTCGGAAGAGGGAGGCCCACTCGTCGCACGATACTGTAAGGAAAACCCGCCCCTGCCTGTGTCTTCATCCCCGATGTTTAATGAGGCTATGGTTTTTTACAGCTTTCTCAACAAGCTGGTGGCGACGGGGGAGATGAAGTCGAAATACTTGCGCGACGTGTTGGAATACGAAAAGAACCTGTTCTTCATCGGAAACGACGTTGAGACGAGCCGCTCCAGCAGTGATTTCGCGCGATTAAATCGGGAGATAATAGACAACCTCACTGACGAGGTGATGCTGGACTCGAAGCCCATCAAAGGCGCCCACGCGGAAGTCGTCTCATTCGATTACGATGTGATAGAACTGGCCGCGCTTCTGGCGAAGCAGGAGATGCCTGATCTTGAGACTAAGCACACCTATCTCCTTTTTTCCAAAGTTCCTAACGAGGTGGGTATCAAGACGAGCAAGATCAACAAATCGACGATGCGCCTGATTTTAATGTGCGACGGAACACGCAAGACCGAAGCCATCCTTTCGGAGCTTGCGAGAGACAACGGCACAGAATCAAAAGACGTGGTGGCAAGATTAACCTCAGCTTGCCTACCCATTCTCAGGCAGCTCTGCAAATCGTCCGTCATCACGTTCAGAAACTGACGCAGATTCCGAAAGCGGAAGTGGGGCGCACCCTGAGGGCATTTTGTAAGTAGCCTGTTGAGTTCCCGTCGCCATCGACATTTATCCGTAGGGACTAAGCCTATATGTGCGGAATAGCCGGAGTAGTAGGAAGCACCGACCATCGTCTGATCTCGGACATGACGGACGCTCTGTGGCACCGTGGCCCTGACAGCTCCGGCTTCTTCTGCCGTGGGCAGCTTCAACTGGGTATGCGCCGCCTCAACATCATTGACCTGCGCACCGGCGATCAGCCCATCTTTAACGAGGCGCGCGACAAATGCATCATCTTCAACGGCGAGATTTATAACTACAAACTGCTACGCGACGACCTGCGCCAGCAGGGCGCCAGCTTTGCCACAAACTCTGACACGGAGGTCATCCTCCGCTTGTATGAGCAGGGCGGCGCCGCCCGTCTGCCAGAATTGCGCGGGATGTTCGCCTTCGCGATTGCTGACGGTAACACCCTACTGCTCGCGCGCGACCGCCTCGGCATCAAGCCACTTTATTACTACCATTCCCCGGACGGGAAACTGTTCGCCTTCGCCTCGGAAATTAAAGCTCTGCTCCGTTGCCCCTTCATCTCGCCGACACTCGATGAGCAGGCCGTGGCTGATCGCACGGTGATGGGCTACATCATCGGCGACGGCACGTACTTCGAGGGGATCAAGTGTCTGCCGCCAGGTCATTACATGACGGTCAGTATGGAGGGAGAGAAGGTCAGCATCCGGCAGCAACCTTATTATCAGGTAGAAGTAGAGCCCGACCCATCGCTGATGTACGAACCCGCTAAAGAGCGGTTGAAGGAGTTGATCGCCGAGGCAGTCGAGAGCCACCTCATCGCGGATGTGGAGGTGGGATTAACGCTCTCAGGGGGGGTCGATTCGAGTGTCCTAGGACTGATGATGAAGCGGTTTTACCCTTCCTCGATCAACACCTTCTCGGTTGGCGACAACGATAAGACGCCCGACATCGAATTATCCAGGGTGATAGCTGGCCGCATAGGTTCAACTCACAGCGAAACAATTCTGGATTTCGACGACTATCTAAAAGACATAACCCGCTGCGTGTGGGCCGAAGAGCAGATCACGAGCCTACTCGGGTTGCCGTCCTTCTGCCTGTTCAAGGTGGTGGGCAGCAGGGTGAAGGTGTGCCTGAACGGCGAGGGCGCGGACGAGTTGTTTGGGGGCTACTCAATGTACATGGATCGACTCAGGACTGTGGGATGGGCGCAAAACAACCTTTCTAAACTCAAAGAGGCTGGAATCGCCGTCAGGAGCGAAGTGACAGAGGTGGTGGACTTCCTAGCTTCCGCCCGCAGCTACGAGGAATACTTGAAGAGGCTCTTTCTGGTAGATATTAAAGACCAGATCGTCCAACGACACCTTAACCTCGTAGACAAGTATGCGATGGCCTCCAGCCTAGAGGTAAGGGTGCCTTTCCTCGATAACGAGTTTGTCGATTTTGTGACCAGGATTCCCGTCAACTACAAGGTCAGAAAAGACTTCGGTATTGGCAAATACATCTTAAAGCGCGCGGCGTTGGAGATGTTCGGCGATGTCATGATTGATGTCGTGCTACGACGGAAAGAGGGCTTCCCTTCCGCGGGCTATCAGTATTTGTCGAGATTCGACAAGATGTGTGAGGCTAGTCTGCCCGACAGCTACTTGAAGGATCACGAACTGGGACGCTGCTTCAACTCTAAGCGCGAGTTGCTGCTCTTCGACCTCTTCCGATTGATCTTCATAGAGCACAGAGGCGCGATTCCGGAGGGATTCGACCTGCTGGAGTTCATTAAGGAGAAGTCCGGCACGCGTGAGATGGCGTACGCCGACATAAAGTAAGGCGGCCGCAAGACTGCCGGGAGTTTGATGCGACTGCGACTCGGACGGGTCAACATGGACTTAACTTACTCAAACAGACAGTTCGCCGTATTCGACAACGTGCTCCCCGAGCGCGAATTCAAGCTGGTATGGAACTACATACAGCTGGAGGATTACCAATTTATCCAACAGTCGAAGTGGCAGAAAGTCTACCGGCTCGGCGACGGTAACCCGCTCGAAGGCGCGACCGTGTTTTCAAAACCGATAGGCGGCGTCGATCCTTCGAGAGTTAAGGTGGCTCCCACCGGCACGGCGATAGACATCCTCGTTAAGATGATCCAAGACTGCTCACCACGTTTTAACGACTGGGTCGGTGAATACGGCAAAGAATGGGAAGTGTTCAGCGCCAAACCCTTTGTGTATCCGAGGGGAAGCGCGCTCTCGTGGCACCATGATCATGCCGGCAGAACCGGATCGTACACCTTCTACGCGAACCCTCATTGGAACGTACAGTGGGGAGGCGAGTTGTTGGTGGCAGACGAGTCTGTGAAGGATTTAAGAAGGCCAAGGCTGGAAGACTACGGTGGCGGGAGTCCTAAAAAGGTCGGCTCGCAATTCGACAACGAATTCGAGAGCGGGAAGTTGATGGAATTCGGCGTAGGCCAGTACATATTCCCCAAGCCTAACCGGCTGGTGATAATTGCTGGCGGCAGTCTGCACAAGATTAACCCTTCGAGGGCCGGCGATGATCAGCCCCGCTGCTCCATTTCCGGCTTCTTCATTGCGAAGGCTGAGCAGCGGCCTCAGCCCAACGCCGCACCCATCACCGAAATGCAAGCCGAATGACCTCAGCCGTAACTCATCGTGGGACGTTTTAAGAAAGGTTAAACGAGATGTATTCAGCTGAGGGGGGTAGTAAATATATCGTATCCCTTCTGTGGGTGCTGGCCGTGTGTACGGGGTCTGTTGCGCAAGAAACTACGGGGACATTGCGGGGTCGGGTTACAGACCAGTTTAACGCCGTCGTCGTCAATGCCGCAGTCACCGTGCTGGACGAGAAGGGGGATGAGAAGACGACTACGACCGACGCCGAAGGCAGTTATGTCTTCAAAAATCTCCGGCCGGGCAGGTACACGGTGCGTGCGTCGGCTGCCGGCTTTGCTGTCTACGAGAATGAAAGTCTACAGGTCGTCACCAGCCGCCAAACTCAGTTGGACATCTCCCTCCAGGTGACTTTAGGAGAGCAGAGGATAACGGTGACTGAGACGCCTCTCAGCACGGACTCAGACAGTAATAGCGACCAGCTTATCTTACGAGGCAAAGATTTAGACGCGCTGCCTGATGATCCGGACGAACTAGCCGCCGCTTTACAAGCGTTGGCCGGCCCCGCGGCCGGCCCGGACGGCGGACAGATATTAACGGACGGTTTCACCGGGGGCCTCGTGCCGCCGAAAGAATCAATACGCGAAGTTCGCAACAATCAGAACCCTTTCAGCGCCGAACACGACCGCCCCGGCTTTGGGAATATACAGATATTAACTAGGCCGGGCGGCGATAAATTTCACGGGAGCGGCTCTTTCGCCTTCGAGGACGAAAGTCTGAACTCGCGTAACCCGTTTGTGCCGAATCGATCAGACTTCCAGATCAGGCGATTCGGGGGCAGCCTCAGCGGCCCGTTAATCGCCAAACGCTCTTCCTTCTACGTGAATTTCGAGCACGCCGAGACAGATGACAACGACATAGTCAATGCCAGAATCGTCGATCCTCTGACTCTCAATGTGACACCCTTTAGCCTCGCGATACTGACGCCTGTGCGCCGTACGTTCATCAGCCCGCGCTTCGACCATCAGTTGAACGGGAAACACTCATTGGTGGCGCGCTACACCTATACGCGCACGGCGAATGACAACCTCGGCGTCAGCAACTTTTCCCTCCCTTCCAGAGCTTACGATCAACAGTTGACGCAGCAGACCTGGCAACTGACGGAAACGGCTGTGCTAAATCAGAAGGTCGTTAACGAGACTCGGTTTCAGTACATACGTCAGCGTAGAACGCAGGAAGGGGATAACTCTGAGCCGACCGTCAGCGTCCTCGGCGCCTTTACCGGCGGCGGCTCCCAAGTGGGGCTGGCACTTAACAAAGATGACCGTTGGGAGATACAGAATGTCACTTCCTGGGCGGCGGGCAACCATACTTTGAAAGCCGGCGTGCGCCTGCGTGGCATACACATTACGGATGTCTCCACACAAAACTTCGGTGGCTACTTCACCTTCGCTGGCGGAAGCGGGCCATTGCTCGACGAGCACGACCGCATAACTCTGGTCAATAACCAACCCGTTTTTGTGCCGCTCACGAGCCTTGAGCGTTACCGCCGCACGTTGCTCTTTCGACGTCGCGGGCTCTCGTCGGAGCAGATACGTGAGATGGGCGGGGGGGCGACGCAGTTCCTTATCAATACTGGTGACCCTGTAGTAAGCGTCCGTCAGATAGACCTTGGCAGCTTCATCCAAGACGACTGGCGTCTGCGCCCGAATTTTATACTCAGCCTCGGACTACGTTACGAAACACAGTCCAACATCCACAGCCATTTAAATTTTGCCCCGCGCATTGCTTTCGCTTGGAATCCACACTCCGCTGGTAACAGAGCCGGTGCGCCGTCAACAGTTGTTCGGGGCGGCTTTGGTATTTTCTACGACCGTTTCAGCGAGGGCTGGACACTTCAGGCACGACGTTTTAACGGGATCACCCAGCGGCAGTTCCTCACTACTGACCCGGCCATTCTGGACACCTTTCCCTTCGTGCCGTCAGCCGAAACGCTCCAGACATCTGTCCAGCCGCAAGTCACCAGAACCGTGGCTGATGACCTACAGTCTCCATACTCACTTGCGTTTGGGCTTCAACTTGAACGACGTCTGACCGCGGGTTTTACGGCAGCGGTCACGGCAACTTCTATCCGCGGTCGCCATTTTTTACGGCTGCGTAACATCAACGCCCCATTGCCGGGAACATTCACTCCCACAATACCCGGCAGCGGTGTGCGCCCATTCGCGAATATTGGGGAGGTTTTTCAGTACGAATCGAGTGCCGTCTTCAACCTTAATCAATTGAGTGTCAATGTCAACAACCGGTTCAATCGTGCTGTCTCTATCTTCGCGGCTTATGTGCTGAGTGAAGCCAAGAGCGACTCGGATTTTCCCTTTCAGGGTTTTCCCGCCAACTCGTACGACCTGCGCGAGGAATACGGCCGGGCTTTCTTTGATACACGCCATCGTTTCACTTTCGGCGGCACCATTAATCTGCCTCTCTACAAGCTCGTGTTGAACCCATTGATTCTCGCCTCTTCGGGACGACCTTTCAACATCACCATTGGGCGAGACCTTAACGGCGACACCATTTTCGCGGAACGCCCGGCGTTTGCGACTGTTCGCACGAATCCCGGTGATCTAAGAAGAACTCCCTTCGGAGATTTTGACATTAACCCTGCGCCCGGACAGCCTACCGTCCCCCGCAATTTTGGCGAGGGACCTGCCTTCTTTATCGTCAATCTGCGTGTGAGCCGGACATTCAGTTTCGGCAACTCGCCTTCGATAGCCACTGCGTCGTCGCAACAGCCGACACAAGCAACCGGGCGTACGCCCTCGGAAAACAGGGCTTCCGGTACGAAGAGCAGAGGCTCTGACAGCCGTGGGAGTGACGCTATCGGCACCAACGGTTCATCCGGGACAGGCGGCCCGACGGGTAGACGGCCTGTGGAGAATCGCTACAGCATGACGTTCTCACTTCAGGTGACCAACCTTCTCAATCATACGAATAGTTTAATACCGGTAGGAGACCTGAGTTCGCCCTTTTTTGGTATCTCCACTCAAACCGCACCAGTTTTTGGCTTGGGTACTGGTGGTAACCCAACTGCCAGTAATCGTCGGCTTCAGGCACAGCTCCGTTTCAATTTCTAACTTGTGTCCATCAGGTGGGGCCGCGCAAGCTGCACCATCCTGTTTAGGGACTCGGATAATGCACCTCTTTATGGCTGTGTTGCAAAATAGCCATTTGGGTATTATCTCTTCCTCACGCTTTCTCATCTGATCTTATCAGGTCTGTTTATGAAGCATAACTCCTCGCCTTTCAAATGGCGTCACTATGCACCTGAACCTTACCCGAAAAAGTAGACAGTGAGATAAGACTCTTCAGAGCCTCCGCCTTAACCGATATAATGGAGGCAAGATGAAAGAGCGAAGACAGTTTACGAAAGAGTTTAAGGAAGGCGCGGTGCGTCTGGTCACCGCTCAGGGGCGGACGATTGGTGA
>JAIVJZ010000065.1 GCA_020199775.1 Acidobacteriota bacterium
CCATCTCGTTATTGCGTCTGTGCGGCGCGCAGAACATCGCGGCTGCATGTCGCCGTTATGCCGCGCAACCGGCGCTGGCGCTGGCGGCGGTTGGTATTCGTCTCCGAGAATGAATAGACCCTGCCCCGGAACGGAGTGCCGTTGAGGCAGGCGAGGTCTGTGCTAAAATAGCAACCGATTGGTGCTGCTTATTGCGGAGAGTAAGCTCATGAAATCTCCACTCTTCTCCTCACTTATGTTTGCCCGTCTGCTACGATTCCTTGCCGGAGTCTCTTTTGTCTTTGGTTGCCTCAGTGCCGCCGCCTTTATCTGCGGACTAATACTCTGGTTCTCAGACTGGCCTGTCCTCAACGTGAAAACCAGTCAGATGGAGCCCTTGATAATCTTTCTGCAAGGCGTTCTCTCCCCATCCATGTTCAGTCTGAGCAAGCGGCTAAGAGCGAGGGCTGAGGCCCGCGCTAACGACTCAGCGGTCTTTGAGCACCTCTACCTAGAAAAGATCAAACAGGACATTGAGGAACTTCAGGTACACCCCCTGAATTACACCCCTCAAGAGGATGTGCCCCTCCAAGCCGAGTTCGTAAAACCCGTGTATGATGTCTTATCTACGGTCAAGCAGGAGAAAGGGACGCGGGAGAAGCGGAGACGGACGCAAAATTTATTGAAGGAGCTACTCGCGGCAAAGTTACCGATGGTCGTCCTCGGAGACCCGGGTGCAGGTAAGAGTGTTTCCCTGCGTAACGTCGCTCTCTCGCTCGTTAATAGTGAGATGAGGCAGGCACGCCCCCGGCTCCCGGTCTACCTTTCGCTTGGCGCATACCGCGACAACATCAGCAATGTTGATAAAGTCGACCTTCAAGCCAGCGCCATCGAATTTATCAAAGGGAGCTTGCGGAAGCAGGGCGGCGCGGCGCTCAAGATTCTGGAAAGGTTCCATGAATACCTGCATACAGGGCGGTTTGTCTTTCTCCTCGACGCTATGGACGAGATGCCCCAGTCTGCTATCGAGGTGCGCTTCAAGGCGTTGGGTTCGCTTAAAGGGTTCACTGGCAACAAACTCCTCTTCGCGTGTCGGAAACTGAACTTCCTTGAGTTGGAATCTTTCAACTTCGAGCGCGCTGTCATCCAGCCTTTCACCCCCAAACTGATACGGGAGTTCCTAGGACTCGCCATCAAGTCGCCTGAGTTAGCAAAGAAAGCAGCGGACGACGTGCTCGCGCCCTCAAACCTCTTACAAGACCTAGCGAGCAATCCCTTCTTCCTGAAGCTGTTCGCGGTCTTCTACGAGCGTTATAAACGGTTGCCTGAGAGCCGAGCCGAACTGATGCGCGAGTACGAGGCCAAAATTCTCCAGCGCGCGGCTGACAAGGCACCGGACGAACAACTGCCGAAGGGAGTCACTGAGGAGACCTTCCGTGCGGTTCTGGCCCGACTCGGCTACCTCATCAGCATCTCCGGGAAGGGTGTCTTCATCGGGTGCGAAGAGTTTAAGAGCCGCTTCCTGCCGACAGAGGAAATTGAACGTAGGAACCTCGAAGAGTGTAGCGACAGTGTCATCGACGCCGTGCTCGCTGTTGCCAAGAACGAAAGGCTTTTACTTTTCGAAAGGGATGTCATCAAGGATGCAGTGGGGGAGAAGGAGAGCGTTAAGTTTAACCACCACCGCATCGAGGAGTATTACACTGCCCTGTACCTCGACAAGTTCGAACCGGAGTTGAACTGGCATGAGCGCATCGACAACATCTGGTGGCAGGAAGTCCTCATCATGCTCTTTGGCATCACAGCGGAGGCGAAGGCGCAGGCATACGTGGCGATGCTGCTTGAAGCCCTGCCAGAGGCTCCCGTCGTTTGCTCACAACTCGGCCCGACCATTGCGGACGCATTGTTAAAGCAAGGCTCCGACCATGAGAAGTCCCTGGCGCAACTCCGAGGGTTGGACGCCTCTGGGTTCTACGGTCTGCGGGAACTGATCAGTGACTCAAACGACTCCGAGAATCTGCTGAACGCATTGAAGAAGGCAGAGGTGCTCCATCCCGCGCTCGAAGTGTCGGGGGAACTGGAGCCATTCAAAGTGATGATGGCCGCTCCGGAGCGGAACGAGCACACAGATCATACTAGATGCTGGCTCGAAGCACACAACACGCGGCTGCTGGATCGAACGGAACTCGCGGTGGAGTGCTTCCGCAACGCGGCTAGCAGTGTCTCGCCGGAAGCCCGGCAACGCCTGTCACTGCTACTGTCTACGCTGATCAAAGACGGCAACAGTTGGGAGACGGTGCGCTCAATCAACATCATACTCAGGCTCCAAGGCATCGACCACTATTCGATCATGAAACCCGCCATGTACCGCGGGAGCGGTTGGAGCCGTGGCGAGGCCATCGAGGCGATGGCGAAGTACAAGATCGGGTCTCACACCTCACTATCGGAGGTTGGCTCCATCCTTTTCCTGCAATTCTGTAAGGGCGAGCTTCTGACCTCCATCGGTCATTTCTACCGCGCTCTGCGCCAGCGCCGCTCGCTCTGGCAGTTCGTGCCCGGCCTGTTGATCCTGTGCCTGCTCTCTATCGCAGTCGTCGTAGCCCCCCTCTTCTACTACAAATTCCTGCTCTCGCTCTTCCCGCAGGGCTTCGCTATCTTCAGCGGCAGGTTGGGTATCGGTGGGGAGGTATGGGTTTTGATAGTCGGCGGTCTTGTCACCTTCGCCATTTACGCGGCACGGTGGAGGGGGAACATTTCGGTCTTGGACTCCACTCTCCTCGCCTGTTCAACAGCCGTCCTTTATCCCACGATCCTTACTGCGGCCATGTCAGCATCGATCTTCCCTGGGGAGTTGGAGTCATTCTCGTGGGTCGGCTACGCATACGACATCTGGCACAGCCTGAAATTCCTCTTCCTGTGCTTGTTACTCTGTGCCGCCATTCCGCTCTTCGAGTGGTTGATTTTTGCCTCATTGTCACTCGTCTTCTGCGTCATCTTTCGGTCACGACACGTTGCCAGCGTCATCCGCTTGGGTTCCTTCAACGACATCATCATTGAAGATAACAAGTTCCTGAAGGGGTCGCTCGTCGATGCCCCGCAGTTCATCCTCGCGACGCTCGGGCTCGCCTACCTCATCGGGTTCCCGCTCATGTTTCTGGCAGGCGTCGTTTCGACGCTTGGCTATGTGTTGATTGCCGCGTCCGTGCTGGGTTTGGTATTGGCGTTGCTGGGCCGGCTGCTGGTGTTGAAGTTGAGGGAATGCGGCATACAGATGGCCTTCGGCTTTGTGTGGCGGGCGGTGTGTTCATTGCCGCTGGTCGCCTTCCGTGTTGTGCGGGGAGCCGTCCGGCGCTCGGTGCGTCTGGTTTCGGCCACCCCGTCAATACTAGGCCACACCGGGGTCATGCTCGCAGACGCCAGCAGGAAGGTCATCGTACGATCTTCTGTGGCGGGCGGCAGGGCGGACTCGGTAGATGCTCACGGCACCACACCCGGAGCGTCCCCGAACTCCGGCATGTCGTTGGCGGAGAGTCTGTCCAAAGCTTTGGCGTGGTGCGGACATCGACTGGCATTGGGATCACGGTACCTGCTGAAAAGTAAGTCAGTGCCTGCTATGGGCGTGCGTCAAGGGGTTTACTTTGCCACGCTGTTTTTCCCTCTGTATTACCTGACAGGGTTCGGGATGTGGGTTGACGCCTTGTTTGAGTTTGGCAGCACTTGTATAAAGCCTTGGCTCTCAGATAATCCGGAGATTTTGATAGTCTTCTGGATACCCTTGCTCATCTGTGTCTGGTTCTTAGATGCGCTCAGAGACCTGCTTGACCGCACCGCCTTGCTCGTTGGAGTCGGATACCGACCCTCCATTGGATTCAGACGCAAGGAGCCGCCCGAAAATGACGAAGCGTTCTGGGAACAGGTAGCTAAGGCTCGAGAGTACGAAGTGCTAAGGATGGTAGACCAGAGGGCCAAGAAGATGGAAGCATCAGAGCGGCTGGAGTCGTACAGGAAGGCACTGCGTTACGTCAAGAACGATTGGGCGCAAACGTATTTATTCAAGAAGATTGACCGAGTTCATAAAGAGAAGCGGCACAAAAGAGAAACCTCGCTAATATAAAGATGCCTGAGCCCTACCCGCCTCCGCACGCTAAAGAGGTTGTCCCTCTGTTGGGGATCTATTTAGAACAATTCAGGGCAAGGCAGTTATGACGGGACAAGCAGCTAATGAGAAGAGATTTCCTAATCGAGGGGGGCAAGCATAAGGGTTCTAGAAGTGCACCCCCCAATTGGAATCTGTTGGCAACTGTACTAGAACGGTTTAGCGAACTCAGCGGGCGAACCTATCACGCATTTGCTTCACGCTCTCTGCCGTAAAAGGCTCACCTTGAAATTCAATTTGCTTTATGTTTGTTCCATGACGCTGTAAGTATGCTGTCACATTCATCCAACGAATCTGCCCATTAGCATTACGTATCACGAGCAGCACTGGATAGGCGTGCGATTGCCAGTATTTTGCATGGCGGGCCTTGACTGTGAAGATTTCTTTCCTGTCACTCTTGCGCGTACGAAGATAGGAATCACCTGACTTGAGTTGTAGGTAAACGCGTCGCCCGCTTGCTTCTCCGTGCTCATCTTTGAATTCAATCTCGCCATCTATACCCCAATCGCTGTTATGCGTTGGGCGAAAGATATGCCCAGCTTCGGCTACAACTTTGAAAGCCTCTCCAACCAGAAACAACTCTCGGCTTTCATTATCGCTTAAAGTTTGCACCGTATCTTCGGTAGTCGAGTACCCTAAAAGTTCCAACTTGCGCGCGAACTTTTCCGACGCTTCTCTCGCAGCATCTCGTACATCGCTGTCGTAATCATGTTCAGCAAGTTTAGAAAGCTCGTTCAATATCCGAGGATCGTCGGAGCAATAACCGACAATTTGCACTACCTTTAGCCGAATGGCCTGATTAACGTTATTGAGTTCCGTTTCTAAACCACTCCTCAAGATTGAAGCTTCGATTTTGGCAAGTTCTGCGGCGGCCAGCTTGCGTTTCCAGTTATCACTCGTCAACGCGTTCAATAAATCATTGACTCGGCTTTGTTCGTTATTTATCAACTCGGCTTTATGGCTTGATCCTCTTGCGGTTTTCTCCTGCGCGGGATGAGTTTCTGTATTGGGCAGACCCAAGGCTCTGGCAGCGCGCCAGCGGACTCCATCGCTCTCATCCTTCACCGCCACATGCCACAGTCCATCCTGAGCGCGTTTGGAATCGAAACTTCTTAGCGCTTCAACGGCGCTTCGACGCACCCACGCATTCTCGTCTGCCAGTGACCGTAATACTCCGTCTAGCGCGCGCTCCGAACCGACCGCCCCCAGAGCTTCAGTTACGCACAAGCGCACAAAGTAATTGTCATCATCTAATGCTTGGAGCAAGCCCTGGAGCGCGTGATCAGAGCCACTAACGCTTAAAGCCTGTCCTGACCTCCAACGAATGCTGCTGGATTCGTCCCTTAAAGTATGTAGGAGGCCGTCAACCGCGTCTTCAGAACCGAGCCGCCCTAAAGAGTTGACAGCCTTCCATCGTAGTTCCTCATCCTTACTGTTTAATAGTTCTAATAATCCACTAACACTATGTTCCGAGCCGATTCTACCCAAGACCTCAACCGCACGACGGAGAGTGACGTCGTAATGCTTATGTCTATCCTTGAGAATTTGCAGCAAAAAATCCTCCGCATCGGTCACCCCGGCAAAACTATTCAACACTGCGTCTTTATAGAGATAATCTACAAAGTCTTTTCCCCTTGAGACTTCAATGCTTTCGTAACTATATTCATTGTGATACTCCCAAAAGAAATCGGAAAACTGGACCAATGTGTTTCCTCGTTGTTGCGGCGTGATCTTTGCCCCGTAGCATAGTCCGCGCGCGCGCAGCCGAAGATTTGCGAATGTCAACGATTCGGGAAGCGTCTCCAATGTTGCGTAGAACTCATCGGCTCTGGGCAACAACCCCAATGCCATCGGTAAAACCTCCATTTCGACCAGCGTCGAATTGAAGAAGGTTTGGCAAAAGATTCTTAGGCAGTCAGGATACGCAACCAGAGCTTCGGCGGCCAGATATTCTTGCGTGGTGAGGTGCGTGAAAGAGTAAACATCCTCGTCTATTTCTCGCAGCAGTGGCGTGCCCTTCACATCGTTGGCGAGCTCAATGTAGTTGATGTTGGGCAGATATTCCGTCTTGACAAATTGTCTCGCTTTCTCCTGAATTACTTGGTCCGTGAAGATCAATCGAGCCGCCTCGCTATCCGCGCCTTCCTGCGTGAGATCATCACGCAGCAATCTTTCAAATGCTAAATGCTTGAGAAAGTTTAATTTGATTTTCCCGTGAGGATCTTCGATTTGAAAAGCGAAACGCTGAACTTTCTTTTCATTATCAAGCTGTACGACGAGCTGGCGCGCAATGGCGCGGAACAAATCCAGCCGATTTGAGCCGATCTCTTGCTTGCGGCGGATGAGGTCAGCCATGACAGCCAGTAAGAAAGGCACTCGCGCCATCTCACGCAGCGGTCTCTGCCCGCGCAAAGTGCGTTTCAGCCTGTTTACTACTTCATCATTGCCGTAGTAATGCCTTAAAAATTCTGCGATCTGCCGGTCGTTAAGCGGCGCGATCTCCATCTCTTTGATGTCTTCGATACGTGTTCGGTGTAGCGCGTAAGGACGTGTAGAGACAATGACCGTGTTTTGGCGAAGATCGGAGCGAATAAACTTTTCGACTGACTGGCAGAGGTCTTTGAAAAAAATCTCTCCTCGCACTTCGTCAAGTCCGTCGAGAAGAATTGTCACTGCTCCCTCCGACAGTTGTGAGATGAAATGTTGGCGCAGAGCGGCCTTCTCTTCGTCGTTGAAATGAAGCTCACTGATGATTGCCTTTTCGAAGATGATCTCTTCTAGGCGGCCAGCCGCGTTTGTAAAATCCGTCTCGTTGATCGTCTTGAGCTCGAGAAAAACAGGCCAACGCAGGTTTTCTTTGTATATGCGCCAGGCGAGATAGCGAAGGAGCGTAGTCTTACCGCAGCCAGGTGCGCCTGTGACCACGATATGCGTTCCATTACGCAGGAGTTCGATGGGCTTAACCAGCCGCTTGATCTTCTGCGAACCCGTGTCGGCGAATTGCTCACCTTGTTCGGCCTCATGTTGACCAAAGATTTCGCGCTGCCGTCTAAGGTTAGCGTCCATCATACCTAAAAACGCCAGGTGAAATGCAGGACGTTCGTACTCTTCAGTGACTGTTAACTCGACGAAAACCTTTTCGAGAGCACGCACAATATCTTTACCATCTTTGTCTTTGCCAAAGAGGCGAACGCGGCTGACACGGTCTGCAAGATGGTCAAGATATAATTGCAGAGCTTTCATGGCAGGTCTGTGAAGGCTACAGCAATAGGCAGGGCTTGATGTTGCCGCCTAAATGGAGCGCGGCCGCGTGCGGCCGTTGAAACTTTGATGCTTGCGACAGAAATTGTGGAAGCATACACTTGTCCATTATGAGGAGTAAGTATCCCCCACTTAATAGCGAGTTGTTCAATTCCCTTGGCGGATAATATTTTATCCACTCTTCAAGTAACTTAAACTTATACTATTCAAATAACTGACATCTTAAAATTCAATCTGTGACTTTACCGGATTCTATGCTGGAGTTGGCACGAAATATTTTCTGTTGATATGAAGAATCGGGTAGATATTCACACCTGATGAGCCATCAACCTAGAAAGGTTGGAAGGGACTTATGCGGGAAGTATAAGTCGGCAGCAATTAGATGCCATGAATATGGAAGTTGAAGGTGCTCATCGTCCAATTGCCCGGGCCAATCGCTCATACTGATTGATGTAAATAGATCTTTCTACTCTCCTGCGTCTTTTCTGGACTTTTTGGCGTCGAGCATGGTTTATTTTTGACTCTGCTGCTGCCGACCGCCCACTTCTAATCCTTCGTCCTTCTCCCAGCAAAAAGAAATCTGGATTATCGAGCCGCTTATCGAAGAGATAGGTGAAGTCTAATGTATGAATCTTCAGACCTTTGGGTCGCGCTATATCAGGAAGGAAATATTCAGATGGTAATGTATAATCGGTATGGTAATAACCTTTATACTCACAAAAGTTTTTGGCTGCTAGAAAGCTGGGGAGATTTACCGGACATTCCTTTAGCTTCGACTTTCCTCCTCTCTCTAGCGGAAGTAACTCTGTTGCTTTCCCGGAAATCGTTTCGGACGCCATACCTATCGTGCGCATTGCCAATTCGAGAGCTTTATCCAGAGAATCAACTTTAGATGGAATCCAACCTTCTGCTGGTGCTCCTAAAAGACGCTCAAGTTCTTTCATAGAATTTGCAAGGATTCCAGATTTGACCATATGGCCCACAGAATTTACAGAGAACGCTATACCACCGGGTATTCGATGATCTTGCCACCATAGCTTATCACCTTGAGCTGAGAAATAATTGACTCCAGTAGGCCACATCCAAGCTGTTCTGAGTCGGCCTGGCTTCTCAAGGAAAATCTCATCCAAATAAATCTTATCTGCTTTAACGTTACGTTGTAAGTATAAGGAACCAAGCCTTTGCGCAATTTCCTTCACGATCTTATTTGGAGGCGCTAAAGCTAATTTCGAAGAAATAGCTAGTACAACAAATGCACTTTTCTTTCCTTCAAAGCCATCTGCTGTCCACTGCGTTCGAGCAGATTGTATTTTGTCAGCTATAAACTGATCTGATTGGGTCAAGTCTGCATCAGTCAAGACACAGTAACTAATTATTCCAAGCTTTGCGGCAATTCGCCCAAATAGGCAAGGCTGGTATTTCTGCAACCAGTTGTTGACTACATCGGCTGCTTGGTCTTCTGTAGTTCGGGGATCAAATAAGAGTTGATTTGACAATTCTATCTCTTGGCTGAACCCAACATTAGTTCGCCATGAGTCTTCCATTAATTTCCCAACAAGTTGCGCAATGGATTTACTCATTTGAGAGTTGATTTAAGCTTTTGATAAATCCGTTTGTCTTTATATGTAGAAGTTTGCTCTCGACGAATAGTATGAATGCGACTTGGTTCCAGTCTTGTCCGCGGATCACCATAATAATCGAAGAACAGTCTTGTTAAATCGTTCTTAATCTCTTCGTCTTGCGCCTGTTCTATTCGAATCAGACGCACAATTTCGCCAATAGATGGAGCACTCTCTCCTTTGAGAGCCATCTCATAAAAAGCTATTGCGAATTTTTCAGATGCGATGTCTGATACTGGTAGTGATGTTACTACACAACCGCAGGCTCCAGACGCTAAGAATGCTGTTGCCAAACTGGCCTCTTGCTCCCAGATTTTCTTTACTACTCCTGACAAACAACTATTGAGGAAAACGACGGGATTAGCTGATAGAGCTCGGGGGTTCTCAAATATATCATGAGGAGATAGTACTGCATCTGGAGTTGGCAAAAGGCCTTTTTCAGAAGAATGACCGGAATAATGTATGATTTTTAGTTTATCGGCCATTACTCGTAGAGCTTCAGAAAATTGAACGTCATTGCCTTTTATAAGTTTAACTTCGCCAAAACGTTTCTGCCTGAACGTGCTTTTTAACAGATCGCCTTCCCGTGCCGCTTTAGGGATTTCATTTATGTGACCGGGCCAGTCACCCACCAAAATTAGTGCCGACTTGTCTTGTAAGACAACAAGTGGTTGCCCATTTTTGTCTACTTGTTTGTTACGAGAGACAAAACTCTGTAATTGGTCGCCTCGCCCTTTATTTACTTCCTGCATAAATATCTTTCCCATAGCAAATCTCTCACAGGCAAACACATCCTTTTCAGAGTCGTATGCCCATTGCCAAGGGATCGATGGATCATTTGTGTATATAACTAAATTGCTTATTGTTTGCTTGCTGAATAATTCGTCAAAAATTCTCTTACATTCAAACTTATGGAAAATGAATTCCCCAATATCCTTTAACTCTTGAATTAGCCTCTGGATAATTTCTTCTTGTCCACCAGTCTCATAGTTTCCCATGTATTCGACATAGTCAGTTCTGAGGATAGCAATGCGACTTTGTAACGAGCGAATTTTAGAATCGAAGTTAGCGTTAAAGAAAGCGGGAACAAATCTTAGAAATTCTTCATCACTATTTCCCAAAGCTTCAGTTTCAAAAGTTAGTAGCCCACTGTGTCGCCATGAAGACTTGCCAGCAGGGGTCTTTAAGACCGATAAAATTGCGGTGGTGTTTGCCATGATTATTACTATAGTTTGAGGCAACGCTCTGATATTGCACGAAACGCTTGTGTGACTTGGCGAACATTTGGCGTTGATTTACCTATGATCACTTCTTCTCGCCATTTAAGTGAGGATGCATCCGGTATCTCAACCAAAATTTCTTGTTTAGTATTTTTTTTGATAAAAGTAAGATACTCTGCTCGCAGCTTTTCCTCTCTTGGCTTTGTGATTTCGGGAACTACTGAGATCACAACATCAAAATCAAGCACCAAATTTTTCGTGATCTTTAAATGATTCAAGAGGCGATGATATAAGACTGTGCCTATAATGTGCTGTCGAGAGAATTTACTTAAAAGGAATAAATGATCTGAAACGTCCAGCACTGTCGCTGAGAGGTCGGTATAGCCGCTTTGAGAATCAATGATACAGTAATCAATCTTAGGATCAGTCTTGTCCGCAAGGGTGCGTATTAAATTTCTAATGATGAGATCAACTATGTCAGTTGTTGCATCGACGGGTGACTGCACATCAAGATTTGCCCCTATGAAATACAGGGCACCTGGAAATTTCCTAAAGTGCTTTTCTTTTTTCAAATCATATAGAAGCATCTTATAGTTAGCTTCATTAGGCTGCTTCAAATAATCTTGTATATAGATAGGGATTTCATTCTTAACCGCAAGTACAGTATCTAGACCAGGCCCATCTATATCTAAATCAATAACCACAACATTTTTATTGCGCCTCGCTAGATCCGTAGCGACGTTTGCAGTGGTCGTCGTCCTTCCGGTGCCTCCTTTGAAGGAGTAAAAAGATATTACCTTCATGACTTTTTCACCTATTTCAGCTTAATTGATTTCATTGCTTTTTCGAATTCAGTTTGTAGATCACTCTTGGAAGGCAAAGTGGGTTTTGGAATTTTCCATAGGCCTTCATTTTTATTCCACCTAGCAAGGAATTCACATAAACTAACTAGTGCCTCAATGGTTCTTTCCGTATAATAAATTTCATAGCTCTTACTGAATCCCCATAAACCGGCCCATTTATCTTTCAATATGTAGCTTTTCATTAATCTGTCGAACTGCTTTTTGACATAGTAGATGGGTGGGTTATTTAATCTGCGCGTTAAGTCTTTCCGACTTTCCTCGTCCATCTCGACATAAATTGCGGTAAGGGCACGAAGTAATGTCGGATGATAACTGTAGTCATTAATACTTTGATTCTTCGAGGCCACATCAGCTAAGTTCTCTACGTTTTGTACCTTCACATTCTCTACGGATTTAAAGAGTAGTACGGCCAACTCGCGAAACTGCTCATGCCCCTGAAGCTTCAGCAGCGATGATGAAATCATCGTATGCACAAAAGAGTATGCATGCTTGACATGGTTAGGGGTTTTAATACGGCGGTTCTCATAGACCTTTTCATGCCAGATACCAGTTATGGTGTCTTTTGATCGCCAATCAAGTTGAGCTGACAAATACTCCGCAGTCACACTTAAGGTATTCTTTATATTTTTACTCTCAGGGAATCTGATCTTGTACTGATCTGTGTAATCGAGGTAGTCAGTAAAAGTCTCGATGACTGACCATGTTGCCCAAGCATCAGCGGTTTTCCCTCCTTTCGACCATGACCACCCACCTTGAGGAACAGCACAACCAAGTAGATCCGCTACATTGTGCTTGATAGCCTCTCGAAGCAGCTCATTATTGAAGGATGGAGCTATGTCTTGGAATAATTTAGCTAATGTTAGAGTGTTAATTAATGTTGATAACGTAAATGTGCCACATTCGCTGATCCAGTAATACCTCCTACTTGCACCCCGCCCGGTAAAGAAGTATGGAGCCCCCTGTTGATTCTGCTTCTTCTGGTTAGCATTTAGTTCTAAGATGTATTCAATATCTTCCGTTACAATATTTCGGATTTTAGGAAAATCGGAAAACAAAGTTCGCCAAGATACATCGCTAATTGCAATAGCAGGAATAAGGATAGCCTCAAGTCCCTCTAACGTAGGGAAGTAGTAGCGTCTTTTTGATTCTTCCTCGTCCTTATAAAAATCGTCAGTTAGTCTATGTCTAGCCACTTGTAGGATTGAGGTTCTCAGTAACTCTGAGATTTGATCATGAGGTGTCTGAGAAGGCATATGTAGGCGTTTGAAATCTACAGAGGTTTAGAATTCACACATCGCTTATATTTTGGCTTTCTCAGCATAGTTCTCTGGAAATTGAATAGGCGCAATGATCTGAAAGGGACTCTTATCCATCATTTCCATCGGAACAGTCGCATAATCGTGAAGATGTTCTCTGATAAGTGGGAGTATTGATTCTCCATACGCTAAAAGCGCTTGAATATCATCTTGAGTTATCGAGCAATGTTCCCATAATATCCAATAGTAGCCACCCTGAATAAGCATTACATCCAGTGGATATAATCTGCAATCAAGGGGACGGGCATGGTAAATACTACATTTCCCACTAAGTGAATCGTGAAAACGGCAACCTACCCCTTTGGGTGTTTTGACAAAAGACACCGTATTGCCCGTAATTTCATTTATTCGGTACTCTACAAATTCCTCTGGTTCTAAGGCCTTCAACTCTGAGATTGCTTTGATATCGGTTGGCAATAGATATGGGGATTCAACGATACCCCCCTTTGAAGAGACACTGCAACATACAAGGTGCACAGGGCAATTCGCACATGCATGCAACATCGGCGCGGGAGGGTTTCCTGCTTTCATGGTCCTAACTTTATTCTTTTCTTTACTATCAAGGATTGTTTGATACTTCCTTGCTATGTAATTAAGCCGAATTTGCTTTCCCGGATTTCTTAATTACGATAGCAGAGCGAGTTGAGGTGCAGTGCTTGAACCCATGTCCAATCATGTAAAACAGTCGAACGATATTCCCATATCGCAATAGATGTCAACAAAAAACTTTCTTTTTTTGTTGGCATTGCCTAATTTAAATGAGGGGGTTGTCATCCTATATATAGGGGCACTCGCTAACCTTACCACCAAATCTTGGGTCAACATAAGTTTAATTACAAAGCGCACTTGTTGCCATCTACTGTTTGACACTTGGCTATAAGCTACGATACTCAAACCAAGGCTTAACCTTAATATCATTACTCAATCTGAACTCAAAGATTAAGTACAATCGCAAATATTAATGGAGCTACTATTGATGCATCGGATTCAATAACATACTTAGGTGTCTCAATATCTAGTTTGCCCCAAGTAATCTTTTCATTTGGATGTGCGCCTGAATAGGAACCATAGCTCGTAGTTGAGTCACTAATCTGGCAATAATATCCCCAGAGCGGTACCTGCTCCTGTTTAAGGTCTTGACGTAACATTGGAACCACGCAAATAGGGAAGTCGCCAGCAATCCCACCTCCGATTTGAAAAAAGCCAAGAGAATGTTCCTTAGTAGTGCTCGTATACCATTCAGCCATCCACTGCATGAGTTCAATGCCAGTTTTCACTGTATGGACACTCTTAATATCCCCGGAGATACAATGCGCCGCATACATATTCCCTAGTGAGCTGTCTTCCCAACCTGGAACAAACACTGGGAGATTCCTTTCCATTGCTGCGTAAAGCCAACTCTCTTTCGGATCAATTCGGTAAGAATCTTTCAAATTCTCTTCTCGCAAGAGCTTAAATAGGAATTCATGTGGAAAGAAACGTTCATTCGCCCGGTCCGCGTTCATCCATGCTTTTAACATCCCCCCCTCAAGTTTGCGCATTGCTGCCTCGGGGATGCATGTATCTGTAATACGATTCATATGACGATTCAGGAGAGCTAGTTCGTCTGTTGGTGTCAGGTCTCTGTAATGCGGTACATGTTCATATAAGTCATGAGCGATTAGGTTGAGAAAGTCCTCTTCCAAATTCGCCCCTGTACAGCAAATACCATGAACCTTATCTTGCCGAATCATCTCTGCTAATGAGATTCCAATTTCTGCGGTACTCATAGCGCCTGCAAGAGTGAGAAACATATACCCATTATTTTGTAAATGGTGCCGATATCCATTTGCAGCTTCGACTAAAACCGCAGCATTGAAATGCCTAAAATGCCGCTTTAGAAATTGTGTAATTAATCCAGTGTTCATGATGCATGATGCCCTGATGGTAGAATTTGGCGATAACCTATTTCATGATTGCGCTGATCTTCAACTTCGTGATCGCCACCACCTACTACCTGCGCCAAAAGTCTTCCGGTTAAGAGACCTTTTGCTGTATCAACGACTTTGTTGCATAAAAGAGGATGAGCGAAGCTGACCCTCCATCTGAACCTACCTTACGCCGCGACCTTGTAGCCGTCCGGCATCCCCTCGTGCGTCATCCGGTTCAAGGCCGCGCACCGCAC
>JAIVJZ010000014.1 GCA_020199775.1 Acidobacteriota bacterium
CGCGCTCGGGGGGATGCCGAGGGCCGCGCTGCACAGCCAACTGGCGGCAGCGGTCCACGTGGTGCTGCACGTCGTCCGGACGGGCGGCGCGCGACGGCTGGCGGGGATCGGCGTGCTGGTCCGTGACGGGGATCTCGTCCGCGTGGTCCCCGCGTGGGAGCACGGGCGCCGCGCCGCGGGATGGGCGCAGCTGCGTGCGCTCCTCGAGGCCCGCGGTCGGGACGTACCGTGCTGAGCCTGCTCCTGCTCGCCACGGCCGTGCTCGCGTGGCCCGCCGCGGCGGCGCGGTCCCGGATGCGCAGGCCGATGGCCGTGGCGCGATGGGTTCCATCGTTCGGTCCCGGTGTCCCGGTGGTGGCCTGCGCGGGGGTGGTGGGCGCGGTGCTGGCCGGAGCCGGGGGCGCGCTGGCCGGTGTCGCGGCCTCGGCGACCGCGTGGCGCCGTTGGCGCGCTCGCGGGGCGCGGCGCGACCGCACGGCGGCGGCGACCGGGCTCGTGGACGCACTCGGCCTGCTGGTCGCCGAGCTGCGCGCCGGGGCGCACCCCGCAGCGGCGGCCGAGGCGGCGGCGCGGGACGCTCACCCCGGCGCCGCGGCGGCGTTGGGCACCGCCGCGGCGGCCGCCCGGCTCGGCGGTGACGTGCCTGCGGTGCTGCACGGGGCCGAGGCGCCCGCCCTGCATCCGTGGCTCGGACGGATCGCCGACGCGTGGGCCCTCGCGGACCGCCACGGGGTGCCGCTCGCGGATCTGCTGGAGGCCGTGCGGGTCGACGTCGAGCACCGCGCGCGGTTCGCGGCCGACGTCGACGCCCGGCTGGCGGGTCCGAGAGCGACTGCCGCCGTGCTCGCCGGGCTACCCGCGCTCGGGCTGCTGCTCGGCCAGGCGATCGGCGCGGATCCGTTCCGGGTGCTCGCGGGGACCGGGCCGGGGCAGCTGCTGCTGGTGGTGGGTACCGGGCTCGTCTGCGCGGGAGTGTCGTGGAGTGCGCGGATCGTCGCCGGGGCGGTGCCGACGTGATCCTCACACTGCTGCTGTGCGCGACCGCCGTCCTGGTGGCACCGGGGGCTGCCGGGCCGAGGTCGAGGCTGCGGGCGCGGAGCGCGTCGTCCGCGGCCGCTGTGCCTGATCGTCCCGCACGCTGGCTGCCCCCGCTGGCAGGTCTGGCCTGCGGTGCGGCGGCGGGTGCGGCGGACGGCCGAGCTGCTCGCGATGGGGTCGGACGGCGAGCAGGCGTGGCAGCCCGCGCTGGAGTGCCCCGACACGGCCAGGTTCGCACGCGCTGCCCGGCGCAGTGGCCGCAGCGGCGCCGCCCTGTCGGCGGCCCTCGCGGTGCTGGCGACCGAGGCGCGCGCCGGGGTGCGGGAGCAGTCCGAGGCACGGGCCCAGCGGGCCGGGGTGCTCATCACCGGTCCGCTGGGCCTGTGCTTCCTCCCCGCGTTCCTCGCGCTCGGGGTGGTGCCGGTCGTGATCGGGCTGGCAGGGCGGCTGGTGGCGCAGTGGTGATCGAACGGCAGTGGTGATCGATCGTCCGGGGCACGGCGCCCCGGCGTAGCGCCCTGGGGGCGCGGAGAGGAGGGGACATGATCAGGAGCAGGAGGTGGGCTCGCGCGGTGGTGCTGCGGCTCGCCGGGGTCGCCGAGGACGACGCAGGCATGAGCACCGCCGAGTACTCGGCGGTTCAGTCTGCGCGCCTGCCTGACACTCTGCATTGTACCACGATCGGCACGTTTCCGCAGGTCAGAGCCTGTTGATCTTCCCCTATTCCGCCCCTATAACCTTATTGATCTTGTCGTTTAATCCGTCGGGTTCAAACCCCGGCAAGATCGCCGGTAGAAGTTCGCTGAGTACGTCGTGGACTACACCACGCGGGATGAGCCTATGAGCTGTTTCGGTTTCTTCTTCTGACCACACAAGGGGGGCCTGGGGGGACGGTGAGTGGTAGAGGCTCAGGAGCAGCGCGTTGGCATGGTAGAGCGTGGTTTTTAGCCGTACACCTGAGTGGTACTGGCCCGCGAACCTCAACGCGGAGCCACTACTGAACGGCTCACGCTCAACGATCGGCATCATGCCTACAGCAATCCGGCCGCCCAATCGTAGGTGTAGCTCCTTGTCCCACGGATCATACAGTTCCTGCCGGTACTCCGGTGCCATCTCGAAGTAAGCCCGCACCATCGCCACGGTAAGCGCCCGGTGTTCGTGGCTGATCTTGGTTACCTCGTAGATGTAGCGGGTCAGCTCAGCCACGGCGTCAGGTGGGTTGTAGGTACCAGCTTCATGGGTTGCCCTGATCGGCTCAGTGATCGGTGAGATCAACTCTTCGTAGGACGCCTTCAGCACCTCGTACTTGGTGCGGAAGTGGTTGTGGATCGTCGCCGTCCCCACCCCGGCAGCCTCGGCGAGCTGGTCGCGGGTGAAGTCCCCACGGTCAAGTTCTCCGTACAGGTCGAGCGTGGACATGATGATCAACTCCCGCGTGCGCGTGCGCTTGGTTTCGGCCGCGCGCTGGCGCGGCCCCGGCTCCTCGGTCATGCAGGGCACCCTACCTGCCCCGACACACCTGTCAACACAAACGGCTTGACTCAACGCGACAGGTCTGTCAGCGTTAGACGGCCTGCCCTACACGCAGGCGGGCTCACCAGTAGAAGAGGCAGACATGCCAGAGAGAGAGGTTACCCCTAAACCGTTCGATCCACGGCCCACGGCTTACCAGGCGGGCTACCTCCTGGGGCGGCTGCTGGCTGGCGGCGAGGAAGAACGCCGCCACAGGGTCGAGGCCATCGAGCGGGAGACACACCATACAGAAGGAGAGGTGGTCACCTTCGAGCGGCAGGTTTCCGTTGAGGATACCTATATACGGAGGAGGTGATATATGGAGCTACTTGGCCTCTTCTGGATCATGCTATTTATGGGTGGTCCGATCGCTGTCGGAGCCTATGTGGGTATCAAGTACGGCCCACGTATAGCTCTTCGACGGCGGGAACGTGAGATCGAAACCGCTATGCGGCTGGGCGTTCTTGATGCAGAGATTCAAGAGCGCGTCGCCCGCAAGATACAGGATGAGAGGTAACAGTGCTGAGGAAGGCTTGGGAGCTGCTGGTTCTAATGATGCTGCTCTGTGTCGCTGTAAGCATCGCCATTGCAGCTCTCAAGCCTTACCTCCCCATATTGGGCCTCGTAATCCTCCTCATCATTACCGGTCTGCTAGTGAAGGTCGCTTTTTTCCGGCGCAAGTTCTGGTAATTATATACTTGGATTATCCATGAAATGGCCTACATCACAGCGGACTCTCGATCACAACCGCAAAACCTACCAGCTTACTTTCCCTACCGATCTTGACGAGCGCCAAGTAATGGCATGGCTGCGAGCAATTAGCGGCACGATCAGTAATAATCGGTTAGGCCGTATTATTAGCGTGCCCACGATTGTCTTTGAAACATGGACCACAGATACCGGCATCGTCCACCGTATGAAAGTGCCGTGGCAGTGGGGCGAATTTATATCGCGGCAGCTACGTCTAGTAGGTATAAGTGTCGGTGAGGATGACAGACGCCCAAACCACACATGGACGCGCGCCGTTGAACTCGGCATGAAGCGGCCGTCACGAACACTGCGCATCATTAGTCATGCCGATTTGTCCGGTAGCTTGCTTGCTTCTGTGGACACCATCGAACCGGGGGAGACGGTTCTCCTTCAGTGGGTGCTCACCCCTGCTCCACACGAGAAGCCCCCAGCCCGGGACCTCTCCAGCAGGTCTGATGACTTCACTATGAAGGCGCTCTACCACGGCGTGACGATCGCTCATAACGACGAGCTGGAGGACAGACGCCGCAAGCTCGAAGAGCCAAACTTTCAAGGGGTCGGCAGGGTAGCGGCGATAGCCGATACTGAACCACGAGCTGCAAGCCTTATAAGTAGGGTTACTCACGCGCTTGGTGCTGCCAACTCAAATTACAACTACTTTGAGCCTCAAGAGGTCAGCCCAGCGAAGCTAATCCAGCATATTAACGACGCAGCAACGCCTACCTTCTTCCCGGCTCAGTTTTCGATCTCCGAACTTTCAGCTGTTATTGCTTGGCCTATTGGTCAACCCCTCATCGCTGGTTTGCCTCACGGACCCACCCGCCACCTATACGCTACGGAAGATGTACCGCGTGTGGGCAGGGTACTAGGAGACAGCAACTACCCAGGGCACGAGCGTCCCGTTGCACTCGGATACGACCACGCTGCACAACATATGTATGTAGGAGGCAGTACAGGGGTCGGTAAGAGTACGCTTATGGCTAACTCCTTCGCTCAGGACGTAGCCCGAGGCTACGGTGGCATCGTTATTGACGCCAGTAACAGTGATAGTAACGAGTCGCTATTCAGCCGGGCGCTCGGTTATATCCCACCTGATCGCCTGAATGATGTAGTCATTCTTGACGTTAACCGGAGCCGATCTAACCCGGTAGGCTTTAACGTGCTTGATCAGGGAAACCCGCGTATTGTGGTTGACCAACTGACTGACCTGTTCGGGCATCTCTACCAGGACACCAAAGGTGTATGGACGCGCGAGCTGATGTTCCACGGCCTCTACACCCTGGCTGAGACACCCGGCATGACCTTCATTGATATTGTCTCGCTTCTTACCCCACGCACGCCCGAAGAGATTGTCTGGGCTGATGGATTAAAGCGCTCCATTAAAGATCCGGAGCTAAAGCAGTTCTGGCAGCGGTGGGAGAACTTCAGTCAGACAGAGCGCGACCGTCACTCCCAGCCGCTCCTTAACCGGGCATGGCAGCTCATATCCCGACCAGAGACGCGCAACATCATCGGGCAGTCTGTATCTTCGTTCAAGATGACCGACCTACTGAGGGAAAACAAGATACTGCTCGTAAGCCTGGCAGGTCTGCCAGTGGAAACATCGAGCTTGCTCGGCACCATCCTTGTTAACGCCCTCTGGACCGCTGCGCAGACCATGACGCCGGATAAGCCGAACTTCCTCTATCTTGATGAGTTCCAGCTCATGACGCGGCTACCGATGGGCCTGGGCGACATGCTAGCCCGCGCCCGCAAGCACAAGCTTGGGGTTGTACTTGGCACACAATACCTAGAGGACCTGCCCGTAGAGCTAAGAAACGCAGTTATCAACAACGCCCGCTCACGGGTAATCTTCCAGTCCAGCGCTAAGGAAGCCCGCACCTGGCAGAACGAATTTGGCCGCCAGTATGTGAGCGAGAATGACTTTATCCGTATCCGCAAGTATGAGGCCATAGCCCAGCTCGTGACTGACTCAGGTATCGGTGCACCGATCACTCTGCGAGCACTGGCCCCCATGCCAGCTACCGGCGTTGTTCGGCAGGCTATAGCGCTCAGCGACCACCAGTACGGCCGCAACCTTCAAGCAGTCGAACGCCAGATAGTCGAACGACGCACCGGCACACCAACCGCAAAGAGAAACCGTCCACCAGTAGGAGAGAGGAAGTGGGACGAGTGACAAGAATGAGGGAAGACTGCGAGCGCGTGTAAGGCTCTATACGAGACTTAAGCCTCAAAGCACACAAATAGGCGGCTCCGTGGTTAGAGCCGCCTAGAATCGCGCGAAAACGTGCGCCTAGCGTTGATATTTAACGCACACGTCCGCGTGTGAACAAGTTTACGATAGCTAGCAAGACACATGCTCCCAGAACAGCCATGATGAAGCCAGTAACGCTTACATGGTCTAGTCTCGCGGCCGTGTCAAATACAGGAGCGACGAGTAAGTTAGCTAAGAACGCCCCAACTATGCCTACTACGATGTTCAGTAATATGCCCTGCTGAGCATCACGGCCAAGTAGTATCGAAGCAATCCATCCAGCGAGGCCACCGAGTATGATGGTAACTAGTATTCCCATAGCCTACTTACCTGTGTATGGTGCGTTAGGCACACGTTCAACCGCGACTGTTCCACCAACCCATGCAGCGAGAGCGCCTAGAACTGCCACTATATCGTTGTTAGTTACTACGCCATCTGTCACGAGTGGTAACGTTACAGTTAAGAACCCTGCCATTCCAACCAAGAAGGCGGCTACTGCTTTCCTGTACTCTGGTAGTTTATCCATATATCTCCTTTACTTTACGAGCTCAGCTAGCTCATCTACTTTAGATTTTACCGCTTTTAGTCTTTTTTGTGCATCAGTCGAGATTTCTTTTCCTAGAGATTCTTTCAATGTAGTAACGTCAGCTCTTAAATCTAAGATGTTTTGATGCCACTTTTCATCTGTAACTCGGCGTCCTAAGTCAGCCATATACATATCTTCGTCCGCCTGGTCATTATTCGATATAAGATCAATACCACGTCTTACGTCTTGATCGACAAAATCTCTATCAAAGCGCTCTTTAGGCAATTCTTTCCCTGTAGCCTGTCGGTGCAGCCGTGACCAACGCGTCCAGTCTGCTTGCGTGTTTTCTATCATTTCTTCTCCTCGTAGCGCTAGCGCTACGCCTGCTTTAATCCTTTCTAGTTCGATGGTGCCTGGGCACTGGGTTCTTACATACTTGTTATGTGGTTCAATATCTGCCTCTGTTAAGCCGTACCGTCTACAGATGTCTGCACATAGCTCTATACTCTTGGCGTACGTAGCACTCGAAGCTAGACGGCCTGGTGCTGCTGAGTGCTCAATACCTATAGAGAACGGATTAGCGGCCAAGGAGTGCCAGGCAGTGTTCGATTCCACCACATACTGATGGACAACATCGTTCTCGATGCCATAGTGAGCTGATGTTTCAGTTACTGAATTAGTAAATGTAGCGTCAGTACCGGCTAATGTACCGGCCATCCAATGAATGATTACCCTACTAATGTTTTGGTATCTACCCTCGGTGTAATTGGGACTAGGTACCCAAGTCATCTGTAGCGCCATATCACCTCCTTACCATTTGCTTTCATAGTAACTTGTCTACGTACAAGTAGACAACAGTAATTATACCAGCCACTAATGCAACAACCTGACCAATGACCTTAAGAAGGCTTTTGTTTAGGGTGACGTAAGGACTCTCTTCATTTAATAAGCTTTTACTTAGCTTCATATTTGCTAACGCTGCTTCGGCTGCTTTAAACGCTATCTGCCAATCCTGAAGTTCGCGAACAGAGAGACCCATATTCTCAAGTACCCTATGGTGCTCCTCGATAGCAGCGGCTTGAGTAGCTTGTTTTTCGCTAATTTCATTTAATTTACGCATGATATCAGCGTTTGTGAAGTAGACCTCATCGGTGGCGGACATAACGAAAGACACTCCACGTTATTACTACTACTGCCAGAACATATACAATGCTGTTGATGTTTCGCGAGTTCACCTGATTGAGATAGCCAAACACTATTAGTATCCTCGTAATGCCAATAGTAACAAGCGCATAGAATAACCATCTAAAGACTAGCTTGCCACTTATAACCATTAATCGTTCGTTCTTGTCCCTGGACAGTACGTAGCAAACAATAGCAAGTACCAGTATAGCGATGTTACC
This sequence comes from Acidobacteriota bacterium, assembly GCA_020199775.1. Classification (GTDB taxonomy): domain Bacteria; phylum Acidobacteriota; class Blastocatellia; order Pyrinomonadales; family Pyrinomonadaceae; genus JAIVJZ01. Next base: position 7,484 of record JAIVJZ010000014.1, read on the forward strand.
TAAGAACGGTAGCACTATTGCCGTTATTGCCCCACCACTCATGGCTACGCTCGTGTTACCCTAAGTATGTTTTGAAATGCAGCTATGGTTAAACTTCCACCGCTAACTCGAACGTTGCCTGTGAGGGTCTTAGTCGTTCCCGCAGATACATGCATCGTGTAGGTAGCTCTTAGTGATGCTACGTAGCTTGCGCCAGCAAACGTGAACGGTGCCTCTTGCTTTTTCGTAGCGCCGTCGTAGATGGTGAGGTATGCATTAGCGGTAGTCGAGAGCAGGGTATTAGGTAAAATGGCCTCAATATTGACATTGCCACCTCTGCCGATGAAAGGCAGTGTTAGGCCGGTTATTAAGGTGTCACTAGTTGCGCCTGTACCAAACCCAACCGTGTTTATGCGAAGACCAAGTAAGTCTTGACCGGGATATGGAAATATAAGTTGACCGTTAGAGTCGCTGACCGTTAGAGGCGACCCCGTTACTACGGGAGCTGTGGCGTCTACCGATCCTTGGTTAATGGAAGTGATACCGCTTCCATTCGATACGAGTATGCCTATCCACATAGAGCCAGCCGGGAGCGCCGGGCTATTTGCGTTGTTCGCAACAGAGAGGCCACCCGTATAGCTTATTGTTCCTGTCGAGTCAACAGCAACATAGGTGTCCTTTGATGCAACTACGCTACCTGTCGTGGCACTAATTGCGACGCGCCTACCGCTGACGTATATCACACCAGCAGACAGAGACCAGTTAAGCCCACCAGTAGCAGTGAGTACACAGCCACCAGGTACGATGAAGTTACCAAAGGACTCGCTCATACGAGTCTCTACATTGGCGTCTGTGGTTGCGGCAGTAGCGGGAAGCGTGCCAGCCTGAATATCTGCGCCTGAGAGCGAGCTGATGTTTGTACTATCAAGATTGCCGTTTACTACAGCGACGATCTGGTTAATAGGGTCATTGATGTCATTCGCTTCAATGGTTTCGCCAGGGTTAGATTGTGACGGAGAAATGAGGGTCATATCCTATATACATCAGCACAACCCGTCCAAGTTACTCTCAGTGTAGCAAACAAGACCATATGAGGGAATAGGTTTAGTAACCAGCAAATAAGGCATCTTCCAACATGACCGGGCTCTGTGGGCTGGTTGGCACACCGCCACTGCTTGTTATGCCCTGCCTCATACTAGTGAGCAAAGTACGTAGCTCAGATAACTTAGCTGTTGACTCTTGTGGAGTTTCACCGAGTGATGGGACAAGCGCCAGCGCACGCTTAATATCACCCTCTGCCATCGCGCCAGATTCGCCAAGAGATTTAGCTAATTGAGACATGAGCCCTTGCCTTAGGTCGTTATAGACCTTTGCCTCTTGATCGAAGCCAGTTACAGCACCGGCATTAGCTGCCAGGCCTTGCAAACGAGCAAGCGGACCAACGTTTGTACCTCCGCGCTGCGCTAACATCTGCTCGAAGCGGTCAAGTATCGCTTCTGCCGTGCTTACCTTACCAACTGACTGCTTCTGAAGCGCTGTGAGATTGTTCCCTTTGCTCTCACCCATTGTCTTATAGAGCTGTTGCAAGGCTGTGAATCCCTTAAGATCACCACTACTTAATGCCTGTACCATAGATTGAGCCACTTCATCTCTACTGACCCCAAACGGATTAGAGGCAGTATCTACAACCTCGCCCCCGGTAGCTTGAGCTGCTTGGTCTAGCGAAGCACTAGGTACATCGATGCCTTCAGCGGCTAGTACCTCGTAGTCTTCAGGAGCAAGGCCGAGCTCATCCACGGGAGTTAACTGTTCACCAGCAAAGCTGCCTGTTAGGACTCGCGGTGTTGCTTGCCTAACTGTTGCCCTGGTGAGTGTTTGGCCCCCTGGTGTCCCCGAAGTTCCTGTAGAGCCACTCAGCGTGCGGCCTAACTTGTTTTGAGCTGTTTGTTTGACTTGCTCTATACGTTGCGACTCGTTGCCGAGTATCGGAATCTTAGCAGTCCGTTCGCTTGCCTTCTGTAATCCAGGCCGAGCGGTTATAAGGGAACTTTGATCACGTGTGAGTTGCTTAACCTCAGGTGCAAGGTTGGTAATGTCATCATCGAGGCTGCGCCATAGTGCCATATCTACTTCTTCTTTAGCTGTTAGCGGCGCACCGCGGTCGAGCTTCTTGAAAGCTGGGCTTAGCCGATTGCCAAGTTCCTGTTTGAACCTAAATAGTTCTCCAGCGCCAACGTCACCAGTACCGGACTTACCGATACGTTGCAAAGTTCTGTCGATCTCGCGTGTATAAGTAGTGTCTGCCGGAACCAGATCGGTTACACGCTCCCTGGCGGATTTAATGAAGTCTGTTCGAGGCGTAGCAGCGCCTGGGATAGTGGTAAGCCGCTCATCTATTTGTTTACTCAAGTCCCCAAGACGAGTGTCGATGTTCTTGTACATTTTGCTAGCACTGCCTGTTAAGTTGTTGCGGTTGAGCGCATCGACTAAGCCAACCTCACGGCTATAGCTATCTGCTACTTTCGATGTACCAGCGACACGACGTTGAAGGTCGATGCCAGCAGCGGTTTCACGGCTCGTGCTTGGTACCGCCACGCCAGCCTCAGCAGCAGCTCTGCCCTGTGCGCCAGGTGCCATACGGGGGATGGTCTGCGCGCCTGCCTCTCTTGTGAGCTGTCCAGCTACCTCCCTATTGCCCTTAGCTAGCGCACCACCAGCTCTAGCCAACTTGATACCCGCGCCTATAGGTAGTGCGGTTGCGCCACCAAGCGCCGCCTCACCAAGAACGTCCTTACCTATGTCTTTCTCGCCCTCCAAGGCGTTCTCACTCACCTTGCCTAGAACTGAGCCACCAGCACCGCCCAGGATGGCCCCCAGAAGTCCACCAATGGCCGTACCGACACCAGGGAGGACGGCTGTACCGGCCAGAGCACCACCAGCCGCGCCGCCACCGATACCACCACCGACGCCACCGATAGTTGGCAGGAGATCAGTAAGTTGAAAGCCCTTCTTTTCGGGTTGCTTCTGTCTCTTCTTACGCTCTTCGGCTATCTGTTTAATACGCAGCGCATTGGTCTGCGCTCCATCGCCTATCACAAGTTCATTTATGTTCATATAGAGATCAAGTTCCTGTACTTAGGGTTCTTCGGATAACCTGGTTTCGACCCCCAGTCGTTGAGCAAAGCTGTAGCTGATCTATCACCGGTAGAAGACATCTTTGCGAGGAGATCACGGAAGTTTATACCGTTCAACCGCGCAAAGGTTTCGGCAACGACAGGTCTGCCGTTTTGATCAGCAAATTGCCAACCACGCGAAGGAGAATAGTCAGCTATGCCTTTTTGGTTCGACTTCGGAGCAGGTGGAGCCGCTGCGGCTGCTCCGCCTCCTCCTCCACCGCCAAAGTAACCGCCTCCACCGCCTCCTCCTCCTGATGAAGCCCGAGAAGCAATACGACCCGCCTCTCGTTGCGATGCTTCCTGACGCGCTAACTGCTCACGTTGCCAAGCTAAGTTAGCGTTGAACTGCCTCTGTTGTTCTTCCCTATCAAGTTCAGACTGATGAAGGCCGGAAGCTTGGGTCATTTGGTTGCGGAAGATAGACTGGAGCGCTTCGTCAAGGGAGCTCTTGCGCTGAGTCTGCTTAGAATAAAGGTCGGCAACAGCTGGTTTGAATACAGTCGAGTCATATTTAGCTTGCTCACCAACAGGTATACCAGCAAAGCCGAGTCCACGACGTCGAGCAGCATCTAGGATACCCTGATGCGATTGTTGCGCTGTTGCTTCAAGTCCGGATAGCTGTGCTTGCGTCTCGCCTGGGATGCCTTGAAGCTGGGTATGGATAGTGTTTCGACTCCCAGCGTACGCGGGATCTATTTCTGTCATTATTTGGTGAAGTGACCGAGCCATATATGAGTGCTTTGAATATTCCGCACCGTCCAAGTTACCTTAATAATGACAAACGCCAGCAATAATTACAATACCTAGCGGCGTTAAGTGGCGGTCTCAGTAAGTACGTAATACTTGACGACGGCAGTAGCGGGAGGCAGTGTTATTCCGCTAGAGTTAGCGACACGCCATGAGAAATTAATAAAGCCATTAGTAGCTTGCAAATCTTCTACACTCATGTACGTTACAGTCATATCACTCGCGCCAACTGAACCGTAATTTGTTGTAGACGTACCAAAAAGACTAGTCGTGATAGTTCCTGGTGACATTATGCTATCGACCGTCTTGAAGGCGATCACTAAAGGGCTGTAGCCCAAGGTGTGACTGACCTGAGAACTGGTAATCCCAGTTGAGCCGGTAGATATAGATGGTAAAATTAACGAAACTTGACCGCTTAGTACGATTTTAAAGAGGTTGCTTGAGCTGTTGAATATAAGTTGGTCGTTTCCTGCTGTAGTAGCATCTTGACCCGTTTTAGCAACCTTAAAGATCGGATTGCCGGAAGAGTCCACAGCCATGTAAACAGCTGGTCTACCATCAGAAGCGTATAGTATCTGGCCATAGCCTAGATCATTGGGGAGCCGTCCTTGTACTTGTGAGTTTCCGCCATTTGGACCTTTAAAAGCTTTCGTTACGTTCTCATTGTCAAGCTTAGCGAAGTTCTGGTTGATCTGGTTAACAATCTGATTCAGATCAGAGCCTGGGTTAATGGGGGTAAAGCGGTTTGGCATTAGATCAATCTCTGTGCTTCTATGGTTAGTTGTTCCGAATCAAACTCAACCGGTTCCCGAGCAGCGATGTGTCTATAGCGACGCTGCACACGCTTAAAGCTGCCTGGTATGGTGAGTGACGTAGGCTCTATGGTACCTACACCACCAAATACTGCCCCTGAGTTAAACGTAACTCCCGTATTAAAGCGTACACCGCTTCCGCCCAGGGCTATATTCTGCCATGTTGCGTTTGTTTGAAGGTCTATCGCATATCCTACTTCGACGTTGTAGTCTGCACCTGCGGAGGCAAAGACTGGCCGCCATTTAGGGATGCGCTTACGCTGTCCAGTGGTGTCGAAATGGTTGTAAGCCGTGCGTAGCTCAAACTGAAGCTGGTCGCCTAGGTTGTGGTAATCGTTGGTCTCCAGCTCGCCATAATAAAGAGCAGCAACCCGGTTACTTCCCTGGATAAAGACGTTGTCCTGAGCATACCGTGAGAAGGTACGGCCGATATACGTGTTCGTGTCCAGCCCTTCATACTTTTCTAGAAGTAGGTTATACACAAAACATCGATTATTATCTGCGGAGCCGGCCTGAGCATGGAATATATACAGACGATTATTGAAAACTTCGAGTTGGATTGTGCTCTTGTCCGGGATAGCCAGGTAGTCCTCTAAAAACACTTCGGCGAGATTACGGTCATCCGTTCCGTTGAACTTATGCACACCCTCTTCATCAGCGTGGTAGATGAAATTAGCGTCGTATACAACCGACTCCTGAGTAAAGGTGCCGCGCTGTGATGGTGACTCATCAAGTGAGAAGGTAGCGTTATCCGACCCAAGTAGTTGGAACTTGTTACGATTAGCAAAGATAAACAGTACGCCGTTTAGCTTAGCGAGAGCGGTAAGACTGTCGTAACTCTTCGGTGCAGGCACATAGATAAAGTCGGTACTGGTAAATACCCCATACTCGGCAAAGTTGGTGTAGTACAGCCTCGTTTTATCGGCTGCATCCACGAAAAACAACATCCCCTTGTGCTCTTCAATGAGCGAAGGCACGTAAGGCGATGCGGTTACCTGCGTAACAGTAGTAAAATCATACTTGTATGGTTTGTCAAAGCCGTTCACCCAGTAGATCGCGTCTTGAACCATGCGAGCGCGGTAGTGGGTAGCTGAACTACTCATGCCGCTCTTGATCGAGGTAGTAGCCCCTGTCGATTCATCCACAGTGTATGCAGAGTCACCAGCAAACATAACGGTGACCTTCTGAGTGTTCGGCCGGTACGCCCTCGTTACTCCCTTCACAGCACCGTCTGTGGACGTGTAGAGCTTGACGTTGGCGCTGTAGACCGTCGATGACCAGGTGACGCCGGTATCCACGCTGAGAAGCGCTGTGGTGGCTGCTGTGGTGGTCGCTACCTCGTAGCTGCCTGCGGTTTGAGACTGGCCCTTCACGACCACCCACACCACGTCAGAGACGGTCAGCGTAGGCGCTGATATGAAGTAGCACGCCTTGTACGCGAGTGAGCTGGTGATGTCTGCCGACCTGATGGAGCTGCGGGCTATGAGGTCACCAGGGGCACCCGAGTTGTCCTTTCGCACCTCTACGAGCACAGTCCCACTACTCGTCGAGGTCGAGCGTATGTTCACCTCAACCTTTGTCAGTCGGGCTGTGCTCGCTACAGTCAGTCTTTGGGCCACAGCCCGGGTACCGCTAATCGTGACGACACTTGCGCCCGTCGTAGAAGCGTTCTGAACGTTGACTGCTTCGCCGAGTGGTACCGAGTACCTATCAGCGCCTCTTCGCGTCTTGTAGCGCCCAATACGCACCATACGCGCGTCAATTGCAGCGGCTAGTTCGGTTGGCTTCAGGTCATCATTAGCTTTGTAGGTGTTGACGCCATCTTTAAAGCTCACCTGCTTGGTCTGCGCCTTATTCGACGTAATAGACGGTATTGCCGTCCGGTAGCCGGAGCGTGAGCGCATTACCAGATGCTCTCCCGGCCGTCAGTTATACGACCAACCCGCCTCCCATTCAAAGTTGCTCTGTGAGGCGTCATTAACTGGCGGGCTCCGTAACGTTGTAACAAGTCTTCTGCCAGGTCTTCAACCTTGCGTGAGTGAAAAGCAGCTATATCAAAGTTCTCACGGTACTCTTCGACACGTTGTAAGGCACCACGGATCATCAGCTCTCGGTATTCAACTGGTACATCTGGCACCACTGCACCGGAGGTGAGCTGTACTGGTTTACGGATATAACGTAAATTGAGTATATACGCTCTATCGAATGGGCAGCTCCAGTAAAGCGCTCGGCCGTAGTCGGTAACGGCCTGCGGCCAACTTGCTGTAGCGTACTCTGGCGCTGGGTAGAGCTTAGTGAACTCCTGGTATGACAGAAAACTTGGCTCGCTTACCTGCGCCCCGTCATCGAGCTTCAGACCAAGCACCACCTGGAGGTCAGTGGGATAGGCACGAGTAAGATCGTTGATACTAAGAGTTGCGGTCGTAGACGTTTCGAGGAATGACAGGCGATAGTGGCCTAAGACCCCGTCCTGCGTCTCTTGCAGCCACGTCGTAATAAGCGAATCTGTCAGAGTCGAGTCTTTAGCCCTGGTTTTTACTTCTTGGATAAGTGATGTTGTGTCGTAAGCCATAATCTCATACGTGCAACCCGTCCGTTGCGTCTATAGTAACAAAAAAACCGCTTTTGGAGTAGTGCTACACGGCAACTCGCCCTGTAGCCACTGATCGGCTACTAGCAGTACTACGAGATGTTGCTGTCGTTGGTGTAAGGCTAATAGTGTCATACCAGGCGTCCATAATCAGTGTTGCGGTGCCTGTATCGCCGATAATTATAGGTTCGATAGAGACCCATACAGCTGTTGCACCAGTAGTGAAGGCAATTGAGTACTCGGTCCAGTCAACAGTTGTCTTTACCGCTGTTCCACTTGTCGTCGCCACGAGTCCGGCTGCTGCTGTCCACGTTCTAACCCTTACATGAGCACCAGAAGTCGAATCACCTGAGACATAGTTGGTTTTCATCCTATATCGAACAGTGTAATCGGTTGATGGAAGTACCCTGATAAGGCACTTTCCAGCATTTGCAGTGGTAGCCGCCTTCCACTGAGAGCAAACTATCTGTGAAGCCGTGGCTTTGGTGGATATTTCAAGGCTCGTTGAGCCAGCGTATGCGTTTGTTGTATCGAAGGAAGCCTCAACCGTGCTGTTTTTGAAGTAAATTGTCCATCCATAGCTCTCGTTAGCAGTCGAACCCGCTGCCGTGCCGTCTATGAACACATTGGCAACGTTCGTAGCGGCTGTGAATGGAGGAGACACCTCAAAGTCAGCGTTCGGTATGAAGATACCGCCTAAAGGTAGTCTTACGCTGCTAATTGTTCTGCTCATATCGTTACTCTGCTCCTTCGTCTTAATAATCTATCCAGGGCTATACGGTCGCCGGTAGACGCCTTTAACCCCCATGTGTCCTTTGCAACATTGTACGCACCAGCGTTGTAACAAAAGAAATACGCTGACGCAATACCCGAACCTTCTAAGAATGCGCTCCTACTGACGAGATTATCAGACCATGATGCTTCATTCCAGTTAGAGCCTATATACCCATCTTGTGTGCTCCACTCTGATATATAGCCGTTAGCTCCAAAGTTCGTCACCACTGAGCTGACGTTAGTACGAAAGCTGCTATCACTGCCGTAGATGTTAAAGCCAAGGCGATCTATCGTGCCACGGCCAGCAGAGGCCCAGGCTGCAATGTTTCCGCTGTCTGCTTGGTAAGAGACAACACCGCTGAACACTGCCTTACAAGCTGTGGCCGCATCTTTAAGGTCAGATCGAGCTTGTGTGGCTGTGATAGTTGTGCCATCTATGTGTAGCTCTGCCTCGTTGCCTATGGCGAACTCATCTATACCGATCGTTTGGTATTGGGTGGCAATACTTGGAAGAGCAGCAATATAAGCGTTCCACTGCGTAAGGTTCGCACCGGTGGTGCCTACCGTGACGCCCGCAGTCACCCTGAACCCCCGCGCTTTAGCATACGTAGCGAGGTTGTACGTATGAGACATGAAGTTGCTGTTATATGGCCGGTACGCCAGGCGTAGTTTAGTGCAGCCAGCCGCTAAAAGGTTGCCAAAGTCATGGTTGACAGTACCCGTAAGATCATAAGCGACAGTAGATACGTCGTGGCCGTAGTTGAAGCCAAATCCCGACCAAACAGCCATTGAGCTACCTCGCGTTGACTGTTAGCTTAGTAGCCGCGCTTGTAACGACTGTTAGCCCAATAGCAAAAGATGCATCGAATGTGTATGTAGCGAGTGCATTGGTTGTATCAAAGCTGAATAGGATAGTACCCGAAGCCGCTGTGTTATCGTAGCCGATAATCGTACCCGTCGTACCGCCCTGTACAACGATAGTACGCAAGGTGCCTGGTGATGACTTAACAACAGTGGTCGTGGCCGTGGAGATATAGGTAGGAGTATTCCTATTCTCGGTCAGCATACGGTTAGCAGTTAAATCTTCACCAGCAATGGTAGTGGCTAGAGTAGTTTTAAGGCTAGCATTAGCATCGAGCTGGAGGTCACCACGCTGACCATTTGTAAGAGTAGGCACGCTAGAGTTGTACCTACCACCGGCTTTAACAGGGTTCCCTGAGTCTGCCGCTCCGGATGCGACATTACCCTGAACTTGCTGGTTGCCGTTCGTCTGGTTGGCAGCCGTAGCGCCGTTGCCAGTGTTCGTAGCAATGGTTGATAGGCTAGTGTTCGCTGTTGATTGGTTAGAAGCTGTAGCAATGCCTGTTGTATTGGTCTTTACAGAGTCAAGGTCAGCCGTAAGGCGGCGCAACTTCGCGGATACTGTACCCGTAGATCCAGCAGTTGCCGCTGCATCAGCTACAGCGCCCTGAGTTACATCAGCACCATCAGCGACGGTAACAGCACCGCCTCCACCGCCACCGCCAGAAGTCCTAAAACTACCAGTGCCTGAATCGTAAGCGCCATCAAGAGCCCTAGCGCTTATCTGTTGCCAATCACCTGATCCTGCTGGAATTGCCATTTAAGTATGTAGCTCCTACAAGCAACCGTCCGTTAGGCATAGAATAACAAAAAAACGGGACCTCGCATAGTCCCGTTTTCGTATTTTGGCTCTGATTAGCCATTACCTTTGATCTTGCCAAGGTCTCTCTCGGTGCCATTGTTCTGATGAAGCGTCGCTTGGTAACGAGTGTAGTCGTCATTAATACGTTTTGCCTCTTCTGCCACCTCTTTGGGAAGCTCTTGCTTACCTGCTGGGTAGCGAACACCATTAATGGTCACATCGTGATCGAGCTCTACTTTAACTGATGGTGATTCTGCCACTGATTCGTCTTTCCTTTCTTTGTCGTTGTCTTGCTGACGTGACTGCTCTTCTTTACCAGCAGTCTCGTCTTGTTCAGCTGCTTGAGTTTGATTAGTTGGCTGACCGCCCTTAGCGCGCTCTGAGTGCGCTTGCTCGGTAGTCTTGGCACCAGCTTGTTTACTCTCGGCATCCTGAGCGGTTGCTTGCTTATCTTTGGTATCTTTTTCCTCTTTCATGACTATATCCTCCTTACGGATTGAGTTAGGGCTATTTTACGCCCTAACTCAATTTTAACATCAAACTAGTAAGCTGAGTAGCTTTCAAGCCGAGTCATGAAGTTGTTGTTTAAGATTACAGACTTCATGCCAACTTTCCAGCCGATGGTTCGTTTTTGGTGAAGAGGGTCGGCCACGCTACCTGGTCCTTCAATATAGCTGCTAAGCGTTTGAAGGTCAGTTACGCCGTAGGCGTCTTTACCAAATACATAGCTGGTGTGTACGGTTACTGTGCTAGCGATGCTAGGTACGTTGTTGCTTCGGACAAAGCGAACGCCACCGAATACAGCGATGGTTCCTTTGTACATCTCACCGCTTTGACCCATACCGTTACGAATAGCTGCGTCACGGAATGAAGCGTCGCCCATAAGGTCCATCTCTACCGATGGGTCAACGACACAAACGAAGTTGCCGTCATCGAACTCTTCAGCCCCTTGGTTACGGAGCAATGCAACTGCTTTACGTACCTCGTCGAAGGCCAGCGTGTTGGCTGTACCCAGACCGGCACGGTTAGCTACTGCATCAGCGTAGATAACACTGGTACCGGCAACCACGACTGTATTTATCAAACGGTCATAGGTTCGGGCTGCTTGTGTACCAAGTAGTTCTTTCGCCTTGGTGACAACGGGGTGTTTTACAGTCAGCTCGGCGAGGTCGGTCAGGGTGACGAACGCACCGTACTGGTCGATAGTTGCTGTGATAGCTGAGGTTGAGAGTGCCGTATCCGTAGGAGGCGTACCCTCAGTTGGTAGTGGGGTAGTCGCAAGCGATAGATCTGCGTACTGAGTGAACGAGATTGTCTTGCTACTGTTAGATGGAATGTTCTCTTTCCACCCGAATTGGTCTAAGACCGTTTTGTACGTCGCTTGTTTGAGGAGGCTCTTGGCGAAATACGTCTGTAAATCGGCCGCCAACTCATTTGTTCTTGTTACTGCCATTTAGTTAGGTTCCTGCTTAAAATTTTACGTTCGCAAGCCTCTCCTCTATATCCTCAAGGTTGCTACCAGATGACTTCGAGGTCGTTGTCGTAGCAGAATTACCTTGTGGGGCAGTGGCTCGCTGTTTGTTCGCAAGCGTTTGAAGTGCTTCTTGTCCACCCTGCTTCTTTAGAGCTTCAGTGTCTACCTTTGCTGCACCTGACATATGTAGGACATCATCAAAGGTGAGTAGGCCGTACTTCACGAGGGCAAGCTTGTCAGGATTAGACGTTAGATACGTCCCCATCGCATCATCTTGCTCAGGTGTAATGTTGTTAGCCTGCTTCCATGTATTGGCGTTGTACAGAAGCTCTAGGCGCTGTACACGCTCATCATCGTTGGTAGCTGGCTCGGCCTGGATCTTCTTCTCTAGTTCAGAAGCTTTCTGAGCCTTGTCGTGCATCGTTTTTTCGGCCTCGCGGTAGGACTTAGCGGCTGCTAGTTGTCCTTCGGGGGTCGATATGTCGATACCCTTCTTAGCCCAGTAATCAGTTAAGTCTTCATCAGAGGGTGCTGCCGGTTCGGCAGGCTCTTCAGGTTGCTCTTCTGATTGGGTTTGTTGCTGTGGTTCGCTGTCAGCAGTTGTTACCGCCTCGGCGTGCTGCTCTTCAGGTTGTACCGCTTCGGGTGCCTGTTCCTGAGTAGTAGCTTCGGTTGTGGATTTATCTTCCATACGAACTCTCTCCATACTTACTTCACCTCTCTCTATTGGTGGAGAGGTGCTGCTGGAGTAAGAACGGGATCAACTTTGGACGGTGTTGCTTATTTAGAGTGGTAAATAAGTTCCGGTTCTTACCCCTACAGCACATCTACACGATGGGTTCTATGTCCTCCTCTCCTGTTAACTTGCGGCGCAGACGGTTAAGCAGGCTCGGTGTTTCCCGTACAGTTTTAGCAGTCTCAAAGTAATCAAGCTCGGCCTGAACGGTGGCAGCCCTACTCGCTGCGTGGGCACGTTGGCTATCAGTTAAGCGGGCATCCATCGCCATACGCATCTCGCGCTCTTTCGCCTGAACGAGACGGTTAAGGTAGTGCTGGCCGAATCTGCTGTTAGCAAACTCGTTAGCGTCATAGACAAGCTGCAATGGCTCATCTTTATATGTGTTATCCATTGACCACCTCCTCGACTGGTTGAGCTACTTCAGGGGGCACTGCGGCTGGAGCTGGGGGAGCACCCTCTGGCGGTGCACCGGCCATCGCACCTTGTGGGCCTCCCATAGGCAGCTGAGGCAGCCCCTGGCCTGGTGCGGGCGTCGTGATGGCGTCCAGATCCTCTTGGTCGAGCTTCGGCAAAGCTTTAGGCAGGATGCGCCGCTTGATCTCTTCCGGGTTGTTAGTTGGGTCTTGGATAAGGATTTGGTACGCAGTGAGGTACGCTTGACGCTCTTCTTCCTGCTTACTGGCGGCGTCTACGTCGAGCTGGACACTCACACGATCTACCTCGGCGAACTTGGCAGGGTCAAACACGGCCATGCCACCACCCCCAGGCACTTCTACAGCTAGCGGCTCATCTACGTAGAGCTGCATCATCTTCATGAGAATCCAACCCCACCAGTAGAATCCATCCTTCTCGAAGATTCGTGCCTTACTCTGAATACGCTGGCCGGTTTGATTAAGCTGAGCTCGTACCTCGGTAGCTGTCGCGTCAGCCGTGTTCTGTGCACCCTTGGCCACTTGATCTATAGCTGTAGTCTCACGGATTTCATTCTTCAGGTTGAGGCGGTTGTTGAACGAGTTACTTTGTAAGACGGGTGGCTGGATATTGACGAGCGTGCCAGGAGGGAATGGATACGTCGTATCTGGATCGTTGTTTACCAGGTCGATAAAGTCACTATACTTGGGTTCAAGCTCCCTCTGAGGTGAAAGCTGACGGATAATATAGTCAGACTCCATGTTGGTCATATCATTTAAGAGTTCTTGCTCTTTGGCTATAGAGTCAATCTCACTCTTAGCGTAAAACAAGGAGAGGCGACGGTAATTGCGGAAGAAGAAGAACGGTACAACACCTTTAGCCTCACTCTTGGACCGTGAGTTGGCATCTTTCTCGGCGGCTTCGAGGTCCATACTGGCTTCGAGGTTCGCATTGAGATACTTTTGTTTCATTAAGAACTCATGGCGCTGCTTATAAGGGTTAACCACATCCTCAATAACATCTTTGCGGTTCTTGACCGTTACCACACGGTCAACGTCCCATATCTCGATAATTTCATCTTCATCGGCTCTACCTAGAACAGAGCCGCTCCATATTTCTTTGCTCTCTTTGTCTGACTCCTGACCCATGTTGCTACCGGCGCCGCCAGTATCGTGCTTTGACTTCTTATACCGAGGGATTAGCTCACCATGGGTCTTACTATCGGGGTCGGTGTCAACCACCTCGTAGTCATCCAACTCGCCCTTACGAACAAAATAGCGCCGACCGGCATAGTGACCTGGTGTTTGGAGCTGGGCAGGATGCTTAATAGTTGGATCAACGATCATGTCCCGCATGGCGTACGACTCAACATGGGGGTGATCGCCCTCCCATGACACCATATTGCCTGCCATGCCGGTAATGAACGTCTCACGTCCACCTTCTTCTACAATAAGGTCCCACTGATCCTCATCCCACCACTCCTCGATAAGGCCATTGGCAGCTTTAATAGTGTCTGATGACTGGCCCATACGAGGGTCGGAAGATTTAAATTGAAAGCGGGTGCTGGCGTTATTGAACGCGGCTACCATCGTCTCGATGGTAGAAAAGACCATAGGCACGAACGTATTGGTAACACCCTCGTACCATGCATACACACGCTCGTTGTCATAAAGCTTGTTATCGCGGTCCCACTTATCGTGCCAGTTCTTTTGGGAATAGTCCCAACTATCCTTGAAGCGCTTTAACGCCTTATCGAGTGCTGGATCGCTTTTATCTGCTTGCGAGTTATCGTTAGAGACCGCCATATGAAAGTGTGAAATGCCCTTTTCTAGTTACTAAACTCAAGGTAGCACACTCAGGTGTATTTGCCTATACCTTAGGTGATCCGGCCATTCCTTTGCTTTACTCGCTGCACCCATGCAGCCTGCTTGATAGTTGGCTTGCCATTAGTCCTAAATTTCATGACGCCATATCGGAGTGAATCATAATCGTGGTCATCAGCTTCTGTGTCCACATCATCAGTTCGATGCTTGTCGTAGGGGAGTGACGGCAGAGTCTTGATGAGACTGACGCATGAGGAGAATATCTGAAGGCGAGGTAGCCCATTATCAGCTATGCCGAGCATGTGATGAACCATAGCGAGGCCAGCGACGCGATCGTTAATAGCGGGCTGCCATTGCACACCTTCATCATCGAACATCTGAGCTATAGTCTTACCCTCTTTATCGTTATGATTTGCCGAGCCGTTCCATATAGAAGGGTCAGCTAAGCCATAGGCGATAGACTCACCAGCTTCAAGGTCATTGATTGTTTGGCTCTTGCCGCTGATTGGGACGTAGTTCTCAGTACGGTACTCACGATAGACGTACGTACGCTCACTTGCTGGGTCCTGGGCATACCAAAGGACGCTGTTCTTGTTCCCGTAGTCCATCGAGCGCCACTTGCGCCAGTGGTTAGGTATAAAGAACGGTTCAACTACATGTAGGTGGCGCGAGAACTCTGTGAAGACCTGCCCTGCGAACACATCCCAGTCACCGAATCGAAGTGCTCTACGTAGACTCGGGTCGCTAATACTTTGGAGCTGCTTGTTGTAGTCACGCCTAAAGCGCTCGTCCGGGTGGTCGTCGAGCTTGGCCGGTATGAATACTCGGGTCTTCGTCTCTCCATCTGGAAGACGAACCTCAAAGACCTTCTCAGGTGGTGCAGCGTCAATGAAACGGTTCTTTACCCAACCATGACCGATGCCACCTGGGTTCGTCCCGGACATGAATAAGACAGGCCAATCAGGATTACTGGTTCGGTTACGGGTGATGAGGTATTCGATCCAGGCCAGGGGGAACTGCGTCAGTTCGTCCACGCCAATGACAGGCATTTCAGCACCTTGATAGCGGTACATGTCAGATTCGTTATCGAGGTAGTTCAAGGTGATGCATGAACCATTGTCAAAGACATAGCTTCTACCCTCGTATTCACCGTTCGATTGGCCATGCCAGATCAAATGGCCTGCCTTCATGTAGGCATGGCACTGTTTCACGAGTTCAGCTTTGATAGTCTTGTTCAGCTCAGGGATAGTGCGACGGAATAGGTTGACAGGTATACCAGGATACTCAAGTGCTAAGGTGACAGACTCAGCCACAATCGCTGCTGTTTTACCCCCACCGGCTGCGCCACCATAAAGCTTCTCGTCAGCTACAGCTTGGTGAAATACAGACTGACGTTCTGAGGCCGTGTAGTCTGGTACTTTAACCTGTTGCATCAGTTCTTGGTGGACGAGGAACATCATTAACGAACGTCACATTGCCCTTGACGTTCTGGTCTACCTCTTGCTTTTCAACGTAGCCATGCTTGGTAAGTACAAGTTTTACGATGGTTGAGTTATAGCGTCCTGTGAGGCCGTTTTGAAGGAGTTTATCAGCCTGCGAGGCCCGTAACCTCTCTAGAATGGCGGAAAACTCTTGGCTCTCATCGCCCCAAACTCGTAACGTGTCCCTGTGAACTCCAAGAGTCAGAGCAAGCCGTTCAATCGTAGGCAAGAGGGCGGCGGGGCCGAGCTGGTCATTAAGGTCCAGGTACGCATTGGCCACTTCGATAAGATCTGCTGTGAGCTTAGTAGGTCGTCCGCCTGGGTGTTTCTGTGTGGACGAGGTTGTAGCGTCTTGCTGCCTTGCCATATTACCTTAGTAATAGCACATATGAGCAGTAATGTACAGAACTAAGGAGCCTAAACATACTCCGTTAGGTCTACCCTCTTCTTGATCCATGTCGTTGGTATCTTCATTAAATGCTTAAACTGCTCGTTACAAAGTTCATCTTCAGGCTTCCAGGCGGAAGCTATAACGATATACTCTTCATTTTCCTCGACCAGCCAACCAGCTTCACGTACCACCCAATCGCTTGCAGCTCCCCACTCTTTAGCAGCATCGGCATCTGTCCACTCAAGACCACCGGCTATTGCATCACACCATTCTATATAGACTAGCTTTAGGTCAAATTCCATATCACCTCCTCTACTTCTCCACCACCATCTTCAGGTACCGTTTCTCATGGCACTTCGTACATGCCTTAAGGATGAAGTAGGCTGTACCAGAGAACTTGTCATTGTCTGCTCTGATCGTCTCTTTAAATATACGCCTGTCATGCTCACATGGTGGCTTATCTTCCTTCTGTTGTTTGAGCTTACGTATGTCTGCCATCACTCATCTTGGTCACGCTTTACTTGGTTAGTTCTTAAAAAGTCTGCGGCTGTCAGAATGATTGCAAGCCAGGACAGTCCGAGGGTGAACGCTGGCTCATCGCTTGCGATGGTGAGCTGAGTAATAGGCCAGGCGATAATTGACCCCACGAGCAATACCCATGCCATGATTGTTGATAGGTTGTTTAGTCTTGTCTTCATACACTTAAACTCAAACAGGTGCGATCAAAAGCCGCTAAGCGAAGATCGCACCTGATCAATTTCAAATTAGTTTGCTTAGCGGCTTTCATACTTATATATAAGCAAATTAGTTCAGAATAATCAAGCCTTGAATATACGAAAATACCCGGCGCTCCTCAGTGAGCTACCGGGTATCCGTTTGGTGCGTGGTGGTTTCTACTGCGCGTGCCCCGCTTCCCTCGCGAGAGCTTCAAGGCCGTACCGTGACACATGCTCTGGGTTGTCCAGGTCGATAGTGCGGTGGCCTTCAGCCTTCAGGCGCTCGTTAATCTCGTCCAGGTGAGCGGCTACTGTGGCCTTCTCAGCGGCCGAGACGACGCCTCGCTTCGGTGTACCGGCGTGCTCCACAGAGGCATAGTCGATCTTCTCAGTGGTCGAGCTGCTCGGCGAGCTGGGCGCTGGTGCTTGTTTGCGTGGTGGCGAGTAGGCGGGCTCAGCTTCATGGAGAGTCTTTTCCATGTCTGTCGCTAGGCCGTTAAACTCATCGGTGTCCATGATGACCGTCTGAACATCGCCACCACGATGCAAGTGAAGAATGACAACATCTAGGCCACTCTTAGAAATCTGCTCTACTTCATCGGAGAGTACGTCCAGCTCTACTGGCCCATCCTGAAGGGCATGGTGCCGCTCAACCACTAGCCGCGCAATGTCGTTCTCATCATCGGCTACCTTCCTGCTCAGGTCGCTAAACCTAACTCGCCTGGTTCCCATCGGTACCTCTCTGTAGGTAGGAGGATACA
The DNA here is from genome assembly GCA_020199775.1 of Acidobacteriota bacterium. Lineage (GTDB taxonomy): Bacteria > Acidobacteriota > Blastocatellia > Pyrinomonadales > Pyrinomonadaceae > JAIVJZ01. The sequence continues at coordinate 25,021 of JAIVJZ010000014.1, forward strand.
TTCTATCACTTGACCCTTGAGAGAATAAGGACTACCCCCCAGCGTGGTGCAGCCGGGGGGTAGGTGGTCTGAGTCACTAATTAGGTTATTCGTATCTTGACCTCACCGCCCGGCTTCGATGGCGCTGTTTGGTACACTACGGCGGCGTAGGCGAAAGCCAGATTGTCATACGTCAGACCATCATTCTCGCCGTTCACCTCCACCTTGTACCCCTGAGCCTTGGTGGCTAGCTCTATGACCTCTTTGGGCACATCAACGTCTGCACCTTCATCGTTGCCAGTCAGTAGGGCTTGACCGGCGATCATGACGTGGTAGGCAGACTCAGGGTCATGTACCCACAGCATGAGCGTAGCCCGGATATTGAGTGGGGTGGTGCTCACCCCGTTTGAGTAGAGCGTCATGCTTGGGTTACGCAGATCATGTGTCTGCATGTTGCCACCTGTGATCCCCTGGTAGGTGGCGAAGTCATGCGGGTCGATCTCGACGCGCCACAAGGGATCATCGATCGTAGGGGGAATACGGATGGCTTTAATCATGTTGCACCTCCGGGTATTTACCTTGGTGACTGGCGGCGTTGAGGCAGCAGCGATAGCTCCGCCCATACCACTTTTCCCCCGGCTTCGAGGTAAGAGCCACGGTTAACCACTGAGCCGGTTGGTGGTGGTTGGGTAGGTGTATCAGGTTCCACGTCCCACACTTCAATAGCGATACTGTGCTCGTCGAGCCTGATGAGGCGCACGGTAATGAAGTTGAGGCTCGGAACGTCCGTCAAGATCGGTAGGTCTACCATCCTGCCAGTTTGCTTGACCGCGTTAGTAACCAGGCGTTCAACCTCTACTACCGAGTCAACTAAAATATTCTGGACTCTCCACTCGGTAAGGGTATAGACAACGAACAGGCCAGCACAGTTAATAGCCGGTCTGGTAGCGACAAGCGTCAGATCGTCATGAGAATGTGGAAGAGTCACGCCGAGTACACCCGCCTGCATGTCTGGCAGCGCTTGCGCTTAACTCTAATCCAGTTCTCCCCAACCATCCGAACTTCCGCAACATCAGTCCAGCCTGTAGATGGTACGGGGATGGTGTCGAGTACCGGTACCCTCAGTGCCTCATCCGGGTAGGTCTTTAACTCCTCGCCCGCGAAGATGTAGGCGACAATATCGCCGCGCTGCCATCTAATCGTGCAATCGACCGAGGCAAGGTGTAGCCAGGCAGTAGGCTGGTAGGCAGGCATAACACCGCCGCTGCTACTCACGGGTGGTACCCACCCCCCGTGCTTCCCTGGAAGACGAAGAACTACGCTCTACGACCATGGGTCATGCCTCTTAGGTGCCCGCGTTGAAGGGACAGGTTGCCCCATGACGCTAGAGAACAACTTGTCCCTGGTCACTACCCCAAATGGGTGGAACCGCCCAGGAGATCGAAGGGAGGTCACGTCAAGATGGTCAACGCCCGTCCCACGGTGGAGCGTCGCCAGCTCGGACTGACGCTCAAGCGCTGCCGTGAACGTGCTGGTCTCTCCCAGCTCGACGCTGGCCAGCACGTCGGGCTTGACGACTCGCGGATCAGCAAGGTTGAGGATGGCTTCGCCACGCTGTCGGCTGACAAGCTCGAACTCTTGATCGACTTCTACCAGGTCACCACTGACGAACGCGAGACGATCGTGGCCCTCGGTGCCGAATCGAGAAAGCGGGCACCACGGCATAGCTACACCGATGTCTTACCAGGTTCGTTCCAGCGCTTCGCTGACTTAGAGGCCGACGCTGTTAAAATCCACAGCTACGAGTCAGGCGTCGTACCTGGCCTGTTACAGAGTCCGGGTTATATCAACGCCGTCTTCGAGACCGCCGAGAGTGTTTGGTGGCAGCCCTCCGAGCCTATCCGTGAGCAGCGTACGGCGTTCCGGCATCAACGCCAGCAGAACACGTTGGAAAGCAAGAAGTCCAAGCAGCTCCACTTCATCATCGGTGAAGCGGCTCTGACCGAGATAGCTGGAAGTCCTGACGTCATGGTTGAACAGTGTGAGCACTTGCTCAGCATAATCGACAGTAGAACTGATACCACTATTCAGCTGTTGCCCTTTTCGGTACCGGATAACCCGGCACGTGGGGGCGGCCTGACCGTGCTGGAGTTCGGCTTGGCCGTGCCACGAGTAGGCTTCGCCTCAGTGGTGCATGGACCATCAACTTACTATGACGAGGGTGAACGAACAGGAGTTATGATCAGGACGTTCCAGCGTCTCGGCGAGATAGCACTCAGTCCAGAGGATACGCACACGGCGATCAACCGCAAGAGAGAAGAGTTTTAGCTATGTCAACAGCACACGATGGATGGTTCAAGAGCAGCTACAGCTCGGCGGACTCGGATAACTGTGTCACGGTGCGTATCACTGCCTACCATGTCGGAGTAAAAGACTCGAAGAATCCTGATGGCGGCGTCCTCATCTTATCGCGTGGTGAGTGGCAAGCGTTCATCGGCGGCATCAAGTTCGGCGAGTTTGGCTGGGTGAACTGAGAGGTAGAGCCCGTCTTCTTCAGTGGAGCGGGCGTTACTGTATGAAGAAGCCTTTTTGCGTGGCGAGCCACTCCCTGAGCCGCTGAATAACAACTTGGGCATCGAGGCGGTTAAATAGCAGCTCTCCTTCGATCTCTGAAAGCTCAAGCTCAACCTCTTCTAGCTCGCTCAATCTGGCTGCGTTCACCATATTAGTGAGATACTCAATCTCATCGACTTCACTAACTATCAGCTCGGAACGCCTTGCTACTAGATAATCTAGTATCTGTTGTTTTGTGGCTGATTCCTCACGAGCCAAGTCTTCAACCTCACGTACCTCGTCCTGGCGGCTCTCACGGCAGGCTTGAATTAATAGGTCCGTGCAGAACGATCCTAGTAGCTGTACCAACCGTTCACGCTGCTCTGGTGATAAGTCAGTTTCTTCTTCGACTATCCTGTCTATACCGGCTACTGAGCGCTGTATTAGATCAGGTTCATAGGCTTCGTTATGTTCACTCATACACCTCCTTCATGTTCGCCTCAACAGATAGCTAAACAGTTTCCTGGGCGACCGGCCACGGCGAGCATCTGAAGCTAAGGCAAGGAACCTGTCAGGCCCTAGCCTGTAGGCTTGCTTTGCGTACCAAGGCTTAAATTCATCATTGATGAGGTCTTTTACTTGTTCGAGCGCTCGATCTACAAGCCTCGTGCTGGTGACAGTTGTATCAGTTGTTACAGTTGATTCAACATTGTTGAATTCAGTTGTTACAGTTGATAGGGGCGAGTGTCGTTCGAGTACATTTCCGATTGATTTCACTATTGCAATCTCCTGACTAACCCCTTATAATAGGAACTGGTTAAGATGTGTAAACCTTAAACAGCCTCTATTTGTTAGGGGTTGTTTCACTTGTTTAGGTTTGCGACAGCGAGTCGTACGCCTCTATGTCTAGTCACATGTAATCTCTGTTTACTGGTTAAAATGTGTGACGTACTTCCTATTATGACCATCCTGCTCATTTAGTCAACCATAATATCCTTAATTTGAAGGCGAGCTAATGAAAAATCAGTTGTCCGGAATCTCCGGACAACTGCTATGATGTAATTCTCGTTAATTGGCTTAGGTCTTGGTAATAATCTAGGCAAGCCCCAGGTGATCGTTCATACTGGCTTGCATGAACAACGACATAAACCTTACCTCCCTCTTCCGCCCCTTCATCGTTCCCCAGCTTATCTTCCCGCGTCCGCCAAGCGCCATAGTTCGAGATAGATTACTCGCTCAGGCTAGGAAAAAGAAGGAAGATACTGTATAATGAGGCCCATATCGAGTGGGCGTCCCTTCTGACCTACAAGATCGCACCTGAGTACACGAAACTCAATTCTTTCTTAAAAGAATGCGCGAAAAGCACCCTAGCCACACATGGGGTGCTTTTTGTTTTAGGCGAGTATCAAGGCAACTACCAGGGCAACAGTCAGAGCGCTGGCAAGGCGGACGTCACGCTCTACCTGCGCTGGTGGGCGAGAGTGATAGACACGAGGCTTATATACCCGAGGTCGCGTAGGCAGCTCCCTTAGTATTTCACCTGTAGAGGTATCTATGAGGTGGTAGGCCACGCTATTTTGCTCCTTGTACACAGTTAACAGCATGTTTTTTAATCTTCATCCCAAGTACCACGGTGGAGTCACCATACCTGATTGTCTCGACAAATGATTCGCAGGTATTGCAGTAGGTACCGTCTGCCCTCTGTTCTAGGTGTTGAGCACACGTTCCACAGCCAGAGCAAAACATTGCGTTACGTGGAACTTTAACGACCTGCCGGTGCGCGCGATCTTTGGAAGGGTGGTTAAAAACGCGCGATAGACCTTTCCTGGCAGCGTCGCTTGGTCGGGGCGGCTCCCGTTGCTTCACACAGTCGCCGGAACAATAGGAGTTCTTTGTTCTCGCCAATTCATGCACTTTGCGAATAATCGGACTGCCACAAGTTGCGCAGGACACCTCGACCGAATAGTGACCTTTACTATGTGCTAAGAATTTCCCTAGCTCACTCCTGTTCGCAAGAAGAATTAGGTTCGACTCGTCAATATTAGTGATATCACCATCCTCGAACACTACGCGCTCGTCCTTAGTAATATGACGGCCTAACTTACGCTCCAGTACTAGATAGCTTTCTAAGACATACCCGTCAATATTTGCACGAGGATGCCCTGGGTTATATCTACGTAAGCCCCAGTAGCTGCGGGTGGTACCGCCCCGCCACATGTGACTGGCTGATCCGCGTGGAGGCACGTACTTGGTCATGCTGCCTCCTTCACCAGCTCAGGATTAGAGTAGATATTGCCGATAACTACCAGCTTCATAGCTCGCAAGCGGTCGTGTGCTTCTCTACGCTGTTCAGGTGTAAGTAATGGGAGATTGTCGTGGAACTCCAATGCGGCAACCGCCTGAGGCTTCTTGCCTCGCAGATAGCCAATCATTGTTCTCAGAAAATCGGCCGCCTCTCCCGATGAAGCTTCCCAATGATATTGCTGGAAGTTGGCGGAACGACCTTTGGTGTAGACTTTGCCGCCAAACAGTTCTACATAGTTTTCTAGTACGGTTCGGTCTGAGTTGGCGACTGTGACAGTAAGATAGTAGCTATTTCCGTTCAGGCGATATGACCGCTTGATTCGTATACAACCCTCACCGTCAAAGAAGCCAGCAAGGTAGGCGAGCTTAGTCGTGATGTTCCGCCTCCCATCAGCTTTCATATATGTTTCCCACAACCTCTATGTCATCGAGGTTTTGCAACGCCATACTGCCCCAACCGTCTCCATCCTTAATCGCAAAAAGGGCTTCACGTTCCCTCCAGACAATCACAGCTTCTTTACGCTTACTGCCCTCTGTAAAAGCAACACGGTCAGATTCATAGATCTCCACGCCGTTCTTGTCACGCAGGCCAGTATACCAAATTACCTTGTTCTTGTTTGGATAACGCCTAATCTTACCATCGTCGGTGTCTATGAAGTAAAGTAGGCCATTCTGATTAACGAAGTACTCATAGCCAAGTGTGTCTTGTACCCACTGACCAAAGTCCTCATCCCATGCTTTAAATTTCATGCTGCTTTGCTCCTGCTTAGTGTTACTTTATCTTAGTCACCGTAGCCAAAATACTACGATCGCCGAGTTTTAAAACGTACTTCATAGCTTCTGGCTCGTTATCAAACTCTTGTAGAAGTTCATCTTCTAGCTTGTCGTTTACGTGCCATACTTGGTATTTCATTGCTGGTTCCTTGTTTACTGTTGCTTCCTATATATAATATATAGTATTCAGTAGGAATAATCAATGGTATTTCACAGTAAAGCCTGTGGATAACTCTCGCGTAGACAAGTGGTGAAGAGGTGCCTACTGTCTTCTGGTTCGCGGGAGATAATCCACCGTATATCCTGCAAGCGCTCCTTATCGGGAACGAGGAACACCACGAGCGGGAAGATCGGCATGGTTTGCTCGTCGGCATACTGGTAAGCGTGGTAGTAGCGGCTCATCTTCTCTTTAAGCTGCTTCGGCCGCTCTGTGCCCATGTCTACCTCTAGCCACCACTGGATAACCCGCCGAGCGGCGGCGTCGGCTAGCTCCACGTACAGATCGGGCCTCAGCTCGACACCACCTACCGTCAGCCACGTATCAGGCTCAGTCTCATAGCCCGTCACTTGGTAGCGTCCCTCATGCTCCAGGTGCTTCAAGGCCACGAACACATCAGCTATGGCAAGCATGTGGTAGTTCACTGCCCTATACGGCGCGTACCGGCTATCCCCACGACAGAGCTTCCAGCCCAGCGGCCCGAGCTGGTAGATGTACTGGCCGCTCCCACCTCTGTTACCACCAGCTAGGGGGCGCTCGATACGGGCAAGGACTTTGCGCTTGGTTAGTCTGTATAAGGCTCTGTCACATGGTGTATTACTTAGACCGCTAAAAAAGACCGCTCGTACGTGACCAGTCGATAGCTGCCCGAAGCGGGCGACGGCACGAACAATAGAGCGGTCGCGGGTCGGCAAATTCATGATTACATGATACAGGCGATCAGTACGCGCGCCCAAGAGCCGGTTTCCCCTGGTAGGAGTCCTCTAGGGTGGTGTCGATGCCTACAGGCACAGACACGTGTGCGCACACAGGTCAAATAATCCATAGTACTTTTCGTGAAGTTATCCACATGCAGGCCAAGAATACTATTGATTATTGATCATGAATACTATATATTAAGAGTTAGCGAACGCGGGCCACATAGCAACGAGGGCCGACAGACAAGTAGCGAACCACAAACCAACCTAATAACCTTAGCAGGAGATCGCCTAACAGATGAGGATGAACAAATTTACATTTCCACACGTTACCAAACGAAAGGGTACGATCAGGGATTACAGCCCGATTTACCTCGATCCGTTGTTTAAGGTAGCGCTGCACAACTTCGCCAAGCGCCAGACTTCAATAGCTGGTACGAATGTATCCATGTCGAACGTCGTGCAGACAGCGCTACGTCAGCGTTACAAGGAGATAGACGACGAATACACAAACCTAAAAAAGCAGGAGGAACAAGAGAATGCGAAGAAATATTTGGATGGCATCAAGACCAAACATCAAGCCAAGTAAAGCCACTCGTGAGCGCGTCGCCCGCCGCTTGGCACTCAAACAGCATCAGGAGAGCTCGTTTAGCATTATGCGACGTGGCATCAGTACAGATAGTAAACGTGACACACTAGGCCGCATGATGGCCAGAGCAGTACTATGGGTGATAATCCGAGCGAATTAGATAAGCTAGCACCTGCACTTGTAGCTCTCCAGGCCGATCTAAAGCCTGTCGAGAAGTCAGCGGATAACCCGTTCTTTAAAAGCAAGTATGCTCCGCTACCAGAGGTCATGAAGGCAGTTCAACCTCTTCTAGCGAAGCACAAGCTAGCCGTGAGCCAGTTCGTCACAAATATTAACGGCCAAAGCGCCATACGTACGATCTTGTTACACGAGAGCGGTCAACATATTGAGGACGTAGCACCTCTACTAGTATTCGAGAAAACCAACACTCAAACGGGCGAGGTTAAGCCGCCTACACCACAAGAGCAAGGATCAGCCATCACCTACGCTCGACGCTACGGCGTGATGGCAGTACTCGGCCTGGTGGCCGATGAGGACGATGACGGCAACGCTGCCAGCTCGCCCGCATCTCCGAGGCCCGTTGCATCATCCAGTAAGCCCGCCAGCGAGAAGCAGCTTAATCTCATAGCGCAACTCGCCAGCAAAGCTGGCTACGATCATGACTGGGTGTTTGATACTCACGAGAAGGTCAAGACCAGTGCCGATGCTTCAGCGGTTATCGAGAAGCTACAAGCTAAGTTAAAAGGGGGGGATGAATCATGAGCGAAACACCACAAAACAAGTGCATCGCCTGCTTACAGGACGATGAGGTAGACCAAGACAGTCTTTGCCCTAGCTGTGGCTCTATTGATCCTGAGGTTCGTACAGCGTTAGTAGCGCTGCTCGGGGAGGCGCAGTAATGGATACTTATTACAGCCAAATTCACCCTTCCTTCGATGATGAGATCGCTATGCAGCAAGAGTTTTACATGCAGCAAGAGCGCGAAGCACGAGACGAACACCAGCTTGAGACTAGCGAGAGTGAAGCATATGAATACGAATAGCATCTATGAGGCGCTTGGTCGCCTGCGCGAGTTAGAACTACAGCTCGTTAATGATCAAAGTAATAACACCTGAGAGGAGGCGATATGACCAACAAACAACTATTAGCAGAAACTGCGGAGTTCATGAGAACTTACTTCGGATCTAATTACCCACGACATGACCAGATCGGAGGCAGCGAGGTATACGCATACTCGAACAGTAGTACCTACGAATACCTAAATCTCACTCTTGAAGGCATTAACCATTTAGGGTATACAGCCAGCGAGAACATCTCTTATACGGATCAAGAGCTAGCAATATGCTTCTCTATTCTAGCTCTAGCGAAGAGCATGGTCGAAGCATCAGGTGCGATCAAACGTAAGGAGGTGGACACCTCGGGAGACAACAATTATGCAACAACGTAGAAGGACGGAGATCAATCGATCAAAGTTCCTTGTGGTCAAGGCGGATATTAGGACCAGGATTACGGACCGCCGATACAAAGCAATAGAGGTAGCAAAAGATCACGGCATAAGCCCCAGCTCGGTAAGTCGTATCCACAGCGCTAATAGCTGGCCTCAGTATGAGCGTAACAAGCAGACACAGCAAAAGCCTACCCGTCCTATCGCGGGCGTCGTGCCACCAGTTCGGCCCCCAGAGAACAATCCTGTTCCTCATCTACGCATGCTCTCTAAAGTCGAGTACGACAGGCTCATGAATCTAAGAGATGACGTTGACAAGCTGCTGCGTTGGAAAGAAAACATACATCAACAAGAGTCGGAAGCTATGCATGTGGGGGAGCGTAAGAGCATCCTGCCTTGGAGGAACAGGTAATGTCTGGAAACGTGGCTGGAGGCAAAAAGGCGGCTGCTAAGAACCTAGCCAAAGACCCTAACTTTTACCGGCGCATCGGAGCCATCGGAGGCCGTAACGGGAAAGATGGTGGCTTCGCCTCTGAGGTAGTTGGTAAGGACGGTCTAACTGGTGCTCAGCGAGCCAGCAAGGCCGGAGCCATCGGCGGTAGAATAAGTAGGCGCTACAAGGCGCGTAATAACATCTAAAGGAGGTGATATGAACAAACCAATAAGACATGGAGAAGTACTACTCTTCCCAGTACAAGACGTACCAACAGCCAAAGTAACACAGCACACTAGCTACATAGTCGGCCATTCTGAAACAGGGCACCACCATGTACTAGAAAGTAAGACTAAATTTGACGCACTTAGTACCCAAGATAAAGATCTATATATTCGCCTGTTCGCGCCTGGCACGCTCACCCACAAAAAGACAGTGAACCGTCACAACGACCTCACTGTTCCGGCAGGCACTTACCGAGTGATCCGTAAGAACGAATATGATCCATTTCAAAAGGTCATGCGGGAAGTATGGGACTGATGGCTAGGCTGGAACGTCTCACCGAAGATCAAGAGTTTCTGATGGCCGAAGTCCGCGATAAGTGGATTCACGAGGCGCTCTTGTCGGGTGACGGGCTCGACCAGGAGGCAGCTCGGGTCGGCATCGAGTGGATGTATGAGATCACCGGCTTAAAGAAGCCGAAAGTTATCTATGTCGATAGCCCTCTTGCCGTGCAGTATGCAGCTAATATTCTCTTGATAGAGGGTAAAAGCGGCCAGGTTCGCGGCCAGGTTTACGACCAGGTTTACGACCAGGTTTACGACCAGGTTAGCGGCCAGGTTCGCGGCCAGGTTCGCGGCCAGGTTTACGACCAGGTTTACGACCAGGTTAGCGGCCAGGTTTACGACCAGGTTAGCGGCCAGGTTTACGACCAGGTTCGCGGCCAGGTTAGCGACCAGGTTAGCGACCAAAATATGACCTACTTCTATTGGGCATACGAAACGCTTGGCTGGCGTGCGGACGAGTTCGCGTTTTTTGACTTCTTCTACCAAATAGGAGTCGCCGAACACGAGGGCATGAAGAAATACCTCGACTACCTAAAGAGCGGCGTCTTCTTTTCAGTGTTCCTTACAGATTATGCGATCGTATGCCGGCGGCCACAAGCTATAAGGCGTGACGACCAAACTCGCCTTCACTCAGACCAGGAACCAGCTATCGAGTGGCGAGATGGTTATAAACTCTGGTATATACACGGTCAACACTTTGAACAGGAACTATGGCAGAAGATTGTTAGACAAGAGCTGACGCTCAAAGAACTCATGTCAATGAAAAATGCCGACGAGCGTACTATGGCCTGGTCAATGCTACGCCCAGACCGTCTTTTAAAAGGTGTAAAGGCACGACTTATCCATACTGGCATCAAGGGAACCAAGCTGTATCAGGTGGATAACTTTACCCATGCGATTGGCGCAAGCCGAACTAAGGAAGGAGATACCGAGTACTGCATGGTGATGGATGATACTTCGACAGACCGACAGTTCTTAGAATGGGTTGAACCGTCAATCGGTAAACAAGCGAACGCTGACCTCGCACAGGCCACCGCGTGGGGTATACCGCTCGAAGATTATTTAAGTATTCCTGCCACGAATGAGGCTTGACAATGTCAAGGGGTTTCATGCAAGCACCAGAGTATAGGGAAAGGATGAAGCAAATTGCCCTCACTAAGGGCTACGGTAAATGGATGAAGGGCAAGACGTTAAGTAGTAATGCGCGCAAAAATATGTCTATTGCGATGACTGGAATGAACACAACGCATGGCATGTCGAAAACCCCAACTTACCGGATATGGGCCAGTATGGTCCAAAGATGCTCTTATAGGAAGCATAGATACTACCGAGACTATGGCGGCAGGGGCATTACGGTTTGTGAACGATGGCTAAGGTTTGAGAACTTTTACCGAGATATGGGAAAGCGTCCTGAGGGACTCACACTTGATCGGATAGATAATAACGATAGTTATTCGCCAACTAACTGTCAGTGGGCGTCCCGGCAGCAACAGGCCAATAACAGGCGCTCGAATAAGACATTTACTATCAACGGTATTACCAGAAACCTGAAACAGTGGGCCGATGCTTACGGAGTGAGCTATAAAGTTCTTCATCAACGTATTCATCGAGATGGTATGACCATTGCACAAGCGCTGCTCATAGAGCAAGAGGCGTAACGTAGCACCTATACATCACCAACCGTCGCATGACGGTCGCACACGAACACGAGAGAACCTAGGTCATCGTCCTTCCTCAGCTCGCGTATAGCGCACGGACGGACAGAGCGATGGCCCAGGTAGCAGTAGTACCTATCTAGGTCGTGAGCCTCCATGTAGGCCACCACACAGCTTCTAAGCGGGTCCTTGCGCTTGATGGAGCGGCGAGAAGGGCGGCGGCCGAGGCGATCATGAACGATCTGCTGGATACGTCGGACTGAGATACGTAGGCCGAGCTTCTCTTTGATAAGCACGGCTGGGTATCCCTGTCTGGCAAGAGCAAGAACGTTCGTTATCTCCTTAGACTCGTCGAGCATCAGCCAAGCCCCATCTGCTCACGAGCAAGGTTACACGAGCGACAGACAAAGATAACGTCTTCAATCGTCGCCCCGTCGTACTTCAGATGATGTATATCGCACTTAGCGAGCTGACGCACCTTACAAACACCGCACACATGAGGATCAAGGCCACGAGCTATCATCAGCTGCTCGACGATCGAACGGAAGGCTCCTGAGCCGAAACTATCCATGTGTAAGCGGCCAGACTCTTTCGGCACCGGCCCTCGTCGCTCAGCGATGATGCGCTGAACCTGGCGCGTGGTAATCGGCAGCTTTAAGCGTATACGGATCTTGTTAGCAGACAATCCAGTTCGTGACAGCTCGATAATTTTCTCAACTAGGTTCTGATCATAAAGCTTCAACATATGCTATAATTGTAAGCTTTTGGTCGGAGTGCGACAATAGTGTCGTGCGACGGTGTGACGCAAAAGCTGTCATTGTCCGCCACACCGTCGTACCTATGAACTACTGTTACAGCTATCCAGTTCATCATAGTGATTAGTAGTCAATTTTGACAAGCCGCGCCTTTAAGTATCTGGGTAATATATCACCATACGTTCATGTCTCAGCGTCAAGACGCAAGACAATCTACGTCTGGTGTATGTCAAGCACCAACCGCGACATACCGAATGTCGCGCTCATCGCCGCTCGTTCCGGGCTCGCTCGCACCTATACATTTATTGAACGAAAGTGTCCACTAGCGAGTCCCGATCGGGCTGCGAAGTAACATAAACATAAAAGAAGGGAGGGCAAAAGTGTTCGATAGCTATGAAGACCCACTAGTAAAGATTGTCGGCGCGGTAGCCGTGTTGATAGCAGCCTTGTTTCTAGCGCTCTTCATAGCGTATTGCGTCTTTATCTATCAGGTGGACAATACAAGAGATTACTGCCATACGACGAAGACTCACATGGAGATAAAGCAGTGCCGCTGGGCTAACGATAAGCGGCAGTAGTTATCCACATGCAGGCCAAGAATACTATTGATTATTTCTACCAAATAACCTAGTATATTGGTAGGGGGAAATGAATGAAAATACATTACCTTGCAAATGAGACTTGCCTTCAGTGCAGCGAGTACGCGAGTAAAAATGGTTACTGCGTCCGACACTATAGGACAAGTCGAACCAACAGAGTCAACAGAGCTGCCAAAGAGTCTAGGAGCGCCATAATATTATGTGCATCACTCCTAACCAACCGTCGGCTTAAGCTGATTCGATAGTAAACTAAGATAGGTTGCCGCTGGGCAGTACTAGATTCCCACTTCCAGCGGTAGCCTACCCTGTACCTTTAAAATTTTAGTTCCCGTAGTGATATGGGCTTGTAAGTGGCGGAATAGGTAGACACATGAGTTCGGACAGGAACAGTACACCTGAAATCCGATAGGTGACGACTGTTTATGCAGAGTGACTATACGAGTAACAAATACTTTGCCTTGCGCATCAGTTCGGGTCATGGCCCGGTCTCGTCAAATCTCTGCCTTACAAGTTCAAATTGGCTGTATAAGAACTGTCTTCATTTTGACGAAGACGTGCCGAGAGGATCTTATACAGCCAACCATAGATTGAGCGGCAGCCCTTAGGAAACGACAGGACCACGTGCGGCTTTCGAGCCAATCCCGATGCAGGCCAGCTCAATTGAACACTTAGTCCGGGTGGCCTGCTACTAGCTCCATATCACTACAGGAACCCCTACAAGGTAGCTCCTGCCCCATGCGAGAGGGCTGAGTCTTGTAGGGGGTGGTAGGTAAGTAAAAACTAAATGGAGTAAATGAATGATGAATATGAGTGTGATCAAGAGTGTAATAACCGGTGTAATGGTAGGTGTGGGCGTAGGACTTATTAGTTTGGCAGTACACTACGAGAGGTGGTGGTCTGGGAGTCTCCTTCTGAATTTACTAGGAGCATACATGCTCCTTACTGGTCTTGAACTGAGATACCGTAGAATCTGAAGCTAATAACAAAGAAAGAAGTAGAGTATGAGTAAACGATACGACATAGAGAAAATAACCGACATCTTTGCAATACCAGAGGAAAGCTTTGATAACTTTCTAGTTGATCTTAGAACTTACTACAATCTAGGTAGGTCTCTGCCAGAGCTCATTGAAGCCGTGGCAGAGAGTGAAGACATAAAAGTCAAGGCAGTACCCTCTAAAATGACCTGGATAGACGATGGTGAACACAATGCAAATATTTACCTTAAGACAGATGCACCACGGGAGGAATAGATGGCTATCTTTTGTCTTCACGATTACCGTCCTGCCTGGGTCCTTAGAGGTGAAAACCTTTTAGGAGATGTTAGCTATGGCATCGCCTTCTACTGCATAAAATGTAATAAATGCAAGATAGATAGTGGGTGGAGCGAAGAAGCAGCAGAAGAGCAACTTAAATGGCTCAAAGAGCAGCAAGGGGGTAACTAACATGTCAAACACAACTATGAATAAGCAACGCGATGAAGAAGTCGCGTTGGCGGCAAGAATAGACGAGCGGAAGGCGGGGAAGGAAGACGTGCTAAAGCTTCGAGATGTTTTTCTAACCCAAGAGAATAAGTTGGACGGTGAAGACCCGCTCGCAGAGAAGGCAGTGGCCATACGCAATAGACTTCGTACAGAAATCGCCGAAGACTTTGATAAACGTATAGATGAGCTAAAGAAACTCAAGAAAGACGAGGTGATATGAGTGAACAAGACCCACCTAAAGCCAACGTAGAGGATGAGAGAAACCTAGAGTCCTTAGCTATGAATATCGTTTTTCAAATTGGTGATGCGCTATACGAAGCGCTCCCCCCCGATGTGGCGCATGAACATTTTGTGGCTGCTAGACAAAAGACGAATGACATTGCTATCGACTTTGCTAAGAAACTCATCGCAGCAGATAGACGTAAGGCGGTGGAGGGGGCGACGTCAAACGCTCTCGACCTATTGGAGGAGATAGGGGCTACCGCAGAAAGTATTCATAAGAACCTAGCTGAGTGGGGTACCAGCATTGGGCCTAAAGGAAACGACAGTATCACTGACTTCATGCGTTCGTGCTCGCCTGAGCACTTCTACAGACAACGCGGGGAGAAAAGATGAGTAAACGAATACGAGTCTGCGCAAAGTGCTTACGCCCTGTGTCCACTAGTTACTTTATTATCATACTTGGACACACTTGTCCTGCGCATGGACCTATGGATAGTGAGGATACAATCAAGGTGCCAGAAAATAAAGCAAACTATGAACCACAGGGGGAAGTATGAAACAAATGGGTTTACTTGCACGTTTATCAAGATTTCTGACAAAGAAACGTTATATCGGCAAGCCTCCCATAAAGGGCCCTGGCTTTTATGCTCCTATGGCTATCGCTCCTGGCGAAGTCACCTCCGAGCGTCACCAGATCATTGTTCATGGAGGGGTGAAGCCGAATAAGGAAGCTCGACTTAAGCCAGCGCCTAAGAGGGAACGAGGTGGTGCCCGTTGAACGTATCTGCAAGGTTTGTGGTAAGCGGATTAAGGTTTATAGCACTATCCAGAACAAGTGCCGTGACTGTACACTGAAAAACGCTAAACCCATCCCGCAGCGCGGTAAGCAAGCGCGTATGTGGGCTACGTTCAGAGACAAGGTAGCTATCCCTTACCTGGACAAGAAATTTGGTCATGTATGCAGCGTCAAAGGATGCTCTGCTACTACCAACCTCGACATAGACCACGTCAAGAACCGTGGCTCTCACTCTCACCTCCGCTACGACGTGAAGAACCTCGCCTATCTTTGCCGGTACCACCACCGCCTGAAGACAGATAACAAACTGTGAGTTTGCCGCCAGTAGCTCATGACCGGGCTATTGGCAATCAGACCCACGGTCACGAAGGCATGTGGTTCAGGTGAAGATCAGAGGTATCCTTGTTCCCCAGGACGAAGAGAAGCCGCTCAGTGTGGTTGAGTTCGAGCAGGGTGACATACGGGCCATGCAGGGTTACGTCGGCGGTACGTTTGATGTGATCGACATCGACCGCCCCCCAGCCTCGATATGGGTAAACGACGAGGGTAAGTTGATCCAGGGTTGGACTCCCAACCGCCGCGCAACGATCCTTCTCTGGATACACGCAAGTGATTTCAGAGGTAAGGATGTGATCGCTGGTGATGCGCTCATTACCGGGCGTCCGAACGACGATGGCGACACCCTGGGTGTTCCCCATGAATTAGGCAAACTCCTCTTCGAGGCTTCTGCCTACCGCATCGAGGTTCAGACTGAAGAGGGTGGACCTTGGACCGGTAATAAGATGGTGTACCCGGATTGGTTTATTACCTACGTCGCCGCGGCCCATCTAATTCACCACTGGCACTCGGTTGTACATGTACGTGTTGTTGCTACCTGACCGTGCAAGAAACCCCGCTACTGTCATGGTAGCGGGGTAAGTAATAGTCATTTAGAGGCCCGACCCTCCACAAGCAGAGTATACTCCGCTCAAGTGAAGGGCCGGGACTTTGGTAGGGCGGGCGCGAGACTGGTAGTCAGCTCTTGTTGGTGGGGGACCATCCTGGGCGACGACCACGAATGCCTCTTGCCTTCACGAGCACGTCATCTGACACCAGCTTGCGGAAGTCAGCCAGCATCACGACGAACTGACGCTTGTCTCCGTTGTTCGTCACCTCGGCCACCACGACGTTTCCTGCATCCTTGAGATCGGATATTTCGTCGGGGAGTACGTCCAGGGCCTTCGGTTCGGTTATTGAAGGGTGCTCCCTGACGGTGAGCGTGACGAAGTCTGTCTCATTCCCTTCCTGACCAGTCAGATCGGAAACCATCCGACTCACGATAGCCATAAGTACCACGTCCTTTACGTACGGGGGACACATCGGAAGTGTCCCATGGACATAGTTACCCACACCCCGTTGGGCTTGGGAATTGTAGAAAATACAGCAGATTAACGTGACCAACTAGGGTATACTGAGGGTGGCACCTCGATAAGATGCTCCACCTTTATTTACCCCGACTCTCTTGTCGGGGTTCTTTGATATAATAGGAGTAGATGAAAGAGTTTGATATATCAGCGTACCTAGCTGAGAGTACCAAAGCTTCAGTCGTGCCCCGCAAAGTCAAGAGCAAGACTATACTGGCGCAACTGGCGCAGCTTATTAGGAGCTAGGCAACCCACTTGATATCTAGATCGTCAGGATTAAACTGCCACCCGTTCCACCTCATGCCGTGGCATGTTGCAGGGTTGAGTATCACCTTCTCGACGATCAGCCTGATCACGCTGGCTCGCCAATGTATACTTGCGTCTTCCCATTTCTGCCGTAGTTGACTGATCTCAGGAAGCATGGCGCGTTTGACTCTATCTGTTTGCAGCCGCGTTAGCTCAGACTGAGCCGCATCCATCTTCTGTTTGATCGCCGTAAGCATAATTCCATAGTCTTCATATGGTGTCACCGCGTGCTCTTGAGCTAGTTCCTTGCGGCGACGCTGCAACTGAACTAGTGCTTGGGTCAATTCATGTGCCCGCTGTTTATCTTCCGGCGGAGCAAGCGCGGTGGCTGCTTCCGGTGAATCGAAACGGTCAAGCACGCACTCAGTAACAAACGCTTCTACAGCGTTAGCAATACGGTGTACTTTTCCACAGCCTACCCGATTACCGCGATTGTCGTACTCCTTACAGTGGTATCGCCGGACATACCTGCCTCTATCTACATGTCCCTGACCGTATACATGACCATCGCAGAGCCCGCAGAACATAACTCCACTCAGAAGATAGCTCCGAGGCTTTACGCCATCTGTTGTCCATGGAGTCGTGTTCTTCTCGAAGATTGCCGATAGCATGTCGTGCTCTAGTCTGGTAAAGATACCAGGATAAGCCGCCTGGTACTCAGTGCCCTTATGCACTCTCGTACCGCGTTGCTCTGGGTCATCAGGGTCAAAGATAATATAGGTACGTTTTAGAAGTATCCGGCGTAGCTTGCCAACTGTCCACTCGTATCCCTTAGCGGTGGGTATGCCCCGCGCGTTGAGGTCTTTTACAATCATCATCTGACTCCACCCGCCGATGATGCGGTCTTTGCACTCATGAAGTATGGGCACTTCTTCGGGTACGAGTGCGTAAAGGTTCCTGATCGTCTTACCGTTGGTCGGGTTGACACCAATGATCGGGCCATAACCATAGGCTCTCTGGCCACCGTTGTGCTTACCGTCGGCCGCAAGGTCCAGCTTTTCGCGCATAACACGCTCGGATATATCCTCAGCTTCACCGGCATCCTGGGCGGCAAGGGTACGGGCTATACGCCTACCTGTGGCAGTATTGAGGTCAAACGATGGAGAAGCCACAAAGAAGAACTTTACCCCGTGCTCTACGGCGAGATCGATAAGGTCTTCATGTTCGCGGGGTCGGCGGGTTAAGCGTCCGCTGGTATAGGCAAGAACAACCTTTATCCGTCCGGCTCTGGCATCTTGAACGAGACGGTTATAGTCTGGCCGTGGCTTCTTTGACTTTGTAGATGCGGAAGTATCGTTATCGCTATAGGTGTCAACAACCTCAACACCTAGCCGATCGACAAGCTTGCGGTTATCTTCATCTTGACGCCTGACGCCAAGCTCTTTGCCCTCGCGGTCGTCACTTATTCTCAGGTATATTCCGGCTGGTAGCCCTCGTAGTGTCTCTTGCATCTGTAATCACTCCATTACTAAGAGTAATTATAGCATATTTGCAGGTGCGTAGGAATCCGCCGAGTACGCGATCGGCACCATCGCCGCGGCCGCGTTCGCCGCGGTGCTGTACACCGTCGTGACGGGGGACTCCATCGTCGGAGCGCTCGACGCGCTGGTGCAGCGGGCACTGTCGGTCGACTTCTGATGGGTGCGGCCGGTCGGGTGGGCGATCGTGGCGGCGACCGTGGCACGGTGACGGTCGAGGCCGCGCTCGCACTGTTCTCGCTGGTCCTCGTGTTCGCGATGGCGCTCGCGGGTGTGTCGGCGGTGTCGGCGCAGCTGCGCTGCATCGACGCCGCGCGCGAGGCGGCCCGGCTGGCCGCACGGGGTGAGTCGGACAGCGCCGAGCGCGTCGCACGCCGGCTGGCGCCGGGCGGCGCGACCGTGCGCATCGAACTCCAGGGCGAGGAGGTCGTCGCCTCGGTGTCGGCGGACCCCGTCGGCGGGCTGTTGCCGGGGATCGACGTCGGCGCCGAGGCGGTGGCGCTGCGGGAGCCGGGGGTGGTGGGGTGAACGCGCGCGGGTCTGACGAGGGCGTGGCGACGGTGTGGGCGGCAGGCGCGATCGTGGTGCTGCTCGTGGTCGCCGTCGCGTGGCTCCAGCTCGGTGCCGTCCTGGTGGTGCGTCACCGCGCCGAGTCCGCGGCGGACCGCTCAGCGTTGCGGGGACAGTGACGGCGAGGGCGAGGGCGGGGCCGGTCGAGCGAGTCGGCCGGTGATCATCACTCGGACTACAACCAGCGCGGCGACGAGCGGTCGGCGCCTAGCGACGAGCGACGGGCGCACCGGACGTCCGGACAGTCAGAGACCAGCCTTATGGGTGGACAGCAATGCTGCTCGGCACGGTTTCGTACGCTTACCGCAGCCATTCGGCCTCCCGGCGAGGACGTCCGTCACCCACTCGCCTACCACCTGTGTCAGGCAGTTGGGTGAAGTGCGAGCCGCATCACAGCAATGGAGACCGAACATGGACAGCACCGACACCTGGCGCGACGCCTTCCGCACCGAGCTGCGGGCCGAGGCTATCGGCTTCGCCTGCCACGGGTGGCCCGTGGTGCCGGGGACCTACCCCTCGGGTGCGAACTGGGTCGGTCGCGACACCGATCGCCCGCAGGTCGGTCTCAGGGGGCCGGTGCCGGTACACCCGGACTTCGCCGAGAAGGCAGGCCAGGGCCCCGACGCCGTCGCGCGGCTCTGGGCGGGGCACCCGTTCAGCGTGCTGCTGGCGACCGGCCTCGGCGTCGACGCCCTCGAGCTGCCCACCGACATCGGCCGCGGCACCGCGATCGGGCTGCGGGTCGCGGGCCTGCCGGTGCCGATCGCCGCGACCCCGGCCGGCCGGTGGATCTTCCCAGTCCTCGGCGGCGGCCGGCTGCACCGCGACCTTGCCGAACATCCCGACGTCGTGCTGCACACGCGCGACAGCTGGGTGCCGCTGCCACCGTCACCCTGCCTGCCGGGCATGGTGCACTGGCGCGTCAAGCCCGGCGTCTGTGGATGGAACCTCCCGCGCCTGCCCGACGTCACGGAGTCGGTGCTGGCGGCGACCGCCGGGTCAGCGCGCCTGACCGGCGCGGGTCACCGCTGAGGGCTCCGCGTCGGCGCGCAACGCCGCGAGCACGACGTCGAGGACGATCCCCGCGCCGGCTTTGTCGAGCGGGTCGTTGCCGTTGCCGCACTTCGGTGACTGGACGCAGGACGGGCAGCCGTTGGGGCACTCGCAGGCGGCGATGGCGTCCCGGGTCGCGGTGAGCCACGGTAGCAGCGCGGAGTACCCCCGGTCGGCGAAGCCCGCACCGCCCGGGTGGCCGTCGTGCACGAAGACGGTGGGCAGCCCGGTATCGGAGTGCAGCGCGGTGGACACCCCGCCGATGTCCCACCGATCGCAGGTCGCGACCAGCGGAAGCAGGCCGATCGCGGCGTGCTCGGCGGCGTGGAGCGCCCCGGGCCAGTCTGCGGAATCGAGGCCCGCGTCGGTGAGCAGCTCCCCGGCGACCGCGTACCAGACCGCGCGGGTGCGCAGGGTGGACGCGGGCAGGTCGAGCGCCACGGCGTCGAGCACCTGACCCGACGGCAGCCGCCGCAGGTAGCCGACCACCTGCGAGGTCACCTCCACCTCTCCCAGCGACACCGTCACCCCGCCGCTGCGCCGCGACCGGTGCGTGGCCACCACCGCGATGTCGGTGGTGGAGCGGGCCGAGGTACTCCACTCCGGGTCTTCGGGGTGCACGAGCACGAGCCCGTGCTCGAGGTCCAGCTCGTCGACGACGAACGGCTCGCCCCGGTGCAGGTGCAGCGCTCCAGGGTGGACCGTGGTGCACGCCGACCCGGAGTCGACGGTACCGAGCATCCGCCCGGTGTCGCCCTCGACGACGGCCACCTGCTGGCCACCCGCGCCGCGGATGTCCACGTCGGCGTGGGGAAGCCGGCGAGGGGACGACCAGAACCACCCTGCGGCGCGCCTGCGTAGCACGCCCTCGGCGACCAGCTCGTCGACGACCGACCGAGCGACCTCGCCACCCAGCTCGTCGACGCAGTCCGCGGTCAACGGCAGCTCCGCCGCGGCGCACGCCAGCTGCGGACGCAGCACGTACGGGTTGGCGGGATCGAGCACGGTCGCCTCGACCGCGGTTCCGAGGAGCGCGGCGGGGTGGTGCGCGAGGTAGGTGTCCAGCGGGTCGTCGCGCGCGACGAACACCACCAGCGCGCCGTCGCCCGCGCGACCCGCCCGCCCGGCCTGTTGCCAGAACGAGGCGCGGGTGCCCGGATAGCCCGCGACCACCACGGCGTCCAGCCCGGCGATGTCGATGCCGAGCTCCAGCGCGTTCGTCGAGGCGACGCCGAGTAGCTCACCGGCGTCGAGGGCGGCCTCCAGCGCGCGCCGCTCCTCGGGGAGGTACCCCGCACGGTAGGCCGCGACCCTCGCCGCGAGGTTCCGGTCCACCGCTGCGAGTGTCCGTTGCGCGCCCAGCGCCGTCAGCTCCGCGCCGCGGCGGGACCGCACGAACACCAGCGTCCGTGCTCCCTCGACGACGAGGTCGGCGAGCATCCGCGCGGCCTCGGCACCCGCGGACCGTCGCACCGGCGCGTCGTTCTCCCCGGCGAGCTCGTCGAGCAGCGGCGGCTCCCACAGCGCGACCGTGCGCTCACCGGTGGGCGAGCCGTCCTCGGTGACCGCGGCGCACGGGACCCCGGTGAGCCGGGTGGCTGACGCCGCCGGGTCGGCCACCGTCGCGGACGCGAGGATGAGGGTGGGCGCCGAGCCGTACCGCGCAGCGATGCGGCGCAGTCGTCGCAGCAACAACGCGACGTGGGAGCCGAACACCCCGCGGTAGCTGTGGCACTCGTCGACCACGATGTAGCTCAGCCTGCGCAGGAAGGACGCCCACCGTCCGTGCCGCGCCAGGATCCCACGGTGCAGCATGTCCGGGTTCGTGAAGACCCACCGCGCGTGCGCCCGGACCCAGTCCCGCTCGGCCATCGGGGTGTCGCCGTCGTAGCCCGCGGCCCGCACCGTCGGGAGGTCGAGCGCGGTGACGACGCGGAGCTGGTCGGCGCCCAGCGCCTTGGTGGGCGACAGGTACAGGGCGGTGGCCCGCGGGTCCTCGAGCAGGCGGCTGAGCACCGGGAGCTGGTAGCCGAGTGACTTGCCCGACGCGGTCCCGGTCGCGATCACCACGTGCCGCCCGGTATGCGCGAGCTCGGCAGCGCGGACCTGGTGGGTCCACGGCCGTCCGATGCCGCAGCGCTCCAGCTCGATGCGCAGCGGTGTCCCGACCCAGGACGGCCACGGCGCCGTCTCGGCGGGCCGCGCCCGCTGGGTCTGCACGTGCGTCAGGGGTGACTCGTCATCGGGAATTCCGGCCAGCAGGCGGTGCAGCAGCGCCTGCCCGCGCCTCGTCCCGTCCTGCACCCGCGCCCGCTTCCCTGTGTCCGATCCGCCTCACCCGCACGGTAGTCTGCTCCACCGCCGAGCTCGGCAGCCACGACGCGACGCGACACCCCGCACACCGACGGGAGTGCCGGACACCCGCGACCGAGGTGCCGGACACACGCGACCGAGGTGCCCGACACGCCGGGGGTCAGGTGAGGGGGGCGCGGACTGCGTCGGCGGTGGCGGTGAGCAGCGAGCGTGCGCCGTCGTAGCCCACCGCGCTGGGCACGCTGGACAGCAGCGCGACGACGTAGCGGTCGGCGCCGTGCGGCAGGCCTGCGCTGTGCAGCGTGATCCGGCCGTCCTGGCAGCACATCCAGCCCTGCTTGGAGACGGCGGGCCGTTCCGGTGCCCCCGCGAGCAGCCCGTAAGCCTGGTCGAACCCGTCGGTCGCGACGGGCGGTGCGGCGGCGAGCGCGCCGAGCAGCAGGTCCCGGTCCGCGGCGGGGAGTTCGGTGAGCAGGTGCTCGTAGAGCGCCACGACGTCCCGCGCGGAGGTCACCGCCTCGCCCCACTGCGAAGGGTCGTCCGGCGGCCTGGTCTCGGTGAGATCCAACCGGGAGACGACCCTCTCCACCGCACCGTACCCGTCGAAGCGGACCCACAGCGCGTTCATCGACTCGTCGTCGCTGGGCCCCAGCGCGCGCCGGATGAGGTCGAGGTCGGCGCGAAGCACGGGAGCGCCATCGCGGCGCATCGCCATCACGTCGAGCGCGACCATGATCTTGGTCAGGGACGCTGCATACATCGGCGCCGCGCCTGCCGCCCCGGTCGAGTTCTGTCCGGTGTGCCGGTCGAGCACGGCGACTCCCAGTGTGGCGCCCGGCGTCGCGGCCGTGAGGGCGTCGCCCGCCGCCACCGCCACGGCGACCGGAGCAGGCGCAGGCATCGCGGAGCTCGGAGCAGGAGGAGTGGGAGCAGCCGAGGAGTCCGGCATGGCGGACGGTTGCGCGGTGCGGTGCGGCTGCTGAACGCCACTCGCGACGTACACGCCGCCCATGGCAGCGAGCACCAGGGCCACCGCCACCGCGAGCCGGACCGCGGGCGTTCGGCGCGGGCCCGTGCGTGCCGTCACAATCAGGACAGCGGTGGCGAAGTGTGGATCGTTCCCGACTCGATCGGGTGATGAGATTCCGTTACGCTATCGTGACAATCCAGGCGCGCGGGACCCGGCCGCACCGCTCTACAGCCCCGGCCCGGACGTACCCGCGGCGCGGTCGAAACCCCCGGCCCATAGACTCCGCGGCCAGAGACACCGCCGCTCGGGTGGTGTCGTCGGCCCACCGCGCCGGTCGACGAGCCCCCGGGGCTCCGGTCGGTGCACCTGCTCTAGCTCCAGGAGGACGGATGTCCCGGCTCATCCTCGCTCAAGGTGCGGATCTCGAACTGAGCGCGGGCGACTTCACCGTGGTCGGTGTCGTCGCCGCCATCGCTCTCGCCGCCCTCGCCGTCGGCGCTGTGTTGATGCGGGAGGTGCTGTCCGCTGACCAGGGCACCTCCACGATGCAGGACATCGGTCGCGCGGTGCAGGAGGGGGCGTCGGCTTACCTCAATCGTCAGTTCAAGACGCTGGTCCCCTTCATCGTGCTCGTCTTCGCGGTCCTCTTCGCGCTGCCTGCCGAGGACACCGGCGAGCGTATCGGCCGGTCGGTCTTCTTCGTCGTCGGCGCGCTGTTCTCGATGACGATCGGCTACCTCGGCATGTGGCTCTCGACCCGGGCGAACATCCGGGTGGCGTCCGCGTCGAACCAGTCGCAGGGCCGCGAGAAGGCCATGCGGATCGCGTTCCGCACCGGCGGCGTGGTCGGCATGTTCACGGTCGGGCTCGGCCTCTTCGGCGCCGCGGTCGTCGTCATGGTCTATGCCGGTCAGGCGCCCCGGGTGCTGGAGGGCTTCGGCTTCGGCGCCGCGCTGCTCGCGATGTTCATGCGAGTCGGCGGCGGCATCTTCACCAAGGCCGC
>JAIVJZ010000051.1 GCA_020199775.1 Acidobacteriota bacterium
CATCGATTCCAATATGTTGCATGGCTGGCCTCACTCCTTCTGCGGCTCCTTGCCGCGTGTAGTTGTGGGCGTCATTATGTCACCACTGAGATGGCAACTAGCCGCTTCATCCAATTCCTTTATATGACATCCTTTATATTACTTCACATCTCCACTAAGTAACTTATTCTTTGGGAAGGAAGCTATAACATTATGAGTGCCCCAGGTAGAGTCGCCGCCGACGAGCAGTATAAATCCGTCGCGTTTGTCATCACGCATACGATTAAAACCGGCGAGGAGAAACGGTATGAGGACTGGACGAAGGAAATACTGAACGCCTCCAACAGCTACCCGGGCTATCTGGGCAGAGAGGTTTTTCGTCCGGCTGCGGGTAGCCGGAAGTACACAACCATCGTGCGCTTCGACACGGACGAGCACCTCAGGGCATGGATTGATTCCGACACGCGCCGAGAATTCATCAACCGCGCGAGCGATCTGCTGGAGAAAGGCGACCAGAACGAGACCAGGACAGGAGTGGACTTCTGGTTCACGCCGGAAGGCACGCGGCCGCCCAAAGCATGGAAACAGTTCCTCCTCACGACCTCGGCGGTCTACCCGTTGAGCCTGATTATCCCGCGGCTCCTCGCCCCGGTGTTTCGAGTTTCGCCGCCTCTCGGTCATCCCTTGGTCTCGAATCTCCTGGTAGCCATCATTCTCACCGGGTTGTTGACGTTCGTGATCATGCCTCGTTACACGCGCCTGGTCAGGAGGTGGCTCTATCAAGGCACAGAGTGACTTAATAGGCTGCGAAATGCCTCGGTGTAAGCCGCGTACCTATCGACAGGGATTTAAAATGGCGGCCTACTATGCCCGGCCCTGTCAATATTTTATTCGGTATATGCAGCATAGATGGTGATTCATCTATCACAATATATTGTGCTACACGGAAATTTTTGCAACACTACTGTTTTAACCAGTACCGAACAGGATGTTCATCTCTCGAATTTAACTTAACCACCTGGAGGATAGTATGGTCACGAAAAAAGGCGCGACCAGGAAAGCGACGGCCAAAAAGGGCGGATCTAAAAAACAGGCGCGGGGTTCCGGCAAGCGGGAACTCATCGAGAACGCGGCGGACGACTTCTACGCAAAACGTGACAATGAGGGGCAGTTCTCGGAGATGGACGAGCGCGGTCGCTCGCTCGCGGCCGACCGGCGCAAATCGGCGAAGACTAAAGTTGCGTCCGGCTACGGCGACCAGGGTGATCAGCAGCGGAAGAAGGCCGGGTCTAAGAAGGCTTCTAAGAAACGATAGATCCCTCGCCGGCAACTGCGCCTCACTCAAACGGGAGACCTCATCCCTCAAGGAGCGACCATGAAACTCACGCGCACCGTCACGACCGGACTCGGTGTCCTACTCCTGCTGTGCCTGCCCGCGCTCGCGCAGATGAAGGCATTGCAGGGGAAGGTAGTTGCCGTGGCCGATGGCGACACGATTACCGTCCTTGACTCGGGCAATAAGCAGCACCGCATCCGCTTACTGGGAATTGACGCCCCTGAACGAAGCCAGGATTTCGGCACCAACGCGAGACGGCACCTGTCCGATCTTGTGTTCGGTAAGCAGGTCGCAGTCCGGTATGACAAGACCGACCAGTACGGTCGCACCTTGGGAAAGGTGATGCTCGGCGACCAAGATGTTAACCGGGAGATGCTGCGAGCGGGGCTGGCATGGCATTACAAGTATTACGAGCGTGATCAGCCCACGCAGGATCGGGATGTGTATAGCTCAGAGGAAGCGCGGGCGCGCAAACTCCGGTTAGGTCTCTGGTCTCAGACTTCACCGACGCCGCCATGGGACTTCCGCCGCGGGGAAAGCCGTCAGAAGTCAACGGCTGACATAAGGCATGCCGAGAGCGGGGAGACGGTCTCGACCGCTGTCAGCACCGAGGCCGTCTACGTTACCCGCACTGGCGAAAAGTATCACCGCGGGAGTTGCCGGCATCTGAGCCGGAGCAAGATTCCGATCTCGCTGGCTGACGCCAAGCGGAGTTACGGGGCTTGTAAGGTGTGCCGGCCGCCTCGGTAGAGTTGTCAGAATAGTCTTTCAATCATCAGCTTTCACTGAGTTTCTCTCGACTCATGATGACTGTTCATGAAGCACAACTCTTCACCCTTATAAATGATGCCATTACTCACGCACGGATCTGGCGAAGTGGCATCTTTCAACCGCTTCGCTCATTCAGTAAACCTCGTGAAGAATTATCTTGACCGGCTCCCCGTATCAAGGATAGTCTGCTCATGCTTCTTTTAACTGACGGGGGACGGGACTCACCCGCCCGTTACCCTCATCTCTCAATTCACAATTCCAGGAAATATGGTGATGGGGTTTTCTATTACTATGAGACGCTTCTCAACAGCGAACTCAGGGTCTCTCATTGCAGTCCTAAGTCTCAACACCAGAGTTCACCCGTCATTGATGTCCCGTCGCATCTGAAAGTAGAGTTTCTCGTCGTCACTTCACAGATAAGTACGGGGTCACACATAACAACCTAACCTCTGATGAGCGAAGGGGTGCTCACCCGGCCAGCTAGAGGGACTCCGAGCGAGTTGAGTCAGTACATGCCTGATTTCAATTCGGCGACTGGTAATTGATGGGCACTCTCTCAGATCGCCGATGGAACTATTCTTTCGCCCTCTCTTGAAGAGTAACAGTGATGAGATACAAAAAACTCCTGCTTCCGGGCGCGCTGCTGTCGGCTGCGACCATCTTAGGCTTCAACGTCTCCGCCACTCGTTCCCCCTCGTCATCCTCCGGGGTGATGACATCTACCGCGGCGGAACTTGCCGTTCGCCCAACACGCGCCGAGTCGCAGGCAGCGCCCGACGAGTACCTGCGGCGGGGCCGGCTCGGCCCGCGCCTGCGCCCCGCCCTCGAAGTCATGGGCGACCGGCTGGAGAAGCCGGGCAAGGAAAGGCTCGTGATGACGGGCATGCTCACGCGCGCGGCAGACTCGTCACCCACCGGGTTCACGCTGGTGCGGGAGTTCCCCGACCGTCTGCGTCTGGAAACGCAGGACGGAGGGCAACGTCACGTCAGCATCTATCACGGGCGCGCGGCGGGACAGGGCAGTCGCTCAAGCCGTGAGGCCGACGACATCGAAACACTTTTTTTCGACACCGCCGAACGCCTCTTCACCGCCCATGCCGGGGGTGCAGCCATGCGTCATCTCGGGGACAACTTTCGCCTCGACGGCGACGCCTCCGCTCTTGACACGTCTTACAGTCTCTATGAAATCACGGAGGATGTGAACACCGGCGGCGCCCACCCGCGACAGCGGACAAAAATCTATGCTTTGAACTCCGTGACCCTCCTGCTTGAGCGCGTGCGTTACGAAACCGCGCGCGACGGCGAGACAGTGCGCGTGGAGGTGCGACTCGGCAACTGGGAGCGAAGGCAGGGGCAGATGTTGCCGCTACGGGTCGAGCGCCGGGAAAATGACGCGGTGATCTTCTCGCTTGACATCACTTCAGCCACCGTCGGCCCCGGACTAGAGGACGGTACGTTCACAGCAACGACGAGCCGTAATTAAGGCCCCACGGCATGTCCCCGACTTCACCAGACCCTCACGGATACCAACCATGAAAATGCCATTGAACCGCCTCACTGTCCTCTTCGCCCGCGCGTGCGCCGTCTGGTGCCTGTTGTCGATGTGCGCCGCTGTGACGGGCGCGCAGGAGAAATCACCCCAGCGCGGCTTCAATGCGGGCGGTTCTTACGCTATCTCCGACATCGAGACCATCAGCGCGACGGGCGGCAACCTCTCGTTGCGCGTGCCGGTCGCTTCTCTTCCGGCAGGGCGCGGCGGCCTCAAGATGTCGGTCAATCTCGTCTACAACAGCAAGCTCTACGATGGGAACCCGGACATCCAGTGGGTCGGCGTGAACAGATACGAAGTGACGAGGCTCAGCGGGAACGTCTCCGGCGCCGGCTGGGACTACAGCTACAAATACAAGTTCGAACACACCATCCGCTCCGCCGGCCTCGATACGCAGGGGATGGAGCTCGCCCCCTGCTCGGCCTCCCCGTATACGGTTAAGGCGACGCTCACGACGCCGGACGGCTCGAAGCACCCGCTCGTCCTTGACGGCTACACGGACGGCGACGGCTACCAGAACGTCTATCCCGACGGCAGGCCCGCCTGCACCGGCGGGCCCTCTCTCAATACGACGCTCTCTTATTACACGACCGACGGCACCTTCCTGCGCGTGGAGGTGGCGCACGACGACGATCAAAACACCCTCAACAACCCGTGGACGATCCACCAGCCGGACGGCGGGCGCATCAGCGGCGGTGATATCAACACCCCGCAGCGCATCTACGACCGAAACAACAACTACATTGAGATCGTCAACGGTTCTTACAACGGGCACCCGGCCACGTACCTCAACGATCAGGTAGGGCGCTCGGTGATCATCGAATTAAACTCGGCGGCCAATCAGGACTCCGTCCACGTGCGCGTCTCCAGTAACGAACTGCTGACGACGGTTGTGCGCTGGACGAACGTGCAGGTGCGCAAGTCGTATGACGGTGGCTCTTCAGCCGACCTTGACCTTGTTCACAACCACCGCTCGGTGCAGGGGATCGATCTGCCGTGGCAGGCCGGCGCGCTCTCCTATGCGTTCACCTACAACGCGAACGGGTCTAGCCCGACCTTCGGCTGGGGCGAGTTGAGTTCCGTAACGCTGCCCTCGGGCGCGAAGGCGACCTACCAGTACTTGTACGACGGCCAAAACAACCTGAGCGCCGATCAAGTGTTGCGGAACCGCCCGACGCAGAAGCAACTCGTCTACCGGCCGGAGTATGACCTGACGGGAGCGGTCTCGAACGCGCCCTGCACTCAGGGCTGCACGACGGAAACGTGGGCTTACGTGATGACGTATGCCAGCGGTGGCGAGATACCGATCAAGAGCACGATCACGGGGCCCGACGGTGGCGTGACGACCGAATACTTCAACATGAACGAGAGCGGGGTGGCGGCTCAGAATGGGCTGGTCTACAAATCGGTGCGGGCTGACAACACGGTGGTCGAGCGGTACTGGCAAATGAACCGGCCCCATAGCACGAGCCCTTCCGGGCTGGCAATGCCGAACTATTACGCGAAGTTCGAGTTCACTTCGGTTAAGGACGCGAACGGCAACCAGGCGAAGACCGCGGTCAAAGAATTTAGCCAGGACAAGAACGGCAACACGACGGTGGTCAAAGAGTACGACTGGCTGAATCCGACAAACGTACTGCGTGATGCACAGGGGCGACCCTACGGCGTAGCTTCAGGTGTCGGCATCCAGCCCAAGCGGGTGACGACGAGCAGCTACTACGCGGCCACCCCGGACGCGGCGAACACGACCTTCGACGCCGACACCTACAACCAGCCGGACGCGCCGCAGTTTCGCAGCGCGGTCGCGGCGAGCGAGGTGGCAAGCGCTACGCAGACGCTCACGCGCACCGAGTATGTGTACGACAACCCCACGACGACGGCAAACATGACCGGGCAGAAGAGTTGGGACTCCCAGAAGGGTGCATACAGCAACCCGCTGACCGTCGCCAACTCCATGTCAGTCTCGACGCAGTACAACAGTTACGGCAGCCCCACGCTCTCTATCGATGCGCGCAAGACGAAGACCCTGTACACATACGGAGCCGTGGGCGGCTACGCTGACCTCTACCCGACGATCATCAAAACGGCATTCGGGACGACTCTGGAGCAGGTGTCGACACGGGAATACAACTATTACACCGGAGCGGTAACGCGCACTACCGATCCGAACGGCGCCGCGACGGCCACCACCTATGATGCGTTCGGGCGCCCGACGCTGGTCAAGGCGGCCGAAGGTATCGCGGCGAAGGAGTCTCACACCACAACCGTATATTCGGACGCGCAGCGGCGGGTCATCGTGCGCTCTGACCTGACGAATGCGGGCGACGGGAAACTCGTCTCCATCCAGCATTATGACCAGCTCGGACGCGTCCGTCTCAGCCGCCAACTCGAAGACTCGGCGACGCAAAGCGAGACGGACGAGACGGCGGGCGTCAAGGTGCAGATGCGCTATCTCTACAGCGGATCGAACAGCTATCAACTCATCTCGAACCCTTATCGTGCGGCATATGCACACGAGGCGGGCGGCGAATACTCAATGGGCTGGACGCGCAGTAAAGCGGATAACGGAGGACGCCCCGTCGAGACGCAGACCTTCAACGGGGCGACTCTGCCCGCGCCGTGGGGGGCGAATGCAAGCGGTTCGGGCACCGTCACTACGTCTTACAACGCGGAGTTCACGACCGTCACGGATCAGGCGACCAGGGCGCGCCGCAGCGCGGTGAACGGGCTGGGGCAACTGGCGCGGGTGGACGAGCCGGACAAGGACACGGGCAACCTCGATTTTAGCGGCACACCTGTCCAACCGACTTCTTACAGTTACGACGCACTCGGAAATCTCACACATGTCGCGCAGGGCGCGCAGGCGCGCACGTTCAACTATAGCAGTCTCTCGCGCATCATCTCGGCGACGAACCCGGAGAGCGGCACGGTCAGTTACACCTACGACGCAGGCGGCAATCTCCTGACCAAGACGGATGCGCGCGCCGTCACTATCACCTATGGCTACGACGCGCTCTCGCGCAACAAAACGGTCGACTACTCGAATACGACAATCAATCCGGACATCGAGCGCTACTACGACAACCCCGCCGTCAATGCTTACGGGCGCGGGCGTTTCTGGAAAGATTATAAGGGCGGGAATGACATTAACGGGAGTGAGGTCGAGCACCGGGCGGTAGATGCTTACGACGCGCTGGGACGGCCGCTGGCGCAATGGCAGAAGTTCAAGACGGGGGGCGTGTGGAGCGGCAACTACACGACAGGCCGGACGTACACGCGCTCAGGTTTGGTAGAGACGCAGACGCTGCCCTCTGGTCATACGATCAATCACACGTATGACGTGGCGGGGCGGTTGCAAACCTTCACCGGAAACCTCGGAGACGGCTCGCCGCGCACCTACTCTACGGGCGTAAACTACGACGCGGCCGGGCGGATGACGCGCGAGCAGTTCGGCACGCAGACGCCCCTGCACCACAAGCGGCACTACAACACGCGCGGGCAGCTCCACGACGTGCGCCTCGGCTCGGCCACCGACGAGTGGTCGTGGAACCGTGGAGCCATCGTCGCCTACTACGACGGGGCATACAGTTGGACGAACAACGGGAACGGGCCGACGGGCGCGGATAACAACGGCAATGTGAAGCGGTCGCAAGTTTGGGTGCCGGGCAACGACGAGGTGACGAGTTACGCGCTCTCGGACGAGTATTTCGACTACGACATGCTGAATCGCCTCAAGTCGGTGAACGAGTACAGGGAAGGGACGAGCATCGCGCGCGCTCAGGCTTTCGTCCAAACGTATCATTATGACCGCTGGGGGAATCGCACCATCGACCAGGGGAACACAACGCAGACGCTCGCGCCGGAGATGCGCAAAGCCTTCAAGGTTGATGAGGAGACGAACCGGCTGGGCGTGCCCTCCGATCAGACGGGATCGATGAGTTATGACTTGGCGGGCAACCTCTCGCACGACAGCTACACGGGTCAGGGCGACCGCGTATATGACGCCGAGAACCGCATGACGAGCGCCGTCATCGGCATCAACAGTTCGAGCAGCTACACCTACGACGCCAACGGTAAGCGTGTGCGCCGCAGCACGCCGCGGGGTACGGTGTGGCAGATCTATGGCCTCGACGGCGAGTTGCTGGCCGAGTACGCCGCCAAAGCCCCGGCCTCCTCACCGCAGAAGGAGTACGGCTATCGCAACGGTGAGTTGCTGGTAACGGCCGAAGGCTTCGGTACGTCCGCCGCCTTCGTTAAGATTGACAAGACGACCGGGGGCAATTGGAAAGGCAACTATGGGGCGGAAGGCTATAACCTCGTCGCCGATGGAGCCAGCCACCCGGCATACGTCCAGTTGAGCGCCACGGGCTTTTCCAGTGCTACCTGGGCAGCTTCGACGACGGATGTGCGCGCCCTACAGAAAGCCGCTCAGGGCAGTACCGACCGCATCGCGTCGACGTTTTACAGCCCGACCGAATACACCGTCAACATCAACCTGACGGATGGGAGGATGCACCGCGTGGCGCTCTACTGCCTGGACTGGGACGGCAACAACATCCGCGCGCAAAGGCTGGAGGTGAGAGACGCGGTGACCGATGCTGTGCTCGACAGCCGGGAGGTGAGTGCGTTCTCGGGCGGGCAGTACGTGGTGTGGAATCTGCGCGGGAACGTGAAGATCAAAGTGATCCACACGGGGCCGGCGGGCTGGAATGCGGTCGCCAGTGGGTTGTTCTTCGATGCATCGCCGGACGTGGTGCAGTGGCTCGTCACAGACCACCTGGGCACGCCGCGCATCACCGCTGACTTGAGCGGGAGTCTGGACGGTATTAAGCGGCATGATTATTTACCATTCGGGGAGGAAATAGGCGCAGGGGTGGGCGGACGGACAACAAATCAGGGTTACAGCCAAGTCGATAACGTGCGACAGAAGTTCACCGGCTATGAGCGCGACACAGAAACCGGGTTCGATTACGCGCTCAATCGTTATTACTTATCGACGGCTGGACGCTTTACGACGGTTGATCCCTTCAATATTGTTTTGGAAACGCAAAACGCTGAAGACAAAAATGAAGCGCGGTTGCAATTTGACACTTACCTGAATGACCCGCAACGATGGAACCGTTATGCATATGTTTTGAATAACCCGCTCAAATATGTTGACCCCGACGGGCTAGATGCCCTTGTGGTTGCATTTACCGATTACAAGATAAGTGCTTTTGGTCTCAAATGGGAAGATCTGGGTCACGCCGGAATCGTCACCATCGATGATCAAGGGCGCACTCGTTATTTCGAATATGGCCGCTATGACGACGCGCAGCGTGGAGTGACGCATGAGCGAGACGTTCCCGATCTCGTCATCGGCGCGGACGGAAATGCGACGCCGGAATCCTTCAACAACCTGATGCAATTCTTGTCGGAGAAATACGGTCAGGGCGGCAGCGTCGTCGGGGCTTACTATGACACCGACGAACAAGCTACCAATGCCATGAATTGTTATGCCGAAGGTCGCATCGCGGAGAACACCGATGGAAACCGGCAAGCATACGCGATCACTTCGCACAACTGTGCAACTTTCACCCGAGATGTTTTGAACGCCGGTAACATCGGGTTGGCGACAAATGGCTGGCGGGCGAAACCGAATACAGATATTGAGGTCTTGAAAGCGGGAACGTACAGGCTCAACGGGAGAAGTGTGAAACCGGGCAATCCTAGTTATACTCCTTCGGGAAAACGCCCGACGCAGACTCCGAACGGAAAAAGAATAGGCTCTTGAGCAGAAAGATAAGACGTAAAACGCGTATGCAAATCATGAACACATTTCTCCCTCTGGCTGTGCTCGGACTGGTCTCTTATCTTTTTGCCGCGTGCGGGCAATCTGTCACGCCCCCGCCTCGTGTGGCGGGTGTCCCGTCCAATGCCGTGTGGGCGGGCGGTGTTGACGGGGGCAGTTGGATATTATGTGAGTTCCGAGAGCAAAGTGAAGATCGCTATCAGTGCCGGGTATTTAATGACTATAGCGGAACTATAGAAGCGTCGGGTGAATATGTCATTCGACATGCAGCCTGGGACAAAGATCAAAAAAAGGCTATCTACTCTCCGGTTGCTCAACGACCGCGCAGCTTGCGCTATCGTTCCTTCGATGGAATTACCATCCGCCTTGCCGATTCTATAGAGCTTATTCCAGATGGATGGATCGATCATCCTTTCGGCGACGGACACGGCAAAAAGCATCTGTATGAGGTAGGTAAAAAAGTTGGCACTACGGTCTCTTACTGACCTATGTACTTATCTTCCGCTCTGCTTTCTGCTGTATCTCCATGGGTAGTGTTGCAAAAATTTTCTGGCTACACAAGATATTGAGGCGAGTATGTTCGCTTCAACACAACTAATTGCGGCTAAAATATTTTTTGCAACACTACCCTCTTTCTAGAGTCATTGTTAATGAATATGTCCAAATTTGTTATTTTTAGCTTTTCGGAAATCTGCATGTCCTTGCGTCAGGTCACGGATGACGTTTGGCGTTACCTGACCTACTTTTACAGCTTTGCACAAATATTCAAATGGAATGAATAAATGCTCACTTATTATGCAAGATATTCTGAATAATTGTGCAAAGCTAACAGCCATTCAGAATTGGCGTGAAGTTTATTCAACACATGGAACAGGACTGCTGCTTCTCTCGCGGAACATGGGTTGATTTTGCTCACTCGCCACGGGAACGAATTCATAATCATAACTATCCGGGTGCAGCGTCAATTTCAGCACGCCCCAAGTAAACTTGTTAAAGGCCGCACTATTCCGACGCTTGCTGGGAGGAATCTCTTTATCACGAAGCGTCTCGCCGCCTGTTCCTACAACGAACTCCACCATCCCGTTGGGGTCAGGCTTCCGGTTAGCATCCTGAGAATTGAATCGCTCGTAATTGTGGTCGTGGCCGTTGACTACTACGTCCACACCCGCCTCATCAAGCAGGCGCCAAAGCTCCTGCAACTCCTGCTCTATCCCCTGAATCGGTTTCTGCTTTAAGCCATGCTCACCCGAAGAAAATACGGGACGATGCCAGTAGGCGAGCGTGCAGCGTCGCTCATTATTCTTCAGGTCTTTTCGGAGCCAGTTGAGCTGTTTGGTCATGTGCTTAAACTTTTCCGTATCCTGGAGTTCGCTGTTGAGGGCGATGATATGCCATTCGCCGAGGTCATAGCTGTAGTACCCTTCATACTTCTTACCAGCGCTCTTACCGAAATAGGCATAGTAGTCCACACCGTACCACTTGCTCTTCGGCCTGCCGGTTCGGATGAACTCATGGTTGCCGGGCACAGGGCGGGTACGGTTTTTGAATCTGCCCCACGTCGGGTCATAGCATTCCGCATACTGTTGAGCCGTGCCTTCCTGATAGGCGTTATCCCCTGCGACGAACACCACCCCCATGTCAGGATCGGTAGGCAACAGGCTGGCAACCAGTTCAGCCGTCGCTTCGGCCTTAGTACCTTCGGATATGTATTTACCTTCATCATTCTGAGGGCATCTGCCGATGTCGCCTGCGCCGATAAAGACGGGGTCGCCTGCGGCATTAACAGTCAAGGCGGGGGATGGGTGCGGCGTTGAACGTAAGGTGCTCGCCGCCATGACAGATAGTATCAGGGCAATTGCAACAAGGTGGACGATTCGAATTGCTTTCATAATTCTTTGTGGGCTATGGGCAAAGCCGATTAAGGCATTTGCTTGATGAGTTCTTTAATGGCTCGCATTTCAGCTTCCAGCGCTTCGATGCGCTGAAGCAGTTGCTGCTTCCTGGTCCCGGCGGGGGCCACGGCTTCCAACGACGGTCGGACTCCTAAAGACGGCTGGATCGTCATCAACAGGTCGAGTGGGGTAGCCTCTTGCATCTCGAACTTCGCGATCACGGGACGATGATCGGGGGTTTCGTTATCGTCGGGACAGTCACCCGGCACGACGATGATCTCGGAAGTGGCTGGCCACGACTGCGCGGGTGACGAGACGAAAACGAAGTCCAGAACGCTATCAAACTCTTCGGAACATTGCGACTTGATTAATCGCTCGGGGCGCACCCAGGTGAAAATGTCGTCTTGGGTCATTCGATCGTAGCCGAGGTCATGGTCGGCGTCGCCGCCTTCGACCGACCAGTCAAAGTTGTAATCGCCCACAGCGATCACGGGTAGCACCTGGTTCTCCGCCCACCGCCTGAGCTGACCAGCTTGCCTGTGCCGTAATGAGGAGTTTCCGCGAGCCAGGTGGTTGACCATGAAGAGCAACTCCTGCCCCGTGGATGTTTCGCGCAACTGCGCGACGAGGGGGGCGCGGTGCCCCCCGCTGTTGATGTGATTGAGTTGGAAGTCGCGGATTTTGCTGAAGCGGTTCGAATCGTAAATGATCACCAAGCGGTCCGCGCCGCCCGTCGTTCCGACGACTCTCCGGAAGTCGGCATTCTCCCCAGCCTCGGCGGCTGTCTCAAAGACAGCGGCCGCGGCGTCGTTCTGAACTTCTGAGAAGCCCCAAATGTCGACGTCCTGGAAGGCCCTGACCCTCGGCGCGATTCGCTGCGGGTCCGCCTGCCCAGACTGGACATTCCAACTGACGACTGTGAGCCTTTGTTGCGCCGAAATTGTACTTCCGTATGCGAAGGCGAGCACGACAATGCTTATCGCTAATAGACGGTGTAGGTTATATATGATCATTGGGAGGTCTCCTTATTGGCGTGAAGGCAACCGAAGGTGGTGCCCTTATTACCTGGGAATGCGCGCCGGATGCCTGCGAGGATCAGGCACAGAGGTGAAATGACACGCGGAGGATAGTTCGGGTACAAGTGTCTGTCAACGGAATTTTCTGGTGCGCTTTTGATTCGATCGGGGAGAACCTCCCGCCACGATTGAATTGGCCGCCGCACGTCTGCGCCTCAATCCTCGTACCCGATGAGTAACTTGACGAACTCTCCGACGCCTTTTGTGGAGTGACCGATAGTCTAAATCTTCATCCGTTCCTTCTCACTTCGATCTGCCGTCATCACGCAGGTGGAAAATCGGCAGGTGGAGTTCACAGAGGACGGCGGCGATGCGCAGCGCAACGACCGAGATCATCCTCGCGAGTACCGCCACTTCGCGGGCGACGCCGGCCGACTGCAAGACAAGGTAAAGTGTCGTGCCGGCAATCGCCGCGCTCGCGTACACTCGCTGCGCCTCGGGATGCGCGGAATCTCTGCGGTCAGAATGTCGCGCACAATGCCCCTGCTACACCGGTCATCATGCTCCTGTCCGGGCTCGAGTTGTATCTGATTAGTCGCAGCCAGTTCATACAGCCGCTCTGAGTTCCGACTTCTCTCCCGAGTCTCAGCCGCACCTTGTGTTACGACCCCAGCCGGAGGAGCGAAGAATCTCATCGCACTCTCCTCCTTGGATTCCTCCCACCGCGCTGCTCCAGATACTCGCGGGTGAATGCATCGATCGTCTCTTCTAAATCCTCGGAGGAATCGAGCCGGCTCTCTGACCGCCGCCTAATGGTTGCCAAGTCCTTCGCCGTCACTCTTCCGACTGAGCCGATGAGATTGTACACCCTTGACCTGACCGTTGACGGCGGCCGATCCGCGCGCGACTCGGGGCTCTGGCCCGCGAAAAAGGGCTTGAAGGCCGTGAAGAAAATGTCCGTTCTTCTCCGCAGTTTGTCCGTGAAGGCGACGCCGAGACCTTCCGAGAGGGCGCCATCGGCCGCCGGCGCGGCTTCAAACAACTTACCCATCAGGGTGGTCGCCTCCTGCTCCCTGCCTTCGGCCGCCTTCCGGTCTATCAGACGGCTGAGCATTTGAGCTGCCAAATCTGCCGGGAAGCCCCTGTAAGGCGAGTCCCCGCCCACGGCAGATTCGATCACCCGCATGTTGTCCTCGCAGTCGCGGCCGAGATAGCATAGCGCGAAAGAAATTCGCGGCTGCAACGGATCATCGCTGGGCAAGTCACGCTGTAGGCGAAGCAGCGCGTCCACGCGCGGGCGCAGCCGATTCAGCGCGTCCTGACCTAACGCGCCTTCATCCTCAGAGAATTGTTTGACGAGGTCACTCAACTCCGAGTCCGCGACGGGCGCGGCGCGGTCATTATCATCTGGCTCCATGCGCTCGTCGCCGTCAGGCAGAGAGCCCAGGCGCTCCAGCAGTCGCCGCGTCCGACGTTCGCTGATACCAAGGCTTGTCCTCAGGATCAGCCACCACGGCTGTCGCCTCAGCCTCACATCACGCGCCAAGCCGTGCAGGTACCGGTCGCTCCCCATAAAGATGAATCTTAGAGACCTGTCGGGCGGCAGTTGCTTGATGAACCGAATGAGCGCGTTCACATCACCGTTTCTCATCCTGACACATCCGAGCGTCGCCAGGAGGGCCTGATTCAGCGCATAGGGATTACGCAGGCCGCTGCCGCCCCCGTGGAGCCGGATCAAGGCGCGGCGCGGGGGCCCGATCATCTCCCCGTACATACGTCGGTCGTCCACGTAGATTTTTCCGGTTCCGTAACCGGTTCCCAGACGACTGTTCGGGCTCCCCCCTCCTATGAATGTGTAGCGGTAGACGCCGAACGGCGTGTCCCCGTTAGTAACGTTGCGGGCTGGTCCCCTGACACCGATAGCGCGACCGTTGAACCGGGGCGCGGAGCCGCGGAAAGAAGCAATGAGATTTCCCGCACCGTCGAGAAGTGAGATTACGGCACTCCCGTCACCGGCCCTCACCCCACGTGGCTGGCGCCGTGGGTTTATCCTTATCACGATGGTTGAATGCCCGTGCGCGTTTTGCAGAGTGAGGTAATTAGCGAGGTGCGGGCGGCTCTTCATGTCCTGGACACCTGCTGTCGCACCACCCAAGAGGGGAGCGGCGGCCGATGCCTGTGTGTGAACGAGCAAAGAGACAATAAGGCAGAAACGCATGGTGGGAAGATGCATGCTCATACGCGTCGCATTAAATCTCTCTGGAATCATTGTCAGTTCCCTTCCTGTCCATTCCAAGTAAGTGCGGGCACCGGTGTAGGCCCCCTGTAGAGTTTGGGCTAAGAGCGTATGGCA
The DNA here is from genome assembly GCA_020199775.1 of Acidobacteriota bacterium. Lineage (GTDB taxonomy): Bacteria > Acidobacteriota > Blastocatellia > Pyrinomonadales > Pyrinomonadaceae > JAIVJZ01. The sequence continues at coordinate 14,688 of JAIVJZ010000051.1, forward strand.
AGTACTGGGGAGATGCTTGCCGCCTTTGGCTGGGCGTTACGACTGTAAAAGCAGCGTATTATGGTTTCGCACGGTTTCAGTCGCCTGATAGTAATAATGAGCTATCCCGCCCATCGAAGACTCTGCCTGAACCTTAGTTCAGTGTTGTCGGCCCGCCAATAAGTTTTACGGTCGGATTACGGTCGGCGCGCGTACTCAGCCGCGCATGCCCTTAGCCGGGAGATGCCTCCCCACTCCTCGAAACGGCGCGTCGCGGCCTCGCCGATACGCGGCGTCGTCATGTAAGGGTTTTGTAGGTCGCGCGTGCCTGGAAAGACCAACACCAGCGCCCGCGGCACCTGCCACCCGCGCCCGGCGTACCTGCCCCGGCCCCGCACCTCGTCGTAGTTGGCGGGTTCACCGGTCTTGCCGAGCAGTCTGCCATTGAGCGCCACGGACCCTTCGCCCAGTTCATCGGCGGGGCCGATATCGCCAATGACCGCGTAGACTGGCTGCGTGGCACTGGGCAGCATGGCAACGACGAGATCACCTACCCGTGCCCTCCTCGCAGCGAAGCCCGACACTCCATTACGAGGGTTACCGGGTAGAACCAGTGCGGGCACTTCGAGAGCGTCAACGTAGTTCGAGAGGTCGCAGACGTTCGTGATGTTCCGCCTATGCAGGGCCGTCGCCGACACAAGGAAGCCGCCCACCGGCGGGCAGGGCTTTCCGTCTTTGAAGGGGATGATGTTAGAGCCGATCCTGGTCTGCCTCAACAGATTCGCCGGCCACCCCTGGGCGAACGCCCTCTGAGTGATGATCCTGCGATTTTGCAGCCCGGCTGTGTCCAACCCGTGGCACTTATCGTTCATCGCGTTGCAGAGGTTGTTGAGGGCTGTCCGCTTACCCCAGAAATCACCGACGCTGTAGGAGCGGCGCGTCCCATCGGTGTTAACGTTGAGGGATTCGATGAAGAAGAGGGTCGAGTCGCCAGCATCTGACCACACGGCCGTCGCCCCGCCGCGGGCGTTACGGTCGGGCTGCATGAACGCACGGGTCATGCGGCACTCCTGTCCGGACGCAGGCCCGGCGGAAAACGCAAGGATCAAGACGAGAGGCACGAACCTTTTCATAAACACCTCGCGACAGGTAGGCTTCATAATCATTCTGGAGTGGATGTTCCCGCCGACCGGGGCGTCGCGCCTCGTGGAGGCGTACCTCGCCCAGCAGAGGCTCACAACCTTTAATGGATAAACCTACCGAAATATTTCATGTGAAGGCGCCGACGAGCCTCAGCACGGTGGCGACTGCGCCGCGCCGGCCCGCGGCTTCTCATTCACCACCATCACCTGTTACACCTTGGAGAATTCGAAATGCAGGCGCTCACCCAGCCGACGTAGTTAGAGACTCGGGTGTAAACGCCCGGCCGGTTCGCCCGCGCGCAGCCCTCCCCCCAGCTCACCACGCCGGCCAGCTTCGGGGCCCTTTCGGTCTCGGCCGTTAAAGGCCCGCCGCTGTCCCCCTTGCAGGAGTCCATCCCGCCGGCGAGCACACCCGCACAGATCATGTTATTGGTGATCTCCCCGTCGTAGGCGGTCGTCCGGTTGCAGATGTTACGTGGGACGATGGGGAGGTTATCCAAGTAGCGCAGGTCGCGAACCTTGACGCCCCTCTCAGTCGTCCGCCCCCAGCCGGTAACGACCATCGGCGCGCCCTCAGTGAGAAGCCTCCCTTCGTCGGCCAGCGTGAGAAGCGGGACGGCCCTAATCGGGCCGTCCGTGCTCAGTGGTAAGGCATCAACCAGTTCGATCAGCGCGATGTCGTTATTGTGTGGCAGGTCGCCGTAATCCTTGTGGATGATGATGCGCCTAACGCGCCGCTGTGTAGCCGTGTCATCAAGGCGGTTGGTGCCGGCGGTGATGGTGATCTCGGACGGCAGCAGCCCCTCGACGCAATGCGCGGCCGTAATAATCCACGTGGCGGAGTGGATGGAACCACCGCAGAAGTGCGCGTAGAAAGCGTCGGGAACCTCGGAGGCGCCTATCGCCACCTGCCACGGGAATGTGCCGGCCGGGGCTGGCTTCCCGTTAACAACCTTTGGCTCAACCCCCTCCCGGTAATTTCTCAACGCCTCCTCATACGGCCCGGAACGCTGGGTTGTAGCGTCCGCGCGGTTGCGTGCCGAACGACTGGTTGCCGCCGTGGCTCGCTTCCCCTTAGTGCGTCTCGCTCTTTGCGCGGCCGTTTCCGGCCCGCATATGGCGAATGCGAAAGAAAGCAACATCAGACCTGCAACCAATGCAGCGGGCGAGCGTCTCATCTATTTCCTTCTCCTTATGTCCGCTTCACACCAAAGAACCTGACCCTCACACCATCCCCGGAGAAGTCGCTACTTCCAGAGATAGAGGTGATTTGACGGCTGTCCATACCTTCATCCTTTAGTTCGTTCTTGATGATGTATTCGGCGTTAGCCAAGCGTAATAGACGTGCGTCCTGCTCCGACTCCATCTTCGCTCGCTCCAACTCGTTCTGCGCCGGTAGGACGGCCGCCGTCGAGAGTGAGACCCAGGTGATATTAAACCCCTGCGCCTTCAGTTCGGCGAGGGCATTCCTGATGGGGGCTGGGTCTACGAGGTCTGGGATGCTGGCGGCGCGGGGCGGAGCCAGCACCTCCTTGAGGGGATTCCCCAGCTGCAACAGCTGGGGAATCTCCGTCGGTATTCTGATGAAGAAGTTTGTGGCTGTTTCGGGGAGCGTCACGCTGACGTAGGTCTGGTTGTCGGCCGCCTGTATCACGTTGTTTATTTCTAACAGCGTGCCGGCGTTGATGTGCCTCATGACGACGGCGTTGCGGTCGGGCCGCGTCAGCCCCACCAACTCTTTGGTCGTCACGGTCGTCTTGTGCGTGCTCAAGCTCTCAAGGTATCGACTGAGCACCTCCTTCGACCGCCGCATGAGCACCCCGGCCTCGGGGCTTTCGGCGGTGACGAGCCCCAGCCGTGCGTCGGCGAGCATTCCCAGCGCTTGCTCCTCGCCCACGTCCACCGAACGCTCGTAAGCGAGGGGCGTTTCCAGACGGAGGATGCCGACGCTTCCGAAATCCGTCCGCTCGAACGCGCGCTCGACGGCGACCGGCGAAACCCGCGTGTAACGAGATGCCCAGTCGTCCCGGAGGAAATCACGGCAGGCGGACGCATGAAGGCTGATTGAGTAGCGACGCAAAAATTTGGCGATCTCTTTGGGATCGCGTCTGGGCAGTGTCGAGCGCCATGCCTCCCTCACAGCGGCGACGTACTCTTCGGTTGGCAGCAGGGGCGGGTCAGTCTTGGAAAAGTCGTGGTGGTAAGGATTCTGGCCCTCATTCGTCACTTCCAAGACCTCGTTGGCTATATCGCGAAACACGGACACGAAGGGCTGGCTGGGGGTGGCGATTTTGTCGTAGAGGGCCTGTGTAAACCTGCTGAGTCGCGTCGTCTCATTAAAACCCTCGGCGATCTCACCCGGCGACGTCGCGTAAAAAATAAAGTGATTCACCCGGTTGTGACGATTCGTCGGCGCGATGTGGCCTTTACTGACTCCCTGTAGCCCCTCCAGATTATCGTTCACGACGATCCCTCCTACCGACCGGCAGGCATCGATGAAGGTCATGATGAGCCCCGGCTCGCGCTTGGCTACGGCCCCGATCAAAGCGTCAACCGGCTCGGCGAACTTGGTGATCTGCTTACCGCTGATGGGGATCGGCATCTCGGTCGGTACCAGAAAGTTATCCGCTCCGTAAGAGAAGCCATGGCCGGAGAAGTAGATGACTACCAAGTCACCCTCCTTCACCTTATGCCTGAACCCAGGAATGACAACGTCTTCGAATTCGTCGACCGTCTTAACATCTGGGTAGTAATCGACCGTGTCGAACTTCAGCTTCTCCAAGCGAGCCTTTATCATCTCGCCGTCGGTCTTTGAACTGGGGATCCGCCCTAAGGTTGTATAGGCGCTGTTGCCAATCACCAGCGCGCGTTTGGCGGGCGACTTCTCAGCGTAGTATTTCTCGAGATCGTTGGCGCGCGCCACGCCGACGAGTGCTGCCGACATCCACAACAACGACAGAAGGGCTGTTGACATTAAGTTTATGCGCCAGAACTGCGAGCATTCTCTCAAGAGCATAACCTTCTCCCTTGATGTTGATTATAGTAGGAAGGCGATAGTGACTAGAGCGGCTGCTCCGCTTTCCGCTACCAGACTGTTGAGACAGTTGCAGGGAGCGCTAATTTTAGCGTTGGTACAACGCTCGCACCACATGTATGCCTTACTAGGACGTAGTTAAGTGACGAGTTTAGAGTGAGGCTGGCAAGGATAACCGCCAGCTCGAAGTAGCCCTATGAATGCCGAAACAATACGCGCTAGATATCAGTTCTGTCAAACAAATTCTGTGCGATAATGTTTAACAATTTCATTGAAGCAAGAAGATGCTTCATAACGACTCTAGGCTGCCCCGAATTGACTAGAAGCGGTCTCATAAATACCCGTGCTAGCATTTCAGCATGGTACGAGGCGAAGAACTAACTGATGAACAATGGGCGGTCATCGAGCCACATCTACCAGAACTTCCTGTGCGGGAAGATGGACGGGGCAGACCGTGGCGAGAGAACCGCGAAGTCATGAACGGCATCCTCTGGATACTGCGCTCAGGCGCGCGGTGGAAAGATTTACCCTCTCGCTTCCCGCCGTACCAGACTTGCCACAGAAGATTCCAGCAGTGGGTCAGGGACGGCAGCCTCCGGCGCGTCCTCGAAGCCTTAGCCGAAGACTTACGCACGCGCGGCGACCTGGATCTCTCAGAATGCTTTATTGACGGCACGTTCATCGTGGCGAAAAAAGGGGGCACCGAGTTGGTGCGACTAAGCGGGGCAAAGGCACGAAACTCATGGTGGTGGCAGACTTTCATGGTTTTCCTGTCGCCGCCGACACGGCGTCTGCTAGCCCGCATGAAGTCACCCTTGTCCGAGACACTCTTCAAGCGCGTTTCACTGGTGAGCAACCACGGAGGCTCATAGGCGACCGCGCCTACGACTCCGACCCGCTCGACCGGGAGCTTGCCGCAGAAGGCATTGAGATGATTGCGCCGCACAAGTCGAACCGAGTGAAGGCAGCGACGCAAGACGGGAGAGTGCTGCGCCGCTACTGCCGCCGCTGGAAGGTTGAGCGACTCAACGCATGGCTTCAGAACTTCCGCCGCATCGTGACGCGCTTCGAGTATCACGCGGAAAATTATCTTGGCTTCGTTCATCTTGGCTGCATCAGGATTTTGCTTCGATGCTATTTATGAGACCGCTTCTACTAATGGGGCGTCAAAGATCTCGTCTTGAGGCCCACAGAACAGCGTAGTCATCGTTCGGCACTACCTGCGAAGGGTGCTTCATGCCAACGAACTTGAAGAACTCCTACACCGCCCAGCCGTATGCGCGTTGCGTCTCTTCAGAGACTGATTTGTTGACAAAGGGAGCGCGGTCTTCGGGTCAAACCTCCTCGCAGGAGATTCGCCGCCGCGGAGGATTTCAGGGGTCAGAACTCTGTAGACAAGAAGCGGAGTCCCATTATGGAGAATTTGGAGAACAAAATCGAGGGGAATAATGGACGGTAGTGATGTTATGAAGCAGGCACCTCCAGCTCACCTATGAGCTGCGATCAACTCGTGTTGCGCATGAGATCACCAGGGGAGGTGCCTATGACAACGTATTGTGGCGTGGACTTCCACGCTCGTCAACAGACTATTTGTTACTGCGACACGGCTGATGGCCTCATCCAGTACCGGGAACTGTATCACGACAAGGATAAGGATGATGTTCGTGCCTTCTACTCTCAGTTCGCAGGTGACGTGATAGTCGGCTTGGAAGCCAGCGGGTACAGCACCTGGTTCGTCGAACTGCTGGAGACGCTTGGTCATCAGGTCTTCATCGGTGACGCGACCGAGAATCGCCGCCGGGCACGCCGCAGACAGAAGACAGACCGCCGGGATGCGGAACTGATTCTCGACCTGATGGTCAAAGGAGAGTTCCCGCAGGTGCATCGCGCTTCGTTCGAGAGCCGGGAGATATTGCGGCTGCTGCGCTATCGTCACCGGCTGGTGCAGATGCGCACCAAGTGTAAGAACAGCTTGCAGGCGCTGGCCTTCTGTGCAGGCGCGGCCAAGCGCGCGACGCTGTTCAGCCAGAAGGGGCGTGCGCGTTTCCTTGAACTGCCGATGAGCGCGGCGATGTGCCGGCAACGAAGCGAATGGCTGGCTTTCGTCGCCGAGTTCGATGAGCGGATCAAAGAACTCGATGGCTGGTTGAGTGAGCAAGCCCGGCAGGATGAACGAGTTCTCAGGTTACAGACTCATCCGGGGATCGGGCTGCTGACATCGCTGGCGCTGGTGCATGGGCTGGAACCGGTGTCGCGCTTTGCCGGAGCCAGAAAGGTCGCCGCTTATGTGGGACTTGAACCCGTGGAACACTCCTCGGGAGGTAAACAAAAGTTGGGCTCGATTAGTAAAGGCGGGTCACGGCTCTTGCGCTACCTGCTGGTGGAAGCAGCACAAACGGCAGTGAGAAGAGATGAGCAGTTGCAGAGATTTTATCTGCGGCTTTTGAATAAGCGAGGCGCGCCGAAAGCGAAGGTCGCGGCAGCGCGAAAACTGTTGATTCGCAGCTACATCCTGTTGTGCGACCAGATAGATTACGCGGAGTTCCTCGCGCGAGGTGTCGAAGCACGGCCTGCCCGGCTTGCAACATAGGCTCACGGATGCCTGGGGTTTGTGATTGGGCGACCGGCCTCTTCCCTCAAGGGGAGAGAGCGAAGTAAACCTCATGGGCTGTGGATGCCCGGATAGATGATTGATCGCAACTCGACACGCTGACCGGACGAGGAACCATTCGATACCACAGACAAAGGTGCGATCTCATGCGCAGTAGATCAATATCCTTTGAGAAGTGGCGGACTCATGCCATGAGAGGTGAGGTGTATGTGAAATAGTGCTTGACACCACCCCCTGCTTCATAGATGTTGCAAAAATTATTTTGAGACGCTAAAGATCGTTGGGCCGATTCTATTATGCCGCAATTTGAAAGAGGCTTGAGACAAACTTTGCCTGCCCTTGCGCATCACTTCCTGCCAATCTTTTGACCTGTCCTTTCCTCATCATGTTCATCGCCTCAATACCATCCAGTGTTCGTTCAGCAGTATGAAATGTCTTGAAACATTGCGACGCCCGTACCTTCTTCTTGATAAAGCGGTGATCTTGTTCAATCACGTTATTGAGATATTTCACCCTCCTGAGTTGGCAGTCCTGCGGCACAACCTGTTCCGCTTGTGAAGTGCTGAATGCTTCTGGATAAGCCGCGTTCTTATCTACACTAATCGAGAATGGCAATCGGCGTTGTTCGGCTCGCATCATCTTCTTGAAGAATCGTTTCGCCGCAGAAACATCGCGTTTTGCTGATAGCATGAACTCAATAGTTTGTCCTTGCTTATCAACTGCGCGGTAGAGATATTTGCAGGTCCTCCCCACTTTGATGTAGGTCTCATCCACTCGATATGAGGTGCTACTCATCTTCAGATGCGGGCGGACGCGCTTGTTGATCTCAGGAGCATATCTCTGGACCCAACGAAACACAGTGGAGTGATCCACATCAAGTCCGCGCTCTCGCATCATCTCTTCCACGTCGCGGTAAGAAAGTTGAAAGCGGCAATACCACCGAACGCATAACAGGATGACATCCGGGGCGTAGCGCCGCCATTTGAAAGGCGAGGATTTGTGATTCATGAATCGACCTGCTGAGCTAAGTTGAGAGAGCCAAAGGGGGGAATGATACTCGAATCGCTATTCTTGCAACACTGCCGAGCAAAGTCCATTCTCAAGTTCGGACTCAACTGCACCGCTTCAAGTGTCAACTCGGATTGAGGCGCTCCCAAACAATTAAACTGTTGACATTTTCCGGGAGCAGGAATAATCTCCGCACCCTCTGATGTTCCGAACTCACTCCGGCGGTCACCCCTCGCTGACACGTCTTCACCGAATTCATTGCTTTTAACAAACTTCACCACCTCGACCAGTTCTTCAGTCAGGCTTCCGTTTAGTGCTTTGAGACACGGTGAGATATAGGTTGACCCGGCGATGATTTAAAGCGCGGATACGCCGGGCAGATATTCTTACACAACCTCTAACCGACCCCACGATAGCATTCCTTTCATTGTTATCCGCTGCGGTAATCTTGAAGGCTGCTCACGCAGGGCGGGTTAGATACTGTGTTGAGAGTCAAGTAGATTTCGAGCGTTAGGCGGCGAAGTGTATGGCTGTACATTGAGAGGTGAAATAATGGATGCAAAGTACGAAGCGCTGAGCAATCTGGTCCAACTACAGATCAAAGTTGGAGGTCTGTACTTTCAGGCCGAGACGACGAAAGCCTCCTGTGATTACGGCGCTGCTCACTCCGTTTACCAAGCGTTAATCGCGGAGAGTCGTAGATACCTGCAAGCCAGCCTTGATTTCAATCAACGGTTTCCCGATTTGCCCAGCGAAATCCCCCCTATCGCACGGCCATTCGTTAACACGCTGATGGTGGGCGCGGACATCGAAAATGCACTGGGCGACCGAGGTGCTGCCGAAGCTCTGCGGAAAGAGGCGCTGGAAATCTCCCGCCTCCACACAGGCCGCAAAGGGACGGCCAGTTCGGAGCGCCAGCGGGCGGGTTCGCTGGCGGCGGAAGGACGGTTCAACGAAGCCATCGTGGCGCTGATGGGCGCGCGCGACGTGTTTCTGGAGGAGAACGACCTGCTCTCATCGGCACGGGTGGCTATAGACCTCGCGGATATATTCCAATGGCTTGGAGACAACCGCCGCGCCAAAGAAGAGATTGAACACGCAGAGTCTATAGTCCGGCCTGAAGTCGCGGGTGGGCAACCGAGCCAGAAAGACGTGCTGGATAGTGTCGCAGAACTCAAGAAAGAGATAGAACGCGTGCAAGCCAGCATCCAGTCTAGATTGGCGGGCGGGCAATCGAGCCTGCGAGATAGTGACGAAGAACTCGAAGCGGGGCGCGTCAATCGTATACAGGCAGAGCGCAACGCGGAACTCTACAGGGCTACCACAGAGATCGTTTTCTATCACGGCATGATCGCCAAAGCGCTGGAAGAGTGGGATGAGGCGGAGCGTTGCTTCAAGGAAGTGCTCCCGGAATATCAGGGCCTCGGACTCAGCGCGGCGATTGAGTACCAATTTGCTCAGATCAACATCGGGCGCGGGCAGTTTCGTCAGGCGCTTGAGCAGTTGCGGCAGATAGAGCACGTGTTCGCAGGTGGTGCCTTTCGCCAAAAACTGCCCGCGTTGCAGTGGGCCCAAGCCCGTTGCCTTCACGCCCTGGGCGAGTCCAAAGAGGCGTTGCGCCTCGTCGAAGAGGCCATCGCCGATCTGACGGGGCAATATTTTGATCCTAACATTCTGTGGCGCTGTCAGTGGTTGCGCGCGCGAATCTGCGCCGACCTGAGTAAGAAGAAGTTGGCATTGGAGTCTTTGCGAAGCGCGTTGGAGACAGTGTCGAGCCTGCGGCGCGCGCCCCTCGGCTATCGCCTCGACAGCACGTACATGGCGGACAAGAAAGAGTTTTACTCATACGCCATCGAAGCGACCATTAAGGCGGACGCACCTCTGGACTGCTGCCGGTTTATAGAGAGCATCAAGTCGCGCACTCTCACGGCGGTGTTGAGTATTCCGGCGGCGGACGACGGTGCGGACGCGGGTCTTGAAGGCCAACTCCGTGAGGTGACGCAACAACTAGATTTACTGGAGTATCAAGCCTACCGGGAGAGATGGAATCAAGAGCGTCGTTTGCAGCATCAAGAGTTGTTGGAGAAGCGTGCCAATCTTCTCGAACGCATCCGCATTAGCGATCCGCGCTGGCGCAACCTCTCGGAGCCCGTCGAATTCAAATTCGAGGAGCTTCTGGCGGGTTTGTCGAAACGATCTCAGGCCGCCCTCACGCTTTACTACGAGCCGCCCGACCTGACCGCTGTACTGCTTTTCGGCGGGAAGGTAACGGCGGAGCGGCTGAAGGTTTCAGAGGAGACCACAAAAAGTCTGGCGGACTACGCAAAGAACCTTCAGAAGGCTCTGTATGATTACAACAAGCACGACATCTCGGCAGAATACTCTGTGCTAGCGGAGCAACTCATTCCGCCTTCGCTTTTGTCGCAGGCGCTTGAGGCTGAGTCCCTCGTCGTCGTTCCACACGGACTGCTCCACTTAATCCCCTGGGGAGGGCTGTTACATGAGGGTGCGCGGCTTTTCGAGCGCCTGCCCGTCGGAATCCTCCCAAACCTCGGTGCCTTAATCTCAGCGGAAGAGTCTTCAAGGCCGGAACTAGTCGTGACGGTCGGGGTGTCCAAATATCCGGGTATGGAGCTGAAAATCGGAGACCTGCCCAGTGTCCGCAGCGAGCTGGAGGACATCCGCTCCGTCTACGAGGAAGCCGGTATTGCGTTGACTGACCCCCTGCTGGATGACGCGGCCACTGAGAAGGCGTTCTGGGACACGGCCAGCGGTATTAAAGGTCTCGGCAATCTACTTCAGATGTCCTGCCACGGCACGATTGTGCTCAACGAGCCGATGAGTTCCGGTCTCCTGCTGCACGATTCGAAAGTAGACGCGGCTGAGTTGGCGCGCGCCGCGCTGGCCTTCAGCGAAGTGGTTCTAAGCGCTTGCAGCACGGGTTGGAGGCCCGCCGAGGTGGGCGACCTAGTGCTCGACGCCGATGAGATTTTGGGCATCCCGGCGGGCTTTTTAGAATCCGGGGCTAACTCGGTGCTGGTCAGCATTTCGAAAGCCGAAGGCAAAGCCGCGCGCGCACTCACCACGCACTACCACCGGCGGCGCGTGGCCGGCGACTCACCCTTACACGCCTTACGGAGTGCGCAGAGACATCTCCTCGCGCAAGGCATCCCGCCCGGCACTTGGCTCGGCTTCACTTTGTACGGCTGTGTCTGATTCGAGGAGTGTGAACTGAATGCCAGCGCCCATGAAAGACTTGATCGTGCTGCTGCCAGGTATCATGGGCAGCGCTTTGGCGAGGGACGGCAAGCCCGTCTGGGATGTGGGTGTCGGGTCGTTGGGTCGCGCGCTCTTTTCTCGGGGCGGCAGCATTCAGGATTTAACGCTGAGCAGCGCCGCCCCAGACGGAGACAGCGTGACGCCGACTCACCTCCTGTCCGATGTCCACATGGTTCCTTACCTCTGGAAGATAGACGGCTACTCCGGCCTAGTCGAGTTTATCCGCTCTAAGTTCGAGGTCACCCCCGGCGAGAACTTCTTCGAGTTCCCTTATGACTGGCGGCTCGACAACAGAATCTCGGCCCGTCGCTTGGCGTCGGCGGCGAAGGGGTGGCTGGAGAAGTGGCGGAGCCGCCACAACGACGCGCGGCTCATCCTGGTTGCGCATTCGATGGGTGGGCTGGTGGCCCGCCACTTTATTGAAGTCCTCGGAGGTTGGCGGGATACGAAGATGCTGATCACGCTAGGGACGCCGCACCGCGGCTCCGTCAAAGCCCTCGACTTCCTCGTCAACGGACTCAACAAGAAGCTAGGCCCTGTCACCCTTTTCAACCTCACGGAGTTCGTCAGGTCGTGTCCCTCCGTCTACCAGTTGTTGCCCATCTATCAATGCGTCGGGGAGACGGAGGAAGACCTCAAGCGCAAAAATGACCTCAAGCGCATAGAAGAGATAAATGAACTCGGCGAATTGGACATGGATCGTGCCCGCGCCGGCATCGAGTTTCACAGGGAGATCGCGCGAGCCGTCGAAGCGAATTCTAAAGACGCCGCGTATCAGTCTTCGGGCTACAAGCTGCTGCCTATGGTCGGAACTTACCAGCCGACGTTTCTCAGTGCGCTAAGGACGCGCGACGGCATCAAGCCGACAGAGATCTACGAAGGCCATACCATGCTTGGGGGCGATGGTACTGTGCCACGATTCTCGGCCATTCCCATTGAACTCAGTAAGGCGAAGGTTGAGAGGTTCGTGGCATGCCCGCACGCGGGATTGCAGAATTTCGACCCCGTGCGCGTGCAGGTCAGGTCATCGCTCGAAGACGTTGACATCAGCGAGATCAAAGCCCACGAAGCGGAGCCTATCTCGCTCAAGTTGGCCGACACGTTCTCCACCGTCGAGCCGTTCCATGCTCTGGCGCGTTGCGAGGCGGCGATTGACCCAATGCGGGCGGTGCTGGTGAATGTCGAAACAGGGGTGAAGGTCGAATGTGAGTTCGAGATAGTTTCGGACGCCGAAGGGTGGCAGAAGTTGGAGCTTTCGCCGCTGGCTGTCGGCACGTACCGGATTAACATTGACGCCGGCGAGGAAGCCAACCCCATCACCGACGTATTTGCCGTGCTGGACTAAAAGCGGCGCTAGAGTCTCCCGGCCAACCTCAAAAGGAGAAGCGTGCGATGTTGAAGGAGTTGTTTGATAAGGGCAAATGCCTCGTGGGTATCCATCAAGGGGATTGGTCTTTCGTAAAAGAGAAAGACTGCACACGCATCCGCATTTGCGTCAAGTGTGCCACGGAAAGCCGTAAGGTTGAACACAACCTCGGAGAGTGGGCATACCTGAACGATGGGGCGTGCGATCAGCAACAGACCTGCTCACGCTGCGACCTGGTCGAACATCGCGAGGTACATGAATGGCAAGAGCCTCAGCGGCGTTCGGATGACACCTGTGAACAGGTCATCGTCTGCGGCCGCTGTCAGGCTGAGAAGGAAGCAGCGTCCAGTCACCTGTGGGGAGAGTGGGAATACGTTAAGCCGGATGCCTGCGGGCAAATCCAAACCTGCAAGCGGTGCGGCAGCCCGGGCGCAAAACGCACTGAACATGTTTGGGGTGAATGGCATCACAGCGAAAAGCACGGCGGCGAAGTGCATGTTTGCAGTCGTTGCGACGAACTCGCCGTCTCGACGGCGACGCAGATACTCAAGATAATTTCCGCCCTGATCAGTCAGCAATCAACCGCGCCTCAATCAACCGCGCCTCGACAGATCGCCGCCCCTGCTGCTCAGGGAGAAACGGCGAGTGAGGGGCGCGGTGCTCTTGATGCCCAGGCCCGGGAACTCATGGCCGCTATGACGGCGCAGTACGAGAAAATACAAGCGCAGATGAACGCGCTTGAGGCTGACGCCGCTTCTCTCAGTCCTGCCGAAGCGAGGATGAAGGCGGAATTGGCCGAGCAGTTGGAGGTAATTAAACTACAGATGAACAAACTTCAGAGCCAATATGCCGCACATGCCGAAGCTGCTCCGGCGAAAGGCGCCCAACGCGCCGCCGCGTCAGTTGAACGCGACCCACGGCTGATCGGGCACTGGCAATGTTACGTCGCCGATCCATTTGGCGGCACGGACTATAATCGCATGCTGAAAGCTGACGGCGGGTTTGTGGACAACAGTCTCCAATCCAATGGCAGACGTTCGGGGCCGGTTACCGGGGAGTGGCGAACCGGTAACCAGACTCTTTATTTGAACTACGCCAAAGGCCGTTCAATACAATTTAAATATCAACTCGACGGCAACAGACTCTTTTTCCCCGGAGCGGAGGTTCAACGGCTCTGGGAACGAGTTCGCTAGGAACTGTAGCCAGCAACGCCTTGCCAGCGGAGCCGGATTCAGTGAAGGGAATTGAGAGGATGTCTCGCCCATGCCTGATAGTTCAAATGCCGAAAGATTAGTGTTCGTTCCCGACACCGAAGAATCCGATTCCTCGCTGCCGCAAGCTTCAACTATCGCGGAGACAGCGCGGTGGCCGTCCATTATCCGCCGGCATAATTATCATTGCCGGGGCTTGGCTACGACGAGCGGCCTCGAATCAACTTCACGCCGGTGGAAGAGGCGCGGCTGCTGACCGACGAGCGGCGACGCCGTGACCGTGTTCTCCGACGGGTAGTGTTGCAAAAAATATTTCAGCCGCAATTAATAGTGGCACAGCATTAGTGTTAAGCCTAACATCTGGTGTGATAAGAAAATTTTTGCAACACTACCGTCATCTTCGCTATTTAGTCTCTCTCGGTTCTGGTGCAAATAGCATAAGAGACGCACAGAAGTCTTCTTTAAGCTTGGTGTCAAGCGGCAAGTACTGCTACCCACACTTGTGGCGCTCGCTCCCTCACGCCGCGCGTAAACTTCTCGATGTCGAACTGCCCCTTCTTGATCTTCTGTGTTAGCTCAATGCCGCTGATCGTGGTCGTCGCATTGACGAAAGTCTTGAAGCCGAGCATCGGGTAGATGCGCTGCTTCACTCTCCGGTGATCTTGCTCGACTATGTTGTTCAAGTATTTACTCGTCCAGACTTTCGTCTTTGGGCGCAGCACTCTACGCTTCTTTAGCTCCACAACAGCAGCGTGAGTCGCGGGATAACCGTCGAGCGTGATGGTTTCGGGCGTGCCGTGTCGTTCAACGGCTCTGGTGAAGAATTGTTTAGCCGCGGCAATATCTCGATGTTCACTCAGCAGGAAATCAACCGTGAGTCTTCGCCTGTCGACCGCACGATAGAGATAAGTCCATCGCCCTGCGACCTTAATGTACGTTTCGTCAACGCGCCACGACGTACCAACAGGTCGCGCATAACGACGCCATCGCCTCTCGAACTCTGGGACGTAGCGCTGTACCCACCGCAGGATAGTAGTGTGAGAGACATCGACACCGCGCTCAGCCATCATCTCTACCAAGTCGCGGTAGCTGAGCTTGTAAGTAATGTACCAATGGACGCAGAGAATGATGATTGAGCGGTCGAAGTGACGGCCATGAAACAGAGATGATGTATGAGAAGAAGGGGGCTGATTCATGTAACGATTATCAGTCCATCTTAACGTTTGCACCAGAACCATTATAACTAACCCTATTATCCAGGGCGCTCTGCTACAGCCACCCAGTTCATATGTATGTGTTCTTCCTCACGATAGCCGGGGTGCGGAGGATCTTGCCATTGCTGATGCTCCAAGGTGACAACAGCAAAGTTGGCCTCATTCATTAACATTAAGAGCTCCTGCTTCTCGTAATACTGATAGAAGGTTTTTTTATACCACCAAGCATTCTCATAATGATGATCCTTCTGAGAGTCCAGAGAGTTGTTTCTTGCTTCTCGCTCACAATGCTTTTGTGTATCGTCATCAGGAGTATAGGCGTTCAGCAATAACATTCCGCCTACCCGGAGTGCGCGTCGCCACTCTCTCAGAGCGCGCGGAACCTCACTGGAGTAAATGTTTGTGAAGGTGTCTGTACAAATAAATATGTCCACCCCTCTGCTTACTACCGGAACCTCATAAACGATATTCCGCTCGTGTACGCGCCAGGAAATACATGGAGGTAACTCCATTCGTCGTAAACGCTCACGGGCTTGTCTGACGGCACTATCACATAAATCAACTCCTACCAACTCAAACTCCAATCCCCCTTTATCATCGGCCACTAGGGCACAGCACAACTCAGCCAGATATTGAAGGTTACGTCCATCACCACACCCTGCATCAACCAACACTATTTTCTGCCCAGACCGGTCTGCCGCTTCGTAGCCCCGTTTAACTGCTCGCTGAATTAAGAACTCAACTTTCTCTTTTACCATTGGACACGGATCAGACTGCCAGGCCGGCTGACTGTCGTCGAAGTAAGGAAGCCGCCATCCTATGCGAGATAGTTGGAGCGCTCTATCTTCATCTAAGTTACGTTCTCTGGAGGGACAGGCCAACTGCTCGTAGTGCTCAAATGCTTTGTGTAAACGCTTATAGAGAAGTTCGGTTGTTCCGATAGTGCCGTAGACCAAGTATCCTGATCTATGATGCCCTTGCACAAAGCACTTTGGAGCTGTCTCATAAATCCCGATATCCCAATCGAATATATTCCCCGGCTGGTCTGACTTCATATCCTCCGTGACGTATAGGCAACGAACGATTACACCGGCCACACGGTTTCGATGTATGAGTCGTCTGATGTCGGGCGAATCAAAGAGGGAAGGTGTTCCGATGAAGAATCGCTCAACACGTAAGCCTCGTTCTCGTATTAATCGAGCTTCTTCTTCCAAATAATCGCGCGCGAATTCCATATCCTTCCACTCTTGGTGCCACAGGATATTTGTCACTTGGACATTACCGCCATCGCGAACCTGCTTGAGTATATCCACGGAGACATCATAGTAGATCGACATGGATAGCTTGCAAGTTCCTTCATTTTCCATTTCCGCGACCAAACGCTTCAGATCCATAGCGAGCGACAGCCTTAGACTATCGAACATAGGTTCCAAGTGAGGCTTCGCAACGCTCTCAAGTACAGAACTGAGAGTAAGCTTGGCATGCATGATTGATTCCTGACCTCGCTGAATTATTGGCGTGCCGAGCATTTCCATGACGCCCCAAGCGACCGTCTCCACATCTCCGTCCAGACAGGTTTTTGCGGTTAGGACGTGCCCAAGGCACGGCTTCCAATCCTTCTCAGCTTGCTGGTCTAAATAAACGGGTAGAATCGTAGACTCGCCCTGCCTACTATCCAAGATTTTCCTAATGTCCACTTCCAACCGCACCCTGCGACTACTGAATGCTTTATAACCTAGTAGGGCGAGCATGTATCTGGAAAGCGATAAGTTTTGCTGGAGGCCGTTAGACCATTGCTCAACCATTTCAGTGCTGTCAGCCCCCGGCTCAACATCTCCATCCGGGTTAAAGAAGACACTATATTTTCTTGCTTCAAGGATCGCCATTAGCTTGAGGGCAAAATCGCCATCTTTATTAGCCGCTGAAATGTAAACATCATATTTTGGTGTTGGTTCACTCATAATTTAAAGACACCCGCGCGTTTTTTTACATTTTGACTGACTAATAATGCCGGGACTTTGCCTTACTTACGAAACGACAGCTTGGGCACTCGCATCAGATGGTCACTTACTTATCGTTTAAGAATATCTGCCCTCTTACAACGTTTGCCCTTTTCTGAATCACCCTCACCCAAATTATGCATGCGATTGTGAGCATAGATAATACTGATACCAGTAAAACCGAGGAACGGGTCATAAGGAATGTTTCAGTTGTTGCCCAGTTAGATAGAGTGCCAAAGATAGCACCGGCGAAGACTCCGATAAATAGATAGGCTACATTCTCATCCCTCCGATATTCCTCCAATCGTTCTAAGGAGTGCGAGGGTACGAGACGAACATTCATATCTTCTTGACGTGGGAGAATAACACGCGCTGTTAACACCTCGCTTTGATCGACTGCCCGGTTGGCTGTACTTAATATTTCTCGGACACGATGCTCAAATTGGCCTCCTAGCAACGGCTCTTTCTGAAACTCCATCAACTGCTGGCGAAGGCTTCCTAACTCGCTGCTTAGTTTTTCCAACTCAGAATTTTGAGATTTGGATTGTAGGTTAGGCCGTATTTTTTCAAATACATTTGGCTTGACTTTCTGGATCCCACTGACTAGTTCATTAAGCCGATCGTTCCGCAACAAATATAAAACAAGCTCGCTGGCTTTGTAATTACTGTCTCCTTCTAATGAATCCCAATCCACACTTAAATCCATAGCTAACTTTCGTACTTCATGATTGCTCATCTGCTCCTTTAAGAGTGCCAGCAAGCTGCTACCATCAATCTCCATTGCTCACCTCTACACTTACGTGAAGTCTGATCAATATGTACCTGAAGGCAGTACAATGAATGAACCAGTGGAACTAATCTCTATTCACTAATACTCTGGCATACACCCTTATCAATCGAGTCAGTCCAGTCGGTCAAAATATATCTTTTAATTGATTGACGATATTTTATCGAAGCCTAGCAGGAAGATATTCGGTAGTGTTGCAGGAATCGCTTCTCCAGCTATAATCCACCCCTTAATTCAGCCATCACTCATCGGGAATCATACTCTTGAAACACAATAAATTCTTGTTCAAATGGCGTCATTACGACCCCACAATCATCCTGCTGTGCGTCAGGTGGTATTGCCGCTACCAGCTTTCTTATCGCGATGTCGAAGAG
Organism: Acidobacteriota bacterium; assembly: GCA_020199775.1. Lineage (GTDB taxonomy): Bacteria > Acidobacteriota > Blastocatellia > Pyrinomonadales > Pyrinomonadaceae > JAIVJZ01. The sequence goes on from JAIVJZ010000051.1 coordinate 32,693, forward strand.
ATGATGCGTGAGCGAGGTCTCGACGTAGATCATTCGACTGTTTTTCGTTGGGTACAGCGTTATGCCCCGGAAATCAACAAGCGCATCCGTCCTCACTTGAAGGTGAGCGGCACGTCCTACCGCGTGGATGAGACCTACATCAAGGTCGGGAAGTCATGTAAATATCTGTATCGCGCGGTGGACAAATAAGGTTAGACGATTGAGTTTATGCTCAGCGCGAAGCGCGACGTTTCCGCAGCAAAACGGTTCTTTAAGATGGTGATGAGGGCCGAGCATCGCCGCTTGCCATTCTCCATTAGTGTGGATAAGAACGCGGCGTATCCGGTGGCATTTAATGCTTCACAAGAGGAACGGATCGTGCCGGAGGACTGCTTGCTTAGGCGCGTGAAATATCTCAATAACGTTATTGAACAGGACCATCGATTCAACAAAAAGAAGGTGCGAGCCTCACAATGCTTTAAGAGCTTTCACACGGCGGAGCGAACTCTCGAAAGCATTGAATCGATTAACATGATAAGGAAAGGTCAGGTCAAAAGGTTAAGTAGAAGTGACACTCGAGGTCAGGCGAAGTTCGTCTTGAGCCTCTTTCAGGTCGCGGCATAATAGAATCGCTCCGCGATCTTTCACACCTCAAAATATTCTTTGCAACACAACCATCCGGAGTGCCTGTAGTTGCATTCAGCGAGCATCACAGTACGTGAAGCATCAGTCCCAGACATTCTCCTCAGATATCAAGCCGTTCGACGAAATGGAAGATTTAGACTAAGAAGATCTCGACGGTGGAAATTTGAGGTTCTTGAGGGTTTTTTATATGTGGGTGTTTGTACGCTTCATGAACTGATTCCCTAAGGAACAGATGATCGCGAGCCGATCTTACCCTGCCCTCCGAACACTAAAATGTCTGCCGCCTCTTCAGCAGGGGGCGCGTATCAGTGCGGAAAGGGCCCGGGAATTTACTAATCTGCCAAACCCGCCTTTCCTCTTACCAAGGCATATCCACAGGATAACTGAGCTATCTCGAGGATATTTCTACACCGCTTTGACTTGAGAGTTGCACCAGAAATTCTTCAAGTGTCACGTCTTTTACAGACAGATTTACCACCGTTTGAGGATCGCCAGCCGTTACACGGATCGGCAGGCCACTTAGAGAGGCAATCTCTCTGACCATGCGCTTAACCGTGACGCCGTGCATACACACCGCCATTTTCTCGCCACCAGCCAATGATTGTCGTATCCTCTTTAATTTAGAGAAGTCATCGCCCCCTATCTCTACTTTACCGCTAGCAGACAAGGCTTCTAGTACGTCCCAGAGCATGGCTCTTTTGATGTCGAAGCTAATGGCGTCGGGCGTTGTGAAGGGGGTATACAGGACGGTCTGGCGGGTTATGCGCGATAGCTCTGAGGACAATTCCCTACCGGTGCTGGCTGACTGTTGCAGCGAGACCTGCATTGTAAGGTCTAATGCCCTTGCTTCGCCACCCTCGACGGTCGCCTCACCGTGAGCACTAGAGCAACCAGCGCGACATCCGCCGCTCGGACACACAGAGAAGCAAGCGCCGGTGCATGAGATGTTTGCCGAGCAAGTTTGGTCGGGAGCTGTGCAGGAGCAGAAATCAACTGTAGCGGCTGTGGGAGTTGTGATGAGGAGCAGAAGTGTGAGAATACTGGCGGCCAAAAGTTTCATCTTCTTTTTTTCCTTTAGGTTAGGGGCAGTAATAAGGCTTCCTCGGCCAAGGGCCAAATTACCATCAGAACGGTAAGGTGCCGCCCCGCTCCTTTACTTAAGGTGGGAGAACGTAATGTTTTCGATGCTGGTGGTGCTGTAACTTACGACCAGGGGTACGGTCTAGTTGTCACCCGAGCGTGAGATCAGGTGCCTCGATTGAGCGTTTCGGATGTTAGGACATGATACCGTCACGGCATCACACCCTATGGGCGTTTCGCCAGACCGACCACTCCGCAGTTGGGAGCAGCCGATCATGAAAGTGCGCGGCGAGACACACACACAGAACACTATCTTATCATCTTGAGATAAGACCGCGTAAATAAAAAATTTGTTATCTACTAAACTCTTTTCGGCGACTGAGACTAGTAACGCCGTAACCCGAATGGAAGTATAAGTGAGTTATCGGGCTGGAGGATAAACATAAACTCCAGTTCCAATGATAATAACAGCGCGGGTTATATTACGCTTAGGACTATGTTGTCAAGAACATTTTTTGTCATGCCCCTTTTAGTCCAATTACGGCAATGACATGGTTGCCTCACCTTCGTGCGATTTTGACAGAAGCTACTTGATGAGTTGAAAGAAGAAGCGTGTAAACAGACATCATCGCAAGTGATAACCCTGACGACTCGTTGCTAGGCAAGTTAACTATATTATTGCCCCACTTTAAATGTACGGAAGAAGACACCGAGGCGTGTCATTCATAGCCGTATCAGACTGATACGGCTAAAAACTATAGATTTCCAGAACTGGTGTAACTAAAATTATAATTGATCGAGTCACTTATTTGCAGACGTAAACCAATCGGTAGGCCGTGAAGAACGTGCATAAGAGAACGCGTAGGATGCCTACACAGAAGAACTGGTTTCAATCGAACCGCTCCTCAAAGCAAAGGACGGTGCTTGCGCATGGAGATGGAGTGAAACAGTTGACGTGATTCTAAGTAGCCAAGTAGTGGCGATCATGAGCGCACATGATCCGGTCATCTTCTTAACGCTAAGCTGTGATCGCGGCGCAGCGTTAAATCATCTACAGCGAATCTCGCCATCGCCGGTCTATTCAAGACCCGAATCTACTTGCGCGCGATGCGGGTACCCATTGGTGTGATTTTAACACCAGTTTGAGACTCCACCTGAGCGATGAACTCATTAAGGGTAACTTCTTTAACAGAGATGGAAACGAGTGACCGAGCTTTCCCTGAAGTCACGCGGAATCGCAGGCCGGTAAGGGAAGACAGCTTGGCTAACACGTCCTTAACGGAGATATCGCCGAAATTCACAGACACTTTCCCGCCATTTAAAAGCAAGTCGCGGATTGTCCGAAGCTTTTTGAACTCAATCCCCCCAACCGTTACCTTTCCGTGCTTGGCGAGGAACTCTAAAGCATCCCACAGGGGCGCGTTCTTGAGATCGAAACTAACTAGCTCGCCTGCGCTATTCGGTTGGAACTCAACCTTCTTACGAGTCTGGCTCGTAAGCTTTGCAGCTACCTGCTTGCCATTAGCTTTTTCAGCGGTAATTGTGACCCGCACTTTAAACAGGTCGGCCTCTGGATTCCCGCAGGCTGCGTAGCACGCATCTTGGGAGGCGCAGACAGTAGTACACCCACGCTGACAGGTAACGCTGACCGTACAACTGCTGTCAGGGGCATTACAGGAGCAGGTCTGGCCTGCGGCGGCGGGCGCGAAGGTTATTGACAACAGAAGTAGTGTGGCAACGGTGAGGTGACGTCTCATTTGTTTCTCCTGAGTGAGGCAAGTTTATTGTGAGAATAGACTCATTACAGCTCGTGCGTGGTACTTATTGGTTCGCCCTTTAAAAACATGTTCCTTATCTGGATGATATCTTGTTTCGCCTGCTCTCTCTTCTTTAAAGTTTCAGTTAAATCTATTCCCGAATGCCCGATGAGTTTGTCTAGGGCATACCTGCCGTTTATGTCAAGATACTCTTTGATTCTACTATATACTGGCTCACCAAGCCAAAACCTATTTTTATTAATTACTACGTTTTGTTCCCGCAAAAGACGGATAATGTTGTCAACATCTTCACCTGTGTTAGCATTATTCGTACCCGGGCCGGGTGCCTTATTGACCTTATCTAATATAACATCAACGTCTGCCTCAGTCTTATCAACTGTTTCCCACACCTCTCCAATTTTTTGTACTCTTAGTTTGTTAAGTTCATCGGAAAAACTCCTCACACGTGCCAACTCCTGTTGCCTGATGCTGTGGTAGTGCGTTAACAATCCGCCGACGATTCCACTCAATAGAAAGCCCATTATTAAGAGCACCAAGGGGTTGGTCGAAATGCTCTGCACTCTAGAAGAGGAGGCTTTCTCCTCTAATGTACGGATTCTATTTCCGAGTGCTTCGGAGCCTTCAGTAGACGACATGTGCGAATCATTAATATTATCGCTCAGGGAATTGACTTCACTTTTTGATTGCGCCATGGGGTACTCCTGTTTTTTTTGACCTCATGTCCGTCCGAATCATCTAACTCGATTTCTTCATGTCAGGCGGGTCGGGAGCCATAGAACATTCTTTAGTGAGTAATGGCATCACTAGGCCACCCTCAAACCACAGATTGGCGATGAACACCTGCCAGTTGTAGGCAGGAACTCCCGCCGAGCAAGACTCATATCAAATATCATGCCCTCCAGCGAAATGGAAGACCTAGAATAGTACTTACAGAGAAGTGTAATGTCGGGTTCAGTCAGGTAGATATTATGGAGGGGTTCGTCCCCGTTGGAGAGGAGGAGGAACTATTGGTAACACTACTTAAGAGAACCGATTAATTGACGACGTACTTCTAAGCTAGGTTAGGTTGTATGAGGCGGACGAGAAGTAGGGTTACCGTTACCGCCATGAGGTACAACAGCTTAATGTTAATCACCCTTTCCTATACTGTCAAGATGCCCTGTCGTCCGCGGACGTTCTAGAGTATAGATGGCTGTGTTGCAGGAATTGCTTTCGCCGCTATAATCAGACCTTTAGCTCAGTCAGCCCACTCCGGGAATCACACTCTTGAAGCAAAATACATCCTCGTTCAAGTGGCGTCACTTCGAGCCAACGATTATTCTTTTGTGCGTCAGATGGTATTGCAGATACCAACTATCTTATCGCGATGTCGAAGAGATGATGCGTGAGCGAGGCCTCGATGTAGACCACTCAACCATCTTTCGCTGGGTACAGCGATATGCTCCAGAGATCAACAAGCGCATCCGTCAGCATCTGAAGATGAGTGGCACCTCATATAGGATCGATGAGACCTACATCAAAGTCGGGAAGACCTGTAAATATCTGTATCGCGCCGTGGACAAAGAAGGAAATACAATTGAATTTATGCTAAACGCGAAACGCGATGTTTCCGCGGCAAAACGATTCTTTAAGAAGATGATGAGAGCTCATCACCGCAGGCTCCCGTTCTCCATCTCTGTCGATAAGAACGCGGCTTATCCTGAAGCATTCAGCACTGCACAAGCGGAGCGAATTGTGCCGGAGGACTGTAAGCTGCGGCGCGTGAAGTACCTGAACAACGTGATCGAGCAAGATCACAGATTCATCAAAAAGAAGGTGCGAGCTTCGCAATGCTTCAAACGGTTTCACACAGCCGAGCGAACTTTGGAAGGCATTGAAGCGATAAACATGATAAGGAAAGGTCAGGTCAGAAGGTTAGGTAGAAGTGACGCTCGGGGCCAGGCGAACTTCGTCTTGAGCCTCTTTCAGGTCGCGGCATAATAGAATCAACATGACGATCTTTCACGCCTCGAAATAATCTTTGCAACATCTATGAAGCAGGCGGTGGTGTCAAGCACTATTTCACACACACCTCACCCCTCATGGCATGTTTCTGCCACTGCCCAAAGTTTATTGATCTCCTGCGCATGAGATCGCACCTTTGTTGTTGGTATCGAATTATTCCTCGTCCGGTCAGCGTGTCGAGTTGCGATCAATCATCTATGCGGGCACAAAAGGCCCATGAGGTTCACTTCGCTCTCTCCCTTGTAAGGAAGAGGCCGGTCGCCCAATCACAAACCCCAGGCATCCAAGAGCCTATGTTGCAAGCCGGGCAGGCCGTGCTTCGACACCTCTGGCGCGGAACTCCGCATAATCTATCCGGTCGCGCAAGAGAATGTAGCTGCGAATCAGCAGCTTTCGTGCGGCTGCGACCTTCGCCTTTTGTGCACCGCGCTTGTGGCAGAGTCGCAGATAGAATCTCTGCAACTGCTCATCCCGTCTCACCGCTGTTTGCGCTGCTTCCACCAGCAGGTAGCGCAAGAGTCGTGACCCACCTTTACTGATGGAGCCGAACTTTTGTTTACCTCCCGACGAGTACTCCACGGGTTCGAGTCCCACATAAGCGGCGACCTTCCGGCCTCCCGCAAAGCGCGACACCGGCTCTAAGCCATGCACCAACGCGAGTGAAGTGAGCAACCCGATGCCTGGGTGAGTCTGTAACCTGAGCACCCGTTCATCCTGTCTGGCTTGCTCACTCAACCAGCCGTCAAGTTCTTTAATGCGCTCGTCGAACTTGGCCACAAAAGTGAGCCATTCGCTTCGTTGACGCGCCATCGCTGCACTCATCGGCAGTTCGAGGAAACGCTCGCGCCCCTTCTGGCTGAACAGCGTCGCGCGCTTGGCCGCGCCTGCACTGAAGGCCAGCGCCTGTAAGCTGTTCTTGCACTTGGTGCGCAGCTGCACCAGCCGATGACGGTAATGCAGCAGTCGCAATATCTCCCGGCTGTCAAATGAAGGCCGATGCACCTGCGGGAACTCCTGTCGCAGCAGCAGGTCGAGCAGCAACTCGGCATCGCGCCGATCAGTCTTCTGTCTGCTGCGTGCGCGACGGCGAATCTCGGTCGAGTTACCGATGAAGACTTGATGGCCGAGCGTCTCCAGTAGTTCAATGAACCAGGTGCTGTAGCCACTGGCTTCTAAGCCGATGATCACGTCGCCTGTGAACTGAGCGTAGAAGGCACGCACGTCATCTTTGTCGTGATGAAGTTCCCGGCACTGGATGACGCCATCAGCCGTGTCGCAATAACAAATAGTCTGTTGACGAGCGTGGAAGTCCACACCACAATACATGGTCATAGGCACCTCCTCTGAGCGATCTCATGCGCAACAGGAGTGTATCGCAGCTCACACGTGAGTTGGAGGTGCCTGCTTCATAACATCACAACCGAACAAGTCGATGTAAACCCTGCTACCCCACTTACCTTTCATCGAATTAGCAAATAGCGTGGCGTAATACCCGACCAGCCTGTACTTCTCTTCGCCCCATTCACTAATGTCCGGCGTGCTAAGGCCGTCATCTTCTAATTCGGGAAGCTTAAAAGTCATTCAATGGGCTCTTGGTGAGAAGGATGGTTTCATTTCCTACTACTCTTCTTCGCTAGCTTTTGCAACGTCATTCTTCACTCATCTATCAATGACAGATGTAGAAGGGGACAAAGAGCAGGAGTGATGTCTAAGTGGCTTAGATGGCTCAAGACTATGAACAACTTATCCGATAAGATTTCCCATCTTATCCTATGCTGCCTCTGGAGGGTTTGCCTCTTCTGTCTGCCACTTACTAGGCACTTGTTGCTGCTTCTGCATAGTTTGAATCAAAGTCTTCAACTCATCGGCTTCAAGGTCTGGTTGCCGAGTTCGATTGCTGATTACACGCCAGCCGTTGGGATTTATGCGCTCGGTCAAATGGTCTAGAAGATTTTCCGATTCATCTGTGATAGCCATTCGTGACCTCTTTCATGCCCTGTAAATTTACCGTCAATTCCCTTCTTTCCTGAGTTGCTCGTGCTTACACCGGGCCACGCCGCCCTCAGTCCCCTGCGGGTAGTAAAAACCTGTGCCGTTGCAATCGGGACATTGGCTGGTGTCAAAATTAGAAGATGGGTTTGCCTCCTCAGGATGCAAAAACCTTTCAATCAGCTCATCGGCCTCGCCAGTACGTTGAATGGTAGTGGCATAGCCGCCGGGATTGTTAATCCCCTGACCTGTTGATTGCAGGTGCTTGGCGTACCTACGGCATTCTTCAATTGTGAATTTGGAACCCACACGCACCCTCGCCGCAGGCGCGTCCTGTGTTTGTGTGGTTTCTTTTTGTGTATTTACTTTATTGGGTTCGGTTATCGCACCCCCTGTGAATTTCGCACCCCCTGTATTTTTCACACCGGCTGTGGATTTCGTTGTGGCTAGGCGGGGTAAAAGCACCTCAAAAGTGATGCCCCTTTCTGACTGAATCTTATTAGCTAGATCAACACTCAAGCGCTTAATTAACTTTCGCTGTTCCAGATCCTTTAGAAAGATGCGAATCTGTGTTTCACTGATATTACAGGTACTTGCGAGCTTTGGGAGGGAAACGTGACAAGTGTTTGAGCCAAATCCTGCTGCTAGTCGGTAAAGCCGCATGAGAACAACCTGGCAACCAGGTTTGAGGGTTGGGAGGATTACGTCGGTGATTTCATGAGGCGTTCGCAAGTGTGGAGCATCAGGAGGTAATAAACTAGCCCCTCTGATTTTCACAGGGGCTGTGGTTTCCGCAGGCGGTTCGTTTCGTGGCGGCTGGCCGGTGCGATTTGTACCTGCTGCGTATTCCGTAGGGGGTGTGGTTTCCGGTGCCGGTGGGGTTTCCTGTGGGGGTACGAATTCCGTAGCTGGTGTGGTATGCGGTGGGGGTACGAATTCCGATGCGGGTGCGATTGTCGGGGCGGGTGTGGTTTCCGAAGGGGGTGCGGAATTCGTAGGGGCGATTTTAAGTGTTGAGGAAGATTGTTCTTCTTTTTCCTCTTGAGCACGCCGCTCTTTCTCCAATCGTAAGATTGCGGCTAAACCACCGGTCTTTGGTTTAAGATTACTGCTCATCTTCAGACTCACTATCAATTTCAAGTTCCATTTCGGCGTAGGCGGTGTCAACTAAATCAACGGATACGCGCTCCATACGAGCGAGTTTAGCCATCTCAAATGAGATTGCACAAAGTCGAAGAGTTGATCTGGGAATACCGCCTGTGAGGGCATATAACCTTTCAATTGATTCGGGGGGGAAGGGATTCTTAATCTTTCGGAGTTTACAGCGGTGTTCGATCATTCCGTCTAATTCGTCGGGGGCGAGAGGCGAAAGCACGCTCGGAGCCACCAACCGACTGTAGAGAGCCTTTTGCTGTGGTGCCAATAACTTAGTGCGTAATTCAATCTGGCCAGCTAACACTACCTGAATCAGTTTCGACTCATCGGTCTCGTAATTAAGTAGGGCTCGAACGAGTTCCAAAATGCCGGGAGTCAGGTTTTGCGCCTCGTCAATAAAGAGCGCGACGTTCCGATCCGCAGCGTATTGCTCACCCAGCCAATTCTCTAACTCGCGCTGCTGGGCTTGGGCACTACGACGTAGGGGAATGCCTGCGGCGGTGCAAATATGCGTTAGAAAGGCGTATTCTGTTTTAAAACTGGGAGAGGGAATTAATATGGAGAGTGTGTCATCACTGGCGTCGTAATCCGCGTGGAGGTAGCGAACTACACTCGTCTTGCCGAGTCCTGGTTCACCCAAAATAACACTGAACCCCTGCCTCTCGTCGATGGTAAATCTGACCCTGAAAATTACGGCCTCGAGTGCCGGTGTCAAAAACAAACCTGTCGGCGAAGGGCTGATTGAGAAGGGCGTCTTAGTCCTTTTGTGGGGTCGCGGGTCCATAATTAACGCCTTATAGCATTATTGTCTATAGTTGACAACAAAAATTATCAGCCCCGCTCTGATAATTAACCTTAATTCCGCCTGCCTTTGTCCCTTTTACGTTAACTTGCTCGGGGGATGGAGGACACCGCCTGCGACCACACGATGTTCGGCAGTGCAATATTTGAATTTCAGGAACAATCTAGGAGAGACATTTGCGATCATCTATTTCTGTCCCTCCTATATTGAATTTCTCTCTAGGATTAGGCCAGCGTTGAGCGATAAATATAACTGCATCGAGTATATAAATTGTTTCACGCCATGCTTTGTGGTAATTCCGATAATGCTATTTTTGCGAATACAACTGCTAACTGTTTCTATTCAGCTATCGCGTAAACTCAAGCAAACATAAGGTGAAGTGGGCGCGCAACGATGCTATCGAGGTGCCGCCTCTCAAATGCCTTTGACGGCGCATTAGATTTTTCCTCAGAGAAATTATGTGGATAAGCTAGGGCATGATTCGGCTGTCAGTTCGACCATAAAATGAATCTCTTCGCGAATAAAGTGATTCCAATTCGACCATAAAATGATTCCGCTCACTATTTTCGGCGATATAATCAGAGCCGAAGTCTCCCTGTATCCATCCTTACGCCTATTCTTGGACACAACTCCCACCCCTTGGGTTTACCTCTGCATCTCTCGCCGGGGCTGTAGTGATTCTAAGTGCAAATTCGCTAATGCCGTCGGGTTTTTAGTTACTACAGCCCCTCCTCTTAGTATGATGGCTCAGTCGACCAAGAAATAATTTTTCAGCCTTTTGGTCGCACATTAGACAATGCTTGTCCGTAATACGTGACAGCAGGGAACATTCTTAAGAATATCTAAACCGGGAAGAGATTAATGACGCAGGAGCAATCCTCAACCGAGACGGCTGCAGACATTTTTAACAGGATGTTCGAAGCCCTGCCTCCCTTGGACTCTGCTCAATACCTTGAACTGTTAGAGACTGCTACAGCGGCGGATTTGCCCGCGCAGGTGCTCGCCCGCGCGTACCGGCACCTCTGCGTTGCGGGGTGCGAAGGTGCCGCCAACGCGACCCTCGCGCGGCTGGTCGGGAGCGGCGGCAGATACGGCTACCTCGCGTCGCTGCGGCGCCTGGCGTTCAGAGAAGTGGCGCGCGGGCAATACTGGTACGACGCCGACGATCTCATGCAAGCCGCCGTAATCGAAATCGTGAAAACTCTGCCCTCGCCGCGCGGAGAACTCGCCGAGAGGGCTTGGGTGCTGTTTACCCATCAGCGGTTTCAAGACGGCTGGCGCGAGTTGAACGGTCGGCGGGGCGAGAAAATCCGGGGCGTGAGGGTCGAGCCTACGGTCGACCAAGAGTCGGGCGAGGTGTTCGACCCGGTTGAGGAAACGGACGGGGCGACCGCCCCGTGGCACGCCCTAGCGGGGGAGAGCGACCTGCCGTGGCTTGATAATTTCATCCGGGAGACAGTGGCGAAAATCGCAGACCCGCTGACGAGGCGAGTCGCCGAAGATCAGTTCGGCGACGACCCGTCGCCCATCTCCGCCGGCGCGTCAGCCGGTGGCAAGCCGCCCCTGACCGAACAGCTCGGCGAGAACCGCTTCAAAATTCGTCGCGTCTTGCACAACGCGAAAGCGAGACTGGCGGCGGCGCTGCTGGCGCAGCGCCAACGCGAAATTGATGCCGAGTGGTTGCGGCGCTTTCTGGGTTAGTTGATCGGAGATTGGCGCGATTTCTCTACACCCGACATGCCGACGGTACTAAGACACAATGGCTTCCAAGTGCGCATTTATACAAATGACCATCCGCCTTCACACGTGCATGTGTTTAAGGCGGAAGGCGAACTCGTGTTTAACCTCGGAAGCGAGTCGGAAGCCCCGCGCATGGTCAAAGAGTTGTCTCCCATGAACCCATCAGATGCGCGCCAGGCGGGCGCCATCGTGAGAGAGCAAAAGCATTACCTGCTCCGAGAATGGAGAAAGATTCATGGAAACCAAAAAGAAGTTTGACGAAGAATACGGGCGGGCGAAACGGGAGGGCGAGCGCGCCAACGCGGTCGAGCCCCGCGCGCTCTCCGCCCGCTACGACCCTGATACTCGCCAAGTGATTATCCGCCTGATGGGAGGGGGAGATTTCGCCTTCTCCCCAGAGCTATTCCCTAATCTTCGCGGCGCTGCCCCCGGGGAGCTGGAGGGGGTCGAAGTGACGCCCTCCGGCGAAGGTCTCCACTGGGAGAGTCTGGACGAGGATTTGAGCGTCCCGGCTTTGCTGCAGGGAGCCTACGGACCCAGGGCGGCGGCGGGAGACGCGCCCCCTCGTTCCGGCGTAGGACTCCCCGAAGGCTTGTGCGCGCAGTTGGAAACGGCGTGGGTCACCGGGCGTGACGACGCGGCGGTTGATCGGCTGGCGGCTGAACACCCCGAGCACGCCGAAGCACTTTATGACTTTTTTGCGCTGCTGGTCGAGTGCGAACTGGCGGCACCGCCTCCGCAGGCGGACGCTGGGCAGTCGGCTGCCCGCACGCTGTCGTGGCTCTGGGAGGAAGGGTTCGCCCTGGCTAACAGGATCTCCAGGGAGGAGTCCGTAAGGACGCCGGAAGCCTCGCCAGACGCGCCCGCCGGGGTCGGCGGCGCGGTCGGACCGAGACCGGCGGAGCAAGCGCAGGCGGCACCTCTCGCTTACCTCGGTCTGTTGCAGGAACGCACGGGGCGCGACGTCGATGAAATCACGGCAGGCATGGACGTCGAGCCATCCGTCATCAAGTTCGTTCAACGACAGCCCGCAGACAAATTTAAGCGCGTGAGAGGCGAGATCGTCCGCCGGGGCGCTGAGACTTGGGGCGTGGGCGAAGAGGAGGGGGCGGAGGCGTTAGCCATGCAGTTGCCCATGGCGGCGCTGCGCAGGTCGTCGGCGGAGTCGCTGACGTACGAGCAGGTCATCAGCCGGTCGGGGATGAGTGCCGAGAAGAAAAGGCTCTGGCTGGAACTGGCTAGCGAGGGTTGAGGTTCATGAGGTCGCTGGGTCACGCGAAACAGCGAGCGCGCGAGCTCCGCGCCCTGATCGGGGCGGGGGGCGAAGGTCTGTTCGAACGCACTAAGGATTACCTCTTTAAGAAGCACCGCATCCGGGTGCGCGCCGTGGAGGCGCACGAGATTAACGACAACGAGGCAGAGCTGAGCGTCTTCGAACGGGAACTTTGTTACGTCAAGCGCCTCGACGCTGACCCGGTCCAAAGGCTGCTCGTCGTCGCTCACGAGCTGGGGCACCTCGACCTTCACAAGCGCCTGACCGACCAGATCTCCGGAACCACGCAGCTGCTCCCCTCCATCTACCTCGGCACGGGCGCCCCCGCCCTCGCGCGCTACAACAGCCGGGCGCGCGAAGAGATCGAAGCCGACGCCTTCGCCAAGGAGTTCGTCTGTTCGAGCGGCGAAATCATTGACCGGTGGCTGCACGACCCCTCGGCGACGTCAAAGTCACTCGCCGACGAACGCGGGCTGCCCGAAAATTTCGTCAGGGTGCAACTCGTCGAAGGTCTCGCGGACAAGGCGCTGGAACACTCGCCCGAAGTGAAGGACGAGCCGCGCCGGGGCTTGTTGGACGACGAGACCCAGGTCGCAGCGGCAACCCACGTGGGCACGCCGGCGCTAGTCAACGCGGGACCGGGCACGGGTAAAACGTCGACGCTCGTGATGCGGATCAAGTACCTGCGCGGCGAGAAGGGCGCCCAGCCGAGGCAGATGCTGGTGCTCACCTTCAGCAACGAGGCGGCTGACGAACTGCGCGAGCGGGTGGCTGAAGAGTTCGGCGCCAAGACGGCGTCCGAGATGGAGATCACGACCTTCCACAGCTTCGGCTACTCGTTCCTGCTCACGCACGGTCACCGCCTCGGACTTGATCCGGAGATAACCGTCCTTGACGAGGCGCGCCAGGAGGAACTCATAAACGCGCTGCTGGGTAGGGTCGAGTGCGACGCGATCATCGACCTGAAGCAGCCCGAAGAGACGGCGCGCCAGGCGCTGCGGCAGATCTGCCGCCTCAAAGAGCGGCGCGTCAGCCCCGACAAGTTGGAAGAGGCTATCGACCGGTGGGAAGCCGAGGAGCCGGAACAGAAGCCCGCCCAAGAGAGATCGCGCGCCCTCTGCTCCATATTCCGGGAGTACGAGCGGGCTAAAGCCGGGCTCAACGCGGTGGACTTCGCCGATCTGATTGCCATGCCGCTGGATCTTCTCGAACGGGACGGGGAGCTAGCCGAGAGCCTGCGCGACCACCACAAGTGGGTGATGGTCGACGAGTACCAAGACGTCAGCCGAGCCGTCGCCATGTTGCTGGGCGAACTCTGCGGCGATGAAAACCCGCCGTGGGTGGTCGGCGATCTGCGGCAGGCGATTTACCTCTTCTGCGGCGCGTCACGCCAGAACGTCAGCCACTTCCCCGAAGATTTTCGCGAGGCGAAGGTATTCGAGCTGGAGACCAACTACCGCTCCTGCGACGAGGTTATTGACGTCGCCAACCAGTTAGCCGAACTGATGGAGTGCCCAGGGAAGGCTGATAACTCATACCCCGAGCGGTGGAGGCGGGGGACTGACACAAAGTCGCTCGAAGCGGGCGGTGCCGTCGTGGTGGCGCAAGCTGATTCCGATGACGCCGAGTACGAGGGCATCGCCGGTCAGGTCAAGGGATGGATCGAACGGGGCGTGCCCCCGAACGAGATTGCGATCCTAGCCCGGCGTAACGTCGACGTGCGTAACATCACGCTAGAACTGGGGAAACGCGGGGTGAAGGCGACGACGAGCGGCCTGATTACGCCAGAGGGCGCAGCCGGCGACCTAGCCGCCGTTGCGACCTTCATCGACGGTCGCAACGCGTCGCTGCCGCGCGTCGTGTACGCCCTCGGGCGCGAAACCCACGACAGCACGGTGCTAAACGACATCCTCTTCCACCTGCGGGAGGTTGTGGTGTCGGGCGGCGGGCAGGGGGAACCCTTCGGCGGGACGAAAGCGCTGCTCGACGAGCTCGCGGGGCTAGACGCAGCCCTGAACGGTGAGAAGTTTTCCGGCGATGCGTTCTCCGTCATGTGCGCCTTCCTCTTCGACGGCACGGGCTACCTGCGGCGCGCGTTGTCCGCGACCGACGAGGCGAAACGCTCGCTGGTGTTGAGCGAAATCGTCACCGCGCTGGCGGCGGCGGCGACTTACCGCTCTTCGCACGCTGGCATCCCCTCCGCCGCGTCGCGGATCGGTTTCGGCGAGTACTTTCGCGCCAACCTGTCAGCCGCCAAGCCGGTCATGGTTCCGCCGCGCCAGGCGGCTGACGCGGTGCGGGTCATGACCTGCCACGCCAGCAAAGGGCTGGAGTTCCCCTGCGTGGCGGTCGCCGGGCAAACGCTCTCGCTGGCGAAAAACGTCTCGTGGCTGCCCCCCTCGCTGGAGGCGTCGGAGGCTGACGAGCGCGATCAAGCCGACGCGCTCTTCTTCGTCGCTGCGACCAGGGGCCAGTGCGCCCTCCTCATCTCTTTCGCCAAAACCAAGAAGCGAACCGTGACGCCGCTGCTGGAAAATTGGCTGCGACTGCACGGCGTGCCGGTGCTCGCCTGGGAGGCGATGGCGGGGGAGCAGGCGCAGGTCCGGATGGAAGCCGTGTGGGGCGGGCAGCCGAGGGGGAAACTCCCGGCGACGGCTCTCAGCAAGAGCAACTGCGGCATCCGCGTCTACCTCGAGCAGTTTCTCGGGATCAGGTTCCCCGTAACGATTGAAAGCCTCTACCCCCGCTTCTACGTGACGGTGCGGCTCGCGCTGGAGACAGTCGTGCGGCGCGCTCAGTCGGAGAACCGCCGGGTGGCGCCGGGCGAAGCCGAGGAAATCTTCGCGCGAGCCTTCCCCGACGACGAGCCCCTCGGTCATCCGCATTACCAGGTCTACCGGCGGAAAGGCGCGGCGTACGCGGCGAGGTTCGCGCGGGCGTACGTGCCGCAACCGCACTCGCTTGAATTCTTCGACACGGAAGATTTAGTCAACAGAGCCGGAGAAGAGTTACTGCCCCTGAGGCTCGATCTGGTCACTTATTACAGGGACGAAGATGGGCAGGCGCACGCGATCCTTTTCCGCCCCGAGTCGTTCGAGAAGAAGTCCAAGAACGGGACGGATCTCGCGTGGAGCAGCGTCGAGGGCACGACGCGCAAGAGGATGTCCTTCGTGCTGCTCAGGAAACTCGACGCGAACCTGCGACCATGGATCTACTCCGGCGAGGACGGAAAAATTTACGAATACAAGTGGAACCGCAACCCCGCGACGATGGACGAGGACGCGACGTGGGCTGAGGGGCGGCTCAGGGCGTTCTCGCGCGGGCGGTTCGAAACCGTCGTCGATGAGTTCATGTGCGACACCCGGTGCCGGTGCCGCGTCCCCTGCCCATTCTGGATTAAAGCGCTGTGAAAAATCGGATAAAGCACAAAATGTAGTGCACATGGCACAAGGAGTGTCCGTATATAGGTGTGGGGGCGGAATAAGCCGTCCCCACACTTTTTACTTTTTAGGAGACAAAAGACATGTCGGAAGAGAGAACGCAAGGTCAGGACAAGGATAAGGACAAGGGCAAGCAGCCCCGCGTCACGCTGCAGGTGCAGACGCCGCGCGGGCTGTGGAGCACGACCGCGCCGGCGGACGCTGCCAAGCGCCCGGTCTACGAGATTTCGACGAAGGTCGCGCAGGTCGTCGCCGACGCGCGAGCGGTCTTCAAATTCACGGAGTCGGACAACAAGTACGTGCTCCTCCAGGGCTCGGCGGCTCTCGACCCGGAGCGCCCGCTCGCCAGCTACCATTTCGCCGGCGACACGCTGCTCGTCCTGTCGGTGCAGGGGGGGAACGCCTGATGAGCGTCGAGCCGGCGGTGTCGCTCGACGCCATTACCACCGAGCTGGCGGACGCGGTCCCCTACGCTGCGTCCGCCGGACTCGCCCTCGACGCCTCGGCGCTCGGCGAGGGTGACCTGCGCTTTTACATCACCTTCCACAACCGGGCGGGCGTCAAGTTTTACGCCGAGTTCGACTGCCGGGACTATCCGCTTTACCCGCCGACGATTGAGTTCACGAACGAGACGCGGACGGCGAGGGGTATTCCCTCGCTCTACCCGGGCGGCTTCCACCCAACCCCGTGCGTCTGCATGCGCTACAACCGTAAAGCCTACACGGAGCGCGGCGGTCCGCACGGGGACTGGCGGCTGGTCGACTGGCACCTTGCCACGCCCGGTGGCGGTCCGATTGAGACGCTGGCGATGATTATCAGCGATATGCACACGAAGATACTCGACTCGCCGGGGAGGATGGGCTGATGAAGAAGTTGATGGAGAGGCTTAAGTCGATGGCGGGTCGTAAGAGGGTGAAGACCGGGGGGGAGTCCGCGCAGTCGGTGGTCTACATCACCGACACGCTGCTTGCGGAGACGGGGAGGCTCATCGCCAGTTTCGCTGAAGGCAGGGAGTCGGAAGGGGTGGTCTACTGGTTCGGTTTCGAGTTGGGCGGCAGAGCCGTAGTGACGACGCTGATCGTGCCCGACGCCGACACCTCACACGGGTGCATTTCCACCTCGCCCGAGGCTAACGGCGAAGCCCTCGGCGTTATCGTCGGAACCCCGCTCGTGCTGCTCGGTCAGGCGCATTCCCACCCGGGCGAACGGGTGCGCCACTCGCCCGTCGATGATCGAGAGACGTTCGCTCGTTTCGACGGCGGGCTGTCTGTCGTCATCCCGCACTTCGCCCGGCGCGGCGTCGACCTCAGTCGCTGCGGCGTTCACCGGCACGTCAACGGCGCATTCAAGTTTATTAGACCGGAGCGCGTGGGCGAACATGTCGTGGTAGTCCCGGGTCAGGCTGATTTGCGGCGCGAACAGGAGGGGCGGATTCGGAAGGAGAAGGCCAATGTCGTTAGTTGAGGTGAATGAAATTAACAGGCGGTGGGCGACGCCCGAACTCTTCTACGCTGAGCGCGACAACCGCACGATGCTTGAAGTGCAAGACTTGGCTCGGTACGCCGCCCGACCCGTTGAGATTCGCGTCGACCCGCGGGAGGCGCACGAGCTAGCGGTCCAGCGGATGACCCTGCTGGCGTGCAACCTGACGGCGCGGTGGGCTAGGGAAGTACGAGTGGTACTGCCGCCAAGCATAAGGCTTGCGGGGTGCCTGAGGCGCGACGGATCGGACACGCTTGATTTGAGAGTCATCAGCGAGATGCAGGCGGCAGACCCGTTCGGGTGTTTTCTGGTGCTTTCGCCCGGCGAAGTCCGCCAGAGCGATCTTATCGAGAGACCCCTGCGCTTACGCATAGGGTCTTGGCGCGAACCGATGCCTGTCGGCGAGGAAATTTCAGCCGATGACTATGTCATCACCGCGTCGGGCTGGTCAGCAATCGGGAGGCGCGGGCGCGGTCTCGGGGACGAAGACCGAGGGCACTTGAGTGCTGTCTCCGCAGCCGCCGGGCTCGCAGCATCAATCGGCGTTGCTGACATTTTCAAGCGCGCCATCGGGCACGGTCGGGAGCACTGGGTGACAGACTTTGCGTGGTGTATGTGGTCACACACGCTGACTCAGGATGTTCCCGCCAGAATCAAAGATTCACATGTGTCGGAGGAACTGGACCTTGGCCAAACGCTACTTGCTGGAGTGGGCGCCATTGGCTCCGCTCTAGTGTACTTGATGGATATGATGGAACTGCGGGGTCGGCTAACCCTGCTCGACCGTGACCGCGTAGAGTTGTCGAACCTCAACCGCTCGCCGCTGTTCTTCGTGACACATGTCCTCAACGACGAATTAAAGACCGCAGCCGCTGCCAATTATCTTCGGCGGCACGAACTCCAGGTGCGTGTTGTAGACGGCACGTGGCACGAGCACGCTCGTGAAGTGGCAAGAGAGGTTTATGATGTCTGGGTCAGCTTCACTAACGAAGATGGCGCGTGGGCGGAAGTTCCTTTCCAACTGCCGCCCGTCGTCCTTCACGGGACAACGACCAGTGGGTGGGGGTTCGGGGCGGGGCGGCACATCCCGCGCCGCGACGATTGCACGTTGTGTAGGATGCCGCGCCCTGAAGCCGAATTTCGAGGTCCGTGCGCCGAAGGGGAAATAGAGGCAGAGCCCGAAGGGGAATCGGCACGCGCCTCGCTACCTTTTCTGTCAGCCGCGTCCGCTTCACTAGTTCTGGCTGAACTCTCAAAGCTGGACTCGCCCGAAGTTCTGAAGCTGCCAAACGATATCGCCGCCGATCTGCGCTACGGGCTCCCTGCGGTAATGGCTCTTACGCGACTGGCGAACCAAGCCTGTCGCGGCTGCAGGGCGGCGGCGTCGAAGCTGTGGGAGAGGCGGGGCGGGCGTGGGCGTTACCGCCCGTATTCGGAAGCGGCGTGAGATTCAGTTATTGAGATGGCGAAATGAAAGTGATGGTGAACAAGCCGAACTGTCGGGTGAAGGCTCACCACCACTTTCGTACACGTCGTCTTCGCGCTGCGTCACATCAAGCCGCGAAGGCCCCTGACCGAAGATCGGTTCTTCGACGAAGAAGACCTCAGGCAGACGTATTTGATAGAAGATACGTTTTGGGTGTAGCAGACCGCCGAGAGAGGAAACGCATGGAAGCTTTCGAGACGTTGGTAGCCGCGCTGCTCGAGCGCAAAGGCTACTGGACTAGAGTGAGCGTCAAGGTAGAGTTGACCAAAGAGGAGAAGCGCAAGATCGGGCGCCCTTCGGCTCCGCGATGGGAATTGGACGTCATTGCCTACAAAGCGGCGACCAACGAATTGTATGTGGTCGAGTGCAAATCATACCTAGACTCCACTGGTGTTAAGATGAGTTCGTTCGACGGGAGTAACGATAAGGGCGCCGCACGCTACAAGCTTTTCAACGACCTAACCTTACGCCGCGTCGTTTTCAACCGACTGTCGCTTCAGCTCGTGGAAGCAGGATTCTGCCCATCCAAACCAAAAATAACGCTATGCCTAGCTGCAGGCAACACATACCAAGACGCGAGCTTATTGCGGCAACATTTTGAGCGAAACGACTGGGTGCTCTGGGACGGCGATTGGGTGCGCCGAGAGCTCGCCGAACTCTCTAAATCAGGCTATGACAACACTGCGGCGGCTATCGTCAGCAAGCTATTGTTGCGTCCCCCGAAGACGACACTCAAATAGGTCGTGACTTAAAGCCAACGTCTATCACACGTCTTAATTACGGCTACGCTTCTGATTGTTCTCCGCATTGATGTATGGAGGGTTGCTATAATGAAGATAGGTTCGACTCCAAGTGAGCAATCCGTTCGTTTGCAGCGTCCAATGCTGCCTTCAGCTTGCTAGCTTCCCGTAATGCGGACATCTCACGCTTAGACGACCCCTCCTTGTTATTCGACTCTTCGCCGCTCTCATTCCCGCTCTCTGATTCCAGCGCGCTTAACTGTTTCAGGCCGAGGTTGTCTAGGGTTACATCTTGGGAAGCGTCCTCCACGGCATGCCGGTCACGGTAGGCCCGTTCCATGACCATTACCGTGTCTCCGAAATATTTACTGGCAGACTCGGATGAACCGCCGTGGTCGAGCACGAAAGTGTCCATCGAAGCGCCGCGTAGATAGTGTGGATGGAGCAGCAGGATGACCTGCTTTGAAAGTTCAGTTCCTTTTGTGCAGGCTCCGGGGCACTGGCATGCCGCTTTCCTTCTCACCCCGGGGCTACGCCCCAGTCAAGTAACAGCCGGTAGTTGACTGTCACCCCTGAGCCGTACGCATTTCGGCGCTTCTCGCCGGCTACCGACTCGTCTAAGTATTGGATGACACGCCCCCGATCGTAGGCGAATCTAAAACTTAATCCGAACGATTCGGCTGCCCCTACCTCCGACGATTTGTAGCCCGTCACCTGCGTTAAGTGACGATTCAGTATGTTAAACGCGGCGTCGGGCACGCCTTCCGGTACTCCTATCCAGAAATTCCCTATTATGTAACCGCACAATACCGGGATGTGACGTTCACGCGCGCGTTTGTTCTTGGACTTTGCCAGTTCCCCAAAACCTTTAAGCATGGCCTTGTAAACGCTCGACGTGAATTGATACTTGTTGGATTTCGTCAGCTCCTCGATGTCGAAGCCCCAACAGACTAATGACTTAGGGTAAGGGATGTAATCGTAAAATTCCTCATAAGGCAGTTTGAGGTCCAAGGGTGAGTCAGTCATGTTCCTTTAATCTCCCTTCAAGATTCATTCTTCCGGTCTCACATCTTTGAGTATGAACATTCGTGAGAGTTGCTCGATAATTTTCTGGTCAGACATCCGATAGCGGCCGGCTTGGCACCGTCTACGGTCTTGGCCGCGAGACCTTTGACTTCTACGGTTTTTAGCTACATCACATGTGAGCCGTAAGTTCATGTCACTCTACGTAGATTTGTTAAAAGGTGAGAGGGAAATAACTCTAATTGATGAGCAAAGCTTGAAATATGCATTTGTGTAGAAAGTGAAAGTGGACACTTTGGAATTTATAAGTTAACAGTGCGGAACTTCATATAAACCATAAATCATCAATTGCCATAGCTTACAAAACGAATATTCCACATCTGAAGTGCAAAAGCGCGCAAGAACTCGAAATCTGACCAATGAGATCGCGAATATATGAGACTCGCGTTTATTCACTTACCTGATCTGAGTGGTCTTCCTCAACACCTCCCATTCACTCGTCCTTTCTAATATTATTTAGGATTTTCACAATTTCTAACAGGCCGTTGATGTCTAACAGCCTCTCGGGCTCGCCCACCGCCGGACTCGGTGGAACCGCATCTTGACTTCCCGAACTGGGTTCTGCAGGGCTAATCAACGGACGTTCCATATCGACACCATTCATGTGTTTAAGGTCATTTGAGGCATTGTCTGCTTGGGGCATGGGCGTTTCTCCATTAAGTGGGTAAATAATTTCTATTTACGTGTATGTCTATATGACGAAGATATTCACGCAGAGAGCCTGAGATGTGGGGACATAGCATGCATAATGCATACTCATCAACGCTACATGGACACAGTGATGGCGGTCAGATTTTGGCGAACATGCCTAAGTATTCTTAGATTTCTGTACGGTAGATTTGCCTACTCTTTGAGGGAGTCGATCCTTTAGCGCCGATACCTGCTCCGGCGTGATGTCGATCCAGTAGACGCCTTGCTTACCTGGGCTGCGTATTGCGTGTAAAATCCCCGAAGCACACAAACGGTAGATAGTGTGATTGCAGACATTTAGCATTTTTGCCACCGCCGTCGCTGAATACCTCCCATCACCGCGAGGCTTATCACCGGTCATCGGCCTATCGGGGCAGGTTAATTTGATCCCGTAGGATTTAAAGATTGCGAGCACGCCCTCTGGGGTGAACCGTTCTCTACCAGCTCGACTAGGTCTGAAACCCGCCTCGTGCAGACGATCTATGATCTGCGTGATCGTGTGGTCGGGCGCCAACCTACGTACTAATTCGACGAGCTCCGGATGTCGAAATCTCGCGCTCCTGATGATTGGCAGCGGTGTAATGGCACCGCTCGCCCAGTGGATGAGTACATCCTGATATTTAGAGTCTTCGCGCCTTTTTACGTCCACCCGACTTATCAGACAACGCAGTAACTGCTTGCGCTCGACGTTCGTTGTTGTGGCGCTTTCCCAGAACGCGCGGAGGTGCTGTGGCAACTCCAATAACGACCGGAGGTTCTCCTCGGTTAGCTCCGGCCTCGACCCCTGCAATGCTTTAGAGTTCTGTTCCTCCAGCCGCTTAACTTCGCGCATCTTCTCTTGTAGATTTTTTTCGCACTCCTTGAACACCAGTGTGTTCTCTGGCCCAATGGCATAGAATCTACGTTTTGCTTTCACACATTCGGCCTTGGCATTTTCCAACTCTTCTTGTTCGCGGGCATCGTCCACCCGAGTCTCGTTGTGTACCTCCTCAAGCCCTCGTAAAGTCAGCTGCAACTGCGCCGGGCTTACCGCATCAAAAAACGCGTCGACCACGACCATATCGAGCCGACGGGCTATGATTGAGAAACACACGGGTCTGGCAAAACGTATACTTTTCGCCACGCAGGCATATGAGCCCGAACCACGCTTGCTGTCGTATCTCGACGTAAGCTTCCAAAGACAAGTGCCACAAAATACCATCCCCTGGAGCAGCGCCGAGCCCTCTCGAGCCGCCCCCTTAAACCTAAATCCAGGCCCGTATCTATTCTCTTCGAGAATCTTCTGATTCCAATGATATTCCTTTAACGTGATGTACCCTTCATGCGCGCCGTGTTTGATGATGGCCTCGTCAGAGTGCACTCTCTTCTTCTTCTGCTCAGTAGCCTCGGCGGCGAGCATTTCGTTTGTGGTTTTGGTTCGGCCGTAAGCGTAAGTGCCTGCGTATATAATGTTGTGTAAAATACTTTCGGCGCGCTCGCAGGTAAACTCTTTCCATTCTATTTCACTCTTCTTCCCGCGGCTTCTTATTAACTTCGGGAATTGAATGTCGTTAAGGTTGAAGTGTTTGACCACTTGTCTGGATGACCTCAATTTGTCAAACATAGAGAAGAAGAGTCGGAGCACCTTCTGAACTTTTTTACGCGGGTCCAGTATTAGTTTGCCCTTGTCGTCGCGAACGTACCCGACGGGTGGGCGCAGGGCAAGCTGTCCCGCTTCAGCCTTTGCGCGCTTGGTCGCTTGGGTCCTGTCCCCGATTCTTACCGATTCGGCGTCATACAAGACGCTCATGAGGCCGAGGTAGATGCGATCGTGGGTATTATTCGGGTCGTAAACCCCCTTCTCGTCGATAATGAGTGTGTCGGTCGCCGCGCAGAGCTTGACCAGTTGGGCGAAGTCGCTGTTGTCTCGGCCTAGACGCGACGCCTCCCAGCAAAAAATCGCGCCGACCCGCCCTTCGAAAACCTCTTGGCGGAGCCACTGATACCCCTTCCGCTTGGTGGTACTCGTCGCGCTCCTTCCATCATCAAGGTCGATTACTTTGATCTGGTCGTTGGGCCATCCGAATGAGCGCGCCATCTCACTAAACGAGCGTTGGTGGATACCGCTGGCCGAATGTTCGAGCTCCTGGCGTGGGTGTGACCGGCGGATGTAAACGATTGCCCCTGATGACAAGTGTTTAGGCGTGATCTTAGGACTCGTGGCTCCGAATTTCACCGTGCACCTCCGCCCCCTCGGGTAGCGACTCAGACTGAGATAAGGCGTACTTGTAAGCCATCCTTGCGAAGAGGCTACAAACACGCTCCTGTATGTCCGGGCTCAATTGCTCCCAGACTTCGGCGGGCGTAATGGCCCGCTCCTCGGAGTCTTCCTGCTGCTTTGGGTCTTCCATGTTGCTCCTTATCTAAGCAACATCCACCCTCGAGGCAGTTTCAGAGAAAGCTCCGCACTTATGTAAAAAGGGTTAAGTGTCCGAATGCGGTCGGCTGTTTTTGGACAGCCCGTTGTGACCGGAGGCGTGTGCCATTTGTTAACTGGGGAGGTAACAAACAGCGCTCATTGATATGTGAGGTCTACCATGGAGGTAGATGGCTTCATTTTGTATTACTCGTGACACATTGTTACGAGTATTACACAAGAGATGTCAAAAATCAATAGGTAAATTTACCTAAGGAATCTATGGCACCGATCCCGATGAGACTCCCGTGTTGGGATACCGGCGACGCCGGCCAACCCCCTTCATTAGCGAACATCTTTAACGATTCTCGCGAGCCGCTAACGGCAAACAACTACAACGCACAAAACTGATCTCCCGACTCTGTTACTGAGCCGCCACATGCTCCGCGTGGCGGACGGCTATCAGGGTCGGATTACCCGCGGCAGCGGAGTGACCCGCTGCCGCAACCGGGAAGCTATGATGAAGCTACGTGAAATCAAACAGTCGATCAGCGCGCTGCCCCCGAGAGATCTGGCGAAGCTAAACGGATGGCTACGCGCCCTGCTCTCAAGCCAAGGATCAAAGAAGAAAGTCCGGGGCGGCACCAGACAGAAAGAAGTCTTACGGACCCGCCGAGCCACTCATAAAACCTACCGGCAGGAGAAGGTGCGTTGCGGCAAGCAGGGCTGCAAATGCGCCAATGGAGAACTACACGGCCCGTACTGGTATGCATACTGGTCCGAGGGCGGCAAGACGAAGTCTGAGTACGTGGGCAAGCACCTGCCTGAGACGCAGGAGAAATGACGCCACTAGGAGTCTGATAATTCTTATGTAAGAGTTCGAACGAGAGTTCTCACATAAGATTATCGGACGTGATGAATATCTCTCCACTCCCTGCCTCTTAGTGTGAGATCGTCGATGTGCTCTCCTAGCTCTCTTTAGCTGCTCCTCACCAGCCCGACGGCGCTGCGAATGCGCAGCCATTTATAGAGATAATAGAAGCCCAACACCGTGAAGAACGCCCCAGCCGGGAAGACCAGCCACCACAGCCCCTCGGGGAGGCGCGGCAGTTCGGGAATAAGCGGCTCCAACAGCGCCCAGCCGAGACCCACTGCTCCTGCCACGAAGGTAATGACCATGCCAAAGAAGGTTTCCCGCATGCCGGAATTTCCGCGCACCCCGGCCGTATCATTCCGGTAGGCTTCAGCGAGCAGCACGCGACCTTTCATCGTGCCCGCCACGGTCAGGCGGTCGCCCTCGCCGATGATCGGCATCCCGTTCGAGACGAAGATGACGGTCGTCGTGCCGATCTTGAAGATGGTGCGGTGACTTGTCGAGACGCTGGAGCTATCACCGCGCACGTGAATCGATTCGCGGACTCCGGTCGCTGTCCCTTTGAGCACTTCCGTATTCATAGGTGAGGCTTGCTCCTACAATCACTATCCGGGGAAGAGAACAGTGGCGTTAACTCAGCGCTTGAAGACGACCCGCGCTAGCCTTGGCGAGACTTCCCACAACACCGACCTGCTGGCCCACGTTGCCCGCTCTCGACTGTTCAGCACGTAGGCGAATGCGAGCAGCGCCACGTAGGGTCGCGACACCGGATCGAGTCTCACCGCTCTCTCCAACGCCTCCACCGCTTCCGCGTCGCGTCCTGCCCCGATATGTTTACTCGCCGCCTCCGACAGCTCAGACGCCTCCCGTATCTGCGGCGGCAACTCCGGCGGATACCACGTCTCCTTCTCGGGGATAGGAGGGGGCGTCACCGGCCATCCGTTTAAGATCTGGCGAATCCTTGTAATCTCTTCCGGTTCGGTGCTGACGGCCATCCGCGCCGCCCGCTCGTCGATTCTGATGGCTTCCACGAACTCCCCGACCACCTCCTCGTAGCGCACCGTCCCTTCATAGATGATGCCCAGCCAGACGTGCGCCTCCACCAAAAGGGGGTCGCAGGCGATGGCTGCCCGCAGCACATCTGCGGCGCACTCGTACTTCCCGATCTCTTCGAGCATCAGCCCCATGGCGAGCCTCATGCGCGCATCCTTCACATCCCGCCAATCGGTCATCCTCGTCTCATTCTCCTTAAATTATGGCAAGTTACATCCCGCGACTGGCGACACCTCTGCTGCTATTTTTTGTCGCCGCGATGGGTGAATCTCCTCAGGTATGTTTGCCCCGCCTCCGACGCTGTCGGATCTCCTTCCTTCTTCCCTGCAATCTCGATCAGAGTCGCACCCGTCCAGTCCACCGCGAAGCAACATTCAAACTGCTCCGTGTTCTCCCAGAGGATGCCGTCCTGCCTTACCTCCCGGAAGAACTGCGCATCATCCTCTCCCAGCGCGGAGAAGACCGGCTCCAGCATCTCCTCTTCACTCTTAACCCCAAACACCTTGTCCAACTCGCTGTCCGGGTGACTGCACACCCGGTCCGTGACCAGGTAAGTCATGAACTCATCGAGCACTCTCTCGTCACGCAGCAGCGCACACAGTAATCGTCTCTGCCGCTCCAGATGCTCGCGCGCCCCCTCCGCGTCATCTCCGTCTCTTTCAACCCCATCCTTGCTGACATCGCCGACCAGCACGCGGAAGTCCAGCGTCATCCGGTAGTGCTTCTCCACTGTGATAGTGTCAGGCTCGCTGCTACTCATCACCATCTCCTACTTCTAGCAACAGGATATGCTGCTATCTGGCTGCGTTACGGTCAGTTTCTGCTCGCTACATAAGACTTGCATAAGACGTCTCAACCATCGGACTGCAGGCGTCGCAGGGGTTCAGCTTTTAGCTGCCCTTAACCAGCCCGACTCAGCTGTACCTTTGATTACTTCCATACTTATTAGTGAGGCGTCCCCACGCGCACTACGTTTCGCCCATTCCACTGTTGAAGGAACATGACCAACTCCGGGCTCTGTTTGTTTTAACAAGGCTTTGATATTGACGTCTTTGCAATTTATGAAAGCGGTGACGGTTGACCCTGTTTCTGCTATCTTCTGCGTCGGTATGTTTGACAACTCGGTGAAGCTGTCCATGCGTAAAGAGGCTCAGCATCTCGGCTCATAATGTGCATCGCTCGCGGATTTCCTAAATGCGATATCCCGGCGATCCGAAAAACGCGCGATACTTTAGTACCATTTGGTACAACAAGCAAGAGAGATCGAGGACATAGCTCATCACAAGCCGCCGACTCTAACCATTCAGGAGAAGATTCCTGAATGGGAGGAGCAAAGCGACCGCAGCCGAAGCGATTGCCCGCCAAACTCTTGCACGTCCGAGAGGCGCTCGGTTACACGCAAGAGGAGATGGTTAAGCACTTGGGGTTGAAAAGTAAGGTACCTCGCAGTTACTTGTCCCGGTTTGAGAATGGCGAGCGCGAGCCTCCGATGGAAGTTTTATTGAAGTACAGCGAGTTGGCGAAGGTGTGGATTAACGCCTTCGTGGATGACGGCATTGATTTACCAGAAAATTTACCTTGCGCTCGCATGCATGAGGGTGTGAAGCGTAAACCTTAATCAGTCTTCTCTTACGTATAATGATTCTAGATGCCCAGTCCACCGTCGGCCCGCGCTCGCGCATCATCTCTTCAAGGTCTCGGTAAGAGAGCTGGTGGCGGCAGTACCACCGGAGGGTGTTCCTCCTTACGTAGCTGGCAAGTTAAGTTTGTCGAACAAGACGCGGTTTCTCTTCTTCGCCCCGAATCGGGGCGGATTATAGCTCAAGAGCGATTGCTGCAACAGCGCCTCTACAGCGACCTTCATGAGGCGCTCTTCATCCGTCGTGGTTGAGCAAAGTGGGACTCGCAACTGTAGGCATACCGCCAATATCCTTGGAAGCAAGCAGAGATAAAATAGAAATTCAGTCGGTTGGGGTGACAGAGCTACATTCCTCATTCGATTGGCGGTTGAGCCAACCAAGAGATGCCTCGTCCAAATCAGCAACATAATGTATTTTATCGGACTCCGTGAATTTGATGTGACTATTCAGGTTTTGAGCTAACTAGCAACAAACAAAGTCCATCGAACCGCGATTCCTGCGCCACGTCCGCCCTGTACTTTCTCATCTTGCTCGACCACTTCAGACTCTTACCCAGGCAT
>JAIVJZ010000003.1 GCA_020199775.1 Acidobacteriota bacterium
CACTTCCGACGCGAACGAGTTGAGTTGATCCACCATCGTGTTGATGGTGTTCTTGAGTTCGAGGATTTCGCCCTTCACATCGACGGTGATCTTCTTGGACAAATCGCCGTTGGCGACCGCCGTCGTCACCTCTGCGATGTTGCGCACCTGCGCGGTGAGGTTGCCGGCCATGGAGTTGACGCTGTCGGTCAAATCTTTCCACGTGCCCGCGACGCCTTTCACCTTCGCTTCGCCGCCGAGTTTGCCTTCCGTACCCACCTCGCGCGCCACGCGCGTCACCTCCGACGCGAACGAACCGAGTTGATCCACCATCGAGTTGACGATCTTGACGGAGCGCAGGAATTCGCCCTTGAGCGGGCGGCCTTCCACGTCGAGCGCCATGCGTTGCGAGAGGTCGCCGTTGGCGACCGCGCCGATGACGCGCGTGATCTCGTTGGTTGGGCGCGCCATGTCGTCTATGAGCATGTTCACGGAATCGACCACTTCGACCCACGAGCCTTGCGCCCCGGCGAGCGTGGCGCGCTGCGTGATCTTGCCGTCGCGGCCGACGACGCGGCTGACGCGTTCGAGTTCTTTGGCGGTCTGGTCGTTCAGTTCCATGATGTCGTTCAAGGTGTCGGCGATCTTGCCGGCCTCGCCCGTCCATTCGGTCGGGAGGCGCGCCGAGAAGTCGCCCTTCTTGAAGGCCATCAGCGTTTTCAGGAGTAGCTTGGTGTCGAGTAAATCTGGTGTTGCCTGTTGATTTCGCATTGCGTCCTTCCAAAAAATAATGATCCCTATGCCGGAAAGGAATTTTCGGTTCGCGACAAAAAAACCCCTCGCCGCCCGTCCCTATCGGAGCATCTTAGCTGTTAGCGAACATGCGCCGCGCCGCAGGGGAACGGCACAGCCGGTATTGGAATGGGTGGAGAGTTTGAGGGAGAAGTTCAATTGCGTTGGTTATCAAGTTTTTCGCCACTTCAATTTATACCCGTCCGGCGAAAATATGTAAATCCCGCGTGCGTGCGCGCCGCGCCCGCCCGAGCCGTTTTGCATCCGTGCGGCGCGGTTATAGACTGGCAAGGGGTGGCCGCAAAGTTCGACCTCCGAGGGAGTTTTTCAATGATGCGATTTCGACCTTTTTCCTTCCGGCGCAATTTTCCTCTGCTGCTCGGCGTCGCGTGTCTCGCCGCCGCTCTGGGCTTTCCTACCGGGGCGAAAGCCGCCGCGGGGTGGTCAGCGCGCTTCGACGGCGACGTGCGTTTTTACCAGTTGACGGAGTTGGGCGTGCTGCTCGTCGGGACGGAGCGTTCGCTCTACGCGGTTGACGGCGAGCGTGGCGAAATCCTGTGGCGGCGCAAGAACGTGCGGCTCGACGAGACCGACATCGCACCCGTGCCCGGCACGGACATTCTGCTCCTGAGTCTGGAAAGCGACGGCAAGACGCGGCTCGAAGCGACCGACATCCTGACGGGCGGCGCGCTCTGGCGGAGCGACCGCGTGCGCGGCAGCGTCATGCAGATGGCCGTGGACACGGAAGCGCAGAGGCTCGCCGTGGTGCTCGTGCGCGGGGCGCGGGGCAAATCGGGCGACGGGTTGAAGAAGCACCCGGTTACGCACGTCTTCAACCTCGTGGACGGCGAAGAGTTGTGGAAGCACGAGACGGGCGAGGTGGAATTGATGCCCGCCGCGTGGGGCGAAGACGGCGCGGAGGTGGAGACGAACTTCACGCTCGACAATTATCACCCGCCGCTGTTCGCCGACGGCCGCCTGTATCTCTTCTACGAGGGCGTCACGTCGTTCGACGCGCCGACGGGCAAGAGCCGCGAGCGCGAAAAGTTTCGCGTCAACGAAGAGGGGCTGGCGCTGACCGAAGCCGACCCCGTCTTCGACGAACGCTACATCTACACTTCGGGGCGAGGGCGCGTGCGCGCCGTCTCGCGCTCCGATTTTGAAGTGGCGTGGGAGGCGAAAGATGTCGGCCTCGCGCCCGAAATGCTGCTCGCGGGCGAGGGCGCGACGTTGTACGTGCGCACGGGCGGGCAGTTCACGCGCCTCAAAGACGGCGAGACGGCCGAGCGCGGCCCCTACGGCGTGAGCGCGATTGACACGACGACGGGCAAGGTGCGCTGGCGTTACAAGGGCGCGGACAAAGGCATCACCAACCTCGCGCTGCCCGACGCCTCCACGATCCTCATCGCCGACCGCGACGACCTCATCTGGATTGACGCGGCGACGGGCAAACGTCGTGCGAAAATCTCGCACCGGATCGAGCGCGCGGCCTTCGTCCTCGTCAACGAGCGCGGCGCGGCCGTCGTCGGCGGGCGCAACGAGATCGCGGCCTTCGACGCGCGGAGCGGCCGCGAGTTGTGGCGCACGCGCCACACGCCGCCGGGGCGCGGCTTCCTGCGTACCGTGGGCGCGATTGCCGCGCGCGCCGCCTCGCTCTACTTCCGCTACGGCGGCACGGCCACGTCGGTCTTCGGCGGCGTCCGCACGGTGTCGCGCGCCGCCACCGCGCTCCGCTGGTCTGGGCTCTCGGCGCGCAACACGCTGCCGGGTCTCACCTCGCTCGCCGCCGGGGCGGCGCGTCAGGAGATCACGCGCCGCTTCACCCCCTACGGCATCGCCGCGCGCGCGCGTGAGGCCGCGAACTTTCGCCTGCCGAACATGCCGCGCATGCCGCGCGTGGGCGTCTCCGACCTGCCGCGCCCCTCCGTGCGCGACGTGGACGAACGCCTCCTCGACCGGCTCGACCCCGCCAGCCAACTCGCGCGCCTCTCGCGTTTCCTCTGGCGGCGCGAACGCCTCGCCGCCCTGCGCGGCCAGTGGATGTACTACTACACGAACTTGAAGACGGGCGGCGGCAACGGCCTCGCGGGCGTCAACCTCAACAACGGGCGCACCGAGCGCGAACTACGCCTCGAACACCCAGACCCGCGCTTCACCACCGCCGAAGAGACCGGCCTGCTCTACACCTCGCAGGGCAATCGCCTGCACGCCCTGACGCTCGACGCCGGAGGCCGGTGAGTCTCGCATGTGCGGAGGATTGAAGCCGGGACGCACGCCCCGGCCAGAAGAACAAATCACGCCGTTCCTGACCGCCCTCGGCCCCTCCAACATCATCGGGGCGCGGCTCAACGTCGTCTGACCACGCACGCGCGAGCGAACTAAGAGCCAAGCAAGCGGGCGACTGTTTCAACAATCTTCCCTGTGTCGTTCGGCTTCCGCAAAAACTCATTCGCGCCCGCCCGCCGCGCATCGCTGCCGCATTCGCTCACGGAGAACATGATGATGGGCGTCTTTCTGTGGTGCGGAAGTTCGCGGGCGTAGCGCAGTAGCTCCAGCCCGTTGACGTTGGGTAGATGATTGTCGAACATCAAGAGGTTATAGTCGGCATCGCTCGCCAGCCTTGTTACCGCGACCGCCCCGTCGTGACAGAGCGTCACGCGCCAGCCTTCTTCTTCCAACGTCTCTTTGATGGCTCGGGCGACGATCTTATGGTCTCCGACTAACAGTATGTGAGGCATACGGCTATCGTCCTATGCATGAAGAGGGGACTTGCGATGTACTTGTGCCACAAGCCCGCGCAGCCTCTGCCGCCTATGTTTAAGTTAGGCAGAGGCCAGACTAGTCGAGGTGAAGATGCTTAACTTTAGCACGGTCTGGCATGATGCGCGCGATCTATCTTTGAAATTAATGACGCTCATGCGTAGCTCAACCTCAAAGGAGTGATGAGCATCGCCGTTCGAGTGGAGAGGTTCTTACTCACGGCGACGGTTGAGCGCAGAGACGTCCTAATCCCAATTAGCATTAGCGGCGAGACTTTGATGCGTTTGGTCATTCGCAGGATGAACTGATCAAGCGCCTAAAGCGGGTTGCCATTGAGTGCGATGAAGGAATCATTGGAGGGGCGGGGCTGGTCCCCGCCCGCGTGGTTACGAAAGCGAGCGGGGACAAGCCCTGCCCCTACCATAATCACAGACGAGTCGCATCCATTTGCAAACTGCTGTAAACACTTGTCGGGCGAAATCGTGTGAGACTCAAATTAAAGCGCTCACCGGTGCGGGCACAGAGGAAGCAAACGCGGAAGTGGGAACGCGGAACGATGAACTGAAAGCAGGGTGCTTTTGCTTCCGCGTTCCCGCTTCCGCGTTTAACTCTCCGTGTCTGCATTGGCGAGCGATTTTACGTCAAACTTACCGGACGAGGCCGCCGCCGCCGCCGCGCGCCTGTAAGCCCATCAGCCGCGCCGGGAAGACGCCGAAGTCCTCGACCTCCCAGGTGTTGCCGTCTCTCAGCCTGACCTTCGCGGCGGGGATGAAAGTCCCTTCGCTGTTGCCCCGGCGGCGCAGGAAAATCTCCGCGTAGCCGAACCTGTAGTCCTCCGAGCGCGTCCCGTAGCGCAACTCGTAGAAGTTGACGTTGCGCTCGTAGAGCACGACGAGTTTTGTCCCGTTCTCCTGCGGCACGGAGATGATCACGTTGGCGTCCACGCCTACGCCGTTGCCAATCGTGATGCGCCCCGCCTCCATTCGTGAGAGCGTGCGCAGCAACTCTTCCTGCCCGCCCGACTGCAACGCCGCGTTCAACTGCCGCACCTCGTCCGCAGACGTGTAGCGATTCACGTTGAGCCTGAACGGGGCCGTCCGCCCGCCGAACCGCCCGCCCACGCCGACGACCGTGCCCAGAATCACCTGCTCGCGCCCCTCGACGGCACGACCGCCCCTGCGCTGCCCGAGCGCGACCGACCCCGTCTGCAACACCGCGCAGCACAACGCCGCGCAGCACAAGACGCCCAACCAACCCGACAATTTTCTTCCGCTCATAGCTTCCCCCTCGTTGAAATTCAAAATTACCCGTCGAAGGGTAATTTTAAGCCCCGGAAGTGCGTAGATTGTCTCGAATATCTTCGGAAGGTTTGCCGTCATCTAAAAGTATGAACGCGGAACGCGGAACGATGAACTGAAAAGCAACTGTTTTCAGTTCATCGTTCCGCGTTCATACTTCATCATTTAGTTCGCGGGCGGCGCGGCGGGGCGGACGCTGATGGTGTTGATGCCGTATGGCTCTTGCGTGTCCAGCGTGAACTCGAAGGTGATCCAGCGCGCGTCTTTCTTCGTCTGCACGAGCACCTCGAATATGTTTTCGGTCGAGCGCCTCAGGCTGTGCGGTTTGAGGCCGCCGGTTCGTTCGTAGAACTCCGAATCCTTATCCGCGTTCTCCGGGTCGTCGCCGAAGCTTTCGTGAAAGGCGCGCATCGTCTTGAGGTCGCCGCTGTTGAAGGCGGCGAAGAATTTGGCGACGGTCTTGCCCGCGGGCGTCTTGGACAACTCTTCGTCGAGCGCGGAGGTCTTTTCGGCGGCCTTCTCTTTGCCGGGCGCGGCCGTCTTTTCCGACGCCCCCGGCTGCTGTTTGTTGTCGGCGGGCGTCTGCGCCCCGCACACCGAAGCGGCGAACGCGGAGACGATGCAGGCGAGCAGGAGGCGTTTGCAGAGGGCGTTGATCTGTTTCATGATTCTTTACTCCGGGGAATTAAACGTTCAAACTCCCGCAGAGTATCCACGAAACGCGCCCGCCGTTGGTTAAGACGAGGATAAAAGATTGTTAAGGATGTAAAGAATAGGGATGAGGGATGAGGGATGAAAAGAGAGATTGAATCGCTTGTGTGCTTTTATTTCATCCCTCATCCCTCATCCCTTCCTCTGCCAGTCGCTTCTTCGCCTTGCGCAGACGCTTGCCCGGAACGTCGTAGCGGCGCGCAGCCTTGACCTGCACGAACTCGCCGGTCTCGATGATGTAGGCCGTAAGTTCGTAACCGTAGACACAGCCCGTGTCGAGCCCGATGGCGTGCTTCCCCCGGCGCACCACCGGATGAGGCCAGTGGCCGAACAGGATGGTCTGCGCTCCGTCATAAACTTCGTACCACGGCGTGCCCTTCGGCGTTTTGGCCTTCCCTTCCAGAGAGCGCAGTTCGGTCAAATCTTTGGCCGACTGGTCTTCGAGCGCGACGCCGGGACGCAAGCCCGCGTGGACGACGAGGTGCGCACCCAGATCGAGCGTCAGGGGCAGTGATGCGAGATAAGATTCGTAACGCTCGCGCCCGCTTTCGAGTTCGACGTGGCAGGCGTGCTGTTGCTCGTTCAGTTTTTTCTTCTTGCCGCGCCAGTAGCGCAGGATGGCGCGGTCGTGGTTGCCGAGCACGGAGGAGAAGCGCGCGTCCGACATGAAGAGTTCGAGCACCTCGCGATTGCGCTCGCCCTTCACGATCAGATCGCCGACGGCGATGATGCGATCAAACGCGCCCGCCTGAACCTTGTCGAGCAACGCCAGAAGTTCCTCGTAACAGCCGTGGATGTCGCCGATGACGATGGTTCGTGCGGTCATGTTCTTCTCACACTGATTTTGAGCCGGGTGAATTACGCACCGGATTTTAACGCATGCGGCACGCTGATGCGCAGGACGCGGAAGGCGCGGGACGGCGCGCCGCCGGTATAAAGTGCGCTGCCCTTCGTGCTAAAAGTTCTCGAAGCGTTTTCCCGAAACTTTTTTTAAAGCTTTCACGCGAACATGAAAACACTGCTTTTGCTCCGCCACGCGAGACCGACCCAGTCCAGCCCGACCGGGCGCGACTTCGGCCGCCCGCTCGCCGACGAAGGACGCGCCGACGCGCTGCTCGTCGGCCAATTTCTCCGGCGCAGAAAATTAACACCCGATACAATCGTCTGCTCGCCCGCCGCACGCGCGCGAGAGACCGCCGACCTCGTCATCGAAGCCGCGCAACTCGACGCGCCGCTGCTTTTCCACGAAAGCATCTACGAAGCGAGCACGGAGCAACTGATCGAAGTCGTCTCGGAAGTGGAAGACAGCGCCGACGTGGTTCTCATGGTCGGCCACAATCCCGGCCTCCAGTCGTTGCTCGAACGCCTGACGGGCGAGGGCGCGGCCATGACTCCGGCCACGCTCGCGCGCATCGATCTCGACATAGACGCGTGGAACGAGCTGCGACGCGGGGCGCAAGAAGAAGAAGAAGAAGAAGAAGAAGAAGGGCGACTCGTCTTCGCCTTCCCGCCGCAAGCTCTAGCAGGACATTGAACGACTCTCTCAAGGGGCGCGCAACACCGCGAGCGGCTTGCGCGTGAGCGCGTCGAAACTTGAGAGCGCGCCGACGGCCGCGACCAAGAGGACGGTCGCGCCGAGCCCCACGAAGTAGAGCCACGGCGTAAAACTCCACGGTATTTCGAACACGAAACGCGAGATCGAATACGAGAGCGCGATGGCCGCGAGCGTGCCGACGAGCCCCGCCGTCAGACCGAGCAGGCCGTACTCCGCGAGCATGATCGAGAGCAGCACTTTGCGCTTCGCGCCGAGCGTCTTCAAGACCGCCGCCTCGTAGACGCGCTGCCACTTCGTCATCGCAATCGAGCCGACGAGGATGAGCACGCCGCTCAACAGCACGAACCCGCCGATGAACGACACGGCCAGCGTCACGTTGTTCAAAATCCGCGTCACAGCGCGCATGATGTCGGCCACGTCGATCACGGAGATGTTCGGGTACTTGTCCAGCAGTGCGCGTTGGAAGCGGCCGCGCTCCGCATCAGTCGTGGGGCCGTTGATGGGCGCGATCAACATCTGCGGCGCATTTTCCAGCGTGCCCGGCCGGAAGAGGACGAGGAAGCCCGTGCGCGAGTTGCGCCAGTCAACACGCCGGACGCTCGTGACGCGCGCCGTCAGGCGGCGACCCGTGATGTCGAACGTGATCGTGCCGCCCAGATCGAGTCCCGCCAGCCCGATCATGCCCTCTTCGACGGACACCTCGGGTTCGCTCGACGGCGCGGCGTCCCAGAACGTTCCCGCGACAATCGTCTCGTTCTCTTCGAGTTGCGGCCTGTAGGTGACGACGTACTCGCGCCCCAGCATGCCACGTTGCGGGCGTCGCCCTTTGTCGTCGAGGTCGATGCTCTGCCCGTTGATCGCGGCGATGCGCATGCGCACCGTCGGGACGAGCGTGGGGCGTTCGCCCGTCGCCCTCGTGATCAACTCTTCGACGCCTTCTTTCTGATCCTTCTGCACGTCGATCAAAAACATGTTCGGCAACTGCGCCCGCGCCGCCGGGTCGAACTCGCGCACGAGATTCTTTTGCAGCGATTGCGTCGCGATGACGAGGAACGCGCCCAGCCCGACGGCCAGCACCACGACGCGCGTCTGGTTGCCCGGCCGGTACATGCTGTTGACGGCGTGCCTGAGGGCGAACGAACGAACGTGGCGCGCGCGCCGGACGAGGTGGATGACGAGCATCGCCGTCAGTTGCAGCGCGCCCGCCGTCAGCGCGAGACCCGCCATGAAGAACGCGCCCACGCGAATCGAACCCGCCTGCCACGCCGCGAGCGCGAGGAGCCCACCCGCGACGCCGAGCCCGACGAGCGCACGCGTCAGGCCGATCAGGCCGATGCGCCTCGGAGATAGCGCGCCGCGCAGACGCCCTAACCAATTAACGTTTGTGTCGGCCACCCCGGCGTCGCCGCCCGCTGCGTCTTCGCGCAGCAGCATGTTCGGTTTGATGTGGCGCACGCGCAGGAGCGGCAGCGCGGAGAACAGCAGCGAGATGAGCAGGCCGAGCGCGAGCCCCTGCGCGATTGCGCCCGGCGTCAAGTCGTAACTCATGTTAGGGGGAAGCGTCTCGCTGAAACGGCGCGCGACGAACAGCAACGCCGCCCGCGCCAGCAAGACGCCGAAGAGACTGCCCGCGAAGCCCAGCGCGAGCACCTGCGCCAGATACACGCCCGCGATCATGCGGCTCGACGCGCCCACGCATTTGAGCACGGCGATGGTGCGCTTCTTCTGTTCGATGAAGACGCGCGTCACGTTCGACACGCCGATGCCGCCGAGCACGAGGATGACCAACCCCGTCAGCGACAGGTAATTTTCCGAGCGCGTGTATTGTTCGTTCAACCCTTCCTGCGAATCCCTGTACGAGCGCACGCTGACGAGGCTCTCTTTCAGCCCCGCGCGCAAATCCGCGACGAGCGCGTTCAACTCCGCGGGCGGCGCTTTCATGAGAATCTTGTTGCGCGCGCGACTGCCGAAGCCCGTCAAACCCGTCGCGGCGATTGCGCCGCGCGCGATGAAGACGCGCGGCCCGATGCGGAAGCCGCCCGTCGCGCCCGGCTCCTGCGCCGTCACGCCGCGTATCTGAAACGTCGAGTTACCGATCTTCACTTCGTCGCCGACCTTCAAACTCAGGCGTTCGAGCAGCGACGCGGCGACGACCACGCCGTCGTTCTCCAAGAGCGCGTGTGTGAATTGTTCGCCGTTCGCCAGCGTGAACTCGCCGTAGAGCGGGTAGGGCGCGTCGATCCCCTTCAACTCGACCATCAACGCGCCCTCGCGCGCGTCGTCGGCCGGGCGGAGCATCGTCGAAGCCTCGATGGTCTGCGTCTCGGCCGCGACGCCGTGCGCGGCGGCGATGCGCTTGACGACGGCGAGCGTCGCGTCGTTTATCTCGCGCGACGAATCAACCTGCACGTCGGCGGTCAGGATGTTGCGCGCCTCCGAGACCATCGCCGCATTCACGTTCTGGATGGTCGAACGCAGCGCGACGATTGCGCCGACGCCGATGCCGATGCACAGGAAGAAAAAAAGCAGACGCTTCCACGAGGAACGTATTTCGCGCCGCGCCATCCGCCAGATGAATTTCATCGTCGCCCCTGATGCTGCGGCTCTGCCGCCGTCTCCAACACCTCGTCGCCCGCCGCGCCGCCCGTCTCCACGTCAACGCCGCCCGTCGCCCCGTCGCCCGCGCTGCTATCGCCGCTACTGCCGTCACTGTCGCTGACGACCCGCCCGTCGCGCAGTGCGATGCGGCGGTCGGCGAGCGCGGCGAGTTCGTGGTCGTGCGTGATCAGGATGAGCGTCGTCCCGCGCTGGCGGTTGAGTTTCAACATGAGTTCGAAGACGTGGCGGCCGTTCCGGGAGTCGAGGTTGCCGGTCGGCTCGTCGGCCAGCAGGATCGAAGGGTTGTTCGAGAAGGCGCGCGCAATCGAGACGCGTTGCTGCTCGCCGCCCGACAATTGCGACGGGTAATGGTGCGCGCGCGCCGTCAGGTCAACGTCTTCGAGCAGCGCGCGCGCGCGGGCGGGCGCA
The DNA here is from genome assembly GCA_020199775.1 of Acidobacteriota bacterium. Taxonomy (GTDB): domain Bacteria; phylum Acidobacteriota; class Blastocatellia; order Pyrinomonadales; family Pyrinomonadaceae; genus JAIVJZ01. Next base: position 10,123 of record JAIVJZ010000003.1, read on the forward strand.
TCGCCGAGGCCCGCGATCTCCATCGGCACGAGCACGTTCTCGTAAGCCGTGAGCGAAGTGATGAGATGGAAGGACTGAAAGACGATGCCGATCTTCCGGCCGCGCAACCCGGCGAGCGAGTCTTCGTCCATCGACGTGATGGCCTCGCCGTCAACGCGTATCTCGCCCGCCGTGGGCGCGTCGAGTCCGGCGATGAGTCCGAGCAAAGTTGACTTGCCGCTCCCCGAAGGGCCGACGATGGAGACGAACTGCCCGTCGGGGATCGTGAGATCGAGCGAGTGCAAGATGGTCAGCGTCTCCGCGCCGGAGGGAACTTCTTTCCTGAGCCTGTATAATTCAATCATGCGTAAATTTATTTCGTTCAGCTTAACATTACTCGCCGCCTTTATCCTCTGCGCCTGCGGCAACAATCAACGAAACGCGCCCGCGCCGCCCGCGCCGCCCGCGACCCCGGCGCGCAATCTGCCGAAGATCGTCGCCCTCGGCGACAGCCTGACGGCAGGTTACGGCCTCTCCCTTCACGAAAGTTACCCGTCGCTCTTACAAGAACAACTCAAACGTGACGGTTTTGAGTACGAAGTCGTGAATGCCGGAGTTTCCGGCGACACCAGCGCCGGGGGCTTGCGCCGCCTCGACTGGGCGCTCGAAGGCGACGTGCGCTTCGTCATCCTCGAACTCGGCGCGAACGACATCCTGCGCGGCCTGCCCACCTCGGAGACGCGCAAGAACCTCTCGCAGATCATCGAACGCGCGCGCGCGCGCGGCGCGCAGGTGTTGCTCGCAGGCATGCTCGCCCCCACCAACTACGGCGCGCAATACGGGCGCGCCAGCATGGAAGTCTTCCCCGCGCTCGCCAAAGAATACGACCTGCCCCTGATCCCCTTCTTCCTCGACCGCGTCGCCGGAATCGAAAACTTGAACCAAGCCGACGGCGTCCACCCCAACCCCGAAGGCACGCGCATCGTCGCCGCAACCGTCTACCAACATCTCAAGCCGATGCTGGAGAAGAAGCGTTGAATTAATATAGCGGCTATTTCGTCCCGACTGATCCTTCGTCAGGAGTGATGTTCATGAAGAAACTTTTATACACCCTGCTGACGGCCTCGCTGGTAATCGGCAGCCTGCCCGAATTAAAAGTGTCCGCGCAACGGCCGGGAGTCATTACCGGCTCGCTGTCTTACCCCACCGACGCAGGCTTACCCAGAATGATCGTATGCGCGGAGTCCGTAACTTCCAAGAGCATCCACTGCACGGACAAGCGCGTCGTGAATCGAAGGCGGGGCAAAGTCTCGTATAAACTGACAGTCCCCGCCGGGGGCTATTACGTCTTCGCCACCCTCGTGAACGGGGAGGAGTCGGGCGAGGCGTACTGGGGCTACAGGGCTTACTATTCGGAATTCGTGATATGCGGCCTCTCGGTCAATTGCCCGTCCCACGAACCCGTCAAAGTAACGCTGCGCGCCGGGCAAACTTTAACGGGCATTGACCCCGGCGATTGGTACGCCGACAACTGACATTTACATTGTGTGTGCACAGTTGCCTTCGGTTTCCGTTCATCACTCCACATTCATCACCCCACATTCGTCACTTGCCTTCGATCCTGATCTCCACGTCGCGCCCGGCGGTTGCCTCGTTGCCGTGATAGTCGGCGGCGATGATGCGGAGGGTGTAGTCGCCTGTCGGCAAGTTTGACGTGTCCCACACGGAGCGCGCGGCGCGGCCGTGGCGGACGACGTTCGTCGTTTCGTAGAGGAAGCGCGTGGACTTGCTGCCGTAGACGGTGATGCCGCTCTCGTCGGCGTAGGCCACTTTGACGGCTTCCATCTCCGGCGGCATGCGGTCGAATTCGAGCGTGATGCGCGGCTGCTCGAAGCCGGGCGCGGGCGTGCCGTCGGGGCGGAGCAACCCGTAGCCGAGTTTGTAGAGGCCGAGACGGCGGCGCGCCTGATTGCCGTCAACCTGATCGTAGGCGTCAACCACGATGCGTACCTGCCCGCCGACGAGCAGGCGGCCGTCGCGTTTCTCCGTGAGACGCTGACCATTGGACGCGTCGAAGAGTTGCACGCCGTCGCGCTCGATCTTGGGCGCGACCGTGTCCGTGAAGCCGACGAGCGGGAGCACGAGCGGGTTCAGTTCGGCGTTCGGCGCGCCGAAATTCATGTGGACGTGATACATGCGATTGACCGTGCCGAGCGCGTCGCCCACGCGGAAGCGTGTTCCGCGTTTGATGCGGACGCGCGTGAGTTTCCCCTGCGCGTCGCGCTGCGGCGCGAAGCGCGCCTCGTCGATCAACTCGTCCCGCTCGCTGCGCCCGGCGCGCAGGTGAACGTAAGTCATCACGCCGACGCGCAAGCCTTCGTTGAGTTCGCCGTGTCCCCAGTTGGTCAGCGGGCTCTCGACCTTTTCATCCAGAACGGCGCGCACGGTCTGGCCGTAAGTGCCGAAGATGTCTATGCCGCTGTGCAAATGATGGCGGCTGTCTGTGGTGTCGTAACTGCCGCGCACCTCGCCGAGCGTCGCGGCCACTTCGTGCCAACTTTCTTGCGGGTCGAGCGGCCACGGCAGAGACTTGACGCCGAGCGCGTCGGCCGACAGGCGCGGCAGCACGTCGCCCAGTTCGGCGGGCGGCGCGGCATCGTTCGCGGGATCGCCCGGCAACGAGGGTGCGCCTTGAGTCGAAGCGTTTTGCGTCGAAGCGTCTTCCGGCGTTGCCGCGCCGTTCGTGGCCGCGTTGTGCGTAGTCGTCGCTCCCCCGGCGGCGGCGGTGGTTAACTTGCGCACGAGATAGTTTGCGCTGTCGGCAACGTACAACGCGCCGCTTTTATCAACCGCGATGCCCGCCGGTTGGTTGAAGCGGGCGGTCGTTCGCCCGTCGCCGTTCGAGAAACCCGCGCCCGTGCCCGCGATGAGGTGCGCCGTCGTGCGGCCGTCGGGCGCGAGTTGCCAGATGCGGTTGCGCTCGCGCTCCGCCACGTAGAGAAAATTATCGTGCGTGAGCGCGAGTCCCACCGGCTCGAACGCCCCGTCGAACTGCGAACCGTCGGCGGGCGCGGGGTTGAGCGTCGAGACCTGACCATCTTTCGACAGCTTGCGCAGGCGACGGTTGCCCGTGTCCGCGATGAACAACTCGCCGTCCGCGGTCGCGACGAGGGCGCACGGCGTATCGAACAGCGCGACGCCGCCCGCGCCGTCCGCGTAGCCGGGCGCGTTGCCGCCCGCGATTGTTGTCACCTGGCCGTCGGCCGTCGTGATCAAACGGATGCGGTCGTTGTAAGTGTCTGCGACGTAGACGCGCTCGCCGCGCGCGTCCACGGCGACGCCGACGGGCGCGTTGAACTGCGCCGCGTGTGCCGCGCCGTCGCGCGCGCCCGGCGTGCCGTCGCCCGCGAGCGTCGTCACCAAGCCTTCGGGCGTCACTTTGCGAACGCGGTTGTTCGACGTGTCTGCGACGTAGAGGTTGCCGTCCGCATCGGCGGCGAGGGCGGAGGGCGTGTTGAAAGAGGCCGCGCCGCCCGCGCCGTCTGAGAAGCCTTCCGCGCCGCCCGCGAGCGTCGTCACAATCGCGCCCTCGGCGGCGATCTTGCGTATGCGATTACTGTCGCCCGCGTCGGCGACGTAGACGTTTCCGCGCCCGTCAACCGCGACGCCGAATGGGTTGTGGAAACGCGCCCCGGCCGGGACGGCTGCGTCCGTCGCGCCGGGCGCGCCGTCGCCCGCGAACGTGGCGACGGCGGCGTGCCACCCGGCGACGGTCGGCGTCGGGCGGTCGCGCAGTCGATAAAAGATGAAGACGGCGACGCCGGCTAAGATGAGCAGGAGCGCGAGCGGAAGGAAGCGTTTGAACATTCGTCGGGCGACCCGGTCGGGGTTCGGCGGTCAGATTCGGACAGGATTCTTATGTAGTTTTCGCGCAACGATTGTCAACCGGAGCGGGCGGCAACTCTCCGGGGCGGGAAACTTTCGCACGAGCTTTCTCGAATCTAGTAATAGACGTGCGAGCGAAAGTTGGTTTATCTTTTCAGTTCCATTCTGTTCTATTCAAGTCACGCCGCTCAGGAGTCGAGTTCATGCTCAAATGCCGTTTGCCTCAAGTGTGGGCGTTAGCCCTGTTCTTACTCTGTACAAGTCTTCCTCAACACACGGCGGCGGCGGCGCAGCAACAGACGCCGACCCCGACGCCCACACCGGCCGCGACGCCCACACCTACCGCGACGCCCGAAGAACGTTTCGACCCGGCGAAGGAAGCGGGCAGCCCCGCCAAGAACACGGGCACCGCCGCCCCAGCAACCGTAGCAGCAACGACGGCCACAGACGAGAAGGACACGGGCCGAGACGCGAACCCCTTCGAGCGTCTTGAATGGCGCAGCATCGGCCCGGCCAACATGGGCGGGCGCACGGCCGACGTGGAGGGCGTCGCGGGCGACCCCGACATCGTTTACGTCGGCACGGCTTCGGGCGGCATCTGGAAGACCGTGAACGGCGGGCAGACGTGGCGGCCGATCTTTGAACGACAGGGCACGATCTCCGTCGGCGACCTCGCGCTTGAACCGAAGAACCCCGATGTCGTGTGGGTTGGCACGGGCGAATCGAACGTGCGCAACAGCGTCTCGTTCGGCGACGGCGTCTACAAGTCAACCGACGGCGGCAAGACGTGGCGGCACATGGGGCTGCGCGACACGCGCCACATCTCGCGCATCGTCATCAACCCGCGCAACCCCGACGTGGTTTACGTCGGCGCGTTCGGCCACGCCTTCGGCGCGAACGAGGAGCGCGGCGTCTTTATGACGACCGACGGCGGCAAGACGTGGGCGAAGACGCTCTACGTGGACGCGGAGCACGGCGTCTCCGATCTCGACATCGACCCCGTCAACCCGAACGTCCTCTACGCCGCGATGTGGCAGTTCCGCCGCACGCCGTGGACGCACAAGAGCGGAAGCGAAAAAGGCGGCGTTTTCAAATCAATCGACGGCGGGCGCACGTGGAACAAACTCACGACGGGGTTGCCGAAACTCATCGGGCGCATCGGCGTCAAAGTCGCGCCGAGCAGCCCGAACGTCGTCTACGCTATCACGGAGTCGAAGGACGGCACGCTCTATCGTTCGGACGACGCGGGCGAAAACTGGCGGCGCGTTTCCAATCAGGCCAACATCGTCTCGCGCGGTTTTTATTACACGGACGTGCGCGTTGACCCGACCAACGCGGATCGCGTCTACGCCATCGCTTCGACCCTGTTCGTCTCGATTGACGGCGGGCGCACCTTCCGCTCGATCACGGGGCGCACGCACATCGACTATCACGCGCTCTGGATCGACCCCGTCGATCCGCGCCGCATGTGGCAGGGGCAGGACGGCGGCGTCGCCGTCTCGTACGACCGCGGCGAGACGTGGGAGTACGTCAACAACATGCCGCTCGGCCAGTTCTATCAAATTCACGCCGACAACCGCGAGCCGTTTTACTACGTGATGGGCGGGCTTCAAGACAATGGGAGTTGGACGGGGCCGAGCCGCACGCGCGAACCCGCCGGCATACTTAACGACGACTGGCGCATGGTCAGTTTCGGCGACGGCTTCTACACGTTGAATCACTCGGACGATCCCGACCTCTACCTCTCCGAGTCGCAGGGCGGCGGCATCGTCCGCACCGACATGCGCAACCGCGAGCAGCAGTCCATCACGCCTTACGCCGACGACCCCGGCGGCCCCGCCGCCGAGCAGAAGTTTCGCTTCAACTGGAACTCGCCCATCACGCCATCGCCGCACGACAAGAACACGATCTATCTCGGCGGCAACGTCGTCTTCAAGTCAACCGACTTCGGCAAAAGTTGGACGGCCATCAGCCCCGACCTGACGACCAACGACAAAACGAAACAGGGCAACGCGGGCGGCCCCGTCGCGCTGGAGAACACGGGCGCGGAATATCACACGACCATCATCAGCATCGCCGAATCCCCCTTGCGCGCCGGGCACATCTGGGCGGGCACGGACGACGGCCAACTGCAAGCCACCACCGACGGCGGCAAGCGTTGGACGAACTTGACGAAGAACGTCGCCGGGCTGCCCACGGGCTCGCCCGTCTCGCACGTCGAGCCTTCGCGCGCGGACGCCGACACGGCTTACGTTTCGTTCGACCGACACATGCTCGACGACCTGCGCCCCTACGTCTACAAGACGACCGACGGCGGGCGCACCTTCCGCAACGTCACCGGCAACCTGCCCGCCAACGCCTACGTCTGGGTCGTGCGCGAAGACCCGAAGAACACAAACTTGATTTACGCCGGGACGGAACTCGGCCTCTACGTCTCTTACACGGGCGGCAACGCGTGGCAGATTTTGGGACTCAAGAACCTGCCGCACGTCGCCATCCACGACATCGTCGTCCACCCGCGCGACAACGATCTCATCCTCGGCACGCACGGCCGCAGCATCTGGATTTTCGACGACGCCACGCCCATCCAGGGGATGAACGACACGGTGCGCGCCGCCGACCTGCACATGTTCGACATCCGCCCCGCCTTGCGCTACACCACGCGCTTCACGCGCTACGGCATCGGCGATAAACCTTTCACCGGCCAGAACCCGCCCTACGGCGCGCTCATCACCTATCATCTCAAGTCGAAGCCCGACGAGAAGACGAAGGTGCGCGTGGAAATCCGCGACGCCAAAGGCCAACTCGTCCTCGAAGAGACCCGCGTGCCGAAAGAGCGCGGGCTCAATCGCTACGCGTGGAACTTGCGCTACGGCGGCGCGCAGGTGCGCCGGCCGCCGACGACCGAAGAGACGCCCTTCGGCGGCGGCGCGCGCGGCCCGCAGGTGTTGCCCGGCGCTTACACCGTCAAACTTTTCATCGGCGACAAGTCGGTCGAGCGGCGCGTCGAAGTGCGCCTCGACCCGACGGTCAGCGTGTCCGCGACGGATTTGCAGATGACGCACGACATGAGTTTGAAGTTGCGCGATATGCAGTCCACGACGAACACGATGCTGCGCGCGCTCGACAGCATCAAAAGCCAACTCCAGTTCATCGAACGCACCGTGAAGGAACGCCTGACCGAACCGCCGAAGGATTTGACGGCGGCCATCACCGACAACTTGAAACAAGTTGACAAGGTGCTCGCCACGCTCTCGCGCCCGCAGGAAGAAGGACTCGGCTACAACCCGGGGCGCGCGCAGTTGATCGACGAGGTCGGCGGGCTGTTCTTCACCATCGACGCGACGAACGCCGCGCCCACCCCCGCGCAGCGCGAATATTACGGCACGCTGCAAACGCGCTTCCGCACGACGCTCGCCGAGGCCAACAAGTTCTTTACGCAGTCAGTCCCGAAATTGAACGAGACGTTGCGCCGTTTCGACGCGCCGACGGTCATGGTCGGCAAGCCCGTTGAGATTCCGAATCAATAGCGCGGGCGATTATTTTAGCGACAGCGGATCGTCCGCCGTCTCGTATTCAGCAGGAAGAAGATCATGCACAAACTCAGACACCACCTCGTCGCCGGTTTGCTCGTCATCGCGTCGCTCTCGATTCAATTATCCGGAGTTGCGCGCGCGCAAAACGGCTCGCTCGACGCCGAACGGCAAACCCTGCGCGAAATCTTTCAGGAGCTAATCGAGATCAACACGGTAGACCCGAACGGCGACGTGACGCGGGCGGCCGAGGCGATGCGCGCGCGGCTGCTCGCGGCCGGGTTCGCGGCGGAAGACGTGCGCGTGGTCGTGCCCGCCGGAAACGCGAAGAAGGGCAACCTCGTGGCGCGCTACCGCAGCCCGCAGCCCGTGGGCAAGCCGCTGCTGCTGCTCGCGCACATCGATGTCGTCGAGGCGCGCAAGGAGGATTGGTCGGACGGGCTCGACCCCTTCAAGTTCACCGAGCGCGACGGCTACTACTACGGGCGCGGCACGATGGACGACAAGGCGATGGCCGCGATCTTCGTCGCCAACCTGATCCGCTTCAAACGCGAAAACTTCCAACCCGCACGCGACATCATCGTCGCCCTGACGACCGACGAGGAGACCGGCGACTTCAACGGCGTCGAGTTTCTCTTGAAGGATCACCGCGCGCTGGTGGACGCCGAGTTCGGCATCAACGAGGGCGGGCGCGGCTACCTCAAAGCGGGGAAGCCCCTGCTGAACGCCGTGCAGGCGAGCGAGAAGGTCTACCAGAGTTTCCGGCTCGAAGTGCGAAACAAGGGCGGGCACAGTTCGCTGCCCGTCAAAGACAACGCCATCTTTCGTCTCGCCACCGGGCTCGACCGCCTCGCGCGGTTCGACTTCCCCGTCAACCTCAACGAGGTGACGCGCTCCTACTTCGAGCGCATGTCGAAGATCGAGACGGGACAGATGGCCGCCGACATGCGCGCCGTGGCCGCCACAGCGCGCCCCGAAGCGAGTTCGGTCGCGCGCCTGTCGGTCTCGCCCTACTACAACGCGCTCATGCGCACGACCTGCGTCGCCACGCGGCTCGAAGGCGGGCACGCCGACAACGCCCTGCCGCAGATGGCCCGCGCCACCGTCAACTGCCGCATCCTCCCGCAGGAGAACGCGGCAGACGTGCAGGCCACGCTCAAGCGCGTCCTCTCGGACGATCAGATCGGCATCACGCCAATCGCCGTCTCGAAGCCCAGCCCGCCCTCGCCCCTGCGGCCGGAGATCATGGGGACGATTGAACGTCTCACGAGCGAGATGTGGCCGGGCGTGCCCGTCGTGCCGATCATGGGCACGGGCGCAACCGACAGCCTCTTTTTCCGTCAGGTCGGCATCCCGGTCTACGGCGTCTCCGGCATCTTCGACGACATAGACGACAACCGCACGCACGGCCGCGACGAACGTATCGCCGTCAAATCTTTCCACGACGGCCAGCAGTTCCTCTACCGCCTGACGAAAGCCTTCTCGTCCGCCAAGTGAAATTTATTGTGAATTGGAGAGGGGTCGAGCGGCGAGCGTCACCCGGCGGCGCGGTCAACGCGCGCCAACTCCGGTTGGTAGTTTTCCACTGCCGCCTCTTCCTCCGCCGGTTCGGGGTGCACGGCTTCAACTTGAAACGGAATTTCGAGCGTGACGATCATGCCGCGCGGGGTGGCGCGCGCGAGCGTGAGATGCCCGCCCGCGCCGTAGAGGTGTTCGAGACGCGCGCGTGTGTTCGCCAGCCCGACGCCGCCCGCACGGCTGCGCGCCGGCAGGTCGCCGGGCGCGTCCGCTTCGCCCGCGAGCGCGGGGCCGGGGCCGTTGTCTTCGACTTGCAGCCGGAGTCGCCCCTGACGGCGCGCGGCGCGAATCGCCAGACGCCCCGGCGCGCTCTGGCGCGAGATGCCGTGCCGGATGGCGTTCTCGACGAGCGGTTGGAGGATGAGGTTCGGCACGAGCGCGGCGAGCGTCTGCGGCTCGATGTCGGTCTCGACGCTGAGGCGGTCGTGACGGATCATTTCGATCTCAAGGTAACAACGCAGGAAGGCCATCTCCTGTTCGAGCGTCACCTCCTGATCGCCGGAGTTCTCCAACGTGAGGCGCAGGAAATCTCCGAGGCGCGCCACCATCTGGTCGGCGGCCTCCGCGTCGCGGTGCAGGAGCGCGGAGATGGAGTTGAGCGTGTTGAAGAGGAAGTGCGGGTGGAGTTGCATCTTGAGCGCGCGCAGTTGCGCCTGCGCGAGTTGGGCGCGCAGTTCCGAGGCTTTCACCTCGGCGACGCGGAAGCTGTGATAGTAGTCGAGCGCGTTGATGGCGATGAGGATCAGCCAGTAGATCGAGACCTTCAACGGGAGGTTGGCGAAAAGTTGGTAGCTGAAGAACGAGAGGAGCGTGGGGAACTCGCGGGTCAGCACCCCGCCCGCGAGCCAGTAGAGCGACAGGTAGAGGCAGAGGTGGAGGGCGGGGAAAATCAGGCTCGCGGGGAGATGCACGAAGAAGAGGCTCTGCGGCCAGTGCTGCCGGTCGAGACGGTAGCGGCGCGCGACGAGGGCGATGAGCGGAGCGAGCAAAGCCCAGAGGTAGAAGGCCGTCAAGTTCCAGACGAAGATGCCGACGAGATCGACGCGGCGGTAGTCGCTGATGGCGAGCGTGCCGAAAAACGAGAGGCTGGCGAACGTGAGTCCGATGAGCGTCCACACACCGGCGAGGATCAAGATGGCGCGGAGGCGTTTGAACGGCATGTAAATTATTATCGCACAGGAAACGCCGAAGGAAATACGCGCGCCGCCCCATTTTCTTCCGACCGGAGGGCGAACAAAATTCGGGCAGAGGATGCTTCCCCTGCCCTGAATAGTCGTCTGCAAAAGCTGTGTCCGGCGCGGCGAGAGTCGTTAGTCAACCGACTTCGGGAATGGCCCCGCCTGTTGCGGCGCATCGTGGGGCAGAGGGATACGGTAGCGTTTCACTTTCGAGTTGAGCGTCGTCACTTTCAGGCCGAGGAGGCGCGAGGCGCGCACCTGATGGCCGCCCGTCAGTTCGAGGGCGCGCATGATCAGTTCACGCTCGAAGCGTTCCACCTCGTCGTAGAACTTGATGCCGCGCACGATGTCCGCCGCGTCGAGCGTGCTGATGGCCTGCACCTCTTTCAACAAAGTGAGGGCGGCCATTTGGAGCATCTCGATCTGCCCCGACAGCGCGCTGTCGTTCAGCGTGATGTGCTTCGCGCCGACGCCGCCGCGCGGGTCGCTCGCAAAGTTGTTCTCTTTGCGATCCAACAGGGCTGCTTCTTTCATCGTTGTTCCCTCTATTTCGTCTGTCAACTCAAACGGGGTTCGGCGCGACTCGTGCGCGCATTCTCTTCATGCTCTAGTTGAGCGGAAACCAGTTTAACCGCGCCGCGCCGGACGGCAACGGAAATGTGACGAGCCGCGAAATCCGGTGTCGAACGGTTCGTGGCGGGTGACGAAACTTCAGCTTGAGTTCGATCTAAGAAGATGCCGGGTTTCTCGAAGCCCCGTCAGGGGCGCAAGATTGATCGCCCCTGATGCGGTTCGAGACTCAGGAAGAGTTTTCAAACAGCTCCAACAATTTGTCGCGATAACTGCGGCTGAGGGTCAACTGTTTGCCGTCGCGCAGAATCACGACGTAGTCGCCGCTAAACAGCGGTTGCAGTTCCTTGATTCGTTCGATGTTGACGAGCGTGGAGCGGTGGATGCGCAGGAATTTGTCGGGGTTGAGTTTGGAGACGAGCCGGTTCATGGTTTCGCGCACGAGGTGCGACTCCCGTCCGACGTGCAGGCGCAGGTAATTGCCTTCCGCCTCGATCCAGTCGAGTTCTTCGGTGCGCAGGAAGAAGACGCGGCCGGAAGACTTGATCATGAGTCGTTCGAGATGCCGCGACGGCTCGCTCTTGAAATTTTCCAGCAGCGAGAGCAGGCGTTCGTTGAGTTCGCCCTTCGCCCCGTTCGAGAGGTGAGCGCGGGCGCGCTCCACGGCCTTGCGAAACCGCTCGCGGTTGTAAGGCTTCAACAGGTAGTCGAGCGCGTTCACGTCGAAGGCCTGCAAAGCGTAGCGGTCGTAGGCCGTGACGAAGATGACGGCGGGCATCTCGGCGACGCCGACGGCCTTCAGGACGCCGAAGCCGTCGAGTTCGGGAATCTGTATGTCGAGGAAGACGAGGTCTGGCTTGAGCGTCCTGATCGCGGCGACGGCCTCGTGCCCTTCGGCACATTCGCCGACGAGTTCGAGGTCGCGTTCGCCCGCGAGGAAACGCTTGATGCGTTCGCGCGCCAACGGTTCATCGTCAACGATGAGCGTCCTGATGGTGTTCACCCGTGGTGGCCTCCGTAAGGCTTTTCGTCTCGTAAGGAATCGCCGGGCTCAACTTTGGGGGAAGACTCGTCGTGCCCGGCCTGCTCTTTATAAACGCCCCCGGCGTGAGTTTGTTTCAGACAAAAAAAACCGCGCTTGCGGGTTAGACCACCGCGCGCGGTTTTTGGTTGCAATCTTCTTTCGACGTTTCCGGGGCGCGTTTCGAGCGTCCGCGAAGAAGGCCGGGGTAAGTGAACTTACCCCGGCCTTGCGAGTTGCCCCGTATTCAACGACCGCCGTTCGCCCGGCCGTCCCTTACTTCTATCCGAAGGAAGGCTCGCCGTCGTAGACGACATTCCAGCCGTTGCGCCGGCTGGTGGCGAGGCTGCGATTGAACCAGTGCGTGGCGGCGTCGGCGTCTTCGTAGATTTGCGCGGAGGGCACGCGCTGGCGCGGGTCGACGCGCACGATGCGACCGCCCTCGGCGGAAATCTTCAAACTCAGGATCGCCAGCAAGTCGTTCTTCTGCATGACGGCGGTGCGTACCTCGAAAGGCTCTCCGTCGTCCAACTCATCTTCGTCCTCCGCCTCGTCCGTTTCGTCATACGCTTCTTCTTCGCCGATAATATCTTCAAAGAAGTCTTCCGGTTCATTCATAATCTCAAAATTCCTATTCTCTAAATTAAATTCTTCCCGTCTCAATACGCGAAGGCTTGGTAAATCTCCGTCGGTGGCAAGTCGTCGAGCGATTCGACGACCGGGTTGAAGCGCAGCATGCGCCGGGCGCGCTCCGAGAGCGTTTCGTGCACGTGGCGCGGGATGTGGATCGTCACTTCGGGACGGAACAGCCAGCGGCGGCTGTAGCCGACGACGACCATCGGGCGCGGCTCGCTCGTCTTGTTCGGCGTGCCGCGATGCAGGGCGCGCACGTCGCGCACCATCACGTCGCCAAGCCGCATCAGGAGCGGTTCCAGTTTGCGCTCGCCCGTCTCGACGAGACGCAACGCTTCCGGCTTCGGCAGCATGTGCGTGCCGCGCGCCACCTCGAAGGGGCCGTTCTCCGGCGTCACCTCGACGAGCGGGAAGTTGACGGCGATTTGAAAGGGCGGCGTCTCGCGCCCCGTTTCGGGGAAGAGCGGCGGCGTGTCGCGATGTACGTCCTGATACTCGGAGCCGGGGAGCGGCGTGTCGGTCGCCAACTGTACCATCGTGAAGTCTTCACCGGCGAGGCGTTCGACGACGGCGAGCACGTCCGGGTCTTCGTAGATCAGGGGGTCGGCGAACGGGGCGTCGAACGGGAGCGTCACGTAGTAGCGCGCCGCGCCGCGATTGCGCAAATGGCCTTCGCGCTCGATGTGCTCCGAGAGCAGCGGGGCGAAGGCCGCGCGCCACGCGTGAAGCGTGTCTTGCGGAAAATGTTCCGGCAGGACGCAAAAGCCGTCCCGCAACACGTCTCCGGCGAAACTTTCAATCTCGGCCTCGGAATATCTCCCGCCGCCCATCTCTCGCCCCTTGTTCATCAAACTCATCTTACCTGCTGCGAAGTCGTCTTACCTTCTGCGCGGGCGCGCCGGGCGACGTTTCACCGCCCCGCCCTTATTCGCGCCGGGCTTGGGGGCGACGCGGGACTCCGGTTTCTTGGCCGCGAACTGTCTCTTGATCACCTCGGCCAGCCCGGCCTGCTGGAAGCTGACGTTCAACTCGACTTCGTTGCCGCGCGCGGTGTTCGTCAGCGTTTCGACAACTCGCATCAGGGCGGTCAGGTCGGCTTTAGAACTTTCGCTGGCCTTCTGCAAATCTTTCTGAAGTTCCCCTTTGGCAAAGCCGAGGCCCATGTTGATCAGGCCGCTCAGAGCCGACGCCTTTTCCGCGTCGTCCATACGAATGATCGACTGCACGCCGAAAACCGAGGGCTGCATGTTCACGGCCACCTGCACCTGTCGCACCGCGTCAACCATGCGTTCCATTTCGGCGTTAGGGGGCGCGCCGAGCGCGCGTATTTGTTGCGACATGCCGGGCGGAATGTCGGCCACGAGGCTGACGAGCGTGTTCGCGTCGCGCAGGGCGAGGTCAACCAACTCCGGCTTGAGCCGCGGACGCCCGCCGCCCCCGCTGCTCGCCTCCATCGCGTCTTTCAAATAAGCGGGGATGCCGACGGCGATGGTATTGGCGTCGAGCGCGGTCGCGGCGATCTGATCGACGGGGAAGTTTTTCCGCCCTTGCCCGACGCCGGCAATAGCACCGGCGGGCGCGGGCTTATTGAGTGTGAACACGCTGATGGTCTTCGTGCCGACGGTCTCCTGCGTGTACATGTCCTGCCCCATCATGCGCGCGCCGGACAGCAAAGCCTCCGCGCTGAAATTGCCGCGCACGATCAGCAGAAACTCCGGCAGTTGCTTCAGCGACATGTCGCCCTTCAGCCGCGCGCCCGCGATCACGTATTCAAGCCCGTTGAGGTCGATGAACTGCTTGGTCTCGGCAAGCGCCTTGTTGAGCGCCTCCGGCGGCACGACGGTCGGCGCGGCCTCGTTGATCAAACGGCGCGCGTTGATGTACAGGACGGCCTGCGATTCCGGGAAGTTCGTGAGCGCGCTGCGCGCGTCCTGCGCGCGCGCGGAGGCGGACGCCACCAGCGCGAGCGCGACAAGGGACAGGAGAAACCGGGCGGGGGATTGGGCTTTCATTGTGTCAATTATCCTTTCGATGATACAGGCAGAAAACAGACGAGATTTTAACCGATGCGGCGTGCGGGGGAAAGCAGAGAGAAACGATGAACGATGAACGCGGAATGATGAACGCGGAACACGGAATGATGAACCGGAGAACCACGCGGCCGCTTGAATCGTTCAGTTCATCGTTCATCGTTCCGCGTTCATCGTTTCGTTTACTTCCGGCTGCTGAGGCGGTTCTGCACGATGACGACGACCAGCAGGAACAGCCCGCGCAAGACGGCCTGCCACCACGGGCTGATCCAGCCCTCGAAGTTGAAGACGTTGAAGATGAGTCCGAGCAAAAGCACGCCCGCCAGCGTTGACATGACGCTGCCCTGCCCGCCCGTCAAGAGCGTCCCGCCGACGACCACCGCCGCAATCGCGTTCAACTCGTCGCCCTGCCCCGCCACGGGTCGCCCCGCGCCGAGCCGGGCCGCGTCGAGCACGCCCGCCAGCCCCGCGAGCGCGCCGCTCAAAGCGTAGACGCCGATGGTCACGCGCCCCGTGTTCAAGCCCATCAAGCGCGCCGCCTCGTCGTTGTCGCCGACGGCGTAGACGTGCCGCCCGAAACGCGTGTGATTGAGGACAAGCCAGCCGAGCGCGAACAGGACGATGAGGAACACCACGGGCACGGGCACAGGCCCCACGAAATCGCGCCCCAGAGACGTGAGCGCACCCGAAGACTTGCCGATGCCGATAGACTTCTCGCCCGTGTAGGCGAGCACGAGCCCGCGCGCCGCGATCATCATCGCCAGCGTCACGATGAACGGTTGGATGCGCGCCTTCGCGATGACCACGCCGTTGACGAGGCCGAGCACGGTCGTCAGGG
Organism: Acidobacteriota bacterium; assembly: GCA_020199775.1. Taxonomy (GTDB): domain Bacteria; phylum Acidobacteriota; class Blastocatellia; order Pyrinomonadales; family Pyrinomonadaceae; genus JAIVJZ01. Next base: position 25,368 of record JAIVJZ010000003.1, read on the forward strand.
CGACGGCCGCGACCACCGCGACGAGCGCGCCCTGCCCGGCGAGCGTCGCCGCCGCCACGCCCGCCACCGCCATCAGCGACCCGACCGAGAGATCGATGCCGCCCGTCAGAATCACAAACGTCATCCCCAGCGCGACGAGTCCGAGCATGCTGTTCTGGCGCAGCACGTTCACCAGATTCTCTTCCGTCAGGAAACGCTCGTAGCGCACGGCGGCGAACACGCACACCGCCACGAGCGCGACGAGCGCGCCCTGCCGCTGCGCGAACGAAGCGAACCGCGCCCGCGCCAGTCGCCCTCCCGCCGAACCGCTTTCGTCAATCGTCGTCGCTGCCTGACTCATAAATGTTCTCCCCACACGTTAACGTCTTCGAGCAACTTCCGCGCGCAACCTCTCACCGATTTTCCCTGAGCAGTTTGTAAGACGTTTCCAGCCTCTTTCTTATCCGTTCGCTTTCCTCGTCGAATGCAGGAGGAAAATCGAGATTCGCTATCAACCCCAACTCCGGCCGTCGGAGCGTCGCCAGTATTTGCGCCCGGTAGGCGCGCGCTTCCAACAGCACGAGGGAGAGGGCGACGGAGTCTTTCAGCCAGCCTTCTTCCGTTCGCAGGAGGCGCGCGATCTGCGGCGCATACTCTTTCGCGTTCAGAATTCCTAACGCGAGCATCGCGGCCTGACGAGTGAACGGCTCTTTGTCGGACAAAAGTCGAGCGATCTTTCCGGCATGCTCGTTTGCGCCGACGAGCGCGAGAGCGGTGGCCGCATGCCGATTGTTAAACCTTTTATCGAGAAGTTTGGCGATCTCTCCCGCGTATGCGCGCCCGCCCAGTTTCGCCACACCATAGACGGCGGCCTCGATTACCTCGGAGCCATACTCATCGAACATCTCCTTCACGATTTGCGGCAGATATTCTTTCGCCCCGAAAGACACCAACGCATCTATCGCCGCAACGCGCACATTCCCACCCGGATCATCGTCGCGAGCATGTTCAGTTTCCAGCAACGCGGCGATGTGCTTCGCTTCAGTTCCGGCTTTCATGAAAGCCAGAGCGGAAACCGCGCCCGAACGGTCATGCGCGTTATCGCTGCCCAGCAGTTTCACCAGTTCGGGGATATACTCTCTGGCCTCCAGCAGAGCGAGAGCAGTGGCGGCGCGCCCGCGCGCGATGCTCGCAAATCTTGCCCCGTTATTTTTTAACGTCGCAGGCGGAGCGTCCGTCAACATTTTCGCAATCGCCGGAACATCTCGCTCATCTCCCATGATGCCGAGCAACATAGCGGAAGAACCGCTTACCGTGCCGTCCTGATGATCGAGAAAAGCGATGAGTCTCTGCTTGAAACCTTTGACGCCGCCTATTTTTTTGAGCGCGGCCTCGTCGTGCTTTTCGGCGGCCTTGAAAAAGTTGATGAGCAGATGCAGCAACTCATCCACAGCCTGCTTATCTTCGTAAGCATGTGTGAGCGTCCACAGCGTCGCCGGCAGGTACTTCTGATTTTTCGCCAGACGCTGGTTGAGCAGTTCCAGTTCGCGACGTTCCTCCGTAGCGGCGTCTGTCTGAGGCGTCTGCTTAACCGGCTGTGCGGAGATTTGCGCTCCTGAGAGCGCAAGCAACAACAACGATGACGTTAAGGCGCGCCAGCACACTTCGCGTACCCGGTTCGCTCCGGCTCTGAACTCTGCTTGCATAGTTAGCTTAACCTCTCTGACCGAACCACACTGCGACGACGCGTTGCCCGCGCCTGTGGCCTGACGTTCACAACCGTCAAAAGTGCTCTCGCTTAGCGCGCCGGACTTTTCGCCTTGCGCTCCGCGCGCGCACGCGCCACGATCTCTTTGACCCCGGCGAAGAGCGTCGGCGCGTGATAGGGGATGCCGTCCTTGATCGTCCACTCGATGCCGCCCGTGCGGACGGCGCGCCCGTCCTTGATCGTCTCCACGCCCACGGGGTAGAGCACTTTCAGATTTTCGAGCGGGTTGCCGTTCACCACCAGCAAGTCGGCCGCGTAGCCCGCGCGCACGCGACCGAGGCGTTCTTCCTGTCCGAGTATCTTCGCGTTATTGCCCGTCGCGTGCTGGATGACTTTGAGCGTGTGGAAGCCCGCCTCCTGATGCAACTCCAACTCCCTGAGCAGCCCGAAGCCGTACATCTGGTAGATGAAGCCCGCATCCTCGCCCACGCCGACGATGCCGCCGCGCCGCTCGAACTCGCGCAGCGCGGCCATCCAGATGCGGTAATTCTCTTTCCAGAAAGCCTCGTCCGTCGAAGTCCAGCCGATGAAATACGAGCCGTGGTTGGCCGGGTCGGGGCGGAAGTAATCTTCGAGCGTCGGGTGCAGGTAGTCCGCGAACCACGGCTGCGTCTGCGCGCGTTGCAGGTCGCGGCTCGCCTCGTAGATGACGAGCGTCGTGTCCCACGCCACGCGCGCCTCGACCATCCCGTCGAGCACTTTCATCAACCTGTCCCAGTTCGCCTCGCGCCACAGACGCCCCGCGTAACGAAAACGATCCACCTCGTTGTTGTAATTGTAAGCGGGCGGGAAATTCTGCACGCCGCCTTCAATCGCCGCGTCGGGGATGCCGTACCAGTGCTCGATTGAGGTCGTGCCGAACCGGATGTCGTCCCACGCGTTCGTCTCTGCGACGGCCGCGTGGTGCGCGATGCGCAGGTTGTTTTTACGCGCCTCGTCCCACGCCGCCGCCATCAGGTCGCGATCCATCGCGAACATCTTGAGGCCGTCCACGCCCTGCGCCTTCAAATCCCGCACGCGCTGGCGCGCGGCTTCCACAGTCTTCGGCGCACCGCCCGCCGCGTAGATCGCGTAGACGAACAGGCGCGGCGCGGCCACCTCGCCCGCCGCGCTCGCACGCTTGAGCGCGAGCGTCCTTTGCGTGTTGCTGCCCACGTCGCGCACCGTCGTGATGCCGCACGCGAGCCACAGTTTCAACTCGTAGTCGAGCGGTTGCGCGACGCCCCCGCGCTCCTCCTGCACGTGCCCGTGCGCGTTGATCAAACCGGGCATCACGTACTTGCCCGACGCGTCTATCTCCACGTCGCCCACTGCGGGACGCCGCGCCGTCCCGCTCTTGACCGTGACGGGATCAAGCGCGACCAACTCCGCAATCGTGTTGTTCTCGATCACGATGTCGAACGGCCCCGAAGCGGGCGTGCCGTTCCCGTCGATCACCATCGCGTTGCGAACGACCAGGCGCGGGTAGCGCCTGCCGCTCTCCACCACCTGCTTTGTCTTTTGCGCGCGACCGGCAGGAGGCACGCCGAAGGCGACGAGCACGACGATAACAACGGATGCGACGAGTTGTTTTTTCATTCGTTAAGAGGTCACGCCACCTTGGGGCGTTGGATGTAGACGGCGACGAGGATGATCGCCGCCTTGAGGACGAGCGACCACGCGAAGCCGATGCCGAGCATGTTGAAGCTCGTCGTGATGACTTGCATGATGAGCGCGCCGATGAGCGTGCCGACGACCGTCACGCGCCCGCCCGTCAGCGGCGTGCCGCCGACCACGACCGCCGCGATGGCGTCGAGTTCGATGTAGAGTCCGACTTTCGTCGCGTCGCTCGCCTCGGCCTTCGCGGCTTCGATCAGACCGGCGAGTCCGGCGAGCAGGCCGCTCAGGGCATAGACCATGATCTTCGTCCGGTGGACTTTGATCCCGGCGAGCCGCGCGGCCGCTTCGTTCCCCCCGACGGCGACGACGTAGCGGCCGAAGCTCGTCGCGCGCATCACGAAGATCGCGACGGCCACGACCACGAGCATCACGACCACAGACATCGGCACAGGCCCGACGAAGCCTTTGCCGAGCGACATGAAATTCTGGTTGTCGATCAAAATGATCTGCCCGCCGCGACTGATGACCTGCGCCACGCCGCGCCCGGTGATCAGGAGCGCGAGCGTCACGATGATCGGCTGGATGCGGAAGCCGGAGATGAGCGCGCCGTTGATGAAGCCGACGGCGAGCGCGGCAAAGAGTCCTAAGAGCACCGCGGGCAAGAGGCCGCGTTCGAGATTCGTCGCGGCGAGCGCGGCGGCAATCGCCATCACCGAGCCGACCGAGAGGTCGATTCCGCCCGTCGCGATGACGAGCGTCATCCCGACGGCGACCAGCACCGTCGGCGCGACTTGCAGGAGGATGTTGCGAAAATTGTTTACGTCGGCAAAGTTCTGCGTGAACAGGGCGTTGGCTAAGACGAGCAAGACGAGCGCGGCGAGCGCGCCGTAGGTCGGGCCGTAATCGGTGAGGAGCGAGCGGCGCGGGCGTGCGCCGCCCGCCCCCGCGCTGTTGACGGGCGTGGCGTTCTGCATCTTCTAAGCTCCTTCCGAGGGGGGCGCGGCGGCGGGCGGCGTGGCGGCGGGCGGCGTCGTGTCCGTGACGTGCGCGGTGGCGGTCGAAGCGGGGGTCGCCTCTCCGGTCGCGCCTTCGGCCATCGCGCGGATGATGTTGTCCTGCGAGATTTCGTCGCCGCGCAGTTCGCCCACGCGCTGCCCGTCGCGCATCACGACGACGCGCGAACTGCCTTCGACCAACTCTTCCAACTCCGAAGAGATCATCAGGACGCCGAGGCCGCTCTCCGCCAGTTCGCCCACGAGCGACTGAATCTCGCCCTTCGCGCCGATGTCGATGCCGCGCGTCGGCTCGTCGAGGATGAGGAACTTCGGGTTCTTGCAGAGCCAGCGCGCGAGCAAAACTTTCTGCTGGTTGCCGCCCGACAACTCGCGGATTTTCTGGTCGGCGTTGGCGGCCTTGATGCCGAGCCGCTTCATAAACTTGTCAACGATCTCGGCTTGACGCGCGCGCGAGACGACGCCGAGCGTCGAGAGCGCGGGCAGCGCGGCGAGCGTCAAATTCTCGCGCACGCTCAACTCAGGGATGATGCCTTCGGCCTTGCGGTCTTCCGTGAGAAACGCGATGCCGGAATCAATCGCGTCGTTCACCGAGCCGCGCCTGATGGTCTTGCCTTCCAGACGCACCTCGCCCGCTTCGACGCTGTCCGCGCCGAAGATGGCGCGCGCCGTCTCCGTGCGTCCCGAACCGAGCAGGCCCGCCATGCCGACGATCTCGCCGCGCGCCACTTCCACCGTCACGTCGTTCAGTTTTCGCCCGCGCTTCAAATGCTCCGCGCTGAGGAGCGGCGTCTCGCCCGCCGCCGCAGTCACGCCTTTGAACGCGGTCGTGCCCTGCCGCAGTTCCTCGCGCTGCTTGCCGAGCATGAGACAGACGAGATCGATCTTTTCCAACCCCGCGAGCGGGCGCGTGGCGACGAACCGCCCGTCACGCAGGATCGTCACGCGGTCGCAGACCGTGTACAACTCGTCGAAGCGGTGGCTGATGTACACGACGGCCGTCCCCTCAGCTTTGAGCCGCCGGATCACGTCGTAGAGAATCTGCACCTCGTGTTCCGTCAGAGAACTCGTCGGCTCGTCGAGCACGACGACCTTCGCGTCGAACGAGACGCCGCGCGCAATCGCCACCATCTGCCGGAGCGCGATGTTCAGACTGCCGAGCGGAGCGCGCGGGTCTATCTCAAGGCCGAGACGTTTGAGCAGCGCGGCGGCGTCCGCGTTCATCCGTTTCCAATCGACGAGGCCGAAGCGGCGCGGCTCGCGACCCAGATAGATGTTCTCGGCGACCGTGCGATACGTCAGCAGATTGACTTCCTGATAGACGGCCACGACGCCCGCCTCTTGCGCGTCTTCCGGCGTGCGAAAATCGACCGCGCGGCCTTCCAAAAACATCTGCCCGCCGTCGCGCGTGTACGCGCCCGTCATGATCTTGATCAGGGTGGACTTCCCCGCGCCGTTCTCCCCCACGAGCGCGTGCACCTCTCCGCGCTCCAACTCAAGCGAGACATTCGCGAGCGCCGTCACGCCCGAAAAGATTTTCGTGATGCCCTCCATGCGGAGGACTGGTTCGTTCTGCATAAGTTTCAAGTTTCAGGTTTCAAGTTTCAGGTCAGAAGCTTTCAAGTTTCAGGTTTCAAGTTTCAGGTCTGAGGTTCTAAGTTTTCCAACTTGAAACCTGCCCCTGAAACTTGAAACTCCACTTCTTAAACTTGAAACCTGAAACCTGAAACTTGAAACTCCGTCAATAGGCTTCGTTCAAAAACTGCGCGGCGTTCGTCTTGTCGAAGAGGCGGTCTTCGATGCCGACGATGGGCGGGAGTTTCTCGCCCGCCCAGAATTTTTCGAGCGTGGCGAAGGCCAGCGGGCCGAAGCGCGGGTTCGACTCGATGGTCACGTTCATCTTGCCGTCGAGGATGGCTTGCAGCGCGCTCTTCTGCCCGTCGACCGAGACGATCAAAACGTCCGTGCCCGGTTTCATGTTCGCGGCTTCGAGAGCCTGGATCGCGCCGAGCGCCATCTCGTCGTTGTGCGCGTAGACGGCCGTGATCTCTTTGCCCCGCGCCTGAATGATGTTCTGCATCACGTCGCGCGCCTTGGCGCGATTGAAGTCGCCGGTCTGCGACTGGATGATCTTCATCTCCGGGTGCTTGGCGATCTCGTCGCGGAAGCCCTTGCCGCGATCCGCCGTGACGGATGCGCCGCTCGTGCCGCTCAGTTCCACGATGTTGGCTTTGCCGTTCGACGCACGGGCGAGCCACTCGGCGGCGCGCTGCCCCTGCTTGATGAAGTCCGACTTGAGCACGGTGACGAAATCCTCGCCCGCCGCGCCCGAAGCCTCGCGGTCAACGAGGATGACGGGAATGCCCCGCTCCTTCGCCGTCGCTAACGCCTGCTCGAAGCCGACCGTCTCGCGCGGCGCGAGGAAGATGGCATCGACGCGCTGCGCCACGAGGTCTTCGACGTTGGCGGCCTGCTTGGCCGTGTCGCCCTGCGCGACCGTCACGCGCAGGTCGTACCTGTCGGGACGCTTGGCCGCCTCTGACTTGATGCTCTCTGTCTCGGCGATGCGCCACGGCCCGTCCATCTCCATCTGCGAGAAGCCGATCACTTTTTTGCCGCCGCTGTTCTGCCCGCCGCCGCTGCCTGTCGCGCCGCCGCCGCCGCCGCCGCCGCTGCTGCTGCTCTCCTTACGACAACCACCCAACGCGAGCGCGGCCACGAACAACAACAACACCGCCGCCAGCACCGCCACAGACTTTCGCCCACCGACTGTTGATTTCATTTTTCACCTCAAAAGTTTTCAATTATTCTCGCGTCGCCCGTCGTGTGCGCGTCGGCGCGATCCTCAACCATTCAAACTTGGCGGACGCGCCCGCCGCGCCGCCCGTCGTGAGCGCGACGCGCACGCCCCTGTCCCACGGCGGCAAATATTCGCCGTCCATCTCGCCGCCCACGTCGCGCCAGCGGTTGCCGTCCTCGCTCACCGAGAAACGATACCTGCGCGCGTCCTCCGCCGTCATACGCAGATAGACGAGCGGCGTCTTGACCGCATCGGCCAACGTCGAGACGACTTTCTGCACGTTCTTCTCGCGCCGCCAGAGGACGACGTTTCGGCCGTCCGTGGCCGCGCCGAGGGCGTTCTCGCCGTCGCCGTAAGCCGCGAGTCCGGCGACCGCGCCGCCCTTCAACGCGCGCGCGTCAACGAGCACCGTGGCGTCGTAGTCGCCCGTGGTGGCGAGGCGCGCCACGACCGCGCCGAGGGTATTCGTCGCCTGCGCGGCCGACGGCGAGAGGACGAGGCGGCCGCCGCGCGCGCTCTCCGTGCGCATGACGGGTTCGTTCGCCTGCGGCCACTGCCAGCCGGGTTGCAGCCGGGGCGCGGTGAAGTCGTCGAAGAAATGGAGTTCGGCGTTGCGCTCGTTGAACCCGTGCGGCGAGGCGGCGCGCGCCGAAGGGCCGCGACCCTGATTGATCGTCGGCCAGCCGTCCGCGCCCCAACGCACCTCGTCGAGCAACGCCTGTCTGCCGACGTAGACGAAATCCTTCGCGTCCATCGCGTGATACATCATGTAGTCGCGCCCGCGCGCGTCGCTGACAACCGTGCCGTGGCCGGGGCACTTCCAGGTGTCGTTGCCGCGCAGGATCGGGTTCGCGGGGTTCTTCTCCCACGGCCCCAGCAGCTTGCGCGCGCGCGCCACGCCCATCATGTAGTTGCACTGGCGGTCGCAGCAGAAGTTGCCCGAATAGAACATGTAGAAATAGTCGCCGCGCCTGACCACGGCCGGACCTTCGACCAGATCGCCGTAAGGCAGCGAGGCGTGCTTCTCCCACGCCTGATCGTTGCGAATCAACTCCTGCTTTTCACCAATCAGGCGGGTGCCGTCGGGCGAGAGCCGCTGCGCCCAGATGGGCGTCGGCACGCTGCGGCTGTTGCCGTCCTCTTTCCACAACAGATACCGCTGCCCGTTTTCGTCGCGGAGGGGGAAGCCGTCAATCGAGCCGACTTCCTGACAGACCAGCGGGCCGTGATCTGTGTATGGCCCTTGCGGGCGGCGCGCCGTGGCGACGGCGACGCACAGCGGGCCGTCCTTTTTCTTCGCCGTGTAGTAGATGTAGAAGCGACCGCGATCCTCGGAGATTTCCGGCGCCCAGTAGTTGCCGACCGACCACGCGGGACGCTTCTGAAAGACCGCGCCGACGACGCGCCAGTTGACGAGATCGCGCGAGTGCAGGATGGGAAACTCCGGAGCCCACTCGGAAGACGTGGCCGTCGCCCAGTAATCCTGCCCGACGCGAATCACCGAGGGGTCTGGATAGTCGCCCGCGAGCGCGGGGTTCGTATAAGTGGCGCGCGTCTGCGCCGCAAGGCTTCCCGCGAAGGCCGACAGGAGCGCGACGCAGAACGCCGCGCGGCGCAGCACGACTCGCGCGGCGCACGCCTTCGACGGCGAAGATTTGAGTTCTGTTTTTTGCATCTTTAGATTGCCCTTCGTCCCAGACAAAATGATCTTCGGATTAGACGATCAAGACTCAGCCAACGCAGGCACAGAGGACACAGAGAGAGAGCGCAGAGAACAACTATTTGAGATTTCAAATTCGAGATCGCCTGACGCCTTCCTTCGTGCTCCCTCTGTGCTCTCTCTCTGTGTCTGCGTCGGCGAAGGCTTTATTCCCTTCCACTGACAACCGGCTCTAACGATCTCGCGCGGGCGGCGCGGCGCGGCGCGTGTTTGCGTCGGCCGCCGCCGCGGGGCGGCCTTCGGCATTGCGCTTGGGGGCGCGTCCGGTCGAAGCGCGCGTGACGAGGCGCGTCGAGATGTGGATGTCCGTCCCCTGCTGCTCCGAGTGTTCGACGCTGGCGATGAGAGCTTCGACGGCGCGGCGGCCGAGTTCTTCGCGCGGCAGGCTCACGGTCGTCAGCGGCGGCGCGGCGAGTTGGGCGAAGGCGATGTCGTCAAACCCGACGACCGACACGTCGCGCGGCACTTCGACGCCGCGCTCGCGAAACTCCTGCATCACCCCGAGCGCCATCATGTCGTTGGCGACGACGACGGCGGTCGGCATCTCCCCGCCGCGTTCGAGCAGGGCGCGCGCCGCCTGCCGCCCGCCGTCGAGTTTGAAATTGCCGTCGTACACCTGCGGCGAGGTTTCGGGCAGGTGGCGCGCGAGCGAGTTGCGGAAAGCGTCGAGCCGCTTGACGGCCGAGCGCAGGCGGCGCGGCCCGCCGACGAAAGCGATCTCGCGATGGCCGAGCGCGACGAGGTGCGCGATGGCCTCTTCGATCCCCGTGTCGTAGTCCACGACGATGTTGCTCATGCACCGCCCCGCGCTCCCCAGATCGAGGAAGACGACGCAGACGCGCTGCCTCGCCAGTTCGCCGACGAGCGTGGTGTCGAGTTCCGAAGTCATCAGCGCGACGCCCGCCACCTTGCGTTCGATGAGCCGCTGCACGTAGCTCGACGTGCGCTTGGCCTCGTAGTTCGTGTTCGACAGGATCAGATCGTATCCGCGCTCGAAGGCCGCCCGCTCGATTGATTTGACGAGTTCGGGGAAGAATGGGTTCGAGATGTCCGAGATGATCAGGCCGAGCGTGTTGCTGCGCCCGGAGGCGAGGCTGCGCGCGTGCGCGTTCGGGTAATAGCCGCACCGCTCGACGGCGCGCAGCACCCGCTCGCGCGTCTCGTCCGTTACCCGCCTCGTCTTGTTGATGACGTGAGAGACGGTGGCCGTCGAAACGCCCGCCTCCCGCGCCACGTCTTTGATACGCATATTAGCTGAACGATGAAGTCGGAACGCGGAACGATGAACTGAAAGCAAGCTGTCTGTACTTCATCGTTCATCGTTCATACTTCATCGTTTATTTCCTTCGCTCCTTCACCCGCTTCGGACACGTAAATGTTGGGCGTCAGGCCGGTCGCGCCGGTGTATCCGCGCGTGATGGTCTCGCGAAAATCTTCGAGCCGGTCGCGGCGGACGAGGTTGACGGTGCAACCGCCGAAGCCGCCGCCCGTCATGCGCGCGCCGAGCGTCGCGCCCGCGAGCGACGTGGCAATTTCGACCAGCACGTCGAGTTCGCGGCAACTCACTTCGTAGTCCTGCCTGAGCGACTCGTGGCTCGCGAGCATCAGTCTGCCCATCTCTTCCAGCCGCCTCTCCCTGAGCGCGGCGGCGGCGTCGAGCGTGCGCGCGTTCTCCGTCACGACGTGGCGGCAGCGCCGCCCGACCACTTCCGGCAGCACATGGCCGTAACGCTCGAAATCCGCTTCGCTCACGTCGCGCAACGCGCGTATGTTCGCCAGCCCCTCGCGCCGCAGCAACTCCACGCCCTCTTCACACTCCGCGCGCCGCAGGTTGTATTCCGACGCGGACAATTCGTGCTTGACGCGCGTGTCGCAGATGACGACGAGCGTTTCCGTCGTGTCAACCGGGATGGCCTGCGTCTCAAGCGTGCGGCAGTCGATCAGGAGCGCGTGACCGGCGCGGCCGAGCGCGACGATGAATTGATCCATGATGCCCACCTTCGCGCCGACGTACGTGTGCTCCGCCTCCTGCCCCGCGAGCGCGAGTTCGACGCGGTCAACTTCCACGCCCGCGACGGACGCGAGCGCGAGTCCCGCAGAGACTTCGAGCGCAGCCGAGGACGACAGCCCGCCGCCGACCGGCACGTCCGAACTGATGACGAGGTCTGCCCCGCCGAGCCGCACGCCGCGCCGTTCCAGAGCCTGCGCGACGCCTTCGACGTAATCCAGCCAGATGCCGCGCTCGCGCATCCCCGGCCGGTCGAGATCGAATTCGGCGTGCTCGCCCAGATTCAGAGAGAAGACGCGGACGCGTCTATCGGCGCGCGCTGCGGCGGCGACACACGTCTCACGGTCAATCGCCATCGGCAGCACGAAGCCGTCGTTATAGTCCGTATGCTCGCCGATCAAATTGACGCGGCCGGGCGCGCGAAACAGGCGCGGCGTTTGCTCCGCTGCTCCGTACACATCCAGAAAGGCGCGCCGGAGCGCGGCCGTGTCAATCAACGCCCGCCTCCTCTCCCGGCTTCTCGCCCGCCCCGCGCGTCGTTTGCCAGACGACCGGCGCGACGTGCGCGCGCAGTTCGGCGGCCTTCTCTTCGGCGAGCGTGTCGTTGATGAACATCCCTGCGCCCGACTCGCTGCCCGCGAGATATTTCAACTTCGTCGCCGTGCGCAGCGGCGGGTAGAACTCGATGTGAAAGTGATAGTAGTCGTAGTCGCCGCCGTCCGCGGGTCGCTGGTGCAAGACCATCATGTAGGGGAACGAGAGGTCGAACAGTTTATCGTAAGCGGCGATGACGGTCTTGAGAATCGCGGCGAGATCGCGTTGCTCCGCATCGTCCATGTCGGTCAGGGCTTGCAGGTGGCGCGCGCTCGCGATGTGGACTTCGTAGGGGTAGCGCGCGAAGAAAGGGATATAGGCCGCGAAAGAATCGTTCTCCGCGACGACGCGACGGCCGTCCGTTCTTTCATTCGCCACGATGTCGCAGAGCAGGCAGTGATTCGTCTTCTCTTTGTGCGCGCGCGACTGTTCGAGTTCGCGTGCGATGCGGGGCGGGATGAACGGGTAGGCGTAAATCTGGCCGTGCGGGTGGTGGAGCGTGACGCCGATGGCCTCGCCCTTGTTCTCGAAGATGAAGACGTATTCGACAAACTCGCGCGCCGAAAGTTCGCGGAAGCGATCCGTCCAGACCTGCACCAGTTGGTAAATCTGTTCGACGGGCTCGCGGGCGAGCGTCGAATCGTGGTGCGGCGTGTAGACGATCACCTCGCAGACGCCGACGCCGGGGCGCACCGGGTAGAGTTCCGACGCCTCGACGGCGGGCTCCGGGGGTTCGGGTTGCAGACTCGGAAAACGGTTCTCGAAGGCGACGATTGTATAAGTGGGTTCGGGGATTTCCGTGGGGAAGCCGCCGGGCTTCGTGGGGCAGAGCGGGCAGAAGTCGGCGGGCGGCAGGAAGGTGCGCGTCTGCCGGTGCGTGGCCGTTGCCACCCATTCGCCCATCAAAGGATTCCAGCGAAGTTCAGACACGCCTCTCCTCCGTCGCCTGCGGCTCCACGTCCGGCTCCGCGCGCCGCTCCGAAGACCCGGCCGCGCCCTCGTCCCCTTCCGAATTTGAAGTGGCGGCCGTCTCATCTTCAAAGGTGTAGAAGATGAGGTAACGCCCGTCTTCGAGAGTGATCTGCCTGCGTTGCATGCCGCTCCTGAACCGCCCCGGCCTGTGTTGTTGAAGCACGAATTAAAGCACGGATTTTAACCGACCGTGCGAACTATTTCATTTCCGGTTTCGACCGGCGAGACCGTTCACCGCCCCGTGACGGCAGCGGCGGGGACGATGACGGGCGCGGGCTTCGCGAGCGTCGAAGGGCTGCCCCATTCGACGCGCGGCCAGCCTTTGCGATAGACGAGCCGATCCATGAGCATGATGCGGCGCACGTCGCGGTCGCCCGCGATGGCGGCGTCGGTGTTGCGCTTGCCCGCGTCAATCGCGTGATAGATGATCCAGTCGTCTCCGACAGCGTCGCGGACGACGGAGTTGTGACCGGGCGCGATGAAGCGCGTGTTGAGTTCGAGAATGACGCTTTGCGGTTCGCCCGTCGCCGAGGCCAAAGTCTCGAACGGCCCTTCGGCCGAGCGCGAGCGCGCGACCATCACGGCGTAGTGCGCCTTGTCGCCGCAGCAGTTGTCGCCCGAAAAGAAGAGATAGTAAAAGCCGTCGCGCTCCGTCACCCACGCGCCTTCGACGAGGCGTTGATAGTTCGCCGGGTCTTCGGTCTTGATGGGAAACACGACTTCGCGCGCACGACTTCCACGCTTGAAGCTCACGCGGTCGGCGGCCAACTCCTGCACGCGCAGCGGCTCGAAGCCCGAACCCCAGTAGAGCAGACGCTTGCCCGTGCGCGGGTCGTCGTAGGCCATCGGGTCGATGTTGACGAACGACTTGCCGCACTTCAAAGGCTTCCCCGTGTCCGTGAACGGCCCCTGCGGATTCTTCGCCGTGGCGACGGCGAGGCACAAGCCCGTGAGCGTATTCGGGTCGGCCGAGTAGTAGAGGTAAAACGTGTCGCCGTGCTGGCTGACGTGCGGAGCCCAGAACTTCTGCGTCTGGTTTGCCCAGATGGGTTTGACGGGCAGCGCGTCGCCGAGCCGTTCCCAACGCGTGAGGTCGCGCGAGCGTGCGACCTGTATGTTGATGGTCTGGCCCGCAATCGTCGCCTGCGTGGCGTAGGCGTAGTAGAAGCCGTCCGAGGCGCGCATCACGGTCGGGTCGGGAAAGTCTTCGTCGAAGATCGGATTCGTGTAAGTTTGCCGCGCGACGCTTTGCGCCCCGCGCCCCGGACGATTCCGGTCGCGACTCTGCGCGGCGAGCGAAACCGGGAACAGAGAAGAGAGCGTCGCGAATATCAGGGCAAGCGTGAGCGAACCCGCGCGCCGAAACAACTGCCGAGACCATGCTCTTTCCCGCCTGCTCAACCGGCGAAAGACGCGGGCAGCGACGAGCCGCCGCGCCTCTACGGTCTCGCCCAAGCTTTCCGGTTTCGCTCTCGAAGTGTGCTTCATCTTCTCCGTCTCTACTTCGCCGTCACGACGCGCACGGAGTCCCAATGGTTCTCCGCGCTGCTCCAGCCGTAGAGCATGACGCGGAAGGAGCGCGGCATGTTCTTGATGGTCTTGCTCAAGCCCTCTTGCCCGTTGAGCATGAAGAGAAACTCGTCGCCGCGCCGCACGATGCCGAGCGTCGGGTTCTTGAGTTTCGTGCCGAGCTTGCGGTTGTCGAGTCGTTCGCCCGCGCCATCCACCACCGCCCACGCTTCCAGAGTCTTTTCGCTCGTCAGCATCCACTCGATGCGATTGCGCCCGGAGCCGTCGAACATGATGGCGAGGACTGCCGTGCCGAGCGTATCTTTCTGCCCCGGCGCGGGCAGCAGCGACTCAACCTTCGTAATCGTGCCCTCGAAGATGAAACGGTCGCTCGTAAAACTCTGCTTGCTGCGGACGCCGGAACGCGAGGCGTGCATGCCGCGCATGCGCAACTCGCCCGCTTCCAGTTTGAGTTTGCCGCCGCTCGTGCCCTCGAAGCTGAACCGCTCCCACTTGTCGGCGTCGAGTTGCTTGCCGTCGAAGTCGTCGCCCCACTGTTCGACCTGTGGCTGGCGTTGCGGCGCGGGCGTGCCTTCTTGCGCGAGCGCGAACGCCGCACTCAAGGACACGGCCACGGCCAGACTAACAATGCGCGAAAAACTTTTCATCACTGGCTCCCTCGGATCAATCTACTAAATGCGCGTTTAAAAATGCACGTTGGCGAGCCGCCGGACGATCTCTTTGCGCTCGTTCCGCGCCTGCTCCTTCTGCCCCTCGTTCAGACGCTTGAAGGTGGCGAGCGCGGCCTGCGCTTCGGCCGTGCGCTTCTGGCGCGTGTAGACGCGACCGAGTTGGTAGTGCGTTTCGGCCGACTTCGGATCGAGAGCGACGGCGCGCGCGAGTTGTTCGGCGGCCGAATCCAGACGCTCCGTGCGCAGGTAAAGTTTCCCCAGCGCGAGCCGCGCGGAGGCGAGCGTCGGGTCGAGTTCGACGGCGCGCAGCAGAGCCTTTTCCGGGCGCGCGGTGTCCGAAGGATTTTGCTTGAGCAGGATGTCGGCCAGCAGGTAATGCACGGTGGCGAGTTGCGGGTTGACCGCGACGGCGCGTTCGTAAAACTTGATGGCTTCGTCGTAACGGCCCTGCTCGGCGTATGCGAGTCCGAGGTAGGCGAGCGCGGGGGCGGCCTGCGGGTCGAGTTCGGCGGCGCGCGCGAGCGCGGGGGCGGCCTCCACGCTCTGATGCTCGGTCATGTAGGCGAGGCCGAGCGCGAACCAGAGTTTCGCCGAATGCGGGAACGTCTTTAAAGCCTCCTGCAAACGGATGACGGCGGCCTTCGGGGCTTGCGAGTTGATGAGGAGCAGCGCGTAGCGGAAACGGTAATCCTCGCTCGCGGGCGCGCGCTCGACGGCGAGGCGCATCGCCGGGATCGCGTTCTCGACGCGGCCGATGGATTCGTAGAGATCGGCGAGCGCGGCGTAGACGGGAGCGGCGTCCACGCCGCGCGCGACCGCCGACTCCAACAGGCGACCGGCGGCCGCCACGTCTTTACGCGCGCGATAAATTCGCGCAAGGCTCACGACGGCCTCGTCGTTCGCGGGGTCGGCGGAGACGGCGGCGTTCAACTCCGCCGCCGCCTCGTCCAACAAGTTAGCTTCGAGCAGAGCCGCGCCGAGTTCGGCGCGCGATTGCGCGGAGGAAACTTCCCCGGCGGTCGAGGCCGTAGTTGCGCCCGTCAGGCGCGCGGCATAGTCGCGGTAGTGTGCGGCGGCGGCCGTCGCGTCGTCGAGACGCAGCGCGATGACTGTGAGGGCGCGTGCGATCTCTGCGTCGGGCGCGATTGTCTGGGCGCGCGCGAAGAGCGCGCGGGCGGCGAGCAGGTCTTCGCGCGTTGACGAGGCGAAGCGAATTTGCGCGAGGTTGACGAGCGCGCTCGGTTGACGGGCATCGAGTTTGAGCGACGCCTCGAACTCGGCGGCGGCCTCGACGGCACGCCCGCGCCGGAAGAGGATCGCGCCGTAGTTGTTGCGCGCCTCGGCGGAGCGCGGGGCGTTCCCGGCGGCGGCGGCGAAATGCGTCTCGGCCGCCTGAAGGTCGCCCGCGCGTGCGGCGAGCGCGCCGAGATAGGTGTGCGCCTCGACGTTCTTCGGATCGCGTTTGAGGGCGCGCTCGAAGAGAGTTTTGGCCGCCGCGCCGTCGCCCCGCGCTAAAGCCGCGACGCCTTGCGCGACCAGAGTCGAAGCGTTTTCGGCGGGACGCGTCGAGGGCGCGGCCGCCGCCTTTTGCGCGGTGTGAAAAGAAGGTCGTCCGGGCGTGACGATAACCGTAACTGCGGGCGCAGAAACGCCGTGCGCCGCGACAGCAGCCGACAGGCTGACGAGAAGCGCGGCCAAACAAAACGGACTTGGCGGCAAGCGCGGCATGGGCTTGAAGTGTGTGCGGGTGTGCGGCACGAAGGCCGCGTTGGGGGAAAATGAGCGGCGCGGGAAGACTTACTGCCGTACTCCCCCGCGCCGCCCGCTCGCCTCAAATGTCGAACTAGAAGATCAAGCGCACGCGCAGTTGAACCACGCGCGGCGAGTAGACGTTTTCGTCGCCGATGAAACTCTGGAAACCAAAGTTGGTGCCGTCATTCAAGTTCGTCGTCGGCGCGAAGAAGCGCGTGCGATTGAAAATGTTGAAGGCCTCCGCGCCGACCTCAAACGTGGTGGTCTCCGTGATCCGCGTCTTCTTCAAGAGGCTGATGTTCTCGCTGGAGAACTTGTCAGACCTGATGTTGGCGAAGGTCGCCGGGGCTGTCCCGAAGAAGCGCAGCGGGTTGGCGTAATAGTTGGCATAATCGGTCGTGCCGACGACGAGGCCGGGTCTGTTAAAAGGCGTCGGCGCGGCGAACCCGGCCGCGTTCAACACCTGCACGCCGGGCGTCTGCCCGCGGATGATGATCGTGTCGCGGCTCGAAGTGGTGATGGGCTGCCCGGTCAGGTTGAGCCGGATGTTGCCGCCGACGCCGATCAAATCGAGGAAGTTGCGGCTGTCGCCGTTGTCGGTGAAGAAGGTCAGGGGCAAGCCCGACTGGTAGCGTTGAATGCCGCTCAGTTGGAAGCCGCCGACGATCCTGTCCACGATGCCGCCGCGATTCAGGAAGCGGCGTCCCTTGCCGAAAGGCAACTCGATGAGATAGTTGACGACGAAGACGTGCGTCGGGTTGTTGGGCGAGACCGAGCGTTGTCCGCCGCGGTCGTTGGCGAACTGGAGCACGTTGCCCGACCCGGTGCGGCCGCCGCCGAGCACGTCCTCGGAGGCGTCCGTCAGCAGTTTCGAGAAGGTGTAGGACGCGCCGAACTGGATGCCCTGCGAGAAGCGACGGTCGAGTTTGACTTGGAGCGCGTTATAGTCGCTCGTGCCCTGACTTTCGAGGATGTTGTTGATGTTGCGGTATTGCGGGAACGGCTTGAGGGCTTGCGCCACCGTGCCGTTGAAGCCCTGAAACACGGCGTCGCCGTTGGCCGGGAGCGCGACGCCGATGCTGGCCGCGTAGGTGCGATCCGCGGCGTCCAACTGGTTGACGCCCTTATTCAAGATCGGGAAGCCGAGCCGGAGCGCGCTCAGCGGAAGCGCGTTCAGCCGCCCGAAGTCGGAGCGCAGGCGCGTCGCCTTGTGGCCGATGTAGCCGATGGAGGCGGCGAAGTTGTAAGGCAACTGGCGTTGCAGGTCGAGGCTGTACTGGATCGTGCGCCCGGTGCGGTAAGTCGGGTCGAAGAACTGCACGTCCTGCGAGCCGTCGTCGAAGACGAACTGGCCGCCCGGATCGACCGGCGGAATGGACGGGTAGTTGCGCAGGAAGAAGCGCGACTGAATGCCGTTGGGCGTCCGCGCGCCGCTGCCCGTGTTATAGCCGATGGTGCCGGTGTTGATGTCGCCGCCGCCGCCCGTGCCGTACAAGACCGGCGCGTAGTAGAGGCCGCCGCCGCCGCGCACGACCGTCTGGTCGTTCAGCGAATAGGCAAAGCCCACGCGCGGCCCGATGTTCGAGCGGTCGGGGCGCAGGAGCGTGTCGTATTGGGTACGAACTCCGCCCTGCCCCGCCGCCCCGGCAAGCGCGCCGCGCCGACCGCCGAGGCGCGGATCGGGGTTGGCGGCGTTCGGGTCGAACGTGCGGAAGCGGTCGCGCGCTTCGGAACGCAGACCCGGCAGGTCGTAGCGCAGGCCGAGGTTCAAGGTGAGGCGCGGCGTCACCCTGATGTCGTCGTTGACGAAGTAGCCTTGCGTCAGTTGGCGGAAGGCCGGGTCAATCGAGTTGGTGCTGTTGAAGGAGAATTCGGTCGCGCCCGTGATCAGGCTGGCGATGGGCCACCCGCCCTGCTGGACGCGCCGCTGCGGGTCTTGCGCGGTCGGCGCGAGCACGAGTTCGGAAGTCTGGTCGTGTCTGAAATTGAACGAGCCGCCCGGGTCGATCCTCTGCGTCACGTTGAACTGGCCGATGCGCACGTCGCCGCCGATCTTGAGCGCGTGGCGGCCGCGGCGGAACGAGACGAAGTCGGAGACCTGCACGCTGTTGTCGCGGATGCGGTCGGTGAAGAACGTCGAGCCGATGTTCTGGTAGCCGCGCGGGTCGGACGTGGTGGCCGGGTCGCCGTAGCCGGGGAAGTCGAAGCGCGGGAAGGCGGCGTTTTGCGTCGCGTTCACGGGCAGCCCCAGAGACGAGGTGTTGAAACCGGCGGTCGTGTTGGCGTTCGCCACGTCGAAGCGCGTGAAGCCCAGATTCAAGTGGTTGAGTAAACTGGGCGAGAAAGAGTAGTCGTGCTGCAAACGCACGAGGTGCGAGCGGAAGTCCTGCTCGAAGATGCCCTGCGAAGTGAAGGGCAGCGGGAAGCGCGGCGGCGGCGCGCCCGCGTCCTGCGCGATGCGCTGGTTGCGGCGGTAAGAATAGCTGAGCGTGAGTTTCTGTTTATCCGAAATGATGAAGTCGGGCTTGACGGTGAACTGGTTCGAGGTCAGCGGGATGATGCTCTGCGAAAGGTAGTTGCGGAAGACGCCCGAACCGAGCGGGCCGGTCGTGTTGGGCAGCGGGAAGAACTGCAAGGCGGCGATGCCCGCCGGGTCGATCAGGCCCGGAACCAGATTGAGTTGGTTGCCGGGGATGGCCTGCCGCGTCGTGGGAGCCTGCAACGGGTTGTAAATCTGCACGCCCGCGACGGGTCGGCCGTTGGCCGGGTCGGCCGGGAACTGATTGAGTATGTAGGGATCGGTCAGCAGTTCGCCGAAGTCGCCGATGCGCATGCGCGCCGTCGGCACGGTGACGATGGCGTTCGAGCCGGTGGTGCGGCGATAGCCTTCGTAGTTGAAGAAGAAGAAGGCGCGGTTCTCGAAACGATGAACCATGGGGCCGCCCTCGCCGAAGTTAGGGAGGGTGATCGGGCCGCTCAGGTTGAAGCCGAAGTCGTTCTGGTTGTCGCGCCGCCGTTCGAGGCGTTCGCGCCCCGTGCGCGGGTCGCGCCCCTGCGAGTTGTTGATGAAGGAGTTGGCGTTGAAATTTTCGTTGCGGATGAAGTCGTAGGCTTCGCCGTGAAACTCGTTGCCGCCGCTCTTCAAAGAGAAGTTGATGACGCCGCCGGAGGAGTTGCCGTATTCGGCCGAGTAGGTGCTGGTCGAGAGCGTGAACTCCTGAAAAGCATTCGGGCCGGGGGCGACTTCGGAGAAGAACGTGCCGTTCTGCGTGCGGCGTGTGCTCGCGCCATCGACGAGGATTTCCGTGCCGAGACCCTGCCCGCCGCTGACGCGGAAGTTGGTGGCGTTGTTACCGCCGCCGGTATTCGCCCCGCTCCCCGCGCTCACGTTGCTGTCGAGGAAGATGAACGCGAGCGGCGTGCGCCCGCCCGCTTCGGAGTTCACGAGGAGCGGCAGTTCTCTCACCTGTCGCTCGTTGACGTTGCTTTGCCGGACGGGCGAATCGGTCTGGATGGTGGGCGCACTCTCTTCCGTCACCGTCACCACGTCGCTGATCGCGCCGAGTTCGAGCGTGAAGTCGGCGCGGCGCGTGACCTGCACGCCCACTTGCAGGTTGTCCACCGTCGAGGTCTTGAAGCCCGAAGCCTCGACCGAGACGCGGTAAGGCGCGGGCGCGAGTTCGGGGATCGTGTATGTGCCTTCGTCGGAGGTCGTCGCCTCGCGCGCCTCGCCCGTGTTTATATTCGTTGCGGTAACTTTCGCCCCGGCCACGAGACCGCCGTTGGGGTCTGTCACCGAGCCCGTGATCGAGCCGCGGTCGCTCTGCGCCAAGACCGGCGCGACGCAAGCCAGTAAGAACGTCAACAGCAGAAACGAGATCAGTTTATTCACCTTCATGACTTCTCCTCAAACCTCACACGACGGGTGTGCGCTGGGCACTGGAATTTTCGGACGAACGGAAGGACGACTTTTAAACGCGAGCGAAGCGGCCGGACGATCAACTCGACGCGAAACCCTTAACGCGCTGCCGGACGCGACAAGGCGGCCGGACAGATGGCGAGGCGCGCGGACGCGCCGGTGCAGTGGGAGAGACCCCACCCCGATGCCCGCTTGTTGGTTGAGATTCGCATTGTAAATTGAGAGCCAACCGGAACTTGGTCGGATGCTCAAGTCTCAAGTATATAGAACCTACTTTTGAAAGCGACTTAAGCGGTTACGTAAACGGTTAACCAAGTTGAATAGGCTTATATCAGTCGCCGCCGAAGCCTGTCAAGTTTTTAATGCTCGCGGCATGGGCGGCGCGGGTTCAACTTTTTTCTTGCGCACGGTGACAGATTAGTTTATTAGGATGTGACCAGCGAAAGACTCAGCAACGAAAAGGAGAACTCAAGTAATGCCAGCGAAAAAAGCGAGCAAGAAGAAAGTGTCCTCCGGGAGCGGCGCGGCCGGTAAGGGCGGCGCGAAGGGCGGCGCGAGCAAATCCGGAAGCAAGGGTGGGAACAAGGGCGGCGGCGGCGGCAAGAAGGGCGCAAGCAAGGGCGCGTCGAAATCGGCCGGAAAGAAGGGCGGCGGAGGCGTGTCGAAGTCCGGGGGCAAGAAGGGCGGCGCGTCGAAGTCAACCAAGAAGTCGGCCGCTTCGGGCGGCGGCGGCAAGAAGGGTGCGAGTAAGAAAGGCGGCGGCGGCAAGAAGAGCGCGAAGGGCGGAGGCAAGTCCTCGAAGAAAGGCGGCCGCGTTGCGAAAGGGATCGTGCGTCGCGTGCTGGCCGGCGCGGCGGCCGGATTGGTGAGCGGCGCGGTGGCCGCGGCGCTCCCGCCACTTGAAGAACAGGCAGGCATCACGCCGGTCGGCACGGGCGGAAGCGAGGGTCAGGGCAGCGGGAGCGGCGGCGGCGGCGAGAGCGGCGGCGGCGGCGAGAGCGGCGGCGGCGGGCAGAGCGGTGGTGGCGGCGGCCAAGGCGGCTCTACCGGAAACAAGTAACAAACGTTTTCCGCATTCCCGGCAGACGCGTTCTCTTCCGGCGTCAGGACAAGACAGAGAAAAGCGACTTCGTGAGAGATTCACGAAGTCGCTTTTCTTTGCGCGTCGCTTTCGCCGCCGCTCGAAACTTCCGCGCGATGCGCTCGGACGGCGACGCATCGCCTGCCGAGAGGGGTGCGCGGTCGCGGTGTGCGAACTAGGGTTTTTTGTACTTGTCGATCAACGCCTGTAGGCCGTCGCTCGAATTGTTGTGGCGATACTTGTAGTAGGATTCAAGGTCGGCTCTCAGCCCGGCGCGCATCGTGTCGTATTGCGGGTCGCCTTCGGTGAGGGCGACGGCGTGCGCGTAGGCGTCGATGACTTCGTCCATCTGCGCCTCGGCCTGTTTGAGCAGGGCGTCTTTCTCCCCGCCCGCCGGCGCAGCCTTGTGCGCCTGCGCGAGCCGCTGGTACTCGTCGTTCGCCATCGTGCTGAGCAACACGTAGTTGATCGGGTCGCGCGGATTCAACCCGACCGCGCTCGTCAGTTTGGCTTTGGCGTCGGCCTTGTCGCCGGCGGACAGCGAGAGCATGGCCGCCCACTGGTACAACTGCCAATGCCAACGCGTCTTGTAATCGTTCCACGTCGCATCGGTCACGGTTTCGGGCTTCTTGTTGCTCTCGATCAGCGAGATGGCCTTGAGCGACATCTGACGGCTCTGCGCGGCGTATTTCAGATTCTGATTTCTGGCCTCGGCCAGACCGGCGCGCGAGAGGTTGATCAGCGCGGCCACGGGGTCTGGACTTTTGTCAACCGTGTTGGGGGCGAGCGCGAACGCGTCGTCGAGACGGTTGGCATCGATGTAGGCGTAGAGCAATTGTGAGTTGACGAGTTCCGCGTCGCCCGGCGCGGTAAACAATTTGAGGTAACTCTCGCTGTGCGCGATGCGCTGCGCGGGGTCTTTGATCTGGCCGATGCGGTCGGCGACGAGCGGGGCGACTTGCGGGCGCAGAGGGCTTTTCGGGTACTTCTGCAAGAAGTCGTTCGCCGCCGCGAGCATCGCCGGGATGTCGGCGGCCGCTTCGATGGCCTTCGCCGCCTTCAACTCCGGTTCGGGCACGGTCGGCGGTTTTTCCTTCTTCTCTTTCTTCTTATTATCTTTCGGCTGCTCCTGCGGCGGCGTCGCGTCGAACGTTGCCGCCGTCACCTCCTTCGCTTCCCCGTCCGCGGCGAACGCCGGAACGGCGGACGATGTTAGGCACGCGCAGACGGCGAGTGTACGCAGGGCGTAAAATGCTCTGTTTCTCATTTGCGATCCTCTTCCGAAATTTTATTGCAACGCTTCAACCAACGGGGGAGTTTGTGCTATGCCGCTCAATATACTCTAACGCGCTCGGCGAACGCCACCTGCCCGCGCACGCGAATGACGACGCTTGCCCACACAATCGAGTCGCCCGCACTTTGCGAAAAGCTGAAAACTGTTTCGCGAAGTGCGGGCGATGTGGGTGCGGCGGCGCGTCTTTAGTTTGAGAGTGATCGACTAAATTATTTGCCGCTCAGTTTGGCGAGTTCCCTCGCCAGTTCAGGTCTGGTCTTTTGCAGGGCTTGCACTTCGGCGGCGAGCGCCTTGGCGTCGTCCATGAAGTAATAGGCGAGGCCGAGATTGTAGCGCGCCTGAGCATCGTCGGGTTTGAGTTCGAGCGTCTTCTTGAACGCCGCGACGGCCTGCGGGTAGTCTTCGAGTTTGCCGTAGGCGACGCCCATATTGTAGTAGGCTTCCCAGTAGTCGGGCTTGACACGGACGGCCTCTCGGAAAGAGTTGACGGCTTCCTGCTGTTTGCCGAGCGCGGCCAGCGACAGCCCGACGTTGTAGTGCGGCGTGTGGTAAGGCTCTGGCAGGCGACGGATGACTTCCTGCAAGGCGGCGACCGCCTGCTCGTGCTGGTTCATCATCGCGTAGACGTTGCCGAGGTTGAAGTATGCGCTCATCACGTTGACGGGCGTCTCGCCCAAGCCCGCGTCGATTTTGAGGGCGACGGCGCGCTTGTAGGCGTCCGCAGCTTCCTTGTATTTCCCCTGCGCCTCGTAAATCTGGCCGAGGTTGTACTGCGGGCGGAACATGGCGGGCTTCAACTTCGCCGCCTGCGTGAGAAACGCGACCGCCTCTTTGGTGTTGCCCTGCCCGGCCTGCCCCATGGCGCACTCGATCAACTGCTCGTAGCTCGCACACTCGCCGCGCGTCGCCCCGCCCGTCACCAACTTGTCCGAAGCGTCGCGGTCTGCGAACTGCGCGAAGCCTTTCGCGCCCGGCGGCAACTTTTTCTTCTTCGGGGGAGTGTTCTGACCCGGCTGCTGCCGCGGCTGCTGCGCGCTCGCGACGACGCCCGCGCCGGACGCGACGAGCGCGAGCGCGACGAAGAGCGCGCGCATCGCGTACTTAAACATATTCGCCATTTCTTCTCCTTCTCTCATCAATGAAGAATGATTTCGCACCCGGCAGGCTCGCTCGAGGAGAGCGTTAGGGGCGGCAATTCCAGCTCAGTTGCGCGAAGCGCACCCGGATATTTTCGACCCCGCTGCTAAGCGCGCCCGCACGAGAGAGGCGCGCGCGCGTGGGATGCTTTGACGACGGAGTTTAGTTTGCTCACAAGGACGACTCATAAATACGGCCTCGCCTTTCCCCTTCGTCACTTCGACTGCCAATCGCCGACGATGACGAAGGGCGACCAGTAGAAGGGCGCGCTGTAACGCTTGCGCGCGATCATGGCGAGTTGCGACGCGCGCATCGCGGCGGGCGCGCCTTCCCCTCCCGCGAGGAGACGCCGGTAAAACTCCGGCATCAACTCGGCAGTTGACTTGTCCCCGACAGACCAGAGGCTGACGCCGACGGTGGGCGCGCCCGCGTACATGAAGGCGCGCGTCAAGCCGATGACGCCCTCGCCCCGTCGCTCGCGGCCGAGCCCCGTCTCGCAGGCCGACAGCATCACGAGCGGCGAGCCGAGTCGCAAGTTGAAGATTTCGTCCGTGCGTAGAAAGCCGTCCGCATTCGTCTGGCCGACGAGCGAGAACGCGAGCCCGGTGAACTGCGGGCGTTCCGAGTCGAGCAGCCCGTGCGTGGCGAAGTGCAGGACGCGGTAGCCGTCGAGCTTGCGCGCGTGCAGGTTCCCCTCGCTCGCGTCGAAGTCGAGCCACACGTCGGCCTGCCCGCCGGAGGAGCGCGCGAGTTTGGCGATCTCCTCGGCCTCGGAGCGCGTGCCGTCGAGTCGCGCCAACTTCAAATTACTGTTCCGCACATTCGTCACGTCCGCGAGCGCGCTCGCGAGCGCGAGACGTTGCACCGATTCGCGCGCCCGCGTCGCGCCCTGCGACGAACCCTGCAAGCGCAGGTCGCCCGCGTCGAAAACGGGATCGGCCACGAGGAGCATCCCGCCGCGCGCCGCCCTGCTGTTGTCGCGCCCCGCCTGCCGCCTGACTTCCGCGACCACCGAAGCGGACGGCGCATACACCACCTCGTTCGTCCTGACGAGATAGGAGAGCGTCGAATAGTCAACGCCCTGTGTGTTCGTCACGAGCGATTCGAAGGGCACGTAGTTGAGCGCGCCTTCGGGGACGACGAGCACGCGCCGTTGGCCGAGACTCGACGCGGCCGGGGCGACGATCATCCCGTAGAGCGCGTGCGCGGCCGACGCATACGCGCTCACGTTGGCCGGAGCGGTCGAAGGGCTGCCGAGCGTCAGCCCGCGCGTGCCCTCGACGTTGATGCCCGCGATGGCGCGGCGCACGCCCGCCGGTATCAACTGCTGCCGCAACTCGATGGCCTGTCTCTCGATCCGTTCGCGCGACGGCAGGCGGTGCAGTGTCAGTCCCGTCCGCGTCGCCGCGAACAGGTACGACTGGTGCGCGCCCAAGCTGTATTCGAGCAGCACGGTCGAATCGTCCAACACCTGCCGCTGCACTTCGGCGAGCGTCAGCGGTTCGGCGCGCACGAGCGCGGCGTAGCGCGGGCTGCTCGTCCTGATCTGGTTTTCCAGACTGTCGAACTCGACCGAGAGCCGTTCCAGTTCCGCTTCCAACTCGGCGACGGTCTGTTTCGGTGCGTCCGGCTGTAGACTGACGCCGCCGAGCAGATTCGCGATCTCCTGTTGCCGCGCCATGTTCGCGGCCTTGCGTTCGACGAGCGCGGCGGGCACGCCCTCGCGCAACTCCGCGCGCGCGTCGCCGAGCATGTCGAGCAACGAACGCGCTTTGCCCTGTTCCACGATGCGGAAGGCTTCGGCGGCGTAAGTCAACGACTGGCCTTCGAGCGGGCGCGCGCCTTCTTGCGCGTTCGACGCGTGCGCCGACGCCCGACCGCGCGACGCGGGCGGCGCATTCATCAGCACCAACTCCGCGAGCACGCCCGCCGCTTCGTCGAACACGTCTTTCGTCGTCGCCAGAAAATTGCTCCGCGCGTTGTCGGCGCGCACGCTCCCGGCAAACAGCGTCTCGATGATGTCGAGCGCGGCGCGATAATGCTTGAGCGCGGCGTCTCTATGTTTGGCTTCGGCCTGCGCGTCGCTTGCGCCCGCTGCCATCACCCAGTGAGTCTTGCCGAGGCCGCGCTCCGCGCCCCACGTCAACTCCGCGCGCCCGTCCTGACGCGCGATTTCGGCGGCCTGCCCGTAGAACTTGAGGGCGTCCGCGAAACGACTTTGACCGAGGGCGATGTCGCCGAGGCTCGTGCGCGCCACGGCGCGAAAGAGACGCGCGGCGGCGAGATTCCCGGCGGGCGCGTCGCGCTCGGCGGCGGCGAGCACGTTGCGATAGTGCGCCTGCGCCGAATCCATCCGGTTGTTGTCGAAGTCAGCGCGCGCGAGTCTGAGTTCGCTCGTGGCGTAAGCGAAGAAGAGACGGTAGAAATCGAAACAGGCCGAAGGAGCGTTTGGTTGTCCGGCGGCGTTCTCCGCGTTCGACGCATTCTCGTAGGGTTGACCGGCGGGCGCGAACCGCTGCCCCGCACCGCGCGGGGTTGAGTTCAGAGCGTCCTTAGCTTTGAGCGTGACTTTGAAAGGCGCGGCGAGTTGTTCGGCCGGGACGATCTGTTCGAACGGCTCGTAGCCGGGGGCGTTCACTTCCAACTTTAAAACTCGGCCGACGTGGATCGGCGGCAACACGGCGCGCCCCGCCGCGTTCGTCACCTCCCAGCAATCGCAATCAATCCCGTTCGGCCGTTGCGTCGAGAGCCGACCCTTCGCGCCCTTGATGGGATTGCCGTTCTCGTCCACCACGCGCAAATCCATGCGGCCGAGGTCGTCTAGTTTCTTCGGCGCGCGTCCCATGTTCGGCGGCTCGTTGTTCGACGCGTTGCCCGACGGCTTGTTCGACGCGTTGCCCGGCGACTTGTTCGGCGAACTGTTCGACGGATTGTTCGCGGGGTTGTTCGACGGCTTGCTTGAGTTATCGCCCGCCGGATTGTTGGTCGTGTTGCCGGGGGGATTGCGCGGCAGTTTATTGAGCGGACTGTTCGGCGTGTTGCCGCCGGACGTAATCATACTCGCCACGTTGTTCGCCGCGCTCAAGCTCGACGGGTCGATGCTCTGCGGGTTAATCGAAGGACACGAACCCAACCCCGGCAGCAACGCGCTGATGCTTGCGAACGAGGCCGAACCGCCGACGGTTCCACCCGCCCCGGAGTTGTTCCGGCCACCACTCGCACCCGCGCCCGCGTTCAGCCCCGCGCCGCCATTTCTCTTCTCTCCCCCGCCGATGCGCGCGAAGGCCGCGCGCGCGGCTTGCTCGTCGCCCGCGAGGTAATAGGCTTCGCCGAGTTTGGCGAACATGAGCGCGGCGTTGGCCGTCTCGCTCTGCGCGCGGAAGGCTTCGGCGGCGCGCAGGAAATGTTCGACGGCGGTCTGATACTGCCCGTGCCTGAGATAGATGTCGCCGAGCGCGTCCGAAGCGGCGGCAAGTCCGCTCCGGTCGTTCGCCCCGGTGAAGAGCCGGAGCGCGGATTCGAGGAGCGGGAGCGCGAGGTCTGCGCGATTGCGCCGGAGCAAAGTCGTGCCCTCCGCGAGCGCGCGCCGCGCCGCTTCCGCGTTCGCCGTGTCTGCCATCGCGGTGTTCGCGCCCGAGGACGCCGCCGCCGAAGTGAACGCGTGCGGCACGGGCGCGAGCGCGAGCAGGCACGCAAAAAACACGACGGGCAGCGCGAGATAAAAACGTTCGGACATCCGTGGCCTCCGGTGACTCAAGCGGAAAACGAAGCGGGAGATTTCAAGGCAAGCTCGCGTTGATCGGAGATTGCGGCGGCATGATTTCTGCCCCTTCGGATCAACGTGTAATTCACGATGGTCGAATTTAGCACAACGGCCTCCCTAATTCCAAAGTCATGCGCCCGCGCCCGCCGACATCCTTAATTACGTATTCGCCGCCCCGAACGGATGCGCTGGCATAACAGTTGCGACTGACCATTTATGGCCGAACCGAACGCACGCAGACTATACAGTTTGCCGCCATTCTCTACGTTCGCGCCGTCCCGCATATAGTCAGGTTGCGACATTAACTACGGTCGCTTACGTCGAATTTACACGGTGATCAAGGTGAGAGGAGGCAACGTATGAAATTCAACTTTGGAAGTTTGAAACGGACGGCCACGGGCGTGTTCGCCTGCGCCGCGCTGGCGCTTCCGGCGGGCGCGGGGTCGGGAGTGTCCGCGCAGAAGAATCCGCACAAAGACCATCAAAAGACGGAGAGGCGCGATCTGCGCCAACAGCAGCGATACGAGCGCAGGACTGTGGGCACGAGTCGCAGCCTGCGCCGGGAGCACAAGGCCGAACGGCGTGACTTGAAGGCGCATCAGAAGGCGGAGAAACGCGTCTACAAGCAAACTCGCCGCTCCTCGGCGCGCCCCGGCTACCACTCCAACAACGGCCGCCGCATGTACCGCACGAACCGCCCCGTCTGGGCGCGCGCACGCCGCCGTTAAATTCAGTCCACACTAAAAAACTAAGGCGGGCGTCATCGACTCACTTGATGACGCCCGCCTTAAATTTCCCGCCTCGCCGGTGCTACTCGTAACGCAGACATTCAATCGCGTCGAGCCGCGACGCCTTCATCGCAGGCCACACGCCGAAGACGAGGCCGACCCCGATTGATACCAGCAGCCCCGTCACCACCGCCCACAGCGGGATCGCCGCCGGAAGCGAGGGCACGAAGAACATGATGAGTTGACTGATGAGGACGGCGAGCGCGACGCCGAGGATGCCGCCGAAGAGCGTCAGCGTCATGGCCTCGAAGAGAAACTGGTTGACGATGTCGCGGCGGCGCGCGCCGACGGCCTTGCGAATCCCGATCTCCTGCGTGCGCTCCGTCACCGACACGAGCATGATGTTCATCACGCCGATGCCGCCGACGAGCAGGCCGACCGACGAGATCGCGATGGCGATGAGGCCGACCATCGCCGTGATGCTGTCGAACTGTTCGATGAATGTGCTCGCCGTCTTCACGTCGAAATTGTTCGGCTCGCTGTATTTCACGCCGCGACGCGTGCGCAGTATTTCCTCCACCTGATCGAGCGCGGCCTCGGTCTGCCCCGCCTTCGCACGGATGACGAGGATGAGGAAGCGGCGCGCGGGCGCGATCTGGAGTCCGGTGCGGAAGGGCACGAGCACGGCGTTGTCTTCCTCGTTCTCGCCCATCACGGTGTTCTTGCGCTTGGCGAGCACGCCGATGATCTCGAAGACGTAGCCGCCCATCTTCACCTGTTTGCCGACGATGTTGTCGGGCTGATCTGGAAACAGCGCGTCGGCCGCGTTGACGCCGATGACCATCACATTGCGCCGGTAGATGTCGTCCTGATCCGAAATGAAGCGGCCTTCGCGCACGGAGGTGTTGAGCACGAAGGCGTGGTTGGCCGAGACGCCCTTCGTGTTGCCGCGCCGGTAGGTCTTGCCCTGATAGGTGATCGTGTCGTCGAAGGGGCCGCCGCCGTAGCCGATGTTCGGCGATTCGAAGGCCACGTCTTCAACCGCGCTCGCCGCCTTCAAAGCCTCGCCGTCTTCGGGCGTCAAGACCTTGCGCGTGCGCTCGTTTTGATCGCGCTCGCCGAGTTGCGGTCCCGTCGTCAGGTGAAACGCGTAGAGGTTGTTCGACCCGTACTCTTCCACGATGCGGACGATGTTGCCGCGCAAGCCCGTCAAAATCGACGCGATGACCACCGCCGTCAGGACGCCGATGACGATGCCGATGGTCGTCAGAATGCTTCTGAACTTGTGCGCCCGTATGCTGTCGAGCGACATCGCCAAAATTTCTTTCGTGAGCAATCCGGGCAGTCTCATAACTTCTTCCCTACACTCTCCGCTCTCAGTTTCTCGCCCGATGTGCGATCTAATTTCTAGTCAGCGCGACAATCGGATCGAGCCGCGACGCTTTATAGGCCGGGTAAAGTCCGGCGACCATGCCGATGCCGCCCGAAGACAGAACCGAGAGCAGAACGTAGCCGATGGTGATCGTCATCGGGATCGGGGTCGTCGCCGAGATGAGCGCGGCGAGGGCGGCGGCGAGCAGCAGGCCGAGGATGCCGCCGAGCGCGCACAGCGTCGAAGACTCGATCAGGAACTGCATCATGATCTGCTTGCGCCGCGCGCCGAGCGCCTTGCGCAGACCGATCTCGAAGGTGCGTTCCGTCACCGACACGAGCATGATGTTCATCACGACGATTGCGCCGACGACGAGCGAGATGAACGTGATGGGCACGACGACGGCCGCAATCGCCCCCGTGAATTCGTCGATCTGGCCGCCGAGTTCTTCCGTGTTGACGAGGCCGAAATCGTCCTCCTCGCTGCCGACGAGTTGGTGATAATTTCTGAGCGCGGTGCGCGCGTCTTCAATCGTGTACTGGAAGGTCTCGCGCGACGCGCCTTTGCCGTGAATCTGGATGTCGCGCGGTCGCCCGTAGATGCGCCCGAAGGTCGAGAGCGGGATGTAGACGTGTTTGTCCACGAGGTCGCCGAAGATGGGGCCGCGTTTTTCTTCCACGCCGACGACGCGCAGGGGCAGCCCGCCGACCTTGAGAGTTTTTCCGATGGGGTCTGTGTCGGGGAAGAACTTGTCTTTGATGTCGCCCCCGAGCACGACGACGAGCGCGCCGCTCTCCTCCTCTTCGGGCTGGATGAAGCGGCCGTCGCTCATCGTCTTGTCTTCGATGTCGCCCATGTTGGCCGTCACGCCGAAGACGATGCCGCCGTAAAAGCTCTTGCCGTCCTGCTCGAAGCTCGACCCGCGCCCGGCCTGCGCGCCGACCATCGCGCATTGGGTGCAGTGCTGGCGGAGCCATTCCATGTCCAGGTAACTGAGTCGCGGGTTGCGCCGCTGGCGACGCTCCAACTCCTCTTCCGACATCTCGCCGGAATTCGCCATGCGCGCGATCATGAAGTGGTTCGAGCCGAGCATCTTCCCGACCTTGTCGATGACGTAAGTGTTCAGCCCGCTGATCGCCGCGCCGACGACGACCACGGACGCCACACCGATGATGATGCCGATCAAAGTCAGGAAGGCGCGCAGCTTGTGCGCGAAGATGGAGGAGAGCGCGATGCGCGTGGCGTCGAGATAAAAGGTGTAAACGTTTCTCATAAAGCTGGAAGAAACCGGAGTGCGTCGGAACCGGGTCGCGAATGTATACGACGAAGCGGCGCGGAAGGTTTGCGGAACCTTGCGGCGCGCTCCCGTCCTGCGTCCCGCACGCCGCGACGGCCGGGCACAGGCGCGAAAAAAGCCCGCCCGCGCCTGAACGCGAGACGCTGCCGCTGACACCTTAAACGCCGGGGCGGGCGGCTTATTAACACGAATCGAGAGGTTGGAATTTCAGAGTGCGCCTGAACCGGCGGGCAACGAATCGTGAGAGTTGGATCAAGCCCGCGTGACGTTATCTCTCTATCCTGCGTTTGTTGTTCTCGCCGGATTCGTACTGCCGAGACTTTGCGCGCGCGACGAGGCCGCGCACTCGGCCGAAAGGAATCAGATGCCCGCAAAATCTTCAACCGCCGCGAGCCTTTCGCGTCTCGCGCCTTTTGCGCCCGGCGGCGCGCCCGATGCCTTGCGCGTCATCATCGAGACGCCGCAGGGCAGCCGCAACAAGTTCGACTACGACGAGGAACTCGGCCTCTTCAAACTCGGCGGCGTGCTGCCCGCCGGGGCAGTCTTCCCCTTCGACTTCGGCTTCGTCCCGTCCACCACGGGCGGCGACGGCGACCCGCTCGACGTGCTCGTGCTGATGGACGAGGCGGCCTTCGCCGGTTGCCTCGTCGAAGCGCGCCTCATCGGCGTCGTCGAAGCCGAGCAGACCGAAGAGGACGGCGTGGCGACGCGCAACGACCGCCTGATCGCCGTGGCCGCAAACGCGCGCAACCACAAAGAGGTGCGCTCGCTCGGACAACTGAACGGGAATTTGTTGGACGAGATCGAGCACTTCTTCGTCTCTTACAACGAAATGAAGGGGAAGCGGTTTGAGCCTTTAGGACGTTTCGGGCCGGAGCGCGCGCGGCGTGTGATCGAAGAAGGCGCGCGCCTGTTTCGCGCCGGCCGAAAGAAGGCGGGCGCGTCGAAGAAGGCGCGGAAGAGTTCGGGCGGCGGGACGAAGCGGCGGCGGTAATCCGCGCGCGGGGCGGGCGCGAAAAACTTTCGCCCGGACACAAAAAGAGGAGAAGCCGCGACACTTTCGTCCGTGTCGCAGGCTTCTCTCTCGTGTGGAGCGCAAGCGGGTCTCGGTTTAGCCGCGCGGCTGGGCTTGCGGCGGGCGGCGTTTCTTCTTGTTGCGCTTGCGGGCGAGGGCGGATTTGAGTTTCGCCTTTTGCCCCTTCGACATGAAGAAGGCGTGTTTCTTCGCGTCTTTGATGATCTCTTCGGTCATCACCTTGCGCTTGAAGCGGCGCAGCGCGCTCTCAATCGATTCACCTTGGTTGACGTTAACGGTTGCCATCTTATCTCCTGCTCTAAATTCTACGCGCGAAAGGCTTCCTCAAAAGTTGTTCGCGCGTGTTCGTTCTTCTCTTTGTTAATCAAAAACTTGCTAAAGGTCAAGCGGCGGGCGCGTGGAAGTCGCGCTTTACGTCGCGGCGCGGCCGTGGACGAGGCGGCGCATGCGATCCGAAAAGAGCACGTCTATTTTCTTCGGCTCGACGAGCGCCATCACTTCGCCGAGCCCGTAGGTCGGGTGGAGCATGGTCTGTCCGGCGCGGTAGGTGCGCGTCCAGTCGTAGGGCGTGCCGGTCTGCGCGCCTGCGCGCGTGCCCGCCGCCTGCGCGCTGTTTTTGAACGCGCTGCGCGTGCCGCACTTCGGGCAGTTGACGCGCGAGATCGACCCGCGCTTCGTCACCGTGGCGACGACGTGGCCGCGTTCCTCAGCGCACGCCTCGCACCATTTCTCCACACGGTCGCCCACGGCGTAAGTCTGTTTCTCCATAAAATCTCCGCGGAAAGTGAATCGTGAATCGTAAATCGAAAAAACTGTTCTCTCTATTCACGATTTACGATTTACGATTCACCTCATTTATATCTGTAAGTGATCCGGCCTTTGGACAGATCGTAGGGGGACATTTCAACCTGCACGCGGTCGCCGGGGAGGATGCGGATAAAATTTTTGCGCATCTTGCCGCCGATTTGCGCCAGCACGATGTGCTCGCTGTTATCCAGACGGACACGGAAGAAGGCGTTGGGCAGTTTATCTACTACGACGCCCTCGGCCGGAATGAGATCATCTTTAGCCAAACAAAGTCTCCTTTGGTTAAATCAAGCGCGACTGCGCCCGTGGAGGGAACGCCCGTCACGCTTTACCCGAAGTTGGCGAACGAGTTTGAGGAGTTTATCCGAGGGTTCTCGTCGCCATGTTGTTGTGCCCGCCGACGGTCGAAATCTTGACACCGAGAGCGCCCCGGCGACCGTGAACTTCCA
The DNA here is from genome assembly GCA_020199775.1 of Acidobacteriota bacterium. Lineage (GTDB taxonomy): Bacteria > Acidobacteriota > Blastocatellia > Pyrinomonadales > Pyrinomonadaceae > JAIVJZ01. The sequence goes on from JAIVJZ010000003.1 coordinate 58,657, forward strand.
TCGCGTGGGGCGCTTCTCCGGTGTTGCTCTCGAAAGCGATCTAAACTGACGCCGACTGACAGGTTACCAACGCGGCTCGCGGTCTCCGCCGCCGCCGCCATAACCGCTGCCGCCGCCACGGTTGCCGCCGCCACCGCCGCCGTAGCCGCCGCGTCCGCCACCACCGCCGCCGTAACCGCCGCGTCCACCGCCGCCGCCGCCGCCGCGATCTTCGCGCGGGCGGGCTTCGTTGACGCTCAGGTTGCGACCGTTGAAGTCCTTGCCGTTAAACTGCGTGATGGCCGCTTCGCCCTCTTCTTTGCTCGCCATTTCGACGAAGCCGAAGCCGCGCGAGCGTCCCGTATCCCGATCCATCACGACCGAAGCCGACTCCACCGTCCCGACCTGTCCGAACAGTTCCTGCAAGTCTTCGCCCGTAGTTTTGAAATTGAGGTTGCCGACGTAAAGTTTCATTGACATAACTGAAATCCCTCCCCCGTGGGAGCGTGAAGAGAAGCTCGAATGCTGTTTGGCTTCGTGAACGGATAGCAGCGAAGTCGCGTCTTCGGAATGCCCTGACGAGCAGCTTCTGCAAGTTAATACCGGCCTGCTCTCGAACTATCCAGACGCCGCCGCTTGGCTCTCCACAGCGCGGGGCGCATCACCGTTGATGCGCGAGAGAAGGAGTAGACGGCAGATATTATGCCTTGTGTGCGAAAAAAAGGCAAAAGCCCCGAACGGGTCAGAAACACCCAAGCCGGGCGGCTCAGGCAACACAACCCGGCCACCCGTTTTTAACATCTTATACGGCGCGATAACACTCTCTTTTGCGCCGCCGCATAAAGAGTCCGGCGCGCGAAACGCCCCCACCGGGTCGCCGTCGCCGTCCGCCGTTATCTCTTAACCGCAGCGCAGATTTCCCGGCCGAACGCCGCGTTTTCTGCTTAACCCGGCACACACCAAACTTCGTACACGCGCGCAGGCAGGAGAGCCGTCCGCCGCCGCGTTTTTCTTTCGGGTGACGGCCGCCTGCGACCGTCTTCCGGGCAGCCGCGACCGTCTTTCGCGCTTTTCGCCGCGTGAACTGTAGCGGCACAGCCATTGCCACAAGTAAAAGGGTCTAAGTTTCCATCTCCAAGATTGATAGTTTCCATCTCCAAGATTGTCAGATTCAGCAAGCACATGAAATTTAAAACTCTCGCTCTCGCCGTCACAATTTTCGCCCTGCTCTTCGCCGTCCGTCCGGCCGCCGCGCAGGCGCAAACATGGCAATACACCGCGCTCGGCGACTCGCTCGCCGCCGGATTGAACGACTCGCAGGGCGGCTACGCCGCGCGCTACCGCAACTACGTGCAGGCCGACACGGGCGCAACCGTCAACCTTGTCAACAAGGGCGTTTCCGGCTTGACGAGCGCAGGACTCCTCAACGCGCTGCGTACCGACGACACCTTGCGCGCGCAGATCGCCAACTCGCAGATCGTGACATGGAACATCGGCGCAAACGATTTTCAGGACGCCGTCGCACGCTACCAGAGCGGCACGTGCGGCGGCGCGGACAATCAGGATTGCATCAGGGCGACGGTCGCCAGTTTCAAAGCCAACTGGAACGCCATCATCGCGCAGATACTCTCTCTGCGTAGTCCCTCGAACACCATCATTCGCACGATGGACAACTACAACCCGGCCGTCGATCTGGCGCGGGTGTTCGGCTTCCTCCCCGTCATCAAGCCTTACCTCGACGACATCAACCGCTTCATCATCCTCAGCGCGATTAACAACCGCATCGCCCCCGCGCTCGTCTATCAGGCGTTCAACGGCCTCAACGGCGAACTCGATGCGGGAAGACGCGGTTACATCTCTGCGGACGGCATCCACCCGAACGACACCGGCCACGACATCATCGCCGGCCAGTTCCGTGCGACCTCTTACCAGCCGCTCGTCACGCCGCAGAGCGTGTTCAACATCGCGTTGCCCCTCACGCAGGTCAGCGAAGGGTCAGGGCGCGCGACCATCATCGTCAACCGGCTCGGCAGCACGAGCGGCGCGGCCTCGGTCGAGTATTCGACGACTGACGACTTCTCTTCCGTCCCCTGCGCCGCGCCCCCGGCCGCCGACGGCGCGATAGGCGTGGCTTACCCGCGCTGCGATTACGCGACGACCGTTGACACGCTGCGCTTCGCCGACGGGGAGACGCAAAAGACTTTCACCATCCCCATCATCGACGACGCGCACGTGGAAAACTCGGAGGAGTTTGCCATCCGGCTCAACCAACCGGCGGGCGGGGCGCTCGGCGTGCGCTCGACGGCCAACGTTCGGATCATTGATAACGAACTCAGGTTTGATCCTCCTGTCGCCTTGCCGAACCCGATTCACTCAAGCGGTTTCTTCGTCCGCCAGCAATACCTAGACTTCCTCTCGCGCGAGGCCGACTCCCAAGGCTTCGACGCGTGGATGGGCGTCCTCAATCGCTGCTCGGACGTAAACGATAATCCCGAATGTGAGCGCGCAACCGTCTCCGCTTCATTCTTCCGCTCGCGGGAGTTTCAACTCAAGGGCTACTTCGTCTATCTCTTCTACAAGGTCTCGCTCGGCCGCCTGCCGCTCTACGCCGAGATCATTCGCGACATGCGGCGCGTGACGGGTGAGACGGCCGAAGAAGTTTTCGCCAAGCGTCTCGCCTTCGCCAACGCGTGGGTCGAGTTGCCTGAGTTTAAGGAACGTTATTCCGAAACTCTTTCTCACGAAGCGTTCGTGGACAAGCTGCTGCAAGCCACCGGCATCGCGCTTGGCGGGAGCGCGGCGGTGACGCGCAACTCTCTGGTCAACGATTTAAACACCAGAACGAAAACGCGCGCGGAAGTGGTCATGGCACTCGTCGAGCACCCGTCGGTTGACGCACGCGAGCGCAACGGCGCGTTCGTCGCCATGCAATACTTCGGCTACCTCCGGCGCGACCCCGAAGCCGCGGGCTACAACGCCTGGCTCGATTATCTGAACGCCAACCCCGACGACTTCCGCACGATGGTCAAGGGCTTCGTCAACTCGACCGAGTATCAACTGCGCTTCGGGCAGGTACGGTAAAAAAATAACGATGAAGGAGGAACGCGGAACGATGAACTGAAAGACAGTTGCTTTCAGTTCATCGTTCCGCGTTCCTCCTTCATCGTTATTTTTCCGCCGTTTCGTCGTAGTAGAGAATGATCACGACGAGCCAGACGGCGGCGGCGGCGGCGAGAAGAAAGAAGATGATGGCGAGGCCGGGATAGCCGAAGAGTTTGAAACTCGTCTCGACGCGCATCAGGAGCGACGCGCCGATGATCATGGCGGCGATGACGAGCCCGACCGTGATGCGGTTGGCGACCTTCTGCAAGCCCTCCATCAGCTTCTTCTCGTCAATCGCGTCAACCTTCAATTCCAGCTCGTTGTTACCCACGGCGTCTAAAATCTTATTGACGCGGTTGGGGAGACGTTCGAGAAAATCCTTCACGTCGAGCAGATTCGTCATCAGGTTGCCGGGCGCGAGCGACTTCAAGATGCGCTGCTGCATGATCTGGCTCGCGTAGTTGCGAATGACGGCGTTGGGGTCGAAATCGGGCGCGAGCGTATAGACCACCTGATCGAGGTTGAGCAGAGCTTTGGCGATCATGGTGAATTCGGGCGGCAGGCGAAACCCGCGGTCGGCCGCGATGCGCTGGATTTCCAGCACGACGCGCCCGGCGTCCACCTTGTTCATGCTCGTGTCGGTGTGGCGCGCGACGATGTCCGACACGTCGCGCGTGAACTCTTCTTCCGCGAAGTTCTCCTTGCGCGTGCCCATGCGGATGGTGATGTCGGCCGCCTCTTCGCCGCGCCCGTCGCTGATGGCTAAGAGGAGCCGCAGCAGATTGTCCTGAAAGCCCGACATGATGCGCGAGACCATGCCGAGGTCTAAGAGCGCGATGCGCTCGTCTTCGGTGAGAAAGACGTTGCCGGGGTGCGGGTCGGCGTGGAAGACGCCGTCCACGAGTATCTGCTGCAAGTAGGCGCGGAAGAATTGTTCGGCGAGTCGCTTGCCGTTGATCTCCAGGCGGCGGATCGGGTGGAGCGCGGTGATCTTCTTGCCGTGGATGTAGTCCATCGTCAGCACGCGCGAACTGGTGAAGTCTTCGACGGGGCGCGGGATGATGAGGAGGTCGAAGTCTCTCAGGTTTTCGGCAAACTCGATGAGATGCCCGGCTTCGTCGCGGTAGTCGAGTTCGCGCAGCAAACTCTTGCGAAACTCCGAGAGCATCTGCGCGAAGTCGTAACGCTTGCCCATCTCCGTGTGCGAATCGAGAAACGTGGCGAGTTCTTCGAGCGCGGCCACGTCCTGCATGATCTGTTCGCGGATGTCGGGGCGTTGAATTTTGACCACCACCTCGCGGCCGTCGCGCATCTCCGCGCGGTGCACCTGACCGAGCGAGGCCGACGCCATCGGAATCGAGTCGAAGCGGTTGAATGCCTTCGACAGGCGCACGCCCAGATCGTCTTCGACGATCCGCTCCACGTCGGCGAAGGAAAACGGCCCGACGTTGTCCTGCAAGCGCGCGAGGGCTTCCAGATAAGGCGGCGGCAAAATGTCTGCGCGTGTGGAGAGCAGTTGGCCGAGTTTGATGAAGGTCGGCCCGAGACGTTCGAGGTCGGCGGCGAGTTCACCCGCTTCGGGCGCAACTGCCGCCACCTCCGGCGACTCGTCGCCGAGCGCGAGCGAGAGGCCGCTCGTCTTCACCAGATCGGAGCGGCCGTACTTCATAAACAGCACGGCGATGTCTTTGTAACGCTTCAGATGTTCGGGCTTCAGCGAAATTGCCATCAATGTTCCTCGACGAAGACTTTTTGCTCGGACTTGAAAACTTGAACCTTCGGGAGAGGTTCGCGCGCGCAATCTCGCGACGGACGATTATACCGATTCAGTCGTCGGACGCCACTCGATACCGTTCACCTCGGGTTTGCGCCCGGACGACGACCCAGATGTAGCAGATGAGGAGCGGGATGAAAAGCAGGACGGAGAGGAACGTCAACAACGCCAGAATGGTATACGCGCCGTCGTGCGCCGTCGCCTCGCCGCGTTCGGCGGCGTTGAATTTCCAGACATGGGGCGCGGCCGGAGCGCGGCAGGCCGTGGGACTTTAACTCTTAATCTTGATATTGCCGCTGACGACTTTAACGACGATGGGCTGGCCTCCCGCGCCGACGCGCCCGACGGCCTGCTGCCCCATCACGCGCTGCTCGACTTTGATCTGGAGGTCTTCGTCGATTTCGATGTCGCCGTCTACGGTCTCGGCCTTGAGTTCGGCGTTCGTGCCGGGAGAGAGTTCGAGTTCGATGTTACCGTGGATGCCGTTGAAGACCTGCGGCGCGCCCTTCGCAGACTCCGCCAGCACGACCGTGGTGTTGCCCTTCGTCGTGCGGGAGTTGACCGTGCCGCTCACGTCGTCGAGTTCGATATTGCCGCGCTGCACGTTGATCGAGATCGACGCGCTGTGGACGCCCGAGAGTTCGACGTTCGAGTTGATCGAGACGATTTCCAACTCGCGCAGGTTGCGCGGGAGTTTTACGACGTACCGCACTTCACGCGCGCCGCCGCCACCCGTCTTCTCCGGCATCGAGTTGAAGGCGAGGCGATTCGCGCCCTCTTCCTGCACGACATGCACTGCGGCGCGCTTCGCGTCGCCCCCGCCGCTCTTGATGATCTTCACCTCGGCCTGCTGTTCGTCCCAGCCCTCGACCGTGATGTCGCCGCTGAAGTTGCGTAACGCGAACGAGCCGCCTTTCGCGAGCGGGTAAGTTTTCGTGATGACCGACTGCTCGCCGGAAATTTCCGTGCCCGCCGCGCCCGTGTCCATCGGGTGCGGCGGCGGCATCGGCGGCATTGGCATTTTCACGTTCGGGCGCATGACGGTCTTCGTGATGCGCTGCGCCTGCCGGTTCATAAAAAACAGCCCGGCCACGACCGACGCCCCGGCGAAGAAAAGCAGCAGGCCGAGCGCGGCGTAGAGCCATGCGTGCGAACGCCTGCGCGCGGGCGGCGCGGGCGGCGCGACGACGGGCGCGGTCACGCGTTGCGGCGCGGCGGGCGGTTGGTAGCGCGAATAATCCGCCGCGCCGTAGACCGGGTCGGAGGTGTCGCGGCCGGGGAGCGGCGAAGTGGCGAGCGGCGTCTGCGCGGTCGGCTGTTGCTGCTGCTGTTGCGGCTCCCGCCCGCCCGGCGGGAGCATCTGCGTGGGGAGTTCTTCACTGGAAAACTGGCGCGTCGGCGTGCCGCACGCGCGGCAGAACTGCTGCCCCGTGAACAACTCCGCGCCGCAACTGTTGCATCGTTCTGCCATAAATCAACGCCGCCCGTCCGTCAAAGAATTGTCGAGGTACGCGCTCGCCGCCCGGCTGATTCTATCCGCGCCACACGGATTTCCACAACACGAAAAGAATTTCACGCGGCACGGCCGCACGCCCTCTCTCCCTGCGGTAAACGTTCCGGCGCGGCGCGAGGTTCAAAAAAGAAGCCCGCGGGCGCACGGCCTGCGGGCTTCCGGGTCAAATAAATCGGCGCGCGGCGGCGGCGTCGCGTGCGGTCAGCGCGGGTAAGTCAGGAAGCCGCGCGTCAGGTAGTCGCTCATGGTCAGGCCGACCATGATGATGAGCCAGAGGAAGCCGCCCGCGACGACCACCCACGTGAGGCGCGAACTGTAGCGCACGTGCATGAAATAGAGGACGACGAGGACGGCCTTCGTGACGGCGATGGCGAGCGCGACGACGGTGTTCAGTTTCTCCGAGCCGAGATCGATGGTGGCGACCCAGACAGTCAAAACAGTTAAGACCATCAGCGCGCCGAAGATGACGAAGTAGAGTTTTTTCGAGACGATGTGCTCAGACATAACTTTTCCACCCCTCTAGTGTCCGCCGCCCCCGCCGTGCGTGAGGTGCGCGCCCAACAGGTAAAGCAGCGGGAAGAGGAAAATCCAGACGATGTCGACGAAGTGCCAGTACAAGCCGGTCAGTTCCACGGGCGCGTGATATTCGGGCGTGTAGCGGCCGCGATAGGCGAAGTAGATCAGGAAGAGCATCGCGCCGATGCCGATGATCATGTGCAGGGCGTGGAGGCCGGTCATGGCGAAGTAAATCCAGTAGAACATCTGGATGTGATACTTCATCTCCTCGCGCTGTTGCGGCACGACGCTGGCCGGAATGTCTTCGTCCTTCCAGACGAAATTCGTACTGGGGAAATGATGGTGTTCGAACTTGTCTGCGTACTCGAAAGCCTTGACCACGAGGAACGTCGCGCCGAGCAGCATCGTCAGGACGAGAAAGATGATCTGCATGCGGCGGCTGCCCATCTGCGCGAAGTAGACGGCGAGCGCCATCGTCAAACTGCTGACGATGAGGACGACCGTGTTGAGCGCGCCGAGTTTCCAGTTGAGCGTGCTGCTGGCGATGGCGAAAGCCTGCGGGTGCTGCGTGCGGTAGATGATGTAGCCGGTGAACAACCCGCCGAAGAACATGATCTCGGTGACGAGGAAGAGCCACATCCCCAGGCTCCCGGCCTCGCGCTGCTGTTCGAGATTATCGAAGTGGTGCGCGAGATTCGAGGAGGCGTGATGCGTCGCCGCGTCGCCGCTGTGCGCGTCGTCGTGCGCGTCCAATGTTTCTGCGTGTGCCATGTTCGATGTAATTCCCCTCTCGCTTTAAGTCCGGGTCGCCTCGCCGTGGGCGGGCTGCGCGGTGTCGCCCTTGCCGGGGCCGATGACTTCCATCTCCTCCATCGGCCGGTACTCGTAAGCCTCCCACGTGACGACCGGCGTCCGCACGAAATTCTCCGTCGGCGGCGGCGACATCGTGCGCCACTCAAGCCCCGTGGCCGCCCACGGGTTCGCCGGGGCGAACTTGCCGTAGCGCATCGACCAGATGAAGTAGATGCCCGGAATCAACAGCCCGATGCCGAGGATGGACGCGCCCGCCGTGCTCATCACGTTCAAGACCTGAAACTCTTCGGCGTAGGCGTGGTAGCGGCGCGGCATCCCCAAATAGCCGAGCAGGAACTGCGGGAAGAACGTCAGGTTGAAGCCGACGAAGATGACGAGCGCGCCGAAACGCCCCCAGCCTTCCGGGTACATGCGCCCCGTGATCTTCGGCCACCAGTTGTGCAGGCCGCCCAGATACCCCATCAGCGCGCCGCCGACCATGATGTAATGGAAGTGCGCGACGATGAAATAGCTGTCGGTCAGGTGAACGTCGAGGCCGAGCGCGGCGAGGAAGAGTCCGGTCAGGCCGCCGAGCGTGAACAGCCCGATGAAGCCGAGCGCGTAGAGCATCGGCGTGTCGTAGGAGATCGACCCCTTGTAGAGCGTGGCCGTCCAGTTGAACACCTTCACCGCCGAGGGAATCGCGACGGCGAACGAGACGAACGAAAAGATCATCCCGGCGTAGACCGACTGGCTCGAAGTGAACAGGTGATGACCCCACACGAGAAAGCCGAAGACGGCGATGGCGAGACTCGAAAACGCGACGAACGAGTAGCCGAAGACGTTCTTGCGCGAGTGCGTCGAGATGAGTTCGCTGACCACGCCCATCGAGGGCAGGATCATGATGTAGACGGCCGGGTGCGAGTAGAACCAGAAGAAGTGTTGGAAGAGGACGGGGTCGCCGCCGAGCCGCGGGTCGAAGATGCCGATGTGGACGATGCGTTCGAGCGCGACGAGCAAAATCGTGATGGCGATGACGGGCGTCCCCAAGACCATGATCAAACTCGTCGCGTAGTGCGACCAGATGAAGAGCGGCAGGCGGAACCACGTCATGCCGGGGGCGCGCATCGTGTGGATGGTGACGATGAAGTTCAAGCCCGTCAGGATCGACGAGAAGCCGTTGATGAAAATGCCGAGTCCGGCGGCGACGACGTAAGAGTTCGAGAAGGTGGTCGAGTAGGGCGTGTAGAAAGTCCAGCCCGTGTCGATGCCGCCGTTCAGGAGCGCCCAGATCGTGAACAGCGCGCCCGCCAGATAGAGATACCAACTGAGCAGGTTGAGTTTGGGAAAGGCCAAATCCTTCGCCCCGATCATGAGCGGGACGAGGAAGTTCCCCAGCACCGCCGGGATGGACGGGATGAGGAAGAAGAAGATCATGATGATGCCGTGCTGCGTGAACAGCTTGTTGTAGGTCATCGGCTGCACGATGTCGCCCGCCGGGGTCAGGAGTTCCAGCCGGATGGTGAGCGCGTAGATGCCGCCGAGGATGAAAAAGACCGTGATCGAAGCCAGGTACAAAAGCCCGATGCGCTTGTGATCCTTCGTCAGCAGCCACGACTTGATGCCGTAGTTGGCGTTGATGTAGTTTTCGTGCGCAAACCTCACGCGCGAGTCGGCCGACGGAGGCGCGACCCGCGTTGCCGGAGGGACTGATGCGTCAATTGAACTCATACTTCTTTAACCTTTGTCCTCTACCTTGTGACTTGGACTCTCGCGGCCTCTTTGACTAACGGTTGTTGCTGTTCCCGCCCGTCTGCGACGTGCCGCCGCCCCCCGTCCCGCCTGAGCGGCGTCCCTGCGGCGACAGCCCGCCCGGCGTGGAGGTGTTGTTCTGCATCTGGTTCGGCGACGTGGGGCCGAGCGGGTTCGAGCGTTGCGCGTCGGGGGCGATGCCGGTCGTCGTCGAAGGTTCCTCCTGTCCCGCGCCCGCGTTCGTCATCGTCGTGCCCTGATCGGGCGCGCCGAGCGAGCGGATATAGGCGATGAGTTGCAGCAGTTGTTCCTCGCTCACCTGCCCCTGATACGAAGGCATGATGGGCTGGAAGCCCTCGACCACCTTCGCCGCCGGGTTCGTGATCGACTCGCGCAGGTACGCCTCGTCGGCCAACACGTCGCCCGCGCCCTGGATGCGCTGCGGCTTGCCGAAGACGCCCGTGAGCACTGGCCCACGCCCCTGCGTGTCCGTGCGGTGGCAGGTCGCGCACCCCAGAGACTGGAAGAGTTTTTCGCCCTGTGCGGCGGGGGAATCCGAGCCGCCGCCCGAGAGCCACGCCTGATAGGCCGTCGGCTCCATCACCTCGACCCAGCCGGTCATGCCCGAATGGTTCGTGCCGCAAAACTCCGTGCAGAACAGGTGGTAGCGGCCGGTCTTCGTCGCCTCGAACCACGCGTAGGTGTAGCGGCCGGGAACCACGTCGGAACGGATGCGAAAGGCGGGCACGGCGAACGAGTGGATCACGTCTTCGGTCGTCATCGTCAACTTCACCTTCGCGCCGACGGGCACGTGCAGTTCGTTGATCTCGCGCTGCCCCTCCGTGTGCTGAAACTTCCACATCCACTGTTTGCCGACGACGTAAATCTCGATGGCGTCTTTCGGCGGGCGATAGAGCGTGAAGTAGAGGCTCGCGCCCCAGACGAAGATCGTCATCGAGATGAGGAACGGAATGACCGTCCACATCGTCTCCAGCTTGACCGACCCGGCGATGGGCTGCGGCAGTTCGTTCTCCGAGCGGCGGCGATACTTGACGGCGAAATAGAAGATGAGCGCCGTGACGAGCACGGAGAAGAAGATCGTGATCGCGACCAGATAAGTGTAGAGCGCGTCCACCTCACCTGAGACGGTCGAAGCCTGCTCCGGCGTAAATGGTAATCGTGGCAACTGCATCTCGTTAAGCGATCCCTCCTGCCTCTCCCGTGCTCATTGGCCGCCCCTGTTCCGGCTCGTCGCGGCGGCGGCGACGCTGTAAGACCATGATCAGAACCACCAGCCCCGCGACCGTGACGACGCCCGTCAGGCGCATGATGTTCATGATCGCCGGGCCATATTTCCCGGTCGTCGGGTCGTAGTGGAAGCAGTAGAGCGTCAGCTTGTCCACCGCGCTGCCGATCTTCCCTGCGGACGCTTCGACGAGGCCGAGTTTCAAATCGCGCGGCGCGTACTCGATGCCGTAGAAGTAATGCGAAAGTTTCCCCTCGGGCGTCGCGATCATGACGCCGCTCGCGTGCGCGTACTGGTTCGAGGCCGTGTCGAACGCGTACTTGAAGCCGACGGCGTTCGCCAGCGCGTCAATCGAAGCCTTGTCGCCCGTCAGGAAATGCCAGCCTGCATTAAACGATGCGGCGTCGCCCGCGCGGCCGTAATCGTGCTCGACGAGTTGCTTCTTGGCCGTCGCGTCGGCCGCCGACTCGCGCGGGTCGAAACTGACAGTCACCACGTCGAATTCTTTGCCCACCGTGAACGGCAGCGTCTTCAAACCGCCGACGAGCCCGTTCAAGACGAGGTTGCACAGCTTCGGGCAGTTGTAATAGACGAGCGACACGACGACGGGGCGTTTGCCGAAGTAGTCGCCGAGCCGCACCGCGCGCCCGCTCTCGTCGCGGAAATTGAGATCGAGCGGCACTTGCTCGCTCAGACGCTGCTCGATGCCGATGTCTTTGAGCGCGAGCGGCACGTCGTTGCTCGACACGCCGCCCTGCGGCGGCTGCGCGTACTGCGCCGCAACGGTGAGCGGAAAGCAGTAAGCGGCGAGCAGTAGAAGACCGGCGATGCGACGCGCCACACTCGTGACGCGACGCGCAAATTCCTTCGCGCCTCTTCCCCGCCCGCCGACGGCCTTATTTCTGGTTAATACTTTTTTCATCAAACTGCTCTAGTGCTTGGTTTCGCCCGCGCCGTGCGGCTGCGGGCTGCTCGCGGCCGGCTCCGCGTTGCTCTGCGTCGTCATCCACTTCTCGCGCTTCTCGGCCTGCCGCCCCGCGCTCGAAAAAGTCGGGAGGTTAATGCCTTCCGCCTCGCCCGCGTCGCCGGGCGCGCCGGCGCGCGTGGGCAAGCCCTTCTCCAAAAGCCGCTTCTTGGCGTCGGCAATCGGGATGCGCATGTTGCCCGTGCCCGGATCGGGGTCGTGGTAATTTTCCAGATCGTACTTGAACTTCGCGCGCAGCGCGTCCCACTCCAGCGTCGGCTCTTTCTTCTCGAAGATCAGGTTCTTATCGTCGAGCGAGCGGTGGTCGGGCGCGCCTTGCAGGCGCGGCACGCCGGGCGGCGGCAGACGCTCCTCCGCGTTGCGCGCCATCGGGGAGGGGCGCGCCTCCTTGCTCGTCGCGTAGGCATCGAGCAGCTTGAACATGCCGTACATCAGCCCGCTGACGATGATGAGGCCGAGAAACAGCAGCCCGACGAAAGTGCCGACGCCGCGCACGCTCACGTCCGACTCTTCGTGCATCACGTCAGGGTTCGTGATGTGGCGCACGTCCGGCGTCTCCGTCAGGTGCATCTTTTCCTTGCCGTTGCCGTGATGACCGAAAATTCCCATCTCAAAAACCCCGCCTCTCGTCCTAACCCGCGATTCTTTACCTTCGACCTTTTCCCCTTGACCTTTACCCGAAACGCTTCTCAGTGATGGCCGTTCGCGTCGGCAAGCGCGTCTTCCAGCCCTTGATCGCCGAGCGGGAGCAGCGGGCGCGACGCCAGTTCGCGCGCGTACCACCAGAGCCAGAAGCCGCCGATGGCGATAGGCGTGATGAAATTCAGAACGTAGGCCACCACGTCCGCCATCCCACCGCCACCGTGCGCCGCGTCCGCGCCGCCGCCGTGGTGCGGCATCGCCAGCACGCTCGGCGCAATCGTCCAGAACAGATCGACGACGCGCATCATGAGCACGAGCAGCGCGACGACGACGAGCGAGCGCGCGCGCCGCTTGCGTTCGCGCGAGAGCAGCAGCACGAACGGAAGCGCGAAGTGGCCGATGACGAGCGCGACCGCGACGTAGCCCCAACCGCCGAACAGGCGGCGCATGTACCACGGAATTTCTTCCGGCAAGTTGCCCGACCAGATGATCAAAAACTGCGAGAACGAAAAGTAAGCCCAGAGCATCACGAAGGCGAGCAGGAGTTTGCCGTGGTCGTGAAAATGGCGCGGCTGGTAGACGTGCGCGAGGCGTTCGTCCTTCGAGATGACGACGGTGGTGACGATGGCGAAGGCGAGCGAGGTCAACCCCCACCCCACCATGATCAGCAGGCCGTAGATCGTCGAAAACCATTCGGGTTCGAGCGACATCACCCAATCGACGGCGGCGAACGTGACCGTCAAACCGAACAGCAAGATTCCGGGGCCGCTCAAGTTTTGCAGTCTATCCTTCAAACGCCTGCGCTCGCGCGGGTCGTCCGCGCTGTCCTGTGCGAGCGACCACTTGCTCAGGAAATACGAGAGCATGAACCACATCGCGAAGTAGAAGACCGTGCGCCCGAGGAAGAAAGGGATGTTCAGGTAGATCGCCTTGTGCTTGATGATCTCAAGGTCGGCCTCTTCGGGCACTGTCCACGGGTAGAGCCGGTGCGTGAAGACGGCGAAGGCGATGGGCAGAAACAGGATCGCCATCACGGGCAGCGTGCGCGCGGCGGCTTCGAGCGGGCGTCGGATGACGACGCCCCAACCGCCGCCCGACAGGTGGTGCAGCATGATGATGGCGAGCGAGCCGACCGAGACGCCCGTCCAGAAGACGTAGCCGACGAGGTAGGCGCGCCAGAACCCGGCCGGGTTGACGAACGCGCCGACGACGCACAGAACGAGCGCGACGACGCCTGCGACGAGGGCGCGCCCCCCGAGTTGTCCGACCGAAGACGGGGCGTTGTAAGTGGTCTTGGTGTCTGCTGCTGCTTCGGCGCTCATGGCGTGCGCTCCCCCCCGGTTCCCTGATGTCCGCCTTGGGTGGTCGGCGTGCCCGGCCCCGGCTTGCGCTGGTTGCGTAAGTTCTCCGGCACTTCGGCGGCGGGCGTGTTCTGGCTCAGTTGCAGCGCGCGTATGTAGGCGATGATCGCCCAGCGGTCGCGCGGCGGAATCTGCTCGGAATAATCGGGCATCGCGCCCCAGCCGTTCGTGATCACGTCGAAGAAGTGACCGAGCGTTTCATTGCGCAAGCGGTCGTCGTGGAGCGAGGGCGGGCGGCGGAAACCGCGCCGCACGATCATGCCGTCGCCGTAGCCGGTCTGCCCGTGACACATCGCGCAGTAGATGTTGAAACGCTCCTCGCCGCGATCCAGTTCTTTAGCCGTGATGGCGAACGGGAACTCGTTGACGCCCCCCGGCGTTCCCGTCTGCCCCGCGCCGGGGACGTTGCCCGCGACGTTGCCGCGCACGTTCACGTCGCCGCCCGTCTGCGTGCCGCCCGTGGTCGCGCCCTGCGCGTTCGGCGCGTTCGCCGACACGCTCGTCAACGGCGTCAGGCCGCCGCCGCCCGCGCCGCCCGACGGCGGCCCCGCCGCGCCGCCACCCGCGCCCGTCGCGTTCCTGCCGGTGTAGTAAGCCGTGTTCACGTCGCGGTAGCCGCGCGCGACCGTGCCCTCGACGTAGGGGCGCGACGATTGCCCGTCGGAAAAACTCTTGCTCGGCTCGTAGACCTCGTAACGCGGCTGATCCTGCATGTCTTGTCTGCAACCGGACAGGTAAAAGGTGAAAGGTAAAAGGCAAAGGGTGAAGAAGACGCGCCCTGACGCGAAGCGCGTGCGAAGCGGCTTCCCTTTCGCCTTTCCCCCTTCCCCTTTCCCCTGATTCTTAATGTTCGACATCGGCCACCTCTTGCGCACCCAGACTGCGTAGAAAACCGGTCGTCGCCTCGCGGTCGAACTTCGGATCGCGCGCTTCGATGACGAGGAAGAAGCGGTCGCGCGAAGCGAGCGCGAAGTTCGGCACGTTGAAGACCGGGTGATACGGTTCGGGCAGCCCGTTCAAGGCGAGCATGCCGAAGATCGCCGCCATCGCCGCGCCGAGCACCGTCGTCTCGAACGTGATCGGGATGAAGGCAGGCCAACTGTGCAAGGGCTTGCCGCCGACGTTGAGCGGGTAGTTGATCACCGAGACGTAATACTGCAAGGCGTAGCCGCCGATGAGGCCGACGATGCCGCCGATCAGCACGATGAGCGGCAGACGCTCCTTGTGGTGGCCGACGGCCTCGGACAGAGCCTCAATCGGGTAGGGCGAGTAGGCGTCCATGTTGCGGTAGCCCTCCTCGTGCGCCCGCCGCGTCGCCGCGACCACGTCGGTCGGGTTATCGAACTCGGCCATCACGCCGTAAATTGCCGGCCTTGTTGGTTTCCTCATAACAACCCCTTCGGGGAAACGATGAACGATGAACGATGAACGATGAACGAAAAGCCGGTTGCTTTTACTTCATCGTTCATCGTTCCTACTTCATCCTTTCTATCCTTCCTCCTTCGGCGCGGCTCCCGGCAGGATGGTGCGCATCTCGAAGATGGAGATGGCCGGGAGGAAGCGTATGAAGAGGAGCAGCAGCGTGAAGAACAGCCCGATTGTGCCGATGAACATCGACCAGTCGAAGATCGTCGGGCGGTACATCGCCCACGACGACGGCAAAAAGTCGCGGTGCAAACTCGTCACGATGATCACGAAACGCTCCAGCCACATGCCGACGCTGATGATGAGCGAGACGATAAACAGGATCGCCGTGTTGTGCCGCGCGCGTTTCGACCACAAGATTTGCGGGATGATGATGTTCGTGATGAGCAGAAGCGCGTAAGCCCACCAGTAAGGCCCCGTCCAGATGCGGTTCTTCAACATGAAGCCCTCGTACTCGCTCGCGCTGTACCATGCCATGAACGCCTCCATCATGTAGCCGTAGCCGACGATGAGGCCGGTGGCGAGCATGATCTTCGCGCTGTTGCGCAGGTGGCGGAGCGTGATGAAGTCTTCGAGGCCGTAGAACTTGCGAAGCGGAATGGTCAGCAGCAAGACCATCGCGAAGCCCGCGTAGATCGCGCCCGCGACGAAGTAGGGCGGGAAGATCGTGGCGTGCCAGCCGGGCAGTTGCGAGACGGCGAAGTCGAAACTGACGATGGTGTGAACCGAGAGCACGAGCGGCGTCGCGAGTCCGGCGAGCAAAAGATACGCCGTCTCGTAGCGGTGCCAGTGGCGCGCGCTGCCGCGCCAGCCGAGCGCGAGCATGCCGTAGACGACTTTGAACGCGCGGTTCTTCGCGCGGTCGCGGAGCGTAGCGAAGTCCGGGATCAGGCCGACGTACCAGAACAGGGCCGAGACGCTGGCGTAAGTCGAGACGGCGAACACGTCCCACATCAGAGGGCTTCTGAATTGCGGGTAGATGTTCATCGTGTTCGGGTAGGGCAGCATCCAGTAGGCGAGCCACGGGCGTCCGGTGTGCAGGAGCGGGAAGAGTCCGGCGCAGGCGACGGCGAAGAGGGTCATCGCTTCGGCGAAGCGGTTGATGGAGGTGCGCCACTCCTGCCGGAGCAGGAGCAGGATGGCCGAGATCAAAGTCCCGGCGTGGCCGATGCCGATCCACCAGACGAAGTTGATGATGTCGAACGCCCACCCGACCGGCCAGTTGTTGCCCCAGATGCCGATGCCGGTCGTGACGAGGTAGGCGATGGTGAACATCAACACGTTCGCCAGCGAGAACGAGATGAAGAAGCCGATGTACCACGCGAGCGGCGTCTTGCGCTTCAAGACGAGCGCGCTGATCTTGTCCGTCACGGACGCGGCGGTGTGCCCCGGCTCGATGACGGGATTAGGCGTAACGTGGATTAAGTCGTCGTGCGGCTCGTCTACTCTTGATGCCATGAAATTTTACGCCCCATGAATTTCTTCGTTCGGATTGCGCATCGCCGACAGGTACGTCGTGCGCGGGCGCGTGTTGAGTTCGGCGAGCAAGCTGTAGTTGCGCTGGTCGTGCTGCATCCGGGCGACGCGGCTCTCTTGGTCGTTCAAGTCGCCGAAGATGATGGCCTCGGTCGGGCAGGCCGACTGGCAGGCCGTGACGATCTCGCCGTCGCGCACGCGCCGCCCTTCCTTCTCCGATTCGATCCGCGCGTAGGAGATGCGCTGGATGCAGTAGGTGCATTTCTCCATCACGCCGCGCGAGCGCACGGTCACGTCCGGGTTGCGCATCATCTTCAGAGACGGCGTCTCGAAATCCTGATAGAGCAGGAAGTTGAACCGGCGCACCTTGTAGGGGCAGTTGTTCGAGCAGTAGCGCGTGCCGATGCAGCGGTTGTAGACCATGTCGTTCGTGCCCTCCGCGCTGTGGACGGTGGCGTGGACGGGGCAGACCGGCTCGCACGGCGCGAGTTCGCAGTGCATGCACGGGATCGGCATGAAGTGCGCGCCTTCGGGGTTTTCCGCCAAGCCTTTGAAATAGGTATCGACGCGCAGCCAGTGCATGTGGCGGCTGCGCGCGACCTGCTCTTTGCCGACGATGGGGATGTTGTTCTCCGACTGGCACGCGATGACGCACGACTGGCAGCCGACGCACGAGGCCACGTCCACGGCCATCCCCCACTTGTAGCCCGTGTACTCGTAGTTCGGGTAGAGCGTGTCGTTCGAGTGCGGCTCTTTGTGTATCTCCTTGCCGACCGTCTGGGCTGCGCCCTCGTGCGTCGCCACGCTCGCGCCGCCGTGCACCTCGCGGCTCGAATCGCCCGTGTTCGTCAGGTATTCGGCGAGCGTGTTGGAACGCACGATGTCGCGCCCTTCCATGTTGAAGTGAAGCTGCGTGACGGCGAGCAGGTATTCCTCGCCCGTCGGTACGACTTCCAGCCCCGCGCCCTGCCACATCGCGTCGGACGTGCGCAGGCGATAGGCGTTGTAGCCGAGCGGCTTGTCCTCGGTCGTCGTGCCGACTCTGCCCGCGCGCGTGCGGCCGTAGCCGAGCGTGACCGTCACCACGTCGTCCGGTTGACCGGGCACGATGAGGACGGGCGCGCGTACCGCCTGCCCGCGATAACGCAGTTCGACGAGCGGCGCGTTGAACTCGCGCCCCTTGTACGTGTAGTCGTTCTCGTTCAGACCGAACATGCGCCGCGCCGTGTTCAGGCTCATGTGGGCGGCGTTGTCCCAGGTCAATTTCGTCAGGGGCTTCGGCAACTCCTGCAACCAGCCGTTGTTGGCGAAGCGGCCGTCGTAGACGGTCGGGTCGGGGCGGAAGACGATCTCGAACGCGCCGCCCGAAGACGGCGGAGCCGGAGGCAGATTCGCAGACCAGTCGCCTCTGACCGTGACGTTAGTAAACACGGACGCCGTGCCCGGAATCACTCCGTCATGCACGGCCCTGCGCCACGCCTCGTCGAAGTTCGCGGGAGCGGCGGCAACAGTCCTCGTCGCCGCGTTCGGCGTCCCCGAAGGCGTCGGGCTTCCGCTCGGCGTCGGGCTTGCCGACGCGCCCGGCGCGGGACTTGGCGACGCGGACGCGTTTGCGCCCGCCGTTGTGGTTTGTCCCGCCGCGCCGCCCGCTCCTTCGCCGTGCGTGTTGTTGCCGCCGTGCGCGCTGACGTTACGATGCGCCGCGCCTTCCGGGACGGTCGCCTGCGCGATGACCACCGGTTGCGAGGCGACGAGCGATTCGAGGCGCTGCGTGCGCCAGTAGTCGCGCACGATGTCGTAGCCCGATTGTTCGGGCTTGTCGGTGAAGGCCGCCAAGAATTCGTTGACGCTCCGGCCTTTGTAGAGCGGCGCGATGAGCGGCTGGATGATGGAGACCGTGCCGTCGTGCGCGCGCGTGTCGCCCCACGATTCGAGGAAGTGCGTTTCGGGGATGTGCCAGTGGCAAAGCTCCGAAGTCTCGTCGTCGTAGAGGCTGAGATGGATGCGCAGGCCGTCTCTGCCGTCGGGCGTCCTAATCTTATCGAGCCGTTCTTTCGTGAACGCGAGATCGACGGGCGCGTTATAAACCGGGTTGCCGCCGACGATGACGAGCATTTCGACGCGCCCCGCCTCGATGTCGCCGACGAGTTCGCGCAGGCTGGAGACTTGATCCACCGGCTGCGCCTCAATCGGCTCACGATAAAAAACGGTCTCGCCGACGTTGCCGAGCGCCTGATTCATCGCGTGCGCGAGCGCGTGGACGGCAGGCGTCTGGTGGTCGCCCGCGACGACGATGGAACGGCCGCGCGCCGCCTGCAAATCTTTCGCGACGGCGAACAGGTGCGCGGCGTGCGGGACGTTTGTGTACTGCGCGCCGTCGGTCGAAACGCCGGGCGCGCCGAGGGCGGCGGCGAGCGCGCGGGCGAACGGCTCCAACCCACTCGGCTTGACCGAGAAGCGGTGATCGGCGAACGCGCCCGTGTTCGTCGGCGTCGTCTCCACCACGTAGAGACGGTTCATGTCGGTCTTGCCCTCGCCGATGCGCCGCTTCGAGGCGAAGTCGCGCGCGTAACGCAGGTTGGCCGCGCCCGAAGAGAGGAAATCGGAATCGAGCGAGAGCACGCGGTCGGCGCGGTCGAAGCGGTAGACGGTGTTGACGGGTTGGCCGAAGGCGAGTTGCGCGCCGAGCGCGGCGCTGTTCGTCCCGGCCGGTTCATACTGGTGCCACTTCGCACCGGGAAAGGCCGCGAGGATCGTTTTCAACTGCGCGGCCGTCGTCGGCGACGTGATGGTCTCGGTCAGGAACCTGAGCCCCGCGCCGCCGCGCCCGCGCATCTCGTCGAGCCGTGTGCGAATCTCGCCGAGGAAGGCCGTGTAGGGGCGTATCTCGCCGCGATTGCTGATCGTCTCGGAGCGGTCGGGGTCGTAGAGCGAGAGGATCGAGGCGATGGAGAACACGTCCGTGGCGGCGACGCGCTGGCCTGCGGGGCGTTCGGGCGTGCCGCTGGTCGGGTGATCCGGGTTGCCCTCGGCGTGCGTCGGCCGCCCCTCGTTGCTGCGGACGAGCAGACCGGCCGCGCCGCCGGGAAACGGCATCGCCGTGGCGAAAAAGAGCGGCTTGCCAGGGACGAGTTCCGCGGGCTGGCGCACGAAGGGAACGACGGTTTCCGGCGGTTGATAGGAGCAGGAGGTAAGCCCGGCGAGCGCGAGCGACGCGCCCATCAACTTCAGAAACGTGCGGCGGCCGACCTCGTCGTCCCACTCGCCCGCCTGTCGCGGAAACTCCGCGTGCAGGAAATCTTCAAACTGTCCCGAATCGGCCAACTCTTCGAGGCTGCGCCAGTATTCCCTGCCCGTCTTTTCTTCGAGGCGCGCGCGTATCTCTTCGCGCTTGACGGGGCGACGGATGTTGTACAGTTCGGGGAAAGTCTCTTTGATGTGCATCTACTTCTCAACCTCTCGCCGACCTTATCAGCGGTGGCAAGTCGAACAACTTTCGAGGATCGCGCGCGGGCGCACCTTGTATTCGGCTTTCAACTGCCGTCCGCGCGCCAACTGCTCCGCCGTCTTGTTCTCCGCGAGCGCGTTCTCCTGCTGCCAGTCCATGTTGAAGACTTCGGACTTCGGGCGCAGGTATCGTTCCGGCTCGCGGTGACACTCCAGACACCACTCCATCTGCAACGACGCCGCCTGATAGACGAGCGGCATCTCGTCCACGCGCCCGTGACACGACGAGCAGCCGACGCCCTTGGCGACGTGGATGCTGTGGTTGAAATAGACGTAATCGGGCAGGTCGTGCACGCGCGTCCACTCAATCGGCTTGTTCTCTTTCCAGCTGGCGCGCACGGGTTCGAGGTACGGGCTGTCGCTCCACAGTTGCGAGTGGCAGTTCATGCAGGTCTTCGTCGGCGGCAGTCCGGCGTTGGAAGAGACTTCGACGGACGTGTGGCAGTAGCGGCAGTCGATGCCGTCGTCGCCCGTGTGGTGCTTGTGCGAAAACTGGACGGGCTGCTCGCGTTCGTCGAACGCGCCCGTGTTCCAAGACGAGCGGTTGATCTCGGCCACCGCCCACGTCACAAACAGCAGGACGAAGATCGAGCCGAAGATGCTCAGCTTGGCGAGCGTGTTGGTGCTGCGGTGAAAAATTTGCGGCATGCTTAGTCCCTGCTGCTAATCTGCTGTTGTGACCTTACGCCTTCGGGCGACCGTTTTTGTAAAGCTGTTGATAAACCGAAGGTCGCCTGCGCGGTCGCGCGTCAGACAAAGAAAGGCCACCACCTACCGAACGGGCGGGCGCACTACATGACGAGGTACGGAAGTCTTAAGCGTGCAAGCTACAACTTTCCCCGTCATGCCCCCTTGTGCCAAAATTCTTGTGGTGGGGTAGTGATACTAAATTTTCCGCCGAACGGCAAGCGACAGGCTGAATTAATTCACCAATAAATGCGCGCGTTCCCCGACCCCACGCGCCCCCCGACGCGCCGCACACGCCCCGACACGGCATAAACGCTGGACGAAAACGCGCGCGCCCCGCGCGAGTTATAAGTTCGCGACGCGCAAACGCTCACGATTATTCATGCTTGCAGCGAGCCGCAATTGCGTGAATCGAGCGGAAAATTAAGAGAGATTCACCGCCGCAGACACTCAGAGTTGACCGATGAAGGAGGGACGATGAACGATGAACTGAAAGCAACTCGCTTTCACTTCATCGTTCATCGTTCAACTCTCCGTGTCTTCCGCGTCCCGCTTTTGCTTCGCCACCCAGACGGCGTGCGAGGCGACGGCGGCGATGATGATCGCGCCGCCCGCAATCGCCCAACCGCCGGGGCGTTCGCCGACGAAGAGGAAGACCCAGATGGGGTTGAAGATGGGTTCGATGTAGCCGATGACGCTGGCGTCGAGCGATTTCACGCCGCGCGCGATGCCGAGCGTGAGAAGCGTGTAGCCGACGCCGAGTTGGACGATGCCGAGGTAAGCGGCGATGGCAAGGTTGGTCGGCGTGAAATGCTCCGCGCCGCTCACGATGGCGGGCAGCATCACGAGCGCGAGCAGCCAGTTTCCGTAGATGACGGACGAGGCGCGGTTGACTTCGCGCGCGCGCGGGTGGCGCAGGAGCAGGAAGAGGACGGCGAAGCACACGCCGGAGGCGAGCGCGGTGAGATTGCCTTCCACGTCCCGTGGCCTGAGTTGGCCGACGAAGAAGAGCGACATCCCCAGCAGGCAGAAGGCGACGACGACGAAGTCCGCCGCGCGATACTTCTCTTTGAAGAAGAAAGGCTCTGCGAGCAGGATGTAGACGGGCGCGGTGTATTGCAGGAAGATGGCGTTGGCGGCCGTCGTCTGCATCGTCGCGCGGACGAAGAAGTAGAGAAGCGCGGCGTAGAAGACGGCGGCGACGGCCGTGACGAGGTTGAGGCGAAAGCCCTCTCGCCTCGTCAACAGCATCACGGTCGCCGCCGCCAACAGCGCGCGCGCGCCGGAGAGTTCCGCGTCCGAGAGCGTGCTCCACTTGATGAACAGCCCGCCCGTGCTCCACAACAGCATGGCGACGAGGACGAACCAGACGGGCGAGACGCCGCCCGCCGCCGCTGCCGCCGTCGCCCCGCCTTCGCCGCTCCCAGAAGTTCCGGCCATTTGCGAGAGACGCTATTGCGACGCCCCCGAACCGAAGCGGAACGATTCGAGGATAACCGGCAACTCGCCCTTCTCGCCCACGTCTTCCACGCCCGACAACTCCGGCGCGCGATCCGACGCGATCATCACGAGCGCGACGCCCTTCTTCTGTCCCGCGGGCGGCGGCAGCATCGCGACGCGCCCCCAGAACTCCACGTTATTCTTCTCCGCCGAGAAGCGAAACTCGTAGCCGTCGTAGGGACCGATCTTCGTTTCGCCCTCCGACAACTTTTTGTAATTCGGGAACTGCGACGCGAACTGCGTGTTGAACTGCGTGGCGAGTTGCGGCATCAACTGCTTGTCGAGCGCGGTGCCGGTCGCGCTCACCCAGCCGACGGCGAAGTTCTCCTGCGTGAAGTTGCCGTCGTCGCCGCTCACTTTGCGTTCGACCCTGACGAAGTTCGGCGCGGGGTTGGGGTCGAGTTCCCAGCCATCGGGATAATTGAATGAGAAATCGACGAAGTTATCCGCGAGGTTGCCGCTGCGCCCCTGCCGCGAATTGACGTATCGCTTGGTATTCGCGGCTTGCGTCGGCTCGGCCGTGTTGGAATCTCTCCGGTTGGAGTTCGACATGTTGGAGTTGAGAGACTTCGCCGTCTCCTCCGCTTTTTTGAAACCTAAATAAGCCAGCCCGCCAACCGCAATCACGATGATAATGATCAGCAAAAGACAGCCGACGACGCCGCCGATAATCCACGGCTTCTTCGACTTCGGAGCCGGGCCTTGCGACATACCGGAGGGGGAATAATTCGGCGCGCCCGCCGGGGGATAGTTCTGCATGCTTAGAGTCTCCTTCAAGTTAAATGATGAAGTAGGAACGCGGAACGATGAACTGAAGACAAAAGCATTTGCTTTCATTCATCGTTCCGCGTTCCTACTTCATCGTTGTCTTTATTGTTCTTCACTTCTCGTTTCGCGCGTCGGCGCGGGCGTCGGCTCCGTACGGCCGACGCCGAGATTGTCGTAGTTGAGTGCGGCATTGAAGAGGAGGAAGAATTCCCCCTGAGTCTGGTGTCGCCACATGGGATTGGTGGCGAACAGGAGGATGTGGCCGCGCCCCAAGGGCACATCGACGACGGCGGGGCGGTTCGCCAACTCCGAGCCGTTCGCCAGCATACCGCTGACGAGCAGGTCGCGCTCCTCGCGTGCGAAACGCAGCACGACGCGCGGGCGTTCCGCGAGCGGCACGTAGAACGCGCCGAGTTGGAGGCGTTGTTCATCCGTGATCTGTTCCTCGCCGGGACGCGCGGGCGGTCGCGGCGGCGACGGCGCGGCCTGCGGCATCGCCTGAATCACGTCGGGGTCGTTCACACCGCCGCGCCCCGAAGGACGCGCGCCACCACCGGGTGCGCCGCCGCCGCCACCGCCCGGCACGCCTGTCGCCACCTGAAAGAGTGGGGCTTGGTTGAAGTAGATGGGCAACGTCTCGCCGTAGCCGTAACTGATCGGACTTTTGCGGTCGGCGAAAGTGGCGTTGAAAATTGAGCCCGCGGCCTGTAGCTGGCGCGGCGTCTCAATCGTCACGCCGGTCGTCATGCCGTATTCGACGGGCACGCGCACGGTGTTCTGCACGGCGACGAAGAGACCGCCTTCCGAGACGAAGCGTTGCAGGTTGGCGACGCCCCCGAGTCCCATACCGCCCCGGATGTCGTCCGACTGGTCGGGCGAATTGCCGAAGTTCGGCGTGAGAGCCGAAGCCTTCCACGGGATCGGGTCGCCGCGTCGCGGGATGCCGTTGACGATTGATTGCGCCGTGCCGCCGACGGGCGGGAAGATGATCACGTCGAAGCGTTCGCGCAAATTCGGCGTGTCGCGGATCGTGTGCTCGGAGATGTAGCTGTAAGGGATGTTCAGGCGGTCGAACTCGATGCGATACCAGCCCTCGTTCTGCGTGTTTTGCCACGTGTGCAGGATGGCGATGCGCGGCGTGCCGATTTCGTGCGAACGCACGGCCGGGTTGTCGTTGAAGCCGTTGGCGGTTAAGCCCAACTCGACGACGGCCGCTTCGAGGCGCGCGCGCAGGTCGGCCGGGTTGCCCTCGGTTTTGATGATGAACGAACCCGCGTTGAAATCCTGCGTGCCGACTTTGAAACTGCTTTCCGCAACGCTCACCCGCACGTCTTTCAGACGGTAGCGGAGCGTCGCCAGCGTGTTCTCCGTGTTGTGATTGATGACGAAAACTTTCGCGCCCGACGCGCCCGCGAGACGCCCGCGCACGCTCGCGTCCGCCGTCAAAAGTTCCATCGGCGCGGCGAGCACGGCGCGGTCTTTGACGCGCACGGTCGGGACGTTGCGCATCGCGCCGAGCGTCCAGCCCGTGTCGTCGTAGGGGCGTGGGTCGCTCGCGTTGTAATACTGCGTGTCGAGCATCATGTCGGCCATGCGCGAGTAGGGCTGATCCATACGGATGATGTATGAGCCCGCCGGGAAACGACGTTCCGGCGTCCTGCGTTCCGTTTGCCCCGCCCCCGCGCGCGGCGGCTGGTGCTCCGTGCTCCCCGGCGCGCGCTCGCCCTCCGGGCTGCGCTGTTCCGCGCCCTGCTCCGCTCTCGCTTCGCGCGGCGCGTCCCGCTCCGCCGGGCGGGACGATGGCCTCTCGTCCTTCAACGTGAACTCGCGCGTCGCGCGATGCACCTCGACGCCCATCAGCCGGAGCAAGTTCACCATGTCGGCCGCCTCGACGGGGCGCGGCGCGTCGCCCGGCACGACGTAGGCCACAGGCCCTTCGTTCAACGCCTTCGCCACGGCGCGCTTGCTCTTGAGATAAAAGTTGTTCAGGAAACGCTCGCGGTTGTTGGCCGTGAAATTCATGGCGAGCAGGATGGCCGACTGTTGCAGGTTGACGTTGTTGCGCAGCGACCACTTGACGCGCGGCAGCGGCGGGTTCGGCCTGTACCAGTCGCGCTGCGCCTGCTGCGCGACGGTGCGATCAAGCGTGTCCGCGCCGCCGTTGCCGAACGTCTCGTAGAATCGCCCGATGGAGTTGTGGCCGTTGGCGACGTAGAACATGTAATTGGGCGCCCAGCCGTCGTAGAAGCCGTGCGTCCAGACGCCGGGCACGCCGCGCTTCGTCATCTCTTCGACTTCGTGGTAGGCGAGCAGGTGCCACTCGTCGATCACAATCGGGTCGAGCCACGCGTTGTAGGGCCCCGTGCCCGTCGAGGTGTAGAGGAACGGCACGGACTCGTGCAGGTCGTGCAAGACCTGCGGGTGATATTCGAGAAAGGTGCGCATCATGTTACGCGTCAAGGCGAGCGCCATCCCCAGCCCGTCGCGGTTGTTGTCGTGCGCGACGTACTTGCCCCAGTAAAGGAGCGACGGCGAATTTTTGCCGGGGTTGGCCTTGCGATAGTTGTAGAGATCGACCATGCGGTCGCGCCCGTCAACTTCGAGCGTCGGCGTGATGAGCACGACGAGGTTGCGCCGGATGTCCTGTATGAACGGCGACTCTTCGACGGCGAGGCGATAGGCCATCTCCATCAGCATTTCGGGCGAGCCGGTTTCGGTCGAATGGATCGAGCCGGAAGCCCAGTAGAAAGCCTTGCCTTCGCCGATGAGTTGTTTGGCCTCCGCGTCGGACGTGCGGCGCGGGTCGGCGAGTCGCGCGGTGATCTCTTTATAACGATCAAGTTGCCTGAGGTTCGCCTCGTCGCTGACGGCGACGAGCAACTGCTCCCTGCCCTCCTCCGACTTCTCCGGCGCGACGAAGACGCGCACGCGCGGGCTGCTGCGCTCCAACTCGCGCATGTAACGATGAATGTCTTTCGTGTAGGTCAGCTTGCCGGGCGTGCCGACGACGTAGCCGAGCGACTTCTCCGGCGAGGGCACGCGGTCGGACGCGGGGAGGTGATCGACGAGTTCGGTCAGAAAATATTTCTCCGTCGTGTACTCTTTGATCTTGGCGGTGTAGGCTTCGTCGTTGCGCGCGGCCGCCGCCGCAGTCGCGGTCGCCGTGGTGGTGGCGGGCGCGGCGGCTTTCCGCTGCGCGAGCGCGGGCAGCGAGACGAGCAGCGCGGCGGCGCAGGCCAAAGCGCACGCGTGGCGTAACGAGAGTGGGCGTCCTCGTTTCATCGAATTTCCTCCGTTGAGAATAGAGACAGGTTCAAGCGCGGTACGGTCTGTTTGAAATGAAAGCGGAAGGATGATAAATCATCAGCGCGCAAATTTCATAATCTTTCTCTGTGCCGCCTTCGTGTTCTCCGTCTCCGCGATGGTGAATGCCGGTTAGTCGATCATTCACCGCCGCAGAAGACACGAGGGGCGCGAGAGGGGCACAGAGGGAAGCCCGAACTTAAAATGATGTTGAAAAAACTTTTCCTCGCGCTGGCGTTCGCGCTTGTCAACGTCGCGCCCATCAACACGCAAACCGGTATGCGGAAGAACACGAGACCGCGGGCGCGCGAGGCGGGCGTCCGCGTCGGCGTCCTCCCGACGGGCGCGGCAAACGCCATCACGGACGTGGCGGGCGTGCGCGTCGGCCACACGACAATCGTCCGCGGCTCCGAAATCCGCACGGGCGTCACGGCCGTCCTGCCGCACGCGGGCAATCTGTTTCGCGAGAAGGTGGCGGGGGCGGTCTTCGTCGGCAACGGCTTCGGGAAACTCGCGGGCTCGACGCAGGTCAACGAACTCGGAGAGATCGAGACGCCGATCCTGTTGACTTCAACTCTGAGCGTGCCGCGCGCGGCGGACGCCCTCGTCGAATACATGCTCGCGCTGCCCGGCAACGAGAACGTGCGCAGCGTCAACCCGCTCGTCGCCGAGACGAACGACGGCGGGCTGAACGACATTCGCGGCCGACACGTCGCGCGCGAAGACGTGCACGCCGCGATCAGAGGCGCGACGGGCGGCGCGGTCGAAGAGGGCGCGGTCGGCGCGGGGGCGGGGACAATCGCTTTCGGTTTCAAGGGCGGCATCGGCACGTCTTCGCGCAAACTCCCGCCCCGGCTCGGCGGCTACACCGTGGGCGCGCTCGTCCAGACGAACTACGGCGGCGTGCTCACCATCAACGGCGCTCCCGTCGGCCGCGAACTCGGCAAGTTTTATCTCAAGGAAGAACTCGAACAGGCCGCGGGCGTCGCGGCGCGGCGCGCGGGCGGCAAGCACACGGCAGGCGTCGCCGACGGCGTGAGCGACGCGGCGGACGGTTCGATCATCATCGTCATCGCGACGGACGCGCCCGTCGATGCGCGCAACCTGCGGCGGATGGCGGCGCGCGCGATGTTGGGCTTGGGACGCACGGGCGCGTCCGGCTCGAACGGCAGCGGCGATTACGTCATCGCGTTTTCCAACGCTTCGGAAGTGCGCGTGCGCGCGAGCGGCGACGCGAGGCCGGGCGAAATTTTCGCGCCGCGCGAGTTGAAATTATTATCGAACGATGCCATGTCGCCGCTGTTCCTCGCTTGTATCGAAGCGACGGAAGAGGCGATCTACAATTCGCTTTTCCGCGCGCAGACGACGACGGGGCGCGGCGGGCTGACCGTCGAAGCCCTCCCGCTGGAACGCACCCTCGAAATTTTGCGCAAGTACAACGCGCTCGCACCGAAACCTTGAACGGGCGGGGAGGGCGGCCGTGGACACGTTGACGAAATATCTGGCGGTGGCGGCGGGCAGCGCGCTCGGCGGCATGCTCCGCTATTTTCTGGGCAGCACGACATGGTCGCGCACGGCCGCGCCGTTCCCGGCGGCGACTTTCGTCATCAACGTGACCGGCTCTTTCGTCGTCGGCTTCTTCCTGACGCTCGCGACCGAACGCCTGCAAATGAGCGCGCATCTCCGGCTCGCCGTCGCCGTCGGCTTCGTCGGCGCGTACACGACCTTCTCGACTTTTGAATACGAGACGCTCAGGCTGGCCGAAGAACACAATTTTCAACTCGCGCTGCTCAACGTGTTCCTGAGCGTCGTCGTCGGGTTCGCCGCCGTCTGGGGCGGGGCGCGGCTGGCGCGCGAATTCGAGGCCACGGCGGCGGCGGCGACGCCCGCCGCCGGCCGCGCCGGACATGCGCCTTTCGAGCGGCAGGCCGACCCGCGCGCTCCGGCGCGAGGCGCGGGCGCAGCGCAGCGCGACATACGCGATGCAACCGTCGAGCCGCCCCGTGATGTATAATCGCGTTCGGATGCAGCTATCGCGCGGGCGTCGGCATCTTAATTTGTACGCGCGGCGCATAGAGCGCACGCGATAAATTTCAGCCGAAATTTTCACGAAGGAAGGATTTCAATGAACGACTTTCAGTCCCCGAATCAACGCTACAGCCCCCCGCAGCAGGCGTGGCCGCCGCAGCAGCCGGACGCGGGCGGGTGGGGCAGTCTACAGGCGCAGACGGCGGCGCAAGCCACGGTCGCCGAACGGATGGGATTTATCCGCAAAGTCTACGCGCTCTTTTTTGTCGGGACGCTGTTCGCCATCGGCGGCGTCGCGCTCGGCATGTCGTCTCCGGCGCTATTCGAGTATGCCTCGGAGCACCCGTTCATCATGCTTCTGGTGATGCTCGGCGCGGTGATGGGCGCGACGGCCGTGCGCCACGTTCCCGTCGTCAACGTCGTCGCGCTCTTCGCGTTCACGACGTTTACGGGCGTGGTGATCTCGCCGCTGATGTACTACGTGAGCCAAGTTAACCCGGCCTCGATCTGGCAGGCGGGCGTGCTGACGGTGGGCATCTTCGGCGGCTTGACGGCCTACGTCTTCATCTCGAAGCGCGATTTCAGTTTCCTGCGCGGGATGCTCTGGACGGGCTTGATCATCATGATCCTCGGCGGGCTGCTCAACGTCTTTCTCGTCGGATCGAGCGCGCTCGGCTTCGGGCTGGCGGCGGCGACGCTGCTGCTCTTCTCCGGCTTCGTGCTCTACGACACGTCGAACATCATCCGCCGCTACCCGACCAACGAATACATCGCGGGCGCGCTCGACCTCTACCTCGACGCCTTCAACATCTTCCTCGCGCTGATCCGTATCCTGAACGCGGGACGACGCTGAAGCGCGACTCTCCGACTGCCAGCGAAAGCGGCGCGGCACTTTTGACGAGTGCCGCGCCGCTTTTCCATTCGGACGGGCGAACAGTTTTAAAAATCGAACTTGATCGCGAGTTGCAGTTCGCGCGGCGTCAGGAAAGCGCGCGGGAGGCCGTAGGCCGCCGCCGCCGCGGGCGACGTGAGCGTCAAGGTCTGCACGCCGTTGACTATCGCCGCCGTGCGCCCGGCGTAGAAGTTGGTGTTGACCGTCGCCACGTTGGCGCGGTTGAAGATGTTGAAGCCTTCGAGGATCAGGCGCAGGCGCATGCTCTCGCCGAAGGGGATGGTGCGCGTCAGGCGCGCGTCGAACTGGTAAGTGGCGGGCGTGTAAAACCCGTTGCGGCGCGTGCCGGGCACGCGGTCGTTGCGCGAGTTGCCGTCGCGGTTCAAGTCCGCGCCGACGGTCTGCGAGAAGGCGAAGCCCGATTGGAGTTGCATGATGCTCGACAACGTGTAGCCGCTGAGGAGCGCGCGCAGCACGCGGTTGTCGCTGCGCGTGAATTGGCCGAACTCGTAGACGGGGCTGAAGACGAAGCGGTGGCGCAGGTCGGAGTCGGCGGCGGCGTAGTCGTCTCTGATGTTGAGTTGGTTCTGGATGATCTTGGCGTCGTCGCCGCCGCCGGGCACGACGGCCGTCTGGTCGGGCTTGTCGTCCTTCGCCTTCGAGAAGGTGTAGGAGGCGAGGAACTGGAAGCCGCGCGTGAAACGACGCTGCGCCTGAAAGGCGAGGCCGTCGTAGCGCGAGTTGGCGTTGCTCTCGAAGAGGTTGATGCGGCCGTAAGCAGGGAACAAGCGATCCGGCGCGGTGGAGGTGAAACGCGCGTTTGCCGTCGCGCCCGTGCCGGGGAAACGCTCGACGGTGTGAGTCCGGCCGCTCGCGTCCGTGGCGGTCACGAGTTCGGGGGCGCGCAGGTTGATGTCGCGCGTGCGCGAGAGGTGGACGCCTTTGAAGAACAGGTAAGTGACGGAGACGCTCATGTTCTTCAACAGTTCGTGCTCGAAGGCGAGCCGCCCCTGCTGCACGTAGGGCTGCGCGTAGTCTTCCGCGAAGACGAAGATGTCGGGCGTCGGGCGCGTGCCGCCAGCGGACGGCGGCGCGTCGAAGGTGTTCGGGTAGACCAGACCGGCGGCGGCGATGGCGGCCGTGCCCGCGAAGTTGACGCCCGTGGTCTGGATGCCGTTGCCGGTGTGCGCCGTGCCGAGCATGATGGCGGTGGTGCGGCCGTAGAAGATGCCGTAGCCGCCGCGCACGACCGTCTTGCCGTCGCCGCCCACGTCGTAGGCGAACCCGGCGCGGGGCGCGAAGTTGTTCCCGTCGCGCGGCTGCGTGCCGGTGTCGAAGCCCGTGTCGCGCAGGAACTGTTCGTTGCGCAAAGGGGGCGCGGCGAGTTTCTGGTAGTCGTAACGCACGCCGAGATTGAACGTGAGTTTCGGCGTGGCGCGCCAGTCGTCCTGGAAGAAGACCGCGTAGTCGCGGCTGTTCGGATCGCTGGACGCGCCCGAAGTGCCGGGGAGCGCGAATCGTTGCTGGAAGGCGGAGGGGCAATTCGCGAGCGGCTGCCCCGCGGGCGTGCGCGCGGCCGCGCAGTTGGCGTTCGAGGCGAAGTCGGCGTAGGAGTTGAAGGTGTACTGCCCGGAGAAGAAGCCGGGGAAGAAATTGAAGATGTTGTCGTAGTTGATGTCGAGGCCCGCTTTGAAGTTGTGCTGGCCGCGCACGTAAGAGAGGTTGTTGATGAACTGCGCGCGCTTGATCGTCGTCTCGCGCGGGCTGAAGTTGTTGCGGCCGAGCAGGAGGAAACCGTTTCCGGTTTGAATCTGCGTTTCGGGCAACTCGCTGTTGGCCGTGCCCGGTTCGGCGTCGCGCGCGAACTGGAAGCGAAACTCGTTGACGACGGACGGGGTGATGGTCGAGGCGAGCGTGCCGGAGAAAGTAGTGGTGCGCGCGAGGCTGTCGCCGGAATGCTCTTCGGCGGCGAGCGCGCCCGTGAACTCGTTGTTGACGCCCGTGAAATTCTGCCGGTTGAAACGCAAAGAGAGTTGGTTGCTCGAATTGACGAGGATGTCGCTCTTGACGAAGAACACGTCCTGATTGCGGCTGATCTGATAGGCGTTGAGGCGCGGGCGGATCAAGTTCTGGATGGCCGCCGACTGCGCGCCGAGGTTGGGCGGTTCGACGACGTTCGGCAGGTCTTGCCGCTGGCCGTCGTAAGTGCCGAAGAAGAAGGCGCGGTTGCGGACGATGGGGCCGCCGAGACGGAAGCCGAACTGGTTGATCTGTTGCGGCGGCCGCTTGTTGCGGTTGAGGCGACGGCCGAGGTCGAAGTCCACGCCCTGCTGCCCCTTGATGTTCGGCGCGTTGGCGTTCAAAGACTCGTCGCGGAAATACTCGAAGCCGCCGCCGTGGAAATCGTTCGTGCCCGACTTCGTGACGACGTTGATGACCGCGCCGCCCGCGCGCCCGAACTCCGCCGAGAAGCCGTTCTGGTTGACCTGAAACTCTTTGACGGACTCTTCCGAGAACTGGTAAGGCGGGCGCACGCCCGTGCGGCCGAACGCCTGACCGAAGAAGGTGTTGTTGTTGTCCGCGCCGTCAACCTGCAAGCTGTTCAAAGTTCCCTTCTGGCCGCCGACGGAGAGGTCGCCCTGTCTGGTCGGGTCGCGCACGACGCCGGGCGTGAGCGTGGCGAAGTCCAGATAGTTACGACCGCTGACGGGCAGGTTTTCGATGTCGCGCTCGTTGACCGTGGTGGCGACCGAGGTGCGCGTCACTTCGACGACGGGCGCTTCGGCCGACACGTCGATGGTCGTCGTCGTCCCGCCGACGCCGAGGTTGATGTCGATGTTCGTCTGCCCGCCGACCGTGACGATGGCATTCTCCAGCGTCGCCGGTTGGAAGCCTCCCGCGCCCGCGGCGACGATTTTATACGTGCCGGGCGGCAGCAGGATGAGGCGGTAGTTGCCGTCCTCGTCGGAGGTGGCGGTCTTCTCGAAGCCGGTCTGTTGATTCGTCGCCGTCACGTTGACGCCGGGCACGGCCGCGCCGTTCGGGTCGAGCACGCGCCCTTCGATGTTGCCGGACGTGGCCTGCGACTGCGGGAAAGCCGCGGTCGTCGCGAGCGCGAGACACGCGCACAGCAAGAGCATTCGAGTAAGACCGGAGAGGGAGTTTTTGAGCATGATGTCCTTTCGACCGTGAACCGGTGACAGCGGGTGTTATGCGAGATGCCCTGAAGGTGGGCGTCGGCCGGGCGTAAACTGTTGACTTGAATTTATTCCAGGACTCGAACCCCTGTGGCTCGTCGGAAGCGAGATATTAATTGAGGCGCGAGAGACGGTCAAGGAAACTTGCCGTGAATGAAAAACTGTCGGGGGCAGGGCTAATCCCTACCCCGACAAATTTATTTTCAGGCTATCGTTAAGCGCGCCGCCCGAGCGCGAGCGGACGCCACCACGACTGGATGCGTTTGCCGTTCGCCGTCTGGAGGAGGCTCATCAGGCCGATGTAGCCGTAGCCGAAGAAGAAGAGGAAGATGAACGGGAGTGTCCCCCACATGCGCATGTGTACGGCGTACCACAAGGCGCAGAAGAAGTAGGCGGCGAAGCCGAGTTCCAGGAGCGGCAGCAGGCCGCGCTTGCGCTTGTACTTCTTCGCCTTCCACGTCTCGTCCGTCGATTTCTCCACCTGATACTTCGGCGTCCGCACAAACTCCGTCTGCACGCCCATCAACGCTTCGATGACGGCGCGCGCGTTCGAGAAGGCCAGCCCGATGCCGACGGCCATCACGAGCGGCAGGTGAAGGAGGCGACGGCCGCGCCCCGCCTCTTTGTCCAGATACCAGATCGCGGAGCCGTAGAAGAGGATGACCGAGACGGTCGAGAAGAACAGCAGCGGCACGTCGAAGGCCATCAGGTGGTAGAAGCCCTGATTGTAACGGACGAGCAGGAGCGGGAATTGCAAAAAGCTCGCCACGATCATCAGCGGGTAACTGATGTTGCCCGTCAGGCGAAAGAACATCTCAAGCCGCACGCGCAAAGGAAGATTCGCGCGCCAGATGCGCGGGTAGAGTTTGATGCCGACCTGCATCACGCCCTTCGCCCAGCGACGTTGCTGCGCCTTGAAGGCGTTGATCTCGACCGGGATTTCCGAAGGCGCGTCTTCGTCCAAGAGATAAATGAACCGCCAGCCCATCAACTGCGCGCGGAAACTCAAGTCCGTGTCTTCCGTCAGCGTGTCGTGCTGCCAACCGCCGGAGAGTTCAATCGCGCGGCGACGCCAGATGCCCGCCGTGCCGTTGAAGTTGAAGAAGCCGCCCGTGCGATTCCTGACCGTCTGCTCGATGACGAAGTGGCCGTCGAGCATGATGGTTTGCAGGCGCGTCAGCAGGTTGTACGCGCCGTTGATGTGCGACCAGCGCATCTGCGCGCAGCCGACGAGCGGGTCGGTGAAGTAATCGACGAGTTTGCGCAGGCAGTCGGGCTTGGGCACGAAGTCCGCGTCGAAGATGGCGAGCAGTTCGCCTTTGGCGGTCTGCGTGCCGTTGGCGAGCGCGCCCGCTTTGAAGCCGGTGCGGTCGCTGCGGTGGATGTAATGGATGTCGAAACCTTCGGCGCGATAATGCTCGACGGTGCGGCGCGCGAGCGCGACCGTCTCGTCGGTCGAATCGTCGAGCACCTGTATCTCCATCCGGTCGCGCGGGTAGTCGAACTGCGTGACGGCGCGCAAGAGTCGCTCGACGACGTACACCTCGTTAAAGAGCGGGAGTTGCACGGTGATGACCGGCAAGTCGGCTTCGGCGAAGCGCGCCTTCGGGGCGGGTCGGATGTGGCGGTAACGCCAGAAGTCCGCGACCTGCTTGATGCGGTACGCGCCGTAGACGGCGAGCACGCCGAGAATCGAGAAATAGAGGATGAGCACCGTCCAGTCGAAGGCGTCGAGTTCGTAGAGCACGCTGATGTTCGACTGCGTGCGCCAGTGCCACGCCCGGACAAAGTCTTCGTCGAGTTTGTCATACTCGCGCCACAACTCTTCCGCTGTCTTCGATACAGTCTGGATTAAAAAAAGGGACATCTCGGTATTTCTCGCTCAAGGGGAAACTAAACAACCGGCGGCAGGGCGAGATGCAAACGCCGCGCTCACAACAGCCTGCGCGCCGCGCGCATCCTCCACACAAAACGAGCAGCGCCTTTGCCGGACGCTGCCCCGTTAATCGCGCACATTGTAACCGAACGGGCGTGCTCTCACAAATCAACAAAGAGTCATCCGCGCGCTCAAGCGAGAGATGGCTTCCGCTTCACCCTGGCATCCCTCAACGCTGACTCGTGCTGCTGCAAGCGCGCGGCGCAGGCCGGAGGCGTCAGGTCGCCTTAAGAGTTCTGGCGGTGCTCGAAGAAGCGCACACCCAGCAGGCCGCCGAGCGTGGCGAAGGTAATCGAGAGAGCGCTTCTGACCAGCGAAGTGATGACGATGTTCGGAAGTTTTTGGGCGAATGCTTGAGACTGCGCCGCTTTCAACTGTTGACTCAACTCTTCGGCCTGCCGCAGGCTGAAACGTTCCATCATCTTGACCAGCAGTTGATCGAAGGACTCGCCGAAGATGAATCCGAAGGTCAGGCCGACGGTCAAAGCGACAATTGTGCCGATAAGGCCGGCAAGCGCCCCCAACTGCACGCCCTCGCCCATCAACACCGGCTCCCGAGAGCGGCGGATATACAGATAAGACGCCAGCATTCCACTGGCTATCCAGATGAAGCAACAAAGGCCGGCGAAACTGATCGGGGGGATTGCAGAGAGCAACCCGAACGTCACGCCGCCGATCAGGGCAGCGCGCATCTTGTCACTCATATATTTGAATTCTACGAAAAGGACTAAAGCGAGAACACGGACAGGAGGACGGCGAGCGTGACGTTCGTCTTGAAACGATCATCGCGCTCACCGTCCCGCTCAAGCACGGGCGTGAAGTTTTAACACGACGCGCCGGGGTCGCCCCTTATTAGCTGCCCGTCCCGTAAGTGCCGCCGCCGCCGCCGCTGTAACCGCCGCCCGCCGGGGGTTGCGTGCCGCCGCCGCCGCCGCCGTAGTTGGCCGGGGGAGGCGGGGGAGGCATGGTCGAACCGCCGCCACCGACGCCGCCGGTGCCCTTCTTCCCGAAGATGGCCGCGCCGATCAGGCCGCCGATGGTCGAGAGAATGGTAAAGATGATGGCGCCGATTATTCCCATCACGAAGAAGAGCGCGAAGCCCGTCAGGGATTCCGGCAGGTTCACGCCCTGATCGCGCAGTTGGGCAAACTGCGCGGTCATCACGGCCGAGTTCACGAAATACGAGAGCGGCGTGCCGATGATAAGGTTCAACAACCCGCAGGCCACACCGGCAATCGCGCCGAGCATTGCGCCGTCTTTGGGGTCTACCGTGGCGTGTGAATTTTTGTTGTAGAGGTAAACGGCCAGAACGCCGGCGGCGATGGGCAGCAGACAGTTGCAGCAGCCCACGCCGGGTATGAACGAGCCGACCAGGCCCAACAGGATAATCACAGCACCAACGGCCAGTCCGGCCATTATCGCTGCTTTTGTTTTGTCATTCATGTCTTTGAAACACCTTCGCGGAGAGATTGGGGTAAAACTTGGGATCGAGCCTGCCAGTCTGCGGCGCGGCCGACGACTGACGGGAAAATGCCTTGCGCGACGAAGTTATAAAATTTCCCCGAGCGTTTGAGAAAGACCGGGCTGGACAAAAAAGACTCGCGGGTTAGAAAACCTTCCGAGTGTTTACGTCGTCAACTCGCTTTTGTTCAAAGCCGCGCGCGACCGCGCGCGACCGTCGCGGCCTTGCCGTGCGATTTCGACCGCGCCGGGCACGACGTAAAAGGCCGCCCACGCGCCGAGCCATGCGCCCGTCAGAAAGCGCGACGAGTGCGTGTTCGCCCACACGCCCGTGATGCCGAGCGTGAAATCAAAGGCCGTCGGCAGCAGCGCGAGGATGAGCCATTCGCGGCGCGGCGTCCCCGTCCGTTGCAGGCGGCGCGAGAGCGGATAGAGCGACACCGCCACGGCGAAGCCCGCGTAGATGCCGAAGCAACGCGCGCACACCCCCAGCGGATGCCCCGCCACCCAGAAGGCGCGTTCCGGCATCTGGTGACACACGGTTTTCAACCCCTGATAAATCACGAACGCCGTCGCCTCGTGCCCGCCCGACGACAGGAGCGGCGCGCCCGCGATCAATCCCAGCCACGCCAGCGCGGCCGCGGCCACACACGCCCACGCCGCCCAAGCCCCCCGTGCGGAGAACTCCCTCGGCGCGAACGGCGAAACGTAGTCGGCGGGTGAAGCAGGCATAGTTTGGGAAACGATGAACGCGGAACGATGAAGGAGGAACGCGGAACGATGAACTGTAAAGATATGTTGCTTTTACTTCATCGTTCCGCGTTCATCGTTCATCCTTAGAATCTAATGACCGTGTCGGGACCGCCCTCGACGTGGACGGTATCGACGAAGCGGATATGGCGCGACTCGGTGGTCATCACGAGCGAGTGCGTGCGTTTGCCCGCGCCGAAGAAGCGGACGCCGCGCAGGAGCGCGCCGTCGGTGACGCCCGTGGCGGCGAAGATGATCTTTTTGCCGGGCGCGAGGTCGTCCGTGCTGTAAACTTTGTTCGGGTCGTCGATCCCCATCTCCTTCAGGCGGCTGACGACCTCCTCCTGCGGCGGCACTTTGTTCTTGTCCACGTCCAGCCGCTCCGGGTCAAACACCAGACGCGCCTGTATCTCGCCGTTCAGACACTTCATCGCGGCGGCCGTAATCACCCCTTCGGGCGCGCCGCCGATGCCCATCAGCGCGTGGATGTTCGTGCCCGCGACGGCGGCCGAGATGCCCGCCGAGAGGTCGCCGTCGGAGATGAGACGGATGCGCGCGCCCGCGTCGCGCACTTCCTGAATCAGTTTGCGGTGGCGCGTGCGGTCGAGCACGATGACGGTCAGGTCGTTCACCTCGCGCCCTAAGCCTTTGGCAATCGCGGCGAGGTTATTCGTGACCGAGGCGTTGATGTCGATGAGGCCGCGCGACGAAGGGCCGACGACGATCTTGTCCATGTAGATGTCGGGGGCGTTGAGGAGCCCGCCGCGTTCTGAGGCGGCGAGCACGGCGATGGCGTTGTTTGCGCCGAGCGCGCAGAGGTTCGTGCCTTCGAGCGGATCGACGGCGATGTCGACTTCGGGGTAAATCTCGTCGCACGGTTCGCCCTTCTCGCGGGCGGCGCGTACGCCCTCGCCGACCTCTTCGCCGATGTAGAGCATCGGGGCTTCGTCGCGCTCGCCCTCGCCGATCACGATCCGGCCGAGCATCGGCACGGTGTCCATCACCGTGCGCATCGCCTCGACCGCGACGTGATCGGAATACTTGCGGTCGCCCTGTCCCATCGTCTTCGCGGCCTCGATGGCCGCCGCCTCGCAGACGCGCAGGAAGTCTAACGACAGGTGCTCGGTCTGTATCTCATAGCCCATGCCCTTTTTTTGTCTCCCGGTCTTAAATGATATTTGCGGCGAGCCGGTGAAAGCGTTGCGTGCCGCCCGCGCCCCTTCGGAAATGCGCCGCCATACTAACAGAGAGGGCGCAGAATTTATAGACTCTTGTGCCGGCGGGAAACGGCCACGCGGCGAGAAATGGAAGGCGGGGCTTGCGATCAACTTGATCGCAAGCCCACATTCGGATGTTTGGTTCAAGCGTTTCTTTATTTCGTTAGTCAGCCCCGACCGCCTCGCGCGCGTCGGCGGCGCGATAGGGCGGCAGGGTCTTGCGCGCGGCCTTCTCTTTCTTCAAGCCCAGAGCCCAGTCGGCCTGCATCAGCGTGTGGATGTCGCGCGTGCCCTCGTAGATGATCGCGGCCTTGCAGTTGCGCAGGTAACGCTCGACGGGGTAGTCGTTCGAGAAGCCGTTCGCGCCGTGGACTTCAATCGCCATCGAGGCCGCCTTCTCGCTCCTGACCGTGGCCTGCCACTTGGCGAGACTCGTCTCTTTGGCGTTCGGCCTGCCCTCGTTCTTCAGGTAGCCCGCGCGCAGCCAGAGCAGATGCGACATCTGGTAGTCTGCTTCCATCTCGGCGATCTTCTGTTTGACGAGTTGGTGGTTGGCGATCTTCGTGCCGAAGGTTTCGCGCGAGTTGGCGTAGGCGATGGAGGCGTCGCGCGAGGCACGGATGATCCCCGTCGCGCCCGAGGCGACGGTGTAACGCCCCTGTTCCAACGCGAACATGGCGATCTTGAAACCCTCGCCCTCTTCGCCCACGAGGTTCTCGGCGGGCACGCGCACGTCCGTCAGGTTGAAGTAGCCGGTGTTACCCGCGCGGATGCCCATCTTGCCGTGGATCGTGCCGGAGGAGAACCCGGGCATCGAGCGTTCGACGATGAAACAACTCATGCCGGTGTGGTCGCGCTTGCGTCGCTTCTCCTCGTCCGTCCAGCAGAAGAAGAGGAAGTTGTCGGCCACGTCGCCCGCGAGGCTGATCCACATCTTCTCGCCGTTCAAGACCCACTCGTCGCCCTCGCGCTTGCCCGTAGAACGCGCGCCCACCACGTCAGACCCCGCGCCCGGTTCGGTCAGGCCGTAGGTGGCGATCTTCTCGCCCTTCGCCTGCGGCACGAGATACCTGCGCTTCTGCTCCTCTGTGCCCCACGAATAGAGCGTGAGCGAGTTCAGACCCGTGTGGACGGACATGACGACGCGCATGAAGGTGTCCACGGCTTCGAGTTCTTCGCACACGAGGCCGAGCGCGATGTAGTCGAAGCCCGCGCCGCCGTACTCTTCGGGGATGCAGACGCCGAGCAGGTTCAACTCCGCCATCTTGTCGAGGATCGAGCGGTCGAAGCGTTGTTGCTCGTCGAGCTCTTTGATGCGCGGGGCGACCTCGCGCTGCGCAAACTCGCGCACGGTGTTGCGGATGGACTTGTGATCTTCGGTCAGTTCAAAATCTATCATCTGTAGGTTTCCTTAAAATTGAAATCGGGTCGAGACGCGCACTCGCACGGACGAGGTTCGGGGGCGATTCGGCGTTTGCGGTTTATTCATGACGAACGGGCGCGAGTTTAAAAGGCATCTTACACCACGGGCGGGCGCGTATAAAAGTCGGGCGGGCGGCGGCGGGCGCGTGTGCGGAGAAGGCGGCGGGTCGAGCTCGGAGCGGCGCGCTAATCTTCAACTGAACAGGCGTTCGTATTCCGCCCGCACGACGTGGTAGCACTCGCACGCGGCGGCTTCCAGAGCCTCGCGATCAAGGATCAAGACATTCCCGCGGTTGTAGCGGATCAGGTTTCGCTCCTGAAGTTTGGCGGCGGCCTCGCTGACCCCTGCGCGGCGGACGCCGAGCATCACGGCGAGGTATTCGTGCGTGAGGTTGACTTCGTGCGAGCCGACGCCGTCGCTGCTCATCAAGAGCCAGCGGGTGAGGCGGGCTTCGATGTGGTGGAGGCGGTTGCAGGCCACCGACTGCGAGCCGACGACGATGACCGTGTGGATGTAGCGGTTGATGATTTTCTTCAACGCGCCGCCGCGTTCGTACAAGTCTTTGACAACCGACGCTTTGACGCGGACGGCCTCGCCGGGGATTTGCACGAAGGTCGGCATCGTGGTCTCCGAGGCGTCGAGCATGACGGGCGCGCCCGACATCCCTTCGCGCCCGATGGAGCCGGATTCGATGATCGCGCCGTCTTCCATCGTCGTCACCATCGAGAGCAGGCAGTTGAGCGGGAAATAGATGTCTTTGATCGGCACGTGCGGCTCGATGATCCGGTCGCCGTGCGAGAGCGGCACCCGCTCCATGTGCGGGCGCAGGAGTTCCAGTTCGTCGCCTGACAGGTGCGCCAGCAGGCGGTTGGCGGTTGGGGCGCGGCTGTGTTGAGTCATCGGTTATTCCCTTGTCGAGCTACGAGGCAAGAGGTCGAACGTGAATGCGCGCGGAATAGACGCGCGACCGGCTGACGTGCGCGTCGCACGTCTATTCGCCGCCGGTCTTCGACGTGAGACGGCGGAGAAGATTCTTCAACTGGTAAGGGTCTTCGAGATACGTCACCCAGTCGTTGTCGCCTACTTTCACGTCCTTACCTTCCAACTCCACGCCGTACTTTTCGGCGATGACGACGAGCGGCGTGTGCCCGTCATACTTCGCATATGTTCGGAGACGACGCCCGATTTGCAAAACTTCGTCGGTCGTCTTGCCGACCAGATTAATCAGCAGCAGATCGGCCTGAACGACGCCGTCGCCGAGTCGTTCCTGCGCGTCCTCTTCGTCCAACGCCAGCAAGACACGATAGCCGTAATTTTTCAGATTCCCCTTCAAGATGGGGCGCGTCTCGTCGTCCTCTTCGACGAGAAAAATGGTCGGCTGATTCCCCTGATCGTCACTCATCCACGGTGCCTCCTTATGATAAACGGAAATAATGCCATATTGAAGGTCGCCGGTATGTCCGGTTTAGGACAGACGCCGCCCCGTCAAATACAGCCACGGCCACATCGCCCTCTTTGACCGCGAAAAACCGGAAGCCGATTCGTGCGAACGTTGCGCGATTGTGAAAAATGGACTTCATCGTCCGCACGCGTAGACGCTCCACGGCGCGACTCATACCGCCCCGCCCTTTGTCCCAACCAACTCCGCGGCCGCCGCTTGCGCCTCTTCGAGTGTGCGCACGCGGCCGTCCAGTTGCATCTCGTAGACGGCGCGCGTGATTTCGCCGATGCGCGGCGAGGGCGCGAGCCCCATCGCCAGCAGATGCCGCCCCAACAGCAGGGGCGCGGGCGGGCGCGTCTCCACCGCCAACTCGCGCGCCCGCGCGATGAACCACTCCTGCGGCACGGCGTCGAACCAACGCTCGCGCGGAACCCAGGGGGCGTTGCGCCCGAGCGTGTCGGCACGCGCCACGCGGTACAGCAGGTCGAGTTCGCAACGGCGCGCGAGGCGGCGGAACGCGCCCTCCGAAACTTCCTCGCGCTTGAGGTAAAACTCGCCCGGCTTCAAATGCGCCCGCACGAGTTCGACCACCTGCGCGCGCACGTCGTAACCGTCGAGCGTGTGGATTTTCAGACGTTCCAGAAACGCTACGGTCGGCGCGACGCCCGCCTCGTCGTGCCCGCGCGAGCGCGTGCGACCTTCGACAAAGGCGGTCGTCGCGGGCTTGCCGAAGTCGTGACACAGCGCGGCCAGCATCACCGTCATCGCCTTCGCGTAAGGCAGGTCGTCAATCAACTCGCGCGCGCGGTCGAGGGTGAGCCATGTGTGCACGTCAACGTCTCCTTCCGGGTGCCAGTCGTATTCCTGCGGCACGCCGGAGAGGGCTTGAATTTCGGGGAAGAGTTGCGGCGTGGCGTTCAACTTCGCGAGCCACCGGAATCCGACCGAAGGCCGCGTCGCGCCGAGGAGCAACTTTTCCAACTCGCCCCAGACGCGCTCGGCGGGCAAGTCCGACAGGTCAATCGCGCGGCACAACTCGACCGTCTCCGGCTCGATGTCAAACTCGAAACGCGCCGCCAGTTGCGCCGCGCGCAGCACGCGCAGGGAGTCTTCGGCGAACGTCTCGTGCGAGACGGCGCGCAAGAGTCGGCGTTCGAGATCGGCGCGGCCTTCGTAGGGATCGAGCACCTCGCCCGTGAGCGGGTCTTGGAGGATGGCGTTGATGCGGAAGTCGCGTCGGCGCGCGGCCTCGGCCACGGTCATGTGCGGGTCGCCTTCGATGACGAAACCGCGATGGCCGCGCCCCTGCTTGCGCTCGCGGCGCGGGAGCGACACGTCCAAGTCGTGGCCGAGTTTGTAGACCGTGAACGCCTCGCCGACGGCGTCCACGCGGCCGAACTGTTCCAGCAGCGCGCGCAGAAGCGCGGGTTCGACGCCGTAGACTTCCACGTCCCAATCCTTCGGCTCGCGCCCCGCGAGCGCGTCGCGCACGCAACCGCCGACGAGCAGCGCTCGGCCTCCCGCCTCACGGACGGCAGCCGCCAGCGCGCGAATTTTAGAAGGAACTTTACGCATCGAGTGAAAGGCGTCGCGCGTCTGCAAAACTACTTCTGTCTTCCTTTGCGACTTTGCGCCTTTGCGAGAAATTTATCTCACGCAAAGGCGCAAAGTCGCAAAGGAAAGCGAAAAGGTAGAAGGTCAGCTTTCGGGCTGTGGGTTAACGGGCGCGCCGACTTCATCATCATCGTCGTCATCATCCTCGTCAAAGTCGTCTGCGCCAAACTCGTCGCCGGTTTCGTCATCGTCCTCGTCGCCGACGATGACTTGCAGGCCGCGCGTGGAGGGCAGGCAACTGATTACCTGCGCGCGTTCGATGCGTGAGAGGTTGCCGCCGTTGGCGTGCCAGAGTTTGACCCAGAAGGTGCGCGTCCGTGTGTGAATGGCGAAGGTCGAGCCGTCGAGCATGACGGGGACAAGTTCGGCGATTGTGCCCGCGCGCAAAGTTTCCAGCAGTTCGGGGATGAACGGCCGCACGTTGTCGAACTGCACGACGAGCGCGCCCTCTTCGACTTCGGCGGGCGGCAACTCGACCGGCCCGTCCGCTTCCAACAGCAGCCGCGCGTCCGTGCGCTGATTGTTTAGTTTCCTGATAGCCATATTTCATGAATCGTAAATCGTAAATAGAAAGACCTGCTTTCATCTATTTATGATTCACTACCTGCTAAGCAGACGTGTCTGCAAGTGCTGTTGCAGGTCTGAGACTTTGACGCGTTCCTGCTCCCACGTGTCGCGGTCGCGCACGGTGACGGCCTCGTCTTCGAGCGACTGGTGATCCACGGTGACGCAGAAGGGCGTGCCGATCTCGTCCTGCCGCGCGTAGAGTTTGCCGATGCCGCCCGTGTCGTCGTAGACGGCGCGCACGACGGGCTGCATGCTGCGCTTGATGGCCTTCGCCATGCCGACGATCTCCGGCTTGTTTTTGGCGAGCGGCAGGATCGCCACTTTGACGGGGGCGAGTTCGGG
Source organism: Acidobacteriota bacterium (assembly GCA_020199775.1). Taxonomy (GTDB): domain Bacteria; phylum Acidobacteriota; class Blastocatellia; order Pyrinomonadales; family Pyrinomonadaceae; genus JAIVJZ01. The sequence continues at coordinate 101,853 of JAIVJZ010000003.1, forward strand.
ATGAAGTTTCAGGACGACGCGCATCTCGCCTTTCTCCGTCGTGCGCTCGGAATAGGCGTCCATCAGGAACGCGAGGACGGAGCGGTTGACGCCCGCCGCCGGTTCGATGACGTAAGGGTAGTAACGCTCCTTGCGTGCCTCGTCGAAATAAGAGAGGTCTTCGGTCGAGTCGGGGTTGACGCGTTTGCCTTCCGCATCCAGAGGGTTCTTTGAATGCGCGCGCAGGTCGAAGTCCGTGCGGTTGGCGATGCCCATCAGTTCATCCCAGTGCTTCTCTTCGTCGGTACGCTCGGGGAAGAAGCGATAGTGGATGTCCACGGTGCGCTTGGCGTAGTGCGCGAGTTCCTCCTTGGGCTGCTCGTAGAGGCGCAGGTTGTCGCGGCTGAGTCCGAGCGACGCGTACCAGTTGTAACAGTTGTCGATCCACTCCTGATGCGCCGTCTCGTCTTCGCCGGGGCGCACAAAGTATTCCATCTCCATCTGCTCGAACTCGCGAGTGCGGAAGATGAAGTTGCCGGGCGTCACTTCGTTGCGGAACGATTTCCCGATCTGCGCGATGCCGAACGGCACTTTACGCCGCATCGTCTGCTGCACGAGATGAAAATTGATGAAGATGCCCTGCGCCGTCTCAGGACGCAGGTAGGCGAGCGCGGCCGGGTCGTCTTCCGCCGACGCCGCGCCGAGTTGCGTGCGAAACATGAGATTGAAGGGGCGCGGTTCGGTCAGATTAGTCGAGCCGCAGTTAGGGCACTTGACCGCCTTGTCGCGAATCAACGTCGTGATGTCGCCGCCTTCCGCCGCCTGTGGGATGTCGAGTTTGTCGGCGCGTAGACGTGCGTTGCACTCGCGGCAATCGACGAGCGGGTCGCTGAACGTGTCCTCGTGCCCCGAATATTTCCAGACAGAGCGATTGAGGATGATCGAGGAATCGAGCCCCTCCATATCGTCGCGCTCGTAGACCATCCAACGCCACCACGCGCGCTTGACGTTGTTGCAGAGTTCGACGCCGAGCGGGCCGTAGTCCCACGCGCTCCCCAGACCGCCGTAAATCTCCGACGAGGGGAAGACGAAGCCGCGCCGCTTCGCCAGACTGACTATCGTTTCGATGTTCGGTGCAGACAATTATTGACCTCCGTAAATCGTGAATCGTAAATCGTGAATAGAAGTAAATCGGGTTTTCTCTATTCACGATTTACGATTCACGATTTACGGCCTTTCGCGATTTACGACGCATGTTAGCAGCCGCGCCCCGCAAATGAAAAGAAGAGAGAAACGCGCTCGTCGCTTTCGGCGGCGCGTCCCTCTCTTCCGCGAATGAGACTGTCTGAAAACTTCTCTAACGTTATACTTGGCGTTACCTGGCGTTACTGGCCGCTACTTGCTGGCCGGTGCGCTCGGCGTGCCGACGTTCACGTCAACTTTCGTCGTCTTGCCGCCGCCGAAGAGCCGCCCGCCGAAGAGCACGAGCGCGAGCACGATCACGATTATGAAAATCACCAAAACGGCCACCACGCCGGTGCTGCCGCTGCCGCCATCACCATCACCCATAAAATGATCCTCCTTCAGAGTTCTCTCTGGTTTATCAAAGACGTTGAAATGCACTGTTGTCTGACGGGGGAAACTCGCAGGCTCTAGTTATCACACAACTTTTGAAGTGACAAGCAACAAGTGACGGGTGACGGGTCAAAACAACTTTGCTTCTGACCTGTCACCCGTCACTCGTTACCTGTCGCCAACTTTACCGTGGCCTGGCTTGCGGGGGCGTCGCGCCCTGCGGGACAAGCCACAGTTCGAACGAATCGACCTCGCGCGTGCCGCCGTTGACGACCACCACGCGGCTCGCGTCAATGTTGCGCGTGTTGACGAGATACTGGCGGCTGCGTTCGCCGAGTTGAGTGGCGCGATTGGCGCGGCTGCGCCGTCCGCTGTAGACGATGATGTAGCCTTGAGAACCGGGCTCGCCCTGCAAAGCCACCGCGAAGTTGTCGAGGTTGGCCTTGTCTTCGTTGAAGGAGATGACCGGGAACTCGGCGAAACTCTTCGGCGCGACGGGCGGCAACGCGGCGGGCGTAACGCCGGTCATGGCCTGAGCGCGCTGGCGGCACGACTGGTCGCCCGAGCCGTCGTCCACGACGAGGATGGCCGTGACGCGCTGGCTGCCGATGCCGGTCGTGTCCACTGTAATGGTGGGCGTGCCCGCGCCGCTGACGATGCGCGCGCTCGGCGGGCTGATCGTCCACGTGTAATTGAGGCCGGACTGCCCTGCGTAGTTCACGTCGGAACTGAAAGTGATAATGTCGCCCTCGCGCACGCTCGCCGGGGCGGAGATGTTGACCGGGTACGGGCAAGGCGATTTGACGATGGCCGGGCGTTCGATGCTGATCGTCTTCGGTCGCCAGTTGAGCGTGATGCACTGCTTCTTGTTGGCGGCGATGTCGAAATCGCGCACCCAGCGCGTGTTGTTCGGGAATTGGATTTCAACCGTGTGCCGCCCGGGTTCGAGTTCGTACAACTGAACGGTCGGGCTCGTCGTGCCGACCGCGCGCCCGTCAATCAGGAGCGGGTAGCCGGCGGGCGTGGTCGAAACTTCAATGCGCCCGTTTTGCGTCGCCCGCCCGTTCTGCGCGTAGACGCTCGCGCCCGACAGGCTGGCCGAGACGAGCATGAGGGCACATGCGAGTAAAGGTAATTTGAAGCGGGTGGGGACGGCGGCGTTGATCGACGCTATGTGTCTCGACATGACCTTAGGCCTCCCTCACATCCAGAGCTTCGTCGTTCTTGTCGCCGGAGCGCGCGGCGCGTCGGCGGCGTGCGCCCGCGCCGAGGGCGGCGAGTCCGCTGCCGAGCAGCAGGAGCGTGGCCGGTTCGGGTATTTGCGGCGTGGGCGGCGTCGGCGTCGGGATAATGTCTATCGGCGGAATGTCGCCGTCGTCGCCGCCGAGGAACAGGAGCGGGATGCCCGCCAAAGCCAGAAACGGCAGTTTCGGGAAGCCGCCGCCGGGCAAGCCCGGAATTTCGCCGCAGTCGCAGATCGTGCCCTGGATGTCGCCGAGTTCGATGGTCTCAACCTGGACGGAGCCGGGTTGCTGCACGGCGACGGTCGTACCGGTGATACCGGTGTCCACGCTGCCCGTGGGGGCTGTGCCGGTCGGCGTCTGTGCGGTTCCGGGGTTCTGTGAACTACTACCGGCGGAAGAAATCTGCCTGTCCCGTGAATTGGCCGTGCCGCCGTTTTGCTGCGTGACGGAGCGGAGGCGGAGGTCTATGGTTTGGCGACCACTCTGGCCGTTAACTGTCGCTAGCGCAATCACATCGCCGAAACTGATCGTGCCTGCTTGCGCCGGCACGGCGGCTATGAGTAAGACGCTGAGCATCAGAGCGGCTGGGCGTATGGCTTGATGCTTCATCGTGTGTGGTCGTCCTCCCTTGGCTAACTGTAACTGCTGCATAATAATGACTTTTTTAGATGCGACGCCCTGCGGAAACCCTTGAAAAAATCCGCTGTGGGGGCGTTTTCATTAAAAGGAAAGACACAATAGCCCAGCTCTTCCAATTTTGCGAGACAATAATCCGGCCTAAATGTATGTGTTAGAACAAAAAAGGGGCTTGCACGGCTGGTGCAAGCCCCGGAGGTAAAACCGGACGGATAAGAGCGGGCGGCCGCCTACTCGTCGTCGCCCTGAGGTTCGTGGCCGTTGCCCCCCGCCTTCTGCTGTTCGTCGCGCAGGATGGACTTGCGTGAGAGCTTGATCTTGTTGCCCTCCTTGCCGATGCACTTGACCATGATCTGCTGCCCTTCCTTGAGTTCGTCGCGCACGTCGCGGACGCGGTGGTTGGCGATCTCGGAGATGTGCAAGAGGCCGTCCGTGCCGGGGAAGATTTCGACGAACGCGCCGAAATCGACGATGCGCGAGACCGTGCCGACGTAGGTTTCGCCGATCTCGGCCTCGGCCGTCAAACCGCGTATGCGATCCACTGCGGCCTGCGCCGCCTCTCTGTCGGCGGTGGCAATCGAGACCGTGCCGTCGTCCTCCACGTCGATCTTCGCGCCCGTCTCTTCGACGATGGAGCGGATGATCTTGCCGCCCGGCCCGATCACGTCGCGAATCTTATCCGGGTTGATCTTGATTTGGATGATGCGTGGCGCGTATTCCGACATCTCCTCGCGCGGCGCGTTGATGGCCTGCTCCATCGCGGCGAGGATGTGCAGGCGGCCTTTGCGCGCCTGTTCCAGAGCTTCTTGCAGGATCATGGCGTTGATGCCGCCGATCTTGATGTCCATCTGGAGGGCGGTGATGCCGTCTTTCGTGCCCGCGACTTTGAAGTCCATGTCGCCGTAGTGGTCTTCCGCGCCCGCGATGTCCGAGAGGATCGCGTACTTGTTGCCTTCCATCACGAGCCCCATCGCGACGCCCGCGACCGGCGACTTGATCGGCACGCCCGCGTCCATCATCGAGAGGCTGCCGCCGCAGACGGTCGCCATCGAGCTCGATCCGTTCGACTCGGTGATGTCCGAGACGATACGCAGCGAATACGGGAACTCGCTCTCCTGCGGCAAGACGGGTTCGAGCGCGCGACGCGCGAGCGCGCCGTGGCCGATCTCGCGGCGGCTGGTCGAGCCGAAGCGGCCGACCTCGCCGACCGAGAAGGACGGGAAGTTGTAATGCAGCAGGAAGCGGCGTTTGATCTCGCCCGTCTCCAGATCGTCCATGAACTGCTCGTCCTCTTTCGTCCCGAGCGTGGTGGTGACGATGGCCTGCGTCTCGCCGCGCGTAAAGAGCGACGAGCCGTGGACGCGCGGCAGCCAGCCGACTTCGCATGTGATCGGGCGAATTTCGGAGAAGCGGCGGCCGTCCGGGCGGCGGCGTTTGTCGAGGATGTCGTCGCGGAAAATCTTCTCTTTCAGTTGGTCGAAAATCTTCTTCGCCATCGTGCGCTGTTCGGGCGCGTCGGCCGGGTAGGATTCGACGACCTCTTTCTTGAGCGCGTCAACCGTGGCGTAGCTCGTCAGTTTGTCCTGCGCCGAGGTGTCGAGCCCGGCGCGCAGTTTGTCCGTGTAGTTGCGCTCGATCTCGCCCGACATCTCTTCGCTCAGGACGGGCGGCGTGACTTCGCGCTTCTGGATTTCGAGCGCCTTGTAGAGTTCCTTCTGCCAGCGGCAGAGGCGGTTGATCTCTTTGTGCGCGAGCATCAGGGCTTCGACCATGATCGCTTCCGAGACTTCCTTCGCGCCCGACTCGACCATCACGATGGCCTCTTCCGTGCCCGCCACGATCAGGTTCAAACTCGACTCGCGCACTTCGTCGTAAGTCGGGTTGATGATGTAGCGGCCTTCGATGAGGCCGACGCGCACGCCCGCAATCGGCTGCGGGAACGGGATGTCCGACAGGTAGAGCGCGCACGACGCGCCCGTGATGGCGATCACGTCGGGGTCGTTTTCGGCGTCGGCCGAGATGACGGAGGCGATGACCTGCGTTTCGTTGCGATAGCCTTCGGTGAAGAGCGGGCGGCAGGGGCGGTCGATGAGGCGGCTGGTCAGGACTTCTTTTTCGCCGGGGCGGCCTTCGCGCCGGAAGTAGTTGCCGGGGATGCGACCGGCCGCGTAGTTGTGCTCGCGGTATTCGACCGTGAGCGGGAAGAAGTCTATGCCTTCACGCGGGCTGTTCGCGCCGACGGCGGCGACCAACAGCATCGTGTCGCCGTAGCTGATGACGACCGAGCCGTCGGCCTGCTTGGCGACGCGCCCGGTCTCGACGGTCAGGTCGCGACCGCCGAGTTTGATAGTTTCTTTCAAATATTTTTTCACTGGCATCTGAATTATGTCTCCTTCGGACAACGACTGTCGAGGTGGCGACCGCGCCGTCTCATCCGGCCTGCGCGCCCCTGTAGAATTTCCGGCTTCCCCGCCGAAGCAGCCCCGCGCGACGTGAAGCGCGCCGGAGCTTTAGCGGCAATTTTCAAAAGACAAAAGCAAAGCGGCGACAACTCCACCCGTGAAGTTGTCGCCGCCGTGTTGCTTATTTCGGCTACAGGCTACTCGCGTCCGCTTGGCGGCAGTCTGCGCCGTCACGTTCGGCACTGCCACCCGGCTTTTCGAGGGACGCGGGCGTGTGATGTGGAAGGAATCGAAGTCCTTCTCTGTGTTCAAGTCAACGGCCAAAAATATCTGATGCGCTTTAGTTAGCGACGGAGTTTCAGGCTGCTGATCAGTTTATGGTATTGCTCGATGTCCCTGCGCTTGAGGTAATCGAGCAGGCTGCGACGCTGCGAGACCATCTTGAGCAGTCCGCGCCGCGAGTGGTTGTCTTTCTTGTGCGTTTTGAAATGCTCGGTGAGTTGGTTGATGCGCTCGGTAAGCAACGCGACTTGCACCTGCGGCGACCCCGTATCGCCCTCGTGCGTTTGGTACGTGGTGACGATCTGTTCCTTCGATTCTCTATCTAACATAACTACAACTTACTGCCCTAGATGGCCCTCCCAGACCGCAGTTCGCCCGTAATCTCAGGCAACCGCAAGAGTTAAGTAAAACCGCGACAATTTAACACGCCCACAAACCGGGTGTCCAGCAGCCACGCCGCACGGCCTTTTCCCCAGATTCCGGCTTCGACGCCTGAACACGCCCGCCCACAAGTGGGACAAACAGCGCGCAAACATCGCCTGAAATTACCTTTTATTTTGTCGCCCGCCCCGTGACGTATCCGATCAGCCCGGTCACGATGGCCGTGAGGAACGGCCATGCACGCTCTTTGCTTGCCGCCGTCGAGGCTTCGTTGACGATAACCCACACGCACAGGCAAAGCGCGAGGCCGATGACGACGAGCGCACTGATCGAGAAGAGCAAGTCTTTGCGCCGCCGGTGCGCCGCGTCGGCTTCCTCGATGCGGATGCGCGAATCCCTCTGATCGGGTTCTTCGCGCGGGACGATTGAGAGTTGGTGTCGGTTCGCTAAGTCATTGAGATCAATCTGGTCATCATTCATGGCCGAGCGCGCCCGCCCTTATAGCCCGATGATCTCCGTCGTGAGTTGCTGATCCTTGTCCGCCAGACCCAGCTTCAGGCCGCGCCGTTTACCGTCCACGGCGACTTCCATCAAAGCTATGGCCTTGCGTAGAACATCGCTTTTCGTGCCCCCCGTTCTGGCGGCGAGTTGTTCAAGAAGGTCGTTCAATTCACGAGAGATATCGAGACTGAGACGAACTTTCTCCTTTTCAAGTTTAGGTGATCCACGGGTGGATTTAAGGGCTTGATTCACAGTGCACATCCTCTCCATCAGGTTTGTTTAGCAGCTAGTTGGGTTCCATATGACTCTAGTGCATTGGTGCCTTCTGCCTGACGGCAGCACACGAGTTGTTAATGACACGTGCGTTCGAGACAGACACTTACACCTAGCTGGGTTCACGTTTGCCCTTCCTGTCCTCAAGCCTTTAAGCCGCACGCAAAGCAAACGCGAACCTCGCGCAGATAATACGTAAATCTTACGTAATAAGCAATCAATAATTTTGTAGAGCAATGTGGGCTAGAATATGAACGAGGATAGGGTTATGTAGCCTTAGCCCCGTTAGGGGCGACAGATAGTAGCCAACGGCGCAAGCCGTGGGGAATTGCCGCAACCCCGAGATAATCGAAGCCCCGTCAGGGGCGAAAGATATTCGATCTCGAATATCTTTCGCCCCTGACGGGGCTTCTCAATTTTATCTTCCGCTTGATCCAACGGCTTGCGCCGTGGGCTATAAATCTTCCGCCCCTGACGGGGCTTCGGAATACAGCATCTTCTTAAGTCGAAATCACGTTACTTAATCAAAGTTTTTTGCTGCGGGCGGCGAGTGGGCGTTTGATGCCTTCGCTTCTGGTCGGGCTTGGGAGAGTTTCGGGGAGGTCTAGTTCATCGTCGGCGAGGACTTCCATGAGGATGTTGGCGACGCGGGCGTATTGCAGGAGAACTTGCAGAGGCGGCTCGCGCTTTCCGGTTTCGTAGGTTGAGATTTTGGTGTAGTCAATTTTAAGATGCCCGACTCCCAAACGGTTGAATATTTCCGGCTGAGATATGCCGAGCGCAGTCCGAATCCGTAAGAGCTTTTCGGCAAGACGCTTTGGCTTTGGACGTGGGCTGCCCATCAGGAGTTCCCTCCCGATAAGACAGTCTTTGCACAATCAGACTTGCAATAATGCCTTGTAAGGCATACGATTGTATCGCGTTTCGTTGTCGCCAAGAAGATGCAGCCGTTCTGCTTCGTGGCGACGCTCATCACTCGTGAGTGGGTGAGGGTGAGCTAATCAATGCGACCGTTGCCAGTGGTTTTCAAAGATAGACCGCGCGCATCTTAGCAGAGCGCATGCCGCTTCCGTATCCTTTTTCTCACCGGAGGAACACCGCCTATGACTCTGCCACCGCCCCGCGTCATCTTCTACCTTGAAGACAACGACCGGATTCTTGTCCTCGTCCGCGAAGTGCTGGAGTTCGCCGGTTGGTACGTCAAACCCTGCAACAGCGGCCTCTATGCGTGGACGATGCTCGGCTGGGAGAAGGAGCATTATGATTTGTTGATCTTGGACAACGAGGCTGACCGCCTTGACGGGCTGACGCTGATACGAAGGGTGCGCCGCCTGCCGCACCGGACGGAGACGCCGATCATCCTGATCTCGCTCGAAGACCTTGCGGCGGAAGCGCGCGAGGCGGGCGCGGACGCGTTTCTGCGTAAGCCTTATAACTTGATCGAGTTGGTGGAGACGATCCGCCGCCTGTTGCCCGCGCCCGCCGGGGCTTGAGGCAAAAGAAGCGTGCGCGCGTCTTGCTACTCTGCTACCATTCGCGCCAAAGAGGAACGTTTACGATTAATCTTATGGCGAACAAACAGGCGCGCATCGTGGTTATCGGCGGTGGCTTTGGCGGGCTGTTCACGGCTCTGGAACTGGCGGGCGACACGGAGGTGACGCTCGTCAGCGCGGAGGATCATTTCACGTTCCGGCCGATGCTCTACGAGTATTTGAGCGGCGAGGTCGAGGCGTGGCACATCGCGCCGCATTACCGCGAGTTACTGGACGACAAAGTTCGTTTCATCCACGGCGCGGCGTCGGACGTGGACTTCGCGGCGCGCACGGTCGCCGTCGAAGGGTGGGCTGAACCGCTCGCTTACGACGCGCTCGTGTTGGCCGTCGGCGGCGTGACGAACTACGCGGGGGTCGAGGGCGCAGAGGAGCACACGCTTCCCTTTCGCGGCATCGGCGATGCAGACGCTCTGCGCAACTTGATGATCGACACGCTCGACCACATCCCACCCGACGCCACGGCGGACGAGGCGCGAAGGCGTGCGACTTTCGCCGTCGTCGGCGGTGGCGCGAGCGGCTGCGAACTCTCCACGAAGATGGGCGACCTGCTCCGCGACGCGTTCCGGCGTCGGGGCTTAAGCGGCGAGCCGCGCGTCGTGGTGGTGGAGATGGCCGAACACGTCGTGCCGGGAATGGGCGACGAGTTGCGCGAGTACGTCGAGGACGCGCTCCGTGAGGCGGGCGTCGAGGTGCATACGAAGACGCGCGTGCGGCGCGTCACGCCGGACGGGTTCACGTTTGAACAGGCGGGCGAAGAGACGGAGGTTGCGGCGGCGGGGGTCGTCTGGGTAGGCGGCGTCAAGGTTAGCCCGCTCGTCGAGCGTTTGCGGATTCCGAAGGACAGGCGCGGCCTCGTCAGCGTCGAGCAGACGCTGCAAGTTCAGGGTCACGCGGAAGTCTTCTCGCTCGGCGACGACGCGCACTTCCCCGACGCCAGCCCGACGTTGGCGGGCACGGCGCAACTCGCCTTTCAACAGTCGTCGCTTGCCGCCGGGAACGTGCGCGCGCTCCTCGGCGGCGGCGAACTCAAGACGAAGCATTTCGAGGAGATGGGCGAAGCGTTGAGCCTCGGCACGGAACGCGCGGCGGTCTTGGCGGGCGGCAAAGCGTTCGGCGGCGCGCTCGCGCGACAGGCGCGTTTCGCGCTCTACACTTCGCGCTTGCCGACGTGGCATCACCGCGTCAAAGTCGGCGCGAGTTGGTTCTTCGAGGGCACCGCGCCGCTCCCGCTCGGCCTACGCAGGCCGGGAAGTTAATCTTCATGCGTGGTCTTAAAAAATTAATCAAATGGGGGAAGTTTCAAATGGCGCGAGGGTGGGAGAGCAAAGCGGTCGAAGACCAGATACAGGAGGCGGAAGAGCGTGCGCGACGCGCGGCCGAACCGGCTATAGACGAATCGCCCGAAGCGCGCGCACGCCGCGCGAGGCTCGAAACCCTACGCCTCTCGCGCTCTCGCACCCTCGACCAACTCGAACGCGCCACCAATCGCGCCCACCGCGAAATGCTCGGGCGCACGCTCCGCGCCCTCGAAACCGAGATCGGAGAGTTGAACTAAGGCGAGGCGCGAAAGAAATACGGCGTGACGCAGAGAAGGCACGAGGTTCAGACTGTTTGAACTTCGCGCCTTCTCTTACGCTACGGCGTATCAACTCTGGAATCTTCACTCGCCGAGATTGTCCTGCACGCCGACGCCCGGCTCGCCGTCGAGGATCGTGCTCATGCCTTCGTTATGTTCGGCGGTGGTCGGCGCGTCCGGTTCGGCCGCGTCGCCGCGCTCGTCCGCTCGATCCTGCTCGTTGAAGTGCCCCGCCCCGTCGCCCTCGCGCGTCTCCGCCCTTCGCTCGCTCATCAACTCAGCCCTTTCGATATGTGAACTCACAAACAACTGGCGACTCGACTTTGACCGTCAGCCCTCACACTTCGACCGTCGCCGCCTCGCACGAATCGAGCGCGGGCGACTCCGCTTCTTCCGCGGCCGCTGCTTCGCCCGCCGGGTCGCCCTCGCCGATGTAGACGCGCCCGGCCTCGACCGTCTCGAAATACTCTTCGATGCGTTCGAGTATCTCATGCACCTCGTGCGAGTGATAAAGCACCTGCCGGAAGCGCGAGCCGCCGACGAGGCCGCGCGTGAACTGCCCTGCGAGTTGCTTCATGCGGCCGATGGCGGGTAACTCCGGCATGTCCGCGCGCAGCAACTCGAAGTATTCGAGCAGGAGGTTGCGCTTGTCCGCGAGCGTCGGCTGGAACACTTCGCGCCCGGCGAGCGTGTCTTCGATCTGGCGAAATATCCACGGGTTCGCCATCGCGCCCCGGCCGATCAGGATGCCGTCGCAGTTCGTCTCGCGCCAGCGCGCGAACGCTTCGTCCACGGTCGTCACGTCGCCGCTGCCGGAGACGGGGACTTTGACCGTCTCCTTGATCTGCCGCACCAAGTCCCAATTCGCGCGCCCCTTGTAGCCCTGTTCTTTCGTGCGCCCGTGCAGCGCGATGTGCTCGACGCCGCACGCCTCGGCCAGTTTCGCCGTCTCGACCGCGTTAATATTGTTGTCGTAATAGCCCGCGCGAATCTTGATCGTGAGCGGGATGGTGATGGCCTTTTTGATCTCCGTGAGGATCGTTTCGAGGCGCGGCATGTCGCGCAGCAAGCCGGAGCCGCCGCCGTGCTTGACCACCTTCGGCGCGGGGCAACCGCAGTTGATGTCGAGCAAGTCCGCGCCGACCTGTTCGGCCATCTCGGCGGCCATGCGCATGCGTTCGGGCTGCCCGCCGAAAATCTGCACGGCGAACGGCCGCTCGTAATCGTAAAAGCGCATTTGCCGTTTCGACTTCGGGTTGTTGCGCGTCAAGCCCTCGACCGAGATGAACTCCGAGACGGTTAGGCCGATGCCGCCGCGCCGTTTCAACAAACCGCGAAACGCCACGTCCGTCACGCCCGCCATCGGCGACAGCACGAGCGGCGGCGCGATCAGCACATCTCTAATTTTGAAAGGCTTCATAACTGAACGCGGAAGTCGGAACGATGAACGATGAAGTGAAGACAAGTTGCTTTTACTTCATCGTTCATCGTTCCGACTTCATACTTATTTCCAAAGTTCGACGCCCGTGGCGACGAAGCGAATCTCGTCGGCCGTGCCGTCGGCTTTGCGCTCGATCTTCGCGCCGTCTTCGACGAGGTGATCCACCTGCGCCTTGTCCAGCGCCTTCACGAAAAACTCGCCCTCGGCCTTGAACTTCATGCTCTTGGAATCTTTCGGCACGAAGAAACTGTGATCCTTGAACGTGACGCGAATCCCCGCCGCGCCCGACTCCGGCGCGATCTGCATCCAGCAGCCCTCGCTCTGGCAGACGCGCTCCACCACGCCCTCGATCCGCACGCGCTTGCCCGCAAACTTCGCCGGTTGCTTCAACACGTGCGCGAACGCGACCGCGGGCGACTCCGGGTTGAGCGCGACCCCGCGCTTGATCACGTCGCCGTCGCGCACGTCTTTGGCGGTTTCGACTTTCGCGGCGTCGTGCGGCTTGTGCGCGCCGTGCGTCTTCGGGTGTTCCTGCGCCGTGGCGGCCGTCGAAGCGGTCGCGCCGACGAACAGGAGTGAAATGAGAAATGTCTTCATAGGGAAAATAAGTTATCCTTTACGACTGAGATTGCAGTGCATCTTTTATGCTTCAGGCTGCGGCGTTCGGATTATAGCAATGCAACCCAACCTCATCAAAAGCGTAGGAGTAGCGTGGACGCTTCTTTATGCGGCGTTCGTCATCTGGATTTACGCGACCGCGCCGCGCACTTTCAACGAAGCGACGACGGGCGCGAGCGTCGTCGCCGGAACTTACGCGATTGACGAGGCGCGCTTCCGCGCGGCGCGCGAACTGTTCGGGCGCGAGCAATACGCCGCCGCCCGCGACGAGTGGACGCGCGCCGACCCCGCCATGCGCGACGCGCGCACCCAGTTCTACATCGCCTACGCTTTCTATCGCGAAGGTTGGGGGCGCGTCTACAACGACGACGCGCTGTTCAAACAAGGTTTGGAGTCAATCGAGCGCGCGATCCGTCTGTCGCCCGAAGGCGCGCTTCGAGTGGACGACCCGGAGTTGAAGATTCACTCGGCCGCCGAACTGAAGGCCGAGTTGCAACAGGGCGCGGAGAGTTCTCTGGGCGATCTCAACCCGCTCAAGATCGTGCGCGAGAGGAAATGAGGGACGGCGACGCGCCCGTCTTTGAACCGATGAACAACCGACGCGACAGCAACCGGCTTCTCGTGCGCCACCTGTTGCTCCCGACGATCTTTTTGACCGTCGCGCTCTTGGGCGGCCTGCGCGTCGCGGCCGAGACGGGCGCGTTCCTCTTTCTCGCGCCGCCGCTCGTCGCGCTCGTGCTCGCCGTGCTCCTGATGCTGCTCTTCGCGCGCGGCGGCCTCGTCAATTTGCGCGCGTGGTTCACGAGCGATCACGCGTCGCTCACGAACGTCTCGCACGCGCTCACGCTGCTCGCGCTCTTCTTCGCCTCCGCGCAGGCCTTCAATAGCGTCCTCCCCGAAAGCGGCCTGTTCCGCTGGTTGTTCGCCTTCTTCTTCCTCTGGACGCTCTGGAACAACCAGTTCGCACACTTCGACGCGCGCGTCACGCTGCGGAGCCTCGCCGCCCTCTTCGGCACGGCCTTCGTCCTCAAACACATGCTGCTCGCCTCGATCTACGCGCCCGACGGCGGCTGGCTCAAACGGCTCGCGGGCGCGCTCGTCGAAGGCGTCACGCAGGGGACGTTCGGTGTGCAGGAAAGTTTCGCGCCCGCGACCGGCTACATCAGTTTCTTCACCCTCGCGCTCTACGTCCTCGGCCTCATCCTCGTCCCGTCCGCGCCGGATACGGACGAACGCGACGCGCCGCAACACGAAGCGACGAGCTTAGTCTCTCGCTACCGGCAACTACCCGACGGGGAACGCGCGCTCTTGCGCGAAGAAATTCTGCGGACGGAGCGGGGGCGACTCGAAGACGAGATTCATTCCACTCGGACAGATTAAAGACGGATTCACTCTACCCGAACAAACTAGGGCGGGAACGATTCAGCGGTAAGCAATACTTCGATAAATCACTTCAACAAGCTCGATGATTTTGCCCGACTCCGTAATTTTTCTCCGGTGCGAGCGCTTCGTCCAGTTGCCGTGAGAATCAAATTCAAATGAGACGTCGGAGATGTTGGCTTCCCATTTTTTAGTCGAGCCGTCTTTATTATGCGTCACGACTTTCGTCCCCGCCCTCGTGTGAGCACTCTCCTGTATTAAGACGCCGTCGGCGTCGTAGACCCTGCTCGTCATAAGTCTGCCCTCATCATCGTAAGCATGAACGGTCTTGCTGGATAAGACTCGGTTGTTGATGAAGGAGGATGAAGATTCAAGCAGATTTCCCCGTTGGTCGTACACGAAATTTTGCTGGCAGGTCAAACTGCCGCCGGCATCGTAGGCGAAAATTCCGGTCGTCCGCCCTGAATCGTCGGATTTAATGATGGTTCTGGACATCACAGCCCCTTCGGGGTTGTAGTAAGTCCACGTGATGTTGCCGGGGTAATCGTAAGCTGTAGTTCTTTTGTTTTGCAGGGTTCCATTAGAATAGTGGGACTGTTCAATCTCATACCCTTTTTCGTCGTAGACCGTGACGGACTCCAGCCTGCGACGACTCTCGACCGGAATACCGTCCTGCTCCCTTATCTTCGACTGTTCAAGGCTGACGGTTTCCACCGGGCCAAACAATCCGGCTTTCTCTCTATCGGTTTTCTTTTGAGCGATGGCGAAGGAAGTGGAAGAGATAATGAAGAAGAACAGCAACAGCAGTGCGCCCGGGTGTTTGCTCATAAGATTTCCTCCGAGAATACGAAACAGGGTGAGGGTAAAATATTGACGCGCCATCCTTTTATTCTAAAAAGGATGACGCGTCAATATTTTCCGCTTCTGTCTCTGTAGAGTCCGCGAATCTGTTTATTACCAGTTCACGACCAACTCTTCCGAGCCTTGCCACACGGGCACGTCCTCTCGGATGGCTGCGCGTTGGAGCCGTTCGGGGTCGGCGAGCAGACGCCCCGCGCCGAGCGCGACCGCGGCGAGCGGATCGTCGGCAACCGTGACGTGCAGGCGTAGTTCCGTCTGGAGACGTTCGGCCATGCCGTCGAGCAGCGCGCCGCCGCCCGTCAGGATCAAGCCCGTCTGGTAAATGTCGGCCGTCACGTCGGGCTGCGATTCTTCAATCGTGCGTCGCGCGCCCGCCACGATCTCGGAGAGCACCGGCTCCAAAGCCTGTCGCACTTCGTCCGAACCGACCTCGACCGCCTTCGCCAACCCGCTCGTCAGTTCCTTGCCGACCACTTCCATGCGCCGCACTTCCGCCGCGCCGTCGCTCGCGCGGCTCGCGCCGAGTTCTTTCTTGACCTGTTCGGCCGTGCGCTCGCCGATCTGCATCTCGTACTTGCTGCGTATGTATTCGCGGATCGCGTCGTCCATCGCGTTGCCCGCGACGCGCAGGCTGCTCGAAGAGACGATGGCCGCCGAGGCGACGATGGCGATGTTGGTCGTGCCGCCGCCGATGTCCACGACGAGGTGCGCGCGCTCGTCCTGATAGCTGAGTCCCGCGCCGAGCGCGGCGGCGAGTCCTTCGTCAACGAGATCGACGCGCGTGGCCTTGGCGTCGCGCGCCGCGTCGCGCACGGAGCGTTGTTCGAGCGTGGTCGAAGAACCGGGCACGCCGATGACCATGTGGCTGCGCTTGTTCTGGTTGCCGTGAACGCGCCGGATGAAGGCGACGAGCATCTTCTCGGTCGCCTCGAAATTGTCAATCGTGCCGCCCTTGACGGGGCGAAACACTTCCGCGTCCTTGGGCGCGCGCCCCACCATCTTGTACGCTTCCGCGCCCACCGACAACACTTCCCCCGTGTACTTGTGAATCGCCACCACCGAAGGCTCGTTCAAGACGACTCCGCGCTCGGGTGCGTAGATGAGCGTGTTCATACTCCCCAGATCAATGGCGAGATCGTCCGAGAAAAAATTGCTTAAAATGTTCATGACTTGCCCCTGATAGATGCCCAATAGCCCTTTAATTCCAACTTCGGAGAGAGATGAATAAACGCGTCCCACCCTGTAAACGGCAAATCGCATACCAGTGAAGCCCGGCGCAAAATCCCATAAACTCGCGTGCGGGCGTGACGCCCCGGTGTCTGTTTCTAAGACATAGAAGACACGGGCGGGCGAAAGGCGAACGCACGGAAAAACGTCGAAGGCCGCTGTTAGTGACAGACTGTGGGAGCGACCTCTGCGCCGATTCGACGACGAGTAGCCGCCAAAACAGCGTGCGCGCGGAGATTCGTCTCCGGCGGAAAACGAATCGCGCGCGCGCACGGCGAGTCGGGAATGACGCGGGTAATTTTTTCTCGGCGGGTCTTAGGTTCGGACACAAACCACTTGTTCAAAATCTTTCACCCGCCGTCAATCTCGAACATGGACATGTAACAACTGAACGCACGCGCCCGCACTGAAACGTTCACTCATTTTCCGCGCGCCGCTCGTCGCTCACGATCTCGTATAACGTGGCGGCCTGCTGCTTGGAAGTCTGCCGCGCATCCGGCACGGCGAGAACGCGCACCGTCAACAACCGTTCGCGGCGTTCAATCGCGATCTCATCGCCCACGCGCACCGCGCGCGACGAACGCGCCGCCACGCCGCCCACCAGCACCGCCCCGGCCTCGCACAACTCCTGCGCCACCGTCCGACGCAACACCAGACGGCTCGCGCGTAAAAATTGATCCAGACGCATAAAAAAAATGATGAACGCGGAACGATGAACGATGAAGTAAAAGCAACTTGCCTTTCATTCATCGTTCATCGTTCCGCGTTCATCGTTTGTGATTACTGTTTCTTGTCTCTGCTTGTCTCGGTCTTCTTCTTGTCGTCCTTCTTCGGGGCGACGGGAGCGGTCGGGCCGGCCGACTTCTGCGGTTCGACTTTCAAGAGCGGGAGCAGGCTTTCCTCATAGTCTTTCGCGATCTTGATGTAGGCGTCGCGGCGCAAATTGTCGAGGTAGGTTTTGCGCTCCTTATCCATGCGGCTGACGGTCATCGCCTCGCGCACCTTGTTCTCGTCGAACGTCGCCTCGCCCGCGGGCGTGCGCTCGTCCATGCGCAGGATGATGATGCCGCCTTCCGTCTCAAGCGGGTCGGTGATGCCGCCCGCCTTCAGATTCTTGAGGGCGTTCGCCACGTCCTCCTTCGAGATGTCGTTCATGGCATACGTGCCGAGTTTGCCCTTGCTCTCCGGCGCGACGCGCTTGCCGTTCACCTCGCGCTCCGATTGCACCATCGCCAGCGCGCCGAAGTCCGCGCCCGCGCGCAACTGCGCCGCCAGTTTGTTGGCGCGCTCGCGCACTTCCTTCGGGTCTTTCCCCACGGTGCTCAGGAAGATTTCCGAGAGCACGATGGCTTCGGGCTTGCGGAATTTCTCCTTGTTCGCCTCGTAGTAGGATTTCACTTCGGATTCGGTCAGGCCGAAAAAGATTTTCTGATCCACTTCGCGGCCGAGCACCCACGTCTTGATGATCTCGGTGCGCATCGTGTTGCGCACGGCGGCCGGGTCGATGTTGTTCTCGCGCATCGCCTGTTCGAGTTGGGAGAGCGATTTAAAACCCTCGCGCTTCGCCACGTCCAGCATGCGCCGGTTGACCTCCGCCTCCACTTCCTCGGTCATGCCCATCTCCTTGCCCTTCTGGACGAGGAGTTGTTCGTTGACGAGCGTGACGATGATCTCGTTGCGCCGTTTGCCGATCTCTTCCGTGGCCTGCTGCGGGCTTATCCCGCGCTGTTGCCGGAGCGACTCTGCCGCCTCGGCCATGTCCCTCTGCAACATCGAGAGCGTGATGACATCGGCGTTGACCTGCGCGATCACTTCATCTATGACGCGCGGCACGCCTTCCTCCTGCGCCCGCACCGCGACGGCGGCGGGCGACGCGAGAAACGCGGCCAAGAGCGACGCGACGAACGCAGCGCGGCGGACACCTGTTAAAAATTTTGACTTCACAGATTTTTACTCCTTACCAATCCGGCGCGCCCCCCACGCCTCCTCGGCGGCGGCGGCTGCTCGCCCTGCTTCAAATTGTCGAATCGAATTTAATTCCTCTGATTTACGTCGGGGTAGGCTTCAAACCGTAAGTTTCAAGTTTCAGGTTTCAAGTTAAAAACAAAACCACAATCCCGAACTTTCAAGTTAAAGGCCGCACACCCTCAGACCTGAAACTTGAAACCTGAAACTTGAAACCCATTTTAGTCCGCACTGCTGATTTGCAGCAACAGGCCGTGCGTGGTTTCGATCACGTCGTCCGCCTCTTCCTCGCTCAGATCAAGGCGCAGGACGCCGTTCGGCGTGAAACTCGCGCCGGGGCGCGTGCCCACGAGCGCGAGCAATTTTTCGGGCGCGACGCGCGCCTTCTCGCTCAGTTTGACGGCGATGCCGCCCGGCGTCCGGTCGAGCGACAGCACGCCGACCGTCTCGGCCGTGCGACGCAGCCGCGCGTAAGCCAGAAGTCTCTCGACGGATTCGGGGATGCGCCCGTAGCGATCTTCCGTCTCGGCGCGAATCTGGCGCAGCGTCTCGTCGTCGCGCGCCGAGGCGATGCGCTTGTAAGTGCGCAAGCGCTGCCCCATGTCCGAGATGTAATCTTCGGAGATCGCCACGTCGACGCCCAGATTGAGCGAGACGGAGGTTTCGTCCTGCACGTCCTCGCCGCGCAGTTCCGAGACGGTGCGCTCCAACATCTGCGTGTAAAGATCGAAGCCGAGCGCGTCCATGTGGCCGGACTGCTGGCCGCCTAAGAGATTCCCCGCCCCGCGCAGTTCGAGGTCGAGGGCGGCGACGCGAAAGCCCGCGCCGAGGTCGGAAAACTCGCGTATCGCCGCCAGACGCCTGCGCGCAATCGGCGTGAGTTCCTGCTCCGAAGGGATCAACAGATAGGCGTAAGCGCGACGGTTGGAACGCCCGACGCGCCCGCGCAGTTGATACAGTTGCGCCAGCCCGTAGTGATCGGCACGGTTTATGATGATGGTGTTGGCGCGCGGGATGTCTATGCCGTTCTCGATGATGGTGGTGGCGACCAGAACGTCGTATTTATAGGCCATAAAATCGAGCATCACCCCCTCCATCTCCTTCTCGTTCATCTGCCCGTGCGCCACGCAGACGCGCGCCTGCGGCACGAGCCGCTGAACGAGCGCGGCGATGGTTTCGATGGTCTCGACGCGGTTGTGGATGAAGAAGACCTGCCCGCCGCGCCCCAACTCCAACTCGATCCCCGACTTGATGACCGACTCGCCGAACTGCACGACTTGCGTCTGAATGGCGAGGCGGTCGCGCGGCGGCGTCTCGATGATGGACATGTCGCGCAAGCCCATCAGAGACATGTTGAGCGTGCGCGGGATGGGCGTGGCCGAGAGCGTCAGCACGTCCACTTTTTTCTTCAACTGTTTGAGCCGTTCTTTGTGCGCGACGCCGAAACGCTGCTCCTCGTCCACGACGACTAATCCGAGATCGCGAAACTTCAAATCCTTCGACAGTATCCGGTGCGTGCCGACGAGGATGTCCACCTCGCCCGCCTCGACGCGCTTGACGACCTCTTTCTGCTCCTTCGGCGTGCGGAATCTGGAAAGCAATTCGACGCGCACGGGGAAGGCCGCGTAACGAGCCGTGAAGGTTTCGTAGTGCTGGTAGGCCAGGACGGTCGTCGGCGTCAGGACGGCCACCTGCTTCGACTCCATCACGGCCTTGAAGGCCGCGCGCATCGCCACCTCGGTCTTACCGTAGCCCACGTCGCCGCACAGCAGCCTGTCCATCGGCGTCGTCGCTTCCATGTCCGCCTTCACGTCTTCGATGGCCGTCTCCTGATCGGGCGTCGGCACGTACTCGAAGCCGTCCTCGAACTCGCGCTGCCACGGGGAGTCGGTCGCGTAGGCATAACCGCCGACGAGCTTGCGTTCGGCGTAGAGGCGCAAAAGTTCGTCGGCCATGTCGCGCATCGCGCGTTTGGCCTTGGCCTTCGTCTTCTGCCAGCCGAGTCCGCCGAGGCGGTCGAGCACCGGCTCGTGCCCCTCCGCGCTCGAATAACGCTGCACGAGATCGAGGCGTTCGACGGGCACATACAACTTCGCCTCCTCCGCGTAGAACAGCAGCATGAACTCGCCGCGGCGGCCGGGGCCGAGATCGAGCGTCTGCAAGCCGCCGAAGCGCGCGATGCCGTGGTCGATGTGGACGACGAAGTCGCCGACTTTCAGATCGCGGAAGTCCGACAAAAATGCCGCCGTCTTCGACTTCTTGCGCGGCCTCTTCGCGGATACGGAAGCCTGCCCCGTCCCCGGCGTGCGATGCTCCACGGTCGCGCCGTCGTGCGCCTCGTCAAACAGATCGTTCTCGACGTGGACGACCAGCCCCGCCGACGGCAACTCGAAGCCGCCGGACAAACGCCCGACCGTAACTAACGCCTGCCCCTCTTCGAGCGCGCCGCCCTCGCCCGCCAGCGCGACGCGCGCGCCGACGTTGTATTCCGCGAGCATCTCCCCCACGCGCTCGGCTATCCCTGCGCTCGGCATCGCAAACACGACGCGCGCGTCTCCCTGAATCTGCGCGCGCCGCACGTCGGCCGCCAGTTCCGCGATGCGCCCGTGGTAACGACGCGCCGCGCGCGTGTTCCACTCGATCTCCGGGGCGCGCTCGACTGCCGGGAAGAGAAACAGCGGCGCGGCGGTCGGGCGCGCGCGCCCGATAGACACTATCGCCGCCGCTTCCGCCTCGCCCGCGAACCGCTCGTCGGTCGTCGCCGCCGCGCGCCCCAGCGTCCGCAACTCGACGCGCGGCACTCCCCCTACGCCGTGGCGCAACTCTTCCGCCGTCAAATAAAGTTCTTCGGGGCGCAGCGCGATCTCGTCCGCGCTCTCCATCTCGTTGTAGCGCGCGCTCAGAGTCTCGTAAGTGTTTCCGAGAAACGTTTCGAGGGCGGCGGGTTCGTCGGCCACGAACACGGTCTCGCGTTGCAGGTAATCGAACGCGCTCGCGGGCGTGGAATGGACGAGCGAGACGAGCCACTCCCAGCCCGCGAAAGTCTCCCCCTCGTCGGCGTGCACGGTGCGGTCGCGCAGCGCGCGCGCGTAACGCTCGTCCGCCCAACGCTCGCGCGCCAGTTCCGCCCACAGACGAAAATCGTCCGCGCCCACGGCGTACTCGCGCATCGGCACGATCTCGATCTCCTGCAACTGCGCGACGGACAACTGCGTCTCCGGGTCGAACTCGCGTATCGAATCGACCGTGTCGCCGAAGAACTCCACGCGCACCGGGCGTTCGTGTCCCGGCGACCACACATCCAGAATCCCGCCGCGCAGAGAAAATTCCCCGACCGCGCCGATGGGGTCTTCGCGCACGTAACCGGAAGCGAGCAGCAACTCGATCAACTCTTCCGGCGCATGATCCTCGTCGCGTCGGAGCGTCGCGCCCGTCGCGCGCAGTTGTTCCGGTTTGACGGTGCGACGCGCCAGCGCGCGCGCCGTCAGCAGCACGAAACTGCCTTGCCCCTGCGCGAGCCGCCAGAGCGTCAGCGCGCGCCGCTCCAGAGTCTCCGCGTGCGGCGACGCGCCCGCATACGGGTCGCCCTCCGAAGCGGGCAGCGTCAGCACCGCCGTCCGGGCCCCGGCGTGTGCCCCTTCGTCAACGCCGCGACGCCGCAACGCCTCGCTCCAAAAACAGAGATCGCGATCCCACTGTTCGAGGTCGCGGCTCGCCTCCACGACGACTGCCAGCCGCATCCCCGTCTCGCGCTGCAACGCCGCCAGCACGAGCGCGCGCGCCGCCCCCGAAGTCAGGCCGCTGACGGACACCACGCGCGCCCCGCCGCGCACCTCCGCCACGAGACGCCGCAACTCGCCGCCCTCCAACACGCGCCGCAACGCGCCCTCCACCGGCAACCCCTTTTGCACTGTGCTACTCATGTCTTTGAAACGATGAACCATGAACGATGAACGATGAATAGAAAACACCTGCTTGAGTTTTTCTATTCATCGTTCATCGTTCCGCGTTCATCCTTTGCTTTCCTCCCACCATTTCTCGCCGCGCTCGCCGAGGGCGACTTTGCATTCGTGGACGCGCCCGCGCGCCTCGCCCTCCGCGTCCCGGTCGCCCGCGCGCAGGGCGCGCCCCACGTCGCGCCGCGCCCGCATCAACTCGTTGACGAGTTGTTGCCGCCGCTCTTCCGGGATGTTCGGGTCGGTCGCGCGCCAGCGGCGGCCATCAATCAATACATGATGCCCGTCGGGGGTTTTCTCGACCCGTTTCTTCCTTCCCGCAGCGGCGGCGGAGGCGGCAACGCCCCGCGCGCCTTTTTGCGGCGCGCCCTTCCCGGCCGCGTCGCTTTCTTTGCGCGCCGTCGTCCTCTTCTTCTTGCCCTTCTCGCTCGTCACTTGTCGCCTGCCACGCTTGTCCTGATGCGTTCGATGATGTCGCTCGTCGAAACGCCTTCGACGAAGGGGAGGGCGAGGACGCGCCCGCCCGCGGCTTCGACCTCTTCGCGGCCGTGTATTTCGTCCAGACCGTAATCGCCGCCTTTGACCAGAACGTCGGGCAACAACCGTGCGATGAGCGCGCGCGGCGAGAGCGCGTCGAAGATCGTGACGTAGCTGACCGCGCCGAGCGCGGCGAGCATTTCGGCGCGCTCGCGTTCGTTCATCACGGGGCGCGAGTCGCCTTTGAGCGAGCGCACGGCCGCGTCCGAGTTGATCGCGACGAGCAGGGCGTCGCCGAGAGAGCGCGCCGCCTGCAAGTAGCGTGTGTGGCCGACGTGCAGAATGTCGAAGCACCCGTTCGTAAACACGAGCCGCCGCCCCTGTGCGCGCAAACTCTCGCGCACCGCGCGCGCCTCATCCGGCGTTAGAATCTTCTCGTTCATATGCTGCGATTGCGTTGATGCTAACACGAACGGGAAGCATCGGTCAGCTATCAACTGTCGGCCGTCGGGCATCAACAAAATAACCGCGCGGCGTAGTCGTCGTATGTCAAACATATGAGAAACATATGAGAATCATTTGCTGATGGGTGACCGCTTCTCTATAATTCGCATTTCGCCCGGAGCAGGAATAGATGACAGAGAACAACACGCCCTTCATCGAAGACAACGACCAGACGCGCGCGCGCCGCGAGCACCTCGACAAAATTCAACAACTCACCGGCAACGCCTACCCGAACAAGTTCCGGCGCACGAATCTGACGGCGAGCGCGGAGGGCGAAGACACGATCACGTCCGTCGTCGCGCGGTTCAAACACCACGAGCCGCCGCGCATCGAAGGGCAGCGACCGACGCCCGAACAACTCGAAGCGGCCAACGCGGAATTGAAAACTCTCGGCGACGTGCGCGTCGGCGGGCGTCTCAGTGTGCCGCCGCGCGTGATGGGCAAGGCCGCGTTCGTGCACCTCTCCGACGGCCGGGAACGCCTGCAAATCTACGTGCGCCGCGACGACGTGCGGCCGATGCAGCACCGCGGGCGCGAACTCGACGGATGGGAACTCTTCGGCCTGCTCGACCACGGCGATTTCATCGGCGTCGAAGGCTTCCTCTTCGTCACGAAGACGGGCGAACTCTCCGTCCACGTCCGCGCCTTTGAGTTTCTCGCGAAGGCTCTCTTGCCCATGCCCGACAAGATGCACGGCATCAGCGACCCCGAAATCCGCCAACGCCAACGCTACGCCGACCTCATCGCGGGCAGCCTCAAAATCGACAAGGACAACGAGACGGGCGCGGGCGGCGAAGCGCAGGAGGCGCGCGAACTCACCACCCGCGAAGTCTTTGAACGCCGCTCGAAGATCATCCGGGAGATGCGCGCATTTTTAGACGAGCGCGGTTACATCGAAGTCGAGACGCCGATGCTCACGCCCATCGCTTCGGGCGCGGCGGCGCGTCCCTTCAAGACGCACCACAACGCGCTCGACATAGACCTCTACGCACGCATCGCGCCGGAACTCTACCTCAAGCGGCTCGTCGTCGGCGGCTTCGAGCGCGTCTACGAACTCAACCGCAACTTCCGCAACGAAGGCATCTCCACGCGCCACAACCCCGAATTCACCATGCTCGAATTCTACTGCGCCTACATGGACGTAAACGGCATGATGGACTTCTGCGAAGAGATGCTGCGCCAGTCAGTCATCAAAGCAACAGGCGACACGGCGGTTCGCTTTGGTGATGAAGAGATTGATTTCGGTAAATTCGAGCGGTTAACGATGAAGCAAGCAATTGCTAAATACTGGGATTATGAGGAACTGAGTGGCGAGAAGTTCGACGTTAGCTGGCTTGACGAGCCACTTCGGACATTTCACATGCTCCATTTTTGGGACAGCATAGAATTTGATTTAGCTGAGGCAGCACAAACAGCTAATAATGATGTAGAACGCTCTTTAGCAATTGAATTTACTAAACAGCGCGTCAAAGACCACATCTGGAAAGAAGCCAAAGCAGGAGGATCACTTACGGCCATTTCTAAAATTGACAGAAATGTAGATACGCCAAAAGAGGTTAAAGTAGCTCACGCAATAGAAGGGCTATTTGAACGTGTAGCTGAGCCGCATCTAGTCCAACCAACATTCATAACGGACTTTCCGAAACCAATCTCGCCGCTCTCAAAAGCATCGCCCGCCGATCCATCAGTGGCCGAACGCTTCGAGTTGTATATCGCGGGGATGGAGTGCGCGAACGGGTTTTCGGAGTTGAACGATCCGGTGGAGCAGTATGAGCGGTTTAAGGAACAGGCCGGGGCGCGGGAGCGGGGCGACGAAGAGGCGATGCAGATGGATACGGATTACGTGCGCGCGCTCGCTTACGGGATGCCCCCGGCGGCGGGCATCGGGATCGGTATTGATCGCATCGTTATGCTCCTGACGAACCGGCGTTCTATCCGCGACGTGATTCTCTTCCCGCACATGCGCCCCGCCGCCGCCGCGCCGAAGCCGGAAGAGGCGACGGACGCACAGGCGGAATCAATTGACGCACAGGCGGGCGGCAAAGCGTGATTTTGACCGCCGCACTTTTTTTAACCCCTAATCCCCGCGAGCCTCTGTCGGAAGTTAAAGCGGCGAAGTAGCCGCGTCCGCGACGAAAAATACCGGGCGGTTCCTCGAAAGGCCGCTGCCGATTACTGTCTGGTCGGCGTCGAATTGTTCGGCGCGGACGCGGCGGAAGAGGCGGCGGCCTTCTGTCGTAGTTTGGCCTGTCGCTCCGCGACCCACGCGGGCACTGTGCCCTGTCGCCCCAACGAGACGGCGTAGTCGTTCATGGCGGCGAGCGCGCCCGCGTGGTCGCCCGCGCGCTCGCGCAGGCGGCTGATGTCTATGAGCGCCTGCGGGTTCGTATCGCCGTAGAGTTGGGCCGCGCGCTGGAAATTGTCGGCGGCGCGCGCGAGATGTCCCTGACGCTCGAAGAGGCGACCGAGATGATAGAAGGCGACGGGGTAACGCGCGGCGTCTTTTTGCGTGAGCGGCAGCAGCGCGGCGACGGCATCTTCGTCGCGTCTGAGGTTCATCAGCGCAGTTCCGAGTTCGAGATTGGCGGGCGGGAAATAATTGCCGGGGCTGCGCGCCAGTACGCCGCGATAATGCTTCACCGCATCTTCCACGCTGCCACGCTCGCGCGCTTCGCGTGCGGAACGCAGCAGGTCGTAAGTGGCCGGATCAACTTTGTGCGCGGGGAATTTCGCGCCCGGTCGTCGTGGGGCGCGAACGTCGCGCGCGTCGGCGGTCTTCAGGTTCGCGGCCTCTGCGTCGTCGGCGGTCGCGTCGGCGGCGGCGGTGGGCGCGAGGAGTTCGCGTCGCGCCTCGCCGATCTCGCGCGGGACGCCCGCGCCGGTGCGCGTCGAGCGCGCGACGAAATTGTCGAGCACGCCGAGGCCGCGTTCCGGGTCGCCGTCTTCGGCGTAGGCGCGCGCGAGGGCGGCGGCCGCTTCCGCGTGCGCGGGTTCGAGACGCAGCGTGCGCAGCCATTCACGGATGGCGAGGTCGGCCTCGCCGCGCAGCAGGTGGAGACGGCCGAGGTTGTAGCTCGCTTCCGGGTAAGCGTAGTTCTCCTGCACGAGCGCGGCGGCGAGCGTCTCCCGCGCCTCGTCCCAGTGGCCTTGGCGTATGAGGATGACGCCGAGGTTGTTGAGGGCGCGCGAGTAGTTGCCGCGACGCTGCGAGATGGCTTTGCGGTAAGCGTCTTCGGCCGCGCTCGCGTCGCCGAGGCGCGCGAGGGCGTTGCCGGTGTTGAAGAAGAAGGGCGGGTCGTAGCGGTCTTCGTGAATCATCAGGCGCAACGCGTCGAGCGCTTCCGGCTGCCGCTTGAGCGCGACGAGACGATCTACGAGCGAGCGTTGCAGTCGCGCCCGTTCCGCGCCCGGCTTCGCGTCTTTGATCTCGGCGCGCAGGCGTTCGAGTTCCCCTTCCACGCTCTCGGATTTCGCCGCAACACTCTCCGGCGCGGAAGCGGACGGCGCATCAACCGGCGGGGCGACGACAGGAACGACCGCCGTAGGAGTTGTCGTCGGGACTGCCTTCGGCTTCGGCGTGGCGGAAGGGGTCGCGTTCGCCGCAGCGGCGGCGGCGCGGCGCGCGCGCGTGATCTCGGAGGCCGAACGGGGCGCGGTCTTCTTCTTATCCTCTCCTTCCTGTGCCCCGGCCGCTTTCGCCTTCGCGGCGGTCGGCTTGACGGCCGGTTGCGCCGACGCGGGAGCAGTTCGAGGCTTCGCCACGTCTTGCGCGAAGGCCGGAGGCGCACACCACGCCACGACAATCGCGGCTGCCGCGATGGAGAGCGTTGTGGCGCGCGTAGAGCGGGGCGCGTAGAGCGGGGCGCGGTCGTGTGTCTGATTCGGGTTCGAGAGTTGTTCCGGCATCTTTAGTTCTCCGTCGGAGTTTTTGGCAAAGTCCTGTGTGCGGGGTCGGCGACGCGCGAGTGCGCGCTTTGGTTTCGAGTGTGCGGCGGGCGTTCGGGTCAGCGCGTCTCCGTGTTCCGGCTGACGCGGCGCGGTCGCTCTCTTGGTTGTTCGCTGCCGGGAGTTTTCAACCGCGGCGGCGCGGGCGTGAAGGCGTCGCCCGCGTAATTGATGATCGTGCCGCCGAAGCCGACCGCCCACGCGCGCGCGCGCGACGCGACCGAGAGGCGTTCGAGCGGGTGGCGCGTGCCGCTCGGTTCGCGTCGCCAGTTTGCGCCCCCGTCCGTCGTGTGGATGATCGTGCCGCCCGCGCCGGACGCCCAGCCTTCCTCCGCGTCTATAAATTTTACGTCTAACAGATCGACATCCACGTTCGATTCTTGTCTGAACCACGCCCGCCCGCCGTTGACGGTCGCAAGCACGAGGCCGCGCTCGCCGACCGCCCAGCCGCGCCGCTGCTCGACGAAAGAGACCGCGTTGAAGCGCGTCTCGACGCTCGCGGGTGAGCCGCCCGCGAGCCAACGCGCGCCGTCCGGGTTGTACAAGATCGTGTTGCCCGCGCCGACGAGCCAGCCCTGACCGGCCGGGAGAAACGCGCCGCCGAGCAGCAGGTGTTTCGTCGGCAGCGTCTGCCGCTTCCAACTCGCGCCGCCGTCCGTGGTCGCATAGAGCGCGCCCATCTCTCCGAAAGCCCAGCCGCGCGCGGCGTCAACGAAGGCGACGCGCGTTAAGAGCACGTCCACGTCCGCGCCCGTCACCTCGACGCGCGACCAAGTCTCGCCGCCGTCCGTCGTCCTCAACAGGTAAGAACGCGGCTCCTCTTTCGTCCTGAGCAGGTAGATGCTGCGGTCGCAGACGAGCCAGCCCGTCCGTTCGTTCACGAAATAAACGTCGCGCAGCGTGTCTTCGGTGGGCGCGCGGCGCACCGCCCAGACGCGCCCGCCGTCCGTCGTCGCCAGCAGCGCGCCACGGCTTCCGACCGCCCAGCCGCGAGCCTCGTCCACAAAATAGACCGCGCGCAGCCACGCCATCGTCCCCGACGTTTGCGCGCTCCACTCGCCCGCCGCGACGGGCACAGTAAGCAGTAAGGAGTAAGCGGCGAGCAGTAAGACGCGAGCCGGGCGGCACGCGCGCCGATACCGTTGGCGGCGACGCGCGGCAGCTTCTCTTCCCTTCAGGCTCATGCGTTTCATCGTCCACCGTCCAACGACCGGGCAACACTGCTTAATGCTTACTGCCTACCGCCTACTACTCGCTGCTCACGTTTCAGAATCCTCCCGTGAAGATGCGGAAGAAACTGACGACGGGCAACAGGCTGAGCACTTGATTAAAAGTCTTCAGCCGGTTGCCGGGCACGATGATCTGGTCGCCGGGGTTGAGAAAATAGTTGTCCGGCATCTTGCCCTTTTCAATGGCGGCGACATCGATGATCGTCGGCTGCATGAAACCGTTGGCCTGACGCCGCATGACCGCCACCTTCTTCTTGTTGCCCGTCGGGAGCACGCCGCCGGAGAGCGCGAGCGCCTCGGTGAGCGAGAGGCGGCGCGTCATCGGGCGAATGCCCGGCTGACCCACGTCGCCCACCACCCAGAAGACCGCCGACTGCGCCTTGTCGAGCGAGACGGTCACTTTCGGATCGATGACGTACTCGTCGAGTTTCTTCATGATCTCGTCGGCCACCTGCTTGGTGGTCTTCCCGCCGACAAAGACGCCTTCGGGGATGAGCGGGTGCGAGATGACGGCGTCGGGCGGGATGATGATCCCGGCCTTCGAATAGCGGTCGAGGTTGAAGACCGTGATCGAGATCACGTCTTCGGGGCCGAGCCGGTAGCTCGACATGAAGTTGTTGTAGTAGGGCACGACGGCCGCCTCTTCCTCCGAAAGCGTCTCGCGCCGGTTCGCCTGCATCTCCGGCGACATGTCGGAGCGCGGCGGCGCGCTCGTGTCGTCCGGTTCGAGCCGTTCGCCCGCACGCTTCGCCGCGTCCGAGGGCGCGGGTGCAGTGGCGGTGGTGGTGCGCGGCCGCGTCTTCTGCTCCGGCTTCTGCTTGTCCGCACTTTGCGCGGCGGCCGTCCGAACGGGAGCCGCGCCGCCCGCGAGCAAGAGACCCGCGAGGGCGAGCGTCGTCAACTTCATCGTTTGGATTTTCATGTCTGTACCTCTCGAAAACTTCACGCGGCGCGGCCGGGACTTTACTCAGCGCGCGCCGCGACCGAACAGGATCGTCTTCACCGTCTCGAACAAGATCACCGCGTCGAGCACGAGGCTCTGGTTCTTGATGTAGTAGAGATCGTATTGCAACTTCTGGCGCGCGTCCTCGATGGACGAACCGTAAGGGTATTTGATCTGCGCCCAGCCGGTCAGCCCCGGCGGGATCAAATGCCTCTGCGCGTAGAACGGAATCTCCTCGGCGAGTTGCGCGACGAAGTGCGGGCGTTCCGGGCGCGGCCCGACGAAGTTCATCTCGCCTTTGAGGATGTTCCAGAACTGCGGAATCTCGTCCACGCGAATCTTGCGGATCACGCGCCCGACGCGCGTCGTCCGGTCGTCGCCCGTCTGCGCCCAGACGGGGCCGTCCTTCTCCGCGTCGAGGCGCATCGAGCGAAACTTCATGATCGTGAACGGGCGGCCGTTTTTGCCGACGCGCTCCTGCCGGTAGAGCGCGGGGCCGGGCGATTCGAGTTTGATCAGGAGCGCGGTCAACAGCGCGATGGGCAGCGAGACGAGCGCGCCGACGAGCGCGACGCCGCGGTGCAGGAGCGTGCGCGCCACGCCGCTCAGGCGCGCCTGACGCCCGCGCCCCGAAAAGATGAGCCACGACGGGCGCATCATGTTCAGGTGGACGCGCCCCGTCGTGCGTTCGTAAAACGACGCGCCCTCTTCGATGGCGACGTTGCCGCCGAGACTGAGGTCGAGCAGTTGGCGCGTCGGGAACTGGCCGCGCCGCTCGCCCTGCGCGACGATGATGCGGTCGATGTTTTCGCGCCTCACGATCTGCGCCATGTCGGTCGTCACGCCGATGACGCGCGGGTTGATGATGCTCTTGCCGACGAGCGCGGGGTCGTTGTCCACGAAGCCGACGATGCGATAGCCTGCGTCCCTGCGATCTAACACCTCGCGCGCGATCTCGATGGCGGCCGTGCCCGAACCGACGATCAGGATGCGCTCGCCGACCATCGGGTGGCCGAGCAGCCAGTGGATCGAGACGCGCCAGCCGACCATCAGCGCGAGGGCGAGCGGCAGCGCGATCAGAGAGATGCCGCGGCCGAGCATCAGTTGCGGCAGCATGTAGAAGACTATCGCCAGCGCGATCCACGCGAGGCCGAGAGCCTGTATGAGACGCAGCACGAGTTCGCGCCGGTCGTGCATGACGACGAAATCGTAGAGGTCGTAGAGGTAGAACGCGCCGAGGCAGAAGGCGGTGGCGAGCGCGGCCTTGTAGAAACCGTTGCGGGCGACGAGTTCGTAATAAGCGGCGTCGGCGCCGAGCCGGATTTCCGCAGCCGCGACCATCCCGCCGAACATGAGTAATGCTTCGGCGATGAGCAGCAGCGGCGTGCGGGCGTTGAAACGGCGCGCGGGACTCAAATGATCTCCTTAACTCAAATGATGAAGTAGGAACGCGGAACGATGAACGGAAAGCCGGTCGCTTTTACTTCATCGTTCATCGTTCCGCGTTCATCGTTTCCTTTTCGTCGCGGCGATAGTAGCGACGTTGGTAATAGCTGCTGCTGTCGTCCTTGTTATCGTCCGCGCCGTTGAGAACGATGCCGAGCAGTCGTTCGCGCGGGAGCGGTTCGAGCACGCGGTCGAGCGCGGCGTAGCGCGTCTTGCCGGCGCGCACCACCATCAGCGCGGCGTCGGCGCGGCCGATGAGGACGGTGGCGTCGGTGAAGATGCCGAGCGGCGGCGCGTCGATGATGATGTAATCGAACATGCGGCGCAGTTGGGCGAGGAGCGAACTGAACTTCGGGCCGGAGAGTATTTCGGCCACGTTGTCGCGCACGGTGCCGCCCGGCAGCAGGTGCAGCCCGGCGGGTTCGAGTTTGACGATGGTCTCTTGCAAGGTCGTCTCGCCCGCGAGCACTTCGGAGAGACCGGCGGGCGCGTCGATGCCGAGGTATTCGGCGGCACAGGGGCGGCGCAAGTCGCCGTCGATCAGGAGCGCGCGCACGCCGTCGGTCTGCGCCAGCAGCCACGCGAGGTTCAAGGCCGTGATGGTCTTGCCCTCCATCACGCCCGCGCTGGAAACGACGATGGCCTGAATGTGCCGACGCTCGCCCGCGTGCAGGACGCGCGTGCGCAACGCGCGATACTGCTCGGCGTGCGGCGAGCGCGGGTCGGTGATGGCGATGAGGTGTGGTTCGACGCGCGCGTGGGAAATTTCCACCGTGGGAAACTCCAACGCGCGCGTCGAGCCGACAGCATCCGTCGTTGCCCCAGCAACACGCGAAGCCTGCCCGCCGGGGAGTGCCGACCCGGCCGTGGCTGCATCGATGTGCTCAACGGATGCTGAAACGTGCGCCCGTGCGTCAGGCGCGTTGAAGATTGCGGACGTGCGGCGCGAGAACACTTCCGGCGCGGCGTGACTACTACTACCGCCGCCGTTCGAGTTGCCGTTGGAGTGGCCGTGCGAGTTACCGTTCGCGGGCTGCGCTTCGGCGACGAGCGTCACCTCTTCGTCGCCTACGGCCGCCGCCGCCGCCGCCGGGGTGGTGGCGGCGCGGCGCGCGGCCGCTGCGGTCTCGTCCGTCGTCTTCGTGTTCGCGTTGCCGTTCTCGGCCGCGCGCTTCAATGCTTCGTAAACTCTGCCCATCACCTGTCTCCCATCACATCCCAACGCCGGAAGGCCGCGCCGATGTCGTTCACATCGGGCGAAGGCGTCGCGGGTGTTTCTTCCAACTCCTCTTCGCGCGTGTGCGCCGAAGAATATTTTGTTGACGACTGCTGCGGCCGCGCCACCTCGTCAACCGCCGTCGCCTGCGCGCTGCCCGCAGACCACAACTCCGCGCGCCCCTGCGCGTTGAAGATGCGCGCGGGCGACTCCTGCTCCTCGATTGAAAGGCGACTGCTGTTATGGCGCGCGTCCGGCAACATGTCGAACGTGTCGGCCACCTCTTCGATAACGGCGCGCGAGATGGTGTGCAGCCCGGCGGCGTAGCCCGTGAGCATCGCGTTGTCGCAGAGGTTGTTGATCTGCCGAGGTATCCCTGCGGCGCAACGGAAGATGTAGTCAATCGCGCCGGGCGAAAAGATGTCCGTGCGCGCCGCGCCCGCCACCAGCAGGCGCGCTTTGACATAACGCTCCGTCTCCTCGATGTTCGGCAGCGGCTTGATCTCGCAGCGCAGGGCGACGCGCTGTTTCAACTGCCGGAGGTCGGGGTTGTTCAACACGTCGCGCAGTTCGGGCTGGCCGGTCAGGACGATCTGCAACTGCTTGGCCGCGTCCGACTCGAAATTCGAGAGCAACCTGATCTCTTCGAGCACGGAGGTCGAGAGGCCGTGCGCCTCGTCGATGATGAGCACGGTGCGCAGGCCGCGCGCGTGCCGCGCTTCCAGAGTTTTGCCGAGGGCGAACAGCAGTTCCGACTTGTTCTCCCACTCCTGTACGTCGAAGAGGCGCGCGACGTGTTGATAAAATTCCGGCACGGTGAGGCGCGGGTTGAAGATGTAACCGACGAGCACGGTGCGGTCGAGTCGCTGCATCATCCAGCGCAGGATGGTCGTCTTGCCCGTGCCCACTTCGCCCGTCACGACGATCAAGCCCTTGCCGCTCTCGATGCCGTAGTGCAGGTTCGCCATCGCCTCCGTGTGCGAAGGCGTGAAGTAGATGAAGCGCGGGTCGGGCGTCAGCGCGAACGGCAACTCTTTGAGACCGTAGAACTCTTTGTACAACTCTTAACCTCCGAAACGACGAACGCGAAACGACGAGCGATGAAGCGAAAGCGGCGGCAAAGTTTTTCCATTCATCGTCCCGCGTCCATCGTTCATCGTTCAAGACAAGAACAGTTCGAAGACGCGCGAGAACCTCAGGGCGAGCGCGAGCGCGGGGATGCTGAGGACGGCGACGGCGAGACCGGCGAAGGCCGTCGCCATGCGACGCATGCGGGCGCGCCGCTGCTCCTTCGGCGTCAGGAGCTCGGGCACCGAGATGAGCACCGGCAGCCCCGTGTAGTGGCGCGCGTCCTCGACGCTCTGAATCGTCAGCAGGCGCGGCAACTCGAAGGCGGCGGCGAAGGCGAGGCCGAAGGCGAGACCGAGCGCGAGGCCGAGCGCGATGAGCAGCGGCCGCTTCGGCGCGACGGGGCGTTCGGGCAAACTCGCCGGGTCGATCACCTGAATCGTCTCGCCCTGCGCGGAAGCGGTGGCGGCCACGTTCAGGTCGGATTTCTGTTTCTTCAACAGCAACTCGTCATAGGCGGCCTTCTTCGTCTGGTAGTCGCGGTCGAGCGAACTGAGCGCGACTTCGGCCTGCGGCACGCGGCTCAACTGCGACTGCACCTCGCTGATCTGCGCCGAGGTCTGCGCGAGCAACTTCTCCTGCCGCGCGATCTCGCCTTCGATGCCCTGCATGTTGGCCTTGATGGTGGAGGCGCGCGGGTCGGTGCGGCTCGCCACGCGCTTCGACTTCTCCGCGACGCGGTTCTTAAAGTCGTCGGTCAACTCCTGCTTGCTGCGCTTGACGGCGGCGATCTCCTGTTGCTTGTTGACGACATCGGGAGCCTTCGGCTTAAAGACCGTCAGCAGGTTCTGCAACTCGGCGTCGAGTTGCGATTCGCGCTTGGAGAGTTCGGCCCACGCGGGCGTCGTCTTCGGGTCGGTCACGCTGTCGAGCACGTCTTCCTTGTCGGCTTGAAACTGCTTCTCGATGTCGCCGAATTGCGTCGAGAGCATCGTCTTCTGGTCGCGCAGGCGGCCGATGTCGGAGATGTAGGCTTTCTGCTGTTCGTAGAGGCCGCTCAGGCGCGTCACGAGCGAGGTGGCCTGCGTCGGCAGGTTGTTGATGTTGCCTTGCAGCGTCTGGAGGCGGCGGTCGTCAACGATTTTGAGTTCGGCCTGCGCCGCGTCGAGTTGCTGCTGGAGAAACTTGGCGGTTTCGTCCGCCCCTTGCGTCTGCTGCTTGAGTTGCGCGTTGACGTACTTGCTGGCGAGGTCGCTTGTGACCCGCTGCGTGACGTTGCGGTCGGGGCCTTTGAAGGTGATCGTGAAACCGTTGGTGATGTCGTTGCGGCTCTTGTTGACCTCGATCTGCGTGTCCTTCTTCACCATGCGTTCGACGAGCAGTTCCATCGGCTCGCCGCGCAGCCGCTCCCGTGCGTAGAGGTTATAGGTCGTGATCAGCGGTTCGAGCGACGAACGGCTGAAGACTTCCTGACCAATGGCGTTGATGCGGATCGTGAGATCGTCGTCGGACAGTTGCGGCACGATGCCCTGCATGATGTTCGAGGGACGCACCGTGAGGAGCGTGCTCGACTGGTAGACGTTCGGCAAACGCCACACGACGATGGCGACCGCCGCCGAGACGACGATGGCCGGCAGGAAGATGAGCCACTTGCGCTTCCACAAGATCGACGCGTACTCGCCCGGTTTCCTCTGACGAAATTCGACACTCATAGTTCAACCCTCTCTTCGCTTAACACTGGTCTCCCCGGTCACAAAGAGGCGAGCGTTTTGCGCGTCTCCTGCTCGTGCTCCGGCGAGAGCTTATTGCCTTTGGTCGTGTTCAGGGCTTGTTGCAACTGCTGGCGCGCTTCCGCCTTGCGCCCGGCGGCGGCGAGCGCAAGACCGAGGTGATAGCGATAGACCGCGCTGTCGACGCCGCGAGCCGTCGTCTGCCGCACGGCCTTTTGCAGTTGCTCGACGGCCGCCGCGTGCAGCCCCTTCTTGTAATAGACCCAGCCGAGCGTGTCGGCATAACCCGGTTCTTCGGGAAACTTCTGGACGACGCCCTGCGCGAGCCGGACGGCTTCGTCCAAATTGCCCTTGCCGTATTCGGCGTAGTTCCACGCGAGATTGTTGGCGGCGAAAGCGTTCTCGGCGTTGATGGTCAGGGCGTGCTTGTAGGCCGCCGTCGAGGCGTCGTAATTCTTGCGCCCGTCTTCGACCATGCCGATGAGCATGTAGGGCGTCGGGTCGTCGGGACGCTTCTCGCTCATGCGGCGAAACTCTGCGATGGCCTCGTCGGGTCGGTTCGTGTTGACGTAGAGCGAGCCGAGGGCGTTGAGCGCGGGGACGAAACCGGAGTCGAGTTCGAGCGTGCGGCGCAGGGCGGCTTCGGCCTGTTGCGCGTGCTGCTTCATCCCCTCCGCATTCCCCTGACCCATGGCCGCGCCGCTCTGCTTGCCGTAGATGACCGACTTGAGGAAATGGAGGCTGGCCGTGTTGGGGCGCGCGGCCGTGGCCTGATCCACGCGCGCGTGCGCCTCGTCGAACTTACCCTGCGACGTGTAGAGGTTGATCAGGCCGTTGAGCGCGTCGTAGTTCGCCGCGTCGAGCGAGAGCGCGCGCTCGTAGTGCTGCATGGCCTCGTCCGGCTTGCGCTCGGCGAGCGAGACGGCCGCGAGGTTGACGTGCGACGCGGGCGCGTTCGGCATGAGGTCGCGCGCCTGCGTGAAATCGGCGCGGGCGGCGGCCGTGTTCTGCGGCTGCGACTGCAAGTGGGTCGTGGCGCGCGCGGTCAGGGTTTTGGAGCGCAGTTCGTTCAGGAGTTGCGGCGATTGGCGCGCGTCGGGCGTGGTCTTGTCCAGACGCGCGAGCAGGTCGGTGGCGAGTCGTTGCGCGTTGGCCGCGTCTCCGGCGGCGAGATTGATCTGCACCTGCATCAATTTGCCGGGCAGGTAATCGGGGTGGAACTTTTCGAGGTCGCCCGCGTAGATGCGCGACTGCTCCATCTGCCCGGCGCGGAAGCTGGCCTCGGCCATAAAGTAGAGTCCGGCCTGATCGCGCGGCTCGATCTTCAAGACCTGTTTGAGGTCTTCGATGGCGTCTTTCGGCCTGTCCTGATTGAGCCTGAGGCGCGCGCGCAGGATTAAGCCTTCGCGGTCGTTCGCGTTCTTCTTGAGCGACTCTTCGACCTGCGCCGCCGCGCCCGTCTGGTCGCCGCGCTGCAACATCAACTCGGCGAGACGGTGACGGCCGCGCGCATAATCGGGCGCGCTTGCGACGATCTGCTGGTAGATATTCGCGGCCTCGTCGTAGCGGCCGGTGGAGGCGTAGAAATCGGCGAGCACGGCGCGGCCTTCCGGCCGTTCGCCGTCAACTTCGGCGAGGGCTTTGAAGGCTTCCTCGGCGCGGTCGAGTTGTTTGTTGACGAGGTAGAAACTGGCGAGCGTGAGTCGCGCGTCGCGGTTCTTCGGGTCAACTTCGACGGCGCGGCGAAACTCCGCCTCGGCCATGTCGAGCCGGTTCTGCGAGACGTAGAACTTGGCGTATTCGAGGTGCGCGAGCGCGGAGCGGTCGTTGATGGAGAGGGCGCGCTTGTAAACTTCTTCGGCCTTCGCAGGCTCGTTCACCTGCCGGTGGAAGAGCGCGAGACTCATCAACGACTCGATGCGCTGCGGGTTGAGTTCGACGGCGCGCGTGATGGCGGCGAAAGCCTCTTCGCGCTTGCCCGAGGCGAACAGCACGCTGCCCTTGAGGATGTGGCCTTCGATGTGGTTCGGGTCTTTTTGCAACACATCCTGATAAAGCCGCTCGGCCTCGACGCGGAATTCGTCCTTCTGCTCGCGCTGGTAGAAGAGAATATAGTAGTTGCCGAGGCGCACGCGCGCGTCGAGGTTGTTGGCGTCAAGCGCGATGGTGCGGCGCAACTCGTCGAGGGCTTGCGGGTACTGCTCCATGCCCTCGTAGGCACGCGCCAGCCCCCAGTGCGCCTGTGCCAGTTTGTCGTCAATCTGGACGGCGTTGCGGAATTCGAGCGACGCCTCCTGAAACTTCTTCTCGGTCAGGTAGGCTTCGCCGCGCTGGACGTGTTCGGCTTTGGCTTTTTCGGGGTTGGAACAGGCGACGGTCGCAAACGCGCAGGCGGCGACGATGAAGGTGAGCAAAACAGACGACAAACTCCGGCCACTGCCGGAGCGCGGGCACTCTTTGTGATTCATCTCGGTCTTTCGGACTCCTTCGCGGCTCTTGCCGTCTGCTCGACCGGGGCAACGGTCTTTGAGCGGCAGCCGCGTCTGTTTTAGTTAAGCCGTCGGTACATCGGCTCGTTTAGGCCGCTTGCGGGTGAGGCACACCCCGAACGGCGTTAAACTCCACGATCATAAAACCGACAATCGGATTTCTCTTCCTGAAAGGGCGGCTGCAAATTTCCCCAAGAGCCGCCCCAATTCATGTTACCACTTCCCTCCCGCTTCGCGTCCAACTTTCCCACGCTCAGTTCGGGATGAAACTCGGGAGCGCGGGCGACACTTGCGCCGCCAGATCGGAGGCGAGCGCGAGCGCGTCCGCTTCCGACTTCTGGATCGGCACGAGCACGCGCACCATCGCGCCGTCGCTGCGCCTGAGTTTGACGCTATCGACGACGGTGTAAATCTTCCCCCAGTATTCGCTCGCCACGGCGCGCCCGCGCCCCTGATACCAGTAGATGAGCAACTGGCGCACTTCGCCGTTCTGGATGATGTAGCGGTTGGCCTCGAAGGGCGCGCCGCCGCCCGCGGGCGTGATCTGAATGGTGGCCGGGTCGTTCAAAGTCCAGCCCGCGCCGGGCAGGCAGTTGAGCGGGCTGTGATAGGTCGCGCCGTTGCGCTGCGAGGCGTAGTAGCCGACGTAGAAGTTAGCCCAACGCCCGTCGGGCAGCAGGTAATCGCGCGAGAGGTAATCGTCGGCGCGCAGGACGCTCTCCGTCTGCGCGTCGAAACGCATGTCCGCGCCGCGCTGCCGCCATTGGCCGAGCGTCTCCGGAAACTCTTTCAACTCGCGCCGCACCACGCTCGCCTCGCCGACGTGCTCCCACAAATTGACCACCGACCCGCCCATCAGCAGGAACGCCAGCAATGCCCAGAAATGCCACTTCTTCGATTTCATATTGATTAGCTATTAGCTATCGGCCGCCGGCTCTCAGCCAGCAGTTTTTATCAGCCTTTTAGTATTAGCTGACAGTTGACGGCTGATGGCTGACTGCTTCCGTCGCCGCCTCTTCCGTTCGCGCGGTTTTACGCGGCGGCGGCGGGGGCTGTTTCTTGCGCGCCCCGAATTTGTCGAGCACCCAGCCGAGCGCGAAGAGCAGCAGGAACGCGGCGATGTAGACGACCCAGCCGGAGAATTCGTGGAAGAAGCCGTCGGCCACTTCCGTCCCGTAGTAACGCGCGAGGATGCCCGTGCCGCTCACGCGCCCGGCGTTCGTGATGATCGCGATGGGCACGGCCGAGAGCACGAGGATGGCCGAACGCCATGTGCCGTAACGCTTCAAACTCGCGCGGAGTCCGCCGCCCTGTTGCCCACGCCCGCGCGGGTGCGTGAAGTAAGCGAAGACGACCGCGAGCGTCAACAGCGTCATCAGCGAACGGATGCCGCTACAGGCTTCGACCACTTCGAGTTTCTTCGTCACGCTCGAATTCAGGGGCATCAACTCGATGATGTTCCCCTGCCGGAGCACCGGGATGTCGAAGGCCCGCATCGCCCACACGGCGCAGCGCGACGCGAACAACTGCAACGGGAAGGCGATCTGGTTAAAGATGATCGCCGGGATGGGAATCGCCAGCGCGAGCAGCAAGAGCGGGACGAGCGCGAGGCGCAGGATGTGCCAGCCCCAGAGATAGATCGTGACCCCGGCCAGCATCACGACGAGCGAAGTGCGCTGCATGAAGAGTTCCGCGCCCGCCGTGCCCGCCCACAGCATCAGGAGCGCGCCGACCACCAGCACGCCGCCCCACAGCAGACGCGGCCGCTTGGTCGCGGCCTCCAAGCGTTCGCGCTCGCTCCACAGGATGTAGCCGATGATGAACGGAATCAACAGCCCGTGCGAATAGTTCTCGTCCACCCACCACTGGCCGCCGAGTTTCACCAGCACGGTCGCATACACGAACATAATCGCGGCCGCGAGAGCCATCGGCTTCCAGAGTTGGGGGCGTATCGAGACTGTCATTGCGCTTTATAACCCGTTAGGAAATAGTTCCGCGTTTGAAGAGGCAGGGGGGCGCGTAAAACTTGGGAGACTACTCACGCCGGTTAAGAGCTTAACAAACTCGCGGCGGTGCGGGCAACTCAATAAATTAGAAGGAACGTTTAAAGATGAAGGTTGAAAACATTTCGTGAAAGAATGTTTTCAACCTTCGTCGCCGTTGACGGTGCGTCCGACTTTAACGCAGGTTGATCGTAGCGGTGTTGCTGCGTTGGCCGCCCGTGACGACCGTGAGATTGACCGCGCCCGCGCCGCGCAGTTCGGCGTGGAGCACGACGGAAATCTGGTCGAGACCCGGCTGACGCCCTTGCGCCCCCGCGAATTCGACCGGCAACTGGAAGACCCGGCCGTCTCCCGTCCGCGCTTCGACCGTCACGGACTCGGCAAGATTGACGAGCACGCCCCCTTCGATGCGCACGTCGTTACTCGTGTCGGCGTTGGCGGCTGATGCGCTGATGCCCGTCGCAAAGAGCGTCAGGCGCGTGCGCTTGTCGGCCCCGAAGATGTTCGGCGAAACCACGTCGAACGAATCGGCTCCGGGTTCGTTGGCGTTCAGCGCGATGGCGCGGCCGGTGCCGAGGCCGCCGGCGGTGAAGAGGCCGGGGGCGGCCGCGCCGATGCGGGTCGTGCCGCGCGAGACGTAGCCGTCCTGCGAGGTCACGATCACTTCGACTTCACCGGGCGGCAACCCCGCCGGGACGAAGAAGGCGAAGCGGCCGGGCGAGACGTAGAGGAGCGGCGCGGCTTGCCCGTTGATCGAAACGCTCGCCCCCGCGAGTTCGTAAGGCAGCGACTTGTCCCCGACCCCGTCGGCCGAGACGCTCGACAGAGCCAGCGGACTCTGCGCCGCGTCTCCCGTGATGGTGCCCAAACTTAGCGGCGAGAGCAGCGGCGACATGGTCGCGCTCGAATAGGTGGCCGCCGCGCCGATGACCGGCAGGGTGTCGGCCGCCGGGGCGTGCGCGCTTGCGCCCGTAGTTCCGGGCGCGGGCGGAAGCATGAAGTTGAGCGCCTGACCGAGGCGGGAGGCGGCGATCTGCAAGCGATTCTGAACGCTCACCGACCCCGCACCGGCCGCCGCCAGAGATTTCGCCGCGCGCACGAAATAGAGCGAGACGAGCAAGGCGTTATTGATGCGTTCGGCAGACTCAAATCGGCCGGCTTCGCGCAGGAAGGCGGCATGCGCCGATTCGATCTTTCTTTCCAGAGCTTCGATCTCGGCGGCCGACGCGGACGGGGCAGCGGCGAGCGCGGTAGCGAGCGTGTGCGCGGCGGCGACGGCTCCGGGCGAGACGAGCGGCGTGGGAGTCGGGGTCGGCGTGGGCGTCGGAGTAGGTGTCGGAGTAGGTGTCGGAGTAGGTGTCGGGGTGGGCGTCGCCGCACTCAACGCTTGCACTTTCGCCGCGCTGATGCCGTTTCCGGCCGTTTCCTGCGTCTTAAAGACGAGATAATAAGGATAAGCTTTCGCGGGGTTGCTCGTGGTATGAACGGTCGCGCCGTTCTTCTTATAGAGGATGTCGCCGTTGAGGTTGATCTCGATGCGCAGCACGTCGCCCGCGGACAGCGTCCCCTGCGACCTGTAAGTTCCCGACTCTCTGACGCCGTAGGATGTCGCGTCGGTGTACAGTGCGAACTCCAGATCGGCGTAATTGGTGGAGGCGGATTCATCGTTCCTGTTGCCGAGGCCGATGATGCAATAGACACCGTTATGTCGCCATTCGAAGTAACCGGCGACGGAGAGCGTTTGCTGCGACTGCCCTTTCGCGAAGTAGCCGCCGCCGTTATGCGAGATGCTGCCGCCCGTCGCGGTCGCGTTGACCATGTTGACCCAGCTCACGTCCTGCACGCCCGCTGTCGGCGGCAGAGTAATAACCGGAGTCGGGGTGGGGACGGGGGTCGGATTGGGCGTCGGCGCAGGGGTCGGAGTCGGCGTGGGCGAGGAAGATGTAATGCCCATGGCGGCGTTCAGCGCGGCGAAGTCGCAGCCCACATCTTTACCGTCCGTGCCCGCGTTCTTGTAGGGACTATTTTCCGCAAGGCTGTAGACGCCATTCGCGCGATTCGCGAAGAGGACATCGTCGAGTTGAGCGGGATAGAAATTGTTGGCCGGATAATAGTTGCTGTTCGCGCTGGCGATCACGTTGCGGCTCAAAACGGCATTGGGAAAATACGTCGAGATCGTTCCCATGCCGGGCGTCTGCCCCGAGCCGAAGATGCCGTAAGCGTTATGCGCGGCGAGATTATTGGAGAAGGAGAAGTTGGTTGACGGCGCGCTGTTGGCCGACACCACGTTGCCCGTGTGCAGCACCGTGTTGTGCTCCACCGTCAACCCTTCCGCTCCCTCCACCTGAAGAAAATGACCC
>JAIVJZ010000066.1 GCA_020199775.1 Acidobacteriota bacterium
GCGGAGCCCGCTCGCTGGTCGGCCTCTTCGGCGGTGACCACCTCTCCTTGTGCTTCGTTTAACTCTCGTTGAGCCTGGGCCACAAGCTTTGCGAGTTCATCGCGCTCGTCGAGGGCTCGGGCTATCGCCTCACGTTCCTCGACGAGTTGGCGCACCCTGTTTCCGGCACGCAGAAATGCGCCCCGTTCTTCTTCCCAGTCCGCTTGAGTGGTCGTCACTTCCCTCAGATGATGCCGGAAGCTGAAGCGATCCGGGTCGTTCACGGTCGGCACGTCGAACCAGAACTTCTGGACGAACTCGCTGCGGTTTGCGCTTTTACCGAGCACGGCGGCGACCATGCCCCACGGCGGCAGTTCGCCCTTGCGCACACTGATCACGTAGGACGCGACCCGCGCGAAGTAGGAGGCATCCTTTCGGTAGGTCTCCCCGATAGCCTTGCCCGCCGGTATCTCGTCAGTCACATTTTGCACCGCGCCGTTGTTCGACGAAGCGACGACGATTTCAAAACCCGTCAGCCGTGGATCAGGCCGGTACAGTTTTACCACCCTGTCGTGGGAAACCGGCACATCTTCGACGAAGGTGAACGCCCCGGAAGGAGAGGTAAACTCGGCCAGCCTTTCCGCGCGCCTCACGACAATATCCGCGATGATGTCGCGCAGCATCGTCGTCTTGCCCGTGCCGGGCGGGCCGTTCACCGAGAACAGACCTACGCCGTCGCCGATAGTCCGTCCTATCAGGTTAATGGCGGTCTGCTGCATCAGAGACTGATACTTCGCGTCCTCAGACGCCCACCGTCCCGAAGGTATGTACCGCGGCGCAACCCACTTCTTTAGCTGCGCCCGATCATTCAGGTCGATTCTCGCGTCCAGCTCGTAGCTCTTCAGGTATTCGTCGAGCGCTTTCCCGACATCCCCTTGTCCGTAAGCCTCGTAGACGCGCTCCAAT
This sequence comes from Acidobacteriota bacterium, assembly GCA_020199775.1. Lineage (GTDB taxonomy): Bacteria > Acidobacteriota > Blastocatellia > Pyrinomonadales > Pyrinomonadaceae > JAIVJZ01. The sequence goes on from JAIVJZ010000066.1 coordinate 946, forward strand.
TCGTCTATGAAGAAGCTATTGAGGATGGTGGTTTCGTCCGGGGACGTTTGAAGTTTTTGTTTGCCCTGCGGCCGGACACTTTGCTGTCTCTGCTCAGTGAGCACACAGTCGGCCAGCTTCTCCATCCGACCCGGATGCCAACCGGCACTGTCCACAACCCCACTGATCAGGTTGTCCAGAATACGGGAGTCCACCCGCGCGCCGCTGCGCTCCATGTCGGCCGCCTCTTCGGCGAGGGCGCTGAATATCGCGCCGGAGTAGGCGCTGAAGCGCGACGCCCAATCGGGCACACTTAAATTTTCTTCCAGGATGCCCTCGCCCAAATAACCTATCGCCCACGGCAGCGTCGACAATGCGAGCGTCCCCGGCAGCAGGCGGCCGTCCCCGCTAACGTCTATCGAGCCGTAACAGGTGTGATCCTTATTTTCGTAGCGCACGATAGGTTCACTACCTCCGAACAGATCACGTAAGGCGTTCACGGCTTCCACAGCCTTGAACACCCCGAAGTAAAAGCGATAGCTGTAGTTTTTAGCTGGATCGAGTCCGAGGGCACGGCGCTTTCCTATGTCAAGCCAAGGCAGGTCGTGGTCCTGCGCATCTAGGGGAAGCGAGAAGCGGATGCGCTTCTCCGTTTCAGCCTGGCTGAGCGTCTGGTCCAAATTGAATGGGGACAAATGTTCCAGCGCGTGCCAGAAATGGAGGGTGCCCTGTTCTTTCGTGATCGTCATAAGCAATGAGGTCTGATGAGTGAGGCTGGTCGGGTAAATGCGTCTGTGGGGTGACAATAACACTACGGCCCTATTCATACAAAAGCACGGGAGAGGCAATTCTTGAAGAAAGCCGAAGTAGAAAAACAGTAAGGCTCGTTTCTTTATTTGGGCTGTGTTGCAGAGAATAATTTGAGGCTAGAAAGTTCGCTTCAGGAGGCGATAAAGCACTCCATCAAATTTGAGGATCGCTCTCTTTTCAAGATTACCGACAGTTAATCCCACAAAGTAGGAGGCGAGACTTCGAAACAATGAAGCGTATAATCTTCCCTATTCATATAACACAACAGGACGCTCTCATTGGGCAGCGTTTAAGTGTTACCGGCTGCGCGTGTGCAGGATTAAAACCACATTAGGGCTCCTTGAAAATTTCAGAGGGGGAGTCGCCGAATATTGTTAACGTATTCCTCCCCCTCCGACGCCGACCAGAGGAGAATCAACTCTTCGATGGCCTCGCGGACTTCCAGACTCTGCGGGATGATCAGGACGCCAGGGCTCGTTCGACCGGCGATGAAATCGGCGAAGTGGTAAGGCATCGTCTGCCAGTCGTGTGAGACGAGGACGCGTCCCTCGCCCGCGCAGAACGCCAGCACCTGTTCGTCAACCACGCCGCTCAACCCCGCCTCGGTGGCCGTCTGGAAGTCAATTTCCGGCACGCGGCGGATTACCCCTGTCACGATGTCTTCGTTGAGATCGCCGTCGGCCTGAAAGCGTATCTTCATGGGTTACCCCGCGTCGTACCTTCCTGATGCAGGGTCGACCGCGCGGCGTCCATCTTCTTATAGAACTCCGGGTCGGCAGCGCGTTCTGCCTGGCGCTGCTTTTCGTACTCCTCCTCCCCGCTGGCCAGGTATTCGTCAATCTGCGGCTGGTTCGACAGGTAGTAAGTGATCGCGCCGTAAATCTCCTCCAGCGTCAGAAGCGGGAAAGAGCGCAGGATGCTCTCAGGCGAGGCCCCGCGGCGGAAGGCGTGGACGACGGAATCCAGCGAGATGCGCTTTCCGGCGATGTAGTAACCTCCATTACGTTGTTCGATGTATTCTTTGCTCATCTCTTCTCCCGTGACATCAGGGCCTTACCGGTCGCTGATTCACCTCACCCAAGTCAACTCACGTGATACGCAGAATACTGCTTTGAGCATGCGGCATTATAAGTCATTGGGCAGACAATAATGCTGACACCTATGCCGCCTCAGGTGGTTCCGTCTCCTCTAGTTTCCGCTTTCCGGGTGGCTGCCGCCCTTTTTGTATCGTTTGGATCAGTGACTTCAACTCATCGGCTTCGGGGTCGGGTCGTCGAGTCGGATTACTGATCACCCGCCAGCCGTTGGGATTGATGCGCTCGGTTAAATGATCCAGCGGGTTTTCGGAATCCTCTGTGGTAGCCATTAATTCCCTCTTTTGCGTCTTTCCTTTTCCGTTATTTCCCTGCCCGGCGCAGATTCTCATGACGGCAGATCTTGACTCCTTCGTTGAATCCGCCCGGATAGTAGTAACCCTGTCCCTGACAGTCTGGGCAGTTTGCCTTTTCTTCTTCGGGGAGCGAAGCGCTACCGCCCTTTTTAACATTTTCTTTTAATCTTTCTTTATTGCGTCCCACGTTGGGTGGGCTACTCTCTACGGGTAGGCTACCCCCGCTGGTGAGGCCACTTGGGATGGGTAACCTATATTCTCTGCCCTGCTCCTGATTTTTACCGAAAAACGGCTCACCTTTTGTCACCAATCCGCGACCTACCAGTCGGGCAATTGCCCTGGCCGCGCTGTTTCTGGACATGCCGGCCCGCTCTGCCAGCTTCGGAAGGCTCACAATTACGCCCGGATTATTGAATCCCCATGACAGCCGGTAGAGATGCGTATAGACCGCCTGCTCGTCGGCCGTGAGTTGCGGGAACACGTCATCGACAATCGAGTGATAAAGTTTGCTGTATCCCCTCTTCAAAGCGATAGCAGCCCACATATCCGCTGTTTGGGGTGTTGGGCTACTCTGTGTGGGTGGGCTACCCTCAGAAGGTGGGCTACTCTTTGGGTGACCTATGGGCTCTGGCTTGGGTGGGCTACCCTCTGTGGGTAGTCCTTCGCTGGGTAGGCTACTCTCTATGGGGTTGCTTATGCTGGGTAGGCTACTCTCTGTGGGGGTGCTCTGTGTGGGTGGATTACCCACGCTGGGTGGGCTTTGCGCCTCTTGCTTTTTACGTTCTGCATCCTCACGGATGAGAGCAGCTAAGCCCCCAACGAGCGGTTTGCTCACGCCTCCACCCCCTCCAGCTCGGTTCGCTGCTGAATAGTCAGATCGGCCACCACCCCCAGCACGTGCGCAGCCTCGACCTGCTCGTGCCTAGCAAGGCGTGCCCATTCGAGCGCGAACGAGCAGAGGACGAGCGCGCGCCGGGGAATGCCTGCGGTATGGAGAAAGATCGCGGCCACGGCTTCACGGGTAAACGGGTTGGGCATCTTCTGAAGCTGGCAGCGAAAGTTAATCATGGCTCCGAGCTCATCCTGGGTGAGCGGCGCGAGCAGGCAGGGCGCGACTAAGCGCGAATAGATGGCTCGCATCGGAGGGGAGAGAAGCCGGTCGCGGAGCTCAAGCTGCCCGGAGAGGACGACCTGAATAAGCTTGGCATCATTTGTCTCGAAATTCAGGAAATCCCGCATTAATTCCAGCATTTCGGGCTTGAGCTTCTGTGCCTCGTCGAGCAGGAGGACGACGTTGTACCCGGCCCGATATTGCTCGCCGAGCCACTCCTCGAAGCTGGCGCGCTGGGCGGCGGCCGACCGGCGTTTAGGGATGCCGACGAGCTGAGAGATCGCCTGGATCAACCCGAAATCAGTTTTGAAGCTCGGGCTGGGCAGCAGGATCGAGATCGTATCTTCCTGCGCGTCGAAATGCGCGTGCAGGTATCGCAGCAGGGAAGACTTCCCCAGTCCGACATCGCCCAGGATAGCGGAGAGTCCCTGCCGATTCTCAACAGTCCAGCGAATTCTGAATACAGCAGCTTCAAGTGACGGAGTGAAATACAGACTGGTCGGATTAGGTGATACAGAGAATGGTGTTTGACGTTTAAGTTCAGTAACCATAGACGCCGCTTATATCAGAAGATTAACCCTACGACAAGCATAATTTTTCGACGAGAGATGAGAGTTAAGCTTAACTTTCCAAATCAAGATGAGAGTTGCTATCCCCAAGGCGAATGTGGTGCCAAGCTGGAGGCGTAAATCGAAAGTCGGTTTTCAACACATCAATGTCCCCCTTCAATTGATATTTGTCTTTCATCGAGGGGTTTCATGGAAGTTTCATGCTTACTAAATCCAATTTCCAAGTTAGTTAGAAGAACTTAATCATCATTTGTCATGACATTTCGCATAATGCTTATTTTACGAACGAAATTCTTGACGGTGTCTATTCAGGAGGTCAATTAAAGTCAGTAAAAAAGCGACTTCGGCGGCACTATGAGGCCATTCTCATCGGCTATCAGCCATCTCCTCTCGCAATGCCTGTTCGGGAGGGGCACTGATGCCAACCTCCTACGAGAGCTACCAGACTTACTTGCGCGGCCCAACGGCAGTCATCTGTCTCTTCAAACAGTCTCCGGGCGCTTAAGCCATCTACGGACAGCCAGACCAGAACATGCAGCAGCGCACCATCGAGAGCCTCTCTGAGGAGATCGGCGACTTCGTTTGCCTCTCAATCATGGTATCGTAAGCACCCCTATGCCGATCCTTGGATCTCATCCTGTAGAGAATCCGATATCCCTGACCGCCGTGAGAGCGCTCGCCTATTTTTCCGCGCTGCTCGTCCTGAACCTCTATACGACGAGCGTTCGAGCTCAGTACCGTTTTGATCATTGGACGGCGGACAACGGGCTTCCGCAGAATTCTGTTTTTGGAATAGTTCAAACCCGCGACGGTTATCTGTGGCTGGCGACGGTTGACGGGCTGGCGCGGTTTGACGGCGCGCGGTTCACGATTTTTAACAAAAGCAATTCGCCGGGCATCATCAATAATCGTTTTGTCAGTTTGTTTGAGGACGGGCGCGGTGATTTATGGGCGGGAACTGAGGAAAGCGGCCTTGTCCGTTTTAGCGGCGGGCGGTTTGAACATTTCGGCGTGGACGCGGGCATTCCGCGCAATGTGGGTGGGATTGTGGCGGACGCGGACGACGGAGCGATATTTTGCGGCGACAATAAAACGATTCGTTTTCGGGACGGGAAATTTTCGCCGTTTGAGGCGCAGGCAAATTTTTCGCTGCCGGCGCGAGCCGCTCGTTCGTCGAGCGTTAAAATTTTTTGCCGCTTTAATTCCGAAACCAAATTTTCCGAATGTTTCATTAACGGGCGTTGGACCAAATTTTCGCTTTACGACGGCTCAAACCCGATGCTGCATTTCATGTCGGTGGCGCAGGAGGCAAACGGGAGCGTCTGGCAGATCACTGCCGACGGGCACCTTGCGCGGGCGGAACACGGGCGCGTCACCGCCGTTTTTGACGAGCGCGACGGCTTGCCGAAATATCCTTTGTCTTTTATGACCGGCTCGCGGCTTGGGCTGGTGGCGAAAGACGCGGACGGTTCGCTGTGGCTGGTTGATTTGCCTTCGATGCAAAAGGAATTGCTGCTCAAAAAAGCCGCCGTTCCGCCGCCGTTCGAAAGGGCGGAGATTTTATCAACGTACAGGGACGGCGAAGACAATCTCTGGATTGGTACGATGCGCGACGGGTTGTTTCGAGCCAGAAAACAAATCATCACCGCTTATTCCGAGGCGGACGGAATTTCGGATAAAAACGTCTATCCGATTTACGAAGACCGCGCCGGGACGATTTGGATCGGAACGACGGGCGGACTTTTCAAATATGAAAACGGGACTTTTGCTTTAATCGAATCCACCAAAAATTTTCTCGTCAACGCCATTGGCGAAGATGCCGCGGGTCGCATTCTGACTGTTAATAGCGGCGCGTTATACGTTCAGGAAAACAATCAGTTCGTGCCGTTCGAGCGCGGAAAAACTCCCACTGAAGGCTACATTTATGCGATTCACGCCGACCGTGAAAACGCGCTCTGGATAGGCAGCAACTATAACGGGTTAGGGCGTTTCAAGGACGGCGTTCTGACGAGTTTTACAACCGCCGACGGGCTTGCCGGAAACGACGTGAAAGTCATCATCGAGGCACGAGCGGGCGGGCTTTGGATTGGAACTTACGACGGATTATCGCATTACAAAGACGGCAAATTTACAAGCTGGCGGGAAGCGGACGGCTTGCCGAGCCGCACGGTGCGCTCGCTTTACGAAGATGCGGACGGGACGCTCTGGATCGGCAGTTACGACGGCGGTCTTGCCAGATTCAAGGACGGAAAATTCACCCGCTACAATACGAAAACGGGTTTGCCGAACGACGGCGCATTTCAAATTTTAGAGGATGACAACCGCCATTTTTGGATTTCATCAAATCGCGGAATTTATCGCGTCGCCAAAGACGAATTAAACGAGTTTGCCGACGGACGACGCGCGAATGTGACGGCGGTTGCCTACGGCAAATCCGACGGAATGCTCAATGCCGAATGCAACGGCGGACGCTCGCCCGCCGGAATCAGGGCGCGCGACGGGCGGCTCTGGTTTCCGACGCAGGACGGCGTGGCGGTGATTGACCCGCAGAATATTAAGGCTAATTCACAGCCGCCGCCGGTCGTCATCGAAACAATTAAGATTGATAACCGCTCGGTGGCGAATGAAACGTGGGAGTCAGCGGTCCGCGATTCGCGATTCGCCATCCAGATCAGACCGGGACAGGATAATTTCGAGATCGAGTATACGGCGCTCAGCTTCATCAATTCAGCCAACCTGCGCTTTAAATACAAGCTGGAAGGACTCGACCATGATTGGGTGGAAGCGGGGACGCGGCGCACTGCCTATTTCTCGCACGTGCAGCCGGGCGATTACACTTTCACCGTCATCGCGGCCAACAGCGACGGTGTGTGGAATACAGAAGGCAAAAGTGTGCGCTTCACCGTGCTGCCGCCGTTTTATCGCACGTGGTGGTTTCTGATCTTGATCGCGTTGGCGACGGGTGGCGCAGTCTTTGCCGCTTTCAAGTCCCGCGTTGCGCAACTCGAACGGAGGCAAGCCGCGCAGCAGGTCTTTGCGCGCCAGTTGCTCGAATCGCAAGAGGGTGAGCGCAAACGCATCGCCGCCGAATTGCACGACAGTTTGGCCCAGAATCTGCTGGTCATTAAAAACCGCGCGCAACTTCAGGCTCTGACTTTGGCGGACGAGCAAGCCCGGGCGCAATTCATGGAGATCAGCGACGCCGTCTCGCAAACGCTCGAAGAGGTGCGCACGATCTCTTACGACCTGCGTCCGCCGCATCTCGATCAACTCGGCTTGCGCACTGCCCTCGTGGCGATGATTGAAAAAGTCTGCGCCAGTTCGACAATTCAATTCACACACGCGGTTGACGAACTGGATGGCATTTTTCGGCCCGGCGACGAAATCACGCTTTACCGTATCGTGCAGGAGTGTCTCAACAACATTCTCAGACATTCTGGCGCGACCAAAATGGCGCTCCACATTGTCGTAGACGCCGGGGAACTGGCGCTCACGATCAGCGACAACGGGCGCGGCTTCACTCTCGATGAAGAAACGCGGCGGCGTGCCGGGCTTGGCTTGCAGGGCATTGCGGAGCGCGTGCGCATTCTGGGCGGCAGGCATGCGATCAAATCCGCACCCGGACAAGGCACGGCCGTCATGCTGAGGATCGCGTTAAAGGACAGGCAAAGATGAATAACCTCATTCGTATTCTGATCGCCGACGATCACCCTGTCTTCCGGCAGGGTCTGCGCCAGATCATCGAGACCGACCCGCAACTCAAAGTCAGCGCCGAAGCCGCCGACGGCGAACAGGCGCTCGCCCGGTTGCAAGACACGACTGTGGACGTTGCCATGCTGGACCTGACCATGCCGCTCAAAGACGGCTTTGCCGTCGCGCGGGAGGCCAGGGAACTACGCCTCACGGTGCCGCTCATCTTTCTGACGATGCACAAGGACGAACATTATTTGCACGCCGCACTCGACCTGGGCGTCAGAGGCTACGTCCTGAAAGACAGTGCGATCACCGAGATCGCCAGTTGTCTGAAGGCCGTGGTTGCCGGGCAGGATTACATCAGCCCCGCGCTTTCTTCGTATCTCATCCGGCGCAGCAACCGCGCCGCGTCGCTCGCTGCGGCGAAACCTGCGCTCGAACAACTCACACCCGCCGAACGCCGCGTTCTGAAATTGATCGCTGAAGGCCAAACGAGCCGTACCATCGCGGCTGAACTGGGCATCGGCATCCGCACCGTCGAACATCACCGCAACAACATCACGACCAAACTCGAACTGCATGGCAGCCATGCGCTGATCAAGTTCGCCCTACAGCATCAGGCAGAGCTTTGAAACACTAAAAATCAGTAGGCAAAAGTTAAAAGGGCGACGCTGTTTTTCAGCGTTCAGACATGGCTTTGCTTGCCCAGCCCACATTTGCCTTTTGATTTCTCTCCACCTCCATCTGTAGAACTACCCATAAAAATTCGCAGAACTACCTATAGATTTTTCGTAGAACACTCCATTCACACCACCCGCCCGTTCAGGCACACTCCCACCTTCAAGGAATTCCGTACTGGTTCTGAAGATGAAACTCCTGATCGTTGAAGACAACCCGCAGATGCGTCGAATGATTCGCGAAGTCGTGGCCGACCTGGCCGAAGAGGTGAGCGAATGCGCGGACGGCCAAGAGGCGGTTGCGGCTTATCAGGCGCAGCAGTTGAGCGGGGAAGACCGGGTGCTGATGGATTTGCAGATGCCGGGCGTGGGCGGGCTGGAAGCTACCCGACGCATCCGCGCTGCTTTTCCCGATGCGCAGGTCATCATCGTCACGCAATACGACGATCAGCACTGGCGAACGGCAGCAATGGAGGCGGGAGCCTGCGGCTACCTGCTCAAGGGGAACCTGCTTGAATTGCGAGAGATGTTGAGGAAGCCGTAGAAAAACCGCCACAGGGCACAAGCCGAGCGGTTCGGCCAGGTTCTCGCCGAAGCCCGCTCCGGCGCCAAGAGAAATCTTCGGCAATAATATACTTGACTCACCCGGTCGGTGATTACGGTTGAAAAGACAGAGAATCAAGGCGCTTTCTGAGCTGAGATGAGGGCTGGGTGAGTCAAGTATATTATTGCCCATGTCTCAATTCACTTCGTAGGTAAATCCTTAACTCTTAGGAACAACGCCTATACAAACTTCACTTTCCAAGACAATAAAGAAGTGAAAGGGAGAGAAGGAAAACAATGACATTACCGACTACCTTGGCGCTCAGGCTTGTGACGGATTTAGACTCATACGTCAGCGCCGATACTCCCAACACCCCGATGATAGCTAATCGGGCCTGGATCGGTCCGCGGGAGGAATTCATAGTCGTTTCGCTGTCTGACAGTGTATACGCGCTGAAAGCGAGCACCGGCATGTTCGTGCAGGTGCATGACGACAACAAACTGTATCCCGATGGCGAAGTGTCCACCGACAAACGGTGTCAGTTTCAAATCATGCAAGACGCAGGAGGAGGCTCACAGAATGTGACGCTACAGTCCCTGCATAACAAGCTGTACTGGAGCGTCCGCGAAAATAATTCGAAGTGGCTGGAATGTAGTGCCAAAACAGTCAAAGAGTGGGAGAAATTTCACTACAGAGGCATTCAAGGCTAGCAAACTGGTCCGCGAATTTGAGGGTGCGGGATCGCACTGCCAACTTTGATCTGTCCGACTCATCGCGGTCGAACTTGCGCCCTGAGACGGGCCACAAGCAGGTGCTGCCGAACTAGCTGTTGCAGCGGACGGGCCGACCACTCACACGTAGTGCGGGTGGTCGGCCCGTCCGCTGCAACGGCATAGCGTTCGGCGGCTTACGCCCAGCCAATACGACGTGTATGACAATCGCCATAATCATCGTCGTCAATCCACTCCTCGTGAGCCAATGGCGCACGGCAAATCTCGCATACTGGCTCAGACGCCGCCGAACAACCCATCTGAGGTGTTCGAGTCAAGCAGAACTTTTCCCTCACGCCGGATTATTAGCCGCATAGTTGAGTAACGAAGAGCCTTGCTTACGCAGCCCCTCCAGATACTTGACCTCATCGTAGGCAGTCCTGCTCTTCCAACATCTGTAGATGATTCTGATCCACTTGAAGGCTAAGGCGCGCACCGCCGCCTGATGGCTCTGCCCCTTCGCACGCTGCTGCTCGTAGTAAGCCCGCGCCCAGAACGAGTGCCTGACCGACTCGCCTGCGTACTCGACGAAGGACTGGCGCAGGAACTTCGGGCAGAAGTAACGCCATCTGACCCGACAACTTTTCCCGCTCCGCTCGATGACAGGCGCAATGCCGGAGAGTCGCGCTAACTCATCGGCTGACTGCCATCGCTCTCTATCCGTGCCCAACGCCGCCGTCAACCTCGCGGCGTAGTTCGGGCCAGCTCCCGGCAAGGACTGCATGAGCGCGAAGTCCTCATTGACGGCGCACAACGCTGCGATCTCCGAGTCGAACTCATTGATGGCCTTAAGCGTCGTCTTCATCTGCGCGGCGAGCGCTCTCGTCATCACTACCGAAGCGGCGATCACCGCCCGGTCTATCACCAGCGGCACGGCTTGTTTGATCGAGTCCATTCTCTTCTCGATGGTCTCTTTCCTGACCGAGTGGTGCTCACGGAAGAACTTCGAGAGCGTCTCGCGTCTCACCTTGCGTAGCGTGTCGAGCGCAGGCCAGCGCAAGAGGAAGTCGCAGACCAGCGTGGTGCGGATATCGGGGAACCACTCCAGAACCTGCGGAAAGTAGCACTTCAAGAGCGCAGTCATCCGATTGCTCGTGCGCGTGCGGTCATCCACGAGGCGGCGGCGATGCTCGACCAGATAGCGCAACGTGCGCGTCTGCTCCGAGTCCGCGTGCCAGGAGCGGAGATGATCGCGATGGTGCGTCAGCACTTCGGCGAGGTAGGCAGCGTCCGTCGAGTCATCCTTGTGGCGTGACGGTGAAAAGGCTTCGCGGTACCGAGAGAGCGTGGAGGGGTTGACCGGGTAGAGAGTATCTGTCCAAATATTCTTAAGGAGAAGGGTTTGGATTGACATCTCTCGCGCTCTTTCGCTGTATTGGCGAAGGGTTCACGAAGGAGCCGAAAGTGAACCCTTTCCCTCAGGAAACAACTGGAGTCTCCTGCGAAGTCGAGTTGACCGCCGAGCAGTGGCTCGAGGCAAGGCGCGAATACCTCACCTATCCCCTTGGTACATCCACCTTGGTAGGTGCGAAGCCAATCGTGGCTCGGCATCGGCTCACTCGAACAGGGACAACTGCGGTGACGAAAGCGTGCCGTAGGTGCCTTCCCCTCCCGGCTTCCTAGTAATCGCCGCGATTCTGTCCATGTCCAGCCGCGTCCCTTGCTTTTTGGCGTCGGCTGCGATAGAGCCGGACGCGGAGAGCGGCGTTAGCGTCTCATTAGCTTGGAGCGACTTCGAGACCGGGCCTGCATCGGCAATCGTTGGCGTAGGCATAGACTGCTGTGTGTGCTGTGCACGCCGCTCTTCTTTACCCCTCTCGCGAACGGCTTTACGCTGTTGCTTGGCCCGGGTCCCGAGAACAATTTTGGCGCTGATGAGTTCAAATCTGGCGTTTGGCGCTTTGCGCGCCAGTTCCTTGACCCGCGCGTTGGCCGATTCCGTGTAGGCATTCGTGTGGCGGCCGTGGAAGTAGTTGAAGATCCCCTCCTCCCAATTTTTCATCAGCCTGATCAACGGGGCGAAAGCCCCCCGCAGGTCTTCGGGCATCTGCTTCTTCCACGCCTTGTGTAGCTCTAGCCACTCGGCGTACTTCAGCCGCGCGACCTCGCCGTCGGGCGAGTCCCAAAACTCGCAGTACGTCTCTTTCAACTCGTACGTCAGGAGCAACTCCGGGTAAAGGCCGAGGCACCATTGAAGGGCGGCCCGCTCATGATCCTTGAGTTGAAAGTTACGCTTCCTGAGAATGTGGCTGGGACACATCCCCTTCTGACCTTTCTTTTGCCCCTTCCTGCCGGGCGTCACGGCCCTCCTCACCTCATCCACGGCGGTGTTAGCCAGACGCTGGACGTGATAGCGGTCCTTGGTGCGAATGGCCTTCGGTAAGACCGCCTTCTGGGCCCGATCCAGCCCTCCCGCCGCGTCCGCAACCACCTCTTTGATCTTGCCGAGGTCCGGCATCTCGCGCAAGGCCTCCGCTATGGCCCGCTCTTTGATGAATGGCCGCATCATGACAGGTCGCCTCCGTTCGAGGTCGGTGACGATCAACGACTCCTGCCCGTTTACGTATACGCCGTCCATCCCCATGACGCATGGCGTCTCGATCTCCCTGATTTTATTCAGGTGGTCTAAGTGCTTCTGGAAGATGTCTCTGATGTTTCTTTCCGACCGGCCGACCCTCTGTGCAATGCCGCTGAAAGATTCCTCCATCAGCACGGCTTCCCTGACGATGTAGCGTCGTAGACGGCGGGTCATGTTAGTGCCCTTGTATAGCCCCTTGACCGGTTGCAGGGAGGTTTTTTTACAATCCTTACAGTAGTAACACTGCCTGCGATAGGCGATCCGACTCGGCCTCCCATCGAGTGGTATGTGCGCGATGTACTGTTCTCTAGTCGGACCATTGGCCTTAATGTTTTTCGACCTACAGCCTTCATCTAGACAATGCGTCACTTCGGTGGTCAGCACGGCGTGTACCAGAGTCTCGTGACGTTTATATTCAATTCCGGTCGTTGTCCACCCCGGCATATCTAGACGGTCGACACCGACGTGAGCACTTAGCGCGCGAGCGGGTGCCCGGCGGGTAACGTGGCGTTTCCTTGCCTCGGCAAGCAGACCAAGTGTGTTGGCAGTGGCTTCGCGAGCGGTCTCATCATGGTGAGAATTCGTCGGGAGCGATGAAGATGCGAACTGCCTGAAGGGAAGGGTCGTGGGAAGAAAATCTGGAGACTGCGTGATGTCGTCCGGTGGCAAACTACGTACTTCCCCAAGGCGCGCAGGCAGAGTGGTTTTGCCTGGACTCCCCTGAGAATCCCCTTCGGGTGATCGGAGAATTGGATTGCTCGACACTTTATTGCCAACCTACGGGACGGAAAAATTGTATTGCCACCCTTTTGCTATGGAGCTAAATGGCGGGTATTTCTTGGGAATTCAAGCAGAGCATGCGCCTTATCGGACGTACAACAATGGAACTTTTCCTTGCTGTAATTGCTCGTGACGCGTGAGGCAAAGCATTTTCCCCTTTACCCCCTCCATCCGCCCCTCGTAGGACGCGACGGCGGGCTGCGCGAAAAAGCGGGCGAGGAGGAACGCGATCCAAGAAGGCTTACTCAGGGCTACCGACTGGATGTTCGCGCGCTGCTCTTCGAGCTCGGCCTTCGCTTCGCGCAGCGCGGAGCCCGCTCGCTGGTCGGCCTCTTCGGCGGTGACCACCTCTCCTTGTGCTTCGTTTAACTCTCGTTGAGCCTGGGCCACAAGCTTTGCGAGTTCATCGCGCTCGTCGAGGGCTCGGGCT
>JAIVJZ010000075.1 GCA_020199775.1 Acidobacteriota bacterium
CAGCGCGTCGGGCAGCGTGAAGACCCCGGCGAGGGTGGCGGCGACGTATTCGCCCAGACTGTGGCCGATCATGGCCTGCGGCACGACGCCCCAACTGCGCCATAACTGCGCCAGCGCATACTCGGTGACGAACAGCGCGGGCAAGGCGACCGAGGTACGGCGCAAAGTCGCCGCCGCCTCGGCCCCGGCAGTAGCCGCCTCCTCCGCCTCCTCCGCCCCGGCTACCGCCCCGGTCGCGGCGACGGTTGGAACAGCCGCGGGCGCATAGAGGAGCGTGCGAAGGTCGGCGCCCAGGTGCGGCTCCAGCAACCGGGCGCAACGGTCAACTTCGGCCCGAAAGACCGCCTCGGTGGCGTACAACTCGGCGCCCATCCCGGCGTACTGTGCGCCGCCGCCCGGAAACATGAAGGCGACGGAGCGGGCGGCGCTCTCGACCGTGGCGGAGATGAGAGCGGCCTGTGCCTGGTCGGCCTCGCCGCGCAAGAGCCGCACGGCCTCGCCGCGCCCCCCGCACACTATCGCCAGTCGCTCCTTGAAGGCGCGCCGCCCGACCTGGAGCGTGTAGGCCACATCGGCCAACTCGGCATCAGCGACTGCGCCGCGCTCCCGGCCGCGCTCCCCACCATCCTCACCACCACTGTCGTCGCCACGCGCCTCACCGCGCGCCTCACCGGGCTGACCGGAGCGCACCTGCGCTCCGGCCTCCAGATAAGTCGCCAACCCCTCTCGCATCTCTTGCAGCGCGCTGCGGGTGCGCGCCGATAAGACCAGCACCTCCGCCGCTCGTCCTGCCGCGCCTTCCGCCCCTCGTCCTGCCGCTGCCTGCGGCGGCGGCGGCTCGTCCCGCCATTCTTCCAGCACCAGATGCGCGTTGGTGCCGCCCACGCCGAAGGAACTCACACCCGCTCGTCGCCGCTGCCCGTCGCCCACCTCCCAGTCCTGCAACCGGTCGAGCACGTAGAAGCGCGGTCGCGCAGGGCATCTTCGAGACGTTTGAGGACGACGACGCCGACGCCGCTGCCGAAGATGGTTCCTTGCGCGGCGGCGTCGAACGCTCGACAGTGTCCGTCGGGTGAAGAGATTCCTCCGGGTTGATAGTAATAGCCGGTCTTCTGCGGGACGTTGACCGAGACGCCGCCGACCAACGCCGCGTCGCATTGAAAACTGAGTAGGCTCTGACAGGCCAGATGCGCGGCGACCAATGAAGTGGAACAGCCTGTCTGCACGTCAATGCTCGGCCCTTTGAGATTCAGTTTGTAAGAGACGCGCGTACTCAGGAAATCTTTGTCGTTTCCAATCATTACCTGAAAGGTGTCTTCCGCATTGACGATTTCGGGATTTGGAAGAAGATTGAAAAGCAGATAAGTGCTGAGACTGGTTCCGGCGAAAACTCCCACCAGGCCCGGATAGGTTTCGGGGTCGTACCCGGCGTTTTCAAACGCCTGCCAAGCACATTCCAGAAAGAGTCTGTGCTGCGGGTCTATCACTTCGGCTTCGCGCGGGGAATAGCCGAAGAAAGCAGCGTCGAAGTCGCCGACGTTTTCCAGCAGCGCGCCCGCTTTGACGAAGTTGGGATGATGCAAAGCCGAAGAATCAACGCCCATCGCTTTGAGTTCATGGTCTGTGTAGGAAGAGATGGACTCGACGCCATCGCGCAGGTTACGCCAGAACTCGTCAATGTTCTGAGCGCCGGGCAGACGGGCGCTGAGGCCAACGACGGCAATATCCAAACCCTCCCTCGATTCATCTGTATTCCAATCGCTCATCGGACATCTCACCTTACTTTAATTGCGCTCCGGCGCTGGCGGAGCAGAACCTCTTTTTGCCTTTTCGCGCGCTCATGGCTCTGTTCGTATGAGGGTCGCTCGCCTTGCTCTTGGCTGAGAAATTTGGCGAGTTTGCCGACCGTCGGGTGTTCGAGGATGTGTATGAGTGGCAAATCCACTTTGAATGCTTCGCGGAGTTGGCTCTGTACCTGCACCATGAGCAGCGAATGGCCGCCCAGGTCGAAGAAATTGTCATGGAGACCAACTCTCTCGACTTTAAGTACCTGCTGCCAGATAGAGGCGACGGCCTGCTCCATCTCGTTGCGCGGCGGCAGATACCCCTCTTTCAATTCCGGCTGCGGCCTCTCAAGCTTGAGCAACGCCTGACGATTAATCTTGCCGTTGGAGGTCAGAGGAAAGGCATCCAGCATGGTGAAGAGTGAAGGAACCATATACTCCGGCAGCTTCTCGGACAGGAAACTCCGCAGTTCGGAGTTGAGTGTCGCGGGCTTTTGCGCGGGCACCACGTAAGCAATCAGACGCTGGTCGCCCAACGTCTCTTCGCTTACCATCACGGCCACCTCGCGCACGTTCGGATGCTGTCCGAGCACTGCTTCAATCTCTTCCAACTCGATGCGAAAGCCTCTGACTTTTACCTGCTGGTCAATCCGCCCCAGAAACTCGATATTCCCATCCGGGAGGTAACGCGTCAGGTCGCCGGTGCGGTACAGCCGCGCGCCCGGTTCGTTGCCGAACGGGTCGGGGATAAATTTTTCGGCGGTCAATGCGGGGCGGTGAAGATAGCCTTGCGCCAGCCCGGCCCCGCCGATATAAAGCTCGCCGCCGACGCCAACCGGCGTCGGTTGGAGATGACGGTCGAGGATGTAAATCTGGGTATTGGCAATCGGGCGACCGATAGGGATGGTGCTGCCAATCTCTTTGACTTCATGACATGCCGACCAGATTGTTGTTTCCGTCGGCCCGTACATATTGATGAGCTGGCACGGCAAAGCTTCTTGCACCTGCGCTGCGAGCGACGGAGGGAGCGCCTCGCCGCCGAGCAACAAGGTGCGCAAAGAACGCAGAGAGTCGAAATTCTCCGGGTTCAGACTGAGCATTCTCATCATCGAAGGCGTGCACTGCATGAGTGTTGCGCCATACCTGCGGGCTTGCGCCGGTAGCGAGTAATCACCTGTCTGTCGCTTCACGTTGGCGAGTTCGTTGACCGCGTTGAGCCGGGGCAGACTCGCCAGCACCACCTCCACGTCAATGCCGAAATCAACCAGACAGGCTACCTCGTCAACGCCGATGCGCTTCAAACGTTCAATCATCGCGTTGCACGTGCGCGGCGTACCGAACAGAGCACTGGTTTCAAAATAACGGTCGAAGGCGAAGTCCAACAGGGTGTCCATGTCTTTCTCGCTCATCGTCTGCAAGTCGAGCGGAAGCTCCAGGCTCTTGACTAGATTGGCGATGAGTCCGATAGACGACCGCAGGTAATTCGTGAAAGGCGCGCGGACGACCTCACGAACGCTCTCCAAATCTTCCCCGACGAAGGTGTGCAGCATCAGCGTCACGCGTCCGGCTTCGGGGTTATGACCGTGCTTCGCGCGTGTTTGCCGGTAGAGGGCAATGCGCTCGGCTACATCTTCAATTGATTGCCCGAGCAGATGCGTCAGGACATTCGCGCCCATCTCTCCGGCTTTGATGAAGGTTTCGACCGCGCCTGCCGCCGTAATCCAGACGGGCAGTTCGGACTGAACCGGCCTCGGATAGGATTTGATCTCAAGCTCATTACCCGCGCCGCCGCGCACCACGATTGACTCGCCCTGCCAGAGCCGGCGGACGGTTTCGATGCCGCGCGACATCAGTTCTTTTCGTTCGGGATAGTTCTCCGGGAAGAAGACAAAATCATCGGCGTGCCAGCCTGAAGCAAAAGCTATCCCGACGCGCCCGTTCGACAGGTTGTCCACGAGCGACCATTCCTCGGCCACCCTGATCGGATGATGCAAGGGCATCACCACGCTGCCGCCGCGCAGGTGCACGCGTTCGGTGATGGTTGCGAGAGCGGCGCTCATCACGGAAGGGTTCGGGTAGAGACTGCCAAATTCATGGAAGTGGCGTTCGGGTGTCCACACGGCCTCGAAGCCGTAGCGGTCTGCAAACTTCGCCCCTTCGAGCACGAGACGATACCTGTCACGCCCTCCCTCTGCTGCTTCGCTGGCGAAATAGAAGAGGCTGAACTGCATGCCCTTGCGCGACAACTGAGGCGGCGGCTGGTGTGCCGGATTATCCGCGAACTGCTCCCCTATAAGAACCACGCGGCAGCCTCGTGTCAGCGTCCAGAAGAGTTCCAACACGGAGATGTCGAACGAGATACTGGTGACGGCCAACAACGTGTCCGCTTCGCTGCATCCGACACGCTCGTCCATCCCTTTGAAGAAGTTGGCGACGTTGCGATGACTAATCATCACGCCCTTGGGGCGACCAGTGGAACCGGACGTGTAGATGACATACGCCAACGCTTCCCCACCCGCACCCTCGCCCTCCCCCTCGCCCTCCAAATTCTCCGCGCTCTCCCGCTCAATCTCCCCCCGCTGC
>JAIVJZ010000004.1 GCA_020199775.1 Acidobacteriota bacterium
GTGAGCTGGGTTTAGAACGTCGCGAGACAGTTCGGTCCCTATCTGGTGTGGGCGGAGCAGGTTTGAGGGAATCTGTCCTTAGTACGAGAGGACCGGGATGGATCCACCTCTAGTGTACGAGTTGTCGTGCCAACGGCAGCGCTCGGTAGCTATGTGGAGCATGGATAAACGCTGAATGCATCTAAGCGTGAAGCCAGACCCAAGATTAGACCTGCCAGTGAGACTCGTGGTAGACCACCACGTTGATAGGCTGGAAATGTAAGCACAGTAATGTGTTCAGTTGACCAGTACTAATGTTCCCAAGGCTTGACCATTAAATTTATTGACGGGCAAAACCGTTCGGTAATGTTCGATGGTTCGCTTCGCACAACTTTTGAAAAACCTAGAAACTTTCACTATTCGATTGTCCAAGCCCTTTTACACGCTCTTTCAAGTTTTCCGGTGATTTTGTCGAGAGGGTCACACCCGTTCCCATCCCGAACACGGAAGTTAAGCCTCTTGGAGCCGATGGTACTGCGCGGGTAGCTGCGTGGGAGAGTAGGAAGTCGCCGGATTAAATTTAAAAAAATGCCCGCTCAAATCAACTTGAGCGGGCATTTTTCTTTTCTATTGGTGAATTGCCGAGCCGTCTTTCCCTGACAATTTAATTGGTTCAGTTCTACTCAGTACATCGACAGTTGTTAGGACATTTGCAGCATGCCCGGTAGCGGAAGCGCTTCCGTTTCGGAGTCGGAAGAAGTCTGCGCCGGGGCATTCAGGCGAGCATTCAGCAGTTTCAACAGACGGGCTTTTCTAATTTGTGCCGCTCTGAGAAAATATTCCGGGTAACTTAAGGAACTTCCAGCAAGGACGGTTCATCTTTAATGCCGGGGTGTGTTTGATGAAGAAACAGCTTTATCGAAATTCGCTGCTTGCTTGCCTTCTCTTGATCACGGCATGTGGGGGCGGGACTGAGATGACCGCAGCCGACGCCAGGCGACAGACGCCTGCCGCGAGTGAACCGGACGGGCGGAAAGCCGCGACGCAAACCGTGAAGTCCGTCCAGCCGACGGAAGCCGTGGCGACGCCTCTGGAGGTTCCCACCTACTCTTATAAAATCAAAAACTCCTGGCCGCACGACAGACGCGCCTACACACAGGGTCTAATCTTTCTCGACGGCATGCTCTGGGAGAGCACGGGGCAATACGGCACGTCCAGCTTGCGCAAGGTCGAATTGAAGTCGGGCAAAGTCATCAAACAGATTTCCCTGCCCCAAAATTATTTTGGCGAAGGCATGACGGTCTTTCATAACAAGGTCTTCCAACTGACGTGGCAGGAACAGAAGGGTTTCATTTACGACCCGGCCACTTTTCAAAAACAAGGCGAGTTCAGCTACAAGGGCGAGGGTTGGGGGCTGACGCACAACGGCGAGTTTCTGATTATGAGCGACGGCACCGACGAAATTCGCTTTCTCGATCCGTCCACGCTTCAGACGACTCGTACGATCAGCGTCACGGACAGGGGCGAGCCTGTCGATCAGTTGAACGAACTCGAATACATAGACGGCGAAATCTACGCCAACATCTACCAGACGGATCGCATCGCTCGCATCGACCCGAAGACGGGCAAAATTCTCGGCTGGATCGACCTCACGGGGCTGCTCGCGGCCAAAGACCGGACGGGGCAAGAGGACGTTTTGAATGGCATCGCTTACGACGAGGCGGGCAAACGCCTGTTCGTCACCGGCAAGATGTGGCCGAAGTTGTTTGAGATCGAGATCGTCAAAAACAAAGCGCGTTCCTGAGCATCTTCCTCCCGCATCAAAACAGACGTGACTTTCGATACCTACTTTCGCATCTCCTCTTACGCGATGATCGCCAGCGGCACGCTCGCGCTGGCCGTCTCCGGCGGCATGGGCGCGGGGCTTGGCGTGGTGTTCACGCTGCTGCTCTTGGCGGCGTGGAAGTTCGAGGGGACGCGCTGGCAGTTGTCCGAGCGCGCGGGGATGTTCGCGGTCGTCTCGTCGCTCCCGCTGCTTTACCTCGACTGGAAATTTCAATCCAACGTGCTCTGGCCGGGCGAGCCGGCGCGCGCCGGGATCGGCGCGCTCACGCACTTCATACTGTTCCTCTCGGCCGTCAAACTGGTGCAGCTTAAGGCCGACCGCGACTGGCTGTTTCTCTACCTCATCTCGTTTTTTGAAGTCCTGCTCGCGGCGGGCTTGAGCGTCAGCCCGCTTTTCGTCGCCACGCTCGCGCTCTACACCTTCTGCGCGCTCTCGACGGTGGTCTGCTTCGAGATCAGGAAGGCGCGCCGCGCGATCAAAACTCAGGAGACGCGACTGCTCTCCGCGCCTCGCGCGCGCTGGTTGAGTCGCCTGTCGGGAAAAGCCGTGGCGGGGCAAATGCCGTCGGGCGAAGCGCGTCGCCTGCCGCTCGTCGCGCTCTCTCTGCTCGCACTCATCTTTGCGCTCGCGTTGCCAATCTTTTTCATCATGCCGCGTTTCAGCGGGAGCGCGCTCGCCCGCGCCGACGGCGGCCTCAACGGCGTCGTCGGCTTTTCCGACGAAGTGACGCTCGGCGAGATCGGCCGCCTCCAACAGAGCCAGCGCGTCGTGATGCGCGTGCGCGTCGAAGACCCTCTGGCCGGGCGACATCAAACTCTGCGCTGGCGTGGCGTCGCGCTCGACGAGTTCAGCGGGCGCACCTGGCGCAGGTCTAGTCGCGAGATCGAATACCGGCGCGGCAATGAGCGCAATCTTTTTCAGTTCGGCACGACGCAATCTCTGGAGAACCTGACGACGCAGACCTTCTTCGTCGAACCGATAGACACGCCCGTCCTGTTCATCGCCTCGCGCCCCGTCGCGATACAGGCCGCGCTGCCCTACATCGGGATCGACGACGAGGACAGCCTGATGACGCGCGATCATTCGCAGGAGCGCATCTCTTACCGCGCCTACTCGGACACGACCGAGCCGCCCGCCGAGCAGTTGCGCCGAGACCTCGCGGCCTATCCAGCCGCGATGGAGCGTTACCTGCGTCTTCCTGACGACCTCGACCCGCGTATCCGCCAACTCGCGCGCGGGTTGATCGTGGGCACGCGCTCCGGCAATCGCTACGACGCGGCGCGCGTCATCGAATCTTATTTCCAGCAGAACTTTCGCTACACGTTGGAGCAGAAGTCGGGCGGGGCGGACGACCCGCTGGCGGATTTTATGTTCCGCGTCCGCGAAGGGCATTGCGAATATTTCTCGACGGCGATGGCCGTGATGCTGCGCACGGCGGGAGTCGCGACGCGCGTCGTCAACGGTTTCCAGTTGGGCGAGTACAACGATGCGGCGGACGTGTACACCGTCAGGCAGTCGGACGCGCATTCGTGGGTCGAGGTTTATTTCCCGGAGACGGGCGCGTGGGTGACTTTCGATCCGACGCCGGTTGACGGGCGGCCGGGCAACAACGACGCGGGCGGCCTGCTGCGCGGGCGGCTCGGCAAGTACGCCGAAGCCCTCGAACTGTTTTGGATTCAATATGTCGTCGCTTATGATAAGCAGGAACAGCGTTCACTCGCGACATCAATTCGCAGCAATCTAGGCGTCTACCGCCAGACGGCCGGGCAAACTTTCGCCGAACTGCGCGCCGGGTTCGCCTTGTGGTGGCAGCAGTTCTCCTTCGGCGCGGGCGGGACGGGCGGCGCGTGGCACGTCAACGTTCCCCTGCTCGTCGCGCTGACGTTGCTCCTCGGATTACTGGCGCTGTTCGTCGCGCGCGCGCGTCGTTGGGAGTGGGCATGGCTGCTGAACTTCGGACGGCGCGAACGGAGAAATTATTCATCCGTCGTCTTCTACGAACGCATGATCAAGGTGCTCGAATCACGCGGCATGATGCGCGCGCCCGACGAGACGCCGCTCGAATTTGCGGCCACCACCGGCATGCCCGAAGCGTTACTCCTGACACGTTCTTATAACCGCGTCCGCTTCGGCGCACACGAACTCACGACCGCGGAAGCCGCCCGCGTCGAAGAATGGCTGCGGCGCATAGAGAAGGAAAGTAAACAAGGAAAGTGAACGGTTAATGGTAAATAGTGAGTGGATCACAAACTGTCTTCCGCCATTCACCATTTACGCTTCACCGGTTTGTTATGAAGAAAATTGGCTTTATCAGTTTGGGCTGTCCGAAGAATCTGGTCGATAGCGAGGTGATGATGGGTCAACTCGCGGCCGCCGGTTATGAGATCACGACGGACGAGGCGGAGGCCGAGACGCTCGTCGTGAACACCTGCGGCTTCATCGATTCGGCGAAGCGGGAATCCATCGACGCCATCCTCGAAGCGGCGCGCATGAAGACGGACGGGAAGGCTAAACGCCTCGTCGTCGCGGGCTGTCTCGTCGAGCGTTACCGCGACGAACTGCGCGCGGAGATACCGGAAGTTGACGCCTTCATCGGGACGAACCAGATCAACGACATCACGAAAGTCTGCGACGAACGGGTGAACACGCGCTCGCTTCCCGTCATCGCGCTCGGCAACCAGAGCGCGACTTACCTCTACGACGAATCGACGCCACGCGTGCTCGCCACGCCCGGCTACAGCGCGTTCGTCAAGATCGCAGAAGGTTGCGACCGCCCGTGCGCCTTCTGTTTCATCCCGCAGATGCGCGGCCATTTTCGCAGCCGCCGTTTCGGCTCGGTGTTGAGCGAGGCGCAGGCGTTGGCGGCGCGCGGCGTCCGCGAACTAATTCTCGTCGCGCAGGACTCCTCGCGCTACGGCGAAGACCTCGAACAGCCCGACGGTCTGGCGCACCTGCTCCGCGAACTCGCGCGGCTCGACCGGATAGAATGGGTGCGCGTCATGTACACCTACCCGACGCACATCAGCGACCTCTTCCTCGACGTGATGCGAACGGAGCCGAAGGCCGTCAAGTATCTCGACATGCCTTTGCAGCACGCGTCGCAGAACGTCCTGAAGTTGATGCGTCGCGGGGGCAATCGCGCGAGCCTCGAACGATTGATCGAACGCGTCCGGCGGCGCGTGCCCGGCATCGGCGTGCGCACCACGTTCATCACGGGTTTCCCCGGCGAGACCGAGGAAGATTTCAACGAACTCATGGCCTTCGTCCGCAACGTCCAGTTCGACCGCGTCGGCGTCTTCACCTATTCGGACGAAGAGGGCACGCCCGCTTTCGACTTGCCGGATAAGGTTGACCCGAAAGTCGCAGCCCGTAGGCACGACCGTTTGATGCGTGAGCAACGCCGTATCTCGCTCAAGCGCAACCGCGCGCGCATCGGCGAGACTTGCCGCGTCCTCTTTGAAGGCGCGGCGCAAGAGACCGACCTGCTCTGGCAGGGGCGTCTGGAGACGCAAGCGCCGGACATCGACGGCGTCGTTCTGATCAACGACGCGCCCGAAGGCTTCGCGCCCGCCCCCGGCGATTTCGTCAACGTCCGCATCACCGACGCGCACGAATACGATCTGATCGGAAGCATTGTAAGTGAGCAGTAAGCGGCGAGCAGTATGCAGTAATAAAAACTGTTTTCTCACTGCTCACTGCTCACTGCTTACAGCTCACTTTTATGAAAGTTGTTAAAGAATCGAGCGATGAACTGAATCCGTCGGTGGTGACGACGGCCTTCATCGGGCGCGCGGCGCGCGAGCGCGGTCTCAAGGATTACGTCGCGCTGGCGGTGGCGACGTGCGGCGTCGGTTTGATCCCGCTCGCGCCGGGCACTTGGGGGTCGCTCGTCGGCGTCGGCTTGTATCTGGCGGCGCGCGCGGCGAGCGTGCAGGCATTTTTATACGCGGAGGCGCGCGGGTGGAGCACCCCGCCGCTCGTCTCGCTGCAAACGACGGTCGTGCTCCTGATGTTGATCGTGATGACGATTGGGGGCGTCTGGGCGGCGACGCGCTGCGAGTCGCTGCTGTCGCGCAAAGACCCCGGCGCGGTCGTGATCGACGAAGTGATCGGACAGATTTTGACGTTCGTCTTCCTGCCCGCGGGCGTCGGGGCATGGGCCATCGTCACGGGCTTTCTGGCGTTTCGCGTGTTCGACATCTGGAAGCCGTACCCGATCCGCCGCCTCGAATCGCTCGAAGCCGGTCTCGGCATCATGGCCGACGACGTGCTCGCGGGCGTCTATGCCGCGACGCTGATGTCGCTGTTGACCTCAATGTATCTGCTCTTTTAGAAGGAGAAAATATGGACGAAGGCAAACAGACGAACCCTGCCGCCACCCCAACGGCGGACGCAGCCGACACGAGCGCGCAGACCGCCGCGCGGCGAGAAGAGGCGACGAGCAGTAATACCCTGAACGACTTGCAACAGACTCAAACTGATTCGGCCGCTTCGCGGAGTGAAACTTCGGCGTCCGATTCGTCATCGTCCGCGCCGTCGCCTGACGGCATGCCCGGCACGACGGGCGGCGGAACCGCCGACGGCAAAGATTCCGGCGGCCCGATGTAAATTAAATGATGAACGCGGAACGATGAATGATGAAGTAAAAGCAACTTGTCTTTACTTCATCATTCATCGTTCCGCGTTCCTACTTTCCTATTGACTTCTCCCTTTATGGACAACATCAAAATTCTTGTATCCGACGACGTGAGCGAGAGCGGGCTTGAGCCTTTGCGCGCCGGGGGCTTCACGGTGGAAAAGCGCACCGGGCTCAAGCCGGATGAATTGCGCGAGATCGTGCGCGACTACGACGGTCTGGTCGTGCGTAGCGAGACGAAAGTGACCGCCGCTCTGATGGACGAGGCGGTGCGCCTGCGCGCCATCGGACGCGCCGGGGTCGGCGTGGACAACATAGACGTTCCGGCGGCGACCGCGCGCGGCATCATCGTGATGAACGCGCCCGACGGCAACACGATGACGACCGCCGAGCACACGCTCGCGCTGCTGCTCGCGCTCGCGCGCTCCGTGCCGCAGGCGCACGCCAGTTTGCAGGGCGGCAAGTGGGAGCGAAAGAAATTCGTCGGCGTCGAGTTGCGCGGTAAGACTCTGGGCGTGATCGGCCTCGGACGCATCGGCCGCGTGGTGGCGAACCGCGCGCGCGGGTTCGAGATGAAGGTTCTGGCGTTCGACCCGTTCATCGCCCCCGAACAGGCGCGCGACATGGAGTTGGAACTCGCGCCGCTCGAAGAGGTGTGCGCGCGCGCCGACTTTCTCACCGTCCACACGCCGCTCACGGCCGAGACGCGCGGCATCATCGGGGCGCGCGAATTCGCCTGCATGAAGCCCGACGTGCGCATCATCAACTGCGCGCGCGGCGGCCTGATAGACGAACGCGCGCTCTACGATGCGCTGAAAGAAGGGCGCGTCGCGGGCGCCGCGCTCGACGTGTTCGAGGAAGAACCGCCGTCGCAGATCAACCCGCTGTTGCAATTCGACGGCGTGATCATGAC
Organism: Acidobacteriota bacterium; assembly: GCA_020199775.1. Taxonomy (GTDB): domain Bacteria; phylum Acidobacteriota; class Blastocatellia; order Pyrinomonadales; family Pyrinomonadaceae; genus JAIVJZ01. The sequence goes on from JAIVJZ010000004.1 coordinate 7,375, forward strand.
CCCGCATCTCGGCGCATCGACGAAAGAGGCGCAGGAAGGCGTGGCGGTGACGGTCGCCGAGCAGATGCGCGACTATTTTCAGACGGGCGCGTTGCGCGGCGCGGTGAACGCTCCCGCCCTCGGCGCGAAGGAGTTGAACACGCTCGCGCCCTACCTCGTCCTCGCCGAACGTCTGGGCAGATTTCAAGCGCAGTTGTTGGACGAGCCGGTGCGCGAAGTGAAGATCGAGTACGCGGGAGAGTTGGCCGAGATTGAGGCCGCGCCCGTCACGCGCGCGTTTCTCGCGGGGCTTTTGCGCGACATGAGCGCGCGCGTCAACGTCGTCAACGCGTTTCTCATCGCGGAAGAGCGCGGCATCCCGGTGACGACTTCGTACATGCGCGGAACGGGGTACGAGTTGTCGCCCGCGATCACGACCCGGGTCGTGACGGTCAAAGGCGAGCAGAGCGTCTCGGGCGCGCTCTTCGGCTTGAGAAACTCGGACGGCTCGGGCGGCGACGGGCGCATCACGGAGATTAACGGCTTCCGCATCGAAGCGATCCCGACGGGGCACATGGTCGTCACGCGCAACCGCGACGTGCCCGGCGTCATCGGTTACGTCGGCACGATCCTCGGCGCGCACGGCGTCAACGTCAGCCGCTTTCATCTGGGGCGGCATGAACTCGGCGGCGAGGCGATGGCCGTCATCCAAACCGACGCGCCGCTCGCGGACGAGACGCTCGAAGAGTTGCAAGCATTCGAGCACATCGTCTCGGTGCGGCGCATCGTGCTTGAGTCGTAAAGGTGGCGGGATGAACGACAGACCGGCGCGATTGATACGAAGGCTTCTGCTCGGCGGCGCGCTCTCGCTCTCGGCGGCGCGCTCTCGCTTACCTTCCGATGCCCCTGTCGGGGCTGTCACTCGACCATAAATTTAGCGCGTTGCGTGGCGGTCGTCTTCGAGACGCGGTCGATGGCCGTGATCTGTAGGGCGTAGCTGCCGGTGGCAAGACCCGCGAGGGATAACTCGGCCGCGTAAGGGAGGCTCGTGAGGTCTGGCATGCCCTCCGTGTCGAGTTTGCGCAGGGGCGAGGTGATGACGGGCTGGTCGTCGCGGAATACTTGCACTTGCAGCGCGATGTCCGGCTTGTCGCCGCCGCCGCCGGGCGCGCGCGCCGCGTTGTAGATGTAGGTGAAGAAGCGCAGGCGCGAGGTGCGCGCGAGGCGTCGATCCACGATGATGGCGACGGGGAGGGCGGCGTCGGGCGCGTCCTTCGCGGGCACGATCTCTCTGTTCGTTTGCTCTCCGAGAAAGACGCTGCTCAAGGCGAGTTTGCCCTTACCGATGTCGGGGATTTCGATCCACTGCGTCGCGCTGCCGGTGCGCCCGCTGCGCGGTTCGCGTGCGGCGATGCGCACTTGATAGAGACCCGGCGCAATCGGCAGATGCGTGCTGACGATAACGCGACTTGATTCGGACGAGGCGGGCGTCGCGTTCGGGGCGGCGGTTGCCGCGTTCGGCGTGACGCTCAGGCCGCGCTGGAAGGAGTTTTTGAGTTTGCCGCGCTCGTCGTAGAGCGCGCCGATTACTTCGACCTGCCCCGGTTGGGTTTTGTTGTCGGCGGCGGGCGCGCTGGCGGCGAGATCAACTTGAATGGAAGTGGTTAAGATCATACCGCGCGGCGGGAGGTTGAAGTAGTTGAGCGCGAGCGAGGTGGGGAGCGCGGCCTTCGGGTAGAGCGAATGCAGCGCGGCGATCAACTCTTTGTTCTGCGCTTTGCCTGCGGCGGCGGCGGGCGCGTCCTTCTCTCCGGCCTCTTTTCCCTTCGCGTCGTTCCCGCGCTTGGCTTCCTTGCCGCGCGCGGGTTCGGGGGGCGGCGTCGTGTAATAACCGCGCTGCACGTGCACGCTCACGTCCGCGCGATTTCGCACGCTCACTTCGATGCGCTGAAACCTGTTGCCGCCGCGCCCCTCCGCGACCTCCGGCCGCCACGCCAGCAGGTAATAGACGGAAGTCTCTTTGAACGCTTTGGTGAGGGCGTCCGAGAGGGCGTTCGTGTTGAGCAGCGCGCGCCCGCCGGTGTCGTCGGCGATGAGGCGCAGAGGCTCTTGCCGTGCGGTCGCCTCGTTGAGCGACGCGGAGGATAGTTGTCCGGTGAGGTCTGGCGCGGCGTCGCTCGAAGCGTCGGGCACGCCCGCCAAGTCCGCCGTCAAACCGCGCGCGTCGAGCGTGTAGACGACGACCCCGGCGCGCACCGCCGCGTCCGTCACGCGCCGCAGAGTGTCGCTCATGTCCGAACGCCGCATCTCGACGGGGAAGCCGTCGGAGATGAAATAGACGACCTTACGACCGGGGAGCGGCGCGAGCGTGCGCAGCATGTGGCGCAGACCGTAGAGCGTGTTCATGGCCGCCGACGTGCTCGTCTGCACGAGTTGCGTCGCGCGCTGGCGCACCTGCGTCTCCGCCGACGAGCGCGCGCTCTGCTGGTTGCCGAAGACGGGGTTCTCTCTGAGCACGGCCTCGATGAAATAGTTGAGCACGTTCGGGTCGTTTTGGTCGATTGCCAGAGCCTGTAGCTCGGTCATCGCCGGGCGTTGGTGATCGCGCACGGTTACTTCGCGCGGGCTGAGGCGCGTGGCGGCGGCGCGCAGCACGCGCTTGTCGTCGGAGAGTTGTTGGAGGAATCCGAGTTGGTTGCTGGCGGTCGAGATGACGGCCTGATCATTTTGCCCCATCTGCTCGTCGATGAAGCGGAGCAAGAGGTTGCGCGTGCGCGCGAGGCTGGCGGGCGAAAGATGCAGGTCGTCCACGAAGAAAAGGACGTTGCGCCCCCGGTCGAGCGGCCTCGCGGCGGCGACGTTCGCGTTGTTCGCCTGAGTTACTTTGACGCCCCCGCGCGCCGCCGCCAGTTGCGCATCCTCGTTGACGCTTCCGGCCAACACGCGCTCGAAGAATGAGATCGCCTGCGGTTTGCCGTTCACGCGCAACTCGAACTGTTCGGGTTTGAGGCCGTCAACAAACTTGCCCCCTTTGTCCAAGACGATCACATCGGTTTGGACGAGTTCGGTGTTAACGCGAATGATTTCGTCGGAAGTTTCGGGCGGGGCGGTGGGCGAGGGCTGCTGTTGCGCGCCGACGCACGGGACGAGCGACAGGCAAAGCGGGAGCAGCAGAAGCCTAGCGCGCCGGAAGGGAAAGATTTTTGAAAGCATCGCCGTCAGCCTGGGTGGAAGTGAAGGGACGTTAACGAAAGCATCATAGCACCGGAGCGGGCGCGGCGCGAGAGCGAGTTGCGGCGCGCGCGGGCGGTAGAACTTTCGCCGCGCGTCGCCCGTATACAACGCCGCCGCTCGGGAAGGTTGAGAGAGACCGCATCCCGCGGCTTCATGGCGTTCGCAGCTTCACGGCGTCTGTTGTGAGGCGGAGGAAAATTCTTGAGTGAAAACGGTGTGACCCTTGCGCTGACTCGCGTCTCGAAAAAGTTCGGCGAGTTTGTGGCGGTTGACGAACTGAGTCTCGAAGTTCGCGCCGGGCGGATTTTCGGCTTGATCGGGCCGAACGGCGCGGGCAAGACCACGACCATTCGCATGATCGTCAACATCCTCGCGCCCGATTCCGGCCGCATCGAACTCTTCGGCCAACAGATGTCCGAGCGTCTACAGGATCGCATCGGCTATCTGCCGGAAGAGCGCGGCCTCTACAAAAAGATGCGCGTCGGCGATCAGTTGCGCTACTTCGGCGAGTTGAAAGGTCTGACGCGGCGCGAGGCCGAGACGCGTCTCGACCGCTGGCTCGAACGCCTGAAACTGTCCGAGTGGAAAACGCACAAGACCGACGAACTCTCGAAAGGCATGCAGCAGAAGATTCAGTTCATCGCCACCGTGATGCACGAACCCGACCTGCTCATCCTCGACGAAGTTTTCTCCGGCCTCGATCCGGTCAACGCCGAGTTGATGAAAGACGTGCTGCTCGAACTGAAGGCCGAACGCCGCACCATCATCTTCTCCACGCACATGATGTCGCAGGCCGAACAACTCTGCGACGACATCTGCCTCATCAACCGCTCGCGCAAGGTGCTGGAAGGAAGCCTGCGCGAGGTGAAGAGCGGTTTCGGCCGTCGCGCCGTCGCGCTGAGGGCCGAGGGCGGCGACGGCGCGCTCCGAGACGCGCGGCTCGTGGCGGGCGTCAAGCCTTACGGCGACTATCTGGAAGTCGTGTTGGCCGAAGGGGCGGACGCGCAGGAGTTGCTGCGCCGCCTCGTCGAGGGCGGGGCGCGCGTCACACGTTTCGAGCAGGTCGAGCCGAGTCTGCACGACATCTTTTTGCAGCAGGTGGGAGAAGGCGCATGAAGAAACTGCTGGTCATCATCCGGCGCGAATACCTCGGCCGCCTCCGCACGAAAGGCTTCGTGATTTCGTCGCTGCTCGGCCCCATCATCATGATCGGCTTCGCGGTCGTGCCCGGCCTGCTCATCTCGATGAAGACGGGCGGCGCGACGAAGGTCGCCATCGTTGACCTCACGGGGAAAATGTACGAGGGCGTGCGCGAGTCGATTCTGAGGAGCCGTGCTGACGAAGGCTTGGACGGCGAGCGCGGGGAGCAGCCGTCTTCGGTCGCCGCCACGCCGGGTCGGGAGGCGCAACTACGCCGGCAGGCGTCCGCTTTGCTCGGCTCCCACTACGAGGTGGAGCAGGCGGCGACCGGCGGGCGTTCGCTCGAAGAGATCAAGAGCGAGTTGAACGCGCGCGTGCGGAAAGGCGAGTTGAGCGTCTATCTCGTGCTGCCCGAAAAGATTTTGGCGGAGGGACGCGCCGAATATTACGGGCGCAACTTGAGCGACCCCGTCACCACTTTACAACTGCGCCGCAGTTTGAACCGCGCCGTCTTCGAGCAACGTTTGCGCGAGGCGAACATAGATCAGGTGCGCGTGCGCGAGTTGTCGAAAGAGATCGAGTTGGAGACGACGAAGGTGAGCGAAGGCGGGCTTGAGCGCGACAGCGGCGGCGGCTTCGGGCTGGCGATGTTCGTCGGCCTCTTCATCTACATGGCGATCCTGATGTACGGGCAGGTCATTCTCTCTTCGGTGGTGGAAGAGAAGACGACGCGCGTGTCGGAGGTGCTTTTCTCGTCGGTCAAACCGTTTCACCTGATGTTGGGGAAACTCTTGGGCGTCTCGCTCGTCGCGATCACGCAATACTTGATCTGGGCGGTGGCGTTCGCGGCGTTCACGCTCTACGGCGTCGGGATGCTGGCGGCGAGCGGGATGAACGTGCCGCTGCCGCGCCTGCCGCTCTCTTTCGCCGTCTACGCGCTCGTGTTTTTCGTCGTCGGGTTTTTGATGTACGCCACGATCTACATGCTCGTCGCCGCGATGGTGACGACGGAGAAAGAGGCGGGGCAGATGGCGATGCCCGTGATCTTCCTCTCCGTGATCAGCATCTATCTGGCGTTCCCCGTCATCCGTAGCCCGAACTCGTCTTTCGCCTTCTGGGTCTCCATCGCGCCCTTCTTCTCGCCGATCACGATGCTCGTCCGTATCCTGACGGAGACGCCTCCCTTCTGGCAGATCGCGCTCTCGCTCGGCGTCGGGCTGGCGAGCATCGTCTTCTTCGTCTGGGTGGCGGCGCGCATCTACCGCGTCGGCATGTTGATGTACGGCAAGAGCGCGAGCCTCCCCGAAGTCGTGCGCTGGTTCAGGCAGACTTGAAGGCCGCCGGTCGCCCGTTGTTTGTGGTTCACGGGTTAATTGCTAAAGTGACTGACGCGACGCTGACGGGTTGAGACGGACGACCGACCACGGACGTTTATTATGGGCACAGAGATCGAGAAGAAGTATCGTGTAAGTTCGGGAGAGGCCGCGGGTTTGCGCGACCGTCTGCGCGCGGCCGGGGCGGAGGCGCGCGGCGAGGAATTTGAAGAGAATACTTTGTACGCGGGGCCGGGGCTCGAACAGGGAAATCGCGTGTTGCGCTTGAGACGCGTGCGCGGCGGCCGCTCGGTCTTCACGTTCAAAGAGAGCATGGCCGGTGAGGCGGGCATCAAGCGACGGCGCGAAGACGAGACGGCCGTCTCAGACCCCGAAGCCCTCGCCGCCATCCTCGGCGCGCTCGGCTACACGCCCGCCGCCGTCTATGAGAAACGCAGGGAGACGTGGCTGGTGGCGGGCGTCGAAGTCGTGTTGGACGAATTGCCGTTCGGCCAATTCGTCGAGATCGAAGGGACGGAGGAGTCCATCCTTGAGGCCGAGCGATTGCTGGAACTGGCCGCGACGCGCGTCGAGCCGAAGTCTTACCCGCAGTTGACGCTCGAACACGGGACGCGCCGGGGCGCGCTCGTCGAGATACGATTCGAGAAGGGAGAACATGAAAATGGCTGACGAAAGGCGCGAGAGTTCGCACCCGCATTTCAACGACCGCGGCGCGGTGCGCTGGCACACGCGGCTGGCCGACGCGCTCGCCGAAGCGAAGCGCGAAGGGAAGTTCGTCTTCGTCGAGTACGGGCGTTACGCTTGAGGCAACTGCCGCGCCCTCGTCGAGGGCATCATCCCGCAAACTTCCATCGCCTCTCTGCTCAACGAACACTTCGTCTGTTTGGCCTCCAACTGCGACCGGCCTGAACCGGAGATCAACGCCATCGGCGCGCGGCACATGGCTCACGCGCGTGCGTTGCCGTTCTGCCTCTACCTCGACGCCGACGGGAATTTTGTTCACGGCACGCAGGGCGGCCTCTCGGTCTATTCGTTCCGCGAGGATTTAGAGCGCGTGAGCAAAAGCCGTCACGCCTCCGGTTGAATCAAGATGAACTTGTCTTACATCTCTCCGAAAGCGACGGTCAGGGAGAGCCCCATTCAGGGGCGCGGGCTGTTCGCGGTCGAGGCGTTCGGGAAAGATGAGATCGTCGCGGTTAAAGGCGGCCACGTCTTCGACCGCCGCACGCTGCGCGAGGTTGAGCCCGCGCTCGGCGCGGCCGAGATACAGATCGGCGAAGACCTCTTCATCGGCCCGCTGGCGGAGGGCGAACGCGAGGGGAGCATGATCTACAGCAACCACTCGTGCGAACCGAACATCGGCGTGCGCGGCCAGATCATCTTCGTCGCCATGCGCGACATCGAAGCTGGCGAAGAGTTGACGCACGACTGGGCGATGACCGACGACGACACAGGCCGGATGGAGTGCCGCTGCGGCGCGCGTGCCTGCCGGAAGACGGTCACGGGGCAGGATTGGCGGCGCAAAGAGTTACAGGAAAAGTATGGGCATTACATGTCGTGGTACTTGCTGGAAAAGATCAAGCAAGCGGACGGTTGAAATTTCCACGCGCCACGGCCTTCTCTCAAATCTCCGCGCAGATATTCGGCGGGCGAAGCAGATAGTACAAATCAATTAGCACACTATCCGAGACAGGCGTCGAGGTTAAGCGACGCGGCGCGCCGTCTCAAGTATGGATAAAGGACGCGCTGCATCCCCATCGTACACGGGTTTGAAGCCGTGGCGGGGAGTACGCGGCTTTTACTAAGAAACTCGGTGCGCGCGGGCGTTCGGCGCATGGCACGTCGGTTGCGCTCAAATCGAGGCAGTTAAAGACAATTCTGCTTAAATTGGGGGAGATAAAAATGATAAAACGTTTTTCAGTGAGCCTGGGTGCGCTGGCTCTGTCTATTCTGGCCGCCGGGTGCGGCGGCAGTGATAACGCTAACATGGGAAACACTAACGCGGCCGCGGCCAACGCCAACACGACCGCCACGACCGGGACGATGCCGATGACCGGCGGCGCGGACGGCGAGGTCGTGACGACCGAAGCGGATGGCGTGCGCACGCAGACGCGCACTTTCAAAAACAACCCGCGCGTCGAGCGAGTCGTCGTCACGACGGACACGAGAAGCGGCAAGCGCACGGCGCGCGTCTACACGACCGGCGGACAGGTGCGCGACCTGCCGGAGAGTGAAGTTGACCGTGCTTTGACGGCGACGGGTGATGCCGTGGCCGACGCCGCCGGGGCTGTCGCCGACAAGGCGGAGGACGTGGGGCGCGGCGCGGCTGACAAGGCCGAAGATGTCGGGCGCGGTGTGGCCGACAAAGCCGAAGACGTGGGGCGCGGCGTGGCCGATAAAGCTGAAGACGTGGGGCGCGGCGCGGCCGACAAGGCCGAAGATGTAGGCCGTCCGGTCGTCAAAGGCGCGAAGAAAGTCGGCGAGAAGACCGTCAGCGGCGCGAAGAAAGTCGGCGGCGCGGTTAAAGACGCAGTGACGCCGTAAACAAACTCGCCGTCAAGCGAAAGTACAAAGAGAAGGGCGACGGTTGGGCGCGGCGTTGACGCGCTCGCGCGCAACCGTCGCCCTTCTACTTTTATCGCCAGCCCGCCCGCAGCCTCGGCCGCGCGAAGTGCTATAATTTGCCCGCGCGCCCGCCCGTGGCGCGAGCGTATTCTCGGACGAAGGAGTCTGGTTTTGACGGATAACCAACGCTTCACACTCATCTGCCCCTGTTGCGAATCCACCCTCATCATAGACGCCCAGACCGGCGCGCTCATCTCGCACGAAGAGAAGACCAAGCCCATCGCTTCGTTCGAGGAGATGGCGAAAGGTCTGGAGCGGCAGAAGCAGACGCGCGACCAAATCTTCGCGCAGGAACTCGGGTCGCTCAAAGACCGCGAGCGCATCCTCGACGAAAAGTTTCGCGAGGCCATGAAGCGCGCCGAGAAGGATAAAGACACGCCCTATCGCAACCCGCTCGACCTGGACTGACGACGCGCGGCCGCGCTGCTGAAAACTAAAAGGCGCACCGGCGCGAGAGGTGAGTGAATCTTCCTTTCGCGCCGGTGCGCCTTACTATTTAGAGTTAAGGGGTGGCAATTCCACAGCAGTACCCACAAGAGCCACAGGTCAGGCAGTCGCCGACGTTAGGGCAGCAAGCAATTCCATCGCTCACGCACTTGCAACATCTCGGCCCTCCTTCGGCCGGCAGATCTTGTTGTCCCACAACGGCGTGATGTTTTGAGCCTGCCTTCGCTGCTGCCACCTTAGCTGGTTCTGCGCGCACGAGCTTTATGCCCAGTGGTTCCAGCCCGTGGTTCTTCAACTCAGCGACGCTGATTTCATCGCCCAAATTGAGGCGATAAGACGCAACAAATTGCTGCCTGATCTCCGCTATGTTGCACGGCGTCACCTTGTCTATATTTCCGAACAGCGTCGAGACATCAATGCGGACTGAGTTGCCTTCGGCGTGAGTAATGATCTTGACGCCTGATACCTGATCGGCCGCCCCCTGAACGAGTTGGCTGGCAGGCGTGGGAATGATGGCAAACAATCGTTTACCCCCCTCTCCCGAGACCGGCACATAGAGGGCTTTCTCTTTAGAGAAGCCAGCCTCTATGGCGAAAGCATTCTGAGCTTGGCGTCCTCTATGCTGCCAAGCGGCAGAGGCGTAATAGGCGAAAAACGCCGTGGTGAAGACCACGGCAAAGGCGATCAGTATTCTTGCTCGATTCATGGTTGTTACCTCCGTTGTAAGGATGAATCCCCGGCAAAGACGGCGCACGGTGAGATGCCATGAAGCTGTTGCCTTTGTCGAAAGGTAATGTAAGGCTGACGGAGTTGAAGGTTTCGCCAGCAGTATGGGGGATTGGCGAATGGTATACGGCCTTTACGAAAAAATCAATAATTTTTCGCACGGGCTGCTATATGCTTGTTGTGAGTTACTCCCCTAACAGTATGTATTTTGTCTCCCCCAATTATGCGTGCCTGCCTGAACCGTATGCGAGCTTTTTACCCCAAGCCGAGCACCAAATCACTGCACCAGATACTCTCAAATTCATTCTCCAAATAGTCAAAAATTTTAACCGAGGCAAGCGCAGATTTCCCCTACTACTGGGTCAAGATTTTTAACTCTCGCCCGCACTTTTCCACATTCCTTATCTCGAACTGACATTATTTAGAGCCTGCAGCGGTTGAGTACCGGGTGAAGAGAATCAGGCGGGCGCGCCTTTGTCCTTGTTCCCTAGGGCTGGATGCCGGTAGGTCGCGGCCAGCGCGAGCACGGCGGCCACGGCCAGAATACCGGGCGCGAGCAGAGGGTTCGCGCCGCCGAGCGCGCCGAACAGCGTCTCACCCGCGTTCGCGTTGGGACTGATCTCGCGTTGCAACGCGAGATTGCCTTCGACGTGCAAGTAGATTCCGAGCAAAGCGCCCAACACGACCAACGCCATGCACGCGCGCGCGGCCAGAAGCGTCGCGCGGCGCGGTCGGACGAGCGCGGCGAGCGCGGCGAGCGCGCCCAGCCCGCACAACACGAACGGGATGAACTGTACGGGGTCTTCCGTGTGCTCGATCAGCCACAACTCCAGCAACGCCCCGCCCAGCAGCACGACGGAAAAGGCTAAGAGGAATCGCCGCAGGCGCGACAGCACATCTGCGGGACTCATTGGCCGCCCAGATAGGTTTTCGCCACGGCCAGTTCATCGGCCGAAACTTTCTCGGAGAGCTTGTCGAGAAACGCGTCGCGCGAGGCGTAAGGGCGACCGGCGATCAAGGCCGCTGCTTCGGTCGCATCGAGGCCGGGAATCTGTTGCAGCGTCGCCGCGTCCGACTCGTTCTCCGCAATCGGCACGTAGACGTATTTCTCATACTCGGCGATCTTCTCCGCCGGGACGTATTTGCCCATTTCGCGCCGGAACTGCTGCACGCTCTTGTAAGGGCGATATTCCTCAAACTCATGCACCATCTTGTTGCCCAGACCCGGAATCTGCGCGAGGAAATCATTCCCCGAAGCCGTGTTCAAATTGAGCTTCGCCTTGGCCGTGGTTTGACCGGCAGTAGTATTTCCGGTGCTGGCAGTAGGATTGCTATTGGATTGATTGGCATTTGCGGCGGCAGTGTTGTTGGAGGTCGCCGCAGTGTTGGTCGGCGTCTTCTCCGCGCCGGGACTACAGGCGGCAAGGAGCAACGCGCACAGCAACAGCAGGGTGGACGATAAAATGACGGGACGGACGGTTAAAGGTAGAAACATGATCGGTCATCCTTTCGAGCAGCAAAGATTAATTGGATGTATTTAACGAGACCATTATAAACATTCTGAGTTGTTTGTAATCCGCCGCGCCTCTTCAGTTGCATCGAGTCGCGGCGTAAAAGAAGCGCGGCGCGTTAACTTCGGATGGTTCACGCGCCGCGCTTCCTTTACGCACCGGCAATGGATCATCAAGCGACGGCGGCTTTCTCTTCGGGACGCCAGCGCAGGACGGGCTTGCGCGCGGCGGCGGCTTCGTCGAGGCGGCCGATGCGCGTGGTGTGCGGGGCATTCGTCACGAGGTCGGGCGTCTCCTCGGCTTCGCGCGCGATGGCGCGCATGGCTTCGATGAATTGTTGTATTTCCTGCCGGCCGACGGATTCGGTCGGCTCGATGAGCATCGCGCCCTGCACGATCAGCGGGAAGTAGATGGTCATCGGGTGAAAGCCGTAGTCGATGAGACGCTTGGCGATGTCGAGCGTGTGGACGCCTTTGCGCGCCTGTCGTTTGTCGGTGAAGACGACTTCATGCATGGGCGGGTCGTCGAAGGGCTTGTGGTAGTCGCCGGCCAGCCCGTGCGCGATGACGCGCGCGTTCAGGACGGCGGCTTCGGTCGCTTCGCGCAAGCCGTCCGCGCCGTGCGTCTCGATGTAGGAGAGCGCGCGCACGGCCATGCCGAAATTGCCGTAGAAGGCTTTGACGCGGCCGATGGTTTTCGGGTAGTCGAAGTCTAACTTGTAGCGATCCTCCCCGGCGCGGACGACGCGCGGGACGGGCAGGTAGGGTTCGAGTTCCTTCGTGCAGCAGCAGGGGCCGGAGCCGGGGCCGCCGCCGCCGTGCGGGGTGGAGAACGTCTTGTGCAGGTTCAGGTGGATCACGTCCACGCCCATGTCGCCGGGGCGCGCCCATCCGACGAGCGCGTTCATGTTCGCGCCGTCCATGTAGACGAGGCCGCCCGCGTCGTGGACGATCCGGCAAATCTCCCGGATGTTGCGCTCGAAGAGGCCGACCGTGTTCGGGTTGGTCAACATCAGCCCGGCCACGTCGCCCGCCGCACACAGTTCGCGGAGCGCGTCGAGATCGGTTTGGCCTTCGGGCGTCGAGCGGACGGTCTTGACGGTGAAACCGGAGAGGTGCGCGGAGGCGGGGTTCGTGCCGTGCGCCGAGTCGGGGATGAGCATGACGTGGCGGCGCGGGCGGTCGCCTTCGCCCACTCCGTCGCGTGCGTCGAGAAAGGCACGAATGATCATCACGCCGGTCATCTCGCCGTGCGCGCCCGCCGCCGGTTGCAGCGAGACGGCGGCGAGGCCGGTGATCTCGGAGAGGTGCTGTTGAAGTTCGTAGAGCAGTTGGAGCGCGCCCTGCGAATCCTCTTCCGACGCGAGCGGGTGGAGGTTGGCGAAGCCCTTGATGCGCGCGACGCGCTCGTTGAGACGCGAGTTGTACTTCATCGTACACGAGCCGAGCGGGTACATGCCGAGATCGATGTTGTAGTTCCACGTCGAGATGCGCGTGAAGTGGCGCACCACGTCAACCTCCGAGACTTCGGGCACGCCTTCGAGGTCGTCGGAGCGGCGAAACGCGGCGGGCAACAATTCGTCCATCGGCGTCTCGTCAACGTCGAGCGCGGGCAGCATGTAGCCCTTGCGTCCCGGCTGCGAGCGTTCAAAAATCAACGCTTCGTTCTGCGTGATATGTGTGGTGGCTTTCGTAATCATAATAAAAGTTTCAGGTTTCAAGTTTCGGGTTTCAAGTTAAAGACCGAAGAACTTTTCAGTCCTGAAACTTGAAACCTGAAACTTGAAACTTATGTTAGCTCTGCGAGTCCATTGACGAGCGCGTCTATTTCGCTGCGGGGATTGGTTTCGGTGACGCAGACGAGGATGTCGTTCGGGCGTTCGGGGAAGTAGCGCGAGAGGGCGAGGCCGCCCGTGATGTTGCGTTCGGAGGCGAGGCGTCGCAGCAGTCCGTCGGCCGCGACGGGCGCGCGGACGACGAACTCGTTGAAGCGCGGAGTCGCGGAATAGGGAAGCGAGAAGCCTTCGATCTCCGCGATGCGTCGCGCGGCATAAGCGGCCTTCTGCGCGCACTGCATGGCGACCTCTTGCAGGCCGCGCCGCCCCAGAGTCTCAAGGTAGATCGTCGCCATGAGCGCGATCAAGCCTTCGTTGGTGCAGATGTTGGAGGTGGCCTTCTCGCGGCGGATGTGCTGCTCGCGCGTGGCGAGCGTCAAGACGAAACCGCGCCGGCCTTCCTTGTCGGTCGCCACGCCGACGAGGCGGCCGGGCAACTGCCGCGCGTACTTCTCGCGGGTGGCGAAGAGTCCGAGGTAGGGGCCGCCGAAACTGAGCGGCACGCCGAACGACTGGCCTTCGGCCACGACGATGTCCGCGCCCGACGCGCCCGGCTCGCGCAGGAGTCCGAGCGAGATGCTTTCCGTCACGCAGACGACGAGGAGCGCGCCGACCTTGTGCGCACGTTCGGAGAGCGTCTGTAAATCTTCGACGCAGCCGAAGAAGTTCGGCGACTGCACGATGATGGCCGCCGTCTGGTCGTCGAGCGCGCCGAGTTCGTCGAAGTTGGTCGTGCCGCTGTGTTCGTCGAAACCGGCGCGGACGAGATCGATTCCGGCGTGGGCGACGTAGGTGTCTGCGACGTGCAGGTATTCGGGGTGGAGCGCGCCGGAGACGACCACCTTGCGGCGGCGCGTGACGCGTTCGGCCATCAGCACGGCCTCGGCCACCGAGGTCGAGCCGTCGTACATCGAGGCATTCGCCACGTCCATGCCGGTCAACTGGCAGACGAGCGTCTGAAACTCGAAGATGGCTTGCAGCGTGCCCTGCGAGATTTCGGGCTGGTAGGGCGTGTAGGCCGTGAAAAACTCGGAGCGCGAGATCAGGCTGTCGACGATGGTCGGCTGGTAGTGCGAGTATGCGCCCGCGCCGAGGAAGTTCGGGCGGTGCGCCGCCGCGTTTTTAGCCGCGAGCGACTCGAAGCGCGTGATGAGTTCGGGTTCGGAAAGCGCGCTCGGCGTGTCGAGTAAATCGCGCAACAGTATGTCGGCCGGGATGGTGTCGAAAAGTTCCTCCGGCGAATTCAGACCGACTGAGCGCAGCATCTCGGCGCGCTCCTCCGGCGAGTTGGGAATGTAGCGCAACTTCTCTTACTCCGTGATTTTCTTGGTGTAGTCTTCGTACTCGGCGGCGTTCATCAGCTTGTCAACCTCGCCCGCGTCTTTCAGGCGCAGGCGGAGCATCCACGCCGCGCCGTAAGGGTCTTTGTTGACCTGCTCCGGGTCGTCGTTGAGCGTCTCGTTCAGTTCCGTGACCTCGCCGGAGACGGGGCTGTAGAGATCGTTCGCCGCCTTGACCGACTCGACCTGACCGAATACTCCGCCCGCCTCCAAACTGTCGCCCACGCGCGGCAACTCCACATACACGATGTCGCCCAACTGGTTCTGCGCGTGATCCGTGATGCCGACCGTGCCGGTGTCGCCCTCGACCCTGATCCACTCGTGATCTTTACTGTAGTGTAAATCGTCTGGGATGTCTGCCATGATGCTCCTTGAGTTAAAAACGTCCGTTGTTCTTTGCCCGTTGTGAGGCGTTCATTCTTAATCTCCGGCGACTCGTGTGGTCGCCACAGGCAACCGACGACGGGCGACCGACTACTGACTCGTTTTGCGTTCGCGTTTATAAAAAGGCACGGGGACGATGCGCGCGGCGACAGGGCGGCCGCGCACTTCGATGTGAATTTCCTGCCCCTCGTTCGCGTGCTCGACGGGGACGTAGGCCAGCCCGATGTTCTTCTTCAAAAAGGGCGCGGGGCTGCCCGACGTGACGCGCCCCAGCGGCTCGCCGTTGATTAAAACCGGATAGCCGTCGCGCGCGATGCCGCGATCCGTGACCTCGAAGCCGACCAGTTTTTGTTTGACGCCTTCGGCCTTCTGCTGCGCGAGGCGTTCGCGCCCGGTGAAGTCGCCTTTGTTCAATTTGCAAATCCAACCGAGGTTGGCTTCGTAGAGCGTTGTGGTTTCGTCAATCTCGTGGCCGTAGAGAGCCATCGCGGATTCGAGCCGGAGCGTGTTACGCGCGGCGAGCCCGCAGGAGAGGATGCCTTCGGTCGTGCCGTGCCCGCCCGCTTCGAGTATGCGATTCCAGAGTTGCTCGGCGCGCTCGGGCGCGGCGTAAACTTCAAAGCCGTCCTCGCCCGTGTAGCCCGTGCGCGAGATGATCGCGGGCACGCCGTCTACCGCGCCCTCGCGGAAGTGGTAATACTTGATTTCGGAGAGCGGTGTCTCGGTGAGCGTTTGCAGGATGGCGAGCGCGTCCGGGCCTTGCACGGCGATCTGGCAGAAGTCCGCGCTGCGGTTGGCGAGTTTCACCGTCTCGTCGCCGCGGTGCGCATTGATCCAGTCCCAATCCTTCTCGGTCGTCGAGGCGTTGACGACGAGCAGCAGGTGATCCTCCGCGAAGCGATAGACGAGCAGATCGTCGACGACCGTGCCTTCGGGCGTGGTCAGCGCGGTGTAGTGCGCCTGCCCATTGGCGAGTTTGGTCACGTCGTTCGAGCAGAGGCGATTGACGAAAGGGATGGCGTCTGTGCCGCGCACCTCGATCTCGCCCATGTGCGACACGTCGAAGAGGCCGCAGTGGCGGCGCGTGCGCAGGTGTTCCTCGACCGTCCCGGCGGGGTATTGGACGGGCATGTCCCAGCCACCGAAATCAACCATGCGCGCGCCCAGACGACGGTGCGCGGCGTTGAGCGGTGTCTGCTTGAGTGGTGTCGGCGCAGTAGTCAAGCGACTCTCCTGACTCTCTCGTTGAGATGGATGGAACGCTGAAAATTATTGATGTTTACGAAGGAGAAAACCTAACATGCCGCGCCCGGTGCGTCAAGCAAGTCACCTGTGAGGGGTGCGCGCGGCGGGGCGAATTAACGGCGAGACATTAAGACTCACCACCGCAGACGCTGAGAGCGCGGAGGAGGCACGGGGAAAGGTTTTAGACAAACTCGAATTTGAAATCTCAAATAGTTTTTCTCCGTGCCCCCTCCGCGTCGGCTGTGCCTGCGGTGGCGCACACTTTTCGGCCGCCTTTTTGCTTCGCCGACTAACTTGACGGGACGCGAACTTCGACGGTAAAGTTGTGTTCGTCTCGCCGGTTTGGCGAAGCGTCCTGAAAACATCGTTCGTCGTCGTTTCGTTGCCTCGCCGGACATCCTGTAACACAATTTTCAGCGTCTAAGCGCAGACCTTTGGATGACCCGATTGGATGGCCTCCGCCAGATCGCGAATTATCGCCGGTGTTCGTTCCGTCTGTCGTCAATTTACCCGTAAATGCACTGGCCGCAGAACCCCCCCTCATGCCGGTCGCACTTTTCCCGAACTCTTAATCGAGAGTCGCCCGAGTATTCTTATTCCGGCTTCGCACTCATCACGGCCGCACCGGCCGCTCCCTCGTGCATCAAACGGACTGTTGATTTTTCGCCCTTCCAACCAAGGACGCAGCTTTGAAAAAAATCAGTTTCCCAGTGTCCCACCCTCTGTTTTCGCGCCGCCTGCGGTTCGCGCTCTTCTTCGTGCTGAGCCTGTCGCTCGCGGGGTCGGCCGCTTTCCTGTTTTCGGCCGCGACGGTCGAAGCGTCGAAGGGCGTGCAGAAGAGACGACAGGGACCGAGACGACGCGCGAACGCGCCGCGAACGCGTCAAAGCGCGAACGCTCCTTCCGCCGCGAAGTCGCGGAAGTTGACGGCCGGGGAGATCAACGAGCCGAGCATCGGCCAACAGGAAGACGGCGACGAGCGCGAGGTGATCGACGCGCGCCAGCAATGGTTCATGATGCAGCGCGCCTACCCGTTCGCCGCGCCGCCCGCCGAAGGCCGTCTCAAGGCGTGGCTCGCGCGCCCGAAGGACGCCGGGCGCGGCAAAGACGGCGACGCCGACACGCGCGCCGTCACGCAGACGTGGCGCAGCATCGGCCCTTCGCCGACGACGCCCGCCTTCCCGAACAACTGGGGCGTGACGAGCGGCCGACTCAACTCTATCGCCATCCACCCCACCGCCCCGCACATCATTTTGATCGGCGCGTCCACCGGCGGCATCTGGCGTTCGACCGACGGCGGCGCAAACTTCGTCCCCGTCACCGACACGCACGTCGATCTGGCCGTCGGCTCAATCGCTTTCTCGAAGAGCAACCCGTCAATCGTCTACGCGGGGATGGGCGATCTCGACAACGGCTATTTCGGCACGGGCGTCTTGAAGTCTACGGACGCGGGCGCGACGTGGGCGCGCATCAGCAACAACACGCTCGCCCCGCTCGGCACGACGGCCGAGATCGAAGTTGACCCGGTGAACCCCGACCGCGTCTACGTCCTGCAAGCGACGCGCACGCTCGCCACTTCCTACAACGATCTCAACCCCGACGGGAATCTCTACCGCAACGGTTTTTATCTCTCCGAAGACGGCGGCGTCAGTTGGCGGCGGACGATGGCGGGCAGGCCGCGCGATCTTGCGATCCACCCGACGAATCCGCACATCCTCTACATGGGCATGACGCTCGTTGACGCCCTCGGCATCATCCCCGCAGGCGCGGCGGGCATCTACAAATCTACGGACGGCGGCGCGACGTGGCTGCCCGCGCCCATCTTCACGGCGACCAGCGGCACGTCAACGTCCGATGTCCGCATCGCCGTCACACCTGCCGCCCCCGAACGCCTCTACGTCATTTCCGGCACGCGCACCGCCGTCCGTGTCGACATCAGCGACAACGCCGGTCTCGCCAACGTCGGCCTCATTTGGACGAACAAGCCGACGGCCGGAATCGACCCCGGCCAGTTCGGCTACAACGCCTACCTCTACGTCGCCCCGCACGACGCGAACGCCATCTACGTCGGCACGCGCGACATCTACAAGAGTGCGGACGGCGGCAACAACTGGTCGAACCTGACGAAGAATTTCACCGGCGCCAATTTCGGCTACAGCCCTTTCAGTTCAAACACGCACCCCGACCAGCACGCCTTCGCCTTTGCCCCGAACGACCCGAACACGATCTACGCCGGCAACGACGGCGGCATCTCGCGCTCGACCGACGGCGGCGCGACGTTCCAATCGCTCAACGCCTCGCTGACGCTCACGCAGTTCGTCGGCATCTCGATGCACCCGTCCGACCCGAGCATCTCCTACGGCGGCACGCAGGACAACGGCACGCAACTGCGCATCCCCGGCACGAACAACTGGCGCGAGTTCAGCAGCGGCGACGGCGGCCGCAGCATCGTCAACCCGGCGAACCCGGGCATGGTGTTCACCACCTACGTCTATGGGCGGGTCAACCGCTTCATCAATAACGGTAACAACTTCTCGGCCACCATCGCTGACAACGTGAACTTCGGCGAACCCACGACCGGCCAGCGCATCGCCTTCTACCCGCCGATGGTCGGCAACGGCGTTGACGGCACGATCTATTTCGGCACGTATCGTTTGTTCACCTGTACCAACTGCGCCACATCTCCTAACTGGATTGCGCCCGGCGGCACGACCGATTTGACGAAAGGCGTCGGCACGTCGCCAGCCGCCCCGGACGTGCTCAGCGCAATCGGCGTGCAACGCGCTGCGCTCTCCGGTTCGCAGGTCATCTACACGGGTTCGGCGCAGGGGCGCGTGATGGTCTCGACGGACGGCGGCGCGAACTGGACGGACAGGACGAGCGGCCTCCCCAACCGCTTCGTCGAAAGCCTCACGGTCAACCCGTCGAACGCCTCCGAGGCTTACATCACCTACGGCGGCTACGGCACGGGGCACGTCTTCAGGACGACGGACTTCGGCGCGAGTTGGACGAACATCGGCGGCAGCCCGGGGCAGCCGACGGCCATTCCGAACATCCCCGTCAGCGCGTTCCTCATCGACCCCGTGACCCCGACCACGCTCTACGCCGGTTCGGACATCGGCGTCTTCCGCTCCACCGACAACGGCGCGACGTGGGCGACGTTCAACCACGGCATGCTCCCGGCCGTCGTCACCGGCTTCGCCACGAGCGCGGGCGGCGTGATCCAACTCTCGACCTACGGTCGCGGCGCGTATGAGTTGACCACAGCCGCCGCTTACACCATCGGCGGCGTTATCCGCAACGCCGCCTCCACGCCCTCGGGCGGCGCGACCGTGACCCTCACGGGGACGCAGTCCGCCACGACCACGACCGACGCGCAGGGCAACTATTCGTTCCCCGATTTGCCTGCGGGCAACTACACCGTCACCCCGTCGCTCGCTCACCACACGTTCGCGCCGCTCAGCCAGACGTTCAACAGTCTGAGCGCAGACCAGTCGGCGGCGAATTTCACAGTCTCCTTGCAGCAATACTCCGTCGGCGGGCGCGTGGCGGATGCGAACGGCAACGGCATCGCGGGCGTCGGGGTCGTGCTCGGCGGCTCTCCGAACCCCGCGACGACCACGGACGCCAACGGTCATTACTCTTTCAACAATGTGGCCGCGGGCGGCAACTACGTCGTGGCCCCCGCGAAAGCCAATTACATCTTCACGCCCCAGAACGTGATCGTCGCCGGGCTGAGCGCGAACCGGGCGGGGGTGAATTTCACCGGCTCGTCGTCCTGCACGTACTCCGTCGTGCCCACCAGCACGCAGAGTTTCACGGCGAGCGGCGGGGCGGGCAGTTTTAACATCGTGACGAGCGCGGGCTGCGCCTGGGCCGCGTCGAGCCTCCAACCTTCGTGGATCACGATCACGAACGCGAGCGGCACGGGGAACGGCGCCGTCACCTTCAACGTCGCCCCCAACTCCGGCGCGGCGCGCAACGGCCAGATACTCCACACGGATGATTCGTTCTACAACATCGTTCAGGCCGCGGCGGCGTCGCCCGCGCTTGTCGAATTCGGCGCGGCCAACTATACGGCGGGCGAGGGCGGCGGGCGCGCGACCATCACCGTCACGCGTTCCGGCAACATGTCGGGCGCGATCTCGGTTGACGTTGCCACCGTGGACGAACCGGCGGCCGTGCCCTGCAACCCGGAGACTAAAATGCCTAACGGCGCGTCTTACCCGCAGGGCAAGGCTTACGCGCGCTGCGATTACGCGACGAGCATCGAGACCGTCACCTTCGCGGCGGGCGACACGCAGCCGAAGACCGTCGCCGTCCCGCTCATAGACGACGCACACGTCGAGGGCGCGGAGACGGCGCAGATCGAATTGCGGAGCCCCGTCAACGCGGTGCTCGGTACGTTGAAGACCGCCACGCTGACCATCAACGACAACGGCGATGCGGCGGGCGCGGCGAACCCGATCAACGCCACGCCGCTTTTCGTCCGCATGCAATATCTCGACTTCCTCTCGCGCGAACCCGAAGCGGGCGAGCCGTGGTCGGGCGTCTTGAACGGCTGCGCGAACCCGCTTAATTTCGACCCCAATCATCCGGCCGCCCTGTGCGACCGCCTCATCGTCTCGAAGTCGTTCTTCGAGTCGGCGGAGTTTCGTCTGAAAGGCTTGTTCGCGTTCACGTTCTACCGCGTGGCCTTCAACCGCCTGCCGGAGTACGTCGAGATCATCCCCGACATGCGTTCGGTGACGGCGCAAACTTCCGCCGAGGTCTACGCCAAGCGCGCCCTCTTCCCGGTGAATTTCACGGAGCGACAGGAGTTTCGCGCCGTCTACGACGCGCTCTCCAACACCGCTTTCGTCGATGCGCTTCTGGCTCGCTACGGCGCGCCGTCGATCAGGACGCCCGACCCGTCGAACCCGGAAGGCGGCGTCAACGTGACGCTCACGCGCGCCGATTTAGTCAACCGCCTCAACTCGCGCGCGCTGACGCGGGCGCAGGCGCTCAGGGCAATCGTCGAATCGGACGAGATCAAAGCGGCCGAATACAATCGCGCTTACGTGGCGATGCAGTATTACGGCTACCTCAGAAGGACGCCGGAGGATGACGGCTATCAGGCGTGGCTCAGGGTCATCAACCAAGACCCGAACAACGTCCGCGTCATGATCAACGGCTTCATGAACTCCAGCGAGTATCGCGCGCGGTTCGGTCAGTAGACGGCACGCGCAAGCGGAAACAGGTCGGCCGCCGGTTCTGAATCGAACCGGCGGCCGACCTGTTTCCGTTGCGTGCGCTTAAAGTAGATTGCCGGATTTAGTAACTGCGGTCGTGGACGTTGACTTTGGAAACCGAGATGACGACGCGCAGGGTGGCGGGGCGGCGGTCGAGCGAGGCGGGGACGAAGGCGGGCGTGCGCCGGAAAGCTTCCTGCACCTCGTCGAGCAGGCGCGGGTTGCGCGGCGGTTGCACGACGCCCGCGAGCGACGCGCTGCCGTTGCTGAACACGTCGGCGTAGATCACCATGTCGTCGGCGTCGTCGTCGCCGCGAGAGGGAGTCTGGATGAGCGCGGCGAGCGCGCCGTTCGGATTAATCGTCAGGACGGGCTTCGTCACGTCGTAGCCGCCGCCTTCGAACAGGGAATTGTCGAGCGACTCGTCCACGGCGGCCGCGCGCGCGGCAATCGTCAATTCGCGGAGCACGCGAAACTGCGGGCGCAACGCGTTGACTACCCCGATGAACAAAATCAGCGAAGCAAACGCGCCCACCGTGTAGGGCATGAGACGAGGTTCGAGCCAGCGCAAGGCGCGCACGGGGAGCGAGCCGGTCGGCTGCTGGCGGCGCGCGGCGCGTTCGATCAAGAGTAGTTCGTTGATAGAGGCGGCGAGGTCTGAGGGCATGGCCGGACGTTCGAGCTGCGCGAGCGAGCGCACGAGCGAGCGCGTCTGCGCCAATTCCATGCGGCACACGGGACAGGCTTCGAGGTGCGCGTCCACGCCCGCGCGCACGACGCGCGCCAGCCGGTCGTCCAGATACGGCGAAAAACTCTTTTGTGTCTCCTCACAGGTCATAGTTTTAGGGGTCGGAGGTCAGAGGTCAGAGGTCAGTTGTTGTTTTAACTGATCTTTAACCTCTAACTTCTGCTTTCAAACGAATGGCTGGCCTGCCCCGGCCGCTCCCTCGCTCAAGGAAGCAACGCGTGTTTATTATTCCAACGCCTGCTCGCAAACGTCGGCAACCGGCGCGCTGTTTTCGTAGACGGCCGCTTCAGGCCGCGTCTGAAAACAGCACGCACGTTCGCCGCCCGCCGCATCGCACACGACGAAACTCGAACCTTCGTCGCTTCCCGACCCACTGGCACCTTGGTTGATGGGTGAAGCCGGGGCAGGGCAGCCATTCGTTTTCAAAGAACTGTTTTAGTCGCCAGCTATCAGCTTTCAGCAGAAGGCAAATCTAAACGCCCTAACGTGTCGGCGTAGCGTGTCAACCGTCTCAAACGGCTTTTGCTGATAGCTCAAAACTGACGGCTGACAGCTATTCACAGCTATTCACAGCGAGCCTTCCAACTTGCGCCGCAACTCCGTGCGGCCGCGCGAGAGTCTGGACTTAACAGTGCCGACGCTGATGTCGAGCGCGGCGGCGACCTCCTCGTAACTCAAGCCCTCCACGTCGCGCAGGACGACGGCTTCGCGGTAAGGGCGTGCGAGGGTGCGGACGGCGGCGAGCAAAATCTCCTCGCGTTCGTGCGCGAGCGTGCGCGCTTCCGGGTTCGGCGCGTGTTCGTCCACGAGGCGCGTGGCGAGCGGGAGTTCGTGCGCTTCGTCCGTCGCGTCGAGCGAGACGGTGACGCCACGCCGCCTGCGTCGCCACCAACGCCAGCGATTGCGCGCCTGATTGACGGCGATGCGGTAGAGCCACGTCCGCAAATCGGCGTCGCCGCGAAAGTGCGCGATGCTGCGAAAGGCTTGCAGGAAAGTCTCCTGCGTCAGGTCGCGCGCCTCTTCGGGGTCTTCCGTCAGGCGGTAGAGCAGGGCGTAAATGTCGGCCGAACGCTCGGCGACCAGCCGGTCGAAAGCCTCCCCCTCGCCCGCGCGTAATCTTTCAATGAACTGTAACTCTGCGCTCGGACGCGCCTCCGCCGAGTCCGCCACGGCGGCGGGATGCTCCAATTCGGCTTGCCCGCGGAGGGCGATTGGCTCTCCGAAGCTCACAAACGTCCTCCAGCGCGAACCGGCGTATCACGCGGCACCGGCCGCACGCCGTCTACACGTCTCATTAGACACCGCACCCTTGCGACTTGTTCCGAAACATTTCAACCATTTTCGCCCGCCGCAGACTGGCCGGGGGACGGGGGCGCGAAGCGTAGCACGCGCCCCGGCGACGGTCAATAAAGTCTACCGGAGCCAAAGGGTTGCGCCGCCCGAACGCTTGCTTGACAACCCCGCGCCACGGTCGTTAGAGTGAACCGTTTCGCCCTAACTACTGAAATCAGAACGCGCACGACCGTGCGATGTTGCAAGAGAAAAAAACGTGGCTCCATCCAAGAAAAAACATGCGCGCGAAGTCCGGCGCGATAAGTTTCGCGAAAAGGCGTTTGAACAATTCGACCGCGTCGGCGACCGTCTCGAAGGCCGCGGCCGCACGATTCTGTACGCTCTGGCCGCCCTCGTCGGACTTGCCCTGCTGGCGGGCGTCTACTCGTGGTGGAGCGGGCGCAAGGCGGAGGAGGCCACGCGCGCGCTCAGCCGCGTCATCGAGATCGCCGACGCTACCGTCTCGGCCTCGCCTGCGCCCGCCACCCCCGCCACGACGGGGCTGACATTCACGACCGAGAAAGAACGCGCGCAGCGCGTCGTCGAGGAGGCGCAGAAGGTCGAGAACAAGTACGGCGATCCTTACAAGTCGCTCGCGCGTTACTTCCGCGCGGCCAACTTATTGACGGTTGATCGCGAAAAAGGTCTGGGCGAACTTCAGGCGTTGGCCGGGAGCGGCGACGAAGAGGTGGCGGCGCGCGCCAGATTCGCGCTGGCGCAGGCGAGGGAAGCCGACGGGCAATACGATACGGCCGCCACGCTCTACACGGAACTGGCGCGGGCGCAAAATTTTGCCGTGCCCGTAGACACCGCGAATCTGCGTCTCGCCTCGGTCTACGAAAAGCAGGGCAAGCGAAGCGAGGCCGCCGACATCCTCTTCCAGATCGCCAAGACGGCGCGCGAGGCCAAAGATAAGGACGGCAAACCCGTCACGCTATCTGCCGCCGCACGCGAAGCCGCGCAAAAACTCGAACGCCTCGACCCCGCGCGCCACGCCCAACTGCCCGCGGAGCCTACTCCCGAAAGAAACCTTCCGTTCTAAAAGCAGAGGTCAGAGGTTAGAGGCCAGAGGTTAGTAGAAATCAGTTTTTGCCTTTCACTGACCTCCGGCCTCCGGCCTCTTTCTCTCATGGATAATCTGACGCACACGCTGGTCGGGTTGACGGCTGCGAAAGCGGGGTTGGAACGCCTCTCGCCGGGGGCGACCGCCGTGTGCCTCTTGGCCGCCAACGCGCCGGACGCGGACATCGTCGCGGCCTTCGGCGGCAGTTGGTTCTATCTCAAACATCATCGCGGCATCACGCATTCAATCGTCGGCACGCTCGCCATCGCACTCGTCATCCCCCTGTTGTTCTATGCCGGAGACCGGATCGTCGCGCGCTTCCGGGGCGGGACTGCGCCGCGCGTGCGTCTCGGCGGACTCGTCATCGCCTCGCTACTGGTCAGCGCGTCGCACCCGCTGATGGATTGGACGAACAACTACGGCGTGCGCCCGCTGTTGCCCTGGGACGGGCGTTGGTTTTACGGCGACCTCGTCTACATCGTTGACCCGTGGCTGTGGCTGAGTCTGGGCGGGGCGTCGTTTCTCCTGACCGCGAAAGCGCGCTGGCGGAGCGTCGCGTGGGGCGCGCTCGCGCTGCTGGCGACGGTCGCCTTTGTCGTCCTGCCGGTGCGTGCGGGGATGGGATACCCGGTCGCATCGCGTGCGCTGTGGCTCGCGTGGCTCGTCGCTCTCGTCTGCGCGCATCAATTTAAACTCGCATCGCGCCGGGGGAACCGGATCGCGCTCGCCGCGCTGGCGTTCGTCGTCGTGTACTGGGGCGCGCTCGGCCTGCTGCACGGGCGCGCGCTCGCGCGTGCGGAGGCGTCGGCCGGGGCAGAGGCCGCGCGACAAAAGGAGTCGGTGCTGCGCGTGGCGGCGATGCCCTCGCTGGCCGACCCGACGCGCTGGCGCGTGCTCGCCGAGACGGATCGTGCCGTCTATCGTTTTGAAACTTCGCTGCTGTCGCGCGCCGGAGAGGAGCGTGCCCGGCCCGACGGGCTGACGCGTTTCGAGAAACCGCAAGGGGAAGCGGCCGAACTCGCGGCGCGCGCCGCCGGAGACGAACGCGCGAAAATCTTTCTCGACTTCGCGCGCTTTCCCGCCGTCCGCGTCGAGACGCAAAACTGCGCCGCGGAATTGCTCGTGCAGTTCGCCGATCTGCGTTTCACCGAACCGGGCGCGACACGGCGCGGCGGCAATTTCTCTCTCGAAGTTCCCGTGCCGCCCGTGCGCTGATGCCTGCTCGCGGGCGGCCGCGCGGCGTCTCTGCATAGTTTTATACAGGCGTTGTTATATTTTGATTACAGAGAACTTTAAGCATTGACAAAGTGGCGACGGCGGCGATATAACACCCGCCGTCTCGCAGGACGCATCGCAAGCAGGTTGACGCTCTCCAGACGGGAGGGCGCAGGCAGCACAGGCTTGGCGCTTTACGTGCTCTTCATAAATTCGCAGTCCTCGCCTTCTCACTTGGAGAACCCTCCCATGCCCGGCACAACTTCTCTCATTTCCACACGCAGCAAGCGGCTCTTTCTCGGAGTCAAATCAGAGGCTCCACGCGCTTGACGTTATAGATCACGCCACACACAGAGTCGCGCATCTTTGTTCCGTTACGCTCGTCGGCGGGCGCGGGGCGAGGATTCACTTCGTCGACCGGCGAAGCAAGATAGCCGGTCGTCCGCGTCGAAGCCGCGACTTTCTTCAACCCTCACGACGGGAAAGGAAATGGATGCAATGTCCACGTTGAGTATTCACCTGTTCGGCAAGTTCAACATCCACGCCGGCGAACAGAGCCTCGTAGGGCTCGACGCCTACAAGACGCAGGAACTGCTGAGTTATCTTCTCGTCCACCGCGAACGCCCGCACACGCGCGACTCGCTCGCCAGCCTGCTCTGGGGCGAGACGACCACGGACAAATCGAAAAAGTATCTCCGGCAAACTCTCTGGCATTTACAGTCTGCGTTCGAAGGCCACGGCGGCGGCGCGAACGAGGACGACGGCAGGCTACTCTCCGCCGGTCACGATTGGGTGCGACTCAACCTCGACTCCGCCGTGTGGCTCGACGTGGAAGTCTTCGAGCGCGCCTTCGCGCGCGTGCAGGGGAAGGCCGGTAAAGACCTCGACGAAGAGACGAAGCGCGTCTTGCAGGAGGCCGCCGAACTCTACAAAGGCGACCTGCTCGAAGGCTGGTATCAGGATTGGTGCCTGTATGACCGCGAGCGTTTGCAGAACATGTACCTCATGATGCTCGACAAACTGATCAGTTATTGCGAGGCGCACCACGATTACGAGTTGGGACTGCTCTACGGCTCGACCATCCTGCGCTACGACGAGGCGCGCGAGCGGACGCACCGCCAGTTGATGCACCTGTTCTACCTGTTGGGCGACCGCACGGCCGCCCTGCGCCAGTACGAACGTTGCGCGGCCGCGCTCCGGCGTGAACTCGACGTTGCCCCCGACCGCCGCACGGTCGCGCTCTACCAGCAAATCCGCCACGACGAACTCGAAGAAGGCGGCCTGCTCGCCGCCGAACCCGAAACGAGTGTGCGCCCGCCCGCCGCCGCCGCCGTCTCGCTGCCCGAAGTGCTCCGCCGTCTCCAACAACTCCAACTCGTCATGTCCGACGTTCAACGCCGCATCCAGCAAGACATCAAAGCCGTCCAGCAAACGCTCAAGAACTAGCCGACGGCGGAACGCGGGACGCGGATTAAAAGCCGACTCTCTTTTAATCCGCATCCCGCGAGCCGAAATTCCTCACAGACGCTACGGCAGACGCCCGCGAGACGCACGCCCGCCAGCCCGCCTGCTATACACATCCCCGCGCATGATTATCTGGTCTGACCCGGAAGCCTCCGTCCACCGCCCGACTGCTGGATAAGGATCACAGTCAGCCCGATCTCACAGCCCATCCCCTCGCACGGGGTCGTCATGGACTTGCCCGAGTCTCAGGTGGAGTCGTTTATCGTCAAGTTGTGGACGGAGACCGCTAGCGGCGGCGGCGGGGCTCAGCGCGTGAAATGGCACGGCCAGATCACACACGTCTCCGGCGGGACGCGGTGTTATTTCAAAGACCTCGACGAGATCAAACTTTTCATCGAGCCGTATCTGGCGGAGATGGGCGTGCAGGTGGGCGGTCGCTGGCGTCTCAGACACTGGCTCAGACGCCTCTCGATCCACCTGGACTGACACGAGCGTGCGGCGCGCCCGACGGGTTCGACTTCCCGGCGAACACCGCCCGGTTTTTTTGGACACCTCTTGAGAGATGGCGAGTTATGAAGCAATTGCGGCGGCGGGGCAGGCCATCATCGGGCTGCTCGGCGACGCGTGCCCGAAGCCGGAATTCGAGGGCGCGCGTTTCAGCCTCTACCAGATCAAAGATTTCCTGTCGCCGATGGAGGAAGGGGTGTCGCTGTTCCTCTACCGCATCGCGGTCAACGGTTCGCGGCGCAACTTGCCGCCGACCACCGGCGCGGACGGCCGCCGCTACCGGCCGCCGCTCCCGCTCGACCTTCACTACATGTTGACGGCGTGGGGCAAGACGGCGGAGAAGCAGCTACTTCTGCTCGGCTGGGCGATCCGCATGTTGCAGGACGTGCCCGTGCTCCACGCGAGTATGTTGAACGACTACGCCGCCGACGCGGAAACTTTCCGCCCCGGCGAAACCATCGAGATCATCCTCGACCCGCTGAACCTGCAAGACATGTCGAACCTTGCGACCCTGACGAAACTGAACCCGCCGCTCTCCGTCACCTACGTCGTACGCATGGTGTCGGTCGAGTCGAAGGTCGCGCTCGTCGAAGGCGAGGCGGTGCAGACGCGCGAATTCGATCTCGGAAAGGTGCGCGCGTGATGGCTTTGAATCCCGTGCAGGTGTTGGAAAGGCTGACGCTCGTCGCGCCGCTCGGCCTGCGCTTTCACGACGCGGCGACGGGCGAGCGAGTCGGCGGCGGTCTCGTCGTCACGGTCTACCCCGCGAACAACACCGCGCAGCGCGTCGCCGCCTTCGTCAACCGTTCGGGGACATACGTCCTGCATCACGCGCCGGGCTTGCGCGCGTTTGCACACGGCGCGGGCGATGATGAGTTTTGGAATAACCTGCCGCCGACGCAAACGTTCGTCGTCGAGGTGATTGACGAGGAACGTCGTTTTCAGCCTTTCCTGTTCGAGGCGGAACTGCCCGCGCCGCGCGGCCTCTTTAACTGGGTATCGCCCTTCGAGCCTTCGCCGCCCGCGGGCGGGCAGAGTGTCCCGCTCTATTCCGCCCCCGCGCGCGCGCCGCGCTCCGGCATGGCCGTCGTCCGCGCCGACCTGTGGAACGCCGAAGCGAACGCGCCCGCCGCGTGGGCTGTCGTCGAAGCGCGTCTGGACGGTCAATTGCACGCGCGGGGCTTGAGCGATGCGCGGGGCAGCGTCGCCCTCGTCTTCCCCTACCCGAAGCCGACCGATTCGCCGCTCTCGTCGCCGCTCGCCTCGCCGCCGGTCAACAAAAACGTGCCGCTGCTGGAGCAGACGTGGGAGTTGACGTTGAACGCCGGTTACGCCCCGCAAGACGACGACGCGGCGCGCCAGCCGTCGCCGCTCCCCGACCTGCGCGCCGCGCTCGATCAACTCAACGCGCCGCCCGCCGTCCTGTGGGCTGACTTCGCCGCCGAGGAAGAATTGTCGGGCGCGACGCTGAAATACGGGCAGGAGCTAATTTTAAAATCGCAGGATTCGATCACCGTTTCGCCGCCGGCTCCGCAGTCGGTGCTGTTCATTACCCCGGCGGGTTCACCGCCCTGAAGGAGGAGTCATGCCTGAATATCTCGCTCCCGGAGTGTACATCGAGGAGACCTCGTTTCGTGCCAAGTCCATCGAAGGCGTCAGCACGACCACGACCGGCTTCGTCGGCGCGTCGCGCTTCGGCCCGGTTGATCTTGAGCCGGACATCATCACCGGTCTCGTCGAGTTCGAGCGCGTCTACGGCGACCGGCAGAAACTTGAGTTTGACGGCGGGGCGAAGACGCACAACTATCTCTGGCACGCCGTCCGCGCCTTCTTTGAAGAGGGCGGCAAGCGGGTCTACATCGGGCGCATCTTCCGCCCGCTCGTCATCGACGGCGACGCCGACGGCGTGGAGAACATCTACAAACGCCCCGGCGAAAACATCCTCGAAGACGACCCGAGCACGACCGGCGCGCTCTATTCCGACGGCCATGCCCGCGCGTGGATGTATCAAGACCCGGTCGCGGAAGTGGCCGACGACTCCGTCCTCATCCGGGCGCGCTTCCCCGGCGCGGCGGGCAACATGCGCGTGCGCATCACGGTCAAACTCGGCCAGAACATTCTGACGGGCACGGACGGCAGCCTGACGGCCAAGTCTCTGCGCGCTTACGACACCGTCTGGCTGAGCAACGTGACGAGTCCGGTTGACAGCCCGCCGGGCAGCGGCGGCCTCCGCCTCGCGCATTACGACGAAGCCGAGCAGACCTGGATTTTCGGCGACACGGCGACCACCACGGCAAACGACCTGCGGCTCAACACGCCCGTCGATTCCGGCTTCAACGCGCTCAGCATCACGGAGGGCGACGAGGTGCGCGTCGCGACGCTGACCATCTCCGTCACCTCCGCCGACGGCTCGACGACGAACGTCTGGGACAACATCGCGCTCGACCCGAAACACGAGAACACCTTCGGCACGCCCGATTCGATCCGCGACGTTTTCGCGCAGAATCCGAGCAGTCTCTCGCAGGCGCGCACGCTGCCCATCGTCGTCCTCGTCGGCGACGGTCTCGCCACGGGCGTCGAACTGATCGAGACGCTCATCGCCTACGGCACGAGCTCCAAGTCGAACGAGAGCTTGAGCGATCATCTCCTGAATAAACTCGACTCGACCGACAGCGAACGCAGCGTGGAGATTCTCCTGACAGGCGGCAACGACGGCCAACTGCCCGGCGCGGACGAGTACTCCGGCAGCATCGACGAGCAGACCAACGCCAAGTTCGGCCTCGTCTCTTTCGAAGACCTCGAAGACATCTCCATCGTCGCCACGCCCGGCGCGACCGCCGGCTACGCCGACAACACCTCCGAAGCGACGGCCATCATCAACGCGCTCATCGCCCACGCCGAACGGATGCGCTACCGCATCGCCGTCATCGACAGCGGCGACAATCAATCGGTCTCGGAAGTCCGCGCCATGCGCGCCAAGATCGATTCCAAGTACGCCGCGTTCTACTACCCGTGGATACGCGTGCTCGACCCCGTCACCAACACCGAGATCAACCTGCCGCCGAGCGGCTTCGTCGCGGGCATCTACGCGCGCAACGATACCAACCGCGCCGTCTACAAAGCGCCCGCGAACGAAGTGGTCAACCTCGCCATCGGCTTCGAGAAGATGCTCAACCGCGCGCAGCAGGAGGTGTTGAACCCGGAGGGCATCAACTGCTTCCGCTTCTTCGAGGGGCGCGGTTTCCGTCTGTGGGGCGCGCGCACGACGAGTTCCGACCCCGAATGGAAATACGTCAACCTGCGCCGCTACTTCGCCTACCTCGAACGCTCCATCGACAAGGGCACGCAGTGGGCGGTCTTCGAGCCGAACGGTTCGATGCTCTGGGACAACGTGCGCCGCACCATCGAAGACTTCCTCTTCAACGAATTCCAGATGGGCGCGCTCTTAGGCGACAAGCCCGACAAGGCCTACTTCGTGCGCTGCGACCGCTCGACCATGACGCAGAACGATCTCGACAACGGGCGGCTCGTCTGCCTTGTCGGCGTCGCCCCTTTGCGCCCCGCCGAGTTCGTCATCTTCCGCATCGGCCAGTGGACGGCGGACAGGAAAGTTTAACGATGAACGATGAACGATGAACGATGAAGTAAAAGCAGTTGTCTTCCGTTCATCGTTCATCGTTCCTACTTCATCGTTTTTGAGGAGGAGGAGATTATGGCAGTCCTACGTGATCGTCCGTACGTGCAGTTCAATTTTCTGGTCGACCTCGGCACGGGCACGACCGACGGGGTGGAAGCGGGTTTTCAGGAGTGCAGCAATATCGGCATGGAAGTCACCGTCGCGGAGTACCGCACGGGCAACTCGAAAGAGAACAGCGTGCGCAAAATCACCGGCCTCAACAAGGCGACGGATGTCACCCTCAAGCGCGGCGTGATCGGCTCGCTCAACCTCTACCGCTGGCTCGACGACATTCGCAACGGCAACCAGATGGCCGAGCGCACGGTCGTCATCCAGTTGCAGAACGAGGATCACACCGCCGTCGTGCAGACGTGGAAACTACTGCGTGCGCGCATCATCAAGCACGTCAGCGGCCCGATGAACGCCAGGGGCACGGACGTGGCGATGGAAGAGTTGACGCTCGCCTACGAGCGGCTGGAAATGGAATAGACGAGAGAGGCGCGGGCGGACGACGCGGGGAAACGCTCCGGGCGAAAGAGCGTCGAGAAGCGTCTGCGCCGTGTTGCCGCCTGACTCTGTAGCGGTGGGGTGAGTGATGTTGAAGCGCGTCGTCACGCGGCGTCTGCCCGGTTTTCGTTTCGAGGCACAAGCGCCGGCTCTGGACGAGTGGTTGCCACGCATGGACGTGGCGGCCTTCGTCGGCTTCGCCGCGTCCGGGCCTTTGAACCTGCCGGTCGCCGTCGAATCGGTCGCGCAGTTCACGGCCATCTTCGGCGAGGACGCGGGGGTCGCGTGGGACAGAAAGCGCGGCGTCGAGACTTTCGCCTATCTCGCGCCCACCGTGCGCGCCTTCTTCGACAACGGCGGGCGGCGTTGCTGGATCGTGCGCGTCGCGCGCGAGCCGGCTGCGAAGGACGCGGCGAATCGCGCCCGCTCGAATCTCTTCCCCGTGCCGGGCTTGATGGCGGGCGCGCTCAACACGACCGACGCCGACCGCGAGGGCGTGGTGGAGAAACTAAACCCCGCATACGTTCGGGCGCGCTCCGAAGGCAGTTGGTCTGACGACGTTGAGGTGAGCGCGTCGCTCGTCAGCCGCCCGGCGCAGGTGATCAACTTCTCGCTCATGAAACTCCGCGCCGAACTCGCGCTCGATTCGCCGGACGATCTGGTCGCGGGCGACCTGCTGCGTCTCACCTTCAAGGACGAATACGTGCTGCTCTTTCAGGCGACGGGCATCGCGCCGCTCTCCGCAAGTTCGCCTGCGGCGCGACGAACCGTGCAGGCCGACGCCGCGCATCCGGTTTGGCTGCGCGCGACATCCCCGCACGCGCCGCCCGAACAGCCGAAACTCGCCGAGGTGCGCGTCTACACGTCCGAGCCTCAAACGCCGATTGTGTACGATTCGCAGGAACCGCCGGAGCGCACGCAGGCCGACCACTTCGCCGCTCGCCGTGCGGCGATTCTGTACCCGTGGGAAAACGAGAAAAAATCGCGCGAGGGACGCGAGATCAAACTCGACCTCGCCATCCCGGTCGCCGACGCTCCCGCGATGGGCGCGCTCGTCCGCGTCGAAGGCGAGAACCTCTGGATCACGGTCGAAGAGATCGGCATCGCGACGAATGCCGCTCTGCCGGGGGCGCAAGAGGTGGTGCAGATCAAAGGGCGCGGCTTCTGGTGGCTGCCCGTTGCGCCCGGCGCGAACGCTCTGGAAGAGGGAGGGAAGATCGCCCCCGAAGGCGAACGGCTCTCCTTCGAGTTGTGGGCGCGAAAGGGAAGCGAATACGCGTTGACGCTCGGCGAACTCGCCTTCGGCGCGAGCCACCCGCGCTACTTCGGCCAACTCCCCGCCGACGCCGAAGCCTACGACACGGACAGAACCGCGCCCGTCAACGAACCGGCGGAACAACTCTGGCAGCCCGTCGGCGAAGTACGCTTCCCGCTCGCGGGCGGCGAGGACGGGAGCGTCGTGTACTTTCCGCTCGGCATGCAGTTTTTGCCGGAGCGATTTTTACCCGCCGTCAAACTCCCCGGCACGCCGCTCGAAAGAGACGGCCTTGCCGAGTTTGACGCAGACCTGTTTCTCGACCCCGATCTCAAAGAAGCCAGTCTCAACGATCTGCTCTCGCGCGCAGACTTCATACGCTACCTGAGCGAGCGACCGCGCCGCCTGCGCGGCATCCACGCCGCGCTCGCGCTCGAAGAAGTGACCATCGTCGCCGTGCCCGACGCGGTGCAACGCGGCTGGGTCAAGGCGAAGGTGGAGAAAGCCCAAAGCGCGCGCCGCTCCGCGCCGTTCCCGCGCCCCGAATGGTGGCACTTCCTCGACTGCGGGCGGCTCGACAACCCGCCGCTCGTGCGCCGCCCGCAACTCGGCCACTTCCTCGACTGCGACATCGAAGTGATCGAACGCCCGCTGCTGGCCTCTCCCGGCGATTTCAGCGAGAGCGGAACCTACACGCTCTCCTGGGCGTCGGGCGTCGCGGGCGCGTCGTTCATGCTCGAAGAATCGACCGACCGTGATTGGGGCGCGAGCGCGACGGTCTACACGGGCAAGGAGACGCGCTACACGCTCTACGGCCGACGCCCCGGCGATTATTACTATCGCGTGCGCGCGACGACGGCGAAAGGCACGAGCGATTGGTCGAACGGCGTCGGGGTGCGCGTCGCGCCGTCGAACGCGTGGCAGTTGCGCGAAGAGGTTGAGTATACGAACGCCGAATTGCTCTCGGTGCAGCGCGCGCTCGTGCGCCTGTGCGCCGCGCGCGGCGACCTGCTCGCGGTGCTCTCGCTGCCGCTGCACTATCGCGAGGACAAGGCCATCGAGCACATCTCGCTGCTCAAGACGACGCAGACGCGCGCCCCCGGCTCGGACAACAGCGTGCGCCTCAACCACGACGAGACGGGCGCGTTCAGTTACGCCGCCGTCTATCACCCGTGGCTCACCGCGCGCGACGCGCGCCGCTTCGATCTCTTCCGCGACACGCCGCCCGACGGCGCGGCCTGCGGCGTCATCGCCCGCCGCGCCAACGCGCGCGGCGCGTGGGTCGCTCCGGCCAACGAACTCATTCGCGGCGCGGTCGCGCTCGCGCCGCCCATCACACGCCAACGCTGGCTCGACCTGCAACTCGCCGGACTGAACCTCATCCGGCAGGAGCCGCGCGGCTTCCTCGCCTTAAACGCCGACACCCTGAGCGACGACGAAGACCTGCGCCTCGTCAACGTGCGCCGCCTGCTCATCCTGCTCCGGCGGCTCGCGTTGCAACACGGCGCGGCCTACGTCTTCGAGCCGAACAGCGCGGCCTTCGGCCGTCTCGTGCAGCGCGGTTTCGAGTCGATGCTGGATCAAATGTTTTTGCGCGGCGCGTTCGCGGGCAAGACGGCCGACGCCGCTTACCAGGTCGTGACGGGCGAGTCTCTGAACACGCGGCAGTCGGTGGAGCAGGGGCGTTTCGTCGTCGAGTTGCGCGTCGCGCCGTCTCTGCCGCTGACGTTTATGACCATCCGGCTCGTGCAGACGGGCGACCGCGGTTTCGTCACGGAGGCGAGATAAAGCATGACCACGAAAGCCGCCAAAGAGACGGTCATCTACCCGTTCGTCGCCTTCAACTTCTCGGTCGAGATCAGGGTGGACGGCGTGGCGATGCAGGTTTGCGACGCGGCCTTCTCCGAGTGCGACGGGCTGGAGATGACGATGGAGGTCAAGACTATCCGCGAGGGCGGCAACAACGGCAAGCAGATTCGCCTGACCGGGCCGCTCAACTTCGCGTCGGTCACGCTCAAACGGGGCATGACCGAAACGTTCGATCTGTGGAAATGGATGAACCTGATGTTGACCAAACCGGAGACGCGCGCCAACGCCGAGGTGGTCGTCTTCGCGCCCGACGGCAAGACCGAACGCGCGCGCTTCATCCTCTGGCGCGTCGTGCCCATCAAGCTCAAAGCCCCGCCGCTCAACGCCAAGGACGGCACGGTGGCGATAGAAGAACTGCAACTCGCCTACGAATCGCTGTCGCTCAAGGAAGGCGGCAACAACAAGTAGACGCGCGTAAGGGGGAAGGCGACGGACGGGTTCGCTTCCGTCGCGACGGGAAAGTGACTGCGCAGGGAAAGTTTGAAGTTGTTCATGCGCTGTCTGGAGATGGAGACGCCCGATGCCCGATTCGGTCAAACTCGAAAAAGCTGAACTGCGGCAGTTGGATGCCGAGTTCAAGAACGAGATCAACCCGGACAAGACTGCCAAGGTGCAGTTCAACCCGGAGTCGCTCAAGGTCGCGTTCGCCAACCAGATCGCGACGCCCGCCGGGGCGGGCGACCAGAAGGGCACGCCGGCGCGCCAGTTCGTCGGCGCGGGCACGACCAAACTCACGCTCCAACTCTGGTTCGACGTGACCCAGCCGATGCCCGAAGGCCAGACGGCCGAGAACGACGTGCGCAAGCTAACGCAGAAGGTGGCCTACTTCATCACGCCCGTGCAGGAGGGCAAGAACTACGTGCCGCCGTCGGTGCGCTTCATCTGGGGGTCGTTTCAGTTCGACGGTTTGATGGAGTCGCTCGAAGAGTCGCTCGAATTTTTCTCGCCGGAAGGTCGCCCGCTGCGCGCGAGCATGACGCTCAATCTGTCGCAACAGAAGATCACGGAATTCACGATCAAAGACGTGGCGGCCTCCGCCGCGCAGACGCCGGGCACGCGCCCCCTGACCGAAGTCCCGAAGGACAAGAGCCTGCCCGAACTCGCCGACGGTCAGGGCAAAGGCGGCGACTGGCAATCAATCGCCGCCGCCAACAACATCGAGAACCCGCGCATGCTCGAACCCGGCCAACTGCTCGACATGAACGCGGGCGTCTCAATTGGCGGCTCATTCGGCGCGGGCGTCTCCGGCTCGGCGGGAAGTTTCGGCTCGTTCGACTCGTCCGGGTCAATCGGCGCGTCGTCTTCGTCGTTCGGCGCGTCTTCATCGTTCGGCGCGTCTTCGTCGCCGTCGGCGCAGGGCGGCGGGTCAATCGAGACGAACATCAAGTTGGAAGTGAGTGATCTGTTTTAGAGGGAGGTGCGAGAGATGCCGGTGGTGATCGATCAGATGAACGTGGACGTGGCCGAGCCGGGGGAGGCGAGGAAACGCGGCGGCGGAGGCGGCGGCGACGCGGGAGCGGACGCGGGCGGCGAGCCGCCGAAGCCCGAAGAGTTTGAGCGCATCTGGCGGCAGCAGGCGGAGCGGGCTGAACGCCTCCGGGCGCACTAAAATTTTATGGCCGACGATTTAATCACAGGAGTGGCGGACGCGCGCCCGACCATCTACGTCGGCGGGGCGGAGCAGCCCCCGCTCGGCGCGGGTCTGAACCGCCTGTCCATCGTCGAGAACACGAGCGGCCTCTATCGCTGCGAGGCGCGCTTCAGCAATTGGGGCCTCGTCAACAACACGACCGACTTCCTCTACTTCGACCGCCGCACGCTCGATTTCGGCAAGGCGTTTCAGGTGAAGATCAGAGACAAGAGCATTTTCGACGGCCGCATCATGGGTCTCGAAGCGGCTTTTCCCGAAGGGCAAGCGCCGGAGATCAGCGTCCTCGCCGAAGACCGCTTTCAGGATTTGCGCATGACGCGCCGCACGCGCACCTTCGCCGACACGACCGACGCCGACGTGTTCAACCAGATCGCCGGCGACCACGGCCTGAGCCCGAGCGTCAGCGTCACGGGGCCGACCTACAAGGTGCTCGCGCAGGTCAACCAGAGCGACCTCGCCTTTGCGCGCGAGCGGGCGCGCGCCATCGACGCGGAACTCTGGATGGAGGGCAGCACCCTGAACGCCAAGACGCACGCCAATCGCGGCGGCGCGACGCTTGAGTTGGCGCGCGGCGCGCAACTGCGCGAGTTTACCGTGCTCGCCGACCTCGCCATGCAGCGCACGAGCGTCACGGTCAACGGCTGGGACGTGCCGAGCAAGAGCGCGCTGACCTACGAGGCCACCGAGTCCGTCATCACGAGCGAACTGAACGGCGACACGAGCGGCGTGAGCATCCTGCAATCCGCGCTCGGCGCGCGCAAAGAGGCTCTGGCGCACACCGTCCCGCTCAACAGTCAGGAGGCGCAGTCCGAGGCGGAGACCTTCTTCCGCATGAGCGCGCGCCGCTTCATCGTCGGCTACGGCGTCGCGGAGACGAAGCCCGATCTGCGCGCCGGGGCGTTCGTGGATTTGAAAGAACTCGGCGCTTTGTTTTCCGGCAAGTACTACGTCACCGAGGTCAAACACCTCTTCGACAACTCCAAGGGTCTCCGCACCGAATTTCGCGCCGAACGGCCGGGCATCGGCAGGGTCTAGCAAGTCTCCGCCAATCTCCGGGGGATAGGTAAAAACGTGGTTGAGAAGAATCAGTTGGAGATGATTTTAGACGTGCGGCAGCCGACGGGTTTGGGCGGTCGTTGGTACGGCGTGTTCCCCGCGCTCGTCAGCGACATACGCGACCCGGACGGGCAGGGGCGCGTGCGCGTGACGCTGCCGTGGTCGGCCGATACGGGGAGCGGCCGCTACGAGGCGTGGGCGCGTCTGGCGACTTTGATGGGCGGCAACAATCGCGGCAGTTGGTTCGTGCCGGACGTGAACGACGAGGTGCTCGTCACGTTCGAGGGGGGCGACCCGCGCCGCCCTTACGTCATCGGCGGGCTGTGGAACGGCAGCGATGCGCCGCCCGATTCGATGGACGGCGCGGGCAACAACCATCGCAAAGTTTTGCGCTCGCGCAACGGCGTCAAGGTGACGCTCGACGATACCGACGGGCAGGAGCAGATGATCCTTGAGACGCCGGGCGGGCAGAAGGTGACGCTCAAAGACGGCCCCGGCACGGTCGAGATCGTGGACAGCAACGGCAACTCGATCAAGTTGGAGCCGAGCGGCATCACGGTCAACGCCTCCGCGAAGGTGACGATCAACGCGTCGCTCGTGCAGGTGTCGGCCTCGATGGTCACGGTCGATTCGGGGATGTCGAAGTTCAGCGGCGTCGTGCAGTGCGACACCTTGATCAGCAACGCGGTGATCAGCGCATCGTACACGCCCGGCGCGGGCAACATCTGGTGAGGAATTGATGCGAGACGTAGTGCAGGTGAGGAATTGATGCGAGACGTAGTGCAATGGACAGCCCCCGCGCCCCTGTGGCCTGAAGCGGCCGACGCCACGGAACTCGCCGTGCGCCGCCGGACTTTGCGCCGCCCGGCCATCCTGCGCTTCGCCTCCGACACTTTCATGGAAGACTACCTCGCGCTGTTGGAGAACGACCCGGCGCGGCTCTCGCAACTCGTCGCGCAGCCGGAGACGTGGCGCGGCCCGACGCCGCCCATCGCGCCCGTCGTCAAACGACCCGCGTTCCTGCGCCCGCTGAATCGCCTGCGCCTCGCGTCGGAGAAGAAGAGAACAAAGTCGCTCGCAACTGCGGGCGGCGCGCTCACGAAGACGGGCGGCGCGGCGAGCCTCGCAAACTCCGCCGGCGCCGCGCCGCTCAAGCTCTATCAACCCGCGCATCAACGCTTCTACCTGATCACGGCCTGCCTCGTGTGCGGCCGCGCCGGGCTGCCGGATCGCGCCCTCAACCCGGCGCGCGACGAGCGTGCGTCGTTCGTCGTCAGGCGACTGCTGCCGCCGAACTTTCTGAACGCGAGCGGTCAAACTGATCGCGAGCAGAAGTTGCCCGCCTTTGACGAAGCGAGTTGGGAAGAGTACGCGCTCGTGACGGGCGCGGCGGGCACGGGCTGGCGGAAGGTCGTCGCGGGCGGGAGCACGCGCGCCGACGCGCTCGTCGCGGGCGAAGAGCAACTGCCGCTCTTTCCCGTCAACTACACGCAGGACGACGGCCGCCGCCGGCGCGTCCTGACCGGCCTCGTCCCCGTCGGCAGACGTGAGAACTACATGGGCGCGAGCGCGCTGTCGAACTCTGTGGCCGTGGCCGACGCCGGGGCGGAAGACGCCGACGTGAAGGACTACGACAGGCCGGTTGACCCGCGCATGATGCCCCTCTGGCTGGATGTCACCGAACCGTGGACGCGCCTCATCGAGCGCGCGGGCGCGACCTACAACATGTTCAACCCGCCGCCGCTGCCGAAGACCGACGACGACCCTTTCGACGCGACGGCGAAGAAGGAGACGTTGAAGTCTCTGCGCGAACAGATTCAAACCGTCTCGTGGTACATCCTGCTCGACTTCGCCAAGTTCCTCGAACAATACCTGCCCGACGTGTGGGCGACCGTCATGGGCACGGCGACGCCCACGCTCTCCACGCCCGAAAGCACGCTCGTCAACGCGCTCAAGCAGACTGCTTTCGATCAGGCGACTTTCACGAAACTCACGAACGAAAATCCGATTGCGTCCGACGAATTGAAATCGCTGGTCAAAGGCGTCGGCTATCAAGCGAAGGATGTCGTCAAAACTCTGGCCGACGCGCTCAAGGCCATTCGCGGCGGCGCGCCGCTCGACGAAACGAAGGCCGCGAAGATCGCGGACGATCTGGAATCCGTCGCCACGTCTTACCTGCGCGACAACCCCGACGCGAAGTGGCCGACCTTCCTCTTCCCGCTCGCCGATACGGAATTCGAGGGGCCGCTCGCGCCCAAAGCCTCCGGCGTCGTGGACGAGACGGATCAGTTCCTCAAAGCCGCGCAGCGCGTGTCGAACCTCGCGAGCCTCGTCGCCGCCGCGCTCAAGGAACAGGAGACGACATTCGCCGCGCCGCTTCCGCTCGCGGCGCAGAAGGTTCTGGACACGCGCGAGGGTTGGTTCACGGTGCGTTGCGTCTACGAGCGACCCGAATGCGGCCCCATCGATCCGCCGGTGGTGAGCGCGCCCACGCAGCCGTTCCAGTTGGCGAGCTTCTTCGACCCCGACGCGCCCGCGCGCCCGATCCGCATCGCGATGCCGATAGACACGTCGCCGGCGGGCTTGCGGAAGTTCGACAAGAACACGGCCTTCATGATCTCCGACATGCTGTGCGGGCAGATCGACCGCGCCAAGGGCATGAGCCTCGGCGACCTCGTGCGCTCCGTGTTGCCGTGGCCGCTGCATAAGGATTTGTCCGCGCCGGACAAGGGGCCTTGCAAAGAGCCGGGCGGCTCGCTTGAGTTCGGCATGATCTGCTCGCTCTCGATCCCGATCATCACGATCTGCGCGCTCCTGCTCTTGATGATCATCGTGAACCTGCTCGACATCATCTTCCGCTGGCTGCCGTATTTCCTGATCTGTTTCCCGCTGCCGGGCGTCAGCGCGAAGAAGGCGAAGGGGTGAGAGATGAATAACAGCGGCCGCATCTTCGGCAAGGGCATCAGCTTCCCGCCGCGCGTCGGGCCGGACGGGCGCGTCATGTGGTCGGAGGGCGAGACGAACGTGCGCGAGAGCGTCCGCGTGATCCTGTTGACCGAGCAGCGCGAGCGTCTGCGCCTCGCGAACTTCGGCGGCAGCCTCAACCTCTACCTGTTCGAGCCGAACACGGTGACGACGAGACAACTGATCAAGGATCGCATCACGAAGGAGTTGGCGCGTTGGGAGCCGCGCATCGCGGTCGAGTCGGTGACGGTCGAGCCTGACGAACAGGACGCGCAGGCGGTCGTCGCCACGATTAATTACAAGCTCGTGGCGACGCGCGCGGCGCAGACGGTGAGCTTGAACGTCGTGCTCGCAGGTTAGCCGGAGCAAGTTGCCGGAGCAAGTTGCAAGTCGAATGCGACCGGCACTTTTGTTTGTGAAGTAAACGTTAAGGAGTCGTTTTCATGCCGTTGCAGATTCCGAATCTGGATGATCGCCGCTATCAGGAGTTGCTCGACGAGGCGTTGGCGCGCGTGCCCGTCCATAATCCTGAGTGGACGAATTTCAACAAGAGCGACCCCGGCGTGACGCTCATCGAAATCTTCGCCTTCCTGACGGAGAATTTGCTCTACCGCAGCAACCAGATTCCCGAACGCAACCGCCGCAAGTTTCTCTCGCTGCTCGGCGTGCCGCTGCAACCGGCGTCGGCGGCGGTCGGCCTCGTCCAGTTCACGAACGAGCGCGGCCCCGCGCAAACGATCACCTTGAACGACGGCCTCGAAGTGCGCGCCGGTCAAGTCCCGTTCCGCACCGTGCAGGGACTCGACGTGCTGCCCGTCGAAGCGCAGGTCTTCTTCAAACGCAAACTCACCACGACCGACGAGACGCTCACGGACTATTACAAACTGCTCTACGCCTCCTACAACGACGCGGAAGTTGACGACGCCTCAATCGAGCTTTACGAGACCGTGCCGCTCGACGCGAAACTCGCCGACGGCATCGACATCGGCACGGAGACGGCCGACGGCTCGCTCTGGATCGCGCTCCTGACGCGCGCGGGCGACAAGCCCGCAGATCAGACCGAGGCCGCGCTCGAAGATTTGCGAGACGCCGTGCGCGAGGCCATCGCCGGGCGCACGATCAGCCTCGGCATCGTGCCCGCGCTCGCCGCCGCGATGCGCGTTCTGACGCCGCTCGGTCAAGACGCGAACGCCGCCGCGCAGACGCAACTGAGTTATGAAATCCCGAACGTCGCGGGCGGCACGAAGCTGCCCGACGATCCCGTTTTGCGCGTGGCGAAATATAAACCGCTCGACGCCCGCGCGCCCTCGGACGTGCTCGCCAAACCCGGCACGGTCGAGATCACGCTGCCCGGCAACAAGGACGAACTCAAACTGTGGACGAACCTCGATCCGTTAGAGCCGGGCGTCGGCGACTTTCCGCCCGCGCTGGAAGACACGAACCTCGACGAGCGCGTCGTCACATGGCTGCGCATCCGCCCGTCGGCGACGGCCGCCGCGGCGCGTCTCCTGTGGGTCGGCATCAACACGGTCTTCGTCTCGCAGCGCGCGCGCGTCTCGAACGAACTGCTGCCGCTCGGCACGGGCGCGCCCGATCAAATCGCCTTCCTGTCGCAGAAGCCGGTCGTCGCGCGTTCCACGCGTTTGACGGTGACGCCGAAGGACGGGCAGACGCGGCTGTGGCAGGAGATTGACGATCTGTTCGCCGCCGGGTCGGAAGTGCCCGTGCAGGACGCGCGCCTGCCGCCGGGCACGCCCGCCGCGGGCGTCACGCTCGCGGAAGTTTTCACCGTCAACGCCGAGTCGGGCGAGATACACTTCGGCGACGGCACGCGCGGGAAGCGGCCGCCCAATGGCGCGACCATTCGCGCGAGTTACGATTACGGCGTCGGCATGGCGGGCAACGTCGGCGCGAATTCGATCAACACGAGCCCCGCGCTGCCCGCCGGTTTCAAAGTCTCAAACCCGGTGCGCACGTGGAACGGCGCGGACGCGGAGACCGTCTCCGAAGGCGAGAAACAGATCGCGCGCTACCTGCAACACCGCGACCGTCTCGTCAACGCCACGGACTTCTCGACCATCGCGCTACGCACGCCCGGCATCCAGATCGGGCGCGTGGACGTGCTGCCCGCCTACAACCCCGCGCTCGCGACGAGCGAACCGGGCGACGCGCCGGGCGCGGTCACGCTCATGGTCATTCCGCGCTACGACGCGAAGCAACCGGACGCGCCGCTGCCCGACAAACTTTTCCTCGAAGCCATCTGCAAATACCTCGACCCGCGCCGATTGATCACGACGGAAGTTTTCCTGCGCGGCCCGGAATACGTTCCCGTCTGGGTGTCGGTCGGGTTGAGCGTCGTGGCGGGCACGTCGGTCGCGCAGGTGCGCGAGGCCGTCAAACTCGCGCTGTTGCAGTTTCTCTCGCCGCTCGCGCCGACGGGCGTGCCGGTGCTCGAAACACAGGCGGCCTTGTTGACCACGCCGCAATACGCCGCCGCGCAGCAGGGTTGGCCGCTGCGCAAGAGCATCACGGATCGCGAACTGCTCGCCGTCGCCAGCCGTCAGAGCGGCGTGCTCTCCGTGAAGGACGTTTTGATCGCGAAGGGGAGCGAGACGGCGACGCGCGAGATCGTCCTCACGGGATTACAACTGCCGCGCGTCGCGGGCATCTCCGTGCAGGTCGGCGACCCGCTCGGTCTCGATTCGTTGCGCGGCGAGACGACGGGCGGCGGCGACGGCACGACGGGCGGGACGGGCGGCGGCAAGTCGAAACGCATCGTGCCCGTCCCATTGATACCGGAGGAGTGTTAAGAGACGTGGACGCCAACGGAACGCGCTATCACCTGTTGCTCGGCTTTGACGATTGGGGCGAATGCACCGACATCGCGGGCGCGAGCCTGCGCCAGCGTTGGCATGCCGCGCCGCCCGACCGGAACGAGACGAAGATCGCGCCCGTGTCCGCGCCCGTCGCATGGAATTCCGAGCATTACGAGTTGACGCTCCCGCCGCGTCTCTTCAAGTTCGACTCCGCGCCGGACAACGTGCCGCCCAAGTTAGAGCACCGGCGCGGCGGCGGGCGCGACCGCTACGGCAACTGGTACTGGATTGACGAGACGACGGGGAAGATTCTCGTCAACTCGGCGGGCACGAACGCGACCGGCACATTCTGGCCGCCGGAGGGCGGCGCGGCGGCGGCGTGCGCGCCCGTCGCCGCCGGTGCGCCGGATGATTTCAAGCCCGTCGCGGACACGAGTTGCCCGCCGCTCGCTTTCCACGCGCTCGCCGTCACGGAAGATCATTATCTGGTCGCCGGGGTGTTGGAACCGGCCGGGATTTTGATCTTCGATCTCCACGCGGGCGGCGCGCCGCAGCAATTGTGGTGGCCGCGCGGCGTGCCCTTCGAGCCGTACGACATGGCGGCGCGCGCGGGCGGCGGCGTCTTCATACTCGACGCCAAAAACAAACGCTACTGGGAACTCGACCGCCTGTTCAACGTCATCCCGCCCGCGACCTACACGCCGGAGACGCCGGAGCCCGGAGACTTCGCGCCGCGCGACCCGCAGCCGAAAGACGACGCCCACGCCTCCTGCGAGTTGCCGCAGCGGCTCACGCTCGAAACCTCCGCCCGGATTCACATCACGAAGCCCATCGCCATCGAAGCCTTGCCCGACGGCTCGGTGCTCATCCTCGACTATCGCGCGGGACAGAAGTTTTCGCGCGTGCATCGCTATCGCGCGGGCAAGCGTCTGGGGCAGTCGCGTTCGACGAAGGTGATGTTGAAGTTGATTGAAGAGGACAGGCAGCCGGATTTCAGTCTCGCCGGTTACGACTTCGCCTTCGTCCCGCGCGCCGACGCGACGGGCGAACCCGACCGTCTCTACATCGTCGCCTCGGACGGCAACCAGAGCTACGCCTTCAACCTGACGTGGCGCAAACGCGTGCAACTCAAACTCGAACCCGTGGCGGCCTACATGCCGATGCGTTTGTTCGGCGGCCGTGGTCTGGTGCGCGCGGGCGCGGAGGCTTACTACGATTTCGACGGTCGTTGGATTCCGCTCGTCGAGCAGAGACGGCCGCGCTACGCCGCGACGGGCACGTTCTACACCCCCGCTTTCGACGGCGCGGAGCCCGATTGCGTCTGGCACCGGCTGATGTTCGACGCCTGCATCCCGCCGGGCACGCGCGTCGAGGTGCGCACGCGCGCGGCCAATAACGAAGACGACCTCGCGCTCGCCGAATGGTCGCCGGAGCCGCGCCTCTACCTGCGCGGCGACGGGACGGAGTTGCCCTACGCGAGCGTCTCGGCGCGGGCGCGCGATGCGGGCGTGGCGGCGACCCGCCGGGCGGAAGGCAAGGGCACTTGGGAACTGCTCTTTCAACGC
Organism: Acidobacteriota bacterium; assembly: GCA_020199775.1. Classification (GTDB taxonomy): domain Bacteria; phylum Acidobacteriota; class Blastocatellia; order Pyrinomonadales; family Pyrinomonadaceae; genus JAIVJZ01. Next base: position 52,093 of record JAIVJZ010000004.1, read on the forward strand.
GCGCGCGGCCGCTACCTGCAAATGGAGATCACGCTCACCGGCAACGAACGCGCGACGCCTCGCCTGCGCGCGCTGCGCGCCTACTACCCGCGCTTCTCCTACGTCGCGCGTTACCTGCCGTCGGTCTATCGCGAAGACGATCAATCGGCGTCGTTCCTCGAACGCTTTCTCGCCAACCTCGAAGGCATGTACACGTCGCTCGAAGATAAGATCGCGGCCGTGCAGGTGTTGTTCGACGTGCGCAGCGCGCCCGCCGACGCGCTCGAATGGCTGGCGGGTTGGTACGGTGTCGCGCTCGACCCGGTGTGGAACGAGGCGAAGCGGCGTCTGTTCATCAAGCACGCGATCTTCTTTTTCCGCTATCGCGGGACGATGCACGGGCTCGAACTCGCGCTCCGGCTCGTCTCGGACGAGTGCGTGGAGGAAGAGGCTTTCACGGAAGCGGCGGCGGCGGCGGCGGCCACGTCGGGCGCGTACGGCATCAGGGTCGTCGAACGCTACCGCACGCGGCGCGTGCCGGGCGTGGTCTTCGGCGACCCGACCGGCGCGCTCGCGCCGCGCCTCGTCGAGCAGCAGGCGCGCTGGCAGCCGTCGCAGGGGAGCGAAGCCCTGCACGCGTTGTATCGCGAGAGTCTGGGTCTGAGCGCGGGCGAGACGTATCCGGTCAAGCGACCGGCGGGCGCGGCGGGCAAAGCGTGGGAAGCCTTCTCGCGTTCCGTGCTCGGCTTCGTGCCGCAGGCGACCGCCGCGAGCGACGCCTCTGCGTGGGAGAGCTTTCTGGCGCGACGCTATCGCCACCTCGACGCGCTGCGTGCGGCTTACAAGACACAGCCCGCGACCTTTGCCGGCGTGAAGTTCCCGCGGAGCTTGCCCACAGGCGGCGAGCCTTTGAACGACTGGTATCAATTCGAGGGCGTGGTCGTGGCGATGCGCCGCGCGGCGCACAGGTTCACGGTGTTGTTGCCGATGCGGCAGACCGACACGTTCGACGCGGCCGAACACCGCAATTTGAGCGACCTCGCGCGGCGCGTCGTCGAACTGGAAAAGCCCGCGCACACCACGTTCGACATCAAGTTCTACTGGGCGATGTTCCGGCTCGGCGAGGTGCGGCTCGGCGACGACACGCTGCTCGATCTCGGCAGCCGCGCGCCCGGCCTCATGCGCCCCGTTCTGCTCGGCGAGGAGCATCTGGCCGAAAGTTATCTCGCGCCCGCGCACCCGCAGAACGTCCGCGAGCGAAACGTGTTGGGTCGCCAGTAGGAGCCGTCGCCCGGCACAGACCTCTGCCGCTTCGGCGGCTGTCGGGGCGGCGACGAATTTTTGCAGCAGGAGAAAAACAATGGAAGACTTCACATCGCGCATGGCAACTCCGGGCGGTTCGGGCGACCCGACCAAACACGTCAATTACACCTACGGTATGGTGCTCGGCGTGGACGATCTGACGCAGGAGTTTGCTTACCACTCCGGGCGCGATCACTGGATGGCGCGCGACTCAATCGGCTACGGCACGATCAACGGCCTGCGCGTGACGGTCGCGCCGAACGCGAGCGGCGAACTGGAAGTGAACGTCTCGCCGGGCACGGCCGTCAGCCCGCGCGGGCAGTTGATCCACGTCAACACGGCGCAGTGCGCGAACCTCGAAAAGTGGCTCGCCATCGCGAAGAACAAAAAGGCCGTCGGCGACGAGGTGGGCGTGCCGCCCGTCACGCCCGCCGTGCTCTCGGTCGTCCTGTGCTATCGCTCGTGCCCGACGGACAAAGTGCCCGTCCCCGGCGAGCCGTGCCGCAGCGAAGAAGACACGATGGCCTATTCGCGCCTGCGCGACGACTTCAAACTCGAACTGCGTTTGAAGAAGACGAACACGATGCCCTCGCCCGACCAGCGCGAAGAGGACGCTCTGCGCGATTTCATCAAGTGGCTCAACGAGCACCTCGTCGTGACGGAAGACGAGGACGACCTCACGAGCGAAGCGGACTTCATCGCCGCCGTCCTCGACGCGGCGGCCCCGCCCGTCCTGCCGGGCGATTTGCCGCCCGTCTTTATGATTGACAACTCGCCGCCGAACCCGATGCGCGTCAACGTCTCGCAGGCCGCCGAGTTCCGGCGCATCGCGTTTCGCCTGTGGGTCACGGAATTCCGCCCGCGCTGGCGACCCCTCCAGTTCAACACGCAGTCGGCCTCGTGCGCGCCCGACGGCTCTGACGCGGGGACGATCCCCGACGACAACTGCGTGCTGCTCGCAGACCTGCGCGTGCCGCTGACGGCCGACGTGCTGCTCGACACCACGACCCCCGTGCGCGTGCTGGAAGACCGCCGGCCTTACGTGGTTCACCAGCGCATGTTGCAGGAGTGGTTGCTCGGCGGCAGCTTCGACGAGGTGGCGCGGCCCAAGGTGCAGACGCTCCCGTTAGTCACCATCGTCCGCGACACGGGCGGCGCGCCCGTCTTCCGCTTCTGGTTTCATCTCGACACGCTGACAAATCAGATCGCGCTCACCTCTTTCACGGCCGGCGATCTGATGGCGCTCTCGGAAACCGACGGCGCGGGCGATTTTTTCGACCCCTTGACCGTCCTCAACGTGACGCCCGTCGCGACGATGAGAAACGTCTACGAGGTGGAACTCGACACCGACGCGCGTCTCATCCGGTTCGTCTTCAATCTCGATTCGATGAAAGTTCAACCGGAAGGCGGGGACGCCCTTCTGCTCGCGAAGTACGCCGTCGCGCGCCACATCAATTTCATCGGGCAGGACAGCCCCGCACGCGTCACGGCATTCGCGCCGCCGCTCATCTAGTTTACGAGAGAGGTAATTCGACATGGGCAGAATCGAACTGCTACAGCCTTTCCTCGAAGGCGGCATTCGCAACACCAACTTCTTCAACGGGCGTCTGCTCTCCGCCGAAGATTTGCGTCAGGAGCAGCAGGCCAACCGCGAGCGCGTCGCGCAACTCGCCGGGGCAGTCGGCGCGGGCGTCGTGGACGGTCTGGAGGTGGAGCGCATGCCGCAGACCGGCGGGGGCGGCCTGACGAACGCGGTCGTGCAGGTGCGCGCCGGGCTGGCCTTGAACGAAAACGGCCAATCGCTTTCGCTGCCGCTCGACACGGAGGTCGCGCTCGTGCGCGAACTGGAAGCGGTGAACGCCGAGGCGGGTCTCTTCGCCACCTGCGCGCCGCCGCGGCAGACGGCCGTCGTGTCGGGCGCGGGGCTATACCTGCTCGTCGTCTCGCCCGCCTCCGGTTACGACCAGCGCGCGCCCGTGAGCGGTCTGGGGAACGCTGGGCTGACGAGTCCCGGTTGCGGCAGCCGCTACGCCGTCGAGGGCGTCCAGTTCAAACTCATCGGCGTTGACGTGAACACCAACGCCGCCATCCCCGCGGACGCGCGCGCCGAGCTTAACGCCGCGATGAACGCGGGCGGCGCGGCCGCTCTCTCGCTGCTGCGAAACCTCTCGGCCTATCTCTGTTTCGGCGCGGCGCAGACGGGCGAGTTCGCGCGCGACCCTCTGGCCGCCGCGAACCATCCCGAAGCGCCGGACACGCCGAACGTGCTCGACGCGCTCAAGGACGCGGGAGAGTTGACGCGTTGCGACGTGCCGCTCGCGCTCCTCTACTGGACGGCGACGGCGGGCATCGACTTCGTGGACATGTGGAGCGTGCGGCGGCGCGTGACGCACGCCTCTGTCACGGACGAGTGGAACGCGCCCGGCGGCGAGGCCGAGCGCGCCTTGCGCGAAGCGATGGCGATGCAGTTTCAGGAACACCTCGAAACGCTGCGTGCGAGCGCGCAGTCGGCGCAGGCGGTCGTGGCCGAAAACTATTTCCGTTATCTCCCGCCCGCCGGGTTCGTCCCGCTCGGCGGCGTCACAGGTCTCAACGGGTTCAACTACCAGAACTTGTTCAAGAACATGACCTACAGAGACCCGGTCTTCATCAACGGCGCGCGGGTCGCCGCGCTCCTGCACGAGGCGCGTTCCTACCCGCCGATTGACGTTCGGAGCGATGAGATGTTCTGGCTCTATCTCGTGCGCGAGAATCAGCAAGCCTTCAACGCGGGCGGCAGCAATCGGCCGCAGCCCTACATCATCTTCGCGAAAGGACACGCGCCCTATCAGGGCGACTCCCAGTACGATCTGGCTTACGGGGACTACAGCAACTACGGACTCATTTGAAGCCGCACCCGGCGGCCGCCGAAGGCATGAGAGGAGAAGAGAACGATGGCGCAGAAACTGGAGAAGGTGAAACCCGGCGACCTGATCACGTCCGCCTTTATGAACGCTCTGCTGACTCAACTGGAGAGTCTGGAAGACCGCGTGGCCGCGCTCGAAGGCAGCACGCAGCCCGACCAGACGGTCAAGATCACGGGCTTTGAATTCAAGACTAACCCTTTGCGCGTCGGCCACCAGTTGACGGTCAAGGGGCAGAACTTCAGCGTGCCCTCCGAACTCAACAACGTCACCATCGGCGGCGTCAAGGTGACGGATTTCGCCCTCAGCGGCGGCGAGAATCAACTCGGCTTCGTCATCCCGGAACTCACCGGCCTCTCCGAAAGCGGCTCAAGCGTGGTGGTGGAAGTGTCGAACGCCAAGGGGAAGGATTCCGACACCCTCAACGTCTCGCCGAAAGTGGTCGTCCCGCACGGCAACATTCAGGTGCTTTACAAGATTCCTCCTGTGGTGGTCGGCTCGCTCAACATCGAGAGCGCGAAGTCATACATCTTCACCTTCGACGTGAAGGCCATCGCCAGCCAGCAGGGCAACTACACGCTCACCCCTTCCGTCACCGGCGCGCCGAGTTGGACGGCCGAGTTGCTCGAAGACAACGGCGACACGGTGCGGGCGAGCAACGTCATCACGCTGCCCGCCAACCCCACCACGGGCGAGATCAGGAGCATCCGCGTGCGCTTGAAAATTCCGGCCGCTCAGGCCAACGGGACGGCGGGCACGTTGCGCTTGACCGTCACCGAAAACACGCCGGGCACGGGCGTCACGCCCGGCAACGCGCAATTCATCGTCACGGTGGGACAACCTCCGCCGACGCCCGACAATCGCGTGCGCATCATGCTTGAGAGCGCGCAGAACGGAGCGGTTATCGGCACGGGCGAGAACACCAACAAGATCATGTTCAAGCGCGGGCAAGTGGGCATTGTCGGCCTGAGTCTGGAGTTCTCCGTCGGCGGCAATTTCAACGTCAGCACGGCCGTCAAAAACCCGACCGGATGGACGGTTGGCGAAACCGACAGCACCGTGTTCGTCATGGGGAAACCGACGCAGGGTCAGACCTCCAAGCAGACGATTCTGGCGGAGTTCACCGCCGGGCAGACGGCCGCTGAGACCGAGATGTACGTTTTGATCAAAGGCTGGGTCGAGGGGACGCAAGACCCCATCAACATCAGGTACGCGCAAACCATCGGGGTTGTCGCTTAACGGCCGCCCCGCGACACGCGCGAGCATTGTCCCGCGCGCATTCGTCAATCGTCGTGTCGGCCGCCAGCGCACGGCATCATTGCCACTTCACCTCACTGTAAGGAGTCCAGACATGAACAAAAAATCGAAGCATATGCGCCGCCCGGCGCGCGTCCTGCGCGTCGCGTGCGCCGTCGCGCTCGCCGTCCTCTTGTCCGTTCCCGTGTTGGCGACGCCAAACGACATCTGCATCCCCAACATCTCCGGCGGCCTGACCACCGTGCCCACCATCGACGGAGTGATCGAGGGCTACACCGGCCCCGGCACGGTCAACAACGACCCCGGCTGGGAAGGGGTGGCGCGCGTCAACTTGCTCGACAACACGGGGCCGAACATGGGCACGCTGGCTGCGGCAAAATTCCAGATGGGCAGAGACGCCAATTTCGTCTATCTCGGTTTCGTCGTCGGAATCCCGGAGTCGGGGGTCAACAGCACCATCGTCATCGGGCTGTCAACGAAAGCGGGCGACCCCGTAACCGATTGGCGTCTACACCTCAAGCCTTTCAGCGGCGCGACGGCCGACCCGACCTTTACAGACAAAGACCAGACGCTCAACTCCATCACGTGGTGGCGAAACAGCGGGCAGTGGAATCTGGCAAACCCGAATCCGCCGGCGCACGTCGCGGGTGCGGGCGAGTGGCCGATGCAGAACACGCGCTTCAGCAAGTCGGGCAACAAGTACGCAGTCGAGATGAAGATACCCATCACGGTCAACGTCGCTAACGCCGGACTGGACACAGGCGTCTATTTCCCCGCCTCCGGTAACTTCTGGCTCTACGTCAACGTGCTCAGCACGAACACGGTCAGCGACACCACGACGCAAGACCCCTGGCCTGCGGGCGTCGTGGTCGTGCCGGGCGAGAGCACCTTCCTGACGCGCAACACGCCGGACGTGTCGCTGTGGGGCACGGTATCCTTCAACGACCGCCCCGAATGCGACGGCGTCTCGCTCGCGTGGAACCAGATCGGCGTTGACAAGCCGACCGACCCCGGCGTGCTCATCAACGATATCCGCCGCTACGATCCGCCGGGCGCGGGCACATTCACCGAAACCGAGGCGCAGTGCGCCGCGCTCGACCCGTCGTTCCAATGGGACACGATCAAGGGGCCGCTCAACAAGTTCGTCGCCAAGCCGCTCAACGGCATGGTGGGCACGACGGCGAAAGTCTCCGCCACCTTCCGCGTCGCCAACTGGGGCATCCCCGGCACGGCCGAGTGGACGAGGATCGGCGAGGCCAACCCGCCGCTCATCCCGACGCCGCTCGTCCCGGCCGACGTGACGAACAATCCCGCCCCGCAGCAAGATATCGCCCCCGGCGTGCCGGGCAATTTAGTCTCCGAGTGGTCGCTCAGTTATCGCTGGTCGTGCCTCTACAAGTTCAGGCCGCACCAGTGCATTCAGGTCGATCTCAACTCGGACGATCCGGCCACGCGTTTCAAAGACAAGAGCGCGCAAGTCAACATGGATTTCGTCCCCGCGTCGAGGTTCGAGCGGCGGGCGCGCATCAGCGGCAATCAGGGTGAACCCCCGCCCGGACAGGACGAGCATGAGTACATCATCACGGTCGAGACCGACCAGCAGGGGCAACTCGAACCCGGCAAAGACGACCGGACGGGACGCGCCGCGCAGACGCGACAACAACGCAACCCGCGTCGCCTGCAATCGCAGGAACTCGCCGACGGCGCGCTCCGGCACTTCGGTCGCGAAGTGACGAACGTCGCCACGTGGATCGCACGCGGCTCGCTCCGCACCGGCAAGACGATCAACATCGGCGGCACGGAATACGAGTACACGCGGCGCGCGGGCGACTTCGGCTACGTCGCCGGGCACACGGGCGCGATCACCGGCTGGCGTTTCGACTTCAGCGGCGAGGGGTTGAAACAATTGTCCGACAACGTCTACACCATCAGGGTGCGGCGGGGCGGCGAAGCCTTCGTCAACACCGTCATCGAAACACTCGGCGACGACAGGAACACCGACCCTGTGAAGGACGACGACCCGAACGACGGCAACATCCCGGCCGACGCCGACTCGAAACGTTGGGGGCTGAGTTTGCACGCGGGCGCGAGCATCCCGCATCCTGACTTCTCCGACGCCTTCAATCCGGGGCCGAACTTCGGCGTCGATCTCGAATATCGTCTGAGCAATCGCGTCTCGCTCGAAGCGTTGTACGGCTTCCACCGCTTTCGCGGCGAAGACTTCGGCGTCTTCTCCTTTGACGACATCAACCTGCACCAACTCTCCGGCAACGTTAAAGTCTTCGGCGGGAGCGGTTCGGTCAGGCCGTTCCTCAACGGCGGCGGCGGCGTCTACCACTTCGACTTCGGCGGCGCGCCGAGCGCGAGCGACACGCGCGGCGGCGTCAACGTCGGCGGCGGCTTACAGTTCAACCTGACGCCGACCTTCGCCGTCGAAGGCTCTTACAATTTCCACAACGTCTTTACTCCCGGCTCGAACGTGAAGTTCTCCACCGTTCAGGGTGGAGTGCGCTTCAGGTTCTAAACCGGGACGCGGCGTTATGGAGCCGAGGAAAGCGGGAGGAATGCGGCGCACAGGCTTGGGGAGTTTGACCCCGGAGTCGCCCCGGTCGCGCGCCGTCGCCTCCCGCGCACCTGTCCCGGTTCGCTTTGATGATCAACCTGCAAACAAGCGAACAGACTTACGTGTCGCGGCTGCGCGTCAGAGGCTCCGGCCTTGATCCGCTGGCGGCGCAGTTGCGGCTCGCCTCTCTCTTTCAAACGGCGGAAGTGCAGCCCGCCGGTCTCGCCCCGTCGGCCATCGTGTGCATCCGGCGTCTCGACGATCCGCGCCCGCGCACCGTCTCGCTCTCAAACGGGCACACCAGCCTGCCGCCGGAATGGCAACAGTCCGTGCGCACTTCAATCGAACAACTCGTGCGTCGCGCCCCGCGCCCCGCGCGCGAGGTGGCCGGGGAGGACGCGCCCTGCGTCGTCTTCGCGGATCGCGCCGAGTTGCTGGCCGCGGTCGCGGGCGATTGGTACGAGCAGCGCGCGGCCACGCGCTGGTGGTGGCGCAGTCTCTTCAAAGAGACGCTCGACGCCGGTGCGCTCGTCAAACTCTGGGGACTGTCGCCCGAATACGTGCCCGGCGCGCTCGAACATCTCGCGCGACGACAGAGAGCCGTGCCGTTCGCCCGCGCGCTCGCGCCCGGCGCGGCGCGCTCGATCCTCGACAGCCTCATGCGCCGCTTCGCGCTCACCGAACTTCAAGCCGCCGTCTCCTTCGCGCCGCGAGACGATTGGCGTGCAGGCGAACGGGCGCGTGCCGATGCGTCGCCGCCGGACATCTCCCCGCACGACGCGGCGCGCGAAAACTTTCAACCCTCTTCCCAAGACCTCTACGCGGGCGATGCCCCGTGGCGCGGCTTCGCGCCGGAGGCGTCGTCGGTTGAGTTGGAATTGTCGCAACGGTGCTTGCTCGGCGTCGGCCTGACATTGCAACGCGCGCCGGTCGTCGCACGCGGTCGCGGTTTCGCGCTCCGCGCCGCCGCGTGGATAGACGCCTTCTCGACAGGCCGCGAGACGAACGCCGCGCCGCCCGACTCGAATGCGAAAGAGACGCGCAACCCCGGCGTGCGCCCTGCCGATTCCGAGTTAAAGCCCGACCCGGCTGCGACGCGCGACGCGAGCGAGAGACCGAAAGATCGCGCGTCGTCTTTCGCCTCTACATTCGACGGCGCGCAAAAACCGGATTCCGCAACCTACGGTGCGAGCCTTAATCATTCGGAACTTCGAGGCGCGGACGCGGGCGCATCTTCGTCAACGATTGCGTCAGGCGACGACGCGCCCGCCGGCGGGCAGGATGAGACATCGCGAGTTGCGTCGAGAGATTCCGGCGAGCGCGCGGCGACTTCGGGGAGCGTCGAAAGCGTCGCGCCGGAAGTTGACTCTGCCGGGCATGACGAGCGCGCGCGGGTCGTCGAGACGCTTGCGGCCGAGGCCGGGGGACATGTGGCCGACGCGCCGCCCGCTTCCGTTGCGGCGACGCGGGAGACACCCGTTGCTTCGCCGCTCCTTGAAGCGCAGGTTGAGACGCGTTTCGGCGGGTTGTTTCATCTCGTCAATCTCGCGCTCTTCCTCGAACTCTACGGCGACTTTACCGCGCCCGCCGTGCCGGGCATCGCGCTGCCCATCTGGGATTTCGTCGCGCTGCTCGGACGGCGACTGTGCGGCGCGCGTGTCGAAGACGACGCGGTGTGGCCGCTGCTCGCACGACTCGCGGGGCGCGACGCGGCGCAACCGCCGGGCGGAGATTTTCGTCCGCCCGACGCGTGGCGCGTGCAGGCCGGATGGCTGCGAATGTTTCCCGCGCCGGGCGGCTGGCGTTGGGCGATCCGGCACAGCGGCGCGCACGGGCAAAGTCGCTTGCAGGTCATCCACCCGGCGAAGTTTCTCGTGCTCGACGTGCCGCTCGATGTGGAAGCGGAAGCGGAGGTGCAACTCGCGCGTGAGTTGGAAGTTTACGCGGGCGCGTTCGCGGAGACGCCGCTGCGTGCGCCGAGTGCGTCAGAGTTGGGCGTCGCGCGCCCGTTCAAACTTCGTGGCCGCACGCCGCTCGCACGCTGGGTCGAACGCCTGCATCTTTACGCGCGTGCGCGCCTGCGCCTCGCGCTCGGCACGGGCGACGCGCGCCGTGCGGCGCGTCTCTTGTGTGAGCGGCGCGCGCGCGTGTTCGTGACGGCGACGCACGTTGACATCGTGATGTCGCTGGCCGAGTTGCCGTTCGCGGTGCGTGTGGCCGGGCTTGATCGCGATCCGGGTTGGATTCCGGCGGCGGGTCGTGTCGTCGCGTTTCATTTCGAGTAGGAAGGCGGGCGACGGAGGGTTAGTCAAATGATGCAGGTGCAGGCGGCGGAATATCCTTTCGCCGATTTCGCGGCGACGCCCGCGAACCATTTCAAACTCTACGTCTTCGCGGCGGTCGCGCGCGTGCTTGAGCAAGTGGCGCAGTCGTTCGGGACAATCGAGGCGGCCTACGAACAGTTTCCGTTTCTCGAAGGCTACGACGAAGAACTCGAAGGCCGCGCGCCCGCGCATCTCGCCTGCGGCGAAGACGAGGGCGGCGCGCACGAATGGTGGCGCGAAGCGATCCGTTTATGGGAAGAGGGAACGGAGGCGCGCCTGCCGCTGCGGGCGTTGCGCGAGACGGCCGCGCTCGACCACGCGGGCGTGACGTTGCTGATGTGCGCGGGTCTCATCGAAGAGGACGCGCGCTTCGGCCTGCTCTTTGAAACGATGCAGGCGACGCCCGGCCAACATCGCCCGAACCTCGGTCTGCTCTCGGCGTGGTGGCGCGACCGCGAAGACTACCGGGAGGTGCGCGCGCGTATTCGCGAGTTGCACGAGTTGGGACTCGTCGAGTTTACGGGAACCGCCGCGCCGCGCACCGAATGGTCGCTCTCCGCGCCGCCGCTGCTCTGGGACGTGTTGCGCGGCGAGACGCGCGAGAGGCTCGCGCCGTGGGCGCGCTATCATGCGCCCGCGTCGCTCGCGCCGCTCGACGCGCTCATCCTTCCCGCCGAACTCCGCGCCCAACTCGAAGTCATCCCCGCGTTGCTCGCGTCGGGCGAGGCGCAGGCGCTCATCGTGCGCGGCCCGCACCACAACGGCCGTCGCACGCTCGCCCGCGCGGTGGCGCGCTCGCTCGGACGCGGCGTGCTCGAACTCTCCGCTTTCGACAAGCCGGGCGAGACGAACAACTCGCACGACGAACGCCGGCGGCTCGCGGGCACGCTCGCCACGCTGCTCCACGCGCTGCCCGTCTTCGTCTTCGACATCCCGCCGGGCGACACCGTGGAGTTGCCGCCGCTCGTGGCCTACGCGGGCGCGCTCGCCGTCGTGCTCGGCAAGCAGGGCGGCGTGCGCGGCGAGGCGGCGGAACGCGCGCTCACCGTCACGCTGGAAACGCCCACGCCCGACGCCCGACGCCTCCACTGGCGGCGCGCGCTCGGCACGCACGCCACGCCCGACATCGAACTGATCAGCGAACGCTTTCGCCTGACGGGCGGCAACATTCGCCGCGCCGCGAAACTCGCCGTCGCCTACGCTGCGCTCGCGGGCCGCCCCGGCGTCAACGCCTCGGACGTGCAGCAGGCCAGCCGCGCGCTCAACCGGCAGATGCTCGACACTCTGGCCGTGCGCATCGAGACGACGGGCGATTGGAGTCACCTCGCGGCGAGCGCGGAGACGTTCGCGGAGTTGCGCCATCTCGAAAGTCGCTGCCGCCACCGCGAGCAGTTGCCCGCGCACGTCGGCGACGCGCTCGCCTGCGGGTTGAACGCGGGCGTGCGCGCTCTGTTCAGCGGCACGAGCGGGACGGGGAAGACGCTCGCCGCGCGCCTTCTGGCCGCGAGTCTCCAGATGGACTTGTACCGGCTCGACCTCTCGACCGTCGTCAACAAGTACATCGGCGAGACGGAGAAGAACCTCAACCAGATTTTCGCGCTCGCCGAAGAACTCGACGTGATCCTCCTGCTCGACGAGGGCGACGCCCTCCTCACGCAGCGCACCGACGTGGGCAACGCCAACGACCGTTACGCCAATCTCGAAACCAACTACCTGCTGCAACGGCTCGAATCCTTCGAGGGCATCATCGTCGTGACGACCAACGCGGGCGACCGCATAGATGTCGCGTTCCAGCGGCGCATGGATGTCTCGATCAATTTCACGCCGCCCGACTCCACCGAGCGTTGGGCGATCTGGCAACTGCACCTGCCCGCTTCGCATTGCGTCGAAGGGCGTCTGCTCGACGAGGCCGCGCGCCGCTGCGAGTTGACGGGCGGGCAAATTCGCAACGCCGTGCTCCACGCCTCTTCGCTCGCGCTCGCGGACGGCGGCGCGGTCACGTCCGAACATTTCGAGGCGGCAGTCCGCCGCGAATACCGCAAGGCGGGCGCGGTCTGCCCGCTCCAAACGCGCCGCGACGCGAGCGTCGTCGCGGCTTTCAACCGTTGGTGAGGAAAGGAAACGATGAACGATGAACGATGAACGATGAATAAAAGACAAACCCTCTGTCTTCACTTCATCGTTCATCGTTCATCGTTCATCGTTCACCACAATGCCCGTCGCACTTCGATCACTTTCGCGCAAGCCCAAGCCGCGCCCGCAGCCGGAGAGCGATCCGCGCTTCGCGAAAGTCGTCGAAGACCTCAAGCGCAAAGCCGCCAAAGTCAAACAGCACCCCACACCCGCCAAGAAGGCCGCCGAGGTCGCTGCCGCCGCCAAAGGCCCGCCGAACGAAAAGGCGGCGGGCGCGAAGGGCAAGCAGGTAGACAAGATCAAAGACGCCAAGGCGAAGAAGCCCGAACCCGCGAGCTTCCTCAGCCTGCTGCGCGCCGAGATTCAGAAGGCGATGCCGAAGACTCTCGACGACACCTCGAAGTTCATGAAGGGCGGCGACGCGGGCGCGCTCAAAGGCGGTCTCAAGGGCAACGTCTCGCAGCAGAAGCAACAGGCGACGGGCGATACCGCGCAGGCGTCGAAGCAGCCGCCGAGTCAATCCGGCATCCCGGCGAAGCAAGCGGAGTCTATCCCCGGCGAACCGCCGCCGCCGAACCCCGACGTGCCCGCGGGTGAGGCGATGCCCGTGCCGAAGGCGGAAGCGGAAGTGTCCGTGCAGGACTCGAAGCAGGACACAGAGGCGGCGATGGCCGACGCCGAAGTCACGGACACGCAACTCAAGAAAGCGAACGACCCGCGCTTCAGCGCAGTCCTCAGCAGCAAAGACGCGGTCGGCAAGCAGGCCGACGCCGCGCCCACGCAGTATCGCGCGAAGGAGAAAGGCACGCTCGCCACGGCCATCGCGCAGGCGAAAGGGGTGAGCAAGTCGGGCGCGGCCGCGATGCTCGGCGTGAAGGGCAAGTCCAAGTCGAACGTGCTGACGCGCCAGCAGGCGGCGAAGGCGAAGGACGAGGCCGAGCGCAAAAAAGTCGCCGACACCATCGAGGGCATTTACAACAAGACCAAGGAGCAGGTCGAGGCCAAACTCGCCGCGCTCGACGAAGAGGTCAACACGCACTTCGACGGCGGCACGGACGCGGCGTTGGCCGCGATGAAATCCTACACCGAGCAGCGCATCGATGCTTATAAAGAAGAACGCTATTCCGGCGTCATCGGCAAAGGCCGCTGGGTCAAAGATCAGTTCAAGGGGTTGCCGGAAGAGGCCAACGTCTACTACGTCGAGGGGCGCAACCTGTTCACGCGCCTGATGGACGTGGTCATCGTGCGCGTCTCGAATCTCGTGGAAAAGAGGCTCGCCGAGGCGAAGAAGCTCGTCGCCGACGGGCAGAAGGAGATCAAGACTTACGTCGATAGCCTGCCGAAGAACTTGAAGTCGGTCGGGCAGGCGGCCGAGAAGGAAGTCGCGGGCCGCTTCGCGGAGTTGGAGCGCGGCATCGAGGACAAGAAGAACCAACTCGCCGCATCGCTCGCGCAGAAGTACAAGGAGGCGGGCGACAAGGCGGACAAGGCGCTCAAGGAAATTCAGGACTCGAACAAGGGTCTGGTGCAGAAGTTTGTCGAGAAACTCGGTGAGGTCATCAAGATCATCATGGAGTTCAAAGGCAAGCTGATGGCTATCCTGCGCAAAGGCTGGGAGGTCATCAAGGGCATCCTCGCAGACCCCATCGGCTTCCTCGGCAACCTGATCGGCGCGCTCAAACAGGGCTTCAACCAGTTCAAGGCGAACATCGGGAAGTGGCTGCTCAAGGGGATCATCGGCTGGCTCTTCGGCGCGCTGGCCGAGGCGGGCGTCACGCCGCCCGCCGACTTCTCGCTCCCGTCCATCCTCAAGCTCGTCCTGCAAATCCTCGGCATCACCTACGAGCGCATGCGCGCGAAGGCCGTCAAGCTGCTCGGCCCGACGGCCGTGACGGTCATCGAAAAGCTGGTCGAGTACGTCAAGACGCTCGTGACGGGCGGCCCCGCCGCGCTCTGGGAACAGGTCAAGGGCGACCTCGCCAACCTCAAGGAGCAAGTGCTCGGCGAGATTCGCAACATGATCATCATGGAGGTGGTCAAGGCGGCGGTGATGAAGATCGTCTCGATGTTCAACCCGGTCGGGGCGTTCGTGCAGGCGGTGCTGGCGATCTACAACACGGTGATGTTCGTCGTCGAACAGGCGAGCCGCATCGCCGCCTTCATCTCGTCGGTCGTGGATTCGGTGTCGGCCATCGCCTCCGGGGCCATCGGGGCGGCGGCGAACAAGATCGAGCAGTCGCTCGGCGCGGCCATCCCCATCGTCATCGGTTTCCTCGCGCGCCTTGTGGGCGTCGGCGGCCTGCCGAAGAAGGCCACGGCCACGGTCAAGAAAGTGCAGACCGCCATCGACGGCGCGATAGACAAGGTGCTCGCCAAGGCCGCCGCGAAGTTCAAGAAGCTGTTCGGGGGCGCGAAGGGTAAAAAAGATGATCGGACTGAAGCTCAGATGAAAGCCGATTTGAGCAAGGGCGTGAAAGAAGGCACGCAGATATTGAAAGACCCGAAAGTCTCGCTCAAGTCAGTCACGAAGAAACTTCCGGCTATTAAAAAGAAATATCGTCTGACCACACTCGAAGTCGTCGTAGCATCGAGCACTGCGAAAAAAGAGGCCGGCTACATTCACGGCGTTGTCAATCCGGATGAAAAAGGAGATACGGCCGAGAAGGTCAAGATGCCGGACATCACGATCAATTTTAATGCTAAAGAGGGTTTGGACGTCGGAGAGATGAAATCGCAGCTGCGTCATTCGCAGGATCGCATCAGAAAAATGACGCCGAATCAACTTCTGGCAGGGCAAGCGCTCTTTGATGAGCGGCTGCAAAAGCAGAAACAGGCCGGGCGGAAGAACCCGCAGGGCAGAGACCCGAAGGGCGAAGCCATGGCGCGCAAGTTGAAAGCTCAAAAGGTGCAGGAAGAAGCCGCGAAAATCAGAGACGAAAACAAGGCTCTGGGCAAGACCATCACGGCGGCGGAGGCCATAGCGGAAGCCAAATTACGCCTGAAGGGAATGGCCGTCATCCACGCTTTGGATCAATTCGCGGGCGGCTCCGGCACAGATATTTTGCCTGACCTAGGGAAGGCGCGCGAAGATTTCTCCATCGGGGCATCATGGCAGAGAGGGAAACGCGCGGAGTTGGTCAACGCCATTTCGGGCTTACCGGACGACGTTAAGGAAAATGAAAAAATGACGACGGTTAAAATTACGGTCAACGGCGAGCCGGTGGGATAGAGTTAACGAGTCAAAGTAATTCTTGAGGGGGAGACGCCGATGAGTAGCTTCGAGGAGTTTGAGCAGAAGCACGGGAAGCCGGAACTGTGTGAAAAAGTTTCGCCGCAGCAGAGACAAGCCTTCGCGGGGAAATTACCGGAAGTGCTGTTGGACGCATGGAGCGCCTCAGGCTGGTGCCGCTACGCCGGCGGCCTCTTCTGGACGGTCAACCCTTCGGAATACGAAGACATTCTGCCCGATTGGCTCAAAGAGCCGGAGCACGCTTATGTCTATTTGCGAACCGCGTTCGGCAGCATGATCTTTTGGGACGGCAGAAGCAATTATTTCTTGGACGTGCACGACAAGGGCGTCTCGCGTCTCTTTACCGAGGTGGAGGACGTTTTCAACGGGACGCTCTGCGATGACGATTATTTAGATGATGTCATTTTGCGGCCGACTTTTCGGGAAGCCTTACCCCGTCTGGGACAACCCGCGAAAGACGAGTGCTACGGCTTCCTGCCACCGCTGGGCATGGACGGCGAGTTTTCGGCTGACAACCTCGAACGGGTAAAACTCAGAGAGCATCTGGCAATTCTGGCTCAGCTATAAATGGCAACCCTGACCGACACGATGAATCCGCTCATCTCCTGCATCATGCCGACGGCCGACCGGCGCGAGTTCGTCACGCGCGCGGTCGAGTATTTTTTGCGGCAGGACTACGAGCCGAAAGAGTTGATCGTCGTTGACGACGGAGACGACCCGGTGGGCGATCTCGTCCCGGCGGGCGGGCGCGTGCGTTACGTTCGGCTGACGGAAAAGCTGACGGTCGGGGCGAAGCGGAATCTGGCGTGCGAACAGGCGCGCGGCCAACTCATCGCGCACTGGGACGACGACGACTGGCACGCGCCGCATCGTCTGCGCTATCAGGTGGAGGCGTTGCGGCGCGCGGGCGCGGAGTTGTGCGGCATCAGCACGCTGTTGTTTTACGACGCGCGCGGCGGCGGGCGGGCGTGGAAGTACGTCTACCCGTCGAGCCGGAAACGTTGGGTGTCGGGCAGCAGCATGTGTTACACGCGGGAGTTCTGGGCGGGCAACCGTTTCCGCGAGATCGACGTGGGCGAGGACGCGCGGTTCGTGTGGAGTCGCCCGGCGGCGCGTTTGTGCGTGCTGCCCGATCCGAGTTTCCACGTCGGGATCATTCACCGGGGAAACGTAAGCCCGAAGAACACGGCGGGCAGCTACTGGCAGCCGCACCCGGCCGGTGACATACGCCGTCTGCTCGGCGCGGACGCGAAGTTTTACGATGACCTTGCGGCGTGCAAAGTGGCGTGCAGAGACGCGCGTGCGGATGTTCGGAGCGCGGGCGCGGCCCCCGCCCGTGCGCGTGGCGCGGACGCTCCCACGGCTCTCGTCTCGGCGGCTTACGGCATCGGCGACATCCTGCGCGTGACGCCGCTCGCCGCCGCGCTCGCGCGCCTCGGCTATCAAGTCGATCTGCTCGTCGCGCCCGACTACCCGGAGAGCGCGAAGCTGTGGGAGAACGCGCCCGGAATTCGACGCCTGATCCATTATCAGAATTTTCGCGCCAACCGGGGCGGCCGACAGCCCGACGCTCTGGCGCGTGAAGCCTACGACGTGGCGACGTTCACGCATTGGAGCGCGCCCCTGCGTCGCCGGGTGCGGGCGAAGCGCGTGCTCGCCTTTAAACAGTCTGAGTGGTTGAAGGAGGGCGACAGCGCATGTGTCGCACGGATGGCGCGCGAGTTGGGTTGGCGGGGCGAGTTGCCGGAACCTTTCGCCGTCGCGTCGGGCAGAAAATTCGATCTGCCGCCGAACACGATTGCGCTGCACCCGGGTTGCAAGCCCGATTGGCCGTGGAAGAAATGGCATGGCTTCGACGAGTTTGCGCGCCTCTGGCCGGAGGTCGCCATCGTCGGGACGGAGTCCGACCTGCTGAACCAAGAGACCTACTTTCGCGGAGCTTTCGCATGGCCGGAGCACGCGCGCAACTTCGTCGGCGCGCTCGACCTGCCGGACACGGCCGCGCTCATCCGGCAATGCGCCGCGCTCGTCTCGAACGATTCGGGGTTGATGCATCTCGGCGTCGCATTGGGCACGCCGACGTTCGGCGTGTTCGGCATCACGAGCCCCGAACGGGAAATAATCCCTTCGCGGAAGATGTTCCCTGTGACGAAGAAACTCGCGTGCGAGGCGGCGTGCAGGAAACAGGCGTGGGGGCGGCGCGACTGCGAACGACATCTCGAATGTTTGAAAACTCTCTCGCCGCAAGAGGTGCTCGCGCACGTCGAGCAAAACGTCCGCGCGCTCGGCGCGTGGCCGCGCGCGACCCCGCAAATTGTCCCCGCTCCAAACGCTTCCGCGCAAGTTCTCCCCGCCCCGTTTGTCGCCCCGCGCGCGCCGCAGATCGACTCGCCGCCGCGCCGCAACGCGCACGCCGGCAATGATCTCAGTCTCGTCTATTACGGCTACGTGTTCGACGCCTCGGGCTACGGGCAGGCCGCGCGCGGTTACATTCACGCG
Source organism: Acidobacteriota bacterium (assembly GCA_020199775.1). GTDB lineage: Bacteria > Acidobacteriota > Blastocatellia > Pyrinomonadales > Pyrinomonadaceae > JAIVJZ01. The sequence continues at coordinate 70,303 of JAIVJZ010000004.1, forward strand.
CTCGAACGGGCGGGCGTCAAACTCTCCGTGGTCGATCTCGCGGCACGCCGCCCGCGACAAGTGCGCGACGAACTCGTCGAGGCACGCATCGGGCGGGCGGCAACCGCCGACGTGCATCTGTTCCACGGCATCCCGCCGCAGTGGGCGCGCTTAGCCGGTAGGGTCAAGAACGCCATCGGCATGACCGTCTGGGAGACGGACGCGATGCCCGCACAGTGGCAAGGCGCGCTCGGGCAGGTGCGCGAAGTCTGGTTGCCGTGCGATTACAACGTCGAGGTCTTCGGCAAGTCGCTCGACAAAGCGATCTTCAAACTCCCGCACCCGTGGCTGCCGTCTCAAATTGGGGCGAGCGGCGCGGACGAGTTTCCCGGCATCGGCGCAAGCGATTTCGTCTTCTACAGCATCTTCCATTGGCAGGAGCGCAAGAGCCCGCGCGGGTTGATCGAGAGTTTCCTGCGCGCGTTTCCCGCCGAGCCGGACGTTGTGCTCGTCTTGAAGGTGAACGCGGAGGCCGCGCGCGTCGCCGCGAGAGAGTTGGAAGAGTTGCGACGGCAGACCGCGTCGCGCGCGCGCGTGCGGATTCACAGCGAGGCGTGGCCGGAGACGCGGATCGAGGCGTTGCACGCGCGCGGCGATTGCTACGTCTCCCTGCATCGCGGCGAAGGCTGGTGTTACCCCCTGTTCGAGGCAGCCGGACGCGGCACGCCCGTCGTCGCCACCAACTACTCCGGCCCGCTGGAATACCTCGACCGCGACGCGCACAAACTCGTGCGCCACAATCTCTGCCCGGTGCGGCAGTCTTACCTCTACTATCACCCCCGGATGCGCTGGGCTGAACCCGATCTCGAACACGCGTCGGAGTTGATGCGCGGCGTCTATCAAAATCGCGTCGCGGCCAAGGCGCAGGCCGCGCAGGCCGCCTTGAAGCTGCGCGAGGATTATTCGTTGGAGCGCGTGGGCGAGATGGCGCGCGCGCGGATCGAAGAGATGCTCGGCCGCAGCAGGAGGGAAGCCGCGCCGGGCGGCAACAACGCGGCGGACGATAAAGACACGGGCGCAGCGCTCGTCCCCCGCGTGCCGATTGCGGGCGAGTGGTACGACGCGGACTACTTCGAGCACGGGCGCAAGAGCAACTGGGCGCGCGGCTATTCGTGGTCGCTCTTCTCCGATCTTTTCAAACAGACGGCGGCCTTCCTCTGCGACAGCTTCCCCGAAGCCGAATCCTTTCTCGACGCGGGTTGCGGCAAAGGTTTCCTCGTGCGTGCGCTGCGCGAACGCGGCAAAGACGCCTGGGGCTTCGACCACAGCCCGTGGGCGATTGACCGCGCCGAGGCGTCAATCAGAAAACACCTGACGCGCGCGCGCGCCGAATCGGTCGAGTATGAACGCCAATTCGATCTGACGCTCGCCTTCTCGCTCTGCGAGAGCTTGACCGTAGAGCAGGCGCACCGGTTTCTGACGCACGCGCGCGGCTGGACGCGCCACGCCGTCGTCGCCGTCATTCCTTCGTTCGACAACGAAGAGGATGAGCGGCGTTTCCGCAAAAACGACCGCGACTATTCGCACATCACGATGCGCTCGCGCGCGTGGTGGCACGCCGAATTTTTGCGCGCCGGTTGGCGACAGGACGCGCTGCACCGCGTCGTCGAGCGCGGGTGCGGGCGGCACGAACTCCCGCGCCGCATGGACTGGAAAATTTACGTCTACGCCCCGGCCTGACGGCCGGACGTGCATCGCCTGTGGAATCGGGCGTGAAAGAGGACGCCAGAGGATGAGCGAAGAGACACGCACCGGGGAGATGGCCGCGCCGCCGAAAGTGGCGGTCATCGTCTTGAACTTCAACACCGCCGCGCTCACCGACGCGCTGGCCGCTTACCTGAGACGCGATCTCCGCTACCCGAACAAAAAAGTCTATGTCATAGACAACGGCTCGGACGCGCCGCCCGCCTCCGCGACGCACGCGCTCCCCGATAACCTCGGCTTCACGCGCGGCATGCACGAGGGCTACCTGATCGCTTCGGCGGAAGACGCTTACGACGCTTACTGGTTTCTCAACTCGGACGTGGGCTTCGAGTACGGCGACGACGTGCTCTCGCATCTCTGCGAGGTGCTGTTCTCGTCCGACGCTTACGCGCAGATCGCGCCGCAGCACAACTCGCCGCACAAGTTCATGGAACAGGCCGCGTGCGAGGCGCAACTCGTTCCCTATCTCGAAGCGACCGCCCCGCTCGTCAAGGCCGCGACCATCGAACTTCTCGGCTTCTGGGATTTGCGGCTGACCTACGGCTGGGGCGTGGATTACGATTACGGCTACCGCGTGCGCGAGGCCGGGCTGGCGAACGTGTTGACGAACCGCGCGCGCATCACGCACAAAGAGCACGCGTCGATCACGGACTTTCCCGATTACGTCAACCGCGCCAGCGCGGAGATGAACGCGGCGCTCGCCGAGAAGTACGGCGCGGACTGGTGGGAGCGGATCATGTCACCGGCCGGGCGCATCGTCCCTTTGATTCTCAGTTGTGATCGCAACGCGGGATTGATGGAGCAGTTCGTCGCGTCGTTCCGCACGGTGAGCGCGGGGCTTGAGCCGCCGGTCGTCGTGATCGACACGAGCCACACGCCCAAACTTTCGGCCAAGTATCTCTCGCTCGTCGCCGCGCTCGCCCCCGCGTCCGTCTACGTCCACGCGCGCGAAGAGGGATTGAGCGCTTACGACTCAGTGCAGGAGGCCGTCAACTTCGCCTTCCGGCGCGTGCTCGAAGAGACGCGCGAGGGCGACCGCGTCTTGTTCATCGAAGACGACATCATCTTCTCCAAACGCTTCAACGAAAAACTGCGGACGCTCAGCATCAAACCCGACACGGGGCTGTTCACGCTCTACCTGCCCGGCAACGAATACGGATCGACCGTCATCGACCCGCACAAATTCTACGGCACGCAGTGCGTCCTGTTTCCCCGCCGCCCCTTGCAGGAGATCGTCGCCAACTGGGACGAGATCAAACGCCGCATCCCGCCCGGCTACGACATTCGCTGGAGCCGCTTTCTCGGAGAGCGCGGTTACAAGCTCTACGGCACGGAACATTCTTACGTCCAGCACCTGCAAACCGTCTCGCGCCTGCACGGGGAAGCTTCACACGTCTCGCACAAATTTCGAGATTGAACGACCGCGCGCCGCCCCTTCCCGGTATCAGCCGCCGCGAAGATGAAGGCGCTACCTCCACCCGTTTCCGACCGCGCTAAATTTCACCGGCGTTGTTTCATCTCGTCCAACGCCGCGCCGAGGCGTTCGAGCGCGCCGCTCAACATCTGCGTGTCGCCGACGATGCCGAGGCGGAAGTGTTCCGGCATCTCGAAAAATTTCCCCGGCACGAGCGACGTTTCATACTTCTCGCGCAGCAGGGCGCAGAGAGAATCGACATCGCCGGGGCGACGCAAGAGGCGCGGAAAAGAGATCATGCCGTCGGTGATGGGGAAGGTTTCGAGATCATGGCGCGTGGCGAAAAAGTCGTTGGCGAGGGCGCGGTTTCGTTCGAGCAGGGCGCGCGTGTGGGCGGCGATTTCGGGGAGGCGCGCGAAGGCGACGCAACTGAGGCGTTCGGCGGCGTGCGGTTGATAGACGCCGAAGAGGTCGTTGAGCCGCCACATCCGTTCGGCCAGCGCGGGCGCGGCCAGTATCCAGCCGCAGCGCAGGCCGCCGAGGCCGTAGACCTTCGTCAGGCTGGCAGTCGCGATGAAATGTTCGCCCAGACGTTGAGCCGTCTGCGGCGCACGCGCGAAGGCGGCGTCGAGATAAACTTCGTCGACGAGCACGTGCGCGCCCGCGCGCGCCGCGATGTCGCCGATCAATTTGAGCGTGTCGTCGCCGGCGTAGGCGTTCGACGGGTTGTGCAGGTTCGTGACGACGACGAGACGCGTGCGCGGCGTGATGGCGCGTTCGATTTCCGAAGGGTCGAGGCGGAACTGCGACTCGCGCGGGCGCGGGAATCTTTTGACTTCCGCGCCGAGGTAGAGCGCGGCCGAGATGAGCAATTCATAAGTCGGCTGCTCGACGAGCACTTCGTCGCCGGGTGAGACGAGCGCGGCCATGGCGAGGAAGTTTGCCATCGAAGTGCCGTTGGCGGCGACGACCGAATCGGCCGCGACGCCGCACTTCGCGGCGATGGCCTGTTGGAGCGGCGCGTAACCGTAGCCGCTCGCGCCGCTCAGTTCGAGGTCGGAGAGCGTGACGCGGAGGCGTTCGAGCGGGTAGTTCCCGATGCCGCTCGACGCGAGGTTATAAGGCATTTGCGCCTGAGTCTTCGCCCAGTGCATGTAGGCCGAACTCATCACGCGTTGCGGACGTTCGCTCATTTAAACTTCTTCCTTTGTTGGCGCAGCCAGTAGTAGCAGGCGGGGACGCCCGCCGCGAGGATCAAAAAGCCGATGGCGCTGTTGGCCGGATACGTGTAGACGGTGCTCAGGACGACGAGCCAGCAGGCGGCGACGAAGAGCGCGGTGGTGTATGGGTGGCCGGGAACTTTGAACGTCGCCGCTTCGTCGCCGCTACCGGCGGGGGAGCGGCGGCGGAAGATGAAGAGGGAGAGTCCGGTTAGCCCGAACCAGATGAAGTCGACCGAGACGACGTAGTTGAGTATCTGCCCGTACCTGCCGGAGAGCGCGATGACGATTGCCGCCGCGCCCTGCAAGGCGATGGCGAAAACGGGCACGCGCGTGCGCTCGCTGACCTCGGCGATGCGGCGGAAGAACAGGCCGTCTTCCGCCATCGCGAAATAGACGCGCGGCGCGGTGAGCATGCCCTGACTGAGAAAGCCGAGCGTCGAGACGGTGATGCCGAGCGCGATCAGGCTTGCGCCGCGTTCGCCGAGCGCGCGGCGCATGACGGCCGTGGCGGGCGTCGTCGTCTGCGCCAACCCTTCCGCGCCGAGCGCGTAGACGCACACGAAGCTGACGGCGGTGTAGAGCAGGATGACCCCGGCCACGCCGAACAGCAGCCCGCGCGCGAGGTCACGGCGCGGGTCGCGCATCTCGCCCGCGACGAAACTCGTCGTCTGCCAGCCCCCGTAAGCGAACATGACGGGCGTGAGCGCCGCGCCCATCGCAGTCAACAGACCGAACGATAAAGGCTCGCGCGGCGTGGGCGCGCCCGCCGCCAGCCCGTCCGCGCTGCCTGAGAACCACAGGCCGCAGAAGACGAGCGCGGCGATGGCCGCGATCTTCAAGACCATGAGCGCGCTCTGCACGTTGCTCCCGGCGCGGACGCCGAGACAGTTGACGGCCGTCAGGAGCACGAGCACGAGCGCGGCGAGCGCGCCTTCGGAGACGGGCGCGCGCGTGAGTTCGACGAAGTAGCGCGCGAAAGTGATGGCGACGGCGGCCATGCCGCCCGACTGGATGACGAGCAGCAGCGACCACCCGTAGAGAAACGCCACGGTCGGGTGATAAGCGTCGCGAAGATAAGCGTATTGGCCTCCGACTTCCGGCCTGCGCGCGGCCAACTCAGCGTAGACGAACGCCCCGGCCAGCGCGATCAGCCCGCCCAAGAGCCACGCGCCGAGGATGAGGAAGGGCGTGTGCACCTGACGCGCCACCTCCGCCGGGTTGACGAAGATGCCCGCGCCGACAATGCCGCCCATGACGAGCATCGTCGCGTCGAAGAGATTGAGGCGACGCGCGAGCTTGCGCGTTTCGCCGTGCGTGTTTGGTGGCGTGTCGTCCATCGGGAGCGCAGTGTGCCGCACTTGCGGCAAGTTTGTAAACCCGCAGGCACGGAGGAAGCGAATGATGAACGAGGAACGAGGAACGATGAAGGAGGAACGCGGAACGATGAAGTAAAGACAAGTTGCTTTCAGTTCATCGTTCCGCGTTCCTCCTTCATCGTTCAGCTTTTATCTCGTCGAGAGGCGGGCGCGAAAAAAGAGCGGCAGGATTGTTCGTCCTGCCGCTCTTTGTTAATGGGTGGGTTAATGGGTGGCGGTCGGGAAGGCCGCCACGTCGGGTTCGTTCGGTTACGGCAACGCTTCGACGTTGACGAAGAAGCGGAAGCCGCCGCTCGACATCACGCCGAGTTTGAATTCGACGTTGACGCTCGCGCCCGCGGCCAGCGGGCTGGCGAGATTGAGCGTCGAGTTCAGCCCGCCGCCGTTCGGTTGCGCCGGGACGCTGTCAACCGTGAGCGCCTGTAGCGTGACCGTCGAGACGCCGTCGGACATCGTCAGTTCGTCGGCGGTCGAGTTCAGCACGCGCAGGTCGGCCTGACCGGCGGTGACGTTGCCGAGCGTCGTGATGTCCACCACGCGGAAGCGCAGCCGCGAGACGGTCTGCGCCGACGTGTTGGTGAACTTACGACGGATGAGCAGTGTGCCGAAGGCGGCGTTCGTCGGGTTCGCGCCGTTCGCCGTGCGCACGCGGGCGCACGCGCTGGTGGGCGACCCGAAGCCGCTGCACTGCGGATCAATCAGCGACGCCTTGACGACGTTGGTGCGATTGATCGGACTCGACACGTTCTCCGGCCCCGGCGCGCCGAGCACCGACTGGACGCCGTTGATGACGCCGCCCGTGGTCGAGACGAGCACGAAGTCGGCCGCGTTGTCGCCGGTGTCTTGCGGAGTGCCGGAGACGAGTTTACGGACGTAGCTGAACTCGCCCGCGGCCGTGGAGAGAGCCGGGAGGCCGACGCCTTCGCGCGCCAGCGTGTTCGATTCGACCGTGGAGCCGACCGAATCGAGACGAGTTGCGTCGGAGTAGTTCGCCGGGCGGGCGGTCGTGAAGACCGCGATGCCCGAATCGTCCGGGAAGCCGACCGAGTAGGTGGCATCGCCGACGGCCGCGCTCGTGCCGCCGTAGTTGTTCAGCGAGTAGCCGCGGCTGTTGGTGGCGAGGTAGTGGCCGCGCGCCGGGATCGTCTGGTTCACCGGGATGATGAAGCGCAGGTTGCCGTCGCCGCCCGTGACCGCCCAGCCTTCCGAGCCGTCCGTCGTCGTGATGGTGAGCGGCGAGTCGCTGTTGTTATACAACTCGATGAACTCGTCGTCCGCACTCGTCGCGCCGCGCAGGCGGAACTCGCTGATGATGAGCCTGCCCCGCGCGGCCGGCGCGGCCGGGGGCGGCGTCAAGAAGCCGGTGAAGTTCTCGACGGCGATCCCTTGCAGGTTGGTGACCGATTTGCTCGGCGAGTCGAAAGTGACGGCCGCCTTGGCGACCGTGACGGTGTAGTTGCCGCCGGGCGTGAGTCCGTTGAAGGAATAACCGCCCGCCGAGTTCGTGGCCGTCGCGGCCTCGGTTGTGCCGGTGAGCGTGACGGTCGCACCCGCGATGGGCGCGCCCGTGCCGTCCGTGACCTGGCCGGTGATGCTGGCCGTGGCCGGTTGGGCGTCCTGCGTGATGGTGACGATTGTGCCCGCCACGTTGAGCGTGCCGGTGCGCGGGCTGCTCGTGGCGTTCGGCAGCACGGTGTAAGTGACTGCGCCCGTGCCCGTGCCGGTGCGCCCGGCGGTGATTTGAATCCAGCCGGATTCGGTGGCGGCCGTCCAGTCGCAGGAGGTGTCCGCGCTCGTCACGACGATTGTGCCCGTGTCGCCGTCCTTGTTGAAGCTCGGCGGGTTGGTCGGCAGGACGCTCGTGACGCAGGAGGACGAGATCGTGACGCGGTACGCGCTGCGCCCGTGCGTAAAGGCGAAGAGTCTCGTCTTGCCATTGTTCGTCGTGGCGGTCAGCGTCTCGACGGGCACGTTGGCGAAGCCGGTCACTTCCTTGTACCAGTTTCCACCGCCGTCGAGCGAGACGAAGACGCCGAGGTCTGTGCCGACGTAGATGCGCTGCGAGTTGGTCGGGTCAACCGTGACGCTGTGCGCCGGGATGTCGGGAATGGCGTTCGGGTTGTTGGCCGTCTGCGTGCCGTCGGCCAGCGTCCACGTCGCGCCGCCGTCAATTGATTTGAAGACGTGACCCGCGCCCGTGCCGTTAGCATTGGCCGCAGCGAGGTTGAAGGTCGAGATGGTCGCCCAGACGTTCAACTGGTTCTGCGGGTCGTATTCGAGCCACGAGATCGTGCCGTTGCCGTTGCCGCGCGGCGTGAAGGATTGCAGCCACACCGTGTTCAAGACGCTTGTCGCGTCGAGGGTCAGAGCCGTCGTCGTGCGGCGGAGTTGGCCGGAGGCCGCGCCGTTGATGACGCGGTTCGAGTTGCCCGGCGCGATAGCCATCGCCGTGATCGAGCCGCCGGTCTGCTGCGCGTTGCTCGTCCTCACCCACGAGTCGCCGGAGTTGTCTGTGCGCCACATGAAGCGGCCGCCGATCCAGAGGCGCGTCGGGGTGTTCGGGTCCATCCTGAAGACGGTGATAAAGGGGAACACGTCGCCGGAGATGCCGCTGGTCTTCGTGGTGAAAGAGCCGCCGCCGTTGTCAGACCTCCTGATCGAGAGGCCGGTGGTCTCGGCGAAGATCTGTTGTGTGTTCAACGGGTTGACGGCCACGTATCCGCCGTCGCCGCCGAAGATGCGCTCCCACGCGTTCTGGCCGCTGGCGTCCGTGCCGCGGTTCGTGCCGTTGTCCTGCGTGCCGCCGAAGTAGGTCGTGCCGCCGGGGTAGGGCAGGCCGTGGTAGAACTGCGTCACCTGATAGCCGTTGTTGAGCGGCCCCCAGATAACGGGGTCTGCCACGGTGAAAATGCCGTTCGGGTCGTTGGCCGCGCTGCCGCAGATCGGGCTGGTCGGTGTGACCACGCCGCCGCCGGGTGTCGCGCCGTTGGGGTAGCCGACGTTGCCGGTCTTCGCGTTGTCGCTCTTGTAGATGCCGCCGTCGTCGCCGATGTAGACGGTCTGGTTCGTCGTGCCGTTGTAGTTCGGGTGGAAGACCATGATGTGGTTGTCGGCGTGGACAAGTTGCGGGTCGCCGTTGCTGGGCGGCGTGCCGTTGCCCTGGAACCACCAGAAGGAGGCGACGCCCCAGTTGACGCCCCCGTTGTCGGAGCGGAACACGTCGATGCCGAGCGACCAGACTTTGTCCGGGTCGGTCGGGTCAACCGCGATCTGATTGTCGTACCAGCCCTGATTGAGGAACTGGCTCGTGCCGAAACCGCACTGCGTCAGCACGCCGTTGACCGGGTTCGTGAGCAAGAGCGTGTCCTGAATGTTCGGGCTGTTGTTGCGCACCTGCGCCGTCCACGAACCGGAGTCGCCGCTCGCGTTGGAGCGGAAGACGGCAAGCAGGCCGTCGGTATAGCTGGCGGTCGGGAAGGTCGGGTTCGTGCCCGCCGGGCAATTGATGCAGGCGGCCATCGCGTAAATGATGTTCTGGTTCGACGGGGCGAGGGCGAGCGAGGTGCGACCCATCGTGGGTTCGGTGTACACGTCCGTCCAGACGCCCGCGCCGCCCGCGTCCGTGTTGCGCCAGATGTGCGACTGCGCGAACGTGCCGACGGCGGCGAAGATGTAGTCGCTCGTCTGATCCGTGCGGATCACCAAGTCCATCGCGCCGTTCCCGCCGTTGGCGGCGTTAGAGGCGAGGACGTTCGTCCACGTCGCGCCGTTATCGAGACTGCGGTGGACGCCCGTGCGTGTCGCCGCGTAGATGTGGTTCGCGTTCGACGGGCTGACGACGAGGTCTTGCACGAAGAAGAAGTTGACGTTGTTGGTGGCGGGCAGGCGGAACCAGTTCGCGCCCGCGTTGGTGGAACGGAAGATGCCCGCGCCGCGCACGGCGTCGGCGTTGAAGAAGCCTTCGCCCGTGCCCGCCCAGATGATGTCGGGGTTGGTCGGGTCGAACGCCATGCAGGTGACGGCGATGTTCGCCATGAAGTCGTCGAGCGGAGCCCACGACGCGCCCGCGTTCGTGGACTTCCAGATGCCGCCCGCGACGCCCGCCGTGTACATGATGTCCGGGTCGATGGGGTTGATGAGCAGGGCGCGCGTGCGGCCGCCGACGTTGCCGGGGCCGAGGTCTTCCCATATGCCGAGCGCGCCGCCCTGCTGGTCGCCGACGAGGTTGGGCTGCGCGTCGCGCGCGTCCTTGCCCGCGGCCTTCTGCGTCTGCGCCGACTTGCCCATCCGGGTTTCCTTCGCCGCGACGACCTTATTCAAGGCCGACGAAAACTGCGGCATGTTTTTGATCTTGGCGAGCGCGGTGAAATAACGCTCGACCGGAAGTTCCGTCTCGCCCTCGGGGAGGCGTTTCTTCAAATACCAGCGCATGGCTTCGGCCGGTTTGTCGAAACGCTCGCCGGGCGCGATCCTCGCCTTGACCGGGTTGCGCCGGTCGGCGACACGCTGCGAGGCAAGTTCGGCGGCGTTCATTTTCTTCGCCGCGCCGGCCGCGATCTTCGCGCTCCGGGCGCGCGCCGCCTTCAAATCTTTCTCAGAGAGGGCCGATGCGACGCCGCTTTCTCCGGCGGCGACTTCCGTCGCTTCGGTCGCGGGTTGAGCGTTCTGCGGCGCGGCGGGCTTCGCCGGACTCTCAGGCGTCTTGGCCTTCGTCTGCGGCTCGACGGCGGCGGCGGCGGGCGCGGCGCGTTCGGGCACGACGACCGGGTTCGGCGCGATAGCCGGGGCAGGTTGCGCCGCCTGCGCGACCGTGGCGTTTGTTGTCGCTTCGGGAACGTTGTTTTGCGCTATCAATTCGGCCGCAGGCGCTTGAGATGTTTGCACGGCCTGAGCTTTATTATTAAAACGGGGCAAGACTGCTAGAGCCGCGCCTAGTAAAACCAGACTGGCAATTAGAAGCAGGGGGGTACGTTGTCTCCAAGTCATCTGTAACTTCTCCTCGGTGAAAAGCGGTTTGGATTGATACGGGTCAAGCGGTGGCTTGCGCAGAAACGACGCCTCGGTAAAGCGACGGAAAAATCACACGAACGTCAAGTTCACGGCGTTCGGGCGCGCGTGTTGGCGTCGGCCGGATCGAAACCCGGTACGCAACGGCGCACGTCGAAAGAGTGCCTCGGCGGTTGTAGTTGAAATAGATTGTCTGGCGGCAGTCCCGGCTCGGGAAGACTGGATTTGCTCATATCGTCGGGAAAAAATGCGTCGAAACCCTCGGACTAGTCACAATCCACTGGAAGAAGGCATGCGAGACGAAGACATGACTTCGGCTACGGCATCCGGCGAGGGATTTCTATTCGACAGGCGGTGACGGCGTGGGCCTGAACCGTCATCCAACCTGTATGTTGTTTAAAGAAGTCGGAGCTTCTCGCAAAATTTGTAAACGGAAATTAGAAGCCCCCGGCGTCGCTCCATATTACAGTTCCGACCGGAAGGCGCGGGATGCGTCTATGTTGCTTGATCTTGATGAAGGTAAAACTTTCAAGAAGGCTCGACAACTTAGAAGACAGCTTAAAAGTAAACTTTCTCGGCCTCGTAGTCAAGCTTCAACGGGGCTAAAATCATTGCGGCCGGGTCATCATTTCAGTAGACTATTTCGCAGAGTTTCAACTTGGCGTGCGCACATTTCGCGGGCGGCGACTTGCCGGACGCCGTTCACGGTTCAGTCTCAAGAGGGGAGTCGAAGCATTGTCGAGCGGTTTACCAAAGATTTTTCTGACGCTCTCTTTTGTGATATTTCCCACGGGCATCACAACAGTTCGCGCCGCGGCGCCCAGCCACACGACGGCATGCGCGGCGGCGGCAACCGCTGGCGACGAAGCGCAGACACGCCGCCGCGTCAGGCGTCGCCGCGCCGCGCGTCGCACCGGAAAGCGAGGACACCGTATGACCCAGCCGAAAGACGACTCGCAGCCGCGCGACGCCGGACAGCAGGGCGACGCGGCGGGACAAAAAAAGGTTGACAAGGTGGACGAGGCCAAGAAAACACAGCCACCCGCCCCGCGCCCGCGCAGAAGATACGACCCTGTATTGCAGCCCCCCGAAAAAACGCGGGTGCCGTAAATTTCGCGGAGCCGACCCTCCTTCCCGGCAGGCGACCTCGCCTGCGCCCGGCCGGTTCGACGCGCGCCGCGAACGTTCGATTCATGCTCGGCATCGAGCAGGAAGGCGCGCTCCGGTTCGTCGCCGGTCTGGAAGGTCTGTCGCAACACTCGCTCGAACGCCACCACCGTCGGGCTAACAAGAACGCCGCCACTCCCGAACTTAAAGAGTGGCGGCGGTCTTTTGTGAGCGCAACGCGGTTTTAGAAGAGGGAAGGGCCGGAGGGGAGATAGTGTTCCATGCGGCCGAAGGGCGCGGAGGTGAACAGGTGCGCCGTTGTTCCGCTCAGGCGGAGGCCGTGCTTGAACGCGAAACGGATCGCGTCGTGATTGATGCCCGGCACGCGCAGCGAAACGGTTTCCGACTGCTCCGCCGCTTCACGACAACCGAGCGTCAATAACGCTTCCGCCCCGCCCGCCTCCATCCACGCGGCCGGGCCGAACGTCTCACCCTTGAAATAGTAGTAGCCGACGAGACGCCCGCCGTGTCTCACCTGCCGCCCTTCGAGTTTAACTTCCGAGAGCCAGAAACGGTGATCCTCTTCGCGCCGCGTCTCGCGCACCTCCCGGTCGATGCCGCACGCCGCTTCGAGCGAGAGCGGTTCGACCGTGTAGCCTGTCGGCGCGCCGGGCAGAGTGTCGAACGCGGCGGTCTGGCCGACGAATGTGAAGACCTGATAGCCGGGGAGCATCCCGACTTTGAGATAACTCGCAATCGCCGTCTGATCAATCGAAGACCAGACGAAAAACTTCTGCGCGCCCGCTTCCTCGCCCTCCCGCCACACTTCTCTGAGCAGTCGCCCGCCGACGCCGCCCGCCGCCGATTCCGGTCTCGTCCAGAAACCCGACAGAAACCACAACGCGTCGCGCACGACCGCGTGGCAGATAGAGACGATCCTCCCGTCCGTCTCCGCGACGCGGAAGATTCCCGTCTTGAAGATGTGCCGGTAAGCGACTTCCACCGCCGGTCGCGGCGGCAGCAATGTCTCCAGATTGTGGCGGCGTGTGAGATGATTAACGGCTTCGAGAAACAGGTCGAGCGTCGCCGGAATCTCTTCCTCGCGCGCCGCGCGATAAATGATGTTCGACATGAATTAAGAGCCTCTCGCCGGTGCGTGCGGGTTCAAGAAATGCGCGGCGAGCTTAAAAGATTTTTCGAGCATTTCCTAGTGGGATGCGCTATAAATAGATTTTCCCCGCGAGGTATCCAAGTCACAAATGTGGAAACTGCTACGGCCTGCGTTCCGTATACGCTTGCTCGCAAATCAGGAGACGAGGTAGCAAAACTATGAGACGTGCGACGGTGTATGTTTGGGTGATGACGTTGGCCTTGACGCTCGGCGCGGCGGCGGCGGCGGCGCAGGGCAAGAAGTTGACGATTGAAGACGCGCTCGCCTTGCAGGAAGTGGGCGCGCCGCAGTGGTCGCCGGACGGCAAGTTGATCGCCTTCACGGTCAGCGAGTGGAACAGGAAAGAGAACCGGCGCGACACGCACATCCACATCCTTCCGGCGGCGGGCGGCGCGGCTTACAAACTGACGAACGGCGAGCGCGGCGAGACTGCGCCGCAATGGTCGCCCGATAGCAGGCGCATCGCCTTCCTCGCCAACCGCGACGCCCCGCGCCCCGACGCCCCGGCCGCGCCGCGCAATCAAATCTGGGTCATCCCCGTGGCGGGCGGCGAGGCCGAGCGCGTGACGGAAGAGGAGGCGGGGGTCGCGCAGTTTCGCTGGTCGCCCGACGGCAAGCTGCTCGCCTATGTCGTGCGCGACACGCCGCAGGACAAGGCCGAACGCGACAAGCGCAAGAAGGATAAATTCGACGCCATCGTCGTTGACAGCGGCTTCATCTACTCGCACCTCTGGACTGTAAACCTCGACTCGAAAGAGAAGCGGCGCGTGACGGAAGGTTCGTTCACCGTCTCCGACCCGCAGTGGTCGCCCGACAGCCGCCTCGTCGCCTACACGATGAGCAAGGGCGGCTCGCAGGAGTCGGCCTTCACGGACATCTCCGACGACCGCAACACAGACCTCTTCGTCGCGCCCGCCACCCTGGGCGGCGCGCCGCGCCAACTCACCACGAACCCCGGCCCCGACTACGCGCCCCGCTTCTCGCCCGACGGAAAGTGGATCGCTTATCTCTCGAACGACGACCCCAACTCGTGGGCGGCGAAGATCGATCTCGTCGTCATGGCGGCGGACGCGAACGCCGCCGCTCCTGCTGCGCCGCGTAACCTGACGGGCAAGTACAACGATTCCGTCAACGGCGCGCCGAAGTGGTCGCCGGACGGCGCGGCGTTGTATGCGGCGGGCGCGGAGGGCGTCTACGGACAGTTGTTGAAAATCCCGGTCGCGGGCGGCGCGCCGCCGCAGGCGATCTTCGCGAGCAAGGGCGCGTATGCGGGCGTCGACCTCTCGCGCGACGGGCGCATGCTGGCCTTCGCCTTCAACGATGCGAAGACGCCGAACGACATCTGGGTCGCGTCGAGCACGGGCAAGGGCGCAGAGCGTCTGACGAACTTCAACTCGCACCTCAAAGACTTCGCCCTCGTCCCAACGGAAGTCGTGCGCTGGAAAGCCCCGGACGGGTTGGAGATCGAGGGCTTGCTCGTCAAGCCGCTCGGCTACCGACAGGGCACACGCTACCCGCTCATCTTGCAGATTCACGGCGGGCCCTACGGCCAGTTCGCCTACGGCTTCAACACGCGCGCGCAAATCTTCGCCGCCAACGGCTACGCGGTGCTGTTGCCGAACCCGCGCGGCTCGACCGGCTACGGCCAGAAGTTCACGACGGCGAACGTCGGCGACTGGGGCGGCAAGGATTATCAAGACCTGATGGGGGGCGTGGACGAACTCGTCAAGACGGGCTTGGCCGACCCCGAACGGCTCGGCGTGATGGGCGGCTCATACGGCGGCTTCATGACCTTCTGGGTCATCACGCAGACGAACCGCTTCAAGGCCGCCATCGGCCACGCCGGGATCAGCGATTGGTACAGTTTCCACGGGCAGAGCGACATCCCCGGCCTGATGGAGTACGGCTTCGGCGGCACTCCGTGGACGGCGCGCGAAGTTTATGAAAAGTGGTCGCCCGTGCGCCACGCGGATCGCGTCAAGACGCCGCTGATGATCACGCACGGCGAGCAGGATCGACGCGTCCCCATCGCGCAGGCCGAACAGTATTATCGCGCCCTGCGCAAGCGCGGCGTCGAAACCGTCTTCGTCCGCTACCCGCGCGAGGGGCACGGCATCACCGAACCGAATCACCAGATCGATCTCGTGCGCCGCCAGTTGGAATGGTTCGACAAGCATTTGAAATCAGCGACGACGGCGAGCCGAAATTGAAAAGCCCTCGCCACCGCGGACACCGAAGCGGGCACGGAGAAGAAGCATTTTAAATTTCAGATTTGAAATTCTCCCGATCCCGTGCCCGTTGCGCTCCGCCGGTCTGCGCCGGCGAAGCTCCATCTAACCGGACACTAACTTCTAGCAAAACCACATGCTGCCTGACAAAAAATCGAGATACGCATTATTCCGTTCGCTCACTCGCCGCGCCGTCGCGGTTTCCCTGCTGCTCGCCCTGTCTACTGCTGTCGGCTTCAACGCGGCGAGAGCGCAACAGTCGTCGCAACCGGCGCAGACGCCGCAGGTCACAGACTCCAACCCGCTCAAGCTCTTGCAGTGGCGCAGCATCGGCCCGTTTCGCGGCGGGCGCGTGACGGCGGTGGCGGGCATCTCCACGCAACCGATGGTCTACTACTTCGGCGCGACGGGCGGCGGCGTCTGGAAGACGACCGACGGCGGCGCGAACTGGGAACCGATCTCGGACAACTCGGTTTTCGGCACAGGCTCGGTCGGCGCAATCGGCGTCTGCGAATCCGACCCGAACGTCGTCTACGTCGGCATGGGCGAGTCGCCCGTGCGCGGCAATGTCTCGCACGGCGACGGCGTCTATAAGTCGATGGACGCGGGCAAGACCTGGAAGCGCGTCGGCCTCGAAGACACGCGCCAGATCGGGCGCGTGCGCGTGCACCCGCGCAACCCCGACATCGTCTACGTCGCCGCGCTCGGCCACCTCTTCGGTCAGAACGAGCAGCGCGGCGTCTTCCGCTCGAAGGACGGCGGCAAGACTTGGGAGAAGATTCTTTACCGCGGCAACAAGGCGGGCGCGATTGATCTGACGCTCGACCCGTCGAACGCAAACATACTCTACGCGGGCTTCTGGGAAGTGCTGCGCACGCCCTGGAGTTTGGAGAGCGGCGGCGCGGGCGGCGGCCTCTTCAAGTCAACCGACGGCGGCGACACCTGGACGGAGATCACGCGCAACGCGGGACTTCCGCGCGGACTCGTCGGGAAAGTCGGCATCACCGTCTCGCCCGTCAACCCCGAACGCGTCTGGGCGATTGTCGAGGCGGAAGACGGCGGCGTGTTTCGTTCCGACAACGGCGGGCGCACCTGGACGAAGACGAACGAGCAGCGAAATTTGCGCCAGCGCGCGTGGTATTACACGCGCATCTACGCCGACACGCAGAACGCCGACACCGTCTACGTGCTGAACACGGGCTTCTACAAATCGAACGACGGCGGGCGCACGTTCGCCTCCATCGCCGTGCCGCACGGCGACAACCACGACCTCTGGATCGCGCCGAACGACGCGCAGCGCATGATCAACTCGAACGACGGCGGCGCGAACGTCTCCTTCAACGGCGGGCGCACATGGTCGGAACAGGATCAAGCGACGGCGCAGTTCTACCGCGTCGCGCTCGACAACGATTTCCCCTACAACATCTACGGCGCGCAGCAGGACAACTCGACCGTGCGCATCGCCTCGCGCACGACCGATGTCGGCATCTCCGAGCGCGACTGGTGGGACGTGGGCGGCGGCGAGTCCGGCTGGATCGCCCCGTCGCCGAAGGATTCCAACATCGTCTTCGCCGGTTCATACGGCGGCCTCATCACGCGCTACGATCACCGCACAGGGCAACTACGCAACGTCGATGTGTGGCCTGACAACCCGATGGGCGCGGGCGCGGAGGCGATGAAGTATCGCTTCCAGTGGAATTTCCCGATCCTGTTTTCGCCGCACGATCCGAACACGCTCTACACGGCTGGAAACATTCTTTTCAAATCCACGAACGAAGGCCAGAGTTGGACTGCGATCAGCCCCGACCTGACGCGCAACGACAAAACGAAGCAAGGCCCTTCGGGCGGCCCCATCACGAAGGACAACACGAGCGTCGAGTATTACGACACGATCTTCACGGTGAGCGAGTCGCCCGTCAAAGCGGGCGTCATCTGGGCGGGCTCCGACGACGGCCTCGTCCACGTCACGCGCGACGGCGGCGCGAAGTGGGACAACGTGACGCCGAAGGGAATGCCCGAGTGGATTCAGATCAACTCGATTGACGCCTCGCCCAACGACGCCGCGACCGCCTACGTCGCCGCGACGATGTACAAGCTCGACGACTTCCGCCCCTACCTCTACAAGACGAGCGACTACGGCAAGTCTTGGAAGAAGATCACGAACGGCATCCCCGACACCGCGTTCACGCGCGTCGTCCGCGAAGACCCGAACCGTCGCGGCCTGCTCTACGCCGGGACGGAAACAGGCATGTACGTCTCTTTCAACGACGGCGAGAGTTGGCGGTCGCTGCAACACAATCTGCCCGTCGTCCCCATCACCGATCTGGCCGTCCATAAAGGCGAGCGCGATCTGGTGGCGGCCACGCAGGGACGTTCCTTCTGGATTCTCGACGATCTCAACGTGCTCCATCAATTGATGGACGGGGGCGCGAACGCGGGCGGCAACGCGAGCGTTATGCAGACGCGTCTCTTCAAGCCCGAAGACCCGTATCGCATGCAAGGCGGCGGCGGCGGCGGTGGTGGCGCGCTCCCCGCGACGGCGACCATCGGCAGCAATCCGGCGAACGGCGCGGTCGTCTATTACTATCTGAAGTCGAAGCCGACGACGGATGTCGTGCTCGAATTTCTCGACGCAGGCGGCAAGACCGTCCGCACGTTCACCGCGAAAGCGCCCGCGCCGCAACCCTCTCCCGCACCCGGCAGCGCGGCCGTGCAGACGCCGCCCGAACAGCCGCAAGCCGCTTCGGGCGAAGAGTCTTCGTTCTTCGCGGGCGGCGGTGCGGGCGCGGCGCGCGTGACCACAGAGGTTGGTCTGAATCGCTTCATCTGGAACATGCGCCACGACGATGCCGTGCGCTTCCCCGGCATGATCATGTGGGCGGGCAGCGTCACGGGGCCGCGCATCGCGCCCGGTCGTTATCAAGTCAGACTCACGGCCGACGGCGAGACCTACACCGAAACTTTCGACGTGCGCAAAGACCCGCGCATCTCCACCACCGACGCGGACTTCGCCCGCCAACTCGACTTGCAGTTGAAGATTCGCGACAAGCTGACCGAGACGCACAACGCGATCATCTCGATCCGCGAGGCGCGCACGCAAATCAACGACCTGCTCAAACGCGTGCAGGGGCAGCCGAACTTCAAGACCATCTCGGACGCGGCGAAAGCTCTGAACGGGAAAATGACGGCCGTCGAAGAAGAGTTGTACCAGACGAAGAACCAGAGCAGCCAAGACCCGCTCAACTACCCGATTCGCCTGAACAACAAACTGGCCGCGCTCGGCGGCGTCGTCTCAGGCGCGGACAGCGCGCCGACCGAACAAGCCTACGCGGTCTACGAAGACCTCACGGGGAAGATCAACGCGCGGTTGCAAAAGCTGGAAGCCGTGTTGAAGACAGACCTCCCGGCTTTCAACGCTCTCGTGCGCGAGCAAAACGTCCCCGCCGTGATCGTCAAACCGCCCGCGTCGCCGCGGGGAAGCAGGCCGTAGCAGTCGCATGACGATTTTCAAACTGAGCAGTGAAGTCGAAGCGGCGTCGGGCGCAGGCCGTCCCGTGGTCGCGCTCGAATCGACGGTCATCGCACACGGCCTGCCGCGCCCGCAGAATCTCGAAACCGCGCGGCGGCTCGAACAGATCGTCCGCGAAGAGGGCGCGACGCCCGCCACCATCGCCATCCTCGGCGGCGTGTTTTGCGTCGGGCTCGACGACGCCCAACTCGAACACCTCGCCACGAGCGGCGACGTGAAAAAAATAAGTCGGCGCGACCTGCCCGTCGCCGCCGCGCGCCGTTGGGACGGGGCGACCACCGTCGCCTCGACGATCTGGATCGCGGAGCGCGCGGGGCTAAAAGTCTTTGCGACGGGCGGCATCGGCGGCGTGCATCGCGGCCGATTGCCCGACGTGTCCGCAGACCTGCCGGAACTTGCGCGCGCCGCGCGCCTCGTCGTCGTCTGCTCCGGCGCGAAGGTCGTGCTCGACCTCCCGGCCACGCGCGAGTGGTTGGAAACTTACGGCATCACCGTCGTCGGCTACGGCTGCGACGAGTTGCCCGCCTTCTACCTGCGCCGCAGCGGCCTGCCCGTGGACGTTCGCGCCGACACGCCGGAGGAGGTGGGCGCGATAGCCCGCGCGCAGTTTGAACTCGGGAAAGACGGCGCGCTGCTCGTCTGCGTGCCCGTCCCGGCGGCGGGCGAAGTTCCGGCAGACTTGCTCAATGAAACTCTGGAAGCGGCTCTCGCCGAAGCGGAGCGCAATGGCATCAACGGGCGCGAACTGACGCCGTTCCTCCTCTCGCGCATGTCCCGACAGAGCGGCGGCGCGACGCTGCGCGCCAACATCGCGCTGCTCGAACAGAACGCGCGCGTCGCCGCGCAGATCGCACAAACTTTGAAAGGATGACGCGAGAAAGCTCCCGCCGTTTTGATGATGACTGCCCCTGAAGAGAAGAAGCGCGCCGGGAAGATTATCAATCAACTCAAGCGCGCCTACCCGGACGCGCGCTGCTCGCTGAATCATTCGACGCCGCTTGAGTTGTTGATCGCGACGATCCTCTCGGCGCAGTGTACGGACGAGCGGGTCAACCTTGTGACGCTTGAGTTGTTCGGGAAGTACCGGAGCGCGGAAGATTACGTGCGCGCCGTGCCCGCCGAGCTTGAGCGCGACATTCATTCGACGGGATTTTTTCGCAACAAGGCGAAGGCGATTCAGGGCGCGTGCCGGATGATCTGCGAGCAACATGGCGGGCGCGTGCCGGAGACGCTCGAAGAGTTGATCGCGCTTCCGGGCGTGGCGCGCAAGACGGCCAACGTCGTGCTCGGCAACGCCTTCCAGATAGCCTCCGGTGTCGTCGTGGACACGCACGTCGCGCGCGTCTCACAACGTTTGCGTCTGACCGGGCACGAACAGCCCGAAAAGATCGAGCGCGATTTGATCGATCTCGTGCCCCGCAAAGACTGGATCATCTTCCCGCACCTGCTCATCGCGCACGGCCGCGCCGTCTGCAAAGCCCGCACGCCGCTGTGCGCCGACTGTCCCGTCGAGCCGCTCTGCCCATCGTCGCTGTTAAAAACGATGAACGCGGAACGATGAAGTAAAGACTCAACCGGCTTGAGTGTTTCCCATTCATCGTTCATCGTTCCGCGTTCATCCTTTCCCCTACTTGATCCAATCGCGCGTCATGTCGCACCAGAGGGCGAGGCCGCGCCACTCCTGAAAGCGCGCGTAGTGGCGCGCGATCTTGCGGTCGTCGGCGGCGCGGCCTTTGTTGTGGAGGCGCGCGAAGGTGGCGCGCACCCACGAGTCGAGCGCGAGGCAGTCGTAGCGGCCGAGCAGCTTGAGAAGGTTATCCGCGGCATACTCGCCGACGCCCTTGACGCGCTTCATTTCGCGTTTGAGATCGGCGGTCGAAAGCTCGCTCGTCATCCAGCCCTCTACGTCTAGTTCACCGGAGGCGACGCGCTCCGCCAGTTCCTTGAAATAGTTTGCGCGGTAGCCGGCGCGCACGATGTCTCGATAAAAACTCTCCGGCTCGGCGGCCATCGCTGCGGGCGTGGGGAACGCGTGGCGGCCGTCCTCCGGCGTCGGCCGTCCTAAATTGTTGACCAGCCCCGCGACCATCTTCGTCGTCAACGCCCAAGAGCAGTTGGTCGTGCAGATTGTTTTGACCAAATCCTCGTAGACGGTCGGCGAGCGGAGCAGGCGACCCGCGCCTTCGCCCACGATCCAACTGAACTCCGGTTCGCCCGCGACCGCCGCGTAAAAGATGCTCATCTCGTCGTCGAGCCGGAACATGTGGCGCACGTCGCGCGTGATTCGGGCAACGTCGCGTTTGCCGAGTTTGCGGCGCGCGGCGGTGTTGACCGCGAGCGCGCCGTCGGGCGAAGTGATATGGACGGTGACGGGCGCGCTGCTGTCGCCGTCGAGAGCGAGCACGCGTGTGATGCTCCAGCCCGCTTCGTCAAACTCGAAGGGCAGGAGCGCGCGCCAGCCGTGGCTCATCGCGGTGCGTTTGAAGTTGAAGGTGGGCGGAACCGGAATTGAAATTTGCACGGAAGTTTTCGGCGTCCCTGAGAGAGTGTCGGAGCGCGAGAGAGTTTAACAAATCGGGCGCGGGCGCGTCGCGCGGTAAGTGTGATCGCGGAGGGAGGAATCGAACCTTCCGTCGCTCGATTATCGGTCGAGTGCTGCTGCCATTGAGCTACTCCGCGTGAAAAGTTGGTTGACCCGACGGGGCTCAAACCCGCACCTCGCAGATTAAAAGTCTGCCGCGCTGTCGCTCGCGCTCCGGGTCAACATGAGATCGAAGGCGGGAAGGCGCACAGCTTCGGCCGGGCGGCCGGGGCTGTGCGCCTTTGCTTGGGGTGAGAAATTGTGGGAGTTGAGAATTGGTTGCGGGGGCAGGAGTCGAACCTGCCGTTAGTCGTGGCTTATGAGACCACGGAGCCGCCCTTGCTCTATCCCCGCGCCGGGCCACACTGGCTGCGGCGGCGAGATTCGAACTCGCATCAACTCGTTTACAAGACGAGCGCTCTTTGAGCCGTTGAGCTACGCCGCAAAATTTTGGTGGAATGGGAGAGACTCGAACTCTCACCTAACAGTTTGCAAGACTGTCGCTCTGCCGAATTAAGCTACCATCCCGAAATCAACCCGCGGAAAATTGGTCGCGGAGGCGGGACTCGAACCCGCGCGCTTTCGCTTATGAGGCGAATGCTCTGCCCGTTGAGCTACCCCGCAAAGTGCAATCTGTTGGCGGGTCTGGCAGGACTCGAACCTGCGCCCACTCGTTTAGAAGACGAGCGCTCTTGTCCGTCTGAGCTACAGACCCTTTGTGAATGGAGGCGACGGAGGGAGTCGAACCCTCAACCTGCTGTTTACGAGACAGCCGCTCTGCCGGTTGGAGCTACGTCGCCGTCGGGAGATGCGGCGTTGAAAATTCGCGCCGAAAACTCGGCGTCGAAAATTCGGCGTCGAAAATTTGGCCGGGGCGTGAGGCAAGCCGCGCCTCGATTCTCCACACGCCCGCGCGGTCGCGTTCCGGCGGGTTGAGACACGCCCCGAAAAAGTTTGGTAGCCGGTGAAGGATTCGAACCTTCGACATCCTCTTTGTAAGAGAGGCGCTCTGGCCGTCTGAGCTAACCGGCTCTGCGTGCGAATTGGCTGTGGCGGCGGGATTCGAACCCGCAACTTCTTCCTTAACAGGGAAGCACTCCACCGGTTGAGTTACACCACAATAAAACTCTCTCCCTCAGTCGTTCGATGGTCGGGGTTGGAATCGAACCAACCTCTCCGCGTTTTCAGCGCGGCGCTCATCCGTCTGAGCTACCCGACCGGGTGGCTGACATATCCTTCACTTGCGCGAGATGTGAAGGGCGGGCCACGCCCGCCCTTCATATATAGGCGGTGTTTTTCTCCTCGCGCGAAGCGGCCGCGCCGCCGGCCTCATCGAGAAAGAGGTACTTACGCCATTCGGGTCGCGCCTCGGCGTAGTGGCACAAGACCACGCGCTCCAACTTCACGCGCAGAGCGGACTGCGTCGTGAGCAGAGGCATGCGCGCCTCGTCGGGCGTGCGGTTGCCTTTGCGGTTGTTGCAGTCGAGACATGCCGTCACGATGTTGAAGGGCGAGTTGTCGCCGCCGCGCGAACGCGGGTAGATGTGGTCGAGCGTCAGGACGGCGGGCAGCTTGCGCTCGCCGCAATACTGGCAGCGATACTTGTCGCGGATGTAAATGCGCAGCCGCTTCATGCCCGACGCCTCGCGGCGGCGGCGCACGTTGATGTAAGTCTTGCGCCGCACGACCGACGGAACCGGGTACTCTTCGCGCGGCGTGCGCAGCACCCGTTCGCCGTCCCACTCCTCGACCGTCACGCTGTTGTTGAAGAGCATCACCATCGCGCGCGCCACGCCCACCGTGCCGAGCGGTTCGTAAGTCTGGTTGAGCAAAAGAACTCTGCCGTTGATCGTCATGCGGTGTGTCACCTCCTTTCTACATGGAATAGCCGGCGGCGTGCGCGGCCGTGTAAGGGTGAAGCACCCGGCGGGAATTGAACCCGCATTGGACAGTTTTGCAGACTGTCGCCTTCCCATTTGGCTACGGATGCGCGTTGAGAATCTGGAACGAGAGGCGGGAGTTGAACCCGCGACGCCGGTTTGGAAGACCGGAGTGTTCGCCAATTACACCACTCTCGCCGGAAAGCGAGCGGTACAGGACTCGAACCCGTATCGGTCACGTTCGAAGCGTGACGCTTTTCCGTTAAGCTAACCGCCCTCGAAGGATTGGAGCACCGTGCGGGAATTGAACCCGCGTCTCGGCGTTGGCAACGCCGCGTCTTAAGCCTCTAGACTAACGATGCGTGAATGGTCGGGGTGGACAGAATCGAACTGTCACCACAAGTTCCCAAGACTTGGATGCGAGCGTTACACCACACCCCGTTCGAGCGACCGGGCGGAACCCTGCCGCTCAGTCGTTAATGCGCCGCCGGGGGCTCGAACCCCGTCTCCGTCGCTTAAGAGGCGACTGCTGCACCCGTATAGCTCGCGGCGCGCGAAAGAAGCGGAACTGGAGGGACTCGAACCCGTCATCGGCTTGCTTGACAAGCAAGTGCCTCACCTCTCGGCCACAGTTCCATGAACATTGATAGCGCGTAACGGATTTGAACCGCCGATCTCCTGATCGAAATTCAGGCGGCTTGAACCGGACTCGCCCGGCGCGCCGCGGGGAAGTTTTGGGTCGGCTGGCGAGAATCGAACTCGTCGTCTTCGCATCCACAGTGCGACGCTCTGCCGTTGAGCTACAGCCAACACGAAATTGATAGGGATGGCGGGATTCGAACCCGCACACGCTTGATTGAAAATCAAGTTGCTTAGACCAGTTTGCATACATCCCCCCGGTTAAATGTGGTGCGCGCGGAAAGAATCGAACTTTCACCTGTGCAGTGTTTGAGACTGCCGCCTCTGCCGGTTGGGCTACGCGCGCGCTCGCCGGATGCGGAAGGTGGGACTCGAACCCACAATCCCGAAGGTTCAGTTTTTAAGACTGACGCGTTTGCCCTTTACGCCACTTCCGCGCGAACTTGATACTGGAGGTGGGACTCGAACCCACAAATGAGACTGCTGCTCTCGGCGCACTCAACGCCGCGCGTCTGCCTGTTCCGCCACCCCAGCGTGATTCGTAAATGCCGACGAAGAGATTCGAACTCTTACTGACTAGTTCCTAAGACTAGCGCCTCTTCCGTTGGGCTACGTCGGCCGAAAAGAAAGCTCCGGGGGAAGGACTTGAACCCTCATCTCCTGATCCAAAGTCAGGCGTCACTGCCGGTTAGACGACCCCGGAATAAATTGAAAGAACCCGGCGCGATTCGAACGCGCGACCTCAAGCTCCGCAAGCTTGCGCTCTCAATCCGCTGAGCTACGGGTTCGGGGGAAACGATGAAGTAGGAACGATGAACGATGAAGTAAAAGCAAGGCGTCTTCGGTTCATCGTTCATCGTTCCTACTTCATCGTTCATTGTTGACGGAGAGTAGAGGACTCGAACCCCTAAGAGCTTTCACGCTCGCCGGTTTTCAAGACCGGAGCCAGACCGTTTTGGCGTACCCTCCGCGAAAGTTGGCAGGAGCATTCGGAGTCGAACCGAAAGAGACAGTTTTGGAGACTGCCGTGTTGCCATTTACACCATGCTCCTCCGTTTCAAATCGAGATGCGTGCGGTAGGACTCGCACCTACGTAGTCCGCAGACGCCTGATTTACAGTCAGGTGCTTTTGCTGCTCAGCCACGCACGCTTGAAAAATTGCCATCGTAAAAAAAGTAAAAAAGTAAAAAACAACGAGGGCGGAGAGCGACGCGCTTTCGCCGGAAACACTAGCGGCGCACGCTTCTCCTGTAGACGGCACGGCCTGTGAAACTCTTGCCGGAGCACTCACAACCGCGCCGTCCGAATGAAGGCGACGCCCGCCGCCCTCGTCCGTACAAAAATCAATTCAGTTATCAAACAACAAAAAGAGCGGGCCTTTGGCTTCGACAGGGAAGCCGGCCCGCTCCTTCAATTCTCTTAAAGCTATTTTCGAGATTTCGGGAGCGGGAGGCCGCTCCCGCTTTTTAAATTAGACTGACCCGACGATCAGAATTCCAGAGATTAATCGTGGAATTCGCGTCTTTACGCATGAGTTCGCCGCCGGGCAGATAGGTGGGTAACGAACCCGGACACGAGACCGCCGCGAAGCCTGTGGCTTCACTAAACAGTCCGGCATACGTCTGCCCCGAAGCCCTGCGGCCTCTGGCGGCTATGCTGTTTGAATGTGTCCGGTTCATCGACATTGAAGTTCTCGTTTCTTTCTCACGCACGGAGTTCGCTTTCCCCGCGCGCCAGACATATATAAACTCGACAGGAAATATTGTCAACACTTTTTTTGTCTGCATCTCTCGGATACCGGAATTGGGCTTGAGGTTGCCCGGCGAGTCGCCCGCGTCGTCGGGCGGCGACGGCTGAGACGGAGTCGGTCGTGCGTCTCGACAAGACAAAAGGCTTTTGCTACAGTCTCGCGAGCCTTGAACGCGCAATCCCCGCGCCCCGCGAGCAGGCGCGCGCCGCGCCCGACTTCGATAATCTTCTTGTGCTCATCCCGGAGAAAGCCATTTTGGAAGCCAAAGATAAAATCCGCCCGGAGACGTCCGAGCATTTTGCGTCGGCTGGGACGCCGCCACTGTGCGTCGAATGTTTGGAGACGGCGACAGACCCGGTCGCGGGGCGGCGCGGCGAAATTCTGTGCCCCGCGTGCGCGAAGAATTACTACGCGGCCTGCGCGCTCTGCCGCGGCCTGATTCCGCAGGACGAAGCGATCACGCGCCGCGACGCCGTGTATTGTTCCGAGTGCGACGCGCAGGAGGGAGCGCAGGCTCACATGGGCGATGCGCCGGGCGACGCGGAGGTCGCATCGCTGGTCTCCGAGTACATCGGGCTGCACGCAGAGGAGAAGCGCATCAAGGATCGTCTGGACGAGATCAAAGAACAACTCAAGGCGGCCGCCGTGGCGCGCGAGCGCGTGGCGGGCGCGGTGACTTTGAGCGGCGGAGAGGGCGCGGTGAAATGCAGCTTCAAGACGAATTTGAAATGTATCCCGGAGAAAGTCGGCGCGCTCGAAGGGCAACTCGCGCCCGACGAATTCGCCGCCCTTTTCGAACGCAAAGTCAGCTACAGCCCCGTCAAAGACACTCTGGAAAAGTTTCTGTCGGGCGACGCCGGAACCGACGCTAACGTGCGCGAACTGATTCTCGCCGCCGTCGAGCGGACGGAGACGCCGACGCTCACCGTGGTGCGCCCGAAGAAATAGGCGCGCGTTGGTTTCACCCGGCGAGCCGCACACAATTTTCAACGCTAACCGGCTCCGTCGAAAGAAAGTCTGCCCCGGCTCCCTCGCATGTCGCACGATCCCGCACCCAACGAAAACATCTTCACCGAGCGCACGCTCGGCGCGCACCGGCTCGCGCAGTACGTCTCACGCAATCGCTGCGAACGCTACCTGCGGCTCGCGCTCTTTCCGACGGAAGCGAAACGAATCGCCGCGCGTTATCGCGTGGGCTTTGAAAATCTCTCGCCGCTGCTCTCCGAATCGGGACAGCAATTCGAACGCGATCAAGTCGCGGAGTTGGGCGCGCGCGCCGACGTTCGCAATTTGCAGAACACTTCGGCGGCGGCCTTCGTCTCCGCTTTGAAGTCGCAAGGCGCGGGGCAGCGTACTTTCTACTATCAGGCGCGGCTCGAAGGGCGCATCGGCGGGTGCAGTTGCGAAGGCTACCCCGATCTGATCGAGATCACGCGTCGTGGCGGCGAGGACGGCGACGACACGGTTGACGTGACCGTCATCGACATCAAGGCGAGCCGCCGCGAGACGGTTGGCTTTCGCCTGCAAGTCGCTTTTTACGCGCGCCTCCTCGGCGACGCTTTGCGGGCGGCCGACCTCCGCCCCGCCACGTTCAAAGGCGCGATTGCGGCGCGCGGTTCCAAACTTGCGCCCGACGAGATCGAGCGGTTCGACCTCGCGCTTTATCTGGACGAGATCGAGCAACTCGTCGCGGCCGCCGATTCGGATGTCGTGCGCGCTGCGGGGCGCAGTTTCGCCGACGCCTCTTATCATCTCGGCGCACACTGCGACGGCTGCCCTTACAACGCGCTGTGCTTCATCGACACGGCCGAACGCGAAGACCTCTCGCTCATTCCTTCGCTCACGGCGACGGAGAAGGGCGCGCTTCGCAGCGTCGGCGTGAGGACGACGCGCGAGCTTTCGCGCCTGATGGATTATGGCAAGGGTGGGATGTTGCCCGCGCCCGAAAGAGAGTCGGACGTTGAGCGCATCGGCGCGCGCTGGCCGCTCGGCAGCCGCTTGCCCGTGCTCGCGCAGCGGGCGCGCGCCGC
Source organism: Acidobacteriota bacterium (assembly GCA_020199775.1). Lineage (GTDB taxonomy): Bacteria > Acidobacteriota > Blastocatellia > Pyrinomonadales > Pyrinomonadaceae > JAIVJZ01. The sequence continues at coordinate 97,981 of JAIVJZ010000004.1, forward strand.
GCTCGGAAGACTCGACCGGGATGTCGAGGCGAAGCGTTACCTGCTCGGCGCGGACTGGGGTTCGCTGCCGGACGAGGGGCAGTATCCGAATCTCATCAAAGTTTACGTCGACGCCGAGCGCGACCACCTTGAAGATAAAGTTTACCTGCTGGCGGGCGTCGTCGCGGGGCCGTCGGGTTCGGCGGAAATCGTCGAGAACACTTCGACCAGACCCGACGAGCAAAGCGAGCGCGCGCTCCTCGTCGCGTGGGTGGCGCGTCTGCTCCCGGCGATTGCGCGCGTGGCCGATGCAAACAACGCGCCCGTCCACATCTATCTCTACGACAGGCGCGGCCAACGCTCTCTGCTCGACGCGCTCGCGCGCCACTTCGCGGCCTTGTGCGCCATCCCCGCCTTCTACGATCTGTTGACTTCGACGCCCGCGCTGACGCAGGGCATGATCTCGTTCCTCGCTGAAGAGGTGGGCGAGCGCCTGAACCTCGGGGCGGTCTGCCAGAACTTGTACGAAGTCGCGCGCGAGATGGGCTTCGAGTGGCGCGACGGGGAACGCGAGTTTCTCAAGACCTTCCGCGCGCGCATCTTCGACAACACGCGTGTCTTCGCGCGCGACGCGGAGACGGGCGAGTTCGTCGCCGCCGCGCCGGAAGAGAAGGCGGGTCGCGCCGCCGTGTGGGTTGAATCCGCGGCGCGCTTCGGCACGGAGATTCCGCTCGAATACGCCTACGCCGCATGGGGGTTGCTCAGGGAATCGCCCGAGATGCAGACGCAGGAGCGCACGCAGGTGCGCGGCTTTCTCGGCACGACGATTGAAGACGTGCGCGCGCTCTCCCTCGAACGCTGCCGCGCGCTGCGCTTCATCGAAGAGAGTTTCAAATACAAGAACCGGCAGGTCGAGAAAGAACCGCTCTCGCTCGAACGACTCGACCGGACGGAAATCGACGCCGACGCCGTCGCACTTCATCGCGCGCTCGAAGATTTCCTCTACCTCGAACACCACGCGAAGATGCAGGAGTTGCTGCTGCACCTCTCGCTCCCGCCCGAACAACGCGCGGCGGGCGGCCGCACGCTCGTCGTCCGTTGCGATGCTTACGAGCGGACGGAGGGCGGCGAAGACCGCGCGGAGTTCAGTTTCTCAAAAGCTGATGGCGAGTCTCTGACCGTGGCCGACATGGCCGCGCTGCGTTTTCGCGAAGGCGACTGGGTGGTCTTGAATCCGCTGGTCGGAGAGGCGGGCACATTCCTGCCCGCGCGCAAACTCGTGCGCGGCCGTCTCGCGGTCGTCGAAGAGTTGGACGAAGCGCGCGTCTCCTTGCGCCTGCTCTCGATGAATTTCAAGAACTCGGATTTCCGCTACCCGCACTGGTCGTTCAAACCGGAGGCGGGCGCGGTCTGCACCATCGACGAGATGGCCGACGATCTCAACGCCGACAAGTTTCTGGACGCCTGCCGCCACGCCGCGTCGAATCATCTCTATCACTGGCTGGCGAACGCGGAGGAAGGGAAGCGCGGGCGGGGCATCCGGCCGAAGCGTCTGCGCGACGCGACGGAGATCGCCGCGCTCGCCTCGCGCGCGCAAGCTCCGCACGGGTTGACCGGAGCGCAGGGGCGTGTGGTCGGGGGCTACTTGCAGGAGCGTGTCCTCGTTTTGCAGGGGCCGCCGGGGACGGGCAAGAGCCACACGCTCGGCTTCGCGGTGCTCGCGCGTGCGCTCGCGCTCGCGACCCCGGCGCGGCCGTTTCGCGTGGCCGTCGCGGCCAAGACGCACGCGGCCAGTTCAATCGCGCTCTCAAGCATCGCGCGCGGCGCGCGGCAACTGTCGCAGGCCGGTGCGGGCGACGCGCGACTCGCGCCGCTTGAGCGTCTGCGGGTGGCGAAGATTTGCAACGACGCGGGCGAAGTGTTAGCGGAAGGAGTCGAGCGTCTGTTCGCGGGCGGGGGCGACGAGTTGAGCGCGGGCGAGCAGTGGGCGATGCTGCTCGGCGAGCCGCTGCTGGTGGTCGGCGGCACGCCGGGCGGAATTTACAACCTCGTCAAGAAAGGCGCGTCGAAGGGCAAGGCGATTGATTGGACGCAGGAGTTGTTCGACCTCGTCATCGTGGACGAGGCTTCGCAGATGGGCGTCGCGGAAGCCCTCACGGCCGCCGCTTTCCTGCGCGGCGACGGCCAGTTTATCGCCATCGGCGACCACCGCCAGATGCCGCCCATCCTCGCGCACGCTTGGGACAGGGAGAGCCGGCGCGATCTCAAACGCGCGCAGCCGCACCTCTCGATCTTCGAGACCCTGCGCGCGCTCGGCTTCGCGAGCGAAGCCCTCGATCAATCCTTCCGCATCCCGGCGGAGATCGCGGGCTTCCTGCAACGCCACATCTACGCGGAAGACGGCATCAACTTCCGCTCGGACAACCGCGAGCGCGTCGCGTCCGACGACACTTTGGAGGGTTGGCTCGGCGCGGCCTTTGCCCCGGAACATTCGCTCGTCGTCATCGAACACGACGAGCGCGGTTCGCAACAGTCGAACGAGTTCGAGGCCGCGCTGGTCGAATCGCTGGCGGCGGTGGCGTGCGAGAAGTTGGGGTGCGGCGGCGAGGGCGGCATCGGCGTCGTCGTGCCGCATCGCGCGCAGAAGGCTCTGTTGCGCGCGCGCCTCCCGCACTTGGCGAATTCCATCGACACGGTGGAACGCTTTCAGGGCGGCGAGCGCGAACTGATCATTGTCTCGGCCACCGTCTCCGACCGCGAGTTCGCGCTGGCCGAGAGCGGCTTTCTGCTCGAACCGCGACGCCTCACGGTCGCCATCTCGCGCCCGAAACGGAAGTTGATCGTCATCGCCTCGCGCGCCGTCTTCGATCTCATCCCCGCCGATCTGGACGAATACGAACGCGGCGCGCTGTGGAAGTATCTACGCCACGAGTGCGGCCGGACAACTCTCTGGGAGGGCGACATCGAAGGCCATCGCGTGCGCGTCCGCGCTTTAGGCGACGGCTGATCCGTCTCCGTTTGAAGTTCGACGGGAAAGCCCCGCGCTGCGAGCAGGCGGGGCTTTCGTGCGCCGGTTGAGCTGTTGAAATTTTCTACTGCTTGACGAAGACGCGCTTGGTTTTCTGCACGCCCTGTTCGCCGCTGAAAGTCATTTCGATGGTCAGCGTTTTGCCGTCGGCGGCGAGCGACCACTTGCGCGTGGCCGTCACTTGGTCGGAGCCGTCCGGGCCTTCGAGCGTGGCCGTCTCGTTCACTTCCAACGCCGCGCCGTCCGCCGACCACTTGGCGGTGCGCTTGCCTTTGCCCATCACGCCCTGCGGCCCTTGCGGAGTGAAATCGGTCTCTTTGCCATCGGCGGTGTAGCTGTCCTTGATCACACGCTCGCCCTGCGGCGCGGCGATCTTGGTCTCCAACTCGATCTTGTCGCCGGTCTGCGTGACGGTCATGGTCTGTTCCATGGTCGGGGGCACGCCTTCACTCTTCGTTTTGTCCATCACCCACTTGCCATTGAAGTCGGCCTTTGCCGCCGCGGCGGCGACGACCAGACTCAAAGCGACGAGTGCCACGGCGACGCTGCCTGCTGCCATCTTGCGTTTCATGTAAAGCTCTCCTTTTCGCGGGATCAAATCTGAATTTGCGGGAACTGCACACGATAATACGCGAGCCGTCCAAAATCGTTTCGCCGGTCAGCGACAAAATTTCGCGCGCGTCGGCGGGAACTTACTACGGGCATACGAGAAGGGAATCGCGCATGCGGGCACATGCGCGCGCACCAACTCGACAGGTTGAATGCGTGCGGCCGGAGCGTGCGGCCGGCGCACGCTAATCGCAAAGCGCGAGTGCGGCGTTCGGCCTGTCTGCCGAACGCCGCGCGTTGACTCTCTGGCGGACAGGCACGCGCCCCGCTCAGTTGCATCCGGCCGCGAAACGCACGCCGTCCGTGCGGCTTAATTTTGAGGGCTGGCCGGAGTGGTGGAGGTCGCACCGGCAGCCGTCTCGCCGCCGACGATGACGAGCCTGCCGCCGAACTGGACGCCGGACAACATGAGATTGCTTCCCTTGTCTTTCGCGGTCAGATAGTTCACCGGGTAAGTGCTCTTGTTTACTTCCAGACGGCCAGTGGCTTTCGCGACGACTTTCGAGCCGCGGCGGACGGTCAGTTCGTTGGTCTTCTCGTCGAAGGTCACGACGTAATCGCCCTTCTTGACGAGCGTATCTCCGACTTTGATGTCCTGTGTAAAAGTCACGGTCTTTGACTTCCCACCGGCGAGCGCGACGGAGCCGAGCAGGGTGCAGAGTACGAGGGAAATTGCGACGTGGTGCAAACTCTTTTTCATCTTTATCAACCTTTCGTGGCCTACTTGGGAATGGATGTCTCTACGGGTCTCAATTCATGAGGGAACGCCTTCAGGTTCCGGTAGCATGAACGACACCGGCCGTGAAAGGTTTGCAGAATGTGACGAGACGCGAATAGCCGTGATGAGTAGCCCCGTCGGCGGGATGAAACTACGACCGCGCGACTTAAGGCCGCGCAACCCGAGACCAATTTCGCCGGAGTTAAGGGGCGCAAAGCAGCCCACGCGAAAAAGCGAGAATCCCGAAAGACTCTCGCCCTCAACGCTTACTTGCCGAAACCTGAATACACCCGGTAGGGCTCGAACCTACGACCTTTTGATTCGAAGTCAAACGCTCTATCCAACTGAGCTACGGGTGCGTGTCCAATGTGACGCGCGGGAGGATAACATACGCGCGTCCGATTCGATTAGTGAGAGGGATTCGCAGCGCCGTCTTTGAGCAGCCCGGCCTGAAATTCGCGGCGGATGAAGCGGACGAGGCCGCCTATCTGTTCGGGCGTGAGCCGACGCTCGAAGGCGGGCATGCCGTCGCCCCCTTTGGCGATCTGGCGTGCGAACTGCGCGTCGGTGTGGTTAAGGCCGTGGCCTGATTTGAAACTGGGGACTTTGAGCGTTCCGCCGTCGCCCATATCGGTCGCGCCGCCTTCGCCGGTCTCCTTGTGGCAACGGACGCAGGCGGCGTTGTAGGTGGCGCGCGCGGCGGCGAGTTCGTCGGCGGGCGCGGCGTTCGTGGGCGGCGGGGTTGCGGTCGCGGCGGCGGCGACGTTCGTGTTGCCGGTTTGAAGCGTGGGGTTGTTGCTCGCGCAGGCCGCGATGAAGGCCGTGAAGGCGCAGAGGAGCAGCACGAGTTTGAGATGCTTCATTGAAAGAGTCTCTCCGTGAAAGGTCGGTTTCAGGTTTCAGGTTTCAAGTTTCAAGACTGACAGGACTGCGGCCTCCAACTTGAAACTTGAAACTTGAAGCTTGAAACTAATACGCAAAACGCGGGGAGTATAACCGAGTGACGCGGGCGTTTGAAAGATAGGGGAGGCGTGCCGATGCCATCGTCTGCAACGCGCCTTTGGGAGGGCGTTAGAGCGTGGCGCGGTTCAAGTGCGACGAGCACGGCGCGGTTCAAGTGCGGCGAGCACGGCGCGGGGCAGGTCGGTCGCTAAGGCTCATTTCGTCTGGGCGTTGCGATAGTAGTCTACGAGAGCCTGAAAGTTCTCCTGCTCGCCCGGCGTTAAATTGACGAATTCAATTCCAAGCCCGACCTTGTCCAGATGGTATCGAACTTCGCCGCAGATAATTTGCGCGCCTTTGTTGGAGAGGAAGAAGCTGATGTAGACGAGGGTCAGTGGGAGTGCCGCTTCATTTGTCTGGATGAAGCAGCCGCCGATGCTGAAACTCGTGATGCGGTCGTGTCTGTCGCATTCCGGCGTCAGCCCCCAGTTGATCGGGATCGACGCTCTGACGCGTGGGTGCCTGCGTTTTTCAATCATATGATGAGGTCTGGCTCGTGAGGTGCGTATAACGTCGGTTCGAGCCGCCAAGACTTTCGCCGATCTCTTTCACGAAATTATGACGCGACGAAAATTGTTTATCGACTCGGGCGCGCCTGCGCGCCGGTCGGCCGAAACATAAACGGCGCGTCGTGAGTCGGGCTGGAGGCCTTCGTCGCCATTTGCAATCTCCCACGCTTCGCCGCACAATGGTCGCGCGCCGCTCCGACTCCGAAACTTAAAATCTTCCCGACGTGCGCGACGAGCGACGCGTCCGGCGCAATAATCTTAAGGATGAAAGCCCAATGAGTACCGACAACGTGCAGCCGCCTGCCCCCCCGCGCTCCTCTCTGCGCCTGGCCGACCGCGACGAGCGGATCGAACAGGTCAAGACGAAACTGCCGCGCCAGTTCGTCAACTTCACTTTCTACCGCGTGCGCCCCGAATGGCGTCTGCTCGACGAGGCCGAGCGGGAAAGCGGGAAGCGCGAACTGATCGAAGCGGTCGAAGAGTTTCGCGGCAGCCTGTTGTTTCACACTTACTCGATCACGGGTTTGCGCTCGAACGCCGACCTGATGATCTGGCGCATCGGCTACTCGCTCGATCCGATTCAGGAGATGACGGCGCGCATCAACCGTACCGGCGTGGGTCGCTATCTGGAGGCGACGCAATCGTTCCTCTCCATGACGAAGCGTTCGATGTACATCGACAAGGACAACCCCGAACACGTCGAAGACAGGCTGCACATCGTGCCCGGCCAGTCGAATTATTTGTTCGTCTACCCGTTCGTCAAAACGCGCGACTGGTATGCGCGCTCGGTCGAGGAGCGGCAGGAGATGATGGACGAGCACATCCGCATCGGCTCGAAGTATCGCTCCGTTAAGCTGCACACGACCTACTCGTTCGGCCTCGACGATCAGGAATTCGTCGTCGCGTTCGAGACGGACGAACCGGCGGACTTTCTAGACCTCGTGCAGGAGCTGCGCGAGACGAAGGCCAGCAGTTTCACCCTGCGCGACACGCCGATGTACACCTGCCGCCAGCGCACGCTCGCCGAATGCCTCGACGCGCTCGGTTGAGCGCGACGCGCGCAGCGAGATTCGGCCTCCCTGAACGAGAGAAGAACTTACCGGCAAATTGTGAACGCGGCGACGTGGCGGACGAAGAGAGAGCCATTCGGCAGTCGCCGCGTTTTTGTGTCTATGCGTTTTCGACTAAACATGTCGCCTCTGGCGCGCCTGTGCGTCGCGTGCCTGTGCCTCTTCAACGTCACGGTTTTTCCGCAGCAAACGGCAGGAGCGCCCGCCCTCTCGACGCCGGAATATCTCTGGTACGAAGCCGAGAACATGCGCGGCTTCTCGATTAGCGAACTGAACGAGCCCATCTCCAACCCTTCGTGGGGGATGCTGCCGCGCGCGAAAGCGCCGGGGTGGGGGATGAACGGGCCGGGCGTGTCCGCGGAATGGTCGCAGGGCGGCGAGAGCGAATGGAATTCCGCGGCGGCGAGCGCCGACGAGACGCGCGCAGTGATCTATCAGGACGTGGAAATTCCGCGCGCGGGGCAGTACAAAATCTGGGTGCGCTACGCCGACTGGCTCGGACAGGCCGAAAACTTCACCCTACGCATCACGCAAGGCGGGCGCGAAGTCTCGCGCCGCGAGTTCGGCGCGGAGGCGCGGCTCGCGCCGCACGACGAGACGGGGATGTATTGGGGTTGGGCGTTCGTGTGGGACGGGGCGGCCACGGGCGCAATCGCGAAGGGCGCGGCGCGCGTCTCGATTGAGATCGAACGCGCGGCGGCCGCGCGTCGCCACGTCGATTGTTTCCTGCTCACGAGCGATCTCGCCTATGTCCCCGAAGGCCGCCGCAAACCGGACTTCGCAGCCCTTCGCGTCCTCAAAGAATTCTCCGCGCGCAATGCCCGGCTCACGCCCCTGCTTGAAGCGGACGCGACGGGGGGAAGCACGCCCGCCGCGTGGCAACGGCCTCTCGTCGCCGGCCGTGATTTCGTGATGCCGTGGAACATCACGTCGGCCTTCTGGCCGTTGCTGGATAAACCGCCCGCCGAACGCCCGCTCTACCCGTTCAACTCCGAATCGCTCGCCGAGTTTATAGACAAGTACAAGGGCGCGCGCGACGTGCCGATCTTCTCTTCGCCGCTCGTCGTGCCGGTCATCACGCTCGACCAACTGACGGCCTACGTGCAGGAGGGCAGCCCTTTTCTGCGCCACTTGCGCGAGACGCGCGTGCCCTTCGCCGTCGTCATCAACTACAGTCAGGCGGCGATGCCCGAAGAGCGCGGTCAGGCCGCTTGGAAGCTGCTCAACGGCGAACTGCGCGATCAATTCGTCGGCTGGATTTCCGGCGAGAGCATCGGCTACGTGCGGAACCCCGTGGAAGTGACCGCGTTGAAACTCACGCCCGCCATGTCGCGCCGCGAACTGCTCGAAGCCTACCGCGCCTACTACGCTCGCGCGCTCGAACGAAAATGGAGCAACCTGTTTCACTCCCCGACCGGCGCGATGTGGGACAAACTCATCGCCGCGCAGTCAACTTCCAGCACCGCCTACGCGCACGCGCTCGGACGCTGGGGCGCGAAGGTGATCGGCATCGAGACTGCGGCCGTGCAACCGTCGGTCGGGATGCGCATCGCCTTCTCGCGCGGCGCGGCCAGACAATACGGCGCGTCGTTCCTCTATTACCACGCGCCGAACTTCGGCGACACCGCCACCACCTTCACGCAACTACAGAACTTCGCAGGCCCGCGGCATTTCTTCCACACGCGCTACGGCACGACGATGGGGCCGTCGCTCTCGTGGTATCGCAAAACTTATTACCTCTATTACATGGCGGGCGCGTCGGCCATCTACGTCGAACAGGGCTTCGACCAGTTTTTCAAACCCGCGCCCGGCGAGCACCCCTTCCAACTCAACCCGCTCGGCCGCATCACGAATGAATTTCTCAACTTCGCCGGGCGGCACAAAGAGCGCGGCACGCCCTACACGCCCGTCGCCTTTCTGCTCGACCCGGCGCACGGCTGGGACATGACCGACTACCCGCAATGGGCTTTCGGCGTCTCGCCGTCCGGCCGCCACGACCGGGCTTTGCGCGAACTCTTCGGCGCGGCCTACTACCCCGCGCCCGTCACGGAGGGCGAACCGGCGACGGCCGACCGGCAGTTTTTCGTCAACGGCATCTTCGGCGACATCTTCGACGTGCTCGTCGCCTCGGACGAGCGGCGCGAGGCGATCAATTCTTACCGCGTCGTCGTCGCGGGCGGACGCATCGACTGGACGCCCGCGTGGACGGAGCAACTCAAGACTTACGTCCGCAACGGCGGCGTCGTCGTCCTCAATTCGGCGCAGGCCAAAGGACTGCCCGCGGGCTTGCTCGGCGTGCGTCCCCTCGGCACGAGCGCGGAGGCCGACGATGCGAAGTGCCTTTTGCCTGACGCCGATGCGGGCGCGAATCTGCATGGCGGCGTCTACGCTTACGAACGTGTCGAACGGCACGGCGCGGAGGTGTTGATGCGGACGGCGACGGGCGACCCGCTCGTCACCTCGTTCAACGTCGGGCGCGGGCGCGTCATCTTTTGCGCCGTGCCCGACCTGCTCGGCCTCGACGAGAGGCTGACGCCCGCCGCCGCACACCTCTTCACGCATCTCTTCGCGGAGGCGACCCCGGTGCGCGTCCACGGAGACGTGCAACGGCTCGTCAACCGCACGGAACGCGGGTGGCTCGTCACGCTCATCAACAATCAGGGCGTCTATAAACCGCAGCAAGGTCTGGCGCAGGTTGACCGCAACGCAATAGTCGAAGTCACGCTCTCCCTGCGCGGCCGGACGATCCGCGAGGCGCGCGAGTGGACGCTGGACGCGCCGCTTGAGACGCCGCGCTCTGCGGCGGGCCAGAGCGCTGTGAAAATCAGCGTCCCACCCGGCGACGTGAAGATCGTGGAATTGATCGAGGCGCGTTAGCTTCGGTAATGTCGATGCATCAGGCCGAACGCGCTCGCGGGTGACGGGCAATTGCATTTTTTCAGGCAGGTCTTTTAGGATAGCGCGTCTTACGAATCTTTAACGCTTCAACTATTCAAGCATGAGGGTCGCACGTAAATATTTCGTCAGCGGGGAAGTGCAGGGAGTCGGCTATCGTTTTTTCGCGCAGCGCGTGGCGGCACGGCATCAGGTGGTCGGCTACGTGCGCAATCTCGCGGACGGGCGCGTCGAAGTTTTGGCCGAAGGCTCGCCGGAGGGCGTCGAGGGCTTCAAAGACGACCTCGCCGCCGGCCCCGTCTCCGGCCGCGTCGAACAAATCGAAGAACTCAGTCTCGAACCGACGGGCTTATACGTCGCCTTCCGCATCGAAAGGTAAAAAAGCATTCAACCGCCGGCTACCGGCAAAGCCTAACTGTTCGGCTGATGGCTGACGGCTAAAGGCTAAAGGCTTAATCATGGACAATCTCAAAAAACTGATTCGCGAAGTGCCGGATTTCCCCAAGCCCGGCATCAATTTCTACGACATCACCACGCTTCTCAAACACCCGGAAGGCTTGCGCCTGACGGTTGACGCGCTCTCCGCGCAGTTCGAGGGTGAGAAAGTTGACGTGGTGCTCGGCATCGAGGCGCGCGGTTTCATCTTTGCGCCCGCGCTGGCTTATCACCTGAACGCGGGCTTCGTGCCCGTGCGCAAACCCTCGAAACTCCCCGCCGAGACGGCGCGGGTGTCTTACGCGCTCGAATACGGCGAGGACACTTTGGAGATTCACCGCGACGCCGTCGGCGCAGGAGCGCGCGTAATCATCGCCGACGACCTGCTCGCCACGGGCGGCACGGCGAAAGCGGCGGTCGATCTGGTCGAGAGTTTGGGCGGCGTGGTCGCCGGGCTGGTCTTCGTGGTCGAACTCGAATTTCTACCGGGGCGGGAAAAACTGGCGGGTTACGACGTGCGCTCGCTCATCAAGTATCAATCCTGATCCTATCACGCTTATGAGATGAAATAGATGGAGAAGTGAAATGAGCCTGGTAGGACTTGAACCTACAGCCTACGCCTTAGGAGGGCGTCGCTCTATCCCTTGAGCTACAGGCCCGAATGCGGATGATTATGGCAAACCCCGAAGAACAATGGCAAGTTAGCGAGTTCGCGGAGGCGCATGATGAGCCAAGAGCGCTACATGACGGGGCTGACTCTCTACAAGGGCAATTCATCTGAAGCCGTTGTCCTCACCGCCTATATTCAAGCCGGCTTTCTAGTGAGTTTGCCGTTCGGTGGTGGCGCGGCTTACGATCTTGTAGTGGACACAGGCACGAGACTGATTAGAGTTCAGGTTAAAACAGGGAAACTCGAATCGGGATGCATCGTCTACAACGCCCGCAGACACCGGGGCAGCAAATACAACACTTTCAAACGCTATCGAGTGGATGAGGTGGATGTATTCGCCGTGTGGTGTCCGAGTAATCAACAGCTTTACGTTGTGCCTACCGAGCATTCGCTGACTATTGAAGGCAGGTTACGTATAATAGAGACTCAGAACTTCCAAGAAAAGAAAATCAAATGGGCGCGAGATTATGCTTAGGATAAGCATATTGATGCCTTAAGGGCAGAGACGCTGGCTTCCAAAAAGTTAATAACTGATAGCGCTCTCACCTATAGCGATTTGCAGATGAGTGTGACCGATATCAAAACTGTAGGGGCAGGGCTTGTCCCTGCCCGCCGCACACCAAACCGAGCGGGCAGGGACTAGCCCTGCCCCTACACTCATTTCTTGGTAGTTCCATCCAATTGCAAACGGCTATAAGCTAAAGAATCGCGCCGGGAGCACCACCCTGCTTCTCTCTTGATCCGTCAATCGCACGTCCCGGCCGGAGGTTCATTCTTTGTTACCGCCGCCCGCGCCGATGTGTGAGACGGCGGAGGCCGAGAGGAAGCCGAGCAGCGAGCCGAGCACGATGTTGAATGATTGCTGGCCGAGCGCCTCCTTCTTCTTGTGCTCGGCGGCTTCGTCTTTGAGCACGTCGATGATGAAGGCTTTCGAGGCTTCGTCCGTGAGCGAGACGGCGTAGGAATCGACGGAACGATTCAAGGCCGGGTTGATGTCGCGGTTGAAGAAGGCGATGTAGCCCGTGCCGACGAACAGCGCGAGGTAGACGCCGAGGATCGCCCACCACAACTTGCTGCGCGTGCTCAAGGTCATCTCCGGCACTTTGGCTTCCGTGATCGCGTTAATGGGTTCGGGCTGCGGCGTATTCTCGTCGGGCATGGATTCTTATCTCCTCGGGCGCGTCCGGGTGTGAAGTGCGACAACGCGTGGCAGCTTAATACATCAGGCGTCGCGTGTACACGAACGGTTGGAATGTCATTTTAGGGGAACGGGAGCATGCCTAGCTCTTGGACTTTTCGCGCATCCCTCATATACGCACGCGGAAAACCACCATCATGAAAGCCAACACGATGCCCGCGATCAGAAGCGCAAACCCGGCTTCCAGATGACGCTGTTTTTCTTCCAACAACTCCGACGCCCTTTCTCTAATGTCGCTCGGCGAGCGTAAGTTGATGCTTACGATCTCGGTTTTCATCACGCGCAGACAGTAGTAAGTGCCGGCTACCCACGGGATCAAAGGCACGACGAAAAGAGCCTTATTATAGACCTCCATGTTTTCGGGGATAAACTTGGCGAAGCCCAGTATGCCCAGATAAACCGTCTGCAACATGCCCAGAACTTTGATCAACTCACTCGCCGCGCCGCGCACGCCCGGTATGGAATCCTCCAACATCTTCGCCCCGTGCGCGAGCCACAGATCATCGTCGGGTTCGGAAGGCGGGCTGTCGTAAGTCGTTACTGCTTGATTCTCTCTCTCCGGCTCAACCCCTCTTTGTTCCATAGCTTCAGACATAGTGCGCCTCCGCATCACCGGGAAGGATTCCCTTAACGCGCATCTTCAATCATCGCCCGTGTCAAGATTACTCTCCCGTCCGTGCATTCACGACAACGCAGAACAACCCGCTCCGGCACGGCAGGCGAGGAAAAATCCGCCCGCCTCGCTATCGAGTCTTCCCGCAGGGCATCATCCAAATCCACCTCGTTGACATGCTTGTTCGCCCCGTTGCATCTGACTTTAATTATTCGCCCCATCTGTGATTCTCCGAAAGCCCAAACTCGTTAGAGCGGATCGCCGTTTCTTATCAAGAACACACGCCGCAAACAACATTACTCCAACCAATCCGGCACATCTCCGCCAGCGGCCTCTTTCCACGCAGCATCAAAGTTTTCCTTCCCCCACTTGGCGCGAAGTTCTTTGAGAATATTTATAGCGATTCCGGTATTGGGTGACTGTAACTCTACGAACATACTTAGAGCAGGGAGCAGTCGCTGGAATGCTTCGGCGTAGCTCCCGATATCAACAAACAACTTTCCGATTTGACCGAGCGAAATAGCAATGCCAGAGCGGTTGCCAAGTTCTTCTGCCATTTTCAGTGAACGTTCATAATATTCCAACGCCTTTTCATAATCGCCACGATCATTATGAATTATGCCGATTTGATGAAGCGAAACAGCAATGCCGGAGCGGTCGCCAAGTTCTTCTTTAATCTTCAGCGAACGGTCGTAATAATCCAATGCTTGTTCATAATCGCCGCGAGCCTGAATTAAGTTTCCAAAGTTGTGCAAGATTGCCGCAGTTCCTTTTGCGTCTAGTTTATCGAATAACCGGCGATGTTGGCCTTCTAAATATTGCCCGAACCCCCATCTGTCTAAAAGTTCAGCAGCCTCTATCAAGAGGCTTGAGGCATCCTTGAAATCTGCGGCTTCCATGAGCAGTTCAAAGGCTTCCATCTCAATCCATATCGCCTCTGGCGTCTTGTCCTCTTGTCGAGTCAATTTGGTAAAGTTAGTGTAGAAAGCGGCGGCATCGCGTAAACGCTCATGCCAAGTTTCTCCCTGCTGCTTGTCGCGGCAGAAGTCGCGCACAAGAGCATGAATTGATAATTCTTTAGATTGTCCGTCTTCTTGAATAGGCGTGAGCAAGCCCCATTCGATCAATTCCTTAATCGGGCGGGTTAAATCTTCGGATTGTCTTTGTTCGGGAAGAAGTCTTTCAAGCATTTGCAGAATTTCCGCTTTATCTAACGCTTTCCATTCTTCCGGCAGATTGCCCCCCATATTTTCTAAAAATTCCGCTGCATATGAAACCTTTGTGCCCATAACCCATTCCGTCGCTTCGTAAGGCACGGATTGGCGAAAGGCTGCGAGGCGGTTGAGGAGTTCGCGGCTGCGTTCGGAAAGTTGGGCGTAGTTGAGTTCGATTGCCAAAAACGAGCGCAGTTCGGCGTGGATGTTCTTTGCGTCCGCGAGCGCGCGGCTCAGGGGGTGGTGATTGCAGTAACGGTCGAGCGTGACGAGCGCGTAAGGGTGGCCGCCGAAGGTTTTCAGCGCTTCGAGCTTGTCCGTGTGTGAGGCTGTGGCGAGATGTTGCAGCTTTTGCATCAGGCTCAGGGCTTCGGGGCGGCTCAAATCTTCGAGGGGTAATGCTTGAATGCTGCCCAGACGTTTGTCGTCAAGCTCGAACAGGTAACGGGTGGTGAAGAGAAAATGGCTGGCGGTCGCGGTAGTTTTAACGAGCGTCGTGATAAACGCGCGTAAGTTTTCGTCCGCGATGCGAAAGCCCGTCTCGGTGCGTTCGAGTTGGCTTTCAAAGTTGTCGAAGATCAAAAGCAGAGACCGTTGCGACAAGACTTGAGCGAGATAGTTTGCCAGAACATCCGGTTGCAAATTTTGATAGAGCAACTGCTCCAAGACCCGCACGTCTTGAGGCGCGAAGTACCCGTGCAGCTTGATCATCACGGTTTCGGGCGTGAGCGTGCCGCTCGAACAATCGAAAGCATAGACGCCTTGAAAACGCTTCTTCAAACGTGTGGCGACATGACTGACGAGCGCGGTCTTGCCGATACCGCCGATGCCGTGAACGATGACTGCGCGTTGGTTGCGCTGGAGGATGCCGTCGCGCATCTGACGATATTCGCGTCGCCTGCCGTAAAAGCCGTAACTCAGTTGCGCTAAGGGCAGGTAAAAACTGAAATCAATTTTGGGCGCTTCGACAGCGGGCGAGGCTTCCGCCTGTGTCGTTTGCAGACACGCGCCGTTCGACGTGAGCAACACGGGCGCGAGGGCGTCTGCTTGCAGATACGGGTCATCGTTGAGCAGCAAAGCGCGCCGCGCCGCTTGAGAGGCTACTTCCAGAGTTTGTCCCGATGCGATTCGCGTGTAAAAACTTTCGGCGAACTTCAAACCGCCCGTGTCTGAAATCGAAAACTGCATGGCGATGACGGCCGGAATCCTGCGTCGCAAAAGGCCGCGCGCCATGTCGCGGAATCCGGCGACGTTGATCGTGCGTGAAGTCTGGCAGCCTGAAAGAACTACGAGACGCAGAGAGTTTTCGCCGCGTTGGAGTGATTGCAAAACCTCTGCGACGGAAGTCGGGCGACTTTCGCCGCGGGCGTCTTCAAGCAGCAAGCCGCCGCCGTTTTCGGGCGCGATGCCGTGTCCGGTGAAATGAAAAATTTGATAGGGCGTCTCAAGGCTTCCTTCTAAAATTTCCAGCTTGGCCTCGTCCTCAAAGTCTGCGCGGATGCGTCCCTGTCCCGCGGGGTCGTTGATGGCTTCAAGGAGAATCTCCTGCTCGCGTTCCATCTGCAAACGAGAATTCTCTTGCAGGTCGAGCGGGCTGGAGACGAGCGCGAGCATCTTCAGAGGCAGCGGCACGGCGGGCAGCGTGGCCTGTGGTTGAACGTCCAACGGAAGACGCGTGAGCGTGGTTTTCGTTCCCGCCACGATAAACTCTTCGCCGTCGAACAGAGTCTCCCATGCAATCGCTTCCAACTCATTCGCGTCAGCCGCAACGCGTATGCAGAGGACTAAAAACTCATTGCTCTGTTTGTGCTCCGACCAGACGCGCGCCACTTCGGGCGTGAAGATTTGTTGGTGAAGCCTGCGGCCGAAGTCGCGTAAACGCACGACGCGCCCCGCAGGGTCTTTTACGTCAAAGTCCAAATGCTTCAACTCCAATCCCGTCAGAAAAGAGCGCGGAAAATTGAAGTTAGCGGCAGCGAGCGGTTGCGAAGAATCGCGCGGGTAAACGTCGAGCCGGAAGCCTTCGTTCTGTTTGGTGAGGTGAAAGTCGAGAGTGTTGATAAGCATTGCGCCTCCGCGTCCGGGCGGATAAATCAAACTTTAAGGGATACCGACGCCGGACTTGACGGGTAGGCCACCAGCTTGATCGCCGTGGTCGCCTTAATGATCTACGCACCCGTTTCTGCCATTGCCAGCAACATCGCGATGTACACATGACTTGAGTCCGAGGTGAGCATGGGCAGTATAAGACTTTTACCAAACGGCAGCGATTTTTTTGTTACCGCAATTTTCGGGGCAAAAAATAAATTTCTTGTCTCGCGCCGCGCGCGCGGTTAGAATCCCGTTCGCCTATCATTCGTTATCATGCTCGGAGCCGGCGGGGTGACTTCTCTTGGACACAGTTGTTGAATCGATACTCTGGCCGGATCGCTCGACCAAGTGGGCGCGGCCATTGTTTCTGGCCTCGGTGTCGGCGGGTTTCCCCTCGCCCGCAGAGGACTACATCGAGGGACGGCTCGACCTCAACCGTCATCTCATCAAGCACCCGGCGGCGACGTTCTTCGTGCGCGTCGCGGGCGATTCGATGATCGGCGCGGGGATTCATCCCGGCGACATCCTCGTCGTCGACCGCGCGCTCGAACCGCAGGACTCGAACGTCGTTATCACCGTCGTCGACGGCGATCGAACCGCAGGACTCGAACGTCGTTATCACCGTCGTCGACGGCGATCTCACCGTCAAGCGCATCTCGCAACGCCACGGCAAACTCTTCCTCGCGCCCGAACAATAAGGCTTATGAGCCGCTCGAAATTCTGGAGGAGATGGAATTTGAAATCTGGGGCGTCGTGACGAGCGTCATTCACAACCTCCGAGTCGCGCGCCTCGCGCGCCCCCGCAAGGAAACAGGAAACGGCGGCAGTCCAGAGGCCGCGAGTAAGTTGAAGCGAGTTATGAGAAAAACAGTTATCACGCTGCCGTTGCAGTTGGCCGCCGTCGCGGCGTTGTTCTTCTGCCTGCCGGTCGCGGCGCAGAAGGGGCGGGGCGCGCCAAAGCCCCCGGCGAAGCAGCCGGTCGTCGTCGGCATCGTGCCGGACGAGGGTAAAGTCGTCGGCTCTACCTACACCAACGAATACTTCGGCTTGCAGTTGACGATCCCGAAAGGCTGGCGCATCGCCGACAAAGCGGCCGCGCAGAAGATAGACCGGCAGGGGGCCGATCTGGTGGCGGGCGACTCGGCGGAGAAACGCGCGCGGCTGAGAGAGGCGGCCAGTAAAAATATCAATATGCTCACCATGGGCAAGGTGATTCCGGTGGGCGACGTGAGCGAGTCGGCGTTGCTGATCGTGGGGGCGGAGGCTGTGCCCGCGTGGCTCGTCAAGACGCCGCAGGAGTACATCGGGCAGGCGAGGCGGCTGCTGCAAAGTTCCGCGATGCCGGTCAACGTCGAAGAGGGGACGCGGAGCGAGACCATCGGCGGGGTCGAGTTCATCGTCCTCGACGTGTCATCCGAGCAACCGGGCGGCCTCGTCAAACAGCATTATTACGCCACGCTCAAGAAGGGCTACGCGCTCTTTATCATCTCCACCTACACCAGCAACCGATCGTCCGAGGCCATCGAAGAAGTCTTGAAGTCCGTCAAATTCAAGTGTGACACGGCGTTGTCACACGTCTCCGCATTCGTTGAGTGCAGCAACTTCTACGTCTCCTGCGAGCGCCTCTTCAGTCCCAAACTCGCGGGGCGTCCCGTAGTCGTGCTCTCGAACAACGACGGCTGCATCATCTCGCGTTCCGAAGAGGCGTCGCAGGCCATCGGCGTCAGGATGGCACGGGCAGCCGCGTCTTGCGCTGCGTCGCGCCCGGCCTGCGGAAACGCGGACGCCGGCAGACCGCCCGCGAACGGCGTTCGCCGCGCCGCACGACTCGTCGGGACGAACTATTAAAACTCCGACGGCAGGGAGCGTAAAACCAACCCCCGCCGAAACCGCATCGGACACGTCATGTCGAATCGCACACGCTTGGCCGCGCGCCTCACGATGCTATGTTTGTCTCTCACGTCGCTGGCGTACTCCGACATTGCCTTCGCGCAGGACGACGGCTTCACTCCGTACATTGACGGCAAGGTGCTGAACGTCGTGAGCGGCAGCGAAATCGTCGTGCTCAACACGGTGACGAACAAGTCCGTGCGGGTGCGCCTGCGCGGCACGGACGCACCCGACCCGAAGGGGCAGCCCTACGGCGCGCGTTCGCTCCACCGCCTCGCCTCGCTCGTCAACGGCAAACTCGTGAAAGTCGAATTCAGGGGCACGGACGCCTTCGGGCGCGTGCTCGGCCGCGTCATCTACGACAACGAAGACATCAACCTCGCGCAACTCGACGCGGGTCTCGTTTGGTTTCACACCTCGCGCGACAACGAACTGAGCGCGGAAGACAGACGCCTCTACGCCGAGGCCGAACAACTGGCGCGCAAAGCGCGGCGCAGGTTGTGGGCGGACGCCGCGCCCGTTTCGCCCACGGAATACCGGGCGAGCAAGGGAATCACAGGCGAGCCGGAGGAGAACCTGCCCGCACCGTCGCCCGCCGCGCCGCGCCCCATCTTCGCCCACCGTCGCAGCAAACTTTATTACCTCGCACACTGCCCCGGCTACGCGCGCGTGCCCGTGCGCCTGCGCGCACAGTTCAAAGGCGTCGAGGAAGCCGAGCGCGCCGGTTATAAGGCCGCTCCCGAATGCCTGCAATGAGAGACAGGGAGAAAAACGATGAACGCGGAACGATGAACGATGAAGTAAAAGCAGTTGTCTTTCAGTTCGTCCTTTACATTTGCCTTTCAGTTCATCGTTCCGCGTTCATCGTTCCGCGTTCATCGTTCCGCGTTCATCGTTTTTCTCTGTGTTTTGAGATGTGAAGTGTGCGACGGTCGCGCCCCAGCCGCCGGATTGGGGCGGCGCGTCCGCCCAGTCGCGAATGAAAGGCGTGCGCGCGAGGATGTCCTGAACGAGGCGACGCTGCACGCCCCGCCCCTTGCCGTGAATGATGCGCACGCTGCGGAATCCGGCGCGGCGCGCTTCCTCCAAATATTCCACCACGACGCGCTCCACGTCGCGCGGCGCAAAAGAGTGGAGGTCGAAAACGTCTTTTATCTCAAGGCGGACTGGTTCGGGAAAGAAGTCAGACTCGTCGGCGTCGTCCTCAACGGCTCCGGCTTCAGGGGCGTGCGTGAGCGAAGTCTCGAATTGATCGAGCGCGGGCGCGGGCGCGCGCGGGGCGGGGCGCAGGGCAAGCCACTTGCGGCCGAGCCATTGCAATAGAGAGGGAGGCATCCGTTTGAGATCATTAAATGCTTGCCGTCAGCCAATCTCACGGCAATAATGTCGCCCGTCAAAGAAGTCGAACACCTCGCCGAACTTACCACGAAGAAACGTGGGCGTAAAAGCTGCCCGCCTGTTTTTAACTTTTGACACTTGCCGCGCCCGAACTTGCCGCAACGGAGGTCTTTTGCATGAAGCCGTCCCGTCTGTTTCTGACAGTCGCCTGCATGTTGTGTCTCATCTTAACCTCTTTCGACGCGCCCGACCTGACGCCGGAGGCGCGCGGACAGGAACCGCCGACGCTCGGATGCGGCCCCGCCGCGCAGGGCCGCCCGTTCAAACTCCCCCCCGGATGCAAGCTGCCTTTCGACGCCATCAAGACGCCGCGCGCCATTGACGCGATATGCCCGACCGGAGGCTGCTCCGAACTCGGTAACACCTCGCAACAGCCGACGCCGCATCAACTGATGAACATTGCCAAGAACAACTTTTGCGCGACGAACAACGCTGTCCCCGTCAGTTACAACGACTTCGTGAATCTGCAACAGGCCAGCAATAAACTCAAAGCGGGCGCGCCCGCGTGGTGGACGGGGTTGCTCCCGTCCGACCGCACCAAGTTGCCGAAGGTCGCGTCGAGCGGCGGCGGGCGCAGCCAGAAGGTGGGCGAGGGTACGAAGGTCGTCTTCGTCGGCTTCATCAGAGAAGCCAAGTACGACGATACGGCGACGGGCGAGGACGTGAACTGCAAGATCGGTGGCAAGGGCTTGGTGGGGACGGTGGACAACGACATCCACATCTCAATCGGCCTGACGCAGTTGACCCAAACTCCCGCGGCTACCGCGGATCGTTGCCAATCGCTCACCGCCGAGATGAGTCCGCACTTCCGCCCCGCGGTCTGGGAAAAGATCGTCTCCACGAGTTTCCGGCAGGTCTTCCAGACGCACCCGGTCAGGATCACCGGCACGTTGATGATGGACGCCGAGCACGTTCCCTGCGTCAACGGGACGATCAGAAGCGGCAACCCCGTCCGCATCTCGGTCTGGGAAATTCACCCGGTTTACGCCATCGACATCTGCAAGAACACGAGCCTCAAGGCGTGCGGCGTGGCCGACGCGACGGCGTGGACGCCCTTCGACAAGTATCAGATTTCTTCCCGTTAGAGCGCGGCGCGCGACGAACCGAACAACCCGGCCGGAGGGGCGGGGCGGCGGCGGTCGCCTGCCTTGACAGGTGCGTGCATGGGTCTTAAACTCGCGCACTTCCAAGTCATAAAATTTCGGCAAGTCATAAACTTTTCGGCAAGTCATAAAATTTTCGGGCGGACGTTTTGCGCGCCGACCGGCGTAGGGGTTTGAATCTCTCGCGGCAAAAATATGTCTCAAGGGTGAAAGGATGAAAAGCGATGGGTAAGCGAAACAAGATCACGGTGGTGGGCGCGGGCAACGTCGGCGCGACCGCCGCGCACTGGCTGGCGAGCAAGGAACTGGGCGACGTGGTGCTCGTGGACATCATCGAGGGCATGCCGCAGGGCAAGGCGCTCGACCTCGCGCAGGCCGCCCCCGTCGAGGGCTTCGACGCGCGCATGACGGGATCGACGAACGACTACTCGCTGACGAAGGACTCGGACGTGGTCATCATCACGTCGGGGCTGGCGCGCAAGCCGGGCATGAGCCGCGACGACCTGTTGAAGACGAACGCCGGGATCGTCTCGTCGGTCGTGGACGAGGTGGTCAAGTATTCGCCCGACTCGATCCTGATCATCGTCTCCAACCCGCTCGACGCGATGTGTCAGGTGGCCTTGCGCCGTTCGGGCTTCCCGAAGCATCGCGTGATCGGCATGGCGGGCGTGCTCGATTCGGCGCGCATGCGTTGCTTCCTCGCGGAGGCGTTGGACGTGTCGGTCGAGAACGTGACGGCCTTCGTGCTCGGCGGCCACGGCGACACGATGGTTCCGCTGCCGCGCTATTCGACCTGCGCCGGAATCCCCGTCACGGAGTTGTTGTCGCCCGAACAGGTTGACTCAATCGTCAAACGCACGGCGGGCGGCGGCGCGGAGATCGTCGGCCTGCTGAAGACCGGCTCGGCCTACTACGCGCCGTCGGCGGCGAGCGTCGAGATGACGGAAGCGATCCTGAAGGACAAGAAGAAGATTCTCCCGTGCGCGGCCTATCTCGAAGGCGAGTACGGCATCAACGGCCTCTACGTCGGCGTGCCCTGCAAACTCGGCGCGCGCGGCATCGAACAGATCATCGAGATCAACCTGACGGCCGAAGAGCGCATCGCCCTGCAAAAGAGCGCGGCGTCGGTGCAGGAACTCGTTGACGTGCTCGGCATTTGAGACGCCCGCGACGAGCGCGGAATAATTGCGAGCGCAGAATAATTGTAGGAGGCGGGCACGTTCTCGCCTCCTACAAATTTTTTAGGAGAACCGCGTTGCGCCCACTTCAAGTCTCCCTCCGTTTGGCGTGCTGCTTATTGTTCTTCTCCCCACCGGCCTACGTCGCCGCTCGCGCCTCGGCGCAAGTCGGCGTCGCGCAAGCCAATGCCGCGCCGCAGGGCAACGCCGCTTCCATCCCCCAATTCCCGCTGCGCCAGAGCGGCCTCGAACTCGAACGCGCGTCGCGCGCCGGGGCGTTCTACGCCGTCACGGGGCGACGCGCCGCCGCCTTCGGCTACGAGCACCGCGCGCTCGAAGCGTGGGTCTACCCTTTGAAGATTTTGGACGACTTCCGCCTGTCGTTTCAGATCGAAGGCTACCCGCTGGAGTTTACCGGCGCGGACACGCTCGCGCGCGTCAACGTCCGTCCCGAAGCGACGACCTTCACCTACTCGCACGCCGCCTTCACCGTGCGACAGATCATCTTCGCGCCGCCGGACGAGCAGGGCATCGTCATGCTGCTCGACGTGCGGAGCGCGCTGCCCCTGACCGTCAACGTCTCGTTCCGGCCGCGCCTGCGCCTCTCGTGGCCCGCCGGGTTGATGACGGGCAGCCTCAGTTGGGACGAGAAGGCGCGCGTCTATTACATCACGGAAGAGACGAGGCGATTCGCGGGCGTCGTCGGCTCGCCCGCCGCGCTCGACGTGTCCGTCATGCCCTATCAGGAAGAGCCGCGCGATGTGCCCGCGCGTTTTCGCGTCGCGGCCCCGGCGGGTGAAACGGGCGCGAAGTTCATCCCCGTCGTCATCGCGGGCAGCACGGAAGGGCGCGAGCGTGCGAAGGCCGCATACGACCGCTTGCTCGCCTCCGTCCCGTCGCTCTATGAACAGGCGGCCGCGCACTACCGGCGACTCGCGGAAGAGACGCTTCAGCTCTCTACGCCGAACCGCGAACTCGACGAAGCGTTCGCGTGGGCGAAGGTCGGCGTGGACAAAGGCGTGGTGACGAATCCGCTGCTCGGCACGGGACTCGTCGCGGGCTATCGCACGTCGGGCGAGTCGGAGCGTCCGGGCTTCGCATGGTTCTTCGGCCGCGACGCGCTCTGGACTGCGTTCGCCCTCAACTCCTACGGCGACTTCGAGACGACGCGCGCCGCGCTCGAATTCCTCAAAAAATTTCAACGCGCCGACGGCAAAATCCCGCACGAGATTTCGCAGAGCGCGTCGCTCATCCCGTGGTTCACAGACTACGAGTGCCCGTGGGCGAGCGCGGACGCAACGCCGCTTTACGTCATCGCGCACGCAGACTATTTTCGCGCCAGCGGCGATCTCAAATTCCTGCAAGCCAACTGGGATTCGATACTGCGCGCCTATCGCTACGCCGGGGCGACCGACACGGACGCCAACGGCCTCGTCGAGAACACGAAGTTCGGCCACGGCTGGGTGGAGGGCGGCGCGCTCTACCCGGCACACGAAGAGATTTACATGCAGGGTTTGTGGGTCGCCGCCTCGCGCGATCTGGCCGAGATGGCCGCCGCGTTGAAGGCGCAGGATGTCGCCACACGCGCCCGCGCCAACGCCGAACGCACCCGCGCCGCCACCGAACAGACTTACTGGCTACCGGCGCGCGGCTTCTACGCCTTCGCCACGAAGCGTCCCGCGACCGAGCCGCCCGAAGCCGACCCCGGCCCCAATCGCGCCGCGCGGCAAGCGCGCATGAACGCGCTCAGAAATGCGACCATCTACGACGAGGACACGGTGCTGCCCGCCGTGCCGCTCTGGTTCAAAACTCTGTCGGACGAGCGCGCGCAGATTGAGATCGATCATCTCGGCGCGGGCGCGATAGCGACCGACTGGGGCGCGCGCCTCCTCTCCGACGAGAGCCAACTCTACGACCCGCTCTCTTACCACAACGGTTCGGTGTGGCCGCTCTTCACGGGTTGGGCGAGCATGGGCGCGTACCGTTATGGCCGCCCGCACGTCGGCTTTCAGGCGTTGATGGCGAACGCGCTCCTGACGCGTCAGGGCGCGGAAGGTTACGTCACCGAGCTTTTATCAGGCGACTTCAACGCGCCCTTCGGTCGCTCCTCGCATCATCAGGTGTGGTCGGAGGCGATGGTCGTCACGCCCGCCGTGCGCGGCCTGCTCGGCCTCGAAACCTCCAATGCCGGGCGCGCCCTGCGCTTCGCCCCCCAACTCCCCGCCGATTGGAACAAAATCGCCGTGCGTAACCTGCGGCTCGGCGGCGCACGCTACTCGCTCACCTACGAGCGCACCGCGGGGCGCATCAAGATCAACCTCAAGCGACAACCGGCGAGCGGAGACGCCCCCGCGAAATCCGTGAACGACGCGGCGAACCCGATCAACCTCAGCCTCGCACCCGCGCTGCCGCTCGACGCACGCCTGCGCGGCGTGACGCTGCAAGGGCGACCCGTCACCTTCAACCCTCCTGCTCCCTCCGGCGACGTGCAACGCCCCGAACTCTCCTTCGTCGCACAACTGACGGACACGGAGGTCGTGTTCGACTACGACGAAGGGACGGACGTTTATCTCGAACCGCGCGCGCCGTCGAGAGGCGAGACGAGCCGGGGCTTGCGCATCCTGCGCTCGCGCGCCGAGGCGGGCGCGCTCAATCTTCTCCTCGAAGGTCGCGGCGGGCACACATACACGCTCGGCGTGCGCACGCCGCACAAACTCGGAAGCGCGCCCGACGTTGTGGTTAAAGACGGCGACCGGGGCGGAGACGCGCAGTTGATCGTGCAGTTCAACGCGGGGGCGCAAAAATATGTGAGACGCGCGGTCAGCATCCCGCTGCGGGCGGCGGGCAGGTGAGAGGTTTTTACGCCCCGGCCGCAAAGTGCAAGGCGAGGGAGACGAAAGGGGAGAAGGGGTGGGACGGGAGGGGCAAAGGCGCAAAGTGAAAGCGGCGGGAGTTTCATTCTCCCGCCGCTTTAGTTAGTTGGTGGCTTGTCGTCTGCTGCGTCCGGCCGAAGCCGGCCGTCGTGCGGCCGGAACTGCGGCGGTCGCCCCGACGGCCCCAGTAAAATTTCCTCACCATGAGCAGCAGCCCGGCGAGCGAGACCACCGTGAGCAACAAAATCAACAGCACGTAAGAGAGCACGCCCCGGACTCCTTCAGTGTCGGCAACCGCCGCCGCACTGTCTTTACTATCTTTTCAACCAGCCGAACAGACCGTGCAGGATCGTCTCGCGGTTCTCCTCGTAGATGGCTTTGGTGAGCGGGATCGACATCGGGCAGACGCGGACGCAGTTCTGCGCGTTGCCGCAATTGGTGATGCCGTCGTCGCCCATGATGCCTTCGAGCCGTTCGTCGCGCGTCATCTTGCCCGACGGGTGCATGTTCTGGTAACGCACCTGCGCGATGGCCTGCGGCCCGATGTACTGGTCTTCGTCGTATTGCGGGCAGGCTTCGAGACAGCAGCCGCACGTCATGCAGCGCGAGTAGGCGTAACGCTCGGCCACCTCGTCCTGCGTCATCTTCGGGCCTGCGCCGAGGTCGTGCGTGCCGTCGATCTCGATCCACGCCTTGACCTGCTTCAAGTGCTCGAACATGCGCGAGCGGTCGACGGCGAGGTCGCGGACGTTCGGAAACTTCGTCATCGGTTCGAGCGTGATCGGGTCTTTTTCCTTAAGTAACTGATCGACGAGCGCGGAGCACGACTGGCGCACCTTGCCGTTGACGATCATCGTGCAGATGCCGCAGACCTGTTCCAGACAGTTCATGTCCCAGACGACGGGCGTCGTCTTCGCGCCGTCCTTCGTCACGGGGTTCTTCTGGATGTCCATCAGGCACGAGATGATGTTGAGGTTGGGGCGGTAGGGGACGCTGAAATCCTCCCAACGCTGCTCCGCGCCGGGGCGGTCGCGCCGCTTGATGCGAATGTCGACGAACTTCCGCTCCGACTGCCGCTCCGGCGCGGGCGTGTACGACCTGTCGGCGGTCGCCTCCGTGCTGCTTGTTCGATCAGTGTGTGTGCTCATAGCTCGTCCGATTTGCCCCCCGCGTCTTCGATTCCTTTGCCACGCTCGCCGCGCGTTTCGGCTTGCCCGTGATTCACATCTACGACCTTCTCCTTGTCCTGCGTCCAGACGACCGGATTGCTCAAATCCTTCGGCTTCTGCTCCCAGCCTTCGACCGGAATCTGCTGCGCGCCGTCGGTGGTCGGCAGGCCGGAGGCCGCGGCCTGCGCGGCGACCGCTCCCGTCGTTTTCTGCTCCTGCTTGCCCTTGCTGTAATCGCGCTTGCGCGGGACGACGAGCGACACGTCAACGTCTTCGTAAGAGAGCACCGGGCCTTCGCCGGAATATTCGGCGATGGTGGTTTTGAGGAAACGTTCGTCGTTGCGGTTGGGGAAGTCCGGCTTGTAGTGCGCGCCGCGCGACTCGTCGCGGGCGAGCGCGCCGAGCGTGATGACGCGCGCGAGTTGCAGCATGTTCCAGAGTTGGCGCGCGTGCGGGAGAGCCATCGTCGCCCACATGTTCGAGTCGCTGATCGAGATGCGCTTGTAGCGTTCGATCAACTCAAGCAACTTGTTGTCGGTCGCCTTGAGGCGGTCGTTGTAGCGCACGACCGTCACGTTGTCCGTCATCCACTTGCCCATCTCGTCGTGGATGACGTACTGGTTGTCGCCGCCCGACTGCTTGAGCAGGTCGTCGTTGAACCCCTGTTGCAGCTTCAACTCGTCGTCGTAAATCTTCGACGTGTCCGCGCCGTTGCGCTCCACGTTCGCGGCGTATTCGAGCGCGGCGGGCGCGGCGATGAAGCCGCCGTAGACGCAACTGACGAGCGAGTTCGCGCCGAGACGGTTCGCGCCGTGGATCGAATAGTCGCACTCGCCCGCCGCGAGCAGACCCGGAATGTTGGTGCGCTGATTCGCGTCAACCCATAGGCCGCCCATCGAATAATGGACGCCGGGGAAAATTCGCATCGGCACGTGGCGCGGGTCGTCGCCGACGAACATCTCGTAGATTTCGAGGATCGCGCCGAGCTTGCGGTCGAGCGTCGCGGCGTCGATGTGCGTCAGGTCGAGGTAGACCTGATTGTCGCCGCCGACGCCCATGCCGTCGAGACAGATTTGAAAGATTTCGCGCGTCGCGATGTCGCGCGGGACGAGATTGCCGTAGGCCGGATACTTCTCTTCGAGAAAGTAGATGCGCTCTTTTTCGGGAATCGAAGCGGGCGCGCGCTTGTCGCCCTGCTGGCGCGGAACCCACACGCGCCCGCCCTCGCCGCGCGCCGACTCGGACATCAGGCGCAACTTGTCTTCGCCCGGTATCGAGGTTGGGTGAACCTGAATAAACTCGCCGTTGGCGTAACGCGCGCCCTGTTGATAACAGGCCGACACCGCGCTGCCCGTGCAGACCATCGAGTTGGTCGATTTGCCGAAGATCAGACCGGGGCCGCCCGTCGCCATGATCACCGCGTCGGCGGGGAAGGCCTTGAGTTCGAGCGTGTGCCGGTTCATGGCGATGAGGCCGCGGCAGACCTGATGATCGTCGAGGACGAGCGACAACATCTCCCAGCCTTCGTACTTCTTGACCTTGCCGCCCACCTCGTAGCGGCGCACCTGCTCGTCGAGCGCGTACAGGAGTTGTTGCCCGGTTGACGCGCCCGCAAACGCGGTGCGGTGGTGCTTCGTGCCGCCGAAGCGGCGGAAGTCGAGCAAGCCTTCTTTGGTGCGCGAGAAGGGGACGCCCATGCGGTCGAAGAGGTAGATGATCGCCGGAGCCATCTCGCACATGGCTTTGGCGGGCGGCTGGTTGGCGAGGAAGTCGCCGCCGTAGACCGTATCGTCGAAGTGCTCCCACGTCGAGTCGCCTTCGCCCTTGGTGTTGACCGCGCCGTTGATGCCGCCCTGCGCGCAGACCGAATGGGAACGCTTGACGGGCACGACCGAGAAGAGATCAACTTCGTGCCCCGCCTCGGCGATCTTCATCGCCGCCGCGAGTCCGGCGAGGCCGCCGCCGACAATCGCAATCTTGGTGCCTTTAGAAGTCGCCGCCATTAGTAAAGTAGTCCTCCGAGAAGTCCGCCGGGGCGTAAGAAAGCAAAGGTCACGTTAATCCACAGGACGTAGAGCAGCACGCCGAAGCCGATGCAGGCGTAGCCCGTCACGCGTTGCGCGCGCTCGCCGATGACGATGCCCCAGTCAACCAGAAAGAGCCAGATGCCGTTGGCGAAGTGCCAGACGGTCGAAGCGATGCCGATGATGTAGATGATCAGGATCGGCAGCATTTGAAATTCGCGCGAGACGATTTCGTAAGCCTCGTTGGGGTAGTGCGCGACGGCGCGCTCGTTGAGGCCGGGGATCAGGCCGAAGCGGAAGTTGAGCAGGTGGAAGAGAATGAAGAAGAAGAGAATGATCCCCGTGATGCGCTGGATCGTGTAGAACCAGTTGCGCGGGTAGGGGTAGCTCAGGTTGTTCGGGCGCGTCTCCCACGTGATGAACAGCCCGTAGACGGCGTGATACAGCAGCGGGATGAAGATGAACGTGATCTCGATGAAGAGGACGTAAGGGATCGCCTGCAAATCCGCGACGGCCTGGTTGAAGTCCGCGACGCCGCGTTCCGGGTGCGCCGCCTTCGAGTTGGTGTAGAGGTGTTCCAGCAGGAACGCGCCGAGCGGGACGATGCCCGACAACTGGTGCAGCTTACGCAGCACAAAAGTTCTACTCAGACGAACAGCCATAACTTAGGAATGACCCCTTTCGCCGCCCGTTGACACGCTAATCGTGTGTCGCCCTTCGGAGGCGGAGCAGGAGCGCATGAATCGCGCCGGACGCTCAAGATTATTTGGAACGGACATGATTATAAAGGGCGCGGCCAGAAATGCAATCGCCGCCTCTTAAAAACACTAAAAAGTCAGACACTTATTATGCGCCAGCACGAAGACCAGCAATCCCAGAACCGCCAGGGGCAAGAGCGCCATCGCCCACGTCCCGGCGAAAACGCCCGCGCTCACGAGCGACCAAAAGATAAAAGCCTTTTGGTCGGCAGGTGCGGGCGGCGCGGGCGTTTTGTCCAAACCCAACTCGCGGCGCACGTCGCCGACCTTGCGCGCCAGCAGTTCCTCGGAAAAAGTCGCGCGATACAAGTTGCGGCTCTGCCGCCCGCGCATGAAGGCGCGATAGACGCCGCGCGGGTTGAGCAGGAGGCCGATGGCGAAGGCCAGCAGGTTGAGCAGCCACCCCTGATAATGCGCGGCGCAGCCCGTCGCCACTTCCCACGCCCCGATCTCGGCCTCGCCCCGCCACGTCGTCGGGTATTCCGTCAGGACGTGGTGCAGGTCGTGGAACCTGACCGCTTTGACGCGCGCCACCGTGTTCGGAAACCAGATCGGGATGGGGCCGGCGCGCATCTTCACCCACCCCTCTTCGTAGCCGCCGCCCGCGAAATTGTTAAGGTCGAAATAACGCTCGCGGGCGGCGCGGAGGGTCGATTCGGGATGGTAGAGACTCATGCGGCACGTCCTCCCGGTTGAAGCGAACGGGGCTGAAATCGCCATTCTCGCGACGAGTTTAACTCGCTTCGGATATTAGGTAAAATGAAAAAAGTTGCGCCGATAGTTGAGACATTCTTATAATACGAATCATGCAATTGGAAACTCTGAAAATCTTTTGCGATCTGGTGGAGACGAAAAGTTTGTCGCGGGCGGCCGAGCGGAATTTCGTCACGCAGTCGGCCGTGAGCCAGCAGGTGAGGGGGCTGGAAGAGAAGTTCAAGCGACGGCTGCTCGAACGCATGCGCGGCGGCCGCGAGGTGGGGCTGACGGAGGAAGGCGAGGTCTTCTATCAGGAGAGCCGCCAGATCGTCAACGCCTACGCGCAACTCGAAGAACGCATGCGGACGCTGACCGGCACGGTGAGCGGCACGGTACACGTCGCGACCGTCTACAGCATCGGGCTGCACGAACTGCCCGCCGTCATCCGACGCTTTATGGCCGAGCACCCGGAAGCGAAGATCGATCTCGAATACAGCCGCACGACGCGCATCGTCCGCGACGTGCTCGCCGGGACGGTCGAACTCGGCGTGGTCGCCTACCCGGAGAAGAAGCGCGGCCTCTCGGTCGTGCCCTTGGGCGGCGACCGGCTCGTCCTCATCTGCCCGCCGGGACACCCGCTCGCCAAACACAAAAAAGTCCGCGCCCGCGACCTCAACCAACAGGACTTCGTGCTGTTCGAGCGCGACATCCCGACGCGGCGTGCGATTGACAAGATTCTACGCGCGCAGGGCGTGACGGTGCGGCGCGTGGCGGAGTTCGACAACATCGAGACGATCAAGCGCGCGGTGGAGGTCGGCATCGGGGCGGCCATCGTGCCGAGTCCGAGCGTGATTGACGAGGCGCGGGTCGGGAGTCTGGCGGTCGTCGCGCTGGCCGAAGCCGAGTGGACGCGTGCGGTCGGCGTCATCTACCGCAGCGACCGCACGCTCGGCACGGCGGCGAAAAAATTCATCCAATTGCTCAAGGAAAAAAGTGAGAGGTAGCAGCGAGGACGAAATCACTTCGATGTCGGCCGCGAAACTGTGCGAACTCGTGCGCCGGCGCGCGCTCTCGCCCGTCGAGATCATGGAGGCGCACCTCGGTCGCGCCGGGGCGTTGAACCCCGCCCTGAATGCGATTGTGACTTTCGCGCCGGACGCGTTGGAGCAGGCGCGCGCGGCGGAACGTGCGGCGATGGGCGTCGATAATTTGCCGCCGCTTCACGGCCTGCCCGTGACGATCAAAGACACCATCGCCACCGCCGACCTGCGGACGACGAGCGGCTCGCGCGTGCGCGCCCATTACGTGCCGACGGCGGACGCCCCCGCGGTTGCGCGCCTGCGCGCGGCGGGCGCAATCGTGTTCGGCAAAACAAACTCCTCCGAGTTGGCTATCGAATACAACGCCGACAATCCGGTCTTCGGGCGTACCAATAACCCGCACGACCTTCAGCTTTCGCCCGGCGGTTCGAGCGGCGGCTGCGCGGCGGCGGTGAGCGCGTGTTTGTCGCCCGCGAGTCTGGGGAGTGATCTCGTCGGATCGATTCGCATCCCGGCGCACTTCTGCGGCGTCTCGGGTCTGTTCCCGACGCCGGGGCGCGTCCCTTCGGGCGGCCACTTCCCGCCGACCGATGGCGCGCTCGCCGCCGGCGCGAGCCTCGGCCCGCTGGCGCGCTCGGTTGACGATCTCGCGCTCATCTTCGACGCGCTCACACGCGAAGACCACACACACGCTCGCGCTCTCACCGACCCTTTCGCCGACGAAGTCGAACGGCCCGTATCTGAAACTCAACTGCGGGGGCTTCGCGTCGCCTGCTACGCGGACGACGGGGCGGTGCGGGTCACGGAAGAGACGGCGAGCGCGGTCGCGGCGGCCGCACGCGCGCTCGCGGCGGCGGGGATGGAGACATCCGGTGCGCTCCCGCCGGAGATTAATGGTGCGAGCGATTTGTGGCTCGCGCTCTTTCCGCCCGCCGTTGCGGAGATCGTGCGTGCGGAGTTTGCGGGGCGTGAAGAGTTGGCGGGCGCGGCCGCGGGCGCGATACTGCGGCGCGGAGCGAGCGAGCGCGACGCCGCGCGCGAAAACAACCTCGACGCGTGGGTTGAGCGCGACCGCCTGCGCGCGTCTCTGCTCGAACGCCTGCGCGAGACGCCGCTGCTGCTCGCGCCGGTCGGGGCGGTCGCGGCCTTCGCGCACGGTGCGCGCCGGGTTGAAGTCGGCGGCGAACAGGTCAGCACGTTCCGCGCCTTCGGCTATGCGCAGGCGTGCAACGTGTTCGGCCTGCCCGCCGCGTGCGTCCCGGCCGGTCGCACGCGCGCGGGGCTACCCGTCGGCGTGCAGATCATCGGGCGACCCCGTGAGGAGCGACTCGTGCTGGCCGCCGCGCGCGTGATCGAAGATGCGCTCGGCGGGTGGCAACCGCCGCCCGCGGCTCTTCCATCCGGCGGCGACAATCCGCTATAGTCTGCGCGCACAATTTCTACCGGCGATTCGCCGCGTCATCATCAGCATCGAGCTCAACTTCGGAGGCACACACATGGAACTCCTTTTCTTGACCTTCCTGATCTTCATCGGCATCTTCCTGCTGGTCGTCGCCGCCAAGACGATCAAGATCGTCCCGCAGGCGACCGTGCTGCTCATCGAACGGCTCGGCAGTTTCAACCGTCTCGCCGGTAACGGTCTCAACATCATCATCCCTTTCCTCGACAAGCCGCGCGCCGTCTACTGGACGAACGTGCGCCCCGGCCTCACCTCGATTGACCTGCGCGAGCAATACATAGACTTGCCGCCGCAGCCCGTCATCACGCGCGACAACGTGACCATCCACGTCGATTCGGTCGTCTACTGGCAGGTGATGGACCCGATCAAGGCCGTCTACGAAGTGACCGATCTCGTCGGCGGACTCGTGCAGTTGACCATTACGGGCATGCGCTCGGTGATGGGCGAGATGGATTTGGATCACACGCTCTCTTCGCGCGACCAGATCAACGCCAAGCTGCGCCTGATTCTCGACGAGGCGACGGACAAGTGGGGCGTCAAGGTCACGCGCGTTGACGTGAAGAACATCAACCCGCCCGAGGACGTGCGCCTGACGATGGAGAAGCAGATGACGGCGGAACGCAACCGCCGCGCGCTCGTGCTGCAAGCCGAGGGCGACAAGCAGGCCGCCATCACGCGCGCCGAGGGCGAGAAGCAGGCTTCGGTGACGCGCTCCGAGGGCGAGAAGCAGTCGGCGATCCTGTCGGCCGAAGGCGCGGCGCAGGCGCGTCTGCGCGCCGCCGAGGCGGAAGCCCAGGCCATCCAGCGCATCGGCGAAGCGATGTCGCAGCAGGCCGAGTCGGCGCAGTACCTCATCACGCAACGCTACATCGAGAGTTTCAAAGAGATGGCGCGCGGCAACAACACGAAGGTCATCTTCATGCCGATGGAGACTTCGGCCATGCTCTCAAGCGTCGGCGCGATCAAGGAGATGTTCGCCGAGACGGGCGAGCGCAGCCAGCGCAAAAGCGAGGTGACCAACCCGCCCCCGCCGCGCCAACTGCCGACCTGACCCGGCAGGCTTAATTTGTAGAAACGTGAGGCGGGCGATGAGCCGTCGAATTTCAAGGTCAAGATATGAAATTCGACGGTTTGACGCCCGCCTTTCTTTCCCTGTCTCAAATTTGAAGTGTGATGATTAACCGCCCGCCGCCGCTTTCAACTCGTGTCGTGACAGGGGCGTGTAGCGCGAACCTCCCGCGCCGATTCGGCTCTGCATGACGACGAACTCGCCCACGTCGAACGTGGCGGGCGCAATATCCGTCTCGCGGTGAAGATTGGCGAGATGGCGCGCGGCGGCGTTCGGCGTGCGGATACGCGCGATGGTGATGTGCGGGCGAAAGGCGCGCGTCTCGCGTGGAAAATTTTCGCGCTCGCATTCGGCTTCGAGTCGCCTTTGAAGTTCGGCGAGACGACCCGTGTCGTCGTGCAGGCCGAGCCAGAGCACGCGCGCGTTGCCGCGCGAGGGAAACGCCCCGGCCTCGCGTAAACTCAGTTCAAACTTGCCGCCGCCGCCGACGGCCGCGCGATTCGCCGCGCGCGTCAAAGCCTCCAACCGCTCCGCTTCGATCTCACCCAAAAATTTCAACGTGAGGTGCAACTTCTCCGGCCGCTCCCAACTGATTTTGAGCGGCGGTTGGGACGCCTCGCGCAGGCGCGCGACGTGCGCGGCGACGCGTGCGCGCACATCCTCCGGCAGTTCCACCGCGCAAAAAATCCGCACACGCTGTTTCAGTTGAAGGTCGCTCAAAATTGTGCCTCCGGGTTGATTGAGGGGGGACGGCCGGGTGTGGGGAGAAGGTGAAATTGGACTGGCGGAGGAGTCGCCCGTCCGGCTTCGTTTAAAAACTCTTTAAGAAAATTTTAAGAATCGCGACAAGGACTCAGGCGCCGATTCGCGCCTCACATTGTGCGTCAGGAAGTTATGTAAATCAACGCGCCGGGCATCCGAAAATTCGGATCGAACGGCACGGCAAACGAATAAAAAAATGTAATGAGCGCGTTACATAGTTTCGTGCAACGCGCGCGCGGAAAAATGAAACTAAGTCCCTCGACTTGTCGTTTGCCCTGACTTGTCGCGCCGATCCCGGTCATGGGACGGCGTTGACGGTTCTCAGTTTCGAGGGGGCAGATTCATCGTCGAACCGGATGAGGGATGGGTGGAAAAGCCTTCATCAAACTCATAGCATTTTACACGGAGGAAACTTATTCACATGCGTAAAGCATTATTCATGGCTTTGTTCTTCGTCTTCTGCGCGCCGCTGGCGTTCGGGCAGGACGATTTCAAGCGCGGCGAATTCGGAGTCATGTTCTCGCACAACCGCGTGGACACCGACGGCGCGTTCGACCCCGACCCGAACGCCACCGGCCGCGACGGCTTCAACGGCGTGAACATCGATGCCGGTTACAACTTCAGCCGCTACGTGGGCGCGAAAGCCGATTTTTCGTACCACCAGAAATCAACCGAGTTCGTGGCGCCGGCAGGTGCCACGCGCGTTGAAGTTGAAGGCAAGTTGACGCAGTTCATGGGCGGCATCAAGATTCAGGACAACTCGACGGAGACGAAAGTGCGCCCGTTCGCGCAGGCTCTGATCGGCCTCGGTCACGTCAACGTTGAGTCGAACAGCCTGCTCGGCAACTTCGACCAGAGCGAGACGGGTTTGGCCGCGGCGATTGGCGGCGGGCTGGACATCCGTGTCCACCGCAACGTCGATTTCCGCGCGATCAAAATCGAATACAACCCCGTCAGAATCGAAGGCGAGACGGGCAACAACGTCCGCATCGGCGTCGGTCTCAACTTCCGCTTCTAAACGAAGCTTTACACTCAAGCAAATAGAACTGCCCGCGCCTTTCCAGACGCGGGCAGTTTTATTTTACCTTCACGCGATGCGCGCCCGGCCATCCCGGCGCGCATTTCAAACAGCGCCCGCCGCAAATTCGCTTCTCAAATTCACTTGGGCGCGAGCACGAGCGTGTCGCGCGTCCGGGCGGCGACGGCCTGCGCGCCGAACGGGAAGACGCGCGGCGTGACGGCGCGCCAGTCGGCGAGTTGATCCGACCAGTGCGGGCTGGCGGGGTCGCCGGACTGGCCGAGCGCGAGGCCTTGCTGCGTCTTGTCCCAGTCGCTCACGTCCGCGATGAGACGCATCGAGACGCCCGCGCCGACGTTGACGGTCGCGCCCGCGCTCCGACCGCTTCCGCCCAACGCGAACGGCTCAATCGTAAACCGCTGCCCGACGACGGGCACGACCGCGAGCGGGTGCGGGAAACGCATCGGGGCGTAACGCCCCCAAGTCCATTGCGCGTCGTCCGCGCCGATACGGGTCGTGAGAGCGGCGTGCGCGTCCTGCAAACAGGCGTGTAGCAACTCGCCGTAAGTCGCGAACTCCTTCGGCAGCCACTCCGCCGGACGCTCCGCCACGATGCGATTGAAGAACACATCGTAGCTGCCCCAGCGATACGAGCGCGCACGCGCCGCGCCGAGCGCGGCGTTGAGGATGCGCCGACGGAAGGCGATGCCCATTTCCGCCACGAGCGGCGCGGCGCGCGAGTCCGCCGTCACGCGCCCGTCCCACTGTTGGAGGGAGGCGACGGCGTCGCGCAGTTTGCCGTCCCGCGACGCTGGTTGATTTGTGGCGGCGGTGCGGCGGGACGGGAGCGCGCGCATGAGTTGTGCGGCGGCGGCGCGCGCGAAGCTCGCCCACGACGCGACTGTTGGCCGTGACGATTAAACCCGAAGGCGGGTCGTAGACGTGCGGCAGTTCGTCGAACGGGATGAAGCCCGTCCACTCGCCCGCGTCCGTCGCGCCGTCGTAGGGCGTGCTCCCGTCGCCGCTTTGCCTGACGGGAATCCGCCCCGCGCCGTAATAGCCGATGTGGCCTGCCACGTCGGCGTAGACGAAATTCTGCGTCGGGCCTCTATAGCCGCCGAGCGCGGCGCGAAAGTCGTTCCAGTCGCGTGCACGGTTGATCAGGTAGAAGGCGTCGAATTCCGACCGCTCCGCGTCGAGCGCAGTCCAGCGCAGCGCGTAACGCTTGCCCTCGCTTTCGAGGATGACGGGGCCGTGGCGCGTCGTCGTCACGTCAAACTTCACGGTCTCGGTCGAAGGGTCGGTCAGACCTTTGCGCACCTTGATCTCTTCGCGCCGCACTTCCGCTTCGCGCAAGCCCGTGGGGGTCTCGTAGAAATTCTTTTTGTCTGCGCTGAATCGTTCGAGATACAAATCCTGCACGTCGGGGTCGAGGTTGGTCATGCCCCACGCGATGTGTTCGTTGTGGCCGATGATGATGCCGGGCGCACCGGGCGCGGTGACGCCAGCGACGTGCAGGCCGGGCGCGCGCAGGTGCGCCATGTGCCAGATGGACGGCGCGGAGGCGGGCAGGTGCGGGTCGTTGGCGAGCAGGGGCTTGCCCGAAGCGGTGCGCTTGCCGCTCGCGACCCAGTTGTTGCTGACGGCGCGGCCGTCCATGTACAGCCCCACGCGTTCGAGCGAACTTCTCGTCAAAGTCTCGACGCGCTCGACCTCGGCGAGCAACTCGACGCGCCCGCGCTCGTCGAACGACGGGAGACGCGACGCACGAGTTTTCGCGGCCGGAAGTTTCGCGGCGGGCTTCTTTCTGTTTTTAGACGGCGACGGCGCGTTGTCGCTGCCGACGACGATCACGTCGAGCGTGGAAGTTTCGGGGAGCAGTTGCGCGCGACGCGCGGGCGGGAGGTCTGCGAGCATGGCGCGCGAGATGTCGGTCGGCCAGGTGGTCGAGAGCATTTCGGCGAAAATCTTGCCGATGACCAGAGAGTCGGCCGCACGCCACGGGCGCGGCTGATACCCGATGAGTTGAAACTCCGTGGGCAGCGGCGCGTCCTGGCCGCCGCGCGATGCGATGTAGGCGTTGACGCCGCGCGCGTAATTTTCGAGCGCGGCGCGCGTCGCGGGCGTGGTGCGCGAGACGGTCGCCTCCGAGAGCGCGGCGAAGCCGTAGACGCGACGCCGCTTGTCCTCTTCGAGCGCGGGCCGGCCGAAAATCTCCGCCAGTTCTCCGCGCGCCGTGCGCCGCAGCAAGTCCATCTGCCAGAGGCGGTCGGCGGCGGTCGCGTACCCTTGCGCGAAATAGAGGTCTGCCTCGTTCGCCGCTTCGATGTGCGGGATGCCGCGTTCGTCGCGCCGGATGTGGACGGGCGCGCGCGGCCCCGCGAGCGTCAACGTTTTTGAGCCGGGCGACCGCGACGCGGCTTGCGCTCGCACGTAGCGTGCGGAGGTCGGCGGCAAGGCGTGCGTGAGAAAAATCGAGAGCAGCAGGGAACAGGCGAGCAGGGGTTTTTTCATCTGATCAGTCGGCGTTCATCTACAGGAGTTTGGAGATGTCTGCGCGTGCGTTGCGCGGCTGCGCAAACTTACGGCGGGATGGTAGCACAGGAGAAGAATTGATTCATCGGTTCATTTCTTCATTGATTCATTGAGCCACCGGTTCATTGATTCATCGGATCAATGAACCGATGAATCAATGAATCAATTCTTCTCTTGTTCGGCCTGCGACCACGCGCAGAGAATTTGCACGTCGGCGGGTGAGAGTTTGGCCGGGTGGTGCAGGCGCGTATATGAGGAGAGCGGCATCCGGCCGCGCTCGGCGGTCATGCACATCGCGCCGAGCAGCCAGTCGGCCTGCTCGCGGTCGTATGTTGACCACTCGGAAAAGTTCATCTCCTCGCGCCCGTTGTTGACGTGATCGGCGACGTACCACGAGACCGGCGCGACCTGCGCGTACCAAGGCCACTCGGTCTGATTGGAATGGCAATCCTTGCAGGCGCGTTCGAAGATACCGGCGACCTCCGGCGTGACGCGCACGTGCGATTCCAACGTGCGGGCTGCGACGACCGGCGGGTTCGTTTTATTCGGGCGAACGAATTGCACGAAATTTTCGCATCGACTTTCACCTCCGCCCGTCGCTCTCGCTCGCGTCAACTTCATCGAGCGTCCCTGTGTTTATTAGACGGAGGTGTCAGCCGTTTTCTTTCATCTCTCTCTTCAGTGCATTAGCGTGCGCGCTTTGCACTACGTCAGCCACGTCGCTTCCATCTGCGCCTTCCATTCGCGGAGCATCGCGGGGTCGAGGCGCATGATGCCGTCGCGCGTGACGCCGGCGGGCGGGGGCGCGAGCGCGGCGAGGCGCTCGTAGACGCGCAAGCGTTCGTCGCCTTCGACGCGCGCGAGCAAGTGCCAGAGCGTGAGCGTGTCGCGCGGGCGGGCTTCGTCGATGACCGCGCCGAGGGCGTCAACGCCGCCGCCCGCGAAGTCGAATTTCGCGAGCGAGTCGAGGAAGAGTTCGGAAGCGTCTTCAAAGAAGGGCGTGCCCGGCCCCACTCCCGGCCGCGTCAGGCAGGCCGCGCCCGCCGGAACCACCGACTCGCGATCCTTCGTCTCAAACGCCACCCAACCCGCCGTGACGTGCAGGACGCTGTGCCCCGCGTCGTCAACTTCGAGCGTGTAGGCGCAGCCGAGGTCGGCGGCGACGGCCGAAGGGGTATCGACGAAGAAGAGGCGCGGCGGCGCGAAGATGGTGGCGTGCATGCGCCCGCGCGCGAGTTCGAGGCGGTGTTCGGTGAGGCGCGTTTCGACGAGCCGGATGCGCGTGCCCGGATCGACTTCCACCTGCCCGATGTCCGCGACCTTAATTTGCGCCCGCGAGTTGGCGTCCGTCTCTAACCATTCGCCGATGGCGAGCCGCCCGGTCGAACCCATGCGATCCGCATCAATCGAGGGCGCGCCCTGTAGCCGCGCCACTTCCCAACTCGCGCGCGTCGAGCGCAGGTGGAACCACGACGCGCCGCCCGCGCCGAGCACGAACAGCAGAACGAGACTTGCCGCCAGCGCGGGTCGCCAACCAATGACCCGGCCGGGACGCAAATTGCCGAGACTCCAACCGCCGCGACGCCCGCCGCGACGAACGTTGTTCTCCCGCGCCGCGCGCCGCGCCGGACGCTCAGTTTGCTTAGCCTGTGGCGACGCTTCTTGCGCCAGTGCGGCTTCGATGTCGTCCCACAGGTTTGCGGGCGCGACGCGCGGCGTCAAACTTTCAAGGAGCCGGATGCCGTGAGCGATCTCCGCAAACGCGGAGCGGCAGCGTTCGCACGCGCCGAGGTGTGCGGCGACGCGCGCCGATTGCGCCGCCGATAATTCGCCGTGCGCGTATGCCGTGAGCTGTTTTTTGACGTGCTGCTGGCCGAACATCTTTACTTCTTACTCTCCGCTTAAAACGTTGGCGCGCAGGTGGCCGAGCCGCCGCGCGAGTACCGAATGGCCGCGACTCAGACGCGAGGCCACCGTGCCTTTTGAACAATTGAGAACGACGGCGATCTCTTCGTAGGAAAGCTCCTCGAAATACTTGAGCAGGATCGCGATGCGCAGTTTGGGCTTGAGCGACGCGATGGCTTCGCGCACCGAGTCCGCGATCTCCAGACGCATGAAACGCGCCTCGGCGGCGGGCAGCGTCGCGTGCAGTCTCGCCGGTTCCGCCGGCGTGTCGGCAAACGGGCTGAAGCGGCGTCGCCTGCGCTGCTCGTCAATGCAGGTGTTGGTGGTGAGGCGGTAGAGCCACGTCGTAAATTCCGACTGGTGGCGAAACTGGCCGATGCGCGTGAAGAGTTTGAGAAAGACCTGCTGCGTGATGTCCGAGGCGAGCGCGTCGTCGCCGCCGAAGAAATAGAGCGCGATGGAATAGACCTTGTCTTTGTGCGTCTCGAAGAGCAGGCGGAAGGCTTCGCGGTCGCCCTGCTGGCAGGATTCGACGACGGCGCGCGCATCAACCGGACGTTCATCAGACACCGCCGTTAGCTCCATCCCCAACGCTGCATTCATAAAGCTCACGACCCCTTAGACGAAGCAGCCCGGATATTTCTTCCAAAATTTTCTCCCGGCGAGGCTGAAGCGTTGACGCTCCGCGAACGTAGCCACTACAATCCGCCGTGAGTTCAATCCGCGCGCTTAAAGGGGCGGCAAACGCCCGGCGCGAGTCAACCTTTAGACAGACGTTCCCGACGCACAACTTTTTATGCCGCTCCGTCGCTTTCACTTTATACGCTTTTCGGCCGCGCTCGTGTTCACATTCGCGTGCGCGCTCGCCGCCGCCGCGCAGCAACGCCCGCTCATCACCGAGGACGTGGACATCATCCCGCCCGGTTCGGCGCGCATCGAGGCGGGCATCGAGTTTTTTCAGGACGCGAGATTTCCGGTCTCCGGCTTGCGCGGCGACCTGACGCGCGTCGGCGTCGTCGGCGTCAACATCGGCCTGTCGCCGAACGTCGAGTTTCAGATCGACGGCGTGCTGCAAAACTTCCTGAGCATCAACTCGGCCTCGCCCAACCCGGCCGTCCCGCTCACCACCGCGCGCACCGATTCGACCAACGACACGGGCGATTTCCGCCTCTCCACCAAGATCAAACTGCGCAACGAGACGCGCCGCGCGCCGTCGCTCGGCTTCCGCTTCGGCGTCGAACTGCCCAACTCAAGCGAAGGGCGCGGGATCGGCATCAACCAGACGAACGCCTACGGCACGATCCTGTTGGGCAAGAAATTCGGGCACGAGGATCGCTTCAACCTCTTCGGCAACCTCGGCCTCGGCATCTTCACCGCGCCCACGCAGGCGTTCACGCAGAACGACATGCTGCTCTACGGCATCGCCGGTATCGTGCGCGTCAACCGCCAGATCAACGTCGCGGGCGAGATCAACGGCCGCGCCAACACGCGCGGCGGGCGCGCCCCGCTCGGCACCGAATCGCTCTCGGAGGCGCGCCTCGGCTTGCAGATCAAAGCCTCCGGCCTGCGCTTCGACTTCGCGGGGATAGCCGGTCTGACCGAGTTCAGCCCGCGCTCCGGCGTCACCTTCGGCGTCACCTACGACACCCCTTCGATCTTCACCCCGGTCAAATAAAACAGTAAATAAAACAGTGAACCGTGAATCGTAAACCGTGAATAGATAGTGCCCGCGCTTTGTCTATTCACGATTTACGATTTACGATTCACCACTGTGTCTATGCTTCTTTTGATCAACGGGCTGGGGCAATGGCTGCGCGGGGTGGCGGAGGGGCTGCAAAGGTTCATCGTCGAAGTGCCCATCTACGTGGCCGCGCCCGCCATGGTCATCATCGGCGCGCTCGACTCCTCGCTCCTCTCGCTCCCCGAAATCAACGACTACCTCGTCGTGATGCGCTGCTACAGCGACCCGAAGGCGGCCTTTTATTTTCCGCTCTTCGCCGCGCTCGGCTCGGTCATCGGCTGCATGCTGCTCTACGTGATCATGCGGCGCGGCGGTCAGGCCGTCCTGCGCAAGCGTTTCAGCGCGGAGAACATCGCGCGCGTCGAACGCGCCTACGCGCGCTTCGGCTTCCTGACGCTCGCCGTGCCCGCGCTCCTGCCGCCGCCGATGCCCTTCAAAATTTTCGTCGCCACGGCGGGCGCGCTCGAATACCCCCGCTGGCGCTTCATGATCACCATCATGATCGCGCGCAGCCTTCGTTACTACGTCGAAGGCATACTCGCCGTCTACTACGGCAGGCACGTGCTAGAGTTCATCGAACACTACGGGCTGAAGATGCTCGGCGCGGTCGCCGTCCTGTGCGCCGTCGGGCTGGCGATTTATTTCATCAAGAACCGCCTGACCGGGGCGAAGGCGGCGACGACGAGCGGCGAGACCGAAAACGCCGCCGAGTCGGGCGAGGCGCGCGGCGAGGCGGACGCGCCTTCGTCCACCACGCTTTCATAATTTGACGATGAACGATGCCCGTCGATTGTCGGGGAAGGGAATAGTTGATTTTGAAATGGCTGTTGCGAAAGATTACTAACGGGCTGACCTCCGTCTCGCAATACCTGCTCGCCTACGGGGCGTTCGGTCTCTTCGGCATCGCGCTGCTCGACTCCGCGCTCATCCCTTTGCCCGGCGGCCCGGACGCCGTGTTGATCCTGCTCTCGAACGCGCGCCCCGCGTGGGTTCCGCTCTACGTTTTCGCGGCGACGCTCGGTTCGGTCATCGGCTGCCTCATTTTTTATTACATCTCGCGCCGGGCGGGCACGGGCGCGCTCAGACGCTTTTCGCCGGGCAAGCAGGCGCGCGTGAAAGAGTTGATTGATCGCTACGACGTGCTCTCGGTGCTCGTCGCGTCGGTCTTGCCGCCGCCGTTCCCGTTCAAAATTTTCATCGCCACGGCGGGCGTCTTTCGTTTCGGCGTCTTGCGCTTCACGCTTGCCGTCGCCGCCGGTCGCGGCTTTCGTTACGCGCTCATCGGCTACCTCGCGGCGCACTATGGCGAACACGCGAAGGAACTGCTGGCGCGCTACTACCCGTACGTCGGGCTCGGCGTGGCCGCGCTCGTCGTCGCCGTCTTCGTCGTGCGCCACCGGTTGAAAAAGAGGGGGCGCGGGGAAGGCGGTTCGCGCGCCGCCGCCGCCGCCGCGGCCGTGAGCGGGGAATCCGAGTCAGAGTTGTTTTGAATTTCCGGCGGTCGTCTTGCGGTATTGATCGTGGTCGGCGTGTTTGAATTTTCGGGCGGCGGCCAGATCGCGGACGCCGTTTTGTTGCAGCAGGTCGAGGAGGCGGAGGAAGACTTCGGCGGTGGCCGCCGCGTCGCCCGCGGCGCGGTGGCGATTGATGATCGGCACGGCGAAATGTTCGGCGACGGTGTGCAGGCGGTGGTTGACGAGTTGCGGCACGACGCGGCGCGAGAGCGAGACGGTGCAGATTTGCGAGTTGAACATGCGCTTGCCCGGATAGACGCGCGAGATTTCGTGGTTGAGAAAACGCACGTCGAAGGGCGCGTTGTGCGCGACGAGCACCGCGCGGTCGATGAACTGCAAGAGGTCGCCCGCGACTTCGGAAAAGAGCGGCGCGGATTTGACCATCGCGTCCGTGATCCCCGTGAGCATGACGATGAAAGAGGGGATCGGCATCTGCGGGTTGACCAGTGTTTGAAACTCGGCGACGATACGACCGCTGCTGACGCGGTATGCCCCGATCTCGGTGATGCGCGCGGGGGGAGTTTTCGCTCCCGTCGTCTCCACGTCAACCACGACGTAATCCGTCTCGTCGAGCGCAAGACAGTCGGCGTCTTCGCAGAGCAGTTCGAGTTCGTAGGTGTCTGTGATGCGCAGTCGCCAGTCGTCTTTGATGAGGTCGGAGACGAGGAGCGCGGCGGCGGGCGGATCGAGGTCTGGCAGTTGGAGCACGGTGCGGGCGATTGTCTCGACGGGCGCGCGCGCGCCGCCCGACAGGCGCAGCAGGTCAATCATCTCCTGCACGAACGTACAATCCAAGACGAGGTTAGAAAAGTGCGTCATTCGCGCCGCATTGTAACACGACCCGCGCGCCTGCGATGCAGCAGATGCGTCGGAGCGGCGGAGGATGACGGGCGAGCGGCGGCGGATTTGAGGAACGGGCGACAGCCGACCGGTGAAGGAGCGACAACAGAAGATGCGACCCGAAGAGGTGATTGAGAGATTCCGGCGCACGGGCGCATTGCTCGAAGGCCATTTCATCCTGACGAGCGGCCTGCACAGTTCCGTCTACCTGCAATGCGCGCTCGTGCTACAGCACCCGCCCGAAGCCGAAGCTCTCGCACGCGCCCTCGCCGACGGGTTCGCCGGGCGCGGCATCGAGACCGTGGTCGCGCCGGCCATCGGCGGCATCGTGATCGGCTACGAAGTGGCGCGCGCTCTCGGCGCGCGCTCGCTCTGGACGGAGCGCGACGCGGCAGGCGGGATGACGCTCCGGCGCGGCTTCAGCGCGCGCGCGGGCGAGAGCGTCCTCGTCGTCGAAGACGTGATCACGACGGGCGGCTCGACGCGCGAGACCATCGCGGCGATGCGCGCCGCCGGGGCGAGCGTCGTCGGCGCGGCCTCGATCATAGACCGCTCCGGCGGGCGCGTAGACGTGGGCGTCCCGCGCATCGCCCTCGCCACGCTCGACGTTCCGGCTCTCGCCCCTTCCGCCTGTCCCGCCTGCCTGCGCGGCGAACAGGCGATCAAACCGGGAAGCAGGAAGGACGTGAATCGTGAATCGTGAATCGTGAATAGATAGAACTGAGTTTTCTCTATTCACGATTCACGATTCACGATTCACGTTTTTTTATGAACCACCGCCTGACCATTCAATACGACGGCACGGATTTTCACGGCTGGCAGGTGCAGGGCGCGGGCGAGCGCACGGTGCAGGGCGAGCTGGCGCGTGCGCTGTCGTTGATTGACGGGCGCGCGGTCGCCGTCCACGGGGCGGGGCGCACGGACGCGGGCGTCCACGCGCTGGGGCAGGTGGCGAGCGTCGAGTTGCGGCGCGAAATTTCCGGCGACAAACTGCGCGCGGCGATTAACGGCAACCTCGCGCCGGACGTGCGCGTTATCGAGGCGCGGGTGGTTGAAGAAGACTTTCACGCGCGTTATTCGGCGCGCGGGAAAACTTACTGCTATCGCATCTTCAACGCGCGTTACGCGTCGCCGTTTCTGGTGCGCTACACGCACACCGACGCGCGCAAATTCGATGTCGCACGGATGCGGGAGTGCGCGCGCTTGTTCGTCGGCACGCACGATTGGACGGCGTTCTCCGCCGCACAGGCGGACGTGGAGACGCGTGTCCGCACCGTGACGCAACTCGCGGTGCGGGAGCGTTGGAGCGAAGAGGGGCGCGGGCGGCTCATCGAAATCACGGCGAGCGCGGAGGGCTTCCTGCGTTACATGATGCGCTCAATCGCGGGCACGCTGCTCGAAGTCGGGCGCGGGCAGATGGACGCGGCGCAAGTCGCCCGCGCCGTCGAAAGTGGCGAACGCTCCCTGGCGGGCGCGACCGCCCCGGCCAAAGGACTGACGCTCGTGGAAGTGC
The DNA here is from genome assembly GCA_020199775.1 of Acidobacteriota bacterium. Classification (GTDB taxonomy): domain Bacteria; phylum Acidobacteriota; class Blastocatellia; order Pyrinomonadales; family Pyrinomonadaceae; genus JAIVJZ01. The sequence goes on from JAIVJZ010000004.1 coordinate 142,497, forward strand.
ATTATTGAAAAGTCGTCAATCGTAAAAGAACGTAAATCGCGAATCGTCAATCGTAAATGGAGAAAGACAGGTCTTTCTATTTACGATTGACGATTCACGGCTTTTGCATCTATTCACGATTGACGACTCGCGTTCTTTCTTGCATGCAGGCGTGCGAGGCGATTAAGATGCGGCGTCTTCATTAAGGGTGTGTGATTCGTAAAGCTGGTCTGGGGAGAGCGTGCATGCTCGCGGATTTCGCGAAGGACATCGAAGCGGGAACGCACGACGAGGCGTTGTTGAAACGCGTCGCGTGGGAACGCCTGCCGCGCCACGTCGGCATCATCATGGACGGCAACGGGCGTTGGGCGAAGGGGCGCGGCCAGCCGCGCATCGCGGGGCATCGCGCCGGGGTCGAAGCGGTGCGCGCCGCCGTCGACACGAGCGCGCGGCTCGGGCTCGGCGCGCTCACGCTCTACGCCTTCTCGACCGAGAACTGGAAACGCCCGCGGCTCGAAGTCGATGCGTTGATGCGGATGCTGAAACGCTACCTCCGGCTCGAACTCGAAGAGATCGACCGCCAGAACATACGCTTCCAGACCATCGGCCGCACCGGCGCGCTGCCCGATAGCGTCCAGCGCGAAATTCAAAAGGCCGTCGAGCGCACGGCGAAGAACGACGGGCTCGTCCTGAGCGTCGCGCTCAACTACGGCGGGCGGGCGGAAATTGTTGATGCCTGCCGCGCCGCCATCGCGCGCCTCATCGAGCAAGGCCGCGCCCCCGTCGGGATCACGGAAGAACACATCGAGCGCGAACTCTACACGCACGGACTCCCCGAACTCGACCTGCTCGTGCGCACGAGCGGCGAGATGCGCATCTCGAACTTCCTGCTCTGGCAGGCCGCCTACAGCGAGATTTACGTGACCGAAACCCTGTGGCCTGATTTCCGCCGCGTCCACCTGCTCGAAGCCATCGTCGAGTATCAACGCCGCGACCGACGCTTCGGCGGGCTGCAACTGGTGGCTAACGCGAAGTGATTCCGGCGCGCTCGACACTCGGGCGCGCACTATTGGAGGCCGCGCATGTTTGCACTCGCCATCATCTTTGTAATTTTACTGATAGCCTTCGGGCTCTGGACGATGTGGCCGCGAAAGAGCGAGCGAAAGGCCGCTTCGCGACGGCGGCGGGGGAGTGCGTCGGGTTCGGCAGACAGTTATTTCATCGGCGGCGCAGCGGCGGAGAGTTACAGCGCGACGGGCGGCGAATCCGGCAGCGAGTCTGAAAGTCTCGGCGACTTCGGCGGGGGCGACGACTTCGGAGGCGGCGGCAGCGGGGGCGATTTCGGCGGCGATTCCGGCGGCGGCGATTCCGGCGGCGGCGGTTCGTCAGACTGAATCGAATAATGAATCGGGTGCGGCGGCGCGTGGGCTTCCCCTTAGTTCTTTCATCTTCAAATTAATTCTTCGCCGGGGCGCACGCTCTCGCCCGCCAATCACTGAAAACTAATGTCGCGCATCATCACAGCCATCATCGCCCTGCCCATCCTCTTCGCTTCAATCTGGATCAGCCGTCTGGAACTTCTCTTCGTCGCGCTGGCGGTCGGGGCGATGATGATCGGGCTTTACGAGTTTTGGATGCTGTCTGCGAAACGCGATGCGAAGGCGCAGCGGGAACTCGGCACGATCTTCGCCGTCGCGCTGCTCACGGCCTTTTATTTCAACGCGCCGGTCACGTGGCCTGCGCTCACGTTGATGATTCTGGTCGCCTTCGTCGTCGCGACGCTCGCGGGCGCGATGCTCAAGGGCGCGCCCTTCGAGCGCATGATCCCCGCGACGGGCGCGACCATCGGCGGCGTCTGCTACGTCGTCCTGCTCGGCGGCCATCTCGTCGCGTTGCGCGCCGGGTTCCCGATGCCGCTCGCGGCGCACCTGCTGACGTTCTTCTTTTTCATCCTGATGGGTTCGGACACGGCGGCTTATTACACGGGGCGCGCCTTCGGCCGCCATAAACTCGCGCCCTCGGTCAGTCCGGGGAAGACGTGGGAGGGCGCGGCGGGCGGCCTCTTGGCGAGCCTCGGCTTCGCGGCCCTCGCGCACTACTGGTTCTTCCCCGAACTCAGTTTGCGCGCGGCCTTGCCGCTGGCGGCGGCGATGAATGTGCTCGGCGTGGTGGGCGATTTGACGGAGAGCGCGCTCAAGCGCGGGTCGGGCGCGAAGGACGCGGCGCGTATTCTGCCCGGCCACGGCGGCCTGCTCGACCGGCTCGATAGCTTGCTCTTCAACGCGCCCCTCATCTACTATTTCGCCGTCTTCTATTTCGCCGACACACTGCAACACGCGCAACTCCCTTGAAGCACGTCGAATTATTTCCAACGGGACTCAACACGAAATGACAACGAAAAAGATTCTGCTCATCGTCGGTGGAGTGGTCGCCGTGCTCGGATTCCTGGTCGTCCTCTTCGTCGGCGGCATCGTGTGGGTCGCCTTCTCGACCATCGGCAAAAGCGAGGCGGCCGCGACGGCCAAAGCTTTCCTGCAAAAGAACGAGCGACTCAAAAGCGACATCGGCGAAGTGCGCGACTTCGGCTTCTGGGTGACGGGCAACATCAACTCGCACAACGCCGACGGCGAGGCGACCCTCAACCTCAAAGTTATCGGCGCGCGCACGACCGTCCCCGCGAGCGTCAACCTGACTTACAGGGGAGGGCGCGAGTGGGTGGTGGTCAAAGCCTCCTACGTCAACGACGCGAATCAGATCGTCAACCTGCTTAACCCTGACGAGCCGGATGCGGGAGCCGGAGGCAACAGGCCGGGTGATGTTGTGTTGGACGCGCCAAACGATGCTGTGACGGACGAAGCCGCAACAGATGATGCGGGCGGCGCGGGGGGCGGCTTCGACGAAGAGAGTTTCGCCGCGAACGTCACAGAGGCCGAGGGCACAACGCTGGTCGTCTTCCTGACGCAATACAGTCTCGACAGTCAGGCGCTTGAGAAGAGTTTGGATGAGTTGGCGCAAGACTATTCCGAGCGCGCGAACCTCGTCCGCTACAACGTTGACGAGCAGCCCGCCCTCTACAGACGCTTCCGCATCGGGAAGCTGCCGGTCGTCGCCGTGTACAAGGACGGCGCGGAGCAGGAGCGGCGCGTCGGGGCGATCTCGAAGCCACAACTGGCCGGGCTGCTCGACAAGTATCTGGAAATGAAATGAACAAACGGGGTCTCGCGATTTTAGGTTCGACCGGCTCAATCGGCTGCAACACGCTGCGCGTCGTTGACGCCTTCGGCGACGATTTTCAAGTGATCGCGCTGGCCGCCGGGCGCAACGTCGGCAAACTCGCGGAGCAGATCGCGCGTTACCAACCTGAACTCGTCTCGGTCGAAACGGAAGACTGCGCCGAAGAGTTGCGCGCCGGGTTGCGCCGCGCGAACGTCGCCGCGCCGCAGCGCATCTTGTCCGGCGAGGCCGGGCTGGTCGAGGTCGCAACGCACGAGAGGGCGGGTTGCGTCGTCAGCGCGACGGTCGGCGCGGTGGGTTTCGTGCCCACGCTGCGCGCGCTCGAAGCGGGGAAGCGCGTCGCGCTCGCCAACAAGGAGACGCTCGTCATCGCGGGCGAGTTGATGACGCGGGCGGCCGCGGCTTCCGGGGCGGAGCTTCTGCCGGTCGATTCGGAACACAACGCGCTGCACCAGTGCCTGCGCGGCGAGCGGCGCGCGGAGGTGCGCCGCCTCGTCCTGACCGCTTCGGGCGGCCCCTTCCGCACGAAGACGCGGGGCGAGATGGAGCGTGCGACCGTGGCCGAGGCGATGCGCCACCCGACGTGGGAGATGGGCGCGAAAGTCACGGTTGATTCCGCGACGCTGATGAACAAGGGGCTGGAAGTGATCGAGGCGCACTGGCTGTTCGGCTTCGAGGCCGACCGGATCGGCGTGCTCGTCCACCCCGAATCAATCGTCCATTCGATGATCGAACTCGTGGACGGCTCGGTCATCGCGCAGTTGGGCGTCACGGACATGCGCCACGCCATCCAGTACGCGCTGACCTACCCGGAACGCCACCCCTGTCAACTTCCCGCGCTCGATCTGACGCAAATGTCCGCGCTCCATTTCGACGCGCCCGACACCGTGCGTTTCCCCTGTCTCGCGCTCGCTTACCGCGCCCTGCGCGCCGGCGGCACTTGCCCTGCGGCCTTGAACGCCGCCAACGAGACGGCCGTCGCCGCGTTTCTCGAAGAGCGCATCCGTCTGACCGACATCCCGCGCGTCATCGAAAACGTTCTCGACGCGCACGAGTCGCGCCCCGTGACAGACCTGCATATCGTGCTTGAGACCGACCGGGCGGCGCGCCTGCGCGCGACGGAAGAGATCGACGCACTGGTTTCGTTGATCGGCTAGTTTGACGCGGTAAGTTCAAGCCCGTAAACTCTTTCGTGCAACTGTGGGCGTGCGTGCCGACTCTAAGCTGGTTCGCTGGTGTGATGGCTCTCCCGGAGAAAGACGCTTAAAAATATGAGTTTTATCGGTTTGCTGGCTTTCATCTTCATTCTCGGCGCGGCCGTCGTGCTGCACGAGTTCGGCCATTTCATCGTGGCGAAACTGCTCAAGATGCGCGTCGAGACGTTTTCGGTCGGCTTCGGGCCGCGCCTGTTCGGCGCGCGCTGGGGCACGACCGATTACCGCGTCAGCCTGATCCCGCTCGGCGGTTACGTCAAACTCGGCGGCGACGAGTCGAACGCCGCGGTCGAAGGCGCGGGCGAGAGCGACATCCCGGTTAACGAGCGTTTTGATCTGCGCCCGCGCTGGCAGAAGTTTCTCGTGATGGTGGCCGGGCCGACGATGAATATTTTGACGGCTCTGGCGATAGTCTGGGCGGGCGCGATGATCGCGGGCGTGCCGGTGTCTCCGGCCTCGCCCACCATTCGTTACGTGAAGCCGCAGGGCGTGGCCGAGGCGGCGGGCTTGCGCGCGGGCGACCGCGTGCTCTCCTTCAACGGCAAGGAGAATCCTTCGTGGGAGCGCATCCTGAACGACGTGCGCCTCTCGCCGGAACAACCTCTGCCGATGGCCGTCGAGCGCGACGGGCAGCGCGTCGAGTTGTCGGTCAAGCCGACGAAGTACACGGAAGAGGGCGAGAGCATCGGCGACATTGATTTCCGCCCCGACTACGGCGAACTGCCGGTGTTGATCACGATGGTCGTCGCGGGTTCGCCTGCGGAGCAAGCGGGCTTGAAGGTGAACGACCGCGTGATCGAGGTGAACGGCGAGGCCGTGCGCGACGAGTTCGACGTGCGCTCGAAGATTCAGGCGCACCCGAATCAGGCCGTGCGCCTGACGGTCGAGCGCGACGGGCAGCGGCAGGAACTCTCCGCGCAGACGAACGCGGAAGGCAAGATCGGCTTCGCGCCCGAATCCGTACTGCCGCAACGACGCATCGGCCCCGTCGCCGCGCTCGGTTACGCCTTCGAGCGCAACCTCGAAGTGCTGCGCATGACGGGCGCGGCCTTCGCGCAAATCTTCCGCGGGCAGCGTTCGGCGCGCGAGTCTTTGTCCGGCCCCATCGGGATCGCGCAGGCTTCGTCGAACGCCGCGGCTAAATTCGGCTGGGCGGGCGTCTTCGCCATGCTCGGCTTCCTGAGTTTGAACCTCGGCATCGTCAACTTGCTTCCCATACCCGTGCTCGACGGCGGCGCAATCTTCCTGCTCGGCGTCGAGGCCGTGCTCGGCTGGATCGGCGTCCGCATGTCCATGACCATCCGCGAGCGCATTCAACAGGTCGGGATGGTGATGCTGCTCTTGTTGATGGGCTTCGTCATCACCAACGATCTCGTCAAAGTCGCCACGCGCTGGCGCGCTTCTGACGACGACAAGCCCGCGGTCACACAACCGGCCAAATGAGTTTCAAGTTGAAGGTTTCAGGTTTCAAGTTAAAGAACGGAAGAACCTCAGACCTGAAACCTGAAACCTGAAATCTGAAACTTATGCGAGAGACGCGAGCGGTTAAGATCGGGAACTTGCAGGTGGGCGGGGGCGCGCCCGTCGCCGTGCAGTCCATGACCAAGACGGACACGGCGGACGTTGACGGCACGGTCAAACAGATCGAGGAGATGCTGGCGGCGGGCTGCGAGATCGTCCGTCTCGCCGTGCCCGACAAAGACGCCGCCGTCGCGCTCAAAGAGATCAGGCGACGCGTGCCCGGCGTGCCGCTCGTCGCGGACATCCATTTCCACTACAAGCTGGCTCTGATGGCGCTCGACGCGGGCGTCGATAAGCTGCGCCTCAACCCCGGCAACATCGGCGCGCACGAACGCGTGCGCGAAGTGACGCGCGCCGCGCAGGCGCAAGGAGTGCCGATCCGCATCGGCGTCAACGGCGGCTCGCTCGAAAAAGACTTGCTGGCGAAGTATGGCACGGCGACGCCGGAGGCGATGGTCGAGTCGGCCTTGCGTCACATACGTATCCTTGAAGATTTGAATTTCGGAGACATCATCGTCTCGCTCAAAGCCTCGGACGTGCACCGCACGGTCGCCGCCTACCGTCTGCTCTCCCAACAGGTTGACTACCCGCTGCACCTCGGCGTGACGGAGGCGGGCACGGCCTTTAGCGGCTCGATCAAATCCTCAATCGGCCTCGGCATACTTCTGCACGAAGGCATCGGCGACACGATTCGCGTCTCGCTGGCGGCCGAGCCGCACGAAGAGGTGCGCGTCGCGTGGGAGATTTTGAAGTCGCTGGAACTGCGCCGGCGTGGCGTGACGGTGGTGGCGTGCCCGACCTGCGGGCGGCTCGACGTGGACGATTTCGTCGGCATCGTCACAGAGATCGAACGCCGTCTCGCGCACATCGAGGAACCGCTGCACCTGTCAATTATGGGCTGCGCCGTCAACGGGCCGGGCGAGGCGCACGACAGCCAACTCGGCGTCACCTTCGGGCGCGGCGTCGGCATGATCTACAAAGACGGCAAACCGATGCGTAAAGTGGCGGGCGCGGACATCGTCGAAGCCTTCGTCGCCGAGACCGAAAAGCTCGTCGCCGAAGGCGCGGCGACCAAAGCCGAAGAGTCGCCGGAACTCGTCACCATCGAACGATAAGGGCAGGGCACAGGGTAAAGGGTAAGGGGGAAAGGGAAGCGCCGGAGACGGTCTTTCCTTTCCCCCTTACCCTTTACCCTTTACCCTGCCGCCTTTTCTACCTGCTTGCCATCGAGAGCAGCAGCGCGTCGGTGGCGACGCGGCGGTTGATGTTGACGGCGAGTTGGCCGCGCAATTCCTGTATGCGCGCCATCCAGTCGGCGGCGTGGCCGCTCTTGAGTTTCGCGCCGAGACGCGTGAGACGGTCGCGGATGTCTTCGTTGACGATCTTCGTTGCGGGGTCGAGCGAGAGCAGCCACGCGTCGCGGATAAGCGTTTCGAGCACGTCGAGTCGTGGCTCGAAATCGTCTTTGCGCTTCGCGTCGCCCAGGTCTTCGGCGGCGCGAAGCAAACGCACGCGATCCGCCTGCACCGCCGTGAGCGCGTCGAGGATGGAGAGCATCGCCTCGCGCCCTTCGCGATAGGCGTCGAGGTTGAGACTGAGCGCGAGGCCGAGGCGGCCGCGCGAAATGTGCGCCGCCAGCCGCGCCTCTTCGCCCGCGCGCCGCTTGTTACGGACGAGGTAGTTTTCGATCTCTTCGGCCGTGAGCGGCGCGAAGCGGATCGTCTGGCAGCGCGAGCGAATGGTCGTGAGCAGGTTGGCGGGGCGCGCGGTCAGGAGTATCAAGTGTGACGTGGGCGCGATTTCTTCGAGCGCCTTCAAGAGCGCGTTCGAGGCTTGCGGGTTCAGCCGGTCGGCCTCTTCGATGATGAAGATTCGCGCACGCCCCTCGTGCGGCCGGAAGTTGGTCTCGCGTTCGAGTTCGCGCGCCTGATCGACTTTGATGATGTTTTTCTCAGCCCTCACCAAGCCGACATCCCTGTGCTCGCTCCAAATAATGTGTTTGGCGTCGTCGCTTCTGTCGGCCGGGGCGTCCGCGAAATGCGTGATGCGGACGCACGAAGAACATTTGTCGCAGGCTTCGACACCGGCGGGCGCGAGGCAGTTGCGCGCTTTGGCGAGTTCGAGCGCAAAGAGTTTTTTGCCAATCGCATCTTCGCCCGCGAAAAGAAGCGCGCCGGGGACGCGTCGCCCCACGAGCATGCGGCGGAGCGTGTCTTTGGCGCGCTGGTTTCCGACGAGGCGATCAAACATAAGGGTAGAAGTAAGAGGTTAGCGGGAAGCAGTTGTCGTCGTTGTCACTGAGTTTTGGTCTGTGTCCACTGGCCCCGGTTCTCAAGAAACGGGATGACGATTTCGAGCACGTGCGCGTGGATTTCTTCGACGGAGAGACTCGCATCGACGATCCGCACGCGTTCGGGTTCGGCACGGGCGATCTGCAAATAGGCGTCGCGCACGCGCGCGTGAAAATTTTCGGCTTCGAGTTCGAGCCGGTCGCTCGGCGTGGCCTCGCCGGTCGTCGTCCGCTGGCGCGAGCGTTCGCCGCTCGCGGCGACGGAGAGATCGAAGAGAAGCGTCAGGTCTGGCTTGAGTCCGCCGGTCGCGAGCGCGATAACTTCGTTGACCAGCGAAGGCTCGAAGCCGCGCCCCGCGCCCTGATAGGCGACGGTGGCGTCGGCGTAACGATCCGAGAGCACGATGCGCCCGGCGGCGAGCGCGGGATTAAGGAGCACGCGGACGTGTTGGGCGCGGTCGGCGGCGTAGAGCAACAGTTCGGCGAGCGGGTCAACCTGCTCCTGCGCGTCGAGCAGGGCTTCGCGCAGGCGCGCGCCGAGCGGCGTGCCGCCGGGTTCGCGCGTCTGCACCACGTCCATGCCGCGCAGGCGCAGCACGCTCGCCAGCATCCGTACCTGGGTGGACTTGCCCGACCCGTCAATGCCTTCAAAGGTGATGAATGCGCCGTTCAAAAGAAGTGAGACTCCGTTGGGTTGTCAGCTAAGCATGGGGTGTGTTCAACCGTCGGAACGGTCGGAGGCGTCGCCGCTACTACTACTACTACTGCCCGCCCCCTCGCCCACGGCCGCGTCGAGAGATTGCGCGCCGCGCAGTTCGCCGCTGGCGTGGCGGCGGGCGTGTGAGATGGTCGAGATCGCGTGTTTGAAGATCAACTGTTCCTGCACGCCGGCCTCCAGGAGCACCGAGAATTTATCGAAGCTCTTGATGCGACCCGTGAGCTTCGCGCCATTCATCAGGTAGATCGTGACGGGGTCTTTTTCACGCCGCACCGTGTTCAGGAAAGCATCCTGAATGTTCTGAGGAGAAGGCTTCGTGTCCACTGCAAACTCCACACCGATCAGTTGGTAATTAGTAGTGTCGTCAGATTACAACACGCTGTCACGCGTGACAAGTAAATGTTGACGCGCAATGCTTGAAACGGCCGAAGCATTCGCGCGGTTACAAAACTTTGCCTCCTCTGACTTGAGACCGCTCCCTTCTCAGGCTCATTCTTCGCGCGCTTCGAGCAATTGGCCTGCGCGCGCCGAGACGAGTCGTTGCACTTCCGGCGAGTCGCCGAAGCCCTCGAACCATTCGACGCCCGCTTCGCGGCGAAACCACGTCAACTGGCGTTTCGCGTAGTGGCGCACGTCGAGTTTGGTCTGCTCGATTGCGCTCTCGCGCGTGCGCTCGCCGCGGAGGAATTCGACGACGCGCCGGTAGCCGTGCGCGCCGAGCGCGTTGGACGTGGCGGGCACGCCCGCGTCCAACAGGCGGCGGACTTCTTCAACCAAACCCGACGGAGAGCGGCGCGCCCGTCTGCAAACGCACTTCGAGCGCGCGCTGCACGCGCGACCAATCGCGCGGCTGGAGGCGCGAGGCGGAAGCCGGATCGAGGCGACGCAGAATTTCGTGCAGACGCCGCGCGCCGTGTCGTTCCCTGATCTTCGTCAGGCGCGCGCGCAGGGCCGCATCGGTGGGCGGACTCGGAAAGAAAGGCTGCCTGAGCGCGCGCAGGTAGAAGCCCGTCCCGCCGACGAGGAGCGCGAGCCGTCCTCGCGCTTCGATCTCCGCAATCTTTTCGGCCGCCGCCTCGGCCCACGCGCCCGCCGTGTAGTTGACTTCGGGCGGCACGAAGTCGAGCAAGTGATGCGGCACGCCGCGCCTTTCCGCAAGCGGAACTTTCGCCGTGGCGATCTCGATGCCCTGATAGACCTGCACGGAATCGCAGTTGATGATCTCGCCCTCGAAGCGCAAGGCCAACTCGATGCCGAGGTCGCTTTTCCCCGAAGCCGTCGGGCCGACGACGGCGATGATCGGTCGTGGATGGGATGGGGAACTCACGCGGCGGAAAAGAAGAGACGGAAGATGAGCACGACCCAGATGATCGCGAGCAACAGAAACGCGCCGACAAGTTGTGCGCGAGAGAAACGCATAAAAGACGTAAATCGTGAATCGTGAATCGTGAATAGAAGAAGAAAGTAAATCGTAAATCGTGAATCGTGAATGGGATGAGAACCGGGTTTTATCTATTTACGATTTACGATTCACGATTTACTAAAAACTCTTCCAGTTGTGCGTCGGTCGGGCGGACGAGGGCGCGCTCGCCGCGTGCGAAGACGGGCACGAGGTTTTGTCTCGTCAGCCGGTACATCGCGCGCAGCGCGCCGAAGTCTCGTTGCACGTCGCGTTCGACGAAAGCTACGTGGTGGCGCGCGAGCCACGCCCGCGCGGCGGAGCAGAGCGGTCAACCGGGCACGACGTAGAGTGTGACTTCGGCTGTCGGTGTTTCCGGCATACTGTTTCCGAGGGGCGGCTTGAGCGTCAGGGTTTCGCTCAGTACATCTTCGTCAGGTCGATTCCCGTGTAATAGTTTTTGAGAATCTGTTCGTAGCCGAGACCGGCGCGCGCCATCCCGTATGCGCCGACCTGACACATGCCGACGCCGTGACCCCAGCCGCGCCCCGTGAAGACGAAACTCGCGACGCGCCCGCCTTCGTCGTACTTGCGGTCAATCACAAAGAGTTGTTCGCGCAGGCCGAGGGCTGAACGGATGCGCCCGCCCCGTACGTGCGCTGTGCCGCTCGTGCCGGTAACTTCGAGGTCGAGCGCGCGGCGCGACACCCCGCGCGCGACGACGCGCAGGTCAACGAGCGTGCCGATGCGACCCGCGCGGCGCGCAAGCCGGTTGGCGACCTCGGTCGCACTGAGCGTGGTCGTCCATGTCGTGTAAGGCGAGACGCGTTCGGCGGACGCGCCCTTCGGCGGCGCGTGTAACTCAAGGTAGTCAATCGCGCCGCGCGCGTCCGTGTGATACGTCACGGGCTCGCCGCCCACGACGTTCAAGTTGCGCGACTGGAAAAGCCCCTCGCCGAAAGCGCGGAAGAGATAAGCGTCTGTGGCGAGCGCGAGCGCGCGCTCCGGCGACTTGCCCGCGCGCACGACAAACGCGCCGCCGACGGGAGGCCGCGCCGTCGCCTTCTGCAATTGAAAGAGACCGCGCGCTTCGAGCAGGCGGACGACGGTGTGCATCGCGCGCGCGCGCGACATGGACTGGCGCGGCCTGAGCGTGGCGTCCGTGTGAAGCGTGAGATGGCCGTCGCGCAGGAGCATCGCCACGTCGGCGCGATTCTGCGCGGGGATGTCTTCGGCGTCGCGGAAGGCGAGGAGGTAGTTCACGTCGTCGGCCGAGAGCAACACGTCGGCGCGACTCTCGCCGTCGAGCGTGAGCATGAGCGCGGAACTGAAACCGGGCGGGCGCGTCGCGTCGTTGTTGACGACGGCGGGCGTCGTGCGGCGCGCGAGCCGCGCGGCGACTTCGAGCAAGGCGCGCACCTCTTCGGCCGAGACGGCGGCGGCCAGCCACTCGTCGTTGAGTCGCGCGGGCGCGCGAAAGGCGTGGACTGCGAGCAGCGCGGCGTCACGCGCGCCCGTCGCGTGTTCGGCGGCGCGCAAGGAACCCGGCTCGCGCGTGGTTTGAATCAGGGTTTGCGCGAGCGAGGCATACGCGGGGTGCGCGCTGCATTCGCGCCCGCGCAGGTAAGGGACGGCCTCGCCGTTGAAGATGTTCTCGGCGTGCTCGGTGCGCCCGCCGCAGGTGGAAGTATAGAGTGCGTTGATCGGCTCGCCGCGGTAGGTCGCGATCATGCCGCGCGTCTCTTCGACGGCGCGCGTAGAGAGCGGGTGCTCGGTGGAGAGGCCGCCGTAAACCTGCGAGCGGATCGTCGGCAGGAGATCGAAACCGGCGGCGGTGTATTGGCCGCGGTTGCTGACGGCGTAGGTGCGCGCCGCGACGGCCTGCGCCTTCAAGGCTTCGAGCGCGCCGTAGCCGCCGGGCGAAAGTTCGTTCGGCACGACGCCGCGCACGTAATCTTCGAGGCCGAGGACGTTGACGACCGTGAGCGAGCCGTTGAGATTCGTGAACACTTCGAGACGACCGCGATAAGGCTTCTCGTTGAAGCGCAGCGGCGCGTCCGTAGCCGACGGCGCGAACGTGACGGGCGCGCGCGAGTCTAAGAGCGGCGACGTGCCGCCCGCGTAGACCACGAGGCCGCGCGACGGAAGCGTCGAGCGCGAGGCGAGCCGGACGCCGTTGCCGCTCTGCGGCGTCGAACCTGACGGCGCGCGTCTCGCGGAGGCCGCGCCGTTCGGGTTCGACGCCGCAGAGGCCGTCGTTTGACTCGGAGCGCGTGCAGTCGTCGCCGGTTGTCCGACGTTTGGAGACGTGCGTGCGGCCGTCTGCTGCGGCGACGCGTTCGCGGCCGTTTGCGTGCCGACGAGCGAGACGGCGGCGACGCCCGCTTCTTCGAGCCGCGTGCGAAGTTCTTCCGCCTCGGCGCGCGGGGCGGGGAGTCCGACGCGCACGCGCCACGTCGCAGCGGTCGCGTCGCGGACAACTTCCGGCGTCTCGCCCGTCAACTCTCGCACCTCGCGCGCGATTGTCGCGGCCTGCGCTTCACTCGTCACCGCCGCGATCTCGACGCGGAACAGTCCGCCCTCGTCCTTCGGCGACGCGGGCAGCGGCGCGAGCATGCGCGGTTCGATACGCACCCGTGCGACGGTAAGCGCGGCGGGCGCGCTCGTCTCGCCGGGTTGCATTTGCAGCAAGGTCAACTCCTGCCCGCTCGTCGAGATGGTGACGGAGCGCGCGCTCGTCGACAGGCCGATGCGGATACTCGGCTCGGCGTCGAGTCGTTTGACGACGACAACATCATCGCGCGCCGGTTGGACGGGCGGCGCGTCCGTCGCGTCCGTCCCGACGCGGCGCGGGCGCGTCTGCTCGCCCTGCGCCAGCGCGAAAGACTGCGCGAGCAGCGCGAAGGCGACGGATAAAGCGATGAACTTTGTTAGATTGAAAGGATGGGTCAACATCAGACGTAATTCCCGCGGCCACTTCCACATTCCGAATCGCCGCGCCTTCATACTACTACAACTCGCGCGCGTTTGAATCATGGAGTGAAAAGCCACGCGTGCAAGAGTCCGAGCGCGCCGCCCGCTAGCACGACCCACAGCACGTCGAGTTTCCAACGATACAACGCGACGAAGGCCAGGACGCTCAAGCCCGCCGCGAACAGGTTCGCCCCGCCCGCAAACCCCCGCGGCCAGATGACGGCCACGCCGAAGACGAGCGCGAGGTTGAGAATGACGCCGACGACCGCCGCAGTGATGCCGGAGAGCGCGCCCGTCAGATTTTTGTTCCCGCGCAGCCGCTCGATGTAGGGCGCGCCGAGGAAGATGAAGATGAAGCAGGGAAGGAACGTCGTGTAAGTCGTAATCAACGCGCCCGCGATTGCGCTCGCGGTTTGACTCAAGCCTTCGGGCGGGTGATTCCAACCGGCCATGAAGCCGACGAATTGCAGCACCATGATGAGCGGGCCGGGCGTGGTCTCGGCCAGCGCGAGGCCGTCCACGGCTTGCGCCTGCGTCAGCCAGTTGTACGAGCCGACGGCCGCCTGCGTGACGTAAGCGAGCACGGCGTAAGCCCCGCCGAAGGTGACGAGCGCGGCCTGCGTGAAGTAGCGATACTGCTCCGCGTGCAGGCCGCCCCAACCGCCCCACAGGATGATCGCGCCGAACGGCAACGCCCAGAGCACAATGCCCGCCAGCAGAATGTTGAGCGTCCTGATTTTCGAGGGCAGCGTGTAGGCGAGTTGCGGCGCGTCGTCTTCGATCACGAAAGCGGGCGGCGTCGCGGGGCGTTCGTTGGCAGCCCCGGCCTGCGTCGTTTCGTCTCGCCTCTCGACGGCGACGGCGGAACCCGCGACGCCGTGCTGCGTCGCCGCCTTCGCCTGAGTCGCGACAAAAACCTGCGGCCACAGGTGCGCGCCCGCGAGCCCGCAGAGACCCGCCGCGAGCACGATGACGGGGAAGGGGACGTGCAGGAAAAAGATCGCGACGAACGCGACCGCCGCGATGAGAAAATGGACGCGCCGCTTGAGCGCGCGCCCGCCGATCTTCAACAGAGCCTCGACGACGATTGCCACGACCACCGGCTTGAACCCGCTCAGGACGCCCGCGACCGAGCTGAGTTGCCCGTATTTCGCGTAGACGTAGGAGAGCGCGAGCAGGATGAAGATCGAGGGGATGACGAAGAACGCGCCCGCCACGATGCCGCCCGCCGTGCGGTGCATGAGCCAACCGATGTAAATGGCGAGTTGCTGCGCTTCGGGGCCGGGCAGGAGCATGCAGTAGTTGAGCGCGTGCAGGAAACGCTCCTCCGAGAGCCAGCGTCTACGCTCGACGAGTTCGCGGTGCATGATCGCGATCTGCCCCGCCGGGCCTCCGAACGAGATAAAGCCCAACTTGACCCAGAAACGAAACGCCTCACCGAACGAGACGCGCGACGCGGCAACGGGCGACGCCTTTGCGCTCCCTTCCGGCGTTGGCGGCGGCGACGACCCCGGCGCATGTCGCGCACCTTCTTTCCCCTGCCCTGTCATATCGTTTCCTCGCCGCCCCCGCCGCGTTCGAGCGCGGCGACGGCGAGCGTGTGAAACTGACGCCGCACGCCGTTGATGTTGACGAAGGGGAGCGTGCGCGTGTGCGTCCGGTTGGTGAGCAGGATAAGGACGCGTTCGCGCGCGGCGTCAATCCAGCAACTCGTTCCCGTGAATCCGAGGTGGCCGAAACTGTCCGGCGGGAGCGCGCCGCCCGCCGTCGAATCCGGCGTGGCGGCGAGTTGCCACGCGAAGGATCGCGCCTCGCCCAGGTGCGGCGTCATGTTCGTGCGAAAGAGCGTACAGGTTTCGGGCGTGAGCAACTCCGTGCGCGCGGCGATGAACTGCCCGGCGAGGCGCAGCGTCTCGCGCGCGTTCGAGAAGAGACCGGCGTGTCCCGCCGCGCCGCCGAGAAAATAGGCGTTGCCGTCGTGCACCTCGCCCCAGATCAATTCCTCGCGCCACGCGCCGCCCGCGCCCGCGTTATCCGCCTCCGCCTGTCCCTGCGCATGCGCCCCCTCTTGCATCTCACACATCCCGCGCTCGTAGGCGTTGCCCCCCAACTCGCACGCGGCCACTCCGGTCAGGAACGCGCGTTCGGGGTTGAAAAATGTTCGTTCGAGTTTGAGCGGCCGGAAGATTTCACGCGCGGCCAACTCGTCCAACCGCGCGCCGCAAATTTTTTCGATCAACAGGCCGAGCGTGATGAAACCCAGATCGCTATAGACGACGCGCGAACCCGTCTCGTATTCGAGACCGGTCGCCGCGATTGCGTCCGGCACGCGCTCGCGCCGGTCGCCGGTCGCGATGCGGAGCGGCCGCCACGCGGGGAGGCCGGACGTGTGCGTCAACAAGTGGCGCACGTGGATCGCGGCCGTCTCCCCTCGCGCAAACTCCGGCAGGTACGCGGCGACGGCGCGCTCCAACTCCAACTCGCCGCGCTCGACCAGACGCGCCGAGAGCAGACCCGTCACGAGCGGTTTCGTCAGCGACGCGAGATCGTAGATCGTCTCGACGGTGGCCGCGTGTCGCACGGGTTCGCGCACGGCGAAGCCTTGCGCGCCGGAGAAACGGACGCGGCCTCGTTCCGCGACGAGGTAGACGGCGGAAGGGAAGTCGCCCGCCGCGATGCGTGCGGCGAGGAGCGCGTCGATCTGTTCGTCGGGTGTGTTGCCGTGAGAAGTCAACGTGTGGCTCGGCGTCTAAGTGTTGTCGGTCGTGCTGAAAGTTGCGCGCGCGGCCAGCGCGTGGTGCAGCCCGGCGTTGGCCGTGTGTTCGTGGATGCGTTCGAGGACGCGCAGGGCGAGCGCGAGCGCGCGCCGACCGTCCGCGCCGGTAATCGGCGGCGGCTCGTTTGCGGCGGCGGCTCGGAGGAAAGATTCGATCTCGGCGCGGAGCGGTTCGACATCGTCGATGTCCAGACGACGGAGTTGGACGCCGGGACGCGCGCTCGCCGGGTCGGGCGGCGGCGCGAGGCTGCTGATCGAGGCGTAGCGCGCGGCGTAATCGACGGCCACGTAATCGTGCGGCTGAAAGAAACGCATCTTGCGAATCTTTTCCATGCCGACGCGCGAGGCGGTGATGTTGGCGACCGCGCCCGTGGCGAATTCGATGCGCGCGTTGGCCGCATCGACGCGCTCGGTCAAAACGGGAATCCCGACGGCGCGCACGTCCGTCACTTCCACCTCGCTCCCGACGAGCCACTGCACGATGTCGAGATCATGAATCATCAGGTCGAGCACCACGTCGATGTCGAGCGAGCGGGCGGTGAATTCGCCGACACGATGAATCTCGAAATAGAGGGGCTGGCGCACATGCGGGTAGAGCGCGGAGAGCGCGGGGTTGAAGCGTTCGACGTGGCCGACCATGAGCGTCGCGCCGCCGCGCGCGGCCGCCTCGGTCATCCGGTCGGCCTCCGCGAGCGTGTGCGAGATGGGCTTTTCGACGAGCACGTGGACGCCCGCTTCGAGCAAGGGGCAAGCGATTTCGGCGTGCGCTTCGGTCGGGACGGCGAGGCTCACGGCATCGACGCGGCCGACGAGGCTGCGCCAGTCGGTCGTCCACTCGATTTCGCGTTCGGAGGCGATGCGGCGCGCGGTCGCTTCGTCCGCGTCGCAGACGGCGACGAACTCTGTGCGTCCTTCGGCGGCGAGCGCGGCGTGGATGCGCGCGTGCTGGCGTCCGAGGTGGCCTGTGCCGATGGCGGCGGTGCGTAGAAGCATAATGAGCTATCAGCAGTCAGCTATCAGCAGTCAGCTATCCTTCGAGCAATCGGGTATCGTTCAAGTGATCGGTTTATCGTTCGAGCAATAAGAGTTCATGTCGCCGCCGCGTTGCCGCCTAAACGCGTTTCCCGCTTTGTACATCGCCGCGACTTCGTTAATACTCACGACGTAAAACAAAATTCCGGCTGACGGCTGACGGCTCAAAGCTGATGGCTGAACTGCTGACTGCTTTTCGGGTGACTATACTTGCAACCTTCGACGCTTGCCAAGCGCGGTTGGCTTTTGCTGTTGGCGGCGACCGCCGTCGTTTACTTTTACGGGTTGGGGCGCGCGCCGTTCGTCGGCGCGGACGAACCGCGTTACGCGCAGGTGGCGCGCGAGATGGCCGAACGCGGCGACGCGGTGACGCCCACGCTCGGCGGCCACACGTGGTTCGAGAAGCCCGCGCTCGTCTACTGGACGGCGTCGGCCGCTTACAAATTGTTCGGCGTCGCGGAGTGGACGGCGCGGCTCGGGGCGGCCTGCGCCGGGTGGTTGACGGTCTTCCTCGTCGGTTGGATTGCCGGGCGCGTCGAAGAGAGGGCGGGTGCGGGGGCGGGTTGGCTGCAACTCTCGGCGGGCGCGCTGGCGGCGACGAGCGCAGGGCTGATCGTCTTTTCGCGGGCGATGAATTTCGACATCTTCGTCACGATGACCGTGACGTGCGCGCTCGCGTTTTTCTGCGCGGCGGAACTCGAAACCGGAGGACGCGCGCGCGCGTGGCTGCTCGCGGGATTCTACGCCGGGATGGGCGCGGCGCTTTTGGCGAAAGGTTTGATCGGCGTGGTGATTCCCGTCGGCGTCGTCGGCGTCTATTATTTGTTGCGGCGGCGTTGGCCTGACGCGTGGAAGTCAGCCCTCTGGGGATTCCTGCTCACGTCGGCCGTGGCCGCCCTCTGGTACGCGCCCGTCATCGCGCGGCACGGTTGGACTTTCGTGGACGAGTTTTTCATCAGGCACCACTTCGCGCGCTACCTCTCGAACAAGTATCACCACCCGCAGCCGTTCTGGTTCTATCTCGCCATCATCCCCGCGCTCGCGTTGCCGTGGAGCGCGTTTCTGGCGTGGGGCGTCGCGCACGCGCGGCGTTGGGACTGGCGCGGCGAAGACGCTTTGAGCAAACTGCGCTTCTTCGCGCTCGCGTGGCTGTTGTTCCCGCTGCTCTTTTTTTCGGTGTCCGGCTCGAAGTTGCCGGGGTACATTTTGCCCGCGTTGCCGGGCGCGGCTCTGCTCGCGGGCGAGCGGTTCGCGGGCTTCCTGCGCGGCGAGGGGAGCGAGCGCGCGTTGCGTGCGACGGGCGCGTTGATGCTGCTGTTGGCCGTCGCCGGGACGGCGTACGGGTTGAAGGCGACGGAACTGTCGCGCGCCTGCATCGCGCTCGTCGCCGCGCCCGCAGTCGCCGCGAGCGCGTACGTGTTGTTGACGGCGACGCGGCGACGCGAACTGTGCGCGCTGCTCGTCGTGGTCGTTTCGTTTTTGACCCCAGTGCTGATCGTGAGTTGCGCGGTGGAGCGGGTGGCGGCGCGCGAGTCTGTGCGCGATCTCTTGCGCGCGGCGGAGGGGCGCGGCTATGGCGCGTCGCCGGTCTTGAACCTACACACCGTCGAGCGCACGGCGCAGTTCTACGCGGCCGGGCGTTTGATTTACGACGAGGCGCGGCGGGGCGAGCCCTGGAAGTTTGAAGGCGCGGGAGAAGTGTTGGAGGTGGCGCAAGAGAGAGGCGGGACGCTGCTCGTCATCGTGCCGGAGGAGTACGCCGCGCAGTTGCTCGACTTCGCGCCGTTGGAGACGGAAGTGATCGGGGATAACGGGACGGTCGTGCTCGTCGCCGCGCGCCTGCGTTGATGTGCGCGCGGCGTCGAGCGCGAACGTCCGCGGCTTATCGTTGGGAGCCGGAGTCTTCGCGGAAGGCTTGTGAGAAAAATTCGATGACGAGGCGGTCGTAGGTCTCGCCCTGTTCGCCGGTGGCGGAAGAGGCGGTGAAGCCCGTGACGGGGAGGTCAACTTGCAGCCCGACGGGCGGCGCGGAAGAAAAGCATTGCGCCAGCGAGCGCGTGGATTCGCGCAACTCGCCCGCGTCCTGACCGCTGAGGAGCAGCACGCGCCGGCCGGGCAGTTGCGCGGCGAGATCGCACGAAGCAGCGTTTTCATACCCGCCGAGAAAATAGACGCGCGCGGCGGCGCGCATGAACTGGTAGAGCAAGGGGTTGTCGAAGCCGACGCGCTCGCGCGTGACGTTACGCAGCAGGTCGTCGGGCGACGCGGGGATGGAATCGAGGACGAGCGCGCGCACTTGATCGTTACCCGCTTGGCGCGCGGCGGCGGCGAGCGCGGCATACGCTCCGAGTTCGACGCCGTAGAAGCCGAAGCGTTCGCCGACGAGCGGACGCTGCCCTTGCGCGGTCTTGAGGTTGCGCAGGAACGAGACGGCCGCCGCCACGTCCGCCGCCTCGCGCGTGCCGAAAGAGGTGTGCACGCTGATCGGATTTTCGCCGTGCCCGCGCAGGTCAGGCCAGAGAATCGTGCAGTTGGTGGCTTCGTTGATCTTGATGCCGAGGTTCAAGAGCCACGAGCGATCCGCGCCGTAGCGATGCAGGAGCACAACGGCGGGCGCGCCCTGCGCGCCGCGCAGCAGCCAGCCGCGCGCCTCAGTCCCGTCGCCGTTCTTCCAACGCTCGTTGCTCACACGCAAGCCCCGCGCGCTGTAGGCGGGAAAAGTTTCCGGCGTGACGATATACGGATGCGTGACGGGTCGCGCAATCGTGTGGACGATGAACAACAGCCCCGCGCCGACGCCCAGCACCAGCAGCAACGCCACCGGCAGCAGCGCCTTCAATAATCTTCGTCCCGGTCTTTTGCGTTGAGACATAAATTAACGACGAAGGAGGGACGATGAACGATGAAGTAACAGGCCGGTGTCGGCGAAGCTGAGAGCGAAACTCGAAGTATAGCGTTCGGAAGAACTTTTCAGAGTTCGCGTAAATTCGATTTTCGCGTTCACGATTCCGGCTTCCGCCTTCCGACTTTTGTCTCCCCGCTTCACTTCATCGTTCATCGTTCCGCGTTCCTAACTTAGTTCTCGCCCGCTCGTAATCTTCCGGCGTGTTGACGTTCAGGAAGAACAGTTCGGCGTCGGGCAGGTCGGCCAACTCCGCCGGGGCGACCCAACGCGTGCGCGCCGCTTGCAACAGAACGCGCGGGCGGCGCTCGCCTTCACGCAGGAGCCGCGCGGCGAGTTCGAGGCAGCGCGCGGGCGAGTAGAGAGCGCACAGCGGTTGCGGGCGACCGTCGGGTTGTCGGGGGACGACGGCGTCGGCGTCCTCTGTTCGTAAGTCTCGGAGTCGCGCGAAAAGCTCGCCCGTGACGAACGGCAGATCGCAGGAGACGACGGCCGCCCACGGCGCGCGGCATGCCGAGAGCGCGGCGTGCAAACCGCCGAGCGCGCCGCAATCGCGGTAAACGTCTTCGACCACCGGCAGATTCAATTCGACCGACCCCGGCCGCGCGCTGACGACGCTGCACCCACGCGTAATCGCGCCGAGCGCGGCGACGATGCGTTGCGTGAAGGTGCGCCCGCCGAGCGTGAGACGCGCCTTGTCAACGCCCATGCGACTCGACGCGCCGCCCGCAAGTATGAAACCCTCCGCGTCAAACATGAATGATACGCTGCGCCACTATTAGCCGGGATGTAAGGGACGCCAATTCTTGTGAGTGTATAACAAAAGGCTTGTTTGGAGATGTTGACGGACGCATCGCCCGCGAAAATTAACACGCCGCGCGAGCGAGCGCAAAGGCGTGCAGGCCGCATGGTAGTGGGTCAGTTTGAATAGCAAGTAATTTTTCATCCGTTAAATTTGCAGATTCTTGAAATGCTTTGCCTCGCTTGCGCATATATGTATGAGAGCAGCAGAGCCAACGCCTTTGGAGTTCGGTAGTGAAGAGTCCTTCAAGGTGTGAAATTGACTCACTACCGGCCGCATGTAAATCTTGACATGCTTTTCACGGGAGAGTATGTTCTCCCCGCTTTGACCGCGTTGCTCACGAGAATACGACCTTGATGAGCCTCACTTGAACCCGAAGCCCCGCCTTCACCTTCGCGCGCGCCGCGTAACGCGCTTGCTGTGTAACCTTCATGCTTGACCCGAGCGTGCCCGCACTTCATCTGTAGCCCATCGGCGGTGGCGGGACGCCCCGTTTGTCGCCACATTCCCTCGCCGGTAAGTATTCACCACCCTTTAGGAGAATCGACATGGCAACGAAAAAGAAATCACCCAGTTCATCAGGGCAGAATACGAAAGCAGGTTTTGTCAGCAGCGAAGTTGACACACCGGACATCCCCGACTACGTCGTCGTCGAACTGCGCTACGAAAGCCCCGTGGCTTTCAGCGCGTCGAAGTTCTCGGCCCCCGGCGCGGCCACGTCGCAGGCCGACACCCTCAACAATGTTCTGGCTAAGTACGACGTCCAGCCGTTGCGCTCTCACTTCGGTCTGAAGTCGGCGGCCGTTAAAAACCGCGTCGCGGTCGCGGCCACCCTGCCGCCGGAGCCAGACCCCTCGAAGTTTGCGAACAAAGGCATGGACACGGAGTTCATCCAGAGCGGCTTCGTGCAGGTCGTGCCGAAAAACAGCAAAGACGCCCCGAAGATTGCGAAGGAGTTGAACCAGAAGGGGGCGGTCTGGAAGGCGTTCGTCGCGCCGCGCCCCGTGCCCGCAGCCGTGCTCAACGGCTCACAGGTCGGCAGCCGCAACTTCGAGCCGGCGCAAGGCTACCTCGCCTCTGCGCCCGACGGCATCGGGGCGACCGAGATTTGGAGCCTCGGCGGCGCGAAGGGCGCCAACATCACGATCTGCGACATCGAGGGCAACTGGAATCGCACGCACGAAGACTTGCCCACGGGCATTCCGCTCATCGGCGGCACGGTCATAAACGATCTCGGTTGGAGAAACCACGGCACGGCGGTGCTCGGCGAGATGGTGTCAATCCCCAACTCCAAAGGGACGGTCGGCATCAGTCATGGGGCTAAGGCCGTCGTCCAATCGGCCATCGTCAACGGCGTGTTCAACACGGCCGCCGCCATCAACAACGCCGCGAACCAACTGAAGGCGGGCGACGTGATCCTCATCGAGTTGCAGGCCACGGGGCCGAACAACAAGTACGTCGCCATGCAGTACTGGGGCGACATCTTTGCGTCCATCGCGGCGGCGACCGCGAAGGGCATCACGGTGGTCGAAGCGGCGGGCAACGGCAACGAGAATTTTGATCTGGCGATCTTCGCCAACACGGGTCTGCAAAAAGACAGCGGCGCGATAGTCGTCGGCGCGGGCGTGCCCCCGAACAACTTCTTCGACAACGACGGCGGTTACGCCTCTATCGGCGTGCCGCGCTCGCGCATCTGGTTTTCGAACTATGGTAAAATCGTCAACGTTCAAGCCTGGGGGTGGCACGTCACCACGCTCGGTTACGGCGACGCGCAGGGCGGCGCTTCGGAGAACAACTGGTACACCCTGCGCTTTTCCGGCACGTCGAGCGCGTCGCCGATTGTGACGGGGTCGGTCGCGTGCCTACAGGGTCGCGCCAAGTCGAAGAACGGCGCGCCGATGACTCCGGCCAAGGTCAGAAGTATTCTGATGTCCACGGGAACGCCGCAACAGGCCGGGCCGGGCGTGCCCCTGACGCAGAATATCGGGCCACAGCCGAACCTCCCCAAGGCCATGTCGCTAGTTTGATGTCGCTAGTTTGATAAGGGGGAAGTAAGTGACCATTCCAGCAGTACCTTTGCCTGCGGGCAGTAAAGTGCGGACGCCTATTGACCTGAAGCTGAAAGCGGGGTGGACGTATGACGCGAGCCGCCGCGCCTTCGAGTCCGACCGGGGCGAGAAGTTTTCGCCCCGGGGCGAACTTCCCAAAAACAGCAAGATCGTCTACAAGGTGCCGAATCTGGCGCGCGCGGACGAGTCCGAGCTTAACGAGCACGAGAAGGAGTTGCGCCTTTACATGCAGGTGATTTTGCCTGCGGGCGAATCGCCCGCCCAATACGTCGGCGCGGTTCGTGTCTGGCCGTGCGTCGCGGAAGCTCACGCCGCGCCCGAAGTGAGCTTGCCGCAAGTAAGCTTGCCGCAGCAGTTCTAAAGTAAGTCTCACGCGCCGACCTCGCGGCCGCGCGGCTGCGGTCGCGGGTTCGTCCCGGCCGCTTCAAACCGGGCAATAAAACATCTCCGCTCCCTGCGACCGGTAGGGGGCGGAGATGTTTTGTCGTGGCTCGCCTTTTTCCCACGCGGCGAATCTCGTCTCTGAATAAGTCTTTAAAAAACTTGCCGGGGAACGAAAGGCGCGCCTGACGACTCGCGCAACCCGACCGCCCCGGCTTGTCTTTCATCCCGTCTCAAATTACGACGCCATGCGGCCGCGCGGTCGCGCCGGAAATTATCTTGTCGATGCCGGTTACGGGCGCGGCTCGCCCGCCGTGTATGACAACCTTTCCCCTGCCTTGACCATCTGAGAAACCGGACGCTATAGTCGCAGTGGTTGTTTCGCGGGTGCGCCGGTCGTTGCGGAAGTCGCACGCGGCGAGACTCCGGCCAAGGTAGTCAAACATGCTTCCCCCCGTTCCAAAAGGTATCCAGATGAAAAAATTGTTCCGCCCCGCGCTGGCCTTAGCCTTCGCGCTCTGTGTGTCGGCCGCCTCCGTCGCGGCGCAAACTCCGGTTAAAGCGACGACCGGAAATGCCGCCCAACCGGACGCGCGCCTGTTTCCTTTGGAGGACGTGCGCCCCGGCATGAAGGCGCGTGCGTGGACGGTGTTTTCGGGGACGGAAGCGCAGGAGTTCGGCGTGGACATCATCGGCGTGCTGCCGGGGTTTCCCGCGCCGCGCCAATCCGCGATCATCGGGCGTCTGACGGGCGCGAACGCCGAGAAGACAGGTGTCTTCGCCGGGATGTCCGGCTCGCCCGTCTACATCGACGGCAAACTCGTCGGCGCGATTGCGTTTAGCTTCCCCTTCTCGAAAGAACCGATCTGCGGCATCACGCCGATCAAGCAGATGATCGACATCTTCGAGCGGCAGCAGGGAACCGCGACGCGAGCCACGGGCGCGGGGCGCACGATGTCTTTCGCCAAACTCGCCTCGACCGACTGGCAGATTGATTGGCCGAAACCCGCCATCACGGGCGGCACGTTCGCCGCGCCCGTCGCGGCCGGTTCGCCTCTCAACGCACTGCTCGGCCAGACCATCGCCCCGATTGCCACGCCGCTCGTTTTCAGCGGCATCAGTGCGGAAGCCCTCTCGCTCTACGCACCGCAACTTCAAGCCAACGGGCTGCTGCCCGTCGCGGGCGTCGGCGGCGCGGCCTCGATCACGCCGATGGGGAAAGTGACCGACAAGACGCTGCCGCCCGGTTCGTCCGTCAGCGTCCAACTCGTGCGCGGCGACTATTCGCTTGCGGCCTTCGGCACGGTTACGTGGCGCGACAATGAACGCATCTACGCCTTCGGCCACCCGTTCCTCGGCCTCGGCGTCGCCGACATGCCGATGTCCGAGTCGAACGTGGTGACGGTGATTTCGAGCGTCAACAATTCCTTCAAACTCTCTTCGGCGGGTCAGATGGTCGGCTCGATCTCGCAGGATCGCGCGACCGGCATCTACGGCACGCTCGGCCGCGCGCCCAAGATGATCCCCGTCAAGATCAATTTGCACACCAGCCGCGACCGCACCGAGACGTACACCTACGAGGTGGCGAACGATAAATTCCTGACCCCGATCCTCCTGAACATCACCATCTTCAGCACCATCGGCTCGACGGAACGCGCCCTCGGCGAATCGACCATCTCGCTGCGCGGCCGGATCAACGTCGCCGGGCAGCAACCCATCCAGATCGAACGTCGTTTCTCTTCGATGAACGCGGGCGCGCAGGCCGCCGCCTCGGTCGCCGTGCCGATGGCCGCGCTGCTCTCAAGCGGTTTCGACAACGTTGACATCGGCCAGATCACGCTCGACATCACCTCGACCGACGAACGCATGTCGGGCACGCTCGAACGCATCGCGCTCGACCGCACGGAAGTCGGGCGCGGCGAGACGGTGGAAGTGCAGGCTTACGTGCGCACCGATGCGGGCAAGCAGTTCGTCCAGCGCATCCCCGTGACGATCCCTTCGGACGTGCCGCGCGGGCAACTCGTCCTCTTCGTCGGCGATGGCGGCGCGCTGCAACAGGCGTCGGCCGCGCAGAACTTCGTGCCGAACGATCTGAGCCAACTCGTCGGCACGATCAATAAGATCAAGAAGAACGACCGCCTCTACGTCAAACTCTTCCGCGTCACTTCCGGCGCGGTCATCGGCACGGACGAGATGCCGAATTTGCCGCCCTCCGTCGTCGCGACGCTCAACAGCGACCGCACCTCCGGCGGCTTCACGCCCACCTCGCTCTCCCCCGTTGCCGAGCAGGAACTTCCGCCCGCCGAGTTCGTCATCTCCGGCCAACAACTGATCGGCATCAACGTCATTCGCTAAAGGCGAGGCGCAACATGGGTTGAAAGAGGCGAGGCCAATTTGCCCCGCCTCTTTTCTTTATGGGGTGACGATGGCAACGTGCGTTTGAGTGTGAGCCGAGGTTCACAGGCGGACGCTTTATAGCGGTTTGCAATTGAGTGCGATGAAGAATCATTGGAGGGGCCGGGCTGGTCGCTGCCCGCGTGGCTACGAAAGCGAGCGGGCAGGACTTGTCCCCGCCCCGACCATAATCACAGACGAGTCGCATCCATTTGCTCGCGCTCCACCAACTCTCCGAGCGCATTACCGCCGAACAGGAGCAGCCTCGCCGCGCGCGGCGACCAACGCACGAGCCGCGTGTACATCTCCGTAAAACGTTCGAGCGCGCGGCACGTCAACGCGTCGGCCTCCGGCGTGGGCGTCCGCTCGAATCTCTCCGCGACGACGCGCGCCCTGTCTTGCAGTTTCAGATGGTTCAGGGCTTCGCGCAGGAAGACGGCCTTCTTCGTCGAGGCTTCGACGAGCGTTGCGTGTTGCAGGTCGGGGCGCGCGACGAGGCACGGGATGATCGGCAGCCCGCCGCCCGAACCCACGTCGCACACGCGCGCGCCTTCGGGCATGTGCGCGCAGGCCGTGAGCGATTCAAGCACGTGCCGCGTGGCGAACTCGGCGGGCGGGCAGGGCGCGACGAGATGCAGCAGCGCGTTCCACTTCAACAGGTGCTCGTAATAATCGCGCAGGTGCGCGCGCGTCCCGTCGTCGAGTTGCAAGCCGTAAGGCGCGGCGTGCGTCTCAAGCGTCTCCGTGAATTCTAGCAAGTTCCGGTTCATCTCAACTGTTGACTGGAATAAATCCCTCCGCTTGGGTTAGCTTAACGGAACTTCAATTTTCATGCACAGGGACGAAACGGGAAATGAGCGAACGCTTGAGCGCGGAGCACGAACGACTCGGAAAGATCACGACGGAGATCATCGCGCGTTACGCGCGCACGCTCGGAGAGGCGCGCGTCTGCTCCGAAGCCACGCCCGCCGAACTCGAAAAAATGTTCGACGAGCCGCTCCCGCTCGAAGGCGCGGAGGCGGATCAGTTGTTCGGCCGCTTCGAGCGCGAAATCGCGCCGCACGCGATGCACATTCCAAGCCCGCGCTATTACGGCCTGTTCAATCCGACGCCGCTGCCAATCGCCGTCTGGGCTGACGCGCTCTCGTCGGCCATCAACCAGAACGGCGCGGTGTGGCGCAATTCGCCCTCGGCGAGCGTCATCGAATCGCGCGTGCTCCGCTGGCTCTGCGAGATCGTCGGCTACGGCGCGGGGAGCTTCGGCACACTCACGAGCGGCGGGTCGGAGGCGAATTTGATCGCGCTCAAGTGCGCCCGCGACCGCGCCGCCCGATTTGTGCGCGACCGCGGCCTGCGCGCCGCGTCTTTGCCCGCGAACCGCGCGGTGAACAACGCGCCGCACGCGTCCGCGACGGCGGGCAATATGATCGTCTACGCGTCGGAACAGTGCCATTACTCGTTCGTCAAGAGCATGGATATACTCGGCCTCGGCCGCGATAACTTGCGGAAGGTGGCGACCGACGCGCGCTTCCACATACGCACGGACGCCCTGCGCCGCGAGATCGAGCGCGACCTCGAAGCGGGCAACCTGCCCGTCTGCGTCGCGGGCGCGGCGGGCACGACTTCGAGCGGCGTGATCGATCCGCTCGACGAACTCGCCGGGATCGCGGGCGAGTACAAACTCTGGTTTCATGTGGACGGCGCATACGGCGCGCCGCTCGCGATGTCGGGTAAATATAGAGACCGCCTGCGCGGCATCGAGCGCGCGGACTCGGTGACGATTGACCCGCACAAGTGGATGTTCGTGCCGTTTGCGGCGGGCGCGTTGCTCGTGCGCGAGGGCGGGGGCGTGCTGCGCGACGCCTTCGACATCACGCCGGAATACCTGAGCGAGGAGCGCGGCGGCGAAGACGTGCCCTTCGACTTCTTCCGCTACGGCCAACTCGGCACGCGCCGCTTCAACGCGCTCAAAATCTGGTTCGCACTGAAGACGCTCGGCGTGCGCGGTTACGCCGAGATCATCGAACGGCAGATCGAACTCACGGAGTATTTCGCCGCGCGGGTCGCCGCGCTCGAAGAGTTTGAATGTGCCGGCGAAGTCGAAACGGCGGTGTGCTGCCTGCGCTTCGTGCCCCCCTTGATGCGCGACGCGGGGGGCTCGGAACTCGACGCCTTGCAACGCGAATTGCAGCAGCGCATCGAACGAAGCGGCGAGGCGTGGTTTTCGACCACGGTGCTCGACGGGCGGCGCGCGCTGCGCGTGAACGTCAACAGCTTCCTGACGGAGCGGCGTCACATAGATGATCTGTTAGAATTGCTCCGACGCGAAAGCGGAGAAGCGTTGAAAGCGAGAAAGGCTTTATGAGACTTGTCAAAAATTTGGTCTTGAGTGCGTTGGTCTTTTCTCTCCTCTGTCCTTTAGCGGGCGCGCAACTGACGCAGAGAGGTGGTGCGCCCGCCGCCGCGCCCGCCGCAGGAAGTGACGCGGCGGCGGCGGGGGAACGTTCGCGGCCTGAGATAAAGTCGCGCGCGGAGTTCGACGCGTTCGCGCGCATCAACACGGACGCGGGCTACCCGCTGCCGCACGTCATGTACGTCATCGACCGCAAAGACCGGAACAAAATTTACTACGTCAACTCGAAGCGTTACCGCTTCCACAAAGATTTCGTCAACGGCACGTATCTCTCGCTCGAACGCGGGCGCGAGTTTTTCGAGAACAACTATCTCAAGCCTAATCGCCGCTTCATCCTCGGCACGCTCGCCTACCAGACGCCGCTCTCGCGCTGGACGTTTGAATTCTGGGAAGGCGATCTCATCCCGGCCGAACAGATCAAACTCACGGGCGAGACGATCAACCGCACCTTCTTCGCGCCGGTCGCCTTCAAGCCCAACTCGATCAAGCAGGACGAAGCCTCGGCCGGAATCAGTGGACTCGAACGCGTCTCGCAGAGCGAGATCGCGCGCGAGCAGGAGTATCAACCGCTCAACGTGGCGCGGGGGCTGGGGCGCATCCACATCATCAAGAAGTTGGACGAACACGTCGAGATCGGTTTCAACGAAATTCTGGTGCTCGACGAAGTGCCGGTGACGCTGCCGCCCGTCGCGGGGATCATCACGAGCCAGCCTTCGACGCCGCTCTCGCACATCAACCTGCTCGCCAAGTCGTGGGGCGTGCCGAACGCCTACGTGCGAAACGCGTCGGAGTTGCTCAAGGAGTATGACGGCTGGTGGGTCACGTTCGAGACGAAGTCGGGCAAGTATGAGATCAAGCGCGCGGACAACAACGCGCTCAGCGAATACCAGCGGCGGCTCAAGGAGCGGCGCGACATCATGACGCCGCGCTACGACCTTTCGGAGAAGCGTTTGGCCGACCTCAGACAGCAGCGCGCCTCGATGGCCGACGCCTACGGCGCGAAGTCGGCCAACCTCGGCGAAGTCGCCAACGCGCGGCTGCGCGGCATCACCGTGCCGAACGGCTTCACCATCCCGATCTATTATTACGACGAGTTCGTCAAAGCGAACAAACTCGAACAGCCCATCTACGAGATGTTGGAGGATCAAAAGTTCGTCCACGACCCGGCCTACCGGCGCGAGCGGCTGGCGGAGATGCGCGCGCGCATCGAGGGGGCGAAGATGCAGGACGGGCTGCGCACCGCGCTCCTCAAGCGCGTGCGCGCCGAGTATCAGGGCAAGGGGTTGTTCGTGCGCAGTTCGACGAACGCGGAAGACCTGCCGAAGTTCAACGGGGCGGGGCTGTATTCGACCGTCCCTAACGTGCGCGACGAGGAGAAGTTGATCGAGGCCGTCAAGACCGTCTGGGCTTCCATCTGGAATTTCGAGGCCTATGAAGCGCGCGAGCGCGCCGGGATCGATCACATGAAAGTTTACCCGGCGGTGCTCATACAGGAAGGCATCAACGCCGACAGCGCGGGCGTCATGATCACGACCGACCCTTACGACGACACCAACCGCGACGGCATCTACATCAGCGCGAAACGGGGCTTGGGCATCAAAGTGGTCGAGGGCAAAAAGATCGCGGAGCAGATCATCTTCCGCCCGCGTTCGCAGGCCGTGCGGGTGCTGACGCGTTCGGACGAAGAGAGCTTGTTGACGTTCGACGGCGAGGGCGGCGTCAAAGAGATTCCGATCAGCGGCGAGCGCGCCGTGCTGACCGACGCGACGGTGCGCCGTCTCGCCCGCGCCGCATCCTCAATCAGGCGCGTCTTCCGCGGGCGCGAGCAGGACATCGAATGGGTCTTCTACGGCGGTCAGGTCTACATCGTGCAATCGCGCCCATACATCGCGGGAAGCTGAAAGGGAGGTGAATCGTAAATCGTAAATAGAAAAACCGTCTCTCTCTATTCACGATTCACGATTCACGGCTTTTTAATGATGAATCACATGAGAGCTTTTGCGTGTCTATTGAGTTTGATGTGTGCGTTGACGCTGTGCGGGGCATGCGCGAAGAACGCGCCGACGGCGGCGAACGGAAACGGCGGGGCGAGCACCGCCACGGCGTCGCCGGGGGGCGCGAACGGCAACGTGCCGGGCAACACCGGCGGCGGGCAGACGTTGGACACGTCGAAACTGGATGCGGAGATCGCCGGGCTTGAGCAGCAGGCGGAGAAGAAGCCGGACGACGGCACCACGCTCGGCGCGTTGGCGGAAGCCTACGTGCGGCGCGCCCACGCGCTGTACGACGCGCGCCGTTTGACGGATGCCCTGCACGATTATCAGAGCGCGCTCAGATACAGCCCCGACCACGAAGAAGCCAGCCTCCGCGTCGCGCAGATCACGCAGGAGATCGGGGCTGAGCCGCACGCCGAAGACGGCAAGCCCGTCGCGGTTCCGGCCAAACCGGGGGCGAACGAAAATCAATGATAATGATGAACGATGAAGTATGAACGATGAACTATGAACTGAAGACAGGTGTTTTTACTTCATCGTTCATCGTTCATCGTTCATTGTTTCTGAGAGGTGTCTATGGCCGAGAACGTGTTCGTCGAAGGGTTGCTGGCGGGGCGCGTCGCGTTTGTGACGGGCGGCGGGACGGGGATCACGGGCGGGGTGGCGCGTGCGCTCGCGGAGGCGGGCGCGCGGGTCGCGCTCGTCAGCCGGAAGTTGGAACACCTCGAACCGGCGGCGGAGTTGATTCGCGCGGGGGGCGGCGAGGCGTTGGCTGTCGCGTGCGACGTGCGACACGCGGAAGAGGTCGAGCGCGCCGTGGCCGCCACGGTCGAACGCTTCGGCCAATTGGACATCGTGGTCAACGGCGCGGCGGGCAACTTTCTCTGCGCGGCGGAAGAACTTTCACCGAACGGCTTCGGCACGGTCGTTGACATTGATCTGAAGGGCACGTTCAACGTCTGCCGCGCCGCGTTCGGCGAATTGAAGCGGCGCGGCGGCTCGATTTTGAACATCAGCGCGACGCTTCATTACATGGGAACGCCGTTCCAACTCCACGTCTCGGCGGCGAAGGCGGGCGTGGACGCGCTGACGCAAAACCTCGCGGTCGAGTGGGGGCGTTACGGTATCCGCACGAACGCCATCGCGCCCGGCCCCATCGAAGACACAGAGGGCATGAAACGCCTGCTCCCGCCCGCGCTCAGAGAGAAACTGCAACGACGCATCCCCGTCGGCCGCTTCGGCCGCATCAGAGACATCGAGCAACCGGCGGTCTTTCTCTGTTCCGACGCCGCCTCTTTTATCAACGGCGCGATCATCGTCGTCGACGGCGGCCTGTGGCTTAGCGGAGGGATGAGGGCGGAGGGATGAGGGCGGAGGGCGGAGGGATGAATCAGGAATAAAGCAAATAACTAAGCCGCCCTTTGTTTTGTTCATCCCTCATCCCTCCGCCCTCATCCCTTTTTTGTGATGCTTGAGCTTCAGCCAGCGACATTCGAGGATTTCGAGCGCGCGGCGGCGCGCGGCAACGTCGTGCCGGTGGTGCGTCGCGTGCTGGCGGATTTGCAGACGCCGGTGGGCGCGTTTTTGCGCCTCGCGAATGATGCGCGTTACGCGTTTCTGCTCGAATCGGTGGAGGGCGGCGAGCGCGTCGCGCGCTACTCGTTTCTCGGCGTCGAGCCGGAGATGATCGTGCGCGGGCGCGGGGCGGACACCTTCGTCACACGCAGCGGTAGCGGCGGCGACGACGGCGAGACGGAACACCTGCGCGGCGTGCGCGCCACGGATTTTTTGCGCGACTATTTCCGGCGACACAAGTTGGCGCGGCGCGATCATCTCGCCCCGTTCGCGGGCGGCGCGGTCGGCTATCTGGCTTACGACGCGGTGCGCTGGTTCGAACCGACGGTGGGCGACCGGGGCGCGGAGTCTGAAAGCGACGAAGCCGTGTTGATGTTTTTTCGCACTGTGCTCGCTTTTGATCGCGTGCGGCAGCAGATCGAAATCAGTTCAATCGTGTTCACAGGGGAGGCGGGCGAGAGCCGCGCGCGCCTGAGAGAACTTTATGAAGAGGCCGTCGGCCGGACTGAATCAATCGAGCGCGAGTTGCTGGCGAGCGCGCCCGCGCGTGAGCCGGGGCGACAAAGGACGAATGACGCCCCGCCGCAGTTCGCTTCAAACTGGTCGCGCGGAGACTTCGAGCAGGCGGTGGAGACGATCAAGGAGCACATCGCGGCGGGCGACTGTTATCAGGCCGTGCTGTCGCAGCGTTTCACTACCGGAGTCGGCGCGCCCCCGCTCGAAATTTATCGTGCCCTGCGCGCGACGAACCCGTCGCCCTACATGTTCTTCCTGCGGCTCGGCGACGAATCAATCGTCGGCGCGTCGCCGGAGATGCTCGTGCGTTGTCGCGGCGCGGAACTCGAATACCGCCCGATTGCGGGCACGCGGCCGCGCGGCGCGAACGAGGCCGAAGACGCGCGGCTCGGCGCGGAGTTACGCGCTGACGAGAAGGAAGTGGCGGAGCATTTGATGCTCGTCGATCTCGGTCGCAACGACCTCGGCCGCGTCGCCGCGTTCGGGTCGGTCGAAGTCAGGGAGTTGATGACAATCGAACGCTACTCGCATGTGCAGCATTTGGTGACGAGTTTGTTCGCCCGCCTGAGAGACGGCGCGGACTGTTTCGACGCGCTGGCCGCCTGCTTCCCGGCGGGCACTGTGACGGGCGCGCCCAAGGTGCGCGCGATGCAGATCATCGACGCGCTCGAACCCGACCGCCGCGGCCTCTACGCGGGCGCGGTGCTCTATCTCGACTACGCGGGCAACCTCGATTCCTGCATCGCCATTCGCACCGTCCGCGTCCGCGAGGGGCGCGCGGAAGTGCAGGCCGGGGCGGGCGTCGTGGCCGACTCCGTGCCCGCGCGCGAGTATGAAGAGACGATCAACAAGGCGCGCGCGATGTTGCGCGCGATTGAGATGGCCGAGCGCGGTTTGTGAAGTGTGCGAATCCGGCAAGATGGCCGAGAGCAAAAGTCGAGAGCCGTTGACGAGAGTAAAGGGCGAAAGCAAAAGTCGAGAGTAAAGGGCGAGCAGTTGTCGATGCGTCGTAAAATTTCCCTGTCGCGAATAATGCGCTGTGCGGTCGCGCTCGCGCTCCTGTCCGCGTGCGCGGGTTGCATGCGGCAGCCGGGCGAGAAAGTTACACCTGAGACGGCGCGCCGCGAGTTAGCCCTGCGCGGCATCGATTTTAAAGAGGCGGACTTCGTCAGGCACGCGGGCGCGGGCGACGCGTGGGCGGTCAAACTTTTCCTCGCCGCGGGCATGAGTCCCGACGTGCGGGGCGAGCGCGGAGACAGGCCGCTCACGGCGGCGATCATTAACTCGCACAAGGGCGTCGCCAAACTTTTACTCGAACGCAACGCCGACCCGAACGTGCTCGACCGCGACGGGAAGACGCCTTTGATCCGCGCCGTGCAAGTTGGAGACAAGGAACTCGTGCGCGCGCTGCTCGACCGGCGCGCCGACGTGAACCTGCGCGGCGTGGATAATTTCACGCCCTTCACTTATGCGCTGCGCCACACGGACACGGAGATCGCGCAAGTCTTGCTCGAACGCGGCGCGGACGTAAACGCGAGAGACGATTCGGGCGGCACGCCCCTGTCGTGGGCGGTCTTCTACGAGCGCGCTTCGCTCGTCGAGACACTCTTGGCGAAAGGCCTCGACCCGAACACGGCCAACAAGGTCGGGGGCACGCCGCTGATGATCGCCGCCGCCAAGGGCAACGCGGAGATCGTGAACCTGTTGCTGAAAAGCGGCGCGCAGACGAACCCGAAAGACAAGCAAGGCCGCACGGCGCGCCGGTTCGCGCTCGACGGTTATCACAACGAAGTGGCGGAGTTGCTGGCGGAGACGAAAAGTAAGTAGAGAGCCGTCAGAAAGTCGGCCCTCGGCAACATGATTCGCTGAGAACGTCCGGCTGAGAACGTCCGGCTGAGAGCTGAAAGCCGATTATGATCTTCATCATAGACAACTACGATTCGTTCACATATAACCTCGTGCAATATCTCGGCGAGTTGGGCGCGGAGATGGCGGTGCGCCGCAACGACGAGGTGACGGTGGACGAGATCGAGCGGGAGTTTCGCCCATCAAAGATTCTGATCTCGCCCGGCCCCGGCGAGCCGCGGGACGCGGGCATCACGTGCGCGGCCATCAAGCATTTCGCGGGGCGCGTTCCCGTCTTCGGCGTCTGTCTGGGGCATCAGGCCATCGGCGAAGTTTTCGGCGGACGGGTCGTGCGCGCGCCGCTGCCCGTCCACGGTAAACCGGCGGAGATCGACCACGACGGGCGCACGCTTTTTGCGGGGCTGCCGCCGAAGTTCAAGGCCGGACGTTATCATTCGCTCGTCGTCGAGCGCGCCACGCTGCCCGCGTGTCTCGAAGTCTCCGCGACGACCGGCGACGATCTCATCATGGGCTTGCGCCATCGCGAGTTGAACGTCGAAGGCGTGCAGTTTCACCCCGAATCAATTTTGACGACGGAAGGGAAGCGACTGCTCGCGAATTTTTTAAACGGTTAGTTGTCAGTAGTCGGTTGTCAGTAGTTTTCAGACTCGTAAACCTGACCCGCGTCGATTGCACCCGACGCGTCTAACCGGAAACAACTGGCTATCGACGGCGGAAAGAATTGCTATGAGCAACGACCGGCCTGCATGGCTTTTGCCGACGCCCGCGCGCAGGGATGATGCCGCCGCGGCGGGCGCACCCTTGCGCGCCCTGTTGCTGCGTTTGATGCGCGGCGAGAACCTGAGCCGCGCGGAAGCCGCCTCGCTGCTCGACGCCCTGCTCGACGAGAGCGCGACGGATTCGCAGATCGCGGGCGCGCTCGTCGCGCTGGCGTTGAAGGGGGAGACGGTCGAAGAGTTGGCGGGGATGGCCGGGGCGATGCGCGCGCGCGCCGTGCGCGTCACGACCCGCCACGAACTCTTCATAGACACCGCCGGAACCGGATCGAGCGCGGCGAAGACTTTCAACGTCTCGACGGCCGCCGCCTTCGTCATCGCGGGCGCGGGGCTGCCGGTGGCGAAGCACGGCAGCCGGGCCGCGACGAGTCGTTCGGGCAGTGCCGACGTGCTCGGCGCGCTCGGCGTGGGCGTCACCGCCACGCCCGCCGTGTCGCAAAGATGCCTCGACGAACTCGGCATGTGCTTCATGTTCGCGCCCCTGTATCACGGCGCGACGGCGCGCGTCGCGGGCGTGCGGCGCGAACTCGGCGTCCACACGACTTTCAACCTCCTCGGCCCGTTGACGAACCCGGCGGGCGCGCCGCGACAACTCATCGGCGTCTGGCACGCCTCGCTCGTCGAACCGCTCGCCCGCACCCTCGCCGCCCTCGGCACACAGCGCGCGTGGGTCGTCCACGGCCGCGACGGGTTGGACGAGATCACCATCGGCGACAAGACGTTCGTGGCCGAAGCGAAGGACGGCCAAGTGAGCGTTTTCGAGATCGCGCCCGACGATTTCGGGATCGCCCGCGCCGACCTCGAAGAGTTGCGCGGCGGCGACGCGGAGATGAACGCAAGGATCATACGCGGCGTGCTCGCGGGCGAGCGACGCGACGCGGCTCGTTCGCTCGTCATCGCCAACGCGGCCGCCGCGCTCTACGTCGGCGGCAAGGCGCAGTCTTTAAACGAGGCCGCCGCGCTCGCCGCACACAGCATCGACGGCGGCCTCGCGCTCGATAAACTCCGGCAACTCGTGGAAGCGACCAACGCATGACCCGCCCGCCGGATTTTCTCACCCGCATCATCGAGCAGAAGCGCGCGCGGCTGGCGCGCGCGACGAGCCTGCGACCGCTCGCGGAGGTGCGCGAGGAAGCCTTGAGAGTTCGCGGCGCGTCGCGGCCGCACGCGCTGCGCGCCGCGCTGGAAGGTGAGAGACGCTTCAACGTCATCGCCGAAATCAAACGCGCCTCGCCCTCGCTCGGCGACATCCGGCGCGACGCTTCGCCCGCCGGAATCGCGCTCCAGTACGAGGCAGGGGGCGCGGCCGCCATCTCCGTCCTGACCGAAGAGGATCACTTCAGGGGGTCGCTCGAAGATTTACGGGAAGTGCGCGCCGCCACGTCGCTCCCGCTGCTGCGTAAGGATTTCATCGTGGACGAGTGGCAACTGTACGAGGCAGCCGCGGCGCACGCCGATGCGTTGCTGCTCATCGTCGCCGCGCTCGAAGACGCGACGCTCGCGCGCCTCAGGCGAATCGCCGAAGACGAACTCGGCATGGACGCGCTGGTCGAAGTTCACACGGGCGAAGAGTTGCGGCGCGCGGTGTCGTGCGGCGCGGGCGTCATCGGCGTCAACAATCGCAACCTACACACTTTTGAAGTGTCGCTCGAAACTTCCGTCGAACTGATCGGCGACGCGCCGCCCGGCGCGCTTCTCGTCAGCGAAAGCGGGTTGCGCACGCACGCCGACCTGCGCCGCCTGAAGTCGCTCGGCTATCGCGGCTTTCTCATCGGCGAGACCCTGATGCGCGCGGGCGACCCGGTCGGAGCGTTGCGCGCTTTGCTCGCGGGCGAGAGTTTGGCAGAGTGAGAACCGGGGCGGGTGAATAGCCGGGCGAGTGAGCGCGTTTGAGTGAGCGCGGATTTGAAATCGTGTATTTCAAATTCACAATGTTGAAAGTGTGATTTTGAACTCGCCATTTGAAATTTCAAATTTGAGAGTACTCAATGAAATTTCAAATTTGAGAGTACGTAGTGACAGTTCAAATTTGAAAGTCCGGCGACGGGAAGCGTTATGGTGAAAGTTAAAGTCTGCGGCATTACGAATCGGGTGGACGCGCTGGCGGCGGTCGAGGCGGGGGCGGACGCGCTCGGCTTTAACTTTTACGCGCGCAGCCCGCGTTACATCGCGCCGGGAGATGCGCGACGGATCATCGCGGGGTTGCCGCCCGGCGTGCTCTGTGTGGGCGTGTTCGTCAACGAGGATAGCGCGGCGACGGTGGCGCGCATGGCGGAAGATTCGGGCGTGTCGGCGGTGCAGTTGCACGGCGACGAGTCGCCGGAGTATTGCGCCGCGATGGGCGGGCACGAAGTTATTAAAGCCTTGCGCGTCGGGAAAGATTTTGCGCCGGAAGAGGCGGCGGCCTATCCGGCGCAGTCAATTTTGCTCGACGCATACGACCCGCGCGCGCGCGGCGGCACGGGCGAGACGTTCGATTGGACGCTGGCGCGGCGGACGCGAGAAGTGGTCGCTCAATTGTATCTCGCCGGTGGGCTTACGCCGGAAAACGTGGCCGGGGCCATCGCCGCCGTCGCGCCTTATGCGGTTGACGTGTGCAGCGGCGTGGAACTCGCCCCCGGGCGGAAAGACGCGGCGCGCGTGCGCGCCTTCGTCGCGGCGGTGCGCGCGTGCGAGAAAAATCCTTGACGCGCAACCGCCCGGTTAAGGTATGCTGTGGGCGCATCGTTTGTGAGACGCGCGCCGCTCCGAAAGATCGTAAAGCGTGATCGCGCTGCCGTTGACAGTCCCAACTCCTCCTGCTCGGTTGTTCAGTAAAGAACTTGCCCCTCAACGAAAATCATGAGCGCCGGAATCGCGCGAGAGATTAGCAATCAGGCGAACTCACGCGAGCAGGGACGCGTGCTGGTCGTGACGGACGAACCACGCCGCGCCGCCTCGCTCGACGCTTTGGGGCGCGCCGACCTCGCCGTCGTCGGCGTCGCGAGCGGGGCGGCGGCCATCGTCGCTTTGCGCAAGGCGCGCCCGCACGTCGTCATCGCCGACACGAACCTCAGAGGCATTAGCGCGGACGAGTTGACGCGCCACGTCGTGTGCGAGCAGGAGGGCGTGCCGCTCATCCTCTTCGGCGACGCCGAGGCCACCGCCGAACTCAGGCACACGATGCTCACGGCCGGGGCGTTCGATTATTTCCAACTGCCCGCCGAACTCCTCCTTCTCCTCGCGCGCACTCAACAACTCGTCAAACTCAAACGCGAGATGGATCGCCTGCGCGCCGAAGCCGACCGCGACTATTTGACCGGACTCGCCAACCGCCGTCGCTTCCGCACCGCGCTCGGTCATGAACTCGAACGCTGGCGGCGTTACCACGTCTCGTGCTCGCTCCTGCTCGTGGACATCGATTTCCTCAAGCGCGTCAACGACACGCACGGGCATTCGGCGGGCGATGCGGTCATCCGTCACGTGGCGGCCGCGCTCGCCGAACACTCGCGCGACAACGACACGGCGGCGCGTCTGGGCGGCGAAGAGTTCGCGCTACTTCTGGCGGGCGCGACCGAATCGAGCGCGTTCGCCGCCGCCGAGCGTCTGCGTGAAGCGGTGTCGGCGCACGAGGTCGAAAACGTCGGCATCAGTACCATCAGCATCGGCGTCGCCTCCTGCCCCGCGCACGCCATCTCCGAGCGCACGCTCTACGCCGCCGGCGATGCCGCCCTCTACCGCGCCAAAGGCGAAGGGCGCAACCGCTCGACCCTCGCGCCCGCCCTCATCTCAACCACCGCCCCGGTGGTATAATCCCGCGACACGTTCAAGTTTATGAATTGTTCGGCAGCTTCCCCGTTGTACAAGCGCCGACCTTGATGCCATGAGCCTTTTGCCGCCCCCGGATAGGGAATACGAAAGTCGGATTCGCGCCAGCTTTGCGCGCCAACAGGCTATGCAATTAAT
The DNA here is from genome assembly GCA_020199775.1 of Acidobacteriota bacterium. GTDB lineage: Bacteria > Acidobacteriota > Blastocatellia > Pyrinomonadales > Pyrinomonadaceae > JAIVJZ01. The sequence goes on from JAIVJZ010000004.1 coordinate 181,266, forward strand.
GGGCGCAAGCTTAAGGCGTGTCGAGCCGGGAGCGGTCTCTATCGCGCTTCCGTATCGCGCAGACCTGACGCAACAAAACGGGTATATACACGCGGGCATTATCACGGCGATTGCGGATAGCGCGTGCGGTTACGCAGCTTACACGCTCATGCCCGCCGGTTCCGAGGTGTTGAGCGTGGAGTTCAAAGTTAATCTTCTGCGTCCGGCCGCGGGCGAAGAGTTTGTCGCGGAGGCGCAAGTGGTAAAGACCGGCCGGACTTTGTCGGTCACGAGATGTGATGTTTACTCACAAGCCGCGGACGAGATGAGGATGGTCGCCACCATGCTGGCGACGATGATTCGGCGTTGAAGATAGCTGCCGAGGCGTGTCCCTGAAATTTTATGCCCGAAAATTTTCTCACCCAGCCCGACGAGCAAGGCCACTGGGGCGTGTACGGCGGTCGCTACGTGCCGGAGACGTTGATGGCTCCGCTCGAAGAGTTGAACGCGGCCTACGCGGCCGTGCGCGACGACGAGACGTTTCAAGGCGAGTACGCCGCGTTGCTGCGCGACTTTTCCGGTCGCCCGACGCCGCTCCATTACGCCGCGCGCCTGTCCGCGCTCGCGGGCGGCGCGCGCATCTTCCTCAAACGCGAAGACCTCTCGCACACCGGCTCGCACAAGATCAACAACGCGCTCGGTCAGGTGTTGCTCGCGCGGCGCATGGGCAAGCGGCGCATCATCGCCGAGACCGGCGCGGGGCAGCACGGCGTGGCGACGGCCACCGTCTGCGCGCTCTTCGGTTTGCAATGCGTCGTGTACATGGGCGCGGAGGACGTGCGGCGGCAACGCCTGAACGTCTTCCGCATGGAGTTGCTCGGCGCGGAGGTGCGCGAGGTGCAGGCGGGCGCGCGCACTTTGAAGGACGCCATCAACGAAGCCCTGCGCGATTGGGTGACGAACGTGGCCGACACTTATTATCTGCTCGGCAGCGCGCTGGGGCCCCACCCTTACCCGCTCATGGTGCGCGATTTTCAGAGCGTCATCGGGCGCGAGGCGCGCGCGCAGTTCGTCGAACGCGAAGCGGGACGCCTGCCTGACGCGCTCGTCGCGTGCGTCGGCGGCGGGTCGAACTCAATCGGGTTGTTTCACCCGTTCCTCGGTGACGCGGGCGTGCGCATGATCGGCGTCGAGGCGGGCGGCAGCGGCGACAAACTCGGCGAGCACGCCGCGCGGTTCAACGTGCGGGGCGGCGGGCGTCCCGGCGTGTTGCAGGGCACGATGAGTTACGTCTTGCAGGACGAGCGCGGGCAGATCGCCGCCACACATTCGATCTCCGCCGGACTCGATTATCCTTCCATCGGGCCTGAGCACGCGTTTCTGCACGACGTGGGGCGGGTCGAGTACGTCGCCGCCTCGGACGCCGACGCGCTCGCGGCGTTCCGCACGCTGTCGGAACAGGAGGGGATCATCCCCGCGTTGGAGTCGGCGCACGCCGTCGCCTACGCGTTGAAGTTGGCTCGCGAGTTGAAGCCGGAGCAGACGCTCCTCGTGAACCTTTCGGGGCGCGGCGACAAGGACGTGCAGAGCGTGGCCGACGCGCCCCGGCCGGAGAACGCGACCGACCGCGCGCACGGCGAAACGGTGGGAGGCGTCGAACTGCCTTGAGTCGCATCGCAGACACGTTCGCGCGCCTGAGAGCGGAGAAGCGGCGCGGCTTCATCCCCTTCATCACGGCCGGCGACCCCACGCCGGACGCGACGCGCGCCCTGATCGTCGAACTCGCACGCGCCGGTGCGACCTTGATCGAACTCGGCGTCCCTTTCAGCGATCCGATGGCCGACGGCCCCGTCATCCAGCGCGCGTCGGAGCGGGCCCTGCGTAACGGCGTCGGAATAGCGGAGGTGTTGGCGGTCATCGCCGACGCGCGGCGCGAGACGGACGTGCCCATCGTGCTTTTCAGTTATTACAACCCTCTGCTGCAATTCGGCGCGGAGCGTCTGTGCGCTGAGGCGCGGCGCGCGGGCGTGGACGGAATGCTCGTGACAGACCTCGCGCCGGAAGAGGCCACGGAGTTTGCCGCGACGCTCCGCGCGCACGAACTCGATCTCATCTTTCTGGTCGCGCCGACCTCGACGGATGAACGACTGCGTCGCATCGCCGAACGCGCCAGCGGTTTCATTTACGCCGTTTCGCGCGCAGGCGTAACCGGCGTCCAGAGCCGGTCGAGCGCGGAGGCCGGGCAACTCGTCGGGCGCGTGCGCGCCGTCACGGAGTTGCCCGTCGCCGTCGGCTTCGGCATCTCGACACGCGAACAGGTCGCGGACGTGTGGCGTTACGCCGACGCCGCCGTGGTCGGCTCGGCCATCGTCGCGGAGATGGAAAAACGGGGCGACGCGCCCGATCTCGTCGCTCACATCGGCGGGTTCGCGCGCGGCTTGTTGCCGCCTTGAACCGCGCCCGCAAAAACCTTCGACCGCGCTCGACTTGGGCGCGCCCGTTGGCGTATCCTAACGCCGCATTGACACCCGGAGACGCCGCTCGTGGCAAGAAAACTACGTGGCGGTCGGGTTTCAAAAATCCCACTTACAGTGAAAATAAATTTGTTGCATAGATGAAACAACGTTCCATTCTTGCGTTGTTTGTGCTATACTGCCTTCCGGTTCGCTGGTCGGACGCACAAATCAAATGTGAGAAGAGGGGACAGAAAGAGTGATTACCACAATGGCTGATAGCAAACAGAGCGAGCGCGGTAAGGCCGTCGAGGCGGCGCTGCTCAATATCGAAAAGAAATTCGGCAAGGGCTCGATCATGCGTCTCGGCGAGCGAGAAGTCGCGGACATCCTGGCGATCTCGACGACCGCGCTCAGCATCGACGCGGCCATCGGCATCGGCGGCGTCCCGCGCGGGCGCGTCGTGGAAATTTACGGCCCCGAGTCTTCGGGGAAGACGACGCTCGCGCTGCACATCGTCTCGGAAGCGCAGCGCGTCGGCGGCGTCGCCGCCTACATCGACGCCGAGCACGCGATGGACGCGGAGTACGCCGGGAAACTCGGCGTGAACATCGACGACCTGTTGATCTCGCAGCCGGATTCGGGCGAGCAGGCGTTGGAAATTTGCGAGGCGCTCGTGCGCTCGAACGGCGTGGACGTGATCGTCATCGACTCGGTGGCCGCGCTCGTGCCGCGCGCGGAATTGGACGGCGAGATGGGCGACAGCCTGCCGGGCTTGCAGGCGCGTCTGATGTCGCAGGCTTTGCGTAAACTGACGGCCATCGTTTCTTCGTCGAACACGACCCTGATCTTCATCAACCAGATTCGCGAGAAGATCGGCGTCATGTTCGGAAGTCCTGAGACGACGACGGGCGGCCGTGCGTTGAAGTTCTATTCCAGTCTGCGTCTGGACATCCGCCGCATCGGCGCGATCAAGGACGGCGACCGCGTGGTGGGCAACCGCACGAAGGTCAAGGTGGTGAAGAACAAGGTCGCGCCGCCGTTCCGCGAGTGCGAGTTCGACATCATGTACGGCGAAGGCATTTCGCGCGAGGGCGACTTGATCGATCTCGGCGTGCTGCACAAGATCGTGGACAAGTCGGGCGCGTGGTTCTCCTACAAGGGCGAGCGGCTCGGGCAGGGGCGCGACAACTCGAAGCAGACCTTGAAGGACAACGTGGAATTGCGCCAGCGGATCGAGAACGAGGTGCGCGCCGCGCTCGGAATCCCCGTCAGCGAGACGGCCGACGAGAAGGCCGAGAAGGCAGAGAAAGCCGAATCGGCCGCGAAGTCCAAAAAGGCCGAATCGGCCGCGAGCAACTAAAAGTAGTCCACACGGAACCCTGACGTTACAACAGCCGCCGCCGAGTCGTCTTCAACCGAACGTAAGACGACCCGGCGGCGGCTCGACTTTTACCTCTTTACAGGGTGAGAGCCCCAAAGCATAATCGTCGCCGCGCGATGCGACCGGCGGCACATACATGACCAGTTCCATTCTCATCAAAGGCGGCGCGATCATCACGTTGAACGTCGAAGACGAAATCGTGACGGGCGACGTGTTGATTCGCGACGGCCGGATCGTCTCAATCGGCGAAACGACGGAAGGCGCGGACGAAGTGATAGACGCGCGCGGCGCGGCCGTCCTCCCCGGCTTCGTGCAGACGCACATCCATCTCTGCCAGACGCTCTTTCGCGGCGCGGCCGACGACCTACCGTTGATTGACTGGCTGAAACGGCGCGTGTGGCCGCTGGAGGCCGCGCACACGCCAGCCTCCCTCCGTGCCTCGGCGCGGCTCGGCATCGCCGAGATGATCAAGGGCGGCACGACCTCGGCCCTGACGATGGAGACGGTGAACCATACGGCGGCAGTTTTCCGCGTGGCCGAGGAGACCGGATTTCGCGCCACCGTCGGCAAGTGCATGATGGACGCGGGCGACGATGTGCCCGCGGAGCTTTTCGAACAGACGGACGATTCCATACGCGAATCGCTGGCGCTCGTGGAAGAGTGGCACGGCCGCGCGGGAGGACGCGTGCGTGCCTGCTTCGCGCCGCGCTTCGCTGTGAGTTGCACGCGCGGGTTGCTCGAACAGGTCGCCCGCCTGTCGCGCGAGCGCGGCGTGCTCGTCCACACACACGCCTCCGAGAACCGCACCGAGATCGAGATGGTCGAACGCGCGACGGGCATGCGCAACATCGAATACCTCTCCTCGCTCGGCCTGGCCGCGCCGCACGTCGCGCTCGCACACTGCGTCCACTTGAACGGTGACGAACTCGACCTGCTCGCGCGCACCGGCACGCACGTCCTGCATTGTCCCTCGTCGAATCTCAAACTCGGTTCGGGCATCGCTCCCATCGTCGAGATGCTCGCGCGCGGCGTCTCCGTCTCGCTCGGCGCGGACGGCGCGCCTTGCAATAACCGCCTCGACATGTTTACGGAAATGCGTACCGCCGCGCTGCTGCAAAAGGCCACGCACGGCGCGGACGCGCTGCCTGCGCGTCGCATGCTGCGAATGGCGACGATTGACGGCGCGCGTGCGCTCGGACTTGAGCAAGAGACGGGGACGCTGGAGGCGGGTAAGCGCGCCGATCTTATCGTCGTCGCGCTCGACCGCTTGCACCTGACGCCGCGCCCCGACATAGTTTCGGCCGTCGTCTACGCGGCCGAGGCATCCGACGTGATGACGGTCGTCATAGACGGTCAAATCGTCATGCGCGACGGGGAACTGACGACCATGAACGAGCGGGAAGTGATCGATGAAGCAAGCGAGCAAGCGAAACATTTATTTCAACGCGCGCGGCTCGACGGAGAGATTTGACGACAAAAAGTTGTGCCAGCCCCCACGAAGTTTGTCGCTAATTGCCCGCCGTCAGTTAACAGGGGCGACGCGCCTACAGTCTCAAAAGAGGACAGTTAGAGGCGAAAGTTACCCGCCGGTTTAGACGCTCGCGTTCAGGACGCGACGCCGCATCAGGTTGTTACTCCACGCGTTCAGGCCGACGGGGCTCGCCGACGGCAAACCTTTACAACCGCGTACATCAACAGCCTATTCAATTTCTACTGTTTTTCCTCCACCCGAGCTTAATTTTCGGATTCGGAGCACTCGGACGAAGCGAAACCGAAACAATTGAATTGTGAGTTTACCGGAGGAATATGCGGGTTCTCGCCAAAAAAGCTGTGCCAGCTCGAATGGAGCGTAACCGGGGGGCGGTTCGGCGTCCGAGCTGGCACGGGCGGGCGTCTAAGTATCCGTTTCGGATGTTGCCTTGCGACTGACCGGCTTGTGGTAACCGGCTCATCCTAAACAGGTGGGATTATACACGCCTTCACAAAACTGTCAACGCTTTTTTGTGACTAATCCGACAAAACTATTTAACAACGTGGCAAAGTTGACAGCAGACTCTGAGTCTCCCTATACTTGCGCCCTTCATTGCAGAAGATGAAGTTGGGGCCAGGTAGCTCAGTTGGTAGAGCACCTGACTGAAAATCAGGGTGTCGGCGGTTCGATTCCGTCCCTGGCCATCAATCGATGCAATAAGTTACGGGCAGCCCCTCGGCTGCCCGTTTCTGCTTTGTGTGCCTATAGTGCGCCAACTCTAGCGAAAAGCGGATTAAAGATGAGTCAAGAAGACTTTCTTACGTGGTGATCTTTTTAGTTAGTAGGCGCGTAACGGTCGCCGTCAGACGCCCAGTGTCTTGTGGCTTGCGCAAAAAAGCATTGACGCCTGCGCGCAACGCGTCCCGCTCAATGTCGCTCGCCGACAACATAATGATCGGCGTGCGTCGCCGGTGTGGAAGTGCACGCGCACGCCGCGCAAGCTCTAAGCCTTCCTTGCCGGGTAAATGATTATCAAGGATGAGCAGGTGATAGCGCACTTTGCTTTCAATCTTGCGCATGGCCTCCGTCCCATCGGCACACAGTTCGACAGTCCAGCCTAATTCCTCTAAAGTTTCTTTCACGGCGTCAGCCACCGCCGGATAATCTTCAACGCAGAGAATATTGATGGTGCGTGCTTTACTGCGCGGGCGACGGCGACTCTTAGGATTAATGATGCTCTGCCTGCGCGTTTCGGGCGGGGTGCGCAAATAGGCGAGGTCTTTGTGTCGGCCTCCTTTGTCCAACATGGCGGCGAGTGTGCCGTGGTGTTGCGAACCGAGTAGGCGCGAGGCGCACGTGACGCTGCCCTCTCCATCGATCAGAGCGCGCCGCACGTATCTGGCTTCGAACGTGTGTACCCGCTCGTTGAGATTGAAGTTCGCCCAGAAATCTACAACGCTGCGGACTCGTCTTTGTGATAGGGATGCGCGACGGTCAGACACAATACGGAGGGCACAGGCACGCAGACGCGAGATCGTTTCCATATCCTGCGTCTCTTTGAGCAAGTTATGTGCGCGCTCGTATGTTTCTAATAGTTCATACTCGTTGAGGCGGTCGGCGTGTTCCTCCATCAACGACAGCAAGGCGCGTCCGGCATCTTCGCCCGCCCCGGCTTGCTCCGCGAGGTCGGCGGAGCGTCTGAGCGTGTTGAGAGATTCAACGAAGTTGCCCAGCTTGGACAGCACACGGCCCTGCGTGGTCAGTGCTTCGGCTAACGCGCCTTGCTCGCCGCCTTTGGACAGCACGCGCACGGACTCGCGGATCGCGCTTTCGGCTGCGCGCAGTCTGCCCTGTTCCAGTAAGACGCGGGCGCGTGCTTCATCTATCTGCGCGACCGTTCCCCTATCTGCCAAGCTAACGAACAAGCTGCGCGCACGATTCAAGTGCTCATGAGCTTTTTCGTAATGCCCGATGGTGTAGAGTAGGAATCCTAAATTATTTTCCGCACGCGCCTTATAGCTAATATGACCTGCTTGCTCGAAGTGAACGGATGCTGCTGTGTATTCGATGATGGCGCGGTCTGTGTAATCCGGTCGGTGCTCGGCTTTGCCTAAGAACATTAGAGTAAGGGCAAGCTCATTATGGAACTTTCCTTTGAGGAAATGATTGCTGCTTTCTTGAAAGAACCCTGTCTCGTCCGTCAATATGCGCAACGAATCATTATAACGACCACTTAACGTTTCAACGATTACAAGACGCAGTAATATCTTAGCCCGTAGCTCTTTCTCAACCACGTCATCTAGCCCCTTGAGTGCTTCCTGATAAACCACCCGCGCATCATCGTATGCTCCAACGCGGCGGTAGCAAAAACCGAGTTCGCTCCGTGCGGCGGCGACTCTGGCTGGCTCTCCTAATGCTCGGAAGCGGGTTATACTTTCGCTGATTAAGTCTTTGGACTTTTCTTGCGCTCCCTCAATCTGCCTGACGCTACCGAGATAGCCGGAGAGTGAACCGACGCGCAAAAGAACCTCCGCGGCTGTCAACTCGGATAGTCCTTCAAGCGCGGGACTTAGACCGATGCCCTTCCATAATTCACCGAGGGCGTCGCGCGGACTCGTACTCACCCTTGTGCTCGAAATCCGCCGCTATCTGGCATTGAAGCTGCGCCCGCTCGTCGCGGCTCAAAGCAGGGTTTTCTAACTGCTTCAACATTGTTTCGGCTAAAGTCATGTGAGGACTCACTTTCTTTGTGTTTGCTGGGAAAGTTTCAGGCAGGCTAAAGTCGCGTCCTATCAACAGGATAGATCGCAAATCAAAACCAGTCGGGTCTGGTTTCACTAATTACCTCAAAAGGAAAAGAAGAGATGAAAAGCTATCGAAGTGCTATCGCCGCATTGGTCTTGGCGCTCGTGTTCTCCACGTCTGCCTTCGGTGACGGCGTACTTCATACGGATAAAACCCCACCGCCACCACCACCGCAAGCAGACGGCGTACTTTGGACGGAAGGGGCATCCCTTACGCCGGAGGAAGAAGATACCCTGACAGAGATTGCGCTCAGCGTGCTGCAAATTCTGATCCCGCTGCTCTAAAAAGCCTGCGGAACAGTTCGGGCTAATTATCTGCTGCCGTGAGGCTCACTGGTGGCGCAATCTACGTGTGTCCGGCGGGAATATACAACAATTGCGAAGCTCTGCGAGAAAATTTTGAGCAATCTGGTGATGACGAAATCATTAGCGGCTATTTCTCCTTTTTGGGTAGTCGCTTGATTCCTAATGTTAGCCAGCAAAGGACGCGTCCCGGTTGCCGGAGCGAAAACGAAAATGACGCCCCATGTATCTTCGGCTGCCGCCTTAATGAAGCGTCCGGCCTGTGTGGGTGAAAGAGCGTGCTTTCTTTACGCACCTGCTTGGGCAGATTAACGGCTTCCGCCGGATTGCGTGAGAGAGAACCACCCGGCGCGTCAAGCGTTAGACGTTGATGATGGATTATCACCGCCAGCACGGGGTAGAAGCGCGCATTGCCAGAGTGGAGACACGAGGTGTCCGCATTGAGGTGGTGCGGAGTGGGCGCAAACAGATTGTGTTGCAAAGATTACTTCGCGGCGCGAAAGTCCGTCAGTTCGATTGAGCACAAACTCGATAGTTTAATTCAACGCACTTTGTCAGATTCGTCCTTCACACGCGTATCTGTCGCCACCCAGTTTACTTCCCACGTCTTGCCTCCGTCATCCGAGAACGCCTGTTCAAAATGGCATGAATTAGGAGTGATGTCCGAAATAATAAATCGGACAAAGATCGCCCGCCCGTTAAGCGATTCCTGCCCGTAGAATTCGCCGCGCCCGTTTTTGAACTCGCCGAACACGGGTTCGGTCAGCGTGCCGCCGGCGCTGTTGGAAAAATTGAGGCTCCACTGGCGGGATTCAGGATTATATAGACGCAGCGACAAACCTTCGATGCGACCTGCCGCGCCATCGACCTCAAGCTCAACCAGATTGGCGCGACCGTTCCAAACCTTTCGAACGATGGTCGTGCCCTCGTATTCGACCCAGGTTGTGGAACCTGTCAAGGGGCGTAGGCGGCGCGACAACCGTGTTTTCCAAGTGCCGATCTCGAAATCGAAGTCGCGTTGTCCATCCCGTTTCGTGGGAACGGGTTGAGGGCTTGTTCTCGATGTGTCCGAACTCTGCTGAGCGATCCCCTGAAGGGGGTACAGGGCGGCGACCAGGATGCACAATAAGAGATGTGTTCGAAAATGTTTGGGCGTGTTCATAGTTGTATCCTCAAAATCCGTCTTCAAGCTTGCCGCCGCAGCGCGCTACTACACGGATGCATCCGTCGAGTTTATTTTGTTCCGACTAATTGCTTTCCGCGGAACGAGACGGTCGCGCCGGGTCTCATTTCGTAAAAATCAAGTTTCGTTTTTTTGAGTTCGGCGGCGAAGCCGTCCGTGTTTTGAGCGATGCCCGGAAAAGTTCCGAAGTGATGTGGAATGGCGAGACGTGCGCGCACGACTTGCGCGGCCTTCGCCGCCATGCGCGGCTCCATGCCGAAGTGCCCGCCGATGTTGAGCAGCGCGACATCTATCGCATAATTTTCGCCGATGGTTTCCATGTCCTTGAAATACGCCGTGTCGCCCGAATGATAAATCGTCAGGCCATTTTTGATGATGATGACAAAGCCTGCCGGATTACCACCGTAGGCGCGTTCAGGTTCATGCGCCCCGGCTTTGGGGTTGAAGACGCTGCTCGAATGTACGGCCGGCGTCATGACGACTGTCACTTCGCCGTCGGCGATTTGAATTTCGCCGCCGATGCCCATGATGGCGTCGGTCTCGGCCTGCTTGGCCGGGAAGTCCGCCAGCTTCACCATATTTCCCGCCAACTCAGGATTGCTGATGAGCGCCGCGCCGGTGCGTCTGGCGATTTCGACAGCATCCCCGGTGTGGTCGCGGTGTCCGTGCGTGAGAAGGATGTAATCAACTTTGGTGATTGCTGCTAACGGGTCGCGGCCATCCTTAGCTTCCGGGTTGGAAGGATTCTTGATCCACGGATCAATCAAGAGGACTTTGCCGTTGGGCGTCGTGATGGAAAAAGCCGAGTGCCCGTACCATTTTAATTTTGTTTCCTGCGCCGTCGCCCCGCCCACGAAGACGGACAATAAGATGAGCAGGGCGACCGGTAGTTTCGTCATTGCCGTTTTGGGATTCGTCGCCATGACTCAAACTCACTCCTTTCACTTTAAGTGACCAATTCCGTCCTCTTCAAAATAAATTTTACACATAATCGGAATGTCCACAAGAACCGATTTTAGACAAACCGGATAGGCCAATTTATAATCACGGAACATGCCATATCCGCCGTTTATCATGCTCGACGAAAAATCCGGCCTGCCGCTTTACCGTCAAATCTACGAAGCAATTCGCCGTGCGATCTTAAGCGGCAATTTGCGCCCGACCACGCCGCTTCCGGCGACTCGTCTGTTGTCCAAGGAGTTGGGAGTTTCGCGCATGACGGTCATCAACGCTTACGATCAACTTTTCGCCGAAGGTTATCTCGAAGCGAAGACGGGCGCGGGAACTTTCGTCGCCGCGCATCTGCCCGAAGAGTTCTTGCAAACTTCTGGCTTCGAGCGTCGGGAACATCAAGCAGGCCCTTCGACGCGCAAGGTGAAATTGTCAGATTACGGAGAGAATTTGGCGCAAAACAGCGACAGCATTTTGCGGCATCACGGCACAAGCGAGCTTGTGCCGTTTCAGCACGGGGTGCCGGGGGTTGAGGAATTTCCGTTCGCCGCGTGGGCGAAAATCGCGCAGAGATGGCAGAAGAAACCGCCCCCGTTAATTCTCAGCTACGGAGACTCGGTCGGCTTTCAGCCTTTGCGTGAGGCGATTGCCGTGCATCTTGCGGCGGCGCGCGGCGTGCTTTGCCGGGTGGAACAGATCATCATCACCAACGGAACGCAACAGGCGCTTGATTTAATCGGCAGAATCTTTCTGACAAAAACAACTGACGTTTATATTGAAGACCCCAGCTACCACGGAGCGCGCGATATATTTGCGGCGACGGGCGCGCGTCTCGTCCCCGTGCCGATTGACGAAGAGGGTTTCGATTTGCGAACGGCGCGAAAACGAAGCCGTAGAGCGCGACTCGCCTATGTCACGCCGTCGCATCAGTATCCGCTCGGCGTCACGATGAGTTTGGCGCGTCGTTTGAACTTACTCGAATGGGCGCGGGACAGAGACGCTTTCGTTATCGAGGATGATTACAACAGCGAATATCGTTACCGCGGGCGACCGCTCGCTTCGCTGCAAGGTCTTGACCGCGACGGGCGCGTGATCTACCTCGGCACGTTCAGTAAGACAATTTTCCCATCCCTCAGACTCGGCTATCTGGTTGTGCCGACGAATTTGATTGAAGTCTTTGCGGCGGCGCGCGCGCTCACCGATTTACATTCGCCTTCGATTGATCAGGCCGTTCTCGCCGAATTTATCGCCGAAAGACACTTCGCCAGACACATCCGACGAATGCGCGGAATTTACGAAGAACGGCAGCAAATTTTGGTTGAAGAGGTGCGCCAAAATCTCAAGGGGCTGTTGGAAGTTGCGCCCGCCGAAGCGGGCATGCACCTGATCGGCTGGCTTCCCCGTGGCATCGACGACCGAGATGTCGGGCGTCGCGCGGCGGAAGCGAATCTGAAAATCGCGCCTCTTTCAGCTTACTGTATCGAGCAGAGATTACGCGGAGGATTGCTGCTCGGCTACACGGCTTTTAATGAAAAGCTGATCAGGCAAGGCGTGAAGAAATTAGGTCGGGTGCTAAATGAAATTATTTAGACGGACGCGAATGAAAGCGTGAGCGCGGCGAAAAGTTAATCCGGTCAATTCTTCCCGTCGGCGTCAGGAGCATGATCCGCTGAGAGATTCAAGGCGATGTTGTGTTCAAGAAATGCTTTCAGTCCGCTCAGCAAAAACGCAAAACCACCTTGCGAACCAATCGCTTTTCGCACGACTTCATCGCCCTCTCCAGCAAAGCCCGATTCCGTAATCGTAACGAATGTTGTGTTGTCCGCGCGCGGAGCAAAAAGCCATTCGACCGTCGTCGGGTTGCCGCCGGATGATGACCATTCGACGAGTATTCGCTTATTCGCTTCGATTGCTTTCACGTTGACCTCTGCCGACACGCCGAACATTTCCCAATCCCAACGAATGCGCTTGCCTGCTTCAAGCCGCCCGCTGCCCTTCGTGAACCAGAATTTGGACGTGACGGCAGGGTCGATAAAAGCCTCGAACACCTCGGCAACCGGTCTGCGAATAAGCATTTGCGTTTTCACAAACGGCATCTGTGTGATCTCCATCAATCCCTCCCACGCCCTTAAACGGGTACTCGGACGGCGACGAACCTCTCTACTACTTCTTCGCCTCAGGCTTGAACACCACGCGGAAAGCTCTAAGCGCGGCCGGGTGATAAATCGTCGAATGTTTCTCGTCAGGCATCTTCTCGTAATGCCAGCGGATACCGCGAGGCGCGTTCTTGCCGAGGACTGTCGCGAGCCGCTGCGTGGCATCGGCGATCCCGCTCTCGCCGCTGATGGCAAAATACAGAGTCTTCTTCAAATCCAGACGAGCCGCAAGCCGCTTGGCCGCCTCGTTGACCAGTTTTTGATTGTTCCACCAGAGGCTCGGATCAAAGCTGATATAAGTATCGAACAGATCGGGTTCGAGGAAAAAAGTCTCCAACACGAATAACCCGGCGAGTGATTCGCCCACAATCGCCGTCTCGCCGGTCGTGCGGTAGCGGCCCTTCACCTGCGGCATCAACTCATCGCGAAAGAATCGCCTGAACGCGCCGGAGCCGCCCACGCGCGGCGCGATCTTTTTATCCTCCTCGCTTTCGGTGGGGCCGGTCATGTCGCGCCGTCGCTGAGTGTTCTCAACCCCGACCAGCAAGAACGGCCGCATCGTCGCGTTGCCCACCGAGACCTGCACCAGACCGGCCACGTGCAGGAAGTCCTCGGCGATGCCGCCATCCGGCATGTAGAGTACGGGCAGGCGCGCGCCGGGAGACTCTGCATAGCCGGGCGGCAGGTAGACGTTGATGCGCCGCGTTTCGCTCAGAATCTTTGAATCGATTGTGAAGGTCTCTCCGATAACCAGCGGCGCCGCCTGATCAAATTCGCTCGCCCGCACACTTAATATCGGGAAGAGGAGACCGCAAAGAAAAAGAGCCACTGGAACCCCACGAAATTTAATCACGCCATTATCTCCTGCATAGCTGCAAATCGTCTTAAACCTCTAACGTTAGTAAACCCACGCCGGATACAAACGATCACTTTCGGGGTCAAACTCCTGTGCCTATTTACTACAAAACTTTATCTTAAAATAGCGCCGTCGCAAGTGCCATTTACGACTGGCCGGTGTGTACCAATTTATCGTCGGAATGGCCGCTTCCGGCTCTCTCAGGCGGAGTGGTCTTGTCTGATATTATGAAAGTGGCACTTGAACTCGCCTTAATTTGATTTAATCTAAGACCCTATCAGGCGCGGGCGTGCGCGCCGCCTGATTTCAGGACGAGAAAAAGTCGAAGGAGATTTCAACTTATGTCGGCGATGGCGTGAAGAAGTTGTTGAGCGCCGGGTTACTTGGGCGAGATGAAGTTTCCATGTTGAATAATCAGAAGATGAATTCTTGAATAGGGTGATTCGCAAAAATAGCTTAACTGACGCGCCAATGCATCGAAGGGAAGTGACAAAGCTTAATCCGAACCGCAGCCCGGTTTTATTGATTGCGGCGTTCGCGGCGATCTATATTTTTTGGGGCTCGACGTATCTCGCCATCAAATACGCAATTGAAACTCTGCCGCCGTTTCTGATGGCGGGCGCGAGGTTCGTGTTGGCAGGTTCGATCCTGATAGCGTGGGCGCGGTTTTCCAAAGACTACGAACCACCTCAGCCCGCGCACTGGCGAACGAGTATGATTGTCGGAACGCTTTTGCTTCTCGGCGGCAATGGCGGCGTGGTTTTTGCCGAGCGCCATCTCACATCGAGCCTTGCCGCGCTACTTGTCGCGACCGAACCTTTCTGGATCGTGCTCTTAAGCTGGCTGTGGCTGAAAGGCGCACGTCCGAATTGGAAAGTCGCGCTCGGGTTGGCAGTCGGGTTTTTCGGCGTCTGGCTGTTGATTAGCGGGCAGGATACAGGGGCCGCGGCACAATCCGGTTCGGCGCAGCTTTTCGGCACGATTGCCGTTATCGCCGCGGCTCTTTCGTGGGCGACCGGCTCGCTTTACGGGCTTCGCATGCCCGTACCGAAATCTTCGTTTTTGACGGCGGGGATGCAGATGTTTTCGGGCGGCTCGATTTTGCTTCTCGTGAGTTTAATCGCGGGCGAATGGTCAAGTTTTAATATCTCCGAAGTTTCAAGCAACTCTTGGTTAGGGCTTCTTTATTTAATCGTTTTCGGTTCGCTGATCGCCTTCACAGCTTACAGTTGGCTGCTGAAAAACACGCAGCCGGCGATGGTCGCGACTTATGCGTACGTTAATCCGATTATTGCCGTCTTCCTGGGCTGGTTAATCGCGGGCGAATCTTTTACGGGACAGATGCTGATCGGGGCGGGCGTGATTGTCGGTTCGGTTGCGTTGATAACTTCTAATAGTGAAGACAAAGAGACGCGGGATTTGGACATTGAAACAAGTAAATGCCCAAATTTTTCAACTTCGCCTTAGCAAGACGAGATACAACTTCTACGCAAGCCTTTTGGCATGATCCGGTGCGGATTAGTTTATTGGATGTTTATGAGTTGAAAACTCTGAAAGATTCTGCCGGAGCGAATACTATGACCATACTACAATCAAAGAAAGCGTTCTTCGTTTTGCTCATTTTGTTTTGCGGCAGCTATTCGATGAATGCCCAAAATCCAACTGAGTCTGAGCTTCGCGGCGTGAGCTTGAAGCCGGTTCGCTCGGACGCTGGAGGGGAGTCGAATAATTTATCCGGCGCTTCCAATTCATCGCCAAACACCGGCAATTCATTGTCGAACAACGCGCCGCAAACTTCCGATTCTGAAATGACGAAAGTGCGACGGGCGATAGATGCCGGAAACGCTGTCTGGGTGGAGGCGTGGGCCAAGGGGGACGCGACGATGCTTCTTGACACGTTCACGGCGGACGGAAAAGAACTGGTCGCGGGCGGCAAAGTCTTTAAAGGTCGCAAACAAATTCTCGCCTTGATGAGCGATACGATGAGTAAGCGCGGAGGGAAAGCGAAACTCACAGTTACTACGACGGACGTGTGGCTCGATTTAAATACCGCTTACGAAACGGGCACGGCGGTTTATGAGTTTACGGTTGACGGACGGCCACAAACATTGGAGCGGCGATATTTTACCATTTGGAAAAGGCAGTCGAACCGCGGAGTGTGGAAAATCTACGCTAACACGGGCGTCGCCAAACAGTGAATGAGCTTTTCCTGACACGAGTAATGACGGCCAAAACAAACTCCGCAACACGACCGGCAAATCTTGCTTATTAGACGAGCAGGCGGTCGTACTCGTCTTTGACCACCCGCTATTTCCGCGCGACTTCGACGCGGACGCACACGGCCGGGATGTGGATTATAATGTTGGATGCTCGACTTTAGCATCAAACATATCGGCAACCCGCGGGAACTCGACACCCTCGTCGCCCGGCTGGCCTCGGCTCCTGCTCTCGCGCTCGACATCGAGACTGTCAACTGGTGGGATCGACAGGTCGAGCGGGTCTCCCTCATCCAACTGGCCTTCCGCGAAGGCGGCCGGCTGCGCGTCGCGGTCATCGACGCACTCGCCGAATTCTCGCTCGCTCCTCTCCAACCAAGCCTCGAATTGAACCCGGTGGTGAAAGCAATTCACAACGCGGCCTACGACGCGGTGCGTCTCTCGCGCCACTACCGTATCCACACCTCCCCGATCCACGACACGATGCTGGCGGCGCGGCGCGGCGGCGAGAAACGTTATTCACTGCAAGCGCAGGTGCGGGCACACCTCGGGGTAGGGCTCGACAAAAGCGAACAGCGCGGCGATTGGGCTCGTCGGCCGCTCACCCACAAGCAATTGCGTTACGCCGCGCTGGACGCGGCCTGTACCCTGTTGCTCTACGAGAACCAGATAGCGAGGGGGTTGTCCGCAAGTTATCAACTGCGGGAGGTGTCGCCGTCAACCCAAACATCGCTGCCCTTGGGTGACGCGGAGCATCCCGCCGCCGGTCTCGTCGAAATACCAAAAGTTGCCGGTGCGAAAGCCCCGGCGGCGGGGGGATTGAATACGCCCGCCGCGGCTTTGCTCGGCGTAGTGACCGAATTAAACGGGCGTTACAGTCCCGAACGTCTCGCCGTTTCCGCGGGTAGTGAGCGGGTGGGATTAGCCGGCTGGATCATTGATCGGGTGTTGGGTCGGGAGGCGGATATAGATGAGGACACCGCAAAACTCGGAATAGCCGAACTCCTCGAACGGGGGCTCATCAGTCTCAACGCGGCGCGCCGGTTAGAAGCGACCGAGTCGGGTCTGCGTCTGTGGACTCAACAAAAGCCGGGGTGATACGACCCCGCCCGATCATGTTCGTCGACATCCCCGTCCGTGCCTGTTCGTTTTGACGTCGTGTGCTCAAGCTCGATTCCAACCCGCACCGGCAATGTGTATCCGAACTTGAGATAAAATGAGGAGGCGTCGATCCGATTCGACGCCTCCCGGTGATTTCAGCTGACGCTGAACAGTCGCATTCGCTCCCTCAACAATTTACGGTTGGCCGAAACGGTTGCGGTATTCGAAGGAGTGGAGGAAGCCGAAGATCAGCGTGCGGTAGTCGCCCGTCTGGACGTTCGGCGCACCGTTGGTCAGCACGTTCACCCACGCTTCAAAGCCGGCCTGTTCGGGGTCGCGGCGCAGGTAGCCGAAGTACTGCATGGCGACGAACCCGCGATAGAAGAAACGCGTCTGCACTTCCTGACTCTCGATGAAGGCGCGCAACGTCTGCGCCGCAGTCTTCGTGCCGCTGCTCATCCCGGCGACGAGTTGCGCGCGATTGGCGAGCGTGACGTTCGCGGTTCTCTCCAACTTGCCGACGAACGCCTCGGCGTTGGCCGCGCCCGTCAACCCGTTGTAGAGGGTGTTGAACTCCGGCCGCGCCATGAACTCGGTGATGAAGGCGTTCTTGCTCGCTTCCAACTCGGCGGCGTTTTGCGGCATGCCGAGGCGAGCCATGTCGGGCATGAACTCCGCGTAGCGCGGCATGCGGCCGAGCGCGGCGTCGTAGAGGCGGTAGACGAAGTAGCCGCGCCCGCTGAATTCGGGCGAGCGGTAGAAGCCCGAAGAGATTTGCACGCGGTCGCAGTCGGGGTTCGTCGAACCGTAGCCGTTGTTCGGGCACTTGGCGAGCACGCCGAGCCACGCGTCGAGTCCGCCCTGTTCGGGCGCGCGGTTGAGGAAGTCGAGATATTGCTGGCGCACGAAGAAGTTGCCGTCTTCGAGCGGGTTGGCCGCCGGGGCAATCGCGCCGAACACGCCCGCCAAGATGGTCGCGCCCGTCGTGTTGTTGACGACGGCGACGGTCGTGCCGTTGGCGACGGCGGGGACACTGTTGCCGTCGTTCGTGTTCAATTCAAGTTCGCCACGGAAGAAAGAGTTGAGGACGATCTGGCCGATGCTGACGTTGTTGACCAGCACTCTGAACGTCGTCCCCGCGGGCAAGTTCACGTCTTGAATTTCGACGTTCAGACGGCGGCCGTCCGGGCGTCGGCGGAAATCAGCGTGGCCTTGCGGCATCATGCCGCTGATGGCCGCACCCGCGAGCGGGATGCGGACGCGGACTTCACCGCCGGGGCCGGGCGTCGGCATGGGCGTCGGGCTCGGCGTCGGGCCGGGCGTCGGCAGCGACTGCGAGAACGTGCCCGCGATAATGGTCGTCCCCGTGCGATCCGAGATGACGATGCCCGTGCCGTTGACGACGGGCGGGGTCGTCTGCCCGTGGTCGGTTCTTAGTTCGATCTCGCCTTTGAGCGAGTCGATCACGATCTGGCCGACGCGCACGTTGTCCACGAGCACGTTCAGCACGGTGCCGTCCGGCAAATTCACGTTCTCGATCCTGATTCTCAAGCGACGGCTGCCCTCGGCCTCGCGTCGAAATTCCGCTTCGCCGCGAGGCGTTGCGCCGTTGAGACTCGCGCCGACGAGCCGAATTTCCATTCTCGCTTCCAAACCTTGACCGGGAGAAGGACTCGGAGAAGGACTCGGCGACGGACTCGGCGATGCCGTGGGGCTGGGTGAAGGCGACGGCGTGGCCGACGGCGACGGGCTCGGAGTAGCCGTCGGACTCGGCGTGGGCGTCGCTTGCGGCGGGCTGATGAACGCGCCGCCACCAATGTTACCGGCGTAAGCCGGGGAACTATTCAGGACGAACAGGGTGAGAAGAAGAATGATCCCCGCCGCGCCCCTCCGCAAATTAAATGACTGTATGTTGCCTTTCAGAAAACTCATTTCTTTTTCCCTTCAACTACAAAAAATCGCGCCCCTTGATGCGCCCTGTGACATGAACTTTGCGAGCCGCCCTTGACCGAACAAACTGCGCCCGCCATTTACCACGCACACGGCTCATTACAACCGCCGTGCCAGTTCGGCAAAACCTTGGAAAACGCGATGTCCGGGGCAAAAAACGCGTGCGTGCCGCTTCCGAACCGGCGACGAAAACTGTTTCGGACGATAAAAAGTGATACTTGATTCGCACAACTTCGCAGGCGACACGGCTTGACGCAGGTTTAGCCGCATAAACACGGGTTTTTCTCGAAACTGCGAATCAAGTATGCGATGCGAAAGAGGTATACAGTTTTGTGGGCTGATTTGAGGGCGTCGAGATGCCTTCGGAATTGTTTTTTCGGATGAAATATCGGCGTCGGAGGCCGTGAAAGTCCGTTTTACCGGGGCTTTATCAAAATCTCGAAAAAGCCGTCGATGACACAGTCAAGGCACGGAGCCGGAAATGTCGCGTTCATTATAGCTGGCATGATTGTTGCACTATGGTAAATGCGTAAGTTAAGCGGAAGATGGCATTAAAATCGCTGTTTGAGGGAAGTTTGTAGCAACGTTTCCATGCTCCGAGTCCTCAAACCTTGCGCCATCCGGTTCAATCTTTTGCAGGCTAATATTCCCCTTTGTCGTTCGTGCGAAAAGAGTTTTCAAGCCATTCTCCATACTGAAATGAAAAGAAATAACCATTCCGCCAGCAAAAGTTTTATCGCCCTTTTCGTCCTCGCGTCGCTGTGCCTCGGCAACTTCGGCGGGCTGACGGCGCGCGGGCAATTTTTGCCGGGCGGAAAGGGCGCTCAGTCGGCCGGGAAATCCGGTTCTCTGGCGACCAAAAACAAAGTCGCGGCCACGCCCCCGGCGAAATACGGCGCGCGACTCGATAAACTCTCGCCCGATCTGGCGCAACAGTTAATCCGTTCGGTTAATCGCAAGAAAATCTTTCGCGTCATCTGCCGCTTGAACGCCCCGGCCGGGAGCGGCGTCGAGGCCATCTATACGCGGCCGCGCGTGCGCGTCAATTACGCTTTCCAGAATTCCAGCATCGTGAGCGCGGAGATGCCCGCGACCGACGTGTTTGAGTTGACGAGGTTCGCGGAAATTTCCTACATCACGCCCGACCGAGAGGTGCGCACGCTCGGCCACGTCTCCGCGACGACCGGCGCAGACCTCGTGCGCGCACAGGCGACCGGCGGGCTCGACGGGACGGGCATCGGCATCGCCGTGCTCGATTCGGGCATCAAGCGCAGCCACAAATCTTTCCGCGACGGGCGCACCGACGACAGCGACGTGCGCATTGTGGCCGAAGGGGATTTCGTCGACTACGGCAACGCCTCCGACCAGTACGGGCACGGCACGCACGTCGCCTCGCTCGCGGGCGGCAACGGCCGCATCGCCAACGCCGCTTACGTCGGCATCGCGCCGAACGCGAACATCGTCAACCTGCGCGTGTTGGACAACGAGGGGCGCGGCTCGGTCTCGTCCGTGTTGCGCGCGCTCGACTGGGTGATGACGAATCGCGCGCTCTACAACATCCGTGTCGTCAACCTGAGCCTCGGCATGCCCGCCGTCGATTCATACCGGAACGACCCGGTCTGTCTCGCGGTGCGTCGTCTGGTTGACGCAGGAATAGTGGTGGTCGCCGCGGCGGGCAACAACGGCAAGACCGACGACGGGCAAAAAGTTTACGGTCAGATTCACTCGCCCGGCATCGAGCCTTCGGCGATCACCGTCGGGGCGACGAACACCTTCGGCACGAACGAGCGCGGCGACGACGCGGTCGCCTCTTACAGTTCGCGCGGCCCGACGCGCGGCAGCTACATCGACGCGGCGAACGTCCGTCATTTCGACAATCTGCTGAAGCCCGAACTCGTCGCGCCCGGCAACAAGTTGGTCGGCGCGCAGGCCGAAGGGGAATGCCCTGAAGACGTGGACGATTGCGGCGCGAAGAATTTCCTGCTCACGCGTAACCCGCAGATGGAGGCGGGCGTGAGCACGGACGACAGCCGCGCGATGATGTTCATGAGCGGCACTTCGATGGCTGCCCCGCAGGTGGCCGGAGCGGCCGCGCTGCTCCTGCAAGTCAACCCGCATCTCACGCCGAACATGATCAAAACGATCCTGATGTACACGGCGCAGCCGCTCAAAGGCTTCAACATGTTCGAGCAGGGCGCGGGCGGGCTTAACATCGAGGGCGCGGTCAGGCTCGCCAAACTCGTCCGCCGCGACATCACGAGCGGCACGCCGCTCGGCACGCCCCTGCTCACCGGCGCGCCCCCCACGCCGCGCACCACCATCGCCGGGCATGCGTTCGACTGGGCGCAAGGCGTCGTCCTCAACTACACCTTCGCCACCGGGCTCGACCTCATCACCGATTACCAACGCATCTACGACCTCGGCGTGATCATGAGCGACGGCGTCATCATGAGTGACGGCGTGATCATGAGCGACACCGTCCTCATGCGGAATCCCGCCTTCCTCAGCGACGGCGTGATCATGAGCGACCACATCCTGACGAGCGACGGCCGGATGCTCGGCAGCGGCACGCGCTACGTCGCGGTCGGCGTGATCATGAGCGACGGCGTGATCATCAGCGACGGGGTGCTGCGCGACGACGGCGTGATCATGAGCGACGGCGTGATCATGAGCGACGTGCTGCTGAAGTCTCTGGCGACGATGGCCGACGGAGACCGCACGAGTTATGCGCCCGTGGTGGTCGATACCGGCGAGGACTATCGAGGCTATTGACGGCGCGTGCGGCATCACTCGCGCGAAAATGTTCTGCCATCTTGAACCCGTTCTCCGCTGGACACGTTTATTGCCATGTCTCGAACGCCCGACTCCGCCCGCACAACGTCGCCTCGCCCGCACGCCTCGCCGGAAGGCGAACTTTCGTCGCCGCAACTTCTCGCGCGCGGTCAGGAGGACGAAACTCTGAACTTTCTCGGCGCGAGTCCGGTGCAAAACGTCATCATGTCGAGCCTGATCCGCGACAACGGGTTTGAGCGAAAATTGAATCGGGGCGATTTTTACGTGTGCCGCGACGCGCGGGGCGAGACCACGGGCGTCGCTTTGATCGGGCATCACATCATCTTCGCGAGTCAATGCGCCGAGGCTGTCGAGGCGTTTGCGCGCCGGGCGCGCGAGCAGCGCGACGCGCACGTCATTCTCGGCGAGCGCGAATCGGTCAAGCAATTCTGGTCTGGTTACGCGCGTGCGGGCGAGTCGCCGTTGCTGGTGCAGCGTGAATTACTGCTGGAACAGACGTGGCCGGTCGCGGTGCGCGAGTCCGTGCCGGAGTTGAGACCCGCGACGCTCGACGACTTGTCGCAGGTCGCCGCCGTACACGCGCGGTTGGCGTTTGAAGAGAGTTCGAGCAACCCGCTGGAGGTTGACCCGGAAGGTTTTCTCACGCGGTTGGCGCGCCGCATCGAGGCGGGGCGCATCTGGGTGTGGATCAAAGACGGACGTCTGATCTTCAAGACAGACATTTGTTCCGCGACGCCGGAAGTGATCTACCTCGAAGGCTTATACGTGAATCCCGAAGAGCGGGGCAAGGGCTACGGGGTGCGCTGCCTGTCGCAATTGAGCCGCGAGTTGTTGTTGCGCGCGCGGTCGCTTTGTTTGCTCGTCAACGAGCAGAACGAACCGGCGCAGGCCCTCTACCGCCGTGCGGGTTACAAACTGCACAGCCACTACGACACCATCTATCTCCCGCCCAAGATTTGAAGCGCACCAGTCTTGTCTCTCCCGCGTCGGAACTTGTAATTTGTGATTTAGCAACGCAGCCACTATATTTAACTCCACAATCGGTCGGCATCCCTGAAGGGCTTTTCTTGCCTCTGTGTGGAAGAGAAGTGCGATGCCGGTCGCCGCGATGATTCGCGCGCGAATGGTATTTCGAGACGCGAAAATTCCTGTGGAGGCCGCCGGATAATGAGCAAGGAGAATCAAGGGGGAGAGTCCGGCATCGCAAGTTTGAGCGAGGCGCGCGTGCGCGCGCAGGCCGCGCGCGGGTCGCTGGAACGCGAACTGGAAGACGTGCGCCTGCTGCTCGATCAGGGTCTCACTTCAGAGGTCTTGAAGCGGACGGCCTCGCTCATGCGCGCCTCGCGACAGGACGCGACGCTGCTCGGGCGCGCTCGCTGTTTGCTCTCGGCCGCGCTGGAGATGCAGGGGCGTTATCGCGAGTCGCTCGAAGCGGTGCGGCTGTACGAGCAGCCGGAGGAGCGCGCCAAGTGCGACCCCGTCTCTTCGATTTATCTCGGCGTCCAACTCGGTCTGGCCTACAACTACACGGGCGATCACCCGAAGGCCATCGCGCTCCTGAACGCGACGCTGCGCGAAGCGACGGAGCACGGCGGCGGCGCGCAGGTCGGCTCGGTCTACGTCGCGCTCGCGCGCGTCTACCGCAACATCAACGAGTACACCATCGCGCGCGACCACGCGCAAAAGGCGCTCGAACATTTTCGCGGCACGGGCGACTGGCGCGGGCTGGCCGAAGCCAATTTCGGCATCGCGCTGGCGGAAGTTTACGAAGGCAACTACGAACCCGCGCTCGAACATTTCGGGCAGGCGTTGAAACTCGTCGGGGATCATCCCGCGCCTTACCTGCTCGGCAAAATCTACACGAACATGGCCGGGGTCTGCTGGTTTCTCAAGCGGCCGCACGACGGCATCAAATATTTAGAGACGGCGATCAGCTACTACGAGCGCACCGAGCACAAGGCCAACGCCGCCGACGGCTACAACAATCTCGGCATCCACCTCATCCTCGTCGGCGAATGGGATCGCGCGCAGGAAGCCCTAGAACGCGCCCTCACGCTCGCCTCCGAGACAGACAAGCGCGGCGAGCAGACGATGATCCTCGATTCGCTCGGCGAGTTGTTGATGCTGCGCGGCGAACTGGAAGAGGCGGAGAAATATCTCGAACGCGCCGTCGAACTATCGCAGGAGCACGGCAACAAGTGGTACATCGGGCAAGCCCTGCGCACGCTCGGACGCTGCCACCTCGCGATGGGCCAGTTGGAACGCGCGCTCGCCGACGGGACGCGCGCGCTCGAATATGCCGGGCTTATCGGGGATCGTCAGGCCGTCTGCGACTCGCGCCTGTTGCTCGGAGAGATTTACCTGCGGCGCGGCGACCTCGTCCGGTGCGAAGAACAACTCAATCCGGTGTTGAGCGAGACGGCCGACACGTCCGCCGACTTCGCCGTGTCGGGCGAGGCGCAGCGTCTCCACGGCCTGCTCTCGCTCGCGCGGGGCGAACGCTTGCTCGCCGCGCAACACTTCGGGCGCAGCGTCTCCATCTACGAAATGCTCGGCGACCGCTACCGCAGCGCGCGCTCGCGCTACGACCTCGGACGCGCCTACGCCGCCGTGCAGCCCGAACGCGCCTATGAATGTCTCGCGCGCGCCACGGAGACTTTTCGCGAACTCGGCGCACGGCTCGACATCACGCGCGCCGAAGAAGCCCTGAGCGCGCTCGCTCAACATTCCGTCGGCGACGACGCGCCCGCCGCGCTCCAACCGCGCTTCGACGACCTGACGCATTTAATCTTGCTGCGACTGACGGACGCCGTCGCCTCGCGCGAACTGCTCCTGCGCGAACTGGCCGCCGTCGTTAGTCAGGAGACGGGTGTGCGCCGGATTTTGATCGCCGAGACGGACGAAGAGGCGCGCGGCCGGGTCGTGGTGGCGCACGGCTGGACGGAGGACGAAGGCGGGGGACTGTTGGAGAAGTTGCATCGCGCGGAGGGCGCGGAAGAGACGAAGCGCGTCGCGGGCGAACATCAGGTCGAGACCATCGAACTGCGCCCGACGAACGCGCCGCCCGCCACCTTGCTCGTGTCGCCGCCGGGGACGGCCGCGCTGCCGGGCGGCGTTTCGCTCGATCCGCTGCTACGGATGGTCGAACTGGGTCTGGACGTTTGCGCGTTTCGCGAGCAGGCGCGCGAAGGTCTCGACGGCGCGGAGCAATCCACTCTCGCCAGCCAGAGTTTTATGCCGGGCTTCATCCATTCGTCACCGGCCATGACGCGTCTGGTCGAAGAAGTACATAAAATACGTTCCTCCGACGTGACCGTGCTGGTCACGGGCGAGTCGGGGACGGGCAAGGAACTGGTCGCCCGCGCCATCCACGCGCTCTCGTCGCGCCGCGCCAAAGTCTTCGTCCCCTTCAACACGTGCGCATCATCGCCGCCACCAACAGCGACCTCGAAGACATGGTGAAAGATGGCCGCTTCCGCGAGGATTTGTATTATCGTCTCAACGTCATTCGCCTGCGCGTGCCTCCGCTCAGGGAGCGTCGTTCGGAAATCCCGACGCTCGTCAATCACTACATCGGCCACTACGCGCAGAAGTTCAACCGCCGCGAAATCCGTATCACGCCGGAGACGATTGACCTGCTGATGGTCTGCGACTGGCCGGGCAACATCCGTCAACTCGTCAACGAAATTCAACGCATCATGGCGCGCGCCGAAGACGGCACGTTGATCACGCCCGATCATCTCTCGCCCGAACTCAAACGCACCTCCGCGCCCGTCTCCACGACGACCACGCACTTTGCCGCCTTCGGCGCGGCCGCGCAGCACGCGCCGGAAACGCTCTCGCTGCCCGACGCCGTGGAAGACCTCGAACGCCGCATGATCGCCGACTCACTGCGCCGCCACAAAGGCAACATCTCACGCGCCGCACGCGAACTAGGCATCACGCGTCGCGGACTCCAACTAAAACTCGGACGCTACGCCATGAGCGCGACTTCCTGAGTTGAAAGTCTCTCGCCGGATCGCCGCCGTTTCATTGACCTTCCGCGCGCTTTGTATTAGAACTACAGGCGTTTTCCCCGACCTCACTTTGACAGCATAAGGAGACCCCAGCATGAAACAGCAAGATAAAGCCAACGCCGAAACCACCCGCAACGATAAGCCGGAAGGCAATGAAACCCCATTCTTCGCGCGTTTCCTAGAAGGACAACTCGACGAATCCAACTCGCGCGCGGCCAACGACGAAGCCGTTTTCGCAACTCTGAAATACCCCTCCGACCGCGACGAAGATCCCCTGTATCACATCTAAGCGGCTAGAGAGCAGGCGCGATTTTTGAACCCCGAAATTCATAGAGGCCGGGGCGCGCTCCCGGCATGCAAACATCCCGTCCGAGACGAACATTAAACCACTGCGCGCTTGCGCGAGTGCGCCGCAACAACTGTTAAGGACATCCCGCGTGGGATGTCCTTAACGCATGTCCTGAAACTCACCAAGCCCGACCCGACATACTATTCGTATGGCGACCAAGCCGGAGCGGGACACCGTCCTGCTGCTCACGCACAGCGGCGACTACTACACGGTGGATCGCGTCGCCGAAGCCCTCGCGCGTCGCGGCGCGAAAACTTTCCGCTTCGACACGGATCGCTTCCCGCGCGAAGTGCGCCTCGCCGCGCGTCTCTCCGGCGCGGGCAATTACACCATCGAAGACGGCGCGGCGACGTGCGACGCGCGGGCGGTGCGCGCCGTCTGGGCGCGTAAGATTTGGCCGCCCGTGTTGGACGAACATCTCGACCCGAAGTTTCGGCAGATGTGCCTGCGCGAGAGCGTCGCCGCCCTCCACGGATTCTTCGACGGGCTGCACGCGGCGCGCTGGGTCAACGACCGCGCGCGTGAAGACGAAGCCGGGAACAAACTCCGGCAACTGCGCCTCGCCGCCGAAGCGGGCTTGGCGATACCGCGCACGCTCCTGACGAACGACGCGGAACAGGCGCGGGAGTTCTTTCGCGAAAACGACGGCGCGCTCGTGGCGAAATTGCTCACGGCCGTCTCCGTCAGCATGGGCGCGGATTCGGACTTCGTCTATACGAACAAAGTCGGCGCGGGCGACCTCGAAGACGCGGCCGGGCTGCGCCACAGCCCGATGGTGTTTCAGGAGCACATCCCGAAATCGCTCGAACTGCGCGTCGCCTACGTCGCCGGGAAATTCTTCGTCGGCGCGCTGGACGCGAGCCGCACCGTCGGCGGACAAATTGATTGGCGACGCGCCGCGCCCGGCGAATGCCGCTGGCAGCGAGACGAGATTCCGGCGGAACTCGCCGCGCAACTCACGACCCTGATGCGCCGCCTGCAACTCGTCTACGGCGCGATAGACATTATCCGCACGCCCGCAGGCCGACACGTCTTTCTCGAAGTCAACCCCGGCGGCGAATGGGGCATGCTCGAACGCGATCTAGACTTCCCCATCTCGGAAGCCATCGCCGACGCTCTCCTCGTCTGAAATTTATGACCGTCCTCATCATCACCCACAGCGACGACAACGAGAGCGTCGCGCTCGTCGCCGATTCCATCAGGAAACGCGGCGGCAACTCGTTTCGCTTCGACACCGACAAATTCCCGACCGAGGTTCAACTCGTCGCACACTACGGCGAAACTCACGAGAGATTTTCGCTCGCCGACGGCGGCGAGACGCTCGACCTGCGCGACGTGTCGGCCGTCTGGCATCGCCGCCTGAACGTCGCGGGGCGGCTGCCCGGCGAGATGGACGCCCAACTCCGCCGCGCCGCGCTCGGCGAATCGCGCGCGACCATCATGGGGATGCTCGCGAGTCTGAGGGTGTTTCGGATGGACGCCGAGCAGTCGATTCGTCGCGCCGAAAATAAGCAGTTGCAAATTCAGATGGCGCGCGAGTCGGGACTGGACACGCCGCGCACGCTCATCACCAACGACCCCGAAGCCGTGCGCGCCTTCGCACGCACCTGCGAGCGTGGCATGATCACGAAGATGCTCTCATCCTTTGCGATCTACGAAGACGGCGCGGAAAAAGTAGTCTTCACCAACCCGGTTGCGGCCGAAGATTTGAACGATCTCGACGGGCTGCGTCTCTGCCCGATGGCTTTCCAGGAACAGGTGTCGAAGCATTTGGAACTGCGCGTCACCATCGTCGGCCGTCGCGTGTTGGCCGCCGCCATTGACTCGCAGGCGTCCGCGCGCGCCGCGCACGATTGGAGGCGCGACGGCGTGCGGTTGATCGACGCGTGGCAACCCTACACGCTGCCGCCCGCGGTGGAAGAAAAACTGTTGAGCTTGATGGATTACTTCGAGTTGAACTACGGCGCGGCCGATCTTATCGTGACGCCCGAAGGCCGACACGTCTTTCTCGAAGTCAACCCCTCCGGCGAATTCTTCTGGCTCGAAAGGCATCCGGGGCTGCCCATCTCGGAAGCCATCGCCGACGTGCTGCTCGGCCTCTCGGAGCGTAGGGGTAAGGGGTAAAGGGAAAAGGGTAAAGGGAAGTCAGAGAGCACTCAGGCTTTCCCCCTTACCCTTTTCCCCTTACCCTTTACCCTTCCCGCGTATTCTCCGCCAGCATGTTGCAGAAGAGCGCGCCCTGTTCGACGGCGTCTTCGAGGGCTTTGTGCGTGTGCGGCAGGTCGTCGAACCAGTGCTTCGGCATGTTTGCTTTGACGACGTGGCGAAAATCTTTTTTGAGCATCGCCATCGCATAGGATTTGATGTCGAGGCCGACGAACGAGAACGGGCTCTCGCCCGCGAACTTGTGCAGATACCACTGCACGAACATGTAATCGAAGACGACCGGGTAGGCGACGAAGACGGGGTGGCCGGGCAGCGCCTTGAGCCACGCGAAGTAGTTTTTCATGGCCTCCGCGGGCGACTGCAACTCTTCACGGCAGGCCGCCCAAGCCTCCGGCTGCGTCTGCCACCAGGCCATCGTTTCGGGGTGGCCGCTCGCGCCGGGGAGCGTTTCGAGGTTGGCGGTGAACGTGCCGACGAGCGTCTTGTCGGCGAGGTAGGCGGCGGAGCCGAAACTGAGCATGGAATGAGGGCCGGGGATCGGCCCGTCGGTTTCCACGTCGGTGCTCACGTAAATTTCCTTCATCTTTTTATCCTTGAGGCAAACAAAATAACAAACCGAAATGGCGCGCGTCGCCGCGCCGGGACGTTAGCGGCTGAAGATAAACTAAGAGACGGCAGCACTCCGGTTGCGGCCGTCTCTTTCCCGAATCATGCAAAGCTGTCAATTAAAGTCCGGCGGTTAAACTTCGGGCGTCGGCTTCTTGGTGCGCGGCGTGGCGGATTTCGACGCGCTCTTGCGCGGGGCGGCGGATTTCGGCGTTCTGGCTGAAGCCGCGCGCGGAGTTTTGGCCGTGGCGTCGGGCGACGCTTCCGTCTCGCCGCTCCGGCCGAGAATGCCGGAGACGGCGTTGGCCGCGCCCTCGACGAGGTCTGAGACGCCTGCCGCGATGTCGGCCGCAATCTCGCGTCCCGACTCAGGAATGATCGCGGAGACGGACTGCTGCGCGGCGGACGCGACCGCCGACATCGCCTGCGTCGCCGTCTCGATGGGGCGCGGGTTGAGCATCGCGTCCCAGCGATAACGAACTTCGGTCTGCGGCTCGGCGAGGCGTTTGAAGACGAGGTTGACGACCGTGTCGGTCACCCAGTTGTGATAGAACTCGCCGACCGATGCGAGTTCGGCGTCGGGCGCGGGGTTCATGAAATCAATCGCGTAGGGGATGCCATCCTTGATGGCAAACTCGACGGTGTTGATGTCGTAGCCGAGCGCGCGGCAGAGCGTGCGCACGTCGTTCGTGATGCGCTCGGCCAGTGCGGCCGAGAGATAATTCGGGTCTTGGATGTACTGCTCGCCGGACAGGTACGGCTTGCGCGGGTCGTAGGGCATGATCATCACTTCTTCCTGCCCGATGCAGTAGCAGCGCACGAACTGGTCGAAGGCGACGAATTCCTGAAGCGTCATGCAGAGCGTGCCCGTCGTGTCGTAAATCTGCCACAGTTCCTCAATCGAGTTGACGCGCGAGACGTTCTTCCAGCCGCCGCCGTCGAAGGGCTTGATGATGGCGGGCATGCCGACGTAGCCCACGATGCCCTGCCAGTCGAGCGGGAATTCGAGGTTGCGCAAAGACTCGCTCGTGATGCCTTCGATGTAGTCTTTCTGCGGCAGCAGGGCGGTCTTCGGGATGGCGACGCCGAGTTTGACGGCCAACGAGTAGTTGAAGAATTTATCGTCCGCCGACCACCAGAAGGGGTTGTTGATGATCTGCGTGCCTTCGAGCGCGGCGCGCTTGAGGAAGGCGCGGTAGAAGGGCACTTCGTGCGAGATGCGGTCGATAATGATGTCGTAGCGGCGTCCCTCGTCGAGCCGGACGCCGCCGACTTCGACGTACTCGGCGACCACTTCGCCCGCGCCGCGCTCGTTAATCCGGTCAATCAATGCCTGCGGAAAAGTCTTCTCGCGGCCGACTAAAATACCAACAGTCTTCACGTTTTTAATATCCTTTCAAAATATGGAGAATGACGGGCGGCGGGCGGGAGACGCGAACCGTCACCGTCGCCTGTCGCCGATTTCGCGCTTATGAAAACCGTGCACTCTACATGCCCCGTCGCCGTGTTGTCAATGCGAGGCGGCGGGCATCCGTCCGGTGGGTTTCCGGCATCAATATGTGTGTTTGACGTGAACACTGGCGTGGACGCCCGACGCCCGACGGCTTCTATGTTACAATTCGCGGCTTGATTTTCCGTCCTTCACTCCCGAAGGTTTTTAGCTAACAGTTTTTAAGGAGACGTTACCGGTGTTGCGACGCTTTCATTTACTCGCGCTGGCGCTGATGTTGTTCGGCGCGGCCGGACTCTCGCGCCCCACGTTCGCGCAAACCCCACAACCGCCTCAAACCACTCAACCCGCCGTCCCGACCCCGACGCCGGAGTTGAAGGTTGATAAAAAGATTCAACCCGTCACCGGCAAGGACGCCGCGCCGACGGCCGAGCAGGTCGCCGAGACGGTGATCATCGTCTACGGCGGCGGCGGCGGGCGCGACACGCTCAAGCAGATCAGGCGCAACGGAGTCGAGCGCGGGAAGGTGACGCGCACGGCGAACGACGGGCGCGTCGAGGAGTTGAGTTACGAGCAGCGTTTCGTGCGCGGCGAGACGGCGGGCAAAGACAAGATTCGCGTGGATCAGAAGATGCCCACGATGGAATATGCCCTCGTCTTCAACGAGGGGCGCATCTGGGGCATCATCAACGGCACGGCCTTTACGCCGAAGCAGGACGTGACCGCGGAATTTCTCTCGCAGTCGCAACACGGCATCGACGCGCTGCTGCGTTACAAAGAGAACAATTCGACCGTCGCCTTCGTCGGCAAAGAGAAGTTGAAGGGTCTCGACCTCTGGGTGATCGATCTGACGGACAAGGATAAGAGCCGTACGCGCTACTACATCAGCGCGAACCCCGACATCCGTAAGACCGCGCGCGTCCTCTGGCTCGAATACGAGGAGACGCCGCCCGACGCCACCGCGCCGAGCAAGTATCGACGCACGTTCCACGACTATCGCTATTCGCAGAACACGCTCGTCCCGTACCGCTCCGTCCTCTACAGGGACGATAAACAGGTGCAGGAGGCGCGCGTGCAGACCGTCACCTACGGCGTCAAGATGGACGAGAGTTTCTTCCAGAACCCGGAAGCGGCGGCCAATTGAAAGTCGCGCGTCTTAGTCGGGCACGAAGTCTTAAACGTTACCGCGAGAGGCCGAAACCGGGTGTTTCGGCCTCTCTCTTTTTTGCCGCCCGCGCAAAAGTTGACGCTGTAGATTTAGACTTGCCGCTGTGTTAGTATCCCGCCGCCTTCGCCGTCCCTGACAACGTGAAAACACTCCGCCGCAGTTAAGGAGCAGCACCTTGCCCGGCCTTCAATCTTCCGAGGACTCCACCCTACTTCACGCGCTCTCACAGAACTACCCGACGGCCGACGCCGCGCTGGCCGAAGCCGCCGCCCTGCACGCCGCGCTGTCTCTGCCGAAAGGCGTCGTCCACGTCGTCAGCGACGTGCACGGCGAGTATAAAAAACTTCGCCACATCATCAACAACGCTTCCGGCAGTCTGCGCTCGCTCGTCGCTAAACTTTTCGACGGCAAGTTGGACGAAGCGGAGCAGCAGGAGTTGCTCGCCGTCCTCTATTACCCGCGCGAGTTGATGGAGCACCTGCACGGCCGCATGAACGACCGGGAGGCGCGGCGCGAGTGGGTGCGTCGGGTGCTCCGCAGCCAATTCGAGATCGTGCGCGAACTGTCGCGCTCGTGTCGTCACCGGCGGGTGAGCGCCCTGATGCCCGTCGAGTACGCCGAACTGTTCGAGGAACTGCGCGACGAACCGTCGAGCAGGCGCGGCCACGCTTACGTAAACGCGATGATCGACGCGCTCGCCGCGCACAATAAGGATTTGCCGGCCGTGCGCGCCGCCTCGCGTCTGGTGCGCAACCTGTCCGTGTCGGAGATCATCGTGGCGGGCGACCTCGGCGACCGCGGCCCGCGCATCGACAAGGTGATCGATTACCTGTCGGAGCAGCCGAACGTCTCGTTCACTTGGGGCAATCACGACGTGCTGTGGATGGGCGCGTGTCTGGGGCAGGAAGCCCTGATCGCGACGGTGCTGCGCGTCTCGCTGCGCTACCGCCGCCTCTCGCAACTCGAAGAGGGCTACGGGCTGATCATCACGCCGCTCGAACGGCTGGCGCGCGCCGTCTACGCGGACGACCCCTGCGAGCGTTTCAAAGCGAAGGGCACGGGGTTGCGCGACGATCTGCTGATGGCGCGGATGCAGAAGGCGATTGCCGTCATCCAGTTCAAACTCGAAGGGCAGACGATCCGCCGTCATCCCGCATGGGACATGGAGCGGCGCAACCTGTTGCACCGGATTGACGCGAAGAATCACACCGTCGAAATCGACGGCCGCACGCACCCGCTGCTCGACGCGCACCTGCCCACCCTCGACCCGTCAGACCCGTATGCGCTCTCAGGCGAAGAGCGCGCGTGCATGGATCGCCTGCGGCAGTCGTTCATTTCGAGTTCGCGCCTGTGGGAGCAGATGTCTTACGTCACGCGGCGCGGCTCGACGTGGTTGAGACGCGATCAGGCTTTGATCTTCCATGGGTGCGTGCCGGTGGACGAGCGCGGCGAATTTGTGTCGCTCGCCGTGGACGGGCGCGAGTGCGCGGGGCGCGAGTTGTTCGACGCGCTCGACGCGGTGGTGCGCCGCGCGATGAACGCGGGCGCGGAGACGGTGGGCGACGAGGCCGATTGGCTCTGGTATCTCTGGACGGGCGCGCGCTCGCCGCTCTTCGGCAAAGACCGCATGGCGACTTTCGAAAACTATTTCGTCGAGAATAAAGAGGCGCGCAAGGAACACAAGAACCCTTATTTCAAGTTGATTCACGGGGCGGATTTCTGTCGCCGCGTGGCCGCGGATTTCGGCATCGACGAGGACGCCTTGATCGTCAACGGTCACGTGCCCGTCAAGGTTGAGCGGGGCGAAGAGCCTTTGAAGGACGGCGGGAATGCGGTCACGATTGACGGCGCGTTTTCCGAAGCATATGGCGACCGGGGTTACACGCTCATCATCGCGCCGGAGCGCGTCGCGCTGGCCGAGCATCATCACTTCGAATCGATCTCCGACGCGATCACGGCCGGGGCGGACATCGTGCCGAAGGTCTCGACCATTCGCGCGCACGAACGCCCGCGCCTCGTCGCCGATACGGAGGAGGGCGCGAGTATCCGCCGCCGCGTCGGCGCGCTCGAACGGCTCATTCTCGCCTACGAGCGCGGCGAGTTGTTGGAAAAGCAAAAGTGAGGGCTGAGGCCGCGTGACGTGGCGGCGAGAGTCGAAGAAGTTCGGAGGCGTTGATCGTCGCGGGCGCGGAAGGCAATAGACGTTTATTCGAGAACGTGTTAGTATCCCGCCGCTTCATTCGGACGACAACAAAGCCTTTTTCGCGTCCTGCTCTTTCATCCTGATTTCGCATCCTGATTTCGGGTCGGGCTTTCTGCCCGCACTGGCCTCGGCGGTCTCCAATTTCGATCTCTGATAACAATCTTCGATCATACGTGAGTTCGTCTGGTGAACACGCACGAGTAAACGTTCTTTTCCGCTTACGACTGCTACAACTTCGTGCGTTTGCGCCTCTTCCCTCGCGAAGGACAGACGGTAGAACAAATCTGCAAGGAGTCAGCAACTAATGGAAGCAACGGCCGCCGGCCTCAAGCCCGCCGAACTCGATAACCTCTGCGTCAACACGATCCGCACGCTCTCGATGGACGCCGTGCAGGCGGCCAACTCAGGCCATCCCGGCACGCCGATGGCGATGGCTCCGGTCGCCTACCTGCTTTGGAACGAGATCATGCGCTTCGACCCGGAAGACCCCATCTGGCCGAACCGCGACCGCTTCGTGCTCTCGATGGGTCACGCCTCGATGCTGCTCTACTCGATGCTGCACCTGACGGGCGTCAAGGCCGTCAACGCGAAGTATGAGACGACGGGCAAGCCTTCGGTCGAACTCGAAGACATCAAGAACTTTCGCCAGCTCGACAGCCGTTGCCCCGGCCACCCGGAATATCGTTGGACTTCCGGCATCGAGACGACCACCGGGCCGCTCGGGCAGGGCATCGCGACGAGCGTCGGCATGGCTATCGCCTCGAAGTGGCAGGCGGCCTACTTCAACCGCCCCGGCTTCGAGATGTTCGACTACAACGTCTACGCCCTGTGCGGCGACGGCTGCATGATGGAAGGCATCTCGCACGAGGCGGCGTCGCTCGCCGCCCACCTCAAACTCGATAACCTCTGCTGGATTTACGACAACAACAAGATCACGATTGAGGGCCACACCTCGTGGGCGTTTTCCGAAGACGTGGCGACGCGCTTCATCGGCTACGGCTGGAACGTCACGCGCGTCGGCGACGCCAACGACCTCGAAACTTTGAAACGCGCCTTCGCCGTCGCGCGCAAAGAAACCGACCGCCCGACGCTCGTCATCGTCGATAGCCACATCGCGTGGGGCGCGCCCAACAAACAGGACACGCACGCCGCGCACGGCGAGCCGCTCGGCGAAGAAGAGATCAAACTGACGAAGCGCAACTACGGCTGGCCGGAAGACGAGAAATTTTTAGTGCCCAATGAGGTGCGCGATCACTTCAACAGCGGCATCGGCGCGCGGGGCAAACAGGCGCGCGACGAGTGGTTCGCCAGAGTCGAAGCGTATCGCAAAGAGTACCCGGAGTTGGCCGACCAACTCGTCAGGATGCAGAAGCGCGAACTGCCCGAAGGTTGGGACAGAGACATCCCCGTCTTCCCGGCCGACGCGAAAGGCATGGCCGGGCGCGACGCTTCGGGCAAAGTCCTGAACGCCGTCGCGCAGAACGTGCCGTGGTTCATCGGCGGCGCGGCCGACCTCGCGCCCTCCACGAAGACGCGCCTCACGTTTGCAGGCGCGGGCGATTTCACGGCCGACGACGATTCCGAGAAGGGGCGCTGGTACGGCGGGCGCAACTTCCACTTCGGCATCCGTGAGCACGAGATGTCGGCCGTCCTGAACGGCCTCTCGCTTTCGAAGATTCGCCCCTACGGTTCGGGCTTCATGATCTTCTCCGACTATTCGCGCCCCGCGATCCGGCTCTCGGCGATCATGGAAATCCCGACCATCCACATCTTCACGCACGACTCCATCGGCGTCGGCGAAGACGGCCCCACGCACCAGCCCATCGAACAACTCGCCTCTCTGCGCGCCATCCCCGGCCTCATCGTGATGCGTCCAGGCGACGCCAACGAGATCGCGGAGGCGTGGCGCGTCGTGATGCAACTGAGGCACGAACCGGCCGTGATGGTCTTGAGCCGTCAGGCGATGCCGACGCTCGACCGCACGCGTTACGCGAGCGCGGAAGGCGTCAGACGCGGCGGGTACGTGCTCGCGGACAACGCGACCGACGGCGGCCAGCCCGAAGTGATCCTGATCGGCACGGGCACGGAGGTTTCGCTCTGCGTCGAGGCTTATGAAAAACTCGCGGCCGAGGGCGTCAAGGCGCGCGTCGTAAGCCTGCCCTCATGGGAAATCTTCGAGCATCAGGACGAGGCTTATAAGGAGAGCGTGCTGCCGTCGCCGGTCAGGGCGCGCGTCGCCGTGGAGCAGGCGGGCACGTTCGGCTGGCGTCGCTACGTGAACAGCAACGACGCCATCGTCGGCATGAAGACCTTCGGCGCGAGCGCGCCGCTCAAAGAGTTGACCAAGAAATTCGGCTTCACCGTCGAAAACGTGTTGGACACGGCGAGACGTGAAATGGATAAGTACAGAGGCCAGAGGTCAGAGGTTAGAGGTCAGTAAAAAAATAAAGGCGAGGAAATGAGTAGCCGGTCAGCGGCCGCCGGGCAGCGGACAGTGTAAACTAATCTTTACTAACCTCTGGCCTCTAACCTCTGACCTCTGCGACGAAGGAGCAACGTGATGAGTAATACTCTGGTTGAAATCATGAAGACCGGCCAGTCCATCTGGTACGACAACATCCGGCGGGCGATGCTCGCGAGCGGCGACCTCCAGAAGAAGATCGAGGAGGATGATCTGCGCGGCGTCACCTCCAACCCGACCATTTTCGAGAAGGCCATCACCGGCTCGAACGACTACGACGAGCAACTGCGCGCGCTCGTCGAGGCCGGCAAAAGCGTCTCCGAGATTTACGAAGACCTCGTGGTCGAAGACATCGGCCGCGCGGCCGACATCCTGAAACCCGTCTACGACAAGACCGACGGCGTGGACGGCTACATCAGTCTCGAAGTCAACCCCGGCTTCGCCTACAAGACGCAGGAGACGATTGAAGAGGCCGACCGCCTGTTCAAACGCCTCGGCCGCAAAAACGTGATGATCAAGATTCCGGCGGCGCAGGAGGGCTTGCCAGCCATCGAAGAGTCGATCTATCGCGGCATCAACGTCAACGTCACGATGATCTTCTCGATTGAGAATTACGAGCAGGTGGCCGAAGCCTTCATCCGTGGGCTCGAACGCCGCGCTGCCGAAGGCAAGCCGGTGGATCATATCGCGTCGGTGGCGAGCTTCTTCGTCTCGCGCGTGGACACGGCGATTGACACAGACCTCGAATACAAAGCGCGCCACGCCGCGACGCCCGAAGAGCGCGCCCGGCTCGAAGGTTTAATGGGGCGCGCGGCTATCGCCAATGCCAAGCTCGCCTACGCCAAGTACAAAGAGATATTTCACGGCGCACGCTTCAGTGCGTTGAAGGCCAAAGGCGCGCAGGCGCAGCGTCAGTTGTGGGCTTCGACGGGCACGAAGAATCCGAAGTATTCGGAAGTCCTGTACGTGGACAACTTGATCGGGCCGGAGACGGTGAACACCGTGCCGCCCGCCACCTACACGGCCATTCGCGAGAAGGGCAAGGTCGCGCTCACGCTCGAAGAGGGCTTGGACGAGTGCCGCGCGCTGGTGCGGGAACTGGGCGAGATCGGCATCGACCTGAAAGCCGTCACCGAGAAGTTGCAGAAGGACGGGCTGAGTTCATTCGTCACCTCGTTCGACACGCTGGCCGAGTCCATCGAGTCGAAGCGCGCCGCGTTCCTGTCGGGCATCAACGAAAGGTTGACGGCAACGTTGGGAAAGTATAGTGAGGCGGTCGCGGGGGCGATCAAGGAAGCGGACAAGGGCGACGTGATGCGCCGCATCTGGCGCAAAGACGCCGCGCTCTGGAGGTCGGACGAGGCGCACCAGAAGATCATCAAGCACGCGCTCGGCTGGCTGACCGTGCCCGACATGATGATCGGCGTCGAAGACGACCTCGTGCAGTTCGCGGATCGCATCCGCAACGTGCGCGAGTTCAAG
This sequence comes from Acidobacteriota bacterium, assembly GCA_020199775.1. Classification (GTDB taxonomy): domain Bacteria; phylum Acidobacteriota; class Blastocatellia; order Pyrinomonadales; family Pyrinomonadaceae; genus JAIVJZ01. Next base: position 218,767 of record JAIVJZ010000004.1, read on the forward strand.
CATGTGATGGTGTGCGGCATGGGCGGCTCGTCGCTCTGCCCGGAAGTGCTGCGGCAGACGTTCGGCAAGCAGGAGGGCTACCCCGAACTGCTCGTCCTCGACTCGACCGACCCGGACGCCTTCTCCGACATCGCCGACAAAATCGACATCACCAAATGTCTCTTCATCATCTCGTCGAAATCGGGCACGACGACCGAGCCGCTCGTCTTCTACAAATACTGGTACGATCAAGTGGGCAAGCGGAAGGAAAACCCCGGCGAATGCTTCGTCGCCGTGACAGACCCCGGCACGCTGATGGAGCAGATGGCGACGCAAGACAAGTTCAAACGCATCTTCCTCAACCCGGCCGACATCGGCGGGCGTTACTCCGCGCTCTCCTACTTCGGCATGGTTCCCGCCGCGCTGATGGGCTTAGACGTGCGGAAGTTGCTCGACCGCGCCGAACGCGTCGTGCATGCGTGCGCGTCGGTCGTGCCCGCGGCGGAGAATCCGGGCGCGCGCCTCGGCGCGATCCTCGGCGAGTGTGCGAAGGCGGGGCGCGACAAGTTGACCATCAGCACCGATCCACGGATCACTTCGTTCGGCCTCTGGGTCGAGCAACTGCTGGCCGAGAGCACGGGCAAGGACGGGAAGGGCATCGTGCCCGTCGCGGGCGAACCGCTCGGCGCGCCTTCCGTCTACGGCGACGACCGCCTGTTCGTCCACATCAGCGTCGAGAAGATCGAGAGCGAGACGGAGGCCAAGTTGAAGGCTCTGGAAGCGGCCGGTCATCCGGTCGTCTACCGCACGCTGACAGACCTCTATGATCTGGGCGAGGAGTTTTTCCTGTGGGAGATCGCGACGGCGTTCGCGGGCTGGCGGCTCGGCATCAACCCCTTCGACCAGCCGAACGTGCAGGAGTCGAAGGACGCGACGAAGGAACTGCTCGAAACTTTCGCGCGCGACGGCAAGCTGCCCGAACAGGACGTGCTCGCCACCGACGGCATGCTCACCATCTACGCCGACGACGAGACGCGCGCCGCGCTTCCCAACGAATCGGTCGGCGCGGCCATCGCCGCGCACCTCGCGCGCGCGGGCGCGGGCGACTACATCGCCATGCTCGACTACTTCGAGGAGACGCCCGAATACGAGCGGCTCGTGCAGGCGATCCGCACGCACCTGCGCGACACGACGCGCTGCGCCACGACGACCGGCTACGGGCCGCGCTTCCTGCACTCCACGGGGCAGTTGCACAAAGGCGGCTCGGCGGCGGGCGTCTTCATGCAACTCACCGCGCCCGACATCAAAGATTTACCGATACCGGGGCAGCCCTACACTTTCAGCGCTTTGAAACAGGCGCAGGCGCTCGGCGATTTTCGTTCTCTCGCTTCGCGCGGGCGACGCGCCGTCCGGGTCGATCTCGGCGCGGACGTGCAAGCCGGACTCAACCGTCTACAGGAGTTGATCGGCCAAGCCCTTCCACGCTCCGGCGCGACGGGAGCCTAAACAGAAACGATGAAGGATGAACGCGGAACGATGAACTGACATCGGTTTTTTCCACTTCATCGTTCAGCGTTCCGCGTTCATCCTTTAATTGAGTGAGGAAATCTTATGTCAACACCTGAACAGAGTAGTAAGACGGCGAAGATCGGCATGATCGGGTTGGGCGTGATGGGCGAGAATCTGGCACGCAACATCGAGCGCAACGGGTACTCCATCGCCGTCTGGAATCGCGAGCCGAAGAAAGTTGACGAGTTTGTCGGGCAGCTGGTAGGCCATGAAGTGATCGGCGCGCACACCCCCGAAGAATTTGTGAAATCGCTCGAACGCCCGCGCAAGGCGATCCTGCTCGTCAAGGCGGGCGACCCCGTTGACTGGACGGTCAACCAGATCAAGCCTTTCCTCGAAGAGGGCGACATCATCATCGACGGCGGCAACTCTTATTTCATGGACACCGAGCGGCGCGAGAAGTCTCTCAAGGCCGAGGGCTTCAACTTCATCGGGTCGGGCGTCTCCGGCGGCGAGAAGGGCGCGCTGTGGGGGCCGTCTCTGATGCCCGGCGGCGACCGCGCGGCTTACGAGCAGATTCGCCCGATCTGGGAAGCCATCGCGGCGAAAGTTGACGACGGCCCGTGCGTCACCTACATCGGGCCGGGCGGCGCGGGTCACTTCGTCAAGATGGTGCATAACGGCATCGAGTACGGCGACATGCAACTCATCGCCGAAGCCTACGATTTGATGCGCACCGTTCTCGGCATGTCGGCCACGGAGATGGCCGACGTGTTCGACGAGTGGAACCGGGGCGACCTCGAATCGTTCCTCATCGAAATCACGGCGCAGATTTTGCGCGTGAAGGATGAGGAGACCGGCCAGCCCCTCGTCGATCTCGTGCTCGACAAGGCGGGGCAGAAGGGCACGGGCAAGTGGACTTCCGACATCGCGCTCGACCTCGGCATCGTCACCCCGACGATTGACGCGGCCGTGGACACGCGCAATTTGTCGTCGCGCAAAGAGGAACGCGTCGAGGCGTCGAAGCAGATCAAGGGGCCGGAGCGCGCCGCGTTCTCAGGCGACCGCCGCGAGATGATTCAGGCCATCCACGACGCGCTCTACGCTTCGAAGATTTGCTCCTACGCGCAGGGCATGAACCTCATCCGCGCCGGATCAAACGCCTACCAGTGGAACATAGACCTCGGCGAGTGCGCCCGCATCTGGAAAGGCGGCTGCATCATCCGCGCCCAGTTCCTCGACAAGATCAAGGGGGCTTACCAAAGCCGCGCCGACTTGCCGAACCTGCTGCTCGACCCCGACTTCAACGCGTTCGTCGAACAGTCGCAGCCCAACTGGCGTCGGGCGGTCTCGACCGCCATCCAGAGCGGCGTCGCCGTGCCGGGCATGTCCGCCAGCATCGGCTACTTCGACACCTATCGCACCGCCAACCTGCCGCTCAACCTGACGCAGGCGCAACGCGACTTCTTCGGCTCGCACACCTACGAGCGAACCGACAGACCCGGCCAACCCGCCGTCCACACGGAATGGGAAGAGATGCTCAAGAAAGGATGAACGATGAACGCGGAACGATGAACGATGAACTGAAAACAAGTTGTCTTGAGTTCATCGTTCATCGTTCCGCATTCATCGTTATTTTGTTATGTCTGCAACAGTCATGGAAAACCCGCTGCGCGCGGGCGTGCGCCTTGAACGGACGGCCGAGCCGTGCGTGGTCGTCATCTTCGGCGCGACCGGCGATCTGACGAAGCGCAAACTCGTGCCCGCGCTCTATCGTCTCGTGCAGGAGCGGCTCGTGCCCGCCGAGTTCGCCATCGTCGGAGCGGCGCGCACGGAGTTGAGCAGCGAAGAGTTTCGCGCCAACATGAAAGAGGCGGTCGCGCAGTTTTCCGAGGCCAAGACGGTGGACGAAGAGGTGTGGGAATCCTTCGCGCAAGGTTTGCACTACCTGAAAGTCGATATCGGCACGAGCGCGGACTACGTGAATCTCGTCGCGAAACTCGACCAGATCGACCGGGAGCGGGGCACGCAGGGCAACCGGGTGTTTTACCTCTCCACCGCGCCCACGCTCTACGCCGAAGCCGTCCGGCAACTCGGGCAATCGGGCTTGGCGAAGCCGAAAGAGGGGCAGAAGGGCTGGGTGCGCGTCATCATCGAGAAGCCTTTCGGCTCAGACCTCGCCAGCGCGCAAGCCCTCAACCGCGACATCCATCAACATCTCGACGAGTCGCAGATTTATCGCATCGATCACTATCTCGGCAAAGAGACGGTGCAAAACCTGCTCGTCTTCCGCTTCGCCAACGGCATCTACGAGCCGCTCTGGAATCGCCAGTACATCGACCACGTCCAGATCACGAACGCCGAGACGGTGGGCGTCGAGGGGCGCGGCGGTTACTACGAGAAGGCGGGCGTGGTGCGCGACATGTTGCAGAACCACGTCTTTCAGGTGCTCTCGCTCGTCGCGATGGAGCCGCCCGCGAGCCTCAACTCCGAATCGGTGCGCGACGAGAAGATCAAGGCGATGACCGCCGTGCGCCCGTTCACGCCGGAGCGCATCCGTGCGGAGTGCGTGCGCGGCCAGTACGGCGCGGGGTCGATTAACGGCAAGCAGGTTCCCGGCTACCGCGAAGAAGAGGGCGTCGCGCCCGATTCGGCAACCGAGACCTTCGCCATGCTCACGATGTATTTCGACAACTGGCGTTGGTCGGGCGTGCCCTTCTACATCCGTTCGGGCAAGCGTCTGGCGAAGCGCGTCACCGAGATCGCGATCCAGTTCAAAGACGCTCCGCACAAACTCTTCGGCTCCGAGATGATGGAGCAGATGACGCCGAACCAACTCATCATCCGCGTCCAGCCCGACGAGGGCATCACGATGCGCGTCGCGGCCAAAGTGCCCGGACAGGTCACGCGCATCCGCGACGTGAACATGGACTTCCGCTACGGCGCGTCCTTCGGCGTCCAACTCGCAGAAGCCTACGAGCGGCTCCTGCTCGATTGCATCCTCGGCGATCCGACGCTGTACGCGCGCACCGACATGACCGAGCGCGGTTGGGAGATCGTCATGCCCATCCTCGAAGAGTGGGCGTCCACGAAGGCGGAAGCCCCGTTCCCCAACTACGAAGCCGGGACGTGGGGGCCGCAGGCCACGCACGATCTCCTGGAGCAAGCCGGACGCCGCTGGCGCAGACCGTAAAGGCAGTGAATCGTGAATCGTGAATCGTAAATAGTTAAAACCAGCTTCTTATCTATTCACGATTTACGATTCACGATTCACGAATTTCAAATTATGAGTTCAGAAATTCAACCGAGTGCCGCCGCGAACGCGCCGCAGGGAATTGACGTGGGGCGTCTGGAAAAAGAGTTGGCGGCCAACTGGCGAAACGCCGGGGACGGGGCGGAGTCGAGCGTGACGCGCGTGTGCGTGTTGAACCTGATCATCTACGCCGCGCCCGGAGAGGATCGCGCGAAGATGGACGAGTTGCTCGACGTGGTGACGGAGCACGCGCCGGGTCGCACGCTCGTGCTCATCGCAGATCGCGGTGCGGCGGAGGCAAGGCTTGAGGCCCACGTCTCCACCCGCTGCCAGACAGCGAGCAGGGGCGCGGCGAAACAGGTGTGCGGCGAACAGGTGACGATTGAGGCGGGCGGCGCGGCGGTTGACACGGCGGCGAGCGCGATTGAGCCTCTGGTCGTGCCGGACGTGCCGGTCTTCCTCTGGTGGAAGGACATCCCGCACGAGGAAGATAAGCTGTTCAACCGTCTCGTCGAATTGTCGGATCGCGTCGTCATCGATTCGCTCGTGTTCGACCGCCCGCACGAAGACCTGAAGCGGCTGGCGCAGATCATCGGCGCGCGACGGCAGTACATGCTGGCGAGCGACTTGAACTGGGGGCGTCTGACCTCGTGGCGCAATTTGATCGCGAGCTTCTGGGATGTGGCCGACTACCGCCCGCACCTCGACGCGATTGACGAGGTGCTCGTCGAATACGATCCGCCCGACGTGGCGTCCGGCCAGATCGCCGCGCACGCCCTGTTGCTCGTCGGTTGGCTGGCGGCGGAGTTGAAGTGGCAACCGACGGGCGATTTCGTGCGGGAAGAAAACAACTCGCGCTGGGTGTTGCTGTCGGGCGAGCGGAAGATCAACGTCGAGTTTCGCCCGGCGGCCGACCGGCAGGGCTGCGACGGCCTGATCGCCACGCTCACGCTCAAGACGAGCGCGACGGGCGCGGAGTTTTACGTCGGGATAAACGAAGGATGGACAAAGCTTGAAACCTCGGCCAGGATCGGCGACGCACGCGCCGTCGGGCGCGTCGTCTCTTACGAGGCGAAGTCCGAGGGCGAGCGGCTCAGCCGCGAACTCAGCATGCTCTCGCGCGATGAAGTTTACGAGCGGGCGGTCGCATCCGTCGGGCAGTTGATCGAAGCCTTACAGAAAAGTTAGTCGAATCTGAAATAAATAGTTTCCAAAGATATGATACTGGCCGGAGACATCGGGGGGACGAAAACGAACGTCGCCATCTTTGAGCAGGAAAAACTCGGTAAGCCGCTCGCGCAACGGAGTTTTCCGAGCGGCAAGTACGACTCGCTCGAATCCATCATCTCGGAATTCGTCGCCGAGCATCAACCGCAATTGACGCACGCCTGCTTCGGCATCGCCGGGCCGGTCAAGGACGGGCAGGTCAAGACGCCTAATCTCAAGTGGGATGTCAACGGGCAGGCTCTCGCCCGGACGCTCAACCTCGAACGCGTCGGCCTGATCAACGATCTCGAAGCGACGGCCTACGGCATCGAGGGCTTGGGCGCGGCGCAACTGCACGTGCTCAACGAAGGTCAGGCGGAGAGCGGCGGACACCGCGCGCTCATCGCCGCCGGGACGGGGCTCGGCATGGCCGGGCTGTTCCACGACGGCCGGCGCTATCGCCCCATCGCCTCCGAAGGCGGCCACATCGATTACGCCCCGCGCACGGCCATCGAACACGAACTGCTGAATTACCTGCGCGGCAAAATCGGCGGGCGCGTCAGCTACGAACGCGTGCTCTCCGGGCCGGGGCTGTTCAACGTCTACAGTTTCCTGCGCGATCACAAGTACGGCGAAGAACCCGACTGGCTGGCCGAAGAGATCAAATCGGGCGACAATTCGGCCGCCGTCTCGCAGGCCGGACTGGCGGAGAAGTCCGAACTGGCCGTCAAAGCCCTCAACCTTTTCACGGACATCTACGGCGCGATGGCGGGCAACCTCGCTTTGATCCTGAAAGCGACGGGCGGCGTCTACGTCGGCGGCGGCATCGCGCCGAAGCTCATCGAGAAATTGAAAGACGGCACGTTCATGCGGGCGTTCACGGACAAGGGCCGCATGTCCGCGCTCGTCTCCAACATCCCCGTGCACGTCATCCTCGACGACAAGACCGCGCTCTACGGCGCGGCGCGCTGCGCCCTCGAACAGTCTTAAACCCGACTTTCAGAACTTCATAACCTTATGCCAGCCGACGACCGTGCGACTCCGGCTATTCAAATCTTCGCGGACGCGAATGAAGTGGCGCGCGCAGCCGCCCTCCGCTTCGTCGAACTAGGCCGCGCATCCGTCGAGGCGCGCGGGCGTTTCAGCGTCGCCCTCGCCGGAGGCTCGACGCCGAAGCGCGTCTACGAACTGCTCGCGGGCGAAGATTTCGGCGCGGGGCTCGACTGGTCGAACGTCCACGTCTTTTTCGGCGACGAGCGGTGCGTCCCGCCCGACGACGCCGACAGCAATTACCGCATGGCGAACGAGGCTCTGCTGTCCCGCGTCGCGCTGCCGGAAGAGAACGTTCACCGCATGCGCGGCGAGGGCGACGCGGTCGCCAACGCGCGCCTCTACGAAGACGAACTGCGCGGCTTCTTCGGCGAGGGCGCGGCGTGGCCTGATCTCGACCTCGTCATGCTCGGCATGGGCGACGACGGCCATACCGCGTCGCTCTTTCCCGGCACGCACGCGCTCGACGCGCGGGCGGCCTGGGTCACGGCCAACTGGGTCGAAAAGTTCGACACCTATCGCGTCACCCTGACCGCGCCCGCCATCAGCCACGCGCGCCATATCATGTTCATCGTCACGGGCGCGGGTAAGGCCGAGCGTTTGCAGGAAGTCATCCACGGCGCGCACGACCCGCACCGCCTCCCTTCGCAACTCATCCGCCCGCCCGCGGGCGCGCTCGCGTGGTTTCTCGACGAAGCCGCCGCGGCGAAACTCTCAGGAAAGGATGAGGGATGAAGAAGAAACGATGAACGCGGAACGATGAACGATGAAGTGAAAAGATTGATTCATTGATTCATCGGTTCATTGAATCAATGAAGAAATGGATCAATGAGTCAATATTTCTTCAGTTCATCGTTCATCGTTCATCGTTCATCCTTATTTTTTTATGACCCCAAGACGAGTCGCCATCGGCAGCGATCATGCCGGTTATGAAAGTAAGGAGTCGGCGAAGCGAGAGATCGCCGCGCTCGGCATCGAGGTTGACGACAAGGGCACAGATAGTCTGGCGAGCGTCGATTACCCGGACTTCGGCGCGGCGGTCGGCCGTGCGGTGGCGTCGGGCGAGGTCGAGCGCGGGGTGGTCATCTGCGGCTCCGGCATCGGCATCTCCATCGCAGCCAACAAAGTGCCGGGCGTGCGCGCCGCGCTCTGCTGGAACGAGGAGACCGCGCGCCTCGCACGCCAGCACAACGACGCCAACGTGCTCTGCATCGGCGCGCGCTTCATCGAACCCGAACTCGCGGCGCGCATGATTCGCACTTTTCTTGAGACCGGCTTCGACGGCGGGCGGCATCAGGAGCGCGTCGAAAAGTTGTCGCAGTTGGACGAGGCGCGCTAGAGACGCGGAGCCGTCACCCACAGTAGATTTGACGTTTATTCGCACACAAGAATTTCACGCAAAGGCGCAAAGGCGCAAAGCAAGACACTAAGAAAAATCATTATAACTTCGTGCCTTCCTTTGCGCCTTTGCGCCTTTGCGTGAGACTATTTTACAAATTCTTTCTCAGCCATCAGTCAAAATCCCATGCCGACCAAAGAACACGAACGTCTGAATGAGCCTTCGGAGTTGCCCATCCACCCGTGGCGCAAGTGGGGGCCATACGTTTCCGAACGCGCGTGGGGCACGGTGCGCGAGGACTACAGCGAGCACGGCACGGCGTGGGACTACTTCCCGCATGATCTGGCGCGCTCGAAGGCGTACCGCTGGGGCGAGGACGGGCTGGCCGGAATCTGCGACCGTTACCAACTGCTGACCTTCGCCCTCGCGCTCTGGAACGGCAAAGACCCGATCCTGAAAGAACGGCTCTACGGGCTTGTCTCAAGCGAAGCCAATCACGGCGAGGACGTGAAGGAGTACTACTTCTACCTCGATTCGACGCCCACCCACTCGTACATGAAGTACCTGTACAAGTACCCGCAACGCGAGTTCCCCTACGGCCAACTGATCGCGGAGAACCGCGCGCGGCGCAACGGCCACAACCCCGAATACGAGTTGCTCGACACGGGCGTCTTCGACGACGACCGCTACTTCGACGTGTTTGTCGAATACGCGAAGGCCGCGCCGGAAGACATCTGCGTCCGCATCGAAGTCTTCAACCGCGGGGCGGAAGAGGCCGTCGTTCACCTGCTGCCGCACCTCTGGTTCCGCAACATCTGGGCGTGGTGGCCTGAGCCGAAGGACGAGCCGGTGATCCGCGCCGGAGAGAGCGGCCAAGACTTCGTGAGCCTCGTCGCCTCGGACGAAGAGACGTGCGGGCTGCCCGGCCTGCCCTTCAAGTATTGCCTCGGCACGCGCCGTCTCTACGGCGACGCGGGCGGCCGCCCCCTCTTCACCGACAACGAGACGAACGCGCCGCGCGTCTGGGGCGCGCACGCCGAGAGCCGGAAGCCTTACGTCAAGGACGGTTTTCACCGCCACATCGTCAACGGCGAGGCGAGCGTTAACCCCGCAGGGGCGGGGACGAAGGCGTGCCTGCATTACGAGTTGAACGTCGCGGCCGGAGAATCGGTCGTGTTGAAGCTGCGTTTGACGGATGAGAAGTTGAAGCAGCCGCTCGCGGACGTGGACAAGATCGTGACGGAGCGACGCAGGGAGGCCGACGAGTTCTACAATTCGATCCACCCGGCGAAGGCGACCGAAGACGAGCGGCGCGTGCAGCGGCAGGCTTTGGCGGGGATGCTCTGGGGCAAGCAGATTTACATCTACGACGTGCGGGCGTGGTTCGAGGGCGACAACCCCGCGCACCCGCCGCCCGAATCGCGCCGCCGCATACGCAACCATCGCTGGATGCACATCAAGAGCATGCGCGTGCTCTCGATGCCGGACAAGTGGGAGTACCCGTGGTTCGCCGCGTGGGATTTGGCTTTCCACTGCGTGCCGCTCGCACTGGTTGACCCGGAGTTTGCGAAGGAGCAACTGTGGCTCTTGCTCTTCGAGCAGTTCCAACACCCGAACGGGCAGATTCCGGCCTACGAGTGGGAGTTCTCCGATCTCAACCCGCCCGTCCACGCGTGGGCGGTGTGGCGCATCTACAACATGGATCGCATCACCAGCGGCAAGGCCGACCGCCTCTTCCTCGAAAAGTGTTTCCACAAGTTGCTGATCAATTTCGCGTGGTGGGTCAACAAGGTTGACAGCGAAGGCAACAACGTCTTCGAGGGCGGCTTCCTCGGTCTCGACAACATCACCGTCCTCGACCGCAGCCACGAACTGCCGGACGGCGCGAGCCTCGAACAGTCCGACGCGACCGGCTGGATGGGCATGTTCTGCCTCAACCTGATGCGCATCGCGCTCGAACTCGCCAAGGAGAACCCGGCCTACGAGGCGCTCGCCACGAAGTTCTTCCAGCACTACGTCTACGTCGGCGCGGCGATGAAGAAGATGGGCAGCGTCGGCTACCAACTGTGGGACGAAAAGGACAAGTTCTTCTACGACGTGCTCAGCTACCCGAACGGCGAGCACCACAAGTTTCGCGTGCGCTCGCTCGTCGGCCTCATCCCGCTCTACGCCATCGAGCGGCTGGAAGAGAACTGGATCAAGCCCTTCACGCAGTTCCACCGCGAGATGCACTGGTTCATCGAGAACCGGCAGGACATCGTGCAGAGTTGCGTCCAAGTGGTCGAGCACGACGACCAGCGCGTCTACGTCCTCGCCATCGTCAACGAGGAGCAGATGCGCCACCTCTTGGAGCGCATCTGGGACCCGCAGGAGTTTCGTTCCGACTACGGGCTGCGCAGCCTGTCGAAGTATCACGAGCGGCATCCGTTCCACTTCGGCGGCGCGCAGGTGGGCTACGAACCGGCCGAGTCAATCGAGATGTTGAAGGGGGGCAATTCCAACTGGCGCGGCCCCGTCTGGTTTCCCACCTCTTTCATGATGATCGAGTCGCTGCGCAAGGTGGGCAAGGCTTACGGGTCGAAGTTCGAGATCGAAAGCCCGGTCGCGGGCGAGCCGAACGTTACGCTCAACGACATGGCGCACGGCTTCGCCGACCGCCTCATCAATCTCTTCACGCGCGACGGCGACAACCGGCGCGCCGCGCACGGCTGGTACGGGAAGTTTCAGCACGACCCGCACTGGCGCGACCTCATCCTCTTCTACGAATACTTCCACGGCGACACCGGCATGGGACTCGGCGCGTCGCACCAGACGGGCTGGACGGGGCTGGTCGCGTCGTTGATCGACGAGTGGCGGAAGTGAAGTTGACTTAACGCGAAGTTAAAGAGGCGAAGGAGGCGAGGGGCGCGGAAAGTAGATACTTTCCGCGCCCCTCGCCTCTAGACAAGCCTTCAATTCGCGTTCCCGGCGGTAAACAATTCCTCTCGCGGCTCTGATGACAACTCACACGGTCGCCTGCGATTCGGCCTTTTTGGCCGCCGCCGCGCCCGGCTTCCGCGTGTTCTTCTTCACCGTGAAAACCTCCGTGCTCTGATTCTTGCCTTTCACTTTCACGTCGCCGAGCGGCTGCGTTTCGTAATCAATCCCGAGCAGCGCGGCGGTCGAGTCGCTGATCAGAATCGGGACGCCCTTGTCTTTGGTCGTCGATTCGAGCCGCGCCGAGAGGTTCACGGTGTCGCCGATGATGGTGTATTCGAGTCGGCCTTCCGCGCCCACCACGCCGCACGTCGCCTCGCCCGTGTGGACGCCGACGCCGATGGCGATCTGCGGCCGGTCTTTGGTCTTCCATTCCTCGTTGATGCGCTCGACCTCGGCCAGCATCTCCAGCCCGCACGCCACGGCCGCGCGCGCTTCGAGTTTCTGCCCGCGGTCGATGGGCGCGCCGAAGACGATCATCAGGCCGTCGCCGATGAACTTGTTGATGTGGCCGCCGTAGGAGGTGACGATGCGGTGCATGCGGCTGAAATACTCGTTCAACCATTCGACGACCACGGCCGAGTCAACCGACTCGGAGAGGGTGGTGAAACCGCGTATGTCCGTGAAGATGAGCGTCACGATGCGCCGCTCGCCCGCGATGGACAGATCGCCGCGCTGTTGCCAGAGCGTGTCGGCCACTTCGGGCGAGACGCACTTCGAGAAGATGTCCATGATGGCCGCGCGTTCGGCCTCCGTCGCGTCGCGCACCGCGCGCTCGTGCGCGTAGCGCAGCAGGAAGCCCGAAGGCGCGAGCATGCCGAGGATGCCCAGTTCCGCGCTCGCCAGCGGGAGGATCACCCCATGCACGTTGAACGCCCACGAAGAGATCGCGAGCGTCGCCGCCGCGACGACCACCGTCACCAGAAATCCCCACATCGCGCGCAGCCAGAAGATCGCCAGCGCGACCATCACGATAGGGAGCAGCAGCATCAACAACTGTTTCCGATAAGACGGGCGTACGAGGTATTTGCCCTTTAGTATTGTCGCCAGAATATTGGCGTGGACTTCGATACCCGGCATCAACTTCGGCTGTGTCGGCAGGTTCTTGTCGAACAGTTGCAGGAGCGGGCGCACCACCTGTTTGGGCAGATAGTAAGGTGTGGTGAAGAGATCGGGCGCGTCGTTGTTGGTCGCGCCGATGAGCACGATGCGGTCGCGGAAGAGATCGTCCGAGAGTTGCGGGCGATCCGCGCAATTGAGGTTCGGGACGGAGTCGCGTCGAAAATCCTCGCACAAAATGGCCCTGGCCGAGACGCGCGTGAAGGCCGGCGAACGCCCGCGAAAGTCAACCTGTAAGTTGAGATCGTTGCGCAGCGGCAGCGTGATCTCGCCGAGCGTCAATTTGTTCTGGCCGGGGACGGCTTCGAGCGTCTGCTCTGTGAAACCGCGCGCGATCTGTGTGGCGAAACTGAACCCCTCCTCGACAGTCCCGTCGGGTCTGGAAACGACGCGCGAGAGTTGGCCGATGCGCACGAAGCGGTCGCTTTCGTGCGGGAGGTCTACGAAGCCGACGAGGTAGGCGTTGTCGGCGAACATCGGCAGCGGTTTGATCGAGGACGACCCGCCCGCTTCGAGTTTCTGCGCGAGCACGACGTTCCCGGCGTTCGCGAGCGACTCCGCCATCTTCTGATCCGCCGCCTTGTCCTCGGCCGAGATGCCGCCCGCTTCGCTCAAATAAATGTCCAGCCCGACCGTATTCGCGCCGCCCTGCGCGGCGCGGTCGATCAGGCGCGCGTACCAACTGCGCGGCCACTTTTGCAGGCGCACGTTCGACTCTTTGATCGATTCCTCGTCAACCTCGATGAGCGTGATCGGCTCGCTCAAGCCGCGCCCGCGCAGTTCCGGCTGGCGCACGTCGCGCAGTTGGAACAGCACGTCGAGCGCGGAGTCTTCCATGCCGGTCATGTAACCGTAAGGGCGCGTCGCGTACGTCCCGGCGCGGTCTTCGATGGGCTTGAGGCCGAGGGCGAGCAAACCCCAGATGACGAGCGTCAAAAGGATGGTGAACACCCAGTACCAGCGACGCAGGAGATAGGGCGCGAAGGAAAGGTTTTTGAAAATAGACATGGGGGTGGCGGCGGCCGTCGTTGCGGGTCGGGGGTCAAGCTGACAGTGTCAAACGATACGGACGAGCGCGTGCGATTGTAACGCCGGCCGGAGGGCCGGTCAATCTTCTTAAGCCGTCCGCGTGAGGCGCGCGGGCGACCGCACGCCTAATCTTGACTAAAAAGTAAGGTATCCGTATAATCTCTCCGTAACTTGGTAATTGCTGATGTTGGAGCGGTTTACATGAAAGTCTCCGCACAGGAAGAATATGGACTGCGCTGCCTCTTGCAACTCGCGCCGCTCGGCGAGGGCGAGTATCTGACGCTGACGCAGATCGCCGAGAGAGAGGGAATTTCGGCGGCGAACGCGGGCAAGTTGCTCTGGATTTTGAACAAGGCCGGGCTGGTGACTTCGATACGCGGCACGAAGGGCGGCTACCGTCTGGCGCGCGCGGCTTCCGAGATTCACCTGGACGAAATCATCAAGGTGCTCGACGAGGACGTGCTGGCGAGCCATTGCAACAGCTACACGGGCGTCCTCGACGCCTGCGTCCACACGGGCAACTGCGGTATCCGCCCCGTGATCGTCGGCCTGCACGACGTGGTGCAGCGGGCGATGGCGAGCATCACGCTGGCGCAGCTGTTGGGCACGGAGTCGAACGTCGAGACGACCTTGCACCAGATAAGCTCGCTGTCAGGTCAAACGACGCACAGGCGTGCGTGAAGCGACGGGGCGAAACTCCGTCGGAATAGATTTCAGGCTTAAGGGTTGTTGAAGAAGAGACAAAGATGAGTTCAATCGAATTACTGACTAACAAGGAATACAAGTACGGTTTTGTGACCGACATCGAATCGGACATGATCCCGCGCGGTTTGAGCGAAGACACGATCCGTCTCATTTCGGAGAAGAAGAACGAGCCGGAGTTCATGCTCGAATTTCGTCTGAAAGCCTATCGCAACTGGCTGAAGATGGAAGAGCCGCAGCACTGGCCGAACATCTCCTACCCGAAGGTCGATTATCAGGACATCATCTATTACAGCGCGCCCAAGCAGAAGCCCACGTTGGCGAGCATGGACGAAGTTGACCCTGAGTTGATCAAGACGTTCGAGAAACTCGGCATCCCCCTGACCGAGCAGAAACAACTGGCGAACGTGGCGGTTGACGCGGTCTTTGATTCGGTCTCCGTGGCGACGACTTACAAAGAGAAGCTCAAAAAGCACGGCGTCATCTTCTGCTCGTTCTCCGAGGCGGTGCACGAATACCCGGAACTGATCAAGAAGTATCTCGGCACGGTCGTGCCGACGAACGACAACTACTTCGCAGCCCTGAACAGCGCGGTCTTCACCGACGGCTCGTTCGTCTTCATCCCGAAGGGCGTGCGCTGCCCGATGGAGTTGTCCACCTATTTCCGCATCAACAATTCGGAGTCCGGCCAGTTCGAGCGCACCCTGATCATCGCGGAAGAGAATTCGCACGTCTCTTATCTCGAAGGCTGCACCGCGCCGAAGTTCGACAAGAATCAACTGCACGCGGCGGTCGTCGAACTCGTCGCCTTGGACGACGCCGAGATCAAGTATTCGACCGTGCAGAACTGGTACGCGGGCGACGAAGAGGGCAAGGGCGGCATTTATAATTTCGTCACGAAGCGGGGCGCGTGTCGCGGCCGCAACTCGAAAATCTCTTGGACGCAGGTCGAGACCGGATCGGCCATCACCTGGAAATACCCTTCGTGCATCTTGCAGGGCGACAACTCCATCGGCGAGTTTTATTCCGTCGCGCTCACCAACCACGCGCAGCAGGCCGACACGGGCACGAAGATGATCCACATCGGCAAGAACACGCGCTCGAACATCGTCTCGAAAGGCATCTCGGCGGGCAAGTCGAACAACAGCTATCGCGGCCTCGTCAAAGTGCTGGCCGGTGCCGAGGGCGCGCGTAACTATACGCAATGCGACTCGCTCCTGATCGGCGACAAGTGCGGCGCGAACACGTTTCCCTACATCGAGGTGTCGAACAACACGGCGAAGGTCGAGCACGAGGCGACCACCTCGCGCATCAGCGAGGAGCAGTTGTTCTACCTGCGCCAGCGCGGCATCTCGCAGGAGGACGCCGTCTCGCTCATCATCAACGGTTTCTGCAAAGACGTGTTCCGCGAACTTCCGATGGAGTTCGCCGTCGAAGCGCAAC
Source organism: Acidobacteriota bacterium (assembly GCA_020199775.1). GTDB lineage: Bacteria > Acidobacteriota > Blastocatellia > Pyrinomonadales > Pyrinomonadaceae > JAIVJZ01. Next base: position 234,372 of record JAIVJZ010000004.1, read on the forward strand.
GCCTGCTCGGAATGAAACTGGAAGGCAGCGTCGGATAAATTTAAGGCCGTGAATCGTGAATCGTTCAAGAACTGTAAATCGTGAATCGTCAATCGTAAATAGAAAAAACCTGTTCTTCTCTATTCACGATTGACGATTCACGATACACGGCTTTTTACGATTCACGATTCACGGCTCTCCGAAGGAGAGCATAGTGTTAGAGATTCGTGATTTACATGCGAGGGTCGAGGGCAAGGACATCCTGCGGGGCGTGAGCCTGACGGTGAAGCGGGGCGAAGTGCATGCCATCATGGGGCCGAACGGCTCCGGGAAATCGACGCTGGCGAAGGTGCTGGCGGGGCATCCGTCTTACGAAGTGACGGGCGGCGAGGTTTTGTTCGACGGGAAAAATCTGCTCGAACTCGAACCCGACGAGCGCGCCCGCGACGGCATTTTCCTCGCCTTTCAATACCCCGTGGAAATTCCGGGCGTGTCGAACGCGCAATTCCTGCGGCTCGCCTACAACGAAAAGCGCAAGCACCTCGGCGAGGAAGAACTCGACCCGCTTGAGTTTAAAGACCTGCTGAAAGAGCGCGCGCAGATCGTCGAGATGGACGCCGCTCTGATGTCGCGTTCGGTCAACGAAGGCTTCTCCGGCGGCGAGAAGAAGCGCAACGAGATTTTGCAGATGGCCGTGCTCGAACCGAAGCTCGCCGTGCTCGACGAGACCGATTCCGGCCTCGACATCGACGCGCTGCGCATCGTCTCCGAAGGCGTCAACAAACTGCGCCACGCCGACAACGCCATCGTGCTCGTCACGCACTACCAACGCCTGCTCAACTACATCGTGCCCGACTACGTTCACGTGCTTTACAAGGGGCGTATCGTGCGCTCCGGCGGCAAAGAGCTTGCGCTCGCGCTCGAAGAGAAGGGCTACGACTGGATTAAAGACGAGGCGGCGGAAGGCCAACCGTCCGCGGTCGGCGCGTAGCGCGCGCGGGCTGACAAGATTGACGGCGAGAAAGTTTCCAAGAGGATGATGGTACAAGCGACGACAGAGAAGAGTTCCTACAGGACTGCGTTCGACGCGATGCAGTCGGCCGACGAGCACGCCTTGCCCGCGTGGGTGCTGCGCCTGCGCGAGACGGCGATGGAGCGTTTCGAGCACATCGGCTTTCCGACGACGGACGTTGAAGACTGGAAGTACACGAACACCGGCGCAATCGCGAAGGGCGCATTCGCGCCGGTCGCGGCGGGCGCGGGTGAAGAGTTGAGCGCGGGCGACGTGGGCGCTTTCCTCGCTCCCGAAGCGTCGAGCCGTCTGGTCTTCGTCAACGGGATTTACCGCGCGGAGTTTTCCGCGACCGAAAATTTACCGGCGGGCGTGGTCGTCGCGGATTTCGCGGAAGCCTTCGCGGGCGAGCACGAATCCGTGCTGCGCTCGTATCTCGCGCGGCCGAGCGACCCGGAGACTGACGGTTTCAACGCCCTCAACGCCGCGTTCCTGCGCGAAGGCGCGCTCGTCTACCTGCCCAAAGGCGCGCAGGCGACTCGGCCGATTCAACTGCTGTTTCTCTCCGCCCCGGCGGCGCAAGCGGCGGCCGTCTTCCCGCGCGTGCTCGTCGTCGCCGAACGCGAAAGCGCGGCGACGATCATCGAGAGTTACGCGTCGGCGGCGGGTGAGTCTCGCTCGTTCACGAACGCGGTGGTCGAAGTCTTCGTCGGGGAAAACGCGCGGGTGATGCATTACAAAGTTCAGCGCGAGAGCGAGGCGGCGTTTCACATCGCCACGACGAATGCGAAACTCGAACGAAGCGGCGTCTATGACTTGACGACAATCACGCTCGGCGCGCAGCTTTCGCGTCACGGCATCGGCGTCCGGCTCGCGCACGAAGGCGCGGAGTGTTGGGTTGACGGCCTCTACCTCGTCGGCACGGGGCAGCACGCCGACACGCACTCGCTGATCGATCACTCCAGCCCGCGCTGCGCCAGCCACCAACTTTACAAAGGCATCCTCGACGGCAAATCGCGCGCCGTCTTCAACGGCAAGGTGTTCGTCCACCGCGACGCGCAGCAGACGGACGCGCAACAGTCGAACAAGAATCTCCTGCTCTCGAACGAAGCGCGCGTTGACACCAAGCCGCAGTTGGAGATTTACGCGGACGACGTGAAGTGCGCGCACGGGGCGACCGTCGGGCAACTCGAAGAGGAGGAGTTGTTCTACCTCGTCAGTCGTGGTCTGCACACAGACCTCGCGCGCAACCTGCTGACCTACGGGTTCGCGGAGGAGTTGGTCGAGAAGATCAGGATCGAGTCGATCAAGCAGCAGTTGGACGAAGCTATCCTGAACCGCCTGCATGCGCGGCTCGAAGTATGAGTAATAGTTTCAAGTTTCAGGTTTCAGGTTTCAAGTCTGAAAAGCACTTCCTTCTTTAACTTGAAACTTGAAACTGGTTGAAATTTTATGATCGCAACAGAGACATCTACATCGGGTGAGAGACAAGCAGGGGACACGGCGGCGTGGGACGTGGCGCGCGTGCGCGAAGATTTTCCGGTGCTCGGCCAGACGGTCAACGGCAAGCCGCTCGTCTATCTCGACAACGCGGCTTCTTCGCAAGTGCCGCAGGTCGTGATTGATCGCGGCGGCCGTTACCTGCGCGAAGAGCATTCCAACATCCACCGCGGCGTGCATTATTTGAGCCAGCGCGCGACGACCGCCTACGAGGGCGCGCGCGAGAAGGTGCGCCGCTTCATCAACGCGCGCGAGTCGCGCGAATGCATCTTCGTGCGCGGCTGTACGGAGGGCATCAACCTCGTCATGCACGGCTACGGGCGCAAGTTTGTCACTGCCGGCGACGAGATCATCGTGTCGGCGATGGAGCATCACGCGAACATCGTTCCGTGGCAGATGCTCTGCGAAGAGAAGGGCGCGACCTTGCGCGTCATCCCGATGAACGACGCGGGCGAACTGTTGCTCGACGAGTATGAGGCGTTGTTGAACGAGCGGACGAAACTCGTCGCCGTGATGCACGTCTCGAACGCGCTCGGCACGATCAACCCGATCAAGGAGATCGTCGCGCGCGCGCACAAGCAGGGCGTGCCCGTGCTCGTGGACGGGGCGCAGGGCGCGCCGCACCTTTCCATCGATGTGCAGGATTTGGACGCGGATTTCTACATCATCTCCGGCCACAAGATGTTTGCGCCGACGGGCAGCGGCGTCGTCTACGGCAAGGCCGAACTGCTGGAGCGGATGAACCCTTTCCTCGGCGGCGGCGACATGATCCGCACCGTCACGTTTGAAAAGACCACTTACGCGGGGCTGCCGAACAAGTTCGAGGCGGGCACGCCCGCCATCGCCTCGCAGATCGGACTCGGCGCGGCGATTGATTATTTGAACGGCATTGACCGCGCCGCCGCCCACGCTTACGAACACGAGTTGCTCGCCTATGCGACCGAAAAGCTCTCGGAGATCGAAGGCGTCCGCATCGTTGGCACGGCGCGCGAGAAGGTGGGCGCGCTCTCGTTCATCATCGAAGACGTGCACCCGCACGACGTGGGGACGATTCTGGATCAGGAAGGCATCGCCATCCGCGCCGGTCATCACTGCGCGCAGCCGGTGATGAAGCGTTTCAACGTCCCGGCGACGGCGCGTGCCTCCTTCGCTTTCTACAACACGAAGGAAGAGATCGACACGCTCGCGTCAGCGGTGCAGAAAGTGATCGAGGTGTTTAGCTAAAGTGTCGGAACTGAGCGAACTCTACCAACAGGTCATCCTCGACCACAACAAGAAGCCGCGCAACTTCCGTAAGTTGGAGACGGCCAATCGCCACGCCGACGGCTTCAACCCGCTCTGCGGCGACCAACTGACCGTCTACATGCAACTCGAAGACGACCGCATCGCGGACGTGAGCTTTGAAGGTTCGGGCTGCGCCATCTCGAAGGCGTCGGCGAGCATGATGACGCAGAGCGTGAAGGGCAAGACGCGCGAAGAAGTCGAGACGCTCTTCAGCGAATTTCACCGGATGGTGACGGGCGAACTCGACGAAGAGGCGACGCCGAACAACCTCGGACGTCTGACGATCTTCGCGGGCGTGCGCGAGTTTCCCGCGCGCGTCAAATGCGCGAGCCTCTCCTGGCACACGCTCCACGCCGCGCTCGCCGGGGAAGACACCACGACGACGGAGAACCTGGGGCCTGACATCACCTCCGATCAAGTTTCCGCCTGAGAAAGATCAAAAGAGGAAGCTAGGGGGCAAATTTCAAATCTCACATTTGAGATTCAGAATGATTTTCTCGAAAGAGACGGCCGACGCGGTCGTCTTTTTCTTTTCGCCCGCACGTGTTGGCAAAGGCGGCCGAATCCGTCCATAATGGCGCAACGAAGGAGTCCCCTTGTGAAGATCGCATCTATCGAACTGCGTGAAATTCGCCTGCCGCTCATACATTTTTTCGAGACCAGTTTCGGGCGCACCACCGAGCGCAGAATCCTGCTCGTGCGCGTCGTCGACACGGAAGGCACGGAAGGCTGGGGCGAATGCACCGCCGGCGAAGGGCCTTTCTATAGCGAAGAGTGGACGGAGAGCGCGTGGTCTGTGATCAAACAATACCTCGCGCCGATGACTGTCGGGCGCGGGGTCGAACGCGCATCGGCGGTGTCCGCCCTGATGCGCCCGGTGCGCGGCCATCGCATGGCGAAGGCCGCCATCGAGACGGCGTGCTGGGACATCGAAGCGCGCCGCGCCGGTATGCCGCTCTGGCAGTTGCTCGGCGGCGCGCGCGCAGAGATCGCGTGCGGCGTCTCCATCGGCATACAGGACACGCCCGAAGCGTTGCTGGATAAGATCGGGCGCGAGTTGGGCGCGGGCTACCAGCGCATCAAGATCAAGATCAAGCCGGGTTGGGACGCAGGGATAGTCGAACGCGTGCGCGCCGAGTTTCCCGGCATACAGTTGATGGTTGACGCCAACTCGGCCTACACGCTCGACGACGCTCCGCTGTTCAGGCAGATGGACGAGTACCAATTGATGATGGTCGAGCAGCCGTTGGCCTACGACGACATGGTTGACCACGCGCGTTTGCAGGAACAGACCCGGACGCCCATCTGTCTGGACGAGTCGATTCGTTCGGGCGAGGACGCGCGCAAGGCGATTGAGATGGGCGCGTGCCGCATCGTCAACGTCAAACTGGGGCGCGTCGGCGGCCACGGCGAGGCGCAGCAGGTCGAGCGCATTTGTCGCGAGAAAAATGTGCCGGTGTGGTGTGGCGGCATGTTGGAGTCAGGCATCGGGCGCGCACACAACATCGCGATGGCGACGCTCGCGGGCTTCACGCTGCCCGGCGATGTCTCGGCGAGCGCGCGCTACTGGGAAGAGGAGATCATCGAGCCGCCCGTCACCGTCTCGGCGCGCGGAACCATCGTCGCCCCCGCCGCGCCCGGCATCGGCTTCGAGATCAAACATCAAAGGATTGACAGTCTGACCGTGAGGAAAGAGAGTTACACGGCGGATTGATCACGGCGGGTCGAGTGGTTTAACGCGGAAGGCTAATGAGAGAGTATGGCGTCTGAGTTGAAACAAAGTGAGGCGAACGCGCTCGGAGAGTATTTTGCGGGGCGCGAGGGCGAACTGTTGTCGTTCGTGCGCGCGCTGGTGGAAATCGAATCTCCGTCCGGCGATCTGGAAGGCAACGCCGCGGCCGTCTCGCTGCTGGCGGAGGCGGCGCGAAACCTCGGAGTCGATACGGAAGTCACGCTTGAGTCCGACAGAGTGTACGGAGCGCACCTGCGGATTCGCGCCTTCGGCGGCCGGGACGCGGACGCGGCGGCGACGCTGATTCTGGGGCACACGGACACCGTTCACCCGCGCGGCTCGATTGACGCGCGGCCGTGGCGCGAGGAAGACGGGCGCATCTACGCCCCCGGCATCTTCGACATGAAGGCCAACTGCGCGCTCGCGCTCGAATCCCTGCGCGCGTGCGCGACGCTCGGCTTGCGCCCGAAGAATCCGGTCGTCATCCTGCTGACGTGCGACGAGGAAGTGGGGAGCCAGAGCGGCCGCGCGCTCGTGGAAGCGGAGGCGCGGCGCGCGGCGCACGTGCTCGTCTTTGAACCCTCCGCGCCGGGCGGGCGCGCGAAGACCGCGCGCAAGGGCACGAGTTCTTACACGGTGCGCGCCACGGGACGCGCCGCGCACGCGGGGCTTGACCCGGAGAAGGGCGCGAGCGCGATTCTTGAAATCGCGCGACAGATCGAGCGGCTGCACACGCTCGGCGACGCGGCGCGCGGCGTGACCGTCAACGCGGGCGTCGTGTCGGGCGGGACGCGCGCCAACGTCGTCGCGGCCGAAGCGCGGACGGAAGTTGACGTGCGTTTCAGCACGATGGACGACGCGTTGCGGACGGAAGAGACGATCTTGAATTTGCGCCCGTTCGACGAGCGCGTCCGCCTCTCGGTGGAGGGCGGCATCAATCGCCCGCCGCTCGAAAGGAGCGCGGCGGTCGTCGCGCTCTACGAGCATGCGCGGCGCGTCGCTTCGATTCTGGAGTTCGAGTTGGGCGAGACGAGCGTCGGCGGCGCGTCCGACGGTAACTTCGCGGCGGCGGTCGGCGCGACCGTCCTCGACGGGTTAGGAATCGAAGGCGACGGCGCACACGCGGCGCACGAACACATCAACCGGGGCGACATCGCGCGGCGCGGCGCGTTGCTGGCCGGTCTGCTCGTCACCCTGTAAGCGTGGAGAGTCGCGTCCGCGCGCGTGAAAGTCGCTTGAGCATGGGTTGCGAAAGGCCGTCTGTGCCGGTTGCCTGTTTCGGAAGGTAGTCTATGCGAATCGTCGAGGCGACATCGCGCGGGGAGTGGGAACTGGCGCGCGAACTTTTCGGGGAGTATGCGGCGTCGCTCGGCGTTGATCTGGGCTTTCAAAATTTCGACGAAGAGGTCAAACATTTGCCCGGCGATTACGCGCCGCCGGACGGTTGTTTGCTGTTGGCCGCGGACGATGCGGCGGCGGCGGCGGCGGGCTGCGTGGCCTTGCGGAAATTTGCGGAAGGCGTCTGCGAGATGAAGCGTCTCTACGTGAGGCGGCAGTTTCGCGGGCGGCGTCTGGGGCAGACGCTGGCCGAGGCCGTCATCGCGCGCGGGCGCGGGCTCGGCTACGAACGCATGCTGCTCGACACGCTCCCGACGATGCGCGAAGCAATCGCGCTCTACGCTTCGCTCGGCTTCCGCCCCGTCGAGCCTTATCGCTACAATCCGGTCGCCGGGACGCTTTTTATGGAGTTGAAGCTCAATTGATTTCCACACGCCACCAGAGAGGATCAAGATTCATGTCCGCAATTCGCAGCGCAGTCTTTTTTCTGCTCGCATTTTTGTTCGTCAACGCGCCTTTGTCGCAGTTGCGGCGTCCGGGCGCGGCGCGTCCCGGTGTCGCGGTTGCGGCCTCTCGCGAGCCGGTGCGCGCGGCGCGCGGGATGGTCGCCTCGACAAATAAACTCGCGTCCGAAGTGGGCGTGGACATTTTGAAGCGCGGCGGGAACGCCGTTGACGCGGCCATCGCCGTGGCCTTCGCGCTCGCCGTGACCTACCCGGCGGCGGGAAACCTCGGCGGCGGCGGCTTCATGTTGATCCGCCGGCGCGACGGGCGCATGACCGCGATTGATTATCGCGAGATGGCTCCGCAGGCGGCGACGCGCAACGTCTATCTCGACCCGCAGGGTAACTTGATCGAAGGCGAAGGCTCGTCCACCATCGGCTACCGTGCGGCGGGCGTCCCCGGCACGGTCGCGGGGATGGAACTCGCGCTCAGGAAATACGGGTCGGGTCGTTTGACGTGGGCGCAGTTGGCCGAACCGGCGCGGCTTCTGGCGGCGAACGGTTTCACGGTCAGCCATCTCTTCGCACGATCTTTGCGCGGCAGCAACGAACTGCTCGGACGCTACGCCGACAGCAAACGCATCTTCCTGAACGGCGGCCGCTACTTCAACGAAGGCGACACGCTGCGCCAGCCGGAACTCGCGGCGACCTTCGCGCGCCTGCAACGCGGCGGGGCGCGCGAGTTTTACGAAGGCGAGACGGCGCGGCTCATCGCCGAAGACATGCGGCGCAACAAGGGTTTGATGACGCTTGAGGATTTGCGCGGCTACGAGGCAAAGGAGCGCGTGCCCCTGCGCTCGACTTACCGTGGTTACGGGGTGATCTCGATGCCGCCGCCGTCCTCGGGCGGGGCGGTGCTCATCGAGATGCTCAACATCCTCGAAGGCTACGACCTGCGCGGCATGAACTGGGCCTCGTCGGAGAAATATCATCTCGTGACGGAGGCGATGCGGCGCGCGTTCGCCGACCGCGCCGAGTACATGGGCGATGCGGATTTCGTCAAAGTTCCCATCGACGGTTTGATCGATAAGAAGTATGCGGAGCGACTGCGCGCGAGCATCAACCTCGAACGCGCCTCGACGAGCGCGGAGGTGCGCGCCGGACGACCCGCCGGTTACGAGTCGGAAGAGACGACGCACTTCACGGTGGTTGACGCAGAGGGCAACGCCGTGTCGAACACTTACACTTTGAACCTCGGCTACGGCTCCGGCGTCACGGCGCGCGGCACGGGCATCCTGTTGAATAACGAGATGGACGACTTCGCCGCGAAGCCCGGCACGCCGAACGCCTTCGGGCTCATTCAAGGCGAGCGCAACGCGGTCGCGCCGCGCAAGCGCCCGCTGTCGGCGATGACGCCCACCTTCGTCCTGCGCAAAGACGGCACGCTCTGGTTCACCATCGGCACGCCGGGCGGCCCCACCATCATCAACACCGTGCTGCAAGCGATCATCAATATCGTGGATCACGACATGGATATCCAGGAGGCCATCGACTCGCCGCGCATTCATCATCAATGGCTGCCCGACCAGATCGTCCACGAGCCGTACGGCCTCTCGGCCGACACGCAACGCGCGCTCACGGCGCGCGGGCACACGCTCGTCGCGCGGCCGCGCTACATGGGCGACGCGCACGGCATCATGATCGAAGAGAAGACCGGCGTGCGCCTCGGCGCGAGCGACTCGCGGAACGAAGGCGCGGCCGTCGGTTATTGAAAGGTAAGCGGCCTTTGACGAGCCGTTGACGGCTTCGGTTGTGAATAGTAAGTTGAAAACTTCTTCTTTGCGCCTTCGCGCCTTTGCGTGAGACTGATGCTTGGTAAAGAATAACCTCGCGCAAAGGCGCGAAGGCGCAAAGGGAAGCAGGTTGATGATTTTTGAAATAGTTTTTGGGTTAAATGAGGTGTGTGTTCATGTGTCAAAGGCGTGTAAGTTTTGGTTTGTTGACGATGCTGCTCGTGCTGGCTGTTGCCGGCGGCAGCGTCAGGCCGGTCAGTTCGCAGAACACCGTGGCGGGCGCGCCCGCCGCCGCCATCCGCGTGACGCCGCCCGCCCCGGTCTTCGACGCGCGGGCGCGCGTGGCGGAACTCGCCGCGCGGCGCGCTCGCGTGGCGAACGAGATCGGAAAGCAATCGCTGCTGGTGCTCTTTAGCGGCGAGCCGCGCGTCTACACGAACGATGTCGATTACGAATTCCGGCAGGAGAACAACCTCTATTACCTGACCGGACTCGCGCAGCAACGCGCGACGCTCGTCCTCGTTCCCGGCCATGCCACGACGCGCGAGATTCTCTTCATCCCGCGCCGCAACCCGGCGGCCGAGACCTGGACGGGGCACATGTACAGCCCGCAGGAGGCGCAAGCGATTTCCGGCATCGGCGAGGTCTGGGAAGCCTCGGAGTTCGAGCCGTTCATGCGCGCGATCCGCATGCGCCGTGCGTACCGGCCGAAAGACGAATCGGTCTTGTTGTCGAGTGTGACGCAGCCCGCCCCCACCCCGACCCCCGCGCCGGGGGTGACGATCAGCGCCGCGCAGATTACCGGCCCGGCCGCGCCGCAGAACGCGGGCGGCTATGAGACGTTGTTCAACGCGATGGCGCAAAAGAGCGGGACGCTTTACCTGTTGATTCCGGGCGGCGAGGGCGAGAGCCGCGAGTTCAGGCAGGAGCAGGCGTTCGCGTCGCGCTGGGCGCAGTCGTCGAGCGGGTTGACGGTGCGCGACGCGTGGCCGATCTTCACGGAGATGCGCTTACGCAAGTCGCCGTCGGAGTTGCAACTGTTGCAGCACGCCGTGGACATCACGATTGAGGCTCTGGGTCGCGCGATGGCCGTGGCCGGGCGCTCGAAGTGGGAGTATGAAGTTGAGGCGGAAGTTGACTACACCTTCAAGCGGCGACACGCGGACAACTGGGGCTACCCGTCAATCGTCGGCTGCGGCCCGAACGCGACGACGCTGCATTATGTGGAGTCGGAGGGGGCTGTCGGCCAGAACGACCTGCTGCTGATGGACGTGGGCGCGGAGTACGGGCATTACACGGCGGACGTGACGCGGACGTTTCCGGTGGGCGGAAAGTTCACGGCCGCGCAAGCCGACATCTACAACGCGGTGCTGGCCGCGCAGGAGGCTTCGATGGCCGTCGCCCGACCGGGCAAGACGTTCGCGGACGTGAACCGCGCCTCCGTCGAAGTGATCAAAGACGCGCTGCTTCGTCTCGGACTCATCACGGATCGCAACTCGTTCCAGTACGGCCGCTGGTTCATGCACGGCACGTCGCACTGGCTCGGCATGAACGTCCACGACGTGGGCGCGGTCAACACGCCGTTTGAACCCGGCATGGTCTTCACCATCGAACCCGGCATCTACATCCGCCCCGACGCGCTCGACAATTTGCCGAAGACGGAAGAGAACCGGAAGTTTGCCGAGGCCGTGCGCCCGGCGTTCGAGAAGTACAAGGGCATCGGCGTGCGCATCGAAGACGACGTGGTGATCACGGCGGACGGCCACCGCAACCTCTCCGTCGCGCTGCCGCGCACGCTGGCCGACGTGGAAAGCTTCATGGCGCGCGCCACGCGCGAGTTGCGCGCGGACAACAGACGGGAAAACTGATGCGGCCGCGCGCGGGTCAGAAAAACTCCGGCCGTCGTCTCGTCGAAAGACGACGGCCGGAGTTTTTCTTGTTAAGACAAAGATTCGGCGCGGCGGTTATTCGTAGCTGAGCGCGTCCACGGCATCCTGCCGCGCGGCGCGCAGGGCGGGGTAGAGCGCGCCGATGCTGCCGCCCACCACGCCGATGAGCAGCGAAATCAAAACCCAACGCGGCTCGATCTCGACGCTCAGATTGCTGACGCGCATCAGCGCGAAACGCGCCGCGAAGGTCAGCGCGAGCCCGAGCACGACGCCGAGGATGCTGACCAGCAACGCCTCCTGCTCGATCACCCACGCGATCATCGTGTTCGACATGCCGAGCGACTTGAGGATGCCGATCTGGCGCGTGCGCTCCGTGACGGTCGTGTACATGGCGAGCAGGATGACGAGCATGCTGATCGCCGCGGCGATGGCGACGACGACGTTGATGAAGACGTTCAGCGCGGGCACGCCCGTCGCGTAGAGTTCCGGCAGGTCGCGCGTGAAGATGATCTGATCTTCGGGGAACGCCTGATGAATGCGCTCGGCCACGGCGTCTTGCTCCTCGGGGCGCGCGGCGGCGACGAGGATGCTCGTGCAACTCGCCGGGCTGCCCACCTGTTCCTGCATCGTGGCGAGCGGGATTTTGATGCGCGCGCCGCCGGGCGGTTCGTAGATGCCGACGATGCGAAACGGGCGGTCGTAGAGATCGATTGTGTCGCCGACGCGCGCCTTGCGCTGTTCGATCCAGATGGCATCGACGATAGCCGCGTCGCCGCTTTGGGGGAGCGGCGCGCCTTCGATCATCCGTACCCCGGAGAGTTGTGAATAGGAGTCGAAATCGACCCCGTCGATGAGGCGGACGCCGAAGCCGCTGTCGCTGCTGGCGGTGGTCTGACCGAGCGGCACGGCGGCGCGCACGCCCTCGACGCGCGCCACCTCGCCCGCGTGCGCGGCGGGCATGGCGAACGGTTGCGACCCGCTCAGCCCGACCGTACCCGAAGCGCGCAGCATGATCTCCGCGCCCACTCCGGCCTCGCGCCGCCCGCGCTCGCGCAAAACCCCGTGCGCCAGACCGACCGTAAAGACGACGAGCAACACGCCGACGGCGATGCCTGAGACGCTCACCAGCGTGCGCGCCGGGCGGTGTGCGATGTTTGAGAGTACGAGATTGTCCATAGCTTTTTGTAAACGCGGGTGGCGTTCGATGATGCGGCGCGCGATTGCCGGGACGGCGCCGGTGGCGAGCATGGCGAGGCCGATGCCCGTCCAGAAAATCATTCCGGCCTTGCGCACGATGGCGAGCGTGATGCCCGTCGCCGTGGCGAAACCGAGAGTACGCAGGATGACTTCGGTGCCGCCTTCGTAGACGCCGATGGTCGCGGGCACGAAGCCGAACACGAAGTTGATCACCTTCGTCAGAGACTCGATGACGTAAGGCGCGTCGAAACCGGGGCGGAAGCCGAGCAGGCGCAGCGTCACGTAAACTTCGAGGACGCTCGACACATGGGCGGCGAGATCGAAGGCGACGATGAGGAAGAACGAGCCGCGTCGATGACGGTAAAACTCGTAGATGTTGGATTCGAGTTCGTTGATGTGCGCGCGGCGACGGGCGAGCGCGCGCGGCTCGAATCCGCGCGCGGCGAGACGTTCGAGAACCCAAGTCAGAGGCATCACGCGGCGCGCGGCGGCCAGCCCCACGACGAGCAGAGACAGCATCGCGACGGCGGCGATGAGGAGCAGCGTGTAGTGCGCGGCGTCGGGCAAATTGTAGGACGCAAGCATGACGCACGCGCCGCTCATGATGAAGAGGGCGACCGAGAGGTTGTAGAGCAGGTTGTCGACGACGAGCGCCTGCACGCCCGTGACGAGCGGGACGCGTTTGCGCAGGAGCGCGGCCTTCGTCGCCTCGCCGAGAATCGGCCCCGTGAAAGTGAGAAATGAAATCGCCTCGCCGCTCAGGCGCGTGGTGAAAGCCTGCCACAGATTGAAACGCCGGTGGCCGGGCGGCACGGCGACATACATCGGGACGGCGCGGAAGAAATGGCGCGAGCCGCTGATGCCGAGCAGGACGAAAAAGCCGAGGCCGATGCGCGCGAGCGTGTCGAAGATCGACTGCACGCCCACGTGGTTGACGACGTAGACGAGCAGCGCGAGGCCGAGCAGGAAGGCCACGAGTTGCACGCCCACGACGCGGCGGCGGCGGCGACTTTTACGCCCGGCGGCCTGAGCTGCGCGCTCGCCCGCCGCTTCACCCGCGTCCAACACGGCGGCGTCTCCGGCTTTTTCTTCGAGCGAGATCAAGGCGAGACCTCCGCTCCGGTTCTCGCGCCCTTCGGCGTCGCCGCCGCGCCTACCACGGGACGCGCCGGAAGTTTCTGTTGCGGGTCGAACAGTTCGTTGATGATGCGGCCGGGATAGGGGCGCGGCCGGTCGCCGTATTTCACGGGCGCAATTTGCGCGGCCGGCAGTTGGTTGGTGAGGGCTAAGATCGTCGGCACGAAGCTCAAACTATCATACGGCTCGCGCACGACCAACGCGCGGGGGATGCGTGTGGCCGCGCCGCCCGCGAGCATGAGGGTCGCGTGCGTGGAGACGCGGAAGAAGGAGCCGTGGTTGCCGCCGGGGTTGAAGCCGCGCACGTCGAAGTTCCAATGATCGTTGGCGAGGACGAGCATGTCCGTTTCGACGAGCAGGCGTTGGCGGCGGCGAAAACGGCGGATGAGTTTCTCGTCGGCCGAGAGGCCGGGCACGTCCGCCTCCGTGGCCGGGGTCGCGTGCCGCCCGAAATGTTCCTGTAGGCCGACGAGGCCGTTCGAATAAGTCGTCAGGTGCAGCGCGCGCAACCATTCGAGATCGGTGTGCCAGCGGTCGAGCCAGTCTTCGCGCCGCTCGCCGGGGGGCAGGGAGAGCTTGGCGTCTTCCCACATCTTGAGGGGGAGTTCCGCGCGCCACTGCGCGCGCTCGTAGCGGATCGTGCCGCCGTGTTCCTGACGCAAATTTGCGACGGGCACGTAGCGCAGCCGCAGTTCGCCGTCGCGCTCGTGACGCGCGAGCACCAACGCCTGCGCGTCTTCGCCGCGATAGAGCCAGACGGCCTCGTCGGCGCGAAAATCTTTCCCGTAGGCGTCGGTCAGGGCTTCGGCCGCGACGCGCGTGGCGACGAAATCCACCGGGCGGCTGTCAACGCCGCTCTGCACGTTGTTGCGCGCACGCGCGCCGTGCAGCAGTGCGAGGTAATTGATGCGCGCGAAACTCCTGTTCATGTCGAGCGCACCGTCGGGCGCGAGCGCGAGCCCGCCCGGCGCGACGCCGACGGCATAGTTTCGCAATTCGGCGACGGTGTTCTGCTCGCCCATCGCGCCTTTGGCGATCATGTCGGGGATGTTGAGACGCGCCGCGTCGAAGTTTTCGCGTTTGAGCGAGAGGAGATTGGAGAGCGTCCGCGCGTATTCGGCGTACTTGCGTTCGTCGGTCGCCCACGAATCGGCGCGCGCTTTTGCGCGGCGCGCTTCCTGATCGCGCCCTGCGTCCGCGTCGGCACGCGTCCACTCTTTCGGCTGCGCGGCGACGACGGCGCGTTCGCGTTCGACGAGGCGGCGAAGCGCGGCGAGTTCTTCCTGTAAGTTGGCGTGTAACTTCCGCCAGTCGGCGCGGTGGGCTTCGATGGTCTGGAAGAAGGCGTCGGTCGCGGCGCGTGCGAGCGTGGGCGAGAGTTTTTTGCCGCGCAACTCTTCGAGCAGGATGTGCAGGACGTTGAGGTCGCTGTGACGCAGGTGGACGGAGGCGCGTTCGTTGCCGTCGAAATCGACGAGCGCGGTGGGGTAGGCCGTGCTTTGGCCTTCGAGGTAGTAAGAATCCTCCGTGGTCGTCGTGATCAAAGGCACGAGCGGGTAGATGCTTTTGAGGGCGTAGTCGCTCAGGAGACGCCGCTTCGTGATGACGTGATGGCCGCCGCCCGCGCGGCTCGCCAGCAGTTTGACGAGGTTGAACCCCTGACTGTAGACGCGCTCGTCCGAGTTCGTCCCGTGATCGGAGACGAGGACGAGCGCGGTTTCGGCCGCCAGCGGCGTGGCTTCGATGGTCGTCCAGATGCGGCCGACGATCCGGTCGAGTTCCTGCAAGGCGACGAGTTGGGTCTCGCGGTCGCGGTTGTGATGGGCGGCGTGGTCAAACTCGGTCGTGTAAAAATCGAGATAACGGATGCGCGGGTCTTTCAACTTCTCCAACACTTCGCGCTCAAGTTGCTCCATCACGATGTTGCGCCCCTCAAACTCGACGAGCCACTCGTCGAACAACTCGCGCGGCGTGCGCGTCAGGACGCGGTTCTTGAGGCCGCGTTCGAGCGTCGTCCAGCGTGTGCCGCGCTGGTAGAGTTGGAAACTGATGTGCCGCTCGTCGTAAGGATAGGAGTCGACGAGCAGGGGGATGCCGAGTTCGTCGAGTAGTTCCGTGCCGGGCATGTCCACGCGCACCTTGCCCGCCGTGCCGAGCCAAAAGGGGATGAAGTTGAGGTAGTCGTAGGAGTGCAGCGTGAGGCGGTCGAATTCGACGTTGCCCTTGATCTGCAAGTGCTGCCCGGTGTCTAAGAGCGACCACGAAGGCGCGGACAAGCTCACGCCGCGCACGTAAAAATTCGCCAGCCGCGTTCCGCGCTCGTAGAAGATGTGCTCGAACCACGGCAACAAACTTTTGCCCGTGCGCGGGTCGCGCTCGCGCACGAAGCGTTCGATGACATCCTGCGATAGCCCGTCGGCTTTGACCAAGACGAGGCGACGCGCCCCGGCGAGAGAGTTTGGCGCGGCCAGCAGCAGCAGACACGCGCACGCCATGAACGCGAGCACATGGCGTCGAGCGACACGCGGCGCGCGGCGCGCGGGCTTTGATGAAGCGGGCAAGGCGGGCAAGGCGGGTGAGACGTTTAATGAGCCGGATAAAATCATCCGCACGCGTCTTGCCTTGCGCCCGTCCCCGTGTGCGTTTCGCTCGTTCATCGCGCGCCTACTGTCCCTCCGTGGCCGACATGGCGGCGATGATGCGGGCGTCGCCGTCGGAGATGCGTTGCGACTCGCGCGCGGCTTTGCGCAGGTATTCCGCGCTCAGATTGCGCCAGCGCGCGTCGGCGGACTCGTCGCGGTAGATGCGCACGAGCGTGTTCTTCGCCGTCTCGTTGTTGATGCGGTAGAGACTTGAGAGGCAGAGTCTTTGCGTCTCCTCGTCCTTCGTATGGGCGAAGATGCGCCCGACGGCCGTCGCCGTTTTGCCGTCGGCGCGCGCGCCATGCTCGCCCACGAACGCGAGCGAACGGCGCACCTCCGCGATGTCCCACTGCACTTCGACGGCCGCGCTCGAACGCGCCACCTCGCGCAGGAATTGACGATGGTGTGCGAGACGGCGCGCGATGTCGAGCGGGGCGAATTGCTCGCCGGGCGCGACCGCTTCGCGATGACGGTAGAGGCCGAACGTGGCGACGCTGGCGGCGCGCAAAAGAACTTGTTCGGTGCGGGAATGGACGAGCGGCGTGAGTTCGGCGCGGCGGTCGCGGTCGAGTTTGTCGGTGATTCCGCCGGAGGGGCGGCGCGCGTGTTCGACGAGCGCGGCGTATTGCTCGCGTGCGAGACGCGCCTCGGCCTCCAGGTCGTTTTCGAGCGGGTTCATCGAGACGCGTTCGAGTTTCCGCGAAACTTCGTCGCGCAGCGCGGGGTCGAGCGAGGCGTCGAGCGCGAGCAGCAGTTTGAGTTGCGAATAAGCGCGCAGGCGCGACGGCTGGTTGATGTCCGCGCCGCGACGTTCCGCGACGTAATCGTAGACGGCGCGGCCGAGGATGAACGGGAGGTCGAGATTCGTGAAACTCGCCGTCGTGCGCGCGACATCCTGCAAGACGCGCTTCGACATCTCGCGCCGCTTCGGGTTCAGGTTGTCGCGGAAGTCGACGAGCAGGATCGGAATCTTCGGGTGATCCAGCCCGTAGAGAGCGAGCGGGATCAGTTCGACGGCGCGCGCTCCCTCTGTGCCGGGCGTGACGCGGCGGTTGTCCGCGTCGAAGTAACGCGTCTCGGTGTAGCCGCGCCAGCGTCGGAGTCGTTCGTCGCCGTAAGGCTTCGCGAGATTGAGGAATCGTTTGTCGTAGGCGCGCCCGGCATCCACATCGGAGCGGGCGATCCAGAGCAGCGCGTGCGTGGTGTTGCCGCCGGGCATTTCGAGCGGCTCGAAATAGAAGCCTTCGGCCTCGGCGCGCTGGCGCAGGAGTTCCCAGTTGTGGCCGCGCGTGTCGAGCCACTGGGAATTCTGTTTGTCGTAGACGCGGCCGAGATAGAGGTCGTCGATGAGGCCGCCGAAAGTTTTCTGCGTGAGCATCAAGCGCGCCTGTATCTCCTTCAACTCGTGCGGCGCGAAGACCGACCCCGTGCCCGACTCGGCCTGATAAAGCGTGAGCACGGCGAGGGCGCGGATGACGTGCGCCTTGCGATAGTCGTCGGCGTTGCGGCGGTAGGCGTGCGTCGTGGCTTTGGCGGTCAGGCTGTGCGGGTTGAGCACGATGCTGTGCAGCGCGTTCCAGAAGACCCTGTGCCAGACCTCGCGCCCGGTGCCCGCGAGATCGATCAAGTGCGGCGGCGCACCTTTACCGGCGCGTTTTTTGTTCGCGACGCGCGTATAGAGGAAGGGCACGGCGGAGGCCGCGCGCTGGCCGATGGTGGGGCGCGTGTAGGTGTGCATCCAGACGTAACGCAGGCGGTCGTTTTCGGTCGTCGCATCGCCGAGCGTGTCGCGCAGTATGCTGACGAGCGGAACGTCCGGGTCTTTCGCTTCCTTGCCGCGCGCGAGGCCGTCGAGACTGCCGAAGACGGTCAGCAACTCCGCGCCGCCCGCGAGCGGAAGGCGTTCGAGACGAAAGCCGGACGTTTGAGTTTGCGGCGGAGCGGAATTTTGGGGGGCGGCAACGATCAGTTCTTGCGCGACGGCGACGGTCTTCGCGCCGGGCAGTTGGAGGTGCAGGAGCGCGAAAATGAGACAGGCAATTCGCCGCGCTCTCCGGTTCGAGTTCACAAAGTTCATGCGTTCGTGCGATACCTGCCGATGATCACAATCCCGCTCCTTCTGGAGCAAATTGGCTGCATGCCTCGATCCGACCTTTACACGGCGCGCGGCCCTTGTCTTCGTCAAACGCCCCGCCAAAAAGTTCGCACAATCGAACCGCAACCCGTGTGCCGTAAGGGAGAGAAATCATTCGGACAGCAACTTTATAACTGACGCGGCAGTAACTCCAAATGTTTACAAAGACTTCTCCGACTTGCGCTCCGATGCTCGCGCGTCAATTGTCCATTGCAATTTATTTCAACTACGCCACCCGTTAATTTCGGAAACAGCCCGCAGAGCGTTCCCGTCAAGTTGATAAATGCTCGCGGACGGGACGCCCGCGAGCGTTAGCTCGGCGCTTGGCCGGCTCGCGCGGCCGAGCGTCGAGACCAGAGCATCGTTGCTGAAATAACGCCGCCCGCGCGCGACGATGATGATGTCGCCAGACGCCAGATCGCGTATGGCCGCGCGGTCGGAGAGCGAAATCGAGACGAGATCAGTTCTGCCCGCGCGCACGGCGTAGTGGGTGAAGAGTTCGGGCGATTCGCTGGCGACGCGCGCGCCGTGGGGCGCGAGCGCGGCGATTCGTTGCGCGGCGTCGCGCATGCTCGCATCGTAAAATTCGTCGTGCGGGAAATAGCTCCCGGCGCGCTCGCGCCCGCCGCCGAGCGCGTTCGTGTAGAGACGATAATGCGGCGACGCGCCCGCCGACGCGTAAGCGGAAGTGGCGACGACGAGGACGGCCACGGCCGCGCGTGCGTACCCGTGCGACGACGCGCCCGTGGCCGTGATGCCGCGCCAGCGTAGCGCGAGCCAACGACCGGCGGCGTCGATGCCGATGGCCGCCACGGTCAGCACGGCGGGCAACGCCAGCGTGAAATACCGTGTGAACTTACCGCCGAGCAGAGGGAAGGGGAAGAACCAGAAGAAGAGCCAGAAGAAGACGAAGTAACGGCCGTCGCCGAGTCGCTTTGAGAGCAGGAGCGGCAGCCCGACGAGGAACGCCGCGACGACCGCGGGCGGCAGTTTGAAGGCCATGAACACGTAGTAGAAATACCACGGCGAGCCTTTGAGCCAGAGCGTCATCTGGTTGCGGTAGAGTTGCCCCATGAACTCGTAGGCGTCGTGGCCGATGCGCCGCTCGCCCGCGAAGATGCGCATCTCGTGCCACGTGCCCGGCAACAGGATCGTCGGGTTGCAGACGAGGAACGCCGCGCCCATGACGGCGAAAAAGATCAGCCACTTGCGCTTGCCCATGCGCCAGCGCGTCGCGGGGATGCCCTGAAAGATGTAGTAGTAGGCTCCGCTGATGCCGATCAGGTGCGGCATGTATTTCGAGGCGAGCATCGCGCCGAAACACGAGGCGGTCGTCCAGTAGTAACGCCCCGGTTTCGGATCGCCCGACTCGGCCGCGCGCTGCCCGCGCAGCCAGAAGACGTTTGCCAGCAGGAAAAAGAAGAGCAGGAAAGTGTCCTCTTTGGCGATGCGGTTGAAACTGATGCCCGACGGGTCGAACGCCCACAACGCCGCCGCGATCAAACCCGTCGCCGTGCCGAACAACTCGGAGACCACCAGATAAAGCAACAGCGACGTGAACGCGCCGAACAACGCCGCGGGCAGGCGCAAGGCCGTCTCCTCCGAGACGCGAATCCGTGGGCGATTCGCGGCCAAGCCCCACGCGTTCCAACGTTCGGCGGCGGCGACGCTCGCCGTCATCAACGCTTTCATCAGAAACGGGTGTTCGCCGTTGGTGGAGGTCAGACCTCGCGTGCGGTAGTCGGCGACGGTGCGTAGTTTGTTCAACTCGTCTTCGCTCAAGCCCTCCGCGCCGAGACCGCCGGCGCGGAAGCCGAAGCCCGCCGCCACGACGAGGACGAGCACGGCGACGACGAGCGCGCGGCTCGGCCGACGCCCGTTCTGTCCGTCGAACAGTTCGGGCGCGATGCTTGCCGTGACGGCGGTTGCGGCGGTTGCGGGCAAAAGTTTCGTCTAACCCCACTCGGAAATTGTTCGGCCGCGAGAGAAGGCGCGCTCGCGTGCGTCGGGCAAAAGGCGAAAGATTACTGTGCGCTCCGGCACTCTGTCAAAAACTCGCGCGCGTCCAGTTTAAGTGTAACTCCCGAACCACCCCCCAAAGCTATGACACTTTACCGATTGTCACTACGCGCACACACCTCGCCGCCCGGTCGAAATCAACGGCTGACGGGTTGGGAAAATTAGCGCGACTGATTGGGCGGCGCGTTCGGCGTGCGCGCATCTTTGCCGGGCGCGTCGCCGGCGGTGGCGGCGGCCGTCGTCGCGGTCTCGACGGGAGGCGCGGCGGGTTTCCAACCGGCGCGCTCAAGGAGCGGCACGGCGAAGCGCACGGGCACGGCGAAATTCGCGTCCTGCAATCCCTCGAAGATGCCGAAGTTGATGCCGATGACGCGCCCCGACTGGCCGAAGAGCGGCGCGCCCGACCCGCCCTCGGCGGTGCGCGCGTCGTAGATGATGCGGCGGGTCTGCGAGTCTGTGACGTGCCCCTGCGTCGTCAGCGGCTTGATCAAGTTGCGTTCGGCGAGATGGCCGACGAGCACGTCGAGCGACGAGCCGAAACGCTGCTTGATGTTGTTGGCCTCGTCGTCCGGCAGAGAGACGAGGATGCGATCCGGCCCCGAAGGGTAGCCCATCATCACGACCGCGCGGCCGACGCCGCCCGCATCGGAATTGTCGTCAATCGGGAGCGCGGGGATGTTGCCCAGTTGCGCGCCCGCGTCGAAATAGAGGACGGCGAGATCGTCGCGCGCGGAAGCCTGTTTGAACTTGAGCGCGAAAGCCTGCCGGTGGCCGGGGAAGTAGGCGAGCAGCTTCGTCAGGCGCGGCTTGCCGCTGACCGTGCTGCCCAAGACCATCGAACGCTCGTCGGCTGTCCACGGCTCGACGCCGACGTGGCGGTTCGTCACCACGTAGCCGCCGCCCACATGAAAACCCGTGCCGACGTAGGGAAACTCGGCGACCGCGCCCGTCCCTTCCGGCGTCAGCATCTCGCTCGGCGCGGCCTCGGCGGCTTCCTCGCCGTCGCCCTCGGCGTCGGCCGTTTGCGGCTGCGGGTAGCGCAGCGGCCGCCCCGTCCCCGCCTCGACGAAGACGTACAGGCCGGAGATGAGGCAGACGCCGTTGCCGTATTCGCTGCGGAGTTTGGGCG
The DNA here is from genome assembly GCA_020199775.1 of Acidobacteriota bacterium. Classification (GTDB taxonomy): domain Bacteria; phylum Acidobacteriota; class Blastocatellia; order Pyrinomonadales; family Pyrinomonadaceae; genus JAIVJZ01. The sequence continues at coordinate 255,600 of JAIVJZ010000004.1, forward strand.
CGAGCGAGAGACTGTTGATGATGTCTTTGTTGGAGCGGTTGACTTCCTCGAATTGATTTTGCGACTCGCCGACCTTCTGGTTGAGACGCGCGATCTGCGCGTTCTGCTCCTCGATGTGGCGGCGGCTCTGCTTGAGTTCCTTGAAGCCCGCGAAGCCGAAATAGAGGAAGCCGCCGACGAGCGCGACGACGAGCAGAAGCGCGATGATCTTCGTGCTCAGGTTGATCTCGCGGATCAGTTCGCGCGTAAACTCGCGGAGGAAGACTTTCGCGTCGTCGCGCCGCGTGGTGGCGGCCGATTCGATGGCCGCGCTTTCGATAAAGGGCGCGACGTGCACGTCCGAGCGGCGTTTCGCGACGAGCGCGGGCGGCGACTCGACGGGGAAGAATTGGAGCACGAAATCCGTGTCGGGGATGCGCACCCTGTCGCCGTCTTTGATGGCGGCGGCGGGCGCGAGGGGCGCGTCGTTGTGCGTCAGCCGGAGCGAGCGGTCGAAGTCGCCGACGCGGTAAAGGCCGTTCGTGCGTTGGAGTTCGAGCAGGAAGCCGTCGGCGCGCGGAATCGCTCCGGGCTGGAAGCGCAACTCGCAATCGGCGTCGGAGCCGATACGGATACGCTCGTGCATCAGCACTTCCGTGTGCCGCTCGTCTCCGATCTCGACGTGTACCACCAGACCACTCGCCATACGTCTAAAACTTGCCCCGTCCCCGGCCGCCCTCAATTGAAGAGGCGACCGCGACGCGACCGCCTCCCTTAAACTTCTGCGGTCATTATGCGCGCAGTCGCCAACGCCGCTTATTTTATACTAAGATTAACCATACGGGCAAAAATTAGCCGTTATTCAACGCGTCGCGCAGAGTTAAAATGACGGGCGACGCCTGCCATACTTTGAGTTTAATTCGCGGGCGCGGCGGAAATACCGCGCGCCTTCGCGCAGTTTTTGAATCGAAGGTTTATGAAAGAAATCTCTTTTATCGAAGATAAGGAGCAAGTGTGCGCGCTCGCGCCGGTGGCCTACGCGCCGATTCGTCTACATGTTTTGGTGTGCGCGGGTAAGTCCTGCACGAACGCCGGGAGCGCGGAAGTGAAAGAGGCGTTCAAGCGCGAGTTGACGGCGCGCGGGCTGCTCTTCGGCAAGGCCAAAAAGGGCAAGAACCCGCAGGGCAGCATCGTCCTGACGGAGTGTTCTTCGGTCGGCTTCTGCGCCGTGGGCGCGGCCGTGCTCGTCTACCCGGACGGCATCTGGTACGCGCAGGTGCGTGCGTCGGACGTGCCGGAGATCGTCGAGGAACACCTCGTCGGCGGTCGCGTCATCGAACGCCTCGCGCTGTTGAAACTCCCCGCCGCAAAAGCCGAAGCGGCTTAAGCCACAGTTAGGCGCATTAGTTGAGTGGAGGAAACAGAATGAACTTGGAAGCGATTGTTCGCCACTACATAACAAACTATCGCCCTCATAAGCAGACGGAGCTTAATTGGTTCCGCCGGCAGCCTTCATTAGAATCAGCCATAAAGATAGCGGCAAAAGCTGAGGATCATCGTGGCAAACGCTACTCGCATCAATCTAGAATTACCCAGAGGGCTATGCAGGAAGCCAGCTGCCTTCTTCTAGAAAAGCATGACGTATTGCAGAGGTGCAAATCATTCCACGAACTTTGGCAACGCATCAGAATATTCTTGGGGTCGATAACTGGAATCGGCGAGTTATATGTTTATGACACGGCGCTCAGGATTGGGGCGTTCCTGAATCTATTGCCTGACCGAGTTTACCTTCATGCTGGAACGCGCGCAGGTGCAAAGGCTTTTGGCATTGTCTCGCGAAATGAAGAGTGGATAGAGGTTGAAGAATTGCCGAACCCACTGAGAGAGTTGTCGCCTCACGAGGTAGAAGACATCTTGTGTATCTATAAAGACAAAGGGGTGTCTCCTAAAGGCTGCGCCTAACGCCCGGTCTGCACCTAACGCCCCATCACGCTGCCTCTCATGAAGTTTGCGTAGGGGCGGCGGGTGATGCTGGGCGTTAAGTAGCCTCTCTAGCAAACCTTCTTGTCTGGGAAAACACCTCGCGGTTCAGGGTCTCTTGCTAGATCGGGCGGAATGCGGAGGCAGATATGGGTAAAGCGATAGGAAGGCTTTTACTGTTTAATGTCCCGTTTTTTTTAATCAGCGGCTTCATGTTTTATAGCGGTTGGGCGGCGGACGAAAGCGCGCTGACTGATGACGGTTATAATTTGAAGACGTTTTTCTTTCTTATGGGCACGGGATTTCTTGTGATTCCGCTCGCCACCAGCCTCGGTATTTTGATCTGGATGATGGCTAAGCGGAAGCGGATCGCAGAGCTCGTCGCCACGGGAAAACAGGGAACAGCCGTCATTTTAGACCTGAGCGACACGGGCGTCACGATCAACGACGATCCGCGCGTCAAACTGCTGCTCGAAATTCATATCCCTAACTATCAGCCTTATCAGGCGCGTAAAACCGTCACGATCCCGCTGATTTATATGTCGCAGGTGCAAACCGGTTCAACCGTACAAATTTTGGCAGACCCCGAACAGCCGGATGATGAAAAAAGGATCGCCTTGCTGCTCAAATAAAAGTTCGACCATAAGGGTTTGAAAAACTAAATCGCGCGGCGGCTCGTAAACTACTCCGATTCGTCGGAAGGTGCTTGAGACAAACGCCCACGCGCACGGCGGTGCAACAGTACGCGCCCGCGTCCGCATCAAAACGCGCGGAACTGAAACTGCCGCCGGTCGGCCTACACATCATTCTGGAGCCAACAACTTATGCTTCGAGTTTCACGGAGAGTTTTGCAAATATCCGTCATCGCGCTGGCCGCGCTCGTCTGTGCCCCGCCGCCGTCGGGGCAGGCGCAAACCAAAATACCGCGCCTCGATTTTCGCGAGCGCACGCTCGCGAACGGCCTGAGAGTGTTGAGCGCGGTGGACAAGTCGAGCCCGACGGTGGCGATTCAGGTCTGGTACAAGGTCGGCTCGAAGGACGACCCCGAAGGGCGCAGCGGCTTCGCGCACCTCTTCGAGCACATCATGTTCAAGAGCACGAAGAACATGAAATCCGAAATGATGGATCGTCTGACCGAAGACGTGGGCGGCATGAACAACGCGTTCACGGCCGACGACGTGACGGTCTATTTCGATGTCGTGCCGTCCAATTATCTGGAGACGCTGCTCTGGGCGGAGGCCGACCGCCTCTCGACGCTCACCGTCGATGACGCCAACTACAAGTCGGAGCGCGACGTGGTGAAAGAGGAATTTCGCGAGCGCGTGCTCGCGCCGCCCTACGGCAAACTCTTCTACCTGCTCGAACAGAAATCCTTCTCCAAGCACCCGTACCGCCGCCCCGGCATCGGCAGCATCGAAGACCTCGACGCCGCTTCGACCGAAGACGTGCGCGCCTTCCACTCGACCTATTACCGCCCCGACAATGCGACGCTCGTCGTCGTCGGCGACCTCGACCCGAAACAACTCGACGCGTGGGTTGATAAGTATTTCGCGGTCATCCCGAAACCCAACAAGCCGCTGCCGCGCGTGAACGTCAAAGAGCCGGAGCGCACGGGCGAGATGCGCGTCGTCGAGTTCGGCGAGAACGTGCCGCTGCCCGCCGTGGCCTTCACGTTCCTCGCGCCGCCCAAGGCGAGCGAGGATTCGGACGCGCTGCGCATCGCCGAGTCGATTTTGTCGTCGGGCGAATCGTCGCGCCTCTATCGTTCGCTCGTCTACGAGCAACAGGTGGCGCAGAGCGTCAACGCCGGGGCGGACTTGCGCGAGGATTTGAGCCTCTTCAGTTTCCTCGGCATTCTCGCCAGCGGCAAGAAAGCCGACGACCTTGAGCGCGCCATGATGGCCGAGATCAAAAAGATGCAGGACGCGCCCGTCTCGGCCGCCGAACTTGAGAAGGCCAAGAACCAGATCATCACCAATCAACTGCGCGAGCGCGAAACCAACAACGGCAAGGCGCTCGCGCTCGGCGACGCGGCCGTCCTCTTAGGCGACCCGAATCGCGCCAACACGGACATCGAACGCCTCTCCAAAGTGACGGCCGCCGATGTGCAGCGCGTGATGCGGAAGTACCTGACGGACACGAACCGTCTCGTGATTTATTACCTGCCCGAATCCCTGCGCCCGGCGAAACCCGCGGCGGAGAAGACCGGGCAAACCGTGAGAGAGCGCGACGCGCGCGAAGTCAAGGGAGGGAAATAGGATGAGCATCGTCAAAGAACTTTCGCGTCGCGCTTTACAAACACTCGCGGTCGCCGCGGCGGTAGTCGCCGTTTCTTTCCCGGCGGCGGCGCAAGTACCGGCGGCGCAGGCCACGCCGCCCCCGCCCGCCGCGCCGCGCAACGTGCCGATCCCGAAACCCGTGGAACGCACGCTCGCGAACGGCCTGCGCGTCGTGGTCGTGGAGCGCAGCAACATGCCGCTCGTCTCCGCCGCGTTGATGATCAGGAACGGCGGCGAAGTTGACCCGCCGCAACTGGCCGGACTCGCCGACATCACCGCTTCGCTCTTGACCAAGGGGACGCAGGCGCGCACCGCCCCGCAGATCGCCGAAGCCATCGAAGCCCTCGGCGGCTCCATCGAATCGGGCGCGCGCTGGGACGCTTCGACGGCGAGCGTCGGCGTCATGTCTTCGCGCATCAACAACGCGATGGAGATACTCGCCGATGTCGTGCGCCGCCCGACGTTCAAAGAGGAAGAGGTCGAACGACTACGCGCGCAGTATCTCGACGATCTCACGGTCGCGCTCGGCCAGCCCGGTTCAATCGCGCGCTACGTCGCCTCGCGCGTCGTCTTCGGCGACGCCCCTTACGGCCACCCCATCTCCGGCACGCCCGAATCCATCGCGAAAATTAAACGCGACGACATCGTGCGGTTGCATGCCACCTACTACCGGCCGGATAACGCCATCCTCGTCATCGGCGGCGACATCGCGGCGGCCGACGCCTTCAAGACCGCCGAACGCTTCTTCGGCGATTGGCAGAAACCCACCGCGCCGCTGCCTGCTTCGAGCGCGAAAGCGAACGCGACCACCGGGGCGACCGCACAGCGCATCGTCGTCGTGGATAAGCCCGACGCCGGACAGGCCGCCGTGCTCGTCGCGCGCACGGGCATTCGTCGCACCGACCCCGAATTCTTTCGCGGCATCGTCGCCAACTCGGTCTTGAGCGGTTACTCCGGCCGTCTCAATCAGGAGATTCGCATCAAGCGCGGCCTGAGTTACGGCGCGCGCAGCGCGCTCGAAACCAGACGCGAGACGGGGCCGTTTATGGCCGAGGCGCAGACGAAGAACGAGTCGGGCGCGGTCGTCGCCGGGCTCCTGCTCGGCGAACTCGCGCGGCTCGCGGGCGGCGAACTTCCCGACGCCGAACTCACGCCCCGCAAGGCCGTGCTCATCGGCGGTTTCGCGCGCAATCTGGAAACGGCCGGAGGCTTGGTCTCACAGGTGGCGAACCTCGCGCTCTACGGCCTCAGTTTCGACGAGATCAACAACTACATCAACAACGTGCAGTCCATCACGGCCAAAGACGTGCAGGGCTTCGCCGGTTCGCGTCTCGACTCTAAAGTCGCCAGCATCATCATCGTCGGCGACGCCAAGAAGTTTCTCCCCGAACTTCAGAAGCAATACAAGAACGTGGAAGTGATCCCGGTCGCAGACCTCGATCTCAACATCGCACAACTGCGCAAGACGAAGTAACACACGGAGCGTGCTCCCGGTGAAATTTTATCGCCGGGAGCACGCGCCAGAACCACGGCTCTCGTTCATCCTCTCCTCTTAGTTCAAATTTTCGTCTTCGCGCGTCTCTCCCGTTCCGGCCATACCCAGAGAGGAATTTGACATGCCTGATAAATTAGCCCCGAAACAAAAAGCTCTTTTGAGTTGCGCGCTCGCCGTGTTGTCGTTGGCTTTCGTCTCCGGCGTCGCGGCCGCGCCCGCGCGCGCGCAACAAGACGCGGCGAACGCGGAGACGCGCGAGGACGCTCAAGCGTTGATGCGTAAGCTGACGGATCGCGATGCGTTGACGCGGCAGCGCGCGGCCGAAGACCTCGCGCGCCTCGCCGCGCCCGCGCAACGCAAACTCATCGAAGGCTACCGGCTGCAAGAGAAGAACGCGCGCGTGCGGCTCGCGCTCGACTGGGCGCTCTACCGCTTGGGCAAAACGTCTGCGCTCTTCGCCGTCGTGCGCGATCTCGATTCCAACCGCCGGAACCAGTCGGAAGCCTACCTCGCCCAACTCGAAACGCCGGAACCGCTCCATGACCTGCTCCCGCAAGTCAACGGCAACACGCAGATCAAAATGCTCGAAGCCCTCGCGCGCTCCGGCAACGCCGACACGCTGGCGGTGGTCGAGCCGTACGCCGCTTCGGTCGATCCCAAGATCGCCGACGCCGCGCGCTTCGCCACACGCGAGATCACACGCCGTCTCAGCGCGCCCCTGCACCCCGACGCCAAAACGCGCACACGGCAAACCGGCAAGGCCGCCGTGGATGTTCCCTAAAGTCACGGCCGCAACTTCATTCACCCGACGGGGGCGAGACGCGCATCTCGCCCCTTTTCGCTTATATGTGGTATTAACAATTGATCACGAACAACTGACCACGGACGGCTGGCCGCCGACGATTTTCTATGCACCGAAACCTGCGCTCCTTTCTCACTCAATTGACGCGCGAACGCGATCTCGTCGTCGTGGAGGCGGAAGTTGATCCCTTTCTGGAACTGGCGGAGATTCACCGCCGCGTGATCGCGCAGGGCGGCGGCGCGCTCCTGTTCAAACGCGTGAAGGGCAGCCGCTACCCGGTCGTGACCAACCTCTTCGGCACGGCGCGACGCATCGAACTGGCGTTCAGCCGCAAGCCCGAAGCGTTGGTGAAAGAGGTCGTCCACGTCGTCGAGTCGCTCTTGCCGCCGCGCCCGGCGCAACTGTGGGGGCATCGTTCGCTCGCGCTCGAAGCCCTCAAACTGGGGACGCGGCGCACGCGCCGCGCGCCCGTCCTCGAAGTGGTGGATCGCCCGGCGCGGCTCGACGAGTTGCCGATTCTGACGACGTGGCAGGAGGACGGCGGCGCGTTCGTCACCCTCCCGCTCGTCTACACCGAGCACCCGCGCACGCGCAAACACAACCTCGGCATGTATCGCATCCAGCGGCACGACGCCCAAACGACCGGCATCCACTGGCAGATACACAAGGGCGGCGGTTTCCACTACCACGAAGCGGAAGCGGCGGGCGCGCCCCTGCCCGTCACGATCTTCATCGGCGGGCCGCCCGCGTTGATCCTGTCGGCCATCGCCCCGCTGCCCGAAGACGTGCCCGAACTCGTGCTGGCCTCCGTCCTCGCGGGCGAGAAGATCAGGATGACGCGCGAGCCATACACGAACGGACACCGGCTCGTCGCCGAAGCGGAATTTGCCATCGTCGGCCGCGTGCCCCCGCACGAGCGGCGACCCGAAGGGCCGTTCGGCGATCACTACGGCTACTACTCTCTGCAACACGACTACCCGGTCTTTCACGCCGAAGCCGTCTGCCATCGCCGCGACGCGATCTACCCGGCGACGGTCGTCGGCAAGCCGCGACAGGAAGACTTTTTCATCGGCGACTACTTGCAACAACTGCTCTCGCCGCTCTTCCCGCTCGTCATGCCGAGCGTGCGCGATTTGTGGTCTTACGGCGAGACGGGCTTTCATTCGCTCGCGGCGGCCGTCGTGCGCGAACGCTACGCGCGCGAGGCGCTTGTGTCCGGCTTCCGCATCCTCGGCGAAGGCCAACTCTCGCTCACGAAGTTTCTGCTGCTCACGGACACGCCGCAGGACTTGCGCGACTTCCCGCGCCTCTTCGAGCACATCCTCGCGCGCGCGCGTTTCGAGAGCGACCTCTTCATCTTCTCCAACGTCTCGATGGACACGCTCGACTACACGAGCGGCAAAATCAATCAGGGCAGCAAAGCGATCCTGCTCGGGCTGGGCGACGCCGTGCGCGATCTGCCGCGCGCCTTTTCCGGCCAACTGCCGCGAGGCATCGCACGCGCCGAAGTGTTCTGCGGCGGCTGTCTCGTGGTCGAAGGCGCGCCTTACGCCGAAGACCCGCAGCAGGCCGCGCGGCTTGCGTCGGACGAAGCGTTCGAGGGCTGGCCGCTCGTCGTGCTGCACGACGACGCGGGCGTCGCGCGCTCGTCCGCCGGTTTCCTCTGGGCGACGTGGACGCGCTTTGAACCGGCCGCCGACATCTACGCAAAAAAGACGAGCGTGGTGCGCCATCATCTGTCATACTCCGCGCCCGTCGTGATAGACGCGCGCATGAAACCGTCTTACCCGGACGAACTCGTCGTGCGCCCCGACATCAAGCAACTCGTGGACACGCGCTGGCGCGAATATTTCCCGTCCGGCGATCTTCTTGCGGCGGAGACTTAAATTCAAACAACTCCCTCGCAGGTGAAAACAGGATGAGCGAACCTGCGATTGTCGAGACGCTGGAAACCTCTTGTTGCATCGTCGGGGGTGGCCCTGCGGGCGCAGTCCTCGCGTTGATACTCGCGCGGCAGCACATCCCGGTCGTCCTTCTGGAAGCGCACGAAGATTTCGAGCGCGACTTTCGCGGCGACACCATTCACCCTTCCGTCCTCGAAATTCTCGACGAACTCGGTCTCGCCGAACGTCTCCACGAACTGCGCCATTCCAAAATTCGCAACGCCACTTTTATGACGCCCGCGGGCGCGCTGACCCTTGCCGACTTCGGGCGACTCAACACGCCCTACCCTTACATCATGATGCTCCCGCAGGCGCACTTCCTCGAATTTCTCACCGCCGAGGCGAAGCTCTATCCGAATTTCCAACTCAGGATGGGCGCGCGCGTCGAAGAGTTGATCGAAGAGGGCGGCGCGGTGCGCGGCGTGCGTTACGAGACGGACGCGGGCGTGCATGAGGTGCGCGCGCAACTGACGGTCGGGGCGGACGGGCGCAGTTCGCGCGTGCGACACCTGACGGGAATGGAGGCGTTGAAGACTTCGCCGCCGATGGACGTGCTTTGGTTTCGCCTGCCGCGCAAAGAGAGCGAGCCGGAGGGCGTGCTGGCGCGCGTCGGCGGCGGCCACATCGCCGTCATGCTCGACCGTCTGGACGAGTGGCAGATCGCTTACGTCATCCTCAAGGGCAGTTACCGGCAGGTGCGCGACGCGGGGCTGGACGCGCTGCGCGCCTCGCTCGTCCTCGTAGCGCCGGAACTAGCGGATCGCGTCGCGCATCTCAAAGAGTGGAAGCAGGTGTCGATGCTCTCGGTCGAATCGAGCAGGCTCAGGCAATGGCAGCAGCCGGGGTTGCTGCTCATCGGAGACGCCGCGCACGTCATGTCGCCCGTCGGCGGCGTCGGCATCAACTACGCGATTCAAGACGCCACGGTCGCCGCCAACATACTGGCCGAGCCGCTACGCGAAGGACGCGTCGAACCGCGCCACTTGCGCGAAGTTCAGCGCAAGCGCATGCTGCCCACACGTTTCATCCAGGCGTTGCAATCGTTCGTGCAGCGACAGATCATCGCGAACGCTCTCAGGACGAATCAGCCGCTCCAAGTCCCGCCCGTCGCACGCCTCTTCCTGCGCACGCCGTTCCTCAGAGACCTCCCCGCGCGCATCATCGCCTTCGGCCTCAGGCGCGTTCACGTCAAGCGGTCGTTGCGGCGTCCCGCGCGTTGAGAGCGAGCGTACGGCCGCCTGACATGTGTTTCTCCCGTCGAAAAAATGTGGAGCGCGCCGGTCGGCGCGTGTTAAGTCTGCGGAGTTTCCAGCGGCAGCCGGAGGGTGAAAATCGCGCCGCCCGCGGGCGAGTTCGCGGCCGAGAGCGTGCCGCCGTGTTCGGTGAAGACGCGATGCGCGAGGGCGAGGCCGATGCCGTGGCCTTTGGTCTTGGTGGTGAAGAAGGGGATGAAGATGCGTTGAAGTTCCGACGGGGAGAGACCCGTGCCCGTGTCCTCGACCGAGACGACGAGCCTTTGGCCGCCGTTGTCGTCGGCCTCCACGCTCCCGTGCGCGCTGACGCGTCGCTCTTCGGTGAGCGAGTCGTCGAACGCCTCGGCGGCGTTGCGCAGCAAATTGATCAACGCCTGACGGAGCATCAACTCGTCCGCGCGCACTTCGGGAAACACGCCGGAGACGGAGAACGAAACGCGCCGCTCGTCGTAGAGAGGTTGTAGCTCGGCGGCGCAATCGGCGAGCAGTTCGGTGATCGAAACTTCGGAGAGTTGGAGCGGCTGCGGGCGCGCGAAGTTGAGAAACGCCGTGACCATCTGCGAGAGGTTGCGGACTTCCTGTAGGAGCGCGGAAGCCGCGCCGCGCGCGCGCTCGTCGAGTTCGAGATGTTGTAAAAGCTGCGCGTAGCCGTGGAGCGTGGCGAGCGCGTTTTTGAATTCGTGCGCCAGCCCCGCCGACATCTCGCCGAGACTTTCCAGATTCCGCTTGAGGGCGACCGCCTCGCGCAACTGCGCCACCTCCGTGATGTCCGTGAGCAGACAGAGCGCGCCGCGCGCCGCGCCGTTGCTCGCGGGCTGCGGGTCAACCGGCGCGACCGTGACGCCGAGCCGCCGCGCGCGCCCGTCGCTCGTCGTCGCAGAGACCTCCACGCGGCGATAGAGTTCGCCCGTTTGCAGGCAACGCTCGACCATGCCCGACAATTCCGGCGAGAGGCGCAAGAGCGTCGCGAGGTGTTGCGCCGACTCGTCCGCGTCCAACAGGGCGCGCGCCGGGGGGTTGATGATCGTGGCGATGCCGTTTGCGTCGAAGGCGACGAGGCCGGAGGGGATGCTCGCCACCACCCGCTCGTTGAACATCTCGGCCGACGCGGCGCGCGCGCTGGCCTGCGCGCTCAACTTCTCCAACTCGCGCTGCTGCGCGCGCAACTGCGCCACGACCGCCTGAAACGTCTCAAGCACGAATTCCGTCTCGTCGCGCGCGCCTTCGGGTCGCGTGGCGACGGGCGCGCGCTCGGCCTCGCCGACGAGTTGCCGGTAAGGGCGCACCAGCCAGCGCGGCAGCAGGAAGATGCCCGGCAGACTGACGAGCAGCGTGATCGTGAAGACCGCGAACAGGACGGGCGCGCGCACGCTTCTATCGGGCGGCGTCATGGCGACCAGCGTCAGCGTGAACAAATTCGCGACGAGCAGCAACCCGACGACCAACGCCAGCACCAACTGCACGCGATTTTCGTAACGAGGCAACATAAGAAATGATGAACGCGGAACGATGCACGATGAACTGAAAGCAGGTGCTTTTACTTCATCGTTCCGCGTCCCTACTTCATCGCTCAAGGGATGAAGTGTCCGACGTACCACTCGATGATCTGTCGGCCGACGAGGAGGCTCGTGATCGCGCCGACGCCGAGGAAGATGCCGAAGGGGAGGAGCATTTGCATGTCGCGCTCGCGCCGCCAGAGCATGAGGCCGACGCCGACGACCGCGCCGCCGACGACGCCGAGAAAGATCGTCAGCAGCGTCAGCGGCCAGCCGAGATATGCGCCCACCATGAACAGCATCTTCACGTCGCCGAGTCCCATTGCTTCGACGCCGCGCAGGCGTTCCCACAGCCAGCCCATCAGCCAGAGCGAGCCGCCGCCGATGGCCGCGCCGAAGAGTGCGCCCGCCACGGACACGGCCCAGACCGGCCAGCCTTCAAGCAGCCCTTCGCTCAAAAACGCGAGGCCGTAAACGTTCGGCACGAGCGCGCGGGCGACGAGCGCGAAGGCGAAGCCGGGGAGCGTGATCACGTCCGGCAGGATCATGTGTTCGGCGTCGATGAAGATGAGCGCGACGAGCGCGGCGACGAAGACGAGATCGAACGGGAGCGCGAGCGTCAGCCCGTCGTGCAGAAAGACGAGTCCGAAGATGAGCGCGGTCAGGGCTTCGATGGCCGGGTAGCGCGGCGAGATCGAGACGCCGCAGGCGCGGCAGCGTCCGCGCAGGAAGAGGAAACTGAGGATGGGAATGTTGTCGTAAGGCCGGATCGCCGTGCCGCACGCAGGGCAGCGCGAACTGGGAAAGGCGACGGACTCTTCGCGCGGCACGCGGTGAATGACCACGTTGAGAAAGCTGCCGATGAGCGCGCCGAAGGTGGAGACGAAGATGAGCGCGAGGGGAAAGGGCACGAGCGAAGGGTCGGCGTAGGAAGTTAGATTTTGCAGTAAAGCCATCGTATCGGTTCAAATCGCGGGGATAATGATCTCGAAGTTAATGTCGGGGCGGGCAAAGGCGTGCTTGACGCCCGCATCGTACTTTAAGCATATTAAGGCTTAGAAGGGGTTTGCGAAAGCCTAAATTTTTTAACGAACCGAAGGGAAAGGAAGGCGCATGAATTCGCGCAGACCAATCATCGCACTGGCCGGCGTCGGCGTGATCATCGTCGCCGTCCTCACGTTTGTCCCCTATTCGCTCACGATGGTCAAGCGGGCGGGCAACAACGTGGCCGCCGCCGTGCAGACCTCGCTCGGCAAAGAAGCGTCGCCCGCCTTCGAGGCGGAGATGCGCCGGCCCATCGTGCCGCAGTACGACGTGGCTCTGTGGTACGGCGCGCGCGGCGAAGAACCGGAGCGGCACGGCGTCCTGATCCAGACGCTCGCCGGCGAGCGCGTCTTCGCCTCGCACAACGCCGACACGACTTTCAACCCCGCCTCGCTCGCCAAACTGACGGTGACAATCCTCGCGCTCAAAAAACTCGGCCCCGATTACCGGTTCAATACGCGCGTCTATTCGGACGGTAAAGTTGACGCGTCGGGCGTGCTCGACGGCAACCTGTATCTCGCGGGAAACGACCCGTCGTTCGGCGACGCCTCGGCCAACGTGATCGCGAAGGAATTGCGCGCGCGCGGCGTCAAGCGCGTGAAGGGACGCATACTGGCCGCGCCGGGCTTCTCTTTCAACTTCAACGAGCGGGCGGAACAGTCGGCCGAATACGCGGCGCGCGTGATGCAGTTCAAACAGTCGGCGACGGGGATGGAAGAGGCGAAGGGCGAAGAGTTGTTCGCGCTCGATTCCAACCCGCTCCGCGAGATTCTGCTCTACATGAACGCGCACTCGAACAACTTTGTCGCCGACCGTCTCGGCGCGTTCCTCGGCGGCCCCCAATTAATCGTGCGCTTCCTCGTCGAAGAGTTGAAGCTGCCGCCGGAACAGGTCTCGCTGGAAACGGCGTCGGGCTTGTATAACAACCGCATGACGCCGCGCGGCGTGCTCGTCGTCCTGAAGGCGTTGCTCGAAGAGGCCGCGCGGCACGGGCTCAAAGCGGAAGACCTGATGCCCGTCGTCGGCTGCGACTGGGGCACGGTGCGGCGGCGCATGGAAGGCACGGGCTTCGAGTGCTCGCTCGTCGGCAAGACCGGGACGCTGACGACGACCGACGGCGGCATGTCGAATCTCGCGGGCGTCGTGTTCACCAAAAACAGCGAACCGATCCTCTTCGCCATCCTCGCGCAGGGCAACCGCATCTGGGAGCACAAGCAGATGGCCGACCAACTTCTCGCCGAAACGATCAACGGCCACCAGCCCGCGCCCATCATAGACGCCAAAACGCGCCGCCAGTTGTTGCCGCCCAACAATCTCAAAGTAAGCAGTAAGCAGTAAGCAGTAAGCAGTGAGCAGCAGGTAGTCAGAAAACTGTTTTTAACTGCTCACTGCTTACTGCTCACTGCTCACTCTTCTGCATTTCCCACAACAGTAAATTTTTGAGAAAGGCGTGGTGCGCGGCGAAGCGCGCGATGCAATAGCCGGGGAAGCCGTCGCGGAAGCCGCCCTTGAGGAAGTAGCTGCGCGCGAAGGCGGCCGGCGCGGAGAGGACGACGCGCAGGGGCGTGGTGCGCCTGCCCGCTTCGAACATCTGGCGGGCGGCGAGCGGGGCGTAGCGTTCGCCGATCATGCGATGATGATAGGCGGCGTCGCGCCCGGTGAAGTGGAGCAGATCGCCGCCGCGAAGCGTCTCGACGCGCGCGCCCGCCTCCATCCGAACGGACTCGTGGACGTGCGCGCCCGCCCAACGGCCGCTCGAGCGCCGGTAAAAGCGCAACTGGTGGTCGGGATACCAGCCGCCGCCGCGAATCCAGCGACCCATGTAGAAGGAACGGCGCGCGATGCGGTATCCGTCCGCGAGTTGTTCGTCTTTGGTGTAGAGCAGGTCTTCGATGACGGCGCGCAGTTCGGGCGACACGCGCTCGTCGGCGTCGAGGCTGAAAACCCAATCGTGTAGGGCAGACTCGGCGGCGAACTGCTTTTGCGCGGCGAATCCCGGCCACGCGCGGCGGATGACGCGCGCGCCGCACTCGGCGGCGATCTCGCGCGTCGCGTCCGTGGAGTCGGCGTCAACGACGAGAATCTCGTCTGCCCAACCGACGGATTCGCACGCCTCGCGGATGTGCTCCGCTTCGTTGAATGTGATGATCGTGGCGGTGGTCTTCAAGTGCGTTGGATCAATCTCGCGCCGGACTTGCATTCGAGTTGAGTCGGGCGGCGTTCGGAGGATACGAAGAGGGGCGGGGGAGCGTCAACCTTGAGGCAAGCGCGGCGCGGGCGTCGGCGGGAAAAGTTATTGGCCGTGTGACGCTTGAGATGAATGCTGTTCAAGCGTCACACGGCCAACGCCGGTTCGTTCGCCGCTCGCGTGGCGGCGGAAGGTTTTTATTGCATCGTCGGCGTTTCGACGATGACGTTGTTGGCGCGCAGCGTCGTCGAGGTGGCGCGTTGTAGCTCGGCGAGAGCCTTGTTGTAGTCGGTCTCGGCGCGAAGTTCCTGATTGCGCGCGTTGACGAGTTGGTTCTCGCGCTGGAACAGGAGGAAGGTGGTCGAACGCCCGACTTGATACAGGCGTTGCTCGCCCGTGAGTTGGAGTTCGGCGTTCTCGCGCGCCTGACGCGCCGAGAGGACGCGCCGCCGCGCCGTCTCCACGGCCTGCGCCGCGTTACGCACTTCGACTTCCACGCCCTGCTCCTGCGAACGCATCGAGGCGACGAGTTGCTCTTTCTGGATGCGCGCGCCCGCCAGATTCGCTTCCGCCGTGCGGTTGCGCAGAGGGAGTTGAATCGTCACGCCGGCGACGAAGTTACGGGTCTTGAAGCCGAACAGGTTCTGCAAAGTCTGGCCGTAGCCGCCGATGAGAAATCCGGGCGGGGCGGCCGCGGTCGGCGTGACGACCGGAACCGGCTCGACGCGCAGGTTGTTGTTGAGAAGTTGCTGCAACAGGAAAGCTTGTGCGTTCGTGTTGGGGTCGCCGGAGATGAGCCGCCGGGGCGTGTCCGACCCCGCAATTGTCTGCTGCGAACCGGCGAGGCCGGTGGTGGAGAACGTGCCGGTCAGATCGACGACGGGCTTCGTCTGGTTCTGGAAAAACTGGATGTCTATGTTGTTGATCTCTTCCTGAAGTTTCAGGCGACGCAACTCCGGGCGGTTGGTGCGCGCTTCGGTGAGCGCGTCGTTGAGATTGACGGGCGTTTCGTCAAACGCGGGTTCGTCGGTCGGCACGAGGGCGGCCGACCATTCGGGCGCGAGCGGGTCGCGCAGGATGAGTTGCTTGAGATTGTTCTCGGCGATGGAGACGTTTTGCGACGCGATCAGGAGCGAGGCTTCGCGGTTCGAGAGTTCGGTCTGCACCTCGGCGCGTTCGAGCGGGGCGGACGCGCCCGCGGCGACGCTGGCTTCCGTGCGGCGGAAATTCTCGCGCGCCAGATTCAGGTTCGCGATCTGGTTCTGCTCGTCGCGCAAGGCGAAGACCAAATCCCAGTAGACGCGCTGCACGTTGGAGATGACGCCGATGGTGCGGATGCGGAAGTCCGCGTCCGACTGTTCGACGCGCTTGCGCTGGACGCGAATCTGCTGGCGGCTGCGGTCAATCGAGCGGTTGCGAAACAAAGGCTGCGTGAACTGGATGCCCTGACTCGCGGAGTAGAAGGGGTTGAGCGTCGTGTTGCTCGCGCTCGTCTTCTCGCGCGTGTTGTTGAAAAAGTAAGAGTAGTTGCCGCCGCCTCTGACGAACTGCTTCGTGACCTGCATGTTGCTGTTGTAGTCGGTGGTGGAGACCGTGCCGGACTGATCCGCGCCGCCGAAGATGTTGATGACGGGGCGGACGGAGTTGTCGATTTCGGGTCTGAACTGGAGCACCGGGTCGTAGACGCCTTCCAGCCCACGCAGGACTGATTCGGCGAAGCGCACGTCGTTGCGCGCGACTTCGATCTCGTTGTTGTGGGCGAGCGCGCGGCGGATCGCTTCGTTGAGCGTGAGCGCGATGGTGTTGCTGCTCTGGACGCCGAGGCGGACGAGCGACGGCATCGGCGGCACGGGGCGACGCTCGGCCTGCGGGAATATGGGATCGGCGGACGTCGCGCCGGGCGGCAGCGGCGAAGCGTCGGGCAGCGGCGAAGCCTGCGGCGCGATGACGCTCGGCGTCCGCGGCGAGGTGGTTTCAATCGGGGGGTTCGCGGGACGGCGCGCCGGATCGGTCGTGCCCGGCGGCGTCTGCGGCGAGATGCGCTGCGTGGCGGGCGGCGCGGTCGGGTCGGACGGGCGGGGACGCGATTGATCGGGCACGGTCTGCCGTTGCTCCGAACCCGGAGGCCGCGTCGCGTCGCGTTGCGCCGGAGTCGGCTGAGACGGCGCGGGCGTCTGCGCCAGCGCGACGGCGCAGGTTGCCATCCACATCGTGGCGGTCTGCAAGGTTGAACGCATGCGAGTACTGAACATCAAACCGGAAACTCCTCAGTTGAAACTTTGCCGAACATCCGTACGCCGGGCGGGGTCTACTTCAAACCTTCAAACTCAACACAGCAGGTCAGTGCACTACTACGACGCCTGTTCGTGGGGAGTTTCAAGATACGTAATGTGAAGGCAACTGGAAGGCCACGCCCGCCACGCGAGTTTTCGCGGGAAGCGCGCCGCCCGAACCGGCATACGGGCGCGCGGGATTCGCAAAAACGTCAAACGGCCATCCCAATATCGTAACGCCGCGCACGCGGCCGCGCCCGGCGCGTCGCGGCGCAAACCGCGCGGTGTGCGGGCTTCCTTGACAGTCGCCGCGCGCGCGCATTATCTTGCCAATCTTATATTGCAACATCATTTTCACGTTAAGAGCGAGAGCATTCCGTCGGAACGCGGCGCATCGCGTGCCGCGCTCTCCGGCGCACGAGTTCGCACGGGAAACCCGTCGCTCTTAATTTATAACGATGGTGAGGAGGCTGGATTAACATGGCAGTGAAAGTCGGCATCAACGGTTTCGGCCGCATCGGGCGCAACATCCTGCGCACCGCGCTCGGGGATAAGGAGATTGACTTCGTCGCCGTCAACGACATCACGGATACGAAGACGCTCGCGCACCTCTTGAAATACGACTCCGTGCTCGGCAATCTCGAACAGGAGATCACTTCCACCGACAACAGCATCACCGTGGACGGCGACGAAGTGCGCGTCTTTTCCGAGCGCGATCCGGCGTTGATTGACTGGGCTTCGGTCGGCGCGGAAGTCGTCATCGAATCGACCGGCCGCTTCACCAACGCCGAGGATGCGCGCAAACACCTGCGCGGCACGGTCAAGAAAGTGATCATCAGCGCGCCCGCCAAGAACGAGGACATCACCATCGTCCTCGGCGTCAACGGCGACAAGTACGACGCGGCGGCGCACCACGTCATCTCGAACGCCTCCTGCACCACCAACTGCCTCGCGCCCGTCGCCAAAGTGATCCACGAAAATTTCGGGATCAAGACGGCGCAGATGACGACCATCCACTCTTACACGAACGACCAGCAACTGCTCGACCTGCCGCACAAGGATTTGCGCCGCGCCCGCGCCGCCGCCATCTCCATGATCCCGACTTCGACGGGGGCGGCCAAGGCCGTCGCGCTCGTCCTGCCCGAACTCAAGGGTAAGTTCGACGGCATCAGCGTGCGCGTCCCGACGCCGAACGTCTCGCTCGTCGACGTGGTGATGGAGGTGGAGCGCGAGACGACGACCGAAGAGGTCAACAACGCGCTCAAGAACGCGGCGGGCGAAGAACTGCAAGGCATCCTCGCCTACTCGACCGAGCCGCTCGTCTCCATCGATTTTCGCGGCAACCCGAACTCGTCCATCGTGGATGCCGAATACACTAAAGTCATCGGCGGCAACCTCGTCAAAGTGCTCGCGTGGTACGACAACGAATGGGGCTACTCCTGCCGCGTCCGCGATCTCGTCAAGTTCATCGCGCAACAGGGACTCTGAGTAGTTTCAGGTTTCAAGTTTCAGGTTTCAGGACTGTGGTTCACCGGTCTTTAACTTGAAACCTGAAACCTGAAACTTGAAACTCTTCCGTATGAAGCTATCAATCAAAGACCTCGACTTGAAGGGCAAGCGCGTTTTCGTCCGCGTCGATTTCAACGTGCCGTTGGAGGACGGCGTGGTGGGGGACGACACGCGCGTGCGCGGCGCGCTGCCTACTATTGAATATGCGCGGGGTCAGGGCGCGCGCGTGATTCTCGCGTCGCACCTGGGCAGGCCGAAGGGCGAGCGCGCGGAGAAATACAGCCTGCGCCCCGTGGCCGCGCACCTCTCGAAATTGCTCGGCGGGGAAGTCGCCTTCGCGGAGGACTGCGTGGGCGAAGCGGCGCGGGCGAAAGTAGACGCGTTGAACGACGGCGACGTGGCGCTGCTCGAAAATTTGCGCTTCCACGCGGAGGAAGAGAAGAACGACGAGGCTTTCGCGCGCGAGTTGGCGAGTTTGTGCGACGGCCTCTACGTCAACGACGCTTTCGGCGCGGCGCACCGCGCGCACGCTTCGACCGCCGGGATCACGAAGCACGTCGGGCAGGCGGCCGCCGGTCTGTTGATGCAGAAGGAACTCGACTATCTGGGCCGCGTCATCAACAACCCGGAACACCCGTTCGTCGCCATCCTCGGCGGCGCGAAAGTGTCCGACAAGATCGCGGTCATCGAAGCGCTCATCGAGCGGCGCGTGGACAAACTTCTCATCGGCGGCGCGATGGCTTACACCTTCTTCAAGGCCGAGGGCTTCACGGTCGGCAAGTCGCTCGTCGAAGACGACAAGTTGCAGACGGCGCGCGACATTAAAGAACGCGCGCTAGCCGCCGGGGTCGAACTGTTGCTCCCGACCGATCATCAGGTGGTTGACAGCTACGAGCCGCTCAAGAGCAAGAAGACGATCCCCATCGAATTCACCAACGCCGGTCTGGTCGGCCTCGACATCGGCGTCGAAACGGTCGCGCACTTCGCGCGCGCCCTCGCCGATGCGCGGACGATCATCTGGAACGGCCCGATGGGCGTCTTTGAAGAAAAGGAACTCGGTTTCGACGAGGGCACGATTGGCGTCGCGCGCGCCGTGGCCGAAGCCGCGGACAGGGGCGCGACCGTCATCGTCGGCGGGGGCGACTCGGTGGCCGCCATTACGCAGGCCGGGGTGGCCGACCGCATCACGCACATCTCCACCGGCGGCGGGGCGACCCTCGAATTTCTCGCGGGCGACGAATTGCCCGGCGTCGCCGCGCTCAACGATAAATAGCGGTCAGCGATCAGCCGTCAGCCTTCAGCTTAAAACTGAACAAGATGATGGCTGATAGCTGACTGCTGATGGCTGATAGCTCACTTATGCGAAAACCTGTCATCGCCGGAAATTGGAAGATGTATAAACTGGTCGCCGACGCGGTTGCGACGGCGATCAGTCTGCGCCCGCTCGTCGCGAACGTGAATCATTGCGAGGTGATCATCGCGCCGCCCTTCACGTCGCTCAAGAGCGTCGCGGATCGTCTGGAAGGGTCGAACATACGCATCGCCGGGCAGGACTGCTCGACCGAGATCAAGCACAGCGCGCACACGGGCGAGATCGCCGCCGACATGCTGAAAGACGTGGGCGCGACGCACGTGATCGTCGGCCACTCGGAGCGTCGGCAGTATTATTTCGAGACCGATTCGTTCGTCAATCTCAAGACGCAGTCCGCGCTCGCGTCGGGTTTGGCGGTGATCGTGTGCGTCGGCGAGACGCTGGCGCAGCGCGAATCGGGGAACGCCGAATCGGTCGTGCGCGGGCAGGTCGAGGGCGGCTTGCGCGGTTTGACATCCTCCGACCTCGCCCGTATCATCATCGCCTACGAGCCGGTCTGGGCAATCGGCACCGGACACACCGCGACGCCGGAACAAGCGCAGGAAATGCATGCGTTTATCCGGCGCGTTTTCGCGGAGAGGCATTCGACGGAGTTGGCCGACGCGCTCCGCATCCTCTACGGCGGCTCGGTCAAGCCGGACAATATTGCCGGGTTGATGAAACAGGCGGACGTTGACGGCGCACTCGTCGGCGGCGCGAGTCTGGAAGCCGAGACGTTCGCGCAGATCGTGAATTACAATATGTAAGTTTCAAGTTTCAGGTTTCAAGTTTCAAGACTGAATGTTGCTCATTCTTTAACTTGAAACTTGAAACCTGAAACCTGAAACTCTCTGAATCGAGGATCGTGACTTGTTGACTTATCTTTTATACGGGCTGTTCATTCTGTCGTGCCTTGTGCTGATCGTCGCGGTGCTGTTGCAGCCGGGCAAGGCCGACGCGGGCGCGCTCTTCACGAGTTCCGTGTCGAGCACGGCCTTCGGGCCTCGCGGCACGCAGACCGTCCTCGCGAAGATCACGATTGTCGCCGCCGCGCTCTTCATGCTCGTCGCGCTGACGCTCTCGCTGCCCGTCGTCACGGGTTCGCGCTCCGTCGTCTCCGGCGAGTCTGACGAGGCGCCGGCGCAACCGGCCGCGTCGCCCGCCACAGCGCCCGCGCAGAACACGGCCGCGCCTGCTACGGGTACGACGCCGGGTGGCGGCGAAGCGACCGCGCCCGCCGCGAACACGAACGCCCCGGCTGGCAACGTCAACAACGCGCAGCCGCAAACGTCGCCGCCGCAGCAGAACAAGTAACGTTTACGACTCGCCTGCCTCGCCCTCTCCAGCTTCGACGAGGGCGGCGAGTGACTTTGACAATTTCATCGGCCGAAGTGGCGGAACTGGTAGACGCGCACGTTTGAGGGGCGTGTGAGGTAACTCGTGGGGGTTCGAGTCCCCCCTTCGGCATCAACACCCTGCTTTAGATGTGAAGACATCATATGAGCAGGGTGTTTTTATTTTGTCCGCTTGACGACGATGATCCCCGGTTTATATTCACGCCACCTTGCCCGCGCTGTTTGCCGCACATCTCGACGCGCGCCGACGCGAGAAACCATCTGCGCCCGTTTCCGTTGAATCGTTCGCGCGTCGGCTTTGTCCGCAAACGAAGAGGCTGTTAAACTCTGACACGTTCAGGTTCTTCTTGCGATACGCCGATGCCTTTTACCGCTTTCAAGCTCAAACTCATAGCGCGACGATTAATTCTGGCGGCGACCTTCGCCCTGCCGTTGGCCGTGCCGTCCCACGCGCAGTCGATTGATCCGGGTTCGCCCACGCCCGTCTTCTCGAACGAGATCGCCGGAAGCATCGCCCCGCTCGACATCGGCGACGCGCGCTCGACGCGCTACTTCTACACCTTCAACGGCCTGCAAGGCGATCTCGAATTGACGGTCGAGAGTTTCAACTTGGAAGGCGACGTGGACATCTTCCTCGCGGGCAACATGCGCCCGCTGACCAAGGTGACGCTCTACGCCGGGGCGAGTGCCAACAGGAGCGCGAAGACCGTCTACCTGCGGCGCGACGAACCGCTCATCCTGCGCGTGCAGGCGCGCACGCCGAACGACGCGGAAGGCACTTATCGCATCCGTCTCGGCGGCGCGTTCAGACCCGCCGCGCGTCTCGCCAACGAGGGAGCCGCGACGGGCGAGTCCACGGCCGCGAATCCGTCGCCGGGTACAACCACAGTGGGCACGACGGGCGCGAACAGGAAAGGCAGACGCGTCTCCTCGGTCGGGGCGCGCATCGAAGAACCCGTTGCGGAGGTCGCCAGAGAAGAACCGGCCACGCCCGAAGCGACGCCCGAACCGACGCCCGCCGCCACGGCGAGGAAGCCGCCCGCCAATCCCAGACCCGCGAGGACGCGGCCGGGCGCGCGTGGAACTTCACGCGCGGAGACGGCGCGCAAGAATCCGCCGCGGACGCAGGCCGGAGAAGGCGACGCGGCCAACACTGAAAACAGAGTAGACGCGGCGCGAAGCGACACGGGCGCGGCGGTGCAGCCCGCACGCACGGAACGCCCGCGCCCCGTGCGTGTGCCGCGCGCACGCAATAACAGAAACACGACCACGGCGAGAAGAACCAACGCGCCGCCCGCCGAGACAGCCCCCGCCGCGTCGCCCGTGGAAACCAGCGCGCCGCCCGCTCCGGCGAGTGCGCGCCTCGTCCTCGTCATGCGCGACGGCGAAACGTTCGAGCGCGACATGGCGGGCATCCGGCGCGTGACGGTCGAGAACGGCGTGCTCGTCATCGTCTCGAAGACGGGGAAGACCGAACGGCAGCCGATGAACGCCGTGCTGCGGATGTCAATCGAGCCTTAACGCGACGCCGCGAATCTCCGCGACGAAAAACTTTGAGCGAGCGAATGGCAGAGCGAGAAAATACCGGCGGGGAACTTCAGTTCGAGAAACGTCGCGGGCGGGCGCGTCGCGTCGCGGTCTTGTTGCTGGCCGTGGCGGTCGCGCTCGCGCTTTACGGTCGCGGCGCGGCGTGGTCTTCGCCGGAGCAGTGGCAGGCGGGCGGCGCGAGTTTCCTCACGGCGTTGGTGATCGTCTTCATCATGGCCGCGAGTTTGACGTGCTGCCTGACGGCCTCTTATTTCCTGATTCTCACGCCGCTCCTGTTCCCGCCGCACCTGTCAACCGTGATTACGACGACGGGCTGCGTGCTCGGCGCGGCGGGCGGCTACTTCTTCGCGCGCTACGTCGGCGGCTCTTGGGCGGAACGTTTTCGCGACGGGCGCGTGCGGCGTTTCCTGTCAACTCATTCGAGCTTTCTCGCCCTCTTCGGGCTGCGACTCGCGCCCACGCCGCACGGCGTCGTCAACTACGCGGCGGGCGTCGCGCGCATCTCGCCCGCGCGCTTTCTCTTCGCCACGCTCGTGGCGATGGGACTCAAGTCTTACGTCTACGCGACCGCCGTGCAGACGGCCGTCGCGGCGGGTTCGGCGGCCAATGCCGTGAGCGCGCCCGTGGTGCTGTCGCTCGTCGCCGTCGCCGCGCTCTCGCTCGCCGGACATGTGTTGACGAGACGCTACGCGGCCTTGCGCGTCGCCCCGGCCTCAATCCCCAACCGTCTCGGATGAGCGCGCGCCGGGCGCGTCTCTTTCGAGAGTCGAGATTCTTTTTTGACAGGCACGCACGACGCCGGGAACGCCACGGCACATTCGCGAGTTTAGTTTCGGGCGACGCACGCGAACCACGAACAGATGACGCGACGGACTAACACACCCAAAAAACAGAGCGCGCAATTGTTGCCCGGGCGGCGCGTCTATCCATTCGCGGCCATCGTCGGGCAAGCGGAGTTGAAACTCGGTCTGCTCCTGAACGTCATCGCGCCTTCCATCGGCGGCGTCCTCGTCATGGGGCATCGCGGCACGGGCAAATCGACGGCCGTGCGCGCTCTGGCCGAACTGCTGCCGCCCCTTACGAAAGTGCGCGGCTGTCTCTACGGCTGCGACCCGGCGGCGGAAGCGAATTTTTGCGCCGACTGCCGGACGCGGCGCGCGTCGCAGGGCGCATTGCCGACGGAGCGCGCGCCCGTGCCGGTGGTCGATCTGCCTTTGAACGCGACCGAGGATCGCGTCGCGGGCGCGATCAATCTCGAACGCGCGATCAAGGAAGGCGTCAGGACTTTCGAGCCGGGTCTGCTCGCGCGCGCGCATCGCGGCTTTCTCTACATCGACGAGGTGAACCTGCTGGAAGACCACCTCGTCGATCTGCTGCTCGACGTGGCCGCTTCGGGGCGCAACCGCGTCGAGCGCGAGGGCGTGTCAATCGAGCACCCGTCGGAGTTTGTGCTGGCCGGTTCGGGCAACCCGGAGGAAGGGGAACTCCGGCCGCAACTCGTTGACCGCTTCGGCCTCTACACGGAGATTCGCACCGCCGCCGACGTGGAGGAACGCGTCGCGATCATCACGCGCCGCGAAGCCTTCGACCGAGACCCCGCGACCTTCTGCGCCGCTTGGGAGACGGAACAAGCGCGTCTGCGCCGTCGCCTCGTCCGCGCGCGCGCGGCCTCTCAAAGCGTGCGACTCGCGACGGAACTCGTGCACGGCATCGCAGAGTTGTGCGGGCGTCTCGGCGTTGACGGGCATCGCGGCGAGTTGACCATCGCGCGCGCGGCGCGTGCTCTGGCCGCGTTTGAAAATCGGAAAGAGGTTGCGCCACAAGACGTGCGCCGCGTGGCCTCGATGGCTCTGCGCCACCGCCTGCGCCGCGACCCGCTCGAACAAACCGACGATGGCTCGCGGATCGAACAGGCCGCGCATGAACTGTTCGGCGCGGGCGACGCGGCCGAACCCACAACCGACGCGGCCGAACCCGGCGCGACGAACGCGAGCAAACGCCAATCGAAAAAAACTCCACCGTCTCACCCCGATGAGACGGGCGGCAGCGATCACGGCGGCGGCGGCGGCGGCGAGCGGCGCGACACGCGCGGCGCGGACGATGGGCGCGCGCCGCAGACGCAAAACGAAGAACGCCCCGCGCCCACGCTCGACGCGAAGTTGCCCGAGTCCTTTGGCGAGAAATTCGTGGCGAAGAAGTCGCCCGCAAACTCCGCTGCGAGCGCGCGTCGTCAAATTAATTCGCGTGCGACTTCGAGCCACACGCGCGGCCGCTACTCGCGCGCCGTCGCGCGCCGCACGACGGGCGAGACCGGCGATTTGAAAATCGCACTCGACGCGACCTTGCGAGTCGCCGCCGCGTCGCAGATGGCTCGCCGCCGCTCCGGCAGGTCGGCCCGTGCGTTTGAAGTCGAGACGAGCGATCTGCGCTACAAACATTTCAGCCGCCGCACGGGGACGCTCTTTATCTTCGCCGTGGACACTTCGGGCAGCATGGCGCACAACCGCATCTCGCAGGCGAAGGGTGCGCTGGCGCGCTTGCTCCGCGAGTCTTACGTCAACCGCGACCGCGTCGCGCTCATCACGTTTCGCGAACGCGCGGCGAGCGTGTTGCTTCAACCGAGCCAGTCGAGCGCGCGCGCCTGTCGCCTGCTCGACGCGCTCCCCGTCGGCGGGGCGACGCCTCTCACTTCCGCCCTGCTGCGCGCGCTCGAAATGAGCGAGCGCGCGGCGCGCAGTGGGACGGCGCGCATTTGCCTGCTCGTCTTCACAGACGGCCGCGCGAACGTGCCGTGCGACGGGCGGGTTGACCGAGACCGCGCGGGCGTGCGGCGACAAATCAAAAGCGAGGTCGAAAAAATCGGCGTCGCGCTGCAACGCACCGGCGTCGCCTCTGTGGTCGTTGACACGCAGAATCGTTTCACACGGGGCGGCGAAGGGCAGACGTTAGCGCAAGCCCTCGGCGGGCGTTACGTACACTTGCCCGCGTTGCAGCCCGCGTCGCAGCCCGTGTTGCAGCCCGTGTTGAAGTAACCGACGAAGGCTTTTCAGGAATCCGAAAAATTCCGCCGGGGCGTCTCCACATTCTCATTTACAAAGCGTTTGAAAGCCCGTTATTTTATGTGCGCCCGGTAAGTCTCTCCGTCCCGCTGTAGCGTCAGCCGATCCAAACATGAGCGAGATTCGCGAACAACAACGGCTCACTAAAGATGAGCGCGACCGGCGCGTGCTCGAACTGTGCGAGCAGGTGTCGGAGATCGAGCGGCGTTTGATCCCGACGGGGCTGCACGTCTTCGGCCGCGCCGCCGACGCCGGAGAGCGCGCCGACCTGTTGCGCATGGTCGCCTCGTTCGACCGGCCGGAGACGGGCGCGCGCGCTCTGCCGCAACTCATCGAAGAAGGGTTGAACGTCAACGCGTCCGCGCCGTCGCACGACGGCGCGAGATTGAGTGAGAAAAGTTTGCAGGCGCGCGAACAGGTCGAAGCGACGACGCGTGAAGCGATCCGCCGTTTTCTCGCCGGGGGAAGCGAGGCGGCATGTGCGTGGTTGGAGACGACGGCGCGCGTGCCCGTGGCCGAATCGCGGCGCGTCTTCTCGCTGTTGGAAAAGATCGAGGAGCAGTTGCGGGACAACCGGGAGTTGGACGCCTTCGCGCGCGCGCTGCGCGGCGAGTACATCGAGCCGGGGCCGGGCGCGGACATCGTGCAGAACCCGTCGATCCTGCCGACGGGCAGAAACACGCATGCCGTCAACCCTTACGGCGTGCCCTCCGACCTCGCTTTCGCGCGTGCCGAGCGTCTCGTCAAACTGCTGCTCGAACGCCACCGCACGGAGCACGGCCGCTACCCGTCGGCGATGGCGCTCGTCCTCTGGGGACTCGACAACATCAAGACGCAGGGCGAGGGCGTGGCGCAAGCCCTGTGGCTGCTCGGCGTGCGTCCGTTGCGCGACGGGATGAATCGCGTGACCGATGTCGAAGCGATCCCGCTCGAACTGTTAGGCCGCCCGCGCATCGACGTGGTGATGACCGTCTCCGGCATCTTCCGCGATCTCTTCGGCGCGACGATGGGCTTGCTCGACCGCGCGGTGCAATGTGTCGCCGCGCTCGACGAGCCGCCGGAGTCGAACTACGTGCGGCGGAACATACGCGCGCGCATGGAGGCGGAAGCATGCCCGTTTGCAGAGGCCGCCCTGCGCGTCTTCTCGAACGCGGCGGGCAACTACGGCACGAACGTCAACTTCATGGTCATGGATTCGCAGTGGGAGGCGGACGACACGCTGGCCGACCTCTTCGTCACGCGCAAGTGTTTCGCCTACGGGCGCGATTCCGAGGGGCGCGCGCTCGAAGGGCGCGAGGCCCGCGCGGCTTTGAACGGCGCGCTGGCGCGCGTGGAAGCGACTTATCAGAATATCGACTCGTTCGAGATCGGCATCACGGATGTCGATCATTATTTCGAGTATCTCGGCGGCGTGTCGAAGGCCGTCGAGAAGCAGACGGACTCGCGCCCGGCCATCTACCTCTCGGACGCCCTCTCGCGCGACGCCAAGGTGCGTTCGGTGGAAGAGACCATCCGCCTTGAGACGCGCACGAAGACGCTCAACCCGAAGTGGTACGAGGGCATGCTCAAACACGGCTTCCGGGGCGTGGCCGAGATCGAGAGCCACGTCGCCAACACGTTCGGTTGGAGTGCGACGGCCGACGCGGTTGACGATTGGGTCTACACGGAAGTGGCCGAGACTTTCGTGCTCGACGAACAGATGCTCGAACGCCTGCGTGAACTCAACCCGCATTCGGCGCGCTCGCTCGTCGCGCGCCTGCTCGAAGCCGAGGGTCGCGGTTTCTGGCAGGCCGAGGCCGACATGATCGAACGCCTGCGCGACATCTTCACCGGATTGGAGGATCGCATTGAAGGCGTCGCTTAAGATCACCGCGCTCTACGTTGGCTCAAGCCTGCTCGCGCCGCTCAAACAGGCCGAGCGTGACATCGAGCGCACTTACGCGGCGGGGTTGCGTATCGCGGCCTACAACTTCGGCGCGCCTTTGGACGAGGCGCAGTGGCGAGAGATCGAACGTGAGTTGGGCGAGTCGCAAGTGGTCTTCGTGATCCACGTGACGGACGGCGAGAACGCGGGGCGGCTGATCCCGCTGCTGGAAAAATATAGGGCGTCGCACCGCGCGGTTATCGTCATCAACTGCATGCCGGAGTTGATGCGCCTCACGCGCATGGGGCGTTTGCAGTTCGGGCGTGACACGGCGGCGGCGGCGCAAGGGACTGTCGAGGGGGGGCGCGAGGCGGAAGATGAGAGCGAAGGCGGGGCGGGCGAGGGCATGGCGCGGCGTCTGGCCGGGCGCGTCGGGGCGTGGATGGGCGAGCAGGCGCGCGCCAGACGCCGCGGGCGCAAGAAGAAGAAGAAGTCGAGCCACACGCAATACCTGCGTTACATCGAGCGGCTGCCCGCGCTGTTGCGCGTCGTGCCGAACGCCGGACGCCTGCGCGACGCGAAGAATTACCTCTCCATCTTTTGCTACTTCCTGCAACCCACGCCCGCCAATATTCGCGCGATGCTGCTCGTCGCGCTCAAGCATTACGCGGCGGACAGACGCTTCGAGCGGATTGAACTTCCACCGCCGGAATCCATGCCCGCCGTCGCCGTCTATCACCCTGATGCGCCCGCGCTGTTCGAGTCGTTCGAGTCTTACCGCTCGTGGTACGAGCGGCGCGCGGGCAAGACCGGGAAGATGCGACTCGATTCGGAGAAGACCGTCGGCCTGCTGTTGATGCGGCCGCAGATCGTGAGCGGCGCGCACGCGCACTACGACGCGCTGATCCGCGCGGTCGAAGCAGAGGGCTTGGCGACCGTCCCCGCGATCTCGACCTTTATGGACAACCGCGAGGCGTGCGAGATGTTCTTCGTCGAGAAGACGCAAGCGACGGGGCGGAAGGGTAAAGGGCGCGCGCGGTTGAAACGGACGGAAAGCGGAACGGTCGAGCAGACGGACGACTCTCAGGCGGGGCGCAGGTCGCGCGTGAGCCAGATCGTGTCGCTCACGGGCTTCAGCTTCGTCGGCGGCCCGGCGATGAACGACAGCGAAGCGGCGGTCGAATTCCTGCGCGAGTTGAACGTGCCTTTCCGCTCGGCGGTGAGTCTGGACGTGCAGACGATTGAGGCGTGGCGCGATTCGTGGACGGGGCTGAACCCGGTGCAGGCGGGGATGCAGATCGCCATCCCGGAAATAGACGGCGCGACCGAGCCGTTCGTCTACGGCGGCATGTCTCAGGCGAGCGCGTCGCCGCTCCCGCTCGAAGAACGTTGCCGCCGCATCGCGCGCCGTCTCGCGAAGTGGAATCGCTTGCAGACCGCGCCGCGCGCCGAGCTCAAACTCGCGCTCGTCGCCTTTTGCTTCCCGCCGAACAAAGGCAACGTCGGAACCGCCGCCGACCTCGACGTGTTTCCGAGCCTCTGGGAGATGCTCGTGCGTTTGCGAAGCGAGGGCTACCACGTCGAAGTGCCGTCGGGCGCGGACGAGTTGCGCGAGCGACTTCTCGGCGGCAACGCCGATTCCTTCGGCGCGACGACGAACATCGCTCACCGGATGACCGTGGAAGAATACCGCCGCCTGTGCCCGTTCGCGCCGGAGATCGAAGCGGAGTGGGGAACTGCGCCGGGGGCGATCAACTCATTCGGCGGCACGCTCCTCATACAGGGTTTGCAACTCGGCAACGTCTTCGTCGGCGTGCAGCCGACCTTCGGCTATGAAGGCGACCCGATGAAGATGTTGATGGCGCGCAGCGGCGCGCCGCACCACGGCTTCGCGGCGTTCTACGCCTTCATCGAAAAAGTATTCCGCGCGGATTCGGTGGTGCATGTCGGCACGCACGGGGCTTTGGAATTCATGCCGGGCAAACAGGTGGGGCTGTCGGAGAGTTGCTGGCCGGATCGGCTCGTCGGCGAGTTGCCGAATCTCTACATCTACAGCGTCAACAACCCCTCGGAAGGCTCAATCGCGCGCCGACGCTCCTACGCGGAATTGATCTCTTATTTGACGCCGCCCGTCGAAGACGCGGGCGTCTACCGCGAACTGGCCGCGCTCAAAGAACTGCTCCTCGCCTACCGGCAGACGACCGACGAGCGCGAGCGCGAGCAACTGTTTCAGACGATTGACGAACACGCCGCCTCGCTTCATTTAGTCGCCGGGGGCGGGTGAGCGGGGCGGGTCGGAAGTTATGAATCGGCGGAGTCAGCCGCGCGCCGGATTTCGCGTTTGAATTCCGACGGCGTGAGGCGGTGTTTGAAAGTTGCGACGCCGTTGATGAGGACGACGGGAATATCCCATCCGTAGCGACGGGTGAGGCCGGGGTCGAGATCGATGTTGATTTCGCGGAGCGCGTATTCATCTTCGCAACGGGCAGCGAGCATCGCCTGTTTTGCCTCGTCGCAGAGGTGGCAGCCGGGTCGCGTGTAGAGCGTCACCTGCGCCTTCTGTGGATCGTGCGTGGTGTTCGTCTTGTTCGTTTCGTTCGTCTCGTCCATGTTCGTCGCGCTTTGAAGTTTGCGCGGCGCAAACTCAGCGCAAAAAATGGCCTCGTCCTAATTCGACGGGTGGGTGACGAGACGTGCGAGCAGGTTCTTCAACTGGCCGGGTTCTTCGAGGTAGGTGATCCAATCGTTGCCGCCGACGTTCACGTCCGTGCCTTCCACGTCCGCGCCGTACTTCTCCGCCATCACGACGAGCGGCGTCCCGCTGTCATACCGTGCGCGCTCGCGTATCCTGCGCCCGATGCCCAAGACCTCGTCCACAGGCTTGCCGACGAGATCGATGAGCACTATGTCCGCCGGCAATCCGCCCCGCCCCAATCTGTCCAACGCGTCTTCCTCATCCAACGCGACGAGCACGCGGTAGCCGTGACGTGTGAGGTTCTGCTTCAACACATGGCGCGTGTCGTCGTCCTCTTCGATTAAAAAGATGCAAGGTTGATTTAAGCGTTCGATGGTCATATTCGCCC
Organism: Acidobacteriota bacterium; assembly: GCA_020199775.1. Classification (GTDB taxonomy): domain Bacteria; phylum Acidobacteriota; class Blastocatellia; order Pyrinomonadales; family Pyrinomonadaceae; genus JAIVJZ01. Next base: position 286,101 of record JAIVJZ010000004.1, read on the forward strand.
CAAACTGTAAGAGAACATTATAACGCCCCCGCCCGCGCTTTTCGGTACGGAATCCGACATTGCAATAAATCGGACTAAGTAGACGGGCATACTGTGTTTAATGTGGACATATGTTAGGATGTCATTCTGAAGTTTATTAAACCCTTACGACACTAGGTTCAGCTTATGGACCTTAGCCTTACTGCCGCCGACGATTGACCGACGTAACCGCCGGCATAAAGGCTCCCAATGTCAACGCACACTGGCTCGACCTTGCCTACCTCAAACCGGATTCTCAACGCCCTGCCACGCGAAGAGTACGAACGCCTCGCGGCTTATTTAGAGCCGGTCGAGATGCCGCTCGGCGAAGTCCTGTATCACCCGAACGAACCCATCTCGCACGTCTATTTCCCGAACCGCGGTACGGTCTCCATCATCTGCACGTTTGAAGACGGCAAAAGCGTCGAAGCAGGGATGGTGGGCAACGAAGGCATGTTCGGCGTGGGCGTCTTTCTGGGGAGCATCACGTCGCCGCTGGAAGCCGTCGTGCAACTGCCGGGCGAAGGCTACAGGATGCACGCCGACGTGTTACGAGCAGAGTTCAAGCGGGGCGAGCACCTACAGGATTTACTGCTGCGCTACACGCAAGCCCTCATCATCCAGCTCGCGCAGACGGCCGCCTGCAACCGCGCCCATCCTATTGACGGGCGGCTGGCGCGCTGGTTGTTGATGTGTCAGGACAGGGCGCAAGCCTCTGAGTTGCAACTGACGCACGAGTTCATCGCCATCATGCTCGGCACGCGGCGAGCCGGGGTAAGTGAAGCGGCGGCCAAACTTCAGGACGATAGTGTGATTAGATACCGGCGCGGCCACGTGAACCTCCTCGACCGGCGGAAGTTGGAAGCGTATTCTTGTGAATGCTACGAGATCGTGAAGAAGGAGTTCGACCGTCTGCTCGGCACGAACGGTTACGCCTCATAAGACGTAATCATAAGACGTAATCCCGCCCGCGCCGTTTATTTGTCCGGGGCAAAACTTAATCCTCTTTTCCTCAACTCAAATCGAACCACCGCCCCAAAAATACAGCTTGCCACAAGACCGTGAAAAGGGTATAAAATGCGGACACGCAAGAGCCGCTTATTATAATTTCATTGGCTCGGTAGCTCTTCTAAGCAACGCATAGCATTCGAATACCTGACGCGGAGAGAGGTTATTACTCTTTTGTGGAGAGTCCTACCAACTCTCTCCGGTAAGGCTTACAAGGGGTTTGTCTATCTCCTGAACGTGTGAGCGCGCTCGCCTCACATTTCCTAACACGGAGGTTGCGTTTGGACAGCGAAAACAACCCTGACCACCCGGTCGAGAATGCGGAAGGCGCATCAGCGGCCGACAACACACAAGCCGCAACCGCTGCGCCCGCGGATACGAGCGGCGCGGCCGATGCCGCGCCCTCCGGCGGTGAAACTGCCGAAGAGAAGCGCGCGCGGCAGATGGCCGAAATCAAGGCCAAAGCCGCCGCCAGAATGGCCGCGAAGGGCGGCGCGACTCCCAAGCCCGAAACCTCAACCGCACAGACCGAAACCGCCGCCGCCGCGCCGCCGTCGTCGTCCGCGACGCCCGCGCCCCCGGACGCGCCCTCCGGCGAGACGCCCGAAGAGAAACGCGCGCGCATCATGGCCGAGGCGAAAGCCAAGGCCGCCGCGAAGATGGCCGCCGCGAAAGGCAACGCCGCCGCGAGCGAATCCCCGTCCGCGACTCCGGCCCCGGCCGGGACGGTCGCGCCGACGGCCGCGAAAGTTCCATCCACGCCGCCGCAGGAAGTGCCGAGCGGCACGCCGCCCGCCGCGCGCGTCGCACCGGGCGCGGCCAAAACTTCGACGACCCCGACGGCGAGCGTCGCCAAAGGCATCCCGCAGCCCGTCGCCGCCAAACAACACCCGACCGTCGTGGACACCATCCCCGACCCGCCCATCAACAAGATGCGCCGCCGCATCGTCTGGGCGAGCATCATCGGTTTCATGGCGACGAGCTTGTTGATGTTCTTCCGCTTCTTCCTGCCGCGCACGATCTTCGAGCCGTCGAGCATCTTCCGCGTCGGCTTCCCCGGCGATTACGGCATCGGCGTCGATACGAAGTACCAGCAGTTGTACCGCATTTGGGTCGTCAAAACTTCCGACCGCCTGTTCGTCATCAACGCGGTCTGCACGCACCTCGGCTGCACGCCCGACTGGAAGGCCAGCGAAAACAAGTTCAAGTGTCCGTGTCACGGCAGCGGCTACGACAGCGAGGGCATCAACTTTGAAGGCCCCGCCCCGCGCCCGATGGATCGCGCCCACGTCGAACTCGACGCGGAAGGCCAGATCGTCGTCAACAAGGGCATCCTCTACGACTGGCCGAAGGGGGGCGAGAACAAGTTCGACAAAGAGACTGCATTCATACCTCTATAAAGTTTCATCAAGCGGGTTTTTCTTCAAGCGGGTTTTTCTTCAAGCGGGTTTCTCATAAGGTCGCCGCAATCGGCCTCATAACAGTACGAGTCATGCGATCTCCGGGTGAGTTCGACGGTCGCAGTTTATTTGTCGGCCAGTTTCGTGTTTGCGCCCAAAGACAGGAGTGATGGGGATGGATTCTGAACGTCCTGACGAGAAGGAAGGCCAGCCGAAGGCGGGGAACGGCGCGCCGCAAAAGCCCGCAGACCCGAACGACCCGGAGGGCATCAAGTCGCTCCTGAGAGCCGCGTCCGGCGTGCCGGCCGGAAGCCGGAAGGCCGTGCCTGCCGAGACGACGGCGGCGGCGACGACCGAGGAGGGCGGCCGCGCGTCCACGGCCGACTTCATCAGTAAAACCAGGAAACAGGGACTCGCGCTCAAAGACCGCGCCATTCAAGAGGCGGAGACTTACAAAGACCCGCAGCAGACGCAACTCTGGAAGTCGATCTTCCGCGTCTCGCACGACCGCTCAGACCCACGCAACCGTTCGCTCGCGATCCTCTCGAACGTCTTCCTGCATCTCCACCCCGCGAAGATCAACCGCGACGCCGTGCGCTACGGTTTCACCTGGGGCATGGGCGGCATCACGTTCTACCTCTTCATCGTCCTCACCTTCACGGGCGTGCTGTTGATGTTCTACTACCACCCGACGAAGGTGCAGGCGTTTCGCGACATTCTCTATCTCGAACACGACGTGCCGTTCGGCAAACTCCTGCGCAACATGCACCGCTGGGCGGCGCACCTGATGGTCATCACCACTTGGCTCCACATGTTCCGCGTCGTGCTCACGGGTTCTTACAAGCGGCCGCGCGAGTTCAACTGGTGCGTCGGCGTCGTGCTGCTCGTGCTGACGCTCCTGCTCTCTTTCACGGGGTATCTCTTGCCCGACGATCAACTCGGCTTCTGGGCGGTGACGGTGGGCACGAACATGGCGCGCGCCACGCCCATGTTCGGCAGCGAAGGCCCCTTCGGGCCGCAACTCGGCATGACGCCTTACAACGACGTGCGCTTCGGTTTGCTCGGCGGCTCCATCGTGGACGCGAACGCGCTCCTGCGTTCCTACATCTGGCACTGCATCGGCATCCCGCTCGTCGCCTCGATCTTCATGGCCGTCCACTTCTGGCGCATACGCAAAGACGGCGGCATCTCCGGCCCCGCGCCCGTGATGCTCGAAGCGGAAATGAAAGCGACGAAGAAATAACGATGAAGTAGGAACGATGAACGATGAATGAAAGATAACTGCGTTGGGCTTTTTATTCATCGTTCATCGTTCCTACTTCATCCTTTGAGGTTGCTATGGACTGGCATCAACTCTGGAAAATCACATCTGCGCCGGACAACGTGCCGATTGTGGGCATGTTGTTCCTCGTCCCGTTCTTCACGTGGTACGGGCTGAAGCAGGCGCGCGAGAACGACAAGTTGATCGCCGAACTCGAAAACGACCCGGCGAAGGCCAAGACGCACCACCGCAAAACTTTGCCGTGGCGTCCGGGTTGGGCGCGCGAGTTGCACGTCTGGCCGTTCCTCGTGCGCGTGGAGTTTCTCGCCGCCGTGATCGTGACGGCCATCCTCTTCATCTGGTCGATCACGCTCGACGCGCCGCTCGAAGAACCGGCCAACCCGAATCTGACGATGAACCCCTCGAAAGCGCCGTGGTACTTCCTCGGCCTACAGGAGATGCTCGTCTATTTCGACCCGTGGATCGCGGGCGTCGTGATGCCGTCGCTGATGATGGTCGGCCTGATGGTCTTCCCGTACGTTGACTCTAACCCGCTCGGCAACGGCTACTACACGATCCGGCAGCGCAGGTTTGCCCTCGCCATGTTCGGCATCGGGTGGGTCACGTGGATCATCCTGATCGTGATCGGCACGTTTATCCGCGGCCCGGGCTGGGTCTGGTTCTGGCCGGGGCAGACCTGGGATCACAACGCCGTCGTCTTTGATAAGAATCAGGATTTGCACGACGTGTTCGGCATCACGCACGCTAATTTCGGAGACGCCGCGATCTGGATGCAGATCATCTTCGGCGCGATGGTGGTCGGCCTGTTCTACCTGCTGGCGGGTCTGTTCCTGCACTGGCTGATGAAGAGAGGCCCTTTGAAGTTGAAGTACCTCAGGTCGTGGCGGGAGCTTAAGCAGTGGGCGACGACGCCCGACCGCCTGGAGACCAGCCTGCTCGCCCGCACGAGCGTGCTGCAATACCTGACGTTCCAGTTTTTCGCCATTTCGGTGCTGATCGCGCTGCCGGTCAAAATCCTGCTGCGGCTGGCTTTCACGATCAAGTACGTGTGGGTAACGCCCTGGTTTAATGTCTGAACCCGATTCCCTGGAGGGAGACGAAGGTGGCCGAGACTCCTAAAACCGACGCGGACGCGCTGGCTAAGAGAGAGCCGGAAACTCCGGCGCGCGATCCGATCATCAGTCGTTCGACGAGCAACATCCTGCTGGTCTGCGCGCTGCTCCTGATGGCCTCGCTGGCGTGGGCTTTGTACGACGAGGCCTACGGCCAGCGGCCGTGGAAGAACATGCAGCAGGAATTCGTCTCGCGTTATAACCGCTACCTCAAGCGTCTCAAGCGGACGGGCACGCAGTCGGAGAAAGAGGTGAAGGAGTCGGAGGAGTTCAAGGAGCTCGACCGCGCCGCCCGCGAGGCGCGGCAGGCCGTCGCTCCGCGCAAACGCGAAATAGACGCCGAGATCAAGTTCATCGACCGCCAACTCGGCGCGATCACCGACCCCTTCCAGAACAAACGTGGTTACATCACCGTCGTCAACTACCGCGTCGAAACCTCGGACGAAGAGGACAGGGCCGACCTGCGTAAAGAGGTCGAAGAGCAGAAGCAGGAAAAGGTTGAGGTCAACATGCCGGTTGACCCCAACTCCGATAAGACCGAGGAGCAGAAGCTCAACTACACCGAGCTCGAAACGAAATACCTCGCCCTCAAAGATCAGAAGGCGCGGCTGTTGACCGAGAGCGCGGAACTTCTCAAGGAGTCGAGCGAACTGGCGTTGAAGCGCGACACCTATCTCAAAGATAACGTCATCGGCGTCAGCGCGCAGACCATCGACAGCCTGATCGAGCGCAACAACAAGTTCGACTATGCGCTCAGGCAGATCAACGTCAACGGCGACGAGATCGTGGATCGCTGCGAGACGTGTCACCTCGGTATCCGTGAACCGCTCGAACTCAAGCCCATCAATTTCAAACGCACGGGCAAGAAGATCGACGCCAGCGCGCGCGCATTCATCAGCCACCCGAGTAAGGAACTGTTACAGATTCACAACCCCGAACGCTTCGGCTGTTCGAGTTGCCACGGCGGCAACGGCCGCGCCACGACGAGCATCGTCAAAGGCCACGGACGCCACCGCTTCTGGCTCCACCCGCTCCACGAGCGCGAGAACATGGAGGCGGGGTGCCAGCAGTGCCACGCGCAGGATCGCGTGCTGCAAGGCGCGAACGTTTTGACGAAAGGCAAAGACCTCTTTCAGGAGCGCGGTTGCGTCGGCTGTCACCGCTACGAGGGTTTCGACCGCGAGACGGACGGGCTTGCCAACTCGCGCCAGACCATCAAACAGTTGGAAGAACAACTCGCCGCCAACGACCGCGAGGCGCGACAGTTGGACGCCGAGGCGGGCACGGTCGCAGACGAAACCGAGGCGCAAGAGAAACTCGCCCGCGCCGTCGCTTTGCGCGTGACGAACAGCCAGATCGAAGCGCGCATCGAGCAGTTGAACGTGCAGGCGCGCTACCTGATGCAGGATCAGAAAAAGGTCGGGCCGAACCTCAAAGACGTGCGTTTGAAACTGCGTAAGGAATGGATTCCGGCGTGGCTCAAAGACCCGCAAGGCTTCCGTCCGGGCACGAAGATGCCGACCTTCTGGTATCTCAATCCCGATCACGAGATAACGAAGAGCAGCAAGCTGGACGCCGACGGCGAGCGCGCGGCGATTGCGGCTTACCTGTGGCAGTCGAGCTTCGAGGGACAAGTGCCGAAGCAGGAACCGGGCGACGCCACGCACGGCAAGGAGTTGTTCGAGACGAAAGGCTGCATGGCCTGTCATTCAATCGGCGAGGGCGTGGAGAATCAGGTCGGCGGCACGTTCGCGGCGAACCTCCAGCGCCTCGGCGAGAAGGCCGACTTCAATTACATCGTCCGCTGGATTTACAACCCGCGCGAGCGTTGGGCGCCCTACTGCCCGAAGGAGAAACGAGACCTGACGCGCGCCGACTACGAGAAGAACAACAAGCCTTACCGCTTCGACACGGAAGGTCACTCGAAATGCCCGAACGACGGCGCGGAACTGCAAGTGCAGAACATGACGGTGATGCCCAACTTCCGCCTCTCCGAACAGGACTCGCGCGACATCGCCACGTATCTCTTCTCGCTCGGCAAGGGCGCGCAGTGGCCTGACGCCTCCTACATGGACGATCCGAAGTTGAAGGATCAGGGCGCGTACCTGATCAAGCAGTACGGCTGCGCTAACTGTCACGAGATCAGGGGCTTCGAGGACGAGCAGCGCATCGGCAAAGAGTTGACCGCCGAAGGCGCAACGCCCATCGAACGGCTCGACTTCGCCCTGCTCACCCACGACGCGGAGAAAAACATCAATCCCTTCACGGAGAAGAAGTACGAAGCGAGAGAAGGGATGCAGGAGAGTTGGTACAACCGCAAAGGCTTCTTCGAGCACAAACTCGAAGAGCCGGGCATCTATGACAAGGGCAAAGAGAAAGAGCCGCGCGACCACCTGCGTATGCCCGATCCGTATCTCACGCCCGAATGGAAAAACGCCCTCACGACGTTCCTGCTCGGCAGCGTCGGCGCGGAAGGCGCGAACGTCCCGACCTCCTTCTTCTACGAGGCGACCGACCGGCGCAAGGACATTCAAGAGGGCTGGTGGGTCATCAAGAAGTACAACTGCATGGGCTGCCATTCCGTGCAGGTCGGGCAAAAATCGGTGCTGCAAGATTTGCCGCAATACCTGACGCCCGAAGGCAAGGATCAACTGCCGCCCGCGCTGATGACGGAGGGCGCGCGCGTCGATCCCAACTGGCTGATGCGCTTCCTGATCGACCCTTCGCTCAGCAACGGCAGCGATGATCCGACGGTGCGCGCGCACAGCGGCATGGCCGGACGCAACAACGGCGGCCAGTCGAGCGGCGGCCAATCAGGCGGCGGCGCGACGACCAACCGGTCGCCGGGCGGCGCGGCGAGTAATCAGCCGCAAGCGAGCGGCGGCGCGTCGTCATCGTCGCCGGGGGCGAGCGAAGTGGGCGTGACGCGGCCGAACAACGACAGCCAGGAGATGCCGCCGCAACCCGGCGCGAACAAGAACGGCGTGCGACTTTATCTGAAGGCGCGCATGCCCACCTTCCACTTCTCGCCGAACGAGTTGCGCACGCTCGTCCGCTTCTTCCTCGCGGTCTCGTCGCAGCAGGAGCCGTTCATCAAAGAGCCGACCACCCCGCTCACGGATCAGGAACGCAACCTCGCGCGGCAGTTGTTCACTTCGCAGCAAGCGCCCTGCCTGAAGTGTCACCTGACGGGAAACCCGGAGCACGACAAAAACGCCTCCGCCCCGAACTTCTTGCAGGCGGGCGAACGGCTCAAACCCGGTTGGACTTTCCGCTGGCTGCTCGACCCGCAGAAGGTCATACCGGGGACGGCCATGCCGTCCGAACTCTTCAAGCGCGACGGCGAGCGTTGGGTCTTCAACGGCGAGTTGCCTGAGAGCTTCAACGAGTACAAGGGCGACCACGCCGACCTGCTCGTCCGCTACATGCTGCAACTGACGCCCGCCGAGCAATCCCGGCTCGCCGCCGGTTCGCCTTCGGCCACGGGCGGGACAACCACCACGGGTGGGACGACGAACGCCACCGAACAGTCGAGCACGCACCATTCCGGCACGACGCGCCCCAAAGCCGCGCAGAAGAGGCAGAAGAAGTATCGCCAACGCGCGGGCTTGGTGCGCGCCGCTGCGCGCAGGCGGCGCAGCGTCGTTCGCGCCGCAGCGCGTGTGGTGCGTGAGGCGCGTGAGCCGGTGGTGTTCGCGCGGCAGTACGGCGTGGGGTATTCGCCGCCGAGCGGGCGTTCTTGGTAGAATCGAGGAAATTAAATTTCAGGAGACACTTACTAATGCCTTTCAAGCAAGTTCGCAGAATTCTGGTCTTGATGCTCGCCGTCGCGATGCTCTCTTTCGTGATCGCCTGCGGCGGCGGCGACGACGACGATGACGACGTGGCGGAGGGAGACGGGGCGACCGAGACGGCGGGCACGCCTTACAAGTCGAGCGGCAACGAAGGCTCGATCACGGGCGCGATCAACTTCACGGGCGAAGCCCCCGCGCCGAAGCCGATCAGCATGGACGCCGACGCCGCCTGCGCGCAGACCAACCCCAACCCGCAGACCGAAGATGTCATAGTTAAGGACGGGAAACTGGCGAACGTGCTCGTCTACATCAAAGACGGCAAGACCGCCGACGGGAAGAGCATCACCGGCTTCGCCTTCGAAGTTCCGGCGACGGAAGTGTTGCTCGATCAAAAAGGCTGTCGCTACATCCCGCACGTGCTCGGCATGATGGCCGGGCAGAAGTTGAAAGTGACCAACAGCGACCCGACGGCGCACAACGTCCACCCGTCGCCGAAGAGCAACAAGGAATGGAACCAGTCGCAGCCCGCCAACGCGGCTCCGATCATCCAGACCTTCACGCGCGCCGAAGTGGTCGTCCCCGTCAAGTGCAACCAGCACCCGTGGATGAAGGCCAACATCGGCGTGATGAAGCACCCGCTCTACGCCGTCAGCGGCGAGAACGGCGCGTTCGAGATCAAGGGCGTGCCGCCGGGAACCTACAACGTCGCCACGTGGCACGAGCGTTACGGCGAGAAGACCCAGTCCGTCACCATCGGCGCGAAAGAGACCAAGACGCAGGACTTCACCTTCGACGCCGGCGCGGGCAAGACGGCTTCGCTCGGACTGCTCGAAGTGATGCCCGCGATAGAATTCCCGGCCGTGCCGAAACATTAAAAAAGGGCGCGGCCGAAAGCTGATTTATTTCATATTTCGGCGGGGCGAAGCGGCTTGCCACCCGGCGGCGCGGGATGCGACACTCGGGTTTAAGTTCAGCTATAAAAATTAAACTCTAAGTTTCGCTCCACAGGCATTTCATGGAAACAATCGCTGTCGAAGAGATCGAGCAGTCCGTCGCGCCCGCCGCCGCCGCCGCCGCCGCGGTCGAGCGCGCACGCGTCGAGACGCGCGAGAAAATGTCGGCCTATTACGAGTTGACGAAGCCGCGCATCACGTTTCTCGTCGCGCTCACGACCTCCGCCGGGTTCCTGCTCGGCTCGACGCGCGGCGCGTTCGATTACCGGCTTTTCGCGCACACGCTCTTAGGCGTCGCCCTGTTGTGCTCCGGCATCTCCGCGCTCAATCAATGGATGGAGCGCGATCTGGATCGTCTGATGCGGCGCACCGCGCGCCGCCCGCTTCCGCTCGGCACTCTGACGCCCCGCGCGGCCCTCGCCTTCGGGCTAACTTTAACTCTGGGCGCGGAGATTTATCTGGCGGCGTTCGTCAACGTCCTCTCGGCGTTCTGCGGCGTGACGGTTATCGTCGGCTACCTGCTGTGCTACACGCCGCTCAAGACGCGAACCTCGCTCTCGACGCTGGTGGGGGCTTTTCCGGGCGCGGTGCCGCCGCTTCTGGGCTGGGCGGCGGCGACGAATCATGTGGGCTTAGAGGCGTGGGTGCTCTTCGCGATCCTGTTCCTCTGGCAGTTCCCGCACTTCTTCGCCATCGCGTGGATGTACCGCGAGGACTACGCGCGGGCGGGGATTCTGATGCTGCCCGTGGTCGAACCGGAAGGGCGTCTGACGAAGCAACAGATCGTGTTGTGGACGCTCATGCTCGTCCCCGTCAGTCTGGCCCCGGCCGCGCTCGGCATCTCCGGCGCGATCTATTTCTTCGGCGCGCTCGTGCTCGGCGGGCTCTTTCTGTGGAGCAGCATCGCCGCCGCCGTCACGCTCTCAAGCCGCAACGCGCGCCGCGTGCTCTTAGCTTCCGTTCTGTACTTGCCGGTTCTTTTTGTTCTGATGGTGATAAATCAATGAGCCGTCAGCCGTCAGCCATCAGCTATCAGCAAAAGACAAAAAGCTGATGGCTGACGGCTGATGGCCGACGGCTTAAGGAGATTGACATGGGTCGTGCGCTCGGAGTGTTGATCTGGTTGTTGACGATTGGCTCGGTGTGGCTGTTCGTGAACGGTCGGTGGTGGCTGCCGCCGTACATTTCCGAACACGGCCCGGCCTACGACCGGCAGTTCTTGATCACGATCATCGTCGTCGGCATCTCTTTCGTGGCGGCGCAGGTCGGGCTCGGCATCGCGGTCTGGCGTTACGGATCGAGAGGCGACCGGCGCGAGCGCGCCGTCTATTCGCACGGCAACAACCGTCTGGAGATCGTCTGGACGGCCATCACCGCGCTCATCTTCATCACGCTCGGCCTGATGGGACAGCGCGTGTGGGCGCAGTTGCACTTGAACGAAGCCCCGGCGGGGGCGACCAAAGTTCACGTCGTCGCGCAGCAGTTCCAGTGGAACTTTCATTACCCGGGGGCTGACAAAACCTTCGGGCGCACCGACCCGACGCTGGTCAAAGACGCCGAATTGAACTTCGTCGGGCTGGACGAGCAGGACGCCAGCGCCAAAGACGATCAAGTCGTGACGACGCTGGCCGTGCCCGTCGGCCGCCCCGTCGAACTGACGCTGCAATCGAAAGACGTGACGCACGATCTGTTCGTGCCCGAACTCCGCTACAAGCAAGACGTGGTGCCCGGCATGGCGATCAAGATGCACTTCACGCTGACGAAGGAAGGCCGCTTCGAACTGGCCTGCGCCGAACTCTGCGGCCAACTTCATTACAAGATGAAGAGCTATCTCATCGCGCTCCCCGCGCAGGTCTACGACGAGTTGGTGGCTTTGCCGCAGGCGCAGTTTCAGGGGCGCATCACGCAGTTGATCAAGGAATACCCGATGGGCATCAAGCAGGGGACAGTAACCGCCGCGTCAAGATAACAGCCGGAACCTGACTCATCCCGAAGGGAGAGGAATTTTAAGATGGAAGAGGCCACGACCCCGATTGAGCCGTCCGCCGCTACAGCGCCGCAGGTAGTGGCGGCCGAGGCCGACCCGCATGCCGGGGCGCACCCGCCGCACGGCCACCACGGGCCGCCCACCGGGTTTATCCGCAAGTATATTTTCAGCATCGATCATAAAGTGATCGGCATCCAGTATTTGCTGCTCGCCATCTTCGCGGCGTTCGTCGGGATGTTCATGTCGGTGCTGATGCGCCTGAACCTGACGTGGCCGGGGCGCAAGTGGACGATCCTCGAAACGATCTTTCCGCTCGGCGCGCCCGGCGGCGTGATGACGCCGGAGTTCTACCTGTCGCTCGTCACGATGCACGGCACGATCATGGTCTTTTTCGTGCTGACCACCGCGCCGCAGGGCGGGTTCGGCAACTATTTTCTTCCCATCCAGGTCGGCGCGGAGGACATGGCCTTCCCCGTGCTCAACATGCTCTCGTTCTGGGTGACGCTCGTCGGCCTCGTCGTGCTCATCGCGGCGATCTTCGTCGAGGGCAGCACGATCATCGGCAACACAGACTTCGTCAACAACTTCCTCGGCGGCGGCGGCACGGGCACGCTCGGCCCCATCGGCGGCTGGACGGGATACCCGCCCCTGAGCGCGCTCGGAAAGATCGCCGGGCCGGGGCAGGGCGCGGGCGCGACCCTCTGGATCACCAGTATCGCCATTTTCTGCGTCGCCTCGCTCCTCGGCGCGCTCAACTTCATCACGACGCTCCTGAACATGCGCACGCGCGGCATGACCCTGATGCGCATGCCGCTCACCTGCTGGTCTTGGTTCACGACGGCCATCCTCGCGCTGCTGGCTTTCCCGGTGCTGCTCGCGGCGGGCGTCCTGCTCCTGCTCGACAGGCACGCGGGGACGAGTTTCTTCATCCCCGGCGGCCTTGTTTTCAGCGACGCGGTGCTGGCGAACAAGGGCGGCTCTCCGATCCTGTGGCAACACCTGTTCTGGTTCTTCGGCCACCCGGAAGTTTACATCGCCATCCTGCCGGGCATGGGCGCGACCTCGCACATCCTGTCCACCTTCGCGCGCAAGCCCGTCTTCGGCTACCGCGCGATGGTCTTCGCGATGTTCGCCATCGGCCTGCTCGGCTTCTTCGTGTGGGGCCACCACATGTTCATCAGCGGCATGGACCCGCGCACGAGCATCGCCTTCTCCGTCCTGACGCTCTCAATCGGCGTGCCCTCGGCCATCAAAACTTTCAACTGGCTGGGCACGCTCTGGGGCGCGAAGATACGCTTCACCTCGCCGATGATGTTCGCCATCGGCTTCGTCTCTCTGTTCGTCGCGGGCGGCATCACCGGCCTCGTCCTCGGCCAGACCTCGCTCGACCTCTTTATCCACGACGGTTATTTCGTGCTCGCGCACTTCCACCTCGTGATGGGCGTGGCGGCCATCTTCGGCATGTTCGCGGGCGTCTATTTCTGGTTCCCGAAAATGTTCGGCCGGATGATGAGCGAGCGGCTCGGGCAGTTGCACTTCTGGCCGACCTTCATCGGCGTCTACGGCATCTTCGTGCCGATGCACATCATGGGCATCGTCGGCATGCCGCGCCGCTACGCGTCGTTTCAGGAGTACGACTTTTTGCGCCCGCTCGACCCGCTCGTGTTGCTCGTCACCGTCGCGGCCATCGTGACGGCGGCCGCGCAGTTCATCTTCCTCTTCAATTTCATCTGGAGCATCTTCAAAGGCGAGCGCGCGAGCGGCAACCCGTGGGAGGCGACGACGCTCGAATGGGTGACGCCGACCACGCCGCCGCCGCACGACAACTTCGGCGGGCATCTCCCGACCGTCTATCGCGGTCCGTATGAATTCGCCGTGCCCGACGCGCCGGAGGATTACATCTTGCAGACGACGCCGGACGCGGGCGAAGAAAACGTCGCGGCGGGGGCGGGGCACGCGACGGCAGGTCAAGGAGTACAGGGGAGTTCAGGCAATGGTCACAACGGTCAGCACTAAACCGGCGGGCAGCACCGTCTCGACCGGAACGAAGGGCGTCAACATCAGCGGGACGGGCAGACGCCCGGCGGGCGGCAACGGCTCGCGCGGCGGGCCGCAACCGCCTAACGGCGGCGACGGCAGACACCGCGCTTTCCCCGACTCCACGCCGCAGCAGTATCGCATCGGCATGTGGCTGGCGCTGTCCGCGATTCTGATGATGTTCGCCGCGCTCTCAAGCGCCTACGTGTTTCGCTCGACGCGGATGCAACAGGGCTGGCAAGCCTTCTCCGTGCCCGCGATGCTCTGGGTGAGCACGGCCTTGATACTTGCCAGCAGCGCGACCTTCGAAGTCGCCCGCCGCGCGCTCAGGCGCGGGGCGCGGGAAGCATACCGGCGTTGGCTCGTCGTGTCGCTCGGATTAGGCTTCGGCTTTCTCGCCGCCCAACTTCTCGCGTGGCGGGGCTTGGTCGGGCAGGGAATTTATCTGGCGACGAACCCGCACAGTTCTTTCTTCTATTTGCTGACCGGGCTGCACGCGCTCCACCTCGTCGGCGGCATCGCCGGTTTGAGTTACCTGACGCTTCGCGCACGGCGCGGCGCGGCAGCAGCAGCAGCAGCAGCAGCAGCAGGCGCGCACGACGCGGCGGGCACTGAGCGCGCACACGTCGATGCCATCGGGCTGTACTGGCATTTCATGGACGGGCTGTGGGTCTATCTGTTCGCACTCCTTTTCCTGTGGAGGTAAGCATTGAGTACACACGCGCACGCAGCAGAGCCTCTGGTCGCCGACGATTGGAGCGGCGGGACTTTCCCCTATCACATCGGCCACAGGAAACTCGGCATGTGGCTCTTCATCGTCTCGGACGCGCTGACTTTCTCCGCGCTGCTCATCGGCTACAGCTACGTGCGCGTATCGAGCGACGCGTGGCCTGCGCCCTTCGCCTTCTACCCGAGCATCATCTTCTCGACCGTGATGACGCTCTGCCTGCTGGCGTCGAGTTTCACGATGGTGATGGCCGTGTCGGCTTCGGCGCGACGCGACCGCCGCCGCGCACGCCGCTGGATCGGCGCGACGATGCTCGGCGGCCTGACCTTCCTCGCGCTCCACATCTACGAGTGGCTGCACCTGATCAACGACTACGGCCTCAAGCCCTTCTCGCTCCCGGCCGAGTGGCTCGCACGCTGGCCGCAGGCGTCGCCCCTCTTCGGCGCGACCTTCTTCGCCATCACCGGCCTGCACATGTTCCACGTCCTGACCGGCGTCATCTACCTCGGCTACATCGCGCTGCGCATCCGGCGCAAGACGCACGAGGATGTCGAGATCAGCGGCCTCTACTGGCACTTCGTCGATCTCGTCTGGATGTTCGTGTTCCCTATGATCTATTTGCTGTCGGTGGATTTTCACCCCCCGGGGCATTGAATTGGAGCGTCGAGTCGGCGGCGGGCAAACTTCGTAAAAGAGAGGCGGACTAAAGAGGCATGAGCACACGTTTCGGGTCACTCGGCAACTTGATGAAGAAACAGGACTTGATCCTGAACGCGGTCTGCCTGCTCTTCGCGACGGGCTTCGTCGTGATGGCCTTGTCGAACGTGCGCTGGGCGGGCAACTTCTTCTCCATCGACAGTCTCTTCTTCACGCTCGTCAGTCTCCTGCTCGCCGGAATATTCATGGTCATCCCGCTGCTCTGGGCGCACGAGAACGGCGTGCTCAAAAATCTCTTTGCCGCCGAAGGCGACGACGTGCCGGCCGAGCCAGTCCCGGTTCACTTCGCGGGCACGACCAAACTGTTCCTCGCCATCCTCGGCCTGTTGCTCGTCCTGACCGTGGTCGAAGTCCTTCTCGCTTACATCCAAGTACCGCTCGTTTTGATGTTGACGATTCTGGTCGGCCTCTCGCTGATCAAGGCCGCGCTCATCCTCGCCTACTTCATGCACCTGCGCTACGAGCGCATGAGTCTGGTCTACACGCTGATCCCGATGCTCGTCATCTGCATCTGCCTGCTCTTCATCTTCTTCCCCGACGGTTTTCGCCAGCTCGGGTTGCGCGTCTACAGGTGAGGGGAATGAACACGACGGCGACGCCCCGCAGCCTTATCTTTTTGTTCGCGCTCGTCGCGGCGGGTTTAATTTTGTCCGCGCCGGACGCGCTCGCGCAGTGCGCGATGTGCAAGGCGTCGGCGTCTAACCTCGACAGCGTTTCGGCGCGCACTCTCAACCTCGCGACGTTGATCCTGCTCTGCCCGCCCGTCGCCATCTTCTGCGCGATCTTCGTCATCGCCTACAAGCACCACAACTCGCCCGGCGACGGCGACGAATCGTAAATCTCCGACGGTTATCCAACATGACAAACGATCAGGCGCTCGCCCTCAACAACGACCACCAGAGCATTCGCGGGCGCGCGTGCCCGCAATGCGGCGGCAAGATCATCCCGTCCGACCGCGCCCTCTACGAGAGCAAGGCCGACCCGTCCTCGGTCTTCCCGCTCTGGCAGTGCGAACGCTGCGGCTACGAACAGATGAGCGAGCGACCGGCCGCGTCGAAGAAGGCCGCGCCCCACGCCGCGAAAAAAACCGAAGAGTAGAAATGTAGCGGCTGCGCGGGCGGCGGGCGAGGCGAAGAGTAACGGAAGCTGCGCGCCCGCCCGTCGAATAACATTTGCCGCCGTCGCGGCCTGCCTCTTCGTTCGCGTCTCCTTTTCGCATCTTCATCAAATACGGTCGGCGTGCGGCGCGGGTGTTATAATCCGGGCATCTTTTTCGCTCTTAATATTCATGGATTATTCAATACTGCCGCACATCAACGCCATGCTCAACGCGACGAGCGGGCTGCTCCTCGTCGCCGGTTTTTACTTCATCATGCGCCGCCGCGTCACCGCGCACCTGCGCGCGATGACCTCCGCGCTCGTCGTCTCCTGCATCTTTCTCGTCTCGTATCTGGTCTATCACTATAACCACGGTTCGACGCGTTTCACCGGACAGGGCTACATCCGTCCCGTCTATTTTTTCATCCTGCTGACGCACACGATTCTCGCCGCCGCGATTGTGCCGCTCGTCGCCGTCACGCTGCGGCGTGCGTGGCGCGGCGACTTCGGACGACACCGCCGGATCGCGCGCTGGACGTTTCCGCTCTGGCTCTACGTCTCCATCACGGGCGTCGTCGTCTATCTCATGCTCTACCAACTCTACCCCTCGCGCTAGCGTTCGCGGCTTAAAGGTCAAACCGGATGAACCGCGAACACTCAAACGGCAATCATCAAGTCGGCGCGCCGGCGGAGAAGGCCGCTGCGCCGGAGAAGGCCGCGCGCCGCCGTTCGCCGTGGCCGCTCGCCGTCGTCGCCGCGCTCTTCATCCTCCTCCCGTTTCTCTCGTGGTACGGCACGACCTTCTGGCGTGAACTCGACGACGACGAGATCGAAAAATATCTGCACGACGAGCAGAAGCCGCGCCACGTGCAACACGCGCTCGAACAGATCGACCGGCGCATCGTCAAGGGCGACGAAGGTGTCAGGCGTTGGTATCCGCAGGTGTTGCGCGTGGCGGGAAATTCTCTGCCGGACTTACGCATGGCCGCCGCGTGGGTGATGGGCGACGACAACAAATCACCGGAGTTTCACGCCGCGCTCACACAACTCGTCCGGGACGAAGAGCCTGCGGTGCGCCGGATGGCCGCGCTCTCGCTCTCGCGCTTCAACGACGCGGGCGGGCGCGCCGAGTTGCTGGCGATGCTCAGACCCTACAGCGTCAAACTGCCGTTCGCGGGCACGCCCATCACGATCCTGCCGGTGGGTTCTTCCCTGACGAGGGGAGCGATGGTGGCGCGCGTGCGCGACGAACGCGGCGCGGCACAGGAAGTTCGCGCGCCGGTCGCGGGGAAGATCGAGCGTACGTCAGGCATCGACGGGCGAAGTCTGGCGGCGGGCGAAGAGTTGCTGGCGCTCGCGCCCGACGGCAAAAACGCGTGGGAGGCTTTGCGTGCGCTCTACGTGGTCGGAGCGGCTGAGGACTTGCCGGAGATCGAGCGTTACGCGCGGGGAGAAGTGGCGGGGATGTCGGACGAGATCAAAAAACAAGCGGCTCTGACGGCGGAAGCCATCAAGAGCCGCGTCGCTCGCGGGTGAATTTTTCGGAAAACTTTTTAACGCCCGCCGGGCGCGTCCGGGAGCGTGATGCCGTGCGCGGCTTCCCAATCCTCGGTCGGAACCATCTCGATGGCGTCCCACGGGCAGCCGTCGAGGAACGCGCCCTCCGGCCCTTTGCTGATGCACTTCTGGCAACCGATGCAGAGTTCCGGGTCAACTTCGATCCGGCCGAACGGCGGGTGATCCTCGTCGGGAATCCAGAACATGCACGCCTCAATCGGGCAATACTCGATGCACGCGGGCGAGCCCGCGCAGCCCGTGCAGCAGTCGGTGGTGATGGCGAGGATGCGCGGCTTCTTCTTGCGCGTGGCTTTACCGTCGCCCACAGACATCGGCCAGTGTTTTTCGATGATCTCAATCATGCGAGTGCGTTCTCCCGTGCGGCTTTTGGCGGTCGGACGTGCGACACACACTTTAACACGACCACAGGTGCGGCTCAATCAACTTTTTGGCGCACCCGCCGGGATTGCTTGAATGTAACCGCGTAAAGAGATAAAACTAATCTCACACCTAATCTGAGAAGGAGACTCTACAGCGATGAACACAGTCGCCGGAATTTTCCAGACGCGCGAGGACGCCACCCGCGCCGTCGAAGACTTGCGCCGCCTCAATCTGTCTGACGAGAACTTGAGTTTGCTCTCGCCGGGAACGACCGCGCCGCAAGCCGAAGCCGATGTCGAGACGAGCGACACTGAACAGCCGGGCATGGGCAACGCCCTCGGCGGCCTCGTCGGCGGCGCGATGGGCGCGGCGGGCGGCATGACGCTCGGCGCGGCCGCGGCGAGTCTGCTCGTCCCCGGCGTTGGGCCGATCATGGCGGCCGGGATCGTCGGCGCGGCTCTGTTCGGCGCGGGCGGCGCGGCGGCAGGCATGGCGGCGGGCGGCGCGCTCGAAGATACAATCGCGCACGGTCTGCCGCACGACGAACTTTTCGTCTACGAAGACGCGCTCCGGCAGGGGCGCACGGTCGTCATCGCGCAGGTGGATGACGACGATCAGGCGAAGAACGCGCGCTCTGCGTTGGACGCGGCGGGCGCGGAGAGCGTAGACGCCGCGCGCGAGAGTTGGTGGGTTGGCTTGCGCGACGCCGAAGACGAGGATTACACGGGGCAGGGGCGCGACTTTAAGAGTGACGAGCCGTTGTATCGTCGCGGCTTCGAGGCGGCGTTGCATCCTCAACTGCGCGGCGCGTCTTACGATGAGTCGGCGGAACGCCTGCGCGAAAGATACAGCGACGACTACGGGCACGACGCCTTCCGGCGCGGCTACGAGCGCGGCCAGAGCTACCACCAAACTTTGCGGGAGCGTTACAACAGTTGAGAGACACGTTGTTGAGCGTCGCCGTGCTCGGCGGGATTCTCGTCGTGAGCGCGCTCGTCACGAACTGGTTCGCGCGCACGATGTACAACCGCTGCGCGTCGTGCGCCACGCTCAACGCGAAGCGACGCGCCGAGTGTCGCTCCTGCGGCCACGCTTTGAAATAGAGACGCCCGCGCGCCTCAAACTGCGCGGGCAAGGTTTTGCATGTGGAGTTGCCGGATGTACCGTTTTAGCGGCCTGTGGGCCCTGCTGTTTTTAGTGATTGCCATGACCAACGAATCAAACGCGCAAAGCCCGCCCCCCGCGCCCGTCCCGCCCGACTGGCAGACGCACGCGGAGCGAACCGATTACCGCGAGACGCCGCGCTACGAAGAGACGCTCGCTTACTGTCGCAAACTCGCCGCCGCCGCGCCCGCGCAAATCCGGCTCTCGGATTTCGGCCGCAGCGGCGAAGGCCGCGCGCTGCCACTCATCATCGCCACCAGCGGCGGCACGTTTACGCCGGAGGCGACGCGCCGCGCGGGCAAGGTCGTCGTGTTCGTGCAGGCGAACATCCACGCGGGCGAGACCGACGGCAAGGATGCGGGTCTCGCGCTGCTGCGCGACATCGTCGTGTTGAAGACGCAGCCGCGTTTGCTCGAACACGTCACGCTCCTCTTCGTCCCCATCTACAACGCGGACGGCCACGAGCGGCGCAGCCCCTACAATCGCATCAACCAGAACGGCCCCGTGGAGATGGGCTGGCGCGCCAACGCGACCAACCTCAATCTCAATCGCGACTATATGAAAGTTGACGCGCCGGAGACGCGCGCGTGGCTGCGCCTCTGGAACGAGTGGAGTCCCGAGTTGTTCATCGATTGCCACGTCACCGACGGCGCGGATTTTCGCTACAACGTGACGTACCAGTTCGAGGAGCATGAAAACGTCCCGCAGCCGTTGCGCGGCTGGATGCGTGCGGCCTTCGAAGGGCGCATCGTTCCCGCGACCGAGGCGTTGGGCAATCTGCTCACGACCTACATGGAATTTCGCGACAACCGCGACCCCGTCAACAAGGGCGTCGAAGGTTTTATCGGCACGCCGCGCTTCGCCACGGGCTACGCCCCTTTGCGCAACCGCCCCGCCCTGCTCATCGAGACGCACATGCTGAAAGACTACCGCACGCGCGTGCGCGCGACATACGATCTGCTCCGCACGGCGTTGGAGGACGTGAACCGCGACCCGGCGGGCTGGTTGCGTGTCGCGCAAGAGACGGATCAAGCGGTCGTCGCGGAGGGAAGCGCGTACGACCCGGAGCGGAAGGTCGCGCTGCGCATAGCGTTCACGGATAAGTCCGTGCCGCGCGTGATCAAGGGCGTCGAGTTCCGGCGCGAATTGAGCGACGTGTCGGGCGCGGTGCGCGTCGTCTACGGCACGAAGCCTTACGACTACACCGTACCGTTCTACAACGAGAGCCGCGCCACCGTCTCCGTCTCGACGCCGCTCTACTACATCATCCCCGCGCAGTGGACAGAGCCCATCGAGGCGCTCGCCGCGCACGGCGTCCGCATGCAGCGTCTGGCCGAGCCGTTGACCGTCGAGGTCGAGAGCTATCGCTTCTCGGACGTGAAATGGGCGAGCGCGTCGTTTGAAAACCGCCTGCCCGTCTCGCAGAAGAATCAACTCGTGCGCGAGCGGCGCACCTTTGCGGCCAACTCTGTCGTCGTGCCGCTGGCACAGGCCGCCGGGCGTCTCGTCGTCAACCTGCTCGAACCGGACGCGCCCGATTCTTTGCTCTACTGGGGATTCTTCAATACGATTTTCGAGCAGAAGGAATACGGCGAAGGTTACGTGCTGGAAAAACTGGCGCGCGAGATGCTGGCGAAGGACGAAAAATTGCGACAGGAATTCGAGCGGCGCGTGGCGAACGACCCGCCGTTTGCCGCGAGCGCGCGTGAACGCCTGCGCTTCTTCTACGAACGCTCGCCTTATTACGACCCGCTGATGAATCTCTACCCGGTCGGGCGCGTGACCACGCCGCTCACGGCGCGGCTCGTGGATTTTCGTTGAGTCTGCGAAATTTCGTTAAGTCTGTTTAGAAATGAAAAGGGATGCGGTTCAATTAAGACCGCATCCCTTTTCCCAAGTTTTATATTGCCGCGCCGTCTTGGCTAAACCGTGCGTCTGCCGGTCAACAGATTGACTACGAGCACGATGAGCGCCACGACTAAGAGCAGATGGATAAGACTGCCACCGATGCCGCCGAGCAGCCCGAGCAACCACAACACCAGAAGCACCACCAGAATTGTCCACAACATGTTCACACTCTCCTTAGCAAAAGTTTGATGTCAAATCTCCCGGTTCATTGTGAACCCGCCTGCACTCTCTAGTGCAATGAGCATGCCAGCTTTCGCCGCCGCCTTTCGGTTTAAACTTAAAGCCTTGTAGTTGATGAGGTTGACCGTTTAAATGTACCGGCGTGTGCGAAATAAACTGCCCCCGCGTTGCGCGTCTTGTATGGAAATGCGCCGCTTGACGGTCTCGGCCTGTGTTCTAAATCAGAGCAAAACATTGAAATCTCATTCAGATCGCCGCGCGGCGGCAACCTGTCCTGATTTTTTTATCATCGGAGAAGGGAGGAAGTTGAACTCAAGTTCGCGTGCGTCTGGATAAGAGTGTTCCGGTATCACGACTGACACAAATAAAAGACATTTGGCTGGACGAACGGTGACGCCGGATGCTAGAGTAATTTTTAGGGTTGCGACCGCTCCCGTCGCGTCCAGTAGTAGATAGGCTCCTACCGCAAGTTCCGCGCGCCGGCCTTCTCAGCCAGTTTCCTCTGTAAATAATTTTAGACTCTTGAAAGCTCAAAGCGGCGCGTGTCGTTTCCCCAATAAACTCACCGCGCCGTGACCGGAGAATTACAAATGCCATTTTCACGTCTGCTCCCCCGCACGCAAAAGACAAGCCTCACGCTCGCCGGCATCGGCGCGATCTCTGCGCTGCTTGCGGTCGTCATCTTCCAGACCTTCTACTTCGCCCGCCAGCCCTCAGTGCAGAACGTCAACTACACGGAACTGCACGCGTTGACGAGCGACGCGGCCGCGAGGTCTCTGATGGTTGATGGCGAACTGATGATGATCGAGAAAATTGACGGCACGCGCGTGCAGGCCATCGTCACCAACCCCGTCGCGCAGCAAGAGATCATCAACGTCTTCGAGGATAAGAAACTGCCCGTCGTCTTCAACACGATGCAGCCGGGGCGACTCGCCTCCGCATTGAACTGGATCATCGCACTGCTCACGCTCGCCGTGATCGCCTTCGTCGGCTGGCGCATGTACGCCAGCATGAGCGGCGGCCACGGCGATTTCGAGTTGACCGACGCCAGCGGCGCGCAGACCGCCACCTTCGCCGATGTCGCGGGCGTTGACGAGGCGAAAAACGAATTGGCCGAAACCATCGAATTTTTGCGTGACCCGCTCCGCTTCGGCCGCCTCGGCGGGCGCGCGCCGCGCGGCATCCTGCTCTCAGGCCCCCCGGGAACGGGGAAGACCTTGCTCGCCCGCGCCGCCGCCAACGAAGCGAACGTGCCTTTCCTGTCGGTTTCGGGTTCGAGCTTTCAAGAGAAATTCGCCGGACTCGGCGCGGCGCGCGTCCGCCGTCTCTTCACGCGCGCGCGCAAACTCGCGCCCTGCGTCATCTTCATCGACGAGATCGACGCGCTCGGCCGCCGCCGCGGCAGGAGCGGCGATTCCGCCTCGGCCGATCAGGATCAGACGCTCAACCAACTCCTGATCGAGATGGACGGTTTCAAACAACTCGAAGGCGTCGTCGTCATCGCCTCGACCAACCGCCCCGACATACTCGACCAAGCTCTGACGCGCCCCGGCAGATTCGACCGCGAGATCGCCGTCAATCTCGCCGACGCGCGCGGCCGCGAGGAAATTCTGCGCGTCCACGCACGCAAGCTGACGCTCGCGCCCGAACTCGAACTCAACTGGATCGCGCGCGGCACGCCCGGTTTCTCCGGCGCAGACCTCGCCAACCTCCTGAACGAGGCCGCCATCGCCGCGACCCGGCACAACGCCGACTCGGTTCGCCGCGAGCACGTCGAATACGCCCGCGACAAGATTTTGATGGGCGCGGAACGTCACGGCTTCATGATGGACGAAGAGGAACGCTACGCCACGGCCGTCCACGAGGCGGGACACGTCGCCGTCGGCCTCGACGTGAAACACGGCGACCCGATCCATAAAGTCTCGATCCTTCCGCGCGGGCGCGCCCTCGGCGTCACGCAGTCTCTGCCCGAACGCGACCGCCTGATGAAGAAGCGCGAGTATCTCGAAGATCAGATCGCGCTGCTTCTGGGCGGCCGCGCGGCCGAGCAGATTCTACTGGAGACGATGACGGCGGGCGCGTCCAACGACATCGAACGCGCCGTCGAGATCGCGCGCAAGATGGTCTCCGAGTTCGGCATGAGCCCGCTCGGCCCCATTCACCTCGGCAAGCCGGAAGACCCGCACAGCCAGTCTCTCTTGGATCGCGTCGAGCACGCGACGCACGACATCATCAACGCGCAGATGGCGCGCGCCTGCGAGATCGTCGAAGCGCGCCGCGAAGAGATCATGCGTCTCACGGCCGGGCTGATGGCGCGCGACACGCTGGACTCCGAAGAGATTCAAGAGTGCTTCGGCGTCAAGGCGGCGAGTCGGGCGGCGTAAAGAATCGCGATAGTCAGTCAATTTGTCCGGGGATTGTTTCTGTCCCGCAGGGACGATTGAAAATAGCCCAGCCATTTATGGCTGGGTAACAATGCGACGAAACAAATGAGTCCCGTAGGGACGATTGAACGTTAGATTCAATCGTCCCTACGGGACGCGCCAATTAATCCACCTTGTTACCCGGCACTGAAGTGCCGGGCTATTTTCAACCGTCCCTACGGGACGATGAACGCGCGCCGACGGAAATGCGATTTGTTTGATACTTTGTAATCGTCACTATGATTCGCGACTTGATTGTCCGTCGTATCTCCTGTAATTTTTGCGTGCGATAGCAAGTTGATTTTACCACCTGACTCCGACTCCCGAACGTTACTCCGATCTGGCAATGACTTATCCCGGCGTCGCACGTCTGGAATTACCGATCCTGCAAGAATTGGTCGCGACCGGCGGCATGGACGACGTGCGCTTCCTCTACGAACGCCTCGTCGCCTACTTCCCACAAATTGACGACGCGGCGCACGGGGCTAAAGAGAACGGCGAACTCCGGCAGTGGAAGCGGCACGTCCAGCGCGCCGGGCGCGAATTGGCCGACAAGCGACAAATAGATCGCCGTCGGGGTCTGTGGACGATCACGCCGCAGGGGCGCAAGCGCATCGAAGACGAAGCGCCGAGTTTTTCATTCAACGTCGAGGCCGTGCCGCCGCAGACCGGCGCGGCCGCGCTCTCGCACACCGATGTCCAACAGATGCTGATAGACATCGGGCGCGTGCTCGGCCACCATGCGGAAAGCGAGTTCAAGTATTACGACGTGGTATGGCGCGCGAGCGAGACGAGCCCGCGCCTCAGCCACATCTTCGAGGTGCAGCGCAAGGGCAACATCGATGCCGCGCTCGCAAAACTCAAACGCGCCTACGAGTCGCAACGCTCACAACCCTTTCTGATTGTGGCGAGCGAGCGCGACACGAACCGCGCCAACCTCCAGATGAGTTTGGCGCAGAGCGGCGCGTTCCACGAGATCGGGCGGGTCACAAAAATTCTGAGTTTCGAACAACTGCACAGGCTTCACCGCGCCCTCACGTCCGTCGCGGACGTGCTCGCGGAATTCATCGAGCGATGATGATCGGCACACCCCTGCGCCAGCAGTATCTCGACATCAAGCGTCGCCACCCGGACGCCATTCTCCTCTTTCGCATCGGCGATTTCTACGAAGCCTTCGACGACGACGCGCGCCTCATCGCACGCGAACTCGGCATCGTGCTCACCTCGAAACCGATGGGACGCAGCGTGCGCGTGCCGCTCGCGGGCGTGCCCTATCACAGCCTCGAACGCCACCTCGCCACGCTCATCGCGCGCGGCCACCGCGTCGCCATTTGCGAACAACTCACCGCCGCGCCCGTCAAAGGCGAGGCGCCGGGGCGCGGCCTGATCGAACGCGACGTGGTGCGGGTCGTCACGCCCGGCACGATCATCGAACCCGGCCTGTTGCGCAGTAAAGTCAACAACTATCTCGCCGCCTTCTGCACCGACGGGCGGCGCGCTGGCGTCGCTTACGCTGACGTGACGACGGGCGAATTCGCCGCGACGGAACTCGAAGCCCCGGCCGCCATTCCCGAACTCCAACGCCTCGCGCCTTCCGAAATACTCGTCGCGCGCGGCATGGAAACTTCGGACGCCGAGTTGCCCGGCTTCATCACGCGCTGCAACGACGATTACTTCGCCGCCCAAGTCGCGCGCGGCGCGCTGCTCAATCATTTCCAGACGCGCTCGCTCGCCGCCTTCGGTCTCTCCCGCGCGCCGCTCGCCGCCTCGGCCGCCGGGGCGATCATCGCCTACCTGCGCGACACGCAGGCGACTTCGGCCGGGCAGTTGACGCGGCTGACGAGTTATCACACGGGCAACTTCATGCTGCTCGACGCGCAGACGCTGCGCTCGCTGGAAATTTTCGAGAGCTACGGCGGCGCGCCGTCCCTGCTCTCGACGCTCGATGCGACGCGCACCGCCATGGGCGGCCGGCGACTGCGGCAATACTTGCGGCAACCTCTGCTCGACGTGACCGAGATCATGCGCCGCCACGATCAGGTGGCGTGGTTCGCAGAGCACGCGAAGGCGCGCGCGGAACTGTTCGCCGCGCTCGAATTCGCTCACGACCTCGAACGCCTGTCGGGGCGCGCGCGTGCGGGCGTGGCGACGCCGCAGGAGATGCTCGCGCTCGGTCAGAGTCTTGAGACGCTCCCGCGCGTGCGCGCCGTTTTGCAGCAGGATCAAAAGAGGTTCGCCGCGTCGCTGGCCGCGCTCCCGGCGTGTACGGCCCCGGCGCGCATCATCCGCGAAGCCGTCGCGGACGAGTTGCCCAAGCGCGGCGAAGGCCGGGGCATTATTCGCCCAGGGTTCTCCGACGAACTCGACAAGCTGCGCGAATTGTTGCGCAACGGCAAGACTTACCTCGCGGAGATGGAGCAGCGCGAGCGCGCCCGCACCGGCATCAAGAGCCTCCGCGTCGGCTACAACAAGGTGTTCGGCCACTACATCGAAGTCACGCGCCCGAACCTGCATCTCGTCCCCGAAGGCTACACGCGCAAGCAGACGCTCGCGCAGGCCGAACGTTTCGTCACGCTCGAACTCAAAGAGCACGAGTCGCTCGTGGTGAACGCGCAGGAACGCATCGGCGAACTCGAAACGAACATCTTCCGGCAAGTCTGCGCCGAGATCGGGCGCAACCGCGAAGAGATACTCGCCGCCGCGGCGACGGTCGCGCATCTCGATGCGGTCGCCTCGTTCGCGGAGATCGCCGCGCAGTTCAACTACGTCCGTCCCATCATTTCCGAGACGCCCGTCCTGCGGATCACGGCCGGTCGCCACCCCGTCATCGAGAGGATGTGCGCGGAAGGGACGTTCGTCGCCAACGACGCGAAGCTCGGCGGCGAAAACGCCCCGGAGATCGCTTTGATCACGGGGCCGAACATGTCCGGCAAATCAACCTACCTGCGACAGACCGCGCTTATCGTCCTGATGGCGCAGGCCGGCAGTTTCGTCCCCGCGACGCACGCCACCGTCGGGCTCTGCGACAGAATCTTCACGCGCATCGGCTTGTACGACCGGCAGGGAAGCGGCGAGTCAACGTTTATGACCGAGATGGTGGAGACGGCGCAGATACTCCACCACGCCACCGAGCGTTCCCTGATCCTGCTCGACGAACTCGGCCGCGGCACTTCGACCTACGACGGCCTCGCCGTCGCCCGCGCCGTTGTCGAATACATCCACAACCACCCGCAGCTTCGCGCCAAGACGCTCTTCGCCACGCACTACCACGAACTGACCGCGCTCGCCGCCGTGCTCCCGCGCCTTGAAAATCTCCACGTCGAGATCGCGGAAGAGGGGAGCGAGCTCGTCTTCCTCTACAAGATCAGCCCCGGCAGCGCGGAGCGGAGTTACGGCGTCTACGCCGCCAAACTCGCGGGGCTGCCGCGCCCCGTCGTCCGCCGCGCCGAAGAGTTGCTCGGCGAATACGAAGCGCAGGGCGGCGAACGCCCCTTCGCGGGCGAGGGCGCGGGCAGGCAGCCAGCGCAAATTCACCCGCGTGAACGCGAGGCCAAAGTCATTCAGGCGTTGATGCAACTAGACCCGGACGCCCTCGCGCCCGTCGAGGCCCTGATGAAACTTTTCGAGTTGCGACGACTGGCGGAAGAATCGGAGGACGAGGCGGGCAAGGTGCGCGCCATCAGGACGGCATAAGAAAAAACGATGAAGGAGGAACGCGGAACGCGGAACTGAAAGCAACTTGCCTTTCAGTTCCGCGTTCCGCGTTCCTCCTTCATCGTTCCGCGTTTCTTTTCAGGCCGGGTCTGTGTGGATTTGCACCTTGGCGCGCGGGATTTCGGCTTCGATGGCGCGCAGGACGCGGACGGAAGCCGCGTGCGCCTCTTCGAGTGTCTGGTCGCGTTCCACTTCAAGATGCAGGTCTATGAATTTCTGCGAGCCGGAACGGCGCGTGCGGAGATCGTGAAAGCCGAGCACGCCCTCGGCGCGAAAGCGCGAGACGATCTCTGCGACCTGCGCATCCACTTCCGGCGGCAGACGCCTATCCATCAGCACATGCACCGACTCGCGCCCGACCGCGAGCGCGGAGACCAGAATGTAGATCGAGATCGCGATGGAGATGATCGGGTCGATGATCGTCCAGCCCGTGAAATAGATGAGGGTGAGCGCGACGAGCACGCCGCCGTTCGTCCACACGTCGGAGGCGAAATGCACGGCGTCCGCGCTGAGGGCGGGCGATTCGGTGAGCGTCGCCACGCGACGCAACTGCGCCACCAACGCGAAGCTGACGACGATGGCGACGAGCATCGTCGCCACGCCAATCGTCTCCGCGTAAGTCGGGTGCGGGTAAATCAGCCGCTTGATCGCTTCGTAGATGAGGAACAGGCCGGAGAAGGTGATGACCGCCGCCTGAAAGAGCCCGGCGAGCGATTCGGCTTTGCCGTGGCCGTAGGCGTGATCGTGGTCGGGCGGGCGCGAGGCGGCGCGGACGGCGTAGAAGTTGATCGAAGACGCGAAGATATCCATCGTCGAATCGAGGAGCGACGCCCAGACGGCAATCGAGCCCGTCAGCCAACCCGTCCCGGTCTTGATCAGGATGAGAAAAGCGGCGGCGAAGATCGAGAGTCGCGCCACGGAGTTCTTCAGCCGCGCCTCTTCGGCGTGTGCGCGGGCGCTTGTGTCTCGCGTGTTCGGAACTGGCATCGCTTCGTGCTGACGAATGACCAAACGTTTGCCGCTCACAAAATGATATGCGAGCGTGCGGGTTGACGGATTCAGTGGCCGAGAGCCTCCGGCCGCTCGGATACTTCTTTGATGGCGCGGCTGCGCGAGCGCACCGTGACGGTCGCGACGCCCGCGAAGATAAGCGCGGCGGCGAGCCACGTCCGCGAGTTTAAGCTCTCGCCGAGGATCAACGGCGCGACGGCGAAAGCGATGAGCGGTTGCAGGTAAATGTAGATGGCGACGACGCTCGGCGCGACGCGCCCCAAAGCCCACGTGTTTAAGTAGTAGGCCGCCACCGTGGGGACGACGATGATGTAAAGCATAGCGAACCAGACGCCCGGCGGCACGGTCGCGAGTGAAATTTTCGACAGTTGGTAGCCGCCGACGGGCAGCGTGATGAGACTGCCGAAGACGAAAATCCAGGTGATGACGGTCAGCGCGCCGTAGCGTTTGATCATGTCCTGCGAGATGGCGATGTATGCGCCGTAGGCCATCGAGTTCAAGAGGAGGAGGAGGGTGCCGATGTTCGTCTCGCGCGAAAAGTTGGCCTGCGCGGGGTTGATGAGATAGACGACGCCGCAGGCCGCCAGCAGCAGGCCGACGGCCACACGCCACGAACCGCTCTCGTAGCCGAGCATGACGCTGACGAGGAGGGTGAAGATCGGGATCGTCGTGCCGAGCAGCGCGGAGTTGATGACGGTCGAGAGTTCGAGACCTTTGACGAAGAGAAACTGGTTGAGGACGATGCCGAGCAGGCTGTAGAGCGCGAGCCACGCGTAGTCGCGCTTACTTTCGATGCGCGCGCTGTTGGTCGCCCGCCGGATGAGGAGAAAGGCAATCGTCGCGCCGACGATGCGGAAGGTGACGAGAGCCGTCGTGGGAAGCGCGCGCAGGACGATCTTCGCCACGACCGGCCACGTGCCGAAGATGAGTTGCACGGCGACGAGCGCGCCGTGCGGTTTGAGACTCGTTGACTTGAGCGGCGCGGTGGTGGCGTTCATGTAAAGAGCGTTCGACCCCTTGATTTCACGGATGCGGCACGAATGCGGCGATGTGTCTCTAGAGCATCAGCATCAGCGGATTTTCCAGCATCTGCTTGAACGTTTGCAGGAACTTCGCGCCCGTCGCCCCATCGACGATGCGGTGATCGCAAGACATCGTGACGCGCATCAACTGGCGCACGACCACCTGACCCTCGCGCACGACCGGCTTCGCCCCCATCGCGCCCACGGCCAGGATCGCCGCCTCAGGAGGGTTGATGATCGCCGTGAATTCGTCTATGCCGAACATGCCGAGGTTGCTGACGGAGAAGGTTGCGCCCATGTATTCGTCGGGCTGTAGTTTGCGTTCGCGCGCGCGCGCGGCCAGTTCGCGCACCTCGCGGCTGATCTGCCCGATGGATTTTCTGTCCGCGCCGCGCACGATGGGCGTGATCAAACCCTCTTCAATCGCCACGGCGACGCCGATGTCCGCGCGCTCGTAATACCGAATGTTCTTGTCTTGAAACGAGGCGTTGACCTGCGGGTGGCGGACGAGGGCGGCGGCGGCCACCTTGATGATGATGTCGTTGATACTGACCTTGTTCTCCTGATCGAGCCCGTTGAGCGTCGCGCGGAGTTCCGCCGTACGATCCATCTCAATCTCTGTGGTCAGGAAGAAGTGCGGCACGGGGCCGGTGGAGGAAGCGAGGCGACGCGCAATCGTCGCGCGCATCGTCGAAACCGGCTCGTCGCGATAAGGAGATGCGCCCTCCACGGCCGGTCGCTGCTGCGGCGCGCGCGTTTCGACCGCGCCTGCCGGAGCCTGCTCCGTTTGCGTGCGCGCTTCTTGCGGCGCGGCGGCTTGCGCCTGTTGCTGCTGTCCGGCGTTGATGGCGGCTTCGATGTCGCGTTTGACGATCCGCCCGCCGGGGCCGCTGCCCGTGAGCGACTTGAGGTTGATGTTCGCGTCGGCCGCCATGCGCGCGGCGATGGGCGAGACGACGACGCGGCCGCCCGCGCGTTGACCGTTGCCGGAGGTGTCGTCCCCGCCCGTTGTGGCCGCAGTTTCCTGCGTCGCGGGCGGTGCGGAGGATGTTTGTGCGCCGCCGGTTGAAGGCGCGCCGCCTTCGTCGCCCCTGAGCGGCGCGCCCTCGATGGTGGCCTGCGTGCGCGCGCCTTCGACGACGACCCCGGCCAACTCTCTCTGCGCGCCGTCCTGCCCGGCCTCGACGTTCTCCTCGATGCTCTTTTTGTTCGCGGCGGCGGCCTCGCCCGATTCGGCGGCGGAGACGAGCGCGGAGATGTCTTCGTCGGCCTCGCCGATGATGGCGATGACTTGTCCGAGCGGCACCGTCGCCCCGGCCTGAACGAGAATCTTGCGCAGCACGCCCGTCGTCAGAGCTTGCGCCTCCATCGTCGCCTTGTCGGTGTCAATCTCGGCGAGCGGTTCGCCGACGCTCACCTTGTCGCCCTCGTTCTTCAACCAACGCGCCAGTTGCCCCTCCTCCATCGTCGGAGAGAGCTTCGGCATGACCACCTGAGTTGCCATTATGTTTTCCTCGCGAACGGTAAATCGTAAATCGTGAATAGAAAGAAAGCGGCTCGCTCTATTCACGATTTACGATTCACGATTTACTAATCCATGTATGAAACTTCGCGCACGGCGGCGACGATTTTTGCCACGTCCGGCAGGGCGAGTTGCTCAAGGTTCTTGGCGTAGGGCATAGGGGCGTCCACGCCGGAGATGCGCTTGACGGGCGCGTCCAGAGAGTCGAAGGCGCGCTCCATGATCTGCGCGCTGATCTCCGCGCCGACGCCGCAGAAGGCGTGCGACTCTTCGACGATGACTACGCGGTTCGTCTTCTGCACCGAACGGATGATCGTGTCGATGTCGAGCGGCCGGATGGTGCGCGGGTCAACCACCTCGACGCTCACGCCCTCCTTCTCCAACTCCTCCGCCGCCTTCAACGCGAGCGGGACGGTCAGCGAGCGCGCGACGATGGTCGCGTCCGTGCCTTCGCGCTTGATGTCGGCCACGCCGAGCGGGATCGTGAAATCGGGATCGTCCGGCACCTCGCCCTTCATGCCGTACATGCGTTCCTGTTCCATGAAGATGACCGGGTCGTCGTCGCGGATCGCGCTCTTGAGCAAGCCCTTCGCGTCGGCGGCGGTCGAAGGCATGACGACCTTGAGGCCGGGGAAGTGTGCGTACCAAGATTCGAGCGCCTGCGAGTGCTGCGACGAAACTTGATAGGCCGAGCCGTTCGGGCCGCGAAAGACGATGGGGATTTTGAACTGCCCGCCCGACATGTAGAGCATCTTGGCGGCCGAGTTGATGATCTGGTCGGTGGCGAGAATAGAGAAGTTGAACGTCATAAATTCGATGACGGGGCGCAGACCCGCCATCGCCGCGCCGACGCCGAGACCGGCGAATCCCAGTTCCGTGATGGGCGAATCGATCACGCGCTTCTCGCCGAACTCCTCCAACAACCCCTTCGAGACTTTGTACGCGCCCTGATACGCGGCCACCTCTTCGCCGAGCAAAAACACGTTCTCGTCGCGGTGCATCTCTTCGCTGAGCGCCTGATTCAAAGCCTCTCGAATCGTGATTACGGCCATTCAACAAACCTCCATGATTAGTAAATCGTGAATCGTAAATCGTGAATAGATAAAAAACCGCTTCTCTCTATTCACGATTTACGATTCACGATCTACGGCTTGATCGGGTTGGCGTAGATATGGGTGAACAGTTCTTCGGGGGCGGGCAGGGGGCTGTCCTCCGCGAACTTGACGGAGTGTTCCACCTCGGCGCGCACTCGATCCTCAATCTCCTTGAACGCGGCGTCCTCCATGACGCCCTTGTGTTTGAGACTGTCGGAGAAAAGTTTGACGGGGTCGCGCTCCTGATGCTTTTCGATCTCGGCGCGCGTGCGGTAGTTGCCGGGGTCGGACATGGAGTGACCCATGAAGCGATAGGTGCGCACCTCGATGAGCGTCGGGAGCGACTCGTTGCGCGCGCGGGCGACGGCTCGCTCGGTCGCCTCGCGCACGGCGAGCACGTCCATGCCGTCAACGAACTCGGAGGCCATGTCGTAAGCGTGCGCCTTCTGTGACACGTCTTGCAAAGACATCGCGCGGGCGAGCGACGTGCCCATGCCGTACTGGTTGTTTTCGCAGAAGTAGATGCAGGGCAGTTTCCAGAGCTGCGCCATGTTCAAAGACTCGTGGAGCGCGCCTTGATTGACGGCGGCCTCGCCGAAGAAGACGAGCGAGACTTGATCCGTGCCCTTGTACTTGGCCGCGAAGGCGACGCCCGTGGCGAGCGGTATCTGGCCGCCGACGATGCCGTGGCCGCCGAGAAAATTCGCGTCGCGGTCGAAAAGGTGCATCGAGCCGCCCTTGCCCGCCGAACAGCCCCCGGCCTTGCCGTAAAGTTCGGCCATCACCTCGTCGGCGGAAGTGCCGCGCGCGAGCGCGTGGCCGTGGTCGCGATAGCTCGTCATCACGTAATCGTCCGGCCGGATCGCGGAGAGCGCGCCGACGGCGACCGCCTCCTGCCCGATGTAGAGATGACAGAAGCCGCCGATCTTGCCGAGCGTGTAGGCTTCCGCCGCCTTCTCTTCGAAACGACGGATGAGCACCATCTGGTAGAGGATTTTTTGCAGCGTCTCTTTGTCGAGCTCTTCGATCTGCTCGCGCTGGTGCTGCTGGCGTTGCTGGTGCTCCTCGCGCAGTTCTTCGGGGTTGATGGCGTCCGTGCTGTCGATGTCGGAGATGCCGGTGACGGCTGACTGTTCCGCCCCTTGGTCGCGCGGTTTCAACGGTGTCACTTTAAGTTCGCTCATGAAAGTATTCTCTCAAGGCTCGGCGCGTGCGGCGACGATAACGCGTAGGATGCGCGCCGCTAAGCGGCCGCTCGCACGCCCGACCCAAGCCTACTGCTGTACGGTTGAAAGCAAAATGGGATTATACGCGAGATGCGCGCCGCGGCGCAAAAGCACCCTCAAACGGGACGCGAAAGACACAAAAAGGCGCACCCGAAAATTAGATTCGAGGTGCGCCTTGAATATGCTTCGCGTGTGAACGCCGCGAATGAACGCCGCGAACTTCTTGAGTGTTGCGCCGGTTTTATCTGAAAGAGTCTATCGAGAGCACGACGTTTTGCGCGTCGGACGCGGGGTGAAGTTTGCGCCCGTGTTTGTCTTGCTGCATGTTGTGCCCGGCCTGTGAGAGAAGTTCTTCAGAGGTTTCGCCGTCGGACGGGAAACAGGCGATGCCGATGCTGATGCCGATTTTGGTCGTGCGGCCGGTGCGGATCGAGAACTCGTGCGACTCGACGGCCTCGCGGATACGCTCGGCCACCATCTCGGCCACGTCGCCCGAAGCCATCGGCATGATGGCGACAAACTCGTCGCCCGCGTAACGCGCCAAAATGTCCATCTGCCTGAACTGCTTCTTGATGATCGCGGCCACGCTCGCGAGCAGGCGGTCGCCGACGGCGTGCCCGTGCGTGTCGTTGATCTGTTTGAACTCGTCCAAGTCCATGCTGAGCACGGAGAGCGGTTCGCGGTTGAGCCGCTGGCATTCGGCGATACGTTGTTGGAGCGCGAGATGGAACGAGCGCGCGTTGGGCAGATCGGTGAGCGTGTCCGTGAGCGCGCTCTCCTTGGTCTTCTCGAAAGTCATCGCGTTATTGAGCGCGATGGAGGCGTGCTGCGAGACGGATTCGAGCAGGCGGACGTGTTCGGTCGTGTAGGTGGCGCGCGTCTTCGAGTAGACGGTGATCGCGCCGAACGCGCCGTCCTCGCGAACCAGCGGGGAGACCAGCACGCCGCGTATGCTGCCGGAGACTTCTTCCGGCAGGCCGACGAGATCGAGTTCCGGCGGCGTGTTGCACATCGAGCGCGCATTGGCGATGACCCAGCCGGAGATGCCTTCGCCGATGGTGATGCGGCGGCGCGCGAACGCGTCCGCGTGCTCGCCCGACGCGTGAACGGCGACGGCTTTGCCGGAACGATCATCCACGAGATAAATGATGCAGGTGTCGAACGGGACGATGGAGCGCAGTTTGCTGGAGACGAGCGTCACAGTGTCCTGCAAGTTGAGCGACGAGCCGATGGTCTGCGCGATCTCGTGCAGGGCGTAGACCTCGCGCTGCGCCTCGGCGATTGAACGGAAGCCGGAGTCGCCGTCGGTCGCGGAGCCGAGGATGTCCGAGGCGAGACCGGCGTCGGGGCGCGCGCCGTTGTGCGCGCCTTCCTCTGACGCGACCTGCTCCTGTATGTCCTGCTCGGCGATGAGATTGTCGAAGTATTCGATGTTGCCGACGAACATATCGACGACGCGCGGGTCGAATGAACTGTTCGCCATCTTGCGCAGCAGCGCGAGCGAGTCTTCGCGCTTCATGCCGACGCGGTAGGGGCGGTCGCAACGCGTGGCGTCGTAGAAGTCAACCACCGAAATGATGCGCGCGACGAGCGGAATCTGTTCGGCGCGCAAGCCCTTCGGGTAGCCCGACCCGTCCCACTTCTCGTGATGAAAACGCACGATGTCTTCGACCGGATAAGGGAAGTTGACGCGCTTGATGATGTCGCCGCCGACCACCGTGTGAATCTTCATCTTCTCGAACTCGGCCGTCGTCAGCTTGCCCGGCTTGTTCAGGATGTATTCGGGCACGGCCAGTTTGCCCACGTCGTGCAGGAGCGCGCCCGCGCGCAGCGCGTGCAACTCTTCGCCGCTGACGCCGAGTATGCGTCCCAACTCCAACGCGTAAATCTGCGTGCGGCGGACGTGGCCGTGAGTCGTCTGATCCTTCGCGTCGATGGCGATGGCGAGCGACTCGATGGTGTTCATGTGGAGGTCTGCGATCTCCTGTATGTGCCGGAGTTTCTCCTCCTCGCCGCGACGCGTTTCGCCCACGCGCTTCTCGTCGAACAGGAACACCAGATAAACCAGAGAGACGATCATGACGCCGACGACGAGGAACGAAAAACCGCCGCCGGTGAAAGTGGAGTAGAAGAGAGCCGCCGCCGCCGCGCCCGCCAACTGCGTGATCGAAGACCAGAAGAGGCTCTCGCGC
The DNA here is from genome assembly GCA_020199775.1 of Acidobacteriota bacterium. Classification (GTDB taxonomy): domain Bacteria; phylum Acidobacteriota; class Blastocatellia; order Pyrinomonadales; family Pyrinomonadaceae; genus JAIVJZ01. Next base: position 321,628 of record JAIVJZ010000004.1, read on the forward strand.
GAGAACTGCAACTTCATCGTCCCCGACTCCAAAGCGACATAGAAAGCCGACGCCAGCGTGTTCAGCGCGAACTGCACGATGGCGAGCGCGAAAAGCGGTAGGAGCAGTCTTTCGAGCGAGGCGTTCTGCGCGCCGGTCGCGGCGGCGCTCCCAACCGTCAGAAGCGTCAGCAGGTGGTAAGCGAAGACCGCGAGGCAGGTCGCGATGATGGCTATCGCGGTGCGGAAGAAGCGCACACGCCGGTCTGCGACGCGTCTCGAAGAGATGAAGCCGTCAACCCCTGCGAGGATCGCGGCGGGCGCGGCTCCGAACATCATCGCCGCTAGAAAGATGAGCGCGTCGGCCACGGACTTGCTGCCGTTGCTCGTGCCGTCGGCGTTGAAGACGGGGACGGTGAAACGCCAGGCGGAGGCGACCGTCAACACCAACAATACGCCGCCCCACAAATAGCCGGTGGTCGTGAGCGACCGCAGCCCGTCGAGGCACAAGAGGAGGAGGGATGCTGCCAGCGCACCCGCCCCGCATAAAAGCGCAAGGCTCTTCCAATTTCCGTTGGGCATAGTGATAGAGACCGCGTGTGTAGCGAATTTTAAAGGCTTTTGGAGTTCTTGGGAGTCTGCTCGTGTCAGAGCACGAAACGGGAAGGCTTACGAAGTAAATCTCTGCCAAACAATGTTGGCACAAACAAAATAGCCGTTTTTTAGCACTTAGTCAAGATTTTTTACAAAAATGACCAAAGGGGACGGTTGCGGGTTGAATTAAAACGGCGGTCGAATAAATGTTTGTGGGCGAAGCAATTGTAGGGGCGGGGCTTGTCCCTGCCCGTTTGGCGACGCGTCCAAACGGGCAGGGACAAGCCCCGTAGGCCGTCGCACGCCCACCGAGCGCAGGCCGGTCACGCAACAGCGCGACGACGCTCGACGCCTCCGCGTCGTTCTCCGCCGATTGTGCGACGACCTTGTTCGGCAGGTAGCGTTTCCAGACTTCGCGCAGCAAGGCGAGCGAGTCGTCCGCTCCGGCTTGCCCGATGATAACGATCTCTTTCGGCGTCGAGAGATAAAAATCGAGCGCGCCGAGCAGGTAGCCGAAGGCTGACGGGTAGCGCATCATCTGATCGCGCAACAGCCGGAAGACGGTAACGGCTCTGCGCCCGTACTCCTGATTTTCCGTGAGCAGCGCGAGACGCAGGAGCAGTTCGGCGGCCACTGAATTTCCGGCGGGCGTGGCGTTGTCCATGAAATCCTTGTTGCGCACGATCAACTGCTCGCCCTTCGCGCTCGTGTAGAAAAATCCGCCTTCCGCGTCGTCCCAAAATTCCTCGCACATCTGTTCGGTGAGTGATAGACACTCGCGCAGCCAGCGCGCCGCGCCGGTCGCTTCGTAGAGCGAAAGGAGGCCGGAGGCGACGCAGGCGTAATCGTCGAGATAGGCGTGATGCTTGGCCTGCTCGTCTTTATAGACGTGTAGAAGCGTGCCCTCGCGCCGCAGAGTCTTGAGCAGGAAGTCGGCGTTGCGTTCCGCGACGCGCCGGTAGTCCGCGCGTTCGAGGACGGACGAGGCTTCTGCGAAACTCGTCAGCATCATCCCGTTCCACGCGGCGATGGCTTTCTCGTCGCGGCCGGGCTTGATTCTTTTCTCGCGCGCCGCGAAGAGCAGCGGCCTGCTTCGTTCGACAACTTCGCGCAGGCGTTCGACCGGCATACCCAACTCGGCGGCCACCGTCTGCGCCGGGCGCGGCACGTTCAGAATGTTCTTCTCTTCAAAGTTTCCTTCGGCGGTCGCGCCGTAATAGGCCGAGACGATGCGGCCATCCTCTTCGCCCAAAAGTTCGTCGATCTCTTCAATTGTCCAGACGAAGAACTTTCCTTCGACGCCCTCGGAGTCGGCGTCCTGCGTCGAATAGAACGCGCCGCCCTCGTCCGTCATCTCGCGGACGACGTAATCGAACGTCTCTTCGGCGATGCGGCGGAAGTGCTCGTCGCCCGTGACCTGATAGGCGTGCAGGTAGAGGCGCGACAGGAGCGCGTTGTCGTAGAGCATCTTTTCGAAGTGCGGGACGAGCCACTGCGCGTCGGTCGAGTAGCGGTGGAAGCCGCCGCCGAGTTGATCGTAGAGGCCGCCTTCGGCCATCTTGCGGCAGGTGTGCGTCACCATGTCGAGGGCTTGGCCGTCGCCGGTGCGCAGGTGCGTGCGCAGCAGAAACTCCAGATTCATCGACGCGGGAAACTTCGGCGCGCCGCCGAAACCGCCATGTCTTTTATCGTAGGTTCGCGCAAGCGTGCTCAGGGCTGCGTCGAGCAGTTGAGGGTTCAGCGGTTCGTCCGACTCGTGCGCCACGTTCATGCGGCGCAGTTCGTTGAGAAAATTGGTCGTCGTTTCCGCGATCTCGTCGGGGCGCGAGCGGTAGGCGTCGGCCACGCCGGTGACGACGCGCGGGAAGCCGGGCAGGCGAAAACGATCTTCCGGCGGGAAGTATGTGCCGCCGTAAAAGGGGACGAGGTCGGGCGTGAGGAAGACCGTCAGCGGCCAACCGCCGTGGCCGAGCATCAACTGCACGGCGTTCATATAAATCTGGTCGAGGTCGGGTCGCTCCTCGCGGTCAACTTTGATGTTGACGAAGTTTTCGTTCATCAACGCGGCGATCTCTTCGTTCTCGAAAGACTCGCGCTCCATCACGTGACACCAGTGACAGGCCGAATAGCCGATGCTGAGCAGGATCGGTTTGTTTTCGGCGTGCGCCTTCGCCAGAGCCTCTTCGCCCCACGGATACCAGTCAACCGGGTTGTGCGCGTGCTGCAACAAATACGGGCTGGTCTCGTTTTGCAGACGGTTGGTGTGCTTGTGTTCCGACATGTCCCCCTGACCTTTCTTTTTGGATGCGTCCATTCTAACGCCCCCGCTCGCCGGATGCACACGCCGACGCGGAGCAAAACGCTGAAGGAGGAACGATGAACGATGAAGTAAGAGCAATTGATTCGTTGGTTGAATGAAGAAATTAAATATTGAAGCAATGGATCAGTGTTTCCGTTCATCGTTCATCGTTCCTCCTTCATCGTTTCTCCTACATCCGCGGCTTCGAGGGCGGGGAGGCTTTTGTTATACTGTCGGAAATGAATCGCCATTCATTTTGTGTTTGATCAACGCGCCGCGTTGAAGTGTCGAACTTCGAGCGCGCGACTTTTTAGCCTTACTAGTTTTTGCCTGTTCGTCTGGAGCGAAGAATGGAACGAGAGAGTTTAGAGATGGATGTGGTGTTCGTCGGCGCGGGGCCGGCGAATTTGAGCGGCGCGTTGCATCTGGCGCGTCTGGTGAAAGAGCACAACGAGGCCGTCGCGGCGGGCAAGCGCGAGGGCAAGCCGCTCGGCGAACTTGAGATCGGCGTCATCGAGAAGGGCGCGGCGGTGGGCGCGCACATCCTGTCGGGCGCGGTGATGGATCCGCGCGCGCTCGGCGAGTTGATCCCGGACTTCATCGAGCAGGGCGCGCCCGTCGAGTCGCCGGTCAAAGAGGACGAGTTTTTATATCTCACGAAGACGCGCGCGATTCGTTCGCCCATCACGCCGCCGCCGCTCAAGAACCACGGCTACTACATCGTCTCTCTCAACAAACTCGTCGCGTGGCTCGGCGAAAAATGCGAAGAGGCGGGCGTCAACATCTTCCCGGAGTTTCCGGGCGCGGAGATGCTCTACGACGAGCGCGACGCGGTGGTCGGCGTCCGCACGGGCGAGAAGGGCATCAACAAGGAAGGGAAGCGGAAGGCGAACTTTGAACCGGGCGTTGACCTGCTGGCGAAAGTCACCGTGCTCGGCGAGGGGCCGCGCGGCTCGCTCACAAAGAGTTTGTCGCAGCGTCTGAATCTGAACGACGGGCGCGAGCCGCAGGTCTACAGTCTCGGCGTCAAGGAGCTTTGGGAGTTGCCCGACGACCGCTACCCGGCGGGGCGCGTCACGCACACGCTCGGCTACCCGTCAGACACGCACACCTACGGCGGCGGCTGGATTTACGGGATGCAGAATCGCATCCTCAATCTCGGCTACGTCACCGGCCTCGACTACGGCGATCCGCTGCTCGACCCGCACGCCGAGTTTCAACGCTTCAAACAGCACCCGGCCATCGCCAAAATCCTCGAAGGCGGCAAGCTCCTGCGCTACGGCGCGAAGACTATCGCCGCCGGAGGCTTCCACGCGATGCCGCAACTATATGCCGACGGCGTGCTGCTCGTCGGCGACTGCGCGGGCTTCCTCAACTCGCAACGCCTCAAAGGCATTCACACGGCCATCAAGAGCGGGATGCTCGCGGCCGAGACGATCTTCGAGGCGTTGCTGGCGGGAGATTTTTCGGCGCGGCAGTTGGGGCGTTATGAAACGCTCGTGCGGGAAAGTTGGATCATGCCGGAGCTTCGCAAGGTGAGAAATTTTCACGCGGGCTTTCGCAGGGGACGCTGGCTCGGTATCGCCAACGCCGGTCTGCAATTCATCACGGGCGGGCGTTCGTGGGGTTTGTTCGACCGCGCCTCGTCGGAGCCGGGACACGTCGCGCTCAAAAAACTTTCCGCTTACGGTTACAAGGGCGACGCGCTCGAACAACGCTACGACGGCCTGCGCTACGACGGCAAACTGACCTTCAACAAACTGACCGACGTTTATCACGCGGCGGTCGGCCACGACGAAGATCAGCCCGCGCACCTGCACGTGCTCGACACCAACATCTGCGCCGAGCGTTGCGCCGAAGAGTACGGCAACCCGTGCCAGCGATTTTGCCCGGCGGCCGTCTACGAGATGGTCGAAGACCCCGGGGCGGCGGGCAAGCGGCGTTTGCAGATCAACTTCTCCAACTGCGTCCACTGCAAGACCTGCGACATCATGGACCCTTACCAGATCATCAACTGGGTCACGCCCGAAGGCGGCGGCGGGCCTGATTACAAGAACATGTAAATGAAATCCGTGAATCGTAAATCGTAAATCGTGAATAGACTAAAACTGTTTTCCTCTATTCACGATTCACGATTCACGATTCACGGCTTTTAAATCTATGCGGCTGGCGGAAGAATCTCGCGCGCGTCTCGAACAGTTTTTCCGTTCGTATGAGCGAGATGAGAAGCTGCGTCTGCCCGTAGTTTTCGTCCACGCCGGATTTTGGTCTGACGGTCTGACGAGAGTTTTGCGCGCCGCGGCGTTTACCGTCGGCCGTCACATCTTCGTCTCGCGAAAAGTTATCGGGAGGGACGAGCGCGGGCAGTTGACGATGCCCGGCTGGCTGCTGGCGCACGAGGCGGCGCACGTCAGGCAATTTCAACAGGCGGGCTTCGCGCCGTTCCTCGTTAATTACGCGCGCGAGTATCTGACGTTTTTAGTGCGGGGCGGGAAGTTCGACGCGCAGGCGAGGACGGAGGCTTACAAGCGGCTCGCGCCGGAGAGGGAGGCGCGGGAAGTCGAGGCCGCTTATCTCAAATGGCGCATGAGCGTGCCCCCGTCTCTCCGCTGAATTGTGGAACCGTTAAAAGTGAGGTTGCGGCGTCACTCCGCTTCTTTGATCGTGAAGTCGATCTTCCCCTGCTCGACTTCCATCAGGGCGACGCGCGTGTGCTTGTGTTGCTGCGTGTCCATCTCGATGCGCGGGCGCGCGCCGCGCTGGAGTTGCTTGCTGCGCTGCGCGGCGACGATGATCATGCGGTACTTGGAATCCAAAAAAGGATGCACTCTTTCTTCGGGCTGCTCGGTAATCTCTTCTTTGCTCGCTGGTGTTGCTTTAGCCATCTTAGTTTTGATCCTCACCGGACAGGCCGGTTCTGCTGATAAGATTTAAAATAAATTTACTCGAAACCGCGTTCGGGTTGCGCCATTTCCGCCGCTCAGGGGAAAGTGGCGAGCACGCGCTCGGCGAGTCTTTCCTGTCGCACGCGGCGCGCCCTCTCAGCATACACGATGGAGGCCAGTTGCGTCGCGGCGCGGTCAACGTCGTCGTTGAGCACCACGTAGTCGAACTCGCGATAATGTTCCACCTCGCCGCGCGAATTTTGCAAGCGCAGCGCGAGCGTCTCGGAGTTTTCCGACTGCCTCCCCGTCAGACGCCGACGCAGTATCTCGAACGACGGCGGCATGATGAACACGCTCACGGCCTCGATCCCGATGCGGCGCAGGGTGGCCGCGCCCTGTACGTCGATCTCCAGCACGATGTCGCGACCCGCGGCCAACTCACGCTCCACCACTTTGAGCGACGTGGCGTAAAAGTTTCCGTGAACGGAAGCCCATTCGAGAAACTCGCCGCGCTTGCGCGCCGCCATGAAATCTTCCGGGGTGACGAAATGATACTCGCGCCCGTCCACCTCGCCCTGTCGCGGGGCGCGCGTCGTCCACGAGACGGAGTAGCCGAGCCGCGGCATGTGCGTCAGGATGCGGCGGATCAGCGTGCCCTTTCCGCCGCCCGAAGGCGAACTGATGACGAAGAGAATCCCGCGCCCCGGTTCGACCGCCGCGGGCGACCCCGCTGATTCCGGCTTCAAAATCTCACTCAACGTTTTGCACCTGCTCGCGCAACTTCTCCACCTCGGCCTTGATCGCCAGCGCGGCCTCTTTGATCGCCATGTCGGTTGATTTCGAGAGCACCGTGTTCGCCTCGCGGTTGAATTCCTGCAAGAGAAAATCGAGACGTTTGCCCGTGTCGCCTTCGCTGTCGATGATCTCGCGAAACTGTTTGACGTGGCTGCGCAGCCGCGCCAGTTCTTCGCTGATGTCGCTGCGATCCGCGAGGTAGGCGACCTCCTGCGCGAGCCGCCCCTGATCGAGTTCGACGATTTCGAGTCCGTCGCGCGCCAGCAATTCGCTGATGCGCCGCTGCAAACGCGCGCGATAAGATTCGATGAGGTCGCTCGCGACGGCTTCGATGACGGGCACTTGCCGCTCGATCTCGTCGAGCCGCGAATGCATCTCGGCGGCCAGAGCTTCGCCCTCGCTCCGGCGCATCCGGTTCAACTCGGCCAACGCCTCCGAGACGGCGCGCTCGATGCCGTCCTTCATCGCCTCGGTCAGATTGCCGTCGCGCACCGGCTGCAACGCGCCCGGCAGGCGCGCCAGCACGTTGATGTCGGGTTCGCCCGCCAGGGAAAACTCCTGCTGCACGGAGCGCATCGCCTCGATGAAGCCCGCGATGAGCGGCCGGTTCATCTCGTAAGTGACCTCGCTCGTGCGGTCGATCACGATGGTCGCGTCCACGCGCCCGCGCGAGAGTTGTTCGCCGATGCGGCGGCGGAGGACGGTTTCAAGGCTCGACAACTCAGCGCCCGCGCGCAGGTGGATGTCGAGGAAACGGTTGTTGACGGTCTTGAGATCGACGGCGACGTTGAAATTCTCGCCCGCCGCCGTCCCGCGTCCGAAGCCGGTCATTGATTTCATAATAAGTAAGCGGTGAGCAGTGGGCAGTAAGCAGTAGTTAGCAGCAGTGTGGTTGACTGCTCATCGCTCACTGCTCACTGCCCACCGTCTCCATCTCCTCTTCATCTGCGAATTGCAGTTCATAGAGTTTTTTGTAAGTGCCGCTCTGCTTCAACAGTTCCTCGTGCCTGCCCATTTCGATGATGCGCCCGCGCTCCATGACGACGATTGAGTCGGCGCGCCGGATGGTGGAGAGGCGGTGCGCGATGACGAGGGTAGTGCGGTCGCGCGTCAGGTTGGCGAGGGCTTTTTGCACGAGCCGTTCGGATTCGGCGTCGAGCGCGGACGTGGCTTCGTCGAGGACGAGCACGGACGCGTCGGCCAGCACGGCGCGGGCTATCGCGAGACGCTGCCGCTGACCGCCGGAGAGAAAGATGCCGCGCTCGCCGACGACGGTGTCGTAGCCGCCCGGCAACTCTTCGATGAAATCGTCGGCGCAGGCGACGCGTGCTGCCTCTTTGATCTCGGCGTCGGTGGCGTCGGGGCGGCTGTAAGAGATGTTGTAGCGCACCGTGTCGTTGAAGAGGATGGTCTCCTGCGTGACGAGCCCGATGTGCCGGCGGAGACTCTTGAGGCTCGCGTCGCGCAGGTCTGTGCCGTCCCAGAGAACTTGGCCGGAGATCGGATCGTGAAAGCGCAGGATGAGCTTCGAGAGCGTTGACTTGCCGCCGCCCGACTCGCCGACGAGCGCGACCATCTGCCCGGCGGGGATGCGTAAATTGACGGAGCGCAGCACCGTGCGCTCCTCGCTGTTCGCGTACTCGAAAGAAACGTCGCGCAGTTCGATGGCGTCGCTGAGCGGCGTCAACTCGACGGCATCGGCGCGTTCGACGGTCTCCGCGTTTTCGTCCATCACCTCCCAGACGTGGCGCGCGGCGGCGAGCGCAACCTCCAACGCGTTTTGCAGGCGCGAGAGCTTGCGCATCGGGTCGTAGCTGGAGAAGAGAAAGAAGAGGAACGTGAGAAACTGCGCCGGGTTCATGTGGCCCGCCATGATCTCGCGCCGCCCGAAGTAGAGCAGGATGGCGACGGCGACGACGCCGATCATCTCGATCATGGGCGGCGCGAAACCGTTGATCCGCGCCGAGCGCAAGTTCGCGCCGACGATCTGGCGCGCGACTTTGGTGAAACGCTGCTGCTCGCGTTCTTCGCCGCGATAGGCTTTGACGATATGATGATTGGCGAGCGATTCCTGCGCCGTATCGACGAGGCGTTGGCTGCCCTCGTAAGTCTCGCGCGCGAGGTGGCGCAAATTCTTGCCGAACTTCGCCGTCATCACGCCGATGACGGGCGCGATCAGGAGCGAGCCGAGCGTCAAACGCCACGAGTAATAAAAGGAGGCCGACAGGAAGGCGACGAGCGTGAAACTCTCGCGCAGCATGTCGCGCAGCGTGCCCGTCACCGCCGCTTCGATGGCCGCCGCCGAAGAGACGAGGCGCGAGACGAGATAGTTGGTGCGGTGGCGTTCAAAAAAATCGGCCGATTGCGTCAGCAGGTGCGCGTATAAGTCCTGCCTGAGTTTGAGCACCGATTCCTGCCCGATGCGCGCCATCAGGTAAGTCGAAAAATATTCGGCGACGCCTTTGGCGAGCGTGAAGACGATGAGCAGGATGGCGATGGCGCGCCACGCGTCGAAACTCGATTCGGGGATGAACTGTTGTAAATCAAAGAGCGTCTTGGTACGCTCCGGCTCACCGCCGCGCCTGAAGGCCTGATCGAAGATGGGCACGATGAGCGCGCCGATGGCGCTCTGCAAGATCGCCCCGGCGAGCATCGCGAAGGTCGCGAGGGTGAACTTTCCCCTGTGTGGCTTGAGATAAGTTAATAAACGCCGGAGATCGTGCATCGTTGAGCGCGCGCGTCGGTTGCGAATCGTTCGAGACAGCGGGGAAGGGTTGTTAAAGTTTAAGCGTAACGGAACGAAAACTATACGTACACAGCGGCGTGAGCGTCAAGCCAGTGACAGGCGAGGGGCGGCGTCGGCCGAAGCTTGACGCGCCGCGGGGAAACCGGCGCGCGTGCGAGACTTTTTTCTTTGACCGCGCGGTTTTTGACTTATAATCGCCGCGTCATAAAATAATCGAATCAGAACCGGACTTATCGTGAGTCTGGACTTTGCACAAACACACAGGGAATCGAGAACAAGTGAACCGAAAACTCCTGATCGTTGACGACGAAACGAGCATGCGCCTGCTTCTCGCGGGCTACTTTCGACGCCTCGGCTACGAGGTCGAAGAGAAAGAGAGCGCGGAAGACGCCTTCCAGCCCGCGCTCACGGGCGGCTACGATTGTTTCATCTTCGACGTGCAGATGCCCGGCATGAGCGGCATCGAACTGCTACGCAAACTGCGCGAGCGCCACATCCACACGCCCACGCTCTTCCTGACGGCGCAGGATAAACTGGACGACAAGGTCGCCGGTTTTGAAGCGGGCGCGGACGATTATCTCGCGAAGCCGTTCGAGCCGCGCGAACTCGAACTCCGCGTCGAGGCTTTGCTCAGACGCCCGGCGCGCGAAGTCGAGCCGCAGGACACCGACGCGCAGCAGCGCATCGAGATCGGCAGTCTCGTCATCGACAAGCGTCGCCACGAGGTGACGCTCGAAGGCGCGCTCGTCGAACTCACGCCCTTGGAGTTTCAGATTCTCGAACGGCTCGCCAGCGAACCCGGCCGCGCGTGGTCGCGCAACGATCTGCTCGACGAAGTGTGGAGCACGGAATACGAAGGTTATCAACGCAACGTCGACCCGCACATCAACCGCCTGCGCCAGAAGATCGAAATCGATCCGAAGAACCCACGCTACGTGCTGACGGTGCGCGGCGTCGGCTACAAACTCAACGACGCCCTATGATGCTACAAAGACGCCCCTTGCCCTTACAGCGCGAAACTCTCTGCTGCCTCAGCCTGCTCGTCGCGCTCTCGCTTCCGTCTCCGGCCCGCGCGCAGCCCGCTGTAGCGACAACACAAACTCCGAACGTCGCCGGGCAAACTCCCGTCTCGCTTAAACTCAAGTGGACGCCGAGGCCGCGCGTCAGGCGTTACCGGCTGCAAGTGGCTCTGGACGAGAAGTTCACCGACATCGTTTTCGACCGCGCCGTCGTCGGACTCGAACACGAAGTCACCGGCCTCCAACAGGGCAAGTACTACTGGCGCGTCGCGCCCGCCACGCCCGAGACGGGACGCTATACCGCGCCCGCCCTCGTCGAGGCGACCGCATACGCGCCGCCCACCGCAACGCCCACGCCGGTCGCACCAGTCTTAGCGGTGGTGATGCGCCCGCCCGCGAACGTCGGCTGGCAGGCGGTCATCGGCGCGGTGGCGCGCCCCATCGCGGCGCGGCTGCGCGCGGGTAAGAATTTCGATCTCGTCGCGCTCAACTCTGACGGCGCGGTCTACGCGCTCGACGGCAGCGACGGCTCGGCGTTGTGGTCGGCGCGTGTGCAGGGGCAGCCGCCGGGCGACGCAGCGAAAGAGAGATCGGGTAACGTTTTCACGCCGCTCGTTCTGCACGCGTCGGCGGAGAGCCGGTCTGTGGTCGCCGTCGCCTTTGCCGAAGGCGTGCGCGGTCTGGACGGCGAGACGGGGCGCGAGTTGTGGCGCACGGCATTGCAGGGGCGTCTGGCGGGCGGCACGGTCGCGCAGATGCAGGGCGAGGGCGGCACGGCCGAATTTGCCATCGCGACGAGCGACCCGGACATGCTCTACGTCTTGGACAGCAAGAAGGGCAGCGTCGTCTCCCGCACGAAACTGAACGGAGCGATCATCGGCCTGCCGATTCCTTTCTCGCACGGCGACGTACATGGCGTCGCCTACGCGCTCGACAACCGCCAACTGGATATCCGCCGCCGCGACGGTTCGGTGGTGCGCGCGATAAAATTCGACGTGCCGTTTACGACGCCGCCGCTCGTGCTGGCGACGCCGCGCGGCACGCTCGTCATCGTCGGAACCGAGCACGGCCTGATCTTTTTTGAAGGCTCGGAACTAAAACCGCTCGGCCGCATCACCACCGAAAAGGACGCGCCGCGCGGGCGGCTCACCGCCGCCGACCTCGACAACGACGGCATGATCGAGATCGTGATGGTGACGCGGAACGGGCGCGTCGCCGTGATCAGCACGGCGGGCAAAGTCAACTGGGCTTCGGAAGGCGCGACGGACGCGTACATGGCGACGTTCGCCAACCTGAATAACGACGGCGTGCTCGACGTGGTCGCCGCCTCCGGCGCGTCTTTCGCCCTCGGGTTCTCAGGTCGCGACGGGACTCTGCTCTGGCGCGGAGACGATAATCCGAAAGCGAATGCCACGACCGGCGACGGCACGTTGCGGACGTTGACCAGTTCGCTATCGAGCACGGGCGCGCCGCTGCTCGTCGGCGGCGACGCCAACCGTTCCGCCGTCCGCGCCGTCGGCTTGCCCACGGCGGCGGGCAACGCGGCGGTGAAATAAACGTGGACGGCAGTTTCGAGCGAGTTGACGCCTGAGACGGTGAATGTGAATTGATGATCTGGGGGATAGCTCTGACGCTGTTTGCGCTCTGGTTGCTCGGCGTGTTGTTGGGAAGAGGCGGCTTTATCCACGTCGTGCTGTTGTGCGCCGTCGCCGTCGCCGTGGTGCAGTGGATGGCCGAGCATCGCGCGCGACAACGCTAAAGCCGGGCGGGGGCTAGGGCGCGGGGCGAGGGAAGCCGGAACAGATCGCGAGAGGCCGCCCGGAAGTTTTGGCGGCCTCATCGCAAAGCGGCGCGGCAACTCTCGCGGGCTGCGGGCGCATCCATTCAAAGCGACAACTTGCGTTCTCCCGTGCCTGCATCACGCAAGCGCACAACAATTTCAATAATCTCCGAGAGGCCAAGTCTTATGAAGTATCCCCGCACACAGGAAAGATTGCTCCGAAATTTGCTCCGGGGCGTGTCCGCGTCGCTGTTCCTGCTCGCATCGTTCGCCCCCGCGGTCATGGCGCAGAGCGACATGCAGCGCGAGACGGTTGCCATCACCTACCCGCTCGATCAAAACGTCTCGGTTAAATTTCGTGGCACGACCCGGCTGCCGCGCCTGACGGGCGAGGCCAAAGTTCGTCGCAGCGGGCGACGCGGCACGCGAGTCGAACTGAGTCTCAAGAATCTTCCGCGCGCCATCGAAGTCGGCGGCGTCTACACGACCTTCGTGCTCTGGGCGATCACGCCCGAAGGCCGCGTGGACAACCTCGGCGAGATCAAGCGCAGCGGCAGCTTCATCATCAACTCCAAACTCGACGTGACCACGCCGCTCCAAACCTTCGCCCTGATCGTGACGGCCGAACCGCACTTCCTCGTGCGCGGGCCGAGCCGCGCGGTGGTGCTGGAAAATCTGCCGCCGAACAATCCCGGCGAGGCCACCGTCGCCACGGCCAACGTCCGCTACCTCGGAAACGCCAGCGACTACCTGAACAGCAGCCGCGTGCCCGAGATCGCCGACGCCGACTACGTGCGCACGCCCGCCTCCCTGCTCGGCGCGCGTCAGGCCGTCAACCTCGCGCGCTTCGCCGGGGCGGAGCGCGACGCCGATACCGAGTTGAGAGCGGCCCTCGCTCAACTCGAAATCGCGGAGAACAAGTGGCGTCTGAAGCAGCCGGAAGAAGAGGTTGATGTCGAGGCGCGGCTGGCGACGCGGCTGGCGACGAATGCCGAAGAGATGGCCGAATCGCGCAAGGCCGCGCGCCTGCGTCGCGAAGAGATCGCGCGGCGCGACGCCGCCGTGCGCGACGCGGAGCGTTCCGCCGATTCGGCTTCGGAGGAAGTCGCGAATCTGCGTTCCGCGCTTCAACGCGAGGAACGTGCGCGCGAATTATCGGATCGCGACCTCGCCAACGCCAACCAGCAGGTGCGCGAACTGAGAATGGAAGTCGCGCGGCTGCGCGAAGAGTTGCAAAACGTGCGCTCGGAATCGGATGACGCGAAGTTGAAACTCGCGCGCATCGAGGGCGAGCGGAGCGTGGAGATTCAGCGGCAGCAAGCGCAGCAGCGTCTCGCGCAACAACAACAGGCGGCCACCGCGCTCAAGCAGACGCTCGCGCGCTACGGCACGGTGCGCGACACCGCGCGCGGCATCACGCTCGTCCTCGCCGACAACCTGTGGGCGGGGGCGCGCGCCGCGGAACTCGCCCCCAAGGCTTCCGCCATGGTCGAACCGCTCGCCGCGCTCTTCGCCAACAACCCCGACTTCCAAATACTAATCGAAGTCTATTCCGACAGTCGCGGCGACGTGGCGGCTCTGCGCCAGTTGACGCAGGAGCGCGCCGACGCGCTGGCGGGTCGCTTCGTCAACGCCGGGGTCGAGAACGGGCGCGTGCAGGCGTCGGGCATGGGCACTGATAACCCCGTCGCCTCGAACAGCACGCCCGCCGGGCGACTCCGCAACCGCCGCACCGAGATCACGCTCGTTCCCATTCAGGCCAGCGCAGCCTCAAACTAAAAGCCGTGAATCGTGAATCGTAAATCGTGAATAGAAAAAGCAAAGCGGGCTTTCTTCTATTCACGATTTACGGTTCACGATTTACTATCTACCCATGTCGCTGCTCGAAGTTTTACAACTCGTCGGCTACAGCATGGGCGCGGTCTTGACGCTGTGGATGAGCGTGCTGCTGGCGCGGCAGCGGAGCGCGCTGGCACGCGTCGAACGCGTGCTGCTCGCGCTCGCCGTCGGTATCGGACTCTGGCACGCGAGCAACTTACTGCTCACCCTGCGCGCCCTGCTCGGCCTCGATCCGCTGTATTGGTCGGGCGTGTTGCGCGTGGCCGACACGCTCGCCGTCACCAGCATCACCATCTCTTACTCGCTGCTGCTCCACGTCCACCTGCACCTCTGGGCGCGGGCGCAGGCGCGCGACTTCACACGCTTCGAGCGGGCGCGCGTCTACATGTCTTACATCCCGGCGGCCTTTCTCGTCGTCGCCCTCCCGCGCATCTGGTCGGGCGCATACGCGCCGATGTTGGAGAAGTTGAACTTCTTCGTCCTGCCCTTCGGCGTCTGGGCGACCTACGTGCTCGCCTTGATCGCCGGAACCGACCTGTTGCTCGCGCGCGCCTCCCGTTCGCGCAACGAGCGACGCCTGATGCAAACGCTCTCCGCATCGTTTGTCGGCATCGCGCTCCTGCTGCTGGCCGCCTACGCGCTCGGCGTCGGGCGCGGGACGGTCGCCGGTCATTACTTGCAGACCCTCGCCAACCTCGGCTCGCTGCTCCCGACCGCGCTCATCGCCTATCACATCTATCGCTATCGCTATCTCGAACTCATCATCAAAGAGAGCCTCGTCGTCGCCTCGTTCGCGGCGGTCGTCCTCGTCGTCTACCTCTACGGCATCCGCACGCTCGCGCTCGCGCTGACGGCGCGCTACAGCCTGCGCGCGAGCGCGGTCGAATCGCTGCTCGTGCTCGCCTTCGCGCTCGTCGTCGCCCCGCTGCGCGCGTGGCTCGACAAACGTTTTCACAAACTCTTCGAGCGCGAAGCCTCGATCTACCGCGACGTGCTGGCGCGCATCGGCGCGCAGGCCGGGAGCTACAAGCAGTTGCCCGAACTGCTCAGCTTCATCGAAGAACGAACCTCGCGCGAACTCGGCCTGCGCAGCGTGCGCTTTTACGTGCGACGGCATCAACTCCCAAGTCCCGGCGAGGACGAAGCCGCCGTCGAGACGCAGGCGGACGGCGACGAACGGTGGGAAGAGGCCGTGTTGGAGTTGGCGACCGAAAACGCCGGCGATGTGCTCGAAGGTATCAAACCCCTGCGCGAGCACGGGTTCGAGATGGCCTACCTGTTGAGACGCGAGAACAAGTCGCTCGGCCTGATGCTCGTGGACGCCGCGCCCGATGCTTTGACGACGGACGTGCGTGCGGTCTTGGAAGTGCTGGCCGGGCAGGTCGCGCTCACGCTCGAAGACTATCGCCTGATCGAAGAGAACGTGCGGCTCGAACGGCAACTCGCGCAGGGCGAACGCCTCGCCGCGCTCGGCCAGATGGCCGCCGCCGTCGCCCACGAAGTCAAGAACCCGCTCTCGGCCATCAAATCCATCGCGCAGGTGATGCGCGAAGACGAACGACTCTCGGCCGACTACGCGCGCGATCTCGACCTCATCGTCGGCGAGACCGACCGCCTGAACCGCACCGTCACGCAACTGCTCAACTTCGCGCGCCACGCGCCGCCCGCCGGTCAGCCCACGCACGCCGACGAACTCGCGCGCGGCGTCGTCGAACTTTTTCGCGCCGGGGCCGAAGGGAAGCATATTCAGATCGAACTACGCTCCGAAGCCCATCAACTGCTCGACGGCGCGCAGGCGTCGGCCGTGCGCGACGCGCTCTCTAATCTGTTGTTGAATGCGCTGCAAGCGACACCGCCGGGCGGGCGCGTCTCGGTCGAACTCACGGCAGGCGACGGCGAATTGCTCTTCGCCGTGACGGACGGCGGCGCGGGCGTGCCCGCCGAATTACGCGGGCGCATCTGGGAGCCTTTCTTCACCACGAAACAGCGCGGCACGGGGCTGGGTCTCGCCATCGTGCGCAAGCGCATCGAAGACGCGGGCGGGCGGGTGCGACTCGCGCCGCAGGCGTTCGGCGGCGGCGCGCGTTTTGAACTTCGCCTCCCGCACGCGGGCGCGGCGGCGGAAACGCTCGCGGCGCAGGAGGTCTATTAAAAGAGGCGACGGTTGAAACTATGACGCAAAAAAGATCGGGCGACGCTGATGTCAACGTGCTCATCGTTGACGACGAAGAGGCCGCGCGCTACGGCGTGCGGCGCGCCCTCGCGAGTCTTGGTTACGAGATCGCCGAGGCGGGAAGTGTGGCCGAAGCCCGCGCGCGGTTCGAGCAGCGCGCGCCCGATCTGCTGCTCCTCGATGTCAACCTGCCGGGGCAGAGCGGCCTGGAATTTTTGCGCGAACTGAGCGAAGGGGAAGAGGCGCAAAAAGCCGCCCCGCTCGTCATCCTGATCACCGCGCACGGCTCGGAGCGCATGGCCGTCGAAGCGATCAAGACGGGCGCGTATGACTACCTCTCGAAACCGTTTGAAGTCGAAGACCTGCGGCTCGTCGTCAAGAACGCCGTCGAGACGATCAGGCTGCGGCGCGAGAATCGACAATTGCGCGCGTCACTCGAACTCGAAAGCGCGGGGCGCGGCACGCTCATCGGAAATTCCGAATCCATACGCCGCGTGCGTTCGCTCATCGAGAAAATTTCCGAGACGGACGCGACCGTGCTCGTGCGCGGCGAGTCGGGGACGGGCAAAGAGTTGGTCGCGCGCGAAATTCACGACCGCGGCACGTCGCGTCGGAGCGGCGCGTTCGTCGCCATCAACTGCGCCGCGCTGCCTTCGGAGTTGATCGAGTCGGAACTGTTCGGCCACGAGAAAGGTGCGTTCACCGGCGCGACGGCGCGGCGGCAGGGGAAGTTTGAGCAGGCCGACGGCGGCACGCTCTTCCTCGACGAGATCGGCGACATGAGCGCGAACGTGCAGGCCAAACTTTTGCGCGCGCTCGAAGAGCGGCGCATCGAACGGCTCGGCGGCGCGCAGTCGATTCCGGTTGACGTGCGTATCGTCAGCGCGACGCACCGCCCGCTCGAACAGGAGATCGAGCGCGGAAATTTTCGCGCCGACCTGTTTTATCGTCTCCGCGTCGTGACGGTTGACATCGCCCCTCTGCGCGAACGTCGTGAAGACATCCCCGCGCTCGCAGAGTCGTTCATCCGGCTCGCCGCCGAAAGATACAAGATGCCCGTGCGCGCGATTGCCCCGGCGGCCATGCGGCGACTCGTCGAATACGAATGGCCGGGCAACGTGCGCGAGCTACGCAACGCCGTCGAGCGCGCGATGGTACTCGCCGAAGGCGACGAATTGACGGCGCGCGACCTGCCCGAAGAGATTCGCGCCGGCGACGACACCGCGAACCCTGAGACGCCCCGCCCCGCGACCGGCGAGAGCGTCGTCGGCGGAGGCGACGATCTGCCCGTCCCGTTCACGGCGGATTTTCGCGCCGACAGGCGTGAGTTTGAACGACGCTACATCACGCGCTGCCTCGAAGAGACGGGCGGCAACGTCACGCGCGCCGCCTCCATCCTCGGCATGCACCGCCAATCACTGCAACACAAACTGCGCGAACTCGGTCTCGCGCGCCGCTACGTCACGCTCGACGGCGACCCCGCCGCGCAGACGCCTGATAAATCCGACAACTGACGGGTAGCTCAGACTCACCACAGGGATACAGAGGACACAAGGGCGCGCCGAGTAAAGCAAAAGACGATCTCAAATTTGGGCAATAATATACTTGACGAATCAGAGGGGGAGGGTTTAGTCTATGAGCCTGATACTAACCCCTGCCCGTCGGAGTGTGCGAATGCCCAAAGACGAAATTGATCTTGAGTCGGTAATAAGTGAAGAGGTGGATAGTGAAACTGCTCTTCGTCCGTATGAAATATTAACTTACCCGGCTGACTATACGTTAGAGATTCTAGTCAAAAAGTGGGAAGAGAAGGCGATTCGTTCCCCAAATCTCCAACGTCGCTTTGTGTGGCCGCAAGCACGTGCCAGTAAGTTGATTGAATCCTTCCTCATGGGATTGCCAGTGCCTCCCGTCTTTCTCTACCAAGACCGCGAAGAGGGCGATCTGCTGATCGTGGACGGTCACCAACGACTTCGCGCCATAGCATACTTCTTCTCGGGCTGGTTCGGTGAAAAGGACGATCCCAAAAGAGTGCCTTTCGAGTTAGTAGGACTAAGTGATGAGAGTCCTTTCTCCGGCATGACGTATCAGAAGTTAGAAAACACTTCCCCCGTTGATTTCAAGAAGTTCAAAGACTGCGTGCTTCGGGCTTATGTGATGAGACAACTTCAGCCAGCCGACAACGATTCGAGCATCCTTGAAGTATTCGGGCGACTCAATACCGGCGGCATGGCATTGCATGGTCAGGAGATTCGTAACTGTGTGTACGAAGGCGAGTTCAATGAGTTGTTGAAGAAACTCAATAAGAATGAGAATTGGAGGAAGATAGTCGGCACAGAGGCCGAAGATAAAAGAATGCGAGACATCGAACTAATCCTCCGGTCACTCGCACTTTTATACAACGTCAAGAAGTACGAGAAGCCGATGAAAGAATTTCTGAATAAATTCATGAGAGAGTATCGGCTGCCGCCTCATGAAAATCCCAAAGACTCCGACGCGAAGAAAAAGGCGATAGCTGAAAAGCGGAAAGCCTACGAAGAGCAAATCAAGGGGTTTGAAGATATTTTCACGCGAACGGCGCAAGCGGTTGTTCAGTATCTTGACCCAAAACCATTTCACATTTTAAGGGGACTAAACGCGGCGGTCTTTGATTCAGTATTTACGGCGTTCGCGCTGCATATTGATAAAGTCAGCAACGGAAAGGCCACCGCAGCTAAGATAAAACAAGTGCGCAGTAAGTACGATGCCTTGCTTAAGAATAGGCAGTATATCAAGTGGGTAAGTGCCGCAACGACAGATCAGGATGTTGTGCCAAAACGCTTGAAGAAAGCTGAAACCACGTTGTTCGGCTAAAAGTTTTCCTATGATGCGCTTCGGGCAACTAGAGTATGAGATTCGGCAATGTGAGCAGCATTTGGATGCGGCTGCGGCGCGAAACACGGAAGTTGAAAACTATCTTGTCCGGTATTTGTTGGTTCGCATTTGTGCAGAATATGAAACGAGAATCAAAACGCTAGTCCAACGGCGGTGCACTCGTACAAATGATCCGCACCTCGTAAATTTCGCAAGTTGGGGGGCGGAGATTGCAGCGAAAAACTTTGACATCGGCGACATCACTGGGACGCTAAAGAAGTTCGGAGAGGATTACAAGAAAGCGTTTAGCGATGCCGTCACAAACCAAGACTGCCACCGTGCGTGGGATAGCATCTATTACAACCGCGTGACAGTGGCACACGGAAACGGCATGGTTATGATGACAAT
Source organism: Acidobacteriota bacterium (assembly GCA_020199775.1). Classification (GTDB taxonomy): domain Bacteria; phylum Acidobacteriota; class Blastocatellia; order Pyrinomonadales; family Pyrinomonadaceae; genus JAIVJZ01. The sequence continues at coordinate 340,997 of JAIVJZ010000004.1, forward strand.
AGACGACTTGAAAATCGCCTACAACGACAGTTTGGTCGTGATTGATGAGTTAGTCAAAGCGTTGTGTCTCAAGCCGAAGGACATAAAGGGGCTGAAATGAGGAACAAACCATCCGATGAATTTGAGAACTTCGACAAGGTAATGGACGGGCTATTATCCGTTCCCTACTCGGAACTTCAACGAAAGTTGGAAGAAGAAAAACAAGCCAAAGCAACGCAAAAAGAGAAGCGGACTACTTCGCCCGCTTCTTCCCGCGCTTCTTCATCCCGAAAGAAGCGAGTTGGTTAGATCGCTTCTTGCCTGACATCGGCAAGCTTCCCCGTCAGTTCGTCATAGGTGAGACGCTTGCCCGCAAGTTGCGAGGTTACTTTAGCGAATCTGTCAGCGTCTTTACCGTGTCTCTCGTTGAATCTAAACGATTGCTCATCAAGGTAGCGGAACAGATGAAACGGTTCGACGCTAACGTATGTGCCTTTGATGCTGCGCTTGAGAAGCGACCAAAAGTTTTCAAGCCCGTTCGTGTGAATCTGACCGTCAACATACTTTTCCGCGTGGTCAACGAACTGGTGAACGTAATCAGCACTCAGGCCAAGATAAGAGCGGTGCGCGTCCGTCATAACATCACAGCCGCTTTTGACGTTCTCGCGCACGACGCCTTGCATCGTTCTCTCCGATCTGTCGAGAACAATCTTAGTTCTAACCTTGCTGCCTTCGCCGTGCCGTTCAAGCAGACCCATCACGATAACTTTGCCCGCGCCGCCCGTGCCTTTGATTCTGCGGTCGCGCACATCCCTGTGCATGTTGCGCGACAGGCCGCCGATGAAAGTCTCATCAACTTCAACCGTGCCGCCCATCTTGTTCTCAAACGTTCCGGTCTGCATGGCAAGACGGATGCGATGAATCATAAACCAAGCCGTCTTTTGCGTGATGCCAAGCGCACGGTGAATCTCATACGAACTGACGCCATTCTTACAGTTGGTAATCATCCAGATCGCCGTCAGCCACTTATCAAGACCGAGGGGCGAATCTTCAAAAATCGTTCCGACTTTAACGGAGAACTGACGCCGCTTGTGCGCGCTCTTGCATTGCCACTTGCTTTGCTTCGCAAGGAACGTCACATCGTTGCGCCCGCACGTCGGACAGATAACGCCATTCGGCCATCGGCGCGCGACCAAGTAGTTAAGGCAATTGTCGGCGTCCGCAAAGAAGATGATCGCTTGTTGGAGTGTTTTGGGGGTGGCTTCGTTCTTCATCATGCAGAGATATTAGCATGACGGACTTGATTCGTCAAGTATATTATTGCCCAAATTTGAAATTGTCTTATTTTTACTCCGCGCCCCCTCTATGTTCTCTGCGTCTGCGGTGGTGAATGCCTTAATAAAATAGTTTCTCCCCTACGCCGCTGGAACATCGCTTGCAATGAAGCCTACCGAATATCCGGGCAAGCGGTCGTGGGACGTGATCGCGAGGGGGCATGATGAAAAGAGTTTCACTGAAGTTTCGCAGGTTCACATTCTTCTTCCTGCTAACACAACTGGCAGGGCTGCAACTTCCGTCGCGGGCGGCGGCGGTCGTCCCGGAGACGAATGAAGCGGCTGTGCGCCATTTGATCATCTGCGTGGACGGCGTCGCGTTCTCGACGATTGAGGAGATGCGCGCAGAGGGGCGTTTCCGATTCTTTCGCGCGCCGTCGCGAATGATCGCGCCGTTCCCCAGTCTCACCAATCTCGCGCTCGGCGAGATTTTGAAGCCCGCCGGCGCGAGCGAACCCCTCGGCTACGAAGACAATTACTTCGACACGACGAAGAACAAAATGCGCGGCGGCCTCCTCGACCGTTTTCGCGGCGGGCGGTTCATCAAGGGCACGTTTCGCGAACTTTTCGACTACCACCCGTCCGCCGTCAAGAGCGGTCTGGGCTACGTCGCCCCGCCCGCCAGCACTTACCTCGAATCTTTGACCGACCTCGTGCGTCTGAAACAAAAGTTTCGCGCGTCGCGCGAGCCGGTCTTCTTCGCCTACACGGGCGCGAGCGATTCGCTGGCACATCTGGGCGGCGAACGCATGCTCAAAAGTTTTCTCGTCCGGCTCGACGAGACGGTCAAAGACCTCGTCCGCGACGGCGGCGGCCGCGTCGAGGTCACGATCTTTTCCGACCACGGGAACGACTTCAAAGGTTATCGTCGTGTCTCTCTCAAGTCCGCGCTCAGGCGGGCTGATTTCAAATTGGACGACAAGATCAAGAACGGGCGGAGCGTCGTGCTGCCGCAGTTCGGTCTCGTCGGTTGCGCCGTGATGTGGACGCAAGAGAGCAACGAGGCGCGTCTGGCGACGGTCGCGGCGCGCGTGCGCGGGGTGGACTTCGCGGCTTACGAAAAAGACGGCGTGGTGTACGTCCTCAACGAGCGGGGAACCGCCACACTGGAACGGCGCGGCGAGCGTTTTCGTTACCGCGCGCCGCAAGGCGACCCGCTCGAACTCTCGACGGTGGTCGAATCCTTATGGCGACGAGGTAGAGTTGACGTTGAAGATTTCATCGCGGACGAAGATTGGTTCGCGGCGACGGTTGAGAGCGCGCGCCCCGACGTAGTGCGCCGCGTCTTTGAAGGCGTGAGCGAACGCGTGCAGCATCGCGCAGGCGTCCTCGTGAATTTCGCAGACGGTTATTACACCGGAAGCGCGTCGCTCGACGTGTTCGCCTTCCTGCAAGCGACGCACGGCAATCTCGGCGCGCGGCAGAGTTTCGGCTTCGTGATGAGCACGGCGCGCGACCTGCCGCCGCACCTGCGCGCCCGCGACGTGTGGCGGGCGCTAGGCTCCCCCGTCCTCAGAAAAAGCCCGCAGCGGATAGCGGAGGCGCAGCGTTAGAGCGTCGCACGAAACCGTCGCGGGCGGATCGAGCCTGTTTGCGTCTGAGCGAGCAATACCGTTAGACTTGGCGCGCTCGATCAAAGTCTTTTTTTGCGCGACCCGACAAATTATGAAAGCACGTCTCGACGCAATTCTTCAGCGTGAACAAGCCCTCTATCTCGACGGGCTTCATCCGGCGAGCGAAGGTCTGCTCGCGGAAATGGAGGACTACGCGGCGGCCAACCGTGTGCCGATTGCCGACCGCGAGGCGGCCCTGTTTTTGGAGATTACGGCGCGGGCGGCGGGCGCGCGAAAAGTCCTTGAGATCGGGATGGCTATCGGTTACGCCGTCCTGCACCTGCTGCGCGGAATGGGCGCGGAGGGGCAGGTGGTGACGATTGAATCGAGCGAGGAGATGATCGCGCGCGCGGGCGAATATTTTCGACGCGCGGGGATGTCGGAGCGCGTGCGCGTCGAACGCGGGTACGCCCTCGAAGTGATCCCGAAACTCGAAGACAAGTTTGATCTCGTCTATTTAGACGCGATGAAAGAAGAGTACGAGGACTATCTCGAACTCTCTCTGCCGCTGCTGCGCACGGGCGGCGTGGTCATCGCCGACAACTTGCTCTGGGGCGGGCAGGTGGCCGGGGAAATTCGTTCGCCCGACCAGCGGAAATCGACCGAAGGATTGCGCCGCTTCAATCAACGTTTCGTGAACCATAAAAACTTACGCGCCGTCGTCCTGCCCGTCGGCGACGGACTCGGCTACGGTGTGAAAGTCGGATAGCGTCGAATCCTAGGTTCGACACACGCACCCGCGCGCGGCCGACGCGCCTTGAGACTGTCCCGCGATCTTTACCGACTTGCCAGCAATGCAAACAATTTCCGTCCCGGCTGCGTCGCCGTCGAGAGTCGGCGTGCGGCCTGAAATCGAGTTGTTCCTGTGCTGCGCCCGGACGCGCATGGACGAGGGGCATGCCGCGCGCCTGCGCCAACTGCTGGACGGCGCGCTCGATTGGGACTTCATCCTGAGCTTCGCCGAGAATCACAGCCTGATCCCGCTGCTCTATTTTCACCTGCACGCACGCGCGCCGGAAAAAGTACCACCCGCCGTTTATGAAAAACTGCGTGAACAGTTTCGCCGCATCTCCGCGCTGAACATGTACCTCAGCGGGGAACTGCGCCGCCTGCTGAAACTCTTCGCGGCGCACGACATTGCCGCCATCCCCTACAAAGGCCCCGCGCTGGCGGCGAAAGCCTACGGCAACATCGCGCTCCGTCACTTCGGCGACCTCGACATTCTCGTCCGCCAGCGCGACGTGCTGCGCGTGATGAAGTTGCTCGTCGTCGAAGGTTACGAATTGCACCCGCCGCTAAACGGCGTGCAGCAGGCGTTGATGCTACGCACGCAATGCAACCTGCCGTTCACGCGCGACGCGCATCGCCTGATCGTGGAAATCCACTGGCGCGTGAGCGCGCGCCTTTTCTCCTCGCCGCTCGACGAAGACGCCCTGTGGGGAAATCTCCAGACCGACACTTTCGAGAAGACGCAGATCAACGCGCTCGCGCCGGAGGACTTGTTGCTCTCGCTGTGCGTCCACGGGGCGAAGCACTTGTGGGAGCGGCTCAGTTGGATCACGGACATCGCCCAACTGCTTGAAGTCTACACGAATTTAAACTGGGCGAGTTTGCTCGAACGCGCAAGGCGCACCGGCACGGAACGGATGCTGCTGCTCGGCCTGCACGTCGCGCACGACCTGCTCGGCGCGCGGCTTCCCGAACAGGTCGAACTTCAATTGCAGTCCGACCCCGAAATAGCGCGACTGGCAAATCAAATCTATGCGCGGCTCTTTGAAGGTGCGGACGAAGCGGGCGGCATGTCCGGCTATTTTATTTTCCAACTCAAGGCGCGCCGCCGTCTGCGCGACAAGTTCAACTATTGCCGCTACGTGATCAGCCCGACGGAAGAAGACCTCACTTTGTTATCGCTGCCCGCTCCGCTCTCTTTCATCTACTACCTGCTCCGCCCGCTCCGCATGCTCTGGACGGGAGGGCCGAGCCACCTGCAACACTGAGCGTCCGGGCGATTTTAGCTGACACCGGACGAGGCTAACCCCACATAATGAATTGATGGCCGCGCTCAAATGTGCTACCTTCACGTCTGCCTGCGCTTGCTTCTTTGACTCATCTGATGGCCGTTGCCGTCTACTAATCATAAAGCCAGCCTATTTCCCACGCGGGAGAGCGTGACCGACGGTCGCCGTGCGGCGACTGCCGAGAACAATGTTGACCTGAGCGTGTGGAATGTTTCTCCTTTTGAAGTCCGCTTGCAACTAAATTATCGCTACGACATCGAAGCATGAGCGTATCAAAGCGACTCGCGCTACATCATTCAATAATTAATGGATTAGTAATAAGAGGTAGGTTAAAATGTTCCACATGATTTCTCAGCGTTTCGTTTCGGCTCTCGCGGGAGCGTTTCTGGTAGTGTCGTCCGCGGTCGTCTCAGCCCAACAGCCGAAGCCGCCCACCGCGAAGCCGCCCGCCGAACCACCAGCCCCGGCCGCCAAACAAACGCCCGCGCCGCGCCCCGCTGCCGCGATTGCCGCCAAGCCCCTGTGGAGCGTCAAGGTCACGAAGAAGACGCCGATCAGCATAAGCCTGTCCTCGAAGAACGGCTCGCTGTCCGAGATCGCCGCCGAGATCGGCAAGCGGCTCAAAGTGCCCGTGATCCTGACGCCGCTCATGCAGAAGCAGCGCATCACGCAGGAGTTTGAAGGCTTGCCGCTCGAAGGCGCGTTGCGCCTGCTCGCGCCGCAGGTTTACGTCGATTACGAACTCAGCGGCGAGGGCAGCGGACAGCCGAAAGCCATCGGCATCTATTTGCAGGGCATGAACGAACAGCCGCCCGCCGAAGCCTCGGTGGTGAAGGGCGATTCGGAGGCGATCCTGATCGAGGGCAACACGGAGGACGGCCTCGAAGCGACGAACGTCAAAGATGATGACAAGTCGCCGTTGCGCGTGACGGTCGAAAAAAATCAGGTCAGTGTGAAAGCCCGCAAGCAGCCTTTGACGGCCGTGCTCTACGAAATCGCAAGTAAAGTTGACATTCCGTTCGAGATGAAATATGAATCTACCGAACTTGTGGATGTGGACTTCAATAATTATACGATGGAGCAAGCGGTGCGCACGCTTTCACCCAACATCCGCCTTTATCAGCGCACAAATCTTACCAGCTACGAAGTGAGACCGCTGCGCATCGTTTTAGTGTCGCCGGCAAATAATCAACAAACCACAAAAATGTGAGGAGACATCGAACTTTGAATACAAAAAACAGCAATCCCGTCAACGAGCAATTAGAGCAGTTGGAACGGGGCGAGCGCGCGTTGACGCAGCCCGCACAGGACAAGAAGCCTTTCGTCGAGCCGATAGTTTCCGTGCCCGTCGATGTGTTGGAGGCGACAGCTTTCTTTCAAGGCCCGACCGTCGACACCATCCAGACGTTGACCACGTAGTTCCGCTCGGCGTGCGGGTGAAGGTGTTTTGAGCGACGATGTCTTTACTTGCCGTGCGGGGCCAAGCCTTAATCGAGAAGTTTTACACTATTGGGGGGCATCTCCTCGCTTTTCAATTTAGTGATGAAGTAGCCGCGCGGGTTGCCGGGGAATTTATCGAGGGTATGTATTTCACCCCTTGCCCGGCCCGCGCGGTTCGCTTTGTTCACTGCACCGTTAAAATTTTCTACGGCGATCCGCCGCCCCTGCCATCCGGTTGCCAAACCTTTGAAGTTCCGCGCGGGTATTGTCACGCGCATGGGGACGAGCACTTTCTCGACATAGACGAATCGCGGGTCGCAGTCTACCCGGCAACTTCCAGACTGGTGTGCGTCTGGCTCGGCACGACCGCCCATGCGCGCCACCCGGTCGCCATCGTCAACACGCTTTCCTACACGGTGCAGGCCGCGCTTCGTCGCGCGGCACTCTACGTGCTGCACGCGGCGGGCGTCGTCGAGCCTGCGACGGGCACGGGAATGATCGTCGTCGGAAATTCGAACAGCGGGAAGTCGAGTTTGACGATCCGGCTGGCGGGCGCGGGTTGGCGTTACCTGTCGGACGACATGCTGGTGCTCGTCGAAGCGGACGGCTTGATCGAAGCTTGGGCGCTTCGGCGCATCTTCTCGGTCTCGGAGGCATCTTTCGCCGGCAGCGGTCTGGGCGGATTGAACGCCGCGCTCGGCGCGCCCGTCAATTCCGATCCGAGCAAACGCAAACTCGACCCGCGCACCATGTTCCCCGACAGCTTCGTTGAGAGTTGTCGGCCGCGTGTGTTACTGTTTCCCAACTTGACGGGAGAGGCGGCGAGCCGGGTTGAGAAACTCAGTTCCGGCGCGGCCATGGCGCGACTCATCAGGCAATGCCCCTGGGCGAGTTATGACGGCGGCACGGCGCGCGAACACTTGCGCGCGCTCGGTCTGATGGCGAAACAGAGCGTCTCTTATTCGCTCGACGCGGGACTAGACCTGTTCGAAGATTCCGCGCGCGCGCCGCAACTTCTGGCCTCGTGTCTTAATCATTAATTTATGGCAATCCCCGCAGCCGCGAGCACAGTCCAAACGCAACTCAAACACATCAGCCTTGAGTTGACGAATATCTGCAATTTGCATTGCAGTTATTGCGCGCGCGACGACGACGCGCTGTACCATTCGCCCGCCAACTTCTTCTCCGTCGAACTCCTGCGCCGCATCATTCGCAGCGCAAGCCAATCCTCCTGCGGGTTCAACTCGGTCTCGTTCACGGGCGGCGAGGTGACGATTCACCCGCGCTTCAAAGAGATCGTCGAGGCCGTGAGGGAAGAGGGGTGGCAGTTCGGTTTCGTCACGAACGGCTGGCACTTTGATCGCGTCTACCCGACGCTGCTCGCGAACCGCGACGCGTTGCATATGGTCGCTTTCAGCCTCGACGGCCCCACGCGCGAGACGCACGACCGCTGGCGCGGCGACGGTTCGTTCGTGCGCGTCATGCGCGCCATCACGCGCTGTTACATGAAGGGCATCCCGTTTCTCATCAAGACGGGCATCCGGCGCGACACCATCCCTCTCCTCGAACAGTTCGCCCTGCTCGCCGCACGACTCGGCGCGCAGGCCATCCACTTCTCGCACCTGCTCCCGACCTCTTCCGGCGCGGAAATTGAATCGGGCCTGAGTCTCGAAGAGCGCGCGCACGTCGAACAGGAGATCGGCGTGCTGTCCAACATCTTCAAGATGAAGATCGGCGTCGCCACCGGCTATTACAACTTAGACCCCGCCCCGCCGTGTCAGGCGTTGGAAGGCGCGAACTGCAACATCGACTACCGGGGCAGGTTGACCCTGTGCTGCAATCTGTCCGGCTACCGCGGCGCGTCGGAAGAGGGCGACGTGGTGGCTGACCTGACGAGGGAAGACTTCGCCGAAGGCTTCGCGCGCCTGCGCCGGGTGGCCGCGGAGCAGTTGGAACGACGCAGGCTTGCGCTCGCGGAGATCGCGCGCGCGGGGACTGAGCCCGACCTGTACACGGCTTCGCCCTGTCTCTACTGCTTGCAGAGCTTCGGCAAAATCCCCTGGCACAAGCCCGCTACGGCCGCCAGGTCGCGCTCGCTGCCCGTAATATCCGTCGGCGCGCCGCCCGCGGTTTATCTCAAACAGGAATCCATTTAATGTCCGAAAGTATTCCCAGCCCGCACGAGCACATCGTCTTCACCGAATTTGACGACACCGAAGGCGTGCTCGTTGACCTGAACTCCAAACGCTACTACACGCTGAACGAGACGGCGATGATCATCTGGCGCGGGCTCGAACAAAAACGCACGCGCGAAGAGATCATCAGGGACATCACGGACGCTTACGACGTGACCGCCGAACACGCCGCGCAATCACTCGACAAGTTGGTCGCGACGTTGCAGGCGCGCAAGCTGCTCCCGGCGGACGGCGGCCGGTGAGTTGACAGTGAATTAAGTTTTAGCCATCGGCTCTCGCTAATATTGCCACCCCTTGTCATTTGTGCTAATTTTTGCCTCTCGAAGCGCAGAGGCAAGTGAAGGGATTGGACTAACTTCGTCGCCCACAAGCCCGCAGCCGGCCATTCCGTTCCAACATTCATAGAATACGGTGTCGCGTGTGCGCGTGACACTGACCCAGCCCAATCAGGAGACTTAACCGACGTGATTTCACCGAAATTTATCGGGCGGACATATTCCGTCCGCCGTCAACTGCTGTCGCTCGCCGCCGCCGCCCTTATCATCGCCCAACCCTTCTTACCTCTACAGTCGCCGGTCGCCGCGCAACAAAAATCGAAGGCGCGCCCGATTGCGCCCAGCGTAGCGGGCAGCGCCTCGACGGTCTTCATCAACGAAATTCTCTATGACATCAACGGGACGGACGCGGGCGAGTTCATCGAGGTCGCGGGGCCTGCGGGCACCAACCTGACGGGCTGGTCAATCGTGCTCTACAACGGAAGCGGGGGCGCGTCTTATGACACGGATGCTCTGCCCGCCACGATACCTTCGCAGGCGGGAGGCTACGGCACGGTTTCCATCTCTTATGCCTCGAACGGCATCCAGAACGGTTCGCCGGACGGCATCGCGCTCGTCAACAACGGCACGGTCGTCCAGTTCCTCTGTTACGAGGGAACGTTCGCGGCGACCAACGGCGCGGCCAACGGACAGACCTGCACCGACATCGGCGTATCGCAGAGCGGCACGAATGCCGCCGGGACTTCGCTCCAGTTGCAGGGTTCGGGGACGACTTACGGCAACTTCACTTGGAACGCCACCTCGATTGCCAACACGCAGAACGCGCCCAACACGGGGCAGACTTTCACGGGCGGCCCGCCCGCCGACAACGCGCCGACCGTTACGTCCACCTCTCCGGCCGACAATGCGAACGGCGTCGCCGTGAACTCCAACATCAGCGTTACGTTCAGCGAGCCCGTCAACGCGACCGCCGATTCATTCCAGATCAGCTGCGCCACGAGCGGCGCGCACGCCTTCACCTTGAGCGGCGGCACGACGACCTACACGCTCGACCCGACGACCGACTTCACACAGGGCGAAGTTTGCACCGTCACAGTCGTCGCCGCGCAGGTCACGGATCAGGACGGCACGGCCGATCAGATGGCGGCCAACTACGTTTTCGATTTCACGGTGATTAACACCGCGCCCGTGGCGATCCACGACATTCAAGGCAGCGGCACGGCCTCGCCCCTCGCCGGACAGACCGTGACGACGAGCGGCATCGTCACGCTGCTCCGGACGGGCACGAACAACGGCGGCGCGGCCAGCGGCTTCTTCCTGCAAGCGCCGGATGCGAGCGCGGACGCCGACCCCAACACTTCCGAGGGCATTTTCGTCTTCACGAACACTGTCCCCACCGTCGCCGTCGGCGACGCCGTGAACGTGACCGGCACGGTGGTCGAGTTCAACGGCATGACGGAGATCAGCCCCGTGTCGAGCGTCTCCGTGAGCAGCACGGGCAACGCGCTGCCGACCGCTGTCACGCTGACGACGACCATCCTCGATCCGACCGCGCTGCCCACGCAGCCGCAACTCGAAAAGTACGAGGGCATGCGCCTCGCCGCCGCCTCGCTCACCACCGTCACGCCGAACGACAACTTCTTCGACGTGTACACGGTCATCACGGGCGTGCCGCGCCCCTTGCGCGAGCCGGGCATCGAAATCTCGCAGCCCGTCCCGCCCGACCCGACGACGGGCACGCCCGACTGTTGCATCCCGCGCTGGGACGAAAACCCCGAACGCCTGCTGGTTGATACGAACGGTCGCGCGGGCGCGACGCTCAACCCTTACACGTCGAACGTGGTGCTGACGAACATCTCAGGCCCGCTCGATTTCGCGTTCGGTCAGTATCGCCTCATCAGCGACACCACCCCGGACGCTTCCGCCAACATGAGCGCGGTGCCCGTGCCGACGCCGACCGTGGGCGAGTTCACCGTCGGACATTTCAACGTCGAGAATTTCAACAACAACGCCACGCAACGCCAGAAGGCCGCGCTCGCCATCCGTGACGTGATGCGCCTGCCCGACATCATCGGGATGATCGAAATCTTCGAACTGGCCGGCCTTCAAGCACTCGCCACCGAGGTCAACACGATCTCGCCGGGCGTCACCTATCAAGCCTTCCTCGTCGAAGCCGACGGCACGGGGGGGGACGCTGATCAGGATGTCGGCTATCTCGTCAACACGGCGCGCGTGCAGGTCAACAGCGTCACGCAGCGCAACGCGACGGAGACCTACACCAACCCGAACAACGGCCAGCAGGAACTGCTCAACGACCGCCCGCCGCTCGTCCTGAGCGCGAACGTGCAACCGTCGGGCGCGAACGTGCCCGTCTTCGTCGTCGTCAATCACCTGCGCTCGTTCATCGATATCGAGGCCGCGGTCGAGGGGCCGCGCGTCCGCGCCAAACGCAAGGCGCAGGCCGAATCGCTCGCCGCCCTGCTTCAAGAGTTGCAGACCAACAACCCGGCGACGAGTGTGATCTCCGTCGGCGACTATAACGCTTACCAGTTCAGCGACGGCTACACAGACCCCATCGCCACCATCAAGGGCAACCCGACGCCCGACGATCAGATCGTCGTGGATCAGAGTCCAGACCTCGTCAACCCCGATCTCTTCAATCTGGTTGACGAACTGCCCGCCGCGGAGCGTTACAGCTTCATCTTCGAAGGCACGCCGCAGGCGCTCGATCACATCATCGTCAACAACGTGGCGCACTCGCGCAACACGCGTTTCGCCATCGCGCGCAACAACGCAGACTTCCCAGAGGTGCCGGCGGCGGCTTACGTCTCGAACGCCGCGCGCCCCGAACGCAACTCCGACCACGACATGCCGGTCGCCTACTTCGCCCTCGCCGGGCCGGTGCCGCAGCCGGGGACAATTCTGATCAGCGAATTTCGTTTCAACGGCCCGAACGGCACGGCGGACGAATTCATCGAGCTTTATAACAACTCGGATTCACCCGTGAACCTGAGCGGCTGGACCATCGTCGCGCCCGCGGGCACGGGCGGCGGCGGCGTGTTGAGCGGGCTCACCGGCATCATGGGTGCGCGCGGTCATTATCTGGTCGCGCCGAGCGACTACAGTGTCTCCGGATACCCGGCAGGTTCTGGGGGCACGGCCGTGCCCGACATGGCCTACACCGGCGGGGCTTTCCTCGACGACGGCGGCGCAAGGCTCGTCGATTCAAACGGCGCGGTCATTGACGCCGTCGGGTTCAGTTCGACCAACGGGACGGGCTTCCGCGAAGGCGCGGGACTGTCGCCCGCGACCGGCGTTACGCCCGGCGCAAGCGACCAGTATAGTTTCGTCCGCAAGATGCAGACCGGATTACCGCAAGACACCAACGACAACGCCGCGGACTTCGTGCTCATCTCGACGACGGGCGCGGCGGGCGCAACCGCCGCCGTGCTCGGCGCGCCGGGGCCGGAAAACACGCAAAGCCCCATCCAGCGCAACGCCGTGATCAAGGCGTCGCTCATAGACAACTGCAACAGCATCGGCTTCCCCGGTACCGGCTGCCAGAACATCGTGCGCGACGGCTCGGCCGGCGCTTCCAACCCGACCAATGCGCAGCACGGGACGCTCTCCTTCCGGCGTAAATTCACCAACACGTCGCCGGAGAACGTGTTCCGCCTGCGCTTCCGCGTCGTTAACATCACGACCCTGAACAGCCCCGGCTACGCGCCTAACAACGGCCAGGCCGACTTGCGCCTGCTTAGTTCGACGGACACGACCGTCACGCCGTCGAATCCGTTCACGCCGGGAGACGTGTCGGTGAGGGGGACTACGCTTGAGCAACCGCCCACGCAGACCCTCGGCGGCGGCCTCAATTCGACCGTCACTATTGATCTGGCGGAACCTTTGCCGAGCGGCGAGAGTGTGACCGTGCAGTTGCTCGTCGGCGTGCAGCAGAACGGAAGTTACCGTTTCTTCGTCAACGTAGAAGCATTGTCCGTTGACCCTGTGCTAACGCTGACCAAAAGGCCGGGCGACGGGAAGGCCGGCAAAAATAGGTGACGGCCGATGTTAACGCGAGAGCGTTGATTAAACGCGCCTCATAACCACAGGCTTTGATTCAAAGTCTAGACAAGAAAGCCCCGTGTCGTTTCCGACGACCCGGGGCTTTTGGTTTGTGTCAACATCGTCGCAGTCCGCGTGGATAACATTGAGAAGCCCCGCCGGGGCAAAAGAAGTTCGCGGTTGAAAATCTTTTGCTCACGGCGGGGCTGAGGCCGTAACTACCTCCTCGGCTTATATCGAAGTCATCTCCAAACTCAGGCAGGGAACGAGTAAGTCGCGGTGTACTGAGGGGGCGATGCTTCGAGGAGCGGGCGTCCGTCGGCTTCGAGCCACGCGTGCCCGGCGAGCAGTGTCTCTTTTTCCTTGCGCACCCCGAAGACGATACGCGTCTTGATCCCATAGAGGGCAAGGTAACGATGCAGCACGGGCGCGCGTTTCCAGCACGTCGGCGTAAAACACAGCACGTCTATCCCGAGAAGCGCGTCAACCAACTGCGCCAGACGTTGCTGTGTCATGCCCGTCTTGCGCGGCTTCCTGTCCCGCGTGGTGCCCGCGATGAGAGACAGGACGCGCGGAAGGGGCATGAGTTTAATGAGAAAAGAGAGCAGCGCGACCCACGCAGCCATGCGCAGGAGCAAAAACGCCTCGCCCGGCCGGTACACGATGAAATGCACGACGCGGCGCATGATTCCGGCCTTCTGCGGCCGTGTGTGTGTCTGCTCGACGGGCATTCAGGACTTCAACGATAACTTGAAAAGTTGCGACTTGTCTTCTTGAAAATATTGAGGTTAAGGGGAGTCGTTATGACAACGTTTACGGTTGGATAACTCGTTCTTTCCTGAACTCCAACGACTTAGGCGACACCTTTTGCTTTCTTCGTCAGACGATAACCGCGCCGCGTGCGCGCTTTTACTTCAGGGCGATCCACTTTGACCTCGATACTTCGCCAGCGGCCGTCTTCTGAACGATTCGTAGGGCGATAGCCGATGGTGTATTGATTGCTCAATTCTTCGAGTATCTCACCGAAAGCGTCGCGCAAAGCCTTGCCGCCCGGCGTGGGCACGAAACGACCGCCGCTCTTGTTCGCATATTCGCGCAAAACTCCGGCGGCCGGAGTCGCGTTGTGCGCGCCGGGTAGTCTCTCCGCCATGTCTACTGTGTAGATCGTGGCGTTGGCATTGAGCGCGGCGGCGAGGGCTTTGTCGGAAGAGGCCGCGCTGCGCGTGTCCGCCCCATCGGAGAGCACCACGATGGCGCGCCTTTTCTCAGGGCGGCCGGCGAGATCGGTGGCTGCCTGCACGATGGCGTCGTGTAACGCCGTTTCGCCTTTCGCGGCCAGACTGTAAGCCAGCGGCGACAGATCGCGGCTCTGAGAAAAATCCTGTACCCGTTCGACTTTTCTGTGGAAGCTATAGACGGCTGCCGTATCTTCGCCGCGCAGGCCATCGAGGAAGCGAATGGCGGCCGAGCGCGCCATGGAGACGCGTCCCTCCATGCTCCCTGAAACGTCCAGCAACAAGGCGACCGCAAACGGCGTCTCTTCACTGCTGAAGTTTGTGATCTCTTGCTCTTTCCCGTCCTCGTAAACTTTAAAGTTCGCACGCTGCAAGCCATGCGCATAGTCACCGCCCGCGCCCGTCGCCGTCACGTTGAGCACCACCAGATCGGTCTCGACGCGGACGATCTCATCATCCTGCGGGTCTTGCGCGCGGGCGGGGAAGTCGAACACGTCGAACACTAAAGAGACGGAGATGGACGCGAACAGCAGCAGCGTGAGACGCGAGCGTGCGTGCTTGCGGCGGGCGGCGATTTCCACTCGGTTTGATTTCATCAGCGATAAAGTGTGCGTATGTGCTTGACCAGTTCGACAACTTCGTTGGCGCGGGTGATGATCCCGGCCGAAACGACCTGCCTCGGCGTACTTTCGATTTTTTTCTGCAATTCGGCAGAGAGTTTGACCAGACGCTCCAACGCCACTTCGACTTGCGGCGGTTCTTTCAACTCGTCTTTATTTTCCTCGCCTCCGGCGTTACTTCGGATCTGCCGGGATAGCTTCTCCATGCGGCTCAGTTTCTTCAAATCCGCGCCTTGGAAAGTCTTCCGGCGCGCGAACGCTTCCTGTAACTCGACGGCCAACTGTGCGGTCTCTTTCGCGCGAGAGAGGTGTTCCTTGTAGTCGTTCTCCTCGCGCTTGAGTTCCATCTCCTTGAGCATCTCTCTATGTGGCGAATCTTGTTCGGGGTCGCCGGGCGCATCGCCGGAAGGTTTATTCCTGTGGATATTGTCCGGGTATTTTGGCGCGGTCTGTCCCTGTGCGGCGAGGCAACCGCAGAGGCACAGCAAGAGAGCAAATGATAAGAACCTTAAGAGCATCACTTTCGGCAGAGCAGAATGATGTGGCGGAAAGAATTGCTATGAACTTATGTGTGACGTGGTAAGAGCCGGATACGGTTGTCCGCCGCGCTTCGCGTCCAAACTAAAATGGCCGCACATTCTTTCCCGAAAAACCATCCTTAAGGTTTTACACTAGATTCGTCGTCGCGCCGACTTATCAAGTTTTACTTGAAGGGGAAATTTTACGGGATGCGAATCGGATTATCGGGAGTGTTGATAAACTCCTCGCCCTTCGGCCTGGGGCGCGGGACGACGACAACTTTCGGACTTCCTTGCGGGAGGCGTTCGGGGGGCCGACGCGCGCCCATCGCCGACTTGAATGCAATCGCCTCCGTGCGCCGTCCACTGTTGAGATTCAACACGCGCGCCCCGCTCCATTCGGACGAGAGCAGGCTGAGCGTGTACCGGCCTTCCTCCCCCGGTGCGAGGTCGGCAGGCTCGACGTTGACCTTACGACGCTCGGCGTCTTGCGCGTTACCGCGTCGCTTCAATTCCATTTCGAGACTGAGAGCTTCGAGTTTCTTATCCGAAATATTACGGATAGTGCCCGTGATGACAGCCTGAGAGCCTTTGAGACGCGCCTCGTCTTCAAAGATTTGCGCCTCGGGCGGCGCGACAACTTTTGACGCCATCTCCGCCTGCTGCGCCGCACGGACACCCGCCAGTTGTCTCGCGCGCAAAAAACGATAACCGACGAGCAAAGCCGCAGCCACGGCCAGAGCGCACGCGATTGCCCCGATTTTGATCCATCTTGAAGGAGCCTGCTCGCCCCCTGCAAACAGACGCGGCTCGGAAGTCGGCTCGTCGATGCTTCGATTACTACTCATATCCATCAAGTCGCTACTTAAGTTATTACCTTAGGAGAGCGCGTCTAAACGGCTGCAAGCGTCGAACTTCAACGCCGTAAAATCAGGCGCGGCGATTTTACTCCGGCTGTGGGACGGGCGGCCCGCCGGTGAGTTTTTCGACCAGAGCGGTGATGAACTCCTGCTCGGCCAAACCGGAACTGCGCAGGTTGACCCATTCCGCGCCCGAAGCCCCGTCGCTGCGACCCTCGACCCGCGCGTTGACCGCGACGCTCGTCGTCACGCCGTCGAGCGGTTGTACTTCGACGATGAAGGTATAGCGTCCCTGCGTCCAGCCGCGCGAATTCTCCTCGGTCAACTCAGCGTAGCGATTCAACTCCGTCCCGGCGACGACCGCGCCTTTGACGAACCTGTAAGGCTGACTGATCAACACGCCCTCGTCGGTTTTGGAGACGGTGGTGTCCATGATCAACTTCCGTTCGGCCATCAATTCCTCGACGGCGCGCAAGACGATGTCGCGACGAATCGTGAAGCGATAAGGGTTTGGGATCGGCGGCGGCGTCGGGGTGCGGCCTTTCCCGAAGTCGATCCCGCGTCCCGAACCCGTGTTCTGTTTGACGCCGTTGACGCCCGGCGCACGGTCGGTGCCCGAATCGCGTATGCGGTCATTCTGTCTATCCACACCCTTCTCCTGAGCGGAGACGCCGCAAACTGTCAGGAGCAGAAACATCGAGAGGGTCAAGACTTTCTTCATCGCTAACCTTTCGGTCTCACACGCGTGAGCCTCTGTGCAAGTTGTTTCGATACGACGGGAGACGAGATGAGAATAAAACAACGTCCGAGTCTTTTCAAGACAGAGTTGCAGACGGAGAATCGTGCGAAGGGCGGAACTCTGCGAATACGACACTTAATTGTTTGCGTTGGCGGGCGCGGCATTCAGATCGCGCGCGCGCTCCCATGCGCGCAAAGCCTGCACGCCCCTCTGGAAGTCGGCTTCACTACTGTAAAAATTATGCGCGCCGTCGTCGCGCGAAGGCTCGCGCACGTAGTAGAGGTAATCAGTCTCGGCGGGGCGCAAAGCGGCTTCTATGGAACGCGCGCCCGATGAAGCTATCGGCCCCGGAGGGAGGCCGCGCACTTTGCGTGTGTTGTACGGGGAATCACGATCAAGATCGCTCTGGTAAACTTTCCCGTCATTCCTCCATTTGCCCGCGAGTTTCGAGGCGTAGATGATTGACGAATCAATGCCGAGCGCCATGCCGATTTTGAGGCGATTGTAAATGACGGACGCCACCATCGGCCTTTCTTCCTTCAACTTGGCTTCGGTCTCGACGAGTGAAGCGACGGTGACTATCTCTCTCGGCGTTCGGTTCGAGGAGAGAGGTTGGTCGCCGAGTTGCTCGCGCCAGACTTGCCGGAAGCGTTTGACCATCGCCGAGATCATCGCGCGCGCGTCGGTGTCGGGAGGGAAGCTATAAGTGTCCGGGTAGAGGTAGCCTTCGAGGTTGTTGGCCTGCGGGTCTAGGTCGCGGATGTCGCTCGTGTCGTTCATCAGTGCGAGGGCTTCTTCCGCGTTGGCGAGTTTGAGCTCGGGAATGCGCGCCATGGCCGCCGCAATGTCCCAACGCGTCCAGCCCTCTATGACGGTGAAGCGCGCCAGACGCTGTTCGCCTTCTTCCAATTTTCGCAACACGCCGAGCGGCGAGATGGGGGAGGAGAAACGATACTCACCGGCTTTCAGGCGTGGCCCGACGCCGCTGAAGCGTATATAGAGTCGCAGCGGCCATACGCGTCCGATAACGCCGGTGGATGAAAGCTGCGAAATAATTTCATCGGGTGTTGAACCGCGCTGGATTTCTATATATTGGGTTGAGTGGGAATGAGCCACGGGCTTGCGGAGTTCGCGATAGAACCAGTAGGAAAAAGCCGCGGCGGCACAAGCCAAAATGATTGCGAGAATCGCTGAAAGACGGAAAATTTTCATGAATAATTAGATTAACTCGGATAACCCAAATTAGGCAGAAACACAAGTTAAGGTTAAGTTGAATCGCACGCCGGTAATGTCCGAATTTGATTCAAAAACTCGCCGGTTTTAATTGATATGTTCGCCCGCAGCCTATTGTCGGCTTTCTTGCCGGGCGATGAAATCCCGCAAAATCAGAGCGGCGGCTTCGCTGTCGAGCCGTGCAGTCAGTTCTTCGCCATGCACGCCTGCCTCGCGCAAGAGTTCTTCGGCTGCGTGCGAAGTGAGCCTCTCATCCTGTAAATGAACCGGGACGGCCAGCGAGAGGGAAAGATTGCGTGCGATGCGACGTGCTTCGCGCGCGGCGTCGCCTTCCGTGCCGTCCAGTTTAAGCGGCAAACCAATAACCACTCCTTGAGCGTCAAAGGTGTGTCGCAAGTCTGAGATTTGACGAAGCAGCTTTTTCCAATTCGTACGACTGAGCGGCGGCAGCGGTTGCGTCGTCAGTTGTAACTCGTCGCTGACGGCGACGCCGACGCGCTTCGTCCCTAAGTCGAGCGCGAGCAGGCGGCCTTTAAGTTTGAACGGCTGCGTGGCGTCGTTGACTTTGGGAGATTGTGAATCCGGCAAATTGGTTTTATCGCAGACGGCTGAAGTATAACGCAGCCGTCCGGCGCGAGGCCAACAGGCTCAACCGTCTTGCGACGCATCAGAGTGCTACTGTATCATCACTTCCAGCCCGCCGGTGCAGAGAGGTTCGCGGGTGTTGGAATAATCCGGCGCAGTAAAAGTCTTCTTAGAGGTGAAAGATGTCATTTCGCAGTAAGTTTCTCGTGGTGGTTTTCTCCGCCACACTGGCGCTCTACGCCGTGGTCGGCGGTCTGATTTATACGCGCGCGCAGCAGCAGAACGACCCCGGCGCGCAGTTACGAATTTTCGAGAGCGTCCTACAGCATATTCATGACGACTATGTTGACGAGCCGGATTTGAACAAAGTGCGTGCGGGCGCGTTGCGCGGTCTCGCCTACGGCCTCGATCCGTATTCGACTTACCTGACGGTTGATCAGGTGCGCGATTTCCGCGTCGGACTCGATAAGGGTCAGGCGGGAATCGGCGCGGAGCTTTCGCAGGTGGCCTCTTATCTCTACGTGATCGCGCCCGTGAAGGGCGGCCCGGCCGAACAGGCGGGCGTGCAGGCCGGAGACATCATCGAGTACATAGATAACAAGGCGACGCGCGACATTTCGCTCTACGACGCCAGGCAACTTCTCAACGGCCCTTCGGGCACGGAAGTCAAAGTTCGCATCCTGCGCTCGGGGACGCGCCCGCTGACGGTGTCGATCAAACGCGCGCCGGTGCAGGCTCCGGGCGTCGAGACGCGTGTGGAGGCGGCGAAGGTCGGCGTGGTGCGCATCAACAGCCTGTCGGAGGGCGAGGCGGCCATCGTGCAGAAGCGCGTGCAGGAATTGCAGAAGCAGGGTGCGCAAAAGTTGGTGCTGGACTTGCGCGGCGTCGCGGGCGGTTCGCTCGCGGAGGGCGTCAGGGTGGCGAACCTGTTCATCAAGGACGGCGCGCTGGCGCAGACCATCGGGCGCGGCAACAAGAGTCTCAAGACGTTCACGGCCGATCCCAAACTCGCTATTTTCGACGGCCCCGCAGCGGTCTTGATTGACCGCGGCACGGCGGGCGCGGCGGAGGTCGTCGCATCGGCTTTCATCGAACGCAAGCGCGGCGAGGTCGTGGGCGAAAAGAGTTTCGGCGCGGGCGCGGAGCAGCAGTTGTTCCCGCTGCGTAACGGCGACGGGTTGTTGCTGACGACGGTGAAGTGGGCGTCGTCTGCGGGCAAGTCTTTTATCGGGTCGGGCGTCGCGCCGACGGTGGAAGTGAAACGGCCTGAACTGGCCGCGGCGATTGACCCGGATGATTTGACCGGCAACGACGACGACGCGATTGCGCAACCGGCACAGCCGGGCGACCGCAGGGAAGTCGCGCCGGAGGCCACCACCGCCCCGAAACAGCAGCCGGAAGACACGCAGTTGAAGAAGGCGCTCGAACTGCTCAACAAGCCCGCGCCGCAGCAAAAGGCCGCTTAGGCAGATTCGACAGCACACGCGAGAGAGGCCGGAGAAGGTTTTCCTTCCCCGGCCTCTCCGTTTTTGCCGCGCCGGTTCACAGCTTTGGTCGTCGCGTGATTACAGTGGAATGTTGCCGTGCTTCTTGGGCGGGTTGGTGTCGCGTTTGTTCTCCAGGAGCGCGAGGGCGCGTGCGAGTTTGAGGCGCGTCTCGGCCGGTTCGATGATCTCGTCGATGAAGCCGCGTTCGGCGGCGACGTAGGGGTTGGCAAACTTCTCTTCAAACTCGGCGACGCGCGACTGTCTCGCGCTCTCCTGATCGGCCGCCTCGCCGATCTCGCGTCGATACAGGATGCCCACCGCGCCGCCCGCGCCCATGACGGCGATCTCGGCGGAAGGCCACGCGAAATTGATGTCCGTGCGGATATGCTTGGAGGCCATTACGCAATACGCGCCGCCGTAGGCTTTGCGCGTGATGACGGTGATCTTGGGGACGGTGGCTTCGGCGAAGGCGTAGAGCAGTTTCGCACCGTGACGGATGATGCCGCCGTGCTCCTGCCGAACGCCGGGAAGGAAGCCCGGCACGTCTTCAAAGACGACGAGGGGAATGTTGAAGCAATCGCAAAAACGCACGAAGCGCGCGGCCTTGACCGAGGCGTCTATGTCGAGGACACCCGCCAGATACGCCGGTTGGTTGGCGACGATGCCGATGCTGCGGCCGTCAATGCGCGCGAAGCCGACGACGATGTTCGGCGCGTAAAACTCGTGTACTTCAAAAAAGTAGCCGTCGTCGATCACGGCGTGGATCACGTCGCGGATGTCGTAAGGCTGGTTCGACGCTTCGGGCACGATGGAATTCAGACGCTCGTCGCGGCGGGCGGCGGGGTCTGAGGTGTGGACGCGCGGCGCTTCGTCCATGTTGTTGGAGGGAACGAAGGAGAGGAGTTCGCGTACGAGTTGGAGCGCGTGCCGGTCGGAGTCGGCGTCGAAATGTGCGACGCCGGAGATGCGGTTGTGCGTGTCCGCGCCGCCGAGTTCCTCCTTCGAAACCTCTTCGTGCGTGACGGCGCGGATCACGTCGGGGCCGGTGATGAACATGTATGAAGTGTTCTTCACCATCACGTTGAAATCGGTGATTGCGGGGCTGTAGACGGCGCCGCCCGCGCACGGTCCCATGATGCAACTGATCTGCGGAACGACGCCCGACGCCAGAGTGTTACGCAGGAAAATATCGGCGTAGCCGCCGAGACTCAAGACGCCTTCCTGGATGCGCGCGCCGCCCGAATCGTTGAGGCCGACGACGGGCGCGCCGACGCGCATCGCCAAGTCCATCACCTTGCAAATCTTTTCCGCGTGCGTCTCCGAGAGCGAGCCGCCGAAGACTGTGAAGTCCTGCGCGAAGACGAAGACGCGTCGATTGTCGATCAGCCCGTAGCCGGTCACGACGCCGTCGCCGGGGTAGAGTTGCTCGTCCAGACCGAAGTCGTGCGAGCGATGGACGACGTGTTTGTCGAACTCCTCGAAAGTCCCTTCGTCGAGCAGGAACGCGATGCGCTCGCGCGCCGTCAACTTGCCCGCCGCGTGCTGTCGTGCGATGCGCTCCTCGCCGCCGCCCGCCTCCGCGCGGCGTTCGCGCTCGCGCAGGCGATCCATTTTCGTCGGCTGCCGTTGTGGCTGCTGCTGTTCCGTCCCGGTGCGTGTTGAAGCCATAAATTTCGCGTCACTCAATTATCAGAAAGAGGTGGATCGGGATTGTACACCATACGTTCCGGCGAGCGCGTCGCCGCTACTACGCGCGCCAATCGAACGGGTAATCTCTGCGCTCGATGAGTTCGTTCAACTCCGCGAGCGCGCGCGGCACGGAGTCGCGCACGGCCGCGGGGTAAACGTAGCGCGCAGCGTTTGTGGCGAACTCGTCTTCGTCCAAGACGCGCAGGGAGAAATCGGGCGCGACGAGCACGTCAATGTCCAAATCGACGAAGGTCAGGACGCGACCGTCCAACTCGGCGGGTAGATTGATGTTGCAATAGTAGTTGCGCAGTTCGCCCCCGGGTTCGCGGAAGCGAAAGACGCTGTACCAGCGATCCGTCCAATAGTATTCGGTGCTGAGAGTGCCGGGCGCAATGACGCCGAGTTGCGGGTGTCGTATTTCTTCCTCGAAAACGCCTTCGACGATGATGTGTGAAGTCTCTCGCGCCAACAGACGAGCCTGCCATTCACGATGAATCCGGCCGTCGAATTTTCGCGCCTGTACCGTGACGATCCGACCCGGCGGGGGCGCGGCGATTTCTGAACTCTCAACGCTCATGCGGCAACACCCTCACGCGCCCGCGCGCACAGAGTTGCGGAGCGTGCCGACGTTTTCGACTTCGACCTCGCACACGTCGCCGTCCGAGAGCGGCCCGACCCCGGAGGGCGTCCCCGTAGAGATCACGTCGCCCGCCTCAAGCGTCATGATGTGCGAGATGTAGCGTATGAGATAGGCGACGGGGAAAGCCATCGCGGCGGTGCGCCCGCGCTGCCGCGTCTCGCCGTTGACGCGCGTCTCCACCTGCAAGTCGAAGGGGTCGATGCCGGTCACGACGTAGGGGCCGACGGGGCAGAAAGTGTCGAAAGATTTCGCGCGCGTGAACTGCACGTCCTGCCTTTGCAGGTCGCGCGCGGTGACATCGTTGACGCAGGTGTAGCCGAGCACGTAGTCGAGCGGATTTTCGCCGTCGCCGACGCGCCGGGCGCGGCGTCCGATAACCACGCCGAGTTCGCCTTCGTGTTCGACGCGCGCAGAGACAGAGGGGAGTTCAATCGCATCTCCGTGGCCGACGACTGCCGAGGGCGGCTTGAGAAAGAGCAGCGGCGTGTCGGGCATCGGGTTGCCGAGTTCGGCGGCGTGGTCTCTGTAGTTGCGCCCGACGCAGACGATTTTAGAGGGCGTCACGGGCGCAAGCAGTTTCACTTCCGACAGCGCGAGCACTTCGCCCGGCGTGGTTTGGTCGGGCGCGTCGTCGAAAATTTGCGAAGGCGGAACGGGAAAGACCTCTCCGTCTTCGATCAGGCCGAAGCTCGCCTCGCCCGTCGCTTGCGATAAGAAGCGGCAGACTGTTTTGCTCATTCAGGGCACCGTTTCGGAGACGACTTCGGAAGGCCGGCTCGTGTTACCGGCCGTGTCCACGGCCGTCAAGTAATAAAAATATTTGAGGCCGGACTCGACCGCGTCGTCCTGATAAGTCGTGCGTTCGAGCAAGCTGCGGTTGAGCTTCGTCCAGGCGTCTTTCGGCGCGTTCGGGTCGGTCGAACGGTAGACGTTGTAGCCCACTACGTCGCGTTCGGGGTTCGCGGGGAAGAAGAGGGAGACGCGGCGCGGCGCGGCGTTGGTCGAGACCGCCGTGGGGGCGGAGGGCGGGAACGTGTCGCGCGGCGCGATGCCGAGCGTGTTTGAATTGAGACTCTCGACCTGCGCCCCGCCCGTGCCGAGCGAGACGGCGCGCACGATGTAGACGTACTCTTCGCCGAATTTGAAAGTCTGATCGTTGAACTCCGGCGCGGTCAGCACCGCATTGTTAAGGGGCGTCTGCGCGGGTTCGTTCTGTGAACGATCCGTGCGATAGATGTTATAGCCGAGCAGGTTGACGGGCGTCGAGTTGTCCACGTTGGCGGGCGGCGTCTGCCAGCGAATTTTGACGACGTTCTCGCTCTCGTTCGTGACCGAGAGAAGCGTGGGCGGCTGGCTCACGCGCGTCGCGGGTTCGATCAGCAGGAAGTTGGAAAAAGAGGCGCGCTGGCCTGTGGCGTTGACGTAGCGCAGCGCGTAACGCAGGCGCACGGGTTCGTTGAGAGTGAGCGTGTCTTCGTAAGTCAAATCTTCCGTGGCGCGCCCGATAGAAGAGTAGGGGACTGAGCCGATGAGCGTGGCGCGCGAGGCGAATTCTTCTTCCGTCAGCGGCAGCGGGTCGTCCATGCTCTCGGCGACGCGGTAGATGTCTATGCGGCGTATGCTCTGCACGCTGCCCACGGGGGCGTTGCGGCGCGGCGCAGGCCAACTGAGGATCACCTGATTGCCGCGCTGCACGCCGGAGAGCAACTCCGTGCGCTGCGGGACGTTCTCCGTGGGCGGCAGCGGCGGGCGACGTTTGCCGCAGGCGGCCGACAGGCAGAGGATGAGCGCGAGCGTGAGAAAGAGGAAGCGTCGGGAAAGGAATTGGTCGCGCGAGCGTGAAAATTTCATGCGTGGGTGCTTCGGGTTTCTCACAAAATGTAGCGGCTGAGGTCTTGATCTTTGACGATTGACTGGAGCGTGTTGGAGACGTAGACGGCGTCGATGACCTGTCGCTTCGGTTCGAGGTCGGGGCCGGCGAAACTGATCTCGTCCAGCACCTTCTCCATGATCGTGTGCAGGCGGCGCGCGCCGATGTTCTCCGTCTGC
Organism: Acidobacteriota bacterium; assembly: GCA_020199775.1. GTDB lineage: Bacteria > Acidobacteriota > Blastocatellia > Pyrinomonadales > Pyrinomonadaceae > JAIVJZ01. Next base: position 365,568 of record JAIVJZ010000004.1, read on the forward strand.
TCGTTGACGCGACCGGCGAATTGCGCGATGGAGTCGATGGCGTCGTCGGTAAACTCCAGATCGATCCCTTCCGTCTCAAGCAGCGCGCGGTACTGTTTGACGAGCGAATTTTTCGGCTCGGTGAGAATCCGCTTGAAGTCCTCGATGGTCAGCGATTCGAGTTCGACGCGGATCGGGAACCTGCCCTGAAGTTCGGGGATCAAGTCCGAAGGCTTCGAGACGTGGAACGCACCGGCCGCGATGAACAGGATGTGATCGGTGCGCACCATGCCGTAGCGCGTGTTGACGGTGGTGCCCTCGACGATGGGGAGGATGTCGCGCTGCACGCCTTCGCGCGACACGTCGGGGCCGCCTCCGCCCGACTCGCGCCCGGCGATCTTGTCTATCTCGTCGAGAAAGATGATGCCTGCCGACTCGACGCGTTCGAGCGCGGCGCGCGCCACCGTGTCCATGTCGATGAGCCGCTCCTCCTCTTCCTGCAAGAGATACTCCATCGCCTCGTCCACGCGCATGCGGCGGCGTTTCGTGCGTCCCTGAAAGAGATTGCCGAGCATGTCTTTCATGTTGATGCCCATCTCTTCGACGCCCTGCGGCCCGGCGACTTCGATGGTCGGGAAATTCTTCTCGCGCACCTCCATCTCGACCATGCGGTTGTCCAACTTCCCGGCGCGAAGTTGCTCGCGTAGTTTTTCGCGCGTCCGCTGAAACTGGTCGTCGCGCTGCGGAGTTCCGCTCGCGTCGGAGCCGGACGCGTGTGTGTTGTGATCGTCCTCGTCGAAGTTGTAAAAGGTCGAGGACGGTTTCGGCGGGAGCAGTAAGTCGAGGATGCGTTCTTCGACGTTGAGTTCCGCCTTATCCGCGATCTCTTCCGCCTTCTCGGCGCGCAGCATCTCGACGGCGATCTCCGTGAGATCGCGAATCATGCTCTCCACGTCGCGGCCGACGTAGCCGACCTCCGTAAATTTCGAGGCTTCGACTTTGAGGAACGGGGAGTTTGACATGCGCGCGAGACGGCGCGCGATCTCCGTCTTGCCGACGCCCGTCGTGCCGATCATGATGATGTTTTTCGGCATCACGTCGGCAGCCATTTCGGGCGCGAGTTTCTGCCGCCGGACGCGATTACGCAGCGCAATCGCCACGGCGCGTTTGGCCGCGTGCTGCCCGACGACATGCTTGTCCAACTGCGCGACGATTTGCCGCGGCGTCATGTCGTCGAGCCGCGCCTCTTCGTCAACTTCGCCTGAGAGATAAATCACCATAAGAGAGAGGTCAGAGGTTCGAAGCCGGAGGTCAGCGAAGACAGTGGTTGAATTAACTGACCTCCGGCTTCGAACCTCTGACCCACGTTTTTCATAATTCCTCGACGATAATATTTTGATTCGTGTAGATGCAAATTTCGCCCGCGATGTTGAGCGCTTCGTGTGCGATGTCGCGCGCGTTCATCTCCGTGTTCTTGAGCAGGGCGCGCGCGGCCGCGAGCGCGAAGGAGCCGCCTGAGCCGATGGCGAGCGCGCCGTCCTGTTCGTCGGGCGCGATGACGTCGCCGTTGCCGGACAGCAGGAAAGAGCTTTTTTCGTCGGCGACGATCAACAACGCTTCGAGGTGCCGCAGGATTTTGTCCGTGCGCCACTCCTTGCTGAGTTCGATGGCGGCGCGTTCCAGATTGCCCTGATACTGTTCGAGCTTGCTCTCGAAGCGCGTGAGCAGAGAGAAAGCGTCGGCGCTGGCTCCGGCGAAACCCGCGAGGATACGCTCGTTATAGAGACGGCGCACCTTGCGCGCGCCGCTCTTCATCACGGTCTCGCCCAGACTGACCTGCCCGTCGCCCGCCATGGCGACCTTGCCGCCCCTGCGTACCAGGAGGACGGTCGTACTGCGCCAGCGTGGCATTGAAGTTTCTCTGTTCATAGTGGTAACGGGGAAATATAGGGAGTGGCTTGAAGGTAAGTCAAGGAAGGAGGTTTGCCGCGCGCGTATTTATCGTCCGGGGAAGACTGCGAAAGATGTGGAATCGGACATCGAAGGATTTTGCGTTATGATAGCGGGGGAGTCAATACGGGCTCGGAAGCAACACGGCCGATCCGTCCGAGATGTGGGGAAAAGTATTTTAGGAAAGTGAAGGAGGCGAAATGAGACCTCTCATCGGAATTACCATGCGGCATGAGTTGGAGACGGAGCGTTTCTATCTGGCGCGCACCTATAGCGAAGCGGTGGAAGCCGCGGGCGGCGTACCCGTCCATTTATCCTTAATTCCGAAGGCTGAATACGTGGAGACGATTCTGGATAAGTTGGACGGCGTGTTGTTGCCGGGCAGCGCGTCCGATGTCGATCCTCTGCGTTACGGGCGCGAGCCGCAACGTAAACTCGGAGAGGTGCATCCGCTGCGCGACGAGACCGACGCGCTGGTGCTGTTGGAAGTCGAACGCCGCGCGCTGCCTCTGCTGGCGATCTGTTACGGGTTGCAAATATGGAACGTCTCGCGAGGCGGGACTTTGATACAGGATATCGAGAGCCAACTGCCGGAAGCCATCGGACACGAACAGGGTGCGCCGAGAGGACGCCGCTCGCATCGCGTGCGCCTGCTGGCCGAGAGTGGTCTGTCGCGTCTGGCCGGCGGCGAGAGCGCGCTCGTCAATAGCCATCACCATCAAGCCATTGAAATTGTCGGCGAGGGGCTGCGCGCGACGGCCTGGACGGCAGACGGTTTAATCGAGGCGGTTGAAGATCAGAGAACCGACCGCTGGGCGCAGGGCGTCCAGTGGCATCCCGAAATCGAATGGGAGCAGGATGCTTTTTCTGAGAATCTGTTCAAAGCGTTCGTCGCGGCCGCCCAACAATTTAACAGGCAACATCATAGCGTTGAACTTGACGTCGTGAGCGTCCGATAACGCCTGCGTCGTAGCTTCTCCCGAGATAAATAGAAGGAAAAATGAACGAAGCTGTCGAGGGGTTGAGTCTGGCGGGGCGTGTAGCTTTAGTCACCGGCGGGTCGAGGGGGATCGGGAGGGCGATTGCGGAGCGTCTGGCGGAAGCGGGGGCGCGTGTCACTATCAGCTATCAAAACGACGAAACTGCTGCGGCGGAGACCGCATCGGCCATTACGCGTCAATATCAGTCGGAGGCATTGGCTATACGGAGTAATGTCTGTGACATGTCCGGCGCAGAGCAGTTGATTAATACGACAATCGAGAAGTTTGGGCGTCTGGATATAGTCGTGTGCAATGCAGGGATTTGGGAAGGGGCGGCGGTCGAAGATATTTCGGAAGAACTTTGGGATCGCGTGATTGACGTGAATTTGAAGGGTACCTGGACAGTCTGCCGCGCCGCCGTGCCGTTGTTGAAGCGTCAGGGAGAGGGCGGGCGCATCGTCATTATCAGTTCGACCGCAGGCCAGAGGGGCGAGGCGAACGTCTCAAATTATGCGGCCTCGAAAGGCGGCCAGATCGCCTTCACCAAGTCCCTGGCGGTGGAGTTGGCACGGCACGGGATAACAGTCAACGCGGTTGCGCCCGGGTGGGTCGAAACCGAGATGACTGCGAAAGCGTTTACAGACGAGGGTTTTCGCAGGAGCGTCGAATCAACCATCCCGGTCGGGAGAATAGCTGCGCCGGACGACGTGGCGCTGCCGGTGCTCTTCCTGTGCAGCGAATGGGCGCGACATATCACCGGCGAGGTGTTGAACGTAAACGGCGGCTCCGTCCTATGCGGTTAGAAGGGGGCGAGGTCGCGCGTTCTATCCGCGCAACTTGTGGCAGAGAGGGGTAATTGTCTTGGGTTCAGTTGAAAAACGAAAGATCAAGCTAGGTATCGAGGAACTGCTCTCGAAACGCGTCGATTTGCTGCGCGGTGCGCGCGTCGGGCTGATTTGCAATCAGGCGTCGGTTGACCATGAATGGCGTCACTCCGCAGACCTCTGCCGTGCGGGAGGCGATTTTAAACTGAATGCGCTTTTCGGGCCGCAGCACGGCATACGCGGCGAAGCACAGGACAACATGATCGAGTCGCCGCACTCGTTCGACGCGGAGACCGGCCTGCCCGTCTATTCGCTCTACAGTGAGACGCGTGAACCGACCGCAGCGATGTTGGAAGAGATAGATGCCTTCGTCTTCGACATGCAGGATGTCGGGTGTCGCATTTATACCTTTGTTTATACGCTGGCGAATTGCATGCGCGCGGCGCGGAAATATGGGAAGCGGGTCGTGGTTTGCGACCGGCCCAATCCCATCGGCGGCGAAAAGGTGGCCGGGAACGTCTTGGAACCGGAATACGCTTCGTTCGTAGGACAATTTCCGCTCCCGACGCGCCACGGGATGACGGTCTGCGAATTGGCAAAGATGTTCAGAGAGCATTGGGGCATCGAGTGCGAGTTAGACCTGGTTTTGATGGACGGCTGGACGCGCGAGCTCTGGTTCGACGAGACGGACGCCAAGTGGGTCTGGCCTTCGCCGAATATCCCGACGCTCGATAGCGCGACAATCTTTCCGGGGACTGTTCACCTTGAAGGGACGCAAATGTCGGAAGGGAGGGGAACGACGAGACCCTTCGAGTTGATCGGCGCACCCTACATTGATGCGGCCAAGTACAGAGGCGAACTCGATTCATTGGATTTGCCGGGGGTGCACTTCCGCGCCAGCTCATTTCAACCGACTTTCCAAAAGCACGCGGGGGTCGCTTGCGGCGGCGTCCAGATACACGTAACGGATCGCGGGCAGTTCGAGCCTGTGATCACGGGCATCGCGACAGTTAAAGTAGCGCGTGAACTCTATCCCGAACACTTTTTGTGGAAACAGCCGCCATACGAATACGTCTACGATCAAAATCCCTTTGATGTTATCGCGGGCACGGCGAGTTTGAGAGAATCTCTGGAGAGAGGTGATTCATTGGACGCCTTGCAAGCTTCCTGGGACGCGAATCTGAAGGCATTTATGGATGTACGAACTAAGTATCTGCTTTATTAGTTGTGGACGACGCCGTATTTACGACAGGCCACTTTAAGTGATACATGAAGTGTCGTCGCGCCGACAGATAAAGTGCCGCTTTAAGATAGAGATGTTTTATGTTGCCGCCTCTCGATGTTTTATTAAGTGAATGTGAAGCCTTACACGGGCACATCTGCCCCGGCCAGGTGCTGGGAGCGCGTATGGCGTTGCTCGGTTGTAAATTGATCGGGGTAGCTGATCCGCGCGGCGTGGACAGAAAGAAACTGATCGTCTGGGTCGAAATAGATCGCTGCATGACGGACGCCTTGAGTGCCGTCACAGGCGTCCGTCTCGGGCGACGCAGTCTAAAATATTTTGATTATGGAAAGGTGGCGGCCACTTTCCTCAACACAGAGACGGGGCGAGCCGTGCGCATTGCCGCTCTGGATTCTTCCAGGGCGCTGGCAGAGGCGCGCTATGCGTCTCTGCAAAGCAAAAAAGAGCGGCAAATAACTACTTATAGAGAAGCGTCCGAAGAAGAGCTATTTAAGATAGAGGCTGTGAGGGTGGATTTTAAAGAGACGGACGCGCCGGGACGTCCGAGGACACGACTCACCTGCGCAAGATGCTCGGAAGGGGTCAACGACGGTCGTGAGATCATCGGGGAGGGCGGGGAAGTACTGTGTCGCCCTTGCGGCGCAGACGGAGCCTACTACGAGACGGAGTCCCGTCTATAAAGAGAGCCGTGGAGGTTGTTTTAATGCATTCCAGACGGGTTTTGGAGGGAAGGAGCGGATTTTGGAAGAGATAAGAGTTTCGACGGAAAAGCCTGGTTTAGAGGGTTGGCTGGCCGGCGGCTTAGCTTGGGCGATTCCGGGTGCGGGCCATTTTTATCAAGGCCAACCGGTGCGTGGGCTGTTGTTAGGTGGGTCTGTTCTGGCGATGTATGTCATCGGTTGGTTGCTCGGCGGGCATTTATACGGATTGCATAACGTAGCGGAGACAGGATTTCTGGCATATGTCTTTGGTTTTTGTGATTTGGGGACTGGACTGCTCTACCTTGCGAGTTTGCTGGGTAATATTGCTGTAACAGATAATGCGCGGCTGGCGACATCGGAATATGGCGACCGATTTTTGATGGTCGCGGGACTCTTGAACTATTTGAGCATGCTGGATGCGTTCGACATTGCCGTCAGGAGGAAAAAATGAGACATCTCCTGATCATGATTTTATTCGCGGCCTTGGTGGCGATAATTTTTGGTATCGTAGGTCGCGAGAAACCTTTTGAACGTTTTACTTACGGAGCAAAGATATTTGCCGAGTTCGTCGGCATCGGGTTAGCTCTGGCTTGGGTTCTGTATTGGTTGCCAATCTAACATCAATCTGCGTCCGATAATTCCGCGATTGTGGATCACTTCTGGCCGGGAAACAAAATAGGTATACATGGGAGTCTCCGAAACCGAAGCGATTGTTCTGAGGACATACAAGCTCGCCGAGGCTGATAAAATAACTGTATTCCTTTCGCAAAATTCAGGAGTGATGCGCGGGGTGGCACGCGGCGCGCGGCGTCTGAAGAGCAAGTTCGGGGCAGCATTGGAGCCTTTTACAGTGATCAGCCTCTCCTACTTCGAGAAGGAAGGGCAAGAGCTTGTCGCCATCCGTCAGGCCGAGATACTCCGTTCATATTTTGAATTAAGCAAGAACACTGAAATCGTTGTCGCACTTGAATATATCGGTGGGCTGATACTCGAATTCACCCCGCCCCACGAGCCGAACGAGAAAATCTTCCGAATGATCAGAGCTTGTGTTGAAGCGATTGCCTCCGCGCCGGAAAACATACGTCACATCACGCGTTACTGTGAAGTGTGGCTGTTAAAACTAGCCGGATTCCTGCCAGACCTGCGCGCGTGTGTGAATTGCAAGAGGCCTCTGGGTGAAAACAGAGAGACGGCTTACTTGGGAACGGACGGAGCTTTGCGTTGCGACAAGTGCGCGTCGTACAAGTTGGACCTGCTCCTCTCCTGCGAGGCCACCGCGCATCTTCGTGCGACGCAGCGCCTGGCGCCAGGGGACTGGGCACGCTCCGTCAGTTCCGCCTCAGAGACGGTACTCAAAGAACTGTCACAGGTAACACAACGTCTGATTACGCGCGCCCTCGAGAGACTTCCGAGGGGACGGGTTGCTGTCGAGTAACATTTGTGCACGTAGAGACGCCGTCCGGTCTCCGAATTTCAAAAAACTCCCTGTAATATTAGCGACATGAAAATACTTGGCGGGCGATTGGTCGAGAGGTACATCATTGGGGCAATTTTACCGTACCTCGGGCTGTCCTTAGTGCTCTTGACCTTCGTCATTCTGGCGCAACAGGCAGGCAAGTTCGTGGAAATACTCGGCTCCGCAGATCCTTCGTTTGAAGCGGTGGCGGATATAGCTTTAGGCTTGATCCCGAACATCCTGATCTTCACGCTTCCGATGTCTGTGTTAATTGGCACGGCCACAGGTCTGAGTAAACTCGGCAGCGACAGTGAGTTGATCGCGATGCGCGCGGCAGGAGTAGGGACTTGGCGGTTCGTCTCTCCGGTGCTTTTGGTGGGATTCGTCTTTACCGCGACGACGCTTTACATCGGTTTTGAGATTGCGCCCAGAGCCTCAACCCTGTTGCGTGAGGCCGCGCTCAAGGTGACTTTATCCAAGATCGAGTCGCCAATTCAGCCACACACTTTTAATACCGAAATGCCTGGTAAGGTGGTCTATGTACGGGACGGTGACAAAGCCCGCGGTCAATGGGCGAGGGTATTTATTCACTGGCAGGATGAAGGGCAAGAACTGCGTCTGATAACCTCACGCAGTGGGCGTCTTGATGTTACAGGTGAACAGACTGAGCTGCTATTAACCGACGCGGTAGTGACCACGTTACCCACAGAAAAGGGAAGGCAGTCTACTAACTCCCCTCAGATCGTAACTGAAAGCTCCGCACAATTTCGCCTGCGTCTCAATACCGGCCGGAACGCATTGCTTAAAAGGTTTCAGGAGAGGCGCGCGGAAATCGACGAACTTGATTGGCGTGAACTTTTGGAAAAAGCGCGGACGGCGGGGGATTCGGAAAAAGTCATGTTGCTTACTGCCCTGAATAAGAGGTTGGCGCTGTGCTTCGCGCCTTTGGCCTTTGCGCTGCTGGGGGCGGGATTTGGCGGACGCCTGAAGAGACTCGGCAGAGGCCAGGCGGTGCTCATTTCTATTGCGGCGATGATCCTCTATTACTTGGTGTTATTAGGGGGGGAGCAGGCGAGTCGGAGCGGCATGCTCCCGCCACAAATTGGTGGCTGGCTGGCAACCGGATTGGCGACCTGTGTCGGTATCATCTCACTACTCTTTAACGAGCGGAACGTTTCGAGCGGAATTCATGTTCGATTACTTACTTCGTCTACGGTCTCTGCGCATGCTGCCGGCGCTGGTCGCGCGCGAAACTCTATTCTACTGGGACTCTTGGACAGGAGTTTGCTCCGGGCTGTCTTTTTCAACTTTATACTGGCTTATGTCTCTCTTTTATTAATCTTTCTGATCTTCACTCTATTCGAACTGCTGCGTTTTATCTCGGGTTCGGAGTGGCGTTTAGTGCTTCTCTACCTGTTATATCTGGTACCGCTCGCCAGCATGAGCCTGATACCAATCGGGCTGTTGGTCGCCGTCCTCGTTACATATGCCATCCTTGCACGACGCAATGAAGTAGTAGTGTGGTGGGCGAGCGGGCAAAGCCTGTACCGTCTGTCATTGCCAACCATACTTTTTTCCCTGTTGATTAGCATCGGATTAGGTCTCTTGCAGGAAAACGTCCTTCCGCAAGCCAACCGGCGTCAAGAGGCTTACAGAGCACAAATACGCGGAGGGCTGAACAGGGCGATGACACCGACAGGAATTCAATGGCTGGCCGTGCCTGATGCACAGAGACTTTATTCATATAAGTACGGAAATGACGGCCAGACACTTCTCACGCCGGTGGTTTATGAGTTCGACGCGGAAGGGATTCATCTGAAACGCCTGATTTCAGGTGAAGAGGGTAAGTGGCAGGGAATCAACGCGCTGGAGCTTGAGGGCGCAGAAGTTATGGAGATCGGCCAGACTAACACGGCGGGTATCAATCGGATCGAAAAATACATTCTTGCTGAAACCACGCCGGCACAATCGTTTAAACCATTGCTTAACAAACCCTCGGAGCTTAATTCCAAAGTCTTAAGCGAATACATAAGAACACTTAAGAACGTAAGACCCGATGAAATAACCGGGTTGCGCATAGCGCTCTATCGTAGAAGCTCCGACATCGCAACGCCCGTCATCTTAGCTCTGATAGGCATCCCTTTCGGTGTGTTCTTTGGCCGGCGTTCAGCTTTTTGGGCGCTCGGGGCGGCAATAATTATCGGACTCTCCTTGTGGGGGAGCGCGAGCGCGTTTCAACAATTAGGGAATTACAGGCTCCTACCAGCAGCCCTTGCGGCGTGGGCTGCCCCGCTAATCTTCACGGCCATCGGTCTGATCTTATTTTCCCGCGCGCGCACTTAAATTGAGACAACACTGGTACATAAAACAGAAGCAGCAGCCAAATCCTCGGCTGCTGCTTCTGTTTTTCAGATAAAGAAGGTCGTGTTTATGTTCCCGTCTCCCAACTGTTCATATACTCGATCTGCTCCGGCGTTAGAGTATCAATCGAGATGCCGAGGGCGCGCAGCTTAAGACCGGCAATTTCAGCATCAACTTCGCGCGGTAGCAGGTGTACGCCGGGTTGAAGCTCTCCCTTATGCTTGACCAGATACTCCACCGAAAGCGCCTGATTAGCAAAACTCATGTCCATCACACTCGCCGGATGTCCCTCTGCGGCGGCTAAATTAATTAAACGTCCTTCGCCTAAGACAATAATCCGATGCCCGTTTGCGCTGATCTGATATTCCTGCACGAACGGCCGTAAAGTAATCGGATCCGCGGAGGACAATTCACGCAGTCCGATTAAATTTAACTCCAAATCGAAATGCCCGCTATTACAAACAATAGCCCCATCTTTCATCTGCTCGAAATGCGTTGTATCAATCACATGCCGGTTGCCCGTCACCGTGACGAAGATGTCGCCGACGGCTGCGGCTTCTCTAATCGGCATCACACGGAATCCATCCATGACTGCTTCGACGGCCTTGATAGGGTCGATCTCTGCTATCACGACGTTCGCTCCCATCCCGCGTCCCCGCAGAGCCACCCCTTTACCGCACCAGCCGTAACCGACGACCACCAGGGTGCGCCCGGCCAGAAGAATGTTGGTGGCACGGATAATCCCGTCGAGAGTGGATTGCCCTGTGCCGTAACGATTATCAAAGAGATGTTTTGTTTGCGCATTATTGACGGCCATAGAGGGGAAGGCCAGCACCCCTGCGTTAGCCATGGCTTGCAGACGAACTATCCCCGTGGTCGTCTCCTCAGTTGTTCCGATCACTTCTTTAACTTGCTCGGCACGTTCCTTGATGAGCGTCGCAACCACGTCGGAGCCGTCGTCAATAATAACCTCCGGGTGAAAGTCAAGCGCAGTGCGTACGTGCCGATTATAGGTTTCAGTCGTCTCTCCTTTAATAGCGTAGACGGGTATTCCCCAATCTGCGACCAGCGACGCTGCCACGTCATCCTGCGTAGAAAGCGGGTTCGAGGCGATGAGGACGGCTTCAGCGCCGCCCGCCTGTAAAGTACGCGCCAGATTAGCTGTCTCCGTCGTTATATGTGCACACGCGATGAGGCGTATGCCTGCCAGAGGCTGCTCCGAAGCGAATCGCTCGCGTATAAGACGCAGAACAGGCATTTCCCGCTCAGCCCACTCGATTCGACGTTTTCCGTCGGCTGCCAGTCCGATATCCCTTACATCATATTCAACTGCTGGTGTTGCAGACATTTAGATTTTCCTTTGCGATCTATTTTATTACCTTGTGTGATGAACACAGCCTCTTGAAAAGAGAAGTTATCTCAGACGCCGGCCGCTTCACGCAAATTTTCAGCTTTATCTGTAGCTTCCCAGGTGAATCCTTCTAAACGTCGCCCGAAATGCCCATAAGCCGCTGTTTTTCTGTAAATTGGACTGCGCAAGTTAAGACTTTGGATGATCCCGTGCGGAGTCAATTCAAAATGTTCGCGCACCAAATTAGCCAAGACATCCTCGCCCACTCGACCAGTCCCACTCGTATCTACTAAGACCGAGACCGGGTCAGAGACCCCAATCGCGTAGGCCAGCTGCACCAGGCACCTATCTGCAAGTCCCGCGGAGACGACATTTTTTGCGATGTAACGGGCCATGTAGGCGGCTGAACGGTCAACCTTGGTCGGGTCTTTGCCGGAAAACGCACCACCCCCGTGAGGAGCGTAACCACCGTAAGTATCCACGATGATTTTTCGGCCGGTCAGCCCTGCGTCGCCCTGCGGCCCGCCTGTGACAAAACGTCCCGTGGGGTTGATATGGTACTTCGTGTTCTTGTCTATCAATTCTGGGGAGATTGTAGGTTTGATGACTTGTTCTAAAATTTCATCGCGCAGTTGTTTGTTTTCCACTTTCGCATCGTGCTGTGTGGAAATGACGACGGCATCGACGCGAAAGGGGCGGCCGTCTCTGTATTCAATCGTAACCTGAGACTTTCCGTCTGGCCTCAGATATGGAAGATCGCCTGAACGGCGTGTTTCCGCGAGACGCTCGGCCAGTTGGTGTGCGAGTTGAATCGGGAGTGGCATTAACTCTTGAGTTTCATTACAGGCAAAACCAAACATCAAACCTTGGTCGCCAGCCCCACCCGTATCCACCCCCATCGCGATATCAGGCGACTGTCGACCGATGGCCGTCAGCACGCTACAGGTGTCGCAGTCAAATCCGAATTTAGCCCTTGTATAACCAATCTCTCTAATTGTTTCACGTGCAACTTGAGAAAAGTCAATCTGTGCCTTGGTCGTGATTTCTCCGGCGATAACAACCAATCCAGTCGTCACCAACGTCTCGCAGGCGACGCGACCGTTTGCATCCTGACGTAAAACTTCATCCAGAACTGCATCCGAAATTTGATCCGAGATCTTATCAGGGTGTCCCTCTGTGACGGATTCCGAAGTAAAAAGGTAAGTGCCGGTGTTGCTCAAAATTCAGTTGCTCCTTGAAAAGGATCATTCAAACGTGTTTAGACAAAAGACCGCGTACTGTAGCAGCGGCCAGATAGTCTGTCAAGATTTGAAGGGTGGTTGTGCCGATCGTTGCTCGGCCACGGTTATACATACCTAAATTTTGCGCAAAATAGCGACCAGGTGTTCCTGTAAACTGAAGAGTCAAAAGCACCTAATTATAAATGCGGATAATGGCAAAGCGGTCGATCAGCAGTCTCAGATGGACTTACAGGCTACATCTCGGACATTGACAATGATTCGGATGATCTACCCGGTGGACATCAACTGCACGTTATCTTG
>JAIVJZ010000052.1 GCA_020199775.1 Acidobacteriota bacterium
GCCCGCAAGCAGGGTTATTCCCTACTCTACTCCTTGGAGCGCATGCTCAATGGCAAGCCGTTGACCTTCCCACAACCCGTAGTAGTGTCCAGCTAATCCTCTTCGGATACGTGAATAGTTACGCAACACTAATTTTCTCACAAAGCTTGCGCGTGCCGTCTGATCAACAAACCAAATAAACGATACCCCGAAGGAGAAGGTCAGTGCCCGTCTGATAAAGTTTCTGCTCGCGAACAAGGTAGAACCTTGTTCGCTCGCCTGTAGCAACTTGTTATTGATTGACCCTCCTGCCGGCACGCTTCAACTCCTGTGAACTTGCTTCCCCGGATAAAGTTTTACAAGCCATCTCGTAAACACACTTCGACCTGCAGGCCCTCAGGCAGCCCGCCTTGCCGTGCTTCCGGGTGAAGCACTTGAAATGTCTATTGCTTGTGTTTCAAGAACGCAGAAAAGTAGATTTTCGTGGTCTGCGAACGCTCTTGACAGGGATGGCTAATACAAGAAGTGTGCCGCCATTTAGGCACTTCTGCGCTAAAGCCGATAATCCTATGTAACAAATGGGATTACATAATATTGCAGACTAAGCAGGCATTCTTCGAACAGGCCTTGAATCTGCAAAAGTTGCAGATTGGGTTGAAGATTGGACTTCAATAATTGCAGATTGGAAGCCGTCTTTCGGTGATTATTTTGAAGGTTAATTCACCTAGTAGTTAACGAGGAATGGTGATCTGGTAGTCCCTCCCCGAAGGCACTTTGGGGAGTTAAGAGATTTGCCGATGTACTCAGTCAGCTTCAAAAAGGAGCAATCTGCAATTATTGCAGATTCAATAATTGCAGATTCCAATCTGCAAAAATTGCAGATTGAGGTGGGTGCATTCAAAAGGGCAGATGGTTTTGTAACATAAAGCAGTCTTGTTCAGTTATGCTTGCACACTTTCGCCTACGGTGTTACTGAACTTAGGTAACCCCCGTGGATGAAGAACGCTACTCTGCGCTCTCTGCGCTAAGCCGTATCACGGGCGAGGACGTCTGGCAGCATTTGTTACCAAAGCACTTGGGCTGTCACCGACCCAGATGCTCCGCGTCTGGTTGTATCCTCGGGCGCGCCGGTTAGATTCCCGGCTTCTTCCGCTTCATCTCCCGGCGTTGCAGCGCCAGTCCCCATTGCCACAGTATGAACTTCGCACTATCGAGCGGAATCTCTATTGGTGTCAGATCCCTCCCATCTCCTTTGTCGTAAGGTTCGAGCGTCATCCGATCCTTGAAGAGGTGAATGGAAATTACCTGGTGCTTGGCGTAGGAGTAGGTCGAATCCCACCCTCTCCCCACCCTCGTAATATCGTAGAGCAGGTTGACGGCGAACTCTGTGGAGGGCAAGAGGAGTTGGGACAACAGCGTGTTGCGCTGCTGATCTTCACTGTTGAAGATGGCCGTTGGTTGATTGTCAATCTCTGCAACTCGGAACCGCATATGGAATCACACTGACCCTTTTCATGGAAGTGATCTAAGAACTATTGCCCTGAAGGTACTCATCGGTTTGCAGGATTTTGGTGTCCCGCATGGTTTCATTGCTCTCCCACCATTCCGGCGGGCTTGAAGAAACCCGGTATAGATGGTTGCTGTCCGCATACTGTTTATTGCCACCACCCTTAGTCGGTGCTTATGCTTCTTCCGGTTTAATTGCACGCACGTCTTTGACTTCCGCCCTCTTCCAATCCGCCACGAAAGCCCTATGGACGAGTACAATGTTGTCAAACAAGACTCCCTCTTTCAGAGCCTCCTGAAAGAAGACACAATCGTCTTTGCTCATTCTGGCGAGCAACTTGGCAAATAACGCACCCTCTTCTTCATCCGGCATGCCGCTAATGTGGTCGCTTTCCAGCAGGGAACCGAAATCACTTGTTGTGATACTGGTTAAGAATTGCTCTAAAGCTTCTTCATCTTGCAGCAGCGCGAGCAGCAAGCGATTCTGTCTCTCGGCCCACTCCCAGGGTAAGCCTTCGCCCGTCTCATCCGGTGTGAACGTGTCCGCGACATTCTCAGGCGTGATCTCGCTGATGCGGATATTGACATCGAACACCACTCGACACTTTCTCTCGATAACAGGGCGACTGGATTTCTGGGGCGGGTTTTCGGCCACGGGGCTTTCTCCTGTATCGCAAACCAGGTTAGCTGATAATCATTTTGTAGGACTCACAGGACCGGAAGCAGAACTTAGACAGTAGCCACTTCTGACTCCTTCCGCCCCGACCTCACCGTAACGCCCACTTCAGACGCTCGAGGTCTATCATCCCGCCCATATCAGGGCTTGAATTCTCGCTTGCGCCGCTCCTGCTCCCTTTCAGCCTCACGCCTCCGCTTCGCCTCTTCATCCGTCTTCCGCCCGAGTACCTTCCGCAATGCCTCCACGTCATGCATCTCCACGTAAGGCCCCACCAGATACCCCGCCATCACCTTGAAGCCGTCGCACCCGATGACGTGAGCGTGATCCCAATTATCCCCGCCACCCGTTGCTCTCCACTTGTCCGGCAGCGAGAGCGAGGCGGACAACGAGGCTCTGAATTCCTGCGGATTGGACACGGTGCTCTCGCGAGCATAGGTCACCCGGATATAAGCCAGCCGCTCGTCCACGAAGGTGAGCCTCAGGCGGCTGATGCCAGTTATCTCCCGTGGTCTGAGAGCCAGACTACTAAGGGATCCCCGCGCTTCGTTGAAATCCAGATTCAGCCTGCCGCATGCGTCCGTCTCCGGCATCGTGAAGCGACGGAAGCGTGCCGTGACCTCGCGCAGGTTCATACCAAGGTTGAAGCCACGCAACACCGGAGCGTCGGCTAATTTCAGGGCGCACTCTGATTCGTTCCGCAATCGTCCTGTCTGCCTGATCAATCCATCGAAGTCGGTCAGACCGCCCATGGCCGCGTAATCCAGGGCTGTCCGCCCCTCTCTGGTCACCGTATTAACATCTGCGTCGGCTCCGAGCAGGAAGAGCGTCATCGGGCGTTCGGCCTGCCACATGGCGTACCACTGCATCAGCTCCTCATCGTGGCGGGTCGCGGTTCTATCAGTGTCCATGCGGCAGAGCGGCTCCGTCCAAAAACGTTCCCACTGCGAAGTCATCCCTTTGAAGGAGTCGAAGCCGCCGAGGCTGACTGCGATCATCAGCGGCGTGCGTCCCTCAGAATCGATGGCATTGATGTCTGCTCCCCTAGCGACGAGATAGCGTGCGAGTTCGACCTGCCCGAGCATGGCGGCCATGTGCAAGGCGGTGCGACCACGCTTATCTCGCGCATTGGCTCCAAGGCCCGCACCAAGCAGCGCTTTCAGTTCGTCCTTGACTGCTGTGTTTCCGATGACCGGTGAGACGTACTGCCCCCAATCAGGATTGCTCTCCCACGCCCGCAGCAGGGGGTTGGCCGGATTTGTCGGCGCAGTAATAGCAGGTGCTGGATGCCGACGTGCCCCGGCTACTCCCGGACTATCAGGCGCAGCGCGTCGCGCGCGCTCAAGCAATGCACGCAGGTATTGTGAAGGGACAGCGAAGTTCAAGTTCTGTCCCTGTTTGACTGATGCGACCGCGACGCCGATGACCTGCCCGCGCCTGTCCACCACCGGCCCGCCGGAACTGCCAGGCGAGATTGAAGCGTCGAACTGGATCAACCCTTCATTCCGGCGTAGGCCGCTGACGATGCCACGGGAGAAGGTGCCCTCCAGCCCCTCGGGATTACCCGCCACATAGATATCATCACCCACGGCGGGCCAGCCCAGAGTGGATAGCACGAGCGGTTTCGTTTTGGCTCCGGCGACGCTAACGAGCGCGAGATCGTGTTGGGGGTCGCTCCAACTAGCAGTAATAGGCAAGGTGCGTCTGCTGCCGGCCACGCTAACGGTGCCGTGCCCGCCGCAGTCGAGCACGTGTTTGTTGGTAGCGATAAGGTCGTTGGTGATGAAGAAGCCGCTGCCGTAGCAGCCTCCAGTGAGCGTGATGAGCACTACGGATGGCAGCACCTGACTTGCGATCTGGCGCGCATTAACAGGCGATGATGTGTCAGGCTGTTGCTGCCGACGATAGTGTTGGGCTGCCGTGTGGTTAGCTACTAAGAGCAGGCAGAGGGCGACAGTTGTAGCTCGCTGTCGAAGTTCGGGAGTGGACAGCATGTGTTGACTCCGGCTTTATGATGACGGGGCGACATGGGTTCTGCTATCTTCGGTCGCCGGTTAGTTTGACAATTTACTGTGGCAACTGATGCGTGAAGCGGCTCAACAGTACCAATGATGCTAGCCGACGTGAGGTTCAGGCCTTCGCTCCTCTCGCCGGTAACAAAATGGGTAATGATACTAGGTGCAACCGCACCTAGTATTTTAGATACAACTGCACTTGTAAGCAAGTGCCAGTGGGTGCTGGTTCCTGCAAGTGCTCTCAGGCTCAGTATCCAAGCAGAAAATCTGTCAGAAGGAGGTTTGTCCTTCTGATGGGAAGTCTGCCACGCCGCACACCAAAACGCCTGCACGAGAAGTTACGGCAGATTCGCTTGAAGCTTGGCCTTTCTCAGAACGGTATGATTAAGTTCATGAGATTGGAACAGGAACTGACACGTGAGGAAGTATCATCATTTGAAATAGGTAGGCGTCAGCCCAATCTGACTACTCTCCGGGCATATGCAAACGCGGCTAATCTTTACGTAGACGCTCTCATTGTGGACTCAGTTGATCTACCTGAATCATTACCGAGTTCCATTAAGAGCGAGGGTGTCCCCCGTCCAGCCAAGCCTAAGAAGACGACTAAGAATTCCAGATGAACAATCTTTTGTGGTGTTGTGTTTATTGAGGGTTAGACATGACTAAAGGACTCAGCAATCGTCTTAGAAATTATATATTCACTCATGAAGAATGGTAGTGCCGCAAATCAAGCCCAGCATGAATAGAGAAGGAAAACTAATAGATTTCACTGAATTGCTATCCGCCGTCCCCGGGGAAGGGCTGGAAGAACTCGTGCGGCAGATTGGACGGAGGAAAGGGTTGTCGCCGGCTTGGTCGGGGCGAGGAGCTGATGGCGGTCGGGATTTATTCTTTACCGAAAGTCTGTCAGGCCCGCTTTCAAGGGAAAGAATTAGATGGCTGGTCAGTTGTAAAGACAAAGCTAAAAGCAATGCATCTGTTACTGAGAAAGACCTTCCTGAGACTGGTGTAAGAGATAAGGTGACTCAGCATAAAGCCAATGGATTTTTATTGGTGACGACTACAACGGTTAGTACTGCAGCTAAGGAATTATTAGATCAGCTCGATAAAAGCAATGGAGGTGATATTTACACATTAGTTTGGGATTCATCCGAAATTACTGCAATGTTGCTCGAACCCTCAAATCAAGATTTACTAAAACAGTTCCTGCCTCAGAGCTATGAGAGGCTCAAGGGGTTGACGACGCTTGAGGGGGCAGTGCTGGCGTTTCGAGATCAACTTCCCGAAGAGGTGCTGGCTGATGTAATGCGCCTAGTGAGGCCTTATTCGGACTCACCGCTGAGAGGCTTGGTAATATGGCCGCACGATACTGCGTCAGCTACATCAATTGATCTGATTATTAGAAGTTTGCTAATTGATAAAGATACCAACAAAGCAGTTTCGGTCACTGAAAGTATTGAATACGAGGCATTTGTAGCGTTAGCGGACAAGCTGCTCGAGCAATA
The DNA here is from genome assembly GCA_020199775.1 of Acidobacteriota bacterium. Taxonomy (GTDB): domain Bacteria; phylum Acidobacteriota; class Blastocatellia; order Pyrinomonadales; family Pyrinomonadaceae; genus JAIVJZ01. The sequence continues at coordinate 5,682 of JAIVJZ010000052.1, forward strand.
TCCTAATGAATGCTATAACTACTTAGCCGCATTAGTCTGCAATCATAAAGACACAAGCATAATATTTAATTCTGCTCAAATCCTGTTTGATAACTACGAAATACCCCAGTCCGACTATATCAAGTTTGCGACTCATCTGGACGGAGAAGCCCTAACAGACTTATATGGCGGAGAGATCATGCTCTTTATTCAGAACACGTTACAACACAATCCTTCTGACTATGAGACACACGACAGTCTCGATGTTCTTTCAAGTGCCACTATATTAGATGGAGTCAGTATTCTGAGTTTACATATGGAATCTTACTCAAGTGGGCGCATAGGGTTCTACGGTGAGATGGAAGTTGATGTTACGCTTCAGTACGGTTCCGAACTTACACGCTACGCGGTCTTCCCTGGTGAATTTGAAGGTTATTTCGATGAACATGGCATGTATTTAATATCAGCTACAGTTGATACTAGTAGTTTTTATGAGTAAAGAGTGTATAGGCCAGAGAAGCACGTGACCTGTCTATATTTGATTATTCAGCATTAATAATCCTTAATGTTTCATAGTCAACTTCACGGGCGTTTTGACCTTGCAAAATTTTAGTAATGTAATCAATATCCTGCGACCTAGCCCAATTCTTGAGCATAGGTAAACTTAGTTCTGTATTCCCCTGCTCTAGGTAGGCGTGGCCAAGCCTAATCGCATCAATTCGTTCTATACCCATAATAGAGAACAGAGCTGACGCCGTATCGTTCACGCCAAAATAAACCAGTAAAGGTAATCGCTTTACGATGGGGGAGCAGCTTTCTCCAAGAATTAATTCTAATACTCTCGAAAGTGCATACATTCCCCAAGCCCCTGAATTTGAAAGTTGATTTGTAATGTAATTGCATGTCTGTTCAATTTGGCGAGCTTGTTTCGATAAGAAACGGACATATAATTTAGCTAGATTTTCAATTGTAGCTCCCTGTAGCCAAGCAATCATTAATGCGTCATGTGGAGCCTCTGCTGGAGACCATTCCAACTCCCTTATGCCCGCGACAACAGTAGTAACGGCATGACACTGCTCTTGAGAGAGAACAGCTCCTTCATGGTTATCAGCCTTAAATAATTCGAGCAAGTTACTATCTGATATAACGCGCGAGTAAAGTCTCTGTACTGCTCTTAAAGGCAAACCGATTTGCATCGCTATAGGACGTAATTCAGCATTCTCTAAATCAACGCGACGGTAAAAACTGACCCACTTACCAAACCATTTCTTTGCTACTTCTTTCTCCTCAGGAGACTGTTTTGCTAAAAGCGAAGAGTTGATCACGAATTCAATCATTTCTTCATCTTGCAAATAATGTAAAACTTCCATCGCATGTAAAACGGCTATCCCAAACTGTCGTAGAGACTGCCGCACTCCGATGTCATATCCCCAATCGCCCTCCACCCAGTACAGATCCAGATCTTCATCGCTGGGGATTTCATAGCGGCGAATAATGTCTAAGAATCTGCTAAGTATCGGTGGATAAGAATCACGGATAAAATATTCCCTTGGAGAGAGCGTCCTACCATCAGAGAGGTGAATAGGTTTACGGCCAGGATCCAAGAACAAAATTAATCCTTCTGCCTCCATCGTCGCGCGTCCGGCTCGCCCAGCAATATTGCGAAATTTCGACAGGTCGAGTGGCTGTGGCTTAAGCCCGGTACGTCTATCAACGTGTGTCAACCAGTCCTCATAAATTACCGTACTTATTGGTAGGTTAATCCCTTCAGCTAATGTAGTAGTACTTACAACAACATTTACTTGATTCCTAGCGATCAAATGTTCAAGATCGATGCGAATCCGTGGGGGGAGATCTGCGTGATGATAGGCGATACCAAAAGAGAGAGCTTCATTCAATAAAAAATCGTTTGCGACTTCACGCTTTATTTTTTTGCGGAGAACTTCAACCTCAGCAGATGGGGCGAATTCAGAGCTGATAGGATAGTGTTCTCTTCTACGTTTCTCAGATTCAACAATCTTAAGTACAAGTTCTTCACATCGGGGCTTGGTCATACAAAAGACTAGTACTGGTCCTTTTTTGCGGAATGCTTCAACTGCCCATACTACTTTTTCCATACCTGAGGATGGCTGGCGGGAAAAGCTGTCAATAGGTATTTGTAATCCTTCAAGTTCATCCGAAGAGTCATAGAGCTTCACCTCCATGCGGACTCCAGTTCGCTGACGCTTAATGAAATTAATTTCACCAAACCTCTGACGTGTAGGACGCCAGGTAGAGGAAGCAACCGTTGCATATAACAGCCAATCCCCGAAGTCCTCGCTATTAGGCAGCATAGCCGAGAGCATCAGGATCCGTGCATCAGGTTTATGTATCAATAGTTTTACTACAACAAACTCAAGCCCGAGGCCCCTGCCATCATCGCTTATCATTTGCGCCTCATCGATGATAAACAATGAAGCGCGCGAAACTGCGGTATCCCCATGTCTAATCAGCAAATCAAGCTTCTCAGGCGTGCAGACAATTACACTAGCATCTTCGAATAATGATGCTTCAAGTTCATCTTGTTGCAATGCCCCGGTCGCGGTAGCGACTTGGATATTAAACTGACGCAGTCTCCTTTTAATTTCTTGGCTCTTCTCTTCGACGAGTGCGCGAGTCGGAGCCACATAAAAACAAACAGCATTCGGATTATCAGAAAGCTCTTGTAGTATCGCGAGTTCACCACATAGTGTTTTGCCTGAACTTGTAGGAACTGCAACGACGAAATGTTTTCTGGACGTGTCTAATAAACCCTTCTGAATTGCGTCTTGTTGAGTGGGCCAAAGCTCTGGATATTGCTTTAGATGAGCTAAGATTCGACCCTTAGCCACTTCACTAAGCCCATAAATATCTTCAACAATCAATCTGCTACTGGCACTTACAAACTTGTATATACATTTGGAAAATAGACGGCCAATCCGAAACCGTCGCGCGTCTCCGATGGAGTTCGCGATATTTATGAAATCCTGTAATGGATCAAGGTTAGGCATGCTGTCCGTACCGAAACGTACATACTGAGACACCTCTCGCAAGACACTCCCCATGGAAAGCAACATGACAGCTTCAGAGGCACTGGCCAAGTCTTCACTTTCAATCGCTAACTTCTTCAATCTCTCCCCATCATCTATCGATAATTCGGCCAAACCACGCAAGCTATTAAAGTCACGTTTTGAAAAGGCAATTGCTAGTTGCTCAATAATATCCCGCTGGTTGAAAGAGCCTTGACGGTTTAGCCAGTTTGATAAGTGTTCTGCTATTGAAGGGGCATTAGCTAGCTGCCAAGATAAGGCTGATAGCAACCACTGGTATTCCTGCTTGTCCCTATCAATTACACCAAGGGTTTCTTGTAATAAGGCTATAACTTCCCACCTATCAGAAGTGACGCCGTTATAATTATCAAGAGCTGCGCTTTCCAGAAGCGTTGTAGCGCGTCGCACACGTGTCCGCAGATTATGATCTAAGTCACGCTCACTATAAGTAAGTAAAGAGCTCAGACGCTCAACCTCAACTTCCCGCCGGTCATCTCTAAAAGCTGGTGGGAATTGAGTCGTTGGCAGTGTCCACCACGGCTGTTGATTAAAATATTGGCTCATGGTTTAGACCCGTGAATAAGTTTCAGTGACTAAGTCCTGAAATTTATGGATGCAAAGGACTCTAACTATTCCTCTAGTCCCGAAATCAGTGGAAATAGCTGGTAGGGCATAATCATCTATCCAATCATCCTCATCTATCACTATCCCAGGAACTGGAATCAATTCCGGCTTGTCTTCCGGCAAACCTTGCGTATATGGGTCATACCAAGCTTTGAATGTGTTCCGGTATTTCTCATCCGTATGAAGATTGGCGGAAATTATTTCTAAATCATCATCTAGTTTTTCTTCCTGCAAGTATTCCTTCAACTCAGTGATTGCTTTATTAATAGCGGAAAGTTTTTTCCCCCCTTTGCTTCCATGGGAAGTTTTAACGGCAACTGCATAAATCTTTGGCGGTGAGGCACTCAAATCAAAGGCAAGTAAATCCATGCCGAATGGATATTGATTAAAGGCAGTATTGAGGCGCCATTTATAACTTAAAATAACGGTATTCTCACACTCTTCAAAATAAGCGCACATGAGAATCTCGCCCACATGAGCCCACTGATGTGTGGGACTCGTTGGCAAAGGAAACTTTTTCGGGAAATCCATTCCGTACTTCTTCACCAACGCGTCAACGCCTTCATTGGATCGATAAATAAAGGGGAGAATCTTACGAAGACCATTTAATAATGCAGCATGTGAGTCAGCTACCGGAGCATTCAGCGAAACGCATACACATTCATTTTGGCCTGTATTGGGATGTTTCCGCTTTTTAAGAAGCTTGTCTAAATAAATAACCTTGCGTCCTGAAGGTAGCGTATCAGCAGGTGGTGAAGTCATAATGTTTCTTCTTGCTCAATTACGCAGAGAATGACTCATTGAGAATGATGGCACGGCTATAAATGGAAATATCACACAGTTGTTGATAATGTTGGCTGAGAATTAGTATCCGAACTAAAAAAGGGCGCTCCGTCTGGTTGCCGTCTTTGACTTGGGCACAGGCGGGCGCTTGTTCTTCTTCTTCTCTGGCTTTCCGGTTTCAGCCTTCTCTGCTTTGATGCGTTCCAGCAAGACGGAAGCGGGTTCATCATCGGGGTCTTGAGCGACAAGTTCGCCACGAAATGCTTTTGCAAGGATCGCTTGACTAAGAGTATTAAACCCTTTATCAGCTGCTGTGCTCTCGTCAGCTATATGCCTTATTGTCTGAAGAACACTTTTGACAATATCTACTATTCTTTCCTGCTCAGGCATTGGAGGAATAGGGATAAGAATTCTTTCAAGCAAGGAAGTGTTATAACCGGGACGCGTCATGCCCCGAATGCCATCCACTACCTGTTCTTTTACAGCAAGGTCTCCCCAAAGAGAATAAGCAACAAACTCAGGCAGAACGATGCGTGTATTTAAGCGTAGACGGAGGATATGCCCTGTCATTCTCCAATCTTGAACTTCAGGTGGGGCAACACAGACTTTCCCTAAAGTTGCGCCAGAGCGAGCGAATAAGACATCACCAGCCCAGACGTCATAACGAGATAACTGCTTCGCCTTCTTTTCAGTAATATGGTAAAGGCCACTACTCGTAAAACCTAAACCCGTTAGATTACCTACAGCTATAACAGGTACACCTGAATCAACAAACTCTGTATTGTGTAACTGAGCACCGAAAGGCCCGGTTTGGACTGCATTTAATGGGTCATTCCCGAGTAAGGCAATCTGCTCCCAGCACCATCCCTGAGGAAGTTTGGGCTGCTCTGTTTGATTTACTTTCTCTGGTTCAAGATATTTTTGTTTCCACCGTTCGTTTGCAGGCTTTTTCCCTTTAGCCCGCATCTTAGTCAGCTCAATTTCTTCCCATCTATGTCGTCGTTCAACTCTAACCTGTTCCATGAGAGTTGAGGCACTCACTATGTTTGGATGTTCTACTCTCCAATCAGAAGTTAATCTGCCAGAACATGCGGCAGCGAGGATGGATTGCCGAAATTGTTTAAGCAGGCGCGGGACTTGTTCCAATCGTTTTCGGCAGGCCGTTACTCTGTCCAGCATCAATTCGAGATTGGCGACTATGCGGCGTTGCTCATTAATTGGTGGTAGTGGGATGTCCGTATTTAAAATGAACTCCTTAGTCACACGCGCTTGCCCAACAGCACCGGACATAGCGCGCTTTGCGGCGCTACGGTAAGACTCTTGCCGCACAAACTTGTGTAAGTAATGAGGGTCAATTGCTCCATTGCCGCGAAGCACAAAAAATTCAGTTGAGCCGCAAGCCAAGCCATTGACAAGAGCACGCGCAACAGCTGATTTTCCATTCTCCATGCATGGCGTGATCTTGGCGAAGATCACATCTTCATCGGCAAAGTGTGTGTATCCTTTTCTAATTGTCCCTAGTTGTTTGCTGTTATGCTCTCTGATAACTCCTTCGACATCATCAACCGCTGACATAGGTATAAAGGATACAGATGTATTGTCAGGCACGTCTGAATTATGCTTTGGGTTTAGCTCAACTAATTCCCTAACTGGCACCTTTACCCATCCCTGCGGAAGCGTACCCTCTTGGCCTATCATGCTTCTACCTCTAATGAGTTTCCTTCACTAGGTGCATCGAACAACTCAGCCAATGCTTCCATCTCATCCATTGCCACTTGAAAATGTCCCATGATAGCGGCGGCGATTTCGTCCGGCTCGCGCAGCTCGTCATTATGTCCTTCGCTCTCATCACGCAACCAACTGATGTCTAGATTGTCGCCGCGCGCCTCGATCCACTCGCGCGTGAAACGACGGAAGCGCCCCTCTTTCCCCTGATCTTTACGTGGGCTACGACCATATGGATCGTCACCATAAACAGCCTCGAACTCTTTAAAATGATCTCGCATGAATGGCGTGCGCTTGCCGAAGGCGGGCATGTTCGCACGCATGTCGTATACCCACACCGCCTCTGTGTTGTTCTTATCACGTTCGCCGCGCGTGAAGAACAGCGCGTTGGTCTTCACGCCTTGGGCGTAGAAGATGCCGGTTGGCAGGCGCAGGATTGTGTGCAGGTTACATTTGTTCATCAAGTCCGCGCGGATCTTCTGACCCACCGGCCCCTCGAACAACACGTTGTCTGGCAACACCACGCCCGCGCGACCGTTCGGCTTCAAGCCCCGGTAGATGTGCTGCATGAACGCCAACTGCTTATTAGATGTTGGGTAGGTGAAGTCATCACGCGTAGGTAGCCCGCCGCCCTTCTTGGTGCCGAACGGCGGGTTGGTCAGAAATACATCGGCCTTTGGCAGCGCAGCACCGGCAGGAGAGAGGCTGTCGCCCAGCAGTATGTCGCCCTCAATACCGTGTAGCATCGCGTTCATCAGCGCGAGCCGGTGGGTGTCTTGCACAAGCTCCATACCGTAGAAGGCTTCGCGCCGCTGAAACTCCTGCAACTTTTCCGACAGGTCGAACAGGTTATCAGTCCGCTCCTTGATGTAGCGATCAGCAGCGATCAGAAATCCGCCTGTTCCCAGTGACGAGTCCTGCACCTTCTCGCCCGGTTGCGGCTTGACGACCGACACCATTGAGTCGATTAGCGGGCGCGGTGTGAAGTACTGCCCGGCGCCCGACTTTTTCTCGCTCGCGTTCCTCTCCAAAAGTCCCTCGTAGAGGTCGCCCAAGCCCTCAGAGCGTGCGTTGTACCAGTCGAGTTCTTCAATCGAGTCGGTCAGCTTCTTCAAGTTGCGCGGCACGCGCAATGAGGTCGAGGCATTCGCGAAGATAGCCTGAACACGCCCTGACCCGTTCGACCCAAGATGAATGAGCAGCTTGCGATATGACTCCAATTGCTCGATGCCGTTCTTCGACGCTAGATCGCGCCAGCAGTAGCCCTCTGGTATTTGCCCCTCCGTAGCCGTCTCTTGAGCCATCTTTAGGAAGAGCAGATAGGTTAACTCCGTGACGTACTGGTGATATGTGATTCCATCATCGCGTAGAACGTGACACAGGTTCCATAGCTTCTGCACGATGTCATAAGTAGTCGTCATCTATATTTATCGAGCCTCAAGCGGCATCGCTCCAAAGCATGTCATTAAAGTCGCCCAGCACCTGTTCTAACTGACCATCAAATACCTTGTCGAGCCGCGCGTAACCACCCTCAGCTTTAAACTGTCCGTGATCTAGAGCCTCGCGGTCGACAACTGTTTCAACCTTAAGTTGCTTGCCGATCCTCTCCAGCCACTTACGTTGCGGCATCGTCCACGCGCGGCTCGCCAGTATCTTCTTCATCGCCCGCGCCACGCGCTCTTCGTAAGGCATGAGCGGCGAGCCGAGTGCCTGATTGCGGATGAAGCCGATGACGGACGCCGCGATCTCTTCGTTGGTCATCTCGCGCCATGCTGTACGCAGTGCCGTCTCACTAAAGCCAGCGCGATCCAGTTCCAGCCTCAACTCCTTCAACTGCTGCCGCGTCAGATCGCGCGGGCGTTGGGTGACCACCACAAGCGCCGGCAGGCGGTTCATGTTCTCCTTAAGATAAGCACGGAATGACTCGAGGTAATCTTCCGGCTTTGTGGCAGTGCCATACCCGCGCTCGACGCGCCGCACCTCGTCTTCGTGCTCCGAGACGATGAGCTTCTCTCCCTCACCTGTCACCGTGTCGAGGAAGTCAGCCAGTTCCGGGCGCGCCGCAAACCACGCAGCCACTTCTTCGGCACTGCCCTTCAGTAGTTGCTTCATCGCCACATCGAATGGGACACCGCTTAGCGTCTCGAAGTCTTCCAGCCGTGTTCTCTTCAAGTAACGCTTCTTCCGCTGGAGTTTGGCGACCAGTTGGTCACGCACCTCGCGGCGCGCCGGAGCGTCATTCACCTCGCTTAGCTCCTTCACAAGCTGGATGAAAGTGATGCTCGGGTTTGTCACCACCGGCTTCATAGCCGTGTAAGGTTCGAGCGCGGAATAGATGTCAACCGCGTCGAAGATGCGGAAGTTCTCCTTCTCGATCTCGGGGCAGAGCCGCGTGGCCCGCCCCAACATCTGCTCGTATAGGATGCGGCTGCGCACCCGACGGATAAAAACGAGGTTTGTGATCTTCGGTACATCAATGCCGGTTGTCAGCAGATCGACTGTGACCGCGATGTTAGGGTTACGCTCGTTCTTGTACCGTCGGATCAGCTCCATCGGTTTGTCGGCGGCACGGGTGATCTTCAACACAGCGTCGTCTTCGATGCCGCCATACTGCGCGTCAAGCGCATCTTTTAGCAGCCTGACTACCATATCGGCGTGGTGGTCGGTCGCACAGAAGACGAGCGTCTTACCTTCCAGACTGGGGTCGATATGCCGCGCCAATTCATTGCAGACCGCCTTGTTGAAACTCTCCGTGATGACGCGCTTGTTGTAGGCTTCAATGTCCACTTCAACTTCGTCGGGCAGGTGGACAAGATCAATCTGCCCACTGTGCGCGTTGTATACCTTCATGTCCTCGCCGGCGTGCCACGTCATGCCGTCCTCGGCGAGCTTGGTCACGATCCGCACGGGCGGCTCGTGGTCAATCAGATATCCATCAATCACGGCTTGCCGGTAGCTGTACTGGTAGACCGGCTCGCCGAAGATCTCCGTCGTGTGCAGAGCGGGTGTTGCGGTCAGCCCAATCTTTACCGCGTCGAAGTGATCGAGTACACGGCTGTACTTAGAGATGTAATCTCGCTCGTCGCGGAACAGCAGTTCTGCCTCGGACAACTCACGGTCAAGGTTGTAACCGCGATGGCACTCGTCCACCACGATGCAGTCGTAGCGATCCACCGACGGCACTTCCCGATCATTCGATGGGTAGAGCAGCCGTTTGACCATCCCCTGGATGGTGGCAACGTGGAGTTTCGTGTCCGACTCAGGCACGAGGTCGCCGAGTTCCTTCACGTCATAAATGTCCGAGAAACTCTGGAGATTCTCCAGCCTAACGTCCTTAAAGGCGTTCGTTGCCTGCTCGCCTAGAGCCTCACGGTCAACCAGAAAAAGCACGCGGCGGAAGCGACGTGACTTAATGAGCCGGTAGCTCAGGCCGATGCAGGTTCTGGTCTTGCCCGTGCCCGTTGCCATCGCGACAAGTGCCCGCCTTTGTCCGTTCACAAGTGCTGACTCTACAGCAAGGACCGCATCCTGCTGGAAGTCGTGGAGCGGCAGATAATCAGTTGGCTCGGTCTTCAATGCCAGCTCGGCGCGGTCAATATCCTGTTCGAGCAGGTCAAGAAGTCCTTCCGGCGTATACCACCCCTCCAACGGCCGGGCATGATTCTGTGGGCGTCGAGCGTCCAGAAACCAGATGCCACTCTTTGTTGCTAGCTGCCTGAGGAAGGGTCTACCATTAGTTGCGAAGAGGAACGGGACTTTATATTCGCCCCATGACCCGCCCAGCAGACCTTCCTCCCCACGGACAAGGTAGCCGCGACTGTATCGCTTCGACTGCTCAATGGAGCCAGCAACGTCTTTACGCTTCCGCTTTGCTTCGACAACGGCCATCACCTTCAGCCCAACGAAGAGAACGTAGTCCGCTGGGCCTTTCGACGTAGGCCACTCAGCGATAGCCATGTTGCGCCCCTTTTGTGGGCGTGCCCCCTTCGCGTATGTTAGCTCGCCTGTGTAGGCTTCCCAGCCCGCCGCGCGCAACTGGTCGTCAATAAGACGGCGCGTGTCGGCCTCGTCCAAATCAAGGTTCTCGCCTGCGGCCTGAGCACTCTCGATGCGCCGTTGCACTTCAGCAGGAGGCACGGCGGCGGTCTGCGCCTGCAACACGGATAGTTCGTCGGCTAGTCGCTTGCGTTCGGCCTTGAGCTGATTTTCCAACTCTTCCGCTAAAGACTGCCACACCGCTCGCTCTTCCGCCGTCTGCTGCGCCACACGTTCGGCCTCTGCCCTGCGCTCAGCCTCTTGCTCCGCAGCCCTCTGAGCGGAGGAGGCATTTTGCTCAAACCTCTTCAACTTCTCTTCAACCGCTTTCCCTGCTTCGCGTGGGTCGGCGAGCGGAGTAAACGGGCCAGCCTTGAATGATTTGTCTTTGAAGGATTTGTGGAACCACACACCCAGCGTGCGCGCCATCTTGAGTTGATGGATCGCGTCGGCACTCGTTCCCTTATGGGCATGCACGGCCTCGTTACCGGCCTTGCGTATCCCGTGAAAGATAGTGGCGACTTCGGGAGTAAGTGCCTTTTGCTCACGCAGGACATTGAGTCGCTTCAGTTGATCATCCTCATTAGTTGTGTAAACGCCGACCTGTGCTGCAACCCGTTGGGCTAACACCTCGCCGAACTGTCGAAGCTTGATAAGGCAGATATTTGGGTCGGTGAAAAAGTACTGCTCCGCCTCCCCGGCCAATTTGACCAGAAGTGGATCATGGACGCCAAGGAAGGAAAAATTAGTAGAAGGCACTTCTATTATTGGCCATCGTAAATTTCACTGAATAGATTACACACGACGCACGCTGTTTGCATCTATGGATCTAATATGTTGTCGGGGTTATGAGTCGAATAGGTAAGTTGTATTGTTCTCTGATTGCAGATTCGAAAGATTGTATTGCTAGAGGCGATCATCCTCCTCCGGTTCCGTGTCTGAGACGCGCGTGAGTGCCCGGTCAAAACTTTCACGGCTGCCACGTGCAGCCCGCACCCTCAGGTACTCAACCGTCATCCAGGCTGCAGCCTTTTCCGCCGCCGCCGACGAGATGAACTGCTCTACCGTCACGCGCTCTCTTTCCGCTAGTTTCCGGATCTGTTTCATTAGCGAGTCCGGAATTACTTCTTCAACCATGCTCACGATATTTCTCCTAGCTCCCGTAAAAATTCCCGGGGTCTAATTGCAGTAACTCCGAACTTCTCTGCCCCGGCGAAATCCCTCATGTTGAAGGTGACAATATATTCGCACCCACTTTCTACAGCCAACTCCAGCACGAAGTCGTCTTTCGGGTCGGACAATATGGGCCGCCACAGGTAGAAGATATCCCGGAGGCTGGCCGAAGCACACAGAAAGTCAAGCACGTCGTCCACCTGTTCTGGGGACAGCAGGTGTCCTGCGTCGGGCCGCTTCAGCACGTCCTCGTACTCCAGGAGGAGCGGCACCGACAAATTGATTCGCCAGCGCGGGTCGCCGATGAGCGTTAACAGCCGATAGGACGCACCACGCCGGGAGCGTAATGCTGCCACAAGCACGTTCGTATCAAGGACGACCTGATAGACTTTGCTCAAAGCCGTTTCAACCTTCACACCAAACCTGCGAATCTAGGTCAGCAACAGACAAGGCTGCACATCTAGCTTTGGTCATTCTGCAGTTGCCGTGCCTTCAGACTCTCCGGTATCAGACCGGAGTCGTTCATGACTACACTTGGCTACCCCCTTGTCGAATCCGCCGGGGTAATACATCCCGGTGCCAAAGCAGTCAGGGCATTCGCGCGCATCCTCGCGTAAGATTGTCGACCCTTGAACTTGGGTTTCATCTTTTCCGGGTGGAGGCTGCTTCCGATTATCCAGCTTCCACAACCTGCGTCTGAGATGCTCTGCCAGAAATGCCGGAACGGATGAGACGGTCGTCCGACCCGCGGCGATGCGAAGTTCAGTAATCAGCACCTCCGCCAGTTCCGTCCACTTCACGGCGTCGGACGCAGAAGGTTGCCTACCGGTAATCTCTGTGGCGTTATCCCGGAGCAAATTGACGAATTCGGCGAACGCCTCATCATCAATTCCTTGGTACTGATTTGATGATGAGGCTCCGCCGGGTTGAGCTACGGCTTCAGAAGTATTTCTATATTTATATACTCCCGTAGAAAGTACGGGAGTAACGGGAGTAGTTTCTACGGGAGTACTCCCGTACTTTCTACCACCAGTTGACACGCCAGTCTGTGCTCCCGTGCTAACTCCAGTCGGTACTCCCGTACCGACTCCCGTACTTACGATCCGCTTCGATTGAGGGTCGATCTCGATACCCGCCATCTTACGTCTTTTAAGAATCTCCTTGGGGTCATAAATGCGGTAGCGCGGCCCCAGAGGGTTGCCGTGGAAGTACGATACTATCTCGACTGAGAGCTTCTCTTGGAGACCGTCGAGTGCCCGCCTGATGGTGCGGTCGGAGCGAATGCCAGTCTTGCTACACAGTTCCTTGAATCCGAAGTGTCTCTCTCTTTGCCCCTTGCTCAGAGTTTCACGATACATGACCGAATATATCTGCTGCTCCGAAGCCGTATGTGTCGCGTCAAGATAAGGCTGCTTCTCCTTATTTTCCGGCTCAAACCTTGTCTCCGGCAGTGGAGTTGCTGATGAGGTCGAAGAATTCTGGCTTGAGTTTTCGATGGGTACGCCCGTACTAACGGGTGTAGTTACTGGCGTTGATACTGGTGTAGGTACGGGAGTTGATACGGGAGTAGGTACGCCCGTACTATCACTAAGTGTTGTAGGGTCAGCAGTTTTATTCTCGCCTTGGGCGCGCTCCCGCTCTTCCTTGGCTTGGAGAAAATCACCAAGACTATGCCACTGCTGCTTCTTGTTGCTCATTAATTGAGGCCTCTTGTATAGCCAGCTCCACCGCCCCTACTGGAACGGTACGTTCGCCGGACTGCAGGGCCAGTACATAGGCGAAACCGCATATCTTCAATACCTCACGCGGCACACCGCCGGTCGAGTTGTAAATCAGCTCCACAGTATCTTCGGTAAATGGGTTGGGGATTTCAGCCTGCTCACAGCGAAAGGAGATCATCTCTCGCGTCTCAGGCAGCGATAAAGGAGCGAGCAACGAGGGCAGAAATATGCGCGAGCGGAGAGCCTTTTTGCTCTGATCCATCAACTTGACGCGCAATTCAAGCTGTGCGGCCAATACGATTTGGATGAGTTTGTACTTATTAGTCTCAAAATTCAGCAGGGTCCTAATCAATTCCAGATGAGGACCTTTAAGCCGCTGAGCTTCGTCAACGAAAAGAACGCAGGTCTTATTCTCCTGATCTAATTCGATCAAAAAGCCTCGTAGCTCATTCTCTTGGTCAACCATCGAGCGCTTAGGCTTGATGCCGAAGTCGTTGCAGATGGCTTTCAGCATCGAGAAATCAGAAGGGAAATTAGGCGAAGGCAAGATCGCCGTGACGAATTCATCGCCATTTTTCCTATAATCAGCCCATAAGCGGCGCAGCACGCTCGACTTGCCGGTGCCGACATCTCCCATAATGGCCGTCAAGCCCTGACGGTTTTCGACCACATGCTGAACTTTAAAGACGGTACTTTTAAGCGCCGGCGTGAGATACAGAAGCTCTGGGTCGGGCGAGATCGAAAACGGCTGGGTTCTCAATGTCCTCATGTGGCATGTTTATAACATCGTCAGTTTAGAAGGGCAATAGTTATTTGGAGAGGGGGGTAGTCAAATTAGATGAGACGAGGGAAATGGAACAACTTACTCCAGTTGATATTCTCAAACAATATCCTACGCGAATTCATGCTATATGTCCCTGAGCATGGGCAAATTCCTTGCTTGCCCATGTGTGTTTCACAGACATAATTAGCGACATTATAGGAGCTGCAGGCGAAAAGTATTTCCTACTGTGGCAATTCGCATAATGCTTATTTTACGAATGAACTTTGACTTGGTGTCTGTTCAGGAGGTGGTCCTGTTGACACAAATTAGTTGTCGGCGGTGTTTATTATTGTAGGAGCGTTAGTAATGAGCGGGCACATTGAGGCATCGGCAAATTCTGTTGACACGGACATTGAAGGTGCGACCCCATTGCTGAGTTTTGATGAGGCTTTTAGCCTACACTATCGTGGCGTCTATCGAACAGCGCGTGCAATTTTGAACGACTCTTTTCTTGCCGAAGATGTTGTTCAGGAAGTCTTCCTGAGGCTCTACCATAACTTTCACAGAGCACCGAAGGATGAGTTGCTACGCGTCTGGTTGTTGCGAGTGACGAGCAACGTCGCGCGCAATATGCTACGCACCCAGACTCGCACAGCGACACGCGATGACAAGTTCGCTAAAGAAAATCGTCTGGATGAGCTTGTATCGTCGGCGTTGGAGGATGCTTACGAACATCAAGTCGAACTTGAAAAGGCGCTCAGAGGACTCAACTCGCTGCGAGAGCCGATGCGTAGTTGCCTACTCCTTAAACAACAAGGACTCTCCTACAGAGAGATTGCAACAGCATTATCGCTCAATGAAAAGAGCATTGGCAGTATCATCGCGCGCGCGCAAAAGGAGTTTATTAGCTTGTACGGCAAGAGTGGAGGAAGAGGATGAGAAGATGTCTGTCAGCGGGAACGTTGCGGGGGTATTTCGATGGTGAGATCTCTGACGAAGAGGTCGTGTCGGTGACTGCGCATTTGGCATCTTGTGAAGACTGCGCCGTGGCTGCGCGGGAGATGGAAGAGGGGATTGAATCTCTCAGGCAGGCGTTCGCACCATTAATCTCGCTGCCAGTCCCGGCCGCAAGGTTGCAAGCACGGCTTAACACGTCAATCAGCGCGCTGCCGCCGCCTAAGAGCGGCCTCGTTGCCACGGTGGGCTTCAATGTATCCGCGTTGCTCACGTGGCTCTCTCACACCACAAACAGGACGCCGCGCTTGATGGAAGGATTCGCCACCCTGACCGTCGTGCTTATGTTGTTCGTTGCCGCCGTCATATACCAGTTACAGCCCCCTGTGAAAGAACAGGCAGAGAATGAAAACGCGACAGCAGCTTCAAGTGTCCCAGTCGCTCGCGCTGGGCAGGAAGCGCTTGCTGGCAGCGGAGCATTCGCCGACAGCTCCATTTCCAAGGGAGCGCAGGCACTTTCATCCGGTGTGGGGCATCCCTTAGTGATGGCAGTCAATAAAGTCAGCTCGAAATCGGCGCGCCATGTGGAGCACAGAGGAAGGCGCGCGAAAAGCCACGACCAGCGGCAAGAGTCTTCGTCGCTACTTGCCGAGGGAAAGAGCCTGATTCCCGGTGAGCAAAAACAACTGGCTCACATCGCGACGCTGACGGCGTCCCTTGAAGGTGGAGCCAAGCCTTTGCAACCGATCCTGCGTGTTGAGTATGAGCGTAACTTGGCAGTCGTTGATGTCGCCATCAAAGCTACACGCCGCATCGCTCTTAATAATCCGCGCGATAAAAACGCCGCAGAGTTTCTGCTTGCGGCTTATCAAAGCAAGATAAATTTGCTGCGCGCGGTTGCCTCACAAGCCGAACCCGCGATCTCTCTGCTGGAAGATTGATGGGAGAATATCGCTCATGTTGCGAACAGCAATCTTCATCGTCGTGGCAGGCGTCCTGTTAATACCGAGTTGCGCGGCGCAGGCCCGACGGGGACCCGGCCAGTCTTCGCCGCAGAAGCGAGCCGAGGCCGTTCTGACCGTGGAGCCGGATATCATCGTAACGCTCTGTGCGGCGTCAGGGCACATCACCGTGCGAGGCTGGGAGCGAAAAGAAATTTATGCCGCTTCTCTCAATGGCGCACACATCGAGTTGAGCCGCGACGGGCAGGCAAGCGGGACGCCGCTAGCCGCGCCGCACGTTCAAGTGATAGCGCATGAATCTGTTGCCAAGGCTACGGCAACACGTCTTGACAGGTGCCGGGTCTTTGGCAACATCGAGTTGAATGTGCCGCAGACGGCGACAGTCTGGTTGAAGACACGCGGGGGCAATATCAGCATAGATGGTCTGGCCCATGTTCGTGTGGAAACATTGAGCGGGACAGTCGACCTGCGCCGTATCAAGAGCACGACAAAGGTGGGGAGCATCAGCGGCGATGTTTTTCTGAGTGATTCGACAGGCGAGATAAGCATTAATTCTTCAAGCGGTAATATCAAAGTGACGAGTGTCAGTGCCCTCACAGAGAACGATAAGTTTAGCGCGAAATCCTTGAGCGGAGATGTTTCCTTAGAGCAGATTAGTTACCAGCAGGTCAAAGCTGAGACGGTAAGCGGACGCATGGGACTTCTGGGGCCGATCAGTCCGAGCGGCCATTACGACTTGAAATCAACTCTGGGGAACGTGACTCTCACGCTCTCCGGCGACGCCTCATTTCAAGTTAACGCGTCTGTCTCTCAAGAGGGACAGATAATCAATGATTTCCCTCTCCACGGGGGTGAGATTCATACATCGAGTGCTCTTCGCGATCTAAAGGGCGTTTACGGTAATGGTGGCTCTCTACTGGTGCTTTCTTCATTCAGTGGCAGGGTGCGCTTGCGGCGTAAATAGACCTCCGTGGAATGTTCCCATTCATTTTTCATAGGCTAATGCCGCTTTGGAAAGATGGGTGATCGGCCGGAGGATGAGAGAATGATAATGAGACGTAAGCTGCGAAGCATCCCGATAGTGCTGGGAACTCTGTTTCTAATTTACAGTCAGGCGGCGGCACAGATGCCTGAAGAGTTTCGCGAAGAGTTTCATCGCATCTACGCAATAAAGCAGGATGGTCGCATCAGCCTTAAGAATATTACAGGCAAGGTTCAGATCAACATCTGGCAACGCAACGAAGTTAAGGTGGATGCTGTCAAGCGAGCTTATAAACGCGCTCGCCTAGCCGAAGCTGAAATCAGCATCGAAGCCAGCCCGGAGGTGATACATGTCAGCACTACTTATGCTTCCTCGACGAATACGTGGAATTTCGGTGGGGAAGGGCAATACAACAATCCCGCCAGCGTTGAATATACCCTGACCGTGCCGAGCGGCGTGCGCCTCGATACAATAGAGTTGGTTAATGGGTTGCTCAACATTGAAGACGTGGCGGGCGATGTCGAAGCCTCTTCGATCAATGGTTCTGTCATGGCGCGCGGTCTCACAGGTGAGGTCAAACTCTCCACCGTCAACGGAAAGATAGATGCCAGATTTGAGCGCCTCCGTCCGCCCAGATCAATTACGCTCACTTCCGTTAACGGCCCCATCATGATGTTGCTCCCGAAGAATACCGACGCAGAGATTATGGCCAGCTCCATTCAGGGAGAGATCAGCAACAACCTCGGCTTGCGCGTTGAGCGAAGCAAGCACATTGGACAAAATCTGACCGGCACGCTGGGCCGTGGCGGCATGCCGGTCAAGCTCAACAACGTCAAAGGCAACATCGCTATTCTTCACATCTCAGACGGCAACGTGCGATGAAATCCAGGGGCGGTTCAGATAAGGGCGATAAGTTCTCCGCACCCCACACGTTGGGGCGCGAGTAACCTCCCCATTCCTCTGGATTCCATGTGCTCAACATTCGTGGCGCTAAATCTCTGCATGGCGACAGCATCATGTCGTCAACTAGAGAAGGTTAAACTTTTGCACTTGATTCAAGCCACATATTGTTGTCAGGTGCATACACGAGGAGGCAAAAATGGATAGACGAACAATGATCACCGCGCTCGCCTTAGTGTTAGGCAGCTCAAGCATCTCATTCAGTCTCGTGCAAGATTCCACACACGGAACCAAAAACCCGGGTGCTTTACAACAACTCGATAAGGATTTCAACATCCCCGCTGGGAAAAGGCTGGACTTGCAGCTTCAAACGGGCGGTTCTGTCAATATTACTGGTTGGGATAAGGATGTCGTGTCAATCAGGCTCAGGGTCGGCGGGCGTGATTGGCAGGATTGCCGTTTTGAAGCGAAGGAAACGCCCTCAGCCCTACAGATCATCTCCCGCTATCAAGGCGACCGCAAGAGCTATTCGACCTCTCTGCACTTTGATATTAAAGTCCCGAAGAGATTCGATGTCGAAATCCAATCGAGCGGCGGCGAAATTAGAATAACGGACGTTGCTGGCGACATCAGGGGCAAGACGATGGGGGGGAATCTTGTATTAAGAGGTATCGGCGGTGAATTGAGCCTGACCACGATGGGCGGAGATATCAATCTGACCAGTTCTCAGGTTAACGGAGAGGCCGAGACGATGAGTGGCGAAGTGCTCATACAAGATGTGATCGGTAATATACATGGCTCAACCATGAGTGGCCGGGTCAAATATATCAACGTGACGAACCTGCACGGGACGGCGATTCGC
The DNA here is from genome assembly GCA_020199775.1 of Acidobacteriota bacterium. Classification (GTDB taxonomy): domain Bacteria; phylum Acidobacteriota; class Blastocatellia; order Pyrinomonadales; family Pyrinomonadaceae; genus JAIVJZ01. The sequence goes on from JAIVJZ010000052.1 coordinate 24,213, forward strand.
TGAGACCCGACAGGGCAGCACGGCGTCTTTCGGAGACGATGTAGCATAGGGGCGCGACCGATCCTCAAAGGACGAGGGACACACTCAAGATGCTGATTCAAGACCTGCGATACAACTTCCGGGTGCTCCGCAAAACCCCCGGGTTTACGGCCGTCATCATCCTCACACTGGCGCTTGGCATCGGGGCTACAACAGCGATTTTCAGCGTGCTCAACGTCATCCTGCTGCGTCCTCTGCCTTACGATAACCCAGACCATCTGGTGGTCGTCTGGGGAACTCAGCCGCAACTGGACAAAGCGCCGTTCTCACCAGCTGACTTCCTTGATGTGAAACGGCGCAACCAAGTCTTCGAGCGAATTGCGGCCTACCAAGCACAGAATTTCAATCTGACTGGCTCTTCCGATGCTATGAGGCTTCGTGGAGCTATGCTCTCGCCCGAGATAATGCCGCTCCTCGGAATCAAGATGGCTGTCGGTCGCGGTTTCCTACCTGAGGAAGACAGACCGGGTAATAATCAAGTCGTCATCGTCGCCCATGGACTCTGGCAGCGCAGCTTCGGTTCTGATCCGCGCCTCGTCGGGCAGAGTCTTAAGCTGAACGGCAAAGACTACACTGTGGTTGGCATTCTCCCCGCAGATTCGCAGTTTCTTGGCTGGGCGGAGTTATGGGTACCGCTGGCTTTTAGCGACCAGCAGGCGACTGTGCGCGACACGCGCTCGTTAAATGTCATGGCGCGTCTGAAGCCGGGCATCTCGCTGGAGCAAGCCCAAGCTGAGATGACATCTATCGGTAATCAGCTTCAGCAAGAGTATCCTTCATCGAACAGCGGGAACGGCGTGCGTTTGGTTCCTCTGCGCGAGCAGATCGTCGGCGATATCAGGCCGGTACTTTTCGTGCTGCTGGGTGTCGTCGTCGGCGTCTTGCTCATCGCCTGCGCTAACGTGGCGAACCTACTACTCTCCAAGGCCGCCATGCGACAGAAGGAGATAGGCATTCGCATCGCCCTCGGGGCGAGTCGTTGGCAGGTGATCAGACAGCTTCTCACCGAAAGTGCGCTGCTCGCACTGGCCGGCGGTCTCTTGGGCTTGTTGATAGCCTACGGCGGCATCAAACTCCTCAGCGCTTTTGGCCCCACCAATATTCCACGTTTAAAAGAGATTGGCGTTGACGGGCGCGTGCTCGTCGTGACCCTTCTGCTCTCGCTTTTGACGAGCGTCGTCTTCGGGCTGGTTCCCGCCTTGCAGGCCTCCAGGCCAGACCTTAACGAGTCCCTCAAGGAAGGGGGCCGGGGGTCATCTGGCGGAGGCATCTACAATCAGCGGCATCGGATGTTGTTGGTGATCGCCGAAGTTGCTTTGGCACTGGTGCTCTTAATCGGTGCCGGCTTGATGGTCAGGAGCTTTTTAAGTATCCAGAGAATCAACCCCGGCTTTGACCCGCAGAACGTGCTGTCTATGCGAATCGCCTTGCCTGCTTCCAAGTACCCGGAAATCGGCCAGCGTGCCGTTTTCTTTCAACAAGTTCTTGAGCGCGTGAGAAATCTGCCCAGCGTGATCTCAGTCGGCGCGATTACTGATCTTCCTTTAAGCGGGCCTGGCAGTTCGACAACTTTCTCCATCAGGGAGCTGCCTAGCAATGACCGAAACCCGCTGACCGAATACCGGGTCATCACTCCCGATTACCTGCGCACGATGAACATCCCGCTTCTACGTGGTAGGTATTTCAACGAGATGGATCAGGAAAAACACCAGCGCGTGGTGATCATCAACGAAACGCTGGCGCGGCGCTTCTTTCCGAATCAAGACCCGCTCGGCAAACATTTAGCTCTCAGCGGGCCGCCGGATGAACGCGAGATTGTGGGCGTGGCAAGCGATGTCAAAGACTACGGGTTGGACGCAGAAGTCAGGCCTGAAGTCTATATTCCATACTCTCAGAGTAACCAGCCATACTCACAATATAGCGCGCTGACGCTGGTGCTACGCACCGCCGCAGACCCGCAGAGCCTGACTGGTTTGGTCAGAGGCGAGGTCCGCAGTATAGACAAGGATCAACCCATCTATAATATTAAGTTGATGCAGGATGTCCTATCCGAGTCAGTGGCACCCCGTCTTTTTAATATGTTCTTGATTAGCATCTTCGCCGTGGTAGCACTGATCCTTGCAGCGGTGGGAATTTACGGCGTGATAGCCTATTCGGTGGCTCAACGCACTCATGAAATAGGCATTCGCATGGCACTCGGAGCACAGCCTGGTGACGTGCTCAAGTTAGTAGTGGGACAGGGCATGACTCAAGCGTTGATTGGTATTCTCATAGGGCTTGTTGCAGCCTTTGCCCTGACTCGCGTCATGTCAAGTTTATTATATGAGATAAGCCCACTCGATCCGATTACTTTCGCAGGCCTCTCGATTATGTTGATGATAGTGGCTGTGATAGCTTGCTACATCCCTGCACGTAGGGCGACGCGTATAAATCCCATTATCGCGTTGCGTGATGAATAATACACATTCATCACGCAACGTGATAGCGACTCCCGTATTAATGGCAGTCTCCCGGATGTTGCCATCGAACTCCAGGCGCAAAGGGGCAGGGAGAAGAACAGTCGCCGCCTTAATTCGGAGCGTGTAAGCTGGCCTGTTCTATGACCGACTCTCCTTGCAGCGCAACATTACTGATGGGCATACCTGCACGCCTGTTGTTTACCGGATGAAGAGGGTCTTTGAACACCAGCAAGCCCGTCTGTCCCATGTTTTTAAAATATTCCAGGAGACGTTCTCTGATTGGCGACTTAAAGCTGCCGAGCATTTCCTCCATCGTTAACTGCTCTTCGACAGCGATTGATAAAAGCTGGTAAATCAGCTTATCAAGCTTGGCCGACTTGGTACCTGCGACAATCCAGAGCGCTGGGTCACCCTTCTCGACCGCGTCTACATTGGCCTGCCAGTGTCTAAAATTGGTATAGGTCGGTTCAATGGGAACCAGCAGCAATTTTCTAATGTGCTCGGCGTAAGCGGCGCGGTGGTTAAGAATCTTCGCTATGTCGAGCGACGACTCGCTGAGTTTACCGGGAATGCTGATAGTGCTGCGCAGTACCTCTTCGTCGAGCATTGGTTTATCGGCCGCCGGGTTAATGAGTGGGTGTTCCTTGAAAAACATGCGGCCATAGGCGTCGTAATAAATCATTGTGTGTAGGCTATCCGTGCCGCCAGCCCAAGGGCGGCCCAAGATGCGCGGGAAGACCCCGCCATCGCCATCAAACGAAGCGTCACTGTCTTCCGTCAGCAACACCTCCCTGTTTGTCTCTGTATCGAGCTTATAGGCGATAGCCCTCGCCACGTCCGTGTCGTCCGTCTCAATTAGCCTGATACCAAACTTCGCAGGGTCTTTAGCGATCATGGACGTTCCCGTGAGTAGGAATGCCCCCATGCCACCGGTAGACCAGTAATCCTTATTAGTCTCGATGAAATCGAAAGTTTCTTTCTTCTCCTCCGGTGTTTCGGTGGGGAAGTCCGTGAAGGCCATCAACTGTACGGCGGCTCCGGCCGAGGCGAAGTTCTTCATCGTTTCGGCCATGTAATCAATCTTGGTTCCCTTGTCAATCAACTCAAGGATGCGCTGGTTGCCGGACTCCATCCCGAACGAGATGCAGACGCAACCGCTCTTGACCATTTTCCGGCAGCGCTCAGGTGAGAAGATCTTCTCCATACGCATCTCCGCGCTCCACCTGATGTCGAGTCCCGAATCTATGATGGCATCCGAGAGGCGTTCGATGTAGGCGGGAGCCAGCACGTCAACCGCAAAATAAACGTACTTGACCTGCTCTGTATCACAAGCATGATGTAAATCTTCGACTACCTGCTCTATCTTTCTCTCCCGCCATGGCGATGTCGGCATATCCGTATTTAACCCGTAATCGCAGAAGGTACAGCGGTTCCAGTAGCAGCCGCGCGTCGGCGCATAATTGATGCCACGCGCCGGAGAAAGATAGGCATCCCAGTTGTAAGTGTAGAGCGGCCTGCCGAGCGATTTGACATCCTCATAATGAATGCGCTGCGGGAACATCACCTCGTCGCGGGCCTCATTGTAGGTAATCATGTTAGCTACGTCGCCATTGCGATGAAATTCTTTTCCGAGAGCGGCAATTTCACAAATCGCCGTCTCTCCCTCTCCTGCGATGATGGCATCGCAGAGACCGAAGAATCTTTTGATTTGAGTCTTGTCTTTAAGATATTTGTAGAGTTGACTGATGGACGTGCCACCGAAGATTATCTTCTTATCCGGCCATCTCTCTTTAATGGCGCGCGCCAGATAGAGGGCATGCGTCAGTTGATGGTCATAGACGATGCTGATGCCGAAACAATCCGTCTCCATCATGACGGAATCATTTGCCAATCTCTCGCTGAAGAATCGTGCGAAGAGCCGGCAAATATCCGCGTTCAATGTTTCGCTTAGCAAATCGTTCAAGTGATAGATGGAGAACTTGGCACGACTCATCTGCCTGAAGTGAGCGAATTCGGCTGGATAAGAGAGCGCACCAAGATATGCGAAATATTTCAAGAGCAGGTCTACGTTTTGCAAATATGTCGGGTAATCGAGGAAGCTTTCTCTGTCACGCATACCCCGCACTGCTCCCAGCAGGGCATCATTGCTAATCCGTTTATGTGACCACAGCGCGATGTAGCTTTCTTGCTCATAAAAATTGAGCGTGTTCAGCTGTTCAATTTCCCGAAGACGCTGTTCGCCCTCTTCATAGAAACTACTGATGTTCTGTGGCTCTAAACAATAGTTGACGAAGTCAATATTGATGTCGCGCATGACCACGTCTGTGAAGCCATTGTGAACGAGTTGGCCAGCCAGATAGGCCATCGAATGGTATGGAATCGTAGGGTCGTCAAGCGGGGGATGAATTAGCGTGATCTTCATAATGCGACTCCTCTGGTGAAGAATATGTGAGATTGTAGGGTTGGAGAGTTGCCCTTATGGCAACTTGTGCGTGTAAATCTTGGCGCGACAGTAACGAATCCCGAACGATGCGTACTTATACATCCCGATCAAGGCAGTGCCTGCAAATGCGATGACGAAGAAGAGCGCGACGAGTCGGTTAAAAAAGAGTGCCACGTCGTATGCTTTGAGCGCCATCCATATCGAGAGAATGATTTGTGGTAGTAACGTAGGTAAGCGAATAACCATATTCGCTAGATAGCGATAGCTAAACCAGATAATGGCTATTAAAAAGAGATTGCACACCAGCGAGTAGATAATAAAAACCCCATAAGCGAACCAATGCATTTGCGGCAAGACCACTTTTTCCGCCTGAAGTCCCACAGCCTTACGCACCTTATAAGCGATATATTTAAGAGCCTGCTTGTAGAGATTGGGTAATGCCAAGTAGTCCACCAGAAACCAGTAGCCATCAAAACGGAAAATCGGATTCACGTTGAAAAGAGCCATTAAATCGATGAAGTAACAAACGGCGAAAAATTCCGGTGCCAAAAAATAATGGCCCAGCATGGCAAAGACGACAAAAGATAGTTGCTGGAAATAAATGCCGCCTAAATCCACAACCATTCGCTCTCGCCGGCGAAACTTCCAAATAACTGAGACATCTGCGTAAAAGCTCGGCAACAGCAGATACAGTCCAAAGCCAATAGATCCCGGCGAGCCGCCATACTTTGTGACCGCCGCAGCATGACCAAATTCATGACATAAAATACTGACCAGGCATAATATAAGTACCCAGAGCGACCCGGCGTTAGATACGTGGTTGAATGACGTGGGCTGCGAATAAACTAAATAATGCGTCAGTGCGATTAAACTGAGACCGGAGATGACAGAGACCGTGTGATATAGAAATTTCAGACGAGCAGCCACCCATCCCACCTGCTTTTCCGGTATTATGTTCCAGTGTAAGAGGAAGGGTAATTTGACCTCGGCAGACGGATTTAGACGATTCTGCTCGGTAAGGCGTGGGCATGAACTCTCTAAAATATTTAGCTTACCGTATTGCTGTAACAGGAGGTCGCGCAGATCATTGCTTGAAATCGAGACAGACCTTGCCTCAAGCTCGCGGGACACATCATCCAGGCTTCTGTTGCCGTCGAGTCTTTGCAGGATGTCTTTAGTGAGGGCTGAAATTTTAAACTGTCGATTGTCAGGAGTTTTAACAATGAACTCCTCTTTATCCTTAGCCCCGTCGTATGGATAGAATTCGCAGCCTTCTCTCAGCCTGTAATTATATTGCACGGCTTCGTTATCCGAATGAAGCAGGTGATTTCCAGTCTTGGGAAAGAACGGTAAATCACCTGCTCATTCCAGTGTCAAACTCCTGAGAGCTTGATAATCGCACATCACAAGTGAGGTTTGACTACCAGTAGCTGCGCCGTCAGGATGAAGGGGGTTCTAGTCGTTGTTGTTGTTGTTGTTGTTGTTGTTGTTGTCGGTGGAGAGTTCAAGCATGCTCAATGGATCGACTAGAACGTGTAATTCGAGACGTGATTCTAGTTCTTCCGGCATCAATTCCAAGAGGAGATCGTTCATCAAGCTGAGTTTGTCCTGAACAGGTTTATTTTTCATCTCTTAAGTCTCCTTGACTTGTCTGGCGGTTCTATTTCAGGTGGAACTTCACCGTAAGGTATGCGGTGAGGCCATGAGTTTCGAGGTCACGTTGATTGTGTTCCTCCATCAATTCAGGATCAATCATTTAGTATTGGGAATTCTAGCTATTTATTAGGAATAGGTGCTATGCCATTTCACTCTTTCGCCTGTTGAGATCGGCGATATTCGCTGGGGCGCATGCCATATGCTGATTTAAAGTGATGATCAAAATCGCTAACATGTTTGTAACCTACCGCAGCCGCTATCTCCTTGATGCTGAGCACTGTGTCTCGTAGCAACTTCTCAGCCTTCTTTAGCCTCAGGTTACGCAAATGTTCACCAAAGTTGATGCCCGTATTTTTTTTGAACAAGCGCGCTAGATACCAAATAGATAAACCTGTATGTTTAGCCATTTTACCAATCGTTGGGTTATCCCTCTCATACTGCTGCTCGGCTAACCTGATAACCAGCTTAATCCTTCCATCAATAGAGCCATGGTTTATCTGCGGAGCAGTATATTTAGTTACCAGCTTGAGCGATGCTTGGCAGATCTTCAACTGCCCACCGTCCGTTCTGTTAACATGAACACGTCCTTGTTTGACCCAAAGGTAAATCGTTCTATTGGTAACCCTAGTTATTTGCCCCGCAGTGGCGACATCAACCTGTTCTGTCTTCTGGCCGCAGTGTTGACACCAAAAGTGTTTCTCGCTTGACATATTTCCTCAGAACTTCGAGTAGTACATTCTTCATAAGTCAATTTGCCTATGTGCTTAACTCAATAGGGTAGTAAAGAGCAGGATGCGACGTGGGTCGCTTTAAATGATCCATCCATATCTCTCTTTGTATTTCAGATAAGGGGTATGAATCTGGGGTAGGTTTCAGGCAACGCCGGGTAAACACAGGACTATCAGACCGCAGCGCAGACGGAATGCAGAGTAACGTATTGGGAGTGAGCGGATTCATGTATTTCAACACGATCCTATATTAAATATTTATATGAGGTTTAGGGAGCTATCCTTATTGAGGAAAAAGGTTCTTGACTAACAAGGGGTGCAACTCGTTATCAAGATGTTCTCTTCCATGAGGGATCTCAATTAAGAATACAATCCGAACGGTATCTTGAAATTCTGGATCAGTCAAGAAATTTTTGTTCGATAAACTTAGTGGCGAAACGCGTGTCGCACGCCCTATCTTGACCGGTGGGACTTTCATCCGACCCTCGATAAATAGATGCTTTACCTTTTGGAAACGCAAATCAAGAGGGCTTGCTTAACCCAGAGCGCATTTAGTTGAGGGTATCACCATCTTCGCTCGACAGGATGGGTACAATTTCAGGAAGCGATCAATCTTATCCAGAGATATGTGAAGAATTATAAACAAGGAATTCCAATTGACAGCATTAAAGACCAGCGAAAGACTGTCGCCTCCTGCCGTTGCCAGCGCATAATCGGTCTCACGATAAACCAACTTCACTGCTGGTCATCTCGCCAACCATGCAAGTGTTCACAAAGGAGACGCTTGTGGATCCATCTAGATTCCATTTTGGTAATGCACGCTTTGAGAAGTTTGGTCAGCCGGGTGGGTGAAGGCCACTATTCGGTCGAAACCATTGACTCGCGCCCGGCATTTGGCACCCGTGGTGAACAACGCAAATTCATTCGCGCCCACCTGTCGTTCATATGCCTTCTTACCTTGCGCATCATGAAAGAATACCCGATAGGTCTCTATCCGCTGTCCCGCGCGCTTCTTAGTATTGACGGTGACTTTCGGCCAGTACGGCTTAAGATCAGTCCCCTGTGCCACAACTGTATCGGCAGGAATCCATCGCTTGACCGTGTAGCTCACTTTCGTGCGATAGACGGGAACATCCTTGAAATCTTCAACTACTCTATCGCGGCTACGCGTCACTGTCTGGTAATCATCAACCTCTCTGCTACGGCTCTTCGTGACGGTTCCATATACGGGGCGGGTGCAATACACATCTTCGAAGTAACCGTTCCCCATATTGCGGGTGCCACACTGATAACTTTCCGTCCCATTTTGCTCGCGCTCGGTATAGTATTCGGTTTCGGTGTGGGAGCCGGTTCTGACGCGCTCGGTATAATATTCCGGCTCAATGTGTGAGCCGGTTTTAACGCGGTCGTAATGATGAACATCCTGGCGGCGTGAGATTATCTTCGCATCCGCTGGTACATCGTCTTCCCATCCCTCCTCGGAGACCTGCCGATATTCTTCTACTTCGATTGAACGCACCCACTCCACCCGGTCAACTACCAGATCTATGTCCCTGAACGTAACTTCCCGGCGGTCAACTTCCGGTGCGACTTTCGGAGTTGGCGAACTGCTATGGCTGAAGGCCAGAAACATCAGCAAGATGATTCCACCTATCATCATGCAGATAACGGTTACACTTGGTGTCCAGTCGCGTCCTCGCCAGTCATTCGCCGGAGCCGACGACCACCCTTCGCCGCTACTTTGTCTGTCATCAGCAATATGAGTCCCGTCAGGAGAAAAGTCCGCTGCATTGCGAGCGGACTGATCATCTCCCTGCGGGTCGCGGAAAGCGCCGAGCGCGCCGTCCAGAACTTCGCGCAGGCTGGAATTCCCCCGTGGCGCTCCGCAGGTCTGGCAGGTTGTAAGGCTAAAGCGATTCGACCCGCCACAGGTTTCGCAGAGCCAGTCCGGGCCATCATTAGCTTCCCTGAGCCGCGCTTCATCAACGATAGCCGGGGCATTGTCTTCCAGAAAAAACTCTACGTCCGCTCCGCGCCGGACGCCGCAGCCAGTACAGTCCAGATCGCGGCCGCGGTTGACCGCACTACAAAAGGTGCATCGCCATTTGCCTTCGTATGTCGCCACGGTATTGCCTCCCTTGTGAGATTAAAGAGACATGTGGTGTGATCCGGTATGGATAATCAATAGCCTTCGGCTCGCGCGTGAAAACCGGTGTGCCATTTATGCTTTTTCTAAAATGGCGTTGATGGTCTTTTTAGTGCCAGCGGAGAGGCGTACTTTACGCTCCCAGTCTTTATAACCGGGGCGGGTAACTTTCACGATGTGCTCGCCTGCGTTGAGAGCGATTTGGCTGGGGGTGCTGCCTTCGTAATTGCCGTTGAGGTATATCTCAGCCCCATCAGGTTCGGAGGTGATGTTCACTTCTGCCGTCACACTGGTGGGCGGGGAAGTAGGTGGAGCAGGCGACTTAGGGGCATCGGACTTAAAAGCGTCTGCCATCGCTTGCCCCAACCCGAAGCCGACGCCGAGTCCCATGCCCTGTCCCGCGCTTCCGCCCGGCTGTTTGGCGGCGTCGGGTAGAGACTGGGCGGCTTTATATTTCAAGTAACCCTCCATGTCACCGACAGCGTTCATCCCGGAACGCTCGTCGATCATCTTTTGCACGTCCTCGGGCGGTGTGATGGCCGAGATCAACAGGTCAACCAACTCCAGTCCCTGTCGGCTGAAATCCTCTGCGGTGCGGGCTTTGACGGCGGCGGCCAATTCATCGTACTGAGCCGGCAGGTCAAAAACCGTTTTGAGATTCTCGCCCAGCAAGTCATTGAGGCGAGCGACGATAATATCGCGCAGGAACTCGTTGAGCTTTTCCGTGGTGAGCATGCCGCGCGTCCCGGAAATGGAGTTGACCAAAAGCTGCGGGTCGCTGACGCGCATCGCGTACTTGCCGAAGGCTCGCAATCGCACCATCCGAAGTTCGGTATCGCGGAAAGCGATAGGCTCACGCGTGCCCCACTTCAAATCCTGGAACGTATGCCGTGCGACGAACACCACGCTGGCCTGAAAGGGCGAGTCCGTGCCGAGTTTCTCTTTTAACCAATCGGTTAAGACCGGCACGTTTAGCGTGGTGAGAGTATGCCGGCCAGGGCCGAAGGTATCTAGGGCTTTGCCGTCACGAAAAAAGACGGCCGACTGACTTTCCTGCACGATAAGTTGCGCGCCCATCTTGATCTCGGCCAGACCGCCTTCGGGAAGCCGGTGAATTACCTGTGAGCCGGTCGCATCCTGATACTGGATAAGTTGCAGTACGCTCAACTTGATCTTCTCCTTAGTGATTATGAGGACTGTTTTGCGCTTCCGGTGTTGCCGTTAGCTTTGAGGTAGCAACATCACCAGCGTGGTTGGAATTTAGCAGCATGAAAACTACTCTAAGGTTGTTGTTCCTCACTTGCGGCTTGTCCGAATTGGTTGATGACGTCCGTGCGACGCTGCCAGGCGCGTTCAAGTTCATCGAGGGACGCATCCACGTTAGCGATCATGGTTGCGATCTCCTCCTTATCAACTACTGAGAGCCTGAGCGTTTGGGCGGCTTTTTCGATGTTCGCTACATTTTCCGAGAGTGAAAGATCGAAGCCATAGAGTTCATCGAGTTGCGCTTCTTGAATTCTAACAGTGTCGAAAAAGCCGCGATAGCCATAGGAGGCGAAGCGAATCTGGTTTTCGGCGCGGTCGAGTTTTCTGATGCTGCGATCAATCGTACCGAGCATGTTCAGGCCATCATGGGCTGTGAGAGCCAGCATCGCGTCGGTAAGTACCGTTTTAGTCGCGCGAAGCCGGTTGGACAGGTATTCGCGATATAGTTTATCGCTGTCCCGACGAGCCTCTTGCTGTTGATAGCCGCTATAGCCCGGAATGAATTCCGCAGCCCTTTCCAGCCAGTTGCGCACGGATTCGCTCATGGGTTTTAGCTTTAGCTCCTTTTGTCAGTGTGATGAGGAATGCCAAAGAAGAGAGCCTTGCGGCATGAGGCGCTAAGAGTGGGAAATTTACGCTCGGACATTGTGGCATCGTCTGGATACTGTGAACAGTCACACTCTCCGGGCTACCTACATTATCTGATCGTCTCGCATGTATCACTCTCGCGTTTGATATAACGAATTACGCGGTAAAATGTTCACCCTTAGTTCCCAATTAATTTTGATGACGCTGCGAAAATTATAATGAGTTGTAAAGGTGTGCTGACCAAGCACCCTTATTGCATCGGGCTAAGTGGGTGGCGCGGCTTCTCCCCTTCGACTTGGTGGATGATCTGCCGCCACAATGTGGTGAGGGCGCGAGGCGGCTCCGGGGCGGTCTGCTTGGAGATGTGCTGCAGCAGATAGGGATTCAGGTGCCTCAAGTTCCGGGACAGGGGCCAGAATGTCTCTTCATCCCGGCGGTTAACGCCATCCTACCGCCTCTGGTACTTAAAGTTCAGCCCCATGCTCAGGTAAGAAAATAGGAGATTCAGCTCATCAGCGAAGTAATTCTCATCCCTATCTATCTGCGGCCGCCTCATAAAGTAGTGGAATTTCTCGCAGATTCCTTCCAGCATCTCGAGGACAATCTCTAAGTCGCTGAGGGCGAGCGTTGACGCTCTGTCATGGTCGACATCTATCAGTCCCGCCGAGCGCAGGTTGGGCGTGTGCGTAGCCAGAGAGCCCGATGATGGGCGTGGGGCGGGCACCGGAGGCCGTCTCGTCCTCTTCCACCTACACCCTCTTCTCGCCTTACTTCTTCCTTCTACCAGCTGTTCCTTCAGCATGTGCCATAGACCAACTTAGCGTGCATCACTCTAACACTACATCCGCTGCTCTCCCGAACCATGCTGCTCTCCCGAACCATGTCGTGGAAGCGACGTTTGGTTCATTCCATGGAAGCGTTAGAGACGCATAGATCTAATCTTCCCTAAGGGTGATGGAATAGATGGTGAATATAAAGCTGTAAACAGAAAAGTAATGTCCTAAGTATAGCTTATGCGAATCAAGAGTAGGAAGTTAGCAACAAACAAGCGACAGCGAGTTTGCCGTAGCAGTGCGCTAACAATCCTTTAGTGGAACGCACGCGTGAAGCGTTCTGCACATCGGTTCTTTGAATCATCCAACCGAAGAGACTTTCCAGCGGTTGGCGCATGCTCGACACGAAGCGATTGAGCAAAGTCGGGACGTTTATCTCCGGCTCGTTTCTGCGTCGTTTGTATGGTGTCAGCAAATGGGTTCCGCGCGCCGCCAGCACTGCTTTCATCTCAGCATCGGCATAAGCCTTATCAGCGAAGAGACCGTAAGCGCCAAGCGTCGGGTTAAGTTCTCGCAAGGCCGAGAGGTCGTGTTGCGAGGCGCGTGACAGAGCCAAGCGTTCCGGCAGCGGCAACAGCTTCGAGCGGCGGGCAGCAATGAGATGCAATTTCACGCCCCTGTAATGAATCTGCTTAGTGGCGCAAAATCCGGTGTCAGCCATCTCCCTCGCCACCCGCGCGCGGTTGGCTCGTGTGCCAATGGCGAGCATGACGGGCATCGAATCAATGAGCCGGTCTGTACTGGCTTCGATGGAGGCACTGGCACTCGTCAACTGTTTCGCGATGAGCAGTTCAAAAGCCGGGCTGAGTTCATTGACCCGACGATTGAAAGCCTGATAGGAGGGCAGTGCGGGAAACCACTGGTGCCAATGACCCGCCACATAATCATAGATGCGGCGGTGAGAAGTATGACCTTGCAGATGCCCGAAGATGTACATCGTTAAGAGTTCTTCGTCAGTAAAAGTGGGCTTGAAGTTACTCAAGCGTTGATGTTTTAGAACCGCTTCAGTATCGTAGAGGCGGCAGATTAAGAGGTAGAGAGTGATAAGTTTGTTTTCCACAAACTCAATCTTATCAACCGAGCCGCTGATCTGCCTTTTCTACTCTTGATTCGCATAGCTTATAGGGAGGAAGACTAATGTATATCATCCTAAGACGGCTCCTCGATCAGGCGCGCAACTTACTGCTTCGCTTGAGATCGGTTCTGCCTTATAATTGTGCGTGGCACACTGATAGAGCGGAAGAGAGTGTAAGCCGAACTCACCTCCCGAGCAGGCGACAAGCGCATTCTAAACCAGGGGGGATCTCACAAATGGACAATGACCTCATCATCCTGAACACGTGTTTGCACGAGCTGGGCGTACCACCGGCCATAGATACGATCAACGACCGAAAGCGCGTTCAAAAAGCCATTTACCTTGCCCAAGCGGCCGGTGTCAACTTCGGCTATGATTACAACTGGTATGTGCACGGCCCTTACAGCCCGGAATTGGCTAATGATTATTACAAGCTTGCGGAGGCACTTCTAGTAAAGGACATTCCTGTTACCGGTGACGGTAATGATGAACTTCAAATCGAGGCCTCCGTGCGAGATAAGTTGAAGTCGCTGGCACCTGTCATCAATAAGCCGGCAGACTTTCCGCTTGAGCAGGAAGATTGGCTGGAGTTGGTCTCCTCATTGCACTTCCTCCGAACGGTAAGTAAGCAGGATGTGGCGAAGGCACGGCGGACCCTAACAAATCAAAAACCTCACTTGGCGAGCTACTTTGACTTGGCGCAGGAAAAACTCGCAGAGTTGAAGCTACTGCCCTGAAACATTCCTCATGCCTTCCTATGATGTTAAGCGCATAGCCGATCCCGTGCATGGAACCATCGGGGTCAGTGAGTTGGAACTCCGGGTCATGCATACCCAGGTCTTCCAGCGCCTCCGCAATATCAAACAATTGGGATTGGCACACTACGTATATCCCGGCGCCGACTACTCCAGGCTTTCGCATTCAGTGGGGGTATGCCACGTCACTGGTCGGATCCTTGAAGCCTTACGCCGTAATAAAGCCAGCCTCAGGCTCTCGGAAGACAAGTACCAGTTGTATCGATTAGCCGCATTGCTCCACGACATCGGTCACTATCCCTACTCCCACGCTATGGAAGAGGCTTTGAAACTTCACTACACAAAGTTCGCCGACATTGTCCGGCAGCCTCAGGGAGCAGCTAGTACGACGCAAAAACCGCTCAACCACGAAAAAGTTGGTAAGGAGATGATAACCCGCGACCCGGAACTTAACGGGGTGCTGACGAAAGCCGGCATTAACCCCGACAGCCTCCAGAAAATCTTCGACCACGGCGAGAAGGGGTACCTCGCGAACATAATCAGTTCAGACTTAGATGCCGACCGGATCGATTATCTCCTGCGCACCGCACGCCATACGGGACTACCTTATGGCTCCATAGATTTGGATTACATTTTGAGCCAGCTGAGCATTGATGATACAGGCCGGGTCTGCATCAGCGCGAAGGCGGTGCGTACCGCCGATCACTTCCTGCTCTGCCGCTATTTTGATTATCAGCAAGTATCATTTCACAAAACCGTGGCGGCTTTCGAGATGGTGCTGAAAGACGTTATCTCAGTGCTCTTGCGATCTGGAAGAATCAAGGGTTCAGCCGAGGAGGTGAAAGGGATGATCAGCAGTGGGAACTGGCACCGCTTCGATGATGCTCAAATTATGCAACAGATCATTGAACTTGCCGACGATAGCAGCACGGGCTACGAAGACCTTCTGAAGACGCGCGCCATCCTTGAGCGCAACCCGCCTAAGTTGATATACAAAAGGGAGTATCTAAAAGCGCGCGATGAAGTTGAAAGGCGCGACTTGATCTCTAGAAAGCACGACCTTGAACAGCAGATCCCCAGGTGGGCGGAAGAGTTCGGCATCGACAAGAGCTTATGGTATTTGTGGCACAAGCCGGGCATCGCTCTCACCAAGATTGGCTCTTTCGTACCCATCTCCTCACTCGTCGAGAAAAACGAAGGTGATGACCAAGATGTGGCTCAGTCAATTCATGTACTGGAGAAAGGTCAGGAGAAATCTCAACTGATCGTAGGATTGGAATATTCTTTGCTGAAATTATTATCTGTTCAGGCACTCTACATTTTACGGCTTTATGTCTTGTTACCTCCGGGCAAAGAACAACTCGTGGGAGAGATAAGTGACACGGTCCATAAATTTATTAAAGCCTAGTTCATAACCCATAGTCGGAGTTGCCATCTACCAACTACTCGAACAAAGACATCTGTGGTGATGAAGACTGGCCGGAATCCCCTTCCTCTTTCGACCTTCGTTTAAATGCCGCGAGCCTATCCACGTTCGGTCGCAGCTCCTGTTTTCTCGACGTTGTTACTGTAGAGTGAGGCACAGGTGTTGGTATTGGCGCTTCACCCTCTTGAGGCGCATCCTGAATAGTACCGACTTTAGCCACAGGCGGCTGAATTATCGGCTGCTGTGAGTGCTGCGCCCGCCGCTGCTGTTTCCCCCGCTGGCGAGCGGCTTCGCGTTGTTGCTTCAGTCTAGTGCCGTGAACTACTTTGGTGCTGATGGTGGTGAATTTAGCATTTGGCGCTTTGCGTGTGATCTCCTTGACCCCTGCATTAGCCGATTCAGTGTAAGCGTTTGTGCGGCGGTGGTAAAAGTAATTGAAGATGCCTTCCTCCCAATTTTTCATCACTCTGATCAGCGGGTCGAATGCCCCTTGCAATTCTTCGGGCATCTGCTTCTTCCAGATCTTGTGCAGTTCTAACCACTCGGTATATTTCAGGCGCGCGGTGCCGATATCGAGGGACGTCCAGACCTCGCAATATGCCTCCTTCAACTCATAGGTCAGCCGGAGCAATGGGTAGAGGTTGAGACACCACTCAAGGCTCTTACGGTCATGACCTTTGAGCTGGTTCTTACGCTTGCGGAAGATGTGGCGGTTGCACATTGCCATCTGGCCCTTCGTCCGCTTCTTCTTCTCCGGGGTCACTTTCTTCCTCACGAAGTCCACGGCGGCATTAACCATGCGCTGGACGTGATAGCGGTCCTTAGTGCGTAGGGCTTTCGGCATTACCGCTCGCTGAACCCGATCGAGAGACCCAGACATGTCAGATACGACCTCTTCGACTTTGCCCAGGTTCGGCATCTTGCGCAGGGCGGCGGCCACGGCCCGCTCCTTGATAAAGGGCCGCATCATAACGGGGCGTTTGCGTTCGAGGTCGGTTACGATTAACGACTCCTTCCCCTTGATATAGACGCCGTCTAGTCCCATGACGCGTGGCGTTTCAATCTCACTGATTTTGTTCAAGTGATTCATGTGCTCCTCGAAAACATTTCTAACAGTCTTTTCCGACAGTCCCACTCTTTTGGCGATGCCGCTGAAAGTCTCTTCCTGTACCAGACACTGTCTAGCGATATATCGCCGCAACTGGCGGGTCATGCGAGTGCCCTTATAGACACCAAAGACTGGCTGCAGCGTGGTGTGCTTACAGATTGGGCAGAAGTACTTCTGCCTGCGATACTCGATGCGTCGGGGCCGATCGTCGGACGGAGTATGCAATAGAAACAGCGTTTTGGTTTGGCCGTTGCGTTTCAGATTCGTTGAGTGACACGCTCCGGAACATTGCTTACAGCGGCACTGTGTTACTTCAGTGAGTAGTTTTGCCGGGATTACAGTCTCATGCCGTTTAGGTACAGGCCTTCCGCCTTTCCAGCCTCGCATGTTAAGGGAGTCGGCTAGCGCGATCGCTTCCTCAGTGTGCTTCAAGCGTCCGCGTCGTTTGGTTTTCTCTAATGACTCGACAGATGGTATGGAAGTGTTACTAGCCTGAAGTTCAGGCTGGTAACACTCGGGCGCGCTGGTGCTGTCTGAAATAAGGTTAGAAGGCAAGTACTCCGAAGGACTGTGGGTAAAGGGTGAGGCAGTTCGATCAGGTGGGCAAGATGTGAGCCTGAGGACAACAATTGGCCCGAAACTCCCTTCGGGTGATGGGACGTTCCGGTTGTTTTGTGAGTAATGAGCCGCAAAGACGAAAATAGGGAGAGAAAAATCAGGTTGCCGGTCAATTTTGAGGTTCCCCAGTAGGGAGATAAACACCCCTGTTTTGTTGTCCTTTAGGCAGCCATCACGATTGGGGGAGATGATTATCAGACGGCACAGCAACACTGTGACTATTCAGGTTTTGAGCTAACTAGCAACAAACAAAGTCCATCGAACCGCGATTCCTGCGCCACGTCCGCCCTGTACTTTCTCATCTTGCTCGACCACTTCAGACTCTTACCCAGGCAT
>JAIVJZ010000076.1 GCA_020199775.1 Acidobacteriota bacterium
AGGGAAAGATGGCGATTATCAACGCGATGAGCGACAACGAACACCCGACGCAGGCCATTGCCGACCTCATCACCATTCAGGAGGAGTTTGGGCGTTTGAACGGGGTACACATTCTTTATATCGGCGAGGGCAACAACTCCGCGGCAGCACTTGCGCTGGCTGTTGCTATGACTCCGGGCATGCGCCTGACACTGGCGACGCCCAAAGGCTACGACCTGCCCGGCAGCGCGTTCGAACAGGCGGATGGCTTCACGCGCGAATCAGGTTCTTCCATCGAGCACACTAACGACATCGAAAACTTGCCTGCGAATGTCGATGTGGTGTACACAACACGTTGGCAGACGATGGGCGTATCCAAGCCTGACCCCGACTGGCGCGAGAAGTTCAAACCTTTCAGCGTAACCGAAGAATTGATGAGTCGCGTTTCGAAATCGGCGGGGACGATCTTTCTGCATGACTTACCGGCGGTGCGTGGCGACGACGTGGTCGATGAAGTGCTCGACGGGCGACAGAGCCGCGCTTTCCGTCAGGCCCAACACAAGTTGACAAGTGCCATCTCGGTGCTCGACTGGTGCATTGGCGAGGGATAATTGAAGTCGTAAAAAATCATTCCCCTGCAATTCGCTCGGAGATTTAATAAAATGCGCATCTACGCAATCTCCGACCTGCATACCGATTTCGCAGCCAATAAATCTCTACTCTACCAAATCTCGATCACTGCCTATCAAAAGGATGTCCTGCTCGTTGCCGGCGACATCGCCGACCGCAACGACATTATCGCCGAGACGCTCTCGCTACTGCGTGCGAGATTCTCAAAGGTCTTCTACGTCCCCGGCAACCACGAGTTATGGGTAAGGCAGCAAGACGGCGACTCGCTTGAGAAACTTCATCAAGTGATTGATCTCTGCGACCGTCTGGACGTTCATACACGACCATTCATCGTCGGTGATCTGCGCGTCGTGCCGCTCTTCTCCTGGTACGAACAGAGCTTCGACATTGACGGGAGTGCGGATATCGCCGAATTGGAAGGTTGGGCTGATCGCTATTTTTGCAAATGGCCTGCCGAGATCGAATCGGTCGCGGAATATTTTCTGCGAATGAATGATCCGCACCTCATTGCTTCCGGTGGCCTCATTATCTCCCTCTCACATTTTCTGCCGCGCAGAGATTTGCTGCCCCCGACCGAGAACCTGCTCTTCAAGGGACTTCCGAGAGTGGCCGGTTCTCTGGCGCTCGACGAGCAGATAAGACGGCTCGGTTCAAACATACATGTCTTCGGCCACAGCCATATCAATTGCGACGTAACGCTTGACGGCGTCAGATACGTGCAAAATGCGCTCAAATATCCCAAGGAGCGTAAAACCCAAACTGCACCCCTCAAATTAATCTGGGATACAACTCCCACGCCTTATATAGGTCGTCTTGTCGCCCATCCGCTCGGCTATTCCTTTACTGTACTTATCCTTTTTCACCACGATTCGTTCGACATAGACGCGGGTCGTCGACAGGTTCGCATGGTCGAGCGCGTCCTGGGTCTCGACAAGGCTACCCGTCTGCTCGGCGACCAGCCTGCCGAAAGTGTGCCTGGTGCGGTGGATGCGCGCGCTCTTGACTCCGGCCTTGTCGCCGTAAGCCTTCAGGTTTTTGGCGAAAGCGTGCGAGCAGAGGGGCGCACCGGCCCTCCCTGCGCGATCATGTCTTGTCCATAGCGGTCGCTCCGATCCCAGAACGTCGACGCGCCCAGAGGCCTCCAGGTAAGCAACCAGCGACGCGACGGCCGAGGGCTCCAGCAGTTCCCGTCCCTGGTAACGCCCGCCCTTCCGCCGGTAGTGCAGCACCATCCCTTCGTCTTTGATCTCTACGTCCCTGCCGCGCAGCGAGATTACTTCCCGCCGGCGCAGCCCGCTGAAGAAGTAGATGAGCAGGAGCGCGTAGTCGCGTTTGGCCTTCACGGAACCGCCCTCCGCCTCTGCCTTCACCGCGGCGACCAAAGCGTTCATCTCCTCGTCGGTGTATGCCTTGGTCGATTCTGTTTGGTACGACTGCGGGCGTTTGGGCATCGCCGCCCGCGCAGGGTTCTGGCGGAGGTGTCGGCCCAACTCGGGGTCGCGCATCAGCCACTGGAAGAAGGCTGCCAGGAGCGAAACACGGGTGTAGACGGTGTTGGGCTTGAGGCCCTGCTCCTCCATCCGATTGCGCCAGCCCTCGACGTCCGTCGCGTCTACCCGTTCCGGTGATTTCCCGACGAAGCTGAAAAACAATTCGACCGCCTTGCGCTTGTCGCGGACGAGGGCTTCAGGGTTGTGTGCGAGTTGACCCGTCGTGCTCCGGGCCCAGACCCGGATCGCGTTGCGGAGGGCGACGGCGTCGCCTTGCTCACCGGGGGCAGATAGTTGGAGTGCGGTATCGCTCATACGTCCACGGGATTGATGGCGGTGATCTGCGTGTAGCGTTTGAAGTCGTCCGTGTTGAAGGTCAGCAAGCGCGTGACGCCATGAGCCAGCATAGCCGCGACGATCCGCGCGTCGTGCACCTCTTTGCCCTTCACCCCGTCTTTGCCGACCAATCCCTCCCACTCCGAGAAGATCGCTGCGTTGTCCGTAAGTATCCGAAAGATGCTTTTCAGCCTGGCGACCTCGACGGCGGTTTCCTCCACACTCAGGCCGAGGCCGTTCGCCGCGACGGGGCGGGTGGCGACAGCCCAGTACTCGATGATGTTCTGAGGAATGACGGAGAGTATCTCGCCGCCTGCTAGGAACTGGCCGACGGCTCGCGTGGCATCCGCGTGCATCGGGTGGGAAGGCTGAGCCGAGCGCAGCAGGAGGTTGGTGTCGACGAGGTAGCTCATAGCTGCCGGTCTTCGCGCTCCCGGTAGATGCTCTCACGGCTGACCGCCTCGTCGGAGAGGGGCGGGGCCGAGTGCCCGGCGTGACTGCCGACCCACTCACGGTAAGACCGAAGCCTTTCCTCATTCACCCCGGCAGCCCCATCAGGGACGACGGGCAGCAGTCGTTCTTCGAGGACTTTGCGGGCGTACTCTTCGGCGGCGAGACCTTCACGGGCCGACTCCTGTTGGAGCCTCTCCTCAAGCGCCGGCGGTAGATCGATGGTTAAAGTCACTTCCCTACTCCTTTCGGGCGAATTGTAGCACTATTTTGCTTCCCCGTTAAGGTTACACTAATCGCAGTTTAGTGTAATCTTACTTCTT
>JAIVJZ010000005.1 GCA_020199775.1 Acidobacteriota bacterium
CGAGCAGGTAGCGAACAGCGAGTCATTGTGCCTGAGTTTGGGAGCCGGCTTCGATAGCACCAGTTAAGCTGAATGCTGAAAAACGTTATTTCTCCACCACCTGCTCGGATTTAGTCACTCCCAAGAAATTTCGTCACTCGACAGCCCGCCGCCTGAGCATGTAGAATCTAGCGTTCTACGATGAATGAAATTGCAGACAGCGGCGCGCTTGACGGGGAAGTGGCAAGCGAAAATGCGTCCGCGATGGCGGAGCGGCTGTTCCGTGTGATGATCTGGACGGTCGCCGCGGCCGTGCTCTTGAGCGCGGTGTGGATGCCGTGGCGCGTGACGGCGGGGCTGTTCATCGGCGGCGCGCTCTCGCTGCTGAATCATCACTGGATGCGGACGGCCATCGTCGCGGCCTTCGCGCTCTCCGCGAACACGGGCGCGCGGCCGAAACTCAAGATCGTGCGCTTCATCACGCGCTACTTTATCGTCGCGGTCGCGGTCGCCGCCGCCTCCTGGCTCGACATCGCATCTTTGACGGCCATGCTCGTCGGCCTCTGTTCGTTCGTCGTCGCCGCGCTCGCGGAAGGTTTCATGCAGACTTACTTCGTGATCATACATCGAGAGGAAACTAAATAATGTTCTGGATGCTGCAAGGACATGGCGAGGAAGGGGCGGGGACGGCCGCGCACGCCGAGACGGCCGGGGCGGCCGCTTCTCACGGCGGCGAGGCCGCGGCGCACCACACGCCGCCGCTCGTGGAAGCCGTCAATCATTTCATCGGCGAGCCGGTTCACAATTTTCAGGTCAAGTACACCGAGCCGCTGTGGAACGAGTACGTCTTCAAACACTTCGACACGAGCGCGGCCAACGTGTTCGGCCCTTACACCGTCGAGAACGCCGTGCCATGGTACACGGTGATGTTCATCATCGCGTGTCTCATCACGCTCGCCATCATCTGGATTCTGAAGGGCAGGTATCTCTCGGAAGACGAGCCGAGCGGCGGGCAGCAGACGCTCGAAGTAACCGTGCTGGCCGTGCGCGACATGGTGGAGAACATCATCGGGCCGCACGGGTTGAAATACTTTCCCGTCGTCGGGACGTTCGCGCTGCTCATCCTCGTCTCGAATTTGATGGGGCTGTTCCCGATGTTCATGCCGCCGACGGCGCACACGTCCGTCACCTTCGCGCTCGGCATCACGTCCTTCGTCTACTACAACTACATCGGGATCAAAGAGAACGGACTCGGGGGACACCTCGGCCACTTCGCGGGCGTGCACTATTTCAGCGGCGCGATTTTGTTCATCATGGGGCCGGCGATGTTCGTCATCGAGTTGATCAGTAACGCCGTGCGCCCGCTCTCGCTGGGCTTGCGTCTCTTCGGCAACATCTTCGGCGACGAACAGGTGGCGGTGAACATCGCGGGCGTCGGCGCGCCCTACACTTACTGGGTGCTGCCCGCCGTCCTGATGATCCTGAGCGTCTTCGCGTCCGTCATGCAGGCGTTCATCTTCACGCTGCTCTCGATGATCTACATCGGCGAGGTCTCGCACGCGCCGCACGAAGACCACGACGACGCGCACGGCAACCAACTTCAGCCGATTGAAGGCGACGAGATCATCGCTCCGGCGTTGTAATAGTAACGATGAAGTAGGAACGATGAACGATGAACTAAAGACAAGCGCTTTGGTTTTTATTCATCGTTCATCGTTCCTACTTTATCATTGTTTCGACGGCGTCTTGAGCGGTGCGGGGAAACGCGCCCGCACGCGTTGGGGCGTCGGGGGTTTAGGAAACACGGGGGGGAAGAAAATCGTTAAGGCTAGTGAGAGGCGAATCGGGTACGCGGAGAATAATAACTTTCGCTGTTTGAAAGTGGGCGGATGTCGGCATCGCTGGAGCGCCGTTGTAAGAGGGGCGGCGGATACCGGGTGGCGGCGAAATCATAAATGACGCGTGCGACGCTTCGACGGCCGGGCAAGATTCAACGCCCCTCTCTTTTGACATTCGACTCTGAAAAGGAGAGATGAAAATGCACAAACTCAGAATGGCATTCTTTGCCGTGGTCGGCGTGCTGATGGCCGCCATGCCCGCGCTCGCGCAGGCCGGACAGGTGGCCGCCGATAACGAATCGAGCGTCGCCAAGTATGCGAAATTGGCCGCCGGTTTCGGGTTCGCGATTGCGGCAGGCTTGGGCGCAATCGGCCAGTCGCGCGTCGCGGCGGCGGCGGCGGAAGGCACGGCGCGCAATCCGGGCGCGGGCGGCCGCATCCAGATTCTGATGATCATCGGCCTCGCGTTCATCGAGACGCTGGTCATCTTCACGCTGGTTATCGTCTTCGCGGCGGTTCGCTAAACGCGGCGACCGGCAACACACGACACTTGCGGGCGCGCTCCGTCAAAAGAGCGCGCCCGCAAGTTTTTTAAGCCCTCATTCGCTCTCGACAATGGCTCGATGCGCGCCGGGCGGCGAGGGCAGTCTTGCCGCCTCATACTTGCTCGCCTCCGCGCTTCGTTGTAATCTTTAACCTTATTCCCCCCAAAGCTGTCTTACTTGAAGCCATCTTTTCCCCGCGTTGACATTCTCTCCCGCGAATGATTGCGGCCGACGAGCTAGTTCGTTCGAGCCGCATATGCGTTTAATTTCAGGACGCCAGAGTGCGCTCGTTGAACTTCGAATTTGAGAGGGTAAAAAATATGAAGAAGATAATTCTTGCCTTACTGTGCGTCATCGTGTGTGCGCCGCTCGCGCTGGCCGACACGATCTACCTGCGCGACGGGCGCACCGTACGCGGAACCGTGCTCGGCTTCATCGGCGGGCGCTTCGCCGTGCGCGTCGCGACGACCGGCGCAGCCGCTGAACAGGGCGAGGTGCAGTTCTTTCGCCCGAATCAGATCGAGCGTGTCGAAATCGAAGGCCGCTCGCTGGACGAGGCGCGTTTCTCTTCGCGCACGGTGGAAGTCGGCCTCGCGGCCAACTGGATCGACAGCGGCGTTGATTTGCGTCGCGGCGAGCGCGTGTCCGTGAAGGCCAACGGAACAATCGTCGCCGGGCGTTCGCGCATCACGCCTGGCGGCCTGCGCTCCGTCGATCCGACCGCGCCGCTCCCGCGCGCCGCGGAGGGCGTGCTCATCGGCGCAATCGGCAACGAGCCGGATTCGCCCATCATCGAGATCGGCATCGGGCGCGACTTCGTGGCCGACAGGGACGGACGCCTCTACCTGACCGCAAACCGCGGCACTTACTCCGACGCGCGCGGCGCGTACACCGTGCAGGTGCGCACCGAGCGCGACCTCACGCCGCGACGCCGCGACAGCACGGCCTCGCGCAACAACAACGACGATGCCGAAAATGACGACATCTTCGACACGCGCCAGAGTTCACCCGCCCCGGTGCGCTCGCGCTTGCCCGGAGGTGATAACCGGGACACCGGCGATAGCGGACGCGTCGGCGCGCCGCGCGAGGTCAGCGTCAACGTGCCCGGCACGTCGCGCGACACGGATTCCGGCGTTGACCTGCGGAGCGGCGAGCAAGTGACCATCTCGGCGAGCGGGACGGTCGTCGCCGGGCGTCGCATTGGCGAGGTCGGGCCGCAGGGCGGCCGCGCCACGGGCTTCGGCTCGATCATCGGGACGCGTCCCGTGCCCACCGCCGGGCCGGGCGCGCTCATCGGCTTCATCCGCACGTCGAGCGGCCAAATCACGCAGCCGTTCCTGATCGGCAATCAACTGACCTTCAACGCGCAGACGGACGGCCGCCTGATCCTCGCCATCAACGACGACGACTACAGCGACAACGGCGGCAACTTCGCCGTCCGTATCAGGGTGAACTAAAGCAAGGGATGAGGGCGGAGGGATCAGGGATGAATAAGAGCATTCAAGCGAGTGCTTACATTTCATCCCTCATCCTTCATCCCTCATCCCTTTGTTTCGTGGCGCGCAGGATCGGGTCGATGGTCGGGGCGAAGGGCGGGGCGTAGGCGAGGTCGAGTTGATTGAGTTCTTCGATTTTGAGGTTGGCATGAAGCGCGGCGGCGTACACGTCTATGCGCTGGGCGACGCCTTCGCGCCCGACCATTTGCGCGCCGAGCAGACGCCCGCTTTTGTCGTGGACGACGCGCGTCAGGATTTTCGCGCCGCCGGGATAGTAACCGGCGCGTGATGCGGTTTCGTCCTCGATGATTGAGGGGTCGAAGCCCGCCGCCTGCGCTTCTTCCAGAGACAGGCCGGTGCGCGCGACTTCAAGGTCGAAAACTTTAACGGCGTTCGTGCCGACGACGCCCGCGAAACGCGCTTCGGGCATCGCGCCCGCCGCGTTCGCGCCCGCGACCCAACCCTGACGCACGGCCGGTTGCGCGAGCGGCATCCAGACGCGACGCCCCGACACGCGGTGCAGCGTCTCCGAGCAATCGCCCGCCGCGAAAACATTGGCCGCACTCGTGCGCTGGTTCGCGTCGGTGGCGACCGCGCCGGTCTCGCCGATCTCAAGCCCCGCGTCTTTCGCGATCTCGACGGCGGGACGCACGCCGACGCCGATCAACACAACTTGCGCCTCGAAGGCGCGCCCGCTTTCGCAGATCACGCGCGCGACCTGTTCGCCGCGTCCCTCGAAGGCGGACACGCGCTCGCCCAAGACGACTTCGACGCCGCGCCCGCGCAGTTCGTCAACCACCCGATCACGCAAAGCCCCGCCGAGCGTGCTCATCATCTTGTCGGTGGATTCGACGACCGTCGTGTTCAGCCCGCGCGCGCGAAAGGCTTCGGCCATTTCAAGGCCGATGTATCCCGCGCCGACGATGACGGCGTCGCGCGGTCGCACCTGTTCGATGAACTGTAGCAGCCGCCGACCGTCGCGCAGTTGGCGCATGACGAAGACGCCCGCGAGGTCGTGTCCCGCGAGCGGCGGGCAGACGGCCGCCGCGCCCGTCGCCAGCACGAGACTGTCAAAGCCCATCTCGCGCCGTTCGCCATTCGCGCGCACGCGCACGACGGAACGCGCCGGGAGAATCTCCAACGCCTCCGTGTGGGGTTGAACGTCGATGTCGTGTTGCTCGCGAAAGTATTCGGGCGTGTGGAGGACGAGACGTTCGAGCGCGGGGATAAGACCGGAGACGACGTAGGGCAGGCCGCACGCGCCGTAAGAAATGTCCGCGGTCTTCTCAAGCACGGTGATCCGCAGTCCGGGCGCGGCGCGCCGCGCCTGCATGGCCGCCGCGAGTCCGGCGGCCACGCCGCCGATGACGAGGAGTTGTTCTTTACCCAAACGTTTAGCCGCCTTCAGACGTATATTGAATAACGCGCGCGGGCAAGATTACTCAAGATCGGCGAAAAGTTAAAAGAAAAACGGGGACGCTGAATCAAAGCGGGCGTGTGGCTTCAGTTTTGCGTGGTATAGTTTTACCTTGGGGCGTTCGTAGCGGTATGATACGCTTCATCCAAGAAACTCCTACAGAATCGTTTGTGCGAGGCGAAAGCGTTTAATGAAAAAATGTCCGAAATGCGGGAAGGCTTATGAGAACGCGCCCACTCTGTGCCCGGCCGACGGGACGGTTCTAGTCAAGACGGGCGACGCGCTGGTGGGGCAGACGTTGGCCGGGAAGTACCGCATCGAGGAACGCATTAGCGAAGGCGGCATGGGCACCGTTTACCGCGCGACGCACGTGTTGATGGAGAAGGCCGTCGCGATCAAGGTGCTCCACCCGTCGCTCGCCGCCGACGACAAGATCGTGGCGCGCTTCACGCGCGAAGCCAAAGCCGCCTCGCGCATCTCGAACCCGCACGCGCTGAACGTAACCGACTTCGGCGAATCCGAGAACGGGATCGTCTTCCTCGTGATGGAGTACCTGCGCGGGAAGACGCTCAAGGAAGTGATTCGGAGCGAAAGCCCGTTGCCGCTCGCGCGCGTCGTCGAAGTGACGAGGCAAATCTGCGGCGCGCTCGACGCCGCGCACGCCGAGGGCGTCGTCCACCGCGATCTCAAGAGCGACAACATCATGCTTGAAGAGGTGGCGGGCGGGAACGATTGGGCGAAGGTGCTCGACTTCGGCATCGCCAAGATTCTGGAAACCGACGGGCACGACCCCGAACTCACCGCGCCCAATTTGATCATCGGCACGCCGCAATACATGTCGCCCGAACAATGTTCGCAGGCCAGCGACATAGACGCGCGCTCCGATATCTACAGTCTGGGCATCATCCTCTACGAGATGTTCGTCGGTCATGTGCCGTTCACGGGCGAGTCGGCGACGGCCATCATGTTGAGGCACCTGCAAGAGCCCGCACCGTCGGTGCTCGACGAGCGCAAAGACCTGCCGCCCGCGGTGGCCGAAGTCATCGCACGCGCGCTGTCGAAACTCCCTGCCGAACGGCAACAGAGCGCGGGCGAGTTGGCCGAAGCTCTGGCGGCCGCCGCGAGTGATCACGCAGAAGACATACTTGCCACCGGCGCGACGAGCGAAAACGCGCAACCCGGCTCGGGCAACACCAACCGCATCGTCGTGCCGACCGCGCCGTTAGAGACGCGCCCGACGACCAGCACCGAAGCGGACGAGGCGACCGTCGTCCGCCGACGCGAAGAGTCTTACGTTGCGGACGAGCCGGAGCTTTTTGAAATGCCGCCGCCCGCCGCGAGTTTCAACCCGTGGCGCATCATGATCCCGGCGGCCGTCCTGTTAATCGCGCTGCTCGGCGTCTTCTTCGCCTACCAGCGCAACTCCGGTTCGTCGCCCGCGAACGATAATTCTCAACCGCTGACGGCCGACCCCGGCGCGTCGCCCGTGCAGCCGGGCGCGTCGCCGACGGGCGCGGGAGAAAGTAACATCACGCCCGTGGTCGGGACGACGCCGACCCCCGCGAGCGGACAAACTTCGACGGGCGGAGAAAGTACGACCGCCAACCCGAATCCGACTCCGCAGCAGGCGACGCCCTCGCCGACGCCCACGCCGGACGAAGACGGGAACAGCAACACCCCTGAAGACGAGGAGGAGACCGAGCCGCCCGCGACGCCGACGCCGACGCCGCGTCGCAACCCGACTCCGCCCCCCGCGAGGACTCCTACGCCGGACGACCCGCCGCCGCCTTCTCCGAGAGGGACGCCGCCGCCCGACCTGTCGAGTCCGGCGTCAGACCCGCCGCCGCCGCCCGTCTAAATCTTGTCAGAGCCGCCGGCGGCGCGAGATACATTCATTCAAGACGGCGCGCATCCTCTGCTCGTCGTCAAACTTTAATGCAACTTCCAACACATAACAGGGAAGCGCGAAGTCGAGCGCGCGAAGTTTAACGGCGTCTTTCGCCGTCGTGAGCAACGCCCGCGCGCCGTGTCGCACGGCTTCGCGCACGCAATCGTCAACGTCGCGTTGCGTGTACGCGTGGTGGTCTGTGAACGCGCGCGTGCGGCTGAGCGTGAGACCTTGCCGCCGCGCGTGTGCGAAGAACGCCTGCGGGTTTCCGATAGCGCAGAACGCGGCGAGCGGTTGCGGGATACCGGCGTCGAGCGATTGCGGAAAGTCGTTCGTATCGTGCGCGCCGCCGTTCGCCGTAACGGTCGTTGTGACGAGCGGCGCGATGCGAAGCGTGGCGGTGCGCGCGACGAGCACCGGGCGGCCGCCGCTCAAACTCCCGGCGCGCGCTCTCAAGTCCTCCACGTCTCCGCAGACTTCGGCGCGCGTGATGACGATCAAATCCGCGCGCCGCATCTCGCAGAGCGGTTCGCGCAGACGCCCGCGCGGAAGAAGTCGCCCTCCGCCCCACGGGTCGGTCGCGTCGAGCGTCAGGATGTTCAGGTCGCGTTCGATGCGCAGGTGTTGGAATCCGTCATCAAGGATGAACACTTCGCTGCGCAAATGTTCCAACGCCCACGCGGCCGCCGCGACCCTATTCGCATCGCTGACGACGGCGACGGGAAGGCCGCGCAAACTCTCCGCCAAAAGGCGCGGCTCGTCGCCTCCCTCGCGCGCCCCGGCCAGCACGCGCTCGCCGTCCGAGACGACGACGCGCCGGCCTGTATCGGCACGACCGTAGCCGCGTGTGAGTATGCAGACGCGTCGCCCCTCGCGCGCCGCCGCACGCGCCAACCATTCGACGAGCGGCGTCTTGCCCGTCCCGCCCGCCGTGATGTTCCCGACGCTGACGACCGGCGCGGCGACGCGTTCGGCCTTCAACACGCCCGCACGGTAAAGCGCGCGGCGCGCGCTTCCCGCCGCGCCGTAAGCGACGCCGAGCGGTGCGAGCACAAAGTCAGGTAACTGAAGCATAAAAACAGTGGTCAGAGGTTAGAGATCGGAGGTCAGTTAAAGATTGTCGGAGTCCGTTTGATGGTAGTTAAGAGCAAGGACTCAACTGCTGTTTGACCTCTAACCTCTGACCTCTGACCTCTGTTCCAACAATGGGACGAGAAGTTTGATCGTCGCGTCGGTCGCGCCGCGGCTCTCTTCGAGGGCGGCACGGGCGCGTTCTCCGGTGCGTTGGCGGCGTTCGTCCGTATTTAACAACTCACGGAAAATTTGCGCCAGCGCGGCGGGCGCGTCTGCTTCGGTGAGCGCGGGCAACTGCACGAGCGCGTCGCGTTCGAGAAAGTCGCGCATGATGGATGAGAAATTAAAGGTGTGCGCGCCGGTGACGATGCAGCGGGCGGCGGCGGCCGGTTCGAGCACGTTGTGTCCGCCGGTCGGCGCGATGCTGCCGCCGACGAAGACGAGCGCGGCGAGCGGGTAGACCCCGCGCAGTTCGCCGATGCTGTCGAGCAGGACGACATCGCAGGCGCGGTCGCTCTCCCGCGGCGGGCTAGAACGACGCGCCCACCGGAGGCCGCTCGCTTCGAGCAGTGCGGCGATTTCGTTGAAGCGTTCGGGATGGCGCGGCGCGATGAGCAGGCGCGGGCGTCCATGGCCGCCGAGCGCGGCGCACGTTTTCTGAAATGCGTCGAGCGTGATCGCTTCTTCCGGTGCGTGTGTGCTGGCGGCGACGATGAGCGGCCGCGTGTCGTCGAACGCGAAACGCTCGCGCAGTTCAATCGTGACGGCCTGTTCGCCCGTGCCCGTGTCGGCATCGAATTTGATGTTGCCGGAAACGCGAGTCCGTTCGGGCGCGAGCCCGAGCGCGCGGATTCTTTCGGCGTCGGCCTCAGTCTGCATGACGGCGAGCGTGAGCGCGCCGACGACGCGTTTGATGAAACCTCCCAAACGCCGGTAGCCCTTAAACGACTTCTCGGAGATGCGCCCGTTGACGAGCGCGACCGGCACGCCGCGCCTCTGGCACTCGCGCAAAAAACGCGGCCACAGTTCCGTCTCCATGATGAGCACGAGCGAGGGTCGGAGTTTGCGCAGGGAACGCCGCACGCTCCACGCCCAGTCGAAAGGAAAGTAAAAAACTGCGGCCGCGTCGTCGCGGAAAACTTCGCGCGCCAATCTCTGTCCGGTGAGCGTCGTGGTGGAGACGACGAGCGCGTGAGAGGGGAAGCGTTCGAGCAACGCCCGCACCAAGGGCCGCGCCGCCTGCGTCTCGCCGACCGAAACGCAATGCAGCCAGACTATCTCGCGCCCGTCCCGTTTAACCTCCGGCGCGTCGCCCAGACGCTCGCGCAACCCGGCCACGTATTTCCCGTGGCGCAGCGCGTCGAGCAGAAACAGCGGCAGCAGCGCGAAGATGGCGAAGGTGAGAAGGAGGCTGTAGAGAAGGTACACGGAGTTTCAAGTCTCAAGTCTCAGGCTTCAGGTTAGAAGGCGTAAAACGCTTGCCGGACTTGAAACCTGAAACCTGAAACTTGAAACCAATGCGCTACTTGGCGCGCTCGATGTAGCGGCCTTCCGTCGGGTCTACGCGGATACGGTCGCCTTCGTTGACGAAGGGCGGGACGGTGACGGTGACGCCGTTTTCGAGCAGCGCGGGTTTATTGACGTTGGAGACGGTCGCGCCTTTGAGCGTCGGGTCGGTGCGCGTGACGGTGAGTTCCATCGAGGGCGGGAGCGTGATGCCGATGGGCTGGCCTTCGTAAAACTCTGCCTGAATACGCATGCCGGGCATGAGCCACTGCGCCATGTCGGCGAGGTCTTCTTCGCTCAAAGCGGTCTGTTCGTAGTTCTCCGTGTTCATGAAATGGTGCTGCGAGCCGTCCGAGTACATGTACTCCATCTCGTGCTGTTCGAGCGAAGCCTTGTCCACCGTGTCGGAGGAACGGAAACGATGCTCGAATGACGCGCCGGTGCGCAGGTTGCGCATTTTCGTCTGCACCATCGCGCGGAGGTTGCCGGGCGTGTGGTGACGAAAGTCAATTATCTTACACAGATTGCCCTCGAAAACTATTACCATCCCGCGACGGATTTGGGTTGCTGGAATCGCCATGAAAGTTTCTTGCTCCGTATCGAAAAAATTACCCGCTCGGACGGCGACCGGCGCCCGGTCGAAAATCAGGCCGTGTCGCAAACTGCGTAGTCTAGCGAGCATAGATGCGCTTTGTCCAGCCGTGAAATTATGTGTCGGCGCGGCCAAACTTACGACAGGTCTTCATCCAACTCGTCAACCGCAGGCTCAAGTTTGAAATAAACTTCGAGCGTCACTTGATACTCAAGCCGCCCCTGTTGCAGCCCGCCGCGCTGCTCCTTCACGATGAACCAAGAGAGATTGCGCAACGACTGCCGCGCACGATTAACCGCCACCTCGATGGCGTGACTGAAACTCTGATCGGATGTCCCGACCATCTCGACGCCCTTGAAAACACTCTCGCCCATTTGAAATCTCCTTGCAAAACTTCGGATCGAATTTTAAGACGTTATGCAAGGCATGAAATCACGGGAGGTAAGGCGTGTCAAGGAAGTGTCAGTAGTCAGTTGTCGGCAGCCCGTGGTTTGTGATGATGGACACGAGTTACTAAAATTTGGATTGAACAACTGACGACGGCTACTGACAGCGGACAAGTTAAGAACGGGCGAGCAACTCGCAAACGCCACCGGTTGGTAACGCGTGCTTGCTGCTCGCCCGTTCTCTTCAGGAGGAGCCCACCTTCCTGCCTGTAATAACGATACGAGGTTGAGAAAGTTCCGAAAAAATTCGTCGTGGCGTTTCGCTTTCAGGCGGCGCGGGCGGGTGATAATTGTGTGCGGCGTTGGCGTGCGACGCGGTCGAGCCACTCCTGCGCTTCGTCGAAAAGCGGGTAGCGTTCCTCTTCGGCGAGGAACGCTTTCGTGTGCGAGAAGCGACGGCCTTTGACGACGCGCGCCGGGTGTTTGATGTGCAACATCTCGTGATAAAGAATGTACTCGACGAACCACTCCGGCACGTCGGGCGCGTCGAGCGTCTTGCTGATGACGATGGTGTTGTCGGTGGGGTCGTGATGGCCGAGGATGCGGCGCGTGCGCCGTTGCGACCAGGTGAGCGTGGGTTTCTCCATTTCGTCGTCGAAGTAGCGACGGTTGAGACGAGCGAACAGGCGGTCGAGATTGTGATAACTGCCGCGCGAAGTGGAGACCGTCCGGCGACCGCGACGGCGGCGCGCGATGTCTGAGGCGCGCTGTACTTGCGGCGAAATAGCGTAGTCGCGATAGACGCGTTCATGCACCTGCGGCGCGGGGCGGCGCAACAGTTTAGCGACGAGAATAAAGGCGAGCGCACGTTGCACGCCCGGCGGCGCGTCGCGAAAGATGTCGGAGATGCGGACATGGATGCGCCCGGCGCGCGAGCGGATAGTGTGATTCAGCCCTGCGTAGGGGTAGAAGCGAACTTCTATTTCCGGCGTCTGGTGCTGGGGCTCAAGCTGCCGGAAGGCGTCCACAAAAATGGGGCTGAGATGTGTCTGCGCGGCTGACATGGGAAAATTAAGTTCTACGCTGACGATAAACGGGTTGACGGCGAACCGGGGCGACTGAGATGTCGGTCGGAGACTTCGCGAAAAAACTTCATTCCGAAGCCCCTGCCGGAGAATATAATTGACGCTCAGCGCAGCCCTATATTACGAGCGCACCGGCGGGGCGTCAACGACGCTCTCCGCGCCCGCCCCTAAGCCTTTTTAAAGCATCAATTGTGAGCGGAGGGCGTCCGGCGAACAATCCGAGAGCCGCGCAGGGCATGGGTTAAGTCCAGTCAAAAGAGCAAGTTAACTGTTGCAAGCGGATAGGCCGCCGCTATGCGACGCTAACTCTTGTGAAATCTACAAATTGAGTTCGGCGGCGGGAACCGTCCGGCTCGAATGCGCTGTCGGCGACACGCGATTGCGCCCCGTTTCCCACATCCGTTATACTTCGGGCGCAAAACGTGTGTCAGACCTGTAAAATTGAACCTTGACAGGTTTTAGGCGTGGCGGTAATGATGAACAGGACATCCGGCGGGGTTAGGCCGCCCGCGTCGAACTGACCTGCAACGCCTCCGCGTTCCTCTTCAAGCATCAGATGGCAAACCGTAGCACCACATCTGCAACGACCCCCGAGCGGTTGCCCGACGCGCGCTCTCAGTCCGTGTTGTCGGCCATCATCAAAGAGCATCTGGGCACGGGCGAGCCGGTCGGTTCGCGCACCGTCTCGGAGCGACTGTCGGGCTCGTCGGGTTGGAGCGCGGCCACGATCCGCAACGTCATGGCCGAACTCGAAGAGGCCGGACTCGTCGAGCAGCCGCACACGTCGGCCGGTCGCGTCCCGACCGACTTCGGTTATCGTTATTACGTGGATCACATGCTCGGCGACGCGCGTCTGTCGCGTGCGGACACGGCGGCGATTGACAGCCTGCTCGGCATCCGGCAGGGCGAGGGGAATATGACCGCCCCGAACCGCCTGATGGAAAAGGTTTCTCACCTGCTATCCGAACTATCGGAGAACGTCGGCATCGTCATCTCGCCCCCGATGGCCGACAATCGTTTGCAGCACATCGAGTTTGTACAGTTGACGGACGGGCGCATCCTCGTCGTGCTCGTCTTCGCGCCGAACATCATCCAGAACAAGATCATTCGCATTGACGAACCGCTCACGCAGGAAGAGCTCGAACACACGGCGCGCTACCTGAACGCCGAGTTCGGCGGCAAGAATTTGCACACGATTCGCGCGGAAATTCTCCAACTCATGCAGGCCGAAAAGGCTCTCTACGACCGTCTGTTGCAAAACGCCATGTTGCTTTGCGAGTTGAGTCTGGAGGGCGAAGAGGCCGCGACGGGCGATGTTTACGTTGACGGCGCGTCGAACATTCTGGTCAAGCCGGATTTCACGGACATCGAACGGCTGCGCCAGTTGTTCCGCACGCTGGAAGAGAAGACGCGGCTCGTGAAGATTTTGAATGAGTGCATCACGCGCGAGCGCGCCTTTGGCGACGTGCGCGTGCAGATCGGGCGCGAACTCGCAACGCCCTCGATGCAAAACTGTGCGCTCATCACCGCCCCTTACCATATCGGGACAGGGGGCGTCGCGGGCACGGTCGGCGTCGTCGGCCCGATGCGCATCGAGTACGAACGCATGATGGCGGTTGTCGGCTACGTGTCGCAATTGATTGAACGTATAATGCGCGAAGACAGCGCGCATGTCTAAAAAAAGAAGGCGGGGCGGGTCGTGCCGCTTCCGCCTTCACGCCAGTAGAGGGTCTTCAAGGTCGAATGGAAATGATTAACGAAAACAGTCCGGCTCCCAAGCGCATCCCCGTCCGCTTTGTAGATGAAGAGGGCGACGCCGATTACCACGCCGCGCCCGAATCGACGGACGACGAAGACGCACCCACGCCCGGCGAACTCGGGCGCGCCTCGATCTACGAAGACGAGACCGAGATGCAGCGGCGCATTGATCGCGGCTCGGAGCGTGACAGCGAACAGGGCAAGGACGACGCGGACGACCGCGACACGGCGGGCGCGCCCCCGCGCGCGGACGTGCCCGAAGAGCGCGACGAACAAGACACGCATCGCCCCTTAAGGACAAGCGACGCGAACGGCGGGGCGCGGTCGAACGCGCGTCCCGCGGGCACGCGCGGCGGCGCAAACTCCGCGCTGGCGATACAGGCCGAACTGTTCGCCGTGCAAGCCGAGTTGGAGATGGTTGAGGCCGAATTGCAGAAGGCGCGCTCCGAGCGTCAGGAGATGCAAGACCTCGCGGCGCGGCAGCAGGCCGATTTCGACAACTACCGCAAGCGCGTCGAGCGTGAACGCGGCGAAACTTACAATCGCGTCGTCGCGGAAGTGGTCAAGCAGTTGTTGCCGGTGATGGACAACTTGCGGCGGGCGCACGAGGCCGAGTCGTCGGTTGAGGGGACGGAGTCGCAGGAGTTCAGGAACTTCCTGCACGGGGTCGAATTGATCAGCAAGCAGTTGAACGGCGTGCTGGAAAGTTTGGGAATCGAGCAAGTGCCGACGGTCGGGCATCCCTTCGACCCGCACTTCCATGAAGCCATCGCCACCGAACAGACGGATGAATTCGAGCCGGATATGGTGATGCAAGAGATCGTGCGCGGCTATCGCCTCGGCGAAAAGCTGTTGCGTCCCGCGATGGTCAAGGTGGCAACAAGATAGAGGTTTCAGGTTTCAGGTTTCGAGTTTCAAGACTGAATAGTTCTTTGGTCTTTAACTTGGAATCTGAAACTTGAAACTTGAAACTTAAAAGTTATGGGCAAAGTTATCGGCATCGATTTGGGGACGACGAACTGCTGCGTGGCCGTCTTGGAAGGCGGCGCGGTGCAGATCATTCCGAACAAGGAAGGCGGGCGCACGACGCCTTCGGTGGTCGGGTTCACGGACAAGGGCGAGCGGCTCGTCGGGCAGATCGCCAAGCGACAGGCCGTGACCAACGCCGCCAACACCGTCTACGCCGTCAAACGCCTGATCGGTCGCAAATTCGATTCGCCGGAAGTGCAGCGCGCGCTCGAAACCACGCCCTTCGAGATCATTGATTCGCAGAATGGCGACGCGCGCATCCGCGTGCAGGGTCGCGTCTACAGCCCGCAGGAAATCTCCGGCATCGTGCTGCAACGCATCAAAGCCGCCGCCGAAGATTTTCTCGGCGAAGCGATCACCGAGGCCGTCGTGACCGTCCCGGCCTACTTCGACGACTCGCAGCGGCAGGCGACGAAAGACGCAGGGAAAATCGCCGGTCTCCGCATCGAACGCATCATCAACGAGCCGACCGCCGCCGCGCTCGCTTACGGTCTCGGCCGCACCACCTCCGAGCGCATCGTCGTCTATGATCTGGGCGGCGGCACGTTCGACGTGTCCATCCTCGAAATGAACGACGGCGTCTTCGAGGTGCTCTCCACTTCGGGCAACACTTTTCTCGGCGGCGAGGATTTCGACGAGCGGATCATCAACTGGATGGTCGAACAGTTTCGCGAAGAGACGGGCATCAATTTGCGCGAAGACCGCCTCGCCCTCCAACGTCTGAAAGAGGCCGCCGAGCGCGCCAAGTGTGAACTCTCTTCTCTGACCGAGACGAACATCAACCTGCCCTTCATCGCCGCCGACGCCTCCGGGCCGAAGCATTTCAGCAAGACTTTCACGCGCGACGCTTTCGAGAGGCTCGTCGCAGACCTCGTGGAACAGACCATCGAGCCGTGCCAGAAAGCCCTCTGGGACGCGAAGCTGCAACCGGGCAACATCGACAAGGTGTTGCTCGTCGGCGGGCAGACGCGTTCGCCGATCATCGCGCGCACGGTGCAGGAGATTTTCGGGCGCGCGGCTTCGTCGGAGATCAACCCGGACGAGGTGGTCGGGATGGGGGCGGCTATCCAAGGCGGCGTGCTGACGGGCGAGGTGAAAGACATCGTGCTGCTCGACGTGCTCCCGCTCTCGCTCGGCCTGGAGACGCGCGGCGGCCTCTTCACCAAATTGATCGAGCGCAATTCGACCATTCCCTTGAAGAGCAGTTTGACCTTCACGACCGTCGCGGACAATCAATCGAGCGTAGAGATTCACGTGCTCCAGGGCGAGCGCGAGATCGCGCAGGGCAATCGTTCGCTCGGCAAGTTCGAGTTGGTGGGGATTCCGCCGGGGCCGCGCGGCGCGGCGCAGATCGAAGTGAGTTTTGAAGTGGACGCGAGCGGCCTGTTGAGCGTCTCGGCGCAGGAGAAGGCGACCGGGCGACAGCAACAGATGCGCATCACGCCGACTTCCGGTTTGAACCCCGACGAGATCGACACCCTGATCGCGGAAGCCACCACTTCCGCCGGCAAGGATCAGCGCGCGAAAGAACTGATCCACATGCGCAACCGGCTCGACAGCCTCTTGCGCAACACGCAGCGCACGTTTAAAGAACTAGCCGCCGCGCTCTCCCATGAGGAGAGACAGGACGCCACGCGCGTCTTTACCGAAAGCGCGGAGGCGGTCGAGTCCACGGACGAAGAGCACGTCCGGCGCGCGCTCGCGGATGTCGAGCGCATCGCGTCCCTACTCACAAACGCCATGCTCGGCGGCGCGGCCCCGGCGGCGGGAACCATCGTCTCGAACAGCAACGATCCCGGTTGATATTTTAAAAGCCGTGAATCGTGAATCGTAAATCGTGAATAGAGCAAAGCAGATTTCATCTATTCACGATTTACGATTCACGATTTACTATTTCGACTTATGAGCAAAAAGGACTATTACGAAATTTTAGGCGTCGGGCGCAACGCGACCGAGCAGGAGTTGAAAAGCGCGTACAAGCGTCTCGCGATTCGTTATCATCCCGATAAAAATCCGGGCGACGCGGCGGCGGAGGAGACGTTCAAGGAAGTGGCCGAGGCTTACGGCGTGCTCTCGAACGCGGAGCAGCGCGCGCGTTATGATCGCTTCGGGCACGCGGGCGTCTCCAACAGCGCGGCGGGCGCGGGCGCGAACTGGGGCGCGCAAGGCTTCGGCGGCATCGAAGACATCCTCGGCGATCTCTTCGGGTTCGGCGACGCGTTCGGCGGGCGCGCGGGCGGCGGGCGGCGTTCGAGCGCGCAGCGCGGCGCGGACTTGCGCTACGACTTGGAGATCACGCTCGAAGAGGCGGCCGAAGGGATGACGGCGCAACTCCGCATCCCGCGCCTTGAGACGTGTGAGACCTGCACGGGCACGGG
This sequence comes from Acidobacteriota bacterium, assembly GCA_020199775.1. Lineage (GTDB taxonomy): Bacteria > Acidobacteriota > Blastocatellia > Pyrinomonadales > Pyrinomonadaceae > JAIVJZ01. The sequence continues at coordinate 16,972 of JAIVJZ010000005.1, forward strand.
CGCGAAGTCCGGCACGCAGCCGGAGACGTGCGCGACGTGCAGCGGCGCGGGGCAGGTGCGTTACCAACAGGGCTTCTTCTCCGTCGCGCGCACGTGCGGCGCGTGCCGCGGCGCGGGTCGCATCGTCAAGAATCCGTGCGAGACGTGCAAGGGCGCGGGTCGCGTGGAACGCGAGCGGCAGATGGAAGTGAAAATCCCGGCGGGCGTCGAAACGGGCTCGCGCCTGCGCATCACGGGCGAGGGCGAAGGCGGCGCGCAGGGCGGCGGCGCGGGCGACCTCTACGTCGTCATTCACGTCAAAGAACACGAACAGTTCGAGCGGCAGGGCAGCAATCTTTACGCGGCCGTGCCCGTGACGTTCGCGCAGGCCGCGCTCGGTTCGGAGATCATGGTGAAGACCCTCAACGGCGAACAGCCGTTGAAGATTCCGGCGGGCACGCAGACGGGCACGGTCTTCCGTCTCAAAGGCCACGGCATGCCGGTGCTCGGCGGGCGCGGACACGGCGACCTCTTCGTCTCCGTCGCGCTCCGCACGCCCACCACGCTCACGCGCGAACAGCGTCGCCTCCTCGAAGAACTCTCCAAGATCGAAGACCGCGACCTCGAAGACAAAGGACTCATCGACCGCGTGCGCGACATCTTCGGCTAAACCAAAACCCGACTCGATCAAATGCCGCCTCTTCGCTCGCGTGAAGAGGCGGCCTTTCTTTTCGTGCCCGGCGCGCCTCTCCCGCATGCCGGAGCGTGCGATCCGAGCGTTTTGCAACAATACAACTGTCCTCGTTGTCGCGTAACAATACGGACGGCAAACATCCGGTGAACTTATCGCGCGACCGCAACATGAGGGCGTTTTTCGCGTATTTCGCCCAAAACTTCGCCCCGCCACGTTTGGCCGCGCGCGAGGCACAATGCTTGCTCTGGACATCGCTGCGAACTGTTAACCGCGTCTCTCCCAAAACAGATGTGGCAACGGAGTAAAGAAGATGAAAACATTCAACCGCGCCGTCTTGAGCGCACTCGCCTTGATGCTCATGTTTGGCGTAAACGTCGCACAGGCGGCCAGCCTTGACGACAACGATGCCGAGGGGCGTCTGGTTAATGTCCGCGTCGTCGAGGTGAGCGACGGGCGCATTTCCGTCATCACGCGCGAAGGAGTCGAGCACGTTATAGCCGTCTGCCAGATCAACACGCAGGTGAAACGCGGCAAACAATACGTCAACAGCAAAGACTTGCGGGTGGACGACGTGGTGACAATCGTGCTTGACGAAGAGAAGCCGGTCAAGTTCGCCAAGAACATCGAAGTCAGGGAGATGGTGGCGGAAAACCATCCATAACAATCATAACTCGACGAGTTCGCCGGTGAGATGGAGGCGTCCCTAGCGGGCGTCCCCTCGCACACTTGCCGGTAACCAAGAGCCGCTTGGCCTTCACGGGTCAAGCGGCTTTTAGTTTAACGATGAAGGAGGAACGATGAACGATGAACTGAAATCAAGTTGCTCTTGTTTTCAGTTCATCGTTCATCGTTCCTCCTTCATCGTTTCTACTATTTTCTATACCGGATGTGGCCTCGGCGCGCGGCGTCCTCTTCGGCGTCAATGTTTCCGAGACGCAGCGACACGTCGGCGTTGAGATCGAGGTCGGCGCGCTCGCCCGCCTGAAGCTTGATCGTCCCGGCGGCGGCGATCATCGCGGCGTTGTCGGTCGAGAGATGGCGCGAGGGGAAGTAGACCGGAATCTTCAGGCGCGCGCCGGCTGCATCGGCCGCGTCTCTGAGCGCGCCGTTACAAGCCACGCCGCCCGCGACGACGAGCGTCCGCGGCCGGTGTTCGGCGGCCAGCTTCTCGGTCGTCCCGACGAGCGAGCGCACGACCACACTTTGGAAACTCGCGGCCAAATCCTTCACCGCCTGCGCGGGCGTCTCGCCCTCCGCCACGGGTTGCAGGCCGGTCTCGCGCACGTATTTTGAAACGGCGGTCTTGAGCCCGCTGAAACTAAAGTCGGGCAGGCCGTCGCCCATGCGCGGCACGCTGAAGGGCACGGCGCGCGCGTCGCCCTCACGCGCCAGACGCTCGATGATAGGGCCGCCGGGATAACCGAGCCCCAACATCTTCGCCACCTTGTCGAAGGCTTCGCCCGCCGCGTCGTCACGCGTGCGCGCGAGCACTTTGTACTTGCCCGGTTCGGGGACGAGAAAAAGGTTCGTGTGGCCGCCCGACACGACGAGCGCGAAGGCCGGATATTCAATCGGGGGATTCTCGAAGACCACCGAATAAATGTGTCCCTCGATGTGGTTGACGCCGACGAGCGGCTTGCCGAGCGCGAAGGCCATCGCCTTCGCGTAAGAGAGGCCGACGAGCAGGGAACCCACCAGCCCCGGCCCCTGCGTCACCGCGATGCCGTCGATCTCGCGCGCGCCGACTCCGGCCCGCGCGAACGCTTCTTTGACGACGGGCACGATCTTGTCCAGATGCTCGCGCGAGGCGAGTTCGGGCACGACGCCGCCGAAGCGTTTGTGCGTTTCGATTTGAGATGAGATGACGGACGACACCATCTCGCGGCCGCCGCGCACGATGGCCGCCGCCGTCTCATCGCAAGAGCTTTCGATTCCGAGAACAAGCATGATTGAAGTATTGATTGAATGACAGTCTATTGCTTCCGCGCGGAACGTTCAACTTCCAGACGGCCGGAATCATTCCGCCGCCGCCTCCGCTTCGTAGAAACTCAGGGCGGAGTCTCCTTGCTTCAGGATGCGCCAGCGTCGGATGCCGCCCACCGCATCCCGGAGGGCGGTTTTGTGATGATGCTCGACGATGAGAACGCCGCCTTCCGAGAGCAAGGATGGGGTGCGCGCCCCGAAGAGTTCGAGCAGTGGCGCGTAGTCGATGGCATAAGGCGGATCGAGAAAGGCGATGTCGTAGGGCGCACCGCCGCGCCCCTCCGCGCGGCGCAAAAAGTCCGCGGCTTCGCTCAAGGTCACTTCCGTCAACTCTTCGGGCACGCCGCACAGGTCTAGATTCGCTTCGACGAGCCCACACATCTTGCGCGAGCGATCAACGAAGGTGACGAACGACGCGCCGCGCGAAATCGCCTCGATGCCGACCGCGCCCGAACCCGCGCAGAGGTCTAGAAAACGCGCGCCGTCGATGCGCGGGGCGAGGACGTTGAAGAGCGTCTCGCGCAGGCGGTCGGAGGTCGGGCGAATCTGCATGGAGGGCGGACTTTTCAATACGCGCCCGCGATATTGTCCGGCGATGATTCTCACGATAAGAGTAGTTTCAGGTTTCAGGTTTAAAGTTTCAAGTTGAAAACGATTGTCCGGAATGCGAACCTGAAACTTGAAACTTGCAACTCTATCCGACGGCGGCGAGACCGAAGCGGGCGTCGGCGCGGACGCGTTCGATGAGGCGGGAAGTTTCGCGCGTGCGGCGGCGCGCGTTGGAGAGATAATAGTCGGCTTCGTTGCGCGCCTCTTCCAGTATCCGCACGTCGCGCACGAGGTTGCCGACGCGGAAGGTGGGCACGCCCGATTGGCGCGTGCCCATCACTTCGCCGGGGCCGCGAATCTCCAAATCTTTTTCCGCGATGCGGAAGCCGTCGTTCGTCTCTTCCATGATGCCGAGTCGCTCTTTAGCGACGGCGGTTTGCTTGTCGGAAGCGAGCAGCACGCAGAAACTTTGCTCCGCGCCGCGCCCGACGCGCCCGCGCAGTTGGTGCAACTGCGAGAGGCCGAAACGCTCCGCGTGTTCGATGACCATGACGGACGCGTTCGGCACGTCAACGCCGACTTCGACGACCGTGGTCGCCACGAGAATCTGCACGTCGCCGCGCGTGAAGCGGTGCATCGTCTCCTCTTTCTCCGCCGACTTCATCTTGCCGTGCAGGAGGCCGATGGTGAAAGTGGGAAAGACGCGGTCGCGCAAATGCTCGAACATGCGTGTCGCGTCCTTCAAGTCCATCTTCTCCGACTCTTCGACGAGCGGGTAGACGATGTAAGCCTGACGACCCGCGCGAATTTCTCTCTCGACGCCTTTATAAACTCCGGCGCGCTGTTCTTCGCCGACCACGACCGTCTTGATCGGCGTGCGGCCGGGCGGGAGTTCGTCTATGACGGACACGTCGAGGTCGCCGTAGACGGTCATGGCGAGCGAGCGCGGGATGGGCGTCGCCGTCATCACGAGCACGTCGGGATTGAAGCCGCGTTCGCGCAGAGAGGCGCGTTGCAGCACGCCGAAACGGTGCTGTTCGTCGATGACGACGAGGCCGAGTTTGCGGAAGGCGACCGACTCCTGAATGAGCGCGTGCGTGCCGATGCAGGCGTTGACTTCACCGTCGGCGATACTCGCGTGGAGCCGTCTTTTTTCGGCGGCGCGGAGCGAGCCGATGAGCAGTTCGGCGCGGTGCGGCGTGCGCGCGAGCATGCGTTTGATGTTGCGCGCGTGCTGGTCTGCGAGGATTTCGGTCGGAGCCATGAGCGCGGCCTGATAGCCGTTCTCCATCGCGGCGAGCATGGCGAGCAGCGCGACGATGGTTTTGCCGCTGCCCACGTCGCCCTGCAACAGACGGTTCATCGGCACATCCGATTGCATGTCGTCGAGGATGCGCTTGACGGAACGCTCTTGCGCGCTCGTCAGGGCGAAGGGAAGTATCTCCGCGAGGTGGCCGCGCACGCGTTCGTCTATCTCGATACAAGCGCCCTTCGGCTCTTTGACGCGCTCGCTTTTGCGAATGGCGATGGCGAGCGCGACCCAGAAGAATTCCTCGAAGATGAGACGCAGGTGTGCGGGCGAACGCGCGCGTTCGTAGTCGGCGAGCGGGGCGTCTTCGGAGGGGAAGTGGATGCGGCGCAGGGCTTCGGCGCGCGAGATCAATCTTTGTCGCCCGATGAGATCGGGGGGCAGCGTCTCGGTGATCTCCGCGTCGTCTAGGCGCGCGAAGACGGCGTGCATGATCTCGCGCAGGCGTTTGGCGGCAAACTCGCCGAGCTTGCGGTAGACGGGCACGCGCCGCCCGACGTGGATCGCGGCGAGACGCGGATCAGTTACTTCCGTCTCGTCGTCCTCCGCGAGCAACTCGGCATCGGCGTCCGACTCTTCGTGCGCCGCGTCGCCCGCCCGCGCGCCGCCGGGTTGCGCGTCCGGGGCTTCGTGCTCGTGCGCGCCGTTTTCTTCGGCGAGCCGCAGGAGGGCGTGTTCGGGCGGCGTCCAAGTGCCGGGCAGGAGTTCCAGTTCGTCGGGTTTGCCGAGACGCAGGGCGAAGGTGTTGCGCCGCGCGTCCCACTCCCAACGGCCGTAGGCGACGAAGCGCGCACCGCGCGTGAAGCGTTGGCGATTGTAAGCGACGATGCGCGCCGCCTGTCGCCCCGACACGAACCACCAGACGACGACCGGCTTGCCCGTCCTTTCAGGGTCGCTCGCAGTGATCTCGAAGATGAACAGCGGCGGCGCTTTCGCCCCACGATTCTTGCCGACCTGAAAACCGCCCGCCACGCGCACGTAGAGTTCGAGCGACGCCTCCACGCCGTCGCTGAGTTCCGCGATGCGCGTCAGATTCGAGCGATCTTCGTAGCGCATCGGCAGGTAGTTTAAGAGGTCTTCGACCGTGGTCTCGCCCGCGTCGCGCTTGCCCGTGAGCGAGGCGAGCGCGAGACCGAGACGGCGCGCCGTCGGCTGGCCGAAACGCGGGATGCCGTGGCCTGTGAGCGAAAGGATGGGGGTGTCGAGCGTGAGAGACATCGAAAACGATGAACGATGAACGCGGAACGATGAACTAGAGAAAAAGGCACTTGCGATTATTCGTTACTTCATCGTTCATCGTTCCGCGTTCATCGTTACTACTTGTCAGGCGTTAGCCGTGCTCGCGGCGGAGCAGTGTTGGTCGAAGGCGCGGGTCAGTTCCTCTGCGATGGTCGGCGCGTCCTTGCCCTCGATCTGGTAGCGTTCCATGATGTAGACGAGTTGGCCGTCTTTGAGCAGCGCGATGGACGGCGACGACGGCTGGTGGCCGGTGAAGTAGGCGCGTGCTTTCTCGGTGGCCTCGATGTCCGCACCGGCGAAGACTGTGATGGCGCGTTCGGGGCGCGTCGAGTGTTGCATCGCGCGGGCGATGCCGGGCCGCGCCTTGCCCGCCGCGCAGCCGCAGACGGAATTGACGACAACCATCACCGTGCCCTCAGTGCCCTTGACGGCTTCGTCAACCTGTTCGGGCGTGCGTGCTTCTTCGATGCCGAGTCGCGTCAGTTCCTCGCGCATCGGGCGAATCATGATCTCAGGATAAGGCATAACTAAAGTCTCCTCTGTTAATAAAAGTTCTCGCGCAAATTTTAACATAAGCGCGCGATTTAGAGGGGCGCGCAGACGGCGGCGGCAGTCGCGTCATTCCCTGCTGATGCTGATGTGGCGAACTTCTTCGCCGTCGCCTTCGATGCGAACACGATAGACGGGCGCGGGCAGAGGATAGTTGCGCAGCCGTTCAGCCCATTCGATGACGATGACGGCGCGTTCGTCCGAGAGCAGTTCGTCGAGATCAACGGCGTAGGCGGCGGAGACGCCGTCGGTCAGGCGGTAGAGGTCGAGATGATAGAGCATGAGGCGCGCGTCGTAACGGTTGACGAGGGTGAAAGAGGGGCTGGTCACGTCGTTGAAATCCAGACCGAGCGCGCCGCCGAGACCCTTCACGAAAATCGTCTTGCCCGCCCCGAGCGCGCCGTCGAGCAGGATGATCTCGCCGCCTCGCAAATGTTCTCCGATCCACTTTCCGAGCAGGAACGTGTCCGCCAGCTTGTGTGATGTCCAATCGCCGGTCGGGTTGAAGTCTGCATCCGAATCTAAGTTGAGAGTCGTCATGGTTTTTCACCCCCGGGGTCGAGCGCGCGGACGGCCGCACCGAGGTGACGGCTGATGTCGGATGCGACGAGCGTGCGCATGCCCTGCGCCTCCGCGGCGAGGTCGCTCGCGAGTCCGGCGATATAGACGGCGGCGACGGTCGCGGCGTAGGCGTCCGCGTCGTCTCCGAGCGCGCCGCGAGACTGCGCGATGAAGCCGGTGATGATGCCGGTCAGCGTGTCGCCCGCGCCAGCCGTGCCCGTCCCGGCGTTACCGGTCGGGTTCACTGCGACGCGCCCGTCGGGGGCGGCGATGAGCGTACGCGCCCCCTTCAAGACAAGGATGAGTTGATGTGCGACGGCAAAGTCTCTGGCGGTCTGGACGCGATTTGCGAATAAATCTTGCTCCGCGTTCGCGCCCGTGAGACGGCGCATCTCGCCGGGGTGCGGCGTCAGGATGAGCGGCCTTGCGGGCGTGCCGCGCAGGTCGGCAGGCCAGGGGGAGAGCGCGTTGATCCCGTCGGCGTCTATGACGACCGGAGCGGAGCGGCGTTCGACGACGGCGCGCACGAGGCGGCGGACGTGTTCAGCGGACGTGAGGCCGGGGCCGATGGCGAGCGCGTCGGCGCGCGCGGCAAGTTGCAATGCTTGTTCGATGGCCGCCTCGCTCAAAATGAGTTCGTCCGTGAGCGCGCCCGCCAACTTGGCCTCGGCCGTCTCAGGCAGTTCGGCCGTCATCACTTCGGGCATAACGCGCGCGGCGACGGCGGGCAGCGCGGATGCTGGCGTCGTGATGGTGACAAGCCCCGCGCCGGAGCGCATCGCCGCATTGCCGCACAGGACTGCCGCGCCGGACATCCGGCGTGAACCGGCGATGATGAGGGCGTGGCCGTGCGTGTTTTTGTAGGAGCCGGGTCGGTAGCGCGTCTGTTCGAGCCACGCGCGCGCGTCGTCTTCTCCGGTCAGAAAAAGTTGCGAGCCGGCGGCATCGACGAGGGCGGCGGGAGAACCGATGTCGGCGACGACCAATTCACCGTTGAAGTGACAAGCGGGCGGCAGGACGTTGGCCGGCTTGGGTGCGGTGAAGGTGACTGTCAGGTCGGCCCGCACGGCGTCGCCGATTGACTCCGCTGTGTCGGCGTCGAGACCGGAGGGCAAATCGAGCGAGACGACAAAAGGGCGATGTTCGACGCGTCCTGAGCGGGCATCTCTAATTTGCGCGAGATGGCCGACGACCTCCGCGTAGATGCCTTTGAGCGGGCGCGTCAGACCCGTGCCGAACAACGCGTCGATAATCACGTCGTAGTCTTTGAGCGCCGCCTGAAACGCGCCCCACGTCGCTTCGTCCGTGCATTCCGTAAAAGAGAGGCGCAAGGCCGACCCGGTCTCCGGCGCAGCGGAGGCGAGTTGACGTGCGATTTCGAAGTTTGTGCGGGCGTCGCCGCGCGTGTCCTCGACCCGCCCGAAGAGTAAGACTTTAACCTGTGCGCCTTTGAGCGAGAGAATGCGCGCGAGCGCCGCCCCGTCACCCCCGTTGTTGCCGCGCTCGCAAAGAATCAGCACGTTGAGGCCGGAAGTGTCGTTTGAGAAGCGGGAGGCGATGACGCGCGCCGACGCGTTCGCGGCGGATTCCATGAGCAGGAGAGACGGCATGGCATACCGTTCTGTGGTCAGGCGATCAACCTCGCGCATCTCGGCGGCTGTTATCACTTTTAGCACAGCGCGGATGATAAGGAGAGAATTACTTGCGGGTCAATGAATTTAAGGGCGGCAACGCCCGAAAAGCGCGAAAACAGGCACAAAAAAAGAGAGCCGTCTGCTCTCTCTTCTCCACCATCCGGGCCTGCCGCTAAACTCTCGCCGTCCTGTTGTAATCATAGAAAATGTTGAATGCTTGAAGTTCTCCAGAAAAATTGTCGAAATTGTTGTAGAGGGAAAAATCGCCGGAAAATTAGCAATACCGGCGCATAAAAGGAAACGAGCCGGACTAGTTTTCACTAATCCGGCTCATTTTGCTTGCAACTGAGAGGGGCTGGACTGACCTATGCGCCCTAGAGAGGCAAATTATCCGTTCACGGCTTAGTTTTCCGCGTCTTTGCGGCGTTTGCGGATACGCGCGGCGACGCCGGCCAGACCCGTGCCGAGCAAGATCATGGTGGCCGGTTCGGGAACCGCCGCCGTCTGCTCGCCCCTGAGACCCGCCGTCAAGTTGGCCGTCTCGCCGGACTGGACGAAAAGTTTGGGCAGTTCGATGGAGAAGGAGCCGCTCCCGCTTGCGTTAGAGAACGTGAACGTCTGAATCGGATTGTCGAACTCGATTTGAACCCCGCCGACATTCGGCGTCGAGATAGTGCCCGAAACGGTCGCGGTGTACGTCGCGGACTGGCCGCCGTTGATTCCGGCCGGGGCGGTGAACGTCAGGTTGAGCGTGAAATTGCCGCTCACGGGCGTTTCACCGGCGGTCGAGGCCAGAGTGAAGGTGCCGATGCGATCCGCGCCGCTGAACGAGCCGACGCCGCCGGCGGTCGTCGCCGTAAAGGTATTGCCGGTGAAAGTCAGGAAATTGGCGGCCGTGCCCGTGACTGTTCCCGAAGAAGTACCCGACACCGTCACCGGATCGGCTTTAGCGATCTGCCCTGCGCCGAAGACGGCGATAAGAGCGATGCCCATTGCGAGCGGTTTGAGCATGTTTGCGAAAATTTTCATTGTAAATCTTGCCTCCGTGGACCCTTTTACGGAAATCTGAACGAAATCTAAAAGCCTCTGACCGTAAATCCCCCTTGGTTAAAGGCCGGATTCACGCGGGCAAAAACGCGCTAGAGCGTAAAAAGAGCTATGCCGAACCGCATCTCAAAGCATGCTCTCGAAGAATCAGGGGCGGAGCAAAACCCTTGAATATCTTCCCGGACGGCAAGGCAGCGCATGTCCTGATGCCGTCTAAATTCGTTGATTTTCAAACCTTTAACTGAGTCTAAAGACTCAATGCTCAGACACTTCCAGAAAATTCTCGTGTTTACCTAAAGAATTTGGCGAGCCTGACTTTAGCAATCAGGCTCGCCAAATTCTTTTAACTTAGAGATGATTTAGCATTGCCGCACTTAAACAGCTTTAGAGATTTTCAGAAGATGCGGCGTCTTGAGCCGCTTTGCGTTTGCGACGAATGCTTGCCGCCGCTCCCGCGAGACCCGTTCCCAATAGGATCATCGTAGCCGGTTCGGGTATGGGTTCAGGCGTAACAGTAATGACCTCACTCTTGTCGCCGGGTTGGATTCCCTGAAAGCGCGCGAAGACCAGTTCCGCGATTTGCTGCGCGGTCAACCCGGTAAAGTTGCCCGTCACGGTGAAAGTCGCGCACGCGCCGGGGGCGATGCCTTCGGAGACAGTGCCGCCACCGAAATTCTTGCCGGTCAAGAGAGCGAAGTCGAGTGTGCTGGTAGACGTTTGTGCGCCCGCCTGCGCTTTGACCGTGCTACTGATGGTGAAATCCGGGTCTGTGGAACTGGTCAGTGTAAAAGTGCCTCGATTATCGCCGGGCAAATTGAAGCCGAGGGCGGTAATAGAGCCGCTTGCCGAGGTATTACAAATAGTGAAAGTGAACGAATTGCCCGTTAAAGTGTAGTTCGAAATGGTCGCCGTCACGAGAGGCGTAGCGGCTGTCGCCGTGCTTGTAGTGATCGCGTCGGCTTGGGCGATAACGCTCAAAGCCAACAACATAAAGGTGGCGACGCTGGTTAATAACATTTTGCGAATCATCTCTTGGTCTCCTCTTGAACGATTTCCGGTTGTAGACAAAGAAGTAAGAGAACTTCAAAACCATTGCGCTCGCATGGTTTTCCATAACGTCTCGAAGTTTTCTTGTTTCTCTGTTTTAAAGGAAACCGACAATGCCGCCGAATTTCCGAAAAATAGAATGAAATCTTAATAATCGGAAAGGAGAGACGAGAGCAACGGCAGACGCATTGAGGCTAATACGCTGAAAATCGGGCTTCCGGCGAGTTTTTTTACAAAAGAGATTTCGCTCTATCTACGACCAAAGGGCAAGAATCGGGTGAAGCGACCTACAACGGTACTCGCTTCGGGCAATTTGAAGAGAGTCGTGATGGCGAAGTAGATAAGTCCGTAAGGGACGAGAACGAGGGCAGCGAGCAGGAGTGGATGGCGTCGTCCGACGAGGAGTTTGATTCCCCACGCGACGGCTGCGCTCAGGAATGCGGCGAGCCATAGTTTTGAGATGTAAGAGAAGGAGAGTCCCGTCGGGCCGATGCGTCGGTTCAGCGTGCGGCGCAGGAGAAAGAACTCGACCCACCCGGCCATGCCGGAGGCGACGGTTAAACCGGCGACGCCCCAACGCGGGTCAATGCCCAGCGCGGGCGGAAGATAAAGCGCGAGCAAGATGCCGAGGCTGATGGAGACGACGATGCGCAGCACGGCGTAGCGCAGGGGCGTGCGCGTGTCGTGCAGCGCGTAGTAAGTGGAGGAGTAGAGGCGTCCGAGCGTGGAGGCGAGCAGTCCGGTGGCAGAGCCTGCGATGATGCCCCAGACGTACAGCACATCGCTATCGGTAAACCTGCCCGTGCGATAGAGCACGCCGACGATGATGTCGCCGAGCGCGACAAAGGCCACGGCCGAAGGGACGATGAAGAAGGCGATTTGTCGCAGGCCGCCGTCGAGGCGTCGGCGCAACTGACCGGCCACCTCTGCGACGCTCCCCGTCGCGCTCGACATGGCGGGCAGTTCCGCCGCCGAGACCGACATGCCGAAGAGACTGACGGGCAGCGTGTAGATGCTCTGCGCGAAGGTGAGCGCGGAGACCGCGCCGATAGGCAGGTAACTCGCGAGCAGTTGATCCACGAACGCGCTGATCTGGATGACGCCGCGGCTGACGAAGACCGGGAGGAAGTTTCCGACGACGGTGCGCAGGTGCGTCGAGGCGAAGTCGAAAGTCAGGCGCAGACGCTTGATCAAAGTGAACACGGTCGGGAGTTGGACGGCGAACTGTAACGCGCTCCCGACGACCGAACCCCACGCGGCCATCAACGCCAACCGCGCGCCGAACTCTTCGCTCAACATTTGCCCGCCCGACTGCCACCCGCCGAAGCCGACGAGCGCGGCGATGATGGCGAAGTTCCAGATGATGGGTGCGGTGTAGGAGAGAAAGAATCGGCGGTGACTGTTGAGCACGCCGAGACACCAAGCGGAGAGGACGAGCAGACCCGCGCCCGGGAAAAATATCCGCACGAGCCTGAGCGTCAACTCTTGCCGCGCGCCTTCAAAACCGGGCGCGATGATGTTGATGAGGAAGGGCGTGGCGAGCACGCCGCCAAGCACGAGCACGGAGGTGACGAGCGCGAGCAGGGTGAAGACCGCCCCGGCGACGTGGTCGGCTTCGTCCTCGTCGCCCCGCGCGAGCAGGTTGGCGTAGACGGGAATGAAAGAGGCGGAGAGCGCGCCTTCGCCGAAGGCGTTTTGCAGAAAGTTAGGGATGCGAAACGCGGCGTCGAAGGCGTCCTTGGCGAACGAGTTGCCGAAGTAGTAGGCGAAGACGCGTTGGCGGACGAGTCCGACGATGCGACTGAGGAGAATCCCCGCGCCGACCAGTAAGGCATATTTGCCCGACCCGGTTTCGCGTTCCCGTTCGGCGACTACGCGCTCGCCGGGAAACTGACCCGTCGCCGCCCCCACCGGAGACTCCGTCTCGCCCGCGACGGTGCTCGCCTCTTCAAAGCGCGTCTCCACGGCGGACGCTTCGTGTCGATTCGGCTCTTGAGGTTCGCGCTGTCTGCTTGCGGGCGAGGGCATGGGCGGTTCGGCATTGTTGTCGGTTGGCGGGTCGCCCGCGGTCGGGTTGTCCTCTGGCTCTTGGGTCATGCGGGTGTTTAGAGGTCGTAGTCTTTGATCTTGGTCAGAAGGGTTTTGTAACTGACGCCGAGGGTTTCGGCGGCGCGCGTTTTGTTGCCGTCGTGCGCGCGGAGCGTTTCCGCGATCTTGCGGCGTTCGACGAAACTGACGGCGCGCTCGGTGGCTTCCGCCAGCCCGCCGGACAAATCCAACTCGGCGAACGTGTCGGGCGGCGGCGTTCCGCCGTTGACCGCGCTCGCGCCGGGCAGGCTGAGGTCGCGCGCGTCGAGAGCGGAAGTGTCGGCGAGGATGCAGGCGCGTTCGATGGCGTTCTCCAACTCGCGCACGTTGCCCGGCCACGCGTGCGCGCCGAGCAGCGCGAGCGCGTCGTCGGTGAGCGTGGCTTCGCGCCCGCGCAACTCTTTGCCGAACTGCGCGGCGAAGTGGCGCGCGAGGAGGACGACATCTCCGGCGCGCGCGCGCAAAGGCGGAATCTCGATGGGGAAGACGGCGAGGCGGAAATAGAGATCGCGTCGAAACTCACCGGCCTCGGCGGCCTGTTGGAGTTCGCGGTTCGTCGCGGCGACGATGCGCACGTCCACGGGCACGGGCATTCGCCCGCCGATGCGATCCACCGTCTTCTCTTCGATGGCGCGCAGGAGCTTGCCCTGCACGGCGAGCGGGAGTTCGCCGATCTCGTCGAGAAAGACCGTGCCGCCCGTTGCGAGTTCAAACTTGCCGGGGCGTCGTTCGGTCGCGCCGGTGAACGCGCCGCGCTCGTGGCCGAAGAGTTCGGACTCGATCAGGGTTTCGGGGATGGCCGCGCAGTTGATGGCGACGAAGGGTTGATCGCGGCGATGGCTCAAATGATGGACGGCGCGCGCGAAGAGTTCTTTGCCCGTGCCGGACTCGCCGAGCAGGAGGACGGTCGCTTCCGTCGTGGCGACGCGTTGAGTTTCGGCCACGGCGCGTTTGATCGCGTCGGACTCGCCGATGATGCGCGGGAAGCCGTAGCGGCGCGACCACTCTTCGCGCAGCAGAATATTCTCGGTGCGCAAGCGCGCCTGTTCGAGCGCGCGCCCGATCAGGAGCAGCAGGTGGTTGGAGTCCACGGGCTTCTGGAGGAAGTCGTGCGCGCCGTCTTTCATCGCCTGCACGGCCTCGTCAATCGAGCCGTAGGCGGTCATCACGACGACGGGCACTTCGGGGTCGGCGGCGCGCGCGGCGTGCAACACGTCGAGACCGGAGCCGTGCGGCATGCGCAGGTCGGTGAGCACGAGGCGGTAGGGCGCGCGCGCGATTTCGGCCGCGGCCGCGCGCGCGTCGGCGCACTCCGTGACGCTGTAGCCCGCGTGCTCCAACGTCAGGCGCAGCACGCGGCGCAAACTGTCCTTATCTTCGACGAGCAGGATGTCAGGCATAAAAGCAGAGGTCAGAGGTTAGAGGTCAGAGGTTAGTCTAAAGACAGCTTTCGCCGGCCTCTAACCTTTGACCTCTAACCTCTGACGTGTGCATCGTTCAACATTCGGGCGGGGCGTGTCAAGCGCATGATTTTGACGCGCGGAAAAAGGGACGGGCGCGGCTCGTGAGAGGCCGCGCCCGTCCGTGTAGGTTGAGGCTGGACGTTTATCTTTCGGAGACGCCGCCGACGGACAGGCCGGCCGCACGGTTGGCGCTGACGATGGCCGCCCAGTCGAATTCGAAGGTACTGCCGCCGCCGCCCGACACGTCGAAGGATGGCGCGCCGAAGTTGCCGGAGCCGTTGAGGCTGAAGTTCGCCACGATCCACGCGCCGCGTATGTTGGCGTTGCCGCCGCCCGAACGCGTCACGCGACCGTTGCCCATCACGAGAATGATGCCCCGAAAGTCGCTGTTGCCCTTGAGCACCAGATTGCCCGTCACGACGAGCAGCCCGCCGCCGCCGTCCAACTCGCAGTTGTGATCGACGAAGGTGAAACCGCCGGTGTTGTAGTCTCCGGCGAGGCCGTTAAAGGGCGTGTCGAAGTAGCGATTTTGCGCCCGCGCTTTGGCGCGCAGCCCGCCGTTCCCATTTGCGCCGTAGAGGAATTCGCGCGCCGCATTGGCCGTGCGTAAAAAGTCCGGGGTCACGGCCGGGGGCGGGAGTATCGCGGGAACCGGCGCGGGGTTTGGGGGGCTTGCCCACGGATCCGGGACGGGATTCGGATTGGGAACCATGCTCGGCGGGATGGTGTGATCGAGGATCGCTAATTTGGGGTCGTCGGCCTGAGCGGGCGGGCTGGGTTGCACCGTCGCACCTTTCTTGATTCCGGTGTCGGCCGCAGTCCAATCGTGCAAGCTAATGGCGACAGCGGGAGCGACCGGCTGTTGCCCCGAAGCGTCTACGCCGATATATCTTTTAGCGTTACTGCTTCCCAGATCGAAAGTCATAGGCTGTGACGGGTCGTCCGCGCCGCGAATGCAGATGGGCGAGGGCGGTCGGATGGCGAAGTTGAAATTGTCGAGGGTCATCTCCAGATGCTTCATCGCGCCTTTGGGCCCGTAGCCGATGGACGAGACGACGAGGCGGCGCGGCTCCGGCGCGGTGATCGTCACGGGCACGACGGTAGTTGCTCCTGCGACCGACGCGTTGAGGGGCAGCGGGCTGGTGAGTTGCAGCAGCGTGCCGCCGAGGACGGCGGTGGCCTCGTTGAAGTTGACGGCGATTGTTTTAACTCCCGCCGGGCCGACGATGCCCGACACCTTTCCGAGAACCGTGTAGGTGGCCGGCCACGGCGAAATCTGATTGATGTTCAACGTGAGAGTCGTGTTGACGGAGACCGTCACCCCGACAGGGTAAGAGATGGTGATCGTCCCGAGCGAACCGGCGACCGCGGGGAATGAGTTCGTGGGGTTCGACGGCGGGGGCGTGTAGGTGAGCACCGCGCCGCCGACTGAGAACACCGTGCTGTTATTGCCGAATTTCCCCATCACCGTGTAGCGCACGCTCGCGCTATTGTCCGGGTCTCTGAGCGTGACGGCGTAGGCCGTGCCGTTTAAGGGGCTGTAGTTGGGGCCGATGGCGGCGCGATCCGTGAAGTTCGGATGGTAGTTCAACCAGCGCGAGAGGCGCGGCAGGGCAGACGAGTCGCCCGCGGTGTTCGAGGTGTTGTTCATGATGGCGCGGCGAAAGCTGATCTTGTCCGCGTCCTGAACCGTGCCGCCTGGGCCGGGCGCGCCGACGTTGTTCGGCGGGCGGTTGCCGCGCAGCACGTTGAGCGCATCTTCGAGTCCGGTTTCGGCCGCGTAGTAAGCCTGTGCTTCGGGGGTTGAGTCATAGACGGTCGTCGCCGTCATGGCGGTCGTCATGATCAACGCGCCGCCCGCGGCCAGCAGCAGCATCGAAATGAGCAGCATCATGATCAACGCCGCGCCGCGCTCGTTGTGGCGGCGGCGGCGAGAGGTGATGTTCGGCTTCTGTCTTCTCTTCATTGTGTTCAACCCCGCTCTCAAGCGAGCGACTCTACGGTTCGCTTCCTTAAAAAGTATCCAACTGGGCGTTGCGCAAATTCACCCGCGACGTGAGCGTGACCTGCGCCGGCGGTTGATAACCCGTGCTGCCGGGCTGGCCGACCTGATTGAGCGTGACCCAGATTCTGATGTTGATGCTCTTGGCCTCGGCGATGGTCGCGGCCACCCCACCGGCCAGGTTGAGAAAATCGAACTGCACGCCGTCGATGCGATTGGCGAGCACCAGCGAGTCGCCGGTGATGAGGTCTTTGCGCACCAGAAAATTGCTGGTTCCGTCCTGCACGAACTGGAATTTGATCGCCTCGTCCGCGCCGCTGATGCTGTTATCGGGAGCATCGATGGGAACCCCGGTCGGCGGGTTGAACTCGCCCTGCGCGTCGGTGTTCGTGACGAAGGTGATCGAGGTCGCGTTGCAGTCTTCGGCGATGAGGCCGTTGGCCGGGACGGGTCGGGTGCCGCCGGGGGCGGCGTAGGTCAACCCGTATGGCAGTTGATAGCCCGAACTGGCGACTTCGCGCGTGATGATGTTCAGCGCGCGGCGCGCGTCGGCGGTGCCTTCCGAGCGTTGGTCTTCGCGCGAGCGCACGTTGAACGCGCTGACCAGCAGCGAGGCCGCCGCGCCCGTGATGAAGATCATCACGGTCATCGCCACCAACAATTCCATGATCGAAAAACCGGCTTCTTTTTTTACGCCGTGTGCAGCCTGTTGCATGAACTTCTTCTCCCTCGTTTATCCCGCCCGTGTGCTCGCGCCGCCTACTGCTTATAGGGGCCGGGCGCGCCGACGCTGCGACGAAAGACCACTACCACGGGATTCTGGTTCGCCCACGCGTTTTGGCCGCTGCCGTTGACGGGCACGACGCGAATCGTGATCTGTTTCTGCTTCGCGGCGGCGGCCGAAACGCCTATGGGGAACGGGACGACCTCTGTCTGAATCTGAAAGGTATTGCTACCGGAAGGCGCGCTGCCGCCCGTCGTTCCGCCGCCGGGCGTGGGCGAGGGCGTCGGCGTGGCCGCCGCGTTGGGATTAAAACCGCCTGTATAACTGCTGGCGGCGACCGGAGCGTCGTATGGCTGGTCGCCGCCGACGCTGCTGCTGCTGCTGCTGCCCTGCGTATAACTCGTGGCCGGGTTGATGACCACGGTTTCCGGGCCGTAAGTGCCGAACGCAAGTCCGGTATCGTTGTAGTCGGAGCCGCGCAAAACTTCGAGGCGTTGTTGCGCGACGGCCATGGCGACGGAGCGTTGCGACGCCCCGGAGTTATAGCGCACCGAGTAGAGAAAGAGGGAAGTCGCGCTCAGCCCGACGATCAACATCACGAGCATCGCCACGGTGGTTTCGATCAGGGTGAACCCTTTGTTGTTCATGCGTTGACGCTTCATGTTGTGTTGCTCCTAGTTGGTGACCGTCACTCTGAACGAAGCATTGCCGCACTCGGGCGAACTAAAAGTCACCTGATAGGTGAAGCCTGCGTTATTGCGTCTTGAACTGACCGAGAAAGTGGCCGAGCCGCCGGCCGCCACCGTCGCGCTGTTCGGGCTGACGGTAATTTCGTTCGCATTACTGGGTGTGGCCGTGACGGTCGTCCCCGTCAGCGCGTTCAGCACACTGACCCTCACCGACGCCGACGTGAGGCCATTCTTTCGTATTGATCCCGATGTCGGAGTGACAGACAAAGAGCATGGCGTGCTGCCGCCGCCACCGCCGTCCGGCGTGGGCGTGGGCGTGGGCGTTGCGCTCGGCGTAGGGGTCGCACTCGGGGTAGGAGTTGCGCTGGGCGTGGGCGTCGGCTGAGGCGTGGGCGTCGGCTCGGGCGTGGGCGTCGCGCTCGGCGTGGGGGTCGCGCTCGGCGACGGGCTGGGGGTTGAAGTCGGCGTCCCGCCGGGGGTCGGCGGTGGCAAGAGCGACGGCGTGGGTACCGGGGTCGGCGCGTTGAAGTTCGAGGAATTGGAGTTGACGGTGGGCGTGTAGACGCCGTCATTGATCGTCACGTCGCCGAAACCGGAGACGGCCACCGGAGTTTCATAGTTACGGTCGCCCTCGACGTTGGTTCTGCGGTCGCCGTTTTGTAAGACGAACCTGTGGTCGAAGCCGGTGCGGCCGCGCCAGTCGAAGGCAATCTCCTTGCCGATATTGTCCGGGTAGAAAGTGATGCCGGGTTCGAGCAGGACGTTACGCGCCACGGGCACGCCCGTGCTGTTGAAATCGATGAACACCTGATAGGTGGTGGCGTCGAGCACGGTGACTTTCGCGAGAGGGTTGCCGGGGGTGCCGGCGCGGCGTCGCACCGAATCCACGCGCGCCTTCTCCAGATAGCTGGCGAACAGGCGCGCCGAGTTAATGCGTCGCTGCCCGGCGCGCGCCGACGTGACGCCCATCAGCGCAACCGTCGAAAGCACGGCGATGATGGCGACCACGATCACCATCTGGAGGAGCGTAAAGCCGCTTTCGTTACGCCTCTTCAAAATTCTCTGCGCCTGTTCGTTGCTCAACTTGTTCATCCCTGCCTCCACGAGAAAGCCCTCTTTCACTTCATTCACCCGCGCGCTTTGACGGGCATCCCGTCTCACCCTCCATGGCAAAGGCGGTGCCACGCGCGGGCGGGCGGCTTTTACACGCGTTTCGACGCGCCCGTCGCCCGTCGCCCCACACTGCGCGTCACCTTAAGTAACAAAACAGGAAGCGGCATACACACGCGCCCGGCTCCGCACGCCACGCGGCGCGCGGGACGAACCTCTGTTACACATTCTGTCACTAACGGAAACATCGGGCGCGTTCACCCGACGCGACGCGCCCACGGCGTCGCGGCCTGCGCGCTCCCGCAAATGAAAGTGTGTGTGGTGCTTGAGGTGAGAAGTCGCCGCCCGCAGGCGTGGCGGCTCAACAATTGCAATAGTGACGGTCGCGTCGCCGGAAACGGCCGCGAGGCTGTCCTCAACTTAACGTCGAGGCGGCTTCGCCCCGCGACAGGCGAGCGAACAAGGGGGTTGACTGGAAGAGAACTGCTGCGAAGCGGAAGGTGCGGCGCGCGTGCGACTAACGCTTCCGGCAGCTTGAATCAAGCGGGAGAAACAAAAGGATCGTCCGCTTGCGCGCGGTGCCGCACGCCGTGCGCGAGTCGGACGAAAAAGCGCCCCGGCGACTCTCAGGCCGCCGGGGCGCGCTTTTTTTGAAACGATGAAGTATGAACGTGGAACGATGAACTGAAAGCAACTGTCTTTACTTCATCGCTCATCGTTCCGCGTTCATCGTTTAATTCGAGTCCGGTTCAAACTCCGACGCGCCGGCCTGCTCGACTTCGGTGTCGGAGAGACGCATGGCGAGCGTCTGGGGCGAGTAAGCGAAGGGCGCGGGGCCGCCGCGCGTGAATTGGAGTTGGGAGACGAGGCGGTCTTGCGCTTCGCGGAAACGTGGGACGCTGCCGCGCTGGTTGAAGATAACGAACAGGAGCGTCTCGCCCGTCTGCGTGCGCATCTGACCGGCGAGCGCGCTCGCGCCGCCGTCGGTGCGACCGAGCGTGCCGGTCTTGCCGATGACGCTGCCGCGCGCATAGCCGAACGTATAACGCTTCCGCAACGTGCCGGGGTCGATGCCCGCGACCGGCATGATGTCCGAAGGCGACAAATTGTGCTTTGCCAGTTCCTTCAACAGCCCGCGATAAACTTTCATCATCGAACGCGGCGACAGGCGATTGACGCCCAGCCCGCTCGTCGAAGAGAGGCGCACGTCGCCGGGCGCGAGCCCGACTTTGCTGACGAGAAAATGCTGGACGCCCGACGCGCCGCCGAGAAAGTCGCCGAGCCGTTCGGCCATGAAGTTGTTCGAGTAGCAGAGCAGCACTTTGAGCACGTCAACCAGTTTGCTCGAACGATGCGTGAGCAGCACGCGCGCCTTCGGCGGGACGGACGCGACGTAGACCGCGCCCATCACGGCGACGCTCGGGATCGTCTGCGTCGCGGCGGTGTCACCGTGCGCGAGCCGCTCGTCGAACCACGCGCGCGTCGCCGCGGCCGGGCGGCGCGTGGCGTCGAGCGTGTCGTAGAAAATTTCGCCGGAACGGATGGTCGACCAGCCGAAGTTCATCGTGAACTTCGGCGGCACGATGAGGTCGCCCGTCACCGTGCGGACGCCGAGACGGTTCAACTCGCGCGCGATGGCGACGGCGTGTTCGTAGTGGAATGAAGGGTCGCGCCCGGAGATGATCAGGTCGCCCGTGATCGTGCCCGTCGTTTGATCAAAAGTCCCGTTCGTCCAGACGACCGTCGAGAAGCGGTAGTTAGGCCCGAAGGTTTGCAGGGCGTGGTAGGCCGTGGCGAGTTTGACGACCGAGGCCGGGTTGTATTGTTGATTCGCCGCCTGTTCCATCACGACTTTCCCGTCGAGCGTTTCGACGAGCACGCCCTGCGTGTAGAAGGCGGGCGTCGGCTGCGGTTGCGGCTGCGCGGCCAGATCGCTCGCGATGTCAGGCGACGATGTGGCGGGCGGCGTCTCCGGCCAGGTGGAGACGACGAACGGCGTGGCCGACGGCAGAGGCGCGGGCTTGTAGTCGTCCTGCGCCGCCGCGCCCGCGTACAACGAGAGCATCAACCCCGACGCCAAAAACAATTGTCTGACTTTTGATCTGATCATGCTTATCCTTATACCAATTGTTCGGGGGCTATCGCATCATAGCACGGAGAGAGCCGCTTCGCGTTCGCGCAGTTTGCGGGGGAGGGTGAGCGCGGAATGTAAGATGCTCCCAGGCCGCGCGGGGGATGTATCGGGGGTTCCTTGAGATAAAAGACGAAGCCCGCGAAAATTCCAGACGGCAAACTCGTTGACAAGGCCGCGAACGCACTCCTAAAATTCGACTCGTTGATCGCGCCCTCGCAATTGACAATCCCGCAACCGTCACCAGTGCACAGTGCGTCGAGAACAACAGCCCGTCACCATCGAGCGGATTCGTGAGGCACACGCGGCGCGCGCCAAAGACATCCGCCGCCGCCTCGCGGAGTTTCGCGCCGTGCGGCGGCAAGCCTCGGACGAACGCTTCTGGGAAGAGTTGGTCTTTTGCATCTTCACGGCGGGCGCGTCGGCGCGCATGGGCTTGCGTTCCGTCGAGGCGGTGCGCGCTCTGCTGGCCGAAGGCACGCACGAGGAGTTGGCACGCGCGCTCGACAAGAAGCACCGTTACCCGAACTCGCGCTCCGGCTACATCGTCGTCACGCGCGACTATTTGCGCGCCGACTGCGGAATGCGCCTGCGGGAGCGGCTGGAGAGCTTCGACGACCCGTTCGCTCGCCGCGACTGGCTGGCGCGCGAACGGCGCATCAAAGGTCTCGGGTATAAAGAGGCGAGCCACTACCTGCGCAACGTGGGTTTTCGCGGCTACGCCATTCTCGACAAGCACATCCTGCGCAGTCTCGCCGAACTCGGCGTGCTCGAATCTCCGACGCCGCCGACAACCCGCGCGCGCTACCTCGACATCGAAGAGGCACTACGACGTTTTGCCGCGCGCCTCGCCATAGATTTCGACGAACTCGACCTGGTACTGTGGTCTATGAAGACCGGGGAAATTCTGAAATGAAAAATGATGAAGTAGGAACGCGGAACGATGAACTAAAGTTCGCTTGCTTTTAGTTCATCGTTTCGCGTTCCTACTTCATCGTTTTTTGAAGGGGGTGGCCGAAAGATGAAAAAACTGAGCCGTGCGTTGTGGGGCAGTTTGGCTGCCTTAATCGTGTGTGTGTCTTTGAGCGGCGTGGAGGCGCGGGCGGCCGCGCCGTTCGGAGGGGGCGATAAGAACCGTGAGAAGGCGGCGCGCGCCCTGCGAGAGGGCGAGTTTGAAGTCGCCGAGAAGATTTATCGCGCGCTCGTCGAGCGTAACCCGAAGGATGTGGCGGCGCGTCTGGGTCTGAGTTTCGCCTTGTTGAAGCAACGCAATCTGCGCGACGCCTACGATCACGCGGCGCGCGTGCTGGCGCTCGATCCGGCTTCGTCGCGGGCGCACGCGCTGATCGGTTCGGCGCTGCTGGCCTCCGGCGATTTCCGTCTCTCCATCGAAGAGTTTCGCACCGCGCTCGCCTTCAAGGAGGACGAGGCGTTGGCGATTGCCGGGCTTTCGATGATCAACTTCTACGAGAACCGCGCCGGGCTCGCGCTGGCGGGCTTGCGCCGCGCCATCTACCTCGAACCCGAAGAACCCGATTACATCTTCTCGTTCGCGCAGGCCGCGGCGCGCTCCGAACGCTACCGCGAGGCGGCCGACGCCTACGAGACTTTTCTGCGCATCGCCCCGCGCACCGACGCGGATCGCCGCGCGCGTATCCGCGGCCTGATCAGCTTCCTGCGCTACCTCGGCGCGCAGCGTCATCTCTACATAACCGGCGGCGCGTCGCAGGCGACCATCCCGTTTGAACTCGTCAACAGTCGGCCGATCATCAACGTGCGCATCAACGGCTCGAAGACGCCGCTGCGCTTCGTCGTGGACACGGGATCGGGCATGTGCGTGCTCTCGACGCAGACGGCCGAACGAATGAACATCAAGCCCGTCGCGCAGGGCGGCCTCGCGCGCGCCGTCGGCGGCGGCGGCCGCTTCGAGATCGTCTACGGCTTCCTCACGTCGCTGCAAATGGGCGAGGTGCGCGTCGAGAACGTGCCGGTCTACATCCGTCACTTCCACAACCAGCAGGAATCCGTGGACGGTTACATCGGCCTCTCCGTCCTCGCCAAGTACGTTGCCGCTTTCGACTACGGCACGCAGGAGATGGCTCTCACGCGCCACTCGGAGCGGCCCGTGCAGGTGCGCCCGTTCACGGACACGGCCGTCCCGCTCAACTCGAATCACGTCATGTCCGACACGGGCGCGCAGCCCTCGGCCGGGATGCTGGCGGCCACGCCCCGCGCCGCCGCTCCCCCGGTTCTCAAACCGGCCGCCCCGACAACAGCGTCCGACGCAAACCGCAGTTATGAAGTTCCGATCCGCTCCACTTCGAGCGGGTTCTGGAGCAGTTCGGTCGTGCTTGAGGGGATCGAGAAGCCGCTCAACTTTATCATGGACACCGGCGCGAGCATCTCCGTCGTCTCGCAGGAACTCGCCCGGACGGAAGACATGGCGCGCTTCGAGCAGAAGACGCGCCTTAGAGTTTTCGGCGCGGCCGGCGTCTCGGAAGACGTGGTGACGCTCCTTTTGCCGCGCGTCTCGTTCGGCGATTACACGCACGCGAATCTCTCCGCGGCCGTGCTCGACATGTCGGCCATCAACGAGACCTCCGGCTTCGAGCAGACGGGCATCATCGGCGGCAACGTCCTGCGCCGCTTCCGCGTCACGTTCGATTTCCTGCGCGGCCTCGTGCGGCTCGACCCGCTGACGACCGCCGCCCCGCCCGCGTCCTCGACGCCCGTCGGGCGTGACGCCAACGTCACGCCCGCTTCGGGGGCGACCCCGTGAAGCAGAGCCTCTATCTGGAAACCTCGGTGGTCGGCGCGTATCTCGACAACGGCGAGCCGTTCCGGCGCGATTTGACGATCCGCTGGTGGGAGCACGAGATGTCGGAATACCGAGCCACCGTCTCGCCGCTCGTCGCGCGCGAACTGGAACGCCTGCCCGAACCGCACCGCACGGCCTACTTGAAACTCGTCGCGCCGCTCGAACAGCTTGAGATGACGGACGAGGCCACCATTCTCGCCGAGGGCTACATCTCGCGCGGCATCTTTCACCGCAAGTACATCGCCGACGCCTTGCACGTCGCGGTTGCCTCCGTGCATAAAATAGATTATCTAGTTACGTGGAACTTCGGGCATCTGGCGAACGTGCGAAGACAGGCGCGCATCCGTCTCTTCAACACGGCCGCCGGATTCTTCGTTCCGATGATCGTCACGCCGGAGTTTCTGGTTTCGGAGTTGACCGAGAGGAAAGATTAGTAAATCGTGAATCGTAAATCGTGAATAGACACTGCTTTCGTTTTTACTATTCACGATTTACGATTTACTATTCACCAGCATGTATCGCAAGCCGAGATTTCTGGAAGAACTGCACGCCATTCGCGAGGAGATGTCGCGTGAGGCGGATTACGACGTGGAACTGTTCGCCGAGATGACGAGGACGGGCGCGCAGCCGGAGCACGGCCCGGAGCGCAACATCCGTGGCTTCAAAAGTCGCGCGCCGCGCGCCGACGACGCTCATGTGAAACCCATTCGGCCGCGAAAGCGAGCGACAAGATGAGGGGCCGGAGATCAGAGGCCGGCGATCAGTTAAAAACAAACTGCTTTCACTAACCTTCTGACCTCTAACCTCCGTACGAATCATGGAAGAGACGTTTGAAGCCATCGGGTTGGACGTGCCGAGCGAGCGGGATTTCAATCATCTCGCGGAGCGCGCGGGCGATCAGGGCGAGCAGTCGCAGTTGCTGCGGCGCGGCGCGGTGCTGCACGGCCGCTGCTGGAAACTGGGCGAGGGGCTGGAAGTCTGGACGGTGCTCTACGAGTCGGGCACGGGCGACATCTTTTACGCCGACTGCCGCCCCGGTTTTCGCGCCCGCTACACGCAGCGCATCAGCCCGTGGGCTTTGACCGAGTACGACGAAGAGGGCGAGGCCATCGTCCACGGCTACTGTGACGGGACGGAGACGGAAGTGCTCTTCGAGTTGCAGAACCTGACGGAAGTCGGCTTCGAGGGGTTCAACGGTCAGGAGTTGCACGTCGGTCTGTGCGGGCTGGCCTACCGTGCGCGCGTGTGTTCGCGCGAGGAGCGTCCGCGCTGGCAGGCTCTGGAAGAGTTTGCGCCCGCGCGCGCCGCGCACGAAAACGATTGGAGCTTGTGCGGCCGCGTGCTCTCGTTCAAGCCGCTGCGCAACCCGCTCTCCGGCGGCGAACTCTACTGGGCTTATCTCGACCTCGGCCACTTCAAACTCGAAGTGCTCATCAACCAACGCAGCCTGCGCGGCGGCGCGCTCTGTGTCGGCGCGACGCTCGCCGCAGACGTGTGGCTGCAAGGCCACGTCCTCGACCGCCGCGCCCTGCAATCACGCTACGAAGGTCTCGACCGCTCAATCCGGCAAGCGGAACTCTGGACGCATTTGAAGCGGAGAAATTAAGACGAGGTGTGTTTTGAGATGAAAGGCATTCAGTTTGTCACCGACGACAAAGGACAGAAGACCGCGGTTCTCATTGATCTGAAAAAGTATGGAGAGCTTTGGGAAGATTTTTATGATGGCTTGATCGCAGCCGAGCGTGCTGACGAGCCGAGAGAATCTCTTGAATTTGTGAGAAAGAGATTACAGCAACAAGCGCAGTAGCTGTGAAATTGAATGCCAGTCCTCAAGCGTCTCGTTCTCGCCGCCGCCGTCCTCTCCATCATCGCCGCCGTCGGCCTCTATTTTTTTAACCAGTACTGGATTCATCGTTTCGACGCGCTCATCGCGCGGCAGGCGAGCGTCTATCGCCTCGACCCCGACCTCGTGTGGAGCATCATCTACGAGGAGACATATTTCAGCCCGTGGAAGATCGGCGAGGACGCCGAGATCGGGTTGATGCAGGTGACGCCGACGGTGGGGCGCGAGTGGGCGGCGGAGACGGGGATGCGCGAGTTTGCGCAGCAGATGTCGCGCGACCCCCGGAGCGTGCTCGCCGACCCGGAACGCAACATACAGGTCGGCTGCTGGTATCTGGAAAAAATCTCGAAAGCCTACCGCGACCTGCCCGACGCCGAGGCGCGCATGGTCGCCGCCTACAACGCCGGGCCGAGCCGCGCCGCCGAGTGGAACCGCGTCGCGTCTAATCAAACGCCGCTCACTTCGGCGCAGTTCGTCGAACGCATTGACATCCCTTCGACGCGCGCCTACGTCTCATCCATACTCGCGCGCTACCGCGAACTGAAAGAAGCCGGAGGCGGCGGGCGGCCGCAGAAGAAGTGACCTACCGGCAACTGCTCAGGGGGAACGCCAACTTTCGCCACCTGTGGTCGGGGCAGGTCGTCTCCGAGATCGGCGACTGGCTCAACAACATCGCCGTGCTCGCCCTCGCGCTCGAACTCGCAGGCCCGGCGCGACAGGGACGCGCCATCGCCGTCTACGCCATCGCGCGCCACCTGCCGCTGTTCCTCTTCGGCCCCATCGCGGGCGTAGTGGTTGACCGCACGGATCGACGCCGCGTGATGATCGCGGCGGACGTGACGCGCGCCGTGCTCGCCGCCGGTTTCCTCGTCGCGCAACAACTCTCGTCGCTCCCGGCGATCTACGCGGTCGGCGCGTCGCTCTTCGCCGTCTCGGCTTTTTTCAACGCGGCCAAGCGCGCGACGATCCCCGTCGTCGTCACGGAGGCGGACGAACTGCTCGGCGCAAACTCGCTCTCGGCTTCGACCACCGCCGCGACCATCGCCGTCGGCTCCGCGCTCGGCGGACTCGTCGCCACCTTCATCAGCCGCGACCTTGTCTTCGTCCTCAACGCCGCCACCTTTCTCGTCTCCGCCCTGATGATCAGCCGCATACGCCTGCCCGCACGACGCGACGCGCCCGCCGCGCAACCGGAGCGTCAACAAGCGGCAGCCCAAGCAATCAACTTTGCAAGCGCGGGAACGTCTGAAAAGTTTGTCAACGAGACTGCCCACGTCGCAACTCATCAACGCATCGTCGCCGGGTTGCGACGTGCCTTCTTCGAGTTTCGCGAGGGCTTGCGCTACGTGAGGCGAGACGGCGTGCTCGCGGCCGTCTTTCTCGTTGCCGCCGGTTGGGGGTTGGGCAACGGCGTGGCGCGCGCTCTCTACAGCGTCTTCGGCGCGCGGCTCGGCGAGTTGACGGCAGCGGCGTGGGCTGCGCGACCGCGCGACTTCGGCATCTCCGTGTTGTTCGTCGCGATGGGAGTCGGCGGCGTGCTCGGCGCGCCCGTCGCGCGTCGCTTCAACGCGGCGGGCGACAGTCTGGGGGCACGTATGGGTCGCTCGCTCGTCTTGGACGGCTGCGGCCTCGCCCTCTTCACCGTGATGCCGAGCCTGTGGACGGCGAGCCTCGTCCTCGTCGCGCGCGAGATGAACTTCGCCATCTGGTGGACGGCGCAGCAGACGCTCGTCATGCGCCGCACCGACAACGCCTACGCCGGTCGCGTCTTCGCCTCCTACGAAACTCTGACGACGCTGATGATGGTCTCTTCGATGTACGCCGCGGGCGCGGGAGCGGACGCATTCGGCATCCGACCCGTCGCGGCGGCGGGCGGTTTTGTGATTGCCTTTTCCGGTCTCCTGTGGTTTTTACTGAGACGAAGACAGGGCGCGCGCGCGCCTGCCGCGACCGACGCGCCGAAACACCTTTCGACATGAACTCACTCGACTCGACGCAAAGTAAAATTCATTCGACGAAACTCTACTGCGCCCGCTGGATCATTCCCGTGGCGACGCCCGCGTTTGAAGACGGCGCGGTCGCCGTCGAAGGCACGCGCATCGTCGGGGTCGGCGCGCGCGCGGAACTCGTGGCGCGGTACGCGGAATCGGCGTGCGAAGATTTCGGCGCGGCGGCGATCATGCCGGGTCTGGTCAACTGTCACACGCATCTCGAACTCACCGCGATGCGCGGTTATCTCGAAGACGTGGAAGGCGACTTTTTCGCGTGGCTGCGCAAACTGACCGTCGCGCGCACGACGCACATGACGGCCGACGACTTGCGCGTATCGGCGACGTGGGGCGCGGTCGAGGCGGCGCGGGCGGGCGTGACTACGTTGGGCGATGCGTCGAGCTACGGCGATGCGAGCATGGCCGCGCTCCGCGAAGTGGGCTTGCGCGGCGTCGTCTATCAGGAGGTGATCAGCCCCGACGCGCGCGTGGCCGATGAACTGTTGTCGAAACTGCGCGCCGACGTGGCGCGGCTGCGCGAACTGGAAAACGACTTGTTGCGCGTCGGCGTCTCGCCGCACACGCCGTTCACCGTGAGCGAGCGTCTGCTCGCGGGCGTGACCGATTACGTCCTCGCCGAACAATTGCCGCTCATGATCCACGCGGCGGAGTCTGCGGACGAAGACGAGTTAATGCGGCACGGGCGCGGCGCGTTTGCCGAGAGCCTCGCCGCGCGCGGCATCGAATGGCGTTCGCCGGGCATGTCGCCGGTTCAGTATCTCTCCGAACGCGGCGTGCTCGCGGTGCGCCCCCTACTCGCCCATTGCGTGCGGGTTGACGAGGCCGACATCGAAACGATCAGGGTGGCGCACGCCTCCGTCGCTCATTGTCCGAAGTCGAACCTCAAACTCGGCCACGGCCACGCCCCGTTCGCGAAGATGTCGGAACTCAGGCGCGGCTTCGGCAGCGATTCGGTCGCCAGCAACAACACCTGCGACCTGCTCGAAGAAGCGCGCCTCGCCACGCTGCTCGCGCGCCTGCACCCGAACGAAGCGCACGGCGGCGAACTCTACACCGCAGAGCACGCCCTCGCGGACGCCACGCACGGCGGCGCGCTCGCGCTCGGCTACGAAGGCCGCACGGGCACGCTCACGACAGGCGGCGAAGCCGACCTCGCCGTCGTCCGGCTCGACGGCGCGCACCAAATTCCCGTCTACGACCCCGCGCGCGCGCTCATCTTCTCGTCCTCCGCGCGCGACGTTGCGCTCACGTTGGTCGCAGGCCGCGAAGTCTATCGCGACGGCCGCGTCGCAACCGTAGACGAAGAACGCCTGCGCGCGCGCATGGCGGAGATAAGAGAGAAAGTGAATCGTAAATCGTAAATCGTAAATAGAAAGAATCGTTTTTCTCTATTCACGATTTACGATTCACGATTCACGGTTTTTTATTATGAACGTACTCGTACTCAACTGCGGCAGTTCGTCCGTGAAGTTTCAATTGATCGCGACCGACCTTGAGCGGATCAAGACGAACACGGACAGGCGTCTCGCGCGCGGCATGGTGGAGCGCATCGGCGGCGAGGCGATCATCACTCTGCAGGCCGAGGGCGGCGCGCCGCAGCGTTCGACCGCGCCGCTCAGGGACACGCGCGCGGCCGTGGAGTTGATCATCCGTTGGGTCACTTCCGAGGCGTCGGGCATCGCGGAGGCGCGGAGCGTGGCCGACATTCACGCCGTCGGCCACCGCGTCGTCCACGGGGGCGAGCGGTTCACGCATTCCGTGTTGATTACGGACGAGGTGCTCGGCGGCATCGAGGATTGCATCGACCTCGCGCCGCTGCACAATCCCGCGAACCTGAAAGGCATCGCGGCCGCGCGCGAGGTATTCGGCGCGGGGTTGCCGCAGGCCGCCGTCTTCGACACGGCCTATCACCAGACCATCCCCGATTACGCCTACCTCTACGCGCTGCCGTACCAACTCTACCGGCGTTATCGCGTGCGCCGCTACGGCTTCCACGGCACGTCGCACCGCTACGTCGCCTACCGCTATCGGCAACTGCTGGGGCTAGAACGCGCGGCGACAAACGTCATCACGCTGCACCTCGGCAACGGGTGCTCGGTGGCCGCCATCCGCGCGGGCGATTCCGTGGATACTTCGATGGGCATGACGCCGCTCGAAGGTCTCGTGATGGGCACGCGCTCCGGCGACATAGACCCGGCGATTATTGATTACGTCGCGGCGAAAGAGGGGTTGTCGGCGCAGGAGGTGGAGACGCTTTTGAACAAGCAGTCGGGGCTGCTCGGCATCTCCGGCCTGACGAACGACATGCGCGAACTGCTCGACGAGGAGCGCGAGTCGGACGACCGGCGGGCGCGTCTCGCCATCGAAATCTTCTGCTACCGCGCGCGGAAATACATCGGCGCGTATCTGGCGGCATTGAACGGCGCGGACGCGGTCGTGTTCACGGGCGGCATCGGTGAAAACTCGGCGGAGATTCGCACGCGTATCTGCGACGGCCTCCAATGGCTCGGTCTCGAACTCGACGCGGAGCGCAACGCCGCGCACCACGGGGGCTTGCAAGGACTCATCAGCGCGGACTCTTCGCGCCTCGCCGTCTACGTCATCCCCACGGACGAAGAATTGCTCATCGCGCGCGACACCGTGCGCTGCATCGGCGGCGCGCCGCAGCGGTATTGAGCAGGAAAACGATGGAGTAGGAACAGAGAAACGATGAAGAAGGAACGCGGAACGCGGGACTGAAAGACAGCTGTCTTTCAGTCCCGCGTCGCGCGTTCCTTCTTCATCGTTCTCTACTAAGTCTCGCGTTGCTGGTCGCGGACGCGTAGGCGTTTCATCTCTTTGAGTTGTTCGTCGAGTGTCATGAGGTGGAGGTGGAGAAAGATTTTGCCCTCCTTATTGCCCTTCGCGCTTTCCGCGAAATCTTTACGGGCTTCGGCCTCGTTGCCTTGCAGCATGTGTGCGTAGCCGCGCGAGGCGTAGGCCAGAGAGGCGAGACTGCTTTCGGGTTTGAGGGCGAGGCCGTCGGTGAAATCTTCGATTGCGCCCGCGAGGTTGCCGTCGATGAGGCGCGCGCGCCCGCGTTTGAAATAGAGGTCGGGGTTGCCCTGATAGCATTCGAGGGCTTTGTTGAAGTCGTAGATCGCGCCGGGCATGTCGAGCTTGTTGGTGCGAATGAAGCCGCGATTGGAATAGGCTTCGGCGACGCTGCGGTCGTTACGCACGGAGAGCGGGTCGATGTCGTAAGCCTGATTGAAGTCGTCAATCGCGCCGTTGAGGTCGCCTTTCGCGCGTCGCGCCCCGCCGCGTTTGACGTAAACTTCGGCCGCGCGCGGTTCTGAATCCAGAGCCTTGTCGTAGTCCTCAATCGCCCCGTCGAGGTCGCCTTTGAGATAACGCGCGGCGGCGCGTTTGACGTAATCCTTGGCCGTGCGCGGCGTCTGCGCCGGGGCGGCCACAGCGGCGGCCAACAGCAACACGAGCGTCAGTGTAAAAGCTTTCATAACTCACCAACTCCTGCTCCGGGTTGACCTGCCCGATGCGAGACGGAATAACGAGTCCGGCCGACGACGCGCGAAAAGATGATCGGCGATGTGAAGAACAATCGTCTCATGTCAATACCGTCGAAACTCGGCCGCCCCGAAAGACGTGTCAGGGCAGAACCTTAAGTGAGATGCGTTTCGGTTGTCAACGGTTCTCTCGCCGCGCGGGGCGAGAGAATGTCGGGGCGTAAAAGAAACCGCCCGCAACCTGCGTAAATGCAGGTTGCGGGCGGCGCGTTGACTTTTCCCGGCGTCGCTAGTTCACGGACGCGGCGATGGCCTCGTCGAAAATCTCCAACGCGACATCGACATTTTCGCGCGTCAGCGTGAGCGGCGGCGACCAGCGGATCGTGTTCGCGCCCGCGCCGAGGATGATCAGGCCGCGCTCGAAGCAGGCCACTTCGATGCGGTCGCGAAGTTCCGGCGCGGCCTCCATCGAGGCGCGATCCGCGACGAACTCGACGCCGACCATCAGCCCGTAGCCCCGCACGTCGCCGATGCAGTCGTGCTTCTGTTTCAGGCGTTCCAGCCCCGCCTTCAGATACGCGCCGACCTCCGCGCTGTTTGAGACGAGTCCGCCTTCGAGCAGTTCGATGGTCTTCAAAGCGGCGGCGAGCGCGACGGGGTTGCCGCCGAAAGTGGAAGCGTGCGCGCCGGGCTTCCAGTCCATCAAATCGGCGCGCGCCACGCACGCGCCCATCGGCAGACCCGATGCGATGCCTTTCGCCAGACACATAATGTCGGGTTTCAGATCGTGATGATCGCTCGCGAACATTTTGCCCGTGCGGCCCATGCCGGACTGCACCTCATCGACGATGAGCATGATGCCGTGCGTGTCGCAAATGCGGCGAAGCCCGTGCAGGAACTCGCGCGGCGCGGGCACGTAGCCGCCCTCGCCCTGCACGACTTCCACGATGATCGCCGCCACCTCTTCGGGCGGCGTCGTCGTCTTGAACAGACGTTCCTCGATCCAGTCGAGACAGGCGCGGCTGACGGTCGCCTCGTCCGTCTGCTCGCCGGTGAACGGGTGGCGGAAGGCGTTCGGGTAGGGCACGTGCGTCACGTCCAGCACGCTTCGTTTGAAGCCGATGCGCTGCGCGATCTTGGATGAAGTCAGCGACAGCGAACCGAGCGTGCGACCGTGGAAGCTGTTGAAGAAGGCGATGAACTTCTGCCGCCCCGTCGCGTGCATGGCGAGTTTGAGCGCGGTCTCGACCGCCTCCGTGCCGCTGTTGGCGAAGTGCGTGCGTGTGGGCGAGGGGACGGGCACGATCTCGTCGAGCTTGCGCGCGAGGTCGGGCATGTGGCGGTAGTAATAATCCGTGCCGCACATGTGGATGAGTTGCGCGGCCTGCTCCTGAATCACGCGGACGATTTCGGGGTGACAATGGCCGGTCGAACAGACGGCGACCCCGGCGTTGCAGTCGAGGAAGACGTTGCCGTCAACGTCCGTCACCCAGACGCCCGTCGCCCGTTCGGCGACGAGTTTGAAAGACGGGCGCGGGTAAGAGGGCGTGACGTACTGTGCGTCGGCGTTAATGATTTCCTGACCCTTCGGGCCGGGCAGAGCGGTTTTGATCTCCGGCCGCTGCGGCGGGGCGATAGTTGACATGGCGTTTTCTCCTTCGGCGAAACGGAAGAATGAGTGCGGATTTCGAATCTCAAGTTTCAGACGTGAAATGAGATTCAAGACGTGCGAGGGCGCGTTGAAGGAAGATGGCGCGGGGCTACCCCGCGAAGATGTTCGCGCGTTGGTCTTGCGGGCGGAGATTGGAAAGGCGCGATTCGAGCATGGGAAAGACGTTATCCGTACGTTGTCAGCGGTCGGTTGTCGAAGACTGCGTTTGAGCGACTAGAGTTTTTATCACAAACCACGGACATCTGACCACCGGCAACGGACAAGTTCCTCAACGCCGCTTCCAGCGGACGCCGTCGCGCGTGTCTTCGAGGATGATGCCGCGGGCGGCGAGTTCGCCGCGAATTTCGTCGCCGCGCGCGAAGTCGCGCCGGTGGCGCGCGTCCTGCCGTTCGTCGATGAGAGCCTGAATCTCGGCGTCGAGCATCTCGCGCCGGGGCTGGCCGAAGATGTTGAGCACGGAGTCGAAGCGGGCGATGAGCGCGAGCAGGTCGCGTTGGTCGTCGGCGCGCAAGCCGTGGTTGTCGAGCGCGGTGTTCACTTCGCGCGAAAGATTGTGGACGGCGGCGAGCGCGACCGACGTGTTGAGATCGTCGTCGAGCCCGTTGGTAAACTCTTCGAGGGCGCGCGCGGCGGCCGCACGCATCGAGGGATTGCTGCCCGGTTCGGTGCGCGCTTCTTCGAGGCGGGCGCGGAAGTCTTGCAGGCCGGCGACGGTCTTCTCGTGGCCGCGCAGGCCGTCGATGGTGAAGTTGATCTGCTTGCGGTAGGGCGCGCTGAACAGGGCGTAGCGAATCGCGGCGGGCGTAAAACCCTGCCGCTTGAGATCGCGAAAGGTGTAATAGTTGCCCTTCGATTTCGACATCGACTCGCCGTTGATCTTCAAGTGCTCGCCGTGCAGCCAGTAGTTGACGAAAGGCTTGCCGGTCGCGCCCTCGCTCTGCGCGATCTCGTTTTCGTGATGCGGGAAGATGAGATCGACGCCGCCGCAGTGAATGTCGAACGTCTCGCCGAGATACTTCATGGACATCGCCGAGCACTCGATGTGCCAGCCGGGGCGGCCGTGGCCGAGCGCGGTCGGCCACGCGGGTTCGTCCGCAAACTTCTGCGCCTTCCAGAGGACGAAATCGCGCGCGTCCTCTTTGTCGTACTTGTCCGTGTCCACGCGCTCGCTCGCGCCCGCGATGTTGCCCGCGAAGTTGATCTTCGAGAGTTTGCCGTACTCCGGGAACGAGGTGATGCGGAAGTAGTAAGAGCCTTCGGACTCGTAGGCGCAACCGCGTTCCGTGAGAGCTTTGACGATCTGCTCCATCTCGGCGATGTGTTGCGTGGCGCGCGGGGCGATCTCGGGTCGCTGGCAACCGAGCGCGTCGAAGTCCTGCCAGAAGGCTTCGAGGTAGGGCGCGGTGTACTCGTCGAGCG
The DNA here is from genome assembly GCA_020199775.1 of Acidobacteriota bacterium. Lineage (GTDB taxonomy): Bacteria > Acidobacteriota > Blastocatellia > Pyrinomonadales > Pyrinomonadaceae > JAIVJZ01. Next base: position 51,037 of record JAIVJZ010000005.1, read on the forward strand.
AGACGCCTTCCTGCCCGGCCATCTGGATGATGCGGTCGTCCACGTCCGTGATGTTCGTGACGTGCGTGACCTTGTAGCCCTTGAAGATCAGGTAGCGGCGCAGGATGTCCACGAAGATCGACGTGCGGAAGTTGCCGATGTGCGCGAAGTCCCAAACCGTGGGACCGCAGTTGTACATCCTGACCTCGCCCTCGCGCATGGGGCGAAATTCTTCGAGTTGACCTGTGAGCGTGTTTTGAAACTTCAACATCTTCGATTGAGCGAGAGCGCGCGGAGACAGACGGCGCGCCGCGTCGCGGCGGACGCGGCGCGCCGTCTGAACTTGGCCGTACGTTTACGGGAGCACGAAGTTGTAGCTGATGATGCCGGAGACTCTGACCGCCAGACCCTCGAACATCGTCGGCGCGAAGCGAGCCTTGTAGGCCGCGTCAACCGCAGCTTCCCGCAACAGGCGATCACCGGACACGGCATCCGCCGAAATCACCCTGCCGCTCTCGTCCACCAAGACGCGCACGTGCACCGGGCCCGATGCGTTGGCGGCGACGGCCGCGGACGGGTAAGCGGGCGCGGGTTTGCTGAGCGTCTTATGGTTGAGCAAACCGCCGGAGATGGGCGCGCGCGAGAAGCTCGGCGGCGCGGGCGGCGGCGGCGGTTCCTCGACGGTCGGCAGGGGCGGCGGGGGCAGCAGCGGGCGCATCTGGCAACTGGTGGTTTTGAATCTTTTCGCGTTCGGCGTGCGGTAGGCGATCCAGACCATGGTCGCGCTGACGCCGACGCCGAATGCGAAGAGGGCAACCGCGATACGAAGCAGTAAACTTTGCATAACTTTACTTCCTTTGCTGAACGATGGCTCGACGGACAACCCGCGCCGGTGGCCGCAAATGGTCGTCCCTGTGCGAGAGTCTAGGGAAGGAAAGGCGGCTAGTCAAATTTTAGTTTCCGGGGAGGGACTTGTGGGGCGGAAGGCGTTCACCGGCGCAGACACGAAGAAGAGAAACGATGAACGATGAACGATGAACGCGGAAGTGAAGAGAAGTCGCTTTCAATTCATCGTTCATCGTTCCGACTTCATCGTTTATTTCTTCCGGGTCTGCGGCGGTGAGGGCTTTAATTTTACGACGCGCGGGGAGAACTCAACGTGCATGTTTGAAATGGTCGAAGCCGGAAGGCGTCAGAATTTCCGCGCGCCCCGCTTGCGAGATGCTGATGCCTTCGCGCGCCTCTCTCACTTCGCCGATACGCGTGAGGCGCACGCCGCCGAGTCGTCGCGGGAGTCGCGCCGCGACGCGCGGGCGCACGGTGAAAAGCAGTTCGAAATCTTCGCCGCCGTGCAAGGCGAGGTTGAGCGCGTCGCCCGCCAGCGCACGCGCGAGTTGACCGGAGTTGATTTCGTTCGCACGTCTGAGCAAAGGGGCGACGGGGATGCGCGCCGCTTCGACGCGCGCGCCGACGCCGCTTCTCTCGCACAGGCGCGCGAGGTCGGAAGAGAGGCCGTCGCTCAGATCGATCATCGCAGAGGCCAGCCGCCGCTCGCCGAGCAGCGCGCCGCATTCGACGCGCGGGAGGGGGCGCGCCTGCCGCCGCGTGAGTCCGGCGAGGCCGTCGAGCGCGCGCGCCCTTGCGGCTTGCGTGCGCAGACTGCGTGCGTGTTCCAGTAACTTCAAGCCCGCCGCCGCGCCGCCGAGCGTGCCGGTGACGTAGATGTGATCGCCCGCGCGCGCGCCCGAACGCAGCACGGCGCGACCGCGCCTTGTTTCGCCGACGACGATTGAATCGATCACGATGCGTTCGGGCGTGCGCGACACGTCGCCGCCGATGAGCGTCACGCCGAACTCGCGCGCGGCCGACAGGAAACCCTCGTAGATGCCCGTGGCGAAAGGAGAGTCGTAAACGGCTTGGGGCAGTCCGAGCGAGAGCAGCGTCCAACGCGGGCGCGCGCCCATCGCGGCGATGTCGGAAAGCGAGACGGCGAGAGCTTTGTAGCCGATGTCCTGTGAAAGTGAGGTGCGGCGAAAGTCTATGTCTTCGACGAGCAGGTCGGCGGTGATCACCGAGTCGCGCAGCCCGCGCCCGTTGAAGACCGCCGCGTCGTCGCCGATGCCGTGGACGAGGCCGTCGGCCAATGCCGCGCCGCGCGCCCCTTCCGCGCGTCGCTTGATGCGCGAGATGAAATTAAACTCGGAATTGTTAAGCGAACCGGGTAAGGAATGCGCGGCGACGAACCGACGTTCTTTCGGCTTCCTTTCATCCCTCATCCCTCATCCCTCATCCCTTTAGAGATTCCGGCGCATCGAGTCGAGTCCGGCGCTGATGGTTTCGAGGGAGGTGGAGAAGGAGAAGCGTAGATGGCCTTCGCCGTGTTCGCCGAAGACGTTGCCGGGAACGGTGGCGACCTGCGCGCGGTCGAGCAGGATTTCGGCGGCGACGCGGCTATCGGCGTGGATGCGCGTCACGTCGGGAAAGGCGTAGAACGCACCGGCGGGCGGCGCGCAGTTGAACCCGATGTCGTTCAAGCCGCCGATCATCAGATCGCGCCGCCGGCGATACTCGGCGCGCGTCGCGTCGAAGAAGTCGGGCGGGGAATTGACGGCCGCGAGCGCAGCCCACTGGGTCGGCGTGGAGACGCCGTTCGTGGAGTAGAGCGTGGTCTTGCGTAAGCCCGTCATCCACGGTTCGGCGGCCGCGACGTAGCCGATGCGCCAGCCCGTCATCGAATAGGACTTGGAGAGGGTGAAGCAGGTGAGCGTGCGTTCCCACATCCCTTCGAGCGATGCGATGGAGACGTGTTCGCCTTCGTAGACTAAATCTTCGTAAGCCTCGTCGGCGACGACGACGAGGTTGCGCTCGCGCGCGAAGGCGGCGACCGCCTCGGCCTCGGCGCGCGTGAAGACGACGCCCGTCGGGTTCTGCGGCGTGTTGAAATAGATGGCGCGCGTCTTCGGCGTCGTGTGGCGCGCGAGCGTCTGGGCGAAACCTTCGCGGCGCGCTTCGCCGGTCGAAACCATCACGGAGCGCGCCTCGCAGCCCGCGACCAAGTCTTTGACGGGCGTCCAGTAGGGGGCGAAGAGGAGCACTTCTTCGCCCGGATTGACGACTGACTGGAACGCGCCGAAGAGACCCTGCATGCCGCCGTTCTGCACGATCACGTCGCTCGCCTCGGCGGGAATGCGGTTGCGCGACCGAAGTTTCGCGGCGACGGCCTCGCGCAGTTCTTGAATGCCGGAAGAGGGCGCGTAGCGCGTGCGGTTTTCGGCGAGGGCGCGCGTCATCGCTTCTTTGACATGCGCGGGCGTGTCGAGAAAAGGTTCGCCGCCTTCAAACTGGTAGACGGCCGTGCCCGACGCACGCAGTTCCATAATGCGGTTGCGAATCTTGACGATGTCGGAAAATCCGACCGCCTCAAGACGCGCGGCAAGACGAAAGGCAGACGGGGCAGTAGTCAGGATAGTATTAGAACCTCCGGAAATTTTGTACGTGGAAAAGAAGCCGGATTATAGCTTGTGCCCGCGCCGTGCGTCCAATCGGGCGCGCGCGGCGTCGGGGAGCGTTGATCATATCGTGTCGCATCCAATCCATATCGTGCACGGCAGGCGGTGCGGCGCGCGGCCAGCCAAGCCGCGATGTTATATTTTCATTGCGACGGCAGAAGTCCGCATTTGAATCTCCCCAAAAAAGGCCGGTTGAGGTTAAACTATCCAAGCCTCTCCCAGACTGACAACTTGCGGAACGTGACTTGCTTAAATACCGGGCGGGTTACTTTTTAACCAAACGAGCGAATTGAAGGAGAAGCTGACTCATGAACTTACAAAATAAGATTTTACCCGTCGCACTCGTGGCCGCGCTGCTGGGCGGCACCGTCGGCGCGTTAGTGATGCGCCCGAAGACGAACGATCTGAACACGACCACCGCGTCGAATCTGTTGCCGGTTTCGACCGACACGAATTCGCGCGCGGCCACTTTGCGCTATAACGAAGCACTCCCGGCGGCGACCAATAACGAAACGCCGGCGACGCTGAACGTCGCGAACACGAACAGCGACGAAGAATGCTATCGCGCGGGTTTCACCGAAGGATTCGCGGCCGCGCGTGAGAACGCGCGGGAGAATACGCGTGTTCGCGCGAACAACCTTTCCAACGCATCCGAGCGCGTCGTCTATCGCGACGCCCCGGTTCGCCGCACGCGCGTCGCACGCAACACGCGCGCTTCGCGACAGGCTTACTACGACTACGAACCGCGCAAGCGTTCGTTCTGGTCGAAGCACCGCGATAAGTTGACGGTAGCGATGGGCGCGGGCGGCGGCGCACTGGTCGGCGGACTCATCGGCGGCAAGAAGGGTGCGGCCATCGGCGCACTCGGCGGCGGCGCAGGCTCGGCTCTGTACACATACAAAATCCGCAACCGCAACAACCGTCGCTAGTCGTATAGTACCGGACGCTTGTGAGATGGACTGTGGCTTGAAGCACATGGCGCGACGCGCAACTTCAGTTTTCCTCTTCGCACTGGCAGTAACGTTATGGGCAGCCCCGATACCGGGGGCTGCCCATTCGTTTGACAGCTACAACTCGTCTGCCGGCCGCGCCGCCCAAACTACGAAAAACGCCCGTCCACACAATTTAACTTCCAATTCTTTCGGCCAGAGAGGGCGCGGCGCGAGCGCGCCTGTGTTGCCCGCCCCGGCGCGTTTTCGCGAAGTAGAGGGGCGCGGGTTGCTGGCTAGAGTGTGGGTCAACAACTCCGGCCCTTACAATTTCGCCATTGACACGGGAGCGGGCGCGACCATCATCTCGCGGCAGGTGGCCGCCGAAGCGAGGGTCGCACTGGCGGGCGCGCGCTCGGTCGCGCTCAGCGGTTTGAGCGGCGCGCAGGGCGTGCAGGGCAGAGAAGCCGCGCCCGGTAGTCTCGCCATCGGCGCGCCTGAAAATCTTTTGCCCGGCAGAGGTCTCGCCATCGTGACCGACGCCCTGCCTTCCGACCTCGACGGCGTACTAGACCCGACCGAATCTTACTGGCCGCTCGGCTTCACAATTAATCTATCCGGCGAGACCATCAGCGCGTTCGACCCGCGCGCGACGCCGCTGCGCGGACTCGCCCCGCCGCCCGGCGGCGCAATCGTCCAGTGGCTTTTTGACGGGAGCAGCCGACGCCCCTTCGTCTCGCTCGACGTGGGCCGCCGCGCCTTGCTCGACACCGGCTCGGGCTTCGGGCTCGCCATCAGCGAAACCGCCGCGCGCTCATTCGGCATCGTCTCGACTCGCGGACGCGAGCGCGCGGGCGTGCGCGACCTCGGCCGCGGGAACATCAGTGCGCGCCGCGTCGAACCGATCACGATCCAGATCGGATCGCTCGTGCTGCGTCGCATCCCTACGGATTTACTCTCAGGCGCGGCGAGCGGCGCGCCCGTTCTGCTGGGACGCGACGCCCTGCGACCCTTCGAGATCAGTTTCGACCCCGTGAGCCGTCTCATTCGTCTGCGACCGGCCGACGACACAAACAGTCGTTAAGGTGAAGTCTTAACCACCGCCGCGCCATCCTATTCAGAAAAGCCTTGAAGCCGCCGCCCGCAAGCCGCACACAGGCTTCGTGTTAAATTCCCTGAAAATTCATTGACACACCCTCGCCGCGTGAGTAACATGGCGGCAGCACCGTGTCGCTCGCGTCGGGCGACGCACCGAAAATAGTTCAATTCAAACTTAACGGCCGGGGCTGCGAGCAACTCCCGCCGACAATGGCTTCTCCGTAATACCATGAACCGCGCCGCCGTCTACATTCCCGAAAAGCTGTTCTTCAAGATCGGTGAAGTGTGCGACATCACGGGCGTGCAGGCGCACGTTTTGCGCTATTGGGAGTCGGAATTTCCGATGCTCGCGCCGCAGAAGAATCGCGCCGGTCAGCGCACCTATCGCAAGCGCGACGTGGAGATGGCCTTGCGGATCAAGGAACTGCTCTACGAAGACCAGTACACCATCGCCGGGGCGAAGAAGAAACTGGTCGGCGAAATTCGCGGGGCGAGTAAACTAAAAGTCGTCACGCCCGACATGAACGCCTCAAGCGTCGGGACGGAAGAGATTGCGCAGGAGACGAACGCGCACACGTTGTCACAACCGCAACAGGCGTCAAGCGCGACGCCCGCGCTGGCCGCGCCGTCATACGCGAGTGACGAAGAGATCGCCCCCGCCGAACCGAACGTGCCGCTCACGGACGAACGCCGCGCCGCCCTGCGTCGCCTGCGCGAACACATGCGCGAACTCATCTCGCTGCTCGATGCCTCGGAGAGCAAAAGCGGCGCGCGCCGCAAATAGTTTCCCGCGCTCGCGCGCCAACCATCCCCGCGCGATTTGACAAAAACAATTTTCCAGAGATACTTAAACAGCACGACGGGATGTGGCGCAGCCTGGTAGCGCGCACCCTTGGGGTGGGTGAGGCCCCGAGTTCGAATCTCGGCATCCCGATTCGGAAAAAGGCTCTCAACTCTTGCAAGAGTTGAGAGCCTTTTCGCTTTTGCCGGAGAGGCGGCCGCGCTTCCGCGCCCGCGTCGTGCGCTCAGTTGTGCGTGCGCGAATCTCCGTTCCACCACTTGCCGTCCCACCAGATGAGCGCAGCCCCGAGGGTGAACAGGAAGGCGGTGACGAACACGTAGAGCGAATTGCTCAGGCGTCCCGGCGGGACGTGCGCGCTGAAGGCTTGAAAAATCTGCACCAACCCCATGACGATCAAAAACAAACCTGACATCTTCCGTGCGCTCATGCTGTCATCTCCTCTTCGAGTGATCTTGGAATGTCACAAGACGGTTAGACACCACTCCCGGCCGTTGGTTCCGAATTTCCGCGCCGCGAACGACTGAAGCAGGGAAATTTCTATCCCGGCAGGTACTTCCGCGGCTTCAACTTCGTCAATCAATCTTCTTTCAAGTCCGCGATGATGATCTCCGAGGTCAATGTTTTATGGACAGGGCACTTGTGCGCGATGTCTTGCAGGCGCGCGTGCTGTTCTTCGCTGAGGAGCGCGCCTTCGACGTGGACGGAGCGTTCGATGCGGTGGACGAAGCCGGCGGTTTCGGTCTCACACTCGGCGCAGTCTGCGGCGTGGACGCGCCGCTGGCTGAGTCGCACGGTGACGCGTTCGAGCGGCCAGTTCTTGCGCCGCGCATAGAGGGTGAGGGTCATGGAGATGCAACTGCCGAGCGCGGCGAGGAGCAGCGTGTAAGGGTCTGCGCCCGCGCCGTCGCCGCCGATACTCACGGGTTCGTCCGTGATGAAACTCTGCCCTTCGCCGAAGCGCACTTCGTTCCTGAGATTCGCGCCGGAAGTGACGGTCACGTCAGCCATAAATTTGTCTCCTGTGTAAATGACGTGTGCCGCGTCTGCGATGACGGGCGCGCCATCTTACCAAATCCGGCGGAGGTTTTTCGCTCCTAGCAGCGACGGGTCGGACGCCTCACGCCCGAAGGCGCGGAAAGAATATCCGGTCGCAGCGGGCGTGCCCGTGAAGCAGTGGCTTGCAGTGGCGCGCGCCGTGCGGCTACACTCCTGAGCGTTCCACTACAAAAAGAGATTGCGGCGGCGCGCGCGTCGCCACACGAGCGAGAGGATCGACGGATGAAGATTCACGAGTATCAAGGCAAAGAGTTGTTGCGGAAGTTCGGCGTGCCCGTCCCGCGCGGCGTCGTGGCGCACACGCCCGAAGAGGCTTTCGACGCGGCCAAGGAATTAGGGACGGACGTGGTCGTCGTCAAAGCGCAGATTCACGCGGGCGGGCGCGGCAAGGGCGGCGGCGTCAAACTCGCCAAGTCGCCCGAAGAGGCGCGCGAGGTGGCGAGCCAGATTCTCGGCATGCAACTCGTCACGCACCAGACGGGGCCGGAGGGGCAAGAGGTGCGCGTGCTGTTGGTCGAAGAGGGCTTGCCGATTGACAAGGAATTTTATCTCGGCATCGTGCTGGATCGCGCGTCGGGGCGGCCGGTCTTCATGGCCTCTTCGGCGGGCGGCATGGACATCGAAGAGGTGGCCGCGCACACGCCCGAAAAGATTCTCAAAGAGACGATTGATCCGGCCATCGGCTTCCGCCCCTATCAGGCGCGCAAGCTCGCCTTCGGCCTCGGGCTCCCCGCCGACCTCATCAATCAGGCCGCGAAGTTCATGCAGTCGCTCTACACGGCCTACGAGCAGATGGACGCAACGCTCTTGGAGATCAACCCGTTCCTCCTGACGAAAGACAAACGCCTCATCGCGCTCGACGCCAAAGTCAACTTCGACGACAACGCGATGTTCCGGCACAAGGACTTCGCGGATTTACGCGACCTCAACGAGGAGGAGCCGTTGGAGATCGAAGCCTCCAAGTTCGACCTCAACTACATCAAGCTCGACGGCAACATCGCCTGCATGGTCAACGGCGCGGGGCTCGCGATGGCGACCATGGACATCATCAAACTCGCGGGCGGCGAACCGGCCAACTTCCTCGACGTGGGCGGCGGCGCGTCGCAGGAACGCGTCGAGGCCGCCTTCAAGATTCTGCTCGCGGACGAGAACGTCGAGGCCGTGCTGATCAACATCTTCGGCGGCATCGTGCGCTGCGACATGGTGGCGCGCGGCGTGGTCGGCGCGGCGAAGAATCTGGGCTTGAGTCTGCCCGTCGTCGTCCGCCTCGAAGGCACGAACGTCGAGGAAGGCCAGCGCGTCATACGCGAGTCCGGCCTCAACTTCACCGTCGCCAAGGGCATGCGCGATGCCGCCGAGAAGGTGGTCGGGTTGGCGAAACAACAGGCAGCGTGAACGGAAACGATGAAGGAGGAACGATGAACGATGAAGTAACAGCGAGTAGACTTTCATTCCGCGTTCATCGTTCCGCGTTCATCGTTTAACTCTTATGCACAGGTGGCTCAAAGTTCTCGTCCACATCAGTCGCTTCGGGTTGGCGGCGATGTGGTTGTTTGCTGCGGGGGCGAAACTTTACACGTTGAAGGAGTTCACTTTTAACCTGACGAATCTCGTGCCGGAGCGCCTGGCGTCGCCGCTGGCGGGCATGGTCATCACGGCCGAGGTGCTCGCCGTCGTGCTGCTCTGCATCCCGCGCACGGCGCGACTCGGAGCGGCGTTGACGGCGGCGATGCTCGTCGGCTTCGCGCTCTACGGTCTGTATTACGTCTACGTGGCGAAGGGCGAGCCGCTCGAATGCGGCTGCTTCGGCGGCATCATCGGCAGCCAACTCGGCGTCAAGACCGCGCTCAGAAATCTGCTGTTGCTCGTGCCCGCCGCGCTCGTCTTCTTCGGCTGGCGACGCGCGCGTGAACTTAGCATGACCCGCGAGACCGGCGGCGAGCATCAAAGTTGACGGCAGGGAGGGCAAATTGATGTCGAAAAAAGTGATCAGGCGGATTTTAACTTTGTGCTTGCTGGCGACGTTTGTCGCCGTCGCCGGGACTGCGCCAACGGCGGCGGGCGGCGGGCGTGCGCGAAAGAAAATCATGCTGGATAAAAACTTCGTCTTAAACGTCGGGCAGGAGGTGTTGACCGCGGACGGGAAGCTGAAGATCAAATTCGTGTCCGTGCCTGAGGACTCGCGCTGCCCGAAGGGGGTTAATTGCATCTGGGCGGGGAACGCCCGCGTCATGTTGCAGGTCGGCAAGCCGACCGGCACGCCGGTCAAGCTTGAACTCAATACCAACCCCAGAGAAGCCACGGACGGGGCGGGGGGCGGCTACGGTCAATACCTGATCAAACTCGTCGAGGTCGCCCCGTATCCCGTCGCCGAGCAAACCATCAAGCCGCAAAGTTACGCGGTCACGCTCGTCGTTTCTAAGAAAAGTTGAACGCCGGTCGAGTTCAACTATCCGCTCGCCGAGTTGAGAGCGACTGCTCGTGAGTTAATTGTCCTTAGCGAACGTTCCACCCGATTCCCTGCGACAGCGCGGAGCAAATATGGCGACACTTTCTTTCTGGGGCGGAGTCGGCACCGTGACCGGCTCGAAGTATTTGATCGAAGGCGCGCGCGGGCGCGTGCTCATCGACTGCGGGCTGTTTCAAGGCTTCAAGGAACTGCGCGAGCGTAACTGGCAAGACCCGCCTTTCGACCCCGCGCAAATCGACGCCGTGCTCATCACGCACGCGCACATAGACCACACGGGTTATCTGCCGCGCCTCGTCGCGCTCGGCTTCAAAGGGCCGGTCTATTGTTCGCGCGGCACGGCCGAACTCCTCAAGATCATGCTCCCCGATTCCGCGCGCATTCAGGAAGAGGACGCTTCGTATCGCAATCGTCACAAACTCACGCGCCACGCGCCCGCCCTCCCGCTCTACACCGAAGAGGACGCGCGCGCGACGCTCGAACTCATGAAGCCCCTGCCGAACACGGGCGAGTCGGCGGAGGTCGCGCCGGGCATTCGCGCGGGCTTCCGCATCGCCGGTCACATCCTCGGCGCGAGCCTCGTGCTCGTCGAGATCGAGGGGGCGGGCGCGGACGGCAAAGGCCGCAACGTCCTCTTCTCAGGTGACCTCGGCCACTACGATCAGGTCATCATCCGAGACCCCGACAAGCCACCCGCGTGCGACTACATGCTCGTCGAATCAACTTACGGCGACCGCCTGCACGACCCCGAAGACCCGAAGGTCGCGCTCGCGCGCATCATCAACGAGACGCATGCGCGCGGCGGCGTCGTCCTCATCCCGGCCTTCGCCATCGGGCGCACGCAGGAGTTGATCTATCTCATTCGCGAACTCGAAGACGAGCAGCGTATCCCGATTCTCCCCGTCCGCGTCGATTCGCCGATGGCCGCCGCCGCGACGCAGGTCTACAGCCGCCGCACCGAGGAGCAGGACGCAGAGTACGCGAGCGTGCTGGCGCGCCCGCAACACCCCTTGCGCACCCACTCGATGTTGACGGCTTCTTCGCGCGATGAGTCGAAGCGTCTGAACGAGGAACAGGGAACGCGCATCATCATCTCGGCTTCGGGCATGATGACGGCCGGGCGCGTCCTCCATCACGCGCAGCGATACCTGCCCGACGAAAAATCGACGCTCGTCTTCGTCGGCTATCAGGCGGCGGGGACGACCGGCAGGAAGATTCAGGACGGCGCGCGCGAAGTTCGCATCTTCAAAAACATGATCCCCGTGCGCTGCCGACAGGAGCGCATCGGCGGCTTCTCCGCCCACGCCGACTACGCCGAGGTGTTGCGCTGGCTCGAAGGCATGCCCTCGGCCCCGCGCCGCTCCTTCACTACGCACGGCGAGCCGGAAGCCGCGCGCGCCATGGCCGGGCACATCAAGGAGAAATTCGGCTGGCGCGTGGACGCGCCGGAGTACGGCGATGTGGTGGAGCTTGAGTGATCGAGTTGAGACTGAAAAAGCGTCCCGGTGTTTGCGGTGAGAATGGGCGTTGGGAATTTAACGCGAGATCGTCTTTTCTAGTTCGTCCACGCGTTTGCCGAGAATTACGTGATCGTAACGAATCTCGTAGAGTTCGCGGATGACGATGTCAAACTTTGTATCGAGCTTCCTGATCTGCGCCTGCACGCCCTCCCACATCGGGCGCGTCTCCTGCAACCGACGGTCAACTTTCTCTTCGAGAGCCGTCAGGCGGTCGCCGAGCACGGTGACATCGTTGCGTATCGCTACCATTTCCGTGCGGATGGCCGACTGCTCAGCTTGAATCGCCGACAGCATGCTGAGGACGCGTTCTTCAAATGAGCCTTGAGGTAGATTTTGTGTGAGGTCTTCGCTCACCATTTTACTCCTTTGGCCGAAAGCATACAGCGTCGCCGGGGTGATTTCAATAAGGTTTCAGCTAACAGGGGCGCTTGATAACAACATTCTTGATAAAAACATTGCAGGAGCGGAAATTCTGGATTCGCGCGGAGGCCGTGCTATACTGCGCGGTCATTCCGAGTTAACTAAATAACACCTTTGAGGAGCAGACACCTTTGAGCGTTCTGGTTGATAAAAACACGCGCCTTGTCGTGCAGGGCATCACGGGCAAAGAGGGCAGTTTCCACACGAAGCAGATGGTGGAATACGGCACGCAGGTCGTCGGCGGCGTCACCCCCGGCAAGGGCGGGACGACGCACGAGGGCATCCCGGTCTTCAACACCGTCGCGGAGGCCGTCAGGGATGCGGGCGCGAACGTCTCGATCATCTACGTGCCGCCGCCCTTCGCGGCCGACGCCATCCTCGAAGCCGCCGACGCCGGAATGCCGCTCGTCGTCTGCATCACCGAGGGCATCCCCGCGATTGACATGGTGCGCGTCAAGCGTTTTCTGGAGGGCAAGGGCACACGCCTCATCGGGCCGAACTGCCCCGGCATCATCTCGCCCGGCAAGTGCAAGATCGGCATCATGCCCGGCCACATCCACAAAGAGGGGCGCGTCGGCGTCGTCTCGCGTTCGGGGACGCTGACGTATGAGGCGGTCGGGCAGTTGACCGCGCTCGGTCTGGGTCAGTCAACCGCCATCGGCATCGGCGGCGACCCCGTCGTCGGCACGACGCACACGGACGCGCTCGCGCTCTTCGAGGCCGACCCCGAAACCGACGGCATCGTGATGATCGGCGAGATCGGCGGCACGGCCGAAGAGGAGGCCGCCGCCTACGCCAGAGAGCACGTGACGAAGCCCATCGTCGCCTTCATCGCCGGGCAGACCGCCCCGCCGGGACGTCGCATGGGGCACGCGGGAGCGATCATCGCGGGCGGCAAGGGCACGGCTGCCGAGAAGATGTCCGCGCTCGAAGCCGCCGGCATCCGCGTGGTGCATTCGCCCGCCGACATCGGCACGGCCATGCGCGACGCTTTGGGCGCAATTGCCACTGTATGACGTTGATCCTTTTACATGGCGGAGACGTGCTTTGGCTCGTCATGTTTTGGGTACTTGGCGTGCCTTTAATCGTGCTTGTCCTGCTCTACTGGATAATGGTTGAATTACATAACCGCCGTAAGCAAACGGATAGCGACATTGTGCGCGAGGAGCGCGAAGGCAATCCGCCACAAGAGAATTAGACGAAAACTGAGAAAGGTATCTTTTAAGAGAATATGTCGGAACAAAGCGGAAATCTTACATTCGGGATCATCAAGCCGGACGCGGTGCGCAACGGGCGTGCGGGCAGCATTATCCAGAAAATCATCGATAGCGGTTTCAAACTGCGCGGGATGAAGTTGATCCACATGACGCTCAAAGAGGCCGAAGGGTTTTACGCGGTACATTCGGCGCGGCCGTTCTTCGGCGAGTTGACCGAGTTCATGTCGAGCGCGCCGTGCGTCGTGCTGGCGTTGGAGCAGGAGGGGGCGGTCAAAGCGTGGCGCGACCTGATGGGCGCGACCGACCCGGCGAAGGCCGACGAGGGGACGATCCGCAAAGAGTTCGCCACCTCCATCGGCGAAAACGCCGTCCACGGTTCCGACTCCGAAGAGAACGCCCGCATCGAGATCGCTTATTTCTTCAGTCAACTGGAATTGATTTGAGGGGCTATCAGCTATCAGCCGTCAGCTTTCAGCCCGGCAGGTTGTGATGGCTGACGGCTGACGGCTGATAGCTCAAGAGGTTTTTATGTCCATCATCAGCGACATCGTGGAAAACACGAAAGCGATCATCAAGGGGATGAGCGTGACGTTCTCCTACATCCCGAAAGAGAAGTGGACGGTGCAATACCCGGACGAGCCGGTGACGATGCAGCCGCGTTATCGCGGCCAGCACCTGCTGCACGTGGACGAACTGGGGCGCGAGAAGTGCGTGGCCTGTTTCCTGTGCGCGGCGGCCTGCCCGTCCGACTGCATCTACATCATCGCGGCCGACGACCCGCGCGCGCCCGAAGAACGCACCGGCGTGGACGAGCGTTTCGCAGAGGTCTACAACATCGATTACGGCCGCTGCATCTTCTGCGGCTACTGCGTCGAGGCGTGCCCGAAGGACGCCATCACGCACGGCTACAACTTCGAACTCTCCGTCTACAACCGCGCCGACCTGCTGAAGACCAAAGACGACCTGCTCATCACGAAGCAGAAGCAGTCGCCCAATTACCGCGTCGCCTTCGCCGACGAAGACGTGGACTCGGAATATAAAGAGGTCTGACGGGAGATTTCCTGCCATCCACTTGAACTAGAAAGCCGTCGCGTGTTATTTGCACGCGACGGCTTTCGATTGGTCAGTTGCCCGTGGCCGGCAGTTCAATCAAATCTTGAGTAGCCCGGGCGAGCGCCGCAGGCCGACGGCAACCGGCCACGAACAACGTAGCGACGTATGAATCACTCTCTGATCGAGACGCGTGAAGTTTCAAAGCATTACCGGATGGGCGCGACGACGGTCGTCGCGCTGGATCGGGTGTCGGTTGCGGTCGGGCAGGGCGAGTTTGTGGCGTTGCTCGGCACATCGGGGTCGGGCAAGTCGACGTTGCTGAATTTGATCGGCGGGCTGGATCACCCGAGCGAGGGCGAGGTGATATTTGACGGCCGCTCGCTCGCGCCGTTCACGAAGCGCGAGATGGCGCGCTACCGGCGGCATTCGGTCGGGATGATCTTTCAGAATTTCAACCTCATCACGACGATGACCGCCGCGGAAAACGTGGAACTCGCGCTCGCCTTCGGCGGCCTCACGGGGCGTGAGAGAGAGACGCGCGCGGGCGAACTGTTGGAGCGCGTCGGGCTCGGCGAACGCGCGCGGCATCGCCCTTCCGAGCTTTCGGGCGGCGAGCAGCAGCGCGTCGCCATCGCACGCGCGCTCGCCAACCGGCCGCGCGTGCTGCTCGCCGACGAGCCGACCGGCAACCTCGACTCGACCCGCGCACGCGAACTCCTCTCGCTGCTCAGAGAGATGGTCGCGGGGGACAAGTTGACCGTCCTTCTGGTCACACACGACCGCGACCTCGCCGCCCAATTCGCCGACCGCACCATTCAGATGAGAGACGGCAAGGTGGAAACGATGAACGCGGAACGATGAACGCGGAATGAAAGACAAGTTGCTTTTACTTCCGCGTTCATCGTTCCGCGTTCATCGTTAATTTCTCCCCGGAGGTAAGAAATCATGGCCGGTGCTTCACAGGTGATGACGATTGAGTCGCTGCGCTCGGTGCCGCTGTTCGCGTCGCTGGACGACCGGGCGGCGCGGACGCTGCGCGCTCTGATGTCCGTGCGCGAAGTGGCGGCGGGCACGCTGCTGTTCAAGATGGGCGACCCCGGCGACGCGATGTTCCTGATCGAAGCCGGGCGGGTGCGCATCTACATCCACGACGGCGACGGCGAAAACCTGACGCTGGCCGAACTCGGCGACGGCGACTTCTTCGGCGAGATGGCGATCATCGACGGCAAGCCGCGTTCGGCCAACGCCGCCGTCACGGAGCAGGCGTGCCTCGCCGTGCTCTCGCGCGAAGATTTTCTGCGGTTCGTGCGCGGCAACCCGGACGTGGCGTTGGAGATGGTCAGCGCGATCTCCGAACGCCTGCGGCGCACCGACGAACTGCTGCGCCAGCGCGTCTCGCGCAACGTCAACGAAGAGGACGAGGCGCGCCTGACGTGGGCGGATCACGTGGCCGACTCGCTCGCCGCGTTCGGCGGCAGTTGGAGATTCATCACTTACTCGTCGCTCTTTCTGGTCGGCTGGATTCTCCTGAACACGCTCTCGACCACGAGGCTCGATCCGTTCCCTTACGAGTTGCTCGGCCTCCTGCTCGGCGTCGTCGCGGGCGTGCAAGCGCCGATCATCATGATGTCGCAGAAACGACAGGCGGAGAAGGAACGCCTGCGCGCCGACCTCGATTTCCAGATCAACTTGAAGAACGAACTCGCCATCTCGGAAGTCCTGCGCCGCCTCGACGTGCTCGAAAGCGAACGCCTGCCGCTGCTCTTCGCCCAGCACAAAACGGCCGTCACGGGCTTGACGGCGCAGGCGGCCGCGGAAGATGACGGGAAGTTTCCGGCGGCCTGAGCAATCGCCTCGTGGGCGCTTCGGCGTAAAGTCCGGGGCGGATTTTGGAGTTTGACCGGAAGCGTCGTATCTTGGTCGGGCCATAGACGCATCTCAAATTTCAGCCGTCGAATTTTAAGTCGCGGGGCGGGGACGAGCGTTCGCACTCGCGCCCGAATTTTCACACGCATGATCAAAGCAATTCTTTTCGACTTCAACGGCGTCGTCATCGACGACGAGCCGCTGCAACTCAAGGCCGCTCAAACCGCGCTCGAGGCTGAGGGCATCACGCTCACCGAACAGGATTATTACGACTCGCTCGGCATGGACGACGTGACGTTTTTCCGCGCCGCCTACGGCCGCGCCGGGCGCGAGTACACGGAGGAAGATTTCAACCGCGTGCTCGCGGAATGGACGAAACTGCACCGCGAATTGATCGCCGGAGAGTTGCCTCTGTTTCCCGGCGTCGTGACGTTCGTCAAGTCGCTCGCGCGTCGTTACCCGCTCGCCGTCGTCAGCATGGCGCGGCGCGCGAGCATCGAATACGTCCTCGAACGCGCGGGACTCAACCAAGCTTTCGCGGTCGTCGTCAGCGCGGAGGACGTGACCGCGTGCAAGCCCGACCCGGCCTGCGTCAATCGCGCGCTCGAAAAATTGAACGAGGCGCGGCGAGCCGCCGGGCAGCCCGCGCTCGCGCCCGCCGAATGTCTCGTCATCGAAGATGCGCCGCCCGGCATCGAGGCCGCCCGCGCCGCGGGCATGCGCACGCTCGGCGTCACCAACACCGTCGGCGAGTCCGCCCTGCGCGCCGCCGGGGCGGACATCGTCACCCACAGCCTCGCCGATTGGACGGACGACGCGGTGAGACACGTTTTTAGTGAACGATGAAGGAGGAACGCGGAACGATGAAGTTAAAGCATTTATCTTTAACTTCATCGTTCCGCGTTCTTCCTTCATACTTTCTTCTATGACTCCTCAAGGTAAATTGTTGATGGCGGAGGCGCGGCGTCGTTTCGCGCAACTGGTGGCGCAGCCGGAGGCGTCTATCGAGTTGGCGCACGCGGCGTTGCTGGTGGCGGCGGAGGAGCGGCCGGGGCTGGAGGTCGAACATTATCGCGCGCGGCTGTACGAGTTGGGGCTCGGCGCGCGCGCCGCGATAGCGCAGGCGGGAGAGGCAAGTGCGGTCGTCGCGCTCAATAAATTTCTCTTTGAAGAGTCGGGCTTCGTGGGGAACCACAGCGACTACTACGACCCGCGCAACAGCCTGCTGTCCGACGTGCTCGACCGCCGCACGGGCATCCCGATCACGCTCTCCGTGGTTTACATGGAAGTCGGGCGGCGCGCGGGTCTACGCGTCGAGGGCATCGGGCTGCCGGGTCATTTCATCGTGCGCGCGGAAGCGTCGGACGAGGCGCCGGTTCTGGTTGACCCGTTCAACGGCAAGATCGTTGACGCCGACGATTGTCAGGAGCGGCTCGATACGATCTACGGCGGGCAAGCGCCACTCGCCGACGCGCATCTCCAACCCGTGACGACGCGCGAAATCCTCGCGCGCCTCTTACGCAACCTGAAAGGCATTTACGCGCAGGCGGGACTCTACCGCCGCGCGCTCTCCGTCATCGAACGCATCCTGCTCGTCGCGCCCGGCGCGCTGGAGGAGCGGCGCGACCGCGGCGCGCTGCTCGCCCAACTCGGCCGTTACTCCGAAGCCGTCGTTGACGTGCAAGCCTATCTCAAAGGCGCGCGCAACCCGCCCGACGCCGAACGCGTCACAGAGCAGTTGAAGCAGATGCGCTTACAACTGGCAAGACTCAATTGAGTTTCAAGTTTCAGGTTTCAAGTTTCAAGGCTGAACGAACTTCGGTTTTTAACTTGAAACCTGAAACCTGAAACTTGAAACTTATCCCTTATGAAGTTTCCCGATATTCTCCGGCTCGCGTTGCGTAACCTGCGCGAGGCGCGACTGCGCGCAGGCTTGACGACGCTCGGCGTCATCGTGGGCGTCTCGATGATCGTGTCGATGATGTCGTTCGGGCTGGGCTTGCAGCGCAACGCCGTCCAGCGTTTCCGCGACCTCGATCTGTTCAACGAGATCACCGTGAGCGGGCGCAGCCTCGTCGGCCTCGTCTCGTCGGCGATGGGCGACCGCAGCGGCGGCGAGGGGCGCGAGGGGCGCGAAGGACGGCGGGGGCGGCGCGGTCAGGCCGACGAGAACGATCCGGCGCGCAAGGTGCCGGAACGCATGTTGACGGAGGCTGCGCTCGCCGAGATCGCGGGGCTGCCGGGGGTCGCGTCGGTCGAGCCGAACATAGATTTGACGACTTACGTGCGCGCCAACAAACGCGCGCTGCTCAGACAGGTCGGCGGCGCGCTCGTGCCGAACGGGGCGACGAGGTTCAAGACTTATCTCGCCGGGCGCATGATCAGTTCGCCCGAAGCGGACGAAGCGGTGGTTGACGAGTCGTTTTTGCGTAGCTTCGGTTTCGAGCGTCCGCAAGACGCCGTCGGGCAGACGTTGGAACTGCTCGCGCCGGGCGGTGCGGACGAGCCGAAGGCGGGCGGCGGGGAAGAGGCCGGGAAAAAGGGTGCGGGCGCGAAGGACGAAGCGAACGCGAAGGATGAAGCGGGACGCGACGAGGATGATGATGAATTGAGTTTCTTCGGGCTGCCGCTGGAAGAAGCGTCGCCGGAGGACGACCCGGCCGCGAGCGCGTTGGCGGCGCGGACGTTTCGCATCGTCGGCGTCTTGAAGACGGAGGTCGAGGGCGGCGCACAGGGCGGCAGGCAGTTTCGCGGCATGATGCCCGTCTCAAGCATCTACATCCCGCTGCCCGCCGCGCGCGCGTGGGCGGACAGGTATCGCAATTCGATCAGCGAGGTGGCGTTTCGTCTGGCGCGCGCGAGCGGCGTGCTCAAGGAGGGCGAGACGGCGGGCTACGCGATGGCGGTCGTGCGCGTCACCGACCCGGACGTTCTGCCCGGCGTGCAGACGCGTCTGCACGAACTCGGGTTCAACAGTTTCTCCATCGTGGATCAGTTGAAAGAGTTGCGGACGGTCTTTCTCATCCTCAACTCCGCGCTCGGATTGCTCGGCGGCATCTCCCTGCTCGTCGCCTCGTTCGGCATCGCCAACACGATGATCATGTCCATCCTCGAACGCACGCGCGAGATCGGCATCATGAAGGCCATCGGCGCGGAGGACAGGGAGATCAAGTTGATCTTCTTCGTCGAGGCGGGCTTGATCGGGCTGATGGGCGGGGTGGCGGGCGCGCTCGCCGCGTGGGCGATTGACGCGGTGGCGAACCGCCTCGCCTATCGCTTTATCCTCCAACCGCGCGGCGTCTCCTACGTGGACTTCTTCGCGCTGCCGCCCTACCTCTGGCTCGGCGCGATCCTCTTTGCCGTCGCCATCTCGATCCTCGCCGCCCTCTATCCGGCCGCCCGCGCCGCGCGCATCGATCCGGTCAAGGCTCTGCGTCACGACTGACGGAAGGGGAAAGGGTAAGGGGTAAAAGGGAAAGGGAAGGCGCGCGTCGCTCTCCACCTTTCCCCTTTACCCCTTACCCTTTCCCCTCGTTCATGCGATTGCGCCGCGACACCAACTGCACATGCGATATTCCTCTTTGATGAAGAGGCCGATGAAGCAGAACGGGAAGCAGACGATGAGAAGCGTGAAGAAGACGACCCAACCCGCCGTGCCGATGCGTTTGGCGACGACGGGCGGGGCGGTGGATTGGCAATGGGGGCAGCGATAGTGCGCGGGGGCGTGCGGCTGCGGCTGCTGCTGTTGCGCGAGCGGCTGGACGGGCGCGGGCGGCGCGTCGCTCGCCCAGAGCGGCACGCCCGTGAAGTCGCTTTGCGGCGGCGGCGCGTAGTCGGGCGGGCGCGGCGCGGCCTGACTGTTTGAAGACAGGGACGTGCCGCAGTAGCGACAGATGCGCGCGATGTCCGCGTTCGGTTGGCCGCAGTTGTGGCAGAAGATGGTGGACATAAAGTTCGCGAGGCGTCGGTTAAGCGGCGACGGAGTTTCCGCCCCGCGCTCAGGAGCAGAGCGCCGGACTGATTAGAGAAAACGAGTGGAAGATGCGCTCGGCCGTCTCGATCCCGGCGACGGTGATCGCGTACTCGAAGTTGGAATGTGGTTGAGGATAGCAGGACGGCAGGCGGCGAATGTTGCCGAAGACGCCGCCGCTCACCGGGCGCAGAGGGACGTTGCCCTGATCGCGCACCTTGCCCGTGCCCGGTTCGAGCACGACGTAGCGGACGGAAAAGTCTTCGGGGCGCGTGCGCCGGTTCATCGGATCGATGTTGAACCCCTGCCCGTCCAATTCGATCCAGACGACGAAGGTTTTCGTCTCTTTGTCTTTGGCGCGCTTGTTCGCCTCGCCGCGGCTCATCTCACCCCCGGAAGTGACCTGCAACCTCCTGCTGTCTTGCAGACGCCGCCCCACCACGCCCGGCAGATTGTCCGCCACGCCCATCGCGAAGCGCATCGGCGACGACCCCGAACTCACGACGAGCAGGGAAACCTTCTCCGGCTCGGGCGTCGGCTCCGTGACGGGCGCGGCCGTCCCGGCGGACTTCGGCACGGGCGGGTCGCTCTTCGGTTTCGCCACACGCCGCCCCGCCTGCGCGTAACCCGTAACGGCCGCCGCCAGCAGCGCGACGAGCAATGCGCCGCAGCAGACGGCGACGCCGCCACGACCACGCACTGTCACGCTGCGTTTGCGATATGAAAATTTTAATTCACGCATGACTGTTCCACTCCCGCCGTAACCTTAACTCATCGAGTCGGGCTTGATGAAACTCGCTTAACTCTTCAAGTTTGGTTTGATGAAATTTACGCTCTCGCGCCGAGCGGTTTGCCGCAGCGATTGCAAAATTTGGCCGAGGGGTCGCGTTGCGCCGCGCCGCAGTTTTCGCAGGCGTGGGCGCGTCTGAGGTCTGCGCCGCAGGCGCCGCAGAAGGCCGCGCCGGACGTGTTGGTCGCGCCGCACGTCCCGCAACTTCCGGGCATCGGCGGCACGTAGCCGCCCGCCTTGCGCGCGATGTGCGCCTCGATGATCTTCCATGAGTCTTCCGTCAGACGGTGCTGCCAGTACGCGCCGAGCGCGGGGAGCGCGAGCAGCAGCCCCGCCGTGAGGTAGACGGCGATGGCCGCCACCGCCGCCTTGTCGAGCCACTTCTGCATGCCCATCTCGACGCGCGTGCCGCCGTGCTCCGGCGTGATCTTGATCGTCAGCGCGGCCGACAGCCCGGTCAGGTCGCGCAGCGTCCCGGACTTGCGCGCTTGCAGCACGGCCGTCTGCGCCACCTGCATCGACTGCACTTCGTAATCGCCCTCGTCGAACAGGCGGCGCAACTCCGCGACCAAACTCTGCACGTCAACCTCGACGCCCGGATAATACCTGTTGTCCATGATAAAAACCGGGGAAAGGGTAAGGGGTAAAGGTTAAAGGTCGAATAGAAACCTGCGCCGATCTTTTTCTTTACCTTTCCCCTTTCCCCTTCCCCTTTCCCCTTCTTAGCTTTGACGCGCCTTTTCGCGTAAACTCATTCTACGCTCAAACGCGCCTGACAGTTCAACGTAGACGCGCAATCTTCCCGAAGGAGACACGACTACATGAAAGCACCCGTGCGCGCCGCGCTCGCGCTGTTTCTGACCATCAACTTAGCCTGCGCGACGATCATCACCCCGCGCACTTCCGCCCAGACGAAAGAGGCCGCACCCGCGCTCGACGGCTTCACCGCCGGGGAGTCGGACGCGCAGAGACAACTCGAAGAGCGTTTCCGCGCCGTGCCGCTTCCGGCCTCGGCGCGCGAACACCTGCGCACGCTCACGCGCGAGCCACACGTCGCGGGCACGCCCGAAGACTACCGCACGGCCGTCTACGTCCGCGATCAGTTGCGCCGGTTCGGCATCAACGCGGAACTCAGAGAGTACCAAGTGCTGCTCCCGTATCCGAAACACCCGACGCGGCTCGAACTCGTCGCGCCGCGCCGCGTGTCTCTCAATTTGGAGGAGGCCGTCCTGCCGCAAGACCCTTCATCCTCCCATCGACGAATCATCCCGCTCTTCAACGGCTATAGCGCGACAGGCGACGTGACCGCGCCGCTCGTCTACGTCAACTACGGCTTGCCGGACGACTACGCGGCTTTGAAAAAGATCAACGTGGACGTGAAAGGCAAACTCGTCATCGCGCGTTACGGCCGTTCGTTTCGCGGCGTGAAGGCGAAGGTGGCGGAAGAGAACGGCGCGGTCGGCCTCGTCATCTACTCCGACCCGGCCGACGACGGCTACACGCAGGGCGACGTTTACCCGAACGGCCCGTGGCGTCCCGAAACTTCGGCGCAGCGCGGTTCGGTCATGTACCTCTTCCAGTATCCCGGCGACCCGCTCACGCCGGGCACGCCCGCCGTCGCGGGCACTCCCCGGCTCAAGCAAGACGACCCGACGCTCAACATCCCGCGCATCCCCGTCCAACCGATCTCATACGGCGACGCGCGCCTCCTGCTCGAACCACTGCGCGGCCCCGTGCGCCCCGCCGGATTTCAGGGCGGCCTGCCGTTCGCTTATCACGTCGGCGGCACAGAGGACGTGCGCGTCCGTCTGAAGACCGAGATGGATTTTCAAATCCGCACGATCTGGAACGTCATCGGCCGCATCGAGGGCGCGGAGGAACGTGACCGCTGGGTCGTGCTCGGCAACCACCGCGACGCGTGGACGTTCGGCGCGGTTGACCCGAACAGCGGCACGACCGCCATGCTCGAACTCGCGCGCGGCTTCGGCGAACTGCTGAAAACAAACTGGCGACCGCGCCGCACGATCATCTTCGGCAGTTGGGACGGGGAGGAGCACGGCCTCATCGGCTCGACCGAGTGGGTGGAAGAGAACGCCGCCGAGTTGAGGGAGAAGGCCGTCGCTTATCTCAACATGGACTCGGCCGTCTCCGGCGCGAACTTCGGCGCGTCGAGCGTGCCGACGCTCTGGAAACTCATTCGCGCGGCGGCGCGCGACGTGCGCGATCCCAAAACCGGAAAGTCTGTCTATCAGGCGTGGCAGGATCGCTCGCGCGCCGCGCGCCCCGAAGCCGAGTTGACCGACGCGGGCGCAGGCACGGACACGGCCATCGCCGAGGCTCGCATCAACGCCCTCGGTTCGGGTTCGGACTACACGCCGTTCCTCCAACACCTCGGCGTGACTTCGCTCGACATGGGCTTCGGCGGCGACTACGGCGTCTATCATTCGGCCTACGATTCGTTCAACTGGATGGAGAAATTCGGCGACCCCGGTTTCGTCTATCACGTCGCCGCCGCGCAAATCTGGGGCACGCTTGCCCTGCGCCTCGCCAACGCCCGCGCGCTCCCCTTCGACTACGCCGACTACGCCGCGGAACTGCGCGACTTCGTCAACGAGACGCAGAAGACCGCCGCGCGGCGCAAACTCGCGGACGACTTCGACAACAACGCTTTGCTCACGGCCGCGAGCGAATTGGCCGGGCAAGCGAACCGCACCAAAGTTGCGCTCACTGATGTGCTCGCGGAAATTGAAGATACGCGCCCGCGCGCCGACGAACGGCACGCCCGCGCTACGGCTCGCCTCAAGCGCATCAACGACAGTCTCATCGCCGCCGAACGCGCGCTCACGGACGCGCGCGGCCTGCGCAATCGCCCGTGGTACAAGCATCAAATCTACGCGCCCGGTCTCTACACCGGCTACGCCGCGCAACCGCTGCCCGACCTGCGTCAGGCGATTGACGACCGCAATACCGCGAACGCGCGCGAGGCCGCCGTCCGCATCACCGAAGCTATCCGCCGCGCCGTCGCGGTGTTGCGCGACGGAAGAGGAAACTAAAGCAAACGCGGAACGATGAACGCGGAACGATGAACTGAAAAGCGAATTGCTTTCAGTTCATCGTTCATCGTTCATCGTTCATCGTTCTTCTCTGTGAACGCCCGGTCAGGGTTTCTTCTTTTCGCCCTTCTGCTCCGGCGTCTCTTCGGGCAGTTTCTTCGCGGCGTCGAGAACCTGTTGCAAATTTTCGATGGCTTGTTCGAGGGCTTCGCGTTCGCCTTCGGCGGAAGCGTTTGCGCGCAGCGGCGTCAGTTGCGGGAGGAAGCGCGCGGCGGCGTTCGAGAGATGCTTGACGGCCTTCGGGATGAGGGAACTGCCCGGCGTGCGCACGGCCACATCGTCTATGTTGTTGATGGCCTCGTCGAGGATGCGCGCGAGGTCGTTGAATAATTGAGTGCGCGTGCCCTGCGGGAGTGCGCCCCACTTCTCCAAATCTTTGGCCGACGGAGCTTGCGGCGTGGGCGCGGCGGCGGTGACGGCGGCGACGCGCCGTTCGGCGATCTTGACGAAGAGTGCGATACGGCGGTCGAGTTCCTGCGTGTCGCGCACCATGTCCATTTCCTGTTCCGTCAGGTGTTCACGCCGCTGGCCGCTCGCGGCGTTCGGGCGCGCCGTGGCGAGCGCGAGCGAGACGGCGACGAGCGCAAGCAGAAGAAACGCGTTGAGACGTGCGAGACGAGGGGCAAAGTTTTTCATCGTGTGGCTCACTTGAAATTGATGGTCGATGGCTCACTTGAAATTGGTGGTCGAAAGTTCATTTCCCCCGCGTCGTGCGGGCGAAGCGGCGACGGCCGCCGGGGCATGGTTCAAACTCGAAAGTGTCTCACGGCGTCGCCCGCGTCAACGCACAACCGTGTCGCTGTAGAAGGCATCGAGGGCTTCGGTGCGCAGTTCGCGGATAAGCCTGATGAGCGCGAGCACGTTGCCCGCAAACTCGCCCGGCGTCGCGCGCCGCATGGCCTCGACGCGCGCGGCGTGTTTGTGCAAAGACTGTTCGATGCGTTTGAAGAGGTCGCGCGAACGATTCCCGCCGTCGCCCGCGCGATATAAATACTGGATGGCGTCTTCCATCAACGCCTGATAGACGCCGAGGTCGGCGGTGGCGGCGTTGAACTGTTTGAGCGCGGTCTGCTGTTCGGCGCGCGCGAGCCGCGCCTCAGCCAGTTCGAGACTCAGACGCGAGCGCGTCTTCTCGTCGCGCGCCGACAACAACTGCGTGCGCGCTTCCTCCGGGATGTAGACCATCGGCGGCGGCGCGACCTGCGGCGGCACGATCAAGTCCTGCGCCCGCGCCACCGACGACAGGGAAGCGGCGAACATAAACGCCGACAGAAGCACGAGACGCTTTCGATAGAAGGTTGAACGATTCATGTGTGCGTGCGACAAACCGAAGAGAAAATTCCTGTCGGGGCAACACACGTCCGCTGCCCGTCTCTTTATTTTGACAATTGCTGCGGGCGGAGACTCTTGAGCGGGCGGCCGACGCATCTGTCGCCCCTGCAAGTTTCCCACGCGCCTCTATTTCTTCTTACGCTTCGCGCCCATCCCGTTCTTGATCTGCTTGCGCAAGTTCGGCAGGCGCAAATTGACCTTCTCCATTTCAAGGCCGTTCCGCGCGGCGTCGGCCTTTGCCAGAAACGTTTCATAGGCGGCGAGCGCGAGTTCGTATTCGCCCGTCAGGTCGTAGGCGCGCGCGAGCAGGAAATAGGTGACGGGCAGATCGGGGCGCGCGCGGTTGAGCCATTGATATTCGACGAGCGCGTCCGGGTATCGCTTCAACTCGTCGAGGGCGGTCGCGAGATTCGCGTGCGCCGCGTAGTTGTCGGGCGCGCTCGCAAGGATGCGCCGCAGGAGCGCGGCCGCTTCCTCGAAGTGACGCGCCTGCACGAGCGCGGACGCGTAGCCGGTCGCGTAGTTGATGCTGTTCGGAGCGAGTTCGGAGGCGCGACGATAATGCGTGAGCGATGTTGCCGGATCGTTGATGCGATATTTTTCGCCCGCGAGCGCGTGATAGTTGGCGAGGCGCGCGCGCAACTGCGTCGAGCCGGGCGCGGCGTTGAGAGCCGTTTCGACATCCGCGATGGCGCGCTCGTAATCGTCCGTGTCGGCGGCGAGTTCCGTCCGTTCTTCGATGGCGGCGACGTTGCCCGGTTCGAGCCGGAGCGCGCGTTCGACGCTCGCGGCGGCGGCCGCTTTGTCTCCGGCGAGGCGTTCGATGTGAGCGCGCGTCGCCCACATCGCGGCGGTCGCGTTCGCGTCGGCGGCGGTGGCGCGTTGGATCAGTTTAACGGCCTCTTCCTTCGCGCCCGCGCGCAGCCGCAGCGAGGCGAGTGCGGCGAGTGCGTTCGCGTCTTTCGCGTCGAGTTCGACGGCGCGGCGCAGGAACGGTTCGGCTTTGGCATCGTCACCCGCGCGGACAAGGAGAAGGCCAAGCGCGGTCTGCGGGAGCGACCAGTCGCGGCGCAGTTCGACGGCGCGGCGCAGGGATTTTTCCGCCTCCGGTAATTGTTTGAGCGCGACGAGCGCGACGCCCTTCTGAAATTCCGCTTCGGGAAATTCGGGGCGCACCTTGATGGCTTCGGCGTAGAGCGAGACGGCGCGTGCCAGATCGCCCTTGGCGTGCGCGTCCTGCGCACGGTTGAAAATCCTTACCGGGTCGGCTTCGCCTTCGTCCGCGTCGTCGTCCGTCTGCGCGTGCAGCGACGCGGCGCAGGCCACGAAGATGAGCGACCAGACGAGGCCGCGCGCGATGAAGTGTGTCAGAAAAGGGCGTGTGAGTCTCAACTGCGACTGCTTTCGTTCGGATGTGAAATTTGTTTGCCGAAACGTGTACCGGAAGAGGTGTCGGCGACGCCGAAAGGCCGTTCTGCCGCGCGAGCATAACACGCGTTCCGAAGACGCGTCCACGACACTCTTTAACGAACCGGCGCGCT
Source organism: Acidobacteriota bacterium (assembly GCA_020199775.1). GTDB lineage: Bacteria > Acidobacteriota > Blastocatellia > Pyrinomonadales > Pyrinomonadaceae > JAIVJZ01. Next base: position 77,699 of record JAIVJZ010000005.1, read on the forward strand.
TTGTATGGATGATGGGTTGCGTCCTTCAAGATGCCTGCGATAACATGCGCCCTATCCTGATTTTCAAACTCAAACTTCGAGTCGGCCGCCGCGTTGGCGGCGGCGACGCCTCGGTCAGGTTGGCCGGCACTTTCAGAACGGACAGGGGTCTTAGAGCGGAGCGACGATGGCTGTGAGCGGTTCGGTAGTTGAAGAGATTTTGCGCGGCGACGACGCCCGGCCGGAAACAGTTTCGACCGCAGCGGCCGAAAAAGAACTGGCCCTGCGCTCCCTCTTCCGCGAGATGAAATCCGTGCTCGTGGCTTTCTCCGGCGGCGTCGATAGTTCTTACGTGGCCTACGTCGCGGCGGGCGAACTGGGCGACGGCGCGCTCTGCGTGACCGGCGAATCCGCGAGCCTCGCCGCGCACCAGCGTTCGCAGGCCGCCGAGATCGCGGCGCGCTTCCGCTTCCGCCACGAGACCCTCCACACCGAAGAGATGTCCGACCCGCGCTACACGGCCAACGCGGGCGACCGCTGTTATTTCTGCAAGACCGAACTCTACTCGAAACTCGCCCCGCTCGCCGCCGCGCGCAATTTCAGTTGCGTCGTTGACGGCTCGACGACGGACGACCTCGGCGACTACCGCCCCGGCCGCGCCGCCGCCGCCGAGCACGGCGTCCGCAGCCCGCTCGTCGAAGTGGGCATGACGAAGCGCGAGGTGCGCGAACTGAGTCGTCGTGCCGGACTGCCGACGTGGGACGCGCCCGCCAGCCCCTGCCTTTCTTCGCGCATCGCCTACGGGACGACCGTCACCATCAAACGCCTGCGCGAGGTGGAGACGGGCGAAGAGATCATGCGCTCGATGGGTTTTCGCGAGTTTCGCGTCAGGCATCACGACGAATTGGTGCGCCTCGAAATAGCCCCGGCCGAACTGGAAAACGCGCTCCGGCGCGAAGTCACGGACGAACTCGCGCGCCGCTTTCGCGCCCTCGGCTTCCGCTACGTGACGCTCGACCTGCACGGCTATCGCACGGGCGCAATGAACGAAATCTTAAAAGAACGTGAATCGTAAATCGTCAATCGTGAATTGACCAACTATTCCTTATCTATTCACGATTGACGATTTACGACTCACGAGATGGAGATGAACATGGCTACTACGATGGTTGAAGACGCGGTGCCGGAAGCGAAAGAAGCTAATCCGTTCGAGTCTATGATGTCGCGCTTCGACCGCGCGGCGAAGTTGCTCGACCTCAACTCCGACCTCTACGCCGTGATGCGCGTGCCGAACCGGGAGTTGAAAGTTTATATCCCGGTGCGCATGGACTCCGGGCGCATACAGGTCTTTGAAGGGTTTCGCGTCCAGCACAACTTCGCGCGCGGCCCGGCCAAGGGCGGCATCCGTTACGCGCCCGACGTGACGATTGAAGAGGTGCGCGCCCTCGCCGCGTGGATGACCTGGAAATGCGCGGTCGTCAACGTCCCGTTCGGCGGCGCGAAGGGCGGCGTCATCTGCGACCCGTGGCAGATGTCGCAGGGCGAGTTGGAACGTCTGACCCGCCGCTACGCCTCCGAGTTGATCGACATCATCGGGCCGGAGAAGGACGTGCCCGCGCCCGACATGAACACCAACGAGCAGACGATGGCGTGGATTATGGACACCTACTCGATGCACGCGCGCCACACCGTCACGGCCGTGGTGACGGGTAAGCCGATTGACCTCGGCGGCTCGCGCGGGCGGCGCGAGGCCACGGGTCGCGGCGTCCTCTTCGTCGTCAACGAGGCGATGAAGAAGTTCAAAATGACGCCGCCCTCGACGCGCGTGGTCGTGCAGGGGTCGGGCAACGTCGGCGGCATCGGCGCACAGTTGATGCACGAGGCCGGTTATAAAGTGATCGCCATTTCCGACATGCACGGGGGCATCTACAACCCCGCCGGCATCGACATCCCCGCCGCGCTTGAGCATTTGCGGGCGACGCGCTCGTTCGAGGAATACCCGAACGCCGAGCGCATGTCGAACGCCGAATTGCTCGAAATCGAGTGCGACGTGCTCGTGCCCGCCGCCACCGAGAACCAGATCACGTCGCAAAACGCCGAGCGCATCAATTGCAAGGTGCTGGCCGAGGGCGCGAACGGCCCGACGACCGCCGCCGCTGACGCAATCCTTCAACGCAAGGGCATCTTCGTGATTCCAGATATTTTAGCCAACGCGGGCGGCGTCACCGTCTCCTACTTCGAGTGGGTGCAGGATCGCATGGGCTACTTCTGGAAGGAGGACGTGGTCAACGAGCGTCTACAGGACGTGATGGTCGCCAGTTTTAACGAACTCGTGAAGTTCGCCGAGAAGCATAACGTGGACACGCGCACGGCCGCCTACATGCTCGCCATTGACCGCGTGGCTTACGACACACGCATGCGCGGCATCTACGCGTGACAAAAACGTGTAGGGATTTTTAATGCTAAGTGGTGAAAAAGTCTTGATTTCCGCGCCAATGTAGAGTATGGTCTGCCGGAAATTGTTATGTAGGAGCAGAGTCGGAAAGTGTAACCTGACGATAAAGTTCCTGCATTTCGAGTTCGCGGCGTTGACATGGGCGTCACTGTTTTGTATAAGCAGTAACGTCTTACAGTTAATCAGGCTAAAGAAGAATACAGTTGAGAGGCGCAAAGAGGCAGGTTTTAAGCGCCCGCGAACACAGAATACGTGTTCGGCTCCTCTCGCTGCTCCGCTCCAGCTACAAGGCGTTTCGTTCGATGGGCGGTAGCAGTTTTACATTGACTCTGTTGTGTACGCTTGTAGTTGGAGCGTCTGCATCCCACCAAAAGTACAAGGGAATGTTCGTGTTATCACGATGAAAATCGTCGGACAACAAATTTACACGGGCAAACGCGCGCACCTTTGGGCAGGGATCGGCAGTCGCCCCTTCCCGCAAAATTACATTACTCATTTCGCAGGAGGAATGCGATGAGACTCGCGAGAAGAGCGTCCGTTATGGCGCTCACCCTGTTGGTGCTGTGTGCCGCAGTATCAGCTCAAACACTTCGGCCGGCGGATGATCCGAGAAACACCGCTCCGACCGTAGGCACAGGCGGCCCCGTTGGTGGCCCCACCGGACTCTTCACCATTTACGACGGCCAGACGCTGCGTAAAGGTGAATTCACTTTCAGCATTGCATACAGCAACTTTGACCGCGACCCGGGCAACGTGGACATCACGGAAGTCCCGGTCAGTTTCCAGATCGGTCTCTCCGACCATCTGGAACTGTTCTTCAATACGGACGCGTATCGCGGCGTCAAAGTTAACAGCCCGCAGAATCTGTCGAGCTTCTACCTGCCGAACACTGCGATCAACACACAGCAGTTGTTCCCGAACGGAACGTTCGGCCCGAACAGATTGCAAAGCCCCGGGGCTATCGTGCTCGCGCCGATCAACGTCATTAACGGCCGCACCGGGCAGATTCAGGGCACGCTCTTCCGTCCCTTCGGGAATCAGCCCTTCGTGCAATTCCCGTTCGTCGGCGGCTCGGCGGGTAACTTCCAGAACGGCATCCCCGGTAACAACCTGAGATTCACGTTCACGTTGGCCGGCCCGACCGGCGACAACGCCGGCGGCAGCAACTTCGGCGCGGCGGCCAACTTCCCCGGCATCGGTTCGGTGTTCGGCAGCATCCTGCCGGGCGTCGTGCTGACGCAGAGGGTTGTGCCCGCGACGCTCACGACGTTCGCGCAAGTTGTGCCAGACACGTTTACCGTCGCCCCGACCTATTTGCCGGATGCGCCGTTCATCAGCCGCCTCTACGGCGAGTCGGCGTTCAGCACGTTCAGCATCGGCGCGAAGTTTCGCTTCACGGGGCCGAACAACCCGTTCGGCATCGGCTTGATCCCGTTCTACCGGTTCTACGCCGACACGGCCGACGACCGCAACGGCTTCAACCAGATGCAGCGCGGCGCGAGCCCCGGCGGCAGCCTCGGCGACTTCGGCCTGATCGGCTTTGTTGACGGTCGCCTGAGCCGTAGCGTCAACGTCTCCGCCAACGTCGGCTACATCCTGAACAGCAACCCGCGCAGCGAGTTGTTGGGCGACGCGGCTCTGCTCGACCGTCCCGACGAGTTGCTCGCGGGCGTCGGCATCGACTTCCCGGTCAACCGCCACTTCCAGCCGATCATCGAAGTGAAATCGGTGCAGTACGTGGGCGGCAGGACGCCGAATGCGTTCCATAACAACCCGGTTGATTTCCTGGCCGGCGTTCGCATCTTCCCGCGCCGCTGGCTGGGCTTCAGCGCGGCCTACCGCGCGCACATGACACAGCAGGGCGGCCGCATCTTCAACGACCGCGGCCAGGCGGATTTCCCGCGCGGCTTCGTCCGTTCGCAAGACCCGCACGGCTACATCTTCCAGTTCTGGGCCGGTCGGCGCAACGAACGTGCTCCTACCGTCGTCCCGAACAACCCGCCGACGACGGCCGTTTCGGCCAGCCCGTCGAGAGTGGTACTGGCGGCTGACTGCCCGCCGGATCAACGTCCGAGAGAAGGCTGCGTGGCTACCGGCAGCACGGTTCAACTCGCGGCTAACGCGACTGACCCCGACGGCGACACGCTGCTCTACACCTGGTCAACCACCGGCGGCCGCATCACGGGCGACGGCGCGAACGTGACGTGGGACTTGTCGGGCGTCCAGCCCGGCACGTACACGGCTTCCGTCGAAGTTGACGACGGTTGCGGTTGTATCGCGTTCTCTTCGACCACGGTGACGGTTGAGCGTTGCGAATGCGAAATCATCCCGATTCCGCCGACGCCGCAGCCGACTGTGGAAATCCCGCAGCCGACACCTCCGCCGCCGACGCCGACCCAGTTCGACACCTACGGCCGTATCGCGCGTAATGACGAGAAAGCACGTCTCGACAACTTCGCGATTCAGTTGCAGAACGATCCGGGCGCGCAGGGCTACATCATCGCCTACGGCGGACGCCGTGGCCCGGCCGGTGAAGCTCAGACCCGTGCCGATTTCGCCAAGAACTATCTGGTGAACTCGCGCGGCATCGACCCGGGACGACTCGTCACGGTTGACGGCGGATTCAGAGAAGAGGCCACCACCGAACTCTGGCTCGTGCCGGGTGGCGCGACACCGCCCACCGCAACGCCAAACGTTGACGCGAGCGAGGTGCAAACCACACGCCCGCCGAGACGCGCGCCGCGCAGACGCGGCAGGCGAGACGACGACGAGTAGTTAGAACAAGAAACGCTCGCGCCGCGGCCGCAAAACGCGCCGCACGCGACCTCAATCGAAGCGCGGGCGATGTTTCTCCACAGGGAAGCATCGCCCGCTTCGCTTTTGCCCGCGCGACGGCGCAAGACTTCGTACAACTACCCCGATTGCATCGCGCATCTTAAAGCGTGTTGAATTTCCCGAATATTTCGACACCAGTTGTCGCAGACACTAGTTATAATCACCGACCGAGTTACTTGCTGGTAGAATTATCCCCCGAGTTTTAAACGCCAGATGCCACAGAGGACACAGATGACCCGGCCTATGAAAAAAATATCCTTGTACTTCGTCCTTTTAACTTTAATTGCCACGCTGGCATTGCCGCCGCAGGCCGCCGCCGCCGAACATTTTGTTGACACCACGCAGGACGCCGCCGAGCGCACCCTGAGTTGGTCGGTCGCCGGGCCGATGGGCGGCGACGTGCGCGAACTCGTCGTTGACCCGACCGACCCGCAGCACCTTCTTCTCGGAACAATTGACGGGCAGATTTACCAGTCCACGGACGGCGCGCGCACATGGGCGCGGCTCGTAAATTTCAACCGCCCGAGCATCTATATCGACCACATCATCATCGACCCGCGCGACTCCAAGACCATGTATGTCGCCGCGCACAAACACAAAGAGCCGGGCGGGTTCTTCAAGACGACCGACGGCGGCGAGACGTGGCGCGAGGCGACGGAACTGAAGACGGAAGCCCTGCATTCGCTCGCGCAGTCGTCCTCCGACCCGAACATTCTGATCGTCGGCTCGAATCGGGGCGTCTACCGCTCAACCGATTCCGGCGAGACGTGGACGCAGCTTCCGACCTCCGCCTACCCCGACATCCGCAACGTCGAGTCCATCGCCGTTGACCCGCGCGACCCGCGCGCCATCTACGTCGGCACGTGGCACTTACCGTGGAAGACCGAGGACGGCGGGCAAACATGGAAATCCATCAAGACCGGCATGATTGACGACTCGGATGTCTTTGCCATCGAGATCGACGAGACCCGCCCCAATCACGTGATCGCCTCCGCGTGCAGCGGCATCTACGAGTCGCAGAACGCGGGCGCGAGCTGGCGCAAGGTGCAGGGCATCCCGTCGCAATCGCGCCGCACGCGCGACATCATGCAGCACCCGGCCATCCCTTCGACTATCTTCGCCGGGACGACCGAGGGTTTCTGGCGTTCCACGAACGGCGGCAATTCGTGGATGCTCACCACCTCGCGCACGCTCGAAATCAACGCCATCGCCGTGCACCGGAAAGAGCCGCAGACGGTCTACATCGGCACGAACAACTACGGCGTGATGGTCTCGCGCGACGGCGGTAAAAACTTTCTGCCCAGCAACGAGGGCTACAGCGGCCGACGCGCTTACGCCATTACGCCCGACCGCGAGCGCGTGGGCCGCGTCTACGCGACGACGATCAACACGGCGACGGGCGGCGGTTTCTTCTTCGTCAGCAACGACAGCGGCGCGACGTGGCAGCCTTCCATGCGCAACATGCCGAGCCGCCTGATCGCCTATTCGATCCTGCAAGACCGCACGGACGGCAACATCATTTATCTCGGAACTAACCTCGGCGTGTATCGCTCGGCCGACCGCGGTTTGTCGTGGGCGCCCATCGGCGCGCCTGACGCGAAATCGCCCGTCGCCAAACCGCCGAGGAGCCGCGCCGCCCGACGCAGGGCGGCGGCGAGCGCGACGGCAGCGGCGCAAGAGCCGCGTCCCGCCCCGCCCGTGCCCGCAAAACGCGCCGACGACATGGTGATGCGCGCGCAGGCGGCTTTGAACGCGGCGGGCTACAACGTCGGCACGCCCGACGGGCAGGCGGGCACACGCACCGTCGCCGCGGTCAGGCGTTTTCAGGCGGCGAAGGCAATACCGCAGACGGGCAAGTTTGACGAGGTGACTTTAACCGCGCTCGGACTCGGCGGCGGCAAGCAGTCGTCGGGCGTCGAACAGGGAATCCAGAATGCGACCATCGCGTTAACTGAAACCGTCAACGCGCTCGCATACCTGCCGGAAGCCAACGGCACTTTGAACATTCTCGCCGCGACCAACAACGGACTCTACCGCAGCTCCGATCCGGCGAAGGGTTGGGAGAAGATGCCCTTCGGCGAGGGGCTCGACGCGCGCACCCTGTCGGTTTCCACGAGCGCGCAAAATCCGCAGACCATCTACGTCGGCACATCAACCTCCGGCGTGCTCATCTCGCGCGACAGCGGGCAGACGTGGCGCGCGGTCGACGGCATTCCGAAGGGCGTGCCCGTCAACATCATCGAGCAAGACCCGGAGCGTTCCGCCTACGTCTACGTCGGCACGTCGCACACGCTTTTCGTCTCGCACGACGGCGGCGAGACTTGGAAACGCCGCGGCGGCAACCTGCCCTACGGCAGTTTCACCAGCATCCTCATCAACCCGAAAAACACCGACGAGATTTTCGTCGGCAGCGCACACGAGCGCGCCGAAGGCAACGGCGTTTTTCATTCGATAGACGCGGGCCAAACTTGGAAACGAGTTGATCCCGAACTGCCGAGCCGTCGCGTGTGGGCGCTCGCCTTCGACACGCGCGAATCCGGCAAACTTCTCATCGGCTCGCACTCGGCGGGCGTCTACATCGTCCAGCGCGACCTGACCACGACGACGACGGCGGTCGTCCCGGCGCAGCCGTAATGGATGATGTTTGAGCGGCCGAAGCAATCGACATGATTAGGGAAATGGTCAGCGGGTGAATGATATTTTCCGTTGACCATTTCCCTTTAACTTTAAAGATTCACACCTGACGCCCGTCACTTGTCGCCCGTCATTCCCCATATTGCCTTGACAGCCTTGCGCGTGGGCGTGTACATTTTCGGCCTACCCGGTCAAGCGACTGGTGATTACCGGATCACGCGGGTGATCCACGGGCACGACAGAAACCGAAACCTTTTTTTAAATTTTTTCAACTTCTAGACGGCTCGCAATCCCCGCCTCATCCCTTCTGGATCGTCCGGCAATCACCCCCACATCGCCAGCAGAGTAGGCCGCGCGCCACCAGCAGTCACGGGCGCGGTTGAACCGCGAGCGCACGAGTCGTGGGTGTCTGATTGGGAGGCGCGAAAGTTCTTCAACGCGCCGCGAATTCGAGTAGGAGTCCAAGAGTCCGCATGTCCACTGAAGATAACAAGCTGAGCGCAAGCGAAGCGACCAACGAAAACTCACAAACCGGCGCAGGCGACACCACCGCGTCCGACAATTCGGGCGAGCAGCAGCAACAAACGCAGTCGCGCGTCTCCTCTTCCACGGCCACCGCCGCCACAACCGCCGCCGCTTCAACATCCGCCCCTGCCGCCAGCACCGGCGGCGCGTCGGACGACGATGACGACGATGACGACCAGCGTTCGGGAGGGGATTTCGATTTCGGCGCGATGCTCGACCAGTACGAGCAGGAGCAGGCGGCCTTTCAGGAAGGCTCGGTCGTGCGCGGCACGGTGGTCGGCATCAACGACCGCGGCGTGCTGATCGACTTCGGCTTCAAGTCCGAAGGACTCGTCGATCAGCAGGAGTTTACCGAGAACGGCGAGCTGACCGTTAAGCGCGGCGACGAAGTGGAAGTGCTCATCAAGAGCATGGAGTCGCAGGAGGGGCAGCCGATCCTGTCGCGCGCCGACGCCGTGCGGATGCGCGCGTGGGACGAATTGGAGAAGGCCCATCGCGACGGCACGCCCATCAAAGGCCGCATCATCGAGCGCGTCAAGGGCGGCCTGCGCGTGGACGTTGACGGCGTTGACGCGTTCCTGCCCGGCTCGCAAGTTGATTCGCGCCCGGTGCGCAATCTCGAAAGTTTTCGCGGTCAGGAGATCGAGGCGAAAGTCATCAAACTCAACCGCAAGCGTTCCAACGTCGTGCTGTCGCGCAAGGCGATTCTCGACGAGCAGAACGAGGGCCGCAAAGGCGAGACGCTCGACAACCTCGAAGAGAGCATCATCGTTGACGGCCAGATCAAGAACCTGACCGACTACGGCGCGTTCGTCGATCTCGGCGGCATCGACGGTCTGCTCCACGTCACGGACATGTCCTGGGGACGCCTCCAGAATCCGGCCGAACTCTTCAAGGTCGGCGAGACCGTGCAGGTCAAGGTCTTGAAATTCGACCGCGAGCGCGAGCGCGTCAGTCTCGGTTACAAACAGCTTCTACCCGACCCGTGGGAATCCGTCGAGGAGCGTTTCATCATCGGCAGCAAGGTGCACGGCAGCGTGGCGAGCGTGACGGACTACGGCGCGTTCATCGAACTCGAACCGGGCGTCGAAGGTCTCGTCCACGTCTCGGAGATGAGCTGGTCGAAGCGCATGAAGCACCCGTCGAAACTCGTCAACGTCGGCGACACGGTCGAGGCCGAAGTGCTCGGCGTCGATCCGAAGGCGCGGCGCATCAGCCTCGGCATGAAGCAGATGCAGGCCAACCCGTGGCAGACTTTGCGCGAGCGTTACCAGATCGGCGCGCGCGTCTCCGGGCGGGTGCGCAACCTGACGGACTTCGGCGCATTCATCGAAGTCGAAGACGGCGTCGACGGTCTCGTCCACGTCTCGGACATTTCGTGGAACAAGCGCATCAAGCATCCCGGCGAGGTCTTGAAGAAGGGGCAGGAGATCGAGGCGGTCATCACCAACATCGACACGGAGAACCGTCGCCTCTCGCTCTCGATCAAGGACACGGAGCCGAGTTCGTGGGATCGTTTCGTCAACGAACACAAGCCGGGCGACATCGTGCGCGGGCGCATTACGCGTTTCGCCAATTTCGGCGCGTTCGTCGAGTTGGACGAAGGTCTCGAAGGTCTGTGCCACATCTCCGAATTGTCGGAGGAGCGCGTGGACAAGCCTGAGGACGTGGCGCAGGTCGGTCAGGAAATGGACTTCCGCGTGCTGCGCATCGAAAACGACAACAAAAAGATCGGCCTCTCGGCGCGCGCCGCTTCGAGCGACGAACCCGTCGTGGATACGAAAAACTATTCGACTGAAGCGAAGGGCGGCATGGCCTCGCTCGCGGAACTCGGAAACTTCTTCGCAGCTTCCACGGGCGGCTCGACTTCCGGGCGCGAGGGCGGCAGTTCCACCACGGGCGGCGAGGGTCGTGAAACGGCGACCGCCGCGAACGCGCCCGGCGAGGAATCAACTGACAACGCGGCCGTGGGTGAGGAATCCACTGCTCCCGTAGCTTCCGCTGCCGACGCCGATAACAGCAGCGGCGGCACGACCGATGCCTCCGGCGCGGGCGATGCTGCGGCGGCGCCGCTAACCGGCGGCAGCGGCGACGCTGATGCGTCAACCGGCGACGGCAGCGATGCCTCCGGGACGACCGACGAAAACCAGAGCTAGACGGCAATTCGATTAAGCCTCAAGCCCCGCGCCTCCGCTCATCCGTGAAGATGAGTTGAAAGCGCGGGGCTTGAACTTTTTCGTGCAAACGGAAGGTGCGAATATTGATGTTCAAAGCAGGACGTAGAAGCGGACGGCGTTTCCCGTTCGTCGTTCCGCGTTCGTCCCGCGACGCTTCCTCTCCCTCCGCGAGCCTTCGTTCTTTCTCCCGGTCGCCCCTGTAAGCTATTGCCTGAGAGCTATTTCCGTCTTGCGGGGAACTGATAATTTCTGCTACTGTACAGTGCAGTTTTGCGATTCCGGTCGTGTCGCGGAGTGGGTGAAAGATGTCCGGCGACAGCCCCTGTGAGTGGTGAACCGTGAAAGGTAAATGTATGACGAAAGCGGAATTGGTTGAGGATGTCGCGCGCGCGGCCGAATTGACCAAGAAGGATGCGGAGCGTCTGGTCGAGATCGTCTTCGAGAGCATCATCGAGACGCTCAATCAGGGCGAAAAGATCGAACTGCGCGGCTTCGGCAGTTTCCGCGTGCGCGAACGCGGCGCGCGGCGCGGCCGCAATCCGAAGACCGGCGACCCGGTTGACATCCCTGCCAAGCGCGTCCCGTATTTCAAACCCGGCAAAGAGATGAAAGAGTTGATCAACGAAGAGTCGGCCGGCGACGGCGATTCGTCAACCGGCTCGCCCATAGAGACAGCGGATGCGGGCGGCGCGACGACAACGACGACAACGAGCAACACCGGACGCGACGACGGAAACAGCGACAACACGACCGGCGGCGGCAACAGCAACGAGATGCCTCCGATTCATTAAGCAGCGTGCGGCGCGAGGGGAACTGCGAAAGTGGACAGGTTATGGACGCCCTGGCGCTATCAATACATCACGGGCGAGAGCGGTGAGAAAAGCGGCGACGATCAATCTTCAAACTCCTGTATCTTCTGCACGCTCCCCCGACAAGACCCCGCACACGACGAACGCAACTACATCCTGCACCGCGCCCGACACAATTTCATCGTCCTCAACCTCTATCCCTACACCTCCGGCCATCTCTTAATCATCCCCTACGAGCACACGTCCGAACTCGACTTGGTTTCAAAAGCCGCGAGTGACGAGTTGATGGATTTGGCGAAGCGCGCGCAGACCATCCTCCGCGAAGCCTATCGCCCCGCCGGCTTCAACCTCGGCATGAACCTCGGTCGCGCGGCAGGCGCGGGCGTCGCCGCGCACGTACATCTCCACATCTTGCCGCGCTGGACGGGCGACGCGAATTTCATGTCCACCGTGGGCGAAACGCGCGTCCTGCCCGAAGACCTCCCGACGACTTATAAAAAACTAAGCGGAGAGTTTTAAAAGCCGTAAATCGTGAATCGTCAATCGTGAATAGATACAACCTGCTTTCTCTATTCACGATTGACGATTCACGATTTACGGCTTTTTACTTTCTGGTGATAGCCTCGTCTTCGACTTCGCCGCCCTTGCTGATGGGGACTTCGGAAGTCTTGTAGCCGATGCCGCGTTCTTCGGTGTCGAGGTCGGCTTGCGGGAGTTGGGGGAGCGTGCCGGTGACGTTGGGCGGGTTGAAGCCGGGGTAGTCGATGCGCGCGTGGTAGATGGCGACGAGCGAGGCGATCATCGATTCCTTGATCGTCGTCAGTTCGCGCAGGGAGAGGTCGCACTCGTCGAGTTGGCCGTCGCTGACGATGGCGTCGAAGATTTTGCTGACGATGCTGCGGATGTTTTCGGGGTCGGGGCGCGCGAGCGAACGCGCGGCCGCCTCGCACGAGTCGGCCAGCATCATGATCGCCGACTCCTTAAACTGCGGCCGGGGGCCGGGGTAGCGAAACTCCGCCTCGTTCACCTGATCGCCGTGGATGGCCTGCGCCTGCGCTTTGCGTAGAAAGTAGTGGAGCGTGCGCGTGCCGTGGTGCTGCGGGATGAAGGCGGCGATCTTGGCGGGCAGCCCGATCTCTTTGGCGAGTTTCAGCCCGTAGGTGACGTGGCTCGTGATGATCTTCGCGCTGCTCGAAGGGCGCAGGCGGTCGTGCGGGTTCACGCCCGTCTGGTTCTCGACGAACATGTCGGGCGCGGCGAGTTTGCCGATGTCGTGGTAGAGCGCGCCGATGCGCGCGAGCAGAGCGTTCGCGCCGATTGAGCGGCAAGCTTCTTCCGTCAGTTGCCCGACGGCGTGCGAGTGCTGGTTCGTGCCCGGCGCGCGCAGGGCGAGTTGGCCGAGCACGGGCAGGTCTGCGTTCGACAGTTCGAGCAACTTCACGTCGGTCAGGATGCCGAAGACGGATTCGCTGACGGGGAGCGCGCCCGACGTGAAGATCGTCGTGAACAGACCGCCGAGCAGGCCGCAGCCGACGGCCATCAGGATCGTGCCGAGCGTCAGAGGTTCCTGCGCCGCAAGGATGACGGCGAGCGCGGCGGCGGAGTTGACGGCGGCGACGAAGAGACCCGCGAGCGTCACCGACTGGCGTTCGCTGTAGCGGCCGATGCCGTAGATCGCCGCCGACGAAGAGATCATCGCGTAGCACGCCATCAACACGCCGTTCGGCGAAACCAGACCGGCGAAGAGCGCGGTGATGATCCCTGCGGTCAGCGCGAGTTGCCCGTCCATCAAGAGCGCGACGAGGAGCGTCGCGACCGCGAAGGGGATCGCCAGACTCCACAGCGAGGCGTCGTTCCACGGCGCGACGACGGATTGCGCGGCGATGGTCTCGGCCAGAATCGCACCCACCCGCATCAAGATCGTTTGGATCAAAATGGCCGAGGCGACGAGCGTAAACGCGCGCCCTTTGGAAAGCGTGAGCGTCGAGGTGAAGCTGCGGTGTTCGATGAACTTCCACGCGCCTAAATAGAGCGCGGCGACGAGCAGAAAGATGCCGATGAAGTGTTGCGGCCGCCGCCCCGTATCGCCGTATTTGCTGATGGCGTCGAATTGCGCCAGCATCTTCGGCGTTACCGTGTCGCCCGAGCGCGCGACGACTTGATTGCGCTTGAGCGTTACGAGCGTCTGCGGCGCGTTCGGCAGGACGGCGCGCGCGGCTTGCGTCGCGCGTTCGTCAACGGCGGTGATGTCTGCGGGGGAGACGACGCTGGCGCGCACCACGTCGCCCTCGCTGTAGACCTGCGCGCGCAACTGCGTGTGGATTTGCGCGAGGAGCAGCGCGGTGACGAGCGAGAGAATGGTGAAGCAGATGGCAAACAGGGTCGTCGGGCGAAACCAGTCGCGCAGGCGCACGAGCCTGTTTAGGGCGGCGCGGCGGGCTTCGGTGAAGCGGTTGGTGAATTTGGGGCGACGACGGTTGCTCATTTTCTTAAAACTTTATTTCGGATGATGCACGGCGCGTTTTTCTGTGCCGGGGGCGTGCTTGCGCGCGTCCGAGCCGGGGGTGTGATGCTCGCTCGTGAGATCGCGCGCGAGGATCGCCCCGGCCATCTCAAGCATCGGGCGCAAGGAGCGCGCGTCCGTGGCCGAGACGGCGATGCACTGGCGCGCGCCCGTGCCACACGTCTGTCGCAGGATCGAGTCGAGCGTTTCGGCATCAACCAGATCGGCTTTGTTGAAGACCACGAGACGCGGGATGTTGCCGAAGTCGAGATCGGCCAGAATCTTGTCCACGGATTCGACGTGCTGTTCCCAACGCGGGTTCGACGCGTCGATCAGGTGAACGAGAAGATCGCTGTCCGCGATCTCTTCGAGCGTGGCGCGAAAGGCGGCGATCAAATCGGGCGGCAGATCGCGGATGAAACCGACCGTGTCGTTGAGAATTACTTCCTGCTCGTAGGGCAGACGGAGACGGCGCGAGGTGGGGTCGAGCGTGGCGAACATGCGCTGCTCGGCGTGGACGCTTGAGGCCGTGAGCGTGTTGAGCAGGGTCGATTTCCCGGCGTTGGTGTAACCGACAATCGAAATGATCGGCAACTCGCGGCGCGTGCGCTCCTTGCGCCGCTGCTGGCGACGCCCGCGCAAGGCTTCGATCTCCTTGTCGAGACGGTTGATGCGGTCGCGCACGCGGCGGCGGTCGGTCTCCAACTTCGTTTCGCCGGGGCCGCGCCCGCCGATGCCGCCCGCGAGCCGCGAGAACGCCGAGTCCTGACCCGTGATGAGACGCGGCAAGAGATATTTCAACTGCGCGAGTTCGACCTGAATTTTGCCTTCGCGCGATTCGGCGCGTTGGGCGAAGATGTCGAGGATGAGTTGGGCACGGTCTATGACTTTGAGGTCGGTGGCTTCGGAAAGAGAACGGACTTGCGCGGGCGAGAGTTCGCGGTCGAAGACGATCAAGTCTGCGCCGAGCCGCAAGGCGCGCACGAGCAGTTCGTCAATTTTACCGCGACCGAGCACGGTGCGCGGGTCGATGGTCGTGCGCCGCTGGATGATGTGGTCGAGCACGATTAAGTTGGCGGAGGCGGCCAGCTCGCGCAGTTCGGCCATAGACTCGTCGGCGTCTGAACTTGTACCCGTGGCGACGCCGACGAGGATCGCGCGATCACGACCTTCGGCGCGTCGCGTCGAGCGGCGGTTGCGCGCCATTTCGTCTTCGAGCGAGTTGATGAGGGCGAGAAAGTCTACGTCGAGTTGCGAGGGAATCTGCGGGTCGAGAAAGACGTAAGGGTCTGCGTCGTCGCCATCCTCCAAATGCTCTGCGGTCGTGGGCAGGAGGTGCGCCGCGCGGACGAGGCCGGGCAGACCCGTGCGCTCCTCGACGTTGACGACGGCCATCAGGTCGAGCCGGAGCAGCGCGAGGTCGGTCAAGTCGTCCTGCGTCAACTCTTCGCCGCGCAGGTGCGTGTGGACGCAGCGCAGGCCGCGAAAGCGGTCGGCGGCGACGCGCGTGCGGCGCAGGTCGGGCAACTCGATGCGCTTGGCGTCGCCGACGATGACCGATTCGATGTAGCCCTTGCGATCGATGAGCGCGCCGATCTGCCGCCCCGTCTCGTGCGAGAGTTCGGAGAGTTGGCGCGCGAATTCCGGCGTCACGATCTGCTGCGGCGAGATGCGGCGCGAGTAGAGTTTTTCGATGCGTCGGAGTTGATTGGGCTTCAGCCCTTGCGTGTTGCCGTGTACGTTACTGATGTTGTCAGCCCTCCTTGAGCACGGGGTCGGCAAGCGCGCGTCTCCCCTGTGCGACAAGCGGCGGCGCGCACGCTCCTCGTGCGTGACGTTTGCGGCTTGAAGTTACAGTGAGAGGGATGCGAGCGGTATGAGTCGGACGCCGTGAGAAGCCTCGTGATGTTGCCTTGCGAAAACACTTCGCTGGGGTCTTTTAAGCCGCGCGCGCCCTGACCCTTTCGCCAGTCAGGAGCATAAAAATCGCGCACGCGGTTTTTTTATCGGTGACTTGCTAAATCAAAAAGTCGTCAGGCGCGGATTATAACATAGCCGTCGCGCTTGCAAGCAGCGCGACGAACCCGAACGCGTCGTCCGCGCGGCGGGAATTATGCTGCGTGGACACAATTCGTGCGCGCGGCGTATGATTCATTGAAATCAGCAATCAGCGAGCAGCCGTCGGCAGTCAGCGAAAGCATGACGGTCTTTGCCTTAAAGCTGGTGGCTGATCGCTAACGGCTGAAGGCTCTGGACGGAGAAACAAGATGGGCGAGCAAAGTGTGATTAAGCGGATTGACCCGGCGGCGGCGATTCCGGGCGGCGAGATCGTGATCGAGTGCGAGAATTACGATACGAGCAACTTGCGCGTGTGCCGCGCGCTGTTCGACGGCGAGCGCAGTTGGCTGGTCGGCGCGACGCCGCGCCGCGTGCTGGCAATCGCGCCGGAGTCGAATTGGGGCGGCGAGGTGGAGGTGAGATTGCAGGGCGGCGACGAGCAGCAGAGCGCGCCCGCGCGCGTCAGCGTCGGGAGGAAACTCGCGGACGATCTGCACATGGTCGCCAACCCCGCCTTCGACCCCGACGACGGTTCGCTCTACGTGACGCGTTCGGGCACGCGCGGGCAGAAAGAGCCGGTGTCGCTTTTCCATATCGACACGAGCGGCGTGATTCACGATGTGACGGGCGACATCACCAACCCGACCGGCCTCGCCTTCGACCCGTCGGGGCAGTTGTTCGTCACCAGCCGCAACGACGAGATGGTCTATCGCTTCACGCATTTCAGCGAGGCCGTGCCCTTCGCGCGCAACCTCGGCGTCGCGACCGGCCTCGCCTTCGACCGCGCGGGGCGCATGTACGTCGGCGACCGCACGGGCACGATCTACCGCGTCAACTCCATCGGCGAGGTGCACCCGTGGGCGCAACTCGAACCGTCCGTGGCGGCCTACCATCTCGCCTTCGGGCCGGACGACGCGCTGTACGTGACGGGGCCGACCGTGTCGAGCTACGACGCCGTGACGCGCGTTGACCCGAACGGCAAGGCGGAAGTCTTCTTCCGCGGTTTAGGGCGACCCGGCGGGCTGGCCTTCGATTCCGAAGGCTTCCTCTACGTCGCCGCCTCGTACCGCGCGCGGCGCGGCATCATCCGCATCGCGCCCGACGCGATGGACGCGCACCTCGTCGTCGCCGGAATGAACGTCGTCGGCCTCGCCTTCAGCGCGCAGGGCGACATGGTCGTCGCCACCAACGAAGCGGTATACAGCCTGCCCCTCGGCATTCAGGGGACGCTCTTGAAGTGAGCGGTCAGCGGTCAGCAGCGAGCAGTCAGAAACAGTTTTAACTGCTCACTGCTCACTGCTCACTGCTCACTACTGACCGCTTACTTCCCCCGTTTTGACACCCCTGCGAGCGCATGTTAGTGTGGCGGCTCGTGGCCTGTTGAGACGCAAATGCTTGTGAGTTTGAGTTATGGATAATGCTGTCATCGGACAATTTATTCTCTACATGGTGGCGCTCATCTTTTCGCTGTCCGTCCACGAGGCCATGCACGCCTGGATGTCGAATCGCTTCGGCGACGATCTGGCTCACAGTCAGGGGCGCGTCTCTCTGAGCCCGGTCACGCACGTCGATCCGATAGGGACGCTCTTGTTCCCGGCCATCGCTTTTTTCACCGGCGCGCCGCTGCTCGGATGGGCACGGCCGACGCCGGTTAATCCGCTGCGCTGGCGCGACAAGCGCAAGGCAAACTTTTGGGTTTCGATTGCGGGGGTGCTGGGAAACTTCGCGATTGCCATCGTGGTCGGCGTAATCATCCGCGTGCTCTATCACACGGGACAGCTTGCCGGGGCCGACGACGGTTCGACCACAGACGCCGTTTTTACTCTCCTGAGGGTCTTCTTCCAGATGAACGTCGGGTTGGGGGTCTTCAACCTGTTCCCGATTCCCCCGCTCGACGGGAGCAAGATTCTCGCCAGCATCCTGCCGGAAAGTTTCGGCTCGGCCATCGAATCCATCGAGCAGTACGGGTTCATCCTGCTGATGCTCGCGCTCATCACGGGCGTGTTTGGCGCGGTGTTCGGCGTCGTCATGCCGCTCGCGTGGAACATTCTTTTCGTCGGAGTCGCTTAAGTCAGCATGAAACGAATCTTCAGCGGCGCACAGCCGACCGGCAACATCCACCTCGGCAACTACCTCGGCGCGCTGCGCAACTGGGTCGAACTCCAACACGAGTACGAAAGTCTTTTCTGTATCGTCAATCTCCACGCCATCACGCTGCCGCAAGACCCGCGCCTGCTCGCGCAGAAAACGCGCGACCTCGCGCGCATCTATCTCGCCGCGGGCGTCGACCCGAAAGTCTCCCTCGTCTTCATCCAATCGGACGTGCCCGCGCACGCCGAGTTGTCGTGGATACTCAACTGCGTCACGCGCATCAGCGAACTCGAACGCATGACGCAGTTCAAAGATAAGGCGGGCAAACAGCGCGAGAGCGTCGGCGCGGGACTCTTGAACTACCCGGTGCTGATGGCGGCCGACATCCTGCTTTACCAGACAGACCTCGTGCCCGTCGGCCACGACCAGAAGCAGCACCTCGAACTCACGCGCGACCTCGCCGTCCGCTTCAACCGCGACTACGGCGAGACGTTCCGCGTGCCCGACCCTTTCATCCCGAAAGTCGGCGCGAAGATCATGTCGCTGAGTGACGCGTCGAAGAAGATGTCGAAGTCGGACGAAAACGTGAACGGCAGCATCACGTTGCTTGACGATGCCGACACGGTGCGCCGCAAGTTCAAACGCGCCGTCACCGATTCGGGCACGGACATCGGCTTCGACGAGTCGCGCCCCGCGATCACAAACCTCTTGACGATCTATCAAATCCTGACCGGCAAACAGCCCGCCGAGGTCGAAGCGCATTTCGCGGGCAAGGGCTACGCGGCCTTGAAATCGGAACTGGCCGACGTGACTATTGAATTCCTGCGCCCGCTGCAAGAGCGCATCCACGGCTACGGCGACGCGGAACTCGACCGGCTGCTCGACGAAGGCCGCGCGCGGGCACAAGAGATCGCGCGTGCCACGCTCGACAGTGTGTATGCGCGGCTCGGACTCGCCAACGCGCGGGCGCGAGGTGTTTGAGATGGCAGATAACGAGTTGAAAGATCACACCGCCGAAGCAAACGGCGTCGCCTCGGACGTGGCCGTGGCCGATGCGCCGGACTCCGTGGTTGACGAGACGAACGCCGTGGCCGCTCAGGCGGATGCGAACGCGGTCGCGGAGGCTACGGAAGTTGCGCCCGGCGCGGCTGCGAGTAATTCGACGGCGGGCGGTTCGTCCGGGAGCGCGCCGTCTTTGAACGTCGCGGGCGCGCGGCCGGAGATCGTGTCGGAGGGCGGTGAAGGCGGCGAAGAGTTGAAGTTGTACCTCGGCGAATTTGCCGGGCCGCTCGACCTGTTGCTCTACCTCATCCGGCAGGAGCAGGTGGACATTTACGACATCCCCATCGCGCGCATCACGGACGAGTATTTGCGCTACCTGCGCCTGATGCAGGACATGGACATCGCCGTGGCGAGCGAGTTTCTCGTGATGGCGGCGCAACTGATCGAGATCAAGTCGAAGATGCTGCTGCCGCCCGACCCGGTGGCCGATGCGGCTCAAGCGGAAGGCGAAGACCCGCGCAACGAACTCATCAAGCAACTGCTCGAACATCAAAAATTCAAGGCCGCCGCGCAGATGCTCTGGTCGCGCTCGACGGTCGAGCAGGCGGTGTACGTCCGCGCGCCGATTGAGACCGACAAGGCCAACCCGGAAGTGTCGGCGGGCGTCTTCGACTTGCTCAAGGTGTTTCAGGAAATCCTCGCGCGCAAGAAGCAGGAAGTCATGCTGGAGATCGAGCGCGACGAGATCACCATGACCGAGATGCTCGAACGCCTGCGAAACATGATCCTCTCGGCGGGCGAACTCAACCTGCGCCAATTCTTCGAGCGCGCACAGACGCGCCGCGAACTCGTCCTCGCCTTTCTCTCGGTGCTGGAAATCGTCCGCGGCTCCGAGATCGTGCTCGTGCAGGAGAGCACTTTCGGCGACATCGTCGCCCGCGTGAACAGCTAATGAAGATGATCAGCAAACGAATGGTAAGCGAATGAGTAGAGAAGAAGAGCACATAGAAAACGAATCCGCCGCCGGTGCGCCGGAAAGCGTCGCCGATGCCGAAACAGCCGTCGCGGAGAATGAAAACGCCGCCGCCGCCGACGACGAGCAGACCCTTGAGTCGCAAGACGACGCGAACGAGTTTGACGACGACGACGCGGAGGCGGATGACGAAGAGGAAGAGGTTGTAATTTACGACGCCGATGCCGAAGACGCGGCGGAAAAGCTGGCCGTGATGCGCCGCGAGATCGCGGGGCGAGACGGCGGCGGCGCAACCGCGACGGCGGGCGAGGACGAGTTCGCGCCCGGCGGCGCGCGCAGCATGGCGGAACTGATCTCGATCATCGAATCGCTGATCTTCGTCTCGGAAGAGCCGCTGCCCGCGAAGACGCTCGCGGATGTGCTCAAGGAGGATCGCGGGTGGGTGCAGGTGGCCGTCGAAGATTTGGCGAAGGAGTTTAACGAGCGCAACGGCGGGTTGATGCTGCGCGAGGTGGCGGGCGGCTGGCAGTTCGCCACGCGCCCCGAAAATCACGAGCACGTCCGCGCCTTCCTCAAGTCGCGCCCGTCGGCGAAACTCTCGCTCGCCGCGCTTGAGACGCTCGCCGTCATCGCCTACAAGCAGCCGATCACCGTGCCCGAAATTCTGGAGATACGCGGCGTGCAATCGTCTTCGGCCATCAAGACGCTGCTCGATAAACGCCTCATCATCTCCAAAGGCCGCAAGGAGACGGTCGGCCGCCCGATGATGTACGGCACGTCCAAAGAGTTTCTACTGCAATTCGGCCTCCGCGACCTGTCGGAACTTCCGAACGTCGAAGACTTCGAGGATTTGGCGACGGGCGGAGCGTAAAAGAGCCATCAGCTATCAGCCATCAGCTATCAGCGATAGCTGAACCGGCTAATAGCTGATGGCTGATAGCTGAGTGCGTTTTATGGAAGAACGTCTGCAAAAATTGATCGCGGCGGCGGGGTTGGCTTCGCGGCGGCACGCGGAGGAGATGATCGCGGCGGGCGAGGTGACGGTCAACGGCAAACTCGTGACCGAGCCGGGCACGAAGGCCGACCCGTCGCGCGACCACATCAAGGTGCGCGGTCGCCTGATCAATCCGCTGCTCGAAGCTCGTGAGAAAGTTTACGTGCTGCTCAACAAGCCGCGCGGTTATCTGGCGAGTTTGTCTGACCCGGAAGAACGCCCGCTCGTCACCGAACTCGTGCCCGCCTCGCTCGGACGCCTGCACCCGGTCGGGCGTCTGGACTTCAACACCGAAGGGCTGTTGATTCTGACGAACGACGGAGATTTGACGAACTATGTGACGGCGGCGCGCAACGGCGTGGCGAAGGTTTACGAGGTGAAGGTGAAGGGCGTGCCGCCGGAAGAGGCCGTCGAACGGCTCAGGCGCGGTATCCGCCTCGACGACGGCACGCTCACCGCGCCCGCGCAGGTGACGCACGCGGGCGAGACGGGCACGAACGCGTGGTTTCAGGTGATCCTGCACGAGGGGCGCAACCAACAGATCAGGCGCATGTTCGACGCCATCGGCCACTCGGTGTTGAAACTGCGGCGCACGCGCATCGGGGATTTGCAGGACGAACGCTTGGCCGTAGGCGCGTGGCGTCTGCTCCACCCGGCGGAAGTGGCGCGTTTGAAACCGCGCGCGGCGAAGAAAAGACCCGCGCCGGCGGGAACGAAAGCGACGACCAAAGCGGCGGCGAAAACAACCTCTAAAACGGGCGCGAAAGGGGCTGCTAAAAGTCGCGGCGCGGGTACGGGTCGGCGGCGAAGTTAAGGTACAATGTTCGGTCAGACGAACGGCATCGCGAGACGGATAGTTGCTGGTAAGGTCTGTTACTGTCCGTCTTTTTTTGCGTGCACTCACCGGGGGCTTTTTAGACAAGCATGGATTTTGAACTAAACGACGAACAACGGCAGGTGAAGATGAGCGTCCGCGAATTCGCCGAGGGCGAGATCGCGCCGCACGTCAGGGAGTGGGACGAGACGCAGCACTTTCCTGTCGAGTTGTTGCCGAAGCTGGCCGAGCTCGGTTTGATGGGGGTCATCTTCCCCGAAAAGTACGGCGGCGCGGGGATGGGCTACGTCGAATACGCCACGATCATCGAGGAGCTTTCGCGCGTTGACGGCTCGGTCGGCATCTCGGTCGCCGCGCACAATTCGCTCTGCTCGAATCATATCTACATGTTCGGCACGGAGGAGCAGAAGCAGAAGTATCTCGTGCCGCTCGCGCGCGGGGAGCAACTCGGCGCGTGGGGGCTGACGGAAGCGGGCGCGGGTTCGGACGCGTCGGGCACGCGCACGACCGCCGTCAAGCGGAACGGCGGCTGGGTCGTCAACGGCTCGAAGAACTTCATCACGCACGCCGTCCACGGCGACGTGTGCGTGGCCGTCGCCTCGACCGACCGCGCGATGCGGTCGAAGGGCATCACCGCCTTCATCTTCGAGAAGGGGATGCCCGGCTTCATGCCCGGCAAGAAGGAAGACAAGTTGGGTCTGCGCGCGTCGGAAACGGCGAGCGTGATTTTTGAAGACTGTTTCATCTCCGACAACCACCGGCTCGGCCCCGAGGGGTTGGGCTTCATCCAGGCGATGCAGATTCTGGACGGCGGGCGCATCTCCATCGCCGCGCTCGCGGTCGGCATCGCGCAGGGCGCATACGAATCGGCGTTGAAGTATTCGAAAGAACGGCAGCAGTTCGGCAAACCGATCTCGGAGTTTCAGGCCATCCAGTTCAAACTCTCCGACATGGCGACGCAGATCGACGCCGCGCGCCTCCTGATGTATCGCGCCGCCTATTTGAAAGACAACGGCAAGAAGGTGACGAAGGAATCCGCGATGGCGAAACTCTACGCCTCGGAGATCAGTGTCAAGGTCTGCGAAGAGGCGATCCAGATTCACGGCGGCTACGGCTACACGAAAGACTACCCGCCCGAAAAATACTGGCGCGACTCGAAGCTCTGCACCATCGGCGAAGGCACGTCGGAAATTCAACGCATGGTCATCGCCAGGCACCTGCTTAATGCGTAAATCGTGAATCGTGAATCGTCAATAGAAAGAAATCCGCTTTTCATCGATTGACGATTGACGATTCACGATTCACGGCTTTTATGAGTACAGCAACGCCCACCACCGAACTTGAGCGCATCCTCGCGGGCGACGCGAGGGCGGTGGCGCGCGCCATCTCGAAGGTGGAAGACAACGTGGGCAACGCCGCCGCGTTGATGAAGGCGGTGTTTCCGCACACGGGGCGCGGCCTCGTCGTCGGGATCACGGGCGCGCCGGGCGCGGGGAAGTCTTCGCTCGTCGACCGTCTGGCGGGCTTGTATCGCGAGCGGGGCGAACGCGTCGGCATCGTCTGCATCGACCCGTCGAGCCCGTTTTCGGGCGGCGCGATCCTCGGCGACCGCATCAGGATGCAGACGCTCGGCCTCGACCCGAACGTCTTCATCCGTTCGATGGCGACGCGCGGCAACCTCGGCGGACTCTCCCGCGCGACGATTGACGCCGTGGCGATCCTCGACGCGGCGGGCTTCCAGAAGATCATCGTGGAGACGGTCGGCGTCGGGCAGGACGAGGTCGAGATCGTGAAGACGGCCGACGTGTCGGTCGTCGTGCTCGTGCCCGGCATGGGCGACGACGTGCAGGCGCTCAAGGCGGGCATCATGGAGATCAGCGACGTGTTCGTCATCAACAAGGCCGACCGCGAAGGCGTCCACCGCACGGAGAAGGAACTCGAAGCGATGCTCTCGCTCACGATGCGCCCGGATTTGTGGCAGCCGCCCATCGTGAAGACCGTGGCGATAGAGAACAAGGGGATTGGCGAACTGGCCGACGCGATTGCGAATTACCATGAATACCAGCGGCGGACGGAAGCAAGCCACGCGCGCCGCGCCTTGATTGCGCGCTGGCGCATCCTCGAACTGCTCCGCGAGGAACTCTTGGCGCGAGCCATGTCGCGCGACGGCGCGGGCGAGCAACTCGACACGCTCGCCGCCGAAGTGGCCGACAAACGCCGCGACCCGTATTCGGCCGTGGAAGAGTTAATGAAAGTGAGCAGCGAGCGGTAAGCGGCGAGCAGCTTAAAACCGCCCTTCGCCTTCAACCGCTCAACGCTTACTGCACACTGCTTACTGTCTTCTATGAAGATCGAGCACATCGGAATCGCGACTTATAAGATCGACGACGCGCTGAAATTCTGGCGCGACGCGCTGGGACTCGGCGTGGTGGAGACGGAAGAGGTCGCGGAGCAAGGCGTGCGGGTGGCGATGTTGCCGGTGGGCGAGCCGCGCATCGAGTTGTTGGAGCCGACGAGCGAGTCGTCTCCGGTCGCAAAGTTTCTGGAGAAACGCGGGGCGGGAATTCACCACATCGCCGTGCGCGTTGACGACATTCGCGCCGCGCTCGGCCGTTTGAAGGAGCAGGGCGCGCGTTTGATTGACGAGTCGCCACGGGTGGGTGCGGGTGGTAGTCTCGTGGCCTTCGTGCATCCGGCGTCGGCGGGCGGTGTCCTGCTCGAACTCGTCGAGCACACCCCGGCCGGACACAATTCTGAAAAAAGGGACGTATAGGATTTTGAAGTTGACCATCAGAGCCATCCTCGCGCTCGCACTCCTCTCGATAATTCCGGCGAGCCACTTCGCGCAAAGAACTCAACGCGGGCGCGGTACTACCGCCGCGCGGCCACGCAGCGGCGCGCCGCCTGCGACGCCCGCGGCCGCAACGCAACGGGGCGTCAACCTGTCCGCGCTGGACTTGTCGTTGCTCGTCGAAGAACTCGGCGTGCCGCAGCAGACGCGGGTGCAGTTCGCGGCGGACGAAGAGGCGCGCAAAGGGTTCGTGCGCGAGTTGCGCGAAATGTTCGCCGTCGCGGAGGAAGCCAGAGCCGCGGGGCTGGCCGAACGCCCCGAAACCAAACTCCAGTTGGAACTCTCCCGCACCTTCGTCATCGCGCGCAGGTATTCGAAGATGAGGCAGCAGGCGGGCGCGGCCTCGCCGGAGCAGGTCGTCTCCAAAGAAGAGATCGCGGCCTTCGTTAAAGAGCCGGGGCAGGAGCAGAAGTTTCAGGAGTTTCTGCAAGACTATTTGAAGAGCCGCCCGCAGTCGGAGCAGGGCAACGCGTTGACGGACGAGGCGCGCGAAAATGTGCGTCGCCAGTGGGCGAACATCATGTTGAACGCGCGTAAAGGCATCGCCGCCGGTGTGGATAAGGAACGCGCGACCGAAGTGATCTTGAAATACCAGCACGCGCGCCTGTTAGCCACGGCGTATTTCAAAGAGATGTTGAGCGCGCGCGCGAAGGCGAGCGATGCGGAGATCGACGCCTACATCGCCGCGCACCCCGAACTCGACACGAAGCAGACGAGGGCGAAGGCCGAAGAGGTGCTGGCGAAACTGCGCGCGGGCGGCGACTTCGCCGCGCTCGCCAAAGAACATTCCGCCGACCCGAGCAACAAGGACAGGGGCGGCGACCTCGGCTGGTTCGGGCGCGGGATGATGGTCAAGCCTTTCGAGGACGCGGCCTTCGCGCTCAAGCCGGGCGAACTGAGCGGCATCGTCGAGACGCAGTTCGGCTATCACATCATCAGACTCGAAGAGCGGCGCACGCAGGACAGCCCGAACGGCCAGCCCGCCGAGCAAGTTCACGCGCGCCACATCCTGATCGCGTCGGGCACGCCGGCGGGCGCGCGCCCGCAGTCGCCGCGCGAGCAGGCGCGCAGCGCGGTCGAAGAAGAGAAGCGCGCCAAAGTGATCGGCGAGATCATGAGCCGTCAACGCGGCATCGTCGTCGCCCAAGATTTTGACGCCAACCCCTCGCCCGCCGTGCTCAAGGCGGCGAACGCGCAGAGCGCGAGCGGCAAGCCCGCGGCGACGACGAACGCGCAGACGCCTCCTGCGGGCGCGGCGACGACGGAAGTTAGAGGGACTGGCGGACGCACACGGGCGGGGAGTCCGAGACGAAGGCGGCCGTAGCGGCGGCGGAAAATTTCCGCTCGCACGACGCGGCACGCGCCCACGGACAAGACACAATGACACAAAAGGCAGTCGAAACGATTATTAGAAGAGGATAAGTTATGATCACTTGTGAGAAATGCGGAACGCAAACGTCGGAAGAACAGCGCGCCTGCCCCGGCTGCGGCGCGGAGTTGAATATTAATACTGCGAACGAAACGACGGCCGCCGCGACGGGATGGCCTGGCGAGGAGACTTCAACCGGAGACGTCCATGCGACGCCGCCGAGCGATGCAAACGCCGGCGCGCCTTCCGCCACAAACGCGCCCGCCGCTTCGGCCGCGCACGGCGTCGTCGTCCCGCCCGCCGGAGCGAAAGCCGCCGCGCCCGCGCGCGGGTTGAGTTCGCTGACGAAGGCTCTGATCGTGGCCGGCATCGCCATCATCGCGGCGGGCGGCCTGCTCTTCTGGCAGGTGAAGGCGCGCAAGGAACAGGTGGTTCAACTCTCGGCGGAAGACATGTCGGAGATCGTCAAGACGATGATGCCGCCGCAGCAACTCGCCGCGCTCGCCAACAACGCGGAGGAGCGCAAGGACATCGCCAAACAGTTTCGCCAGTTGCTCGCCATCGCGCAGGACGCGCGCGCGGCAGGCATCGCCGACACGCCGGAGATGAAGCGTCAACTCGAACTGGTGCGCACGTTCGTGCTCGCGCAGGTCTACGCGAAGAAGCAGCAGGACGCCGGGGCGACCTCGCAGGAACAGATCGCGCCGAAGGCCGAGATTGATAATTTCCTGAAAGAGCCGGGGCAGGACGCGAAGTTCGGCGAGTTCGTCAAGGACGTGCAGGAGTTGGGGCTGCTGCCCTCGGCGCAGGGGTTGACCGACGAGCAGAAGGAACGCATCAAGAACGAACTTTGGGCTCCGACGCGGGTGCTCTCACGCAAGGCCGTCGCCGCCGGGACGGACAAAGAGCGCGGCACGCAGTTGTTGATTCAATTCCAGCAGGCGCAGGTGCTCGCGCAGAAGCACGCGCCGAAGATCATGGAGCGCACGAAGGCCACCGATCAGGAGATCGACGCCTACATCGCGCAGCACCCCGAGTTGGATTCCAAACAGACCCGCGCCAAGGCCGAAGACGTGCTCAAGCGCGCGCGCGCCGGTGAAGATTTCGCCGCGCTCGCCAAAGAGTTCTCCACCGACCCGAGCAACAAGGATAAGGGCGGCGACCTCGGCTGGTTCAAACGCGGCGCGATGGTGAAGCCCTTCGAGGACGCGGCCTTCGCGCTGCAAGCCGGGCAGATCAGCGACGTGGTGGAGACGCCCTTCGGCTTCCACATCATCCAGACGCAGGAACGCCGCACGGCGAAGGGCGAGGGCGGGGAAGACGCCGAAGAGATACACGCGCGCCACATCCTGATCACCGCGGAAGGCGAAGGCGGGCAGCAGGCCAATCCCTTCGCGCCGCCGCAGTCGCCGCGCGAAAAGGCGCGCGCCGCCGTGGAAAAAGAGAAGCGTGAAAAACTCCTCAACGAGATCGCGCAGCGCACCGGCGTCACAGTGCCGGAGGACTTCAAGGTGGAAGTGCCGCCCATGCCGCCGCCGCAGATGAGACAGCCGCCCGCCGGTGCGCCCGGAGGGATGGAAGAAGGCTTGCCCCCCGAAGGGGCGCCCGCTCCGGCTAAGGAAGACGTGAAGAAGCCCGCGGCGAATCAGAAGAAGTGAAGAAGCGATCAGCAGTCAGCCGTCAGCCATCAGCGAGATCAAATGCGGGCATAGACTTGCAGGGTGACTGCTGATAGCTGATCGCTGATAGCTGACCGCTGATAGCTGACCGCCCTTTCTTATGCTTTTCGGCGATTATCGCGTGGAGGTCGTGCCGGACGCGGAGTTTCGTCTGGACGGCGGGGCGATGTTCGGCATCGTGCCGCGTGCCCTGTGGTCGCAAAGCTGCCCGCCCGACGAGCACAACCGCATTCGCATGAACATGAATTGCCTGTTCGTCGAGGCGGGGCGCGAGCGGATCGTCGTCGAGACAGGCATCGGCGATAAGTGGTCTGCGAAGCACGAAGCGATGTACGGCATCACGCGCCGCAGGCCGCTCGCGGATTCAATCAAGGCCGCCACGGGTTACGACGCGGGTGACATCACCATCGTCGTCAACACGCATTTGCACTTCGACCACGCGGGCGGCAACACGACGCGGGGTGCGGCGGGCGACATCATCCCGGCATTCCCGAACGCACGCTACTTCGTCTCGCGCGACGAGTACGAACACGCCGAGTCGCCGCACGAGCGCGACCGCGCCAGTTATCTGCCGGAGAATTGGCGACCCGTGCGCGCGAGCGGGCAGTTGGAACTGAAAGACGCGAATTACGAGGTCGTGCCCGGCCTGCGGATGGAGACCATCGCGGGGCATTCGCGCACGATGCAATGCGCGCGTCTGGAACGCGGCGGGCGGACGCTCTTCGGCTTCGCCGATCTCGTCCCGATGCGCGCGCACGTCGCGCTCGCGTGGATCATGGGCTACGATCTTTACCCGGTCGAGACGCTCGAAGCCAAGCGGCGTCTGCTCCCGCAGGCCGCGCGCGAAAATTGGCTCTGCCTTTTTTACCACGAGCCGGACGCCCCGCTATGCCGCGTGGCCGAAAGCGGAGACAAGTTTAAAACTATCCCCTACGGACAGGTGCAGGAAGACCCATGACAACAGCGAAGATCGGCATCATCGGCGGCAGCGGCCTCTACCAGATGCCGGAATTGAAAGACATCGAGGAAGTAAGGATTGACACGCCGTTCGGCAGCCCGTCGGACGCCTTTATCGTCGGCACGCTGGAAGGCGCGCGCGTCGCGTTCCTGCCGCGCCACGGGCGCGGGCATCGCTTCACGCCCACCGAGTTGCCCTTTCGCGCCAACATCTACGCGATGAAACTGCTCGGCGTCGAGCGGATACTTTCGGCCTCGGCGGTCGGCTCCTTGCAGGAGCAGTATGCGCCGCTCGACATGGTGATCCCCGCGCAGTTTTTCGACCGCACGCGCGCGCGCGCGCACGAGTCAACCTTCTTCGGCGGCGGCATCGTCGCGCACGTCACGTTCGCGCATCCGGTCTGCGACGAACTCGGCGACGTGCTGGAAGCATCCTGCGGCGCGGCCGACGTGCGCACGCATCGCGGCGGCACTTACCTGTGCATGGAAGGCCCGGCGTTTTCGACGAAGGCCGAATCCAACGTTTACCGCTCGTGGGGCATGGACGTGATCGGCATGACGAATTTGCAGGAGGCCAAACTCGCGCGCGAGGCCGAAATCTGCTACGCCACGCTCGCGCTCGTCACCGATTACGACTGCTGGCACGAGGAGCACGATGCCGTCTCGGTCGAAACGGTCGTCGAGTATCTGAACAAGAACGTGCGCAACGCGCAGATCATCATGCGCGAG
Organism: Acidobacteriota bacterium; assembly: GCA_020199775.1. Classification (GTDB taxonomy): domain Bacteria; phylum Acidobacteriota; class Blastocatellia; order Pyrinomonadales; family Pyrinomonadaceae; genus JAIVJZ01. Next base: position 107,154 of record JAIVJZ010000005.1, read on the forward strand.
GCGGTGAAGCGTCTGGGCGCGCAGGAGGCGCGCGGCTGCTCATGCGGCTCCGCCCTGAAGAACGCCATCTTCACCGCGCCCGATTTGTGGCCGGAAGCGACAACTAAGAAGCTCGAAGCGATCATCAAAAAGTACGGTAGGCGTGAATCGTAAATCGTGAATCGTAAATAGAGGAAAGCCTCTTCTTTCTATTCACGATTTACGATTCACGATTCACTAATCTAAAAGAGGTATCTATGAAAAAACTTTTACTCGTATGTTGCCTAGTCTGTTTCGTTGCGGGCGGCGCGGCGCGGGCGCAAGACACGTCGAAGCCCGCCAATCAGGATTTAGAGGCGAACGCTCTGCCCGACGAATTGCTCATCGCCGACGCGAAGAAGAATCTCAAGGCGGCGCAGTTGTACTACACGCGCAAGGCCTACGTCGGCGCGCTGCAACGCTGCGAAGAGACGATGGCCGTCTTTCAACGCTTCAACAAGTTTGACGAGGTGCTCTACATCGCGGGCATGTCGAGCGCGCGCCTGTCGCGCAAGGAAGGGAAGCAGCCCCCCACGCTCGCGCCGGAAAAATATCTCATCCTCGCGCGTCAGTATCTCACCCAACTCGTTCAGGAGCATCCGAAGAGTGGATTCCGCAAGCGCGCGGAAGAGGAATTGCGCAGCATCGGCGAACCCGCGCCGCAGGCTAACGAGAAATAAGAATCGCCCGTTGTCCGCACTCAGTTGTCGGTTGCACGCGGCAATCACGCAAGTTGTTAAAGATAGAATTAGACAACCGGCGATGGGCAAACGACCACGGACACGGAACAGTCTTTTTCATTTCACACAGAGGAGAAAACATCAGGTGTCATTGCTGGTTGTTGGTTCGGTGGCGTTCGACGCGGTGGAGACGCCGTTCGGGAAGCGCGAACGGATGCTCGGCGGTTCGGCCACGCATTTTTCGCTCTCCGCCAGTTTCTTTACGGATGTGCGCGTGGTCGGCGTCGTCGGCGCGGACTTCGGGCAGGAGCAGTTGGACGTGTTCGCGCGCCACGAGGTGGACACGGGCGACCTCGAACGCGTGCCGGACGGCGACACCTTCTTCTGGCGCGGCCGTTACGATTACGACTTGAACACGGCGCACACGCTCGACACGCAACTCAACGTCTTCGCCGACTTCAAGCCGAAGCTCTCGGATGCGTCCAGGCAATCGCGCTTCGTCTTTTTGGGTAACATCCAGCCAGACCTGCAACGCGAGGTGCGCGCGCAGGTGGCCGGGGCGGAACTCGTCGCGCTCGACACGATGAACTACTGGATCAACACTGTGCCCGACTCCGTGATGCAGACCATCGGCGGCGTCCACATCGTCATCATCAACGACGCCGAGGCGCGACAACTCTCCGGCGAGCCGAACTTGATCCGCGCGGCGCGCAAAATTCTCGACGCGGGGCCGCAGGCGCTCGTCATCAAGCGCGGCGAGCACGGCGCGGCGTTGTTCACGCGCGAGTCCTACTTCGCCATTCCCGCCTACCCTCTGGAGTCGGTCTTCGACCCGACGGGCGCGGGCGACACCTTCGCCGGGGGCTTCATGGGCTACCTCGCCAGCCACGAGACGATTGACGACGCCGCCATGCGCCGCGCGATGATCTACGGCTCGGTGATGGCTTCGTTCAACGTCGAAGAGTTCGGGACGGAGCGCGTTGATCGCCTCACGCATGAAGAGATCAACGAGCGTTTCCGCATGTTCAAACGCATGACCCACTTCGAGGAGATTCCGTTCGAACGCGCCGTGCGCGCGTCGAAATAATGGGTTTCAAGTTTCAGGTTTCAGGTTTAAAGTTAAAGAAAAAGAACCGAACACCTCTGTCCTGAAACCTGAAACCTGAAACCAGAAACCTTAGCTTTAAAACCTGAAAATCGTTTGAGGAAAAACTATGTTCTGTCCCGTGTGTGAAGCGGAGTACGAGAAGGGCATCGAGCGTTGCCCGGATCACGACGTGGAATTGGTCGAAGAGTTGTCGCCGGAAACTTCGCGCGACCGGAGCGAGGCGCGGTTCGTGCCCCTGCACAACATCGGCTCGCCGGCCGAGGCCGAGATGGTGCATGACATTCTCACGCAGAACGGCGTCCGTTCGGCCATCCAGTCGGGCGGCTCGGACGCATTCTCGCCGCTCCTGTCCACCACCTCACCGGGCGCGCTCGTGCTCGTCGACGAGCGCGATTTAGACCGCGCGCAGGAGCTTTACAACTCCTTCTTCGGCAGCGACACGACGCCGCTCACGGGCACAACGTTCGAGGAAGACGAAGAGATCGCGTCAGACGACGACACCGACGATACCGACGACACGGATGATGGCGCGCCGGTAGCGCGCTGAGCGTCAACCCGCGCGGGGGCGGTTTGCGAGTCTCCGCCGGTGGGCGCGTTACGGCGGCGGGCGGGGAGTGCGAGCATGCAAGAGGCAGGCGAAGTCGCAATCATGGTGATGATGACGGCGGGCAGCCGCGAAGAGGCGGCGCGGCTCGCGGAGATGCTCGTCGGCGCGCGCCTCGCCGCGTGCGTGCAGATACTTCCCGAAATCGAGTCGGTGTATCACTGGAAAGGCGAGGTGCGGCGCGACCCGGAAGTGCTGCTTCTGGCGAAGACGACGCAAGCGCGCTTTTCCTTGTTGGAACGCGAAGTGCGCGCGCTGCACAGTTACGAAACGCCGGAGATCATCGCGCTCCCAATCTCCGACGCCTCCACCAACTATCTCGAATGGCTCACGTCAACCGTCAAGGGAAGCGATGAATAATCGGCTCGCACATCCTCTGACAGATTGAAAGCCGCGACGCGGCGACGGGCGCTATAGCGGTTTGCCATTGAGTGCGATGAAGGAATCATTGGAGGGGCAGGGACAAGTCCTGCCCGCGTGGCTACGAAAGCGAGCGGGCCGGGACAAGCCCGGCCCCTCCAATAGTCACAGACGAGTCGCTTCCATTTGCAAACTGCTGTAGTCCCGCCCGTCAGAGTCGGCATTAAAGACGAATTTAAAATTATGAAGCCCCGGAGGGGCGACACCTTAACTCAACGGTAAGTGTCGCGCCTCCGGGGCTTCGTGTGTTTGAAATAAATTCGCCGACCCTGCGCTCGCACGCGGGGCTGCCGTCCGTCGCCGCGTCGCGGCTTACGCTCTTCAGGTGATGTCGCTGGAAACCGTATTGTCTAACTTCCGCAACACGTCCTGACTGCGGACGACGATCTCGACGGCTTCGGCGGGCGAGTCGGTGAGATGCAAGAGGACGAGGTCTTCCTCGGAGATGTTTTTCTCCGAGAGCACCGCGCCCCGCAGCCAGTCCAACATCCCGCCCCAAAATTGTTTGCCGACGAGCACGACGGGGAAGTTCCTGACCTTGCGCGTCTGGATGAGTGTGAGCGACTCGAAGAGTTCGTCGAGCGTGCCGAAACCGCCGGGGAAGATGATAAAGGCGGTGCTGTATTTGACGAACATCGTCTTGCGCACGAAGAAGTATTTGAAGGTGAGCGAGCGCGTCTGGTAAGGGTTGGGTTTTTGCTCGAAGGGCAGTTCGATGTTGCAGCCGATGGAAACGCCCTTGGCCTCTAGCGCGCCGCGATTGGCGGCCTCCATGATGCCGGGGCCGCCGCCCGTGATGACGGCGAAGCCCGCACGCACGAGCAACGCGGCCGTCTCCTGAGCGGCCGCGTAGTGCGGGCTGTCGGGCAACGTGCGCGCCGAGCCGAAAATGGAGATGCCGCGCGTCACGGACGCCAGTTCGTCGAAGCCCTCGACGAACTCGCCCATGATGCGAAACACGCGCCACGTGTCGGTGTGCTTGAACTCGTCCAGCTTCGGAGTCTCAAGCAACTGCTCGTCCTGCGTGACGTGTGCTCTCTTGCGATTTCGATTGTTGGTCTTTGCCATAAGTAAGAATAGCTGTCAGGCGCCAGTTGCCATCGATCAGACAAAGAGTCTTTGTTCGGCCGACCGCTGACGGCTGACAGTTAAAATGCCATGATGTTGTAGCCGCAATCCACGTGGATGACTTCGCCGGTGATGCCGGAAGAGAGCGGGCCGCACAGGAAGAGCGCGGTGTTGCCGACTTCGCTCGCCTCGACGTTGCGGCGAAGCGGCGCGCGTTCCGCGTGGTGCTTCAACATCGCGCCCATGTTGCCGACGCCGCGCGCGGCGAGCGTGTTGATCGGCCCCGCGCTGATGGCGTTGACGCGGATGTTGTGTTTGCCGAGGTCGCTCGCCAGATACCGCGTGCTCGCTTCGAGCGCGGCCTTGGCGATGCCCATCACGTTGTAGTTCGGCACAACCTTCTCCGCGCCGTAATAGCTCATCGAGACGATGCTGCCGCCCTCCGTCATCAAAGGCGCGGCGGCGCGCGCCAACGTTGCGAGCGAGTATGCGCTGATTTCGAGCGCGGTCTGAAAAGCTTCCAGCGAGGTGTTGACGTAGTCGCCCTCCAGAGCCTCGCGCGGCGCGAAGGCGAGACTGTGAACGAGAAAATCGAGCCGGCCGAATTCGTCCTTGACGCGCGCGAACGTCTGCGAAACCTCTTCCGGGTTCACCACGTCGCATTGAGACAGCGCCGCGCCCGGCAGATTTTTCGTCAAACTCTCCACGTTCTCGCGCAGCCGCTCGTTCTGATACGTGAACGTGAGCCGCGCGCCCGCGCCCGACAACGCCTGAGCCGTAGCCCACGCAATCGAACGCTTGTTTGCCACGCCGAACACGATGCCGAATTTATTCTCCAACATAGATTCAGAACCCCGGGTTTCAAGTTTCAGGTTTCAGGTTTCAAGTCTGAAGGTTCGAGGTTTTTAAACTTGAAACCTGAAACTTGAAACCTGAAACTCAATAGTTAAGCCGCCGCGATCTCCGGCGCGCCGTTCATCAGACGCCCGTACTGATCGCTCTCGACCCATTTCAAAATCTCCGACGTGCGCCAGACGGGGAACGGGTGCGAGAGGCCGCTCGTGATGATGTCAGCCCAGAAGCGGTCGAGCGCACGCTCGTCGTAATTTTTCTGGAAGTCGCGCGCCTGCACGAGGAATTGTTCATAGTCAACTTTCGAGGCGAACGTGCCGCCGCAGAGTTTCATCATCGTGCGGCCGATCACGTCGGCGTCCTGCGTCACGAGCAGCGCGGCGCGGTCGCACGACAACTCGGCGCGGCGCGACCAGGCGAGCAACGCCGACCGCATCGTGGTGGACAAAATCTGCGCGACGAGACTCGCCACCGGCGCGGCCGCAATCGCGACGTTCGCCAACGCTTCGAGCAGATGCGCGACCGTCAGATACAGCACGTGCTCGGCGTGGATGTGGCCGACTTCGTGCGCGACGACGGCGAGCACTTCTTCGTCCGTCAGGCGTTCGAGCAGGCCGGAATAGAGCACGATGACGGGGCGTTCGACGCCGCCTGTGAAGGCGTTGACCATTGGCGACTGCTGCACGAACAGTTCCGGCATGTCCACGCCGAGCGTCGTGCAGGCGACCTGCAACTTGGCGTAGAGGTCTGGGCATTGTTTCGGCGTCACGCGCACCGCGCTCGCCGTAAAGATGACGCGGATGGCCGATTCGCCGGTCACCGACAACAGCTTTTTGACCGCCGTGTCGATGCCGGGGATCGCGCGCAGGGTGGCGAGCGCGCGGCTGTCGGCCGGGTGGATGTAAGAATCTTTGTCGAGTTCGGCGAATTTTTTATGCGGCACGCCCGTGAGCGGCAGGCGGCACCGGCCGCACTTCGCGCTCCCGACCATGTCGGCGCGCGTCTGATTCAACTGCCCGCAAAAACGGCAACGCACCGGCGTTCCGTTGTTTTCACCATTGGGGACGGATTCAATATCAGCCATGAGTTCAACCCTTCGTTACAGCAAATAAATTTTCGGGGAGACGTGCCGCCCAAGTATCAACGATTGCGCGGCGCGACTGCAAGCGTGTACAACGGGCGCGCCCAGACCGCTCAGCGAACCGTCACCTTGAGCGTATAAGTCGCGTTGCCGCGCGTGCCTCCGACTTCGATCACATAGTCGCCGCTCTCCGGCAACTTGCCGCTCCAGTCCGTTGACTCTGGCATCTCCTCCGCGCCTTCGGGCGTGTCGTTTGAAGGCGGGTGGATGATGAAGACCGCGTTGCGTTCGACCGAAGTAATGCTCACGGTCATCTGCTGCCCGGCCCGCGCGCCGACGATGTAACGATCCCGCGTGCCACGCACCACAGAGTTTTTCAGGGTGGCCGTCGTGCGCCCGCGCGCGAAACGCACGCGCTTCGTTAAACCCTCTTGCGCGGCGAACGCGCAGGTCGCCAGCAGCAGCAGCAGCAATCCTAAAAATGCCGCCGCCGGTTTTAGTTTGAATGATTGCCTGATCATCGTCGTCTCAAGTTTCCTCCCCGCGCTCAGTGTTTGAAGTGCCGGATGCCCGTGAAGACCATCGCGAGATCGTGTTCGTCGGCGGCGGCGATGACCTCTTCATCGCGCACGGAGCCGCCGGGTTGGATGACCGCCGCGATGTTGTGGTTGGCGGCCTCGTCGATGCCGTCGCGGAAGGGGAAGAAGGCGTCGGAGGCGAGCACCGAACCGGCGACCGGCAATTGCGCGCGCATCGCGCCGAGGCGAACCGAGTCAACGCGCGACATCTGCCCCGCGCCGACACCGACGGTCTGCCCCGCGCGCGCGTAGACGATGGCGTTCGACTTCGTGTGCTTGCAGACAGACCATGCGAAGAGGAGCGCATCGATCTCTTCGGCGGTCGGCGCGCGGCGCGAGACGACTTTGAGATCGTCGCGCGTCAGGCGGTGCAGGTCGCGCGTCTGCACGAGCATGCCGCCGCTGATTTTCTTGTAATCGTAGTTGAGAATAGCGGCTGCTTCTTCTTCAACCCCCGGCGCGGCAACGCGCAGGACGCGCAAGTTTTTCTTGGCGCGGAGCGTTGCCAAAGCCGCCTCGTCGTAGGCGGGGGCGATGATGACTTCGGTGAAAATTTCCGTGACGGCGCGCGCCGCTTCGTCGTCAACTTTGTGATTGAAGGCGACGATGCCGCCGAAGGCGGAGACCGGATCGGTGGCGAGCGCGCGGCGGTAAGCCTCCGCGGGCGACGAGCCCAGAGCAACGCCCGCCGGGTTCGTGTGCTTGATGACGGCGCAGGCAGCCGTGGTGAACTCACAGGCGAGTTGCCACGCGGCGTCGGCGTCCACGTAGTTGTTGAAAGACATCTCCTTGCCGGATAGCAACTCGGCGTGCGCCACGCCGCCCGCGTCTTCCTGTTCGATTTCGTAGAGCGCGGCCGCCTGATGCGGATTCTCGCCATAACGCAGATCGGAAAGTTTGTTCAGAGACAGTTCGGCGTATTCATCAAACTCGGAATCCGCGTCGTCGTCCGCATCCTCTCCGGCGTGGTCGTCCGCGGCCTCGAACGCGCCCGCGAGAACGTCTGCGTAGGTTTCCACGGTATCGACGATTGATTCGATGGGCGGGTACATCGCCCAATCCTCCGACTCGCCGGTCTCGGGCAGCGCGCCGAGGTAGGAGAAGACTTTGGAGTCGTAGAAGGCCGTTCGCATGAAGGCGAGGCGCGCGAGTTGGCCGCGCGTGGCGAGCGTGAGCGCGCCCTCCCGCTCCTGCATTTCGCGCAGGATTCGTTCGTAGAGTTCGGGCGCAGTGACGACGGCTACGTCCGCGTAATTCTTCGCGGCCGAGCGCACCATCGCGGGGCCGCCGATGTCTATCTGTTCGACGGCCTCCGCGAGCGTTACGCCCGCTCGCGCGACGGTTTGCTCGAACGGGTAGAGGTTGATGACGACCATGTCTATCGGCTCGATGTGGTGCGCGGCGAGCGCGTTCATGTGTTCAGCATTATCGCGCACGGCCAGCAGCCCGCCGTGGATGCGCGGGTGGAGCGTCTTGACGCGCCCGTCGAGCATTTCGGGAAAGCCCGTGACATCGGACACGTCGCGCACTGCGACGCCCGCCTCGCGCAGGGCTTCCGCCGTGCCCCCCGTGCTTAGCAGTTCGACATCGAAGCGGCTGAGAGCGCGCGCAAACTCGACGAGCCCCGTTTTGTCCGACACGCTCAACAGCGCGCGGCGTATGCTTCGCAATCCTTCTTGGTTTTGTTTGCTCATAATTTTAAGTGACAAGATAAAACAGTGAATCGTGAATCGTAAATCGTGAATAGAAGAAAGCGGAGTTTAATCTATTCACGATTCACGATTCACGATTTACGTTCTTACTGTTTCAGGCTGTAGTCTCCGCGGAGCACCTGTACGCGGAGGCGTTTGTGCGTGGGCGTCAGGGTCACTTGAAGACGATGGTCGCTCTGTGCGCGTGCGGCGGCGTCGAGGTAGTAGCCGAGTACGTACTGGCTCTGCAAGTCTTCGGTGATGGCGCGAAATATGGGCGCGAGATCGTAGGCGGCGCGTGGGTCGAGAGCGGAGCGGGCGTCGCCTAATTGGAAAAAGTGGCCGCCGGTCTGCTCGGCCAGTTCGCGAAAACCTTTGGCGGGGCGGCGCGCGACGAGCCGGCCGTCGCGGGGCGTGAACAGGGGGAAGTGTATGACGTAGATGGAGACGCCGCGCAGACGCGCTTCGTTGATGACGGAGGTGTGGGGCGTGCGGCTGGACGTGTCCAGACCGTCGCTGAACAGGACGACGATGCGGCGTTCGCGCGCGTCAGCCCCGGCGACGTTGAAGGCGCGGACGGCGACGGAGGCGGCGTCGAAGATGGCCGTGTGCCGCCCGCGTCGCGGGGAGAATTGGAACGCGTCGCGCGCGCCTTTGATGTCGGCCGTGAAGGGGAGCGCGAACTCTGCCTGTTCGGAAAATTGGAGCACGGCGATGCGGGAGTTGTCGCCGAAGCGCGTGAACATAGCGAACGCCGCTTCGGTCTGCCGCGTGATGTGTTCGCGTGCGCTGCCGGACGTGTCGAGCGCGAAAAGCATCGCGACGCGCTCCGTGCCGGTGGAGAAGTAGTCGAGTTTGACGGGACGCCCGCCGTCGCGCACCTCGAAATCGCGGAGCGTCAGGTTGGCGAAGCGTCGCCCGCGCGCGTCGGTGACGACGACGGGGACGGTGATGAGGTCGGTATTGACGCGCAGGACTTCGTCGTCTGCGACGGGCGCGTCGCTTGTTTGGGCGCAGATGCCCGCGCAGAGAAAGAGAATGAGAACGGGCGCGAGAAGAGATAACAGGAATTTGGGGCGGGCGCGTGTGCAGACGTGTCGCCGGGAAGGAACTGGACGAGGAAGGGTCATGCCGTCGTCAGGCTAAAACAAAAATCGCCCGAAGAACAGGATCGTCAGGATGACCGCGATAGTGATGATGATGATCTTTACGAGACTCACGATTTGAACCTCAAATTGATTGGAGGTCAGGGCTACCCGCTTGCGAGGGCTGTATTTTATCGGTGCATTGCGAGAAGTGTCAACGCTTCGGGCAGAGATGGCCTGCCGCACGCCTGATTTCGCCTGAACAGCAAAACTTTAGACGTTGGGCAGGCCGTCAAAGTTCCATGTTTGCCGGGCGGCGGGCTATTTGATGATTGAATTATCAACCAGAGACAGCCCGCCGCCATCGCATTTCATTTGAAACGCACGGACAGCCGCCCGCTGAAGAGACGCGGGAATCCGATGTGCGTGCCGCTGAAGACCGACTCGAAATTGTAGAGAAAGAGCGTGTTCGTCAAATTCTGCACGTCGAACTGCACGTTGAGCGAAGCGCGGCGTTCGCGCAGCAAGTCCGCGCCGACGGAGAAATTGAGGATGGTGCGCGGCTTGGTGCGGCCTCGCTCGAAGTCAATTTCATTGTAGAGGCGCGGGTCGAAACCGGCGGCGGCGAAATCCGCGCGGGTCGTGCCGGGTTCGACATCGGTCGGGTAGCCGGAATCGTACCGGCCACCGAAATTGGCGTAGACGCCGGAACGCGCGTGGTTGTAGCTGAGTTGGAACTGAGCCGAGTTGCGCTGGTCGTGGTCGTTGGCGAACTTGAGGCCGGGCGCGTCGAGGCTTTCGACCGCTTCACCGAGGAAGAGGCCGCCGTTAATCGGCGTGACGCCGTAGGCTCGCGCGTTGGCGTAAGAGGCGAAGGCGCGGAAGCCGCGTAAGTCCGAAGTCTCAAGCCGCAGTTCCTCGCCCGTGACGCGACCGGAAGAGATCGTGATCGGGAAGATGATCCCTGTGTCGAAAAATTGATCCTTGTCGCCGAAGTTGGTGATGCGCTTTTGATAGACGGTCAGGTTGATACGCAGGAAGCGCGAGAGAGCCTGTTGCGCGCCGACCTCGTAGACGTGCTGCTTGTCCGGCAGAATCGGTCGCACGCCCGCCTGACCCTGCACCACCGCGAGCGGCGACAGCGCGGCGGCCTCGGCTGAACTGGCGAGCAGCAAATTTTCGGCCGGGGGCGTCTGGAAGATGCGATTGTAGGAAGCGCGCAGCGTCGTCTGCGTGCGCGGGATGAAATAAGCCACGCCGATGCGCGGGCTGAAGGCGGCGTCTTGAATGATCAGCTTGTAGTTGTCGTAGCGCACGCCTGCGTCAATCGTGAAATTGTGAAACGGCGAGAAGCGATCTTGAATGTACGCGCTGAACATGCGCCCCGTGCGGCGTCCGTCGAAGCGGAACGGGTTGGCGGCGTTGAATGAGTTGACCGGGTTCGGCACGATTTCGCCGTCTTCGTCGATGAAGTCCTCGAAGGGCGTGGTCGGGTAGAAGCTGAATTCCTCGCGCACGGGCGTGACGGTGAACTGACCGCCGACCTTGATGTTGTGACCCCCGCGCGTGAGCGAGACGGCCGCGATGCCACCCGTATTTTGCAGCGCGCGATCTTGAAACGCGACGACGGGCACGGAGGACGGGTTGCTCGTCAGGCGCGCCGTGCCGTAGCGGTTGAAGAACGAAAACTGGCCGAAGGTGGTCGGCGAGAAGATGCGTTCGTAGGTGACGAACTCGGAATGGTCGCGGAGTCGCTGCTTTTGATCCTGCCCGGCGATCTCCTGTTCGAGGCGGTTCGGGATTTGGAGATTCGTGCCGCCCGCGAGAAACGTGCCGCGCAGCGTGTCGTCCGGCGTGAGTTGATAATCGAGGCGCAGGAAACCTTTGCCGGTGCGCCCGAAGTTGTGAAAGTTTTCGACGGTCGGCGGGTCGAGAAAACGCTGCGAGGTGGTGGCCGACAAATTCGTGAGCAGGCCGAACTTGTCGGTGCGCGTGGAGAAGTTCACGCCGACTTCGCCGGTCGAGAAACTGCCGCCGGAGAACGTGACGCTGCCCTGCGTCGGCGTCTCGCGCCCGGAGCGCGTGTTGACGTTGATTACTCCGCCGAGTTTGTCGCCGAACTCCGCCGAGATGCCCCCGGTCAGAACTTCGACCGTGCGCAGCGTGCGCGCGTCGAGGCTGGTGGCGAAGATGGCCGAGAGGTTATCCGTGATCGGGATGCCGTCGACGACGTATTGCACCTGCGACTCGGAGCCGCGCGGGTGGAGGCGGCCGTTGTCGTCGGGAGCGAAGCCGGGCGCGCTCGCGACGATGGCTTCGATGCCGCGCGAGGGCGTTGCGCCGAGGGGGCGTTCGAGCAACGTCTGGGAGATATTCGTGTCCGAAGAGGTTTTGTCGGCTTCGATGAGCGAAGCGTTTTCCGTGACGGTGACGGTTTCGTTGGCGGCGGCGATTGAGAGCGTGAAATCGACGCTCGTCGGTATGGCCGTCTCCACGTCGATGGATTTTTCGACGGTCTGGAAGCCCGCGGCCTCGACGCGCATGGTGTAGATGTGGAACGGAACGTTTAAGAATCTGAACTCGCCCTGCGCGTCGGTCTGCGCCGTCTGTTGATAGCCGCTGGTTGGGTCGGCAATGCGCACGGATGCGCCCGGTACGAGCGCGCCGCCGGGGTCGCGCACCGTGCCCTGCACCGTGCCGATGTGGGTCTGCGCCATGGTCGCGACGCAGAAGGTTATAACCAACACCGCGCTCGCGGTGAATTTATAAATGCTTTTCCGGATCATATAGTGCCTCTCTTCAAATGCTCGACGGCATATGCCGCCGGACGCTCGGCCTGATAACCCGTCCGTCGCGGTTTGTGAAACCGGTGCGAGGGCGAAAGGCTTGAGCGTCCTGATTCTTTAAATGCTTCGAGGGCTTCGTCCGAACGACAAAGCTGTCGAAAGAAAATGCACTTAGAGAAGAGAAGCGGAGGGTGGGGCGCGCCCGCGCAGGGACTCGTGCGGGGTGGAGTAGTCAGCGAAGTTTGCGGCGAGTCGCGGGGCGACGCTCGCGGTCGGTTGCAGCGCGAAGGGCGTCGTGTGAAAAAGACCGTGCGAGAGTTGTTGATGAAACTGGCAGAGCAGGCAGTTTTTACCGGAGGGTAAAAGCTTTGCCGTCAAATCAGCTTCGCGCGCATCGTTGAGAACTGTTCCGAGAGTTGAAATTGAGGGGAGATAAATCGTGTGGCTGTGAACCAAGCCCCACGTCGCCCCGTAAAAAATCAAGAGCGGCACGAGACTGTTCATCGCCCGCGCGAAATACTTGCGGCGACGTTGAGACCCGTTTTTAATGCTGATGGGCACTGCTTCGAGCATTATGTTACAGTCGGAACAAAGGGAGCGTTGAGGCAACTATAGACGCTCGCGCGCACCAGTGTCAAAGAGACCCCTTCCACAACATGCAGCCCGATTCCCGCGCCGCCTTCACAGCCAAGGCGTGATGCGCGACGACGCGACCGACGGACATAAAATTATGCCGCTTTCGCGCCCACGTCGCCGTGCGAGCGGCGCAAGCCGACCGTCGCGCCTGTGGTTTATTTGCGGGGCGTTCATCCTGATGTCGTGCGCAAATCTCGCCGCACAATCTCAGTCTATCAACGCCCGGATCACGGTCGTATCGCTGATGCCTCCGCGGGTCAGGGTGGAGGCTGAACGCGCCGAAGCTACGAAGGCGTGGTCGTTTCGCAACGCTTATGCCGGAATCATCGGCCTCGGGGAACGCATCGAGAATTTGTCGCTGTCCGACGCTCAGGGTGTGGAAATAGCCGCGCGCAAACTGGCTGCGGGCGAATACGAAGCCGCGCGCGCGGCGACGAAAATCAGCTACGAACTCAAACTCGATCCGCCGCGCGGCACGAACGACACCGCGCACGCTTCATGGTTGACGGTCACGCGCGGCGTGTTGATGCCCGGCGACCTGCTGCCATTGCCGTCGGCGCGCGCGCGCTTGAGTTTGACGCTGCCCGCCCAATGGAAAGTCGCCACAGTGGAAACTCGAAACGGCGGCGGGCAATATGAAATCGAAGATGCCGAGTCGTCTATCTTTTTCGTCGGGGCTGATCTGCGTCAGACGCAGACGCGCGTGAGCGGGATGGAACTCACGTTTGCCACTGCGGGCGAATGGGCTTTCGCAGACGAGGCTGTGGTCAGGCTAGTTCGCGACATCGTCGAACGGCACGCGCGCATCAACGGCAGCCTGCCGCGGAATGCGTTGATTTTACTCGCCCCGTTTCCGCAAACCGCGGACGCTTCGCGTTGGAGCGCGGAGACGCGCGGCGGGACGGTCTTCTTTCTCTCGGGACGGTCTCCATCGAAAGCCGCCGGACTCGCGCGTTTGAGCGTCCCGCTGGCGCATGAGATTTTGCACCTCTGGATCCCGAACGCCTTGGCGTTGAGCGGTGATTACGCCTGGTTCTACGAAGGCTTCACCGTCTATCAATCAATACGTGTGAGCGTCGAACTCGGATATTTAACTTTTCAGGATTACCTCGATTCGCTGGCGCGCGCTTACGATAACTATCTCGCGCAACGGGAGCAAGACAAGCATTCTCTGATCGAAGCCTCCGCGCGCCGTTGGGGCGGGAGCAGTGGTCTGATTTATCACAAAGGAATGCTGGTGGCCGCGCTCTATGATCTGACGGTGAGGCAGCAGAGTCGCGGGAAGCGCGGCCTAGACGATGTCTACCGCTCGCTATTCCGCCAGCAGCGGACGGGCTTTGAAAAACGGGAGGGAAATGCCACTGTGATCGCAACGCTTAATCGCGTCGCAGGCGGAGGCGATTTCTCGAAACGTTATATCGAAAGCGCAAGCCCGCTCGATTTAGCCGCCGCTCTGGGTGCGTTCGGCTTAAAGTTGGAACGTAACAGGGCAAGTACGCGGATCAACGTGGCCGATTCGATAAGTCGCCCCCAACGCGATTTATTGCGTCAGATGGGCTACAATTAGAAAGACTCCGGGATCGTCGAGTTCCGAGTCCGACTATAAATTCAAACTTGTCCCGGTGCGATTGCTAATTCAGAATTTCCACGCACGTCGCGCAGACTTCGTATTCATCATCCGCCACATGAAAATTTTTGGCATCACCGAAAATCTCAATTTTAACTCTCTTCGAGTTTCGCCGTCCTACCTGCTGTTACTGCTCGTCGTCACATTCGTTTCTGGTTGCACGACTCTGGCGAGTAAGAACGATACGGGAGTCGTGATCGCACGCCGCGCGCAGGTGCGGAGTTCGATTGCCGTCGTGGCGGCGGACTTATCGGAGGTGGTGCGTGGCGATGTCGTGGATATTTTGGATTCGACGACGGCCGAGAACGGCGAGCGTTGGTTGCGCGTGCGCGCGCACGATGCCGAGAACACGGAGGGCTGGATTGAAGCCCGCAACGTCATGCCGCAGGACTTGCTAGACCGCTCCGTCCAAGTCGCCGCAGAAGACAAAGACATTCCGGCGCAGGCCACCGGGCAACTCAGGGCGAGCACGAATCTGCGTTCGTCGGCGGATCGCAGCGGCACGGAGAATATCTTGCTGAAATTAGAGAGCGGCGCGCATTTCGAGATCATCGGATGGAAGCGCGTGCCGAAACCTAAAGCATCTGAAACCACGGAGAGCGACGACGCGCCGAAGGCTGGTGCGGCCACAGAAGGGGGAAGTAAGCAGAAGGATAGCAGTGAGGACAAGGAGGCTGAGGAGTTGAATGAACTCTGGTACAAAGTCCGTCTGCCGCGAGCTATTTCGCCAGCGCCCGCTGGTTGGGTTTATGCCAAACAGGTCGAGTTGACAGTGCCGAGCGACATTATTTTTTATCGCACCGGGCGCGAGTTCGTGGCCTGGCAGAGGCTCGACGACGCGGGCGACCCGGGTCAGTCTGCGCCGAAAGATAAAGACGCGGCGAAAGAAGCGCAGCCGGGTAGTTGGGTGATTCTGGAAAAGAGCAGTTCCGATAAGCCGAGTACGCTGGAAGACCCGGATTTCGACCGCATCTTCGTGTTGGGTTATGATAAGAGCCGACAGGAGCATTACACGGCTTACCGTAGCCCCGACCTGCACGGCCGCCTTCCGCTACGCGTCGAGAATAGTAACGGGGAGAAGTTTTTTACGGTCAAGGCGGACGACAACGGTCAGTCGGTCGATGTTCGTTATAAAGTCTACCGGGACGACAGGGGTAATTTGCGGGTTGATGCACAGGGGACGCTGCCCAAAAGCCCGAAAAAGAAATAACTTAAATCTTTTTCCAACCGCCTCTTAAGAAACAACATCTTGGCGAATTTAGATGAGTTGAAATTTTTTTCGCCGGGGGTGTTGACAATTAAAAGATTCTGTCTATAATGCCCATTCGCCTGAAACACGGCAATTGACATTCCAAGCGACAACACGATGCGTTGGTCACAGCCGCTTCTCTTTACCTTGAGATGTTTGGGGAGAAGAAGGGCGGTTGTTTCGTCGGCGCAATAAGTTGTTCTGGCAAGGCAACTCGAAAAGAGTTGATGCCGTCCAAGGCTGACCCGCTTGACAAGTTGAACGCAATCACGTAAGGTTGCGGTTTGCTTGAGACGAAAAATAATCGTCTGTGGGCAACTTGAAAGAGTTCATACGCAACTAAGTATGGATTCGGAAAACGAAGAACCGATCTTTGAAAACTAGATAGAGCGTGTCCATGTTAATAACCTTTGAGAGTTGGAGCGCGCGAGCTTAGGCTCGGCGCAGATAAAACTCGAGAAGAGTCATTATCGGATACTTTTAACCAGTATAAGATAATGTTCCAGAGATACAAATTCTTAACGAGAGTTTGATCCTGGCTCAGAATCAACGCTGGCGGCGTGCCTCAGACATGCAAGTCGAACGAGAACCTCCCTTCGGGGAGGGGACAGTGGCGCACGGGTGAGTAACACGTGGGTAATTTACCTTTGGGTGGGGAACAACAGCCGGAAACGGCTGCTAATACCGCATAATGCAGCGGCTCGACATCGAGACAGTTGTTAAAGCGGGGGATCGCAAGACCTCGCGCCTAAAGAGAAGCCCGCGGCAGATTAGCTAGTTGGTAGGGTAATAGCCTACCAAGGCAACGATCTGTAACCGGCCTGAGAGGGCGGTCGGTCACACTGACACTGACATACGGGTCAGACTCCTACGGGAGGCAGCAGTCGGGAATTTTGGGCAATGGGCGAAAGCCTGACCCAGCAACGCCGCGTGAAGGATGAAGCTTTTCGGAGTGTAAACTTCACAAGAATGGGAAGAATAAGTTTAGGATAATACCCTGAACGATGACGGTACCATTTGTAAGCTCCGGCTAACTCCGTGCCAGCAGCCGCGGTAATACGGGGGGAGCAAGCGTTGTTCGGATTTACTGGGCGTAAAGGGCGCGTAGGCGGC
>JAIVJZ010000067.1 GCA_020199775.1 Acidobacteriota bacterium
GCCGTGAATCTCCTGAAGCAAGAGCGCAGTTGTAAACTCGGCGTCAAGAGCAAGAGGCTCAAAGCAGGCTGGGACGAAAGCTATATGCTCAAGGTGCTGAATATTTAAGATGCGTTCGCCCTATAGGGCGTTGACACGAACATTGCGTATAATGTATCATGCAAGCTCTTTGCTCTTGGCTCTTTTAATTGAATCTCACGCTTCCCACCAGCTTAATGCACAAGCTTGTAAGGTAATATGGAAATGTTGTGCAGTTGAAAAGGTTAATCATAAAACTGTTGGTGCTATTTGTTGTTCATGAGAGCAGTCGATTGTTAACTTCACCTTAGCTACCTTTTCGCACCGAACATACATTCTCATAGACCCGTCAAGTGACTTGATGCTCAAGCGCGTGGTTGGTTCTACTCAAATTTATAAAACGCGTCATGCGGTTGCTCCATGTTCCGATAAGCCTTGTATGATTTGGTTTCTTGTATCCTTATTACAAGATTCTGAAGACTTGATATAGCGTACTTTATTAACTGCGTGCACTCTCTCCATGCACAGTAAGGCAAAGAACATGCATAATCTTTCTTCTCCTCACTATATCTGAAAATAAGGATATAAGGCATGGAAGAGGGATAATGCCTGAGTGCTTTAATGTTCTGCCCCCGATGCCGTATTACCTACACCATAAAACGTCTACTCTTTAATTCATTATTGACAAAAATCTCGTGTCAATAGAGTGGGTTCATCAATCTGGAGCTTTTGCGTTAAAGGGCCAACACTTCAAAAGGTTCAGTGAAGTATTAACTATTTCAGTGAATCTGTGCATACGGTTGCAGTCACAATACTGAGTTGTGGGTGTAATATGCGGTAGCTCTGTCTCGAATCATGAGCGACCTGTTGATGAGAAGAACACGATTGCTCCAACCAAAGCTCAGAACCGATAGAACCTGCTTTATCTCGCCGTTCCTCCTGACAGCATCGAGTTAACTGCCGACGTGGAAGCTTCCCGGCCAACCAAGATAAGAGTTGTAGATATATACTTATGATCTGCCGGAATCCCCGACCATCTCCTATACAGCCGGATGCCATACTAACATCAGCAAACGGGGTAGCCGACACACCTCCGGACAGCGAATCTATCACCTGCTAACGACACCATACACGCTGGCGTGAGTGCCCAGTGAGCCTTGAGTTTAATCATTGCTTTGCATCCTGCGGGAAGCAATGAATAACGCATCTCTCGCTCAATCCCAACCGAAAGCCTTTCCAAGATGTATTCCGAACCTTTGACTTTGACCGATCTCGTGCAATGGAGGGCGCAACATCAGCCCGACCGTGTAGCCTATATCTTCCTGTCGGATGGAGAAACGGAGGAAAGCAGGCTCACCTACGGTGAACTGGATGTCAGAGCACGAGCTGCCGGGGCGTGGCTTCAATCGTTGTTGAGGCGTGGTGATCGAGTCTTATTGCTTTACCCGCCCGGGCTTGAATATCTGACGGCATTATTTGGTTGTCTGTACGCGGGGATGGTTGCCGTCCCCGCGTATCCT
This sequence comes from Acidobacteriota bacterium, assembly GCA_020199775.1. Classification (GTDB taxonomy): domain Bacteria; phylum Acidobacteriota; class Blastocatellia; order Pyrinomonadales; family Pyrinomonadaceae; genus JAIVJZ01. Next base: position 1,539 of record JAIVJZ010000067.1, read on the forward strand.
CCGAGGCTCAATCGAAGTCTGCTCCGCATTCAATCGCTCGTAGCAGATGCCGGAGCAGTAGCGGCACTGACGACCTCCTCCATCCTGTCGAGGATAACGCCATTCTTTTCTGAAAATCCTCAACTCGAAACTCTGCGATGGCTTACTTTAGACAATGCGGCGACCGGCCTTGCCGATGGCTGGCAGAAACCTACCATAAGGGATGAAGACCTGGCTTTTCTACAGTACACTTCCGGCTCCACCTCCACGCCGAGAGGCGTCATGTTGAGTCACAGGAATCTACTACATAACGAGCGAATAATTCAGCAGGCCTTTCAGCAGAGCGAGCAATCCATAATCGCTGGCTGGTTGCCCTTTTATCACGACATGGGACTCATCGGTAACGTGCTGCAATCTTTGTTTGTAGGCGCGCCGTATATCTTCATGTCGCCGTTCTCTTTTCTCCAACGACCCGTGCGTTGGCTGCAGGCAATCTCACGCTATCGTGCGACGACGAGCGGCGGGCCAAATTTCGCATACGATTTATGCGTACGCAAGATTAGTGCTGAACAGCGCTCCACTCTTGATCTGAGCAGTTGGAGTGTAGCTTTCAATGGCGCAGAGCCGATTCGCGCGGAGACGTTGGAGAGGTTTGCGATAACTTTCGCGGCATGCGGTTTCCGCCGTGAGGCTTTCAGACCTTGCTACGGACTTGCCGAAGCAACCCTGTTGGTTTCCGTCAGCGCGCGGCAGGAGACACCCTTCATTAAGACCATCTCCCAAAGGGCTCTGGAAAATAACCACATTGCAGAGCTTACGACAGAAGAGAAAGAAGCCCGGCAACTGGTCGGCTGCGGAAAGACGATCTCGGATGAAAGAATCCTGATTGTCAATCCGGACTCTATGGCCTTGTGCAAGCCTGACGAAGTGGGAGAGGTCTGGGTTTCAAGTCCGAGTGTCGCCGCCGGGTACTGGAATGACTCCGAAGAGACAAGACGCACTTTCCAAGCCCTTCTGTCGGACACGGGAGAAGGCCCTTTCCTGCGCACCGGCGACCTCGGCTTCATAGCCGAGGGCGAACTCTTTCTCACGGGACGACTCAAAGATTTAATTATCATTCGCGGTCTGAATCATTACCCGCAGGACATCGAGTTAAGCGTCGAAAGATGTCATCAAGCGTTGAGACCCGGCTGCAGCGCGGCCTTTTCCGTGACGGTGGAGGGCGAGGAGCGGTTGGTGCTCGTGCAGGAGACCGAGACACGGCAGCCGGTGGATTGGCAAACGCTCATTGCTTCTATCCGCGAGGCTGTAGGCCAAGAGCACGAGGTGCAAGTACATGCCGTCGCGCTCGTGAAAGCCGGAACTGTTCCGAAGACTTCCAGCGGCAAGATTCAGAGGCGGGCTTGTCGGGCGATGTTTCTGGAACAGCGCCTGGAAACCGTCGCAAAGTGGTGCGCGACCGATACACCGGAGAGCCACGCAGCGCCGGCAACCTCGTGCGACATTCCGGACTTGAACACCTTCTCCTTGCCGGAAGACGGGAACCTTGAGGTTGAACATATCGAAGGATGGCTGCGCGCGCAGCTTGCGGCGAAGATGAAGATGGCTGTGGTGGAGATTGATGTGCACCAGCCGATTATGCGTTACGGGTTGGATTCGCTGCTTGCCACTGAACTGATGCAGGGTCTCGAAGAAGAGCTTGGCGCAAATGTGCCGCTGATTTTTTTCCTACAGAACCCGAGCATCTCTCAACTTGCGGCGCAAGCACTGGAACTGAAAGCCTCGTCCCGGCCCAAGCAGGCAAGTCTCTCTTCGGCGCGGGAGAAGGTGGCTGAGTATCCGCTCTCGCAGGGTCAGCAAGCGCTCTGGTTTCTACATCAGATGTCTCCTCAATCAGCAGCTTACAACATTGCCCGCGCTGTACGTATACATTCGGCTGTAGATACGCAGGCTCTTCGGCGGGCATTGCAAGCGCTGGTGGATCGTCATCCCACCATGCGGACGACGTTTGCCTTTCCCCAAGGTGATCCTATCCAGCAAGTACATGACCACGCTGAAGTTGCACTTCAAGAGGAGGATGCTTCTCGCTGGAGCAAGCGAGCGCTAGAGGAACGTTTAATTGAGGAAGCACACCGCCCGTTTGATCTTGGATATGGCCCGTTGCTGCGCTTCCACCTCTTCACATGCTCATCTCACCAATACGTACTGTTGTTGGTGGCGCATCACATCGTGTCCGACTTATGGTCGCTGATCATTCTGATGGATGAGTTGGGAATACACTACGAAGCGGAACGGCAGTTACGACCTGCGACACTTACTCCGCTGGCGCTGAGCTACACCGACTATGTGATGTGGCAGGAAGAGATGCTGGAAAGCAGCGAAGGCCAGCAACACTGGGAGTACTGGCGTCAGCAATTGCAGGGTGAGTTGCCCGTGTTGAATCTACCTACTGACCGCCCGCGACCGCTCGTGCAAACCTATAACGGTGCCGTTCATTCCTTCAGACTCAACCCGCAACTCACCGTAGAACTCAAGGCATTGAGCCGAGAGGCCGGAGCGACCTTCTACATGATGCTGCTGGCAGCATTTCAAGTTCTACTGGCACGCCACACCGGGCAGGAGGCCATCATCGTCGGCTCACCCACGGCAGGTCGCCAGCATTCGGACTTTACCAAGCTCGTGGGCTATTTTATCAATCCGGTGGCGCTTAGAGCCGACCTCAGTGCCGACCCAACCTTCAGAAGTTTTTTGGAACAGGTACGCCAGACGGTTTTGGCAGCCTTCGAGCATCAAGACTACCCTTTCGCACTGCTCGTTAAGCGCTTGCAGCCGGAACGGGCTGCCAATCGTTCTACGCTCTTTCAGGTAGCCTTCTTCTGGCAGAAGGCGCACCTGATGGGCGAGCAGGACTTCGCGGAGTTTGCGCTTGGTGAAGACGGCGCGCATATAGAAATGGGGAGTTTGCGCCTCGAATCACAGGCGCTCCAACATCATGTCTCACAATTCGATATGACGTTGACGATGGCCGAAGCGCGCGAGGGTGTGGCGGCCTCAATCGAATACAACACGGACTTGTTCGACGCGACGACGATTCAACGAATGGCAAGCCACCTCGAAGTGTTGCTCCAAGGTGTTGCCGATAATCCGCAGCAGAGCCTCTCGGAGTTGCCCCTGTTGACGAAGCAGGAGCGACAACAAATCCTTTATGATTGGAATGAGACGAGTCTTGACCATCCGGTAGACATCTACTTTCACCAGCTATTCGAGTCACAAGTCGAGCGCACGCCCGAGGCTGTCGCCGTAATCTACGAAGACCGGCAATTGAGCTATGCCGAGCTTAACAGGCAGGCCAACCGTCTGGCGCACTATTTACAGGGAGTCGGAGTCGCGCCCGAGGTGCTGGTGGGGATTCTGATGAAACGCTCCATTGAGATGATTGTGGCGCTTCTAGGGGTGCTCAAAGCGGGCGGCGCATACGTGCCGCTCGACCCGGCCTATCCGCAGGAGCGTCTCAGCTTCACGCTGGATGATGCGGGCATGCAGGTGCTTTTAACTCAACAGCCGCTGCTTGATCGCTTGCCTGAAAATAGCACGAAGGTCATCTGTCTGGATGCTGACTCGGCAGCTATCGCTCAAGAGACCGAGACTAACCCGCCGTGCGAGTTGGCGGCTGGCAACCTTGCTTACGTCATTTACACGTCGGGTTCGACCGGCAAGCCGAAGGGAGTAGCCATCACTCACCGCAGCGCTGTGACCTTCATCCGGTGGGCGACGCGGGCTTTCTCACGAGATGATCTCGCGGGCGTACTGGCTTCCACTTCTATCTGCTTCGACCTTTCCGTCTTCGAGCTATTCACTCCGTTCAGTTGCGGCGGCACAGTCATTCTGGCGGAGAACGCTTTCCATTTGACGACGCTCGAAGCGGCAGAGCAGGTGACGCTGTTGAACACAGTGCCCACTGCAATCACAGAATTATTGAGAATGGATGCGGTGCCAGAGTCGGTGAGGGTGGTTGGCTTGGGGGGCGAAGCGTCGCAGAACCAACTGGTGCAGGATATCTACGCGCTACCGACAATCGAGGCTGTTTATAACCTCTACGGGCCAACGGAGGATACGGTTTACTCAACCTATGCGCTCCTGGAGAAAGGAACGACGAGGCCGCCGACGATGGGCCGTCCGATTACGAATACGGAAGTCTACATCCTCGACCGGCACCTGCAACCGACGCCTGTCGGCGTGCCGGGCGGACTTTACATCGGCGGAGACGGCCTCGCGCGCGGCTACCTGAACCGACCGGACTTGACGGCCGCGAAATTTATTCCGCACCCCTACAGCAAGCAGAAGGGCGCGCGCCTCTACCACACCGGAGATGTCGCCTACTACATGCCTAACGGCCACATTGAGTTCCTCGGTCGCCTTGATCATCAGGTCAAGATTCGCGGCTTCCGGATCGAACTCGGTGAAATAGAAGCGGCGCTGCAAGAGCATCCTGTGGTGAGAGAAGCCGTGGTGCTTGCCCGCGCAGATGAGGGCGAGGAGAAGCGTCTGGCGGCTTATGTGGTGGCGCAGCCCGGCGAGACAATAACCGCCGACGAACTGCGCGCCATGCTCAAGGAGAAACTGCCCGACTACATGGTGCCTTCGGCCTTCCTCATGATTGAGGAGATACCGCAAACGCCAAACGGGAAAGTAGACCGAAGCGCCCTTCTGGCTATTGACTACATCCATCCCGCGAGGGAGAGGCAAGACGAGCCGCCGCGCACAGCGGTGGAACAGCAGATTGCAGCAATCTGGAAAGAGGTGCTCAAGGTTGAGCATCTCGGAATCCACGACAATTTTTTTGATATGGGTGGTGACTCAATCCTGAGCACTAAAATCGTTTCGCAGGCCAGACGGGCTGGTTTGTCCCTCACGCTACAGCAGGTGTTTCAATACCCGACCGTTGCAGAACTGGCTGCAACTGTCGTGCGCCCTTCAGCCAACGCCGTCGCGGAGGAGAACCTCACAGGCTCCTTCCCTCTGACCCCAATTCAATGCTGGTTCTTCGAGCAACAGTTCGTTGACCCGCATCATTGGAATCAAGCCATGATGCTTCAACTGCGTCATGCGCTCAATCCAGACATGTTGCAACAGGCCGTCGGACATCTGTTGAAGCATCACGACGGGCTACGCCTGCGCTTTATGCGGGAGGGAGGCGATTGGAAGCAGAGCTATGCCGCACTGGATGAAGACGTGCCCTTCATCCACTACGACTTGCCGGAACTAACGAGTAACGAGCAGAGAGAGACGATTGAACGAATGGCGCAGGAGCTACAAGCGAGTCTGAACATCTCGGACGGCCGGCTTATTCGCGTCGCTTATTTTGCTTTCGGCCAGGAAAAAGAAGGACGCCTGCTTGTGGTTATACATCATCTGGCGGCGGACGGCCTCTCGCGGCAAATTCTCCTTGAAGACCTCGAAGCCATTTACCGGCAGATTAGCGAGGGGCAGGAAGTCCGGCTTCCCCAGAAGACGACCGCATTCAAGACTTCGGCGGAGCGGTTGACGGCCTATGCGCGATCAACCGCCCCGCGAGAGGAAGTAAGCTACTGGCTCGCGCCATCACGTAGTGAAACGTCGTGCCTGCCTAGAGATGAAAAGGACGGGAACAATAACGAGGCGTCGGCACAGACGGTCACAGTTCGTCTAAGCGAGGAAGAGACACAAGCGTTATTGCAGGAAGTGGCACACACTTACCGGACACAGATCAACGATGTTCTGCTGGCCGCCCTGGGGCGGGCTCTCTCGCGTTGGAGTGGTGCACGTCGAGTGTTGATTGACATAAAGGGGCACGCGCGCGATGGACTCTTTAAAGATGCTGATTTTTCACGTACGGTCGGATGGTTCACGACGCTTTACCCCGTGGTGCTTGAGCTTGATGAGAACCTGCCTGATGTCGGCGTGACGTTGCAGAGTATTAAGGGACAGTTGCGAGCTGTTCCCAATCATGGAATCGGTTATGGACTATTGCGCTACCTAAGTGTTGATGAAGAAGCGGCGGTTAACCTGCGCTCAGCGCCGCAGGCCGAAACTCTTTTTAACTACTTAGGCCGGGTCAACCCGATGCTGCCGGAAGACTCTCCCTTCCATATCACCACGGAAGCAACCGGGCCTGCGCGCAGCCCACGCGCGCGCAGAAGCTACCTCATCGAGTTCAATGCGTTCATGGCCGAAGGACAGCTCCAAATCGCCTGTACCTACAGTGAAAACATACATCGCCGCGCGACCATCGAGCGTTTGGCGCAAGAGTTCAACACAGAATTACGCCAACTCATCGCACACTGCCATTCAACCGAGGCCGCCGGCACGACTCCCTCCGACTTTCCTCTTGCAGAGCTGAATCAGGAACAACTCGATCAAGCGTTTGCTCAGGTCTCGTTTGAGGAGTGAGGAGCAAGATGAGTAACAAGAACATCGAAGACGTTTACCCGGTTTCTCCCATGCAGGAGGGAATGCTTTTCCATAGCCTCTATGAAACGGAATCCGGAGTTTACATCTCGCAATTTACCTGTTCTCTAAAGGGCTTGAACGTCAAGGTGTTCGAACAGGCGTGGCAGCGTATAACGGAGCGCCATTCGGTTCTGCGGACGGCGTTTGTCTGGAAGGGTGTCGAAAAAAACCTACAAGTAGTAGGCAGGCAGGTCAAAATATCTGTAAAGCTGCACGACCTGCGCGGCCTCTCCGGCCTTGAACAAAAGGAGAGATACGAAGCTTTCCTTCGGGAGGATCGTAAGCGCGGCTTCGATTTCTCCAGAGCCCCTTTGATGCGGCTCGCACTGTTACAGGTGAGCGATGACACATACAGGTTCTCATGGAGCTATCATCACCTGCTGCTTGACGGCTGGTCAATGGCTACCGTGCTGCAAGAAGTGTTTAGCTTTTACGACGCGTTCCAGCGAAGCAAAGAGTTGAGCCTGCCTCTGCCACGTCCTTACCGCGACTACATCGGATGGCTGCGCCAGCAGGATATGATAAAAGCAGAAAGCTACTGGCGCAGGGTCTTGGCGGGCTTTAACGCGCCGACGCCGTTGCATGTAACACGCGCGGCCGGTTCTGTTCCTGAGGGCGACCATGAGAACAACTACGGGAAGCGTAGCCGTCAACTTGGCGAGAGTCTGACAACGCGCTTACAGCATCTCGCACGGCAGCACCGTTTGACTTTGAACACGCTGCTACAGGGTTCATGGGCACTGCTCTTGAGCCGCTATAGCGGGGAGCGGGATATTGTCTTCGGCACTGTCGTCAGTGGTCGTCCCGCAGACCTCGCAGGCGTCGAATCTACGGTCGGCCTCTTTATCAACACACTGCCTGTCAGGATACAGGTAGAGCCGGAGGCCGGGTTGTTTGAATGGTTGAAGCGTTTACAAGAGCAGCAGGCCGAGATGCGTCAATACGAGCACAGCCCGCTCGTGGAGGTGCAGCGTTGGAGCGACGTGGAGAACGGCGTTCCCCTCTTCGACAGCTACATAGTCTTTGAAAACTACACGATAGATGAAGCGCTGAAAGATCGGATTGAAGGGCTTTGCATTGATGATGTGTTGAGCATTGAGCGGTCAAGCTATCCGCTTGTATTGGCGGTCTTGCCGACAAAGCAATTGACGCTACAGATTTTCTATGAGCGTGACCGCTTCGAGGACGCCACGATTGAATGCATGCTGGATCACCTCGCGACCTTGCTGGAGGCGGTCGGGGCCGATCCTGCCCGGCAGCTACGTCAGATGCCTCTCCTGACGGCCGCCGAGCGTCACCAACTGCTCGCCGAATGGAACAGGACAACAGCCGATTACCTGCCCGATGCTTGTATTCATCAACTCATCGAAGCACAGGCCATGCGGACTCCCCATGCGGTGGCAGTTGCCGATGCGTACCAACGCCTCACCTACTCGGAACTCGACACACGTTCCAACCAACTCGCCCGCTACTTGCAAGCCTGCGGGATTCGGCCGGAGATACGCGTCGGCCTCTGCGCCACACAGACAGTGGATATGGTAGTCGCAGTGCTGGCGACGCTAAAAGCTGGTGGCGTATATGTGCCGCTCGACCCGGAGCACCCTATAGAGCGCCTGCAATTTATGATTGAGGATGCTGCTGTCGCGGTGCTCTTAACTCATTCACAGTTCGTTAACTTACGGCCTCAACGAGCGCCAGCCCGCGTCGTGTGTCTTGACACTGATTGGGAGGCCATTGCCAGTCAGGGCTCGCAAACGCTGGTGAGCAGTGTGACCGGCAATAATCTCGCCTACGTCATTTATACGTCAGGCTCTACAGGGCGGCCGAAAGGGGTCGCCGTTCCTCATGTAGCAGCCGTCAATCACTGCCGGGCCGTACAAAAGGAATATCATCTCGAACCTTCGGATCGCGTTCTGCTATTCGCTTCAATGAGCTTCGACGTTTCATTGGAACAGTTGCTGCCGCCGTTAATGCTCGGAGCGAGGGTGGTTCTCCGTGGCAACAGTGTTTGGAACGCCGCAGAGTTCGTCAACAAACTCAAAGAAGAAGAACTCACGATAATAAATTTTCCCACTGCTTACTGGCATCAGTTAGCGCAGGAATGCGATGCCAGCGGGGAGATGTATTCAAAGCATGAACTAAAGCTCACGATTATTGGCGGCGATGTGATTCTGCCGGAAGCGGTCAGGCTCTGGCAGAAAACCCCGGCACGCGACGCTCGCCTGCTCAACGCTTACGGCCCAACCGAAACCGTCATCACTGCGACTCTCTTCGAGATTCCTCCGGGCTTCTGTGATAGTGCGTCTCGACAAAAGATTCCTATCGGTTTACCGGTCATTCATCGAGCCGTCTACATTCTGGATCAGAGCGGAGAGCCGGTTCCCATCGGCGTGCCGGGTGAACTGCACATCGGGGGGCATTTGCTTGCGCGCGGTTATCTCAATCATCCCGCCTTAACTGCTGAAAAATTCATCCCCGACGCTTTTGGCGAAACCCCCGGCGCACGCCTCTATAAGACGGGCGATTTGGCGCGCCGCCTGCCCGACGGCAATATTGAGTTTCTCGGTCGCATTGACGTGCAGGTGAAGATCAGAGGCTTCCGTATCGAGTTGGGCGAGATTGAAGCGGCTCTCAGCCGTCATCCATCGATAAGAGAAACGGTGGTTCTCGTGCGAGATGACATTCCGGGCGACAAGCAGATCGTGGCCTATGTGGTCTGCAAAAACGGGCAGCCACCAATGACCCGTGAGTGGCGCGATTATTTGAGCGAATGGCTGCCGGATTACATGTTGCCCGCCTCATTCGTCCTGCTCGACGAATTACCGCTGACACCTCACGGAAAAGTGGACAAGCGCGCGCTCGCAACAACAGAACTATCGCGCCCGAAAGCTGAGAGCGATTTCGTCGCTCCGCTTGACACGGTGGAGAAGCAGATAGCAGAAATCTTCGCCGCCGTCTTGAGCACAGAGCAGGTTGGTTCGGAGGACGACTTCTTCGAACTGGGCGGACACTCGCTCTTAGCGACACAAGCGGTATCCCGCTTGCGAGAGAAGTTTAAAATCGAACTGCCGTTTCGCACCCTTTTCAATGAGCCGACAGTGCGCAGACTGGCCGGAATCATCAAACGGGAAACAGCCTCGAAACAAACGCCGGAGCCTGTGCCCATCCGGCCTGTCAAACGCGATGGACATTTGCCGCTCTCGTTTGCACAACAGCGTTTGTGGTTTCTCGACCAATTAGAACCCGGTTCAGCCCTCTATAACGTTTCTGGCGCGGTGCGGCTCGCGGGCGTGCTGAACGTAACGGCCTTCGGCCGCGCACTCAACGAGGTGCTGCACCGACATGAATCATTGCGCACCAGTTTCAATGCAGTTGATGGCAGGCCGGTACAGGTAATCGATTTGGAAATAACGCTGTCGTTGCCGATCATTAACCTCACCGGCTTGCCTGCCGCCGAGCGTCAAGACGAAGCGTTGCGGCTTGCCGCCGAGCAGGCTCGCAAGCCATTCGATTTAAGAGTTCCCCCGCTGCTGCGTACCACGTTGTTACATCTGGCTGAGGAAGAGCACATAGTTCTTTTGACCATGCATCACATCGTCTCGGACGGTTGGTCGCTCAGGCTGCTCGTCAAGGAAGTAGGCGCGCTCTACGAGGCATTGCTGGAAGAACCTTCCTCAACGTTGCCGGAGCTAACAATCCAGTACGCCGATTACGCCGTCTGGCAACATCAATGGTTGCAGGGCGATGTGCTTGAAGAACAACTGAAGTACTGGAAGCAGCAGTTGGCCGGCGCCGCCACGCTCGAATTGCTGACGGATAGAGCACGACCGGCGAGACAGACATTCAACGGCGCTCGTCACTGCTTCACACTTCCAGAGCAACTGACGGAAGCGATTAAAAGACTAAGCCAGCAAGAAGGCGCGACCCCGTTTATGACCTTGCTGGCGGCCTTCCACAGCTTGTTGCGCCGCTACACCGGGCAGGATGACATTGTCATCGGCACACCCGTCGCCGGGCGCAGCCGTTTTGAGACTGAAGCCTTAATTGGCTTCTTCGTTAACACATTGGTCATACGCACCAACATCGCACATGACTTGAGTTTTCGCCAGATGCTCCAACACGCGCGCGAGGTGACGCTTGCGGCGCAGACACATCAGGACTTACCTTTCGAGCTTCTGGTAGAAGTCTTGCAACCGGCGCGCGACCTCAGTCGTCATCCATTGTTTCAGGTGATGTTCGCCATGCAGAATGCCCTGCTGCCAGAGATAAAGCTGCGGGGTCTCACCTTAAGCTCGCTAGAAGTCGAACAAAGGATGGCAAAGTTCGACTTAACCTTAGAAATTGAAGAAGCAGGACAGAGATTTGAGGGAGCATTCGAATACAACACCGACCTCTTCGATAAGGCCACTATCGAGCGCATGTCAAACCACTTTCAGGTTCTACTCGACGGCATTGTTAGTAATCCGGAGCAGCATCTTTCAGCGTTACCATTGTTGACGCGGCAGGAGCGAGAGCAATTACTGGTGCAGTGGAACTCCACTTCGCCTCTCCCTCTCCCCTCTCCTTTCATCCACCGCCTCTTCGAGGAGCAGGCCGCTCTCACTCCTGACGCCGTCGCTATCCTGTGCGATGGCTTTTCTCTCTCTTATTCCCTCCTTAACTCCAAAGCTAATCAGCTCGCTCATCACCTCCTCTCGCTCGGCCTCTCTCCCGAACAACCCGTGGCTCTCTGCCTCCATCGC
>JAIVJZ010000006.1 GCA_020199775.1 Acidobacteriota bacterium
GGGCTTGTCCCTGCCCGTTGCCAACGATGAACAAGGCAACGGGCAGGGACAAGCCCCGCCCCTACATTTTTATCTGATGGGGTCTATTGCCCGCCGCCCGGCTCGATGGTCACTTTCTCCATCACGACATCCGTGCGCGGTTTATCGTTGCGGTCTTTCTCGACCGAGGCGATGGCGTCCACCACTTCCTGCCCTTCGATGACGCGCCCGAATTTGCTGTAGCTCGGCGGCAGCGGGTAATCGGCGTGCATGATGAAGAACTGCGAGCCGTTCGTGTTCGGCCCCGCGTTCGCCATCGCCACCGTGCCCTTCGCGTACGCGCCTTTGTAGAGTTCGGACGAGCGGTTGATCTCGTCCGGGAAGCGGCCGCCGGCGGCCGCTTCGCCGCCGCGCCCCGTGCCCGTGGGGTCGCCGCCCTGAATCATGAAGCCGCTGATGACGCGGTGAAAGATCACCCCGTCGTAGTAGCCGCGTTCGGCCAGTTTGATGAAATTATCGGTCGTCTTCGGCGCGTCCGTCTCCAACAACTCGAAGCGGATCGTGCCGTGGTTGGTCTTGATGTTTGCGATGCGGTTTGCCATAAAATTTGTCCGTAGCCGGTTGCTCGTCGCCAGTTGTTTTCCTCCCGCCCGAGTTGAAGTTTTCATCTGCGCGCTCGCCGCTTGTGAGACACGAACGGCGAACTGACCACTGACAACCGTTCATCCTTTCGTAGTAGTTTCGGTCTTCAAAATAAACTTCTCGATGGCGACGGCGACGCCGTCTTCGTCGTTGCTCTCCGTCACCTGAATCCCCGCCAGTTCGAGCACGCGCGGCTCGGCGTTGGCGACGGCGACGCGCGTGCCCGCGAATTCCAACATCTCCACGTCGTTGTGGTTGTCGCCGACGGCCATCACTTCAGCGGGCGTCAAATTGTGCTCGGCGGCGACCGCCGCCAGCCCCGTGCCCTTCGACACGTCCGGGTGAATCACGTCAACCAGGCCGAAATCAATCGAGGGGTAGAGCGTCGTCATCAGCTTGGCGCGCGCCCCCAGTTCGGCCGCAAACGCCATGCTCAGGCGTTCGATCCCGGCGAACGTGCCGGAGAAGGTGATGTGGACGGGCGCGTGGTCGAGATAGTCTTCGAGCGAGGGGACGTGGAGGATGGCGCGCTCGGCCTCGTCGCCGTGAATGCGGCGCGACCATTCGATGTATTCCGCGACGGGGCCGCCCGTGTCGCGCAGGTGATCGTAGACGAGCACGCCCGCGCCCTCCGGGTCGTCGCTGACGAGCGGGTCGGCGCGGTGCGCGCGCCCGAGGCGCAGGACTTCGCGTGCGGTCTCCAAAGGCAAGAGGCTCGCCGAGACGGTTTCGAGCGTGCGCGCGTGCTTGGTGAGCGCGCCGTTGTGCGCGATGACGGGCACGTCCAGCCCGAGTTTGAGCGCGAGCGGGCGGGCGTCGCGAAAACGCCGCCCCGTGACGAGCGCGACGCGCACGCCGCGTAAGCGCGCCTCGGCAATCGCGTGCATGTTGCGCGCCGACAACTCGCCGAGCGAGTTGAGCAGCGTGCCATCGAGATCGAGCGCGAGCAGTTGAATCATAAAAGCGATGAAAAGTGACGAGAGACAAGATAGAACAGTAAATCGTGAATCGTAAATCGTCAAAAGCCGTAAATCGTGAATCGTCGATTGTTAATAGATAAATCCGGGTCTTTCTATTCACGCTTCACGGCTTTTACTGCTTTTACCGCCTGCCGCTGCTGCCGGACGTTTGCTCCACCTGACGGATGTTTGGTGGCTGGCGTATGATGCGGGCGTTTGAACGATGCGGGAAAATACCCTGAAAGGACTCGATTTCTCATGAATGTGACACATCTGGAATGCGCCGCGTGCGGCCTCAGCCACGAGGCACGGCAGTTGCAAAATCTCTGTCGCGAGTGCGGCAAGCCGCTGCTGGTTCGTTACGATCTGGAGCGCGCCGCCGCGCAGTTGACGAAGGAAAGTTTACGGGAGAGGTCGGCTGATTTATGGCGTTACAGAGAGGTGCTGCCCGTCGCGCACGCAGAAAACATCGTCTCGCTCGGCGAAGGCTGGACGCCGCTGCTCAGAGTCGCGCGGCTGGGTCGGCAGTTGGGCTTGAGCGAACTCTACATCAAGGACGAGTCGCAGAACCCGACGCAGAGTTTCAAGGCGCGCGGGATGACGGCGGCCGTCTCGATGGCGAAGGAGTTGGGCGTGCGTAAACTGGCCGTGCCGTCGGCGGGAAACGCGGCGGGTGCGCTCTCGGCCTACGCCGCTCGCGCCGGAATCGAAGCGCACATCTTCATGCCGCGCGATACGCCGCGCGCCAACGTCGTCGAATGCGAGCAGACGGGCGCGCACGTCCAGTTGATGGACGGGCTCATCACGGACTGCGGCGCGGAAGTGGGCAGGCGCAAAGAGGCGGAAGGCTGGTTTGACGTTTCGACTTTGAAAGAGCCGTACCGCGTGGAAGGCAAGAAGACGCTCGGCTACGAGTTGGCCGAACAATTCGACTGGGAGTTGCCCGACGTGATCGTCTACCCGACGGGCGGCGGCACGGGACTCATCGGCATGTGGAAGGCGTTCGAGGAGATGGAGACGATGGGGTGGATCGGAAGCAAACGCCCACGGATGGTGACGGTGCAGGCCGCCGGGTGCGCGCCCATCGTGCGCGCCTTCCAAGAGGGGAAGCGTTTCGCGGACGAGTTTCCGAACGCCGCGACGACCGCTTCGGGCTTACGCGTGCCGCGCGCCATCGGCGACTTTTTGATGCTCGACGCCCTGCGCGCCTCGGGTGGTACGGCCATCAGCGTGACGGACGAGGAGTTGATCGCGGCGACGCGCGAGATCGGCGCGGCCGAAGGTCTCTTCTGCGCGCCGGAGGGCGCGGCGTGCCTGCCCGCGCTCAAGCGGCTGCTGGCGGCGGGCGAGGTGGAAGCGGGCGAGCGCGTCGTGCTCTTCAACACGGGCGCGGGCGTGAAATATCTGGAGAGTTATTCACAGTGAGACGACGCACACAAAGGCAAAGCGGGGCGTTTTGGGCGCGTCTAATGTTCTTCGCTTCGGCCTTGAACGTGGCGGGCATCCTGTGTCTGAACGCGGCGACGCGCGCGCCGGAGTCGGCGGCGGCCGCGTCGCCGGAGTTCGGCTACGCGGGTTGGTCGCGGGGGTGGGCGGCGTTGCTCGATTCGCTCGGATTCACTCTGATGATGCCGGGGATATTTTTCGCCTCGTCGGTCTTTCTGGGCGCGCACGTTTTGGCCTGGAACGAGCGGGCGACGCGCTCGGTCTGGTACGCGGCGGGGTACGGGATCAACTTATTGACGATGTGGAGGGTCGGCGTCGCGTGGCGCGCGGCGCGGGAGACGGGAAGAAAATGATCGGAGAAATTGTGATGAAACGGCGTTTGCCCGCGGTGCTGTTCGTGCTTCACGTGACCGTGCTGCTGCTCATAATCTTGTTGGCTTCCTACAGCCTCGCGCGGGCGCAGCAGGGCGCGTCCACGAAGTTGCAGCCGGACGGCGCGGCGGGTAAGACTCCGGCGGCGACGGCGGCGACCGCCGAAATTGACCGCGCGCGTTTTGACAAGGTGCGCGTCGAAGGATTCGACGCGCTCTACAATCTCGACTACGAGGGGGCGCGCGCGCGCTTCAGCGAACTCGCGCGCCTGTACCCGGATCACCCGGCCGGGCCGCAATTTCTCGCGGCGAGCCTGTGGTTGAAGACCTTGAACGAGTCGCGGCGTTTGCAGTCGGGGCTGTACAACAACGAGTCTTTCTACGCGAAGACGGAAGACAAGGTTGACCCGAAGGTCATCGCGCAGTTCAAAGAGTTGACGCGCACGGCCAAACAGTTGGCCGAGGCGCGGCTGAAGAAGAACCCGAAGGACGCCGAAGCCCTCTACTTCCTCGGCGCGACGCAAGGACTCAAGGCCGCGTTCGCCGGGGCGGTCGAGCGCAGTTTCGTCTCTGCCCTGCGCAGCGGTTCGGACGCCGTCGACCGTCACCGCGAGACGATCAAACTCGACCCGAGCTATCACGACGCCGAGTTGACCATCGGCATGCAGGATTACATCGTCGGCGGCCTCGCCCTGCCCTACAAAATCCTCGCGGGCATGACCGGCACGCGCGGCTCGAAGAAACGCGGCCTCGCCACGCTCGAACGCGTCATGCGCGAAGGCCGCTGGGCGCGAGACGACGCGCGCGTGATGCTCATCCCGCTCTACAAGCGCGAGAAGCGTTACCGGGACGCGGCCACGCTCGCGGGCGAACTCGCCGCCAAGTATCCGAAGAATTATCTGTTCAAGTTGGAGTATGCCGGCGCGCTCGTCTCGCAGGCGGCGACGGAGCGCGAGCGCGGCGACGCGGCTTCCGTCTCGAACACGGAGCGCGAAGCCTTCGCCATCTTCGACGGCCTGCTGCGCGACCGCGCCACGCGCCAACTCGACCTCATCCATTTCCAGTACGGCGAAGCCCTCTTCGTCGCGGGGCAGCTTGAACGCGCGGCGAAAGAGTTTCTCGCGGCCGCCGCCGTCCCGAACGCGGAAGCGAATCAGGCGACGCTCGCACGCCTGCGCGCCGCGCAGACGCTCGACCTCGCGGGCAAACGCGCCGACGCGCTCGCGCAGTATAAGCTTGTCGCCGCGCGCCCCAACGTCTACGACTCGCTCGAAGAGGCGCGGCGTGGCCTGCGCGAACCGTATCGCAAGTCCGCGCCACGGCAGGCGGAAGATAACTAAAAGTGTTCGCCGTCCGTGGCCGCTCGTCAGTTGTTTCGGTTCATGTGTCACCTGCTACCACAGAGCGCATTGAACGAGCGACGACGGCCACGGACGACGGGCAACGGACAACCAACCACGGACAACGGACAGGGATTGAGGTGAAGCGGTGCAAAAGTATTCGACCGGCGGGGCGGGTGAGACGCGGCCGCGGCGTTTGTTGTTGTGTCTCGACGGCGTGCCTTACGAAGTGATCACAGCGGCGAAGGCGCGCGGGCTGTTCGCGCGCTTCGGCGACCCCGCCGGACTCCTCTCGCCCTTCCCGACGATGACGAACGTCGCGCTCGCGCAGATGCTCGGCGCGAGCCTGCCGCTCGGCTACGAGAGCCTCTACTTCAACAAGGATTCGCAGGAGTTGTGCGGCGGTATCCGCAAATACATCGGCCGGCGCACGCCCGACAAAGTGCCCTCGTCCTACATGGACGAACTCGACTACCAAGAGCCGCTGCCCTTCGAGTTTCTCGTCTACGTCGCGCCCGACGCCGTGTGGCGCGCAGACATGCGCCGCTTCCGCGACAGGTTTCGCGCCGCGCCTCAGAAGCGCGACTTCTTCGCCTTCCTCAAAGGCACGGACGGTCTGCTCCACATTCGCGGGCCGCAAAAGTTGAACGTCGCCCTCGAATCGCTCGACCGGATTCTCACGGAGATACAAGACTTCTGCGGCGCGGAGACCGAGATCGTCCTCTTCTCCGACCACGGCATGAACCTCGAAGAGAATCAAAAAATCCATTTGCAGACGCACCTGCGCGCGGGCGGCTACGAAGTCAAAGAACGCTTCGAGCCGGGCCGTGGCAAACGCCGTGTCGCCGCGCCCGCCTTCGGTCTGTGCGGCTACGCCGCCGTCTACTGCGCCGACGAGACCGACCCGGCCGAAGTCGCCGGTGCTTTAACGACGCTCGAAGGCGTTGACTTCAGCATCCACCGCGAAGGCGAGTCGGCCGTCGTCGTGCACGGCGCGCGCGGCACGGCGCGCATCTCGCGCGAACAGAACGGGCAGGCGCGTTACAGTTACGAACAACTCACGGGCGATCCGCTGCAACTCGACGCCGTGCAAAGCGCGCTGCGCGACTCAGGCCAACTCGACGCGCGCGGCTTCGCCCCCGACGCCGACTGGTACGCGCTGACCGCCGCGCACACCTACCCGGACGCGCTCGCCAACCTCTTCGCCTCGCTCCACGCCCCGCGCGTGCGCCACACGGCCGACGTGCTCGTCAGTTGCCACGACGGCTACTACTACGGCATGTCCTTCTTCAGCCGCTTCGTCCGCCTCGCCGCCACCCACGGCAACGCCCTGCGCGCCAGCTCCACGGCCTTCCTCATGAGCACGCACCGCCAATTCCCCACCCACGTCCGCGCGAGCGAAGCCAGACCATTTTTACGAGGATGAGAGAGGGCACGAAGATAAGGTAGGCGGAAATCTGAGATGTGAAAAAGGCTTACTTAACTCTGCTCGTATGCCTTTAAGAAATCGTCGCGCGGGATACCGGCCTGCGTGCAGATAGTTCGTAAGATGGAACTCTTCAGATGTCCGTGATTGGGCAATGTCAATGGTGTGCGTGTGCCATCCAAATTATCACGCACCATCGCAATATGCTCTCGCTCGCGGACGATGCGAAATCCTAACGACTCTAATGCGTTAAGGACGCGCGCCTTCGGAGCATCAACCGGAAACTTACCCACTACGCGGCGACTCCAGTCTCCGCGACAAATGCTTCCAGCACAGGCGATTCATCTTCCAACACTTCCGCGCCAAACGTCTCCACATGAAACCGGATGGCCGATTTCACATCTGCCAAAGCCTCTTCGTAAGAATCGCCCGCGCCCACGACCACGCCTTTGAGACCAAGCGGGTAAGCCACATAGCCGTCAGCGTGTTTCTCAATTAAAATCTTTAAAGACTTCATTCCGTCGCCTCCACAAACGCATACTATCACACGGAGCAAGAGCGTCTAACGCCTGACTTGTGCAAGTTACTGGAGAGGCCACAAACGAAGATGATAAGATGCCACAAGATAAGGCATCCATGGCAAAGGAACTCACCAAGTCGCAGATCGACCGCTTAGGTGATCGCCTGAAAAAAGGCAAAATCACCGAAGCCGATTTGCGACTTCTCGATTCGTACCGGCGTTCGTTTACGGCAGCATACGAGATCGTTGTCGGCACTATCCGGCAGGACTTGACTCTCGAACCGACAGGCAGACCGGCCAAGTCAACCACTTCTATCTCCGATAAGTTGCGCAGAGAAAGCATCCGCTTAACCCAGATTCAAGACATCGCGGGCTGTAGATTAACCGTCGCAGACATCGCGGAGCAAAACTCAGTCGTTCAATCTCTCACCAATCTCTTTGAACAGGCCACTATCGTTGACCGCCGCGAGCGACCGAGCCACGGTTATCGCGCCGTTCATGTAATTGTGAGCAGTCTCGACAAGATGATCGAGATACAGGTGAGAACGTCGTTACAACATCTCTGGGCTGAACTCTCGGAAAAATTATCGGATATTGTTGACCCGGCGATTAAATACGGCGCGGGTAATGAAAAGGTACGCTCGCTTCTGACAACAACATCCAAATTAGTTATCGGTACGGAAGGGATTGAAACAGGGGTAACAAAAATGAAAACGCAACTATCCTCGAAGGACCAGTTGAGTGATGTTAATGAACAAGTGATAGCTAACATTGAGGGGTCGCAACGACGTATGAGGCAGAACATATCCGAGATTCTTCGTGATAGAATCAAGCATGTAGAAGAATTGGCAGGAGAGAATAATGATCTTTCTGATTGAATACGCCCGCGCTCGCGGAGAAATAGTTACCTTCAAAAAGTTCGACGACTCAGAGCGTCAAAACGCTGAGGACGCGCGGCTTGAGTTGGAACTCGAACTTAGTCGTCTCGGTACTGAGCGTGAGGTGGTTATATTAGAAGCAGCCACAGAAGAGGCTTTGCGGCGGACACATCGCCGCTACTTTGAGAATTTATCCGAACTCGTCAATTCGCCTGCGTAACACGCTTCGTCTGTTGTAGGCACACTCACGCCTCTAACGTCGCTGTCCTGCTGTAGCGCACTTTCCTTGACCTCTCGCGTGTCCTGCGCGTACAAAACAGGTGATGAATAATCCAGTTGAGCCGGGGAGTGCGCCCGCCGTCGAGACGTTTGGACTCGTGCGGCGGTTTGGGGATTTTACGGCGGTGGATGGGGTTAACTTGCGCGTGGGGCGGGGGCAGTTTTTCGGGTTTTTGGGGCCGAACGGGGCGGGGAAGTCTACGACGATTAAGATGTTGACGGGGCTGCTTGAGCCGACCGGGGGAAGCGTGCGCGTGCTGGGGCGCGATCTGGCGAAGGAGCCGCTGGAGGTGAAGCGGCGGATCGGGGTCGTGCCGGAGGACTTGAATTTGTTCGAGCGTCTGACGGGCGCGGAGATGTTGACATTCACGGGACGCATGTACGGCCTCACGCGCGAGGAGACACGGGAGCGTGGGCGCGAGTTGCTGGCGTTGATGGAGTTGGACGGCGAGCCGAGGAAGCTGGTGGTGGAGTATTCGCACGGGATGAAGAAGAAGCTGTCGCTGGCGTGCGCGTTGATTCACCGGCCGGAGATTCTGTTTCTGGACGAGCCGTTCGAGGGCGTGGACGCGCTCGCTTCGCGGACGCTGAAGGATTTGTTGTTGAAGTTGACGGCGCGGGGCATCACGGTCTTTCTCACGTCGCACGTGTTGGAGATCGTCGAACGCCTGTGTACGCACATCGCGATCATCACGCAGGGGCGGCTGGTGGTGGAGGGCGCGCTCGACGAGTTGCGTCGGGGAATCGCGGTCGGGGAGGGCGACGGCGCGGGCGACAACCCGGTCTCGCTTGAAGATTATTTCATACGCGTCATCGGCGGCGCGCGCCCGGCGGGCGAAGACGTGTTGCCGTGGCTGGCGTGAGCGGAGGGATGAAGGATGAGGGATGAGGGATGAATAGGGAGAACGGAACTTGAGCCGAGCTTTTTACGGGTTGTGAGTTGAAGCCGGGAAGGCGAAAGGCGCGGGCGACGAGAAAGTTGATTCTCGTCGCCCGCGCCCGTGGTTGTTTGAGCAACAGGCTCAGCGTCGGCGCGCGGGGCGCGTGGCCTGCTTGCCCGTCGCGTTGCTCTTGGTGATCGTGCCGCGGTCGGTAGTTTCTTCGGACGCCGGAGCGGCGGCCGCGCTGGCCGTCACCGCTTCGACGTTGACGAAGAAGCGGAAGCCGCCGTTCGTCATCACGCCGAGTTTAAATTCGACGTTGATGCTCGCTCCGGGCGCGAGGGGCGTCGAGAGCGAGACCGAAGGCGGGGCGAGCGTGGAGTTGATGCCGCCGCCCTCGGGCTGGGATGCCGCCTGTCCGAGCGTCAGGCCACGGATGACGACGTTCTGCCCGTTGGTGTCGGTGACGGCGATGTCGTTCGAGGTGAGCGCGCGCAGGTCGGCCTGCCCGCTCTCGACGTTGCCCTTCGTCGTGAGATCGACGATGCGGAAGCGCAGGCGGTTGATCTTTTGCCCCGTCGTGTTGGTGAACTTGCGGCGCAGCAGCAGCGTGCCGAAGGCGGCGTTCGTCGGGTTCGCGCCCGCGGCGGTACGCACGCGCGCGCACGCGCTCGTCGCCGCGCCGAAGCCGCCGCACTGCGGGTCAATTAACGATGGCTTGATCGTCGCGTTGCGTTGGAGGTGGCTGCCGGAGTTTTGCGGGCCGGGCGCGCCGAGCACCGACTGGATCGCGCCGTACGAGGCGGCGTTCGTCGAAACCATCAGGAAGTCGGCGGCGTTGTCGCCGGTGTCTTGCGGCGTGCCGGTCGCGAGCTTGCGGACGAAACTGTACTGGCCGTCGGCCGTCGAGATGGCGGGGAGTCCCGCGCCCTCTCGGAAGAAGACGTTGGCCTCCGCGTCGAAGCCGACCGCGTCGAGGCGGTTGCCCGCCACGAGGTAGTTGTCGGCGTTGGAGGTGCGGACGAGGGCGACGCCGGAGTTGTCGGGGAAGTCGCCGAAGTAGAAAACGTCGGGCGAGGCGACGGCGGTCAGGCTGTAGCCGCTGCCGTTGCCCACGAGGAAGTGGCCGCGCGGCGGGATGATCGTGCCGCGCGGGATGATCCCGCGCAAAGAGGCCGACGGCGTCGAGATCGAAGAGACGACGACCCAGCCCGAAGAGGCGTCGGGCGTGTTGACGACGAAACTCGCGTCCGTGTTGTTGTAAACCTCGACGAATTCGTCGCGCGCTCCGCTCTCGCCGCCGGCGGGGAACGGGCCGCGCAGGCGAAACTCGCTGATCAGTATTTGCCCCGCCACGGGCAGGACGGTGCGCGTGAAGGTGACGGTTTGATTGCCCTGATAGGCGGCGAAGGTGCGGCTGGCCGGGAGGAACGTCGCGTCGCCTTGCTGCGCGGCGACGGTGTAGGACGAGTTAGCCGTGAGTCCCGTGAAGAGATACTGGCCGTTGGCGTCCGTCGTCGTCGAGGCCGTCATCGCGCCGGTCAGGTTGATGGTCACGCCCGCCAGGGGATTGCCCTCCATGTCGATGGCCTGACCTTCGAGGATGAGCGAACTGGCCGAGACGCCGGTGCCGACGATCATCTGGCCGTTGCGCAGACCGCCGCTGCGGCACTCGTACTGCGTAAACGTCCCGGCCGCGCTGGCCGCGCCGCCGCGCTGCACGCCGACGGTCGCGTCGAAGCCGTTGTTGGGCACCGTGCCGTAGATGATGTCGAAACGCGTCTGCCCCTCGTAGAGCCGGATTTCAAAATTGAGACTGCCCGCGCTCTTGCCGATGGGTGAGGCGCGCCACTCGATGTTGAAGATGCGGTTGGGCGCGCTGCCGGAGACGGAGGTGAAGATGCCTTCGCCCGCGCCGCCGATGGTCAGGTCGGAGAAGTGCGGGACGATTGTATAGCCGAAGAGGTTGAGCGGGAAACAGACTTCGTTCTGCCCGTAGTCTTGGCTCGCGGTGGTGAACTGGAGGTTGCCGTTGGAACTGACCACTGCCGACGTGTAGGCGTTCTCGTAGAAGTTGTAAGTGAAGGGCAGGGTGATGGTCGCCACGCAGTCGTCGCCGGGCGTCGCCACGCAACTGAAGCCGGTGACTTGCGTCGTGCCGGGCACGATGCTCGCGCCGGTCGTTGAGGTGAAGTGATACTGGTTCACGGTCTGCGCCGGAGCGGATTGCTGCGCGGAGAAGAACAGGCACAGCGCGAACGACACGGCGGTCGCGACGCGGGCGAGCGAAATTTGCAAGGGGAAACGCATTACTGACAACCTCCTGGGATACTTCAAATGTTGAGCTGAAAGTTTTGACCGGAAAACGTCGGACAGTTCGGCTTGCCGATGCGAAATGGCTGCGCCGGTTTCGTGTCGGGGGAGAAGGGAAATTAGCACAGGGAGGGGGAAAAGGGAAACGATGAACGATGAACGATGAACTAAAGCAACTGCTTTTTGTCTTCAGTTCATCGTTCCGCGTTCATCGTTCATCGTTTCTTTTACGGCACTTCGATGGTCAGTTCGCGGGCGAAGATGAAGTTGGGACGCTTGCGGCCTTTCATGTACTTGGCGGCGGTCTGCGACAGAGAGGTGACGAGGATGGGAAGCGCGATGGTGGCGTCGCAGTTGACGTAGGCCGAGGTTGCGCCGCGCGCGAGTTTGCCGTAGATGAGCGACTCGTCGCCGACCGTCCCCGCCGTGCGACCGCCGGGATGCGGCGCGTCGGTCGAAATCTGAATCGCGTACTTGTGGCCGCGCGCGGGCGTCTTGACGATGTTGGTCGCCACCTCCATCTGGTGGAGAAAACTGCGTGAGGTTCCGCCGCCCAGATTGATCACGCCGGAGACGCGCGCCCGCGCCGCCACCTGCGTCAGATCGAGCACGTCCTGAACGAGATCGAATTGGAAGTTGTTCTTCTTCTCGAAGCGCGAGTTGGCGATGCCGATGCTGATCGAAGAGTCGGCGATGGTCGGGCAGAAGATGGGCACGCGCGCCTTGTAGGCCGAAGTGAGCACGCCGTCGTCGGTCGCGATCTCGGCGAGTTCGCGACCGAGGAGATGCAGAAACTCGCGCGTCGCGTAGGGGCGCGTCTGGTCGAGTTGGTTCGTGAAACCGCCGACCCATTCCTCCGCCTCGCGATACTCCTCCTCGCTGGCGATCACGTCGAGCATCCGGCTGATCTGCGACGCTTCGAGTTCGGCGTCCGTCATCTGCGGGTGCGACTGGAAGTGCTGGCGTCCGAGCGTCTCGTGCAGGTCGTGAAAGAGCAGGTTGCCGGAACAGACGAGCACATCGACGAAGCGATTCTTGATGACGTAGGCCAGCAGTCGGCGCATCCCCGCCGGGATGAGCGCGCCGGAGGCGGCGACGAAGATCGTCGTGTTGTCGCCGAGCATGTCGAGCCAGATGCGATGCGCCTCGGCCAACTGGCGCGCGCCGAAGCCCGTGCCCTCCATCTTCTCCAACAGGCCGGCCACTGAACGGTCGCGATCCACCTGCACCGGGCGCGTCGGAACGGTCAGGTACTTCGAGGGCCTCGGTTTGCGTTGAGTTACCATAATTTTTCAAGGAATGGGTTTCAGATTTCAGGTTTCAAGTTTCAAGTCTGAACCTGCTTCGTTCTGTAACTTGAAACCTGAAACCTGAAACCTGAAACTCACTTCTTCCTCTCTTTCCCGTTGACTGCGAGATAGGTGTACGCGCCGACGCGCGATTCGTAGAACTCGACGAGTTCCGCGCCCTCGGCCTCGGTCAGGTCGCCCTGTTTGATGCGCTGCCTGACTTGGCGGCGAAAGCCGTCGTGCAGTTGCCCCGGCTCGTAGCGCGCGCTCGCCACCGCTTCGCCCACGGTCGTGCCGCGCAGGACTTTCTTGATCAGGTAGCCGTCTTCGTCGATGTGGATGTGCGCCTCGTTCGGCGTGCCGAAGAGGTTGTGATTGTTGCCCATCACTTCCTGATACGCGCCGACGAGCAGGAACGCCAGATAGTACGGCTCGCCCGCGATGAGCGGGTGCAGTTCGAGCACCTGTTTCACGTCGTGCAGATCGACGAACTTGTCGACCACGCCGTCCGAGTCGCAGGTGATGTCGCAGAGCGTGGCGTAGGCGGTCGGCGGTTTGTTGAGACGATGGATCGGGACGATGGGGAACAACTGGTCGAGCGCCCAGTGATCCGGCGCGGAGCGAAAGACCGAGAAGTTCGTCAAATATTTGGCGCGCGACAGGCGGCGCAGTTCGTCGAATTCTTCGGAGACGTATTCGGCCTGTTGCGCGTACTTGTCGGCGCGCTCGCACACGTCCCAGAAGAGCACTTCGCCCTTCGCGCGGTCTACGAGCGAGATCAGTCCGAGGTTGAAGAGCGTGAACATCTCGTCGCGGTGTTCGAGCGCGTCGTGGTAATACTCGCGGTAATTTTTGATGCTGATGTTCTGGCGCAGGTCGCCGAGTTCGGTGACGACCTGCGGGTCGTCCGCGTCGATCTCGATGGGCGTGATGTCTTCGACGACCGTCTCGATCTCTTCCTGCACGTTGGTGACGAGGATGGCGTGGTAGGCGGAGAGGTAGCGGCCGGATTCCTGAATGACGGTGGGGTGCGGCACGTTCTCGTCGTCGCAGACCTGCTTGATCGTGTAGATCACGTCGTTGGCGAATTCCTGCGCGTTGTAGTTGGCGGAGGAATCGAAGGCGGTCTTCGAGCCGTCGTAATCGACGGCCATGCCGCCGCCCACGTCGAGCAACTCGATGGGAATCTTCATCCGGTAAATCTTGGCGTAGACGCGCGCCGCCTCTTTCATCGCGTTCTTGATGCGCTTGATGTCCGTCAGTTGCGAGCCGATGTGGAAGTGGAGCAGCCGCAGCATCTCGATGCGCCCGGCCTCCTGCAAGCGGCGGATAACTTCCAATAGCTCCGTCGTCGTCAACCCGAACTTCGCCGCCTCGCCGCCCGACTTCTCCCAGCGACCCGACCCCTTCGAGTAGAGTTTGACGCGCAGGCCGACGAGCGGCAGGTCGCCTTCGTGCCCCTCCTCGAAGCGTTCCGCGAAACCCAGGATGTGGTCGAGTTCGCTCATCTTCTCGATGACGATCACGACGCGTTTGCCGGCGCGCGCGCTGACGAAGGCGAGTTCGATGAACTCCTCGTCTTTGAAGCCGTTCAGGACGAGCAAACTGTCGGAGGCCTGTTCGAGCGCGGCGGCGGCGTAGAGCTCGGCCTTCGACCCGGCTTCCAGCCCGAAGTCGTAGCGCGTGCCCTCGCGCAGATACTCTTCGACGACCGCCCGCTGCTGGTTGACCTTCATCGGGTAGACGCACATGTGCGCGCCCTGATAATCGAACTCGCGGATCGCGGCGCGAAAGGCGCGCTGGAGTTTGCGCACCTGCGCGGTGACGAGTTGGGGGAAGCGCAGGAGGACGGGCGTGGAGATGCCGCGGCGTTCGAGGTCGTCGATGATCTCTTTGAGGTCGGCGGAGGCTTTGGTGTCCGTATCCGAGGGGTGGACGATGAGATTTCCTTTGCGGTTGATGCCGAAGTAGCCGGCTCCCCAATTTTCGATGCCGTAGGTTTCGAGTGTCTGTTCAATGGCCGTGGTCAACTTCCGGTCTCCTGCCTCCCTTGTGTACGTGTTGGGGCATCAAATGCGCGCCCGTCCGACTCACGCGCTGTCTCAGTGGGAATATTCATGGTTGGAAAACTTAAGGTCGCAGAGTAACAGAAAAACCGGAGGCGGACAATAACTATTTTTGGCGAAAACCGCCCGCGCGCGCGGTTAAACGGTCGCCCCAGAAAGGTTTAGGAGACCGCCCCGGCGACTGTTGAAAAGTGTGTCACAAAGTTTCTCGCGTGAAACCTTGACAGGCTTCGCGGCGGGTCTATAATGCGGACTTTTTTAGCGTCGCACGCAGTAGCCACATGACGCCCGCTGTAAAGCATTTGCCAAACTTCTCAACAGTCGCTCGCACATTCCGCAGCAGCACGGCGGCCTGTCATCCCCACACTCCCTACACAACTCAGGAGACTACATGAACGCAAAAACGGCCTTGAAGTATGCCGAGGAGCAAGGAGCGAAATTTCTCTCCGTCAGATTCACCGACCTCGTCGGCGCATGGCATCATTTATCCTATCCTATTCACCAACTCGACGAAGGTTCGTTCGAGGATGGTTTCGGCTTCGACGCCTCTTCTCTGCGGGGATGGGCTTCGATTCACGAGTCGGACATGCTGCTCGTGCCCGACGCCGCGCGGATGTGGATGGATCCGTTCGCCGAGGAGCCGACGCTCTGCCTCATCGCCAACGCCGTCGATCCGATCACGAAAGAAGGTTATGGGCTCGACCCGCGCTCCGTCGCCCAGCGCGCCGAAAGCTACCTGCGTTTCACCGGGCTGGCCGACACCGTCTACTTCGGCCCCGAGGCCGAGTTCTTCATCTTCGACGGCGTGCGCTTCAACAACGACCAGTTCTCCGCCGGTTACACCATCGACTCCGACGAAGGCCACTGGGCTTCGGGGCGCGCGACGGACGCCAGCGGCCCGAATCAGGGTTATCGCATCCGTCCCAAAGAGGGCTACGTGCCCGTCCCGCCCACGGACACCCTGAGCGATCTGCGCGCCGAGATCAGCTTGATTCTGGAACGCTGCGGCATCACGGTCGAGTGTCATCACCACGAAGTCGCCACGGCCGGGCAGTGTGAGATAGATTTCCGCTACGATACGATGCTCGGCACGGCCGACAGCCTCCAGATATTCAAGTACGTCGTGCGCAACACGGCTTACCAGTACGGCAAGACCGCGACCTTCATGCCGAAGCCGCTCTACGGCGACAACGGTTCGGGCATGCATTGCCACCAATCGCTCTGGAAAGGCGAGCAGCCCTTGTTCGCGGGCGACGGCTACGCCGGTCTCTCCGAGATGGCGCGCTTCTACACCGGCGGCCTGTTGAGGCACGCGGCGGCCATCGTCGCCTTCGCCGCGCCGACCACGAACAGCTACAAGCGGCTCGTCCCCGGCTTCGAAGCCCCGGTCAACCTCGCCTACTCGGCGCGCAACCGCTCGGCGGCCATCCGCATCCCGATGTTCTCGACCAACCCGAAGTTGAAGCGTCTGGAATTTCGTCCGCCCGACCCGTCGTGCAACCCTTATCTGGCCTTCTCGGCGATGCTGCTCGCGGGGCTCGACGGCATCCAGAATCGCATCGATCCGGGCGAACCGCTCGACAAGGACATCTACGACCTCTCGCCCGAACAACTCAAAGACGTGCCCAGTTTGCCCGGCACGCTCGACGAATCGCTGAGCGCGCTCGAAGCCGACCACGACTTCCTGCTCAAAGGCGACGTGTTCACGCCGCAGTTGATTGATCGCTGGATCACCTACAAGCGCGAGAACGAGATCGCGCGCCTGCGCATGCGCCCGCACCCGCTCGAATTCTCGATGTACTACGACATCTAAAGAGAACGATGAACGCGGAACGATGAACGATGAACTGAAGACGACTTGCCTTCACTTCATCGTTCCGCGTTCCGCGTTCCGCGTTTGTTTCTCGTTCGTCGTTCCGCGTTCCGCGTTTGAGGGCGACATCTGATATTGTGCCTGTACAAGTATTCGGCGAAGGCACGGGCGGCAGTTTGAAGGAGAAGTTGATATGCGCGAAGAAGTCGAGAGCGAAAGAGTGGAAATCAAACCGGCGAGATCAAGTAACCTGTTGCGGCGCGTCGGCCTCTACGCCGCGCTCATGCTCATCGCCTTCCTCGTCGGCTTCGTGCCGATGTGGCTCAAGGCGCGCGAAAGCGGCAACAACCTCGCGGCGACGGAGCGCACGCTCAGTCTCGCACGCTTGCAGAACTCGCTCGCCTCGGCCGCGCTCGACGCGCGTAGGGGCGAGTATGAACCGGCGCGACAAGCGGTGAGCCAGTTCTACACTTCCCTGCGGGCGGACATCGACAAGGGCGACGACTCAACCCTCACGCCCGCGCAGAGAGATGCCGCGCAAGGGTTGTTCGCCGGGCGCGACGAGATCATCACGCTGCTCGCGCGCAGCGACCCGGCCGTCGCGGATCGGCTGTCCGACGTGTACGCGTCATTTCGCAAGATCGTGAACGGCTGAAACGTCTCTCGCACGGCGCGTCGTCTGCGTGCGACGAACATCTCGCCGTCCTCACTCGCTCTTGCCGGAGAAGTTCGGCGCACACGTCGCACATAAGAGCGGCGCGATCGGACACGTGTTTAAGTTCAACTTCAAGGCCGGGGCGCCTCAAGGTCTGCGGAGGGCGGGTCAAACTTCGTCGCGGGATGCAATCGTCGCACGCCGTTTCAAATAGTAGTTCCACAACAGCCGCGCGCCGACGGCACGCCACGGACGCCACGCCTCGGCGATGTTCGTGAGTTCGAGAGGCGTGGGACGCGACGCGAGGCGTTTAACTTCCCGCATCGCCACGGCGAGAGCGAGGTCTCCGGCCGGCCACGCGTCCGGCCTGCGGAGCGACATCAGCAGGTAGATGTCCGCCGTCCACGAGCCGATCCCTTTCACGCGCGTGAGCTTTGTCTTCACTTCCGCGTCGTCCATCCCGCCAAACGCTTCGAGGTTAAGTTCGCCTCCGGCCACGGCCCCGGCCAAATGCCGCCCGTAGAGGGTCTTCTGGCGGCTGAAGCCCGCGCCCTTAAGCTCGGCGTCGTCGAGCGTGAGGAAGCGTTCGGGCGTGAGCGGCGAGGCGAGAGACAGGAGGCGTGTGAAGGCCACTCTGGCCGAGGCGAGCGACACTTGCTGCTCAAGGATGATGTGAACGAGCGTCGGGAAACCCGGCTCGCGAAACCACTCCGGCGGCGTGCCGAACTCCGCGAAGAGGCGCGCGAGGTCTTGGTCGCGCGCGGACAGATAACGCAGCCCTCCGGCGTAAGACTTCGCGTCTAAAATTTTCGGCTTGAGTTGACGGCGCAGCGCGTCGGCCTTTCTTTACGCGCCAGCCTTCTGGACGCGTCAGCCCTTCTTCAACAGTGAAATCTGTCCGCCGTGATAGAGGTCGTGCTGCGCGACGCCGTGCAGCGTGACGTAGCAGGAGACGCCGCCGCCCGTCTCGCGGCTGCTCTCCGTGATGAGCACGTCGTCCAGCCGCGCGTCCGAGAGGCCGCGCACCGCCGTCAACAACGCATCGTGTCGCGCCTGCAACATCGCCAGCGTCTGCTGCCAACCGCGTTCGCTCGCGTCCGCCACTTGCGGCCAATCGCCCTCTTCCGGCAACCTCACGGCCTGACCTTCGAGCCTTTGAAGCACAGTCCTTTTCCAGCCGCCGAGGTGCAAGACGATCTCCCAGATGCTATGCGCCCGCACGAGCGGACGCGCCGCCGCGCGTGCGGCCGTGACGCCCTCAAGCGTTTCGAGCAGCGAAGGGCCGCACCACGCGTCGCGGTAGAAGGCGCGCTGTAGTTGGTCTGCGAGTCGTTCGATCTCCGTCATTGTCGTGATCCCCGTTCACCTGACGCCCTGCCCCTCTTCGATGGCCTGATCCTCGCTCTTCGCGTCTTCCATCGCCTCCGGCTCCAGCTCCTCCGCGCTCTTGTTCAATTTAACGAACACGCCCCACGCCGCCAGCAGCGCGGCCGCCGCGATGGCGATCCCTGCCGCCTGCGGCAAGTGCGCCGGGTCGTCGTGGAGGAACTGGAAGACCGCCACCAGCGACTCGATTGACAGCGACACGATGACGACCACCATGAACCGCGATAGGAAGCGACGCACGCGCGTCGGCGCGCTCATCTGCGCCCCCCGCTGCACCTCTTCTTCGAGGATGGTCTGCCCCAACTCCAGCGCGGCCACGGCGATGGTCAACAACCCCACGCACTCCAGCACCGAGTTGAAACGCTCCCTCAGCGGCAGACCCGAGCCGGGATTGATCCCCTGCCACAACTCCATCCCCGCGAAGACGACGAGCGCGACGCCGCAGCACAGGAACAAAAAGATCACCGCCGAATACCCGGCCTCGAATATCCTCCGAATGATTTTCAACGCCCCTCCGTTTTCCGCAAGTATGAACCGGCGCGGATTATAACGCATAAACCAACGACCACACCCGGTTTGTATTCCGCCGGTAGTAGAACCACCCGCATCAATTCCGCAACGCGCCGCGGTTCGCGTTACAATCGAGTGGCCTTGCGTAAGTTTGACGAAAAGATCGAATCGCTGGTGCGCGACTTGCCGGACGCGGAGGGGGCGCGCACGTTTTATGAACGGCTGGCGGCGGAGGACGCGCGCGCGGCGCAACGACTCGTGCGCGACGAGGGGCTGCTGTCGGACGCGCTCGCGCTCGCGGCGTGGAGCCCGCTGCTGGGGACGACCCTCGCGCAGAACCCGGATTATTTGCACTGGCTCGCGCGCGAACGCGCCGACACGCACGTGCGGACGTTGGAAGAGTTGGGCGAATCGCTCGCGCGGTTTGCGTTGACGCATTCGCAGGTCGAGCCGCAAGTCCTGCTCGCGCGTTTCCGCCGCCGCGAGTTGCTGCGCATCTACCTGCGCGACGTGCGCCGCACGAACTCCATCGTCGAGACGACGGAAGAACTCTCGAACCTCGCCGACGCCGTGCTCGCCTACGCGCTCAATCTCGCCCGGCAGGAGTTGGACAACCGCCACGGCGCGCCGCTCTGCACGGACGCGCGCGGGCGCAAGACGACCGCCAGTTTTTGCATCGTCGCGCTCGGCAAACTCGGCTCGCGCGAACTCAACTACGCCTCCGACATAGACCTCCTCTTTCTCTATTCCGACGACGGCCACACGTCGGGCGCGGGCGAACGCGGCCGGACGACCAACCGCGAGTACTTCAACCGCCTCGCCGAACGCGTGACGCGCATCGTCGGCCAGCAGTCGGGCGAGGGCGCGGCCTATCGCGTGGACTTGCGCCTGCGCCCGCACGGCCGCGACGGCGCGCTCGGTTGTTCGCTCGACGAAGCGTTGCGTTATTACCGCGCGGCGGCGCAGGCGTGGGAACTGCAAACGCTGATCAGGTCGCGCGCCGCCGCCGGGACGGCCGCGCTCTACACGCGCTTCGCCGGAGAGGTGCGCGCACGCGTCTACACGCACGCCGCGTCGGTCGAAGAAGCGCTCGGCAACGTGCGACTCGCCAAGCAGAAGATCGACCGGCAGCACGCCGCCGGCGCGCGCGGCTTCAACGTCAAACTCGGTCGCGGCGGCATCCGTGAGATCGAGTTTATCGCGCAAGCCCTCCAACTCGCGCACGGCGCGGAGGACACCTGGCTGCACGCGCCGCACACGCTCATCAGCCTCGGCCGCCTCGCCGACCGCCACCTCATCTTTGAGCGCGAGCGCACGGAACTCTCCGACGCCTACGCCTTCCTGCGCACGCTCGAACACCGCCTGCAAATGGAGCACGGGCTGCAAACGCACTCCGTCCCCGTCGAAGAGGGGCGGCGCACGCTCGTCGCGCTTCGGATGAATTTCACGGGACACGACGCGCTCGCCGAATTCAACCGCGCGCTCGAACTCCACACCGCGCGCGTGCGCGCCGCTTACGAACGCGTCTTCGATGCGAGCCGGGAGACTGCGCCGCCGCCGACCGCGGACGACGAAGCCGCGACCGTTGACGCGACGTTTGAAACGACGGCGGGCGAGAGCGCAGGCGATGAGTCGAAGACAAACGAGCCGGCTGACGTTGACGAAGCGAAGCAGCCCGCTGTCGCCGTTGAAGCCGAAGCCGCGACCCGCGTTGACATGAAACTCCGCGCCGCGCCCTTTCGCGAGCCGCGTCTCGAATTCGTCACGGGCGAGCACGCGGACGCCGCCGCGACGCTGGCCGCCGCACAGGTCTTCGCGCCCCGCCTCATTCCCGATAGCGGCCATGTCAAACTCCACGCGCGCGAGACGGAGGCCGCCGCCGTCTCGCGCATCGCGCGTCTCTTGGGCGACGCGGCGCACGACTCGCTCAACTCGCGACGCGCTCTCTCATACGTCGCGCGCGTCGCCGCCTCGCTCGACAAGTCGAGCGCGGGCGTCGAACTCTCGGAGGAAAGTTTGCGCGCCCTCGTCCGCCTCTGCGGCGCGTCCGAATTCTTCGGCGAGATGATCGCCGGCAACCCTGCGTTGATCCCCGCGCTGCTCACGGGCGGCGACGCCGTGCGCGAGCGTGATTACCGCGCGCTGCTGCGTCGTGAGATTGATCGAGAGTCGAGTTTTCGCGCGGAGTTGATCGCGCTGCGGCGCACGTGGGCGCAACTGCTGGTCGAGACGGGCGCGCGCGATGTGGGCGGCGAACTGTCGCACGCCGAGGCGAACCGCCTGCAAACCGAACTCGCCACGGCCAGCATCAACGCCGCCTACTTCATCGCGCGCCGCGAGATGGCGCGGCGTTACGGGAATCTCGCGGCGGGGCCGCGCCTCTCCGTGTTCGGCCTCGGACGCCTCGCAAGCGGCGGGATGGATTACGGCTCCGATCTCGATCTCGTGATCGTCTACGACCAGCAAGTGCCTTCGCCCGTCGGCGCGCTCACGCGCGACGAGGCTTACACGCGGCTCGTCGAGTTGATGGTCTCGGCTCTGTCGAGTCTGACGCGCGCCGGGTATGTCTACCGCGTCGATCTGCGCCTGCGCCCCGACGGGAAAAACGGCGCGCTCGTGCGCAGCGCGGCGTCGTTTGTCGAATACCTGCGCACGCGCACGAACGTCTGGGAGTGGCTGGCTTACGTGAAACTGCGCGCGGTCGGCGGCGACCTCGAACTGGGGCGCGCGGCCGAGCAAGAGGCGCGGCGCGCGATCCACGAAGCGGCGCGCGCGTCGGACGCGGAAGAGTTGCGGCAGGAGACGCGCCGCGTGCGCGAACGGCTCGAACGCGAGCGCGGGGCGGCGGGGCGCGGCGCGGTTGACATCAAGTTCGGCGCGGGCGGGATGCTCGACGTGTACTTCGCCGCGCGCTACCTGCAACTCCGCGACGACGTGCGCGACGAAGGCGCGGATCGTTCGACACGGACGACGCTCGCACGCCTCAAAGACGCAGGCTCGCTCGACGCGGACACCTACCGCACCCTCTCGGAAGGCTACGCCACCTTACGCGCGCTCGACCATCACCTGCGGCTCATCGCCGGGCGTTCGTCGCGCCTGCCCTCCGCGACCGACCACGTCATCCTCAGAGACCTCGCGCGCTCGGTCGGGCATGACCCGGCCGCCTCGCTGACGGAAACTTTGCGCGCCCGCATGGCCGACATTCGCGCGGCTTACGACCGCATCACGACCCCGCAGAATTGACACCTCTTCCGCCGCCGCACGACGGCCGCGCCGCTATTTTTGCCGCTCGTTTTTGTAGACCACGCCCTCTTTCATGACGAAAAAGACGCGCTCGGTTTCGCGTATGTCGCGCGTGGGGTCGCCGGGGACGGCGATGATGTCCGCGAGTTTGCCGGGAGCGAGCGTGCCGAGTTGCTCCGCGACGCCGAACAGTTCGGCGTTGACGGAGGTGGCGGCGCGGAGCGCGTCTATGGGGCGCATGCCGAGTTCGACCATGAGGCGAAACTCTTCGGCGTTGCGCCCGTGCGGGTAGACGGCGGCGTCCGTGCCGAAGGCGATCCGCACGCCTTTGGCGACAGCCCGGCGGAACATGCTCTGGATGCTTGAGATGGCGGCGCGCGCTTTGGCTTCGACGTTCGGCGGCATGTAGAGGCCGCGGTCGAGCTTCTCGCGCAAGCCCTGCGGCGCCATCAGCGTCGCGACGAGGAAAGGGCCTTTCGCCTTCATCATGTCGAGCGCTTCGTCGTCGAGAAACGAGCCGTGTTCGATGGAGTCGATACCGGCACGGATGGCGCGCTTAGCCCCCTCCGCGCCGTGCGCGTGGGCGGCCGTCCGGCGTTTGAGCGCGTGCGCTTCATCGACGAGCGCGTCGAGTTCGGCCTGCGTCAGTTGCGGCGAGTTGACATCGCCCGTGAGCGAGAGCACGCCGCCCGTGGCGCAGACTTTGATCACGTCCGCGCCGCGCTTGATGTTCAAACGGACGGCCGCGCGCACGGCGTCCGCGCCGTTGGCGACCGCATCCTCGATGCCCGTCGAGCGGTCGAAGACGCCGGGACGGTAGCCGCCCGTCGGGTCGCAGTGGCCGCCCGTCGCGCCGATGGCGCGCACGGCCGCGAGGATGCGCGGCCCCGGGACTTTGCCGTTGCGGATCGCGTTGCGCAAGCCTATGTCGATGAGATCGCCCGACCCCAGATCGCGGATGGTGGTGAAGCCGATGAGCAGGGTCTTGCGCGCGTGGACGGTGGCGTCGAGCGCCTGTTCGGGGGCGGTCTTTTTGAAGCCGTCGAGTTCGTCCTGCTTCCAGTCGTCGGTGGCTTCGCCCGTGATGTGCGTGTGTGCGTCCATGAAGCCGGGCAAGAGCGTCGCGTCGCCGAGATCGATGACCTCCGCGCCCGCCGGAATCTGCGCGTTCGCGGCGATTGACTGAATCCGCCCGTCCGAGACGACGATCACGCCGGGCGTCAGGAGCCGCTCGCTCTTGCCGTCGAAGATGCGCGCGGCCTTGATGACGACGGCGCGTTTGGGAACTGCGTTTGCCCGGCCGCCCGGCTGTTGCTGTTGTGCGCGCGGCGTAGTAGCTCCGGCGAGGCAGAGGGCGACGAGTAAACAGGCGCAAAGTTTTTTCATTGAGACACTCCGGGAATTTCGTCCGTATCGGTGAAAGTGATTTCTCGCTTCCGTATCACGCCAAGAGGGGCGCACCATTCGTCTCTTCGTGCCAGCAGCGCACGCACCACAAATGGCGCGCGGCGCGTTCTTCGACGGCGAAGCCGGCGGCAGACGGCAGGCGGCGCACCACCTCGCGCTCCGCCTCGTCCAGTTCGTCCCACGCGCGCAGGCGCACATCGTTGCAGCGCGGGCATCTGTTTTCGAGTGGCATCATCATCGCGCCAACATAGACGAGCGTGGGGCGACCGTGCAAGACGCGCAGCGCACAGATCGTGCGGCGCGACGCTTGAGACCCGGAGCGACGCGGTGGCTGCGTACTTTCAGTCGGCCAGCCGTCCCCGTGTGTCTCAGGCCGGACGACTCGCCCGCACGTGCTCTCACCAGCATCCGGCGTAATCGTACCTGACCGCGTGCCAGGTTTCGCCGCCGTCGTAGGATTCGTAATAAACCCAGTAATAGTCTGTGCAGTGGCGATAATAGTAGCCGCCGCCGCCCGTGCCGGGCGTCGGGGTCGGTGCAGGCGTCGGCGCGAGGACGCACTCGCACCTGTTCATGTCCCACGTCATGCCGTCTTCACAGGAGGGATTCTCGTTGACACACTTGCAGCAACCGTTGCCTGCGTAATAGGCATTGCCGGGGCAGCCCGTCTGCGGGTAGGCGCAGGTATCGGCGGCGGGGC
Source organism: Acidobacteriota bacterium (assembly GCA_020199775.1). Taxonomy (GTDB): domain Bacteria; phylum Acidobacteriota; class Blastocatellia; order Pyrinomonadales; family Pyrinomonadaceae; genus JAIVJZ01. The sequence goes on from JAIVJZ010000006.1 coordinate 24,104, forward strand.
CGTAGGGGCAAAAAGGGCTGGCGCAATACGGCGCGGGCGGGAAGTTCGTCTCGCAATAGCCGCTGGGGTTGCAGCGGGTGCAATCTGCGGTGCATTGGGTGGCGGGGGTGGGTGAGGGCGGCGGCGTCGGTGTGGGCGTGGCGTTTGGGGTCGGCGTCGGCGTGGGCGTCGCCCCCGGCGGCGGGCACGGTTCGCCGAGAATATCTTCTATGCAGTAAGTGCCGAACTCGTCATTACATGAAACGTCTTGCGTGGTGTAGTTTGTACAAGAACCTTCCACGGTGTCGGTACATGGCGCGTGGACAGCCTTTCTTATCTCCGCGCAACAATAAACAATCTCTTCTCTGAGACTTTGGCAGGACGAACCGGGACAGCAGATGTCGCCGGAGCTAGCCGTCGCGCCAGCGACGGCCGGGGCGGTCGCCGGATAAAAATTTACCGGCGAGAACTTCGCCGGTAAGAAGAGTGCTGATTCTGAAGGCTGATTGAGAGGGGAACGGCTCGGAGGCTTATCCGGTGATACTGCCGCCGCGCCGTTGCCTCTCTGCAACTCCCTGCGCCTTTTATGAATGTCGAACGGGATGCCGCTGGGGAAGCGATAGCCCGTCCCGTCTCCGAAGTTAAGTTTCTGGAAGATGAATTTGATTTTCTTAGGCTCGTCTTTCGAGATGCCGCGCCGTGCGACGAAGCGTTCCCAGCCCCGCTGTAGCTGTTCGGGGATTTGTAAGATGTAAGTTTCCCCCGGCTTGATCGGCACGTCGTCGGGCTCAAGCGGCGCGGCGAAACTGATCAGCGCGCCTCTGCCATATCTGAGGGAAAAGCCCAGATTGCGATTGTTTTCAGTTATTACGTCGGGCAAGCTAAGGTTTATATCTAGATAGTAGATGGGCTTATCCGAGGTGTTGGTAATTTCAAGAGCAAATTCGCGCACCCATTTCTCGCTTTTCAGATTCTTGACTTTAATCTTAAGCGGCAGGTGCTTCGGGATATTATCCTCCAACTCCCGCTCCACTTCCGGCGACGGCGCGGCGGCCACCTCCTGCGCCGTCGGCTTGACCGCAAGTTGGTCTTTCTTACGCAACACCTTCACCGTCTTCTTGTCCGGTGCGGCGTAGCCCCGGCCGCTACGCGTCGCAATGGCGATTGCGGCAAAGGCGATGAGAGTGATCAGGAGTGAGAGCCAGATGCTTTTGTCGTTCCGCATTGAGGGTGCTCCTTTCGTGAACGGTGAGGGGAAGAGAACATTACTCGGTGGCGCGACGGCAATCGAGGTTAAGAGGCTTGTCCGCAATTCAATTGCATAGGCGCATCATACGCCTGACCATCGAGGTGAGCAAGATTTCATTTCCGCCATAGCCGTAGACATTACAGCGGGTGCAATCTCCGGCGCAGGGCGGCGTGGCAGAGATAAGCGACAGCGCGGCGAAGCGGCCGTCGCCGCGAAAGCACGCGCCCGTCTGCAATTCATTTGAGTGTCGCAGCCGGGACAAGGTAATATCGCCTCTGTCTTTCACATCATCTCGAACCAACAGAAAGCTGCCTGACAAATGATCCAGAACGGTTGCGCCCGCGCTCTCCTTCTGCCCGCCGCTCTCGTCGTCCTCTCACTCTTCACCAACGCGCCGGCGCAACGCGATGATTCGCGCTTCGACTTTTACGCGCGCGGTCCCTACCGCGAGAACGTGCCGCGCCCGCAAGTTACGACGCGCTTCGACGTGGGCGACTTTCACACGAACTACGCGACGATGGAGCGCGTCATCGAGCGCATCGCTCAGGCCGCGCCCGACCGCGTGCGCGTCACCGACATCGGCGAGACGAACGAGCACCGTTCGATGCATCTCCTCGTCATCTCCGCGCCGGAGAATTTGCAGCGGCTCGACGGGATCAAGGCGAACGTCGCGCGCCTCGCCGACCCGCGCACGACGAACGCTCAGGAAGCCGCACGCATCGCCGCGGAGATGCCCATCATCTCTTTCATGAGCTACACGATTCACGGCAACGAGTCGGCGTCGTTCGAGGCGATGATGCAGGTCGTCTACCAACTCGCCGCGTCGAACGAACCGGCGACGCTCGACATCCTGAAAAACTCCGTTGTGCTCGTCAACGTCTGCTCGAACCCCGACGGCCACGAGCGTTTCGTCACCTGGTACAACTCGTTCGGCACGGGCAACCCCGACCCGCTGGCGAGCGAGCACCGCGAGCCGTGGTCGGTCTGGGGACGCGCCAATCATTACCGCTTCGATCTCAACCGCGACAACCTCGCCGTCACGCAGATCGAGACGCGCAACCTACAGCGTGCCTACCTCGACTGGAACCCGCAAATCTTCGTGGATCATCACGGCCAGCCCTCGCAGTATTTCTTCCCTCCCGCCGCATTGCCCGTCAACCCGAATTTGCCGCCCGCGCAGACCTCGCGCTGGCTCACGGAGTTCGGCCGCGCCAACGCCGCGCAGTTCGACGCGCGCAACTGGGATTATTACGTCCGCGACGTGTTCGATCTCTTCGGCCCCTTCTTCTGGGACTCCTGGCCCGCGCTGAACGGCGCGACCGGCATGACTTACGAAACCGACGGCGGCGGGACGAAAGGCTATGCGTGGCGGCGCGACGACGACACCATCGTCACCCTGCGCTCGGCCATCGCCAAGCACTTCGTCGCTTCGATGACGACGCTTGAGACGGCGGCGCGCAACCGCGAGGCGCGCCTGAGAGATTTCTACGAGTTCAAACGGAGCGCAATCGAAGAAGGGCGGCGCGAGGCGATGCGGCGCATCGTCATCGTGCCGGGGCGCGACCCGGCGCGCGCGGCCGATCTGGCCGACGTGCTCCTGCGTTCGGGGATCGAGGTGAGCGTGGCGAGCGAATCGTTTCGCTCGGCGAGCGCGCGCGCCCACACGGGCGGCGGCGCGGCCTCCGGCGGCGGTGCGGCGCGCACGTTTCCCGCCGGCTCATACGTCGTCGAACTCGCGCAGCCGCAGAAGCGTCTCGCCAAGGCTCTGCTCGAACCGGACACGGAACTCGACCCCGCCTTCGTGCGCGATCAACTCGCGCGCTTCGCGCGCAACCAGCGTCGCGGGGGCAACGCGGCGAAAGAGGAATATGGTTTTTACGACGTGACGGCGTGGTCGCTGCCGCTCGTCTTCGGCGTCGAAGCCTACTGGACTGGCGACGCCCCGGCGGTCGCTTCCGTCGCGTTGCGCCCCGCGCCGCCCGCGCCGGAGACGACGGCCGACGCCCTGCGCGCCTCCGGCGAGAGACTGCTCTCGCGCCGCCTCGGCGCGGCGTCGCGCGCGTCGGTCGCCTACATCATTCCTTACGAGACGAACGGCGCGGCCTCGCTCGCCTACCGCCTGCTGCGCGAGAACTACAAACTCGCCGTCGCCACGCGCACCTTGAACGCGGGCGGGCGCGATTGGCCGCGCGGCACAATCGTCGTCCGCGTCTCGCGCAACCCCGACACCCTGCACGAGGCGATGGCGCGGCTCGCGCGCGAGGCGGGCGTCGAAGTCACGGCCGTCAATTCCGGCTTCATCGAGACGGGCGACACGAGCATCGGCTCGGAAGCGGTCGTCTCTTTGAAACGACCGCGCATCATCGTCGTCGCCGACGAACCCGTCAGCCAGACGGGCTATGGCGCGATGTGGTGGACGTTCGAGCGTTACGGCGTAGACTTCACGCCGATGACCATCGCGAATCTCAGGCGCGCGAACCTCGACCAGTACAACGTCATCATCATGCCCGACGGGTCGGCGGGCGGTTACCTGAGCGCGCTCACTGCTTCGGGCGTCGGCGTGCTGCGCGCGTGGGTGCAGCGCGGCGGCACGCTCGTCTGCGTCAAAGGCGCGGCGGTCTTCGCGGCCTTGAAGGACGTGAACTTAACTTCCTCGCGCCTCGTCGGCAGCGACGACGACGAGCAGCGCGATCAAAAGACGCCCGACGACGCCGAAGCCAGACCGGCGACGCCGCCCGCCGCCGGCCCAACGCCCGCGACCCCCGAAGCCACGCAGCAGCGCGAGCAACAGGCGACGGCGCGCACCCGGCGGCAGGCCGCGCAGACCGCCACCGAGCAGCAGCGCGAGGCGCAAGACCGCAGCGAGAAACTCGACGGCGCGCCGCCCGACCTGCCGCCCATCGCGTCGCCCTCGGCCAGACCGGGGCGCGTGCCCGAAGCCGTCCCCGGCGCGATCTTCCGCGCCACCGTTGATCGCTCGACGCCGCTGACCTACGGCTACGAAGACCCGCAGTTGCCCGTGCTCGTAGACTCGGCCTACTTCTTCCGCCCGTCGAAAGAAGGCACGAATGCCGTCGTCTTCACGGGTGAGGGAGATCAGCCGCTGCGCATCGCCGGTTTCATCTGGCCGAACAACACCGAGCGGCTCCTGCGCGGCACGGCGCACGTCATCGAAGAACCGACGGGGCGCGGCCACGTCGTCCTCTACGCCGAAGACCCGAACTATCGCGGCTTCTGGCGGGCGACCACGCGTCTGTTCTTCAATTCGTTTCTCTTTCAACCAACATTTTAGAAAAAAGTGACAAGTGACGGGTGACAAGTGACGAGTTAAAAACGTATGCTTGGGGTGGCGGGTTGAGTCCGGTTCTTACTCGTCACTTGACACCTGTCACTTATCACTGGGGGAATTGTGTTTCAGATCAAAGCGGCTTTCGAAGATAAACTTGAGATTAAGACCACGATTGAGCGGGCGCGCGCCTTCTTCGGCGACTGGCGCAACTTCGTGGAGTTGATGCCGGGCGTGGAGAGCATCCGCGAAGAGGCGGGCGGCGTGATGCGCTGGCTCATCCGCGCGGAAGTGCCGGTCATCGGCGCGATCCGGCAGGCGTTCGCCGTCGAGCAGACGCTCGACCACCCGCAGAGCATCGAGTGGTCGCCCGCCGCGCAGGAGCGGAGCAACTTTTTACGCTACGCCGCGCAGTTCGAGGAACAGGGCACGCGCGTGCTGATCCGCATCGTGCAGCGCGTCGAACTGCGCCGCCAGAAGGCGACGGAGTTGCACATGCTCGCCGGACTCGTCGGCGAGAGCCGCCTCAGCGCGGAGATGCAGAAGGGCGTCAGCGAGATGATGCGAACGTTCCTCCAACGCGCGCGCACGCAACTGGAACAATAGGCCGGAGCGCCCGCCGCCGGTGACGCGTGGCCGGTTGTTCGATTCTAAACTTTGGCGGATTGTGTGACGGCCGCAGGCGACGGACGAAGAACCACGCGCTACGGACAGCCTTTCCCACCCCGCGCCCATTTTTTTATCTTCTTGCAAGTAAACAGATTATCAAGTAATCTGAAAATGGTTGACCTCCCCTCCGGGGACTTGCCTACATCTTCCGGTCAACATCCTCAGCCAGCGTCACAGTTCTCCGGTTCATAAATGTCCGCCCCTCATCTTTGCGCGTGCGGGCCTTTGTCACCACGGGGAAGGATAGTTTCACTTTAAGGTCGAAGCGAGTCTCAAATGTGCCCGCTCGCGGGCATCCGGCGGGCGTCGCCTGAAGACCGAAAAGTTTCCCGACAGACGAGAGCCTCTTCCCGTCGCCCGCACGGACTTTCCGGCGCGCGGCAGATTAGCGGAATGCGCCTCAGCAACGACTATGAACTCATTCCCCCCCGCCATCGATCTCGCCGTCTTTCAAAGATTGTGCGAAGTAAACATGCATCAATCTTACGACCCGGCCAGCTACGCGGAAGCGCAGCGGACGCTCCTCACGCTGATGGGCAACTTGCCCGGCATGGCCTACTGCTGCCGCAACGACGAGGAATGGACGATGCTCTTCGTCAGCGAAGGCTGTCTGGAACTGACCGGCTACGCGCCCGCCGACCTGACCGGCAACCGGAAGCTGGCTTACGCCCAGTTGATACACCCCGACGACCGCCAAAAGGTGTGGGACGAGGTGCAATCCGCGCTCGCGGCGAAGACGGGTTTTCGTCTCGTCTACCGGCTGGTGACGGCCGCGCGGGTCGAGCGGTGGGTGTGGGAGCAGGGGCACGGCATCTTCTCGGCCGAAGGCGAACTGGCCGCCATCGAGGGCTTCGTGACGGACATCACCGACCGCGTGCAGGCGGAAGAAGCTCTGCGCTCGGCGGAGTTGAAGTATCGCTCGATCTTCGAGCAGGCCGTCCACGGCATCTACCGTTCGACGCAGGACGGAAAGTTTCTGGCCGCCAATCCCGCCATGGCCGCCATGCTCGGCTACTCTTCGCCCGCCGAGTTGATCGCGAGTTGCACCGACATCGCACGCGACTTTTACGCCGACGACGAGACGCGCGGCGCGCTCCAATGCCTGCTCGACACGCACGGCAAGGTGCAGGGCTTCGAGGCGCGGGTGTTTTGCAAAGACCGCCAGAGCGTCATCTGGATGCGCGAGAACATCTACGCCGTGCGCGACGCGACGGGCGCGCTCCTCTATTACGAGGGCAGCGTCGAGGACATCACCGCGGGCAAGCGCGCCGAAGAAAAACTCGCGCGCTCCGAAGAACAGTACCGTGTGCTGTTCGAGAGCAACCCGAACCCGATGTGGGTCTACGACGCGGACACCTACGCCTACCTCGCCGTCAACACGGCGGCGGTCAGGCACTACGGCTACACGCGCGAGGAATTTCTGGCGATGAGCATCCTCGACGTGCGCCCCCCCGAAAGCGTTCCGGCCGTGCTCGAAAACATCGCCTCGCTCCCCACGCCGCATCGCGAGGCGGGCGAGTGGGAGCACCGGAAGAAGGACGGCACGCGGATTTTCGTCGAGATCAGTTCGCAACTGATCGACTTCGGTGGGCGCGCGGCGCGTCTCGTGCTGATCAACGACGTGACCGAGCGCAAACACGCCGAGGCGGCTCTGCGCGAATCCGAGGAACGCTACCGCGAGTTGTTCGAGAACGCGAACGACGTGATCTACACGACGGATTTGTCCGGCCGCTACGTCACCGTCAACCGCGTGGTCGAGAAGATTTCCGGCTACACCTGCGACGAGATTCGCCGCATGACCTTCGCGCAACTCGTCGCGCCGGAATATCTGGAACTGTCGCGCCAGATGATGGCGCGCAAACTCGCCGGGGAAGAAGCCACCACTTTTTACGAAACCGAGATCGTGTCGAAAAGCGGCGAGCGCGTGCTGCTGGAAGTGAGTTCGCAGTTAACCTACGACGAGGGCGCGGCCGTCGGCGTGCAGGGCATCGCGCGCGACATCACCACGCGCAAGCGCGCCGAACGCGCCCTGCGCGAGTCCGAAGAGCGTTACCGCGATCTCTTCGAGAACGCCAACGACCTGATCTACACGCACGATCTGGCGGGCAATTTCACCTCGCTCAACAAGACCGGGGAACGCATCACGGGTTACACGCGCGAAGAGGCCGCGTCGCTCAACATCGCGCAGATCATCGTGCCCGAACACCTCGCCCTCGCGCGCGGGATGATGGCGCGCAAAGGCTTGGTTGACGAGGCGACCGTCTACGAGGTGGACATCATCGCGAAAGACGGGCGGCGCGTGCCGCTCGAAGTGAGCACGCGCCTCATCTACCGGAACGGGCGGCCGTGCGGCGTGCAGGGCATCGCGCGCGACATCGCAGAGCGCAAACACACGGAGGCGAAACTTCTCCACAACGCCTATCACGACGCGCTCACGGGGCTGCCGAACCGCAACCTCTTCACGGATCACTTGGAGACGGCCGTCGAGCGCGCACGCCGCGACGACGAGTTCGTCTTCGCCGTGCTGTTTTTAGACCTCGACCGTTTCAAGAACGTCAACGACAGTCTCGGCCACACGGTCGGCGACCAGTTGCTCGTCGCGCTCTCGCGCCGCCTGCAACATTGCCTGCGCCCGACCGATGTCGTGGCGCGTCTCGGCGGCGACGAGTTCTCGATCCTCTTGAACGACATCGGCGCGCAGCCGGGCGAAGCCGTCGCGCTCGCCGAACGCGTGCAGCGGGAGTTGATGCAGCCCTTCAATCTGGGCGGCCACGAAGTGTTCACCACGGCGAGCATCGGCATCGCCCTGAGCACCACCGGGTACGAGACGCCGGAGGCCGTCTTGCGCGACGCCGACACGGTGATGTATCGCGCCAAGGCGCAGGGCAAAGCGCGCCACGAGGTGTTCGACCAGAACATGCACGCGCGCGTCGTCGCCCTGCTGCGTCTGGAAAACGATTTGCGCCGCGCCGTCGAGCGCGACGAACTGCGTTTGCAATACCAGCCGATAGTGTCGCTCGACACCGGGCGCATCTCCGGCTTCGAGGCGCTGGCGCGCTGGCAGCACCCGGAACTCGGTTTGATCCCGCCCGGCGATTTCATCCCCGTCGCGGAAGAGATCGGCGTGATCGTCGAACTCGGCCAGTGGGTGCTCGAAGAAGCGTGCCGCCAGATGCGCGTCTGGCAGTTGATCTCGCCGCAGCACAACCGGCTCAAACTCAGCGTCAATTTATCGAGCCGCCATTTCGTGCAGCCCGATCTCTACGAGCGCATCGTGGAGGTGCTCACGGAAACCGGCCTCGCGCCCGCCGCGCTCCAACTCGAAATCACCGAGAGCGTCTTGATGGAGAACGCGCACACCGTCGTCCCGCTTCTCAGCCGTCTGCGCGAACTCGGCGTCGAACTGGCGATTGACGACTTCGGCACGGGCTACTCGTCGCTCAGTTATCTCTCGCGCCTGAAGCCGATCCACACGCTGAAAATCGACCGCTCGTTCATCAGCATGGGCGGCGACGATCACGAAAATTCCGAGATCGTGCGTACCATCGTCATGCTCGCCAAGAACATGGGCAAGGTGGTGGTGGCCGAGGGGATAGAGACCGCCGAACAACTCGCGCGCCTGCGCACGCTCAATTGCGACTACGGCCAGGGCTATCTCTTCTCCCGCCCGCAAGACCCCTTCGAGATCGAACGCCGCCTGCGCCAGGGGCTGCACGCCGTCATCTCCACCCCGCTCACGGATAAACTGAGCGTCGCCTGAATAAAACGCCGTCAGCCGTCAGCCAAAGCAATCCTTTATGCTGATATGCTGACGGCTGACGGCTGACGGCTATGCTAAAATAACGACATCATATTTTTTACGCCGGAGAAATTTCGCGCGATGGCAAACATCAAAATGTACACGACGACGTGGTGTTCGGACTGCCGCCGGGCCAAACGTTTTCTGAACGACAGTGGCATCGCTTACGAAGAGATCAACATCGAAGAACAGGACGGCGCGGCGGAACTCGTGATGCGACTCAACGACGGCAAGCGCAAAGTCCCGACCTTCGAAATTGACGGGCGAGCCTTCAACCTCTCGCCCTACGACGAGCGCAAACTGCGCGCGGAACTCGGTCTGGAACCGGCGGGGTAAACGGCGATGGCAGCGAATACGAAACGGATGGGAACGGCGAAGCATCTGACGGGGCGCGCGGCGCGCTACGGCGGCCTGCGTCTGGCGCGGCGACTCATCAAGCCGATCCCCATCGTCGGCACGGCCGTCGCCCTCGGCTTCGCGGGCTACGAAATCAGGAGGAAGGGCTGGCGCAACGGACTCATCCACGTCGGCCTCGACGTGACGCCCGTCGTCGGCACGGTCAAAGACGTGATCGAACTTTTCACGGGCGACCTCATTCCCGACAAGAAATCTCAGAAGGGTTGAGCCGTGCCGCCGCCGCCGCCCCGGCCGGGGGCAGGGGGCGAGCTTATCGAGAAGTTAAAAACGCGTAGGGGCTGCTTCGATGTCGAAGCAGCCCCTACGCGTTTTTGAAGTGTGCGCCCATGCGCTCATGCTTCGCCCTTCGCCATCACGGATGGGCGTGCGTCGAAAGGCTGCGCCCGCTCGTAGGCGTGTGCGAAGCGGAAGAGTGTGGACTCGCTCCAATGCGCGCCGAGCAGTTGCATGCCGATGGGCAGGTTCGTTTGGGAGAGGCCGCAGGGGACGGAGATGCCGGGGATGCCCGCGAGGTTAGCCGTCACGGTGTAAACGTCGTTGAGGTACATGGCGAGCGGGTCGTCCGTCTTTTCGCCGAGGAGGAAGGCGGTGGTCGGCGTGGTCGGCGTGATGATCGCGTCGCAACGCTCGAAGGCGCGGGCGAAGTCTTGTTTGAGAAGCGCACGCACCTTTTGCGCTTTGAGATAATAGGCGTCGTAGTAGCCGGAGGAGAGCACGTATGTGCCGAGCATGATGCGGCGTTTGACCTCCACGCCGAAACCTTCCTCGCGCGTGCGCCGGTACATCTCGCGCAGGGTGCGCGACTCTTCGGCGCGGCAGCCGTAGCGCACGCCGTCGTAGCGCGCGAGATTGGAAGAGGCTTCGGCGGTGGCGATGATGTAGTAAACCGCGATGGCGTATTTCGCGTGCGGCAGCTCCACGTCAACCACCTCCGCGCCGAGCGCGCGATAAGTTTCAATCGCCGCCAAGACGCTCGCGCGCACGTCCGCGTCCAAACCTTCGCCGAACAACTCGCGCGGCACGCCGATGCGCGCGCCTTGCATCTCGCCCGTCAACTGCGAGACGTAATCGGGCACGGCCACGTCGGCGGTCGTGGCGTCGCGCGGGTCGCGCCCGGCAATGACCGAGAGCGCCAATGCGGCGTCCGTCGTGTTCGTGGCGAAGACGCCGATTTGATCGAGCGACGAACCGAAGGCGGCGAGGCCGTAACGCGAGACGCGCCCGTAGGTCGGCTTCACCCCGACGATGCCGCACAGCGACGCGGGCTGGCGCACGGAGCCGCCCGTGTCCGACCCCAAAGCGATGGGCACGATGCGCGCCGCGACCGCCGCCGCCGAACCGCCCGACGAGCCACCGGGGACGCGCTTCGTGTCCCACGGGTTACGCACGGGGCCGTAGGCCGAGTTCTCGTTCGACGATCCCATCGCAAACTCGTCACAGTTGGTCTTGCCGAGGATGATCGTGCCCGCCGCGCGCAGGCGTTCGATGACCGTGGCGTTGTAGGGCGGATAATAATCGCGGAGGATGGCCGAGCCGGAGGAGGCTTGCAGCCCGCGCACGCAGATGTTGTCCTTGACGGCGACGGGCACAGAGTTGAGCGCGCGCGCCGGAGACGCGCCGCGATCCGCGTCCAACTCGCCTGCGCGCGCGAGCGCGCCCGCGCGGTCGATTTGCAGAAACGCGCCGAGCGTCTCGTTCAACTCTTCGGCCGCGCCGAGAGCGCGCTCCGCCACGGCGCGCGCGTCCAGTTCGCCTCCCGCGAGGCGCGTTTTGATCGTTTCGATGTTCATAAAATAGCGTTTAGCAATCAACCATCAACCATCAGCCAGCCGGAGCAATCGGTCTCCATGATTTTGCTGATGGCTGATGGCTGACGACTCTTATAAAACTTTAGGCACGCGGAAGTGTCCGGCGGCCGGGTCGGGCGCTTGATCGAGCGCGAGCGTCTGGCCGAGCGAGGGCAGGGGCGCGTCTTCGCGCGCGGCGTCGGTGCGCGCGCCTTCGCCGGTGAGTCCGCCGAGGGCGGGTTCGGCCGCGCTCGTGTCCAACTCGTTCAACTGCTCGACGTAATTCACGATGGAAGCGATCTGCGGCGTCAAAGCCCTGCGCTCCTCGTCAGTCAGTTCGAGTTGCGCGAGCGCGGCGATCTTTTCGATGTCTGATTCCGTGATAGGCATATACTTTAAAAGTAAGCAGTGAGCAGTGAGACGTGAAAGCGCGAACAACTGCTGAGGGCTGATTGCTGACGGCTCACTTGCTTTTCTGTTGCGCGTCGATGTAGCTCCCGGCGGCGAGCAGGAAGCGGCGGCGTAAATCTTCGTCCTGAATCGCGCCGGCGGCGTCGGCGAGTTGGCGCGAATTATGCAGCGCGCGTCGTTCATGGGCGGCGCGGTCAAAGTCGAACTGGCCGATGCGCGCGCGCTCGGCGCGGACGGTGGCCGGGTCAACGCGAAACTCGATGTAAGTGACGAGGGCCTGACCGAGCAGCGAGTTCAGGCGAAAGATCAGTTGGCCGCTGATTTGTTCGAGCTGTTTCTGCCACGCCGTGTCGGGGACGGCGACGACGAGCAGTTTGCGATGCAGCCGGAACGGCACGGCCTGACCGCGCAGGGCTTCGCCCGCCACGCGACGCCACGCCACCATCGCCGCCGCCTCGGCCACTTCCTCCGCGTCGCCCGCCGCGCGCAGCAGGTTGGGCAGTGCTCGGATTAAGTCGTCCATCTGTTCAACCGCGAGTTTCGGATTAAAAAAGTCCGGCTGGTAATGTCGGCTTAATGGTCTTAGAATCCACCATCCGAAATCCGCATGCAAGAGGGGAGTGTAATGGAAGAACGGGGAGAGCCACAAGTAGCAGTTCCGCCGGGCGAGGCGGGAGAGTTTGAGCTTGAACGCCTGGTGCTGGCTTCGGCCAGCCCGCGCCGTGCGGAGATTTTACGCGCGGTCGGCTGGCCGTTCGAGGCGGCGGCGGCCGACGTGGACGAGGCGGCGCGGGGCGGCGAAGAAGTGAGCGAGTATGTGGAGCGTCTGGCGTGCGAGAAGGCGGAGGCGGTGGCGGAGGGGCGCGCCTCCGGCCTCGTGCTCGGCGCGGACACGGCGGTCGCGGTCGGCGGACAGGTGCTCGGCAAGCCCGCCGACGCGGAAGACGCGCGGCGCATGCTCAGACTCTTGAGCGGTCGTTGGCACGACGTGCTGACGGGCGTCGCGCTCGTGCGCGCGGAGACCGGGGAGGTGCTCGTCGCGCACGAACTGACGCGCGTGCGTTTCGCGCCGCTGTCGGACGACGAAATCGACTGGTACGTCGCGACGAATGAACCGGCGGACAAGGCGGGCGCGTACGCCGTGCAAGGCCGCGCCGCGCTCTTCATCGAAGAGATCGAGGGCGATTACTGGAACGTTGTCGGGTTGCCCGTGCGTCTGGTTTACAAGTTGGCCGAAGAGAGTCGCGGATCGTAGCGTCCCGGCCTGACGCCGACTCCCTCGAAGAAAACTATAAAGACTGCGGGGGCTGCTTCTCGATTGAAGCAGCCCCCGCCTAGTTTGTCGATCACGTCGCCGGCCGGGATGCGTCCGGCGCGTGCGCGACTTAGAGCAATTTGTTGATGCGCGCGGAGAGGCGTTGGACGAGGTTGCCTTCGGGGTCGAGGCCGCCGATGGGGTCGCCGGAAATCTGGCCGTCCTTGTTGAAGATGACGAGCGCGGGCAGTTGGTTGCGGTCAACGCCCATGCGTTTGAAGAGCGCGCCGTCGGGGTCGCGCAGGACGGCGATCTTGAGTCCGTTCTTGCGCGCGAACGAGCGCAGTTGGTCGTCCGTCGCGAAATTCTTCGACTTCTGCGATTCCGAGTCGGTGCTCACCCAGTAGACCCGCAGATCGCGGTCGCGGTATTCGTCTGCGAGCCGCTGGACGCCTTCGACCTGCGTGCGCGAGAGCGGCAGCCACGACGCGCCGAAGGCGAGGACGACCACGCCGCCGCGCAACTGCTCGGCGGTGATGCTGCCGCCGTCAACCGAGCGCAGCGAAAAGTCCAACAAAGCGTCTTGCGTGTTCACAGGCGACGGCGCGACCGCGAACGCCTGCGCGAAGACGAGCATTGAGGAGAGCAATAAACCGGCGATGAAACGGGGGGATTTGGTAAACATTCTTTTCTCCTTCTACACGGCGTCTCACGATTTCCGGCGGCGTCGGCGTGCTGGATCAATGTCGCCCGCGGCGGCGCGCCTTGCCTGTACGTGAAACGCTCCCGTACTGAAATAGTTAGATGTACGGTCAGAAAGAACAGTTGGATTGAAGGCGAACAACCAGCCCGTCCAAGTTTACCCTCAAGTCTGCGTGACAGGCGGCGGGACTCCGAAAACCTCTTCGTGCAGCGCGCGGTAATCTTCCCACGTATCCATGTCGCGCGCAACGAACGGGGACGCTACGGGCAGGCGCAAAACCTCGCCCGCGTGTTTCTCGAAGAGGGCGCGCAAACCTCCCGCCTCGTCTAAATTCAGGAGCGACGCGCGGAGGCTGTCGCCCACCAGCACGGGATGCCCGCCGCGCCCGCGCCACTCCGGCACGACGAGCCGCGCGCCCGTCCGCCGGTGCGCCGCGATAACTTCTTCGATCTCTCCGGCCGCGACCGCCGGGTGATCCGCGAGCGCGATCAATACCGCGCCCGCCACAGCCGGGTCGCCCGTCGCTTCGCGCGCCCGCAATTCTTCCACGCCCCGCGCAATCGAGACGCCCATCTCGCTCCCGATCTCTGCGTTCGAGGCGAAGCGGACGGGCAGGTGCGACAGCCGCGCACGCACTTCCGCCGCGCGATGGCCGACGACCACCACAAGCTCACGGACGCCCGCCGCGAGTAGATTGTTGACGCAGGTTTCGATGACGGTCTGCGCGCCGAAAGGCAGCAGAGGCTTGAACGCGCCCATGCGCCGCGAGCGTCCGGCGGCAAGCAGGACGGCGGCGACGGGGAAAGGATGAGGGATGAGGGACGAGGGATGAATAAGAGGATCGTCTGAATTTCCTGAAGGTTTTATTTCATCCCTCATCCCTCATCCCTCATCCTTATTTCTTAGTCTTGGGCGGGGTTTGCCAGAGCACGTTGACGAACTTCCACTTCCCGTCATACTTGGCGAGGTGTATGTAGTCGATGCCCCAGACGGCGGTGAGTTTCGCGCTGGCCGTTTGGTCGGACACGTCGAAGATGACGACTTCCTTCGGCGCGTCCTTCGGCACGCGCCCGTTCTTGTTGTAAGTCTTGGCGAGTTCCACGAGTTGCTGGAAGGTCATCACGTCGGAACTGTAGGCCGTCTCGCCCCGCTTCACGAAGAAGCCGCGTTTCGCCAGTTCCGGGTGCACGCTGCGTTCGATCCGCGAGGCGTCCACCGTGTAGATGCCTTCGACGTAATCCAGCACGGCCTGTTTGACCGCCTCCCGCTCCGCGTCCGCGCCCTGCTGTTGCGCCGCGATCGACGCGGGCAGCAACGCGAGCACGGCGATCACTAAAAATAACTTTTTCATCGGTGTCTCCGAAAATTCGAGATTGGCGAACTGCTGCAACCTTGAACGAACACCGTGCGGTCGCGGTTTCCGAAAACCGACGCGCTTAATCGTCTCGCAACGCTTCGAGCGCGCGCGTGACGTAGATGCGCGCCATCTGCTTGCGCCAGTTCATGATGAAATCCGTGTTGTCGAGTGGTCGCGCTTTGACGTAGCACGCCTCGGCCGCCGCCGCGATCCGTTCCGGGTCGAGCCGCGCGCCGACGAGAGCGGCCTCCGCCTCACGCACCGCCAACGGCGCGGGCGCGATGCCCCCCAGAATCAGCTTCGCCGCCTTCACCGTCCCGTCCTCTCCCATGTCGAGCCGCACGGCCACGCCGAGCACCGGGAAGTCGAACGCGTCGCGCCGCCTGAGCTTCCGGTAGACCGCGCGCCAGCCGTTCAAAGGCGGCAGACGGATGTCGGCCAGCAACTCGTCCGGCCGCTTGTGCAAATAATCTATGCCGTCGTCGTTGTACAAGCCTTCGGCCGTCACTTCGCGCTCGCCGACGGTCGAGACGAGCCGCACGCGCGCCCCCAACGCCACCATCAGCGGCACGAGATCGGCCGACTGCACCGCCCAGCACTTCGACGAGCGGGGCGCAACCCAACACACGTCGCCATCCTTCTTCATGCAGAAGTTGACGCCCTTGCGCCACTCGTAATTCTGGTCGTAATAATTGCAGCGCGTGTCGAGCAAAAGATTCCCGCCGACCGTCCCCATGTTGCGCAAGACGGGCGTCGAGATCGTCCGCGCCGCCGCCGCCACCATCGGGTAGTCGCGATTGACGACCGGGTGCTCGCACAAATCCGTCAGCGACACGCCCGCGCCGATCCTCACCCCGCTCTCGCCGTCACCCTCGATCCGGTTCAACTCCGCGATGCGCCCCACCGAGATGACCGTCTTCGGCGTCTGCTGCCGCCGCTTCATGTTCGGATACAAGTCTGTCCCGCCCGCCACGAACTGCCCCTGCGGCCCGGCGTCCGCCATCATCCGCGCCGCGTCCTTAATCTCTCTCGGCACGCGATACTCAAACTTCGGAAGTCTCATCATAACGGTATAAATTCCCCTTGCTTTTACGAATGGATCGCCACGCGCCGCCGTTTCGCGCCCGTCGCCGCCTTCCGCCAGCGGGGCGCGAGACAGTTTCACCTACGCCTCAAGCTCGCTTTTTATCGTCAATCTTCAACTCAGGATGACGTGCGAGAAAGCCGCCGCGCTTCATCTTGTAGCGACCGGGCTTGAGCATGTCGTCGTCTGTCCAGCCGCGCTTGAGACCTGCTTCGTAATCCTCCTGCGTGACTTCCAGTACAACCTCTTCGGCCGGTGTTTTGGGTTCCTTACCTGTCGCCTTTTTCATATAAATCTCTCTCCGTCGGTGTCGGCTTACGCGCCGAAATGATCCGAATCATATTGCCGATGCGTTGGGCAAACACGACGAACAATAGACGTTGCGCGGAATAGCCGATGATGACGAAACGGCTTTCGTCGCCGGAGTGTTCGGTATCTTGAGCTTCGAGCGCGTTCGGATCGTAAAAGACTTCCGTGGCCTCTCCAAAAGTGATGCCATGTTTTTCCACATTGCCGATAGCCTTCGCATCATCCCATTCAAATCTCAACGCCGATCCTTTCTCATATTCACGACCGCCTAATTACGAGTGGATCGCCACGCGCGGCATCTCGCGCCCGTCGCCGCCCTCGGCGGGCGTGGCGACTTTGAGCGGTTCAGGCCATTCGACGATTGGCACGCCTTTGGGGCCGAAGCGCGCGGGCTTGCCCTGAGATTTGGCGCGGAGCGCGGCGAGCACTTTTTCGGGTGTGATCGGCACTTCGTCCACACGCACGCCGACGGCGTCGTAGACGGCGTTGGCGACGGCGGGCATAACCGGCAGGAGCGGTCCCTGTCCGACCTCTTTCGCGCCGAAGGGGCCGTTCGGGTCGGCGTCTTCGATGAGGTAGGTCTTCACGTCGCACATCTCGTGCGTGGTCGGACTCTTGTATTCGAGGAGCGACGGGAATTTGTGGACGACGTTGCGGTTGGCGCGATAGGTCATCTCTTCCATGAGCGCCTCGCCGAGTCCCATGTAGACGCCGCCTTCGACCTGCCCCATGACGAGCATCGGGTTAATCGACTGGCCGATGTCGTGACCGATCCAGACGCGCTCGACGCGGACGAGTCCCGTCTCCGCGTCAACGTCAACTTCGGCGATGGCCGCCGAGTAGCTGTAGGCGGGCGAGGGGCCGACGCCCGCGCCCTTGAACTTGCCCGGAGAGCGTGGCGGCGTGTACGAGCCGACCGTGCCAATCGTGCCGAACTTCGATTCGGCGAGCACGACCGCCTCGGCGAAGGCGACGCCCACTTCCGGGTTTTCAACGTCGAAGACGCGGTGATCGGCGAACGAGAGATTCTCTACGGGCAGCGAAAGTTTTTCGGCGACCGCCGCGCTTAAAAGTTCGCGCGCGCGTTCGGCGGCCTGAAGGGCGGCGTTGCCGGTCATCAGCGTGACGCGGCTCGAATAGCTGCCGAGATCGACGGGCGTGAGGTCTGTGTCGGCGGTCAGGACACGGATGTCGAACGGGTCTATGCCGAGGACTTCGGCGACGATGTAGGCGAGGACGGAATCCGAGCCTTGCCCGATGTCGGTCGAGCCGCACTGGACGCGGACGCCGCCCTGACGGTCGAGTCCGAGTTGGACGCCGGAGTGCGGCATGTTGTTCCAGTAGATCGGCAGCCCCGCGCCGCAGATGTAACTGCTGCACGCCAGCCCGACGCCCTTGCCGTAAGGCAGTTGGCGAAACTTGTTCTTCCAGTCCGACCCGGCGACGATCTTCTCGATGCACTTACCTAAGCCCATGCTGCCGATGCGCAGGTAGTTGGCCGTCAGCGAGTAGGGTTTGACGAGATGTTGCAAGCGCATCTCGGCCGGGTCGAGTTTGAGATCGTCTGCGATCTTGTCGAGTTGCACTTCGAGACCGAAGCGCGGTTGCGGCGTGCCGTGGCCGCGCTTGGGGCCGCAGGGCGGCTTGTTGGTGAAGGCGCGCAGGCCACGGAAGCGATAGCGCGGCACTTCGTAAGTGACGGTTTGCAGCGCGCCCGTGTAGAAGGTGGAGGCGACGCCGTAAGAGCCGTACGCGCCGCCGTCGAGGAACGTCTGAAAATCCATCGCCGTGATCGAGCCGTCTCGTTTGACGCCCGTCTTGACGTGCATCAGGACTGGGTGACGGCCGCGATGGCAGTAGAAAACCTCCTCGCGCGTGAGCGTCACTTTCACGGGTCGGCCCGTGATCTGCGAGAGCTTGCAGACGGCGACTTCGTGGTTGAACGGGTCGCTCTTGCCGCCGAAGCCGCCGCCGTTCGGCGTGGCGATGACGCGGATATGCGCGGCGGGCAAGCCTAAGACTTTAGTGAGCGCGCGGTGGACGTAGTGCGGCGTCTGCGTGCTGCTCCACAGCGTGAGTTTGTCGTCCGGGTCGAAATGCGCGACGGCCGCGTGCTGCTCCATCGGGAGGTGCGTGTTGCCTTCGTAGAAAAAGGTGTCTTCGCGAATGTGGTCGGCGGCGGCGAAGCCTGCGTCGAGGTCTCCGAATTCGAGGTGGACTTTCTTGTGCACGTTGCCGCTCTCGCCGTAGTCCTGCACGCGCGGCTCGTCGATCATGATGGCCTCTTCGATGCTCGTGATCGTCTGGAGCCGTTCATACTCGACTTCGATCAGGTTCATCGCCTCGAAGGCCGTGTCTTCGTCAACGGCGGCGACCGCCGCGACGGGGTCGCCGATGAAGCGCACGCGATCCGTGCAGAGCGCGTGCTCGTCCTGACTGACGGGCAGGATGCCGTAACTCAACGGCAAATCTTCGCCCGTGATGACGGCGTGGACGCCGGGCAGCGCGCGCGCCTTCGACGCGTCGATCTTCACGATGCGCGCGTGCGGCTCGTGCGCGCGCAGGAGTTTGGCGAAGAGCATGCGCGGCAGCACGATGTCGTCGGCAAACTTCGTCTGCCCCGTGCATTTCGCGCGCGCATCAACCTTGCGAAAAGGCCGCCCGACGACTTTTAAATCTTTCTTGCTCGCGCCGTTCGCGCCCTTGTGGTGTCCGTTGTCGCTGGTCATTTGATTGCTTGTGTCGTGTTCGTTAGTCGAGGCCGTAGACGGCTTCGCGCGGCAGTTCCAACTCTTCGCCGCGCATGCGCGCCGCGGCGAGTTCGACCGCTTCGTAAATTTTGATGTAGCCCGTGCAGCGGCAGAGGTTGCCGCAGAGGGCTTCCTTGATCTCTTCGCGCGTCGGCCGCGGGTTGGCGGCGAGCAGTTCTTTGGCGACGAGCAGGAAGCCGGGCGTGCAGTAGCCGCACTGCGCCGCGCCCGTGTCGGCGAAAGTTTCCTGCAAAGGGTGTAGACCGGCGGGCGACGCCATGCCTTCGACGGTTTCGACGCTGCGGCCTTCGGCTTCCAGCCCGAGCACGAGGCAGGAGAGCGCGGAGCGGCCGTTGACGAGCACGGCGCACGTACCGCACTCGCCGAGTTCGCAGCCGTGTTTCGTGCCCATCAAATTCAGGTCTTCGCGCAGGACTTCGAGCAGGGTCTTGTGCGGCGCGAATGCCACCTCGACCGCCTCGCCGTTCAGAGTGAATTCGATATGAGTTTTCTGTTTTGTTCGTTCCGGCATCCCGTTGATTCTATATGAAGACGCGGGCGGGACTGAAACGGAGACGACAGTAAGACCGTGAATCGTAAATCGTGAATAGAAGAAGACAGGTCTTTCTATTCACGATTTACGATTTACGATTCACGGCTTTGGTTAGGGCATGACGAGTTGGCCGGTCTTACTGGTCTTGTTGAGGACGATGTTGTCGATGAGGCGGGTCTTGCCGAGGCGCGCGGCGACGGCGATGAGGACGGGGCGGTCGTCGAGGCGGTCGAGCCGCTCCAGAGTGTCGGCGTCGTTGACGCTGACGTACTCGACCTGGGCGCGCGGCTCGGCTTCGATGTCGGCGCGGACGATGTCGGAGAGTTTTTTGCCGTTGCGCTCGCCCTCGGAATAGGCGCCCTCGGCGTGCGAGAGCGCGCGGTAGATGACGGCGGCGGCGCGTTTGTCTTCCGCGTCGAGATAGGCGTTGCGCGAGGAGAGCGCGAGGCCGGAGTCTTCGCGCACGGTCGGGAGGATGACGATCTCCGTGTCGAAGGCCAGATCGCGCACGAGGCGTTTGACGACGAGCGTCTGCTGCGCGTCCTTCTGGCCGAAGTAGGCGAAGTCCGGTCGGATGATGTTGAAGAGGATGGTCAGGACGGTGGAGACGCCGCGAAAGTGGCCGGGGCGCGCCGCGCCTTCGAGTTGCTCGGAGAGGCGTTCGACCTCGACGTAAGTGGAAAAACCTTTCGGGTAAATTTCCTCCGCGGGCGGCGCGAAGATGTAATCCACGTTGTAGTCGGAGAGCGCCATCGTGTCTTTCGTCAGGTCGCGCGGGTAGCTTGAGAAGTCTTCGTGCGGCGCGAACTGCTTGGGGTTGACGAAGACCGACACGATCACCACGTCGCACATGCGCCGCGCCTCGCGCACCAGACTCAGGTGTCCCTCGTGCAGCGCGCCCATCGTCGGCACCAACCCGATGGTCTTATCCAATTCGCGCCGCACCTTGCGCGACACCGAACTCATGCGTTGACGACGATTGATGATTTCCATAAGAACAGTGAGCAGTGAGCAGTAAGCAGTAAGCAGAAAACAGTTTTTACTGCTCACTGCTCACTGCTCACTGCTTACCTTCTTTAAGGCCGCTCGACCCCCGCGTCGCCTTCCGTGCTGATGGGCGCGGCTTCCAGTTCGGCGGCGGCTTCGCGCGGCAGCGGGTAGGATTCGTTCTCCGCCGGGTATGCGCCGCCCCGCACGTCTTCGGCGAAGCGGCTGATGGCCTCGGTCATCTGCGCGCGCAGGTCTGCGTACTGGCGGACGAAGCGCGGGCGCGTCGGGCTGAACGAGAGGCCGAGCAGATCGTGTATGACGAGGACTTGCGCGTCGCAGTGCTCGCCCGCGCCGATGCCGATGGTCGGGATCGACACGCTCGCCGTGACGATGCGCGCGATCTCGCGCGGCACGACTTCGAGGACGAGCGCGAACGCGCCCGCCGCTTCGAGCGCGCGCGCGTCTTCGACTAAAGCGCGCGCCGCTTCGGCCGTCTTCCCTTGCAGGCGGAAGCCGCCGAGTTTGTTGACCGACTGCGGCGTCAAACCGATGTGCCCCATCACGGGAATCTCTTCGGCGACGAGGCGGCCGACCGTCTCGACGCGCGCCCTGCCGCCTTCGAGTTTGACGGCCTCCGCGCCGCCCTCTTTGACGAGACGCAGGGCGGCGCGCACGGCGTCGTCCGCGCCCGTGTGGTAAGAGCCGTAGGGCATGTCGGCGACCAGCAGGGCGCGTTCCGTCCCGCGGCGCACGGCGCGCGTGTGCCTGACCATCTCGTCGAGCGTGACGGGGACGGTCGTGTCGTAGCCGAGCACGACGTTCCCGACGGAGTCGCCGACGAGGATGATGTCCGTGCCCGCCTCGTCGACGATGCGTGCGGTCGGGTAGTCGTAGGCCGTCAGGCAGACGAGCCGCTCGCCGCGCTCTTTGCTGGCGCGCAGCGAGGGAACCGTCACTTTTTCAGGACGCTGCTGTTTGAGATATGCCATTGGTGGTCGTAGTCAATCGTGTCCGGGTCGTCATTTCATCGAGGAAGCCGGATTATAGGCGAGGGAACCGACTGAGACAAGGATGACGGAAGAATCGACGGGCAACTCAGTGTTGATGGCCGCCGCATCGGCACGCCGATCCTGATTCGGCGTGCGCGGCGACGGCTTTGCGCTCACGCGCGCGGCGCGCGGCAACTGACGGTGAACCCCGACCGGCTTGTATAATTCTTGACATGGTATGAGGGCGGGCTTATGCTGCGCCTGTCTGGTTAGTACGCGCCTCCATCCTCAACACGATCTCACGCGGTCTCACATAAGGAGCAACTACCATGGACTCTCACGCCATCCCCTCTCACTTAAAGAATTTCAAGTCAACCATGTTCGCCGGCGCGCTGCTCATCGCCTTCTTCGGATTGTGCGCGGTCGGCGTCGTGCCGGGCACGGCGCAGTCGTCACTGCCGGAGGAAAGAGAGTTAGAGGATAAAATCCCGAAGCACCTGCCGATTAAAGAAGCCGATCTATTATCTCAGCTTCTCTCTGATTATGCCGGAAGTGTTCAGCGAGACTGGCAGTGTCGTTGCCGTCAGCTTTAGATATGGCCGACCTGATTTAGGTGTCTTTGAAGGTCGCCCGACGCCGGAAGATGTTCCAATACAGCCCGGCGAGAGTTATGTCATGAAAGTCCCTGAGAATAATATGAGGGGTTGGGAAGCGGCCAGAGACCGGCGCAAGTGGTCGGAGCCGAAGAAGTTTCGCATCAAATTCCGCCAGCTTCATTACGGCGATGGGACGGGCTTTACCTCCTCCGGTGGTTTTCCCGTGCCTAACCCAAACGCGACAAGTTCCTCGTGCGGTGGAGAGGGGAGGCGCGCAGCCCCCGCGCAGAGAGCAGCATCCAGCGAGAGATTAAAACCTCCGCTCGCCCCTTCTTTGCAGTTCGCCCCCTCACTCTTGCCGGTAAGGTTCTTACCAGCAAAGTTATTTGTGGAGAAGACTGTTGATCCGATGTCAAACTTTGCTTCAACGCAATCGGGCGTTTGCTGCCCCGGCATTTACGGATGCTTCTCTGGAAGGGAAGTTCCACAGGGTCATACCTGTGTCACCAACTGACAGTGAACCACGATTGGCTTGCATAACTCTTGACGTGTACAGCGGGCAGTTCTATGCTGCCGCAGCATCAATTGAGATTTCACCTCACAACCTCAATTTACAAAGGAGCAAATAAAATGACCTCTCACAGAATCCTCTCTCACTCGCTGCACCTCAAGTCAACCGTTCTAGTCGCCGTATTGCTCACATTGTTGGTTGGCGTATGCGCCATCGGCATCGTGCCGGGTACGGCGCAATCCACCCCAGACGTGCAAGGGGAAAGGAAGTTTGAAAACACCATCCCTGAGCATGTGCCGGTAAAGGTGAAACTCAGAAATGAACAGTCCTTCAAGAACCTGAAGAACAGGAATTGGGCGCGCGAGTTGGAGATTGAGGTGAAGAACACGGGGAGCAAGCCTATTTATTTCATGTACATGGTCATTGTTATGCCGGATGTCACTGTTGGCAGTTTCCCCTATGGCATACAGCTACACTATGGCAGGAAGGACTTGGTGCGTTTGAGCACTCCGATACGCTCCGATGATGTGCCAATTCTACCGGGTGAGAGCGTAATCCTGAAGGTTTCTGAGAGTCAGGTGAAGGCTTATGAAGGGTCAAGAGACGAAGAGAAGAGGAACGATACTAGGAAGATTGAATTCGACCTGCAACTAATCAACTTTGGTGATGGTACGGGCTTGAGATCGAAACAAGGCAGACCCCATCCCGATCCTGCCAAACAATTCGTCCACGCGGCTTTCACGAGCACCGGCATAATTCTTGACATCGTATGAAGGCGAGCCTACGCTGCGCCCGTCTGGTTAGTGCATGCCTCCAACCTCAACACGGTCTCAACACGGCCTCAACACGGCCTCACTTCAAGGAGCAACTACCATGGACTCTCACGCCATCCCCTCTCACTTAAAGAATTTCAAGTCAACCATGTTCGCCAGCGCGCTGCTCATCGCCTTCTTCGGATTGTGCGCGGTCGGCGTCGTGCCGGGCACGGCGCAGTCGTCACTGCCGGAGGAAAGAGAGTTAGAGGATAAAATCCCGAAGCACCTGCCGATTAAAGCTCTCTGCGTATGCCGGAGGTGTTGAGTGATAGCGGAAGTGTCACTGCCGTCAGCTTTTCTTATGGGCGACCTGCCGTCGGAGATTTTAGAAACCGCCCGACGGCGGAAGACGTGCCGCTGCTGCCGGGCGCAACTTGCATCCTGAAAGTCCCTGAGAAGGAGATGGCGGGTTGGGAAGCGGTCAGAGATCGGCGCAAGTGGTCGGAGCCGAAGAAGTTTCTCATCAAATTCCGCTTACTTCATCATGGAGACGGGACAGGTTATGGGACTTCGGGCGGGCTGCCTGTACCCAACCAGAATGCGACGAGTTCCTCGTGCGGCGGAAGGCAAATAGCCCCCGTGCAGAGGGCGGCGTCCGGTGGGGATTTAAAACCCCCGCTCGCCCCTTCTTTGCAGTTCGCCCCCTCACTCTTGCCGGTAAGGTTCTTACCGGCAAAGTTATTTGTGGAGAAGACTGTTGATCCGATGTCAAACTTTGCTTCAACGCAATCGGGCGTTTGCTGCCCCGGCATTTATGGGTGCTTCTCCGGCAGGGAAGTTCCACAGGGTCATACCTGTGTCACGTGTGGCCCCGCTGCTTGGGTCGAATCCGCCCCCTGCGGCTCTCCCGGCTCCTATTGCGGCAAAATAGAAGACGAAAATAGAGTTTGCAAAGATGATGACGGCAATGAAGTAGGATGCACCGACTATTTTTTAGACCCTTGCCCGCCGCCACCACCCGATGATGGCGGTGGCGGCGAGACATGGTGCGACCCGTATTGCCATGGCGGGGCGCGCAACCGGCAGTGGGAGAAGCCGCTATTCGTCCGCGCGGCTTTCACGCCGGGAGTTATGTTCAATGTCGATGGCTGCTGCATCAGCACGCCGATCCTGATTGACCTGCGCGGCGACGGCTTTGCGCTCACCGACGCGGCGCGCGGCGTCTCCTTCGACTTCAACGGCGACGGCATGCGCGGACGTATCTCATGGACTGCTGCCGGTTCAGACGAGGCGTGGCTAGTGTTAGACAGGAACGGCAACGGGACGATAGACAACGGGGCGGAATTGTTCGGCAACGTCACGCCGCAACCCGTCTCCGGCAGACGCAACGGCTTCCTCGCGCTCGCCGAGTACGACAAGCGTGCGAATGGCGGCAACGACGACCGGACGATCAACGGCGGCGACGCGATTTATGCTGCGCTGCGTTTGTGGCAGGACGCCAACCACGACGGCCTTTCACAGACGGAAGAACTGCACCCGCTACCCGCGCTCGGAGTCGTTGGGATCGAGCTTGACTACCGAGAAGCAAGACGCCGCGACCGTTACGAAAACGAGTTTCGCTACCGGGCGAAAGTGTCGGGCACGGAGGGAACGCGGCTCGGCCGCTGGGCTTATGATGTTTTGCTCGTCTCCGCGCAATAGACGGGCATGCACAGATACGAGGCCGCCCCGCAACGTCGTTTATCCAGACCGGCGTTTGCGGGGCGGTTTTATCTGTCCGGCGCGTCACAGCGGTCGCCAGAGACGAACGGCCGACTTGTCCGGGGCGGCGGCGGCGAGCAACTCGCCGAAGGTGCGCCCCAGCGTCGGGTGCAAAGCGCCGGGCGCGAGTTCACACAAGGGGGCGAGGACGAAGCGGCGTAGATGCAGGCGCGGGTGCGGGAGCGTGAGATATTCGGTCGCGGCGAGCGCGTCGCCGTAGAGCAGGAGGTCGAGGTCGATGGTGCGCGGGGCGAGCGGCGCATCGCGTTGGCGTCCGAGGGCGTATTCGATGCGGAGCAAGCGCGCGAGAAGTTGTTCGGGCGACGGAGGCGCGCTCGACGCACCGGCGTCGAGCGCGAGTTCCGCGACCATGTTGAGAAAGAGCGGCTGCGCGGTCTCGACGCCGACGGGTTCGGTTTCGTAGACGGACGAGAGCCGCGCGACGCGCAAGTTTGCGTCGAGCAGGCCGCGCAGGGCGAGCAGGAGATTCCCGGCGCGGTCGCCGAGGTTCGAGCCGAGTCCGACGTAGGCGTGGAAGGTCGCGCTCATCAACGAAGCGAGAAGTTGTAGGAGAGCCGGCCTGAAACTTTCACCGGCTGGCCGGAGAGCCGCGTGGGAGAGAAACGAGCCTTACGCGCCGCTTCGACCGCCGCCCCGCGCAGTTCGTCAGGGCCGCTGACGGCCTCGGCCGTGATGACTCTGCCTTCCTCGTCGATGGTGACGGCAACTTCCACCATGCCCGACACGCCCGCGTCTCTGGCGGCGTCAGGATAACGCGGAGTGGGTTTCGAGATGGCCTTGCCGTTCAAGATGCCGCCGGTGATGGGGGCGCGGGGCAGATTCCTCGCCCCCGGCGCGCGGCCTCCGGCGATGACGACGGGCGGGACGGGCGCGAGCGTGAACGAATTGAGAAACTTGTCGGCCGTCGCTTCGTAAAAACGACGCTGGTCGCCGGTCGCGCCTTGTTCCGGCGGCGTCGTGATCATGAGTTGGTAGATGCGCAGGCCGACGGCATACAACTTCAAACGCATGATTGAACGATCCGGCAGTTGCAGCCTGACGAAAAGCCCCGTATAGCCGTCGAGCGTGATCTCGTTCTGTTCGAGTGAGGTAGCCTGATATGTCTCGGCCGCCTCCTTTACGGACAATCTGAGCAGGTTCCGCGTCGCCTGCGGGTTCATGTTGCGCGGCTCGGGGTTGTCGAGATACATCACGACGTAGTCCGCGAGTTCGCTCAGTTTGAGAATGCGGACGGGGACTTCGCGCTCGCCGCTATTGAGTTGCTCCGTCTCTTCCTGCGGCGTGCCGGGAAACAGGATGCTGAAACGTCCCGCGTCGGACTTGTATTCCTTCCACGCCGCCGGGTCGTACTCGGCGGGCAGGGGAGACGTAATGACGGTGCCGTCCGCGGACGGCTTCTTCGTCTTCTCCGGCTTCCGCTTCTCCGCCTCTTGTGCGAATCCGGCGACGGAGAATAAAACAAGGAGCAACGACGACGTGCGGATGAAGTTTGACAAAATTGAACGTCCTTTCCGTTACGAGGCGAACCGTGGTTGAATCGCGCCGCAGCATCGAGGTCTCTCTACCTCTCGGGGTGCGGTGCAGTATATCGCTTCGCCGCACAAGTCGGCACGCGTGCGGCGAGGCAGACCCGGAAGGAGGCGCATGACGGGCAATTTGAACACGGCGCAACTGGGCGCGCTCGCGTGGTTGAAGTGGCGTCTGTTCATCAACGCGATGCGCTCGAAGCGCGGCGCGGCGAACCGCGCGGCGTCCGCGCTGGGCACGCTCTTTGCGCTCGCGTTCTCGCTGATGCTCGCCGCGGGCTTGGGCGCGGGCGCGTACTTCGTCGTGCATAACCGGAGCGGCGGCGGCGGCGGCGGTCGCGCGTCGCGCTTCGCGCCCGACCTCGCGACGGGCGCGAGCGTCGAATCCCTGTTCCTGCTGTTCGGGATGGCCTCGATGATCTATCTCGTGTGGGCGACCGCGCCCCTGAGTTTCGGCGGCGGCAATCAATTCGATCCGGGGCGGCTGCTGCTCTACCCCGTCAGCCTGCGTAAACTCTTCGCCCTCGACCTGTTGAGCGAGTTGACGAGTCTCGCCTCGATCTTCGCCGCGCCCGCCATCTTCGCCATCTCGTTCGGCGCGGGTCTGGCTCACGGCCGGGTGGGCGGCGCGCTCGTCGTCGCCGTCTGCGCGACGCTGTTCGGGATGTCGCTCGCGAAACTGCTCTCGACGTGTCTCGACGCGTTGATGCGTGCGCGGCGGGCGCGCGGCGAGGCTCTGCTGGCCGCCCTCGGCGTCATGGGTGCGCTCTCCGGCCTCGTGCTCGGACAGAGCGACCGCCTCTTCGCGCACTTCGGGCGTTTCCCCTCCGCGCTGCGCCTGACGCCGATGGGCGCGATGGCCGCCGCGCTCGCGGGCGGCGCGGGCGCAAACGCCAACTACCTGCTCTCGCTCGGCGTGCTTCTGGCCTACACACTCGTCACGACGTTCGCCACTTACAAGATCGCGAGACACGCGCTGGAGGGAAGCGGCGGCCGCCGTCGTCGCCGTGGCGGCGGCCGAGCGCGTGCGGTGCGCGTCGCGGCGGAGGGCGCGAAGCCGTGGGGATGGCGTCTGCCGTTCGGGTCGGAAGAGTTGTCGAGCGTGTTTGAGAAGGAGTTGCGCTACGCCATGCGCAACGCGCAGTTGCGCACGATGGCGGCGATGCCCGTCATCATGACGCTCTCGTTCAAGTTGATCGGCTCGCGTCGCGGCGGCGGCTTCGGCGGCCGGGGCGAGGCGGCGGGCGGGGGCTTCTTCGCGGCGGTCGCGCCCTACATGGAAGGCACGGGCGCGGCCTTGAGCGTGCTCTACGTGTTCCTCATCACGTCCGCGCTGTCGGCGAATCTGTTCGGCTACGAGGCGGGCGGGATGCGCGCCTACGTGCTCGCGCCCGTCGCGCGGCGCACGATTCTGGCGGGCAAGAATCTCGCGGGCTTCGTCGTCTCGCTCGTCATCGCCGTCGCGGTCGTCGCGTTCAACGGGCTGCTCTACCGCGACCTGACGCCGCGCGCGCTCCTGTTCACTACGCTCTGCTTCGTCTTCTTCGCGGCGGCGGCGGCGACGGTCGGCAACCTGTTCTCGCTCCGTTTCCCGAAGCGTCTGGAGTTCGGCAAGCGCATGAACGCGTCGGGCGTGGCGGGGTTGCTGCTGCTTCCGGTCTTCTTATGTATCGCCGTCGCGCCCGCGCTCGCCGTGCTCGGCGGTTACGCCGCAGAGAGCCTCCTGATCGAATATGTTATACTCGCCGCGTTCGCCGCCGCCGCCGTGGCCGTCT
Organism: Acidobacteriota bacterium; assembly: GCA_020199775.1. Classification (GTDB taxonomy): domain Bacteria; phylum Acidobacteriota; class Blastocatellia; order Pyrinomonadales; family Pyrinomonadaceae; genus JAIVJZ01. Next base: position 52,636 of record JAIVJZ010000006.1, read on the forward strand.
ATTTTCTGTCGCTCGGGCGACAGGGGCGACTGCTCGCCGAGAGCGAACTTGACATACTCGAAGCGGTGACCGGGCGCGGCGACGATTGACCCCGGCCGCGCTTCGTAAAGCATATTGATTCCAGAGATGCGGCGCGCTTATTTTGTTTATTCACGCGCGGCATCCGGGCGGGCTAATCCAACGGTGGAGCGTCCCCGTCCAGACACAAATGGCACGCAGAAAATACCGCAGCACCCAGCCCGTCACGGAACGCTCTTTTCTGGAGTATCTTTCCACGCCCGCCCTGCAAACTTCACGCATCGAACTGCTCCGGCTCGTGCGCGGCGGCGAAGACACTTATCTCGAACTCAAAGTCAAACTCTCAAACCCGGAGAAGATCGCGCAAGGCATCTGCGCGCTCGCCAACACGGGCGGCGGCGTGATGGTCTTCGGCGTCAGCGACCAACTCCGCGTCGAAGGCGTGGACGACCCCGAAGACGTGCGCGACGAACTGGTGCGCATCTGCCGCGAACAAATCTCGCCGCAACTCGTCCCCTACATTGATCTCATCGCATTCGACAACGGGCGGCGCGTCGTCGCCGTGGAGATCGAAGGCAAACGCCGCCCGTATCAAACGCGCGACGGGCGTTACTTTATCCGCATCGGCGCGGACAAGCGCGAAGCCTCGCGCGAAGAGCTCTCCGCGCTGCTGGACGAGGCGCGCCCCTTTCGCTACGAGAACGTCGCCGTGACGGGCGCGAGCGACGCCGACATCGACGAGGCGCACCTGTGGAGCTTTGTCCGCGAATTCTCCGGCGACGCCTTCGACACGAACGCGAGCGTGCCCGATTACCCGACGGCGGACGTGTTGAAACGCGACCTCCTGCTCGCGGCGGGCAACATGGACGTGGTCGTGCCCACCGTCGCAGGTCTCCTCCTCTTCGGGCGCGACGAGCGCGTCGCCGAACTTCTCCCGCGCTCCACCGTCACGGCCGTCCGCTACGCCGGAGACACCGTGCAGGACGCCGAGATCGAGCGCGTGGTCTTGAAAGGCAACCTGCACACGCTCTACGAATCCTGCCTGCGTTTCGTCACGCGCTACTGCGATCTGTTGGACGCGCGCCCGCGCCCGCGCCCGCAGACATCGACGGGCGACGACGCGCCCGACGATGCCCCCGTCGCGGCGCGCGCCAACTACGACCGCGCGGCCGTGCGCGAAGGGATCGCCAACGCCCTCGCGCATCGCGATCTGGCTCTGCGCGATCACACGACGCGGCTGCTCGTCTTCGATCATTCGATTGAGATTTTGAACCCGCGCCGCACCGTGGGCTTCGCGCCGCCCGCGCAAAAGGCTATCCGCTACGGCGTGCCGCAGCAACTCAACCCGCAACTCGCGGCCATCTTCCGCAGCCCCGCCTACGGCCTCGACCTGTCGCCCGGCGGCCTGCCCATGCTCCTGCGCCACGCGCGTCTCTTCTCCGGCCGCCGCGCCGACATCAACGCCTTCAACGACGAGTTTCGCCTGCGGCTCTACGGCGTTTGAAAGGGTTTCAAGTTTCAGGTTTCAAGTTAAAGAAATTCGGGTTAAAGAAAACTCAAGTTAAAGAAAGAGGTCTCAGGTTTGTCGGCGCAAACCTGAGACCTCTTCTTCGTTTTAAACTTGAAACCTGAAACTTGAAACCTGCTTAAGCCTTCGGCGCGTTGTAGAACTTGCGGTGCTGCACTTCGAATTCTTTTTCGTCGTAGACGCCGTCGCCGTTGATGTCAACTTTGACGACGATCTTGCGCTGCTTGCCGTCGCGGCGGTCGCCGGGGTTGTAGCCGAGGCTGTACTGGCTGCGCATGAGCGCGTTGATAGCGGCGAGCGTGGAACGTAGTTCGCCCTCGAAGGTGACGGGGAAGTATGCGCCGCCGGTCTCTTTGGCGAAGGTGCTGAGCGTGTTCTGCGCCTGAATGAGCGTGAGGCGTCCGGGGAAGCCGCTCAAGGTGTCGGTGGCGTCCATCTGGTCGCTGTATTTTTTGTAGAAGAGGTTGCCCGTGCCGATGATGTAAATGGGCACGCCCGCGTTCTGGGCGATCTTGCGCGCCTGATCGTAATTGGTCTTGCTGAACGTATCGATGCCCGTGGCGATGAGGAAGACGGCACGGCGGCGGCCTTCGACGCTGGCGAGGCCGGTGTAGTCGGACTTCTCCGGCTGGTCGTCTTCGAGCACGACGGAATCCGCGCGGCCGCCGACGAGCGTGAGTTTCAACGCGTCGAAAAGGTTGGTTTCGCGGAAGGCCGGGCGGTTGCGGACGAGCAGATTGATCACCTCGTTGACGCGGCGCGGGTCGTTGGTGAAATCGGTGAGCGGCGTCGGGCGCATGTCGTAGGCGATGACGGAAATGTAGTCGCCGCGCTGCACGGCGTCCTGCATGAAGAGCGCGGCGGGCGCGATCAGTTCGCGCCGCCCGTCTTCGTAGCCGCCGCTGCCGTAGGCGGAGAGCGCCTGAGCGAGCTTGCTGTATTCGATGACGACGGCGACGTTGAGTTTCGCTTCCGGCGTGGCGAAGTTCGTGATCTGCTGCTGCACGCCGTCCTCGAAGACGGCGAAATTAGCCTGTTTCAAGTTGCCGACGATCTGCTTGCTCTTTTTGTGGATAACGACCGTCTCGATGTTGACGAGGTTGGTGATGACCTTCACGACCTCGGCGTCCTGCGGCGTGTTGATGACCTCTTTCGGAACTTCCTCGTCGGCCTTCTCGCCCTCCGGTTTCTGCTCGCCCGGCCGCTGGTTCTTCTTCTGCGGCAGCGTCTCCGGTTTCCGGCGCGACTGCGCGAGCGCGTCGAAACTGCTCACGGGCGCGCCCGCGAAAACGAACATGAGGGCGGCAATGATTGCAAGGAGACGCTTCGGCGGGCGACTGTAGAGAGAGTTCTTCATAGCGATACAAACCTCTTAAAACGACTTGGGGGCGGGCGGTTGATTGTTGTCGGTGACGCTCGGCCAATAGTACGGCGCGCGCCGCCCGCAGAGCAAGAAAGGATTGGATGCAATGAAGCGGGCGCGAGATGCCGCCGCCAGCCTCGCAGCGGCGGCATCTCGCGCCCGAACGCAGTCGAAATCGTAGCGGTTAGGGGCGAGACGCGCCCGTCACGGCCTCGGCCTCGACCGTCACGTCATACGTGCCGGAGTTGTCTGCGAGATTGCCTTCGTTGACGCCGAGGAAGAGGCGGCCGTCGCGCTGCGCCGTGAATTCGCGGCTCGCGCCGAGGAAGATGAAATCGTCGTTGTCGTCGCCGATGACGGCGATGAGCCCGCCGGTCGGTTCGTTGCGCATGAGCTTGTCGCGATCCGCGAGACGCGGCAGCCCCGTGGGCGTGGACATCTGGCCGCCGCCTAAGGAGACGCGCCCCGTCGCCGTGATGCGCAAGCGTTGACCGGCGCGCACCATCAGGCCGCTGTCGTTCCAGCCGTTCGAGACGTTGTCGGCGCGCACGGGCAGGCGGATGGGAAAGAAGACGGGGGCGGCGTTCGTCGTCGTCGTCGTGCGCGCCGGGCTGTTGTCGTCGGCGCGGTCAACGGGCGTCGCGTCCGGCTGCGGGCGCGTGTCGACGGGGGGAGACGTTCGCGGGGCGGGGGTGTTATTGACGACGCGATCATCGTTCGCCGCGTCGTTGCCTCCGGCGTTCCCGGCGTTGGCCGCGTCGAACTCGATGGATTCGATGTCTTCCGAGTAGATCGTCATGCGGCTGCGCCGCCCGCGCGCGCCCGCGCCGATGAGCACGGTGAACTGCTGATCTTTATAAGCGATGATCTGGCCGCGCACGACCGAGCCGTCGCGCAGGCGGATCGTGTCGGCCAACGCCGCCGCGCTCAAACTCAAGGTGAGGACGACGGCTAGGGTCGCCGCGCCTAAATTACTCTTCTTCATAATCCCTCCCGGAGACTGTGGACAACCGAACGAAATGTTTCAGCGGACGTTTATCAAACAGAGACACGCTTTGGCAAGCGGGAGAGTAGCATGCTAGCACGAAAGGATGTGCGAATCGGGCATGATGGTTGCCCATCATGCCGGTTTCAAGTTTCAGGTTTCAAATTTCAAGTCTGAATGTTCCTCGTTCTTTAACTTGAAACCTGAAACTTGAAACTTGAAACTTGAAACCTCGGATTTGAAACTTGAAACCCGGCTTTGCCGGTTCGTCTTTACCGCCGGGCTTTTCTTGGCTATTCTCTCCCTTTCGATTTGAGACGGAAGACGCGGTTTGCTGTTGACGGGTCGCGGCGCGCGCGTGGGGACGCTCGCCGGAGCCTGCGGCGGAGAATTCTATTTAACATACCAGAGGAGTTTTTCTATGGCCTTACCGGCGAGGTACAGGGGCGCGGGCTATCGCGCGTGGCTCAGCGAAGATTTGGGCGCGCTCATCGAGTCGAAGGATTTGAGCCTGTCGAATTTGCAGAAGGGCTACGTGCGCTCGCGCTGGCTGCAACAGGTCTTGCGTCTGGATTACGAGTTGCAGCGCGCGTTGAAGAAGTATCAAGTCCTGCGGCTGGCGACCGCGCTCGGATGCCTCGTCATCCTGATGCTCGTCAGCGTCGGCTTCGACGAAGCGCGTCTGGGCACGTGGGCGACGATGGTGCGCTACCTGACCATCCTGCTGACGCTCGTGGTTTCGGGCAGCGTCGTCATCGAGCACCTGTTCAACTACGGGCAGCGTTGGCGCGACACGGAGCACAGCCTTGAGCGTCTGCAAACCGAGGGCTGGCGATTCCTGCAACTGAGCGGCCACTACCGCCACTACGAAAACCACGCCGCGGCCTTCTCGGCCTTCGTCAATCAGGTGGAAGAACTGAGCCAGCACGAAGTCGAGGTCTACAGTTCGCGCGTGCTGCACGAGCGGAGGAAGGGAGGTGGGGCGACGGCGAGCGACGCGGACGACGAAAAAAAGTCGGAAGCCCCGCCCACGCAGGAGACGGGGGCGGGACGCGTGGAAACTCCAACGGTTCACACGCGCGACCAGATCGCCCCGCGCCGCGTCCACCTGCCGCGGGGGCAGTAGTAAGTTATCTCGCGCCGGTCATCACTTGGGAGATGCTGATGGAGCGAGAACCCGCGCTCGCCGACTTACAGGTCGAGTTGTCGGGGGTGCGCGACGAGGGCGGACACTCTTTCTGCGCGAACAAATACTGGTACGTCCGCGTCGCCCCGCGCGTCGCGGAGTTGGTGGGGGCGCAGTGCGGGCGCGACGACCCGCTCTTGCGCGCGCCCGAAGCCTACACGCTCGCCTACGAAGTCCTCTACCGGCTGCTGCCGAATTGCCGCAACTGCGTCTGCGTGCCGTGGTGATGTTCAATTAGGAATGATGAAGTAGGAACGCGGAACGATGAACTGAAAGACAGCTGCTTTCAGTTCATCGTTCCGCGTTGCTACTTCATCGTTTAGTTTACGGCAAAACAGTCAACTTCAAGTGTGAACCCGTCCGCCCGGCGCGGTAGACGCGTTGCGTCGCCTTCTGGAAGTCGGAGTCGCGCGCCTGATAAATGTTGACGAACTTCTGCGGGTTGCGGTCAACGAGCGGAAACCAACTGCTCTGAACCTGCACCATGATGCGGTGGCCTTTGCGGAACGTGTGGCTCGCGTCCGGCATCACGAACTCGACTTTGGTCGGCTGGTTCGGCGTCAAGGCTTCCGGCCGCTCCCAACTGTTGCGGAAGCGCGCGCGCATCGGCTCGCCGCGCACCAGCATCTGGTAGCCGCCCATGCGCACCCTCTTCGGGTTCGGGTCGGGGTCGGGCGTGTTGTCGGGGAACACGTCGATGAGTTTGACGACGAAATCGGAATCCGTGCCCGTGGTCGAGACGGTGAGGCTGGCCGTGACGGGGCCTGCAAGCGTGATGTCGCGCGCGAGCGGTTCGGTTTGATAAACCAGCACGTCCGGGCGGCGCGAGGCGAAACGCTGATCCTGAATCATGTAGTCGCCCGTCATGCCGAGATCGATGTGGTTGATGTGCGGCACGGGACGCCACGGGTCGCTGACGTATTCGTCGAAGGCGCGCGCCGCCGGGGCGGCGGCCGGGGCGTTGAAGGAGAGGCGGCCGTTCGCGTCGAGGTAGACGGAGGTCTCGCGCGCCCCCTTCGGCGGCCAACTGTCGAACTTGCGCCAGCGGTTTGAGCCGGTTTCAAAGACGTAAGCCTCCGGCAGACGCTCTCCGCACTTGTCTTTCAGCACACACTGGAAGAACGGGAACTCGATCTTCTCACGATAAAAAACAGCGGTCTTCTCGCCGAAGTTGATGTCGCCGAGCGTGTCGCCTTCCATGCGCGCCCACCCGCCGTGCAGCCACGGCCCCATGACGAGCGTGTTCGAGATGCCGGGATTTTTGCGCTCGATGGCCTCGTAGGTTTTGAGCGCGCCGTAGAGGTCTTCGGCGTCGAACCAGCCGCCGACGGTCATCACGGCCGGTCGGATGTTGTTCAAGTGCTGCGGGACGTTGCGCGCCTTCCAGTAGTCGTCGTAATTCGGGTGCGCCATCAACTCGTTCCAGAAGGCGATCTGCTCCTTGTAATACTTCGCGTTGGCGTTGGGGAGCGCGCCCATTTCGAGAAAGAACTTGTAGCCGTCGGGCGTGGCGGGTTTGAAAACGGGCGGCGACCATTCGGTGGTTGGCTGGGGGCGGGGCAGCCCGAAAGAGGCGAAAAAGCTAAGTGTGTGGGCGAGAAAGAGCGTGCCGTTATGATGCCAGTCGTCGCCGATGAACCAGTCGGCGATGGGCGCTTGCGGCGAGGCGGCCTTGAGCGCGGGGTGCGCGCCGAGCAGCCCCATCGAGGTGTAAAAGCCGGGGTAGGAGATGCCCCACATGCCGACGCGCCCGTTGTGATTCGGGATGTTTTTAACGAGCCATTCGATGGTGTCGTAGGTGTCCGTGCTCTCGTCTATGTCGGTCGCGCCGCTCTTGTGCGGCTTGTGCGGGCGCACGTTGACGTAATCGCCCTCGGAGAGGAATTTCCCGCGTACGTCCTGATAGACGAAGATGTAGCCCTCGCGCGCGAAATGCTCGGACGGCCCGATGCTCTCCTTGTACTTGTCTTCGCCGTAAGGCGAGACCGTGTAGGGCGTGCGGAGGAACATGATGGGGTAGGTGCGCGAAGTGTCCTTCGGCAGGTAGACGGACGTGAACAGCTTCACGCCGTCGCGCACGGGGATGCGAAACTCGCGCTTCTGGTAATTGGCGCGCACGTCGAACTTATCCTGCGCGGACGCGGGGCAGACGAAGACGAACAGCGACAGGCAGGCGAAGAGGGCGACGCGGGCGGAGATGGAGGTGAACGAGTTCATAGAGTTTCCTTAGGCACGATTCGACGTTGAAGGCGGCGAGCAGAGCGTCCGGTGTTTCGTCCGGCTCGCGTCCGCGCAGATTTCGATGACGAGAATTTCCCTCAGCTGTAATAATGCCCCACATTGTAGACGCATCCGGCAGAGCGCGCCAGAAGAGGGTGTTAAAAATTTCGCGCCCGGTTGCGCCCCGGCGACGTATAGAAAGTTATGTGGAGAAAGAATTTCTTAACCGGCCGGGTGCGCCGAGGGCGGGGCTTATGAGTCCGAGTTGGCAGGCGCGCGGTCTCAGCGCGAGTCTGCGCCTGTTCGTCCGTCGGCGTCGCTGGGGCAGGGACGCGGCGGGTGTGGCGCGGCGCGCGCGTCTCATCTTCGGCGCGCCCCGGCCGTATCAATGGCTGCGCTCGCGCGGCTTGAACGTGCGGCGCGTGAACGACCGGGGCGTCCGCGGCGAGTGGCTCGAACCGGCGGGCGCGGGCGCGGGCGTCATCTTCTACATCCACGGGGGCGGCTTCGTCTCCTGCTCGGCCGCCACGCAACGCCCCGTCGCGGCCGCGCTCGCACGGCTCACCGCCTCGCGCGTCTTCAGCCTCGACTATCGTCTCGCCCCCGAACATCGTTACCCGGCCGCGCTCGACGACGCGTGCGCCGCCTACGAGTGGTTGCTCGCGCACGGAGACGTGGACGCGAGCGCGGTCTCGCTGGCGGGCGATTCGGCCGGGGGCGGTCTCGTGCTCGGCTGTCTGCTGCGCGTGCGCGCCGCCGGACTCGCGCCGCCCGCGTGCGCCGTGTGCTTCTCCCCGTGGACTGACCTGGCGGGCACAGGCGCAAGCGTCCGCGCCAACGACGGCCGCTGCGCGATGTTTCGCACGGAGAACATAGAGGGGTTTGCCACCGCCTATCTGCCCGCGTCAGCCTCGCCGCGCGATCCTTACGCCTCGCCCGCGCACGCGGGAGACTTCCGTGGCTTGCCGCCGCTCCTGCTGCAAGTGGGTTCGACCGAGATACTGCTGGACGACTCGCGCGTCGTCCACGACAAGGTTCGCGCGGCGGGCGGCGCGAGTCGGCTGGAAGTTTACGAAGACCTGCCGCACGGCTGGCAGATGCTCGACGGCCTCGTGCCGGAAGCGCGCGCCGCACTACGGCAAGCCGCATCCTTCATCCGTGCACACCAACCGGGAGCGGCGGGCGGGTCGAAATCTTACTGACGGCGCGCCTCTTGTATCAACATAGGACAAACAAGCCATACGGTGTCTCACCTCTGAATACCTCGCTCCGCGCGCCCGGCGGCGGTGGCGGGCGATGCCCCTCGCCCCTCACAATCGTAACTGCCTGTATTCCTTAAGTCTAAACAGAGTCGGGAGATCGAAGCGGGGCGAGGCTTACGGCTGGCATCGTGTTTGCTTTTAATGAGGGACAAATGAAACACAAAATGAATAGGACGACGGGATTCGTGATGGGCGCGCTGGTCGTGTTCGGCCTGACGTTTTCGCCGGTTCCAACAATCGCGCAACAGACTGCCGGACAGCAGCCCGACCCGCTGGAAAGTCTGCCGGTCAAAGACCGGGAGATAGTGGTCGCGTTTCAGGAGCGCGTGAAGGACTACACCAAGATGCGCGAGGCGATAGAGTTGAAGATGCCGAAGCTCGCCAAGGAGAGCACGCCCGAACAGATACAGGCGCACAAGACCGAGCTTGAGAAGCGCGTGCGCGAGGCGCGCGCCGGAGCGAAGCGCGGCGAGTTGTTCACGCCGGGCATCGCGGCCTTCATCCGTAAGACGATCAAAAGCGAGTATAAGGGGAGGGAGCTGGTTGAGTTGCGCGAGGCGGTATTGGAAGCGGACACGAAGGGCGTCCCGCTCAGGGTCAATTACACTTACCCGGAGAGCAAAGAGTTGGTCGAGATGCCGCCGACGCTGCTTCTGAAGCTGCCGCAACTGCCGAAACAGGTACGGTATCGCTTCGTCGGCCGCAACATGCTCCTCGTTGATCGAGAAAACGGTCTCATCGTTGATTACATGCTCAACGCGCTGCCCTAGACGCACGCGCGGGAGGGGAAATAATGAAACGTACTGCTACTTCGATATTGATACTCGCCGCGCTCGTCTTCGGCGGCCTCGTCGGAAACGCGCTCGCGCAAAAGCCCGCGCCCACGCAGGCGACCGGGGAACGGGTGGCGACGGCCGCGACGGCCGCGCCCGTCAACCTCACCCTGCCCTTAAAAACCGACTCGGTGCGTTTCCTCGCCATCGGCGACACGGGCACGGGCACGGAGCAGCAGAAAGAGTTGGCGGACGTGATGCTGCGCTACCGGCAAGCCTTCCCCTACGAGTTCGTCCTGATGATGGGCGACAACATGTACGGCGGCGAGAAGCCCGCGGACTTCAAGTTGAAGTTCGAGAACGTCTACAAGCAACTGCTGGACGACAAGGTGAAGTTCTACGCCACGCTCGGCAACCACGACGAATCGAACCAACGCTTCTACAAAGACTTCAACATGAACGGCGAGGAGTTTTATCGCTTCGCGAAGGGCAACACCGCCTTCTACTCGCTGAACAGCAACTACATGGACAAGCGGCAGTTGAAGTGGTTGGAGGAGGAACTGGCGAAGGACGCCTCAGACTGGAAGATCATCTTTATGCACCACCCGCCCTATTCGTCGGGCGGCAAACACGGCTCGTCTTCGGCCTTGCGCGAGGTGGTCGAACCGATCTTTTTGAAGTACGGCGTCAACGCGGTGTTCGCCGGTCATGAACATTTCTACGAGCGCGTCAAACCGCAGAAGGGCATCTACTATTTCATCTCCGGCGCGGGCGGCAAACTCCGTCCGGGCGACGTGAAGAAGGGCTCGCCGCTGACGGAGAAGGCGTTCGACACGGACATGTCGTTCATGCTCGTCGAAGTCGCGGGCGACGAGTTGCATTTTCAGGTCATCTCGCGCACCGGCCAGACCGTGGACTCTGGAGTCCTGACGAGGCAACAGCCGAAAGCGAAGCCTTTGAACGCTTCTCACCCGTCCGCCGCACCGGCCGGGCAGGAGCAGGGCAACGCGGCGAAACCTTAGAGCGCATTCGTTCAAGACCGGCACAAACATAGAGGCAGCGGAGATCTCCGCTGCCTCTATGTTTGTGCCGGACGCTTCTGCGTCTGATCGAGCGCCGGGCGAACTACGGCGAGACGGCCATGCCCCGCCGGAGACTCGCCAGTTCGTTGACGCGCGCGCGAAACGCACGGCCGAGCGTGCGCACCTCCGCGCGGTTGTAGTTGGCGGCGCGGAAAGCGTCCGCGATCTGGCGTTCGCTCAGGCGCGAGAGCAGTTGGCCGATCCATCGCGCCTGCTCGACCGTGATGTCGTTGAACATGCCGCGCTTCTTGCCGGAGAACTCGAAATCAACCCGCCCGTCCTCTTTAATCTCGTCTATGAGTTTGTCGCCGCGAAAGCCGCGCGGGTCGTTACGGCTGCGCGTGAACCGCCAGAGCAGAGGCCACTTGCCGGTGTCGCCGAGCGTCGCGCCGAGGTCGCTGATGGCGTAGCGAAGTTCCGTGCCGCCCTGCGTGGGCACGGCCAGCAGGACGTTGTTCTCGTCCTTCGTGTCCCAGTTGTTCAGGAGCACCATCATCACTTTCAAGCCCTGCAATTCACGCGTGCCGACAAAGGGGTTCTGCTCCCACTTCCAATCGCCCTCGCGCTCGATGTTTGCGGGGCGCGCCTCGAACCTCACGTTCTCGAACGTGCCCCTGCCGGGGATGGTGACGCGCGGGACGAGATAGGTGATCTCCGTCATGTACCCGGCCGCCCAGAGCAGCCGCGTGGAAGCCGTCTCCGACTGCGCTTCCTTGCCCACCTTCGCCACCCACACGCGCCCCGCCGCGTCGCGCACGCGATACTTCTTCGACCACCCGCCCTTCTCCTCCTTGATGAAGGTGAGGCGTCTCACGTTCGGCCTCATCCGCGCGCCGCCCGGCCCCAGCAACAAATTGCGCGAAGAGATGTCCTGCGGTTCCTGCCACAGCACCGGCCTCCCCGCGGGCGTCCCTTTCTTCTTCTCAGACTCTTCCTGAACCGCGCTCGCCTGCGACGCACACGTCGCCAACAGACACGCGGCGACGGTAACTAACAGGACTCTCCGGTTGAATACAATCATATTGATCCTTCCATCCTTAAATTCGAGATGACCGGCACGCCTCCAGCGTGACCGACAACTGTGTGGGGAGGCGGCAGATTATATGCAACCGGCGCGCGCTTGGTCTATCCCACGCACGCCCGAACCCGCCGGCACGCGTGCTCTTACTTCAACCCTCACCCCGCGCTAGCATCTCTCCCGAACGCTGTCTCCTCCGGTTTGGTAGAATGCCGTTTGCTCGCTTGCGCCTCGATTCGAGCGTTAGAATGCCATGCATGCAAAGGAGACGAATCAGAGAGATGACGACTATAACTATCGGCAGGCCGGAAGAGACGGAATACGCGCCCTATTACGGCAAATACGTTTCGCTCGTCTCGGGCGTCGATGCACTCGCGGCGTTGAGCGGCCAGTTAACTGAAACGCTCGCGCTGCTGCAAAGCGTCCCGGAGACGCGGGCGGGCTTTCGCTACGGCGACGGGAAGTGGAGCATCAGGGAACTCGTCGGGCACATGATAGACACCGAGAGAATCTTCGCCTATCGCGCGCTCCGCTTTGCCCGCGGCGACACGACGCCCCTCCCCGGTTTCGAGCAGGACGGCTACATCCGTCACGCCTCGTTCGACGCCTGTTCTCTCGGCTCGCTCGCCGCGGAGTACGAGAGCGTCAGGCGTTCTACGCTTTTTCTGTTTAACCATCTGGACGGGGAAGCGTGGATGCGCAGGGGCTTGGCGAGCGAGAGCGAAGTGAGCGTCCGCGCCCTCGCCTACATCATCGCGGGTCACGAGTTGCATCACGTCGGGGTGCTGCGCGACAGGTATCTGCCGTCGGCGCAGTCGAGTTAGAGAGTCATCCGTGCGAACCGCGCGGCCGGGCGTTCCATGCCCGTAAAGGGATCATGACAGATTCTCAGGACAACTTGCCGAGGGAGTTGACCGAGGCCGAGAAGCAGTTGTTGATCGCGGCCGGGTGGCTCAGAAGCCGCTACGGGTTGATGGCGGGCATGGACGCCGCGAGCAAACTCGGCCGGGAAAATCTCGAAGCGTTCGGGCGTGTGTGGATCGGGAAATACCTCGTCGATTGGTCTGACGCCTACCGGAGTCTGGTCTCGGACGGCTATCTGGCGCACCACGACGGCGAGTTTTCACTGACCACGGAGGGGAACGCTGCGAGAAAGGCGTTAGAAGTCGATACCCCTCTGTGGCTGTACGAATACGACAACTTTTTCAGCGACGCGGAACAGAGCCATGCCCACGCGCTCTTTTGCGAACGCGTCTACGGAAAGAATCTCTGCCAGCACGGGCTGGCCGACGTTTCTCAGTTGGACAAACTGCTGGAAGCCCTGCGGCTGACGGGCGGCGACAGCGTGCTCGACATCGGCTGCGGCAACGGTCGCATCACGGAACACCTGCACGACCTGACGGGCGCGTCCTTCACCGGCGTGGACATTTCGGCCGAGGCGATTGCACAAGCCCGCGCGCGGACGGCGGCGAAGCGCGGGCGTTTGACTTTCAAGGTCGGGAACATGAATCGCCTCGACTTCGAACCACAAACTTTCGACGCGGTGGTCGCCATAGACACGCTCTATTACGTGGACGATCCGGCAGAGACCTTGAGACAACTCGCGCTCGTCCTCAAGCCCACGGGGCACATGGGATTGTTCTACACGCAATGGATCAACGACCCCGCCGACCGCGCCCAACTCCTGCCCGCAAACACCTCTCTGGCGGTGCTCCTGAAAAAGCATCATTTGCAGTTTACGTCTATCGATCTCACCGAACCCGAGGCCGAACACTGGCGGAAGAAACTCGCCGTCCTTGAGCAACTCAAGCCGGAGTTTGAAAGGGAAGGGAATCTCGGCCTCTACCACTACCGCCACAGCGAAGCATCCCGCTACGCGAATTGGGATTCGCGCCGCCGCAGTCGCCATCTCTACCACGTCCACTCGTGAGTGTGTCCGACAGTGGGCGCACCTTACCTACGCGTAGCAGGCTGAAACGCTGGCAAAATGTCCGCGTTTCCGATGCGAAGGGTCGGCGGGGAAATGTAAAACTACTCACAATGAACCACACTTTGATTTGCCGTTTTTGGGGGGATTTTACGTAAACAGGTGCTTTTGAGGGTTCGGCACGGGGGATGGAATTGGTCAATACGATGGGTGGAACAGGGGTCGGCATTTTTCGACCGCCGAACCTATTTCAACCGGCGAACGAATGAGTCATATGGCGTCACCCATCGCTTCAAACCTTTGAGGGCGGGTCTGTCTCTGCTCGTAGCATGACGTCCTCCACATATACGGATTCCATCAGTGCGTAGACTTTGCCCTTCCTGCTATTTCTAGCCGTAAGAAATTTCTGATAAGGGCAACTGATTAAATAACGCCTTATAGGTAAGTGCGCTCTCTGCGACCAAATTCACGAATTCGTTCTGTTAGCAGATATACCCCTGTTGATGGGTTACCCCCCTCTTCTATACAACGGCTCTCTATTAGTTGTGCGCGACGGACGGCATCCATGTATCCGGAACGTAGGATTTCGAAAGGAACGTGTTTATCATATTCACGGATATATTTTTTCAACGCAGTCGCCGCTCGCTTACGCTCGATATGAGCAGTTTGGTCAGTAAAATGAATAAGGAGCCAAAGTTCAAAACAAGGATTTGAAACTGCTAACTTAATGCCATTATCGCGTGCCTGTTGCCGAGCATCAGCCAACTTAGGATGCTGGTCAACATCGAATACGCACCACACTTCGTCATATTTTAGATTGTCGTCATGTTCTCGAAGCGCTTCCCTTTCAGCCAACTTCTTTAGCAGCGCGGCACGTTCAACAAGGGTCTTAGGTACACCGCCTTGATTATCTATCATCACATCTACGAGACGATTTCCTTCCTCACGCTTGAAAGCTTCAAAGTATTGTGGCTCAGTTACAATCCCCTCACAGACAACAAGGATTCTCGGACGTGGGTCGAGTGAGGGTTGGCGGCGATATAAGGAGCGACGTGAATCACGAAATCTACGACTAGCCATTATGCCCATCCGAGAATAGATTTTTGGGTATGCGAATAAAAGGAACCCCCCCATAACGTCCCTGCAAATAGCCGCGTTTAATATTTTCTTCTTTGCGCGGCTTATAATCTGTTAATGAATATAGGTGTGTCGCTCCATTGTCATCCTTTTCCGTAAACCAGATTTGATCCCTACGCAAATTTCCATACTCTAAAATGTTAGTGTCATGCGTGTTGAAGAGGAGTTGTGCATTATTCGTATTGCTCTTGGGGTCATCGAATATATTCACCACTGTAATAGCAAGCAAGGGATGCAAACTCGAATCAAGTTCATCAATGCAAAGTACTCCACCATCAGCAAGTGTTTCTACAACGTGACCAGCTAAGGCGAAAAGCGCTTGAGTTCCCCGTGACTCACTTTCTAACGGGAGCGATATATCCGTTCCACTATCTTTGAAGTGGTGGCGAAATGATATTTTAGGCATGGGAGAATCCAACATCTTTTTCAATACGTCAGGACTATTTGCAAATAGCACACCTAGCAATTGTTTCGTAGTGTCTGAAGCTTCTTCCTCTTCGTAATTGATGCCAGATATGCCTAAATCCGCTCCTTTCATTATCTTAAGAATTTGGGCTTGATACTTTGGGTCACCACACTTCCTCGCAGTGCTCGCCTCACTACGTCGTGGTGCCACATCAATAAACCGCAACGAGGTTGAAAACCATTCGAATAATGGGGTAAGGGTGGGATGATTATTTTGTGCAGCTGCTGAAAGGAAAAGACTATTCTTTCGTGTGAGGGATTGAGTAGCTTTGTTTTCTCCTGTTAGAAAGCGGCTGAAACTAAACTCATCTGATGCTTCGATGTTACGAACAAACCATTTTTGCTGTTTGCCTTGAGGGTATGCGAAAAGCCATTCTTCAAGTACCCGCACAGAGTTAATGATGAAGCCGTAGGTATAACGTATACCGTCTTTTAGAAAATCAATTTCAAATAATGACGGCTCCTCTAACTTATTGGGGGCAAGCAGAAATGGCTCCCTAGGAATCCCTCCATCTGGCTCCCAAGAGCGATGTGAATTAAGAACTGCATTTGTCAAGAATTCAAGAGCGTGAAGCACAGTTGATTTTCCAGATGCATTCGCTCCATAAATTCCAGCGGCTCTAAGTAAATTTATTCTATATTTTTCTACATTGATAAGTTTTTCATCATGTTCTTTCAAAGGGGCAGCTACGTATGAAAACTCTTGCTCATCACAAATTGAGCGGTGATTTGCAACTCGGAATCGAATCAGCATTATACTTATCCTATTTGGCTAGATTGCACAACAAACGTCATCCAACAGTATATCACGCAGATATTCTGCAAATTCGCAGAAAAAAAAGCAAGTCAGGTGTATCTTAATTGCAGCATTGGGCGTAAAATAATATGTAGGCGAGCCGCCAATGCTACGCGCGGCGGCGGCTCAAAACATTCAACCTGTCACTTTGGCGCGCTTTGGAGTGAAAGAGACCCGCAACAGAAAAGGCTACCCTTGCGGATAGCCTAGCCTGTCGAAATCTTTTGGTGGAGCAGAGGAGGGTCGAACTCCTGACCTCCGCATTGCGAACGCGGCGCTCTGCCAAACTGAGCTACTGCCCCACGCGTTGAGGGAAATATTAGAGAGCGGGGGGGGCGGTGTCAAGCGTTCGTGATTGGAATTGCGGGGGCGTGCGCGTCT
This sequence comes from Acidobacteriota bacterium, assembly GCA_020199775.1. Taxonomy (GTDB): domain Bacteria; phylum Acidobacteriota; class Blastocatellia; order Pyrinomonadales; family Pyrinomonadaceae; genus JAIVJZ01. The sequence continues at coordinate 68,777 of JAIVJZ010000006.1, forward strand.
GGCGCGGGCGGCGCGGGCTATTCCGGCGCGACGATGCGTGCGGCGGCGGCGCGCAGAGCGTCGGGTAGCTTTTGGACGTTTGTGCCGCCGCCCTGTGCGAGGTCGGGGCGTCCGCCGCCGCGCCCTTCGAGGAGGGCGCAGGCTTCGCGCATGAGCATGTTCATGTCGCCGCGGGCTTCGGGCGCGCGGGCGAAGACGAGGCGGGCGGCGCGCCCGTCTGCGTCGCGTGAGCCGAGCAGGGCGATGTGGCCGGGGCGCGAGATGATCGAGAGGGCGAGCCGTTTGAGGGATTCCGCGTCGCGTTCGGTGAAGGCGTGTGTGACGATGCGCGTGTGCGCGTCGGCGACGGCGACGGAGGCGGTTTGGATCAGTTCCTCGGCTTCGACGCGGGCGGCGATCTCTTCGAGCGCGCGGAGGCGGCGCAACAAGTTCTTGTTTTCTTCGACGAGCCGCGCGGCTAGTTCGGGGGCGTCGTCGCGGCCCGCGCTGAAGAGTGCGGCGACGGTGCGCGCCGTGTGGTTCGCCCGCCGGTAGTCGGCGTGAACGCGGCCTCCGGCGAGGAATTCGACGCGCGTTAAATTCTTGGCGCGTTCCCAAGAGCGGACGGCGAGGATGCCGACTTCGCCCGCGCGCGCGGCGTGCGTGCCGCCGCAGGGACTCAGGTCGAAGTCTTCGATCTCGATAATGCGCAGGTCTCCCGTGCGGGCGGAATCTCTGCGCAGCGGGAGCGCGGCGGCCTCCCGCGGCGAGACCTGACGCACGCGCACGGGGCGATCCTCCCAGATGATTTTATTGGCGAGCGCGACGGCCTGTTCGATGCGCTCGTCGGACGGTTCGCGCAGATCAACGTCGATCTCGCAGGCGCGTTCGAGCATGCGAAAGGCGCGCGTCGGCGCGTCGAAAAGGCGGACGAAGGCTTGCGAGAGGATGTGCTGTCCGGTGTGCTGTTGGAGGTGGTCGAGGCGACGCGGCCAGTCGATGCGCCCCGCGACGCGCGCGCCCACGACGGGCGGCGCGCCTTCGATGATGTGCCACACGCCCGCCTCCTCGCGGTCAATACATTCTATGACGCGTGCGCCGTCGAGCGTGCCGGTGTCGCTCGGCTGGCCGCCGCCCGTCGGGTAGAACGCCGTGCGGTCGAGCGTGACGGCGACGCGACGCGCCCCGGCGTCGGCCTCTACTTCGAGGACGCGCGCGTCGAACTCCGTGAGGTGCGAATCGTGGTAATAGAGTCTTTCGGTCATAGACATCACCGAGGCACCAGCGTCTTTCGATCATAGACATCATCGAAGCATTGACGACAGCCGGACGGGTTTTGAAACTCGCGTGGCTGAAACTAGCCGAGCCGCGCGCCGTGCGTCAAGCGCGGCGCGCGCGGCGTGCGGCTTTTGACACGGGTTCGCCACTGCGCGGATAATCGCTCGTCTCCACATAACGACTTTCAGTTTCGGACACGTACTTTCGGGGAGCATATATGATCGCTTGCATGAAACTTTTCACGCGGCGGCGCGCGGTCTTGAGCTTCGCGTCGCTCATCCTGTTTTGCGCCACGGCCACCGCGCAGGACGAACGATATAACATCAGTTATCAACTCTCGATGTCGAACCCGGCCTCGCACCTGTTCGAGGTGAGCCTGACGGTCGAGCCGCCGAAGGGCGTGGAGGCCGTTGATTTTCAGATGCCGCGCTGGTCGCCGGGTCGCTACGCCGTCTTCGATTTCGCGAAGAACGTGCAGGAGGTGCGCGCCGAAACGTCGTGCCCGCCGACGGGCACGTGCCCGCAAGGCTCCGTGCTCCCCGTCACGAGGCTGGACACGCAGACGTGGCGCGTCTTCCCGCAGAACGCCGTCTCGCGTGGCGTGACCCTCACTTATAAAGTCTTCGCCAACGACCTCTCCGGCACGTTCTCGCAACTCGACGCGCGGCACGCGAACTTCAACGGCGGCTCCGTCTTCATGTACGTCGTCGGCCACAAGCAAGACCCCGTGCGTCTGCTCGTCAACGCGCCCGCGAACTGGCGCGTCATCAACGCCGCGACGGAGCGCGCCGACCAGCGCGACTGGCAGTTCCCGAACTACGACATCCTGATCGACACGCCGACCGAGATCGCGCCCGACTTCACCGTCGAAGAGTTTAAAGTCGAAGGCAAGACGCACCGCGTGATGGTGCATTCGTTCGGCGAAGAAAAGGGGGAGCGCGCCCGGCTCGTGCGCGACATCGAGCGCGTCGTGCGCGCCGAGATCGCGCTGATGGGGACGCCCGACTACGACAGCTATCTCTTCATGATGCACTTCGACCCGACCGCGCCGCGCGGCGACGGCATGGAGCATCTCGCCTCCACGCAGATCATCAGCACGCGCGCGCTCGGCGACAAGGGCGTCGCCGAAGGCGCGCTCGACACGGCGGCGCACGAGTTCTTCCACGTCTGGAACGTCAAACGCCTGCGCCCCGTCGAACTGGGGCCGTGGGATTTCACGCGCCCCGTCAACACGCGCAGCCTGTGGATCGCCGAAGGGCTGACGAACTACTACGGCGGGTTGATGATGCGACGCTCCGGCGTCTGGGCGGACGAGCGATACCTGCGCGCCCTCGCAGGAGCTATCGGCTTCGTCGAGAACGCGCCCGGCAATCGCCTGCTGAACGCGGAGGAGGCGTCGCTCATCGCCTCGTTCATCGACCGCACGCCACACTACCAGCGCACGAACCTCTCCGAGACGACCGTCAGCTACTACAGCAAAGGCGAGGTGATCGGCATCGCGCTCGACCTGTTGATGCGCGGCAAGACCGGCGGGCGCGCCTCGCTCGACGACGTGATGCGGCGCATGTATGACGAGTTTTACCTGAAGAGTCCGGCGGCCACTTACTACTCGCGCGGGCGCGGCTACACGGGCGCGGATTTCGAGCGCACCGTCTCGCAGGTGGCGGGCGCGGACATGTCCGACTTTTTCGCGCGCCACGTGCGCGGCACGGAACCGCTGCCTTACGAAGAAGCCTTCGCCTACGTCGGCCTCAGGCTCGTCAAGACTCCCGGCGACGCCGCACAGACGGCCAACACGGCGCAGACGCGGCCGCGTCAAAACTACCGCCTCGAAGAGATCAAGGACGCTCCGGCTGCGGCGCGCGCCCTGCGCGCCGCGTGGTTGAAGGGATGAACTATGAAGCGATGAACTATGAAGCGATGAAACTTTATCGCAGGCGTTGATAACCGCGCCACCCGTCGCGCGCCTCCTGTGGCGGGGCGATGACTTCGACGGGCACGGGCTCGATCCCGAAAGTCACGGGGAGTCGTCCCGTCAACTCGCCGTCGATCTGCATGCGCGCCTCGCCCGTCGCGCGCGCGCGCGTCGCGCGCACGTAGCGCACGCCGGGCATCTCGCGTCGCACGCCGTTGCGGCGCAAGCCGTGCGCGAGCAGTTGCAGAAAGCGCAGGCGGCTGTGCGAGTTGACGATGCAGATTTCAAACTCCGGCTCGTCGAGCCGCGCGCCCGGCGTCACGCTGATGTCGCCGCCGTAGTGCGCGGCGCGGCCGAAGGCGGCGAAGGTGGCGGGATAAATCCGCCCCCCGACCTCTACGCTGAAGACGATGGGCTGCCAGCTCACGAGGTGGCCGAGCCCGGACACCCAGAATGCGCCCTCGCCCACGCGCCGCTTGAGACGTGGGCGCACGCGCTCCACGACCGACGCGTCGAGCCCGATACCCGCCATCAGAAAAAAATAACGACGCGCGCCGCTCACCTCTTCCGTCGCGCAGCCCGCGTAGATGCGCCGCGTCCGGCCGCGCGCGATCACGTCGGCCGCTCCGACAGCGTCGAACGGCAATCGAAGCTCGCGCGCCAGCACGTTCGCCGTCCCCGCGGGCCAGATGCCGAGCCGCACGCGCCCTCCCACCAAGCCCTGCAAAGCCTCGTTGATCGTGCCGTCGCCGCCGGAGACGATCACCTCGCGCACGCCGTCGTGCGCCGCTTCGGCCGCGAGCCGCGTCGCGTCGCCCGGCGCGTTTGTCGTCAACGTTTCAACTTCGATCCCGCGCGCGCCGAGTAACTCGCAAAAACGCGCGACCTCGGCCGCGCGCCTCCGCCCGCCCCGCCCCGCGTTCGGGTTCGAGATCAACCTGATCGTGCGTTTCTTCTCAGTCATCGAATACCTGTCGTTGCAATCACGGTGCCGCCCGGCGTCAACGTCAAACTCACGGGCGCGCGTGCCGAAACCGCGTCGTGTGCGGCAACCGCGCGCGGCGCAGACGAGCGCGGCGCATCTCCCGGCGGACACGTGTCGGACGATCCGTGCACGAAAAACGCGACAGCGCGGCACACGCTTTCGGGCGGACGAAACGGCTTCTTTGAGACGCGCCCCGCGCCCGCCTGAAACCGCCTGAAACCGCCCGGCGCGCGTGGGGGCGCCCGGTTGACGCTCCGCGGTTGAAAAGGTTACTGTGCGGCTTTGCCGTGTGACAAACGCTCCGGTCGTCTCGACTGCGGGGCGTGAATTTGTCCCGCGCTCTCAAACACCCGACTGGGAAATTCGCGGAGGAAAATTTTATGCGCCGTCGCCAGTACGTCTACGCCCTGCTCATCGTCTGCTTCACCGTCGCCCACGCACGCTCGCAACAAGACTTTTCCAAGGTACAGATGAAGGCGACGAAAGTGTCGGGCAACATCTACATGCTCGAAGGCGCGGGCGGGAACATCGGCGTCTCGGCGGGCGCGGACGGCCTGCTCATCGTCGACGATCAATTCGCGCCGCTGGCCGACAAGATTCGCGCCGCGCTCAAAGAGATCAACCCCGGCCAGTTGCGCTTCGTCCTGAACACGCACTACCACGGCGACCACACGGGCGGCAACCCCATCTTCGGCAAAGAGGGAACCATCATCGCGCACGACAACGTGCGCGGGCGGCTCGCGGTCGAACAGACGGTGCGCGGCCAGAAAATCCCGGCCTCGCCCAAAGAAGCCCTGCCCGTCATCACGTTCAACCAGTCGGTCTCCATCCATTTCAACGGCGAGGAGATTCGCGCCATACACTTCCCCGCAGGCCACACGGACGGCGACAGCGTCATCTTCTTCACCGCGTCGAACGTCATCCACATGGGCGACCATTTCTTCGCCGGTCGCTTCCCGTTCATCGACCTCGAACACGGCGGTAGCGTCGAAGGCTTGACGCGGAACGTCGAAGCCGTCATCGCGCGCGTCCCGGCCGACGTGAAGATCATCCCCGGCCACGGCCCCCTCTCCACGCTCGACGACCTCAAACTCTACCGGCGCATGCTCGTCGAGACGACCGCCCACGTCCGCAAAGGGATGACGGAAGGTAAGACCCTTGCACAACTCAAGACGGCCGGATTACCCGCCGAGTGGAAACAGTGGGGCGCGGGCTTCATCAACACCGACGCGTGGATCGAGACGATCTTCAACAGCCCATCGGCCAACGCGAATAAGAAGTAGCCCGGCGGGAGGAGCGCGGCCTTCGGGTAGGCGTCCATCAGAAAGCGAGAGGCGCGATGACGGAAGAAGAACGACAACGGCAGATGGAGTTCATCCTCGACACGCTGGCGCGACTGACCGCCACGACAGACAAACTAGCTTACAAGGCCGATGGACTGACCGACATGATCGGCGGGCTGGCCGAGTCGCAAGCCGCCGAACGAGAACGCGATCAAGCCCGCATCGTCCGGCTCGAAGAGTCGTTTGTCGTGTTGGCCGATTTAGCGAGCAGGCACGAGGAGCGACTTGACCAGAACGACCGGAGGTCAGAGCGACTCAAAGAATCGATAGCCGAACTGCGCCGACTCGCCGAGCCGAACGGGGGCAACGGTTAGATTGCCGAATTGCACGCCGATAGCCCATCGAAAGACGGCAACCAGTAAGCGGCTGCGATAAACGCATAACGGGCGGCGTGTCGTTGAGCACGCCGCCCGTTATGCGTTTTGAGTTCAGCCTTACCGCCTCTCCTTATTCGAGCCGGTAGTTCGGGGCTTCCTTCGTGATGACTACGTCGTGGACGTGCGACTCGCGCAGGCCGGCCGCGCTGATGCGGACGAAGCGCGTTTTCTCCTGAAACTCGCGGATCGTGCGGCAGCCCGTGTAGCCCATCCCGGCGCGCAAGCCGCCGACGAGTTGCGTCACCATGTCGGAGAGCGTGCCCTTGTAGGGGACGCGGCCTTCGATGCCTTCGGGGACGAGTTTCGATTCCATGGCGATTGATTCCTGCGCGTAGCGGTCGCGCGAGCCTTCGCGCATCGCGCCGATTGAACCCATGCCGCGATACGCTTTGAACGAGCGACCCTGAAACAAAATCAACTCGCCCGGCGACTCTTCCGTCCCGGCGAACAGAGAGCCGATCATCACCACGTCCGCGCCCGCCGCGATGGCCTTCGCCACGTCGCCCGAAAATTTCACGCCGCCGTCGGCGATAACGGGCACGCCCGACCCGCGCGCCGCCTCGACGCAGTTCACAATCGCCGTGATCTGCGGCACGCCCGCACCCGTCACCACGCGCGTCGTGCAGATCGAGCCGGGGCCGATGCCGACTTTCACGGCGTCAACGCCCGCCCCGATCAGTTCGCGCGTCGCCTCGCCCGTGGCGACGTTCCCGGCGACGAGTTGCGTGTCGGGGTGTCGCCGCTTCATCTCGCGCACCGCCTCGATGACGCGCGACGAGTGGCCGTGCGCGGTGTCTATGATGAGGCAATCGACGCGCGCCGCGACGAGCGCGTCGGCGCGCTCCTGGTAGTCGCCGGTCGCGCCGATGGCGGCGGCCACGCGCAGGCGTCCGAGGTCGTCTTTCGCGGCCGCAGGGTAGCGGATGGCCTTCTGAATGTCCTTGACGGTGATGAGTCCCTTGAGGTGTTTGTCGTCGTCGATGACGAGCAGTTTTTCGATGCGGTGCTTTTGCAGCACCGACTTGGCCTGTTCGAGCGTCGTGCCGACGGGGACGGTGACGAGGTTCGGCTGCTTCGTCATCACTTCGGAGACGGGGATGTCGAAGCGCGTCTCGAAGCGTAGGTCGCGGTTGGTGATGATGCCGACGAGGTGGCCGTCGCTGTCCACGACGGGCACGCCGGAAATCTTGAAGCGTTCCATCACGGCGAGCGCCTCCGAGACGGGGCGGTCGTAGGGGATCGTCACGGGGTCGACGATCATGCCCGACTCGGAGCGTTTCACCTTGTCGACTTCTTCGGCCTGCCGCTCGACGGGCAGATTCTTGTGGACGACGCCGATGCCGCCCTGCTGCGCGATGGCGATGGCGAGCCCGGCCTCGGTGACGGTGTCCATCGCCGCCGAGCAGAGCGGGATGCGCAGGGAGATGCCGCGCGTAAATTGCGTCGAGGTGTCGGTTTCGTTCGGCAGCACGTCGGAGCGGCCGGGGATGAGCAACACGTCGTCGAAGGTCAGACCCTCGGTAAGATCATTGGTAATCATGTCGGATTAAAAAACTCCCTTCCAAAAACTCGAACGGAAGCGCGGCGACCAGGCCAGCGGGATGAAAAATTGAACGTATGAAGTTTGGACTAAAGGCGAGCGTAGCAAAGCGCGTGGGCGGGCGCAAGGGCGGCGTCTCGGCGGGCACGGCGGAAGATGTGCGCGCGCCGCGACGGGGCGGGGCTTCAGGGCTGTTGCAGCAGTTGTTCGTAACCGTCCTTCGTGATCACCAGTTCGACGAGCGACTTGCCTTTGCGCGTCTCCGTCGGCACGCTCGCGGGGCGACCGTTGATGGTGACTTCGAGCGCGGCCGCCTTGCTCTTTGAATATTCGACGACGAGGCGTTCGGCGGGCGCGAGCGTGACCTCTCTCTCCTGATCCGCCGCGATATTACCTTCCGACTTCGGCCGGTCGTCCACGCGCGTTCTCACCCAGACCTCTTCGCCCTTCGCCTTGATCTTAACGTTCAACGCGCCCGTCGCCGCCGCTGTAGCCGGGTCGGGAGACGCGGGCGCGGCGGGCGTTTGCGCGGGCAGCGTTTGATCGTTCGTGCCGGGGTTGGCCGCCGGGGCGGTCGGCGCGGAGGCGGCCGCGCCGGCATTATTGCGCCGCTGGTAGTAGTGCAACCCCGCGTAGATGCCGAGCGAGATGATGGCGAGAATGATGAGGCTGAGGAGAGCGGTGACGAAGGGCGAGCGCGACGTGTCGCCGTCCATGTAGATGCGCGACGACTGGCGCGAGGTCGGGAGTTCGTCGGGCGCTTCGCCGTGCGCGCGCGCCACTTCCGTGTACGCGCTGACGGCCTCCGTCTCGCTGAAGCCGACGGCCTTGGCGTAGGCTTTGATAAAGGAGCGGTTGAAGATGCCGCCGGGCAGTTCCTTGTAATCGTCCGTCTCGATGGCTTCGAGGTAGCGGCGCGCGATGCGGGTCTGGTCGGAGAGTTCGCGCAGGGAGACGCCGCGCGCCTCGCGCGCCTGACGCAGACGCGCGCCGAGAGACGACTCGCCCCCGCCAGCTCTCGCAGGTTCTTCAGAGTTCTGGTCAGGGCTCTTAGAGTTCACTTGATCGCTTGTTCTCGGGGGCGGAACGACCGCTTGAGTTAAAGGCCGTTCATTTGCTTTCGCCGGCCTGACACGACACCTCGCAAGCGTGCCGCAACTTTTGGCGCAATATAACTTGCGCCGCGCGAGCGTGTCAAACTCAAGTTTTTTGGGGAAAGATGCGCGTCCCTTGATTCTTGCCGCGCGGGGTGCTACGTTGACGCGTTCAGACAACCAAACTGGAATCGTTTTTAATTTCTAAAATCACAACGAAGCGAGGAGACGACTTATGCCTCTCGAAGCATTGGGAATGGTCGAGACGAAAGGTTTTGTCGGCGCGGTCGAGGCGGCGGACGCGATGGTCAAGGCCGCCAACGTTCAACTGTTAGGGAAAGAGTATATCGGCGCGGGCTACGTGACGATCTTCGTGCGCGGCGACGTGGGCGCGGTCAAGGCCGCGACGGACGCGGGCGCGGCGGCCGCGCGGCGCGTCGGCGAACTGATCAGCGTCCACGTCATTCCGCGCCCGCACGGCGAAGTCGAGCGCGTCCTGCCCCAGAACGGGCGCACCAATTACAGCCCCGACGAGCGCGCCCTACAGGGCGGCGGCGGGGGCGGCGGTCAACTCAGCGAAGGCGATCAAGGCCGTTCGCTCCCGGCAGGCGCGCGCGAGAACAACAAGGAAAGAAGTAAATAGTAAATCGTGAATCGTAAATAGATAAAAAGCAGTTTCCTTCTATTCGCGATTTAAGATTCACGATTTACGTCTCTCGGAGGGTTGTTATGTCGGTTGACAAAGACCTTGTCTCGGTGCAGCAGGCGCGCGATCTGGTCGAGGCGGCGCACCGCGCGCAGACCGAACTGGCGCGCTTCGATCAGGCGCGGATCGACCGCATCTGCGAGGCGATGGCGAAGGCCGCTCTGCGCGACGCGGCTCGGCTCGGCGCGATGGCCGTCGAGGAGACGGGCTTCGGCATCCCCGACGACAAGCGCGAGAAGAATCGCTTCGCGGCCGAAGACGTGTGGGACGCGTTTCGTAATCTGCGGACGGTCGGCGTCGTCTCCGAATCGAAAGACGTGGTCGAGATCGCCAGCCCGCGCGGCGTCGTGTGCGGCATCATCCCCTCGACGAACCCCACCTCCACGGCCATCTTCAAAATCCTCATCGCTACAAAATCCCGCAACGCCATCGTCCTGTCGCCCCACCCGTCGGCCGCGAAGTGCATCAACGAGACGGCGCGCATCATGCGCGAGGTGGCGATCAAGGAAGGCTTGCCCGCCGATGCCATCGGCTGCATGTCAACCGCCACCATCGAAGGCACGGAAGCCCTGATGAAGAACCGCCTGACCGCCGTGATCTTGGCGACCGGCGGCATCGGCCTCGTCCGCGCGGCCTACTCGTCGGGCAAGCCCGCGTTCGGCGTCGGCCCCGGCAACGTGCCGGTCTTCGTCGAACGGACGGCGGACGTGCCCACGGCTGTGCAGAATATTTTGACCGGGAAGACTTTCGACAACGGCACGATCTGCGCTTCGGAGCAGGCGGTCGTCGTTGACGCGCCGGTCGAGAAAGCGGTGCGCGCGGAGTTTGCACAACAGGGCGGCCACTTTCTGAGCGCGGCGGAAGCGGATCAACTCGCCAAAGTCGTCGCCACGCCGCAGCGAACTTTGAATCCGGGCATCGTCGGCAAGTCGGTCGAAGTGATCGCGAAGATGGCGGGCTTGAACGTGCCGCAGGGCACGCGCTGCCTGATGGCCGACGTGGGCGGCGTCGGGCGTGAGCACCCGCTTTCGATGGAGAAGCTGTCGCCCATCCTCGCCTTCTACGTGGAAGACGGCGTGGAGCGCGGCGCGGCGCGTTGCTTCGAGATTTTGAGCTACGGCGGCATGGGGCACACCGCCGGAATCCACACGCGCTCGCGCGACGTGGCGAAGGCTTACGGCATGGAGATGCCCGCCTCGCGCGTCGTCGTCAACACGCCGACGACGCACGGCGCAATCGGTTTCTCCACCGCGCTCCCGCCCTCGATGACCCTCGGCTGCGGTTCGTGGGGCGGCAACGTCACCTCCGACAACATCTCGCCGCTGCACCTGATGGACATCAAGCGCGTCGCCTTCGAGACGCGACCCGTCAAGAGCGCACGCCCCGCGCGTTCAGCCGCGCAGACGCCCGCGCAGACGCCCGCGCCGTCAACCATGAATGCGCCCGCGCAGGCGGGCGGCAAAGTCAGCCGCGAAGATGTCGCGGCCATCGTGGATCGCTTCCTGTCGAACCGGAACGCGAGCCAGCCCACGCCCGTCTACAACGCACAGATGCGCCCGACCGAATCGCCCGCGCCCGTGCAGCCCATGAACGAGATCGATCCGAACTGGGCGCAGTCCAAGAGCGCGGCCGCCCCGCACGCCGAAGCCGCGCCGACCGCGCAACCGGCGGGCGGCAATGGCGGCGGCAGCGGCGCAACTACGAACGCAACGGCGCAGAGCGCGCCCGCCGCCCCGGCGACGCCCGCCGCGCCCGCCGCCGCCGCCGGGGGCGGCGCGCAAACTAAACCTGCCGCGCCCGCGCCAACGAACGGCCACAAGGCCGTGGACTTCGTCTCCGAAGACGACGTGCGCCGCGCCGTCCAGAAGGGCGAAAAGATTTACGTCAACGCCAAAACGATCATCACGCCTTCCGCGCGCGACATCGGCGACCCGGCGGAGGTCTTCGCGAAGGTCTAAAGTTTCAAGTTTCAGGTTTCAAGTTCAAGACAAAGAACCGTCGAACCTCAGTCCTGAAACTTGAAACCTGAAACTTGAAACTATGTTTTTAGGAAAAGTCGTCGGCACGGTCTGGTCAACGAAGAAGACGCCCGATCTGGAGGGCGTCAAGTTTCTCATCGTGCATCCGCTTGAGTTGGACAAAGAGCCGAACCGCAGCATCATCGTGGTGGCGGATCGTCTGGGGGCGGGCGTGGGCGAGGTGGTGCTGTGCGCCTTCGGGAAAGCGGCGCGCTCGGCCATCGGCGATCAGGAGATGTCCATCGAGGCGGCGGTCGTCGGCATCGTGGATCGCGTGGACGTGCAAGGCTCGCCGTCGGATGATCTCAACGAGGCCGCGCGGGAGTTGCGCGGCGGGGATAACGGGGCAAGAAAGTAAGCGGTAAGCAGTGAGCAGTCAAAACAGGAAACTCCCTGCTGTCGCCCTGCTCACTGTTTACTGCTCACTGCTTACTGAACAATGGCAAACGAGGAATTGATCTACCGGATCACGCGGGCGGTGTACGGGCGGCTTGGGGCGCAGGCCGACGAGCGCACGGTGGAGAATTTGGTGACGGACATCTACCGCGCGATTGAGCCGGTGGTGGAAGGCAACAACGGCGACGCGGGCGGCGACGGCGCGGGAAGGCGCGACGGGAAGCGCGGGTTGACGGCGCACGGCGGCGAAGCGGAGGGGTCTTCGGATCGTCTCATCGTGTCGGTCTTCGGCGTGGATAACCCGGGCATCGTCGCGGGCGTGGCGCAGATTCTCGCCGAGTCGGGTTGCAGCATCGCGGACATCAATCAGACGGTCGTGCAGGGCAAGTTCGCGATGGTCATCATCGCCGACTCGACCAATTCCAACGCGCCCGTCGCGACGCTCAAGGAACGCTTCCGCGCCGCCGGCGACAAACTCGGCGTCCGCATCTACGCCCAGCGCGAAGACCTCTTCAACGCGATGCACAGAATCTAAGGAACGATGAAGGCGGAACGATGAACGATGAACTGAAGAAAGATTGTCTTTCGTTCATCGTTCATCGTTCCGCCTTCATACTTTAGCTTTATGTCTGAACCGGAAATCGCACGTCGGTGTTTGAGTTGCGGCGCGTCCGTGCGCGGGCACGCGAGTTTTTGCCCGCAGTGCGGCAGCCGCCTGGCCGGGGCGACGACGGAAGGTGAGAACCATCCGGCCGCCGCGATGACGGGGGCGATGGATGAGCCGCGACCGCCAGCGCGCGGTAGCAGCAGCATGCTCGTCGAGGAAGCGGCGCGCGTGGCGGCGACGCTGAACGACAAACTGCCGACGCTCTCCGAGGAGACAGCTGCCTCCGGCAATCACAAGCCCGCGCCGGAACGCGAACTCGAACCGCCGGAGACGCGCGAAGAGGCGGCGACCCCCGGCGCACACACACGGCAGTCGTTCGCGGGCGAGGACAGCGTCGCGGAGCCGGCGACGGAGACAACGACGGCGTCGCCGGCGGAGACGCGTGGCCGGATCGGGCGGCGCGCGGCCACGGTCGGCGCGAGTGTCGGGGAAAATTTGCGCCCGCGCGTGGAGAAATTGCGCGAGGCTTCGACGGTCGTGCTCGACGAGGCGGCGGACGACCCCGGCACGCGTTTCGTGATCATCGCCGTCGTACTCTTTCTCCTCTTCCTCTTCATCCTGCTCTTCAGCTACATCCTCGGTTAAAGCGGCGAACATCTTTCTATGGAATATTCACAGGCGGAAATCTTGCAGACCGTGCGGATGACCGAGATGGAGCACCTCGACGTGCGCACCGTTACGCTCGGCCTCTCTCTGCGCGACTGCGCGGGCGACTCAATCGAGCGCACGGCCGAACGCGTGCGCGCCAAGATCGAGCGCACGGCCGAACGTCTCGTCCAGACCGTGGACGAGATCAGCAGCGAACTCGGCATCAGCGTCGCCAACAAAAGAATCTCGATCACGCCCGCCGCGCACGTCGCCACGGGCGCGCGCAGCGTCGCCGATTGTTTGAAACTCGCGCGCGCCATCGACGAGGCGGCGACGCACGTCGGCGTGGATTTCCTCGGCGGCTATTCCGCGCTCGTGCAGAAGGGTTGGACGAACGTCGAGGACGTGTTCCTCGCGTCGATCCCGGAAGCGTTGGCGACGACGAAGCGGCTCTGCTCGTCGGTCAACGTCGCGACGACGCGCGCCGGAATCAACATGGATGCCGTCGCACGCGTCGGGCGTCTCATCAAAGAGGCCGCGGAACTGACGCGCGCAGAGGGCGGGCTGGCCTGCGCGAAGTTCGTCTGTTTCGCCAACGCCGTCGAGGACAACCCGTTCATGGCGGGCGCGTTTCACGGCGTCGGCGAGGGCGAAGCCGTCATCAACGTCGGCGTGTCGGGGCCGGGCGTCGTCAACCACGCCGTCCGGCACGCGCCGCGCGACATGCCGCTGCACGAACTCGCCGAACTGATCAAAAAACTCTCCTTCAAACTCGCGCGCGCCGGTGAACTCGTCGGGCGCGAGGCCGCGCGCCGCCTCGGCCTGCGCTTCGGCATCATCGACCTGTCGCTTGCGCCGACCCCCTTGCGCGGCGATTCGGTCGCGGAGATCATCGAAGCCTTCGGGTTCGAGCGCGCGGGCGCGCCGGGGACGACCGCCGCGCTCGCCCTGTTGACCGACGCGGTGAAGAAGGGCGGCGTCATGGCATCGAGCGCGGTGGGCGGCATGAGCGGCGCGTTCATCCCCGTCTCGGAAGACGCGGCGATGATCGACGCGGCGCGCGTCGGCGCGCTCAGCTTGGAGAAGTTGGAGGCGTGGACGAGCGTCTGCTCGGTCGGCCTCGACATGATCGCCGTGCCCGGCGCGACCTCCGCCGAGACCATCGCCGCCATCATCGCCGACGAGATGGCAATCGGCGTAACCAACTCGAAGACGACCGCCGTGCGCATCATCCCCGCGCCCGGCAGGGTGGTCGGCGACATGGTTGAGTTCGGGGGCTTGCTCGGCACCGCGCCCGTCATGGCCGTCAACAATTTCAACTGCGCCGACTTCATACGTCGCGGCGGCCACATCCCCGCGCCCATCCATTCGCTGAGAAATTAAATGCCGGAGGGGTGCCGCGTCCCGTCGGCCGGAGTATGATGTTGAAGAACAACGCAATCGGAGGGGCGTTGGATGAAATTAACTATCGAGCTTGATCGAGAGGACGACGGCCGCTGGATCGCGGAGGTGTTAGACCTGCCGGGCGTGCTGGCTTACGGGCAGACCCGCGAGGAGGCCGTGGCGCGTGTGCAGGCGTTGGCCTTCCGGGTGCTGGCGGATCGGCTTGAGCACGGCGAAAGTGAGCCGGAATTGATGAGCGTCTCGTTTCTCGCGGCATGAGCGGGTGGCCTGCGACAAAGGCGCGGCTGGTTTTAGCCGCACTGCTTCGCATCGGCTGGCGCATCAAACGTGAGTCCGGCGGCTCGCACCGCATTCTTTCTCGAACCGGCTGGCCTGACGTGGTTTTTTCCTTCCATGACAAAGAAGAGAACGGCCCGCGAATGTTGGCGCGCATAGCTAAAAGAACCGGACTTAAACCGGAAGATTTATAGCTTGTTCCTTTGCCGAGTCGTTCACATCCCCGCGCCCATCCATTCGCTGAGAAATTAGTAAGGAGAATTTATCCTCGTGGCTTTGTGGTTGTCGTTGAAAGTTCGTCGGAGTCGCTCGTTGCGCGCGGCGCAAGGGTTCGCGCTGTTGCTTATCATGTGGTCGTTAGCGGGCGCGCTTTACGCGCAGGAAGTCCCGGCGGGGCAGATGCGTTTGAGCAAGATCGAAGTGTCGGGATTGCAGCGCGTGACGGAAGCGCGAGTGGTCGAGGCGAGCGGGTTGGAGGTCGGGCAACAGGTGGACGTGGCCGCGCTCGACGCCGCCGCCGAACGCCTGCTCGCCACGGGACTCTTCACAAAGCTGGGTTATCGCTATCGCACGAAGGGCGTCGAGGCGGTGGTGACGTTCGAGGTCGAGGAGTCGAAGGCGGAGCGCAACATGCCGGTCGTCTTCGACAACTTCGTCTGGTTCACGGACGAGGAACTGGCGCGCGCCGTGCGCGAGGAACTGCCCGCCTTCGACGGCAACGCGCCCGAGTCGAGCGGCGCGGTGGCGGCCGTCACGCGCGCTCTGGAGCGACTGCTGCGCGCGCGAAAAATCGCGGGGCAGGTAGACTACATGCCTTCGGCCGACATGGCGGGCGGCAACGCGAAACACGTCTTCAGCGTGAAGGGCGTGAGCATCCCCATCTGCACGCTGCAATTTCCGGGCGCGTCGGCGATTGCGGAAAAAGAGTTGGTCGGCAACTCGACGCCGCTCTTGAAGGCCGACTACTCGCGGGAGTTTGTCGAAGGGTTCGCGGAGGCCACGCTGAAGCCGCTCTACTGGCAGCGCGGGCACCTGCGCGCGAACTTCGGACGCCCCGGCGCAACCATCGCCGCCGCCAACACAACGGCGGGCGCGGATCATTGCAAAGGCGGCGCGAGCGTGAGCGTGCCCGTCGAAGAGGGCGCGGCTTACTCTTGGGAGCAGGCCGTGTGGGCGGGCAACGCCGCGCTGACGGCGGCTGAACTGGACGCCGCCCTCGGGATGAAAACCGGCGAGATCGCCGACGGCCTGAAAATCAATAAAGCCCTCAGGGAAGTGCGCGAGGCTTACGGGCGCAAAGGTTATATCTTTCTGAGCCTCAAGCCCCGGCAGGAATTTGCCGACGAGACCCGCCGCGTCACTTACGGATTCGACATCAAGGAGGGGGCGCAGTTTCGCATGGGGACGCTCGCGGTCACGGGACTCGCGGCGGCGGACGCCAACCGGCTCAAAGAAAAATGGACGCTGCGTGCGGGCGACGTGTACGACGCGTCTTACGTGGACGAATTTTTGAAAAAGAATCTGATGACCGTCGCCCGCCCCGGCACGTTGCAGCAAATCGAAACGTCCGTGAAGCCCGACCGCCAGAAGTTGATCGTTGACGTGACGCTCAATTTCAAGTGAACGCCCGCGCGGCGCGGTCGCGCATCGGTTATAATCGGCGGACTCGGAAAACGTGTGAGGAAACTTTATGGAAGCACTCGGCATGGTGGAATGTATGGGGCTCGTCGCGATGATCGAGGCGGCGGACGCGATGGTCAAGGCGGCGAACGTCGAACTCGTCGGCTACGAGAAGATCGACGCGGGGCTGGTGACGGCGATTGTGCGCGGCGAGGTGGGGGCGGTGCGCGCGGCGGTTGACGCGGGCGCGGCGGCGGGCGCGCGCGTCGGCAAGGTTGTCGCCACGCACATCATCCCGCGCCCGCACGCCGAAGTGGACGAAGGACTCCCCGTGCTGCGCACCGGCGAGACGACGCGCAAGAAGATCAGCGGGTCGGTCAGAGGAAAGGGATGAGGGCAGCAGGGTGAGGGATGAAAGGAAGCCCTCAAGCGATTGAATGCTTCTCTTCATTCATCCCTCACCCTGCTGCCCTGATCCCTTTCTTTCATCCCTCATCCCTTTTCGGATTGGGAATGAAGCGGTAGCCGACGCCGCGCACGGTCAGGAGGTGGCGGGGCTTGGCGGGTTCGGCCTCGATGTACTTGCGCAGGCGCACGATGAAGTTGTCGATGGCGCGCGTGTCGGTGTCTTCGTGCAAGTTCCACACCTCTTCGAGCATTGATTTGCGCGAGACGGCGCGCCCGGCGTGCCGAATCAAGTGACGCAGCAGATCGGCCTCCATCAGAGTCAGGCGCACCGTGCGGTCGCGCACGCGCAACTCCAAAGCCTCGAAGTCAATCGTCTTCCCGTCAAACTCGAATAATTCTTCCGCCGCACGACGCGCGCCCGCCGCCGTGTCCGTCGCAACGTCGTCGCCCGCCGCGTTCGTCTTGTCGTCGCCGGGCGCGAGCGCGTTCGCCGCCGCTTGCTCCCGATCCCGATGAAGCCATTCGCGCCGCCGGAGCAGGCCGCTGAGGCGGGCGAGAAGGATGGCGAGCTCGAAGGGCTTGGGGAGGTAGTCGTCCGCGCCCGACTCGAAGCCGCTGAGCACGTCTTCGGGACGACCGCGCGCCGTCAGCATCAGGACGGGGACGAACTGCCCGGCCTGCCGCAGTTCGGAAGCGACGGTGAAGCCGTTGATGCCGGGCAGCATCACGTCGAGGATGACGGCATCGAAACGCGTCCCGGCGTCGGCGGTCAATTTCGCGAGCGCAGTTTCGCCGTCGCCGACCGTCTCGACGCGGTAGCCTTCGGCTTCGAGGTTGAAGCGCAGGCCGTCGGCCAGATGCTTCTCGTCTTCGACGATGAGGACGCTCGCCTTCATCCCCCCTCCACGCGCGGCAACAGCACAGTGAAAGTGCTGCCGCGCCCCTCGCCTTCGCTCTCGGCATAGACGCGCCCGCCGTGTTTCTTCACCAGAGATTGCACGATGAAGAGACCTAAGCCCGTGCCCTTGAAGCGCGCCATGAAGCGACCCGGCACCCGGTAGAAGCGCCGGAAGATGCGCTTGAGTTGCGCCTGCGGGATACCGATGCCGTGGTCGCGCACGCGCACCGCCAGCCGCCGCGCGTCAATCGTCATCACCTGCACCGAGACGCGCACCTCGTCGGGCGAATACTTGACGGCGTTGTCGAGCAGGTTCGAGATGACGGCGCGCAGTTCGTCCGAGTCGCCGTGGACGAGCGGGCGTTCGCCGTTCCTGAATTTCTCGGCGTAGCTGAACGCGTCGCCGGAGAGTTGCGGGTAGCGCGTGCGCGCGAGTTCGAGCGAGGCGCGCACGATTTCGGCGAGGTCGATGATGGGTTCGCTCTCGCGTTTGCGCCGCCCCCCGCCGCCGCCGCCGCCGCCGCTCTGCCCGGCGCGCAAAACTTGTTCGACGGTGTGGAGCAGACGGTCGCTGTCGGCGAGCATGACGGAGTAAAATTCGCGCCGCTGTTTCTCGTCCACGTCGCGCGTCTGCAAGGTTTCGAGGTAGAGGCGGATCGAGGCGATGGGCGTTTTGAGTTCGTGCGTGACGGCGTTGATGAAGGCGTCGTGCTGTTCGTTGCGCCGGATTTCGCGGACGAGGAACGTGGTGTTCAGGACGAGACCGGCGATGATGACGCTGAAGAAGATGATGCCGAGGACGAGCATCGCCACCTCGCGCCAGTTCAACAAAACCCAGCCGACGTTCAGCGCGACGGCCAGCGCGACCAGACACGAGCCGAGCGTGATGAAGAACGCGGTGGATTTACGGCGGCGGCCGGAAAGGCGCATGCGTCTATTGTAAGGAAGCGCGGGGCAAATGAGAAAGGGAAAAGGGAAAGGGGTAAAGGGAAAAGGGGAAGGGGTAAAGGGAAAAGGGGAAGGGGTAAAGGTGAAATGGTTGAAAGCAAGTGTCGCACGATGAGCGCGCCTTCTTGCTTCCACCTTTCCCCTTTACCCCCTTCCCCTTTGTCCTTATGTCTTTCGCTATGCCGCTTGCGAGAGGGCATCCGCGTCGTTGTCCTCACCGGCCTTGTTGGCGTCCGTCTGGCGCGGGAGGTGTTTGATGTCGCGGGCGAGGCCGAGCATTTGGAGCGCGCGGATGCCGTACCAGTTCATGTCGATCTCGTACCAGTGGTATCCGTGGCGCGCGGCGCGCGGGTGCGCGTGGTGGTTGTTGTGCCAGCCTTCGCCGAAGGTCAGGAGGGCGATGATCCAGTTGTTGGTCGAGTCGTCTTCGGTCTGGTAACGCTTCGAGCCCCAGAGGTGCGTGGCGGAGTTGACGAGCCACGTCGCGTGCAGGCCGAAGGTGGTGCGCAGGAACATGCCCCAGAAGAAGACCGACCAGCCGCCGAAGACCAACAGCAGCACGCCGAGCACGACGACGGGAACGAAGAACCATTTCGACAGCCAGACGTGGAAGGGGTCTTTCATCAAATCGGGCACGTAGCGGCGCAGCGTCACCTCGTCGTGCTGCTGCGCCGTCCCCGTCAGAATCCAGCCCATGTGCGCCCACCACGTTCCGTCGCGGGGCGAATGCGGGTCGCCGGGTTGTTCCGTGTGAGCGTGGTGGATGCGGTGCGTGCCGACCCACTGGATGGGGCCGCTTTCGAGCGTGAGCGTGGCGCAGACGGTCAGGAAATATTCGACCCACTTCGGCGTCTTGAAACCGCGGTGCGTGAGCAGGCGGTGGTAGCCCATGCCGATGCCGAGGCTGCCGGAAACCCACCACAGCGCGAGCGTCACAAACAGCGCAGTCCACGAAAACATGAACAGCGCGGCGATTGCGCCCGCATGGAAGATGATCATCGTGATGGTCGTCGACCAGTTGATTTTTCCGTCATGCTGCGCGGCGACCTGTTGCGCGCTCATGCCCTGAGTTGCCATAATTTTTACTCTTCCCCTCGTTTTTTCCTGTGAAAATTTCTCACACTTCACTCGTCCGGTATTTGATGTTGGGGGCGAGGGTTATCGTAGCAGATGAGGGGCGCGGCGAATGTAAAAGTTATGTAAAAGCAGGGCGGCCTCATTATTTGCTTGGCAAAATTCCCGCCGGGGATATACTCATGGCCGCCTTTTTCGACGACGTGGATGGGAGAGGGAAAATAAATTGATCAGGACGGTTTGCCTGAATACGCAGACAAAGTCTTTCACGAACGACTGCATCGCGGCCGACATCAGCGAACTTCGCATCGAGCCGCAGAACATCGTCTGGGCGGACGTGACCGACCCGACCAGCACAGACTTCGAGGAACTGGCCGAAGAGTTCGGCTTCCACCATCTCTCGATTGAAGACTGCCGCAACGAGCACCAGCGGCCGAAGATCGAAGAGTACCCCGGCTACTACTTCATCGTGGTCTACGAGGCCGAACTGGCCGGGGTGAGTGACCGTCTGGAACTGCGCGAGTTGAACATCTTTCTCGGCAAGAACTTCCTCGTCACCGTCCACAGCCGCCCTATCCGCGCCATCGACACGGCCTCGCGCATCTGGCACGAGTGGACGGATCGCGCGGAATACGGCGCGGGGGTGCTCGCCTATATTCTGATCGACGCGATTGTCGACGACTACCTGCCGCTCTTAGACGTGGTGAGCGACCGCATGGACGACCTGGAGGATTCGATCTTCGGCGAGTTTCGCCCGGAAGCCATCGAAGAGATTTTCGCCATCAAGAAGAAGCTGCTCTACCTGCGCCGCTCGATCACGCCGCTGCGCGACGTGTTCAACGTGCTGCTCAGGCGCGAGCAGCCGATCTTCCCGCGCGAGACGCACGTCTACTTTCAAGACGTGTTCGACCACCTCATCCGCGTCTCCGACACGATTGACAACCTGCGCGACATGCTCAGTTCGACGATGGACGCCTATCTCTCCGTCTCCGGCAATCGCATGAACCAGATCATGAAGCGTCTGACTTCGATCTCGACGATCCTGATGTCCGTCACGCTGGTCGCCGGAATCTACGGGATGAACTTCAACTACATGCCCGAACTCCACTGGCGTTACGGCTACGTCTTCGCGCTCGTCTCGATGGTCGGCGTCGGCGGCGCGCTCTACGTGTTCCTGAAAAAGGTGAAATGGCTATGACGATCAGACACCCGCTGCGCGACCGCCACAAGAAGAGGAACAAGGGCGACACGGCGCAACTCGCCGCCCAACTCGCCCCGCTCGAAGAGCAGGACACACGCGCCGCCCGACGCCAGCAGGGAGCGAACGGGCGCGGCGCAGGAGGCCAGAACGGCAACCGCCTGATTCAAGAGCAGGGCGCGCTCATCGTCGACACGGATCATCTGAATCTCCCGAAAGAGTTGACCGAAGCGGGCGAGAGGAGATTTTGGGACATCGAGCCGGTCGTCCTCGTGATCGTCGGCGTGATGCTCCTCTTCATCGCCTTCATCGCGTGGCAAATCTCGCTGATGCCCAGTGTGGGATAGAAACAACAAAACGATGAAGTAGGAACGATGAACGCGGAAGTAAAGACAAGTTGCTTTTACTTCCGCGTTCATCGTTCCTACTTCATCGTTTTTAAGTTTACGGCTGCTTGTTCGAAGTCGAAGACGTGCGGGCGGGCGCGGCCGTGGGCGCGTTGTCGCCGCCGCGCGGGGCGGTGTAACCGGGGCGCGTGATGGCGATGCGCTTGTCGCGTTTGCCCGTGTCTTCGATGCGGACGTTCACCTTGCGAAACGTGCCGTCGCGCCGCTTGTTGGTCGGGCTGTAGCTGACGACGTACTGCGTGCGCAAATCGCGCGTGATCTCGTCGGCGATGGAGGGCAGTTCCGAGAGCGAGTTGGGATAGAAGGCGCGGCCGCCCGTCTCGGTGGCGAGTTTGTTGAGCAGGTTGACGGCCTTGTCCTTCGAGCTTTTGCGGATGAAGCCGCTCTCGGTGTCGAGTTCGTTGACGAAGCCGATGACGTAAATCTGCACGTCGTTCTCGCGCAGAAACTCGAAGAGTTCCGCCTGCTTGTAGTAACTGCTGCGGTCTTCGCCGTCGGTGACGAGGATGAGCGCGCGGCGACGCTTGTCGCTCAAGGGGTCGCCCTTTTTGTGTTTCCCGACGTGCTCGGCGGCGAGATAGACGGCGTCGAGCACGGCGGTCTGCCCGCCCTCGGTGTGCATCTTGTCCATCGCGTCGAAGAGATCGTCTTTGCTCGCGGTGAAGTCCTGCAAGATGGAAATCTCGTCGCTGCTGACGAAGCGTTGGAGAAACGTCTCGTCGCCCGGCTTGTTCTGCTCGATGATGGTGCGCGTCGCGTCGATCACTTTTTCGAGTTGCGTCTTCATCGAGCCGGAGTTGTCCACGACGAGGCCGTAGCTGATCGGCACTTCGGCGCGGGTGAACGAGAATATCTGCTGGGGCACGCCGTCCTCGAACACTTTGAACTCGTCCTGCTTGACATCGTTGATGGGGCGGTTCGCGCGGTCGATGACGCGCACGTTCAGGTTCACGAGGCTCGTGTCAACCTTCACGATCTCGTCGGGGTCAACTTCCTGCCCCGGGTCTTGCCCTTCCGCCGGGCTGGCCGACGGGCTGGCGGCGGGCG
Organism: Acidobacteriota bacterium; assembly: GCA_020199775.1. Taxonomy (GTDB): domain Bacteria; phylum Acidobacteriota; class Blastocatellia; order Pyrinomonadales; family Pyrinomonadaceae; genus JAIVJZ01. The sequence goes on from JAIVJZ010000006.1 coordinate 90,943, forward strand.
TCGGCGACTGGCGCGGCGCGGGCGTCTGCAACTGCGGGGCGGGCGTCTGCGCGGGCGTCGGTCGCGGTTGCTGCGTCTGCTGCTGCACGTTGTTCACGCGGCGGGGGCGCGAATCGGCCGCCGTCCTCTGGGCGTGCGTCGTGGTCGAATCGGCGAAACTCAAGATGGCGAGCGCGGCGATGATACCCAGCGAGAGCAACAGGCTCGCGCTCCGGTTGCTGCGGCGACTCTTCAGATCAACTTTGCGATGTGTCATCCCGTCATCTCCTGCGTCTAAAACTGGCAAACGGCGCGCGTGGTTGGCGACAACAAGCCGAAGCGCCCGGCGAAGCTCCCGTCCGCCACTTCGGCTGGCTTTCGGCGGGCGCGTTCGCGGGCGCTTCTGTTTGTCAGCCAAAAATTTGGCTTCGCGCGGCTGGGGCTAAAAAAGAACCTGAACGGACGCTGCCTGCGCGCGCCCACACGCACCTTTAGAAGTGTCCGGCGGCGCGCGCGTTGCCAGTCGGCCGGTCAAGCGGTCAAAGCGCGGCCAAGCGGTGCGCCCGGAAATGACGCCTTAACGCGGCTGGGTGGTGGCGTAGTAGCCTTCTTTGGTGCGCACGAAGACGCGCGGCAGCCCGCGTGGCGGCGAGACTTTCACCTTGATCTTGTGCCACTTGCCGTTGTTGACGAAATTCTTCGGCTTGTAGCCGATGGAATACTGGTGGCGCAGTTCGATGGCGATGCGCTCGAAAATTTCGTTCATCTCGGCGGCGGTGTCGGGGAAGAAGGCGCGCCCGCCGGAGACGCCGGCCAACTCGTCGAGGACGGCCTGCCCGCTCACGCCCAACCCGTTCGGGTCGCCTTTATCGGTGATGCCGATGGCGTAGATGAGCACGTCCGTCTCTTTCAGGACGCGGCGCAGTTCGCTGAAGGTGTAGCGCGAACTGTTGTCCTGCCCGTCGCTGATGATGAGGAGCGCGCGCTTGGGATGTGCGCCGCGCGTCACCTTTTCGACGCCGAGGTAGCAGGCGTCGTAGAGCGCGGTCTGCCCCTTGGTCTGCACGAAGGTCAGTTTGGTGAGCAAGGCGTCGGCGTCGCGCGTCTTCTCCATCAAGACCTGCGAGCGGTGGTTGAAGCCGATCAGGAAATACTCGTCGCCTTCGTGGCTCGTCTGGATGAAATGCTTGAGCGCGTCGCGCGCCTTGGCGATCTTGTCCTTGCCCATCGAACCCGACACGTCGAAGATGACGCCGAGACTGACGGGCGCGTCTTCGTCGGAGAAGAAGGAGATGTCCTGCGCCTCTTTGTCGTCGAGGACGGTGAAAGCCTCTTTGGTCAACCCCGTCACGAAACGGCCGTAGGCATCCGTCAGCGTGACGCTCAGAGTGATGAGATCGGAGTTGACGATCAGTTGCTCGTCGCCGAACGTTGCCGCCGCGCCGCCGCCCGCGCTCGCGGGCGCGCCCACCCCGAAGTTCGCGCCCGTCGTCGCGGGCGACGCAACGGGTTGCGCCGGCGTCGGCGCGGGCTGCGTCGTGACAGTCGTGGTGGTGGCGGTGACGCCGGCCGGTTGTTCGGCTGCGGATTGAGTCGTGGTCTTCTGTTGTGCGAAGTTCGCGATGGGCGCGACGACTAACAGGCAGGCGATGACGTGCGAAGAGACGAGCGCGGAACGGAGTCCGGGACAGTGGCGCCGTACTCTCATTGAGACCTCCAGTCGGCGGAGTTTGACGGGAACAACTCCTGCGCAGCTAAACCTTGTATGCCCTACGATTCCGATATCGCACGGGAGCGATGCCTGAAGCCGTAAAAAAACTTTTGCTCGTGGCTCGATCAATGAAGCTGGGAGACTTCGCTTGGGGACGCGCGTATTGTAGGACACGATGCGGCGCGCACGCAAGAACCGTCTACAACGAAAGTTTTGTTTTTGAGTTCCGACGTCAACACGGGCGCAAGAATAGTGCCTGAAGAAAACTTCTCTCAGGCGTTCTCTTCGCCGCACTCGCCGGAGTCTCCCGCCGAAGTTCGGCCGAGTGTCGCTCAAATACTCCGTTACGATCCGTGCTGGCGGCCGAGCACATTGTTGAGCATCCGGCGGGCATGATCCTGCAACTTTAACGGTGGGCGCGCGTGTAAGCATTCGTCTGCGTCGCGCTTGGCCGGGCGCGTGAGCTTGGCGCGCGGCGCGTGTTATACTCGTCGCCCCGTTTAGACGTTGATTTCGCGAGCCGTGCAATCAACGCAATCATAAAAAACCGATGGCCGAGTTTATTTGTCGTTTGGGAACGCCCGCGGGCGAGGTGGTGACGCGCACGATTGAAGCCGTGGGCGTGGCCGAGGCGCGGGTGCGTCTGGAGAGCGAAGGCTTCCGCGTCTTTTCCGTGACGCCGCCGAAGGCGCGCGGCATCGCCGCTCTGACGCGCGGCGGCAAGGGCGGCACGACGCCGCGCATCAAGGCGGGCGACTTCCTCCTGTTCAACCAGCAACTCGCCGCGCTGCTGCGCGCGGGTATCCCGATTTTGCAATCCATCGCGATGCTCCGTCGGCGCGCATCGAGCGCGCGGCTGCGTGGAATGCTCGGCGACGTGGAAGATAAGATTCGCGGCGGCATGGCGCTCTCGTCGGCTTTTGCCGAACAGGGGTCGGTCTTCCCACGGATTTACACGGCGTCCATTCTCGCGGGCGAGCGTTCGGGCGCGCTCGACGAGGTGCTGAACCGTTACAACGCCTACATGCGGCGCGGCGTCGAAATCCGTCGTAAGATTCGCGGCGCGCTCGCCTACCCGCTCTTTCTGCTCATCGCGTCGTTCGGGATGGTCACGTTTTTGACGACCTACGTCGTGCCGCGCATGGCGCGACTCTTCGAGGGCTTCGGGCGTAACCTCCCGGCCATCACGCTCGTCGTCGTGAGCCTCTCGAACTGGATGGCGGCCAACATCTGGTGGTTCGCCCCGCTCATCTTGATCAGCGTGGTCGCGTTCTGGTTCTGGTCGAAGACGCCGCACGGTCGCCTGGCAGTTGACCGCGCCGTGCTGAAAATCCCGATTGCCGGTCAACTCGTCATCCAACTCTCGGTCGCGCAGGTGACGCGCTCGCTCTCGACTCTGCTCGCGGGCGGCATCACGCTCGTCGATTCTTGGGAGATCGCGTCCGAGGCGATCACGAATAAGGAACTGCGCGCGCGCTCGACCCGCATCCTGCCGATGATCAGGGAGGGGCGTTCGTTCACGGAGAGTTTGGAGAGCGCGAATTGGATACCGGAGTTGGGGCTGGACATGATCGGCGTGGGCGAGCGTTCGGGCAGTTTGCGCGAGATGCTGGACGAGGTGGCGACCTTCTACGACGCCGAATCCGAGGTCAGGCTTGAGCAGTTGACGACTGTGCTCGAACCTGCGATTCTGCTCGTGATGGGCGGGGTCGTGATCACGATTTTGCTGGCGATTTACCTGCCGATCATCCAATCCATCTCGAACGTCTCAGGAGGGCCAACCAGCCGGTGACGGCGGGCAATCCCCCGGCCCCTTTCTCGCATCAGAAACAGGACACGAAAGTTTGGCGGCGGAAGAATTTTCAAGCGCAATGAACTCTACTCTTGACGAAACACTCGCGCGCGAAGCAGGCGAGACCACACTCGCCCGCCCCGATGGCGGCGCGAACGGAGCGTCCGCCCCCCCCGCGCCGCGCCGCGAGGGTGCTACGGTGGCGGCAACGTCGCTCCCGCCCGAAGTCCGCGCCGCGCAGGAACTCGCGCGCCGCTACCGCCTGCCCTACATCGACCTGCTCCCGCCCGAAGGCGATTCGCCCATCGATTACGCGCTCCTCGGCGAGATTCCCGTCGACCTCATGCTGCGCCACCAGTTCGTCCCGCTCAGGCGCGAGGGGCGGCGCCTTCACGTGGCGATGGCCGACCCCAGCGATCTCGAACGCCTCGACGAACTCGCAAGCGCGTTGCGCGCGCGCATCGTGCCGCACGTCGCGACCGCTGGGGCGATTGACGTGGTGCTCAAAAAGGGCGACGCCACGCAGCGCGTCCTGCAAGAGGCGACTTCCAATTTCCGCATCTCGCTCGTCAAGGAAACCGAGCACGGCGACGAAGTTTTAGACCTCGACCGTCTGGCGACCGACAGCGACATGTCGCCGATCATCAAGCTGGTGGACACCATCGTCTTCAACGCGATGGAGTCGCGCGCCTCCGACATCCACATCGAAACGCGCGACACGGAAGTGCAGGTCAAGTATCGCATCGACGGCGCGCTCTACGCGAAAGTCGATCCGATTGATCTCGCCTATCACCAGACGCTCATCTCGCGCATCAAGGTCATGTCGGAGCTCGACATCGCCGAGCGGCGCGTGCCGCAGGACGGCCGCTTCCGCGTCCGCTACAAGGGGCGCACCGTCGATTTCCGCGTCTCGATCATGCCCACCGTCCACGGCGAAGACGCCGTGATTCGTATTCTCGACAAAGAGCAGATCAACGAAGAGTTCAAAGACTTGCGCCTCGACGTGGTCGGCTTCGACGCGGACGACTTGCGCAACTTCCGCCGCTACATCGCGGAGCCTTACGGCATGGTGCTCGTCACCGGCCCGACGGGTTCGGGCAAGACGACGACGCTGTACGCGGCCTTGAACGAGATCAGAAACGAAGAAGACAAGATCATCACGATTGAAGACCCGGTCGAATACCAGTTGCACGGCATCACGCAGATTCCCGTCAACGAGAAGAAGGGGCTGACGTTCGCGCGCGGGCTGCGCTCGATTTTGCGCCACGACCCGGACAAGATCATGGTCGGCGAAATCCGCGACAACGAGACGGCGCAGATCGCCATCCAGTCCGCCCTGACCGGCCACCTCGTCTTCACAACCGTCCACGCCAACAACGTCATCGACGTGATCGGCCGTTTCCTGAACATGGGCGTCGAGCCGTACAATTTCGTCTCGTCTCTCAACTGCGTGCTCGCACAGCGTTTGATCCGTATGCTCTGCGACGTGTGCAAGCGGCCCTATCGCGCGACGGATGACGAGTTGATCGAGTCGGGGTTGAAACCCGATGAATACCGCGACCGCCAGTTTTACATGAGCGTCGGCTGCGACGCCTGCAACCACACGGGCTATCGCGGCCGCACCGCCATCCACGAACTGCTCAACCTCTCGGACAACATCCGTGAGATGATCATCGAACGCCGCCCCGGCTCGGAAGTGCGCCGCGCGGCCGAGCAGGAAGGACTGGCTTCTTTGCGCGAATCCGCGCTCAAGAAAGTTTTGCTCGGCGTCTCGACGCTGCACGAGATCAACCGCGCCACGTTCGTCGAAGAAGTTAAAGTGAACGGAAACGGGGCGGGCGCGGAAGTGAGCAGTGAGCAGTGAGCAGTAAGAAAAGTAGTTAAAACTGCTTACTGCTCACTGCTCACATCCGACTGCTCACGGCTCACAGTCTTTTTGGAACAGTTTTCCACGCCCGACGTGTAAATGCTTCAGGTGGTCAGCCCCGCCCAGGTATGCTGGCCGCGGCAAGCCCATGATCGAAAGCCGATTTATTTTTTTGAGGATCGAAATGAAATTAACACCTAGTGTGCGCTCTTACGCTTCGCTCGTCCTGATCTTGTGTCTATTGGCCGCCCCGGCGGCGGTGCTGGCGAAGAAGGGCGAGAAGAATTACCGGCGCGGGCTGGAACAAGAGCGGGCGATGCAGTGGGAGCGCGCGGCGCAGGAGTTCGCGCTGGCCGTCGCCGCGAACCCGTCCGACATCGAGTACCAGCTTCACTACCGCCGCGCCATCTTCAACGCCTCGCAGCGGTTCATGGAGCAGGGGCGCACGCTCGCCGAGCAGGGCGACTTTTCGGGCGCGTACAACGCCTATCGTCAGGCCGTCGGCTACGATCCGATCAACGAACTCGCCGTCTCCGAGATGCAGCGCATGCTGCTCCTCCAGCGCGAGAAGGAAGGGCGCGACCCGACGGGCGCGAACGGCAACGGCGCGAACCGCCTGAACGGCACGCCCTCGACCGGCTCGGCCATCGTCCCCACGTCCTACGCGGGCGCGGCGAACAATGGTGCGACGCAGCAGCGACCGTCGCAAGACCCCGGCTTGGCCTTGCCGCCGACGCGCAGCGAGCAACTCCGCGTCATCAACTATAACGGCGACCTCGAAGGCTTCATCCGTAAACTCGGCGACGAACTCAGTCTCAACGTCCTCTTCGACCGCGACTTCCCCAAAGGCCGCACCATCAACGTCAGTCTCAAGGATGTCACGTCGGCGCGCGCGCTCGACCACATCTTCCTCTCGCAAAACCTCTTCTTCCAGAAGCTCGACCGGCGCACGATCATCGTCGCCGACCAGTCGAAGCGCGGGCAGTACCAGCAACTCGTCCTGCGCACGTTCTACCTGTCGAACATCGACCCGAACGACGCGCGCTCGCTGATCCAGTCGTCTCTGCCGCCGACGGCCGGGCGGCAACCGCAGGTGACGCCGAACAAAGCCACCAACTCGATCACCGTGCGCGACACGCCGGAGAACATTCGTCTCATCGCCGAACTGCTGCAAGCCATCGACAAGGATCGCGCCGAGGTCGTGATGGACGTGAACATCTACGAAGTCTCGCGCACGAACTTGTTGCAACTCGGCAACCAGCTCGGCACGGACGCCGCGCTCGGCAACCTCGGAGGCATACTGCCGACCTCCTTCCTGTTCGGCGGCGGCAAGGAACGTTTCGGGACGACGACCACCACCCCGACGACCGGCGGGACGACCGGCAAAGACCCCGGCAAGGGCGGCACCATCGTCAACACGGCCGTGGCCGCGCTGGGCGGCGCGTTCCTGCTGCCCGCCTCGACCATCACCGCGTTTCAGGCGAAGGACAACACGCGCCTGCTCGCCGCCACGCAGGTACACGCCTTCGACAGCGAACAGTCCACCACGCGCATCGGCCAGAAAGTTCCGGTGCAGACGGCGCAGGTGTCGCCCTTCGGCTCCACCATCGGCGGCACTGCGGGCACGGGACAGCAGGCGGGCGCGGCCTCTTCGCTCTTCGGCGGTTCGGGCTACCCGGTCATCCAGTATCAGGACACGGGTTTGATCTTGAAGTTCACGCCGCAGGTCTTCCCGAATCTGGACGTGCAGGTGAAGATGGAGATCGAGTCGAACGACGTGATCGGCGGCGCGTCGAATTTGACGCCGACCTTCAGCCAGCGAAACGTCTCCGGCATGGCGCGCATCCCCAACAATCGCACGATGATGATCGCCAGCGTCGCGCAGGATAAGCACTCGGAAGGCCGTCGCGGCGTGCCGCTGCTCGGCCTCATCCCCGTGCTCGGCCGCCTCTTCAGCACGCCGACGCGCAACGACGTGAACTCCGACATCGTGATCACGGTGACGCCGCGCGTGCTGCGCGCGCCGACCGTCAGCCCCGGCGACATCGATCAACGTCCGAGCGGCACGTTGCAAGCGCCCGTCTCCGAATCGCTCGAAGCCCTACTCGTGCAGGCCGACCGCGAGGATCAACTCGCCGCCGCGCGCCAACTCCCGAAAGACGTTGCGATCCAGATGCCCGCCGCGCCCGCCAACGGCGCAGAGGCGGCGACCGCAACGGCGGACGCTCACCACGCCTACGTGCCCGCGCCGAAAGCTCTGATGGGGGCGACGACGCCCGACGCTTCGACCAGCAGCAGTAACAACGCCATCGTCAACAACGCGGCCGCGCCCACGGGCGGCGGGGTCGGCACGGAAGCGAGCAAACAACCCGCGCCCCCCGTCTCGAACGCGGCGACAGCGGTGGCGGCGGCGTTCGCTCCCGTCTCCAATTCCGCCGCGAACGTTTCGCCGGTGCCCGCCGCGAACGTCAAGCCAAACGCCGTCGAGACGACGAGCGCGTCGTTGACGACGAATGCGACGACGAATGCGACGACGAACACAATGCCCGTTCCCACGGTCGAGAGAACCGCAGTCGAGAAAACCGCGACGCCGGACGCCGCCAAACCCGCGGCGGCGACGACTTCGACGGCCGCCGCGCCCGCGCCGCTCGCGGCCATGACGGGGGGCGGCACGCAACTCTACGTCCTGTCGGGACAGAAGGAGATGCGCGTCGGCGAGAAGCAACGTCTGATGCTGCTCGTCAAGACCTCGACGCCGCTCGGGCTCGCCGCCGCGACGCTCAGGTTCGACCCGCGCGTCTTCGCCGTCCGGGGCGTAACGCACGGCAGTCTCTTCGGCGAGGCGAAAGAACTATTGCCGACGGTCACGCCTTCGATTGACCCGCGCGGCTCGCTGCTCGCGCTCATCGCGCCCGCCGCGAATACGCCGATCAACGGCATGGGCGTTTTGCTGTTCGTCGAAATCGAAGCGGTCGGCGCGGGCGAAAGCGACTTCACGCTTGATCAGACGGGCGTCCATCTCATGTCCGTCGCCGGGCGGAACGTGGCGACGCAACTGGCGCACACGCGTCTCACCGTGAAGCAGTAACGCGGCGCGAATCGAAGGGAAGGCCGGAGCATGCGAAAGGGTGAAAGAGAAAAGGTGTCCGGCGGGGCGGGGCGGTTCGCCCTTCGCGTCCCGCGCGCCTTCGCCCTTGCGCCGCGCCGCTCGTCGCAGGGCGGCTGGACGCTCATCGAACTCGTCATCACGATGACGGTGCTCACGATTCTGTCGTTGGGCGTCATCCCGATGGTCAAGACCGCCGTCAAGCGGCAGCGCGAACAGCAACTCCGAGACGCTCTGCGAGAGATGCGCGGCGCGATCAACGAGTTTCACCGCGACGCCCTCAACAGTCCTTATCTGGATCAATTGCCGCCGGGCGCGCCGCAGGCGGTTGTGCCGAACCCGCAGAACCCGCCGAACGCGCCGCCGCCGCCTCAGGGCGGGGGAGTCGCCGTGGTGGTCGACCCGCGCACCAAAGTGGCGATTGCCGACAAGACGCTCTTCGGCGTGGACAACCCGGATCGCTTCCCGCCGAAACTGGAAACGCTGGTGGAAGGTGTGAGCGTCGCGCCGCGCGTGCAGGCGGGCGGCACGGACATCAACAAGAACTTGCTGGATCAACAAGGGCCGCTCGCCTTCAAGAAGAAAGTTTACCTGCGCAAGATTCCCGTCGATCCGATGACGGGCAAGGCCGAATGGGGGATGCGCTCCTGTTACGACTCGCCCGACTCCGGCTCGTGGGGCGGCGAAAACGTCTTCGACGTTTACTCGAAATCGCAGGAGACCGCGCTCAACGGGCAGAAATACAGTGATTGGTAAAATGGAAAAAACAGTGAGCAGTGAGCGGACAGCAGCAGTGGGCAGCGGGGAAAGGATGGGAAGGCGTGAAGACGCGCGTCTCACATCTCACGTCTCACGTCTCGCGAGCTTCTTGCGCCGCCGCGCCGCCGCGCTTTCGCGCGCGCGTTCTTCGTCATCGCGCCAGTCCGGTTTCACCCTGCTCGAATTGATGATCGTCATCTCGATCATCATCATCCTCGCCATCATCGTGCTGCCGCAGTATCAGAAGACGGTCTTGCAGGCGCGCGAGTCTGTGTTGAGGGACGACCTCGCGCAGATGCGCAAGCTGCTCGACCAGTATGCCGCCGACAAGGGACAACTCCCGCAGTCGCTCGAAGACCTCTCGACTTCCGGCTACCTGCGCGAAGTGCCCGTCGATCCGATCACGGGGCAGAAGGACTGGAACGTCATCATGGGGCAGGACGCCAACTCGGCCGAAGGCGGGCAGGGCGTCGTCGATGTGCGCAGCGCATCGGGCGACCTCTCAAGCGAAGGCACGCCCTACAGTGAATGGTAGCGAAAAGCCGGGAATCGTAAATCGTAAATCGTGAATAGAAAGAGCCGGTCTTCTCTATTCACGATTTACGATTTACGATTCACCAATTCTTATGAACTCTTTCTCCAGATTGCTTAAACCGCGACTGCCTTCGGCCGCTTTGGGTTTAACGGGCGAGGGCGTGGCGGTCGTCTCGCTGGATCGCAGGCGCGACGCGACGCTGCTGGTGCGGCGGGCGGGTTACGTGCCGCTGGCCGAGGGGCTGGTGCGCCCGAATTTCGACGAGCCGAACGTGGCCGACGCGGGCGAGTTGGCCGCCGCCGTCCAGGCGCTCGCGGCGAGCGCGGGGTTACATAAGCGCAATCGTTGGTCTGTGGCCTTGCCCGAGGCGGCGACGCGCACCGCGATCCTGACGTTGGAGGGCGGCACGAGCACGCGCGCCGAGACGGAGGAGATGTTGCGCTGGAAGACCGAACGCGGCTTCGGCACGCCGGTCGAAGAGTTGCGCGTCGCGCGCGAGCGTCTGCGCCCCGACGCGCAGGGCCGCCCGCGCTATCTCGCCACGGCCGTGCGCCTCTCCGTCCTGTCGGAGTACGAGGCGGTGCTCTCCGCGCTCGGCTGGCACACGGGTCTGATCTTGCCGCGCCACATGGGCGAGGTCTGGTGGTTGATGCGCGAGCGCGCCGCCGCCGCGTCTCCGGCCTCCGATTCGCTTCTCGTCAGCACGCACCACGAAGGCTTCACGGCCGTCCTCCTGCGCAACGCGCAACCGCTGCTCGTGCGTAGCATCGTCTGCGAGGCGGAAGACCGTGTTGATGAACTCTACCGCTTCCTCCTCTTCTACCGCGACCGCGTGCTGACGCCCTCTCTGGACGACGACGCGCCCGCCGCCGATACCGTGGGACGGATGATGATCGCGGGCGACGGCATCGAGCACGCCGAAGCGAGCGCGATCATCGAAGAGACGCTCAACGCGCGCCCGCGTCTCGTCACCGCCGCCGACGTGCGCCTCGCGCTCCCATCCGACGAACTTGATTTCGACGCAATCGCCGCCCCCGCCGGTCTCGCCGCGCTCGCGTGGGCTTGATGCCTTCACTGTGACGAACGCGGCCGGATGTTGATGCCGCCGCCGCAAGCGCGGCCGTCCCAGGGTTGAAACTTTCGCTTTTGCGCGCACGTAAAGACGTTTTACAAGAGTTATGAGTGTAGCTTCCCCCACAATCCAGAAGTTTGCGGCCGTGGCCGATTGCGAGTTGGTGACGCGCGCCATCGCCGGGCGCGACGACAGTTTCGAGGAACTCGTGCGCCGTTACCAGCGGCCGCTCGTCTCCTACGTCTATCGCATGACGGGCAACTACGAGTCCGCGCTCGACCTGACGCAGGAAGTGTTCATCAAGGTCTACGGCTCGCTCGCGCGCTACCGCCCCGAGTACAAGTTCTCGACCTGGATTTACCGCATCGCGCACAACACGGCGATTGACCACCTGCGCCGTCACTCGACGCGCGAACAGGAACTCGAAGTGGCGACGCCCGAAGGCGACACTTATGAGAAGCCATACGCTTCCGGCGCGCCGACGCCCGAAGAAGAGAGCGTGCGCGCCGAGCGTCGCGCCGAGATCGAGGACGTGATCGGGTCGCTCCCGGCGAGCTACCGCGAGTTGATCGTGCTGCGCCACGCGCACGACCTCAGCTACGACGAGATCGCCGAAGTGACCGGCCTCCCGCTCGGCACGGTCAAGAACCGCATCTTCCGCGCCCGCGAGGCGATGCGCACGCCGCTCGTCGAGCGCGGCATCACGGGCATTTAGAAAAGGGGAAGCGAACGCCGAATCGTGAGCGAACCAACGCCGACAGTCCCGGCCATCGAAGCCGCCGAAGCACGGGCGACCAGCCCGTGTCTGGACGTGGCCGCGTATCTGGACGGCGAACTGGACGACGGCGAGGGCGCGCGCTTCGAGCAGCACACTAAAACTTGCGCGCCGTGCGCGACCGCCCTCGCCGAGCAGCGGCGTCTGCTCTGCGTCCTCGACGCGGCGTTCGGCGACGCGCAAAAGCAACTTCAACTCCCGTCTAATTTCACCGAGATCGTCAAAGCGCGCGCGCAGTCGGACATGAGCAGCGTGCGGAATCATTCGGAGCGGAAGCGCGCCGCGCTCTTAAGCGCAGGGCTGGCCGCGCTCTCGTTCGCGCTGCTCGGTTGGCAGGCTTGGGACGAACTGTTCGCTCCCGTGCGCGTCGCGGCGGGCGTCGCGGAGACGATGTTCGACATGGCGACCAACGCCCTCGGGGAAGCGGCGGCGGGCGTCGCCCTCACGCTGCGCGTGCTCGGCGGGCAAATGTTGGAAGAGCCGGGGGCGGGAAGCGTCGGCACGTACATCATCTTCGCCCTCGCCGTCGCGCTGCTCTTCCGTCTCATCGTCAGCTATCACCGCGCGCCGCGTCTCCCCGAATAGACGGCGCGCTCCCGGCGCGAAAACTCTCCGCCCGTTTTTTACGTAACACCTCTGACCTTATTTCGGCCTGTCGCAGGCGTGCGCGATAACAGATGTGACTTCCCATACCTCTCAAACGGCCTTGACGCTCCCCGACTTCCTGCGCTCGCTCGCACGGGCAAGCGCCGTCCTCTGCGCGCTGCTCTGCGCCGGGGTCGCGGTCTCGGCGCGCACGCCTTCCGTCCGCGCGGCCGAGAACGACCCGACGACGTTGATCGTCGAGGGCGAGGATACGAAGGACGTGTTCGGGATGGGTCGCTCGGTCATCGTGCGCGGGAGGGTCAAGCATGGCGTGATGGCCTTCGGCGGCGACGTGGTGATCGAAGGACAGGGACGTGTGGAGGGCGATGTCGGCGTCATCGGCGGCACCATCACGCAGCGGGAACATTCATACATCGGCGGCGACGTGCTCGTCATCGGCGGCGCGTATCACCACGGCAAAACCGCGCCGGGGCGCGACCCCGAGACGAAGACCATCATGTTCGCGGGCTACGAAGAGGAGTTGCGCGAGTTGGGACGCAACCCCGCCTCCCTGCTCGAACCGAAATGGACGGCCGGCTCGTTCGGCCTGCGCGTCCTCTCGATCCTCTTCTGGTTCATCATCTCTCTGGGCTTAACCGCCGCGACGCCCGGCGCGATCAGTCGCGCGGCGACGCGCCTCCAGTTGACGAGTTTGCGCGTCGCGTTCATCGGGCTGCTGGCCGCCTTCGTGCTCGCGTTCGGCGTGCCCGCCGCGTTGCACATTCTGCCGCCGACGCTCGGCCTCTTCATCGGCTCGCTCTCGATCCTCTTGTTGTTCGTGGCCTACCTCTTCGGGCGTGTGGCGATTCACGCGGCGACGGGTCGCTGGTTGCAGCGTCTCCTGCTGCGCGAAGAACAGCGTTCCGAGTCAATCGCGCTCCTGCTCGGCGCGGCCTTCTGGGCGGTCGTCCTGTCGCTGCCGTACCTGTGGGCGCTGGCCGTCGCCGCGCTGGTCGTCACGAGCCTCGGACTGGCTCTCACGGTGCGCTATCGCATCGGCTGGAAATCGCCCGCGCGCCCTTGATCTCGCCCGCATTACACACTAATCTTCACCTTCATTCCCCTGAAATTGTTCGGCATGAGAGGCGACTAAACGAGGGCGCCGCGCGTCTAACGTCGTGACGCGAAAGCGCGCACTCACTCCCCGCCCGAAACATTCGTCGTCGGAAATTCCCGAACGGCGATGTCGCACGTTTCGACCGGGTACGCCGCGGACGGCAACAATATCGCCACCCAGACGTAAAACTTTAAACGCTCCAATAACCGTTAATCCAAGACTAGAGAGAGCATCGAGATGAAAAAGCACTTTTTGACCTTCGCCTTCGCCGCGTTCGTTTGCGCGACGGGCGCACGCGCCACCACGTTCGGACAAACTCCCGCCGGCGGCGGCGCGACGCCCGCCACCGGAGGCCAGACGACCCCCGCCATTTCGCCCAACCGCGTGCTCGGCGACGTAACGGCGATTGACCCGTCGGCTCTCTCCATCACGCTCAAAGTGGACGGCGCGAGCGCGCCCGTCAACGTCGTGCTCAGCGCGGCAACCGTCTATTACCGCGTTAATTCCGACGCGCTGGCGCGCGCCGCGAAGGGCGCGATCACGCCCGCGGACATGACCAAAATTACGCTCTCCGGCGTCGGCGTCGGCAACAGGCTGGTGGTGCTCGGCAAAGTTTCCGACGATCAAAAGACGATCCCGGCGCGCGTCGTGATCGTGGCGACGAAAGAGGACATCGCGCAGAAGCAGGAACTCGACCGCGCGCAGTGGCAGCGGCGCGGCATCCTCGGCACGGTCACGGCCGTCGATCCCGCGACTAAACAGATCACGGTCTCGGCAGTCACCCCGGAAGGCGCGAAGCCGCTCGTTGTGGACGCGTCGGGCGAGAAGGTGTTGTTTCGTCGTTACGCGCCCGATTCGGTGAAGTTCGCGGACGCCAGGCCGAGCGTCTTCGCGCAGGTGAAGATCGGGGATCGTTTGCGCGCGCTCGGCGAACGCAGCGCGGACGGCACGCGTTTCACGCCCGAAGAGATCGTCTCCGGGTCGTTCCGCCAACTCGTCGGCACGGTGACGGCCGTGGACGCGGCGGCCAACCAGATCAAGATCAAGACGCAGGACAACAAGGCGCTCACCATCGTCGTCAACAACGACTCGAACCTGCGCCGACTGCCGCCGACGATGGCGCAGTTCATGGCGCAACGCGCGGCCGGTGGCGGAGCTAACGTGGGCGGCAGACCTACGGCGGGCGAGGGCGGCGGCGCGCAACCGGCGGGCGGCACGCCGGGAGCGGAAGGCAGGCGCGCAGGCGCGGGCGGCGGCGGTCAACGCCGGATGATGGGCGGCGGCGGATTCGACCCGCAGTCGATGCTCGAACGCATGCCGCAAACGACCCTCGCCGAGTTGAAGCCGGGCGACATGATCGTCGTCTCCAGCACGGCGGGCGCAGACCCGACGCGCCTGACGGCCATCGCGCTCGTCGCCGGAATCGACGCGCTCATCAACGCCATGCCTGCGGGGGCGGCTCGCCCGAACATTCAGGGCGGTCAGGATTTGGGCTTGCCGGGCGGCATCGATCTCGGCATCGGCCTTCCGTAAACGGTTAAAAATAAAGACGGGCGCGGTGTAACCTGAGTCACATTTCGCCCGTCTTTATTTATGGTCTGGAAAAAATACGGGAAAATGTCGAGTAGAAAGTCTCTCCGCAAGGGAATCATGAATTTATTATCGAGCTACATCATACGTGGGTTAAATTTGCTGCTGGCCTTCGCGCTCACGGCGGCCTTTGTCTCGGCGCAGGGCACGGGCGGTTTGCGCGGGACGATCACGGACGAGTTCGGCGGCATCGTCGTCGGCGCGACCGTGACGCTGGTTGACGCGGCGGGCGCGGAAAAGACCGCGACGACGAACGAAGAAGGCGTCTACACGTTCACCAACCTTGCGCCGGGCACGTACACGGTGCGCGCGACGACCAGCGGGTTCGGCGTCTATGAGAACACGGCCGTGGTCGTCGCCGCCGGTCGCCGCGAATCGCTCGACATCAGGTTGAGCATCACGCTCGAACAGGAGGACGTGACCGTCGCCGCCGACTCGCCCGTCAGCACGGAGGCCGAGAACAACCAGAGCGCGCTCGTCATCAAAGGCACAGACCTCGACGCTTTGCCCGACGACCCGGACGATCTGGCCGCCGCGCTGCAAGCCCTCGCCGGCCCCGCCGCCGGGCCTGAAGGCGGG
Organism: Acidobacteriota bacterium; assembly: GCA_020199775.1. Classification (GTDB taxonomy): domain Bacteria; phylum Acidobacteriota; class Blastocatellia; order Pyrinomonadales; family Pyrinomonadaceae; genus JAIVJZ01. The sequence continues at coordinate 106,410 of JAIVJZ010000006.1, forward strand.
CAGATTTTCATCGACGGCTTCACGGGCGGGCGTCTCCCGCCGAAGGAGTCGATCCGCGAGATTCGCATCAATCAGAATCCGTTCTCCGCCGAGTTCGACCGCCTCGGCTTCGGCCGCGTCGAGATTCTGACGCGTCCCGGCACAGACAAGATGCGCGGGCAGACCTTCTTCAACTTCGGCGACGAGGCGCTCAACTCGCGCGACCCGTTCGCGGAACGCCGCGCGCCTTACCAGTTGCGCAGCTACGGCGGTAATTTGAGCGGCCCGATCCGGAAAGGGAGGTCGTCCTTCTTCTTAGATTTTGACCGCCGCGAGGCGGACGGCAACTCGATCATCAACGCGGAGCTCATCGACCCCGGCACGCTCGATTTCGTCAACGTCAACCGCACGCTCGTCGTCCCGACGCGCCGCCTCAGTTTCAGCCCGCGCGTCGATTACCAGATCAATCCGACCAACACGCTCGTGGCGCGCTATCGCTACTCGCGCGACAGCCGCGACAACATTGGCGCGGGCGACTTTGCGCTCGACACCGATCCGTTCTTCGGCATCGACCGCACCTACGCGCGCAAAGGCTCCGACCACAACTTCCAACTCACGGAGACGGCCATCCTCAGCCCGACCGTGATCAACGAGACGCGCTTCCAGTACAACCGCGACACGGATTCGTCGGGCGGCGACATCTCCGCCCCCGTCATCTTCGTGCGCGACGCCTTCACGGCCGGAGGCTCTTCGGCAGGCCCCTCGCGCAACGCGAACACCCGCTACGAGATTCAGAACTACACCTCGTTCACGCTCGGCCTCCACTCGTTGAAGGCGGGCGCGCGCGTGCGCCGCGTCAAGATCACGGATTTCTCGCAGCAGGGTTTCAACGGCACTTACATCTTCGACTCGCTCGAAGAGTTTCGCGCCTTCCAACTCGATCCGGCGAACGTCCTGCCCTCGCAGTTGAATCTGAGCGGCGGCAACCCGGAGGCGAGCGTCAGCCAGACGGACTTCGGCGCGTTTATTCAGGACGACTGGCGCGTGCGCAAAAACCTGACGCTCAGCGCGGGCTTGCGCTACGAGGCACAGACCAACATCAGCAGCAATTTCAACTTCGCCCCGCGACTCGCCTTCGCCTATTCGCCCGGCGGCGGCGGCGCGCGCCAGCCCAAGACCGTTATCCGCGGCGGCTTCGGCATCTTCTACACGCGCTTCGGCGAGAACCTGACGTTGCAAACCAACCGCTTCAACGGCGAGAACCAGCAACAGTACGTCATCTCCTCGCCCGGCCTCGTCGGCCTGTTCGCCGGCCTGAACGAAGTGCCTTCGGTCACGGAGTTGCGCGACTTCGCCGTTCCGCAGACGACGCGCGTCGTCGCCGCCGACCTGCAAGCGCCCTACACGATTCAATCGACCGCGAGCATCGAACGCCTGCTCCCCGGCAGCATCACGCTCACGACGAGCTTCGTCAACACGCGCACGCTGCACCTGCTGCGGACGCGCAACATCAACGCCCCCGTGGGCGGCGTGCGCCCGTTGGGCGACGCCCGCGGCAACGTCTACCAGTACGAGTCGAGCGGCATCCTCAACCAGAATCAGTTGATCGTGTCGGCGAACACACGGTTCAACCCGAACCTCTCGATCTTCGCCAACTACACGCTCGGCAAGGCGAACAGCGACACGGACGGCGCGGGCACTTTCCCGGCCGACAGCTATGATCTCTCGAACGAGTACGGGCGTTCCGCGCTCGACGTGCGACACCGCTTCTTCCTCGGCGGCTCGATCAACGCGCCGTGGGGCATTCGCCTGAATCCGCTCATCTTCGCTTCGACCGGCTCGCCCTTCAACATCATTACCGGGTTCGACGACAACGGCGACACGCTCGTCACGGATCGCCCTGCGTTCGCGTCGGCCTCGACCCTCCCGCAGAATTTGCGCTCGACGCGCTTCGGCGATTTCGACATCAACCCGCTGCCGGGCACGCCCGTCATCCCGCGCAACTACGGGCAGAATCCGGGGCAGTTGACCGTCAACCTGAGAATCAATAAGAACTTCGGCTTCGGGGATGTCCCGGGCGCGGCCGCGCGGCGCACGGCCGCTAACGGCCAGACCCCGGCGGGCGGAGAAGATACAACGGCGGCGGCGGCGGGCGGGCGTCGCGGCGGACGTGGCGGCGCAGGCGGCGGCGGGCGCGCCGGAGGCGCAGGTCGCGCCGGTGGTGGTGGCCCACGCGGCGGCGGCGGTGGCGGCCCGTTCGGCGGGGGCGGCATCTTCGGTGGCGCGGGTGGCGGTGGCTCGGAGCAAAAACGCTACAACGTCTCGCTCGGCATCAACATCAACAACATCTTCAACCGCACGAACCCGGCAGGGTTTACGGGCAACCTCAGGTCGCGCTTTTTCGGCATCGCCACGCAGTCGGGCGGCGGCTTCCGCGGCGGCGGCCCGTTCGGCGGCGGCGGCGCGGCCGGCAACCGCAGCGTCGAAGCCCAACTCCGCTTCAGCTTCTAGACTGAACTTTTCAAACGACCGCCACGTAAAATCTGACGCCGGGGGCAATAAGGATACTTTCATAAGTCCTTCTCGCCAGCGGCGTCAGATTTTTTTCACGTTCTCTCACGCGACTTTCCGCATAATTCATTTGCGCCGTAACTTGTCCCAAGTTCCCGGCGCGCCCGACAAAAAAGAGGTAGCCACTATGAAGTCCACGCCCGCCGTCGCCGCCGTCACGCGCCGCGTCGTCCTCGCGCTCTGTCTCTGCATGGCCGCCCCCGGCGTCGCGGGCGCGCAGGAAAAACCTTCCGAGAAAACTAAAGCCGCCACGACGACCGCGAAGGCCGCGCCCGCGTCGGCCGCTCAGCCTGCGGGCAAAACTTCCGTCGTCATCACGCCGACGATGACGCCCACGGAACTGGCGCGCGCGGCCTTCGCGGCGCAGGGCGGCGAGAAGTTTCGCAATTTGAAGAACATGATGCTGGTCGGCTCGGTTGATCTCTACGCGCCGAGTTCCACGCAGTCTCTGACGGGCAGGTTCGGCATGATCGTGGCGGGCGAGAAGCTACGGCAGGACGTGGAATCGCCGCTCTTTAGTTTCCAATTCATCTTCGACGGCGAACAGAGCTACTCGTCGTGGCGCGCCATGAACCTTCCGCCGCTCACGAAGTTCGGCATCCACGTTCTCGCCAGATTCGACCAACCGGGCTATGCCATCACCGCGCTCCCGGACACGAAGAAGGAGCGCGCCTTCCGCATCACGGACGTCGAAGGCAACAGCACCGACTACTACGTCGAGATGGCGACGGGGCGCGTCCGCCGCTTCGAGATTCTCTACCACGGCAAGGCCTACAGCTTCGAGTACACCGGCTTCCGCGAACTCAACGGGGTGCTCGTGCCCACGAGTTTCGCACAGAAGTTGAACACGGCGCAGGGCGACTACATCGCCGAATTCAAAGTCAAAGAAGTGAAACTCAACCAAGACCTGCCCGCCGATGCGTTCAAGATTCCCGAACAATAAACAGGCGGGGGAGAGGAAAGGTTAAAAGTTTAAAGTTAAAGGGTCAGGGATGAAGCGCAACGCTTCATCCCTGACCCTTTAACTTTTCCTCTGCCCTGTTTTGTTCGCGCTAGACGCTCAAAATCTCCTGCTCCTTGGTCTTCGCCAGTTCGTCAACTTTGCCGATGTAGGCGTTCGTCAGTTTCTGAACTTCATCAAGACCGTCGCGCTCGTTGTCTTCGGAGATCGTTTTGTCCTTGAGCATCTTCTTGAGCCGCTCGTTCGCGTCGCGCCGGATGTTGCGGATGGCCGTGCGGTGCTCCTCCGCGAATTCGTGCACTTGCTTCGCCAACTGCTTGCGCCGCTCCTCGGTCAACGCGGGGATCGGCACGCGCACCATCTTGCCGTCGTTCGACGGGTTGAGGCCGAGGTCGGCGGTGCGGATCGCCTTCTCAATCGCGTTGAGTTGCGACTGATCCCACGGCTGCACGGCCAGCATTTGCGGGTCGGGCACGCTGATCGAGGCCATCTGGTTGAGCGGCGTCGGCGTGCCGTAGTAGTCGACCACGACCGGGTCGAGCAGCGTTACCACCGCGCGCCCCGTGCGCACGCTCGACAGTCTGCGGCGCAGATCGTCAACCGATGCCTCCATGCGCGGCCGCGTCTCTTTAATCACATCTTTCTCGCTCATCTGTTTCTTCTCCGAAAAACTCGTAAATCGTGAATCGATAAAAGCAGGGTTCTTTCTATTCACGATTTACGATTCACGATTTACGAACTGGGTTTCTCCATACACACAGTCGTGCCGATGCCGACCTCGCCCATGACGACGCGCATGATGTTGCCGGGGCGGCGCATGTTGAAGACGACGATGGGCAGCCGGTTGTCCATGCACAGGGAGATCGCCGAGGCGTCCATCACCTGTAGCCGCTGCTCCAGCACTTCCTGATACGTGATGCAGTCGTAGCGCGTGGCCGTCGAGTCTTTCATCGGGTCGGCGTTGTAGATGCCTTCGACTTTCGTCGCCTTCAAGATCACTTCGGCCTTGATCTCAAGCGCGCGCAGGGCGGCGGCCGAGTCGGTCGTGAAATACGGGTTGCCCGTGCCGCCCGCGAAGATGACGACGCGCCGCTTTTCAAGGTGGCGGATGGCGCGGCGGCGAATGAACGGCTCGGCCACCTCCGGGATGTTCAGGGCGGACAGGATGCGCGTGTGGACGCCCGCCGTCTCCAACGCGTCTTGCAGGACGCAGGCGTTCATCACGGTCGCGAGCATGCCGATGTAATCCGCGCTCGAACGATCCATGTTGCCCGCGCTCTTCGAGACGCCGCGGAAGATGTTGCCGCCGCCGACGACAATCGCCACCTCGACGCCGCGGTCGTGGACGGCCTTGACCTCTTCGGCCACCGTGCGCGCCACGTCAACATCGACGCCGTAATTCTGCGCGCCCATCAAAGCCTCGCCGGAGATTTTTAAAAGTATCCGGCGATACGCGGGCGCGCTCTGGTCGGCCATCTGTGTCTCGACTGTGCTCATTAATGGGTTCTTCGACGACCGGATCGGGCGGCGGTTGAAAAGACAAGTCGTTCTTTCAACCGCCGCCCGATCCGGTCGTCAGCAATTCATCCGTTGCCCGCGAGCGCGGCCACTTCGTTGCCGAAATCTTCGTCGCGCTTCGCTAGACCCTCGCCCATTTTATAACGCGCGAAACGGCGGACGGTAATACGTTCGCCGGTCTTGGAAACCTTCTCCGTCAAAAGATCGCCGACGGTCTTCGCCGGGTCTTTGACGAAAGGCTGGTCGAGCAAGACCGCTTCCTCGTAGAACTTGTTCAGGCGGCCTTCGACGATCTTGTCGATCACCGTGTCGGGCTTGTTGGCGTTCTTCGGATCGTTTTTGGCCTGCGCGCGCGCGATCTCGCGCTCCTTGTCGAGGTCGCCCGCCGGGACTTCCTCGCGCGTCACGTAGCGCGGTTCGGCCGCGGCGACATGCATCGCGATGTCCTTGATGAGCGACTGAAACTCTTCCGTGCGCGCGACGAAATCGGTCTCGCAGTTGACCTCGACGAGCACCCCGACCTTGCCGCCCATGTGGATGTAAGAGCCGACCGCGCCCTCGGCCGCGACGCGCCCTTCCTTCTTCTTCGCCGACGCGAGGCCACGCTTGCGCAGCAACTCAATTGCCTGTTCCTCGCTGCCCTGCGCTTCGGTCAGGGCGTTCTTGCACTCCATCATTCCCGCGCCCGTCTTCTCGCGCAACGACTTCACCGATGCCGCTGTAATCTCTGCCATGATTGCTCTCCTGATTAGCTGTCAGCCGTTAGCCGTCAGCAAAGACTTCCGGCTGAAGGCTAACGGTTGACGGCTCAACTTAAAATAAAGCGCAGCCCGGCGGTTGTCCGCTGTTGGAGGCTGCGCTCGCCGAAAAATCGAATCTGGACTTGGTTGTAACTTACTTCGCGACGCCGACCGACTCCGCGCCCTTCGTCTGATGGGCATCGTCCGGGCGGGGCAGCGTGGACTCGTCTTCCCCGCCGCCGCTCGCGCCGCGCACCGGCGCGCCAGTGCCTTCGACCGGATGATCGCCGACGCTGTCGGGCTGTTGACCCGTGCGGCCGAAGCCGATGTTGCCGGGGACGGACACTTGCGTCTCCGTCGAAGGCGCGCTCGCGCCCATGTCCGCGAAGTTCTGCGCTTCGAGGCCGGGGTCGCGCGCCGTCGTGACGGACGAAGTGCCGTCGCCGCTCGCGCTCAGGGAACTTCTCGTGCCCGTGTCCGTCGTCGCGCCGCCGGTCGCCACCGCGTCAACTTCCATGCCGTCTTCGTCCGCAGCCTTCGAACGCATCTCCTGGCCTTCGACGACCGCATCGGCGATGCGCGAGGCGAAGAGGCGCACGGCGCGCAGCGCGTCGTCGTTGCCGGGGATGATGTAGTCGATGCCTTCGGGCGAGCAGTTGGTGTCAACGACGGCGATGACGGGGATGCCGAGGCGGTTCGCTTCCTGAACCGCGATCTCTTCCTTGCGCACGTCGATGATGAAGAGCGCGTCGGGCAGGCGCGTCATGTTCTTGATGCCGGAGAGGTTCTTCTCCAGCGTCTCGCGCTCGCGGTCGAGTTTGATGCGCTCCTTCTTGGTGAGCATTTCGTAGCGGCCGTCCGTCTGCATCGCTTCGAGGTCGCGCAGGCGTTTGATGGACTTCTGCACGGTCTGGAAGTTGGTCAGCAGGCCGCCGAGCCAACGCTGGTTGATGTAATACTGGTTGGCGCGTGAGGCTTCTTCACGGATGGCGTCTTGCGCTTGTCGTTTCGTGCCGACGAAGAGAATGGTGCGCCCGCGATCTTCCGAAGCCATGTTCGTGACGAAGCCGATGGCCTCGCGGAACATCTTCTGGGTCTTTTGCAGATCAATAATGTTAATGCCGTTGCGCTCGCCGAAAATGTATTCCTTCATCTTCGGGTTCCAACGCCTGACTTGGTGGCCGAAGTGGACGCCGGCCTCCAAGAGTTCTTTCATCGTTACCGTGACTGCCAAAAGTGAGCCTCCTTAAGGTGATTGGTTTAATGTACTCGCCGCGCCCGTTCCGCGACTCCCGACGAGGGAGTGCAACCAACCCGGGCAAGCGACAATGGAGTGTGCGAAAAAACGATGAGCGATGAACGATGAACGCGGAATGAAAACTTACTTCATCGTTCCGCGTTCATCGTTCGTCGCTGAATTGATTATCGTTTCGAGAACTGGAAGCGCTTGCGTGCGCCCTTCTGCCCGTACTTCTTGCGTTCCTTGATGCGCGGGTCGCGGGTGACGAGACCGGCCTGCTTCAGGGTCGGGCGAAGTTCGGCGTTGAACTCCATCAGGGCGCGCGTGATGCCGTGGCGAATCGCCCCGGCCTGACCGGCGGGGCCGCCGCCGTCGACGTTGACGAGGATGTCGAATTTGCTCGTCGTCTCGGTCAACTGCAAGGGTTGGCGGATGACCATGCGCAACGCCTGATTGGGGAAATACTGATCGAAGTTTTTCTTATTGACCTGAATCTCGCCCGTGCCGGGGCGCAGGTAGACGCGCGCCGTCGAAGTCTTGCGCCGTCCCGTTCCGTAATACTGAGTGTCAGCCACGATGTTTCGTCCTTAGAAATCTGGAAAAGTGTTGAACTACTGTTGCTGCTGCTGCCCGGCGCGCGGGTCGAGCGTCAGGGGTTCGGGCTTTTGCGCCGCGTGCCGGTGGTTGGCGTCGGCGTAGACTTTGAGCTTCTTGCCCATCGCCTTGCCCAGTTTGTTCTTGGGCAGCATCCCGCGCACGGCCAGTTCGATGACGCGCTCGGGGTGCTTCGCGAATTGATCCTTGACGCTGATTTCGCGCAAACCGCCCGGATAGAGCGTGTGATGGCGATAGACTTTCTGCTCGGCCTTCGAGCCTTTGAAGACGGCCTGCCGCGCGTTGATGACGATGACGTGATCGCCCATGTCCATGAAGGGCGTCCACTGCGGGTTGTTCTTGCCCGACAAGACGCGCGCCACTTCCGTGGCGAGCCGCCCGACCGTCTGCCCCGCCGCGTCGACGACGTACCATTTGCGTTTTTCTGCGAGACCCTGCCCGCTGGGAAAGTATGTTGACATAGATAACTCTCTCGGAAAATAGCGTCTGAAACGCGAACGAGTAGAATACTTAACGGGGCGGAAAATTGTCAAGTTAAAGGGCGGGGTTAAGTGCGTGAGGCGCGACGATTTGCCGCGACATTTGTGACGGCTATTAACCGCCGCCGCGCGCGTGGCTCTTAGCGGAAAAGGCTCTCAGGCGCGATCACCTGAGAGCCTCTTTTAGTTTTAGTTTTGAGGAATTGGAACTCGCTTACGGCTTGTCGGTCGTCGCCGGGTTGGGATCGCCCGTGTTGCGCTTCAACTTCGGCGGCGCATCTTTCTGGTCTTTCTGATCGCCCGTGCCGGTCGTTCCCTCGGGCGGGGCGGGCGTGCGGCGTTTCAGCGTCGGGCGGCGCGGCCCCCCGTCCTCGCCGCCGGCGATGTCGCCTGCGGTCGAAGCCTTCGCGTTCGAGAGGCGCAGCAGGCGTCCCTTGACACGCTGGAATTCCGACGTGCTCAAAACGTACTCTTCGCGTTCCGGGAAACGCCCGACGAGCACCTGCGACGCCTGAAGTCGTTCGGCCGACTGCGGGTGCGAAGCGAAAGTCTTGGCGAGGAAGCCCGGCTTCTTCTTGTTCTTCGAGGAGAGTTTTTCAAACATCGTCGCCATCGCGTTGGGGTCGTAACCGGCGGCGTAGAGATACTGCGTGCCGAGCCGGTCGGCTTCCGTCTCCGCGCTGCGGCTGAACTTCGAGAAGAGCGCGGCCAAACCCAGTCCGGCCGTGTTCTGGTAGATGAGACCGGGGATGCCGCCGAGGAAGATCGAACCGGCCATCGCCAGCCCCTGCCAGAGGTTCGCCTTCGCGATGTTTTCCATCGCGTGGCGCGCGGCGACGTGCGCGATCTCGTGCGCCATCACGCCCGCGATCTCCGCCTCGTTGTCGGCGGCCAAAAGCAGACCCTTGTTGACGTAGAAGAACCCGCCGGGCAGGGCGAAGGCGTTGACTTCGTCCGAGTCGATGACTTTGATGGTGAAGGGAATTTTCGCGTCCGAGTGGAGCACGACATTCTGCCCGACGCGGTTGACGTACTCGGTGATGACGGGATCGTCGACGAATTTCGCCTGCCGGTCAACTTCCGCCGCGAGCTCGCGCCCCATCGAGACCTCTTTCTCAATCGAACCGCTCATCGAGGCGATGAGGCCGCCGTTGATCTTACGTTTGCCGATCTGGCTGGGGTCTTCGTCGGTCGAAAGCGGCTTGCCCTTGGCGATCTCGGCCTTCTTCTTGGCGTTGGCGGCTTCGGCGGCGTCTTCTCTGTCCTGCTTCTCGGAAGCCTCTTTGGCCTTCTGTTCGGCGGCCGCTTTTTCGCTCTGCGAGGCCTGTTTCTGCGGCGCGGCGAGCGCGACGGACGAGCTTATGAGCAGCGCCCAGACAAGCGCGAGAGCCGTAATGCTGCGTGGGAGTTGGTTAGACATGGCGGAAATTCTCCAGATTTCAACGAACAACTAATGGTGAACTTGCTTGACGCGTCAGGGTCGCGCCTCGCATCGCCGGGCGGCAACGTCCGTGACGGCGGAGGCGTTGCCCTTTGGTGGCGTAAAAAGCGCGTCACTCTTTGATGCGGGCAGACGCGCAAGTGGTTGCGCAGCGGTCGCCCGGCGTCGCCACGGCCGCCGCGGCCTCTAAAAATCTGTCCAAATAACCCTTTGTCCGGTGATTGTCGTCCCGCGTATTATAGCAGCGTGCGGGCGTAAACGAAATTATTGTCCCTGCCACCTCTTTAAGTGGTAAGATGCGGCCTCGCACCTTGAGTATTCCGAGACTTCACCCTCGGCTCAACAACAACTTCCTTTCACTAGTAGCCTGACAACAATGTGTAGCCTCCCTCTAAAGTGTTCATTCCTCATACGTGACGCGATGCGGACATGCGCGCTTATAGTTTGGAGAACTGGCCTTCAACCTCAACAGTTAGCCAATAAGGAGAATGTATAATGCGCATGAAGAAACTGCTCTTCGGAGTAATCTTGGCGGCAGTGGTAGGCACCGTCATAGGCACTGGGACTACTCAGGTTACGGCTTACAATGAAGAAAGAAGAGTCGAATATTACGGCAGGGATGAGAACGGAAACACCTATTGGTGTTCCTTCGGGAGTTCCGCCGGAACTTTCTGCTATAGTTGCAGCCCGGAGGGTCCTTGCCAGTAACAAGTAAATGAAGGGGGCGGACATTAAAAGATGTCCGCCCCCATTATGTTTTACCTTTTGAGCTAGCTTTCACTATGCCTCTATCGCAAGGGTCAGGTGTGAGGCTCAAGTAATTGTAAGGAGTGGTGCAGTGCGAAAACTTTTTTTGCTTCTGGCCTTAACCCTTTTAACCGCCCCGACCGGCAACAGCCAGTCTAAAAAAACCGGTGCGGTCAATGAAGACGTGATAGCGGGAAAATTTGCGTTAATTTTCGACCTGCAAAACCTTGATGTAGAAGCCACAAAGCTCGACGGTTCTCTGGCACGTGCTCTGGCGAAGGCTGAAATTGCGGACGCCGCATGGGAAGTGGATCGGGCATGGTCTAAGAAGCTGTTGCGTGAAGCCTATGAGTTAACTTTTCCACCCGCAGAAGAACGGGCTAAACTCCGTGATAAGCAAGCCGGGGCGGCACCGGTAGTTCCTACCAGCAGCGACCTCGCACGCGACAATCTTCGTAGCCGTATCCTCAAGATTACTGGCCGTGATAAAGCCTTCAGTGATGAACTTGCTTCACTCGGGGCGCAACAATTAGGAAGATTTGAAGAGCATTTCAGGTACACAAGTCTCGCCACGCGCGCCGCTAGCACAGGGGAATTGGAGGCCGCCAGCGCGTATCTTCTTCGGGCGTTCGAAGCTGATCCTACCCAAATCACCGCCGGGCTGACTGTTCACAATATCGCGGCACGAGACCGGGTCGCTGCTGATCAACTGATTATCCAGTACATTGAGCGACTAAGAACCTTTCCCATTTCTATGGCTAATCAAACTGCCTCCAGAACATACTTTGTGTTGGGAGAAATGGTGTCCCCCAATCCAAACTTTAGCCGCCAGGAAGTGCCGCCGCCAGGGCGCGCTGCCGTCAGGGCATATGTTAGCTACGTTATCGAGAGCATGACCGCCCTGGAACAACGTGAGCCGGGTAGCGCGATCAAGCTGCGCTACTTTCTTCTGTTAACTTGGCTTCCACTTAAGCAGCATGCTCCGGACTTGGTTGGAGCCTTCACGCAGGTCGAGGTGCTAAGTAGAAGTCCCGGCGACAATTCAGAATTGCCGCAAATGAGTAGAAGGGAAGCGAGCAGCGAGCAGTACGAATCTCAAGTCAAGCAGGCTCTTGATTCCGGTAAATCCGATGAAATGTTAATCAACTTCGCGATTAGTCGCGGTGACTTCAACCTCGCGCGTAAATTGATTGATTACTGCCAGATAAGAATAAAAAAAGCGCAGCTTGCCGAAATGGCAAATATGCGGGAAGCGGTTAGCCTTGCGGCTAAAGGCGAAACACCGGAAGCCGAAAAGTTAGCCCGACAACTGAAAAAAGCAGCGTCTATTCTAGAAGTCTACCAAGCTATCATTAACAGGTGTGTGGCTGATAAAAATTCATCTTGTGTGACTTCTTCGATTGATCAGGCGTTGGCACAACTGAAGCGGGCTGAGGATCAGGCTTTAGCCCCGTTGAGCATGACGAAATTAGCAATAACTGTAACGCCCATTAATTATATGGCAGCTCTGGAAGTGTTAGATGAGGCAATATCAATCGCTAACCGCAATAACATTGATACCGGCGAAGGACGTATGAGCCTTGATGTTAATGCTTTCAGGCTACTCGCCCGGAAAGACGAGGGTCGGGTTCGTGCGGCGGCAAGTAGCTTAAAGGAGCGACTATCAAGGATTTCCGCTCTTGCCGCCATCTATCAATGGAAGGCCGCAGAATTCTCGGAGAATACTAAAAACCATTAAGGTTCATCCTCACCCATCCAACATTCCGAAGCGACCAAAAGCATATTGATTGCGCCGCTTCGCGCCCGCGTGTTACATTCAAAAGTGCCTGGCCTTCCCGCGCCGTGGCGGTATCACGGTCTGCTATTCCCCTCCCACTTTGCAAGCGGATGAAACGAACACAGGACAAGATCAAGGACTTGGTTGAACCGCAGGAGTTCGACGACGTGCGGGACTTTGCCGCCGAACCGGCGCGCGCGCTCGCCGCCTACCGCTTCACGGACGCCACTTCCGACCTTCTCGCGCGCTGGCTCGACGCGCTCGCAGACCTCCCGCGCGGTCGCGGTGCGGCGCACGCGCTCGCCGGGATGCGCGGCGTCGGCAAAAGCCACACGCTCGCCACTTTCGGCGCGCTCGTCGCCTTGGCCGAACGCCCGCACCCGCAAATCACGGACGCGCACGTCGCTTCCAGCGCGCGGCGTCTGGCGAACCGCCGCCACCAACTCGTCCGCGTCGCACGCGGCACGCGCCCGACGCTGCGCGACGAGTTGGTCGAAGCGTTCATGGCCGCTTTCGGCGGCAGCGCGGCCGATTGGGCGGGCGACCCCGCCACGTGGCTCGCCCAATCGGCCGCGCGCTCGCGCACGACGACCACGCTCGTCATTCTCGTCGATACAGCCTTCGGCCGCGAGACGCGCGTCAAACGAGACGACGGGCCGCTCCTGAGCGAACTGGCCGTCGCCGCACGCGACGCCAACGCCTTCGTCGCCCTCGCGCTCGACGACGACATCGCGGGCGCGGAAGGCGTCAACGTCGCCCTCGCACGCACCTTCCAGATCGACTATCTCGAACCCGAACATCTCTATCACGTCGCCAACATCTACGTCCTGCGCAAGAACGCCCCGGCGCGCGACGCGCTGCACGAAATCTACCTCTCGCTGCGCCGGAGCGTGCCGAACTTCAATTGGAGCGAACCGCGCTTCGCCGCGCTCTATCCCGTCCACCCGCTCGTCGCCGACACGTCGGCCTCCGTGCGCCTCTACGCCCCGGCCTTCGCCTTCCTGCCCTTCGCCGCCTCGGCCGCGCGCAACGCCGTCAACCGCCCCGCGCTCTCGCTCATCCTGCTCGACGAAGTTTTCGATCACAGCCAAGACTCCTTACGCCGCTCCGACGACCTGCGCGAAGCCTTCCGCGTCTACGACGAACTGGCGACGAACGCCGTCGCACAGTTTCCGGCGATGCAGCGACTGCAAGTGCGGCTCGTGCTGAAAAGTCTCTTCGTGCTCTCGCTCGACGGGCGCGGCGCGACGGCGCGCGATCTCTGCGCCGCGCTCTTATTTCAGGACGAGAATTCGCAGCAGGCGGCCATCGAGCGCGTCGAAGAGACTTTGAAGCGTCTCACCGACCTCGCGCCGCAGCGCGGCCTCGCGGCGCACGCCGACGGCGAAGAGTTGCGTTACCGTTTTCAGGTCAGCGCGGCGGCCGATTTCGACGCCGCCCTCGCCGCCTCAAGCGAGTCTCCGGCGATTGACGAAGGGGCGATTGCCGCGCTGCTCCGCACACTCGCGCGCGCGCGTTTTGAAGACTGGCCTTTCGCGGACGACGCGCCCGAAACGCCCCACGCCGATTTTGATGTGACGTGGCGCGGTTCGGAGCGCGGCGGTCGTCTCACGCGCCGCGCAGCCCACAGCGCGCCGCCGGTTAACGCGGCGGGCGATGGGGTGGGCGACGCGGCGCGTGACAAGTACGAGTGGCAACTGTTCATAGACGACTCGGCGTGCGATGTCGCCGGAAATGTTTCCGGCGAGGCCGCGGCGCAACAAGTCTCGGGCGTGGATGCGCCCTTAATAGTCGTCTGGCAGCCCGCCGGATGTTATGCGGAAGAGTTGAGCATCCTGCGCCGTCTGGTCGCGTTACGCACAGACGCGTCGCTCGCCGAGTTTGGCGAGACGGCGCGCGCCGCCGCGAACGCGCTCGCCGCGCAGGCCGAGCGCATCTGGTCGCGCCTCTACGTCGATGACGGGCGACTGCTGGTTGACGGCGAGAGCGTCGTCTTCACGCCCGAAGCGCGCGCCGCGCAGAGTTTCGCGCCCGCGCTGTCCGAGTCGCTCGCGCCGCGCTTCGCCGCGCGCTTCCCCGCGCACCCGCAGTTCGACGCGCGGCCCACCGAAACGGAAATCGCGCTCCTCGTCGATCAACTGTTCGGCGGCGGCAACGTCGCCGATGCGGCCGTCCAGCAACTCGCCGGGACGTTCGCCGTGCCGCTCGGACTCGCCACGCGGCGCGGCGACATCTACATCCCCGAAACCGGCGACGCCGTACTCGGCCAGCCGTGGGTGCGCGAAGTTCTCGCGCTCGTTGACATGGCGGGAAGCCGCGTCGTGCCGCTGGCATCGGTGCGTCGCGTCTTGCACGCGCGGCCTTACGGGTTGTCGCCTCACACGCAATACCTCGTGCTCGCCGCGCTCGTCGCGCAGCGTCGCATCGAACTCGTCACCGCGACGGACGACCGCATCAGTCGCCGCACGCTCGGTTCGTCCATCAAGTGGGACGAGGTGGCGGGGGTCTGCCGCGCCGCCGAGATTCACCACAACGCGGAGGAGTTGACTGCTTGGGCGCGGCTGTTGACCGGCGACGCCGCGCTTTCTTCAATCGCCGACGCCGCCGCGCGCGAGGGCGTGCGCGCCGCGCTCTGCGCGTGGCTCGCCGCGTGGCGCGCGGAACCCGTGCTCAAAGAGTTCGACGCGCTGCCCGACGCCGGTCTGACCACCCGCGCATGGGACTTGGCTGCGGCCGTGCGCCGCACGTTCGGCGCGGCCGCCGACGCCGTGGCCGACGCGCTCGCCGGGAGTCTCTCGCTCGAAGAAGGTTTGCAGCGCGTCGCGGATGTCTACGGCGCCGCGCCCGAACAACTCGCGCGCGCCACGGAACAACTCGCCGCCCTGCGCATCTACACGACCGGCATCGTCCACCGCGAAAACGTGCGCACCTACCTGTCCGCCGCCGAACTGACCTCGCTCGAAGTGATCGAGAGCGCGCGCCGCGAGTTGCTGCTCATCGCCGACGACCCGCACAGCCTCTTCGACCCGGCGCGCACCGCACGCTTCGAACTGCTCTGGCAGGAGTTTCAATCGCACTACGCCGAGCACTACGCCGACGTACACGCGCGCGCCGTCGGCGATGCGTGCGACCATAGAGAATTTGACGAGTTGATGCGCGGCGCGGCGTGGCGCGACTTTGAAGCGCTCGCCGGATTGCCGTTCGTCGCGCCGCAGTTATGGGAAGAGGCCGCCTCGCTCGTCGCCGAAGTGAAAAGCGCGCGTTGCGATCTGCCGGTCGCAGGCCTGCTGGCCGGACGCCCGCGCTGCGCCTGCGCGTTCCGACTCGCGCGCGCCGCGCAGTATCTCAACGCCGCGCCGCTGCTCGCCGAAATCACGGAGCGCGGTCGCGCCGCTTACCGCCGCTCGCTCGCGCGCTTTCACGCGCACCTCACGCACGCTCTCAACATGCTCGCCGCCGATGCCACCGACGCCGAGACCGCGAGCCACGCCTACGCCCTCGCGCACCTCTTCGTCCAGCAGCAGACCCCCGAGCATTTCACGCAACGGGACGCGCGCCTCATTACACGCGCGCTGGAGAAGACGCCGCCCGCCGGGCCTCTGCGCGTCCGGCTGCCGGGGGGCATCGTGCGCGGCCTCGTCACGCGCGACGAGCTTGCGGCGCGCTGGCAACAGTGGTTTGATGAACTGCCGCATGACGCCGCGCTCGTCGAGATCATAGTTGAGAACAACAGCGATGCCGCGTGAGCCACAAAACGGGAGTGAGAAAAAGCTCAAGCGAGCGGGCGGGACAGCGCACCCGGCAAAAGCGCGCAAAGATAAAACGCAAACAGCGACGGCGCGCAAGACGACGGCGCGCAAGGTAAAGGAGACGCGCGCGGCTGCTTCCGCCGGTTCGCTCCCCGTCCCGTCCCGGCAATCGAGCGTCGCCGTCATCGGCGCGGGTCGCCTCGGCTCCGCGCTCGCGCTCGCCCTCAACCAAAGCGGCTACGCGGTCGTCGCACTCGTCGCGCGCCGCGCCGCACGCGCACGCCGCGCCGCACGCGCCCTCTCGCCGCGCCCTCTCGCGCTCGACGCGACACAACTAGACTTACTCCCCGACACCGTAGACCTCATACTCATCACGACGCCCGACGATCAGATCGCGCAAGTCGCCGCGCGGCTCGCCGCGCTATCGGCCGCGCGCCGCGCGACCCGACAACCGCACCGCCGCCCGCGCGTCGCCCTGCACGCGAGCGGCGCGCTCGTCTCCGGCGCGCTCGCGCCGCTCGGCGCACACGGTTTCAGTCTCGGCTCGCTCCACCCGCTCGTCTCGGTAAGCGACCCGGCCGCCGCCGCCGGCGCGCGTAATCTGCGCGGGGCTTTCTACTGCCTCGAAGGCGAAGCGCGCGCGCTCACGGCGGCGCGCAAGATCGTCCGCGCCCTCGGCGGCCGGTGTTTCTCCATCGCCGCGCGCGACAAGTCTCTCTACCACGCGGCGGCCGTCATCGCATCCGGCCACACGGTCGCGCTCTTCTCGCTCGCCGCCAGCCTGCTCGCGCTCTGCGGCCTGAGCGACGCACGCGCGCGTCAAGTGCTCCTGCCGCTCCTTGCGAGCACGTTCGACAACCTGAAGTCGCACGCGCCGGACAAAGCTTTGACCGGCACGTTCGCCCGCGCCGACCTGTCAACCATGCGCAAGCACCTCGCCGCCCTGCAAGACGCCGGGAACATCGGGCGCGGCGCGACCGCCGTCTACGCCCTGCTCGGCAAGCGTTCGCTGCAAATGGCCGCCCGCCGCAACCGATTCGATCCATCCGTCGCGGCGGAGATCGCGCTCCTGTTGCGGAAAGCGATCAGCGCATCTCGCGGCGAGTGAGGCGACACAAACCGCCTTGCGCGGGCGCGCCGTTGGCGTTAGAGTTACCGCCAATACTCCTTATGATCTTGCTGCGACTTTCGGAAAGGATTAGCCATAGCCGCGATGCCTAATGCGCCAAGCATCAGTTACAGTTCGACCCTGCGTGTGAAACTGTCGAGCCGCACCGGCACGCTCGGAGAGTTGACGACTGCCCTCGGCCGCGCCGGGGCTGACATCGGCGCGATTGACATCGTCAACGCCTCGCGCGAAGCCATCACGCGCGACATCACCTTCACCGCCTCTTCGAGCGAGCACGTCCGGGAGATCGTTGAGGCGGCGCGCGACATCGACGGCGTCGAAGTCATCAACGTCTCCGACCGCACCTTTCTCCTGCACCTCGGCGGCAAGATCGAAGTCGTCTCGAAGTCGCCGCTGAAGACGCGCAATGATCTCTCGATGGCCTACACGCCCGGCGTCGCGCGCATCTGCGAGGCCATCCACCGCGACCCCGAAAAGGCTTTCACGCTCACCATCAAACGCAACACGGTCGCCGTCGTCACGGACGGCACGGCCGTGCTCGGCCTCGGCGACATCGGCCCGGCCGCCGCGATGCCCGTCATGGAAGGCAAGGCGATGCTCTTCAAAGAGTTCGCGGGCGTCGATGCGTTCCCGATCTGTCTCTCGACGAAAGACCCCGACGAGATCGTCCGCACGATCAAGTTGATCGCGACGGCCTTCGGCGGCATCAACCTCGAAGACATCTCCGCGCCGCGCTGCTTCGAGATCGAAGAACGGCTCAAAGAGGAACTCGACATTCCGGTCTTTCACGACGACCAGCACGGCACGGCGGTCGTCGTCCTCGCGGCGTTGATCAACGCGGCGAAGTTGATCGGCAAAGAGATGAGTGAGTTGAAAGTGGTGGTCAACGGCACGGGCGCGGCGGGCGTCGCCTGTACGAAGATCATCATGGCGGCGGGCGTGACGAACATCATCGGCTGCGACCAGCACGGTATACTTTACAAAGGCCGCCGCGAGCACATGAACTGGGTCAAGGAGTGGTACGCCGAGAACACCAACCCCGAAGGCGTGCGCGGCACGGTGCACGAAGCGATGGATGGCGCGAACGTCTTCATGGGTCTCTCCGCGCCCGGCGTCATCGGCCGCGAAGACGTGAAACGCATGGCCGCGAAACCCGTCATCTTCGCGATGGCGAACCCGACGCCGGAAATCATGCCCGAAGAGGTCGCGGACATCGTCGCCGTGATGGCGACGGGAAGGTCGGACTACCCGAACCAGATCAACAACGTCCTTTGCTTCCCCGGCATCTTCAAAGGCGCGCTCGCCTGCCGCGCCACGCGCATCAACGAGGAGATGAAACTCGCCGCCGCCCACGCCATCGCCGCGCTCATCTCCCCAGACGAACTCCACCCCGAATACATCGTCCCCTCAGTCTTCGACAAACGCATCGCCGAAGCCGTCTCGCGCGAAGTCGAAGAAGCCGCCTACCGCACCGGCGTCGCCCGCCGCGAACGCGCCGCCGCCGACGTAACGGTGTGAAAGACAGCGTGCGACCGGCTTTGTCACGATACGAGGCGTCTCCGCCGCCAACTTATGGATACGCAAAATAACTCCGCCGCGTTTTGGCATGCGCAAAACGCGGCGGAACTTTTTCTCGGAAAGACTGTTAACGGCGTCCGGCAGGAATCACCTGAGGAAATCGAACAGTTTAAGTAAGTCAAGCCCGAAGCCCAGGTAAGCCTTCTTACGATCTACGGCGAGGTTGCCGCCGTAAGTAAGCTGCAAGTTGTTTCCGAAGAAAGTGGCGACCACGCCGAGACCCATTTGAACGTCAGAATCTTTGTTGAAAATTTGGTCTTGGATAATCTGCACGTTAAAGTTTTGCAGATTTATGGACTGGTCATTGAAATCCATAAATGTAGCATTGAAGCCGAAACCCGGCTTGAGGAAAGACAAAATCTTACTGCCGGTTTTTGCTTTATCTTTATTCCGCGACTCGCCCTTGTAGGTGAAGGTGTAGTTGACGCCGGGGAATGGCGAATAGTTCACCGGGTTGATGGGATTTGCCAGAGTACCTCCGACAGGAGGGGTGGTATTAGCAGGAAGGGTGGTATTAATGGCTTGCTCGTCAACTCTGCGCACGCGCTGGCGGTTGAGCAGGAACAGTGACGGCGAAACGCCCTGCTCCCATCCTAAGTCAGTCAACTCGATGTCGTAGCTGCGCCTCCCCATAACCCGCATCTCAGCAGACTGGGTAGGTGATTCACAGACGGCTTCGATGACGAGCTTCACCTGATCCTTAGCCCCGGCGTTCGACTGTTTCAGATTTACGGTCGCGAGCGGAGACTCCGTGCTCAGTTGCACCTGGATAGAGTCGGGGTCGGTGGTAGCCCCGCTCTGGATACGAACCGATGCTACCGGGGTACCTATGAGCGAGAGCGGTGTCGAGCCGTTTTCCTTAACGAGTTCGCCGGAGACAATGTATTTTAGTAGTCCCTTCGAAGTAGCCTGTCCCGGCACGTAGAGGCAGGCTGCCGATGGCGGTTCGATTCTCTGGATGATGATGGTGCTCTCATGATCTGATCGAAGTCTAAAGTTAACACCCTCGAGCGGCTTTAATATTTCCTCGGTGGACTTTACCACCGCATCATTGTTTCCGGCTTTCGACACAGCCTTCTGCCTCAGATCATCTATCAGATCAGCCGCCACTTTTGCCGGTATAGTGAGAGGGTATCTATTGCCGCTGGTGGTCTCTTCAGCAATGTATATGTACTGCTGAACCTTGAGAGATTCGAGTGGACTCAGTTCTTCGGGGGTCTGGGTGGGGGTGGCCTCATTCTCCGCGGTTTGGGGCTGAACCGTCGGTGTCACCGAGAAACGTGACGCCCTCGCCGCCGGTTGCGCCGCGCCGTTCTCCGATGCCGCGCCGACATTGCCGTTCCCGTTTCCGTTTCCATTTCCCTCAGCCGAAGCGACCGATGTGGAACCGGCGGGGGGACTGGACTGTTCCGGCGCGCTGTAGGTGGGCACGAGTCTGGGGGCGTTGCTGCTCACCAGTTTGATACGCGGGGGCAACATCTGGATGCTGAAAGTCAGTTCGAGAGCCTCTGCGTCGCGGATAGACCTGTCCGTGATTTTCACCCGGAAGCGATAAGGCTGTGCCTGATGCGACTGGGGGACGCCTGTGATCATTCCGTCGCTATTGAGTCTCAACCCCGCCGGTAAGTTCTCGACCGCCGCCCATTCAAATGCCGCCCCCTGCACGCCGGTCTCTAATTTCAGGCGGTATTTTTGGGCTAAGATTTTATCTATGCTCTGCTGGTAAACTTCCCCCACACGGCCGGAGGTTAATTCGAACTCCGGTTCCTGAGCTAAGGACGAAGTGAAGCCGCAGACGATGAAAAGTAAGGTGGCGATCAACCGGCGCGGTGTGCTCATGAACCCTCTTCTTGAAACAGCCTTCAGTCGCAGCGTGAAGCGTCTTCGCGACGGCTGCTTAACCTGACAATATGTTGATGAGAAAACAGAACGTCAGCAAACGTAAAGTATCAGCTAACGCTCGAAATCATGCGGGATTGCATGATGATCTTGGCAGTGGCACGGGAAGTATACGTGTTCCTTTAAATCTGTCAACGGGAAGTTAAATCCGTCAACGGAAAGTTGCCGGGCGTTTAAGCGGTTAAGTACACGGGTGGCCGGAACCGAAGTTTATATCGTTAAACCGTCGTGCGGAAGCTTTGCGCGATGAGCGGGACGATGCGGCGGGGAACGGCGATGGCCTGTTTGATGTGGCGGGCGTGGGTGAAGTGGCCGGCGACGTAGAGGCCGGGAACGTTGGTTTCGTAGGTGTCGGGGTTGTAGACGGGCACTTCGGCGAGTCCGGCTTTTGCGAATTCGACTCCGGCGCGGCGCAAAAGCGTGTGGTCGGCGTCCGCGCCGATGAGGATGAAGACGGCGTCGTTCGGGAGCGTGCGAACGACGCCGTCTTCCGTTTGGAGGCGGACTTCGCGCCCGGTGATCTCTTCGAGTTGGGTGAAGAAGGCGAGGCGGAGCCGCCCCTCTTCGAGTTCGCGTTCGAGGGGCGCGCGCACCCAGTGTTTGATGGCGTTCATCTTGGGGTCGCGCTGTTCCCAGTCGGCGCGCCAGATGGCGAGCGTGGTGTGCGCGCCCTCTTCGGAGAGGAAGAGCGCGGCCTCGGCCGCGGAGTTGCCGCCGCCGACGACGAGCACGTCTTTGCGCACGTAGGGGTAAGGCTCGACGAAGCGGTGTTGAACTTTCGGCAGGTCTTCGCCTGCGACGTGCAGGCGGCGCGGGTAGGCCATCGCGCCCGTCGCCACGAGAACGCGCGCGGCACGGTATTCGGCGCGCGTCGTGCGCAGCGTAAATACGCCGGTCTCTTCGTGGCGTTCAATCGACTCCGCGCCTTCTTCGGTGTGGATGCGCAAGCCTTCGTCGAGGGCGAAGCGAACGTAGTGCGAGAGCAGTTCTTCGCGCGTCGGCTTGTCGCGACAGGGGCGCAGGGAATTTTCGCGCAACTCCAATTCGTCGGGCGTGGAGAAGACCGTGCGGCCGACGGGGTAGCGATAAATCGTGTCGGCGAGCAAGCCCTTTTCGATGACGAGATAGTTGAGTCCCTCGCGTGCCGCCGCGCCGGCGGCAGACAACCCGGCGGGGCCTGCGCCGATGATCAACAAGTCCAATTGCTCGTCACGCGCGTTCGACATTTGAATTAATACTCGCACGCGCCCGCGCCCGACGGCAACCCCCCGCTCGTCTCTCCCGTGCGCGCCGATTCGCGCCGCCCGCCCCCGCCCGACGCGCACGCAAAACGCCCGGCGGAAAAGTCTTGACACTTAATTCTCACTTGCTTTATCGTTCGCGCGCGTTCATGCACCTTACTTTCGCGCAAGCGGTTGCACCCTTCTCCGCTCATCTCATGGGACGTATCCGGCGAGGCCGTCGCCGGTTCTCAATAACTTACCCACCGACTTTTTCAACTGCGCCGAGCAGCCGCGTAACCTTTGAACATGCGTGACATTGATTAGGAGAGAGGCGGCCGAATAGCCCGCCGCTCGGCCCTTTCGCCCGGAGTCGAGAGATGACAAATTCAGAAACCGAAAATGCCGCCGCCGTCGCGTCGCACGGTTATACAAAACTGGAAGATGATTGCGAGCGGCAACACATCTACCCGCTGTACCGAGTGTTGGAGGACGAGTTCGTCCATCAACACGGCGCGCTCCCGCCGGACTACCTCGCGGCGAAGAAGAGAATCGACCTCGAAGTCGAGGCGCAACTCGCGTCACGGATCGAAGTTGAGATCAAGTCGGAGCTACAGCGCGAGGCCGAAGAAGATCGGAGGGCGGCTGTGCGCCGCGGCGCACAGCATGACGTTTCCGAAGAGGAAATTCATGCCCGCGCTGTCAGGCAGATCGAGGAGACGTTCAAGCAGCGGAGGGAGGGGAAGCAGCACCGGTACGTCGTCCTGCTGAACGAAAGGTTCACGGCGGAACTCTACAAGCACATCCACGACCTGCCCGAGAAGCGCACCGCGCTCTGTTTCTCCGGCGGCGGCATCCGTAGCGCGAGCTTCGGACTCGGCCTCGTGCAGGGGCTGGCGCGCTACGGCATGCTTGAACGCTTCGACTACCTCTCGACCGTCTCCGGCGGCGGCTATCTGGGAAGCTGGCTGTCGGCGTGGATTCACCGCGCGCGCCTCGCGCCCGTCATCGCCGCGCTCAGGAACGAACCGGAGAAGAACAAACTCCAACCCGAACCCGAACCCATCCGTCACCTGCGCAACTACAGCAACTATCTGACCCCGAAACTCGGCTTCCTCTCCGCCGACACGTGGACGGTCGTCGCCATCGTCCTGCGCAATCTGGTGCTCAACTGGCTGGTGCTCATCCCCGTTATTCTGGCCGCGCTCATGCTGCCGCGCATCGTCGTCGCCGTCGTGAGGATGGACGCGGAGACAATCGCGCGCGTCGGTTTCAATTGGACGTTCTGGCTCGGCACGATCTTCGGCCTTCTGGCAATCGTCTACATGGGCGTGGCGCGTCCGAGCGCGAACCCGCCGCGCAAGATCAACAGTCAACGTTTGAACCAGCAGGGGTGGTTTCTGACGCTGTGCCTGCTGCCGCTGTCGCTGTCGGCCGTCTGCCTGACGAGTTGGTGGGCGTGGCGGCGCATCTCCGGGGGCGGGCTGTTCGATGCGGCGTGGCCCGAGTTTCTGCTCTACGGCATCACGCTGCACTTAGCGGGCTATCTCCTTTACATGCTCATCCTGCTCGGCAAAAATTTCAAATTCTGGCGGCAACGTTGGGCGCGAAACTGGCCGCGCCTCGCGTGGGAGCCGCTCGCCGTCGTTCTGGTCGGCGGCCTCTGGGGCATCCTCGCGTGGTGGGCGGCGCACGCCGTCTTCCCGACGCCCGTCAGCGTCAACCCCGCCTCCATCCCCCTGACGGAACTCTACGCCTGCTTCGCCGCGCCGCTCTTCGTCCTGCTGTTCCTGCTGGCGGTGATTTTGTTCGTCGGCATCACGAGCGATTTCACGGACGACGAAGACCGCGAGTGGTGGGCGCGTTTCGGCGCGTGGATGCTCATCGTCTCCGTGTTGTGGGGCGTGGTGAGCGCGCTCGTCATCTTCGGCCCCTACGGATTGATGTGGTTGAGATACGAATTCAGGGTGATTCTGGCCGCGCTCGGCGGCGCGTCCGGCGTCCTCACCATCCTCGGCGGCAAGAGTGAAAAGACCAATTCGCACCCGGAGCAGGAAGGGAAGTCGGGCGGGTTGGCCGACCACGTGATGGCGCTCGCCGCGCCCATCTTCGCCCTGACGCTCCTCATCGTCTTCTCGCTCGGCACGAGTTTGCTCATCAGGAAACTCGCGGGCGCGTCGTTTGACTGGCACGACGCCGAGCGGCTCAAGGACGACCCGGCCGGTATTTTGAACACCGTCCACTACGCCCCGCTCGACGTGCTCCTGATCCTCGCTTTCGCGCTCATCGTCCTCAGCCTCGTGATGGCGACGCGCGTCAACGTCAACAAGTTCTCGCTCCACTCGATGTATCGCAATCGCCTGATCCGCGCCTACATGGGCGCGTCGCGCCCGGAGTCGGAACGCCGCCCCAACCCGTTCACGGGGTTCGACGCTTACGACAACCTGCCGATGCACGAACTGCGTCACTACCACGGCGCGCCCGACGAGCCGAAGCCCAAACTCATGCACGTCGTCAACATCTGTCTCAACCTGACGAGCGGCCACAACCTCGCCTGGCAACAGCGCAAGGCCGAGACGTTCACCGTCTCGCCGCTCCACTGCGGCAGCTTCCGGCTCGGCTACCGCAAGACGCAGGAGTACGGCGGCGGCAGCGCGCCTCCCGGCGACGGCATCAGTCTGGGCACGGCCGTCACGATCTCAGGCGCGGCGGCAAGTCCCAACATGGGCTACCACTCCTCGCCCGCGCTCGCCTTCCTGATGACGCTCTTCAACGCGCGGCTCGGCTGGTGGCTCGGCAACCCCGGCCCCGCCGGGAACGACAAATACTTCTCAACGCTCCACTCCTACAATCGCTCCGGCCCGCGTTTCGCGCTGCGCCCGATTCTCGCCGAGGCGCTCGGCCACAGTGACAACACCAACCCTTACGTCTACCTTTCAGACGGCGGCCACTTCGAGAATCTCGGACTTTACGAGATGGTCTTGCGCCGCGCGCACCTCATTGTCGTGGGCGACGGTTCGCAAGACCCGCAGAGCCGCTTTGAAGACCTCGCGGGCGCGGTGCGTAAAATTCGCATCGACCTCGGCATCCCGATTGACTTCATCGGCGGCATGCCCATCTACTCCAAAGACGACAAGGATCACAAGACCAAGTACTGCGCCGTCGGCCTCATCCGTTACTCGTGCGCCGACCGGGACACGTCCGGCAACGCGGCGAAAGACGGCGTCATCATCTACATCAAACCCGCCATCACGGGCGGCGAGCCGATTGACATCCTCAACTACGCCAGCACCAGCCGCACCTTCCCGCACGAAAGCACCGCCGACCAGAACTACACCGAACAGCAACTCGAAAGCTATCGCGCGCTCGGCTCGCACGTCATCCAGACCATCTGCGGCGTCTCCCCGCGCAACCTCCCGCTCATGGCCGACAACGCCGACAACCTCATCAAAAACGCCTACTACCAACTGCCGTCCGCCATGCAGCCGACCGAACTCAAAGGCCGCTTCGACATTGCTTAACTGCGGAAGAAAACGGCGAGGCGCGTTGGGCAAGTCCGACGCGCCTCGCCGTTTCTCCGCGCACGCCGGATTTCCACAAACGACAAACCCCGCCGGTTCTTCACGCCGAAACGCGACGCGGCCTGAGCCGGGGTTTGCGCGCTCTCCGGCGCGGTCGTTATAATGCCTTCGCTTGAAACCGCACGACACAACTCATCAGGGAGACGGCCGCACCGGTAAGTTTACGGCGAAGAAACTGCGCGGCATTCTGCTGCCCTGCACGACGCCGTTTGCGGAGAGCGGCCAAGTGGTGGACGCACGCGCCCTCGGCGCGAATATCGCGCGCTGGAACGAGACGGGCATCGGCGGTTACGTCATCCTCGGCTCGACGGGCGAGCGCGTCCATCTGGACGAACGCGAAACGCTCGAAGTCGTCAACACGGCGCGCGCGTGTGTGCCGGAGCATCTGGCCTTCGTCGTCGGGGTCGGGCAGCACGGCACGCGCCAGAGCATCGCGGAGGCGCGGCGCGCGGCCGGGGCGGGCGCGGACGCCGTGCTCGTCATCACGCCCCATTTTTACCGCGCGCAGATGACGCCCGCCGCCCTCGCGGATCATTACGAATCAATCGCCGCAGCCTCGCCCGTCCCCGTCGTGCTCTACAACATCCCGCAGAACACGGGGCTGGCTTTGTCGCCCGAGACGGTCGCGCGCCTGTCTGGACACGGGAATATCGTCGGCATCAAAGACAGTTCGGGCGACATGGTCAACTTTCTGGAGATGCTCAGGCTCTCGTCCGACGAGTTCGCCGTGTTGACCGGGCACGCCTCTCTGCTCTACGCGGCTTTGTCGGCGGGCGCGCAAGGGGCGATACTGGCCGCCGGGTGCGTCGCGCCCGAAGTCGCAGTGGAGATCGCGCGGTTGGTCGGGCGCGGCGAACACGACGCGGCGCGGGAGTTACAAAGGAAGTTCACGCCGCTCGCCCGCGCCGTCACCACGCGTTCCGGCATCGGCGGTTTGAAATACGCGCTCGACCTCAGGCGCGGCTACGCGGGCGGCGAGGTGCGCGCGCCGCTCACGATGCCGGACGAGGCGACGCGCCGCGAGATCGAGCGAACGTTGGAAGAGTGTCGTCCCGTCGCCCGGACGGAGAGCGAGACGAAGTTGGCCGAAGGAGCAGTCAAGTGAACACCGAAGTTTCCCCCACGACAACCGAACCCGCCTGTTTCAGCACGCCGCAAGAGGCCGGGCTGCGTATCGCGACTTTGCCCTTCGCGCGCATCCCGCACCAGTCGCGCCTCTTTCTCGAATACCTCGCGGACGCGACCGCGCTCCGGCGTTACTACCCGAACGCCGTCCGCTTTCACCACGAACTCGCCGCGCGCGCGCCCGAAGTGCTCGCCGCGCACAAGACCGACCGCGCGGCTCTCTGCGACGCCCTCGAAGAGATGAACACGCGTTGGGGCGCGGGCGCGGAGACTTTGCGAAACATCGCGCGCCTGCGTGCGCCCGCATCGGTCGCCGTCGTCTCCGGCCAGCAGGTCGGACTCTTCACCGGCCCGCTCTACACAATTTACAAAGCCCTCTCCGCCGTCAAACTCGCCGGCTGCCTGACGCAACGCGGCACGGAAGCCGTGCCCGTCTTCTGGATGGCGACCGAGGATCACGATTGGGAGGAAGTGCAGGCGGCGGAGTTCACGGCCTGCGACGGCCGGCTCGCCTCGACCGGCATGGCCGACGCGCTCCACCGCGAAGGCTCGCCCGTCGGCGGCGTCACGCTCGACGAGACGGCGAATGACACCGTCCAACGCCTGCTCGATCTGTTGCCGACGACCGAGTTTCTCCCCGACCTCGAAACGCTGCTCCGCGATGCTTACCGACCGGGGCGCACTTACGGCGAAGCCTTCGCGCGCCTCCTGACCGCGCTCGTCAGCCGCCACGGGCTCATCCTGCTCGACCCGCTCGACGCGCGCCTCAAGCAACTCGCCGCGCCGCTCTACGCGGAGGCCGCGCGCCGCGCGCCCGACATCGCAGCGGCCGTCGAAGCGCGCAGCCGCGAACTCGAACGTGACGGCTATCACGCGCAGGTTCACGCCTCGCCCGACGCCTTCCCGCTCTTCATTCACCTCGACGGCTCGCGCCGCGCCATCACGCGCCGCGCGAGCGACGGCCGCTATCAGGCCAAGGGCGCGAAAGACGACGAGAGCTACACGGCGGAAGAACTAGGCGAGTTGGCCGCGAGCGACCCGGAACGCTTCAGCCCGAACGTCACGCTGCGCGCCGTCGTGCAGGATTATCTCCTGCCCTCAATCGCTTACTTCGGCGGCGCGGCCGAGGTCGCATACTTCGCGCAGACCGCCGAAGTCTATCGTCTGTTAGACAGACCCGCGACGCCCATCCTGCATCGCGCCAGCCTCACGCTCGTCGAACGCCGCACCGGGCGCACGCTCGAACGCTACAACCTGCAACTCGCGGACTTCTTCGCCGGACTCGACGCCGTGATCGCGCGCGTCGTCGAAGAACACCTCGGCGCGGAACAGGCGCACGCCTTCGACCACGCCGAAGCGACCGTGGGCGGCGCGCTCGCCGAACTCGGCGCGAACCTGCGCCGCTTCGACCCGACGCTCGCCGACGCGCTCGCGCACGGCACGCAGAAGATCGAGCACCAATTGGCGGGCTTGCGCACGCGCTTTCACCGTGCGCAGATGGCGCGCGACCGCGCCGTCCACCGCCAACTCGAACGCGCCTGCGCCGCGCTCTACCCCGAAAAGACTTTGCAGGAGCGACATCTCAATATCACCTCTCTCCTCGCGCGCCACGGTCGCTACTGCCTCGACTGGATTTACGACGCGATTGATCTCGGCTCGGTCGAACATCAAATTGTTTACCTGTGAAGGGTTCAGCCGTCAGCCGTCAGCCGGATCAAACACCGGCGGCCCATGGCTGGCGGCTGGCCGCTGATTGCTACTCATGTCAAAGATTCGTGTTTTATCAGATCATCTCGCAAATCAGATCGCGGCGGGCGAAGTCGTTGAGCGACCGGCGTCGGTGGCGAAGGAGTTGGTCGAAAACTCCATCGACGCGGGCGCGCGCCGGATAGAGGTTGAGGTTGAGGCGGGCGGGCGCAGGCTCCTGCGCGTCTCCGACGACGGCGACGGGATGACGCAGGACGACGCGTTGCTCGCCTTCGAGCGTCACGCCACGTCGAAGATCAGCACGGCCGACGACCTGAACAACATCAGCACGCTCGGCTTTCGCGGCGAGGCTCTGGCCTCCATCGCCTCGGTCGCGCGCGTCGAACTCGTGACGCAGACCGAAGGCGAAGCGGAGGGCACGCGCGTCGCTATCGAAGGCGGCCGCATGCGCGACGTGAAGCCCGCGGCGCGGCCGCGCGGGACGACCATCACCGTGCGCGATCTCTTCTTCAACATCCCGGCGCGGCGCAAGTTTCTCCGTTCCGAGGCGACGGAGAGTTTTCACCTGACGAGCCTCGTCACACACTACGCGCTGGCCCACCCGGAAATCGCGTTCGTCCTGACGAACAACGGGCGCGAGTCGCTGCGCGCGGCGGTCGCCGCGAATTTGCGCGAACGCGCCTATCAAATCTTCGGCGCGGAATTTCTCGACAGCCTGTTGGAAGTCGGCGGCGGGCACAATCAGGTCGCGCGCGTCTCGGGCTACGTCTCCGCGCCGCGCGAGAGGCGCACGACGCGCGACGCGCAATACCTGTTCGTCAACGGCCGCTACGTGCGCGACCGTCTGGTGAGCCGCGCGCTCGGCGAAGGTTATCGCACGGTGCTGCCGCAGGGCGTCTACCCGGCGGCGTTGTTGTTTCTCGAAGTGCCGCTCGAAGAGGTTGACGTGAACGTCCATCCGGCGAAGACCGAAGTGCGCTTCCGCCGCGCCGCCGCCGTCGCCGACGCCGTGCGCGAAGCGGTGCGCGCCGCGCTCGCCGCGGGCGGCTACGTCCGACTCACGGACGAGCAGGACGTGCGAACACCTTCCGCTCAACATGCTAACTCGCGCGACGATCTTTCGACGGGCGCGCCCGGCGAGATGGCCGCCGGTTGGAACGCGGCGGGCGGTAGTAGTGATGCCGCGCGCGAGTCGTCGAATTTGGGGGCGGTGGGCGACGACGACCGGGCGAGCGTTGGAGCGGAGCGGGGCGCGCGGGTTCAAACGCCACGGCCGCAACAGGAGAGCATCGAATTCGGCTTCACCCCGCCGCCGGACGACGAGTTGCTCTTGGCGACCGAAGAGTTTGCGGCGCGCGCATCCGGGATGCCGCCCCTGATGCCCGCCGCGCTCGATGCGATTGCGCGCAACGCCGAAGTCACCTCGCAAGAAGGACGCGAGGAGAGCCTTGCCGGGCGGGACGCGCCGGACGCTTCTCCGGCTGCGTTGGCGGGCGAAGCGGCGACGCGACATCGAGCGCAGGATGAAAGCGCAGCGTTGACGGGTGCGACCGGCGCGGGCGGCGCAAACCCGTCGCGCACGCCGCTCCCGCCGCTCAATTCAATCGCGGGCGCGATGTACGAAGTGGAGGTCGAATCCGTCTCCAACAACATCCGGCCGCTCTACCAACTCGAAGAAAGCTACATCATCGCGATAGACGCGGAGGGCATGTTGCTGATCGACCAGCACGCCGCGCACGAGCGTATCCTCTTCGACAAATACCGCAAACTCGAAGAGACGCGCGCGGCCGAATCCCAACAACTGCTCATGCCCGAAACCTTCGACCTCACGCCCGCGCAGGCCGCCGCCTTCGACACCGTCGCCGCCGAACTCGAAACTTACGGCTTTAGCCTCATGCGCCTGTCGGGTCGCACCGTCGCGATCAAGGCCGTGCCCGCAGACCTGCCCGCGAGCGAGGCGCGCAACATGCTCGCCGAAATTTTGGAGACGGTTGATGCCGAACGGCGCGGCGCGGCGCGCGAGACTTTGCGCGAGCGCGTCGCCGCCTCGCTCGCCTGTCACGCCGCGATTAAGGTCAACATGCCGCTCGCGCCGGAGAAGATGCGCTGGCTCATAGACCGCCTGCTCACCACCTCTTCGCCCACCACTTGCCCCCACGGACGCCCGGCCATCCTGCGCCTGACGACGCGCGACATCGAGCGCGGTTTCCACCGCCCTTAAGAAAGCAAACGATGAAGTAGGAACGCGGAACGATGAAGTAAAGACAACTTGCTTTTACTTCATCGTTCCGCGTTCCTACTTCATCGTTCTTTTCTATGATTGTTGACGGGCGCGTTCGCTGCGTCTTCACAGGGCGTCGAAAGTTTCGAGGACGAGTTCCGTGTCGGACAGGTCTGGGAGTAGGGCGTCGGGGTTGTGCGCGGCGAGCGTCGCGTGGCTGTCGAAACGCCCGGTGCAGACGGCGACCGAGCGCGCGCCGAAATGTTTGGCGCAGGCGATGTCGTTCGGCGTGTCGCCGATGACGATGAATTGCGCGGGGCGCAAAGTCTGTCCGAGTCGGGCGTTGACGCGCGCGGCGGCGATGGCGGGCAGGTCGCGCCGGTCGTGCGAGTCGTCGCCGAATGCGCCGCGGAGTTGTTGGAAGAAATCGGAGAGCCCGACGAGGCGCAACTTCAAATGCGCGGCGGGTTCGAGGTTGCCCGTCAGGAGCGTCGAGCGGTAGCGCGGGCGCTCCCGGACGCGCTCCAGAATCTCACGCGCGCCGGGGAGCAGCCGGAAGAGCGGGCTGTCCGCGCTCGCCGTGGCCGCGACGCGCTCCATCTCGATCATAAACCGCGTGCGAATCTCTTCGACGCGCTCGCGGACGTGCTCGTCGCTGATGCCGTGTTCGCGGAGGGCTTCGCCCATGATCTGCAAGTCGGTCATGCCCGACACGCGCATCTCGTGGATGCGCCCCGCCGTGCCGAAGATGCTCTCCAGCGCGGGGACGACGTAATCCTTGAACGCGCCGGGGCGCACCGAGCGCAAAAGCGTCCCGTCGATGTCCCACAGCAGCACGCGCAAATCTTCCGGCGCGACGGTTGAGCGTTTCTCAGTGTGTCGGGTCATAAATTGAAACTGGACGTGAGAGCGCGCGGGCGTAAAGCTGAAGTTTCAACTTCGCGCCCGCGTGCCTTCGCCTTGAAATGTGTCGGCTCAATAGGGGTTCTGGCTCAGTTGGCCGTTCGTGACGCTGACGAGATAGCTCCAGCCGCCCGTGGGTCTGTTCTGTAGATCGAACGTGCCGCCGGCGGGCACTTTCCAGATTTTGAAGTTCGAGAAGGTCAGCGGCGTTCCGGCAACGCAGACCTCCGGCGGGTGATCGCCGAGCACGAAGTAGACCGCCCCGTCGCCCATGACGTGCGCCAACCCGTTTCGATCCACGACGAGCGATGTCCGCTCGTTGACCGCGACGCCGAGCACGCTCGTGGCGACGCCGTCCTTGATCTGCCGCGCGATGAAGGCCATCAGCCGCCCCATCCGGTCGCGCGGGACGAAGTGCGTCTCGGCCAGAGTCGTTCCCATGTTCGCCCACTTGAAGAAGTCGTAAGTGAAACTGATCGTGCGGTGATACGGGTTGGCGAGCGCGTCGGACGACAACGCGCTGCCGGAGCAGCCGTCATAGGTAAAGTCGCTCATGATGGCGAAGCCCGCGCTCGTGCCGCCGACGCCCCCGCCTCTCGCGTAGACGGACTCCACCGCCGTCTCGATTGGCGTCCCCTTGAAAAACTGCACGTAGTTGCACTGGTCGCCGCCCGCGAAGAAGATCACTTCCGCGTTCCTGATGGACGTCAGTACGGCCGCGTTGCTCGCGTCGCGGCGACTGGTGATGACCAGCGACTCGACGGAATCCACGCCGTTCATCGCGAAGATGTAATCGTTGTAGCCGTTCGACCCGGAGGAGCGCAGCACGACGACATCGAGCTTCGTCGCGCAACTCGTGCAGCCGCGCACCTCGTCGATGATCCACTGGAGCGCGGCGTCAACGTCCGTGCTCCCGCCGCCGAAATCATGCGCGGGGCCGACGAGCGTCGGGTTCACGTCCGCCGCGCTGCCCGTCAGATAGCTCGTCACCTTCGCCTCGGCCGCGACGCTCAAGAGCGTCAGCCACAAAACCGCCGCCGCACACCGCGTCGCGAAATAACTCGCCTTCTTCATCATGTCCGTGTTCCTCCTGTTTCCGGTGAGAGAGACCACAAGGGTGAGACTTTAAGCATTCCAACCGCAACACAATCGCTTCCGGCCATCGCTCCTTTCTTCGGACGTTCATTCGACCACGACCAGCACGTCGCCCGCGTTGACGGTCGCCCCCGCCTCGGCTCGCACTTCGACTACCGTCCCGCCCTTCGGCGACTTCAACTCGTTCTGCATCTTCATCGCTTCGACGACGACGAGCCCGTCGCCCGCCTCCACGCTCGCGCCCGCCTCGACCAACACGCGCACGACCTTGCCCGGCATCGAAGCCGCCACCTGCGCCCGCCCGCTCGCCTCCGCGCCCGCGCCGCGCGCGCCGCGCAGACGCTTCGGGTCGATTAACCTGACCTGAAACACCTCGTCGCCGATCTGCACTTCGCGCGCCCCGCCCGCGACGGCCGCCGCACGGTTCGCGCGGCACTCGTAGACGCGCCCGCCCGCCGCGAGCAGCAGGAACGCCCCCGCCTCCGTCTCGCGCGCTTCGAGTTCGTAACGCCGCCCGTCAACCGAGGCTTCCACGCGCGCGCCCTCGCGCCGCACGTCGAGCGCGTAGCTCCGGCCGTCAACTTCCGCTATGAATTTCATACAACGCTTATTCCAAGACGAGTTTCGTGCTTGCTTATTCCAAGACGGGTTTCGCACCCGCTCGCGGGTAAGATTTCAAGACTTCAAATTTGATACTTTGAAATCCGGGACTCAACCTCTTTGAGGTTCGAGATTCGACCTCTTCAAAACAGATCGCGCGAGCGATGTTGCGCGACGCGACCCATGACGCGCCACTGGCTCGGCGGTTGGGCAGCCGTCTGATCGACGTTAGGTGTCGCCTGTGCGTTCGGCGCAGCGGCGAGCGCGGCCGCGATGATGGCGATGTCGCGCATCGTGTCGGCCTCGGCGGCATCGTCGCCCTCTCGCGCGGCCTGATCCGTTCCCCCGGCCTCGGCGGTTGCCGCCGCACGCGCGGCGTCGGCGCGTCGCCGGTTGAAGCGTTCGATGAAGCCGGTGTCGAGTTGCCCCGCGATGAACTCCTCGTCGCGGACGACCTCGCGGAAGAAGGGCAGCGTCGTCTTGATGCCGCCGACCGTGTACTCGGCGAGCGCGCGACGCATACGCGCGATGGCTTCGCCGCGCGTCCGCCCCCACGCCGCGAGCTTCGAGATCATCGGGTCGTAGTAGATGGAAACTTCCGCGCCCGCGTAGACGCCGCCGTCGTCGCGCACGTTCGGCCCGGCGGGCACGCGCAGAGAAGTGATGCGGCCGGGCGAGGGAAGAAAGTTATTGTCGGGGTCTTCCGCGTAGACGCGGCACTCGATGGCGTGGCCGCGCCATTCGATGTCGTCCTGCGTGAAAGAAAGCGGCTGGCCCGCGGCGACCGTGATCTGCTCGCGCACGAGATCAACGCCCGTGACAAGTTCCGTCACCGGGTGCTCGACTTGCAGGCGCGTGTTCATCTCAAGGAAGTAGAACTCGCGCGTCACGTCCGACACGAGAAACTCGACCGTGCCCGCGCCGACGTAGTTCGCCGCGCGCGCGACGCGGACGGCCGTCTCGCCCATGCGCGCGCGCAAGCCGGGGTCGTCAATGGGCGAAGGGCATTCTTCGATCACTTTCTGGTGGCGGCGTTGGATGGAACACTCGCGCTCGCCGAGGTGGACGGTGTGGCCGCGCGCGTCGGCGAAGACTTGAATCTCGATATGGCGTGGGCGTTCGACGGCCTTTTCCAGATAGACCGCCGCATCGCCGAAAGCCGCCTGCGCTTCGGACTGCGCGGCCTCGAAAGCCGACGCGATCTCGTCCGCGTTCAAGACGAGTCGCATGCCTTTGCCGCCGCCGCCCGCCGCGGCTTTGAGCATGACGGGATAGCCGAAACGCGCCGCCGTCTCGCCCGCCTCTTCCGCCGAGCGGAGCGGTTCGGTCGTGCCCGGCACGACGGGCGCGCCCGCCTCGATGGCCGCGCGCCGCGCGTTGATCTTCGAGCCCATCAACTCCATCGCTTCGGGCGGCGGCCCGATGAACGTCAGCCCGGCGGCCGCGCACGCGCGCGCGAAATCCGCGTTCTCCGCGAGGAAGCCGTAGCCGGGATGAATCGCCTCCGCGCCGGAGGCGCGCGCCGCTTCGATGATGCGTTCGATACGCAGGTAACTTTCGGTTGAAGGCGCGGGGCCGATCAAGTGGGCTTCGTCGGCGAGACGCACGTGGAGCGCGGCCGCGTCGGCCTCCGAATAGACGGCCACCGTCGCGATCTCCAACTCGCGACACGCGCGCAGCACGCGCACCGCGATCTCGCCCCGGTTGGCGATCAGAATTTTACGAAACATAAGAGAGCTATCAGCAGTCGGCCGTCAGCGACCGGCAAAGAGTTTGTGATAACGGAGATGCGCCACCTGTTTTAACAGATTTTGTTGACTGCTGACTACCATCGGGTGACGGGGCTGAGGCTGACGGTTTTTCAGACGACTACGGAGTTGGCCGGACGGTGCGGGTCGTAGCGGACGGTAATGCGCGCGCCGGGATAGTAGTCGGCCTGATGCTGGCGTTGGGGTTCGTCGAGAGTTTGGGAGGATTCGTATTCGACGCCGTTGACGCTGTAGTTATAGAAGACGTGCGTGATGTCGCCCGCATCGGTGATGGTTACGTCGAGAATGACGCCCTCGCCGACGCGCCCGGTGCGCAGCAAAGCGGCGCGTCGCGCCGCCTCGGTGTCAACCTTTTTCCGCTTGAAGAGATCGAGTAGTCCCATTCGCTTGAGTGAAGGGCGTCAGGGTTTCTTCGGCGTGCCGTGGCCGACGGTCGCGCCGGTGCGCGAAGAGGTTTGCGGCAGCGGCGGCGCGGGGATGATCATGCCGTCGCGGATCATCAGGTCGTCTGCCGTGCCGAGCGTGTTGTCTTTGCCCGGCAGACGCAACTTGTAGTTGGTGAAGGAGAGGGCTTCGCCCGCCACGTCACCGCCGATGGAGGTGCGTAGCGCGATGGGGCGGATCGGCATGTTGGCGGCGGCGCGCGGCGCGCTCGTCTTCGCCGTTGCCGGCGGCAGCGCGGCGATGGCCGACTGCGGCTCGTAAGCCTCCGAACGCATCGAGGCCATCAGGCGCGCGACGGAGCCGTCCGGGTCGGGCAGTTTTTGTAAATCTTCGGCGGTCGCCGGGAACGAGTTGAAGCGCGCGCGATACTCGTAGAGCACTTTGATCGCCTCGTAGCCCTCGACGTTCTTCGCCGCCTCGATGCCGCGCTCGCGCTGGCGGAGGCGTTCGGGGATCGTCAGACCGATGAGGACTGTCAACCCGACGGCCAATACGACCGACAGTTTGAAACCCGCGTCGGCCAGCCGGAATCCCGTGAAGCGCGACGGCTCGCGGACGATTCCGGCCGACACGCGCGCGCTCGCCCAGATGACGGCGAAAGAGAGCGGCAGCGCGAGCCATTTCAGACGCCACGCGGCCGTCTCCCCGGCGGCGACGATGTTCCAGAAGTCGAATGCGACGGGCTTCTGCTCGAAGAGCGCGAGCAGCGTATTGACGAGAAAGACGACGCCGAGCAACGCGCTGCTCGCGCCGACGGCGAGCGCGCTCAGGTAAGAGGGGAGTTCCTTTTCAGGACGCGCCAGCGGCGGGCCGACGGCGTGTGCGCCGCAAGCCTCGCAGGCCGACATGAGCAGATCGGCGTCCGTCTTCGCGCCGCAGCAGGGACAAATGTTCAATGTGGGAGACCTCAAGTTTATAAGATAACGCGACCGAATAAACGGGAACCGATCAGATAACACGGGAACGGCCGAAATCATTCCGGTCATTAGAGCCGAAGTCGTTCCGGCCAGATACTAATGCGACGCGGGCGCTTCGTTGGCGATCTTCGCGGCGGGCGAGTTTTCTTTGGCCGGTTCGCCGCCTTCGGACGCGCGCCCGGTCTTAGATGCATCTTTCGCCGCTTGCGCTGTCGCCATGTCGGCGCGCCACACCTCGCGCCACGTGTGATACATGCGATGCGCAAACGTCCAGTAAGAGCCGACGGCGAGAATCCAGAGCACGGCGGGCATCCGGTTGGCGAAATAGTTGGTCGAGCCGGGATGGGTTGACAACCCGCCGATGATCAAGAGTACCACACGTTCCGGCCGCCGCAGGAAGCCCACGTCGCACTTCTCGATCAGGCTTTCGGCGCGCGCGCTCGCGTAAGAGACCATCACCGAACCCATCATCGCCGCGCCCGCGAGGAACACGTTCAGAGTCGAATGAAACTCCGTGTCGCGCGCGTAGAAAACCATCAGCCCGACGAAGACGACCATGTCGGAGAGCCGGTCGAGCGACGAATCGAGAAAACCGCCGAAGCGCGTCACCCGCCCGGAGAGCCGCGCGACCTGCCCGTCGAGCATGTCAAATAGATTGGCGACGATGAGGATGACCCCCGCCCAGAAGAAATGGCCGAGGCCGAACAGCAGACCGGAGAGCACGTTGATGCCGACGCCGATCACGGTCAGCACGTTCGGGTTGATGCGCCCATAGGCCAGCCAGCGC
This sequence comes from Acidobacteriota bacterium, assembly GCA_020199775.1. Taxonomy (GTDB): domain Bacteria; phylum Acidobacteriota; class Blastocatellia; order Pyrinomonadales; family Pyrinomonadaceae; genus JAIVJZ01. The sequence continues at coordinate 143,202 of JAIVJZ010000006.1, forward strand.
ACCATCCCGCTGATGATTCGCTGCGCCCCGCGCCCGATGCTCGCCCCGAACAACTTCTTTCCAGCCTTTCTTCTAAAACACCGACCGGAGGCGATTTAACGCACTTGCCCCCGAAATAAACAGTGCATGATAGGGATGCGCGTCAGGGTCTGTCAAGAAAAGTAAGGAGGTCGCCCGCGCATTGAAGCGTACGCGCTTTGGCTTTCACCTCCGGCGTTTTGTGGGATGTGGGTTTAACGGGTTAAGAAATGAACTTCGACACTTTTACCTTTAAGCATAGAGCAGTTCGCCGCTCGCGTAATATTCCAAATATCCGCACGTTTTGCAGCGCAACACTTTATTAACTGTTCTCATCTGCCGGCCCGCAAAACCCGAAAGGAAGGAATCTGGTTCGGGCGCTCCCTCGATCCAGAAAGGTTGACGCTGAACGCCGGCGCTCAACGTGTCGAGCACAAAGCCCTGTTCGGTTTCCCCTTTGCACTTGAGGCAGGAATTGTTTACTTCGACCATAAATTATGACTCCTCTCGGATGAGATTCACTTATACAAACGTCGCCCTACTCATCCGACTCGCCTGCTGACTCGCCCGCGCCGGTCTCCTTCGCTTTCAACTCGTCGTGCAGGGTGGTGAGGCGGCGAATCTCGAAAGAGCGCGCGCCGTTGGGAGTATGCACCTTCACTTCGTCGCCCTCTTCGCGCCCCATGAGGCTTCTGCCGACGGGCGAGGTGGTCGAGATGAGTCCGGCCTGCGGGTCGCTCTCTTCGGGCGTGACGAGGCGGTAGGTGACTTCTTCGTCGCGCTCGGCGTCGTAGAGCAGGAGCGTCGAGCCGTAGGCCGCTTTGTCGTGCGGCACTTTGGTGACATCGATGGAAGAGATTTCGCGGATACGCTGGCGCAGTTGGCCGATGCGCGCCTGAACGAACTGTTGACGCGCGAGCGCGGCGTGATATTCGGCGTTCTCGCGCAGGTCGCCCCACTCTTTCGCGGTCTTGATCTGCTTCGGCAGGTGGACGCGCAGTTCGGTGTCGAGTTCGTCGAGTTCCGCTTGCAGGCGGTCTTTTACGTTTTGTGTCACTGTGCGGTTCGCTCCGTTTTTCAGAATATAGACAAAGTAAGGGTAAGGGGAAAAGGGTAAAGGGTAAAGGTTGAAAACACGTCGCCATCGACGCCCGTCTTCTGTTGCCTTTTACCTTTACCCCTTATCTTTCCCCGAGACTTCTTCAGCAACTGGCCTTGCCGTGGTGTTCGGCCTCGTCAATCGCGCCGAAGGAGACGCCGATGTCGCGCGCCGTGCGGATCAGTTGGCTGTCGAGGGCGACGGTCTTGACGTTGGCGATGGCCTTCGCGAGCGGGACGGTGATGATGTCCGCCGAGTGCAGCGCGACCATCTTGCCCCTCTCGCCGCGCATCAGGGCGCGCACGGCGCACGAGCCGTAGTTGGTGGCGAGCATGCGGTCGAAGGCGTTCGGCGTGCCGCCGCGCTGGAGGTGCCCGAGCACGACGCAACGCGTCTCTTTGCCGGTGAGGCGTTCGAGTTCGCGCGCGACGTGATGGCCGACGCCGCCGAGGCGCGGGGCATGCTCGCGGTCGCCCGCGTCCTGATAAATTTCCAAGCCGCCCGCCTCGCGCGCGCCTTCGGCCGCGACGATGATGCTGAACTGCGAATCGCAACGCTCGCGCTCCTCGATCTTCTGCGCCACCGCTTTGAGCGAAAAGGGAATTTCGGGGATGAGGATCACGTCCGCGCCGCCCGCGATGCCCGAGTGCAGCGCGATCCAGCCCGTGTGCCGCCCCATCACTTCGAGGATCATCACGCGGTCGTGCGAGGCGGCGGTCGTGTGCAGGCGATCAAGCGCCTCGGTCGCGATGTCGAGCGCGGTGACGAAGCCGAAGGTCAATTCGGTGCAGGCCAGATCGTTGTCGATCGTCTTCGGCACGCCGACGACCGGCACGCCCAACTTATCGAACTCCGCGGCGATCCCCAGCGTGCCCTCGCCGCCGAGCACGATGAGGGCGTCGATGCCGAGCCGCCGGAGGTTGTCGGTCGCCTCGCGGTAGACGTGCTCCGGCTTGATGTCGCCGCCGTCCGCGCCGCCGCGCTCGACGAAATGGCCGCGGTTACGCGTGCCGAGGATCGTGCCGCCGCGCGGCAGCAGGCCGCGCACGTCCGCGGGCTTCAACTCGCGCGCGTGCGGCTCGCCGAGCAAACCTTCAAAACTATCTTCTATCCCGATGACACGCAGGTTGTACTCCGTCACGGCGGTCTTCACCACCGCGCGAATCACCGCGTTCAACCCCGGCGCGTCGCCGCCGCCCGTCACCAGCCCGATTGTTCGTATTGTCATAAAAGTTTCAGGTTTCAAGTTTCAAGTTTCAAGTCTGAAAGGTCTTCGAGTTTTAACCTGAAACTTGAAACTTGAAACCTACTTGGCTTTGACCGAAGGCGGGTCGTACTGCTCGCCGTAGTCGGCGTATTCGCGCGTGACGACCTCGCCGGGGCGCGTGTTCTCCGAGAGCAGGGAGAGCGCGTCGGCGAGCACCTGCCGTTGGAGCGCGCGCATGCCTGGGCGGCCCAGGCTGTTGCCGACACGGAAGCCCTTCGGGTAGAGCGCGCGCGGCGGGCGCATCTGCGCCGAGACCTCCGGGCTGACCGTGATGAGCACTGTCGGGATGCCGCGCATTTCGATCTCACGTTGAACCGCCACGACCGTGCGGTGACAGACGTTCGGTCAACCGCCCGTCAGGATAACGGCGTCGGCGCGGCTGCCTTTATCGATCTCGTTGGCGATCTCCGGCGCAGTCCCTTCGTACATCGCCTTGAGTTGCATGGTGTAGCCCATGTAGCCGACGTGCTTGCGCGCGAGCCCGCCGATCACTTTGTCGGCTTCGAGTTCGCGCAGCGCGTCGAGCGGGAAGACGACGTTGATGTCGGCGTCGGCGTCCGTGTGGTCGTAGTGATGATGCGTCACCATCAACTGCGCGGTGTCCGTGTCGGGCGGGATGATGCGGAAGCCGAGGTCGCCCATCTCGTCCGCGATGTTGAAAGGCTCCTGATCGCGCAGGTGGACGCCCGCCGCCGTCACGATGGCGATGTTACTCTTCGCCAGTTCGCGCTCGAACGGCGTGAAGGGGACGCACTTTCTTGCCAGCGTAGTCATAACGTTCAAGAGGTGAGAGGTCAGAGGTTAGTAGGAATCAGTTTTTGTCTTTCACCGATCTCCGGCCTCTGACCTCTGCTTTTCACAGGTTGCGCAGCGCGTCGAACAAGACTTCGTTGTCGGGCTGATCCGAGATGTCGTGAATATCCTTGTAAGCGATCTTGCCTTCCTTATCCACGATGAAGATGGCGCGTTCGGAGATTCCATCTGACGCGCGGTATGCGCCGAAGGCCCGCGCCACTTCGCCCTTCGGCTCGAAGTCGCTCAATAAATCATAGGACAGTCCGCCGAGCGATTTCGCCCAGGCGGTGTTACACGGGACGCTGTCAACTGAAATGCCCAGAACCTGAGCATCATAGCCTTTGAAGCGTTCGAGGTCTGCTTCATAGGCCGGCATCTGCGCCGTTCAGACCGGCGTCCACGCGAGCGGGTAAAACGCGATCACGACATTGTTCTTGCCGCGGAAATCCGAGAGCTTCACCTTCTTGCCTTTTTCGAGGCTCGAACCAAGCTCGAAGTCCGGGGCTAAATCTCCCACTTCAGGCATCTTGAAATAACCCTCCTTTTAGAGTTGCCGGAAAACTAAATTGTTGCTGTGCTGTTAAAGCTGCGCATTAGACTACATGCAAAAGCCGGTCGATTCAAGCACCCGCGCCTTCTGATTTTGTCACCTGAATGTGGCGCGGGCGTGCTTTACAAACGTGGCCGGGAAAGGGCAAAGTCATTGCCGATTCAGCAGCCATGAAAACAACAACCATCACCGTCTCGCGCAAAGGCGCGGAGCGCGCCCGCGCCGGCCACCTCTGGATTTATCGCAGCGACCTCATCGACGCCGGGGGGGGCGTCGCGGCGGCGGGCGCGCCCGTCCACGTCCGCGACGAGCGCGGCCGCTTCGTCGGCTCGGCGCTCTACAGCGACCGCTCGCAGATCGCCCTGCGCCTTCTGACGTGGCGCGAAGAGCCGATTGACCGCGACTGGTGGCGCGAACGCCTGCGCGGGGCAATCGCCCGCCGCGCCGGGCTCGAACGAGAGGCCGACGCCTTTCGCCTCGTCTACGCCGAAGGCGACGCGCTGCCCTCGCTCATCGTTGATCGCTACGCCGACGTGCTCGTCCTCCAGACGCTCTCGCAAGGTACTGACGCGATCAAGAGCACGCTCGTCGAACTGCTCGTCGAACTGCTCGCGCCCCGTGCCGTCATCGAACGCAACGACGTGCGCGTCCGCGCGCTCGAAGGCTTGCCGCTCGTGTCGGGCGTCGTCTACGGCGACGCGCCCGAAGAGATGGAGGTCGTGCAGCACGGCACGCGCTTCCGCGTCGCGCCGCTCGGCGGGCAGAAGACCGGCGCGTTCCTCGACCAGCGCGAGAATCATCTCGCCGCCCGCCGCCTCGCGCGCGGTCGCGCCCTCGACTGTTTCACCTTCAACGGCGCGTTCGCGCTCCACATGGCCGCCGCGTGCGAGAGCGTCCTCGGCCTCGACATCTCCGCCGACGCGGTCGCCGCCTCGCGACGCAACGCGGAATTGAACAACTTCTCGAACGTCGAGTTTCGCGAGGCCAACGTCTTCGACGCCCTGCGCGAGATGCAGGACGCGAACGAACGCTTCGACACCATCGTCCTCGACCCGCCCGCCTTCGCCAAAAACCGCGCCAGCGTCCGCGCCGCCGCGCGCGGCTACAAAGAGATCAACCTGCGCGCCCTGAAACTACTCAACCCCGGCGGCACACTCATCACCTGCACCTGCTCCTACCACATGACCGAGCCGCAATTCCACGAAGTGATCGCGGAAGCGGCGGCGGACGCGCGCCGCCGCTTGCAGATCGTGGAGAAACGCATCCAGTCGAGCGACCATCCCGTCCTCGTCGGCGTTCCCGAAACGCTCTATCTGAAATGCGTTATCGCCCGCGCGGTCGATTGAAATTTCGACCGGGGATGGTCTCACACCGCCCGGCTGCCGCAAATATGTTTCAGGTGTCGTAACAACTTGAAGCGATAAAAACTCTTTCCCGCGTTTCGCGCGGGCGTTCGGCGGCCTGCGGCCTGCGGCGCGCGGATTGCTTTGTCCGACTTCGGAGATTTGATCTCCGCGAGGGGAAAAAGTATGTCTAAGAAAATTCTGTCATCAATGCTTATCGCTCTGCTGATTAATATGTTCATGGTGGTGATGCCCGTGCGGGCTGGCGCGCAGGTGGTCGAACAGACTCGCAACGTCGAGCGGGTGAAAGAGAATGTTCGTAAGCTCGGGATCGGCGAGGCCGCGCGCCTTGAGTTGAAGCTGTGGGACGGGAGGAAGCTGAAGGGCTATCTGCGCGAAGCGGGGGAGGACGACTTTACCGTCGCGGACGTGAATACCGGCGGGGCGACGACGCTAGCCTACGCGCAGGTCAAAGGGGTCAAAGGCAGCAACCGTTCGGACGCCGCTCAGGTCGGGCTGACGCTTGCCAAAGGCGCGGCGATAGTCGGGGCAATCGCCATCGGCTTCACGCTTCTGATGTTGGTTACAATCCCGAAAACCTAGTCGTCTCACCCGCCCGTTGTCGGCGGTGTCGGGACGCGCGTGCGGCGCGGCCGGTTGTTCGGCGTCAGCTTTGCGACGCGCCGTTGCGCACCATCTCTGCGAGGCGTTTGGCGTCGGGGAAGACTTCGAGCGCGCGCAGGAGTTGCGGGTCGCCGTCGAGCAGGGCGCGGACGGAGGCTTCGTTGCCGTAAGCGGCCGTCACGATCTCTTCTCGGATGCGCAGGCGAACGTAATCGAGGTCGGCGTCGATTTGCGCATTCGTCAAATTCGATTCGGCGTCGCGGCGGACGTGGGCGCGAAAGGCTTCGATGACGCGCTCGTTCACGGGATAGTCGGACGAGCGCGGGAACTGGCCGTAGAGGGTTTTCTCCACGCGGTAACTTTCGAGGCCGGGGATTTGACCGGCGACGAGTTCGCGCGTGAACTGGAAAGCGGCCTCGAAGATGCGACCGCGCGCGGGGCTGCTCACGTCGAGCGGTTTCACTTCGATGTCGGGCGTGATGCCGCCGCCGCCGTAGAAGATTCGACCGGCGGCCGTCTTGACGGCGGGGCCGGTGGGCGGGTGCGGCGTGGGAGCCGGGGTCGGCTCCGGCGTCGTCGTGTGTGTGCTCGGCGTCACGGGCAAACTGGGCGTGAGCGGCGTGCTCGGGCGCGGTTCGTCGTCGGCGTCGTGGCGGACGTAGTAATCGTAGAGCGAGCCGTTTGAGTAGTCGCGTTGAATCGAGCGGCCGTAGGGCGTGTAATATTTTTGCGTGGTGAGCGTCAGACCCGTGCCGTAGTCGAGCGAGAAGACGCGCTGCACCAGACCCTTGCCGAAGGTCGTCTCGCCGACGAGGTAGCCGCGCCCGTAATCCTGTATCGCGCCCGCCACGATCTCGGAAGCCGACGCGGAGTTGCGGTTGACCAAGACGACGAGCGGAAAGTCTTCGGGGTCGTAGGCCGTGTTCTCGAACGTCTGCGGCGTACCGTACTCGCCGCGCCCGCGCACGCTCACGATGGTTTGCCCACGCGGCAGGAATTGGCTCGCCACGTTGATCGACTCTTTGAGCAGGCCGCCGGGATTGTTGCGCAGGTCGAGGACGAGTTGGCGCAAGCCTTCATCCTTGAGCCGCTTGATGGCCTGTTCCAGTTCGTCGCTCGTCGTGCTGGTGAAGCCGCCCGTGAGGGCGACGTAGCCCGTCGAGGGGCGGATCATGTAGGCCGTGCGGATCGAGGGCTGCGAGACGGCGTCGCGGACGATGGTGAAGTAGAAGGGCGCGTTCGCGCCCGCGCGTTCGACTTTAAGGTTGACCGGCTCGCCGCGCTCGCCGCGCACGGCTTTCGAGACCTGTTCGCTCGTCCACTCGCGCGCGCCCTTGCCGTCAACTTCGACGATGCGGTCGCCGTAGCGCAGTCCGGCGCGCGCCGCCGGAGTGTTCGGCACGGGCGACTGCACGTAGACGCCGTCGCGGTGGCGCAGGATGGTCACGCCGATGCCGAAGAACTCGGAGTCGTGATCCTGTTTGAGCTTGTCGTAGTCGGTGCGCGTGAAAAAAGTCGAATGCGGGTCGAGCGTCGAGAGCATGCCCTGGATGGCGGCCTGATTGGCCTTCTCGTAGTCGATCTCGTCGGCGTACTCGTTGGCGATGAGCGAGAGCACTTCCTTGTAGTCGTGCTCGATGATGGCGTCGGCGTCCGCGCTCGTGCCCGTCACGATGCGCTGCTCGACGCGCCGTGCCACGATGCCGCCCGCGATAGCTGCCACGGCCACGACCACTGCGGCGACGATGAGACCCAACCTCTTCTTCATAACTTACGCCCGGATTCTTTCCCGCTAATCAACTCTTTCGACTGCCCGAATTTTAACACACCGGCGCGCGCGCCGCCGAAACCGCGCGCGCGCCGGAGGCCGTGTGCTATAAAGAAGCGACATGCGACGGGTGACGGGTGACGAGATTGACTTCGTCTTGATCCTGTCGCCCGTCACCTGTCACCCGTCACTGTTTCAGGGAGTTTTCATGTCGTTGAATCTTTCACTCGTCATCCCGGCCTATAACGAGTCGGCGCGTCTGGGGAGAACCTTGCAGACCGCCTTCGAGTACCTGAACGCGCAAACGTCCGAGAGCGAGATCATCGTCGTCGATGACGGCTCGACGGACGAGACGGCGCAGGTCGCCGCCGAGAGTTTCGAGAATTTTTCCGGCCGGGTCAGCAGCCACGTCATCCGCGTCCCCGTCAATCGCGGCAAAGGTCACGCCGTTCGCGCCGGGCTGCTCGCCGCGCGCGCGCCCGTCGCGCTCTTCTCCGACGCCGACCTCTCGACGCCGCTGATGGAGACGCCGAAGCTCGTCGCGCCGATACGCGCGGGCGAATACGACCTCGTCTTCGGCTCGCGTGCGCTGGATCGCCGTCTCATCGGCACGCACCAGCCGTGGCGACGCGAACAGAGCGGGCGCGTCTTCAACCTCGTGATGCGGCTCGCGACGGGGCTGCCGTTCTGGGACACGCAGTGCGGCTTCAAAGCCTTTCGCATGGACGTGTGCCGCCCGCTCGTCGAAGCCGGGAAGATCGACCGCTTCGGCTTCGACGTTGAACTGCTCTACGTCGCGCATCTGGCGGGCTTGCGGCTGCACGAGCGCGCCGTGCGTTGGAATGATGTCGCGGGCAGCAAGGTGAGTTTTATGAACGGCCTCCACGGCTTCCTCGAACTGCGCGAACTGCGGCGGGAGGCGCGACGCGGCAGCTACGACCGCGCCGTCGAAGCGGCGCGCGCCCTCGCCGACACGCCGCAGGCGCGCGCCCCCATCTTCAACGCGGGGGATGCGCCGGAGAGCGACGTTTCACCCGAACTTGCCGGCGCGGCGCGGCGTATTTGACGAGTTAGACGGGACAGACCTTTGACCGGAGGCGTCTATGACAGCGCGACTCAACGTTAACATCGATCACGTGGCGACCGTCAGGCAGGCGCGGCGTGCGCCCGAACCGAGCCTCGTCGCGGCGGCCATGCTCTGCGAGCAGGCCGGGGCTGACGGCATCACCATCCACCTGCGCGCCGACCGCCGCCACATTCAGGACGCAGACCTCCACACCCTGCGCGGGGCAGTCACGACCTATCTCAACGTCGAGATGAACGTCTCCGACGAGATGATCGGGATCGCGCTCGAAGCGCGCCCCGACGCCGTGACGCTCGTTCCCGAAACCGCCAACGAGATCACGACCGAGGGCGGACTCGACGTGCGCTCACAACTCGAAAACGTCCACGGCGCGATTGACAACTTACGCAAAGGCGGGCTCTTCGCCTGCGTCTTTCTCGACCCAGACGCCGAACAGATCACCGCCGCGCACGAGGCGGGCGCGCAGCAGGTCGAACTTTGCACCGCGCTCTATGCGGAGGCCACGCTCGGCGCGCGTGGCTTTCACGGCGAAGGCGCGGCGCGCGCCGCACACGAACTGCAACGCCTGCACGAAGCCGCCACGCTCGCCGCGCAATACGGCCTGCGCGTCGCCGCCGGGCACGGCCTCACTTACCGCAACGTCGGCGCGGTCGCCCGCATACAAGAGATCACCGAGTTCAACATCGGCCACAACATCATCTCCCGCGCCGTCCTCGTCGGCCTTGAGCGCGCCGTCAGGGAGATGCGCGAAGAGATTATCCGGGGTTGAACCGCGCCCGGTCGCGCCGCCTGCCCGGCGCATGGGCTATGCAAATAAAAACGCCGGAGAGCTACACGGTCGAAGAGCGGCTCCCGATCCGCTCCCCAACCGATACGCTCTCCGGCGTTACCTCCGGCCGGACAAAACTGCCCGACCGAATCTCTAGAGATTGTCAGACGCTCCGCGAAATTGTCAGACGCGCCGCGCCGCCCGGCTCAGGCCGACTGCGACTTGTTCTGTTCCACGCCGCGCCCGGTCTGCCGCTGCAACTCGTCGATGCGCTTCGACGCTTCGGCCTTCGTCAAATTCTCGTCAAACTCCACTTTGGCCTCTTCCGAAAGCGTCTTCAGATACGAACGCTGCGCGCCGGTCATCGGCTCGTCGCCCGTCGTCCAGTCTTCCGGGTTCTTGATGGTGTTGCTCTCGTTCGCCTGTTCCTGCGTCTGCTTGTCAGTCACTTTCTCTCTCCCCCTTTTGTTCGTCGCTTGATGTTTTGTTCAGATTCAACTCGCCAACAAATCCTGCTGCACCTTCGGCGGCGCGAGTCCGAGATGCTTATATGCTGCGCGCGTGGCGACGCGGCCGCGCGGCGTGCGATTCAAAAAGCCGATCTGGATCAGGTAAGGCTCGATGATCTCTTCGATTGACTCGCGCTCCTCGCTGATCGAGGCGGCAATCGTGCCGATGCCGACCGGCCCGCCGTCGAACTTCTCGATGATCGCCGTCAGAATCTTGCGGTCAACTTCGTCCAGCCCGAACTTGTCAACTTCCATCTCGTCGAGCGCGCGCTTCGATAGAGCTTGCGTGATGCGCCCGTCGCCCAGCACTTGCGCGTAGTCGCGCACGCGCCGGAGCAGGCGATTGGCGATGCGCGGTGTGCCCCGCGCCCGCCGCGCGATCTCTTTCGCGCCCGTCGCCTCGATCTCCGCGTTCAGAATTTCCGCCGAACGGTGGACGATGATCTCAAGGTCTTTTTGCGAATAAAAGTCGAGATGAAAGACGATGCCGAAGCGGCCGCGCAAAGGTGCGGTGATGAGACCGGCGCGCGTCGTCGCCCCGACGAGCGTGAACTTCGGCAAGTCCAGTTTGATGGAGCGCGCGGCCGTCCCCTGCCCGATCATGATGTCGAGTTGATAGTCCTCCATCGCCGGGTAGAGCACTTCCTCGATCTGCGGCTTGAGACGATGAATCTCGTCTATGAAGAGGACTTCGCCTTCCTGCAAGTTGGTCAAGACGGCCGCGAGGTCGCCGCCGCGTTCGATGGCGGGCGCGCTCACGCTCTTGAGCGGCGCGTTCATCTCCTCCGCGATGATCTGCGAGAGCGTCGTCTTGCCGAGCCCCGGCGGGCCGAAGAACAGCACGTGGTCGAGGGCTTCGCGCCTTCCTAGCGCGGCGCGCAAAAAGATTTTCAGATTGGTCGTGATCTTGTTCTGGCCGACGTACTCGTCGAGCGTGCGCGGGCGCAAACTCGGCTCGGCCTGAAGGTCTTCCGGCGTCGCTGCGCCCGAAATTTCGCGCGCGGCATCCGTCCTCTCAAGCGTGGATTCCTGTGGCATCAACTCTCTCCCCGGTGTCTCTTTCCGCCATCCTTCAAACGAGACGGATTATACCGCTTTTGAATCGTTGTTGCAAGTGTGAAACAAAAAAAAGATGTCGATAAAAATGAAAGCGGAGGTTGAGCACACCGGTCTCAACCTCCGCTTTCGCCGGCCGGTAAATTTTAACTTAGGGGGTTAGCTCGCCGTGCTGCTGCTGCTGTCGCCCGCGATCTGGAGGCGCGCCACGGAGCGTTCGAACTGGGTGCGTGCGTGTGATAAATCATCTTCCGAGCCGGTGGTCGTGCCGAGCAGTTTTTCGGCTTGATCGCGTTCGGCGCGGGCGCGTGCGGCGTCGATCTCTTCGGGACGTTCGGCCAACTCGGCGAGCACGGCGACGCGGTCGTCGCTCACTTCGACGAAGCCGCCGGAGACGTGCAGGCGGCGCACGGTCGTGCCTTGCGTGTAAGAGAGGACGCCGGTTTGCAGTTGCGAGATGAGCGGCGTGTGGCCGGGCAGGATGCCGAGTTCGCCGCCCAAGGCCGGCAGCGTCACCGCATCGACCGCCTCCGACAAGACGCCGCGCTCCGGTGTGATGATGTCGAGTTGTAATCTGTCAGCCATAAATTAAATGATGAAGGAGGAACGCGGAACGTTGAAGTTAAGAGCAGTTGTCTTTACATTCATCGTTCATCGTTCCTACTTCATACTTTTCTTCTACGCTTCTGCGATCTGGCGCGCACGGGCGCGCACGTCTTCGATTGTGCCTTGCAGGAAGAACGCCTGTTCGGGCAGGTCGTCGCACTTGCCGTCGATGATCTCGCGGAAGCCCTTGATGGTCTCTTCGAGTTTGACGTACTTGCCTTCGAGGCCGGTGAACTGCGCGGCGACGAAGAAGGGCTGCGAGAAGAAACGCTGCACCTTGCGCGCGCGCGCGACGACGAGACGGTCTTCTTCCGAGAGTTCGTCGAGGCCGAGGATGGCGATGATGTCTTGCAGTTCCTTGTAGCGTTGCAAAATCTTCTTCACGTCCTGCGCCGTCTGGTAGTGCTCTTCGCCGATGATGCGCGGGTCGAGCAGGCGCGACGAGGACGCGAGCGGATCGACGGCCGGGTAGATGCCGAGTTCGGCGATCTGGCGCGAGAGCGCGGTGACGGCGTCGAGGTGCGCGAAGGTCGTGGCGGGCGCGGGGTCTGTGTAGTCGTCCGCCGGGACGTAGACGGCTTGAATGGACGTGACCGCGCCGGTCTTCGTCGAAGTGATGCGCTCCTGCATCTCGCCCATCTCGGAGGCGAGGTTCGGTTGATAACCGACCGCCGAAGGCATGCGCCCGAGCAGCGCGGACACTTCCGAACCGGCCTGCGTGAAGCGGAAAATGTTGTCGATGAAGAGCAGCACGTCCAACCCTTGATCGCGGAAGTATTCGGCGACCGTCAGGCCGGAGAGGGCGACACGCAGGCGCGCTCCCGGCGGCTCGGTCATCTGCCCGTAGACGAGCGCGACTTTGGAATCCTCGACGGCCTTGAGATCAACCTTCGTCATGTCGAATTCGCCGGTCTCTTCAAAATGTTTATTGAACGCCTCGCCGTACTGAATAACCTGCGACTCGACCATCTCGCGCAAGAGGTCGTTGCCCTCGCGCGTGCGCTCGCCGACGCCCGCGAACACCGAGAAGCCGGAGTGCGCCTTCGCGATGTTGTTGATGAGTTCCATGATGAGCACCGTCTTGCCGACGCCCGCGCCGCCGAACAGGCCGATCTTGCCGCCGCGCAGGAAGGGCTGGATGAGATCGATGACCTTGATGCCCGTCTCGAACATCTCCAACTCGGTCGATTGCTCGTCGAGCGTGGGCGCGTGGCGGTGGATGGTGTAACGCTCCTCGGAATTGACCGCGCCGAGGTTGTCCACCGGTTCGCCGATGACGTTCATGATGCGCCCCAGAGTCATGTTGCCGACGGGCACGGTGATGGGGCCGCCCGTGTCGATGGCGCGCATCCCGCGCACGACGCCTTCGGTCGGCTTCATCGAGACGGTGCGGACGCGGCCTTCGCCGAGGTGCTGTTCGACCTCGCAGATGATGTCGATGGGGTTGGGCACGTCGAAGCCTTCGGACGTGACGCGCAACGCCGTGTAGATCGGCGGCAAGTGATTCTCTTCAAATTCCACGTCGAGCACGGGGCCGATGATCTGCACCACCTTGCCTACATTGAGGCCGTTCCCGGCGTTTCCATTAGGCGTAGACATAACTTTAGAGCAACTCCTCTTTCGTGTGTCGGTTAAAGGCGAAAAATTAGCGGATTACTTAAGTGTGTGAAGATAGCATAACCGCTCAAACTAAGGCAAAGCGCAGTCGTGCCTTGGTTTCCGTCTTCCTCCGCGCCGCCTTCGTATGCTCTGTGCTGACGGTGATGAATAACAACAAACTCACTGGCGCAGGCACAGAGAGGGCGCGGAGAGTGCAAATCAATCGAGGATGAACTAAAAGCGCGAATAGTTGCGACTACGATGATGCGGCGGCGTGGCGCTTCGCAAGCGGGCGCGCGATGTGGGACGAAACGCGGCGCGACATGACGCGGGCCGGAGCGTGCGCGCCGGACGAGAAAGAGGCCGCCCGAGGGTCTAGCGAACCGGGGCGGCCTCTTGATCTTTATCTTTTTGCCTGCGGCGTCCTCGCAAAGGAAGGCGAAGAGTCGCAAGCATCCGACTCTTACTTCTGCTTCCGGCTGGCCGCCGCCTTCGTGGCGTCGGTCTTCGTATTGGATTGACCGTCCGCAGAAAAATTCGTCGGACTCGTCAGAGCTTCAATGTTGACGAAGAAGTGGAAGTTGCCGTCTCTGACCACGGCGAAATTAAACTCCACGTTGATCGTCGCGCCCGGGATCAACGGTTGCGCCAGCGTGGCCGCGAGCGTCGTGTTGATGCCCCCGCCGTTGGCCGATTGCGTGGGAGGTTCCTCCCTCGTCAGCGCGGCGAGCAGCGCGCTCTGCCCGTTGCTCAACGTGACGGCATAGTCGCCGGAGTTCTTGAGCAAACGCAGATCGGCTTGACCCGCCGTCGCGCCCTGCGACACGTCTACGACGCGGAAGCGCAGGCGCGTGATGTTCTGCGAGGTCGAGTTCTTGAAGGCGCGTCTGAGCTTGAGCGTGCCGTAATTGGGCTGCGTAAATTCCGAAGGGAGTGCGCCGCTCCGCACGCGGTTGACGCACGCGCCCGCGCCGTTGCACGCGTCGAGTTGCATGCCCTTGATCGTGGCGTTGTGCTGGACGGGCGAGGCGAGATTTTCGGGGCCGGGCGCGCCGAGTTGCGCACCGCTTCCCACCACCGCCGGATCGGTCGCGACCAGAATGAAATCCATTGCATTGTCGGCGCTATCCTGCGGTATCCCGCTGTTAAGGCGGCGCAGGAAGCTGTACTCGCCGTCCACGGCGGGGAATCCGGCGATGCCTGCGCCTTCACGGTAGAGCGGGTCGGGGCTGCCTGCTCCGGGAGCGAAGCCCACGGCGTCGAGGCGCGTCGTCCTGTCGAAGACGGTAGCGGAGTTGAAGAGGGCGATGCCGCCGCCGTCCGGTAAATCGGCGGTGAACTGCGCGTCGCCCGCGCCGACCACGCTCGCGCCCGCCGGATAGTTGCTCAGCGGGTGAGAGGTGAAGCCGGTGGCGGGGCTGTTGTTGACGACGAGATAATGCCCGCGCGACGGAATCTGCACGCCCGAAGGGATGTTGGCGATTGTGGCGAGCGCGCCCGTCGTGTCCGTGCGCCGGAGCGTCCAGCCGCCGTCGGGCACGGTGAGAGTCGTCGCCGTATTGTTGTACAACTCGATAAACTCGTCGCCCGCGCCGCCGAGGCCGCGGAAGCGGAACTCGCTGATCATCACGTTATTTCGCAGGAAAATGACGGAGACGGTTCCGTCGTTAGTTTGATTCGCGACGTAGGCTCTTCTGCTGAACGAGTTGACCGCCACGGACGCCTGCTGATCGCCGCCGGCGAAGGTCGTCAACACAGAGTTCGACGCGCCGCTGATGATGTCAATCGGGTCGGCGACCGCGTCCGACTGGTTCGGCACGATAATCTCATTGGTCGTCGTATCAATGCCGACGCCGAACGGGTTGCCGCTCGTGGAGATGTTAGTGATGACCGTATCGGTCGCGCCGTTTATCACGGACACGTTCGAGGAGGAATAGTTCGCCACGTAAATTCGATTGGTCGCGGAGTTGACAGCTATTTTCTGGGGGCTGGAACCGACGGGAATCGTGCCGACGATAGTGTTGGTCGCCCCGTTGATGACGTTCACGGAGTTGCTGCCGTTGACGACATATATTTTGTTGGTCGCCGTATTGACTGCCGAAGCGTAAGCCGCGCCGGCGGGCATCGCCACGCTGCCGATAACGGTGTCGGATGCGCCGTCAAGGACAAATATGATGGAGGAGTTGGCATCGGAGACGTAGATTCTGTTGGTGACGGGGTTGACGGAGATGCGCCAAGTATAACCGCCCGTATGCACGACCTTGCTCACCGTGTTGGTCGCGCCGTCAATGACGTTGACGTTACCGTCGTAAGCGCTGGTCACGTAGATTTTGTTGGTGACGCTGTTTACCGCGAGGTCGCCCATGTGTGTGCTGACTCCGGTGATCGTGGCCGTCACGGTATTCGTCGCGCCGTCTATGACGGAGACGCTCCTATCCACCACATTCGCCACATAGACTTTGTTGGTCGTGGTGTTCACGTCCAGACTGGCCGGCTGGTGGCCGACGGCGATGGTCGTGTTTACAGATTGAGCGAGGGTTGAAGAAGCGGCAATAGCCAACGCGCAAAAAGCCAGCGCAAGGGTAGATATTCGGTACTGACGAGCTAATTCATGCATAGTTATTCCTTGTACTTGGTGTGCTAGAGACTCCGTAGGGCGGGGTAAGCGGCTAGTGATTTGAATTACGCGGCTGATAGGCAGGCGCGCGAGGTTAAGCGCGGACGCGAGAAAATAGCATAGCTACAGCCAATATTCCAAAGCCGCGCGTGCGCCTGGCGGGATTTGTCTTTGGCGCGGCAGCGGGCGCGCCGCTTTTGAGGTCGCGTCTCTCTAAATTAAGGGGGTTTGGGGTCTATTCGCCTTCGTCGAAGCGGATTTTCATGCTGCGCAGGGTGCGGCGGTCTTCGTCCGTGAGTTCGAGCGTGGCGGCGGCCTGTGCGCCGTCCTCCTCCTCCGCCGCCGCCGCGCCGTCCTCTTCGCCCGCGTCGGTCTCGCGCAGGCCGATCTCCAGTTTCAGCGTCAACTCCATCTCATAGCCCGCCGCGCGCAGGCGCGAAATAGCGTCGGCCACCTCCGGCGAACGCTCCACCGCCCCGTTGATCGCCTCGCCGATCTCCTGCACCAACTCTTTTGCGTCGTCGTTGATCTCCAACCCGTTCCCTCGCGTTCCGGCTATCCTGCGGCAGTATGAAAGATGCCCGCGATGCTACGCTTGTCGCGCTCGTTTGGTCAACCGGGAGACGGGCGAAGGGCGCGAAGTGTGTAACTCCGCGCCCTCAAGTTTTTCCGGATCAGCGGACGGCGCGCGCCGTCCGGGAGATGGATGTCGGAGGTGAAAAATTTTAGGAGCGTTTCTTGAAGTCCACGAGGCTATCGACCGAGGCGTAGATGCGCAGGTACATCTGCGTCTCGGCGGGGATGAGCGTGCGCCAGTTCGTGCCGCCGCGTTCGAGATAGAGGTGCAGGCGCATGGGGTTCGAGTTGTAGCCGGCGGCCAGCAATTCGGTCTGCGTGGCGACGTTCCGGCGAAGCGCGTCTCTCACCTCTTCGTGCTCCAGCAGGTCGTCCCAGGTGCCTTGCATGTAGAGCAACATGGCTTCGAGGGCGTTCGAGTGGTCGCGCATCCCTGAGACGAAGTCGGGCTCAAGCCCGACCGCCGGGTGCATCTCGCGGATCGCCTTGTAAGTCGGCGGGATCATCTGCACCATGCCGCCCGCACCCGCCGAACTGACGGAGAAGCGATAGGTGTCGCCCGCGTTCAGGGCGTAGAGCGTGAAAATTTCGTTGTAGAGCGAGGCGTGATCTTCCGTCTTGAAACGCTTGTGATCCGTGTGCTCGACGATGCAGAGCCGCTCGGCGGCGTCGATAATTTCGGGCGAGATCACTTTGCCGTGCCCGGCCAGACGCGCCGCGGCCTCGTTCAGCATGCGGTGGACGTAAGACCTGCCGCCGCGCACGAGTTCGGGCGAATGGAGCGCGGGGTGCGCCGACGAGTAGTAGGCGACTTCGCGGAGCGCGCCGCCCTTCTCGACCGGATACTGCACGACGAGCGGCTGAAACTCGCGCCCCTCGGCGTCCGTCACGCGGACGGCCGTGTTGACGTAGTTCGGGCGGACGGCGCGGAATTTGAAAGTCTTACCCGACGCGGACGCGGCGATGGTCTCCGCGTCTTTGTCCATAAAAGCGGTTTTAGAGAGTTTCAGCAGGTGCACGTCCGAAGAGGACGCGTCCGCGACGGCGACCGTCACGGAGTCCGTCGTTTGCGGGGTTTCGCGTTGGAGCAGGCGTTTGGCCGCCCCGATCCGCGTCTGCATTTTGTTTAAGCTCGCTTGTTCGTCGGCGGAGCGTTCGGCCACCGTCTTCGAGACTCCGAACAGAGACAGGCCGAGCGCGTTCAGGAAGGAGAATTGCGGGAGCGCCGGGACAAGAAACACAACTAGAGGGAAGACAGAAACAAAGAGCATTCTTCTCATCGGGTACGGGTCTTTCTTTGTGAGCTGCTTGTTACGACGGAAGTGTTGGGGGTGGACGTTTACGGACGTTCTTCAGACGCTTTAAGCGGGGGTTCGGTTGCCAGCCGGGGTGCATTCAAAATGCACGACGCGGAGGCTCAAAATGATGCATTGCGAGGGGTGCGCGCCGTGTGCTAGCGTGCTCGTCGTACGGGCGACAAGGAAGCTGATTTCAACCTGCGAAACGAAACCGAATATGAGCACTAAAACTGACGCCGACGCGGCGACGCCGAAGGAACGCCGCGCGCGTTTCGAGACCTCTTCCGGCATCGAACTCGCCAACGACTTCAACCCCGCGAACACCATCGCGCCCGACTACGAGCGCGACCTCGGCGCGCCCGGCTCTTACCCCTACACGCGCGGCGTCCGGCCGAACATGTATCGCGGACGCTTCTGGACGATGCGCCAGTATGCGGGCTACGCCTCGGCCGAAGAGTCGAACGCGCGCTACAAATACCTGCTCGCGCACGGCACGACCGGCCTCTCCGTGGCCTTCGATCTGCCCACGCAGATCGGGCTCGACTCGGACGACCCGCTGGCCGCGGGCGAAGTGGGCAAAGTCGGCGTCGCCATCGACTCGCTCGAAGACATGGAGCGGCTTTTCGACGGCATCCCGCTCGGAGAAGTCTCGACCTCGATGACGATCAACGCCACGGCCTCGACGCTCCTCTGTCTCTACATCGCCGTCGCGCGGAAACAGGGCGTCGCCCCCGGCAAACTTCAGGGCACGATCCAGAATGACATCCTCAAGGAGTACATCGCGCGCGGCACGTACATCTACCCGCCCGTGCCTTCCTTGCGCCTCGTCACGGACACCTTCGCCTACTGCGCGCGCGAAACGCCCAACTGGAACACCATCTCGATCAGCGGCTACCACATCCGCGAGGCCGGTTCGACCGCCGCGCAGGAGATCGCCTTCACGCTCGCAGACGCCATCGCTTACGTCGAAGCCGCCACCGGAGCGGGCTTGCGGGTGGACGATTTCGCCCCGCGCCTCTCTTTCTTCTTCAACGCGCACAGCAACCTCTTGGAAGAGGTCGCCAAGTTTCGCGCTGCCCGCCGCCTGTGGGCGCGCATCATGCGCGAACGCTTCGACGCGCGCGACCCCCGCTCGCAGATGCTCCGCTTCCACACGCAGACCGCCGGTTCGACGCTCACCGCGCAACAGACGGAAGTGAACATCGTCCGCACCACGATTCAGGCGCTCGCCGCCGTGCTCGGCGGCACGCAAAGCCTGCACACGAACGCGTCGGACGAAGCCCTCGCGCTCCCGACCGAGTCGGCCGCGCGGGTCGCGCTGCGCACGCAGCAGGTCATCGCGCACGAGTCGGGCGTCGCCGACACGATTGACCCGTTCGCGGGTTCTTACGCCGTCGAGCACCTGACGGACGAACTCTACGCCCGCGCCGCCGACTACATCAAAAAGATCGACGCGCTCGGCGGCATGCTCCGCGCCATCGAAATCGGCTACGTCCAGCGCGAGATTCAGGAGGCGGCTTACACGTACCAGCGCGCCGTCGAAAGCGGCGACGCCACGGTCGTCGGCGTCAACCGCTTCCAGATCGAGGAAGAGGCCACGCCCGCGCTCCTGCGCGTCGAACCGGCCATCGAACAGGCGCAGGTCGAACGCCTGCGGCGTTTGCGCGCGCGGCGCGACAACGAGGCGGTCGAAGCGACTCTCGTCGCGCTCGAAACGGCCGCGCGCACGACGACCGAAAACCTGCTGCCGCGCATCCTCGCCGCCGTCGAGGTTTACAGTACGGTCGGCGAGATCAGCCACCGCCTCCGCCGCGTCTGGGGCGAGTACAGGGAGGCGGTGACGGTGTAAGGCGCAGCGACGGTGTGGAAGCGACGGTGTGGAAGCGACGATGTAGAAGCAGCGACGGTGTAAGAGGCGGTTTAAGAAGTCCCGTCAGGGACGGTTGATAATAGCCCGGCACTTTAGTGCCGGGAATAAGTTGAGATAATGAATCCGAGTCCCGTAGGGACGATTGAAAATTGCATTGGAGAGATTCAACCGTCCCTACGGGACTCTATAAAATTGATGCGTGTTACCCCCGGCGATAAATCGCCGGGCTATTATCAACCGTCCCTGACGGGACTCCTGAAACTGCCTTTCGAGCGCGTGTCACGCAGCCGGGTGATTTCAAGTCGGTAAGGTAACGAAACGGGGAGAGGTTCGATGAAGAAGCTAACAAGCGTGTTCGCGCTGATGCTCTGCGCGGCTGTGGCGTGTCTCGGTCAAACGGCGTCACCGCCGACCGCCGCGCAACTCACGGGGTTGTATCGCATAGACCTCGCGCGCAGCGACAAGTTGTACTCGGTCGTCGCGGGCGCGTCGAGCAACCTGCCGTTCGGCGAGCAGCAGAGATTCTTCATTGATCTGACCGTGCGACTCACGCCGCCCGACCTGCTTGCCATCGAGCGGCGCGGACGCCGCATCACGCTCGCGTCTTCGCGCGCGCCGCGCATAGACTTCGACGCCGACGGCATCACGCACAGCGAACGCGGCGGCGACGGCCAGACCGTGAACACGCTCGCCGCGCTGCGCCCGAACGGCCTGACGGTGAGCGTCAGCGGCCAGAGCGGGGATAAGTTCAACGTCACGTTCGAGCCGCTCGAAGGCGGACGTGCTCTGCGCGTCACGCGCCGACTCAGCAACGAGCAACTGACGCAGCCCGTCCTCATCCACAGCGTCTACGAAAAAATCTCCGGCATCCCGCAGTGGGACATCTACGACGCGCCGCCGCCCCGCCCCGGCCTGCCGCCCGAAAATCCGCCCGTCGCCTCTGCCGGCGCTTCCGCGCGAACCGCACGCGGCGTCGAACGCGACGCGGCCACCCTGCGCCGCGCGCTCGACGAATGGATCGCCGCCACCAACGCACGCGACATCGACCGGCAGATGAGTTTCTACCCGCCCGTCGTCCGCGCCTTCTACCTTCAGCGCAACGCCTCGCGCGGTGCGGTGCGCGCCGAAAAGGAGCGCGTCTTCCTGAATGCGCGCAGCATCGAAGTGCGCGCCGACGCGCCGGAACTCATCTTTCAGGAATCCGGGCGCGCCGCCGTCATGCGCTTCCGCAAGACTTACGCCATCGAGGGCAGCGGCCAAAACCGCAGCGGCGAAGTCATCCAGGAACTGCGCTGGCAACTCACGCCGCAGGGCTGGAAAATCTACAGCGAACGCGACGTGCGCGTCATCCGTTGAACTCATTCTGGAAGAGCCGTCTATAATGGAGATTGAAAGGGAATTGAGTCGTGAAATATAAGATCGTCTTGGAAAAGTCCGAAGAAGGATACAGCGTTTCGTGTCCCGGTCTGCCCGGCTGCTGGTCGCAGGGGGCGACGGAAGAGGAAGCGATTGAGAATATACAGGACGCGATTCAAGAGTATCTCGCCGCCATTGAAGACACTTTCAAAGATGCGGACGTGCGGGAAGTGGAAGTTTCGATTTAATTATGCCCAAGATACCGGGCGTTAATCATCTTCAGGCAGTGCGTGCTCTGGAGAAGGCGGGCTTTCGCGTTGTGAGACAGGGCAAGCATATTGTGATGTCGGACGGTACGCGCCTACTCACCATCCCGCGTCACAATCCTGTGAACGCCATCACGATGGGCGGTATCGTGAGGGATGCGGGATTAACAGTTGAACACTTTAAGAAGTTGATTTGATATTGCGTTTGGCGGTCGTCGCTTGCCCTTCGCGCCGACTTGCACATACTCTTTCTAACAGATGCCGCATTTGCTCGAAGTCAAAAATTTGCAGACGCATTTCTTCACGCGTGCGGGCGTGGTGCGCTCGGTTGACGGGGTGAGTTTTCATCTCGACCGGGGGGAGTTGTTGGGGCTGGTGGGCGAGTCGGGGTGCGGGAAGAGCGTGACGGCGCTTTCCGTGATGCGTCTGGTCGCGTCGCCGGGGAAGATCGTCGGCGGGGAGATTTGGTTCGACGGCGAGGACTTGCGCGCGGCGTCGGAGAATCGCCTGCGCGAGATTCGCGGCGACGACATCGCGATGATTTTTCAAGACCCGATGACTTCGCTGAACCCCGTCTACACCGTGGGCGAGCAGATCGCCGAGGCGTTGCGCCTGCATCGAAAACTCTCACGCGCACAGGCGCGCGAGGGCGCGATTGAGGCGATGCGCGAAGTGGCGATCCCCGACCCGGCCAGACGCGCGGCCGACTACCCGCACCAGTTGTCGGGCGGGATGCGGCAGCGCGTGATGATCGCGATGGCGCTCGCGTGCGACCCGAAACTGCTCATCGCGGACGAGCCGACGACCGCGCTCGACGTGACCATTCAGGCGCAGATACTCGAACTCTTGGACGGCCTCAGGAAGTCGCGCGAACTGGCGGTGCTCTTGATCACGCACGATCTGGGCGTGGTGGCGGAGGTGGCCGACCGGGTGGCGGTGATGTACACGGGGCGGATCGTGGAAGAGTCGCCGGTCGCGGAGTTGTTCGCGCGCCCGAAGATGCCTTACACGGAAGGGCTGTTGAAGTCGGTGCCGAAGCTGACGGTGGGCGAGGCGCGCAAGGCCGAGCGTTTGCAGACCATCGAAGGCACTGTGCCGAAGCCGACCGACCTGCCGCCGGGTTGTCACTTCGCGCCGCGCTGCCAGTATCGCATGCCGCGTTGCACCGAGGGCGACCGGATTCCTCTCTACCAACTCGAAGGCGGCGTCAAAGTTCGCTGCGTGCTCTACGACATGGCGGCGGCGGTCGCGGCGGACAATCAAGCGACGGAGGGCGCGCCAACTTAGAAGGATTTTGTTTGCGGCTTTAGTTTCTACTTTATGAGCACCAACGAACGCATGCAGTCTGTTCCCGCAGCCGAAGCGACGGCGGCGCACGCGGGGGACGCGCGCCGGGCGAGCGCGGAGGAACTCGTGCGCGTGCGCGCCCTCTTCAAGCACTTTCCCGTCGCGGGCAGCGACGACGTGGTGCGCGCGGTTGACGGCGTGACGTTCGAGATTTTCAAGGGCGAGACGCTGGGGCTGGTTGGCGAGTCGGGCTGCGGGAAGTCCACGGTCGGGCGTTGCCTGTTGCGCCTGATCGAGCCGACGCGGGGCGAAATCTTTTTCGAGGGTCAGGACGTGCGCGCGCTCTCCGGCAAGTCTCTCAGGGGCGTGCGCGCCGAGATGCAGATCATCTTTCAAGACCCTTACGCCAGCTTGAACCCGCGCCTCAAGGTGCGCGACATCGTGGGCGAACCGCTCGTGATTCACGGCGCGGGCACGAAGCACGAGCGGCGCGAGCGCGTCGCCGAACTGCTCTCGAAGGTCGGCCTCGACCCCGATTACATGAACCGCTACCCGCACGAGTTTTCGGGCGGCCAGCGGCAGCGGCTCGGCATCGCGCGCGCGCTCGCGCTGAACCCGAAGTTGATCGTGGCGGACGAGCCGGTGTCGGCGCTCGACGTGTCGGTGCAGGCGCAGGTCATCAACCTGCTCGAAGATTTGCAGGCCGAGTTCGACCTCACTTATCTCTTCATCTCGCACGGCCTCGCCGTCGTCGAACACATCTCGAACCGCGTGGCCGTGATGTATCTCGGCCGCATCGTCGAGGTGGCGTCGGCCGTCGAGTTGTACGCGAACCCGCAGCACCCCTACACGCGCGCTCTGCTCTCGGCCATCCCCGTGCCCGACCCGACGCGCAAGCGCGAACGCATCATCCTCACGGGCGACGTGCCGACGCCGATCAACCCGCCCTCCGGTTGCCGCTTTCACACGCGCTGCCCCGACGCCATCCCCGAATGCTCGCAGATCGACCCGGACTTGCGCGAGGTCGCCCCCGGCCACACCGTCGCCTGTATCCGCGCGCCCGGTTGGGCTGACGCGCCGACTTCCGCTTGAGCGACCGCGCACGCGGGACGGTAAACGACCCGGCCGACCGACTCTCGAAACCTGCCGGCTCTTGAAACCCGGCCGCCGCCCCGGTCGTAACAACAGGGCTTTCGCATCCATGCCCGGCGCAAGACGCTGATCACAGCCCTCGCCAAACTCTCGACAGGAACAAAAACTTTATGAGCGAAACCAACTCTCCCACGACCCTTCCGGCGGGCGCGGCGCACGAAGCGAACGCCATGACCACGCCGCAAACGCTCGGCAACATCTTCTTCGAGCCGGGGCCCACTTTCGAGGCGTTGCGTGAAAGGCCGCGCTTCCTCGTCGCCGCCCTCATCATGCTCGTCGCGTTCATGGCTTTCTACCTCGCTTACATCCAGTGGGTCGGGTACGAAAACCTCATCAACGCCGAACTCGAAACCAGATCGCAGGTCACGGAGATGAGCGACGAGCGGAAGGCCGCCGGTCGTGACATTCAGTTGAAGCCTTTCGTGAAGGCGATCCGTTACAGCGTGCCCGTGACCGGCATCGCGATTTTGCTCGCGGCCGGTGCGGGGATTTACCTGCTCGGCGCGATGTTGATGGGCAAGGGGATGAGCTACAAGCAGGCGTTGTCCGTCTGGACTTACTCGTCGCTGCCGCCGCTCGTGCTTTTGATGACGGCGAACCTGATACTGCTTTTGGTGAGAACCCCGACGCAGGATTCGGAGATCGCGCGCGGGTTGAACGGCTTAGTCCAGGCCAATCCGGGCATCATGGTGGACGCGGCGGCGCACCCCGTGCTCGCCACCGCGCTCGGCGCGCTCGACCTGTTCGCCCTCTACGGTCTGTTCCTCGCCGCGCTCGGCATGCGTAAAGTGGCGCGCCTCTCGTCCGGCTCGGCCTGGGCTGTCGTGCTCGGCTTATGGCTGCTCGGCGTCATCGGCCGCATCATCATCGCGGCGACGACGGGCACGCCGATGGCGTAAAAGTCGCATCCGAAGAACGAGGGCGGCGCGAGGGGAGAAGTGTGATAACTCCTCCCCCGCGCCGCCCTCGTTCTTCGGATGCGACTTTATTCGTAACGCAGGGCTTCAATCGGGTCGAGGCGCGCGGCTTTCCACGCAGGCCAGAGACCGAAGATGAGACCGATGCCGACGCTCGCGACGAAGCCCGCCACGGGAGCCCAGAGAGGGACGTAAGAGGGCACGACCATGCTGATCAGGAAGGTCGTCGCCCAGCCGAGCAGAAGGCCGACCAGGCCGCCGAAGCCGGTCAGCGTCATCGCCTCGATGAGAAATTGCCAGAGGATGTCCGCGCGCCGCGCGCCGATGGCCTTGCGCACGCCGATCTCGCGCGTGCGCTCCGTCACCGACACGAGCATGATGTTCATCACGCCGATGCCGCCCACCATCAGCCCGACCGAAGAGATGACCACCATCGCAATCGCCACGCCCGAAGTGATCGAGCGAAAGTTAGAGATGGCCGATTCGGCCGTCGTCACGCCGAAGTTGTTCTTCCCGCCGAAAGGCGTCTGGCGGCGCACGCGCATCATGTCCACCACCTGATCCTGCGCCGCCTCCATCTGCCCCGGTTTGGCGACGGCGAGGATGGTCACGTCGTCGGCGTTCGGCTTGAGCTTGCGCGCGACGTTGTAGGGGACGTAGATGACGTTGCTGCTGTCGTTGTTGCCGCCGCCCCCGCCGAGTTGTTCGCGCTTCTCGAACACGCCGATGACGCGAAACTTGTTGCCGCCGATGTCTATCTCCTGTTCGAGCGGCGAGCCGTAGGGGAAGAAGTTTTCCGCCACGCTCGCGCCGATAATGCAGACCTGCTGGTTCTGATCGTTCTCGAACTCGGAGAAGAAACGACCCTCGGAGATATTTTCGATCCCGGCGCGCTCGTAATCGGGCAGCGTCCCTTCGAGGCGGACGGCGGAAGAGGTCTTGCCGTTGGCCGAGACGTTGATCTTCGAGCCGAAGAAATTGTTCGTGATGTCGAGGAAGGGCACGGAGAGTTCGACGGCCGGGAGCGCGCGCAAGGCTATCGCATCGTCGAAGGTCAACTCCTTGCGCATGCGCTCCTCGCGCGAGCGGCGGCCGACGTGGATGCCGGTCTCGAATTTCGTCAGGATGATCGAGCGCGTGCCGAACGACTCGATCTCTTTGGTGACGGCCAGATCGATGCCGCTGATGATCGAAGCAATCGCCATCACCGTCCAGACGCCGATGATGACGCCCACCACGGTCAACACCGAGCGCAGTTTGTTCGTGCGCAGCGTCGCCAGCGCCATCTTCAGGTTTTCGTAAATATCGCTTCGCAGCAGTTTCATAAGAGAAGCTCTCAGCCATCAGCCATCAGCCGTCAGCTTACAGTTTTTAGCTGAAAGCTGACGGCTGATGGCTGATGGCTTTTCAGTCCGAGCGCAGGGCTTCGATGGGGTCGAGGCGGGCGGCCTTCCACGCCGGGATGATCCCGGCCAGCACGCCGATGCCGCCCGACACCGTGACGGCGACGATGATCGCGACGACGGAGAGATACATCGGGAAGAAGAAGATGGCCGTCAGGACGCGCCCGACGATCCACGCGAGCAAAACGCCCGTCGCGCCGCCGATGGCCGAGAGCGTGACGGCCTCGACCAGAAATTGCTTGAGGATGTCGCTCCGGCGCGCGCCGAGCGCCTTGCGGATGCCGATCTCTTTGGTGCGCTCCGTCACGGAGACGAGCATGATGTTCATGATGACGATGCCGCCGACGACCAAGGCGATGGCGGGCACGGCGATGGCGACGATAAAGATCGAGCCGAAGATGCGGTCGCGCATGCCCGTGATGACGTCGGGCGTCATGACGCCGAAGTTGTCCTTTTCGTTCGCGGGCACGCGGCGTCGCACGCGCATCATTTGCCGCGCCTCTTCGACGGCGTCGTTGAATAGTTCGTCGGACTTGGCCGTGGCGATGAAGTAGAGCGAGCGGTTGCGCGTGAACCCGCCGAACTGGTTGCCGTAGGTCTTGAGCGGGATGTTGATGAAATTGTCCTGCGGGATGCCGAGCATGCTGCCCTTGACGACGGCCACGCCGACGACGCGGTAGGGCAGCCCGCCAATCGTGATCTCCTCGTTGACCGCGCTTCTGGCGGGGAACAGTTTGGAGGCCACGTCCGCGCCGAGGAAGGCGACGCGGGCGGCCGTCTGGTTCTCCGACTCGGTGAAGAAGCGGCCGTCGGCGATCTCGACGGCGTTGATCTCGGCGACGTTAGCCGTCATACCGTCAACCGGCACGTCTTCGAGAATCTGCGCGGCGCGTTTGACGTGCGCGCGCGAGGGGCGCGCGCCCGCGCCGAGTTTGTCGATGAGCACGGCGCGCGCCTTCAGGTAGTCGAAGTCGGCGAGCGTCAAATCTTTGTTGCGGCGCGTGGCGGCGGCGATGGTGTCGGTGTCTTTGAAGTCCTCGAAAATGTTGAAGCGTTGAATGGTGAACGACTTCGCGCCGATGCCCGCGATCTTCTCGTCCACGTAACGGTTGAAGCCCTGAATCAGAGAGACCACGACGACGACGGCCGTGACGCCGATGATCATGCCGAGCAGCGTCAGCGCGGAGCGCAACTTGTGCGCCCAGACGGCGGCGAGCGCGAGTTTTAAAGTCTCAATGAATTTCACGGCTGCATTATTACAGGGGTCAGTCGCATTTAGTTGCACGGGTGGCGATGCCCGTCGCCGTCCCTCCCTGAGTGTCTGTTATGCGGTGGATTATGGGGCGCGTGGCGGCGGCGGTCAAACGCGAAAAAGTCGGAAGGGGAAGGCGAGAGTTAAAACACGCGCCTTCCCCTTCCGACTTTTACAGCGTTGACCTTCGGCTTACCTGATCTTCTCGTCCTTGTCGATGTTGCCGTCGCGGATTGAGATGACGCGGTGGGCGCGGGCGGCGATGTCCGGTTCGTGCGTGACGACGATGATCGTGTTGCCCTCGGCGTGCAGTTTCTCGAAGAGGTTCATGATCTCGATGCTGGTTTTGGAATCGAGCGCGCCCGTCGGCTCGTCGGCCAAGAGGAGCGAGGGGTGGTTGACGAGGGCGCGGGCGATGGCGACGCGCTGGCGTTGGCCGCCGGAGAGTTCGTTGGGGCGGTGCGTCATGCGGTCGCCGAGTTCGACGCTTACGCCGCAGTTACCCTTTACAAGTAATTTTACAGCAGTCTTACAAATGAACGTTGACACGCAAATGCGATGAGCATATAAGGTATCTGTCGCAAAAATCATGATGACGAAATACCTCATGATTCTGTCCGAAACTCACATCCGCTAATTATTCAAATTAGGCAAGGAATTAACTTATGAACAAAAAAGCTGTTGCAGTGACTTTAGTTGTATTTGCGATGCTGGTCAGCATCTCGGCTGCTCTTGTTCGAGGGAGTAATACCGTGCATATCACTTTCAACGTCAAAGACGTTCCAAATGATGGACTTGAAATTGTTAGTCCTACTCATTCAGAGTTTTCCAACATGAAGTCTGAACTTCTTAAAAAGAAGCAGAATGTTTTTAGTGAGGATACTACTCCTGCGGCTGTATTTATCAAAAACAAGAGTAAGAAGGATGTTGTAGCCTACATCCTAAAGTGGGAGGTGACTAGGTCTGATGGGCGAGTTGAAACAATTGTAAATAGTTATTCACGTCCAGACATCTTGATGGGTAAGAAAACCTATAAAGATGAGAATTTACGTGCTTCCCTTGTATTACGTTCTAATAAGGCTCGATTCTTTTCTCTATCTGAATCTAGCGCACAAGGCTTTGAGATAGGGTTAGGGACCGAAGCGAATAACGATAGTGCTGCTAGCGTCGGTCAAGCAGTAGGAATAGGCACATCAGCAGATATTAAGAGTGACGATCTAGCTGAGGTAAGAAGTATAACCGTTTCTATCGATGGTGCTTTTTTCGATGATGGGATATTTGTTGGTGAGAACAATACGAGATACTTCGAGCGCACTAAGGCTGAGATAAACGCCAAATTTGACATGCTACAAGACATCAAAAATAGATTGAAGAGTGGTGACAAGCCTAGTGATGTCATGAAGCATTTAGAAGATGTGAGTTCAGCACTCAGAGCACCTGAATCTCTGATAGGGCCTGATGAACCAGTTGATGTGTACAACTTTTTCAGAAAGATGTACCACAACGAAGTTCTTCAGAGGCGGGCAATAGTTGGAAGTGATGAGCTTTTGTTAAACCGTGTACTTCTATCCACTCTTGACGCATGGCCCATCCTTCGCAAATCCGATAGTACTAAGGATTAATCGAAATGAATAAGACTCAAGCAAAAGAGCATCTTGAAGTTCTAACCAATTTAGCGGTGTTACTGGCAGCAGTCTCTATTCTAGCAGTTCTAACTTTGAACTACTTCGGCGGTCGAAAGCCAGTACCCCAGATCGTTGAGGGGCTACAGAAGGGTCAACAATTTCCAGCAATTCCGGGTGTTGACTACAGGGGATCGGCCTCAACGTTGCTGGTAGCCATGAGCACAGAATGTGGTTACTGTACCCAAAGCATTCCCTTTTACAATCAACTTGCCGACATGAAAAATACCGGCAAAATCTCGTTGCGTACCGTGGCTTTATTTCCGAATTTGGATGATGAAGTTCAACAGTACACCCGACAGCATCAGTTGAAAACTGATCACAAAAGTTCTGTTGATTTTGGGCAACTTAAATTAGCAGGAACGCCGACAATGATACTAGTTGATCAAAATGGTCGAGTTATTAACTTTTGGGTGGGCGCGCTTAAACCTGATGCTCAACGGCAGTTTCTCAACTCGCTCGAGACTCAATACTCAGCTTCGTGACATCTCAAGCGTAGAATTACGACTCATACAAGTGCTGATTGCTCTAGTCACTCCAACAGAACCTAGCTAGATAAGGAGGATACTACCGTGCCTACCCCACCAGCCAAACATGTCTCACTTATCAGCCTAAAAGTAATAAGGAATGTAGTGTTGTTGTTAGCAATGACACCGGCTTTTCTACTTCTTGATGTACAAAGCGCATTTGCTTCTATCAGCCTTGTTTTCTATGGTGGAGATTGCTATTCGTCGTCTTGGGATGGGTATGCATCCTGTGATGTGTTGGCCTATTGCTGGCCTGAAGACAGTATGATTACTGCATATGCCTGGTCAAATTTGAGGTGTGACAATGGAGTGTCAGTTGACAACACCGCTAAGTCAGTCGGCGTTTATGGTGGTCAGGGAGTAAGCGCGGAGGCCAAAGCAATAACAACTTACTTCGTAACGAGAGGGTATTCTTGGAAAACAAAAAATTGTAATTTAAATGCTTGGGGTGATACAAAAGATTACGGGCAAGCTGCGTGTTATGACATCTGGGACGGCGGTGGCGGAGAAAAGTGGTGCGACCCGTATTGCTCCGGCGGTGCGCGCCACCAGCAGCGCGATGACCAGCCGCAGTTTGTCGCGGCGGCATTCGCTCCCAGTGCCATGTTCAATGTTGATGCCTGCTGCACTAACACGCCGATTCTCATCGACGTGCGCGGCGATGGCTTTGCACTGACAAACACGGCGGATGGCGTCCTCTTCGACTTCAACGGCGATGGCGTGCGAGGTCGCATCTCCTGGACGGCTGCCAACTCCGATGATGCCTGGCTGGTCTTGGACAGAAACGGCAACGCAACGATTGATACAGGGATGGAGTTGTTCGGCAATGCCACGCCGCAAGCAGTCTCCGGCAGACGCAACGGCTTCCTCGCGCTCGCCGAGTATGACCGGGCGGCCAACGGAGGGAACGACGACGGGATGATCAACCGCCGCGACGAGATTTATGCTTCGCTGCGACTGTGGCAGGACACGAATCACGACGGGCTGTCACAGCCGGCAGAACTCTCCACCGTGCCCGCGCTCGGAGTTACCAGTATCGAACTTGGTTATAGAGAATCAAGACAACACGACAAATACGGCAACGAGTTTCGGTATCGGGCGAAAGTGTATGGGGCAGAAGGCGTTCGGCTCGGACGTTGGGCTTATGATGTATTGCTCGTCACCGAGCAATAAACAATAATTCCGAAGAGACAAAACGAGACTGCCTGTTACTCTTCAATGAGAGTAACAGGCAGTCTTGTTTCAAATGGAAACTTGGGCGCATGTTAGTTCGCTCGACGCGCCTAACCTGTATGCTATTTGATTCGTTCGTCCCGGTCGATTCGGCCGTCGCGGATTGAGATGACGCGGTGGGCGCGGGCGGCGATGTCCGGCTCATGCGTGACGACGATAATGGTGTTGCCCTCGGCGTGCAGTTTCTCGAAGAGGTTCATGATCTCGATGCTCGTCTTGGAGTCGAGCGCGCCGGTCGGCTCGTCGGCCAAGAGGAGCGAGGGGTGGTTGACGAGGGCGCGGGCGATGGCGACGCGCTGGCGTTGGCCGCCGGAGAGTTCGTTGGGGCGGTGCGTCATGCGGTCGCCGAGTTCGACGGCGCGAGTTCGTCGTCGTCCATGTCGGAGACGAGTTTCGAATTGATCCAGTAGCGACCCTGCGAGGGCGTGTCGAGACAGCCGATGAGATTCATCAGCGTCGACTTGCCGCTGCCGGAAGGGCCGATGATGGCGACGTATTCGCCGCGCTGCACGTCGAACGAGACGCCGCGCAGCGCGTGCAACTCTTCCGAGCCCATCTGGTAAGTCTTCCAGATGTCGCGCATCGAGATGAGCGCGGCGGGCACGGCGTCGTGCGCGAGCAGGTCGCCGTGTTCGAGACGTTGTTCGATGGGCGCGTCCGCCAAAGTTCCTGCGTTGCTCATAACTTATTCCCGGTCTACTCGCCCACGGCTTACTTGCTCTCGCCCGACTTGCCCTCGCCCTCGCCGGGCTTGCGCGTCTGTTTCTTGGCCGTCGCGTTCTCCTTCAAAGTGCGGAGCACGCGGCTCGGCCCGGTGATGACTTCCAAGCCCTCTTTCAGGCCGCTCACGATCTCGATGTCGGACTCGCCCGTGATGCCTGTTTCGACTTGCAGGAACTTCACCTTGTTGCCTTCGAGCACGTAGACGCCTTTGATCTCTTTCGCCTTCTCGCCTTGCGCGGTGGGCGCGGGCGTCGTCGCCGCCGCCGGGCTGCCGCTACCGGCGGGCGTCGGCGCGGGTTTCTCGATCACGGCTTGGAGGGGCACGGCGAGCACGTTCTGTTTCGTCTTCGTCGTGATGTTGGCCGTGGCGGTCATGCCGGGGCGCAGTGCGTTGCGCACGTCGTCGGGCATGTTACGCAGTTCGACGATGACTTTGAACTCTTTCGCCTCCTGCACGTTGACGCGGTTCTGGAGGCCGCCGCCCTGCGTGTCGGACTTGCCGACGGCGAGCGGGTTCTTCTGCGTGACGACGCCCTCGACCTCTTTTTCTCCGAGCGCGTCGATCTTCACCTTCGCCATTTGACCGACCTCGACGTTCCCGATCTCCGTCTCATCGACGTTGACTTCGACGTTGATCGTGGACATGTCGGCGATGGTCATCAAAGGCGTTGAAGTCAGGTTGGCGAGCGCGAATTGACCTTGACGTGCGGGGATGTCGGCGACGACGCCGGTGAGGGGCGACAGTTGCGTGGCCTTCGAGCGTTGGCTCGACTGGCCGCGCAGGATGGCCTGCTGCTGGTTGACGCGCGCCTCGCTCGAAGCGACGCCCGTGCGCGCGCGCTGCACGCCGATCTGCGCGTCGCGCACGGCCACCTTCTGCTGGTTGACGCGCGCCCTCGATTCTTCCACTGAGATGCGCTGCTGTTGCAGTTGCGCCTGCGCGGTGCGCAGGGCGACCTGAGCCTGTTCCAGACGGTCGCGCGCCGCGTCGTACTCGGCGCGCGAGGCGACGCCCGCCTCGACGAGTTCCGTCTGCCGCCGCAGTTCGCGTTGCGCGGTGTTGAGATCAACCTGCGCGCGGTCAACGCTCGTCTGCGAGGTGACGACCCCCTGCCGCGCCTGCGACAGACCGGCCTCGGCCACCGTCAATCCCTGCTGCGCCTGCGAGACATTGTTCTCGGCGGCGGTGACGGACGAGCGCGCGTTCTGCACGTCGCTGATGGCGACCTGAACGCCTGCGGTCTGCGCCTCCTGCGAAGACTGCAACTGCGTCGGGTCGAGCCGCACGAGCGGCTGGCCGAGCGTCACGGCGTCGCCGGGGTTGACGAAAATCTCTTCGATGCGCCCGTTGACCTCGCTCGTCAGGTTGATGAACTTGACGGGGCGCACTTCGCCCGAAGCCGTCACGGTCGAGCGCAGTTCGGGGCGCACCTGCACTTTCACGACCGTCACTTCCGGTTCGTCTTTGCGTCCGGCGGCGATGCTGATGATCACGACGAGGGCGAGGGCGGCCACGACCGCCACCACGATAATGATTTTCTTCTTACGGCTCAGAGCCATACGTCTTCAACTTCCTTTAGCTTAGGGGATCAGGCGTTCAGTCGGGGCGACAGACCAATCACGCGGCCAGGCGAAATCGCTGCTGTAACTATAACGCCTGAACCGACAAACCTTTTACGTCTCGTTTGCAAAAACAGTTTCATAATCTCGGATTTGGTAGTCGTCGAGCGTCAATAACCGTAAATCGTTCAAGAGCCTTGAATCGTCGAGAGCCGTAACGTGAATCGTGAATCGTAAATAGATTAAACTCCGCCTTGGTTTTTCTATTCACGATTCACGATTCACGGATTTACGGCCGTTGACGATTTACTAGCTTTTCCGTTTCGCGTTACAATCCGTCCGTATATTAGTTGCGACCGGGGCGGCGGAAGACCATGATCACTTGCGAGCGATGCCAGACGGAAAATGTGGACGGCGCGCAATACTGCGACGAGTGCGGGCTGCCGCTTGTGATCGGCGCCGGCGGGTCGGCGCGCGCTGAAAGCCGGACGCCGATCCTGCAAATGCTCAATAAACCCGTGACGCTCGCGGGCGACTCTTCCGGTGCGGCGGCGTCTTCCGAAATGATCTCGCCCGACGCGCCGACGAAAAACGACGGGAGCGGCGGCGATGTTTCCTCCGTCGTCATCTCGGAAGCGGCCTCGGCCGTCAGGGCTTCGGCCGCGGCGCGTGCGACGCCCGTGACCGCGCCGCGCGGCGCAACGGGCGACGGCGCACACGCCGCGCACGCCGTGCTCGTCATCAATCGCGGGCGTTCGGCGGGCAAAGAGTTTCCCGTCCACGAGGACGAAGCCTACATCGGGCGTTGGGACGCGGACAGCGGCATCTTCCCCGACGTAGACCTCGACTCCGACGACCCGGAAGCGAAAGTCTCGCGCCGCCACGCGCGCGTCACGCGACGCGGCGGGCAGTATTACATCGAAGATTTGGGTTCGACCAACGGCACTTTTATCAATCGCGGCCGACGCCTGCTCCCCGGCGACCGCCAACCCTTGAACGATGGCGACGAGATCATCATCGGCAAGACGTTTTTACGGTTTCATGTGACGAAGTAGCAGTCAGCCATCGGCAGTCAGCCGGAACAAAACCGGCTGTTAACTTATCTGGCTGCCGACCTGTCCCGCTGATTGCTGATAGCTGATAGCTTTTATTGTGATGTCCTCCTGTCCAAAATGCGGGGCGGAAGTTACGCCCTCGGATCGTTTTTGCGGCGACTGTGGAACACCGCTCGCGGCGGGGACGGGTGCGCCCGCCGACGGCGCGGCGTCGTCGGCGGACGCGGCGGTTGCCTTCGCGCTCGGCGCGGCTTCCACGCCCGCGTTCGAGCCGGTGATTGAATCCACGTTTGAAAAAGAGCCGGGTGAGGAAAGCGAGCGCGCCGCGTCCGCACCGCTCGAAGGCGTGCGGGCGGAGGGAGAGTCTGCGTCGCCCGTGTCGGCTTCGCGTGGAGAAGCTGTCGAGTCGTCAAAGGTCGAACCGGCGGGCGAGGCAGGAGCGCGCGGAGAAGGCGCGGACGCGGCGAAAGATGTCGCGGAAGCGGGCGGCGCGGAGGCTGCGCCGGAGGCTGCGAGCGAACGTGTGAGCGAGGCCGCGCGTCAGGCGGGCGCGGCGGCGGTAGAGACGCCTTTCGAGAGCAAACACGTGACGGGCGGCGAGCAAGGCCACAGCAGGACGAACGCCGTGGGCGGCACGTCGCGTTCCGGCTCGACGGGGCGTTTGCGTCATCAGGCCAAGCAACTCGACCCCGGCACGCTCCTCTATTCGCGTTACGAGATCGTGCGGCGCATCGGCGGCGGCGGCATGGGCGCCGTCTATCTCGCGCGCGACCGCAACCTCGGCGACCAGCCGCGCGCCGTCAAGGAGATGATCCAGTCGAACATCGACGAGTCGCAGCACGAGAAAGCCATCAACGATTTCAAGCGCGAGTCGATGCTCCTCGCCTCGCTCGAACACTCCTCGATCCCGACCATCTACGATTATTTCTACGACGAGGATGCCGGACGCTTCTACCTCGTCATGAAATACATCTCCGGCGGCGACTTTCTCGCGCGCCTGCGCAACGCCCCCGGCGGCCGCATCGACGAGAAGACCGTCACCGACTGGGCGTGCCAGGTGGCGGACGTGCTCGAATATCTGCACCGCCGCAACCCGCCGATCATCTATCGCGATCTCAAACCCGCCAACCTGATGATCGACGGCAACTCCGGCCGCGTCATGCTCATCGACTTCGGCATCGCGCGCTGGGTGACGACGCACGAGAAGGGCGTCACGGCCGTCGGCACCATGGGCTACGCGCCGCCCGAACTCTTCAGCGGCAAGGTCGAACCGCGCTCCGACATCTATTCTCTGGGCGCGACGATGTTTCACCTCCTGACGGGCACCGACCCGCAGGACAACCCGCTGCTCATCTTCGACTTCAACAAGAACCCGCGCCCGCGCCAACTCGCCCCCTCGCTCTCGAACGAGATGGAGGCCATCCTCATCCGCGCCGTCGGCTACAAGCCCGAAGAGCGTTTCCGCTCGGCGGCCGAGTTGCGCGACGTGCTCTCGGCGCATCTGGAAAAACTGCGCGCCGGGGCCGTCACCTACGGCGCGGCGCAGAATGATCGCGGCGGCATGAAGACGATGCAGGTCGAGATGGTCTACTGCGGTTTCTGCGGCGGCCGCATCGCCTACGACGACGTGTTCTGCGCTCACTGCGGCCAACGCCAGCCGCTCGCCGTCGCGAGCGCGGCCTTGAGGACGGCGCGCGCCACGGCCAAACTCGTCGTCATGGGAACAACGGAACTCGATTCGTCGTTCCAGTTGCACAAGGAGTCGAGCCACATCGGCAGGAGCGACCCGCATTCGCAGATTTTCCCGGAGGTTGATTTATCGAAGTTCGACCCGCAGACCAAAATCTCGCGCCGCCACGCGCGCATCTTCCGCAAAGGCGACGTGTACCTCGTCGAAGACCTCGGCTCGGTCAACGGGACGGTCTTGAACGATTCCCTGCGTCTCGCGCCGCACCAGCCGCGCGCCTTGGAGAGCGGCGATAAATTGCGTCTCGGCGAAACTACGCTCCACTTTTTGATAGGATAGCGTTTAGCCGTCCGTCGTCAGCCGTCGGCTAAAACTTAAAACCGGTTGCCGACCTGTCCGCTGAACGCCGACGACTAATTCTGCCGATAGCTGATAGCTTAATTATGACCGCAGAGATGGAAGCGAGGGTGGCGCAGCGTAAGCAGGAACAGGCGCGCGGGCGCGTCGTCGTGGAGGCGCGCAGGCGCAGGGTGCGCGCTCCCTTCTCGCTCAGGTGCGGCGCGCTCCTCGTGGATTACACGCTGGCCGTCTCGATCAGCGCGTTTGCGACTCTCTTGGCGCGCACGCTCGGCGGCAGCATCAGCCTGACGGGCGAGGCGACGCTCGGCATCGGCTACTTGCTCAGTCTCGGCGCGCTGCTGCTCAACTTTCTCGTGCTGCCCGTCTTCACCGGCACAACCGTCGGCAAGTGGGCGACGGGCTTGCGCATCGAACGACACAGCGGCGAGCCGCTCGGGTTCGGCCACGCCACGCTGCGCCACACCCTCGGTTATCTGGTTTCTCTCCTCACATTCGGCTTCGGATTTCTCCTCGCCGCCTTCGACGCGGAGGGTCGCGCGTTGCACGACCGCATCGCCGGCACGGTAGTCGTCCGCGACCTCGGCGGCGAACGTCCCCGAATGCGTTAAAATTCACCTCCACGTTTTAGAGGAGACGGATGACGAAGACTTGCCCCAGTTGCGATGTTCTGGCTCCGCACGACGCGCGTTACTGCCGCCATTGCGGCGCGCCGCTTCAACGCCTCGGCGCACCCGGAGGAAACACGGGCGCGAACATCTCGCCCATCGCCACCACCGTCCCTCTGTCCGGCAACAACCCGACGGACGAGATCGTCGCCAACCCTGCGCAGCAAGCCGCTGCCTCCCACACCTCGGAAGTCACGCCCGCAGAGATGTACGACCTGTGGAGGCGCGACACGCCGGCGGGAAAAGTTCGGGACGCGGCTGAAGCAGGGAGGGCGAACGACGGGCAGCAGAGCGCGTCCGCACGAGACGCGCGCGAGGGGCATAACTTCTCGCACACGCACCAGACCGGAAATCTTCAAACTAACTCGCCGCACGATTCCGCTCCTGACGACTACGACCCCGAACAGACTCAGATCACGATCCCCGTGCGGCCGTTCACTTCGCGGAACTTACCGGCGGACGCCGCCGCCGCCGCCGCTGCCGTCGCCGCGCGCGCCAACGGCAAGCCGCAATTCAACCACGCGCCGCAACAGGTCACGCTGTCTCCCACGGGCTCGCTGCTACCGCTGGCGGCGTCGCCCGCCTCGACAGCGGCGGCCGACACGCCTTCTCCGGCGCAGCCGAACGAGCGGCGCGCGTTTCGCGTGTGGCTGGGAATGGGGGTTTTGTCCGTCGTCGTTATTTGTTGCGTGGTCGCCGCCATCGTCTGGCTGGGCGTGCGCGGGTTCCGGCGCACATCGGAAACTCCGTCGCCCGCCGTCGCCACGGGGGGCGAGGCGTCCGCGCCCCTCGTGGACGATCCGAAGCAACTGGCAAACGCGAAGTTGGCCGAGGCCGCCACGCTCATCGCTTCCGGCAACGCGGCGGAGGCACAGGCGCGCCTGCGCGAGGCGGCCGTGCTCGACCCGTCCAACGCCGAACCGCATCACCGGCTCGCGCGCCTGCTGCTCGCGGACGGTTCGCGGCGCGAGGCCATCGAGGAGTTGCGCGTCGTCACGCGCCTCACGCCCGCGAACACGGAGGCGTGGCGCGCGCTGGCCTCGGCGCAGTTCGCCGAAGGACTTTACCGCGACGCTCTGGAATCCTATCGCGGACTCGGCGAAGCTTCGCCCGCCGCGCTCGCGCGCGACTCCGTACAATTAGCCTACGCCGACACGCTGCGCCTCGCCGGTCGCACGATGGAGGCGCGCGCGATTTATCGCCGCCTTGCCGAAACGTCTTCCGACGCGCAGGTCGCCGCCGCGAGCAAGCGACAACTCGGACAGCCCACGCCGTCGCCCACGGGCGAAGGCGCGGCCGAAGCCGGCAACGCCGA
Organism: Acidobacteriota bacterium; assembly: GCA_020199775.1. GTDB lineage: Bacteria > Acidobacteriota > Blastocatellia > Pyrinomonadales > Pyrinomonadaceae > JAIVJZ01. The sequence continues at coordinate 181,090 of JAIVJZ010000006.1, forward strand.
CGCTCAAATTGCCGACGCGACGCGCGCCGCCACGGCAGGAGGGTCGCCCGTGACGCCGCGCAACGGCGACGCGAACCGGCAGCCGGACGCGCCCGCGGCGACGCCCGCGCCCCACCCCACGGCCGCGCCGTCGAGAGCGTCTTCCGGTTCGCCCTCGGATCAATACCAGCGCGGCGTCGCGTTGTGGACGACGAACCGTGGGGCGGCCGTCGCGGAGTTTCGCGCCGCGGCCGAGCGCGGCAACTCGGACGCCAGTTATTATCTCGGCCTGAGCATCGCCGAAGGGCGCGACCCGCGCTCGCTGAGGCGCGCCGAACTCGTCGCCGCGCTCGTCCATTTCGGCCGCGCGCGCCGCGGCAAATTCCGCGGGCAATCCGTCACCTACGAAGAACAACTCGGCAGGGAACTCGACCGGAGAAGAAACGATGAACGATGAACGCGGAACGCTGAACTAAAAGACAAAAGCATCCTGATCGTTTATCATTCCGCATTCATCGTTCCGCGTTCATCGTTCCGCGTTCATCGTTCCGCGTTCATCGTTTAAAATCATGCCTGACTTAATCGTTAATTATCCCGACCGCGCGCCCGACACGTTTCCGCTCGGCCGCCTGCGCATCACCATCGGCCGCTCGGCGCGCAACGACGTGTGCATCCCCGACCCGTTCGCCTCGCGCGTCCACGCCGAAGTGCGGCGCGAGGGCGACGCCTACATCTTGCAGGATTTGGGTTCGGCCAACGGCACGATCTACAACGGCGACCGCGTGGGATCCGCCCTCGCGCTCACGCCGGGCGGGCGCATCCAGATCGGCGAGACCGAGATCGTCTTCCGCGACAAAGACGCGGGCGCGGGCGCCACCATGATCTCCGACCCGTCGGCCGGCGCGCTCCCCGAAGCGACCATCGCGCTCAACTCCGACCAACGCTCCACCTCCGGCCTGCTCGACGCCATCGAAGACGCGCGCACGCAAGGCTCGGCCGAGCAGCCCCGCCCCGCCGCCGTCGGGACGATCATCAATTCGACGCGCGGCACGACGGCGAACGCCGTCCGGCAGGGCGACCTGCTCGCGCTCATCAGCAAGGTCTCGGTCACGCTGCTCGCGCCCGCGACGCTCGACGAGACGCTGCGCCAGGTGGTCGCGCTCGTCTTCGAGGCCGTGCCCGCGGAGCGTTGTTTGATCATGCTGCGCGACGCGGAGAAAGAACTCAAAATCCGCGTCGCGCAGTTGCGCAACAGCAAGGAAGAGACGGGCGAGGTGAGAGTCAGCCGTTCGATCATCGAAGAGGTCGTCGGGCAGGGTCGCTCCGTGCTCACCTCCGACGCGCAACACGACCCGCGTTTCATGTCCTCGACGATGACGATTCAGGGCATCCGTTCCGTGCTCGCCGTGCCCCTCGGCGTCGGCGAACGCATCTTCGGCATGATCTACGCCGACTCGCCGCTCGCCGAAGCCAAGTTCTCGCAGGATCACCTGACCGTCCTGACGACGCTCGCCTCGGTGGCGGCCATCCGCGTCGAGAACGCGCGCCTGATGGAAGAAGACCTGGAGCGCGAACGCTTCGAGCGCGAACTGAGCCTCGCGCGCGAGATTCAACAACGCTTCCAGCCGAGCGGCGCGCCGAACGTCGCCGGTTACGAGATGCAGGGCATCAGTTTCCCCTGCTACGAGATCGGCGGCGACTATTACGATTTCATCGAGCGACCCGACGGGCGCATGGTCATCGCGCTCGGCGACGTGTCGGGCAAGGGCACGTCGGCCGCGCTCCTGATGTCGAGTTTGCACGCGGCGATGCACGCGCAGATTCCGGCGCACAAGACGCTCGGCGACACCATCTCCGCCGTCAACCGTTATCTCGCCGAGACGATCCCGATGAACCGTTTCATCACGCTCTTTTGCGCCGAACTCGACCCGGCCACCGGCTCGCTCTCGTTCCTGAACGCCGGGCACAACCCGCCGCTCATCGCGCACGCCGGGGGCTCGATGGAGCAACTCGCGGCGGGCGGCATCCCGCTCGGCATCGTCGGAGAGGCCGTCTACCGCGAAGGGCGCACGCAACTCCAGCCCGGCGACGCGCTCGTCATCTATTCCGACGGCGTCTCCGAGACGCAGAACGCGGCGGGCGAAGAGTACGGTCCCGTGCGCCTCTACAACACCGTGGCGCGCTACCTCGAATCCACCGCCGCGGGCATCCGTGACAAGATCGAGGCCGACCTCACCAAGTTCGCGCAAGGGACGCCCGCCTCGGACGACATCACGCTCGTCATCGTCAAACGGCAGGCCGAAGGCGTGATGGTCGCGTCGAGCCGGGCATGAGCCGTGCGTGAGCGGCGCGCGGGGGCGCGGATAGGTCGCGCCGTCGGACTGCTTGAGCGGAATTACGACCGTCTTGTATGATCGCGGCCGGGTGCTACTTATGAGCGAAGAGACCGCGCAAAATATCTCGGACGGCGATAGACGCTCCTTCGAGGAACGAGTGTTCGCGCGCTTCGATGCTCTCGATTCAAGCGTGCGTGATCTCGATTCAAACATGCGCGACATTGATGCGCGCCTGCAAAAACTTGGAACGCGCGCTTACGACACCAAGCCGATTTGGGAGCAGGCGCTCAAAGAGATCGTCGAGACGAGGCGCGAACTCTCCAAGCGTCTCGACCGCATCGAAGCTATCGCGCACGAGACTCACGCCGATTTGCGAGACGCCGAAGATCGTATCGGGAAACTCGAATCGGAACCCACACAGTAAAGCCCAAGCGTGAAAGACTGTGAACAGGCAACGCCGCTCGATCATTAAAACGCTGTCGCGAGCCTTGCGCCTCCGGTGTCCGGTCTGCGGCGAGTCGTCAATCGTCCACAGCCCTTTCCACATCAAGCACGCGTGCCCGGCCTGCGACGCCCTCTTCAAACGCGAGGACGGCTTTTTCGTCGGCGCGATCATGGCGAACGTGGTCACGACCGAGTTCGTGATTCTCGTCCTCTACGTCCTGTGCCTGCCCGTCATCGACACGCGCTTCGACTTAGTCCTGACCTGCCTCTCCGCCGTCGCGCTCCTCTTCCCCGTCGCCTTCTACCATCACAGTTGGAGCTTCTGGCTCGGCTTCGATCATCTCGTGGAGACATTACCGAAGGCGTCTTAGACTCGGAACTGATAGGGACGAACAGCACTTTGTCGTTACCGTTCAATTCAAGGCGGATGAAGTCTCTACAATTTATGACGCATTTGTTATAACTCACCTTATGAGTAAGTAAGAGAAGTTGCTGTTGCAGATATTGCGGGGAACTTCGGATGCTAATGTGACCTTTGATAGCTTCGCGCGGATTGCTTAAACACTTGAATTTCGATGAACGTATTCGCGGCAGCCATCATATCTTTACCAGAGAAGGCATCGAGGAAATCTTGAACTTGCAACCGCGCGGCGCAAAGGCCAAAGCATATCAAGTCAAACAAGTGCGCGGCGTGATCTTAAAATATGGGCTGGGTGGGGGTGAAAGCGATGAGTGAAAAATATAAATACGAGATCATTATCTATTGGAGCACGGAAGATAGTGCTTTTATCGCCGAAGTGCCCGAACTGCCGGGTTGTATGGCGGATGGGACGACGTACACCGATGCGGTCGCCAACGTCGAGATGATAATTGACGAATGGATTGAAACGGCGAAGGCGTTGGGGCGGGAGATTCCTGAACCAAAAGGCCGTTTAACGTTTGCCTGACCGACTCTCTACAAAATCAGTTCTGACAAATGCTCAGAGTCGCCGCAGGCTCGCTTCGATCCTCTCGGCGGTTTTCTCGCCCACGCCGTCAACCATGTCGAGGCCGCCGCCCGCGACGAATTTCTTGAGATCGTCGAGCGATGAAATTTTAAACTGCCGGTGGAGCACGGCGGCCGTCTTGATGCCGACGCCGGAAACGTCGAGCAAGTCGAGCACGGTTTCGGGCGTCTCCGACGTGAGTTTCTCGTAAGCCTCGAACGTGCCGCGCTCGCAGAGTTCCACGATCTTGCCGCTGATCGCCTTGCCGACGGAGGGGATGGCCTGCAAGCTCTTCGCGCCTTCCGCGCGCGCGACATCGGCGAGCGGCACAGGCCACGTCTCGATCACCTCGGCGGCGTTGCGGTATGAGCGCACGCGGTAACGGTCGTCGCCGCGTATCTCCATGATGAGCGCGAGGCGTTGGAAGCGTCGCGCGATTTCCTCGTTCCGCATAAGTTTCAGGCTTCAGGGTTCAAGACTGAATAGTTTCAAGTTTCAGGTTTCAAGTTTCAAGTTTGAATGTTGTTCGGTCTTTAACTTGAAACCTGAAACTTGAAACCTGAAACTCATTCCGGGGCATCCCGGCGCGCCTTATGATACTCTAAACGAGTTCACTCCCAACACATTCAACCTTTTTCGAGGAGCAATATGGATTTCAGAAAACTGTCGCGCGCACTGCTGGCTGCGCTGATCACTTTTTCATCCCTGGCGGGCGTCGCCACCACGACGGCGCGCGCCGACGAGGGCATGTGGCCTTTCAATCAGGTGCCGCGCGCCGAGATTAAACGCAAGTATGGTTTTGAAGTCACCGACGAGTTCCTCAAAAAGCTGCAACTCGCCTCGGTGCGTTTCCCCAACGGCTCGGGTTCGTTCGTCTCGCCCGACGGCCTCATCCTGACCAACTATCACATCATCGAAGACGCCGTCGGCGAACTGAGCACGGCCGAGCGTGACTACGCCAAGAACGGCTTCGTCGCACGCACGCGCGCCGAAGAACTCAAGATTCCCGGCTACGAACTGAACGTCCTCCAGAGCATCGAGGACGTGACGAATCGCGTCAACGCGTCGGTCAAGCCGGAGATGTCGGCGGGCGACGCCTTCAGCGCGCGCCGCACGGCGATTGCCGCCATCGAGAAGGAATCCACCGAGAAGACCGGCCTGCGCTCGGACGTGGTGACGCTCTATCAGGGCGGCAAGTACAATCTCTATCGTTACAAAAAGTACACGGACGTGCGCCTCGTCTTCGCGCCCGAATTTCAGGCCGCGTTCTTCGGCGGCGACCCCGACAATTTCGAGTACCCGCGCTTCAACGTCGATATGGGTTTGGTGCGCGCCTACGAGAACGATAAGCCCGCGCGCCCCGACAGCTATCTCAGGTTCTCGAAGGAAGGCACGAAGGAAGGCGACCTCGTGTTCGTCACCGGCCACCCCGGTTCGACGCAACGCCTGAACACCGTGGCGCACATCGAGGCGTTGCGCGACACGAGCATCCCGCTCGTCATCCGCATGCTCGAACGCCGCGAAGCCCTCTTGAAGAAGTACATGGCGATGGGCGAGGAGCAGACGCGCCGCGCGCAGAACGAACTCAACAGCACGCAGAACGCGCTCAAGGTCTACCGCGGCCAACTCGCCGGCCTGAAAGACCCGACGCTCATCTCCTACAAGCAGAAGTCCGAGGGCATGCTGCGCAAGGCCGTGATGTCGAGCCCGCAGCGGCAGAAGGAGTACGGCGACGCGTGGGACGCCATCGCCAAGGGGCGGCGCGGCTTGTCCGCCTACGAGCGCGACCGCCGCTTCCTCGACCTCGCCGCCGGCTTCAACACCGTCCTCTTCAACTACGCGCGCGCGCTCGTGCGCCTCGCCGAAGAGAGCGCGAAGCCGAACGCCGAACGCCTGCCCGAATACACCGACGCGCGCCGCGCCTCGCTCGAAAACGTGCTCTTCGCGCAGACGCCCATGTACGACGATTACGAAAAGATGAAACTCGCCGATTCGCTCGACTTCATGCGCGAGGCTTACGGCGCGGATCACGAACTCGTCAAGCGCGTCCTCATGGGCAAGACGCCCGAAGCGCGCGCCGCCGAATTGATCGACGGCTCGAAGTTGAAGGACGCGGCCTATCGCAAGCAACTCGCGGCGGGCGGCAAAAAGGCGATTGACGAATCGACCGACCCGATGATCCAACTGGCGCGCGGCATCGACCGGGAAGCGCGCGAGTTGAGCAAGCGTTACAACAACGAAGTCCTCGCCGTCGAACGCTCGGCCTACGCCAAGATCGCGCGTGCCCTGTTCGAGACCGAAGGCGACCGCATTTACCCTGACGCCACCTTCACGCTGCGCCTCTCCTACGGCGCGGTCAAGGGCTACACCGAGGACGGCAAGCCGGTCGTGCCCTACACCACGCTCGGCGGCCTCTACGAGCGCGCGAACTTGAAGGGCAATAAGTTCCCCTACGTGCTCGCGCCGCGCTGGTCGGAGAAGAAGGCGGCGGTTGACCCGAAGACGCCTTTCAATCTCGTCTCGACCAACGACATCATCGGCGGCAATTCCGGCTCGCCCCTCATCGACAAGAAGGGCGAACTGATCGGCCTCGTCTTCGACGGCAACCGGCAGTCAATCGTCGGCAACTTCTATTACGACGAGTCGATCAACCGCACGATCTCCGTGGACTCGCGCGGCATGCTCGAAATTCTCCGCAAGATTTTCGACGCCAAAGAGATCGCGGACGAGTTGACGAGGTAGATCGCGCCAAACGTTCGGGCGAATAAAGATGAAGGCGGTCGTGGTTCAAATCCACGGCCGCCTTAGCTTTTCAAAACGATGAAGGAGGAACGCGGAACGATGAACTAAAGACAAACTGCTTTCACTTCATCGTTCATCGTTCCTACTTCATTGGTTCCTTTCACTCCGTCAGGTTGCGGTCAACGCTGAGGGCGCGGATGGCGGCGTCGAGTTGCGGTTGGAGACGCCCGCGTTCCTCGTTGGCGGCCTGCCGCTCCTTCGTGAGTTGTTCGATGCGCGTCTCCTGCTGGTCGGCCTTGGCGACGTAGCGCGCGATGAGTTGTTTGGCCTCGGCCGTCTGCGAGAGCGTTTCGATGTTCTCGCGCAGGCGCGTTTGATCCGCGCCGATCTCCGTGATCTCGGCCTCTATCGCCTGAAGGCGCGTGTCGATGGCGGCGATGCGGCTCTTGATCTCGACGATCTTTTGGAGGGCGGCGCGCGTGGCGTCGTCGATGTAGCGGCGCGAGACGAAGAGGCTGAGTTGGTCGGGGGTGACGTTGGAGAGCGCGTAAGTCTCCATGAGCGCCTGCCGCTCGGTGACGGTCAACTCGGCGCGCTCGTGCGGTTTGAGTTCGACGCGGAAACGGTAGTAGCGCGCGCTGCGGCCTTCGGGCTTGGGCGTCTCTTTGTCGTCCAACTCCCAACCCGGCCTGACCGGGTGTTCGACGTAGACGACGCGCGGGCGATCCGTCTGGTTGGCGAGCGTGTAGGTCTTCTTATCCTGACGGTGGTAATGGGCTTGAAAGACGCCGTTCAGGATGCGGACGAGGAACGCGGGCGCGCGATCCTCTTTCTGGCGGACGTTGACGAGCGTGCCGAGATCGAGCGCGAAAGAGATGAGCCGCTGTTCGGCGGGTTTGAGCCGTTCCATGAGAGCCTCGCCCGCGTAGGCGTTGCCGTCGATGATGGTCATCGCGCCGTCTTCGAGCGTGAGCGTGGAGGTGTTCTTCAAGAGCATGCCGCTCATGGGGCGGTCGCGGCGCGCGGCCTCGTTGAAGATGGAGACGCGCGCGCCTTCCATGCGCGTTTGCAGGATGGGGATGAGCGCGGAGCGGTCGCGCTTGACGGTGACGGGTTGCCCGATCTGGTACTCGAACAGGTCGCCGATTTCGCTGCCCTCGGCCGCCGCCTCGACGCTCGTGCCGCTCGTGATCGCCTCGCCGAGCGAGACGGCGTCGGACGCGCTGACGCCGAACTCGCCGGCCGATTCCGCCGAGAGATTGTTGACGCTGTTTGGCTGGAGTCGCAAGTCCTGTCTCTGGTCGCGGCGGGCTGCCGAGCGCGCCGATAGCTCCAGCCGGGGCATGGGCGTCGCAGACGGCGGGGGCGGGGGCATCACCAGTTGCTGATTCATCACGCCGCCCATGCCGTTCGCGCTGAACTCTCCCTCGCCGGGTTCATAGACTTGCGGGTTGAGGCGCAGGTCGCCCGGCATCGGGATGACGGGGCGGTAGCGGTAGAAAGGTTTCTGGATGGGTTGGATGAACGAGACGGGCGTGCCGGAGATGAGCGAGAGTTGCACGTCGTTCCAATCCTCTTCGCTCACGTTGTCAACGATAGCCCAGCCCTGAAAGAAGGGCTTGCCCGCCGTGTCCAACACGACGCGATAAGTGGTCTTCCAGATGGGCGCGGCGACCGTGTAGCTGACGAGCATCTCGCGCGCGCCCGCGCCGTCGGAAGTGACGACGATGGTCTTCGCGTCGCGGCGGCGGGCGGCGGCGGTCGCGCTGGCAAACTCCGCGATGTCGCGCCGCGTGCCTTCGTCGATCAATTTCACGGAGCGCACGTCGGCGAGTTCAAAGCTCGACAAGTCGCCGCCTTCGGAGGCGATGACGAGCGCGTGCGTGACGAGCGCGGGCTTCGTCGAATCAATTTGCGAGCGGCGTTCTTCGATTGTCAGGATCGAGCCGGTGGCCGTGCGGTTGGCCGTCGTGACGACGACGCGCGCGCCTTGCAGTTGGGTGAGCACCCCGGCCAGCCCGCTGCTCTGCGTCGCCGAGGCGACCGAGAAGGGGATGTCCGCGATGCGCGCGCTAGGAGGCGCGGACGAGTTGTAACTGACCGCGCCGATGCGCCCCTGCCCCAGATCGAGCACGATCATGGACTTCAACACGTCGTCCACCTGCGATTGTTTGAAAGACAGGTTGACCTCAGCGTGCCCCGACACCATGCCGCGCCGCTCGATGTAGGCGACGCCGTTGCTGTAGAGAATGACGCGGCGGATGGGCAGCGTCTGCCCCGTCGCGCTGCCGCGCTCGGAACGGTCGGGCGCGTACTGCTGCGTGGTCGCCGTCGCGGGAAGGACGACGGCGGCGCGCGCGTTCGCGGCGGTGCGGCGCGCGGCGCGACGCGTCTGCGCCTGCGCGCTCATGGATAGGACGAGCAGCGCGACGACGAAAAATTTGAGTCTCATTGAACAGCCTCCAAAATTGTGTGTGCGAAATTTGTTGATCGCTACAGGGAAGAACGGCGGCGCGCCCGTGCGCTTGCGCCTCGCGCTCCGATTCGCGCGAGAAAAGTTTGGCGAACCCTCGGCCGCGGAACAGTGAACGCGGAACGATGAACGATGAACGATGAACTAAAAGCGGTTATCTTCAATTCATCGTTCATCGTTCCGCGTTCATCGTTTTCTCATTCGATGATCGGCGTCGATTCGGTGGCGGGCTTGCCGCCCGTGTCGCCGCCGCGCAGAGAGCCGGTCTGGTCTATGTAGAAGGATTTGCGGCCGAGTTTGGGATAGCCGGTGGGCGTGGCCGTGGCCTCGAATCTATCGCCCGAGACGGAGAGCTTGACATCGTAGCCGTCCAACTCCAGCGGCGCGCGGGGGCCGTTTGCAATCATTGAGAGGCCGATACGTAAACCCTCGTCGCCATCCCCTGCGGCGAGAAGTTCTTCGAGCGTGGCGTAGCGGCCGGCCTTCTCTTTATACGCGCTCTGCGTGTTGTAGAGCATTTGCAGTTTGAATTGCGCCATGGATTCGTTGTTGCGAATGGTCGAGAGTTTCTGGCCGACGAGTTGGCTGGCCGTGAAGAGCGAGAGCAGGTTCTTCGGCAGACGGAGTTCGTGCATGAGGCCGTTGGATTCGCGCGTGGCGAGGTGGCTGACCGAGCCGGGGTCGGGGTCGAGCCGCGTGATGTGTGCGCGGAGCGCGGGGTCGTCGATGTCTTCGACGGACTTGGTCACGTCCGCGAACATGCTCTTGAGCATCTCGTTCGCGACGTAGACCTGCCCGACGGCCTGCCGCGACTGCCAACTCGTCGCGTCGCGGAAACGTTCGTTGTTGGCGAGCGTCTCGCCGTTGTTGTAGGCGTCGGTGACGCGGCGCATCGTGGCCGCGTCGGGCGTGCCGACGAGGAAGCGGTCGATGAAGGCGAGCGTGCCGTTCGAGAAGGTGAGCACCTCGACCTGCCCGTGCTTCTCGACGATGCTCTGTTCCGTCGCGCCCGCGAAGCCGATGGAGTTCAACACGCGCGGCAGGAGTTTCTGCAAACTCTCGCGGTCGTTCAAAGCGACGACGACGATGGGGCCGGAGGGCGGCGCGCCGCCGGGCGCTCCGAGCGCGGCGCGGCCGCCGAAGAATTGGTTGCCGGGCAGCCCGACGGCGATCTCGTTGCCGAGCGCGGCGAGCAGGTCTTCGCGGATACGAAAGTTGTTCGTCTTCTCGAACGCCGTGAGTTGTTCCGTGTAGTTGCCTTTGCCGTCTTCCTCCTGCGTGGGGAGGAAGTCGGCGATTTTCATCAGCGAGGCGACATAGTCGTACATCTGCGGCAGGTCGAGCGAGACGCTGACGAAGATGTCCGTGTTGGCGGGCAGCACCGCCGTGGCTTCGGCGGAGATTGACGGGCCTGAGAGCAGCACGGGGAGAAAGGGAATCGGACGCAGCGGTTGTTCCTCGGACTGGCTGACGAAGAGGCCGCGCACGACGAGCGCGTCCCCTTCGAGCGACGCGCCGACGCCGATAGACTCAGGCCACGATTCGTTGCTCGCTCCGCGCCCGCCGAAGACCAACGCTCCGAGCGTGTCCGCGAACCGGCGCGACTGCTCGCGCTGGCGTTCCTCTTCCAACTCCTTTTCACTCTTCGGCGCGGGCGTCGGTTCGGGCGACGCTTCGGGCGGCGGCGGCGGCGCATTTTCCGGTGAGACCGAGGCGTTCGTGTTCGCCGTGTTCGTATTCCCTCTCACCGTGACGGAGAAGTTCCCGTTCCCATCGGGGCGCGCGATCACGTTGCTGTTGCCGCCGGAGAGGCGTGCTATTTCGTCCTCGACGATTATGTCGTCGTCAGCCCGGCCGGGCTTTCCGCGTTGCCGCGACCGCTCTTTCGCGGCCTCTTCTTCCATCCGCCGCCATTCCTTCTCCTGCGCTTCGAGCATACGCTTCGTGCTGGTGTTCATGCGCGCGGTGTTGAAATAGACGAAGAGCGCGTCGGTGCTGAAACGCGCGCGCGCGGCCTGAAAACCCGGCTCGTTGACGAGCAAAGCCTGATCCGCCCGGTGCAAATCCTTGAACGTGAAATTCGCGCCGCTCATCACGATAAGACTGCCCGCGCGTTTGATTTGAAACGGCGGCAAGGCGCGTTGCTTCGCACGTACCACGCCCGGCGCGTTTTCCGTCGTCACCCGCGCGCGCGCCCTGCCGCGCCGACGCACCACGCTCGGAGTTGCGAGCGTCGCGGTCGTCGCTCTCGTCACGGTCAGCACGGGCGCGGCCTGCGGCTGCGGCGCGATGTTGGCGGCGACGAACTGCCTCAACTCCGGCACGAATTTGCGCGCCTCTTCGACCGAAGGCATTTCCACCGCGAGCAGCGTATCGGGCACGCCGGCGCGCGCGGGCATCGTGGCGTACATCAAACGCGAGGTCATCAACGCGTCGGCGTGCGACTTGACGAAGTCGTACAACGCCAGCAATTCGTCGGGCGCGCCACTGCCCTCGAAGGTGAGCGGCGCGAGCAGTTGCGCGATCTCCTGCGAGTTGGCGTGCCGCCCGACCGCGCGCATCTCCGCGTAGATGCCGTAGGCGTCCGCCGGCAGCAGCGTGTCGAACGTCACCACGGGCGCACTCTTTTCGTCGGCGGCTCGCGGCGGCGTCGGCGGCGTTGCGTTTGCGGTGGGCGCGGGCTTTGGGGTGGGACGCTGCGCCCGGACGGGCAGAAGAAGCAACAGCGAGAGGGCGATGAGCAACGATGCGCCGCCGTAGCGCACAGAGAGGGGGAACTTCATGTCTGTTATTCCTTAAGTTGAATAAAGGCTCTCAAGGTTAATGGCGATAGGGAGACCGCCGGGGCGCGCGGAGATTATGACAGGGAGAAGGGAAAAGATAAATGATGAAGGAGGAACGCGCGAGGATGAACCGAAGCAGAGTTGCTTTCGCCTTCAGTTCGTCGTTCCGCGTTCCCGTTTCGTCATTTCCTGTTCAGGCTTTTTCCAGCCCCGCGTATTTTTCGATGAGCTTCTTCTGGCCGAAGCCGGGGAAGCTGATGGTGAGTTTGGCGGCGTCGCCCGTGCCTTCGCGGCGCAGCACGAGGCCGCGCCCGTACTTCGCATGACGGACGTGCGTGCCCGGCGTGAAGCCCGCATCACCGGCAGACGGCGCGACGGTGGATGACGATTTGCCGCCCGCGTCTGCGCGACGTTTGATCACCGGGGGCGGCGACGACCCGGCGGCCGGGCGCGGGTTCACCTGCTGGCCGCGCTGGCGGAAGAATTCGGCGATGGAATCCGCGCTGTTGTAGGTCTTGCCCTCGTAGGGTTTCTCCGTGCGCGTCGAGCCGCCCGTCTGGCCTCGCAGCGCGCGCGCGGCGTGCGCGTTCTCAAGGCGGTCGGAACTGCGCGCGAACGAGAGCCAAGAGGGGCCGCGCGACAGGTCTTCCATCAGGTCGAACGGCATCTCGTTCAAAAACTGCGACGGCTCGGACGCCAGTTCTTCGCCGTACACGCGCCGCTTCATCGCGTGCGTCACGTAGAGAAATCGTTCGGCGCGCGTGATGGCGACGTAGCACAGCCGCCGCTCCTCTTCCAGTTCCGCCGGGTCGGTCGCGGAACGCGAATGCGGGAAGAGTCCGTCTTCGAGGCCGACCATGAAGACGAGCGGAAACTCCAGTCCCTTCGCCGAGTGGACGGTCATCAACGTGACGGGCGCGTCGCGCTTATACTGATCCGTGTCGGAGACGAGCGCGGCGGCGTCTATGAAATCGCGCAGGCCGCCGCCCTCTTCGCGGTCGTAATCGACGGCCGCGTTGACGAGTTCCTGCAAGTTCTCCAAACGCCCCTCGGCCTCCTCCGTGTTCTCCGACTTCAAAGCGTCGGCATAACCCGAATCGAGAATCGCCGCCTTGACCACTTCCGACGCCGGTTCGCGCTGCGCGACCGAGACGAGGTTCGTGATCACGCGCTGAAAGTTTTTGAGCGAGGAGGCGGCGCGCGCCGCGAACCCGCGCGTCTCCTGCGTCGGGTCGGTGACGATGGCGAGCGTCTCCCAGAGCGAGACGCCGTAGTCTTTGGCGCGGCGGTCGAGTTCGTCGAGCGTCTGCTTGCCGAGGCCGCGCGGCGGCGTGTTGATGACGCGCATGAAGGCGATGGAGTCGTGCGGGTTCATCGCGAGTTTGAGGTACGAGATGATGTCGCGCACCTCGGCGCGCTCGTAGAACGAGAAGCCGCCGACGATGTTATAAGCGATGTTGGCGCGCCGCATGGCCTCTTCAAAGACGCGCGACTGCGCGTTCGTGCGATACAAGACCGCCGCGCGAATCGAAGGATCGAGGCGGCGATGCTCTTCGACCTTCGACGCCACGAAACGCGCCTCGCCCTCCGCGTCGAAAGCCTGGTAGTAACGGATGCGCTCGCCCGCCGGGTTCGACGTCCACAGCTTTTTATCCTTGCGTTCGGTATTACGTTTGATGACGTGGTCGGCGGTATCGAGGATGTTCTGCGTCGAGCGGTAGTTCTGTTCGAGCTTAATTTCTTTGGCGTCCGGGTAGTGCTGCTCGAAGTTGAGGATGTTGGAAATGTCTGCGCCTCGCCAGCGATAGATCGATTGCGACTCGTCGCCGACGACGCAGATGTTCTGCTGCCGCTCGGTGAGGAACCGAATGAGCGCGAACTGGAGACTGTTGGTGTCCTGATACTCGTCGACGAGGATGTAGCGGAACTTGTCGTTGTAGTAGTCGCGCACTTCCTTGTTTTTGCGCAGGAGGCGGACGGCCTTGATCATCAGGTCGTCGAAGTCGAGCGCGTTGTTGTTGACGAGGCGTTCTTCGTAGAGGCGGTAGACGCGGGCGATGGCGGCGCGCTTCTCGTCGCCGTATTCGATGCGCGCGGCGTAAGCGTCGGCGTCCGTGCCGCTGTTCTTGGCGTGGCTGATGGCGGACTGCACCTGCCGCGCGCCCATGCGTTCGGAGTCGAGTCCCAGGTCTTTGATGGCGGCCTTGACGATGCGCGTCGAGTCGTCCTGATCGTAGATGGTGAAGGAGCGCGTGTGTCCCTCTTCCAGTCTCTCGATGTCGCGGCGCAGGATGCGCACGCACAGCGAGTGGAAGGTGGAAATGAGCGGCGCGCTTTGCAGACGCTGGTCGGCGAGCAGCCGCCCGACGCGCTCGCGCATCTCGCCCGCGGCCTTGTTCGTGAAGGTGACGGCGAGAATGTGATAGGGGGCGACGCCGCGTTCGGCGATGATGTAGGCGATGCGGTGCACGATGACGCGCGTCTTGCCCGAACCCGCGCCCGCCAAGATCAAGAGCGGCCCCTCCGTCTCCGTGACGGCGACGCGTTGTTGTTCGTTGAGTCCTGAAAGAAAGTCCATAAGGGAAAAGGTTTCAAGTTTCAGGTCTCAGGTTTCAAGTTAAAGAAGGAAGTGTCTCAGACCTGAAACTTGAAACCTGAAACCTGCAACTATTTGATCAGTTTCTGCACCGCCTTGAACTGTTCGTGGGCGGCGTCGCGCATGAGTTCGAAGAGAGCCATTTCGATGGAAGAGGGGAGCGCGCCCGATTGTTGCATCTTGGCGAGTCCGGTCTCGCGGTTGTGCGCGGCGCGGGCGGTGATGCACTCGGTCAGGAGATGCACCCGATAGTTGCGCGCGAGCAGGTCGTGCGTCGTCTGGTTGACGCAGACGTGCGCTTCGATGCCGCAGACGATCACCTGTCGGGCGCGCACGCGTTCGAGTTCGTTGACGAAAGCCTGCGCGCCGCAGGAACTGAAAGCGGTCTTCTCGATGGGTTTGAGGGCGGGGGGCAACACGGCGCGAATCTCTCCGGCGGTCTGCCCCAAGCCCTTCGGGTATTGTTCGGTGACGATGACGGGCAGGCCGAGCAGTTGCGCGGCGTGCGCCATGAGGGCGATGCGTACCGCGACCTCCGCGAAGTCGGGCATGGACGAGCGAAACGCCTCCTGCATGTCTATGATGACGAGCGCGGTCTCGGCCGCGTCGAGCGTGTTTTCGTGTCGCATTCGTGAAAACCTTTCGGGCGGACATTTAAGCACAGGGAAAACTGAAAGGGAAAAGGGGACGGCGGAAGGGTCGAAAGCGGCGGAGAAAGTAAAGGGAAAAGCGGCGCGAGGCGACGGCGCGCTTCGACTTGAAACCTTGCGGCGTCTCATTTCGTCTTACACCGGACGACCGACGGACGTTGCGCGAATCGAAAGTTGCCTCACCGCCGCGCCGCCGCGCGCGATAGTGGGCGGGGCGGTTGCGGGGCGGGCGCGGCGGCAACTATAATGCGCGTCTATTAATCGTGGCGCGGCAGGCCAAGGCCGCCGCAACGAGAGCAGCCCGCGTTCCAAAATTTTGTCGCAACAATCCGAAGTCTTAGACGCAAAATCTCCGGCATAAGGTGAAGTTTTCGCGCCGCCCCCGGTCGTCGCGAGAGGCCAGCAGCACGCACCCGGCCACAAAATTGTTCACGTTCCGCCAACGAATTGGAGACTCCTGATGAAGAAACTACTTTTCATGCTCGCGCTCTACGGCGCGTTAATCTCACTCGGTCACACGGAAATCATGGCTCAAGTCAACCAGCCCACGCCCGCGCCGCCGACGGCCAAGAAACTCGCCCGCAACCAGACCGTCCACGGCGAGACGCTCAACGACGATTACTTCTGGCTGCGCGAGAAAACCGACAAGGAAGTCATCTCTTACCTCGAAGCCGAAAACGCTTACACGGACGCGTTGATGAAAGGCACGGAAGCTTTTCAGGAGAAGCTCTATCAAGAGATGCTCGGGCGCATCAAGCAGACGGACGCCAACGTCCCTTACCGCCAGGACGGTTATTACTATTACTCGCGCACCGAGACGGGCAAGCAGTACCCGATCTTCGCGCGCAAGAAGGGAAGCCTGACCGCGCCCGAAGAGATCACGCTCGATCTCAACGAACTGGCGAAGGGGCAGAAGTACACGGCGATTGCCACCTACGCCGTCAGCGACGACACGAACCTCCTCGCCTACTCGCACGACACGACGGGCTTTCGCGAATACTTCCTCCGCATCAAAGACCTGCGCACCGGCAAACTGCTGCCCGACGACATCGGCAAAGTCTCCGGCGCGTTCTGGGCTGACGCCAAAACTCTCTTCTACATCACCGAGGACGCCGCCAAACGCCCGCACCGTCTCTACCGCCACACGCTCGGCGACCCGAAGGAGAAGGACGCGCTCGTCTACGAGGAAAAGGATAAACTCTACCGCCTCGGCGCGCGCCGCTCGCGCAGCCGCCAGTACATCTTCATCGCCTCTGCGAGTTCGAACAACACCGAGTACAGATACCTGCGCCCGGATCGTCCGGCCGAGCCTTTCAAGCTGATTTTGGCGCGCGCCGGCGAGCACGAGTATTACCCGGATCATCACGGCGACCAGTTCTACATCCTGACGAACGACAAAGGGCGCGGCTTCCGCGTCGTCACCGCGCCCGTCGCAGACCCGCGGCCGGAGAACTGGAAAGAATTCATCCCGCACCGCAAGGGCGTGACGCTCGAATCGCAGTCGATCTTCGCCAACCACTACGTCGTCTCCGAGCGCGATCAGGGCTTGCAGAAAGTGCGCGTCGTCGATGTCAAGACGAACGCTTCGCACTATCTCGAATTTCCCGAACCCGTCTATTCCGCCTTCGTCAACTTCACGCCGGAGTTCGACACGACGACCCTGCGCTTCAGCTACCAGTCGTTCACCACGCCGTCGAGCGTCTACGACTACGACATGCGGACGCGCAAGCGCGAACTGCTCAAGCAGACCGAGGTGTTAGGCGGCTACGACGCGTCGCGTTACGCCGCCGAGCGCACCTTCGCCGTCGCCTCTGACGGCGTGCGCATCCCCGTCTCGCTCTACTACCGCAAGGATTTGCGCAAAGCCGGGACGCCGCAGGCGATGCTCCTGAACGCTTACGGTTCTTACGGCATCCCTTCCAACGTCGGCTTCAACTCCAACCGGCTGTCGCTGATCGACCGGGGCGTCGTCTTAGCCATCGCGCACATCCGTGGCGGCGGCGACCTCGGCAAAGAGTGGCACGACGAAGGCAAGATGATGAAGAAGAAGAACACCTTCACCGACTTCATCACCGCCGCCGAACATTTGATCAAAGAGAAGTACACCGCGAAAGACAAACTCGTCATCACGGGCGGCAGCGCGGGCGGGCTGTTGATGGGCGCGGTCGCCAACATGCGTCCCGATCTCTTCAAGGCCATCGTCACCTACGTGCCCTTCGTCGATGTCATCAACACGATGATGGACGCATCGCTCCCGCTGACGGTGCAGGAATATCTCGAATGGGGCAACCCGAACGACAAGGAGGCTTACGCCTACATGAAGTCGTACAGCCCTTACGACAACCTCGAGGCCAAAGAGTACCCGTCGATGCTCGTCAAGACTTCCCTGAACGACAGCCAGGTGATGTACTGGGAGCCCGCGAAGTACGTCGCCAAGCTGCGCACGATGAAGAAGGACAAGAACCCGCTCCTGTTGAAGATCAACATGGGCGCGGGACACGGCGGCTCGTCAGGTCGCTACGACGCGCTGCGCGAGACGGCCTTCGACTACGCCTTCATCTTGCAGCAGTTCGGCATCGCGAATTAACGAAACGCAGAAGTAGGAACGCGGAACGATGAACTGAAGAATTGCTCCCTTCAGTTCATCGTTCCGCGTTCCTACTTCTGCGTTCTCCCCGGATCAGGCTTCGCGGAGGTGGAGCGCGTCCCTGCGCCTGTCGGCTTGCGGGAGCGTGCGCAGGTGCGCCACGTAGCGTTCGCGGTCGTCCTCGCTCATCCGTTCGATGCGCACGCCGACGAGATAGCCTTCGCCCGCGCTCTCGCCGTCGAGTTGCTGGAAGCGCGCGGGCGTGGCGATCAAATCGACAACGCCGGACGGGAGTTCGAGCTTGATCGACAATCTATTTTCTTTGAGCGTGATGTAGTCGCCGCCGATGCGGATTGAGGGCACGACCAGATTCAGGTCGTGCTCGCCGAGGTCGCGCGTGCGCCCGGCGAGAGAGGCCGGGGGCTTCGCGCCCGCCGCGCCGCCGCCCTTCGGGTCGGCGACGGAGACGTTGAACGGGATGCGTGCGGCGAAACGCGCGTTGCGGCGGCGCGCGCCGCGCCGCTCGGTGACGTAGTCACGCAACAGCGTCGAGGCTTTGTTTCTTAATCCTTCCATGGTCGCGAAGTCTCCTTATGCAACAGGTGTCGGGTACTGGTTCGCGCCGGTCAAGTCGTAAACCCCCGGCGCGGCTCAAGGGGACATGAATCGGGGAAGATCGACAGGTCGTGCCGACATCATACCATCGCCCGCGTAGATCGTGGCAACGATCCCGGCGCGGGCGTCGCCGACGCGTCGCCGCCTGCCCCGGTCGCGCGGCGCACGCGCCGTCGTTCCGCGTGCGGGTCGCCGCGCCAACGCGCGGCGCACGCGCGTTGGCCGCCCCCTCGCCATTCGCGCGATCAAACTCCCCGTTGCGCGACGGGCGCCGATAATGATATTTTTCGCTTGCCATTCAGCCGTCTCTAAATCTGTTGTTTACCGAAAGATATTTCACGCTGCCCCGGAATTGTCGTGGCGTAAGTTGCGCCCCGGCCGCCCCGGCCTGCGCGCGTTCCTGCAACTAACTTCCGCTCACTGCGTACTACAACGACATCGCCCGTTCACTCAGGAGAAATCACTCGCATGCGTCCAAAAGTAACGAACATAAAACTACCCTCTATCGCTCTGCTGCGCGTCTGCCTGCTCGCGCTTCTCATCTCCGCGTGGGGGGGCGCGCCGCGCGCGCAGGAGGAGAAGCAGACGGAGAAAGAGGCCGTCGAAAAAGCGAGACAGGACGAGGCCAAAAAGGCCGAGACGGAGAAGCCGAAACAGGAGGAGGCGAAGAAAGCCGAAGAGGCGAAGAAGCCCGCCGACCCGATGTCCACGCCGACCTTTGCGGGCTTGCGCATGCGGCTCATCGGCCCGGCCTTCACGTCGGGGCGCGTCGTCGGCATCGCCGTCGATCCGAAGGACAAGAGCCGTTATTACGTCGCCGCGGCCTCCGGCGGAGTCTGGAAGACCGTGAACGCGGGCACGACCTGGACGCCCGTCTTCGACTCGGAAGGCTCTTACTCCATCGGCGTCGTCACGCTCGACCCTAAAAATGCGCTCACCGTCTGGGTCGGCACGGGCGAGAACAACAGCCAGCGCAGCGTCTCTTACGGCAACGGCGTCTATCGTTCGGACGACGGCGGGCGCAGTTGGAAAAACGTCGGCCTCAAAACTTCCGAGCACATCGGGCGCATCGCCATCGACCCGCGCGATTCCGCGACCGTCTACGTCGCCGCGCAGGGGCCGCTCTGGGGCGCGGGCGGCGAACGCGGCCTCTACAAGACGACCGACAACGGCAAGACGTGGAACCAGATTTTGAAGATCAGCGAGAACACGGGCGTCACCGATGTCGTCATCGACCCGAACAACCCCGACACGCTCTACGCCGCCGCCTACCAACGCCGCCGCCACGTCTTCACGATGATCAACGGCGGGCCTGAGAGCGCGCTCTACAAATCCACGGACGCGGGCGCGACGTGGAGCAAGCTGACGCGCGGCCTGCCCACTTCCGACATT
This sequence comes from Acidobacteriota bacterium, assembly GCA_020199775.1. Taxonomy (GTDB): domain Bacteria; phylum Acidobacteriota; class Blastocatellia; order Pyrinomonadales; family Pyrinomonadaceae; genus JAIVJZ01. The sequence goes on from JAIVJZ010000006.1 coordinate 200,673, forward strand.
GGCCGCATCGGTCTCGCCATCTCGCCCGTCGATACGAACGTCATCTACGCGACCGTGGAGGCGGCGGACAAGAAGGGCGGCATCTTCCGCTCGACCGACCGGGGCGGCAACTGGGAACGCCGGAACGAGTTCGACACCACCGCGATGTACTACTCGCAAATCTACGCCGACCCGAAAGAGCTGGATCGCATCTACGTGATGAACGTCTTCGCGATGGTCTCGAACGACGGCGGCAAGACCTTGCAGCGTCTCGGCGAACGCTCGAAGCACGTCGATAACCACGTCCTCTGGATCGACCCGGACAACACGAACCATTACCTCATCGGCTCGGACGGCGGCGTCTACGAATCTTACGACCGCGCCGCCACGTGGGACTTCGTCGAGAACCTTCCCATCACGCAGTTTTACGACGTGACGACCGACAACGCCACGCCCTTCTACAACGTCTACGGCGGCACGCAGGACAACTTCAGTGTCGGCGGCCCGGCGCGCACGCGCAGCGCGTCCGGCATCACGAACGCCGACTGGTTCGTCACGCAGGGCGGCGACGGCTTCCGCTCGCAGGTTGACCCGACCGACCCGAACATCATCTACGCCGAATACCAGCACGGCGGCCTCGCGCGCTTCGACAAGCGCACGGGCGAGCGCATCGGCATCCAACCGGCCGTGGGGCGCGGCGAAGACCCCTTGCGCCTCAACTGGGACGTGCCCTTCATCATCAGCCCGCACCTGCACACGCGCCTCTACTTCGCCGCCAACCGTCTCTACCGTTCCGACGACCGCGGCGACAGTTGGACAATCGTGAGCGGCGAACTCTCGCGCGCGCTCGACCGCGATAAGTTGCCGGTGATGGGCAGGGTCTGGGGCGTGGATGCGGTCGCGCGTCACGCTTCGACGGCGTTTTACGGCAACGCTTCCGCGCTCGCCGAGTCGCAGAAGAAGGAGGGCTTGATCTACGTCGGCAGCGACGACGGCTTGATGCAGGTGACGGAGGACGGCGGGCGCAACTGGCGCAAGATCGACAAGTTCCCCGGCGTGCCCGACATGGCCTACGTCTCGCGCGTCGTCACCTCGAACCACGACGCCAACACCGTCTACGCCTCTTTCGACAACCACTGGAACGCGGACTTCGCGCCGTATCTTTTGAAGTCAACCGACGCGGGGCGCACGTGGGTTTCGCTCAAGGGCGACCTGCCCGCCAACGGCCCCGTGCTCGCCGTCGCGGAGGATCACGTCAACCCGAATCTGCTGTTCGCGGGCACGGAGTTCGGCGTCTTCTTTTCAGTGAACGGCGGCGCGAAGTGGGTTCAACTCAAAGGCAGTTTCCCGACGATTGCCGTGCGCGACCTCGCCATCCAGCGACGCGAAAACGATCTCGTCATCGGCACGTTCGGGCGCGGCATCTACGTGCTCGACAACTACGCGCCGCTGCGTCTGGTCTCGGCCGAGATGCTCAAGGGCGAGAGCTTTTTGTTCCCCGTCAAAGACGCGCTCATGTACATCCAGTCGCAGCCGCTCGGCGGGCGCGGCAAGAGTTTTCAGGGCGAGTCTTTTTACACGGCCGAGAACCCGCCCTTCGGCGCGACCTTCACCTACTATCTGAAAGAGACGATCAAGACGCGCAAAGTCAGGCGGCAGGAATCGGAGAAGGAAGCCGAACGTCGTAACGCCGCCGTCGGGCTTCCGACGGCTGAAGATTTGCGCGCCGAGGAAGAAGAAGAACCGCCCTTGATCATCCTGACCGTGGCGGACGCGACGGGGCGCGTCGTGCGTCGTCTGACGGGGCCGGTCGCGGCGGGCATGCAGCGCGTCACCTGGGACTTGCGTTCGCCCTCGCCGACGCTCACCACGCCGCCCGCGCCCGACGCGGAAGTTGACCCCTTTTTTGAAACCCCGGCGGGGCCGCTCGTCATGCCCGGCGCGTATAAAGTTTCGATGGCGAAGCGCGTGGGCGGGGTGCTCACGCCGCTCGGCGCGCCGCAAACGTTCAACGTCGTGGTCGAAGGGCAGTCGGGCATGTCGGCAGGCGACCGCACCGCGCTCGTCGAGTTCCAGCAGAAGGTCGCGCGCCTCCAACGCGCCGTGGCGGGCGCGCTTGAGACGACCAACTCGCTCAAGCCCCGACTCGTCTCCATCCGACGCGCCCTGCTCGATACGCCGTCGGCGGGCGACAAGTTGTTGGACGACGCCACGGCGATTGACCGCCGCGTCAACGAAATCCTGCGCGCGCTTCGCGGCGACACCGCCCTGCGCGCGCGCAACCAGAACACGCCGCCTTCCATCAGCGACCGCGTCAACCAGATCGTCGGCGAGCAGCGCATGGCTATCGCCCGTCCGACAGGCACGCACGCCGCGCAGTACGCGACGGCCGCGCAGGAGTTCGAAACCACGCTCGCGAATTTGCGCGCCCTTATCGAAGGCGACCTCGCCCGTTTGGAAAAGGCGATGGAAGCGGCGGGCGCGCCACACACGCCGGGGCGCATCCCGGAATGGAAAGAGAACTAGAGGAAACGAGGAACGATGAACGCGGAACGATGAACTAAAAGCATTTTGTCTTTCAGTTCATCGTTCCGCGTTCATCGTTCCTCGTTTCTCCCAAAGGGAGTTTTATGTTGAAAAGAAAATTTGCCGCCCTGCTGCTGTTGTTGTTGTGCGCCGTCGCGTCTGTGCCGCTCGCGCCGCTCGTCCGCGCGCAGACGACGCCGTTTCTGTCGGACGGCGAGATTCGCATGCTCTCGAATGAAATCTCCGGCGACCGCGCCTTCGAGCACATCCGCTGGCTCACGCACTGGCACCGGGATTCGGGCATGGAGGGTTATTTCAAAGCCGCCGAGTACGTCGTCAAGGCCGCGAAAGAGGTCGGCCTCGAAGACGTGCGTTTCGTCGAGCAGACTTTGCCCGGCGTCAACTACACGGCGCGCGTCGGCGAACTCTGGATGACCGAACCCGTCGAACTCAAACTCGCGGACATCGGCGAGCACGCCGTCTATCTCGCCGACGGCAGCCACGACGCCGACGTGACGGCCGAACTCGTCTACATCGGCGACGCTTCGGTCGAGAGTCTCAAGAATTTAGACGTTAAAGGGAAGATCGTTTTGACGAGCGCGCAGCCGGGCGCGGCCGTGCAGAACGCCGTCTACGCGAAGGGCGCGGTCGGCGTCGTCACCTACACCACGACCGAAAATAAAAATCCGCTCGACTTCCCGGACCAGATCGCATGGACGCGCATCGGCGCGACCCCGCCCCCGGGCAAGCAGGGCACGTTCGCTTTCGCCCTCGCGCCGCGCAAAGGCGACACGCTGCGTCGCATCCTCGCCACCACGAACATGCAGGACTTCTTCGGCACGGGCAAGAGCACGAAGGGCGGCCGCGTCGTACTGCGCGCGAAAGTTGACACCGACATTAGCCCCGCGCCCGGCCGCACCGGCTTCGTCGAAGGTTGGATTCGCGGCAGTTCCATCCACGACCAGCAGATCATCCTCACCGCGCACCTGCAAGAGGAACAAGGCTCGGCCAACGACGACGGCAGCGGCTGCGGCAACCTGCTCGAACTCGCGCGCACTTACAACAAACTGATCGCAGAGGGCAAGATGCCACGCCCCCTGCGCGACATCCGTTTCTGGTGGACGGACGAAATCTATTCCGAGTATCGCTATTTTCAGGACTACCCCGACGAGCCGAAGAAGTTTCTCGCCAACGTCCATCAGGACATGACCGGCGCGAATCAGGCGATGGGCAGCCGCGTCCAGCATCTCATCTTCGCGCCCCACTCCCGCACCTCTTACCTCGACGCGATTTTCGAGTCGGTCGGGCAATATGTCATCAACACCAACAACGGCTTTCTCGCCGCCAGCCGTCAGGGCGGGCTGCCGCGCCCGCACACGCGCCCGCTCTACTCATCGCGCGGCTCGCGCCAAGGCTACAACGCGCGCTTCGTCCCCTGGTTCGGCTCGTCCGACCACATGACGTTCCTCGACGGCCCCATCAACACGCCCGCCGTCGCGCTCATCAACTGGGACGACGACTACATCCACTCGTCCGACGACGACCTCTTCCAGATCGATCAAACCCAACTGCGGCGCAACAACTTCATCATCGGCTCAATCGCCTACTTCCTCTCGCGCGCCACCGAGCGCGACGTGCCCACGCTCGCCGCCGAAACTTACGCGCAGGGCACGAAGCGTCTCGCGAACGACCTCCGCGTCGCGATGAACCTGCTCAAGGAAGGCCACGCCGCCGCAGCGGGCGACAACTGGAAGGAAGCAAATTATCTCGTCGAGCAGGGCGTGCTGCGCGAACAACGCGCCCTCGACACCATCCGTGTCTTCACCACGCCGGGCAGTAAGGCCGCCGCGTCGCTGGGCGAACTCGGCGCGAACATGAAACGCAACGGCGCGCAATTGACCGCCGACCTCGAAACTTACTACACGCAACTGCGCGGCGCGCGCCCCGCCCCCGCCAAGTTGAGCGTCGCCGAAACTGCGGCCGCGAAGAAGATTCCGCAGAACGCCGCCATCAAAGACTACTTCGGAAATCGCGACAAGGCGCGCGTCCGCACGGGTCTCCACGGCCTTATGCGCGACGAAGTTTTCAACTTCGTTGACGGCCGTCGCAGCTATTACGACATCTACAAGGCCGTCTACGCCGAAGCCGCCGCCGCTGGCTCGTGGTACTACGGCACGGTCACGCTACAGGATGTCACCAACCTCTTGGACGCGGCCGTTCAGGCGCGGGCGTTGACCTTGAAATAGCGACGACTCCGGCGAGAATTTTTAACGGCGACGGTTGCGCCCGTGTCCGGGGCGAGTTAAAAGGCCGCGTGGCGATAATTCCACGCGGCCTTTTGTTTATGTTTCGGGTGTTTACGGAATTATGAGCCGGACGGTTTCTAGCCTTTGCGTAGCTCGGTGAGCACCTGCTTGGCGACGGATTTGAGCGTGTCGAAGACGCCGACGCCTTTGTAGGCGACGGCTTCGTGAACGGCCTCGTCTTTGCGTCGCAGTTCGCTCACGAGTTCGTCCGGGGGGATGACGTTGGGCAGATCGCGTTTGTTGAGTTGGAGAACGTAGGGCAGTTTCAACAGGTCGTAGCCGTTGGCCTTGAGATTTTCTTCGAGGTTGTAGAGCGCTTCGATGTTGGCGTCCATGCGCTCTTCCTGACTGTCTGCGACGAAGACCACGCCGTCAACGCCTTTGAGGATAAGTTTGCGCGAGGCGTCGTAGAAGACCTGCCCGGGAACTGTGTAGAGGTGAAAGCGTGTCTTGAAGCCGCGCACCGTGCCGAGTTCGAGCGGCATGAAGTCGAAGAAGAGCGTGCGGTCGGTTTCGGTCGCGAGGCTGATGAGCTTGCCTTTCGAGGCGGGCGCGGTCGAATCGTAGATGTATTGCAGGTTGGTCGTCTTGCCGCACAGCCCCGGCCCGTAATAGACGATCTTGCAATTGATTTCGCGTGATGCGTAGTTGATAAAAGTCATGGCTTTTAAGTGACGGGTGACGGGCGGCGGGCGACAGGACAAAAGATTTTCTTGTCACCCGTCGCCCGTCACCCGTCACTAATTGAATAAGCTGTCAATATCATCGTCCGTGATGCCGGCGAAAAGTGAGTCGTCCTGCTCCCGCTTTGCCAACGAATCGCGTTCGACATCCTCAAAAATTGCGGCCAGTTCGCGCGACGCCTGCTTGACGCGCAGTTTGACCAGACCGAGACTGGAACGGTCGTCGAAGACGACGACGAGCAGCGTCCGGCCGATGATGCAGATGTGGATGCTCTCACGCTCGCCTTCGTGCGAAAGCGTGGGAAACTCTTTCTCTCCAATGAGTTGCGCCATGCCTCCGGTCGCCGCGACGTTCCCGGCGGCGAGCGAGGCGAGGCTCGTCGTGTCAATATTGCTCACGTCTCCCTGCACGGCTATCGGCTGGCCGTTTTTGTCCACGAGGAAGACCACGCGGGAGAGCGATTCAGCACGCAGTTTGTGTAAAACAGACACAATCCGCTCGTACTGTTGCTCACGCATGATCATAGGAGTGTCTGTCATTAGTACAGGCGCTTTCTCTATTGGGGAGTTACTAAGGTGGGATGGTCAGAGGCCGCTATCGAGAGTCGCGATTAAAACTCAAGCCTAACATTATAAAGGAGATTGAGTGTCGGCCGGATAACGTTTGCCCCATCCCTCAAGGGTCGCACGAGGGGCGCAACTCCTTTTGGACTCTAACATAACGCCTTGAACAACATCAACTGTTTTTCTTTGTTGGTCGTTCCCGCCGTTCCCTCGCAAAAGCCCCCGGATGCCCGCAACTTACACTACCACGTTGATTTATGCGATAGGCTGTGTTAAACTGCGGGCGTTTCCGGCTTCGAAACGGGAGTCATTTTGATAATGGAGCTTCGCATGAGCGAATCTGTCAGCAAGAGCACGAAAAGGCCATCCTCCCGCCCGGTCGCAAGCAGGGGCTCTAATGCTTCACCGGCAAAAAATCCCAAGTTGGCCGCGAAGACCGAGACGCGACCGAAGCCGCTCGCCAAACGCTCCGGTGCGGAGAAAGCCCCTGTCCGCAAAGCCACAAACGACAGGACGGCGGCTATCGCAACCTCGAAATCCGCGAAGAAGAGTTCCCACACAGCTTCCAAGACGAAGAGTAAGCCTGCGGCGCGTCCCAAAGCCGTGAGTTCAAAGCCGCGCCCGGCTGCCAAAAGTAAAACTGTAACCAAAACTTCGGCCAAGACTCCAACCAAAACTCCGGTTAAAGCTCTGGCGCGTCCGGCGTTAAAAGACGCGGGCGCAAAAAAAGACGCGGGCGCAAAGCAGGCCAAGCGCAACCCCCCCGCGCCACAGGCCGCCACAGCCGCGAAGAAGCAACCGGCTCGCACGACGACGGGTAAACCCGCCGCCCGCCCGCCCGCACCGCCGCCGCGCCAGCCGACGCTGGACGAGGCCGCCGCGTTGCGCGCCTTCGAGCGTGCGCATAAGGAGTTCGTGCGTGGTCGTTTTTCCGAGGCGCGACTGTTGTTTCGCGCGCTCATCGAGCAGCACGCGGGGGTGGCCGAAGTGACGGCGCGCTCGCGCACTTATCTCGCCATCGCCGAGGCACGGATGCGTTCGGAGAGCGCGATGCCGCGCAACGCCGAAGAGTTATATGACCGTGGCGTCATCGAACTCAATCGCGGCGATTTTGTCGCGGCACAGGAGATGTTCGAACGCGCGCTCAAGCGCGACGCCGCGGCCGCACACATTCACTATGGCCTGGCGGCCACGCGCGCGCGTCTCGGCGCGCTCGATTCCGCCCTGCAATCTCTCGGACGCGCCCTCGAACTACAACCCAATTTGCGTGTCCGCGCGCAGCACGACCCAGACCTCGTGCCCCTGCGCAACGAGCCGGAATACGAGCGGCTCATCTTCGCGTCCCGTCCTTAGAGGCCATCGTCGGCATCCGTCTCCTCCGCTTGCCACCACGTTCCATTTCCAACGCGCCGCTTTGAAAGCCCCCGGCTTTTGAGTATGATTTCAAAGCGGGCGGTCAATTTGCCGTCACACGAAGCAGGGAGGGCGAGAGTTTGCACGTGTCCGGGATAGAGCGCGGTCTGAAATTGGTTGCCATCGGCGGCGGCACGGGTCTGTCGACCGTGCTGGCCGGTTTGAAGCGACTCGTAGACAGGCGCGACGACGGCGGGCAATGGCTTGCCGCGCTCGCGGCCATCGTCACCGTCTCGGACGACGGCGGCAGCAGCGGGCGTCTGCGCGACGAACTGCAAATCCTCCCGCCCGGCGACATACGCAACTGCATGGTCGCGCTCTCGGAAGACTCGACTCTCATGGGTCGTCTCTTCAGCTATCGTTTTCGCGGCGAGGGACACCTCGGCGGCCACAGCTTCGGCAATCTCTTTCTCGCCGCGCTCACGGACGTGACCGGCGACTTCACGGAGGCCGTCCGCTTCTCATCCGAAGTGCTTGCCAGCAAGGGACGCATCTACCCGGCCACTCTGAACGACGTGCGCCTCGTCGCCGAACTCGAAGACGGCAGGGAAGTCTTCGGCGAAACCAACATCACGGCCTCGCACGGCACGATTCGCCGCCTGCGCCTCGAACCGGAGCAGTGTCTCCCGCTACCCGAAGCGCTCTCCGCCCTGCGCGCCGCCGACATCATCACGGTCGGGCCGGGGTCGCTCTACACCAGCATCCTGCCGAACCTGCTCGTCTCGCGCGTCGCCGAAACCATCGGTGAGTCCGAGGCCGTCAAAATTTTCATCTGCAACCTGATGACGCAGCCGGGAGAGACCGACGGCTACACCGCGCGCCAGCACTTGCAGACCGTGAAGCGTTACGCGCCCGCCATCAACTTCGATTACGTCATCGTCAACAACCGCCACATCAGCGACGAACAGGCCGCGCGTTACCGCGCCGAGGGCGCGCACCAGATCGGTTTGACCGACCACCTTTTCGAAGAAGAGTTCAGCCACGAGGCCGAGATCGCCCGCGCCGACCTGCTCGACGAAGGCGAGAAGGTGCGCCACAGTCCCGAAAAGCTGGCGCGCGTCATCGTCGCCTGCTACGAACAGGCGTCGGCCGCGCCGCGCCCCTTCCACAGTCTCGCCTGATGCCTGAGAACATAATGGACAAACAGCAGCCCCCGTCCCACCCTCCGCCAACGCCAACGCCGACCGCGACGCCGACGACCACGCCGACGCCCGCGACCGCCAGCGCGCCGCTCGACGTGCTCATCCTCGCCGCCGGGCTCGGCACGCGGATGCACTCGCGCACGGCCAAGGTCTTGCACCAACTCGGAGGCCGCCCGCTCATCGCGCACGTCTGCCACACGGCCGCCGCGCTCGTCAAAGAAGGCCGCCCCGTCCACATCGTCGTCGGGCATCAGGCGGAAGAAGTGAAGGCGGCCGTCAACCAAGAACTCGGCGAGGGCGGCGCGATCTTCATCACGCAGACCGAACAGCGCGGCACGGGCGACGCGGTGATGGCCGCGCAGGCCGCGCTCGTAGACGCCAATTCCACGCTCCTCGTGCTTTCCGGCGACGTGCCGCTCATGCATCACGAGACGCTCGGCGCGCTCGTCCACCAACACCGCACGCACCGCGGGCGCGGCGCGGCCTGCTCCGTGCTCACCGTCAAACTCGAAGACCCGACGGGCTACGGGCGCATCGTGCGCGACGCGGACGGCCGCTTCGAACGCATCGTCGAACAGCGTGACGCCACGCCCGAAGAGCGTCAGATCAAAGAGATCAATTCCGGCATTTATTGTTTCGAGACGCGCGTTCTCTTCGGCGCGCTCGCGCGCGTGCAGCCCGCCAACGCGCAGGGCGAATACTATCTGACGGACGTGCCCGGCATCCTTCGCGCCGACGGCGAAGACGTGAGCGTCTTCACGCACACGGACGCGCGCGAAGTCTCCGGCATCAACACGCGCGTCGAACTTGCCGAGTTCGAACGCCTCCTGCGCCTGCGGACGCTGCGCCGCCTCATGCTCGACAGCGGCGTCACCATCATCGACCCGGCGCACACCTACGTCTCGCCGGAAGCGCAGATCGGCCACGACACCATCATCCACCCCGGCGTCCACATCGAAGGACGCACGCAGATCGGCGAGGGCTGCGAGATACGTTCCGGCACGCGCATCTCCAACTCGCGCGTCGGCAGCGGCGTGCAGATCAAAGACCATTCGGTCATCGTCGATTCCGACATCGCCGACAACTGCTCGGTCGGCCCCTTCGCGCACCTGCGCATGAACGCGCAACTCGAAGAACAGTCGGCGGTCGGCAACTTCGTCGAGATGAAGAAGTCGCGGCTCGGCCGCAAGTCGAAGGCGATGCACCTGACCTATCTCGGCGACGCGGAGGTCGGGGCGCGCACGAACATCGGCGCGGGCACGGTGACGTGCAACTACGACGGCGTGAACAAAAATCCGACCGTCATCGAACAGGATGTCAAGATCGGTTCGGACACGATGCTCGTCGCGCCGGTCACGGTCGGCGCGCGCAGCGTCACCGGCGCGGGGTCGGTCGTCACGCGCGACGTACCGCCCGACACGCTCGTGGCGGGCGTTCCCGCCACGGTCAAAAAAAGCCTCCGTCCCGCCGTGCCTCCCGCTCAAGGCGCGCCCGAACAAACAGAAGAAGAAACGACAAAGGCAGTAACGGATTAGTGAATCGTGAATCGTCAATCATAAATAGAAGAAGACGGGTTTTATCTATTTACGATTGACGATTCACGATTCACGTCTTTTGAAAGGGAAAGCAATACATGTGTGGCATCGTCGGATACGTCGGTAACAAACAGGTCGTGCCGGTCATCATTGACGGCTTGCGCAAACTCGAATATCGCGGTTACGACTCGGCCGGGATCGCCGTCGTAGACGAAGCGCACACGCTCGACATTCGCCGCGCCGAGGGGAAACTGCGCAACCTCGAAGAGGCGATTCGCCTCAAACCGCTCGACGGCACTTACGGCATCGGCCACACGCGCTGGGCGACGCACGGCCGCCCGACGGAAGAAAACGCGCACCCACACCGCGACTGCACGGGGCGCGTCGTCGTCGTCCACAACGGCATCATCGAAAATTACCTTCACCTCAAAGAACGCCTGCGCAAGACGGATCATAATTTCGTCACCGAGACCGACACGGAAGTCATCGCCCACCTGATCGAAGAATACCTGCGCGAGGAAGAGAGGTTGGAATCGGCCGTGCAGCGCGCCGTGCGCGACTTGCGCGGCATCTTCGCGCTCTCGATCATCTCGGTTGACGAACCCGACCTGATCATCGCGGTCAGGCAAGGGCCGCCCGTCGTCATCGGGCTCGGCGACGGCGAGTTTTTCGTCGCCTCGGACATCCCGCCCATCCTGCAACACACGCGCGACGTGTTCTACCTCGGCGAGCGCGAAATCGCCGTGCTCACGCGCGACGCCGTGCGCGTCACGGACTTCGAGGGCGATCTGCGCGAGCCGCAGCAGCAGCGCATCACCTGGGACCCGATCATGGCGGAGAAGGGCGGCTTCAAGCATTTCATGCTCAAGGAGATTTACGAGCAGCCGCGCGCCGTGCGCGACACCGTGCAGGGGCGCATCTCCTTGGACACGGGGCGCGTCTATCTCGACGAGATGAACATCACCGAGGCCGAGTTCAAAAGTTTCGACCGCGTGATGATCGTCGCCTGCGGTACGTCGTGGCACGCCGGGCTGGCGGGCAAGTACATGCTCGAACAGTTCGCGCGCGTGCCCATCGAAGTCGACTACGCCTCGGAGTTTCGCTATCGCGATCCGGTCATCAACGAGCGGACGCTCTTAGTCGTCATCTCGCAGTCGGGCGAGACGGCCGACACCATCGCCGCCCTGCGCGAGGCCAAAGAGCGCGGCGCGAAGATTCTCTCGATCTGCAACGTGCAGGGTTCGATGATCACGCGCGAATCCGACGGCACCATTCTGACGCACGCCGGGCCGGAGATCGGCGTCGCTTCCACCAAAGCCTTCACCGCCCAGATGATCGCGCTCTACCTCTTCGGGCTCCACCTCGGACAACTGCGCGGCGCGCTCTCCAGCGAAGAGGCCAAACACCACGCGCAGGAGTTGGCCGAACTGCCCGTCAAGATCGAGCGCCTCCTGAGCGAGTCGGATTCGCTCGAAGAACTGGCGCGCGAGTTTCACCGCTCCACCGATTTCCTCTACCTTGGGCGCGGCATCAATTTCCCCGTCGCGCTCGAAGGCGCGCTCAAGCTCAAAGAGATTTCCTACATCCACGCCGAAGGTTATCCGGCGGGCGAGATGAAGCACGGGCCGAACGCGCTGATCGACGAACGCCTCCCCGTCGTCGTCATCAACACGCGCGAGGAGGGCGACCGCGCCTCCGAACTGCGCTACGAGAAGACCCACTCCAACATCGTCGAAGTCAAAGCGCGCGAGGGACTCGTGCTCTCGGTTTTGACCGAGGGCGACGAGATGTCTGCGGCCGTCTCCGATCACGTCATCGAGATTCCCGCGTCGAGCGATCTGCTCTCGCCCATCCTCGCCGTCATCCCCCTCCAACTCCTCGCCTACCACATCGCCGTCCGCCGCGGCTGCGACGTCGATCAGCCGCGCAATCTGGCGAAGTCCGTTACGGTCGAGTAAGATGCCCCGGCAGGAGGACTCACGACCATGACCGGCGACGAATTAGAACGGGCTATCGAGTTTTTGTTGAAGAACCAAGCAGCTTTTGAGGCCAGACAAGCGGCTTTTGACGCCAGACAAGCAGCCCATGATGACAGGCAAGCGGCCGCCGACGCCAGATTCGAGGCGGCACGGGAGCAAACGAATCAACAGATCAGCGAATTGACTGTCTCGCAGCAGGCGACGCAGCGTCAACTGGATCACTTAACTAACGTCGTGGCGAGCATCGCCGAAACTACGCGGCGCAACTCGGAAGACATCGACGCTTTGGTCAAACTCGTCGGCGGGCTGGTCGAAGGCCGCAACGGAAAGTCCGGCAGTAGTTAAGCCTTCGCATTCTCGTCCCGCTCTGCACCGGGTTCGCGCGCTCATGCGCTGGCCTCTTTAACTTCCTCTTTAACTTCCTCCGCGCAGATTTTCTTCGCGCCCAAAATCTCTTACAGCGAAATCGAACAGGACGCGTTACCGCACAGGTGGAGTTCGCTCCGCCTGCGCGGCCTGAACGTCCCTCAAACTCCCTCCCGAGGGTCATGGCCTTTGACTTGCATTGAAGGCGTGGCACGAGTTTATTTTCCGTCGAGCATGGAGTTCGTTCCCCGCAAAACCGGGCATCCCCGGCCGGGGGGCGTCGCGCGGCGTAGTGAAAACCTACACCGTCGCGAGACGTTTTTGGATAAGAGCGAGACAGAGTTTCCGATCAGCCGTGGAGGGATGGGCCAGTGAATAAAATCAGATTTACAGTCGTATCGAGTCTGGTGTTCGCGCTCCTGTGCGTCAACCTGCCGGTGTCGGCGCAAGTCAGGCGTCCGTCAACGCGTCCCGCCCCGGCGCCGCGACAGACCACAAAGGCGCGCACCACAACGACGACGGCGGCGTCGCGCAGAACGCCGGCGCAGGCGAGGGTGACGGCGACGGACGCGCGCCTGACCGGACTCTATCGCCTCGACCCCACGCGCAGCGACGACCCGCGCGCGGCGGCCGAGCGCGCGATCACCTTTCTCCTGCCCGAAGAAAAGGAGCTCGTCGCAGAGAGGTTAACCACGCGCCTCACTTCCCCCGATCAGATCGCCATCGAACGGCGCGGGCAGAGCATCAGCATCGGCTCGACCCGCGCGCCGCGCGTCTCCTTCGAGGCCGACGGGCGCACGCGCACCGAGCAGGCCAGCGACGGCCACACGGTCACGACCCGCGCCGCGCTCTACGCCGACCAGTTGATGATCAGTTCCAACGCCAGCCGCGACCCCGACGACGAGTTCTCCGTCAACTTCGATTCGCTCGACAACGGCACACGGCTGCGGGTCACGCGCCGCATCCGTGACGCGCGCGTCGCCCAGCCCGTCGTCGTGCAAAGCACCTACGACAAGATTTCTCCGGTCGCGCGCTTCAACATCTACGGCGAGCCCGAGGCGTCGCGCACGACGGCGACCGCGGCGCGCCGGAGAGACGCGCCGCGCCAAACGGCCGGCGACCGCCGCAGGACTGCGCCCGTTGAGCAGGCGAGACAGCAGCAACAACAACAGCCGCGTCCCGCCCCGCCCGTCATCAGGAACCGCGAGCCGCGCCTGCCCGCGCCCGTGAACGAAGGTTTCGTGATCGGTGGTAACACGCAATTCATCGCCACGCTCGACACCACTCTGAGCACGTCGAACGCGCGCGAGGGCGACCGCTTCACGCTGACCGTGCGCGAGCCGTCGGTCTTCGCGGGCGCGATCATCGAAGGCACCATCTCGCGCGTTGATCGCGGCGGGCGTGTTTCCGGCCGCTCCGAGTTGATGTTTAATTTCGAGCGCATCCGTCTGCGCGACGGGCGCACGGCTGAGTTTGCCGCCGAGATCGAGAGCGTGCGCGCCGTGGGCGGCGAAGACGTGCGCATTGACAACGAGGGCGAAGGCTCCGTACAGGAGGGCAATAGCCAGACCAATCGCACGACCGAGCGCGCGGCCATCGGCGCGGCCGTCGGCGCGATCATCGGGGCGATCTCCGGAGGCGGCAAGGGCGCGGCCATCGGCGCGGCCATCGGCGCGGGCGCGGGCGCGGGCTCCGTCTACGCGCAGGGGCGCGACTATCTCGAACTCGGCGCGGGCACGGAATTCATCCTGCGCGCCGCCGGTTCACGCTAGGCCGCACGCCCCCGACACGCAAAACTTGCGCCCCGGAGAGTCGTCTTCACAGGCGACTTTCCGGGGCGCGGTTTTTGTGTACAATGGCGGCGCAGGAGGTGGAGCGACATGACCGGCGAAGAGATGGAGCGCGCTATCGAGTTCTTGCTGAAGAGTCAGGCAGACTTCTACGCGAGACAGGCGGCCTTTGACGCGAAATTCGAGGCGGAGCGAGAACAAACCAACCGACAAATTCGCCAGCTGGCGGAGGGGCAGCAGGAGACGAAAGAGTTCCTCAACGAACTGAGTCAAATCGTCGCGCAGAACTCACGCGACATCGCGCAGAACTCGCAGCAAATCGGCCATCTGAGCGTGGTGCTGGAAAACGTCGTCGAGGTGCAGAACCGCAACAATGAAGAGATTGGCGCTTTGATCAAACTCGTCGGCGGGATAGTTGAAGGCAGGGGAAACGGGAAGTCCGTGAGTTGAAGATTTTACCCGTCGCCCGTGCAACTTTTCAGCCTGCTACGGCATCTGTTATTGCGCGCGTTTATCCATATCATTTGCGTGAGTTCGCTTCAACCAGTCTCTCGTAAACAAGCAATCTCAAACATTCACTAAAGGGGCGACGATTTAAGCATCGCCCGCTCTGTTCAAGTCGCACTTCAGCCCCCACTTTTGCGGATACCTGTGCCTTCGCCCTCACCGGCGTCGCACGCCCTGTCCGCAACGCACTGCACCTTTACCCAAAGAAGGAGACAATTTATGCGCCTTGTCAATAACGCCCGCCGTCGGCGCGGATGGAAAAGCATCCTGCTGACGACGAGTTTTCTATTCCTCTTTAGCGCGTGTAGCTCGCTTGCGTTCGCGCAGGATGCGCCCGCCTCTACGCCTGACTCAGACCCCACCGCCAATCAGGAAGTGACCGTGACCGACATACTGAAACTGAAAGGCCGCGTGCTCGGCGAAGGCTCGAACGCGAGAGCGGTCGGCCAGCATAAAGTGGCAAGCTACCGCGTCGAAGAAGTGACGCTCCCGCGTATGCAGGACGTTAAGATCAAGGGCGAGACGCGTTCGGTCGGCAAAGCTTTCCGCCTGACGATCAAAGGCGGCCCGTTCCCCGTCCGCGCCATGCCGGCCGTCATCTGGTTAGACGAAACGGCCATCGGCTACGGCATCGAGAACGAAGACCTCAACGAGATCACCGTCATCACCTACGACGAATCCACGCTCACCGAAGGCGCAACGATCTACCTTTCCTACGGAGACAAGCAGAACAAAGAAGACCGCACCGCGTTGCCGGAGAAGTTGAAACTCAACGGCGCCAAGGGAGGTAATCAGTAATAATGAAAACCTTACGAATCAATCACCTCATCGCTTTTGCTTTCCTCATGTTTCTGAGCGTCACGGCGGGCGTTAGCCCCGCGAGCGCGCAGACCCCTGACCCCGGCACGACCGGCCCCAACGCCGTGACGCGCGAAGAGTACAACTACGGCGATTCGGTTTTCCAGCCCTCCGGCTTCCCGATTGCGGTCGAAGTGCGCGCCTCCATCCACTATCCGACGACTCTCGGCAACGGGCCTTATCCGGTCATCGTCTTCATGCACGGACGCCACGCCACCTGTTACCGCAACACGACCGCCGCGCTGCGCTGGCCGTGCCGCTCGACCGAACAACCGATCCCCAGTTTTCAGGGCTACGACTACATCGCGCAGACGCTCGCCAGCAACGGCTACGTCGTCGTCTCCGTCAGCGCGAACGGCATCAACGCCTACGATAACAACGTGAACGACCTCGGCATGCAGGCGCGCGCCGAACTTATTCAGCACCATCTCGGCCGCCTGAACACCTTCAACACGACGGGCGCCACGCCCTTCGGCACGAAGTTCGTCGGCAAACTCAATCTCGCCAAGGTCGGCACGATGGGACACTCGCGCGGCGGCGAAGGCGTCGTCAAGCATTACGTCCATAACGCCTCGCTCGGCTCGCCCTACACGATCAAGGCCGTGCTCCCGCTCGCGCCCGTGGACTTCAACCGCCCGGTCGTCAACAACGCCGCGCTCGAAGTCATCCTGCCTTATTGCGACGGCGACGTGAGCGATAATCAGGGCGTCCACTTCTACGACGACGCGCGCTACAACGTCGCGGGCGACACCGGA
The DNA here is from genome assembly GCA_020199775.1 of Acidobacteriota bacterium. GTDB lineage: Bacteria > Acidobacteriota > Blastocatellia > Pyrinomonadales > Pyrinomonadaceae > JAIVJZ01. Next base: position 217,076 of record JAIVJZ010000006.1, read on the forward strand.
GCCAAGCACACCGTGCAGGTGATGGGCGCGAACCACAACTTCTACAACACGATCTGGACGCCGGGCATGTTCCCCGCCGGCACGGCCGACGACTGGGGCTACGTCACCAATGGCTCGACCGACGGCCACTGCGGCACGGGCACGACCAGCAAGCGTCTGACGAGCGCGCAGCAGCGCGGCACGGGCTTGGCTTACCTGTCGGCCTTCATGCGCGCCTACGTCGGCGGCGAGACGCAGTTCCTGCCGATCCTGACGGGCGACGCGCCGCCCCCGGCCTCCGCCCAGACGACGAACCTTCACGTCTCCTATCACGCGCCGAGCACGGCCACGAAGCGTCTCGACGTGAACCGCCTGCTCACCGCGACCAACCTGACGACGAACACTCTGGGCGGCGCGACCACGCAGAGCGGTCTCACCCCGCACGACCTCTGCGGCGGCGACTCTCCGCAGCCGCAACACTGCCTGCCCTCGACGCAATCCACCTCGCGGCAGCCGCACACCGTCGCCAGCGCGCGTTCGACCCTGCGCGGCCTGAGCCAACTCCGCACCGGCTGGGGCGCGTTCGGCTCGACCTACACGAACGACCTGCCGCTCGGCGCGCGCGACGTGAGCGGCTTCCAGGCCGTCCAGTTCCGCGTCAGCGTCAACTTCAGCGACACGCGCAACGCCTCGAACATCCCGCAGAACTTCAGCATCGTCCTGACGGACGGCGCGGGCGCGACCTCAAACGTGCGCGTCGGCGACGTGTCGGGCGCGCTCTTCTACCCGCCGGGAACGGTCGGCCCCGTCCCGAAGGTCTTACTGAACACCGTGCGCGTCCCGCTCACGTCGTTCACGGGTATCAACCTGACGGACATACGCTCCGTCAAATTCAACTTCGACCAGACCGGACAGGGCGCGCTCCTGATCTCCGATCTGGCCTTCGCCTCCGCCCCCTAAGCGGCACAAGCGACTAACATGACAAGAGGCGATGGAGTGAAAATCTCCATCGCCTCTTTTTTCGTCTATCTGCTGCCCGCCGCGAGCAGCCGCCGGATGGTATCCAGGAGCAGGTGCAAATCGTGAGGCTTCCTGAGAAATGCGTCCGCGCCCATGCGCTGCGCTTCCTCTGCATAGTCTTCGATTGAAAACAACAGAATTTGAAGACCTTTCCGGTGCGTCAACTGACGCGCGTACCGCACCAGTTCGATTCCCCTCAAGTATTGTAGTTCGTTATTCACGATGAGCAAGTCATAGGGTTGCTCGCCGTGCAGTAAAGTTCGCGCCATTGTCGCGCTACGCAGGTGCTGGACGTTCCAGCCCGCCAGATCGAGTACATCACGCACGAGTTGCATGAGCATGAGATTGTTTTCGACGTAGAGGATCACCGGCTGCGGCATGATTGTGCTCCGTTGCTGGCACGGCAGGGTGCGTTTGAGTAAGGGATCAAGTATGAGCATGAAGCGAGTTCTGCTAAGATGGCGCCCGTTCAAGGTTTGAAAATCCGCGACGGTCGCATGCGTAGCTCACCTCAACCTCAAGCGAGTGATGAGCATCGCCGTTGAGTCTGGCAGGCCAACTCTCTCGGCGAACTCGATACGCAACGATATTCTACCTACAGTTATAGGTAGAGGCAAGCCGGAATGCGCTAAGTCAAATTCATCGGGAGGTAACTCCTGATGGGCTTCGCGCGTCCGCGCCCTAAGCGTCTAGCCGAAAAGCTGCTACAGATTCGGAACGCTCTCGGCCTGTCTCAAATGGATTTGTGGAGGCGTTTGGGAGTTGAGGAAGAGATTTCACACAAGCTCATCTCAAAGTATGAACTAGACCAGAATGAGCCGCCGCTCAAGGTTCTCCTCCAATACGCACGCATCGCAGGCGTACACATGGAAGACATCGTTGACGACGAACTCGACTTACCCGACAATCTCCCCGGCAACGTCAGGCATGTAGTCATCAGGCGCAAATCTACCCGGAACACAAAACCTAACTGAGATGGTGAAAGTTAAATCAGACGTGGAGTCAACTAGTGGTACAAGCCGGAAGTCCGCTAGGGGTCATACGTATTTCCTGTCGCTTACTATTGAGAATGTGCGCTGCTTCGGCCCACAACAGACACTTGATTTGTCGAACGGCAAAGGTCGCCCCGCCCAATGGACTATTATTTTAGGTGAGAATGGCATCGGGAAGACTACACTCCTCCAAAGCTTGGTTGCGCTCACTCCTGTTTTCGGAACTATGTTCAGCCTTGTTCCCAGAGGTTACGATCCCTTTGCTGGAGTAAAGATTGTTCAAATGCCCGATTGGAACCCGTTCAGATATTCGGATGAGTCCATGACTCGCATCTCAGCAGTATTTTGTGGCGGCATTAAATTAGCTGAAGACGATACCTGTAAAAAACTTGCTGATTTTGTGTTGGCAGGCAGCAGCGTCTATGGTTGGGATGATATTACATTTTTAGACCTTAAAGAGGGTGTCGGAAACATGGCTTGCTATGCTTACGGCGCGTCAAGACGTATGGGAGAAACATCTCTTTCAAAGGAAAGTGAAACCATCCCTTACAATAGCTTATTCTCGGGTAATGTCGAACTTCTAAACGCTGAGGAGTGGCTGCTCCAAACTGATTATGCTTCTTACGCCGCGAAAGATGCTTCTACGCGGAAACAAGCTGAAACGCAACGCGATGAAATTAAGAACGTACTGATAAAGCTTCTTCCAGATGTAGAAGATATTAGGGTCGCACAACACGGAGAGAAGCAGTTAAAACTGGGTGTAGAAGTGAAAACGCCCTACGGATGGGTTTCGATTAAAGACCTTAGCTTGGGCTACAAGACGCTGATTGCCTGGATGGTGGATTTCGCAAGCGGCATGTTTAACCACTACTCGGATAGTTCTGACCCGCTTGCCGAGCCTGCGGTGGTGTTGGTGGATGAGATTGATCTGCATCTGCACCCGAAGTGGCAGCGCACGTTGATGAGTTATTTGAGTGAGCGTTTTCCGAATACGCAGTTCATCGCGACGGCGCACAGCCCGCTTGTGGTGCAGGCCGCTTCCGATGCCAATGTCGTGCTGTTGCGGCGTGAGGGCGATCACGTCGTCATTGACAACAACGTGAAAGACATCCACGGGTGGCGCGTGGATCAAATTCTGACGAGCGATTTGTTCGGGCTGGAAAGCGCGCGACCGCCGCAGCTAGATTCGCTGCTTGCGGAGCGGACGAAGATTCTTTCCAAGAGCAGGCTGACGAAGAAGGACAAGGCGCGGCTGGAAGAGATCGAGGCTGGGATCGGCGCGCTGCCGACGGGCGAGACGCCGGAGGACATGGAAGCGATGGACGTGATTCGTCGCGCCGCCGAACACCTCAAAACACAGGGATTCTGAGCCTCACATGATTCGTGTCAACAAACCTCACGACGCGCCCGCCATCTTAAACACCAAAGGCAAGGCCAAGCGGCGCGAACACGTCGCCGCCTATAATCGCGGCGAGAGGACGTTCAGTTTTGATGCGAAGATATACGGGCACAAGACCGTCAAGGAAGCCTTGATCAAGGCGCAGCACGATAAGTGTTTTCTGTGTGAATCCAAAATCACGCACATCTCGCACGGAGACGTGGAGCACTTTCGTCCTAAAGCCGCCTACCGCCAGAGCGCGAGCGACACGCTGCACACCGGCTACTACTGGCTCGCTTACGAATGGAGTAACCTGTTTCTGGCCTGCCAACTGTGTAATCAAGTCTTCAAGAAAAATCTCTTTCCACTTTCCAATCCGACTGCAAGAGCCACATCGCATAAGAAGCCTCTGAGCAGGGAAAAACCTCTCTACCTCGATCCGTCGGTTGATGACCCGGAACAGCACATCTCGTTCAGGAGGGAAGTGCCCTTCCCAATTAACGGCAGTGAGCGCGGGAAAGCCACTATCACAGATTTGGGATTGACACGTCCCAAGCTGAACGAGAAACGTTTTGAACACTATAGACTTCTGCAATCGCTTTATGACTTGGCGTGCATGAATCCTCCTACACCGGAGAGCGACAGGGCACAAGCTTTACTCGATAGGGCAGTATTAGATTCAGCCGAGTACGCCGGTATGTCGCGCGCCGCCATCAAGGCGAGCTTCAAGTTAGTAGCGTAAGCTAACCAACTCACCCGTCCCTCATTCCAAAACAACTTCTATTCGATTGATTTGAGCATTAGGAGGCCGTCGCCGCCGTTGGAGTAGTAGCGGGGGAGGCGTTGGGTGACGGTGTAGCCGAGGCTGCGGTAGAGGCTCTGCGCGCCGCTGTTGACGGAGCGGACTTCGAGGCGGATGGTGCGGACGTGGCGGCGTTGGAAATTCTCTTCGACGCGCATGAGCATGCGTTCGGCGATGCGGCGGCGGCGGTGTTCGGGGGCGACGCCGAGCGTCGTGATGTGGCCGGTGTGCTGCGGCTCGACGAGCCCGACGATGAAGCCGACCATGAGGCCGTCGGGCGTGACGGCGCGGTAGGCGACCGATTCGGGCGAGTTCAGCAGGTACTCAAAGGTTTCGCGGCTGTAGGCTTCGCCGTCCACGAAGCAGCGTTGGTCGAGTCGCCAGCACTCGTCGAGTTGAGAGATGGTGAGAGGTCGGATGTCGTAACGCTCCTCGGGGATCGCGGCGGCTTCCGGCGCGTCGGTCAACGCCCCGGCGCGCTCCACGGCGTCGCCGTTCGAGCCCGCTTCCTCCGGCGTCGAAAACAGGCGCGAGCGAATTTTTTTCAGCACAGCCATAACAAGTAAATCGTAAATCGTGAATCATAAATAGTAAATGGCGAATGTCGCGGCGGCTTGTTTTTTCTATTCACGATTTACGATTTACGATTTATTAGACGATGAGCATGCAATCGCCGTAGCTGTAGAAGCGGTAGCGCGCGGCGACGGCGTGGCGGTAGGCGTCGAGCGTGAGTTCGCGCCCGGCGAAGGAGGCGACGAGGACGAGCAGGGATGAGCGCGGGAGGTGGAAATTGGTGACGAGCGCGTCCACGATCTTAAACTTGTAGCCGGGCGTAATGGTGAGGGTGGTTGAGCGCGCGCAGGGCATGAGTTCGCTCTGGCCTTCACGGGCGGCGGATTCGAGGGCGCGCACGGTGGTCGTGCCGACGGCGACGATGCGCGCGCCGCGCGCACGCGCCTCGTTGAGCGTGGCGGCCGCTTCCGGCGTGATCTCGTAATGCTCCGCGGCGACCGCGTGCTGGCCGAGGTCGCTCGCGCGCACGGGCGCGAACGTGCCGTAGCCGACGTGCAGGGTGATCTCCGTGACGGAGACGCCGCGCGCGCGCAAGTGTTCGAGGACGCGGGGCGTGAAGTGGAGTCCGGCAGTCGGGGCGGCGATTGCGCCGCGACGCGCGGCGTAGATCGTCTGATAGCGTTCGCGGTCTTCCTCAAGTTGCGCCTGCGCCGCGCCCGACGCGTTCGTCGCATCCGTCACATCCGTCATATGCGCGCGTTTGATGTAGGGCGGGAGCGGCACCCGGCCAAACTCTTCGAGCAACGCGTCGAAGTCGCCCGCGCAGTCGAACCTGACGGTGCGGCGGCCTTCGTCGCCCGCGTCAATGATTTCGGCGCGCAGCCGCCCGTCGCCGAAAGATATTTGTCGGCCGCGCGCGAGACGGCGCGCGGGGCGCGCGAGCGCGTCCCACACGCACGGGGCGCGCTCCTCTATGAGAAACAGTTCGACCCGGCCGCCCGAAGGCTCGCGCCGCCCGGCGAGGCGCGCAGGGAAGACGCGCGTGTTGTTGACGACCAGATGATCGCCCGCGCGCAACTCCGTGGGCAACTCCGCGAAGGAACTGTCGCGCCACGCCGCCCGCGCGCGATCCAGCACGAGCATTCGCGAAGCGTCGCGCTCGGCGAGCGGCTCTTGCGCGATCAACTCTTCGGGGAGTTCGTAGTCGAATTCGGAAATCAGCATCGCGAAAAATACTTAAAGGGCAAAGGGGAAGGGGTAAAGGTGAAAGGGAAGGCAACCATTAAACCAACGCCGCACCTCCGCATTTTCTTTCCCCTTTCCCTTTGCCCTTTAACCCTTCCCCTTGCTTACGACATCGGCACGGCGGGCGTCTCCAACTCTTTAACGGCATTTGCCGCCGCCGACTCGTGCGCCGTCGAATGTTCCTGATGAAAGACGACGGAGAGTTGCGCGCCGAACAGTAGGATCAGACTCGACACGTAGCTCCAGGTGAGCACGGCGACCACCGCGCCGACCGAGCCGTAAATCTGATCGTAATGAAAATAGTGCAGGCTCGACGCGAAGATGAACTTCGCCGCCTCCCACAAGAGCCCCGCGACGACCGCGCCGGGGATCGAGTCGCGCAACTCGACGCGCCCGCTCGGCATAAAGCGGTAGACGAGCGTGAAGAGCGTGACCGTCACGGCGATGCTGACGAGCGCGAAGACGAGTTGCCAGAAAGCGTTGCCGACGAGGGCGAGGATCGTCACGCGTTGCAGCACGCGTAGGGGAAGTCGTCCGGCCAACTCCTTGAGCGCGACGAGCATGTAGGTGATCATCACGGAGGCGATGAGCAGCACGCCGACGCCGCCCATCATGCCGAGGGTGAGTCCGCGCCCGTGCAGAAACGCGCGCGGGCGCGTGCCCCACAGGCGGTTGATGGCGCGCTCCATCACGTTGAAGACCCACGAGCCAGCCCAGAGCGTGACGATGATGCAGGTGATGATGACGCTCGTGCCGACGTTCTCCAGCGAGCGGACGGTCGTGCGCAGGAAATCGCGCGAGCCGGGGTAGGCTTCGACGGCGCGCGACAGCATCTCCGTGCCCACGCCGAAGTAGTTGCTCAAGGCGAGCAGCACGAGCAGCATGGGGAAAAGCGTGAGCAGCCCGAAGTAGCTCATGGCGGCGGCGGGCGTGAACAGATCGTTTTCGTGGAATTGATGAAACGAGTGGCCGAAGATGTTCAGCCACGGCGCGGCATTGCGCACGCCGAAATGGTGGCGGGTGTATGAGCGAAGGCGTTTCATAACGGGAACGCGAACGTGCTAGACGCCGAACAGCCCCGGCGTCGCAGGCAGCCGGTTCAGCCCGAAGTGCTCGTAGGCGAGACGCGTCGCCATGCGCCCGCGCGGCGTGCGATTCAAAAAGCCGATCTGAATCAGGTAAGGCTCGATGATCTCCTCGATGGAATCTTTCTCCTCGTGGACGGAAGCGGAGATCGTGCCGAGCCCGACGGGGCCGCCGCCAAACTTTTCGATGATCGTGAGCAGCAACTTGCGGTCAACTTCGTCCAGCCCGTAAGTGTCAACTTCCATGCGGTTGAGCGCGTCGCGGGCGACCTCCTGCGTGATGCGCCCCTCGTAATCGACCTCCGCGAAGTCGCGCACGCGCCGGAGCAGGCGGTTGGCGATGCGCGGTGTGCCGCGCGCCCGCCGCGCGATCTCTTGCGCGCCGCCCTCGTCAATCTCCGTGCCGAGTATGTCCGCCGAGCGGCGCACGATCAGTTCCAACTCGTCGTGCTTGTAAAAGTCGAGGTGAAAGACGATGCCGAAGCGACCGCGCAAAGGTGCGGTGATGAGACCGGCGCGCGTCGTCGCACCGACGAGGGTGAACTTCGGCAAGTCCAGTTTGATGGAGCGCGCGGCCGTCCCCTGCCCGATCATGATGTCGAGTTGGTAATCCTCCATCGCCGGGTAGAGCACTTCTTCGATGGCCGGGTTGAGACGATGAATCTCGTCTATGAAAAGCACGTCGCCTTCCTGCAAGTTGGTCAGGAGCGCGGCGAGGTCGCCAGCCCTTTCGATCACGGGGCCGGCGGTCGAACGCATCTCCGCGCCCATCTCGTTGGCGACGATGTTGGCGAGCGTCGTCTTGCCGAGTCCCGGCGGCCCCGTCAGGAGGACGTGATCCAGAGCCTCGCGCCGCATCGTCGCCGCGCGGATGAAGATGCGCAGGTTGTCCGTCGCCTTGCGTTGCCCGATGTACTCCGCGAGCCGCGCCGGGCGCAGCGACAACTCAAACTGTTGTTCCTCATCCGTCGGCGGATTACGGACATCGAATGGTTCAAGTTCTTCGGACATAAGTTAAAGGATGAACGCGGAACGATGAATGCTGAACTAAAGACTAAAAGCAGTTGTCTTTCATTCCGCGTTCATCGTTCCGCGTTCATCGTTTCTCCCTCATCCTTTCGAGAGCGACTTCAGGCTGCGGCGCAGGAGCAGTTCGACCGAGAGGTCGCCGCCTTCGTGCATCGCCTGATTGACGGCTTTCTCGGCGGCGGCGCGCTGGTAGCCGAGGTTCGTGAGCGCGGAGAGCGTGTCTTCGCGCAAGGTGTCTTCGCTCGGCGCGCCGCCCGCCCCGCGCGCGGCGAGTTGTTCTTCGAGCGCGGGGTGCGAGAGCGTCGTCATCTTGTCGCGCAGTTCGATGACGAGGCGTTCGGCGGTCTTCTTGCCGAGGCCGGGGATGGAAGTCAGGCGCGCGAGATTGTTGGAGCGGATCGCGCTGACGATCTCGTCGGCGTTCATGCCGGAGAGCATGGCGATGGCCGACTTGGGGCCGATGCCGCTGACAGAGATGAGCATCTGGAAGAGTTCGCGCTCGCGCGCCGTTTTGAAGCCGAAGAGTTGGAGGGCTTCCTCGCGGACGTGCGTGTAGATGCGCAAAGCGATCTGCGCGCCCGGCTCCTCCATGTCGTAAAAAATCGAGACCGGGATGGTCACTTCGTAGCCGACGCCGCCCACGTCCAAAATCACACTGGTGGCCTGTTTTGCGAGTAGAGTTCCTGATAGATGTGCGATCATTCTTCGTTCGTATTTCTGCCGAGAGAAGAGATTTCGGGAGCGTCTCTGTGTGCCGGAAGATTGTAGTTGAAGCGGGAAGCCACGGCAACGAACGAAAAGCCGCGAGTCGTCAACCCTCAATCGTGAATAGAAAGGACGGGTTTTCTCTATTCACGATTGACGGTTGACGATTCACGGCTTTTCACCGTCTTTGGGCGCACGCCCCGGTCGCGTTATACTGGCGTCGGAAGAAAAGGAAACAGCATGAAGTCGGAGAAAATTTCTGAGTTGACGACGAACCGCCTGAGCGTCTACCTGCGCTGCCTGAACAAACTGGCGGCCGCCGGGATCAAGACCGTCTCGTCGCGCTCGCTCGCCGAACAGTTCAATCTCAACTCGGCGCAGATCAGGAAAGACCTCGCCTACTTCGGCGAGTTCGGCACGCGCGGCGTCGGCTACACGGTCAACGACCTGCGCGCGCACATCACGAACATTCTGGGACTCGACACCGCGCACCGCGTCGGTATCGTCGGCGCGGGACATCTGGGAACCGCGCTCGCCAACTACAACGGTTTCACCGGGTCGAACTTCGCCGTCGTCGCGCTCTTCGACAACGACCGTGAGCGCATCGGCCAAACGGTCGGAGACGCGCAAATCAAGATTTACGACGTGCGCCACGTCGCCCGCGTGGTGCGCGCCGAAGGCATCGACGTGGCCGTCATCGCCGTGCCCGCGCGCGCCGCGCAGAGGGTTCTGAATCAGGTGATGTCGGCGGGCGTCAAGGCCGTCTTGAACTTCGCCCCCGCGCGCCTGCAAAAGCGTCCCGACGTGAAATTGAAGACCGTCGATTTGACGGTCTCGCTCGAAACGCTCTCGTACTTCCTCGCCCGCCCGCCCGCGACGAGCACCACGAACCCCCGCAGCATGTTGTCCTTCGAAGAGATCACCCACCGCGGAGAAAACGAGCTTTAAAGCAACCGACCAATAAGGAGTCGCCGTGAGTGAAAATCTGACACAAAATTTGCCGAACTCATTCGAGGAACGCGTGCTCGCCGAATTTGCCGGGTTGAACGTTCGCTTGACAACGTTTGAAAATCGCATGATCTCGCTTGAAGATCGGATGACCTCAATTGAAGGACGCATGGCTTCGCTCGAAGATCGAATGACCTCGATAGAAGGTCGGATGACTTCGCTTGAAGATCGGATGACCTCAGTTGAAGATCGGATGACCTCAGTTGAAGGACGCATGGCTTCGCTCGAAGGACGTATGACTTCGCTTGAAGATCGCACGCTCTCAATTGACTCGCGTTTGACTTCCCTCGAAGAAAAAGTTGACGCGCGGTTGCGCGAGACGCAGCCGATCTGGGAAGGCGTGCAGACGCGTCTAACGTCGATTGAGTCGGAGTTGAACAATCTGAACCGGCAAATCAGAACGTTGCTCGCCGACATATTTCAAATGCGCGTCCGGGTCGAAAAGTTGGAAGATAACCAGCAGGCTTTGTGAGTGACCATTTGATGGATGAAAAAACGGCGCGGCGCGAGATCGTGCGCGTCGGCCAGTTACTGTATGAGCGCAGTTACGTCGTCTCCTCGGACGGCAACGTGAGCGTCCGTCTGGACGACGGGCGCATCCTCGCGACGCCGACGCAGACCAACAAGGGACGCATGACCGAGGACTCGCTCGCGCTGACCGACATCGAGGGCAAGTCCCTCAACGACCGCAAGGCTTCGAGCGAACTCGCCATGCACCTGCTTATCTACCGCGAGCGGCCTGAGATCAAGGCGGTCTGCCACGCGCACCCGCCGCACGGCTCGGCCTTCGCCGTGGCGGGGCTGGCGATTGACCAGCCGATACTCTCGGAAGTGATTTTGACTCTGGGGTGCGTGCCGCTCGCCGCATACGGCACGCCCTCGACCGACGAGTTGACGAGCGCGATGCTCCCTTTAGTCCGGCACCACAACGCGCTGCTGATGGCGAACCACGGCGCGGTCGCTTACGGCGAAGACGTGTGGCAGGCGTTCGACCGTCTGGAGACGCTGGAGCACACGGCCAAGATCGCTATCCTCGCGCGCGCGCTCGGCGGCGCGAGCAATCTGCCGCCCGACGCGATTGAGAAGTTGATCCACGTCCGCGAAAAAGCCGGCTACCTCGACGAGCGCGCGCGCTGCCAAGCGTGCGGCTACCTGCACGAGACGCAGATCACCTGCGCGACCGGCGAACGCCCGGACGCGCAGCCCGCGCACGCGACGCACGGCGCGACGGCAAACGGCAAGATAAGTTTGACGCGCGAAGAGTTGATCGAATTGTTGACGCAGGCAGCGCGGTCAGGCGCGGGCAGGGCTTGAAACCTCGCGCCCCAAATTGCGGATTCGCGGTTGATGGGTTAAGACTGTTGGCGACGTTTTAAGAGTTCACGATTTTACGATTCACGTTTGACGAGGAGAGAGCAAATGGCACAGGAAGCACTCGGAATGGTCGAGACGAAAGGTCTCGTGGCGATGATCGAAGCGGCGGACGCGATGGTGAAGGCCGCCAACGTGACGCTCGTCGGTTACGAAAAGATCGGCGCGGGGTTCGTGACGGCAATCGTGCGCGGCGACGTGGCGGCGGTGAAAGCCGCGACGGACGCGGGCGCGGCGGCCGCCCGCCGCGTCGGCGAACTCGTCAGCGTCCACGTCATCCCGCGCCCGCACGGCAGCGTGGACGACGCCTTGCCCATCGGCAACAACAATTAGTAAATCGTAAATCGGAAATAGAAGAAGACAGGTCTTATCTATTCACGATTGACGATTGACGATTCACGACCTTTTTATGATTATCGCGCGCATACTCGGCACGGTTGTCTCGACACAGAAGGATGAGCGGCTCAGGGGCAAGAAACTCTTGATCGTGCGCCCGCTGAACCTCGACGGCTCGGACACGAGCGGCTTCGTGATCGCCGTGGACACGGTGGGCGCGGGCTACCACGAGCGCGTGCTGGTCGTCGCCGGTTCGAGCGCGCGTCTCGCCGAAGGCATGAAGGACGCGCCCGTGGACGCCGCCATCGTCGGCGTGATCGATACGGTGGATTATGTCAACGACTAAGAGCCGTCAGCTGTCAGCCGTCAGCCGTCAGCTAAATGAAGAGGGAACGCAAACGTTCCGTGCTGTTGCTATGGATTCGGAAATGATTTTGCTGATAGCTGAAGGCTGATGGCTTCTTATGCAACTTGCGCGCGTCATCGGGACGGTTGTGGCGACGGTGAAGAACGATTCGCTGGAGGGGCGCAAGCTCCTCGTCGTGCAATCGCTCAACGCGCGGCTTGAGCCGCAAGGCGCGCCGCTCGTCGCGCTCGACGCGATTGGCGCGGGCACGGGCGAATTGGTCATGTGGTGTCGGGGCAAGGAGGCGAGTTTCCCGTTCCGGCGCGAAGACACGCCGACCGATTGCACCATCATCGCCATCGTCGATTCGGACGCCCATGTCACCGGAGGGGGACGCTAGGTAACAAATGATTCTCGCACGCGTAATCGGCAACGTGGTGGCGACGCAGAAGAATGAGCGTTACGCGAATGCGCGCATAATGTTGTGCCAGCCCGTGAGCCTCGAAGGGGAAGAAATCGGCGCGACCCTGATCGCACTCGACTCGGTCGATTCCGGCGTCGGCGACACGGTGCTCGTCGTGCAGGAAGGTTGGGGCGCGTCCACCGCGGCGACGAGAGAGCCGGGCGCGGCCATCGATTCGGCCATCGTGGGCGTCGTGGATTACATAGATTTGTTGGCCGAAGAGAATAAAGGAGTGAGACGTTGAGCGCGCCCGAAAATCAAGACCCGGTTCGCTCGCTGGCCGAGCGCATCGCCGGCCGCCTCGCGAAAGGAGACGCGCCCGGTAGCGCCGCGTCTCACTCGCGGCGCGACTCCGGCGCGAACGTCGGAGATGAACTGGCCGCGCTCCGCGCTTCGGTCTCCGAGATCGGGCAGCGACTCACGCAGATCGAATCCCACGTCACCGGCAAAGACGCGCCGCGCTCGCCATCCACGCGCCAAGGCGACGCGCGCCAACAGCAGCAGCAGCAGCAGCCGTCTCAAATTCGTTCCACGCAACAAGAGCACACTTCTTCGCGGCCGGACGGCAATCCGGCGCACTGGCTGAGCGGCACTTATGTCCCGGCCGTGCATCCGAGCGAGGAGCGTTTCGGCATTGACGAAGCCGTGTCCGAGTTGGTCGAATTCTTTGAGCGCGAGAAGACGTGCAACGTCGAACCGGGCGGCAAGCCCTGCGACCATTGCGGCATGTGCAGTTCGCGCGGATTCTGACGTTATAGCGATTTGCAGATGAGTGTGACCGGTATCAAAACTGTAGGGGCAGGGCTTGTCCCTGCCCGCCGCACACCAAACCGAGCGGGCAGGGATTAGCCCTGCCCCTACACTCATTTCTTGGTAGTTCCATCCAATTGCAAACGGCTATAGGAGAACGCCGCCGGCGCGGCTCGTTCACGTTCGTCGTAAAAAAATCGGAGGCCGCTTTCAATGCGAAAGCGGCCTCCGATTTTGTTTGTGCGCTCCTGCCGGAGGTGCGTAAGAAGTGTGGCGTGCGCCTATTTGGTGTTGCCTTGATTGCGGCGCATCGTGTTCGGGTCGAAGCGCGGGGCTTGGCGCGCGCCCTCCTCGGCCTTGAAGTAAGGTTCTTCTTTGAAGCCGTAGAGCTTGGCCGCGAGCACGGTCGGAAAACTGCCGCGCGTCGTGTTGTAGTCCTGCGCGGCCGTCGTGTAATCGTTGCGCGAGGTCGCCAGACGATTTTCCGTGCCCGTCAGTTCGTCCTGCAACTTCAAAAAGTTCTCGTTCGACTTCAACACCGGGTAATTCTCTTGCAGCGAGAGCAACCGCCCGATAGTTCCGCCGAAACTGTTGTTGGCGGCGATGATCGCTTCCTTCTGTTCCGGCGACTTGTCGCCGCCCTCGCCTTGCGGCTGCGCGGCCGTGGCGTTCAACAGGCGCGAACGCGCCTCCGCGATCTGGCCGAAAACTTCCTGCTCCTGCACGCCCGCCGACTGCGCCGCCGCGACGAGGTTCGGGATCAAATCCGCGCGCCGCTGCAACTGGTTTTCCACGCCCGCCCACTTAGCCCTGACGTTCTGCTGCTTCGATTGCAGTGTATTGTAGCCGCACCCGCTGGCCGTCATTGATACAAAGATCACACAGGCCAACAGCAAAAATTTTCTCTTATTCATTACTCTCTCCTTATTCAATTGAAGAATAGACAGCCCGAAGATCGCCAGCAAGCAACTTTTGATCCTCTATTTCTCCGCGCCCAATCTCAACTCATCAACCGCCTCCGTGACGATCTCTACCTGCGCCAGATACGAGGCGAACAACTCGTGCGCCTCCGCGTCCGACGCGGCGCGCGCTCCTGTCTCGCGCAGGGCAAAGATGCGCTCGAACGGCTCGCCGTCCAGTCCGAAATGTTTGACCGCCGCGCGCACGCAATCATGCTTCAAGACGGGCGGCTCTTTGACGCCGTGCAGCATCAACGCGGGCGCGAACAGCACTGCGAAACTCGTCAAACTCTCGCCCATCAAGTCCGTCAACTTCTCGACCGAAACCGACGCGGGGATGTAGAGCCGCCGCAGTTGAATCAACTTGCTCCGCAGTTCGTACTCGGTCTGGTGACGCAGGTTGTGATCATGTATTACGAGATCGACGAACGGGTCGTTCCCGTAGAGCACGACGCGCGCCCGCTGCATCTGGTGAAACTCAATCGGAAAAACGTCCGCCGCGTCGCGCAACTCTTCGGTCGTGAAATAGACCGGCAGAGGATGACCAAGCCGCCGCCATTCGCGCAAGGGGGCTTGCGCCTGTCGCAACTCTTCGGGCGTGATGCGCGTGAGCGCGATCAGCAGGTTGTAGTCGGAACTCCGGTCGATATGATCGCCCGCCGCCGCCGACCCGTACAACACCACCGACGCGAGGTTCTCGCCGTGCGTCGCGCGCAGGTCGCCGATCAAATGGTTGAAAGCCTCTTGCGCTACCTTGTTAGTCATCAGCACTCCTAAACTAAACGATGAAGTAGGAACGATGAACGATGAACTGAAAGAAATCGGTCGAAGGTTTTTACTTCATCGTTCATCGTTCCTACTTCATCATTGTCCTACCAATCGCCGCCCGAGCCGCCACCGCCGAAACTTCCGCC
>JAIVJZ010000042.1 GCA_020199775.1 Acidobacteriota bacterium
CGAAGGATGTGTCAGGACATCTGACGCATCCTTCGCCGCGCCGCTGAAGCAGGGAGAAAGATTATGGTAATCGGGGATGACGCATTGGGGGCGCAAATGAATTCTCATGGATACGTTACGCGCTTCGCC
Organism: Acidobacteriota bacterium; assembly: GCA_020199775.1. Lineage (GTDB taxonomy): Bacteria > Acidobacteriota > Blastocatellia > Pyrinomonadales > Pyrinomonadaceae > JAIVJZ01. Next base: position 130 of record JAIVJZ010000042.1, read on the forward strand.
GAACTCGCACTCAAGTGCATCGCCAAGGAATACCCGAACAAGCTCGACCACGCGTTGAGCGATGCCTCTCAGTTGAGGTCTCCGAGGGAACTGCACCCTGCCTTCTACGGCTGCTATGACTGGCACTCCTCCGTCCACAGTCATTGGCTACTCGTACACCTGCTCCGCGCACGCGCCGACGGACAGGGACAGGACGGCGCGCCCGCGAATGCTGCGTTGCCGGAGGCCGACATCCGTGAAGCGCTCGACGCGAACCTGACAGCGGAGAACATCAGAGCCGAGGATGAGTATTTCAGAGACCCCGGACGCGCCTCCTACGAGCGTCCTTATGGATGGGCCTGGCTGCTGAAACTCCACGAGGAACTGTACCTCTGGGACGACCCGGATGCCGGACGCTGGTTCGACTCTGTGCGGCCGCTGGCCGAGACCATCGTTAGTAAGTACCTCGCGTTCTTCCCGAAACAGAAGTATCCGATCCGCGTCGGCACTCACTTCAACACAGCCTTCGGCCTCGCCTTCGCGTGGGACTACGCGGAGACGCTCGCCCGTGGCGGGAAGAAAAGTATGGACGCGCGAACGCTCGAAAGCATTGAGCGGCTGAAGTTGCTCGTGTGTGAGCGTGCTCGCACCTACTTCGCAGATGACAGAGATTCTCCGGCCTCCTGGGAGCCCGGCGGGGACGACTTTCTTTCGCCGAGCCTGATCGAGGCGGATTTGATGCGGCGCGTTTTCAAAGGGGCTGAATTCGTGCGCTGGTTCGATGATTTCCTGCCCGCGATAGAGGATGGCAGCCCCGCGAAATTGCTCGTACCCGCGGACGTAACCGACCGCTCCGACCCAAAGATCGTTCACCTCGATGGTGTGAACCTGAGCCGGGCATGGTGCATGCGGAGCATCGCATCGGCACTCCCGGATGATTCGCCCCGGCGCTTGATCCTAGAGCGAGCCGCCGCCGTTCACGCACAGGCCACGCTCCCGCACATAACCAGCGGTGACTACGCCGGCGAACACTGGTTAGCCACCTTCGCTGTCTACATGCTGTCCATCCGGCCGCCATTGGCAGCCTTACAAGGAGGGAGTGCCGGTGCAAACGCTGAGTTGGGCTGATCATGCAATGACATGAATCAACCTTCTCACCGGGGGCATGAACAGGCTAAACACAAAATGGCCGATGTGGTCTACCATGTTAGCCCTCCGCTGGCGAGCGACGAGTTGAACGCGCTGCTTGACGCCGCCTGGCGCGACCACAGGTGGCGTGACTTCCGCCCCGTGCTCGAACGCAGCCTGGCGTTCGTCTGTGCTTACCTCGAAAACCGCTTGATAGGCTTCGTCAATCTGGCGTGGGACGGCGGCGAGCATTCGTTCATTCTCGACACGACCGTACACCCGGAGTTTCGGCGCAATGGCATCTGCCGAGAGCTAGTCGGGCGAGCAGTAGCGGAAGCTGAGGCGCGGGGAGTTAGATGGGTGCATGTGGATTTTGAGCCGCACCTGCGGGGCTTCTATGAGTTGTGTGGGTTCGAGGGCACGGCGGCAGGACTGATGCGGCTTGGGAGGGGTCGGGGATAACCTGCGCCGCGCGAATTCATAAATTGGTAGTGTTGCAAAAAATAGTTTAGCCCCAATTTGTAGGGGCGGAGCATATGGTGTTACTTCAATATCTGGTGTAGTTGAAAAATTTTTGCAACGCTACCCCCGGATGACTATGCGCAGAGCACACGCTCCCTTAAATGCCCGGCGCCGATCAACTCCCTTTCAATCCACTTGTAAGTTTTTTCCAGACCTTTCTCCAACGGAGTCTGTGGCTCCCAGCCGAGCACCGCGCGCAGCTTCGTGTTGTCGCTATTTCTGCCGCGCACGCCTTGAGGCATTGTGGGGGCATATCGCTTCGTGATTTTCTTGCCGGCGATGGTTGCGACAAGTGCGACCAGTTCGTTGATCGTGATCATTCTGTCTTGTCCAAGATTAAGCGGTTCGTGGTAGGCCGACGCCATTAATCTCGTAATCCCCTCGACGCAGTCATCTATATAACAGTAAGAACGCGTCTGCTCTCCGTCTCCCCAAACCTCGATCTCGCCCACCTCATCGGCCAGCGCGATCTTGCGACAAATCGCCGCCGGAGATTTTTCTCTCCCGCCGTCAAAGCTGCCCAGAGGCCCGTAGATGTTATGGAAGCGAACGATATAAGTTTTAAGCCCGTAGTCTTCCCGGTAGTGGCGGCAAGCTCTCTCCGCATACAGTTTCTCCCAACCGTAACCGTCCTCCGCCTCGGCAGGATAAGCGTCTTCTTCCTTGAGGGGAACGGCATCCACGATGTTCTGTCTATAAGCGGGATAGACGCAGGCCGAAGAAGTAAAGAGGAACTTGTCGAGACGATTCTTTTTCGCGGCCTCCAGCATGTGGAGATTGATTAGTACATTGTCGTGGACGATCTCGGCTTTATGAGTTTCGATGAAACCGATGCCTCCCATGTTGGCCGCCAGATTGTAAACTTGCTCGATGCCGGCGGTTGCGCGGAGGCAGTTTTCACTCCTTCTTAAATCCAACAACTCAAACTCGTCTGCGTGGCTGGCCTCGTACTCCGGGTACTTTACATCCACGCCTCTCACCCAGCAGCCTTTCGACTTGAGGGTCTTCACCAGATGGTGGCCGATAAAACCACCGGCTCCGGTCACAAGTATTTTTTTCACTTTAAACATGATACCTCTACTTCAGACTTCGCTTCCGCCATCACCTTTGTTTATTGAGAGGCATTCGCCATCATTAGTTTTTTGTACGTATTCCACAGGAGATGAAGTGTTTTACTCAGCCGCCGTTCCAGACGCGGGTAGCGGCTGAAAAAGTCATACATCATGAGAACTATTTTCAGGAGCACCCGCCTATCTCGTTCCGCATCGTCTGGCCTCTGCTCGCCGGATGCTAAATTGGTGTGCTTGGACGGGGCTTCGATAAAATCGTTGACGTTTTTATCGGAGAAATATTTAGAGTAAAGATTTTTCTTGCTCTCTTTAATCATCAACTGGGCGCGTCGCTGTAAATCAATGACCTCCGGGGAGGCGGCGGGAGTGTGCGCCACGCTATTCGACCCGTCGAGGCGTATTCTGTATTCGCAGACAGGTTTATCCAGCAGGGTGAAGTCCGGTTCGTGCGCGGCGAACAAGCGTAAGACGAAGTCGTAATCCTCCAGCAAAGTGAAAGACTCGTCAAACTTCAACTCCGAGTTGCCGAGCCGCGCACGGTCAATCACGTATGAGTGGATGGGCACAAAATTTTCGGCATAGAGATCGGCCAGCGAACGCCCCCAACTGAAAAAGTTATCTTTCTTATGAGTAAACCAATGCTCGCTTTCGTAACCTATCTGTGCCCGTCGGCAGCCACCGACGGCCACCGCGCGATCACCACCTATGAGTTGCCGGATCAGTGTCGTGTACCCGTCGTGGTACACACAGTCGTCGTCGTCGAGGAAAGACAGGTATCTGCCCGTCGCAGTTTCAATTCCACGATTCAGGAGAATGCTGCGCCCGTCCGCCCCTTCGGGTATTTGGACGGTCACGATTTTATACTCTGGAGATACCCGCCACGGTTGATGCTCCAGCATATCCAGGATCGTCTGCTTGAGATCATCGGTTCCGTTTTGCAGCACGATGATGGGCTCTAAGTCCGACCAATTTTGGAGGGCTAAAGAAAAGAGCGCCTCTTCCAGAAAATCGAGCCTCTGCCTGTGATGGAAGCGAATGACGACGCTGAGAGTGCTGTTATCGAAGAGGTGTGGCTTGGTTTTCTTGAACGCCTCGACCGGTTCCACATCGGTGACGGCGGGGCGGCTATGAATAGGAACAATTTTTAATGATTTCATCTGCTTGCCCTTACTGAACTCAACTAAAATCCTGTGCCGTAGGTCTCTGAGAAAACTACTTTGTAGTGAGAAACCGTATCGTTAAATCGCCTTCGACATCCGCGTTCAAAGCTCTTATCGCCCGTCGGTTGAAAGGCCGCTCACCATCTCGGCGACGAAAAGTTAAAATAATTATTGAAATCCGGTTGGGCGGATAAGATTTCGCTATCGCTGATGCCGACCGGAGCGGGCAACGGCGGCAAATCAGACTTGACACGAAAATGACCGCGGCTGATGAGTTCTCGTTCAGCCCATCGAAGGAACTGCGAATTTTTCCATTTGCGCGCCAGGTATCTTCCCGACAGGAGAAAAGTCGCATCGGTCGTCGGGACATATTCGCGCTCAAGCACGGCATGACCGAAGAGAGCGCGCGGTGAGATTTTCACGGAAAACCCCGCTGCCCGGACGCGCCAGGAGAGATCAACGTCCTCCAGATACATGAAGAAGTTAGGATCAAAGCCGCCGACCGTCTCATATATCTCCCGGCGGATGAGCAGACACGCGCCCGAAGCCCAGGACGTTTCCAGCGTCAACGGGTCATAAGACTTGGCGTGTTCTTCGGGGAACTGGCGTGCTTCAAACAGACAGTCGGGCTGCGCCTTGCTGCTCGACAAGAGTTCGCCGAGCGCGCGATGGTGGATGATGCCATCCGGGTTGACGCACAGGAACCATTCGGTCTCGGGTTCGGCAAAGGCCGCCGACATCAAGAGATTCATGGCGCGCCCAAAACCGATGTTGCCGTGGGAGGCGATGCGCGTCGGGCGCATGTCAGACTCAGGCCAGAGAGCCTCTGCTCCGTTATCAATCGAATATAAACGGACATGGATGTCCGGCTCGTCGAGGTGGCTCGCGGCCAGTTCAATCGAGCGAACCAATTGCGCGAGATGGGTAGGCGGATTGTTGTAAGTGACGATGCCAATCGCCAACACGCCGGAATTCCTCACCGGCTTGCTCTCGCGCACGATTGCCTTCACAGCCTGTTCACGGATCGGCGGCGGAGGGGGAATTGCGCACACCGGATCAATCTCAACTGTTTCCTCACTCGCCATACTGAGTTCCGGTTCGACAAGGTGACGGGAACGATCACGCCACCATGCGCTATCCCGGAACCTGCGCACCGGCCACGTCAAAGCCGAACCGATTCTAAAGGCGCGCGAGTCAACCAATTCCCGCGCGTATCGCTCAACCGCCGAGAGGCGCTCTGCTTCCACTTCGAGTTGCTGTGCTTTCACTTCGAGTTGACGGCTCGCCTCCTGTAGCTGCCGTTCTTGCTCAGTTAAGCGAAATTCCTGAGTTTGTAGTAGCTCGTCTTTCGCCGCAATCAAATCTCGCTGCGCAAGTGCCTGCTCTTTCAAATTTTGCGCCTGTTGCAGGTGCGCGGCTAAGGATTCGGAGAGTTCCCCATACTGTTGATCTCGAATGTTGATGAGCTGTGCCAACTCTTGAATCTGCCGTTCTTTGTCGAGCCATTGGCGCGCGATAATTTGGAATTGGGCTTCCGTGTCGGCAAGCTGCTCACCGAGCGTCGCGCGTTGTTCAGCCGTTCCCTGAATATGCCCGGTCTTATCTTTGACTGTTTCCATTTTCTTTATACCGATCAGAAAGTCGCATCTCGCAAGGCAAAAATCATTCGGATACCCGGCGACCCCCAATATCGCCCGGAGGCATGTCAGTCATTTGATAGAAATCCGTCTGCCAGGGCAGGAGCGGCCTCACGACACCCGGAACCGCACCCACGTAATCCCCGCGCGCCGAATCACCTTCCGCACTTTCAACGACTTGAAACGTCACGACATTAGGCTCTCGCGTGTGCAAGCGAAGGCCGGGGTGATATGACAAGATGGAGGCTTGCACCATGAGATGGCCTTCAGAGAGCGCGTTACCGGGTATCCACATCGTGCTGACGTAACGCCCGACGGGTCTCGGCTCGCGCCGCCACTCAAGCCCGACATCGTGGACGGCGAAAACATGCACGCCTTGCTCGTTGAACAGATCGAAGCTCGGCGTCAGTATTTGATTCGGTTGGAGCACTTCGTAGATTATCTCGATGCCGACGGGGCTACGGATGTCCACCTGCGGCGCGGTGTCGCCTTCCTTTGTTCGCACACGTACCCGGCGGATGCGCACTACCTCGTTGCCCGGCGCGCTCCGCGGGTCAGGCCACTCCCGCACGGCGGCGACATTCAAGCTCTCGCCCATGTAACTATTAACGACTTCCGCCGCCGGGCCGTCGCTCACCACCCGCCCCTTGTCCAACAAGATGACTCGTTCACACAGGCGAGTAACCGCTGCCATACTGTGCGAAACGAACAGGATGGTGCGCCCCTGCTCCCTGATCTCGTTCACCTTGTCAATGCACTTCTGCTGGAACGAGATGTCGCCGACGGCCAGCACCTCGTCCATCGTCAATATCTCCGTATTGAGGTGCGCCGCCACGGAGAAAGCGAGGCGCAGGTACATCCCACTCGAATACCACTTGACCGGCAGATCAATAAACTGCTCGATCTCGGAGAAAGCCACGATCTCGTCGAATCTGCGTTGGAGTTCGACACGCTTGATGCCTAAGAGCGCGCCGTTTAAAAAAATGTTCTCGCGCCCGGAAAGGTCTGGATGAAAACCTGTGCCGACTTCCAACAGGCTGCCGATTCTTCCGTACAGTTCAAACTTGCCCGTGGTCGGTTCAACGATGCGCGAAAGGATTTTGAGCAGCGTAGACTTACCCGCTCCGTTGTCGCCGATGAGGCCGACGACCTCTCCCGGCTCGATCTCGAAAGAAACGTCTTTGAGCGCCCAGAGTCTTTCCGCGCTCGCGGGTTGCAGGCCACGACGGCGCACGCGCCTGAAGGGTTTCATCAACGTCGCCGCCGCCGCCTCGCGAAACGTCATGTATGACGGGTGCAAGCCCCCGAAGCCGTACTGCTTGCCGAGATTTTCAACTTTGATGATTGGTCTCATGGCAGTCTCAAATCAAATCAGCAAAGACTCGCTCCAGCCGCCGGAACACGAGCACACCGGTGACGAGCAGCGCACTCGATATTGCCGCCGCGAGGCCGAGCGCGAACCAGTCAAACTCACGCCCGGCGAGCGCGGAACGAAAGCCTTCGATCACGCCCGTCAGAGGATTGAGCGTCAACACCCAGCGCCACTTAACCGGCACGACGCTCTGCGGGTAGATGATCGGCGACGCGAACATCCAAATCTGTAAGACGAACGGCAGCGCGTGCCGGACATCTCGATACCGCACCGTCAAGGCCGAAATCAAAAGACCGACGCCGATGGCTAACACCGTGGTGATCAACACGAGCGGCAGCAGCATCAACAAATTCCATGTCGGAGCCAGCCCGTACACGAACACCAGCCCGATGAGGATCGCGCCGGCCACCGCGAGATCAACCAACCCCGCGCCGACGGCGGCAACCGGGATGACCATGCGCGGGAAATAGACCTTTGTGATGAGGGCGGAACTGCCGACCAGACTGCCGCTACAGTTGTTGACCGCGCTTGAGAAAAACGTCCACGGCAGCAATCCCGCGTAGACGAAAACCGGGTAAGGGATGCTGTCCGACGGAACGCCGATGAAGATGCTGAAAAAGAGCGTGAAGACCAGCATCGTGACGAACGGCTGCACCACCGCCCACGCCGCCCCCATCGCCGTCTGCTTGTAGCGCACCTTGATGTCGCGCCACGTCAGAAAGTAGAGCAACTCACGATATGCCCACAACTCGCGAAAATTGAGCGACGGCCAAACCTCGCCGGCGGGAGCGCCTCCCGTGATCAGCGGTTGTTCCGGTAAAGCAAGCGAAGGCTGTGCGCCGCGCTCCCTCGTCCCCGGCGCGACGCGCTTTGGGACGACTGATTCCAGCACACTCTCGTTACCCGTGATTGCCATTACCTTGCTCTCTGCCGAAACGCTCCGCACCTTGTTCAGTTACCTTCAAACCATTAGCTACTCGCGGCGATCTCACAGGTGTATCTCGTAGGCGTACCACAATCCGAAGGCGATGCTCAGGACGCTCGCCGTAGCCTGCAAGGCAAAGTTCATCCGCGTGAGCTTGTGCGCGCCGAGCACAAAAGGCAGTCCCACCAGACAGGACATCAACAGCATGCCGAAGACCGAGCCGACGCCGAAGACGAACAGGTACAGCAGCCCGACGAGCGGCGATGCGATCTGCGTGAGCACGAGCAGCGTCAACGCCGCCGAACCCGCCAACCCGTGCATCGCGCCGACGAGCACAGGCTTCAAGCCCGGACGCGTGACGGCGTGTGTATGGGGCGTGGCGGAATCGGCATGTTGCGTCCCCTCTTCATGAAAGTGAATGTGCGCGTGCAGCCCGTCGTCGTGGACGTGCTCATGCACATGCACATCCGGGCGGCGACGCCGTAACACGCGCACGAACGCGCTCAACCCCAACCCGATGATCATCAGCGCGACACCGAACTCCAGCCAGTCGGAAACCAACTCTGGGATCGCCACCCGCAACGTGAGCACGACAATGCCGACGGCGATGAGTGAAACCGTGTGTCCCGCTCCCCACAACGCGCCGACGAGCGCGGCGCGGAGCAGGTTGCGTTGTTCGCTGACGATGGTGGTCACGGCGACGATGTGATCAACCTCGGTGGCGTGCTTGAGTCCGAAGACCAGACCGAGACCGAGCACCGCCCATGCTCCCATCGAAGCCATAGTCTGCTCGCCGCCCGCCTGAGTCTCGCCGCCGGTGAAACCGGAACTGATCAAGTCGCCGGGATGAATGCCCGCCTGTCCGAGGGCTTCGTAGCAGAGCGCCGCGCCGAGGCAGGCCACGACCAGCGCGCTCACGACCGGCAGGACGCGCGCCAGACGGTTAATGCCCGCACCCGCGCGGCTCAAGATGAAGCGCCCGGCGTAAACGAACGCCAGCCCGATTCCCGTCAGCGTTACGGCCAGACCCACGCTGAAGGCGACGACGAGCAGCATGCCGTAGCCGACGCGGTGCAGCGAGATCGCCGACAACAGCACGACCAACGCCGAGGGGCAGGGCAGCAGGCCGCCCGAGATGCCGAGCGCGAGCAGGCTACGCCACGTCACACGGCTGCCGTCTGTTCCGGGCGGGAGATGAGTGTGAATTCGCCCGCCGCCGTGCGAATGCGGCACGGTCGGGTCGCCGTCGTGCGGGTGATCATGTGTGTGGCCGTGCGTCGCATCGTGCGTGTGATCGGACGCGTGTTCGTCTCCGTGTGTGTGCCCGTGGTCGTGTGATCTCAGACCGAGCGCGGCGAGCAGGCGGCTCGCGAACAAACTGAGTCCCATCACCAACACGATCCCGCCCGACACCACGCCGAGGATCGGGAACAGGCGTTCGGGGACGATGTACTGCGAAGCGAAGAGCGTCACGAGTCCGAGCGCGAAGACGCCCGCCGTGTGCGTGACGGTCACGGTCAGGCCGAGGAACGCCGCATGTTTGGCCGTCCCGCGCGAGCCGACGAGGTACGCGCCGACAACCGTCTTTCCGTGGCCGGGGGAAAAGGCGTGCAGCGCGCCGAGTGCGGCGGCGACGAGGAGGCCGAAGAGCGCAACCGTCGGCGTCAAATCCCGCACGCTGATCAATTCCGCGAAGCGATCCCGCGACTGCGCCAGAGAACGACCATCGCGTGCGCGCAAAAGCGCGGCGTTCGCCGGGGCCGCGCCGTTCGTGAAAGAGAGTTCGACGGCGCGCTCGTCGAGTGGCGCGGCCAGCAAGTCTTCCGGGTAAACTTTCAACTCGTCGGTCAGGGGCGTGCCGAAGGCCGTGGTGTCGAAAACGGCGACCCCGGCGGCGGGAACGACGACCGTCTCCCGCCAGCCCGCGCGTTCGCGGTAATTGGTGTCCTCGAACTTGAGACGACGCGTTTGATTAGCCGTGTTGTCGCCGCCCGCGGACTTGATACCCGCGAAGTCGCCTGCGAAGTCACACTCGATGCGAAGCGTGCTCAGCCCACTCTCGCTCGCCAGCAGCGAAATTCTGCGCGCGACCACTTGCAGCGGCACGCGCTCTCCGTCAATCGTGAGCAGTAAGCCGTCGGCGTAGCGCGCGGCGGCTCGTTCCATGTAGGCATCCAACTCCGCGCCCGCTACTTGATTCCCGTTGCTGCCGCCCATCGCCTGCAACTCTTGAAACGCGGGAATCTCGGCCATGTCAACGACGTAGCGGACGTTGACGCGATTCGTGCCGACTTCGAGGCGCGAGAAGTGATTGATCGTGAATTGCCCTAGCGGGTGAGCCACGGGCGAGCCTGCCATGGCTATCAAGAGGAATATGGCGGAGCAGATTAACCTGACGGCGCGGCGGGCGGCAGTCAACTTGGAGCATTGGAACAACATCAACGTACCTCGACCTCTCAAGCGGCGAGCGAGCGCAACGCCTGTCGCGCCACGTCCGCCTGAAGCACGTCGAATGAAGGATTGATCTTGAGGGCGAGTTGCAAATGTTTCGCCGCCGCGCGGCGTTCGCCGAGCGCGCGGTAAATCATCCCCGCGTGATAGTTGATGGCGGCGTCGCGCGTGCCGAGCCGGAGCGCCTCGTCAATGGCCGTTTTGGCTTCCGCGTACTGCCCCTTTTTGTAGAGACACCAGGCCAGCACGTCGCTCGTGTAAATGTCCGAGCGCGCCGCGCGCTCACGCCGCGCGATGGCGAGAGCATCGTCGAGTTTCATGTCGTGGTCAGCCCAGAAGAGCGCGAGTTGACGCGAGTAAGTGCCGCCCGAAGCGCCCGTGCTCTCAACGAATTCAACTAACTCAAACTGCTTTTTCGCTTCATCCGTGCGACCAGTTCTGGTGTAAATGTCGCCGAGCGCCATCGCGGTTTCGGGCGACGGGACGCGCTCCTGTGCGCGCTTGTAGAAATTGATCGCGCCATCCATGTCGTTTGCTGCAACGCGCCCGCGTGCTTTAGCGGCAAGCGCGAGGTGATAGTCGGGGAACAGGAAAAGCGCGTGGTCATACTCGCGTTCCGCCTCTGTCGGCTTGCCCGCGTTCATCAACTCGTCGCCCAAATGGACGCGACACCACGCAACCGATTCCGGGTCGCCCGGATTAGCCGACTGGACTGCGAGGCGCATCGCTTCAATCGCGCCCTCAGTATCTCCGTAGAGCGAGCGCAGGTAAGAAGCGCGGGCGTATGACGCCGTGTAAGGGCGCACGTCGAGCATCGTCTGCACAGCCTTTTTAGCTTCGTCGTACCGGCCGAGTTCGACGAGCGCGTCAACGACCGCGCCGTATGCTTCGTAATCTTTCGGCTTCTGCTCGACGGCGCGACGCGCCACCGGCAGCGCTTCGTCGAAGCGGTGATAAGAGAGCAGGAGGAAGGCTTGCATTCTGGTCGCGTCGTGGTTGTCGGGGGCAACCTCGAACGAGCGTTTGAGCGCGGCCTCGACCCGCGCGTAGTAGCCGAAATCGCCGGTCTCGCGCGCCTTCTGCGTGTACGCGGCGGCGAGTTGATTGTATCCGTCAGGAGATTGCGGCCAGCGACTAATGGCCGCCTGTGCCACGCTGATTTGCCGGTCGGCAGGCGTCGCCCGTTGAACCGGAGCGCGTTCTTCCTGCCGTTGCGACGAGCCTTGTGAAGAAGCGGGCTGCTTCGTCACGGCTCTGATGCCGATCACGACGGCGACGACCGCGAGCACGATTCCGGCAATGGTCAGGAGTTTCTTCGGCATAACTTTTCCTGCTGTAGTTGAAAGATACGTAAGGCAGGAGCCGGACAGACTTAACTGATCCGGCTCCTGCGCTAATGGCAACAAACAAGGGGCTATCCGCGCGCGGGCAGGCCACCGATGTGTTTCGCACACTCTTCGTGTGCCACCTCTCTAGCGCGGCCGTGTGTTTACGGTCTGGGTGTCGGTGAAGCCGTCGCGGTTGCCGCCGCATTGGTGTCCGTCGTCCCCACGGCGGTGCTCGTCGGGGAGTCGTAGCCGGAGCGCGGCGTTGCCAGATACGGGAACACCGTCAGGAACGGCACGTCGTTTTGATTGACGCCGTCACCGAGCAGGTTATTCGGCGCGACGTTGAAGCTGGCAAATGCCAACACGCCCGCCAGCACGCGCAACTCAATGTCAACCACGTCGTCGCCCACGCGACGGCCGTTCGGGAATCCCGCGTTATCTCCGCCCAGAACCCCCAGGCGATTGGCTGTGCCCGCTGCGCTCGCCGTGCCGGCGGTTGGCGGAATAGCCAGGTTCAAACGCAGACGTTCCTGCGGAACGGTGTTCGCCGGTTGCCCGGTATACGCCGCGACACTGGGGTTACCAGAGGTATTAGTTTGGAGATTGAGTCCCGGCAAGCCTGTCAAAAAGACGTTTGCAACGTCGACGCGCGGCGGCACCGGAGCGTCGAAACTCGGGTACAGATCAAACTGCTTGCCGGGCGAGCCGGCTGCGCCCGGATAACCCAACAGTCTGGCCGGTTCCGGGTCGAGGACGAAGTTGAGAAACTGCGCGTCCATACCCGGCAGCGACGCGTTGAATCTGTCTTTCATGGCGAGCGGGATCAACAGTTCGTTGACAAGCGGGTTGCCGAGGCGCGAGACCTGAACGAAATTTCCCGAAAAGGTGACGCGGCCGCTGCGGTCTTCAGCGAAAGCGATCATCGCTGTGCGGCTGGACGCGGAGTAAACCGAGATGACGGCGTTCGGATCGGACGGGCCGGTCGGAAGCGCTCCCGTTCTCGTGACCGCGGCGATGGGCACTTGCATGGCGATAGTACTGACGTTGAAACCGGCCGTGCCGTCCACGCCGGTCGTGTTCGCGCGCGGAATTAAATGAGCCGAGTTGAAGGGGCGCAGCCCGAAGAGATCGAAAGCCGAACCCACGTCAACGAAAAAGCCCTCTTCGCGCTGACCGGCGAAGACTCGCGCATCGCCGTTTGCGGTGCTGACAGTCGTCACGGCCGGTTGCGCAAGGTTCGTCTCGTAGTCGGGCGTCGAGCGCGGCCCGACGTTGACGGGCGGAACGGCGAACGGGAAGCCAGCGGGCGACCCGGCAGCGGCGGTCGCGGGCGTGATGGTGGTGGTGGTCGTATTCGGCGCGTTCCCTCTGATGACACTGATCGAATAGAACTGTCTGATATTCAAATCAGGATCGTTGAGCGAAGTGACCGGCCCCGTGTTGTAGAGAAACGTGTTGGGATTGCGCACCTGCGTGTTGAAACGGAAAACGTACTGGATGTCCGTCACCGCATCGCCGTTATTATCGATTCTCATCGCATATTGGATGTTATCGTCGAAACGGTAGAAGTTCGGGCCACCCTGCGGCAACTGGAACGGTATAAAATTCATGATCAACGTGACCCTCGTCGGGTCAATCGGATCAACGAACGCATAAACGTCCGTGCCGTCGGCCATCGGATCAACCGCGGTGGATGGCGCTTCGCGGTGGCTTGACGCCCGGACAGCCGTGCTGAACGTTCCGGCGGCAAGCATCGAAATTACCAGCAGACCGATATGGGTCGCTCGCAGGAGTCTTCGCATAGTGATTCCTCTCCCTGTGGTAGTGCCCGTCTCAAATTTTGGGCGGCGCGCACCGGGCTGGTTAAAGCACACCGCATAACGTTTGCGTCCCGGCAACGAAATAACTGTCCCTTAAACGCTCGTGTAAATGTGAATGAAATGCTTGATCAGGATGTAACGCCGAGACCGATGATTCATTCTTCGCTGTACGAGATATGCATCTCTCTACGTGTTACCAAATTCCAATCTCTTGATTTGTCTCGATCATAATTCGTCAAGTCAGCGCGTCATATCTTTTTCCCGTGTCCGATATGGATAATCGTTTGAGCGCTGCAAGGAATGACCTCCCGTTAGCGCAAGACGCAATTAAGGATATAGGGACGGTGAAGTATAAAACGGCGTGACCCGGCTTTACTGTCCGCAGGAAGGCGCAGGCTTGTGGGGGAATTTACGGACGACGACGGAAATTTTCAGCGGAGTTTGCAGGACGCATCCATGCGCCACAACCGGCAAAAAACATCTCAGTTACCGCGGAGTGACGCACGCTATTTTACGCGTGAGATGTTGTTGACAATCATCAGCGGACACGCTACTGATAAAACCACACTGATTATCGAGCTTTCGATTGAGGGAGACTAAAGTGTGTCGAGCCTAACAGATGATTTGACCATCCGCCCGCTCACCTCGGAAGATGCGTCTGACCTCTCATCCCTGCTGCTGGCTCAATCGCTCGACTATGTGCGGTTCTTCAACCCGTTCAAATTTGATCCTCCTTCTGTCGAGAGCGTACTGGCCGGGCAAGGCGCGGATGTCTTTATGGGTATCTATCGGCGGGAGCGCCTGATCGGGTTTTTCATGTTGCGTGGTTGGAACAGTGGCTATGAAATTCCCTCATACGGCGTCCTGATTGACGAAAAACACAGCGGCTACGGGTTGACACGCCTGTCCCTAAAACTGGCTAAGAGCATTTGTAAGCTACGCCACGTTCCGCGAATCATGTTGAAAGTCAACGCCGATAATATAATCGCCAAAAGACTTTTCGAAGAAGCTGGTTTCGCTCAAACCGGGGTTGACGCTCAGACGGGCAACCTGATTTATCACTTTGACTTTAATCAACGCTAACCGGATCGTGCGCGTCGGATTTTGGTTGGGCGATACTTCCGCGGAGCACGGAGGCATCGCGCCTTATGCCCAGCGTGTGCTCACCTCGCTGGTGGGCAATCCTGAACCGGGCTGGCGAATCGTTCTGCTGTGCGCGGGCGATCCGCCCGTTAGCATTAAACAACTCGCAAAGTTTCATCCGGGTCTGTTGGAAATCAAGCCGATACCCGACCCGCCGGCGGACACGCCCCCGCGACTGCTCGATAAAATCAGCGCGCGGTTCAACCGTGACGAGACGCCTCATCCATCTTGGAGCTATCTGCAAGATTGGCTCGCCCGCCTCGAACTCGACCTGCTTCATTTTCCGACCCAGACGCTTCTCCACCCGGAGATGCAAACGCCATATAGCCTGACCATGTACGGCGTGCAGGAGCTACCGCACCTTGTTCTTCCCGTGCCTCATATCATCACGATGCACGACGTACAGGAATTACATTTCCCGGAAAACTTCACCCCGGCGCAGAGAGCCATACGCGCAGTGCAATACTGGAAGGCGCTCGAAAAAGCGGGCGCGGTCGTCGTCTCTTTCGATCATGTCAAACAAGACCTGATCACATACTTCGGGCTGCCCGAAGCCAAAGTTCACGTTTGCCCGATCCCCTTCCGCGACATCTCCCTACAGGAGACGACGGTTGCCGCCGCGGAAAGTTATGCCCGGAAATACGAAGCATGGACGCCCTTCCTGCTCTACCCCGCGCACACCTGGCGACACAAAAATCATTTCCGGTTATTACAAGCCTTACGCGCGTTGCGAAAGGATGGCGGGCAAAACATGAAACTGATTTGCACGGGAGGAACCGCGCATCACTATCACACGGAGGTCGTGGCGCAAGTTGCTGAGTTGGGGTTGAGTGATGCCGTTCTCTTCGGCGGCATCGTCCCGGAAGACGAGTTGCGCTGGCTCTACCGGCACGCGGCGTTAGTCACAATTCCAACGAAATATGAGGCGGGCAGCTTCCCTCTATTCGAGGCGATGCTGCTCGGCAGCCCCGTCATTTGCTCGCACGTCACTTCACTGCCGGAAACGATTGGTGATCGCCGATTCGTCTTCGACCCCGATGATACCGGAGCTTTGACGAGCCTTATTTTACGGATGTTGACGGACGCGGTCTTTCGGCAGGAGAACCTCGCCAACAGCGCGGCGCAAAGCGAGCGACTGCGGAGAGTCAACGCCGCCGCTTACTTCTACGACGCCTACCGTCAACTGCTGGCAATCCCGCCGAGATCGAATTGATAATTTCGTTCAGAGAAACAGAAGTTCGCAACGCATTTGATTACCGTGAGGAAAACTTCAACGTAAGTATTCTTCTATCAATCGAGGGAGGGCTGCTGTCAGAGCAGTATCTTTTTGGCGCGCGCTCAAGCCGCCGCCTTCAAAGTTGGCGACGACGTAATCGAGATAGGTCTTCTGAATTTTATCGTTCCCGAAACATTTAATGTTGAGCACGTAATCCGCGAGAATCTTGTAGTCGAGTTCATACCGTCCGATCTCATCGAAGATCGCTCTTCCATAAAAGATCGCCTGATGGCAAATGTTGTACGTCTCAAGTCTCGACTTGTCGAACTCGCCGCCGTAGATGAAAGCCTCATCCACCCAATAGACGTTCCCGTAGACGAATGCGTGTTCATCATCGGGCATCTCCCGTGCGAGATTTTTCAGAGCGTTAAAGCGCAAGGTGTCGCCCGCCCCGAGGAAATAGATGTACTTGCCGCACGCGAGATCGATGCCCTTGTTCATGGCGTCGTACACGCCCGCATCCGGCTCGGAGACAAATTTGACGTGTCCGTTGAACCGCTCGATCTCTTGTTGCGTGCCGTCGTTGGAATCACCATCAATGATTAGATACTCGTACAGGTCGCTGTCCTGCGAGAGGACGGAGTTGATCGTCTGAGTGATCTTCGTCCCGCAGTTATAAGTGGGAGTGATAATCGAAAAAAGTTTTCGCTGCATGTTTATTCCGTAGAAGCTCCGGCGCGGGGCTTGATCTCGTAATGGTAAATCAGGTTGCCGCTGGCCTCATCCACGCCGGTTTGGACAAATCCGGTCTTGCGCGCGACGCCTTTGGCGGAGATGTTGTCGGGGTGCATTTTGATCAACAGGCGCGGCACGTTTCGCAACCGGCAAATTACTTTGGCTGTGTCCAGCGCCGCCATCTCCAAACCGTATCCACGGTATTGCTCGTCAATCAGGATGCCGAAGGCCGGGACTTCATACCCCTCGTTCCAACCGCGCAACATAAAGAACCCGACGATCTGTGCGTGCCCGAAGAATAAGCACATGAACACGTCCCGCCCCTGTCGCGCGAGTGCGTCGGCAATCGCGGGCTCGTCGTAGCCGAACGGGCGGAAGAAACGCGCGTAAGCGGGCGGCTGTGCGTTGAGCCATTTCGACAGAGCAGGTGCATCTTCAACCCGGAGAGGGCGGATCAACAAATGTTTGAACTCCATTACGCCATTCTATCAAATCAATATCGCCTACTACCTCGAACAAGCTGGTCAGGTAGTGGATCAGTTTGAATTTATCAGAAGAATATCCACAGCAGAGTTATGAAAATGGTGGCACCGAGTATGAGCATGGTGTGATCGCTCCATAACATGACTATCTTGCGGCAGCTGTAGCAACGTCGGGCGTTGCGCCTGATGCGTTCCTCACAATGCGGGCAGTATCGGCGATTATTCATCTCTGTGTCCGGCAATGCAGTAATATCGCTACCCGCCCAAAGTCTCTTAGTAGCTCGCGCAGCCATCGCGGGAACGCATCAACTATTCACTGAGTCAGATTTCAAACTGATCCACTACCGCTGATCAGCAAAGACACGCCCGCAACGCGCTCGTGACGTAAGTGATGTCTTCCCGTGTGAGTAAGGCCGACGAGGGCAGGTTAATTCCGCGTGCGGCCAAATTGGTGGTGACGGGAAGCGTCGAGTCACCGTCGCGCTGATAGTAGGGAGGCAGATGGTGCATGGGGTGAAAGAAGGGTCGCGTTTCAATGCCTTGCTCCAGCAGCCGTGTCATTATCCGGTCTCGATCATATTCTTCGGTGAGACAGACGGAGTAGAGCCAGTAGACGCTCTTTGCCCAGGCGGCCTCGTGCGAAGTTAAGATTGGCAGCGACCTCATCGCCTCGTCGTAGAGCGCGGCAACTTCACGTTTTTTTTCAATGAACCAATTGATGCGCTCTAATTGTGCCAATCCGATAGCCGCTTGAATGTTCGTCATGCGATAGTTATATCCCACGATGGGAAACCAGTAGCGGCGCGCTGTATCCATGCCTTGCCCTTTCAGCAAGCGAACTTGGTCGGCTAAACTTTTGTCGTCGGTGGTGATCATCCCTCCTTCGCCTGTGGCGATTATCTTGTTACCGAAGAAACTGAACACTCCGACATCGCCGAGGCCCCCAACCCGCCGCCCTTTGTATTCAGCCCCGTGGGCTTCGGCGGCATCTTCGATGACGGACAGATTATGCGCGCTCGCCAGTTCGAGGAGCGGGTCTATGTCGGCGGGATGCCCGTAGAGGTGAACGGGCATGATTGCCTTCGTCGCGGGAGAAATTTTGCGTGCGACATCCAGTGGGTCGAGTGTCCAGGTTGTGGGGTCAACGTCGGCGAACACCGGCCGCGCGCCGCAATAAGTTACCGCGTTGGCCGAGGCCACGTATGTCAGGTCGGGGACGATAACTTCATCACCGGGGGCGACGCCGAGCGCGAGGAGCGCAACGTGCAGCCCGGCAGTCCCGCTCGACACCGAGACGGCATGCTCGACGCCGCAAAAGGTCGCGAACTCCCTTTCAAAGTCGTCCACATATTTGCCGCTGCCGGAAATCCAGCCCGTGTCCAAGCAGTCAAGGACGTATCTCTTTTCGTTGCCGTTCAGCACTGTTTCGGCAAGGGGGATAAATTCGCGTCCTCGCGTATTAACTTTCTCGGCCGCGCGCTCCTGCAACATTAAAGCACTCATGGTGTCTCCAAACCTCTCCCGCGTGGCGTCCTCAAGGCAGGTTCAAAGCACCGACTCGAAGGACTCTAAATATTCTCGCGCGACGTGGTTCAACGCGCGCGAGTCTATAAACTTTTTCGCTTCGGCGATGCGTTGCCCCGCCTCTTCAAGATTTCCGAAATGTTGACAGAGCGCATCCGCCAGCGACTGAGGCGAGTAAGGGTCGAAGGTTAAAGCCAACCTGTCGTTCGTCCCCAGCCTTTCGACAAATTGAGGGATGTTGGAACAAATGATCGGCTTTTCATAATACATCGCGTCGAAGATCATGGAGTTGAACCCGGCCTCGCTGATCGAGGCCGTCACCACCGCCGAAGCATGCCGGTAAAGCTCCGGGATGTCCGCGTCGTTCACGTAACCCAAACTCAGCAAGTCTCGTCCAACTTCTAACCCGTGCAGGTTGCCGCTGAGTATGGTCTCCGTGAGCGGCCCGGCGACGACGAGCGCGAGATTCGTGTCCATTCTTTTTTTAAAGAGGGCGAAGCCTTCGACAATCGTTTCCACGCGTTTATGTCTGGCAGCCCAACCCAAAGTGAACACGTAATCCGTCTTGATGCCGTAGCGGGCGAGGACGCCCGACGCTTGCCCGTATGACCCGACGCTCGCGGGCGGAGTAAGGTAAATGCGTTTGGTGCGCTCCGGCGGCAACTCGTAAATTCTTTGCGCCTCGTTTTGGATGTAAGTTGAAGAGAAAATCACGAGATTGGCGAGCGACGCCCATCTTCTGACCTCGCTTTGTAAAGAACCCGTCATCTCCCCCCAGGCGTCCGTGTGCTCGTGTGCGAGGTCGTGCAAGGTTATGACCAAAGGTTTCCGTGGCCGCCATTCCTCGTCTCGCGGCAGCGTCAGGTAGGGATAAGGAAAATAGAGCAAGTCGAACTTGTGCGCCCTGTGCTGCAACCACTTCAAGCCAAGCCCCGCGCCCGAACGAAAAATCTGCTGCTCCTCCTCACGCAGAGTTTTCTCATAAGCCTCGACCGGCTTGAGCGACGAGAGACGTTTCGTGTTACTTAATTTCCCGCCTCGAAAGCCCTCATACGCGCGGCGAACAAAATTGCCTCGCACGCCCGAATTCGCGCCGACACGGATTCGTTCGAATGTGGTGTTGCGCAGGCGTGGTGGCGTGAGGAACTTATTGCTCGAATCGAAATGCGGCCACATTAAATGGAAGCGCCAACGTGAGCCGGCCTGCCGGGAAAACTCTTCCAACAGTTTGAGTGTGAACAGGCGCACGCCGCCGCCGCTGACTATCTGGTCGAAGATGCCGACGCGAATAATCTTTTCTTTACTGCCCACTGCTGGATTGAAGTTGCTTCGAGAGCAGGTCGGCCACCGTGCCACGCGGCAGGCTCAATGTGGCCGTGACGCGCTTGCCGTTGGCGGACACGTTCGCGCCTTTAAAGATAACTTCCTCATCGCGCCCGCGTTTGACGGATGCCCCCACTTCGAGGAGCAGCGTGCCGGCCTGCGCTAACTGCGCGGCTTTCTTCGCCGACGGGAGATCGGAAGATGCGCCGACGGAAAGCGAGTCCCCGTTCAACCGGAGCGTGAACCTGATCTGCCGGATGCCGTCCAGAAATTCCAATGCCCCGCTCGAACTCAAAGTTTCTATGAATTCTCGCGCCAGTTCTCTCTGCGGAGCGATGATCTGTTTCTGATTGATCCCGATGTTGCTCAGCGTGCCGTTTCGGTTGCGCTCGGCAGAGACTTCAATCTCTATCGGCGAGCTTAGATCAAGCTCGCCGCTCTCCAACATGTTCCGGCCCTTGTTCAACAGGTCAATAAAAGCCTGTTTGTTGATCCGCTTCGGCTCTCCGAGTTTTACTTCGGTGGCGGCTTCTTCATCACCCTTCAAGTCTTTCACCGGCGGTCGCGCCTTCTGCCCTTTGGGTTGCGACGTTTGTTTCCGGGATTGATCCTGACCTACAGAGATAAACGGCATCCCGAGCAACAAGAAAAAGGTCAATAAATATATCTTCATTCAACAACTACCTTTGCCTGAAATTTTCGTCACGGCCGGAGAATTTCCCGAAGCATCCATGTTTGAAAAGACGCACGAGAACGACCATGACGATGCAAACCAAAGTTAAAAACTTGGGGGTCGGTGAAGTATAAAACTGTGTGGCGTGACTTTGCTGTCCGCAGGAAGGTGCAGGCTTGTCGGGGAATTTACGGACGACAGGAGAAAATTTTCAGCGGCGTGTGAGGCCACGCCGACGCGTCCACAAACGCGATTTCAAGTCTCTTCCAGCCACCCTTGAAGCAGGGCGTAGCGCACGATTTCGGCGCGGCTGTGGAAATTGAGCTTTTCCATCAGGCGTGCCTTGTACGTCTCCACTGTCCTGACGCTGATGTCGAGCCGGGTGGCGATCTCCTTGTTGGAATAGCCCAGCGCGATGAGGCGCAAAACCTCCGCCTCGCGCTCGCTTAATTCTCCCTGCGGTTGCCCTTCTCTGGCGGATTGCTTGCGGACGTAGCTGCCTACTACGTCGTTGACTATCGTGGGGTCGAGGTATGTTTCCCCGGCGGCAACGGCGCGGATAGCACGGATCAATTCGTGCGGGGCTGCCCGCTTGAGCACGTAACCGGACGCTCCCGCCTTGAGCAACTGGTGCAGATAGCCTTGATCGTTGTGAATCGTGAGCGCCAAGACCTTCGTTTCCGGGCAGTCGCGCTTGAGCAACTCCGTCGCTTTGGCTCCGTTCAATTCGGGCATGGAAATGTCCATCACGACCACATCCGGGCGGAGAGCTTTGGCCTCCCGCCAGGCCGCCCGGCCGTTGTCCGTCTCGCCGACGACACTCATGTCAGGTTCAGCTTCGATTAGAGACTTCAACCCTTCACGAATGAGCGCGTGGTCGTCGGCTAAGAAAATACGTAGTTTGCTCAAAACGATTGCCTCCCGTTCTCGTCAAGCGCCAGAGGAATACGCACGAAAATCGTCGTCCCCGCGCCGGGCGCGGATTCGATGTTGAGCGTGCCTCCGACGAGGGCGGTGCGTTCCTTCATCCCGAGCAAACCCATTCTGCGCGGGGCGTCGGGCGTCGCCAGTAAACCTTCGACATCAAATCCGCGGCCGTCGTCTTCAATAATGACGATCACGTCATGACCCCGCCGCTCAAGGATGAGACTGACGTTAGTTGCACGCGCGTGTTTGATGATGTTGTTGAGCGCCTCTTGAGCAATCCGGTAGATGGCGGTTTCGATCTCCGACGTGAGGCGTTGGTCGGCCAGACTGACGCTGTGGAAATCAACCGGCACTTGATAACGCTTTGACCATTTACCGGCATAATTTCTGATCGCGGCATGTAAGCCTAAGTCGTCTAACTCCATCGGCCTGAGCTGCCAGGCGAGAGTGTCAACTTGCAGCGAAAGCTGGTGAGCAGCATCTTCCAACTGTGCGAACCTGTAAACGGCCGCCGGTTCCGACTGCGCGATGTCTTTCAGAGAGTTGACCAGCAGTGCAATCCCGACGAGGTGTTGACCCATCTGGTCGTGCAGTTCGCGTGAGATGCGCCGTCGTTCATCCTCTTGCGCGGTGACGAGTTGCCGCAACAACAGCCGGTGGGACTCTTCCGCTTGCTTGCGCTCGGTGATGTCTAGCGTTACCCCGATCATGCGGGCGGGTTCGCCGTCCGTCCCGTAAATGCCGCGCCCGCGCGTGATAATCCAGTGTGCGCTGCCGTCAGGCCACAGGTTGCGATACTCCGCTTCGTAATCCGTCTGTTTTTCTAACGCCTGTTCCACAGCCCCACCCACGCGCGCGTGGTCGTCCGGGTGAACGGCCGCAAAGAGAGTGTCATAGGAGAATTCAGCTTCGGGCGGGAGACCGAAATGGGCCTTGCAGATATCTGAACAAGTGAGCGTGCCCGTCGCGAGGTCTAACTCCCACGAACCGAGTTTGCCGGTCTGGACGGCGATCTTCAAACGCTGCTCGTTATCACGCAGCCTCTCTTCCGTGCGCGTGCGCTCGTAAATTTCCGCTTGCAGAGCTTCGTTGATCTGCGCCAGTTCCGTCGTACGCTCGGCGACCCTTCTCTCCAGTTGATCGTGCTCCTGACGCATCACCTCTTCCGCTTGCTTGCGCCCGGTGATGTCGCGAATCATCGTCGTGATATAGGCGCGTCCCGCGATGGTGGAAGTTGAGACGGACGCTTCGACATCAATGAGCGTCCCGTCCTTACGCTTCCCTTTGAATTCGTAACTCGAGACGACCGGTTCACCGCTCCCACGCTGGCTGCCGAACTTCAACATGCGACCCACATCTTCCGTCGAGATAACGGTGGAGACGTGCTGACCGATCAACTCCTCCGGGGCATCGTAGCCGAACAGGTGCGTGTAAGATTTATTGACGTAAACGATTCGCTCTCTATCCTCAACGAGGATTCCGTCGCGCGAGGCAGCGAACATGGTGCGCAACCGCTCCTCACTCTCGCGTAGAGCCTCCGCGGCGCGCTTGCGCTCGGTAATATCCAGCACGACGGCGATGGACGATTGCGGTCTGCCTTCACGGTCTCGGATGGCGGACACGCCGAGGTTGACCCAGATAATTGAACCATTTTTAACGACGTAACGCTTTTCGATTTCATAGGGTGCGCTTTCGGCAATCATTCGCTTGCGCACTTCGACATTGAGCGGCAAGTCGTCCGGGTGCGTGATGTCCTGAATGCGCATTCCGAGCAGTTCGGCTGCCGAGTAGCCTGTGATGTCGCAATATTTTTGATTGACGATGGTGAAGTTGCCGTCCAAGTCTGCTTGCGCCACCCCCACCATCGCCTGATCGACTATGGCGCGGTAACGCTCCTCTGATTCGCGCAGGGCTTCTTCCGCACGCTTGCGTTCGGTAATGTCGTCGGAGATGCCGACGATGCCCACCAACTCTCCGCCCTCGTTGTAAATCGGCGTGTCGCTGATGAACGCGCGAAAGGTTGTGCCGTCCCGACGGTGCACCGTAAATTCGCCCGACCAACTTTGACCCGCTTGCAGGTGCGCCATGATTTCAACAGCCTGAGCTTGTGCGGCTTGCGGCAGAATCGCTCCAAGTATGTTACGTCCCGTTATTTCAGCGGCCGGCCACCCGTAAAGCTTTTCGGCGAAGCGGTTCCAGTAAATGATCACACCGCTCAAATCCGTCGCAATCACGGCCTGCTCGACCGTATCCAGCAGATGAGACTGAAAGCGTATCGCTTCTTCCGCTCGCTTGCGCTT
Organism: Acidobacteriota bacterium; assembly: GCA_020199775.1. Classification (GTDB taxonomy): domain Bacteria; phylum Acidobacteriota; class Blastocatellia; order Pyrinomonadales; family Pyrinomonadaceae; genus JAIVJZ01. The sequence continues at coordinate 23,845 of JAIVJZ010000042.1, forward strand.
TGTGATGTCGCGGATGAGGGCTTGCAGCGATCCATCGGGGAGCATCTTTCCGCTAATTTCCACCAAGAGCGTTGAGCCGTCTTTGCGGCGCACCACCCGCTCGCTCATGACGGTTTCCCCCGCACGTAAAATGTCTAAGCGCAGGGGGGCTGCTTCTAAATCTTCGACGGGAATCAAATCGCGCACGTTGAGCGAAAGCAGTTCTTCCCTTGTATAACCGAGCATCTCGCAGAGTTTCGTATTGGCATCAATAAAATTTCCTTCAAAGTCATAGGTGTGGATGCCGTCGGAGGCTTGCTCGATCAGCGTCCGGTATCGGCTCTCACTTTCCCGTAGCGAATGCTCCGTCTCTTTCCTCGCCGTGATGTCCTCTGCCGTCCCTGAATGGCCGATCAACCTGCCCTCTTTCGAGAACATCGGAGCGGTGCGGATGTGAACCCAACGGATGACTCCGGGTGATGGCTCAAAGCGTAGTTCCTTTGAGTATTCCCCGCCTTCGCGTGTCTCAATAGTCCAAGCCATAAAGACTTCCGCGCGTTCTTCCAGATGAACAAACCGCCCCCACCCTTCGCCCGCACTCTCTCCCGAAGGGAATCCGCAAATCAAACGGAAACGCTCGTTCGCGTAAAGGCAACGGCCTTCCGTGTCGGACAGGAAGATGCCCACAGGTGAGCGGTCACACAAGGCGCTAAACCAATCCCCGCGCTCCCGCAGCGCTATTTCCGACTGCTTTTGTATTGTGATATCTGTGTTAATCACACATCTCCTGTTCAATTTTACGCTTGCTTTCAAGAGCGTAATCACGACTTATCAGGAAACTATAACGATCTACAGCAGTTTGCAAATGGATGCGACTCGTCTGTGATTATCGTAGGGGCCGGGCTGGTCGCTGCCCGCGTGGCTACGAAAGCGAGCGGGCAGGGACAAGCCCTGCCCCTCCAATGATTTTTCATCGCACTCAATTGCAAACCGCTATAATGACCCCGCGCGCTCTAAAATAATTTTCGCAACGCTACCTTGCTGCGACAGAGCCGTCAAACGTCCTCTACGATGGCGCCCACGGCCCGGGAGAGTTTGCGCGACACTTCGCGTTCCAGCATGAAGAACTGGATCAGGAAGTTTGCGACGTAGTAGGCGGTCACCGTGGCAGCCAGACCGATTAAGCCATATCTGAAGAAGACCGCGATCTTCAAGGGTAGGTAGAGAGTGTAGACGAGCACGGACACCTTGGTCGGGGTCTTGGTGTTCCCGGCGGCGTAGAAAGCGCCCGAAGCTACCTGTCCTAACACGCTGGCGGCGAACCCTCCGGCGAGAGCTATCATGACCAGCCAGAGTGTGTAGACGTTCTCCGCAGTCACGCCGGCGTGGCCGATGGTGAGCCGCAGCGCGGGCACACCGAAGGCCAGCAGCAGCAGCGCGCCCGCGCAAGTGAGCAGCGCAATCAGCAGTAGCCGGTTGCGGTATGTGCGGCGGTAATCCCGCCACTTCTCGGCGCTGGCTTCTACTGCAAGCCTCGGCACGATTGGCGCGACCACTGCCTTACTCATCACCAGCACGAGGTTGGCGTAAATCTGCTGGGCGACGTAGAGCAGCGAGAGGACGCCTGCCCCATTCATCGAGGTCAGGAAGCGGTCGAGCAGCGGCTCGGCCCTCAAGTACGCCTGTGCGGGCAGGAACGGCTTGTAGAGCCTCCAAGCCTCCTTCAAGGTCATAGACCTCCACACGGGGCGAGGCCAGCGCCCAAGCATAGGCAGCAGAAAAAGCAGCTTCAGGCCGTTGTAGAAGACCGTATTCCACGCGGCGGCCTTGATGCCGAAGCGCGGCAGCGCATAGACCAGAAAGAGCATCCCCGCCAGGTTTGCCAGGACGCCGGAGAGTTCGACCCACATGAACCGTCGGCGCGCGTGCGCGGCTGCCCATAGCGTGACGATGCTGGCGTTCAGAATCATGCTGATGAGTTGAATCTTCGTCAGCAAGATGGTCAGGCTTTTGCCTTCATCCGAGAAGCCGGGGACGAGCAGCGGCACCCAGACGCCGCACGATACGTAGAGGACGAGGCCGACGAGGCCGACGAGCGTCGTGACCAGCAAGAAGAAGACCCACGCGTCTTCGCGCAGACGCTCGGCATCGCGGGTCGCGAGCAGCGGGACGAGCACCGGGAGCAGTGTAGTGCTCAGAAAGAGGAAGGCGAGTTGGGGAAGCGCACCTGAGGCGAAGAAGGCGTCAGTCTCGAAGTTGATCCCTGTGCGGGTGACGATGTACCAAGCCGACAGGACGGCCAGCACCGCGTTGCAGACCGCCAACGCCGCGAGATTAAGTTCCTGCTTGAACAAGAAAGAGTAGCCCCCTACCCGCTGCGACTCCCGCCCCGGCGAATGGCTCGTCACCTCGCAGGACCCTAATTTACTGTCTGCTTCCATCTATTCTGTGCCCTACCCGTTTGTGCCACGGAGGGCGGCACGCGAAAACACATACTCACGCCGCTTCGCTATCCGAAGCCCGCACGCCTTGAGATAAGTCACACGCCTCGCCGCGCAGGCTCAGGTAGAGTTTTTCATAGAGTCGCGCTGTCGTCTCGACGGGTCGCCCGGCGGTCATTCCGCGGGCAGTACGCGCACGTCCCCGCGCCGCTTCGTCGTGCAACAAAGTCGCTTTCAGGGCTGCGGCCACCTCCTTTGGCTCGTCCGGGTCGGCGAAGAGGGCGCTGCGCTCGTCGAGTATCTCCCTGTGGGCTGGTATGTCCGAGACGACGAGGGGGCAGCCGCAGGCCATTGCCTCCAGCACGACGTTTGGACAGCCCTCGAACCTGCTCAGGGAGACGAGCGCGTCCGCACGCTTCATCAAGCCCCAGAGATTTTCGACATAGCCGGTAAAGAATATACGGTGTGCGATGCCCAGTTCATGAGCCATGCGTTCCACATGGTGGCGGCGCGGGCCGTCCCCGCAGATGAGGGCGGCGTAAGGCACCTCGTCGGCGAGACAGGCCAGAGCGGCGATCAGGTTCTCGACGTTCTTCCCCGCGTCTATACGCCCCGCATAGAGCACCACCTTCTCTGCGGGGTCGAACGCAAACCCCTCCACGTGGCTTGAGTCCGCCGCCGTTATTTCGTCGAGAGGTATTACGTTCGGTATCACACAGAGCGGACGCCTGCTTGATTCTATTCGCCAGTAGTTGTACCCGCCTGCGGAGTTCGACACGATGGCATCGGCCAATCGCCCGAGCGCGCGGCGCACCCTGTGTCTCCAACGCGCGGTGTAGAGGGGCGCGGAACTGGATTCCCTCAAAACCCAGCGCGTGCGTGTCAGGAGCGCCGCCGCCCCGCCCATAATGTCCATCGGCGTGAGGATCGTCTGGACGACACCCGGCCTCAACTTCCGCATCAGCGCGACCAATCTGAAGAAGATAAGGGGGTCGCGGTTACCAGTCCCGCCGAGACAATGCCACACTACCCCGGCTGACTTCATCCGGTCGAGATTCGGGCCGCCGTGGCGTGAGGCGACGTGAACCTCGTGCCCCAACACGGCTAGTTCCGCAGCGAGATAGGATAACTGTCTCTCGGCCCCGCCGTATCCGAGATCGGGGATGCAATAGAGAATCTTCATGCAGCCAGTCCGCGCGCCGCTCCGGCACACGAAATCTCCCCGGCCATATATGGGTCAAACTTCATAAGTCTCCTCAGGTAACGAAGGGTTCGGTCGTCCGGCGCAATAGCGCCAGCATGTGGCTCCTGAATCGGGAGGCGAAAGCCGCCGCCCCGGCCAGCGTCAGCAACCCGGCGGCGCTGAGATACGCGAGAACCTCAATCCGGGACAGATGCGGCGGCATCAACCAGCGCGCCGCCGCGCCGACACAGAGCGCGCCGCCGAGCGGCATCAAGACATCTTCAAAGAACCAGCGGGTCTGCTGGCCCTTGAGGAACCGCCGGTGCACCAGTGGGAGCGTCAAAATATAGCAGACGTTCAGGAGTACCCAGACCAGTGCCACCCCCGGGCCGCCGTAAGCCCGAGCCATCAAAATGTTCAACGGGATGATGGCGAGGAGCAGGAGAAGATTCGTCTGTAAGATGATGCGCCACCAGCTGTGAGCGACCTGTAGATAGTAGGGCAACTGAATCAGCCCGTGCAACAGCATCCCACAAATTAAGAGTGTGAGGACGAGATGAGCGTTCTCGACGACCATGGGGTCGCCCGTCCACATGAAAAGCATTTCCCGCGCGAAGAGCGCCGCCACGACGAAGATTGGCGCGAGCAGCACAGACATGAGTTGGCTGCTGCGGTGGTACACCGCTGCGAGTTCCGCCTCGTCACGCCGCGCTGTCAGCCCCGCGAACTGCGGGAAGACCGCGGCGACCACGGACAGGATAACGGCGTACATGCCATCGGCGATTCCGTGCGCCAGCGTGTAGTAGCCGAACATCTCAAGCGGCAGGAGCGTGCTGAGTGTGATCCTACCTCCCTGAAGTAGCCCTAAGTTCGCGATTGAGTTTACAGCATAGGCGGAGCCGAAGCGCCACACCCGGCGCACCAGTTCGGGTCGGAAGAGGCAACGCCCTCCGGCGTGCGCGGGCAGGCAGAGCCAGAGCATGAGGGCAGCCGCCCCTGTGCTGAACGCGCCCGCCGCGATCTGTGCCGCGAAGAACATCTCCGGTGCGGGCTTGACGAGCCACAGGGGGAGGAGCGTCGCCGCCGCGCGCAGCGTCGCCAGCGCGGCGGCCAGCATGTTGAAGAGCACCTGTCGCTGAAGGCCGAGTAGCCCACCCTGGTAGAAGCCGAAGGGGAATCGGAGAGCTATGGCCGCCCCCATCATCCCGATGCACGTCTCCACTGTTTCGGCCGAGAGCGACTGCGCTCTGACCCAGTGCCGTGTCAAGGCCGGAGCCAGCGCGAAGATAGTCCCACCGACGAGCAGGGCGATGAGCCAGTAGACGGCTTGCAGGGTGAAGACAAGGTCGCGTTGCGTCCGGGGGGCGGCCGCTTCGGCCGTGAGGCGGGCGAGTTCGCGGCAGAGGGTCGCGCCGATGCCTAAATCGAGGACGACGAAAACGCTTTGCAGCGTGATGAAGAGGCCGACCAGCCCGAACGCCTCCACGCCCATTAAATTGACGTAGAGCGGGATGCACAAAATCCCCAGAGCGGCAGACCATGCGGCGCTGAAGAGGTTCGCGAAAGTGTTTGTTTCGAGTCTTCCCAAAGCTCACTGTCTGCTCGCACGCTGCCGACGGCCGAGACGGCGACCACCACTATTCAACTTCGGCGACCACGACGGCCGACTCCACGTCCGGCTTGAGAAGCAACGTTATTCTGGACGCGTCTCGGAGATTGAGACCTTTCCACTCGGCGTAGTGCTTATCCACGGCCTCCACCCTAATGTCCCACAGGACGGCGCTCTCCTCGGGGTTGAAACGGATGTCGATGGTGTCGCCGTCCTCGAACCGGCTCGCGCCGAGAACGTTCTCCTCCCACCCCGTCGAATCGCTCGGTGAGATGTAAACGGCTCGGAATGACGAGCCGGTGAAATTGACAATGGCGAAGCCGAGACGGCCGCCCGTCACGCCCTCGCGCACAGAGGTTGTCTCCCGTGCTGCCTCTTCTTGCGCGCCCCCTCCCCCCACCGCTTCGCCGCCGGTCACTCCGGCTTGCGAAGAGCAGGCGCACGCGGTAGCGAGTAGACAACAGAGTGTGACGCCTGCCGCAACCCGGTTTCCGTTCCAGTGTGCGCCAAGCCGCCGCCTCGCAGGCGTAAGGATGGCTTCGAGTCCCTTCGCTCCCAGGATAATCAGCAACACCCAGAACGTGTAGCGAAATCTGTAGAGCGCCCCGATGTTGGGGATAACCAGCCCCAGCGACGTTACGCCGAACGCGGTGATTGACAACAGCAGACAGGCCGCGAGTCGGCGCGGCGGCCGAAGGACGGCCACCAGCGCCAGCAACTCAAATACGTAGATGACGAGAGTCTCTGCGCCGGACAATAGCTTGCCGGCGCTCCCGATGAGCTTACCCGAGGCGACCCACGTCGATGGGAAGGGAGCACAGCACCCGATCTGGAAAGCGCGCGGCAAGTGGTGGAACAGGCTTCTGATGTCTATTATCCTTGCGTCGGGGTCAATGTTCGAGCCGGACTCCCGGTAGAAGGCGCTGAACCTGTAACGGACGCTGCCAACCCGGAGTGCTACCCTGTCCGCCGCCGCGTAGACCCGCCCCGTAGAAGTCGGGGACGCCGCACTTTCGCGGTCAATGCGTGGTAAGTAGGAGACGTTTGTGGACACCTGTACCCCGGCGCTGGCGACCGCTTTCGGCTGACCGCTCCCGTCGGAGGGGTAGTGTTTAAACTTCTGACCGCCTCGCGTCGAGTGCAAGGGCAACAGCAGCAAGCCCGCCCCGAGAATCAGGAGCGGGCAGAGCATGTTCCAGTATAGCGGCCGTCTTTCGACCGTTTGACGGACGACGAGCAGGGCGAACCCGAAGAGGGCGAGCATGAAAACGACAACGGCGAAATTAACTCGGATGAGCAGGAGCAGTGAGATGGCGACGCCCGTGAGCGCCCCCATAACGATAGCTCCCCGCGCGTCGTAAGTCCTCGTCAGCCAGGTGGTGACACACAGCACGAGCACAAGAGCACCGGCGATGAAGAGAGAGTCCTTCAGGAGTTGCAATGTGTGTAGGAGGAAGGTCGGCCACAACGCGACGAACCCTGCGGCGAGCAGCCCCACGCGTCTGCCACCGACCTCGCGCCCGAGGGCGAGCGTCAGCCCCACGACGGCCAGATAGCAGAGCAGGTTTACAGGCTCCGCGCTCAACGTGCTGTATCCGAAGAGCGGCTCCAGGAGCGCGAACTGGATCGAGATCAGTTTGACATGCACCGGCGCGCTCTCGGCCGCCCAAGCCCCGACACCGCCCTGTCTCAGAACCTCTGCCAGCCGCACCGCTCCATGTTGATACTCGTAGCTATCGAAGGCGAAGAAGCCCATTATCCCGTCGCGGTCGATAAGACTCGGCGCGACCTGTGCCCGCCCTGCCCAGAACAGTCCCACCGCCAGCCCGATGTGCAGGAGGGCTGCGGCCGCCAGCAGTCGCCGGCTGCTCAGAGAGGCGGCGGCGGAAAGTCGCTGGCCGAAAAACGGCAGACTCTCCCTGACTGCGCTGCTCAATGATCTATTCTGCATTCTTCCTTTCATCAACCGGTCGCGCTACCAGCCGTCACACAAAAAAGTCGGCCAGCGCCTCCGAAGCTCTTTTAACAACCGGGCGTCCGCGCTGTATGCCTGTACACATGTCAGGCGGAGCGAGCTTCGACGCTTAACCGAACGAATTCCATGAACTCCTTTGTAATTGCCTCGCCCGCGCCGGAAGCGCCGGCCGAAGACACCGCGAGCGTGCCTACCAGGGCACGCCCCTCCCCGTGTACCTCCGTAAAGACCACCTCCGCACCGCAACGTGCGGCCACCTGCATCAGCGCAGGGGCAACGATAACACGACCCTTAGCTGTGTTGAACTCGACCGTCCTGGCTCCGTGATGCTCCGCCCTATCCGGCATCGCGCACACCAATTCGCCGCAGCGCAGCCTGCTCCGGGTCTTGACGAGAAATGTGGGCGACGGCTGCACGGTGCGCGCCGTCACGTCAGTTCCGCCGACGCGCATCCGCGGGTCGGGGCTGATGACCACAGGATCGAGACCGCGGTCATAAAAGAAACGGATCATCAGCAGAGTAAGCGCCGCATGAGGCCCGATCACCAAGACGCCTTTTCCGGCTCGATACGCCCGCTCAAATTCCTCATAGCCTTTCACCTTGACCACCGGGTCGAACCGCGTGCCGTTCCTCGTCAGGGCGTTCAGGACGAAGTGAAGCGCGATTTCGGGCGGGCTGTCAAACCCTATCATCTCCTGCACCCGATAGGCGTCCGTCATGCGGAACAATGGCACTGCGGCGCGTGCGACGATGCGGGCCGCGCCGAAACGATACCGGCGCGGCATCAGCCGCATCATCGTGGCGAAACTGACCTCCACCGCTTGTATAAAACGGCGACCGCCGACCGGCGTCACATCCGCCTTCGGAAAAACGCAACCGCAAATTCGGATCATTGATGCCTATAAAATACAGGCGAGAATTTGGTTGCTGTCAGGTTCTCGCCTGAAGGTTTACCGGTTTTCGGGAGGCGGAAACACCGTTGACTTAACGCGTAGGTACGACCAAATGAATAACGCAGCATGCGCCTCATTTGCAACGCATTATGAAAGGGCGCCCCTCCGGTGGTAGCTTCCGATCTCTCACAGGCTGGGAAGATTATCACCGAAAGGAGAACCCCGATGAGTTGCTACTATGTCGGACTCAATGTCCATAAAGCAAGTATCTGCGGTAATGTTGCAAAGATTAATTCGAGGCGCGAAAGTTCTTCGGAAGCCTTTCGTTCAGGCTGCGATCTGAAAGAGCGAGGCGACAAACTTCGCCTGCCCTTGGGCATCACTTCCAAGCAATCTTTTAACCTGACCATTCCTTAGCATGTTCACTGCTTCGATGCCTTCGATTGTTCTTTCAGCAGTGTGGAATGACTTGTAGCACTGTGACGCTCGCACCTTCTTTTTGATGAACCTGTATAGCGATTTGCAGATGAGTGTGACCGATATCAAAACTGTAGGGGCAGGGCTTGTTGTCCCTGCCCGCCGCTCACCAAACCGGGCGGGCAGGGACAAGCTCTGCCCCTACACTCATTTCTTGGTAGTTCCATCCAATTGCAAACAGCTATAATCTTGCTCGATCACGTTGTCCCAACGAAACACGGTTGAGTGATCCACGTCGCGCCCGCGCTCGCGCATCATCTCTTCGACATCCCCGTAAGATAGCTGATAGCGACAGTACCAACGAACACACAAAAGGATGAGCGACGGCTCGAAGTGTTGCCACTTGAACGTGGACTTAGGGTGCTCCATGAGCGGGAATTCCGATGATTGATGGTTGAGCTAAAGGGGGTTTATAAGCTCACAGGCAATTCTTGCAACAGTGCCACGGAGGCGCGCCCCCGGCTAGTTTTTTAAGAAAGAGAGGACTACAATTTTTCTCACCAAGAGTTATCACGACGGAGCGCGTTCGGCTTCGCGCATTCCGTGAGGCTCGGATAAAAGTCGCATGCGTCACGCGTGCGATTCGATGCGGACTGAATGTGCCGTGCGCGACATGATCGGAAGAGGGATGTTTGCGATGATCAAAGTTCTGATGTTTGATTTGTGGGACACCCTCGTTCAAGGCGACGCCGTTTCCCCGCACGCGCGAGAGGCTCTGGAAGTCTTCTCCAAGTTCGAGAACGAGGCGGGCGATAAACTCGAACTCTACCTCGTCTCGGACGAAGAGACCGCCACGCCTTCGCGCCAGCCCGACCTCGCTCACGACGACTTTATAAAGCTCCTCGACAAACTCGATTTGAAGAGATTCTTCGAGCCCGTCGAGCGGCGGGTGATGTTCCTGACTCTGGCGGGAAGTGCCGAAGCGGAGCGGCAGGCGTTCGAGAAAGCCGTCGGACGTCTCGGCATTCCCGCAGGTCTCGACGAATATCTGTTCATCTCCGGCGATGCGAAACGCTCGTCCGCCTGCCGCAAGATGGGCATGAAGGTGTTGCGCTTCGACCCGGCAGGTTCCCGCGACGCGGACTTCGACGATTGGGCGGAAGCCCCACAACTCGCCGCGCCGCTGGTCGCTCCCGGCAGTTCTTTTAACAGGAAGCTCGCTCTCCAATTTTATCTCTCGGTGGTCTACGAGTTAGACCTCGTTTCAATCAACTATGCGACGGCGGCAGGCACGATTGAATGCCGCGTCAAGAAGTCGTTCCCCGTAACGATCAAGACTCGCGACGGGGGCTTGGCGAAAATCCACACTCAGTTGCCGGTGAAGGCCGTGGTCAAAGTCAATAAAAAAGGTAAAGTCAGTTCCGTCGAGAGCGAAGAGCCGAACGCCGAAGAGTTGGCCGAGTCGGCGCACTTCATCAAGACGCTTGAGGACAACAAGCAGATTTCGCGCGGGGGCGGCAAGCTGAAAGGGAACGAGACGCACGTGCTTGAGACCGACGAGAAGGGGCAGAAACGTTTGAAGCACAAACGCTCTACGGCCGTCTGAGAAAGCCCCTTCCCGCCCGTCCCTTACTTACCGGCCTAGCAGACGAACCTGATTCGCTCCAGCACTTTTTTATCACCGCGGACGCGGACGGTGTGCGTCGGCAGGCGGCGACGCGGCTGCGCCTCGGTCGCGCCGCGCCGCGCGCCCGCAGACCTGATCCCACGCGTCGCGGGCTTTGCGCCGTCGTCGCGGTCGAAGGAGATGGAATCTTTTTCGAGCAGCGTCTGAACGAAGGTGTGCACCTCGTCGGTCGTGACGCTCTCCTGCGGCATCGAGCTGAGCAGCGCGGCGCGCTTGCCCGAAGAACCGATGAGCATCGGCTCGGCCACGACGACCACCACGTCTCTCAAATCCCGACTCAAATCCGCCAGCGAAACGTTACGGTAGTTCGTCGCTTCGGCGACCTGTTCGCCGCCGATTGAACGCCTCGTGACGGACATTCTCGAACTCGGCGGCGCGCCGATGCGCCGCTTGAGGTCGTCGCGCGTGGTGGCCGTCAAAATCCCTCCGCGTTTCGCCCCGCCCAACTTCGGAGCCGCGCCCGCCAGACTCGCCCTCGGGGCGAGCATGGCCGCGCTCCCCAGAGCAATCTCGTGGCGCGTGAAGGCTGCGCGCAGGGCATCACGGTTTGCGCCGGCGTTCGCGGATTGGTCGGCGAGAATCATGGCGCGCCCGACCGACTGGAAGAAGCGGACGGTTTCGGGAGCCTGACGCGCGCCCGCGACGAGAAGTTTGCCCGCCACCTGCGCGGCCTTCCAGAGGCTCGCCGGGGTTCTGGAGGAAGAGGCGAGAAAGATGTTGCGAATCGCGTCGTAGAAGCACCCGCTGAAGAGACGCCCGAAGCTGTGGACTTCGGACGTGAGGACTGAGGGCTTGCCGGATGTGGGCAGCGTCGTCGGCAACTGCCACTTGAAATCGTTGAGGGCGCGGCGCGGAGCGGAGCCGTCGAAGCTCGCCCCGAATTCGCGCTTCGTGCCGTCGGCGAGGTCTTCCATGACGGCCTCGACGAAATTGCTCTTGCCCAAATCCGGCGTCGCCTTCAACAGTTCTTCGCGCGTCTGCTTGTCGGAAAGGGCGGCCAGAATCGCCATGCAGTCGCCGAAGGCTTCGTGGAAGGCGTTGGTTTCGGGGAAGCTCGTGTTCCAGAGGTCTGGACGGATCACGTCGAGGAAGGCGTGTCCGGCCTCGTGCGCCACCACGTCCGTGCTCGCGCCGCTGAAGGTGGTTTTGCTGCCGGTGGTAAATTCGTAGAATTCAAGCCCCGTCTGCGAATAGCCCGCGTTGAGTTCGACCCCGGCGTTCTGGAGCAACTCCAGTTTCTTCGGCGACGAAGGCCCCCACGCCGCCAACTTGCCGTCGATCCCCTCCCACACCTCGACCGACAACAAAGCCGCCTCACGACATTGCCAGTAGAGGAATTCGGGCGTGCCGATGTTGTAGACGCCTTCGGGAGCCTGCCCCGTGTATGAGAAATCGGCCAGCCCGGCGGAGCGGTCGGCGCGCGGCCTGACGTTGCGCACCGGCGGGCCGTTTTTCGCGAGCGGATCGTTCGGAACGAATTTGATGGTCATAATGTCCTTTCGAGCAAGGGGGCGAACCACAACAGATGAATGCGGCGACGCCACCACGGTTATAGGGTTGGAGAACTGCTGAGCCGGGGGGCTTTTCACTCGCTACGCGCCCGCGCGCTCGTCACCGGCGAGGTATCGGAGTAATCAGATTATTGCGCGCCTGCGTCACGTCTATCATCCCTTCAAAGGTCAGGGCTTCGTGTCCGTTTTCGTTGATGAGCTTCGCGATGCCTTCGGCGACCGAATCACGGTAACTTTCGTGTCGCGTCAGTCCGACGGTTTCAATCGGGTAGAGCCGGCCCCCGGAGACCTCCTGCATGATCTCTTCGTAGGCGTTTTTACTGTGATACCAGGGCCAACGCTGAACGGTCGAAACGTCGAAATTTTCGTCGCCGGTCGGCGTCACGGGGGTCTGGAATTTCTCTGCGATTTTTTTGAAGTCGTCCTGATAACTGCTGCTGCGCCAGAACCCCGGCAGGGCGTGATTCTTGAGCAGGAAAATTACCGGGTAGATGTCCACGTATTCGAGGCAGGCGGCAAAGAGCAGCGCGAGGTCGATGCATGTGCCGCGCCGCCCGCCGACGATCTCCGACGGGGTGCGCAGGCGTTGCGCCGTCAGGTGATAGGTCGGGGGCGGATTTATATAACTGATGTTCATGTTGTAGACGAGCGCAGCCCACAGGGCTTTCACCTGCTGATCGACGCACTCGACCGGGTTCTCGGCCGTCGTGTCGATACACTGATAACCGTCGAACCCGGCGGTGCTGTCATCGCGCAACGCCATCACGTAGTTCTGCGCGTTCTCCACGATCTTACTGACGGCCGGGTCGCGCGGCAGGACGAACGACGGCAGCCAGACGCGCTCGGTGTTGTTGCCGCGCCATTCGTCGAGCGGCGGGAGCGTGACGCGGTAGGTTTGGCGGTGGAGCACCTGCTGCTCCCACGTCACTTCGACGAAGAGGCTCGTGTGAATATTCTCGTTGTTCAAAAGCTCAATCGAATACAGCAGCGGGACACGGATGACGCTGTTGAGGTTCAACCGTTTATCGACCATATCGACCGAGCAGGTGTAGCTCGAACTCTCGCCGCCGAGAAACAGCACCACGTTGACGCAGATGTCCTTGATCCGACCGGCCTTCTCCTTGCGCAGGATGAATTTTTCGAACAGCTCGCAGTTGTTATGCAGCATCGAGTAGTTGAGGTTCGGGCAGGTCTTCAATTCCACGGACAGGAGGTTGCGCACATCTCCGTCCGGCATGTCTTCACGCGTGATGACCTTGTCCCGCTCGGAGAGCAGGTTGATCTTAATATCCTCGCTGCCCTGCGACTGTGGCTTGACCAGCGACACGTCGCTCCACAGCACAATGCCCGTGCCGATCAACTCCTCCGGCTGATTCTTGATGCTGTTGAAGGCGAACTTGAAAGCTTCCAGCGTGTCCCACTTGAAGTGTCGCCACGATTCGTAGAAGTTTGATAGGAACAGTTCCGTCAGAGCGTCATTGCATTCGTCCTGAAAGCCGATGGCCGCGCCCGCGCCTTCCGCGATGGTGAGTGGGCAAATGCGCGAGGCGGAGTAGTAGATGTTGCACGTCACCAGCGCGGGTTTGTGCGTCGCGCTATTGAGCAATAACGCCAGGTCTTTGGCCTCGACCGGGTCTAAGCCTTCCGGGTCGCGTTTGAGCAGGTAGCCGTCGGTGACGGGTGAGGTCTGAATGATGCCGAGCTGGAACGCCTGATTGTTGTCGCAGCCCGACAGGTGAATCACGTCGGGGCGATAATCGGCGATGCGTTTTCGCAGTTGCTCGCGCGATTCGTCAACGATCATCTCGGGCGTCAACGATTCAAGTCCCATTTTGACCAGATTGCGCTCGGACTCAAAGCTGTACATATCGCGCAGCCCGCCCGGCGCGCTCTCGACGATCATCACCCGATCTATTTTTTTATGGCGGCGCGGGGGCTGGCGATCCTGCCGTTCGAGGTGTCGGATGACGGTCAGGGATTTGCCCCCGCGAAGCGTGCGGGTGGCCGCGCTCAACAGGTACTCCCACGGAAAGATGCGCGCCTCCCAACCCTCCGCCTCGGTGGTGTAAGGGATGCTCACTTCGATGACTTCGAATTCGGCGATGCTTGCGAGATGTTCCTTCGTGATGCCGAGCGCGGCGAGTTGCGTCTGGCTGCGCACGCCCTGTTCTTTGCGCGTCTCATCGGACGTGTTCCAGCGGCGGCGATTGCGCAGCACGTGTGTCCACTGAACCGCCGCGCGCTTCAACTCCTGACCGCTCCGGATCGTCACGATGGTTTTGCTGTGAGTGCGCAGTTGAATGTTCACCGTCGATTGCGAGGCGGGCGGCTTCGGCGTCCTCTTGGCCGCGGCGCGCTTCTTCGCACTCTTCTTTGAAGTTTTGGCGGGGGCTTTTGCGGATTTTTTCGTCGCCATGTTGCTTGTCCTAAGATGTGTGGTGAGGATTTGAACACGCGGGACGAGGCGCGCTCCCCCTGCGCCTATCAGAGACAAGCGCGGCGCGACGACCTCTCCTGGTTGTTTCCAGAGGCTTAAAAAATTATCGGGAGTCAAATGGTTTGAGCGGCCATTTTCTCAAACCTGTGCAAATAAGAAGCGCACGATAAGAATTATTGTCTTGTTTGTCAATAAATTTCTGAGCCAAAGGTAAAGCCGCGCCGCGAACCCTTATACGTATATGTTTAGAAAGCGTTTTTATTTCGCACCTCCGGTCGAACGACAAGCTTAGACGCGCAAGACCCGCATCTTGAGGTTCGCCAAAAGCATGTAACATTTATCGTGCCGCAATCGCCCGTTCTTGCCGGGAAGAGGGTCGAGATAGTCTTTAACTCATAAATTCACAGCGAACGTCGTAACAACGGTCTGCGCCCGTTCAGGCATAAAAGTGTCCGGGCAACCATTGACTCATTCGCGGGTTTCCGTTAAAAGCTGCCTCGTTTCGCCGGGACTGTTAATCTAAATGTTTTGCCCGGAGCGTTCATAATTATTCGCACCGGCTCAGTTACGGGGCCGGGTTGTGGATCACCCTTTTGTGAGCAAAGGAGGCGGTAATTTGATACTCAACTTTGTGGCATTTCATGACAGGACGGCCGCGCAGCTGAAAGCAGGCGCCGATCCTTTCGTCGCACAGGGATTCCGCTTCAACTCCATCGCGATCTACGGCGACCCTCAGAAGCCTCTCTTTGCCGCGTCGATGTTGTTACGTGACCATGTCGTCGCGCAGGAGGCGCGCTGGAATTTGGACACCAACCAGTTTAAGGCGGCGTTCGACGAGATGGCCGGTAAAGGGTTCGCGCCGACCGTGGTCAGCGCCACAGGCACAACTTCTCATCCGAGGTTCGCGGTCATCTTCGAGCCAGCCCCGAACGGTATCATCCCGCGCACGCTGGTCAATATCAATCAACAAACATTCGATCAGGAAAACTCTGACGCTCGCGCCAGAGGTGAGATGCTGCGTTCGGTCGCCATCTACGGCAGCCCGGGAAGCAATAGGCTGTATGGCGCAACGTGGTGTCCGAACTCGGGGAAGGTGAACTGGAATGTGTTCACCGACCTTGACCTCGCTACTGATCAGCAAATTTTCGACGCCATGATTTCGCAACGGGGGCGACCCAGTTTTACAGCCCGCTCGTCCGATGGTCGCTATGCTTCTCTCTATCAGGATGATTCGGTAGGCTCGTCGGCGGCGGTCAGCGAACTGAACAGCGCACAGTATCAACAGAAGATTAATGAGTTAACTTCGCAGGGCTTTTTCCCGCTGTGCGTGCAGGCGGGCGGGAGTCCTGCGTCGCAGGCGCGCTTCACCGCGATCTTTGCCGTCGGGGAAGACATCCTGCCGCGAAAGTTTTCCGTGACCGGCGAATCGCTGCCTGAGCTGAAGCCGCTCGACGACCTGATGGAGCTCGGGATGAAGAAGAGCGGCACGCGCGCCGCCTCGCTCGCACTGGCTTATAAGGGGCGGGTCATCCACGCACGCGCCTACACCTGGGCCGAGCCTGACTACCCACTGACGCAACCTGGCAGTCTCTTTCGCGTCGCCAGTGTCAGCAAAGCGATAACGGCCATGACCGCCGTGCAGCTCATCGATCAGGGTAAGATGAAGGCCGACGATTTGATTCAGCCTCTTCTCAAACTGACGCCGCCGCCCGGCAAGTCATTCAGTGGCTCCGGGTGGGTAGACCAGATAAAGGTCACACACCTGTTGAACCACTTGAGCGGTCTGTATCATACCGACCCCAATGTGGAGGACGTGGCTGCCGCCTTCGGTCACTCGGATAATTTCACGCTCACGAAGGAAGAGTTCATTTCCTTCGCCCTCTGCGATATGAAATTCCAGCCCGGCGGCCCTGTCCCCACCGGGGTCGATAACTACTCCAACACGGGCTACACCCTGTTAGGCATGTTCATCGCCGCGAAGACCGGCATGACTTACGAGCAGGCGGTGAAAACTTTCTTGTTCAAGCCGCTCAACATTACGACTGCCCGGATCGGGAAGTCGTTGGCTCAAGAGCGCGCGCCGGGCGAAGTGTTCTATCACAGCACAAGCTTTACGGTGGGCAAGAGCAGAGTGACGAGCGAGCGGCCGATGGTCGCGACGCAGTACGGAACCGGCGGGGAAATGTTCCTGCTCGACGGCGGCGGCGGGTGGATCATCTCCGCCGCCGACTTCGCGCGCCTCCTTGCTGCTTTAGACCGCAGCCCGGCCAACCCCATCTTCAGCAAGCCGGAGACGACGCAGACGCTCTTCGCTTGCGGCGTCTGGGAAGGGGTCAGCCCGTTTGAAAATGGGAAGAACGCGGCGGGGAACCCGACCAACACACGTTGCAAGGGCGGAGGATTTGCCGGCACGGGCTCCGTCATGATGCATCGCGAAGATAATTTGTCGGTGGCCGCCTTTGAGAATTATGATTTCTGGCCGAGCGACGCGGAGATGTCTTTATCAGGCGTGCCGAATACATTTCACAACTTCCAGATCAACGAGCGGCTGAATCTGCTCACCAAGTCGGCGGCTTACCCGTTCTCTCTCTCGCGCCGGTGGCGAGTTAATTCCAA
This sequence comes from Acidobacteriota bacterium, assembly GCA_020199775.1. Taxonomy (GTDB): domain Bacteria; phylum Acidobacteriota; class Blastocatellia; order Pyrinomonadales; family Pyrinomonadaceae; genus JAIVJZ01. The sequence goes on from JAIVJZ010000042.1 coordinate 40,593, forward strand.
CAGCTTCGTGGTCGACCTGATCATCGAAACGATTGATGAGAGCGGCAATCTTAAAGGTAAGATCAAACAGGGGACGAAGACCGACCCCGTCAACGGAGTGTGGAACAAGTCCGAAGGGAAGTTGACTTTTACGAGACAGACGGTCGGCGGCGATGCCTCTTCAATGCAAATTTACACCGGCTATTTGATGGCCAATGAAAACCGGCTGGCAGGCAGTTTCAAAGCGTTCCCCGGCACCGGAGGGAAGGCTCACAGAAGTGTCTTCGGGTGGGTGGCTTGGCTTCCGGATTCTATATGATTACCGATAGACTTACAGGAGGATAAACGGATGGCGGCACTTAGCATCGGCGACTGGACGCTCAACGGGAATGGTTTTCAGGGCAAGCTGGTCATCAACCAGATCGACCCTCTAGGCAATCTGGTCAACTCCACAGCTTTCGGTAACAAAATCGTGGGATTCTGGGACGAGGCTTCGCGCAAGATCACATTCGTCCGCGCGGTCACTCCTACCGACCCATCCTCGTATCAAGTTTATACCGGCTATCTGATGAGTGATAACAAAATGGTCGCCGGTTACTTTGAGGCGTTTCAAGGGACGGGGGGGAGCGCCAAACAATCCGTCTTCGGCTGGTTCGCCAAGTTCCCTTAGAGACCGTTTCCACCCGCGCCGTTTCTGTTGCCCGCCTGATTCGTAGCTGACCTCGCCGAGCGTAAAGGAAACGCGCTCTGAGTGTGGCAGGAGACGTTCCATTTCCTCCCGTTTAGCCTTGCGAGCAGCCGGTTACCCAACGGCTCAACCGCACTCTGAGGCATAAAGAATTTTCTCTCGTTATCGATGTAGGCAAAACAAATAGGCAGAGTCCGATAACCAAACTTCCTAGATTTTGGCTTTGCCCCTAAAGTCCCTTTTGACCATAAAGTAAAGAGGTCTGACCACAAAGTCGGCGGTTGACCATAAAGTCACTTATGGACACAGAAACGCCCGATCATTAACTTGATCGGGCGTTTTTCTAGTTAAGTGAAAAGTTATTCTGCGAGGGCTAAAATAGCATCCTCCCGTTTACTCCACGGGATAGTGTGAATTTCATATTTACGAAGGGCTTGCATAACATTAGGCGGGGCGGGTTTGTATGTGTCATTCACAAAAACAAAAGCCTCTGAGTCTTGCGGTCGCGCCTCTTTTGTATCAACCCAAGCAGTAAAAATCTGTTGCGCGGCCTTCTTATCAGGATTGTTAATCGTCGAAACGATTCGCTCTGGGTGTTTCTTAGACTTTGGAATCACGAAGTCAAAGCGATAATCAAACCCACTCTTGCCAGTTAGTTTAACATTGGATGTATAGCGAATGTCATATACATCTAGCCAGTTCGATACGTCTTCAAAAAAGATGCTTGATATAGAGGGCTGCGCCAAGTAAAAGAGGTCATCAACCGCCAGCATGGCTTGTAAGAGATTATGTTTGCGGACAGCGAAATTCTCTGGGGAGGCTTCTGTGATCAACTCATCGCCGTCACGACGAACGTTAAATCCATTTAAGGTTTGATGTAGGAGGGCGAGGCGTTTATCGGTATCAAGTTCACACCCTGCCATTCTTAAATCCTGCATGGTGTAGCCGTCATCCGTGAGAATGTAATAACCGTCTTGTTTCTTAGCGTAGATTTGTAGATAGTCGTTGTGTCTATCTAGGAAAGGTGTTGTTATCTCAAACCAATCGTCAACCTGCCGCAGAAGTGTCCGATCCTTCAGCCAGCCAAGATAATCTCCTACTAAGTTGTTGAGTTCGGTACTCATTAAATTAAAGCAGGTTGAATCTCGGGAGGATCAACGATATTACAATAACACATGAATTGCTGCAAAGTTAGCATTAAATCGGCGGGATCAGTAAATATATCCGGCGGAAGAGGATACGCCCATTTGTCGCCGTAGCCTTCACGATAAACGTGAATGTGCGGGCTTGGGATTTCCTCATCGTCGGGGTTACGGTGTGGCCTTCCGCCGACATCAACACGCACGAGCGGGACAACTTGATGCACGCGGTTCTGAAATGTGGCCTTTTTGAGATCGATGCGACCGCGTTGAATATCTAGTACAAACGAGTGTTTATGATCAACGGAAAGGAGGGGGATATGTCGCGTGTCTCCTGGTGGCGGAAAGTGCCAAATGTCGCGGTTGGTTTTCACCTTCTCCATAGCAATGAATGCATTGGCCTCTTCTTGAGTGAGTTCAAGTGCTGACATATTGGTAGTATCCTAATAGTGCGTTGCTAGGTTTTAGTGTTTAGGTTTGCTTGGCAGCTTGGCGGGCAGATCAAGCGTATCATCAATCAGCACGTCCACACAGACGCCAGCCAGTTTCGCATACTTCAAAATAACAGGTAGTGGTGGCTCGCGCTCTCCGCGTTCATACCCTGAGATGTGCGCCGGGTGAGACTTCGGCTGATCTAGCCGTAGGTGCATCTCCGCTTGAGAGACGCCTAACGCCTCCCTGATTTGCAGGAGTTTCAAGGCAAGCCGCTCCGGGCGCGGACGACGACTGCGCCCCATTAGACGTGCCCCCTTTCGCGGACACATCCTGCCCCTTTACCTGCACGCCTAAATAGACGTAAAATCACTTCGCGTAACTCGGTCGCCGTGAGTAAGAACCTCTCCACTCTAACGGCGATGCTCATCACTCCTGCTTTGAGGTTGAGGTTGAGCTACGCATAAGCCGTCACTGATTTTCAAAGATAGAACGCGCGGCATCATACCAGACCGCGCCATTATTCGTCTTGCCTCTGTCCAACCTCAACACGGCGGCAGAGGCGCGCGGGGCTTGCGGCAAGGACAGCACAAGCCCCGCGACAATCCTATGCCTCACATCCTTTTAGTCGAAGATCACAAAGTTGTCGCGCAGGCCATTAAAGAGACGTTGGAAGATGAAGGCTGGCGCGTGACGCTCTGTGGTGATGGTGCGGTCGCCGTTCTCAGGCTGGCGAGCAACGCCAGTTATAGCCTCTTGCTGTGTGATAACCAGTTACCAAGCGTTAGCGGTCTTGAGTTAGTGAGATATGCGCGCGGGTTAGATCATCGCAGAGAGATGCCGATCATCATGTTTTCCGCAAGTGAATGTAGTAGGGATGCGCGACTAGCGGGCGTGAATGAGTATCTACGCAAGCCCGCCGACATAGGGAAGATAGTTGAGACTGTCGCCCGCTTGCTCATATAATCCCCTAACAACTTTCGGCTCGCCTGACTCACGCCTGATCAGCGTGGGGAAAGGTTGCGAATCTCTGACGCGGCGGGCGAGCCGAATACTCATTCAGAGAATGGCTACAGAGAGGCCATCATGCACAAGTTCACCGGCGAAGAAACGCCGACCGACGTTTTGCGGTTGGCGTTAGATTATTTTTCCAAGAGCAAGGTGATTGAAGGCTTAGACGCCGTTATTCTTTACCGTGACGGCATCCCTTTCCTGCAATTACAGGCTGAAGTCAAGAATGATCTAGGAGAGTTTTACGGTCTGTATAGGCTGGACAAGATGCTTCTCAACGTGTACCCCACGTGTGAAGCAATTTACTCGGCGGCCGATGACAATCAGCTATTCGGCGAGAGAAGAGATGGCGGTATGGGGCGGGATATTCTTGTCCGGCGGTTAGCGTTCCATGCAATGACGACAATGCTAACGCGCCTCATACTGCTTCAACTGATGCTGTTTGAGGAAAATTTCGATGAAACTTTGACCCTAACCGCCTCCACCCTATTCGGTATATTGGCGGGTATTTATAAAGAAGATGGTGACGAGATGTCGGCAAAGGCGGCGAATAAGGCCGCCCAGAAGTTAATGCAGGCCTGCGTTGATACAACCTCTAAACAAAGGCGGGATTTCCAGATCACACTCTTAAATGCTCTCCCGTCGTTGAACATACCTACGGGCGTAGGGCGGCCTAAAGGGAGCACCAAGCCAAAAGATGTTAAAGCACAAGAAGCCGCAGAGTATGTGCAGAAGGTTGAAGCAACGATCCGAAAACTGATTTCGCCTAAAGGAAAGATTCCGACGAAAAGGGCGGTCGCAAAAGAACTAGGCATCGGCGGCTTGAGCGCAGGCGGTACGGATTCAAGCCTCACTAACTTTAGTAGGAAACTTAAGGGGTTAAGTATTGACTACAATGCGATTGTTGAGAGGGTGAAACTAGGCAAATAAATTCGCCTTAATTATTTGGCATATATGCCAAGATATTCTGACAAGTTTTCCAGCCTATCTGCCAAGATATTTAGGCGCGTTTTCTAGCCTATCTGCCAACAAATCCCACTTAATAACTAAGCAAATTTTACAAGGCCGATTCTGGCGTAGTATGGCTCTGCATATGGAGGGTACTACGATGAGAAGAGATATAGCCCTCACGTTCACGCTAACCGACGTGAAGGGCTGAAACGGGAAGACCCGTTCTGATGACTTTTGACGGAGACAGCAGAACGGGTCTTGGTTAGCACCTTTGTTTTCAAAAGTGGGGATGTGGCGTAACTGGCAGCCGCGCCGTGCTGGAATCACGGTGGCCGTAAGGCCGTGCGGGTTCGAGTCCTGTCATCCCCACTAAAACCTACCTTCGGCAGGAGGCTCTACGTGTGTTTATAGCATGGCAACATTCAAAAGTCCATGAGAAAAGATACGCCTAAATAGACGAAATGGTATGGCTAAACCATTGATTTTAATGATATTTATGTTGATTTCATAGATGGAATAATGTACCATGCCTGCAAGTTCTTTCCATTCCAAAAGTAAAAGTCCCGCCGAGTGTTCTAGCACTCAACGGGACTTATTCAACCACAGCGTGCTTGCACACGATGTAGCCGATCCGCTCGTATTGTGCCGCAATCATGCTGAGAAAGCAAGAGTCATGATGCTGCAAACCGAACCTAAAGAGCGTAAGACCTACCGCCAAGAATGGCACGAATACAACCAAGCCCAAACGAACGAAAAATCGAAGTTACAACACCTTCTCTTTGAACTCTGCCAGAACATAGACGAACCGCCGCAAGTGATGGGACGCCCGCGCGCTCCGCTCTCCGATCTGATTTTCGCATCCTGCATGAAAGTCTATACGGGCATGTCCGGGCGCAGGAATCAGTCAGACCTCCGCGACGCTTTGATGCGCGGCTATCTGTCAATGCCTCTCCACTACAACACGATCCGGAAGTATCTTGAGCGTGAAGACCTGACAGCCTATCTTAAAGAGTTGATCATCGCATCCAGCTTGCCGCTCAAGAGCGTTGAGTCAGACTTCGCGGTTGACTCATCAGGCTTCGCTACTGGTCAGTTCTCGCGTTGGTTCGATGCCAAGTATGGCGAGCCGATGAAACAGCACGATTGGATCAAGGTGCATCTCATGTGCGGCGTCAAGACCAATATCGTAACGAGCGTGGAAGTCTCGCACCGCCACGCTAACGACAGCCCCTATCTCAAGCCGTTACTTGATACGACCACTGGCAGCGGTTTTCAGGTCAAAGAACTATCAGCCGACAAAGGTTATGACAGTTTTAAGAACCGTTGCTTTGTACTCGTTAAAGGCGGCATCCCTTACATTCCATTTCGTGAAGGTGAGAAGAACAAACCCAACCCCTCCGGCAAAGGCGAACTATGGAAGCGCATGTATCACCTCTATAAGTTCCAAGAGAGCGAGTTCAAACAGCACTATCACAAGCGGTCAAACGTCGAGACTGTGTTCAGTATGATCAAGGCTAAGTTTGGCGAGCGGCTAAGAAGTAAGACGGCGACGGCGCAGATCAACGAAGTGCTTTGCAAAGTCCTCTGTCATAATCTGTGCTGTGTCATTCAGAGCATGTATGAACTTGGAATAGATGTTGACTTTAGCGCATCGTAACGAAAAGGGACTTTATGGTCAAGTGAGGATTTTGACCATAAAGTCCCTTCGTTGACCACAAAGTCTGACCATAATGTGACTTTAGGGGCAAAGCCCTAGATTTTGACTTTGCCCAAGAAGTCGGTCTGCCGCACAATATATTGTAGGTGACGGATATGCCATGTTCCTTATTTAGTAGCCGTTTTGACTTTTTGGGCAAAGCCGTCCATGTGGTGCTAATGTTATCGGACTCTGGCAAAGGGGGGAGAACCTATTCACTTGCACCGGGTTGCCGGTGCGAGGATGACGACATGAGACGGGTCAGAGTCGCTGTCGCAGGTAAGATTTTTTGAGGGAGAATAAATTACTGCGTTGAGTCACATTGGGTATTAATTTTCCCACGGGGGCGATTAGAACCGCTTGGCACTTACCGTCGATTACGCCCACGAACCTCTCTAATCTGTTGTCGTGTAGCCGCCGGTGTCGAAGACGATGAAGGTGAAGTCCGGCCCGCCTGACGCAAAGCGCGTCACACCTTCGGGCTTAATTTTGCGATGAAACTCGCCCGCCTGTCTGCGCCCTTCGCCGAGCCTCATCCAGAAGACTTCATCCGTGCGCCCGTCATCCACGAAGAGCACGCCGTCCGTGCCGCGGACATGAGCCACGCCCGAAGCCTCGAACGTGCCCCCGTCGAAGGGGGTCACGCCCGCGCCCGGCTCTCCGGCGGTATTCGCAGATGTCCGGGGCTGAAGCGTATACAGCAGCGGCAACGAACCTGCCAAGAGCGTGAGCAACATGACAAGTGCGACCGGACGTACTTGAGAATTAAAGGCTCCGTCGATCTTACTCATAACGTACCCCCCCGGTTGATGACTCTCTGGACGACGAATGCGACTCCTCAGGTGGAAGGCGCGTTTGTCATCTCAAGTTCCGCCTCTCCGCGGTGGTTGGTCTTGAAGGACGCCGCCTGCTGCCCGTCGATAAACAGGTCGTAAGAGGTATGTGCCGAGAGTTGCCGCACCTCGACCTCAAGTTCTTTTTCGGTGACGCTATTCTTCTTGTTTGATATTTCGATCTCGGCCACCCCACGGGCATCCGGGTCAACGCCCGTCGCAGCTAGCGGAGACTTCTCTTCTATCTCCCCGTCGTACTTCGTCGTCACTGTAAAATTGCCGCTGAGGATGACACGACCGCCGCCGTCTTTGATCTCCACTAGCTTGACCGCCGCCAGATTGTCCAGAGACGACGGGAGCGGCTGTTTGATCTCGCGCGAGTCGCTTCGGACAATCGCCAGCGCGGCGTATCCGAAAGTTAAAAACATCACGACGATTGGCAGAATCATTTTTACCCTGTAACTCATATATTCCCCCTTTACTTTGGACGGCTCAACTCATGCCGTCGCTTTCATTCCGTGAGATTATCAAATCCCCGGTAAACGCAGGGTAAACGATGTAAAGAGACTATTCGCAATCAGTTAGAGGCGGGTGTGACGGGCAGGCGGGCGACGAAGGTGGTGCCGGTGTGGTCGGAAACGGCTAACTCAAGTTCACCGTTATGAGCTTGGGCGACCCATCTGGCGATGGCGAGACCCAGTCCCGCGCCGCCGTCTTCGGCGCGCGAGCGAGCCTTGTCAGCGCGGTAGAATCGCTCGAAGACGTGAGCCTGTGCTTCGAGGGGGATGCCAGCTCCGGTGTCGGCGACTGTGAGCAGGTATTCGTCTGCCCGACGCGTCAGACCCAGCCTGACGACGCCGCCCGCAGGCGTAAACTTAAACGCATTGTCCAACAGATTAAGAATCATCTGACGCAGCAGGTCTTCGTCACCGTGATAAGCCGCTTCGGGCAAGTTCGTCAGTTCCACGGACACGCCTTTGTCGGCTCCCAACAGTCCTCCGGCGCGCGCGACTTCTTCGAGCAGGTCGTTCAGGTAGAGCGGCCTCTTTTGCAGGGGGTAGTGCCCGGCGTCGGCGCGCGCCAGGGCGAACATGTCCTTCACGATCCGGGAGAGACGGCGCGTCTGCTCGGCCATCATCTGAAGCGCCTCGCGGTATTCCTCCTCCTCCCGTCGCTCCTTCTTCAAGGTCACGCCCGCCGCCGTGCTCATCACCGAAAGCGGCGTGCGCAGTTCGTGCGAAGCGTCGGCCATGAACCGGCGTTGCTGTGAGAAGGCCGCGTTGAGGCGTGCGAGCAGTTCGTTGAAAGCTGTGGCGAGTTGTCCCAGTTCGTCGCGCGGGTTGGCGATAGGCAATCGGCTGTCGAGGCTTTCGGCGCCGATCCGGCGCGCGCTCTTAGCCATGGCGGCGACGGGCGCGAAGCCTTGCCGCGCCAAAAACCAACCGCCGAGGCCGGCCAAGAGCAGCGCCGCCGGGGTCGCGAAGTAGAGTATCTCACTGAGCGATTCCAACTCGTCCTCGACCGCTTCGAGCGGCCGGCTGGCGAGGACGATGTACGGGGTATCGGCCGGAGGTATCCGCACCCTGCGCACGGCGAGGCGGTGGTGGTCGTCCGCGTCACGCTGCTCCGCGACCGTGTAGAGGTACACCTCGTCGGCGGGTATCGCCGCGAGGTCGGGCAGGCGGACGTGTAGGTCTTCTTCATAGGGATGTTCGGCGAGCAGCCGCCCCGCATCGTCGTAGATCATCAAGGCTTGTTGGGGGTGAGACAGTTCGGCCGCCGTGCTCTGTGCGGCGCTGAGGCTCGACTGGCCCTCCTGCGCGTCGTTCGTGAGCGAGGTGATTGAGATTTCGAGGGTTGAACGCAGGGCTTCATCCACACGCCTGTGAAGCGCGCGTGACAGCATGACGTAGACGGCGACGCCGAAGACGACGAGGATCAGCGCGAGCACGCTCACGTACCACAGTGTCAGACGCGCCCTGACTGACTCAAACATCATCGTCCATGTCTCCCGTCGAGAGAATATACCCGGCTCCCCTGCGCGTCCGAATCAGTTTGACAGGGCGGTCGTCGTCAAGCTTGCGGCGTAGCCGTTGAATGAAGACCTCGATCACTTTCGAGAAAGGATCGTAACGCTCGTCCCAGACGTGTTCGGCGATGTCGGCGCGGCTGACGACCTCGTTGGCGTGCCGGGCGAGGTATTCGAGCAAAGCGTATTCTTTGGTCGTGAGTTCGACGCGCTTGCCCGCGCGCGATACCTGTTGCGCGCGCGTGTTGATCGCTAAATCCGCGACCGTGATGACCTCCGGCAACAGCGCCGGAACCCTGCGCAGCAGCGCGCGCACGCGTGCGAGCAACTCCTCGAAATCGAAAGGTTTTACAAGGTAGTCGTCTGCGCCCGTGTTCAGTCCTTCAACTCTATCTTCGACCGCGTCGCGCGCCGTGAGCATGAGAATAGGCACGGCGACTCCGTTCGCGCGCAACTCGCGGCAGACCTCGAAGCCGTCCTGGCCCGGCAGCATCACGTCCAAGATGATCAGGTCGTAGTCGTTGAGGTGCGCCTGATATAAAGCCGTCTCGCCGTCTCCGGCAATGTCTACCGCGTACGACTCTTCGCGCAAGCCCTTGGCGAGCATTTTGGCGGCGCTCTGCTCGTCCTCAACCAGTAGAACACGCAACGTCTCATCTCCTCGGAAGCAGCCTTAACCGTCACATTTCTCATTTAACCGAAACACATCATACACGCCCCGGTTCGGGCGAGTCTTTTTAGAGTAGCAACTCTCAACAGAACGGCCATCTTGTAAAGAGTCTTGAAAGCGGAGTTTTGGAAAGGCTTGACTTAACTGCGCTGCCTCTCCTGTCAACAGCTTCCGTAACGGATAGATTAACCGAGAGCCGCGATCAAGACTTGCGGGTGGCGCGAGAAGTTGAAAATCCCTATGATGAAGTCACGGCTGACGGTTAGGGAGGCTGAAGGATGAGCGTCATACAGATTCTCGGTTTGGCAATGGGCTCGGCGTGGACTTCCGGCATTAACTTGTACGCCACCGTCGCCATGTTGGGGTTACTGGAGCACTACAAACTCGCGCACCTGCCCGGCGGCCTTCACGTTCTGGATAACCCTTTGATCATCGGCGTGGCGTGTTTCCTTTACGTCCTCGAATTCTTCGCCGATAAAATACCTTACGTTGATACCGTCTGGGATGCGTTGCACACCTTCATACGCGTCCCGGCCGGGGCGGTGCTTGCCGCGGCGGCCACCTCGGACATCAGTCCTTCGGTGCAAGTGCTCGCGCTGCTATTGGGAGGGGGGCTGGCACTCTCGACTCACGGGACGAAGGCGACCGTTCGCGCCGGGGCTAACCTGAGTCCCGAGCCGCTGTCGAATTGGTCTCTTTCGCTGCTGGAAGACGTGCTCGCCGTGGGGGCGGTGGGGCTGGCCGTCAGTTACCCTTTGGTGATGCTCGCGGTCATCTTGATATTTCTCTTACTCCTGATCTGGATTTTGCCGAAGGTGGTGCGACGCATCCGTCGCATGTTGAAGGCCGCCGCAGACTTCATACGCGGCCGGACGCTCGACGCCCACTAAACAGCATCTTCATCGTTGCGCGCGTTAACCGGCGTCAACATATTGTGTGCCTTCACCCGCCACCTTTTCTTAACCATACACGACGAGGGCGCGCGCTCGACGCACATGCGTCGAGCGCGCACCCTCGTTATTTACCTGAAGCGGGTCGCCGTGGCCCCGGCTTGAAAAGCCCCGCCGGAAAGTGGTTTGCGAGGCCGGTTTGCACCCCGCTCACGCCAGCGGCAGGAATTGGAACGACGAGATCACGTCGTTGAAAATCCGGCGCGAGTTGTCCGGTTGGACGACGACCTCGAAGGTCGTGTCCGAGGGCACGCAGTCCGGCCGGCTCGTGTAGCCGCCGCTGCCGTCTGGAATCACAGGCTCGACGAGGTCGAGGACGAAAGCCGCGCCCGTCATCCCGACGATGACTTTGAACTGCCCGGTTCCCTGCCACAGATTCCTACGGTTATGACAACTGATGCCCGTACCCGGCGGGCCGATGAGCAGCACCGAACTGATCTCGTCCTCCCAAGACTTGTAACCCACGCCGAACCAGCCGCCGGGGTCGAGTGTGATGGACGAGAGGTACATCACGAAGTTCTGCGTGATGAGGGGTTGGTTCACCGCGCCGATGATGTCGATGAGCGTGCCGATGACATTGCTCGCCTCGCCGAACTGCAACGCCAGCGTAGCGTTCGCCACCGTCAGCGTCTGTTGCAACCTCGCCAGCACGGTCTGCACGGGCTGAAGGAAGCTCTTCAGGTTGTTCAAGCCGCTCAACGGCGACGAAGACGGCACGGCCATCAGCACGCGCCCCGGGAACTGCGACGCGTCCGATTGACCGTGCTCGGTGAACGCGGCCAACACGGGAATTTGAATCTTCGGCACTTCGATGTTGAAGGGGCCGATGGGGCGCGTCTTCGACTCGGTTGCCCCGCCCGGCAGCGTCACTGTTATCGAAACATCACAGGAGATGCGTAGCTGCGAGGGTGGGGGCGGGGTGTTCGTCAGTTCGGCGAATTCGGGCAGTACGACCAGCACCGGAGGCACGAGTTTGTTGTTCAAAGTCGTATTGTCGAGCAGGACGTAGTTGCCTTCGATGTGCCACTGCACGGAGACTTTGGGAGCCGCGTCGAGAAGCTTCGGCCCCGTGATGGCTCCCGTGACCTTGCCCGTGATATTCGCCAACAGGCTTTCGAGCGGCGCGAGTCTGCCTCTGACCGAGCCGGTCATCTTCTCGACCTGTTTAATCTCACCGGCCACCTTTCCGATGAGTCCCTGAACGTTCGTTCCGAGTTGCAGCAGGTAGCCGCTGCTGCCTGAGATCGGCGTGAGGTAGGGCAACTCGCCCCTCGCGGCCATGTCCGGGTTGAGGTCTCTGGCCTGCGCGGGCGCGGGCTTGTTAAATTCGACCGCCTCCATCACGACCTGAACGTCGGTGGTTCCGGGAGCCTTCCCGGAGGCATCTGCGATAGCGTCGAGAGTAACTGACAAATCGGACTCGCCCGTCGTCATCTGGGTCAGGCTCAGGACAACGTTCGATAGGTTGAGGTCGAGGTTGCCCAGCACCTCGCCGAGGCCGAGCGCGTCGAACGCCTCAAGGCCGGGGTTGATTTGCGGTCTGAGGATTTCGCCGGGGTTGATCAGTGTCGGCAGCCCGACGATTTGCAGCTTGTTCAGGATGTCTAGTACCGGTTGTGGAATCGCCATTTTGTTTCTCCGCTATTGTGAATTTGTTTTGAGACGCGAGTGAGGTTGTTCGCGCCGCTTACCGGATCGCCGGCATGTCGAGGCTGAAGCCGTCCACGGCATCAAGGCGCACGCGCCACGAGACGCCGCCCGCGGCGGGCGCGGCCGCGCCGCCCGGTTGGTACACTCTGGCGTTTCGCAGGTGGAGGTGCGTCGGCTCGTGGGATGCCGATTGGCCGGGCGCGTTGCCGGGGTGATCCGCCCGGTCGCGGAAGGCGGCGAACAGCGCGTCGAGTTGATTCAGCGCGTCCTGACTGATGACATCTTTGAGTTCCTCGTTGGTGACGGTCGTGAGGTCGGAGAAGTAGGTTTGCGCGTCGATCAACTCGCCGGAGATTAACAGTCCTCCGACGTTGAGCGTGACGGTAGGACGAAGCCCGACCCTGCTCGTGACCTCCATGAAGTTCGGCAGAAACCAGTTTGAGGCAGCGGGCGTCGCGTTCTGCGCGCTGCCCGTGTTGCCCGCCTGTCTCTCTTTGGACATTTCTTTCCCCTTTTTACTTACCCGTATGAGGGCGGTAAAGGACTCGGGCGGCGCGGGGTCTCCGTGCATTCGGCACGGTTGTCGTTTGAGTCCCGGCTCCCGAGTCAAGTCGTTGGCGTGTGCTTCGACACGCCGGAATGTAAAAGATCAGTGATGCGACCACGCGAGCGCGCGCGACCGGTCGCGCCACGGGCGCATTCCGAATGAGCCGGAGAGGCGTCTCTCTCTGCGCCCGCGCCGTTATGGGCGGCGCGGCGGAGAAGGCTCCTCTTTCCTAAAACGCATAAAAGGATGGCGAAAGGGATCACCTATGCGTCAGACGAAAGATGAGCTTTAAGGCAAGGAGACTATTACCCGTGGCAACTACGGGTGAGGAATGTTGCGGGGCGGTTTGATTGACCAGCTAATGTCGCGTTCGCCGGGTCAGACCCATAAATCTGAATTAGTGAATCCGAATCAACCGAATTTTTCTTTCAATTTTGTGGCGTAGCGGCGGCTGACCGTCAAAGGTTCGCCCCCCCTTTGCAGGAAAATTTGATACGAACGGTTGAACCAGTTTTCCACCCGTTCGACCAATTCGAGATTGACGATGCAGTTGCGATGAATGCGCGCAAAATGTTTGTCGGGCAGTCTCACTTCCCACTCGCGCAGCGGTTTTTCCACGAGATATTTTTGCCCTCCGGTCGTAAAAACTTCCGTGTAATCACCGGCCGCGAGAATATGTGAGACGCTGTTGATTTTAAGAAAAACCGAGCGGCCGCCGAGGTCTAGAAAAAGACGGTCGTCAAAGGCGAGCGGGCGCGGAGAATCCGACGCGGCGGGTTTCTCATCCCGCAGGAGTTTTTCAATCGCCTTTTTCAGCCGCCCGGGGTTGACGGGTTTGAGCAGGTAGTCGAGCGCGTTGACTTCAAAAGCCCGGATCGCATAGGCGTCGAACGCCGTCACGAAAATCGTTTTGAAAGCAGCCGACTCCACCCGTTCGAGCAAATCAAACCCGGTTTCGTTGGCGAGTTGAATGTCGAGAAAAACGACGTTCGGCTGTGTGCTTTCGATCAACGCGAGCGCACGGCTGACGGAATCCGCCTCGCCGATGATTTCGACTTCGGAATAGCCCGCGAGCAGCGAACACAACTCCTTTCGCGCCAGCCGCTCGTCGTCAACGATTAACGCTTCTAATTTCATCCCAACTTTATTCGGGCGCAAACCCACCCACCTTCTTCCACCAACTCAAAACTGCCGCGCCCGCCGTAGATTTTCTCTATGCGTTCGCGGATATTTCGCAAGCCGACTTTCGTCCCGTCACTGCATTGCGACAAGCAGCCGGTGTTCGCCACTTCCAACAGCAGGACGCCGTTTCTTAATCGTGCCGAGACGCGAATTTTCAGTGGTTGCGCCAGATTATTCAAGCCATGTTTGATGGCGTTTTCGACTAGGGGGTTGAGCAGGAAAGACGGCGCGGGCAATTTCTCCGCTGCTTCGTCAACCTGAAAATCGACTTCCAGCCTCTCTTCAAAACGCGTTTTTTCGATAGCCAAATAATTCCTGACGGCTTCTATTTCCTCGCCGAGCGCAACTTCCTGAGCGTTGGTGTGAAGCAGTGAATAACGCAGAAACTCCGCGAGTTGTGTGACCATCTGCTTCGCCCTGAACGCATCTTCGTCAATCGAGGCGCGAATCGAATTGAGGGAGTTGAAAAGAAAATGCGGGTTGATTTGATAACGCAGCATCTCAAGCTGTGCCTGATTCGCCATCGCCGCCGAGGCCAGCGCGTTGTCGCGCTCCGTCTGCCACTGACGCCAGTATTTGATGCCGAAGTAAAGCGCGCTCCACGCCGTCAGGGTCAGACCGTAGTCGAGCGCGTTGCGCGGAATCCGCGCCAGATTGTTGGCGAACACGAAGTTCGGATTCCGCAGCGAACTCGCCGCCATTTCGGACAGTGTCCAGACACAGCCGAAAACTATCGAGCAGCCCAAAACCAGCAACACTACTTTTTGAATCGAGAGGTTCGTCCCGAAGCGGCGGTAGATGACGCGCATCAGGCACGTCAGGCTAAAGCCGATGACCGTGCGAATTATTTTGATAATAAGTAAGTTGAAAAGAGTGCCCGCGGCGGCGACGGTCAGAAACGTGACGTACATCATTACAAGATAGAGTGACCACCCCGCGAACTGCACCTGCCAGAAGGTCGGGAAGCGGCCGAACAGCCACTCGAACGTGAGCGCCGTCTTCCGGTCGAAATTTTTTACAGGTGCTTTTGTAAGAACGTGCGCCATCTCTTTTCCGCCAGAGCCGCATAGTCAGCCCTGTATGTTTCGCCCGTCATGTTGGCGAAGCCGTGTTGCGCTTCGTCGTAAATATAAATTTCCGGTTTCCGATTTTTGGTCGTTAGTTTCTCTCGCAATTTCTCAACGTCTGGATTCGGGATTAAATTATCCCGCGTCCCGTAATGAAACTGGATCGGAATTTTAACCTGTTCGATATATTTCAACATATGCGGGCGCGGGTCGGCCTGCGAACTGCGCTCCGGCGGAGACACCGGAGCGGCGTAAAAAGCCACAACGGCTTTGACGCGAGAATCGGCCTGAGCCAGACGCGTCGCCGTATAACCGCCGCCGCAATAACCGATAACCCCGAAGCGCCCGCCGCCGAACAACGATCTCTTTTTTAGAAACTCGATGCCGGCCTGTGCGTCAGAGATGTACCGCTCGATAAAACGATTGCTCATCACGAACTCGCGCGGGAGCTTTGCCATCTCGTCGTTTTCACGTGAAGTCGAACTAACTGCCAGCCCGGCAAAGCCCGCCCCCGCCAGACGCGCCGCCGTGTGGCGTATATCATCCGAGACTCCGAGATTGCCGTGCAACACTAAGACGCTTCGATATGTCTCTGCCTTTCTTGGGTGAGCGAGGTAACCTTTAATCGTGTCTTCGCCGTTCTTAAATTCGACGAGCTCTTGAATGATGTCGCCTTGCTCTCCTATCGCCGTCCGCCCATGCCGCGACGAAGCGAGCGCGATTCCTCCAAAGGCAACGCCAGCCGACATCAAAAAATCGCGACGCGTCCGCCTGTTCCCGCAATCTTCAAAGCACATATATTCTCGCTAAATCCGTCAGGGGTTTATTTCATTCTGAGCTTCATTGTTCTTTCCTCGTCGTTAGGCGGTGCCGCCGGATTTCATTTCCCGACGGTTGTCTTCGGCTCGAAATGGAAACTCTTGTTGACGATCTTCCACTCTCCGTCGATTTTGAGCAAGGTCATATAGTCAACGAATTTACCGTTCGGGTAATCGAGGATGATTTTTCCGGTTGCCGCATTCCCCGCGACATCGACGCTCTCTATCCAACGCTTACGCCGGCCTTCGTCGGCCGTGGGTTTTCCGCTGAATCCTGCGATATATTCGGCAAAGCTGCGCGTGGAGTATTTACCGTCGCGGACGAAAATCAGATTTCCCTCGGTGTGAAAAGCCTTCCGCATAAATTCGGGATTACCCGTCGCGTGTCCACGCAAATAATTTTCCAGCGGCACGCGCGCCGCCGCCGACTCGGCGTCGGCGGTTTGCGCCGCAGATTCTGTTGCCGCCACAATTAAAGTAAGTAATAAAAAACCTAGCAGTTTGGTTTTCATAATTCCCCCTTCAAGTTTTCCGGTTGATGTTTTAAGAACTCAGGGTGCGACGCATAGCGTCCCCAAAATTTACATCTCACCCTGAGTCCTCCATGACGCAAACGACAACTTAAATGAAGCGTGATTGATTTGAAGAGAAAAAATCTGTGAGCGGTCAGAGGATAAAATTAACCGGCAGGATTTGTTGATTTACTAAGAATTTACGACTGACTCGCAATAGAAAGCGGCAGTTGAGCGGTCGGGGATCAAAACGCATTCCCTATGAGAGGCACAATAACTGAATTGCTTTTGCAGCAACACTGTCCTCCAATTCTCGTCTCTGCGAGAGTCGAGAATTGCGGAGGCGATCATCCTCGCCCCGGCTTTTTCGGGAGACGCGACGACATCCGCACAGACCGTGCGGCGAAGCGAAGTTCTATTGACCCGGTATCGCCGCCGCCCGATTCCCTCACCCGCGGAGGCTTATACTTATTCTTCGACCTTCCACTTTTGAGCCGCCACCTCGTTAAGTTTCTGGCGGAACGAAACAGCGGCACGACTCGTATACGGGTCAAGGACAACTGACCTGAAGGTGAGCCCTAATCGAAACTTCAAACAAATTTCCGATGAAGGTATTGGCTTAGCCGACGAGCGCGCACGTCTCGTGCATCCCTCCGGTGCTGCGGCATCGCTTCGAGTGAAGGATTCATGCGGCGGGTTTGTCTTGATGATCAAGACTTGGCTCAAGACGCGCGGGCGACTTCCGCAAACGCGCCCGTCGGCGAAGTAAAGCAACTCTCTGTTGCACGAAGAACCAAACGCGGCGCGGGAAGTTTGACCGACTTCATTTTTCCGTATCCCATTTCCGGTTTCTTATTTGCGTCTACATCGAGAGCAACTCGATCATAACGGGAGCCGGAACGCCGTAGGCGAAAACACTGTGCGGGATAAGACGCGAATAAGTGTATTGATCGTTGACGACGAACCGCTGGCGCGCGAAAAGATTCGCCGGATGGTCGAAGACGACCCCCAGATGGAAGTCATCGGGGAGTGCGCCAACGGGCGGGAGGCCGTGGCGGCGGTGCGGAGCCTGCTGCCAGACCTCTTGATACTCGACGTGGAGATGCCGCAGTTCGACGGCTTCGCCGTGCTCGACGCTCTCAAATCGTCTCACCTGCCGCTCGTTATTTTCGTCACGGCCTACGATCACTACGCCGTAGACGCCTTCAAGGTACAAGCCCTTGATTACCTGCTCAAGCCTTTCGACCGGGAACGGTTCGCCGCCGCTATCGGCCACGCCAAAAACCACCTGCGGCAAACGCGCAAGGATCAACTCGATTCAGGTCTCCTTGATCTGCTCAAACAGATCGGAGCAGGTTCCAAGCACCTCGAACGCCTCTTCATCAAGACGGACGGGCGGGTCTTCTTCATCCCGGCGGCAGACATCAATTGGATCGAAGCCGAAGGCAACTACGTCAACATCCACACGGCCACCAAGTCTTATCTGCTGCGCGAGTCCATCGGCGGCTTGGAAGCGCAACTCAATCCGAAGGAATTTGTCCGCATTCATCGCTCGACCATCGTCAAATTGAGCCTCATCAAGGAACTGCAAACGTGGAGCCACGGCGAGTACCGCGTGATCCTGCACGACGGCACCCAACTGATGCTCAGCCGCAACTACCGCGACAATCTGCAACACATCCTCGGCTACAAGCTCTAACGCGTTTTCAAAACTACGCATTTCTCCCGGCTTGTTTCATCCCGCAATTCGGCCTCTTCGTCACAAACTTCTTCCTATCTCCCGGCCGCAGGTCTAAAAATCCTGCACGCGGCCATCTTGTGCCGCCGACCAGTTCTTCGCTCGACGTTCGCCGGGAGCGAAGTCTTTCAAATTGTCCATCTGATCAAGTGATGTCTGAGGGGAGCCCGCCCCGCGGAGCGAGCCCCGCGCAATGAGGCGGGTTGCCGACTCTGATGGAATCCATCTCAGGAGGCCGGATGATGAGACCCCATCGAATTCTCTTTGCGCTCGCCTTAGTTGCGGCGATGCAGATGCCTGCGGCGGCTCAACAAATTTTCGGCAGTATCGAGGAAACGGTCAGGTCTTTGTCTGAGACGCGTCCCGCCGAAACCCCTAAAGAAACCACGCCGGTCGTACCGCCTGAACTGGAACCGGCGCGCGTCCCGCCCGCAGCAGTGATGGCAGCGCCCTTAACCGTCCCGACGCCGCTCCTTTCGGAGTTTGAGAACGAGAGGCATGCCGACACCTACAGAGATGCTTATCGCATTCTTAAAGAAGATAACTCCTGTAGCCGTTTTTTCGGCGGGCCTGTGAAAGCGACGGACGTGCTCAATCATTTCGCGGAGCAGTTAAAGCCGTCACGGATGGTTAACATCATGGTCGCCATTCAGATGGGCGGAGCCTACATGCACGTCCGCAACCCGCGGACGGGCGCGTCCTACCGGCTCTTCGAACAGGTGATGGTTAATTCCGAAGGGCCTTTCTCGATGGCCCCGATGGCGAACGCGGCGCAGCGACAGTTTATCGGGCATTTTCGTTTGAACACGAGACCGGCGCGGGCATTGATCCTGTTACATGAACTCGGGCATCTGGTGCAGCGGCCGGACGGGCACTGGTTATTACCTAACGACGGAGACAATCCGAAACTGAGCGTACGTAACACCCGCACGGTCGAGAGTCACTGCTGGAAGCAACTTACTTCGCTCAGATCAATAATCGAATAAAGCCCGACCCCGAGAGGACGACATGTTACCTGAACAACAATACAGCCCCGGCTCTACGAGACACCGCCGGATGGAGGCAAGGAGTGTGTCGGAGGATAGAGAGCAATACCGCGACGCCAACACGCAAGCGCAGATGATGTCGATGGCGGAGCCGCGGCTCCCACTCTCAAGCAAATTCAAGATGCTGGTTGAATTGACGCTGACGCTTTTGAGAGAGATCGAGTTGCTCAAAGATATTCAGGAACTACAATCTCTCGGCCGCCGGGAACAACTCAACCTGAAAGAGGAACTGCGCCGCTTCGAGATCGAGATGATCCGAAAGGCGCTGATCCAAACGAACGGCCATCAATCCCGCGCCGCGCGCCTGCTCGGCGTCAAAGTCACCACGCTCCACGAAAAGATAAAGCGTTACGACATCGACCCTAACCTGTCGGTCGAGAGCGATGACGACGAGTCGCCGTTGGATGATGGCGAGTCAACGGATGATGCCGACTCGCCACTGGATTTGACCGACGAGGATCAAATTTAGTTATCGACTCGTCGGCGCACAGGTTCGTTCCGCCATGTGAGTTATCGAAGTAAACTCCGCCTAGCAAGTCTCGCTTTTGATTCCCTGATCCGCGCGCAACACCCGCCAATAATTCGACCGCACCCACAGCCGCCGTGCTGCCCTGCCCTCACGCGCGGGCGTGATCTTTTCAATAAATTGAATTTTTCGCGGCGCGCGTTGACACGTTGCCGCTTCGATTATTCATTTCCGGCAAAGGGTATCGAGCCGGGAATCCATATATCGCAAGTTTCAAACATCTCGCCCGCGCCCGCCGTTGGTCTAACTCTAAAGACGCATTTACTTTCCGCAGCATAACCCGCCGAGGCATGCACGTTGCTTGGATCAGTGTTGACGGAAGAGAGCGTTGTTGGCGTCGCTACGAAATTTCGGAAGCGGAGGCCGGGTCGCTCTCGAAGTGAAAGTTTATCAGTCGAAAAGTAATGGAGAAGAAATCTATGAAGTTAACAATTCGGAAGCTTGTGCTGGCGACAATGCTTGCCGTCTCTCTCTCTACGGCGGCCTTCGCGCAGGAGACGACGGGTAACATTGAAGGGACAGTCACCGATGCTCAGGGTGGGCGAATCGCGGGCGCGGTCGTGCTCGTCGAGGGTTCCGCCTTCAATCGTACTGTGACCGCGGACGAGGAAGGCTTTTATCGAGTCTTGAATGTTCCGCCGGGCAGATATACGGTCACGACCACGGCCGGTAATTTCACCGGCGCGAAAACGGATAATATCGAAGTCAGATTGGGCCACACCACCCCCGTCGATATTACGCTGCAAGCGGCCGGTGTCTCGGCGGACGTGGTCGTCACCGCGTCTGACGCCGCGCCCATCGATACGACCTCGAACAGGATTCAAACCAACATCAGCGCGGAGGTCATAGACCTTCTTCCGAAGGGAACGAGGATCGACAGCATCCTGAACCTTTCGGGCGCGACGCGCCGGGAGCCGCTCAGCCGCGGCTTCCAAATCGACGGCGCAAGCGGTTCGGAAAACACCTTCATCATCGACGGCTCGGAAGTCACGAACTTCCGCACCGGCCAGTTGCGCGACACCAACAACATCCCGTTCCAGTTCGTGCAGGAAGTGCAGGTCAAGTCGAGCGGCTTCGACGCCGAATTCGGCGGCGCGACGGGCGGCGTGATCAACGTCGTGACCAAGAGCGGGGGCAACGATTTTCACGGCCAAATCGGAACGCAATTCGAGTTCAACAACCTTTCCGCCCGCCAGACGCTGACCGGCAAGGTTGCCAACTCCGACCCGCAGTTTCAGGCCAACCCGCTGATTCAGGGAACCAGTTCGACGACCCTCAGCTACATCAACCCGCGCGGCGACAGTTTCCGCAATGTGTTTCCCAGCATCACGCTCGGCGGCCCGATTGTGAAAGACAGGCTGTGGTTCTTAGTCAGCGCTTCGCCGCAGTTCTACAGCACGCAGCGCGATTTCCTGTTCCCCAACGGGCAGACCGTGCATTACGAACGCGACCTGCGTAACGATTATGAGTTCGCGCGTCTGGACGGGACGGTGACTAATCAACCTGCGCCTGACGGGCACATTCACTTACAGCCCGCAACGCGAGCGCGGACAGATCCCCTCGTACACGACTTCCGCGCCCGCCGCCACAGACTTCACCCAACTGGGCGGCCGCATTGCGGCCAACAACGTCACGGCGGGCGGCATCTGGACGCCCACCCCGAAGATGGTCATTAGCGTCCGCGGCGGTCGCAACTATCTGAACGAGAAAGACTCGTCCTACGGCGTGCCGAACGTGACGCGCATCCGGTGTCTCAACGGAGGCAGCCCGGCGGGCGTCCCCGCGACGAACCCCTGCGCTTCCGGTTTCAATAGCGTCTCGGACATTTCCAAAACCGCTAAAGATATTTCGACACGCAAAACCCTCGACGCCGACCTCACTTATATGGTGGATAATCTGGCCGGGCGGCACAACTTCAAGTTCGGCTACCAGTTGAACAAGCTCTTCAACGATGTGGACACGGGTTACTTCGGCATCGGCGAAGTGCGCCTTTTCTTCAACCAGAGTGATCGCGGGATCGGCCCCGGCGTGTGCCCTTCAGGCCCCTGCCAGTCATTCGGCTACGGCTACCTGCAAGATTTCGGCACCGTCGGCAAGGCGGGCAGCACGAACACTTCGCTCTACGCACAGGATAGCTGGCAGCCGACCAACCGGCTGACGCTTAACCTCGGCCTCCGTCTCGAACAGGAAGACGTGCCTTCGTTCTCGGAGAACGGGCAGGCGATCAAATTCGGCTGGAGCGACAAGATCGCGCCGCGCCTCGGTGTGGCCTACGACGTGTTCGGCGACGGCCGGATGAAAGTCTTCGCCAGCTACGGCCAGTTCTTTGATCGCTTCAAGTACGAGTTGCCGCGCGGCTCGTTCGGCGGCGACCGGCTGCTGCGCTACTTCTTCGCGCTGCCCGATCCGAACTACACCACTTACACCAGAGAGTATGCCCTGTCGCACACGCTCGTCGGCCCCATCGACTTCCGCGTGCCCTCCAACGATCCGGCGGACAATCGCGTCGATCCCGATTTGAAGGCGGCGCGGCAGACCGAGTTTACGGTCGGCACGGAGTACGGTCTGTCGCGAGACATCGTAGTCAGCGGCCGCTTCACGCGTAAGAAACTCGACCGCACCATCGAGGATGTCGGGTTCATCGATGCCGTGGGCAATGAAAACTTCTTCATCGCCAACCCCGGCATGGGCGTCGTCGCACAGCCGTTCGCGTCCGGGCTCAAGGCTTCGCCGCTGGCCGCGCGCCAGTACAACGCGATGGAACTGCGGCTCGACAAACGTTACGCGCGGAATTACTACCTCAACGCCAGCTATACCTTCAGCCGTCTGACCGGCAACTACTCGGGGCTGTCGAGTTCCGACGAGTTCGACGCGCTCGGCGTGGGTCGTTCGAGTCCGAACGTCAACCGCTTCTTCGACCTGCCGTTCCTCGGCTTCAACACGAACGGCGAGCCGGACAACGGCCGTCTCGGCACGGATCGCCCGCACGCTTTGAAGTTGTTCGGGGCTTACACCTTCGACTACAAGAATCTGTTCGGCCGCAACTTCAACGAATCGGGTAACCACAGCACGGAGTTGTCGGCCGCTTTCACCGGCCTGAGCGGCACGCCCCTGTCGTCGCGCGTGCAACTCTACGGAGCTTACACCTTCCTCACCACGCGCGGAGATTTGGGGCGCACGCCGATGTTCACCCAGACCGACGCCAGCCTGTCGCACACTTACAAGTTCGGCAACGACGGGCGCTGGGCGATGAAGTTCGACCTCAACGTGCTTAACCTGCTCAACGAGAACAACGTCACGAGCGTGTTCACGCAAATCTCTCCCGACTCGCTGACGGCCGGTAATTTCGGGATCAGCGACGAGGATGGACTCGGCGAGTTAAACACCTTCCGCGCGATCTTCAACGGGGGGCTCACCAATCAAATACAGGCGGGCTTGGCTAACGGCAGCATCGCCCGCGATGCCCGCTACAACCAGCCGCTCACGCGCCAGATTCCCCGTCAGGTGCGTTTCGGCTTCAGACTGCTCTTCTAAAAGCTAACCCTTTGGAAGCGCGTGGAGAACCCGGCAGAATTTCTGCCGGGTTCTTCATTAACTTTAAGACGTTAATGACGCGGCCTTCCGCCGGCGGCCGGGGCGGCGACTAAGAAGTGTGGACGGGTGACAACCATGACGGCAGGTTGTTATCGCGAGGTAGAGAGATGACGGATGTTTCAACCACCGGGGAGAACTATTATCGCTGGCTCATCGAGCATTCCGCAGACATCATTTCCGTTTTCAAAATTGACGGGTCGGTTCTGTACAAAAGCCCTATCGTCGAACGCCTCCTCGGCTATGCGCCCGCCGAGCTAATCGGCGGAAACGAGTTTGACTACATTCATCCTGAGGATCACTTCAGAGTCCATGCCGCGCTCGATGAAGTGTCGGCGCACCGGGGCTTGGGTTCGACGATCTCCTATCGCGTGCGCCACAAAGACGGCTCGTGGCGCTATCTCGAATCCATCGGCATGATGGCGTCTGACGGCAGTGGCGAGCCTGTGTGTGTCGTCAACTCGCGCGACATCACCGGGCGCAAGCGGGCTGAGATGGAGAGTGATGCCTTCGTGCGGAAATTGCGCGGCCAACCGCCGCCGGATTAAGCGCGCGGGCGCGTCTGCAAAGTAAGCGCGCGGGCGCGTCTGCAAAGTAAGCGCGCGGGCACGCCTGACGCCGCTCTGGCCCGTGGTGTGGGGTTATGGAAAAAACGCCGGCCGGCCATTCTTCCGTCTCATCTCTGATTCCAGACAGTCAACACGTCGCCCTCACCATTTTCTACAGCCCGAACGGCGCGTATAATGCGCACAACATTTGGTTCTTTTCTGTCAGGAGCCCCTATGAAAAAATCTAAGATGTTCGGCTTGATCCTGAGCCTCGTGTTCTGTTTTCCCATACAGGGACAGCAGCAGCAGACTTCTCCAACGCCGCAACCGGACGAGGACGTCGTCGTCATCTCGACCAACCTCGTGCAGGTGGATGTGGTCATCACGGACAAGGAGGGGCGGCACGTCACCGAGCTTCAGCCCGGAGACTTTGAAATTTACGAGAACAAGAAGAAGCAACAGATCACCAACTTTTCATACGTCTCGACCGGCGTTCAGGCCGCCCGACGCGTCGGCGACGAGACGAACGTTCAACCGGCCGGTCTACGACCTTCGCAAATGCGCCGCACGGTCGCCATCGTCGTAGACGATCTGGGAATCTCTTTCGAGAGCATCCCCTACGTCCGCGACGCGTTGAGGAAATTCGTCGACGAGCAAATGCGGCCCGAAGATCAGGTGGCGATCTTTCTGACCAGTAAAAGCATCAGCTCTTTGCAGCAATTCACCTCGGATAAAAGCAGGCTGCACGCCGCCATCGCGGACATCCGTTTCTTCCCCGGCGGCCACGGCGGCCTGAGCGCCTTCGAACAACCTTCGGCGCAGATGAAAGACGCGACGGTGACCTCCGAGTCGGCGAATAAGTCTGCCGGTATCATCGCCGATCTGGAGGCTGCGCGCCGCCAACTATACGGTCGGCACGTTCGGCGCTCTCGACTTTATTATGCAAGGGTTGAGCGAGTTGCCGGGGCGCAAAGCGATGATGCTCTACGCGGAATCTTTCCGCCTGTTCACCAATCAGGGGCGTAACGTCAAGCTCCTGACTTATCTCAAGCGGCTCACCGACCGCGCCAATCGCGCCTCCACCGTCATCTACACCACGGACGCGAGCGGGCTCACTCAACCCAACGCGACGGCAGCGGATAAAGTCCTCGGCCTCTCCTACACCTTCGATCCGAACATTCTGCTGGCAGGCAGCCCCCTCGGCGCGAGCCCGGAGGATTCGAGAGGCAACCAGTCAACCGTTGCGCCGACTTTAAGTCAGGTCTCGCGAACCGAAGGGGGCTCGTCCGCCGCTTTCAAGAATCTCGAAGAGTTGATGAGTTTGAGGGACGCGCAGAACATCGAATCTCAGAGCGTGCTTTCACTTCTCGCGCAAGAGACCGGCAGCCTGTTCACACGCAACACCAACAATCTGGCCGTCGGCACGCAAAGGATGTTGGAAGACCAGAAGGGATACTACCTGATCGGGTATCGGCCGGATGCGTCGCCGGTGGACGAGCAAACCGGGCGTCCGCGCTATCACGATTTGACCGTCAGGGTGAAGCGCGCGGGGCTGCGCGTGCGCTCTCGCGAAGGCTACTACGGAGTTTTCATCGTTCGGCTGCCGGCGCGGGTCAGCGTTCAATTCAAAAAATTGGAATTCCGCTGCCGCCGAAAGAAACGATATTCTGGTTATTCGCTTCACTCTTTGAAGAGGGCAAGACGCATGCCGTCAACCGGCCACTGAGGTAACTCTCGGGGTATCGCACGACCCTTCGATCAAGACGGAGAAGCGCGATGTAAATCTTGATTAATTTGGATGTGAAAGTTGAAAACTCTATAGAAATGAATTTCTTTGAGTTTCCAAAAAATCGGAAAATCTCGACGACCTTTGCCAACTCATCCGTGAGCCATTGCAAAGATTATTTCGCGGCGGGGCGACTGTCGGTGTCCATGCGTGACAACAAAAACAACTCGGCCGGAATACCAAATTTCACATCCCTCGTCTGCCACATGGAACTAGGTAGCCATACCTTGTGCGATGGCAGGCATGCTCCTGCCGCTCATCTTCTACTCTGACCGATGCGCTTCATTCATTCTGAACGGACGCTGACCGCAAACGTCAAAACTGCCGCAGGGATAGTTAATTTTTCAACTTATTTCCCGCGAGAGTCTTGTGGCATGCCGCTAGCATGCGGACTGTCGAGCACTACCTGCGCTTTAAGTTCTTTCCCGCAGGAATAGATGTCACCGATAAGAGCCCCCACGCGGCGAAAGCCCGCGACGGGCATGCACTCACCGGCCTAAGTTCGCCCTGCGGGCGGATAAGGCAGCGGAAGTTCCCGAAGGACAACACATGAAAATATCCAAGTACCCTTTGCCGCTCAAGCGGGTGAAGGCACTCGCTCTGCTCTTCGCCTTAGGTGGAGCTTTATTGCTCTCAAACTATCCCCCGCCCACCTCCGCTAAAGACACCAGCAGTGAAGCATCAACCTATAAAATTTCGGTAGAGGTGTCGAAGCTGGATAAGGATTTTAATGCGGACGCCATTCTCCAACTCAACGCCCCGATGAGCGACGCACTGAGCGATTACATCAAGAAGAACATCAGCTTGAAGGAATCGTTCCCGAATCTCGATGCCTACGCCATCAAGTTCAAGGTTTCTCTGGCGGCCGAGCTGACAGAGTTCCCCGAAGTCTCCTTCATCTCGATAGATAAAGAGGTCAAGAAATTCGGCCACGTCTCACGCACGACAGGCGCGGATGCGGCGCGGTCTCTGGGCGGAAAAACCACCTACGACGGCGCGGGCGTCGCCATCGCCGTGCTCGATTCCGGCATTGATACGACCCACAAGTCGTTCTACGACGGCAAGACTTCGAACGTCTCATACAGTCAAGACTTCACCGGCGAGAATCGCACGGACGATCCTTTCGGCCACGGCTCGCACGTCGCGTCGGCGACCGTCGGCAGCCCTTCGCTTCAGAGCGGCGCATACGGCGGCATCGCGCCCAAAGCACGCATCGTGAACCTCAGGGTGCTGAATTCGCATGGCACAGGGACGGTGACCACGGTGCTGCGCGCGCTCAACTGGCTTGTGCCCAACCGCGCCAGATACAACATCCGCGTCGTCAACATGAGCCTCGGCGCGACCGCCGCTGACTCCTATCAACAAGACCCTCTCTGCCGCGCCGTCCGTCGCCTCGTCAACAGCGGCACGGTGGTAGTTGCGGCCGCGGGAAACAGCGGCAAGGACGCAAACGGCAACAAGATTTACGGCGCGATACACACGCCGGGCATTGAGCCTTCGGTCATCACCGTAGGCGCGACCAACACTTTCGGCACCGATACTCGTTCCGACGATGCAGTGACGAGCTACAGTTCGCGCGGTCCGACGCGCAGCTTCTGGGTGGATAATAATGATTCCGTCTTTTACGACAACGTCATCAAGCCGGAGTTGGTCGCGCCGGGCAACCGGCTCGTTTGGGCGCAAGGTCGTAACAACTACATCGTCTCGAACAATCCACACCTCGCGGTCAACACCAAAGACTACAAAATGATGTACCTGAGCGGCACATCAATGGCGACGCCGCTCGTGTCGGGCGCGGTCGCGCTGATCTTACAAGCGAACCCGACGCTCACGCCCAACCTCGTGAAGATGACGCTTGAGTACACGGCGCAGCCGCTCTATGGAAACAACATCGTCGAACAGGGCGCAGGCCAACTAAATGTCGAAGGCGCAGTCAGGCTGGCGAAGGCGATCCGCACGGATTTAACCTCGGCCACTTCCGTCGGCGACCCGCTCCTGACGAACATCATGTTGCCTGATCTCTACTCGGCTTTTAACAACGAGGTCTTCAATTGGTCGCAGAGCCTCCTGATTGACCCGACCTACGTCGCGCGCGGGGTGAATCTGGTCAGCAAGTACCAGATGATCTACGGGCAGGGCATCATGGTCTCAGACGGCATCATGGTCTCAGACGGCATTATGGTTTCCGACGGCATCATGGTCTCCGATGGCATCATGGTTTCCGACGGCATTTTGGTCTCCGATGGCATCATGGTTTCGGATGGCATCATGGTTTCGGATGGCATCATGGTCTCCGATGGGATTATGGTCTCGGACGGCATTTTGGTCTCCGATTGCGCCGACGGCGATGACACGGCGGGGATGAAGTAAGGAAGTGAGGCTCAAGAAGATGAGAACAAAGATGAAAAAGACGAATGTCTATAGCTCGAAGGTAGCGGCCACGCTTCTGCTGACGCTGGCCCTCTGCCTCGGCATGCTGCACGGCGCGGGACTAACAGCAGCGCGGGCGCAGAGCTTAATTGCGGACAACCCGAAGGTCTCGAACGACCTTGAAAGCGTCCTCGTCAATAGTCCCGATGTCACGCACGTTCAGGCCGTGATCGTCACTCCGTCCACGCCCACCAAGTCCCTGATGAGCTACCTGACCACGGTCAGTGTTATCGTTGATAGGAAGATGGTCAACCTGCCGATGCTGGCCGTGAAGGTACCCGTGAAGCAGGTCTTCGACATCGCCGCCCGCACGGACGTGACCTACATCTCCCTTGACCGGCAGGCGAAACGAACCGGCCACGTCTCTTTGACCACGGGCGCGGACGCGGCGCGCGCGATGGGCGGCGCGACCCCTCACGACGGCGCGGGCGTTGGGATCGCCGTCATGGACTCCGGCATCTTCACGCAGCACCTATCCTTCAACAAGGACGGTGTATCGCGCGTCAAGGCGAGCGTTGACTTCACGGGCGAGGGGCGCACCGACGACCCTTACGGCCACGGCACGCACGTCGCCGGAATCGCCGCCGGCAACGGCATGGTCTCGAACGCCGCATATCAGGGCGTCGCCCCCGCGGCCAACCTCGTCAACCTGCGGGTGCTGAACTCGCAGGGGAGAGGCACGCTCTCCGGTATCCTCTCGGCCATTGACTGGGTGCTCGCCAACCGCACGACCTATAACATCCGGGTAGTGAACATGAGCCTCGGCACAGAGGCGTTGGACTCTTACAGGAGCGACCCGCTCTGCCGCGCCGCGCGCAAGCTCGTAGACGCGGGCGTGGTGGTGGTCGCCGCCGCCGGAAATCAGGGTAAGAACTCGTCGGGTCAGAAACTCTACGGCCTGATCCACTCGCCGGGCATTGATCCCAGCGTGATCACGGTGGGCGCGACCAACACCTTCGGCACCGACCTGCGCAACGACGACGTGGTGACGACTTACAGTTCGCGCGGCCCGACGCGCGGTTACTACACCGACCTGCTCGGCGTGAAACACTACGACAATTTGATCAAGCCTGACCTCGTCGCGCCGGGCAACAAGATCGTTGACCCTCAATCGCCTTCCAACTACCTCGTCACGAACAACCCCGCCTTAGACGCCAACGTCAGCGGCAGCAGCACGAAGGAGCAGATGTACCTGTCGGGCACCTCGATGGCTACTCCGTCCGTGGCCGGTGCGGTGGCCTTGCTCTTGCAGGCCAACCCGAAGCTGACGCCGAACATGGTCAAGATGATCCTGATGTACACGGCGCAGCCTCTGGCCGGGTTCAACAACTTCGATCAAGGGGCGGGGCAACTCAACCTTGAGGGGGCGATGCGTCTGGCAAAACTCGTGCGACAGGACATAACTTCTCTGACGCCCGTCGGCGCGCCCCTGCTGACGACCACTACTTTACCCGTACAGCAGTCAACGGTCGCAAACTGGACATTCAACTGGGGCGGCGCCGTGGTGATGGATCACACGTTCGCCACGGGTGTGAATTTGATTACGAAGTATCAGGCCATCTATGGGCTGGGGCTGGTGCTTTCGGATGGCACGACCGTGGCTGACGGCGTGCTCGTCTCGGACGGCGTGCTCGTCTCGGACGGCGTGCTCGTCTCGGATAGCATTATGACCTCCTCCGGCGTGCTGGTTTCGGATGGGACGGTGTTCATGGGCACGGGCGTCCTGATCGGCGACGGCACACTGCTGGGCGACGGCGTGCTCGTCTCGGACGGCGTGCTCGTCTCGGACGGCGTGCTCGTCTCGGACAATCTGCTCCGGGCGGACGTGTACGCGCTGGCAAGCAGGGCGTTAGTCGAAGGCGACAGCGGCCTGTCAATGGCGGTCGAGGCGGATACCACGATTGACCCGCCCGCCGCACCCGCGAGCTTGGTTGTGGTCGCCGTCTCGACGACGCAACTGGATTTGTCTTGGAAGGACATGTCATCGGACGAGTCCGGCTTCCTCATCGAGCGGTGTGCGGGCGCGACCTGCACCAACTTCGCGCAGATCGCACAGGCGGCGGCGGGCGCAACCTCGTACTCGAACACGGGGCTGGTGAAGGCCGCCACCTACCGCTACAGGGTGCGCGCCTTCAACGCGGCCGGCAATTCAGCCTATACCTTAATCGTCAACGGTACGACCAAGAGCCGCTAAACTTGGGGAAGGAACAATCAGCCATGTCACGCGTCTTGTTACAACAAGAAATGATGGCCGAGACGCACTTCCTCCCCGAGGCGGACGTTGCGGTCACAACCGATCAACTCTCGAAAGCCGAGCGCGAAGAGGTTCTCGCCTTCCTCGCCGAGCGCCCCGTCCACACCGTCGTAATGGCCGGATGGATCAGGGATAACGGGCTCGTTAGCTCGCACAATCGCGGCACGTTCTACGGGTGTCGCAACAGCCGGGGCGAGTTGGAAGGCGTTGCCCTCATCGGCCACGTCACGCTTCTGGAAGTTCGCACCGACAGGGCTTTGGAGGCTTTCGCGGGCATTGCTCAAGACTTCTCCGGGACTCACCTGCTGATGGGCGAACAAGAGCGCATACAAGCATTCTGGGGCAGCTACTCAGGCGAGGGGCAGCCGATTCGCCGTGCCTGCCGCGAAACGCTGTTCGAGTTGCAACTGCCGGTCACAGGCAAGGGGCACGAGCAGGGACTGCGCCCCGCAACCATGTCCGACCTGCACCTCGTCGTCCCCGCTCAAGCGCAGATGGCTTTTGACGAGAGCGGCATTGACCCGCGCGTGACCGACCCGAAAGGGTTCAACATGAGATGCGCCCGCCGCATCGAGCAAGGAAGAATCTGGCTCCTGTTAGAGAAAGGCCAATTAATCTTCAAGGCTGACCTGATCGGAGAGACGCCGGAAGTCTGTTACTTGGAAGGAGTCTATGTCGCGCCGCACGCGCGTGGACGCGGCTTGGGCACACGCTGCATGGCGCAACTCAGCAATCATCTGCTGGCGCGGGCTCAATCCGTCTGCCTGCTCGTCAACGAGCAGAACAAAGAGGCGCACGACTTCTACCGGAATGTCGGGTTTCAGGCGCGCGCCACCTACGACACCGTTTTCCTGCGTCGTAAACAGGCCGCCGCCCCGTCAGTTGAGAGTCAAGAACCCGATACCTCTACGCACGCGCGACGGCTCACGGATAAAGATAAGATTGAGGTCTTGGAGTTTCTCTCCGCTCGTCCCGCGCAGACTTTGATCATGGCCGGATGGATACATGAACGCGGCGTTGAGCGCGCGCATCACGGCGGCAGCTTCTACGGGTATTGGAACTCTCGCGGGACATTGGAAGGGGTCGCGCTCATCGGACGTAACACGCTCTTCGAGACGCGCAGCGACGCGGCCGTCAAAGCCTTTGCCGAAGTTGCGCGACAGCTACCCTCCGTCAAAGTGTTGATAGGCGAGTCGGAGAGGTTAAAGCAGTTCTGGGATTGCTACAGGAGCGAAGGACAGACGGCTCGCCTGACTTGTCAGGAGGTGCTCTACGAGTGTGATCGCCCGGTCGGCACGGTCGTCGACGCGGGCGCGTTCGGACGCGCGACCCTGCGGGATTTGGATCAAGTGGTAACGGCACATGCCGAGATGGTCTTGGAAGAAAGCGGAGTTGACCCGCTCGCGTCAGACCCCGAAGGATTCCGCGACAGGTGCGCCCGTCGCATCGAAGAAGGAAAAGTTTGGGTGCTGATTAAAGACGGAGATGTGATCTTCAAAGCCGATCTGGTGACGGAGACGCCGAAGTCGGCTTATCTGGAAGGGCTGTGGGTAAACCCCGCCCATCGTCGCGAGGGCTACGGGAGCCGTTCGCTCGCCCATCTGAGCCGCGCCTTGCTGGCGCAGAAATCGAGTTTCACCGGGTTCGTGGATGCGCAGAACCTTCGCGCCCAGAGTTTCTACGAGAAGGCCGGATTCACTGTACGCGGCAGATTCTGCAAGATATATCTCTAAACAACGCACACAACAGAGGGGTGAGGCATCACGTCAGGATGACAGGGTGCCTCTCCTCTTTGAGTCAGTCCATCAATATGACCATTCCTGAAAATTTTCACCAACTCACGAATGCTGTTTTTGCTTTAATTTGGCCGTTCTTCGACTCACCCTCTCTGGCACAGCGCTCGCTATAGAGATCAACGGCGGTAAGTCGGCTTCACCCCTCGTCAATTAAACTACCCGGAAAACCTTTGAGCAGACAAAGCTACAACAAACCATTCATGCGCCTGCTGATCGCGGCGGGCGCGTTGGTGTGTCTTCACAGCCTGCTTTCCCTTCCTTACGCAAAACTCGACCTCCGATTGCTTCTCATCTCGGTCGCCACGATTGCTCTCGGCTCGCGCATCGGCATCGAATTCTCACGACTCAAAGTACAGATTACCGTCTCCGACACTTTCGTCTTTCTTACCATGCTTCTGTACGGCGGCGAGGTCGCCGTCCTGCTGGCCGCGGTCGAGGCCTTCTGCTCTACCCTCCGATTCAGCAAGCTGTGGTTGACAAGGCTCTTTAATGGCGCGCTGCTCGCCACCGCTACGTTCATGAGTGCGACCGTGGTCGAATGGTTCTTCGGCTCGCTGCCCGAACTCTCGCACAGCAAAATTTCCTCAAACTTCATTACGGCTGTGGCTCTCATGGCTCTCATGCAGTACGTCGGAAATTCAGGCACCGCAGCGTTCAGGGAGTCTCTGAAAGTTGATCAACCCTTCTGGCGCATATGGCGGGAATATTACTTCTGGACATCGGTTACGTATTTCGCGGGGGCATCGGCGGCCGGACTCACCGCCATGTTAATTACCGGGAGCGGGTTTTATGCCTTCGCCATTACGGTTCCGATCATCTGGATCATCTACTTCACATACCAGACCTATCGCAAACAACTTGAGGCGACGACGGCGCAAGCCGCGCAGGCCGAACTGCACGCCGAGGAGCAGATGCAAATCAGCCAGGCGCTCAGGGAAAGTGAAGAGCATTTCCGCAGCGCGTTTGATCACGCCGCGACGGGCATGGCTCTTGTCGGGACGGACGGACGCTGGCTGAGCGTGAACCGCTCGCTCTGCGACCTGTTGGGCTACGGCGAAGACGAGTTACTGCGGATGAACTTTCAGACGGTTACGCACCCGGATGATCTCGGCCAGAGTCTGACAGACATGTACCGGATGCTTGAGAGCACGGTGGTCACCTCCACGCGGGAGAGAAGATACCTCCACAAGGACGGGCGGGATGTCTGGGCGACGGTAAGCACTTCGACGGTCGCCGATACTCAGGGCAAGCCGATGCACTTCATCGTGCAGTCGCAGGACATCACCGAGCGCAAGCGTGCCGAAGAGCACCTGCACCACGCCGCCTTCTACGACGAATTAACCGGACTGCCGAACCGCGCCCTCTTCACGAACCAACTGCAAGTCTCCATCAAGCAAGCGCAGCAACACAAAGGCCACCTTTTCGCCGTGCTGTTCCTCGACGTAGACCGCTTCAAGAACATCAACGACAGCCTCGGGCACGTGCTCGGCGATCATCTGCTCAAGGACGTAGCGGCGCGTCTGGAAAAGTGCGTCCGCCCGGAGGATATGGTTTCGCGCTTCGGCGGCGACGAGTTCGCCATCCTGCTGAACGGCCTTGCGCACTCGGCCGACGCCCTCGCCGTGGCGGAAAGAATCAAGCATGAGATGTTGACCAAGTTCAGCCTCGGCGGCCACGACGTGTTCACGAGCGCGAGCGCGGGGATCGCGCTCTCGACCATGGGCTACGAGAGCGCGGAGGAAATTCTGCGCGACGCAGACACGGCCATGTATCGTGCCAAGGCGCAGGGCAAGGGCACCTACGAGGTGTTCGATAAGCTGATGCACGCGCGCGCCATTTCGCTGTTACAACTTGAGACCGATCTGCGGCGCGCCGTCGAGCGCGAGGAGTTTGAAGTCTTCTACCAACCGATAGTGGCATTGGAGACGAGCAAGATTACCGGCTTCGAGGCGCTGGTGCGGTGGCATCACCCGGAACGCGGGCTGGTCTCCCCGGATGAATTCATCTCGGTCGCGGAGGAGACCGAGTTGATCATCCCTATCGGCACATGGGTGCTGCGCCGGGCGTGCCGTCAACTGCGACAGTGGCAGATTGAATTTCTCTCCGAGACACCGCTCACCATGAGCGTCAATTTATCCGGCAGGCAGTTCAGGCAGGCCGATCTGGTTGATCAGGTCAAACACATCCTGCACGAAACCAAAGTAGCCCCGCAATGCCTGCGGCTGGAAATCACGGAGAGCGTGGTGATGGAGAACGCCGAAATAGCAACGGCCATGCTCCGACAGTTGCGCTCGATCAACGTCCAACTGAGCATCGACGATTTCGGAACCGGCTATTCGTCCCTGAGTTACCTGCACCGCTTCCCGATCAACATCCTGAAGATCGACCGCTCGTTCATCAACAGAATGTGTCTGGAAGACGAGAGCCTCGGCATCGTCGAGACAATCGTGATCCTCGCCTCTAAGCTCAAGATGCAGGTGGTCGCCGAGGGTGTGGAGACGCCTGAGCAGCAGGAACGTCTCAGAGAACTCGGCTGCGGGTACGCTCAGGGTTTCTACTTCTCGAAACCCGTCGGGGAGGCGAACGCCGCGAAGTTGCTCAGGGATGAATATGAGCTGCAAGCAGGAACGTTGAACGTTCCTGAGAGTTGCATTAACGAGGTGGAGATCGTCGGCGTCCCTTTCTCGATGTAAGCCCAACCGGCGCGTTTTCCGCCGCTCGCTTCACCCCGCCCTACCGTCTCGCAAGATTTCTTGCCGCCGGGCAAAGCCCCTCCGCCAAGTTACACCCGCCCAAGAGTCTTAACTTCTCCGTAAATTCCCCGCCGGTGAATGCCCACTCGCCGTGCAGCAGGTCGTGCAATAGAGTGTTGTGTTCCGCAAATCAATTAAAAAACTTCGCCACCGCCTGACTAGTGGCCGGTTACGAATGTCTCCCGGCTCGGACGCAACTATTTGGCAACTTCTCAACACAGTCCCGCATCTAACCCATCCCCCACAACTGTTTCGGCATCTAAACGACGATAGTTCGGCAAAGCAGTACGCGAGTCGTCACGACTCGCACGAGCATGTAGCGCCTTCCTTTGCCGCCTTAGCCTTCACCCTTTTAACTCGCGGACAACCACACATCCAAAGGAGAGCCCTGTTGAAGAGAAGAACCCACTTTCCCTCGCGCAAGACTTCTGCCGTATTGCTGATATTTGCCATGCTGATGTTAGCACTCACCATTCCCACCAATTTTAACAGTGCGACAGCACAGTCCGACCAAAGAGAAAAGACCGAGAAAAAGCCGAAACAGTTCGGTTTTCGCCCCGAATCAATCTCCCTCCACGCGCCCGGAAAAATCAATCCGCTGACCGCCCCCGCGAACGGTAAACCGCTCGACATTGCGCTCGGGTTTATCAAGCAAAGCCGTCAGAAATTCGGGCTGTCCGAAACCGACGTGCTCGATTTGAAGGTGACGGATCAATACACGGACAGCCATAACGGCGTCACCCACATTTATCTCCGTCAGCAGATCGAAGGCATCGAAGTCGTCAATGCCGAGATGAGCACCAATGTTGCCAGAGACGGCAAGGTGATCAATCTCAACAGCAGTTTTATTAAAGAGTTGCGCGCCGCCGCCAAAGGTCGAACCGTCTCGCTGTCGCCGGTTCAGGCGGTGGAAGCCGTCACGCGCCACTTGGAACTGACGTTCACGGAACCGCTCGAAACGCTCGAAACGCTACCCGGCGCGCAGCGTGAGACGACTTTCAGCAAGGGCGGAGTGTCCAGCGAGCCGATTCGCGTCAAGCTCGTTTTTCAGCCGGTGGCCGAGAATTCGGTGCGGCTGGCTTGGAGCGTCGAGGTGAGCGAAATCAGCGGCCGCCACTGGTGGAACATCAGCGTCGATGCCGCGACCGGGGAGATTCTCGCCGGGTACGACTACATCGATCACGACAACTGGGGCGGTAATTTCGCTCCCGACGTGGCGCGGAACAAGAATTTTGCGGCGCGCTCCGCTGCCGCGCCCGCGCCCCGCGCGTCGCTGGCTGCCGCCTCGCTCGCGACCGTGAACGACGGCTCGGCCTACAATGTTTTCGCCTTACCGTTGGAAAGCCCGAACGACGGCGCGAGCGCGATGGTGTGGAATCCCGCGGACACGCTCGCGTCCCCTTTCGGATGGCACGACACGAACGGCGCGACCGGAGCCGAGTACACCAGAACGCGCGGCAACAACGCCCACGCCTACACCGATCTCGACGCGAACAACGCCGTGGACACGGGCAGCGACCCTGACGGCGGCGCGAATCTACAGTTCAACTACACGTTCGATCCGACCAAAGGGCCGGAACTCAACCGCCCGCCCGCAGTCGTCAATCTCTTCTACTGGAACAACATCGTCCACGACGTGTTCTACCAATACGGTTTCAACGAGGCCGCCGGTAATTTCCAATCGAATAACTACGGCAAAGGCGGCGCGGGCAACGACTACGTGCAGGCCGAAGCGCAGGACGGCAGCGGCACCAACAACGCCAACTTCGGCACGCCGCCCGACAACGGAAGCACGACCGGCTCATCTCGCCCGCGCATGCAGATGTTCGTCTGGACGAATCCTTTCCCGAACTCGGTCATCGTCAACAATACCGCCATCGCAGGCAACTATATTGCTACGGGCGCGGAATCCGGCCCGGCTCTCACGGCCACAGGTATCACGGGCGATGTCGTTCTCGGCCTCGACCCGTCGGATGCGTCAGGGGCTTCAACCACCGACGGGTGCAGCGCGCTCACGAACGCTTCGAGCGTCAACGGCAAGGTCGCCCTTCTGGATCGCGGCTCCTGTAGTTTTGTCATTAAAATTAAAAATGCACAGAACGCGGGCGCAACCGCGGTCATCGTGGGTAACAACGTGGCGGGCGACCCGATCACGATGGGCGGGGCGGACAGCACCATCAACATCTCGTCGGCGATGGTCAGTCTCGACAACGCCAACCTGTTTAAAGCGAATCTGCCCCTCAACGCTTCGCTCAAGATCAACCCGAACCCGCCGCCGAGCCGCGACAGCGACTTTGACGCGGGCGTCATCGCGCACGAATACGGCCACGGCATCAGCAACCGTCTCACCGGCGGTCGCCTGACCACCTCCTGCCTCGGCAATCAAGAGCAGATGGGCGAAGGATGGAGCGACTTCATCGGCCTCGTCCTGACCACCGACCCACTCGACACGCCCGCCACCGCGCGCGGCATCGGCACCTACGTCAGTTTCCAATCCGCCACCGGCAACGGCATTCGCCCGACGCCTTACACGACCAATACGACGGTCAACCCTTCGACCTACAACACGATTAAGACGGCTGCCGTGCCGCATGGCGTCGGCTATGTCTGGGCGACTATGTTGTGGGAGATGTACTGGAATCTCGTCGAGGTGCACGGCTACAACCCGAACGTCTACGAACCATGGAGCACGGGCGGCAACAATCTCGCCATCCAACTCGTGACGGACGGCATGAAGCTGCAACCTTGCAGCCCCGGTTTCATCGACGGGCGCGACGCTATTTTGCAGGCCGACATGAACCTGACGGGCGGAGCCAACCAGTGCCTTATCTGGAAGGCGTTCGCCAAGCGCGGCCTCGGCGCCAGCGCGACGCAGGGCAGCAACACCAGCGTGACGGACGGCACGGAGGCTTTCGACATTCCGGGGTCGTGCGAAACGGTGACGACTAACACCAGTCTCTCCGTCAATTCCGCAACCGGGACGCAGGGCGGGACGGTCAATCTCTCGGCGACGTTGACCGACGGCACGAACGGCATCGGCGGCAAGACGGTGAGCTTCACTCTGAACGGCACGAGCGCGGGCACCGCCGTCACCGACGCCAACGGGGTCGCGTCGCTTGCTAACGCCAGCCTCGGCAGCATCGCCGCCGGAACTTATCCCGACGGCGTCGGCGCGAGCTTCGCGGTCGGCGGCGGCTTTGGAGGCAGCAACGCCACCAATACGCTGACGGTCATCGCCTCGCCGCTCCCCGCCGCTCCGAGTAATCTCGTTGTGACCGTGCCTTCTCAGAATGGTCGTCTCAATCTTAATTGGACAGACAATTCAAACAACGAGAGCGGCTTCAAGATTGAGCGTTGCACGGGGGCCAACTGCACCAACTTCGCGCTGATCGGGTCGGTCGGCGCCGACGTTACCAGCGTCTCCAACACCAACCTCGCTCGCCGCACGACCTACGGCTACCGCGTCTACTCTTACAACGCTTCGGGTAACTCAGCTTACTCGAACGTGTCTTACGGTACGACGAGATAAACATGTCGCGGCAGCTTCGCGCTGTCCCGGCATTTCACATCAAAACGGCGGGCTGCTTGTCAATGCAGCCCGCCGTTTTGATTAGGTTTTGTTGACATAGTTAACCTGAGCCGCTTCGTC
This sequence comes from Acidobacteriota bacterium, assembly GCA_020199775.1. Taxonomy (GTDB): domain Bacteria; phylum Acidobacteriota; class Blastocatellia; order Pyrinomonadales; family Pyrinomonadaceae; genus JAIVJZ01. The sequence goes on from JAIVJZ010000042.1 coordinate 78,864, forward strand.
GGGGGAAGCATCCGACAAAGGTATGAGTTCTCCCGATGCGAAGCCACCGGGTTTGACATCGGACGAGTGAGACGAGTATAAGATACGCTCTTCTTATGAAGTTAAAAGATCAAGAGCAAAATTTCGCTGTCGCCCATCATCCCGGCGGAGCCTTGCATCATGGCGTACATCATTGCCATGCAGGCGGCGCGCCGGCTTTTGTGGTATTCCACAAAAAGAAGTGTGAGTAGGTAACAGACTTACATTTCGGTTTTGAGAAACCCGCTGCCAGCCCGTCGAGAGACAGATGGCAGCGGGTTTCTCTTTTTGTTTAAAAGTTGTTCGGATGACAAAGGCACTTTATGTTTGAGCCACTCTCTAAAATCCCGGATGGAATGCGGTACTACTTCGGTGCGGAGGCGCGTCTCCGGCGCGGCGTCGAAGATGCCGTGATGGCTGTGTTTGATGGTTGGTCGTACGAGGAGATCACGACGCCGTGTGTGGACTACCTCGCGCTGTTCGAGCGCGGGATGGGGTACGAACAGGCTCACCGGTCGTTTCGTTTTACGGACACGGATGGGCGCATGCTCGCGCTCAGGCCAGACGTAACCTCTTCGGTGGCTCGCTCCGCCGCCACCCTTTTTGCGGACAGGCCGCGCCCCCTGCGCTTTTGCTATGCTTCGCAGGTGTTTCGCCAGCAACCGTTGTCGCACGCCCTTTGGCGACGCGAGGGCAAACAACTTGGCTGCGAACTGTTCGGCGTCGAAGGGTTAAACGCAGAGATCGAAATGCTCTGCGTCGCGACGGAAATTCTTACAGGCTTGAAACTCGGGCACGACTTCCGTGTCACGATTAACAGCGTCGAAATATTCAACGGCATCTGCGAATATCTCGCGTTCGACGATTCACAGCGCGAACTCATGCGGCAGCTTTTGGATCGACGCGATGCTGCCGAGCTACAGAAATTTCTCGGCGGTTTCGCGACGACCGACATCGAGCGCACCTCGTTCGTACGGTTGACGCAACTGTCGGGTAAGGGCGAAATACTGGAAGAAGCTCGGCGCATCATCACCAACCCGCGCTCCGTCGCCGCCCTAGAGAATCTCGCCGCCCTCTGGCGAATCATTCAAACGCTCGACCTGACCAACTTCTGCGACATAGACCTCGGCGATGTCTCAGGTCTCGACTATTACACCGGTCTGACCTGCAAAATTTACGTGCGGGGCGCGGGCGCGCACGTCGGGAGCGGAGGCCGCTACGATCATCTAACGGCCAATTTCGGACGCGCGGAACCCGCCGTCGGTTTCGTTCTCGACCTTGACTCATTGACCGATGTGCTCATGCACAGGGAGACCGCAATTCCGCCCGCCACACCTAACGCGGCGACTCCTTCTCCGGCGCGCGAAACAGACCCGGCGACACTTTTTACGGACGCGCGCAGGCGGCGCGAGCGGCGCGAACGCGTTTCGATTGACTGTGTGAGGTGAGAGACGAATGACGGAATTAACCATCGCGGTTGCGAAGGGGAGAATGCAGGACGAGGCGTTGCGTCTGCTGGCGCGCGCCGGTATCCGTCTGAGTCAAGCGGCGCTCAGGTCGAGGCGGTTGGCGATTGAAGATGAGAGCGGCGCGCATCGCTTAATCTTCGTCAAGCCGTCCGACGTGCCCGTGTACGTGGAGCACGGGATCGCCGATTGCGGTATCGTCGGGCGCGACGTGCTGCTCGAATCCGGCGCAGACCTCTTGCAACCGCTCGACCTGCGGATAGGATATTGCCGCATCGCCGTGGCAAGCGGCGCAGGTGAGTTCCCCAAGGCGACGGGCGCGCTGCGCGTCGCTACAAAGTACCCGCGAATTACCGCCGCACACTTCGGCGCGCGCGGGGTGCCGGTGGAGATCATTCAACTGTCGGGGTCGGTCGAACTCGCGGCGGCGCTCGGTCTCGCACACTGCATCGTCGATCTGGTGGAGACGGGGCGGACGCTCTCCGAGAACGGCCTGAAAGTGGTGGAAGTGATAACGGAATCGTCGGCGCGTCTGGTGGTCAACCGCGCGAGTTATCAACTGAAAGCGGCTGCCGTGTCGCGTCTGATGGGGTCGTTGAGAGTTGAGACGGAGGTGGAAGGAGCGGCATGATTGAAGTAATCCGCAAGAAAGAAAGGCGGCGGCGTGAGGCTAAACTGGCGCGCGTCGCCTCGCGTAACGTCGCGCTTGACGGTGAACTGATGCGCGCCGTGGCCGTCGTGGTCGAAGAGGTCAGGGCGCGCGGAGATGAAGCGGTCATTGAGTACACGGAGCGTTTCGACGGCGTCAGGCTTGAGCGCGGCGAACTGCGAATCGGCGAGCGACAATTGCGACAGTCCGCGCAACTTGCGAGTGCGAGCGTGCGCGAGGCGTTGCGCGAAGCGATCAACAGGGTGCGCGCGTTCCACGAACAGGAGCGCGAAGAATCATGGGAGATGGAGACGGCCGCCGGTGTTCGTCTGGGGCAGCGAATCACGCCAATCGAGCGCGCGGGGTTGTATGTTCCGGGCGGGACGGCGAGCTACCCTTCGTCGGTCGTGATGAACGTCGTGCCCGCGCAGGTGGCCGGAGTCGAGCGCATCGTCGTCGCGACGCCGCCGCGCACGCTCGCGGAGAATCCCGCGGTGGCGGCGGCTCTGGTAGAGTTGAACGTGACGGAAGTTTATGCCGTCGGCGGCGCGCAGGCCGTCGCCGCGCTCGCCTACGGGACGGAGACGATCCCGCGCGTTGACAAGATCACGGGGCCGGGAAATCGCTACGTCGCCGCGGCGAAGAAACTCGTCTTCGGGGTCGTCGGCATTGATTCGATTGCCGGGCCGAGCGAGGTTGTCATCGTGGCCGATGAAACGGCCCGCGCGTCGTTTGTCGCCGCAGACCTGCTCGCGCAAGCCGAACACGGCGAGGACGCTTCGGCGGTTCTTATCACGACGGATGAAAACCTCGCCGTCGCCGTCGCCGCCGAAATCGAACGGCAGGCGCGGAAACTAAGTCGCCTACCACTGATTCGAAAATCGCTCGCGGACTTCGGCGCGATCATCATGGTGGATGATTTAGACGAGGCGTGTGAACTGGCGAACAATCTCGCGCCCGAACATCTTGAGATCATGACGCGCGACGCCGAAGCGTTTGCCTCCGGCGTGCGTCACGCGGGCGCGATCTTTCTCGGCGAGCACACGCCCGAAGCGGTCGGCGATTACTTCGCCGGGCCGAATCACGTTTTGCCGACGGGCGGGGCGGCGCGCTTCTCATCCGCTCTGGGCGTCTATGATTTCGTCAAACGCACGAGCCTCCTGCGTTACTCGTCCGTCGAACTCGGGAACACGGCGCACCTGATCGCCGCGCTGGCTCGCGCCGAAGGGCTGGACGCGCACGCGCGCTCCGCGCTCATTCGTCTGGAAGACAGTGGCCGGTAATGACGGCTTCACGCCGCCGTTAGTTGGTTGGTGGAGACGCCGGGAGTATCACATGCTCGAAGTGACAGAGAAGATCAAACCGTGCGTGCGTGAACTGCGCGCTTACGCGCTCACGCCCGAACGCGCCGCCGTGAAGCTCAACCAGAACGAGAACCCCTGGGACGCGCCGGAGCGGATCAAGCAGGAGAGCCTGCGACGCCTACAGGCGCGCTCGTGGTCGCGTTACCCCGATTTCGTGCCCGCGAGTTTGCACGCGCGGCTCGCCGAATTCGCGGGTTGGCAGCCAGAAGGCATTATCGCCGGTAACGGCTCGAACGAGTTGATCCAAGCCCTGTTGATGGTAACGATTGGTGAAGGCAAACGTGTGCTCATCTGCGAGCCGACGTTCGCGCTCTACAGGCAGATCGCGATTGTGCTCGGCGGCGAGGTGGCGAGCGTGCCGCTCGACGCCGGGTTGAAGTACGACGTTGCGGCCGTCAGGGAGAAGATGCACACAATCGAACCCGACGTGACGATCCTCTGTGCGCCGAACAACCCGACCGGATGTGGGATCGACGCGCCCGAACTCGTCTCGCTGCTGGAAAACACCGGCGGGCTCGTCGCCGTGGACGAAGCCTACTTCGAGTTTGCCGCGCGGACAGTCGCGCCGCTTTTGGAGCGACACAAAAACCTCGTCGTCTTTCGCACCTTCTCGAAAGCGATGGGGCTGGCGGCGTTGCGCGTCGGCTATTTGATGGCCGCGCCCGAAATCGCGCGCGAGACGGCTAAGGCCGTGCTGCCCTATAACCTCAACGCCGTCTCGCAAACAATCGCGGAGGTGGCCCTCGAACTCTACGAATCCGAACTGCTGCCACAGGTGACGCGCATCATCGCCGAACGCCAAAGGCTCTACGCGGGGTTACAAACAATCGAGGGACTTGAGGCCGTGCGCTCGGAGGCGAACTTCATGGTCGTCCGCTCACGAATCAAGCCGTGCCTCGTCTTTGAAGAGTTGCTGCGGCGCGACATCCTGATCCGCGACGTGAGCGGCTACCCGTTGCTGCAAGACTATTTTCGCGTGAGCGTCGGCACGCCCGGCGAGAACGATCTGCTGGTGACGGCGTTACAAGAGATTTTCGCCTGAGCGACGCACGCGTCATTCAGCAACGGCTGCGAAGTCGTAATTCAGAGCTTTATTACCGGGAGAGAAATTTATGAGCACACAACTGCAAACGCGCGCCGCGGAAGTTCGACGGCAGACGAAGGAGACGGACGTGAGAGTCTCTTTGAATCTTGACGGGGGAGGACAGTCGCGCGTCTCTACGGGCGTGCCGTTTCTGGATCACATGCTCGAATTGTTCGCGCGCCACGGCCTCTTCGATCTGGAAGTGGAGTGTCGCGGCGATCTTGAGATAGACGATCATCACTCGGTGGAAGATGTTGCCATCACGCTCGGCGAAGCGTTCGCGCGCGCCCTCGGTGACAAGCGCGGCGTCACGCGCTACGGCTCGGCTCTCGTCCCGATGGACGAGGCTCTGTGCCGCGCCGTCGTCGATCTGTCGGGACGCTTCTACCTCGTCTACGAAGTTGAAACGCGGCGGCAGATGATCGGTAATTTCTCGGTCGAGTTGGCCGAACACTTCTGGCGTTCCTTTGCCGAAGCGGCGCGCTGCAATCTGCACCTCGATCTGCTGCGCGGGCGCAACACACATCACATTCTTGAAGGAACGTTCAAGGCGGCGGCACGCGCTCTGCGGCAGGCGGTGGAACTCGATCCGCGTGTCGAGGGAATTCCGAGCACCAAGGGGGTGTTGTGAGCGCGCGCGCGGAAGTGGTGGTAATTGATTACGGCGTCGGCAATCTGCGCTCGGTCGGAAAGGCTTTCGAGGCGATGGGGTGCGAGGCGATAATCAGTGGAGACGCCGCTGTGCTGCGCGCGGCGAAGCGTTTGGTGCTGCCGGGCGTCGGCGCGTTCGGCGCGTGCATGAAGGCTCTCCGCGAGCGCGGTTTCGACGAAATCGTGCGCGAACGCGCGGCGGAGGGAACGCCGATCCTCGGCGTGTGCGTCGGGATGCAATTGCTGTTTGAAGAGTCGGAAGAGTTCGGGCGCACACGCGGGTTGGAGTTGCTCGGCGGGCGCGTGCGCCGCTTTTCGCAAGAGTTGTTGGCGCCGCAGACGGGTTGGAATCAAATTTCACCGTGCGGCTCACACCCGTTGCTTGAGGAAATTGAAGAAGGGACGTTTTTCTATTTCGTTCATTCGTTTTACTGCGAGCCGTCGGAGCGCGAAGTCGTGTGTGCGGAGACGGAATACGGTGTGCGTTATGCTTCCGTCGTCGCGCGCGCGAGCGTCTGTGGCGTCCAATTTCACCCTGAGAAGAGTCAGTCGGCGGGCCTGCGTTTGTTGCGAAACTTCGCCACGCTCGAAGCCGGGTAAATCATCAATGCTGGCAAAACGTATCATCCCCTGTCTCGATGTTGATCGCGGGCGCGTGGTCAAAGGGATTCGCTTTCTGTCGCTCGTTGACGCGGGCGATCCCGTAGAGCAGGCGCGACGCTACGACGCGGAAGGCGCTGACGAGTTGACGTTTCTGGACATCACGGCCTCTTCGGACAGGCGCGCTATCGTCTCCGAACTCGTGCGCCGCGTGGCCGACGAAGTCTTCATCCCGTTCACCGTCGGCGGCGGCCTGCGGAGCCTCGAAGATATACGCGCGGTGCTGCGCGCCGGGGCGGACAAGGTGACGTTGAACACGGCGGCGTTCGCACATCCTGAAGTGATCGGCGAAGCGGCGGAGACTTTCGGCAGCCAGTGTATGGTCGTCGCCATTGACGCGCGGCGCAGGGCGGCGGACGACGGCGCGCGCGGTTGGGAAGTGTTCACGCACGGCGGGCGAAGCAGGACGAAGCAGGACGCCGTCGAGTGGGCCGCGCGCGCCGAAAGGCTCGGAGCGGGAGAGATACTTTTGACGAGCATGGACGCCGACGGGACGCGCGACGGCTTCGATGTCGAACTGACGCGCGCGGTGGCGGAGGCGGTGCGGATTCCCGTCATCGCTTCGGGCGGCGCGGGCAAGCTCGAACATTTTTACGACGCGCTCGTGGAGGGGCGCGCCAGCGCGGTGCTCGCCGCGTCGCTCTTTCATTTCGGCGAGTACAAGGTTTCGGAAGTCAAAGATTACCTGCGCGGGAGGGGAGTGGTGGTGCGATGACGAAGTTTGCTGTTGATGAGTTGAGATACGACGAGCGCGGACTCGTGCCCGTCGTTGTGCAGGACGCGGCGACGCGCGAAGTGCTCACCGTCGCCTACATGAACGCGTCGAGCCTGCGGCGCACGCTCGACGAAGGCGAGACCTGGTTCTGGTCGCGTTCCCGCGCGGAACTCTGGCACAAGGGCGAGACTTCCGGCCACACGCAACGGGTCTTGAGCGTCGCGGTTGATTGCGACCGCGACGCGCTCGTCGTGCTCGTCGAACCGCGCGGCGCGGCCTGCCACACGGGCGCGCGCTCCTGTTTTCAACACGAGATCGAAGGGGCGCAATTGTTCAGAGAGGCGGAAGGTCGTGTGCGAATGGGAGAGCCGCGCGCGCTCGGCGCGACGCTCGCCGGACTTTACGCCCTCATCGAAAGCAGGCGGCGGGAGATGCCCGAAGGCTCATACACAACATATCTCTTCGAGCAGGGGCTGGATAAGATTCTGAAAAAAGTCGGCGAGGAAGCGGCGGAGACGATCATCGCGGCGAAGAACGACGATGTCAAAGCCTTCGCCGGTGAAGTCTCAGACCTTTTCTATCACCTGCTCGTGCTGATGGCCGAACGCGGCGTGAGACCAGAAGAGGTTGAGGCCGAACTCGCGCGCCGCGAAGGAAAGGGTGTGACGAAATGAATCGAGACAAACCTGAGCTGGAGGAGTTGCTCGATTTCGCCGTCGGACTCGCGCGCGGCGCGGGCGAGTTGACGCTGCGCCACTTCCGCCAGACTTTCACCCCCGACCGCAAGGCCGACGGCTCGTTCGTGACGGCGGCTGACCGCGAAGCCGAAAGATTCATTCGCGCAGGGATAGAAGAAAGATTCCCCCACGACTCCGTGTTGGGCGAAGAAGAAGGGGCGCGTTCGGGCGCATCGGGCAGGCGTTGGATCATTGATCCGATTGACGGCACTTACTCGTTCGTCCACGGCGTGCCGCTCTACGGCGTCCTCATCGCGTTGGAAATCGAGGGGGAAGTAGTTCTGGGCGTCGTCAATCTGCCCGCGCTCGGCGATCTCGTTTACGCGGCGCGCGGGCACGGCTGTTTCTGGAACGACGCGCGTGCGCGTGTCTCCGCCGTATCCTCTCTGGGCGACGGCTTGCTGCTCTCGACCGACTTCGGGACGTGCGAGCGGTACGGCTTCGGCGCGGCGGCGCGCAGGCTGGAACAGGAGGCGGGCGCGCGGCGCACCTGGGGCGACTGCTACGGCCACGTCCTCGTCGCCACCGGGCGCGCCGAAGTGATGCTCGACCCGGTGATGAACGTCTGGGACTGTGCCCCGCTGCTGCCGATTCTCGAAGAGGCCGGAGGCACTTTCACCGATTGGCGAGGCCGACGGACGATTCATGGCGGCAACGCGATCTCAACTAACGGCCTGCTGTTCGATCCGGTGCTCGAACTCGTCGGGCGTGAATCATAGCTTCACTTGCCACTCGCTTATACGCCGGTCTCACGAAGAGCAGTGAAGTCGTAAAGAAGGGCAATAAATTTCGATGCAGATTATTCCCGCCATTGATTTGAGAAACGGCCAGTGCGTGCGGCTGACGCAAGGACGACGGGCGGAAGCCAAAGTTTACGACGGCGATCCGGTAGAGATCGCGCGGCGGTTTGCGCAAGCGGGCGCGCCGATGCTGCACGTTGTTGATCTTGACGGGGCTTTTGCCGAAACAAGCTCACCGAATCGTGAGGTGGCGCGCCGCATCATCGAAGCCGTAGAGATACCCGTGCAGTTCGGCGGCGGGCTGCGTGAAATCTCAGACGTGCGTGAGATCATCGAGAGCGGGGCGGCGCGCGTCGTCGTCGGCACGTTGGTCTTGGAGTCTGAGGAAAGGTTAACGCGGCTCGTCGAGTTGTTCGGCACGCGCATCGCAGTCGGCATTGACGCGCGCGGCGGTCGTGTGGTTACGCGCGGTTGGGAAAAACAGGAGGACGTGACGGCGGTCGAACTGGCCGCACGGGTGGCCGAGTTCGGCGTCTCGCGGATCATTTATACGGACGTGGCGCGCGACGGGACTTTGGAGGGCGTGAACGCGGAGCAGACCTGCGCCGTCGCGCGTGCGTCCGGTTTGCCGGTCACAGCTTCGGGCGGCGTGTCATCACTCGCCGATATAGAACGTTTGAAGACCGTCTGCGGCGCCAGCATTGATAGCGTCATCGTCGGCAAAGCGCTCTATGAAAAACGCTTCACTTTAGAGGAAGCGTTGCGCACCGGAACATAATAAATGGAGTCGCTTGTGAACACTTCCGTTGCGGGATACCTGCAAATTCAAGTGTGTTGAAAATATTGTTTATTCTGGTGGTTGGTGATATAACCTCACTCTGCTTCCCCGGTTACTCAACGTTCTCACCGGAGTTTTACTTATGCGATACATCTCGAACGTGCATGCTGCGGACGCCGGAGCAGTTTCTCAGCGCGGGCAGCGTGCCCGCTGCCCGCGCCTCATATTGTTCCTCGTCCTGTGTGTGTGCGCGACGTGGAGTCCCGACACCTCTCTCGCCGCCGGCTGCGCGACGCCCGTCTACGCACCCCCGACCTTTTACCCCGCAGACGCCGTGCGCTCCATCGCACCCGGCGATTTCGATGGTGACGGCGTGCTCGATCTGGCCGTTCTTACCATCAGCGGAAACAACACCGCCAACCTTCCCGGCAAGATATCGCTGTATTATGGCGACGGCGCGGGAGGAATTTCGAGCATGACCACGCTCGGGGGCGGTTGGGGCAACGACCCGAACTCAATCGCCGTGGGCGATTTCGACGGCGATGGGCGCGCCGACCTGGTGATCGACAACGGACGCTCAGAGCAAACGCACGCGTCGGTGTTCCTGTCGGCCGATCTTTTCCAGAGGGAAATTCCGCTGCAATGGACAGGCCCGCGGCCATCCAGTAGTGCGTTCCCCATTAGTGCGTTCCATGTGACGGCTGCGGATGTTAACGCCGATGGTAAGTCGGACGTGGTGGCGCTTGTTGCCCAATCCCGCGAAGTACTCATCGCGCTCGGCGGCGCGGCGGGCAACTTCACCAATTTCAAAATCTTCAACTCCGGCGGTTCGCGCCCGAATGACGTCGTGGCCGGTGACTTCAACGGCGACGGCAAGCTCGATCTCGCCGTGGCAAACGGGCGCGGCTTCAACGACCGGGGCAAGGTCGCGATCCTTCCCGGCGACGGCGCGGGCAATTTCGGCACGGCGACCACCTACAATGCGTTTAACCCCATTTCCATCGTGTCCGGCGACTTCAACGGCGACAATAAACCTGATTTAGCTATGACGGTTGAGGGCGGCGGGCCCGCTATTGATGGCTGGCCGTCAACCGTCTCGGTCATGCTCGGCAACAGCGCGGGAACTTTCGCCGCGCCGTCCTTCTACACCACCAAGAGTTTTTCCTTGGCCCCTATCACGGCCGCGGATTTTAACGCAGACGGCAAACTCGACATCGCCGTACACCAGGACATCGTCAGGATTCTACAGGGCGACGGCACTGGCAACTTTAGCTTGTCCCCCAGTTTCGGCGGTGGGGGTTTCATGCTCGCGCCTGACTTTGACGGCGACGGCAAGGCCGATCTCGTGGGTGGGGCGGTCTCGGTGTCGCTCAACGACTGCGGGGCGACGACCCCGCGCCTGAGCTTCGGCCAGTGGGAATACTCTCTGAGTGAGGGTGGGACTACTGTGAATACTCTGACCCTCACGGTCAACCGCAGCGGGCCGCTGGCCGGCACACTGGCGGTTGATTACGCCACCTCCGACGGCAAGGAGATCAACAAGGCCGTCAGCCCGGCCGATTACAAGGCGACATCGGGCACGCTCAGTTTCGCCGACGGCGAGGCGAGTAAGGCGTTCATTATTGAAATCAATCACGACAGTATCTATGAGTGGGACGAGAGGTTTCTCGTGACGCTGTCTAACCCGACGCGGTCGGCCGTGCTGGCGGCCGGAGGTGTGACGAGTGTACGTATCACTAGTGGCGACCAGCCGTCGCAGTTCTCAGTCAACAACACGACCATCACGGAGGGCCAAGACCACGTCACCGTCACGGTCACGCGCACGGACGACCTGTCTCGCGTCGCCTCCCTGGAATACCGCACGGCGGACGACGACACTTTCGCCGTCGGGTGTTCAGACGCCACCGGCAACAGCGGCGACGCATACGCCCGCTGCGACTTCGCCACCACATTCGGCAGACTGGAGTTTGCCGTGGGCGAGCTTCGGAAGTCCTTCACGATCCCCATCATCAACGACGGGCACGTCGAAGGGACGGAGACGTTTGCGGTCGTCTTAACGCACTCGTTAGACCAGAACTCTACGAGGTACACGGGGACGGTCACCATACAGGATAACGACGCGGCGGGCGCGGCGAACCCGATCTTCACGACGCCCTTCTTCGTTCGCCAGCACTATTTCGACTTCCTCTCGCGCGAGCCGGAAGCAGACGAGCCTTGGAGCAAAATCTTGAACCGTTGCCCGAACGTCAACGACGATTCTTCATGCGACCGCATCTCGGTCTCGCAAAGTTTCTTCCGCTCGCCGGAGTTCAATCTGAAGGGCCTCTACGTTTTCCGCCTCTACAAGGTGGCTTTCAACCGCCTGCCCGAATACAAGGAGTTCATCGAGGACATGAGCTTCGCGGCCGGGGCGACCGAGGCGGAAGTCTACGCACGCAAGGCACAACTGGCGAGCGCCTTCACCATGCGAGAGGAATTCAGGACGGCTTTCCCCCTCCAGTCCAATAGCACCATTGCCAGCGCGCTGCTCGGCAGGTATCAGCTCACGCAAATCACGACGCCCGACCCCGCCCACCCGGACGGCACGGCGAAAGTGACCCTTACACAGCAGGACTTAATCAACCGGCTCAACACCAACGCACTGACGCGCTCGCAAGTGTTGCGCGCCGTGGCCGACTCGGATGAGGTGAAAGAGCGCGAATTCAATAATGCTTTCGTCGCGATGCAGTACTATGGTTATCTGCGTCGCAAGCCGGAACCGGCCGGTTACGAGGCATGGCTCGGCGTGTTGAAGCGCGGCGACATCCGCACGATGGTCAATGGCTTTATGAACTCCGCAGAGTACAAACTCAGGTTCGGCAGCTTGTAAGAACATTCATCATCCAAACGCGCAGAGAGGCCGCCCGTGAGCGATATAGCGGGCGGCCTCTTCCTGTCCGTGAGTAATCGTGAGGTCAAACTGTGCGCTAATCCATCCGGTGGGCGCGCGGCGTGATAGTGTTGCGAAAATTATTTTATAGCGGTTTGCCATTGAGTGCGATGAAGAAATCATTGTAGGGGCAGGGCTTGTCCCTGCCCGCGTGGCTACGAAAGCGAGCGGGCAGGACTTGTCCCCGCCCCTACGATAATCACAGACGAGTCGCATCCATTTGCAAACTGCTGTAGTCATCTCGCAAGCTCCTGAGGTGCTGTTGTTATGAGGCCTCCACGGTGTTGATTATCTGCAATGCGTCAGCTATGAGTGTTGTGCGTAAGAATTTCTTTCAATGTTACGGCGAGGAGAGAGACGTGCGGCTCTCGAAGCATGGTGAAATGGTCTCCGGCTACTACATTGAGCGTCAGCCTTTCAGTCGTGAGGCGACGCCATCCGAGCGTTGGGTCGTCCGCCGCTATCTCATCCGTCGCAGTCTGCTCAGAGCAGAGGAGCGCCGTCGGGATAGGAAGCGGCGTCGGTCGGTAACTTCTGACGGCGCGCACGTTATTTACATAAACATGTAGGAGGCGGCGGAATCGCTCATCGTCGAAATCGAGCGGTAGCCTATTGGCGTGCTTGAGTTGCTCCAGCACGTATGCGAGTTGTTTGGCTTGCTCAAGTTGAGGGAAATTATCAGGCGGAGGAGCTACCTCATTTAACATTAGCCCGAGATGCGTGGCGAAATTGGCGAGCAACTCAAGGCCGCTGTCTTCCTCATGTCGTTTGACAACGTCGGGGGCGACAGAATCAAACAGGACGAGTTGATTCACCGTCTCGCCATGCGCCTGAAACTGCCGTGTCATTTCAAATGCAATGACGCCACCGAGCGACCATCCCCCGAGCAAGTAAGGACCGTGAGGTTGAACGGCGCGGACAGCATCGACGTAAGCGGCGGCCATCTCTTCGACATGGGTCAGCGGTTCCTGCTCGCCATCCACTCCGCGCGCTACCAGTCCGTAAAACGGCTGTTCACGACCGAGACGCTGCGCGAGCTGAACATAACTGAAGACATTCCCGCCCGCCGCGTGAACACAGAAGAGAGGTTGGAGCGCGCCGTGCGGTTGAATGGCGACGAGCGACGAGCGCGCCGGGTGTTTTTCCATCGCCCGGAGCGCCCCGGCAAGCGCCTCGACGGTGGGCGCGGTGAACAGTGTGGATAATGGAATAGTTCTGCCCGCCACTTGCTCGACGCGAGCCATGAGGCGCACCGCCAATAACGAATGGCCTCCCAGTTCAAAGAAATCGTCCCGCACGTCAACTGGTTCCACCCCGAGCAACTCCTCCCAAATACGACATAGCTGCAACTCCAAGATATCGCGCGGGGCGACAAAATCGTTTTTACTTTCGGCGCGTAGACGGGACGGCGCGGGGAGTGCGCGCCGGTTGAGTTTTCCGTTCGGTGTCAAAGGAAGTGATTCAAGAAACACAAACGCCGTCGGGATCATGTATTCCGGCAGTTTCCCTTTCATAAAGTTGCGCAGCCCGGCGCTCGGCACGGGTTCGTGCGCGACGATGTAGGCCACCAACTCTTTATCTCCGCGCTTATCCTCGCGCGCAATCACGATTGTTTCACGCACCGTCGGATGTTCTTTGAGGGTCCATTCTATTTCCTCCGTCTCGATGCGGTAGCCGCGAATCTTGACCTGTTGGTCTGTGCGCCCGAGAAATTCGATATTCCCGTCTGGCTGGAAGCGCACGACATCGCCCGTCTTGTAGAGACGCGCCCCCGGCATCCTGCCGAAAGGGTCGGGCACGAAACGCTCTGCCGTCAGATGTGGAAGATGTAGATAACCACGCGCGAGCGACGCGCCGCCGAGATGAAGTTCACCGTGCACGCCGACCGGCACAGGCGCGCCCCGTTTATCCAGAATGTATGCGGTTCGATTAATGAGCGGGCGACCGATTGAAACACGCCGGAGAGGACTCTGCTCGTCGAAGTCCGGCGGTATTTCAAAGAGCGTTGCGGTGATCGTGGTTTCGGTTGGCCCGTAGCCATTGAGCAGGCGCACTGCGCCGAGCGGACTCTGTTGCCAGAGGCGCAACGTCTCCGGCGGCATCGTGTCCCCACCGATCAGAACCAGCTTCAACTGTTGCGCTAATTCCGCGTCAACGTCGGGGTCAGAATCGGGCACAATTTGGCTCCAGTAAGCCGGAGGAAGATTGAGCATGGTGACACCGAAACGTCGCACGGTGTTCCAGAAATTACTCTTGGTCAGCGCGCGCGTGTCCGTCAACACGATGGCCGCGCCGCTCGTCAACGGGACGAGCATCTGTTCGAGCGAAACGTCAAAATTCGGCGATGCAAACTGAAGCGCGCGGTCGCCTTCGTCGATTCCATACTCCTTGCGCGCGGTTGCGAAGTGGTTGGAAGCCGCACCGTGCGAAACGCAGACTCCTTTGGGTCGCCCCGTCGAGCCGGAGGTGTAAATGACGTAGGCGAGATTTTCAGCCCTCAATTCGATGTGCGGCGCAGCATCTTTAACCTGTCGCGCGGCAATCTCATTCTCTTCATCGAGACACAAAAGATTGCTCGCGTGATTCCTGACGGGGAGCGCAGAGCGCAAACTCCGGCTCGTGATAATTGTCGTGGGGGTGAGGTCGTCAAGCATGTGAGCGAGGCGTTCGGGCGGGTAGGCCGGGTCGAGCGGCACGTAAACCGCGCCCGCTTTAAGTATGCCGAGCAACGCCGTTACGAGTTCTACCGAACGCTCCAGAAAGACTCCCACCAGCGATTCCGGCCTGACTCCTTCCGCTCGTAGATGATGCGCTAACCCGTTGGCACGCGCGTTCAATTCAGCATAGGCCAATTGCCGCTCGTCAGAGATGATGGCGACGTTGTGCGGCGCGCGTTTGGCCTGTGCTTCGAAGAGTTCGTGCAGAGGCATAAACTGCTGCGTCTCTTCGTTCCCGACACCGCTCCATTCATCAAGCAAACTGTGTCGCTCTGCGCCACCGAGCAAGGGCGCTTCGGTTATGAGTTGTTCGGGATGCGCGGCGAAGCTTTGCAGCATCCTTTCCAGATGCCGTCCCATTCTTTCAATCGTCGGCGCATCGAACAAAGCTGTGTTGTATAGCAGCGCGCCCGACAGCCCTTCTTCGGTTTCGCTCCATGATAGCGAGAGGTCAAATTTGGTAGTGCCGGAATCCACATCCAACGCGCTCACCGTGAGGCCGTGCAGTTCCAACGCTTCTTCCGGCATGTTTTGCACGGAGAACAACACTTGAAAAAGCGGGTCATGGCTCAAGCTTCGCTCAGGTTGTAATGCTTCGACGATTTTTTCAAACGGCACATCCTGATGCGCGAAAGCCTCAAGCGTCACCTTTTGCACACGGCGCAGCAGTTCGCGAAAAGTTGGATTGTTCGACGTGTCCGTGCGGATGACAAGCGTATTGACGAAGAAGCCGACGAGCGTTTCCAACTCGAGCCGGTGGCGACCCGAAATCGGCGTACCGACAATGATGTCGTCCTCTCCCGTGTAACGCGCGAGCAATGCCTGAAACGCTGTCAGGAGCGTGACAAACATCGTCGTGCCTTCGTGCTGGCTTAAGGCTCTGAGCATCAGGCTCGCTTCTTTCGTGAGCCTAACGGGACACGACGCACCGTGAAAAGTCTGGACTGTCGGGCGCGGCCTATCTGTAGGCAACGACATGACGGCGGGTGCGCCATTAAGTTGTCGTTTCCAGTAAGCGAGTTCAGATTCGAGCCTTTCTTCGCTGAGCCATTCTCCCTGCCACACGGCATAGTCTGCGTACTGAATGCTCAACTCCGCGAGCGGTGATTCCTCGCCACGCCTCAACGCCTCGTAGAGCGTCGCCACTTCCCTGACTAACACCTCAACCGACCATCCATCCGCGACGATGTGATGCATCGTGAGCAGCAAGACGTGTTCTGTCTCGTCCAGCCCGATGAGCGTCGCGCGCACGACGGGCCCCCGTTCGAGATTAAAAGGTCGCCGCGCTTCTTCCGTCGCCAGCAGGCGTGCCGCCGCTTCACGCTCCGCTTCCGGTGAATCGCGCAAGTTGATGTTAGTCAGTCGAAAGGGCGCGAAAGGGTCGATGAGTTGCACCGGCTGGCCGTCAATCATCGGGAAGCGGGCGCGCAAAACCGCGTGTCGCCTGATAATTTCGCCTAATGTTCTCTCTAACGCCGACACGTCGAGTTGCCCCGTCAAACGCACCGCCGCAGGGCAATTGTAAAAAGCGCTGCCGGGCGTCAGCCGGTCGAGAAACCACAAGCGCTCCTGCGCGAAGGATAAAGGAAATGTCTGAAGTTTTCCCTCCGTTACGTGTGGCGCAATCGCGGGCAAACTCTGAAACGCACCAACCGTCACGTCGAAGTTGTACGACGTTTCTCCTTCCCGGAATCCTTTTCTTTCGCTCTGCTCTTCCCTGTCGTAGCCGAGAGCTTCGGCCTCCTTCAACGTCACTTCTCCGAGAAGGTATTCACGAGTACTCTTCCGCCAACGCTCGCCTACTCCGGCTTCGATGTGACGGTGTTGATGGAACGTGATGTCGCCGAGCATGTGTGAGGCTTCGTGAATCCCGTCGGTCATGCGCCGTTTCTTGTCGCGATACGGCTCAAGCATCTCCTCCTCGAAGGCGAGGCCCAAAAACTCGCACACGCCCTTCAACACACGTCGCGGCTCGGCTATCAACTCCTCGAAGACCAAGGCGTGCTGCCGTCGCTCATCCAGCCCGGCCAGAAACTCGCGTATATTCCGCTGCGAGAGCGTCCAGATTAGTTCGGCCACCTCGCGCGGTTTAAAAGGATGCTCGAAGCGCGGGAAAATCTGATGTATCCCCGCTTCCTCAAACGAATGGATCATGGCTTGCGGGCGCCGTATGAGGTGTAGATATTTCGCCCCGTCGAATTCACGCTCGGCATATCGCAACACTTCGAGGTTCATCGCATAGGAAGGCGTTTTATCCACGAGCATTCGCGCGCCGAGCCATTCCTGCATCGCGCGATAGAATTGCTGTGTCGATGCCCCGGCAATCTCATACTCTTCGATAATCGCCTTCGCCGTATCGGCACTGCATCCTTTCACTTCCATCACGGCGCGGATCGCGCCCTCAAGCCAGAAACTATCGCGTCCGCTCAGTACGGCTCGCCGCCGGCTCATGGTGCGGAAGTTGAGCAATTCGAGTTCCGGCGGGGCGAAGAGCCGGCTATGTCCGCCGAGCATCACGCGCAGCAGGGTGGAGCCTGAACGCGGAGGCGAAAGAACAAAAAGCACGGGCGGATTCTTCATGTCCCTTGTGCTCGATAAATTCTCGCGGCCTTCAACGGCATGTCTTTCCGCGTGCAGCCCGACGAGACGGCGCAGATGCTCAATCTTCGTCTCATCAACTTCGTTGATTTGAACGCGGGGCAAGGCGTCCGTGCGCGCGTCGTCTTGATGCCCATTGACAAACGCATCGCCGCAATGTTCTTCCAGATAGCTCGCGAGGCGCGAGATGGTCGGCGCGTCAAAAATCGCCACCACGTGCACAACCTTCCCGATCTCTTCTTGCAGACGATTGACTAGGACGGCGGCCTTGATCGAATCTCCACCCAACTCAAAAAAATTATCGTCGACGCCAATACGCTCAAGGCCGAGCACGCCGCACCACCTTTCCGTCAGCCACTTTTCGAGCGCCGTGCGGGGTACGACAAAGCTCTGCGTCATGTCTGGGCGGGTGGCGTTGGGAGCAGGTAGGGAGCGACGGTCAACCTTGCCGTTTGGCATGACGGGAAGCGATTCGAGGAAAACAAACGCTGATGGCAACATGTATTCCGGCAATCGCGCGGAGAGAAAATCGCGCAACTCGTTAACCGCCGGTCTGGACTGTTCGCGGGGCACGACATATGCGATCAGGCGACGCGCCTCCGACGCATCCTCCCGCGCGATGACAACGCTATCAAGCACCGCCGGGTGCATCGCCAACGCCGTCTCAATCTCGCCCAACTCGATACGAAAGCCGCGCACCTTCACCTGTTGATCAAAGCGGCCGAGAAACTCTATCTCTCCGTTAGCGAGATACCGCGCGCGGTCGCCGCTCCGATAGAGTCGTCTTCCCGGTACAGAGCTCAAGGGGTGCGGGATAAAACGTGCGGCGGTTAACTCCGGTCGCTTCGAATAACAACGCGCCAGCCCCGCGCCGCCGATGTATAACTCGCCCGCGACGCCCACCGGCACCGGCCGCAAGTCTGCGTCGAGGATGTAAGCCTCGACGTTGTCTATGGGGCGACCGATAGGCGGCCTGCGAGCGGCATCACTGCACTCCGCCACCGTTGCCCAGACGGTCGCTTCGCTCGGCCCGTATGCGTTGAAGAAGCGTCGTCCCTTCGTCGCCCAACGCGCGACGAGTTCGGCCCCGCACGCCTCGCCCGCCACCACGATGGTTTGTAAATCGGGCAACTCCTCAACTGGCAACAACGCTAGCGCAGAGGGCGGCAGGGTGACGTTGGTGATGGCCTTCTCGCGTAAAAGCTCGACGAGTGAAGCGCCCGGCAGTAGCTTTTCACGACTTTCGAGATAGAGCGTCGCGCCTGCGGCAAAACTCATCACGATCTCGAAAATCGAAGCGTCGAAACTGAGCGAGGCGAATTGCAGAACGCGGTTCTCCGCTTGCAATGAGAATGCGCGCGTCTGCGCCTGCGCCATATTGATCAAACCGCGATGCGCCAGTTCGACGCCCTTCGGCACGCCCGTCGAACCAGAAGTGTAGATGACGTAGGCGAGATTGTCAGAGGTCGTCACCCGCTCAGGATTCGCTTCGCCGGCAGCGGCAATCTCATTCCACTCCGTATCGAGACAGACAACTTGTCCCCAATGTGCCGGTAGATGGTCGAGCAAATGTTCCTGCGTCAACAAGACCGGCATGGCCGTCTCTTCAATCATGAACGAGAGGCGTTCCAGCGGATAACTCGCGTCGAGCGGGACGTATGCGCCGCCCGCTTTGAGAATGCCGAGCAGGCCGACAATCATCTCCAGAGAGCGTTCGACAGAGAGGCCGACCGGGATTTCAGCTCCGACTCCCCATCCTCGCAGGTAGTGTGCGAGTTGGTTGGCGCGGGTGTTCAACTCGCCGTAAGTCAGCCCCCGCGCTCCACACACGACGGCCACGCTTTCGGGCGTCCGTCTGACCTGTTCCTCGAATAATTCGTGAATGCATTTATCGTCCGCATACTTGGTCGCCGTATCGTTCCACTCCCACAGCAACTGCTGCAACTCGGCATCGGTCAGGAGGGAAAGTTCGGAGATTGGTCGTTCGGAATCGAGTGCTATCGCTTCCAACAGCATCTCAAGATGGGCAAGCATTCGCTTGATAGTAGCTTCATCGAAGAGGTCTGTGCTGTAGTTCAACGACGCGACCAGACCTCGATTCGTCTCGATAAATTTCTGCACGAGGTCGAACTTCGCCGTGTCCGTGTCGCTCTCGACGGCGCTCACCGTCAATCCCGGCAATTCGAGTCGCTCCTGTTCAAGCGAGAGCGGAAGGAAATCGAATCCGATGTCGAACAACGGCGCATGACCGAGACTGCGTTCGGGATTTAGCTCGTCCACGAGTTTTTCCACCGGCAAGTCCTGATGCATGTATGCCCCGAGGGCTACTTCGCGCACGCGCTTCAGCAGTTCTCTGAAAGTCGGATTGCCGGAGAGGTCTGTGCGGAGCACGAGCATGTTGATGAAAAGACCGATTAAATTTTCCGTCTCCGCGCGACCGCGACCGGCGACGGGCGTGCCGACGACGATGTCATCCTCTCCCGTGTAACGCGCGAGCAACACTTGAAACGCCGCCAGCAACAACATGAACAGCGTCACCCCTTCGCGTCTGCTCAACGCTTTGAGGTCTTCCGTTAAGCGTGCCGTCAACGTGATCGAAGAGGTCGCCCCTTTGAAGGTTTTGACGGGCGGACGCGAATAATCCGTCGGCAAATCGAGTGCGGGAGGAGCGCCCGCCAACTGCTCACGCCAGTAGGCAAGCTGCCTCTCCAACACCTCTCCGCTCAACCACTCTCGCTGCCACACGGCATAATCCGCGTACTGGATGCTCAACTTCTCCAGCCCCGACTCCGTGCCATGCTTCGACGCCGCATAGTGCGCCGCCACTTCCCTGACCAACAATCCAACCGACCATCCGTCCGCGACGATGTGATGCAGCGTCACGATGAGGATGTGTTCGTCCTCCTTCATGAGCACCAGCGTCGCACGAAAAAGCGGCCCCTCGGAGAGATCAAAGGGACGCTGCGCCTCTTCCCGCACAAGTCTCGATGCTTCCCGTTCACCCTCCTCCCGCCCGCTTAAATCCTTTTGCGACAGCAACACGTTGCCCCCCGGCGCGACAACCTGGACGGGTCTGTCGTCAACGAAAGCAAACGTAGTACGCAAGATTTCATGGCGACGAACAATATCGGAGAGCGCCTGTTCGAGCGCGGCAATGTCGAGTCGTCCATGCATGCGCACGGCGGCGGGAATATTATAGGCTGCGCTTCGCGGGTCTAACTGTTGGATAAACCAGAGGCGTTGTTGCGCGTAGGATAGCGGGAGTCCCGCGCTGCTTTCGCTTCTTTCGATACGCTTGATCGTGGCCGCAACGACGTGCCCGTCTGCGCACAGCGAAGCCTCGATTTGCGTCGCCAATGCATCGAGCGTCGGCGCTTCAAATAGAGAACGCAAAGGAATTTCTACTCCAAAGATTCGCCGCACCCGCGCGACGACCTGGGTTGCCAGTAACGAATGGCCGCCGCGCGCAAAGAAGTTGTCTCGAATCCCCACCTTGTCGAGATGCAAAAGCTCTGCCCAGATGGCCGTCAGTATTTCGGCGACGGGCGTGCGCGGCGGCTCATACGCAGAGTGCGCATCGAGCGGCGCAGTTTCCGGTGGAGGCAATGCCCGCCGGTTCACCTTGCCGCCGGGCGTCAGGGGCATTCGCTCCAGAATGACAAACGCCGACGGCAGCATGTAAGCGGGCAGCTTCTCTTTCAAAAAACTCTGTAGCTCGCTCGCGCGCAAAGTCTGCCCCGGCTCGCCCGCAACGTAGGCGACGAGCCGCATCTCGCCGCGTTGGTCTTCGGATGCGACAACGGCAGCGGCGCGCACCGCCACGTGTCCGCCGAGCGTCGCTTCAATCTCGCCCGGCTCGATGCGAATGCCACGCACCTTCACCTGTTCGTCAATCCGACCGAGAAATTCGATGCGCCCGTCGGGGAGACGGCGTCCGAGGTCGCCCGTGTGGTAAAGGCGTGCGCCTACTTGTCGGCTGAAGGGGTTGGGGATGAATCTTTCCGCCGTCAAGTCCGGCCGTTGCAGATAACCGCGTGCAAGACCCGCGCCGCCGATGTAGATGGGGCCTGCCACACCCACCGGGACAGGCTCAAGGTCTGCGCTCAAAATGTAAACTTGTGTATTGTCAATGGGGAGGCCAATGGTAATGTCGTCGTGCGGAAGTATTCCGGCGAGGTTGGAGTTGGATGTGATCTCGGTCGGCCCGTAGAGATTCCAAATTTGCAAATGCGGCAAGGCATGAAAAGTTCTTTCCACTAAATCGGCGTTGATACGCTCACCGCCAAGCAACAGTCTCGTCAAACTCTCTCTGGAAAACGCGACCACATCCGCCTCAATCACATCCAACAACGCACTCCACAACGACGGCACGCAGTTGAGCGTGACGCGGGTTCGCGCGCCGATTTCTGTCAGCAATCGTTCCGGCTGGCGT
The DNA here is from genome assembly GCA_020199775.1 of Acidobacteriota bacterium. Taxonomy (GTDB): domain Bacteria; phylum Acidobacteriota; class Blastocatellia; order Pyrinomonadales; family Pyrinomonadaceae; genus JAIVJZ01. Next base: position 100,402 of record JAIVJZ010000042.1, read on the forward strand.
GCGGCATCATCGGAGAGCATCCAGACCTTGCCGCCACGCAGTAGCGGAGCCAGCAGTTGTTTGAGAGATGCGTCGAAGCTGAGACTCGCAATCTGCGGCAAGATGTCCGTGGCATAATTCATCAACGCCCGGTTCGCCCAGTTCAGATAATTTGCCACGCTCCGGTGCTCAATCATCGTGCCTTTAGGTTGGCCGGTGGAGCCGGATGTATACAAAGTATAAGCAAGGTTTTCAGGCGCGACGTAAACGCACGGGTTCTCCGTCCTTTCGTTCGCAATCGCCTGCCGCTCCGCGCCGAGACGGATCAAGTGTTCGCGTTGGACAGGCAAACGAACGGCCATTTTTTCCTGTGTGACGACCAGAGACACGCGCGCATCCTCGAGCATAAACGACAAGCGTTGCGGCGGTAATCCGAGGTCGAGCGGCACATATGCGCCTCCGGCTTTGAGGATGCCGAGCACTGCCACCACCAGTTCAACCGAGCGTTCCATGAACACGCCGACGGTTGATTCCGCTGTCACCCCACGCGCCAAGAGGAAGCGTGCTAATTGATTGGCGCGTCGGTTCAATTCCACATAACTCAATTCTTCGTCTTCAAAAACGACTGCGGTTGCGCCGGGCGTGCGTTCAACCTGCGCCTCGAACAACTGATGAATGCACTCTTGTGGGAAATCTCTGCGTGTCTCGTTCCACTCGAAGAGGGTCTGGTGTCGTTCAGTTTGGGTCAGCAGAGGTATCTGCGAGATCGGAAGCTTGGCGTCCGTCACGATGCCTTCCAGCAGCAGACGGAAGTGGGCGGCCATGCGGCGGATAGTGGTTGCGGAGAAGAGAGCGGTGTTGTAGAGCAGTGTGACGTAGATTCTCCCGTCGCCCTCCGTCGAATCAAACGTCAAATCGAAGCGCGCTGTTTCGTTCTCTACCTCTACGGAGCTAAACTTTAGTTGCGGCAGATTGAAATCAGCTTCGGGCGTGTTCTGGAAGCCGAACATTACTTGAAAGAGCGGCGTGTGGCTTAAGTCGCGCTCCGGCTGCGACTCTTCGACGAGCATCTCAAACGGCACATCCTGATGTGCGAAAGCTCCGAGCGCCACTTCGCGCACGCGCCGGAGAACCTCAAGAAAGTCAGGTCGCCCGCCGAGGCTCGTCCGCAGCACGAGCGTGTTGACGAAGAAACCGATGAGCGGTTCAAGTTCCTGACGATTGCGACCCGCAACGGGTGTGCCGACGACGATCTCATCCTCTCCCGTGTAGCGCGCGAGCAACACTTGAAACGCCGCCAGCAACAACATGTACGGCGTCACCCCTTCGCGTTTGCATAACCCGTTGAGTTGTTCGGTTAAAGTGCGCGACAGCACGAACGATTCATGCGCGCCTTCGTGAGTTTGAATGGAAGGACGCGGCTTGTCGGTTGGAAGGTTCAGTGTCGGAGGGAGGTCGGCCAACTGCTGACGCCAGTAGGCAAGCTGCCTCTCCAACACCTCCCCGCTCAACCATTCTCGCTGCCACACGGCATAATCCGCGTACTGGATGCTCAACTCCGCGAGCGGCGATTCCCGGCCTTCACTCTTCGCCTCATAGAGAGTTGCCACTTCCCTAGCCAACACCGCCACCGACCATCCGTCCGCGACGATGTGATGCAGCGTCACGATGAGGATGTGTTCGTCCTCCTTCATTCTCACCAACACGGCGCGCAGGAGTGAATCGGTCGTGAGGTCGAAGGGCTTTTGCGTCGCTTCGGATGTGATTAGCCTTTGTTTCGCTTCGCTTTCGGCTGAGGCCAATTGACTTAAATCTATTAACGGCAGCACGAGGCCGCGTGCGAGCGAAGCGGCGACGACTTGCACCGGCTCGCCGTCCAAAACTTCAAAGGTCGTCCGCAAAATCTCATGTCGGATGACAAGTTCATTAAACGCCGCTTCCAGCGCCGACGTATTCAAACGCCCCGTCAGACGCGAGACGAAAGGCATATTATAGGCCGCGCTCGTCGGCTCTAATTGGTGTAGGAACCACAAACGTCTCTGCGCAAACGAGAGGGGAAAAACAAAAACCTCCTCGGCGGAAGAGTCGTCCTCGCGGTTCTCAACGTTCATATATGAAGTGTGAAGATAAGAGTCAGACATGCTGTTGCTCAATCCGTTTGCTATCTCAATAAATCTTTGGCCGCACGCTTCATGCGATGTGCTTGCCTTGAGAGCGGCACAATTTCGCTGGTGCGCGGTTCGGGCGCGTCGCTTTGTGCGTGCTCGATAAGTTTGGCGAGCCCGGCGATGGTTGGCTGCTCGAACAACTGCCGGAGCGGCATCTCCACCTGAAATGCCTCTCTCACACGCGAAACAAACTGTGTCGCCAGCAATGAGTGCCCGCCCATTTCAAAGAAGTTATCCTGCACGCCAACCTGCGACACGCCGAGCAAATTCGACCAGATGTCGGCGAGCTTTCTTTCCACGTGGGTGCGCGGCGCGACGAACGTTCCGCGCAACTCCGGCCTGACGCCTTCCGGCGGCGGCAGCGCCCGGCGATCAATTTTGCCGTTTGGAGTTAGAGGCATCTCGTCCAACAGCACGAAGGCGGACGGTACCATGTAAGACGGCAGACGCTCCTTCGCCAACTCCTTCAACTGCGGCACAAGGCGACGCGTCTGCTTACCGCGCAAAGGATTGTTAACGTATTCGCTCCACGCTTTGGCTTTCGCCGCGTCGCGCGGAAAGATGAATTTCGGCCGTCGGGGCGTCCCCGCTTCGCTTCGTCGCTCGAACAACACATCGAAGCGTCCATCCCCGTCATGTCTCGCCCAGTTGAAGTGAGTCTCATACGGCAACTCGGTTTCCAACGCACGTAAGGCTTCGGGGTCAAGGCCCTGCACGCCGGTCTCGCGCTGTAACATCTGCCGCAATGCGCCCGCCGTGTCGGGGCATTCCGGCGCGTTCATCATTTCGCGCGCCCACACATCCGCCGTCAGACGTGCGTTCTCGATGCCCTTGATCCCAAACGTCTCCGGCTGCTCTGCTTCGAGCAGATGACGTAACTCAGGCAGGCTTAAACGTTCGCTCCGCCAATCTCGCCATATCGTCTGTGTTGCTCGCGCGCCTTCAAGTTCACCGCCGACGTGCAGCATTACTTGATAGCGGTACTTCGTCAGTTCATTATGAAAACGCCCTCGCTTGGGCGTTATCTCGACGTGGCTAATCCGGGGCAGCATCTCCCCCAATGCGGTAAAGAAGGCCGGACTGATGACCAGTTCTTCTTCCTGCATGACGCGCCTCTGTACGCGCCGCCGCAACTGCTCGACGGGTAACGACTCTTCGGCCTTCTGTAATTCAACCGAAGCATAAAAGGTTTCCAGCAGTGGCAGGCTCCGCACGTCGCCGATCAAGACGAAGCCGCCGGACGCCACGCGCGCGACCGCCCCCTCAAGCACACGCAACAGATACTCGACGTTTGGAAAGTATTGCACTACCGAATTGAGAATCACGGCGTCGAAGGCTTCGTTTGCAAACCCCGCAAAATCGTCTGCGTTTCTCTCTTCGAGGCTGACGCGTGCGAAGGCTTCGCTGTTGCGGTGCAACTGTCGGCGCACGAAATCGAGCGCGGCGCGCGAGAAATCGGTTCCGTTGTAGCTTGTGCAAAAGGGAGACAGGCGGAACAAGAGCAGCCCTGTGCCACACCCGATTTCGAGAATTCTTCGCGGCTTCCGCGCCAGGATTCTTTCAACCGTGTCGTCTACCCATTCGCGCATCTCTTCGGCCGCGATGGGCAGTCCCGTGTAACTGCTGTTCCAACCGCTGATGTTGAAAGTCGGGTCTTGGCTCCCGGCAGTTTCGTTGAAGACTTCGTCGTTGTGAACCATCTGCCACTGTGCCAGTTGTTCGGCCTCCAATTCCGAACCCGTGCTCACTTCCGACGCACTTTCATCAAAGGCATTCAGCGTCACGTAAGCGACGAGACGTTTATCACCCGCTACATCCTCGCGCGCCGCGATGACGACCTCCCTCACAGCTTCGTGTCTTGCCAACACCGACTGTACTTCGCCTAATTCAATTCGATAACCACGCAGTTTCACCTGCTCGTCTGCACGTCCTAAAAACTCGACGTTTCGGTCAGGCAGATAACGCACAAGGTCGCCTGTCCGGTAGAGTCGCGCGCCGGGTTCGGCGCTGAACGGATGCGGGATGAATCGCTCCGCCGTTAAATCGGCGCGCCCGTAATAGCCGCGCGCCAAACTCTCGCCGCCGATGTAGAGTTCTCCGGCCACGCCCGCGGGCACAGGCTGCAAATCATGATCAAGCACGTAAAGTTGCGTATTGAAAATTGGGCGGCCTATCGGCAGCGAGTCTCCGGTGTGGTTTTCGCCGTCGCACCCGTCAACGTCGAACACCGTCGAAGTGATGCACGTCTCACTTGTGCCGTAGGCGTTGATGAGCCGGACTGTGCCGCCATGAAGTTTCGACCATGCGGCGCAAACTTCAGACGCGACTTTCTCGCTACCAACCACCACGAGACGAAGCAGCGCCGGGAGCCGTTTTTGTAAAAGCGACAAATCCTTCACCCACTCATGCCAGAATGGCGCGGGAAGATTGAGCACAGTGAGCTTTTCTGCTTCGACGAATTGAAGAAACTCAACGCCTCCCTCCCTCGCACCGTCGCGGAGCAGAACTACGCTCGCGCCCTTCGACCACGTCGGGAACAGTTCCTCGGCAGCCACGTCGAAGCTGAGCGAGGCGAACTGCAAAACACGGTCGCCCGCATCGAGTCCGTAACGCTCAGAGACGGAAGCCACGTGATTCATCAACGCCCGGTGCGGGACGGCGACGCCTTTCGGCTGGCCCGTCGAGCCGGACGTGTAAATCACGTAGGCGGTGTTTTCGGCGACGATGTGGCTCGCGGGATTCACGTCCGGTTCGTTTGCGAAGCGCGGCGCGTCCACGTCAAGGCAGAGCACGCGCACGCCGTCAACGGAAAGCTTCTCGGCTAAATGTCGCTGCGTTAAAACCAGCGACATCCGTGCATCCTCAAGCATGTAAGAGAGACGTTGCGGCGGATAGCCGGAGTCGAGCGGAACATAGGCCGCGCCTGCTTTGAGTATGGCGAGCAGGCCGACGATCATCTCCGCCGAACTCTCCAACAGCAGCCCGACCGGCGTCTCCGCCCCCACGCTCATCTTGCGGAGGTAATGTGCAAGTTGATTGGCGCGCGCGTTCAGCTTGCCGTAAGTTAAATGTTCTTCCCCGAAGATGACGGCCAGAGCATCCGGCCTGTGCTTTGCCTGCGCCTCGAACGCTTCGTGAACGCCCGCGCCGGAAGTTAATTGCCGCCCGTTGTCGTTCCATTCGACGAGCATTAACCGGCGTTCGGCATCGCTCAGGAGCGGTAAGTTCGAGAGGCGATGTTCGGGGGCGGCGGCGATGCCCTGAAGCAGCATGCGCCAACGCCGGAGCATGTCTGCGATGGTTGGCTCGTCAAACAGGTCGGTGCTGTATTCGGCGACGACGACGAGACCCTCGTGGCCGTCAACCACGTCGAGACTCAAATCAAACTGCGTGGCGACTCGCTCAACTTCGAGTGGGGCGAGCATCACGCCCGCCATCGGGAGTTCCTCCTTCGGCGTGTTTTCCAGTTGAAACATGACCTGAAAGAGCGGATTGCGGCTCAAGCTGCGCGCCGGTTGCACTTCCTCCACCAGTTGTTCGAACGGCAAGTCCTGATGCGCGTAGGCTTCGAGCGCCACCCGCCGCACGCGTCTCAATAATTCCAGAAAGCTCGGATTACCCGACGCGTCCGTCCGCATCACCAGCGTATTGACGAAGAAGCCGATGAGGTTTTCGATCTCGACGCGGTTACGGTTGGCAATGGGCGAGCCGACGATGATGTCGTCCTGCCCCGTGTAGCGTTGCAGCAAAGCCTTGAAGGCGGCGAGGAGCAACATGAACAACGTTACGCCCTCGCGCTGGCACAGGGCATTCAATGCTTTGCTCAACCTCGCGGGATAGACCGCCGTGTAGCTCGCTCCGCGAAAACTCTGGACGGCGGGGCGTGGCCGGTCGGTCACAAGGTTGAGCGTCGGAATGTCGCCGCCGAGTTGTCGTTTCCAGTAGTCCAGATGCTTTTCTAAAACTTCTCCGGTTAGCCAACGCCGCTGCCAGTGCGCGAAGTCTGCGTATTGAATCGGCAGCGGCGAAAGCTGCGGGGCCGTACCTTCGTCAAAGGATTTATAGAGCGCGGCCACTTCGCGCACGAGCACGCCCATCGACCAGCCGTCCGATACGATGTGATGCATGGCGACGACGAGCACGTGATCGTCGTCGTCGAGCCGCATCAAAGTGGCACGCAAGAGCGGCCCCCGCGCAAGGTCAAACGGATGTCGCGCCTCTTCCGCCGCGCGCCGCTGTGCCTCACCGACGCGCTCGCTCTCCGACAACGCGTCGAGATTGACGATGCTCCAACCGAATCTCCCGGTGGAATCGATAACCTGCACCGGCTTGCCGTCGCGGGTGCTGAAACTCGTCCTCAAACTTTCATGCCGCTCGACCAGTTTGCCGAGCGTTTGTTCCAACGCCGCCGCATTGAGTCGGCCTGTCAGACGAACTGCGGTCGGAATGTTGTAAGCCGAAGTGCTCGGTTCGAGTTCATGTAGGAACCAGAGTCTTTGCTGCGCGAAGGAGAGAGGCAGATTTTCGTCGCGCCCGACGGCGACAATCGACGGCGCGGACGTGCCCGCCTCCACGCGCAACGCCGCTTCCACTTGCGCGGCTTGCGCGGCCACGGTGGGGGCGTCAAAAAGAGTGCCGAGCGCAAGTTCCACTCCGAAGTGGGCGCGTACGCGAGAGACAAGTTGGGTCGCCAAGAGCGAATGTCCGCCGAGTTCAAAAAAGTCTCCGTCGAGACTGACGCGCTCGACTTTCAGCAGTTCTGCCCAGAGGCGCGTGAGTATCTCTTCCACGGGCGTGCGCGGCGCAAGGTAATTGTCCTCCGGCGCGGGAATCGCGTGTTCGTGCGACAACAACGCCTGACGATTGACTTTGCCGTTCGACGACAAAGGCATCTCCGCAATTGACACAACGGCGGACGGCAGCATGTGTTCCGGCAGCCTCTGTTTCAGGAAACTATTAATTTCGGCCAGCGTTAAAGTTGCACCATCTTCGGCAACGACGTAGGCGACGAGTCGCTTATCGGTGGCGTCGGTTCCGCTAGCCATGACGACCGCCTGACGGACGGCTCTGTATTGTCCTAATGCCGCTTCGATTTCGCCCAACTCGATACGAAAGCCACGTATTTTCACCTGACGGTCGCGCCGACCGATAAACTCAATCGCTCCGTCGGGCAGGAAACGCGCGAGGTCGCCCGTTCGATAGAGCCGCGCGCCCGGCGCTTCGCTAAACGGATGCGGGACGAATTTTTCAGCCGTCAGTTCGGGTTGATTGAGATAGCCGCGTGCCAGCCCGTCGCCGCCAATCAGGAGTTCACCGATGAAGCCGCGCGGGACAGGTCGCAGACCGCCGTCGAGAATATAGACTTCTGTATTAGCGATGGGACGACCGATAGGCACTGACGTTTTTGCGCCGTCGCTTCGTTCGAGGCGATGGCAACAGGCGAAGGTTGTGCTTTCGGTCGGGCCATATCCGTTGATCAGGGCACAACTCTGACCGGCTTCACCTAGAAACTTGCGCACGTGCGCGGCGGAAAGAACGTCTCCGCCCGCGAGAAGTTGATGCAACGATTTCAACCCGTCCGCGTGTTCGTCAACCATCACGTGGAATAATCCGGCGGTGAGCCAGAGAGTGGTGATCCCTTGATCACGGATGGTTCGCGCGAGGTCTGGCAGAGAGGCTTTGCCCCTGGGCATCAACACCAGTTGCGCGCCGTTCAGGAGGCTCCCCCAGATTTCAAACGTCGAAGCATCAAACGCAAGCGGGGCAAACTGAAGAAAGACTTCGCTCTCGTCGAAGCCGGCGTAATTATTCCCCCGCACAAGGCGCACCACGCCGCGATGCGTGACGGCGACGCCTTTCGGCTCGCCTGTCGAACCGGAGGTGTAGGTCACGTAGGCGAGGTTTTCGGCGGCGGCTTCTCCCTGAACATTCTCCACACTTTCGACTGCGATGCGAGGCCAATCAGCGTCGAGGATAACCAGTGGCGCGTGATGCGCGGGCAGCGCGTCTGCCAGTGCTTCCACGGTCAATACTAATTGTGTCCGCGTGTCGTCGAGCATGAACAGCAGCCGCTCCGGTGGGTACGCTGTGTCCAAAGCTACGTATGTCGCCCCTGCTTTCAGTACTCCGAGCAGGCCGATGATCATCTCAGGCGAACGCTCCAGGCACAGGCCGACACGCGTTTCCGTCTCGACGCCACGAGCGCGCAGATAATGTGCGAGTTGGTTGGCGCGCCCGTTTAGTTCACGATAGGTCAGCCGCTGCTCACCGAAAACGACGGCGATGCTGTCGGGGGTTTTCTCTGCCTGTTCCTCAAAAAGTTTATGAATGGAACTGTCGCGCGGGTAAGGGCGCGCCGTCTCGCTTCCCGTGCGGAGCGTTTCGCGTCGTTCGTCCTCGCTCAACAACTCGAATGCGGAGATGCGCTCATCGGGATCGACGACGATGCCTTCGAGAAGTTTTTGGAAATAACCGGACAGTCGCTTGACGGTCTCGGCTTCAAAGAGCGTCGTGCTGTAGACGATGTCGCCGCGAATGCCCTCCGGCCAATCCCACAGATGAAGTTCCAAATCGAATCTCGTCGTCGTGGCGTCAAACTCTTGCGGTCGCAACGTCAAGTCGGTCAAAGTGTTTGCAGAGGTCGGGAGGTTCTGCAAGTCAAAGATAATCTGGACGAGAGGATTGCGGCTGCGGTCGCGTTCGGGTTGCAGTTCTCGAACGAGACGCTCGAACGGCAGTTCTTGATGCGAATAAGCGTCGAGTGTTGTTTCTTTGACGTGGTGGAGCAATTCCCGAAACGTCTGTTCGCCGTCGAGGTTCGCGCGCATGACCAACGTGTTGACGAAGAATCCGATGAGTTGCTCGAACTCCGAGCGACTGCGATTCGCAACCGGCGTCCCGACCAAAAAATCATCCTGATGCGTGAGCCGACCGAGAAGCGTCTGAAAGGCGGCGAGCATCGTCATGTAGAGCGTCGCGCCCGCGCCATGGCTCAAGTCCCTGAGCGCCTCCGACAAGTTTGCCGGAAGCGCGAACGACTCCGTCGCGCCCTTGAACTCCTGCAACGGGGGTCGCGGGTAATCCGTCGGCACGCCCAGCACGGTAGTCGCGCCGTCGAGTTGCTCTGTCCAGTGGCGAAGCTGTGACGAGAGCACGTCTTCCGTCAAGCCACCGCGTTGCCACGCGGCATAATCCGCGTACTGGATGGGCAAATCTTCCAGCGGCGACGGCCGCCCGCAAAGGTATGCCTCGTACAGCACGGCCACTTCGCGCACGAGCACGTCCAACGACCACGCATCGCCGACGATGTGATGCATCGTCAGGAGCAGCACGTGCTCCTCCGCATCTAATTGCAGAAGTCGTGTGCGTAATAAAGGCGCGTGTTGAAGGTTGAAAGGTTGTCGTGTTTCTTCGGTCGCCAGCCGCACCGCTTCCGCCTCGCGGGCCGCTTCCGGCAACTCGCGGAGGTCAATGACAGGAAGGCTCAAAGCTAATTCGGGCGTGACGATCTGCGCCGGACGCTCGTTCTCCAGAGCGAAACTTGTGCGCAAACTTTCATGCCGACGAACGACTTCATTAAAACTCCGTTGCAGGATTTCGACCTTCAGCCGACCGGTGAGGCGCAGAGCCGCCGGGATGTTATAAGCCGGACTGCCCGGTTCAAGTTGATCGAAAAACCATAGGCGTTCCTGCGCGAAAGAGAGTGCGTGCGAAGGGGCACCGGGGTCTCGTCGCGGAATAGTCTGCGCGGCGGGGGAAGTTTCCCAGTCTCCCTTGATGCGTCGTTCGAGCAACGCGCGTTTCGCCGCTGAAAGCTGAGAGCGTCGGTTTTGTATATCGCTTTTCGTCGTCTTGTCAGTTGACATCCTTCGACCTCGCATCCGGCTTCATGATTGGCCTTCGAGCATCCGCTCGGCTTCTTCATCGCTCACTTCCTCCAAATGAGCGATGAAGGCTTCTTCGATCAGCAGCGATAACTCGGCAATGGTCGGTCGCCAGAAGAGGTCGCGCAGCAGCAACTCGATGTCAAAGGCTCGACGCGCACGCGAGACAAGCTGTGCGGCGAGCAAAGAATCTCCACCCAACTCAAAAAAGTTGTCGTGCACGCCGATTTGCTTGAGATCAAGCACTTGCATGAAGATGGCCGCAAGCCGTTGCTCGATGAAGGTTTCGGGCGCGACGTATGCGGCTTCAAGGTCAGGCCTGTAGGCATCGGGCGCGGGCAGGGCGCGGCGGTCAATCTTGCCGCTCGGCGTGAGCGGCCATTGGCGAAGAAAGAGAAACGCCGACGGATTCATGTATTCGGGCAAACGTTCCTTGAGATAAGCTCGCAGTTGCGTCACGCTCGGCGTGTGTGCCTCGTTGTGAGCGATGATGTAGGCCACGAGGCGTTTATCTTCCGTTGCGCCCTGATGCACCATGACCACCGTTTCACGAATTGCCTCGTGGTGATTCAGCGCGGTTTCGATGTCGGCGAGTTCGATGCGGAAGCCACGCACTTTAACCTGATAATCGAGACGCCCCGCAAACTCGATGGCGCCGTCGTCGTGATAACGCACGAGGTCGCCGGTGCGATAAAGTCGCCCTCCGGGCAAGACGCCGAAGGGGTCTGGGATGAACTGCGCGGCGGTGAGTTCGGGACGATTGACGTAGCCGTGAGCCAGCCCGTCGCCGCCGATGTGCAGTTCGCCGTAGATGCCCACCGGCACGGGGTTCATGGCAACATCAAGCACGTAGAAACGTGTATTGGCTAAAGGCCGACCGAGAGGCACATGCTCCTCTCCGTGCCGCAACTGGTGCGCCCCTGACCAAATGGTTGTCTCGGTTGGCCCGTACAGATTCCAGACTTCGCCGCCCCTCTCTAAAAGTTGGGCAGCCAACTCTCTCGACATTGCTTCCCCGCCGCACAGCACTTTGAGACGTCTGCCCATCCGGCCGCGCCAGCCCGTTTCGACGAGCATGCGCCACGTCGCAGGCGTGGCTTGCATGGCGTTGGCGCGTGTGTCTTCGAGCATCTTCGACAACCGTGTTCCATCGGAAATTGTCTCGCTGCCTGCGATGACGATTCGTGCGCCTACCATCAACGGCAAATAAATTTCCAGTCCGGCTATGTCGAACGAGAGCGTCGTGACGGCGAGCAGCGTGTCGGCATTCGTCAGGTTCGTCTTCGCTCTCATGGCGTAAAGAAAATTAACGACGGCGCGGTGCGGTACCTGCACACCTTTAGGCTGTCCCGTCGAGCCGGACGTGTAGAGCACATAGGCCGGGCTTTCGCTTGTTAAATCGTCGGAAAGATTCTCGCCGCTCCGCCGCTCAATCGCTGCCCGCTCCGTGTCGAGACTAATCGCTCGCGCGCCGTTTTCAGGTAACTTTTCGCGCAGTCGTTCCTCGGTCAAGAGCGCCGCCAACGATGCGTCTTCGATCATGAACGCGAGGCGTTGCCGGGGCACATGCATATCCAGTGGAACGTACGCGGCTCCGGCCTTCAAGACGGCGAGTAGGCTGATGACCATCTCGACCGAGCGTTCGACACAGATACCCACACGCGTTCCGGCATCGACACCCACGGTTTTCAGATAATGCGCGAGTTGATTGGAGCGCCGGTTCAACTCTCGATAAGTCACCTCTTCCTGATCAAACACTAACGCGACCGAATCAGGAGTGCGCTCGACCTGCGCCTCGAATAGCTCGTGGATGCAACGTCCGCGCGGATACTCCGCCGCCGTGTCGTTCCACTTGAAGAGGAGTTGCTGCCGCTCGCGTGTGGATAAAATCGGTAAATCCGAAAGACGCCGTCCGGCATCCGCGACGATGGCTTCGAGCAGGATTTCCAGATGTTTTGTCATGCGCTCCATGCGGGAACGCCGGTAGAGGTCGGTCGGATATTCGATGTCTATTTCGAAGCCTTCGGGCGTTTCGGTCATGGCGAGCGTGATGTCGAAGCGCGACGCACGATTATCAATAGTCAGATGCTTGGCGGTCATGCCCAGCACTTCCATGACGGTCAGTTCGGGGAAATCGAGATAGATGAGTGACGCTTGCACAATCGGATTGCGGCTCGCATCTTGCGGGGGACGCAATTCCTGCACGAGTTTTCCGAACGGCAGTTCTTGATGCGCAAACGCGCCGATTGCCGCCTCACGCTCGCGCTTCAACAGTTCACGAAAGGTCGGATTGCCGGACAGGCTCGTGCGAAAGACCAGAAGGTTGAGCAGATAGCCGACAAGATTATCGAGTTCGGGACGGTTGCGGTTGGCGAAGGTTGCGCCGACGAGAACATCGTCTTGTCCGGTGTAGCGATATAGCAGTGTCTTGTAGGCGGCCAACGCGAGCATAAACATCGTGACGCCTTCCCGCTTGCAGACCTCCTTGAGCGCATCGAGCAGACGCTTCGGATAGGTGGCGAAAGCCCGCGCGCCCTTGAAATTTTGAATGGGCGGGCGCGTGTAATCGGTCGGCACTTCGAGCACGTAAGGCGCGCCCGCCAGTTGTTGCTTCCAGTAAGCGACTTGCTTTTGATAAATCTCGCCTTGCATCCGCCCGCGCTGCCACGCGGCATAATCGGCATACTGGATCGGCAATGGCGGCAGAGGCGACGGCTGACCGCTCGCCAACGCTTGATAGAGCAAGCCCGTCTCCCGCTCAAAGATCGCTCCCGACCAACGGTCTGTGACGGTGTGATGCATGTTGACGTGCATCACATAATCGTCATCCGCCAGCCGTATGAGGCCGATGCGGACGAGCGGCCCCTTCTCTAAATCGAACGGCGCGGCGAAGTCTTCGGTCGTCAGTCGCAGGGCTTCCGCCAAGCGTTCATCTTCGGGCAGGGATGCGAGGTCAACGGGTATCAGTGGAATCTTCAGTTCCGGCGCGATGACTTGCATTGGCTGTCCGTCAACGACGGCAAATGTCGTGCGCAGCGATTCGTGCCGAACCACCAATTCATTCACCACCTGCCGCATGATTTCCACATCGAGCGGCCCTCGCAGCCGGCTGGCGCTGAAAATATTGTAGGCGCTGTTGCCGGGTTGTAGCTGGTCAATGAACCACAGGCGCTCCTGGTCAATTGAGGGCAGACAATAAGGGGAATCGCTCGGCGGCCGGTGTGGGATGATCTGCGCGTCGGGCGCGTGCAGTCCTTTCTGCTTGAGGCGTGCCTCAAACAGGGCGCGCTGTTCAGGCGTCAGCGCGGAAATTCTACTCGACAGGTCTTGCATCTCGATTCCCTTTGCGTTTTTCCATTCGTGGAAACACTCTCTCAGCGTTTTGCCGCCACGCCGGGACGCGCTTCAGGCTCTTGCGGTCGAGCGTAGTGTTCGCGCAGTTCGTTGAGGTGATGAAGGCTGTCCAGCACAGCATCGGCCTCGACGCCGAAATCAACCAGACAGGCAACTTCGTCAACTCCGAGTTTCGTGAGCCGATCAAGTAAGCGCGCGCATTTGGCGGGTGTACCCAACAGCGTGTGTGACTCAAAATATTTCTCAAAGGCTGCCGCCATCAAAACGTCTTTGTCCGCGTCGCTGATCGCATCGGGAGCGACATGAACATTTTCATACTGCTTGAAATACGTGCGTAGATAATTGGTGAAAGGGACGCGCACTTTCTGTCTCACGGCTTCGTCGCTGCGTCCGATGAAGGTGTGGAGCATCAACGTCACCACGCCCTGCTCCGGGTCGTGCCCGTGCGCGGCGCGCGACTCACGATAGAGCGTGATGCGCTCTGTTAGTTCTTCATCCGCATAACCGACGTAGGCCGCTAAAACGTTCGCTCCGATCTCGCCCGCGCGCGACCACGTTTCGGCGCTCCCCGAACTTGTAATCCAGACGGGCAACCTCGGCTGCAAAGGCTTAGGCATGATTTTTATTTCAACCTCTTGCTCTCTCACGCCCCGCAGTCGAATTGTTTCGCCCGCCCATAATTTCCGTATCAACTCGATGTGGCGAAACATCGTCTCTCGACGTTCATCGTATGCGTCGGGCGCGAAGATGAAATCGTCTGGATGCCAGCCCGACGCGAAGGAGACGGCCACACGCCCGCGCGATAAATTGTCTATGACCGACCACTCCTCAGCGACGCGCACCGGATGATGGAGCGGCAGCGCAACGCTGCCCGCGCGAATCTGTAGGCGCTCGGTGAGGACGGCCAGCGCGGCGCTCAACACGGACGGATTCGGATATAGTCCGCCAAAATCCTGAAAGTGACGCTCCGGTGTCCACACCGCATCGAAACCGTGATGGTCGGCAAACTTTGCGCTCTCGATGACGAGCCGGTATTTATCCTCGGTCTCCTTCGAGCCATCGCCGGAGAAAAAGTAGAGACCGAAGCGCAACCCGCGCCCGATGCTGCGTTGCTTCCAATCAACTTCGGCCGTGCCCGTTTGCGTGAGTGCTTCCGGCGAACTCTCGCCGGCCTCAGGCGTCACTGTCGCCACCGCCCGCGCGGTTTCGGGCAGCGGCGACAAGCCTTTATTCTTCAGACGCAATTCAAGCAGTTGACGCTGTTCGGGTGAAAGCGCAGCGAAGCGTTTTGAGAGTTCGTCCATCTACTTTCTTCTCGTTGATCCCCGCACGACGCATGCGGGCGTCGCCTGTCCGTTGATAGCTAAGGATTCGTGTCGCCGTTGGATTTCACTTCCTGCGCGAGACTGGCCTGCAAATCCTGCGGGTCAAGCGATTCAATCTCACGCAACAAACGCTCGATCTCCGCGGCCTCTCGCTCCTTGAAACGACTCTCGGCGATGCGCGTTGCAAGTCCGGCCACGGTCGGCGCTTCAAAAAGGTTATTCAGCGGCAGTTCCAATCCGAAGGTTTGACGGAGTTGCGCCATGAGTTGAATGGCGAGCAGCGAATTGCCGCCGAGGTCGAAGAAATTATCTTCGAGGCCGATGCGCTCGATGCCGAAAAGCTCCCGCCAGATACTCGTCACCACCTGTTCCAACTCATCTCCGGTCAGGACGTTTCCATCCTCAGCGGCGAACGACGCGCGTGAGGTGTCGAGGCGCGGCTCCCGTGGATCGAGAAGCGTCCTCTTGTCCAGACTCTTTTGCAACTCCATCAAGGCCTGAAACTCTTGCGTCGAGACGATGATCTGAGATTGTGAACTCGCCATGATTCGCTCAAACGCTTCCACGCCTTGCGCGAGGCTGATGCCAAACGCAGCGCGCACCTCCGCGAATTCCTCGCGCATCACGGAATTGCTCGCCGCCGGAAGTGCGCCCCAGTCTTCCCAGTGCGGCAAACGCCAGTTGATTGCGACGACGCGAGTTTTTCCTTTCGCACCTTCGGCGTGGGCGAAAGCATCTAGAAAAGCGTTCGCGGCGCAGTACTCCGACTGGCCGAGCGCGCCGGTGACGGAGAGCGAATTGGAGAAGAGCGCGATGAAGTCGAGCGGTTCGTCCTGCAAGATGGAGGCGAGCGCCAACGCTCCGCGCAGCTTTGGCGCGAGCGCCGTGTACGAGGCTTCCAGAGTCTTGAGTTGTATGATGCCGCCGCTTGTGTTGGATGCCGTGTGAATCACGCCGTTGATTTGACCGAAGCGTCTGCGCGCTTCTGCGACGACGCTTCGCAGCTGCCCCTCGTTCGTCACGTCGGCCTTCAACACCAACAACTCCGCGCCCCCGTCTGCAAGCGCATACAACCTGTTAATCGCGCGACTCGTCTCGTCCGTCTCCTCGTTCGCAGCCGGCCCTTCTTCCCAACGCTCGCGCGCCCGAACTTCCGTGTGGCCTGTTAAAACAACTCTGGCGCGCTTGGCTAATAGATGCTCTGCAAGCGCGAGGTCAATATCACTGAGTCCGCCGGTCAGGATGTAAACTTTCTTTTCACGCAGGAGCGGCGTTCGAGCATTCCGGTTTTTCGGCACGGCAAGCGGAAGCGGCTCGAAGATTTGCACCCAACGGTGCGCGCCTCGATACGCGACAACCGCGTCGTCAGACTCAGCGACCATCTCGGCCATCAATTTTTCCGCCAGACTCGCTTCCTGCTGACTGCTCTGCGCGGGCAGCACAATATCCACACTACGACACGTCAGGTTCGGATATTCCAACGGAATTACCTTGCACAGACCGAGCGCCGTCGCCTTCTCTGGCTCCAAAGTCTCTTCACCTGTGAGCGGCTGCATGTTGTTGGTCACGACGACGATTTCGAGCGGCGCATCCGTGCCATATTCGCCAAGCGACTGCGACAGGAGCATCAAGCTATCGAAACCTCGCGCCAGAGATTTGTCGAGCGCGTCGAACGGCGGCGCGGATGCCTCGTCAGGAGTCACGCCCCACAGGTGCAAAAACTTTTCCGGTCTTTTTCCTTCCGCGCGAAGTTCTTTCAGGAGCGATTCGTAATCCGCACGGCGTCGAGGATTGATTTCATAAACCCGACTTTCGGAACGATTGAAATGTGCGCCCTCTCTCACGATGACGACCTCGACGCCCCTCTCCGCGAGCCGTCCGGCGATGCTGGAACCAAGCCCGGCCTCCCCGTCGAAGACGACCCAGCACGAATGCTCTCCCGCCGTTGGAATCGCCTCTGGCACGTCCGGCACAAGTGAGCGTTTCCACGACGGCACGTAGAACCAATCGTCGATCTCGGGTTTTCTACTCAAAGCTGTCGAGGTGGATTCATCCCGGAGAGAAGAATCGGGCGGGTCAATCCAGTAGCGTTGACGCTCGAACGGATAGGTCGGCAGCGAGATGCGCCGTCGTTGCTCGTCTGCGTAGAAAGCATGATAGTCAACTTTGATGCCCGCGAGCCATAACTTGCCGAGAGTTTCCAAGATGAATGACGCATCGGACTGCCGCGCGTGCGGGTGACGCAGCGACGCGAGCACAACCCGGTTCGAGGCGCTTTCAAGTTGTTGCTTCGCCAACGTGGACAACGTCTGCCCCGGCCCGACTTCGAGCAGGATGCTTTCCGGCTCCTGCATCAATTCTCCGATTCCTCTGGAGAATTGTACGGCATCGCGTAAATGCCGCGCCCAGTAACGCGCGTCGGTGACCTCCGTCTCCGTGATCCACGTTCCCGTCAAACTCGAAATGTAAGGTATCTCCGGCGCATGCAGCTTTATCCTCCGCACTTCCCCGGCGAAAGGTTCGAGCGCCGGCTGCATCATCGCGGAGTGGAACGCATGCGACGTGTGCAAGCGCCGACACGAGACGCCGCTGGCGTTGAATTTTTGCTCCAACTCGGCGACCGCTTCCGCCTCGCCCGACACCACACTCGACGAGGGCGCATTCACGGCGGCGAGCGATACGCGTTCGTCCATCAACGGCTCAAGCTCGATAGGCGACAGCTTCACGGCGAGCATCGCGCCGCGCGGCATCAGTTGCATCAGCCGGCCACGCGCCGCTACCAACCGCAACGCATCTTCGAGCGAGAACACTCCCGCCAGACAGGCCGCGACGTATTCGCCGATGCTGTGCCCGATCATTGCCACCGGACGGACGCCCCACTTCATCCACATCTGCGCCAGCGCATATTCAATGACGAATAAGGCAGGCTGCGAGAGCCGCGTCTCATCAAGCAATGCGGCGGCGGTAGTCGCGCCTTCCTCGTTCGGATAAATCACGTCGCGCAGGTCTAAGTCGAGATGCGTGCGAAGTATCTCGGCGCAGGTATCAACTTGCTCGCGGAAGAAAGGCTCGGTTTCGTAAATCTCACGCGCCATCCCGACATACTGTGCGCCCTGTCCCGAAAACATAAAGACTACCGGACGCGTTGCGCGCTCCTGAAAACTCGTCAGCGCTCGCGGCGCGACCGGCTTTTCCAACGCATCAACGGCTTCCGCGAGGTCGCGACACACAAGGATGCGGCGATGCTCGAACTCTCTTCGCCCGACGCTCAGGGTATAAGCTGCGTCGGCGAGGTTGAGAGACGAATTTTGTTTGAAGTGTGCCGCTAGATTTGCTGTGGCGTTTTCGAGCGCGTCCGGCGTTCGAGCCGAGAGCGTGAGCAGTTGAACGCGCCGCGCCGCACCGGATGGTGGCGCGGCCGGAGGTTCTTCGAGTACGACGTGCGCGTTCGTGCCGCCGATGCCAAACGAACTGACGCCCGCGCGTCGTGGTAAATCGCCCTCGCTCCACGCGCTGAGTTTCGTGTTGACGAAGAAAGGGCTGTTGGCAAAGTCAATGTTCGGGTTTTCCTTCTCGAAGTGCAGGCTGGGCGGAAGCTGTCTGTGTTTGAGCGCGAGCACGGTTTTGATAAAACCCGCTACTCCGGCTGCCGCATCCAGATGCCCGATATTCGTCTTGACCGAACCGATGGCGCAGAAACTTTTTTTATCCGTGTCATGGCGAAAAGCCTGTGTGAGCGCGGCGATTTCTACGGGGTCGCCGAGCGCCGTCCCAGTCCCGTGCGTTTCGATGTAGCCGATGGTTTCCGGCTCGACCTGCGCCAACGCCAGCGCCTCTTCAATCACGCTCGCTTGCCCTTCAACGCTCGGCGCGGTGTAGCCGACTTTCAGCGCGCCGTCGTTGTTGACTGCCGTCCCTTTAATCACCGCATGAATCGTGTCGCCATCGGCCAACGCATCCGACAAACGCTTGAGCACCACAACGCCTACGCCGCTACCTTTAACCGTCCCTCTTGCTTGCGCATCAAACGCGCGGCAGTGGCCGTCCGGTGAAATAATCCCGCCCTCGCTGTATATCGCGCCGTGCCCGTGCGGAATGCTCACCGATGCGCCTCCGGCCAGCGCCATGTCGCATTCATGGTTCAGCAGACTCTGACCTGCGAGATGGATGGCGACCAGTGAAGTCGAACACGCCGTCTGCACGGTGAGGGCCGCGCCCTTCAAATTCAGTTTGTAGGAAACGACCGTCGCCAGATAGTCGCGATCATTGCCGATGAGAATTTGCGAAGCGCCCATCGCATCAATCAACTGCCGTTGACGGTAAAGATTGTGCAGCAGATACGAGTTGACGCTCTCGCCCGCATAGACTCCGATTCTTCCGGCGTAATTCTCGGCCTCATAACCGGCGCTTTCCAGCGCTTCCCAAGCGTGTTCGAGAAAGAGGCGATGTTGCGGGTCGGTCGTCTCCGCTTCTCGCGGGGTGAAACCGAAAAAAGAGGCATCGAACATTTCCACATCGTCGAGCACCGCCTCCGCTTTGACGTATCCGAAGGCATCCAGCGTGCGCGCATCCACGCCCCGCGCGACGAGTTCTTCATCAGAGAAGAAGGTGATTGATTCTCGACCGGCGCTTATATTCTCCCAGAACTTTTCGACGTTTCTCGCTCCGGGAAACCGTCCGGCCATCCCAATCACGGCTATCGCATATTCAAACTGCGCTGCTCCGCTCATCCTTCAACTCCTGAAACTCACGGGTAAATTCAACAATCCACTTCTTCCGGTCTACACATTCAAACTCGCCGGCTTACACATCGTCGCCCTGCCACATTCGCAGCCCAACGCCACATCCGTAACAACGAACGGAAGCCTTTATCATTCGCGCACGTTGATACAAAAAAAGGCTGCCGACAAGAATTTGCGTTCGCTCGTGAGGACATCTTCCCTTGAGGCAGATGGATGCCCGGTCAACTCGTCGCACACATCTTTTCCGGCTCTGACTTGTTGGGGGAATTAATTTCAGGGCAAGTTTAGTTCCGAATCTCTTTCCCGATTGACTTGAAGAAGTTAATCCAGAGCCTCCACATGCGCTCCGCGTTCTCGACGACCTGCCGTTGCTCGTCGGCGGTAAACGACGGCTTCAAAGTCTCGCCGGAACTCTCAACATGACCCGGCTCTTGCGCCACGTGGATATTGACCCACGGCAGATCGCGCTGTCCGGTCGA
The DNA here is from genome assembly GCA_020199775.1 of Acidobacteriota bacterium. Taxonomy (GTDB): domain Bacteria; phylum Acidobacteriota; class Blastocatellia; order Pyrinomonadales; family Pyrinomonadaceae; genus JAIVJZ01. The sequence continues at coordinate 120,332 of JAIVJZ010000042.1, forward strand.
ACGTCGCATCAGTTCGCCGATGGTCGAAACCATCGGCAAATCAACGACCTCCGTGCCGTACATAAATCCCAAACCGGCCAGATAATTTGTCGAGGATGTTTCATAACCGGCGATGAGTTCCTGAGTCGCCGTGAGGGGTGACGCTTCGGCAATTTCGCTGAGCGAAAAACCGCCGTCGCTCATCGTCTGTTTGTAAATCTTTTCGTGTGCGCGTTGTGGGTCGCCCTCGCCGAGTTCTTCCCAGAGAATGCGCGAGATATAGGTTTGAGTTTCGATGTCGGGCGTCACGGAAATCAGGCGAGAGAGAAAGGTCGGGAAATAGTGCAGCGGGTGAAACCACTGCCCTAAGATCACAGCGATTTGCTCGCGGGAAAGCGTGCCGCAACTCTTTTTAAGTTCCTTGAGGTAGCCGACCAATTCATTCTTCACCGAATTGCCGGACAGGATATCGGTTGTATTTGAGGTAACAGTTGCTGTTGACATGTGTGAACTCCTCGTCTCCGAGTCATGAGTATTAATCAACGCTTCTGTGGTCGAAGCGCGTGAGCATAGTGCGTGTGCGACGCTTTCGACGCGCGGCACGGCTTTAGAGTTTCTGCCGTTCTAGTCTTTTACAGCGGCTCCTGTGAGAGGCTCACCATGTTCGCCAGAGAGCACGATGAGCGAGGGGAAGATTGAATGCGAATTTTACTAAATCAACTACACCATGACAATCTATCGCGACCGCGATTGTTCGCACCTCTAATGCCGCTCAGGCCGCGCGCCTTGAGGTCTCCTGCCTTGGGCGCGCTCTTTCAAAGATTCCCGGCGTGCGTCAGCGCGGCGGCGGTTGTTTTGCCCGTCGCTGCGTGTGCCTTGTTCTCTATCGAGATGGCGCGCCAGCAACTCGACGGTCGGATACCTGAACAGATCAACGACGGGAAACTCTTTTTTGAGCCTATCGAGGAGTTTGCCGTGCACCTGTATGATGAGCAGCGAATGTCCTCCGAGGTCGAAAAAGTTATCGTTCACGCCGACTCTTTCAAGTCGCAGCGCCTCTCGCCAAATCGCCGCAATCTCGCGTTCCAATTCGTTGCGCGGCGCGACAAACGGGGCGGCGAGCGTCGGGCGTGATGCGTCGGGCGCGGGTAACGCTCGTCTATCGGGTTTGCCGCTCGCCGTGACCGGCATCTGTTCGAGGAGCACAAAGACTGCGGGAATCATGTGCTCCGGCAGTCGCTCTTTCAAGAAATCACGCAGTTCGTTCGTCGTCGGATAAGTTTGCTTATCGGGAACGACGTATCCGATCAAACGCTTCCCTTCAAACACGTCGTCTCCGGCGATCACAACCGCCTCGCGTACCGAGGGACAAGCCTGCAATGCGGCCTCGATTTCGCCCGGCTCAATACGAAACCCGCGAATCTTAACCTGATCATCCACACGTCCCAGAAACTCCAGGTGCGCTTCGCGGTGCAAGCGCACGCGGTCGCCCGTGCGGTAAAGGCGCGCGCCGGGTCGGCCGGTGAAGGGATGGGGGACGAACTTCTCCGCCGTCAACTCCGCTCGCCGCAGATAACCGCGCGCCAGTCCTTCGCCCCCGATGTAGAGTGCACATAAGCCCGCATGTTCGGGATCGGGCGACCGATGGGAATCGGCGTTTCTATCGTGCGCGGGTCGCATTCATAGACAGTGCTCCAGACAGTCGCTTCCGTCGGCCCGTACTCGTTGAACAAAACGGCGCGCGGCAGCAGGTCATAGTGTCGTCTGACAAGTCCGGCCGGACAGGCTTCACCCGCAACGATGACACTTCGTAAACTTTCGAGTTGAGCATTATTCGCTCCCTCAAGCATGAGGCCGTAAAGCGACGGCAAACAGAGGACATGAGAGACTCTTTGCCCGGCCATCGCGGCGACGAGGCGCGCGGGGTCTTGTTGAAAATCGTCCGACGGAATCGCTAATGTTCCGCCCTGACACAACGTCCAGAAAATACCCGCGACCGAACTGTCGAAGACGAACGGCGAGACCAATAAAAAGCATTCGATTCTTTCACGATAATAAGTGAGCCGCGCCAGGGTCGAATGCACCAGACTGCGGTGTGTGATCTCCACACCTTTGGGCACGCCCGTCGAGCCGGACGTGTAGATGACGTAGGCCGGATTGTCCGCGCTCGCCGCGCTCGTGAGATTTTCAAAAGGCTCGCGTGAGATGGCTTCATGGTCGCCGTCAAATGAAACGATGCGCGCCGGAATTTTCGGCAAATCATTCAAGAGACGCTGCTGCGTCAAAAACAGTTCGACTTCCGCATCGGCGACGATAAAAGAGAGGCGTTCATGAGGGTAAGCGGGCGACAGCGGCACATAAGCCGCTCCCGCTTTGAGGATACCGAGCAATCCGACCAACATCTCCGTCGAACGCTCTACGCAAATACCGACGCGCGTTTCCGGTCTCGCGCCGAGCCTTCGTAAATAACGCGCCAGTTGATTAGCCCGCCGGTTCAACTCACGATACGAAAGATGCTCATCTTCAAACCGCACAGCCGTCGCTTCGGGCGTGCGTTCCGCCTGCGCCTCGAACAGTTCATGAATGGAGTGATGCTGCGGATAAGCTTCATCCGTGTTGTTCCAGTCGAATAATACCTGCCGGAGTTCGGCCGGCGACAAAAGCGGCAGAGTGGAGATAGGAGCGTGTGGCTGTGAGGCCGCGGACTGAAGCAAGTTTTGAAAATGTTCGACCATCCGTGCGATGGTCGCTCTATCGAACAAATCGGTGTTGTAGGAAATCTCGCCGCTCAACCCATCCGTTGTCTCCGACATGTTGAGCACCAGATCGAATCTCGTGGTCGCGCTCTCGACATCCAGAACGCTCAACTCCAGGCCCTCCAAACTCAACGCCTGCCGCGGCGCATTCTGAAGAGAGAACATCACTTGAAAGAGCGGCGCATGCCCGAGATCGCGCTCCGGCTGCAACTCTTCGACCAGCTTTTCAAACGGCACATCCTGATGCGCATATGCGCCGAGCGTCGTCTCGCGCACACGTCTGAGCAACTCTTGAAATGTCGGATTATCGCCGAGGTCGCTGCGCAGGACGAGCGTGTTGACGAAGAACCCGATGAGCGGTTCGATTTCAGCACGATTGCGTCCGGCGATGGGCGAGCCGACGACGAGGTCGTCCTGTCCGGTGTAACGTTGCAGCAAAACTTTGAAGGCGGCGAGCAGTATCATGAACAACGTCACGCCCTCGCGGCGATTCAGCTTTTTGAGCGCTTCCGACAGGTTCGCCGGAATAGTGAAGGTTTGCTGTGCGCCGACAAATGTTTGCATGCTTGGACGTGGATGGTCAGTTGGTAATTCAAGGATGGGCGGCGCACCGGCCAGTTGAGTTTTCCAGTAATGAAGCTGGGAGTCGAGCACGTCGCCCGTGAGCCATGCCCGTTGCCACCCCGCGTAGTCGGCATACTGCACTTCCAATTCCGCGAGCGGACTCTGTTCACCCCGGCGATACGCTCCGTTGTCGTCGAGGCGCGACAACCTGCTTCGGCTCTCCGTCAACGACCTGAAAGTTCGTTCGCAAGACTTCATGACGGCGCACAATTTCGCTGAGACTTTGTTCCAGCCCCATCTCATCGAGAGCGCCTTCGAGACGCAAGGCTGCGGGGAGATTGTAAAAAGGGCTGCCCGGTTCCAGCTTATCCAGAAACCAGAGACGCTGCTGCGCGAACGAGAGCGGCAACGCTCCAACTCGTTCGACCGGCTCGACCGGCGGCGCGGCAACCGTGGCTCCGGCGCGCATCTCGGCCTCGATGCTCTCGGCCAGTTCGGCGGGCGTCGGGCGCTCAAAGAGACGACGCAGGGGAAGTTCGATGCGGAAGACCTGACGCACACGCGACATCAACTGTGTCGCCAACAGGGAATGTCCACCAGACTCGAAGAAGTTATCGTCCACGCCGACGCGCGACAGCTTGAGCACCTCCGCCCATATCTCGGTCAGTATCTCTTCGACAGGCGTGCGCGGCGCGGAGTATTCCTCAGTCGCTCGCGCATCACACGATTCAGGCGCGGGCAACGCGCGGCGGTTAACTTTCCCGCTCGGAGTTAAAGGCAAGGCATCGAGAAAAACAAAGACGGACGGCAGCATGTATTCGGGCAATCTCTTTTTGAGGAAGCCGCGAAGCTCGCGCGCTTGTCCGGGCGCATGCGGCGCGCTCACTACGTAGGCGACGAGGCGTTTCCGGCGTCCTTCATCATCTTCCGACACGACGACCGCGGCTTGCGCCACCGCCGCATGCTGCTTCAAGACGACCTCGACCTCTCCCAACTCGACGCGAAACCCTCGTATCTTGACTTGATGGTCGCGCCGTCCGACGTATTCCAGACGGCCATCTCCGAGGTAACGCGCCAAATCGCCCGTGCGGTAAAGGCGCGCGCCGGGTCGGCCGGTGAAGGGATGGGGGACGAACTTCTCCGCCGTCAACTCCGCTCGCCGCAGATAACCGCGCGCCAGTCCTTCGCCCCCGATGTAGAGTGGCGTTGGCGATGGGTTTCCCGATTGGCGGAAGCGGCGGCCACTCGCGCGTATCGCCTTCGAGTCGCCACATCGTCGCCAGATGCGTCTCCGACGGGCCGTAATGATTATCGAGAACGCAAGGTTCGAGCATTCGGAAGAGGCGCTCGACGTGAGGAGTTATTTTGAGTTGTTCTCCTGCGGTGATAATTTCGCGAAGACTCGACAGCAGCCGCTCTCCGCCTGCGCCCGCCGTCTCGGCTATCTGTTGCAATGCCACAAACGGCAAGAACAATCTTTCGATCTTCTCTTCGGACAACACACGTATGAGTTCCGGGGTGTCGCGCCGCGTGTCCTCGTTAATCAGCACGAGGCTTGCGCCCGCGCACCATGTCGTAAACATCTCCTGAAATGAAACGTCGAAGCTGAGAGACGCGAATTGCAGCGTTCGCAACGGCCGCGGCACGGTAGAGTTTTGCTTCTGAAACGTGATGAGATTGACGAGGGCGCGGTGCGGCATCATGACAGCCTTCGGCTGTCCCGTGGAACCGGATGTGTAAATCACATAAGCGAGATTCTCACACGTCGTCTGCGTCGGCGGGTTGCTCTCACTCTCGCTCGCAATAATTTTCCAATCGGTGTCGAGGCGGATCACGCGCGCGTCGTGTTCATCCGGCACGCGTTCCAGCAAACGCTCTTGCGTGAGTAAGACGCGCGCCTGCGTGTCCTGAAGCATAAAGGCGAGGCGTTCACGTGGATTTTCGGGGTCGAGCGGCACGTATGCGCCGCCCGCCTTCAGTATTCCAAGCAGCCCGACGACCATTTCCAGAGAGCGTTCGGCCATGATGCCGACAACACTCTCCGCGTCCACACCCAACTTTTGCAGATAATGCGCCAGCCGGTTAGCACGGCCGTTAAGTTCGTGATAGGTGAGCTGCTCGCTGCCAAAAATCACCGCCGGAGCATTGGGCGTTTGCTCGGCCTGTGCGGTGAAGAGGTGTGGGACTGAGAGATGTTTCGGGAATTCGACGGCGGTGTTGTTCCATCCGACAAGCGCGCGCTGCTTCTCTTTATCGGTCAGCATGGGCAGCATCGCGATGCGTTCGTCGGGCCGGCGAACGAGACCTTCGAGCAGGATGTGAAAATGTTCGAGCATGCGCCGCGCGGTTGTTTCATCGAACAGGTCTGCATCGTACTCTAAAACTCCGCGCAGCCCCGCCGCCGTTTCTTCCAGCGAAAGCATCAAATCAAACTTTGCCGTCGCACTCTCGATAGCGATCTCCGTGAGCGTCAGTTCCGGCAACTCCAACGCCTCTGCCGGTGCGTTCTGAAAAACGAACATCACTTGAAAGAGTGGGGCATGACTCAAGCTGCGCGCGGGCTGCAACTCTTCGACCAGCATCTCGAACGGCGCATCCTGATACGCGTAGGCTCCGAGCGCCACCTCTCTGACGCGGCGCGGTTGGCGATGGGCGAGCCGACGACGAGGTCGTCCTGTCCGGTGTAACGTTGCAGCAAAACTTTGAAGGCGGCGAGCAGTGTCATAAACAACGTCACGCCCTCGTTACGGCTCAACGTCTTGAGTTCTTTCGTTAAACCTTCCGGCAACCCGATTGGTAAGGCTGCGCCGCGAAACGTCCGCACGTTCGGGCGCGGTCGGTCGGTCGGCAATTCCAGCACCGGCGGTGCACCTGCCAGTCGGCCACGCCAGTATTGAAGCTGCGAGTCGAGCGCTTCGCCGCTCAACCATTCTCTCTGCCACACAGCATAATCGACGTATTGCAGCGCGAGTTCCGGTAGAGACGGAGCATGTCCTGCCATCTTCGCTTTGTAGAATTCGCTCACTTCACGCACGAACACGCCGACCGACCAGCCGTCGCTGATGATGTGATGCATCACAATGACGAGGACGTGATTTTCATCGTCGAGTTTTAGGAGCTTGCCACGAAGGAGCGGCCCGGCGGATAAATCAAACGGACGCTGCACTTCGAGCGCAATCTGCTCTGCCAACTCGCTTTCACGATCCGCATCGTTCGATGCCGACAGGTTGACGACGGGAAGCGCGAACGGTCGCGGCGGCGCGATAATCTGCACGGGTTCGGCATTGACGATGCTGAACGTGGTGCGTAACGCTTCGTGTCTCCGCACCGTTTCGCTGATGGCTTGCGCCAGTTCGGGCACGCGTAGAACACCCTTCAAGAGCAACGCGCCGGAAGTGTTATAAATCGGATTCAAGGGTTCCAACTGGTCGAGAAACCACAGACGCTGCTGTGCAAACGAGAGCGGCAAGTCGCGTCCGCGCGGCGCGCGGCAAAGCGGCGGCTGCGACGATCTCGTGCCTCGCCTCATTTCCGACTCGACCAGCACAGCCAGTTTTGACGCCACCGGAGTCTCAAAGAATTGGCTCAGAGAAAAATCGATCTCGAAAGTTTCGCGCATACGCGCGACGACTCGTGTGGCGAGCAGAGAATGGCCGCCGAGGTCGAAGAAGTTATCTTCCACGCCGACGCGCTCGACGCCGAGCACCTCGCTCCAAATTCCCGTCAACATCTCTTCGACGGGCGTGCGCGGCGCGACGTAGCCTTCAGTCGCCGCATCAGTTGTCTCACCGGGCGCTGGTAACGCACGGCGATTTATTTTGCCGCTCGGCATCAACGGCAACACTTCCAGAAACACGAACGCCGCCGGAAGCATGAACTCCGGCACCTTCTCTCTCAGGTGTTGGCGCAACTCCCTAGTCGTCGGGCTCGCGTCCGCGTGGGCGACGACGTATGCGATGAATCGTTTATCGCCCGCCGCGTCTTCGCGCATGACGACCGCGCTCTCGCGTATGCCTTCGTGCGCGCCGAGCGCCGCCTCAATCTCGCCCAACTCGACGCGTAAGCCGCGCACCTTGACCTGATTATCTGCACGGCCTCGAAACTCGATATTGCCGTCGTTTAAGTAGCGTGCCAGATCGCCCGTCCGGTACAGGCGCGCTCCACGGGCATCTCTGCCGAACGGATGCGGGATGAAGGCGGCGGCGGTCAGTTCGGGGCGGCGGAGGTAGCCGCGCGCCAGTCCCTCTCCACCGATGTAGAGTTCGCCCGTGACACCCGTCGGCACGGGCTGGAGATGTTCGTCGAGCAGATAGATTTGCGTGTTGGCGACGGGACGCCCGATGTGCACGTTTGGCCGTGCAAACGCAGGCGTGCACGTCCACTCGGTTGAGCCGATGGAGGTTTCCGTCGGGCCGTAGGAGTGATGCAACTCCGCTGACGGAAGTCGTCGGAAAAAGCGTCGCAGCGTTTCGACCGGAAGCGATTCGCCTCCGCAAATTATCTGCCTGATTGACGAGGCTTCCCGTAGTTTGTCTTCGTCAAGAAAAATGGAGAGCAGCGGCGGCACGAAATAGACTGTCGTGACGCGATGCCGCTTGATTGTTTCGACCAGATAGCCCGTGTCTTTCTGTCCTTCCGGTCGCGCGATGACCACACGCGCCCCGCACGACAAAGGCCAGAACAATTCCCACACAGACGCATCGAAGCCGAGCGGAGTCTTGAGTAGCGTTGCGTCGTCTTCGGTCAAACGGTGTGCGCGTTGCATCCACCAGATGGAATTGACGACGCCCCTGTGCGCAAGCATCGCGCCCTTAGGCTCTCCCGTCGAACCCGACGTGTAAATTACGTAAGCGAGATTATCCGCGACAGCGCCGCTCGGCGGCGCGTGCTCTGCGGCCTCCAGGCCGATCTCATCCCCATCAACATCGAGGCAAACAACCTCCGCTAAGGCGTGCGCCGACACAACCTCTTTCAGATGTCGCTCGGTCAGCAACACACGCACCCGCGCATCGGCCAACATGAATGCCAATCTTTCCGCCGGGTAAGACGGGTCGAGCGGCACATAGGCCGCGCCTGCCTTGAGCGTGCCGAGCAGGCCGACGACGAGTTCGGGTGAACGCTCCATGAGGATGCCGACTCGCGCATCCGCGCCCACTCCGAGTTTTTGTAAATAGGCGGCGAGTTGGTTGGCGCGCCGGTTCAGTTCCGCGTAGGTCAACTCGGCATCTTCAAAGACCAGAGCCACCGCGCCCGGAGTCTGTGCGGCTTGCGCCTCGAAGAGTTGATGGAGACAGACATCATTCGGGAAATGCGCCTCTGTGTTATTCCACTCGACGAGCACCCGCTTCGCCTCTCCCGTCGTCAATAGGGGCAGTTGAGAAACAGGCATCTCGGGACGACGAACTGCCGCTTCCAGCAAGGCGCGAAAATGCTTCGCCATGTGTTCTATCGTCGCCGCTTCAAACAAATCGGAATCGTATTGCCACGCTCCCTCAAGACCGTCGCTCGTCTCCTGAAAATCCAGCGACAGTTCAAACTTCGCGTTGCTGCCGGAAGCATCCTCGATTCTAATCAACAGCCCGTCCATGCTCAGTTCGGTCGTCGGCGCGTTTTGCAGAGAGAACATCACTTGAAAGAGTGGGGCATGACTCAAGCTGCGCGCGGGCTGCAACTCTTCGACCAGCATCTCGAACGGCGCATCCTGATACGCGTAGGCTCCGAGCGCCACCTCTCTGACGCGGCGTCCAATTCCGCGAGCGGACTCTGTTCACCCCGGCGATACGCTCCGTAGAGTGCGCCCAACTCTCTGACCAGCACGCCCACCGACCACCCATCGCAGACGATGTGATGCAGGGTAATTAAGAGCACGTGTGTCTCACCGTCGAGGCGCAGCAGGCGGGCGCGCACCAGCGCGTCGCGGGCGAGGTCGAACCCCCGCCGCCCTTCCTCGTCGATCCGTCGCCGCGCTTCTTCGTGTCGCTCCTTCACAGGGAAGGCCGTAAGGTCAACGAGCGGTAATGAAAGCGTGAGAGACGGAGCGATGACCTGAACCGGAGCGCCGCCGTCACCATGAAAATTTGTACGCAGGATTTCATGGCGGCGCACAATTTCGTTGAGACTTCGTTCCAGCGCGGAGACAGCGAGATGACCTTCGAACCAGACCGCGCCCGTCATGTTGTAAGCCGTACTGACCGGATTCAACTGATTGAGAAACCAGAGACGCTGCTGCGCGAATGAGAGCGCGGGCTGATCTCGCTTTTCGCGCCGCATGATGGGAGTCAACGGAGAGGGCGCACTGATGCCTTCCTCTTCGAGCAGGTATTCGAAGAGTTCGAGTTCGTCAGCATCGAGGCCGGTCAGATTTGAAAAATTTCTTCTCTCCGTCATGCGTTATTTCTTTCCTTACGCTTCTCGGCCAGTGCGGCCTGCATCTCGTCCGGGGAAATGCTTTTGAGTTTCCGCAACACTCGTGCGATTTTTTCCGTCTGACCGGGCTGTGTTTCCGATTCGACGAGCACCCGCGCCAGTTTCGCCACCGTTGTCGCCTCGAAGACGACTTGAAGCGGCACCTCCCTCCGAAACAGACGGCGCACATGAGACAAAACTCGCGTGGCGAGAAGTGAATGGCCGCCGAGATCGAAGAAGTGATCTTCCACCCCGACGCGCTCGACGCCGAGCACCTCGCTCCACACTCCCGCCAACACTTCCTCGACGGGCGTGCGCGGCGCGATAAAATTCTCTGAGGCTTCCGGCCTCGACGCGTCAGGCGCGGGCAGAGCGCGCCGGTCAATTTTGCCGTTCGGCGTGTGCGGCAATTGTTCGACGAGGACGAATCCAGAAGGGATCATGTAGTCGGGCAGCTTTTCCTTCAACCACCGGCGCAAATCCATGACGCTTAAATCGGATTGCCCGGCCGCGCGGACGTATGCCACCAGCCGCTTCTCGCCCGCCGCGCTCTCTCGCTCGACAACCGCCGCTTCCCGCACGTCCGGGCGCTGTCGAAGGGCGGCCTCGATTTCTCCCGGCTCGATACGAAAGCCTCTGATCTTTACCTGTTGGTCAACTCGTCCGGCAAAATCAATATTTCCGTCCGAGAGATAACGTGCCGCGTCGCCCGTCCGGTAGAGTCGCGCGCCGCCTTCGAGGCTAAAAGGATGCGGCACGAATGCCGCGGCTGTCGCGTCGGCGCAGTTCAGATAACCGCGCGCCAGTCCTTCGCCGCCGATGTAGAGTTCGCCATACACACCGACGGGCACAGGCCGCATCCTCTCATCCAAAATGTAAATCTCCGTGTTGGCGATGGCGCGCCCGATGTGCGGTTTCGTCTCTACCGGCGAACACTCGGCGGCAGTAGCGCAGACGGTGGTTTCCGTCGGGCCGTAGGCGTTCAGAAATCGGCGCGACGGCGACGCCCATCGCGCTACCGCTTCCCGCGGGCAAGCCTCTCCGGCGGCCACCACCGTCTTGAGCGCAGGCAGGTCATCCGGCAGGGCTGCGAGCAAAAAAGATGGCGGAAGCGTCAGCGTCGTGATCGCCTGTTCACGCAGCAACTCGACGAACTCCGTGCCCGGCAGCAACGCCTCTTTCTTCGTCAGGTAGAGCGTGGCCCCGGCAATCAACGCGGTGAAGAATTCGGAGACGGAAGCATCGAAACTAAAGGAAGCGAATTGCAGAACACGGCTCGCGGCGTCTATCGAAAAGAGTTTGATTTGCGCCGTCGCCAGATTGCACACGGAGCGATGCGCGATGAGCACGCCTTTCGGTCGCCCCGTCGAACCCGATGTGTAAATGACGTAGGCCGGATTCTCAGGACACACGCCGCACGATAAATTGTGAGCGCTCTCAAGCTCAATCTCTCCCCAGTCCGTGTCGAGTTTAACGACTTTCATCCGGCGCCCCGTGAGCATGCGCGCGCGGCTCTGCTCCGTCAGCAGAATCTCGACCGATGCATCTTCGAGCATGAAGCGCAGACGCTCCTGCGGATATGTCGGGTCTAAGGGAACGTATGCGCCGCCCGCTTTGAGGACTCCCAAGACGGCGACGACCATCTCCGTCGAGCGATTCAACATAATGCCGACACGCGATTCGGGACGAATGCCAAGCCGCCGGAGATAATTCGCCAACCTGTTCGACCGCTCGTTCAACTCTCGATAAGTCAATTGCTCCGCGCCGCAGACCAGCGCCCACTGTTCGGGAGTTTGCGTCGCCTGTCTCTCAAAAAGTTGGTGGACGCAAACATCTGCGGGAAACGGTTGTTGCGTGTCGTTCCATTGCGCGAGCACCCGGCGGCCTTCAGTCTCCGGCATCAAAGGCAGTTCGGACACAGGGCGTTCCGCACGAGTCGTCATGCCGAGCAATAACGACTGCCAGTGTCCGAGCATTCGTTCAATCGCCGCGTCCTCGAAGCGACGCGCATCGTAATGCGCGAGTAAGGTCAACTCATCGCCGGGGAGTGCAACAATCGTCAACGGATAATTCGTCCGGTCAAAAGAGCGCACATCGCGCATTCGCAAATTTGTGCCCGCGTCAAAAAGGGCTGCATCAACCGGGTAATTCTCAAAAATCAGCAGGCTCTCAAACAAAGGCGCGCCGCGCTCCATCTCGCTCCAACGCCGCACCTCAACCAACGAACTCCACTCGTACGCGCGCAGGCTCGCCTGTTCGGACTGAAGTTGTTTTAACCATGCCGTCAAGTGCATCTGCGGCGGCACGGCGACGCGCATCGGCAGGGTGTTGATAAAGAGCCCGACCGTCTTCTCCGCTCCGTCGAGCGTCGGCGGGCGACCCGCCACCGTCGCTCCAAACAACACCTCATCCTTCGCGTTGTAACGAGCGAGCAGCGCCGCCCACGCTCCCTGTACCAGCGTATTCAACGTGAGCCCGTGCTGCCGCGCGAACGCGCGCAAACGCGAGGTCGTCTCCGCCGACAACTGCCGACGCTGCTCGCGCGCGCCTTGCTCGTCCGTCGTCCGGCTCGACGATGGACGCTCGACGACCAAACTCGTCGGCTCGGTAAAGCCCTTGAGCGCTTCGCGCCAATACGCCTCGGCTTCGGCTTTGTCCTGCCGGAAACGCCAGGCGATGTAATCGCGATACGGGCGCGCAGACGGCGCATGAAATTCGTCGCCTCGGGCGAAGGCCCGGTAAGCATCAAAAACTTCTCCGAGCAGCAGCGACGCCGACCAACCGTCGAGGAGCATGTGATGATGCGTCCAGGCGAATTTCCAGGATGCGTCCGAGAGCCGTGCCAGCGACAATCGCATCAACGGCGCGACGGACAGGGCGAAGCCTTGTTTACACTCCGCCGCGATGAATTCTTCCCACAGTGTCACCTGCTCGCGTGCAGGCAGGCCGCGCCAGTCGTGTTGACCAATCGCGACGTTTATATTTTCGTGCACGATGTGGAGCGGTTGATCCAAGTTTTCCCAGACGAAAGAAGCGCGCAAAATCGAATGGCGTTCAACAGCCTGTTGCCATGCGCGCGTCCAGGCCGGAACATTCAGTTCGCCCTCCAGCGTGCAGCTAATCTGCGTGGTGTAGATGTCGTCGTCGGGTGCGTAAAGGGTATGAAAAAGCATGCCTTGTTGCATGGGCGAGAGCGGAAAAATGGCTGTCGCGTCCGGGTGCGCGGCGAGTAGTTCATCGAGCTTTTGCCGGTCGAGGCGCGCCAGCGGGAAATCGGATGGCGTGTAGCCGCCCGCTTCAGTTGAAAGACAATCCCGAATGAGCGCGTGCAACGACGAGATGAAAGCCCCCGCCAGCTTTTCGACGGTAGCTCTCGTATGCAACTCTTCGGAGTAGGCCCAATCAACTTGCAGGCGTTTGTCCGCCACGCATGCGTTTATCTCAAGCAGAACGCCGCGCCCGGCCTCAGCGTCGCGGGTTGCGCCGCCCGGCTCCGCCGCGAAAGCAAAAAGAGATGCATCACCGAGCATCCCGTCTAATTGGCCGAGATAGTTGAAACTGATTTCGGGCGGGGGCAAAGCACGCAGTTGTGCGCTGAAGTCGTCGTTCGCATAACGAAGAAGCCCGTAGCCGATCCCGCCGTGCGGGACGCGACGCAGTTGCTCCTTGATGCTCTTGAGCGCAGCGGAGGGCGTCTCCGCTTCGCTGATGTCCAGCAGCACCGGAAACGTGCTGGTGAACCAACCGACCGTCCGCGACAAATCGACGCCGTCGAATAGTTCCTCGCGCCCATGACCTTCGAGTTCGACGAGCAACTCGTGGCGATTAACACAACGCGCGAACGCGAGCGCGAGAGCCGTCAGCAACGCGTCGTTTATTTGCGTACGATAGACTTGAGGTACGTCTTGCAGCAAAGCGCGGGTCGCTTCGGCGTCGAGCGCGACTGAGACGGTGCGCGCGGAAGCTTCGATGTTGCGGCCTTCCGGCGTATCCAGAGGGAGCGTTGAAACGCGCTCGTAAGGCAATGTCATCCAGTAGTTCAACTCTTCGCGGAGCGCACGGGAGCGGCTATGTTGCCGCAACAGTTCAGCCCAACGTTTGAACGAAGTCGTCTTCGGCGGAAGCGACACGGCTTCGCCGCGCTCTAACCGGCGATAAACAAACATCAAATCTTCCAGCAGAATTCGCCACGAAATACCATCAACCGACAGGTGATGAATTACCACGAGAAGCCGCTGCGCTCTGCCCTCGCCCGCCTCGAACAACACAGCTTTGAGCAGCGTCCCGGTCGCTAATTCAAGTTCCGCCTGCGTCTCGTCGGCTCTCTGTGTGATTGCCGTTTGGCGTTCGGCGCGGGCGAGCGTGGATAAATCTTCGACCTGCACAAAACGGCGCCCCTCTTCCGGGTTCCCGATGAACTGCCGCCAACCGTCCGCCTGTCGCACGAAACGCGACCTCAGTGCATCGTGATGCCGGACGAGATGCGCGAAGGCCTTTTCCAGCAACGCGGCATCCAGTCGCTCGCGCGCGTCGAGCAGGAGAGACATATTCCAATGATCGGGATGCGGAAACTCCTGCTCGAAGAACCATTCCTGAATCGGCGCGAGCGCCACGTCGCCCGTCAACGCATCTTGCACGGCGTCGCTTATTCGAGTCGCCCGCGCGACCGAGGCCAATTCCGCGACGGTCGGATATTCAAATAACTGTCGCGGCGTCAGGCCGAGTCCCGCTTGTCTCGTGCGCCCGATCACCTGGAGGCTCAAGATGGAATCGCCCCCGAGTTCAAAAAAATTGTCGTTGACGCCGATGCGCTCCCGCCGCAGCACGACTGCCCAGATGTCGCACAGAAGTTTCTCGACATCCGTGCGCGGCGCGGCGAAGCGTTCGCCCGTGTCGCGTCTCGATGCTTCCGGCGCGGGCAAAGCGCGCCGGTCAATCTTGCCGTTGGGCGAGCGCGCGATGGCTTTCAACATGACGAAGGCCGAGGGCAGCATGAATTCCGGGACGCGCTCTTTGAGATAACTTCGCAACTCGCCGGAGTCGGGCGTCTCTTCAGCGCCGACACAGTAAGCCACCAGACGCTTCTCGCCCGCCACGTCTTCCCTCGCCACGACGACAACATCGGACACGCGCGGATGTCCGGCCAGCGCCGTCTCGATCTCTCCGACCTCGACGCGGAAACCTCGTATCTTCACCTGCGCGTCGATGCGGCCAATCAACTCGATAGAGCCGTCGGGCAGGTAGCGCGCCAGGTCGCCGGACTTATAGAGCCGCGCGCCGGGTTCGTCACTGTAGGGATGAGGGATGAACCGCTCCGCCGTCAGCGCCGGACGGTTGAGGTAGCCGCGCGACAGCCCCGCGCCGCCGACATAGAGTTCGCCGGGAACGCCGACCGGAAGGAGTTGCCAATGACTGTCGAGCAGGTAGATTTGCGTATTGGCGAAGGCGCGACCGATAGGCATCGAGGCGTCCGCATGGAGCGCGCCGGGTCGTGCTTCGTAGAAGGTGCTGTCAATCGTGGTTTCGGTCAAGCCGTAGGAATTTATCAGCCGGGTCTGAGCGCCGCAGTAGCGCGAAGCCATTTCGTGCTCGTGCTCGTACCAACTGTCAGACCCGACGGCGAGCAGATTGAGAAAGTCGAGTCGTTTTCCGGTTTCCTCCACATACTGAAGCAGCCCCCGGAAAACAGCCGGAACAAACTCCGCGCAATCGACACGCTCGCGTAGCATCAATTCGTAGAGTTCATCGGGCGCGAGCAAAAGTTCGGGGGGACACATGATGAGCCGCGACCCCGAACAGAGTGCGCGCAGCAGATCGCCCGCGAACACGTCGAAGGAGAAGCTCGCCATCTGCAAGTGGCTGGTCGTGTCGGCGCGCAGCCGATACGCCTCTTCCCAAGCGAGATAGGCATTGACCAGGCTGGCGTGCGAGATCATCGTGCCCTTCGGACGCCCGGTTGAACCCGAAGTGAAAATCACGTAGGCGAGATTCTCATCGTCCATCTCGTGCGTCGGGTTCTCCGCTGCCTCCCGCATCAACTCATCATGCAACTCATCGAAGCAAACGACGCGTGTGCCCGAGGCGTCGAAATCCTTGAGCAGCCATCTTTGTGTCAACAGGATGGGCGCGCGGCTGTCTCGCACCATGAAGGAGATGCGTTCGCCCGGATAGTTCGGATCGAGCGGCACGTAAGCCCCGCCCGCTTTCAGCACCCCGAGAACGCTCACCATCAAGTGCAGCGACCGTTCCATCAGGATGGCGACACGCATCTCCGGCACGACGCCAAGCGAACGGAGATAGTGCGCTAATTTGTTGGCGCGGGCGTTCAACTCGCCGTAGGTCAACCGCTCGCCATTGAAAATAACGGCTACCGCTTCGGGCGTTTGCGTCGCCTGCTCCTCGAACAAGTGCTGCACACAACGATTGTGCGGCCTCCGGGCGGCGTTGTCGTTGAACTCCAAGAGCAAACGGTGTCGTTCCGCTCCCGTCAAAAAGTCGAGATCGCGCACCCGCGCGCCGGGATTCGCAACGATGCTTTGCAGCAGCGTGTCGAAGTGGCCGAACATGCGGCGGATCGTGCTCGCGTCGTACAAATCAGTGTTGTATTCAAACGAGGCCGACAGTTCACCTCCGACCTCGGCTACTGTCAAAGACAGATCGAATTGCGCGATACGCTGTTCGAGCGCCAACGGCTCAACTTTTAATGCGCCGGTTCGCATTCGCGCGCCGGTCTCTTCGTGCGCCGGAGCAGCCAGCGCACCTTTTTGCGGCAAGTGCGTCTGCTGCAAGTCGAACATCACTTGAAAGAGCGGCGAGCGCGACGGGTCGCGCTCCGGTTGCAGTTCTTTGACGAGCAGGTCGAAGGGGTAGTCTTGATGCTCGAAAGCGTTGAGCACAGTGCTGCGCACCCGGCGTAGAAACTCTGCGAACGTGGGATTTCCGGCCACTCGCGCACGGATAACGACCGAATTGACGAAATAGCCGACGACGTTTGAGAAATGTGCCGAGGCGCGGCCCGCGGTCGGCGTGCCGATGAGAAAATCGTTCTGGTTCGTGTAGCGTTGGAGCAATAGCTGGAAGGCCGCCAGCAGCGTGACGTAGGGCGTCGCTTCGTGCGCACGGCTCAATTTTTTAAGACGTTCGGTCAGGTCTCCGCTTAATCTCGAAGTGTGCGACGCGCCGTTAAATGTCTGCACACGAGGGCGCGCTCTGTCCGTCGTCACGTCGAGCGCCGTCGGCGCGTCGGCCAGTTCCCTCTTCCAGTAAGCGGCGAGGCGTGCGCCCTGCGCACCCGCGAGCAATCCTTGCTGCCGGCGCACGTAATCCGTGTACTGAAGTGTCTGCGGGGCGAGCGAAGCGGCTGTGCCATTTATCTCCGCGCGATAGAACTCGCTTAACTCCTGCATCAACACAGCCAGAGACCAGAGGTCGGTGATGATGTGATGCGCCACGAGCAGCAAGACGTGTGCGTCCGGCGATTGTCTGAACAGATGAACACGCAGCAAAGGCCCCGTCTCCAAATTGAAGACGCAGTGCGCTTCCCCGCTCAAACGCTCAAGCAATTCTGTTTCATCCAACCCCTCGGCATTTTCAAAGCTGAACGCCACCTCCGCCCGCTCATGCACGCGCTGAACGGGTTGCCCCGGCGCGTTTGAGAAGGTTGTGCGCAGCGACGCGTGACGATTGACCAGCTTTTGAAAGGAGCGACCGAGCGCCGCCGCGTCGAGTGCGCCGGAGAGGCGCAACGCCGCTGCGACGTTATAGGCCCGGCTCTCCGGCGCAACCTCGTAGAGAAACCATAAAGCCCGCTGACCGTGAGATAGGGGATGCTCGACGACGCCCCGCGCCTCTGTGTGCGAAACAACCTCGGGCGCGTCCGACGGCGTAGCGGGAGCGTTGTTCTTTCGCGCCAAAACAATTGTTGCCAGTTGCGCGATGCTCTCGCTCGACAGCAGAGTTGACATCGGCACGACGACGTTCAAGCCAATTTCGATGGCGTGCGCCAGTTCAAGCGTCGCCAGCGAATCAATGCCGTATCGCGCGAGTGAATGATTAACGTCAATGCTTGCAGGGGCGACGCCTAAGAGCGACGCGACGAGCGCACGAAGCCACTCTTCAACGGCTTCGTCGTCTGCAAGTTCGATTGACGGCGCGGCCTGAAGCATCTCCGCGCTTTCCGCGTCGAGAGGTGCGCGCCACTCGGCCACCACGTCGAAGGCGTGCGCCAGAAACTTTTCCCGGCAGGCGTGGCGTTGAATCTTGCCGCTCGATGTCTTCGGGATGCTTCCCGCTTTGAGAAGCAAGATGGCGAACGGCCGCGATTCAAACTCTTCCGCCACCACTTCCCGCACTCTTTCAAACACTTCCTCGGAGTTCGGTTTTTGTCGCGGCTCCAACTCATGAACAATCACCAGCCGTTCCGCACCATTCGTCTCGACGGAGAAGGCCGCGCCGCTTCCACGTCGCAGCGCGGGATGAGACGCCTCGACCGCCGCCTCTATATCTTGCGGATAAAGGTTCCGGCCACGAATGATAATCAAATCTTTAAGGCGTCCGGTGACGAAGAGTTCGCCGTCTTTGATGAACCCTAAATCTCCCGTGCGAAGAAACGCCCCCTCGCCCGCGTCGGCCGGATGCGCGCGAAAGGTCTGTTCCGTCTCTTCGGCTCGCATCCAGTAACCGGCGGCCACGCTCGCACTCTTGACCCAGATTTCTCCGACCTCATCGAACGCACAACGGCTTCGTGTCTCAGGATGAACGATGACGATCTCCGTTTCGAGCGATGCGACGCCGGAACCGACCAGACGCCGCACATTCGCCTCGCCTCCTGTCGCTTCGACGATCCTGTTCCGAGCCAGCGCATCAGCTTTCACGTCGGCAAAGACCGGGGCGAAACCGCCGCGCCGACCACTGACTTTCAAGGTCGCTTCCGCCAGCCCGTAGGCCGGATAGAAAGCCTGCGGGCGAAAACCACATGGGGCGAAGCGTTCGGCGAAGCGTTCGAGCGTTTCGCGTCGCACCGGTTCCGCGCCGTTATAGGCGACCCGCCAACTTCTCAAATCGAGCGTCGCGCGCTCGTCCGCGCTGATTCTTCGCGCACACAAATCGTAGGCGAAATTCGGGCCGCCGCTATGCGTGACACGATGCCGGGAAATAGCTTGAAGCCAGCGCAGCGGACGCTGAAGAAACGCGGCGGGCGCCATCAGCAGACCCACGAAGCCGCCGTACAAGGGTTGAATGATGCCGTCGAGCAAGCCCATGTCGTGAAAATGCGGCAGCCATGTCAGAGAGATACTGTCGGGCGTATGCTCGAAGCCCTGATGGATGTAGGCGGAATTGTGCAGCACGTTGGCGTGACTAATCATGACGCCCTTCGGTGCGGCGGTGGAGCCTGAAGTGTATTGCAGGTAAGCCAGTGAATCGCCGTGCGCCCGTGGCTCTTGCCACTCGTTCGCCAGTTCGAGCGGAAGCGCGTCAGTCGTCATCCAACGCAGTTTCCCCAGCGCCGGAGAATATTCGGACAGAAGTTCGACCCTCGATGCCAACCCGCCTGTCGTTAGCGCGAGCGACGCACCCGCGTCCGAGCCAATCGCCTCAAGTCTGCTTAAATTACGATTCAGGCGCGGCGGATATGCCGGAACGGCGATCACTCCGGCAAAGAGGCATCCGAAGAAGGCGGCTACGTAGTCGAGTCCGGGCGGGTAGAGCAGCAAGGCACGTTCGCCCGTCGCGTGGAGCGTTTGTAAATGGGCGGCAATGGCCTGCGCGCGTCGGCACACCTGGCCGCAGGTGATCGAAACCTCGTCCCCTCCCGCATCCGCCAGCAGGCGATAGGCAGGCCGGTCGGGGTTTTCCTCTCCCCTGCGGCGTAGAAGTTCGATCAAGGTAGACGGACGACCACCCGCTTTATAACCCGATGAGCTTAAGACGCGCATGTTATTGGAAGTCCAACTGCCGGAGGTGAAGTCCGAATGCTACGTGGCAAATCCCGACGGAAACTCGATGCACTAACTCCTCGTTCAATCTCGCAACGCCGACGAACAACCATCAATTTTTCCGTCACACACGTTAATACCGCCGCGAAACATCTCACATAATAACAGCCCCTCCTAAACTCGCAACTGCTCATACACGACCCGAGAGGCCGCGCGCGTCAGGAAATAACAAGAAACGTGTCTGACTTCTCGCTTCAACCGCCGAACAGAAGTTGACCGATGTTATTTGCTAATTCAAAATCCCCTGTCACGTAAAGCTTGCCCTGATCGAAAGCCGCGACCGCGTTTAGTTTGCCGTTAACGAGGTCGAGCAATATGTCCGCCGTCGCTTCCACCGTACAATCCGCATCGGCATCCTCCGCGGCGATGCTCCAGTTCGCGGCGGCAAATCTTAAAGTCCAGACTCCCCCGCCTTCGCCGCTCACGACGAATTTGCAGACGCCATTCATTGCCCGTAAGTCTTCTTTCCGCTTCCTCAACAACTTCGGGAAGTGCCTCTCAAAAATCTCTTCGACGGTTGTGACAAGAATCTCGCCCCCGCCCGTCTCCGACGCGGCCGGCAAGTAAGGCGAGCGCGTCTTGCCCCAGTCTGCGCCGACCGTCGGATAGTTCAACTCCTCAAGTAGCCGGTTCATCTCGCCCAGCAAGTCTGTCGGGATGTCTTCGTGCGGAAGTGTCGAGCCTTTGCCGAGGGAGCTTTGTTCAATCTTCTTCGAGAAGAGGATTTTTCTATCGCCGGAGCCGGGGTCATGCGGCGCAGTAAAGATCGCATCAATGAGGGTGTCGCTCCATTCGAGGTTAAGAAAGGTGAACATCCGGCGCAGCGTTTCCGTCGGATTCAAGACCACATCTTCATACTTGATGCGGAAACAACGTTCTTGATGCTCGCGCTCGAAGGCGAGCAATTTGCCGGTTTTATCAATCCAATTTTCAACCATCGCGGCAACTATGTTTTCGGGATTCTTCTGCACGTATGGCGCCAGCTCCGGCATAAAGCCCAACCGGCTGCACTCGATGCTGGAATAAACCACGTCCATCGAGTGGCGATACAAACAGATACACTTCGCATCGGGAAACACAGCGTCGAGGATTTTGAGATGTTGGAGATTCAGCGTCGTCTTATCACACCACATTCGCTTCCCTTTGGCTTGGGCATACTTGCTCATCAACTCATCCACCACCCGTCGCACCTCCGCCGCAATCGTCCGCCCGCGCTCTTCTTCGCTCGCCGTTCCAAGGGTTTGACCCAAAGAATAAAAGATTGTCGTATGCAAATCGCGGCAGAGTTGACCGAGGTAGAGTTGACCGGGGCAACAGATTTGCTCGTGGGTATCGACGATGTAACGCAACAGGGTCGAGCCGGAGCGCTCACATGAAAGAATAAAGACCGGCGGCGCGGCGTGCTGAAGCGATTCCCTTTCGCTCATATTCATACGAAGCTTCCTTATTAATTTGAGGTCAGCCGGGCAGCCTTCCTACTGCCAGCGGAAAACTTTTAGGGCGATGATAAAACTCAAGACCGCCCACGCCAGCATCACGCAGAGAGGCGTCAAACAGTCCGATGCCGGAAGACGCGAACGCGCCCGTAATCAGCAGCGACACTATCGCCGGTAACGATCCATGCACCGAGTAACTAAACACCGGCCGTGCAAAAATGATGACCGCACCGAATTCCAAAAACAGAAAAATCAGGTGTGCGAGCACGAACGAGAGCAGAAAGTTGGAACGTCTCATGGGCGTGGCCGCCAAAAGCTTGAGCAGTTTTCGCATGCGCGCCGTCACGATGGCGAAACCGACGCCCATCAGTCCGATGCCCGTCATACTGACAAAAACATTTTCGAGCGTCGCCTAATGCGTCGTCAACGTCAGCAGTTCAGCCGACTCCCGCTCGATTTCGGCCAGCAACGTGGTCTTGCCCGCGCCGTTGGGCCTGAGCAGACCGAAGCACTCGCCAACGCGCACTTCGAGGTTAAGTCCGTCAACCGCCGTGACCCCGCCGTATCGTTTGAACAGCCCGACGGTATGTAAAGCCAGTGGCGCGCGCTTCAACAATCTCCGGGCGTCCGTCGCGGCCTCGTTGTTTGAAATCGTCATGAATCTATTTTCCCACTTCAACGTCCCGCTTCCTACCGTGACGGATGCGAATTACCGATTTAAGATGATGTGCTTCAAGTGCCGCCACTGAAAGAAAAGAAAAATCAATAGCCACATTAACCGAGCGCAAACCACGTGGCTTCCACCGGCGTGATGAACCGGCTCAAAGCGTCGTCACGAGGGCGCGCTTTCGCTTGTGTCAGGGCTGACGTGTACAATATGCAGCAGCAGCGCGAAGCTCGGATTGAGAAATTAGTGGAGTCGGGGATAATGGCTCGCCCCGCATAAAACCTCATGATTGAACCTTACGGCGGTCGGATAGTTAACTTGTCGGTCGAGAGCGAAGAGCGCGAGTCATTACTGGCACGCGCCGCACAGTTGCCGCGTCTACAACTTACGCCACGCAATATCTGCGACCTCGAATTGCTCGCCACCGGCGCATTCTCGCCCGTCACACGTTTCTTCGGCAAAGCTGACCATCAGCATGTCCTTGCCGAGATGCGCCTCGGCGATGGAACACTCTTTCCCATTCCTCTGACCCTGCCCGTTTCGGCGGACGCCGGGCTGCGACTCGACGCCGAGGTCGCGCTCGCCGACCAGCAGAACAACCTGCTCGCCGTGATGCGCGTCGAGGAACTTTACGAGTGGGACAGAGAAAACGAAGCGCAACAGGTCTACGGCACACAAGACCCGCGCCACCCGCTCGTCGCCGAAATGCACTCGTGGGGTAAATACAACCTGAGTGGCGAGCTGCGTGTGCTGGCTCTGCCGCGCTACTATGATTTCTCCGCGCTGAGACTCACGCCGCAACAGGTGCGCCGCCGTTTGGCCGCCCTCGGACACGAGAACGTCGTCGCTTTCCAAACGCGCAATCCTCTCCACCGCGCGCACGAAGAACTAACGGCGCGTGCGGCGCAGACTATTGACGGCACATTACTGCTGCATCCCGTCGTCGGGCTGACCAAGCCCGGCGACACCGACCATTACGTCCGCGTGCGTACCTATCGCATGCTGGCCGAGCGTTACTACGACCGGCGGCGGATGCTGCTGGCGGTGCTGCCTCTGGCAATGCGCATGGCGGGGCCGCGCGAAGCACTCTGGCACGCCATCATCCGCCGCAACTACGGAGCGAATCACCTGATCGTCGGACGCGACCATGCCAGTCCCGGTCGTGATTCGCAAGGCAGACCTTTCTACGATCCCTACGAAGCGCAGGAATTGCTGGCGACGCACGCACAGGAAATCGGAGTGCGTCCGGTGCCCTTCTCAGAGTTGGTTTATCTGCCGGAGGAAGATCGTTATGAAGAGTTGTCGCGCGTCCCGTCAGGCAAACGGACAGTTTCGTTGTCGGGAACCGAAGTGCGCGAGCAATATCTGGAAAAAGGTTTGACCTTACCGGCGTGGTTCACGCGCCCGGAGATTGCGGCGATTCTGGCTGAAGCTCACCCACCGCGCCACCGGCAGGGATTTTGTCTCTGGTTTACGGGACTGAGCGGTGCAGGAAAATCCACGACGGCCGATATTCTGTCGAGCATGTTGCTGGAACATGGACGGCAGGTGACGGTGCTCGACGGGGATGTTGTGCGGACGCATCTGTCAAAGGGGTTGGGCTTCAGCGCAGAAGACCGCGACACGAACATCCGGCGCATCGGGTTCGTCGCATCGGAGATTGTGCGGCACGGGGGCGGGGTGATCTGCGCGGCGGTGAGTCCTTACCGGGCGACGCGTAACGAGTGCCGGGCAATGGTGGGTGGGGAACGCTTTATTGAGGTGTATGTCAACACACCGCTGGAAGTGTGCGAAGGACGAGATGCGAAGGGGATGTATGCGCTGGCGCGCGGGGGCAAGATCAAGAACTTCACGGGAATTGACGACCCGTACGAGCCGCCGCACAATCCCGAGATCGTCATTGAAACAATCAATCGCACGGCGGAAGAGAATGCCGTGCGCATCCTCTCGCATCTCATCACACAAGGCTTCGTCCTGCCTGCTTCTTCCCACGATGATGAAGGCGTCAATAGGTAGGGGGTACCCTATAATGAACGCATCTGCTGAAGGGGGTTCTGGTGCAAACGCTGAATCGGATGGTAGTGTTGCGAAAATTATTTTCACGCGCAAGGTCACTGACAGTTATTTCTCAGGCGGCGATCTGAAAGAGCGAAGCAACGCGCCTTCGCCCGCCCTTGTGCCACTCTTCCGGCTAACCTTTTGACCTGCCCTTCCGCATCATGTATCGGCTATAATAATATTTGCTGCTCGTCTACTAAGTCAGGAATCGCAGGACAATCCACGCATATGCGCGACTGGTTCAGCGTAATCGGTAGGGGCTGCGAACTCCCGGAGGGCGCCCTCCGTGACTTGCGTGACGTTGGCTTCGTCGTTATCCCCGGCCCGGTGGCGTCCGACCGATTGGGACAATTGGCCGCGGCTTACGATGCGGCCGTAGCCTCCGCCGATCCCGATGACATGTCTGTGGGCAGCTCAACTACCCGCGTCCACGACTTCGTCAACCGTGGCCCGGAATTCGATGCGCTGTACGTATACCAGCCCGTCCTCGCGGCGTGTTATCGCATCATCGGCCGGCCGTTCAAGCTCAGTTCACTGCTTGCGCGAACCGTGCGGCCGCGCACGCCGGCACAGGCTCTCCACGTGGACTTCAAGCGCGACACGGACGGGTGGCCGATGATAGGGTTCATCATCATGGTGGATGAGTTTCGAAGCGACAACGGGGCGACGCGCTTTGTGCGGCGCTCGCACAAGTGGCCTACAATCCCGGACGACCTTTTGAACGCCCCTGCGGCGGACTACGAAGGCCAAGTCCAGGCTTGTGGCCCGGCAGGTTCCGTCATAATTTACAACGGGTCTATCCGGCACGGACACGCGGCCAATTCGTCCGGCGAACCTCGCCGCTCGATTCAGGGCGCCTATATCCGGCGTGAGGCGCGGTCAGGGGTTGACCTGCCCGCGCGCATGCGCCCCGAGACCCTCTCCCGCATCGGCCCCCTTGCGAGATATCTATTGGCCGTCTAACGGGCGTTCGGCGGCATCTATCGCAAGCTCTATCCGGCGAGCAACAAATCGGCACACGAGGCCGGAGACAAAATACCGGTCTTCGCGGTCGGCGGCTTGACCTTTGGGATCATCATCTGCAACGACTCTAACTATTATGAGCCGGCCAGAATCATGGCCTCTCGCGGGGCGACGGCTCTGTTTGTGCCCACTAACAACGGCCTGCCCCAAGGGCAGGCGGCGCGGGTGGGACGCTTGGAGAAACCGCGCTGTGATGGACGAATACGCCCGCCGGGTAATGAGAACGCAGGTCGAAACTGAATCTCTCACCAATGACATCCAACATGGGATGCGGTGAATTGCTGTTATGAACGCACAGAGGGACTCAAAGTTTAACCAGTCGATAGAGGGTCGCACGCGTCTGATGCGCGCGGCCTTCGAAGGCGATCTGGAGATGGCCGTCTCGCTGCTGCAACAAGGGTCGTATGTGAACGCCCGCGATGTCGACGGCGACACGGCGCTGATGTTCGCCTCCTTCAACGGCCACTTCCTCCTCGTCAAGTTGCTGCTTGGGCACGGGGCAGACGTTTTCCTCCGCGCCAGGAACGGGTGGACGGCCAGACAGGCGGCCTTGTCGAAAAGCCACGCAGAGGTTGCGGCGCTGCTGAAGCGGGCTGAGGAGAAGGCACTCACCGAGAGGCTGCCACGGTTAGATGATGAGTTTTCAGAAGAGGAAGAAGTATGAAAGAACGTGATGACGACCCGGACGAGATCGTGCACGCGAATGAGCGCAAAGGTCTCCGCCGCGGGGTGACGGGTTATGTGCGCTTCGTCTGGCGTTAGTAGTGGAGGCGGGGCGCGATGACTGTATCCAAAAGCCGGTAGACGATCCGGCGTTGAATAAAGTCTTGTCACAATACTTGAATCTACCCTGATCACAGTTGACCCCGCATGAACTGACACGACCTGCTAAGGGCTGTATAAAGATGGACGGCGATGCCGGGTTCGTAGTAGGCTCACTGCCATGAACACCACCACACTAATAATTATCATCCTTGTGTTACTTCTCCTTGGCGGCGGCGGCTATGGCTTCTCCCGCCGAAGGCGGTAACGGGTCGATCTAACCCCACGCGAGTCGGCGGTAGCGCGATCACGTTAAATGATATATGTCGAGCCTCACCCGGTAGAAGGAAAAAAATCGACGGGCGGTTCTACCACGAATTGGCCGCGGGCGTGGCGCGTCAGCAGTACCCCCTAAGGTTCGGATGGGCAACGGGAATGGGATGCCCGGCAGGAGGTAAGGTAATCGGTGAGGCGAACGTCTCACCTTGACGATCCGTCTCTCCCGTTCGTTGAAGTGCCGGCGCCGTGGTGAGATTTAGATTGATCTCGGAGTCGGGATGAGATATAAGCTCGGCCTCGCAATCCCCTAAAGGTTGTGAGACAAAAGGCGGCGGGATCGGAGCGAGGCCGATCCCGCCGCCTTTCTTTGTGCCCACCAAGGCGACAATATAGTTGACTTACCTTACGTAGTGCTCTGGTTTGAATATAGGCGGGAGGTTAGTGGCAAAAGCGCACAGTGCGCACTATGTTACACTGCGGGCACTTACAAGTTAAGGGATTCAGACGAAGCAAAGGATGTTCAGCTATGTGTCCCTCGGCTCACCTTTCCCTCTCAACCGGAAACAGGATTCTGTCCGCATTAAACGGCACGGATTACCACACCTTTTTATCTCAATTAGAGCAAGTCACCCTCGCACAAGGTGATGTCGTCTATGAGCGCGGCGACAAGATCGATTATGTCTACTTCCCCGAGACGGCTGTCTTCTCCATGCTCTGTACGATGTCGGACGGGGGTACGGCCGAAGTCGGGCCGGTGGGGCGCGAAGGGCTGGTCGGGCTGAACATCTTTTTCGGAGCCCACACGACGCCCACACAGTTGGTCGTGCACGTCGCCGGCACCGCGTTGCGGATCAAGGCCGAGTTGTTCAGGCGAGAACTCGGATCGGGGAGGGCCGTCATGCCGCATCTGTTAATCCGCTATACGCAGATGCTGCTCGCCATGACGAGTCAATCGTCGGCCTGCAACAAACTTCACTCCTTGGAGCAGCACCTTGCGAAGTGGCTCGTGTTAATGCACGATTATGTTGGCGACGAGTTGCTGCTGACGCATGAGTTGATCGCGCTGACGCTCGGCGTGAGGCGCGCAGGCATCAGTGGATCATCCGCTGATTTCAAGAATGCCGGGCTGATTGATTACAATCGCGGTCACATTCAAATCCTTAACCGGCAGGGACTGGAGGCTAAGGCGTGCGAGTGCTACCCGATTATCAAAGAAGAGTATGCCCGCTTGTATGCTGATTTAGCCAAGACTGTAAAGTAAGAGTCCGGTTAGCATCTAGGTCGAATAATAAATTGCTCCTTAATATGGCGTCTGCTCTATTTTGAACGCGATTGGAGCCAAGGGGGAGTCTTGATGTCCGAAGCAACTAACCCGCGGGGAAAAGCCCGCCCGACCATTTTTCTCGTTGAAGAAGATGACGACGCCCGCCCCAGTTTGACGGCGAACCTGCGCAAACAAGGCTACCGCGTGCTTGTGGCGGCAGGCTTGGAAGACGCACACGAATGGGTGAGCGCCGAGAGTCCGGTTCACGCCGATTTAGTCTTAATCAATCTGGTGCGGAAAACGCCCGAAAAGTCCGTGGAGCTCGGGCGCGAGTTACGCGAGCACGCGAAATATGACGGGCACACGCCGCTCGTCGTGATGCCGGAAAAGGTTCCCAGAGAACTGGAGGGCACGGACGTTAATGTAAGCGGGAATGATTGGATCTGTTATTACGATGAGGACACACCTCAGTTGCGAACGCTGCTGGCCCGACTGCTCGACAAATTATCAAGTTAAGACACTGCCCGGTTCCACCCTTGCGCGATTCATTAGCCTGTCAGGTAGACGGCTACGCCCTGCTACCTTTGGTGCGTCAGGTATATTATTGCCTTGTTTAGGTGGGAATGGAAAAAAAGAAGGCTGTACCACTTCAAGATTACCAAACGCAAAATGATGGAAGCGATAGTGGCGGAACTACCGGTACCGTGACCATATCTCTATGTGTTCGTAACCTCTCCGAGAACTCATATTCATCATACTTCTTTCATTATTTGACCCTGACGGGTCGCTCAAGGGGGTTGATGATGCCTGTACCATTCAAATCAGATTATGTCGCCAAGCGAGCGCGAACGGACGACGAAAGAGAAAGACAGAAGCTCAAATCTGCCGCCCGGGTGAGCCTCACCACGGCGGAGGCGCAGGAGGTCTGGCCGCAGGTGCTGGAGCACAAGTGGTACATGAGCGAACGGCTCGGGCGAGATGTCGGGCTGAGGGTCGCCGCTCTCGACTATTTCAAAAACGTCCGCAGGATAGCGAAGCGTGACGAGCTGCGCGAGGAGACGCCAACAGCTCTGCCCTTCAGACGCCCGCTCGGCTACAGATAAAACCCCGTGAACCGAAGCGCCGGATAAAGCCCCCGTGGAAGTGGTCAAGAGTAGTTACTCATGCCGATGAACAGATTTAAGGATAAGGTAGTGATTAAAGCTGTGATATTTGACGTTGACGGCACGCTCGTGGACTCTAACGATCTGCACGTCGAAGCGTGGCGGGAGGCATTCCGGGGCTGTGGCAAAGAGATCGGCTATGAAGAGTTGCATGAACAGATGGGCAAGGGCGGCGACCAGTTGATGCCCGTCTTCTGCTCGCGGGCAGAGTTGGACAGATACGGCAAAGAGTTGGAGCGGAGCCGTACGGAGTTGTTCACGACTGATTACCTGCCTCGTGTGCGGCCTTTCCCAAAGGTGCGCGAACTCTTCGAGCGCATCAAGGCCGACGGCTTGGCAATCGCCCTCGCCTCTTCAGCCAAAGAGAAAGAGTTGGAGCAGCATCAGCGGAACCTCCGAATTGAAGACCTGTTGGAAGCGGCCACCTCGGCGGATGATGCCGAAAGGTCGAAGCCGCACCCGGACATCTTTCAGGCCGCGCTGGAAGGCATAAAAGGTGTTGCCCCGGCGGAGGCCGTCGTCGTGGGCGACACGCCTTACGACGCGATTGCCGCGGCGAAAGCGGGCATGCGTACCGTCGGCCTGCTCAGCGGCGGCTTTACCGCGGAGGCTTTACGCGCGGCCGGGGCCATCGAAATATACGAAGACGTGGCGGATTTGTTGGAGCGCTACGACGAATCTTTGCTCCGGGCAAAAGCGGCGGCAGCCGCAGCCAGCCGGTAAAAGCCGCCGGGTCTATTTGTAAAGAGGTCTTATTTCAAGGGGGAACGTGTCAGATGGATATGACTGTGGGATTGGGGCTTCTGGCGGGCGGTTTAACGACCGCGTCATTCGTGCCGCAGGTGATGAAGATATGGAAGACGAAATCGGCCGAAGACGTATCGCTCACGATGTTCGTGGCCTTCTGCGTGGGCGTGGGGTTGTGGCTCGCCTACGGCGTGATCAAGAAGGACTGGGCGATCCTTGTCGCCAACGGCGTGACGCTCATACTTGGGCTGGCAATCCTCGTGATGAAGATCAAGTACAAGTAACGTCATCAGCTTCATCCCTGACACGCGAGGGTCAGGCAAAGGATAGCAAAGAGCATCATCGCATGATTGCTCACCCCGGCAATGTGTCTTCCAGCGTACCGACTAACCTGTGAACATCAGTCTCTTCCAGTAACTGTTTCGCCTCCAGCGGCCCACGCCACACGAGTCTGATTGATCCGGCTTTTTTCGAGAAGCTGGCCGGTTACGCGCGCGGCGTCGCGGAGCGTTACCCGTGGGTGGATGCTAACACGCCGGTCAATGAGCCTCTCACCACGGCGCGTTTCAGCGGACGTTATGGACTCTGGTATTCGCACGGTCGCGACCGGCGGACGCTTTGCGAAGCGTTGCCCATCCAGTGCCGCGCCGTGGCGCTCTCGATGCGTGCGATCCGCCGAAGATCTTCCGTGCGACAGAGCGTTGCGTCGTTGCCTTATTCCCGGGTGGAGAGCGGGCATGAGAGTCTTCCCGTCAACAGGAACACTATTTTATCTTCCGACACGCTAACCTCGCTCCACTCGCTCCACCCGGCGTAGGCGTGCATCGAGCGCGAAAGTGCCGAAGGGGAGCAATGACGCCACGAGCGCGGCGAATGCCAGTGCGAATGGCAAGCGTCGCCTGACGACCACCTCTGCGACGGCGAACAGGTAGAGCATGAATAGGACGCCGTGAATCCATCCGGCCGTTTTGACCGCCGCGGGAAGACCGGCGAAGTACTTCAGGGGCATCGCCACTCCGAGCAGCAGGAGGTACGAAACGCCCTCGATGAAAGCGATGACGCGCAGGCGTCCGATGGGGGTTCTCAGCAAATTTCAACTCCAACACGTAAACGTCAGTTTCACATCACAGTATCACGGTTATCCAATCATACCAGCTTCTTCGTGTGCTACGCTGGATGCGCTACTTCCCTCCCACCGAAAAGGTTTTCGTGGAATTTAACACCTCACCAGAACTATTTAGATTTATCTTGTGTGAATTCAGGATCGTGTTGTACTTTATGCCGTATGAGCGAACCGAAAGACTTAATTACTGTTGCGGAAGCGCGCGCGCTCCTTGCGGTGAGCCGACAGAAAATGACCGACTTGATAAAGCAGGGGTTCATCAAGTCTTTCTCCAACCCGCTCGACAAGCGTGTTAAATACGTGAGTCGCGGCGAGGTATTGAAACTCCGAGAGACCTACGAGGAGGCTGCTTGAAAACAATCGCCATTGCAAATCACAAGGGCGGCTGTGCGAAGACGACGGTCGCGCTCAACATTGCCGTAACGCTCGCCAATACCGGCTCACGCGTCCTGGCCGTCGATCTCGACCCGCAGGGCAATTTATCCGCTTCACTCGGCATCGACCTCGAAGAACTGGAGGACTCGCGCCACACATCCCATAGGTTGATGCTTGACGAGCGGGGGGACTTCTCCACCTACACCGCCAACGTGCGCCCGCGCCTGGACGTGCTGCCGTCCTGTCTCGACGATGATGCCGAAGCCCTGCTTGACGGTCAGGCCGTTTCCCGCGAATTGCTGCTCAAACAAAAGCTGGCTCCGGCGAATGCCGGGTATGATTACTGTGTCGTGGACACCCCGCCTTCCCTTCGCGTGCCCACTCTGAACGCTCTGGCGATGTCGGATCTGACAATCGTGCCGATTGAAACGAGCGCCTTCGCGCTGCATGGCCTGACGCAACTCCTAAGAAAGGTGGCGAAAGTCAGGAAAGCCCACTCCCCTGACATGATGGTGATGGCCCTTTCGTCCATTTACACCGCCCGGCAAAATCTAGATAAAACGGTCAGGGCTAAAATCATCGAGCGATTTACGGAAGACTTCGTTTTTCAGACGACTATTCCCCGCGCGATCTCGGTCGGCGAAGCGACGGCCACCCTCAGATCGGTCATCGAAGCCAATTCGGAATCGGCGCCAGCATTCGCATACCGCAAGCTAGTCACCGAAATCAGAGAGGTCTTAGGCGATGAAGAAAGCAGACAAGAAGCTACTCGAAGACAATCTAGGTAAAGCGCTGGCCGCGCCCAAGAAAAAGCCTCGTCAGGACCTAGACGCGCTGCTTGAGGAGTATGACGATAAGCTCGTCACCCCACCTAACCCCACCTTACGTGGGGTCACCCCACCTAACCCCGTTGCGCCGTCCCGTGATTTCAACAAGCGAGCAAACAGTCTGGATCGCGTCGCCCTGCCGTCTGGCATCTTTCAGGGTTCCAGCAAGAAGCTCTATGACGCTCTCTACGTGCGTACGCGCGGGGCTATTGTCCCAAAACGGACGGTGCGCGCCACGAAGAGAGAGTTGAGTGACTGGTCTGGTATCAGGAACGTTAAAACGATTGACTCGCACCTTCGCTACTTCTCCGCGATAGGTCTGGTCATCTCCGAATGGCAACGCGGGCAAAATGACGGATGTCTGTATGAAGTGCTGTTACCTGAAGAGACATCGGGACTATTCGTCGCCAGGTCGCGTGGGGTTACCCCACCTAACCCCACGTCACCCCACGTGACACCACCTGACGGGGAGTTACCCCAAAATTCGGGGTTACCCCCCCACCAAAATTTGGGGTCACCCCACCTAACCGATCTAGCTGTTAAATCAACAACTTCTGGCGATACTAAGACTTCTTTTAAGACTAAAGAAGAGAATTCTGATGATGAGGCTGGCGCCCGCCGGCTCGCCGACAAAATGATCGAGGCCGAAAGGGAACTGACGGGCAAGGTCTCGACGAGCGGAGAGAAGTGGGAAGACTTGGCGGAGGTGCTCATCTCAGAGCTACGCATCGCGGCCGCGCGCACCACGGTCTCCAACGTGCCGGCATTCTTGGCCGAGCACTTGCGGCGCCGCCTCTGGAAAGTGGACAAGGAGCGCGCGATTGAGTTAGCCGCTGACGCGACAGGGCAGGAAAGGGCAGTACCTGCGCTCATGGCTGAGGAGAAGCGGAAGTGTCCGGACTGCGCCGGCGTGGGTTTCTGGTACCCGGAAGGGCAAGACAAGGGGGTCGCCAAATGCAAACACCTAAGGCTAAAATCAGTCCCATCTGGCGATGAAGGCACCTGAGTTATATCACGTTACACGCTTGGTTTCACGCCCATTAACTCTCACTTGTATTGAATTAAAAGCCGTTGTTTGCATTGGCACAGGTCATTTCGTATAATGCTCCTTTTGCGAATAATCAGGCGGAGCGTTTCTATTCAGCTATCGCGTAAACTCAAGCAAACATAAGGTGAAGTGGGCGCGCAACGATGCTATCGAGGTGCCGCCTCTCAAATGCCTTTGACGGCGCATTAGATTTTTCCTCAGAGAAATTAGATTTTTCCTCAGAGAAATAGAGCTGTCCGGGGCGTATGATTCCAAATTACTACCTTGGATAGCTGAATAGTTACGGCGGAGCGCGACTTGCGGATGATCAAACTCCAGCAGAAGACCTCGGCTGCTTCCGCACGCAGGAAGGCGCGAGGAGGTTCTGCCGCATCAGAAGCTATCTCTCGACGACGAGAAAGCAAGGGCGTGGGGTGCTTGGTGCTCTCGAAGGGGCGTGTCGCGGAAAGCCGCTAAGTGTCAGAAAACGCTAGGTATAGCTGAATAGTTACTACTGACTGAGTGGATGGGGTAGGGCATGATTCGTCTCGATTTTGCTCGCTGAAACCGCTCTGAGGGGCTTAGAGCCTTGCCCGCCGAAGCCTTAAACCCTGAAATCCGTAGTGTTGCAAGAATAGCCTAGGGATAAGCCGCCTTCAGCGAAGTTCAACGGCGATGTCTGAGCCGCCGTCTGCCGGCTATCAATCACCGTCTACTCCCTCACGGCACGCAGCGGTCGAGGCGCGAGGCGAGGAGATCGCTGCTCTTGAGGCGGCGTGTTGCGGTGTCGAGCGAGAGGCGCACGCCTAACCTCCCGTTCGCACAGTTGAGCCTGATAAGGCTCTCGCCCTTGCCGTCGCCGGAGAGGGCTTCGCCCGCCTTGCACTCACCCCAGGGGGAGGCGGAGGCGAACTGTCGGCGCATCCGTTCGAGATCGAGGCCAGGGGCGGCCAGCGCCTCGGCGGCCTTTGCATCCCATGAACCGAGGAGCCGCACGACCGACTCCATCGCCTTATTCGTCTCTTCCGAAGGCGGCATCACCGACTGCGTGTGCAGGGCTTGGACGCGGGGCGGGCTCGTCGGCGCGAGCGTAATCGAGACATTCACCCACCCTCGCTCGCACGGCATCTTCCACGACCCGCGCAGTGCGTTCTCGGCATCAATTTTCGCGTCCGTGCGACAGGCGCCATGCCTCTCCGCGAGCTCTTTGAAGCCGGCGGCGCGGCGTGGGGCGGGCTCGTCCATGAAGAGGTTGTCGGCGGCGATGCGCGACGCTAAGGCGTCATCCCACTTGTTAACGAGTTGCGACACATCCCTCTGCGCCGCGAGGAGCGCGGGCGAGGGCTGGATGACGCGCTTCTGCAAAGCGCCCGTGCGGTGCAAGGCGGTGACAGCGTCGTTGAACATCACGTTCCAGCCGCCATAGGTGACGTTCGCCATCCCGATCAACCCGACGCCGTACTCCGGCAGCCAGCGCATCAGAGAGCCGTAGCCGGGCAAACCCCCACCGTGGCTGACGATGTAATCGTGGCGGCAGTCCTGCGTGACGGAGAGGCCGTAGCCGTAGGAGTAGCTGCTGAGCTGGAGCGGGGCGTCGACGGCGTTGCGGAAGACGCTCGTTCCCTCGGCCCGCCACGCCTGCTGCATCTCGCGGGCGGAGGCGCGCGAGATCGGCCCCCGCTCCGGGTCGTCGCGCGGCGGGAAGGCCGACATCAGAAAAGCGACGTAGCGTGCGAGGTCGCGCGCCGAAGTCCAGAGACCCCCCATCGGGCCGAACGAGCCGTGGGCGAGCAGCCCCTCTGATTTCCACGCGTTGTCCTCCAAACGGTACCCCGCCGCGACGCGCTCGCGCGGGATTTCGCTCACCTCGAAGGTGCTGGCGCTCATCCCCAACGGTCGGAGAATCTCGTCACGAACGTACTGTGCGTAGGGCCGCCCCGAGGCACGGGCTACGACTTGGCCGAGGATGGCGAATCCGTAGTTCGAATACTCGAAGGCCACGCCGGGCGGGTTGGAGAAGGGAATGCCGGCGCGCATCCACCCCCGCATCGTCTCGTCGCTCTGCGCCAGCTGGCGGTCGCCCCAGGGGTTATCTTCAGGGAAGCCTTCGGAGTGCGTGAGCAGGTGGCGGATCGTGATCGCGGGCGAGTCCTTCGTCGGGTAGGGGAGCCCGGCGAGCGACGGCACGTAACGCGAGACGGGGTCATCCAAAGAGAGCTTGCCTTCGTCGCGCAGCTTGAGGACGGCCATCGCCGTGAAACTCTTTGTCATCGAGGCGATGCGGAAGACCGAGTCGGGCGTGACGGGCGCGCGCGTTTGTGTGTCCTGCACGCCCGCCGTCTTCACCCAGACCAGCTCTCCGTCAACGATGATGCCCATCACGGCGCCCGGCCTCCGGTACCGCTCAAACCAGACCGCAAACTGCCGCTCGATCTCGGGAAGGGCGGCCGCCAACTTGCGCGCTCGTTCCGGGTCGACGAAGCGCGGCGGCGGCATCGCCCCGGTCGAGAAATGGCGCTGAGCGCCCGAGACGCACACGACGGAGACGAGCAGAAAGAAGATGGTCAGGATTGTTATGAGTCTCCGGGCGTGACGCATCTTAAAACCTCCGCGATGAGACGAAATCTGACAGGAAGGCATGTGGTAGAACGCGGGCGAGTATAAACAGAAACGCGTTCGGAAGTGAACCCCACTAGAGTCTTGTAACGGCTCTCTGAAGCGGCGACCCTGCGTCGAGCATTTTCTTCCCCACTTCTCCTAACACATGTGTCCTGTATCTCAGAGAGGCTTGTCTCACTACTCAATTCACGCGGGACAAGGCCGAGGTCGGAGCGCACCTGCTTGGCCGCGCCGAACCTCGATGCAATGCCGCTGGTCGCGGCGAAGGCGGTAGCCTTGACCGTCCCGGCTCCGGGAGTTGTGCAGAGTGAGAAATTGCCTAATTGCATGTCCGCTGCCTGCCGATGTTATGCGTCGCCCTCGCTGAAACCGTTCCTGCGGGCACAATCCATAACTCTATTTCAGAACACTCACGATGGCGATTCCGCGCCCTCGCCATAATCCGCCAGGCATCTATTCGGTACTGCCTTATCAGCAATCTTCTTGTATTAAGCGCCATTTCAGCCGCCCTGCGCAAATTGCTACGACGACCAGGATAAACAATGATCCGGCTTCGGATATTCGGATGTACACGTAGCGCTTCGGCATAGAATCTAAGATGATCATCAAGTTCTTCCAAAGTAATTGAGACCTGCGAGGGGCAATCAGGATAAGCCGTATCGAACCTGAGCGGTTCACTAGAGGTAAATGTAAATTCAGAACCGAGGGTTGGAACCGCCACCCGTTCAGGAACAAGCCACAGCTCAGTTGTGATTCTGTCTCTAATCCCGCCTCTAACTATGATGATCCGTCTCGGATCAATCCCTCGCGAATTTACAAGGTAGTTCTGATAACCATAAAGCTTTCTGAGAAAAAGTCCCGGAGGAAAACGCTGCGGGCTATAGCCGATAATGCAGCCGCGCGCGTTCGGAGATTCGTTCAACGATTTGACCAGCAGCTCTAGATAAGCCATCTCATTATCTGCACCTATATTTCCGAACTCCGTCACTTTCTGAGTTCGGGCATTACTCGGCTGTGCAGAAGCATTGCCGAATGTTAGACCGAATAGAATAAAGAGAATCGGGAATGAGTGCAGATATTTCATCGTAAGCAACCACGAAAACGCATGACGTCCGGCATCACCCGCGACCCCGTTCAACGTACATGAGATTGTTGCTGCTGCCGGGGCGTCGGGCACATGCCGTTGTTGGGCCGCGCCCTCGGACATAGTGTGAGCCGCACTAAGGGTGGAACCCCGGGCTATGCGCCGGTGAAGCACCCAAGGGCCCGTTAGGTCGGGAGGTTGTAAGACACCTTGTTCCCGGAAACCGACACATAACCAAGCTCTAGCAGTGCCTTCAGTAAGGCGCTGATTTCATCGGGGGAGAGTTGTTTAAGGAAAAGCGCTCCGACGGTACTTGTCAGGGTCGCCACAGTGCGAGGCCTGGCTGCCCCACGTTTACAAAGATCGGCGACGATCATCGCAATCCTCTCCGGCGTAGACTTGGCGTTACCCGCCTTCAGGAGTGGAATGTCGCCGACCGTCTTGACCCGCAGGGCGCGGATTTTACGAGTCTTGAGATGACTGATGAGCGGATCGAACCCCGCGTCCTTAGAGACAATATAGAAGTAGGCTTCGGGTTCTCTCCCCGCAAACTGGCCGATGTAGAACGCGATGTGGAAATCAAGTGCATTCGGGCCGGCGCCCGAAATCTTTACATAATCGGCCTTTGAACCCATCTGTTGAAGTGCCGCCGCCGTTTCGTAAGTAATCTTGTTCTGATGAACGCCGACGAACACGATCACCCGGAAGTGATCGTGCCTGAGCGTCGATAAGTCCGCAGGCTGTACGCTCTCGTAGTCGATGAGTACGTAGTTTGTTCGCACGCCTATTCCTCATTGCTCAGTATGGAACAACAGGCTTCTGTATCCTCGCTCCCGCGAAGCGGCCCAACTTTCTAATTCGGTTATAGCTGTAAAGGCTGTGGAGCCTATCACCACCACATTCTACGCCCCCTCGTCCCGTTCCTTTACACCTTTTTACGCACCGCCGTGCCCCCTGTCATAGTGCCTACGCTCTTCCATATTCATCAGGGGGAAACTCGGTAGTGCTGCTAAAAATATTTTGGATGTCATGGATTGTATTCAGCCGCAAGTGTTCATCTCGACATCCGGGGCTTGAAAGAAATTTTTGCGACACGTCTCCTTCATCTCGATCATCACTCATCGGGAATCATACTCATGAACTAGAATAAGCCCTGACTGCGCGTTATCGTCGGCGGGGTTAATCGCGTCTGAATTCCTCAGAGCCGGAGGCGGGCTACGGCATATTTCAGCCATCGTCTTGAAACTCAGTAGTCCGCTATCGGAACTGTTGATGCACCTGAGCGCATTCGTATTGTGCGGAGGAGGAATTTGAACTTGCCGGAACTTTTTAAGTTGATCGGGATAGTTATCGTGGTCGTAGGTCTCGCGCTGAAGCTGCGGACGACACTGGTGGTCGTGACTGCGGGACTCGTCACCGGCCTCATCGCGGGGTTGCCGCTCCTGTCGAGTGTGGGCGTCTTCGAGGGTGTTCCACTCTTAACCAAGCCCGGGCAAGAGGGCATCATCAACATACTGGGTCGCGCCTTCGCCGACAACCGTTTGATGACGCTTTTCATCGTCACGCTCCCGGCCATCGGGCTCGCCGAGCGTTACGGCTTGCAGGAGCAATCGGCGCAATTCATTCGCCGCGTCAGCGCCGCGACGGTCGGCAGATTCCTCATCACCTACCAGCTTTTCCGCGTGCTGATGGGCATACTCGGCATACGCCTGCTGGGGCATCCGGCCTTCGTCCGTCCGCTCGTCTTCCCGATGGCGCTCGGCGCGGCGGAAGCCGAAGCCGGCGCGCGTAGCGTCGAGGTTCTGCCGGAGGAGGAGGTCGAAAGGATCAAGGCCGCGTCGGCCGCGAGCGAGAACTACGGGAATTTCTACGGGCAGAATCTTTCGCCGGTGCAGGCCGGTGTCCTGCTCGTCTACGGCACGCTGAGTTCACCGGCTCTGGGCTACCCGGTCAGTCTCTGGAGCATAGTGCTCTACGCCATTCCGGTCGCGACCCTCTCGGTCGTCGTCGCGGCCGCGCAGTTCCTCCTGCTCGACAGGCTCATGCGGAGGCGTCTGGCTAAGGCGCGCTAGAGGGGAGGCATCTATGCCGTCACTGACAAACATCACCGCCGCGCTCTTCAGCCTCGACACGGTCTATGTGCTGACGGGTCTCGTGCTCTGGGTCTTCGCGGCGTTGAACTTCCGCGACCGCGCCAATGCCAACCGCGCGAGCAGCGCCTTCTTCTGGCTCGTGCTCGGAATCATCTTCGCGCTGGGGAGTGTGATGCCGCACTGGCTGACCGGCGTACTGGTGCTCCTGATGGTAGGTCTCGACGGGGCGGGACGCGTCGGCCTTAAGCCGCGTAAGGGCGAGACGACGAAAACCGGGCAGGTCGCGCAAAAAGAACGAACGCCCGGGAACAAGATTTTCCTGCCGGTGCTGCTCATTCCGCTGCTGGCCTTTGGGTTCGCGCTCGCCTTCCGCCTGTTCGGCGGTGACACGAGCCGCGGCGCGCTCGTCGGTCTGGGGTTTGGCGGGGCGGCCGCCCTCGGCGCGGGTCTCGCGCTGACGAAGGGCAGAGCGCGCGAGGCTTTCGACGAGGGACGCAGGCTCAACGACTCGATGGGCTCGGTCATTATCCTGCCGCAGTTGCTCGCCTCGCTCGGCGTCATCTTCGCGGCGAGCAGGGTGGGTGATCTCATCGCCGCAGGCATCAAAGGCGTCATTCCGGGCGAGAACCTCTTCCTGTTGGTCGCCGCGAACTGTTTGGGGATGACGCTCTTCACGCTCGTGATGGGCAACTCGTTTGCGGCATTCCCCGTCATTACGGCGGGCGTGCTGGTTCCGCTGATCATCAAGCCGTTCGGCGTCGATCCGGCGATGGCGGCAATCGTCACCCTCACCGCCGGCTCGACCGGGACGCTGATGACGCCGATGGCGGCGAACTTCAACATCGTGCCGGCCGCACTCCTGAGCATGCGCGACCAGTACGCGGTCATCAAGTTTCAAGTGCCATTTGCCCTAACCATGTGGGTGCTGCACGTGCTGGTGCTCTGGTTGATGATTCGTCTGCTTTAAGTCAAAGGCGAACCGGCAGGGGCGAAGGATGTGTCAGGACATCTGACGCATCCTTCGCCG
>JAIVJZ010000007.1 GCA_020199775.1 Acidobacteriota bacterium
CCAGAAGTTGGGCGTGGCGAGCCATTCCTCGACCGTGTAGCCGAGCATCGTCTCGACGTAATCGCTGACGAAGTTGATCCGCTGGCTCGACTCGTCGGGCACGCCCCACGCCTCCCACACCACACCCGGCACGTTGCCCACCATCGCCTGCAAGTGTCGCCTCTGACTTTCGAGCAGAGACGCGAGACGGGTCTTCTCCGCCTCCGCGCGCTTGCGCCTCGTCACGTCGCGCGCCACGCCCTCAATGGCGACGGGTTGGTCGCCCGCGTAAGAAACTCTCGTGCTCACTTCGAGCGTCAGGCGGCGGCCGTCTCTGGTCACGATGTCAATTTCGTAGACGGTCGGGCTGGGGTCTTCGAGTTTGCGTTGCAACATCAGCTTCGCACGCTCAAGGTGATCCGGCGCGACGACCTGTGAGATATTCAGGCCGCCCAGAATTTTCTCGCGCGTGTAGCCTGTGATCTCCGCCCCGGCGCGGTTGATCGAGAGATAGTTGCCCTGTAGGTCGTGCGCGTAGATGATGTCGTTGGCGTTCTCCAGCAGGCTCCGGTAACGCTCCTCGCTGATGCGCAGCGATTCTTCGGCCTGCCTGCGGGCGGTGATGTCCGTGTCCGAACCCGTCAGCCTGAAAGCCCGCCCCCCGGCATCTCTGAGCGCGACGCCCTGCGCGAGAAACCAGAGGTAGCGGCCGTCCTTGTGGCGACGCCGGACTTCGACTTCGTAAAGCGGAACTTCGCCTTCGACGTGCGCCTTCGTGGCCGCGATGACCGTCTCTTTATCGTCCGGGTGGACGAGTTCGCACCATGCGCCCAAGTTGTTTTCCAGTTCGTCGTCCCTGTAACCGAGCAACGCCTTGAGGTTCGGGGACAAATAAAGATCGTCGGTGACGAGGTCTAAGTCCCAGATGCCGACGCGCCCCGACTCGGCCGCGCGCTGGTAGCGCGATTCGCTTTCGCGTAGAGACTTCTCGGCCTGCTTGCGCTCCGTGATGTCGCGCGCCACGCACACGTGCAGGCCGGGCATGACGTGCGCGCGCGCGCTCCACTCCAACTCGACGACGCTGCCGTCGGCGGCGCGCATCGGGAAGTTGCCGGCGTAGACTCCCGTCTCGTTCAAAGTGGCGAAGGCGCGGCGCGCGTCCTCTCCCCTTTCGGGAAGGTGGTACGCGTTGAAGTGTGAGCCGACGAGCCGTTCGCGCGGCGTTTTCAGGATGCGGCACAGGCTCTCGTTGACGTCAATGAAGCGGCCGTCTTTATTCATCAACATGATGCCGTCGAGCGAGGTCTCGAAGAGCGCGCGGTAACGCGACTCGCTTTCGCGCAAGGCTTCTTCGGCGGCGACGCGCGCCGTGATGTCCTCGTGCATGAGCACGACTTCGCGCACGCGCCCCGCCTCGTCTTTGATCGGGTAAGCGACGGCCTTCGTCCAACGGCGCGGCTCGGCGTGACGCGTGATGTGTGGGATGGTCGCGTCGGGGTCGTACAGAACCGGGGGCATCTCGACGGCCTCACCGGCGAAGGCGCGCCGGATGTACGGCATGATCCCGTTCTCGACGAGTTGCTCGTCGGCGAGGATGTTGTAGCCTTCGAGTTGTTCCAGCATCACGCCCCACAACTCTTCCCACGCGCGGTTGACGCGCAGGATGCGCCCGTCCGGCGACATGATCTGGATGCTGTGGGGTGATTGTTCGAGGATGGCGCGAAAGCGGTCGTCGGTGGCCGACTCGATTGTGCTGTCTTTGATGCCCATGAGGATTTTGCAACGACCCCGCGCACGCCGGGATGCGCCATGTCCGCTTACACACTCTGCCCAGCGGAAGTTATGCTCGCCATATAAAACGCCTTTACATTCTAGTCCAAGTTTACGGATGCGGCTAGAAGGTCTTTGTTGCGCTTCATATCTTTGC
Source organism: Acidobacteriota bacterium (assembly GCA_020199775.1). Lineage (GTDB taxonomy): Bacteria > Acidobacteriota > Blastocatellia > Pyrinomonadales > Pyrinomonadaceae > JAIVJZ01. Next base: position 1,907 of record JAIVJZ010000007.1, read on the forward strand.
GCTATCCTTGTGCCTCGACCGGCGATTAGACATTGCGCCCGAGTCAACATCTTATGCAGCCGCTTCCCATCGATTCGCTCCTGCCGGACATCCTCGCATCTTTACGTGATACGTCTCGACTGGTGATCGAAGCCCCGCCGGGAGCCGGCAAAACGACACGCATTCCGCCCGCGCTGCCGGATTCGGGTCTCGCCGCCGAAGGTGAGATATTGATTTTAGAGCCGCGCCGGATAGCCGCACGGCTGGCGGCGCGGCAGGTGGCAAGGGAGCGCGGCGAAAGACCCGGCGAAACAATCGGTTACGAAGTGCGTTTTGAGAAAGCGACCGGGGCGCGGACGCGTTTGAAGTACGTCACCGAAGGCATCCTGATGCGGCGTCTGCTATCCGACCCGCAACTCAAGGGCGTGAGCGTCGTCATCCTCGACGAATTTCACGAACGCCATCTGGAAGCCGATCTCGCGCTCGCGTTATTGAAGCGTTTGCAGCGAGCGTCGCGCCCCGACCTGCGGATCATCGTCATGTCCGCCACCCTCAACGCCGAACCCATCGCCCGCTTCCTCGGCGATTGCCCCGTCCTTCGCTCCGCGGGGCGTCGCTTCGAGGTCGATATCGAGCACCTGAACAGACCCGACGACAGGCCGCTTGCCGCGCAGGTGCAAACCGCCCTGCGCCGCCTGCTCGACGAGAGACTTGACGGCGACGTGCTGGTTTTTCTTCCCGGCGCGGCGGAAATAAGGCGCGCGGCGGAAACCTGCGCGCCGCTCGCGGCCGAGTTTGATCTGCTCTTGTTGCCGCTGCACGGCGAGTTGTCTCTGGCCGAACAAGATCGCGCCGTGCGTCCCGCCGAACGACGCAAGATCATTTTGTCTACGAACGTCGCAGAGAGTTCCGTGACGATTGAAGGCGTGGTGGCGGTGGTTGATTCGGGGCTGGCTCGCGTCGCGCAACATTCCCGGTGGTCGGGGTTGCCGGGTTTTAGCGTGACCCGTATCAGCCGTGCCTCTGCCGTGCAGCGTGCGGGGAGAGCAGGCCGGATGCGACCGGGGCGCGCATTGCGGCTCTACACGACGCAGGATTTTGCCGCGCGGGCGGAATACGACGTGCCGGAAATTCTGCGTGCCGACCTCGCGGGGGCGTCGCTTGAGTTACACGCCATGGGCGTCGCAGACCTCAACTCGTTCGACTGGTTTGAAGCCCCGGCCGCGCACGCGCTGGAACAGGCCGAGTCTTTATTGACGAGCTTGGGCGCGCTGGACGACGAGCAGACAGTGACGGCGACGGGAAGACGCATGCTCCAACTGCCGCTCCATCCGAGACTCGCGCGCGTGGTCATCGAAGCCGAATCGAGGGGCGTTGCGGGCGCGGGCTATACCATCGCCGCGCTCCTCAGCGAGCGGTACATACGCGCCCGTCACCTGCTGTCGAAACCACACGAAGCCGAAACCAGGGCGCGTCCCGGAGTTCACGGCAAATCCGATCTGCTTAACCTGCTCGACCTGTTTACGGAAGCGGCCGACAAGGATTTCGCCCCCGAAGTTCTCGACAGGTTGAATCTCAATTTGAAGGCTGTGCAAAGCGTCGAGCGAGTCCGCAGACAATTGGAGCGACTGGCGGGAACCGAGAGGCGCAGGCGAAATCCTCCCGCCGGTATGGAAACGGAACTGCTCATCTCGATTCTCGCCGGTTATCCCGACAGGGTGGCACGCCGTCGCAAGCTCACGGATAAAATATCGGGCGACAATCTCGAACTCTCCATGGCCGGTGGCGGTTCGGCGACGCTCATGCCTGAGAGCCTCGTGCGCGCGGAAGAGTTTCTCGTCGCCGTGGACGCGGAGGAGCGTCGCGGCAAGGGCGTCATGCGTGGGGGTTCGACCGTGGTGCGCCTCGCCAGCGCAATCGAACCCGAATGGCTGCTCGATCTGTTCGCGGAGAGGATTCGTGAGACGAGCCACGTCGAATGGAACGCGCAGACGGAGCGCGTCGAGACGGTGACGCGTCTTGTCTACGAAGAACTAACGCTTGATGAGAGTCGGAAAAGTGTAGCCGGTGGCGACGCGGTGACGGGCGTGCTGGCCGAAGCCGCTCTCGCGGCCGGGTACGAAGAGTTAATTGATCGGGAGGCGGTGAGTCGGTTTCTGGCGCGAGTTGAGGTTACGCGCGAGGCATGTCCCGAACTCGATCTGCCACTTCTGGGCGAAGATGACGTGCGCGCGGGCGTGTCGGCTTTATGTGAAGGCCGGAGCAGCTTTTCAGAATTGAGAGAGGCCGCGCGCGGCGGCGGTTTACTTCAAGTCCTGCACGCGAGATTGACGCCGGAGCAGGCGCGCATGTTGGCGAAGATGGCTCCGGAGCGCGCGGCTTTAGCTCGTGGAAGGATGGTGCGTATCAATTATGAAAGCCTCAAATCGCCATGGATCGCGTCGCGTCTACAAGACTTCTTCGGGATGAAAGAAGCCCCACGCATCGCGGGCGGTCGCGTGCCGCTCGTGCTGCATCTGCTCGCGCCCAACGGGCGTGCGGTTCAGGTCACGACGGATTTAAACGGATTCTGGGTGCGGCATTACGCGCAGATTCGTCGAGAACTCGGCCGTCGTTACCCGCGTCATGCGTGGCCTGAAAATCCTCTCGCCCCTCACGCGGCACGACCGTGAGTGCCGACCGCCGCACATCATTCTTTAAGAGAAAATAAGCGCGGCATGGAGTAAGCGACCCAGCACGAGATCAACCCTACGTCGCGGCCTTGATTTATCGGCCGGAGAAAATCCTGATACCATCACGGACATGACCAAGGGAAAGAAGCATTACGTCGTCAAGCGCGCCGCGACGGGGTTGGGGTTATTCGCCACCGCCCCCATCCCGGCACACAAACGGATCATCGAGTACGTCGGCCGACTCCTCTCGAACGAAGAGGTGGAGAAGAGGCGCGGCAAGTATTTTTTCGGCGTCAACACGAAGTGGTCGATTGACGGCAGCGCGCGTTCAAACCTCGCGCGCTACATCAACCACTCGTGCAAGCCGAACGCCGAAGCGTTCATCTCCGGGCATCGGGTCTGGGTCTGGTCGAGGCGCAATATCAATGAAGGCGAAGAGATCACCATCGACTACGGCAAGGAGTATTTTGACGACCACATCAAACCCGGAGGCTGCAAGTGTGACGCATGCCGCCGCAACAAGCCACGGCGGAGACCCTGATTAAGTTGCCCTTGTCCCGGCGCGAACAACCCGCAATATTTTTTCAGAGTTTTGGGGCGGGGGCGTTGAAGCGGTGTGGGTCAACTCAATGTCTGCAACTCGACAACGGCGCGCGGCGATCCCTCACCCGTTTCAGATATGAATCAACCTGTACGGCCGATTTACCTTTTCGCGGATAGCCAACTCTTGTTCTGGAGGAATCAAGGAGTTCTCTTCCTCGATTCGCTCCGTCGATACCTCGCGCATGACTCTCTGAAGGCGGCGTACATAGGGGCTTCCAATGGCGATGCGCCGGAGTTCTATCTCATCTTCGAGGCGGCCATGGAAGGCATCGGGATTCATAATTGTAGGATGATCCGCACCTCCTTCACGGCGGAAGATGAAGCATATCTGAATGAAGCCGACATCATTCTATTGGCCGGAGGAGATGTCGCGGCGGGGTGGAAATCATTCGGTGAGATGGGAATCAAAGAGTTGATCATCAGAAGATATTATGAGGGAGCTGTCTTGATGGGGACTTCCGCCGGGGCCGTCCAGCTCGGACTTTGCGGTTTGATAGACACAGGGCAGCCACCCGAAGAGTTGCTCGATACGTTCAAGCTGATTCCTTTCGTCATCGATGCCCATGACGAGAAGCGGAAATGGGCGAGACTCAAAAGAGCGATCCGCCTGTTGGACGGCGTCGCCAAAGGCATCGGCATACCGACGGGCGGAGGGTTGATTTATTATCAGGATCAAAGCATCGAAGCTATCAGACACGCCCTGTCCGAATTCTCAATTCAGGACGGAGAGATCAGGGACGCTTTATTGATGCCGGACAATGAAGGGGCGGCTTAGGCGACGCCCGAAATTGGTCTGTGAACCTGCGAAGACACCTTAACGCGCTATGGTGTAGTATCTCGTAGAACAGGTGGACGTGAGGGTAATCGGGCGGCGTGTAAGGAGGAAGACATTGACCCGGAACATCCTCGCCAGAAACAACGTGAAGGTCGGCGGTAATGGCACGCAGCCCATGCTGTTCGCACACGGCTTCGGCTGCGATCAGAACATGTGGCGTTTCGTGACCCCTGCGTTCGCGGACGACTACCGCATCGTCCTCTTTGATTATGTCGGCTCCGGGAAGTCCGATCTTCAAGCGTACAGCGCGGAACGTTACGGCAATCTCGACGGCTACGCGCAGGACGTGCTCGACGTTTGCGCCGAACTCGATTTGAAGGATGTCATCTTCGTCGGGCATTCGGTGAGCAGCGTGGTTGGGATGCTGGCCGCCATCCGCGAGCCGGAGCGGTTCGACCGCCTCATCCTCGTCGGCCCTTCGCCCCGCTACATCAACGACCCGCCCGCCTACGTCGGGGGCTTCGACCGCTCCGATATAGTGGAACTGCTCGAAGTGATGGAGAAGAACTACATCGGCTGGGCTAACTTCCTCGCGCCCGTCGTGATGAAGAACCCTGAGCGACCCGAGTTGACGCGCGAGCTCGAAGAGAGCTTCTGCTCCACCGACCCGAAGATCGCGCGGCGGTTCGCCGAGGCCACCTTCTTTTCCGACAACCGCGATGATCTGTCGAAGGTGCCCGTCCCGTCCCTCATCATGCAGTGTTCGGAGGACGCCCTCGCGCCGCTTGAGGTGGGCGAATACCTCTACCGGCACCTGCCGCAAAGCACGCTGCGCGTCATGCGAGCCACGGGTCATTGCCCGCAAATGAGCCACCCGGAGGAGACCATACGGGTGATCAAGGAGTATCTGGCCGCCGAACGCTTTGCCTGAGCGGCTCACGGCCGGTTCGTGAATCCGATGGACGATCTGCTCAATACAGCCCCTTGCGGCTTCCTGTCCTTCACCGACGACGGCAGGATCGTTCTCGTCAACGCCACGCTGCTGGACTTGCTCGGGTATGAACGCGACGAGTTGCAGGGGCGACACCTCGATTCCCTCCTGACCGTCGCCAGCCGCATCTTCTATCAAACTCACCTCTTCCCGCTCCTCAAACTGCACGATAGAGTGGACGAGGTCTACTTCTCTCTCCGGTCGAAGGATGGGGCTGAAATACCCGTGCTCGTCAACGCGGTGCGCCGCGAGCGCGGGGGCATTGTCGCCAACGAATGCGTCCTCATGCACACGCGCCAACGCAATCTGTATGAGGACGAGATTCTTCTGGCGAAGCGCGCGGCGGAGGAGGCCACGCGCGCCAAGGACGAATTTCTGGCCGTCGTCTCTCACGAACTGCGCACTCCTTTGACGGCCATCCTCGGTTGGGCGCGAATGCTGCAAATCGGGAAGCTCGACGAACGTTTGACGAGGCGCGCGTTGAACGCAATCGAGCGTAACGCGGAATCGCAGAACCAACTGATCGGGGACTTGCTGGATTTCTCGCGCATCATCTCCGGCAAGATACGTCTCGATGTCGGCAGCGTCGAACTGGTGTCGGTCGTCGAGGCGTCCATCGACGTGGTCAGCCCCGCGGCCGACGCCAAGGGCATCAGGCTCCAGACCGTCCTCGACCCGAAGGCCGGCCCCGTCTCCGGCGACCCCGAACGCTTGCAGCAGGTGATGTGGAACTTGCTGTCGAACGCAGTGAAGTTCACCCCGAAGGGCGGGCGCGTGCAAGTCCGGCTAGCGCGCGTAGATTCCAGCGTCGAAATCACCGTGAGCGACACAGGCGAGGGTATCAGCGCAGAGTTTCTGCCCTACGTCTTCGAACGCTTCCGGCAGGCCGACAGCGCGACGACAAGGCGGCAGGCCGGACTCGGTTTAGGGATGGCGATCACGAAGCACCTCGTAGAGTTGCACGGCGGAACCATCAGGGCGGATAGTCCGGGCGAAGGGCAGGGCTCAACCTTTATTCTGAGATTGCCTGTGATGATTGTTCATAACACGGAGCCCTTTGCCGATGTCGCTTCAGAGCCGCAGATTCCGGGTGTGGATTACCCGCAGGCTATGGAGTTGGCGAGGCTCGACGGAATTCACGTGCTTGTCGTCGATGACGAGCGAGACGCGCGCGAGTTGCTGACGGCCATACTGACGCAAAGCGGGGCGTTGGTGACGGCCGCGGCCGGCGTCACAGACGCCCTCGACAAGTTGCGACTGGTGACACCGGACTTGCTGGTGAGCGACATCGAAATGGCGAACGAGGATGGTTACACGTTGATTCGCAAGGTGCGAGTTTTGGAGGAGGAACGCGCCCGAAAAATCCCGGCCATCGCTTTGACGGCGCACGCCAGGTCTTCAGACCGTCTGCGTGCGCTCTCGGAAGGTTATCAGATGCACATGTCGAAGCCGATTGAACCGACCGAGCTAGTGCTCGCCATCGCTAACCTTACCGACAGAGAGCGGGCGTAATGGTTGCCGCAGATTTTATTCCTGTCTCTCTCGCCGTCGGCCGAACAAGAAACACAGGTTCGCCCCCGCCGGTAAACATCTCTTATCTGAGACGTTTGAAATAATAGTCAGTCCTGTATCGACTCGTCGCACACCGCGAAATTCGAGCGACCGGGTCTCCACTAATTCCCACCCTTCAGCCCCCGGCTTATTCAAGTCTTGCTCGCTCAGCGGCGCCGGGCGCGCGCCGTCCTGCGCCACCACCTTGTATTCCCAGTTCTTCCTCGCGGAGACTTGCGCTTTTATGCCGCGCGAGACCTCGTTGGCGCGAAGTCTCGCGCCAAGTTCCCACGACTCGATGAACGATGATCCCCCTTGAACATGTCATCTCGCGGTTGAAATCATACTCGCCCATAGCGGGCGGGTTGTTTTTCAGCGCAACCGTCTTGTTCTCCGGCAGGTGTATGCGTTTGCCACCTCTCCGCACGGCGGTGAGCGACGTGCTCGACCTTTGAGCCCTCGATCAGCCCGCAGATGTGCCCGGGCGCAAGTCCCACCTTGTCCCAATCCTTGAGCGTGTGCCTCAACTCCTTACGATAGCGGTGCAGCTCGCGAAGCCTCTCGTTGAGTTCCGCCATGCGCTTCCGCACGAGTTCGCGTACCTCGCCACAAGGGCTGTCGCCCTTTAGCGCGTCGTCGATGATCCGCTTAATCTCCACGAGCGTGAACCCGAGCGACTGCGCCCGCCTGATGAAGGCGAGCCGGTCGAGTACCTCCTCATCGTAAACGCGATAACCGCTGAAGGTGCGCGCGGGTCTATCCAAGAGATCAGCTTTTTCGTAGAACCTGAGCGTCTCAATACCGATGCCGCTCCGCTTCGAGACCGCGCCGATCTTCAACATCCGGCGCGCCTCTTCCTCGCCCACAATCCTCACTCCGCGTCTCAACTCGCGCATGCTCTCACTCCTCTTTGAATTAACTCACACATCGATCATCAAGTCTGTAGTCAAGTCTGGAGTCAAGCGTTTTCTGGGAGCCCAAATCTTTAAAGGATTGACAGCCGGGAGGCGATTGGATTCGCCAACCGCCTCCCGGCCTGATGACAAACCCCTTATGCTGCAACCGTCTCTCCGACGCGTTCCACCTCGCGCCCGAGACCCTTCCATTCCTCAAGCCCGCCCTCATAGGCTTTGACGTTCGTGTAACCGAAATCTTCGAGTTTCTGTGTTGCGTAGCCGCTCTGCGGGCATTGCGGCCCTGCACAGTAGACGATGATCTCCGCATCTTTTGCGAGATTTGCCTCGTGCGCCTCGCGCCCGACCCGTTCGAGCGGCACGCGGCGCGAACCGGGGATCATCTCGCCGTTGAAGTACTCGTCCGTCAGCACGTTCCAGAATTCGAACTTGCCACCCTCGCGTAACCGCTGCTCAAGTTCAACCGTTGAAATTATCTTTATGTCTGCCATCTCATTGCCTCCTTCATGGTTTGCACTTGTTACGACAGTCCTTGTAAGGACTATCAAGTTAAAATTTTTAGACTGTTTTCTCGCGCGCCTCCTCAAGCAACTCGATCAGTGTCTTGAGCTTGCGCTCGCCGAGGTGGGCCAAAAGGTTCTCCGTCATCTTGAGGACGGGCTCGTCGATCTCCTTCACGAGCCTGAGCCCCTGCGGAGTGATCCGAACAATGATGACCCGCCGATCCTTCTCCTGCCGCTCACGTTTCACCAGCCCGCGAGCTTCCAGCCTGTCGAGGAGCTTCGTCACGTCCGGGTCACGAGCGATCATGCGCTCACTAATCTCTCGGCAGATAAGCCCTTCGGGCTCCGCGCCACGGAGTATGCGCAGCACGTTATACTGAGAGAGAGTTATCTCGTAAGGCTTCAGGAATTCAGCCTCTCTCCAAAGGAACGCCTCCGCCGTCCTGAGCACGTTGAGGAAAGCCTCGTCCTCAAGGCTCCCGAAAGGCTTCGTCTGTTTGATCTCGTCCTGAAGCTTAGCCACAACGGGGATCAGGATACTCCTTACAAGGATTATCTGTCAAGCAACTTTTGTTTCGGTGACTCAAAGTGCGGTTTAGCATTATATGGGGTTACATAGAGTTCTGACGGCATGATAATCAGCGCTACTATCAACTGTAAAATGTCAGAGGGCTACATGAGTCGCAAGTTGATGTCGACTTCATATAGAAGGGACTGTTTCCACGTCTTCTTCGGCGATAAGTCTCCCTTGATGAGACAAATGGCCGGGAATCGTATTGACAAAAATTCCCTTACCTTAAATATATCGCTTACACATTTCTATCATCTGTCTCTCGCTTAGTTATCAATAATTTGGCCGGTGTGTAACCGTGTGAAACCTGCCTGAGGGTCAATTGATTTCCTTCTCATCCGGGATAGATTGCAGCTTCAGGTGTGCACATCTGGCAACACCGCGCTCCGGCCCCTCCGGATACCAGAAATTAGTGCCGGCGCAATCCGGACATGCTCGTCGCTCCGCGTCGCTGAGTGCCGTCTGTGTCCCTTCTCCCGCTTCCGAGGTCGCGATGTCGGTGGCTTGTTGCTTATCCACTTTCCAGAGCCTGCGCCGCAGGTGTTCAGCGAGGAATGCAGGCACGTTTGAGACTATCGTCCGCCCGGCTGCGATCTTAAGTTCCGTAGAGAGTAGTTCAAATAAAGGTTCCCAGGCTTGTGCCGGAGATGTTTTGCCTGTTAGTTCCCTTTCCACCCCGCGGAGCGATTGGGCGAAAGCCTCATCATCAGAAATTTTTTCTATAGTCTTAAAAGAAGTCTTAGGAGCGTCGAAAGTAGCTGTCTTTTCAACAGATAGACCCCTGTCACCCCTGTCAGGTTCTGACCCCTGTACCATGTGTAGATCTTGCACTGTCACACCCCTGTCACCCCTGTCACCCCTGTCACCCCTCTCTATTCCAACTTCTTCCGGCAAATAGACGGTAAAAAGATTGCCCCCGTGTTCGCCCCCCTTCTCTTCTACATTTACCAGACCGGATAAGACGAGCCTCTGGAGATGCGCGCGATAGGTATGGCGCGTCATGCCAGCACCGCGCATCACTTTATCCGTCGGGATACGTTCCGAGCGTTTTGGGACGATGGCTCCGCGAGTTTGGGAGTAGAGGTAATCGTAGAGTTGTTTGCCTTTGCCGGTGAAGAGGCCGGCGGGAATCGCATCGCGCACCACCGAATTAGCCACCCGCGTAAAGTCTTTTTTCGGAGCCGCATCCCCTGTCACCACTGTGACAGGGGTGACAGGGGTGACAGGGGTGACAGGGGGCACAGAGGTGACGGGGGTGACGGGGGTGACAGGGGTGTATATTTCTTCGGGTTTTATTAGATCGTCATGCGGCAAGCGCAGAGCTGTAGGCACTGTTAGCCCGAGTTTCTTTTTCGGCTGCGGGCTACGTAAAGAGTTGGTAGATTTAGGTTTAATTTCTCCCATTGATTACCTCACTTGACTGCGGAAATCTTTTGCCGCGACATTTGCAGACGATCAAGAACCTCTTCGGTCAGACTCCAAAGTTGGTCGGAAGCGCGATGTGATTTGGCATATAGGACAGCCGGTAATTTCTGTGAGGGGGCTTCCGCGACTTTGGAGTAGTCGTGCAAGTTGGTATCGAAAACATGTCCGACAAGCCCGATTGCAGACTCTACTGCGCTGCGGGATTCGGCCGACAAATTACGCTGTGGTTTATAGAGATTTATCACCGCTCCCAGCATTTGCAGACCGGAATTGACGTTTTTGCGGACTTGCTCGATGGTAAAGGCCAAATCGGAGAGACCTTGCAATCCCATGGCGTCGGAGGCACAGGGGACGACGACGAAATCGGAAGCGTAAAGTGCGGCAGTCAGAAGCTTTCCGAGTTGCGGCGGGCAATCGATGAAGACCAAATCGTAGCCCTTGCCGTGCTCTTGGAGTTGATTTCGGAGCCGGTGCGTCAGATAGTCGGGTTGCATCTCGAATCTGGCGAGGCGAATATCGGCCGGGACGAGGTCGAGACCTTCGACGGGGCTTTCCAGAATAGCGTCGTCTAGGGGAAGGGGTTCAACCTTCACGCCCGTCGTAGATTCGGGTTCAATCAGGACGTGAGAAAGCGTCGCCTCATAGACATCGGAATCAACCCATGAGGAAGTTAAATTTCCTTGTGGATCGGCGTCTATCGTTAAGGTTTGGTAGCCTCTCAGCGCGCAACAGGCGGACAATTCGCGGCAGACGGTGGTCTTGCCGACGCCACCTTTTTGATTGGCGATGGCGATTGTGATCATGCTGCGATTCCTCGGCGCACTTTTTCGGCGTCTTCGAGTACGCGTTCGATGTCAGACTTTTTAACCAGCTTAATGCGGGTGTCCAGCACGTCGGTCAACGTCTGGATTTGGTAGGAACGGATGATGCGCCACAGTGTGGTGCGAGAGACGCCGAGCATTTCCTGTGCGGCGGTTAGGGTCAGGGTTTCATCATGCTGTCTGGCAATTGCCATCATTACACCTCTTAAGAGTTGAATAAGTCGAGAAAGCGTCTTTTACAGCGAATGCCGGTAGATGTCAATAGATATGTTTCAACTCGTAAGCGTATTCACCTTCTTCATGTCGAAGAAGGTGAACTGCTGAGCGGAGATCCGTCGGCAAACCTGAATATTTAGGATGAAGCTGTTTATGAAGGCTCCTATTACCTACCCATACGAAGTGTGAGACGCTCCTATGTCGTGCCAATAGGAGGCTCTTCTGATGGGTTATAAAATGGACGTGAGGCAGGGCACGCTCGCCCTAATGGTGCTGAAGACCTTGGAAGCAATGGGGCCGCTGCACGGTTACGGGATCGCGCGGCGAATCGAGCAGACGAGCGGCGATCTGCTCTCCATAACTACGGGACACTCTACCCGGCGTTGCTCAAGCTCGAACAGGAAGGTTACGTTTCGTCGGAGTGGGGAATCTCCGACAACAATCGCAAGGCCAAGTATTACAAATTGACCCGCGCAGGCCACAAGCAACTGGCTAAAGAAGCCCGCGAGTGGGAGCAGACTACGGCCATTCTGGCGAGGTTCTTCGCCCCGGCAAAGGAGTCCTGATGCACATACGACAACTGCGCTCCTGGGCAGGGCGTCTGACGGGCATCTTCGGCCGGGAGGCGCGCGACCGTGAGTTGGCCGAAGAGTTAGAGAGCCACCTCCAGATGCACGTCGAGGACAACATCAAGGCCGGGTTGTCACCGGACGAGGCGCGGCGACAGGCGCTCGTCAAGTTGGGGGGCGTCGAACAGACGAAAGAAAAATACCGCCGGCAGAGAGGGATGCCGATCTTTGGAGACATGTGGCAAGACCTGCGTTTCGGGGCGCGCGTGCTGCTCAAACAACCCTCATTCACGCTCGTCGCCGTGCTGACGCTCGCTCTCGGCATCGGCGCGAACACGGCGCTCTTCTCCGTGGTCAACGCAGTGCTTCTCAGACCGCTACCCTTTCCCGAGTCAGACCGCATCGTCGCTCTCTACGAGACCTTTCAGCCCTCCGGCCACAGCGCGCTCTCCGTCCCGAACCTGCGCGACTGGCAGCAGCAGAACAGTGTCTTCGAAGACACCGCCGCCTACGTGGATGGAGCCTTTAACCTACAGGGGGGCGACACGCCTCGGCGACTACAGGCGTTGACCGTGGAGGCTAATTATTTCGACGTGCTCGGCATCAAGCCGCAACTCGGCCGTGCGTTTCTGGAGGGCGAGGACGAAGCGGGCAGTGAGCGCGTCGTGGTCTTGAGCGACGCGCTCTGGCGCAATAGCTTCGGCGCAGACCCCGCCATCGTCGCCAAGACGATCCCGCTCAACGGGCAGAAGTATACGGTCATCGGCGTGATGCCGCCCGAGTTGAGCGCGCTTTCACGCACGCAACTCTGGGCGCCGCTCGTTCTCGCGCTGGCGGGTGTGTCGATTGGGCTGGGGGGTTCCCTCTGGCTGACGCGCCTGATGTCAGGGCTGCTCTTCGGTGTGAGCGCGACAGACCCCGCCACCTTCGGCGGCATCGCCACACTGCTTTTCGCCATCGCGCTCGTCGCCTGCTACCTCCCGGCACTGAGGGCGATCCGGGTCGATCCACTGATCCCGCTGCGGTACGAGTAAGAGAGTCCTCAACCTCCGTAGCCCCTGTAAGGAGGCGTCTCTCACGACGGACTCCGGCATTCCTATCAACCAATACGAAGACGGGGAAGACGCCTGCTCGATGATCCGCGCTCTGCCCGCTAATAAACCTGTAGATCAAAACGCGCCCTTCACACGTCGGAGCGGTGTCGGCAACGCGCCGCGCATACGGTAACGCGCCGATGATGTTAAGATGTTAAAATAACGCCGGTCATGATTATTAATGGCCGCTGCTGTTGACGCGCGGATAAATCGAAGGGAAAGATTTAACCGCGCTACTCATTCTTGAAGGGAGAATGAATTGATGGCCGAACTGCGCGGCGCAATCGCCCCGCCTGAAATCAAGGCGGAGTGGGAGCGTGCCTATGAGCTGTATCGAAGGGCACCGGGCGTGCCCCATGATAAGAAACTTGACCGCACCGAGCGGATCACTTATGTCGCCCAGGAGCTGAATTTGACACGCAAGCAAGCCAAGCGGAGGATTAGAAATTACGAAGCGTGGCAGCGCAATATCAGCAAAGGGCTGGTCGAAAAATGAAACGTCGAATGTGGGGTTGAATGCGCTCGTCCGTGTTGATCTCAGCGACGCAGCTCAAACGGCGGGCGATAGATCAAACCGCGATGGTGTATGAACCGCGGAAATGAACGGGGTGATAAAAGAGGGGACGCGTTTGCAACGTCTATGCGGTCAAAACAATGCCGCCGCTGGTGCTTATTACCGCGAACGCCTCGCACGATAATCTGCCTGACCGGGTGTGAGCCAGAGCCGACATAATAACTTCTAACTGATTTTCATCTACCTACGGGAGGTGACGCACTTAATGCCGCGCGCATCTCTGCGGGCGCAGTGTGTAGCCGCCGCTGGAATTGTGGAAAGAGGTTTGCCACCCGTGCCACTTCGCACCTCAATCGAGGGCGTCGGAGAGTTGCGTGCATGCCGTCTTCGTGTTGTTTGAAGAAAAGAGTCGCGTTGAACGGCGTGTTGCAACAACCCGAGGCAGGGAATAATAATAAGAAGTAATTTTTGCGACGTGGCAGTCCGCGGAGAGGAAGAATACGTCTTGATTAAGTTATACCGGAGCAAAGTCGGAGTCCGAACAGTCGCTTTTTTGGCGTTGCTGCTTTTTACATTTTCGCATGCGAGGGCGCAGAACGCGGATCAGGTTAGGGCACATTACACCAAATACGAATATATGATCCCGATGCGTGACGGGGTCAAGCTGTTCTCCTCAGTCTATGTCCCGAAAGACGCTTCGCAGACCTACCCGTTCCTGCTCACGCGCACGCCTTACAGCGTCGCCCCTTACGGCAGCGATCAATACCGCGCCGCGCTCGGCCCGTCGTCTGGTTTCGATAGAGAGGGCTTCATCTTCGTCTTTCAGGACGCACGCGGGCGTTACAAGTCCGAAGGTGAGTTTCAGCAAGTGCGTCCGCACATCCCCGACAAGCGCAGCCCCAAGGACGTTGACGAGAGCAGCGACACTTACGACACCATCGAGTGGCTATTGAAGAACGTCCCGAACCACAACGGCAAAGTCGGGATGGTCGGCATCTCGCAACCGGGCTTCCACGTCGCCGGGAGCATCATAGATTCTCACCCGGCGCTCAAGGCGGCCTCGCCGCAAGCCCCGACCGCCGACTACTACATGGGCGACGATGTCTACCACAACGGCGCGTTCATGCTGGCGGCCAACTTCGGCTTCTACGCTTCTTTCGTCCCGCGCGGCGGCGATCCTGCGCCGCCCAAAGCACGCATCCCGTTCGATATGGGCACACCCGACGCCTACGATTTTTTCCTCAACGTCGGGCCTCTCTCGGAAGCCAACCGGAAACTATTCGGCGGCCAGGCGACGTACTTTCAAGAGATTATCGACCACACAACTTACGACGACTTCTGGAAGAGACGCTCGCTCTGGCGGTTTACACATAACGTGAAATGCGCCGTCCTCAACGTCGGCGGGTGGTTCGACGCGGAAGACCCGCTGGGGCCTTTTCACATCTACCGTTCGGTCGAGCGGAATAATCCCGGCACGGTCAACGGGCTGGTGATGGGGCCGTGGGCGCACGGCGGCTGGGCGCGCGGCGACGGCGACAGACTCGGCAATCTCAACTTCGCCGTCAAGACCGGAGAATTTTTTCGAGAGCAGATACAGTTCCCGTTCTTCATGCACTACCTGAAAGATAAACCCGCCGACTTGCCCGAAGCCTACATGTTCCTGACCGGGATCAACGAGTGGCGTCGCCACAGCGCGTGGCCGCCCAAAGAATTGAAGCCCGTCGAACTCTATTTTCAGGCGGGCGCGCGTTTGACGACGGATGCTCCGGCCGGCGACACGAAGACCACGTTTGACGAATACGTGAGCGATCCGAATCGCCCCGTCCCCTACCTCGGTTACATCGTGAACGGGATGACTTTCGACTACATGACGGAGGATCAACGCTTCGCCTCGCAACGCGCCGACGTGTTGGTCTATGAGACCGAACCGTTAGAGCGAGACATGATCATCGCAGGCCCCATCAAAGTTAAGCTGAATGTCTCGACGACCGGCACGGACTCGGATTACGTCGTCAAACTCATAGACGTTTATCCCGACAACTTCCCCACGCCGCGCCCGCCCGAGGGGCAGCCCGTCCCGGCGAACGCCGTGAAGATGGGAGGCTATCAACAACTCGTGCGCGGCGAGCCGTTCCGCGGCAAGTTTCGCAATAGCTTCGAGCGTCCCGAGCCCTTCAAGCCGGGGCAACCTGCCGCCATCAATTTCGAGATGCCCGATGTCTATCACGCCTTCCGCGCGGGACACCGGATCATGGTGCAGGTGCAAAGCTCCTGGTTCCCGCTGACGGATCGCAACCCGCAGAAATTTATGGACATTCCGAAAGCGACCGCAGCCGACTATCAGAAAGCCACGCAGCGAATCTATCGCGCGCGCGATCTCAACTCTTCCGTCACCGTGTCGGTCGAGGGAAGCCCGTCGAGCTTCAAAGGCAGGCAGCGTTGAGGTCTCATTTCGCGTCTCTTTCGTGGAAGTGTTATTAACTGTCCGACTTCATACCGTACCGGAGCGTACAGACATTGCACCGTCTCGCGCCTTATATTTGAACATCAGAAAATCTCTCTAGCTTCGGCATGTTGACGGAGGAGAAAATAACCGTGCGGCACAAATTCGGCTCAGGTCGTGCGTTTGTTTTGTGCTTTGCAATTCTTCCACAAGCTCAGGCTAATAACCCGACTCGCCGAAGAGCGTAAGCGCGCCTGTTATCTGTCGGGCAGCTTTATGCACACTACAGCAGTTTGCAAATGGATGCGACTCGTCTGTGATTATGGTCGGGGCCGGGCTGGTCCCTGCCCGCTCGCTTTCGAAAGCGAGCGGGCAGCGACCAGCCCGGCCCCTCCAATGATTCCTTCATCGCACTCAATTGCAAACCGCTATAAAAATGCCGTGAGTGCCACACAGGTTGGCCCGCGGCATTTTGCGCGGTTACGAGCACAGTGGTTTTTTGAAACTTGTCGGAGTCTACGAGGTAGCGACACGGATGCTATACTCCGCGCACGCTATCAACATTGCGTGCGTGCTCTTCAACAATCGCAGCGGACGAATCCACCGGGGGAGAGAAGAATATGACTCATCAATTGCAGCCGAACTTCGATCACGTCATTGACGCCGTGAAATCGGATGTCGAAGGAAGCGTTGCCGCAGGTTCAAACGTGGATGCGACGGTAGACTCGCGAATCACTTACCCCTGTTATAAATCGTTCGACGATTTCATCGATGTGGAAAGGTTGAAGTCGCTGGACGGATACATCAGCGAGAGAATAAAACAGCACATTCAGGCTCAAAAAGATATTCAATTCTACACCGGCCCATTCAGGTTAAAGGACGCCGGCCCAGACAGGCCGGGTTCGAGAATGATCTATCTGGCCCAGTCCAAGATGCCCGACAGTTATTTCGATCTTGATCAGACGGAGCTTTGGGAACCCACTCCCGAGGCGAGCGAGTTTTACTGGCTGATGGATTTCATCGAGAGCTTGCCCTTCAAGGCGACGGGGCGGATGTTGATCATGTATGACGATGTGGCGCGACCGGTCACGCCTCACAGGGATCACACGAGTACGGACACGTGCCATGAATTTATCTGGTTTCGCACCAACATGAATAAGCCGTTCTACATGTTCAACCATGAAACCAATGAGAAGAAGTACGTCGAATCATACAGCGCATGGTTCGATACGGTGAACCAGTTTCACGGAACTGACGCGGGCACGGGACTGACTTTCAGCATCCGGGTTGATGGAATTTTTACGGACGAATTCAGGAAGCGCATTCCAATTCCCGCGCATAATCTCGCCGCGACGCCCGCCCTCTGGGCTGGCGTCTCAGGCTGACGAGCAGCAGTAAATTTACGAGTCGGTCAACTCAGGTCATGGCGAGGAGAATCTTGCGCGCGCCCGTGAACGGCAGCCGCCCGTGAGCCGTCAACAGGTTGTCTAAGATCAGGATGTCCCCGGCTCGCCAGGGCACGAGCAGCACCGCCCGCCGGATCGCCGCGCGCGCCTGATCGAGCGCGGAGAGATCGAGCGGCGCGCCGTCGCCGTAGTAAGAATTCAGACGAAACTCTTCTTCCTTCATGGTCGAAATGAGAAGCCCGTAAGTTTCTTCGTCGATCCCACTCGGGTGAAAACCGTCGGCCTGATTAAACCAAACTTCTTCGCCCGTCGTGGGATGCAACGCCGTCGCGGGGCGCACCTCAATCAGAGTTAAGCCGCCGTCGTCTTTCCAGTTGAAGCGGATTCCGCCCGCGCGACAGTGTGCTTCGATCACGCTTTTATCGTCCGTCTCGAAAGCCTCTTGCCACGAGTAACCCGACCCGCGCCCACCGTGCAGATTGCGGACGTACTTGATGCCTCTGCTCTTAAATTCGCGGACGACTTTTTCGTCAATACCTTTGAGGATGGCGCGGCTGTCGCCCAGAGACGTTTCGCCGCCTTGCCCGGAAGCCGTCACGCAGCAGAAGAAAAGATGATCAGGCCACCGGTAGGTGTAAGACAACTCATTATGTAGAGAGAGCGTGTAGTTTTGCGGATACTCGGTCGAGGTGTAAACGCCCTCGCCCAACTTAACGCGCGGAGATGCGCCGCCGACATAATCGATCAACTTCTTGCCCGAAAAATCGCGCACGAATCGCGCGAAGTCCGAGGGCGCGAGCGCGGGGGCGTCGCGCACCAGCAACGCGCCCCACACCAGTAGTTGACTGCGCAGAAATTCCCTGTGATTGAGACACAGGTCGATGAACGTTTGAGGTGTGAGAACCGACCCTCCGCCCTCGTCAATTTCGACGACCAGAGGTAGTTTCCGTTGATTAAGAAAGCTCGTCTTCATCGAATCTCTCGAAATTCATCAATACTTTGACAAATACTTTTAATAATAAATCGGTACACTACCGGACAGACAATGTGACGTTGAGGCTGTTATTTATTTTAATAATTCAAAAATCAGCGCATTTGGATCAATCTCTTGCGAGTATCTCCACGGTTGTACTCGAACGCTGCGCTTCGATACCAGTATGGGACGCAGGCTAAATCTGCGCTCGCCGGGTCAATGAATGAGAGTGGCGAGTCAACGGTCGCATTACAGCCGATTACTCTCACGAAAGTTTAACTTTATTTGCATTGAGGCGATAAAGGCGACGCCGGACATGCGTTCGCGGCGAGCGGCGAAGTCTTGATTAATGTTAACTCCAGTTCTATTCGGGAAAGGAAATATGAAAATCTACATCAGCGGGCTATACAGCGGAACCAATCCGCAGCCCGGTATCGGCATCGCGCGCTCGTTACGTGCGGCATATCCAGACGCCACTCTGGTCGGCGTCGAATATTCCAATCGTTGTTCGGGCATACATTGGGCTGACTTGGACGAGATGTGGCTGCAAAGGCCGTGGGAAGAGTTGAACCTCGAAGTATACGCGGCCGACATCAAGGAGGCTCTGGATGCGGGCGCGCTCTGGATTTCGGGCGTTGATCTGGAAATCATGTGGCTCGCGTCGGTCTTCCCGGAGGGGCATAAAAACTTGCTGACCCCTTCCACCGCCGCTTTAAAAAAGATCAGCAAACCCGCCGTCGAGGCGCACAAGGGTTTGCCCGTCAGCATCCCCCCGTTCGTCACGACCGAACGCTCCGACTGGGAACTGCACGCCTTTTGTCGCCAGCATGGTTGGAAGGTATGGCTCAAAGGGCCTTACTACGAAGCGGTACGCACGCACGGCTGGGACGTGTTTGATAGAGTCCGCACGCTCCTGTCGCGCGCATGGTCAACCGAGCGTCTGTTTCTCCAAACTCACGTCACGGGCTACGAAGAATCGGTCTGCTTCAGCGCGTATCAGGGCGAACTGATCGACTCCGTCTACATGCGTAAACGCGAACTTACCGAAGAGGGTAAGACGTGGGCGGGCGACGTTACGGAAGTGCCCGAAGAGTTCACCACGCCGCTGCGCCGGATAATCAAAGAGTTGAACTGGACGGGCGGCGCGGAGTTGGAGATGGTGCGGGATATGGGCGGGCAGTTGTGGCTGCTGGAATGTAACCCGCGATTCCCGGCGTGGATTTACGGCTCGACTCTCGCCGGACACAATTTGCCCGCGCTGTTGGTGGAGCGGGCGACGGGTGTTCCGGCGCGACGAGAGGTGAATGTTTGCGAAGAGTTCACACGCGTGGTTTTGGAAATCCCGGTGCGCTCGCAGTTCCCTCTGCCGAGCTTGCCGGAACCTTACCCCGGCGGCATCGGGCATTCCATGAAGCACCCTTCGGGCACGCTGGCTCTGGCGGAGCGTCTGCACAAACTGCACGTCATGGAAAGCGATGGTAACGGCAACGGCAACGGCAACGGCAACGGCAACGGTCATCACGGCCGCACGAACATTGCGGAAGCTCCCGTCGTGCCTTCTTCCTTCATCGACGATCTGAAAGCCTACAACTTCGCGGAGATGGAAACGCCTTCGTGGTTGTTTCTCGAAAGCACCGCCTCGGAGCTTTTCAAACGCGCCGCCGGTCTGGCGAGCAAACTGAGCACCTCCACGCTGACGGTCACGAATGCATATAGTCTCAAGACCAATCCTGATGAAAGACTTCTCAGGATCGCCAGAGAGTCCGGCTTTTTAGCCGAGGCCATCAGTCTGCTGGAAGTTCAAAAGGCTCTCCAAACCGGCTTCAGACCCGATCAGGTGATCCTGAACGGCCCCGGCAAATGGTGGCCTGAAGGACTCTTGCCTACCTCGCCCATCCATGCCGTCTTCTGTGATTCAATCGCCGACTTGAAACGTGTGGTCGCGAGCATGGAGAGAAAAGAGCTACAGGCGAAGATTGTCGGGGTGCGTTTGCGGACGCCGACCGTCGGTTCACGTTTCGGGATTCCGGTGGACACGCCCGAAGCTTTGAAGAAGCTTGTTGACGCGATTGAGTTGTTGCCCCGCGAGTGCGCCTTCGGCGTTCACTTCCACATGGCGAGCAGCAACATCGGCGTCGGGCAGTGGTGGCATCTCTACGAATCGGTGCTCAGGTGGTGTCGCTCGATAGAGACGCTGGCGCGGCGGCAGATCGAATGTCTGGACGTTGGCGGCGGCTGGTTCCCGGACGATTGGCAAAGCGACTCCGGCGATCAGTTTGCCGCCGCCATCGCGCGCGCGCGCAATTTCCTGCCCTTCGTCAAGCAGATCATTTCCGAACCCGGCAAAGCGATGGCGCAGCCCTCGATGGCCGTGGCGATGCGCCTGCTTGAGTTCGAGGAGTCGTCTGAAGAAGAGGTGACGGAAGCGGTCGTGGACGGCTCGATTGCCGAACTGCCGATGCACTTTTTTCAGCCGCACCGGATTCTGCGTCAGGACAAGCAGACCGGGGAGTGGCAGACCTTGAAACACGGGAAGACGCATCTCTGGGGCAGACTTTGTATGGAACATGACGTGGTGGCGTCGAACGTCGAGTTGCCGGAGGGCGTGCGCCCCGGCGACGTTCTGGTTTTCTGTGACGCGGGAGCTTACGATAGGAGTATGTCTTATGTCTTTGGCCGAGGGTAAGATCGAATTTGACGAGACGGATTTCGCGGACACCCGCGCGGCGATGCAAAAGTGGGAACACTTCCCTGCATCTACGATTTCACATCACGGCGGGCAGTGCTGCCAGATCGCGCGCGAGTGGGTTCTCTCGACGGACTACTCGCAACTGAATGCGGGCAACCCGCTCACGGGGCCGCGCTGGATACGCCAGAAATACACCTGGGGGGCTTCCACGTGGCCGATCTACTGGTGCGAAGCCGTCGAGCAAAAGAAGCTCGACTGCGGCGCGCTGGCCGCGCTCACGCAGGAAGTTTTCGCCGCGCGCGGCGTGAGAAGCTATCACGCGCAGTTTATCCAGCAGTACAGCGAGGCTGCCACCCGCCAGTGGTCTAACAGCTGGAACTGCGATGAGGCATGCGTCCACTGGATCAAGGAAGATTTGATTTATCACGAAGGCTGCGCGGTAGCCGTGCGTGATAACGAGATCAGGCTTTGGGACCCGAGCGCCGGGTGGTGGGTCAACCCGCGGCAATTCGGTGGCTACGGCGGCCTGCTCGCCGTGCGCGTGTTCGCGCCTCAGTTTAATGCCCCGACCGGATTTCTCTGGGGCACGCAGCGCATCAGCCCGAACCAGTGGCAGAAAATAGAGAGAGTGCGCGGAGATTTTGCCGTCGCGGCTGCGAAGTGAATCGGGCGAGCCGGTGCGGCGCAACTCAGGCGGAGACGATCTTCACTTGATGGTTTTCCGTGCGAGTAACCAATAATCTTTCCCTCACATCTAACAGGTGTGAAAAAGTTTGTCTTACTTGCGGGCGCGGCGTTGCTGGTGATCACGTTCAAATACGCCGATCACCCGGGCGTCGCGTCTAAACTTTCCGGCGTCACCCTGCCGTTCAAAGTCGCCATGCTTTACGCGAAGGAACCGGACGTGGAACTCTCTGTTCCGGTGGAAGGCGTCAGCGTTAAGCAGATCAAGAATACATGGCATGCGCCGCGTTCGGGCGGCCGTCTTCACGAGGGGCAGGATATTTTCGCCCCGCGCGGGACTGCCGTCCGTTCGGCCACCGCAGGATACGTTATGAGCGTCGGCGAGAATGCCCTCGGCGGCAACACAGTCTTCGTCATGGGCGCGGGTGGCAGAAACTATTACTACGCCCACCTCGACTCTTACGCCGAGGGGCTGGCGGTGAGTGATTATGTCACGCCCGGGACGGTGCTGGGCTACGTGGGCACGACGGGCAATGCGGCGGGCGCCGCGCCTCATCTACACTTTGGCGTCTACACGCCGGGCGGCGCGGTTGACCCTTTGCCGCTGTTGAAAGATACCCCTTAGCCATAAGCGTTCATGCACCCGCGCGAGATAAGTAGTAGAGCCGCTTAAAAACTCTCACGCCTCGACGTTTCTTCACGCCCACGCGCATACGAACAAGCAATTGGCCGAATGTTAGTTCGCTTTCGTACAGAAATTTTTCCTCACGATCCCTATAATCTTTAACAAGCCGATTGCTCAATAAGCGACTGTCAAGGGTTGTAAGTTTGAGCCGCCGGAGAACCGCGTTGCGGACGTGTGCCAAATTGTTAAAGTAGTGAGGTAGTAAAAATGTCAGCCGCCACTGCAAAACGTATCGCTTCGACGGAAACAGCCGGAGACAATAAGACGGGCGGCGTCGCTAAAGGCATCAAAAACCCGAAGGCGACGGCGAGCAGCTATTCCCCGCAAGTAGAAGCGCAACGCCGCCGGTGGGGCGTCGAGACGGCCGCGGTTAGATCAATGCACGCCAGAAAATTCTGAGCGTCGGCCTGATATTCGCCCGCGTCAAATTTCCTTCCCGGTCAGTTCGTCGCCATCTCCATCACGCCTTCACTTTTCTCATTTGCAGCCCGATCTGTCGTCAGGTGAGTAATCATGTCTCGAAGCATGATCGCGGCCACCGGATTCACGCGCAGGTGTTCGCGCAAGCGGAAGGTCGAGATCAGCAGACGCCCGTTGCCGTAGCGTCGTTCGGCGACGAGCGCGGCGATGTGGTGCAGCCAGCCGATGAATAACCCGGCGTGAACGTCGGCGGCGAAGTCGCGCGGGCTGATGCCCGTAATGACGTGTTCGGGCGTCAGGTCGGCGAAGGCGAAGTCAACCGTACCGCTCGTGGGGATTTCGCGGAACATGGAATCCTGCCGAATCCAGTTCATATTGCTCGCCCAATCGCCCTGCCACCTGCGTCCCTGACGGGGAACGATCTCGACCGTCCCCAGATAGCTTTGTTGCGCGCTGCTCGACTCGGCGAGCCACAGCACGCGCCCGCCGTTCTGCACGAAGAAGCGAATCTCGTCCGTCAGTTTATCCGCGACGACCGCGTCGGCGCGCGCCCAATCTTCGGTCAATTCGTAACCGAGAGCTTCGAGTTGCGGGGCGAGACGCGGCGACGCGCTCAGGCGCACGCGGGGTGGGTGCGCCGCCCGCCGCGGAAAGAAATATAGCTCTTGATGATTGCCCGTCACCTCCGCGCCGTTCGCATCGATTAAACGTAATTCGAGACGCGCCCGCACGCTCTCTGTCAACTGCGGCACGTCGAAGGCGACCTTGCCCAACTTCGTGATCTGCGCTTTCTGCGGCCTCACCCTTTTCAGCACGCCTCCGATTTCGGGGAAGAGATCGAGATGCCATTCGAGGCGCGCGCCGTCGAGATCGGACTCGGAGAAGTGCGAGAGCGTGAGACCGACTTCGCAACGCTCGTCCTCGCGGAAAGCGACGCGCTTCCACGCGGGGATGATCGCGTCCGCGCCGTTGATAGCCGCCATGGCGTCATAAAAGGCTTTCGGGTTGCGGCACATGTCGAGCAGGCCGTTGGCTTCCCAGTGAACGTCTGTAAACTCGGTGATGATGTAGCCGACGATTGAAGGGTGGCGGCGCATCTGCTCGATCTGGTATTTCAAGGCGCAGAACTGCATCCTTTGCGAGGCGCGTGCGAGGTCGGCGAACGTCGGAAAAACTTTATCCAGATGCCACGTCTTGAAACGGTTTTCGACGCCGTGCGCGTAGGCCGCGCCGTCGCCCCACTCAAGTCCCGTCTCGAACCACCACGGGTCGCGCCCGCCGTAGCCGGCGCGCAGTTTCTCTAGATCGGGCAAGCCCCAGTTGCCGAACTCGGAGACGATCATCGGCTCGCGTCCCGTGCGCCTGACTTCGGGCGCGGGCGTGCGCGGCACGGCCTTCCACGGGTCGCGCAAAAACTGTCGCCATGCGTCGTTGTTTTCGTAGGTGTGCGCGAACGTCCACGGCGGACGACCGGCGAAAGTTTCCACCCACGCGCGCCATTGCCGGTAATGGTCGGGGATCGAATAGTAGTTGTGAAAATCTTCGATGTCGGTGACGACGTGAAAATTGGTGAAGCAGGCCGAGTTGCCGACGACGAGACGGTGCGGGTCGAGCCGCTTGAGATGATCGTAAGTCTCCGAGAGCCACGCGCGGTGGTCGGCGTTGACGGCCAACTCGACGCCCCAGCCTTCGTTGACGATAGTCCAGATGATGATCGAAGGGTGGTTCCAATCACGTTCGACCATGCCGTCGAGGGTGGCGCGGGCGCGTGACTTTGTCGCCGGGGTGAGGTTCTCCCAGTTCGGCAATTCCGTCCAGATGAGCATCCCGGCGCGGTCGGCGGCGTCGTAGTAGCGCGGGTCTGTGATCTTGATGTGTGTGCGGATGCAGTTCAACCCCATGTGCCTCGCTTTGACGAACTGCTCGTCGAGTTCGGCATCCGAAAACGGGGTGTAAATCAACTCCGGGTAGTAGTCCTGATCGAGCGCGCCGCGCAGGTAGAGGATGCGCCCGTTGAGCATGAGATGGCCGTCCGGCGAGGCGGCGATAGACCGCATCCCGAAATTCGAGGCGAGCGCATCGAGCACCGCACCACCATCTTTTTCATCGCCCGGCAACGCCGCTTCCAGATGATAAAGGTGCGGGCTGCGCGTGTCCCAGAGCAACGGGTCGGGGACGGGCAGAGCCGTGTGGAAAGACTCCGTCCCCTCGTCGATAACTAGATCGTGAATGGTCAGCGCGCCGCGCGGGTCGGTGAGCGTCAGCCGCAAGGGGACGGCTTGAGTCGTGCGCCGGTTGAGTCGAAGATCAACGTGCGCCTCGGCGCGTTCCACGTCCGGCGTGATGTGCAGGCGAGTGATGTACGTGGCGTGGCGCGCTTCAAGGTAGACGCTCTGCCAGATGCCGCCGATGGGGCCGTACCAACTTTGCTTGCCGTGTGGTATCTCGCCGAAAGTGATGCCCGGCAAAATGTTTTCGTGGTCGCCGGGATCGACCACGCGCACCACCAATTCGTTCGCGCCTTCGACGTGCAGCGCGCCGTCCAACTCCAACTCGAAAGGCAGGTAGCCGCCTTCGTGTTCGCCGACGAGTTGACCGTTGAGCCAGACGGTCGCGAGGTAATCCACCGCGCCGAAATGGAGCACGTAAGTGGCGTCGGGGTTGGCGCGGATGTGGTCGATCTGCGGAATCTCTAACTCGCGTCGATACCACGCCACGCCGCTATAGTCGCGCAAATCTTCAAACTGCGCCTGCCACGGCCCCGGCACGCGAATGCTACGGCGCGGCGTGCCCGCGTCTTTGATGGTATGAGGTTGAAAGGATTGTTCGGGGTCGGGCAGAAATTCCCAAGAGCCATCAAGACTTATACGTTTACGAGTCATACATCCCCTGCACGATGCTCGCCGCTCGGGGCGAATAACAGTTTAATAAATTTATGTTTATAACAGGGATGATCCTAGCCTTTCACGGGCGCACTTTCAACCGCGTAGGCGCGCCGGGTTTTGCGATCAGAGACGGATTGCCACGCTCTGCCCGCGCGCCGCGTCTGGCGAAGGCCGGGCGTGAGAAATGATGCGAGGCTAACGGCCGTCTGTGCCACGCGCCGCCACCCGGTTAATCGGATTTTCGCATGATCACGCTGATGTCGCCGTTGCGTTCCAGATGCGCCGAAGCCACTTTGCTCACGTCGGGCTGCGCGCCGCTGTTGCGTATCGACTCGTCGAGGTCGTGCTGCGTGAGATGCGCATCCTTCATCGCCTTCCACCGTATCTCGCCGTCGCGGACGAGCGCGCTGTCGTGCCCCTTGACCAGCGCGCCGAACCACTGCGAGCGGTAAGCGATGGCGGATAACAACCAGTGCAACAGCACGAGGACAAGGCTGGCGACGAGAGTCGGGAGGAAAGGGGCGTTGCCGGTGATGGCGCGGCTGACCATTGAGCCGAAGACGATGCCGAGCAGCACGTCGAGGGCGGCGTTCTTCCCCATGAAGCGTTTGTTGCCGATGCGGATCATCGCTATCGCCAGCATGAAGACGACGACCGCCCGCAGAGACATCTGGCCGACGTTGATGTCTTTGTTTTCTAAGCCAAGACCCAGCGCCTGATCTATGAACGACTGTATTTGCTGAAACATAATTCCTTTCACCGACTGCGAAGATGGTTACTTACGTCGAAATTGTTTTCACTTGAGCGGCACGACCGCGCTCGTCACGTCGAGATGGATGACGGCGTCGAATTGCTTCGACAGGCGCGCTTCAAAGTAGTGGCTCTGTCGCTCCGGTCGGGCATGTAAACCACGCCGATGGCCCGTTCGAATCGCCGCCCGGCGAGCGCGTCGGCTACTGCGCCGCCGCCGCGAAGTATGAGCAGGAAGTTAGAGCAGAGACGGCGGCCGCATTTTCACGGGAACCGCCGACCTCCGGCGCGTGTGTGCGCCCGCGTTGTTCTTGAGCCTCCGTCATGCCCGCGGGAGCCATCAGGCAGACGATCAACGCCTGCCGCAGCAAACCGAGAAGAGCGCGCTGGCACATGAAACCTCCGTGGTACTTCGGCCTCCGAACAAAATGCTGCGAGCGCGGCCTACGCCTCCCCGGCTGCCCGCACGCAAGCCCGCCTTGAGCGCTTTGACGGATGATATTTTTAGGTGGAGTTAAATATATTGAATGGACAGGGAACTGATCTGTACTAAGGCGTACCTTCTTCTTTGGGTCACACGCGGCGGGCGTTGAACAGGCGCCGGAGCGGCGTGATGCCATGCCTTTTTGGCTGCGTGGTTGCGGCTAAAAACTGAGACGGGAAGGTTCTGTTCGTGGTTCGAGCGTGCAACCGGAGATAAGTCGGCCACGTCTAACATAGTCCCCGAATGAAGTCGAAAATGATCGGGTGGACAGCCGCTTTTCCTCTTCAATCAAGCACGCAGAACGCTCGCGTAAGTTCAGAATCAAAAAGACCGTGAGCGGCAGGCGCACGACGGGGACGGGATGTTATCGAGTCAAGGGATGAAATATGAGTGAAGAAAAGATGATAATTCCGGCTTACACCCGGATAGGTGTTTGCAAAGAGTGCGGCGCGTACGTCTATGCGCCCGAGGGCGGCGGGATGCCCTTCATGTCCTCGTGCCCGTGTGCGGCCGGGGAGCGAAAAGTTGTGAGCGCGGCGTTGGGCGCGAACCGGAAACCTCAACGCGAAGTCGAGCCCAAAACGGATCGGAAAGGGAAAGCCGCGTAAAGTCATTAACGGATCGGAGCGAGGGGGAAGGAAAATGAATCAGGGGAAGTCGCTCATGCCGCTCACGGGCAGTTGCCGGATCAGCGTCGGGAGTTTGTCGGGCGACGAAAAATGTCTGGTCGTTGAAGTCAAACAGCGCAGGGCGGGAGACGACAACGTGACGACCTTGCTGCTCAGCCCCGATCAGGCGCACGAGTTGATCGGGGTTCTGTCGCTCAGCGCCGACGGCCTTAATGCCCGTAACTAGCTGCCGCCGCGAAAACTAATCTTGAATGGACAGCGAGCGGATTGGTAGTGATTCACGAATAACGAGGCGTCGCCTACTCGGCCTCGGATTACCGGGGCTGTGGGCAATCGCCGCCGCCGCCGCGTGCGCTACGGATCGAGCGATAGAGGAAATATCTTTGGGAGAGAAGGTAAGGCATAGTTTTGATAAAGAGGCCGCCGCTCAGGGTCACTTGTCGGCACGCCCTGTAGAGGTCAAAGAAACGGCTCCGAAGGGACTACGCAAGTTGGGTCTCGACGGCGAGCGCGACGGGACGCTTTACGTTCCTCGAGAATACCGGGCGGATCGTCCGGCTCCGCTCGCGCTCATGCTGCACGGCGCGGGCGGAAATGCGCAACACGGCCTGTCTCTGCTGCAACGTTTCGCGGACGAGAGCGGCATGCTTCTGCTCGCCCCCGACTCACGCCGCCGGACGTGGGACGTGATCGTCGATTGCTACGGCCTCGATGTCGGTTACATCGAGCGCGCGCTGGCGCAGACCTTCAGCCGCTACGCGGTAGACCCGAAGCGGATCGCGGTCGGCGGGTTTTCCGACGGGGCATCCTATGCGCTTTCGCTGGGAGTTACGAACGGGGATTTATTCACGCACGTCATCGCGTTTTCGCCGGGCTTCATGGCTCCGACCAGACAACAGGGTTCGCCCCGCGTGTTCATCTCGCACGGCACGCGAGATCAAGTGCTTCCGATTCAACGATGCAGCCGACGGATCGTGCCGCAACTGGAAGGCGCGGGGTATGACGTGTCGTACCGCGAGTTCGACGGCGGGCACACGATCCCCACGGAGATCGCGCACGGAGCGCACGAGTGGTTCGTCAAGTAGTTGTTTAATCTCCGGCTTTCCCTCCCGCCAAAATGTTGTCCGCCGGTCGGGCGCGGCATTATACTGGCTCCACTTTACGCAGACGATCAGGAGGCCGGGAATGGTGAACCGCCGAGCGTCTCAGTCAATATTCGTGGCCGGCTTCGTGTCGGTCGCTTGTGTGTTCCTGTTCGCGGCAAACTCAATCCGCGCCCAACAGACTACGCCCGGCGGCCCGCCGCCGCCCGGAAACCGCGACCCGTTCGGCGAAGCGCGCGAGCGACAACAGCGTGAGGCGCAACTCCGCAGCGCGGAAATGATGGGGGCGGTGAAGATGGATCGGCGCGCCTCCGATGCCGCCGCCGGACAGTTGCGAGAGGACTTCCGCAACATCCAACTTCTTCGCAACAAACTCGTGCGTCATCTCCAATCCGACAAGCCGCTCGACTATAAGTTCATCGCCAACGAGACCGGAGAGATTAACAAACGCGCCGGGCGGCTGAAGACGCACCTATTGCGGGTCGCACCGGAGGCCGGAAAAACGGAGCCGGAGAAAAAAGAACAGGAGCCGGCCGAGATCGAAGGCGGCCAGATGTCGGTCGCGCTGTTCAAAATGTGCAAGCGGATCGACAGCTTCACGGAAAGTCCGGTCTTCAAAGTGCGGGACGTGATTGACCTCCAGCAATCAGACAAGGCCAGTCGAGACCTGCGCGACATCATCCGACTCAGCGCGGGCATCAGAAGGGCGGCCGAAAGATTGCACAAGACTGACAGGAAATGAGGCGGCGCGGGCGGTTCCTTCCGATGATTTCTTATTAGATTGCCCCCGCCGAATGGCTAAACTATTCAACTACGAACGCCCCCGTCTGCCGCATCACGATAGGTCTCCACGCTCGTGACAGCCTCGCGTCGCTGAGCGGCGTCTGTCCCGTGTCTCCCGTCGCCTCTTTCACAAACACCCTGGCCAAATTCACGTTGGGCACTACCGACTTGATACTCTTCGGCCTCATAGTAGCCGGGCACGGCAAGGTCTCAACTCATTCAACCGGACTATGACGCCTGCGGCAGATGCCGCGAGGAAGCACCCGCCCGTCCATTCTCGCATCGCGTCGTGGCCTACCGAACGATGCGCGCGAACAGTCTTTCAGGAAGAAAATTCCCGCGCGTGAATCCGCGCGGCGTCTGCTTAACGGTTTGTAACTTACGTTTCACCCCGCCCGCGTTATAGAAATCACCGGCACGACCGGGACTCTACCGAACGCAACACCGAATCCAACCTCAGAGACAGCAAGGGACGACTCCGCTATGAAAAGAACGTTTGTGACCTTCATCTTGGCCGCACTATCCCTGCACGCGCTGACGCCGCTCGCGGGCGTCGCACGGCAACAGGACGCCGGTGCGCGCACTCAGCCCGCGCCCGAAGCGACGGACAGCCACGCGATCTTTCGACGCATGCTGCGCGCGCCCGCGCCGAACGCGGCCGCCGCGCGCAGGAAGGCCGACGAGTTGCTGGCGAAGATGACGCTGGAGGAGAAGGTCGGCCAGATGACACAGCTTGAGATCAGCATGGTCTCCACAGGCCGCAATCAGGAGATCAGAATCGACCCGGCCAAGTTGGAGAAGGCCGTGGTCAAGTACGGCGTCGGCTCGATCCTCAACGTGGCGGATCAGGCGCTCACGCTCGACCGCTGGCACGAGACCATCCGGCAGATTCAGGACGCGGCCAAGAGGACGCGACACAAGATTCCCGTCCTCTACGGCATCGACACGATCCACGGCGCGAACTACGTGCAGGGCGCAACCCTCTTCCCGCAGCCGCTCGCGATGGCCGCGACGTGGAACCCGGACTTGATGATGCGCGCCTCACAGGTGGCGGCCGTCGAGACGCGCGCCGCCGGCATCCCCTGGACGTTCTCGCCTGTCCTCGACATCGGACGCCAGCCGCTCTGGCCGCGCCTCTGGGAGACGTTCGGCGAAGACCCGTACCTCGCTTCGGTCATGGGCGTGGCAGCGGTGCGAGGCTACGAAGGCGCGGACGTTTCTTCGTCCGAGCGCGTCGCCTCATGCCTCAAGCATTACATGGGCTACGGCCTGCCCGCGAGCGGACGGGATCGGACGCCCGCGTGGATTCCTGAAATTTACCTGCGCGAGTATGTGCTGCCGCCCTTCAAGGCTGCGGTCGATGCGGGCGCGCGCACCGTGATGGTCAACTCCGGCGAGATCAACGGCGTGCCCGTCCACGTCAGCCACTGGATTCTGACGGACATCCTCAGAAAGGAACTCGGCTTCAAGGGCGTGGTCGTCTCCGACTGGGAGGACATCAAGAAGCTGGTCAACATCCATCGTGTGGCCGCCGACGAGCGAGAAGCGACGCGCATGAGTGTGATGGCAGGTGTTGACATGAGCATGGTTCCGAGCGATTTCAGCTTTGCCGACCACCTCGTCGCACTGGCAAAGGAAGGCGCGGTTCCGCAGTCGCGCATTGACGAGGCGGTGCGGCGCATCCTCACGTTGAAGTTTGAACTCGGCCTGTTCGACCGTCCCATGCCCGACGCTTCGCTCAGGGCGAAATTCGCCACGGCCGATTCGCGGCGTATGAGTCTGGAAGCGGCGCGCGAGGCGATGACCCTGTTGCAGAACACGAACAATCTGCTGCCTCTGGACAAAGGCCGCAAGGTGTTCGTGACCGGGCCGACGGCCGACACGCTCATCTCGCTCAACAACGGCTGGACATACGTCTGGCAAGGCTCGGAGGAATCGCTCTACCCGAAAGACCGCCCGACCATCCGGCAGGCCATCGAGGCGAAGGTCGGGAAGGCGAACGTTTCCTACGCGCCCGGCACGCGCATCACGCGTGCGCCCGGCGCACCGTCGAACGTCACGCCGACGAGCGTGGACGAGGAGGTTGACATCGCCGCCGCCGCGCGTGCCGCGAGCGCGGCCGACGTGGTCGTGTTGTGTCTCGGCGAGGGATCGTACACCGAGACTCCCGGCAACATCACAGACCTGACCCTGCCCGAGCCGCAATTAAAATTGGCCGAAGCAATCGCGGCGGCGGGTAAGCCCGTCGTCGTCGTTCTCGTCGAGGGTCGCCCGCGCATCATCAACCGCATCGCCGACAGAGCGGGCGCAATTCTCATGGCCTACAATCCGAGCAATGAAGGGGGGCAGGCCGTTGCCGACGTGCTGTTCGGCGACTATAACCCCGCGGGTCGCCTGCCGTTTACTTACCCGCGCCACCCGAACGCGCTCCTTAATTACGATCACAAATCTTACGAGAACCAGAACACGACTTTCGGCCTCACGCCCTTCAACCCGCAGTTTCCTTTCGGCCACGGGCTGAGCTACACCACCTTCAAATACGATGGCCTGCGCCTGAGCCGCAAGACTTTGGCCGAGCAGGACAGGTTGAGCCTCAACGTCACGCTCACGAACACCGGGCGGCGGGCGGGCGACGAAGTCGTGTTGCTATACCTGCGCGACCTCGTGGCTTCCGTGACGCCGCCCGACAAGCGACTCCGGCGGTTCGCACGCGTTCACCTCGAACCCGGCCAGAGTCGAACGCTCACTTTCGAGCTTGATCGTGAAGACCTCTCGTTCATCGGCCATAACAACCGGCCGGTGGTTGAGCCGGGAGAGTTTGAGGTGCTGGTCGGAGGGCTGACGGAAAAATTCACGCTCACCCCTACACGATAAAAGACCGTGAATCGTGAATCGTAAATCGTGAATAGATAAAGCAAGCGTCTTATCTATTCACGATTTACGATTCACGATTTACGAATCTTTAATTGCTCGGAGCGGGCAGCGCGCGGAGAGTGATGAGCGTGATCGTGGTCGGCGTGCCGTTCTCGACTTCAACTTTGAGGAGCGCCTGATAATACTTGGGCGGCGCGTTCTGCCCGCCGAGTTGGCGCAGTCGGTGACCCAACACGGCGAGGTGATTTCGCGTGGTGACGAACTCGGCCGCCGCTTCCGTGCCCTCGCTGAAGACGCCTGCGAGGGTCATCACCGCGTGTTCGCCGGAAACGTTCGGCTTGACGGTGATGAGCGCATAGTCAATCGCCAGTTCGCCCGTCTGCTCGTTGAACTGCGGTTTATACTCGCGCTCCTCGCCGGGGAGCGGGTTGCGGTTCTCAATCGTGGCCGCGAACGTGTAGTTGAAGTTCTCGACCGAAGGAAGGCGGCGCGTCCACTCGTTGACGTAAATGCTGCCGAGCAAAATCACGTTGCGGTACTTCAAATCGGCCGCGCTGACGTGACGGCTCTGCTTGAGTTGGATAGTTTTGTCGGCGGTGCGGAAGAGATCGGTGAGGCGGTAGAGTCCGAAGGCTTCGCCCATCCCCGTGTACATGCCGAGCGACGGTATGAGGCGGGGTGAATCGCCGCCCGTCCACTGTCCTTTAAACTCGGGCGCGGCGGCCAGCGAGCGCGTCTGTTCGGGGGCAAGCTGGATGGCGCGTTGTTGGAGTGAGGCGGGGTCGGCCTCGTTCAGAAAGCGATAGACGGTCGGGTTACTGAGGACGAGCAGAGGCGCTGCCGGGTCGTCTACGAACGGACTCCAGACAGCCTTGAAGTCTTCGATGTTGAGAATGGAATCGCCGCTCGCCGCCTGCCGCCGCAACTCCCGGTTTGAGAAGTAGAGCGCGAGCAAGGCGACGCCGAGCACGACGACCAGCGCGCTCAACCCGATCACGACCGCCCTTTTTCCACCCCGCGCGAAACTGCCCTCGACCGAAACGTGGCCGCCCGTCGTTGCGGTCGCTTCGTGCCCGTTCGCGGCCTGCCCGTTCGCGTCGTGCCCGTTGGCCGGGCTGCCGGGCGCGTTGGTAGAAATCTCTTGTACCGACTCCGGGTGCGGACAGTTGAAGACGGGATGATAGTGTCCCTTCGGGAGGTCAATTATGATCTGGTCGCTTTTTCCCTCGGTGGTGTAGTACTCCTGTAGTTTTGTTCGCAGCCTCCCGGCCTGAACGCGAACAACCGAGTCGATCCGTGGATCGTAGTCGCTGTTGCGGCCGAAGACCTCTGTGGCGATTGTATATTCCTTGAGCAGTGCGTCGCGGTCGGCGATAGTCTTTTCCACGACGAACCGGAGGAACGCCTTGAGGCTCTCAGAGTTTTGGAGCGTGCGACTCTGTAGCACCTTCTCCAACTGTTCGAGTTTCTGTTCCTTACCTAATTCCATACTCCCGACCATTAAACTGAAGAGCACACCCTCGAATTTTGAAGGCGCGGCGAGGCGTCGCTTCGAGCAAACGCGAGTTGATCAAAATTGTTCAGTATCCCAACAAAGGCTGGAGTGTCCCGAATGATGACGGCCGGAATTATAAGCCCGTCCCGCACTTTTCAACAACAGGAATGATGTTGACGAGCGCGCGACCGCCATTAATCACGTCTCGGCCTATGTAACCACGTTACATCCGCCATGTAACGCAGAGCTTTCTAGGGAAAATGCCGCCTGAACTCGTGTGTATTACCGTATCTAACTGACGGTAACTTTTGGGACGATTAACAATGGGTCTAAAGTATATTCAGGTCTCAGTCTGTTTATCGCCAACCGCCTGTCCGAACACAACTGATCAGTTCGCGCGACGAACTGGAAGCCATGAAGGGGGCGCGAAGCGAGGCGTTTGAAAATTGCCGGCGTTCCGGTCTGAAGCCCACCGTCGCCGGTGCTTCAGACCAGACTCAAATTTGCCGCGCCTTACCTGTTTAAGTCATCTTTTCTTACATGCTGCTGCGATAATTGCTCCCGACTTGAGGCGAGCGCCGAAGTCATACAGACTTTTTTGAACCTTGTGACAGGTTCGTTTTGAACATCTCAAGAAGTTGAACGTCAAAGTCCCTTCAAACGCCGGATAAGCGGCCGGAAGCCGCAGGGAGAGCCAAGCCATGAAAAAGAAGTTAAGTCTTCACGTCATACTGGTCTTGCTGGGGATCGGTCTGTTGACCGGCGTCCGCGCACAGACGAGTACCGTAGGCAGTATTAGCGGGACGGTGCGCGACCCGCAGGGCGCAGCGATCCCGCGTGCCGAGGTCATTATCGAAGAAGAGACGACGGGACAAACGCGCACCGTCAGGACTGATGACGACGGCGACTACTCAGCCCAGAGTCTTCCGGTAGGTCGCTACAGCGTGAGCGTCGCCCCGCAGGGCTTCAAAAAGACGGTCGCCACCGGGGTCGAGGTACACGTTAGCGACAAGGTGGTCGTCGATCTCACCCTCGAAGTCGGTTTGGTCAGTGAGACCGTGACCGTCACGAACGCGGCGCAACTCGTCGAGACGGAGAGCGGGCGTGTGAGCAGCCTCGTCTCCGAGAAGCAAGTGACCGAGCTTCCGCTCAACGGGCGGAACTACGCCGCGCTGGTGACGCTCGTGCCCGGTCTCTCCGCCCCGAACGAGGGCGGCGCGTTCGGCACACGCGGAACCGGCCTCGACTCCCACGTTGACGTGTCGGTCAACGGCAACCAGTCGAACGCGAACATGTGGACGGTTGACGGCGTGAACAACATGGACGTGGGGTCGAACGCCACGCTGCTCGTCTTTCCGTCCATCGATTCCATCGCCGAGTTTCGCGTCGAGCGCAACAGCTTCAGCGCGGAATACGGGCAGGCGCAGGGCGCGGTCATCAACCTCGTCACGAAGGGCGGCGGCAACGATTTCCACGGCGCTCTCTTCGAATTCTTCCGCAACGACAAACTCAACGCCAACGATTGGTTCTCCAACCGCTCGGGCAACTACGGGCCGAACGACCCGGAAGTGCAACTCGGTTTCAAGCAAGTCGGCGAAGAGAGGTCGCCGCGCGCGCCGCTGCGCTACAACAACTTCGGCGGCAATTTCAACGGCCCCATTATTAAAGACCGGGTCTTCTTCTTCTGGTCGGAGGAATGGCGGCGCGAGCGGCGCGGCACCGGCCCCCTCACCGCGAAGGTTCCCACCGCGCAGGAGCGCATGGGCGACTTTAGCGGCGTGGTGACGCAGCAGCGCACGATTCAGGTCAACGGTCGGGATGTGGTCGTCCCCGCCCTCCCCAACCGCCCCGGCGCAGGCCCCTGCAACACGCCCGGCCCGAACCCGACCGACCCCGGATGCTTCCCCGGCAACCGGATTCCGCAAAACCAACTCAGCCCCGCCGGTCTCGCGTTGATGGGCATTTACCCGCTCCCGAACAACCCCGCAGACCCGACCGGGACTAACTGGATTTCGACGCCTTTGCAGCCGGTGGACACCCGCCAAGACCTCATTCGCGGCGACATCACCATCACCGACAAGATGAACTTGATGGTGCGCTATATCAATGAGCGATGGGTTCACGGGCAGGCGGCGGGCAACTTCTGGGGCGACACGCCGTTCCCCACGCTCTCCTCGGATTGGGAACAGCCCAGCCGCAGTTTCGCCGTTAAACTGACGAACACCTTGAATTCTACCGCCGTGAACGAATTCCAGTTCTCACGCGCGGGCAACGACATCTTCGTCACGACGAACCCGTCGAGTGCCGCGCTCAACGAGAACATCGCCACCAATTTCCCCACCGTCTTCCCGCGCGTTGAGGGCACGGGGCTGCCCACCGTCGGCTGGGGCGCGGGCGGATACCCGACGCTGTGGCATCAGGCTCCGTGGGCTAATCATCAAGACCTCTTCATCTGGAAAGACGATTTCTCGAAAGTGCTCGGCTCGCACAACACTAAGTTCGGCGTGCTCTTCAGCCACAACATCAAGAACGAGCAGCCGAACGGCGGCAGCGGCCTCTACACCATCCAGTCGGACGGCGGCCGCACGGGCAATGCGCTGGCCGAACTGCTGGTCAGAGACCTTCCGCTCCTTGCGTACACCGAGTACGAGAAGCAGGAGACGACGCTCGGACGCTGGCGCGATTTTGAATTTTACGGGACTGACACCTGGAAGGCGCGTCCCAACCTGACGTTCACGTTCGGGATGCGATATTCGCTCTTCCCGCCCGCCTTCTCCGACAACAACCGTATCACCAACTGGATACCCGAACGCTTTAACGGAACGACGCTCAGCAGCGGCTTCGTCCGTGCCGACGAGGCCGCACAGGCCGGTCTAGGCCGCGCTCTGGTCAACACCTATAAAGGCGGCATACAGCCCCGCCTCGGTCTGGCATGGGACATCAATGGCGACGGCAAGACGGCTATGCGTCTGGGCTTCGGGCGATACATCAGCCGCTCGAATGTGATCGCGTCGCTGCTCAGAATGGCTAACAATCCGCCGTGGAATACGGTGGTCGATTCGGGTTGGAATCCGGGCGCACTGACGCTGGCCGACTGCCCGACTTGCCGCAGTCTCGACACGATCAATCCCGGCCTGAGAAATTCGACCGCGGGACTCGGCGGCGTCAATTCCGTCGATCCGAACTTCAAGCCACCCGAGAGCTGGCAGTGGAACCTGACGGTCTCGCGCGAGGTGATGAAGAACACTGTGGCCGAGGTTTCCTACGTCGGCAACCACGGCCTGCACATCTGGCGGCTGATCAACGGCAACTACAATCAAGTGCTGCCGCAGTTCCGCGCACAGGTCGCCGCTGGCGGCGACTTGGCCGCGCACCCCGAATGGCGCAGGTTCGGTTTCAGCAACGGCGTGACGAGGGACGAGTCAACCGGCGATTCCAACTACCACGCGCTTCAAGTTTGGATCGACCGGCGTTTCACCAACCGGCTGGCGTTCCAGACGGCTTATACATGGTCGCACGCCATCAGCAACGTCCCAACACAGTCGTTCATCAGCCAGACGACCGATGTCTTCAACTACGATCTCGACCGGGGCGATTCTGATCTCGACCGTAGGCACTCGCTGGTTTTCAACGCCGTGTATGTCCTGCCGCAGTTCAAAAATCTGGGCTGGTTCGCAAACCAACTCTTGGGAGACTGGCAACTCAACGGCATCGCTTCTTTCTACAGCGGCACGCCGCTCAACATCTTCTCCGGCGCGGACACGGCCGGTCTCGGCGGCGCCGGCAGCCAGCGTCCCAACCTCGTGCCGGGCGTGTCCGTTTACGCCGACAGCGACGACCCGCTCCAGATTCTCAACCCGGCGGCTTTCAGTATGCCGGCGCGGGGGCAGATCGGCACGCTCGGTCGCGGTTCGGTCAGGGGGCCGGGCATCAGGAACGTCGATTTCTCGCTGGCGAAGAATTGGAGGATGCGCGAACGCTTCAACCTACAGTTCCGCGCCGAGATGTTCAACGTCTTCAACTTCGTCAACTTCAGGGCGCACAACCTGAGCGTCGCCGGCGGCGGCATCGAGAACAACTTCAGCAACAGTGGAGGCTTCGGCCGGGCAAACTCCACGCGCGGCGCGCGTGAGATTCAGTTCGGCCTGAAACTCAACTTCTGATATAGTTCGGTCGGTTTAAATTCGGACGGAGGGCGGAGTGATTCAAACTCAGTCTTCCGTCCCGGTTTTTTTGCCGAGTCCAAACGAAGTAATTCAAGCTAAGCAACACAAGCCAAGTAAACTCAAGCGAAGTAAACTCAAGCGAAGTAAACTCAAAGTCGCGATGTATTTCCGTTCAGCCTCGCTCCCGCTGCTGCTCATCCTGCTCACCCACTTCCAGGTTCCCGGCGATTCTTTCCGGCAACATTACGAGGCGGCCGAGGCACACCGGCGCGCGGGCAATCTGGCGGCGGCCGAAGCCGAGTACGCGGCAATTTTGGCGAGGGCGTATCCCGCGCTGGGGAAAATTTATACCGCGCAGGCTAATTACGGGGCGGCGGTCGCAGCCTTGGAGTCGGCCGCACTCGCCCGCCCCGACTCTTCCGACGTGCACGTCGAACTGGCAATCGCCTACTTCCACGCGGGGCAGTACGAGCGCGCGGCCGCGCCGCTCGGCCGCGCGCTCGCACGCCACCCACGCAACGCCCCCGCGCGACACATGTTGGGGAAGACTCATTTCATGGCGGGCGAGTTTGAGCAGGCCGCGCGCGAACTCGAAACGGCGTTGGGGTTAAAGCCGGATGATTACGACGCGGCCTACACGCTCGGTCTGGCCTACCTCAAGCTGCGCCGGTTAACACAGGCCAGACGTATTTACGAACGCATAGTCAACGCGCTTGGCGACCGCCCGCAGCTTCGCGTGCTCGTCGGCCGCGCCTACCGCGAGACGGGGTTTCTGCCGGAAGCCGTCGAAGAGTTTAAGAAAGCCGTCGCGCTCGATCCGCGTTACCCGCGCGTCCACTACCATCTCGGACTCACGTATCTACTCAAGGACGGCGCGGCCGCTCTCACCGACGCGGTGAAGGAGTTTCAGATCGAACTGGCCGCCCACCCCGACGATTTCTTCGCCAACTATTATCTGGGTGTCATTCAAGTCGGCGAGGGGAAAGCGGAGGCTGCGCTCGGCCTGTTGGAAAAAGCCTCGCGCCTTCAGCCGAACAATCCCGACCCGCATTTTTTCCTCGGTCAGGCTTACCAGAATACGGGCAAGTACGAACAGGCAATCGCCGCATTCAGGAAGGCCATCGCGCTTAACCCCGGCTTGAGCCACAACGATTATCAGGTGACGAACGCGCACTACCGCCTCGGCCAGACGCTATTGAAGGCGGGCCGCACAGCGGAGGGCGAGCGCGAGTTGCAGATCGCCGCCGACCTGAAAACCAAAGCCTTCAAGACGGACGAGGCGAAGTTGGACGCCTTCCTCGAAGCCGCTGGTAAAGATGAGCCAAACAAGTTGCCTGAACTAGTCTCGTCGCCCGGTGAGTTGAAAGGCGTGGTTGCCGGGGCAGGCGCGCTGGCCGCGCAGGCGAGGGAAGCGTTGGGGGCGGACGCGGCCTTTTACGAGAAGGTGATCGCCGCCGCCCACAATAATATCGGCTTGCTGCGGGCGGAGCGGCAGG
The DNA here is from genome assembly GCA_020199775.1 of Acidobacteriota bacterium. Classification (GTDB taxonomy): domain Bacteria; phylum Acidobacteriota; class Blastocatellia; order Pyrinomonadales; family Pyrinomonadaceae; genus JAIVJZ01. Next base: position 41,070 of record JAIVJZ010000007.1, read on the forward strand.
ACTTTCGCGGCGCGGCGGATCATTTCAGTTCCGCCGCGAAATTGAATCCACGCCACGAAGGTCTCGATTATAATTTGGGCTTGGCTTATTTCAAGTCGGAGTCTTACAGGGAAGCCGCCCCGCCGCTCGCACGCGAAGTGCAAGCGCGACCGGCCAACCTACAGGCCAAGCAGTTGTTGGGTCTGAGCTATTTTATGTTGGAGGACTACGCGAAAGCCTCCGCGCTATTGGCCGAGGTGGTGGCCGCCAAGCCGGGCGAAGTCGCTCTCTACTACCCGCTCGCGCTCTCGCTCGGCAAGTTGGGGAAGTCGGCTGAGGCCGAACGCGTCACACGGCAGATGGTCGCGCTCGGCGGCAACAGCCCGCAGGTTCACATCCTGCTCGGCCGCGCTTATTACGAACAGAACGACGCCGCCCGCGCGCTCGAAGAGTTGCGCGCCGCGCTCGCGCTCGACGCCACGGCGCGCCTCGCGCACTTCTACTCCGGCATGATCTACGTGAAAACGGGCAAGCTCGACGAAGCGGCGCGCGAGTTTGAAGCCGAGTTAACTTTGAACCCGTCGGACGTTCAGGCCAAATATCATCTGGCCTACGTCTCGCTCGCGCGACAGGAGACGGCGCGCGGCATCCGTCTGATGCGTGAGGTGATCCGGGACAAGCCCGATTTCGCCAATGCGCGTTTCGAGTTGGGCAACGCGCTGCTGAAACAGGGCGACGTGAGCGGCGCGGTGGAAAGTCTTGAGGCGGCGGCGAAACTGGAGCCGGGGCAGGCGCACATTCATTATCAACTCGGCCGCGCCTACATCACCGCCGGGCGTCAGGCCGAAGGCGAGGGGCAACTCGAAATCGCGCGGCAACTCAAGGACAAAGCGTTGCGCCGGACGAATCCATAAACTTGAACGGGGTCATGCAAGTTTGCCTTTAAGGACGACATGTTTGCTCGCGGCGTTAATCCTCCTGCCGCTTTCACAAGCCCCCGGCGGCGGGGCGACGGTCAATCAGGCCGGCGGCGCGCGCTTCACCGATGTGACGGAGCAGGCGGGCATCACCTTCAAGCACGTCTCCACGCCCGAAAAGAGATACATTGTGGAGTCTATGAGCGGCGGCGTCGCGCTCCTCGATTATGACAACGACGGCCATCTGGACATCTACTTCGTCAACTCTCTGACCGTTGACCTCTTGAAGTCGAAGGGGAAGACCGTGAGCGCGCTCTACCGCAACCGTGGCGACGGCACGTTCGCAGACGTGACGCAGAAGGCGGGCGTCGGCGACATCGGCTGGGGCATGGGCATCGCCATCGCCGACTACAACAACGACGGATTTCAGGACATCTATGTCACCTGCGTCGGGGCGAATCACCTGCTCAAGAACAACGGCGACGGAACGTTTACGGACGTGACGGAGAAGGCGGGCGTCGGCGACCCGCGCTGGTCAACCGGCGCGTCGTTCGTGGACTACGACAACGACGGACGGCTCGACCTGTTCGTCGCCAACTACGTCTCCTTTGATTTCAATAAGCTGCCCGAATTCGGCAAGGAGAAGACGTGCCAGTTCAAGGGCGTGGCCGTGCAGTGCGGCCCGCGCGGGATGGCGGGCGACGGCGATTCGCTCTACCGTAACAACGGCGACGGCACTTTCACCGACGTGACGAAAAAGGCGGGCGTCTCCGACCCCAACGGTTATTACGGGATGGGCGTCATCAGCAGCGACTTCGACGAGGACGGACTGGTTGACATCTTCGTCGCCAACGACTCGACGCCTAACTTCCTCTATCACAACAAGGGCGACGGGACGTTCAAGGAGATCGGATTTCTCTCCGGCACCGCGCTCAACGAGAACGGCGCGGCGCAGGGGTGCATGGGCGTCACCGTCGCCGACTACGACCACGATGGAAAGTTGGATTTGTTCGTCACCAATTTCGACGACGACTATAACGTTCTCTACCGCAACGACGGCGGCCGCTTCTTCTCCGACGCTTCATACGCGGCCAAGATCGCGGCCGTCAGCCTTCCCTACGTCGGCTGGGGGACGAAGTTCTTCGACTACGATAACGATGGCTGGGTCGATCTGTTCGTCGCCAACGGCCACGTCTACCCGCAGATCAAAAACTTTCACCAGCGCAACCTGCTGCACCGTAACAACCGCGACGGCACGTTCACGGAGGTGGCCGAGCAATCCGGCGCGCCGTTCGCGGAGAAGCGCGCCGGGCGCGGGGCGGCCTTCGGCGACATCGATAACGACGGCGACACCGACATCGTCGTCAACAACCTCGACGGCGCGCCGCTCGTGCTACGGAACGACACCGCGAGCGGCAACAATTCCGTGCTGATCAAAACAATCGGCGTGCGGAGCAACCGCGACGGCGTCGGGGCGCGCGTGAAAGTCGTCTCTGGCGATCTGGTGCAGAAGGATGAAGTCCGCAGCGGCGACAGCTACATCTCGCAAAGCGATCTGCGGCTGCATTTCGGCCTTGAGCGGCGGACGAAGATCGACCTGATAGAGATTCGCTGGCCGGGCGGCGCGGTGGATAAAATCAGCGACGTCAAGCCGAACCGCGTGCTCACCATCAGAGAAGGGCAGGGCATCGTCGAGCAGAAAGAGTTCAAGGCAGCCCCAGCGCGGCGTTAGGTCGTCGGTTGAACAGGCGGCCGTCGGCGGGGCGTAAGACTCCGGTTAATTCGCCCCCGGCGCGCGACCGCATCTTGCGCGGAGCTACAACGCTCGCGCGGCAACTCATAAACTTTCTACTGGTCAAATTACAAACTTTAAGATTATTACGATTAAACCGTGCTTCTCGCGCCATTCAAATTCAACGCCCGCCGCGCCGTGCTCGGCCTCGCGCTCGTCTGCATTTTTCTTGCGCCGTCGCAGGGCTCGCGGGCGCAGGAGGGGGCGAATGATCTTGCCGGACAACTGGAGCGCGCGGCGTCGCTGATCGGCGGCAATCAACTCGCGGAGGCGGAGCGGTTGTTGAATCAAGTCTTGAAAGTCAGGCCGGAGGAGGCCGCCGCGCTCAACCTGCTCGGCGCAATCCGCGCCAAGCAGGGAAAGTTGGTTGAAGCCGAAGTCCTCTTCACGCGCGCCGTCGCCAGCGACAAAAGGCTGACGGGCGCGCGTATGAATCTGGCCTACCTTTTCCTGCTCAAAGGCGAGCCGGAGAAGTCGGCCGCGGAATTGAAAGAGGTGCTGCGCCTCGAACCTGCCAACGCGGAAGCGGCCTACAGGCTCGCGTGGTTGTTGCTCAAGCAGAACCGCACGGACGAGTGCATCGACCTCGTCGAGCGTGTGCGGCAGTCGCAAACGCTCTCTGCTCCTTTGCTCGCCGTGCTCGGCGACGCATACATGAGACGGGGCGACAGGGGCAAAGCGGTGGGCGCGCTGAAAAGCGCGCTCGAACTGAGTCCGGCGGAAGCGTCGTATCATTACACTCTTGGCGTCGGGTGGCTCAAGCACCCGGCCGACTTGCAGGAAGCCGAAGGGTCTTTCCGACGTTTCCTCGGTCTTCGTCCCGGCGACGCTCAAGGGCAACTGCATCTCGGCTACGTCTTGCTCAAACAGAAGCGGCACGCGGAAGCGCGCGACCTACTTGAGCGGAGTTTACAGACGGGCGCGGCGACGCCCGAAGCGTTCTACTACCTCGGCCTGATCGCGCAGGGGCAGAACGAGGACGAGCGCGCGATTGGACTCTTTGAGAAGAGTATTCAACTCGGGCCCTCGTTCGGCCATGTGCACGTCGCCCTCGGCTCGACCTACCTGAAGTTGAAGGATTACACGCGCGCGCAGGCTGCGCTCGAAACCGGGGCGAAGTTGACCCCCGACGATACGAAGGCGCACTACAATCTCGCGCTCCTTTACGCGCGGCTTAAACAGCCGGAGCGCGCGCGTGAAGAGATGCTCATCGTCGAGAGACTGAAAGGCGAAGGCAAGGCGCGTGATGATGACGGCGACACGTTCGCGCCGCCGCCTCTCTAGTCGTGCGCGCCCGTCACACGCGCGGCGGTTCGCATGCGGCGTCGATGGCAGTGAACACGGCTCACGAAAGTTTGATCTTATTTCATGTGGGGAAGGGCTGCGCGAGCCGGGCAGGCGATGATGTCGAAAGTCAAAATTGTCATTCTCTCGTTAAGCGTCGGTCTCATTCTTAACCTGCCGCTCGAACACCGCGCACGGCAGTCGGGCGTGGGCGCGACGCCCGTCGTCACCTTTGCGGAAGTGCCGTCACAGGCGAGCCGCATCAGTTGGGTTCACGATAACGCGCATACGCCCGAACGATTCCTGCCGGAGACCGTGGGGAGCGGCGGGGCTTTTTTCGACTACGACAACGACGGGTGGATGGACATTTATCTCGTCAACAGCGGAGCCTCCGACTTCTTTACGCCCGCCGCGCCGCTCAAGAACGCTCTCTACCGCAATAACCGCGACGGGACTTTCACGGACACCACCGACAAGGCCGGGGTGGCGGGCGGCAAATTCGGGATGGGCGCGGCCGCCGCGGACTTCGACGGCGACGGCTGGCAAGACCTCTTCGTCTCCAACTACGGGGCCGACATTCTGTATCGCAACAACGGCGACGGGACTTTCGCGGACGTGACGCGGAAGGCCGGGCTGTCGGCCGAAGGCTGGTCAACCTGCGCCGTCTGGTTCGACTACGACAACGACGGCAAGCTCGATCTGTTCGTCTCCAGCTTCGTGCATTTCGACAAATCGCAGCACCGCCTGTGCGTCGATAGGAACGCGACGCAGAACTACTACTGCATCCCGCGCATCTTCAAACCGAAGCCGAGCCGTCTCTTCCGCAATCAGGGGAACGGCACGTTCGCCGACGCGAGCAAGGAATCAGGCATCGCCGATTCGCCCGGCAAGTCGTTCGGCGCGGTCGCCACCGACGTGAACAACGACGGTCTGTTAGACCTCTTCGTCGCCAACGACACGATGCCCAACTTCCTTTTCGTCAACCGTGGCCGGGGCAAGTTTGAGGAAGCAGGACTGGGCTCGGGCGTGGCCTACGGCGAGACCGGGAAACCGCGCTCGGGGATGGGCGTGGACGCCGCGGACTTCGACGGCGACGGCTGGCAAGACCTCTTCGTCGCCAACATCGATCAGGAATTCTTCAGCCTCTACCGCAACCAGAAGGAGTTGACTTTCAACGACGAGCCGGGCGAAATCGCGCCGAGCACGCAGTTGTTGAGCGGCTGGGGGCTCAAGTTTTTCGACTACGACAACGACGGCGACCCAGACCTCTTCCTCGCCAACGGCCACCCGGACGACATGGTCGAGACGAAATCGGCGCGCGTGAAATACAAAGAGCCGCTCCTGATGTTCGAGAACACGGGGAGAGGCTACAGGAACGTGAGCGCGCGTTCGGGTGCGGTCTTCGCCAAAAGCTTCCCGGCGCGCGGCGCGGCCGTCGGCGACATAGACAACGACGGCGATCTGGACGTGCTCGTCTCGAACAACGGCGACGCGCCGCTTTTGCTCCGCAACGAGGGCGGCAACAACAACAACTGGCTCGGCCTCCAACTCGTCTCGACGAAGAGCAACCCGGCCGCGGTCGGGGCGGTTATTTCGTGGCAGGCGGGCGGCGTCAAGCGCAGCCGTCTAAAGACGGCGGGCGGGAGTTACCTCTCGTCTCACGACCCGCGCGAGGTGCTCGGCCTCGGCGCGGCGGCGAAAGTTGAAAGCGTCGAGATTCGCTGGCCGAGCGGCGTGGTGGACAAACTTTCGAATCTTCCCACGCGCACTTACATCAAAGTGGTCGAGGGGCAGGGCGTCAAGAAGTGAAAGGCTTTCGCGTCGTTCGGGGAGGGATAGTAAAAGGTCGCCCGCGAGAGGGCGACCTTTTTTTTTCTGAGAGACGAAGCAGCTTATCGAAGGGCTTCGCTAATTGCCGGGTTGCTTCGCGGGCGGCGCGGCCAGTGTCTTGACCTGCTCCTTCCATTCGGCGGGCGTCAACTGTTTGAGACGTGACATCTCGGAAGCCGCGACGACGAGTTGGCGGACGCTCGCGATGACGGGAAATTCCAATGCGGCTTTCGGTTTGGCGATCTGTTCGAGTGCGGCGAGGCGCGCGTCGCGCCAACCGGCGGAGGGCGCGACGCCCCGCGACATGTAAGACAACGCTTCCAGCCCCGTCGCCCCCAGTTCGGCCAAGTCTCTGGCGAGCGGTCGCGCTTCGTGCAGGGCGGGCGAACCGTCGATCAACGCTTCCAACTCGGGGGCTGCGCTCATCCATTCCGCGAGAGTAGTTTTGACTTGGTGCGAATGGGAATCGAAACGCGGCGCGTCGGAGAGCAGCTTTTCGACCGCCGCGTTGAAACGACGTGCCGCCCCGGCATCCGGCCGCGCGGCGTCTATGAGGCCGGTGAGCGGGCTGAGCATGGTCTGCGGCCGCTGCCGGTAACGCCTGTATTCCTTGACCGGCTCGATGACGGAGACGAGCGTCTGGAGCGGCGCGATGTCGCGCCCACCCGCCAGTCGCCTCAGCAACGTCGCCTGATTCTTCTCGTGCGTCAGCCCGAGTTCTTCGAGGCGCACGCTCACCACGTCGAGGCGGCGATACATGTCTTCCACGTCCGTCGTCTCGCGCGGCGACCAGAGTCGCTCGGCGATGGCGGCGGTGCGCGGCCAGATGCGCGAGTCTATCGTCTCCGCGCTCACCCACTCGCTCCACATCGTCGCCTCGCCGCCGAGGACGTGCGCGGCCTCGGCGGCCGTCAGCGTGCTCCCGGCGGGGATCGGATCGACGGCGTAGTGCTGCGCGGTGGGGAAGATGAGGTCTATGTAGTAGCCCGCGGAGAGGACTCCCTTGTAGCCTTTCTTCGCGGCCTCCGCGAGCGCGGCGGGGCCGCGCCACGAGTGGATGACGACTTCCTGCGGCAAGTCGGGCTGGAAGATTTCGTCCCAGCCCATCATGATCTTCCCGTGTCGCTTGAGGATGGTGAGCAAACGCTTGTTGAAGTAGGTTTGAAGCGCGTGGTTGTCCTTGATTCCTTTCTCTTTCATGAAGGCTTGTATCCGCGCATTGCGATCCCACTGCTTGCCTTCGTTCTCGTCGCCGCCGATGTGCAGGTAGGCGTCGGGGAAAAGCGCGGCCATCTCGCCGAGGAACACGTCGAGGAATTTGTAGACCTCCTCGCGCGTGGGGTCGAGCGCGGGTTCAAAGATTCCGGCCTTGCGCTCAATCGTGTAAGGCCCCGGCGCGCTGCCGAGTTCGGGGTGGCCGACGAGCCACGCCGTAGCATGACCGGGCATGTCGAATTCGGGGACGACTCGGATGCCGCGCTCGCGCGCGTAACTGATGATCTCGCGCGCCTCGTCCTGCGTATAGAACTTTCCGTCGGAACCCATCGTGTGCAAGCGCGGGAATTTTTTGCTTTCGATGCGGAAGCCCTGATCTTCGGTCAGGTGCCAGTGGAGGACGTTGAGTTTCACGGCCGCCATCGCGTCGAGGTTGCGCTTCAAGACTTCCATCGGCTGGTAGTGGCGCGCGACATCGATCAGCAGGCCGCGCCACGGGAAGCGTGGGCGATCCTGAATATGGACGGACGGGATGAAATAACCGTCGCGGTCGCCGTCGAGCAGTTGCAGGAAGGTCTCCAGACCGCGCAACGCGCCGACGGCCGTCGCGGACTTGAGCGCCGCCTGCCTGTCCGACACTTCGAGCGTGTAGGACTCGTCCTCATCGACCGAAGGCACGGCCTTTCCCGCCCCCGCCGATTCGATTACGAAAGTTGCCGAGGCCGCGTCGGCCGCCAGCCCGCGCGGCAGTTCCATGACCGTGCGACCTTCGATGCGCCGCAACATCCGGTCTATCCCGGCCTGAAGACGCGGATCAGCCTGCCCCCTGACGGCGACGCTGAAAGATTTACCGACCGGAAGCCGTCCGGGATTAAACCGCACAGAGGCGGGCACGGGCATGAGATTGTGACGAGTGGCGGCGACGGGCGCGACAGGCGGCGCGTGCCCGGTCTGCGCGGCGGCGTTGAAGACGTAAATCAGGGTCAGAATAAACGGAAGATAGATTCTCGCTCTCATGTGTTCCTCGGCAAAACTGGTAAGCGGCATGGAGTTGTATGGCATTCGGAAGAGTTGAGAGTTTCGCCGATGAAGCTGCCCGGACGGCGTAAGTTACGGTGTCATACTTGAGGTTACCGAATTAATCACGGTAAAAGCTAGTGTATCCGGTCGGCACGGTTTTAAGAAGACGGACAATCATGCCGTGGGACATCGAGACGCGCGCCGTCGCCAGCCACGCCCCAACCCGCGTAGAGTTAACTTTTAGTCGAACCGCCATTTTATGTGAAGAGACAGGTGTGAACTCGCTCAAGATCGGCATCAGCGGAGTGCGCGGGGTGGTGGGGGAAACCTTCACGCCGGAACTGGCGGTGTCGTTTGCGCAAGCCTTCGGCACCTACCTCGACTCAGGCCGCATCCTCGTCTGCCGCGACACGCGCGCGTCCGGCGCGATGGTGCAGGCGGCCGTCTTCTCCGGGCTGCTCGCCGCCGGTTGCGAGGTGGTCGATCTGGGCGTGTGCCCGACGCCGAGCCTTCAACTCGCCGTCCGCCGCTTGCAGGCCGAGGGCGGCATCTCGATCACGGCGGGGCATAACCCGGAGCCGTGGAACGCACTCAAGTTCGTCCGCTCCGACGGCCTCTACCTGAACGCCGCGCAGGCCGACGAGTTGCTCGACATCTTCCATCAGGCCGAATTCGCCAAGGCGCGTTGGGGGGAGATTCGCGGCAAAGTGGAGCGACAAGACGCCATCGCTCATCATCTCGAAATTCTCTCACGCGCTTTCGACGTGGAGGCGATCCGTGCGCGTCGTCTAACGGTCGCCGTTGATTGCTGCAACAGTTCCTGCTCGCTGCTTTCGCCGCGCTGGCTCGACGCGCTCGGCTGCGACGTGCTGGCCGTCAACGACGACCCCGCCGCGCCGTTCCCGCACGCCCCCGAACCCGGCAGGCAGACGATGGCGCAACTCCGCGCCGTAGCGTTGGCCGGGCGCGCCGACGTGGGCTTCGCGCACGACGCCGACGGCGAGCGTCTCGGCATCGTGACGGAGACCGGCGAGATGCTGTCAGAGGAGGCAACGCTCGCCCTCGCGGCGGAGATCGAGTTGGGGCGCGAGGTCGGACTCGTCGTGACGAACATCTCGACGAGCGCGGTCGTCGAGCGTGTCGCCGCGCGGCACGGGGCGTCGGTCGTCCGCACGCCCGTCGGGCAGGCGTTCGTCTCCGAGGCGATGTTGGAGTTTGGCGGCGTGGTCGGCGGCGAGGGGAGCGGGGGCGTCGTCGTTCCGCGCGTGCAATGGACGCACGACAGCGCGGCGGCGGTCGGCCTCATCCTTGAATACATGGCGCGGACGGGCGAGCCAATCTCGAAGCTGGCCGCCGCGCTGCCGCGCTTCGAGATGCTCAAGCACAACATACCCGTCGAACCCGACCGCATCCACTCGCTCTTGCAACGAATGCACGACGAACTGGAGCGGGAACAACTCGACTACGACCAGACCGATGGGATCAAGGTTTCGTGGCCTGACGGCTGGGCACACGTGCGCGTCTCGAACACCGAGTCCATGATCCGCATCATCGCCGAGGCCGAGACCGCCGCGCGCGCGCGCGAATTGCTCGACTGGGCGCGCGACCGCGTGGTGAAGTGACGCGCGGCCGATCAAAGTCAAAGCCCGGAGTGACGACTTTCGTCCGCAAACTAATTAACGGGGTGATGAATATCGTGTTGAAGAATTTCCTTTTTGCGCTCGTCTCGATGTCGGCCTTATACACGAACGCGGGTCTCCCGCCGGAGGGCGACGTTAAGGCCGCGAAGGTCGTTGAAGTGCCCGGCTACACCGAGGGAGTCGTCGTCGGTGCGGACGGCACGATTTACTTCTCCGACGTTTATCACGGCGTTATCTACAGCGTCGGCCGCGAAGGCGAGGCACGCGTGTGGGCGACGACGGGCGCGCCCAACGGCCACAAGATACTGCCAGACGGTACACACCTCGTCTGCGACGGCAGCCGGCGCGCCGTGCTCCGGCTGGACGCCACGGGCAAGGTGCTCGGCAAGGCAGCTTCCGAGTACGGCGGCAAGCCGCTGCGCGCGCCCAACGATTTGACGCTCGACCCGCGCGGCGGCTTCTATTTCACAGACCCCGGCGGCTCGAATTTGCAGAATCCCATCGGCGCGGTTTATCACGTGGACGCGCGCGGCCGAATTCAAAAGGTGGCCGCGGGGCTGGCCTTCCCCAACGGCATCGCCCTGCGCCCCGACGGGAAGACGCTACTCGTCGGCGAGAGCAATCACAATCGCATCCTGAGCTACGACGTGGTCGCGCCCGGCAGGGTGGGGACGAAGCGCGTCTTCGCCAACCTCCCCACGAAGGAGGGCGAGCAGATAGCCAACGAACCGGACGGCATTTGTCTCGATGCAAACGGCAACTTGTACGTCGCACACTACGGCATGCGGCAAGTGCAGGTCTTGAGTCCAGAGGGTAAACTCCTGCGCCGTTACGCGGCGGGCAATCTCACCACGAGCAACGTGGCTTTCGGCGGCGCGCGTCTGGATCAACTTTACGTCACCGGCGCGCTCGGCGATGAAAAGAGCAGCACGGGCGCGCTCTTTCGTCTCGACCTGAAAGGCGTGAAGGGGTTGAAGATTCTTAAAAGCCGTAAATCGTGAATAGAATAAAAACCGTGAATCGTGAATCGTGAATAGAGAAAAGCCGTTTTCTTTCTATTTACGATTTACGATTCACGATTGACGTTCTTTGATGATGCGAGCGATACCGACACTGAAGATTAGCATCTCGGGCGTGCGCGGCGTCGTGGGCGAATCGTTGACGCCGACGCTGCTGGTGCGTTTCGCGCAGGCGTTCGGCACGTACACGGGGGCAGGCACGATTATCATCGGCCGCGACACGCGCACGTCGGGCGAGATGGTGCGGCAGGCGGTCGTGGCGGGTTTGCTGTCGAGCGGTTGCCGCGTGGTTGACCTGGACATCTGCCCCGTCCCGACCGTGCAACTCCTCGTGCGTGAGCGACGCGCGCGGGGTGGCATCGCCATCACGGCAAGCCACAACCCGGCCGAGTGGAACGCACTGAAGTTCGTCAACTCCGCCGGACTCTTCCTCGCCGACGCGCAGGCCAGACAACTACTCGACATCTATCATCAGGGCGAATACAGGAAAGTTGCGGGGGCGCAGATGCGCGCGGTCGAATTGTCGGCTGGCGCGCTCGATCTGCACGTCAAAGTCATCCTCGACGCGCTCGGCGCATTACCCCGCGCGACGCGTGACGGGCGTCAACTCCGCGTCGCGGTTGACTCGTGCAACGGGGCGGGCTCCATCGTCGCCCCGCGTTTGCTGGCCGCGCTCGGCGTCAAGGTCGTGCCGATCAACGTCACGCCGGACGGCCTCTTCCCGCGCGGCGCGGAGCCGGTTGAAGAGAACCTCGGCGCGTTGTGCGCGGTGGTGCGCGAGCACGGTTGCGACGTAGGCTTCGCGCAGGACATGGACGCCGACCGTTTGGCGATAGTCTCGGAGCGCGGCGAGGCCATCGGCGAGGAGTACACGTTGGCGCTCGCGGCACGATACGTACTCGGCCGTGAACCCGGCGCGGTCGTGGCGAACCTCGCCACGACGAGTGCGCTCGACGCTGTGGCCCGAAGTTTCGGCTGTCCCCTCTACCGCTCGAAGATCGGCGAGGCCAACGTGGCGGAAGAGATGTTGCGACGGCAAGCGGTCATCGGCGGCGAGGGGAACGGCGGCGTCATGTACCCGCGCATCAACTTCGCGCGCGACAGTCTGGTCGGGATGGCGCTCGTCCTTCACCTACTCGCCGGGACGGGGCGGACGATCTCCGAGTTGATGGCCGAACTGCCGCGCTCCTACATCCTGAAAGAGAAGATGGCCTGCCCCTCGGACAGAATCCGCGCCGCGCTCAGGATGGTGAGAGACGTGTACGCGCCGTGGCCGATGGATTTGCGCGATGGCGTGAGGGTGACGACGCCCGCAGGTTGGTTTCTCGTGCGCGGCTCCAACACCGAACCGATGATCCGCATCGTCGCGGAGGCCGACACAGGCGAGCGAGCGCGGCGCATGATTGAGGACGTGAGGGCGCGTGTGCGCGCTTGCCTCGACGCGCGGGACGATGAGATCAGGAACAGGGACGAGAGTAAGAAAGTCAGAAGTTAGAACGATGAACGATGAACGATGAACGATGAACTGACGGCGGAAGACTTTTCTTTTCGTTCATCATTCATCATTCATCGTTCATCGTTCATCGTTTCTTTTCAGGCGAAGGAGCAGCGAACATGGGGCGGCCGGAGTCGCCCACGGCGTGTGGGTCTGGGGGCAACGGAGTTGATGGCACGTCTTGTTGGTTTATGCGGTTAAGGAAGATGAATTAAGATGTAGGCATGAGTGGTAATGACAAGGCTTTGTTCTCCGTTCTTGATCTCGCTCCCGTTAAGGACGGGGGGACGATTGCCGAAACTTTCCGCGAGACGCTTGATCTGGCGCGGCACGCCGAAGAGTGGGGCTATCGTCGCTACTGGCTGGCCGAGCACCACAACATGCCCGGCATCGCGAGCGCGGCGACGGCGGTGCTCATCGGGCACGTCGCCGGAGGCACTGAGACTATCCGCGTCGGGTCGGGCGGCGTGATGCTGCCGAATCACGCGCCGCTCGTCATCGCGGAGCAGTTCGGCACGCTCGCATCTCTCTACCCCGGCAGGATCGATCTCGGGCTTGGCCGCGCTCCGGGGACAGACCAGCGGACTGCTCGCGCGCTGCGACGGCATCTCGCCGCCATCGAGGACGATTTCCCGCGTGACGTTGCCGAGTTGCAGTCCTACTTCGCCCCCGTCCGGCCGGGTCAGGCCGTGCGCGCCGTTCCCGGGGCGGGGCTGAACGTGCCCATCTGGCTCTTGGGCTCAAGCCTGTTCAGCGCGGAACTGGCGGCCACACTCGGGCTGCCGTTCGCCTTCGCCTCCCACTTCGCCCCCGACTACCTGATGCATGCGCTCGAAGTTTACAGAAGCCGATTTCGGCCATCCGAAGCATTGGACGCACCCTATGCGATGGTCGGGGTCAACGTGTTCGCGGCGGACACGGACGCGGAGGCGCGTCGCCTGTTCACGTCTCTCCAACGGCAGTTCGTCAACCTGCGGCGCGGCGTGCCCGGACTGCTGCAACCGCCGGACGACACGCTGGAAGGCAACTGGTCTGAAATGGAGAGGGCGGGCGTCGAGCACATGCTCGCATGTTCCGTCGTCGGCTCTCCCGAGACGGTGCGGCGGGGGTTGGAATCGTTCATTGATAGGACGCAGGCCGACGAGATCATGGTGACGGCGCAAATCTTCGATCACGCGGCACGGCTGCGCTCTTTTGAGATCGTCGCCGGGGTGATGACGGGTCGGGAGACGATCTGATGATCTCTCCGGCGTCGGCCGGGTTCGGGAGTGAGGCATAGTTTGAGTTTGAATGTGCGAACGATAACGGCGACGCGGTACGTGACGCCCCTGCGCGAAGGCGGTTCGTTGCCCGCGATAGTCGAGGCCGACGACGACGGCCTCTACGTCCTCAAATTCCGGGGCGCGGGGCAGGGGCCGAAGGCTTTGATAGCGGAACTGGTCGCGGGCGAAATCGGCCGCGCCCTCGATTTGCCCGTCCCCGACATTGTCCTCGTCGAACTCGACGGCGCGCTCGCCGACACCGAGCCCGACCCTGAGATTCAAGACCTCTTGAAGGCGAGCGTGGGGCTCAACCTCGCGCTCGATTACCTGCCCGGCTCGGTGACATATGATCCGCTTGTCGAGCGTCTGACTCCCGAACTGGCATCGTCGGTCGTCTGGTTCGACTCCTACGTGACGAACGTTGACCGCACGCCGCGCAATGCGAATATGCTCATGTGGCACAAGCGGCTCTGGCTCATCGACCACGGCGCGTCGCTCTATTTTCATCACACGTGGGCTCATTACCGGGAGCGCAGCCGCAAGGCGTTCGAGCATGTCAAAGATCACGTCCTGCTCCCGTCCGCGTCTCTGCTGCGTGAAGTTGACGAGGCGTTGGCCGCCCGCCTGACGCCGGAGGTCATCGGCGAAATAGTAAGTCTCATCCCAGACGTTTGGCTCGGCAACGACACTACCTTCGAGAGCGTGGGGGAGTTTCGTCAGGCTTACATAGACTACTTGATGCGACGGCTCGAACCGCCGCGACTTTTCGTGCAGGAGGCCGCGCGTGTCGGATCGTCACTCGTTTAATTACGCCGTCGTGCGGGTCGTGCCGCACATCGAGCGTGAAGAGTTTATGAACGTGGGGGTGATCCTTTCGTGCCACGCGCGCGGCTTCCTCGACGCCGCGTTCGAGGTGGACGAGAAACGACTCGCGGCGTTCGCGCCGGGTCTGGACGTGAACGAGTTGCAAGCTCACCTGAAAGCCATCCGGCTGATCTGCGAGGGCGGGTACAAGGGCGGGGCTATCGGTCGGCTGCCGCGCCGCGCACGTTTCGACTGGCTTGTCGCGCCGCGCAGCACCATCGTCCAGACTTCGCCTGTGCATGCCGGATTGTGCTCCGACCCGCAACAGGCGTTAGCTCACTTGCTGCGAAAGATGGTGAGCACGCCGCCCGAAATTCAAAATCGGTGATCAATAGACGCGGCGGCGCGATGGATTGACCATGCATCGGTAAATCCGCCGTCCGCCAACTTTATCGCGTTTTGATGAACCTATTCCGGTAAAATATCCGAATATCTACGCGCGGGCGAGTTGAGCGACACTTAAATTTGTTCGCGCGTGATCCTTTTAGCCTCCCTTTCTCGCGTTAAGAGTTGAGGCACATCGCGCGCCGCACCTGACCGCGGCCATTCCCTTTGTCTTACCAGCTATCTGAGATATGCCGAGCGCGCGCGCGCGTGGCCTTTGCGCACAGCGTGCGTGCTGAACATGCGCCCTGATAACGAACTGACTTTTGATTCGATAAGACCCACACAAAAGAGGTGACATCATGAGGAATATTTCCAGACGCGGACTCCTGAAAGGGCTTTTTGCGGCCTCCGTTGTTGTCGGCTTCGATCTCACAACCCGTACATGGGTGACTCATGCGAGCGGAGGCGGCGGCGACTTCTCTCTGTTGCCGCCGCTCGACGGGTCGCTTGTCACCGATCCGGCGTCGCTCGCCGCAGTCGCAGACGACTTCGGGCACATGATTCACCGAACGCCCGTCGCGGTTCTGCGTCCGGGGTCTGTGGAAGACGTGGTCAAGCTGGTGCGGTTTGCGCGGAAGCACGGCATCAAAGTCGCGAGCCGGGGTAAAGGGCACACGGCGTTCGGCCAATCACAGGTGGACGCAGGCGTCGTCGTAGACATGGGCACACTCAATCAGATTCACTCGATTGAGGCGGATCGCGCCGTCGTGGATGCGGGCGTCGTGTGGCGCAACCTCCTGCTCGCCACCACCCCCGTCGGGCTCACGCCGCCAGTGCTTACCGATTACACGAGGCTCACCGTCGGCGGAACGCTCTCGGTCGGAGGCGTCAGCGGCCGGAGTTACCAGTATGGGGCGCAGGTGGATAACGTCCTCGAACTTCAAGTCGTCACGGGAGAGGGCGAATTGTTGACGTGCTCCGAGTCGGCCGACCGGAAACTCTTCGAGGCGACGCTCGCCGGGTTGGGTTTGTGCGCGATCATCGTCCGCGCGACGATTCGCCTCATTCAGGCCAAGGAACGCGCGCAGACGCTCCGCGTTTTTTACCCGGACGCGCCCGCCATGCTCGCAGACCTCCGAGTCCTCATCAACGAAGAGCGTTTCGACCACACCCGCGGAATGAGCGTGCTGACGCCCGGCGGCTTCGTTTTCTTCATCGAAGGCACCTCTTTCTACACGTCGGCCGGAGAGTTGCCCGCCGACCCGCTGCAAGGACTCCACGCCATCCCCGGCTCGGAGCAGTTTGAAGACATGACTTATTTCGAGTACACAGACCTCGTCGTCAAACTCATCGACGCGTTGGAGGCGGCGGGGCTCGGCGGCTTACCGCATCCGTGGGTTGACTTGTTCGTCGCCGATTCAAAGATCGACGCGTTCGCGTCGCAAACCATCGCCGCGCTCGACCCGTCCCTGTTCCTTCCGGGTTCGCTCATTCTGTTCTACCCGTTTCGCAAGTCGCGGCTCGCGCGGCCGATGCTTCGTGTGCCGGATGAAGAAATCTTTTTCCTCTTCGACATACTGCGTACCATCCCGCCCGAACCGGCAATCGTGGACGCCGTCCTCGCAGAGAATCGAAATCTCTATGAGCAGAATCGCGAACTCGGCGGCAAGTTCTACACGATCAGCGCGGTGCAGATGAATGCACGCGATTGGAAAAATCACTTTCAGAACTTCTGGGGAAGCCTCTCAAGCGAGAAGAGCCAACATGACCCGGACAACGTGCTCGGCCACGGAACGGGCGTGTTCGCGTAGCATCTAGCGGGCGCAACTCCGGGCGTGAGATACGAGAGTTGCTCGGCGGACAATAAACTCGAAGCGACCGGCGGGCGCGCTTCATAAGTCAAGGCCACCTTTCAGGTAGCCTTTCTTATTAAAGCATCAAATTTCTCGTAGTAGACTTTTTCTCGATTTTAACCTATTAAGGTTTGTCTCCGTCCAATTATTCATTCAAAGGAGCAGCTCGTGATGTTTAGTAGATTGCTGAGGGTTGTGCTGTTCATGTTGCTGTTGTGCGCCACACCGTTCGCGCAAGAAGGCATTCCTTTCTTCAACACCGATTTCCCGCCCGGAGAATTCGCCGCGCGCCGCGCCAGAGTTTATGACGAGATCGGGAGCGGGAAAATCGCCGTCGTGCAGGGCGCGCCGAGCCCTGCGGGGTTCACGCGCTTCCGGCAGTCGAATGAATTTTACTACCTGTGCGGAGTCGAGTCGCCGCACGCCTACCTGCTGCTCGACGGCACGCAGCGGAGGGCGACGCTCTACGTGCCGCATCGCAATGAAGGGCGTGAAAGCGTCGAGGGCAAAGTGCTCTCGGTCGAAGACGCCGAGATGATCAAACAACTCTCCGGTATCGAGGCCATCTACGGGTCGGAACTGCTCGCCGAGCATTTGTCTCGCTACGCCAGAACGGGACAGGCGCGCACGCTCCTGACGCCCTTCAGCCCGGCCGAGGGGCTGGCGACGAGCCGCGACGGGGCGATTCGCGCCGTGGCCGACGTGGCCTCAGACCCGTGGGACGGGAGCCCTTCGCGCGAAGGCCGTTTCGCCGCGTTGCTCCGCACGCGCTTTCCGCAGTTTGACATTCAAGACCTCTCGCCCACGCTCGATAAGCTGCGACTCATCAAGAGCCCGCGTGAGATCGCGCTCATCAGGAAGGCGACGCGGCTGTCGTCTCTAGCCCTGTTGGAAGCGATGCGCTCGACCGTGCCGGGAATCTCCGAATACGAATTAGACGCCGTTGCCAAGTACGTCTACTACCGGAACGGCGCGCAGGGCGACGCTTATTATTCACTTGTCGCGAGTGGAAGGAACGCGTGGTATCCGCATTACAGTTCGGGCAAACGGAAGATGCAGGACGGCGACTTCCTGTTGATGGACTACGCTCCCGATGTCGGTTACTACATGAGCGACGTGACTCGCATGTGGCCGGTGAATGGAAAATTCAACGCGTGGCAGCGCGAACTCTACGGCTTTTATCTGGAGTGTTATCAGGCCATCCTGAAGCACATCAGGCCGGGCGTGACGGCCGGGGTGATTAAACAGGAAGCCCTGAAAGATATGCAGCAGACGCTCGCGCGCACGCGCTTTTCCAAACCCATTTACGAACGCGCCGCGCGCGAGTTTGTGGAGGGCTACGGGCGGTCGGCCGCCAACCCGCGCACCTCGCTCGGCCACTGGGTCGGGATGGCGACGCACGATGTCGGGCAGGACAACGGGCCGCTGCGCGCGGGGATGGTTTTCACCATCGAGCCTGCGCTGCGCGTCCCGGAAGAGAAGATTTATATACGTCTCGAAGACGTGATCGTGATCACCGACAAGGGCGCGGACATTCTGACGGGGTGGCTGCCGATGGACATTCCCGCCATCGAAAAATTAATGAGCGAAGAGGGAATGTTGCAGCGTTACCCGCGCGACCAAGATCAATAGAGCCGTCCGGGCGTTTTTGCTGCCCCCTGCGGCGCGCTCGCGTTCGTTTGCGGCTGCGGCATCACGGCATCGCTCCGGCTCGTGTCGCCGCCCTTCTTGCTCGCGGCCTCGTTGATTACTTTGACGAGCGTCGCGGCCGGGGCGAGACCGTAGGTGCGCGTCCAGTATCCGGCGGCGTCGTTGCCGATGAGCAACATCGGCGTGTGATCGTTCTTGTCGGCGGTGGCCGCGCCGAGCGCGCCGAGCAGTTGATCTATTTCGGGCTTGCTGCCCGTCACGAAAGTCCACCCCGGCGCGGCCTTAAACTTCGCGCTGAACTCCTTCAACCTTTGGGGCACGTCCGTCGTCGGATCGACGCTGACCGAGATCAGTTCGATGTCGCGGCCGACGCGCTCGCCGAGTTCCTGCTGCACCTTGCGGAAGGTGGCCGTGAGCGGTGGGCAGATGGTCGTGCAGGTGGTGAAGACGAAGTTGATCGCGACCGTCTTGCCGCGCACGAGGTCGGTGTAGAAGTTGAGCTTCCGGCCGTGCTGGTTGTAGACGACCGTGTCGGGAATTTTGAGCGTGTTCGGGGCGATTGTGGTCGTCGCTGTCGCCGCCGTTCCCGCGGTCGTGCTCGGCTCGCTCGGCGCGCTGGCGGGCTCGGTTTCGTGCGCGTGCCCTTCGTGTTCGGCCGGGGTCTCCTCCGGCAAGCTGAGGTTCATCCCGCACTTCGGACACCGCCCCGGCTTGCTCGACTTCACTTCCGGGTGCATCGGGCAGGTGTAGACGGCCGCCGCCTTCTTCTTCTTCTTGACGGCGGGTTTGCGCTGCGCCACCACGACTGAATGCCCATCCGTAAAGCCCGTGGGCAGCGCGGCGAGGGCCAGCAGGGCGACAAACGAAAAGAGCGTGCGTGTTATTTTAAATTGCATGAACACTTCCTTTCCTGGCGGTCGATAATCTCTTTCAGGCGTTTTCCGCCGTCTTTATCTTTATACTTTGGTCGATAACCGGCATTTGAAACACTTCTGCTGAGGCTTTCCCATTATACGGTGAGATGATTCGCACGTTGAAGCGCAGCCAAACCGAAATGGTTCCGGGGGAAACTGAGATGTGAGCCGATAATGTTCGGATGCTTCAATTCTCTCTACGAAGCATCCGTATGCCCCTGAATGCTATCCGCGCCGGAATCGATAAGGCTATCCGCGCCGGAATCGATGTTGATGAGTTTGAAGCGTTTTAACTTGCGGTAGAGCGTCGGCCGATGCACGTCGAGCAGTTGGGCGGTTTTTTTGATGTTGCCGCCGGTGCGTTCGAGTGTTTGGGCGATGGCCTCACGCTCGATCTCTTCGAGGGTGAGGTGCGGCGGGATGAGACATTTAACCTGTCCCGACGCGGCGGGCGACAGGTGTTCGGGCAAACTCTCGACCGTGAGTTGATCCCCCTGACAAAACAGGACGGCGCGTTCGATGACGCTTTCGAGTTCACGGATGTTACCCGGCCAGTCGTAGCGCGTGAGGAGCGATAACGCGGGCTGCGAGATGTTGCGAATCTGCTTCTGATATTTCTCGACGTAGCGATGCAGAAAATGATCCGCGAGCGGGAGCACATCTTCCGGGCGTTCGCGCAAGGGGGGCACAGTGATCTTGACCGTGCTGATGCGAAAATAGAGGTCTTCCCTGAACAGTCCTTCGCGCGCGGCCTGCCGGGTGTCGCGGTTGGTGGAGGAGACGAGGCGGAAGTCGACCTGTATTTCCTGTTCATCGCCGAGACGGCGTATTTTGCGTTCCTGCAACACGCGCAGGAGTTTGGCCTGGAGGTGGATCGGCATCTCCGCGATCTCGTCGAGCAGGAGCGTGCCGGTGGCGGCGGCCTCGATCAGACCGCGCTTGTCGCGGTCAGCCCCGGTGAACGCGCCGCGCTTGTAGCCGAACAACTCGGATTCGATGAGGTCGGGCGGGAAGGCCGCGCAGTTGATGCGGATAAAGGGACGGCTCGCGCGCTTGCTTTGCAAGTGCACGGCTGTGGCGATCAGTTCTTTGCCCGTGCCGCTCTCGCCTTCGATCAGGACGGAGGCTTCCGAAGGGGCGGTGGCGCGAATGGTCTCGTAAATCTGCCGCATCTGCTGGCTGCTGCCGATCATCCCGTAGGCTTCCTTCTCGCCGCCGAGCGTGCTCTTGAGTACGCGGTTCTCCTGTTTGATTCCGGCAAACTGGAGCGCGCGCTCGGTGAGCATGACGATCTCGTCGGGCGTGAAGGGCTTTTCGACGTAGTAGTACGCGCCGCGCTTGATCGCGCTGATGGCGATGTCGAGCGAGCCGTGAGCGGTCATCAGGATTACTTCCGTGTCCGGGTTCTCGGCCTTGATGTGATTGAGCACTTCCAGACCGTTGGTGTCGGGCAGACGCAGATCGGTGAAGACGAGATCAAACGCGCGCCCCTGTAGCAGGCGCGACGCTTCCAACATGCTCGCGGCGGTTTGCACCACGTAACCCTGCTCCTCAAGAATTACTTGCAGCGCGCCCGTAATGCTGCTCTCGTCGTCTATCACGAGGATTTTGACCCATGAACGCATTCTTTTAGTTACTCACTTTTCCGCCGGCAACTCGATGGTGATTTGCGTCCCCTCGTCGCGACGACTTTCGATGTGGATCGCCCCCTGATGTTGCTCGATCACCTTTTTGGCGTAAGGCATGCCGAGCCCCAGCCCCTGACTCTTCGTAGTGTAGAAAGGCTCGAAGACTTTCTCGATCTGCTCTGGGGTCATCCCGCAGCCCGTATCGGCAATCGTGAGTTGGCTCGTACCGTTCGAGCGGCCGGTCTTAACCGTCAGCCGTCCGCCGCTCGGCATAGATTGGATCGAGTTGAGCGTCAGGTTGATCAGGGCGGAGGTGAGCGAAGTTTCGTCGAGCAGCGCGATGACTTCTTTGTCGGAGAGGTCGAGGCGCTCTTCGATGTGGTGAGCGTTGATTTGCGGTTGCAGCAGTTGAAAGACTTTTTTGACGACCTGATTCAGATCGGCGGGACGGGGCGCGACGGTGACGGGACGCGCGAAACTCATGATCTGCTCGGTCGTGCCGACGAGGTGGTTGACGCTGCTGATGATGCGGTCGCAGAGAACCAACTCGCTCTCCGGCAGTTTGCCGGTCAGTTTGCTTTTCAAGTGCATGGCATAGAGCAGTAACCCGCTGAGCGGGTTTTTGACCTCGTGCGCCACCTGCGCCGCGACGCGCCCGAGCGCGGCGATCTTTTCGTTGTGGAAGAGTTGCCGCTGCATCTCGGCCTTCTCGGCCTCCAAATTTTTGCGGATCGACCAGTCGCGGACGATCAGCACGAGCAGCCGTTCCTCGTCCATCGAGAGCGCGCTGCATGAGACGGAGACCGGCAGCAGCGCGCCCGACGAAGTTTTGATCGACAACTCTTTTTCGGCGCAATAATTCTCGTCCAAAAACGCCGAAAGCGAGTCGGCGGTTTCGCCTTCGTCCGTCCCCCATGCGAGCGCGCTGATGTCTTTGTCGATCAATTCCTGCGGGCGGCAGCCGAAGAGTTGGCAGAACTTGTTATTGACCTCGATG
This sequence comes from Acidobacteriota bacterium, assembly GCA_020199775.1. Taxonomy (GTDB): domain Bacteria; phylum Acidobacteriota; class Blastocatellia; order Pyrinomonadales; family Pyrinomonadaceae; genus JAIVJZ01. Next base: position 62,756 of record JAIVJZ010000007.1, read on the forward strand.
ACCGTGCGACTCTCGGCGGCGACGATCACGATGCCGTCGTTGGCGTGTTCAAAGACGGCGCGGTAACGTTCTTCGCTGGCGGCCAACCTGCGCTGCTGGCGACCGACCAGACGCAAGAGGAGGGTGACGACGATCACGTCGACGACGGTTGAAATGAAGACGTGTTCGAACCGCTGCTGCCACCTCCAACGGGCGACGCTGTTGGCCTCGCCCGGATAATAAGCCTCGATCACCGAGTAGAAGGGCGGCATCAACACCTTCTCCCACATTAAAACGACGACCACGGTCAAGACGATCGTGAGCGCGGTGAAGAAGAGAACGATGTATATGTTTCGCCTTTTTTTCATGCGCGTGCCCTGTTTTAAACAGGGTGGTGTGGATTTCCCCCGTCGAGTGAAACGCAGGCTGACGAACGCGCGCGGCCTAATGCTCGGTTCGCCTGCCTTGCCGACTGTTTCGACGCGACGCGGCAGTCCCTCTATAAATGGTACGGTGAAGTTGAAGATTAGCCGGTGCGGTTAAAGACACCCGCTCTTGAAGGGGGACTGTCGGGAACCATTGGAAAATACTCTGGCCGCAAATGCTTGTCAAGAACGGTCAGCGACGCGCGACCCGGCCGCACGCGTATTGGCGAGTCGGCGGCGTTGTCGCCGGTGTCCTGCGGAAAGCCGGTCGTAAGCTTGCGCAGGAAGGCATATTCGCCGTCGTTCGCGCCGGGCGAGACGAGCCCCGCGCCTTCGCGGCACATGTCGGCCGTCGCGCCCGCGTGGGAGTTGAAGCCCGCCGCGTCGAGACGGTTGGCCGCCGTGAAGTTCGCCGCCTCGGCTGTGCGGAACAGCGCGACGCCCGCGTTGTCCGCGATGTCTGCGTCGAGGTAGAGAAGGTCTGGCACGGCGTAACCGTCGAGTCTGTAGCCGACCGTCGCGGGGTTGACGGTCGTGTCCGAATAGGCGACGAGGTAATGACCGCGCGCGGGGATGTACGTGCTCGCCGGCATGGTGGCGAGCGTGACGACGGTCGCGGCCGTCGCGAGCGACATCGCGACCGCCCAGCCCGCAGAACCGTCCGACGCCCCGACCGTGATCGGTTCATTCGTGTTGTTGTACAACTCGATGAACTCGTCGTGGCTTCCGTCCACACCGCCGCTCGCGTCGAAGGTCGCGCTGCGGAAGCGGAACTCGTCGATGAGCACTTGCCCGCCCACAGCCGGGTCGGTGATCGTGCCCGCCACGCCGCTGCCGCCGTACTGCTGCCCGCGCTTCCCGGCGAAATAGAGACGGCTGCCGGCCGCGTTGCCGTGGATCGTGCCGTTGTTGAAGAGGAACGTGCCTGCTTGCGTGTGCGTGAAGCCGTTGAGGTTCAACGTCGAGCCGGGCGCAATGGTGGTGGTGGCGAAGACGGAAACGTTGTTGACGAGCGTAGCGATCTTGGCGTTCGTATTACCGTCAATAAAGATGCCCGGCGCGTTGCCGCGAATCCTGAAATTGAAGTTGGTTGTGGTGGAAGACGCGCCGACAATCAAAGAGCCGCCGGTGATGTTGCTCGTGCTCGAAAGCACCTGATAATCCAAAGGCGTGGCGGCGGCCGTGCTGGCCTGTCGGAGAGAGATGGTGCCGCCGCTCATCGTGAAGGACGAAGTTGCAGTTAAGTCGAAACAGGCGGCGGAATTGCTGTTCTGCCCGACGTTGCAGATGGTTATCAGGCCGCCGGTCTGCGTGTAGCTGACCGCGCCCGAAGGCGAGAAGCCACCCGACACTTGGAATGAAGAACCGCCTTCGATGATGAAGACTGCGCCCGCGCTGCCGCCCATCGAATTGCCTAACGCCGTGCCGACGTTGAAGACGCCCTGCGTGAGCCTGAGCAGACCGGCATTGGTCGGAGAAGCGTTCTGCGCCGTGACGACGTAGTTTTCGTTATTCAGCCAGAAGCCCGTCGTCGCGCCAATGGTGTAAGCGGCGGATGAAGTGCGGTGCGTATTAATGTCTGCCCATCGGCGGCCTTGCTGTAACTTCGGTGGTTAGACCGGGCGAAAAACAGGCTCGGACTCAACTTGCGAAGATTTGTGTCGAGAGTGTGTGAGCTAACCGGAGCATCAACCGGTAGAGACGGCCGTTAGGGTTGATTGGGTAATTGGAGTTGAACCGGGTGGTATAAATCAAGAACGCTCTACCGCGTAGATGAACAAATGCGAGGGGAAACCACAGGACTCGGCCGCTGTTGTCAATGTCGCAGATAGGGTGGAAATTTAAGGCGTGAAGGATGTTGGTATCTGCCGAAAGTGAAAGGGACGCGAAGGCCGCGTCCCTTTCCGGTTTTACCGGCAGACTTGTGTTGAGCAAGCCGGATTGAAACGCCCGGCCGCCTCGCGGGAGGCCGGGCGCGGGTGGAAGTTATTTCACCGAAACGTCGTCCACGCGGAACGACGTGGGGAGCGAAGAGTCTTGCGTGTTGCGGAACTGAATCCGCACCGTCTGCCCGGCGTATGCGCCGAGATTGTAGTTGCCGCGCAGCACGTAAACTCCGGCCGTGCCGCTGTTCTGATTGCTGAACGTCGCCAGCGTGGCGAGCAGCGTGCCGGAAGTGTTCCGCACTTCGACGAAGAAGCGGTCGAAGACGGACGCGCCCGCCGCCTCGCCCGTGGTGATGTTCAACCAGAAGGTGAGATTGGGCGAAGAACCGCTCGGAACCGCGATCTGCTCGTAGAGCGTGCCGGTGGTGCTGTTCACGCCTCCGAGGATCATGTAGGCCACGCCGCTGTGCGGGTATGCGCCCGTGCTGCGCGTGACCTGCCCGCTGATCACCCACGGCGTCGTGCCGCTCTCGAAGCCGCCGTTCGTGATCAACTCCACGCCGCCGCTTGCGCCCGCCTGCGTCACCGTGAAGGTTTGACCCGCGATGGTGAGCGTGCCCGTGCGCGACGATGTGCTCGCGTTGCTCGCGACCGAGTAGCTGACCGTGCCGCTGCCCGATCCGCTCGCGCCCGCCGTGATCGTGATGAACGAGGCGTTGCTCACGGCCGTCCAGTTGCAACCCGCCCCGGCGGTGACGCTGACGCTGCCCGTCGCGCCGCCCGATGCGACGCTCGCGCTCGTCGGGCTGATGGAGAAGGAACACGTGCCGCCGCAATCGGTGGGCATGTCCGTTGCGGCCGTGTGCGTCGTGCCGTCGTTGCCGACCGCCGAGACGCCCATGCCGTGACGCGCGAAGACCGTCCAGATGGCGCAACGGTTCGCGCTGCCGTTCAAGTTCTGATCGGCTTGCAGAATGCCGTCGCGCGCGTTGAGGAACGACGGGCTGGTCGGCGTGAACTTCATGCCGTTCAAGACGAGCCTGTCTGTGACGGACGCGCCGAGTTGCGTGCGCAAATCCCAGAGCGTCGCCGCCCACACCTCGCCGTCGCGGTGAACCTGACAGCCGCCCGCGCACACGTCGGCGTATGAATCGTGAACCGCGTTGGCGGGCACGGTGTAGGCCGCGCGGCGGATGCCCGCCGTCGTGTTGCCGGTGGCGTACTCGCCCACCAGCCCGTCGTTGCCGAGCGTGCAAGCCCAGTAGTCAGACCAGCCCTCGCCCATCGCGCCCGACTGCGTGCCGCCGAGGCCGCTGCCGTTGCCGATCAGGCGGTTCGAGATGCCGTGGCCGTATTCGTGGAAGACCACGTCGCCGTCCAACGAGCTATCGCGGTCGGGGGTGGCGGCGGTGAAGAGATATTGCTGCATACGCGGTCGCGAGCCGTCGGGCGGCGTGGCGAAGTTGGCGTTGTTCGTCCCCGAACCGTCTTGCGCCTCTGCGCGCACGGAGTCGGCGGCGAGACCACCGCGCCCGTAGTTGTTCGTCTGGAAGTTGCGCGCCGTCTCGGTGAAGCCGAGGCCGTACGAGAAGTCGTGCATGATGTTGTTGAAGTAAAACAGATTGGTCACGACGGCCGGTTGCTGCGTGCGCGGGTCAACGGTCGTGTCGAAGGGGAATGTGAAATTTTGTGTGGACGACGACGCGTGACCGTTCGATAGACCCGTCGTGTTGTTGGCGTCGGGCGCGTTGTCGGCGTTGGTGTCGAGATAGGCTTCGGCGTTGTTGCCCGTGGTGACGGTGGAAGCGCCCATCCAACCGGCGGTGGTGTTGATGGTCGTATCGCCGACGAAAGAGACGAGTTGGCGCGTCGGGTTCGCGGTCGGGTGCTCGGTGTAAACCGTGCCCTGCGCTTCGAAGACGTAGAGGTTACGGCGATAAAGCAGTTCGCCGTTGTGGGCGTCCACAAGAATTTCGTACCACTCGTTCGAGCCGACATCGGCGTAGACATGCCACGCGAGGCGCGCTTCGTCGCCCACGCGCATGACATTCAACTCGGAGAGGACTTCTTCGTTATTCGCCGAGAGGGGGTTGGCGAAAGCAGCGCGCTCGCCCTTGGAGGCGCGGGCGGAAGTTTCCGCGAACGACGGCGACACGATGCGCCCCGCGTGCCCGAAGGCCGTGGCGATGCCCTGCGCTTCGTCGAGCGCGGGTGCGGACGCGAACTGCTGCCCCGAAACGAGGAAGCCTTCGCGGACGGAGAGCACTTCGCCGTTGCGGTTGACGACCACCTGCACGTCGCCCTGAAAGACTTTGAGCCCGCCGGCCGTCTGTACGTAAGCGAGGAACGACGTACCCTCGTCGTTGTCTTCATTATCCAATTTCAGTTCGGCGACGGCCGAGTCGGCGAGCGAGAAGAGCGCGCCGTGGCGTTTGAGGAAACCACGCGCGACCGTATCGGGCGCGCCGGACTGCGGCGCGGCAAGCGGCGCGCCGTCTACGAAGATGTTTTTGATCGCGCCGGTTTCGTTGGCGACGACGCGTAGGTTGTCCGCGTGCTCGGAAGCCAGACCCGCGCGAAATTCATCGACGGCCGTCACGCGCGCGCGGAGCGCGGAGTTCTGCGCCGCGCTCTTCGCGGCGGCGGCGGGGGTATTGAGATCGTAGTCTGTGAATTCGGATTTGCCTGCGAGACGGATGTCAAAGTCGGGAAGCGTCTTCGGACGGGACTTGCCCGCACCGCTGCCCTTTTGTTGTGAGGCGTGGGCTGCGCCGGATTTCGTCAAGGGGATCATGGAGGCGACTGCGAGGACAAGTCCAAGCAGGCCCAGAAGCAAACTCTTACGCATTAGTTTCTCCCTTCAAAACTATCGGTCAGGGTGGGTAACTGATTCCAGTTGGGGTAAGGCAACGGGGTGCGCGGCCGTTTCCTGTAGGTAGCGCGCCTATCATTCGATCAAGCGGACTCTGCATGGTTTCAGCCGGGCGAGAATTGCCCTGTGCGCGTTCTTTTGTTCTGACGAGTTAAACGAGAACGAGCCGCGTCAACTCGCCCCGCCACCGGCTGGGCGGAACATGCGGCGCAACGATTAGTTGGCCGTTGCGCCAAGCACGGATGACCAAAACATAAAAACGGTGTTCCCTTCGTAATGCGTCGAACTGTCGTGGTCAGGCCGGTCGAGAGATAGGCGACGGGTGATGCCGCCTGTGGTCGAGGTGCGGAATAGGTTAACAGAGTCCGGGCGAATTGTTAACCTCGCCTCCGCCCCGCCAGATGCATGTGACGAAGCCCGTCGAACCTTCCGAATTGATCACGGTCGTCGCCAACCTCGCCGGGCGTGGAAGTAAGGGATGAGGGCAGAAGGATGAGGGTTGAAGTATGAGAGTTGGAAGTTGTGTCTTATCCGCTCGAGAGCTTTTACTTCATCCGTCATCACTTTGCCCGTGTTGGCGAACGCCGTCGAATACGCGCTTTATTCGAGCAGGAGATTTTTGGTCTCGGTTTCGCGCAGGGCTTCTTCCAACTCTTTTTGCCTGACGCCTTCGCGCCCGTCGTAGCGCAGGAATTGCGGAATCAGGGCGGAGATGATCGCCGTCCCCACGACGCACAAGATTCCGCCCGACACGATTGACGTTCTGACACTGAACAGGGCTGCGACGAGACCGGCTTCCGCGTCGCCGAGTTTCGGGCCTGAGGTGTAGCTAATCATCTCCAGACCGGCGAGCCGCCCGCGCAAGTGGTGCGGGATCGTCTGGTTCCAAATCGTCATCCTGAACACCCCGCTGATCATGTCGAAGCCGCCCGCCAGCGCAAGGCACGTCAAAGCCAGATATAAATTCTGTGCGAACCCGAAGAAGATGATCGCCACGCCCCAGAGTCCAGCGGCCAGCGCGACGAACAACCCGTGTCGGTGAACTTTCTTCGTCCAACCGGAAGTCAGCGTGGCAAGGAGCGCGCCGACCGACGGCGCGGCATAGAAAAAGCCGACCGTGCCCGCCCCGAAGTGTACGGCCATCGCGGGAAAGAGCGCGGTCGGCATGCCGAAAAACATGGCGTTCATGTCGATCAGGTACGTGCCGAGAATCTCCTTGCGCCGCCACGCATAGTGCACGCCTTCGACGACTGATTTCAAAGTGGGGCGCGCTTCTGTTTGCACGGCCTTCGGCACGGCGCGAATCAGGAATACGGCCGAGAGCGAAGCGATGAACGTCAAGAGGTCTATCAAGTAAGCGACCTCTGCGCCGAACCTTGCCAGAATAATTCCGGCGAGCGAGGGGCCTAAGATCGTCGTCACGTTCCAGCGCAGCGAATTCAACGCGCTGACAGAAGACATCAACTCTGGCGGCACGAGTTTTTGCATCAACGCTTCAAACGATGGACGTTGCAAGGCGGCGAGTCCCGCGTGGAGTGCGGCGCACATGAAGAGCACCCACACCCGCGGGCGGGGAGCGAGCGCGTTCGCGACGAGCATGATCGTCACCATCGTCTGCCCGATTTCCGTCAGCCTGAGCATCCTGCGTTTGTCGATGAAGTCGGCATACGCGCCGCCGATAAACGCCATCAACAGGATCAGCGCAAACTCCGCGACGCTCAACAAACCGACGAGCAGCGTCGAGCCGGTCAACTGATAAACCTGCACCGGGATGATCACGAAAGTCATCGCCGTGCCGAAGGCCGAAATTAGTTGACCGGAGAAAAGCAGGCGGTAATCGCGGGAGATTCTTAAGGGCGAGATGTCTAGCAGCATAAATCCGGCACGCGCGTCGTCAGCATGAAGGCGTTGGAAAATTTCATACGCCGCTATTATTGAGGCAACCGGAGGGAAATTCAAACCGGGTTGATTTATTTGTATTTCAGCATTCCTCTTACGCGCCCTTCATGTCTCTGTGATGAATGCTGCGGATAGTCGTTCACTATCGCGGACACAGTGGACACGGAGGATTCAGAGTACAGATCAAATCTAGGACGCTGGCCGCCGCCGCTCTTTCTTGACTTGCCCCCGGTCGCGTTGCACAATCCCGTTCAAAAGTAGCTAACGCGAATTACAAACGGGCGCGAGCGTCAGTTGAATTGTGGCGGCAGGAACCTGCCCGCTGCCACTTTGATTTTCCGGTTGCACCAATTTGCTCACGCGTTGTGAATGGAGAAACGTGGGACATGAAAAATAACAAGCGCATCAGTCGGGTCGAGTCGATTAATTTGACTCCGGCGAATTACGAACAATTTAACTGAACGGGTCGCACGACGGCGTCCCCGGCGGGGAGCGCACACGACCTACAACTACACAGGCCGGTAAGCGCGTCGCCGCACTTCGTCTGACCATGCCCCAGACGAGTCGCCCGCTTTACCCGAGCCGGAGAAAAGCGAGTCACTCGTCAACATGAAAAGATTCACACTAATGCTCGTCGCACTCTTCTGCGGCGTCGCCATCAACTTTCCCGGCAGCGCGTCGGTGCAACGCCCGCGCAAGCCGACCCGCCCTCAAGTTCAACCGCTCGCGAATTCTTTCGTCACTCCAAAAGAGCGACAGTTCGAGTTCGAGTACAAGGCCACGATCAAGGAGATTCCGGCCGGGGCGCGGAAATTTGAACTCTGGATTCCCGTCCCGCACGACACCCCTTTCCAAAAAATCACGGGGCTGCAAATTGATTCCCCGCACCCGTACCGGATGCACACGGCGCAGTACGGGAACAGAATCCTGCACCTTAGCCTGAACAACCCGACGCCGTCCGGCTTGACCGTCACCATGCGTTTCAACGCCGTGCGCCGCGAGCACATACAGGGAAGGCTGCGGCAGGCCGCTTACGCTGTCACGGCCGACGAACGCGACCCGAACATGGCGCGTTGGCTGCAACCCGACCGGCTCGTGCCGATTGACGGCAAGGTGCGCCGGTGGGCGCAGGAAGTGGTGAGTGCTGCGAATGCTAAGACGGATTTGGAGAAGGCGCGCGCCATCTATAATCACGTCGTCTCGACGGTGAAGTATGACAAGAGCGGGCAGGGCTGGGGACGCGGAGACATCTACTACGCCTGCGACGCGCGGCGCGGCAACTGCACAGACTTCCACGCGATCTTTATCGGTTACGCGCGCGCCCTCGGTATCCCGGCGCGGTTCACCATCGGCTTCCCGCTGCCGACGGAGCGGGGCGCGGGACAGGTCAGCGGCTATCATTGCTGGGCTGAGTTTTATGCGGAGGGGATCGGCTGGATTCCCGTCGATGCGTCGGAAGCGGCCAAAGACCCTGCGCGGCGCGAATACTTTTTCGGCGCGCACGACGAGAACCGCGTCGAGTTCACGACGGGACGCGACCTGACGCTCAATCCGAAGCAGCAGGGCATCTCGCTCAACTATTTCATCTACCCTTACGCCGAGGTTGACGGTCAGGCGGTCACTTCCGTCGAGCGAAGTTTCACTTACCGCGACCTGCCGGGCGCGTCAACCAGTAGCGGGCGCGAATAGCCGTCGCGGTCGGCGTTCGGGTTTGAGCCGCATGCGGTCATGGTCTGGCGGGCGGGTCGGCTTCGGGGTAAGAGCCGACGGGTGTGAACTTCACCTGCCGGAGGCGTCCGTTCGTCCATTCGTAGTAATAGATTCCGCTCGCCCCGTGCCGCTCTTCGCCCGCCTTGCCGATGTTCGGACGCCCGACCGCGCGGAGCAGCCTGCTGCCCGCGCGAAACGTCCGCACGTCCTCGCCTTCGGGCGGGTCGTAATCCCCGACGATGCTCGTCCAGCCCTCCAACTCTTTCGGGAAATAGGCGCGGCCGGTGCGCGCATCGACGATTGCGATTATCGAACAGCCCGTGCCGCAGCCCACGGACGCGAGCGTATAATGCCCGGCGAAGTTGACGCCCTCTTCCCTGAGTTGCTGACGAATGACCGTCCGGTACTTGCGCGCCAGCGGGTGACTTCGCGGATTGAGCGGCGCAATCTTCTCGCGCCCGGCGGCCGCGGCGTAATCCTCGTAACGCGGCGCGCCCATTTCCTGCGCCGCCGACAGGCGCGAATCAACCGCGACGGCGAGGACGAGACATGCGACGATGAAACGGAGCGTCTTCATTAAGAGTGCCTCAGAAAATTGACCTCGGAAACTCAACTCCCTTAACTCCAAAGACACGAGGGCGCGACGACAGGTTGGTAACATAAAGACATGTCTAAGTGTCCTCAGTTGTCTTTCGTCCCCAATCAACTCGAACGCTGTGGCAGGCATGGCGAGGGCTGGTTGGGGCAGTCGATGCGTACCGCTTCCCGCACCTACTCATGATCCCGCCTTAACTTCCGAGGCTGCGCCGGACGGCTGCGCCGGATATTCTTCCAGTTTCTTCCTGAGATAATCGTAAAGCGAACGCTCCAACGTCACGCCCCGCTCGCCGAGTTGCTCGATCAACCGACGGCAGGAGAATCCGCCGGCTCGCACCATCACGGGCGAACCCAGATCGCAGACGGAGGCTTCCGTAGACACGTGGTCGAGCGAGTAGCCTTCATCTTCCGTGAACGTGAGGGCGCGTTCGTCGCGCGTGTCTTTGTCGAAGCAGAGTTGGAAACCGATGATGCGCCCGCCCGCGTCGTACCACACGAACAGGTCGAGGTGTTCGTCGTTGAACCAACGGCGCACCCCCTGTCCGGGTATCTCTTTAACGTTCCTTATCTCTCGCAGCATGCGGCTATCCGGCGTCGCGCCCCGGCAACATTCATCGAACATCCGAGATCGCGCGCCGCCCGTCGACTATAACGACATTAACGAGTTTGTCGCCACTAAAAAATAGCCGGGCGGCGGGCGTCCTGAGAAGCGCGGAGAGAGGCGAAGCGATGTCGAAGCGGCGGCGAGAGTCTCAGAAAACTAAGGGCTTTCTGTATAATGCACGCTTCAAGTTTTCTCAGCCTGCATACTTTGAGTTTATCCGCCGGATGACGGCACGACCTGTCAAGGGTCGTGCCCCGCGACGAACTCAGGAAGTGGATAAAATATGGCGTCACAGCCGAAGACGAATGAAGCGGCGCGGCTCGAAGTCCTGCACCAGTTCGAGGTGCTCGACACCGACCCCGAACAAACTTTCGACGACATCGCACGCCTCGCCGCCTACATCTGCCACACGCCCATTGCGATCATCACACTCCTCGACGCGCACCGGCAGTGGTTCAAGGCGAGGGTCGGGCTTTCATTGGAAGAGACGGCGCGCGACGTTTCCTTCTGCGCCCACGCGATCAAACAACCCGGCCCGATGGTCGTCCGCGACGCGCTCGACGACGAGCGTTTCCGTGACAACCCGCTCGTCAGGGCAGACCCATATATCCGCTTCTACGCCGGTTCGCCGCTCACCACGGTTGAAGGATTCAGCCTCGGCACGCTCTGCGTCATCGACCGCTACCCGCGCGAGATCACGCCCGAACAATTGGCCGCCCTGCGCGTGCTCAGCCAACAGGTAATGACTCAACTTGAACTGAGACGCACGATCCGGTTTCTGACGCGTTCCGTCAGCGAGGCGAAGAGAACTGTCAACGATCTGGAACAGCGTTTGAAGAATGAAAAGTAGATCGTGAAACTACGACTCGACGACACGCAGCGGCAGCACAGCGACACAAGGCGGCAACGCGGCGACGACCCGGAACCGCGTCGCCGCGTTGCCGCGAAGATCGGCGACGCATCCAAGCCCCGTCGCCTTTCGCGGTTGACGTGGAGGTTGCACAAGCCCGCTCTCTCTCGCACGGAGACGTGCGGCCGCACGGCGTCGCGGCTGGTCGCGTGCATCTGTGCGCTCTCCTGCCTCCTCGTGATGTACGGGCGCACATCGGCCGCCACTCAAACCGCCACTTTGCAAACGCAGATCAAGGGCGTCGTGTCGGACGAGACGGACGCCCCGGTCGCGGGCGCGGAAGTTTCTCTAAAGGTCAACTCGGCAGTCGTCGCACGGGCGATAACCGGCGCGGGCGGCGAGTTCTCTTTTAGCGAGCCGCAGCGGGCGGGCGAAGTTGTGCTCGTCGTGCGCGCACGCGGGTTTGCGCCGCTCGAACGAAAGTTGGGTGGGCGTGGTGAAAGCGTCGCGGAGTTGCGGCTGGCGCTCGCGCCCGCGCCGCTCGCGGAAGAGTTGACGGTGACGGCGACGCGGACGGAGACGCGTCTCGGCGACACGGCGGCGAGCGTCGTCACGCTCACGGCGGCGGAACTTTCAACGACCGCCGCCGTCACGCTCGACGACGCGTTGCGTCAGGTGGCGGGCTTCCAGTTGTTCCGCCGCGCAGGCAGCCGCACCGCAAACCCGACCACGCAGGGCGTCTCTCTGCGCGGGACGGGCGCGAGCGGCGCGAGTCGCGCGCTCGTCCTCGCAGACGGTATCCCGCTAAACGATCCGTTCGGCGGTTGGGTCAACTGGGGACGTGTGCCGCGCGAGTCCGTGCAGAGCGTAGAAGTTTTGCGCGGCGGCTTCTCGCACCTCTACGGCAGCGGCGCGCTCGGCGGCGTCGTCAACATCCTAACGCGGCAGGCAGGAGAGTCGCCCGTCGTCTCGTTCGAAGCGTCATACGGAAGCCAGCAGACGCCGGACGCCTCTCTCTTCGCAAGCGTGCGACGCGGGCGTTGGGGCGCGACGCTCGCGGCCGAGACGTTTCACACGGACGGTTACATCGTCGTTGACAGGGCGGAACGCGGTCGCGTGGACACGCCCGCCGCGTCGCGTCGCGCCGCCTTAGACGCGCGGCTTGATTACGCCGTCTCGGAAGCCGCGCGGCTGTTTGTTCGCGCCTCCTATCTCGGCGAGTCGCGCGCGAACGGGACGCCCTTGCAGACGAACCGCACACACCTGCGCCAGTGGAGCGCGGGCGGCGACTGGTCAAGCGCGCGGCGCGGCAACGCGGTCGTGCGCCTCTACGGCGGCACGCAACTGTTCGATCAAAACTTCACGGCCGTCGCCCCCAATCGGAACACGGAGACGCTGACGCGCGTGCAGCGCGCCCCTTCGCAGTTCACGGGGCTGTCGGCTCAATGGTCGCGCGCCTTCGCCGGGAGACACACGTTCGTCGCCGGTTTGGACGCACGCGAGGTGCGCGGCGCGAGCGACGAACTCGTCTACGTGCAGGGTCGCGCCACGAGCCTCGTCGGCGCGGGCGGGCGCGAGCGAACCGCGGGCGTCTTCGTCGAAGAGATCATGCAGTTCACTCCGCGTCTCATCATCGCGGGCGGCGCACGCTTCGACCGCTGGCGCAACTACCGCGCGCAGAGCGCGACGCGACCTCTCAGCCCTCTTGCGACGGTGAACGCGAACGCCTTGCCGAATCGCACTGAGACGGCTTTCAGCCCGCAAGTCTCCGTGCTCTACAAACCGCTCGATAACTTCTCGCTCGCCGCGTCCGTCCATCGCGCGTTCCGGCAGCCGACGCTCAACGAACTGTATCGCAGTTTTCGCGTCGGCGACGTGCTGACGCTGGCGAATGAAAACCTGCGCGCCGAACGTCTGACGGGCGGCGAAACGGGGGCGAACATCGCCACGCGCGACGGGCGTGTGAGCGCGCGCGCCACGCTCTTCTGGACGGAGATCGCGCGCCCGGTCGCCAACGTGACCTTGACGGTCGCACCCGCTCTCATCACGCGCCGCCGTGAAAACCTCGGCCGCACGCGCTCGCGCGGACTCGAACTCGAATTTGAAGCGCGCCCCGCGAAGCGTTTGACGCTCGCGGGCGGCTACCTGCTGGCGGACGCGCGCGTCTTGAAGTTTCCGGCCAACACGGAACTCGAAGGCATGCGCCTGCCGCAAGTCGCGCGCCACCAACTCACTTTCCAACTCCGCTACACGAATCCCGCGCGCTTCAACTTCGGCCTCCAGGGTCGGGTCGGCGGCGCGCAGTTCGACGACGATCAAAACCGCTTTTCGCTGGAACGCTTCTTCACGCTCGACGCGCTCGTCTCGCGTCGCCTCGCGCCCGCGCTCGAACTCTTCGTCGCCGCCGAGAATTTGTTAAATCAACGCTACAGCATAGGACGCACGCCCGTGCGCACCATCGCGCCGCCCGCCTCCGTGCGCGTCGGCCTCCGTCTACGCTTCGGCTCAAGCTAAGTGAGAGACGCTTCACTTCGCCGTATGCGCGTCGGGAACAACCGGCGCGCACTTTCGGGCGGTAAGGTGGTAAAATTTCGGCCGTCTTTCGTATTCGTTTGTGATCTCTCGTAGCACTGACTCCGGCCGTCCGGTCGCGCCCAACACGCTCGGTCGGGCAGGCTTAATCTTCAATGCAGACCGCCACCGATAGCCTCCGTACGACTCACCACGCGAGTCCCGGCAAGCAAAGTTTGATGCCGCTGGCGAATAACGCCTTCCGCCTGCTGGGGCTGTCGTGTCAGGCTTCGCAAAGGGAGATTTACGCGTCGGCCTCCGCCCTCCGTCGCGCGATCAAGTTGGGCGTGGTGAAGCCGCCCACACACAACCCCACTTGGCTCGACGCGCTCGACCAAACGGAGAACGACGTGCGTGATGCCCTGAGCCGCCTGACCGTCCCCGCGCAGCGAATTTACGAACGCCTCTTCTGGTTCTTCGACCCGCAGGCGGTTGAGACGGCCGCGCACAGTTTGGCGACTCTGCAAGAAAGTGCCGCACGCCTGCAACCTGACGAGACTCCCGCCGCGCGACATGACATTGCGCTTCTCTCGCTCGCCGTCATGCTCCGGCGCGACCCCGCGCTCAAACTCGCCGACGATTGGCGGCGCACATACGCGCTCTGGAAAGAGTTGATCGAGGGGAAAGAGTTCTGGTCGCTGTTGATGGCCGCCGATCTCAAAGGCGACTTCGAGCAGGTGACGACTTTTGGCGAGATCAATGATTTGCGCGGGCGCGCATGGCGACTCGTCACCGCGCCGGTCGCGGAGAGCGCGAAGGACGCCATCGTCCGCGAAGACAACGCGGCGGCGAGTCGTGCGCTTGCCGTCCTGCGCGCATCGAGATTGCCGCAGACCCTCGCGGACGAATACGAGCAGGAAATTCTGGGGACGGTCGAAGATGATTTCGACGTGCTGCTGGCGTTAGCTTTTAGCAGCTATCGTGCCGAGGTCAAAAGTAATCAGAGCGTCGGCGAGCGAAGGGAGACGTGCTGGCGCGCGCACGCCAAGTTTAACGAACAGGTCAAGCCCACGCTCAAAAAGATTCTTGAGTTGGCGGGCGCCGAGAGCGTCGTCGCGCGCCGCGTCTTCGCCGCCGCCGCAGACGCTCTGGACGAGTTGGCCGATGGCTTCGAGACCGGGTTCGATAACGAGTCGAGGTTGAAGATGCTGCGCAAGGCGTGGCAACTCGCCCCGCCCGAGAGCGCGTCGCTTCTGTTGATCGAAGAGCACCTCGCCGGGGCGGGCGATACCGCCAGGCGGCAGCCCAAGACCGAGGCCGATTACGCGCGCGGGTTGAGCATGGCGTTGCGCGAGCCAGTGGCGCAGCCTGAACTGTTTACGGCCTACGTGCAACAGGAACAGGCCGGGAAAGATTTGGAACGCTGGAGCAGAGGGGCGTCGAAGTTTATCCTCTTCGTAATGGTCGCGCTCTTCGTCGGCAAATGTTTTAATAACCTGCCCGGCTCGCGCCGCACGAACCCGTACCGGCCGATGAACTTAAACATCGCCCTGCCGCGTTTCACGCCGCCGCCGATGCCCGAACTCAGTTTCAGGCCGTTGGTGGTTTACATCACGGTGCGTGAGTTGCAAACGAAGTTGAAGGCGAAGACGGTGACGCTGCTGCACGTCGGCGCGAAAGGCGAATATGAGACGGGTCACATCCCCGGCGCGCGCCTGATGCCGGAAGATGAAGTGGCGACGCTCGCGAAAAACTTACCGAAGCGGCGACAGATCGTGCTCTATTGCTATTGCGCCGGGCAGGAGGCGAGCGCGCGCGCGGCGGTTCACTTGCGAACGCTCGGATTTACCGGCGTGTCCGTGCTCGAAGGCGGCTACGGCGCGTGGCGCGATGCCAAACTGCCCGTCAAACAAACTACCGGACTCCCCGTGGAACCGGCAGCGCCTCCGGTCACACAAACGCGTAAAGGGTTGGTCAAATTGGGAAGCGAAAATTAAAGCAACGCGTTCAGGCATCTTCACCTCGTCGGACAAACATTGATTGATGGCTACCGAAGAACCCCCTTCTCAACTCGACGTGCCGCTCGCCTCTCTCATCGAGTTGGCGATTGAGGGCTGGCGTCTGGACGGTTGGCTTGCCGCGCAGCCACCGGAAAAAGTCGCGTCGAAACTGCGACACGTCGCGCGCCGCCTGCAAAAGTTTTTGAGTGAGCGTGAACTGAGCGCGCTCGACTTGACGGGGAGGCGTTATGAGCCGGGCATGTCGGTGGAAGTGATCGAAGCGTTGGAGGACGAGCGAATCGGCGAGCACGAACGTTTGATCGACGAGATGGTCGCGCCCGTCATCTTGTGGCGCGGGCGCGTGGTGAAGTTCGGGCAGGTCGTCGTCAGGCAGGGCGGCAAGACTTCGCAGCCGCCGGGCAGTTGAACCGTTCGGATCGAACGCGCGGCGGGAAAAGTTTTGTTCACGGCCGGGCAAGTCAATTTGTCGAGTGTGGGGTTTCGCATGAGCGCATATATCAACTACGGCATCGATCTGGGAACGACCAATTCCTGCATCGTGCGGCTCGACGGCGACGAGTTCAAGATCATCCAGAATGCGGATCAGATGAACGTGACGCCGTCGGTGGTGCGCGTGCTGCGGTCGGGGAGCGTGCTGGTGGGGCGGCGCGCCTACAACGCCATCGCGGAAGACCCCGACAACGTGGCGGCGGAATTCAAGCGACTGATGGGGCAGAAACATCAACAACAGTTTCCGGCCGCGGGGCGCGCCATGTCGCCGGAAGAACTCTCGGCGGAGGTCTTGAAGTCTTTGCTCGGCGACGCGCGACGCAGGCAACCTGAAGGCGACGGCGACATCTCGGCCGCCGTCATCACCGTGCCCGCCGCCTTCACCGCGCTCCAATGCGAAGCGACGGCGCGCGCCGCACGTCTCGCCGGACTCGCAGAGCACCCTTTGCTGCAAGAACCGATTGCCGCCGCCCTCGCCTACGGCGCGCGGCCGGACAGCCGCGATCAACGCTGGCTCGTCTTCGATCTCGGCGGCGGGACGTTCGACATCGCCGTCGTCTCCACGCGCGAGGGGCGTCTGAGCGTGCTCGAACATCGCGGCGATAATCACCTCGGCGGCAAAGACCTCGACCGCCTGATCGTGCAGAATATCTTCCTGCCCAATCTCGCCGCGCAATTTTCCTTGCCCGCCGCGCCGGAAGCGCGTGGGCGACTCCTGCGTCAGCTCACTCTGATCGCCGAGTATGCCAAGATCGAACTCTCGACTGCGGACGAAACAATCGTCAGTCTCATCGACCTCGGCGCGGACGCGGAGGGCCGACTCATCGAAGCCGAACTCCCGCTTCGCCGCGCGGAGGTCGAAGCGCAGATCAATCCGCTCGTCGCGCGCTGCCTGCAACTCGCCGTGGACGCGCTCGACGCGGCGCGCGTGCGCGGGTCGGACTTGGATCGCGTGCTGCTCGTCGGCGGCCCCACGCAGATGCCTTACGTGCGCCGCAGCCTCGGCGACGCGCTCGGCGCAAAGGTCGATTATTCGCTCGACCCGATGACGGTCGTGGCACACGGCGCGGCGATCTATGGCGCGACGGTGGAACGCGCAGCGGGCGCGTCGCGCGTCGCCGTTGCGGCCGGAAAGCTGTCGGTGCGGCTCGCGTTTGATCCGGTCAGCACGTCGCTCGACGCGACCGTCGCGGGCAAGATCGACGGGGCGCGAGCGCACGAAGCGCGCGAGGTGAAGATCGACACCGACAACAATTTTTGGACGAGCGGCTGGCACTCCGTCAGCGACAACTACTTCGAGATACCGCTCGTCTTGCAGGAAGGCAGAAACAATAATTTTCTGATCAGCCTGCGCGACGCCGAGGGACGCGCGCTCGCCGTCGAACCCTCGGAGTTCTCCGTCCGGCACGGTTTGATGATCAGCGCGCCGCCGCTGCCGCACACGATCTCCGTCGAATTGGTGCAGCCGGACGGCGCGATTGAGCTCAGCCCCGTCTTCCCGCGCCGCACGCTGCTGCCCGCCGAAAAGACCGTCACGTATCGCGCCGCCAAAACGCTCAGGCCGAGCGACGCGGAAACCTCTCTGGCGATCAAACTCTGGGAGGGCGAGGCGTTCGGCGAGCCGCAGGCCAACAACTGGGTCGGCAACATGCACATCTGGAACGAGCACATTCGTCGCCCCATTCCCGAAGGCGCAGAGATTCAACTGCACATCCGTATCGACGCCTCGCGACTCATCACGGTGGAAGTTTTCGTCCCGCACCTCAACGCGAATTTCAGCGAGCGCGTCTACATCCCGCAGGACGAAGAACCCGATTATCTCAAACTGTTGGAAAGCGTCCCGCTGGAGTTCGAGACCTATTTGCTGCGCCTGCGCCTGCTGGAAGACCGCCTGCTCATCGGCGACTACAAGGACAGTTCGTCAAGCTTCGATTTCCCGGAGGTGATCTACGAAGAGGGCGAGTTGCAGGCGTCCGATTCGGAGGCGGCTGCCGGGCTGCCTGCGTCAACCGTCGAAGACAGCACGCTCTCCGAAATTGATCGGCTGCGACGCGAGATCGAAGATTTGGACATCGAGATCATCGTGCAGCGAAGCGGCCGCGTGTCGTTCGACGCGGACGAGGCGAAGGGCTTCGTCGAGCGCGCACGCGAGATACGCGTGCGGCTGGCGAATCTCGAACGGCGCGTCGGCGGGAGCGCGAAAACTTCCCGCGCCACCGAGGCCGACACGCTCGCGTCGGAAACGCGCGAGTACGTGGAAAACTACGGCAACGAATCGCAAAAGTCGCGTTTCAACGCGCTCGCGCGCGAGTTGGAACGTGCGTCGGCGCGAGGCGACGTGCGCGGGATACAAAAGCTCAACAGCGCGCTCAAAAGTCTGCGCGGGCAGATTCTCTATGCGCAGGACTGGTTCTGGCGCGAGTGGTTCGAGTACTTCCAGCGGCCGGGGCGCGCCTTCGTCAACGCCGAAGAGGCCGGGAAGTGGCTCGCGCAGGGGACTGAGGCGATGAACACAAACAATCAAGCGAAACTGGAAGAGGCCGTGAGGCGTTTGTGGAGACTCGAACCCGTCGAAGAGACTGCCGCCGATAAGGAACGCTCGATGCGCCCCGGCTTGAAGTTGTAGCGCGCTTCGGGCATCGCATGACGGAGGAGGAGGAGGAGGCCATGAACTTCAGATTCTCTGATTTATGGGATTGGCGCGGCACGGTGGGGCGCGGCAAATATCTCACCATCGGGTTCGTCCTGTTCGCGCTCAAGCACAACCTCGACCGCATCGTCGCGGCCACGTATTTCAATCGCCGCTGGACGGTCTTCAACTACTGGCTCTTCCCCGAAGCGTCGAGCGTCGAACTCACGCCGTTCGACTACCAGAAGTTTTACGCGACGCTTCTGCTCATCGCCCTCCCCTTCATCTGGACGGGCGTCGTGCTCACGCTCCGGCGTCTGAGATCGTCGGGGCTGCCGCTCTGGCTGGTGCTCGTGTTCTTCGTCCCATTCGTCAACCTGCTCTTCTTCATCCTGCTCGGCGTGCTGCCCCCGCGCGCGTCCGACGCGGGCGTGCGCGGGCAGGTGTCGGGCGGCCTCAAACGATTTCTTGATCGGGTCATTCCGCGCGGGTCGTTCGGGAGCGCGACTTTCGGCGTCGTCATCGTCACTTTGTTGACTGTCGCGGCCACCGTCTGGAGCGTCAACGGGCTGGGCAATTACGGCTGGGGCTTGTTCGTCGGCCTCCCCTTCTGCGTGGGACTCGCCTCCGTTCTCGTCTACGGCTATCACCAATCGCGAACGCTCGGCAGTTGCCTGTTGGTCTCGTTGCTCTCCATCGCGTTGACGTGCGTGGCGATCATGGCGTTCGCCATCGAGGGTGTGATCTGTCTCTTCATGGCCGCCCCGCTCGGCGCGATGTTCGCCCTCTTCGGCGGCTTCATGGGCTACCTCATCCAACACCGCGCCCCGGACTTTCCGGGGTCGCCCCGCACCTACACCACGCACGCCTTCGCCGCCGTCCTGCTGGCCTTGCCCGCGCTGATGCTGTTGGAAAACTCGGTGCGCATTCAGTCGCCGCTTAGGGCCGTGCGGACTTCCGTGTTGATTGACGCGCCGCCGGAACGCGTGTGGCCGAAACTCGTCGCCTTCGCTGAACTACCGCCGCCGCACGAGCGACTTTTCAAGACGGGCATCGCCTACCCGATACGCGCGGAGATTCAGGGATACGGCGTGGGCGCAATCAGGCATTGCGTGTTTTCCACGGGCGCGTTCGTCGAGCCGATTGAAGTGTGGGACGAGCCGCGCCTGTTGAAGTTCGGCGTCACCGCGCAGCCGCCCATCATGGATGAGATGTCGCCCTACGCGCACCTCAGCCCGCCGCACCTCAACAACTATCTCAAGTCGCGGCGCGGGCAGTTTTCTTTGACCCCGCTCGCGGGCGGGCGCCGGACGCTCCTCGAAGGCACGACGTGGTATGAAAACAATTTCTGGCCGGGCGTCTACTGGAATCGCTGGTCTGACTACATCATCGGACACATCCACGGGCGCGTGCTCGACCACATCAAAAATCTCGCAGAGAAGTAGCGACGCGAACCGGGCACGCGGCCTGTGACGTTTAAGTATTCAGAAGATCGAACAGCGGAAAGGAACTTTGTTAATAAGATGAGAGCTAACAGACCTCGCCCCGCGGGAATGGTTTTAAAGACGCTTGCCGTTTTCGGCGCGCTCCTTTTCGTGGCCTGTTCCACGCCATCGGAGACGACCGCGCCAACTTCAAACACCAAGCCCAGTCCCGAACTCTTGCAGCAGGCCGATCAAAGTTATGAGCAGCGGGACGATCTGGCGCGCGTCCGCGAAGGGTTGGAGACGCTGCGCCGCGCCCGCGCCGTCGATTACGCCAACTTCGACGTGGCGTGGCGCACCGCCCGCCTCAACTACACGCTCGGCGACAAAACCGCCGACGCGACCGAACGCGAGAAGGCTTTCCGCGAAGGCATCGAGGCCGGTGAGACGGCCGTGCGCGTCGAGCCGCAGCGGGTAGAGGGTTATTTCTGGCTCGGCGCGAATCAGGGTGGCTACGCGCAATCGAGAGGGCCGCTCTACGGACTCTCGGCGGCGGAAGGCTTACGCAAACAGATGGAGACCGTCCTCAAACTCGACGAGGGCTTTCAAGGGGGGAGCGCGTTCATGGTGCTAGGCCGCCTCGACCTCGAACTTCCCACGATGCTCGGCGGCGACCCCAAACGCGCCGTCGAAATGCTGGAACGCGGCATGAAATACGGCGAAAATAACTCGCTCTATCGCTTGCGTCTCGCGGAGGCTTACATCAGGAACAAGCGCATGGACGACGCGCGCAAACAGATCAACTTCATCCTCAACATGACGCCGCACCCCGGCTTCGTCCCCGAACATAAGGAAGCCGTCACGAAGGCGAAGGAACTGCTGGATAAAAGATTCTGACCATCATCAAGGCGCGGGTTCGATGCGCAGCCACTCGAATTTCCCGACCGCCCCGGCCGCGCCGCCCGCGTTGAGAGCGACGCGCACGTACTCGAGGTGGTTGCCGTCAATTTCGTCGCCGACGGGCGTCCACGCTTTCCCGTCAACGCTGTAAGCGAAGCGATAACGCGTGCCCTCTTTCGCCGTCATCCTGAGCGACACGGTTTGCGCCGTCGTCTTCAACGCGGCGACCGTGCGCCGCCCTTTGCTCTCCATACGCCACACCCTGATCTCGCCGCCGCCGAGTGTGATGCCTAAAGCGTTCTCTTGATCGCCATAGGCCGACAGACCCGCCAACGCCTCGCGCGGCTGACCAGTCAGATCGACCTCGGTGGTCGCCGTGTAGTTGCCGCCGGGGGCGCGTTGCGTGATGATCGCGGCGAGCGCATCTTTCGATCTCTTGTCCGCAGCGGAGAGCATCAAACGCCCGCCGCGCACTGTCTCGATGCTAACGGCGGGCACGCTCCTTTGCGGCCACTGCCAACTCGCCGCAATCGCGGGCGCGCCAAATTCGTCGTAGAAAGAATCCTCGTCGCGAACGATGTTAGCGACGGTAGGTCGCGGCGCGGTCGCGCTCGGCCCCCGGCCTTCGTTGATCGTAGGCCAGCCGTTCGCCGCCCATTTAACTTCGTCGAGCAACGCCTCGCGCCCGATGTGGAAGGCCACGTCCGACTTCCGGTAGGCGTGGTAGAGCAGATAATCTTTCCCCTCTTTGTTCGTCACGATGCTGCCGTGGCCGGGACACTGCCAGACGTTGTTCTCTGCGAGTATCGGGTTCGCGGGGTTCTTCTCCCACGGGCCGAGAAGTTTGCGCGCGCGCGCCACGCCGAGCGCGTAGTCGCAGCGGCGACCGCAACAAGAGTTGCCCGAATAGAACATGTAGAACCACTCGCCGCGCCGCACGACGAACGAGCCTTCGACCACGCCGCCCTCCCACGTCGTCGGGTTGTTGCGAAACAACTCCTTGCGGCTGCCGACGAGTCTCGTCCCGTCCGCCGAAAGTTTCTGCGCCCAGATCGGCGTCGGTTGGCCGCGACTGTTGCCGTCCTCTTTCCAAATCAGGTAAACGTCGCCCGACTCGTCGGCGGTCGCCACGGCGTCAATCGAGCCGACTTCCTGACAGACGAGCGTGCCGTGATCCGTGTACGGCCCCTGCGGCTCGGACGCGCTCGCGACGGCGACGCACAGCGGGCCGTTCTTCATGCGCGCCGTGTAGTAGACGTAAAAACGGTTGCCGAACTGTTGCAACTCGGGAGCCCAGAAATTTCTCGCCGCCCAGGCCGGGGGGGTCTTGAAGACCGCGCCTTTCGCTTCCCAGCGGACGAGATCACGCGAGTGCATGATGAGAAAAATGGGCGACCACTCGGCCGAAGTGGCGGTCGTCCAGTAGTCGTCTCCGACGCGTATGACGGACGGGTCTGGAAAGTCGCCCGCGATGACCGGGTTGGTATAAGTCGCGCGCGTCTGCGCCGTCGCAACGGGCAGGCAGAGGCAAAGGAACACGGCGGCCAGCCGGGCGCCGTTCAAGCGTGCGAATATTTTTTGCTTCGACATGATTTATTACCAGCGATGATATGCGGGATGGCCGGACTTGACGGCGACGAAAGTTCCGCGCCCCGTGGCGCAAACTTTTCCGCCCGCCACGAGTTCGGCTTCGACGACGGCGCGGTCTTCTTTCGCTTCGATCACGCGCGCCGTGAGCAAGACGGGCGCATCGGTCGGCGTCGGGCGAAGAAGTTTGACGGAGTACTCGGCCGTGACGGTGCAGGGCGGCGAATCGGCATCAGCGCGTCGCATCAGATGCCACGCGGCCGTCCAGTTGGCGTGGCAATCTATGAGCGAGCCGATGACGCCGCCGTTCAGCATGCCGGGGTAAGCCTCGTGATGTTTCTGCGGCTGCCATTCGCAAACTGCCTCGTCGTCGCCGCGCGCGAAGCTGCGGATGCGCAACCCCTGCTCGTTGGCCGGGCCGCACCCGAAGCAAGCCATCCCCGGCGCGTACTTCTCCTGTAGACTCAATTCGTCAGTCATCGCCTTCTTCCTCTGTGCGTTCTCCGTGTCCGCGGTGATGAATGATCTACTGCTCATCGGCATCCCAATCGAGAAACGCCGCAATAATATTTCGGCTCGTGCAACAGCGGCGCGCTTTGTGATAATGATATAGCAGCAATTCGCAAATTCACACAAAACGACTATGAAGAAACTTCTTAACTCAAGCCTCGCCCTCTGCGCCATACTTTTTTTAGCGTCGCCCGCGCACGCGCAAAAACGACCCGCGCGTCCCGCGCCGAAAGCCGCGCAAAAAAAAGGCGCGCCGCAGACGCCGCCGGTTAGCCCCGCGCCGTCGCCGACTCAGACACCCGCGCCGACCCCGACGCCCGCGCCCGAACCTTTCGACTCCGCGACGGTCGAGAAGATGGCCGCGCAATGCGTGAGGCTTGAGACAGAGGCGGGCGCAATCGAAATGAAGATGCTGCCAGAGGTCGCGCCCGAGACAGTCCGCAATTTTCTGAACCTCGCGGCCGTGGGCGCGTTCGACACGACGGCTTTCAGCCGCGTCGTCAGAAACTTCGTTATCCAGGGCGGCAATCTCTCGACGCGAGAAATCCTGACGCCGGCCCTCGCCGCACGCGCCAAGCGCACCGTGCCCGACGAGCCGAACGCGATCAAACACGTGCGCGGCGTCGTTTCGATGGCCCGCTCCGACCGGCCGAACAGTGCGACCACTAATTTCTTCATCCTCGTGGGTAACGGGTCTCATCTGGACGGCACGTTTACGGCCTTCGGGCGCGTCACGAAGGGCATGGACGTGGTTGACGCCATCAACAAGGCCGCGCTTGAAGGCGAAACGCCCCTCACGCCCGTGCGCATCGGGAGCGCGGTCGTGTCCGCTTGCGCCGCAGTCGCGTCGGCGTCCCCGAAGTAAAAATTGCCGTGTCGTCGCCGGTAAAATCAGTTCGACGATTTCGCAAACGTTAAGTAAGGAGAAAGTGAGTTTAGTTATGAGCAGCGTTCCCAATAAAGTTATTTACTCGATGATCGGCGTCAGCAAGTTTTACGACAAGAAGCCCGTCCTCAAAGACATTTACCTCTCTTATTTCTACGGCGCGAAGATCGGCGTCATCGGCCTGAACGGTTCGGGCAAGAGCTCGCTGCTACGCATCCTGGCGGGCGTGGACAAGGAGTTTAACGGCGAGACCGTGCTCTCGCCCGGCCACACCGTCGGCTTCCTCGAACAGGAGCCGCGTCTCGACGAGACGAAGACCGTGCGCGAGATCGTCGAACAGGGCGTGCAGGCGACCGTCGATTTGTTGAAAGAGTACGAAGAGATTAACGAGAAATTTTCCGAGCCGATGTCGGACGACGAGATGACCGCGCTGCTCGAACGACAGGGCGCGGTGCAGGAGAAACTCGACGCCGCCGACGCGTGGGACTTGGACTCGCGCCTCGAACTAGCGATGGACGCACTGCGCTGCCCGCCGCCGGAAACGCCCGTCAAAATTCTTTCAGGCGGCGAGAAACGCCGCGTCGCCCTCTGCCGCCTGCTCCTCCAACAGCCCGACATCCTGCTCTTAGACGAACCGACCAACCACCTCGACGCCGAATCCGTCAGTTGGCTCGAACAACACTTGCAGAAGTATCCGGGCACGGTCATCGCCGTCACGCACGACCGCTATTTTCTCGACAACGTGGCCGGGTGGATTCTCGAACTCGACCGCGGGCAGGGCATCCCGTGGCAGGGCAACTACTCTTCGTGGCTCGAACAAAAAGGCCAGCGGCTCGCCGTCGAAGAGAAACAGGAATCGGAGCGGCAGAAGACTTTGCAGCGCGAGTTGGAATGGATCAGGATGTCGCCGAAAGGGCGTCAGGCGAAGTCGAAGGCGCGCATCAACTCTTACGAGGCTCTGGCGAGTCAGGAGAGACAGCGGAGCGCGTCGGAGTTGGAAATTTACATCCCGCCGGGGCCGCGCCTCGGCGACATCGTGATACAAGCAGAAAACGTCTCGAAAGCCTTCGGGGATCGACTGTTAATTGACGATTTGACGTTTTCGCTGCCGCCCGGCGGCATCGTCGGCATCATCGGCCCGAATGGCGCGGGGAAAACCACGCTTTTCCGCATGATCACCAAGCAGGAAGAACCCGACGGCGGGAGTTTCCGCACGGGCGAAACCGTCAAACTCGCCTACGTGGATCAGAGCCGCGACGCGCTCGCCGCCGACAAGACGATCTGGGAAGTTATCTCCGACGGGCTGGACATCGTGATGCTCGGCACGCGACAGGTGAACTCGCGCGCCTACGTGGCGCGCTTCAACTTCTCCGGCTCCGACCAGCAGAAGAAAGTCGGCGCGCTTTCGGGCGGCGAGCGCAATCGCGTCCATCTCGCGAAGATGTTGAAGCAGGAGGCGAACGTGCTGCTGCTCGACGAGCCGACGAACGATCTCGACGTGAACACGATGCGCGCGCTCGAAGAGGCTCTTGAAAATTTCGCCGGGTGCGCCGTCGTCATCAGCCACGACCGCTGGTTTCTCGACCGCATCGCGACGCACATTCTCGCGTTCGAAGGCGAGAGCAAAGTCAACTGGTTCGAGGGGAACTATTCGGAATACGAAGCCGACCGCCGCGCGCGGCTCGGCGCGGCCGCAGACCAGCCGCACCGCATCAAGTATCGCCAGTTGACGCGTGGCTAAGGCACGGGGAGTTGAGAGTCAATCAAGGTGAAGAGAAGCGACAAGCGTGAGATCAAAGCGGGGTGCTGCGGTTTTCGCATGTCGCAGTCCGAATATGCGGCGCGCTTCCTGGTGGTCGAAGTGCAGCAGACGTTTTACCAGCCGCCGCAAGTGAAGACGCTCGAACGTTGGCGCGCCGAAGCCCCGCCCGACTTTGAATTCACGCTCAAGGCATGGCAACTCATCACGCACGAAGCGCGCAGCCCGACTTACCGCCGCCTGAAAAGAGAATTGACCGAGGTCGAAAAATCGGAAGCGGGTTCGTTTCGCCCGACGCCCATCGTGCGCGAGGCATGGGAGGTGACGCTCGCCTGCGCCGAGGCTTTGCAGGCCGAGCGTGTGCTGTTTCAGTGCCCGTCGAGTTTCACGCCGACGCGTGAACACGTGCGCGACCTGCGCGAGTTTTTCACACAGGTCGTGCCCCCGCGCCGGAAACTCGTCTGCCTCTGGGAACCGCGCGGGAGTTGGCCTGAAGAGTTGGTGAGGGATTTGTGCGGCGAACTCGATCTCACGCATGTTGTCGATCCGTTTGCCGCTCGGACGATGACGCCGGGGCGATGTTATTATCGCCTCCACGGCCGCACCGGTTGGCGATACCAGTACGAAGACGACGAACTCGCGGAACTAATCACGATGCTGCCCGCGAAGGGCGTCTCTTATGTGTTATTCAATAACGTGAGGATGCTCGACGACGCCGCGCGTTTTCAGAAGATGGCGCAAGAAGAGCGAGAGGACGAAGAATAACACGTTACCTGAAGGCGACTTGAAGGACGAGGGGCTGGCCGGACGATGGACTCTGAATTGAAAGACAAGATCGCGCTCGTGACCGGGGCGAGTTCGGGGATCGGTCGCGCAACGGTGTGGAAGTTCGTCGCGGCGGGGGCGCGGGTCGCGTTGGTCGGGCGCGACGCCGAAGCGTTGGCGGCGGTCGCGGGCGAGATCACGCAACGGGGCAGCGAAGCGTTCGTCGTCGCGGCCGATGTCACACGTGTGTCGGACGCGGAGCGTGCGGTCGCCGAAAGCGTCGCGCGGTTCGGCGGGTTGGACGTGCTTGTGAACGCGGCGGGCGGGCTGCTCGGCGGGACGGTCGAGAACACCACGTTGGCCGCGTGGGACGCGATGCTCGACGTGAACCTGCGCGCCGTCTTCCACCTGATGCAACTGGCGATTCCCCATCTCGAAACCCGCCGGGGAAACATCGTCAACGTTTCGAGCGTGACGGGCTTGCGCGCGTTTCCCGGCGTGCTCGCCTACTGCGTGTCGAAAGCGGGCGTCGATCAGTTGACGCGCTGCGCCGCGCTGGAACTGGCGGGCAAAAAGATCAGGGTCAACGCGGTCAACCCCGGCGTCGTGCGGACGCAGGTGCACCGGCGCGGCGGGATGAGCGAAGAGGCATACGCGACCTTCCTCGAACATTCGCGGACGACGCACCCGTTGGGTCGCGTCGGCGAAGCGGAGGAGGTTGCCGAGTTGATCTTATTCCTAGCCTCTGAGCGCGCCGCGTGGATCACGGGAGCGACCTATTCGATAGACGGCGGGCGGGCGCAGACTTGCGCGCGTTAAAAGCGTTTCAAGTTTCAGGTTTCAAGTTTCAAGTTTAAGATCGTAGAAGGTTTTCAGACTTGAAACTTGAAATCTGAAACTTGAAACTCATTGAATCTACCGGTTCGCATTTTTGGGCGATTGATTATTGTTGCCCGACGCGTTGGCGTTCGAATTGGATTTTGATTTCGGGTTTACCTTAGCCATCCGTTCCAACTTCTTCTTCTCTTCCTCGATGCGCGCCTTCTGCCTGCCGGCGTCGGCCTGCGCGCGTTCCAGAGCTTCCTGCGCGCGATAGTCGTCCGGGTCGAGTTCGATTGATTTTTTGAACGCGCCGACGGCATCGGAATATCGCGCGAGCTTGTTGTAGGCCAGCCCGATGTCGTAGTAGGTCGCGCTGTCAGGTTCCTTTAATTTCACGCCGCGGCGGTAAGCCTCGATGGACTTCTGATAGTCGCCGAGTCGGCTGTAAGCCTCGCCGAGATTCAGTTGCGCCTCCGCGTTTTTCGGTTCCTTATCCACCAATTTCTCGTAAACCTTGACGGCCTGTTCATAAGCCTTCCCGGCCTCCTCTTTCCTGCCGAGCGCCTTGTAAGCCAGACCGAGCTTCAGATAGCCCACCGCGAATTCAGGGTCGAGCACGGTCGCCTGCCGGAACGCTTCGGCCGCCTGCTCGTCGCGATTCTGCTTGTAGAGTTCCATCCCCAACGCGTAATACCCGCTCGCGTCCTGCGTGGACGGCTGCGGGATGGCGACGGCGGGTGAAGAATTTTCGGGAGAAGCGGCCGGGGGGGCAGGGTTGCGCGCAACTATAATGTCCGAGGCCGGGCTATTTTGTTTGGAACAACCGAACTGGCCTAGTGCGAGCAAAAAGAGGAGTGTGACTTTGGACGAATTTCTCATAGCCGCGACCTGCGATGTTATGGAGTGGGAGCAGCTATTATCTAAGCCAAAACGCGACGCTAGTCAAATGGGGCGGAAGTCCGAACGAATCGCAGCCTCGCCGGCGGCCGCCGCCTGTGTGCGAAAGAAAGGGCGGTGCGCGCCTCTCGCTTCGAGAGCCGCCCCGCCCGTCAGTCAATGTGAAAGTTACTTCAGCCGTTCGCTTTGCTTCAAAGGTAAATAGTTCAGACTATTCCCTGTGATAGATGTTCGACGTGCGAAGGGCGTGGATTTTAACGCCGGTGATTAACGGGGTCTGTACGCGAGCGTACTGGAATGGGGTGGAACGAGAGGCGAATCGTGGATTATGTCCAGACGGAAAAAGGGGCGGCTGACTCCCCCAAGCCTGCCGCCCCTCTTTCCGTCCGTCCAGTTGCCGTAAAAGGATGAAGCGAATATACGCGCGGCGCGCGAGGCGTAGGTTGCAAAGAGATTGCGGTTGGATTACATAACGAATAAAGCCGAAAATATTTTTCGCGCGCCTATTTTTGTTGCTTCATCTTGTCGTCGAGCAGTTTGGCGAGTTCCGGGTTCGTGCCTTTCAACGTGCTGTATTCGGCATTTGCCGCCTCGCGTTTGCCGGTTTCCAGATACAGTACGGCTAGACGCAGGCGCGCCTCCCCGTCTTCGGGTCTGACCTTGACGGCTTCCCTGTAGGCCGTGATCGCTTCGTCAAACTGTTTGAGCCGGCTATGGGAGTTGCCGAGATTGAAGAAGGCGTCGGCATCTTTCGAGTTGTGACGCGTGGCCTGCCGGAAGGCTTTAACGGCCTCTTGCGGTTGCTCGATCTTGGTGTAGAGATTGCCCAGACTGAAATAGGCTTCGGCGTGGTCGGGCTTGAGGCTCACGGCTTTCCGGTAAGCGGCGATGGCTTCCTTCGTGCGCTCCTGCTTGGCGTGGGCGTTGCCTATCTCGTGGTAGGCGTCCGCGTTTTTAGGATTGAGTTTGAGAGACTCGTTGAATGCGGCGAACGCCTCGTCGTAGCGTTCCAGACGCAGGTAACACTGGCCGAGTTCGTAACGTGCGGCCGCATCCTTCGGGTCGAGTCGGATGGCCTGCCGATATTGTTCGATGGCCTCTTGAAATTTTCCGGCGGTGAAATACGAGTTGGCGAGATTATAGTAACCGGCCGATTCATTCGGATGCTGGCGGATAAATTCCTGATCGATTTTGACGATCTCTTTCATCGCCGCCTCAACGTTAGGCGTCGGCGAGGCGGACGGGTTGGCTGCCTGATTGGCGGCGGGTTGCTCGCTCGATTTCTTGCAGGCGGAAGGTAAGAGAAGAAGTGAAATTAGGGCGGCCGAAAGGAGCAGAGGTCTTTTCATCTGGTACGCTCGCAGCGAATTGATATTTTACAGGGCACGGCTGACAAGATTAGCAACGAACCTTTGTCGGCGCAAACCCGCCCCGGAAGTTAAAGGCGTCGTGTTTTGCCGGGGGCTGCTGACGAGAGGCGCGGCGAGCGTGGGTTTGTTTGAGAACATGAGTCGCTAAAAGGCAAAAGGCCGACTGCGCCCTCGCAACGCAGTCGGCCTTTTGCCTCTCACATCATTCCATTTTGGGGGAAGGATGCGATACGGCTGCGGACTCTAACACCAAAAATTCCTTCTGACAAGCCCGCGCGCGCGAAAGTTGAACGAAGCGCGAACACTTCTGTGCGGGGATGTCAGGCCACGCGCGCCTTCCCGTCCAAGTGACGTTTGACGCAATCGTCCAACTCGTGGATCAGATTTTTCTTGTCCACGTAGCCGTCAACGTCGGCCACCGGCGTCTCTTCGCAATCGCCGGGAAAATTCTCCGACGTGATGAGTATGACGGGGATGTCTTCGTAGCCGGGAATTTGGCGCAGTTGGCGCGATGTGTCCAGCCCGTTCAGAAGGTGCATCCGGTAGTCCATGATGACGAGGTCGAACGGAGTTTCGCGCGCGACCTCCAGAGCCTGCTCGCCGGAGTCGGCTTCGAGCAGGCGGTAGGGGTTTTTCCTGAGAACGTCCTTCGTGAGGCGACGCCAGATGTCGGAGTCGTCTACAATTAAAATGTTCGTCATGCGGGGGAATCCTTTTGCGCTCGGGGTCAGAGCAAAATCAGATAGTTTCTTAAGCCAAATCCTTTTTTTAGTCAACCATCTTGAGGGGAGAGTTTAGTTAATTTTGCAGATCACTTTTTTAGGGACGAGTGCGGGCGTGCCGACGCGTGCGCGGAACGTTTCCGGCGTCGCACTGCGCCTGCCCCAACGCGGCGAGACGTGGCTGTTCGATTGCGGCGAGGGAACGCAGCACCAATTGCAACGCACGCCCATCAAGATCAGCCAGATCACACGCATCTTCATCACACACCTGCACGGCGATCATCTCTTCGGCCTGATGGGTCTGCTCGCCACCTGCGGGCTGGCCGGGCAAGGGCAGGAGATACACCTCTACGGCCCCGACGGCCTCGAAGAGTACGTGCGCGTGTGCAGCCGAATCTCGCGCACCACCCTTTCCGAGACGCTCAAAATACAGACCGTCGAACCCGGCCTCGTTCACCACGAAGAAGATTTCAGCGTGACCTGCCAGCCTCTCAAACACCGCATCCCTTCCTTCGGCTATCGCGTGACGGAGCGCGACCGGCCGGGAAAGTTTGATGTCGAACGGGCGCACGCGCTCGGCATCCCGCCCGGCCCCCTCTACGCTCGTTTGAAGAACGGCGAGCGCGTCGAACTGCCGGACGGGCGCGTCGTCGAGGGCCGCGAGTTGGTCGGGGCAACGCTGGCAGGGCGTTCGGTCGTCTATTGCACCGACACGATCTATTGCCGCGGCGCGGTCGCGCTCTCCGAAGGTGCGGACGCTCTGATCCACGAGGCCACTTTCGCCGCCGAGGACGAGCCTCTGGCCGTGCAGAGCATGCACTCGACTACCGTGATGGCGGCGCGCGTGGCGAGCGAAGCGCGTGTGCGCCAACTGTTCATCACACACTTCAGCCCGCGCTACACGCCTGACGCTCAGGTCACGCCCGAAGAATTGCTCGCGCAGGCGCGCGCCGTCTTTCCCCGCACGGACATGGCGCGCGACCTTATGACTTTTGAAGTCCCTTGGCGCGAGTAGAGTTACCGGTGAGACTCAAACCACGGACGAGAGATTAACGGCGCGATGGAGACCAGCGGCCGGGGTGATGGGTCGCAGCCGGTTCGAGCGGCGCGCGCTTCGTGATTGAAAAAAGGCAGGGAGAGGGTTAGATTGTCCTCGCCTTCAACGCCCGACCAGAGAGTAATCTGGAAGTCAAATTTCGAGGAGCAACAAACGTCATGTCTCGCCCTTCGCCACCGCGTAATGATAGATTCGAGGACTACGTTCCCGTCGCCGAACGGCTGGAAAGATTCTACGAGCGTTTCCCCGACGGGCGCGTGATCACACACATCATCGAACACAATTCGGAGAGCGGCTTCGTACTCATGCGCGCCGAAGTTTATCGTTCGCCCGACGACGCGCAACCCGCCGCCACCGGCCACGCCTTCGAGGTGCGCGGCGAAAGTTACGTTAACAAGACGAGTTATATAGAAAACTGCGAGACCGGGGCGGTCGGTCGCGCGCTGGCTCTTCTGGGCTTCGAGGTGAAGCGCGGCATTGCGAGTCGTGAAGACCTCGAAAAGACTTCGAGGATGACGACTGACAAAGCGGCGCTCGCTTCCAGTGTAGCCCCGGCGGCGACTTCAACTCTTGCGCCGACTACCGCCGCGCCCGCGGAAAAGAGTTTGAATCTCGACGCGGAAATTCTGCAAAGCGCGGGCGCGCTCGGTTACGACGCGGCCAAGGTACGCAAGTGGGTCGATCAAAAATTCAAGGTGACGGGCGGCCTCGAAGCTCTCAGCGCGGCCGACAAGCGCGAGGTGCTCAGAGTGTTTCGCGAGAAGGCTTCCCCGGTGGCGAAGGGAACGACCAAATAGCGCATAGGCTTAAGCGGTCTCGGCCGCTTCGGGTTCCCATCCTTCGGCGATGGCGGTGGCAAGGGCGATTTCGGCGATGGTGAGGGGTCGTTCGGGGTCGGGGTTGTCGCCGTGGCCTTCGCGCGGGGCGAGGGGCGGGATGGGTAGGTAGTCGAGCCCGAGGAGACCAGCGGCGTGCAGTTCCAAGTTGTTGAGCGGGCGGGGCCGCGGGACGCGGCTCGCCGTGTCGAGCGCGAAGTATTCGTAACCGCTCTCCGCCCAGTGGCGCAGGATGTGCCAAGCGTTGTCAAAGCCTTCGACGATCATTGTGAGCGCTCCCGGCGCGCTGCCCGCGCGCTTGTCTGTAACTTAATCGAGTGAGGGGAGCGCGTCGCTCTCCTCGTCGAACTCCGCCCCGGCTGCGTCTCCCTCGTCAACTTCTTGCAGGCATGCGATCAACCACTCGCGGAAGATCGCCGCCTCGGCTGACTTGCCCGTCCAGCGCGCGCGGTTATACATCGTTAAGCCCATTGTCAAAGCATGATGCTGACCGGCGCGGTCGCCCGCGAACTCGAATTGGCGGTAGAGGCGCTCAATCAACTCAAGGCTCGCACGCGCCGTCTCTTCGTCTTTGAAGCCGAGTTTGCCCGCGAAGAACTTCGAATAGACGTTCATCGGGTGCGAGGTCGAGGTGTAGAGGTCGAAGTAACCGGGCTTGAGTCCGGCTTCCTGCAAGATCGAGCCGACGTAAGAGGGGCGTGAGCCGGTGATCATGGCGAGGTCTTCGACTTCGCCGATGCCGGAGGTGAAGAGCGCGAGGATTTGATCCTTTTTATTGACGCGGCGCGCGCGCCGCTGCTGCTGATTATCGCGCGCGCCGTCATCCACACGTCGTTCTTTAGTCGCCACCACAAACCCTCCTTTGATCGAATAAAGCGAAAGGGCGCGCCGTCCGGGTTGGCCGCCCGGCGAAGTCGCGTGCCCGCAGACCGCTTCCGCCCATATTTTTCCTGACACGAACTTTGACGTTTAAGTTGCGGCCAAATTACTACAACCGCCCGCGGCTCTACAAGAGTTTTCCGCGCCTGCGGGCTTCCCCGTATGCGTCGATGGTTGCTAAACTGAACGCAAAGGAAAGACATACTGCAAAAGCGTGCGAGGGGCGGACACCTGACCGGCGGGCGGCCGCGCACTCTTCGGGGGCGAGACTTGATGGCGAACTCAGGAACGACGGCGCTTGTCATTCACGGACATTTCTACCAGCCCCCGCGCGAGAATCCCTGGACTGACCACATCGAACACCAGCCGAGCGCGCACCCCTTTCCCAACTGGAACGAGCGCATCACCAGCGAGTGCTATCGCCCGAACGCCTTTGCGCGCATCGTGGACAATTACGGGCGCGTCGAGCGCATCGTCAACAACTACTCGCTCATCAATTTCAACTTCGGCCCGACGCTGCTCGCGTGGCTCGAACGCTTCCACCCGGCGACTTACGCACGCATTCTCGAAGCCGACCGCGCGAGCGCGCGGCGGCGCGGCGGTCATGGCAACGCCATCGCGCAAGGCTACCATCACGCGATCCTGCCGCTCTGCAACGAGCGCGACCGGCGCACGGAGATTCGTTGGGGGCTGGCGGATTTTCGTCACCGCTTCGGGCGCGAACCCGAATCCCTCTGGCTGCCGGAAACGGCCTGCAACGATGCCACGCTCGGCGCGCTCATAGACGAGGGGTTGAAGTACGTCATCCTCTCGCCGTTTCAGGCCGCGCGCGTGCGCCCCGTGGGCAGCGAAATCTGGCTCTCGGTCATCGACGGCCAACTCGACACCACCGTCCCTTATCGCTACCTGCACCCTGACGGTTCGGGTCGTTCGCTCGTGATCTTTTTCTACGACGGCGGGCTTGCCAAGGCCATCGCCTTCGACGGCGCGCTCGCCTCTTCGCACATGCTCCTTGAACGTTTCGAGCGCAAGGCGCGCGAGGGCGGCAGTCAAGGCGCGGGCGGCCGCGTCGTCAACGTGGCGACCGACGGCGAATCTTACGGGCATCACTTCAAATTCGGCGACCGCTGTCTGGCCTACGGGCTTGAGGTCGAAGCGGCAGCGCGCGGCCTGCGTGTGACAAACTACGGTGAGTTTCTCGAAGAGAATGAGCCGGGGTGGGAAGTCGAGATCAAGGCCGGGGCGGAAGGTGAAGGGACGGCCTGGAGTTGCGCGCACAGCGTCGGCCGCTGGACGCGCGATTGCAGTTGCCACGCGAGCGCGCCCGAAGGCTGGAATCAAAAATGGCGCGCTCCCCTGCGCGCCGCTTTGAACTACGTCCGCGACGAGGCGGCGCGAGCCTACGCCGAACAGGGCGGCGAGATATTCCGCGACCCGTGGCGCGCGCGCGACGATTACGTTGAGTTGCTGGTGGATGCCAAACGCGACCGCCGTGCGGAGTTTTTAGCGCGACAGGCGGGCCGCCCTTTGAACGAAGACGACGAGCGGCGTGCGCTCACGCTGCTCGAACTTCAACGCAGTTCGCTCCTGATGTTCACGAGTTGCGGCTGGTTCTTCAACGACATCTCCGGCATCGAGACCGTGCAGGTATTGAGTTACGCCGCGCGTGCGATGGATTTCATGGACGAGTTGGGACTGCCGAGTCCGCGCGGCGAGTTTCTTGAGCGGCTGGCCGAAGCGCAGAGCAACGTCGGGAAGCACGGCCACGGGGCGGACATCTTTCGCCGGACGGTCGAAACGGCGCGGGTCGCGCCTTCGCGCATCGCGGCCAGCCTCGCCATCTCAAGCCTCGTGGACAAGAGCGAGCAGGACGGCGAGATCGCGGGGCACGCCTTCACGCTCACGGATTTCCGGCAGGAGCAGCACGGGCGGCTCGCGCTCGCCACGGGGCGCATCGTGTTGAAAACATTTTCGACGCGCAAGCGGCTGGATTTCGCGGTCGCGGCGATGCACGTCGGCGACGTGGATTTTTACTGCGTGTTGAAAGAGTATCCGGGCGACGTTGTGTTCCGCGCGGCGACGGAGAATCTCTGGTCGAGATTTCGCACCGGCTCGGTTCCCGCGCTCCTGCGTCTGATGCAGGAAGAGTTCGGCCCGTCGGACTTCGGCCTCGAACACCTTCTGCCCGAAGGCCGCCAGCGCATTTACGAGATCATGTTCGGCCGGATGGTCGGGCGTTTCTCGGAGCAGTATGAATATCTCTACGAAGAGAACCGGCGCAACATCGAGATGCTGCAACAAGCGGGCTTCCACTTGCCGGAAGAATTGCGCGCCGCCGCCGAGTTCACCATCACCGGGCGGCTGGAACGCGAGATGCAAAAGTTTGAACAGCAGAACAACCCGGCGGGCTTCCGCGAGGCTTTGAAGATCGCGGGCGAGGTGGCGCGGCTCGGCTACCGGCTCGACCGCACGAGCATGCGACACAAGTTCGAGAAGCTGATCGTGGCGACGGTGCGCGAGGCGGTCAACGAACCGGGCGCGGAAAACTACGAGGCCGCGCTCGCACTGATAGACCTCGCCGTCGAGTTGAACCTGCACGCGAATCTGGAGGGCGCGCAGGAGATCGTCTACGAGGTTTTGCGGGATTCGCGCGCACGCGACCGACGGAACGTGGGAGAGTTGGCTTTGAAACTCGGTCTGGCTCCGAGTCTGCTGCACGAAGTTATGCGACCTTCGACGGAAGCGACCGTCGAACCTCTCGCGGAATCCGTGTTGTCGTAAGAATCATAATCGTAGTTGCGGGACTTGTCCCCGCCTCTGCGAATTCTTCGCGTTCGGCCGGGTCGCCGCCACCGAAAAACAATGCCTGAGATCGACCATCCCACAGTTCCAGCGGCGGCGGAGTTAGGGCGGCTGTTCTCTTACGTGCACCACGACCCGCACTCCATCCTCGGAGCGCACCCGACGCCGCAAGGAGTCGTCGTGCGCGCTTACCGGCCTGAGGCCGCGAGCGTCGAGTTGCTCGTCGGCGACGAACCGCCGCGCGCGATGCGCCGGACGCACCCGGCCGGACTCTTCGAGATTTTAGTCGCAGACAAAACGCAGACCTTCCCGTATCAACTGCGCGTCTCTTACCCGGACGGCAACGTCTTCAAGCAGCGCGACCCTTATCAATTTTTGCCCACGCTCGGCAACTTCGACGAGCACCTTTTCGCCGAAGGGCGACACTTGAAGCTCTACGAAAAATTGGGCGCACACGTCCGGCGTCTGGGCGACGTGCGGGGCGTCTCGTTCGCCGTGTGGGCTCCGAACGCGGAAGGCGTGAGCGTCGTCGGCGACTTCAACAATTGGGACGGGCGTCTGCATCAAATGCGGAGACTCGGCGTTTCGGGCATCTGGGAATTGTTCATCCCCGACCTCCCGGCCGGTGCGCTCTACAAGTACGAGATGCACCATCACGGCCGCCCCGCTTTTCTCAAGACCGACCCCTACGCGCTGCAAACCGAAGTGCCGCCAGCCACTTCCTCAATCGTCTTCGAGCCGAACTACCAATTCACGGATCACGAATGGATCGAGCGGCGCGCGATGAAAGACCACTTGCGACAACCGCTCTCCATTTACGAAATGCATCTCGGCTCGTGGCGGCGCGTGCGCGAGCAGGGCAACCGCCCGTTCACCTACCGCGAGACCGCGCCCGTGCTCGCCGATTATTTGCAGGAGATGGGCTTCACGCACGTCGAGTTTCTGCCGCTCAAGGGGCATCCGTACGGCGGCTCGTGGGGCTATCAGGTGGCGAACTACTACGCGGCGACCGCGCGCTTCGGCACGCCAGACGATTTCCGTTATCTCGTCGATCACCTGCACGGGCGCGGCCTCGGCGTGATCATGGATTGGGTTCCCGCGCACTTCCCCAAAGACGCTTTCGCGCTCGGCCGCTTCGACGGCAGCGCGCTCTACGAACACCTCGACCCGCGCAAGGGCGAGCATCCCGATTGGGGCACTTACATCTTCAACTACGGCCGCAACGAGGTGCGCAACTTCCTCATCGCCAACGCCCTCTTCTGGATCAAGGAATGCCACATCGACGGGTTGCGCGTCGATGCCGTCGCCTCGATGCTCTATCTCGACTACAGCCGCGAAGACGGCCGCTGGCTGCCGAACAAGTATGGCGGGCGCGAGAATCTGGAAGCGATTGATTTTCTGCGGGAGTTGAACGAGACGGTGCATCGCGAGCACCCCGGCGTCATGATGATCGCGGAAGAGTCAACGTCCTGGCCGAAGGTGTGTCGTCCCGTTTCCGAGGGTGGGCTGGGTTTCGACTTCAAGTGGAACATGGGCTGGATGCACGACACGCTGCAATACTTCGGCAAGGACGCGCTCTACCGACGCTTTCATCACAACAACCTGACGTTCGGTTTCATCTACGCGTGGAGCGAAAATTTCATCCTGCCCTTTTCGCACGACGAAGTCGTCCATTTGAAGGGTTCGATGCTGACGAAGATGCAGGGCACCCGCGAACAGAAGTTTGCGAACCTGCGCGCCCTCTACGGCTACATGTGGGCGCACCCCGGCAAGAAGCTTCTCTTCATGGGCGACGAACTCGGGCAGTGGCGCGAGTGGAACAACGATCAGAGCCTCGACTGGCACTTGCTCGACGAACCCGCGCACAAAGGCGTGCAGCTTCTTCTCGGCGATCTCAACCGTCTTTACCACGCGGAACCCGCGCTCTGGGAAGCCGATGTCGAACCCGCCGGATTCGAGTGGATCGACGCCAACAGCGCGGCCGAAAACATCGTCGCCTTTATCCGCCACGCGCCTGCGTCGCGGCGTCAAATCGTCTGCGTCTGCAACTTCTCCAACGTCACGCGGACGGGCTATCGCCTCGCCCTGCCGTCGGCGGGAAGCTATCGCGTGATTTTGAACACCGACGCCGCCGTCTACGACGGGAGCGGTTCGGTCGAACTCGATTCAATCGAAGCGCAGGCCGCGCCTCTGCATCTGCGCCCCTACTCCGCGCTCATCGATCTGCCGCCGCTCTCGACGATCTGGCTGGCAGTCCCGCGCGCCGTTGAGGGCACGCGCGGCGCAACGGACTCTTGAACACGCGCACTCATTTTCCGACTAAAATCGTCGTCACATACAAGGAGCAAATTTCATTTAATGGACGAAGTGAAAACTATCGGCGTGTTGACCGGCGGCGGCGACGCGCCGGGTCTTAACCCCGCGATCAAAGGGTTGGTCTATCGCGCCTCGGAGCACGGCATCAAAGTCGTCGGCCTCTACGACGGATGGCGCAGCCTGCTCAATCCCGCGCCCGACGTGCTCGCGCTCGACCGCAACGCCGTGCGGCGTTGGGACAGGGACGGCGGCACGAACCTCGGCTCGTCGCGCACCAACCCTTTCAAGACCCCTACGGGCACGGGCGAGCGCGTTGACCGCTCTGCGGAAGTCGAAGAGAACGTCGCGCGGCTCGGACTCGACGCCGTGGTCGCCTGCGGCGGCGAGGACACGCTCGGCGTTGCGGCCAAGCTACACGAACGCGGCGTGCGCGTTGTCGGCATCCCCAAGACGATTGACAAGGATTTGGCCGGGACGGATTACACGCTCGGTTTCGACACCGCGCTCAGGAACGTGACGGAGGTGATCGAGCGTTCGCGCACGCCCGCCGGTTCGCACGGCTGGGTGCAGGTGATCGAAGTGATGGGACGCCACGCCGGGCATCTCGCGCTGTGGGCGGGCGTGGCGGGCGGCGCGGATTTGATCTTGATCCCCGAACACCCCTTTCGCTACGAGAAAATTTATCGACACCTGCAAGAGCGGCTCGGCGACACGACCGCCCAACGCCGCGACCGCACACAACCGCGCTACTCCGTCATCGTCGTCGCCGAAGGGGCGTATGCCGAGGACGGCCAACTCGTCACCGTCGATGACCGGCACGATCCGTTCGGCCACGCGCGTCTCGGCGGCATCGGCGAAGTGCTCGCACGCCGCATCATGGCCGAGACGCCCTACGACGCGCGCGCGGCCATGCTCGGCCACCCGCAACGCGGCGGCGCGCCCTCGCCCATCGACCGCATGATGGGCATGTTGTTCGGCGCGCGCGCCGCCGACGCGCTGGCGGCGGGCGACCTCGGCATGATGGTCTCGGCGCGCGGCATCGCCCCCGCGTGCGAACTCTCGCTCGTCGAAATCACGTCCGTGCTCGGCAAGCTCAACACGGTGGACATCGAACGCCACTACGACACCGAACGCTACCACTTGAAAAACATCGCCATGTGAGGGAACTGATGAGCATGAAAAACTGGAGGGTCGGGCTGCGCGTGCGAGAAAATGAACGCCGGAAAGTGAAAAAAAGCCTTCGCGCGTAAACTTTTGTGCGGCCGTTTCAAGCATCCGTTGCAGCGGCAAAATCATCTCAATTGTTACTATCGCGCTCCACATATCACCCGTTACAGTTGCCTCTGGAGGAATAATGAAGAAGTTTTTAGCTCTCGCAATTATCGTTGCGTCTGCCTGTTTTATGACCAATGCACAGACGCGCCGCCCGACCCCGACGACGCGCGCGACACAGCCCAGACCTGCTCAAACGCAGCCCATCCCACCGGCCGCGACGCCCGCCCCCTCTGCGGCGCAGGCGGCGGATTGTGGATGCGAAGGCGAGCCGCTGCCCGAAGTGGTCGCAGTGGTCAACGGCGTCAGAATCACGAAGCAGGAAGTGGACTCGCGCATCGAGCCGCAGATCGCCGAACTGCGCAAGGCCGTCGTCGAGGCGCGGGCGCGCGAACTCGATCTCCAGATCAACTCCAAGTTGCTCGACGCCGAAGCGAAGAAGCGCGACAAGACGACGCCCAAACTGCTGGAAGAAGAGGTGGTGGCGAAATCGGGCGAACCGACCGAGGCTGAAGCGCAAAAATTTTACAACGAAAACAAGGCGAGAATTAACGCCGACTTCAACACGGTTAAGCCCGACATCATCTCCTACCTGCGCGATCAGCGGCAGCGCGAGATGGCGAAACAGTTCGCCGACCGCCTGCGCGCGGCGTCCGCCGTCAAGGTCAACGTCACAAACGTGACGCCGCCCGCCAACGCCGCTGGACGAGCGCGCGTCTTCGCCGTCGTCAACGGCGAGCAGTTGACTTCCGCCCAGATCGAAGATTCGCTCAAGCCACTCATCTTCAGCGTGCAGGAGCGCATCTACCAGTTGCGCAAGACAGAAGTTGATCTCCGCGTCAACGACGCGCTGCTCGAACAGGAAGCGCAGAAGCGCAAGGTGACGACGAAGGCTCTGCTCGACGCGGAAGTCGAAGCCAAAACGAAACTTGTCACCGACGCCGAGGCGCAAGCCTTCTACGAACAAAACAAACAACGCGTCAACGGCGAGTTCGCTCAAATCAAGCCCCAGATCGTTCAATACCTGCAAGAGATGCAGAAGCGTGACCTGCAAGCGGCTTTCGCGGAGCAGTTGCGCCGGAGTGCGACGCTGCAAGTTAATTTGCGCGCGCCGGAGGCTCCCGTCCTTGAAATCTCGACCGACGACCAGCCCGCGAAGGGCAACCCCACCGCGCCCGTGACCCTCGTGGAGTTCACCGATTTCCAGTGCCCGAGTTGCGCCGCGTCGCAGCCAGTGCTGGAGAGACTCGTCGCGGAATACGGCGACCGTTTGCGCCTCGTCGTCCGCGATTTCCCGTTGGATCAACACCAGTTTGCGGCGAAGGCGGCCGAGGCGGCCGAGGCGGCGCGCGCGCAGGGGAAATACTGGGAGTACACCGGATTGTTGTTCACGAATCAGAATGCTCTAACGGTGGACAAGTTGAAAGAGTATGCCGCGCAGGTCGGGCTTGACCGTCAGAAGTTCGACGCGGCTCTCGATTCGGGTCAGATGGCCGACAAGGTTCAACGCGACTTGATGGACGGCATACGCCTCGGCGTCGGCAGCACCCCGTCCTTCTTCGTCAACGGCCGCGCCGCCAACGACCGCAGTTACGAAGGACTCAAAGCCGCCATCGAAAAGGCTCTGGGCGAGAAGCTCAAGAAGTAACACCTCTCTAAAATTGATCGCGCCGGAAGCGGAGACGCGCACGGTAACGTTACCGTGCGCGTCTCCGCTTTCGGCGTGAGAGAATAAACGTCATGGCCTAGACCGTCGCCCTACTTCGGCGCGGCCTCCACAAACTTCGACATCTCCTGATGCAACGCGCGACGTTCGAGAAACAGGCGCAGCACGCGCCGCCGGTTATTGACGAGCACCAGCACGCCCTTGAACCAGCCGCGCATGTCGTACAACATCTCCAGCGAACGCATCGCCGCATAGCCGCACACGATTGAAAGGGGAAACGCCAACAGCGCGACGCGCCAACCCCAACTGAAATAAGAGAGCGCGGCGACGACGAGCCACGTCAGCGGCATGAGTGCGATGGCGGCGAGTATCTTGACCGTCGGCGCGATCTCATCAACGCCGTGGCGGCGATAGAGGCGCGAAAGCAAATCGCAGGCGAGGAACGCGGGCAGGTGCAACAGCGCGCCCGGAATTGACAGGGGCAGGAGCAGCAGGACGAGCGCGCCGCGTAGCAGGAAATGGCGGAAGACGTTCCAACGCGTATGCGTCAGGAGCGACAAATTTTCGGCGTTGATGCCGAGCGCGCCGAGTTCCTCTTCGTGCTTCAAAATTCTGCCCCTCAAAGTATCCTCGCCCTTTCCCGCTCCGGCCGTCGCGGGCGACAACTTTTCCGCGATGCGGCGACGCAGGTCAAACTCCGCCGAGAGTGTTTGGCGCAGGCTGAGGCTCTCGTAAAGCGACGAAAAGAGTTCCTGCGCCTTTGACACCACTCCCAACTCCTCGTCGTCCTCGACGTTCAGAGTGACTTCGAGCAGCGACTCTTCGATTCTATTTGAAAGCTCCTTGACGGCTTCGCGCGGCGGTTCGCCCAGGGCGTCCAGCGGGACGGCCCGCGCTTCAATCGGCGTGCCGAAACGGATCAGGGCTTCGCTGCGGAAAGAGGTCTTCGAGGTGTAGTAGAGCCCGACGGGGACGATCTTCAAAATCCTGATCGGTGTTGGCGCGGCGTCGCCCGTCGCGGGGTGTGTGACGGATATCGCGCCGAGGGCGATGCGCGCCGCGCCGGTCTTGACGGGCATCAGCCGCGTCGCGTTGTGTGAGACGCCTTCGGGGAACAGGGCGATGCAGCGGTTCTGCCCGAGCAGCGCATGACACTGTTCGAACGTGAGCCTGTTTTTCGAGATGTCTTCGTCCGTGTCTACGCGGCGGTAGAGCGGCAGAGACTCGACGGCGTTGACGAGGAACTTGATGACCGGGATGCGGAACAGCGTGGACTTAGCGAGGAAGGAGATGCGGCGCGGCAGCGCGCAGAAGATGAGCGCGGGATCGATCAGCCCGTTCGGGTGGTTGGAAACAAAGATGAGCGGTTCGCCCGGCGGAACATAACGCGCCCCGCCGATCTCTATGCGGCGAAAGAACAGCCGGAGCGCGATGCTCAGGATGAAGTGGACGAGCCGACGCGTCCAACCCCCTTTTTGACGCAACGCCATGTCGCGGAAACGGAGTACGTAAGCATCGCGCATGCGTGGATTATAGACCGAATGTGGGGGAGCGATAAGTTTCAGCGTCTTCACGGCGGGAGCGACGCCGGGTTGATTCGCTTCCCGGCAGCAGCTTTGAAAGTTACTTGCCACGATAAAAGCGAACGCCCGTAGAAGATGTCCTCACAGCACCTTCTACGGGCTTGTTCAATCTTCCAACGCGCCGGGCGGCGCGAATTCGGAAGCTGTTGTTCGCTTTGTGACCGTTGACGGTCGCGGCGAGTGGTGTCCTCACTACACCCCACGCCTTTTATTGAGCAGAGGCTATCACCAAACGACACACTCGTCAATGTATTCTGCAAAAAATAAATGCCTTCGCGAAGTCCGGCAATCTCGACCTTCCGGCGAAGAAACGACGGACGATAACGTTGACTTCCCAACCGCACCCGTATATCTTCGCCGCGCCTTCTGGCCGTCCCGCTGACGTCGTCCCGCTTTAGCCTCGCCTCAACTCTCGACGCTCTCAACATGGCGTCGCTTATTTGCGGAAGGAGTACACACCCACATGGCCGCACCGGAAACTTACCCCATCGCTCTCGCGCACGGCATCGCGCGCTTCGATTTCCTGAGGGAATCCTTCAAACAAAGCTCGCAGAAGTTGTTCGGTAAGGTGTTCGACGAAATCATCGAATATCTGGTCAGGCAGGGCGTCAGGCTCGACCGCCTGCACTACTTCCGCGGCATCCTCAGCCACCTCGAAGACCGCGGCTTCGACGTTCATCACACGACCGTGAGTTACGCGAAGAGTCTGGCAACGCGCGCCGGTGATTTGAAGGATCAGATCGACCACATCCTGAAGACGACGGGCGCGGCGAAGGTGCACATCATCGCCCACAGCATGGGCGGCTTGGATGCGCGATGCATGATCAACCTGAACGGCATGAGCCAAAAGATCGCCAGCCTGACGACCGTCGGCACGCCGCACCACGGGTCGAGTTTCGCCGATTTCCTGTTGAACGAGAAAGGGGGGGGCAATTTGATTGCGCTCGTCAGTCGCGCGATTGATCTGCGTGGGTTCGCCGATATAACCGGAGACGCTTGCGCGAAGTTCAACGAGTCGGTGCGAAACGCGGAAGCGCGCAACGAGGTTTTCTACCAGACCTATTCGAGTTGGGAAGAGCGCAAGCTGGTGTTCACCTTCCTCCAACCCGCTTGGGACGTGATCGAGCGGGCGGAAGGCATCAACGACGGGCTGGTCTCCGTCGCCTCGCAGAAATGGCAGGGCGACCTCGTCGGCGACGACGGACAGATCAAGAAGATCGTGCAGAAGGAGTTTCCCCTGCCCGCCGATCATCTCAACGAAGTCGGGTGGTGGGACTTGAACGAAATACACGGCTCCGGGCCACTCCACCGGATCGGCTCCCGCGACAAGTATGAAGAGGCGATCAAAAACGTCTACCTCACCATCGCGGAAGATTTGCGCGCGCGATTTCCCGTCATGACGTGACGCCGGAAAGGATTAGGAATCGAACGCGCGCCGGCAGACGCGTTGCCGCTTTCGTCGTCGCGCGTTCAGAGCGCGACGTTCGGCTCGACGGTTCTCGGATCGTCCGGCCGCCACGGCACGGGCTGCGGGTTGGCTAGAATTTCCGGGTGGTCAACGCTCACGCCCGCATAATTCAAATCATCCCACGTGAGATCGCTGGTGTAGTAGGTTGAGGCGGAGACGTTGACGAAGGCGGCATAGATGTTGCGACGCAATTCGCGGTCGCTGCCGCGCAGCTTTTCGAGAATGCCCCGCCGCTCCTCAATCGTCATGTGTGAGAAGCCGCGAAATTTACCGGCGACGATCAAGTTGAAACCGGAAGTCTCGGCGATGAGAAGCGCGTTGAGAAACTGCTCGCGCTGCGCCCGGCGTTGATAGTTCAGGTAATCGTCGACGGTCTCGATGAAATTCGGGGCTTTCCGCAGGAAGTTCTCACCGAGCACGGCCTCGGCCACGGCGAACAGGATGTAGGCCGTCTTCTCCGTGAGACATTCGAGATTTTCAACCTTCACCTCGCTCCGCTTCTTCGGGCGCGCCAACAGGTTGAGGATGGAATCTAGTAACCCGGCCACGGCCATACACCTCCTTCTTGGTGTCGGAAGGTAAACGGTTTCCCGTGCTGCCCGCAAATCTCGCGCGACGCCCAGAGCGCGAGCGCGTAGATCGTCACCTGCGGGTTTGCGCCCAGCCCCGTCGGG
The DNA here is from genome assembly GCA_020199775.1 of Acidobacteriota bacterium. Classification (GTDB taxonomy): domain Bacteria; phylum Acidobacteriota; class Blastocatellia; order Pyrinomonadales; family Pyrinomonadaceae; genus JAIVJZ01. The sequence continues at coordinate 107,423 of JAIVJZ010000007.1, forward strand.
AAGACGGAAGCGTCCACCACCCAGACGTTACGCATCCCGCGCAGCCGGAAGTCCGTGCCGACGCAGGCGCGCCGCTCATCGTTCGGATTCATCTGGCAGCCGCCCATGACGTGGACGGTGAAGACAGACGCTCGTTGCGACTCCGCGAAGTCTATCTTTTTAAGTTCGTCGAGACCGGAGGTAGGCGTCACTTCGAGGGGCGGGTTCCGCAGGTGAAAGACCGAGGTCGCCCCGGCCGCGAAGTGAATCTTCGACATCACTTCCAAACTCTCCTGCATTGAGCGCACATTCGCTTTGGCGAGTTTATAGTCCAACTCCGGCTCGCCGTAATCGTCCAATTCGACCGTCCCGTATTCCTCGCGCTCGTCGAAACCCGTCGTGTGGTGCGCGTACATGATCGCGCCCGCCGGGTAATAGTCGCGCATGAGTTTGTGGAGCGCTTCGCCGTGTTGGAGCGTCGCGGAAGCGTTGAGGACGGGGAAGAACGATCCGGTCTCGATGAGATAGCCCGTCGGGCCGTCGCCGAACTTCGGGCTCCACATGTTGTCGGGCACGCCGTAGGCGGGAAACGTCCGCTGCGGGTACCGGCCGATGCAGATGGTGACGGGGTGGATGTGCGTGAATTTGCCGACGCGCTTTCCGGCGTCGAGTTTCGAGCGCAACAAGACGCCCGGCGTGCCGATTGAACCGGCGGCGAGCAGCACGCCCTTCGCGGGGCGCACGGTCAACTTGCGCTTCGTCGGCCGCGTCTTCTCGTCGAGGAAACGCGCCTGCACTTCGCTCACGCGGTCGCCGCGCCAAATCAACTTATCGACTTTCGTGTCGGTGTAGACGCTCGCTCCGGCGGCGACGGCATCAGGCAGCCATTTGACGAAACCGCTCATCTTGCGGTCGTAGGGACAACCGACGCCGCAGCTTCCGCACTCGCGGCACTTGTGCGTGTTGTTCGGCAAGTTGTCGTGCGGGATGCCGAGGTGGTCGCAGCCCTTGATGAACATGCGCGCGGAGGTGTTGTATTTATCGTTGCGCACGATGGGCAGATAGTTGACGACTTCGCGCAGGTACGGGTCGAGATTCTCGCGTGTGAAGGGCAACCCGCGTTTCTGCCACTCGTGCAACGTCTCTTTGCGCGGCGGCAGGCAGGCCGACCAGTTGACGGCCGTTCCGCCGCCGAGGCAGCGACCCTGCAAGACTTTGATGCCGCCGTTCTTCGTCAGGCGCGTCGCGCCCTCTTGATAGAGCAACTTGTACATGTCGCCCTCGCGCTCGTTCAGCATCTTGCGGACGTGCGAAGGGCCGCCGTGGCCTTGCTCTTTCGGGATGTTGGGGCCTTCTTCGAGCACGAGCACGTCGAAGCCCGCCTCGGCCAGTTTGAGCGCGCAGACGCCGCCCGCCGCGCCCGAGCCGATGATGCAGAAGTCGGGCGTCAACGTCTGATCCGTCGTCACCCGCCGACCTTCGACAATTTTCCCGGCCATCAAACGCCTCCTCACTTATTCAACCAAACCCGACGCCTCAACTCTCAGACGCGCACGCTCTCGTGGCTGGCCTGTCAACGCGTGGGACGCGAAACCCCTCTGCGCGAAAGCGACGTGCTCGTGAACTCCCCTTGAACTGTTAAAGAGATGTTGAAGATGCAAACTGAACGAGAGTAAGGACTCGCCAGCAGGAAACCGACCTACGGAATACCCGCACGATACGTTCGAGGATTGGCTTTGTCAATCGAATTGTTGCATGCATCTCAGGCGTTCAGGCGGCGAGCGTTCGGGAAAAGCGAAATATTAGGAGGGACGGACACAAGCCTGCGGTTCGTGCGAAACTCATGCCCCGCGAGCTATCGCGGCGACGCCGCGAATGAGCCTTTCGACTTCTTCCGGCGTTGTATAACAGGCGCACCCGGCGCGCACTAAACCTTCGTCGCCGAGTTTGAGCCGTTCGATCACGGTGGCCGCGTAAAAGTCGCCGTGCGACAGGAAGAGTCCGCGTGCGGCCAACTCTTCGGCGACGACGCTTGAGGGAACGCCCGCGACGGTGAAGGCGACGGTGGGCGTGCGCGGCGCATCGGGCGGCGGGCCGTAGAGGCGCACGCCTTCGATCTCGCGCAACCCTTGCCACAGCCGCTTCGTCAGGACTGCCCCGCGCGAGTGGAGCGTGGCGAATGATGCGCGTAGACGCTCGCGGCGCGAATCATTCGCGGCGGCGGCGGACGGAGCGAGCGAGGCGAAGAAGTTGACGGCCGCCGCCGCCCCTGCGATGCCTTCGTGGTTGAGCGTCCCGGTCTCGGCGCGTTCGGGCGCGTTGTCGGGCGCGGGCGCGAGTTTGGGGAAATTGAGCGACTCCAACAACTCTTGTTTGCCGTAGAGCACTCCAACGTGCGGGCCGCAAAACTTGTAAGCCGAGCAGGCGAGAAAGTCGCAGCCGAGTGCGCGCACGTCCACGAGTTGGTGCGGCGCATAGTGGACGGCATCCACAAATGACAGAGCTCCGACCCCATGCGCCGCCACGGTGGCGCGGCGCACATCCGTGATCGTGCCGAGCGCGTTCGAGGCCGCGCCGACGGCGACCAACTTCGTGCGCTCGTTGAGAAGGCTCTCGAAATCTTCCCAATCGAGCAGGCCCGTCTCAGGCGACATCTTCGCCACGCGCACGACCACGCCGCGCTCGCCGACGAGCGCTTGCCACGGGCCGACGTTGGCGTGGTGATCGAGTTCAGTGACGACGATCTCGTCACCCGCTTTGAGTCTGCTGCGGCCTAACGCCCTTGAGAGATGAAAGGTGAGCGTCGTCATGTTCGCGCCGAAGACAATCTCCGTGGGCGCGGCGTTCAGAAAATCGGCGAACGTCCGGCGCGCGTGTTCGAGGATCGCGTCGGTCTCCGCGCTGGCCGGGTAAGCCCAGTGCGTGTTGGCGTTGTGATGATAGAGATAATCCGCGACGGCTTCGACCACGGCACGCGGAACCTGCGTGCCGCCCGGCCCGTCGAAATAGGCGACCGCGTGGCCGCCGTGTTTTCGTTCGAGGGCGGGGAAGTGCGCCCTGATCTCTTCGACGGTCGGGGACTCAACGCCCGCGTGCGCCTGAAAAGTTGCTTCTTTCATCGGGGTCTAAGAGGAAAGTTCAGGTGTCGCGAGATCAAGAACTCGTCGCGCTGAAGTGTTCGGCGATGCCGCGCCGGATGGCCTCTTTAATCTCTTCTTCGGTGGACGCGGGCGCGGCTTCGAGCGTCACGCGAAACGGCTCTTGCTGCTGCATCACGTCGAGCAGATCGATAGACCAAGAATGCTGTGCGCCTTCCGCCGCCTTGACCGAGATCACTTCGCAATCATTTCGCCGCGACTCGGCCAACGCGTGCCTCGCGAGTTCTTCCAAACGCTCCGCTTCCATTCCGTCATCTCCCCAAACTGTAGTTACGTAGGGGCTGCGGACGAGTCCGCAGCCCTCTATCCTGTTACTTTTTCTGTCTCACGTCATACGCGTAGATCGTGTCCTGATCGCGCAGGTAGAGACGACCGCCGGCGATGATCGGGTGCGACCAGGTGGGCAACGAATCCTGTGCGATGCGGAAGCGTCCGCGCTCGCGATAGGCTTCGGGCGTCGCTTCGACGAGACCGACCACGCCGTTCTCGCTCAGGCAGTAGAAATGCCCGTCGGCGTACACCATCGAGCCTTTGCCGACGCTGCGGTCTTTCCACGCCACCTGCCCGTTGTCGAAACGCATGGCCGTGAGGATGCCGCCGGAAAAGCCGTAGATGTGATCGCCGACGAGTATCGAACTGCTGTGATGGTTGCGCATGGCCTTTGTGAAATAGACTTCCTGCGCCGTCAGCGCGCCGCGCTCGCCCGCTTTGATCTCGACCAACCCCGCGCCCGTGCCGTAGTCCGAAGAGATAAAGACGCGGTTGCCCCGCGCGATGGGCGTGGCCGCGTTGGCCGTGCGGTTCGAGACGCGCGAGTATTCCCAGAGTAGTTTGCCGTCGCGAAGGTCTAACCCGACGACGCGGCGCGAGGTGAAGAAGACGACTTGCGGCGTGCCCGCCGCGTCAATCGCGATGGCCGACGAATAACCGGCCTCGTCGCTCTGGCTTTTCCAGATGAGCGAGCCGTCGCGCTTGTTGAGCGCGACGATGGAAGCGTTTTCGCCGCCCGCATTGACCAGCAACTTGTCGCCGACGACGAGCGGCGATTCGCTGATGCCCCAGGTGATGTTCGAGCCGCCGAACTTCGCAAGGACGTTCATCGTCCAGACGCTCCGACCCGTGCGCGTTTCGAGGCACGACAAATCGCCGTTGCCGCCGAGCGCGTAGAGACGTTCGCCTTCCACGGTGGGCGTGCCGCGCGGCCCGTCGCCGCGGTCGTTGCGGAAGGCCGCGCCGTGCGGCTTCGCCCAGATTTCTTTGCCGGTCGCCACGTCGAAGGCGACGATGAACTCGCGGTCGCCGCGCAGCCCCATCGTGTACACGCGGTTGTCTGCGACGGCGAGCGAAGAGTAGCCGCGCCCCGCGCCCGTCGTCTTCCACGAGAGCGGCGGGCCTTCGGCAGGCCATTGCTTGAGCAGCCCGGTTTCTTTAGAGATGCCGTCGCGATTTGGGCCGCGCCACTGCGGCCAGTTGCCGCCCGCCGTCGCGGCAGTCTGCGCCGACACTTCGAGGCACAGGCACAATACCAACAAAGCCCAACCCGGCACGGCCTTCCAACTCAAACTCTTCATCGGGGAACACTCCTTCTTTAAACGCGATTTTAAGGGTGCTTGATTATAACAACAACGGGGTCGGACGCCCTTAAAAAACTTCCCCGAAGCGGATACATAGTTTCGGACGTAAATATCCATTCCTAACTTGCCCCGCCACAAACTCCTTCAACCGTCGCCGCCTACGATTAACGGTTGACGCCGAGAAAAGGCGCGTGCGTGTATCTGAGTCTCAAACATTGACAGCGCGCCGCCGCTCCGCGTCTATGCAAGTTCCGCGAGTTCAGCCCATCGTTCCAGATCGCGCGCGAGTTGGGCGGCGAGAGTTTCACGCTCCACGAAGAGTTGATGAACGAGATGCGCGTCGCTTGAGTTGGCGGCGAGCCGGTCTTCGATTTCGCTTTGCCTCCGTTCGGCCTCTTGTATGCGCGCCTCCAACTCCCCCAACTCTCGCTGCTCTTTGAAAGTAAGTTTACGTTTAACCTCGGTTGCGGACGCTCCGCTGGCGGCGGCGGCGACTCTCTCCTTCTTGGCCGAGCGCGCGGCGGATTCGAGCGCGCCGGGCACAGCCGAGGCCGGTTCCTCCTGCTTGTGTCGCGCCTCCAGAAAGGCCGTGTAGTTGCCGGGATACTCGCGCACGCGGCCGCCCGGCTCGAAGCGGAAAATGTGCTCGACCGTGCGGTCGAGGAAATAGCGGTCGTGACTGACGACGATGAGGCAGCCGTTGAAAGAGTCGAGATAGTCTTCGAGCGTGACCATCGTTTGGATGTCGAGGTCGTTGGTCGGTTCGTCCAAAATGAGGACGTTCGGCGCGCCCATCAGGACGCGCAGCAGATAGAGCCGCCGCCGTTCGCCGCCGGACAATTTCGAGATGGGCGCGTATGCAAGCGCGCCGTTGAAGAGGAACTTTTCCAACATCTGCCCGGCCGTGATGAACGCGCCGTCGGCGGTTTCAATTCGTTCGGCGGCTTGGCGTATGTAGTCTATGACGCGCTCCCCTTCATCGAGCGCGCGATTCTCCTGATCGTAATAGCCGAAGCGGACGGTCTGGCCGACTTCGAGCGAGCCGCTGTCGGGCTGCGTGCGGCCGGTGATGATCTCAAGGAGGGTGGTTTTACCCGCGCCGTTCGCGCCGATGATGCCGATCCGGTCGCCGGGTTTGAGCGTGTAGTTGAAATTTTCGATGAGCACGCGCCCGTCATAAGACTTACCGATGTCGCGCAGTTCGAGAATCTTCTTGCCGATGCGGCTGGAAGTGACGGAGATGTCGAGTTCGGCGCGCACCGCTTCTTTCGGTTGCGCCATCAAACTCTCGGCGCGGTCGATGCGCGCTTTCGACTTGCGCGTGCGCGCCTTCGCGCCGCGACGCAGCCACGCCAGTTCGCGCCGGATGAGCATCTCGCGCTTCTGCCCTTCGGCCGCGCGCGCCTGTTCCTGTTCCTCTTTCCGTTCGAGGTAATAGGCGTAGTTGCCGTCGAACGCCTGCACCGCGCCGCGATCAATTTCGAGGATGCGCCCGGTCACGCGGTCGAGGAAATAGCGGTCGTGCGTGACGAGCAGGAGCGCGCCGCGATAGCGCGCGAGATAGGCTTCGAGCCAGGTGATGGTTTCGGCGTCGAGGTGGTTGGTCGGCTCGTCGAGGATGAGCAGTTGGGGGTTCGTAATGAGGGCGTGGGCGAGCGCGACGCGCTTGCGCTGACCGCCGGAGAGCGTGCCCATCGGGGCGTTCGTGTCCTGAATGCCGAGGCGGCTCAAGATCGCTCGCGCGTTCGTCTCCAACTCCCACGCGCCCGACGCCTCCAACTCGTGCGCCAACTCGGAGACGCGATTCAACAGCCGCTCGTTGTGCCCGTCGCCGGCGGCTAACAACTGGCAGGCGCGCTCGTAATCGAGCAGCAGTTTCGTCGTCGCGTCGCTGGCGGCGAAGATGGCGTCGAGCACGGTCTGCTGCGGGTCGTAGGGCGGGTTCTGCGGCAGGTAGCCGAGCGAGACGCCTTCGGCGAAGACTATGCGGCCGGTATCCGGTTGCTCCGCGCCCGCGATGAGACGCAAGAGCGTCGTTTTGCCCGAACCGTTGACGCCGACCACGCCGATGCGGTCTTGTGAATCGAAGCCGAGCGTGACGTTTTGGAAGAGCGGTCTCAGCCCGTAATTCTTGCTGAGCGACTCGATGGATAGAATATGCATTATGGGTCGGTTAATATGTTTGCGTTAACAAGAACACGCTACAATAATTTCCCGTTCAATCCAACGCCCCGTACGATACGTAAATAGAGGGAGATTAGAAAGAGAGGTGTGTGAATGAATAGACGTTATTTTATCAAATCCGGTGCGACTCTCGGAGTGGCCGCCGTCCTCTTCCGTATACCCCTCGCCGAAGCGTTGGCGCAAAAGGGCGCGACGGGCCGCGCGAAGGGTGCGGCCGCGTTCAAAAAAGTAGTCAAGACGGATGAAGAGTGGCGGCGCATTCTGACTGTGGAACAGTACCGCGTCATGCGGGAGAAGGGGACGGAAGCGCCGGGTTCGAGTTCGCTGCTTAAAAATTACGCGAAGGGCACGAACGTCTGCGCCGGGTGCGCGCTGCCTCTGTTCAGTTCAAAGACGAAGTATGACTCCCACACGGGCTGGCCGAGTTTCTGGTCGCCCATCGCCAAACGAAACGTCCGCGAGGAACAGGACACGGGCGACGGCATGACGCGCACGGAAGTTCTCTGCAACCGCTGCGACGCGCACCTCGGCCACGTCTTCGACGACGGCCCAGACCCGACCGGACTTCGCTATTGTATGAACGGCGTCGCATTAAAATTTGTGCCAGGCATGGGGCGCGCTTAACGGCGCGCAACGCGTCCGCGAGATGAAATGTTTGAACTGCTGGAGGCTTGAACCGTGACGAAAAAAGTTGTCAAGACTGAAGAAGAGTGGCGCGCGATGCTGACGCCGGAACAATATCGCGTCGCGCGGCAGAAGGGGACGGAGCGCGCCTTCACCGGCGAGTACCACGACGCGAAGGACGCCGGGACGTACAAGTGCGCCGCTTGCGGCACCGAGTTGTTCGCCTCCGAAGCCAAGTTCGATTCGGGGTGCGGGTGGCCGAGTTTCACCGAACCGTCGGCGGAAGATAACGTCCGCACCGAAATCGATACGAGCCACGGTATGGTGCGCACGGAAGTCCTATGCGCCACGTGCGACTCACACCTCGGCCACGTCTTTGAAGACGGGCCGCGGCCGACGGGTCTGCGCTACTGCATCAACTCGGTCGTGCTTATATTGGACAAGAAAGAGTAATGGTCGCAACATCTCTCGACTCTCTCTTCGTCGTCAGCAAACCCGGCGGCCGTCTTCACTCCCACCTACACGACAAACGTGTAACCGGGGTCTAACTTCTGGTGAGCGATGAGGATTTCGTGGATGGAGTACGGATGTGTGGAGTTTCCCGGCAGCGCATTTTCGATCACTTGAAAGACGTGCTCCAAGCCCGATGCGTCGTCGATGTCAATGTCCGCCACGCACTCGTCGCCCTTCATGAAAAACGTGAGTTGCAGATTCCCGTAGCGGTCGGGCGTCTTGAAACTACCCGCGGGCGTGAAGCCGACAAACTCCGTGGGCAGGTGATGCAGCGAACCGCTGACCGACTTGAACAGGCCGTCTCCGACGCTATGTTTCGTCTCTTCGCGCAACTCCTTTGACGCCACGACGAAAAAACGATCCCCACGCAGCTCTCTTAATTCTTCGAGATACGACAACACGGTTCTACCTTTACTCAAAAGGGTCGCATTCGTTTTAGCGATGATGTTCAGCATGCCCGCGCGCCTGAGATTGTCCAAGTCCTTATCCTCATACAGCGTCTCGCCGGATTTGCCGGCGAAGGCGAGAACCTTATCGCTCCGACCGAGCAAGTTCCGCGCGTCTTGCGGCAGGGATGCGTACTTCGGAAAGTTCACGCCTCTAACCTTATTTCGATCAACCGGGAACACCGTGCGCAGAGGCGTCGTGCCGCTCGATTTGATGTTGATGAACTGGCGCACGGGCAGATAAGACGGCGGATCAATGTTCACGAGATATTGTCCCTGTGGATCGCCGTGCAGGCTCGGCACAGTGAATCTGGCCGAAACATTTCGGCTAATCCTCAAAAAATGACCGAGGACGCGATGACGCAGAATGACATCAACCTTTTCGCCGAGGAAATTACCGTGCACGTCGACCAGTTCAAGCTCTAGTTTCCCGTTCTGAGCCATAAGGGAATCGGTCTCCTTTAGTGGATTTAATAAGGCTTGCGCATCGAAGGTGAGCGTCTTTAGAGATTATGTGCGATCGACAGTTCGAGCACTCTATGCCCGTTGAAAAATGCTGTCAAGAAATTTACGCAGCATTTCAACTCTTCATAATCTCTAGGCTGCAGGACAGCAAATTGAGGATGATAGGAAGCGCAATAGAATGCCGGAGTCCGATAACGAAGTTGTTGTCCTAAAGGCTTTGCCCAAAAAGTCGGAAACGTATGGATATGTTGTGGAGCGCCGACCACCGCCACCCACTATATTGTGCGGCAGACCGACTTTCTGGGCAAAGCCTGTCCTAAAGGCTTTGCACAAGAAGTTATTCCTGCACAAAAAGTCAACGGTCTGCACAAAAAGTCGGTTAGCGTTTGGGCTTGGCTGGCAACTTGTCGGGTAGTTTTTGCTTGTCGTCAATAAGCACGTCCGTTGAAACTCCCGCCAGCCGCGCATACTCTAACAAGACTGGCAACGGCGGCTCTCCCGTACCTAATTCATAGTTTGAGATTCTGTGATACGCGATAATACCCTCATACCCTAGACGCCTTACCATGTCACTCTGAGACAGGCCAAGTGCCAGCCGTATCCGCCGCAGCTTTCCGGCAAGACGCTTAGGCTTAATGCGCGCCGCTGCTCCCATCAGGCACAACCTCCTAATGAAGCGGACAGCGTATTAAGATTGCCTCTATGCGGAATAACGCATAGAATGTCTTTGCGTAACGTGGTCGCCGTGAGTAAGAACCTCTCCACTCTAACGGCGATGCTCATCACTCCTGCTTTGAGGTTGAGGTTGAGCTACGCATGACCGTCGCTGATTTTCAAAGATAGATCGCGCGGCATCATACCAGACCGCGCCAATGTTCGTCTTGCCCCTGCCTGACCTCAACACGGCGGCAGAGGCGCGCGGGGCTTGCGGCAAGGACAGCACAAGCCCCGCGACAATCCTATGCCTCACATCCTGCTAGTCGAAGATCACAAGATCGTCGCGCAAGCCGTCAAAGAGACGCTTGAAGAAGAAGGCTGGCGCGTCACGCTCTGTTATGACGGGGCGGTCGCAGTAACAAAACTGGCGAGCGATGCCAGTTATAATCTTGTGCTGTGCGACAACCACTTGCCCAACGTCAACGGCCTTGAACTGGTACGCTATGCGCGCTCTTTACCGCATCGCAGGTGGACGCCGATCATCATGTTTTCCGCGAGCGAATGTAGTAGAGATGCGCGGCTGGCGGGTGCGAATGAGTATCTAAGAAAGCCTGCCGATATAGGTAAGATCGTTGAGACTATCGCACGCTTGCTCACTACCCGCACCGATCCGATTCCGTGAACCTCACAGGGCGAAGATTCGTTTAGTATCTGAACGATCATGCGCTTACAACCCTAGAACTCGCACCCTAAATCATCCCTTTTAAGTCAGTCAAATAGACCCACTCACAAGGGTTAAATACTTGTGTTTTCAAGCATTTATCCTTGATTTCATGGTTGAAATATTGTACTATGCGTGCAAGTTCTTTCCACTCCAAAAAAGATGGCCTAGCCGAACGTTCGAGCGTCCAGCTAGACCTTTTCGACCGCAGCGTGTTCGAGCACACTGAAGTCGCAAGACTATTGTGTATTCGTCGCGCACCGAAAGCAAGGTGCATGATGATAGAAGAGAAAAAAGTCCGCAAGACATATCCGCAAGAATGGCACTCATATAACCAAGCACAGACGAACGAGAAAGCACGTCTGCAAACTCTGCTCTATGAACTGTGCTCTGGTATCGAAGAACCTCTACAAACATTTGGTCGCCCGCGTCTGCCGTTCCCTGAGATGATCTTCGCATCGGCGTTTAAGGTTTACTCTACTGTTTCAGGCCGTCGCTTCATCTCTGATTTAAGAGAAGCGCAGAAGCGCGGCTATCTCACCAAGACTCCGCATTTCAACTCCATTTCAAACTACCTTGAGTTGGAGTCCATGACTCCCTACCTCTTACAACTCATTAGCGAGTCCAGTATGCCTTTGAAGGCCATTGAATCAGACTTCGCGGCTGACTCGTCAGGCTTTGCTACCGGGCAGTTCTCGCGCTGGTTCGATGCTAAGTATGGCGAAGAGAAACAACAGCACGATTGGATCAAGGTGCATGTGATGTGCGGCGTCAAAACAAACATCGTGACCTCTGTTGAAGTAAGCGGCGCACGCGCTAACGACACCACATTTCTCAAGCCTCTACTTGAGACGACAACGCGCAACGGTTTTCAAGTTAAAGAAGTGTCTGCCGACAAAGGCTATGACAGTTTCAACAATCGGTGCTTGGTCTTGGTCAAAGGTGCGATCCCTTACATCCCTTTCCGCGAAGGCGAAAAGAACAAGCCGAACCCTTCGGGCAAGAGCGAACTTTGGAAACGCATGTTTCATTTCTACAAGTTCAAAGAGGCAGAGTTCAAACAGCACTATCACAAGCGGTCGAATGTCGAAACGGTGTTCAGCATGATCAAGGCCAAGTTTGGCGAACGTCTGAGAAGCAAGACCAAGACGGCGCAGATTAACGAAGTGCTGTGCAAGGTCTTGTGCCATAATATTTGTTGCCTTATCCAATCTATTTACGAACTCGGCGTCGAGCCGACGTTCTGGACTGATCAAGTTTAGCTTTGCGGGCGCGACTGTTGTCGCGCGCCCGCAGAAAAGTAAAAACGAATATGGCGATGCAACAAAGTGATAGGACACCCACGCTGATCCGCTCAGAGAGGGTGGACGATCTTACGGCGCAAGTCCAATCACTTGAGCGTAAACATGGCTTCTGGGAATCGGCCGAAGTTTGGCTTACTGCCATCGCCGTTAGCGTCCCATTGGTTCTATACCCGTTTGCAATCGCCCCTCTTTTCTTCGTCGCGCTAAGTGCCATCGCCCCGGCAATGGTCTTTGCTGCCATTTGGATGATCAAGCGACGGGGCAAGGAAGTTAATGCGCTACAGGCTGCCCTTATCCGTGCGAAAGATGAACAGCTTGCGCATGAGCTAAAGGACAAAGAACTGCAAATCGGTGAGCAAGCAGAGCGTTTGCTTGCACTTGAAAAAGAAATAGCAGAGGCGCGCACTAAGCAGGCGGAAGCGGAATCACGATTAGAGGAATTTAGAAAAGTCCAGATTCGGAATAAGGTGGGTCGCTGGGGATACACCTCTCCACTCGGTGAGTTTCTAAAGGGCAAGCCCAAAGGGAGTGCCGAGGTAATATTTATCCCAGAGGATGACGAAGCCTTTAAAACCGCGATGGCTATTGAAGGTGAATTAAGCGCGGGTGGTGGATGGAGGATTGTAAGAAACGCGCGCCCATATTCTGAGAGCGACATTATTCCCAAGTTCTCAACCCCCGAAATGAAGAAAAATGTTTTCAACTTGCCGCTGCTTTCGAGAGTCGGCGGGTTGAGCGATATTACCGTGGTAATGTCCCCCGAAGACTTGCAAGAGTCAGCGTTCCCCAGAGAAGGCACCGCAGCCCACGCTCTGTACTTCGGACTCATTAGTTGCGGTTTTGAGCCGCTGAATAATATTGACAACAGGCTGCCGAGCGGAACTATGCGGGTTGTAGTGGGCGCGAAGCAATAAAGGATAAAAGTTAGCCCTACGATGGCGCAGACCAGTGCCGCACACACTGACCATACAGTCTGACCACAAAGTAGGGGGCGACTATGAAGTCGGCGTTTTTGAGGACTTTGTGGGCAAAGTCTCGGCGCAGATAAATGACTTTTTGTGCAGGATCGCCGCTTGCACAAAAAGTCGCCCTTTTGAAGTACTTTTTGTGCAAAGCCTGTCCTAAATGGCTTTGCCCAAAAAGTCGAAAACGTGCGGATATGTTGGAGATGAAGAGCGGGCGACGCCCAATATGTTGTAGTTGGTATAGACTTTTTGGGCAAAGCCTGTCCTAAATTTTGCGCGAAATACGAACCCCATGCTCGCGCAAATGATAGTCCAATAAGGAGATTACCGTACCCCAAATTGTTGTGGGACGAATATCAGAGCGGCGCAAGATAACGTGCAGTTAGGAGTGGGGGGACGTTATCGGACGCTAGCTTTTGTTGGAGAATATCGTTGGTGAAGAGTTGTGAGAGCGCGGGTCACTTACCTGATGGATGCGTTGAAGGTTAGCGTTCGGGCAGGAATCAGATGAGGTTTGTGAGGCGGTGTCGGGCTTTGACGATTTGCCTGTCGATGCGTTTGGCCTCTTCGGCGAGGGCGTCGCGTCCGTGTGTGGCTTCCTCGTCGGCCGCCAGTTTGATGCGGTAGAGGCCGTCCTGCGTGAGACGCTTGATGCCGAACTCGACGGTGCGCAACTCCTCTTTGAGAGAGAGGAGTGTGTCTTGTAAATTTTCGGGTGTGTCAGCGGCTTGTACGCGGGCGCAATAGAATTGTAGTTCTTCGTCGCCGAGCAGCGTGTGCAGGCTCTCGGCGTCGCCTTCGCGGTAGGCGCGGCTCGCTTCGACCATGATCTGGTGGCGGCGTCGGGCTTCGTTCTCATCAGCGGCGTGGTCTGGATGAAAGAGTTTTGCGACCGACCAGAAAAGTTTTCGCAGGCCGTTTCCGACCGGCGGCTTTTCCGCCCCGCGCGTCTTTCCGACGCCGTATGCTCCGTCGTCTCCCTCTTCCGCCGGCGCGTCGTTTGCCAAGTCATGCAGACTCGCTTCCGCTTGCTTGATCGCCTGCTCAATTTCGGCCAACTCGGCCAGACGGCAGCCGACGACCTGCGTGTAGCGGACTTTGAACTTATGCATCTCTTCTTGCAGGGTCGTTAGTTCCATCTGCCGCACGGACAAAAGCGACTCCAGACGCGCCACTTCGCCGGCCAGATCAAACGGCTCGTCGCGGGCTGTGGATGGTTGGAGACTCTGACTTTGCATGAAGCGTAAGGATCAGTATAGCAAGGCGTGCCAGAATATGCTGTCCGGGCGCGGAGGAAAATAAGTTTCAAGTTTCAGGTTTCAAGTTTCAGGTTTGAAGATGTGTCTTTAGATAATTTGAAACCTGATATTTGAAACTTGAATCTTGAAACCTGAAACTTGAAACTAACCTGCGGATGGGATGTGGATAATTTCGATTCTTGATGCGCTACCCGTGAGACTCTGGTGTAAGCTGTGGTCATGCATGTAAAGTTCGGGCTGTTCGGCATCGATCTAAGACAGACGGCAAATCGGTGAGGCTTATGAAAAGAATCCTGTGGCTTGCGCTCCTGCTCGCGCTTTCTTCTCTGGAAATTTTTGCGGTCGAGACCATGCGGCTCGACTTCTATCACACGGGCAACGCCGCGCAGGAATTATTCAGCGTGGAGAGGGTCGTCATCGAACCGCTCCCGTGGCCGGGCAATCCGCGCCGCATGATTGACGAATCTAACCTCGGCAAGTACCTATTTGAAGTCAGGGACATCCAGACGAATCGCCTGCTCTACTCGCGCGGCTTCGCTTCGATCTACGGCGAGTGGGAGACGACGGACGAGGCCAAGACTGCGAACCGCACCTTTCAGGAGTCGCTCAGGTTTCCCGCGCCCGCCGCGCCCGTGCAGATTTTGTTGAAGAAGCGCGATGCACGCAATGCCTTCCGCGAAATCTGGACGACGACCATCGACCCGCGCGACATCTTCGTCTCGAACGCTAAACTCACCGCGCCCGCGCGCGTCCTCGAAATCGAGAAGAACGGCGACCCGTCAACGAAGGTTGATCTGCTGATTCTCGGCGACGGCTACACGGCCGCCGAGGCGGGCAAGTTCGAGCGCGACGCGCGTCGTCTCACCGCGACGCTTTTCCAGACTTCCCCGTTCAAAGAACGGCGCAAAGATTTCAACGTCTGGGGTATGTCTCCGCCGGCCGCAGAGTCGGGCATCTCGCGCCCCTCGACGGGCGTTCACCGCGACTCGCCGCTCGGCACGACCTACGACGCCTTCGGCTCCGAACGTTACGTGCTCACGTTCGACAACCGCGCCTGGCGGCGCACGGCCGCTTTCGCGCCCTACGACTTCGTGGAGATTCTCGCCAACAACCGCACCTACGGCGGCGGCGGCATATTCAATCTCTACAGCACGGTCGCCGCCGACAGCCTGTGGGCGCCTTACGTCTTCGTCCACGAGTTCGGGCATCACTTCGCCGCTCTGGCCGACGAGTATTACACCTCGCCCGTGGCCTACGCCCCGGCGGCCGAACGCATCGAGCCGTGGGAGCCGAACGTGACCGCGCTGCTCGACCCGAAGAATTTGAAATGGCGCGACCTCGTCAGCCCGGACACGCCGCTGCCGACCCCTTGGGAGAAAGAAGCGTTTGAAAAATACTCGCGCGAGATACAGGCGCGCAGGCGCGTCATACGCAGTCAGGGGCGTCCCGAACAGGAGATGGACGCACTTTTTAACGAAGAACTGGCGCACGAGAAAGGGATGTTTGCGCGCGAGAAATATGCCAACAAGGTCGGCGCGTTCGAGGGCGCGAACTACGAGGCGCGAGGGTTCTATCGCCCGCAAGTGGATTGCATCATGTTCACGCGCACGGACGCTTTCTGCGCCGTGTGCCGCCGCGCCATCGAGCGCGTCGTGGACATGTACTCGCGCCCGTGACTGCGGGTGACCGATTCGCGTTGCACGTTATAACTGTTCGATAGAAGTGGCGCGCACGATCATCTTCTCCTGTCGAAAACGCGCTTCCAAGTCCCTGCGATAAGCTGTCCACCATTCGCGTCCGAGTTCCGCGGCCATGACTTCAAAGACGATGATCGCGTCGCGGCTGACTTGCGCGCCCTCTTTCCAGATTCCCTCCGCGGGAGAACTGTGGAAGACCGTGACGCCGCCGAATTTTTTCATCAACTCTTGGCGCACGCGGTCGCAGACTTGCCGTTCAAAAGCCTCGCCTTCGTTGTCGTACTAAGGCAGCAATATTTGAATGAGATACACGGGGACGCTAAAACTCCTGCTGAAATATTCGCTCGGTCTTTTGTTCGTGCTCGGCGGGCTGTATCACTTCTTCAACCCCGCGCTCTACCTGCGGATGATGCCGCCTTACCTGCCGTGGCACCTCTTGCTGGTCTACCTGAGCGGGTTCTTCGAGACGGCTCTCGGCTTGCTGCTCCTCATCCCGAAATACACGCGCCTCGCCGCGTGGGGCTTGATCGCTTTGCTCGTCGCGGTGTTTCCCGCCAACGTTCAGATGGCGCTCGGCCCGCAGCAATTTCCCGAAATCCCGCCCGTCGCTTTGTGGCTCAGACTGCCGTTGCAACTCGTGTTCGTCGCGTGGACTTACTCGCTGACGCGCGGGGGCCGCGGCGGCGAGCGAAACAGTCGCCCGCATAACAATCTCTAGGCGAACTGTCCCGCGGCGTAACCCGAAGCCCACGCCCATTGAAAATTATAACCGCCGAGTTGGCCGGTCACGTCAACCACTTCGCCGATGAAGTAGAGGCCGGGGACGCGCGTCGCCTCCATCGTGCGCGAAGATAGTTCCGAGGTGGCGACGCCACCCGCCGTCACCTCCGCTTTCTTGTAGCCTTCCGTCCCGGCGGGCGTGATCTGCCAGCATTGAAGTTTCGCGGCCAGCGCGGCGATCTCGCGTTCCGTCAATTGCCTGAGCGACTTGGGAGGCGCGTACAGTTTGCACCACGCCTGCGCGAAGCGGCGCGGCATGTGACGGCCGAGCACGTTCGCCAACTCGCTCTCGGAATCTTGGCGCTCAAGGATCAGCGTGAGCGCGTCCGTATCGGGCAGGAGGTTCAGATTGACGGGTTCGCCTTGCTGCCAGTAGGAAGAGACTTGAAGGATGGCGGGGCCGCTCAAGCCGCGGTGCGTGACGAGTATGTTTTCGCGAAACGCTGCGCCGCCGCAACTGGCGAGCGCGTCGAGCGAGACGCCGCTCAACTCCGAGAGGCGCGCCTGCGTCGCGGCGGGCAAGGTCAGCGGGACGAGGGCGGGTCGGGTCGGTTCAATTCGCAAATTGAACTGGCGCGCGAGTTGATAGCCGAAGTCAGTCGCCCCGAGTTGGGGGATGGAGAGGCCGCCCGTGGCGACGACGAGCGAGGCGGAGGCGAAACTTCCCTGCTCCGTCTCCACGCGAAACTTGTCGCCCCGCTCGACCCTGCGCACGCGACAGCCGCAACGAATTTCAACTCGCGCATCATTGCACTCGGCCAGTAGCAGGTTGATGATCTGGCGCGCGCTGCCGTCGCAGAATAACTGCCCGAGTTTTTTTTCGTGGTAGGCGATGCCGTGCCGTTCGACGAGGGCGACGAAGTCGGCGGGCGTGTAACGCGCGAGCGCGGACTTGGCAAAGTGCGGGTTGGCGGAGATGAAGTTGGCCGCGCTCGCGTTGACGTTGGTGAAATTGCAACGCCCGCCGCCGGAGATGGCGATCTTCTTCCCGACCTGCCCGGCGTGCTCCAAGACCAGCGCCCTGCGCCCGCGCCGCCCCGCCTCTATCGCGCAGAAGAGACCGGCCGCCCCGCCGCCGATGATGATCACGTCCTTTTCTATCAAGCTATGTGACGAAACGATTTTGAAGATTTTGTTGACCGGATAACTATAACGTCTGTGCTTCCGGCTGCAAAAACCTTCGACGCCGGGGGCGGCGTTTGAGCGGCGGAAGCGTGGCAATAGTTTTTTGCAGCGGGTTAAAGCGGCAGTTGGAGGCGCGCTTCGCAGCCCGTGCCGTGGCGACGGTTGGTGAGGGTCAGGGTGCCGCCGTGCGCCTCTGCGATCTGGCGGCTGAGGACGAGCCCGATGCCGGAGCCGCCCGGCTTCGTCGTGAAGAACGGGACGAAGAGGTTCGCCGTGTTGGAGAGACCCGTCCCTTCGTCTTCGACGATGAGGGTAAACTGGTTCGCGTTCTTGATCCAACCGACGGAGACGCCCCCGCCCGTTTGCAGCGCGGCGTCGGCGGCGTTGCGTTGCAGGTTGATGAGCAGTTGTTCCAGTTGGTCTGCGTCGGCCTGTATGGTCAGTTCAGCCCCCGGCACGATTTTAACGGGCACGCGCGTTTCGAGTTCCGCGACGCGGCGCACGAGTTCGTGGACGTTGACGGGCGCGAAGCGCGGCGGGGGCAGGCGCGCGAGATGCGCGTAAGCCTGCATGAAGCGGCTCAGGGATTCGGAGCGCGAGCCGATGATCGAGAGGCCGCGCGCCATGTCGTCATGCCAGTCGAGCGGGCGCGGTTCGCGCACGAGCAGACTTTCCAGACTCCCGGCGATTGATTTGATCGGCGTCAGCGAGTTGTTCAGTTCGTGGCCGAGCACGCGCACGAGCCGCCGCCAAGCCTCTCGTTCTTCCTCGCGCAGTTCGCGGCTGAGGTCGGAGAGCACGAGAAGTTGATGCGGCAGGCCGCGCTCGCGGAAGGTGCTGCGGCGCACGCCCCAACGCCCGGCCTGACCGGGAAAAGTTTTCGGGATGATCTGCGAATCATCCGCGCCGGCGGAATGGAGAAACTCTTCGAGGCCGAGTTCGGCGGCGGTGCGCCCCAGCAGGCGACCCGAAGGCTGCGCGAACAGGCGTTCGCCCCCGCGGTTGACGAGGCGCAAACGTTCCTCCGCGTCGAAGGCGAAGACGGCCACGTCGATCTCGCCCATCACGGTGCGCAACAGCGCGGTGGCTTCCAACGCGCCGAGCCGCTGCGCGCGCAGGGTTTCGCTGAGCGCGTTGACTTCGAGCATCGCGTCGCCGAGGGCGTCTTCGCGTCCCGCTCCGCGCGCGCGGATCGAGTAGTCGCCCTCGCGCATGGCGGCGAGCAGGTTCGAGAGCGTTTGCAGGTGGCGCACCACGCGACCGCGCAGAGAGAAGGCCAGACCGAGCCAGAAGCCGACGATGAGGAGCGAGAGCGTCCACTGCACTTTGGGCGTGTAGGAACGACTCCAGAGCAGAATGAGCGAGATGAACGTGCCGGGCAAGCCCCCCGCGAGTGCCGTCAAGAGAATGCGCTGCTCGTGGTTCAACCTCTCACGCCGGGGGGATTTATATGGCTGCTGGCCTTCCGTCATAAGCCGTAACGCTGGAGCCGGCGGTAGAGCGCGCTGCGGCTGAGTCCGAGGGCTTCCGCCGCCTGTCCGACGTTGCCGTCGAAGCGCGCAAGAGTTTTGCGAATCAGAAAACACTCTACCTCGTCGAGGCTCATCTCTTCGAGTCCGCGTTCGGCCGCCGTTGCCACCTGCAAATTGAGATCGGCGGCTTCGACCGTCCCGCCCTTCGACATCAACACCGCGCGCTCGACCGCATGATCCAACTCGCGCACGTTCCCCGGCCACTCGTAACGCAGCAGCACGCTCATCGCGTCGGCCGAGAAGGTTTTAACGAATTTACGATAGCGGCGCGCGTAAAGCTCGAGGAAGTGGTGCGCGAGCAGCGGGATGTCTTCGTGGCGTTCGCGCAAAGGGGGCAGGCGTATCTCGACCGTGTTCAGGCGGAACAGCAAGTCCTGCCGGAAACGCCCGGCCGCGACTTCCTCACGTAAATCGGCGTTCGTCGCCGAAAGTATCCGCGCGTTCACGCGCCGCGTCTTGGAAGAGCCGACGCGCTCGAACTCGCCCGTCTCCACCACGCGCAGAAGTTTCGCCTGTTGCGCGATGGGGACGTTGGCGATCTCGTCGAGGAAGAGCGTGCCCCCGTCGGCCAACTCGAAACGCCCGACGCGATCCGTCTTGGCGTCCGTGAACGCGCCCTTCACGTGGCCGAACAACTCGCTCTCGAAAGTGCCCTCGGAGAGCGCGCCGACGTTGACCGTCACCATCGTCTTCGATGCACGCGGCGAGACGGCGTGGAGCGTCTGCGCGACCACTTCCTTGCCCGTGCCGTTATTGCCCGTAATTAAGACGTTCGCGTCCGACGCGCCGACGCTCTCGATCATCTGGAGCACGGGGCGCATGCTCGCGGCCGTGGCGATCATGCGCTGCGGGGCGTGGCCGTCGCGCAACAACTTGTTCTCGGCTTCAAGCCGCTGCCCTTTGCGCAACGCGCGGCTGAGTTCGATCTGCGTGCGCAGGACGGAGAGCAGGCGTGCGTTCTCCCACGGCTTCTGAATGAAGTCGCGCGCGCCGCGCCGCATCGCCTCGACCGCCACTTCGACGCTGCCCCACGCCGTCATTACCACGACGGGGAGTGTCGAATCGGTCGCCTGAATGCGCGAGAGCAGGTCGAGACCTTCCTGGCCGGAGGTGGTGTCGCGCGTGTAGTTGAGGTCTATCAGGAGCAGGTCGAACTCGGTCGCCCTGATCGCGCCGAGCACGGCGGGCGGCGAGGTGACGGCCTCGATGCGATAACCTTCGCCCTTCAACAACAGGCGCAGGGCTTCGAGCACGTCGGGCTGGTCGTCCGCGACGAGCACGCGGGGTGTGGATGCTTCGGGTGTCTTCATACGTTTAAGTGAGACTTTCCAGACGAGAACGTTTTCGCCCGCGGTATTGTAATCGTAAAATCTCACTCGGACGCAACTCGTAATTCCTCCCGCGCATTTTCAAACTTTCTCCGGCCTCGAAGCGCGACGCATTTACAACTGCTTTTTAGTGACGGCCGTGAGCACGCGCCCGCGCTCGTAATCCGACGAGAGCGCGTGCGCCGCCGCGATGATCGCCGAACGCACAGACTCGTTCGCCGCGCCCGTGTTGGCCGCGCGAATCAACACGTTCGCCTTCTCGAAATCCGAACTCATCCCGCGCGTGGACTTGAGCGCGAGCAGCAGCGTCTCGGCCGAAATGTCGCTCCGCTTCAACAGCACGGCCAGCACGCGCCCGCGCTCGTAGTCGGACGAGATGGCGTGCGTCGTCTCGAAGAAGGCCGCGCGCACGCCCGCGTCCGCCAGATTGTTTTTCAAAACGTGGATGAGCAGCGTGGCCTTCTCGTAATCGGAAGCGATTGACTTCGCACTCTGCGAGAGGAGCTTCGTCAACTGCTCGCCGTTCAAATTCCCGCCCTCGACGAGCGCGGTCGAATAGACGCGCCGCGCGTAGTCGGTTTTGAGCCGCGCGATCTCGGCGAGCACGGCGTTCGCGCCGCTCTTCCTGAGTATCCTCCTGACGCGCGCCTCGGCGTCGTAGCCGCTCCCGGCGACCGCCTCCGACAAGAGCCGCGCGAGCCACTTGCGCGCGGCGTCGCCCCACGGGCGCGCCTCGCCGCGCTCCCAGTATTGACGTTTGAGTTGGCCGTCCGCCCCCGGCGTCACTTCGAGCCGCCGCAAGACGCCGCCGCGTTCCTCCGAGAGGCGGAAGTAGCCGTCGCCCGTGATGCGTTCGACATCCGTGTAGTCGTCATTAAACTCCACGTTCTTCGAGGCGAGCGTGATGTCCGTCCCGTCCTCCGCGCTGCGGTGCTCCCAGCGCAGGCTGCTCCCGTTGATCCGGACGTGATCCTGATCCGTCTTTTTCGTCGTAGCCTTCTTCTTCTCATCCTGCGCCGACGCCGCGACGCACAGGCAGATTGCAACCGACAGGCCGATAAAAATTCTCTTGCTCATAACTCAAACCTCATGCTTCTTTTCTATTCGTATCTGAGAGCCACCATCGGATCGACCCTCGTCGCGCGGCGCGCGGGGATGTAGCAGGCGAGCGTCGCCACGCCCGCCAGCAGCAACGTGATCCCCACGAACGTCAACGGGTCGGTCGCGCCGACGCCGTAGAGCAAGCTCGACATGAGCCGGGTTAGAGCGAACGCGGCACTGAGCCCGACCACGCAGCCGACGAGCAGGAGGATCATGCCCTGCCACAGAACCAGCTTGATGATGTCGCCCGTCTGCGCGCCGAGCGCCATCCGAACCCCGATCTCGTGTGTCCGCCGCGCAACCGCGTAGGACATCACGCCGTAGAGACCGACGGCGGCCAGCAGCAACGCCGCCACGCCGAAGACGCTGAGCAACACGGCGATCATCGTGTCGGAGGATAAGGCGTCGGCAAGGTGCGCGGAGAAGGTGTTGACCTGAAACAGCGTCAGGTTCTTGTTGAGACTCTTCAACTCGGCGCGCACCGACGGCAGCACCGCCGACGGGTCGCCGTCCGTGCGCACGAAGAGCGTCAACGCTTCCCTGCTCCCTTGCGCGAGCGGCGTGTAGAAAAACGGCAACGGCTCTTCGCGCAAAGCCCGGTACTTGGCATCCTTCACGACGCCGACCACCTCTAAATAAGGCCCCTCCGAATCTGACCTCAAACGCTTGCCCACCGGACTCGCGCCGGGAAAATACCGCCGCGCGAATTCTTCGTTGATGATGACGACGCCGGGAGCATTCGCCGTGTCAGCCGCGCCGAAGTCGCGACCTTGTACGAGCGGGATGCCTATCGTCTTGAAATAGTTGGGGCTCACGATGTTGGTGTTGAGTTCCGTGTCCTCGTTGGGCTTGGGTTGATAGCCTTCGACGTAGACGTTCGTGCGCATCCCGCCGCCGCTGATGGGCACGATGTAGGCCAGCGCGACGGAGCGCACGCCGGGCAGCGCGCCCACTTGCTCCTGCACCCCGCGATAGAAAATCTCTTCCTCTTCGCGCTTCATTTTCACCCCGCGCGCCTCCATCCGCATGAGCAGCACGTTCTCCGCGTTGAAGCCCGGGTCGGCCGTCGAAGCGGCGCGCAGGCTGCGCATGAACAGCCCGGCGCAGATGAGCAGGATGAGCGACAACGCGACCTGCAAGACGACGAGCGCGTTACGCATCCCGAACCGCCCGAACCCGTGCACCTCCGGCGCGCCCGTGTCGTCCTTCAAAGCCGACAGTAAATTTTGACGCGAGGCTTGCAGCGCGGGCGCCAGGCCGAACACGATGCCGGTCAACAAAGAGAGGCCGAGCGTGAAGCCGAGCACGCGCCAATCGACGCTCAAATCAAGGCCGCTCGCCTCTTCGGAGGGGAAAAATTTCGGCAGGAAATCTGAAGTCCAGAGCGTCAACAGGAGTCCGAGAAGGCCGCCGAGGATGGCGAGACACATGCTCTCGGTCAGCAATTGCTGGATCAGGCGCAGGCGTCCAGAACCGAGCGCGAGCCTGATCGCGATCTCGCGTCGCCGCACGGAGGCGCGCGCCAGCAACAAGTTTGCCACATTGGCGCAGGCGATCAGGAGCACCAGCCCGACCATCAACATCAGCATCCCTGACACCCCGATGATGGTCTTCCGCTGCTTGTGGCCCAAGCGCGTTTGACGGGCGACGGTGATGGGTCGCGGCTCGTCGGGACGTGCGAGTGTGCCCCGGTTCGTTTCGGGGTAATCCTGCGCCAGCCGCGCGGCGATGGCCGTGAGTTGCGCGTTGGCCTCTTCGATGGTCGCCCCGCCCTTGAGCCGCCCGACCAACGTCAGGCTGCGATTGCCACGCGCGCTCGGATTATTCGGCGGCGGCGGCATCGGCTGCCAGAACTCCGGCGACGATCCGATGTGTAAGCCGCGAAAGCTCTCCGCCACGACGCCGACAACCGTATGCGCCCGCCCGTCGAGACTGATCGTGCGATTGACGATGGCCGGCTCCGAGTTGAACCGACGCTGCCAGAGGTTATGACTGATGACGATGACGGGATCACCGCCCGCCGCGACCTCGTCTTCCGGCAAAAGTGTGCGGCCTGCGGAGACCCCGACGCCCAACACTTTGAAATAGTTTCCCGTCACAGACGCACCGCGCAGTCGTTCGGGTTCGTCGCTTTCCGTCAAACTCACTGTGGTGTTTTGATAGGCCGCGAGACCCTCGAAGGCGTGCGCCCCGTCACGAAAAGAGATGTAGTCGGGATAGGACGAAGTGCCGTAAAGGCCGCTGCTGAAATCGCTCGTGTAAACGGCCGCCAGCCTCTCCGGCGATTCGACGCCGACGAGCGGCCTGAGCAACATCCCGTTAATCAGGCTGAAGATCGTCGTGTTCGCGCCGATGCCCAGAGCCAGCACCGCGACCGCCACCACCGTGAAGCCCGGGGTCTTGCCCAACATTCGCGCGCCGTAACGCAAGTCTTGCCACAGTGTTCCCATCATACCTCCTCGAATTGCCTCATTCGTATCTGAGAGCCACCATCGGATCAACCCTCGTCGCGCGTCGGGCGGGGATGTAGTTCGCCGCGAAGGAAACCAAAAGGAGCAGTAAAGAGATCAGGACGAAAGTCACGGGGTCGCTCGCGCTGACGCCGTAGAGCATGACCGTCAAGCCCTTCATCAACCAGTAGGAGGCGACGAGGCCGATGGCGATGCCGATGAACGCGAGCAGCATCCCTTGCCGCACGACCATGCGCTGGATGTCGTGCGGACTCGCGCCGAGCGCCATGCGGACGCCGATCTCGTGCGTGCGTTGCGTCACCGCGTAAGACATCACGGCGTAGATGCCGACTGATGCGAGCACGAGCGCGATGAACGCGAAGACGCCAAGCATGCCCATCGTCACGCGCTGCGGCGCGAGCGATTCGGAGACCACCCGCTGCATCGTGCGCGCGTTGAAGACCGGCTGCTCGGGGTCTATCTCTCCGATCTCGCGCTGCACCGCGCCGCCGAGTTGCGCGGGGTCGCCCGCGGCGCGCACCACGATGCTCATCGTGTGCCACGGCTGCTGCGCGAGCGGCGTGTAGACTTCCGGCCTGATCTCTTCGATCAGAGACTCGTGCTTGATGTTGCCGGCGACCCCGATGATCTCGTAGTGGTCGGATTCATCATCGCCGCCGAAATTGAGGCGTTGCCCGATGGGGTCTGTGTCCGCGAAATGCCTGGCGGCGAGTTCTTCGTTGATGATGATGACTTTCGTCGCGTCGGCGCGGTCGGTCGGCGCGATGTGGCGGCCGCGACGCAGGGGGATGCCCAACGCATCGAGGTAGTGCGGGCTGACGACGCGGAAGTTCGCCTGCGGTTCGCGCCCCTGCTCCGGCGCGGGACGCCCGACGACCGAGAAGGCCGAGTCCGTGTTGCTACGAGAGAGCGGAATGATGTTGACCGCGCCCGCCTGTTGCACGCCGGGCAAGGCCGCGATGCGTTCGAGCGCGTGAGTGTAGAAATTCGCGCGGGCGGCTTCCTCCGCATACTTCGCGTGCGGGAGCGCAACGTCCAATACGAGCACGCTCTCCGGTTTGAAGCCGGGTTCGACCCGCAACATTTCGTAGAAGCTCTGGATCATCAGACCCGCGCCGATCAAGAGCGTCAAAGAGATCGCCACTTCCGCGATGACGAGCGCGCCGCGCAGGCGGTTACGGCCGAGGCCACCGCCCGAGGTGCGCCCGCCGTCTTTGAGCGCTTCGTTGAAGTCGGTCTTGGTCGCTTGCAGCGCGGGCGCGAGGCCGAACACGATGCCGGTCAAAAGCGAGACGCCGAGGGTGAACCAAAAGACCTGTGCGTCGATCCCGACGTTCTTCCACCCCGGCAGGTAGCGCGAGAGGCTGGCGGGGATGCCCGCCTTGAGCAGGTCAACACCCCACACGGCGAAGAGCAGTCCGAGCGCGCCGCCGAAGAGCGCCATGAGCACGCTCTCCGTCAACAACTGCCGGATCAGGCGGAAGCGTCCCGCGCCCAGAGCCATGCGGATCGCGATCTCCCTCTGGCGCGAGGCCGCGCGCACGAGCAGCAGGTTGGCGACGTTGGCGCACGCTAAGAGCAACACGAAACACGCCGCACCGAGCAACACGATCAGGCCGGGGCGCGGCCCGCGCACGTAGGAAGCTTTCAGCGATTCGACGCCGATGGTGCGGTTGCTGTTGGTTTCGGGATATTGAGCTTCGAGTCGGCCGGCGATGGCGGCAAGTTCGGCGTCGGCCTGCGCGTAGGTGACGCCCGGCTTGAGTCGTCCCATGGCGCGCACGTAATGGTTGCCGCGTTCCGCCCTCACCTTGTCGGTGATGGTGAACGGGATCAGGATGTCGTTGCCGGTCGGCGGGAAATTGAAATCCTCCGGCATGATGCCGACCACCGTGTAAGGCTGGCCGTTCAGTTTCAACGTGCGGTTGACGATTGAAGAATCCATGGCGTAGCGGCGACGCCAGAAGTCGTGCGTGAGGATGACGACCTTGTCGCGCCCGTCCTGTTCCTCTTCCGGCGTGAACGTTCGTCCCAGAGCGGCGGGCGCGCCGAGCGCGTCGAACATCGTGGGCGAGACGGCGGCCACTTCCAACCGCTCCGGCTTGTCGCCTTCGGTGAGGTTGAGGGAGTTGTTGTTGTAGATCGAGAGGTGCGAGAAGGTCGTGTTCTGCTCGCGGACGGCGAGGTAGTTGGGGGGCGCGAGCGAATTTCTGTAGCGGGTGTTCGGCGGCCGCTCCCACAGGACGACGAGGCTTTCAGGATCGGGGAAACTGAAGGGTTTGATCAGGAGCGCGTTGAACGCGCTGAAGATCGTCGTGTTCGCCCCAATGCCCAAAGCCAGCGCGACGACGGCCACCGACGTGAAGCCCAGATTCTTCCATAAAATCCGTAGCGCGTAGCGCAAATCCTGCAAGACGGTTCCCATGTACAACTCTCCTGACAGACGGCGCGCGAGGCCGCTTCCATAAACGGCCTGTGCCGCCAAGCTACTCGTATCTGAGCGCGATCATGGGATCAACCTTGGTCGCTTTGCGCGCGGGGATAAGACAGGCCAAGAGCGCGACCATCGCGAGCAGGACGGAGACGCCACCGTAAGTGAGCGGGTCTGTAGCAGACACGCCGTAGAGCAGGCTCGCCATCAGCCGCGTCAACACGAACGCCCCGGCGAGGCCGATGGCGACGCCGATGAAGGCCGGTTTCATGCCCTGCAAGACGACCATCCTGAGCACGTCGCGGCGTCCCGCGCCGAGCGCCATGCGGATACCGATCTCGTGCGTGCGTTGCGTCACCGAATAGGCCATCACGCCGTAGATGCCGATGGCGGCGAGCAGGTTGCGCACGCGCTGGCGACCCGCGCCCGCCGACGTGCGACCGCCGTCTTTAAGCGTCTCGTTCAGGTTCGACTTCGAGGCTTGCAGCGCGGGCGCGAGGCCGAACAGCAAGCCTGTCAGGACGGAGACGACTTCGCCGACTCCGGTCAACACATAATTTGCGCTGCGGAAGGCGGCGATCTCCTCCATCGTCTGCTGCTGCGCGTGCCAGTCGGTGAAGTTGGGGTAGGAGACCGGCATCTCCGGCACTTGCTGCGACCATTCGCCGCTGTAGACGATGCGCTCGCCGTTCGGATAGGGGAGCGGGCGCAGCAGCACCGTGTTGACGACGCTGAAGATGGCCGTGTTTGCCCCGATCCCTAAGGCCAGCGCGAGCACCGTGATCAGCGTGAAGCCCGGATTCTTCAAGAGCATCCGAAAGCCGTAGCGAACGTCCTGCCAAAACGTATTCATGGGAACGCCTCAATGAATTTTGGAATGTGGGTGGCGGATTAAAAGAGGACGCGCCCTTCGCCACCCGGCATTCCCCGCCCATCATTCATTTCTTAACGCCACCATCGGATCGACTTTCATCGCGCGGCGCGTGGGGATGTAGCAGGCCAGCAGCGCGACGCCCGTCAGCAGCAGCGACAGGCCGACGAAGGTGACGGGATCGGTCGCGCTGACGCCGAACAGCAAGCTCGACATGACGCGGGTTAAAGCGAACGACGCGGCCAGCCCGAGCGCGATCCCGACGAGGGTCAGGAGGAAGCCGCGCCCGAGGATCAGTTTGAGCACGTCGCGGGTCTGCGCGCCGAGGGCGATGCGGATACCGAGTTCGTGCGTGCGCTGCGTGACCGAATAGGACATCACGCCGTAGATGCCGATGGCGGCGAGGACGAGAGCGAGACCGGCGAAGATGGTCAGCAGCAGCGTCCCGAAGCGGCTGCGCGCCGTCAACTCGTCGATCCAACTCTGCATCGTCCGCACGTCGGCGATGGGCTGATCTCTGTCAATCGCCTGAATCTCGCGCCGGACGGCGGCGGCCAAATTCATGGGGTCGCCGTTCGTGCGCACGACGTGCGTCATCTCCGAATAGACGAGTTGCGGGTGCGTCCAGTAGACCATCGGGTGCGACGGCCCTTCCAGCGTCTTGTACTTCGCGTCGGCCACCACCCCGATGATCTCCATCGGTTGCGGGTCGGGCATCATCTGCACCTTGAGGTATTGCCCCAGCGGATTTTGGCCGGGGAAATGTTGCCGCGCCATCGTCTCGTTGATGATGATGGTGCGCCGGTCTTCCTTCGCCTCCTGTTCGGTGAACCCGCGGCCGCTGAGCACCGGAATCCCTATCGCCTGAAAATAGTTCTCGTCCGTGACGCGCACATCGGTGGAGAGTTCTTCGCCCGGCGGCGGGGCGGGACGCCCTTCGATCCAGAAAGAGGTGCGCGCTCCGAGGTTGCCGCCGAAGGGCAGCGCGCTCACGGCTCCCACCCCGCGCACGTCGGGTAAGGTTTTGAGCCGCTCCAGAACCTGCCGGTGGAAGGCGACGACCTGATTATCCTCTGGGTATTTCGACTCCGGGACGGTCACGCGCAGCGTCAGCAAATTCTCGGTCTTAAAGCCGGGATCAACCGCTTGCAGGCGCAGGAAACTCTTGATCATCAGCGTGGAGCCGATCAACAGCACGAGCGCGAGCGCGACCTGCGCCACGACGAACACGCTGCTCAAGCGCCGGCTGCGACGGCTGCTCATGTTGCTCTTGCCGGTCTCTTTGAGAGTTTCGTTGAGATTCAGACGCGTCGCTTCGAGCGCGGGGGCTAACCCGAAAACGACGCCGGTCAGCATCGAAATCCCAAAGGTGAAGACGAGCACGGGCATGCTGAGGCCGATCTTCTCCGCCCCCAGCATGTTGGGCGGGCTGAGCGCGACGAGCGCATCCACGCCCCACAGTGCGATGAGCAATCCGAGCGCGCCGCCGAGTATTGAGAGCAACACGCTCTCGGTCAGCAACTGCCTCACGATGCGCCAGCGTCCCGCGCCGAGCGCGGTACGGATGGAGAATTCGCTCTGACGACCGGCCGCCCGCGCCAGCATCAGGTTCGCCACGTTGGCGCACGCGATGAGCAACACGAACCCGACCGCGCCGAGCAGCACGTAGAGCGCGAGCTTGATCTCGCCCGCCAGTTGCTCGCGCACGGGCACGACGTGGACGCCCATGTTGGTGTTGAATTGTGCGTACTGTTTTTCGAGACGGCCGGCAATCGTGGACATCTCGACTTGCGCCTGTTCTGGCGTGACGCCCGGCTTGAGACGCCCGGCCACGGTGATGAAGCGTCCTCTCCCCTTGGTCGGGCCGCTCATGACCGACGCGAAATTGGTCGGCGTCCATATCTCCGCGGCCTTGCCGGTGCGCGAGCCTTCTTTCATGAAAAACTTGAAGCCCTGCGGCATCACGCCGAGAACGGTCACAGCCTCGCCGTTGAGGCTGATTTTTTTGCCGACGATGTCGGCCACGCCGCCGAAGCGTCTCTGCCACAGGCCGTGGCTGATCACGACCACGTCGTTGCGCCCCGGCTCGGCCTCTTCCTTCGTGTAGACCCGGCCGAGCGCGGGCTCCGTGCCGAGCAGCGTCAGGAGATTGCCGCTCGTCACCTGCGCCGGAATCTCCTCCGGGTTGCCTTCGCCCGTCAGGTTGAAAGCCGCATCGTAAAAGGCGGCCATCTCCTGAAAGCTGTTCGACTGCTGCTGCCAATCAAAAAAGTTGGCGGCCGAGACAACGTTATTGCGCCCGCCTCGTGCGCGGTTTTGCTCCCACACGATCATCAACTGGCCGGAGTCGCGATAGGGCAAATCGCGCAGCAGCACCGCGTTGACGACGCTGAAGATGGCCGTGTTCGCCCCGATCCCCAGGGCGAGCGCGGCCAGCGCAACGAGCGTAAACATCGGAGTCTTCGACAGGGTGCGCAACCCGTAGCGCACATCCTGCCAGAAGTTTCCCATCAGACCACCTCCGCCTGCGTGCCCACCAGCGACGCCCCTTCTTCGTCCTGTTTAAAGCTGACCATCTCCTCTTTCACGACTCGGCCGTCGAAGAGGTAGATCGCGCGGTCGGCGAACGTGGCGTAGCGCGGGTCGTGCGTGACCATGCAGATGGTCGCGCCGCCGCGATGCAGTTCGCGCAGCAAGTCCATGACGGCCTCGCCGTTTTTGGAATCGAGGTTGCCCGTCGGCTCGTCCGCGAGCAGGATCAGCGGTTGACCCGCCACGGCGCGGGCGACGGCCACGCGCTGCTGCTGACCGCCGGAGAGTTGGCTCGGCAGGTGTTTCGCGCGGTGCGCCATGTTGACCTTCTCCAACGCATCGGTGACGCGCGTCTTGCGATCCGCGCTGCTCAAGCCCCGGTAGGTCAGCGGGAGTTCGACGTTCTCGTAGATCGTGAGATCGCCGATCAGGTTGAAGCTTTGGAAGATGAAGCCGACTTCGCGGTTGCGAATCAGCGCGCGCTCGCTGAGCGAGAGGTCGGAGACGAGTTTGCCGTTCAGCCAGTACTTGCCTTCCGTCGGCGAATCGAGCAGGCCGAGGATGGACAGAAGCGTTGACTTGCCGCAGCCGGAAGGGCCGGTGATGGAGACGTATTCTCCGTTCGCTATGTCGAGGTGCGTGCCGGCGAGGGCGTGCGTCTCAACTTCGTCCGTGAAAAAAACCTTCTTCACGTCTTGCAGGCGGATCAGGGGTTGTTTGGATGCGCTCATAATTTTTTGAGTGGCGCGCGACAGTTGACGGGTGACAAGATCAAACAGCAATATTTCAACTCGTCACCCGTCACCTGCTCACGCGCCACTAATCCTTTCTTTAGTTAAGTCGTATGCGGTTAAAGGCGTCCCACTGGGAGGTGTCTGAGAGGATCACCTGATCGCCTTCCTGTAAACCTTCCAAGACTTCGATGGTGTTGACGGAACTGCGGCCGAGTTTGACTTGGACGCGCGTGGCAAACTGCCCCCCGGGTTCGAGTTTGAACATCCCGACGCTTGATTGCGACTGGCCGAAGGCCGGGCGCGCGACGTAAAGAATGTTGTCGAGACGTTCGAGTTCAATCGTGCCGTCAACGCTCAGATCGGGTCGCGCGCCTTGCGGCAGCGGCGCGTCGAGCGCAACGTCGATGGTGACTGTGCTGTTTTGCGAGGCCGGATCGATGCGCACGACGTGGCCGGGGATGATGCCGTTGCGCGTGTCGACGCTCGCCTGTTGGCCGAGCGTGATGTCTTTGGCCTGCGTCTCGGCGATGCGGAGTTCGGCCTTCAAATTCTGCGGCTCGACGACGCGCGCGAGGTTCGTCCCCGGCTGCACCTGCTGGCCGACTTCGACCTGCATCTGTTGCAGCACGCCGTTCGTCCCGGCCAGCACGCGCAGGGTCGCCACCTGCGTCCGCCTGAGTTCGAGTTGCGCCTTGAGTTGATTGATGCGCGCCGCCTGCGAGGCGAGTTGCGCCTGCGCGGACTTCGACGTGCCTTGCAGACGCTTCTGCTCGATGGAGTAGCGGTTGGCTAAATCGGCCACGCGCACGCGCGAGAGCTTGAGATTGATGGCGGGGATCAAACCGTCCTTGGCGAGTTGTTCGTCGGTGTCGGATTGCAGTTTCGCCTGCTGGTATTCGGACTGCACGGTGGCGGCGGCGGCCTGCTGGCTCATGCGCTCGCTCTCCAGCCGCGCGCGGATGTTGTTGTAGTCGGCCTCGGCCGCGCGCAACTGGTATTCGATGTCAACCGTGCCCTGCTGCAACTCCGGGTTGCTCAACTCGATCAAGACCGTGCCCGCCGTCACTTCCGTGCCCGGCTGGACGAGCACGCGCTCGACGCGTCCCTGTGTCGCCGCCGCGATGACACGGATGTCTTGCGGCACGAGCGTGCCCATGCCGCGCACCTGCCGGAGCATCTGGCCGCGCTTCACCGTGTCGATCAACGTGGTCGAACGCTCGACGCTCGGCGCGGCGGGCTTCATGCGCGACACGCCCAGAGTGATCGCCGTCACCGCGATGATGGCGACAACGGCGTAGAGAACAATGCGCACGCGCTTCTTGCGTGCCGTAGATTTACCGCGGGGAACATCCATATCAATATATTCCTTCCTGCCAGAACCGGCGTTGCCCCGAGCTTAAGCGAAAGGCATGCCAACCCTCACAGCCCCGAATTCCCCATGTTTTCGCGCCATTTCGCGCTCGACGCGCCGCACTTCCGCGACTCAATTTCCCAATATCGAAATCAACCCTGCCAATTTCGCAATGCTGTTTGCGGTTTAGGGAGGCGCGCCGTAGACCGAACTGTCCGGCTTTTTTAACCCGCGTTCCCAGACCCGAAACGCGCACTTTGAAGATTCCGCTCTACTATTTTACCACCCACCCGTCGGCGAGTTGTACGACGCGATTGCCGTACTGCGCGTTTTGTTCGGAGTGCGTGACCTGAATGATGGTCGTGCCTTCGTCGTTGAGACGCTTGAAGAGTTTCATGATCTCGCGTCCCTGACTGGAATGCAGATTCCCGGTCGGCTCGTCGGCGAGCAGCAACTGGGGGTTCGAGATGACGGCGCGCGCCACGGCCACCAACTGCTGTTGCCCGCCCGACAACTGGTGCGGGTACAAATCCTTCTTCCCCACGATCTGGAAACGGTCGAGCACGTCGGCCACCATCGATTGCCGGTCGCCCTTCTTGACATCCTTGTAAGAGAGCGGCATGTCCAGATTTTCGTAAACGGTCAGATGGTCAAGCAGGTGATAGCTCTGGAAGACGAAGCCGATGTAGCGTTTGTTCAGTTCGGCGCGTTCTTTCTTTCCGAGCCGGTGGACAGCCGTGTCCCAGAGATAATATTCGCCCGTCCACGCGGCGTCGAACATACCGAGGATGTTCAAGAGCGTCGATTTGCCCGCGCCCGACGGCCCCATGATCGACACGAACTCGCCCTCGCGCACGTCCATATCGACGCGCCGCAGCACGTAAGTTTTATTCACGCCCTGCTCGTAAACTTTTTCGATGTTGCGCAAACTGATCATTTATTACCCTCGCGTGCGGGCTGCCCGGAGCGTTTCCACTGGTTGGTAGAGAGACGCAAGGAACGCGTCCTTTGTTTCACCTTTTGACAAGTCAGCACAAAATCTAATGAAAGCCGTGTGCCATCGTTGGAGCGAGAGAGGCGTAGGAATTTTCGGGCGTTTCGGCGCGCGGCCGTTAATTTCAAACAAGGTGAATCCCAGTTTCGGAACGCGCCTTATCCGAAAGCGAAAAACGCCCGCCGCGATTTACGAAAGAATAGATCGGAAATACAAATTGAGCGAGCACAAGACATTCATCAACGCAGACACGGAGGAAGGAAACGTTGTAAGGAGGAACGCGGAACGATGAACTGAAAGCAACTTGTCTTAACTTCCGCGTTTATCGTTCCGCGTTCATCGTTTCTTCTCTTTGTGGTGAATGTTTTCGTCCTTGTCGCTTTGTTGAGCAGCTATTCGGTCTCGGTTCGCCGCGCGTCGCCGCCGCCGCCGTCTTTGATCCAGACGGTCTTGATGTTGACGAACTCTCGGATGCCGAACTCTCCCAATTCGCGCCCGTAGCCGGAACGCTTGACGCCGCCGAAGGGTAGGCGCGGGTCTGACGCCACCATCGCGTTGATGAAGACCGCGCCTGCTTCGATGTCGCGGACGAACCGCGCGCGCTCGCCCGCGTCGTTCGTCCACGCGCTCGCGCCGAGCCCGAACGTCGTGTCGTTCGCAAGCTCCATTGCCTCTTCAATCGAACTCACGCGAAACAGCAGCGCGACCGGGCCGAAAAACTCTTCCGCGTAGGCCGGAGAATTTTTCGGAATGTCGGCGAGCACGGTCGGCGCGTAGTAGTTCCCCGCACGCCGCAAGCGTTCGCCGCCGGTGAGGACGCGCGCGCCCGCCGCGACGGACTTTCGCACCTGCCCGTCCAGTTCTTCCACGATGCTCGCGGTGGCGAGCGGCCCGATCTCCGTCGCCTCGTCGGCGGGGTCGCCGACGTTCAACGCCGCCATCCCCGCGACGAAGCGGCGCGCGAACTCTTCGTAAACGTCCGCGTGGACGATGAAGCGTTTGGCCGCGATGCACGACTGGCCGTTGTTGATCGTGCGCGCCTTGATCGCGGTCTTGATCGCGGCCTCGAAGTTCGCGCTCGGCATGACGATGAAAGGATCGCTGCCGCCCAGTTCGAGCACGGTCTTCTTGATCGCCTTCCCGGCGCGGCTCGCCACGTCGCTCCCGGCGTGTTCGCTGCCCGTGAGCGTAACGGCGCGCACGCGCGCATCGTCAATCACACGCCCGACCTGATCCGCGTTGAGCAGCAGCGTCTGGAAGACGCCTTCGATAAAACCCGCGCGCCGGAAAATCTCTTCTATCGCCAGCGCGCACTGCGGCACGTTCGAGGCGTGTTTGAGCAGCCCGACGTTTCCGGCCATCAACGCGGGCGCGGCGAAGCGGAAGACCTGCCAGAAGGGAAAGTTCCACGGCATGACGGCGAGCACCGCGCCGAGCGGTTCGTAAAGAACGAAGGAGCGCGTCGCACTCGTCTCGATCTCTTCGTCCGCGAGAAATTGTTCGGCGTGCTCGGCGTAGTAGCGACACACCAGCGCGCACTTCGCAGCCTCGTCGCGCGCGGCCTGCAAAGGCTTCCCCATCTCCGCCGTCATCAGGCGGGCGAAACTGTCTTTCTCCGTTTCCAGAATCTTCGCCGCGTGCTGCATCTTCTCGGCGCGGTCGGCAAAACTCGTGCGACGGTGTTGACGGGAAGCCGCGGCGGCGCGTTGCAGTTTATCTTCGATCCCGGCTTCGTCGAGCGGCGCGAACTCGCGCAACTTCTCGCCCGTCGCAGGATTCACACTCGCGATTCCCATTGAATATTCACCACCTTTTGCTATCGATCTATGCCCCTATCATAACGCAACTGCCCGCCCCCGCGCTCATCATGTATAGTTGCCGTGTTCATCAATTCAATTTCGCCGTGGTCGCCAATCGCATGGGCTTGACGGTTCTTCAAGGGGTCATTCTGTTCGCGTCGGCGTTCGCCGCGGGGATGATTAATTCCATCGCGGGCGGCGGCACGCTTCTCACTTTCCCGACGCTTATCTGGCTCGGCCTCGACGCTAAAGAGGCGAACGCGACGAGCACGGTCGCGCTCTGGCCGGGACTCATCGGCGGGCTGTTCGGCTTCCGCAGAGAGTTGGAACGCAGCCGCCCGCTGCTCGTCCGTCTGGGGCTGGCGAGCCTCGCCGGAGGCGCGGTCGGCGCGGGTCTCCTTATTTGGACGCCTTCGGAAACCTTCGCTCGCCTCGTTCCCTTTCTCATCTTCTTCGCCACGCTCCTCTTCATGGCGCAGGAACCGATCACGCGTTGGTTGCGTCTGGAAACGACGCCCGACGAACGCCAGCGCGGTTGGTGGACGGGCGCGATTCTCTTCCAGTTCTGCGCCGCCGTCTATGGCGGCTACTTCGGCGCGGGCAACGGCATCCTCATGCTCTCCGCGCTCGGCCTGCTCGGCATCTCCGACATCCATCGCGCCAACGGCCTCAAGAATTTTTTGGGACTGACTTTGAACAGCGCGGCCGTCGTGGCCTTTGCCTTCTCCGGCCTCGTGCGCTGGCCGCAAGCCTTCGTGATGGCGGCGGGCGCGATCCTCGGCGGCTATTACGGCGCGGCCATCGCGCGCCGGCTCGGTCGCACGTTCGTCCGCCGCGCAGTCGTCGTCATCGGCCTCTCAATCGGCTGCCTCATGCTCTGGCGGCTGTCGCGCTAATCGCAGAGAATAGCTTTGCGCCCCGGCTATCTGGCTCGTTTCAAGTGAAAAACCGCTCTTCCGTTGCCGCTCCCGTTACTTATATCGAGATCAGTTCTGACAGTTACCAAGTCCCAACCTTGCGCGCCGAGCTTATTTGCCTCTTCCTCCCGATAGACGGTGATGAATTCCCAAGTAGTTATCGCTTCAGTTCTCTTCTGCGAGTGGGTTGTCCATCCTGCAACGCAAAAAACGGCGAAGGCAAGTAACACGAGGATGGCTTTATGCTTCATCTTCTGATCTCCTTTTGCATTGGTTAGAGGCTGCCGGGTCTTGTCCGGCCGACATAGACACGTCCGTCGGTTTGGCGAGTTCCAGATTGTGCCATTCGGGGCATCGCTGAAAACTCTGTAGCAGCCGACGATTCAGGTCGTTCTACTTTTGCCCGTGTGATGGAGTTTCGTCGTCGGGACGCAGCGAGATGACGATTGACTTCGAGGCGGGCGTGTTGCTCTTTTCGGCGACGCTGCCGATGGCGACGAGCACGTTCGTTTCGGGGAAATAGGTGGCGGCCGAGCGGCGCGGGATGCTGTAGGGCACGACGATGAAGCGGCGCGCGATGCGTTCCTCGCCCTCGAAGTGGCTAATCAAATCCACGACCGCGCCCTTGCTCAAGCCCGCCTCGCGTATGTCTTCGGGGTTGAGCATCACGACGCGCCGCTCGTTGCGGATGCCGCGATAGCGATCATCCAAACCGTAGATGGTCGAGTTGAATTGATCGTGGCTGCGGATGGTCATCATCAAAAACTGGCCGGGCGCGAGTTCGTGTCGCGGCAATCCGTGCATGGTGAACTGAGCCTTGCCCGACGCGGTTTTCCACTCGCGTTCGCGCGCGAGGTTGGGCAGGTAGAAGCCGCCGGGCCGGCGCACGCGCTCGTTGTAATTCTCGAAGCCGACGACGACGCGCGAGATGCGTTCACGGATGAGATCATAGTCGGCCGCGAGTTCCGTCCAGTTGACGCCGCCGCGCCCGTCTAAAGTCGCCTCCGCCAGCCGCGCGACGATCATCACTTCGCTCAAAAGTTCTTGAGACGCGGGCTGTAAATTCCCGCGCGAAGATTGCACGACGCCCATCGAATTTTCCGCGCTCACAAACTGCTCGCCCGTCGCCTGCCGGTCGATCTCCGTGCGACCGAGACACGGCAAGATCAACGCCTGCTGGCCCGTGATGAGGTGCGCGCGGTTGAGCTTGGTCGAGACCTGCACGGTCAGCCGCGGGCGGCGCAGAGCTTCGGCGGTGTACTCCGTATCGGGCGTGGCCGAGAGGAAGTTGCCGCCCATCGCGAAGAACACTTTCGCCGCCCCGGCGTGCATCGCTTTGATCGCCTCGACGGTGTCGAAGCCGTGCGCGCGCGGCGGCTCGAAGCCGAACTCGCGCGCGAGCGCGTCGAGGAAGGCCGCGGTCGGGCGTTCCCAGATACCCATCGTGCGGTCGCCCTGCACGTTCGAGTGGCCGCGCACGGGGCAGACGCCCGCGCCGCGCTTCCCGATCTGCCCGCGCAGGAGCAGGAGGTTGACGATCTCCTGTATGTTCGCCACGGCGTTCCGGTGCTGCGTGAGTCCCATTGCCCAGCAGAAGATCGTGCGCTCCGAATTGATGAACACTTCGGCGGCCGCGCGTATCTGCCCGCGCTCGATGCCGCAGCCTTCCGTGATTTCGTCCCAACTAACATTGTCGAGCGACGCGGCAAACTCCGCGAACCCGGCCGTGTGCGCCGCGATGAAGTCGCGTTCGAGCACGCCGCCGTCGCGCCGCGCGTCTTCTTCCAACACCTCTTTCGAGATGCCTTGCAGGAGCGCGACATCGCCGTTGATGCGAACTTGCAGGAACAGGTCGGCGAGTTGCGTCCCACGGCCGACGAACGTATCGAAGACTTCCTGCGGGTGTTTGAAACGCGACATGCCTGCTTCCGGCAGCGGGTTGATGTGGACGATGCGACAGCCACGACGCTTCGCGGCTTGCAACGTCGAGAGCATGCGCGGGTGGTTCGTGCCCGGATTCTGCCCGATGACGAAGATCGCATCTGCCTCCGCGAAGTCGTCGAGCGTGACCGTGCCTTTGCCGACGCCGATTGATTCCGACAACGCCGACCCGCTCGACTCGTGGCACATGTTCGAGCAGTCGGGCAAATTGTTCGTGCCGAATTGGCGGACGAAAAGTTGATAGAGGAAAGCCGCTTCGTTGCTCGTTCGCCCCGACGTGTAGAAGATGGCCTCGTCGGGCGAGGCGAGCGCATTCAACTCACCGGCGATGAGTTTGAATGCTTCGTCCCAACTGACGGGCTCGTAGTGGTCGCTCTCGCGTTTGAGCATCATCGGGTGCGTGAGCCGCCCCTGATCGTTCAACCACATGTCGGACTGTCGCGAGAGTTCCGGGACGCTCCACCGGCGGAAGAATTCGGGCGTCACGCGTTTCGTCGTCGCCTCGTCGGCGACGTGCTTCGCGCCGTTTTCACAGAACTCGAAATGCGTGCGCTCGCCGTCCGGCTCAGGCCACGCGCAGCCGGGGCAATCGAAGCCGCCCTTCTGGTTGATGCGCGTCAGCGTCTTGAGCGTCCGCGCCGCGCCCATCTCCGCCCATGAATGTTTCAACGCGGACACGATGGCGGGCAGGCCGCCGGCCGTCTCGCTCGCGGGTGAGATTTGTATCCCCGTGAAATCTTCCGGCGGCTGCGCGCGAACTGCGTCACCTGCCGCTACAACCGCGCCGCCTTTCGTCTCCGCCTGATGCTGCGGCTCGTCTTCGGATGAAACTCTCGCCGCGGATGAAGCTCTCGCCGCGACGCGCTGTAGCTCGCGCTCGGTCTTCAAGTCTTGCTTGGCAGGCTCGTAGTGGCTCGGGTGTTCCTCGACCTGCTGGTCGGGCGCGCCCTGCTGTTGCTGCCGCTCCTGAATTTTAATTTCCCGCTTCATCGTCTCTTTTCAAATGATACTTCACCACGCGCCGTAAAAGACACTTAATCACTCGGCCGGGAACAGTTTCAGATCGCGCGCCCGCGCCGCGTCGAGTTTTTCCAGAAACTCGTCGCGCGTGACGGTGCGCGCGCCCAGAGCTTCCATGTGGGGCGTCATTACCTGTATGTCGAGCCAGTCGAGGCCGCGCCGTCGCAAGTGTTCGACGAGGTGAAGCAGCGCGAGTTTCGACGCGTTCGGGCGAAGATAAAACATGCTCTCCCCGGCGAACGCGCCGCCCGCGTCAACCCCGTACAGCCCGCCGACGAGCGCGTCGCCTTCCCACGCCTCGACGCTGTGCGCGTGGCCGAGTTCGTGCAATTCGCAGTAGGCGCGAAACATACCCGGCGTGATCCAGGTGCCCTGCTCGTCCGGTCGTTTGATGCGGGCGCAACTGCGGATCACTTCGGGAAAGGCGGCGTCAATCGTGATGCGGAAGGGAGCGCGGCGGATCACTTTCGCGAGGCTGCGCGGCGCTTTCAAATTCTCAAACTCGATGATCGCGCGTTCCTGCGGGGAGAACCAAGTGAGCGGCCAACCCTCGATAGGCCACGGGAAGATGCCGCGCGCGTAGGCGCGTTTGAGGTTGCACGGGTGTAGATTTCCGCCCACGGCGACGATGTCGCCGAAAGGCGCGTCTCGCGGGTCGGGGAAGTCGATCAGGCTCACGTCCCGCTTAAAAAACAGGGCGGGATGCTGAGTTGAAGTTTCTATCTCCGACATGGTGCGAGTGGGGAACGGTTAATCCTCAAGTTTCTCTCGTCAGGCTCAAGGGCGCGGGAAGTTGAGCGTGAGTTCGTCGCCCGAGACGCCGACGACAACTTCGCCGCCCGCCGCGAGCGACGCGCCGAAGAGCAACTCTTCCGCCAGCGGCTCTTTGATCTTCTTCTGGATCAGCCGGTTCATCGGTCGCGCCCCGAAGAGGCGGTCGAAACCGCGCGCCGCCAGCCACGCGCGCGCCGTCTCTGCGAGCACGACCCGCACATTCTTCTCCGCGAGTTGCGCGTTCAACTCTTTGACGAACTTGTCAACCACCATTTCGATGACTTCAAAACTGAGCGGCGCGAAAGCGATCCAGGCGTCGAGCCGGTTGCGAAACTCCGGGCTGAAGGTGCGCTCAATCGCGCCGCGCCCCTGCCCCTTGCCCGTCGTGTTCGACTGGAAGCCGATGCCGCCCGCGCTCAACTCCTGCGCGCCCGCGTTGGTCGTCATGATCAGAATGACGTTGCGGAAGTCCGCTTTTTTGCCGTTGTTGTCGGTGAGCGTCGCGTGATCCATCACCTGCAAGAGGATGTTGAACAGGTTCGGGTGCGCCTTCTCGATCTCGTCGAGGACGAGCACGGCGTAAGGCGTCTTGTTGATCGCGTCGGTGAGCAAGCCCCCCTGATCGAAGCCGACGTAGCCGGGCGGCGCGCCGATGAGCCGCGAAACCGTGTGCGCCTCGGCATACTCGCTCATGTCGAAGCGGATGAATTCGACGCCGAGCGCGGCGGCGAGTTGCTTGGCGAGTTCCGTCTTGCCGACGCCCGTGGGGCCGGAAAAGAGGAACGAGCCAACCGGCTTTTCGGGACTGCCGAGGCCGGAGCGCGACAGTTTGATCGCGTTCGTAATTTGCTCGATGGCGTGATCCTGCCCGTAGATGACCGCCTGCAACTCGCCACGCAATTCGCGCAGACGGTCGCGCTCCGAACCGCCCACGCTCTTCGGCGGAATTTTCGCCATGCGCGAGAGCACCAGTTCGATCTCGGCCACGCCGATAGTCTCAGGCCGCTCGTCTTTCGGCAGCAGTTTCATCGCCGCGCCCGCTTCGTCGATCACGTCGATGGCCTTGTCGGGCAGCAGGCGGTCGTGCAGGTATTTGGCCGCGAGTTCGGCGGCGAGTTGAATCGCTTCGGGCGAATATGTGACGCCGTGATGCTGCTCGTAGTAGCTCTTGAGGCCGTTCAAAATCTCGACCGTCTCGGCCACGGTCGGCTCGCCGATCTCGATCTTCTGGAAGCGGCGCGCGAGCGCGCGGTCGCGTTCAAACGCGCTTTTATATTCGGCGTAAGTGGTCGAACCGATGCAGCGCAGTTCGCCGGAGGCGAGCGCGGGCTTGATGATGTTGGAGGCGTCCATCGAACCGCCCGACACCGCGCCCGCTCCGACGATGGTGTGTATCTCGTCGATGAAGAGGATCGCGCCGGAGATTTTCTTCAAGGCGTTGATGACGCCCTTGAAACGCTGCTCGAACTCGCCGCGATATTTCGTGCCCGCGAGCACCGCGCCCATGTCGAGCGCGTAGACTACGGCGTCGCGCAAAACTTCGGGCACGTCTCCCTGTTGAATCTTGAGCGCCAGCCCTTCGGCGATGGCCGTCTTGCCGACGCCGGGTTCGCCCACGTAAATCGGATTATTTTTGCGACGACGGCAGAGAATTTGAATCGTCCGCAGGACTTCAACGTGACGCCCGATGAGCGGGTCGATGTAGCCTTCGCCCGCGCGTTCGTTGAGGTTGACGGTGAAGGCCGCGAGCGGGTCGCGCTGCTCTTGCTGCCCTCCCGCTTCGGCTTGCGCATCGCCCTCGAAGTCGCCCCCGGCGGGTTCGTTCGCGCCCGTGTGTTTGGTGATGCCGTGCGCGATGAAGTTCAACACGTCGAGGCGCGTGACGCCCTGTTGCCTGAGCAGGTAGACGGCGTAGGAGCGTTCGGCCTGAAAGAGCGCGGCGAGGATGTTGCCGCCGTTGATCTCTTTCTGCCCGCTGCCCTGCGCCTGAAGCATCGCGTATTGCAGGACGCGCGTGAACATCTCGGTCTGTTCGGGCACGTGCGCCCTCTCTTCCGCGAGTTGCTCGACGCGCTCGTCGAAGAATTTTTCGAGATCGTGGCGCAAATCGTCCGTGTCGCCGCCGCAGTTGCGAATGACGTTGCCCGCCGTGCGGTCGGAGAGCAAGGCGAGCAGGAGATGTTCGAGCGTGACGTATTCGTGCCGCCGCTCGATGGCCTCCGCGACGGCCGCACTCAATGTTGCTTGTAACTCTCTGGTAATCATAACGTGCAGCGGTCAGAGGTCGGTGAAGACAGTTGTTGTTTTAACTGACCTCCGACTCTGACCTCTAGCTTGTTGTTTCTTCAATGGTGCAGAGCAAAGGAAACTCGTTCGCCCGCGCCAACTCCGCGACCTTCGCCACTTTCATTTCGGCGATCTCGTAGGTGTAAACGCCCGCCACGCCGACGCCTTCCAAATGAACTTGCAGCATCACGCGGACGGCCTCGGTTTCGGATCGCTGGAAGACATTTTGCAACACGTAGACGACAAACTCCATCGTCGTGAAGTCGTCGTTGTGCAGCAGCACTTGATAGAGCGGCGGCTTCTTGAGCCGCGTCTCGCTCTCGGTCACAACCGCTTCATCCGGGTCTGAATCGTATCTCGACATAGCCGCCGTCTCATGCGCGCGCTCGTTTCGGCAACCGCGCGTAGACAGGATACCAACATCACACGCCGGACGGTAGCGCGCGAGAAAAAGGCAAGCCCGCGCAAACGCCGGGGCATCGCGCGGGCTGACCTTTTTCTCGCGGGTAACGAAACTGTCGGTTGATTTAATGCTAAGTGAACTACCCGCCGTGTGGGACGTAGTTTGAGCGAGCTACTCGCTGTGTTGGACGGGGTTGATGCCTTTGGTGGTGTTAGTCGTCGTGGCGGTGCGTTCACTATGTTGGACAGGATTGATGCCCTTGCTCGCCGTCGAAGTAGAAGACGAAAGGGCAATTAACAGCGCGACCAAGGTGACTATCGTAGACATGAGTTTTCCTTTCAGCTTGGGGACGTGAGGCTAATGAAGCATTAGCGCGGCAAAATTTAGCGCGGCGAAGATATAGGGATAAGGTGGGATGTGTCAATAGCCATCCGGCCACATGTCCCGATAGAATTTGATACGTACGGCGGTGAGTTTGGACGAACCTGATTTCCTTACTTGCGCTTGTTTCCGCGATGCCCTTCGAGCGCGTTCACGATCAGGCGCGTGAGCCGCCGCACGTTTTTCCCCTCGGCGGGCGGCGCGTAATCGCCGCGCACGTGCAACTCCAGACCCGGTTCGATCTCGACGCGCGCCCAAGTGGCCTGCCCCGCCGGCGCGGACTGTTTCGCGGCCGGAAAATTCGGGGCGGGTCTCGCCATGCCGGTTGCGTGATTGTCTGAGTTTTGGCTGCGGGGAGAGGAGGCTAAGGGCGAGGTTGATCCGGTCAGTAACTTTTCGAGATAACTGTGGGCTTCCTGCTTCGCCCCTGCTTTCGCGTCAAGGCCGAGCAAGCGTTCCAAGTCTCTCTCGGTTCGGCCATCAACCAACTCTTTGATCTTACGTATCGGCAAATGCTCGGATTGAAGTTTCTTGACGACGAGGAGTTGGAGGAGGTGTTGGTAACCGAAGACGGAGGCCGTGCCCTGTTTTTCCGTGGCGGGCGAGATCAAACCTTCCGCGAGATAATAACGGAGCGTGCGCTCGTCGGGCATCGCGCTGACGGTGCCGCGATCCTGCGTCGTGCCGATCTCGGCCAGAATCCCGGCGGCCTGATGCGCCAGTTCGACGACCCCGATATATTTCCGGCCGCGTATCTTTTCCAATTGTCCGCCCAT
This sequence comes from Acidobacteriota bacterium, assembly GCA_020199775.1. Classification (GTDB taxonomy): domain Bacteria; phylum Acidobacteriota; class Blastocatellia; order Pyrinomonadales; family Pyrinomonadaceae; genus JAIVJZ01. Next base: position 150,516 of record JAIVJZ010000007.1, read on the forward strand.
GGCCGGAAACAATAAGCCAACCGACGACGATTATCAACAGCATGTACTATCGTCGGCCGCCTTCGCGTTCGGCCGGGGCGACTTCATCACGGCTGGTTTATGATGGGCGAAGGTTTATACGGGTTCGACGTTTTTTCAGGGGTGTGAAGTTGGGCGGACGGGGCAAATATATACGCGCGTCGGAGGTGGCCGAATACGTCTACTGCGCGCGGGCGTGGCGGCTGCGCGCGGACGGCCATGAACCGACTTCCGGCGGGCGGCGGCGCGCCGAGGGCGAGACGTGGCATCTGGCGCACGGCCGCGAGGTGGCGCGGGCGCGAAAGTTGCTGCGGCTGGCAAAGTTGGCCTTCCTCGCCGCGCTCGTCACCGGCCTTTTAATCTTGGTATCGCGATGGCAATAACTTTTCTGTCCGTGGCCTTCATCCTCCTGTTGCTCACGGCCTGCGGCGCGTGGCTCGCGGCGCGGCGCGGCGCACAACGCTCCGGTTTGCCGGAAGGCCGCATCATCTACAGCGACACGGGCGCGCCCGTCGGCCGCATCGCTCCTGTGACTTTGAACGAGCGCGGCGAACCGCAGGAGAAGCCGCTGCTTTCACACCGGCACGCTCTCGTCGGGCGGCCCGATTACCTCGTGCGGACGGACGAGGGCGTCGTGCCGGTCGAGGCGAAGTCGACGGCGTGCCCCGCGAACGGCGTGCCTTACGAGTCGCACCTGATGCAACTCGCTTCCTATTGCCTGCTGGTGGAAGAGACGACGGGCGTGGGCGTGCCGTTCGGGGTGATTCGCTATCGCGACCGGCAGTTGCGCGTGGATTACACGCAGGAGTTGCGCGAGACGTTGCTCGCGCTGCTCGCGGAGATGCGTGAGGCGCGAAAAGCCAAGGACGTGCATCGCAGCCACGACCGGACGGCGCGCTGCGCCGCGTGCAGCTATCGCGAAATCTGCGACGAGTCGCTGGCGGATTGAGAGCCTGGTCGAAGTCGTCTATTCGAGAAACGTCGCGTCGAGCAGATCGTGGCGCGTGATGATGCCGGAAATCCGGCCGTACTCTTCGACGAGGATCGCCGGACTCTTCTGCAAGTGGCGCGACACCTTGCTCGCACTCTCTTCAACGTCAACGATAGGGAGACTCGCACCCATCACCTCGCTCACGGGCGCGTTCAGCAACTCGCGGTTGCCGAGCACTTTCGCCAGCATCCGGTTCTCCCTGAGTGACCCGACGGACTTCCCTTCTTCGATGACGGGGACGCAGGAGAGGCCGAGTTCATCCATCTTCGCCAGCACGTCGGCGACGCGTTCCGACGGCGTGACCGCGACGAGCGACTTCGGAGATTGCTGCCCCTTCGTCCCGCTGATCAGCCCGGCGGTGATCTTCTGCGGCTCGATGAGCCGTTTCTCTTTCATCCACTCGTCGGAGTGGTGTTTGCTCAGGTAGTGCTCGCCCGTGTCGCAGACGATGAAGACGACGACGCCCGACTCGTCCAACCCGCGCGCGACTTTGAGCGCGGCCGCCAGATTCGTGCCCGTCGAGCCGCCGCAGAAGATTCCTTCCATGCGCCCGAGTTGGCGCGACAGTTCAAACGAGTCTCGATCCGTGACGTTGATGATCTCGTCCACGTACTTGAGGTGGACGTTTTCGGGAATGATCTCCTGCCCGATGCCTTCGACGAGGTACGGCGTCGCCTGAACGAGTTGACCCGTCTCCTTGTAGGTCTTGAAGACGGAGCCGTAAGGGTCTGCGCCGATGATTTTAATGCCGGAGTTTTTTTCCTTGAGAAAGCGTCCCGTGCCGGAGATCGATCCGCCCGTGCCGAGACCGGAGACGAAGTGCGTGATCTTGCCGTCAGTCTGTCGCCAAATCTCCGGCCCCGTCGTGCGGTAGTGCGCCGCGGGGTTCGCGGGGTGCGCGTACTGGTTCGGGTAGAAGGAGTTCGGCGTCTCGTCTGCGATGCGGCGTGCGGTCACAACGTAGTGGTCGGGCGTGCCGGGCTTGGCCGAGGCGGGCACGACCACCACGTCCGAGCCGAGCGCTTTCAGATAACGCACCTTCTCGACCGAAGCCTTGTCCGTCATCACGAACGTGCAGCGATAACCTTTGACCGCCGCCGCGAGCGCGAGCCCGATCCCGGTGTTACCGGAGGTGGCTTCGACAATCGTGCCACCGGGTTTGAGTTTCCCTTCGCGTTCCGCCGCCTCGATCATCGAAATCCCGATGCGGTCTTTGACGGAATAACCGGGGTTCAAATTCTCCATCTTGGCGAGCACCGTCGCCTTGATGCCGTGCGTCAGACGGTTGAGCCGCACGAGCGGCGTGTTGCCGATGAGGCCGAGTATGTTTTCGTGAAATTCCATAAACTCTCTTCTGCTGCCGAAATGAAACGATCCGTGGGTCGTGCCGCGAGATAGATTTAACTCAACTATAAAAACTTTTCCTGACGGCTTTGTCAAAGTTGGCGCGCCCTGTGCGCGCGCTACGCATGTTGCAACTCACGATCAGTTTTGTTTCATCTGTGAAATATTGTTGCACTCGCGCCCGAAACGTGTTACAGTGCCGCCGTTTTCGAGGGAAACGCTCCAGTGCTGCTTGAAGTTTTTCGATGGGCACTCCCGAGCGCGTCGCAAAAGTTTTGGCGGGCGAATACGCAGAACCGTCACCGAAAAAATGAACCACCGTAAGGAGCAAGTGATGAGCAACACAAGAAAACCGAGAGTCAATCCGTTGAGTCGCCGGCCGCGGCAGCAGCGACTGGTGATGGCGGTGCGCGGCGGGGCGGGCGTCGGCAAGAGCCATTTCGTGCGCAGCATGGCCGAGGCGAACTTGGGTCGCCTCTGCATCTTCGACGTGGAGCGCAAATCGCGCCTCCTCAAAGGCAACGGCACGATCTTCGACGGCCTCGAAATCGAACACCCGGACGAACTGCCGGAGTTCATCGACTGGGCGCTCTCCGGCGAAGGGCAGGAGCAGAACTACGGCTGCTTCGCGCTCGACTCGTGGGCGTCGTATTTCAGCGCGAAGCACAGCGAGATGGTCGCGGCCGTGCGCGAACGCACGAACGATCCGCTGGCGCAGCCCTCGGCCGAAGAACTCGCCGCCGACCAGATGATCTTGCAGGGCGTCCTGCGCCGCCTGTGCATCGAGAGCGGCAAGTCGGTCGTGATCGTCGATCAGATTCCGGCGAAGGGTAAAGAGGCGAAGGAGGACAATGAGGTCGGGCGCGTCTTGCCGATGACGGCGAGCGGGTTGGAATACTTCGTGGACATCATGGTCGAGGTGTCGTTGCAGGAGCGCGACGGCGAGATCGTGCGCGTCTTTCAGATCGTCAAATCGAACAGCCCGGCCTTCGAGGTCGGCTTCGAGTTGACGGGCACAGTCACCTTCTCGGATTTCATCAACCACATGAAGCGCGAGACGGGCGATGAACTGCCGATGGAGACGCCGCGCCCCGCGAGCGTGCCGGAGACTCTGGAAGAGAAGCCTTCGCCGCTTTCGCTCGTGCCGCAGGCGTTAACGATTCAGGAGCTGATCGCGAAGGCCGAGGGTCACGGCTTTAAAGTCGCAGACATCGTGACGGGCGCGAAGCTCTACCACAACCAGACCAACATCTACCGCCTCACGCCCGAACAGATCGCAGACCTCGACAGGCGCATCTCGGCGCGCATCGAAAAGACCAACGCCGCGTCGCGCGACGACAAAGCGAGCGCGTCGAAACAGCAGCAGCAGGGCGCGACGGGCAACGAAACGAACGCCAGAGCGGCCACCGCCGCGGCGCGCAACATCAAACGCGCCTGAGTCTGCTCGACCTTGCAGGCTGTAGGATAGCAAGTAGAACTCGCTATCGCGGACACATGAGGACGCAAAGGGGGCACGGAGAGATCAGGCAATTCTCTGTGCTCCCTCCGTCTCTCTGTGCTGAGCGCCCTGCTACCAGCCGCGTTGAATTAGCCAGCGGTCAACGATAAGTCCCGCGTCCAAGACGTTGTAGTGGGGATGCTGCGCGGCGGTCAGGCATGAGTGGTTGGCGAGGACGCGCAGGCGCGTGCCGACTTTCAGCCGGTCGAAGAGTGCGCCGTCGAGCGTCTCGACTATTCCATGCTCCTGTGAGAGCGACCCGACGCGCAAGTCGAGATCACGTCCTTCCAAATCCAGCACGCGCCCGTAGCCGCAGTCCGGGTCTCCGATGTCCACCGCGCCGCGATCTTTCGAGAGCGCGATAGCCCCCGCGTCGATCACCACTTTGCGCCGGGTGGAATCTCTATGCACGACCGACGTGAGAACCGTGAGGGCGCAATCTTCAAAGCGACAACTGCCGAGCGTCGCCTGAAAGGCGTCGAAGAAGATGTAGTTGCCCGGCCGCGCTTCGTCCACGCCTTCGAGGTGTTCGACGGCGGAGATGGTCGGCGTCGAACCGATGCTGACGACGGGCACGGGGATGCTCGTGGCGCGCAGGGCGGCGGCAAGTTCGACCATCACGTCGCGCTCGTGCCGCGCGAAGACGCGCAACTCTTCGAGGCTGCGACTGTGGTACGAGTGCCCCGCGTGTGTGAGGATGCCTGCGAAGCGGAGGTGCGAGGCGTCGGCGATTCGACGCGGAATCTCGAAAGCCTCCTTCGTCTCCGGCTCGACGCCGCAACGGTGATAGCCGCAATCGACTTTTAGAAACAGATCGAGTTTGACGTTCTCGACGCGCGCCGCCTCGTTAAGCTCTGCGGGGATTCCCGCGTCGTCCGTGAGCAGCGCGAGACGCTCGCATTCTCTGGCGAGTTCGATGGCGGCTTCAAACTTACCCGGTTCGATGGGCACGGCGTAAGTTAAATCAGTGAAGCCGCGAGCGGCGAACCAACGCGCCTCGGCCAGCGTGGAGACGGTCAGCGACGGCGATTGGGCGGACGTTTGCAGCCGCGCCACCTCGACGCATTTGTGCGTCTTGATGTGCGGGCGTAAGTGCGCGCCCATGCGGCTCACGCGCGTCTGCATGCGCTCCGCGTTTCGCCGCACGCGCTCCACGTCGAGCACGAGCGCGGGGGTGGGCAGTTCTGATAAATTCATACGCGCAGGATGTTGCCGCAAAAGTTGTCGTGAGGGCAAATGAAATCCGGTTTACGAACCCGCCCGCGACGCTCTCTTTTTCCCCGACGCCGTCCTGCGCGACAAGAATGACCCCAAGACTGTGGCACATGAACGCCGACTTTGAGACGGAACTGGCGGCGGGCGCGCACGCGTACCGGCGGCCGCAAGCGTTCGTCTCGATCAACCGGCGACTCGCCCCGCACCTTCTCTGGCTTGCGGTCGAAGGCGACGCGCTGCTCGTCGAAGAGCGCCCGTCGGAGTCTTTCCAAAGCGACGCGGCGCGGCGCGGCGTCGAACTGTTGACGCTCGACGCGGCGCAGCATGAGCAGCATCAGGCGGACAGAATCTTTACGCCGTGGGGTTGGACGCCGCGCATGGTTGCGCTCGGCGGGCAGGTGGGCGCAAGCGTCCTGCCCGTCCCGCTCGAAGTTGTCAGGCGTGTCAATTCCAAGTTGTGGAGCCACGCACTCGAACAGGAACTCGGCATCGAGATGGGGGGCGCACGCATCGCCGCTAGTTTCGAGGAGTTGGCGGAAGCGTTGGCGCACGCGTGCCCGCGTGTGGATGACAAGTGGGTGATTAAAAGCCCGTTCGGCTTCGCGGCGCGCGAACGCGTGCTCGGTCGCGGCGCGCGGCTCGAAGGGGCGCAGGCGACGTGGGCGAGGCGTCAGTTTGCCGTAGGCGCGACGCTCATCTTTCAACCGTGGCTTGAGCGCGTGCGCGAGTACGGCGTGACGTTTGAGATCATATCCGGCGGCGAGATCAACCTGATCGGCATCAGCGATCTGCAAACGAACGGCGCGGGCACGGGGACGGGCTACCTGCTCGGTCGCAAAATAGATTCAGGGCGCAGGGCGGGACTTGAAAGGATGGCGCGGGCGGTCGGCGCGCGGTTGTTTCAAGAAGGCTACACGGGGCCTGCGGGCATGGACGCGCTGGAACACGCGTCCGGGTTGCACCCACTCCTCGAAATCAACGCCCGCTACACGATGGGCTTCGTCGCGCTTGCCATCGAACGCGCTCTCAAGCCGCGGACGCCAACCCTGTGGGAACTAAAATGAGCCGGAGAGGAGGCTGCGCTTATTCGTCGTCGGCAGCGGAAGATCACTTGAGTCTACGCATGTTCCGGCGCCCGACCGTCGGCGGTCTTAACGTAAGCCGCGACGAACAGGGCGGCCAAAATTAAATCTATCAAGCCCGCGCCGAACAGAGATGTCGAGAGGCGTTGCTGCAAATATAGAATTACGGCGACGATTCCGAAGCTCAACTTCTCCAGCACGGCCGGAATCATCAACGGGCGAAAACGCAGCGGGTCTTTTGCCAAAATGAGAAACACCATCTGCCACGCGACGGCCACGCCGATGAAGCCGTAATAGTATTCGGGGTGGGTGATGGGCGGCGGGTAATTGTGCCCGTTATAGTCTTCCAGAAAGTATTGCGGTAAGAGCGCGAGCAGGCCGTAGACGCCCGCGATCAGGAATACGACTTTCGCGAATTTCATCTTCCCTCGATGCACCTCTCTCCATAGAGTCGGCCGGTGAGACCTGATGCCACGCCGGAAACCCGGATGCAACATTCCTTTTGTCACGGCGTCTGCGGCGGCGTTAATTTACATGAACCGCGCGGCTCATATCCACGCTCAACCGGCTTATCAGAAACCGGCGGCCTCTGAATAGACCCGGCGCACACCTCTCACAACGTCTGGAAAAGCTTGTGAACGCGCGCTGCTAGTCTTCGAGGAATTGCCCGCGAAAGAGCGTTTGCCCGGCCAGCGACGTGTAGAAGCTGTAGAGCAAGACTGTGCCGAGCACGAACAGTTGCAGGAGGAAACTCGTCGCATACCACGCGGAGAGTTCGGTGGTCACGGGGTAGAAGGGGAAGATGTGCGTGAAGAAATGGGTCGCTATCAGGGCGAGCAGTCCGAAGCGCGTGAGGACGACGAGCAGGATGGTCGGCAGGATTGCGCCGAGCAGCACGCTTAAAAGCGTCGCATCGCTGAAGTTTAAGTTCAGCGCGATGAAGAAGAGAAGCCAGCTGGCCGCGATGCCGAGCCATTTTCGCCTGAGCACCATGGTGAAGAAAAGCAGCACTGAGATGATGATGAAGGGGAACATCAACGACGACGCCGTTTGATTCGCCAGTAGCGGGACGAAGCCGCTCATGCCGAGCAGCCCGAATTCGGGCAGGAGGCTTGAAGTCCTTGCGAGCACGGGCGGCCTCGCGCTGAACAGTCGCGGCAGCATCAGTTGGGCATACTGTGCGAGGGGGATGCAGATGCCGAACGCCGCCCCGATCAACACATCGCGCCCGATGAGCGGGTCGCGAAAGTCGCCTGCCAGCAGACGGCTCCAGGAGATGATCCACTCCGGCCAGCGACGCCTGAGAAACGGTTCGAGGGCGAGATACATCAAGCCCATGACGCAAGCCCAGTAGACCGCCGACTGAAGCCCCCCCACAAACTGCCCCGCGACTTCGCCCACGGTGGGAACGTGGTGCGCTAAGAAAATCCAGTAGATCATTTTGAGCGCGAAGACGAAGAGCGCGAGACGAAACGCGCCCCGGCGGTCGCCGCGTCCCAGACGCAAATTTCTCCACGCCAGCAGCGCGGCCAGCATGAGCGCGCCGAAGTAGAAGGTGAGCAGCAAGGCGAAAAAAGTTTTCTCCGCGACGCTCTCCTCTAAAGGCGTCTGGCGGTTCGGCCGCTGCCACGAGCCGATCAACTCGAAATAGACGGGCTGGCCGCGATAAGCGGCGGCCTCGATCTTGAGCGGGAGTTCCGGCCTGCCGGGGTAAGTCCCTTCCCAAGCCGCGCGCGCGTCGGCGTGACGCGGCGGCGTCCAACGCGACGGCGTCTGACGGAAAGTTGCAATATCGAGTCCGGCCTCTTGAAAAAACCGCGACCAATCGGGCGCGTCGTTTGTGTTCACAGTCGCGTTCGGAGTCACGTTCCCGGCCAGAGTCGCGTTCGTATTTGGAGTCGCGTCCGCTTTTGGAGTCGCGTTCGCATTCGCATCTAGTTCGGCGTTCACGCCGCTCGTCTCGTCCACGTGCGGCGGCGCGGCCTCGAAGTAGAGCAGACGCCCCGTCGTGTCGAGCTTGACGAGCAGCATCCCGGAGATTTCGTTCGGCGGGTCGTGCGGGGCAATTTGCCAGTAGTCGTAAGCCTCCAGATAGCGAGGGCTTTGACGATACCAAAAGCTGATGGCGGCCGGTTGCCCCGTCTTCAGTTTCTCCCAACGATCCGGCGACGCGTCGTGCTTCCGCACGTAATCCAGATATTCATATTCCTCTTTAAACCCGTGCGCGGAATCGAGCGGCGGCGCGGTGTAACCGGCGCGGCGGGCAATCTCCCCGGCGCGCTCCTTGAGATCGTCCGGCGATTTTTTGAGCGGCACGAAGCGGTGGATCGTGACCCGGCCGGAGAAGAACACGATGGCGGCAACGCCGACTATCACGGCCGCCAGCAACGCGAGCGCGACCGGCGGGCGCAGGCTCCCTTGTTTGGGCGCGGCGGCGACCATCTCGGGCGAAGGCGTCTCGCCCGCGGCGAGCGCGGCGGCGAGCGGGTTGCCGCCGGGCAGAGCCGCCGCCACCTGCAACGCCGAAGCAGGACGCGTGGACAATTCGGTCTCAAGACAGCGCAGGATGACACGCTCGACGAGGGGGTCGAGATCGGCGATCAGTTTGGAGGGACTCGTCGGCGTGGTGTCGCTGCGGCGCAGCCGTAACAGGTCGTTCAGGTTCGCCGCCTCGAACGCCTTCTTGCCGGTGAAGACTTCGTAGAGCACAAGGCCGAGCGAGTAGATGTCGCTCGCGACCGTCAACTCGCGCCCGCCGAGTTGTTCGGGCGACATGTAGGCGGGCGTGCCGACGGCCGCCTCGCGCGCGCCGCGCTGTAGGCTCTCGCCGAGGGCGGCGATACCGAAGTCCGTGATGCGCACGTCGCCGCGCTCGTCGAGCATGATGTTGGCGGGCTTGAGATCGCGGTGCAGCACGCCTTTGTCGTGAATGGCGGCGAGCCCGCCGCAGAGTTGGCGCGCGACCTCGACGGCCTTGTCGTGCGGCAGGCGGTTGATGCGCTTCAGGAGCGAGGCGAGTTCTTCGCCGCGCACGAACTCCATCGAGATGAAATGCTGCCCCTCGTACTCGCCCACGTCATAGACGCGGCAGACGTGGCGGTGCGAAATCTGGCGCGCGACGCTCACTTCGCTGTAGAAGCGCGCGAGCGCCGAAGCCCCGTCCGCCGAGAGCGTTTCGGGGAGGAACTTGAGCGCGACGGGCTGTTTGAGTTTGAGATCGTCGGCGCGGTAAACCTCGCCCATGCCGCCGCGCCCCAGGAGCCCGATGATGCGATAACGTTCGGCGAGCACTTCGCCGGGGATGAAGCGCGCGTCGTCAATCGAGTCGGAAGTCGAATGCGTCGGAGACCGTTTGGACGAATCTTTTTCCCCGGCGACGGACGACGCGGCGTGCGGCGTTGGCGCGTCGAATTGACCTGAGATCAGCCTCGCGGCCACGCCGAAAACCGGCGTCTCGATGAAGTCTTCGGCCTGCCCGTCGAAGCCGAGCATCTTCTCGACCTCACGGCGCAAAGCGTCGTCGCCCGCGCAAGCCTCCGCGAGAAAGGCTGCGCGCTCTTCCGCGCCTGCGCGTTCGAGCGCGGCCTCGAACAGTTCGTCAATTTGTCGCCAGCGGTCGTGTCTCATCGCCGCCTCCTTCCGCGAGCGCGCGATAGAGCCACGCCTTCGCGCGCCGCCATTCGCGCCTGACGGTGGTCGGAGAAATATGCAACACCTCCGCCGTCTCTTCGATGCCGAGCCCCGCGAAGTAACGTAGTTCCACGATCCTTCCCTTCTGCGGATCAAAGGCTTCGAGCGCGCGGAGCGCCTCGTCGAGCGCGAGGAAATCCGTCTCCTGTCCCCCGGCCAGCACGGCCGCCTCGTCGAGCGAAACGTGAATCGCGCCGCCGCCGCGCTTGTCGCGCTGCTGCGCCCGCGCGTGATCGATCAGGATGTGGCGCATCACCTGCGCGCAGACGGCGTAGAAGTGCGCCCGGTTCTGCCAACTGAAATTTTCCTGACCGGAGATACGGATGAACGCCTCGTTGACGAGCGCGGTGGCCTGCAAGGTGTGGCCGTCGCGCTCGCGGCTCATCTGGCGGCGGGCGATGCGGCGCAGTTCCGCATAGACGAGCGGGGTGAGTTTGTCGAGCGCGGCGCGGTCGCCCTTGCTCCAGTCGTCAAGCAGCCCGGTGATCTCCTGTTTCGAGATTGTCGTCATGAGCAGGCCGGAAGCGTGCGCCAGAGGGTATCGAAAGCAAAAGCGCGCGGATTGTAGCACCACCCCAAATTTATGAAAGAAATTTTTTCGCCGCAGTGGACGCTTTTCGCTCCGCTTGTCGCTTTCTTCAGTGAGCGCAGAAATAGACGGATAGCGACGCGGCGGCGCACGCCGGAACGTCCTCGTAAACGCTGCGACCCAAAAATTGTCGAGCGGAGGAAACTGACATGCGAACTTCAACCACGGAAAAAAGCACGGAGAGGCGGCTGCTCTGCGCCATCACCCTGACCTGTTACGTGACGACGCTGGCCGGACTGCTCGTCATGGGCTATTCGGTGTTTTCGTTCGCCACGTGCTCGCTCGAAGACAGCATCTTCGCCGCTTATTCGCGTCAGATTTTTTAACCGCGCGGCCTGTGTTCAAGCGTCCACGCACTCCGACTTTTGAACCCGGCTAGCAACTTCCAAAACTTCACACAGGAGAAACGAGATGAGAAACCACACCCGCAACCGACGCTTACTTTCTATCCTCGCAGCCCTCTTCGCCTGCGCGCTCAACAGTCCCGCTCGCGCAGCCGTCGCGCCCTCCACGGACGCGGCCGACGAAGCCGCCGTGCGTGAAAACGTGCGCCAGATGGAAATTGGTTGGAACACGAAAAGCGGCGCGCTCTACGCCAAGCCCTTCGCCGCCGACGCCGATTTCGTCATCGTCAACGGCACGCACCTGCGCGGGCGCGAGGCCATCGAACAAAGCCACCAGCGCATCTTCGACACCTTCTACAAGAACTCGACACTCAGCGTCTCGGTTAAACAGATTCGCTTCCTTCGTCCCGACGTGGCCGTCGTTCACGTACAGGGCGTTATCAGAATCCGGCAGGGCGAAGAGACGCGTGAGACAAACTCAATGGTCACGCTGGTGATGACGAAGGAGAAAGGCGACTGGAAGATCGTGGCCTTTCAGAACACGCGCATCGACACCGACCAACCGCGCCCCGCCACCCAAACGCGTTGATGTTTTCAACCGAAACAAGCCATCAGGAGAAGCGCGTGAACATATCGCACAGCAGCAGCAGCAACCGTCGCCGCGTGATCGCGGGCGCAAGTCTGGTCGGCCTCTCAGTGACCTTTCTCTCGAACACGGCGTTGAGGTTGATGACCGAACCGGCCCCGCCGTCGCAAACGACGATAGCCGTCGTGGGATTCGTGGCCGTCTTGAACGCAGTATTGATGACCGCCGCAACCCTCGGGCTGGCGCAGTTGCTCCGCGCGCGCGCGGACTGGGCGGGACTGTTGGGCGCGGCCTCGACGCTCGTCGGATGGGCGGCCTCGACGCGAATCTCGGTTCTCATCCAACTCGACGCGTTGCTGCGCGCGGGGGTGGAAGGCGTCCCTCCTTCCGCGCTCGAATCAATTTTCAAAGCCGCCCCGGCCATGTGGGTGAGCGTGTTTCCCGTCGGGCTGTTCTTTCCGCTGGGGCTTATCACGCTCGGTCTCGCGCTGTTTTGGTGGCGTCCGGTGAATAGCTGGTTGGGGCTGCTGCTCGCGCTCGGCGGCGTGTTCTTCCCTTTGGGGCGTGCGGTGGGAATCCAGTGGGCGATAGTCGCCAGCGACATCACGCTGGCGACGGCTTTCGTCGGGATTGGATGGCAAGTTCTGACCCGCCCCGGAGTGTGGGCGACGACTTCGAGCGAGAGTGAAATTGCGGATCAGAGTTTGTTGAGAGAGTTGCGGGCGGGCGCGTGACGTTGTTAAGCGCGGTCGGATTCAAACGCGAACTCGTCGCCATTTAAATTGCTTCGCTCAGGGATCGTTCCCAACTCGAAATTATACGTCGCGCGGATCGTCTCTTTGGGCGCGGGGAGAGGCCACAGTGGAATCCGCGCGCCCAGTTTATGACCGGCGAGACACGCGCGAAAATATTTTTCGTGCTCCCACTCGACTTCCGCCATGGCGAGCAGGCAATCAACAAACTCCGCGCGGCCGGAGCGCGCGGCGTGGCGCGCCGCCGTCTCATACTCGTTGATGTTGCGGCTCTCAAGTTTCCCCGCCCCGTACATCGGCAACAGCCACCCGGCAACATGACACATCACGCCGAGCGTCCGCCCGATGACGACGGCGCGAAACTCCCGCGCGCGATTCGGCTTCGCGCCGACCTCTTCCAGCATCCGGCCAACCAGACGCCTGTGATGCCATTCCTCTTCCTCGATCTCGCGGATGCGCGCACGCGTCGCTTCATCCTTCACGGAATGCCAATGGCCGCGGTAGGCGTAAGCCGCCGCCAACTCGCCGGAGTAGGCGAGCCGGAGTATTTTTATCAACTCATCCAAGTGAGAATCCATCCGCGCGGGATTGTAGGGGCGGCGGGTGTGGGATGCAACCAAGTTATTAAACTACGAACAACTTTCGCCTCACCCGCGCTGGCGTAGGCGGTCGCGCAAATGATTTTCCGAACGCGTCAACGAACGATTCCCGTCCCTTGCGCCGGCACCCACGCGAGCGCGGGCTGCGCGTGGGTGCCGGGTCAGTACGCGTTTCATGTCGCTCATAGGGATTTCATGTCGATGACGAAGCGGTAGCGCACGTCGCCTTTGATCGTCCGTTCGTAAGCCTCGTTGATGTTCTGAATGGGTATCACTTCCACGTCCGAAGAGACGTTTCGCTCCGCGCAATAGTCGAGCATCTCCTGCGTCTCCCTAATGCCGCCGATCATCGACCCGGCGAGCTTTCGGTTGTTGGTGATGAGCGAGAAGGCCGCCACGTCGGCGGGCTTTTCGGGCGCGCCGACGAGCACCATCGTCCCGTCGCGCCGCAGCAGGTTGATGTACATGTTGAGATCGTGCGAGGCGGAAACGGTGTCGAGAATGAAGTGGAATTTACCCGCGAGCGGTTCGAGGTTCTGCGGGTCTTTCGTCACGACGAAGTGGTGCGCGCCGAGGCGTCGGGCGTCCTCTGCTTTCGATTGTGAAGTGCTGAAGACGGTGACCTCCGCGCCCATCGAGGCGGCGAGTTTGACGCCCATGTGTCCCAGCCCGCCGAGGCCGACGACCCCGACACGCTGACCCACGCCGACCTTGAAACGATGCAGCGGCGAAAACGTGGTGATCCCGGCGCAGAGCAGAGGCGCGACCCTTTCCGGCGGCAAGTTCGCGGGAATCTTCAAAGTGTAATTTTCATCCACGACGATCTGATTTGAATAGCCCCCATAGGTCGGCGTCTGCTCGTCCATTTCAGTCCCGTTGTAGGTCGAGACGAGGTGATTCTGGCAATGCTGCTCCTCGCCCTCCGCGCAATTCTCGCAGGTGCGGCACGATTCGACGAAACAGCCGACGCCCGCCAGATCGCCTTCCTTGAAACGCGTGACCTCCGCGCCGACACGCGCCACGCGCCCGACGATCTCGTGGCCGGGAACCATCGGGTAGATCGAATTTTCCCACTCGTTGCGCGCCTGATGAATGTCGGAGTGACAAACTCCGCAGTAGAGGATTTCGATTAGTACGTCGTGCGCGCCGGGTTCGCGTCGCTCGAAGGCGAACGGTTCGAGCGGCGTGGTCGCGCCTTGAGTTGCGTATCCGCGTGTCTTTAGCATCGTGTGATTCTCTTCTTTCTTTTTCGATTCAGTCCATTCTGATGTTTGAAGACGACTTTGCCGAAACGCGCGCCGCGCGCCCTTCGAGTTTCAGAGTCGGGCGCGCTTCGGCAGGCCGACAGTTTTAGCAGCGACCGGTGTCATTTTCTTCACCGCTTCTTCACCGCAATGCGATCATTCGCCGCCGCCGACGCCGGGCGCGCGGCGCGCGAGGTCTACGCGCCCAGACGGCCGCCGCGAGCGTGCATTTACCATCTTGTCGCTTCGGTTAAGCCGTGATAAGTTCTCCCCCAAAGAAGCTCACGAAACAAGTCGGGGAAGGAAGAAGGCCGTATGAGTATGGAGCAGCCGGGCAATCGCACGGTTCTCGTCGTGGACGATTCGGGCGATATCCGCGAGTTGATTCGGATGATGTTGCAGATGAAGAATTGTTTGGTGGTCGAGGCCGTCAACGGGCGGGAAGCGGTGGAACTCGCGCCGCAGGTGCGCCCGGATTTGATCCTCATGGACTTGAGCATGCCCGTGCTGGACGGCTACGAAGCGACCCGCCTGATCAAAGCGGAGCACAAAACGCAGGACATCCCCATCGTCGCCGTCTCGGCCTTCTGCGACGTGGAGAATCGGCACAAGGCCGTCGCCGCCGGATGCGTCGAATGCGTCAGCAAGCCGATAGACTTCGCCGTCATCGGCGAGGTGGTGAATCGCTACCTCGAAGCGCGTTGATCGCCGCGACGTGCGACGGCAAATCTCGAACGTCAACCCTACTTCCGGCTCGTCACCCCGGCCAGCCCCACGATGACCGCGACAAACTCCTGCGGGTTGATCGGCTTCGCCACGTGAACTTGAAAGCCCGCCAGCAACGCGCGCATGCGGTCGTCTTCCTGCGCGTAAGCCGTCAACGCAACGGCGGGAATCCTGCCCCCCTCTTCCGGGTCGAGCGCGCGCACGTGACGCAACAGCGCGTAGCCGTCCTCCTGCGGCATGCCGATGTCGCTCACCAGTATGTCCGGCCTGAACTCTTTCAACGCCACCAACGCCTCGGACGCGGAGGCCGCCGCGCGCACCTTCGCGCCGCTCTGCTCCATGATCGTCTTGAGCAGCAGTCGCGCGTCCGGCTCGTCGTCCACGATCAGCACACGCAAGTCCGTCAACTGCGAGACCGGGCTGACCGCCGCCGCGACTTCCGCGAGCGACGCCGACAGTTTCTGCGATTCGGCCGCGCCCCGGTCGCCGTCGGCGACGGGCAGTTCGATGTTGAAGGTCGCGCCGCGCCCCTCGCCCGCGCTTTCGGCCGCGACCGTCCCGCCGTGAATTTCGACGAGGTGGCGCACGATGGCGAGGCCGAGGCCGAGGCCGCCGTGGGCGCGCGTGATCGTGCCGTCGGCCTGGCGGAAGCGGTCGAAGACGTAGGGCAGAAAGTCGCGACTGATGCCCTGCCCCGTGTCGGCGACGGCGATCCGCACATGCGACCCGGCGCGACTCAAACGCACCGCCACCTCGCCCCCGGCGGGCGTGAACTTGACTGCGTTCGCGAGCAGATTCCACATCACCTGTTGGAGCCGCGCCGGGTCGCCCAACACCACCGCGAGGCCGACGTCCGGCGCGATGTCCGATTTGAGCGTGATGCCCTTCGTCGCCGCCGCCGGGCGCACCGAGTCCAACGCCGCCTCGACGATCCCGGTGAGTTCGACGGGTCGCGGGTCGAGCGTTACCTTGCCCGTGATGATGCGCGACACGTCGAGGAGGTCTTCGATGATCTGCGTCTGCGCCAGCGCGTTGCGCTCGATGGTTTCAATGGCGCGCGCCGTCGTCGGCTGATCGAAGTCGCCGGTGCGCAACATGCTCGACCAGCCGACGATGGCCGTGAGCGGCGTGCGCAGTTCGTGCGAGACGGTGGCGAGAAACTCATCTTTGAGCCGGTTGGCCGTTTCCGCTTCGGCGCGCAGGCGTTGCTCCGTCTCGTAGAGGCGCGCGCGCTCCAATGCCTGCGCGCACTGTTGCGCCAGCGCAAGCATGAAGGCGCGGTCGGCTTCACCGAAACTCTGCTCGCGCGGAAAGCTCAAGCCCATCGCGCCGGTGGTGCGGCCTTTGACGGTGAGCGGGATGGCGACGAGCGCGTGGCTGCCCGTGACCGCCGCCAGCGGGCCCAGCATCGGGTAGCGTTCGGTCGAGCCGTCGAACGACTCGACGAACACCGGCAGTTTCTCGCGCACGGCGTCGGCGAGCGGGACGCGCGTTTCCACCGAGAAGTGTTTCCAACGCTCGATCACCTCCGGCGGGAATCCCACGGTGGTGACGATCTCAAGCGACGTGCCCGCTTCGTCCAGCAACACCACGGTGCCCGCGTGGGCGTTCAGCGAACTGATGCCCTGCTCGATGACGGCGGTGGCGACCTGTTGAGGCGTCAACGCTTGCGAGAGCGCGGTGGAGACGTCTTGCAGGCGCGCGAGCCGGTCGGAGGTGCGTTCGGCCGCCTCCCTCGTCTGCCGCTCCGCGCGGTAGAGTCGCGCGTTCTCGACGGCCAGAGCCGCGCGCCGCGCGAGGTCTTGGGCGCGCGCGAGGTCTTCGTTCGTGTGGTGGCGACTCGTCTCCGTGTTGACGAACGTGATGATGCCCAGCACGCGCTCGCGCACCTTGAGGGGCACGAGCATGACGGAGCGGAAGCCGATCTGCCGCATGATCTCCAGATGTTTTTCGTCGCGCGCGCCCGCGACGAGCAGTTCGTCGGAGATGTCCGGGTAGAACTGCGACTCGCCCGTGCGCAAAATGTGATACAGCCCGCTCGGGTCGGCCGGGTCGGGCGGGTAGCGTTGATAGATTTCGTGCGCCCACTCGATCTTCGCCGGGTCAACGTGCGCGACGACCAGACGGCGCAGCGTGCCCTCTTCGTCTACCATATCCACGCCGCACCAATCGGCAAACTGCGGCACGGCGAGACGGGCGACGGTCGCCAGCGTCGTCTCGTAATCGAGCGAGGAGGAGAGCGCGGTGCTCGCTTCGGCGAGGAAGTGTTCGCCGGCCTCCTGCCGCATTCGCTCGCTGATGTCCATCGTCACGCCGCGCATGCCGACGGGTTGCCCCGTCTCTTCCTGAATGACGGACGACTGCGACTCCACCCAGACGGCGCGGCCGTCTTTCGCCATCCAGCGAAACCTGCTGATGCCCACTTTGCCGCTCGCGAAGATGGCCGCCGCTTCGCGCCCGGCGCGCTCGCGGTCTTCGGGGTGAACGATGGAGAGCCAGAAGTTGGGCGTGGCGAGCCATTCCTCGACCGTGTAGCCGAGCATCGTCTCGACGTAATCGCTGACGAAGTTGATCCGCTGGCTCGACTCGTCGGGCACGCCCCACGCC
>JAIVJZ010000027.1 GCA_020199775.1 Acidobacteriota bacterium
CTGACCAGAGCTTTGTTATATTGACCCCAGTTGCGGAGACGGTACGTGCTTCTCGTATTCTTGCGTTTCACACCTCAAGATTACCAGCATTGCCGTCTCCGTAGCCTTTTATGCAACAACGTCCAAAAAGATTAAAAATAGATATGACGCATCAACTCAAATTAAAAAACGGGCACGTCATCCTACACTAAGAAAAATCGATGACGCCACGTTACAAAAAGCGTTTAAAGATGCGCTTGACGAGAAACCACCACCATCTATAGAAGCATTCGCAAGGCGTCACGGCTACACTAGCAGTGGATCAATACGTCAAAGATCTCCAGAGCTATGCCGCGCGTTGAAGTTAAAACGCGAGCAATACTTCAAGCAAAATATCCTCCCAAAACTCAAAGCAATGCTGAAGATGCCCGTACCAATCTCTATGGAAGAGGCATGTAAGCAGGTTGGATATCGGAACCAAGAATCTCTCAGACATCATGCCCCTGAGTTATGCCAAGCAATCTCTGCTCGGTATCTCAAGTACCGTGGCCGAAGGGAAAACATCCGCAAATTTCTGTTGAGGATGCTTAAAAAGCGGCCTGCTCCATCCATGAAGAGCGTTAAAGAAAACGTAGGTGCTTCACGGGGAACTCTGTATCGTCTTTTTCCAGACTTATGTCATGCTATCTCTGCGCGACACATGCAATACAGAAATGAGCTTGCATCAGCCAAGAAACAGCAATTGCATGATGAAGTTATGCGTGTTGTTTCTGAACTTCATGCTCAGAACATATGTCCAAGTGAAAAACGCGTCAGAAAGTGGCTGTTAATTCCAATTTGTTTAGGTAATCGGGAATTTTATCGATTGTATGGTGAAATCAGAAAACAGGTTGAATTAGGACGATAAGCTTAATAATGGCAATACTATAGGTGGCCCACCCTTTGCGGATGGCATGCGTGCCGATTCGGATCTAGTGTATGCCGTTCCTGTTAGAAGCATCGTTACCCAATGGAGAACTCGATAAAGACCGAGCGTCTTTGTTTGGAGGAAGTAATCTTAAAAATTCCTCAGCATACCAATCTCCATAAGTATTGAAATGCTCACGCAACACACTGCTAGAGTTGTATTCATCAATGATGTAATTTTGCCATCTTAATTGTATACCTTCGGGTATTTCAGACATTTGAAGTGCCACTAATTCGAGGAAGCCTGCAATCATCTCAGCAGCACTTAGAACCTGCAACTTTTCCTCTGCCGTTTCTGCCTCACTCAATTCTTTATTCTCATAGAAGTAAGGGCGAAGTTTAGGATGTTCAGCAAGGAAACGCATCAACTCAAAATTCTGATTATATAATCGTTCATTCACACTACCCTGAGACTGAGCAGCCATTACTTTGATTTGTTGCTTGGCTGCTTTAAGCGCAAAAACACCACCAACCACCGCGCCAATTACTCCGCCAACAATGCCAGCAATAGCACCAAGAATTGTTGCGTCCACTGTTTGTACTCTCTTTCTACCCACTTAATACTTGATAGAGTTAGAAGTAGCCATGAGCTTATGCTCCTAACGCTCGAATTAACCGGGCGCGACGAACCGCCGATGCGGTCAAGTTCTCGATGAAGGACTCGCTAACTCGCGCTCCGGTTGCATTAGTTGTTAGGCTTTCCGTTTACGTCAAAGTTATGCTTAATTAATCCCACCAAGCCGCGTACCGGGTTGATGTAGACCCTTCACCCATTAACTTCTTCAGATTACATGCTTGGCACAGCAACTGAATATTTGCCGGATCATTAACGCCAAATCGTGCTAATGGAACCATATGATCATAGTGAATTTGTCTGTCAGTACTTAATAAACCAGAGAGATCCACTTCACAGAAAATGCACCTTCCATGCTCTCGAAAATATACTGCCTTTTTCAACCAAGCAGGGAAAGTCTTATCTCTTTTTATGAAACCCTTTGAAGTAAGTAGCTCCGAAGGAAGCTTAACCTTCCCTGAAGTAAGATACTGAGCAAGTCCCAAATTAAATTTCAATAAGAATGATCTGTTTGGAAATAGAATATGGAAGACCTCTGGGGTAAGTGTCATCCACAAATTATTAAACGAGTCTTTGTTATTCTCATACCAAGGTAAATAACAATCTACAGGGTAACCGTGATTCCTGTAATCACCTGTCGCTCTAGCTAAATACAGAGAATAGGGTTCAACGGCTATAGAATATTCATGAAACGCTGTTTCCAGAATTTCAATCTTCTCTTTCTCATAACAAGCAATTGTATCTCCATCTACTTTTGCTCGCTCATATTGGTAGGTTGAAATTATTTGATAAATGAAATGATGCAAAATCGTATCTTTCGAAAAATGTCTCAATCGTTTGGTTATAGCTGGATTGCTCCAATCAATATAATTATAAGAAGATTGATCACCAGCAAAACCATCAACTAAAGCAGCTAATTCATATACAAAGAAAAAGCTATACTTTTTCATTTGACACTCCTATGAAAGCCTAACGCATATTGTGCCGAATAATTCGGCCTAACATGCCCGAGTGCTGGTCAAAAACCGATCATAACTTAGCATGCTACGCTGTTAGTGTCCTGCCCTTTGACAACACGCCGCACAGGACAAGCCGGGAACATCCGATCCGACTAATAGCCTTGCCCGAAACTCAGAGGTCACCATCTACCATGTAAGTTCGACTTGTCATATATGCGTCAAGTGGGCCAACTATATAATTGCCCTAATAAGTTTCTGAAAGGGAAATGGTAAGTAAATTAGATAATAAGTAAGGAGACCCTCTCCGTAATAGCCATGCTACGTAGAGGATTTAATGGGTTGGTTGAGGGTATTTAACTTCTTAGATCGTGGTAGCAAAAATTTTCCATGCGCTCTGGTAGCAAAAGATTTCCAGAGCGGAAAACTTATGGGAATAGTTACAGATAAGTTGTTGAAAACTTAAGGAAAGTTAATGCCGGAGGTCGGACTCGAACCGACATGAGGTTGCCCTCGCTAGATTTTGAGTCTAGTGCGTATACCGATTTCGCCACTCCGGCCGGAGAAGAGTTTGCATGATAGAGGTTCGCGCGCGGCGGCGTCAACTGCGGTTCGGCGGGGCGTGTTCGGATTTCCGCGGCGAGGCCGTTTGCGCGGGGCGGGGGAAATATTAGTTGTGCGGCAGGACGCGAATCTGTAAGATAGTTGTGCCCAAGGGGGAGATGCGCGTGTCGAAGGGAATGAGCGCGCGTTACCCGAATCCCAACCTCAACATTTAAGAATCTTTCAGACGAAGGCGGAAGTGTCTCTATGTTTCCAGCGAGCGACGAGCGTGCCTGCATTTTGATCGCGGACGACGAGCAGGAGATTCGCAACGTCCTCTATGAACTGTTGAGCAGGGATTACGATTGCCAGTTGGTCGCTTCGGCAGAGGCCGCGCTGGCGCGGCTGCGCACGATGCGCTTCGACGTGGTCGTCAGCGACATCAACATGGAGGGCATGAGCGGCCTTGAGATGATCCCGCATGTGGCCGAGATCGCGCCGGACGCCGTCGTCGTCATGGTGAGCGGCGCGCAGACGGTCGAGAGCGCGATTGACGCTCTGCGCGCCGGGGCGTTCGACTACGTGACGAAGCCTTTCGATCTGCGCCACGTCGAGGCGGCCGTCAGGCGCGCGCTCGAACACAAGCGGCTGCGCGCGGCGAAGCGTCGTTACGAAAATTATCTGGAAGAGTTGGTGGCCGAGCGCACGGCGGAACTCGACCGCACGCTGGCGACGCTCGAAGACTCGTACCGCATGACTTTGAAAGCCCTCGCCGCCGCGTTGGAGACGCGCGACCGCGAGACGCACGGCCACTCGGAGCGCGTCGTCAGTTTCAGCCTGCGGCTGGGGCGCGAGTTGAACCTGACGGGCGAGGCGTTGCGCTCTTTGGAGTTCGGCGCGCTCCTGCACGACATCGGCAAGATCGGCGTGCCGGACGCGATCCTGCACAAGCCCGCGCAACTCTGCGCGGAGGAGTGGGTGAAGATGCGCCGCCACCCCGTACACGGGCAACAGATTTTGCGGGGCATCGAATTTTTAGAAGGGGCGGCACGCGTCGTCGGGCAGCACCACGAGAAGTGGGACGGGACGGGCTACCCGGCGGGGTTGCGCGGCGAGGAGATCGATCTCAACGCGCGCATCTTCGCCGTCGCCGACGCCTTCGACGCGATCACGAGCGACCGCGTCTATCGCGCGGGTCGCTCTTACGAAGTGGCGGTCGCCGAGTTGGAAGAGTTCGCGGGGCGGCAGTTCGACCCGGAAGTGGTGGCGGCGTTCCGGCGCATCCCGCGCCCGGAGTGGGACGAGTTGCGCGCCGTGTCGTTCCACAAATGGCAGGAGCGACAGGACAGGCAGACGGCGAAACTCCCGGCGGGCGCGGAGGCGCACCCTCTCCTCGTCGCGCTCGCGCGCTGAGCGGGCGGGAAAGTTCTAAAACCTTCGCCGCGGAAGAGGCGCGAAGCGAAACAATCGAGAACCGCGTAGGGTTTGAGCGTCAGGCCCTGCACGGTTCTCTCCGCGTGTGCCCTCCCACGCCGCCGCCGCCCCCCGCGTCCCGGCGGCGAACCTTTATTCTGACCCGCGCCCGGCCACATCTCCCACAGACAACTCCCCGAAACTCTCGACGCCGCTCCGGCGTATTGACTTTGAACGCTCGCTCGCCGGTCACAGGCCGGTCGCCGTCCTGAACGTCAATTTTTTGAGGAGAATGAGAGATGAAGAGAGTTGCTGGAATGGTCGCACGCCCGGGAGTTGTCCGGCTGTTTGTCGTGTTGGTCGCGCTGGCCTTGCAGCCGGCCATGTTCGCGCAGGGAAGCGATAAGGCCGCGCGCATCGACGAATACCTGACGCGCGCCAACAAGATCGGGCAGTTCAACGGCTCGGCGCTGGTCGCGGAGAACGGCAAGGTCATTTACAAAAAGGGATTCGGGCTGGCGAACATGGAATGGAACGTGCCGAACGAGGCCGACACCAAGTTTCGTCTCGCCTCAGTCACCAAGCAGTTCACCGCCGCGCTCATCCTCCAACTCGTCGATCAGGGCAAGCTCAAACTCGACGGCAAGCTCTCCGAGTACCTGCCCGACTATCGCAAGGAGGTGGGCGACAAAGTGACCATCCACCATCTCCTGACGCACACCTCCGGCATCCCCAGTTACACGTCGCTGCCGAAGTTCATGGAGGACGCGAGCCGCAACCCTTACAAGGTCGTGGATTTCGTCAAAAAGTATGCGAGCGGCGATCTGGAATTCGAGCCGGGCGCGAAGTTTCGCTACAACAACTCCGGCTACTTCCTGCTCGGCGCGATCATCGAGAAAATCCACGGCAAGCCTTACGAGCAGGTCATCAAGGAGAACATCTTCGACCCGCTCGGCATGAAGAACAGCGGCTACGACCGCCACGACACGATCCTGAGCAAGCGCGCCTCCGGCTACCAGAAGACCCCCGCGGGCTACACGAACGCGCCCTATCTCGACATGTCTATCCCCTACGCCGCCGGTTCGCTCTATTCGACGGTGGAAGATTTATACCTCTGGGATCAGGCGCTCTACGCCGACAAGATCGTCTCGGCCAAGAGCAAGGAACTCATGTACAAGCCGTTCCTCGACAACTATGCCTACGGTTGGAACATCTCGAAAGTGAACCTCGCGCAATCGAAAGAGACCGTCAACTCCGTCGCGCACAGCGGCGGCATCCACGGCTTCAGCACGCTCCTCACCCGTTACCCCGAACAAAAACATCTGATCGTCCTCTTGGACAACACCTCGCAGGGCGGGAACCTCGGCCGCATCAACCGCGCCCTCACGAACATCCTCTATAACCAGCCCTTCGAGATGCCGAAGCAGTCAATCGCCGAAGTGTTGATGAAGACCATCACGGAGCGCGGCGACGTGGCGGCGGCCGTTCGGCAGTACCGCGAACTCAAGGCGACGCAAGGGGCGGCTTATGATTTTGGCGAGGGCGAATTGAACGCGCTCGGCTACCAACTGCTCGGCGCGAAGAAGATGAAAGAGGCGATTGAGATTTTCAAACTCAACGTCGAAGCCCACCCGCAGGCGGCCAACCCTTACGACAGTCTCGGCGAAGCATATCTCACGGCGGGCGAGCGCGAACTCGCGCTGCAAAACTACCGGAAGGCCGTGGAACTCAACCCGCAGAACTCGAACGCCGTGGCGATCATCAAGAACCTTGAGAGCCCTGCGGCGAAAGTTGACCCCGCCGCTCTGGACGCTTACGTGGGTGAGTACGACGTGACGGGACTCGGCGTGCTCGAAATATCGAAGGACGGCGATAAGCTCTACGGCGCGCCGACCGGGCAGAGGAAGATCGAGTTGTTGTCGCAGGGCGACAATCGCTTCTTCGCCGCCGCCGTCAACTTTCACTTCACCTTCGTTAAAGACGACAAGGGGCAAGTCACGCACGCGCTGGTGCGCAGGCCCAACGGTCAAGAGATTCAGGCGAAGAAAGTTAAGTAGGCCGGTCACGAGTTGCAATTGGGCGTAGCTTAAAACATTCGCCGCCGCCGAAAGCGCAAGGGGCACAGAGAAGTTAAATCTTTCTCTGTGCCCCTTCTTGCGCGTGCTCCGTGCCTTCGTGGTGAGTCTTCTCCGGGTTATTTCGCTTCCTCTTTCGCTTCCGGCGACTGCTGTAAGGCGGCCGCGGCGACATAGACGCGGCGCGTGCGCACTTGCAGTCCGTTGCGGCGCGGGAGCACGACGACGCGGCGCGTCTCCGTCGCGGAGCTTGAGGCGAGCGGGCGCGTCGGCGTGTAGGTGACGACGTACTGCGTGCCGATCTCGCGCGCCACTTCGCTGCCTTGCAGCGCGAGGTCTTCCATCGAGAGCGGTATCCAGAGACGGCCGCCCGTGTCAATCGCGAGGGTCTTCATGGTCTCCTCGCCGCGCTTCATGGCGCGTTCGTAAGCCTTGCGCATGCGCCGCATCGCCGGGTCGAAGCTGATGGACGCGCCGGTCGAAGGGCCGACCGCGCCGCCGCGATTCATCGTGGGCGGCATCGTCGGGTCGATGCCGGAGGTCGGAATGCCGGAGGCTTTGACGCTGCCGGGCGGCGCGCCGAGCGGGGCGTTTTTCTGTTTCTCTTTCGACTCCTTGAAGCCGAAGGTCGAATAGCTGATGACGTGGACGGAGACTTGCGCGGCCATCAGACGTGTGACCGCTTCGGCGTAAGCCCCGCGGCCGCCGATCCCGGCGTTGCCTTCCAAAACACGCGTCACCTGCGCGGGACTCGCGCCCCCGCCCGGCGTCTCCACGCCGTCGGTGACGAGGACGAGGTGACGGTTGCCGACGGGCTGATCGGCGAAGAGCATGGCCGCCTGCTGCAAGGCTTCGGCGGGACGCGCGCCGCTCCCGCCCCAGAGTTTCGTGCGCAGCGTGCGAGCGGCGGCGTCGCGGTCGGTCGTCCACGGCTGGATCAGTTGTATCCGGCGGTCGAACTGCATCACGGCGACCGAATCGCCCGCGCGCAATTGTGAGACGAGACTGAGCGCGGCCTCGCGAGTCGTGCGCGTGCGCTGCGCCGGGTTCAACTCGCCGCCCGTGCCGAGCACGAGCACGACGCTGGCGGGAATCCGGCGAATGCTGCGCACCTGCTGTTTCACGTTGTCTTCGAGCACCACGATGTCGTCCAACTCAAGCGCGGGGTCGAAACGCCCGAACTCGTCGCGCGCGTAGACGGGCAGGCGCACTTCTTCCGTATAGACGCGGACTTGCTCGTCGTCGGGCGTCGGCTTCGGGACGATGCGCCCCGACTGCGCCTGCACGCGAATTGCGCCGCCGAAGACGAAAAGAGCGATGAGTGAGAGCGGAAACGCGCGATGTAACTGCATAAATAAAATCCTGACCGCGGAATTAGATGAAAACTACTTACTATCTGATGCGTGCGGAGCACGGTGCGCGTTGCCCAACCTGTCGCCACCCGGGTTTTCTAATTTATGCGAAGTTTGAACTCAGGAGCAAAAAGCAGAGCGCAACGGCCAGCGCGTGCGTCATCATGATCCCGAGGCCGACCGTCCACATCTGCCCTTTCCCGGCGGCGAGGCCGCACAACGCGCCGTAGAGCGGAAATTGGGGAACCGCAAACAGGATGGACGGGATCACGAGCGAGTCGAAGACGAGAGCAGAGAGCATCGCGTAGGGATAGAGAAGTTTGGCGTAAAAGTAATCGCCATGACCCGCGCCGCCCGAACCGATGGCGAGCAGCAAGCAAACGGGCGTGAGTAAAACCCCTATGATGAGCGATTTCCTGATAGCCACGTCCTTCATTTTCTAGACTGCGCCTGCACGGCCGTGATGGCGACGGCGTCGGCGATGTCTTCGGCCTTGCAGCCGCGCGAGAGATCGTTGCAGGGCTTGTCGAGTCCTTGCAGGATGGGGCCGATGGCGGTCGCGCCCGCGAGCCGCTCGGTCAGTTTGTAGGCGATGTTGCCCGCCTGTAGGTCTGGGAAGATGAGGACGTTGGCGCGCCCCGCGACCGCAGACCCCGGCGCTTTCGACCCCCCGACCGAAGGGACGAGCGCGGCGTCGGCCTGCAACTCGCCGTCGATGTCGAGTTCGGGCAGGCGCGCGCGCACCGTGCGCGTCGCCTCCACCACCTTGTCGATCAACTTGTGCTTCGCGCTGCCCTTCGTCGAGAACGAGAGCATCGCCACGCGCGGTTCGACTTCGAGCAGCGCGCGGCACGAGTCGGCCGAGGCGATGGCGATCTCGGCGAGTTCCGCGGACGAGGGATCGATGACGACGCCGCAGTCGGCATAGATCATCGCGCCCCGCGCGCCGAACTGCGCGTCCGGGTGCGCCATCACGAAGAAACTTGAGACGAGTTTGAACCCGGCGCGCACGCCGACGCAGTGGAGCGCGGCGCGGACGGTGTGCGCCGTCGTGTTGGTTGCGCCCGCCACCGAACCGTCGGCCGCGCCCATCCTCACCATGAGGTTGCCGTAGTAGAGCGGGTCTTGCACGCTGATGCGCGCCTCGTCGGGCATCATGCCTTTGGCCTTGCGCAGTTCGTGATAGAAGGCGGCCATCTTGTTGAAGTCGGCGGCGCGCGTGTGGTCGATCAACTGCACCATGCCGCCGAGGTCAACTCCGGCCTCGCGTTGCGCGGCGCGCACGCGCTCTTCGTTGCCGAGCACGGTGACGTGCGCAAGGCGTTCGCGCGCGCAGATGGCGGCGGCGACGATGGTGCGCGGGTCTTCGCCCTCCGGCAAAACGATGCGCTGCGGGTCGGCGGCGGCGCGTTCCCGGATGCGTTGGAGAATGGACATAATAGTTAGCGGTCAGCCGTCGGCCGTCAGCAGTCAGCATTAGTTGAGCGTGCGCCAGTATAGTGCATCTTCGTGTTCGCGGATAACAACCGGCGGCCGGTGGCCGACGGCTGACGGCTGATGGCTCGTAGCTACTTTTTATTGACGACAATGTTACTTCTCGGAAACAACTCCCTCTTGTGATGAAGTTGCGGGTCGGCTAGACTTCGCACATCCTTCTTGGAAGTGTGCACCGCTTGTCGCTCCCCGCGATAAGTGAAGCAAGTCTCGCTTCGTCTTTCGACCGTCAACCGCAAAGGGAGAATAGGATGGAAAGCAAGTTCAAAATTCTGGGGCACGGGGCGCACCCGATCCTCATCGTCTTCCCGCTCGGCCTCTTGGCGACCGCAGCCATCTTCGACATCATTTATATGTTGACCAACAATCAACAGATCGCCAACGCCGCCTACTGGATGATCGCGGCGGGCGTCGTCGGCGGCATCGTCGCGGCCGTGCCGGGCTTCGTCGATTGGTTCGCGATCCCGAAGGGCACGCGCGCCAAACGCGTGGGGCTGATTCACGGCCTCGGCAACGACGTGGTGCTCATCCTCTTCGGCCTCAGTTGGTGGCTCAGGCGCGACACGGCCGACCACGCGCCGGAGAGCGTCGCCTTCATCCTCTCGATGCTCGGCGTGGGGCTGTCTCTGTTCACGGGCTGGCTCGGCGGCGAACTCGTCGAACGGCTCGGCGTGGCCGTCCACGACGGCGCGCACCTCGACGCGCCCAACACGCTCTCGGGCAGACCGGCGCGCGACCGCGAATGACGGGGAACGCGCCGAATTGGGACGGGAGAATTAACAACTGCGGCAGATCGGGAGAAGTATGTTGAGACCATTGAGCGAGCAGGTCGTCGTCTTGACGGGGGCGTCGAGCGGCATCGGGCGGGCGACGGCGATTGAATTCGGGCGGCGCGGCGCGTCGGTCGTGCTGGCCGCGCGAAACGAGGAGGCTTTGCGGGCGACGGCGCGCGAAGTGGAAGCGGCGGGCGGCCGCGCCCTCTCCGTCGTGACGGACGTGGCCGACCCGGCGCAGGTCTCCCGGCTCGCGGAAGAGGCCGCCCTCCGCTTCGGGCGCATCGACACGTGGGTCAACAACGCGGCGGTGAGCGAGTACGGCACAGTCGAAGAGATCAGCCTCGAAGAGATCGAGCGCATCGTCGCGGTGAATCTGCTGGGGACGATCTACGGCATCAAGGCCGCGCTGCCGCACTTGCGTCGCGCCGGGGGCGGCGCAATCGTCAACGTCGGCTCGGTACTCTCGGATCGCGCCGTGCCTTTGCAGTCAACCTACTGCGCGACGAAACACGCCGTCAAAGGTTTCACCGAAGCCGTCAGGATGGAACTCGAACACGAGCGCGCGGGCGTCCATCTCACGCTCGTCAAGCCCGCCGTCATCAACACGCCTTACTACAACCACGCGCGCACGCGCATGGCGGTCGAGCCGCGCGCGATGTTTCCCGTCTACGAACCCATCATCGTGGCCGAGGCGATCCTCTACGCCGCCGCGCATCCGGTGCGCGACATCGTGGCCGGCGACGGCGGGAAAGTCCTGACCGTGTTGCAGCGCATCAGCCCCTCGCTCGTAGACCGGCTCATGCTGGCGAACGGCGCGGCCTTCAAACTCCAGCAACGGGACGAGCCCCCGCGCCCCGGCGACAACCTGTTCGCGCCGATGAACGAAACGGGCGCGACGACGGGCGAGTACACACACCGTTCGACCAACTTCAGCCCCTTCACGCGCCACCTCGAACCCTACCCGAACCGCAAGCGTCTGCTCGTGGCCGCGGCCGCGCTCGGCGCGTTCGCGCTGCTGCGGCGGCGACGAAGCGCGCCGGATAATTCGAGGGGCGCGGGAGGAGGGGCGCGAGTTGAAAAAGAGTCGTTCGGGCGGGGTGGGCGCGCGCGGCGGTCTTTGCCGCCCCGCCATTAAACGGAGGTCTCGGACAATTGATCGATTAAATCTTCGGCGGCGGCGGCGAGCCGGGCGACGATTGCGGGGTCGGTGGATTTGAATGAGCGGAAGTTGCGCTCGTCGAGCACGGGCGAGTCGAAGCCGTCTTCGTCAAGGGCGACGAGCGCGGCCTTGTACTTGTTGGAATGGGCGATGACGAACCACTCGCGCGCGAGTTTCGTGTCGGGCTTCAACTTGACCACGCCCATGTTCGGGTGGCGCGGCGGCTTCCAATCCGCCACGCCGAAGACGTAGACGCGCTCGCTCACGTCCGAGATGCGCAGGAAGCAATCCGCCACGTAGTCCATGCGCGACAGCTTCTCGAAGCCGACGTAGACGCGCCCCTCCCGGTGCGTGCGCAGCAGCAACGCGTTCTCGATCATCAGGCTCACGTATTCGAGGCACGGAACTTTTGTGCGGAAGCTGAATGTCGGGCATTCGTCAAAAGTTTTTCGCGAGACGATTGAGACGTTGCCGAGTTCTTCGAGTTGAAAATCTTTCGCGGCCTGCAAAGCGAATTCGAACATCGAAAACTCTTTCAAACGACTTTGTTGCATAAAAGAGGATGAGCGAAGCTGACCCTCCATCTGAACCTACCTTACGCCGCGACCTTGTAGCTGTCGGGCATTCCCTCGTGCGTCATCCGGTTCAAGGCCGCGCATCG
>JAIVJZ010000053.1 GCA_020199775.1 Acidobacteriota bacterium
CGCCCGCAAGCAGGGTTATTCCCTACTCTACTCCTTGGAGCGCATGCTCAATGGCAAGCCGTTGACCTTCCCACAACCCGTAGTAGTGTCCAGCTAATCCTCTTCGGATACGTGAATAGTTACTAGAATCCTGAGTCAGGACAGCATGGCATCACAACCGGCGAGATATAACAAAGAGGCGGTCTTTCGCGTTAATCTCACGCTCCGCAGAGGCGCGCGCGGCGGCTCAACCGGGAGCAGCTTTGCGCGTGATACGCAAAGACTTATCACACTCAAAAGTTCAACCCGGGCTCCAGCCCGTCTCCTAATATCCGGGTCAACGTCTGTGCGCCCAAGTGGGGCGTCGCTCCTTCCTGTGTGGCGACCCACGCGCCGACCCGGTTTGCGGCCTCGCTGATTTGAGATAGCGGAGCGCGCCGCAGATAGTAGTGGGCGAGTGCGGCGATGAAAGCGTCGCCCGCGCCTATCGTGTCCTTCACTTTGACGCGCACCCCGCAGTGATCGCTGACCTCCTCTCCTGTGACTAAGAGACTCCCACGCTCGCCCCGCGTGATCGCAACCAGTTCGAGTTTGAATTCGTCGAGCAGCCGCTGAGCCATTTTTTCTTCCGTGTCCGCGCCGAACCCGAGCATCTTCCCGAGGGTGAGAAGTTCCGGTTGATTCAGCTTGACGATAGTCGCCAACCGGAGCGAGCGCGCTAACATTTCACGATTAAAAAAAGTGTGTCTCAAGTTGACATCGAAAACGCGCACCGCGCCGGGACGGGTCGCTTCGAGAAAGCGAATGATCGTCCGGCGTGCGGGTTCGACGCGCTGGCCGAGCGTGCCGAAGCAGACCACGTCGGCCTTGAGAGCAAGTTCCGCCCAACGGCTTGTCCATTCGAGATAATCCCACGCGGAGTTTTCATTCATCGCAAAACTCGCCTCGCCCTGCTCGTCGAGCCGCACGCGCACGGTGCCCGTCGGATGCTCGTGATCAACTTGGAGATACTCCGTCGAGATGCCGAGACCGGCCAGCCGTGCGAGAGCCTCCGCGCCCAGATCGTCCCGGCCGATACGGCTGGCGACCGCCGATTGATTACCCAGCAGTCTGGACATGTAGGCAAAATTAGTAGGCGCGCCGCCGAGTTGTCTGCCGCCGGGTAAAAAGTCCCAGATCAACTCGCCGAGTCCGACCATGACGGGCGAAGGGCGGTCAGGTATTTTTTGCTCGTGCGTTTTCATTGTGTGTGCGTGGTAAAGCCCAAGCGCGAGTTTATCGTAGATGTGCGTCGGTCTTGCCACCCGTTCGAAAAATTTTCTTGTCATTCTTTTCTCGTCAAGGCGATAATCGGCTCGCTCAAGCGGTTCTGTTCCGACAAGTTCATTCGCGCCGCTCGAAGTTTATTGATTGACAGGCAAGAACTCCCATAACAATTGCCAAGCAACCGCCTTCATCCCACAAGACGAAACTGCCGGACGCGTCTCAGGTTTTTCCTGCTGGCCGCGCTCTGCGTCTGCTTGACGCCGCACGCGCATGGCCGTGCGGCGGAGGCTCAATCGCTATCCGCGACCGCGCCGCACCTGCCGGGCTTCCATGCCGAGACGTGGACGACCGATCAGGGCTTGCCCGGCGACACCGTGCGCGCCGTGCAGCAGACGCGCGACGGCTATCTCTGGATCGCGACGCAGGGCGGGCTGGCGCGTTTCGACGGCGTGCGCTTTCACGTCTTCAATCAACAGAACGTCGAAGAGTTTCGCACGAACGAGTGCTCCGAGTTGCTGGAAGACGCGTCAGGCCGGCTCTGGATCGGGACGGTCGGCGGCGGCCTCGTGCGCTACGAGGCGGGGAAGTTCACGGCCTACGGGCGCGCGGAGGGGCTGCCGACCGATGTCGTCATACGTCTCTACGCAGACCGCGCGGGTCGTCTCTGGATCACTTCTTACGAAAGCCTCACGCTGTTCGACGGGGACAAGTTCACGACCTTCAACACGGCCGACGGCGGCCGGAGCGTCTATGCGATTCCGTTCTACGAAGACGAAGCGGGGCGCGTCTGGTTCTTCAACTCGCGCAGTCCGAGTTTTGCGAACAGTTCGTCGCTCGGCTTTTACGCGGACGGGCGGCTGCACACGGGCGACGAGGCGGCGCGACTCTTCCCATACAAGTTTGCGTCCAACCCCGGCGCGCTGCTCGTGCGTGATGCGTACTGGGTGCAGTCGCAGGAGACGCGGAAGCTCACTCGCCTGCCCTTCGCGGCGGGAGGCGCGCAAGCGGAAGTTAAATACGGAGCGGGGATCGCGCCCGTGCGCGCTTACGAAGACGCGCTGGGGAGGCTGTGGATCATATCGAACTCGCAAGAGCTATTTCTTCTGAGCGACGGCGCGTTGCGGCGCGTGACTTCAAACGCACCGCCGCGCGGCGCGATCAATGCCCTCCACGCAGACCGCGAAGGCAATCTCTGGGTGGCGACGAGCAACGGCCTCACGCGGCTCAAAGCGCAGGCGTTCGCCGCCTACACCACGGCCGACGGCCTCGCGCAAGAATCGCCTTGGACGATCTTCGAGGACAGTCGCGGCGAGCTATGGATCGGCACGAGCGACGGGTTGAATCGTCGGCGCAAGAAGGGCGGCGGGTTCGACACCTACACGACGCGCGACGGGATGGCCGGGAGCGCGGTCGTGACCATCGCGGAAGATGCGTCGGGGCGGCTCTGGTTCGGCTCGACCGACGGGCTGACGAGTTACAAGGACGGGCAGTTTCAAGCCTACACGCGGCGCGAAGGCTTGCTCAACGAGAACGTTCGCGGCGTGTTCGTTGACCGTCGCGGGCGGCTCTGGGTCGGCACGGTCGGCGGGCTGCACCTCTATGAATCGGGGCGTTTCCAGCCCTACACGACAGCCGAAGGGCTGGCGCACAACAGCGTCCTCTTCATCCACGAAGACGCGGGCGGCTCGCTCTGGGTCGGCACGCCGAACGGATTGAACCGCCTGCGCGACGAACGCTTCGAAGCGTTCACGACAAGGGACGGCCTCGGCTCGAACATCGTCATCGGGGCGCACGAGACGGGCGACGGCGCGCTCTGGTTCGGCACGCTCGGCGGCGGCCTCGCGCGTTTCAAGGACGGAAGATTCAAGTCCGTCACCTCTCAGGCGGGTCTCGGCGACGACACCATCACGCGCGTGCTCGAAGACGGCGCGGGCAACTTGTGGATGGGCAGCACGCGCGGCGTGCTGCGCGCGAGCTTGAAAGATTTGAACGACTACGCGGACGGGCGCACGCCGTCGGTAACTTGCGTTGTTTACGGCAAGGCCGACGGGCTGCCTTCGATAGATTGCAGCGGCGGCACGCAACCGGCGGGCTGGCGCACGCGCACGGGCGCGCTCTGGTTTCCGACGGCTCAGGGCGTCGCGGTGGTTGACCCGTCGCGGCTCGCGCGCAACGAACTTCCGCCGCCCGTCGTGGTCGAACGTCTCGACGTTGATCGCGCAGAGGTCGCGCTCGCGGACAACTTGCGTCTGCCGCGCGGGAGTCGCGCCGTCGAGTTTCATTTCACGGCTCTGAGTTTCGTCGACCCGTCGAAAGTCAAGTTTCGTTACCTGCTCGAAGGCTTCGACCGCGACTGGGTGGAGGCGGGCGCGCGGCGCGACGCGTTCTATACAAACCTGCCGCCGGGCAGCTATCGCTTCCGCGTCCTCGCCGCCAACAACGACGGCGTGTGGAGCGCGGAAGGCGCGTCGCTCTCTTTCACCCTGCCGCCTTACTTCTACCAGACACGCTGGTTCTACCTGCTCGCCGCGCTGCTGACCGCCGCCGCCATGTGGGGCATCTATCAATTGCGCGTGCGGCAGTTGAAGCGCGAGTTCGTCGCCGTGCTGGAGGAGCGTGGCCGCATCGCGCGCGAACTGCACGACTCGCTCGCACAGGGCTTCACCAGCATCTCCATTCATCTCGAAGCCGTGAACGCGAAGATGGGCGCGCCGCACGACGCCGCGCGCGAACATCTGAATCAGGCGCGACTGCTCGTGCGCAGCAGCCTCGCCGAAGCGCGGCGCACCGTGCGCAACTTGCGTTCGGAGTTTTTGGAGACGGGCGATCTCGCCGCCGCGCTCTCGCAGGTCGCGGGGCAGTTGACCGCCGGAACTGACGTTTCCGCCGAAGTCACGATGACGGGCGCGTCGCGCCAACTGCCCGCGCGCGTCGAGAGCAATTTGCTGCGCGTCGGGCAAGAGGCTTTGACGAACGCCGTCCGCCACGCGGGTGCGCGCACCGTGCGGGCGCGGCTCGAATACGGCGACGGCCGGGTTACGCTTCACATCGAAGACGACGGGCAAGGCTTTGACGTTCACGCGACCGGCGCAGGCTGGAACGGCGGCGGCTTCGGCCTGCGCGGGATGCGCGAGCGGCTCACACAGATCGGCGGCTCACTCTCGGTCGAGAGCATGCCGGGGCGCGGCACGGAGATCACGGCCACCGTCCCGCTCGGCGAAAACGGAAACGGCGAATGAACCCGGCGACTCGCGCGTGGCAAACTCTCGCCCCGTGATTTCTTTGCGCCTTTGCGCCTTTGCGTGAGATTAATGCTTACTAAAGAATAAACCTCACGCAAAGGCGCAAAGGCATGAAAGGTTCAATGATGGATCGAGTTTATTGATTAACCATGATGGAACAAGCTGACGCGGGCGAGCAGAAGATACGCATTCTCATCGCGGACGATCATCCGTTCTTTCTCGACGGGTTGAAGGCCAACCTCGAAGCCGAGCCGGACATGAAGGTCGTCGCGCGCGCGGCGGACGGCAGGCAGGCGGTCGAGTTGTGCCGCGAGCACGCGCCCGACGTGGTCTTGATCGATCTCCGCATGCCGGTGATGAACGGCGTCGAAGCGATCCGCGAGATCGTCGTCTGCTCGCCGACGAGCCGCATCATCGTCCTCACCACCTACGACGGCGACGAAGACATCCACCGCGCGCTCAAGGCCGGGGCCAAGTCTTACCTGCTCAAGGACGTGTTCCGCGAAGAGCTGCTGGCGGCCATTCGCGAAGTGCACGGCGGGCGGCGGCACATCTCCGCACAGGTGGCCGGAAGACTCGCGGAGCGCGCGCTCGCCGACGACTTGACCGAGCGCGAGCGCGAAGTGTTGCGGCTCATCGCGGGCGGCAAGTCGAACCGCGAGATCGGCGTTGCGCTCAACATCGCCGAAGGGACGGTCAAAGCGCACGTCAACAACATCCTCAACAAACTCAACGCCAACGACCGCACGCAGGCTGCGATGATCGCGCTCCGGCGCGGCCTCTTCCGCTTCGACTAATTCCCCGCCCCCGACGCCCGAAGCCTATATCGAAAGTTTACCCCCGCGTAGGACTTTTGCCCGATGCGGAAGTCTGCGTGCGCCATCTACAATCCGAGACGTGAAAATCATCTCCCGCCCTCGTTCGTGAACATGTCGGAGGAAATTGATGTCGGCACGTCTCATGTCTCCCCGCACGGGTCTTCCCGGAATCAACGGCCTGCGTCGTCATAACGCGCGCCTGCTGGAGTTGCTCTACCTCGCCTGCGCGCTGCTGCTCGGCGCGCTGCTCGCAGCGACGACGCTCGCCGCCGCCGCGCCCCTTTAGCGGACATACGCTCGCCGGTGGGTTGAACGCCGCGCGGCGTCCATGAGCGATGCCGCGCGGCGTTCACATCAGGCCCCGCACCGCCACCGGGTAAGCCTCGAAGTAAGAGTCCGTCCAAATCAACTTGAAAAAGTTTTCGTCAAAGGAGTCCGCAATCTTGAACCGAATTAAGAATCCCCTAACCCTCTTTGCGATCATTTTGTCTTTCGTTGCCCTCTCGGCCGCCGTCAGTCGCACGGGTGCGGCACGGCCCGCGCCGGAAGGTGAGTTGCCGAAACTGCGCGGGCAGAAGGCCGTCGAGTTCCTCAGAGACAACGGCATACACGAACCTCTGGCGGCGGCCGCGACCGGCGCGTTCGTCCAGGAGGCGCGCTTGCTCGCAAACGACGGCGCGAGTCAGGACAGCATGGGCTTCAGCGTCGCCGTCAGCGGCGACACGGCCGTCGTCGGCGCGCCGGCCGACGCGGTCAACTCGAAGAACCGGCAAGGCTCGGCTTACGTCTATGTGCGCAACGGCAAGGTGTGGACGCAACAGCAAAAGCTCACGTCCTCGGACGGAGCGGCCAACGACGAGTTCGGCTATTCGGTCGGCATCGTGGGCGATACCATCGCGGTCGGCAGGCACAACACCCAGACCGGCGTGAACCGCACGCGCGGCGCGGTCTATGTCTTCAAGCGGACGGGCGCGACGTGGGCGGAGCAGCAAATTTTGACGGCGGACGACGGGGTCGAAGGCGACATCTTCGGCACGAGCCTCGCGCTTGAGAACGACACGCTCGTCGTCGGTGCACAGCAAAAGAACGTCGGCTCGAACTTCTTTCAGGGCGCGGCCTACGTCTTCACGCGCGGCGGCGCGAGCAGCAGCTTCACGCAGCAGGCGAAACTCACGGCCTCGGATGGCGGCTTCGCGAACTTTTTCGGCTACTCCGTCGCCGTCTCGGGCGACACGGCCATCGTCGGCGCGACCGGCCTCGCGGGCGCGGACGCGGCGAGCGGGCGCGGCTCGGCTTACGTCTTCACGCGCAGCGGTTCGGCATGGACGCAACAACAAAAACTCTTAGCTTCGGACGGCGCATCGGGCGACGCCTTCGGCTATTCGGTCTCCATCTCCGGCGAGACGGCCGTCATCGGCGCGCGTGCGGACGTGGTCGGCTCGGCGGGCGAAGTCGGCTCGGCCTACGTCTTCACGCGCGCGGGCGCGACGTGGGCTGAACAGCAGAAACTCACGGCCGCCGAAGCCACGCCGCGCAACGACTTCTTCGGCAACAGCGTCGCCATCTCCGGCGATGTCATCGCCGTCGGATCGCCCGCGCACGAGTTTGTGTCCAGCATCGCCAACCACGGCGCGGTCTATGTCTTCGGTCGCACCGGCACAACGTGGACGCGCCAGCAGAAACTCGTCCACAACGACCCGGCCCCCGACTCGCTCGGACAGGCAATTGCCTTTGACGGCGCTTCGATCCTCGCGGGCGCGCCCGCCAAAAACAGTGCGCGCGGCGCGGCCTACGTCTTCGCGCGCGAAGCGGTTGACCCGAACCGCATCAACGGCGCGGAGTCTCCGCAGGCGAGTCTCTTCGGTCGCAGCGTTGACATGGACGGCGACACGGTCGTCGTCGGCGCGGACTTCGACACCATCGACGGCACATTCAACGGCACGAGAACCGGCGCGGCCTACATCTTCATACGCACGGGCGCGACGTGGACGCAACAGGCGCGGCTCGTGGCTCCCGACGGCGCGACGAACGATCACTTCGGCTGGGACGTGGCGATCTCAGGCGACACCGTGATCGTCGGCGCGTATGACCACAAGATCGGGGCGAACAACTTTCAAGGCGCGGCTTACGTCTTCACGCGCTCCGGTACGTCTTGGACGCTCCAGCAGAAACTGACGGCGAACGACGGCGGGGCCTCCGATTCATTCGGCTACAGCGTCGCGCTCGACGGCGAGACGGCCGTCGTCGGCGCGGTCGGCGACGACATCGTCGCGACGAACGACAATCGCGGCTCGGCTTATGTCTTCACGCGCGCGGGCACGACTTGGACGCAGCAGACGAGGCTCACCGCGCAGGCCGACAAGGCCGGAACAGGCTTCGGCATCGACGTGGCCGTCTCAGGCGACACCGCGCTCGTCGGCAACCCTTTGGAGACCATCGGCACGACCCCGAATCAGGGCGCGGCCTACATCTTCACGCGCGCGGGCACAACTTGGACTGAGCAGCAGCGGCTCTTTACGGCGAGCGGCGAGAACGGCGACGTGTTCGGCATCAGCGTCGCGCTCGACGGCGAAACGGCCGTCGTCGGTTCGGCGCAAGGCTCCAGTTCAACCGCCTCCAAAGGCACGGCCTACGTCTACGTCCGCGCCAACGCCGCTTGGACGCTGCAACAAAAACTGCTGTCGAGCGACCTTGAATTTAACGACTACCTCGGCAGGGCTTTGGACATCGACGGCGACACGATCATCCTCGGCGCGTTTGGCGACACGGTCGGCACGAACGGCGGTCAGGGCTCGGCCTATATTTTCAAACGCGCGGGTTCCAGCTGGACGGAGCAGCAAAAACTATTAGCCGCCGACGGTTCGGAGTTCGACTTCTTCGGCGTCAGCGTCGCCGTCTCCGGCGACCGCGCGATAGCGGGCGCGCACACAGACGATGTCTCCGGCATGCAGGATCGAGGCTCCGCCTACATCTTCAAGCTCGGCGCGGTTAATCCCACGCCGACGCCGACGCCGACGGCAACTCCGACGCCCACCCCGACAGCGACTCCCACTCCGACCGCGACCCCGACGCCCAGCCCGACGCCGACGACGGCGACCGTGCAGTTCAGCGCGGCGAGCTACCAATTCAACGAGAGCACACAGAGCGCGACCATCACCATCACGCGGGGCGGCGATACGACGGGCGCGGCGGCCGTCGAGTTGCGCACGACCGACGACCCGGCGGCGGTCAGGTGCGACGACAACTCGAACAACGCGGGCGCGGCTTACGCGCGCTGCGACTACGCGACGACCGTCGAAACCGTCTCGTGGCCTGCGGGCGATGCGCAGCCGCGACAGGTCTCGATCCCGCTCATCGACGACGCACACGTCGAAGGCGCGGAGAACGTCCAACTGCGTCTCGTGGACGCGCAGGGCGTGAGCGCGGGCGTGCCCGCCAACGCCACGCTCGTCATCCTCGACAACGACACGGGGCAGACGACCAACCCCATTCACACCAGTTCCTTCTTCGTGCGCGTGAACTATCTTGACTTCCTCTCGCGCGAACCCGAAGCGGGCGAGCCGTGGACGGCCGTGCTGAACAACTGCTCGAACGTCAACAACAATCCCGAATGCGACCGTATCACGGTCTCGTCGGCCTTCTTCCGTTCGACGGAGTTCCAGCTCAAAGGTCTCTACATCTATCTCTTCTACAAGTCGGCGTTCAACCGCCGCCCGACTTACGACGAGGTCATCCCCGACATGCGCAGCGTCACCGGACGGACGCCCGAAGAGGTCTACCAGAAGAAGGCCGCCTTCGCCGCCTCGTTCGCCGCGCGGCCGGAGTTTGTCGCACTCTACGGCGCGTCGAGCAATCAGGCTTTCGTCGACACGCTGTTCGGGCGTTACTCGTTGCAGCAGATCACGACCGAAGACCCGGCGACGCCCGACGCCACGGCGCAAGTGACGCTCACGCGTCAGCAACTCGTCGATGGTCTGACCTCCGGCTCACTCACGCGCGCCAAGGCGCTGCGCGCGCTCGTGCAGAGCAACGAGGTCGAAACTGCCGAATTCAACGGCGCGTTCGTGGCGATGCAATACTACGGCTACCTGCGCCGCACGCCGGAAGAGGGCGGCTACAACAACTGGCTCAACTACCTGAAGAACAACCCCGGCGACTTCCGCAAGATGGTCGACGGTTTTATGAACTCCGTCGAATACCGCCTGAGATTCGGTCAGCCTTGAGGGGCGGTAAATGGATGTGAGAAAGAGGCCGCCCGAAGTGTAAAAACTCGGGCGGCCTCTCTATCACATCTATCACTCAGTTGCGGGACTGCTTCTCGCGACCTTCATAAAACGGGCTTCTGGAATAGACTAAACCGGCTGTCGTTCCCCTCATGCCCCTTACGGCTCCAGATGCGCTCTCACCCACTCGGCCAGAGCTTCTTCCGACAACTCGCCGGCGGCGAGAGCCAGAAAGATCGAATATTTCTCCTCCTGCGTGGCCGCCAGATTCGCGCCGTTCAGCAGCAGAAAGAGCCTCGCAACCACGAGCGCGGTACGCTTGTTGCCGTCCACAAAGGGATGATTGCCTGCGATGCCGAAGGCGTATGCGGCGGCCAGACTGGCTAGGTCAGGCGTGGGAGCGCCGTAGGCCAGAAGATTTTGCGGTCGTGCCAGAGCGGATCGGAGCAACCCCTCGTCACGTATCCCTTCGCTGCCGCCATGCTCGGCCAACTGCCGCAGGTGGACGGCGACCACAACGTCCTCACGCACCCAGACGATATTCTCCGCCTCAGTCATTCGGCCAGTTTCCTGAGTGCGTCGCGGTCTTCACGCATGACTCGTTCGGCCAGTTCCATCTGCGCCGCGAATGCCGGATCGTAAGGCGTGATACGGATGCCGTCCGGAGTTTCGGTAACGTAAAGAAGGTCTCCCTTTTGCACGCGTAGCTTTTCCAAGAGTTCTTTCGGGAACACTACCCCGACCGAATTACCCACGGTCATAACTTTTAACGTCGCCATACCTGTCTACCCCTCAACTGGAATCCGAACCACGATATTATAACATCCGTTATAACCGATCAGCACAGAGAATTATATCCAGATTGCCGGCTGCGCCGGTTCAGCTTTCACATCCGCACCGGGAAACATGCCCCGACGATTCGGAGCAGCCTCGACATCAAAGAAGTCTTGACGCAGCAGCTGCTTGCCCCGTTTGAAACATTTCGATTGACATCGTGCGCTACAAGCGATAAAAGACACAATCGGTCGTTATCACACGCGAGGCATAACTATGATCAAGAGTAATCTCACGCCCCAAACTATCAGCATCAGCGAAGCGCAAACTCAATTAGGAGTTTCGCGCACGGCGCTGTGGCGGCTGATTCGCTCCTACAACATTGAAACCTTTCAGGACGTGCTCGATGCCAGAGTTAAGAGGGTTCGAGTCAGCGACATCCAGAGAGTGCTTGACGACGCCGACAGGGTAAGAAGAGGTATCGCGGCATGAAGACCATCGCCATCGCAAATCAGAAGGGCGGCGTCGGGAAAACCACGACAGCTACCAATCTCGCCGCCGGTCTGGCTATCAGGGGCTACAAGACGCTTTTGATTGATCTGGATAGCCAGTGTAACGCCACTTTCACCTTCCTCGATCAGAGTCTCATTAAAACGACGCTGGCCGATGTCTTGGTAGGTTATCAGGAACGCCCGAGCTTAATTGACGCGATCTACGAGACGCATATCGAAGGTCTTGACATCGCGCCGTCTCACATCAGACTGGCTCTTCTGGAACGTTCCGTGCAGATCGAGGAACATTACAGGCTCAAAGATTCTCTGGAATCACTCGAAGCCTACGACTTCGCGGTAATTGACTGCCCGCCGAGCCTCGGCATGACGTTGACGCAAGCCCTACTTGCGTCCTCGCATGCAATAGTTCCGGTCGCCGCGCAGTTCTATCCACTTGAAGGCGTGGTTGACTTGACGAGTACGATGCAGGCCACCCGCAGGCTTAATCCTTCCCTGTCCATCTTGGGTTACTTGATGACATATTTCGATGGCCGCAACCGCATTTGTGGCGAGGCTTTAGCTAAGATGCAGGAGATGTTCGACGGGCTGGTTTTCGAGACCGTCATCAGAACGAACGTTAAACTGCAAACCGCCCCTTCCCTTCGTAAAAGCATCTTCGAGCACGCGCCGGACTCGCACGGCAGCAAAGACTATGACTCTCTGACTGACGAAGTGTTGCAAAGACTCAAGATGGATAGTTCGCTCAGACTCGTTCAGGAGGCCGGATGACCGAAACCAAAGGCAAGCAAAAGGCCGTGATTAAGACTCGCCAACCGCAGAAGAAGACGCAAGACACCTTCGCCAACCTGCGTAAACCCCATCCGGTTGAAGAGTTACTGGGACTGACTCAATCAACATCAGTCACACCACCCACAGCACTCACCCCACTCACCCCACTCACCCCACATGCACCACCTACAGTCGCGCCTTCTCGTGATTTCGCCAAAGTCGCCAATTCAATAGTGCGCGAAGCAGTGCCTTCGGGCGCGTTCACCGGCAAGAGCAAACAGCTCTATGATTACCTCTATGCGAAGACCCGTGGTGCGGTAGTGCCCAAGCGGACGGTACGCATGACGAAGACGGCCATCATGAAGGGATCACACATCGGCTCGGAGCGAACGATGTATAAAAACCTCAGGCGACTCGAAGCGGCCGGGTTGGTGCAGGTACGCTCTATTGCCGGCGAGCAGGACGGCAGTGAGTACACTGTGATACTCCCAGAAGAGGTCGCCCCACTCACACCACCCACTGACGCCACCCACTCACACCACTCACTGCAGAAAGTGGTGACACCACTCACTGCAGAAAGTGGTGTGAGTGGTGTGAGTCTAAGTGCTGAAGATTCAACGATTTCTGGCGATCTTAAGACTTCTTTTAAGACTTATGAGAGAGATTCTGATGATGAGGCTGTGCGCCGGTTGATCGAGGTTTTCCTACAAGCGGAAAAAGAACTGACGGGAAAGAACTCGGCGAACAAATTTCAATGGGGAGAACTCGCGGAGTTATTAGTGACGGAATTGAAAATCGCCGCCGGGCGCACGACCGTCTCCAACGTCCCGGCCTTTCTCGCCGAACACCTGCGCCGCAGACTGTGGAAAGTAGATAAACACCGCGCCTCCGAGATTGCCGTCGAGCCGGAGCAGGGCAGTCACACCACTTTCAGCGATGAAGAGAGAAGACGATGCCCCGACTGCGGCGGCACTAACTTCTGGTACCCGCAAGGGCCTGACATAGGTAAGGCTGGGAGAGGTGAGGTGATAGACGGGAAGGGTTTTTCTCCTTTCCCGTAATGTTTAAGGTAATAGGGATTACCGGAGAGACAGGCGGTAGTCGGTAATCATAACCTGCACTGGATGTGCTATGACGTGGCTGTCTCACGCTATTAGGTTATCTGTCCGGCAACGGTAGCCCACGGTGTGAAGCGGTGGCTGAACTCCTTGAACACCCGTTAATCATATTTCCTAGTTGAATGCCGCTTGCGCCGCCCATGTCTGTGTTCGCGCAGTTTGAGCTTTGCTTTTGCCGGTCAGTCTTTTGATGAGTTCCACCTCTTCGGAGCGATATGGCATCCCGTCGATGCGAAAGACCTCGTGAAACCAGATCGTAGGCTCCCGGTCGATGTATGGACGCCGCCACGAATCCCACGGCAGGTGCGTCTGTGATTTGCCTTGAACCAGTCCCCAGTTGATCGCCGCGACGTTGTAGCGCTTGGCAATGGGTAGGCTGCCCTCGAACGTGCTGCCGTTGCCGCGCGCCATGTATTCGGTGCAGAGGATCGGGCGGTTGTACCCTTGTAACTGTTTGATGCGCCGCTCGAAACTCTCCGGGGCGTCATAGTTGTGGAATGTGATGATGTCCGAAAGGTAGAGTTGCGTGATCTCTGTGGCCGTCAGTTCTCGCGGGTTCGACCAATCGCCGCCCTTCCACACGCCGGAGGTCAACGGTTGCATCGCGCCCGCCTCGCGCGCCCACTGGAACGCCTGTGGGAGGAGGGCGAGGACGAGTTCGACCTTGTTTCTCGGTTCCAGACTGATGTAAGCGGGGTCGTTCATGTTGTCCGGCTCGTTCCAGATGTCCCACGCGAGAATGCGC
This sequence comes from Acidobacteriota bacterium, assembly GCA_020199775.1. GTDB lineage: Bacteria > Acidobacteriota > Blastocatellia > Pyrinomonadales > Pyrinomonadaceae > JAIVJZ01. The sequence continues at coordinate 13,446 of JAIVJZ010000053.1, forward strand.
TTGTCTTGCTTAAACGCCCCGACGACTCCTTTAACATACTCTTTGAGGCGCGGATATTCCGCCGGGTCTTCGAGCGCGACCTTGCCCGGCGACTGCATCCAACCGGAGTTATGCACACCGGGTCGCGGGTCGCGCTGTTTGCCCGTTACGGGAAATGGATCCCAGCATGAATCGAACAATACGAACATCGGGCGAATTCTGTGCTTGTCGGCGATCTGGAGAAACGTGTCGATGCGTCGCTTGAAACCTTCCGGGTCTTGCTTGTAGGCGAGGTCGTGCAGGTAAACACGCATTGTGTTCATGCCGATGTGCTCAGCCCAGCCAAGTTCGAGGTCTATGCGCTTGGGGTCGAAGGTTTCTGCCTGCCACATCTCCAGTTGGTTGATCGCCGTCGCGGGGTTGTAATTGCTGCCGACGAGAAAGGGCTGCCCCTTGTACCATTCTCTGGCTTCCGCCTCCGTCCACCTGCCCGACGGCGCGGCCAAGGCGGCGTGGCATAACAGCAGGACGACGAATAACCGTGTGGCTTTGCGTATGACGTGCATTCTTTTTCGAGTCTCCGAAGTCGAGTTGATCGAGGCGAGTTAATCTCAACCGCGTTCAAACGTTAGGCTGGTTTGAAGGTACTGTTGCGTCAACTATTTTAGCCCCAACCCGGTTATGACGCATAGTAATATGATCCTCAAAACTCAACATGCCCGTCTCCGAGCATATCTTTATAACGGAAATTTTCTGCCACAAAGTTAGCGCGCGTGGTGTTTACCACATAGAACGACGGAGTTTTCAGGCTTTGTCCCGGCAAGCGACCCTAACCTCAGGAGAAAATTGTGATGATGAGAAAAGTATTTGCACGCACGACTCTGGTCTGCGTCGCACTCGGCCTCGCCGCATCAGCGGCATTCGCACAATCAGATAATTCACGCTACTCGCTCGCCTGCCGCGACGAGGACAATTACAACGACGACTCGCGCGCGCGCCACTGCCGGATAAAGGAGCAAACCCTACAGGCGACGGGCGGCACGCTGAACGTCGATGGGATGAAGAACGGCGGCGTCTCCGTCAAGGGTTGGGAGCGCAATGAGATTCTGTTGCGCTATCGCCTGCAAACGCACGCGCCGACGCAGGGTCAGGCCGACGCGCTCGCCTCTCAAATCCGGGTTACGACAACAGGCGGACAGATTCGCGCCGAAGGCCCCGAACAAAACGGTGAAGCGCGTTGGGATGTGGGCTACGAATTATTCGTTCCGCGCCAGACGAACCTTTCGCTCCAAACTCGCAACGGCGGGATCAGCCTTTCGGGCGTGCGCGGCCGGATTAGTTTCGACGCCCAAAACGGGGGTGTCTCTTTGAAGAATGTCGGCGGCAACGTCACGGGCGCAACGGTCAACGGCGGGCTTCACGTCGAACTCACCGGCAGCAACTGGGAGGGCGAAGGTCTCAACGTGAGGACGACGAACGGGGGACTGTCGATCACAGTGCCCGAAAATTACTCTGCGCACCTTGAGACGGGGACGGTCAACGGCGGTCTCGTCGTCAACCCCTCTATCGCCGAAGTGACCCGCAAGACGAAGCAGTTATCACTCGACCTGGGTTCCGGCGGTACAAGCCTTCGCATTCATACCACCAACGGCGGCGTCTCAATCAAGCGCAGCGAATCGAGATAAGGCACAAGAAGAAGAAGTTGCAACTCGCCGCCGGGTAAGCAATTCGGGGTAACGGCGCGTTGGTTAACTGAAAGCGGTTTATCTGTTCAGGCTCTTGCCGGGAAGCGTGACGCGCAACCCGGCAAGAGTCTGTGTCGGCGATGGGCTTTAGGCAACGAGGCGAAAGGCGCGATCTTCTGTGTGGTCAACACGCTCACGGCGCATCACGCCGGGGTGGAAAAATCGCGCTTTCAAATTTAGAATATGCCTCGCGCAAATTTAGAATATGCCTCGCGCAAACTTAGAATATGCCTCGCGCAAACTTATAGCGATTTGCAGATGAGTGTGACCGATATCAAAACTGTAGGGGCAGGGCTAGTCCCTGCCCGCCGCACACCAAACCGAGCGGGCAGGGACAAGCCCTGCCCCTACACTCATTTCTTGGTAGTTCCATCCAATTGCAAACGGCTATAGAATATGCTTCGCGGCTCGACTCGTTCGAGCGTTGACTTCGGAGTCAGTCGGGGCGGGCGCGATAAAATAATCCCCAACTGTGGCGTTGATTGAAACGTTCCTGCGCTCCGGAACGTTAAAGCATCTTGACTATGTCGTCGCCATAGCTTTCCGCAAAAATAGGTAACTTTCTAACGATTAAATTCTCAAGGAGAAAGAGATGAGACTTGCATCCATGCGCAGCCTGAAAATTTTTGCCGTCATACTAATACTCACCGGCCTGCCAGCTTACGCGCAGCAGTCGGGGAGCAAAAAGTTTGTCTTCACGACCAAATCGAAGGCAGCCATGGAGGCCGCCGGGCAGGCCATCAAGATGATCGAATCTTTCCAGCCCGCGCCCGACATTCTGCCCGTCGCTCAGAAGGCCGTCGCCGCCGACCCCGACTTCGCTTTCGCGCATTACCTCGTCGCAACCTTCACGCCGCCGCCGCAACCCGGCACGACGCCGCCGCCCGCCAACACGCCGAAGGCGCACATGGATAAAGCCCTCGAACTGTCGAAGCGCGCGTCGGACGGCGAACGTCGTTACATCGAAGCGGTTGCGCTCGTGCGCGCGCAGAAGCCCGCCGAGGCGCTCCCCCTGCTCAAGCAACTCGCACAGGATTACCCGGAAGAACGGATGGCACGGATGATGCTCGGCCAAGTCCTGCTCACCCGCGGCCAGATGGAAGAGGCGCGCGCCAACTTCGAGCGGGCCGTCGCTCTCGACAACAGCACCCCGCGCGTTTACAACTTACTCGGCAATTACCACCTGCTTCAGGGCGACTACGCGAAGGCGCGCGAGATGTACCAGCAGGCGTTGAAGCGGACGGTGAAGGGCACAGCCCCTTTCGGGCCTAATTTCGGACTGAGCTACACCTACGTCTATGAGGGGAAGATTCCCGAAGCGCTGAAAGTGTTGACGCGTTTTCAGGATGAGTATACGCGGACGAGCGGCGCGGCAGAGTTTCCGCCCGTCTTCATCTGGAATGCCATCGCGCGTCTGCATCTCGAAAACGGCCAACCCGCAGAGGCGCTCAAGTTTTACGAACGGGGCTACCAGACTGTGCCGGGGAGCAAGCTGCCCGCGGAAGAGAAGATGATCTGGCAAGGCCGCCTGCATCACGGGCGCGGGCGCGCTCTCGCCAAGCTCGGCAAGCACGAAGAAGCCTGGAAGGAAGCCGAACTGATCAAAAAGATGATCGACGAGAATCCTGAGCGCGGCAAGCAGTTCATGCCCTCTTACCACTACATCGTGGGCTACCTGAGGCTCGAAGGCGGCGACCACGCGAAAGCCCTCGAACACTTGAAGCAGGCCGATCAAACCGACCTTTTTCACAAACTGCTGCTCGCACGCGCTTATGACCGGACGGGCGACACGGCGACCGCGCAGAAAATTTATCGGGAGATCGTCGAGTCGAAACAGAACAGCCTCGAACGCGCGCTCTCCGTCCCGGAGGCGAAGAAGAAGCTGAAGGGCTAACAGCCACCTCACGCGATGGCGTGCTTCACGGTGATTGGTAGCGGCAGCGTTCCGGCAAAGGCTGGAACGCTGTTTCGCTTTGTGGTAAAGCTCGGATAGACCACCGCGACACGTTCGATGCCCAGTCCGCTGGCGAACAACGCCAATTAGTCAGCTAAAGCTATCCGGGGGAAGTTAAAAATGACTTATACTGGAGCGCGAATGGACGAACGCATTATTGAGGTAGCATGACTGACGCACAAAAATCTTTAGGACTCAGGCCACGTAGCGAAGACCTGTTCCGTTTCGTGGCTGAAAACGTCGAGGACTTCGCCATCTTCACAATCGACCTCGACGGTACTCTCGGCAGTTGGAATCCCGGAGTCGAGAAACTTCTGGGTTACGCCGAAGCCGAGTGGGTCGGTCGAAACTCCTGCGACATATTCACCCCCGAAGACAATTTGCGTGACGCGTGCGGCGTCGAGATGCGCACCGCCGCGGAGAGCGGGCGCGCCGAAGACGAGCGGTGGCACCTGCGTAAGGACGGCACCCGTTTCTGGGCTAACGGGTTGTTGATGGCGTTGCGTGATGAAAACGGGGAGATGTACTGCTTTGCCAAGATAATGCGCGACGAGACCCGGAAAAAGAACGCGGTGGAAGAGCGCGAGCGGTTCCTCGGCGTAGGCACAGACCTTTTGGTCGTCACCGGCTTCGACGGTCGATTCAAGTGGGTCAGTCCGGCTTGGGAGCGCACCTTCGGGTGGACGGCGAAGGAACTGACAGAGCACCCGTGGCTCTACTTCGTTCACCCCGACGACCACGAGCGAACCATAAGCGAGGCGGAGAAGTTGTTCGCCGGTCAGGAGACGGTTTCGTTCGAGAACCGTTACCTCCACAGGGACGGCTCTTATCGTTGGCTCGTCTGGAATACCAAATCCTATCCGCAAGAAGGGGTGCTCTACGCCAGCGCGATAGACGTTACCGGGCGGCATCGGAAAGAACTGACGCTGCGATTCCTCGTCGATCTCAATCAGGCGACACAGCCACTCACCGACCCGGACGAGATCATGGCAGTCACGGCGCGAATGTTGGGCGAGCATCTCGGCGTCAACCGGTGCGCCTACGCGGAGGTCGAAACCGACGAGGATCATTTTGTCATCAAGGGGGATTACACACGCGACACGTTCAGCATCGTCGGGCGGTACCGCATGTCCTCGTTCGGGGCCGATGCGCTCAGTCTCTCTCGCGCGAACGTGCCCTATGTGGTCGAGAACGCGGAGACCGACGCGCGGGTGGGCGCGAACCTCGCAACCTATCGTCAGACGGGAATCGCGGCGGTCGTCAGCGTCCCGCTTCACAGGGAGGGTCGGTTCGTGGCGGGCATGGCCGTCCACCAGAAGACCCCGCGCCGCTGGACTAGCGAAGAAGTGGAGCTAATTCGCTTGGTAGTCAACCGCTGTTGGGAATCCATCGAGCGGGCGCGGGCGATCAGAAGATTCAGCGAAGGCCAAGCGCGTTTCAGATTCCTCGCGGAGTCGATGCCGCAGAAGATATTCACGGCCACCCCCGCGGGCGAAGTGGACTACTTCAACCGGCAGTGGATGGAGTTCACCGGGCTCACCTTCGAGCAGATCAAAGATTGGGGTTGGACGCAGTTCATCCACCCCGACGACGTGGAAGAAAACGTCCGCCGCTGGAAGCATTCCCTCGACACGGGCGAACCGTTTCAACTAGAACACCGCTTCCGCCGCGCCGACGGCGCATACCACTGGCATCTTTCTCGCGCCCACGCCATGCGCGACGCGGAAGGCAAAGTGTTGATGTGGATCGGGTCTAACACGGACATCCACGACGTGAAGCGTGCCGAAGAGGCACTCAAGGAGTCGGAGGAGCAGTTTCGCCTTTTCGCCCAGACGGCGACCGACGCCATCATCAACATCGATGCCGCAAGCCGCATCCTGTTCATCAACAAAGCCGCTGAGGGCATCTTTGGTTACAGCCACGCGGACATGCAAGGGTCTTCGCTCACGATGCTAATGCCCGACTACCTGCGCCATCTCCATCAGGCCGGTATGAATAGGTATTTAAAGACGGGACAAAAGCACGTGTCATGGGAATCCGTGGAAGTGCCGGGGCTTCATAGAGACGGTCGTGCAATTCCTCTGGAAATCTCTTTCGGCGAATACACACGGGGCGGGGAACGTTACTTCACGGGCATCTGCCGCGACATCTCGGAGCGAAAGCGTGTGCAACTAAGACTGAATGCGCAGCACTCCGTGACCAGAATACTCGCCGAAGCCGAGACGGTCGCGGAAGCCTCCGCGAGGATCATTCAGGCGGTGTGTGAAAGCCTCGGGTGGGACGTGGGCGAAATCTGGAGATTGCACCCGGATGAAAATCACCTGCGCTGCGCCGAAGGCTGGCACGGTCCCTTCGTCACGGATGAGGTGTTCGCAGAGATGTGCGGCATAAACCCGCTGCCCCCCGGAGTCGGCATGCCCGGTCGCGTCTGGTCGAGCGGCGAGCCCGTGTGGATTACAGACATCGCCCGAGAGGAAAACTTCCCGCGCGCGCGCATAGCCCAGCGCGCCGGCCTGCGTTCCGCGTTCGCCTTTCCCGTTAAGCTCGGCGCGGAGGTGATCGGCGTCATGGAATTCTTCAGCCGCGAAGTGAGAGAGCGCGACGAGGAAGTCATCGAGATGATCGCAACGCTCGGCAGCCAGATGGGGCAGTTCATCGAACGCAGGAACGTGGAGAGGGCGAGGGCGGAACTTCTCGCGCTTGAGCGGGCATCGCGAACGGAGGCCGAGGAAGCGAACCGGCTGAAGGACGAATTTCTCGCCACGCTCTCGCACGAATTGCGCACACCGCTGACCTCGATCTTAGGGTGGGCGCGGCTGTTGCAGACGAACAACTTCGACGAGGCCGCCATGAGACGCGCCCTCGAAACAATCGAGCGGAACGCGCGGGCGCAGAACCAACTCGTCGACGATCTACTCGACACTTCGCGCATCATCACGGGCAAGCTGCGCCTCGACGTGCGTTCGGTCGATCTCGCGGACGTGGTCACGGCCGCGACCGACTCGGTGCGCCCGGCGGCCGAAGCTAAAGAGATACGCTTGCAGACGCTGCTCGACCCGCAAGCGGGGCCGGTGTCGGGCGATCCCGACAGGCTCCAGCAAGTGGTCTGGAATCTGGTCTCGAACGCCATCAAGTTTACCCCCAAGAGGGGACGCGTACAGGTGCGCCTCGAACGCGTCAACTCGCACATCGAGATCACCGTAGCCGACACGGGTATGGGCATCGCGCCGGAGTTTTTGCCGCACGTCTTCGACCGCTTCCGCCAAGCCGATCAGGCGACGACCCGCGCCCACGGGGGCTTGGGTCTGGGGCTCGCCATCGTGCGACAGTTGGTGGAACTGCACGGCGGAACCGTCTCGGCTCACAGTGACGGCAAAGGGCAGGGCACGACGTTCACCATCAACCTGCCGCTGCTGCCCGTGCGGCAGGAGCCCGCAAGCGACCTGCCGCGTGTTCACCCGGCGGCCAGAGGTGGAATCGCGCTCACATGCCCGCCGGAACTTGACGGCTTGCGCGTGCTCATCGTCGACGACGAGGCTGACACGCGCGACTTGCTCCTCGCCGTGCTCACCTCATGCGGGGCTCAAGTGACGCTGACGGCTTCGGCGGCCGAGGCGTTGGAGCAGATCGGGCGGGAACACTTCGACGTGCTCGTCACGGACATCGGGATGCCCGAAGAGGACGGCTATTCGCTGATCGAGAAGGTGAGGATGCTGCCCGCGGAACGCGGAGGAACGTTACCGGCGGCGGCGTTGACGGCTTACGCCAGAATGGAAGATCGGGTGCGCGCTCTCCGCTCCGGTTTCCAGATACACGTGCCGAAGCCGGTCGATCCGACGGAGTTGATCACCGTGGTCGCCAACCTCGCCGGGCGCACCGGCAATGGGAAGTAGCATCACGCGGCGAGAGAGAGACGCCGTCGGACGCCCGCCGGGGCGCGCAGACGCTCTCACCCGTCTATATTTTTTAAGGGCGCATTTTGTACAGGACGATCTGAACCGACCGTCACCGGGCTGGCTTTGCCTTCGAGAAAGGGGCTGATGAGTTCGGCCAGACGCCTCTCTTCGGTCTCGCGGCGCAGGGCGAATTCGGCCGACTGTCGCTTGGCCTCGGCAGTTTCAGCGCGGAGAGCTTCCATCTCCGCCTGTTTGCGTTTGAGATATTCCTCGGCCTCTCTGGTGAGTTGCTGAATCTCCGCGCTGTTGCGTTCCTCGGCGGCGCGGGCGCGTTCGTCGAGCATCGCCTGATAGGCGTCGAGCGCGCGGTCGCGGCGCACGGCGTCCGCGATGGGCACGTCCGTCCCGACGCCTTTGGCCGACAGCGCGAGGTTGACGGCGACGACCTTAATGCTCATCGGGTGGTTGGTCAGCGCGGGGTTCTGCATCAACTTCGCCAGTTCGTCCACGCTGCACTGTGACTCTCCGAGACCCGCTTCGAGGTAAATTTCTTCCAGAGACTTTGCCGCGAGGTCGCCCCCGGCCGCACTGTCGAACTGCTCGAACGTCGGAGGCTTCTCGCCTGCCACGAGGTCTGCGACGCGCGTCCCCGTCTGAGTCGCGGCCGTCCCCTGCGAGCCTCCCGCGTGCCCGGCGGGCGACTCCTCCTCCGCCTCCTGCTGTGATTCGCCCTCACCCGGTTGGACGGACACGAAGAAGTTGAGCAGCGACTTCATCGCGCCGCCGCCGCGTTTGGGTGTCGCAGGCTGCGCCGTTTGACTCTTCGGCTCGCTGGAAATATCGGCGATTGACGAATCTATGCTCTGCGACAGTTCATTCATCTCGCGCAGGATGTCTTCTGTGCTCCGGTTGTCTTCCGGTCGTTTGCGGTTAGCCATTGTCTTTCAACTCCTAAAATTCCAGTGCGATGTATTGTGGGATCGCGCGCGGGTTATTTGATCCGTTGCGCCTGCTTCCGCTGCGCCCGCCGCGCCCTGTCGGCCGCGTTCTCCGTCGTGTTCGCAGAGACGGCGGCGGTGGCGGCGGCGGACGCGGACACGCCTTCAAGCGCGGAGAGCGACGCGCCTTCGGCTTCCACGTTCAGCACATCCTCATACTCGTCGCGAAACTCGTCGCTGATGCTGAGGTTGATGAGCAGGTTATCCACCAGCCCTTGAATGCCCGCCACGTCCGTGAAGGTATAGACTTCGTCCTGAATCAGGCCGAGCGAATTCTTGATTACTTGCAGGCGCGCGTCGAGCAGGCGCACCAGTTCGTCCAGCCGCTTGATGCGTGCCAAACGTTGCTTGAGGATGCTCAGGTTCTGCGTCAGCGCGTAACGCACCTGCCGCGCTTCCTCGCCTTCGAGCGCGACTTCGGCCTGCTCGATCTGCTCGGCCAGCGCGTTGTGCAGTTGCCGGTAGTTGCGCGTCGAAAGAAGGTGACGCGCGCGCAGCATCCGTGCGTACTCGTAGCGGAAAGATGAGAGTTTGGCGACGACATCCGCGAGCATGCGGCCAGCCCCGACCGCGCCGAGTTCGGCGGAACGCCGCTCGATCTCCTCGCAGAGCGTGTGCACGGAATGAAAGTCGGTCTGGTAGTTGGCGGGGAGGATCGCGACGATGCGTTTCTCGGCCTCGGCGTCGCTCTCTTTCCGCTGCCAGACCTTCTTCATCTTGATATAGCGTTGGATGATGGGCATCTGGGCGAGCAGCGCCGCGCCCAACTGACCGGCGACCAGCAACGGCAGGAAAGCCCAGAAGTTGACGACGAGCATGAGGAACGCCATGACGCCGATGAAGCCGAGGTTGACCTCGCTCTTCAAGGCTTCCTTGACGAAGTTGATGTCGCCCTCGTACTTGTCGTTGCTATCGTCAGGCATAAAGTGGCTTCCCCAAAGCTTTCTCACTTTATCAAAGCCTGGGGAACTCGACCAATTTAATCTCCTTGCGTATCTCCGAGAACCTCGGCAAATCTTCGATATCGGGCCGATAGGCCAACCCCTCCGCGATCAGATCATACTGTTTCATCACGCGTGCGCCGGGGATGGGGCTGTCTTTCCCATCACGCGGGCGACCCAGTAGAAAGACCGTGTCGGAGACGATCAGCGCAGAGGTTACGTCGTGCGTGACGATGATGAAAGTGTTGAGCGTGTGCTGGTTGGCCGTGCTCACGATGAGATCGATGACGTTGATGATGTTGACCGGGTCGAGGCCGGAGAAGGGTTCGTCCAGAATGATGAAGTGGCGATCCTGCATGAGTTGCTGGAGGATGGCGACGCGCTGCCGCTGCCCGCCGGAAAGTTGCTGCGGCCACGCCAGCCCCTGCTTCACCATGTCGAACTCGTCGAGCAGGCGGAGAGCTTTGTCGCGCGCCGCCTGCTTCGCCATCCCGGCGCGCACGGCCGGTTCGATGAGATTATTCAGCACGTTGATGTCGTCAAACAGCGGGTAGCGTTGAAAGACGACGCCCACGTCGCCGACCCGCGTCTCGCGCAGCGGTTTCCCCTCGCCCTCGCTCAACCTGACGCAGCCCGCCGTCGGTTTGTCGAGCCCCGCCATGATGCGGAGCGCGGTGGTCTTCCCCGCGCCCGAGGGGCCGAGGAGGCTGACGACCTGCGGCTTGTGCTTGATGTTGCGGATCGTCAGCGAGAGGTCTTTCAGGACGACGAGCGTGTTCCCGTCGTTCGTCTTGAAAGACTTCGAGAGTTGTTCGACCATCAGCAACGGTTCGAGCAGTTCCGCGCTGCCGGGCAGAGGGCCGGGAGCGCAGTAGGCGTTGTCGCTGCCGCCGCCGCCGGCGCTGTCGGTGTCCTGTTTGGCGTCCGTAGGCATAGGTGTTAAGCCCTCTCCGCGACGGTGGTGTGGGGGAAGGCAACTCGCTTCACCAGCGCGAACAGCCAATCTTCGGCTATGGCGATGATGCCGATGATGATGAGATAGGCGTAGACCGCCGGCAGATTGTTGACGGAGGAATAGGCATAAATCTGGCTGCCGATGCCGCCTTCGGTGCGGTTGTAGGTCTCAATCGCCGTGATCATCACCCAGCCGATGGCCGCGTTCTGCGCGATGACTTCGAGCATCTGCGGCCCCGTGCCGCGCACCACGACCGTGTAGAAGGTTTGCAGATCGTTGTAGCCGAGGACGCGCGCCAGTTCAAACTTCATACGCGGGATCGAGGCGATGACGGCCGTCATACTGGTGACGAGGAAGAACGACATCCCGACCGTCAACATCGCCACTTTCATCGGCCAGCCGATGGTGAAGAGCGTCAGGAAGACGAGGTTGAAGCCGATGATCGGGATATAGCGCAGCCACTGCACGAGCTTGTTGAACGGCTGGAAGAACGGCAGCACGCTCATGTAGGCGATGATCAGCGAAAGGATGGTCGAGTAGAGCAGCCCGACGACGTTCAGTTTCAGCGTGACGTAGGTGTTATAGACGAGTCCCTGACTGCCCGGCGCAGCCCACATCTGGCCGAGCGCGCGCCACAGTTCCGAAGGGTAGGGCAACGCCTTGATCGGGTTGAAGAGCCAGAACAGGGCGAACGCGGCGAGCCAGAGCACAAGCAGGTTGGCGCGCACGAAGAAGCCGGGGTCGCCGTGCAGGCGCACGGCCTGAAAGTACGCGCTGCCCGGCGTGAGCCCTGAGAACAGCCTTGAAGTCGTAGGCGCGGTGGTTGTTGTTTTAGCAGCCATATGATGAAGAGTGAGCAGTAAGCAGCGAGCAGTGAGCAGTAAGAAGAGATTTCAGAGTTCGGAGTTAAATGCTGAAATCGTTTTCACCGCGCACTGCTCATCGCTCGATGTCGCGTTACTTCAGAATAATCACGACGCGCCGGTTCGCGGCCTTTTCGGTCTCGTCGCGATTCTGGTTGTTGGGCAACGGGCGGTACGGCCCGTAACCCTCGATGCCTTCGAGACGCGCCTCGCTGATGTTGATGCCGGTCGGGTCGGACGCTTTCAGCCATTGCCAGACGGAGCGCGCTCGCTCTTGCGACAGGCGCAAATTCGTGCCCGCGTCGCCGACGTTGTCCGTGTGCCCTTCGACGACGACCTTCGTGTCGGTGGCGCGGATGAGAAGGTTGCGAATCTCCGTCAGGCGTGCGATCTCCGAGGGGTTGATCTTCGCCGAGCCGGAGGCGAAATTGATCTGGTAGTTCGCCTTGACGACCGTGCCCGTGTTCTGTCCCTCTTCAAATTTCGCCTGATAGACAGGGCCCGCGCTCCGTTCGTCGGTCATCTCGCGAATGAAACTCAGATCGACGACCTGCTCGACGGGGGCGTAGTTCTCAAGACGGTCGGGCAAGAGTTGCTGGAGGCGTTTGGCGTGGTCGGTGTAGGTGATGCCGAAGATGCTGCGGTTGATGGGTTGATTGCCGTCCATGCCGAAGAGGTGGCGCACCTCGGCGATGTTGTTGAGGCGCGAACCGCCGAGGGGCACGCCGTTTTCAGTCACCCCGGCGAAATACTTATTCCAGAAAGTCTGACCCATGCCTTCCATGTTGAAGACGAGGGCGTTCAAGGCGGCGACGCGGTCGCGGAAGTAGGCCGGGTCGGTCTTGATGCGCTCGTTGGAACGCGCGATGCAGCGCAGGAGCGTCGTCACGTAGGGGCGGTGCTGGCGCAGCCAGTCCTCGTCGCCGAACAGGATGTTCGGCATCATGTAGCTATACTCTTTCGTCGAGACGATCTTTTGCAGCTTCTCTTCCTTGCCCTTGTAGCTCAAGGTCGGTCGCTCTTTGGCGGCCATCACGTCGCCGGGCGTCCAGGTGCCGACGGCGTCGATCTGGAACTGCTCGGTCTTGCCCGTCCGGCGATTGCGGAGCGCGACACGGGCGTTGGCATTGAACTTCTGCGCCGCCTCGATGTGGTCGGTGGCGTTGACGAAGTTGACCGCGTCGGGGTCGTAGACCTGCTCGTCCGGGTTGACGGGAATCTGATTGTCGGAAGCCCAGTTGACCACGACGTTCCAGTCGCAGTAGGGGACGGCGGTGACGACGACGGAGCCGCGCGCCAGTTGCGGATCGCGCTTCCAAGACTCAGGCCCCATCAGGCAATCCTCTCCGAACGAGTAGCCGCCCGACCAGATGACTTTCGCCTTGTTGCCGCGCAGCAGTTTGTTCGCGCCCGCGATGTCCACGGCGGACTGGTCGCCCGTGGTCGTGACGAGTTGCATCTGCCCCGTGGCGAGCGCCTGCACCTGTTTCGACGTGTCGTTCTCGACGACGAGGCGCGTGTTCGTGATGCCCGCTTGCGCGAGACAACTGTCTGGGTGTTCGCCGGATTTGCCGGGGCCGCCGACGGCGTCGATGAGGCCGCTCGCGGTCTGCCACGTCCAGATGCCAATCGTCACTTCCGGGTTATCCGTCGTGCGCTCCGGCGGTTTGACCTGCGAGGGCGGCAAATCTTTCAGCGCAATGTCTTCCAGCTTCTCGCGGCTGCCGACGAGGACGCCGCCCCGCTTGCTGTCGTCCGCATCGGGGTTCAACTTGTCGAGTATGCCTAACTGCCGGATGCCCGCGTAAACCAGACCGGCCATCACCAGCACGAGCAGGATGATCGCGCCGGGGCCTAACTTGTAACGACCGATTTGCATATGTCAGCCTCCTCAAACTTGAGAGCGAGACGCACTTTAAGGCGCGGCGTCTTCTTGCGTGTCACTAACGGCAAAGCAACTGTTCGCCTAACGCTAAAGTCTCCGGCTCAACGCCGCGTGCCGATTGTCAGGCGCAAGAGACGCAGGCGGGCATCCAACTCTTCCGGCGTCATCGCGGCATATTTAGGCGGGAGCAGGCGACGGCTCGATGCCTCGAAGACGGCGAGCAGTTCCATGTATTCCAGCAGTTCGGTGTCGCGGCTCGGAAAATAGTCGGAGGCCGCGCGCCGGAAGTGCTCGGCGGTGATGAGCGTTTCGCCGCCGGACTCGCGCGCCGCGTCGTCGTTCGCCATCAGGATGACGGCCTCGATGTCGGCGTTGCTGTAGCCGATCAGTTTTTGCGCGAAGCCGTCGCGGAGCGTGGCGAAGTCAACGTCCGTCTTGATCTTGTTCTTGCGGACGAGCGCGCGCGCCACGGTCTCCACCTCTTCGGGCGTCTGCGAATAAAGGAAGGGAATCTTCCGGTCGAGTCGCCCGGCGCGCTTCAAGTCAACGTCGAGTTTGTCGGGGCGGTTCGTCATGACGAGGAACAGGATGCGCCCGCGATTCGAGGTGTCGGACATGAACTCCTTGATGCGCGCGATGACGCGCGAAGAAGTGCCGCCGTCGCCCTCGCCGTCCGTGTTGCCGAAGGCGCGGTCGCCCTCGTCGATGATGACGATCACCTGCCCGATGGCGCGGATGACGCCGAGAATCTTTTCGAGATTCCCCTCCGTCGCGCCGACCCACTTCGAGCGAAAGTTCTTGAGCTTGATCGTGGTCAGCCCGCACTCGCGCGCGAACGCCTCGGCCACGAAGGTTTTGCCCGTGCCCATCGGGCCGGTAAAGAGGATGCCCATCGGCACGCGGCTCGTGCGCCCCTCGCGGATGCTCTCGGCGATGAGCAGCAAATCTTTCTTGACTTCCTCCATGCCGCCCACCACGTCGAAGCCGTGGCTCGGTTCGACGAACTCGACGAGGCCGAAACACTCGCGCTCTAAAATCTCGCGCTTGCGCCGCGCGATCAGGCGGTCGGCCTCTTTGCGCGCACGCTCTTGCGCCGTCTCTCCCGCCTCGGTCTCGGCCGCCGAGGGGTCGGCGTCCGGCGCAATCAGTTTCTTGATGTCCTCCTGGCTCATGCCGCTCGTGAGTTGCGCGAGTTTACGCGCACGCTCCGCCGCGTCCGAGCCCGCGCCGAGTATCTGCCTGATGAACTCCTCGCGCTCGCGCGTCTCTTCTTCGGCGACGGGCGGGGGCGTCAGGATCGAAATGATCTGCACGGCCTTTAACCCGGCGGTGATTTCCGCATAGCGGGTCACGTCGCGGTCGGCCAGTTTCGGGTTGGCGACCGACGCGGCGTGCTTGCGTGTTTCAACATCCGGCATCGGCACCTCGACGACGGCGACCTTCGGGTTGGAGACGAGCTTGGGTGAAAGTTCCGAGAGGTTTTCGGTCACGAGCAACACGATGTTGTCGCGTCGCTCAATCTCCGGGAGCGAAGACCAGCGGTGCAGCGTGACGATTGAGGCGCGGTCGGTGTCGGCCTGAAAGTTCGGGTCGCCCGCCGGGGCGATGGTCTCTGCGTATTCGAGTATGACCGCCGCCTTCGACGAGGTGCTGAGGACGCTCTCAAGAGCGGCCAGCGAGCGATCCTTCTCCGGCGCGAGCAGCAGTTCTTCGGTGATCACGACTTCGGCGGCGCGCTTGGAGAAGCGTGCGCCCGTGGCGACGTTGTAGACGACGATGGTCTCGCGCGATTCCTTGAGCAGCACCCCGGTCAAAAACTCCGTGAGCGAGAGAATCTGCCCGGAGTGGAGCACCGAGTCGTAGACGTTGCCGTGGAGCA
The DNA here is from genome assembly GCA_020199775.1 of Acidobacteriota bacterium. Classification (GTDB taxonomy): domain Bacteria; phylum Acidobacteriota; class Blastocatellia; order Pyrinomonadales; family Pyrinomonadaceae; genus JAIVJZ01. The sequence continues at coordinate 28,541 of JAIVJZ010000053.1, forward strand.
CGAACAGCGAAGCCTCGCCGCGCAGGTAGCGGCGGCGCAGGTCTTCAGCCCAGGGAGGGAGGAGAGGCGATTCGGACATAGAAATAGAGTGAGCGGTAAGCAGTAAACAGTAAGCGTCCGGCGGCGACTGGCAGTAAGCGGTCTTTTTACTGCTCACTGCTTACTGCTGACAGCTTACTGTTCACATGGTTTTATTCCCCTGCTGCGCCTGTTGCGCGGCCTTTTTGGCCTTGAGTTCGGCGAGCTGGTTTCTGGATTGCACGTCGCCTACCTGACTGCGGAGCGCGGCGAGGCGGCTGTCGAGCGACGACTCGGAGAGTTCCTTGCCGAGGTTGGCTTCGGCGATGGTGTTCTTGATGTGCTGGCGCACGTTGTCGAGCGCCTTCACCTCGGCGTCCACGGAGAGACCGTCGAGTTGCTCCTGCACCTTGATGCGCGCCTGCGACGATTGCATCTTGGCGAGCATCGTATCCTTCTCGGCCTGTAGTTTTCTGATCTGCGACTGCACGCCGAGCAGCGATTGCTTGGCCGAGTCGGCGTCCTTCTGCGCGCTCTCCATCTCGACCTTCATCTCCGTCACTTCGGTCGACAACTGGTTCTTCTTCTGAATCAGGATGAGCGCGAGATCGTCCTGATTGGTGTCCACGGCGGTGTCGAGTTCGGCTTCGGTCTGCGCCAGTTCGGCGGCGGCCTGCTTGAATCGCTCGCCCGTCTCTTCGCGGCGGCGGATGATGGCGGCGGTCGCCGACTTCAAGCGCGAATACTTCTCGATCATCGAGTCAATCGCGTTCTCGTAAGCAATCTCCGGGTGCTCTTTTTCCACGTCGGAAATCCAGAGTCTCAAGAAACCCCGCCACAAATTACCCAACCGACTGAGCATTCCTGCCATTGCCTTCGCTTCCTTTCGATGAGACTTTCAGTTGATTGTTAGTAGAACTACAGTCAGGAATTCCGGAATTTATTGACCCCGACGAGACAAGCCTAATCACGGCGCTACACTCTAGCACAGGGCGGCGACTCAGCAGAAGATGAATCCTTGAGATACGAACGGACGAGAAGGCCGGAGAAAGTGAACTCATGCCGCCAACGGATGGTTAGCTGTGGAGAGCGAAATATCTGAACAATGTGATCGAGCGGGAGCATCGCCGACGGCGTCTCCTCTCACCTGACGCGCTTGAGGTAAAGGTCGGCAGGCGGAGGCGCGCGGTGAACGACGCTATTTATTCCCGGCGTTCCGAACAATTGTAGTTGACTTTTTGGAAAGGGGGTGCTAAAAAAACTGCACCTGCTGGAAAACCAGCACGTAGTTTGAAATTTTAACGAAACATTTCGCCTGAGAAAGAATTGATGAGCAAAAAGGAACTAAGCACCCTGTCCCGGCGCGAGCGGCAAATCATGGACATCATTTATAGCCGCGGCACGGCGAGCGCGACTGAAGTCATGGAAAGCCTGCCGGACGCGCCCAGCTATTCGGCGGTGCGAGCGTTGTTGCGCGTGCTCGAAGAGAAGGGTCACTTAAGGCATAAGCTGGACGGGCAACGTTACGTTTATTCTCCGACGGTGGAGCGCGAGCGGGCGAAACGTTCGGCTCTGCAACGGGTGCTGCGAACCTTCTTCGACGACTCGGCCGAGGACGCCGTGGCGGCTTTGCTCGACATCTCGCAGGAGAGTCTGTCCGACGACGAGTTAAAACGCATGGAGAATCTGATCAAACAAGCTAGAAGGGAAGGACGCTGACGATGAGCTACTTCTGGAATATTTTAGCGTCGCACGGCAGTTTCGACTTTCTGGCACTTCTCGCGTCGGCGGCGGCAAAGGCGACTTTGCTGCTCGCTTTCGCCGCTCTGCTCTGTGTTGCCGTGCGTCGCCTTTCGGCGGCGACGCGCCACCTCATTTGGGCTACCGCCCTATGCGCTTCGCTCCTGCTGCCTTTGCTGTCCTTCATAAAGATGTGGGAGTTGCCGATTTTGCCCTCGCGCATGTCGGTGTTGATTTCCCACGGCGAGGCCGAAGCGCCCGGAGACATCGAAGCGTTTGAGACGCCGGGCGCGCTCGTAGCAACTCACTCACCGCGTTCGCACGGCGCGGACGAGGGTCTGCCAAAAGTATCTGAATCTCAAACGCAGGCGACTTCACCCGGAGAGTTCACGCCGCCGCGCACAACCGCGTCACAGACACCGCCTCAAGCCACGGCGACGCCGCTTGTGCCTCGATTGCTCAACACTGCTTTGGCCGTGTGGGGGCTCGGTGTGTTGCTGCTTTTATTAAAATTACTGGCCGGGTTCGCCGCCACTAATTTGCTGACCCGCCGCGCCACCGAATTTGAAGACCCGTCTCTGACCGGGTTGTTTTCGACGCTTCTGGCCGCGGTCAACTTGAAAGGGCGAGTTCGCCTGTTGCGCAGCGAACGAACGTCTATGCCCATCGTGTACGGGATTGTCCGACCCGCCGTTCTGTTGCCTGCCGAAGCCGAAGCTTGGTCAGAGGAACGGCGTCGCATGGTGCTGCTGCACGAACTGACGCACGTCACGAGGCGGGATTGCCTGACGCAAACGTTGGCGCAAGTGGCGTGCGCCTTCTACTGGTTTAATCCGTTCGTCTGGATCGCCGCACGCCGGCTCCGCGTCGAACGGGAGCAAGCCTGTGACGATTACGTGTTGAGCATTGGCACGAAGCCTTCGGATTACGCGAACCACCTGTTAGAGATCGCGCGCTCGATGCAGGAACGCCCCGTCTTCGAGTGGTCGCAGACGGCGAGCGTCGCCATGGCGCGGCGATCACAGTTGGAAGGGCGTCTACTCGCGATCCTGAGCAAAGAGAACGAACGCGGCGGTGTTCCGCGCGCGACGATCCTGGGCTTCGTAGCTTTAATATGCGTGGTGCTCCTGTCGCTGGCCGCCATCCACCCCACGGTTATTCGCGCGCATAATCCGCGCACTTTCAACGCCGATTCAAACGACAACAAGGATGGCAAGGGAAGAGACTTTTCAGGCTTGTCTTCTGCCGCCGTGTCGGGGCTTGGAGAAGGTGGGTCACGTCAAGATGCGGAGTCGCGCGCGTCGGATGGTAAGTACGTGGGGGCCGATGCTGCGGTCGGCAGTCCGCAGGCGCAGGCTTTGAATGAAGGGCATGACGAAGGGGAAGCCGGACGGAACCTTTCGGGGGATGTCGAGCGTATTGCGGGACAAGAAATTGCCGGAGGCGTCGCGGAGCGGAGCGCACCGGTCGTCCCGACGCCGGAGATTGAACCGGCCCCCGGCCAGGTACAGGATCGTACCTCTCAAACTCAGGCCGGGCGCGGAGATTTTATAGACGAAATGAGTGCGGCCGGTTACACGAATCTGTCTGTGGACGAACTCATCAGACTGAAGACGGCGGGCGTTACCGCAGCATTCGTGAGAAGTTTGCGCGCGCTCGGTTTTACCAACCTGACGCCGAAAGAACTCTACACGTTGTCAATTCACGGCATCACGCCGGTCTACATCGAGTCGTTGCGGGCGGCAGGTTACAACACCTTGTCCGCGAAAGAACTAACCACTTTCCGCATCCACGGCGTGACGCCTGACTACATCAAGACGCTGCGGGACGCGGGCTACGGCAACCTCGTCGCGAAGCAACTGGTTGAATTCAGGATTCATGGGGTTTCGCCCGCGTTCATCAGCGGAATTCGCGCGGCGGGCTACGGCAATTTGTCGCCTAAAGAACTCGTGTCTTTCCGCATCCACGGCATCACGCCGGAATTTATCCGCACGGCGCGCGGTCGCTTGGGAGAGCTGTCTATCAAGCAACTCATCGCTCTCAAGAACATGGGCATTCTCGACGACGAGAAGGGCAAAGAGTAAGGACAAAAGATAAGGAACCGGATCGAAGGGGTTTAATTATGATGAAAGCTCGCACATTCGCCGATACGTTTTCTGCCCTCAGACGGCAACCGCTGCGCCGGGTTGGTTCGCTGCCGCTCGTCACCTTTCTCGTCTTTTCATCCCTCGCCGCCGTCACGGCGTGCGCCGCGGGTTTCATCGGCGCGCACGGCGCGATGCAGGGCTCGATTACGGGCGAATGGCTCGCGGAGTTCAGCCGCAAGAATCCAGACGAGGTTCAATTCACGGTTGTCCGCCGTACGGCGGGTGGCGGCCAGCACAACTCAAGCAACGGCATCGCCCTCGGCGAGTTGCAAGGGCTGACGCGCGAGCAAGCCTTCGGCGCGAAGACGGACGTTAATTTCCGGCTGGTGCGCGAGGCCGGAACATTCCAGTGTGAAGGCACTTTCCGAGGGGGCAAGGGTGCCGGGTTTTGGACTTTAACGCCGAACCAAAGTTTCGTCTCGGCGATGCAGAGCCGCGGCTACCACAGCCTGAGCGAAGACGACCTGTTTTCCGCCGCCCTGTTCGACATCAACATTAAAAGCATCGAAGACTTGAAAGCCGCCGGCTACGATCACCTCTCGTTCAAGGAACTGGTCGAGGCGAGCATCTTTAAAGTGACCGGCGAATTCGCGCGCGAGATGAAATCCGCCGGGTTCGATAATTTGGCTTTCAAGCAGTTGGTCGAAGCGCGCATTTTTAAAGTCGATGCCCGGTACGCGAAGGAAGTGGAGGGGATGGGCTTCGGCCGTCAGCCGTTGAAGACGCTGGTGGAGACGCGCATCTTTAAAATCACGCCGGAGTTCATGCGCGAAATGCGCTCGATGGGCTTTGAGAATCTAACGCTGAAACAACTGACGGAGATGAGCATCCACAAAGTGACCCCGGAATTCGTCAACGGGATCAAGGCCGAAGGCTACGCTTCCGTCTCGCCGCGCGAAGCAGTGAATCTGAAAATTCACGGAGTTGATCAGGATTTTATCAGGCGGGTGCGGGCGAAGGGCTTCAACGACCTCACGTTGAATAAGCTTGTCGAGCTTCGCATTCACGGCATCATCGAATAACCGCCGAGTCAAAGTAGACAGTAATGAACCGGGAGATGTTTTATGAAAATGCCCCAGACAACGCCGAGTCTCTTCCTGACTAAAAAGCGGACGCGCATTTCGGCGTTGACCTGCGCCGGGCTGCTCGCCTTTTCCGCCTGCGCCTTCGCCGACGTTAAGAGCGCGGGCAAGGTCGGCGGCTCTCACGCCGTACAGGCGCAAAATACGATCACCGGGCAATGGACGGCGGAGATAAGTCGTTCCAAGCCGGACGAAATACAGATGACCTATCACCGACGCTCGGAGTCGGGCGGCTTCAACATGTCGGGCGCGAGAGTCTCGCTAGGGGAGATGCAAGGCTTAACTTCAGAAGCCGCATTCTCGGCGCGTGCGAACGTTAATTTCAACGTCGTGCGCGAGGCCGGAACGTTCGCCTGCGAAGGGTATTTTCGCGAAGGCAAGGGCGCGGGCTTTTGGACGTTTACGCCGAGCCGGAGTTTCGTCTCGGCCATGCGCGAACGCGGTTACGGCGACCTGAGCGACGAGGACATGCTCAGAGCGGCTCTGAATAACCTGACGACAAACTTTATCGAAGATTTGAAATCGGCGGGTTACGACCGCCTTGAGTTCAAACAGTTGTTGCGGGCGGCCAGCCACGGCGTGACGCCGGAGTTTATCCGCGAGATGAAATCCGCCGGTTATCAGGGCTTGTCCATGGAAGAACTCGTCCGCGCGCGCAACCACAATATTAACGGTCAGTACGTTAAAGAAGTGCGTGCGATGGGTTTCGATAAACAACCGCTTGAAAAGCTGATTCGTCTACGCAATCACAGGATCACGCGGGAATTTATAAATTCCATGCGCGCGGCCGGGTTCGACGGCCTTTCAATCGAAGAGTTAATCAGGCTCAGGAATCACGAAATCACGCCCGAATTCGTCAGCGGCGTGAAGGCCGAGGGCTATCCGAACATCCCCGTGGAGACGGCCATCCGGCTCAAGAATCACGAAATTGACGGCGGCTACATCAAACGCGTGAAGGCGCGCGGCTTTACCGACCTGACTTTGGAGCAAATCATCCGGCTGCGCACACGCGACATTATTAAATGACCCGTGATTAGTTAAGGCCGGGACGGCTGCCAACCAAAGCCCCGGCCTTAATTTCCAACCCGCCGTAAATAATCGACACAAACTTCACCCCGGCGGTGTTTTCCGTGTGAGGTTTATCAACGGCTTAAAAATCGGATGTTAAATATCCGGTAGGCCAAACCACACTTTAAGCGACAACGGATTTCTGCATTATGAAAATCATCACAGGGCTGTGCCTTGTTATCCTCCTGTGCGCGTCGAGCCTCAGAGCGCAAACTCCTTCTCCCAGCCCGGCGGCGTCGGGCGAGAAGGGCGGGAATTATCTGTTGAGTCCGCCAGCCCCGTCTCCGCTCCCGACCGCCACGGAGCCGGAAGCCGCGAGCGCCAAACCGGACGCGGCGTTGCCGCCTTCGCCCTACGTGCGTAAGGATGGAAGCGTGCGCATCCCGCGTTTTGAAACCGCGCCGGTGATCGACGGTCAATTGAACGAGGCCGTGTGGCGTAACGCCGCCGTGTTCGGAGATTTTCTGCAAACGCAGCCCGGCGACAATGTCGCCCCGACGCACCCGACCGAGGCGTTGATGGGATACGACGCGAAGAATCTCTATCTGGCCTTTCGCGTCAAACAGGACAGAGACAAAGTGCGTGCGACCATGGCACGCCGCGATGCGATCTTCAACGACGACTACGTGCTCGTCTACATTGATACTTTCAACGACCAGCGCCAAGCCTATGTCATCTTCTTCAACCCCCTCGGCATTCAGGCCGACGGGACTTTCACGGAAGGGCGCGGGGAAGACTACAGCGTCGATCTGGTGATGGAGTCGAAAGGCGTTCTGACCGACGACGGATTTATGGTCGAGGCGGCGATCCCCTTCAAGTCGCTCCGCTACGAGGCGGGCAAAAACAAGCAGTGGGGTCTGCACATTTTCCGCCGCGTCAAATACAACAACAACGAATACAATTCGTGGATGCCGAACAACCGCAGCATCTCCGGTTCGCTGAATCAGGCCGGACGCATCACGGGACTCGAAGACGTTTCGACGACGCGCCAACTGGAGATCAACCCGACCGTAACGCTCTCGGAAACGGGGCGGCGCACGCGCTTTACTTTCGACCAGAACCCGGCCGGGCGGTTCGTCAACGACGGACTCAAAGCGGAACTCGGGATGACCGCGAAGTTTAGTCTGACCCCGACGGTGACGCTCGATTTCGCTTTCAACCCGGATTTCGCACAGGTCGAGGCCGACGCGCCCGTCACCACGGCGAACGTCCGTTTCCCGATCTTCTTCGCGGAAAAACGCCCGTTCTTTTTGGAAAGAATCGATATTTTCCAGAGCGGCCTGAACGTCGTTAACACGCGCGCGATCACCGACCCGGACGTGGCCTTGAAACTAACCGGCAGGCGCGGGCGGAATACTTTCGGCCTGCTCTACGCTTCCGACAACGCCCCCGGCAATTACTCGATAGATGATCGGGAGAGTCTGGCTTTGTGCCGTCAGAGGCGTGTGACATCTCCGAACACCGTGTGCGGTATCGAGCCCTTCGTGGATAAGAATGCGGAGATCGGCGTGCTGCGGCTGAGGCGCGATGTCGGCCGCCAGCACAATCTGGGTTTCTTCGCCACCACCTACAACTTCATCGAACGTCATAATCACACCGCCGGGTTCGACGGGCGATTTCGCCTGAATCCGAAAACCATCACCGAGTTTCAAGTTGTCGGAACCAACTCGCGCGGCAATTTTTACGATCCCGATCTGAACCGATTCTTGTATCGAACGGGCAACGGGTTCGGCTACAGGGCCTATCTCGAAAGGTCGGACAGAAATTGGTACATGAATTATCTCGCCACCGGCCGCACGAACGACTACCGCGCCGACGTGGGATTTACGCAACGCACCGACACTAACTACCTCGGCTCTTTCATCCAGTACCAGACCGACCGCGACGCCAAGAAAAGCATCATCTATAAACGCCTGAATAACGCGACCAACGTCAACTACGACTGGAAGGCGCGCACACAGGGGGTGCAATCGAATTCACAGGGGATGCTCGCCCTGCAAAGGCAAACTTTCGTCGGCCTCGGATTGGAGTACGGGTACGAACGCGTGTTCGAGCACGAGTTCGGCGCGAGGCGCACGGCAACGCGGCGCGGCGCGTTCTTCGGAGAGAGTTCAGAGCGGTCGTCACATCGCGGCGAAATTTATGGTTTTATTGAAACCACGCCGGTGAAGCAACTGTTTTTCTTAACCGTGCTGAGCCACAGCCGCGGCAATCTGGATTACGACCGGGGCGCGGGACCAAAATATCCGCGCGTCAGCCCCCCATTTCTGGCTTACGAAAAAGCATTTCAAGAATATTTGCGCCGCCGGCGCGAGAATCCGAATGACCCGGATAATATTGAGCCTCAGAGACCCGGCTTAGACCCCGGCCCCGGCGACCAGCTTTACATCGAATCTTCGGTTCGATATCAACCGACCGCCGCCTTGCAGGCGCAGTTAAACTACACGCGCACTCGCCTCACGCGCCACGATACAGGGCGGGTCGCGTTTGACGACAACGTTTTCAGCCTGCGCTCGACCTACCAGTTCACGCGCGACACTTTCGCTCGACTGCGCCTTGATTATTCCAACGTCACCACGCGGTTTCGCCCGCAACTGATCCTCGGCTGGACGCCGAGCCCTGGGACGGCGCTCTACGCGGGCTACAACGACGACTTGAATTATCACGGCTACAACCCCTACACGGGACTACGCGAGCCCGGTTTCCGCGGAAACGGACGAAGCTTTTTCATTAAGGCCGCCTACCTGTTCCGCAAGAGTTTTTAGATTGAGCCCGGGATGATCTCGCGCTCAAAAGGAACACCCACGGGTGGGCTATCAATACCGGCCGGGAAATTTTGAGCCCACCGACGAAGCGATGTCGTACGAGCGTTTCTCTCTCTCTTCCTTCAAATTGATTGACCGATTTCTGTCAACCTGACCAATTCACGTTCTCCCGCCTGATTGAAGTTCCCCTCGCGTTTCTTATAAACTCAAGCAATTCATCGAGTTACGAAATATCAAGTGCTTGGCATATTCGTTGCCATTGTTTGATTGCCGCATCGCGTATTTTTACGCGAAGTCCTCGTCTCAATTCGCTCAGACCGCAGCCCCTTACCGGCAATACCCTAACCTGTGCAGCATGATTAAAGGTTGTAGTGCGCTGTTCGCGGCAGATAAGCAAAACCTTATGTCACACAGGTCTTATGCGGGTTCTTTGGTTAGCGGAATGTAGTTCTAACTTCCTCACCGAACGCTGAGTAATATCCGCGCAGTTGCAAGAAAAGATTTATTTGCAATCGGGCAGTTGGTACGCGGGCGCATTAGATGCTCTCTCAGCTATAAGAAGGATGGCAGAGCGACAAAGCCTACAAGTTTTATCTAAACCATCAAATTCCAGTGAACAGACAACGCTACATCAAACCGTTTATGCGCTTAATCATTGCCGCCGGCGCAGCGGTTTGTTGTGTTTCCATCTACAACGCGCCTCTCGAACAAGTCGATCTGCGCTTCCTATTGTTGTCGGCGGTGACGATCTGTTTAGGCTCCCGCATCGGCATAGAGGTTTCGCGGATAAAATTTCATATCACGATCTCGGACACATTTATCTTCCTTACCATGCTGCTGTACAGCGGCGAGTTGGCAATCCTTATAGCCGCCGCGGAGGCCTTCTGCTCATCGCTTCGCTTCAGCCGGAAACTATCCACGATACTCTTTAATACATCTATTCTGGCGCTCTCAACTTTTCTCAACGTTTGGACGGTGAACTTCTTCTTCGGCTCTCTCGCCAACCTGGCTCATGGAGATATATCGAGCAGTTTCGCCATCGCCATTTGTATGATGGCGGTTATTCAGTGCGTTGCAAACTCAGTCCCGGCCGCAGTGTGGGAAGCGTTCAAAATAAATCAACCTATTTGGACTACTTGGAAACAATATGTTTGGACTCTGGTGACTTATTTTGCGGCCGCCTCGGCCGCCGGTATCACCGTTAAACTTGTCGCCGTCGGCGGGTTTTATGCCTTCGTGTTGACTATCCCTCTGATCTTCATCATCTATTTTACTTTCAAGACGTACAACAAGCATATCGACGCTACGACGGCGCAGGCTGAACAGGCGATCCACCACGTCGCGGAGCTTAATCTTCACATTATCGAACAAGAGCGCATCTCCGAGGCGTTGCAGGAGAGTGAGGAACACTTTCGCAGCGCGTTCAATTATGCCGCTATCGGCATGGGGTTGACGGCGAGCGACGGGAGATGGCTACAGGTCAACAATTCCTTGTGCGAAATCGTCGGCTATTCAGAGCATGAATTGTTAGCCGTGACCTCTCAGGCCATCACGCACCCGGACGACCTCGGTAAACATCTCGCAGATATCTACAAACTGCTCGAAGGTCAGATCGTGACGAGTTCGATGGAGAAGCGTTACATCCACAAACTCGGACACCCGGTCTGGGTGATGTCGAGCGCGTCGCTGGTGCGCAACGCTCTTGGCGAACCGCTACACCTGATCGTACAGGTTCAGGATATTACCGAGCGTAAACATGCGGAATCACAACTCCATCATGCGGCCTTTTACGACGCGATGACGGGGCTGCCGAACAGGTCTCTGTTCACAGATCAACTACAACTTTCCATCGAGCGTGCGAAGCAGTCGCCCGAACAGCTATTCGCCGTGCTTTTTCTGGACGTTGATCGGTTCAAGAATATCAACGACAGCTTGGGGCATGTGCTCGGCGATCAACTGTTGATGTCGATTGCCCGCAGGCTGGAAAATTGTGTGAGACCCGAGGATACCGTGGCGCGGTTTGGCGGCGACGAGTTTGCGCTCCTCCTCAATTCGATTAAACATTCGGTTGATGCGATCCGTGTGGCAGACCGGGTGCGGCAGGAACTGGCGCAGTCGTTCAACCTCTGTGGTCAGGAAATATTCACGACCGCCTGCATCGGCATCGCACTCTCGTCCACCGGCTACAACCAGCCGGACGAACTTTTACGCGACGCCGATACGGCCATGTATCGTGCGAAGGCGCAGGGCAAAGGCCGTCATGAAGTCTTTGATAAGGTCATGCACTCGCGCGCCATCTCGCTGCTGCAAATTGAAAATGATTTACGCCGCGCTATTGAACGCGAGGAGTTTGTCATTCACTACCAGCCCATCGTTAAGTTGAAGACAGGCGTCATCTCCGGGTTTGAGGCTCTGGTGCGCTGGCAACATCCCGAACGCGGTCTTATTTCGCCGGCTGAGTTTATACCCGTCGCGGAAGAGACCGAACTGATCATTCCAATCGGTATGTGGGTGCTGCGTGAGTCCTGTCGCCAGATTCGTCAATGGCAGTTAGAGTCGCCCGCCACGACATCTCTGTCCATGAGCGTCAATCTCTCAAGCAAACAACTCAAGCAGGTGGGATTAGTTGAATACATTCAACAGACGCTTCAGGAAATGAACCTCGATCCCGGTTCGTTGCGTTTGGAAATCACAGAGAGCGTGGTGATGGAAAATGTCGAGATTGCCACCGCGATGCTCAGGCAATTGAGATCACTCGGCATCCAACTGAGCATCGACGATTTCGGAACCGGGTACTCGTCCCTCAGCTACCTGCATCGCTTGCCCGTCAACAACCTGAAGATTGATCGTTCATTCGTCGGCCGGATGCGCCCCGGCAATGAGAATTCGGCCATCGTCCAGACCGTTATTAGGCTCGCCCGAAATCTGAACATGGAGATGGTGGCCGAAGGCATCGAGACGGAGGAGCAACTCAAACAACTCAAAGCACTGTCGTGCGATTATGGGCAGGGGTATCTATTCTCCAAGCCTGTGATAGCAGAAGAGGCCGGCGTGCTGCTGCGCAACAATATCGCTGAGCTATCAAATTCATTCACGTCAGGCACGGACTTGCTGCAAGATGACGACGGCAAAATTTTAAGCAGCACCTTGTCAATGTAATTGAAGCGTTAAACCCACCTTTTGATCACCCCTTAACCCGCCCAACATAATGTCCGGCTCTCACACCGGGTCAGAGCAAGGAAATCAAGAGAGGTCAGAGCTAATAAGAAAGCACGCGGGCGGTATGTTCCGTCCCGCGTGCTCAATGCTCGCCCAATTCTGCGTCGTTGTGATTCAAGCAAGCAATCTTTAGTTAAGCTCTTTGCTATGCTTCGGGCTTGGAGGAAGGCCCTCACATACCTCCTTTGATTTCTTCAGCCTCGAACAGCAACGGTAAAGATGGCCTTCATAAGGAATCTTCTAGTCAGAGACCAAAATGCCGTCACTGACCAAGATACCGTCACTGACCAAGATACCGTCGCTGACCAGAATCCCATCACTGACCAGGATGCCGTCGGAGACCAAGATACCGTCGGAAACCAAGATACCGTCGGAGACCAAGATGCCGTCCGAGACCAAGATGCCGTCGGAGACCAGAATACCGTCGGAGACCAAAATGCCATCGCTGACCAGAATGCCGTCGGAGACGAGGATACCGTCAGAGACGAGGATACCGTCAGAGACCATAATGCCATCACTGACCAAGATGCCATCGGTGACCAGAATCCCGTCGCCCCACATAATCCCATTAACCAGCACGGGCTGTTCGGTGAAGGCTACGCCGGTTACGTAGAAGGCGCCGCTGTTGGCCTTGACACTCTCGCCGCCGATAGTAACTGCGCCACTCAGATCACGCAGATTGCTGTGCGGTCTGAGTATATGGTCGCCGGCCACCAACTTGTCGGCGTTGGGAACAACGGCGCGCGACATGTTGACGGCGCCCACGGCGTTGACGAGTCCCGCGCCCTGTTTGAAGATGCGTTCCATTTTGGACGCATTCTCAAGGCTCGGGAGCGACTGTGCGGTGCGCACCAGAGCCGCCTTCACGAGTGTCGGGGTGAGGGATTTGTTCGCTTCCAGCATCAAGGCGATAGTGCCGGAGACGACGGGCGCGGAGAACGACGTACCCGAGAATTTGAAGTAATTATTGTCAGAGCTTTGCACCTTTTCCGGGTGCCGGCTGACGAGCGTTGAGTTCGGATCAATCGCCGCGACGATGTGGCGGCCGGGTGCGACGACATCAGGCTTGGCGGAGCGGTCGTACTGCGTCGGGCCTTTTGACGACCAATCGGTAACGCTGTCGTCGGAGCGTTGGGCGGTGCTGCGCGAATCGGTCGCGCCCACAGTGATCACATAGGGGCTGTTGCCGGGGCTTTTGATGCTGCCGTAGAGGAGTTGACCCGGGCCTTGACCATTGGCGAGTTCACTGCGGCCGGTGTTGCCCGCGCTGGCGACCACGACGATGCCCGCACGAACGGCGTCGGCCACCGCGCGGCAGACAGGGTCTTGGCGGAAAGATTCGCGCACCGGAGAGCCGATGCTCATGTTGAGCACACGGATGTTGTAGCGTTCGCGGTTGAGGATCGCCCAGTTGATGGCGCGCAGGACGTTGCTCGTCTGGCCGACGCCGTTGGCGTCGAGCACGCGCAGGTCAACGAGGTTGGCGTCGGGCGCGATGCCGACGGCTTGAGTTGTCTGGCTCGTCGAGGCCGCGCCGTTTCCGGCCGCCACGCTCGCCACGCCCGTGCCGTGACCATTGTCGTCGCCCGTGCCGCTGCCCGTGAAATTAACGGCGGTGAGGATGCGCGATTTGTTCGTGTTCTTGCTGAAGTCGGGGTGAGTGGTGCTGATGCCGCTGTCCATGATGGCGATGGTCACGCCCTTGCCGGTGAGCTTCGGCGTCCGCGCCAAACCCGCCGCCACTTCCGTCGCGCCGACGGTGTCGCGCGCCAAACTCATTTGTGATTTAAACGTGCGGTCGGAGGAGATGTAGTTCACGTCGGTGCGCGCCGCAAGGCTGTCGAGCGAATCGACCGGCACTTCCGCGATGAGCGTGTTGAGCGTTTCGTAGCTCTGGCTTATCTGGCCTTGAACAGACGTGATCGCACTCAGTTGCTCGGCCGAAGGGCGACCGTTGGTTTGGACGACGACGCGAACCATCTGCCCGCCGCTTCCGACTGTGCCTTCGGCTTGTGTACCGCCGCCGGTGCTCGTGGAGGTAGTTGTACCGTCATCCGATGTGCCCGACTGGAGGAGTTCGGGAGCAATTTTCGTTGTCGAGACAACATGATTAGTCGCTGCATGGGCTTTGCCCGAGGCAACGGTTAAGGGGAGTAGAGATACCAGCACGAGGGCGGTGGCATTGAGGCAAGCTGTAATACGACGCAACATAATATTTTCCTTTCTTATTTGTCCGCACTGTGGTGTCCGGGGTGGGACTGGGGAACAGTGGAGACAACCCTTCATTTTTCAAATTTTAGACCGCTGACAGGTCTAATGCCATGCGCGTGAGGAACACCGGCATCAGGCCAAAGAGTGAAGGCCGCGTTACTCTCGGCCCTTTCCCTGTCAACGATCTGACCTTATCTATGTCAAGATTCGTGCCACAGTCTAAAGACATTCTTCCGGGCTTTTAACTGAGGCAATAGCTTGATTTAAGGTCTCACAGTTCTTCCCGCCAACAATTGCGAAAAATTCCTCAGCTTGGATACGCGGTATCCACTTTTTCGCATTTCACACACATTTTCGCGGGTAAATGAGCTTAAAATAAGGCAATAAGCAACAATAATAAAAAATGGATAGCTATTAAACACTTTTGGCAAATTGGATACTGGGTATCCATGGAGCGGCTTGCCCAACAAGCCAAAATTGGGTGAGATTATTTGGAAGAAACAACGGGAACTTGCAGAGGAAGGCGTAGGGCCGGAGCAACTCAAAAAACAGTCTGACGACAGTGTATGGAGAGGTCTTTCAATGTCGAAACGGGCTTTCAGAGATCGGCAGCAACTTGGTCGCACAACTTCGAATCAATAGTTATGCTCCCCTATTGCCGGCTCACCCAAAAGCGGCAGATTTAACTAACTCCTTCGCGCTGTTGCCCGGCAATTCTGAATCTTGCCCGGCAATTCGCCCGTGAGCAGACACCCGCCGCCCGCGCGTACGGCAGAACGACAGAGTAAGGGCGGAATGCGAGTCTCTAACGTTTAGCCGGAAAGGCTCGACTGTTGACTCTCATCAGGCACAACAGGTCGCCGGATCAACTCTTTCCACGAGAGTCCGGGCGCGAGGTGTGTATGCAAAAGTTTTTCCGCCAGACGCTCAGGCTTCCGCTCAGGGACGACTATTTAACACGCTCCAACACTCTGATGTAGGTGATCTGGTCGCCGATGATGAGTTGGTCGCCCTTTAGCTCGTAGGGTCTGGTTTGCACCGAGCCGACCTGTCGCGGATCCCACGCGCCTTCGACCTGATGATAGATGTTCTTATCGTCGAGGGTATAGGTTCCGTAATAGGCGATGTATCCGTTGAAGATTTCCAAGGCTTCGGCGGCGGTGGGCGAATTCGGCGAAGTCGGATCGGCAAGTTTGACGGGCGGGGTCGTCATGATTTGTATCGAGGCGTGCCCGGTCGCGTCGTAGATGAAATAACCGCTCGGAGGAATTCCGAACGTGCCGTTGACCCACGGGTCGGAGGGTGAATTGCGATCTTCGGCGGACATCAGTCTCCACGTGCCGACGAGGTTTTTTTGCAGGCTTTCGAGTGAAGGCTTCTTCGCTTTTGAACTCTTCTTGGCGGTCGCACTCTTCTTGGTAGTCGCGCCCTTCTTGGCGGGCGCGCTCTTTTTGGATTTTGAACTCATGGCGTTGTCCTTATCAGTATGAGACTGGCGCTTGTGTGCCCATCGCTTCTGGTGTGGTGCGCGCGAGGGCGAGAATGGGAAGCATGCAATTCAACGCATGCTGTTGAAAGGAGAAGCTACCGGGACGTTCGTCGAATTGATCTGTTGGCTCGCCGCTTGGGGGCTTTGGCCGCAGGCGTCGGGTTAGACTTTGCTTTGAACTCGATGACTATCAGGTCTGTATCGGTCGTTCCGGTATTGCGTTCGCAATGTGTGACCGGCGGCTTCACGAACGGAGTATCGACCGGGATCGAAATCGGAGCGGGCTTTGAAGTGCAGGGGGCGGGCAGGAATTGGCGTGTGGCAGGCGAGTAAGAATAGACCACATATTCCGGGTGCGAATGCTCCGGGACGAAGTGACCGGGCTTGTCGCGGTAGCGAAGGACGCGGATGTCCGCATCTTCGTAGACCACTCTGTAGTGCTCCTTGTCAACACAGACGGGGTCTAGCGTCGGACACGCAGGGGCTTGCGCCTGTGTCGTGTGGGCAAGGGAGACGAGGACGAAACTCGCCAGCCAAAAGTACAAGCTCCGCCGGATGGCACAATACATAAAGAGGCTCCTTGGTGGGTCGGTTGTGGGTTTGCATCATTGGGCTTTTGAGGCCGAACGCGTCTTCTAGACTTTAAGAGAGTGGCAACAAGAGAGATGCCACGAGCGGTAAAACGCCGACACAATATTCTCAAGCCGGGTGATTGTCAATCCTCGTCTCTTGCAGTCGTAGGAACGCGCGTCGTCTACATTCGCAGGTCTTCCTCTTACCTCAGAATTTGAAATCGTGAGACTGCGGCATGTGGTATCTGATGATTGCCGGTTCGCTTGTGGCGGCACATTTTTTTATTGACTCGTTACTTGTAGTGAGACTAAGATGCGCGGCGTTGTACGTGATCTCCAACCCGCAAATTTCCCTCGCCGGCACTTAATAACGTTTTAGCCTTAACGCTGACGAGCCCCGAGAGTTGATACACTTTCCTGTCAGCCGGACGTCGCCGGACGGGAACGTTTGCCACACAGACGCGCATGTTCTTCATCGCATGCCCGACGAACAATTATTCTCAGGCAGCTTGATACCGTCTCATTAACGCACGAACTGTTCTCCGGTAGTTGCGACGCCGGCAACTCGCGTAACTCGCCGGAAGACGTGCTTGTCTTAATCCCGATTGGGAAGCGGGACGCACTAGTGGACTGCCGACACTAGAGCTTTCCGGCCAAGTTGATCTCATCTTCGGATACGAAGGAGCAAAGTTATGGGCACTACTCTGAGGCGAAATTGGAAAGCCTTCCTGCTGATCATCGCCGCTTCCTTTTTCGCGCTAGCGTATTCCGGCTGCCGTGATCAAACCCAGCAGGCGAATCAGGGCGGCGGCGCGGGCGCAACGGCCACGCCCGCGCCGTCCGCCGCGCAGGTTGTGATACCGCCGTGGCCGAGCACGTTTCCGACTAACGGCTTTCCGGCGTCGGCCTCTATCAGCGGCAACATCCCTTTAGCCGTCCCCTTGCCGGACGACATCGGGCCGACCGATCAGGTGCGCCTCCGACCCTACTTCGACTACTTTTCGTGGCAATCGTTCATCGCGCTGAACTGGCCGGCCACGGCGGGCACGCGCGGCGTGCCGAATCAACCGGATAACGCGAATTTGTTTCTTAATGCCGCGAGCGCGACGCCGGTCGTGTGGGGCACTTACAAAGAGACCTTCGAGTTGTTCGGGCAGAAGGATCAGCGGCCGACGCCGTGGGAGTCGTTCGACGTGCCGGTCAATCCGTGTCAGGGCGGGCAAGGAAATCAGAAGGCTCTCGTCCTCGTCTCGAAGGGCGATACTACTCTCGACGGCATCAATCAGGCTTTCTCCTATCCGCTCATCGACCAGAACAAAAATTACGTCTCCTACGAAGTTCGCTACAATCAGGCGCAATACAATTTCGTGCGCGGCAACGACAACGACCAATCTTCGTGGCTCTACCTCCTGAAGAACCTGCAACCCAAAGAGCCTGTGCAGATGCCGATGAGCAGTCCAGCGAGTCCGGCCACTCCGGCCTCCACGAACAGCGCTGCGACCCCGGCCACGCCCGCCACCCTCGGCGCAATCATGTTGAAAGCGTCGTGGCGCATCAAAACCGAGAAGGACGATGTCAGTCGCTATTACACGACACAGGCGCAGGTGCTCGACCCCACGACGAATACATGCACGCCGCAACAGGTGTTGCTCGTCGGCCTCCATATCGCACACAAGGTCAATCCCTTTACCGAGTGGGTCTGGTCAACTTTTGAACAGGTGGACAACGTGCCTCCCGACAGCAGCAGCAGCAGCGGCGGCTCGCCGCAGCCTTCGCCCCCGCCGGGAGGTTACTCGTTCAACAACGGCACGAACACGCCCGCGACCGTGGGCGGCTTCGCCAACCGGCCGCCCCAACCCGCTCCGAGTCTTCAACCCATTGCCCAGCGCACGCCCGTGCAGGTGACGCGCCTGAATCCTATTCCCGACACTCCGCAGGGAGCATCCACGCGCGACCTGAACGCCTTCTACCAACAACTGCTGAAGGGCACGGTCTGGCAGTATTACCAACTGGTGATGACCCAGTGGCCTTTCAGCACAGCCCCTCTCAAAACGCTGGAACAGGGCGGCATCTACCCGCGCGACGCGGGCGGGGCATTCCCCGTCAACGGCGTCGTCAACACCACAATGGAAACTTACTTTCAATCTCCCAACGACGCGGCGGGCGCGGGCGGCAATAGTTGTATGAGTTGCCATTTCCGCGCCGGTCAGGCCGATTTCAGTTGGGGATTGATGCGGAGGGCACACTAGAGCCATGGACAAGAAGACCGAAATCGCGCTGCTCAAGCGCAGAAACGCTCCGCCGCCCGTGCCGACACCGGATGCGCCCGCTTCTTCCGCGCCCGGCGCATCAACGTCCGCGCCCGCTCCGCCGTCGTCGGCCGCCGGCCAGACGCCCTCCGGTTGGTGGACGTATCACGGCGACCCGGAACACACCGGCTTCGTCTCCGACAGCGACATCAACAGCAGCAACGTCGGTACGCTCGGCACCGCGCTCTACTCGCTGCAACTCGGCGGGCCGATACTCTCCGTGCCCGCCGTGGTGGACGGTTTCATCTACGTCGGCGTCGCCAATTACCACGCCGCACAGGGCGGCAACGGCGGCGCGCTGCACAAAATTGACATTCAGACCGGCCAGATTGTTAAGACTTTCGCCTGGGATTTGCTCACCGACCCTGAGGACACTCACAGCTTCACCGGCATGGGCATGACCCCGGCCATCATCAATGGTCGCGTCTACTTCGGCGCGTTCAACGGCAAGTTCTACTGTCTCGATCAGGAGACGCTGGAAATGCAATGGATCACAGACCTACGTAATCAAGACCTCAAGCACAACCAGCCCATCAGTAACGTGGCGGGTGGTCGCCCGGCGGCTGTGATCTGGTCGTCGCCCGTCTTCAATGCAGATGCGACGGAACTTTACGTCGGCTGCGGCGAGGGCGAAAATCCCTCGCTCTATAGCTTCGTCTTCTGCCTCGATGCCGCCACCGGAAACGTCTCTTGGATTTACTGCACCAACAAATTCAGCCACGACGCAGACAACCAGCCGAACATGTTACCGCAAAATGCCGTGCAGATATTGCCGCCGCCCACCGGCTACACCATCTTCCCCGGCGAGCCGATTGTCATGGGGTGTTCGGTCTGGGGCGCGATAGCCTACGACAAAGACCTGAACCGCCTCTATTGCCCGACGGGTAATCAACAACCCGAGCCGAACGCCAATTGGACGTGGTCTGATCCCACTCAACCACCACCGCCTTTCGCACCCGAACTGCCAAGCATCGGCTACTCCAACGGCTTGCTCGCGCTCGATGCCGACACGGGAGCGAACATGGGTTTCTGGCAAGTGCTACCTGAGAGCAATTATCGCCCTTCCGACGGCGATATAGACATTGGCAGCTCGCCCACGATTTTTACTTTGGATGGGGAGAAGATGATCGCCATCGCGTGTAAGAACGGGAGCGTCTTTACTCTCGACGCCGGATTCTTCCAACTGCTCAAATGGCGTCAGCTTCTTCCGCGCATGCAGGACGGAACGAACATTCCGACCGTTGACCCGCACCCCAACCCCGCTTCGCCCGAAATCAACCCGCATATGACCAACGAACTGTCGGACGCGATACCCAACGAAAACTATTCCGGCGCGTTCAACACGGCTGCTTACTATCCCGGCTCGCAGGATAACCCCCAGACCATCACGCCACGCCTCTTCGTCGCTCTCGGCGGCCCCAACTATCATTCGGCGTCCCCCGGAATCGACTCCGACACGACGCCCTTCATGCGCGCCGTCGATGCCGACACGCTCGTCGATGTCTGGCCTCTGGACAACGGCGATCCGCAACGCTACTTGAACACGCAGCACATGGACACCGCACAGGGGATGCAGGTCGGGATGTATTCCAACGCGGGCGAGAGCGGCCTGAGTTCACCCGCCGTCGTCAACGATGTCGTGTTCTGCACGACGAGCAAAATCTCCATCTACGCCTTCGACGTGCGCGACGGCACGCTGCTGTGGATGGACGACATGGGCATGCAGACCGACGGCTACAACGGCGGCTACGGCTATTGTCTGGGGGCTGCTATCTGGAAGAATTACGTGGTTGCGGGCGGCCTCATCGCCGGTCTGGATGGCGGCATCTTGAACATTTACAGATTGCCCGCGCCGCAGACGCCGCCGGGATAACTCCGCCGCCGCTCGCTGCCGCGGGCAACGCCGCGCACTTCCGCGCAGCGCGCAGGCGACCCGCAAACGATCAACCAAAGTGATGAGGGAGAACCAAGATGGCTGTTAGTTTCAGCAATGACATCATGCCCATTTTCAATCAGTTCAAAGGGCAGATGATGTGGCGCTTCGACCTGACCAATTACGACCACGTCAAGGCTAACGCTTCTATCATCTACGACCGCATCTCCGACCCGGGCGGGCCGATGCCGCCGCCGCCCTTAGACCCGCTCTCCTCCGACCAGATTCAACTCTTCCAACAATGGATCAACGACGGCTACCAGCCTTGAGCTTCAGCGCACAGGCGCGGGGCGGATTCAATCGAATCCGCCCCCGCCCTGACAGGCAGATACCTGACCGCCGCGCTCCCAAGGCGCAGCCCCGCCAGCGACATCAATCCGCTCATCGTCCCGATGACCGCCGCCGACAACGCCACCGGAAAGCCGATCAGTCCCAGACTCGCTCCCGCCACCAGATTATCGAGGCTCAGCGAAAGAGGTATCCCGAAGACGAGCCAGTGGTCTTGCTCCGCCGCCTCACTGTCGCGGCAACGCCGCGCCACGTAGATGACATAACAACCGTACAGCCCAAGCATCAACGGGCCGAAATACTCGACCCATGCCCCGATATGTTTGACGAGCGACTGACCGAGCAACAGCCCGACGAGCGGAGCCAACCCGTCGCAGAGTCCGAAGGCAAGGGCGATTTGCGCCTGCCGCCACGGCCTCAGTTTTAACGCGCCCAAAGTGAGCGACACGCGAAAGCTGTCGAGGCTTAAAGTGAACCCGAGCAGCAGTAGCATTCCCATGCTTCTCTCCTGAACGGCACAGTCACAGATGTCCGGTGAGTCAACGGCTCTCCCGGCGTGCGAGATAAGGTTCGGTGCGTCGGCCGACGACCCAGAAGAATCCGGCGATGAGGATGACAGCGGCGAAAACCAGCGTCGTGTTTTGTAGATTGGCGGCGGCCGCTCCCGTGATCGCATACAGCAAGGCGGGCGGGAGCGAACCCGCGAGCGCGGCGAGAGTGGTGCGCCCCCATCCGAGCGACGAGGTGCCCGCAACGATGGTGACCGTCTCAGCCAGCAGGGGCACCGGGCGGGTCACGATGATCGCCAGCATCCCCCAACGCCGGAGCAGGTCGTCGGCGCGCTCGCGTTCTTCCGGCGTGACGAGTTGCTCCAGGATTCTTCCCCCGCGACGCCCGATGCCGAAGCCCAGCAGCGCAGCCCCGCCGCTCCCCAGTAGGGACAGCAACGTGCCGCCCATGATCCCGAAGAGCGCGCCGTGCGCGACCATCACCGGGATTGAGGGAACGGGCAACAACACGTCGGCCACGAGCAGCCCGACGCCGACCGTCGCGGCCAGCACGCCGCGCCGCTGCAACCACGGCGTCGGGTCTGTCAGCAGCGGCACGCTCAGAGCTTCCACGACGATGAACAGCAACAGAAAGAAGGCGAGCATCCCGCCCAAGATGATGAAGTAGCGTTTCATACAAACTCTACGCGTCGGCTAGCTTGAAGCTCGGATTAGATAGCGTTCATGTCCTTTGGTAAGAGGCGCGGGGACACGTGCCGAGAGGCTCGCAATGTACTCTTATTCAAACCAAATTTCAATTGAGATTTTAAGCGGAAACGGCGACGCAAGTTGGCGGCAAAGAGCGCGGCGAGGTTCGATGTTCAGGCGTGGCAAACGAAGGGAGAAAAAACGTCGGTAACTCTCCGCACCGCCTAAGCAGGAGAGCTCGCATCCGATAACGAAGTTGTTGTAAATTGCTTTTTATCCGACATTTAAGGTCTGTTGCAGGGAGGGTAAGCTGAGTAGTGAAGACATTGTTTTCACCTCTGAATAAACGTTTTAATAATTCACCGAATCCGTTATACTGCAACGTTAGCTACATTGTTCCGTCCTTGTTAAGGTCACACTATGGCCGACTTAAACTACAGCAAGCACATTAGGAAAACTTACGGGGGCGATGACCCACGCGAGGTTCCTCTGTATACGATTCCGCGTGCTTCTCGCTATCTTAAAATTCCCCAAAGAACTATCAGGGATTGGGTGATGGGATGGAAGTATCAGACGAAAGGCGGGCTTGCCCCTGTCATCAAGCTGCCGAAGCCAAATGTTCCAATTTTATCATTTATGAATTTGGTAGAGGCGCACGTCCTCGGCGGGATGCGTCGTCTTGAAAATGTCTCCTTCCCAAAAGTCCGCAAAGGTCTGAGTTTTCTTGAGCAACAGTTTCCCTCGCCGCACCCGTTGGCCGATCAGCTTTTCGAGACTGACGGCGTAAATCTGTTCATCAGGAAGTTAGATCACCTCATTAACATTTCCCAAAATGGACAGGTTGAAATGGCGGAGGTGGTATCAGGCTACTTACGCCGAATTGATAGGAATATAAGTGCAGGGGTTATAAGGCTCTACCCGTTCCTCAAGAAAGACCCGTCTATTGATGAACCTAAGAGAGTGATGATTGATCCATTGATTTCCTTCGGTAGGCCAGTCCTCGTTGGCACCGGAGTCCCTACAGACGTTATTGCGGAAAGATTTTACGCGGGGGACACCTTCGACGACTTGGCTAGGGACTATGAAATCACGCCGACACAAGTCGAAGAAGCAGTCCGATACGAAGGAGATGCCCGAAAAGCGGCTTGAGCCTTTTACGTTCTTTGTAGATAGGTCTCTTGGGAGGGTAATCGTTCCTGAAGCACTTCGTAAAATCGGCCTCACTGTGGAAGTTCATGCCGACCATTTTGAGCATGATGCTCCTGATATCGCATGGCTGCAAAAGTGTGGTGAGGAAGGCTGGATCGTACTAGCTAAAGATAAAGCTATAAAGAAAAACCTATTGGAGCGGCAAGCCATATTCACGCATGGCCTCGCCGCTTTTTTCTTAATTAAGACAAGTGCGACAGGCGAAGAAAATGCGCAGGCAGTCATTAAGGGGATTCAGAAGATAATCGGTGTTTTAGAGAACCAACGTCGCCCGTTCATAGCCAGAATAACGTCGGATGGTAAAGTCGAGTTATGGCTTAACCATAAAGGCACAGACCTGATAAATAAAACTCGTCCGCAAAAAGACCCGCCAACGTAAGGGCGGCTCTCCGACTTTTGCATCAACTTAAATACTTTTGCATCAAACCGGACTCTTGCGCCAAAGACGTAAGTATGAGCTTAGCCCGGAGAGTCGGATTAAAAACCGACTCTCGCATGATAACGCGGCGTTGGCGTCGTCATGCTTTATTCGTATCGCAGGGCGACCATGGGATCAACTTTAGTCGCACGGCGCGCGGGGATGTAGCTGGCGAGCGCCGCCACGCTTACGAGAACGAGCGAGATGATGATGAACGTAGACGGATCGGTTGCGCTGACTCCGAACAGCAGGCTCGACATGACGCGGGTTAAGATGAAGGCCGCGACGAGGCCAATCGCGACGCCGATCAAGACGAGTTTTAATCCTCCACCGACCGTCAGCATCAGCACGTCGCCTCTGCGCGCGCCGAGCGCCATGCGGATACCGATCTCGCGCGTGCGCTGCGCAACCGAGTAGCTCATCACGCCGTAGATTCCCACCGCCGCCAGCACCAGCGCGACGGCGGCGAAGATGCCGAGCAAGAGCATACTGAAACGTTGCCGCGCGATTGAGTCGGAGAGGACGTTTTCCATCGTCCTGATATTGGAGACGGGCTGGTCTTTATCTATTTCCCAGATCGTCCTGCGCGCCGCCGCCGCCAAACTGAGCGGCTCGACCGCCGTGCTCACCACAAGATGACGCGGCGCGAAGAACCCGGCCTGCATGTATGAGATGTACATCTGCGGCTTCGGGTCGGCGACAAGTTCAAACTGCCGTACGTCCTTCGCCACTCCGATGATCGTCAGCCAGTCGTCCGGGTCGGGCGAATTGAGTGAACCGGGCGTGATGCGTTTTCCGACCGGGTCTTCTCCCGGCCAGAAGCGGCGCGCCATCGTTTCGTTAATGACCGCCACCGCGGGAGAGTCAATTTTATCCTGATCGCCGAACACGCGCCCCTGCAATAACTGAATGCCCATCGTCTGGAAGTAATGTGGGCTGGTGACTCTCGTCACCACGGTGGGTCGTTTGCCCTGACCGGGTGCGGGGTCGGGGCGTCCCTCGATGCTGAAACCGATGGAATCACCCTGTAAGACTAAAGGTATCCAGTTGGTGACGGCAGCCGAGTTCACGCCCGGCAGAGCTTCAATACGACTTATCAGTTCCGTATAAAAGGCCGAACGCCGCGCATGGTCTGGATACTTCTGTTGGGGTAGCTCGACCTGCATCGTCAACAGTTTGCCCGTGCGGAATCCGGGGTCGACGTTGCGCAAGCGGAGGAAACTGTTAATTAGTAGCCCCGCGCCGATCAGCAGGATCAGCGACACTGCGACCTCGGCGATCACCAGTAGGTCGCGGATACGATTGCCGCGACTTCCCGCCGCGGAATCTCTGCCGCCCTCTTTCAATGTTTCGTTGAGATTGAATCTGGAGGCTTGCAGGGCCGGGGCTAAACCGAAGATCAGTCCGGTCAGCAATGAAATCAGAAGGGTGAAGATTAGTACCCGGCCGTCAATCGAGACCTCTCCGGCTTGAGAAATGGTCGGCGGGATGAAAGCCTTCAGCAGGCTCACCCCCCACAGCGAGAGCAACAATCCGACGACGCCTCCGAGCGCGGCCAGTAAAGCGCTCTCCGTCAGAAACTGCCTGATCAAACGCAGGCGGCTCGCGCCGAGCGCGATGCGGATCGAGATCTCTTTCTGTCGCACGGCGGCACGCGCGAGCAGCAGGTTGGCGACGTTGGCGCACGCTATCAGCAGGACGAACCCGACCGCGCCCAACAGGACGAGCAGGGCGGGTTTGATGTCGCCCGCAACATGCTCGTGCAGCATTGTGACGGCCGCGCCGAGGTCTGTATTCTGGTCAGGATACTGTTGTTGCAGTCGTGCGGCGATGGCGCTCATCTCCGTCTGCGCCTGTTCGAGGGTTACGCCGGGCTTCATGCGCGCCACGACCTGCAAGTAGTGTCTGCCACGGTTGGCCGCCTCTTGAGACGTGAGGGCTAAGGGCACCCACAACTCATCCTCACCGGCGGGAAACTGGAAGCTCGGCGGCATGACGCCGACGACCGTGTAGCTTTCGCCATTCAAGGTGAGAGACTTGCCCGCAATGTTCACGTCGGAACCGAAACGGCGTTGCCACAAGCCGTGGCTCATGACGACCACGCGATTCGCGCCGGGTTGATCTTCTTCGGGCAGGAACGCGCGCCCGATGTGCGGCTCGACGCCGAGCAGGGGGAAGAGATTGGCCGAAACGCGGCGGCCGTCAATTCTTTCCGGTTCGCCCGTGCCCGTCAGGTTAAAGCTCATGTCGGCAATGGCCGCCATGCCTTCAAAGACCTGATTCTGATCACGCCAGTCGATGTAGTTGGCCGCCGCGGGCGTATCGCGCGGGTACCCGGCTTTGGTGTTGTCCTCCCAGACCATCACGAGGCGGTCAGGGTCTTGATAAGGCAAGGGGCGCAGCAGGACGGTGTTGACCACGCTAAAGATCGCGCTGTTCGCGCCGATCCCTAAAGCCAGAGCGATCACGGCGACGACGGTGAACCCGGGATTTTTCAACAGCATCCTCAGGCCGTAACCTAAGTCTTGCGAGAGGTCTCCTAACATGTTCATTCTCCTTTGCGCCCCCGGCACCACGGGCTCCTGTTGGACGGGACGCTCCACCCGTCGCAGTTCCTGCACCAACAAATCACTCTCGGTCAACTCAAGCAGCGCGGCCTGAGAGGCTTCCTCTTTGGTCGCGCCGCCCCGTACCGACTGCTCGTAGCGGTCGTCGAGGTGCTGGGCCAGTTCCTCTATGATCTCGGCCTCGCGCGTCGGCGCAAGTTTCAAACCCGCCAACCGCCTTCTGATTTCCGCTTTCCAATCAGGCATGTTCCATTCCTATAATGCGATTGATCGCTTCGACAAATTCCCGCCAACTAATACGCTGCGCCGCCAAGACCTTCTTGCCTTCGGGCGTGAGGCGGTAATAACGACGACGCCGTTGACCGGGCTTCTCTACCCAGCGACCTTGAATCCAGCCGCGTTTCTCCAGACGGTACAGCAGCGGGTAGAGCGACGCGACATTGAAACGCAGCAGGCCGCCGGAACGTTGCTCTATCAAATTGCCGATGTCGTAGCCGTGCCGGGGCTGGTCTTCAATGAGCGAAAGGATCAACAACTCTGCGCTGCCTTTCTTCAACTCACGGTCGAGAATATGCTTCTCAGTAATATATGACATAGCCATATATTACTGAGAAGCATATAATTCGTCAACGACTCTCCCTAATCTGTAGACACCCGATCATGCAAGCCCACAGTCCTCTGCCTCGGCATCAGTCTTGAGCAACTATGAGTAACTTTCGTTATCGGACTCCGCGTAGAATCCGTGACTATTCAGGTTTTGAGCTAACTAGCAACAAACAAAGTCCATCGAACCGCGATTCCTGCGCCACGTCCGCCCTGTACTTTCTCATCTTGCTCGACCACTTCAGACTCTTACCCAGGCATC
>JAIVJZ010000038.1 GCA_020199775.1 Acidobacteriota bacterium
CGTGGCGCGGAGGATGTGGGACGGGGAGTTGGAATATGTGGGGAGAGCGGATAGTCAGGTGAAGGTGAGGGGCTATCGAATCGAGTTGGGAGAAGTGGAAGCGGGGATACGGCGGCAAGAAGGGGTGAGAGAAGCGGTGGTGTTGGCGAGAGAAGACGTGCCGGGTGAGAAGCGTCTCGTCGCCTACGTCGTTACCGGAGGGCTTGAGGAATTGGCAAGGGAAGTTTCCCCCGCCGCGTTGCAGCGCAGGCTGAGGGAGACGCTGCCGGACTACATGGTTCCCTCGTCCATCGTCCTGTTGGAAAAGATGCCGCTACTGACCAACAGCAAAATTGACCGCCGTGCATTGCCCGCACCCGGAGAGTTGGCACAGGCGCGGAGTCTTTCCTACGCCGCACCGCGAAACCCTGTAGAAGAGGTCGTCGCGGGCGTCTGGGCGCACGCGTTAGGGGTCGAGCAAGTGAGCATCGACGATGACTTTTTCGGTCTGGGAGGCCACTCGTTGACGGCAACCCAGGTCGCTTCGCGTATCAGAGAGGCGTTCAGTATTGAAATGCCGCTTCGCACGCTGTTTGATAGGCCGACGGTTCGGGGGCTAAGCCAATACATCGAGAATGCACGCCAGTCAAATGAGATGTTGCAGTCTCTGCCGATTGAACGTGTCGCGCGTGATGGGCATCTGCCATTGTCGTTTGCGCAGCAGCGTCTATGGTTTTTGGATCAGTTAGAGCCGAACAGTCCGGCTTATAACCTTGCGTCGGTCATTCGCTTGAAGGGAAGCCTGGATGTCCCCGCGCTTCAACGCAGCCTCGATAGCATCCTGAGCCGTCACGAAGCGTTGCGTACAACTTTTTCAACGGTTAAGGGACGCCCGGTTCAGATAATCACACCGCCCTCCAATCTGGACATGCCCGTCACAGACCTGCGACATTTACCAGAAGCGGAGAGGGAGTCAGAGACGCGTCGTCTCGCTAACGAAGAGGCACAGCAACCCTTCGATCTGACGCGCGGCCCGCTCCTGCGCGTAGGTCTTTTGCAACTAAGCGACGACGATCATGTGGCTTTGTTGACGATGCATCACATCATCTCGGATGGGTGGTCGGTCGGCGTCTTCGTGCGTGAATTGTCGGCCCTCTATCAAGCGTTCGCGCAAGGAGAATTGCCGGAGCTTCCTGAAATGCCCATTCAGTATGCAGACTATGCGGCATGGCAGCGACGGTGGTTGCAGGGCGAGGTGTTGGACGCGCAGTTCGCTTACTGGAAACAGCAGTTGGCGGATGCGCCCCCGGTGGTTGAATTGCCCACAGACCGCCCGCGTCCCTCCATGCAAACTTTCAAGGGCGCGAACCTGATCGGGATGCTGCCGAAGCCTCTCACGGATGCGCTTAAAACTTTGAGCCAACGCGAAGGCGTTTCTCTCTTCATTACGCTGCTCGCTGCTTTTCAAACTCTGGTAAGTAAATACACGTCTCAGGAACGAGTCGTTATCGGAACGGACGTTGCGAACCGCAATCGCGGCGAGAGCGAAGCCCTCATAGGTTTCTTCGTCAATCAACTGGTCTTGCACGCAAACCTTTCGGGCAATCCGCCCTTCCGCAAGTTTCTCCGTCACGTGCGCGACGTGACTCTCGACGCTTACGCGCATCAGGATTTACCGTTCGACAAACTCGTAGAGTTGTTACAAGAGGAGCGTGATCTGAGCCGGACGCCTCTATTTCAATTGAAGATCGTGTACCAGAATGCGCCGTTGCAACCTCTCCAACTGTCCGGGCTGACGCTGACGCAACTTGAGGCTGAGGGCGGCACGAGCAAGTATGACCTGACGCTCTTTATGGAGGACACGAATCTAGGGGTAGGAATGACCTTTCAGTATAACTCCGACCTTTTTGAACCGATCACCATTCAACGCCTGTCGGAGAACTTTGAACTTTTGCTCGGCAGCATCGTCGAACGCCCTGATGCAAGCCTGAGCGAACTGAAAACTATTCTCGACGAAGCGGAAAAAGAACGGCAGCAAAAGGAAAAGAGTAAGCTTAACGCTTCCAATCTCCAAAAATTCAAAAATCTCAAACCAAAACCCATCCGCGTCTGATAAGCAAATTCATGATCGCTTGCTCAGCGCGCGGCAGACAATTGATTCTCGCACCCGAAGAAAAGAAACGTGAGGCTGGTCACACATCTGTCGAGCCGGGGCGCGCCGAACTGCAACAACTCGGCGCGCCCCGGCTCTTGGAAGTATTGCTCGATTGTTGTAATCAGGGACAAATCCGCGACGACGAAAGTCGCCGCCCGTCACTTCGATAATTCTACTGAACCCCATCGTGACCTCCTTTCGCCCCGACAGGTGAGAGAAGGTCTCTGTTTCCATAGGAGTGTGAAGGTGAGACACATACTGTCACTGGCAGAAGTCGGGCCGGATAATCTAGCGAAAATATTACGTTATGCTCTCGCTCAAATCGAGGGGCGAAACGGTAAAGACAAACCTCTGGCCGGGAAAGTTGTCGGGATATATTTCAAGGGAACTTCGACCCGGACACGCACCGCTTTTACAGTCGGCGCGCATCGCCTCGGCGCGTCCACCATCGCTTACGGCCCGAGCGACTTACAGATAACCACCGGCGAGACGATACAGGACACGGCTCGCGTCTTATCGGGCTTTCTCGATGCGCTCGTCATTCGCACCAACGGCACTATTGAAGAGATGAAATTCCTGGCGGCACAGGGAAAGATGGCGATTATCAACGCGATGAGCGACAACGAACACCCGACGCAGGCCATTGCCGACCTCATCACCATTCAGGAGGAGTTTGGGCGTTTGAACGGGGTACACATTCTTTATATCG
>JAIVJZ010000015.1 GCA_020199775.1 Acidobacteriota bacterium
GCGGTGAACCTGTTGAAGCAGGAACGCAGTTGTAAGCTGGGCATCAAGAGCAAACATCTCAAAGCAGGGTGGGATGAGAGCTACATGCTTAAGGTGCTCAACATTTAAGATGCGTTCGCCCTAGACGATGGGCTGCCAATAAAGACAAATCTTAATTGTTTCTGCGAACGCCCATTGTAGTGGTGAGATATGCCTTCGAGCGAATTTGAGGATGATGCCCTTTTCAAACTTAAGTCATTGCCCTTATGGCTGGAAGGTCTTGATCTAAAGGACCCCAAACTGGTTAGGGGCGTTCAAGAGTTCCTTAGATTCCATGAGCAAGAGATTGAATATAAATGCAGAAGAGTTTCAGATGGCTATACAAAATTTGTATACCAATTAAGCGAGAAGCCTCCTGCTTACTGTTTTCATCCAGCTTTCGAAGGTATACGCCAGATCGTTGAAGAGCTAAATATGCCATGTGATCTGGATAGACTCTGCTTTTTAAGATACTTTCATGGCGGCGACTTCCCCAAATATCAGAAACGTTACTCTAAGAAGTTCAAGAGATACGCGGTAGAAGCGCTTGGTATACGAACCAGAGGGCCAGACTTTAACCCATTGAAGAAAGAAATGTGCCTACTACCCGATCCCTTACAATACAAGCACCCGCCAATGTATTGGTACGAAGAGCGCTGGTGTCTAGTACAGGTATGGCGGGTAAGAGTTTTCGATTGCCCGCTAGAATTAATTCAAGTTCCCCTTTCAAATCCCCTCACGCCATATCTGCCCCCGGTCTTGAAATGCGAGTGGCGCTGGCACCCTGATAATGCCTCAAAGCTGGATTTTTTTGAACGACAACAGCTATATACTTTTGGAAGAAGTAAACTTCAATCTTTCTATAAATACTGCAAAAGTGTAACCGGAGGCGAAATTAAGCGCGGGAGACCAAATGAATATACCGACAGGAATAGCTTTGTTCAGGACTTTACAGACGCATATCAACTGCTGGATGAAGGTAATGAAACGTCGCCCAGACGAAGTTCGATTGCGGACGAGTTATTGGTTGATCGAAAAACTCTTCGTTATTATTTGAACCATTTTAATGTTTCGTTTTCCTCCCTGTTATCCGGCCGTAGTTACGCAAAGTTCAAAAGTTGAACTTTTATCCCCACCTTTTTTCCCCATGAAAATTGAAGAAATTAAGGTATAAGAGGCGCACCATGAGCACGGGAGAAGCCACAGAATTCTGCACGATTCGTGAAGCTGCACAGAGAAGCGGGTTAGCACCTCAAACTTGGTATCAAGGAGGCGCAGGAACCGATTCAGTACCGCGAATCCGATTTGGCCGCTCTATTCGGCTTCTTCGCGCTGATGTCGAGCAGTTCATCAATGCTCGAATACTGGAAGCGAAACAGTCGGCGCGACTTGAACACTATCAACAATCGGCACCTACTGTGGTTCGTTAGGCCAAATAAACAGTCCTTTTCCGTCTAAAGGATTTGACGAATTCAACCTTAGGCTCCACTTGATTCGCTTAGAGCTGAATCAGTGGAATATTTTCTTTTTCGAGTTAAAAGTCTTGGAGGTGAATTTATAGTCGCCGCAAATCCTTTTACGGCGATATATCAGAAGCACTTGAGGAACTTTAAGTGCTTCTAAAATGAAATGACCTGAAGCGTTTCAGGTTGGCGCCCTTCGCTTCAGGTCAGTTGCTTTACTCGCTTAGGTGGCGAGAGGGTCTTCGTGTACCTAAACCCTGATTGCATTGTACACACCTTCCCCTCTCGCTTCAAGAAGAAAGTCAAGTGTACGAGTTCAGCATTGGAGAACTCCGTCAAGTTTGACTTGATTGCAAGAAAACCGCGCAAGTTTAGAAGTGCGGACCGGAGAAAGGAAGGATAAAAGATGACTTCAAAGAAAAGAGGAAGAAGGCTTGCGCCGCACGGCGGATACAACCCGGGTTCTGTAGATAGGACTGCCTTAGACGCGATGGAATTGCTGCCCAATGGCATCAGCCCGGACATTTTTGCCAATGAAGATATGGTCCGCGCAGTTCCACGAGCGGATGCGCTAAAGGGCAAACAACTCGAAGAAGTCGCCGTTAAGTACCGGCTGGTCTGCCTAGTCGCTAACGGACGTTCACCCCGGCAGGCACTAGAACATCTTAGGTCGGAGCATCCAGTTTTGGAAAAGCGTACGGAGCGATGGGCTCAAAAGTTGATCCAGAACTACAAAAAACATGGTGTGGTAGCCCTGCTGGATCATCGGCGAAATCGCACGAACGAGGCACGGGTGCTGACCTCAGTAGTTAAAAAGATAGCTTTGTGCTGGTTCTTTGCTCGTCCGGCGGCATGCTACAGCCTGATCGCGAAGACAGTCGCTATCGAGTGCAGCAAGCGCGACATTCCATCCCCGAGCTACTCAGCAATCAAGAAGTACCTGGGGTCGCTGCCGGAGTATTTTCACCTAATCCGCAAGGGTGGCATTAAGGCGTGGGACAAAAAGGGTAAACCCGTCGTACGCATCAACATCACGTCCTACGCCAATCAGCGTTGGCAGATTGATCACAGTCGGCTGGACATCTGGGTACGCGTTTGGGATGGCGAGAAGTGGGTGCCATCCCAAGTCTGGCTGTCCCTCGTACTCGACGCGCACACGCGGGCAATCCCTGGCTTCGTGCTCTCCACGAAGTATCCTGACGCTTGGACGGTAGCACTTCTGATGCGCCACGCAATTCTGCCAAAGGAGAATCTGGAGTGGAAAGTCCGGGGAATTCCTGAGGTCGTCCAGCCCGACAACGGCAGGGACTTCCGCTCGCACGCGGTGGAGGTTTCCTTCGCCTATCTGAAGATCAGGCTGGAGTTCGACCCGCCCTACTATCCAAACATGAAGGGCAAAATCGAGCGTTTCTTCCTGACGCTTGACCGAGGATGCCTGAGGGTGCTCCCGGGTCACATGGACGCAACAGGACGGTCTGAAACCTCAGCGATGTACCACATTCTGACGCTGCTTACCCGCCAGCAACTCAACCGGGAGATCGAGAAATACATCGTCGACGAGTATCACCAACGGACACACTCGGAGACGGGTCGCAAACCTGCCGAGTACTGGGAACAAGCAGTCAGGCTTCGCATGCCGGAAAGCGTTGACGCCCTCAACCGGATGCTCCTGAAGTTCGAAGAGACGCGGAAGGTGAACAACGTAGGCGTGAGCTTTATGTACAAGGAACGTGGCGGGGATTACTGGGCTCCGGCGCTTGTCGAGTTACTAGGGAGCGATGTGCAAATCAGGTTTAATCCTGAAGATTTGCAGAGCATCCTGCTCTACGACAAATTCACGGAAGAGTACATCTGCGAAGCGTGGCTCATGGGCCAGCCGAACTCAAAGTACACACACGAGGACGTGAAGGCTGTGCGCAACCAGTTTCGCGCTGGTCTTGTCGACAGGTTTGACGGGTACGCCAAGGAAGTCCAAGAGAAGGATCGCAGAGCAGCGCAGAAGGCCGAATGGGAGGAGGCTAAACGGCTTGTTGAAGAGTCTTCCGATGACGTGTCGACCGTCGCCGGTCTGGATGAGGCCGAGATGGATGCCGTTAACGACTTTCTCGACCGCCTAGAGCGTGAGGCTCGCGATGAGGACTAGGTTGCGAGGCGCGGGTTGGGCACTTGTCGTCGCATCCTAACAGTGACTTTGGGTGCTGTAGGGTGCGACGACAAGCACTTACTTTTTTGATTGGTGAAAGGTAGGTTCCTTATGCTATCCCCACTGAATTTTCCGACTCCGCGGAAGAAGGTTCGGATTCTGACGGGCATGATGAAGTATGCCTCTAAGCTCACACTAGAAGCGCACTACAACTCTGGTCTAGTGATGTGGAGCGGGGGTGTCGGGCGGGGAAAGACTTGGTGCGCCGAGTGGATGGTCGAAGGACTCAACGCCCAATATGACCCACTGAATCCTGATACTTTCCGCCTTAAGCACTACGAGGTCGGGAGAATTGCTAAGTGGTCAGGCCGTGAAGAGAAGATAGCACTGCGTAGCCTTTATCACGCGACCATCGGGCCCATGGACGAGGGGGTCTACCGCTCCTTCCCGCTGGAAGCCATAGCCGAAATCATCGTGCACGGCTTACGGAGAATGGGATACCAGATCATCTTTGTGGACGAGGCCGGCCGTCTATCGCTCAATGCGCTCGACGGCCTCGTCCTAGTCAGCGACACGGCCGGAATCATGAAGTGGCCTCTCACCATTGTCATCATCGGCATGGATGACTTGCCGATCAAAATCAAGCTCAACGAGCGGATCAACAGCCGTGTCCACCAGAAGGTTTGCTTTGAGCCATACAAGCTCCATGAGACGTGGGATTTGCTTGCCGCCCTCGACCATTATTTTGCCGATCTTGACCGGAAGAGGGTGGAGGATAAGGAGCAGGTGGCACTCGTGCATGAGCTTACCGGAGGAAATCCGAGAGCTATCACCTCCTTCGTCGGTCGTTTCATCGGGATGCGTCAGGGACATCCGAACATTGATCCTATGGTCATCATCCGGTCCGCGCATGTGCAGCCATCACGCGAGGAGATGCGCATGCGTGAGGACATGGGATTCAGCCATAGAAATACGCCTCCGAGGAAAGGATCAAAGAAGAGAGAAACCGTGAAAGGCGCTAAAGACAATAACGAGAAGGAAGCTGAAGATGAGAAAAAATAAGGACTCAGAAAGGAATGCTGATATTGAATGTAAGAATAAGTCCGAAGAATCTTCGAACTGGAATTCAGCCGACCTTAAGGCTGCCGCACCCAAATTTCGTAAAGGTCTTTTGCGGTCGCACCAGATAGTGCTTCGGTCTCTAGAGGTCGCCAACCTTAGACTGAGTCGTGTGGCCACAGTGACAGAGATTTCGGAGTGTATGCTCCAGAGTGAGGTGGGTTGGCTCGAGCAGAGTTATGCCAAGGAACTTTGCACGCTTGTCTCCAGTATTCTGGGAATGCTCACAAAACGAGGGTTGGTATTTTCTCCCGGTCGCATCGGGATACATAGATATTACGGCTCGACCAGTGTTCTCGATCCTGAGAGATCTCCGCTTCCGGACGCGGTTTCTCGCCGCCGCCGGGTACTTGGCATCGTCTATAGAGCCGTCGAACACTTCGGCCGTGCGATCCGCACTGGTGACGTGCTGGATTTCGTGGCGGGGCTACAGGATGCAGAGAAGATTGAATCTGAACTTATCGCACGCGACCTTATGAATCTGTCTCGGACCGGCGAGATTACCGTTGTCGGGACTGTCCGGGGGGATGAGAAAGGAATCAACCTCTATCTGCCATCAGACTTGAATCCCGAGTCGTATATGCCTACCAAGCCGCTGACCTGGCTCGAAGAGGTCGCTCGAGCATTTACTGAGCTTTGGGAGGAGGAATTGAATCGCGCCACCGGGGAAGGCCGGAGGCCAAGGCCGATTTCAGTTGAACGAGTGAGAGCCCGAATGGCTAACTCTCCTAAGCCGCATCCCAACCTTGGCGTCCTCTGTTATTTGTCGACCGCGCTTTTGCAACTTGCTGAGACGGATGATGCATTGATCCGCAAGGTGGAACGATTGGGGAAACGGTCGCTTATGTGGGCACCTGTAGGACTGGAGGACAGTGCGCTTGACCTTGGTGACGCTTATGCCAGTGATGTGGAACGCGTAGCCGGGGCTGTCGAACGCGCGTGTGGTCGGCTCAGGCGACCAGTCACCGTTAGGGATGTCAAAGATGAGGTCGAGATAGACCCGGCCCTTGCGCCAGCCGGTAGGTTGCAATTGCGGAGTATTCTCGCTGATATATCAAAAGAGACAATAGACGCAGGTGGCGGTAGCCGGCGCGCGCGCGTCATCCGCCGCTGTATTAACGTTGGGAAAGTCAATGGTGCTTCCTATTACTGCCATAATATCGAAGAGGCGGAGGAAGCGCGTGCCTACGTGCGCTTCCTCCAGATAGAACAACGGTGGAGAGAATCGGTGACGATGCGTGAGCCGACTGCCTATATGGGAATCTCTTTGCCGTCGGTGGCCGTAGGCTGGGCAATGCTCGTTAAGGCTGAGGCCGAGACGCTTGCGAATGCTATTGATGAGTTCTTGCGGGAGCCAGCGGTTAACAGTGTGACTCGCCACGAAGTTGACTCAATACGGGAGGCGGTGTCCGGTATTATGGAAGCGACTTCCCAATGGCTCGTTAACAGCGACATCGATTCTCTGGATATCCCGCGGGATGTTTCCTTGGCTATACCCGGATGGACGGCAGCAGAATTGCTTGAAGCACTCAAGCCGATTTACCCGGCTGCAAAGAAGATTAAATCACCTCATCAACTGACGGCACTTATTAGTAAGAAGATCGGCCGCTTCCCCAACCCGGAGTTTGAGAACAGGTTTTCTAAAATGCCGCATAAAGCGTCTGAGTATCTCTATGACCGCACAGAGGCCCTGTTGTTTGCCGCGACGCGTTGGGGAGGGCATGAATGCCGTATGCAAGCGATGATGGCTCATGGTGAGATCGGCACACTAAGAGATCCCAGATTCGTTTACCCGGCCCTCAAGTCCATTATGTTTGAAGAGCGATTGAGAGGCGTAGCAGGTCTTGCTTTCCTCTGGTCGGATCGGGGGCGTGAGTTACTGCGCCAAGTAGCACTGAACGACACTGAATTGGGCGTGCGCTTGTCGGCACTTTGGGCATATGGTTTCGCCGGGGGCGAGGGTGCCGAAGAATTGCTGTTACGACAAGCTGAGTGTGATTCTGATGCGACCGCGCGCGCCTCCTTCAAAGAAATGACAGAGTGCCTTGCGGCGAACGAGGGGTTGTGGTGGAAGATATAACTTGCGATTTGTTTTACTCGCTACGACAGCACTCATGTAAGACCAAATCTGGGGGGTTTGTCTACGAGTTCAAACATTGGCATTTATCTACTTGACGCAAGTTTGTTAGCGCCTTAGTTAACACTTCACTTAAAATCACAGAGCAGCTATCACCGTAAGATAGGGTTCATTGCTGCTATCTACTTACTATCTTAATGAATAGCGTGGAAGACTTGAACACCCGACCTTTGGGTTATGAACCCAGCTCTCAGCTAAAACCTAATTGGCTCCGACGCATTGCAGCCCCACCCGGAAATCAGCGCTTTGCATCTAGTGACACTAATTTCCTTCTCTTTCGATATTCCTGCCCCTAATATATCTCGTGATCTATGTCCCCATGTGTTATCACCGGGACTGGATTAGTGTGGGTACACTTCCGGCTCCTTCGCGTACCCATTTCTGGTCCCAAGTAAGGGCACTGTGATTTTCTGCGGGACGTCGCTGATCAACAATATGAGCCCGGCGGGGATTATCATTATCACTCAGTTATCCCTCCGCGTGCCGATGGTCGGCCGATCGGTGCCGAACTAATTGATGAGATCCATCACGAGCGTGGTTATGGCGCCTTCTATCGGGGACGCTTCTACCACGTCGGCTATCACTACGTCATTTTGCCAGACGGAACTGTCCAGAGCGGGCGGCCAGAGCATTGTCGAAGGGCACATGCGGTGGGTTATAACTCGTATATCTGAATTTGCTTGATCGGTGATTTCAGTATCCCTGATAATCCGGCCGGAGAGCGCGGCATACGTCAGCCAACGGAGGCACAGCTACGCGTCCTCGTGAATCTATGTCGCCGTTTAGAAAAGCACTACAACATACTTCCGGAACGCTTGCTTCGCCATCACGACGTAAACCATGACACTTAGTGCCCCGGCGACCGTTTCCCGTTCTCACAGCTACTCGCCGCTTTAAGCGCCTTGCGCCTGAGCGAGCATGTTGAGTCGGAGTAGCTAGGTGTTTAGTCCCATAGAGAGATGGTTGCGGATTAAGCCTAAAACGCTCCGGCTCTTTTTGCCAACACTTACTGATGTACTCGTAGGGCGTCAGCCCCCGAAGCATCTTGAGACGTTTGGCGAAGTTATAGGCCGCGAGGAACTGCGCGAGATGCTCCTTGAGCTGTTCGTGCGTGTCATAGTGATAACGCTTCACCGTCGCGTCTTTAATGGTGCGGTTCATCCGCTCGACCTGCCCGTTAGTCCACGGATGATTGACTTTCGTCAGCCGATGTTCGATCACGTGTTCGGTACAGACGCGGTCGAACAGATGCTTGAAAGCCCACTTATCCTTGAGGCGATTAGTGAACTGGATGCCATTGTCAGTGAGGACAGTGTGGATGCGATAAGGCACGGTAGCAATCAACCGGCGTAGAAACTGACATGCGGTGTCGCGAGTCTGGTCAGGGTGCAACTCGGCGTAAGCGAACTTCGACGTGCGGTCGATAGCGACGAACAGGTAAAGCCGTCCTTGCTCAGTGTGAACCTCGGCGATGTCCACATGAAAGTAGCCGATAGCGTATTTAGCGAACTTCTTCTTCGCTGGCTTGTCACCTTCGACTTCGGGCAAGGGGCTAATGCCGTGTCGCTGTAAGCAGCGGTGGAGGCTGGAGCGGGTCAAGCTCGGGATGCTGGCTTGCAAAGCGTAGAGGCAATCGTCGAGCGCGAGCAGCGTCCGCTGACGAAAGGCAACGATGACGGCCTCTTGCTCCGCAGTGAGAACAGTCGAGTGGAGCTGGCGTGGCCCCATCCTGGCATCTTCAACACTGGTCCGCTTGCGCCATTTAGCCACTGTCTTAGCGTTGAGGTCGTAGCGCGCAGCCAAACGGGCTAAGCTTTCTTGACTATGTTGTATCGTTCGACGCAGTGCCGCAGTCGTGCGGGCGCTGCCGTGTAGAAGTTGTCCCACAGTGTCTCCTTGGCAGATAGTGATGGGCAGACTACACCATCACACTGTGGGACTAAACACCTAGCTGTTTTGCGAAAATAGGTTTTAAGAGGTAGTGATGTTATGAAGCAGGCACCTCCGTATCCGAAGCCTTTCACACAGTGAGAAGAGCTTCCATCCATAAGGGGATGTTAACACAACGACCTGTACGGCCGAGATTCACCTGTTCACACATTAACAGGCATCGGGGTTCCACCGTGGTGGAACCCCGATGCCTGTTTCGATGAGGTACAGGGCAAACTCAGAACTGAAGCTTGAGGCCAAACTGGATGATGCGCGCCGATTCGCCAGTCTGGATGACGTTGGTAGCAGTGTTTGGCGCCACCGTCGTGCAGCAGGTTCGCCCAAACTGGGATGACCCAAGGGTGGGTGAACCCACCGAGGCACTGCGCGGGTTGTCGAAGTTCGGGTGGTTAAAGGCATTGAACATTTCGGTGCGGAACTGCAGTCGAAACCGCTCCGTAATATCGAACATCTTCACGATTCCCAGATCAACATTCCAGTAGTTCGGGCCGCGAAAGATGTTACGGCCCGACCCGTTCGACCCCGGCGACGGCACGGCCAGACCTTGACTGTTCTCGAAGACGACTGGCCCGAGCACGTTCGGGAGTTCTTGCAGCCGCGCCCGTACGTTCGGGTCAAGCACAAGGGCGCGAGAGACATGGGCGGCGTTACTCGTGCGCTGACCGCTGTTGACCTGGAATGGTTCGCCCGTCATGTGGGTGTAGATCGTGTTGATGGTCCACCCCCCGAGGACGTAATTGAGCCCCCCCGGCAGGTCATTCAAGAATCGTTGCCCGCGCCCGACCGGTAGCTCCCATACGGAGGCGGCTGTCAGGACATGCGTGCGGTCAAAATCTGAAACCGCCCACTCGTTACGCAGGTCACGAATGTCCGCGACGGCGCGCGAGGTTGTGGTCGAGAGCGCCCCGCCCGAGGTCGTGCCAACAGGATCGACCGACTGGTTATCCATCGACTTAGCGAAGGTGTAGGCCAAGTTCAATCCGAGGCCGCTGGCGAAGCGGCGGCGCAGGGTGAACTGGGCGGCGTGGTACACCGAGCTGCCGCTGTTATCGATGTAGGTGATGCGGCTGAACTGCTGGTTAGGCCGCAACCGGAAGGCGAGCGAGGTGTTCTCGATGCGCTCGGCGAAGGCGCCCGCGGCGTTAGACGTGGGCGCGAGTTGCCCCTGAACGATGCTGGAATTAACGAAGGCTTCATTGATGCCCGAGACGCCGGCTGCGAGCAGCGGGATCTGCGACGCCGTGAATGCCGGGACGCAGGGGGCCGGCGCACCTGCCCTCGTGGCCCCGCTCGGCAGGCAATTCGCAATGTTGTTATTTGCCTGTAGCATCAGGAACGACGGCAGGATAGGGTCTGCGTTGATCTGGTTGAGGTCGTAGGCCATCAGGAGGCGCAGGCCGCGCCGGCCGATGTAGGCCG
This sequence comes from Acidobacteriota bacterium, assembly GCA_020199775.1. Lineage (GTDB taxonomy): Bacteria > Acidobacteriota > Blastocatellia > Pyrinomonadales > Pyrinomonadaceae > JAIVJZ01. The sequence goes on from JAIVJZ010000015.1 coordinate 10,250, forward strand.
ATTGCATGACGAATCCGCCCGGCAGCTCGCGCTGGAAGCTCAGGTTCCACTGATGGACGGTCGGTAGCTTCAGCTCGGGCGCGAAGGTCGTGATCGCGGGTGCGTTGTTATTGAGCAGCAGCGGCGGCGTCAAAAACGAAGAGGGGCGAGTGGTCGGCGGCGCGAGCGAGAGGGGGAAGCCCTGTGCAACGGTTCTGTCCGAAGGCACGGGTGTGCAACCGGCCGTGGTCGAGCCGCCAACGGTCGAAGAGCAACTCGTCCGCAGTCCCGGCACGCTGCCGGCGACCGCCGTCACCTGAAATGTGCTGATCGGATCGAAGGCAAGCCCATAGCCGACGCGCACGACGCTACGGCCGCCCCCGCTGAATAGCGAGCGCAGGAAGCCCTGCTTGAAGTCAGGCGACCAGGCAAAGCCGAGGCGCGGGCCGATCGCCCCCCAGGTTTTGCCGTCGTACCATGAGTTTGATTCGATGAAGGTGACGGAACCAGGGTTATTGATGACGGGGTTGGCCGGTCCCGGCGTACCGACAATCGGGGTGCTTGCTACATAGGTGTATCCGGGCGTGTTCGGGGCCGGGTTCAGTTCCCAGCGGACGCCATAGTTAATGGTCAGGTTCGGACGCCATTTCCACTCATCCTGCGCGTAGAAATTGAACTGGTTGGCGTCGGTTCTGATCGCCTGAAGCGAGACGACACCGTTAGCCTGGAAGGGCAGGAAAGTGTTCTCATTAAGGTTGCCGATGAACGCCTGACTCAGGCGCGACGGGAGGCCGGCCAGTTCGTTAATGAAGTTCTGGAGACGCGTGGAGTCAGCCGAGGCGATGCCGGCCCTCGTGCCGCTCGCCGTCGTTGGCAGGACGAAGCCGGAGGTGGTCGGCGAGCGGATGGCAGCATCGAAGGAAAGACTCGGGGTGACGTTGACGCCGCCAGGCTGGCCCCGCCGGTCGATATGACGGTAGAAGCGGAAATTGAAGCCTGTGCTGATCTGATGGGCACCTCGCGTGATATGCAGGTTGTCCAGAATTTGCGGCACGGTCACGATGCGCTCGGTGCGCGGCGTGTTGAGGAACGGGTTCGAGACATTCTGGAAGGCAAAGCCGGGCACGTTGGGGAAAGCCGGATTGGCCTCACCCTGTGTGAAGAGGAACTGGAAGCGGCCGAAGCCAGCTGTCACTTCGTTGACTACGCGCGGCGAGATCGTCCAGCGGTGGCCGAGCGCCAGATTCTTCGTGTTGCGGAAGACCTCGCCCTGAGGCGGGAAGCCCGGGAAGACTACCGGCCTGCCGTTCAGCGGATCGCCGCCCAGGGTGTCGTAAGTGGCCTGGAGGTAACGGCCGAAGACGTTCTGCGTTTGAGTGATGTTGTGATCGATGCGGACATTATAGGCCGGCCCTTTGTGCTGCGTCGGCGGGTCCCAGACGTAGCAGCCTGTATTGAGCGCGTCGCCGCAGTCGTAGCGGTTCGGGGCGGGGTATGCCTTGAAGTATTCAAGCATCGTTGGATCCAGAGCGACGCCGCGCGGGTTGTTGGCTGCAGTCTGGATGCCGTAGCTGGCGACGCAGTTAACGTCCGCTCCGCTCGCGCACTCACGCACTCCCGCCGCGAGCGCGCCCGTCGACGGGTTGACCAGCAGCACGTTGTTACCGGTGATGACGGTGGAACCGATGCGAAAGCAGTTGCCGGAGCCGGTGCTTGGATTGCATGACGGATCGGCGCGGAAATAGCGGAAGTTGCCGGCCAGGGCCGTCGGCGTGTAAACGACGGGGATGCCGAAAGTCTCGGCAATGGGGGTAGTAAAGTTCACCTTCGTGTTCTGATAGCTGAAGAAGAAGAAGGTCTTGTTTTTGATAATGGGACCGCTTAGATCGAAGCCCGGCTGATTAAGACTGACCTTATGCTTCTCCAGCCCCTGCGCGTTCGAGAAGAAGTCGTTGGCGTTCAACTTGTCGTTGCGCAGGAAGTAGAAGACGTTGCCATGCAACTCATTGGTGCCGCTGCGCGTGGCGACTGAGATGGACGCGCCCGAGTTGCGGCCCTCCTCGGCGGTGGCATTGTTTGTCGTCACCTTGTACTCCTGTACACTGTCGGGCGTGAGGCGGTAGATGTTAGACGTGGGGTTAGGAGCGCTGGACTCGTTGGCATCAATGCCATCAATGGTGACGTTGAAGGCTCGGTCACGCGAGCCATTGACGTGGACGCCCGAGCCGACGCCGCCCTGTGAACGCTGTGTGACGCCCGGCTCGTAGGCGATCAGATTGAGCGGGTTACGCCCGTTCAAGGGAAGCTGCTCGATGGCTTTGCGCTCGATAACGTTGCCGATCGTCGCGTTGGCGGTCTGGAGTTGCTCGGCCCCGGCCTGGACGGTCACAATCTCGGAGACCTGGCCGGGCTCCATCGTTACGTCAATGTTGAGCGGCGTATTGACGAGGAGCCGATTATTGGGAAGTTGCACTGTCTTGAAGCCTGTCCGTTCGACTGCGATGGTATACAATCCGACTGGGATCGACGCGAAGGCATAGAGCCCTGCGTCGGTCGTCGTCTGTGATTGCGTTACTCCGGTCTCTTCATTCTTGAGGGTGACGTTAGCGCCGGGGACTACCGCACCCGTCGCGTCGGTAACTGTGCCGGTAACCCGCGATGTGTTGGACTGTGCAAGGGGGGTTAGGATCGGTTGCATGAAGAACACAAGCATGAGAAGGGTGCGAAGGGCTGTTCGGGACATATAGGTACTCCTTAGGTCTGTCGTGCGAGCGTGGGTGAGCAGACGGCAGTCAGGCGATAAACCGTCGTGCTAACAGGGACGGACAGTTAACCAGCCATATTCCGATGAAACCAAAAAAGAGTCGCAGGAACAAAAGTAGCCCCAACCACCATCCGCAGCCTTATTCTGTGTTACGGAGCAGCAGGACAAAGATGGACGGAAAATATACACGTAGACTTTAGGTTGTCAAGATTAATGTTGATGTGGGATTGTCTAAATGGTAGTGATTGAGAATTTATGATGCGGACTCGAACAGGCAATTCTTTGAAGTGTGTGCTTTGCAGAAATCACCTGTCCGGGTTGTTCATCGCCGAATGTGGTCAATAAGGAGTCTGGGCATCTTGAGATGTAGTACGTCAAGCACTTTTTCTTGCTTCAGCAAAAGGCGGAACTTTTGTTCGCAAATATTCTCAATTCTCGTTAGCCTGGAACTTTCCCTGCTGTGCTTTGTGCCGGATGCGAACGGTCAAGCGACAGTGCCCCCGGCCAACCTCAAAATCGCCTTCATCGGCGATCAGGGGCTAGATGCAAATGCCGTTGCCGTCTTGAATTTGATCAAGGCCGAGGGTGCGCAGGCCGTGTTGCATTCCGGGGATTTTGACTACATCGACAACCCTGCCGCGTGGGATGCTCAAATCAACAGCGTGCTTGGCGCTGACTTCCCTTACTTTGCGACCATTGGCAATCATGACATGGCTGCATGGAGAGGCGTGGCAGGCTATCAGCAATACCTGATGAATCGTTTGAATCGCATCGGCGTGAGTTGGGAGGGTGATCTCGGCGTACAGTCGTCATTCCACTATAAAGGCATCTTTTTCGTCCAGACTGCTCCCGGACTTGCGGGCTTTGATAGCGGAGCCTCCGACATCTACATTAGGGAGAGGCTCGCGGCGGAGCGCTCTCTCTGGAGCGTTTCAAGTTGGCACACGAACATGAGGCTGATGCAGGCAGGCGGCAAGCCGGATGAGGCCGGGTGGGGAGTATATGAAGAGTCACGAAAAGGCGGCGCGATCATCGCCACCGCGCATGAGCATTCCTACAGCCGCACACGCCTGCTCAGCAGCATGTCGAACCAGACTGTTGTGAGCGACTCAAACACTCTCACGCTGACTAAAGGCCACAGCTTTGCCTTCGTCTCCGGGCTTGGTGGTCTCAGCATCCGCCCTCAACTCCTCTCCGGCAACTGGTGGGCTAACATCTATACATCAACTTGCCTGTCCAATGATCCAGTCTGTCGGCCGGATGCGAGGCATGGAGCGCTGTTCGGCGTCTTCAACGTGGACGGGCGACCTGATAAGGCATTTTTCTACTTCAAGGACATCAACGGGCGGGTGGTAGATAGTTTTACCGTGTTCAGCGAGGTGGAGAGTCCGCTTGTCATTAGCGAGTTCCGCTTGCGCGGTCCCGGCGGCGCGGGCGATGAGTTCGTAGAAATCTATAACGGCAGCGATTACGACTTGATTGTCGGTTCCCCGGATGGCTCTGCCGGATTCGCCCTCGCGGCTTCAGACGGCACGATACGCTTCTACATTCCGAATGGCACGCGCATTCCCGCGCGCGAACATTACCTCGGCGTCAATTCCAACGGATACTCGCTCGGCTCATACGCAGCAGGCGATAAAGCTTATAGCGTAGACATCCCTGACGGCGCTGGCCTCGCGCTCTTTAACACCGCGAATCCGGCAAACTTTACGCTCGCTAACAGACTCGATGCCGTTGGCTCGACTGCTGAAAACAATCCGCTCTACATGGAGGGGATAGGCTACACCGACGGTGCCCCCGGCGAGGTTCAATACAGTTTCTTACGCGCCCAGCGGGCGGGACTGCAAACGGACACGAACAATAACGCCAACGACTTTCTGCTGGTGGCAACCTCAGTGCCTAGCGGCGCGACGCAAATTAAACTTGGCGCGCCCGGCCCTGAGGGACTATCTGGTCCCGTCCAGCGCAACGCACAGATAAAGAGTTCGCTCGTCGATCCGCAATGTTCGGGTTTTGGCACAACGCTTAGTGCCTGCGCACGGGTGCGCACTGCTGAGGGTGCGAATTCCACCAACGCTGCTTTCGGCACCTTGCGCCTACGTCGCAAATTCACCAATAAGACCGGCATGAACGTCACGCGCTTACGATTCCGTGTGATGGACATTACGACCGCGCCCGAATCCAGCGTAGCCGACCTACGCGTCCTCGGCGACGTGGGAAGTTTCGACGTAACCGATAGTGGCGGCAATACCGTGATTATCCAGCGTTTGACGTTAGAGCAGCCGCCCGCGCAACCAAACGGCGGCGGCTTTAACTCCACCTTAGCAGCGGCCATCATTGCACTTGGCCAACCACTTATTCCGAACAACTCGCTCAACGTAGAATTCTTATTGGGCGTCATGCAAAGCGGGAACTTCCGCTTCCACGTCAACGTGGAGGCGCTGACCGTGTCGCCCGCAACGACGAGTGCCAATATCAGAGCGAAGACCGCAGGTAGCAGAAGGCGGAAGTAGTGTTGCGGAAAATAAGCATTATTAGAAAGCAAGCAACTTCTTTTATGACAGCAACTTACCGGCCTCCATCAATGCGCTTTAGGACACTAAAACTGGCACTTAAGTTCATTTGTGCGCATATATCTTTCAGATAAATACTTTTCAGCAATGTAAAACGATGTTATTCTAAATCGTGGAGGTAGCCACTCAGGCACCTCTTATTCATGATTACCGTTGAAAAAGGGTAGACCCTTCTCAGAGTGAGGAATTGCACAGAGTATATGGCACGGTAAACCTGAGATTGGAAGCTGTAAAAATCCAGATGCGAATGATTCAAATACCCGGAATTTACAATAACGCGAAAGATACTAATATCTGGGGTGAAAGATTTAAGTAGCCCCAAGGAGCCAGTAACCCTGACGGTCACTTGTCGAAATGGAATAAAGTCGTGGACTATGGAATAAAGTTCTGGACTCTGAAATAAAGTCTTGGACTGACATCAACAAACTTCAACGCCCGTGTGAACGATTACGTTTAACACGGGCGTCACTTTTTATTTGAACTTGAGCATTATATTTTCAAGATTAAGATCACTAAAATAATTCTTGAATTCAACTTGGAAGTGCAACTTTGAACTTAGTCAGTAAAGGGCAAGCTGCGATAGCATCAGTGCAGCAGTGCTACTTCAACGACCAAGCCAAAGGAAGCACCGATGACCCGCTATCAGCAGCTCACCCAAGAGCAAAGATACCAGATTTACGCCTTGCAGAAAGCTACTTTCACGCTCACGCAGATTGCCTCAGAGATTGGCGTCCATAAGAGTACTGTCTCGCGCAAGGTGCGCCGCAACCGTGGCGGGCGCGGTTATCGCCCCAAGCAGGCTCAGGAACTGACGACCGCCCGCAAACTCGCCGCCTCAACCCCGCGCATTGCCGCTGACACCTGGAGTCTGGTGGAATCGCGGTTGCGCGACGAGCAGTGGAGTCCCGAACAAATCTCCGGTTGGCTGCGCCAGCAACCGCAACCGTCAGTCAGCCATGAGCGCATCTACCAGCATGTCTATGCGGACAAGCGCGCGGGCGGCACGCTCTACACCCACTTGCGTTGGCAGAAGCAGCGGCGGAAACGCTATGGCTCTTACGACCGGCGCGGGCGGCTGCCGAACTGCCGCAGCATCGAGACGCGCCCCACAGTAGTGGATGCCAAGCGCCGCATCGGTGACTGGGAAGCCGACACGATCATCGGCAAGAATCATCAAGCCGCGATAGTAACGCTGACCGAGCGCAAGTCGAAACTCTTGCTGATGCAGCGGGTGGCGGACAAAACGGCGGCTGGCGTCGAGCAGGCCATGACCTCTCTCTGAGGTGAAGTGGCAGACCAGGTACATACCATTACGTCGGACAACGGACGCGAATTCGCCAACCATCAAGCGATTGCCGGGCAACTCAGGGCTGACTTCTACTTCGCCCATCCCTACTCGTCATGGGAGCGTGGCTTGAACGAGAACACCAATGGGCTGGTGCGGCAATACTTTCCCAAGCAGTGCGACTTCACCACGATTACGGATGAAGAGGTCAGGCAAGTCCAGCAACGGTTGAACTCGCGCCCACGCAAGACGCTGGGCTTCCAGACTCCGCATCAGGTATTCTACAAACAATCACCTGTTGCACTTCGATGTTGAATCCAAGTCGCACTAAAAGAGTTGACTCTTTTAATTGTCAGGAATATCCTCTCGCTGTTCGATAAAGCCACACGCTGGTAAGGTAAAATCTCTCACTTACCGCTGGGCTCGGGTGCCGCCGGAACGGGGTACTTTTGTAGGTTAGACGGGGGAGTTCCCAAATGTTCTGTTCCTCACCTACACAGTATTATTCCAAGTCGCCGTGTCGCAAGATAACGGTTTCAGCGGCCTTAACGCGCCAACTTCCTCTCACTTCTAAGCGCACTTACCGATCCCGACTTCTTAATAAGATCATCATCTACCCGCGCCTGTTTCGATCCCTTGCGTCCAGATTTCTTATGCTGTTTTGATAGGCAACACATGTCGCCCTTATTTAGCTCCGCGATAGCGTTAATTTAGCTATGCGATAGCGTGACTAAGGTTCTCATATTGGCGGTAGGAAAATATGCTGCCGGACTTGATCGCTTCCAGAGAGCGGACACCGGCAGCCATCAGGGAAACTCAATACCAGACCAACCAAGAACTATTATGCTGAATAAAACATCCTGCCATGTGCCTGTTGTCTCCGCAGAGCTTTTCATCATTCCGATGGAGACCGGCGAATACATAGTTTATGCCCCATTACGACGCGCGGCCTTTGTTGCGAATGCACGAGTGGTAAATTTTCTAGCAAATTTACAAGAAGGCTTCTTTGACGAAAATGCCGACCCGGATGGATATCTTGTTGAATTCCTGCGGCGATTGAAAATACTTGATGCAGGCTCTGAAACGCTGCCACTCACGATTTTTAGCGGAAACCCTGAACCCACATCGGTCACCCTGTTTTTAACAACAGCATGTAACCTTCGATGCACCTACTGTTACGCATCGGCTGGGGACACTCCGACAAAGGTCATGAGTTTAGATGTGGCTAAACGGGGCATTGATTTCGTAGCGGCGAACGCACTGAAACGCGGTGAAGATGCTTTTACAGTTACATATCACGGAGGCGGCGAGCCCACGGTTAATTGGCGGACCATGACGGAATCGCTCGCTTATGCGCGAGAAAAGGCCGCAGTGTTGAATGTGCGTGCAGAGGCTTTTGCCGGTAGCAACGGTGTACTCTCCGACTCACAAATAGACTGGATGATTGCCAACCTAGACGGGGTCTCACTGTCATTCGACGGGTTGCCGGAAGTTCACGACACGCACCGGCTGACTATTTCCGGACAAGGCTCAAGCGAGCGAGTGATGCACACAATGCATAGATTTGATGAGGTCGGATTCGAGTATGGCCTGAGGGTCACTGTCACGTCAGACCAGATTCATCTGCTGCCTGAGTCTATCGAATTCATCTGCTCGCGCTTTCATCCTACACGCATACAGGTTGAACCGTCCTATCAGATAGGACGCTGGCAGAACGCCCCCTCGTCCGAAACTGAGGAGTTCATAACAGCCTTTCGCGAAGCTCAACAACGCGCCGGGCGACACGACCAGGAGATATTCTTTTCCGCCGCGCGATTAGGCACTCTGACAAATCACTTTTGCGGTATTTCACAGGATGGTTTTTCCCTTTCGCCCGACGGAAACGTTTCGGCATGTTACGAGGTCTTCTCCGAACAGAATACATGGGCCAAGACTTTCTTTTATGGTCGTCCCGATCAACAGAGTAAGGGATACAAATTCAATCTCCCCGTACTCAACAACCTGCGGAGCCAAGCCGTACAACATCGTGAATATTGTAAGGGTTGCTTTGCAAAGTGGACATGTGCGGGCGATTGCTATCACAAATCCCTGACGGCCAACGGGTCGGAAGAGTTTGCCGGTTCTGATCGTTGCCACATCACGCGTGAACTAACCAAAGATCAAATACTCGCACGGATCGCCAACTCAGGCGGTGTTTTCTGGTACGAGCCCCCCGCGCCCGAGGCGAGTGTTCAAGTAGCAGGTAAGGAGATTTAGCCATGAAATTAGAGAAACCAAACTTCAAGCTCACCCGCCTTGCCGAGGAAGATTTGAGCCAAGTGCCTGAGATAGTGTCGGTGGCACCCACAATCACCGACACACAGATAGACCGACGCCGCTTCCTGGGAACTAGTATCGGTGCCGCCGCCGCACTGTTCTTTCTCGGATATGAACCGGCTAACGCGACGCCGTTTATAACGTCTGTAAACTCATCGACGGCAACATCCGGAATGGGCGTGACGGTTTTGGGCGTCACCTCCGACGGCAAGAATCTCATATCCGTCTCTGATTCAGACACAATATCCCTCTGGTCTCTGCCGGAAGGCCAACTGCTACATACTAGGCAGATCGATAGTAGCTTGGGCAATGTTCCCCACGTCATCACGTCGCCGGATCGCTCTCGTGCGGCTCAAGTCGATGCGGGACAGTTCATGCTCTTGGCACTATCGGGAGGACTTTTACCGACTCGCCTGCGCGAGAGGCTTGCGGGCGAAGAGGTAAAGGCTCTAAGCGCCACGCCTGATGGCAAAATACTCGCCTGCGCCTCCGGCAACAGGATCGACGTGTGGTTGTTACCGGACGACGCACCATTGGCGACGCGCCACATTAATGGAGGCGAGGCCAAAGCTCTGGCGATGAACTCCAATTGCAGCAGGCTGGTCGCCGGATCCGGCGATGGAACTATTCTAGGTTGGGATTTGGGCGAGTCTAGATCGGCAAATGGACGAAGGAGACATCATAGCAACAGCCCTTCGCTCATCATCACTCGGGAGGAACAACTGCTTGCATTGGCAGGAAGCGCCGAAGCTGTCTCCGGCTCGTATTCGTCAACGGATCACCGGGGGAACAATCTGCCTGCTCAAAGCATGCCGCAAGCTCTGGCTCTGACACCGGACGGCGAGACTCTGTCGGTTGGGTACAGCAATGGGGCAATTCTCCTTTGGAGTCCGGCGCAGACTGGCAGGGGTAGAAGACGGCGCGGGGCCAAGCCAAGATGTCGAGGCTGCTTAACACCCGCACCCGGAAGAGGACGCGGCAGGACAGAAAGGAGACGGTGCACTTCCGACCCGATTCCTCCTGGAATGGTATGCACGTGTAATTGTGTGCGAGTGCGGTGACGGCCTGTTGCTACTCAGCATTTCACTCAAACTGACCGCGCAACTGCGCCAAGTGCTCAAGCGCCCGGGTCGCGCCCGGACTATCAATCTTAGTGTAAAGTTCGACTGCAGACTCAGCATAACTGATGGCCTTAGCCTGTTCGTCAGGTTCTTTGAAAGTCAGGCTGAGATTGTAACAGGAGTTTGCCTGACTGCGCAGGTCTCCCAGCTCGACAGCCAGTTTCAAGGCGCGCTCGTGACACCCGCGAGCCAGGGCGTACTTCCCCGTCTCCACATAAATAGTGCCCATATCACTTAGCGCCTGATATTCCCCCTCACGGTTGCCGATTTTACGGGCGAGACTGATGCTCTGTTGGAGAAGTTTCATTGCGCGGTCTATCCTATCCATGTCGGCGTAAGCGTTGCCCATGTTGCTCAGCGTCTCGCATTCTCTCCGGCGGTCTTCCATCTTGCGGGCAAGGGCTAGAGCCTCTTTATAAAGGCCGATGGCGCGCTCGCTCTCGCCCATCTCGGCATAAACATTAGCCAGGTTATTTAACGAAGCGCTGATGCTACGCCTGTCGCCCAACTCACGCATGATGGCTAAATCCTGCTGATAACAGTCCGCAGCGCGATCTAGATCATCTGAGTCGGCATAAACATTACCCATGCCGCTCAACGACTGGCCCTCACTTTGGCGGTCGTTAATTCGGCGCGCCAGACTTAATGCTTGCTCGTAGAGTTCGATAGCCCGGTCGAACTCTTCCAGACATTCATAAGCATCGCCCAGATCAATTAGTCCTAGGCACTCATCAGTGTGATCGGCTATCCGGCGCGACATGTCGAGTCGCCGCTCATATAGTTCGATGGCGCGATGCACATCCCCCAGATCAACATAAAGATCACCCAAGTTGTTAAGCATCAGAGCTTCGCAAGTGTAATCTTCGATCCTGCGCGCGTTATCCAGAGCCTGCTCATAAAACTCTATCGCGCGGCGCATCTCGCCCAGGTTGGCGTGGGCATCGCCTAGGTGGCTTAAGGTCGCATTTTCCTCGCGCGGGTTACCTATCTCTCGTGCGATGAGAAGAGACTGCTGGTATAGGTCTATAGCGCGAGCAATCTCGCTTAATTCAGCATAGGCGCTACCTAGGCTGCGCAATGCCCGACATTGCCCCGGAAGATGATTGAGGCTGCGAGTGATGCCGAGCCATTGGTCGTAGTATTCGAGGGCGCGGCGTACCCGGCCTGCTTCACAACAGGCACGACCCAATGCCCCTAAAAGATCACCGATGAGATATTGGTCCCCCTCCCTGCGCGCCACGACCAAAGCCTCTTTATAAAACTTGAGAGACTTTTGATGTTCGCCCAGGTCGGTGTAAGCCAATCCGATGTTTCTCAAGTGATCTGCCTCGACCGCAGCGTTCCCCATGCGTCGGGTAGCAACCAGAGCACTCTCTAACCACTCTATTCGCTCAAGTGGGGACTGTCTTAGACCGAGCAGATCAGCCCCCGCGCAGGGGTAGTCGCTGCACAACAGAGCGGCATCTTTATCCGTGTCAATGTGCTTCTTAGCCCAAGCTCGTCCCGTCTCGATGTTGCTCCATTCTGTGTCAAACTGGAGTAACCCACTATTAAGGGACTGCCCCCCCTGTATGTAGAAGTCGTTGGCCGCTCGGAGTACGCCCGCGTAGAATGTCGAGTGGCGTTTAGCTGCCATGCTGCCTTCCGGCGGGGCTAAACGCTTACCTGCAAACAAACGCATCAGATCGTGCAAACGATAGCGACGAGTTTCTCCGTCATACAAGACTAAGCTACGCCGCACTAAATTAGTGAGATGGGCGTGGCCGGCATCCTCGCATACTACTTCTTCAGACTTGTCGTCAAACGATGAGGGGAAGACCGAGAGTTCCCTGAAAACACGCGCAGTTTCCGGTAGCAAATTCGCATAACTCAAATTGAATGATGCCTCGACGCCGATGTCCACACCTTCAACTCCGATGTTCTTTAATCGTGTACGTTCGTCACTTAATTGTTTGACATAGTCCTCAGGCTCTAAATTAATCGTGACATTCAACAAACTGCCCGCGGCACGGATAGCCAAAGGCAGGCGACCACATAATGAACAGATCTGACGGGCAATATCGGGAGGCGTGCGCTTAGAGATACCGGTTAATAATTTGCGAGCCTCCTCAGTGGTTAACTGTTCAAGTTGAACACTCTTCATCCCTTCTAACGACAGTATGTCGCGCGACGTGATCAGCAGCCCGCAGCCTCGCGGCGGGACTAGCAGCTTGATCTGAGACCTATCCGCAACGTTGTCGAGTAAAATCAGCACCCGCTTGCCACTTAATCTACTCTGATACAGATTAGACAGCCCGTTAACATCTTCAGGTAATTTCTCTTCGCGTCTGCCAAAGATGCGTAAAAATTCGGCGAGGGCGTCGGCAGGATCGACAGGAATCGCGTCCGCGCCGCGCATGTCGAGAAAAAGCTGTGCTTCGGAGTATTCGGCACGCAGCTTCTCGGCCACACTCAGGGCAAGTTCTGTTTTGCCGATCCCGCCCATGCCGTTGATGCCTGCGATTGCCCCGCCTCGCAGTGCTTTAACCAACAGGCTAATTTCGTGCCTGCGGCCGATGAAGTCTCGAACCGGCGAGCGTATCTGATATAAGTCCTCGGCTTGAACGGCGCCCTTGTGAGATGCAGGCTTCTTCCACTCTAATGGCTTAATAAGATTAGAGAGGGAGCGCCACCCCGCAGCCCAAGCAGAAAGTGGCACAAGGTAAGCCTCACGCGCAGCGACGGCAGATTCCCCACGAGCGAAATGTGCCAACCCGAGAACACCTTCCTCACAGAGAATGACTGCCCCGCTAATTCCTTCTCTGGCATCGCTCGCACCTCCCAGCCGAAAGGCAAAAGGGATTCGATACTGGTCAGGCGAGGATGGCATTCTGCATGGCCCTGTGGGCTTCACTTGAAGCGGCGTGCTGGCTCCAACCTCGGCCCCAAAGTTATTAGGCGCTAAGTAGGTCAGCCCGATTGCACGCAAAGCGCCCGTATAACTGGCAGGGTCTACAGCAAGTAGCAGCGGATTGTTTTTGAGCCGAACCCGCTCAGATCTAAGTACGACTGCGTCCATCGCTGGGCGTGAGCGTTCTTCGTCATAACGTGCCCGGATAGGCTCCCCAAGAAGAGGCTCTCCCAGATCGCCAGAAGTTTGTGGCATTCTGAAGTAGAGGTTATCCGTCCCGAGCGGAGCGATCACATGATGGCATGTGAGGATGACGGAGCCTTCGCCTTTCAGAACCAGTAGAAGCCCCTGTCCGTGATGAGTACCTGCACTATCACAGATATATACCGTTGCGAGTCTCGCCGCTTCAAGGCCACCCTTTACCCTAACCATATTTACTTGTTTGCAGATTGCACAGGGTCAGTGGCGGCCAGCTGTTTCCAGACCGCCTTCACTTTGAGCCCTGTCTGTAAACCATGCTCCGCGGTAACGAAGATGGGAATCAGCGCCCCCTTTGCCTTTGCATCGAAGGTTAAAGAGAATTCGACCTCGACCTCCTTGGGCATGGCTTTACCGGCGAGTTGTTCCACACGCTCACCAACAACGCGCACGCACTCCTTTAGCACTTCGACGGCTGTTTCGAATACTTGCTTAGGGTTTGGCGCGACCGGGTAGATGTCGTCGCCGACCTCCATCGGAGCGGCCTCGCCAAAGTGCTCAACATACACCACAGCATTACCGATCTGCATCGGGATAAGTTTACGTCCGGTCGGGGATTCGGGTGAAGTCTTCGTAGAAAGCCCCCCCGGTCTGATTTCGTCTTCCATAATTTGTCCTCATGAAACAGATGTACCTGCACCTACGCCTTTGGAAGCGTTTAGGGAAGAACTTTATTTCTGAAATAGCCAGGTGAGCTATAACTTTCCGGAGCTGACGGAAACCCCGTTCTCAACCTCTAGAGCCTGTTATGAACTATGAGCCATGACTTCAACAAAGCGTTTGAGCATCAGCACGGCGAATGTCAAGAAGTGCAGTCCTGCAAGCGTGTCTGGAAGACGTTCATAGTCGCGTGCCAAACGCCTGAAGCGCGCCGCCCAGCCGAACGTGCGCTCGACAACCCAACGACGCGGCAACAGGATGAACCCTTTTTTCGCCTCTGCGAGTTTGACCACTTCCAGCCGGATGGCATAAGCCTGCGATTCTTCAGCCGCTACAGTGCCCGTATAGCCTTGATCAACGAACGCCAGTTCGACGTTTTCGCCCGTGACCTGTTGGACTCTGTCCGCCAAATCTCCCACTTGCGCGCGGTCTTGTTCGTCTGCCGACGTGACCCGCAACGCCGGCAAGTTGCCCGGCGTATCAACGACGATGTGCGTCTTGCCGCCCTCGCGTCGCTTGGCTCCGTCGTAAGCCGCGCGCCCGCCCGACTCCGGCGTGGATTGCAGGGCCGCCCGCACGATCCAACGCAAGCCGTTAAAGACTTCGCGCAAAGAGTGTTCACGTTGTGGCGCATCTTCAGTCATCAAGGTCAAGTAAGGAGCGACGAATGCCCATTCATCGTCGCTGACATCGCTTGGATATGGTTTTCGGCTCATCCGCCGAAATTATCACATCTGAAAGTTCATAACAGGCTCTAGTGCGTGAACAACCGTGACCGAACCGTCAGCGAGCAGCCCTTCCAAGATGCACCGCCCGACCAGCCTTGTGGCGCTAGCCAACGCCACGATTCTAGTAGGTGACCCGTCCGTGCTGAGAGGAGAGATGTCCCCCACTAGCGCCCCTTCTCGGACTCGAGCCTGCGGCGGAGTTGTTCGGCGGCGCGCCCCGCAAGCTCTTTGCAGGCGTTCGGCGAAACCACGGGGTCGGGACGGACGCCCTTCTGACGCCCCTCCAGGCGTTGCCAAAACCCGGACGCGTCCGGGTGAGACGTCAGCAGAATGTCGCATGGGGCGGCCTTGAGGAAGGCGAAGCTCTTCTCGAAGTCCTGTACGGCCGTGGGGTACTCGCGGCTGTCTGAGAAGCGGAACCCATCTGCGGAGACCGGCGTCATACTGTCGGAGTAGACGAGGCTCAGGCAGCGCCCGTTCTCGCACGACTTCCAAGTCCAACTCGTCCCGCCGGGGGTGTGGCCGGGGGTGAAGTGGGCGGTCAGCCTGATGTCGCCGACGCTGAGTGTCCGGCCGTCGCGCAGGGTGTCGGCGCGCGGGACGAGCGCCACCGGCGTGATGCTGCCGAACTGAGGGTCGCCCTTGCCGACGCCGCTCTTCGTCAACACCTCGACGCTCCACGGGCTGGCCGCCACCTTCGCGCCGCTGAGCCGCTGCAACTCGGCGATGCCCCCGCCGTGGTCGAAGTGCACGTGCGAATTAACGATGAGCTTCACGTCCTCGATACGGAAACCGAGAGACCGAATGTTGGCGACGATTTGCGGGACTGATTCGGGCAGCGCACCGTCGATGAGGACGTGCCCGGCCTTGGAGGTGAGCAGGATGGAAGTCAGACCGCGAGGCCCCACGTAATACGTGTTGCCGTAAATGCGGAAGGGCTGCTGCGGCTTGTTCCACACGGGGCAGTCGGCGCAGGACGAAGCCGGGGCGCCGCTCTGCCCCGACGCGAGCGTCGCGAGGGCGAGCAGAAAGGTGGCGAGCGTCAGGGCAGCTATTGGGTTCGGAAAATGATTTCGCTTGCGCATGAACTTTACTTCGTGTTGGTGGCTCAATCTAATGTCTCCTGTTCGCACCGGCTATGTTCCGAATATTACCCCGAGTTCAAAAGAATCCGGCTATGCATTTTTATGCGAGTATGCCGGAATGAGATTAGGAGGCTGCTGCCTTGCCCGCCGACGTGCCGCCGCGCCCCGGCGAGGCGCGGCCGATCTCGCCCCACAATTTCATTCATCGACCGGCTTGCCGACGAAGGGAGAGACGCTCTTGAACGTCAAACCTCCCCAGGGCGACTTCCCCACAACGGATGATATCAGGCTTCAGAGCTTTCGCGGACAAGGAGCAGATGCCTCTCGGAGTGGTTTCGACTGGCAAAATCGAGCCGAACCAATTCCGGGCTTCTTCAATTTAATATCTTATTGTTTAGCTTGTAAGATGTATCTTCCCTTAGTGTCAGTTATCACCTATGTGCTTTGTATGGTGAAACGACAACGCATCAGTGGGCGGAGTCGGCTACGGCTTGACGGTGAGTTTCGAGAAGCCGGATGACTTTTCTGCGAACCCACCGGCAAATGAAGGGGTGCTCCTGAGAGGTGAACTAATTAAGCGGCTTGACGGTAATATGGTTATTGAGAGAGATGTGAACTTTACATATTCCGCGGGCGGTCAGTCTTCGGCCATCACGACAATTCATTCGGCCGGAGCGCGAAGGGCACAACTTTTACCAGACCATTTGGATGATTGATTCGGCGTCGTCGCGCCCGGCCAAGTCGGCCGTCCGGCGCTTGCCCGGAAACATGGAGTAAGGCATGACTGAGAAACTTGTAAAACCCCGATTGATAGTTTTTAGCTACCTGCTGTTAGCCACCGTAATCTCTATCAGTGGGCATCCTAAGCTGCCCGTCGAATCCGCCCGCTCACAGTTTGAAACGCGTTGCGGTTGGCTCAGCAATCCCACGCCCGCGAACATTTGGCTGTATGACCGGGACGGCGAATGGACAATCGGGGTGCAGGGCGGTTATCAGGTCGAAGCCGACTGGGGCTGGCCGAAGTTCAAAGCGCGGCAGTGGGTGCGGACAAACGCCAACTACGGCTACGGGTGCGCGTGTCTGCAACTCCGGGTCAACAGGGAGACTCACGAAGTATTAGAGATAAAGAGTGCGCGGGCGCGGCCATTGGCAGCATGTCGTCAGGATCGCTCGTTGAAGAAGTGGAAGGACAGGCTCGAGTGAAAAATGGGCGGACGCGCCTGACGCGGCCATGCGGCCGACCGCAAATCGGAGCGCCTCTGATCGAGACCTCGGCCGTCGCGGGGTTGAACGTACCGCTACCCTAGACTTTTTCGCTTGTGCAACTGAGATGAGCAACTTACAGATTGCGAACATCAGTTTTCGAGAGGCTACCATTTCAGATTGCTTTGCCGTGGCTAGAGTTCACGTGCAATCTTGGAAGGAGTCGTTTGCCGGAATTGTTCCTCAAACCTTTCTGGATAAGATGTCGGTCGAGAAGCGGGCTCAGGCTTTCGAGGCGGGATTCTCTACAGACTCGTACAAAATGTATGTGGCGGAAGTCCACGGGCGTGGCGTTGTCGGATTCGCGGATTTCGGTGAGTCGAGAGAACCTGTTGGTGCGTATGAGGGCGAGCTTTACGCCATCTATCTTGTGCCGGAGTTCCAAAGGAAAGGTATCGGCGAGAGGCTGTTTAATCTAGGCGTCGATTTTTTCATCAGTGACGGTAAGTGTTCAATGTATCTTCTCACTTTGAAAGCCAGCCCGTATAGCTCCTTCTACGAGAAGATGGGCGGGCAGGTCGTCGGGGAGAAGCAGGTAGAAATCGAAGGCGTCATGTACGATGAATTGGTGTACGGCTGGAATAGCTTACGCTGAGCCCTAAAGATGGGGGCAGCCCTAACGACGGCACGCACCCGACGCCCCGCCGCGATGGCTCTTATCAACCTTGAGTGTGAGTGCGGGTAATGCCGTGCCTCGGGCGCCTTGAGGCTCAGGAGGAAACTCATGTGGCTGCTCTTCTTGGGATTTCTCGCGCTCGGTGTCTTGTCTCTACGCGGCGTGCGCTGGGCTTTCGTCGCCTTCGTCGTGTTGGGACTGCTCTACTTCCCTGCTAAAGTAGGCTTCCGGCTTGACCCTCACCCGTGCCAACTCACATTCGACAGCTCGCTTGCTGCTCACTCTTTGACCAACTACGGGCATATTGTGTTGTTCGCACTGTTCTTCTTAATGACGAGCGCACAATTTCGGACGGCGAACTGGCTGGCGTCCGCTTGGTCGGCGTTAGCGACGACTGTGATGGGGGCGCTGGTCGAAATTGCCCAAGGCGTCACCGGCGAAGGCAACTGCCGATTGCGAGACCTAATCCCCGACACGCTCGGTATCTTGGCCGGAGCTATCATTGTCTCGCTCTTGACGCGAGTAGGCTGGAGGCCGCGCCCGACTTGGTCTTTTATGTGGTGGCGCGGCGACCAACAACGACATGCACCCGACCGCGAATGAGAGGTTGTGGCTCGATGTTCTACCCCGAAGGTAGCGGTGAATGTCCCGACTGCGGGAG
Source organism: Acidobacteriota bacterium (assembly GCA_020199775.1). Taxonomy (GTDB): domain Bacteria; phylum Acidobacteriota; class Blastocatellia; order Pyrinomonadales; family Pyrinomonadaceae; genus JAIVJZ01. The sequence goes on from JAIVJZ010000015.1 coordinate 28,449, forward strand.
AATCTGTTAAGACCTGCCGCGCCATCCGACAACGGCATGCATCCGGCCGCGAGTGGCGCATCTTTCATCGAGGTGGTCGGCTCAATGAACCGCTCGCAGTTTGTCACACAACGCCGGGCAACCGCGCCTCTAAATACAAGGCGTGGACAAGTTTCGCTCACAAATGCTTTCGGGGCGAAATCCGATAAGCGGTTAACCGGCTGATGTCAGAAGAGATAAGAAGCAGAGTGGCTATTCCCACTTCTTCAACTTCTGGAAACGCTTTGTCACCATGTTGCGCTTGAGCGGCGTGAGGCGGTTGATGAAGAGGAGGCCGTCGCAGTGATCCGTCTCGTGTTGAAAGCAGCGCGCGGCGAGTCCTGCGGCTTCGCGTTCGTACCACTCGCCGCGCACGTCCTGCGCGCGGAGTGTCGCGCGTTCGGCGCGCTTCAGGGGCGAGTGAATTTTCCCGACCGAGAGGCAGCCCTCCTCCCCCCCCTGTTCACCCTCCGCGGCGACGATCTCCGGGTTGGCGGCGACGAGTTTGATCCCGGCGCAATCCATTACGAAGAGGCGCAGGGAGAGGCCGATTTGCGGCGCGGCCAAACCCACTCCTTCCTCCGCGTACATCGTCTCGAACATGTCCTCGCACAGTCGCGCCAGTTCTTCGTCAAAAACTTCTACGGGGTCGCCCACCTCGTTCAGCACCTTCGCCGGGTACTCGGTTATCTTCCTCAACGCCATCTGTTTTATTTCGTCCCGCCCGCTCTATGACATGCTTCGTCAACACGCGAAGTTTACCCGATATGAAACAATATCACGACCTGCTCAAATCTATTCTCGCCCACGGGACTGAACACAGAGACCGCACGGGCGTCGGCACGCTCTCACACTTCGGCTATCAAACGCGCTTCGACCTGCGCGCCGGTTTCCCCATCGTCACGACCAAGAAAATTCCCTTCCGCTGGGTCGCCGAGGAACTCTTCTGGTTTCTCTCCGGCGACACGAACGAAGGGAACTTGCGCGCGCGCGGCGTGGATATCTGGGCTGAGTGGGCGGACGCGGAACACACGAGCCGCTTCGGCCGCGAGGCGGGCGACCTCGGCCCACAATTTGACGAGCAAAACTTGCTTATGCATGAATGAATGGGCAGTATTTCTGTAAATAATATTCTAATTGCTCATGTGATAGTTATCCATAGAAACTCACATCATGTTTCCTCTACGACAAGAAGCAGGTATAATCGTTTTGTTGAAAATAAGTACCGGTTAATTCCACTACTGAAGTTGTGTTGCGAAACAAAATCCAGACGACACCTCGCCTTTAATAAACCTAGAAGATCTAATATCGCTCTCTACGATTGAGAAGGAGTTGTTATGAGACAGTATTTGGATTTCTTAAATCACATTCTTCAAAATGGCATACCTAAAGACGACCGTACCGGAACTGGAACTTTGAGCACATTTGGTTACCAGATGCGATTTAATTTAAGAGAAGGACTGCCAATAGTTACCACCAAAAGGATACATTTACGCTCTGTCATTCATGAATTACTGTGGTTTCTGAGTGGCGACACTAATATTAAATATTTAAAGGATCATGGAGTTAAGATTTGGGACGAGTGGGCTGACAGAGAAGGTAATTTAGGCCCAGTTTATGGCAAACAATGGCGTAGATGGGAAACTAAAGAAGGTAGTATTGATCAAATATCACAAGTTATAGAACAGATTAAAGCCAACCCTAATTCTCGGAGATTAATTGTTCTGGCATGGAATGTTGGTGAGTTGGATCAAATGGCATTGCCTCCTTGCCACTTGCTTTTTCAGTTTTATGTAGTCGACGGTAAGCTCTCTTGCCTTCTATTTCAAAGATCCGCAGACGCATTTTTAGGTGTTCCATTCAATATAGCCAGTTATTCATTATTAACGCATATGGTCGCTCAGCAATGCGACCTTGAAGTTAATGAGTTTATTTGGACGGGAGGCGATTGCCATATTTACTCAAACCATATTGAACAAGTTAAGCTTCAACTAACTCGTCAGCCGTACCCGATGCCACAACTAATTATTAAGCATAGGCCAGCCTCAATTTTCGACTATACATTTGAAGATTTTGAGATTGTTAATTATAAGTTTCACCCTGGCATTACAGCACCTGTAGCAGTGTAGAGCAGTATAGGGTATAAGCTTTAACGAAGAGGTTCGATGGGGAGCCAAGATGCTGAGATGTAATAACCATATTCAGCAAAAAGGTAATAAGCAGATGTAGTGAATAGTTTTTTAGTTACACAAATTTCATTCAAGTAGTACTCAACATTACTTGTTCACTTCCGATGCCAAGGAGAGACTTACGCTCATCCACCCGTAAGCCTGTTACCATTGCCTCGAGGTGACCAAATCGAACAATCCAAGTTTGTCCGACACCGTTGCTATAAGTATCCAAGAAGCCTTCAGGAGTTGGGTATTCAATATGAATATCTGGGTGTAGCACTTTAACGAAAAAGCATCCTACGGTCTGCATCTTACTACCAGTAGGAGCAAGTAATATCCGGTGATCAACGGCAAGACTCCAATAAAGTTCTAGAATTGTTTGTACCGTTTCTTTATAGTCAAGCGTTGATACAGACCTCTTTGGTAGTTTAGTACCGTTGTCGGGCTGTTCTTGAAGCGGATTATCTGCATCGGACCATTCACTACGAAGCTGCTCATGGATCCAAGCTGTCGCCTCTTCGCGCCAACGCCAATTAGGGGATCTACTGTTTATAAGAAATAACCGGCTGGGATATACAGCATTCAAGAGCGCTTGTGTCAGCAATTCATTAAACGACATAAAGACAATGGCGGCCGACGGTTGCCCTTGCATAGCGACACTTGATAACCCCGTGACTCGAATTACTCCGTGAATCCCCGTATACACCTGAATAGTAGGACGATGCAGGTTGTTCTCATTTTTTGCCTTTTCATATTCCTTATACTTAGGTCCTTTATCTTCCGCCTCTGCATAGAATACAGAAGTATCAAGGTTCATTTCCCAGCATACTTCTAGGCATAACAGCATCGCGAGTTTCGACATTGCTGAAATATCAAGAATTATTTTTCTTGGATTTAGTTCTTTTAAGCGTCCGTTGAAATAAGTGGAGAATGATTCTGGATCATAGCGATGAAATTGAATAATGTCATTATCACTTATTACAAAACCAGTCTTCCTAAGAGCAACCAGCACGTCATTCAACCTGTTACGCTTATCCTTCGGTTCATACATTAAAACTAGTGCTCGTCCTCGGTCATTGCCGTTAATTGTCTGTGCAGCCGCTAAGGTTCGATCCTCGAATCCACCAACGGTAACAAGAACGTCCCCCTCACCAAGTGTAAGTTGGTCACACTTCTCCATAGGGGGAAGCATGGAAATGATTTTATCTATAGGTTCCATTCCTTTCGACTCACGATAGTTCATCAGTTTCTTCCAAATCTGTATCTTCAAGATCAATATCATTATAAAGGGGATTTGGGGTATAACCAGACCATGACTTCCCCTTTCCACCCAGAGAAAACAATGAAATTTGTGTTGAGGCTTGCGGTGCTGGTGCTTCAATATATCTCGTAAATTCCGTACTAAATTTATCTGGTGTTAGCAGCAATTTTGTGAACCAAGCACAATTCATTGAAACGCTATCACGCTTCGACAACGCTAGAGTAGCGTATGGAAGCAGTAGACGTCGCAAATATAGCCGTGGCACGAACGCCCCCCTAACACTCTTCCCTCTGGCATCTCTCATAAACATCCCATATCGAATTAAGTCCTTATATATCTCCGAAGCTAGTCCCTCAATTCTGAACTCATCTGTAATTTCTATGCGAAAGGCCATGCGAGGGACTTCTCTAATGTTGTTGCCACTTTTAATTCTGTACATCGGACTTAATAATAACTGACGTGCAGATTTGACAAAGGCCTCAACTATAGCTTTCAGGTGACCACCATAGCTTCCACCAGTAAGTTCAAATTTCGGATTATCAGCGCGATAAGCATTTAAACCTTTATCGAACGCTTCACGGTCTGTTGGCTGATTGCGTCTTTGCGATTCTAACCATTGCCCACCGCGGCGTCTGAATACCCGATCTTGAATCTCACTTTCAATAGGAACCTGAGTTTCAGCATTTGCTGGTGTAGCAGCATCTACTAACTCTTGGACGAGTTGAATCATAGTTCTAGTATCGCCTGACCAAAGGTCAGCAAACACCTCGCTTCCATGGTAAAGGGCTTTAGCACGTGTTCGCCCTCTGCGCTGTGACCCAGTGGGGACTACACTTGTAGCAGAGGGCTCCTTGCTATCTGTTTGGTTACGCAGCATCCGGGCAAATTCAAGCTTTTTAACTTCAAGATGCTCTAACAGTCCTTCAAGCGTATGTCCTTGCTCGGGGATTCGCAGATCTAATGAGAGCCGACGCTGAAAAATTTCATTGAGGAACCAGGCTCTTTCAGAATCAGGCATGAACAGGGACTCTTCCCCCATATCGACTAATTGATAATCATCACCGTCTTGTAAGATTTTCCCACTAGAATCAACTGATATGAAAGTAGTTGCCGATTCAGTAGCCATCTTACAAACAAACTCACTTGAGCGTTGAAATAGCAGCCGGTTTAATACCTTTTGCATCGGCTCCGATATTCGTGGAGTTGTATAGTCGTCAATAAAGATATAAACGGCTTTAGAATTTATCCAAGGGCAGAACCGCCTTACCATTGAGATTAAACGTGGAAGCCACGTTAGTTGCGAGAAATCTTCATATGCAGGAAATTGTGGCGACGTATTAACCTTAGAGAAGTTCCACTTGATTCGTTCTAGAAGTAAGCGATAGTGTTCTAATGGGTTCTCTCCTATGATTAAAGCATGAGGCTCGTCTTCTTCTACCAGCCACGTTCTAACAGTTTCGAGCAGTTCTTGAGTTGGTTTATCCTTGAATTTTGCTGATCGTGCCGACTGTACAGCCAAAATATCAGATAAAATGGATAAATTTGCGTAACAGATTAGCCTCCCGTCAGTTTCACGATTTGCCCCTTTCTGAAAAGAAGAGAAAGCGGCAGCAACATCGTTAGCATTTACATATAAGCCAACAAAATTCGGCACGCTTTGGGCATCATCGACCGGGCCACACTCCACCATTAATCGTTCACTAAGCCTACGAAACAGCATAGTTTTCCCACAACCACGAGGCCCAGTGACAACTGTGGCTGTGTCTGGTTCCAGAATACGAGATTTAGCTGGCACGGCAGAAACAAACAATTTTCTCCACCGTTCCCAGTCATCTCCTAGCATCTCAGTTATTTGGAATTGTCCGACACTCATACCTCGTTCAATATTTATTCGTTCTATCATATTAGCCCCTGCAACATTTGAAGAAGGGTAGAGGCCTCCGGAAGCACGAACTCTTTGGTCAAGATCTATAATTGCTTTCAAAATTTCTTTAGGGGGGCGCCGCTCAGACTCGGATTGCTCCCTAAGCAATTTCTGCATGAGCTCACGAATCCCCTTTATTAGTTGTCTATCTGTGGTAGTAGCCTTATCCCACTCTGTCTTCTCAATGATTGCATCCGCTATACTCGCTAGACCTATATAATCATCCTTAGGCACTTTATCCCCGCCCGTAGATCCATATCCAAAGTCAGACACATAAATTGGTTCGCGAATATTAAGAGAGGAATCAAGATCTGCCTCATCTTTGTCTCCAATTAGAATGTTACCGGCATGCAGATCCCCATGCCTTTTTACTCCACGCATTTGACAAGCATGAAGTACACGAAGGATCTGCTCTAATATTGCAAGGAGAAAGCTAGTCGGGCAGGTATCTGTCTTTTTTAGGTATTGTTTTAAATTCCGTCCCGGAGGGATAAAGTCCCAAACTGTATACAAGAAAACTTCGGTCCGCCCTTTGGCCTTAATACGTGCTTCGCCAAGACCATGAAATGCAACAACTCCTGTAATGCCTCTCAATTTTGAGGCTTTGTTAATCTCATTTTCCCAGCCCGCTTTAGGTGAACCTGGGGTTAACTTTATAGCCACCTTCCACTCTGGCATGTCTTTAGGATGCCCTTGATATACATAGCCGAGCATTCCACTACCTACATAGGAATCAAGAACATACTTATCCGCTTCATTCCCTGCAAGAGAAGCAAACCATTTATCTTTAACCATATTTATAACTCCAGCCTTTATGCATTAATGATCTTGCTTTAACTTCCAAATATAGAGTACTAACACTTATCAGCTATAATTATAGAATGAACAATCCAAGTACAAAGCAAACAGATTCAGAGCAATATTATGAGGCCATCCTTCCTCTAAGCTCACCACACTTCCGTCGAAACTTTTATGATATGACTGGGCTTACCAAGATGAAGTGAGGATCCAAAGCTATGAGAAGATACAATCATCTAATCATATCCACATCTTTGATAATAGATGTAACTACTAATACTGAAGCTAATAATACTATAAGTTAAAAACCTTTTTTAACATCGCCGTAGGACTAAAAATGTTTCACTTTGACTCCCACTACAATCACGTCGCACACGACGGGTTTTAGGTATTTCTTCAGTGTGCTTCCAAATCAAAGAATATCCTCCTACTTCTTCAGTAGCCATATGAGTAATCACATCTGGAAGTGGCCTACCATAGTAACGACTATGAACATCTCCTAATACAAGAACGCAGACGCCTGATGGGGTCAAAACCTTATGCCACAACTTGAGACAGCGCTTAAAGACCGTTAGGAACTTCACCTCGTGAGGAGAGATATTGCTATCCAACGACTTCCAATTAGATTCACCAAGAAACCACAAGCGAAGCCTATTATCTCTACCATAGTCTAACTGCCTCATATAAGGTGGGCTTGTTATTATAGCGTCCACTCTCGCATCAGGAATGAAATCAGCGGCATTACGCATATAACAACTACGTGTAACCTGTGGATCTAGAACTGGTACTCTTTTCAAGGCGCGTCCAACCTTTTTCTCTAACCTGCTTCGCACTGAGCGGTATTCATATAAATGAGGATAAAGATGTCGTGGATAATTCTTCTCTCGTAAATATGGAACAGTATGACTGCTCGGATAAGATAAAAACCCGGGTCTTTGATGATGTAAAATTCCCAAGAGGCATGATAGTAAGAAGTATGACTTCCTGTTTTTAAGAACTTCTGACCAAGCAACAGTTTCACGTAATGTTTCTTGATGGAAAAATTTTCGTACCCATGTAGGAATCTTCCTTAAATCAATCGCTGCAACAATTTTTTGCACTTGATTTGCGGCAGAGTCGATCTCCGCATATGCATCTACTATTGAGGTAACTGGAAATAGTTTGGCGCGCGTCAGAGTGCCAGCATAAGGGCTTAAATCATTAGCAATGACTGCTCGTCCTGCTGTCCATGCCTCCAGAGCAATACTACCTGAGCCACAAAACGGATCATATATTGTATCCTCTATTTGTGTGAAAGCTGAGATCAGTGTACTAGCCATGGAAGATTTCATTTTTCCGATATATGGAGAAACCTGATGCAAAGTAGATTCTTTTAGTAATGCACTCCCAGCCCAGCTGTTAGCAAATTTCTTATTTATCTCCGGTATATAGAACAATCTTTGATTAGTATCAGATGTGGCAGACCGGCCATTAGCAGCACTTCTCATTCTTTTACTTTTGAGATGATATTCCTGAGCACTGGCGGTAGGATATTTGCTTATTTGACCAAGATCAGGAACAGCTCAAAAACCTCCTTTTTATTGAGAACCACTATCCCCACCTTTTACACTTTTCTCCTGTCCGGCGCCAGTCAATAGTTGTTGCGTAGGTATGTTTGATAAGGGTAATCTAAAAACACCTTGGAAGAACAAATCAGAGCGGGAAGATACTAAAGCAAATTGCTACCTAGCATACATCAATATCACTTCATCAAATAACTTTTCCTTTGTGTATGAGCAGGCTAATGACGTGTAACAATGCCATTTAATTCTTACTGTATTGCCTACTCCTAAGATTGACCTGATGAATATTGATGCCTCCATGCATATGATCAGAGGGAAATTACTTTGACAAGTCTAATTCATCATCTATTAGTACAGGGGCTAGAGTAGTTAAGCACTTTTTGAGAGGTGCTAAACTACTGACATGGAACTACCGAGTTCCTTTTATCGCCGTTCCCGAATTTCCGCCAAGAAATTCCGCCAGCTTTTACGCTTGTTT
>JAIVJZ010000028.1 GCA_020199775.1 Acidobacteriota bacterium
GTGAGGTCGTGCCGGCACGCTTGCGCGTGACGGAGCACCGGCTCGCCGTCGTGCGCTGCCACTCCTGCGGGCGCACGATGCAGGGTGAGTTCTCAGGCAGTGTCCGCTCGGGCGTGCAGTACGGGCCGGGCGTGAAGGCCAGAGTGCTCTACCTCCAGCAGTATCAGTTGCTGCCCTACCAGCGGACGAGCGAGGCCATGCGTGACCTCTTCGGCTGCCGCGTCTCCGCGGGGACGGTCGCCAACATTGTCAGAGAGTGCGCCGCCGGGTTGGTCGAGACCGAACTGAAGAACAAGCATCGCTTGCGGCGCTCGTCCGTCATCCACGCCGACGAGACGGGGCTGCGCATCAATAAGCGCCTCGGATACGTGCACGTGGCGAGCACGCCCTCATTGACGCAGTACGCGGCGGCAACTCATCGGGAGCGCACAGCCATCGACGAGATCAACGTGCTGCCTGCTTACCGTGGCACCTGCGTTCACGACGTGCTGCTCGCCTACACCTATTATGATCGGTGCCGGCACGCACTGTGCGGAGTGCACCTGCTACGCGAGCTGACTTACTTCGAGGAAGTAGCAGCCGAGACGAAGGCGTGGGCGATGCCGCTCAAGGAACTACTCTTGGAGATGAAGCGGGAAGTCGCGCGCGTCCACGCAGAGGGCTGGAAGCAACTGGCAGAGGATAAGCTCAGGTCGCTGACCGAGAGCTACGAGAGACTGGTGGCCGAGGGGCTTCAGGCGCAGCCACCATCCGGTGTGCCGCAGGGGGTGTGCAAACAGGCACGCAATCTGTTGCTGCGACTAGAGCGGCGGAAAGACGAAGTGCTGCTGTTCGTGCATGACTTCTCTGTACCCTTTGAGAATAATCAGGCGGAGCGCGACCTACGCATGATCAAGTTGCAGCAGAAGACCTCGGGCTGCTTCAGGAGTGAAGAGGGTGCTCGTCGGTTCTGCCGCATCAGGGGCTATCTATCGACGATGCGTAAGCAAGGTTAGAGCGTGCTTCCGGCACTCGAAGGTGCGTGCCGGGGTAAGCCGCTAAGTATCAGAAAACGCCACGGATAGCTGAACTGTTACAATAAGGCATGTTATATTCCTGTCTAGCGAAAATATGCCGAAAGGCGGAATAAACTGATGAGCACCCTCGAAAAAGAAGAGGCAAATACCACAGATGAGTTGGTTAAGGGTGAACGGCACTTTTACGACGAACACCCGCGGGCTGCTCTGGAGCCTGAACACCTCGGGTGCTGCGTCACCATCGAATCCGACTCCGGTGGCTACTTCCTCGGAGACACGGGAACCCAAGTGCTTTCGGATACCCTTCAAGCCTTGCCGGAGAGTCTGTTTTACCTCGCTCGCGTCAGACACTTGGCTGTAGATACGATGAGCGGCTAAGGCAGAAGAAACGGGTAGGGTCACGGCCGGCCGTGAGGCTCTTTTGCGTCTCCGGTTGATCGCGGACGAGATGGTCGAGTGCCTCATCGATACGGGATTTGCGGAAGCACTGGCGTTGCCCCAGAGTCGGGTCATATGACTTGGCCTGTAGCGTCGGAGGGAAGTTTTCGAGATGATTGGCGGCCAGCGCTTCACAGCCAACAGGGTTCTGGTTTAAGTCCATCGGCTGAGAAGGCAGAGAACGGTCAGGGTGATCATCAACGATGACCACTAGGCGGGACGACACTTTTCGACGGCATCAGACTTGTGATCGATTGCGTGGTGCAAATGATGACCAGCAGCGATGAGGAAAACAGATGAGCGGCACTCCTATTTACCCCGAGGTACTCGACACTCAACCTTCGACGGCGCAGTCTCCTGTAGCCGCCACTCCGGGCTTCGATTTGGCGCTGGCGCGCCCGTTCATTTACAAGTCGGTGAGCGAGGCGACGCGCTCGGCCTACCACCGCGTCATCCGCGAATTCTTTCAGTTCGTCGGAAACATCCATCCAAGCTACGTATCACCTGCGCTCGTCATTGGTTACCGAGACCACCTGCGAACAAACAAGCGACGCAAGCCAAACACCGTTGCGACGAAGCTCGCCATTGTGCGCTCGTTCTTCGAGTACCTGCGCGCGGGCGGTGTCATCACAGTCAACCCGGCCTCGACTAAGTTAGTTACCCCGCCGGAACTTCCGAGCGCTCCGCAGGGGAGGGCACTGACGGCGAAAGAGGTCAGGTATCTACTCTCGGGCCCCGACCAGAGCAGGGTCGAGGGCGCACGAGACTACGCCATCCTGCTGGTCATGCTCCGGCTGTCTCTGCGTCTGGCGGAGGTGAGTCAGTTACGCGTCTCATCAATCAAGTGGAGCCACGGGCGTTGGACGCTACGTTGCAAGATCAAGGGTGGCAAAGAAGAGGTGTGGCCGCTGCCGAAGGATGTCAAGGATGCGCTTAACGAATATCTCCGGCTCGACCGCGAAAGGAGGCAGACGCTCCGTAGCGGCGGGGACGAAGCGTACCTCTTTCAGCCGATAGTCAACTACCGGACGCTGGAATTTGACCGGCCGTTATCGACCCGGATGGTGCAGAAGATCGTGGGGCGGTGGGCGGAGTTCACCGGCATCGGTCATGTTACGCCACACGACTTGCGCCGCACGGTGGTGACGAAGCTCTTGAATGACGGGCACACGTATCGAGAGGTGCAGATGGTCACGAAGCACAAAGACCCGAAGACGGTCATGCGCTACGACCATGCGAGGGAGAATCTGGAGACCAGCCCGGTCAACACCCTCAACTGGGACAGTGATTGAATATCTGGCGCGGCCAATATGGACGTGCTGTTCCAGAGGCTTAACCCAGTGCACCCTGTCTATCCGCAAGGCAAGGATTCGGCGTGGCTGACAGCCGATCCTGAAAGTTAACCGGCAACGCGGAACAAACGAAACTACCTTCTTCCTCACGCCTGATCTTGACCCATCCCGTTCCCGTATGCATCAGGACTTGCGCCATGCGCATCAGTGCCTCATAGGGCAGGTTGCGTGGATGTGTCCGATAATCCCATGTAGCCTTACTTTTCACGTTTTACGTGAGATTATCGGACACGTGAAATTAGAGATGATCCATGATGCTTAAGCATTAAAGTTGTCAGGTTGTGACGTAGCTATGACATGGCGACAGGTTAATTGAGGTGTCGGCATCGGCGGCATCTTACCTCTACCGCGACGGCTCATCGTAGCAGAGGCTTAATTTTCTCCTCGAACTCTTCGGGCAGCAGAATCCCCTCAATGCGCTCACGGACGTTGCCCTCACGGTCGAGTACAATCGTCACAGGCAGAGTCTCTCCTTCGATGAAGAGTGCTTTGGTCTCGCGCTCGCCGAGCAGGATGGGGTAACTGACACGAAAGCGTCGAATGAACCGGCGCACCTCCCGGACGTTGGTCGGCGGGTGCGTGACGCCGACCACCTGTAAGCCGCGGCCTTTGTACTCCCGCTGCCATCTGATCAGATCGAGCACTTCCGCACGGCAGGGCGGGCACCACGTCGCCCAAAAATTAACGAGCACGACTTTGCCGCGATAGTCGCTCAGGCGGACGGTGCGTCCCCGAAGGTCTTTAAGCGACAGCGAAGGCGCTTTCGGGGCGTCCTGACCATAAGCCTGAAAAGGCAGGACGGCGAGCAGCAGCACGATAAAGATTCTTCTCACCGTCGCTTCCTCAAAATAGATACCGGATGCCGAGCAGGATGTTCCTGTCGTTCCGCAACACGAGCGTCCCGGTGTTGCGCACGACGGGCAACTGGATGCTGCCTTCAATCACGAATCGCGGGTCAGCCGCGTACTAGAGTCCCGGCGCGATGTAATACTCGGTCGAGTTGCTGCCCGGAACGGCGGCGGAGTTGATTCGCACCTCGTGCCCCGTCTGAAAACCGTCTCGCTCGGAGCGCAGGATACCTTCGACGTTGCCGCCGAAGATGAATCTTCCCCCGGCCTGCGAGAATGTGGCGTCGATGTGCGGTGAGAGGCCGCCCGATATGGGCGTGAGTTGTTGTCGAACGTACGCGGGCGCATTAACTTCTCTCTCGCTTGGCGCGGTCTTCCTGCCGGTCGGCAGTTCGAGCCCGAAGCGCGCCGCGGCCTGCCGATCTCCGTAGGTCTTCACGGTACGGTAGAAGCGATATTTTCCCCACAGCGTGATGTTGCCCAACCCCACGCCCGAACCGGAAGTGACGCCGTCGTCGAACGAGGTGCGCGAGACGGGGACTTCGGCTTCTAACTGGAGCGTCGCCGTCGGCGTGTAAGAGACGCTCACGTCCAACATCTGACGGTTCACTTCCAAGTCGCCGAGGTGCTGTTTGATGAAGTAGAGGCGCGGGGTGAACGCGCCTCCCTTGTAAACAGTTAAGCCCGGCAAGGTCACGCGGATCGGGGACGGCGGCACAGCCTCGATTGACGCGTTGGCGTTTCCGACCGGGTTTGTCAACCGCTTTGCTTCGGGCGCGTCGTAGCTCGCCTTGATGAAACTCGGAGCAGGCGACCGGCTAAAACTCGCCGCACGGCTCGATGTCGTGTTAGTTCCCGGCTCTACTTTCTTCACTTCGCGCGGCGTGATTACTTCGCGCGCGGCAACGCCTGTCCCGTCGGTCTTCCAGTTGCCCGTTATCTCCGCGCGTGCGTTCGGGGCGACACCGGCCATTAGCTGTTCGAGGTTCCGGCTTTCGAGAGCGAATCGCTGCCCCGAAGGTTCGACGATCAACACCCACTCTTGACCCTCGCGCGCGCGCGTCCCGGCGACGGTCATCTCCGCGCGGTCGAGCGCGTACCCCGCCTTCTTGAGCGCAGCCTTGAGCGCGGCGAACGACACGGGCTGGTCGGGCTTCGGCGTGAAAACTCCGAGCCCACGCTTGATGTCGGTGATCTCTATTTCAGAAAGTTTCGGTGCGTATTTCAGACGGCTCACGGCCTTCTGGATGTTGAACACTCAATTGCCGCAGAGATAGCCGCCGATGTGCATCTCGACGCGCCTGACCTCCGCGCGTGACCTCGTCGTTCTCTCCCGGCTAAAGTTTGATTTTGATCCCACCGTTGAAAACGCGTCCTTCGGTGTGCGTATAAATCTCGCTGAAGGTCGGGTTCTGGTGCGGCGGGAAAACGACCGTCCCGAAGCGGCTCTGCCGCGTGTCGGTGATATTTTCGGCGTTGATGAAAAGCGCGAACTTGCCGAAAGTCTTTTCGCCGAAAATCCCCAACACCCAGTAGGGTTTCGTCCTGAAACGGTTGGTCAGAAACTGGCTGCTCGTGTAGTAAGCCTCTATCCCGGCCTTGAAATTCTCCTCCTTCTCGAACAGCAGCGCGGAGTTTAGTTTGCTCTTCGGCGTGAGGGGCAAAATTTGGTTGCCCGCGAGGTACTTCGCCTTCGCGTGCGTGAACGTGTAGCCCGCGAACAGTTTTACGAAGTCATAGGCGATGCGGGCGTTCGTCTCAAAGCCGGCGCTCCGGATCGGCTCGGCCGCGTTCGCGAAGTTGAAGAGGCCGCCCCGGCCGGGCAGTAGAACAAGCGGGTCTTCGATCTCCGTGTAGAAGAACATCTGGTTGAGCGTGTAGGAAAACTTTTCGCCGACGGTGTTTCTGTAATTCACGTCGAACGTCCCGCCGCGGCTGCGCTCCGCCTTCAAAGTATTCCCTACCGGCAGGACATTCTGAAAGAGCAAGGTCTCGGCCTCCTCCGTGAAAATGCTCGGCGCTTTATAGCCGAGACCCACGCTTAGGCGGCTGCTCAGATGGTCTGTAAACTTATAAAGCATCGACACGCGCGGCAGGGCGAAGACACCGTAGTCTCTGACGTGATCGAGGCGGAAGCCCGCTTCGAGCGATAGTTTCTCCGTCACGTTGAAACTGTCCTGAGCGTATGCGCCGAAGGTCGTCCGCCTCTCGTCGCGCGAGGGTAAGTTGTTGCTGGTCTGTTTTTCCCTGAATCTGTCATAGACCGCGTTGAAGCCGAAGACGAGGGCGTGTTTTTGTATCGCGTGGAAATACGAAACGTCGGTGTACGAGTTGAATTGCCGGCCTTTGAACCGGTAATCGGGAATCTCGATCTCACGGTCGAAGAACGCGAGGCTTTGTCTGGCCGTGATCCTTCGGCCCCCCGAGAAACTACGGTCGAACTGCAAAGTCGTGATGTTGCGCAGCGAGTTGTTCTTCTCGAAGTACCGGTGCAGGCCGTCAGCCCGGTCGCGGATGACGAACACGTCGCCGCCTTCGCGGCTCTGGTAAGAGGTCGAGTTCCCGATCATCAGGCGGGTCTTATCGTTCAGGTAAAAGAAGAGGCGCGGGGTCAGGTTGAACGAGTTGGTTCGCGGCAGTTCGGTGAAATCGTCTTCGTCAACGTCGTACTCTTTCTGGTAGTTGACGGAGCCGAGCAACGTGTAGCCGAAGCGTTCGAACTTCCGCGAATTGAAAATGGAAAAGTCCGTCCCCAGAGCCGAAGTCTGGTTAAAAATCAAGGACGTGACCGGCCTGTCTTCCGGCTCTTTGCTGACGAAGTTGACGACGCCCGCGATGGCTCCACCGCCGAAAAAAGTAGCCGACGGGCCTTTGATAATTTCCACCTGCTTCAAATCCAGAGGCGGAATGTCCAGCACGCTCAGACTGCCCGAGAAACCGCCGAAGGCCGGGAATCCGTCTTTCAGAATTTGCGTGTACCTGCCGTCGAGCCCCTGTATGCGGACGCTCTGCGTGTTGGAAGTCGCGGAAGTCTGCTGCACCTTGATGCCCGTGCTTTCGTTGAGCACCATCGAGACGTTGGCCGGGCGCATGTTGCTTTTCTCATCGACCTCTTCCTCGTCAATGGCCTCGACCCTCGTCGGCACGTCGTCGATGATGCGCCCCGTGCGCGTGGAAGTGACCGTTACCTCGCCGTAGTCGTTATCGATCTTGATGAAAATTTCGCTCTCGCCGGGGCCGGCGAGCGGGAAAGTGAGTTTCAGTTCTTTAGTCTCGTAGCCGGGGGAAAATATTTCGATGGTCTGCTCGCCCGCCGGAATGCCCGTCAATCGGGCTACGCCGTCGGCGTCGGTCGCGGCTGAAATTTCAGCGCCCTTGACCGAGACAGTCGCGCCCGTCACCGGCACCTTGCTGTCTACGTCTCTGACCGTTGCCTTGAACGTATGTTGGGCGAATGAAACTTGCGCCGTCAGTAATACCGCGAGAAATAAAACGTACCGCTTCACCTCTGCCACCTCTTCTACACTTTAACCGCAAAAGCCGACGCGCGACGTTGACACACTTCGACGACGTGCTGAGCGCGCGCATCCTGAATTCGAAAACTGGTCAGACTGCTAAATGCGTAGGGCTGGCAGGCGTTCGAGCGTTGTCACTTTCGAAAGAAGTGTGGAGACGCCGCGGCTCAAACGTAACCCCACCGGTCGAAGTATCAACCGAAGGCGGGACGCCGGGAGAGCGCACGGCTTATTTCCTACGGCTCGCAATGCCCGAAGAGGAGGAAGGAATATTCAACCCCATTCGCTCTATCGCGTCTATCCAGACTCCATCCGTCTCAAAGAAATCTGTTATCTCCCCCTTCGGGTCGTGGCGAAAGACCAGCGAACCCCGAAAGAAGATGTCGATCACGCCGCTCTTGTTACTGATAGTCAGTTCTCCCTCGGTGTGAGTCACGCGCGGCGGGTCGGACGCTTCATTAAGCCCATAAACATCAAGGGCGCGCCCCGCCACGGATAAGATAGCCCGGAACTCTTCCTCCTCAATCAATTCTTCCTGCCTTTCTTCGCCGCCCTTTCAGTTCTCGCTCTCGTTGAAACTTATCGCTGCCGGAACCGTGAAATAACCGCGCCCGCAATTCTCGACAGGAGGCCGACTACCGTAGCCTAATGTATTGGCACCTCGTTTGTCATTACGACCCCACATGCCGTTAGTCATTGCCGCCGTCCCGTTGACGATCTTCTCAACGGCGACGGCCCTTCGCAGCCTTCGACTTTGCGGCAGTCTTCTTCTCCTTCGACTTTGCGGGGGTCTTATCCTCCACGCGCTTTTCCTTCCGCGCAGGCTTCTGTGTCGGTGTCGTGCGCTTTAGTGTTTGCCCGATGAGGGCTTCTTCGGGGCGTTTTCCATCGACGAAGGCGAAGACGTGATAGTGGTCGCGGTTCTCCCTGAGCACTTCGATCCGGCCTTCGTCCTGTAAGCGTCCCAACTCGGACATAATGAACGTCTGCTCGGCGGCGTTCATGTAGCGGTAGAAGAGGTCGAAGGCCAGCCCCGTCGTGTGCGGCGGCACTTCGATGAGCGTGGCGTTGGCGTTCGTCTCGCGCAATTGCCGCTGGTATTCGTCGGGGCGCACTAAAGAAGTTACGGCCAGAGGCCGCCCGAATTTGTCCCGATATGATTTGGCGAGTTGCTCCAACACTTTCAAAGCGGCGGGTCGGAGATGACTGAGGAGCCGCACCTTGTAGGCTTTGCGCGCCGAGGCGTCTTGCAGATTATAGACGCGCCCGCCGAAGTCGCGCGCCAGCGTGCTGATCGTTTCATATTCGGCGGCGAGCAAGCGGCGCGAGTCTTCTTGTTGGTAAAAAGAGTCGAGCAACTTCTTTCTCTCTTTGAGCGCCTTCACGGCTCGCTCGTTTTCGACGACTTCGGACAGGAGCCTCTTACGCAACGCGCGGTCGGTCTTCGGCGCGGCCTTTAGTTCGTCCTTCAAACCGGCGACGCTCTCTTCGAGCAACTTGAGCGAGTCGGCGATCTGGCCGTGCTCCTGCTCAAGTTCGGCGTCGCCGGCGTAAAGCGTCACGCTCTTGCCCGCGGCCTTGTCGTAGTGCGTGAACGGTTCGTCGGACGCGCTGTAGCCGACGCCGTACAGGATGTAGTTTTGGCCGAGCGCGGGCAGTTCGACCAACTCACCTTTCCTGATGAGCGGGATCAGGTCTGCGAAGTCGTGCGGCGTTTGCAACCCCTGCTTGCGCCACTCGGCGACCTGTATGCCTAAGAAACGGCGCGGGTCGGCGTAGTGCTTCAGTTGGGCGGGGACTTCGACTTTAGCCTGCCGCCCCATCGGCTCGCCGCGATCCTCCTCGACCTTGAGCGCCGCTTCCTGCCACGGGTCGATCATCGCGGGCGGCGCGGTCACGGGCGCGGGCATGTTGGGCGCATGCCTTCCCCCGCGGCAACCTGACGAGAGGGCGAGCGCGAGCAGCAACGGGACGCACGCCCACTTCCGGGTGGCGATGCCGGAAATGATGCCTGTTGGCCGTAATGCCGGTGCGAACCCGCTGGCGACAATCACGTCGAAGAAAACTCCTTGAGCCGAAATTAATGACTCAACGCGGGGAGGCGGATTCCGCCGACCGTCGCGAAGATAGCGAGCAGCGCATTTCTGAAATTCGAGAGTTCGCCGTTATCCAACTCGCGTTCGCGTTCCAGACCGGTGAACAGAAAAAAGGCCATCGTCGGCGCATCGTTCACACTGTGTGAGATGCTCGGACGGCCGAGATACACATGCGCGTGCGACCGAAGAGGCCGCCGCCCGTCACGACGTTGAAAGGGCGATGGCCTCGTATTTATTATCGGCCGTCAGCGCGGAGCACGCGTTGTGTGAAAACACGGAAGTCAGCGTCGAGCGTCGCGGCAGATGTTTGACCGGGTTGCGCTAAACACGACAGCAAGGTCATACCGGCGTCTCAGAGTCGAGCAGCCCCGCGGGCACGAGAAGGTCGCCGGTTTCGGGATCGATGAGTCCGTTATCTTCCTCCTCGATGCTCGTCGCCTGCGTGTACACGTCGCCCGCGATGGCGTGTCGGCGCAGCTCACGCTTGAAGGTTCTGATGCGCGCCGCCTTGTCTTCCTGATCGTCCGGCCCGCCGTAGTCGACGAAGCCGAAGCCGCCCCACTCGCTCACCACCAGCGGCACTTGCCCGACGTAGAAATACGGGTCGCCGATGATCAGAGGTTTCACCGCCACGCCTTCCGTCTCGCCCCGCGCGAGACGTTCGAGCAACTCCCGCCAAGCTTTGATGTCAGGGGTGTACAGGTGCGCCGTGAGAAGATCGGACTTGAGCCTCCCCTCGGTCGAGACGTGCTGCCACCCGTCGTTATCCACCACCAACAACTGCGGGTGGTTCAGGCGCAGGTAGTCATATGCGCGGGCGACGTAGCGGCGGGTTTCCGGGTTGGTGGCGATGTCTTCCGCACCCCAGTCTTCGTTGTAGAGGCTCCAGATGACGACCGAAGGGTGAGAGCCGATGTGGACGAGCATGCGCCTCATCTCCGCCCAGTGGTTTTCGCGGCTCTGCTGGCTTGAGCGGTGCGGGCTCGGCACTTCCACCCAGAGCAGCACCCCCATCTCGTCGGCCAGATCGTAGATGCGCGGGTCGATGCCGGAGATATGCACCCGCACCAGATTGCAGCCGAGTTGTTTCATCGCCAGCATGTGGCGGCGCATCTCGTCGAAGGTGGCCGTCCCGGGCTGGTAGAGGATGCCGTCCAGATACAACGGCTCGTTGTTGAGATAGATCGAGCTTCCGCGAGCCTCTATCGTGCGCAATCCAAAGTGCGCTTCGATCTGCGAAACCGTCCCCGTGTGCCCGCTGAGTTGTGCGACCAAGTGGTAAAGGTTCGGCGTTGCGGGCGACCAACGCAAAGCATCGGGCAACGCCACGGTCACGCGCTGCCGCTTCTCGCCCGTCTCCAGCGGCAACTGCACTTCCTTGATGGCGACAGGTTGCTCGCTCCCCCGCGCGGCGACGACGAGCCGCAAAGAATAGAGGCCGGGATCGTGGATGCGCGTCGTCAGGTCGAACGAGACGAAGCTGTCTCTGAAACTGCTGAGCACGTTCAGACGCGAGCGCAGGCGGTTACGCCCGACCGGCTCCAGCCACACGCTCCTGACCGCTCCCGTATAGGTCTGATACCAGATGCCCCCCTGCTTATAAACGGTCGATTGCTGCTTGCCGCGCGGTATCTCCGCGTCATAGGAATCGCTGATCCGCACCGTCAGCCGGTTGACCGGCCGGAGATGTTCCGGCGGCAACTCGTAGCTGAAGGAAGTGTACTCGCCCAGATGCGCATCCTCACCCTCGATGGTTTTGAGGGGATGACCGTTGAGCCACACGCGCGTCTCGTAGCCGCACGCGCCGAAAGTAACCTGCACCAGACAGCCGGAGTCTGTGCACCAATCTTCGGGAATAGAGAACACGCGCTCGTACCACGCGACCACCGTATCCTGCCAGGCGGGCGTGTCGGCCAACTCGCCCTTCGCCTGTGCGAGATGAGCCTCTATCGAGCCGGGCCAGATTGCGATGCCGGCGTAGTCATGCCCGAGATGCCAACTTTCGCTCAGACCCCGATCTTCGAGGTCGAGGCAGAATCGCCATTCCCCGTCGAGCAGTTCGTACTCGCCGGGGCGGACGATGGAGCGCGGCAGCGGGTTGAGATACCCCTCGACGACGCGTGCGTCTTCCCTGTCCCGCGTAAAACCGTAATCTTTGTTCGCCGTTTTTGTTTCTGACATGATTAGACTTTGTCGCGTAAATAGCTACGGAGACAGCAGTGCTGGTAATCTTTTGGTGTGAAACAGAAGAAAACCAAACGCACTTACCGTCTCCGTAACTGGAGTCAATATAACAAAGCTCTGGTCAGGCGTGGAAG
>JAIVJZ010000039.1 GCA_020199775.1 Acidobacteriota bacterium
GCAGATGGTTCCATCCATGCTGGGCGTGCTGCTGGGAGAAAGAGGACTCAAAGAGAGATGCCATAGATTACGCCGAGTGTTCAGCGGAGGAGAAGCGTTGACGTGGGAGATGCAGGAGCGATTCTACGGGGAGATGGGAGAGGGGGTGGAACTGGTTAACCTCTATGGCCCCACCGAAGCGAGCATCGACACGACGAGTTGTAGGAGCGAGCGTGCGCGGCGACATAGAGGGCAGACCGTGCCTATCGGTCGCCCGATTGCGAACGCACAGGTATATATTCTGGATACGCAGATGAAGCCCGTTGCCACGGGTGTGGGGGGAGAACTCTACATCGGCGGGGCGGGACTGGCGCGAGGCTATGAGCAGCGTGCGGAGTTGACGGCGGAGAAGTTCGTGCCGCACCCGTACAGCACACGTGGAGGAGAACGGCTCTACCGGACGGGAGACGTGGCGCGGTATTTACCGGATGGACGAATTGAGTTTCTGGGCAGGCTCGACCATCAGGTGAAGATACACGGATTTCGCATCGAAATCGGTGAGGTCGAGGCTGCGCTGGCAACTCATCCGTCGGTGCGGCAATGTGTGGTCATTGCGAGAGAGGATGTGCCGGGTGAGAAGCATCTAGTGGCTTATCTGGTCGGTGCGGGCGCGGGTGCATTGAAGGTGAACGAGTGGCGCGCTTATTTGAAAGAGCGTCTGCCGGAATACATGATCCCCTCGGCGTTCATCGTGTTGGATGAGCTACCGCTCATGACCAACGGAAAGTTGAACAAGCAGGCGCTTCCGTCTCCGTGGGAAGTCAGACCTCAGTTGGAAAAGAAATTTGTCGCCCCGCGTACGCCCGTCGAAGAGGTGTTGGCGCAAGTGTGGGCGGATGTACTGCATCTGCCTCAAGTCGGAGTTGACGATAACTTCTTCGACCTCGGCGGCGATTCCATACGCAGTATTCAGGTCAAGGCTCAGGCGCAAAAACACGGGATAGATTTTTCCATCGAACGTCTGTTCCAGCATCAGACGATTGCCGCGTTAGCGCAGGACTTGCAAACGCCGGGCGAGAACGTGCCGCCTGCCGACACGCCTGTCGAAGCCTTCAGTCTGATCGGCGAAGAGGATCGGCCGCGTCTGCCTTCGGAAATAGAAGACGCTTATCCCATCGCAATGCTTCAGGCCGGGATGCTCTTTCACAGAGAGTATAGCCCCGAGTCGGCTCTCTATCACGACATCGCCAGTTATCATTTGAAGGGTCGTCTGGATATAGAGGCTTTGCGAAAAGCCGTCAGGCAACTTGCCGCCAACCATCCGGTGTTGCGTACTTCATTCGATTTCAACGGATACAGCGAACCTCTCCAACTCGTGCACCGGGAGGCTGACATCCCGCTTGAGGAATTTGACCTGAGCGACCTCACGGAAGCTCAACAGGCGGAGGCGCTCGCCGGCTGGATGGAAGAATTGAAGATGCGTCTCTTCGATCCGACGCGCCCGCCGTTGCTGCGTTTTATCGTTCATCAACGCAGCGCGGGCACTTTGCAGTTCACGATGAACTGTCATCACGCGATTCTCGACGGGTGGAGCGTCGCCACGATGGTCTCCGAGTTGTTTCACCTCTACTTCCAATTCGCCGGCGGACATCCGGTGGCCGCCGCCGCCGCGCCGCCCGCGGTGACTTATAGTGATTTCATCGCGCTGGAGAAGAAGGCTCTCGCCTCTGTCGAGGCAAACGACTACTGGATGCAGAGATTAAGTGACAGCACCATCACGTCTATGCCGCGCGTCGGCGGCGTTGACGCCGATGCGTCCGATCACAAGCAGCAGCCATTCGTGCGCGAAGTTCTCATGTCGCAGGAAATCTCCGAAGGCTTGAGAGGGCTGGCGCGCACAGCGGGCACGCCTTTGAGAAGCGTCCTGCTCACGGCGCATCTGCGTGTGTTGAGCTTATTAGGCGGGCGGGCGGATGTGTTGACGGGACTCGTCTCTAACTGCCGACCCGAAGAAGCTGACGCCGAGCGCGCGCTTGGCCTCTTCCTCAATACCGTGCCGTTTCGCATGAACATGAGGGAGGGCTCTTGGGTCGAACTCGTGCAGCGCACTTTCGAGGCAGAGCGTGAAATGCTGCCTCATCGCTGGTTCCCTCTGGCCGAGATACAACACCGGCTCGGAGTTAGACCATTGTTCGAGGCCGTCTTTAATTTCATTCACTTCCATGTCTACGAAAGCGTCTCCGGCTTCGACGACATGCAGCCCCTTTCGACCAGAACTTTCGAGCAGACCAACTATCCGCTCACCGCCAGCTTTGTTCAGGAATCCGCCACTCAACAGATCAACGTCGGACTCGAATGCGACCCGTCGATATTCAGCGAAGACCAAGTCGGAGCCATTCTGCACTACTACATCAAAGCGTTGGAAGCAATGTCGGCCGAGCCGGAAGCCCGCCACGAAGATTGCACGCTTCTTTCTGATGCGGAACAGCATCGGCTGCTAAAGGAATGGAACAAGACACAGCCTCGCTATTCTCTCGAACACCCTCTTCATATTCTCTTCGAGCAGCAGACCGCCCGCACGCCCGACGCGATAGCGCTCGTCTCGGACGAGGATCATCAACAACTCTCTTACTCCCAACTCAACACCCGCGCTAATCAACTTGCTCATCTGCTCATCTCTTCCGGCGTCACCCCCGACGCGCGCGTCGCACTCTTGTTCGAGCGTTCCACCGACATGCTCGTCACTCTCATTGCCACCCTCAAAGCCGGCGCGGCCTATCTGCCC
>JAIVJZ010000016.1 GCA_020199775.1 Acidobacteriota bacterium
GTGAGGTCGTGCCGGCACGCTTGCGCGTGACGGAGCACCGGCTCGCCGTCGTGCGCTGCCACTCCTGCGGGCGCACGATGCAGGGTGAGTTCTCAGGCAGTGTCCGCTCGGGCGTGCAGTACGCGCCAGGCGTGAAGGCTCGCGTGCTCTACCTCCAGCAGTACCAGTTGCTGCCCTACCAGCGGACGAGCGAGGCCATGCGTGACCTCTTCGGCTGCCGGCTGTCTGCGGGCACGGTCGTCAACATCGTCAGGGAATGCGCCTCAGGGTTGGTCGAGACCGAGTTGAAGATTAAACGGCAGTTGCGACGCTCACCCATACTCCACGCCGACGAGACGGGGCTGCGCATTAACAAGCGGCTCGGGTATGTGCATGTGGCGAGCACGCCTCACCTGACGCACTACGCTTCTGCCGCGCACCGGGGGCGGACGGCTATCACGGAGATCAATGTGCTGCCGGGATATCGCGGCACGTGCGTCCACGACGGGTGGCTAGCCTACA
Source organism: Acidobacteriota bacterium (assembly GCA_020199775.1). GTDB lineage: Bacteria > Acidobacteriota > Blastocatellia > Pyrinomonadales > Pyrinomonadaceae > JAIVJZ01. The sequence continues at coordinate 502 of JAIVJZ010000016.1, forward strand.
CGCACTACACTCGATGCCGGCATGCGTTGTGTGGTGTGCATCTGCTGCGCGAACTGACGTACTTCGAGGAAGTGGCAACCGAGACGAAGGCGTGGGCGGTGCCGCTCAAGGAACTGCTGATGGAGATGAAGCGGGAAGTCGAGCGCGTCAGGGCAGAGGGCGGGAAGCATCTGGCAGAAGGTAAGCTCAGGTCGCTGACAGAGAGCTATGAGAGGCTGGTCGCTGAGGGACTTCAGGCACAGCCACCGCCCGGTGTGCCGGAGGGGGTGTGCAAACAGGCGCGCAATCTGTTGCTACGGCTGGAGCGGAGGAAGGCAGAAGTGCTACGGTTCCTGACGGACTTCTCGGTGCCGTTCGACAACAATCAGGCGGAGCGCGACCTGCGCATGGTCAAACTCCAGCAGAAGACCTCTGGGTGCTTCAGGAGTGAAAAGGGTGCTCGTCGGTTCTGCCGCATCAGGGGCTATCTCTCGACCATGCGTAAGCAAGGTCAAAGCGTGCTTCCGGCGCTCGAAGGTGCGTGTCGCGGGAAGCCGCTAAGTGTTAGAAAACGCGCCGGATAGCTGAATAGTTACTCCTGACTATTGAGCATTCTTGACTCAGCATGAGCCTGATTTCCCACGAAATCAGTGTTGAGCGCAAAACGCGACAATTTCCGCCGCAAAACGGTTCTTTAAGAATAAGAAGATGATGGGAGCCGACCACCGGCGACTGCCTTTTACTATCGGAGTCCACGAGCGGGCCTTGCTCACCTCAAAATAATTCCTGCAACAGAACCCTTCACACTGCTCCGCCTTCAACGATAATACTGCTATCTTCGGCATGCGAGCACTGACGCCCCCGTCTGTCGCACTTGTTATCCGGCATGTTATTGAGGCGAGAGGTCTGCTTCACCATATTAAGACCTGCGGGGGACGTTCAACCCTCGTCTACGAAAGCCGACGAGCGGTGCCTTGAGCAAACTCCCGTCCCCACACGCCTTCGGAACCGCTATTGATTTGAATGAGGATGACCCGGAATTTGGGGCTTCCGAGGCGCACGTGGCCCCCGTTTTCGAGGTGTTCGGCCTCAAGTAGGGGAAATCTTTTAATCACTGTGGGTTAATTCCCCGCAGCTTGCTGCGGGGAATTAACCCACAGTGATTAAATTGGGAGATGAGTTTCCATTCACAAATGACGATTCCAGATAGGATGAGGATCGCCCCGACCATAGGTGTTCCCATGTTCTCAGGGTGGCGATGCAAGGTGCCTAAGAACGCAGCCGCAGGTATCATGAACTCCCAAGCGGCGAGCTTCTTCATCCCCGCCATCCCGAGCCCCGTGCAGAGGAGCATCAAGGGCAACCACCCGCCTGCCACGGCCACGGCGAGCGTTTTCAATGGGTCGTCTATCTGAGGTACTAGCGAGTATGAGGTCGCCGATGCGAGGACGTATAAGACGAGTGTCGCGGGCGAAAAACGGACGATCAGAAGTTCATCCCGCGTGAGTCCCGAGTTCTTCTTGTCCAGCAGCCACTTGGTGTACCCATCGGAGAGCGCCGACGCGACGGGAGGAAGCACGGCGATGCCGAGGAGCCAGAAAGGGATGGACTCGTTACGCGTAACTATCAGTATTATCATGCCGAGCAGGTAGACCATGAACGCTCCGTAAAAGTCGGCGCCGAGCTTTTCATTGAACATCAAAGCTCCCACAGTCACCGTCGCGAGCGGGATTAATCCGGCGTCGATAAGCCCTGCGACCCCTGCCCCGAGCTGGCCGATAATGAAAAAGATGCCGAAATAGATGCCGCCGCTCAATAGCCCCAGCATCGTCGCCTTACGCAGAGCGCCCGGCGTCCTCAGTTTTTTCAAGAGGCCAAACTTTCCGCTGGCTAGAAGACGGACACATGACAACGTCAGGATGGTCGCGCAGACGGCGAACGAAAGCCACAAGGTTTTCTCCTTGGTCGCGGTCTGTGTTGACAGGAACAGTTCTGTGGCGACATCGCGAAATGCCAGCAGCAGAGCGAACCCAGCGAAAGTTATGCTGATCTTGGTTTCTCTAGACATTTGATTCTTCCCCCTTCCGACCTCTCGGGCCGTTCCTTCTCCTACATTGAACGTTCTATGCGCAGCTTCACCTTTTCGGACACCGCGATCTGGTCGTCGAGCTTGATGCTCTCGTCGATATTCTGCGCGTACTTCTCCATGATCTCGGAGAGAAAGCGAACCATGCGGGGGTTGCGAGTCGAAAAACCGATTTCCTGTACTTGCGACCCCTCGGTGGGCGAACTCGTACCCGTCGGGCGATAGTTATCTATGACCGTGGAGAACACCGCCTCGTCGTCGTTGGCTATCCAGATATTAAGGGGCATGCTGTGCAGTCCCAGCGGGACGCCGTTGGAGTCCCGGTTGACGGCCAGCCACCCTATTTGGAATTTGCGGTTGCCACGCTGCCCGGCGCGTTGCTGGTAGCCTTGGAACCTGTGTAGGGCTTGAATATCTTCGACCCACGCCTGCCTCCGCTTCTTAAGCTCGCTGAACTCCGTGTTGACGATGCTCACCCCGACATCAGCGGGAAGCAGCATGATCGTGATGTCCCACTCCTCCTTCGCGATATACATGTCTATCGCGTCGCAGCAGATGCGGTACTCCCTCTCAGCCGAGATCGAGCCGAAGCTGGGCACATCGAAGGCCCACCTGACTTTCTGCGGGGCTCGCTCTATCATCCGCGTGATTTTTCTCAACACTTGGGCGTGGTTCGAAAGGAAGTTGTCCTGTACTTCTAGATATTCGGCGATGTGGTCCAAGGCCGGGAGCCGGTCACGGAATACGGAGAGTTCTTGGGACACGCTCTGTGCGAGGGAAGTGAGCCCCTTCTCTAAAATCTGCGACGCCTCCTCGATGGTCACCGCCGCCAGCGGCTTGCTTTGCACCTTCAGCCCTTCGAGCGAGCGCTTGATGTCGTCGAGGCTCCGGGCCTGTTTGAGGTCTTTGAACGGGCCGTCGTAATCCAGCGCGAACGGGTTGTATATGATGACCGGCTTTTTGGCACCCCAGAACACGCCGGCTTCCACCAGACACCACCTGCTCGCCAGAGAGTTTTCCGTAAGAAGCCACACGCAGCCGTCACAACGCTCGATTTCGTCGCGCAGCCTGTCGCTTATCGGATTGGCCGGCAACAGTATCTCCTCATCAAACTTGAGAGTAATACCCAGCGAGCGCATGAAGGTGACGAGGTCTCGTGCCGCCTTTGAATCTTTGGCACAATAGGTGAGAAAAAATACCGGCCCTACCGATCCTGTCATGATACCCTCCTGTTATTCATGAATGAAAACAGACCTCCGCAGCAGTGCCCTGAGCAAGAGTCGCCGAGCGTCAGCGGATTTATGCCGATACCTGAGGGGAGAGGATATGCGACAGTATGGACATCCGGCCCAGCCGCCGGAGAGATATACCCGCACCGGCGAAGGAGCGCGGGTATGTCCCACAAGCGTTATCAGTAGTGTGTGAGCAGGCTGTGTTTATCCGGTGCCTTTTAATCGGCCTGACTGATCCCTCATTCGTCTGAGTGCGATTCAGGTTCGGCCCGAACACTACTGTCTAAAGTGCCCCTAACCGATCTGTCCACCGAGCTCAGCCCACATGCTACCAGTCACTCTGCCACCCCTGGTCGTCTCCCGGCGCGCTGCGAGACTCATCTCCGGGCTGCTCCTACCTCTGTGGGAATACTTGCACAGATTGGGGTGGGAATCGTCTACGACCGCGCGCGTTCCCACGGCGGCCTGCCACAGTATGGCAAGCGTCAGCATGACGGTGATTGACGTAATAGTCAGGTGTCGTTTCTGTCGGTTCATAATTTCTCCTTTACCTCCTCAGGGTGTTGTTAGTCTCGTTAGCCATTGGATTCGCTAACATCGAGCAGCCGGATCGGATACAGAAGGTGCTTCAGCCATGTCGGAATCGCTTTCAGAACCTCATGCATCTTCGCGCCGCGTTCATCCAGCTCCAGCCGAAGGTTCTCCAAAAACTCCTCGCGCAGGACGGAATCCTCCAATATCTTCTCGTGCCCGCCGATCCCGTCTGACGTCAGGCGGTTAATTACTAAGCAGGCGCGGGTGTTAGCACGAGACTCGTCGAGTCGCAGCGATGTCTCGTACAAGCGCGTCGTCTCCTGAAACACGTCCGCCGGAGGGGCGAGGCCGAACCTGATCTCGTTAATCCACGCGTGACCGTGCAACCCGGCGGCGACGGCTTTGGGGTCGTCGGCGAAGTCTGTCATTACCTGCCGGAAGATTTCTTCGGCGTCGTCCACCTTTCCGAAGAGGGCGAGCAGCGTGCCGAGAGTGACCCATGCGCGCCAGTAAGACGGGACCAACCGGGCCGCGTCTTTGGCAAGACTCAAGGCCTCCTCGTACCTCTGCTGGCGGGCCAGACATCTGATTCCCAAGATCAGGAACTTGCCCTCGTCGTCACACTCGTTTTGCAGCGGCTCATTGGAGACATAGACGTGGGGGCGCCGCTCCGGCAGGGCATCATCTGTCTCTTGCGTCGACATTTGAGCCGAGTCTCTTAGCCCCGCACTGAGGAAGGAAGAGAACCGTTCCAGTTCCGACAAAGCGGATTTCATGACGGCGGCTTGCGTTATCGCTTCTTCGACTGCTTTAGACATTTGGTTGAACATTTGAACAGCCACTCCTCTCTGATTCCTCGGATTCTTCTCTTGAGGCGGGCGTCCGCATCATAAATCTCACTGATAGCTATGCCCAAAATATCGGCAAAGTCGCGTGGCTTCAATCCTGCGTCCTCTCTCCATAGAGAAAACATTCGGAGGATAATCTGATCGTTCTTGAACATCTCCTCAAACTTGTCGCAAAGCAGGTGAAAGATAATTTCCTCTATCTGAGTACGTGAAGTATCCCGGACCGGCGCTGCTTCGAGGGCGCTGTGTTGCCTCTCTTTCTCCAACAAGTGTGACATCTTGCTGTCCACCATCCCACACAGGCTTTCAAGGCGAGACTTGGATGGCGTCAGATGCCTTACGTCGTCGTCCACATCCTTGAAGACGCTGTCAACGACATCCTCAAAAATTATTAGCTCCTGATACCGACTAAAACGTTCGTAGGTATAGGTTAGGACGGAACCGTATTCCTCCCCTTTATATGCCTTGATAAAGTCGAGCGTTTCTTTCAGCTCGCGACTTGAAACTGACATGGCGACACTCCCCGAACATTTCGCGGAAGACGGAGCATCTATCTATCAATTGGTCCTTAGTGAACCCTTACTTACTACGCCGACGAGCGGACGAAAATTCCTCATCCGATTTGAAAAATTTTGGCGTTTTAAGAACGATTAACACCGGGTGCTATTTGTGGAGAGAGAGCATCGCGGAATTATCAATTGGATAATGGAGAGAGACCATCGCGGAATTACCAATTGGATAATGGAGAGAGACCATCGCGGAATTACCAATTGGATAATTTAGACACTAGGACCAACGGGTTGTTCCAAAAACTTATTTGAGAAAGAGAGGTGGGCCTTTATCCCGTCTGGCGGGGCTTCAAAACTTCCCGGCCAAGTCTGCATTCTGACCGAAGATGGCGAACTCATTGCGCGCCGCATCAAGACCGCCTGGAAGTGCTGCGGCAAACTGTTCGCCGACAGGACGCCAGCGCGTATCCCGGTCGAGGCATCAACTGAAAGTGAGGGGTGTGCACGCCACCTCGAATAGTAGTGTTGCAAGAATAGTTATTCAGGTATTATGCCTGCCTCAGGTTCTTTCAGTTGATCCGGGAAGTTCGTCGCCAAACTGTTTCAGCTTGCCGCTTGAGAAACAGTAGCTTGTAAGTTTCTGCGCTCTAAAATAGTTCTCGCAACATTACCGATGCCCGTCGCTTTATCAGCCAGCACTAGCGTCTGCCCCCGGAGTCTCTTCGGGAAGGCGTTCATCATCTTTCATAAAAATGTACGCTTAATCCTGGGAAGGGATTCTTTATGAGCGAGAGTTTCAACAATGGTCACGCTTTGATCATCGGCGTCGGGGCAGACCTGCCGAACACCGTCGATGATGCGAAGGGGATCGCAGCGATCCTTAGAAACTCAAGTCGTTGCGCTTACCCGAAAGAGCAGGTGCATTTGTTGACCGGCGCAAAAGCCAAACGTCAGAATATTCTGGAAGCCCTTGAGAACCTCTCACAAGTCACAAAGGATTCCTCGGTGATTGTTTATTTCTCTGGACATGGTTGCCGCAGCGACAAAGGGGGACAGGCCGCACACTATTTGATGCCTTACGGCTATGACGTTGCTGATCTGGCGGGGACGGCCATTAGTGGTAGCGAGTTCGCTGCCGGGCTGAGCAAAATCAAGTCTGAACGATTACTTGTTCTGCTTGACTGTTGCCACGCCGGTGGCTTCGCCGGCGCACAGGCACAAACGCCGGAGGCGAAATCTCCACGAACTGCGCTGTTAGCCAAAGCTCCTCTACCGCCCGAAGCACAGAAGATATTCAAGAGCCGAAAGGGACGTGTTATCATTGCTTCGTCAACAGGTTCTGAAGTCTCATACGCGGGCGAGCCTTACAGTGCTTTCACAACGGCACTAATCGCTGCGCTGTGCGGCGAACGCACGGCTCAAGAAGACGGATACGTGAGGGTTGTGGATTTGGCTCTTTATACCCATCAGGCCGTGTTGAAACTCACTGAAGATAGACAGCACTCGATGATGGATTTTGAAGAGGCGGACAATTTTGTCGTGGCTTACTATGCGGGCGGCAAGAAGAAGCGGAAAGCCTTACCGGCGTCAGTTAAAAACACCAAAATTGAGACCCACCCCGGGTCGAATGAATTTCGAGTCTTTGACCAGCGCAACTGGACGGTTCTCCGCGATGTCATCAATATCCACGGGGACCAGTACAATTATTACGGCAATACGACTAATATTCGCGCCGAGCGTATAGGCTTTTACCAACCCGGGTGGAACGTCGGCTCAGTCACTCAAATTCAGGAAGGGAATCAAGAGCTTCAGCGTCGCGGTACGGGTAGAAAGCGGCGGTAGTTTGAAAGTGATGCGCCGTTGAGGAATCAGAATTGTCCGCTACCATCGGCGCGTACGCCTCATGGCGAGCCTCCGTATTACAACAGCAAGGAGTGAGACCCCATGCCCCCCACCATCACTTGGGACGATGTAGAAGTTGATTTCGCTGCCTTAGAGGCAGATGGCGTCTATGCGCCGCTCGACGGAGCCATCGAACCCATTCAACGTCTGATCGGTTCCCGCCAGTACTCTCCTGAGATGGTTAAGCATTTCATCAAGAAACTCCGTGAGATGAATGCTGCTTTCGGCAAGATGATTCGTCAGACGAAAGACGAGGCCAACAACAAGCAATCGCTGCGCAAGGTGGTGCAGCAGGCCGAAGCCGATTTCGTGCAGTCGAACTGGACGGTTGATAGCGTGACGAATGCACAGAACATCTTCAACTTCGTCTTCGAGCCGGTTAAAAAGGAGGTTGCCGAGCCGGACCCGAGCATCCGAATTCCGGTCGTCCTACCCGTCATGACTCACAAAGAGGCCAAGGAGTTGGATAGCGGTAAGATCACCGTCGCGATGCCCGCTAATTACGTCAACGACTTTAATGCATTCAAAGCCTTGCTCAAGCCCGACTGGTTGAAAAATTATGGCACCACTCCCGAACAATGGAAACCCTTCGACTCCGCCAGCCACAACATCGAAGATTTGATGACCGAGATGCTGGGCAAGGTGCGCGACAATAAAGGCTATCAAAAACCCCTCGTCCCTTATTTCATACGGGTGCACGATCTTAATAAGAATCGGACGATACTCAATTACCTGCGTCTCAACGGCTGCTATGTGGTCAACGACGTGATCTCCATGTGGCACCCCAATATTCAACGCAGTTACAGGGCTTCCTTGCTCGACGCTTTTCCGAGCACCATCGTCTTTCGTATCGCTCCGCTTAATCAAAATAAACAGCCGCTGAATTCCGCTCAACCGCTCATCTCGTTTCTCGAACAGTTTCATGATTTGGAGTTCTTCAAGCGCATGGACGCGGACTCGGATTTGAAGTGCAAAGACATGTGGATGAGCACGGAGTTCAAACAGTTCGTGATGAACTTCACCCCGGAGTTGATCCCGCCCTACGATAAAATTAACTCCCCGCTGGCAGGCCGCATCATTGGCGAAAGCACCCGATGACCCGACGCTCTCTCTTCATCAAATTAAAAACGAGGAGTCCTCGCCATGCCCGCTGATGACGCGGCGAAGATCTACACCTTCTACTCGTATAAAGGCGGAGTTGGTCGCTCCATGGCGATGGCTAACGTCGCGGAGTTGCTTTACCGCAGCGGTCTGCGCGTCCTGATGATCGACTTCGATCTGGAAGCGCCGGGCCTGGAACAATATTTTTACAAAAACGACGATCCAGAACTGCAAAAGGTCTTGTGCAAACGCGGCGTCATCGACCTTCTCTTCTCATACAAGTCTCTGCGCTCACTGCGCGACTCCAGCCCGCTCGCCGCGACAATTTCCGCGCCACCTGAAGATCCAGGCCCGCCGCCGGAAGACGATGAGCAATCGCCGCCCGCCAAATTTCCTTATCCCGTCGAGCCGCTCTCCAGCTTTGTCACAAAAGTCTATCCCGCGCACCCGAACATGCCCGGCGAACTTTCCATCATCACCGCCGGTCGGCGGGCGAAAGAAGAGCGTAGGCTCGAAAGCAGGGAGAAACAGACGAAAGACGAGTTCGCACTCTATGCTGACCGCGTGCGCTCATTTGCCTGGGACGATTTCTATTTGAATTTGGATGGGGAGCGGTTTTTCGATTGGTTTCATCAGGAAGCGGTTAAGGACATAGACATTGTGCTCATTGATAGCCGCACGGGCGTGGCCGAGATGAGCGGGGTCTGCACCTACCAGCTGGCCGATGTCGTGGTGATGTTCCTCGCCCCGAACAATCAAAATGTGGATGGCATCAAGCGGATCGCCGATAGTCTGACGAGTCCAGACTTGATCAGTCAGGGGCGCAAGGGACGCAAGCTCTCACTCATCTTCGTGCCGAGCCGCGTGGATTTGACTGCCGAAAAGCATAAGCTCGACGATTTGTCAGCGCGCTTCAGACAGGTGGCAGATAAATTTATCTCTCCCGACTTGAACTTCGAGATCAATTCCTTTGTTGATTTGCGGATTCCTTATATCCCCTATTACTCATTTGTCGAGGAAGTCGCGGTTCGTGATGCGAAGTCGCCGGTGGCGATTGAGCTGACTAAGGTTTACAAAAAAATTTGCCGTAGTTTCGCCCAGCTCGATCCTAAAGTAAGTGCGAAGATCAGACCGGAGAGTGAGCCGGTTGATGACCTCAACCTCGCCGAACAACAGAATAGAATTGCCGATCAAGTTTACGAGCAATTGACGCCGGATAAACAGCAGGTGGCGCGTATGCTCTTCACACGGCTGGTGCGCTTAGCCCAAATTGACGCCGGTGAGGTTAAGGACAGCCCCAAAAATGTGAAACTCGACGATCTCAATTACCAACAGCGCGGGGTTGCCCAAAAGTTTTCAGCGCAGGGGTTGCTGGTCATCGGCGAGGACGGAACGGAACATAAAACGGTGGGCCTAGCAGCCGAAAGTCTCATTGATAATTGGATTCTATTTACGTCATGGATTAACGAGGATCGAGAGTTCCTGATTTGGCGACAGAACATACAAAGCGCGAGCTTGAACTGGGAAAAGAACGGGCGTCCTGACTCCGAGTTGCTGGCCGATTCAAGAATCCCGGAGGCGCGTAAATGGTTGGACCTGCGCCCTGATGAACTGAGCGGCAACGAGGCTAAATATCTTTATGCGAGCTTTGCCATCGGCGGGCAAAAGCTCAAGCTACGTCGGCTGCAAGTGGCGGGCGTGATTCTCGGTATCATAATAACTAGCTTTGTCATTTATTATGCTTATCAACAGAATCGACAATTAAATATTCTGGAAGCTCGTGCGCGCCAACTTTTTTCCAATTCGCAAACCCTTGTTGTCTATCAACCTGAACTGAGCCTGCTGCTGGCGATAGAAGCCGGGCGCCTCGCGTCCGCCTCCGTGGAGGCTCGGCAGGCTTTAAAAACCATGCTGATGCAGACCAGCGCACAGACGGTGATACACGTCGGTGCGCCCGTCTATTCCGCCCGCTACAGCCATGACGGAAAACGCTTCGTGACCGGGAGCGGCGGCGGAATCTCTGTCGCGCAAATTTGGGAACCGGGAGGAAATAATAGCTGGCAGAATCTAACCACTCTGCGCGGACACCTCGGCGATGTCAGAAGGGCCGCTTTCAGTCCTGACGACAGATTCATCGCCACGGCGAGCTACGATGCGACGGCTATTATTTGGAATGTTGCTAAGGGAGAAATGCTCGGAGGCCCGACCGACCCGCGCCCGGGGTCTTTCACTGATATAGATTGGAGTCCGAAGGGAATACTTGTGGCAACGTCGGCACAGGACAATAAGGTGTATGTGTGGGATGCCCTGTCTCAGAAACTATTCCAAACGCTGAACTTGTTTACGGACAATGTAAATTGCGTTGCCTTCAGTCCTGACGGACGATTTCTCGCGGCAGGCAGCAGGGATAGTCAGGTTCGTGTCTGGAATACAAAGACCTGGACCGAGGCTACCATCTTGCTCAAGGGTCCGCTCAAGGGCCACGCCGATGAAGTGCTTTCAGTAAGTTTCAGTCCCGATAGTAGGTTCTTAATCACGGCTGGCAGGGACTTCACGGCGCGCATCTGGGACACATATCGATGGCAAACCGTCAAAGTTCTCATGGGGCACACTAACGCGATCACGAGAGCTTCTTTTAGTCCCGATGGCAAGTTCGTGGTCACCGCGAGTGATGATGCCTCCGCGATGGTTTGGGAAACTGCAACGGGCAATCGTGTGGCTGTCTTGCGTGGCTTGCCCGGTTCGATCAATGACGCTTCATTCAGCCCGGATGGAAAAATGGTACTGCTCGCAGGCAGCGACGGTACAGCCCGCCTGTGGGATTTGCACCCGCAAGTCAACCCGAACCTCTCTATGCCGGAATTGCTTGCTCTCGCCTGTGCCAGAGCAACGCGCAACATGACGGTTGAAGAGTGGCGGCTGTACATGGGCAGCGAGCCGTATCACGCAACCTGTCCTGACATCCTTCAGCCAATGCCGACTCCTAGTGCCTCGCAGGCCACACAACCTTTTGCTGTTCCGGCAAAGTGATCCAGCGCTCTTTCGCCGAACTAAAATGTGAGGATGGTTTCAGGCGTCAGGAAGTCATCCTCCCGGCGTTGCTCACGTCACCTCGTAGTTCTTTTTTTTCATCACGGCTCTCCCGTCCTCTTTAGCCTGAATTTCGGCGACAAGGCAGTTGGAGTTGCCGGGCCGCTGTTCTGTGGTTCTGTAAAAACTCAAGAGCAGCCTCATGAAACGTTTCTATTAAAATTCTCATTAACGTATGTTAGGACAACTCTCCGGGGATGGCCTTTAGCAATTCGGTCCGCGTAAAGCTGCTCCCGGATTTGAAATCGCGCAACGCCTTTAATTTTGTTTTTCCGCGATCTTGCGTTGAAAGACGAAAAATATTTACAGCGAGTGAGGCGGGTGAAAATAACTGCGCTGCCGTTGTGACTGCGCTTGCACTCACAGTCTCGCTTACCGACAGCCTCAATCCCACACGTTTATGAATAATCCAAAGTTCGCTGTCCGTTCTCCGTCTCTGCGCAACAGCATCATCGCGCTACTGTTGCTGTTGATGTGTGTGCCTGCTCACGCCCAGGAAGAGACGAGGACGGTCAAACCTGCTTTCGCGTTCGGTCAGACAGAAACGCTGGCGCTCGAATGGGAGCAGAAGAGCGAACAGCGAGTCGAGATCGTCTCCAAGGACGGCAAAGAGCACGCGTTAAAGATTCTTCTTAGCAACTTCGCGCTGAAAGACGCCGGCGGAAATGCGATCCTGTCTAACGAAGTAATAAAGCTCGCGCCCGACGCGGGAAAAGTTTCGGCGGAGGCCAGTCTGATCGTCTTGATACAGGTTGCACGCAATCTGAAGGTGAAGCCGGGTTCGTATTCCGGCACCCTGTTGGCCGTAGGCGACGATGAAAGTTCTAAAGGGCTAGTCGAGCGCCTGCAAGTGAAACTCGTCGTCCCGGATGTGCAACCTCTGGTCAAAAAACTAACCATCACAACTTATCGCATGTTCCCTCTCTGGAGCGGGTGGTGGTGGTGCCCTGACTGTTGCTTGCCGGTGCGCGAAGCGGTCGCGACAGAACGAACCTGGCTGAGAAAGGACGTGCCGCTCGGAGGCTTGAAGCGGGATCAGGGAGGCAGCGCCAGCGTGTGGTGGTCCGGTCAAATGTCGGTGTTGCAGGGGGAAGCGCCGAAGTTGGAATTGGAGATCAGGGACTTGAAGCACGCGGGAAAATATGAAGGCTCGGTGCAAGTAAATCCTTTAGACAATGGTGAAACCGGAAAGGTCGAGTTGGTAGTAAACGCTTCGGACTTAATTGTGTGGCCTATCATCGTCCTGATTTTGAGCATCCTTCTGACGCTTCTGGCAAAACGCTATATCGGCGTCAATCGCACTATCTTAACCCTCCGAGAGCAGGAGGCAGCGTTAGGAGTAGCATTTCAGGAGAGCCAGCGCCGCTTCACCGAAGCAGCGCTGGGAGAGAGCTATGCTCCTTATTCCATTGAGGCTTCGCTGGCAGAGGAGCGCCGCAAGATTGTCGAGCGTATACGGGCTTTACAACGCTCTTCGTCTGTCAACATTGAAGCGAATAACTCAGATTATATCGTCATCCTTGAGAGCCTCAAGCGGTTGCAAGCTCAAGTCAATGCCTGGGGACATTTTGCGGAAGAACTGCAAGCGTTAAGGAATCTACTGGACGCACGGAAGGATGACGGAGCGCCGCCACCCGGTATTGAAAACGTTACGCCTGCACTTCTCTCCGATTATGGACGGTTGTTACAGGGTACAACTCTGAACCTGACTCAGTTTGAAGCCAGCCGGAAAAAACTCATTGCCGCATTGGTCGCAATCCCGGTCTGGTTTGAGATCAAGGACAGCATTTCGAGGGATAGAGAACTCATTCAAAAAATCACTTCAAACAAGAATTTGAGCGACGAGCAGAAAACCTTATGGCGTCAGGCTCAAGACCAAATAGCGACGGCTTGGGATAAGTTATGGAGGGCTTCCGGCATTGAAGACCTCGCCTTATTGAAAGCCCCGGATGGCTCTCTGGAAAGCGCGCACCAAATCCTGATTCAACTCTTTAGTCAATTAGAAGCTGCGAAGGCGCCTACAGATTCTTTAGCTTTCGTCATGAATGATTGGTTCGGCGGAGAGGCGGCGGGAGATTCAGACTCATATCAAGCTATGAAGGAAATGCTTCGAGCGCCCGCTGACGATGCGGCCAGGCAGGAATTTTACGTCGCCACGCGCCACCGTTGGGACCGTGCGTTGACCTTGATCGCTCTCATCACCGCATTACTGACCGGCCTGCACACAAACTACTTCGGCCAACCCTTCGGCACGCTTAAAGATTATGTCGGTCTGTTTCTCTGGGGGGTGGGCACGAAGGTTATCGTCGATACGGCAAGCACTGCACTGCAATGGATATTCAGTGGCGGATTAGCAGAGCGTTTATTGGCTCGGACACGATAGGTGTCTTCTGCTCGTGCGCCCGCAACCACCACGACAAAAGCTCTCTTCATGAAAGGAAAAGCGACCCATGCCTGACGATGAATTCACTCCCGGAGACGCAACGGATGTGGCGCATAAATGCACCATCGCCACCACACTCAATAACCACCCGCTGAGGCCGAACGAAACGCTCGGCGATTACGGCGTTTCGACGAGCGAACAAACCCTGCTGATTAAGACCCGGATTCGCACTAACCAGGACTTCGGGCTGCCTCATCATGGCCGCTCGATTGACCCGAATGCGCTCAAAGATATTGACACCGACACGACGATAGCCGACCTGTCGAACATTATCTTTGATGAATCGTTCGACACGCCATCCAACCTTCCTTTCCTGACCAGCGACCTAACCTTTCCTTCCGCCGACGACGAGGGCAGGCCGGGTGCAGTGGCGGCGTCAGGTACAGCCGGAGCTATGGTCGAGTTCACACGGCAAAATCCCGTCCAAGCGCTGCTGATTTCCGCCGCCGTGGGGATGTTGATGGGATTGATCATGGGTTCCCGGCGTCGTTGAGAGAGGCGTCTGATGGCGTTCAACGGAAGTTTCAAAGGCGTCTGCGCTGGCTCTGAAGGAAGGTTTGTGTTTTTACGCAGAGAGACTTGGAGAAGGAGAAACAAATGTATCAAACGATTGCGTTGAGAGTTCTGTGCGCGATAGCTCTGTCTGTGCTCTTTATAAATGTTCCCTCCGCCTCTGCTCAGTGCGATAAGCCGATCGGGACGATCAGGAACAACGAAGGCTCAAATAAAGCTTCAGTTCAACTCCTCTTTCCCATCACCCGAGAGGAATTTGATAACAAAGCCAAAGCCGAACAGTGGATTCTGGTTGATGTCTCGACCGCCATGCCGGAAAGACCGCCCCGTGTCGTCTTCGTCACGGCAGACCAGCCTGACATTACACAGCCCATCGTCAATCTTTTTCTGGTCTTGAACAGAGCACTTGTAGTCGATCATGAATACCGTCTCTTCGCGCCCTCTTTGACATTCGAAGGATGCGTTCCGAAATCAGTGCCGGAGGGCGCCTTTAAAGTGACAAAGAAGAAGGAGCCGCCGCCGGGGACAACCGCCGGTGGGGGAACAAACCCACCGAAGGAGAAGCCCGACACGAACTTTTTCAAGAAATCAGCCTCGAAGGGGCGGGATGATTCCAATGTCTATCTCTCCGGCCAGATAGAAGGTGCAGAGGGGGAGAAAGCGCAATTCTCCGCAGACATTAAATTGGAGTCGCCCTTCGACACGGCGAGTTTCTTTCAAGAGATAGGCCCCTATTTTAACTTTAAGGGAAGCACGGCCAGCGCGGCTGACGCCAACTCGATGAACTTCGGACTCAAGTTACGTCACGCCTTCCCGTTCAAGATCAGAACCATCCCCGGCACGACCCGCCTGGCCGACAAACAACCGATTCTTTCAGGAATCGTCTGGGAAGTAACTCCGGGCTTCGAGTCTGATAGACGCTTTGACAATGTCAACGTCATGGTCGGGAACAGGTTTGTCTTCGTGCCGAGAGTGTTAGGTAATAGCAACAGGATTTATTTCCAGTCGTTCGTCGGTTTCGAGGTCGGGCGCAATCTGAAGAGTCCGGTGGACGAAGCGGAGGACCGCGCCCTCGCACGCGGCACGGTTGGCGGAAGTCTGTATGTGAACCTCATGCCAAAGGCCGACAAGCCGCTCTCCTTTCAAGTTGACTACATCAGACGCTTCCTGCTGCGACACGAAGTTCGTTTTACAGAGGATGATGACAAAAAACTGGTCGCGCTCGACATCGGGAGAGGGCCGCGCGATCACCTGAAACTCACGCTCGAGTATGACTTTTCGGACTTCTTTGGGATGGGACTGAATTATGAGTATGGTCGCCTCCCTCCGAACTTTGAACTGGTGAACCATAAATATGGCTTCGGCCTTATCTATAAGTTCAAAACGAAGTTCAATCCGTAAGCTGCGAACGAGCAAAAGAACAGTGTCGTCGCCTCTCCGCTCAATCCTGTGAAGCCGCTTCCGACCTCGGCACCCGTAGAGAGTCTATGTCGTGCCGGAGACAGAAAAACAAAACTAACCCTTGAAAGGTGTAAAAAAAGATGGAAAATCAAGAGATGGAAAATCAAGAGATGGAAGATCAAGAGATGGAAGATCAAGATCAATGGTGCTTCGCATGGGTTCCCGGCGATGAAGGTGTGGAGGGAGCAAACCGCGCTGCATTATTGAATAGCGCTAAGTGGACTCCAAGTTCTACCATCACGGTCTCCTTCCTGGATGGCGATGAGAGTGTGAAGCAGAGGGTCCGGCAGGTGGCACAGCGTTGGACAGCGCCGGGGCTGGCAAACCTCCGCCTCATCTTTCAGGACGACAATGACAGCTTGATCCGAATCTCGTTCAAGCACAGCGGCTCCTGGTCGGTGCTCGGAACCCAGTGCAAGAGCATCACCGATCCGGCGCGACCGACCATGAACTATGGTTGGCTGAAACCGGAGTCAACAGACGATGCACTTCGACGGGTGGTGCTCCACGAGTTCGGCCACGCGCTCGGCCTCATCCACGAGCATCAGAATCCTGCGGGCGGAATCCAGTGGAACCGCGACGCCGTGATCCGCGACCTCTCAGGGCCGCCGAACAATTGGGACCTGGAAAAGATTGAGCACAACATGTTCCGGCCCATCGAGAAAAAAGAGTCTAACTTCACCAGTGTCGATCCGAAGTCTATAATGATGTATCCGCTACCTGCGAAGTGGACGACGAATGGCTTCTCGATCGGGCTTAACAGTGATCTTTCGGAGACGGATAAGGCGTTTATACGCCAGCAGTATCCTCCTGTTTAGAGCGACGGAGTTGTGATTCTCAAAGGGAGTTTTCAACTCTCTCTAACTTAATATCCGGGAGGTCGCCCTTCAGGCGCGCAATCAATTGCGGCTGGCGGAGATAGGCGGCGTCCCGGATATAACATTCAGCCTCAACGGGATAAACGTATGGCTCAGAACGATAAAGATTACGCGGTCATCATCGGGATTAAATCTTATCCTGATTTTGATAAGGATGGCCCACTCGAAGGGCCGGAAAACGATGCTCTGGCGTTTCGCGACTGGGTTATATCTCCGACCGGAGGTAATGTGCCGGACGATAAAGAGCATGTCGCGCTGATTGTCAGTTCGAAGTATCAACCGCCTGCAGCCATCGCGGACGATGCCCGGCCCATGATCATTGACGTGCAAGGCGCGTTCGAGAAACTACAGAATAAGGCCGAAGAGAACGCCGCGAAGGGCAAGGGGCTTCAAGTCGGAAGGAGGCTCTACATCTACATGGCGGGGCACGGCTTTGCTCCACGCGACGATCAAACCGCTCTGCTGATGGCGAACGCCACCCGCGAACGCACGGGAGCCGTCTACCACATTCTCGGACAATACACGGCTGACTGGTTCTTCAAGGCCAAATATTTCGAGGAGATCATCCTGCTGATGGACTGTTGCCGTGAACTCTACCCCGTCATGGGCCTCAACATGTCGTTCAAACAGTCCATTGCCCCGGGGGCAGTCGATAAAGTGAAACGCTTCTACGGGTACGGCACGAAGTGGTCGCGCCTTTCGCGTGAGAAGAACATCAACGGCGCGCGGCGTGGAATCTTTACTACCACAGTGATAAAAGCTCTGGAAGGTGGGGCGGTGGACGCTGACACGGGCGAACTCACGGCGCAATCGCTGAGTGACTATCTTTATACCAACATGGAGAAATTATTGGACGACGCGGAGAAGAAGATTGACGATATTCCGAAAGAGCCGGAGATCGATTACTACCCTAAAAAGGGGAAGGGATTTGTGCTCCTGAACGTGCCGATCCCGCAATATCGTGTCACACTCAGCGTGCCCCCGGCTGCGCTTGGAAAACCTGCACAAATTCTGGACGGAGCTAAAGATTACGCGCCCGCCGAAACCATCGCTGCCGTCCCAGACCCCTGGGTGGTGAACTTGACGCGCGGTAAGTATCTGGCGCAGGTTCTCGCCGCCGGTCTACAGAAGGTGATTGTTGTGGACGGCACAGGAGATGTCAATGAAAGCTTCTGAACAAAAAAAATTGAATCTTGAGGTGGAGACCGCTGACGAGTCGGCGGAGGTTTTTATCATAGACGGGCGCTTTACAGTGGTTGCACGCGGAATCGGGCTGCGCAACACCTTCAGCCTGTCTCCCGGAATCTACACGGTGAAAGTGCGCGTCGGTTTTGAGAGCCGCGAAGAGCATGTTGTCTTACTAAATAAATCCGAGAAGGTTCAGTTTTCGCGCATCCACTTCCCGTCGCCCGCGCCGCTCGCTGATACGGGGAAAACGCACGAGTATCACATCGACGCTGCCGCCAGCGAAAGCAAGCGAGTTCACGTCAACAAAGGTTCGGGAAGCTCAATATTTGTCTTCGTCAGAGATTGGACCCCGCAGGAAAAGTCGGCCGCCAGAGGTAAGCCTAACAGCAAACCGCAGAGAGGGTTGAAACTGCTGGACGCGCAGGGCAAGGTGCTGGTTGACCTTGAGAGAGAATCTCTCTCCGATAAGAAGGGAGACCCCTGGGCCGCCTGTAACGTGCAACTGAATCCGGGCATCTACCGGCTCGCTCTGGAACTGGCTTCCGGTGATCTGATAGAGCAAACCATAGTCGCTTCGAAGGGATGGCAGACGCAGGTCTTTCTGCTACAGAGAAGTTATGGGGAGAATTGTTCTGATTGCCGGGCAGACCTGCTGGGCGCTTCGATCCTGCTCTCCAAAAGTGGTTTTAATCCTGACGACCCGCACAAGCGTCTTGTCGAAGCGGCAAGGCTCGGGCTGGTCAATACGCGCCAGGTATTGCCGGGCGATGCCATCAATAGAATATTAAATGGGAAGTTTGAAAATCCCATGCTCGGTATTTTCGGAGCACACCTGCTGCTCGCCGACAAGCAGATCAAGCTTGATGTGCTTAGCATCGTCGTTGCCAACCTGAGAAGGCTGCTCGGGGAAAACCAGCACCCCGACGTTGAGGCGCTCGCCCACAGGCTCGGAACAAGCAAGACCTCTTACATTTTCGAGCACCCGCCGATGCTCCGGCGCAGTTGGTGGCAGATCGTTGAGGCTACGATTGACAAGCAAGGATTAGTGCCTCTCAACTCAATGGCCGCCCGGTGTGCCGAACGCATCTGGGGCGAGGAGCCGTGGCTCCAATGGATGACACCGGCACAGCTCAAGCCTGAACATTCAGTGTTTGACGTAGCCATGGCCTTTGAACCGGGCATTGGACGCGAGGCGATTAATCTTCACTTGCGTCAACTGGATTTACAGGGAGGAAACGCTTTTGAATTAGCATTGGAAGAGCCGCCCGCCCGCCCTGAGGGCATGGCGAAGAACCTTGTGGTGAAAAAGAAAAGGTCTTTGCGGGGCGGAAAGGGTGAGAAGGAAGCGAAGACGAAATCTATCTCTCTCGACGTTCCCACGCCTAAGGCCAGGAAGCGGAAACCTAAAACCCGGCTCAACAAGAGCGACCTCAGAATGATGGTTAAGTCTTCAGGACTTCCGCGCGCTAATGTGCAGGTTCTGTTTGATAGATATGAACAGTACAAGGCGGCTTCGGAAGCGGAGACGCCTCTCGACATCAAGGTAAAAGGCGAATAGCTCTGTCCGGGGTCTTGACCTCAACATCCATAAAATACTTCTGCCATAAATTATATGTTGAAGACTTTCATCGAGGGCGACAGGCTGCACATCGGTGAAAGATTTTCCGTCTCCTTTCAGCGGACATTACGGCTCCCGGATGATGGCACAAACTACCCGCTGCCGCCGGGGCTTGGACTGTTTCCGCTGCACCGCGTCGAGGACTTTCCAGACCGCGCGACAGACTTCATGAAAGAGCGCGGCGGCGTCTTCACCCCGATGCATCAGCAGGAGGCACTGTGGCTCGGATTTAACGCTGCAGAGTGGAAACCGAACGCGGTCAAGGTGGGAGTCGGACAAGTCAATGCAATTTCGGGCGACGCCTGGGATGATCAACTGCACGGACAGCCGCAGGATTACATTATTTGTCCTAACCAACTGTGGTTGGATGGCATCAACGCAGGCGAAGGTTATATACGCCAGTTTGTGGCAATGCCATTGGGTCTGGGTTATACAGTTGAGGCGCAGATCACGGGCAGAGAGGTTTGGGGCGGGATACAGATCATCGTCTTTGAACCCAAGCTCGGCAGGTTCCCCGACACACCGCCGGAGAAACCTAAAGTAGACTTTCACACCTATGCGATGATGGATGTTGCGGCGGAGACGGGCGAGCCGATGGGTCTCGGTGTCGGAGGTCGAATGACTCAAAAAATTTACCCCGACCCCTACGGAATCGAAACCTGGGATCAGGATCATTTCGGATCGGTTTTCGTCCACATTGTTAATAGTGAGCAATACTACAACCTTACTCAGAGATTACCGCCTCCCACGCCGGTCAGTGCCGGGACGTATGTGGAATTCGGACTGCCCTGGTTTGAGTTGTATGACGAAGATGAGAGTGATATTCCTCCGCCCGAAAAGCTGTCTGCTGTAGTTTCTATTGAAGAGAAGAACGTGGGCGGAAAGTTGCCGGATGTAGATAATAAAGGACGCTTAGAGATCACACCGCCTCACTTGCTCGGAATTAAACGCGCTAAAAAATGGAAGATTTAATTCCAAACTCTCTGTAAGGGTACCTGTCGGGTTCTATCTATTTAACAAACACCGGAGAGCAAACTTAGTTAAGCTATTCGCGGTACTGAGAATTAGGAGAGACACAGGTTTTCCCCTTACCGCTAGTCCTCGCCCGAAGCATTCAGCACTTCGCAGGAGGAGCGAATCGCATCGAAGGACCGTAAGCTACGGCGCGTAAAATATCTCTGAAGCGGAATCGCTCACACGCTTCTTGCCGCACTAAATACAATAGAGTTCTACATGCCTATCGGCCTCATCAATGTCACAAACCTGGCGAGGGTGCGCAGACCTCTGAGACTTGGATGGCGAATTTTTATCATCCTTGCCTTTCTGCTCTTTATTTGTCTGTGGTTGGCATTAATCGCTCAGTCCGAAGATTTGAGGCGGCTGTTGATTGGCGGCAGTTTCGCACTATGGTTTTTGATAGTGGTAGGTGTGCTTCTTCTGTCTTTGCTCGTCGCCCTATTTAGCAAGGGCGATTTTGCACGTTTCGTCTTCGCCTTAGTGAGCGGCGTCACTACCCTTTTAATACTTCTGTTGCTTCTCATCGTCGCATACGTGATAGGGACGATGCCCCAAGTTGGTAGTCCGAGCCTAATTATTTTACTCGTCCTGGCCTTAATCGGTTTCGCGCTCTGTTGGGATTTTATCATTCGTCCCGGTTACTTGTTGTTCCTTAGCCTGATTCCGTTTGGTCGCCCGAAAGCATTTCGTCAGCAGGTGGTCGCGAGCCTGCTTGTGTGGTCCGGGCGATGGAAAGGTCGGGAGGAGCCTCAAGTATTTGTACCGGGCGAAAGGCGACCTCTCACCCCGGGCGCATACTATCGTTTAGCGCTGGGAGTTGTCTCGTTCGTCATCGGGAGCTTATTTGTTGCGCTCGCCATGTTCAGTCTCGTTAATGTGAACTTCCTCCCTGCTATTTATCATCTCGAATTCTCGAATGCCTGGCAGATGCTGATAAATTTTCAGATCACATCTCCCGGGTCTTCATGGGATACGTTGGGGGCTGAGATACTTGAGGCAATGAATAGCCTGTTGGTTATTGTTCTTGGAATTTTCTGCTTCTTTGTTTTCGGCTATTTCTGGACGCAATGGCAACGTGAAAATACATCGTTTCATCGAGTGCCTTTATTGCAACACATGACTTCACCCGATCTATTGTTACTTCGATCATTTAAAGATGATGTTAAGTTTGTCGGGAGAACCACAAACAATATCTTGATGATACCTTTCACCGTATATGGTTGGAGTTTTACCTTTGAACAGTTAATCGTAAACCGCTTGAAGTATCTGGGGAAGGTACGGTTATTAGACATCGAGCAAGATAATACAGAGCTGTTGGAAAAGTGGTGGTTAAGAGGCTTCGTCAAATTGCTGGGCGAGGAGCGGTTGAAGAAGTTGTTCAGCGCGATCTTCCCTGCGAGCTGGCACAGGTTGCCTGCCAAAGGCGGCATCAGGTACTACATAGACACTCAGGGGGATGAGAAGAAATGGCAGGAAGAGATCGAGAAAGCCATGTCTATTGCTCGTATGATTATCGTCTTGCTGGGTACAACAAAAAGTCTCAATTGGGAAATAGGTCGAATCGAAGAGCTACATTTTTCAGAGAAGACTGTGTTTGTGATGCCGCCGCTGGTCTTTAAGAAAAATTATCAAGCGCGTTGGCAACAATTCACAGAGCATGTGTGTCAGACTCTAGGATATGACAAAGAATTACTGAGAAAAGTAGATCCGAAGCGGGTGCTCGCCGCTTGTATTCGTAATCATACTTTGGTCCTTATCACGGGGAAGGGTAATTCTCGGTCGCTCCTCTATGAAGCGGCGGTTGATGTCGCCACCATCCTCGTCGTTGCCGATTCAGCGCAATCCAACAAGATGATTCAGAAGTACCTCACATGAAGACCATGGGCGTCCATCTTGAATGGATGCCTACGGTCTTAACTTACGTGAGGCTGGGCGCGGCCTCACGCTTCAGGAATCGTGCTCCAGCATGAGTCCTTGAATTACGTCCTGCCACATCTTCCAATGTGGGGAATTAACAGCCATCCTTCCCAGCGGGTGAGTTTCAATGGCCTTCATGGTTTCATCGAATGAGTACGGAGAATTTGGCGACGGAGGCGGAATCGGCTGTCCGTGTAAAGAAAGTTCGTAGGAAACAACCTGCTGCACGACGCTCTGGAAGACATCGAGACCCCGGAGTTTTTCATCCGTCGGCCCGATCTCGTAGTCGTGTCCCTCACGTCGCAGGATGTATTTAGTTTGCTGCCTGAGCACCCTCCCTTGCGCCAGGTCATTTATGAAACCGTGCAATTTTTGCGTGTCGCGCATCAGATGCACAGCCATTGGCGAGAAGGGCTGCGGGTTGCGGCGCAACTGGTTACGAATCTTCTGGGCGATGCGTGCGGCATTCGCCTCTTCCGGCCAGATATATGGGACTTCGCCGGGTGGTGGCGGGTTCACTCCGAGCGCCTGTTTGAGGGAGCGTTCCTGCACGCGTATGGCGGCGGCGACGAACGGGTCTTCTTCATCGGCGACCCGCTCGACTTCAGGGTAGGCCAGCGCCGAGTGCTTTCCGACGCGAAAGCACTCGGCGGGGTTGGCAATCCTTTCACTTTGCAGCATCTGCTCGACCGGCCAGCCGAGCACCATATTCTGGTACGGGTCGAGCGCCGCGCGCAACGCTCCGGCCACATCCGAATTCGCATCCAACACTTGGTCGGCATAGCGAAGCTCGATGGAGACTTGCTGGCCGTCGGGTTCTCTGACCGCCCGGAAACTGAGTTGGTCTAGCAGCAAGCCGCCATAGTTTTGATACCAATCTTGAAACCATCTATCCAGAATTTCTCGGTTTCTTGCATCGAGCGAGGCAAGCTCTTTCTCTGTGCGCTGTCTCCCGTTCTCAATGTCATAGGCGACGGGAATCACGCCATCCGGCTGCGGATCAACATGCAACGCAAGTTGTGATCCGACGAGTTTGGCAATCCACTGTGCCAGGATGCGTTGCAAATTCGAGATTATGGAGAGGAAATCAACGAGCAGGGCGGCGGCAAAATTGACTAGATTGGCAAAGTCAGCATTACCCGACAGCCTCTTGATGCTGCTGATGCTGAGTCGCACATCGTCTCCGACACGCAAGATGGAAGACATCAGGATGTGAACACCCCAGACATCTCTCTCTCTCTCCCGCTCAAGAATATGTTGACACCATTCCTCCATGTAAGCCGCGAATGCTTGTCGTTCCCGACGACTATATGCGACCTGTTCATGGTACGGCTGATCAAAAGGGACGGTCTCTTGAAGCGACAACAAGGCCGAGATCGAATCCGAGTTGAGAGCCTGCAACTTGGGCTTCAAACTTTGGAGCAAGAAGCTCTGCGGGCGTGTACAATATTGTCCGGTTCGGAAAGCTTCGACATCCCCATTAACAATCTGCCGTTCAGTCTCAGGTAACGTCAATCGTCCCGCTTCCGACACCAGTCCGAGACGTTGGCCGTTCACGCCCGAGGCCAGAGTGCGTTCTCGCGCCCAGTGCCAAAGGCTGGCTCCGGGGAGTTGATAGCTCTCTATCGCCGCCGCACAGCAGACAACTTCGTTGCCCTCCGCACGCAACAGGGGCAACTGCTTGAACACTCCTTCGTAAGCCAACATGTTCCAGAGCAACTCCGCTGCCGGAAGAGAGGCTTCGAGGGTGGTTTCCTGCTTCTGTTCGAGGACGATAATGCGGTCGAAGAGGCTGCGCGCGGCAACGGGCGGATCGTGGCGGTCGGGCGAAGACGGCTGTCACACCCGCCCCACGCGTTGCGCAAATGTGAGCCACTTCGGACAACAGCCCGGAGCACTCTGCATCAGCTATCGAACCGACCACAATGACTACTCCGTCATGTGCCACGACCCGCCGTAAACCGCGCTCAAGTATCGCCTCGACCGGCTCAGGTTTCCTGATGATTGACAGTCGCGCCTTGCGCCTGTCGTCGGCGATGGTGCGCAGTGTGGTCAAAGGCTGCATTTCAGACAGCCAGCGATGCCACGGTATCCAATGTCGAAGCGGCGGTACGCCCCGATCGCGTAATGTTTCCAGATAAGGGCGGAGGTCTTGATGTATCTCGACCTGTTCATGTGGGCCTAAGACTGTGTTCCCGATTTTTACCGGCTCGCGGTTCGCCCTGTGTGTGACATGAATCGCTACTACCTCCACGCGCCCCGGGTCAACCCTCCTGTCTTGTAGCCGCTCCTTCAGCCGGCAGATCGTCCACTCACCGACTTCGCCCAACCCTATCACCACTGCCGGACGAACATCAGGCTCATAAACTCGCTCCTGCGGTGCTGGTGGCAACGCAGGGAGCGCGGCGACGTGTAACGGCTCAAACTCAGGCGCGCTGACACTCTCAATAGCTTTAACCGCGCACGGCCAGAACCTGCCAAAGAGCATCCAGAAAAGCGGGTTCAGAACCGGCCACGCCCAGCCGAGCCAGCGCGGCATGACGAGCACATGAGGTCCGTCCGGCGCACGCAACTCCGTCGTCGTGCCATCCGGCATGCGCCACGTCGATTTGCTGTCAGCGGCGGCAACTTTATGCCAGCCCGGGCACTCCGGCAGAAGGTAGTAGGTGAGCGGCGTGGGCGCTTCGTTCATGAGCGGGATTGACCAAACTATGCGCGTCGAGTCGGCGTGTGGGGCGGCGGGCTGCACGCCGATGGGGTAGAGCCCGCCGGTGCGTATCAGCCGGAAAGGATGTGGCGCGCGCGCGCCTTCGTCGATCAAGCCCGCAACGGCCATTTGTCCGCTGACGGTGGCGGCCAGAAAGCTGAACAAGCTATGCAGGTCATCCGTGTTACTGATATGCAGATACTGATCCGGTCCACTGGCGACGGAGCGCAGCAGAGACTCGTTGACTTGCGACCCGAAGCCCACACAGATAATCGTTAGCTTTTCAATCTCCTGTCGCAGTTTCGTGGCCGCCACCTCCGCCGGTCCTTGCTCACTCGAACCGTCAGAGAGCAGGATGATCGTCTTTTTCACACCGCACCGTCCCGCACGCAAGGCGGGACGGCTGTTCTCCAACGCCGTATGGATCGCCGTTCCGCCACCCGATCCGAGTGCGCCAATAGCGCGTAAAGCCTGCCGGGGTTTGTTCGTCAGTGGCGATAGCAGACGCGCCTCGTGGTCGAACCCCATAACGCCGATCTGGACGTTGTCGGGCAAGCGACGTATGAAGTTTTCCGCCGCACGCACGGCCTCGCGCAGCGGGCTGCCCGGTCCGCTGCCCATGCTGCCGGAATGATCTATGATGAGCAGCACATCATGGTCGTCCATTAACTGCATGTTGGCGGGCGCGACGAGCCGCAGGTCAACTTCAATCTCCTGACCTACCACGTAGACGCGCTCGGCAACCCCACGCCGATAGTCCGTACCGACCCGGCGCGAACCGCGCTTCAACAGCAGCAGCCCCGCCCCGATCCACAGTCCCGAGAGCGCTAACAGCGCCAAGATGATCCAAGTCATCGGAATGTCCTCTTAGTCCTCGTAAACGTCGATCGCAATCAGCGTCAAAGTGTCGTCATCAGTTGAGCCGCGTTTCTTCCGCCACTGGGCGAGTTTGGTGAACTTGCCTCCCTCTCCAATCAGGTCGAACGTTTGCGGCGGCGAACCGATGTATGAGACATAGTTTGCGGCGGTCTGCGCCAGCGTCGGCTCCGGGCCGAAGGTCAGAAACTCACCTGTGTCGAGATAGCTCCATTGACTGCGCCCCGCCGTGTCCTCTCGAAGCACGATATGCCCGGCCTTGTAAGCGCGCGCGAAGGAGCCGAAGGCCGCTGGATGTGCTAGTGCGACGCGAAGTTCCGGCGGGAGAATGGAGACTGAAATCTTGTACTTGTTCTCAGCGCGCACGCGCAGCAACTCCCCCTGCTGTTCGGCGATGGTGATGTATGGAATCTGCGCCCTCTCGCCGCCGCTCGCAAAACTATGTTCGGTCAGTTCGAGCCGTCGCACCGCTGTCTGGTCGTCGCCACGTTGATCCATGCGTCTCCCATGGCTGGGCGGCTGCGGAATGAGTTGACAGAACTCTTCAATGATGCGCGTTTCGTCGCCGTCTCCGGCGTGGGGCGCGACGACCAGCACTTCGCGGGGCGCGGTCGTCGTGTCAACTATCCGGTCAGCCAACTGTTTTCGCTTGTCCTGCGGCTCTTTCGCCAACGCCCCGCCGATTCTGATCGCGGGGGCCACGCGCGCCAACACGCGCGCCTGCTCATCGAGCGTGTCGATAGCCTCTGCCGCCGTATCAAATTCCTTTGCGCTCGCCACGTAAGAACGCAACACCACGCGCACAGAGTTGCCTTCCACGACCACGGCAAAGAAAAGCCGCTCGCGAATCGCCGAAGTCGTATCAGGCGTGCCGAGCCACGTTTCGAAGATTTCTTTGATCCAACGGCTGACTTGCTCCTCTTCGTGCAGGGGCTCAAGGTACGTCCTGCCGCTGAGTCGGCGTATCTCATCGCGAACATGGCTGAATTCGTTGTGGCGCTGGTGGAACTTCTCGCAAACCTCGCAGAATTCCTTGACCCATGCTTCCAACTGGTCGGCGGCCTCGCCGGCAACTTTTTTCACGTGGCCGATGATTTCGAGGGTGTGAGCCGGTGCGCCCGACGCCTGCACTTCCGGCAACACAGTGACCCCCAGGCGCGTTGACAGGAGGCGGAGCGTAGCGATGGCCTCGCCGGGCATCCAGTCGCGATGCCACTGCGAATCGTCCGCGTCGCCGTGTCCGTGCAGGCGGAGTGTGATGGAGTGCGAAAGCGTGTTAGCAAACCATTCTTGAGTGGGCGGGGAACTGCCTTGCATGATGCGTATGAAGCCCGGAGCTAAAGCACTGTCGCTGGCTGCGGCTAACAACAACTGCAAGGGCGTGCCCGGCGGTTCGGCCTGCGCCCACGCTGCCAGACGGCGTGCCGCAGTTTCCGTGCTTATGCTTTTCAGCGCGAATCCGCCCATGACCGACGGTTCAAGGTCGAGCAGGATGTCGGGGCCGACCGTGCGTAGGAAGACCTCGTAGTGAATCCGCTCGTAGAGTTGAACGGGAAGAACCTGAACCGAGCGCGTCTGAACCGAGATGAATTGCCGGGGCTGTAGCGAATCGCTCGCCTTGAGCAGCGACGTTCGCGGACGACGCTCGATGAGAACGGCGGCCAACTCTGCGCTCTGCGCTGTGGCCGAATTATCATCGTAGGCTGAAGTAGTGAAGACCCAGTGATAGGGGCTTTCCTTGTCCACGCCGTCCAACAGTCCTCTGTCCGGCACGTAAGTGGTTCGCTGCGGAAACGCTCCTGAGAGCGCCGCCGCGCCGAACTCCAGTTCGAGCGCCTTCCGGTTTTCGACGTTTAACCTCTCCGGCGCGTCAGAGAGCACTCCCATAATTTCCGGCATGAATTCGATCTCTCGTTGTTCCTGTTGTCGTCGCGCGATGCGTTGGAGCAACCGTCCGACATCCAGAAACCACCCGCTGCCGATGCCACCATCGGGCGAGGCGAACACCACAATCTGGCGCGTTCCGTCAATTGAGTTCAACTGCGCCAACTCACGGCACGCATTCTCTAAGACAGAGAGCAGAGCCTCCTCTTCCTCTTCTTCTTCTTCTTCTTGCGCGAGCCACTGGAAAAGCGAGAGCCGTGCCAGCGCGCGGTCGCCACGCGTCCCTTCCGCGAGGTTCAATTTCTCTCTGGGGACGTTCCGGTAGCGCTGTGCGTCGAACCATTTCAGGTGTTCGGGAACTGCGCCCGGTTCGGGCAAGTAAGCTTGCGCGCGGCGAATCTCTGACGGTGCGATCAATTCTTTAATGGGATACTCACGCCACTCCTCGAAAGGAGCGACCCCCGTAGCTTCCTTCGTATCGAGGTCAATCCACAAAAAATTGTAGGGCTGAGAGTGAAATCCCAGATGCGCCTGTTTGAGTTCCGCGCGCGTTGCCTGTAGCGAGCGACGACCAATCCCCCCGAGGCCAATAAAAAGTGTGGGAACGGGAGCTACACGATTTTCGCTGATGGCCGGAAGAGTTGGTAGCAACGTCGGCGGCGAGGGTCTGAGGATGTCGGGCAACAGTCGCTCCGGCTCTGCGGGCGACGGTGTGCTCTGTGTCAGGAAAAAGAGCGTCCACAACGCGGCGGGCAGCAGACAGTACAAGAGCATCATCCAGCCGACGACCAGAAGCGAAGGCCGTCGCGCTGCCCGTAGATTTTGCAGCCGCCCGTCCTGCGCAGCAAAGGTGAGACGCGGCGGTTCAACCCCAACTCGCCACAGCCCCGAAGAGAGTGGTACAAGCGGATGCGCGTACGTGGTCGAAGCGTTCGGCAGCTTGCCAACGCTCAGGTTCAGCGTCCCGCTCCTGTCAACGCCCCATGAGGTTCCTTGCAGTGGGGCGGCGAAGTGTCGGCCGTCGAGCAGGTGAGAAAGTTGCCCGCCCTCTCCCGAGGCACCTAGCATGCCGCGCGCCGCGAGACGGAAGTTCACTGCGAGGTCTGCAGCATCAACCGGATCGAAGACGTGCGCAGGCGAGTCTGTGATTTCCAACATCAGCGGCGCAGACCCATATCCGGGCAAGCCAATTGAGAAAAGTTCAACCCCTTCGGCGCGCAATGCGGCGGCCTTCTCGATCATCTCGCGACTCGTCATCGGCCCCGAAGGGCAAGGGGAGTTGAAGATGTACTGGTTACACGCCTCAAGAAGCCCGTCCGTGTAGAACACGGCGACCTTTTTCGCTGCGGGGCGCGACTTGGCGAGCAGTTCGTCCAGTTTGACGAATGCCGCGCGCGTGTCATTCCCGCCCGTAAAAGGTCTGAGTTGTTTCAGCCCGTCGAACAGAGTTTCGGGGTCTTCCGTCCAGGGAGTCGTGATTTCAGCTTGCGTGTCGAACCGGATCAGAGCGAAACGGATGCGATCTTTTTCCGTCGAGAGTTCTTGCGCAACCTTATAGGCCGCATCGGCCATCGCGGGCAGCGAACGCGTCATGGAACTGGACACGTCAATGAGGAACGCGATGTCTACAGTCGTGGGCGGCACGCTCGGCTGTCGTTCCTCACCCGTAAAAGTGATGAAGAAGGCGGCCTCTCCGCCGGGGATGACCACCTGCGGATCAACTCTCGTCTGCAAGCGCCCCGTTTGCGGGCGAGAGTTGGTCCAGAAGACGTAGCCGGCAAACAGCGCCAGAACCACCAACGGAGCGAGCAGCAGGATGAGCAACCCTTTTATGAACTTCTTCCGATTCATCTTTCTTCTTCCACGCATGACCGCTCCTCGAATGACAGGGGACGCTCCCCACGACAGGTTACAGACCGCACAACGCACGCATCACGACTACTCCATCCGGTGCTGGAGCGCCGTACGCGTCTCCGGGTCGGCGTAGAAGTCCAAAACAATTTGCAGCCCCTGCCGCTCCTGCTTATCGAGCGCGGTCTGCACCTCGCTCCGCGACTTGCCTTTCTGCGCCGCGCGCAGGTTATCGCCAAGGAACTTGTCGAGCTTCCGGCCAAAGTCGATGAGCATCGCGTCCCTTGTTTTGCCCTTACTCTTCGCTATGTCAACGGCGCTCTGTAATGCATCCTCAAGGTTTATTCTGCGCTGACTATCTTTCAGCCCTTCGCGTTGCAAGAGCACGAAGGTGATCGCCGCCTGCACAATATCCGCACCCGGTTTATCCTTGAAACTGACGAGTGTGACGTCTTCGTCGTTAACCGTGTCGTGCCAGACCCAGCCATGTTCCTTGTCCCGCTCAATTGCCCCTGTCGCCAGACAATGCACGAAGGCTTGCATCATCGCCGGGTCGTCGAGCAGCCGGACGATGCGAGGCGGAATCTGGTATGCGTCGGCGCTGACGCGACGCTGCACACAGTAGCGCCGCTCGATGAACCACGCCTCCAACTCGGCCCGGAACGCATGGTAAACCTGAGAACGATTCACTTCGTCGTCGTGCTTGTTGTCGTTCCTCAGTTGCTCGGTTTGCATCACGATGTACTGGTCCCGGCAGCTACGTAAATCTTCGATGTCGTCAAGGTTTGGCTTCTTGATCTTGAGCAGCGTGATCGAGTTTTTGTCCGAGTGCGTCGTCTCCGAGTCATTGACTTTGAGCGTCGGGTTATTGCCCAGCGCCGCCCTGATGGCAGTCGCCAGATTCTGCTTCTCAGGAACTATCGGGTCTCGAAAGACGAGCCTGCATTCCTCTGTCCCTTTAGCGTTAATCAGCACTTGCGCCGCGTCGTTGAGGAGCTTGGCAATTTTGTCCGGTCCGACCCCTTTGTGCTGCGCATAAAGCAGGTAATCGAAAATGTCTCTGTCCTCTAGTGAGCCGTTCATTCGCTGGCGGAAGTAGCTATGCAGGTTGCGGTGGATGTCAGACAGATTTTGCAAAGCGTAAGCGAACGTAGTTTTCAGACTGATGGCGAGCCGCAGTTCCGGCAGCCCGTCTTTGTTGATGACAGCTTCCCAGCGCGTCGCGGCCAGCGCCTCGTCGGCCAGCGTCGTCTCGGGGCTGACGTAGATACACTTCTTCAACTCCTCGCGGTAGCCCTGCATCATCACGTCGGGGCGGAGCTTGTCAAACGGTTCGGGCTCCCAACTGATGCGGGCACTCTGATTCTGACCCAGACGAGACAACCGACCGGCGAGTTCCTTCTTCAGGAAACGTTCCCTGACGCTGAACAGCGACGAGTCGGGTTGCTGCAACACGAGGCTGTTTAAAGCGCCGTCGAAAACTGCCTGCCACTCCTCGAAGCGCTTGATAACGCTGCGCACGAGTTGCTGCATGTTCTTGATTAGTTCGCGCTTCTGATACCAGCGAATGTACTCGTAGCATTCGTCGCGGGCGGACTGCTGGTAGGTTTCGACCCAGGTGCCGATGATGCCGAAGAAACCCGGCGACTTGCTCGTGGTAAGTTGGTTGAGCGCGCTGACGGGTTGTTGCTCGCGGAAGGCCGCCTCTTCGTTCAAAGTGGCGATGAACTTGGCGACCATCTCATCAATCTTCCTGAGCGCGCTGATGGCGTACTGACCTTCGGCTCTTAAACGCGTCAGCACGGTTCCTTGCTTGGGGTTGTCCGGGTCAACGACGAAATAGGTAGCCTGTGTCAGTTCATTAATGATCCCGCGATCGACGCGTCCGCGAAGTTGGGCGGAGATGATGTCCAGGACTTGCTTCAGCCCCTTCGCGAAGGTGCGCTCGCCGCCGGCAGCGTGCGTGTACTTCTTGCTGATCTCGTCGATTTGGGCGGCGAAGCGAGCCTTTGATTGTTCCTGACTCTCCCTCAGTCCCTTCGACTTTTCATTCTCCTTGTAAGTCTTGGTCACCCGGTCGGCAATTGGCACCTTGGTCTCATCAGTCTCGGTGAAGGAAATGTAGGGATTGACATGGGTCAGTTGCACCGCCACCTTTTCCGACGGACTGAGTTGAATGCCTGCGATTGCGCCGCCGCCGAATTGATACCACTCTGTGACGATCTTCTCCGGCGTGACGGTGTTCTGGACGTAGAGCCTGTTCGCATCGTCGCGCTGGTCGGCGCGGTCGAGTAGATCGCCGAAGAGCGCCAGTAAGTTTTTCACTTTTGAATTTGCGCTCTCCTCGCGGTCGGAGGGCGACCCCGAATAGATGTCGAGAATGCCCTCGCGCTCTTCGTTGGGCGCGGCGAGCCGGTTGAGGTAAGTCTCCACCTGCTCCCACGCGAAGATGTCGGCCAGCGTCTCCTCCGGCACGTAGAGCCGCGATGCGCCCATGGAAAGTGCCGGAGAAGTTTCGTTGACAGCTTCTTGCAATAAGACTGGGCCGGAGTTTTCATCGAGATACGGGTCGATGGCGCTCGCCACCGATGCGAAGAAGTCATCGCGCTGCTCATCACGGTTGCACTCGTGCCCCAGATAGAACATCCGGTCGAACAGCCCCTTCTCTCTTTTGGAAACCATGAGCCGCTTCGAGTCGTAGAAGACGCGCGAGGTGAACTCCATGGAAGCCTCTTCACCTGTCTGCCCGATGCCGAGACCCTGGATGCGGTTCAACTCACGGAACAGGCTGTATGCCCGCGCCTTACTGATGCCCGACTTATCGTTGTAAACATCAGGGAGCACGATTACTCCGGTAAGCTGTATGTCGCGCCCGCTCCCCTTGACGGCCAGGCGTGTCAGGTAGGCGGCATCAAGCAGGCCCCCCGCGCCCGTCCCGCCTGCCGACGAGCCGATAACCCAAACGTTGACGTAGGTACTCCTGGCTTGCTGCGCCAGTTCGTTGATTAATTGGGCAACCTTGTTCTTCACCCGGTCGGCGTTCTGGAACATTGCGAAGCGGCCTATCTGACGCTGTTGCGCCGCGCCCTCGACAATGCTCAGGTTGGCCTCCCTGACGTGTAGCTTCAGCCAGGGGGCGTGCAGCCAATCCTTCAGGTGAGGGTAACGGTCGTGTGATGCGGTCGGTTTTAGGAATTCGTAGACGTGTGTTTTCAAATCGGGATCATGATCGCGCAGGTAAAAATATTCGGTGGCCGGGTCGAGCGAATTTTTCTTTTCACGCGCCTGCGCTATCTTCTCCTCCGCCGCGCCCCCGGATAACTTGACCGTACCGCCCGGCTCCCAATCGGCAATCGTATCGAATAAAAGAAACTTCACACTGTCGGGCTTGGAGCCGTGCTTGAGTACGGTCAGTTCTTTGAGAGCCGTCAGGATGTGCGCTCCCGTCCCGCCAAACCCCATAACCAACGCCTGCATAGCCATACTATTTCTCCTTAACTTTCATCTGAAGATTCACCACTCGCCTGTGAAAACAGGCCGCGCCGCCTCGTCCACGTTCGAACGGTTCTCGCTGACACGCGACCCCGTTTTCAAGCTCGACGTTCCTACTGCTTGGCGTCGAGCCGCAGAAGAAAACCGCCCGACAAACCTTTGAGCCTTTCCGCTCGCCCTTTGGTGACGATAGACCTGTGCCTCTTTTTTTGCGGGTCGTTCTGCCAGCTATATTCCACCTCTGCGCGCACGTCCTCGGGCGAGAGCACACGCTTGACGCGGAAGGTCGTCGCGACAATGTCTTCGCCGCTGACGGAGACGCTGACTTGCCGGTCGTAGTTGAACTTGTTCCACCTTCCCGCACGGTACTTTTGAGCGTTGTCGCCTGCCGGATCGAGGTCGCCGTCGTAAAGCTTCAACTCCACCATCCTCCGGCGCGAAGAATCAATCCACCACATCAACAGTCCCGGCAGCACCCCACGCATCAGGAAAAAGATGATCCCCAGCCCGATCAAGAGCACGACCAACAAGAGGCCGCCCAAAAACCAACGCGAATAACTAACGTCAAGCGGTCCGACCGTCATCGGATCGTCGCCTACTCGTTTCGACTCGGCCTCTTCGGCCAGAGCAATCGAGTCGAGAAAATTTTTCGCAGGCAGGCGGTCGGGTTGCGCGTTGACGCGAATCCCCAACTTCCCGGAGTGCCACCATCCTTCGCCCGCCTTCCAGTTGAGCGAAACCGGAACGTTGGCCTCGAACGTTCCGGCCGCGGTTGGCTGAAGCGGCACGGGCGCGGCCAAAGGCACGCCGGACTTGTCTACAAGCTCAAGCGCCAGCCATGTCGCAGGCTCTTTCACAATGCTCTCGGGATTCGTTACCTTCTCCTTTTTGGCATCGATGAGCGTAAACTCGATCTTGGTCGAATCCTGCATAGGCATCAGGCGCACGCCCGCGTCTGGGTCGGGCGCGGTCATTTGCAGCCAGTACGGGCGTGAGTCGTTGACTTCCAGTTTCTCGTTGTAGGAGTGCGCGTTCGAGCCGAACACGTCGAAGGTCGAACCATTCTTGAGCGTGACAAGTCCCTTAGGCCGCACGCTGTAGACGCCCAGAGCGGGCGGCTTCCAACGCACCTCGAATTTTCCGTCACCTTTGAATGTGGCCGGGAGTTCGACCGCCGCGCCCGTGGGTAGCGTGATGACGAACGAGGCGTTAAGCGGCCATGCGGGCAGCATCTCTAAAGGCTGCCCTTTGCTGTCGAGAGCCTGTAAGACGATCCTCGCTTCCGTCTCGACGCTGGTCGCCCCGGCGGGCGAAAGCCGCTTGATCTCCGGTGAGAGCGTTTCGACGAAATTCCTGTAGCTGCGCGAAGGGTCTTGATTGATCTTGTAGGTGCCGGGTTGTGGATCATCTACGACGAAGCGTGCGAACGTGCCCGGACTCGACGCCGCGCCTCCTGACGAAAGTGGTATTTCCCGCCCGTCGGGAGTCAAGACGCTGACCGTCGTGCGTGGTAAACCGAAGTTGAGATTGAAGACGATGCGGCGCAGATAAGGCGGGCACTCGTACTCTTTGCCAACCGACGTTCCGCTCACCTCCAACCACTCGTTGACAATATCCTGAACGAGCGTCGAGATGTTGGTCGAAGCCGTTTCGGCCAATCGGGCATGGCCCGCTCCGGCTATCTCCTCCCAGAATTTTCCGTCGCCTTCATTCCAGTAATTGGCCGCATCGTTTAAACCAACCACCCAGAACTTCACCTCGCCGCTTTTCAGATCGTTTGCATGATTTCTGATTCGATTTCTCAACTCATCGAGCGGGATACCCTTTCGCGGCAAGTCGGGTCGCCCGTCCGTGATGAGCAGCATCACGCGGCGGCGGCCATCCAGCCGTTCCGAAGCCGTTATCTTTGCCAACTCTTTGTATCCGAGGGCCATCGCATCGGGTGTGTTTGTGTCCTGCAAATTTTTGGCGGTGATATATCGCTCGACGAGCGCCTTGGCCTCGCGCAACGCTTTGCCGGGGTCTTTCGGGTCGAAGCGAAGCGACAGCGGGGCGGGGAAAGCGCTCGAAGCTTCGTCGCCGAAATCAACGACCGCGACGCGGTGCACCAAAGATGTGCCCTCGACGTGCTCGGCCAAACGGTAGATGATGTTTTTGGTCTGACCGATGCGGTGCTCCCACTTATCATTCGCGCGCGTGCCCCACATGCTGCCCGACTGGTCAATCAGGATAACCACGTCGAGGCCAGTGAAGTCTGACCCGGCGGCGACAACAGTCGTGCCTGATGGCATAACGGCTGCGACGCCGAGCATCAACATCAATGTGAAGGCTAAGCTTCGGGTGCGTATTGAGGGATTCCCTCGTCCAAGTATTTGCATATCCACTCTGGGAGATAGCGGCGACTTTGCGCCAGGATGGTCGGGATCGGCTCGCTCATGGCGAAGTTCCGCTTAAATTGTAGATACCCGCGTCGAGAATGAGGCGGGTCTGTGGGGAACAGCCCCAGATAGTCGAGATATGATTCCGCCTCGAAAGTGCTGCGAGACGGTATGACCGGCTTGCGCTGCCATAGCTCCTGCCACACCTGTCTCAGCGTCTCTTCCTCCGCCTCCAACTTTGCAAACTGCGCCGCCAGAACGGAGAGGTCCGGCGGCGTCGGTTTCGGCAATAGAGAACCTGCGCGGGCGTGTACGGTGATACAGTATTCCGCCGAAATTAAGCGCCACAGAGTTCCGCCTTCGGCCCCGATCTTTCGGAAAACTTCAATCATGTTGCGGAGACATTTAGCGAGTTCGATAAAGACGCCCTTTTCCTCCCACTCGTCATCGCTCCCACACTTGGCGGCTGCGTCCATGATGCGATTTTGGAGATAAGTTAAGTTCGTTAAAGGCTCCAGCTGTTGCTCCTGTGCAAGCAACTTCCCTTGGAGGGCGATGCCCTCGAACTTGCTCGCCAGAATCCGCCGGCATGCAGCCAGTCTTTCGAGTTCCACTTCCTGACGGAAATCGGCGTTCTGCAACTGTTCCAACGTCGTCCAGATTTCGATCAGGCGCGACAGCAGTTCTTTGACTTCGTAAAACTTGGCCGGAAGCTTGATGCCCGTTACGACATGAGGTAACTCGTTCAGGTAGCCTGTGAGTTTGGTCCATTCGTCTTCCGCGTTCTTCAATTTGCTTTGCATTGTCTTGAGGTGTGCCAACTCAAGCTGCCCGTCGCTGCGCAGCGCCTTCTCGTAGCTGACGGCAAGCCGGAAGTTCTGCTCCTTCAAATCTTCGACCGGGCGGCTCACCGGCATGGCGACATAGTCTCGGAAAGCCTCGTAAGCCCAGGCCAGCATCACGCTGTCCTGCTGCTCCAGCCAGTAGCTAATTAGCCTCTCCAGCCGCTTGCCGAGCGTCGCGTCGGGCAGCGCCTGCGCGCTCAGGTACGAAACGAGTTTCTTGATGCCTGCGATCCCGCCTTCGCTGCGAATGTCGCTCTCTACGTTGAGCCATTCTTCCCAACGAGCGAACTCTCTCAGGATTTCGGGAGCGGTGTCGCCGGTGGCGAGAAGACGGCTCACGACCATTCTGAGATTCTTGAGCGTCTCAAACTCCTTGCGTTCCCATGCCTCCGCGACGGCTTCGGCCAGAATGACGTGAGCCTCTGATTTGAGATAGAGGGTGATGTGAGACCAGTCGCGCTTGAGCACCTGCGAGAGCGCGACGACGCCAATTTCGCGTGCTCGCTCGACGGACAGAAACGTCTTGAGCCAACGAGTGCTTTCGTGGTCCTCGTCGAGTTCGGCGATCTTCTCTTCGGCGCTCTGCCAGTTCTTGGATTTGATAAATCTTTCTCCGTAGCCGACCGTCGCTTTGTGCAGAAAACCTGTCTGTCGCCACTTGAGATCGAGTCTGTTGAGTTCACCCTTGAGGGAAGCAGCTATCTGTTCGCACTCTTCGGGCGACAGCGGGCGGGCAATCAACGCTGCCAGCACGGCGTGCCATTGGTCAGCGCGATTTTCCTGCTCGCGTAGTAACGCCTGACTCAGAGCTTCGGGGATGGGCGGCGGCAGTCTGTCACATCTCTCTCTCCAAAGTTGCCACCACCCTTCGGCCTCACGCGAGCCGGAGAAAGCTTTTTGCTCCACGAGTTCTTGCAGCGCGCGCAAATGCTGTTTGTGGGCGATGTAGTAAGCGCACTCAGGGTCTTGCTGGCGCGGACAGCACAGTTCCAACAGACGTTCAATCTGCCATTCGGCGACCGCGTCGTTGATCTGGCGATAGGTTATTTTGCGCTCGGCTTGCTCCTTGAGTTCCAGCGCCAACGCGTGATTCCCTAGTTCATGCAAAATCTCATCGGCAGTCCGAACGGCTTCGAGATACGCCTGACTCGCGTTTGGTCCCTCGCTGATCTCCAGTTTCTCGAAAGCCTCTCGGACGCGTTTCAGCCGCTCCACAAAGAACTCGACGGCCTTCAAGAATGCTTCCGGCAACGGCTCGCGCGAAGGCATCGAGTGGGGGAACTCGCCGCCGGTCCTGATGGCTTTCCACGCCAAGCTGATCTCATCAATCCTGTTTCTCCACACGTTCATCTCTTCGGCGAAGATGTGCGGCAGTCCGAGCTGCTCGTTGGTCAAGCTGAGGCAGATCACATCGAGCGCCTCTGGGGTATCAGACTTGGCAATCTCTTTCTCCAAGTTCTGTGTGAAAAGGTTGAGCGCATTTTGAAACCACTCTTTGCGCAGGGGCACGGCTGCGTCTCGATTCTCTCCCGCGAGTTTTTCGTAGGCTGCCTGAAACTTTTTGATCTCGTGAAACTCGCGTGCTTGGCCGGCCTTCTTTTCGAGAAATCCCGCGACCTTCTGCACGCTCTTCCGTCTGATTGCGCCGAGGCGTTGCTGCCACTCTTCTGGAACGTCTGCGTGCAAATATCCTGAAAGCTCCTGCGCGTAGTTGACGAGGTCGGCGGCCTCGCTCCACTTCGCCAGGCTCACTTGCGGCGATTTGTCGAACAGGTGAATTACTTCCCGGCATTTTTGATCGGCCTTGTATATGTCCTCCTGTAACTGCGTGACCTCTCTTTCGAAACTCGCCGGTGGGTTCGACAATTGTTGCAGCGCACGCCATGCTTCATCGAAAGACCATGTATTGAGCGCGGCCACGATCTCCTTCCTCGCATTTTCATAACGCACTTGAAAGAGTGTGTTGCGTAACTGTTTGAGTTCTTTCATCTCGGCTTCGTAGGTCTCAAGACCGGAGATCATCTCGACGAAGCTGGTCAAGGCTTTAATTCCTTCCGCTGGTGTTTGCCGTCCGATGTGCGGCAGCGCCTCGGAAATCCACTGTCGCAGGTCTTTAATCACCTCGCTGCGCAGGTGCGCGGCAATGGCTGGCTTCGCCTGTAACTCACGCAGAAATTTGGGTAGACCGACATCCGTCAGTTTATGAATCCCAATCCAGCGATTGGCGAAGGCGGACAGTTCGGGGTCTTTCTCATCCTTTTGACGCTGGCGGTCGGTTTCGTCCAAAATCTGCTTCGCCCTTTTGGCGTAGGGCGTGCCTTGCCACCTTTCAATGATGATCTGCAACCCATCGTACGCACGTGTTCTTTGCTGCGGGTCGGTCGCCCGCAACATCAGTTCAAAACGGATAATGTCTTCCTGAGTCTTGTCCATGAGGAAAGCTCACTTGACCTCGACTTGTGGACCCGTAAAGATGGTATAGCCGCCCGGTGTCGGGAAATAGAATCTGAGTTTGTAGACGCCCGGGTTCACTCTCACCGTGCCGTCGGCGATGTCAGCTCCTTCTCCAACTTTGAGGCCGCTGCTCGAAAGCCAGAAGTCGTACTTTTCCGCGCCCGGAGTGGTGGCGAGATGCAGAACCTCGCCGCTCTTTACTTCGAGCGGCATGGGCTGGTCAATCAAAGCTCGGACGAGCGCAAAGTTTTGCGTGGCCCGCACCTCGTCGCCCTTGATTGACACCCCGACACCGAGATGCGTGTAGTCGGGACGCAAAATATTTTCCCTGTGGCCGGGACTCTCCATCCATTCCCTGACGATTAGTTCCGCTGTTTTCCTCGCCTCGCTCAGGGCGTAGCCGGATTGCATCCAGATGTTCTCGCCCGTTAAGCCGACCAGTTGGCGATGAGCGAGCGCGATGCGGTCGGCGGGCGCCAGACCATCTGGGTTCACATGGTCGAAGAAGCGACGCGCGAGCATGTCATCGCTATGATTGCGGGCGGTGCGTGTGAGCAGATCATCCCAATCTAAATTCTTAAGGTTGCCGCGCCCTTCCTGGCGGCGATTCTCGTTGACGAGTTCGAGGATCGCTCTCTCTATTTCGTCAGAGTGCGTAATCCCTGCGCGCGCCGTCGCCTCACTCTCCGCGCCGGACGCGCCGGTTCCAGGAGGTGCCGCTTCGGGCGAAGTTTCCGTGGCGGTTCCGTCCGGGATGTGCCTGCGTGCGCGCCCGGACGTATCCGGCGGCGTCGGCCTGCCAATCTCTCCCAGGCGCGGGCGCAGGAGTAAAAAGCCGGCGAGCAATAGTGCGGAGAGAATTGCTAATGTCGTCACCAACTTCACTTTCGCTATCTCCTTAAACACTCATCGAACGAATCCATCTCTCAAAGCTCAACTCCATTCCACAGGGGATACGACAACCACGCGTCCGCCAAAATCTTCAGTACTGTCGGATTGGAAGGGGAACGACTCGACATCGACGATAAAGTCCAACGCGTTATCAAAATCGCCTTGCGCACTCCTGAGCGTCGCCCGTACTTTCCGCCTGACCTCTGACAGCTTGCTCAGCTTGGGATCAACCTCGTAATCGACGCGTGCGCCGGCGGGCGGCTTGCGCAGCAGACTCAGGCAAGGAACTCGTACATTAAAGTGGCGTATCGCTGCTCGCAGCGCGGCGCCGGCTTCGGCGAGTGGAGCCACAAGACGCGCGAGAGCCTCGTCTTCCGCAAAGTAAGTCTGCGCCAGCAACTGGGCTCTGAAGAGATTGTGAAGCCACTGCTTCGAGAAGCCGGAAGAAAGGCAGTCCTTCCACATGGCGTCGCCGGTAAAATCTTCTATGTTCGTTAACAGCCCACGCAGTTGATCCTTAAAATCATTGATCCTCAGCGCGTCGAGGGCGTCGCCGCGACCCGCTTGGCGAACCTCTTCGAGTGCCTGATCGAGTGCCGGGAGAGCTGCCGAGAGCCGTAGCCTGAGTTGGCGATGCGCGCTTTCTCCGACGTTGAATTGCTCCAAGATGTCACGCACCTGCGGAGGCGCAAGCTTCTTGTCCGCGCTCAAATTGACATACTGCGAAAGCGCACCAGCCAATTCCATGCTGTCTTTGGCCTGTGCCTGCGACTCCTCCAACTCGGTTTTTAAGCCTTCGGCCTCGTCCCTGAACGCTTCGGCCTTCTTAGCCAACTCGATCTTCGAATTGAATTCAGTAACCAGACCGGAAACCATCTCATCAATGTTCCCGGACGCCTTCGGCAGCACAGACGACACTGCATGGGTGGCATCCTTGATCTTCTTTTTAACCGTATTCACCGCCTCGATGATGTTGTTGCAGTCATCCGCCGGACAGTAATCTTTCAATAAATCAATAACTATGTTGTGGTCTCTCGCCATACGGATTGCTCGATCGATGGTGTCGTCAGGTGCGCCGTCAGACGATGGAAGCTCTTCAGACGATGGAAACTCTTTTCGCAGGGCGCTGATATGAAGCTTGAGGTTATCGAGTTCGGTGGCGGCCTGCTTGTGCGCCGCGAGTTTTGTGCCGAGGTGGGTCAGGATGTCTGCGGGCACGCGGGCGCTCTTCTGAGCATCGGCCGGCAGGTGCTTGTTCTGGAGCGTCTCCAAGTCTGCGAAGAAGTTTTCAACTGTGGACTTTAAATCTCCCGGCTTCTGAGTTTGCTGTGGGAATTTTTCGCGTAAGTAAGTAAAGAGCGCGACGGATTCTTCCGCGTAAGCCTGTGCGCGGGTGGAATCAATTTGTTTGAGAGGTTGCAGCGTGTTCTGAAAATCTTCCCACTCCAGTTCGAGGATGACGAGCGCTCCTTCGGGACACTGTTCGCTCGAATACTTCGACCACATGGTTTCGATATGCTGTCGCGTAGCCTTCAATCGAGGGAGAATGGGTGTGGGGCCATTCTCATCATTACCGACGAGCAGGAGCAGGTTATTGTTGAGTTCGACGATCAAATCACTCAGCCCCTCCATCAAGTCGTTCTTCACTAATTGGAAGCCGAAGCGGGCGCTAAGAAATTTACGGACAGAGGTGATTTCTCCCCCGTCATTCCGGTCGCCGTCGCGGTTTTTATCTACCGCCAAAGAAAGGCCGAATTTTTTAAGCTCTGTCTCTAAGCCCTGATAGGCCGACTTGACTGCGGCCAGATTTCCATCGGCTCCATCGAACCGCTGTCTGTAGCTGTTCAATATCTCTGTCAGAGTTTCCTGCGCCGGAGCCGGATCGCCGATTTTCTGAAAGCCCGCGTACAACGCATTGATGGCCTGCCGCCTGATCTCCGTCGCATCTTCCGGGTGAAAGAAAACTTTGCGTTGCAATTTCGGGTTGAAATAGAACAGAACGACGAGAGCCACAATGAGGAACAAAGCGGTGACTAATACACCCAGAAGAATAGTCAGAAGAGTAGAGAGCGAATTGACCTTCTTTCCGGCCTCCTCCAAACTCTTCTTAGTCTCTTCTAACAACCTACCGTCCAGCTTGCTTTGCTCGTCTCTATCGGGAGTCGCAGTAGCAGATGGAGAAAGATTAGCTACTGCCGCAGGAGGCGCTTGCGCGCCTACCTGATTGAGAAGTAATGCGCGCACGGTTTGTGCAAACAGCACTTGATCAACGTCGGTCGGAGTTAGCTGTCTGCCAATGTTCTGCTGGCGGCCTGTGCCAGCCATAGGATTGAGTTCACAGCCCGCCCCGCGAAAAGCGTTGGCTAACTCTTCGTCCGAAGATTTCGGGTTAACTTGGACGAGCGCTTGAAAGACCGACTGCGACAATTGATCGGCGGTGCAATCGCGGAAAAATTTGACAACGTTTTGGCTAAACGAAGTTTCCTCAAAGTCCGGCAATGATTTTGAAACGGGTTTGCCCGAGTCATCATCTCTCTTGATGAGCAGTTGC
Organism: Acidobacteriota bacterium; assembly: GCA_020199775.1. Classification (GTDB taxonomy): domain Bacteria; phylum Acidobacteriota; class Blastocatellia; order Pyrinomonadales; family Pyrinomonadaceae; genus JAIVJZ01. The sequence goes on from JAIVJZ010000016.1 coordinate 42,747, forward strand.
CCCGCCGCCGATTGGCCTGTGAATGAAAACCAGTAACGAGCAAACATTCTGACCTCACCTTTGCCCGCTGGCACGAGCGCAACGCCGAGCGCGTAAGCAGAGGTATCGGCTCCCACGTTTGGCTGTGCGGGCATCGTGGCGCGCACGGCGACCAACTTATAATCGTCCTTATTCTGATTACACTTAACAGTGATCGCCGAGGGGATGACTTGCGTATTCACCTCCGTGGCCGCGCCTTGTGCGAGGGCGGTGAGTGAGAGCGTCAGGCAAAACAGCGCACCCTGTAAGCAGCGGAGCGTTTGCCATCGCAAGTTGTTTCCAAACTGCTCGACGGTTGGTATTAATTGAATCTCCGAACTATTCATCACAGGTGTCTGCTCTTGCGCGCGCGTCTGCTGTACCATCGCCTCACTCTCCCGCCGGGTACGTTTCATCCGGGCCTAACAAGGAACTGCCGACCGGCCACGGTGCACTGGTGACCGCCTGTGAGCCGTGATTTTCGCCGAGGACTGTTCTCGACGTGCCGTTCTCTTCCACAATGCGCAACATGAATTTCCCCTTCCGCTCTTCGTCGCGCCGGACATACATCAGATTGCTCCTGCGGCGATAGACCTTGCCATCTACATCTATGTAGAAATGCTTGCGCAAAGACTTGAAGTCCGCGCGCGGATTCGGGTCTTTCAGGGTGATCTGCACGATGCGAAAGGTCGGGCTCCGGCTGAGGTCAATCGGTTTGTCCCAATCGTCCTCAGTAATGATGTCTTGATTGTTATTGATGAGCACGCCGAGCTTCGGCCTGAATGTGCTTTCGGCTTCGGCTTCCTCAAAATCTATGTTCAGGTCTTGCCGCGCGATGGCTCCCTGAACGACGGCGCTCTTCATCGTGCCGTCTCGCAGCAAGTCAGGATGCTCTGCGCCGGGAAACTTGTTCCACACGTTGTCGCGTAGTCCAGACCAAAGTGCGCCGCGACCGGAGACGACGACCGTGTTCACTTGGTTAGCCGGAACTTCCGCCGCGTGCAATAGTTCGTCAATCACTGTTTCCGTGACGAAACTTTGAAGCTCCTTCATCCGCACATCGCCATTGATCACGTTGGCGGGGATTGATAACAAGAGGCTGCTCTGCTTGACCCACAGGCCAACCTCATCCGCAGGCGGCGGCTCTTTGGGTAAAGTCTCCATCTCGCCTACACCAACGGTCCCGGTGACCACTCCCAATTCATCTCCCACAATCCCGACCTCAACCGTGAAAGGGTCGCTGCCGTTCCATTTATGCTTAGCCCCCCGTAGTGCCTGCCATAAATTCTTTATCGCCAAGCGATGTTGTAATTGTTTGTCCGGAACCAGCGACTTACCAACAACCGGATATGTGTATTTCAGTCTGTGGTCGCTCTGCTCCACCAGACGCTCGCGAAGGAGCCTATCAATGATGCGTGCGATGGTTTCGTCGAGATGATTGCCTGCCACGGGAACGCCGATCCGCCCTTCTACCTTCCAGCGCGCAGGGTAACAATAGGGGGCTCTATTCCATTCGATCAGAATAAGAGAGAGGTCGAGCGTCCCGGCTCCGAAGTCATAGACGAGTAATCGTTCGGTTCCAGCGCAACGGTTCTCCCTCATCTGCATGCGACAGTAGTAGTAGGCGACGGCATCCGATTCGCTAATCAGGTGCACGCGCTCCGGTCGCTGAATTCCGAACCTCCGGCTAAAAGCACGGAAGGCAATTTCCCGTAGCTTCTGTTGATGGTTGGGGGTGAAGGTGTTCGGGTGACAGATGATAATCTGGTCAGTGCGGTAATAGTCTGTCCCGTCTGCCAGCAAGTAACCCTCGATCAGCGCGGCGAAACTCGACTCCACCATCTTATCCAGCGGCAGGACGGCGCTCGACATCTCCCGCCGATCATCACCCTCATATTTGATCGGCACATCCAGCGAAATATTCTCTGCGGACTGGCCGAGCCAGGACTTGATCGAATAGATGATCCTGCCGGGAGCAGTGGCGAACTTATGACTGGGCGCAGGCAGGGTGATGAAGGACGGATCGCCCGGCTTGAGTGACGGCGGGATAAAGCAGGGGAAACCCGGTCGAGTGATCTTGAACACCCTCGTTTGCTCATCGGTCTCCCGGATGTCGGCATCGCAAATGATCCAGCTGGGGAGCAGGAAGCGATTACCGCTTTCCATGTTTTTCGGATCGAACCGGGCGAGGCTGATGTCGTCTCTACCTTTAATCTCTTGCAGCTTGAGCGGGAGAATTTGCTCTTCCTCGCCGGAACCGAACGCCGCCGCGATGGCGGAAGTACCGTAGTCAATGCAGAGCCAATTCGGGCTGGGGAGTTGTTCCACGCCAAGCGGAACGATGATGCGCAACTCTCGTCTGGTGTCCTCACCCCGGTCGGGATGAACGTGAATCGCCAGTCTCACTTCCGCACCAAAGTTCTTGGGCGAAACGACCGCGCCGTCTATGCGGCTGATGAGACCGGGAAAGAAGCGTATGATGCGCGTCTTCGGGTCGTCTCCTTCTGCGATGTGGATATGCGGAGACCTCTGATCGAAGTCGTAAACGCCCAGCAGGTTGTTTATCTGCCGTCCGTCGCTCAAGTGAATCCCGCCGCTCACCTCCTCCACCCGAACGATGGTCGTCACCTGAACATCAACAAAACCGTTTCCACTGGTGGCGGAATTACCTACTTGGAGTTTGAGCAGGTCGTAGGGGCCGTTGTCGGTGGCATCAAACTTAAAATTTTGCGCGTCGAGCCAGATCGTCTCGTTCTCGACGGGCAACTCTCCCGCCTCGGTTCCATCGCGCGCGAGTAGCCGCTGTTCCGGCCTGCCGTCCCGCGTCCAGTAAATCTCGCGCGCCGGTTCGGGTTGAAGAATTTTAAGAACTATCTCAGCCCGGGCATCGTCGCGGAAGATGGTCGTCTTGTGCTGCGAGACTTCGGAAGAAGGGTCGAAGTTGCCTATGAGCTTGAACGTGTAAATGTGGCTGACAGGCTCCGGGTTAGTCACCACCTGTCCGTCACAATCGAGTAAGATTGGGACTTCGGCCTTCGCCTTAGGCAGGAGGGTCAAGCGCGGTTGCGCCAGCCGGATCGGCTCTCCGCCGAGCGGCGTGCTTCCCCTGTAGACTTGAAGGGCGTAATCGCCCCACACGAACGGCGCGGCAAAGAGGTGTTCGGCCTGACTCTCAAAAACGAACTTGCCCACCTGAATCCGGCGTCCTTCTTTAAAAACCAGCTTGGGTTCGGGCGAAGCTACGTAGCCTACTACCGGCTTCCGCTCTTGCTCCGGTTTGATCGTGAGTTCACACTGCATTTCGCGCGAGATGGAAGCGCGCCCTTTGCCGCCGAGCAGCGACAGGAATTTTTGGGCTAATGAATTGCGTTCAGCCTCCATCTCGCCGTTCTGCCCCCACTCCATCTTCACGAGCAGATCAATTCTGAAACTCTTGTCTGCGACATGGTTGCCGTTGCTCGACGGCGCTTGGTAGTCGAGCAGGGATTCCGTGGCGAGGAAGAGAAACACGCTCTTTTTGTGCGAGACGGCTTCGTTGGCGCTCAGGTCGAGTTTGTCCTGCTCTCCATTGTCCTGTCCCACACGGATGAAGCCGATGGGAGTTGGAGAGGTAACTTCAAGACCACATTCTTTGAAGAAGTCGTAAGTGAGGGTAAACACGGCGTCGCGCGTTGGTTGCTCTTCGTTGTGGCAGAGGCGACCGAACCAGGGCACTTGCCCTTCGTTCACTACCTCCAACGTTCCGACCAGCACGCGGCTCGCGGCGGGGCGATTGAAATCCACGACCACTTCCGAAGCGGGCTTCCATTCCAGACTCGGTTGAAAGGGGCGCTGGTATTTGGTGCGGTAAAGATAAAAGATGAGGGCGGCGACCGAGGCCACGACGAGCAGCAGGAATAAGACCCAGTACAAGTTATGTCGCGCCTGCAAACGGTTATTCGCCTCACCCTGTGTCGTCACGCCGTCGGCGTCGGCCCTCCACAGTTTCGCCAGTTCCCGGTTGTCGAGTTTGATATTCGGAAAAATTCCGAAGGCTCCAGACACGACGACGGGTTGCGTCGGGATGACTTCGATGTGCTGCTCCGAGCTTTTGACGAAGAGATGATTGTAGACTCCTGTCTCATAACTGAAGCCCACCGTGAAATTGATCTTACCGGCGGTCAGTTCGGGGTCTTGAGGCGAGAGGTAGAGGTTCTCCCCGGCTGCGGCAAACAGCGGAATGGCAATTCGATTTTCTTCGTCCACACACTTCGGCGGCTGGCACGGCGCAAGATTGATAGACAGGTCTCGTACAAAGGTTTGCTCCCCCAGCCTCCACGCGCCGCCGTCCGCCGCCTGAAAATTCAGTTGCATCGAGATTGGACGGAAGCGATAAATCGTGGATGCGCCGAGAATAACGTGCAGGTCTCCCGTGCGCGGCGTTTCGGGGACCAGCATCAGCCTGTCGTGAGAAACGGCTTGACGATCAATTTGGATTTTTCGCTGGTAAGAGAGGCCCGTATCTACCGGATGCAGGGGAGCGACCTCCGAGGTATTCAAGTGTAACGCGCCGAGCGTCTGCCTCCATGTCGGCGGGGAATTGAAATAGAAAGTTGCCACGACCTGATGACTTGTGTTAACCGCTTGTTCCGTGCCTTCCACAAAATAAGTGCGTTTGAAATTCGCCAGTTCGGAAGCAGGTGAGGCAGTCGTATTGTAGAGTTCGTTGGTCGCCTCGATGATAATGGTTCTGGCGAACAATTTATCGGGCGGCAGTTTCCCTTGCAGATAAGGCAGGATGAGGGAACGCGCGGTGGCTATGGGAGAAAGATTGCCGCCAAACCGGCAGGGCTTGAGAAGCTGTGTTTCGAGCGAAGCGGCGAAGCGTTCGCGCGTCGTCGTATCAACCGCCTCTAAGAGAAACATGTCTTGGGGTAGCGCGGAAGAACCTTTTTGTGTTCCCGCGCAACCGCGATATTCGATGCCCCCATAGATGGTGAAGAAAACAACCGAGACTTGATCCCTGCCCGCCTGAAATTCAGGCAACGAAGCATCAACCCTCTGCCCGTCTACTTTCCCTTCGAAGAGCAATTCCGGCAAAGAAGTTTTGAGCACTTCTTTGTAAGAACGCATATCGTGAGAATCATCTATTAACAGTATGAAGTGGTTTCCAAATTCCGTCTGAAGGCCGGTGGATTGAGCCTCTGCCCTCCAACATGACGAAAGAAGCATGGGGAGCGAGACGGCACAAAGCGCCAGCAGCAACACAACGACGCGTGGACTAAGGCAGATTGTCTTCAACCGGCGAGAAAGCATTTGTTTGTTAACCCGCAGCCGGACGCTTTTCTGCATGTGGCGAAACAGCGCCCGTGCAAAAGTTTCGCAATGCCACTGACTACACAGTAAAGATTTGCCGAGGACGGGGTCTCGACCAACAGGCTCCAAATTCGGACGCAGCCCGACTCCCACGGAAATGTCCGCGGCGAGTTTGACCCGCCAGCGTGCCTGGCTCCGGTATTCATCAATAGACTATGGCTTGCGTCTGTGAAACGTGACGGTGCGGGCAGAAAGGTATAGAAGGGGATGGGCGGGAGGCAGGGAGCAGGAGGGCATTTCGCGGCCAGTCTTTGACACGGCGACCGACTGCGAACTCACATTATCTTGATGTCTACTTCTTCTTGATGACGCGGAAGTTGTACAGCACGGCTTTAGCTAGCTGCCCGTCGGCAACTCCTTGCAGTTGAATCTGATAGTCGCCTGTGGGGAGAAATTCCGTAGGTATTTTGAGGAGGACCGCCGCCGCTTTCGCGTCGGCTTCCGGCGTCAGTTCCTCGACGGCGAAAAGCTCGTCGCCCTCGACCGTGAACACCAGCGCACGATATTTTTTATGCTGTACCTGAGGAACCGTGAGTTTAAGAGTCAAGAGCTTAATGTCATGGGTGAGAGCGACACGCGGTATGCCGTCGTCTTCGCGGAGGAGGCCGGATTGAAGAGTTAGTTCGCTTGCAGGCAGAGCTTGGACGCGTTGGTCTGGGGGACGCTTGTTGACTTCGGCTATCTGCCACTCGATGCTTGTGCGTTGCGCTCTGACAAGGGCGAGCGGGTCGGGTGGTCTTAACCACCTGACGACTTTCGGAGTGAGGAAAAACAGTAGAAGTATGACCACCGGAATAGCTACTAACCAAGTCTTGTAGGAGCGGAGCAACTGCAAAGGATTCTTCCACCACGGGAACGGAAGATGAGAGGCGTCGGTTGCGGAAAGCTGTTGCCCATAGTGTTCATCCACATAAAGTTCCATGGTTTGGGCGAAGAGCACCTTCTTGCGTCGCTCCTCGTTGAGGAGAAAGTGTTTCTCAAAACTTTCGCGCTCGCTTTCGGAGAGTGCCGCGAAAACATACTCGTCTATCAAATTATCCTGAGCCGCGGACAGCCTTTCTGCGAAACCGTCGTCGGTCAGCAGACGTTCTTCCACCTCCTGCTGCTGCGTCTCGTCTTCGAGTTCGCCCAGCAGGTAGTTTCTCATCAACACTTCTTCGTTACTCTGCCGACTCATCCGGGATTCGTCCCCTGCAACCGATGATCGTTTCCACCCTTATATGGTAATAAGTGTAATATCATTACTCTCAGCCGCGCGTTCGAGACATTCCAGTACACATTTTTCGAGCTTAACTCTAATGCGGCGCGTGCGTGCGCGCAGCGCTCCTGCCTTGAGCCGCAATCTCTCCCCCATCTCTTTATGCGAAGAGATTTTCGCCTGTTTCTGCCCTTGATAGTAGCGCAAAATCAGTTCCCGGCTGGCTGGCTCAAGTTGCGCCAAACATTCGTCGAGGCATTCCAGATATGGTTCCAATTCGCTGCGGGAAGCTACGGGCGGAGGACTTTGAAGGGGTCTGCGGGACTTTCGATTGTATTCCATCAACACTTTCTTGGCGACGCCATAAAAGTAGCGGGCTGGTTCTCCCACATAACTATCCTTCAATCCGCTCACCTTTTTCGCCACCCGGTTGATAGTTTCGTCGGCCAAGTCCTCCGCCTCTTTACATTGGCGGTTAAGGAAGATAATGATGAGCCTGCGGCGAATCTCCTCGTACTTCTCACCAGCACGAACGGGATCAGCGTCAAGCCAAACAAGCAATTGGTGGAACTGCTCTCCGGTTAAGCTCAAATCAATTTTCACCTGATGATAATTGTCGCTTGAGATTGCAAACTAAGGCGGCGCGAGCATTGGCAGTACGATTCATACGAACTGCGCTCTGCGCCTGTGGCGCGCGATCATTGTATAGATGCAAAGGGAGACCAGCACCAGAAAGAAACTTCCGAGCACCAGCATCCGCATCAGATTCGGGCGGCGCGTAACTCTGAGGTCCATCGTGTACTCGCCTTGGAGGGTGAATGCCGCCCAGTAGAAGGGCGCGTGCCAACGCTCTTGTTTCCACATTTCCCGCTTGGATGTTTTGAGTGCTGCCGAGGGTGATAATCCGTCTATCAGCATAGCAGTGTAGAAATGACTCATCAATTCGGCTGTCGCCTCATCATCCACCTTCCACAGGCTGGCGATGACGCTCTTCGCACCCGCGTACATAAAGCCGCCGGTGAGGCCGACGACTCCTTCGCCCTGAACATTCCTGCCGAGTCCGGTGCGGCAAGCGCTCAGCACGACCAGATCGGCGGACAAATCCATATTGTAGATGTCGTTCAAGCGCAGGAATCCCGAACGACTTTTCCCTTGTTCATCGACGAGAGAAAGAATGACTCCTGACAATTCCGGCGACTCTTTGTTCAGCAGACCGTGAGTTGCAAAATGTATGATGCGGTAATCTCTCAATTCGTCGCTGACAACACGTTCTTTGGTAGCGGCGAAGCCAGCGACGACCATCCCCTCGTTCGGAGGGGTGACGGCCATGATGGCCTTCGCCTCGCGCAGCGTGGAGGGGAGACGCGAAAGGACAGGCTGACCGCCTTCTTCGGTGAAATTTCTCAAGGCGCTGGCGAGGTAAACCTCTTCATCTTCGCTTTTCGCGGAGGCACTGCTGCTGCTGCTGCTGTCAGGCCGGAAAGTGAGAATGCGCGGGTCGTCCTTTTCGAACACTGGGTCGGCTATCACGGCGACGGTCCTGGTCGCAGCGTCGTCTGGATGCTTTTCACTCCGCAGCGCGGCCAGCGTCAAAGCCGATGGCAAGCCGACGATTTCGTGGTTAAAAAAGAGCGGTTCAAGTTCTGCGCCACTCGCCGCAGCGGGGGACTGGTTAGGCGTCGGCAGCGCCTCGAACGGTATGTATCTGAGGAAGCCGTCACTAACGATCAACAGCCGTTTGGAACTGAGGTGGCTGGCCGCAGAGCCGAGCAGCATTGTGCTGAGCGCGGCGGCTTGTCGCCAGTATTCGGCGTCCGACTCTCTCAGCTTCTCCTCGTCCGCCAGCATTGACTGTTCGATTATTAACTGCCGCGCCGTCAGCAACTCATAGGTACGGCGCGAGAGTTCTTCGATCATGGAACGAGCGGGCAATTCGTAGCTCACGATTTCGTCGGCGCTCACGACCCATAAGTAACTGCGTTCTTCACCCAGCGCGAATTCCAGAAGGAGTGTGTCGTCATCCTTAACGATCTTCTGTATATCTTCGACGCGTATTTGCCCGGGCTGCGTGAGAGTTGCCAGACGCGGGCTCTGCTCTCGCAGCCGGGAGCGCACGTCCTGATAATCACTCATCAGGGCGCGAAGCTCCTGTGAGACGCGCGCGGCCTCCTCTTTAGTGTGCTTGCCCGATAACAGGCGCGTCTGGTATTCCGCCTTCTGGTCGAGCAGGCGAAGCAACTCCTGCTCTCTGGGGAGGAGATCACTGGACAGACCTTTTCCCGGCTCGATCTTATCTTCGAACAGCGAGTCGAGCAGGGAACGGGCGCGCGCTCTTTCACTCGCCACAAGTGCGTCTGCGGCGAACCCTTGATCCGGTTGTTGGGCGTGTAAGCGCATCAGCACATCAATGTAGAGTTCGTATTGCTGATGCACTGAGGCGAAAAACGAGGTGCGCAGTTGAGAGACCTTGATCTTCGTGCGCAGGGATTCACTGATAGCTATTGAGTTCTCAACCAGAGACCGGGCTGTTGTCAGGTTTCCACGCTTCAACTCAGCCTTCGCGGTGTTGAAGAGCGTCAATGCCTCGCCACGGAGATCGCTGTTTTGACGCATCATCGGCAGCGACTCTGCATAGCGAGCGAGTGCCTTTGACAGATCACCGGCGGAAGCGTAGATGTGCCCAATGTCGTTCAGGACATAGGCTTGACTGCGGCGGTTTCCGAGCTGGCGGTAGATTCCCAAAGCCGCGTCGAACTGCGCGAGCGACTGCTCTATGTCACCGCGTGCGAAATAGACTGTCGCGATCCCCTTCAGCGCGTGCGCCTCAACCACGCGGTCTCCCACCTCGCGGCTCAGTTCGAGACTCTCGCGGTAGTATGTGAACGCCGGCTCGGCCTCTCCTTTCTGATACAGGACACGGCCTACCAGAAATTTGTTCAGCGCGGTAAAGTCACGATTTCCAATCGCCTCGTAGAGTTGGAGAGCTGCCAAATAATTATCCAGTGCGTCCTGATATTGGTTCAAATCTTGATAAGCGCTGGCTACCCCGTTCAGCGCAGCAGCCTCGCCCTGCTTGTTGCCGAGTGTGCGGAAGTGTCCGACCGCCTGTTTATGCAGGTTGAGTGCTAATTGCTCTTCGCCGAGGGTAGAGTAAGTCCCGCCAAGCGCCGTCTGAGCGAGAGCCATGCCGCGCCCATCGTTTATAGATCGCCAGAGCACGAGCGACCGCTGGAAGTGCGCGGCAGCATTCTGCGGGTTGCCCAAGTCGCTGTAAGAATAGCCGAGGTTGAGAAAGGCCAGAGCCTGACCGCTTCGCTCACCAACCTCCGTCCAGAGCGCCTGCGCCTTTTCAAACATCTCTATGGATTGATGCAACTCCCCGAACGAATAGTACACCTCGCCCTTTATGTTTAATGCCTGCGCCTTGGCTCGCTGATAGTCTGTCGAGTCGCGTTCAGAGGCATCCGCACGCTCGACAACATCTAACATTTTCTTTGCATAAGATAGCGCCTGCTGGTTTTCGCCCAGAGAGACGTTGACGTAACCGAGCCCGTTGAGGGCGGCCAGATGTGCGCGCCGGTCGTCGCTGCCGCTGCGCTCACTGAGCGAGAGCGCCTTCGTGTAGTGAGCTAAAGCTTGCGGATACTGGCTCAGAGCGCAGTATACGTCGCCTAGGTCGCTTAGCGTCTCGGCTGCACGGCTCAATTTACCGGCAGACTCCCATAACTGTTCCGCCTCTTTGTATTTCGACGCCGCGATGAGTTGTGAGGAAAAATCCTGACGCTCGCGTAAGCTCTCGGCTTCTGCTTCGAGACTTGCGGCATCGTCCTCTAAGCGATGTCGCGGGTTCCCATCCACCAACTCTACGAGGCGTAACTCGTAGCCCCTTGCTGCGCCGTCCGCCTCCATCGAGCGAACTTCTATTTTGTATAGCGCCGAAATATCGGCAGAGAAGGAGAGGTTCAAGCGTCCGTAACGCCTGCCGCCCAATTCCCTGCACGCGCGCTCCGGCGGCGCGCACACAGAGACCTTCAATCTCAGGTCTCCTTTCGTCAACTCGACGAGCGCATGCTGTCCCGCCAGCATCTTGAACGCATACACACGCGTCTCACTAGCCGCTATCGCATCAGAGACGACCTCGCCGGGGGTGAGCATCCGAGGCTCGTCTGAGGCTGCCGTATCCGCCGTCTTCAAAGAGTTGGACACCACTGCCGACCCGCTTCTCACCCCTCCGGTGTGACATAGTGCCGCGAGCAGGCAAAGTGCGAGAGGGAGTCTCAGACGAGCGGGGCATGAGAATAATCCAGTCAGAACGAAGGAAGCTGCTTTACCTGTCCTTGCCATGAGTTGACCTTGTTGTGAGAGGGCTAGCGGCGTTAGAGAAATGAAACAGAGCGTTGCGCGAGGCACATGGACTCTAGCCGAAAGCAACGATAACTTTTGCTGAGAACTTGTTGTTCCAGCATTTATTTAACACGGACTGTGGGGAGATACAACGATTCTGAAGAGGAAGTGGAAAGTTATGAGGGGTAGAAAATAATTGTCCGCGTCGGGTTCGATTGAGCGTAGGCTTGTAGGCGGGCGTGTGGCAGCCCGAGCCCGGGCTATGAAATTATCGTGGGGCGGCGTTTACCGGCGATAGGCTATGTCAACAGGCCGGGGCATGGTGAGATGCTACGCTTCATCATCGTGAGCTAGAGAAGCGCAGCGGCGTTGACAGGTGTGCCAACGCTGCTGCTTTTTGTGAGGGACGAAACAAACTCTTCGTGTTGGTTCTTCTGCGGGTGAGGACAAACGGTTCATCTCTGCGCCATGAGTCGCGCGGCGTCTGTCCGGCGACTTACGCGTTTTACTTCTCTTTAGCCTCATCCTTTTCCGGGGCTTCGAAAGGGTCGCCCGATGGCGTTAGTTCTCCACCTTTGGACCTATCTTCCCCGGCAGCCCCGCCACGCGTTTGGCGCTGTTGGCCTTCCTCTCGTGTATCCTGTACTTCATCATTGTTTGTTGCCATCATCGTGCTCCTTCTTTTGGTTGAACTGCGTCAGGCCAGTTGGATTTGTTCTTCATGTTGACGGCAGAGTGCGCTTCATGCGAATCACTCCGGGCCTTCGTTGTCTGGATCGTTCACTCATAATGTTCGCGACGTCTGAAACGTTACGTGAAGTGCGTTTCCGACTCTATTTCTTAAGCCGTTTGGCCGTCACGGCCAACGGTACGCGCACATGGCTCAGGCTTCCGGTCGCTCGAAGTATTGTTCGGGAATTGCATGTTGTTGGTTAGCGTAACGTTTCTCGACGTGGCTGCATAGTTAACAGAGACAGGGAACTGAGCAACAGATATACTCGCCCCGACTTAGACGGTTATTGAGTAATTGTTTGGAGGCAGCGGGAAGTTTACAGGCAAGTTCTGGAGGAGGTTTCGACGAAGCTCACGTTATGGAGATAGATAGACGCGCTTTAGTAGTAGGGATTGATTCCTACAAAAACGCTTCCAAGCTGTCCGGCTGTGTGGCGGACGCGGATGCTGTGGGCAAGTTGCTTGAGCAACATGCCGACGAGCGACCTAATTATTTATGTCGTGTATTGCTCGACAAAATGGAGGATGGGCAGCCGATTACCCGTGCCAGGTTGAGGGGCGCATGCGAAGAACTGTTCGCTCATTTTAAGGGCGATGTGCTGCTGTACTTCTCTGGGCACGGGGTCTTGACCCCCTTCGGCGGCTACGTCTGCGCCTTTGATTCACAGAAAAATGATTGGGGTATCCCCATGCAAGAGATTGTCGAGATGGCTATTAATTCCACGGCGCGCGACATCGTGATGATCCTCGATTGCTGTCATAGCGGAGACATCGCGGACCCGACGCTCCTCAATTCCAAGCGCGGCGGCGACCCGCTGGCCGTCTTACGCGAGAACATGACTGTGATTGCCGCGTCGCTTAAGGCGCAACCGGCGGTCGAGGCGGGCGGGCATGGTTTGTTCACCGCCTCGTTGCTCGATGCGTTGAAAGGCGGCGCGGCGGATCACATGGGATGGATTACAGCCTCCTCGATTTATGCCTACGTCGAGCGACGTTTCGGTTCCTGGTCGGAGCGTCAACGTCCGGTTTACAAATCTTACGCGACCAGCGTGAGGGTCGTGCGGGAATGTGCCCCGTTGATTGATCGCCTCAAGCTGCGCAAGCTCGTAGAGCTATTTCCCACACAGGATTACAAGTATCAACTCAGCCCCAAGCACGAACCGGAAGATGAGCGTGGCAGACCGTATAAGTCGGTGGATAAAGAGAAAGTGGCGGTGGGGCAACTGTTCAAAGATTATCGTGATGCCGGACTTCTCAAGCCTTCGCTGCCGGGCGAGCAATTGTTCTGGACGGCACACCGCAATCATACAGTGGAGCTTACTCTGCGTGGTCAAGAATATTGGTGGCTGGTCAAAAATAAGAAGATATGAGAATCGGCATCACCGGCCACCAGAGACTCAAGAATCCTGCTCGTTGGGGTTGGGTGAAACGTGAACTCGACCGTTTACTCTCTTCTTTAACCCCGCCTCTGATTGGCATCACCTCATTGGCAAAGGGCGCAGATCAATTGTTTGCCAACGCAGTTTTGCGCCACGGCGGCTCGCTCGAAATCGTGATCCCTTTCGCCGGATATGAGTCTACTTTTTCCAGAGAGCGTGACCAGCAGGAATACACACGGCTCTTACAGCACGCCTTAAAGTTGGAGGTACTGGAGAAGTATGGTTCGGATGAGGAGGCATACTTTGCATCGGGGAAGAGGATGGTCGATCAGTCGGAACTATTAATTGCTGTCTGGGATGGTATGCCGGCGGCGGGATTAGGCGGCACAGGCGATGTGGTGAACTACGCGATGCAGCAACGGAAAAGAACCATACACTTTAATCCGATCACGCGGGAAGTGGAGGAACTCTAGCGACTCCGGCAGGCATCGAGATTGAAAGCGCTTCCGGCAAGCTCAGCCTTTAACGCACCGGCCGTGAGAGCGCATCTCGCGGCGGAGGCCGCCTTGAGATCGTTTACTTGTTGAAAGGCAAATTTATATGAGCGCGAACAGGTTCTATCGCCTATTTCTTCTGCTGTTTGCAGTGATACACGGAGGCGCATGTGGCACGGGGAGCGCACGCCTGCAAAGGGAAAGCACCGCATCCAATAATCCTCGAAACGTGGGCGGTCAGGTGCCGTCTAATTCCGGCAGCGCAAGTTCAAGTTCAAAGGATTACAACTCGCCGGACAACGCCTTCGCTCTTAAAATACCGTCCGGTTGGAAACTCGACCGAGAGGAGGCGGACGGAGCTTATATGACTGTCATTCGTCCTGCACAATCTCGCGCCGCCAACCTCTCAATTATGACGGTCACAGGTGGAGCGGCCAAAACCGCTTCTGCCGAATTGAATTCGCGCATGCTGGTCGAGGGCAGCAAGCCGTTTTTTCAGGGGTGGATAAGTGGTCTGAAAGAGCAGGCGCGCGTCGAAGGCACGGGCGATATTTACCCGACGCGGTTTGCTGATTTGGATGCGTTACGTATGGACGTAACTTATTACAGAGACGACGCGGAGGATCCGCGTCAGGGTTATAGCGTCTTCTTGATCGGCGATAAAACGACTTTCTTCATCAGCCTGACCGGCAGCCAGTCTCGATTCAGGGAACTGGAAGAGATTATTTCCACCATACGTATTGAGCCATGAGCACAAGCCCCTCCCATGCGGTGCAACCTGTCGATGACGCTGTCGTTGATATAGAGCAGGATAATTTTAGTTTTGATGCTTTTATCAGCTACAGTGGCTTTCGCAAAATAGGCGCGGCTTCGGGGGCTACACAGGTTGATGTCAAGATAGCCGAACGGCTGCATAAGCTGCTCGAATCTTACCGCGTCCCGCGCGCGCTCTTGAAAAAATCCCCTGGGCGCACGCGCCTCCCCCGACGGCTCAAAAAAATCTTCCATGACCGGGACGAAGTCCGCGTTAGCAGTAATCTCAATGATAGTTTGACCGAAGCCCTCCGCCGTTCGCGTTTCCTAATCGTGATCTGTTCCCCGCGAGCGCGGCAATCAACATGGGTCAATCAAGAGATTGCCATCTTTCGCGGCCTTGGCAGGGGCGAGCAAATCCTTCCGCTTCTCATCGAGGGAGAACCCGCCGAGGCCTTCCCGCCTGAACTGCTCAAGCCGCCGACGGGGACGGGTACTTCCGCACAGACCGGCAGTACGCCGGAAGAATTGCTGGCGCAACCGCTGGCGGCTGATATCCGCGCGCCGTCCGTCTCGGAATCGCTGCGCCTCTTGAAGTATGAAAAGCTTCGGCTGCTCGCGGTGATGCTTGGCTGTGAGTACGATGATTTGAGACAGAGAGAGCAGGAGCGGTTTGTCAGACGCGTGCTAAGTGCCGGGGCCGCAATGCTGTTTCTGATGCTCGTCTTAACAACCTTGAGCATACTGCTTTTCCTCGCCCAACAAAGAGCGAGTCGCAACGCGCAACTCGCGCTTAATGCCGGCGCGGAAGTTCTCCCCTTAGTTGGACTTGAACCGAACTCTCCTTTAGGCGCAAAAGACCCTGTTATTAGAGAAGTCCACATCAACAACGCGATCACATATCTGGAAACACTTCGGAAGGATGATCCGGAGAACCTGAAATGTCTGACAACTCTGCGCGCGCTCTATGGCACGCTCGCGGGGCTCTTACTGGATCGGAACAGAAAGACCGAAGCGGAGGGGGCTTTTCAAAAAGCCAGCTCTATGGTGGTTCCCATCACGCTGAGCCGTCTGAGAGCGTTCAGACCGACTAAAACCAGAAGCGTCAAAAAGCTTTCGGGCGAAGCATTGTCTTTCCCGAACAGCTACGACCTCAATCGTCTGCGCACCTTGCTGGCTATTATGGAGCAGTTGAATTATCCGGCGAATATCAAACAGGCCGTGGATTATAGCGAAGTCGCCGCCGAGTACCTTCTATTGTTGGATACTTCAAACGGAGAAGGAAAAGCCGAAGCGCAGCGTGTCCTACAGTTGAGCCTGAACAAATTTCAACAAGCCCAATCGTTCGAACCTCTCACCCCGCAACAGGCAGAACTCGTCGAAGCTCTCAACATATCTCTGAATCGTCTGTTATGACGCGTCAGATGGTAGGTCCATGCGCGCTTGTTTGAGTTGCCCTGGCGTTACAGTCATCCCGTGAGTGTTTGCTCCGCGCAGATTCGTTCCCTCCAGCATGGCGCCGGTTAAATCGGCTTGTTGAAGGTTGGCTCCCTGTAGATTGGCGCGTCGCAGATCGGCTTTTTTCAGCTTGGCTTTGTATAGGTTGGCTTCGAATAGGATCGCGCCCTGCAATTTGGCATCCTCCAAATTAACTTCACGCAGATCGGCACGGGGCAGGCTGAGCGAACGCAAATCAACGTGTCGAAAGTCGGCGTTGCGTAACAAAATTCGTGTCTCCCCGGTGAGCAGACCTGATCGATTAAGATATTCCATTAAGGTGCTCTTGAGGGTGGTGTCTAATTTCGTTAAGACCACCAACGTCTGCTCCTGCACATAGGCACGCGTCTCCGGGTCGGCCAAACGGGGCAGACTTGGTTCCACGAGTTCCAGATATTCCTGATAAGCGCGTCGGCATTCTTCCGGCTTCAGGGACGTGAAATTCGCAGAGATAAACCAAGCAACCGACAACATGAGGATGATCGCAAGGATGAATCCAGACAATCCTACGAACATATCTACGACGCCGGTGGGTGCGCCGTTGACCAGCAACGTGCCGGTCGCAAGCGCAGTGAGCGTCGAGGGCAGCGCCCACAATCCGCATCCCAGACTACCCAGCCGCAAACACCCCACCGCCGATTTAGCGACCAGTTTCTGTTCACGATGCCGCTGCCCGTATAAGCTCTGAACGCGCCACCCGAACAAGACAATCATCAGCGTGATGATCATGAAGATGCTGGCATTCATAATAGCCAGTCGTTGGTTCGTGATGTCTTTCAGGGGTAATTGAGAGATGTCTATGGTGGCGGCGGCGAGCGTGAAGAAGACGCCGGACAAGAGCACCAGACCGGCCAGAATATAACAGGAAAAGGCTATGGTGCGACCAATCCGCCGGTGAGGATTTTGTTCAGCCATCTTCTCTCTTTTCCCTCTTTAAATATATTCGATACACTGCTAGCGCTCCTCCGCCCAGCCCGAAGGCGATGGCTATGAATACGAAGCTCACCAGGAACCCGGACAGACGGTTGCCGAGCGGATCGCCCGGATATGAAGCAAGGTGCGGCGCGATAGTCGCCACGACAGCGAGAAAGACGAATAACACTACCAACAGTATCAAGCTCAGGAAGAGTATTTTCGGGAGGATGTTTGTTTGAATGACAGGCGACGGCGGGACAGGCGTTTCCACAGGCGTCTCTGTATGCTCGACAGGTGAACACTCTACATACTCGGAGAGCGCCCGGCTCAACGGCTCTTCGTATTCAATGCGACGCAAGGCATAACGCTCCAATGCCTGTATGCTTCGGATTGGCTTTTGGAAGCGGGAGGGCAGTTCTACCTTTTCCCAGTAGATACAGATGAAGGGTTTGCCCGCTTCTAAAGCCTGATCTATTTCGATGCACACGTTCGGAGAGTCGAGAGCGTCCTGAGTAATAAATACGATAAAGCACGCGCACGCTTTTATCGCCTTGCTTATTTCTTTGTCCCAAGCGAGACCGGGTTGCAACTTCCCCTTGTCGTACCAAATCTTATAGCCTTGCATCTCAAGGCGCTTAATTTCCGAGTGGACAAAATCGCTATCTCTGTTTGAATAGCTGACAAAAATGAAAGAATCGGTAGGTCGTGACATACTTTATTGATCTACTGAGTACGCGGCATACATGCCCTGTCGTAAAGGCTTTCCATTGATTATGTCTGCCAAGCCGTGAAATGTGACGATTCTCCCGCTTCAATTGATGAGCTTAATTCGCCAGGAAATTTTCTGGAAAAGCCAGGCATCCGGGAGGGGACAAGAATTGTTTTTAGAGTTCGATAATTACAATTATGTCCTAAATTTTGCGCGAAATACGAACCCCATGCTCGCGCAAATGATAGTCCAATAAGGAGATTACCGTACCCCAAATTGTTGTGGGACGAATATCAGAGCGGCGCAAGATAACGTGCAGTT
>JAIVJZ010000043.1 GCA_020199775.1 Acidobacteriota bacterium
CCCGCTGAAGACCGCGTGTTTCGTTTAACGCATACGACAGGAGAGCGCGTGTGAGGATTTTTCCCTTACCCGTGAGAGCAATTTTCAGCGCACGACGCAGCCGGAGAGCGCCGCCGCGTAGCGAGCCGAAGCTGCTGTCGGGCGCGTGCGACGCCCCATGCGCGACGCACGCACAGCTATCGTCCGCGCTGCGCGCACAGCCTCAAGCATCCGGCCAACTTCAGCCCGCAATGTCCAGCACGCTTCCCACGAACGACCCCGTCCTCGACGAGATGCTCGGCAAGCTCGACGATTTCCTGTCGCCCCTCTTGCAACCGGGGCCGCCCCCGCCGCAACCACCCCCGCCGCAGCCGAGTCTTTCGCTCGTCAGCGTCACGGAGCGTGCGGTCGGCATCGGCAACCTGCGCGGCACCGGCATGGTCGGCCCCTTCAACGTGCGTTCGCTCAAGGGAGTGCAACTCGACGCGGTCGTGCGCTTCCAGTACTGGGCGGAAACGCCGGAGGAGTCCGACGCGCTGGTCACAGGGTTGCAGGGGCGTCTGCGATCCGCGGGGAACGAACTGCGCGCGGCGGGCTTTCTGCGCATTGAGGCGGCCGGGATTACGGTCGCCGAGAGCGTCGCGGCGGTCAACGACTTCTGGCGTAAGAGCGCGGACTATCGTGTCCTCTACGAGTTTCAGTACGAAGACAACGACGACGCGCTCGGACTGATCGCGAAAATTCCGGTTGACGTTGCCGGCTTCTTCGCCAACCCGATGGAGATCACCGACGACATGGTGCGTTGGGACGATGTGGCCGCCCCGGCTCTGGCCGTGCGCGGCAGCGGAACGCGCCCGCGCCGCCTGAGCGCGCTTACGGCCGTCGCCTTCCTCCCAGACACTCCCGCAATTTGGGACGGGCTCGGCGTGACGGTGAGAGTTTCGGTGGGCGGCGTGGAGGACGAACAAAATTTCGCGAGCGTGCGCTCGTTCCTCGACGCGTTCGACGAGTTGGAAGGCACGATTGTCCTGAACGGTAACTCTTACTTCGCAGGCCGCCTGCCGCTCGAAGCGGTCGGTTTTCCCGTCGCGCTTCCTTTCATTCTCAAAGGAGACGACTTTTTAACGGTCAGTTACTCCGACGAGAAATTTGACGGCGACGCAATCTTCTACTTGCGCGTGCTCTGAACGGTACAGACGCGAGAGACCGTGAGTTCGGCTGGGGACGCTCACGCCGGGGCGGCCACGCCGCGCCCACGTAATTTCAGAAAAGGAGAAATCAGCATGGCAGACTTAATCCTGCCCGGGGTATATATCGAGACGCGTGCGGAGGCATTGATCGTTTCCGGCCCCATCTCGGCGGGCAACATCGGCATCGTCGGCACTGCGAGCCAAGGCCCCATCGGCGAAGTGCAAATTCTGGGGAGCTACGCCGACGCACGGGAGATTTACGGCCCCTACGACCCCTACACAGGCCCCAACTCGCTCACGCTCGTCCGCGCGCTTGAGTTGGCTTACAACAACGGCGCATCAACCGTCTTTGCCGTCCGCGTCGCGGGCACGGGGGGAAACGCCCCGGCAGCCGCCACACTCCCCCCCGCCAACGTGAATGCCAACGTCTTCAATCTCGTCGCAAGAGAGGTCGGCACGTTCGGCAACGGCATCACGATCAACATCGTGGATGCGGACGCACCGAGTACGGGCGTGCGTGTCACGCTCAAGCGCGGTGCGGTCGAAGAGGTTTACGTAGTCGCGTCCGGCAGCGAGTTGGCGACGAGGGTCAACGCCAGTTCGTCTCTCGTGCGAGCGATTACGAACCCGGCCCCCGGAGGCGCGAGTGGCGAGCCAGTGCTGATGAACAACGTCAGTTTCACGGGCGGCAGGAACGGCGAGATCACGGTCGATACCGATTACGCCGCGGGGCTTGAGGCGTTGCTCAACGAGAACGTGCAGATCGTCGTCGCCGCCGGGCAGACCGACAACGACATCCTCGACCGGATCGGGCCGCACGTCGATGACGCCTCGGACGACAACACGAAGCGCGACCGCATCGCCGTCGTCGGCACACGCGGCTTTCGCGACACGGGTCATCCTAACGAAACCGTCTCGGCCTTCCTCTCCGACGTGGCGGCTCCGACTCAGGTGGG
This sequence comes from Acidobacteriota bacterium, assembly GCA_020199775.1. Lineage (GTDB taxonomy): Bacteria > Acidobacteriota > Blastocatellia > Pyrinomonadales > Pyrinomonadaceae > JAIVJZ01. Next base: position 2,126 of record JAIVJZ010000043.1, read on the forward strand.
CGACCGCATCATCATCGTCACGCCGGGCGTCAAAGTCACGGACGCCGCGGCCGACCCGCCCGTAGAGGTGACGCTGCCCGGCTCATACGCCGCCGCCGCCGTCGCCGCGATGCTCAGCGCGCGCAGCCCTCACATCAGTCTCACCAACAAGCCCATCGCCGTCGGCGGCCTTGAAATCAAGTTCAGCGCGGCGCAACTCGAACAACTCGTGACGGCGCAACTGCTCGCACTCGAAGAGCGGCGAGGCTTCCGCGTCGTCAAGGGCGTCACGACCGACACGGGCGCGTTCCGCCAGATCACGACGCGCCGCATCGTCGATTTCGCGAAGGCCGGGGTGCGTTCCGCCGCCGAGCCTTACATCGGCCTGCTCAACAACAACCGCGTGCGGCAAGCGATGAAAGGCTCGATCAACGGTTTTCTGGCGAGCATGGTGGACGACGAGATGCTGGTCAGCTACGAACTCGACGTGACGGCGACGCGGGACGAAGAGATTCGGGGCATCGCGAAGGTCACGATGACCGTGCGCCCGACCTTCAGCCTCGACTACATCAAGGTCGTCATGTTCCTCGGCTAAGGAGACAAGAGAGATGCCGAACACAAACGTTTTCCGCGGGTCGGACGCGACCCTCACGCTCGCCATCGAAGACTCCGTGGAGGGTCAGGCCGCCAACGAGATCATCGAACTCTACCAACTCAGTCCCGTCGGGCGTGCGACGAGCGTCGAGGTCTTCATCAACACCGAGCTCGAACAGTTTCACGAGATCGGCAAACGCCACCCGGCCGCGCTCAGACCCGGCAACATCAACATCAGCGGCAGGGTCGGCCGCGCCTACATCAACGGCGCGCTGCTGCGATTGCTGCTCGGCAAGGGCGCGCTCGTCGAGCGCGAGGCCGAGCCCTACGCGCAGCCCTCCTTCAACATGATGCTCAACCTGACAGACCCGGCGCAGCCCGAGACGAGCAGCACGCTCACGATTCACGGCGTGAAGTTCGAGAACTGGGCTTACAGTCTGCCCGAGGATGACTTCGTCATGGAGTCGATCACGTTCAAGGGTATGTTCATCACCGTCGAGGACGTGGAGGCTTAAACCGACATGCCCCTGACGGCTGAAGAGCTTTTGGCCGGAGGCGCGCTGACTCACGAAGTCGAAGTCTCCGCCGAACTGTTGAGGGTCAACGGCGGCGGCGGCGGGCAGACTTCCGCCGCCGCTGTGCCGCCCGACATGCGCGTCCTCCTGCGCCCACTCACCGTGCGCGACTTGCAGCGCATCGGCAAAGCCGCGCACGACGACGAGAGTCTGTCGGCCGCGCTGATGATTCAGCACGCGCTGCTCGAACCCTCGCTCAAGATCGAGCAGGTCTCGCAACTGCCCGCCGGTCTCGCGCGCTTCCTCCTCGAACGCATCAACGCGATCAGCGGCATCAGCACCGCGCGCAACGAGTTGGAGGAGGCCGTGCAAGCGCCTCTGGCGCGCGCCTGTTTCGTCCTCGCGCGCGAGTTCGGGTGGACGCCGGAGCAGGTCAGCGGCATGACCATCGGGCAGATTCTTCTCTACCTTGAAATGGCGCACGGGGGAGGCGACGCCGCATGAACCGCACGCTCCCACTTTCCCACGTCGCGGACGCAGCTTGCGCGTCCCTCTCCGGCGGGCAAGCGCCCCGCAGTTGGCGGCGCGAGTGTGCGCGGCGTGCGACACGTCTGCGGGCGCTAAGCCTCGTCGCGTGTTGGGGCGACGCGCTGAGCGCGCGTGCCCCCGGCCTCACCGATACGCCGCTCTGGGGAGAATGTCTGGCGGAACTAGCGACGCAAACGCCCGCGCGTGCCGAAGAGTCGTCCGCGCGTTCCCGCCTGTCGGGCGCAACCCCGCGCGGAGACGCGAGTTCGCCCGCACGTCTTGCACACACGCCCGGCGAGTTCAATCGCGCCCCCCGTCAAACGTCCTCGCGCCGAACTTCCGCCGCTCGCGCGACTTCACCCCCGCCCCTCCCGCGCGCTTTCCAACAACACGCCGCGAGCGTGCCCGGACACGACCCGCAACTCTCAGGCTCGAACCGCTCCGCTCCCGGCGGGCGCGAACAGCCCGGCGAAGGACAAGACTCATCCTTTCGAGCATGGCCGAGCGCGCACTTTAACCAGAATCAGACAGAGCCTTTTAACGAGAATCAGGACGCGCACTTTGACGGGGATCGACGCGCACACACACACACCGCGCGAGTTGAATTCCATTCGCCGGAAGCGTCCAACCCTCCAAAAGGATTTTCGTCATCCGTTCGCGCGGACGCCGGGACGCACGAAAGCAGCGAGGCGTTTGTGCCCGGGATGGAGGTTTTATCACGCCGGGCGAGTCATGAGCTTTTGTCGAGGCTGGCCGGTCAGAACGGCTCGTCTCCTGTTCAGAATCAGAAGAGTTCCCGCGTCGCTCCTGCCAGACATTCCCGCACAGCGGCCTCCGGCAATTCCGGCACAGCAATATCCAAGAACTACGGTGCATCCCCCTCTCTAGCGGAAGAGCGGCAATCAAACCGCCCGCACAGCCGGATAAAAACTACGCCGCGCGCAACGACAACACGTTTGCCGCTCCAGTCCGTTCAACAGCCGCCCAATTCTCAACGCGATCATACGCCGGACGCGCCCGTCCATCGGGGCGGCCGCGTGCGTCAGCCTGACGACGCCGCTTTGCACACGCGAGGCCGTCAATGGTGGAGCGTGCTCGCGGCGCGAACCGCGCACGCACTCCGTCGTTCGGGCGTGCTCCCGGTTGCGCCGGAGCAGACGGGCGCGACGCTCCTGACAAAGCAGTTGTTCTTTACCGTCAACGGTGAGACGGCTCCTCAAGACCTTTTGAAACGACTCGCGGGCGGGAGCGGCGCGGACTCTGGCGCGGCGAGACGACCCACGGAGCAACGAAGCGGCAACAGCGGCGGTGGCGTTGGCCGACAGAGTTTTGCGCCGCGCCCGTCGCGGAGCGAAACGCCGCAGACGTTTCTTGACGCAGGCTCGAACCTCTTCACGACGGGCGACGGGTCAGTCGCCCTCGCGAATCGATCACCGATGCCGGGGCTCGATGCAAAACAGCACGGGATGAGCGCGACGGCGGAAGCCTCCGCGCCGGGCGTCAACACTTCGCTGCCGGGCGCGGCCGCCTTGCCCGTCGTTGCGGAATCACTGCCGCCGTTGTTGCCATCGCCGTCGGTCGGGATGCCCATTCTCCCGATTGCGCTGGCGACCGCGCGCGAGGGTGCGCGCGAGGAATCGCGTGAGTCCGCGGAAGACCTCGACGCGCTGGCGGCGAAGATCAAATTCATCCTCGACGAACAAGCCCGCCGCCACGGGATAGACGTGTAAAGCCATGCGACCAATGCTCGACGGTCTTGAATTGCAACTCGTGCAGGAGATCACTGTGCTGGAACGGCGCGTGCTCGCGGAACACAAACCGCCCGGCATGTCGGGCAGCCTGTTGCAGAACCTCGGGCGGCGTCCGACGCGGCTGGCTCTGTGGGGCGTGGCGGCGGGGACGCAGGCGCAACAGTTCGTTGACGACCTCGAAGTTAAGTTTCGCGACGGGCTGCCGCTGTCCTTCGCGGCCGACATCGTCGCCGACGCGGAGCTCGAAAAGGTCGTCATCGAAGACTTGCGCGTGCAGGACTTGGCGGGCAAGCCCGAACGCTTCGCCTACGTCATCACCTTGCGCGAGTTTATCGAACCGGCCGAGCCGGAGGACACGGCCATCCTCGACGACGCAATCTTGGAAGACGCGCAGAGCCTCGTCGGCGACCTGATCGAAGGCGTCGATTTAGGGCTCAATCTCCCCACCGGCCTCGAACCCTTCGTCCGCACCTTCGGCGACCTCCTGACCCGCCTGCGGGAGTTCCGCGACAGAATCGAAAGCGCCCGCGGCTAACCGACAAATCCGTCAACCGAGAGGAGAAATCTGAAATGCCACCGCCTACTAATCTATATCAACAGTTGAAAGATGCGCTTCAAGAGTTCAAAGACTTTCTGGACGAGAACGTGCCCATCATCCAGCCCGCCATCGCCGCGCTCGGCGCGATGATCCCGCAGATCGAACAACTCCTCGACCAGTTGATCGAACTGATGGGCGACCTCAAGGAAGAGATTAACAATCTTAACGTCGGCGCGATTCCGGGGCTGGCCGAGGTCTCGCAATTCACGGCCGGCATCAAGACGCTGCTCGAAACCTCGAAGAACCTTTTGCCCCAGCAGGCGGGCACGATTAACGACGTGCTCGCGGTCGTGGACGTTGTCGGCAGCCTGCCGTCGCTCGACGACGTGAAGGAAGAGATCAACACACTCATCGACCAGATCGTCGTTCACTTGAATTCGCTGAAGGGTTAACGACCGAGGGCGCGGCCAGAAGAGCGTTCGCGCCGGACAGTGTTCGCAGGTTAAAGATATGCCTCCGGTCAAGCCGATGCTCGACGAGATCGAGCTGAAATTAGTGCAGAAGATTGACACCGCAGAGGAGCAGGTGCAGGCGCAGCACGGTGTGCCGGCGCTCGAAGGCGACTTCCTTCAAGGGCTGGGTCGTCGTGCGACCGGCATCACGCTCAACGGCGTCATGACCGGCACCGAAGCGGCCGCAGACCTCAAGACCCTGCGTGAGAAATTCCGCGCCGCAGAACCCGTCTCTTTCGTCGCCGACATCGCGACGGCCACCAAAGTCGATCAGGTGCTGATCGAGGAGATGGGCGTGCGCGAGTTGGCGGGCACGCCCGAGCGGTTCGAGTACGCGCTGACCTTGCGCGAACTCGTCGCGCCGCCGCCGCACGAGACGGAAGAGCCGCCGCCGATTCCCACGATTCCCCCGCCGTCGATTCCGTCGGTCGAGGTCGGCACGCTCGTCGTGGAAGTCGTCGTCGAGGGCGAGCCGGATTTCGATTTCAGCACCGTGAGGTTGACGCTGCAAAACAACGGCGCGGCGGGCGCGTCGAGGTTGCTGACGAATCGCACCGAGGGCGTCTGGGTCGAAGAGAACTTGGCTCCGGGTTCCTACACGGCGAGCGCGGTAGTCGAAGCGCCCGTGGCGATGGCGGGCGAGGAACAGGCCACGGTGCGCGGGGGCGAGACGACGGAGATCAAGATCACCCTGCGCCCCGGCGTCGTCATCGCAAAGGCATTCGTCGTCCACTTCCGTTTCGACAGCGCGTTCATCGAGCCGTGTCTGCGGCAGGTGTTGCGGCGCGTCTTCGACTACGCGCAAGACCACCCGGACGAGAAGCTCGTCATCATCGGCCACACAGACCTCGTCGGCCCTCCGTCTTACAATCAGAATCTCTCCGAGCGGCGCGGGCGCAGCGCGTATGCCTTCCTCACCTTCGGCACCTCCCCCGCGCACCGCGAGGCCGCGATAGATGAGTGGGACACCCTGCGTGTGAATCCCCCTGTCACCCCACTCAACGACAGTTGGGACAGGCGCGAATACCAGTACATGCTGCAAGACCTCGGCTACTATCGCGGCCGGATTGATGAATTCTTCGCGGACGACCCCGAACCGCCACGCTTCAGCAACGCAGACTCCGCCATCCGTGGCTTCCAGTCAGACCACGCCCTGCCCGTCACGGGGATCGTTGATAAGGAGACGTGGCGCGCGCTCGTCACCGAATATCTCTCGCTCGACGCGCTGGCCGTGCCCGACAGTCAGTTCTTACCCAACGCCAACGAGTCGGGCTGCAACGGCGGCCTTCTCAAGTGGCTCGGCTTCGGCGAGAAAGACCCGGTCAAGAACACCGAGGACGCCTGGCGGCCGAACCGTCGCACGGAGATGTTGTTCGTCCGCACGGATAAACTACCGAACGCGGTCGAGAAGCCCGAAACTTTCGACATGCCGGAGCCGGGCGTGGTGGGCACGACGTGGTGTCTGAATGTCGGGACGCCCGCGCCGCCGCCCGGTTTCCTCGCGCGCGGTAAGTCGAAGCCGAACAAGTGGCTCGTCGTCCCGGCCGAACCGGGCAAAGTTACGGTCAGCGGCGTCATCAAGTTCGCCGACGAGACGCGCGCGGCGAACATGAAGTATGTGCTCATCGCGCCGGACGGCGAGTTTCTACGCGAGCGCGAAGACGGGACGGCCGACCCGGTCGCCGAACGTCCCACGGGGCCGAAGCGCGGGCGCGGCGTCCCCGGTCGCACCGATGATGAAGGCCAATTCAGCCACCCGGAGCAGACGCCCGTCGGCGTTTACATTCTCCAACTCCCCGACCTCGTCAACCCTTCGGTCGCGCGCGAGAGCAACGAGCCGCCCACGAACGCCGTCGGCAACATCGTCTGCATGCGTTTGGCACCGGGCACGGGCACGGAAGCGACGCCCGCGTCTTCTGCGGGCGTCCTGAGCTTCGACGCCGCCGCAGGGCTTGCGAACATCGGCGCGACCATTCATCCGGCCCCGCCGCCGCCTGTTCCCGTCAATCCGCTCATCGAGTTGACATCGACCGTGGTAGTCGTGAAGCGGTCTTACACGAACCCCGCGCGCGTGCCCGTCACGCTCAAGACCAGTTCGCGCTTCCCCTGCAACGGCACGCTGACGCGTTCGAGCAACGACATCCGTTTCTTCACCAGCAACGATCCGGGCGCGACCGAAATCACTTTCACCGGCGGCGACAATGTGTTCCCCGGCGGGCGGCTCTCAGACCCCGGCGGCGTGCAACTCTTTGCCGAAGCCCGCACCCCGAGCGGCACGACCGGGGGCTTCACTCTCACGCTGACTCTCGACCCCCCCACGACGCCCGGCGCGACACCCGTCGGGTCGCCGCTGAACGTGACGATGACCGCGCTTGAACTGACGCTCGACATTCACGTGACCCCGCCCGCGCCGGGCGTCGAGCCCAACCGCTTGCCGCAGCCGCCCGACCCCGTGCCCGTTCCGCCGCCCGACCCTGCTACCGCCTCTGACAAGTGGTTCGGCGGTCGTCTCGTCACCGTCCAATCCGGCAACACGCAGGAGCGCGTGCTGCTGAGCGTCTCGATGCGGCCGACCGACTTCACAGGTCAGTTGACGCTGCGACAGGTCAAGGTGGCCGGAACGACGGTCGGGGCGGTGGACAACGCGAAGCTCAACCTCTTCGACAACCGGACGGCGACCGCGGGCGAGGCTCCGCTCGCCAACCCGTTCGACTTTGCCGCGATCACCGTCGGCGCGACGGGTCGCAAATTCGGTGTCGAAGGCAAAGCGGCGAGCCCGGTTCTCCGCGACGCGGGTTTCCAACTCGGTATCGCGGGCGCGGAGTTTGACGCCGACCGCGTCGCCATCACCGTCGGCATCGGCGCGGCCATCACGCTCGCGTCACCGTTCGTCGTGGTGAAGAAACCGCACACGAACCCGGCGCGGCGCAGCGTCACACTCTTCACCACGGCCGCCACCACGCGCAACGCGACGCTCCAACGCTCGCGCAACGACATACGTTTCTTCACCGCCCTCACCGGCGGCACGGAGATTACTTTCAACGGCACGGACAACGTCTTCACGGGCGCGCAACTCGCGCCGAACCCGCACGTGATCTTCGCCGAGGGCGCGACGCCCAGCCCGACCACCAACGCGGCCGACCTCGTCGCGCTGACGCTGACGCTCGACCCGGCCGGGGCAGGCCCGCCCGCCGGGCCGCCCGCCATCGCTCGCATGACCTCCGTGCGACTCACGCTCGACATCTTCATGGCGCGCACCGCCCCGGCCGCCGCGCCGCAGCCCCTGCAACAGGTTCCGGCCGTACCGCCCGCCGCAGGCACGACGGCGACTGACAAGTGGTTCGGCGGTCGGTTCGTGCAGGTGCAGGACGCCGCGCGCAACGCGGGGCGCGCGTTGCTCGTCGTGCGCGAGGTGCAGCCCGCCGGGTTCGCGGCTGTGCTCGTGCTGCGTCAGGTCGCCATCGCGGCCAACGTTGTGACGGGTCTCGCGGCGCGCGCTCAACTTTTCGACACGGAGAATTTCACGGCCGGCGAAGTCGCAAAGGCCAACCCGTTCGAGGTCAACGCGAGCGCAGTGCCCGCGGGCGGTTTGAACATCTTCGTCGAGGCGGCGAGCGTGAGCGCGGCGTTGCGCGACACCGGGTTCCAACTCGGCATCAAGGACTTTGAATTCGACGGCGACCGCGTGGCCGTGACGGCCGTGGCGTTCACGCGCGTGCGCGCCACGATCAATTCAACCCCGCCCAACACCGTGCGCGCGGGCTTCCCCGCCCCGGCCGCACACACTTTCGACAGCACGAGTCTCTCGGACGACTTTACCGTCAATACTCCGCTCGTGCTGATGCGTAACGCGCAGCCCGACATCGCGCTCGATGTCACCGCCGCTCCGGCCGGTCTCCCGATTCGCTGGCAGGCGATTCGCAACCCTGCCGATCACGTGAGTCTCGGCAACGCGGCGGCCGTCCCGACCGTCACCCCCAATGCCATCACCGCGAACCTCGCCACGCTTAACGCCAACGCGCGCGGCTCGTTCCGCGTCCGCGCCTACATCGACACGAACGGGAACAACACCTTTCAGGCCGGAGAGCCTTCGCTCCCGCTCAACCTCGTGCTGGCCGACGCGACGGTTGTCGCCGACAACAGCACCCCGCATAATGCGGGCGTCATCAGCGCCACACTCAACGCGGGCGGCTTGAGCATCGTCAACGGCGTGTTCCCGAACGTGCCTCTGTCGGCGGCCGACTTGCTGACGGCCGGGATGGCGATGGAACTCATCGCCGACGTGACGGGCGGCGGCGCGGACGGACTGCTCGGTCTGAATCAAGTCTTCTCCGGCGTCGTCAACATGGTGCGTGTCCGTGACGTACACGGCTTCTATAGAGACACGACCGTGGCTCCGGCCACCGATCACAATTTAACTTTTGTCGCGTCGTCGAACGCGGGAAGCGCAACCGGTAACTTCGGCGGCAGACCTATGTTTGTTCCCGGCGACCCGCCCATGGTGCTCCACATTCTCCCCCTGCTCGATTCGGGTCGTGCCGGTGCGGGGACAGGAGGCGACACTGCGCTTTTGAGCAGGAGCGGCCCGCACGTTGCCGCCGCTCGTCCGGTCGGGCAACGCTGGACGATAAGATGTGTAGACTCGCCGAGTTTCTCTTTCCGGCGGACACACCCGGTCAACGCTTCCGCGATTCTGCGCCGCGTGCATTACGAACTGAGGTTCGGAGCCTGCTTCTGCTTCTGGACAAACACGACCGCAAGTCGCGCCGCAACGGGCGACCCGGCCGACCGGCTCTATTCCGTCATTCGCATCGTCAACTGGCAGATTCTCGCCGACTTCGATACCAGTTTTCCGGCGGCGGGCGCGCCCGTCCTCACCGTCAACACGCCGCATCAGGTGTCTGTGTCGAGTCGCACGACAATCGCACCGATTGGCCGGGCGCAGGATAACGGGGTCGAGGTGCGGCCTCCCGCCGGTATTCAAATCGCCGTCTTCGACGGAAGTAATTGAGACTCTCCGCATCATGTTCCGTAGACGTTTGGGCTAAGGAAGATTTATGAGCAATAACGACCCCGTGAAAAGTGGCGCGGCAACGCCGGGAGCAGACGGCTTGCCGTTGGAGCCGGATTCGGTATCCGAACTCCTCTTCGCCACACACCTCTTCACGGTCGAAATCATTTCGCTCACGGCGACGCCGTGGGCTGTCGAAGCTGATGACCTGCAACATCGTCGCCTCGGCATCGTTCTACGGCTGCTCGCCCTCCACAAAGGAAAGCTGAATCTTCAACCCAGTCAGACCTTCCCTTTAGAGGTCGAGCAGCGGCGCGAGAGTGAATTCTTCAACCACGATTTCCACGGCCTGTGGTCGCACGTCACGCCGCAGCCCGAAGTCGGCGTCCGTTACGTCGTCATCTCGCGGGCGGCGACCGACTCGCCCGCCGCGCTCATGCAGGAGGGCGCGTGCGTGCGGCTGCTCGTGCCCGCATACGAGTCCGACATTCTGCTCGCCCTTGAAGCCGAGCGTCTCTACCGCGAAATTTTCGCCGCCGCGAACTACGAGTCAAACAACGAGACGGAGTACGAGCCGAAGCACGAGCCGCCGACTATCGCCGCCGCGCGTGCGCTTCTCAATTTCACGCGTGAGCGCGTCGCCGGCTGCCGCGACATCTACGCGCTCTACTTCTGGGCGCGCATCCAGCCCGCACTCCTGGCGAACACGGAGCTTTTGCTTCCCGGCGTGCTGACGCTCGCCTCGTCGTCGAACGCGAAGAACTCGTTTCGACAAACCACCGTCGCTTTAATCTACGACGCCGCGCTCGACTTCGAACCGGACTCGCCGCCGTATCGCATCGTGCTCGCGACGTTTGTCGCCCTCCTGTTGCAGCCAGAGGCGAGTCTCCTGCATGAGATGCTGGTCGAGGTACAGCTTTACAACTTGATCTTTCAAGACCAGCGGCCGCGCTTCAACTCCGGCGCGATGATTCCCGACGCGGACGCGCACCGCGCCGTGCTGGCCGCGCTCGCCCCCTTCAAAACCGAACGCGCCCAACGTATCAAAGTCTGGCTCAGCGCCGGCGGCTCATAAATTTCGATCCCCGATCCGGCTTACAAAAACTTGCGGAAGGCGAGTACAAGATGTTGGTAAACCCGGCTTACAAAATTGCTATCGGCGGCAAGCTCATCGACACCACCGACGAGCCGCGCGCGAGCACCGTCGTCTCGCTCGGCGTCGCGCTCGACATGGAGACGCCCGCCGATAGCTTTACCCTCTCGCTCGGCAACGTGGGGAGCTTTCGGCCTGCGCGCGGCGACGAAACGAAGATCGAGTTGGGCTACTTCGGAGACGAGGACGACGAGGAGTTGACGCAGGTCGTGTCGGGCACGATAGAGACGGTCGAGCCGAACCTGACGACCACGCGCATCAACGGCTACAGCGGCGCGTCGGCGGTGCTCGGCACGCGCGTCGAGAAGACCTACGAGAACATGGAGGCCGGAGATATCGTCCGCGACCTCGCCTCGCGGGCGGGCGTTGACGTGGCGACGGCCGACGCGGGCATCACCTTCCCCGCTTACGTCGTTGACGGACGCCGCCACGTCTACGCGCACATGGCCGACCTCGCCGCCCTGTGCGGGTTCGACCTCTACGTCAACCCTGACGGCGAACTGGTCTTCGAGAAATTCGTCAACGGGAAAAAGATTCACGTGTTCGAGTACAAAAAGCACATCCTCGCGCTCGACGTGCAACGTTTGCCGCCGCGCGCCGGGCTGGTCGAGGCGTGGGGCGAGAGCCCGGCGAAGGGCGAGGCCGACGACACGTGGGCGTGGCTGACCAAAGACTTCGCGGGCGCGAAAGGCTCGGCCGGGTCGGGCGCGCCGCTGCTGCTTGAGCGCGCGTCGCTCCGCACGGCAGAGGCGGCGCGCGCCGCCGCCGAAGCCACCCTGACGGCCATCAAGCGGCGCGCCTTGCGCGGCAGTCTGAAGTCCGTCGGCCGTCCCGCGGTCAAGCTCGGCGACGCGATCCGCCTGAGCGAGATGCCTGACGAATCGCTGAACGATAGTTTTCAAGTGCGGAGCGTGACGCATCGCATCACCAAGCTCGGCGGTTTCACCACCACCGTCGGCTTCCGCGCCATCGAGGCGTGAACGCGCGGACATGACTGATTGAACATGACGGAGACGACGTGACGACGATCATCAACACCATTCAGGAGATTGTGCGCGAAGAGATGCGCCGCGTGCGCGTCGCGGAGTTGGGCTTGGTCGAGGCCGTCTACCCGCACGGCGCGGACGGCGACAACGACAACTACGCGTGCGACGTGCGGCTGAAAAACAGCGGCCTCCTTCTCAAACGCGTGCCGACCGCGACGGGGCACATCGGCACCGCCGCCATCCCGAACGTCGGCGACCTCGTGCTCATGACTTTCGACAAGGGCGACGTTAATCAGGGCATCATCATCGGCCGCCTCTACAACGACAAGGAGCGGCCGCCCGTAAACAACCCGGACGAGGTTATCTTCCGCCTGCCGCTCGCCGCCGCCGACGACAAAACAATCAAGGGCGCGATTCGCAACCTGCAATCGAAATCGCCGCCGCGCGAAATGATCTTCGAGATGCCCCCGAAGATTACCGTCCGCGTCACGGACGGCACGGTGCGCGCGACCGCAGGCAAGACCGAGATGAAACTCGACCAGCCGAACGGCAGCGGCGGCACGGTCACAGTCCTCGCCGGGCGGACGAAGATCACGATGAATCAAGACGGCGACGTGGTCATCGAGGCGGCCGGAGCGATGACGCTGAAAGCCTCGCGCGACTTAAAGCTCGAAGGCATGAACATCTCCATCAAGAGCCAGGTCAACACGGAGATCGAGGCCGGGGCGCAGGCAACGTTAAAGGCGAACGCGGGCGCAACGGTTAACGGCGGCGCGACGACCACCGTGCAGGGCGCGATGGTCAGCGTCAAAGGGATCGCTTCATTTTCGCCGTAAGGAGGGACGGATGCCCGGTTCGCCAGTTTCAATCGGTTGCATGGTGATGATTACGCCCGGCGCGTCGGGGCCGCCCGACACGGGCACCATCGTTGCTATCTTTCCCCCGGTCATCACGGCGGGCGGGATGCCGCTCGCGACCTCCGGCTCGCTGTGCATGATGATCAACTCGGTGTGGGGATTTCCCTACCCGCTTCCCATCGGCCCGACGGGAAGCGGCGGCGTGACGGTGGGCGGGCGCGCGCTCGTGCGGCTCGGCGATGTCATCCCCACGCCGCCCGGCATCCTGACGATTCTCGGGCCGCCCGCGGCGCCGTTCATCAACGACCAGTGGCCGCCGTAAAAAAGGATGAAGGCCGAAGGACGACCGGCGGCGCGCGTTTCATCCTTCACCCTTCCACGTTCGTCGTTGCTTTCTGCTGAGGTGGGATTATGTCAACGCCTTTTGAGCGATTCGGGACAGACTTGAAGTTGCTGCGCAATCTTGAGCGGCGTCACAGCAGCCGCGACCGCGACCCTCTGACGGGGCTTGCGGGCAATGACCTCGCGACCGCCCCGCGCGCCGCGACGGGTCTCGTCGATCTCGACACGTGGAGCGCGGTCGATAATCTCGTGCAAGCGCTTCTCCTGCGCTTCCTGACGCCGGTCGGCGAACTCGCCATCCTCGGCCATCCCGATTACGGGTCGCGGCTCGACGAGTTGATCGGCGAACTCAACTCCGAGACCACACGCAACCGCGCGAAGCTCTTCGTGTTGCAAGCCCTCGCCGCCGAGCCGCGCGTCAGGAAGGTCGTCTCGGTCGAGGTGACGCAGAACCGCGCGCGCCCCGAACAGATGGACATCAACATTCAACTCCTCGTGATCGACCGCGACACGCCGCTCAATCTGGTCTTTCCCTTTTTCCTTGAGAGGGGGGCGACGCCGTGAACCCCGACACCGTGACGCTCATCAATCGCACGTACTTCGAGATCGTGGACGACATCCTGACGGCCATCGTCGGCGGCGTCGTCAACGAGCCCTCGATCTTCGACCTCAAGGACGACCGCTACCCGCTCGCGCAGCGCGCCAGCGACGTGCGCGGCATCACGGGCACGCTCCTCGCCCGCGACCCGTCGGGCGCGATGATCCCGACGCCGCACGCCTTCAGGAAGACGGTCGATTTCATATTCCGCGAGAGCGAGAACGCCGTCATCTGGCTGCCGGGCGGCGCGAAGCCCGCCGACGAAACCGTCTTTTACATCGACTACTTACGCCCCGACACGCGCTCGCCCTTGAGCGACATCAACGTCGGCAGCGTGACGCGCACACTCGGCGAAGCCGTGGGGCGCGAGATCGCGACCGTCTACCAGCAGATCAACGAAGCATACCTCGCGGGCTTCGTGGACACGGCGAAGGGGCTCTCGCTCGACCTCGTCGTCTCCATTCTCGGCGTCTCGCGCAAAACGCGCGAGTATGCGGTCGGTCTCGTCACCTTCTTCCGCGACACGGCTTCAGGCGACGGCAACATCACGATCCCGGAAGGCACGTCGCTCGTCACGGATAAAGAGGGCGCGTCGTTCGTCACCGCCCAACTGCGCACGATCCAGCGCGGGCAGGCGCGCATCGACGTGCCGATTCGCGCCGACGGAGCATCGACGGGCGACGCAGGGATCGTCAAAGCGGGCGAAATCACGAAGACCTCGCAGCCCATCACGGGCATCTCGCGCGTGACAAACTTCGAGCCGACGATCCTCGGCGCGGAGGACGAAACCGACGAGCAGTTGCGCGCGCGCGCGAAGGCCGCGCTGCGGAGTTTGGGCAAGGCGACCGTCGCCGCGCTCACCAACGCCATCTTCGAAGGGCGAGCCAGACTTGCGGAGATTTTCGACCCGAACGGGCCGCCGCTCAAGCGTTCCATTCCGGGCACGGTGACGCTGCTGGTCGAAAGCGAGCCGGAGCGTTTTCCGAGTCTCCAAGTAGCCATCGAGCAGACGCGCGCGGCCGGAGTGCAGGCGAACCTGATCGCGCGCTACATCTTTTTCAAGCCGCGCCTTCGCACGCGCATCGCCCCCGGTCTGACGCCCGACGGGAAGCTCAAGCTCGTCAACGAAATCATTCAGGCCATGCAGAAGTACGTGGATACGTTGTCGGTCGGCGACCCGGCCTCCGGCGAGGAGTTGCTGCAGGCCGTGACGGGCGTCAAGGAGGTCGGCAAGAAGAAGGACGAGACGAAGATCGTCGATGTGTTGGCGTGGCGGGCGGACGTGGGACAGCCCGGCGCGGAAGCTTTGGTCAAAGCGTTGGTCGAGGCTGCGACTCAGATTTTCGCAGCCCCGGCGACGGCCGAAGAGGCGCGCAAGGAAGCTTTGATGCTCGCGCTCACGAACGTCTTTTCGGAGTCCGCGCCGCCCGTCCCGACGGGGCGACGCATCCCCGACCGCACCCTCGTACAGGGGGCGACGGGACAGCGCGCCACCGACGCCGAGATCGAGGCGGGCACGTTCAAGGTGGTCAGTGTCGTGGACGGTGAGAAGTGGTGGGTCGTGCTCGATGTCGAGCCCGCCGACATTCTTCTCGACGAGGTCTAACATGCCGACGAAGACCGAGCGCATCATCAGCTACCTGCCGAGCACCTTCCGCGCCGCGCCGCGGACGACGGCCACCTATTCCGTCGCCGACGCGTTCGGCACGGAGTTGCTGCACGCCGAGAACAGTCTCGCCGCGCTGATGAGCGCGCACTGGGTTGACCACGCCGACCGCTCCGCCGAGTTGATTAACGATCTGGCTTGCATCGCCTCGCTCTACGGCCTCGTGCCGCAGGGCGCGCCACTTCCCTCCGACCCGTCCGCCGGACAGACTGCCTGCCGGCCCGTGACGACTTCGGAAGAGAGCGTCGAAGAGTTTCGCGAACACCTCAAACGTTATGTGCGAACTTTCCTCGAAGGCACGGTGACGGTGCAGGGCATCCTGCGCGTCGCGGCCGAAGCCCTCGGCCTTCGCATCGACGACGCGCACGACAAGCTCGACTCGTGGTGGACGCGCTCGCCCGACGACGCGCTCGTCACCGTCGAGCCAAGCGGCGGCGACGCCGCGAGGCTTCTCTTCGGAGTTACGGCCGCGACCGTTAAGGGAGAGCGGGCGCACCCGGCGCGGCTCAAGGGCAAGGCGGATTTGAGCGGCCTCGTTGACCTGAGCGGCGGGGCTGTGCTGCGCGTCAAAGTGGACGGCGGCGATCCGGTCGATATTGATCTCGCCGCGCGGATCGCCAAACCGCCCTTCGGCCTGCTCGAAGAGGTTACGCAGGCCATCAACGACGCACTCGGTCAGGCCGTCGCCACGGACGACGGGCGTCAACTCACCCTGTCTTCGCCGACCATGGGGGCTGGTAGCCGTCTCGAAGTCGGGAGCGTCGCGGGAGACGCAAGCCCCGCCTTGCTCGGCCTCGCGCCGCGACTGTTCCGCGGCTCGGGCGAAAGCGCGGCCGAGGTCGTCGGCAAAGTTGATCTGAGCGAAGGGGCTGACCTCAGCGCGGAGCGTTTTCTGCGTGTGCTGGTTGATGACGAACACCTCGCAGAAGTTGATTGCGCGGGCGGCGACCCCGCGGCGGCGACGCTCGATGAGATCGTCGAAGCCGTCAACAACGCGCTCGGCGTGGCGGTCGCTTCGCACGACGGAAGTTTTCTGAAGCTCGCTTCGCCGACGACCGGATTCGGCAGCAGCATCGCGCTCCCGCCCGCCGCTGCGCAGGACGCGCGCGCGCGTCTGTTCGGCGCGGTCGAGCCTTTTCACGCCGGGCGAATGGCGCGTGCGGCGCGCGTCGAAGGGACGGCAGACCTGAGCCAAGGCGTTGACTTGCGCCAGCGTTCGCGGCTCCGCATTCGGATAGACAACGACCCGGCGGTGACAATCGAGTGTGCCGGGGCAGAC
Source organism: Acidobacteriota bacterium (assembly GCA_020199775.1). Classification (GTDB taxonomy): domain Bacteria; phylum Acidobacteriota; class Blastocatellia; order Pyrinomonadales; family Pyrinomonadaceae; genus JAIVJZ01. Next base: position 18,435 of record JAIVJZ010000043.1, read on the forward strand.
CCGAAGCAAACGCGTCTCGGCGAGATCATTGAAATTCTGACGGCGCAGTTCGGGACGGGCGTCGCCGCGCACGACGGGCGATTTATCACGCTCACTGCGCCGACAAACGGCCTCGCGAGCCGCGTCACGTTCGAGTCGTTGCCCGCCGACGAGGACGCTTCCGATCTCATCTTCGGCATCGAGCCGCGAACATTTCGCGGCGCAGGCGCGACGCGCGCGCGTCTCCACGGCACGCCCGACTTGAGCGCCGGCGTTGACCTCGCCGCGCTGCATCAATTGCGTCTCGCGCTTGACGGCGGCGCGAGCGTGACCGTTGACCTGCACGACGCCGCGACGAATAACATTCGCGCCGTCACGCCCGACGAAATCACCTCCGCGATTAACAAGACGCTCGGCGCGGCCGTCGCTTCGACCGACGGGCTGCGCCTCACGCTCGCTTCGCCCACGATTGGCGCGGCCAGCAGCGTCGCCGTCGAGCCCGTCACGCGCACGCGGCACAGGCGGTTCGTCACGCGCGCCTTCATCGGCGGCGAAGCCGCGCAGGCTCTTTTCGGCATCGTCAGGCGCGAGGCTCGCGGCGGCGCGGCGACGCGCGCACGCGTCATCGGCAACGCCGATTTGAGCCGGGGCGTTGATCTGCGTGACGACCGTTTTCTGCGCGTGCAGGTTGACGACTGGCCTGCCGCCGAGATCGATTGCGGGGGCTTACGTTCGAGGGCGACGTTGCTCGAAGAGGTCATCGCCAACATCAACCGCGGGCTCGCCACCGTCAACCCGGAACATGGCGGCAGGGTTGCGAGCACGGGCCCGGATGGGCTGTCGGTCGTCCTCGTCTCGCCTTCGAGCGGCGCGTCGAGCCGCATCGCTTTCGAGCCGCCGCAATCGGCCGACGCGCTCGGCATCCTGTTCGGGCTACAGCCGGGAACGACGCGCGGGCGCGACGCGACCTCTGTGAAGTTCGTCGGCGCGGTTGATCTGAGCGCAGGGGTCACGCTGAGCGCGCCCGACTCCGTCAGACTCGCGATTGACGACGGCGCGCAAGTGGAAATTCACTTCACCGACAAACCCGAGCCGACCAAGCTCAACCTCAACGAGATTGTCGTCGCCATCAACCTCGCGTTTGCGAAACAGGTGGCGCAACACGACGGCAAGCATGTCGTCATCTCTTCGTCGGCCACGGGCCAAAAAAGCTCCGTCGAGTTCGTCGCGCCTGACGGGGCGGACGCGACCGGGAAAGTGTTCGGCGTCGAAACGCCGCGGAGCTATCGCGGGGCTGACGCTGCGCCCGCGCGTGTCACCGGCGGCAAAAACCTCGAAGGCGGCGCGCCGTTGCATGAGGCGCGCTTCCTGCGCCTCGCCGTCAACGGCGCGCCGCCCGTCGATGTGGATGTGACGGCGCGCGCGGCCGACGCCTCGAAGCCCACGCCGCAAGAGATCGTCCGGGCAATTAACGAACAACTCAAACTCGCCGTGGCGACACACGACGGCCAACACCTGACTCTTACTTCGCCCACCTCCGGCTTCGCTTCATCGCAACTCGCCCTGTTGCCTTTCACGGGGCGCGACGCACGCGCGAAAGTGCTCGGCAACGTGCCGGATGTGACGACCGGAGTCGGAGCCGCTCACGCGACCATTGAGGGCGCGGTTGATCTCTTGTCGCCCGCGAATCTGAGCGAGCGGCAGACGTTGAAGCTTGCGGTTGACGGGGGTCGCCCCTTCGAAGTTAATGTCGCGGGCGCCGCGCCGGGCGCGACTTTCATCGACGAGGTGATCGCGCATCTCAACGCGGCCTTTCCCGGTCTCGCCTCGCGCACGCAAAATGATCGCCTGCTGCTCACGTCTCCGACGAGCGGCGTGGAGAGTCGCCTGTCGCTGCTGCCCGCGCGCGCGCTTGAGTTGATCGAGTATCCCCCGGTCGAAGTCAGTTTTCCGAAAGATGACGAAGACGCGCTGGTCGTCCGGCACGGCGACCCGTGGCAGTTGGACAATCAAGGCGCGGCCGACGCCGAACTGTCGGCCGTGTTGCACGCGCCGCACGGCGCGGTCGGGCCGGAACTGGTGAACCGCACGACGGGTCAGCGCGTGCGCCTGTTGATCATCCTCAGCCCCGGCGAGCGCGTGGAACTTTGGCGCGCTCCCGAAGCGGGTCTGCGCGCGTCGATAATTGACGGCGCGGGCGCGCGTCGCGCCGTGCCGCAATCAAAGATTTTCGCCGGGCCGCTGGGGCCGCACATCAACGTTCCCTTCCCCGGCGAATGGTCTTTGAGCGAGGGCATGGATGATGCGCCCGCGACGCTTCAACTGAATGATCCGTTCTCTTCCACGGTCGTAGTTTTGCGCGCGCAGAAGTTCGGCTCGGCGAGCAATCGCGTTACGGTGAGCGTGGCGGAGGCCGCGCTGGACGAAGCCGCAAGCGAGGCGTCCGTCGAAGACGGCCGACACGTTCGTCTGAGGGGGCGCGTGCAGGGCGGCACGGGCAAGTTCTGGCTCTCGGACGCGGCCGCGAGTCCGGCCGCGCGCCTGCGCGCGGGGGCGCAAGTCGCGCTCGAAGCGCACGTGGGTCGGGTCGTCGCCGTCGAGGGTCAGTCCTTCTCGGCGGAGGGTAATGAGGAAGCGCCGCTCGTCATCGTCGAGCGCATCGTCGAACTGTTTGACGTGACGCTGCGCGACACGCTCGAAGGCGAGCCGGAGTTTTATGCGGGCGTCGTCGTCGCGGGTGGAGCGGACTCGCCCGAATCGCTCGTCTATCAAATCAATCGCGGGAGTGTCGCGCCGGTGCTGCCGCCTTCGCGGCTCGCGCGCGCCGAAGTTTTTGAGAAGTCGGCGGCGTTGCTGTTGCCGCGCGGACGTTCGAGTTGGGTCTTTCGTGATTGCTTCGGGCCGCGTTTCAATTTCAACCATTTCGCGGACGCGGACTATCACACGCGGTTCGCGGGCGGCGGCTGCATCGACCGCGCCGTGTTCGACCTCAGCCACTTCGCGCGCGTCCCGCCCGCGCCCGAATCGGCCGTCTTCGGCGGCGAGAACCGCGACCCGCCGCACGAACTCCGCTTCCGCTGGGCACAGCACCAGCCCGGCGCGTTCACGCTCCACCTTCCCGCCGATCTGCCGGAACGCTTCGGCGGACGCTTCGACCAGACGCGTTTCGCGCGCGGCCGGAGTGAGGACGAGGCGGAGTTGTTTGCGGGCGTCGTCACCGAGCCGCGCGACGACCCCGACCACATCATCACGCGCGTCAACGCCGGGTCAACGCTCGTCACCGTTACCTCCGAACCCGTCCCGCGCGTCCCTCTCGGCTTCGCGCCGGTCGCGGTTCCGTTCCGCCGTCCGGTCAAGTTAAAGGGCGGGAGCGAGAGCGAGACGGCGCGCATTTATCTCGCCGAGAGAGACGTGCCGGGATTCATCGAGGTGCTCGCGTCCAAGCCGGGCGCGTGGGGCAACTCCATCACCATCGCCGCGCGCAAGTCCGGCCCCGCACGCTTCGACGTGACCATCAACTTTCTCGGCGCGCGCTTCGAGAATGCGCGCCGCGTCGTTCTCGGGGGCGACGTTCTGCCGTCGCTGAGCGAAGAAGTGATGCGACCCGGCCCCGTGGGCATTCTTCAAGCGAAGGCGGCGGGCGTCCGCGCGCGCGTGACGCGCGAACGCACCGAAGCAGATTCTACCGACAACCATCACTGACCATTTAAGGAGGCATGAAATGTCGAGCGAATTCAATCCCTACATCAAACGCGAGCCGGGCGATCTGGTCAACGCGGGCGACTGGAACAACATGCAGGTCGAAATCAAGAAAGACATCTCGGATAAAATCAGACAGGCCGTGGACGACATCGAGAGCGTCCCGCACGCTCAGGACTCCGACAAATTGGGGAACAAATCAGTCCACGAGTTGTCGGAGGAGATCGTCAACATGGCGCTCCAACAGATCGCCAAACGCACCGGCTACCTTCTCCTCTTCAAGCGGCTTGAGCCGGGCGAGACGAACATCGTCGAACACAACCTGAAAACGTTCCCGCTCGTTCAAGTCTTCATCCTCGACCGCTTCCCCATCGTTTACACGGAGGACAACGACGAGCGCGTCGCGGGCGAAGCATACTTCTTCCTCTACAACCGGAAGGCCGAGCAACGCCTGCGCGCGACGGCCGGAGGGGCGAGCGTCGAGATCGAGAGAAGTTCGAGTGGTGACGCGCAGTTCGGCATCGCGTGGAGCGAACTGCTCGCGCTCTACGGCATTCGCCCAGACCCGCGCTGGTCGCTGGCTAATCTCGAAAACGAGTTTTGGAGCGCGTTGTTCAAAGACCCGAACGACCGCTTCGACGACGACGATTATTCTCATTCGCCTTGGTTCAGCCGGTGCTGCGGCGAGGGGCGCAAAATCTCGCAAGTCGAAAGCAGCGGCGACTGGGACGACATCTACCTGAAGATAGTTGCGCGAAAGACGATCAATACGTTTTCGAGCCCGCCGGAAACGGCCCCCGACGACATCGAGGTTGTTCATTACAACTTCGACAAACTCGGCCTCACATATCAGAGCGGTGGTGGCAACGCAGCACGCATCAGCGAGCGCCGCGTCTTTGATGGGACAATTGAAAAGAGCGCGTCGAACGAAGCAGCCCGCGTGATGGTGTTACTAAAGGTCTGAGCCTTGCGGCGCAGACGCTATGGCCGGGGGCGGGAAAGCCTCCGGCGCGCGGCGGCCGGGAGTGAGAGTTTGAGTCATGAAACTGTGCGACAGCTACGACGGCAGCGGCATCCCTTTTCAAGGCGACCGCATGACGTTGCTGAAAAGCATCCCCGTCAACGCGCGCATCGGGCGCGCGACGGTCAGCGTCACGCCCTTTGACGCGACGCGGGGCGCGGAGCCCTTCGCCGAGACGACCGCGTTCGACGGCGCAACCGGCACTTGGGGCGCGACGAAGACCGTAGTGCCGGGCGCGGGCGGCTGGGTCGAAGTCGATTTCCACGCGCGCCGCACTCTGGCGAGCGTCAGCGGCTCGAACCTTTCGGGCACGTCGCTACAGGTGGACTTCGGCGGAGTCTTCGTCGAACTGAACCCGGCGGGCGGTGTGAGAACGCCGAACGACCCCGCCCCTTTCAGGGTTAACAGCGAAGCGCAACGGCTGCCCGGTCTGACCGTGACCAAGATCAAGCTCACGAACGCCGCGGACAAGTTCAGCACTCCCGACGTGCGGCAAATTACCTTCCGCAGCCTCGCGTCGAACGTGACGCTGCGGCTCGGCGATTCCGCGCCCTTCTGGGCTCGCGTCGGCGAACTCGTCACGCGCGAAACCACGACCGATTTCGCGCCGCTCTTGCAGGCGTTTCTCGCGCAGGCAAAAACGGAGAACGGCTTCTTCCTCGTCCCGCTCACGCTCCACACCGACACGCTCGCGCGTCTCAACGTCTCGCTTGAGATTGACTACCTCATCGAACAGAACATGCTCCCGCCGGGACTGAGCGAAATCACCCTGCCCTTCAATCTCAGCACGCGCGCCAACGCGCCGCGGGATGTTTTGCAAATCGTAGTCCCGCACGGCTCGCGAGTCGCACGGGGCGGGGCGACGGCGCGCGTCAACGGCGTCTTCGAACCGACGCGCCTCGTCCGCGAGACGGATGTTTCAGTCGCCCCCGCCGGGGCGGTTGAAGTCTCGCCCGCCCTCTCTCACGCACAGCCCGTCAAGCTCACAAATGAAGCCGTCGTATCGGACATCGATCTGCTGTTCACGGTTAACCGCACCGCCAGATTCCAACTCGACATCCGCGAAGACTTCGACGGCAAGCCGGGCGAGACTTCATTCCTAGCCGTGCCCGTCGCGCAGAATTTGCCCGGCCCGGTCGGCCTCGCGGCCGAGCGCGGGGCTGAGGGCGAGACGAAGTGGCTGAGCGTCCAGCTGCTGAACGAGTTTCAATTCAAAGCGGGGACGACTTACTGGCTCGTCTTGCAAAGTCTCGAAGGCACGTTCGAATGGAAGGTTGCGCCTGCGCCCGCTGGAGACTCCTTGACTTTGCAGCGCACAGACACGGGCGGGCTCTCATGGCGCGGCGAGACGGCCGCGCCCGCGGGCGACCCCGTCAGAGCTTTCTTCCGTCTGCGCCGACGCCCCGACACCTTCGAGGTTCCCATCGAACTGGAGATCGGCGAGGGCGAAGAGGCCGTGCGACTCAACATGGATCGCTTTCAGCCTCTCGGCCGCGTTGACTTCCAACTCGACTCCGACGATCTGAGCAACGCCATCAACGAATACATCGACAAGGAAGCGCGCGCGGGCGACTGCATGGGGGTTGAGCATCTCGACAACGGAGATTTTGAACAATGGCTGCGCGTCGGCGACGCGCCCGGGCAGGCGGCGTCAATCCCCTTAAATCTCGCCCCGCGCTCTCTGGCTTTCGCGCCCGACGGCTCGTGGGCTTACGTCGGCCTCTCAGCGCGGGATGATGAGTCCGGGTCTTTAGGCGTCGTCGATGTCGCCTGCGGCGCGCTCGTCGAACCTGCAATCACGCTCGACAACTTGATGCCCGACATACTCGTCATCAGCCCGACGGGCACGCGCGCTTACGTGACCGACGGCGTGCGCCTCCAGATTATTGATGCGACCACACATCGCGCCCTCGCGCCTTCGGTCGAATTGCCGAGAGACACCTTCATCGAGGCGCTCGCGGTGAGCCCCGACGGCGCGCGGCTTTACGCGGCCTTGAGAAATATCTCCTTCAACGAGACCAACTCCAATATTCCGCGTTACAGTATCGTCGCCATCGAGACGGAACGGATCGAACAGATGGCCGCGCAGGGCGGGCGCGACCAGAAGGACGACGACCCCGCTTTTAAAACGCTTCCGTTATCGACCGCGCCGGTTTCGCTCGCCGTCTCGCCAGACGGCAGCCGCCTCTACGTCATCACCTTTGAACGGAACACCCTCACACGGAACGGTGGACGGGGCGAACTACACATTCTGGACGCGCTCACGCTCCAACCGCCCGGCGACATCATCATCGTCGGAAATCAGCCGGAGGGCATCGCGGTCTCGGCCGACGGAAAACGCGCCGTCGTCGTCAATGCCGGGGACTTCACTCTGAGCGTCATCGACACGACGATGCGCCGCACGATCGCGACGCTCAACATCGGTCGTGTGTTTGAAGGACCAATACCTTACGCCGTCGCGCTCTCGCCGGAAGGCACGAGGGCTTTCGTTGCGAGCCGACGCTCCGGCGGCAAGACCGATACCCTCAGCGTCATCGATCTCGACCAGGGCTTCGTCGAAACCGTGGATACCGGCACAAACTCGATGGCGTTCGCGCTCACCCCGCAGGGCGATCAACTCTACGTCGCCGACGCTGCTTCCAACGTCTCACCGCCGGGCACTGATTCGCTCATCTCGATCCAGATGGGGACGCGCCTGCCCGCCGAATGGGAACTCACCTCCGGCACGGTGTCGCCCCTCTGCTATCCCGCACCGCAACACGTCGTCGCCCAACTCGGCTCCTTCAACCCGCAATCGACGCAGAGTCCGACGACCCTCTCGCAAGTTGTGCCCGTCACCCAACTTTGCACTTATGCATTCACTTTCGAGGCCGTCGCCAGCCAACAGTTCGCGGTCGCCGAAATATTCTGGATCAACGACGAGTGCGGCCTGCTCCGTACAGACACCGTCCCCGTCGAAGCATTGCGTCCGCCGGTCGAGACGTTTTCGAGTCAACTCTCGGCCGCCTTTCGGATGCGAGACCTTGAGGAAAAGCCCGCGCTCGCGCTTCATCAACGCCGTCTCGCCGCACCCGCCGGAGCCACACAGGCCGAGGTTCGCTTCAACGCGCCGCACGATGTCGTCATGCACGTCGGATCGGTCTCGCTCGCGGGCACGAACGAGGCTTTAGAGAACACAAACTTGAGGGCGCGCACGGAAGGTCTGCCCGCCGGGTGGGAGATGTTGCCCGCCGTCACGCCGGGCGTCTCGCTGAGCGCGTCCGGGGGCGAGATTCAACTGCGCAATTACGGCTCGGCCGCCACGCAACTCGTGCAGTCGGTGAACGTCGAAGGCAACCTTCCATTTGTCCTTGAGTTGCAGGGGAGCACAGAGGTGAGTCACGTCGGGCGCGCCAACCCGAGCCTCGAACTGCGCTGGTTCAAGGCCGACAACGCGCGGGCGGGCGCGGCCGTCGTTCTCGACCTCTCACCCGACAATTTCGATTCCGCGTCGGCCGGAGGGACAACGCCGCCCGACGCCATGCGCGCGGAGATTCACCTGATCGTTCCTCCCGGCACGACTCGGAAAGTGAAAAACGTCTCGCTGCAATTCATGCCGAACATGAGCGTGCCGGTAACGTTCGTCGCGCAGGCTCCCGGCGAGTTGAGCCTCTTCGACTGGCGCATCGCCTTCGAGCAGGCCGAGTTGAAGCGACCACCGCTTCCCAAAAAAGGACTCTGCATCGCCACGCCTCCCGGCCGCACTCCGGGTCGCACGCACGACCATTGTCACTACTGCCCGCACTGCGGCGCGGAACAACCCGCCGACGAGCCGACGCCCACCAGTTCGCTTGCCGGCCGACCGGCATCCGTCGAGCGGTGTTCCGTCTGCGGCACAAAATCCTTCCGCCTCGGAGGACAGAGCACGACGGGCGCGCAGCCACTCGCCACACACCTCCCCGCCGCACGCTCAACCGCCGTCGCCCACGCCGAGCACGTAAAGCCCTTGGCGTCGAATGAGAGCGCGGAAGCAATTCCGGCGCAACCATTCGTGGCCATCGCAGGCATCGGCCCCGTGAGGTCTATGAAGTTGTCAGCCCTCGGCATCAACTCCCTCGAACTGCTCGCCGCCGCCACGCCCGGAGACCTCATGAAAGTCCCCGGCATAACCTCCAAACTTGCCGCCGACTTTATCAAACAAGCCAACAACCTCCTGGCGCAAGACCGCAACGTCTAACCAGCCCGAAAGCCTTGCGTTGCAAACCAACAGAGAAAACAGCCTGAGTCCGATAACCTATAGCGGTTTGCAATGGCTTTGCCCAGAAAGTCGGTCTGCCGCACAATATAGTGGGTGGCGGTGGTCGGCGCTCCACAACATATCCATACGTTTCCGACTTTTTGGGCAAAGCCGTTTGCAATTGAGCGATGAAGAATCATTGGAGGGGCAGGGACAAGTCCTGCCCGCGTGGCTACGAAAGCGAGCGGGCAGGACTTGTCCCTGCCCCTCCAATAAGCACAGACGAGTCGCATCCATTTGCAAACTGCTGTAAACCATTCAAGAGAGTGGTCAAATTTATCGGACGCATGGTTGTGCCGCCTATAGAAATATCTACCTGAGCGAACGCCCCGGCTGAACTGACTCATGACCTATGACCGGGGTACGCAGCATGACGGACGCGCGGACGAAGTAGAGGAAGATGTAACAAAAATACAATACACAATTTTTCAAATTTAACTTAAAGTTCATCCTCTCCTCAAAGTCGGTGGTTGGCACTAGGAAGATCGCGCGTTCTCTTGCGCCTTTTTTGACCAACTTATTATCACCATGCTTCGCGAGCAAATGAATATTCGTACATTTGCGGACTAGGGGTTTATCAAGTGTTGCCCTGGCGAGTCACCAAGAGTTCAACATGGCTCAGAGATCGCTGGAATTTGGCGCGCCCGGTTCAACCGGATGCCGACGTTATCGATGTCGGGCATGCTCCAGAGGCGGAAGACAGCGGCGAACGCGGGTTGGAAGTTAGTAAACCGCAGGAAGACGATAAGGCAAGCTGGAATCTGGAGCCGGGCGCACAGATCGCGGAAGGTCGTTCAATATTGAAACGACTCTCCGGCGGGAACCGTTACGAGGTCTTTCTCACTTGGGATGATCGACTCTTCGCCATCACGGTGACGAAGATCGTGCGACCGGATCAGGCCGAAGACGAGCATGCGCTCGGAGAGCTACGCCGCGAGGTCGAAGTTCTCAGACGACTCGCCCACCCTTGTCTGGTTCGCTGCTTCGACGCGTCACTCGAAGGCCCTTACCCACACGTGATGCTCGAACATCTTGAAGGCCCCACCCTGCGCCGCCTGATCAAGCAACAAACGACCATCCCTTTGGAACAACTGCTGCCGCTCGCTCTGCACGTCGCCGCCGTGCTTCAGTACATGGCGAACGAGGGGTTCGTTCATCTCGATGTCAAGCCGAGTAATATAGTGATGGGAGTCCCGCCACGCCTGATCGACTTGAGCATCGCCCAATCCTTCGAGAGCGCCGCCCGACTCCGCCATTCCATCGGCACCGATCCGTACATGCCGCCGGAACAGTGCGACCCGGCCGCGCATCCGGGCCTCGTCGGCCACGCCGCCGACGTGTGGGGGCTGGGAGCAACTCTTTTTCACGCGTTGACCGGGGAGAAGCCCTTCCCCCGCGGTATTGCCGGGAGCAAAGACCGCACCCTGCGCTTCCCTCAATTAGTGACGGAGCCGAAGCCGCTCCCGAAGCGCGTCCCCGAACCCCTACGGGAACTAATTTCAAGCATGCTCGCGAAGAACCCGGCCGAACGTCCTGCGGCCTCCGAAGTCGCCTCGGCGTTAGAGCCGCTCGTTGCCTTAATTTCGCCCAAGCTCAAAGCTACGCGGCGCGGGATACACGTTCGCTGACCGTCGGGAATTTGAGCCGACAGCCGTTCGCGAAACTATGAACGCAAATCAGCAGTAAACCACTGGGGGATATCATGATGCTCAATATGGAAGGATTACTCGGTCGCCGCTCTCGAAGCGGTGGGATGGAGAGTTCACGCGAAAACAGGTGCGACGAAAAAAAATCACCCTCGTCGATCTACCTCCGACTCATCGAGGATGAATCGGCCGGTCAGGAGATCAGGAAGCGTTCGTTCGGCGTCCGGCTCGGCGCCGTGTTCGCGACACTGATGGTGGGACTCTCGGCCGGAGCATTAAACGTATTTGCCGAAGACGACGACGCGGCTGCCGCTCCCTTAAAAGCAGGCTCTTCTGACAAAGACGACGACGTAGACAACACGGCGACCGGGACGGGCACCGGAGTCAACACGGCGACGGCCACCGCCACCGATCCGGGAACCATCGACGCGACCGGAACAAACACCGGGACGGGAGTGGCGACGGCCACCGGCACCGGGACGCTGAACGGTAAAACCGCCACCGGCACGGCCACCGGCACCGGAGGGATGACGGCGACCAATACGGCGACAGCGACCAATATTAAAACCGGCGACGGCACGGCCACCCGGACGGGAACCGGCACAGGCGTCAATACGGCCACCGCCACCGCCACCGCCACCGCCCCCGGTAATGGCCGCAGGGGCAATAAGGGCAAGCATGGCGGCAAGAACAAGGGCGGCGATAACGACGGCACCGCCACAGGTACGGCAACGGCCACGGGCGTCAACACGGCGACCAACACCGGCACGGCCACCGACCCCAGAACTCAGGACGCGACGGCGACCCGCACCGGCACCGCGACGGGCAACAACACGCTGACGGCCACCGGCACCCGGACGGCTACCGACACCAGACCCACAGCCACGGACGGCACGGCCACCAACACGGCGACGGCGACCGGTATCAACACCGCCACGAACACCGCGACCGCCACAGACCCGGCGACGCAAGACCGCACCGCGACCGCCACCGCGACCGGTACCGGAGTGGCGACCGGCACGGCCACCAACACGGCCACCGTGACCGGCACGGGGACTGTGGCCGGTAGAACCGGAACCGCCACGGCGACCGGCACGGGCGCGGTGACGGCGACCGGCACAGCGACGGACACCAATCCTCTGACGGTGGACGGTACGGCGACTAATACGGCCACCGGGACGGGGGCGGCAACTGCCACGAACACCGCGACCGCCACCGGGACGGCTGGCGGCGGCACCGCCACCGGCACCGCCACGGCGACCGGCGACACTACGGCCACGAACACCGCGACCGCCACAAACCCGGCGACGCAAGACACCACCACCGGGACAGGAACTGCGACCGGCGACACAACCACCGGCACGGGAACCGATACCGGCGACACCAAGGGGACTGCGACCGATACGAGGGGCGCGTAATCAGGCCAAAAGGGAGCGCTGGCGAAAAAGCGAAGGGGCAAGGTCGATTCCTTGCCCCTTTTTCTTAGGTCGTCCGCCGGCGCACGGCTTAGACCAAACAAGCCTGTTAAGGCCCTATCCACCGCGACGCTGATACTCAGTCACAGCCGACGCGGCGCGCATCAGTATAGCTTCGACCCAAACCCAAAGATCGCCCTCCCGGAGATACACGCGTAAGAGTTACGGATTGTCAGCGAACGCTTCGATGGTAGTTTTCTGAGAGCGTGAGCCGGCGACAAATCGCCCTGAAGCGCGTAAATACTCATTCTGTTTTTTCTGATACTCACCTCCGCCCGGCGCAACTTGTTTCCCGTTCTCATCAATCCACCTGATTAACTTGCCGTCGCTAAAATAGAAGCGATTCTCAGTTGTCCGCGCCACCTTCCCCGAATAAGGCTTGTCGTACGTGTCCTGTTTACGGAAGACAAAAATCAACTTCTCATCCCAGTAATAAAAGTCTTCAAATGACCTGCCGGTTTCTCCCTGATTGATAGTGGCGATTTTCATAACGGCCTTGCCGTCAAAATAAGCGGCCAACTCACCGCCTTCCGCCGAGAAACCCGATAACTCTTTCTTTACCGTTCTGTATTTCGCCAGACTCTTGTTGATGATCGTGTATCGCCGTCGAATAGTAGAGATCGAATCTGTTACCCGAACGCTACCGGCGTGAAGCGTCGCGCTGCTATTTACCGAACCCCATGGAATGAATATGGCTGCAACGGCGATCATCAGGATTTTCTTCATGGACATCCTCGCGAAGAGTTTTTTTAATGCCTGTGTCTCTCTCATTGTCTTTAATTTTTCACCGTGATGGTGAGGATTTCCGGCGCGCCGTCTTCAGTTAAGTTCGGAGACTGTTGATATTATTGTTGATATTTATGCGAGCCGTGAATGCCTTGCCGGCAGAGTTTTATCTTAACCCTTCATGTCATCAATCTTCAAACTGAACCGTTACAGAGAACACGTTCATCTCCTCTCATGATCAAGGATAGTAAGAAACAACAGACGTAATTTGGAGAACGGAAGAGAAAAAGAGTAGTGTTGCAAAAAATATGTTGGCCGCAATTAGTTGCGTTGATGAAGATGAATATGCATCTGCCTCAATATCTCGGACGAGCGAATTGTTTTTGCAACTCTACCCTTGTGAGGACACCTTGCAAGAGGCTGACGGCATCTGTAAACAACGTGGGCGAGTGGAAATTCTAAAATGCGGAGGTAAATACATGCGAGCGATCTGGAATAATGTAGTGCTGGCCGAGAGCGATGACACGGTTGTGGTTGAGGGGAACCACTACTTCCCGCCGGATTCGGTTCGCGGCGAGTTCTTACGCGCAAGCGATAAGCACACGACTTGCCCTTGGAAGGGAAAGGCGAGTTATTACGATGTGGTGGCGGGCGGGCAGGTGAATAAAGACGCCGCGTGGTATTACCCAGAGGCGAAAGAAGCCGCGGCTAACATCGAGGGGCACGTTGCTTTTTGGAAGGGCGTACGAGTGGAATAGCAGGCCGCGACGCGAGCCGGTTCGGAGCGGACGTGTAGACTGCAACCGCGCGCCCGACGGCCTTACAACCGGCGACCGCTTTAAACGTGTCTTCTACAAACAGTCAGGCGCGCACCCGTCGCCTGAAATATTCACTTCAACGAAGATGAGTGCTGCTTCGCCATTCGTCCGATTCGATAACGTCAGCTACGAGCCGCCGGGCTCGGCTCGTCCCATTATCTCCGATCTCAATCTGGAAATTTTTCGGGGCGAGACGCTCGTGCTCCTCGGCGAGTCGGGCTGCGGGAAGACGACCACGCTCAGGCTCGTCAACCGGATGTTGTCGCCGACCACGGGGCGCGTGCTGGTCGAGGGCAAGCCGACGAGCGCGTGGGATGCTATCGCCTTGCGGCGTTCGATGGGCTACGTGATTCAAGAGGCCGGTCTGTTCCCACACTTCAACGTCGAGCGCAACGTCGCGCTCGTGCCCACGCTGGAAGGATGGACGCGCGAGCGTGTGCGCGCGCGCGTCCGGGAGATGCTCGCGCTCGTCGGCCTCGACCCCGAAACTTTCGGCGCGCGTTTCCCGCGTGAGTTGTCGGGCGGGCAGAGACAGCGCGTTGGGGTGGCGCGCGCGCTCGCCGCCGACCCGCCCCTGTTACTGATGGACGAGCCCTTCGGCGCGCTCGACCCGCTGACGCGCGCTTCGCTCCAAAACGAGTTCGCCCGGTTGCGCTCGCGTTTGGATAAGACCGTCATCCTCGTCACGCACGACGTGCGCGAGGCGTTGCGGCTCGCCACGCGCATCGCGCTCATGCGTGAAGGGCGGATCGCCCTGCTCGCGACGCCGGAAGAGTTTATGCGGGCAGAGGAACCGCTCGCGCGTGCCTACCTTGAGACGTTACAGCTTGAAGATAAATCGCCACGCCCGGCGGCTGATGGCGTCGGCTGAAGTTCGGCAAAGCGTATCTCATGAATCTCATCGAGTTCATCAGGGGCAACTGGCGCGAGGTGTTGACGGCCACGGGCGAGCACCTCTTTCTCGTGCTCGTCTCGATTGCGCTCGCCATCTCCATCGGCATTCCACTGGGCATCCTTGTCGCGCGGCGCGCGGCGTTGAAGCGCGCCGTGCTCGGCGTCGCCGGCGTCTTGCAAACCGTGCCGAGTCTCGCGCTCTTTGGTTTCCTCATTCCGCTCCCCTTGCTCGGCGGCATCGGCTCGCGCACGGCCATTATCGCGCTCGTGCTCTACGCCCTGCTTCCCCTTATTCGCAACACCGTGACGGGCATTGAAAGCGTGGACAAAAACGTCCGCGAGGCGGCGGTCGCGATGGGGATGAGCGAGCGGCAGATTTTGTGGCAGGTGGAGTTTCCGCTGGCGTTGAACGTGATACTGGCGGGCGTGCGCGTCGCGGCGGTGGTCTCGGTCGGGGTGGCGACCATCGCGGCAGCTATCGGCGCGGGCGGACTTGGCGCCTACATCTTCCGCGGTCTCAGGCAAAACGACAACACGCTCGTGCTCGCGGGCGCGCTCCCGGCGGCGCTGCTCGCTCTCGTCGCAGACTGGCTCTTAGGGCTGCTCGAATCGCGTCTGGATGCAAACATAAAACACCCTGTCCGAACAACGGGCGACGGGCATGGGCACGTCTGGCGGCGACTCGGGTTCATTGCCCTAACGCTGCTGCTCGCGGCGGGCGCGCTCGTCGTGTGGCGAGGCGCAAACCCGAAGCCGACTGTGGGCGTGGACGGGCGGGCGAGCGCGCCCGTCCGCGTCGGCTCGAAGGACTTCACCGAGAGCATCATCCTCGCGGAGATGCTGGCGCAGCAACTCGAAGCGCGCGGCGCGGCGGTCGAACGCCGCTACGAACTCGGCGGGAACCTCTGCCATGACGCGCTCGTCGGCGCGCAAATTGACGCCTACCCCGAATACACCGGCACGTCGTTTACGGCCATCCTCAAACATCAGCCCGTGTCCGACGCGCGCGCCGTCTATGAGACGGTGAAGCGCGATTACGCCGAGCGGTTCAAAGTGGATGTGAGTGCGCCGCTCGGCTTCAGCAACGACTTCGCCATCCTCGTACGCGGCTCGGACGCGCGCTCGCTAAATTTGCGCACCATCTCGGACGCCACATCGCACGCACCCGGCTGGCGCGCAGGTTTCGGCCAGGATTTCATGTCGCGCGCCGACGGCTACCAGGGATTCGCGCGCGCTTACCAACTGCAATTCGCCGCCCGCCCGCGTGAGATGGATTTATCGCTCACCTATCGCGCCCTCGCCGCGCGCGAAGTGGACATCATCGCGGGCAACTCAACCGACGGACTCATCGCCGCGCTCGATCTTGTCCAACTCGAAGACGACCGCCACTACTTCCCGCCATACGAAGCCGTCTTTCTTACGCGCAGCGATTCACTCGAACGCCACTCCGCGCTCGCCGCCGCGCTGCGACGCCTTGCCGGCTTGGTCACGACCGACGAGATGCGCCTTCTCAATTACGAAGTTGACGGTCGAAAACGCGCCGTCCCGGATGTCGTGCGCGAGTGGAGACGGGGCGAAGGACTCTGAGATCACCTGATTCAAACCGCTCAGGCGCAAAGAGCAGAGACAATGCGCCCTCGGCTATAATATTTCTAACAACACTCCCTTTCTACGAGGTGTTAGAGAAAAAACTTTGACATGTTAAATTATGAAGCGAGTTTCCCCGTCCCGGTAGCATGTTCAGCGGACTTACGCATTCGCCGGCGGGGTGGGAGATTCAACTCTTACTCAGCTCAGTCCCATGCAAGGAGAAAGAATGGAACGTAAAGTAGCATCCGATTACCCGCAGGAGTTGTTAGACCTGTTTCATGAATACCAACACGGCGACATCGACCGTCGCACTTTCCTCAACCGCGCCGGAAAGTTTGCGGTCGGCGGCCTGACCCTCGCGGCCATTTTCGAGAGCCTGACACCCAACTACGCCTGGGCGCAGCAGGTGCCGCCCGGTGACAAGCGCATCAAGGTGGGCTACGAGGTGGTGCAATCTCCGGTCGGCAACGGCTCGATCAAGGGCTATCTGGCGCGACCCGCACAAGGGAAAAAGCTGCCCGTCGTGCTTGTCATTCACGAAAACCGCGGACTCAATCCCTATATCGAAGACGTGGCGCGTCGTCTCGCGCTCGCCAAGTTCGTCGCCTTCGCGCCCGACGGGTTGACCTCGGTCGGCGGCTACCCGGGCAACGACGAGAAAGGCGCCGCCGCCTTCCGCACGGTGGATGGGAAGAAGATGACCGAAGATTTCGTCGCGGCCGCGAGGTGGCTCAAAGCGCGCCCCGATTCCTCCGGCAAACTGGGCGCGGTGGGTTTTTGTTTCGGCGGCGGGATGGTCAATCAACTGGCCGTGCGGCTGGGCGTCGATCTAAATGCCGGGGTCGCCTTCTACGGCCGACAGGCGGGCGTGGATGATGTCCCCAAGATTTCCGCGCCGCTGTTATTTCATTACGCGGGCAACGACCAGCGGGTCAACGAGGGCATCGCGGCTTACGAGGCGGCGCTCAAAGCCAATAAGAAGGTGTACGCGTCGCACATGTACGAGGGCAAGCAGCACGGTTTCCACAACGACACGACGCCGCGTTATGACGAAGCGGCCGCCAAACTGGCGTGGACGCGCTCTCTCGAATTTTTCAACAAACACCTGCGGTAACACCCGTCTAACTAACTGCGGTGGCGTTGCAAAAACTTTTCGCCCGCACGAGATATTGAGGCGGCGGCTTACTGTTCAGGCCGACTGATTGGGGGCAAAATGTTTTTACTGCCCTCCAGCCCGGTTAGCTTGCGCGAAGCCATCACAAAATAAGTGCGCTCGATCAGACCCTCGTCGTTGATCTGAAACAAGGTTGCTAAACTTGATGAGGAAGGGGCGGGTTAAAAGTTTGAGTGGTAGAGACGCGCTGAGTCAGGTGAAGTTTGTCTTAAACCTCTTTCAGACCGCGGCACAAAAGAATCGATCTGGCGGCCTGCTGTCGCGCCTCATAATAATCTTCGCGACACGACCGGCGAAAGCGGAGTTCGCGATACTCACTGAGGTTTAACGTCGATCTGTAGAACGTCACGTCCGCTGAAGTCTTTGGGGTACTGTCGCTGCCGAGCTATCCTGAGCGCTAGAGCCTCGAATGACTCCATCCCCGCGTGCGGGTTTTGCACCACTGCATGGAGTACGCGCCCGCGCTCAACCCGCAATAAGACTTTCACCGTCCGCCGGTCTTTGTTGTCGGCAGATTTATCGCTTCCCGTTTTCGATTCATTCTTTCTGTTAAGGTTCGGAGCTTTTGACGCCTTAGAAAGTTTGTTCGACCGTTCAATCAGCTTCGCCGGGGCGTGGTCAGGAGAGCCAAGCGGCTGCTCTCGCACACGACTCTTGTCGGCCACGGGTTGGCTTGGGATGGACTCGTGAACATTCGATGTGTCCGTAGATGGAGCGGCCTCGGTGGTCGTCCGTGAAGTGAGAGCTTCGGATTTAGTGTCACTTGAGGGGACAATCGTGACCGGCGCGTCATTTCGCACCCTCGGAATAAATGCGAGCAGCAGGAGCACCGCAATGACGGTTACGTAAAATGCTCGCTCGCGGCTGAACCGCTTTGAGTGCGACGCGAGCGCTGCTCCCACTTCAGCTATCAAACGTTCTTCAACCTGTGCGCGGAGGGCGGGTTGACTGTCGGCGGCCGGTAGCAAAGATGTCGCTGCGGCGGCCGGAAGGGGAGGCGTCAGAGCTCTCTCGCGTCGTTCTATCGTGTCGGGTATATCCGAAGCGCCACCGCCGGACGGCACTTCGAGCAGCCCCTGTATTAACCTCTGCTCCCGTTCCTCGACGGTTCTCTCGGGCGGTTTGATTAAGGGATTGAAGTTAAATGAAGCGCCCGCCAGAGAGAGCGCCAGATATACCGCCTCAAGCCCTCTCAAATCACCGATTTTTGCGTCGATGAGCCTGCCGTCCTCGAAATAAAAGGCCGCAGGCGATTCCGCGTAGTCAACTTGCAGCCGCCCGGTCTTGCGCTGGTCGTGAAGCATCTTGATGAGTCCCGGCAGGGAGTAGTCATCAAGGTGGCCGGTTAAAACCATGAAGCGCATGTGCCGCATCAGTTATTCGATCCTAATCTTCTTCAGGTGACTGGCTGTGGTCTGTACCCACCCTACCGCGGGTCAAAAGGAAAACTATAGTTGAGGAGCCCTTTAACCTTGGATGGCCGCCGCTCAGACCGGAACGGAAGAAAACCGGCGCGGCGCGCGGCAGCTTCCGCCACCCGCCACAGTTCCTGCGGGCCTTCGACCCCCCGCGAGTGAATGACGCGCCCGGTCTCGTCAATCACGACTTCGACGGTCACGATAATGGGCGTTGCAGCTTTTCTCCAGTTAATCGGGTACGCGGGTGGCGGCAAACTAAGCGCTTTATCATTGATCAGCCCGACATCCGGCAGCTTATCGATCTCCACGGTTGTGCTCGCCGCCGCGCCGAGTCTAATTTGCGATGGCTCTTTAGATGAAGATGACGGCACTCCCTTTGAACCGCCCGCCACGCGCTCGCTCCGCGGGGAGGAGTCTGTTCCCGCGTGTGTCAGAACTGTCTGGCTGAGCGACGCGTTCTCTTCGACTACGGCCGGAGCTCCGGCATCATCTCCCGGATAATAAGTAATAGTGCGATAAGCCACCTCAACCGGCTCAAGTCTCTGTTGGCCGGACTCTGAGACTACGACAGATGAAATCATCTTTACCCAATTGCCCGCCGCATCGAATTCATAGGAGTATTCAGTGCGACTGAGAACGACGCCCTGTTCATTGCGGACTGTTGTCCGCAGCAAGCGTCCCGCCTCGTCGTAGTCATACGTCTCTTGACCGATGGGACTATTGACCACGGGGTAGGTCTTGTTATCGATCCGTTTACCGCTGATCTCATAGACGGTAAGTTCAAGCAGGGTGCGCTCCCCCTCGACCGGGCCATTGGTGTTGAATTTAACTCTAGCCACCTCGGTGCGCAGGCGGCGTACCGGCCCGCGCAACCCGTCCTTAGCCCTGTTACTGTTGAGGATTTTAAGGGGTGCGGAGTTGCGGCGAGGGTCACTTCGCGATTGTGAATAGAGTTCTTCGCTGAAAGAGAGGAGGCAGACGATTAAGGACAGGGTGAGAGAAAAATATCTGACGATGAGTCTGAGATAATTCATGTGGAGCCGGGCTGTCACTCTGCCGTCAGGTAAAGAAAGGGGCTAGGGCGAAATCTATCATTACCCGGCTTGATCCGCAAGGATGCATTGAACAAATATTTACCCGGCAGATACAAGATGTTGGGACATCCATGATCCATCTGCCCAACTTATGGACGAGATTCGACTTTCGTGCGCGGCCGCATCGGGTTTGATGGCTGAAGAGCTTCTAGGTAGCACAATCGACGTTCGCTTCGATGACTTTCGTAGTGACGACACCATGGGCGTTGACGCTGATGCGAAATTTAACGTGCCCCATCAGGCTCTCGGCAGTCCCCGATCTGTTGAGCGCGAAGTTAAAGACGTAGGTGAAGCTGGTCGGCGAGGGGCCACTGGATTCTAAGCGGCCTACGCCGACAGCCTGATACTTGCCGCGGCTTGCCAGACCGGAACCGATAATCCTATCCGCATTGATGTCGCCCTCGATCAATGTTTGACCGCCGGCGTCGCGGGTAACTTTGTACTGCACCTGAAATTCGCCGCTCAGGCGAATCCTTTTCTCTTTACACGCGGTCGTTAGGGTGCGATTGAAGGGTATCCTCCGGGCAGCCGAAACGGGTGGACTTTGACCCTGTGCCGCAGCCACTCCGAATACTGAGAGCAGAGCCATAGCCGTCGATGCCACTGAGAACATTGATAGTCGCAATATTCTTTTGTTCATTAATGACCTCCGGAAATGATGCGCAGGGGCGGACGAAGTTTTTGAGCTCGCTCTTTCAGATGGCCGCCTGAGAAAAAACTATCAGCGACCATGCGCGCGTGAAAATAAGTTTCGCAACCTCGCCATTTTGAATTGTTGGCGAAAGCCTTGCAAGCTACATCATACCCCGAGACGAAGCCATAGCCAGAAAAATCCAAGAGACCCGCCACCGCTCTTAGCGGCTTGATGGGAATCTTTTGGCAGTGTTGCAAAAATTATTCAGGATGTTCTCATGAGAGCGATAGCTTGGTTGGAGCTCAGATTATAGCCGGAGAACAAATTCCTGCAACACTACCTTCCGATGTCGAAGGGGCTTGGGGTCAAAACGCGCTCATTCCATAATTAGACACTCGGATTGATTAACGACGGGCGCAGGCTCGTTTGTGCTGCGGCGTTCGAATTTGAGCGCAACCGAATTGATGCAGTAGCGCAGGCCGGACGGATGGGGGCCGTCGTTGAAGACGTGGCCGAGGTGCGAGCTACAACGATGGCAGATAGCTTCGGTGCTTGTTTTGCCGCCGACCGACTCGGTTTCAGTATAGACGTGGGCGGAGTTGACGGGCCCGTCGAAGCTGGGCCAACCGGTTTGCGAAGCGAACTTTCGCTCTGAACTGAAGAGCGGCAGGCCGCAGGCCGCGCAGTGGTATACGCCGTCCTCGAAATGATTCCAATATGCGCCGGTGTAAGCTCTTTCCGCACCCTTTAGCCGCATCACGTAAAATTGCTCTTCGGTCAAAATTCGCCGCCATTCCTCATCGCTCTTGATAACTCGGTTAACCATTTTCGCGCTCTTCACCTTTGGGGTCGCGCGCGAGACGGAGACAGCCGCGCGCATGCGGCGTAGATCGCCGTCCCCACTTTCGGCGCGCCACCTCCTCAAATCCTCCGCCAGCAGCCTGCCCGATGAATTCTTCTCCGGCTTCGTCAGCGCCCGTCATGATGTCGGGGGTACGGGTCTCCTCGGGCGGATGAGCCGCTTTAGTCCGGCAACCTCTCGTGCCTTCCTAATAACTGATACCCGCCGTCGTCCCGTTCATTCCCGCCCCGTTGACATTAACCCTTCGCCCACAAGCGGAAGGTCAGTCCAAACGTCATGGTGAGGGGATAGCCGGGCGTGCCATGGATGCGCTCAATGGCGGGCGCGCTCGGAATCAGGCGTGAGGCAAAATAATTTTGGGTCTCAAAGTAACGTTTGTTCGTCAGATTGTCTATCGAGAAGTTGAGATCGACTTGTTTGTTGAGCCGCTTGGACATACTGAGATCGAGTACATCCAGACCGGAGGCGCGCAAATTCGCGTCCTCACCGTCGAGCCGGTAGCTGCCGGCGTGCCGGTAGCGGAGCGATGAGGTCAGACCGTGAAAGTCCGAGAGGGTGACGGCGGCGTTGGCGACCGTGTGCGGTGCGCCGTCTACGTAGACGCGCGGGCGCGTGCCGCGGTAGAAAGCGTTCATCACTTGCGTCAGGCCGCCGTTGAAAGACAGATGTGAGGTCAACTGGAACGAGGCTTTCGCTTCGTAACCGTGCGCGCGCGTCGGCCCTGCAAATTCGATGGTGTCGTCATCAGGAATATAGACCTGCTCGTTCGAGCGGTCGATGAGAAACAGGTTTGCGCTCAGAGAGAATCTTTTCCAGTTGAAGGCCGTGCCGAGTTGGTAAAAATCGGTGGTGGAGATTTTAGGGGCGGCGGGGTTGCGGGCGACGCCCCGCGCGTCCTGGCTTGAGATGCCGCGCCCGTAGTTGAAATGGACGACGGCCGGGAAGCGTGATGAAGGGCGGAAGGAGAGACTGGCCTTCGGTTGAAACTTGGCCGCGCCTTGAGAAGCGAAAGAGTCTGCTTCCGCGCGCCGGTCGTCAACGTCGAAGCGGAAATAATCGTAGCGCAGGCCGCCTTCGAGGCGGAGCCGTCCGTCGAGCAAGTAGACGGTCTGTTGGATGTAACCGGCATAGTTGTTGACGCGCGCGCGTGCGTCGGTCGTGATGGCGAAGGGGTCGCGGCCGGCCGAGCGATACAACCCGACGTTGATTTGATTGGCGTGGAAGTTGCCGCCCGCGATGAGGAGCGAGGGTCGCCCGAAGATTTTCAGCGGGCGCAGATATTGCACGTTGACAGCCTCTTGCAGGCGCGAGTCGTGTTGTTGAATTTCGTCGCCGAGCAGTTCGTCGTTCAGGAAGAAAGTAAAGTTGGAATACAAATCGAAGAGCGAGCGGGAGACGTTGGCGTCGATTTTGAGACTGCCGCCGCTCGCCGTCTCCGTCGAGTAGTAGACTCCGAACTGACCGGACTGCACGCGACCGCCACTGTCGGGGTCGAGGAAACCGAAGCGATCCAGACGCCCGGCCGCCACTTCGTCCAAAGGTATCTGGCCGGACGAATAAAAGTCGTTGCGCGCCGCGTTGAATTTGAAGCCGAGCGACTGATGTTCGCCGAGGTGGCGCGTGTAGTTGCCCGTCAGGTTGTCGCGGCGATAGCGGAGCGGGCTGTGGAAGGGGCCATCGCTCTGTGAGCCTTCGTAGGCGACGAGCGCGTCCGCCGCTTTCAGTTCGGGACTGTAGGCGACGAAGGCGCGACGCGCGTTGAACGAACCACCCTGCACACGCACCGTCAGTTCGTCAGGGAGAGATTCCTTGCGGCGGACGTGGACGACGCCGAGGCCGGAGAAGTCGCCGTATTGCGCGCTGAAGGGGCCGTTCAAGATGTCCACTCCCGCGACGAGTTCCGGCGTCACACTCTTCAAACTGCCGAGATAGCCTTGCCCGTGTCCCTGCGTCGCCTGATTCTGTCCCACGCCGTCAACCAGAACTTTGAGGCCGCCCGAGACGCCGCCGTGGTCGAGGTTGAAGCCGAAGCGGCGTATCTCCAGAGACTTGCCCCCACCCTCGTGCTGCCCGGCGTTGATCCCTGCGTCGAGAGTCTGAAAAATCTGATCGTCGCGCGAGAAGAGACCATTTTTGTAGATGGAATCGTTGCGTCGTTCAATGCCCGGTTCAAGCGTCGAATCCTCGATCACGACACTCTCGTGAATGGGCGCGACGATATATTCGATGCGCACTTCGAGATTGTCCGCCGATTCTGCCGCGCCGACGATCATCTCGGTCGCGGTGATGTTATCGCCCTCGGCTTGAAGCGACGCCGTTGCGCCCGGCGGAATCTCCACGCGGAATCGCCCCTCGCCGTCGCTCATCACACGCTGTCGGCCGGAAGCGTAGCGCACGTTCACGGCTATTTCCGGCACCACCTCGTCGCGCGGCGTGACGACCACCCCGGAAAGAACTCGCATCGCACCGCCAGCCGGCGACTGCGGGCGAACCGGAGTCTGCGCCGCGACGAGTGAGACGCAAAGCACACAGGCCGCCACTGTCAACAGAATCTTGCGTGCGTTTTGCTTGTCCGTGTGCATGATCGTCCTTTCGGAAGCCGGGTAGCGGCTGCGTCACGATGTTGATTGACGATTGTTGAAAATAATAGCGTAACACGTCTCGCGCGCCGGAAGACGAGAGGGGAATCCCCGACACGGGTGGGGAAAAGAAGCGATGCCGGGGAAACACGTGCGCGCACACTTTCGAGGCCACCGCGCCGCGCGCGGGACGGGAACGAACCGAAGGCGATACGCGAAGACGCCTCGCGCGCGTACCGGCCTCGACTTGGTTAGGTGTTCGCCCGCGCCCTCGACGCGGCGCAACGGTGGCTCCTTACCGGCTAAGGGAATCAAAGAATTTTAACGGGGCGACCGGCCGCGTTGGCGGCGTTGACAATCTTTTGCGCGAAGGCGCGTGTGTCGTCCGTCGGGCGCAGGCTCAGGTCGCGCGACGCGAACCCGGCGGCGCGCTCATAGTTGCCCGCTTCGAGTTCGAGCGTGGCGAGCGAGCGGAGGTAGCCGTCGTTGCCGCTCGCCACAGCCTGCTCGCAGAAGCTGCGGGCTTCGCCGCGCAGCCGGGTTGATTCTTCCCGCTCGCCCCGCCGTTCGAGGAGTTTCACCAGACTGAGTTTGGTCTCCGGGTCGTGCGGCCGCAACGCGAGGATGCGGCGGAAGCCCGCCTCGGACGCGGCGTAATCGCCTTCAATCTGATCGAGTTCGGCGAGGTGTTCGAGCGCGAGGGGATGGTTCGGACTCTTGGCGAGCGCCCACATGTATTGACGCCGCGCCTCCGCGTTGCGGCCGCGCTTCAATTCGATCTCGCCGAGGATGGCGCGCGCCCAGGCGAAGTGGGTGGGCGAGAGCGGTCGGGGGTAACCCGCGTCGATGGCTTTTGTCATCATTTCTGCGGCCTCGTCCAAATCGCCGCGCACCTCCGCGAGTTGCGACAGACGCGCCCACGGGCCGGCTCTGTTCGGCTGCACCTCGGCCAGCTTGCGGTAATGCTTTTCCGCCGCCGCGAGGTCGCCCCATTGCAGCGCGCCGTCTCCGGCGATGGCGAGCAGTTCGGTGTTTTCCGGGTCGCGCTTCAATCCCTGTTCGGCAACGATTCTGGCTTCATTAAATTTGTGACGCGATAACAAGACCGAGGAGCGCGCCTGCATGTTGTCAATTACGTTGGGGACGAGCGTGTCGGATTGATCCAACGCTTTCAAGGCGCGGTCGTAATCCGCGCCGTCGCCCGTCGCTTCCGCGCGCAACACGTAAGCGGCCGCGAGCTTGCGATAGGCGTCCGGGTCGTCGGGTTGTTTCGCGACTCTGGCTTCGTGAAAATCGACTAATTGGGTTTCTTTAGTGACGGGAACTTTGGCCGTCGTGACGTGCGAATCCGTGAAGTAGACGGCTCCGGCGAGAAGCGCCATGAGCATGACGGGCAGCATTATGACGACTATCTTTTTCATGACTCTCCTCGGTGGAAAAGTGCGGGAGGGACTTCCGAAGTCCCTCCCGCGAGGTGGTGGTTGATGTTTACTTCTGCGCCGAGAACTCGTTCGTTCCCCGTTCACCCGGCATCGGGTTGGCGAGACCGAAGTACGGGAATGACGCCTCAAGCTTTCTCTCTTTGGAAACCTGGTTGGCGACGTTGATGATGTCGAGCGGGTTCGACTCGATGAAGTCCGTGCCCTGGAGCACGGTGAAGATGCGCGCGTCCTCGCACGGCGTGAGCAAGGCCGGGCTGTCGGTCACGCTGAGGTCGACGTTGATTTGCTCGCAACGCAGCGGGCGACGGCTGGGGTCGGTGTTGGGCTGGTAGCCGGGCAGCGGGTTGCCGCCGACGGTGCTGCCGCCGAGCAGGACGTTCGGCCCGAACTGCACGTCCGTTAATTCGCGCGCCAAGCGCAGGTAGATGTCCGTCACGTCGTCGGCCGGGCGGCGACCGTTCTGGTAGCCGTATGTGCCGATGGCGAGTGTGGCGGACGAGTTGCCGTCCGTCGCCGCGCCGGGGCGCACGCCGTCAGTCGGGAGGTTGACGTTCAGGCGCATGTAGTCAGGCCACGTGATGTCTTTCTGCAAGTTCTGGTTCTGGTTGTCGTCGAGGCCGATTTCCGGCAGCAAGAGGGGGACGCCCGTCACCGCGGGGGCCGTGAAACCGCCGCCGGTCAGAAGCGCCTGACGGCCTTCGATGGTGTTGGAAAGCGAACTGCCGATGCCGCCCGAGCGCAGCGAAGTCGGCGTGTAACGGCGGAAGAGGGCGGCATCGGTTTCGGGGCCGGTCGCGTTGTGCAAATCTTTGAGCAGCGCGGTGGTCATGAGCGCGCTGGCCGCGCCCGGAATGTAGCCCGCGCCGAGCACGGCGTTAGCATCCGAGACGCGCATTTGCGTTTCGTTAATCGGGGCGGTAGCGAACACCCAGACGGTGTTGGCGAGTTGCTGACCCATGCGCTCGAACTGCGCGTAGGTGTCGGAGTGGCTGGTGCTGACGCCGTCGAACGATTCGGATTCGGGGCGGCTGACAGTGCCCCACACGCCGATCAAATCGGCGTTGCGCGCGCCGCCTTGCGACACGTCGGCGATGCCGGTGCCGGTGAGCAGGTGCTTGGGGATCGAGACGGCCACGGCCGACGCGTTGAAGCCGCCGAAGCCGTCGGAACCGCTCGTGCCGTCGGCGCGCGTCGGGCGACCGCGCAACGGACCGAAGGAGGTGCTGGTGAAGCCGCGCGCCACGTCCTGCGTGTGCGTGAGCGCGTTCTCGGTGGTGGAGGAGTTCAGGCCGGTGCGGAACACGAACTGCGCCACGTCCGTCTGGAACGAGTCGTCGGTGATACCCGCGAAGCACTTGACTCCGGCCTCGTCGGCCGTGCCGGCCGAACGACCGTTGTAGGGGGCGATGTCGGGCAGCGTGCCGCTGGGGGCGATGAATCTGTCGCGCTCGTCATAAGGGATGGCGGCGTTGGCGCTGTAAACGGCATTGCCCGTACACAACTTGCGGCCGTTCGCCAAATGACGGTTGCCGCGCGGGCCGGTCACGGCGGGCGCGCCGAGCACGACTTCGTAATGCTGCTGGCCGCGTCCGCCTTCGAACTTGACCTGCATCACGAGGTCTTCGCGCGCGTCGCCGCCGTTATCAATCTTCATCTGATAGAGGTATTCTTCGCTGAAGCGCATGCTGGGGCTGAGGGCGGGGTTGGTAAAGGGGTTGACGAGAAACGACAACACGACGTTGTTGTTGTTCGCCGGGTCGACGAAGGCGTACACGTCGGTGAAGTCGCCTTCGATAAGGGCGTCAACGGCGAGCGAGTCGCGGTGGTCGGCGGCCTGTGCGGACGGGATGCCGCCGAAGTTGGAGGCGAGCATGCCTGCCGTTAAAATGGCCGACATCGCGCGGCTGGCTAATTTCTTGAATTTCATGGGTTCTCCTTTGGCTATTGAATCGCCGCCTGTTTCGCGCTATGATGTCGTCGTTCAGCGAGACACCTTTGACGTGACAAACGACTGTAGGTTGTTTCATTAAGTCCCGCCATTACTTGCCGGTAATGACGGGGCTTCTTCTTTTACGTGGCAACTACTGAGGCAATTACTTGAACGAGGTCTCTGTTTGCCGGTTCGGTTTGACCTGAGCCTGTCCAACGCTCAATCGGCAAACTTCCAATCACCGTCCTCTCGGACGAAGCGGAAACTTTCAATCTCATCTGAACCGGCCGACTTCACGTTGAGCGTCGCGGTCTCACCCTGAAAGTGGGCTGCGCTCGTTTGCGTCCGGTCGGGGCAGGTGATGTTGCTCATCATCTGCTTGAGCAAATCTTCGGGAACGAGATTGCTGTGCGCGGCCAGTGTTTGCAGGTTCGACCACTTGGCGGCGGCGAGCGTCTGTTTGTAGGCTTCCACATCTTTACGTTTGACGGCGTCGCAGGCTGAGGCCAGCGTGGCGGCCGGGTCGTTAGGGGTGCGGTCGCATGCGCCCGTGAAGAGCACGAGAAACGTGAGAGCGAAAGAGAGAGCGGTCTGCTTTTCGTGTTTCATCTCACGTTCCTTTCTAAATGTGATCGCGGTGGGCGAGGTCGGTAACTAACTGGTCTCAGTCAACGCGCGCTTTTCGTGCCGTCGTGCGCTGCTGCTGCTGCGGCGGCGGCGGCGGCGGTCGTCCACCTGTCGGATGATTCGGTGGCCGCCTCTTCGGTCAATGTTTTTAAGGAGCTTGTAAACAGGAGCACTTATCTCACGCGGACGAAAAACAGTCTACGAGGAGAATGAGAAAAGGCGGCGGGGGAATTCCCTTGTCGGACGGGGAATAAAAAATCGCGTCGGCGGGGAATAAGAATGCGTCGGTCAGGTATGCGGCGGCGGAGCGAATAGCATTCACTTGATGGCGCATGAGCGTACCGGCGCGCGACGCGAGGGGCATCGGGAGGCGGGCGGAGTGGTGGCGTCGTCGTTATTGATGCGGCGGTGTCGTTATTGATCTTGCAGCGTTATTGATCTTGCAGCCAGCCGCGGTGCAATGCGTAGCGGACGACCTCGACGCGATTCTTGAGGCCGAGTTTCTCCATGATCTTCGACTTGTGGCCTTCGACGGTCTTGACGCTGATGTTGAGCCGCACGGCGATCTCCTTGTTGCTGTGACCCCACGCAATGAGGCGCAGCACTTCTTCCTCGCGCTCGCTCAGGTCGCCGCCCTGCACAGACTCTCTGGATGATTGGCGACCCACATAGCTCGTCACGATCTTGCTCGCGATCTCCGGGTCGATGTAGATGCCGCCCGCCGCGACGACGCGGATCGCGCGGATCAACTCGGCGGCGGCGGCGCGCTTCAGCATGTAGCCGGAGACGCCCGCTTGCAGCATTTGTTGAAGGAACCCTTTGTCCTCGTGCGCCGTCAGGATTAACACTTTGACGTTCGGCACGTCGCGTTTGATCCGCTCGGTCGCCTGCACGCCGTTGAGGTCGGGCATGGTGATGTCGAGAATGAGGATGTCGGGCTGAAGCGATTTGACCTTGTGCCACGCTTCGCGCCCGTCGCCGGCCTCGCCGATGACCTCCATGTCAGCCTGCCCGTTGATGAGTCCTTTGACGCCGTCGCGGATCAACGCATGGTCGTCGGCGAGCAGCACGCGTAGTTTATTCATGGTTCGCGGCCTCCATGATTCCCACCGGAACGGGCATGCGCACGTAGAGGGTGGTGCCCTGTCCCGGCGCTGACTCGATGTCGAGCGCGCCGCCCACGAGCGCGGCCCGCTCCCGCATTCCCAACACCCCCAGTCGCCGCTCGGCAACCGGCACGCGCCCCAACGCCTCCACGTCAAAACCCTTCCCGTCGTCTTCGACAATGGCGAGCAAGTGGTCTTGGCGTTGTTCGAGGATGACGCTGACGTGGCGCGCTTCGGCGTGGCGGAGAATGTTGGTCAACGCCTCCTGCGCGATCCGGTAGACGGTCGTTTCAATCTGGGGCGGCAGCCTGCGCTTGGTCACGCCGAGGCTATGAAAGTCGGCGGGCACGCGCGCGCGCTCAGACCATTCTTCGACATAGTTCGAGAGCGCGGTGAGCAGGCCGAGGTCGTCCAACATGGCGGGGCGCAACTCCCAAGCGAGGCGATGCAGCTCTTTCCCCAGTTGCTCGACGGAGTCGTGCAATTGTCCGAGCCGCGCAACGGCCGACGGAGACGGCGGCGGCTGCAAATTTTTCAAGCCGCTGAGTCCGAGCATGATGGCGGTGAGGTGCTGCCCGGTCTGGTCGTGGAGTTCGCGCGCGATGCGACGGCGTTCGTCCTCCTGCGCCGTCACGAGTTGTCGCGTCCACTCGGCACGCGCCTCTTCGGCGCGCTTGCGCTCGGTGATATCGCGCGAGGTGGAGAGCAGTCGTTCGACCCGCCCTTCGGCATCCGTGATCGGCGTCACCACCACGTCCCACCATTTGGGCGTGCCCTGCGTCGTCGGGCAAAAGCCTTGAAACGAACCGATGCCGCCCGCCTTCGCCTTCACGATTGCGTCACGCGCGTGTTGTTGTTCGGCCTCTTCCCAGAAACTCACCCAGTCACAGTTGAGGTAGCTCGCAAAGTCGCACATCTCAAGCAGCTTTTGCCCGTTCGGGTTGACGTACAGGAGCCGCCCTTCGAGATCGAGCACCTTGATGCAGTCGCTGCTGCTCTCGATAATTCTGGCGTTGAACTCCTCGCTCTGGCGCAGGGCATTCTCCGTCCGCTTGCGTTCGGCGACCTCGGCCTGCAAGCCGCGGTTGGCTTCGCCTAGTTCGGCGGTGCGTTCTACGACGCGCACTTCCAACTCGTCGTGCGCTTCTTTGAGCGCGGCCTCGGCGCGTTTGCGAACGGCAAACTGGCCGATCTGGCTGCCGATGGTGGACATCATGTTCAGCAGTTCATGGTCGGGCGGGCGCACCTCGGTGCAGAAGAACTCCATCACGCCGAGAATCTCTTCGCCGAGGATGACGGGAAAGCCGACGGCCGCGTGCAACCCCTCGCGCGCGGCAATCGAGGAGCGCGGAAACCGGCTGTCGCTGGCTATGTCGGCGACCCACAGCGGGCGGCGGCTAGCCCAGACGTGACTCGGAAATCCCGTGTTTCGCGGAAAGGCCGCGGTGCGGCTGACGTGCTCGAATTCGGTCGCCTGCAAATTGTCGTCGCACCATATTTCCACGCACCGCAACACATCGCTTTCTTGATCGACGAACCAGAGCGCGCCGAGTTTCAACCCCAGACTCTCGCAGATGGCGCGCAGGATGCGCTCCGTGGCCTCGTTCAACGTGGCGGCCTCGGCCAGTACGCGTGTGATGGCGAATTGCGCCGTCAAGCGACGCTCGGAACGTTTGTGCTCCGTGATGTCGCTCGTCAGAGAGAGGATGCAGCGTTCGCCGCCGACCTCGATAATCTCCGCCGAGAACAATCCCGTCCGCACATCGCCCGACTTCATGCGGAAGTTGACCACCGCTTCGCTGATCCGGCCCGCGTCTTCCAGCACGCCCACCAGCCGCAGACCCTCGCGCGGGTCGTCCCAGAGGTTCAACTCAAGCGTGCTGTGGCCGATGATCTCTTCGCGTGTGTACTTCGTCACCTTGAGGAAACTGTCGTTGACATAGAGATAGCTCCCGTCCTCCAGACGGTTGATCGACATCGGCACGGGGCTCACGTTGAAGGCTTTGAAGAAACGCTCCTCGGAAGCGCGCAGGGCGGCCTCGCCGAGTTTGCGCTCGGTGATGTCGGCCGCGATCCCGGCGATGCGGTAGACTTGCCCGGACTCATCAGCGATGGGGAAGGCGCGGTCGTGTATCCAGCGCAGCGCGCCGTCGGGGCGCGTGATGCAATACTCTTCGTCGTAAGTCCCCACCGGCTGCTTGTTCAGGACGGCCTCGCGGACTCGCTCGCGGTCGTCCGGGTGGACGGCCTCAAGCCAGGAATCCGGCGCGTCGTAGAGATTTTCGCACGGCCTCCCCCAGACCCTCTCGTAACCTCCGCTGACATAGATCAAGCCTTTGTCCGACATGTCGCTCAGCCAGAAAACCTCTTTGATGTTTTCGGCCAACTGGCGGAATCGCTCCTCGCTCTCGCGCAACTCGTCCTCGGCGCGCTTGCGCTCCGTGATGTCGTGGACGACGACGAGGAGGCCGATGATCGCCCCCTTCGCATCGCGCAGCGGGCTGTACCTTGAGGATGTCCAACCCGTCTTGTCCGTGTGCGGGATCGAATACGCGATGTCGGGCAGAGAGACGACTTCGCCGCCGAGCGCGCGCCGCAGCAGCGGCTCGACCTCCTGCGCGCGCAGGAACGGGAACAAATCGAAAGGCGATCTGCCCAACACCTTTTCCGCGCGCAGCCCGGTCACCTCCTCCATGTAAGGATTCCACACAACGTACCTGAGTTCGCGGTCATAAACGATGATGCCTTCGCGCGCGCTGGCGATGATCTGTTTGTTGAACTCGTTGGATTCCAGGAGCGCCTCTTCGGCGTGTTTGCGCGCGGAGATGTCGCGGATGATGGCTTGCAGCATCCCCGTCTCCGTCATCCGGCCGCTGATCTCGACCGGCAGGAACGTGCCGTCCCTGCGCCGCAGACGGCGTTCGGTGATGAGCGATTTGCCGGCGCGCAACTCTTCGAAGCGGATGGGCGCAACGGCTAGGTCTTCGGCGAGCACGAAGTCGCGCACGTTGAGGCGCAGCATTTCCTCGCGCGTGTAGTCGAGCATCTCGCAGAGTTTCGAGTTCACGTCGATGAAGTTGCCGTCCAGATCGTAAGTGTGGATACCGTCGGACGCGTGCTCCATGAGCAGGCGGTATTTATTCTCGCTCTGCTTCAACTCCTGCTCCGCTCTCCTGCTTTCGGTGATGTTCAGGTGGGACACGACGACGCACGCGGGACGATTGCGTAGCGGCTCGACGGACATTAAGAACCATCGTTCCTCGCCCGGCGAGCGGCAGGGGTACTCAAGCGCGAAGCGCGTGGTCGAACCGTCGAGCACGGCGCGGATGCCGGCGAGCGCGGCCTGCGCTTCGGCTGCGTCCGCGCCCGACGCGCGCCCGTAGGCGTCGAAGTAACTCGTGCCGACGGGCGCACCACCGTTCTCGTCGGCGAAACGCGTCCATGCTTCGTTGACGGCGATGATGCGGCCGCGATTATCCAGCACCGCGATCTGCGTCGAGAGCGAGTCGCAGATCGCGCGATGTAGGGCATCTTCAGCCCCTACAGCCAGATCGCCCCGTGTCACTTCTTCCACATCATTTTTCATAGATGAACGCCTTACTCAATACCGGTGGGAAACACGTCGGGCGACGTGCACGAGTTGACAGTTATCATATCACTCGCGGCTCTCAAGCGATTCCGGCCGGAGGGAGCGGCCTGCCTGCATGCCTGATGCGTTGTCGCGCGAGGGAAGATTTGTCCGGCCCTTTTGCCTCGGGCCATGCGGTCGCGGCGCAGGCCGGGGCATCAGACTATAAAACTCAGTTGTAATGCGGGGGCATGTGGAAACAGTAATATATTTGTCGCGGTTGAAATGACGACTAATTCTGTCAGTCGCTCGTCTTAAGGCACGCTGCAAGATTTTGTCACAGCGCAATCCCAGGCAAGCATTTCGGCGGCGTCGCCCGCCGAGCACAACTTTTTCAGGCGGCATTCTCTGAGCGCGCGATGTGCTCTTGAACCGAAGCGGCGAAGGCGCGCGCGACGGCCAAATTTTCGGCCTCGCTCAAATCCGACACGACGAAGACGCCGTGGCGGGCGGTCTCGAAACACGAGACTTGATATTGCCCGCTGCGTGAACACGCGATGACCTGTCGTCCCGCCTCGTCCGGCGACGCGCTCTGCCCCGCGTGCGCCTCCGTCTCGTCATGCTTGTGCTCGGCGACGAGGAACGAGACGACGCGGCCGCGATGTTTGAGCACCACGTGGGCGAAGCGTTGGCCTTTGAACACGCAGGAGTGAGATTCGATAAATTCAAATTGTCCCGTCAAATCTTCGCTCCGGGTTTTAATCACGCTCGTCAGATTGGTGAACGCAGGGTCGTACTTGCGCCCGGCCTCTTCCAGATCAATCGGGTCTTCCGCGAGGTTGAACTTGATGGCGCAATCCCTGTGGTCTCCGGCGGCGGCCTCACTCAGCGCGAAGCTGGCATGACGCATGCCCGGCGACCCCTGAGGCTGCGACGACGAGGACTCGCCCCCCGCAACTTTTCCCGTCGCAGTGGGGCGTGTGTCTCCCCCGGTCACGGCGACACCGGCGGGCAGAGGTTGCGGACTCCGGCGTTGTTGCAGCGCGAAGAGTCCGATCCCGACGGCGATGAGCAGCGAAGCCGCGACGGCGACAGGCCACCCGCCGATGCGCCCGAACAAGTCGGGCTGCGCCCGCGCCTCGCCGTGAGCCTGCGAGCGCAGGTCGGCGTGCAGCCGCCGGGCAAATTCCGGCCGCACGCCGACCTCGGCGTCGCCGTAGAAGGCGGCGCGCAGCCGTGCGCGCAACTCGCGCCGCGCGGCGAGTTCGCGGCGGCAGGCGGCGCAACCTTCAAGGTGCTGGAGCACTTCGTGGTTGGTCTCGACCAGCAACTCGTCGCCGAGGTACGAATCGGCGATGTCATAGAAATCACTACACTCCATTTAACTTTCTCTCTCCTGACTATCTTTCTCCCGGCTCATCCGGAAAAAGGCAACACCTGACTGCTCGCCCCGCCGTCGCCCTCGCGCCCGATGCCGTGCGCGTCGGCGCAATTTCCCAGCTCCGCGCGAAGTAGTTTTCGCCCGCGGTGCAGCCGCGACATGACCGTGCCGATGGGCACGCCGAGGGCTTCGGAAATCTCTTTGTAAGCCATGTCCTCCACGTCCGAGAGGATCACGACCTCCTGAAACTGCACGGGCAGCGCGCGCAAGGCGTTGAGGATGTCTTCGTCCGTAATGCCCTGCGGCGTGGGCGGCATGAAGGCCACCGTCGCGGCGATCCGCTCTTCGCTGTCGCTGACGAGGCGAAGCTTCGACCCGGCGCGCAGCCGCTTGCTGTTCATGTGGTACATGATCGAGATGAGCCACGCGCGACAATTCGTGCCCCGCTTGAAGCGGTGAAACGATGCGAGCGCCTGTGCAAAAGTCTCCTGCACGAGGTCTTCGGCCTCCGTGCGGTTGCGCACGAGCCACATCGCGATGCGAAACAGGTCGTCGAGGTAAGGCATCGCTTCGCTCTCGAAGGCCGCCCACTGATCCTCGCGCTTTGTCTGTCTTGTGAACTTGAACATAGAACTCAGCCGAATCCGGCGACCAACTCGAAACGTCGGGATGCAACTCCCGCACACGGATCATACCCGCGCGCCTCCGAATTATTCCCCGAAACACTCTTCTTTGTTTTTGCGCCCCCTCTTATGGTCTCGCATTGTTTCGCCGAGGGCGGGAGAGATTATTCAGGGGGCGGGAATAAAAGACGGCGGAACTTGTATCACTGTAACGGCAACGCGAAAAAGGTCAAGGCTTCATTGGCGTCGGAACGCACAAGTCCCTTTCGCAAGATCGGCGAATAAAGTTTTGACCTTTTTCGCTGTGGCCGCCGTCGCCGCCACGACACCTCGCCGGGAGATGTCGAGACGCGGGTCGTGCCGCTCGCCACAACTAAGAAATTTCAACTTTAACCAACAATTTTGGAGGAGAACATGAAACACACAATGCTCGGTCGGTTGACGCTGGTCGTCGCCATTTTTTCGGTGCTGGCCATCGGCGTCAGCGCGCAGGACAAGATGAGCGGCAAGATGGACGACAAGATGATGGGCGACAAGATGGGCAAGATGGACAACATGATGGGTCACGCCAAGACCACGGTGGCTATCATCCGCGCCGATTGGTGCAGCGCGTGCCAGAAAATCGAACCCACGCTGGCTCAACTCAAAGAACAGTACAAAGGTCGCATCAACTTCGTCGTGCTCGACGTGACGACCGACGAGTCGACGCGAGCGGCGACGGCGACGGCGCGCAAGCACGGGCTCGCCAAATTCTTCGCCGCGAATAAGAAGAAAACTTCCACCGTGGTCGTCCTCGATTCCAAGCACAAAATCCTGTTCAAGACGGATCACAACGACAATCGCGAAGCCTATGTGAGAGCTTTCGACAGCGCGATTGCCAGAGGCTAATAGGGCGGACAGAGCTTGACCATTCGGCTCCTGCCGCAGGGGCTAGCAGGATGAGAAGACGATGAACAACTTCGCCGCCAATTTACAGGAACATCTCGCCGCCGGATCGCTGCTCGCGTACCCGGCGGCTTTTCTCGCCGGGCTGCTCATCAGCTTTACGCCGTGCGTCTATCCAGTGATCCCGATCCAACTCGGCTTCATCGGCGGGCAAACGTCGGCCGGCGCACACGGCACACGTCGCGGGAGCAGTCGCGGCTTCGTGCTCTCGGTGCTGTTCGTCGTGGGGATGGCTTCGGTCTATGCCGCGCTCGGCGCGGCGGCCTCTTTGACGGGCACGCTGTTCGGCATCTGGGCGGCCAGCCCGTGGACGTTCCTGTTCGTCAGCCAGGTGGTGCTCGCGCTCGGCCTCTCGATGCTTGACGTTTTTCAGTTGCCGTCGCCGCAGTTGTTGGCGCGTTGGAATCCTCAACGCAAAGGTAACGGCTACGTTTCCGCGCTCCTGATCGGCGCATCCTCGGGCCTGGTCGTCGGGCCTTGCACGGCGCCGGCGCTCGGCGCCGTGCTGGCCTACGTCGGGACGCAGGGGCACGTCGCTTTCGGCGCGTCGCTGCTGTTCGTCTTTGCGCTCGGCATGGGCGCATTGATGGTCGTGCTGGGAACATTCGGCGGCGTTCTGTTGGGGCTGCCGAACTCCGGCGCGTGGATGGTCAAAGTCAAAAAGGCGTTTGGCGTCGTGATGATCTTGATCGCCGAATACCTGCTTATCGAAGCCGGCCGGCGTTTTGTCTAACAGAGCTCTGCGCGTCCGCCAAGGGGCGCGCACGGATTTTCTCAATTTGAAGGAAGAAGGTAAGCGATGAATCGTTGGAAGAAGTGGGCGTTGCCCGTAATCATTTTGTTGGCGGGCGTGTCGCTGAACGGCTGCGGGGCGGGCGGCGGGCGGGCGCAGACCTCCGCGTCGATGCCGGCGGCGGCGGCGGCGGAGCCGGGCGGCGCCAGTTCCGTGGCGAAAGTCGGCACGGCCGTCGGCGAGAGCGCGCCGGATTTTCAACTGACGCAGTTGGACGGCGCGCAGGTGTCGCCGCAGGAGTTACGCGGCCGGCCGGCGGTGCTCGTCTTCTGGACGGCGTGGTGTCCGTCGTGCAAGGAAGAAGCCCCGCACATCAATGAACTCGCCGCGAAGTATGAGCCGCAGGGCGTGCGCGTGGTCGGCATCAACATTCAAGACAGCCCGGCGCGACTCGCCGGGGGCATCAAAGATTTCGGCATCAAGTATCCGGTAGCCAGCGACGCCGACGCGTCGGTCGCGCGCCGCTACAAGGTCGTCGGCACGCCAACTATCGTCTTCCTCGATGAGCAGGGCATTGTGCAATACTTCGGCAACGAACTGCCGAAAGATTACGCCGCGCGACTCGACGCGCTGCTCGCCAAAGCGTAGTTAAACGCTTCCGGTCGCGTCAGCGCAGCTTGAACTCGAACACGTCCGGGCGGCTGTAATGCCCGGTTACGTCGAGCGTCATCTTTTCGCGGTCGATGTCGGATAGATTGAGATCGGCGATGATGATGCGCTCCTCGTCGAAGACGGGTTCGACGACGTAACTGCCGTCGGGCGCGATGACGGAACTTCCGCCGCGCAAAATAAACTCGTCCGGCCGGTCGGCCAAACTGGCCGGTCGCGTCAATTCGTCCGGCACATCGCCGACGCGCATCAAGAGTCCGATGGCGAGCACGAAGCACCTGCCCTCGAACGCATATTGCCGGCTCGCGATCTGGTGCATCTCATGCGCCGTCGGGTAGACCGCGACGTGGACGTGCTCGCCGGAGACGTGCATCGCCTGCCGCGCGAGCGGCATCCAGTGTTCCCAACAGACCAGCGAGCCGACGCGCCCGATTGAGGTCTCGACGGCCTTCAACCCGCGCCCGTCGCCCTGCCCCCAGATGATGCGCTCCGTGTAAGTCGGGACGAGTTTGCGGTGGTGGTTGATGAGCGCGCCGTCCGCGCCGAAGGTGAGCAGGGTGTTGTAGAGCGTGCCGTTGCCCGCGCCGCTCTCGACGCGCTCGTTGACGCCGATGACGACCGAGACGTTGAGTTCGCGCGCGACGGCGGACAACGCTTCGGTCGCCGCACCCGGCACGACGACGCTGTTGCGACGCAGCCGCGCGAAGACTTCCTTCGTCGGCGGGTGATTCCAGAGCGCGGCGTCGGGGCAGTGGTCGAGCCAAGCGGGATAACCGGGCAACCACGTCTCGCCGAAGGCGACGAGTCGCGCGCCCTGCGCCGCTGCCTCCCGCACCCACCCCACGGCCTTCGCCACGCTCGCCTCCAAATCCAGATAGACCGGGCTGGCCTGCACGACAGCGACCCTGATTTTCTCTGGCATACTTTCCGGCATAGTTTTTAAGCCCCGGTAATTTCCGCCCCCGTTTCGCCCCGCGCGGCGCGCTCGTTGGCCGCGCCCTGCCGCCGCGCCTGCGCCCACGTGACGGCCAGCGACCGCACCTCGCCGCTCTCGCGCGCCTCGACGACCAGATTGAGAGCCTCCCGGATAATATGTCGTTGGAGTTCGGTGTGGAAGGGCACGCCGAAGTGGTGTCCCATCATAAACGGCACGAAGACGGCGCGCGGCGGCTTTACGTGTCGAGTCACGTCGAGCGCGACCGAAATCGAAACCGTGGGAATGCCTCTCTGTTCGACGGCGCGCTGCACGAGCGCGATGCTCTGGTGGCAGATCGGTCAAGCGGGCGACATCAATGCAACGTCCGCGCCGTCGGCGACAACCGCGTCGGCGATCTCTTCAGCCAACGTCCGCTCCAAACGTTCCGCGTCCATGTTGTAGCCGATGAACGAAAAGAAGTGCGGCGTGAGCGCGGCGATGAGGCCCTCCGCCGCAAACTCTTGCAGGCGTTCGATAGGAAAGATGACGTTCAAGTCGCGCGCCGCGCCGTGCGTCGGATATTTGAGTTGATGAATCTCCAACTCGCCGGGCGTCGCCCCGGAGGGGACGCGCCGGAACGTGTAATCGCCGACCGGGTGAACGGTGTCGAAGGGCAGCGTGCCCGCCGGTTGCACGCCCGCCGTGCTGATGAACGTGAGGCGCGATTCGGCCAGCGGCCGGCGCAGGCGCGCGAGCGGCACGTAGTCATCTTTCGTGATCATCGAGCCGGGGTAGCGTTCGTTGACTGTCTCCCACAAACCCGGCCGGAGTTGCCGCCCCGCGTCGTCAAAGCGTGCCGTCATGTATCCATTCTCCCGAACGCTTCACCAGATAGAAATGCAGGTGAAAATAAAGGTGCGCCAGCGTCGCGGCGTCATGACGGGCGAGCGTGTGAAGGATGAACTCGCGATTTGTCTCCGGCACGTCGAGGAGAAGTTTCAAAGCCTCAATCCACGCTTTGTCAATTTCCCCGCGCCCCGCCGCCTCGTCGCCGTCGCCGAAGTGCAGCCGCACGTAGCGAATCAACTTCTCCGTGTCGTCCGCCGCAACTGCTTCCTGCAAATACTTGAGCGACATTGAAAATCCAATCTGCGAAGTTTAACTCTTGCTAAGATCAACTCTGCCGGTTGAACTTCAGCGCCACGGAGTTCATGCAATAGCGCAGGCCGGTCGGCGGGGGGCCGTCGTCGAAGACGTGGCCGAGGTGCGCGCCGCAGCGACTGCACAGCACTTCGGTGCGCTTCATGCCGTAGGCACTATCAACCTCTTCGGTCACGTTCGCCGCCGCGACGGGCTGGAAGAAACTCGGCCAGCCCGTGCCCGATTCAAACTTCGCCTTCGAGTTGAAGAGGACGAGATCGCAGGCCGCGCAATGGTACACGCCGTTTTCGTGATGGTCGTTGTATGCGCCCGTGAAGGCGCGCTCCGTGCCCTTGTCGCGCATCACGCGGTATTGTTCGGCGTTGAGCAGGGCGCGCCACTCGGCTTCCGTCTTCACGATCTTCTCGCCCTTGTACGCGTCCTGCGAGACGCCCGCGCTTTGCTTCTCGCCTTCGGCCAGCAGCGTCTTGATGATCTTCTCCTGCATGTCGTATGCGCCTTCGCCGATGTGCGTATAGCGGATGCGACCCTGCTTGTCGAGGATGACGACGGTCGGCCACGCCTGGACGCCGTAGGCGCGCCACGTCACATAGTCGTTGTCCAACACCACCGGGTACTTGATGCCGAGCGTGCGCACTTGCCCGCGCACCGTCTCGACCTGCTTCTCGCTGTCGAACTCCGGCGTCTGCACGCCGATGATGGTGAGTCCGCGCTCGCGGTAGCTCGCGTCGAAACGCTTGAGCGTGGGCAGCGTGTTGCGGCAGTTGTAGCAGCTGAACGTCCAGAAGTCTACGAGGACGACGCGCCCGCGCAAACCTTCGAGCGTGAGCGGGTCGGAGTTGATCCACGGCACGTTCTTGACTAAGGCCGGAGCCGGGCGCGCGCTCTTGGCCGAGATGAACACGTCGCGCGTGTCGGCGGGCACGTCCGCGCCCGCCGCCGTCGCCCCCTCGGCCGCGGATGCGTCATGGCTGTCAAAGTTCGCACGCGCGGCCGAATGCGTGGAGTCGCGGGTCAGCGTGCGCCCGACCACGGTGAAAACAACGACGGCAAGGATGATGACGCTCAGCGCGATGATGGTGTTACGGCTCATGTTTAAAGTTCCTCTTCGATCTCGAATGATTCCGGCTTCCGAGGGCGCGTTGACACAATCGTCCGGCGATGCCCACCGCCCTCGCAATTATTCAGTTCACACCCGTTTAATACCAAAAACCGCACGGATTATTCCCGGCACTTTTTGCCGGGAATAAAAATCGAGGCCGCGAGTATTAACATATTGAAGAAATGATGAAAACCGGGTTTGGGGAGGCCGCCGTGGAGATGAAGTTAGAAAAGAAACATCCGCTCGCGATCCGCTGGCTACACTGGATCAATTTCCCGCTCCTGACGCTGATGATCTGGAGTGGACTGTTGATCTACTGGTCAAACTCCGTGTACGGCGTGCGGCTGTTCGGCCGCGAGTTGTTCCACTTCTTCCCGCAAGGTTTTTTTGAAGCGTTGGGCGTCCCGTTCCGGCTGGCCGAGGGTATGTCCCTGCACTTCCTCTTCATGTGGTTCTTCCTGCTCAACGGCGTGCTCTACGTGCTCTACACCATTTTCTCGGGCGAGTGGAGATTTCTCGTCCCGACTCGCCGCTCCTTCAGGGAAGCCGTCCAGGTCACGCTCCACGACTTGCACTTAAGCAAGTATCACCCGCCGCGCCGGAAATTCAACGGCGCGCAGCAGATCGCCTACACGAGCATCATCCTGATGGGCGCCGGTTCGGTGCTGACCGGGCTGGCGATCTACAAGCCGGTCTCCTTCGGCTGGCTCACGTCGCTGCTCGGCGGTTACGAGTGGGCGCGCTGGGAACACTTCTGGTTGACGGTCGGCTTTGTCCTGTTCTTCGTCGTCCACATCCTTCAGGTCGTCAAGGCCGGCTGGAACAATTTCCGCGCGATGGTCACGGGCTACGAACTCGTTCCCGCCGACAGCGCGCCAGCCGCCCACGGCGACGACTCCGGCGGCGCGCCCGTGTCCGTCACGGTGAAAGAAGGAGCGGCCGCATGAGCGAGAGAGAGCGAAACAAGTTAGAAGAAACGTCCGGCACCCTGCCTGCCGCCGGCGACGCTGGAGGGCGCATCACCTCCCACATCGTTGAGACCGACGCTGAACACGCGGCGACCGTAGCCGGGGACGCTGAACGTGCGGCGACCGCGGCCGGGGATGCTGCCGCGCGGCAAGAGATGAGCCGCCGCTCGCGGCGCAGTTTTCTCGCGTTGGGAATCGCGGCGGCCGGCGGCGGCGTCGGGTGGCGGTGGCTGCAATCGAGCGCCGACGCCGACGGCATCCACGCCCCGCTGCGTGCGGCTCACGAATTCAACGCGCGTTTGTCGAGCGCTTACTTCAGCAACGCGCGCCTCGCCCCAACGTTCGCGCGCGAACTGGCGCGCGAGCCACGCGTCAACGGCCGCGAAGGTCTGCCCGAAGACTTCGACCCGGCCGTTTGGCGTTTGCAGGTGATCGGGCTGGCGAACGCGAGCAGTTACCCGCAATACCGTGAAGATGTCGCCTACGAAACAACGAACGGCGACGACGAGGCGACACACGATTCCAGCGTTCAAGGCGGCGATGCGGGCGTTGGTCAAGCGAGTCAAGAGGCGAAGGGCGGCGCGGGTGAAGGCGGCGGGTCTGCCGCACCCGCCGAGGGCTTTGAGGAGTATCAGGAACCCGGCCTGTTGCTGACGCTCGACGACATACGCGCCCTGCCCCGCGTCGAGATGACGACCGAACTCAAGTGCATCGAAGGTTGGAGCACCATCGTCAACTGGGCGGGCGCGCGCTTCGCCGACTTCGCCGCACGCTATCAACCGCCGACGCGCGAAGGCGGTCGCGCGCCCGACGTGCGCGAGAGGCCGGAGGAACTCGTGCGTTACGTCGGGATGGAGACGCCCGACGGCGGCTATTACGTCGGGATGGACATGCCAAGCGCGCTGCACCCGCAGACTCTGCTCTGCTATGAGATGAACGGGCAGCCGCTCACGCCCGAACACGGCGCGCCGCTGCGGCTCGTCACCCCGGTCAAATACGGCATCAAACATATCAAGCGCATCGGCCGGATCACTTTCACCGACGAGCGTCCCGGCGACTTTTGGGCTGAACGCGGCTACGATTGGTACTCCGGGCATTAAAGCCTGCCGCGGCGCGTCAATGGCGCGCACGCCCCGCGAGACGGTGGAGAAAGGTCAGGCGTACATGTTAAATTCCACGCACACAACGGCGCGCGTGCCATCCACACGGAGGCGGATTGTCCCGCCCACCGTGTTCATCAACTTCAATCAACAACGTGCGACCGGCAGGCGCATTTCTCTCGAAAGGTAAGGTTACATGTCTCGTTATTTTTCACGCATTCTGGCGGTCTTCTTTCTCGGCTCGACTATCGCGTGCAACGCGGCAACGGCCGCCGACCAATCGGCCGTCGCCCTCCCCGACCCGACTGTGGACGCGCCGCTCGCCGCCGCGAAGGGCGAGCGCACGGCCGTCTTGGCGGGCG
Organism: Acidobacteriota bacterium; assembly: GCA_020199775.1. GTDB lineage: Bacteria > Acidobacteriota > Blastocatellia > Pyrinomonadales > Pyrinomonadaceae > JAIVJZ01. Next base: position 60,953 of record JAIVJZ010000043.1, read on the forward strand.
GCTGCTTCTGGGGCGTCGAGGCCGTCTTCGAGCATGTCAAAGGCGTCACTAACGTTGTCTCGGGCTACTCTGGCGGAACCGCCAAGACCGCCTCTTATGATCTGGTCAGCGCGGGTCAGACCGGGCACGCCGAGGCGGTGCGCATCACCTATGATCCATCGCAGATTACGTATGGCCGCCTGCTCAAGATTTTCTTTTCCGTCGCGCACGACCCGACGCAACTGAATCGTCAGGGGCCGGACACGGGCACGCATTACCGCTCCGCCATCTTCTACGCCGATGCGGAACAAAAGCGCATCGCCGAGGGCTACATCAATCAGTTGAACGAGGCGAAGGTCTTCGGGGGGCGGATCGTCACGCAGGTGGGCGCGCTGAATGCTTTCCATCAGGCCGAAGCATACCATCAGGACTACGCCGCGCATCATCCTGACCAGCCCTACATCAAGCATCACGATCTCCCGAAGGTGGAAAACCTGCGCAAGCAATTTCCCGAGCTATACGTGGTGAAATAGTCGAGCGTGATGCTCTCTGTGCAATTGTTCAAGCGCGTGAGTTCATCACCCGCTCGATCAACTTTTCTTCCTGTGCCGTCCGGCGCGTCTCAAGGTCGAGGTCTAAAGGAAATCGGGTCAGGAAAACAACGATGCGTTTCGCAGGCAAAGTATGTTTGGTGACGGGAGGCGGCTGCGTGATCGGGCGAGTGAGTTGCGAGCGATTCGCCGTGGAAGGCAACCGGGTCGTCGTGGTGGATGCCGACGAGGAACATGGAGCGGAGACCGCACGGGCAATAACTGCGGCGGATTAACGGTTGGCGTCGCCAATCTTCTCAAGGAATAGGTCGGCTCCGATTATGAGCGTTAACGGAGTATAACGATAAAACACTCACGTCCTTTCAGGAGAGTTGTGGAACAGGACATTCGTCGAGTCAGGGTGACGGCAGCTCGAAGACTGCGATGGGGCGCGGGGTGGTTGTGTTGCAAAAAATATTTTAGCCGCAATTAGTAGAGACACAGCATTAGTGTAAAGCCCAACATCTGGCGTGATCAGAAAATTTTTGCAACACTACCCTTCAACGTGCATGAGAGGCACCGTGATGGGGCGTCGGGTGCATGCGGTTGTTAGGCCGCGCCATACTGACACGAACTGTTGACACAACTCGTTTCTCAGGTATGTCACTGCCCCTCTGCCCGAACCCTGTCACGATTGTAGAGTACCGATAGGCACTTCCAACACGTTACTGCGGCGCGGTTGTCCGTCGCGATCCCTTCCATTTCTGCCCGATGGGCGGCTTCCTTATCTCGCGGATTACATATAACCATGCCCTCGGAGTTAAGAGCATGGAGGTCGCGTTTCTGTCTCTTGTCCTTCAACATCAATTGACCGTCTCGCTTCCCCTGCCCGCGCGCCTCCAGCGGCCTAACGCTGGCGATAAGCTGCCGCGCAGATACCGCCGCAACGCACAAGCTAACGATAAGAAGAACGCTGACTCGCGGTCAGCCTCAGCGCCTTGTTAGACCGCGCGGATTCATAAACTAAGTGCAACACACTTCCTTGAAGTGGAGGTGAGCGGCGATACTGACGAAGATTCACAACCGCCAAGCAGAGGATATTCGCCATGATGCACCGCCAACTCACCTCCGAAGAGAGATATATGCTCGCCGCGCTCCGAAAGCAAGGCTTAAAACAGTCAGAGATCGCACGCGCGCTCGGCCGCCACCGCTCGACCGTCTGCCGCGAGGTCAGACGTAACAGCGCCCGCGCCGATGGTCGCTACCGTGACTTCACCGCTCAGGAGCGCACTCAGGGGCGCCGCTCCCGCTCGCGCCGCAATCAGCGCTTTACTCCCGCAGACTTCGCCGTCATCGACAAACTGCTGTGCCAGCAGTGGAGTCCCGAGCAGGTCTCAGGACACCTCGCCCGACACGGGCAACTCTCGATCAGCCATGAGACCATCCACCGCCATGTCTGGAGAGACAAGAAAGCAGGAGGACTGCTTTACACACACCTGAGAGGCGCACGTAAGCGGCGCGGAAAGCGTTATGGCAACTACGATAGCCGCGGCAGATTAGCCGGTAAGCGCCCTCTTTCAGAGCGACCGGCATCTGTCGAGACGCGTCGTGATGTCGGGCATTGGGAAATAGATACCGTGATGGGCACCGGCAGCAAGCACTGCCTCGTGAGCTATGGTCGAACGTCAGACCGGCTTGCTCTTAATCGGTAAATTTGAGGCTCGCACGACCGCCGCACTCAACCGCAAAGTCATTGGGATGAACAAGCGACATGCAGGAACGTTTCAGACTTAAGCATCCTGATGTTTGCCTTCAGACTGCGGATCATGGCCGCACCACTTCAGGGCACGACTTCTATCATGCGATAGAAGTGTGTAGCAACTGAAGGTCTTGCACCGAAGGTGCATAGTTTTGCACTAGCGCGTCTGTGACAATAAACTTGAACAGGATAATAGCTCGAAGGTAATTCCTGCAACAGAGCCTTGGCTTGTTACTACGGGGGAGGGTCATCGCCTCCCCCGCAACAGAGTTGCCACTACTGAATCAGGTTCTCGAATGCCAGCGGCGACCTGAGCTTATTGTAGAGCGAGTAGGTGTTGTCGAGGATGAAGGACGAGCCGTTGATGGGCTGGAACGTTTCGCCGACGTTGATGCGCGGGTTTGCGAACCTGCCCCCCTGCTCGTGGAATCGCTCGACGACGCAGCCGAACGTGACGACCACCGCGTAGTAGAAACTCGCCAGGTAGAGGTAGAAATAGGGGTTGCTCCAGGGATCGCTGTTGGGACAGTCCGAGAAGTTCCAGTCCCAGCTCCAGTCCCAGAATTCTTCGCGGCAGAAGGGGTTATAGAAGTCGAAGAAGAAGTACCCCAGAAAGAAGAACTCCGTGAAGATGACGTACTCCGGGAGGAGGGCGTGGAAGTTCGGGTTCGAGGTGTAGGTCGCGTGCTTGAAGAGCGAGTGCCACAACTCTATGTGGCTGCCAGGCCACATAGGGTTCTGAGGGAAGTTGTGGTAGGCGCTCTGATCCGTGAAAGTGCCTTCGTGCGCGGCGGTGAAGACGCTGAGCGCGCTGTACTGGTTCGCGTCCAGGTTGAAGCTCCAGTCGTTGTAGGGGTCGAAGACGGGGGCCGAGACGAGCATCGCCGAGCGCTCGTTGTCTATGTCGTGCGGCCCACCGATGTTCTGTACGAGGGAGCCGAAAGGCTCACTGATGTCGCAGCCTGTTGTATCGGGCAGGCCGCTGTCGTGATCCCACAACGTCAGGTAGTCGATCCTGATGAAGCTCTCGTACATGTACCTGTAAGGGTTGTAGCGGATGTAGAGGGGAGTGACGCGGTAGTAGAGGACGGGGTTCTGTCCGAAGCGGTCTTTGACCGTCTGCGGGGTCATGTCGTGGAAGGTCGAGTAGTTGTCAACCTCGCCCGCGGAGGTGTGGTAGATGGGATGGAAATTCTCGGCCAGCGCGTCCTCGAAACTTTCCGGCAGGCCGTCTATGTCTGCGTCCGCGCTCTGAGTCGCGGCCGCAGGTCTCCCGAAAGAAGCCTTCCTGAAAGAAGCTTTGTTGAAATGGGCCATGTTCGTGGCGGCCCAGCGCTCGTCCCAGGGGGCTGCGAACTTCTGCGCGTTGGCGGGCCTCTGCGTGGCCGCTGGCTTCCGCGCCGCCGTGATGGCTCGCGCTCTCCCGTTCTCTTTCTTGTCTATGGCGCGAGCCGAGGCCAGGTCATCGTCCATAGTGGCGACCTCCTGCTTCTTGGCCTTAACAGTTTTTTGCTTCCCGTCCTTGCTGACAAAGCTCAAGGTCACGTCGTCGTCCGTTTTGCGCAACTCCTTCCACCTCTTGACGGCGGCCTTGCGCGCTTCCTTATCGGTTTTGAGCTTCCCTGTCTCCTTGCCGAGGACTGAGTGAACTTTGGCCTTGACGGCCTCGCGCTCCTGTTCCGTCAGACCGTCCCAGGCAGCCTTAGCTTCGGGCGACGCGCCGAGCTTTGCCAGCGGCGGCAGCCGGTTCCAATTGGCTTTGAGCACTTTGGCTAAACGTTCTTCCTTGGTCTCTTTGTCCTTGGCGGGTTTTTGAGCAGAGCTTTTGAAGCTGAAAGAGCAAAGTGTGAGCATCATGCTCAACGCTGTCAGGATACTGATAGTTCGTTTCATCTGGCACCTCCTTGGGTGGGGGAAGTGGAGGCATCGCCCCTGGCGTTCAATCCTTCCGCCGCGACCAGAGAGGGCGAAGGCGAAGCGCCCAGCGATGTTGGCTCCTGGGGTTAGAAGTTGAGCCAGTACAGCAACCAACCTGTGACGCAAACCGTCAAAAGCAAGGCATCTTCAAAGCAGGACTCGCAGCGGAGGTTGTCTCGTTACAGAGACTTCGCCGCTGCCCGTGTTGAGCGACGGAGCTTTTCATCTAATGTCTTTCGGGTACACGAGGAGACAGAAAAAAGCCCGCGCGCTTTTACACAGTCAGAGCTTTGATTTTCGGTACTCTGTGGAAGAGAGTATGTGACGATTGGGGTTAGCATCACATTTACCTTTGATTATCGGTTTGACTGGTCCTATTAAAGATAGGGGCAGGAAGAGAGCGCACCGGTAAATTTAACAGGCGGGCGCATTCTACACATGTCCGAGGCCGCAGTGTCAATTTTTTTTGGTTACGTTCGGCGTTGTTGCATAAATAGCTACGGAGACGGCAGTGCTGGTAATCTTGATGTGTGACCAAGAAGAGAACCACACGCACGTACCGTCTCCGTAACTGGAGTCAATATAATGAAGCTCTGGTCGAGCGCGGAAGTCTGACCATCTGGGTCGGGGAAGATGTGCTTCGGGCATGGAATAAACCCGACCTCCACGGGCAAGCGTGGCAAGCCGACCTTCTACACCGACACTGCCATCTTGTGCATGGCGACACTCGAAGAGGTCTACGGCTTGCCCTTGCGTGCCACCGAAGGATTGCTGCGCTCGGTCGTCCGGCTGCTCGGCGTGGAGTTGAGCGTCCCATGTTACACGACCCTGTGCCGGCGTCGCCGCGCTTTGGAGGTTGAGTTGCCGCGCCGCCAGAAGCCGGAGCCGTTGCACCTGGCGGTGGATTCGACCGGCATCAAAGTCTACGGCGAGGGCGAATGGAAGGTGCGCCAGCACGGATGGAGCCGCCGCCGGACGTGGCGCAAACTCCATCTCGGCGTGGACGAAGCCACGCATGAGTTTGTGGCCGTCGTGGTCTCGACCAATGACTTCAAAGATTCGCAACTGCTGCCTGACTTGCTCGAGCAGGTTGAGGACGAGATTCAACAGGTCTCTGCCGATGGTGCGTATGATAGGCGCAACTGCTATGACGCGATCCGCCCGAGAGAGGCGCGAGCCACCATCCCGCCGCAGAAGCGGGCAAAAAGATCCGGCAGCATGGCAACATGAAGCATGAGCGGCACATCCGCGATGAAAATCTGCGTGCCATCAGGCGCAAGGGGCGGCGCGCCTAAAAGCGCGAGAGTGGCTATCATCGCCGCTCTTTGGCCGAGACGGCAGTCTTTCGCGTGAAGATGGTCTTTGGCGAGCGGGTTAGTGCGCGCAGCTTTGCGGGGCAAGCGGCGCAGTTGCTGGTCAGGTGTGCGACGTTGAACCGGATGACACACTTGGGGATGCCGGATAGCTACGCAGTGGCAGCGTAGGTGCGGCTCGGTGATTGAAGTAGTGTCACTCAATCAGGATTTATGCAACAACGTCCGGTAGCATTATAATATTTGGGACAACGCCTTTAAGGGGGACGCATGTTGAACGCCATTTACACATTGGAAAATCTTGCCGCTTTCATAGGTAAAGAGATCGGCGTATCTGATTGGATGCAGCTAAGTCAGCAGCGTATCAATGATTTTGCAGAGGTAACTGAAGACCGCCAATGGATACACGTGGACACCGACCGGGCCAAAGACAGCCCTTTCGGTGCGCCCATTGCCCATGGCTTATTGTTGATATCGTTGACAACGAAATTGTCGATCGATGCCGGGGCCATGCCAACTGATGCTTCAATGTGCATTAATTACGGCTTCGACAAGATTAGATTCAGAGCCCCGGTGAAAGTGGGGCAGCATATACGTTGCCGCGCAACCTTGTTGAATGCTAAGAAAATTGGCTCGGGTCGATATCTTCTAACCACTCGCTATACAATCGAAATCAAGGGAATATCCAAGCCTGCGTGTATCGCCGATGGGTTGGGCCTGTTTTACCAGCGGGTTTGAGACGTAGCTCTTTGATTGTCTCCTAACCATTGATCAGCGCCAGCAATTAACTCACCTGTGCGGAGCAAACTACAGCCTGACAGAGTAAAATTGAGATGAGATTGACTTGTGCATTTTGGTAACCCGTCACAATCAAATCCCAGGAAAAATCCCGATGATAAACAGACTGAATCCATAACGGCCGAGGTTTTTCACCGGGAGTTTGGGTCAGGTAAAAAAAAGATTGCATCAATGTTTATTTAGAGATTATTATGCATTCGAATTTATAGAAGATCTGCCATGCAGATCCGAAAACGGTAGCCAACAAGCTTATTTCCGGTGGCCTGAAAGTTCAGGAGACGATTCTCAGTGGCGGTTTCCTTCCGCCAAAACCTGAACGAATTTATCGAAACCCGGTTAAACAGTGTTACTTCGATTTAAGCTGCGTTGCTGTGATTCTTGAGACTCTCTTTCGTTATTAATCGTTGAGCTTCAATAACAATATTCCTGCCTTTATTTGTTAGGTTCAAGCAATATATCCCTAGGGTTCCTCTCTGAATTAATTCTATGGGATAGGTTGTAAATGTTAGAGAGCAGATGCCCGATTAACCAGTGATTGCGGCAAGCGTTACTCCGGCATCGTTACTCAGCTCGATACTTCGGCTCAATCCACCAGCAGTGAAGTGCTGCTCTTGCTCGAGCCTCATCACGTAACCAATAAAGAATCGGTCTCTAATAATCTTTCTACTCAAAGGGGGTGAAAGATTATTCCCTTTTGGTTCAGGTAACAGTTCCGGTTATTAATCATGAGCCGAGAAATTGCCGTCGTAGATTATGATTGTTTATCCCCCGCCGGGCTAAGCACTGACATCACCTGGGATAACCTCGTTAACAACCGAAGCGGGATTGGCCCGATAGATCGTTATGACCCAAGGGAGCAGATGCTCTTTGGCGTCTCGGGCATCAGGTATGGCGGACAAATCCCCATCTCGTTCGAAGATTTGGCGGGTTCCGCCGAGACCTTCAACAAATGGGGCGAGCCGAGCTATCACGCCGTCAAGACTTTGACCAAAAGGATTCTTGGGCGGATTGATTTCCAAATAGCCAAGCACAATCCGCAAAGAGTTGCATTTTTGGGAGGCACAGCGTTGACTTCCCAACTCTCCCGAGAGGTACTCACTAGAACGCAAAAGGCCGATTCAAAGTACATTTTGAATCAATGTCAGAACATCCCATTGGCTATTGCCGCCAGCGAATATGGGATGCAAGGGCCTTGCTTCAGCATAGGTAGCGCATGCGCTTCAAGTGGCCACGCCATCCTGGTCGCCGGTCAGTTTATCAAGGCGGGAATTATCGATTGCGCGCTCGTGGTTGGATACGAGTTTCCTCTGATGCCATCCTCTGTCGGGGGCTTGGCTTGGGTTAACGCTCTCTACCAAGGCGACGAACCGGAGGATCGGGGTTACGAAGACTCCTCGATGGCGAGTCGGCCGTTTTCCAGTGACCGGCGAGGGTTTATCCTTTCGGAAGGGGCCGGCGCCGTCTTTCTTTCCGAACTCACTTACGCACAGAAGTCAGGTTGGCCCGTCAATGGAATCATCAGAGGCGGATACATGAATGCCGACGCCGGTCATTTGACCAGAGCTTTAATGCCGAACGTCAAGCTTTGTATGCAGTCGGCCATCGACGACGCATCCTGCAATACAGAAGACATTGATGCAATCAATGCTCACTCCACTTCGACCCCGATTGGCGACGCCGTTGAGTTAAAGGCACTCTACGGAGTGTTCGGAGAGCAATTGAAGCGGATCCCGGTCGTGGCTAACAAATCACAAATAGGTCACTCTCTCGGAGCTTCCTCCATCATGGGACTGATTCTGTCACTCGAAGGGATGAAGCGGGAAACCCTTCTTCCCACGTTGAACCATATTCCTGACCCCACATTACCTGAAGCCCTGATACCGGCAAAATCTATGGCGTACCAACACGACATCACGCTTCTGAATTCATTCGGATTCGGGGGGACAAATGTCTCTCTCGTGATAGAAGGGCGTCCCGCATGAACTCGTCTCGAAGTCATGCGGGACGCTGAGAAAGAGGCGATTAAGCCTACCTGAAAAGCGAGGGCATACAAGATAAGGAGCCGCAACCCATGTCAACCGTATCAAGCACCGAAACGACAATTAAAGACATTTTGTGGCAGTCGTTGGCAGGCGGCAGTTACAACATCGAAACACTGAAGAGTCAGTTAACAGCCGATTCGCGTTTCGATGAGATAGGGCTGGACAGCCTAGATATCGTGGATTTTTTCCTTCGTCTGCAAGATCACTTTGAGATCAAAATGCGCGAAGAAGATTACGCCAGACTGACGACGATTAAGGACATCCAGACGTATCTCGAAGAGAAGGGTGCTGCATAGGAGCACTAGAGCATACGCTGAAAGAGTCGCCCAAAAGGAGGTTGGTATGAGCTTTACGGAATTCCTACGCGTCCCTGAAATAGCGCAACGCTATCATAAGGTAAAACAATACTTTTATCTGCGAGAATCAGCCTACGATGTGACAAGCGTGTGTCAATTAAGATGCGAAGGCTGCTATTACTTCGAGGGCGACAAGTATAAAGTCGAAGATAATAGAGACTCTGAAGCGTGGAGAGCTTTCTTCGAGAAGGAGAAGGCAAGAGGCATCACCTACGTGGTCTTGGCCGGTGCCGAACCGGCCCTGGTGCCGAAGATACTGAAGGCTTGTTACGATGTCATCCCGTTCGGCAGTATAGCCAGCAACGGCCTCAAGGGAATTGATCCGGCCATCAGATACAAGATACATCTGTCGGTGTGGGGGGACAGCACCGGCGATCCGGTGTATCGCAGATACTCCAGCGGTAAATTGGGGCCCAACTGCCTACCCGCTCAATTAAAGAACTACAAGAACGACGATCGGGCGATCTTCGTCTACACCTTCAATCATGAGAATGCCAATCAGCTAGACGAGGTTCTCAACAGGATTGACGGCGACGGACACAAACTCACGTTTAACGTCTTCAGTGACCCGCTGTTGAACAGCTCACCGCTCAAGCTGAGGGACACTCTAAAACAGACTCGCGAAAAGATGACTGAAGCGATGGAGGAATACCCCGACACAGTCATCTATTCCTACTATAACGCGGAAGTTCATACTGACGAAAAGAGCCTACAACAGGGCTTCGGCTGTATATATCCTAGGGCGCAGCAGGCCAAAGGGAAAACGCCCATCGGGATTGGCAAAACTTTTAGAAGCTATCGAACCGATCTAACGCATGCGACTCATACAGATTGCTGCGTCCCCGACACGAACTGCGCGGACTGCCGACATTATGCGGCGGGCAGCGCGATTGTCAGTTCCAGATTGAACTTACACACCGACTCGGAGAGTAAATTCAGGGCGTGGCTCGATTATGTTGACACGTACTTGGCAGTCTGGGTCTTGGGGTACCGGAGAGATAAAAATTTATATGTGCCTTCGGGTGCGCCGGCTCCGCTCGGAGTCTGAGCACTCGCAAAGCGTGGCGCCGAGAACGCTGAGAAATGCCGTCGCGGTCTTGTCCGCATGTTCGATAAAAAACTGTTGAGGTGGCTTGTCTTGACTGCTGAAATATTCCGAAAGACGGTACAGTACATGGGTGAATATCTTGAGCGTGACGTGTCTCATGTAACAATGGATTCACGTCTGGATGCGATCATCCCGGGTCTGGACTCTCTGAAGATTTTTGAAATGATCCTCTATCTCGAGGATTGTTTCGCTGTCGATTTCGATCAGCCCGCGCTCGCTAATGTAGATACTATGCGGGAGCTGATCGACCATATCGAGTCGAGGCTCGCCCTTAAGTCTGCAACCTCCTAGTTTTGTCTGTGGAGCTGGTGGAAACTGAAAGAGATTATGGCTTGATCACCGTCTCCGGGTGCGGCGGAGTTCAGATTGGTCGTGCAGTTTCCCGATCATTCCTCGCAAGCCGGTTTGCACATGGGAAAGTCCGGCAGAGAGAGCGTAGCCGCATAGAGAGACAGAGCGGTTGAAACAACTGCCAATTGTCCGGCACGAAGAGGAGTCGATAATGGAACTGACACAACAGCCTAAAATACTCTGCGTCCAACTCAGTTTTCACGAAGACTATCGTGACGCCGGCGCGCTGGCCAGCACATACAATGATGGCATCTATTACATAGCCTCGTTTCTTCAGCGAGAGTACCCTGATATTCATATCGATATGTGCCAGATGCTCTGGGGAGAAAATCCCGGCGAGTTCCCGCTTGAGACCTACGATTACATAATGATCTCTTGCCTCGCCACCATGTTCTGGGCGAACAAACCAACCCTCGAACTAATTCGCGAGCGCAAAAAAGCCTCTTGCAAAATCATCTTCGGAGGGCCACACGCATCCTTCGCACCTCATGAAGTCCTTGAATACGGTGACTTCGCTGTCCTCGGCGAAGGGGAGTTCCCAGTGGCTCAGCTACTCGCCTGCCTTGACTCGGGCGGCGATCTCAAAGAGGTGGATAATCTGTGTTATCTGGGAGATAACAATTCACTGGTCATGAACAAGAGCGTGCATTACGGCGCTATCGACAATATGATCAACCCCGAACTTCTAGCTTCGAGTCGTCGCGGAAGAATCCAGTGGGCGGCGATTTCGATGTCGCGTGGATGTCCCTATAGCTGTTCTTTCTGTTATTCCATACGGATTCTGGGACGCCAGTTTCGCCCCAAGAGCGTGGAGATGATACGTGAGGAGTTGCAGGGTATTGAGAAGCAGATAGACTCTCGCCGGTTCTACGTGTCCGACATCAATTTCGCCACCAGCAAGAAGTTCTGCCACGAAGTCGCGGAAGCTGTGCGTGACCTCAATTATAAGTTCATCGCAATGACCAGAATTGAGCTGGCGGATGATCTGGAAATGCTGCGCGATCTCAGGAGCGCAGGTTTTGAGGATTACTACATCGGTGTCGAGTCCGAGCAGCCCAGCGTCCTTAACACTTTTAACAAGAAGTGTGATGTGTCTCAGCAGACAGAGCGTCTCCAGCGGCTAGCTAGTGAGGACATCTACATTCAGTCCGGAATCATGTTCGGCCTCGACATTCAGGATGAAGCGGCCATCGAATACAGCGCTCGCTGGTGCGCTGAGGCCCGTATTCCACACCCAATCTTTATGTGCCTCGCGGAATATCCTTTCCAGAAACTCCTGTTCGGAACGCGACAGGACATTGAGGATCACCGGATCATCATTGGCGGCCCGACCTACCAGCACTATTCCTATGTCGGGATCTTCCCGCGCCATATGCGTCCGAGTGTCTTACAAAAAAGGATACTGGAAGCCTACGACATCTTCTTCAAGCGCGCCTTCGAGATTGAAACCCGCCCGCAGAGGCGTATGCGCCTGAAGAACCACGCCCGGTGCGTGAAACCCGGGAATGAGGGTATGTTGAAGCACATCCGCTATCTTGAGGAAATCGAGAAGCCTTACTACACGAGTCAGGGAATACTAAAAGAAGACCTACTGAAGTCTGACTTTGAGGGCAAATATGGCGAGTTTATAGAACAAATCGGCAGGACTGTGAGGGTCGAATCGCAAGTCGAAAAACTTTACAACCTGGGAGCCTGATGAGTTACCCAACCGTACTGCATACATACCTCGATAGCGTTGAGTCTGAGCCGACCCGTCTGGCGTTGCGTACTGTCGAACGCTCGGGGGAGACGGTCGAGTCGTCGTATGCAGAGTTGTTTCACCTTGCGCGTCGTGTCGTGAAGGGATTGAAAGAACTCGGCATCAAGCCAGGAGACCGTCTGGTTATCGGCTTACCTACCTGTCACGAACTTTTAGCGCTCTACCTGGGGGCGCTTTTCTACAGGGTCATCCTGCTGATAGAACCTGTCCCCCGTGTCAGTCGTGAAAAGGAACTGACATATGCTCGGCTGGATTCTCTCATGACGCAAATAGGCGCCCGCTATCTGGTCGTACGCGAAGATACGGGCGCCATCAGGGAATCGCACCTCGCCAATCGAACACTGACCATTGAGCAAATATTGAACTACGGCACGGCTGAGGAATTGACCCCCACGGCGGACGGCGCGGATATAGCTCATCTCCAACTAACTTCCGGTTCCACCGGAAAGCGGAAGGTCGCTATCGTCCGGCATCGCAACATCGTCGCGAACATCAACGGCATCGGCAAGGCCATCAAGCTGCAACCGGATGATGGCTTGGTTTTCTGGCTCCCGCTGTTTCACGACATGGGTCTGATCGCCGTCTCGTGCTCTATCTACTGGCAGCGGCCAATGACGGTAACTGACCCGTCTAACTTCGTACGAAATCCCATCCGTTTCTGGTTGCAGTTGATGAGTCAGTACAGGGGGAGTATTACCGCTGCGCCGAACTCGGCCTATGAAGCTTGTACGCGTTTGGCTGCGCTGCGAAACTTTGAAGGACTGGATTTGTCATCCTGTCGGGCCGCTTTCTGGGGCGCGGAATTGATCCATCGCGAAACGGTCGAGCGCTTTGAGAATGCCTTTGGGCCTTACGGTTATCGACGGGAGGCGACGCTGCCCGTCTACGGCATGGCCGAAGCCACCTTGGCGGTAACGGTGAGCGAGGTCGCCAATCCACCCACGGTGGACAGGATAGATGCGAGTCTGATTGAGAACGGATTCAGGCAGGCTAATGGTAAAAGCTCGGGCGGACGCCTGATGGACGTGGTCTGCGTCGGCCGCCCTCTAATAAACCATCAGGTCAGGATTGTTGATATTCAGAAGCGGCCTTTGGCGGAAGGGCAGGTGGGCGAGATCGAAGTCGCTGGGCCCAGCGTTGTAGACGGCTACTGGGACGAGCGAAACGAGGTCGCCCCTCTTCCGTCCACAGATGCTTATCTGACCACCGGCGACCTCGGTTATATCCGTGACGGAGAACTCTATGTCATCGGAAGAAAGAAGGAGATCATCATTGTCAAGGGACAAAACTTTATTCCCGATGAGATAGAAAGCTGCACCGAAAAGATAGTCGGCAACAATATTCAGAAGGGCGTCGCCGCCGTCGGAGTTGAGAACCCGACAACAAAAACTGAATCTGTTCACATACTTATAGAGAGTCGTATTCTTCCTGTGCCTGATAACTTATCTCTTGAGGAGAGAATTCGAGATGCCTTAGCTGAAACTCTGGGTTTGAACGGGGTGACAATATACTGGCTTGCTAAAGGGAAGATCCCGAAGACTACCAGCGGTAAGATTCAAAGGTTTCGCTGCCGAGAGTTAATCAGGATGGGAGTTTCGGCACCGTCCTGATCGGCCACATCGTTTAAAACCGCAAGAGTGCTGCTGCCCAATGGAATCCTGCTCCGAAAGAGGTTAGGAGCACCAGATCCCCTCCGGCAATTAGCCCATTCTTTCGAGCCTCCCAAAGTGCCAGAGGAACCGACGCCGAGCCGGTGTTGCCGTACTCCTGAACATTGATGAAAAACTTATTCAAAGGCATGTCCAGCTTCTTGGCAACCGCTTGAATAATGCGCAGGTTTGCTTGGTGAGGGACAACCAGCGCGATGTCTTGAAGGGTGACGCCCGCTTGCTCTATCACCCGGCACGCGGCTTCACTCATCCGGCGTACTGCTTCCTTAAAAAGCTCGCGCCCGTTCATAATGACGTGTTGATGCTCTCCCTGCTGCGCCTCTTCCAACGTAAACGGCCGTCGCGATCCTCCCACTTCCATCATGAGAATATCCACACGGCTGCCGTCAGTGCCGGCTGTAACCCCGATGATCTCTGCCCCCAGCTTTCCCTGCCCGATAATAAAGGCCGCCGCGGCATCTCCGAAGAGTACCGAGGTGTTTCGATCATTCCAACTAATCAACCGACTCAAGACTTCTACCCCTATAACTAGAACCCGCCCGACGCCAAAGTGACACCGCGCGCGAGCGATATCTAGTGCCTGAAGGAATCCCGCACAGCCACTGCTTCCTAGAGCATAAGCGGGAATTTCGCGCGCGCCCAGCCGATATTGGACAAAGGCAGCGGTATCGGGGATGTAAACTTCAGGGGTGTCGGTCGTAACTATGATCTCGTCAATCTCATCAGGAGCTAATCCGGCATCATCCAACGCGCAAAGCGCCGCCGCCACCGCCATATCGACGGTGCCCTCTCCGTCTGCGGCAATACGCCGACGCTTGATTCCTGTCCGGGCGGTTATCCACTCGTCAGACGTATCTACGTGTTCCGTCCACTCCTCATTTGTCATTATCCTCTCTGGTAAATAAGCTCCCACCCCCAGCAGACAGATACGTGTGTTACCCATAAAGCCCCCATCATCGCTTTCGGTCTGTTTCACCACATTGAAACGTCGGAACTGTCAAAGATGCTCCCGCTTACTTTCGGCTACTTTAACGTCAAGACGAAATCGCCGCACCCCGTGAATCTTTACCAACTTTCAAGGCTACGATGTATGCTAAAATTCGAGTCTGTTCTTGTTATACCGGGGGTTGTTCGATAGCCATCGAAGTGCTCAAAAGCCGCCGTCAACACGTCTGAGGAATCAGCTACTTACGCTTAGTGATTCTTCCGTCTATGCTTGCTCGTTTGTCCTCATCAGTTCCCCGCGCGAGGCCTTAAACGATGTCTGAAACCTTGTCGTCGAAGCAAATGGAAGCACGACTTGCCAACCTGGAGAAGCACCTTCGTGCCGAAAACGATCATGACTTGGACGGCATCATGGAGACTTACGGGCAGAAGCCAAGGGTTGTTATAAACAAATATATCTTTGAAGACTTAGACAGTATTCGCGCTTTTCATGACACATTCGGTTTTGGTCGGCATGGAAGTTTCTCCACTCTGCGCGTCAGAGAAAAGCGGCGCTTCATTTGTGATGATGCGATCGTAGTGGAGGCCACCCTGAGCGGCAAACACGTTAATATATGGCAAGGCATTACCGCCACCGGGCGCGAGTTTGAGGTACCCGCCTGTACCATCTACATATTTGACGAAGAAGGAAAGCTCGCAGACGAACGCGTATATTTTGACAACCAACTCATAATTAGACAACTCAGAAATTAGACTGCTGCCAACTGGTTCTGCCCGTATCCTTTCATCTCTCCCGCGAGTCCGTCCACGAGCTACACATCCGATCGATTGTGAGAGGCGTTGATGCTCAAATCGCCGACGCTCCCGGTGGCAGCTGAGCGAAGTCCGCGCGCCAGAATGTGTCGGGGGATTTCTCGTACATTCCAGACAATCCCCAGCTTTTCTAGCAGTTTGATAGAGTAATAGCTAACGTCCACTTCCCACCAGTAGAAGCCCTGTCGAGCTGACCTCGCATAGTAGTGATGATTATTATGCCAGCCCTCCCCCATAAGGATAATGGCGCATAGGAGATTGTTCCTGCTCGTATCGTTTGTGTTAAAGCGACGACTACCGAAGATGTGGCAGGCGGTATTGCTGAAGAAGAGCGTGTGCCATTGGATCACAGTGCCGACCAACACTACCCACACGAAAACCGCCTGACTACATAAAATCAGAAGCAGTATCCCTACTACGAGAGGGGGTATCAGGTAGAAGCGATTTAGCCAACGGAGTTCCGGATAGTTACTGAAATCCTTGACCTTGGAATAATCGGTCGTAGCGCAGTTGTTTTTACTGTGCATCCATCCTATATAAGCCCATAGCAACCCGTCCTGAAACGGTGAATGCACGTCCTGCTCCTGATCCGCATACCTGTGATGCAAACGGTGCATGGTAGCCCACCAGAGCGGGCCTCTTTCCACTGCCAAAGTGCCGAGAAGCCCTATGATGAACTGGAATGCGCGGCTGGTCTGATAGCTTCGGTGCGCAAAATAACGGTGATAACCGGCCGTAATGACCCACACACGGATTGAGTAACTTAAAAAACCTAGTCCGACAAGGTAGAGGCTACTGCCGACCACGAAAACGCCCACAATGGTTAACACGTGGAAGACAACGACGAAGAGGACGCCGCTAAAGTCTACCTCTTCTAATTTATGCTGGCGCATATCTTTACATCCTAAGTTTAATTCTTAATGTCTCTCAGGCAAGCTTCAGGTCTCTTTGTTCTTCCAACGCCTCGGAGTATCGGGAAATGATCAAACTGGCGTTGATGCCACCAAAGCCAAATGTGTTGATCAAACAATGATTGACCTTCACGATACTGTCCTGGAGTTGAAGATTCAGGGTCGCAAATCTGGTATTTATTGATTGCAGATTAAGGGTTGGCGGTATCCTTCTCCCCTGGAATAGACCTAGGGCCGCAGCCACATTGAGCGGGCCGCTGGCGGCGAAGGTGTGGCCGATATGACCTTTGATAGAAGTGATCGCAGGTTGCGCCTCGTGTTCCGAGAAAAGAGTTTGAAAAGCCTCCAGCTCACTCTCATCACCTTGTTTGATGCCGGCGGCCTGGGCGTAAATACAGCCGATTTCGGACGGGCCGAGACGGGCATCAGTCAGTGCGAGTTGGATGCAGCGAATTATATCCGGGGTAGATTGAAGAGCAATCCGCTCGCCGCCGCTACAAGTCGCATATCCTTTTATCTCGCCGTAGATGTGAGCGCCACGATTCTCAGCTCGTGTGCGTTCTTCCAGTATAAAAAAGGCTGCCCCTTCCCCGATGACGATGCCGTCGCTATCTTGGTCGAAGGGGCGAGGTGCGGAGCGATAATCCGACGTAGTACTCAACATGCGCATTGCCTCAAATGAGGATAAGGCGACCGGCGTCAAAACTCCGTCCGTGCCACCGACGAGCGCCAAGTCGAGAGAGCCCGAGCGAATGGCTTGGAAAGCTTGGCCGAGAGCTTGGCTCCCGCTGGCGCACGCACCGGAGATTGTGTACTGGCTTCCCGTAAATCCATGTCTTAGAGCGATTAGGCTTGCGGCCATATTTGGCAGCATTGATGTTATCGTATATGGACTTACCTTCCGCGCTCCCTTGCTCTCTTGTCGTATTACGGCCGATTCCATTTGGTCAAGGCCACCCATGCTCACTCCAAGATATAAACCGGAAGAAGCCGGATTTTCCTGACTCATTTCGATGCGGCTATCTCCGAGCGCGTTTTCGGCTGCGGCGACTGCATATTGCGCGAACTTTCCAGCGCGTTTTGCTTCATGAGCGTAAGCGCCATCCGGGATATGGTAGGCTGCAGGTTTCACTTCGGCTGCAAGGCGACACGAGAACCGGCTCGTGTCAAACCTATCAAGTTGTCCGACTCCGGTTACTCCGTTTTCCAATTGACTCCAAAAGTCAGTGAGCGAGGCTCCTAAAGCTGAAACGATGCCGACTCCAGTGATCACCACATGCAATGAGGAATTCATAAGATACCATCGAAGGTAAACACAGGATTCAAACTGTTTGAGAGAGGCTGCCGGTGGTCGTCAAATAGCGACGGGCCGCCGTATAAGTATGTCAATTGTGAAATGCTTGGTTCAGAGAGCCTTGCTTAATATGACTGGTTAGATGTGGGTCTCAATGCATTATGGATCTAGGATTTTTACGGCCGCCTCTGCGTAAAGTCGGTAAAGGATTCTGCTATGTAAAAATTCTAGGCAACCAACCTTGAACTATTATCTTATCAAGGTATCGTGAGGCTAGTCAGGGGAAAACTCTGATTAAACATCCAGAGGATAATTAGGAGCAATGTGCGTATCGCAGCTTATGCTCACTGCCTGTGTTTGTCAATAGGTAGCGTAGCCGGACGGTGGGCTAATAGTGTGTGTATGATACGAAAAGATTTTTGACAGGGTAGGAACGGCGCCCTAAAACGACCTAGCTCGGACATATGAGAGTCCTATGATTCTCATATGTCCGGCATATGCCCGCCATATGGTGAGCATATTGCATCTTATTGCATCATTTTTCATCTTATTTCGTCTTATTGCACTTAACACAAGATGTTATAAGCATTTAGTGTAAGGGCTATTACCTTAAATGCTATGAGAGCTAGCGAAAACTACCTCTCCTCATAGTTCCACACCTTCTATTTTCATTTATTTAGAGTTTGTGAAACCTCATGAAACAAAATATGCGGACTGGCTAAACATCTCGTCTGAAATTTACCTGCGGGACGATATTAGTGGCTTCTTTGCTTAACCACAGGTAAGCATGATTTATGCGGCTCATTTTGTGAGCCATATAGTGACAAGCAAATTTCCACTAGTGAAAGTAGCTAAACCAAAGAGCAATGAATCTTTATAAGCTGGAAACTGTAGACAGCGAGAAATCTTGTTTAGTAAAACTCTGCAAATCCTTGCTCGAACAGCCTACCTGTTTAGTAAAAATGTGGAAATCGGCGGCACACCTCGAATATTACACATCTAATTGAAAACAAATCCTCTTCCCTGCCCCTCTACAACTCTTATTTATTTGGCTCATTTAGTAAATGTTCTGAAGATTTACAGCCGCCGACAACGTCGTTATGACCCGCTCGCTTCGGCTGACGCCGTGCGCGCCGTCATCAATCAACTGCGTGACAAGCTGCCGGACGTTATTCCTCGGCGGGATAAAGATTTAGTGCGACTGCTGCGCGCGACGCGCCATGCTCAGAGATATCCCGCCACCGACACAAAGCGCGGCCGCCCCGGTCGGTGGAAGCGTGAAGATTTGCTCAGAGTCGGCACCCGCTTGGGCGACATACTTGAGCGTGAAACATCATCACACATCTCGGTCGCGAGTTTTGTTGACCACTATATGCGCCTGCTCGAATTCCCTGCTGACGTGACTGAAGCGCTCGCTTCGGGGGAGATTAATCTGTTCGAGGCCGAACAACTCGCCAGAATTACTGCTGAGAGACTCCGTGGCACTGCCGGCCAAGCCCGCCGCACGCGCATCAACCTGCTCTCGACGCATCTGCAAACTAAAGCCTCTAGCACGCAGTTGCGCCAGCGCGTGCATGAATTGCTGAAGCAGCCGCAGGCGGCCACACTAACTGACGAGTCGCCTGCTGAAGGTTTTGAGGATTTAGAAGATTTCGACCCTTACGACCCGACGCATCTATTCTGGGAACAGATCAAGCAACTGGGTTTCGCCTTTCGCGAGATACCACAAGAGGATGTATTGGATGAGGAGATTGAAGGGTTGTTGAAAGCGAGCGAGCCAATTATGGCAGCGTTAGGCAGGATTCAGCGGCGTAAAGAGCAAAGGGGCGTGACTAAAGTGCGTCTCTAAACACTCTCGTTCAGTAAAATATATGAAAATGGCCTCAAAAACGGCTTCTGTTCAGCGAAATATGTGAAGATCTGAAACCCTCCTTTGATTTAACTTTATTCGTGCGTTTGCGCGGTCTGTTTCTTCAGGGGCGCCGGACACGGAACGAAAGAGATAGAAATTTAACGGCGATAAAGTGAATTTGTTGTCTGCCCGTTCTGCGGTCGCGATGCTTCTCTACGGAAGGGGCTACGGTCTTAGACGACCACGCTGTATTAAGAGGTGGGTGCATAGACGTGCGGACTCGGTGCTGATTGCCACCCCTGTAGGATTCACCAAGATTTTGAGGGCGTGGAGGCGGCCGTTAAGTGGTGGAACACGCGCAAGTGGCGCGGGGCTAGTTCCCTTTCACCCTTTCGTGCTTACACCGTTTGACGCCCCTATCTTTTCCTTCGGGATACCAGAAATTAGTTCCGAAGCAATCCGGGCAATCAACCAGCGATTCGCTTTGATCTTTCTTTTGATCTTTATATTTATTGGGGGCATATTGTGGCTGGCTATAATCTGGCTGGCTACGTTGTGGCTGGCTACGTCGTAGCTGCCAAGAGGATGTGCTCACCTTATATTCGACCCCTTGAATGACGTTTTGACCGTGAGGTCGATCAACTTTCTCGACGAGTCCTTTGCCTTCGAGCGAGCGTGTAACCTGCTTTACTTTGGCGATGCTCATGTTAGAGCGCTCTGCCAATCGTTCGTTGCTAATGCGGCAAATGTTCTTTTTATAGCCCCATGATAGACGATAGAGTTGCGTAAAGACCGCTTGCTCGAAAGTATCAAGATGCGGATAGAGGTGATCAATAATCTGGTGAGGAACTTCCGTATGGCCGTCTATTTCAGGGAGCGCCGCAATTAAATCAAGGCGGCTACGTTCTGGCTGGCTACGGCGTGGCTGGCCTTGCGGTAGCTGGCTAGATTGTGGCCGGTCAGGTTGTGGCTGGCTATCGTGGCCGATCTCGGGAGGTTCCGGTGGCTGGCTAGGTTGTAGCTGGCTATCTTGTGGCTGGCTAGCGAAGGGCGATACCAACTCTTCTATTGATAGCGATTCAACCTCTTCCGGCTTTCGAAGGTTGTCGAACATCCCGCCCTTAGCTCGCGCCGTGCGGGTAGGAATTGTGATCTTGGCTTTTGGTTCGCCTTTGCTCATTTACGCTTTTCCTTTAAAAGCCGGACTTTCGAAGTTATTTCAAGGCGGGCGAGAAACTCTTTCGTCAAGTTTAGATAATCTTCGCTGCCTCTGGAGGCTTGAGCATATTCGAAGATTGATTGACGGTAGGCTGGGGCCGCAATCAGATGCGTATTGCTTCGAACGAGCGTTTCGAACAGCTTATCTCCGAACATCGCCTGCGCCTGTTTATATGCTTCTGCCGATGCAGTGGTGCGAGCGTCGAATCGAGTTACAACGTAGCCGAGGACATTTAAAGAAGGGTTCGAACGGCGCACGCTCTTAATAGTCTCTTCCAAGTCCTGTGTGCCTTCGAAGGCGTAATATTCAGCTGCCAGAGGCACGATAACGTGGTCAGAGGCTAACAATGCCTGCGTGACGACGATCCCCAGGCTCGGCGGGCAATCTATCAGCACGAAGTCGTATTCATCGGAGAGGGAATTGAGCGAATCCTTGAGCCGAAACAGGTCATCGAACTGGCTGCTTTTCTCCAACTTAGCCAACCGGATATGGGAAGCTGCCAGATCAAGGTTTTCGATGTGGGTTTCGTAGATCGCCGCCCCGAAAGGAAGCCCATCGCCCTTGTTATCGATCAGAACATTAGCGAGCGTGTTCTGAATCATCTCCGGCGTCAGAAAAGTACGGGTAAGATTACACTGAGAATCAAGATCGATCATCAGCACGCGGAAGCCTTCAATTGCCAGGCCAGCACCGAGATTGACCGCCGTCGTCGTTTTACCAACGCCTCCTTTTTGATTTGCTATCGCAATAGTTTTCATGCTGCCTCCGCGCGCTTCGGCCTCAAATCCAAAACCTCGGCCTTGCTGACCAACTTCTCGCGCCGGTCAAGTGGGTTCTCATACGTTTTAAGGATGCCTCGTTTGAATAGGTCGGAAAGCTTCGCGCGGCTTACATTTAACAGGGCACGGGCTTCAAGCGCGGTGATTAAGTCGTTTGGGGTCTTCATAGCGCGATAGCATATAGATAGATTCAAATGCGATCAAGACAATTCTGCTTACGGCGCAATGCTTCTTTTACGAAGAACGTGATTGACTGTGATTGCTTCCAAGGCGTGCGACTGCTGTGTATTAGTCCTTATCTTCATCTTTGAGAGAAGATAACGGGGGCGGTTACAGCAGCAATGTCTCAACCCGGTGCGCGTGCACCATTCCTTCGCACGGCGACCACGCGAAGACCGTGAAGCGTCCGTCTTGTGACGCCACAAGCGAGACCGATTCGTGCTGATCCTGAACGAACTGCGCCGCCGAGAGATGCCGGGTTCCACCGAGATGGGCGGGATGGACGATTGAAGCCGAGCCGCCGATAATCGGTTCGGTCACGATCACCTGTTCGACCTGCGCGCCTCCGTCGCGTCGCGTGATCTTCGCGCCGAAGGCGAGCAACTCATACTGATCGCTGATCACCGTCGCGCCATCTACCGCCGTCAGTCCCGCCATCGCTTCCACCGCATCAAGGAATGCCTCCTGCCATAAACGCTTGCCCTTCTCGACCGTGTCTTGCCGCATGAGTTCGGCCAGTTCGGAGAAAGCAGGCACGACCGAATATGAAACGGGTTGCACGATTGACTCGCGCCATGCTTCAGAGCCTTGCGGTACGACGAGCAGCGAACCGCCACGCCCGTGCGTGCGCATGGAGGCTGCCAGTTGCACGAGCACATTCACCGAATCAGCTTGAGAGTCGAACGAGCCGAAGCCGAGCATGTTTGACAGAGGCGTCGGGCAATCGGGCAGGCTCGTGCCCTGTTCGTCGAGCACTTTGATCTCGTCGCCTTTGAGCACGACGACGTTGACGAACTTGCCGGTGTCTTGACCGCGGCGGTACTTAACCACCAGCAGGCCGGGTTCGACGACCTCCAGCACGAAGCAAAATTTGGGGATGGTGCGGGTGGTTCCCCAGACGCACAGTTCGTTCCCGTCACGCCAGATGCCGAGATGAATTCCGGGTCGCTCGACGGCGGGTGCGAGCCGCGAGAGGGTGGCAGGTGTAAGCGGAAGATGTCGCTCGAACATGAGCGGCTGTCCCGCCGCCGCCGGCGGCAGGAAGGCGAGCGAGATCTTCGGAGAAAAACCTTCCTCGCGCCGGAGACTCGACCAGAATGCGGCCTCGATGATCGCTTCGACGACTTGGGCGGCGGGATGCCGTGCGAGTTCCTGCTGGTCTTGCCGGGGCGTCGCCGTCGCGAAATAGCGGGCGAAGTGCTCCTCGACCGTAAGGGCAACAGTCCGGGCGGCCGGGTAGGAGAGTCCTGTCATAAGCTATGTAGTCTCGAATCGTCGATCAGCCGGGATACATTTGTACTGTAACTCAAATTATAACCCCGACTCCTGTGGGTAGCGTTGCAAAAAATATTTTAGCCACAATTACAAATAGCGAGAAGCTCAGTTTGACCCCAATATTTTAAGTCGGCCGGAAAATTTTTGTAACACTCCCAGAGTCCCTGTCCGTACTCATCGCCGAGATGAGTGAGCAGGGGCATTGATGTCGTTGGTTGGTTCTTACCGGCCGATCAAATTGCCGCCGTTTTGCAATCGCACCGCAACCCGCGTCGCTGGCCTTCAACCTATCATGTCCCCTGACTGAATCATTATTTTTCGGCATCAGAAGCGTCAAGTTTCAGGCTTGGCGCTTCTTCACACAGGGGAACGCCACACGGGACAGGAGGTTAACTTATGTTCGCCAACGACGTTCAAAAACAACTGCCAAACGAGGAAAATATTTACGATCAAAATCTCAGCCCAACCGAGAAGTTGAACGATGCCCCGCTTCCGCCTGCGCCCGGGGTCGAAGACCTGCGCGCAAGCGATCTGGCGCGTGAATTTAACCCGAATACTGAGTGATCCGCGTAACACGTGCAGTTAAGAATAAGGGGCGGCGGGTTCAGCAACACCCGCCGCCCCTTATTCTTATTTCGAGTTGAAATACGGCACGCCAGTTTGCCCGGGCAGCACCCGTTCAGAGGCGCAAAAGAGGTGAACGGTAATGGACATTCGCACGAATCTTGATAAGGTTGGGGACAGGTGAACGCCGGGTGCGATACCGCGATAATGTAAACTTATCCCGTATCATCTGCGGATAGCTTTAGCCGGGGCTTGCTCGGCCTTCGGCGCGTGTTCTTGATCGGGTGACGAGATGACCGCGAGCGGGGAACAGGAGTTAGCGCGCGTTGTGGGGACGCGGCGGGCGCGCATCATCGACTACCTGAGTCTTGAGCGGAACGTGACGCTCGCCTCGGCAGCCGTCTTCCTGCTCGGCATGGGCGAGGAACTGTGGAAGAAGTTCCTGCCGAAGTACATGGAGTCGCTCGGCGCGGGCACGCTCGCCGTCGGCTTATTCGGAACCGCGAAGGACTTCTTCGACGCCGTCTACCAATATCCGGGCGGCTGGCTCGCCGACCATCTCGGGCGACGCAGGGCCTTCCTCACCTTCATCGCGTTGGCCTCGGTCGGCTATCTCGTCTACATGCTCAGCCCTTCGTGGCCGTTCCTGTTCGTCGGGCTGGCCTTCTCGATGGCGTGGCACAGCATGGCGAGTCCCGCCGTCTTCGCCGTCATCGCCGATTCGCTCCCGAAAGAGCGGCGGGCGATGGGGTTCACGCTCCAATCCATGCTCAAGCGCGTGCCGATGGTCGTCGCCCCGCTGGTCGGCGGCGCTCTCATCGCCCGGTACGGCGTACCCGTAGGGGTGCGGACGAGCCTCGCCCTGACTCTCGTCCTCGCCGTCTTCGCGGCGGCGACCGTGCTCTCGATCAACATCCCCGTGGCCGTCGGCGCGCCCGCGAATATCAGAGGCGTCTGGCGTTCCTTTCACACAGCCCTCAAGCGGTTGCTCGTCTCCGACATCATCATCCGGGCGTGCGAGGGTCTGTCCGAAGTTTTCATCATCCTCTACGTGACGAACGTCACGGGAGTAAGCGTCGCCCAGTACGGCGCGCTCGTGGCGGTGCAGATGGCGACCGCCGTCCTCGTCTACATCCCCGCGGCGCGCGTCGCCGACCGCGTCGGGCGCAAGCCCTTCGTCATCGCCACCTTCATCTGCTTCTCGCTTTTCCCGGTGGCGGTTGTGCTGGCGAACAGCTTCGCCACACTGGTGGCGGCTTTCATCGTCGGGGGCTTGCGAGAGATCGGCGAGCCGTCGCGCAAGGCGATGATCGTGGACTCCGCCGACCCGCACCTGCGGGCGCGCACGGTCGGACTTTATTATTTGATCAGAAGCCTCACCATCGCGCCCGCCGCCCTCGCGGGCGGGCTGCTGTGGAAGATCGCGCCGCTGACGCCGTTCGTCGCGGCCGGTGTCATCGGCATTATCGGAACAATCGTCTTTGCCGCGACCGTCGAGGAACGCCACGCAGGTTAAATGAGAAGAACACGAACTAAGGTGACGAGACGTGAAGCCATGAAGAGTTTGCCGCCGGGGCTTGTGCTCACGAACCTCACCGGCGGCTGTTTACGAATCTCCGCTCTCTCCGGCTGATCGTCACTGCCGCATATATGAAGTTCTTGAAGCCGGGCCGGTCGGGGCGATTGTCCGGCCGCGCCGGGGTAATAAAATTTTGACTATAAATGGCGAGAGGGTATATGATCCGCCTCCAACATCTTTCTTTTCATGCACAGTCGTTATACCGCACGGGGACTAGGATCAACTTCGCCGGACGAAGTTGCCCCGGACGCTTGGATTAACCCGTTTGACCCTGCTCTCGGGGTCATGCGTCTCTTCACAATTGGGGCTGAACCGCGAGGTCTCGCTCCCCGCCGTCGCCCCGAAACTTTCGCGCTATTTCTCGCCCGGGCAAGTCGCTCACCCTATGGACTTGTCCCGCCCGCATGTTCGTTCCAAGAAAGGAGTCGCCTATGTTTAGCAGAGGGACAGGCGTCAAGTTCATCGGCTTCGTCGGCCTGCTGCCCGGCGTCGCGGAGCGCGTCAACGCCGGTTTCACCTTCGAGGCGTTCAATCTCACGAATCGCACCAACTACGACGAGATCACGATTACGGGCGACAGATCGAGTCTCAACTTCCTAATACCCTTAGGAGCGAAACCCATGCGCACGTTGCAACTGGGTTTCCGTCTGGGCTTCTAAGCTCATCAGCATCCGTCCGGCCGGGTTCGGACACCGGCCGGACGGATGCGGTAACTTACTGCCTTCGTCGTCCAGATGGCCGAAGTCCTGTTCATTCCACGGGAGGGAAAAGGTGAGATCATTTATCAAGGCGGGTCGGCTCGGCGGCCTGCTTCTCTTGATGGCGAGCTTCTTGATTACGCCCGCAAACTACAACGCACAACGCACGCAGAAGCCCGTCCTTCATGGCAGACACTGGATGGCGATCACGGGCAAGCCTCTGGCGGCGACCGCGGGCGCGATCACATTTCAGCGGGGCGGGAACGCCGTGGACGCCGCCTGCGCGATGATCGCGGCGACCTCGACCATGTGGGATACGCTCTCTTGGGGCGGCGAGACGCAGGCGCTCATCTATAACCCGAAGACGGGGAAGGTAGTCGGCATCAACGCGCTTGGCGTCGCCCCGACGGGTGCGACCGCGGCGTTCTACAAGTCGAAGGGGATGCCGTATCCGCCAGAGCATGGCGCGCTCGCCGCCGTCACGCCGGGCACGCCGGGCGGCATCCTCGTCATGCTCGCCGAGTACGGCAAGCTCTCGCTCAAGGAGGTGTTGGGGCCTTCGATTCAAATGGCCGACGGCTACCCCATCGAAGCGCAACTCGCCAACACCATCGAGCGCGAGAAAAGGCGTCTGAAAGAGTGGCGTTATTCGCGCGAGGTGATGCTCACACATCCCGGCGAGCGGCGCGAAGCGCCGGAGGCGGGCGAGATTTTCAAGCAGCCCGATCTGGCCGCCACGCTCCGCAAACTCGTCGCGGCCGAGGCCGCCGCGCTCGCGGCCGGGAAGGGGAGGCGCGAGGCGATCATGGCCGCCTACGACCGCTTCTACAAAGGCGACATCGCGCGCGAGATCGTGCGCGGCACGCGCGAGGAGGGCGGCCTCTTCACCGAAAAGGATTTGGCCGATTGGAAAGTGCGCATCGAAGAGCCGGTCAAGACCAACTACAAGGGCGTCGAAGTCTACAAACTCACACACTGGACGCAGGGGCCGGCGATGCTTCAGGCGCTCAACATCCTTGAGAACGTCGATCTCAAGCCGATGGGCTACAACAGCGCGCGTTACTTACACGCCGTCTATCAAGCGATGAGCATGGCCTTCGCCGACCGCGACTTCTACTACGGCGATCCTTACTTCCCGCCCGAAGAGCCGATCCGCGGACTGCTCTCGAAGGAGTATGCGAAACAGCGCGCCGCGCAGATCAAGTGGGATCGCAACGACCCCGGCGTCGCCCCCGGCGACCCCTATCCCTTTCAGGGAGCGACCAACCCTTACCGCGCGGCATTGGAGCAGTGGAACGTGCGCTCGCCGGCAAACCGTGTCACGCCGCCGCCCGCGACGCAGGACACCGTTCGTCCCGTCAGTCAAAGACCGGCGCCGGAGCGGCCGCATGATGAAGAGTTCATGCGCTCGTTCTACGCGGGCACCACTTCCGTGCAGACGGCCGACGCCGAGGGGTGGGTCGTCTCCGTCACGCCGAGCGGCGGGTGGGTTCCCGCGGTCATCGCGGGGAGGACGGGCGTGGGCTTGAGCCAGCGCGCGCAGAGCTTCGTGCTCGACCCGTCGGAAGGCCCCTTCAACGTGATCGAACCGGGCAAGCATCCACGCGTCACGCTCACGCCGACGCTCGCGCTCAAGGACGGGAAGCCATACCTGTCGTTCGCCGTGCAGGGCGGCGACAGTCAGGATCAGAATCTCTTGCAGTTCTTCCTCAACGTCGTCGAGTTCGGCATGAACGTGCAGGAGGCGGCGGAAGCGCCGAACGTCAACAGCTTCCAGCTGCGCAGTTCCTTCGGCGCGCACGAGACGAGACCGGGGCGCATTCTGCTGTCCGAGTCGATGCCGCCCTGGGTGCGCACGGAACTGAGGCGGATGGGCTACGAATTGACCTTCGAGGAACGAACCTCCGGCCCCATCAACGCCATCCTCTTCGACCGGAGACACGGGACGATGTGGGGCGGGTCTAGTAACCACGGCGAAGACTACGGCATCGCCTGGTAGTTGATCCTTCGGCGACCTGAACTGCCGTGGTCGAGGTCTCTATAGAGTTCATCATCTTTTTGCGAGTAAGCGAACGCGTCATAAACCGTCGATATAAAACGCGGTCTCTTCAAGACGCTCTCTGAAGTCGAGCGCCTCTTCGATCAGCGCGCGGGCTTTTGTTAAATTGCCGCGCTCTCGTGCTAACGAGGGGCTTTGCGGATTCAGCCGTTAATTACACCTGACCCTCCGCGCACCGAAGTTACGCCCGATAGCGGCCGTCCTATGTTAATCTAGCAACCTTCTTGAGTGGGCAAGGGATACAATATCGTGCGGTAATAAAAGCCCTGTGCCGTGACTAAAGCGCGCGCGCGATGTCCCCCCTGCGTACCACTCAACGGAAATTCACCAACCCAACCTCTCGTCGCTCGCTCCAATAATGAGCGGCTCTGTTCCTTACACCTCTTGCTTCACCCATAGAAAGGTAGGTGTGCGAATGTCACGTCTCCGTAATGTAAGTTTCGTCGCGTTGTTGCTGTCCGCGGCAGCGTTTCTCCTCTTAACACAAAACAGAACGGCCATTAACTCGGTCAACGCGCAATCCAAAACCGCCCCGGTCGGCGACAACCTCATCATCACACAGAGTACGACGCTGACGCCGGGGGTCTACCAGGTAAGCGATCCCGGCGAAGACGGCGTCATTCAGATTCACGCCGACAACATTACGCTCGACGGCACGGGCGTCTCTCTCGTCGGCGACGGCAAAGGCTACGGCATCAGCATGAACGGCCACACGGGGTTGACCCTGCAAAATTTCAACGTCAGCGGCTATCGCTACGGCGTCCGCATCTCAAACGCCTCGAACGTGCTGATTCAAAATTCCAACATCTCCGGCAACTACAAAGACACCACCACAAGCTTTCTCGCCATCGAGCTTGACGAGACCTACGGCGGCGGGATTCTTTTTAACAACGTCAGCTTCTCCACCGTGCAGCACAACACCCTGACAAACCAGAGCACGGGGTTGGAGATGATCGCCAGCAACAACAACCGCGTGCTCAACAACGTCACGTCATCAGGCCCCGAGCTTAATGAGAGCGGACAGAATAGCTGCTGGGGCGTGCGCCTGAGCGGGTCGTCCTCTAACCTCGTGCGCGGCACCATCGCCGACTATGTTGACCGCAGGCGCTACGGCTTCGAGTCGGGAGATTCGGCCGGCATCCTGCTCGTCTCCGGCTCGAATAGCAACCGCATCATCAGCAATTCGCTGACTCATAGCGGCGACGGCTTCTTCATCGGCAACACTTGCGGGAGAGCCAGCAACAACAATTACGTCTACGGCAATGACGGTTCGTTCTCTCCGCACAATGCCTTCGAGTGCACCTTCTCCGGCGGCAACGTCTTCGAGAAGAACACGGCCAACAACAGCGATTACGGCTTTTGGCTCGGCTACTCTCATGAGACGCGCCTCATCGGCAACGAAATCAACGACAACGTGAGCGCCGGAATCGCCGTCGAGCACGGTCGCAACAACGAGTTTGACCGCAACACAATCTCGCGCAACCAACTCGGCATACGCCTCTGGGCAGACGACAACAACTGCCCGTGGCCTGACTGCGGCACGGCCTGTCCCTCATCCGATTATCGCATTCACCACAACAACATTACGCTCAACACGCGCGGGCTTTCGATTGAAAACTCGACCAACGTCGCCGTCTCGCGCAACCAGATCAGCAACAACGTCAGCCAGAACGTCTACTTCTCGGGCGCGTCCTCCAACGTCACCGTCGCGCACAACAACCTCGCCTGTCAGAACACCATCGCCGTCTCTGAAAATCTGGCCTACGGAAAGCAGGCGACGGCGAGCAGCAACGCGGCCACGGCGGCGCGGGCGGTTGACGGCATCGTCTTCGACCCGGCCAGTTCGTGGGTGCCTGATAACCCGCTCGGCACCGGCGGTTACTGGCAGGTCGATCTGGGCGCGGCGAGCAGCCTCTCCGAGTTCGTCATTTATCCTTACTACATCAACCTCGGCGACTTTCCGCTGCGCTTTCACATAGACGTTTCCACGACGGGCGCATTCGCGGGCGAACAGGTGCGCGTCGTGACGGAGACGGCGCGTCCCATCAAGCAGGCCATCGTCTACGACTTTGCGCCGGCTTCGGCTCGCTACATCCGTCTCGTCTCCGACGACCCGCCACGCAACTGGATACAGATGATGGAGTTCGCCGCTTTCAGCCAGCAGGGTCATTATCCGGTGCAATGTCAGTATGCCGCCTACAACGATATGGCCGCCGGGCGAGATGTACCGGCGCAGCGCAACTGGTGGGGAACAACTTCGCCGTCCGCCATTGATGCCCTGATCTACGATCACAACGATGACCCCGGCAAAGGCTACGTTTTTTACAACCCCTTCCTTCCGTCGCCGATCCCGACAAACAGCGGAGCGAGCGGCCCCGGCGTCGGCCAGTGGGCGACGACGACGCCTCTGCCGCAAGCCTCGACCGCCCCTTTCATCGACCGCGGGCAGCAGCTCATCTTTCACAATAATCACATTTACGTCTTCGGCGGACATGGCGCCGATAATGTTCCGCAAACCGGCGTCTACTACGCCGCCCTGCTCCCGGACGGAACAACAGGCCCGTGGACGGCGACGACGCCGCTTCCCGGCGCCTTCAACGATCAGGTAGTGCTGCGCGTCGGCAACCGTGTCTACTTAATCACGGGCGCCGCCGGGGCGACCGCCGTCTACTACGCCTCGATTCTGAGTAACGGTTCGCTCAGTTCATGGACGAGCACCGCGCCGCTCTCTCCTTCGCGACAGAGTTTCGCCGCCGTCGCTTACGGCAACTATCTCTATGCGGCGGGCGGAAACTCCGGCGGCTTGCAGAGCTTCGTCAAATACAGTTCGGTGGGCGCGGGCGGCGCGCTCAACGCCTGGGCGAATACCACGCCGCTCCCCGAGCCCATGCAGTCACACACGATGGCGGCTTATGATGGCTTCCTCTACGTGTTCGCCCCGAACGGCCACGTCTACTACGCGCCCGTCAACGTCGACGGCACGCTCGGCGCGTGGGCGGCTACGACCTCTCTGCCGCAGGCCATGAGTAAGTACTCCACATTTGAAGAGGACGGCTTCATCTATCTAATCGGCGGAAGCTCACCCGGCGTCTATTACGCGCCCATTCGAGACGACGGCACGCTCGGCCTCTGGCAACTCACGACAAACATGCCCGAGCAGATCAACAACCTCCGCGTCGGAGCCTCGAACGGCTACGTCTACGCGCTCGGCGGAAACAACGCCGGGGGCTACAAGAACACGGTCTATTACGCACAACTCACGGTTCCGGTAGGCTGTCAGGGCGGAGAGGTGGTGATGGCTCCTTTCACCGGCGGGCTGGGCGGCGGTGTCTCGTCTTTGACCTACAGGGGCTTCGACACCGTCACGGTCACGGGCGTCGGGCAAGCCTCAGGAACGAACTATAGTGATGCCTTCTACATCTTCGCAGACGGCAACGGCAACCCGATCACGCCGCAGCATTACGCGTCGCAATACAACTGGACGCTCGCCATCAACTCGCAGCCCGCCGAATCGTTTATCCCCGGCCAGCAAGTGCCCGCTTACAGGCCAGACCACCGCTACACGTTCCGCATCAACGCGCCGGGTAGTCCGCTCACCTTCGGCGTGGGTGACGGCTACGGCCCGGACAATAGCGGCAGATACGTGATAGGGCTGTGCGGCGGCACCCCTTAATTCCAGAGCCGTGGCGTCGTAAGGAAAGTCTAAGTCCATAGCCGCGCGCGTGCGTCCCGGTTGACCCCCGAAAGGTTGCCGGGACGCACGCGCGCGGCCGTCTGCTTCCGCAGCGACGCGACATCTAACTTCAGCTTGGGGCGCTTTACAGCAGTTTGCAAATGGATGCGACTCGTCTGTGATTATTGGAGGGGCGGGGCTTGTCCCTGCCCGCTCGCTTTCGTAGCCACGCGGGCAGCGACCAGCCCTGCCCCTCCAATGATTCCTTCATCGCACTGAATTGCAAACCGCTATAGAAGTGTAAGTCTGGTTCTGACAATTGCTCCTTTCAGATCGCGTGTTGAAGAGGCAACGACCATCGAGGCGAGCATATTGGAAGTCAAAACGATGAAAGCTTGAAGTCGCCCCATCTTCATAAATTTTGGTTTCTGTTTTGCAACACAACCACCTGCCACGTCCACTATTTGTCACATCAGAAGTGACGAGATTTGTTCCTCCCTGTGAACCTGAACTATCCTTGCTCCCAAGTCGGGAAGGGTGATGCGTAAAGGAACGCGAGACGTTCCCCGTTACCGCCTTGAAAAAGGCAGGTAGAAAGGCGAGAAGCCCGCATGTATCGCGGGCTTCGTTCAGATTTGATTATGTGATGGGGATGCTCGGCGGGCGGCTGGAGTAGCGGCAGGCCACTCTCAGAGAAGTGATGGCGGCGGGGTCACGGCTGTTAATGCTTATTCCGTGCTTGCCACTGATTAGTGAAGCACCCGGCGTGCCACAGAAATAATCTTTCCGGCAGAACACATCTATTGAATATCTACTGCCCCCTCGCGAAGGGCGGATCAGGTAGCGGCGACGGACGCACAAGAGCGTCACCCAAGAATTAGCCAAGCCGGACGCGTAATCTTTAAAGTGAAGGCGCGACCGTCTCGCCCCCGGACAGCAACATGCGTCGCTGCGGGATTGTTTTAAGGTAGTGAGTATGCAAGTCATTCACGACAAGGTCACTGTCCCACACCAAAACCCACGCCTCTCGCGCCCGCGCCTGCTCAAGGTGCTGGAAGAAGGGATCGGCTCTTGCACGTCTACCATTATCACGGGGCGCGCAGGCACGGGCAAGACGCTGCTGGCGAAAGACTTCGCGCGGAACTGCGCGTCGCGCACGGCCTGGTACACGGTCGAAGCCCCGGACGGCGAACTGCGAATCTTCTTCCGCTATCTGGTCGAAAGTGTCAGGCGGCAGCGTCCCGGCTTCGGGCGGGACGCGCTGGCACACTTCGCGGGATCGCCGGGCTTCGAAGACATCCCGACCCTCGCCGAAGCGTTCCTCTATGAATTGCAGGAGTGCCGGGGCGAACCGCTGCTGTTGGTGGTTGACGACTTGCACCTTATTTACGACGCCGAGTGGTTCGTGCCGTTCTTCGGTCGGCTGCTGCCGCTGCTGCCCCCGGAGGCGCACATGTTGATCATCGGGCGCAGCCTGCCGCCGACACCGGTCTGGCGCATGCGCTCGAAGCAGACGCTCTGCCTCATCGAAGAGGCGGGTCTGGCTTTCAACCCGCGGGAGGCGGCCGACTTGTTCGCCAGCTACGGCCTCGCGGGCAGTGAGGCGCACGCCGCGCTTGAACAAACGCAGGGTCGCGCCGCCGCTCTGGATGGGTTGGCGAGGGGGCTGAGTAGGGCGATGCTGGTCGGTGTCGCGTAGGGAAAAATTTCCCGACCGGAGCATCGGGCTGGACGCCGTTCGACGCCTTTCAAACAATCAACCTCGCCGTGGAGGCCGGAAGGGAATTGATAAATCTTTCCGGCCACAGCAGCCCCGACCGAGCGCATGGCGACTGCCCTCGGATTGCCGTGGAGACGCGCTCGCCTCCGTGTTAAGCTCCGTCTAAATTGACTAAATGCGGCAGAGACTTCCCCCGATGGCAGAGACTACTCGTAGCGAAGGCATATCTCCTGCACCGGCACTGACGCGGCCGACGCCGGAGGACGCGCCGAAGCGTCCCACCTTCTTCTTACGGACGAAGCTTCTCCCGCCGCGCCCCGCCTCCGCACTGCTCTCGCGCCCGCGCCTGACCGAACGCCTTCAGGCCAATCTTTCGCACCCGGTCACGCTCGTCGCAGCCCCCGCCGGTTCCGGTAAAACTACGCTCGTCGCGGACTTCGTCAGGGCGCACGCGCGCCAATTCGTCTGGTATCAACTCGACCACACGGACGCCGACCCGCTTGTCTTCCTCGAATATCTCACGCACGGGATCAAGCAGGCTGTGCCCGGCTTCGGCGACGTGACGCTTTCTTACCTGCGGCAGTCGGCCGACGAGATCGCCCGGCATCCGGCGCGCGCCGTGGACGTGCTCCTGAACGAAGTTCTCCAAGAGGTCAACCGGCAACTCGTCCTCGTGCTCGACGACTATCATCATCTGGGGCGGGAGACCGCGGTGCATGCCGTGCTCGACCGCCTGATCTCTTACCTGCCGGACGTGTTGCACGTCATCGTCGTCTCGCGCGACGTGCCGCCGCTGGCTCTCTCGCGCCTGCGCTCGCAGGACTCGCTCGCCATCATCGACCGGCAGGAACTGCTGTTCACCGACGAGGAGACGCGTGAACTGTTCCGGCAAGTGTTCGACCTCGAACTGTCCCGCGAGCAACTGACCGAGTACCGCGAGCGCACGCAAGGGTGGATCACCGCGCTGCAACTGGTCAGGCAGTTTGCGCAACGCGAAGCGGTAGCTGCCGCGGCGGGCGAGACGGACGCGACCGACCTGACGGAGATTTTGCGGCGGTCGGAGCACGACATCTTCGACTATTTCGCCGAAGAGGTTTTCGCTGAAGAACCCGAAGACGTGCAACGCTTCCTGCTGCGCATCTCGCTGCTCGACCGGGTCGAATTGGACGTGTGCGCGCGTCTCTACCCGGAGATGAACAGCCGCCACGTCCTGCCGGAACTGGTTCGCCGCAACGTCTTCATGACGGTGGCGAGCGATAGCCGCGGCGAAGAGTATCGCCTCCACCCGCTCTTTCGGAGTTTTTTACAACGCCGCCTGAGTCAGGAATCGGGGCGCGACGCGGTGGCCGCCGAGTACGCGCGCTACGCCGCTTATTACCTCGACCGCGGAGAGTGGGAACATGCCGCGCGGCACCTGATAGCCGCCGAAGACTTCGGGAGAGCCGCGGGCGTCGTCGCCGAGCGGGGCGGCCACTGGATCGCCGCGGGCGCGCTCGCATCGCTCGTCTCGCTCGTCGAAGCGTTGCCGCCGGATGCGGTCAGGGCGCACCCGCGCGCCCTCTTCTATCGCGGCGAGGTGGCGCGCCTGCGCGACGAACTCGACTCCGCCCGCTCCCTCTACAGGCGCGCCGCCGCGCTCCTGCGCGAGCGAAACGACCGCGAGGGCGAGGCCGAAACGCTCCGCTCGCTGGCGACCATCGCGCGCCGATACGGCGACCTCGAAGCCGCCCTCGCTTACCTTGATCGGGCGGTGCAGTTAGCGGACGAAAACTCGTTCGTGCGCGCCAAGTGCGCGGGCACGCGCGGCCTGTGTCTGATGGCGAAGGGCGAGTGGGCTGCGGCCGAACGTGAATTTCGCGCCGCCTTGCAGACCGCCGAAGACCACGGGGACGATCATTACGCCCGGCTGATGACGCACAATCTTGGCTTGCCCGCGCTCATCCGGGGCGACTTCGACGAGTCTCTGCGCTGGCTGCACCGCACGCTCCAGTTTGGCGGGAATGCGTCGCCAATCCCGCAAGAGGCGGCCGTGCATCTCAACATGGCGCGCTGCTACCTGTACCGCGGCGAGTTCGCCGAATGCGAGTCTCACCTGAACCGCGCGCTCGAATTCTCGCAACTCTTTAACCTGAGCGTGCTGCAAGGCGAAGTCTGCGAAACCTACGGCAACCTCTACCGCGAGTCGGGAGAGGTGGAGCGCGCCGTGGAGTTTTACACGAGGGCGGCGCGCATCTATAAAGACGCCGGGCTTGATCTCGCGCGGCGTGAGTTGCCGGAAGAGCAGGCGATGCTCTCGGCGCAGGAGGGCGATCTGGCCGCGGCCCGTTCGGCCATCGACCAACTGGTCGAGGCGCGCGCTGACCTGCAAGACGAGGTGGCTTTGAAAACGTCCGTGCTGGCTCGCGGCCGCATCATGCTCGCGCAGGGTGAGCACGCCGCCGCGCGCGCCGAACTCCTGCCGGTCGTCACGTATTTCCGCGAGCGCAACCTTCACTACTACGAGGCGCAGGCTTCACTCGCGCTCGCTTCGTGCGCCCGCGTCGCCGGGAAGGAAGGGGATTACTTGGAGCACCTGCGGCGCGCCATCGAATTGGCCGTGCGCTACGACTACGAATACTGGCTCCGGCGCGAGGTTGAACAAAACCCACAATTGTTCTCCTCCGAACAGTCTCTCAAGTTGCTGCCCGCAGACTTGCGACGCAGACTCTCGGCCGTTCAATCTCAACCTCCCCCGGCGCGTCAACCGTCGCCGTCTCGGTCGGCGTCAGCCCGACCGGCCAGCGACCTGACTCTCAACATGTTGGGACTGGTGGAGATTTACCGCGACCCTGCGCGCCCGCTCGCCCCTGACGCGTGGACAAGCAAACGCGCCCGCGACATCCTGTGCTTCATCGCCTCGCGCCAACACCGCCGCGCCTCGAAGGACACGCTCGTAGATATGTTCTGGCGCGACGACGACGCCGAGAGCGTCGAGAAAAAGTTTCATCCCACGATCTCGTATATCCGCAAAGCGCTCAACAGCAACCAGTTTCTCAGGCAGAACTTTCTGCTTTATAAAGACGGGGACTACCTGCTCAACCCCGACTTCTCTTATCAATTGGACGTGGAAGATTTCGACGCTCTGGTGGCCGAGGCCGCGGGAGCGCACCGGCGGGGTCAGACCGAGCGATGTCTTCAGGCTTACGAGGAGGCGGTCGCTCTCTATCGCGGCGAGTTCATGCAGGGCACGCACGACGAGTGGGTCGAAGAGAAGCGTTCCTACTACCGCGACCAATATCTACGTATGCTCGAAAAGCTCGCCGCCGCCGCGCAGGGGGCGGGCGAGTGGGAACGCTCTTTGTCGCTCGCCCAGAAAATACTGCGCGACGACCCGTTCCGCGAGGAGGTTCACTGCCGCGTCATGCGCGCGCAAGCGGCGTTGGGAAATCGCGTCGCCGTCAAAGAGCAGTATGAAACCCTGTGTAGTCTCCTGCTCAAGGAACTGGGCGTCGAGCCTGCTCAGGAGACGAAGCGGGTCTACGGCGAGTCGGTCAAGTGAGTGGTTGAGGATTCATCGTTGACGAATTTACCCGGCCATGACTTTGCTGTATTATCCATAAGGCTCCAAAGGACTGTAGAGAAAACACGGCCGCCAGTGCCGCGACCCTCAACAGTTCCGACGAGCGACGTGCATGCCTCCTACTTTATAGTCAACCTCACATCTTCTTGCTTAAAGCTTTAGAAGTAACACTGTATCCGCACTGTTCTGACTATGCACACAATTAAAAGGTCGCGAAAAATCGTCGCCCTGCTCCTCGCCTACGTGCTCTGCGTCGGCGCAACGAGGGCGGGCGTCATCGTCACGCGCGGAGAAGGCATCGTCCTTACCCCCACGGAGGGCATCACCCTCATTGACACCTCCGGCATCACGGCCACCGGCACCGACGACCTGCTCGCCTTTAACGTCAACGGCATCACCGCGACCGGAACGGACGGCATCACGGCCACCGGCACCGACGGCATTACGGCCACCGGAACGGACGGAATCACGGCGACGGGCACTGACATGCTCGTCGCGCGGGGTGTTGACGCCATGACCGTGGCGGCGGCTGACGGCATCACCGTCACCGGGACGGACGGCATCACCGTGACCGGCACCGACGGCTCCATCTCACGCGTCGATTCGCTCCTGCTCAGGAGAGCCGAAGGCATCACCGTGACCGGAACGGACGGCATTACCGCGACCGGAACGGACGGCATCACCGCGACCGGGACGGACGCCTTGTACTTCGCACGCGCTCACGGCATCACCGTGACGGGGACGGACGGCCTCAACGTCGCGGACGCGGACGGCATCACCGCCACCGGAACTGATGGCCGAGTCTTCTCCATCACGCCGAGCAGCATCCACATCGAAGGCGCGGACGGCATCACCGCGACCGGCACCGACGGCGTGACGCTTCGAGGAATTGACGGCATCACCGCGACCGGAACGGACGGCATCACCGTGACCGGGACGGACGGTATCACCGCGACGGGAACGGACGGTATTACCGCGACCGGGACTGACGTTCAGCAACGAATCGGCCTCCAGAGTGTAGACCCCGAGCTTGCCATCCTGCTCGACCGTGCCACCGACGACAGCAACATCAACGCAGCCATCGTCTACCACCGTCAGCCGGGCGAGACAGACCTCGCAGACCTGCGGCTCAACGGCATCGTCGGCGGCACGCGTTACCGCGCGCTGCCGGTCATTGCCGTGACGGCGACGCGTCGGCAACTCGCCGGCGTCTCGCGTCTCCCCGCGGTGCGCTCCATCTACGGCAACCGCACTTTCCAGACGACCTCCGACCCCTACGTCGCCCTTGCGGGCGCGCAACGCGTCGCGCGCGACCCTGAACTGACGAGTTTCAACGCGGGGCTGCCCGTGACCGGGCGCGGCGTCACGGTCGCGGTGATCGATACGGGCTTGGACGGCACGCACGGCGATCTGTCCGGCCGCGTCGCGCAGAACGTCAAGTTGTTGGACTCGCAGAGCGTGAGCGTCGGCTTTACGTCTCCCGCCAATTTGGAAAACGTGCCGAACACGGATCAGGTCTACGGCCACGGCACTTTCGTCGCGGGCGTGATCGCGGGCGACGGCGTGCGCTCCGGCGGCGCGTACGCGGGCGTGGCTCCGGGCGCGAAAATGGTCGGGTTGAGCGCGGGCGACTTGAACCTCTTCCACGTGCTCGCGGGCTTCGACTACCTGCTCACGCGCCCCGACCTCGGCGTCCGCGTCGTCAACTGTAGCTTCTCGGCCAACGCCGTCTATGACGAGAACGACCCCGTCAACGTCGCCACGCGACTGCTCACGGAGCACGGCATCAACGTCGTCTTCTCGGCGGGCAACTCGGGGCCGGGTCTCCACACTTTGAATCCTTATGCCGCCGCGCCGTGGGTCGTCAGCGTCGGCGCGACCGACCACAAAGGACGCCTCGCTTCCTTCTCGGCGCGTGGCGCGTTCGACGGCCTCGCCTCTCACCCGACGCTGGTCGCGCCCGGCGTGAACGTCATCAGCCTGCGCAATTCGGGGACGAATCTGGTCGGCACTGCCGACATCTCTTCCTCGCGCCGTCTTTCAACCGCCGAACTCCCTTACTACACGTCGGGCAGCGGGACGAGTTTCAGCGCGCCGCAGGCGGCGGGCGCTATCGCCCTGATGCTCGAAGCGAACCCCGGCCTGACGCCCGCACAGGTGCGCGACATCCTCCGGCGGACGGCGACGCCGCTCCCGCCCTACTATCGCCACGAGGTCGGCGCGGGGATGCTCAACGCGCACGCGGCCGTGCTCGAAGCGGCCTTCCCCGAACGGCTCATCGGCGTGTGGCGCGCTACGCTCGACCGCGGGCAGGTGCGCTTCATCAACGACCCTTTGCAACAATTCGGCGGCACGGCGCAGCCTCTCTCCGGTTACCAGACATTCTTGAGCATGCCGGAGGGCGCGCTGCTCGCCTCCGTCCAAATCGGCTGGGGGCCCGTCTACAGCACGAATGATCTGGGACTCACGCTCTCCGACCCCGGCGGCGTGCGGCGCGCGTCAGCGAATCAACTCAACCTGCCCGGACTGACCGGCAAGCGTGAGCGTGTCGCCGTCAACTCGCCCGCGCCCGGCCAGTGGCGCGTCGGCGTCACAAACACGCTCGGTCTGGCCGGCACGCCGCAGGCGTTCTCCGGCGTGCTTGAGGTGACGCGTGCGCAGTACGCGCCTTTGCCGGACGTTGATGCCCTGAGCGCGGCCGCGCGCGAAGAGGTCTATCAGAATTTACGTTCCTACGTGATGTGGCCGTACGGGGGTTCGTTCCGGCCGGGGTTCGGCGTGACGCGGGTCGATCTGGCGACGACACTCGTGCTCGGCGCACGCGTCCCGCAGTACACGCCGGGGCAGCCGACCTACGCCGACGTGCTCGACCGTTCGACCATGCTCTTTGTCGAAAGCGTGCAGGCCGCGCCGTGCGGCGCGCTCTTCCCGGACGCGACGCCGGGCGCTCTCTTCAGGCCGGACGACATGGTTGACCGTCTCACGGCGGCCGTCGC
Organism: Acidobacteriota bacterium; assembly: GCA_020199775.1. GTDB lineage: Bacteria > Acidobacteriota > Blastocatellia > Pyrinomonadales > Pyrinomonadaceae > JAIVJZ01. The sequence continues at coordinate 100,690 of JAIVJZ010000043.1, forward strand.
GCTCGTCCGCGCGCAGGGGCTGCGGGGCGAGGCCGAGGCGAAGGCCGGTACGCTCTTAACGGTCGCAGACGCCGGCGCGATCCCTTCGGGCTTGCGCGGTTACGTGGCCGTCGCGCTTGAGCGCGGCCTGCTCACGGCGGAGGGCGGGGTATTCCGCCCGCAGAGCACGCTGACGAGGCTCGAACTCGCCCATGCGATGAGCCTGATCGCCAGACGGGCTGCGGAATAAGCGGCGAGACCCCCGATCATACGGGGCTGCGCCCGGCACTTTGCGAGGTGTCGGGCGCAAATTTTTTTAGTAGCCCCTGCCAAGCGCACAACTGCTCGGAAACGCGCCCGCGTCTTACTGTAAAATCAACCTTTTCAACCAGTTCAAGCGTTAAGCCGAGTCTTTCTTGAGGCTCGCGCCCCGCCTCCGCGCGCGAATTTTCATAAAATTCCCACGCCGCCCCCGAAGATTCAAGCGCCAGCCAAGAATTAGCCAAGCACCCGCCGTTACATTACGTCGTCTGCCGCTGAACTATTCGGAGAGCGGGCACGGTTGTCCGGCGCGACCCTGCCACGAGCCTTACGCCGCCGTCATAAGGAAACAATCGTGATGAGAAATTCGAGAACCCCGAAATCACAAAGTGCTTTGAAAGCGCTCGGCGCGGCCGTCGCCGCGATCTTTGTTTTGACAATAATTTTCGCCCCCCCGCAGATAATGACGGCGGACGCCGCCAGCCCGACCTCCACGACCCTCAACCCGACGGCCACCGCACCAGTCACATGGGCGGGCACGGCGGTCGGCGGCGGCGCTTTAAACGCCGCGCCCGTCATCGGCAGTGAAACTTTGTGCCGGGAGGGGCTCACCTGCGACACCTTCACCTTGAACGTCGGCGGCACGACCGCCGATTGGGCGGGCAAGCTCGTGCGCGTCAAAATCGAATGGAACGTCCCCGTCACCGACTATGACCTCTACATCCACAAAGGCTCGAACTCCGGCCCCCTCGTCGCCAGTTCCGGGCGCGGCATCACGTCGCCGGGCGAGCCGCTGACGATGGAGGACACGACGATTGACCCGACAGCTTCGGGCACGGGCGTCTACACCGTGCGCACCGTCTACTATGCGGCGACCACCGTCGACCAGTACCGCGGCAGCGTGGCCGTCGAAGCGAAACCGTTCGTGCCGCCGACGGCGACGCCGACGCCCTCGACCGCCCAGCCGCCGAGCTATCGCAACTACGCCGCGCCGAACGGCATCGGCCAGGGCGCGGGCGAGCCGACCCTCGGCGCTAACTGGGACACGGGCGCGGTCATGTTCATCTCCGGCCTCGAAACCTTGCGCGTCCGGTTCAACGACGCCGTGTCGCCCGCCACCGCGACGTGGGAAGACGTGAGCGCGCCGACCACTTCGATCACCTCGCTCGACCCGATCCTCTTCACCGACAGCGACGCGGGCGCATCGCGCACCAACCGCACCTTCGTCTCGCAACTCGCGGGCAAGGTCAGCCTGATGTCGTTTACCGACGACGACGGCGCGACGTGGACGCCGAGCCAGGGCTCAGGCATCAACTCGGGCGTTGACCACCAGACCCTCGGCGGCGGGCCTTATGCTAAGAACGCCGACGGCTCGCTCAAGGGCGGCGCCGTGCAACTGCCCGGACTCGACGCCGCGTTTTACCCGAACGCCGTCTACTACGCCTCGCAGGACATCGGTCTGGCGCAGATCGCCCGCAGCGATAACGGCGGGTTGACCTTCGGCCTCGCCGTCCCGATGTGGACGCTGGTGCAGTGCGGCGGCTTGCACGGTCATATCAAGGTCGCCCCCGACGGCACGGTCTACGTCCCGAACAAGTCGTGCAACGGCGAGCAGGGCGTCGCCGTCTCCGAAGACAACGGCCTGACGTGGAGCATCCGCACAGTGCCGGGCAGCACCTCCGGCGACACCGACCCGTCGGTCGGCATCGGCTCGGACGGCACCATCTACTTGGCCTTCGCCGACGGCGACGGTCATTCGCGGGTCGCCGTCTCACACGACCGTGGGCTTAGCTGGGTGAACGTCTCCGACGTGGGCGCGTCTCACGGCATCAAGAACACGGTCTTCCCGGCCGCCGTCGGCGGCGACGGCAATCGCGCCGCAGTCTTCTTCCTCGGCTCGACGACCGAGGGCGCGAACGGTCGCGGAACCGACATGAGCTTCAACGGCACATGGTTCGGCTACATCGCCACGACCTACGACGGCGGCCAGACGTGGGTTACGGTCAACGCGACGCCGAACGACCCCGTGCAGCGCGGCGTGGTCTGCACATCGGGCACGACCTGCCCCGGCACGACGCGCAACCTGCTCGACTTCAACGACGTGACCATTGATAAACTGGGGCGCGCGCTGGCGGCCTACGCAGACGGCTGCGTGACTCCCGGTTGCATCAGCGGCGCGGACAAGAACGGCGACGGGAACATTGACGGCAACGATAACGACGGCACGGAGCGCGCGACGATCATCCGTCAGTCGGGCGGCAAGTCGCTGTTCGCCGCCTTCGATTAACCGCAGGCGCGGCTGTGGTCAGACGCGGCATGCTAGGGCGAGCCGCGTCTGACCGGGTTTGTGTCCTCACAGAGTCTCGAACTGTTGTTTGGGCGGCCATGCCGGACGATAGACGTTGACTCGACGGCGAGTCGGCGGGCGACCACAAAAAGTCGCCCGCCGACTCGCCAACTCATTAAGCGCGCCGGGCTGTCTCAACGTCAGTAGGTTTGATAGACTCGGCGCGAAGTCTCAGTCGGGTTCCATATGATGAAAATAGCCGCCGCCATTTGCTGTCTGCTTCTGCTCGCTACGGCGTGCGCCACCACGGGGGGCGAACCGAAGCCCGAGATACTCGGCGTCCGCCTCGGCATGACGCGAGACGAGGCACACGCGCGCCTGAAAAACATCGGCCAGTTGGAGAAGGAAGAGAGGAGGCAGCAGGAGGTGTGGCGACTCACGAGCGACCCCGGCTACTCACATCTGATGGTCGCTTATAACAAGGAGTACACGTCCGTGCGCTACATCACGGCGGTGGCAAACGAGCAGGGTAGCCGCATCCGTTACGCGGACGTTATCAACCTCGGCAGCGCCCGCTTGGAGAGCACACAGGCGACCCACACCTACACGCAGGAGATTCCCGCGCGTTCCAACCAACCGGGCTTCGTAACCAAAGCAATCGGCGCCGACCCTACGTATTTGAAATATTACTCTGTCGAGCGAACCGACTGAGCCAAAGCAGTTCCGCCACGACGAGATTTCGGCGCGAACAGCATGCGTATGCGGGGCGCAATGCGTTCCGGGAAAATTCTTGACACCAACCGGCCGGTTCATTCTCACTTTCCATGTGGGAATGAATCGGCCGGAATCGCGTGTGGCTTAGAGTAAAATCGCTAACTATCGGAAAAGCGGAGTTCGATACTGAAAAGCTAACGAGCGGTGTTAAAGTGCGATTGCCACAGGGGAGTGAGACAGCGCCCGTCGATTGATAGTAAGACTCTGCGCGATAGGAATTCGCCTCTCGGGATGTAAGGGGGCATTTCTCGAACTGCCGGGAGCGGACGAGCGACTATCATTACATAAATCATCTATTGATTAAGGAGCGCGGGAATTGATGTCGGATAGTTTACTGACAGAAGAAGCAGGCCGCACCACCGGCTACCGGAGGACTTCCGGCGACTATAAAATCTGGCAGGTCATCACGGCCTCCGCCGTCGGCACGATGATCGAGTGGTACGACTTCTATATTTTCGGCAGCCTCGCCGCCATCATCTCGCCGCTCTTTTACCCGCCGGGCAACAACACCTTCGCTTACATCGCCTATCTCGCCACGTTCGCCGTCGGCTTTATCGTCCGCCCGTTCGGCGCGCTCTTCTTCGGACGCATCGGCGACATCGTGGGTCGGAAGTACGCTTTTCTCGTCACGCTGCTGCTCATGGGCGGCGCGACCGCCGTCATCGGCTTTCTGCCAACCTACTCACAGATCGGCATCGCCGCGCCTATCATCCTCCTGCTCATACGCGTCTTGCAGGGTCTCGCGCTCGGCGGCGAGTATGGCGGCGCGGCGGTCTATGTTGCCGAGCATGTGCCGGATCGCCAGCGCGGTTTTTATACGAGCTTCATCCAGATCACTGCGACTCTCGGGCTCTTCGTCTCGCTCGCCGTCATCCTCATCGTGCAGAACATGATGAGCGCGGACGCGTTCGCCGGGCGCACCGGAGCGTTCGCCGGTTGGCGCATCCCGTTCATCATTTCGATCTTTCTGGTCGGCGTCTCGCTCTATATCCGGCTGAGGATGAAAGAGTCGCCGATCTTCCAGCACGTCAAAAGCTCCGGCATGACTTCGGCGAAACCACTCACGGAAGCCTTCACTAAATGGAGTAATCTGAAGATCGTGCTGATCTCTCTATTCGGCGCGACCGCGGGGCAGGGCGTGGTCTGGTATACGGGGCAGTTTTACGCGCTGTTTTACCTGCAATCAATTCTCAACGTGGACGCGACTTCGGCCAACTATATCGTCGCCATCGCGTTGCTGCTGGGGATGCCGTTCTTCGTCGTCTTCGGGATGCTCTCGGATCGCGTCGGGCGCAAGTGGATCATCATGGCGGGCTGCCTGCTGGCCGTCATCACTTATATACCCATCTATCAGGGGATGCAGGCGGCGGCCGGGTCGAACGTGGTGACGGCCGTGTCGCAGCGTAATCCCGTCACCGGCGCGATCAGCCTGACGCCCCAAACGAGAGACGCCGCGGGCAATTTACAGAATGCGCCGAAGGTGCTGGCTTACACAAACTTCAACAGTCTCATCGGCAACCGCGCCGCGCTGGCGCTCATCCTGCTCGTCTTCATTCAAGTCCTTTGGGTGACGATGGTGTATGGCCCGATTGCCGCATATCTGGTCGAGGCGTTCCCGGCCAGAATCAGGTACACGGCGTTATCGCTGCCCTATCACATCGGCAACGGGGTGTTCGGCGGGCTGTTGCCGCTAATCGGCCTGTCGGTCATCGCCGGCACGGGCAACATCTACGCCGGACTCTATTACCCGATGATCGTCGCGTCGATCACCTTTATCATAGGTTCCCTGATGTTGCGCGAGACGAAGAACGTGTTGATCTGGGATGAAGTAGGGACAGGGTCGGGCGCGGGCGGTCGCTCGACTTAGTTCACTCTAAATCAGAGGCGAAACCTGACAACGGCATGCGCCCGAACGCGGGTAACAGACATTGCCACGAAACTGGTTTAGTGCTAAGGTGACGGCCGTCAAGGGTATGAAACTTAGTCAAGAGGCCAGACTATGACCTTGCTTTTCTTCAGCGTTAGCCGAACCCCCAATTTCGCCTGAGCATCCTCGCAGCAGCTCACAGCATGTAGATAGCTGGTTCGCCGTCTCACATTGGGATGCACACCAAACGTCCCTCAACGCGGCTTTCATCACGGCGTAAGGTCAAACCAAAGTTGTTACCTTCTTCGTGATTCAGGTGACTCCGTGAGTCATTAACTAACAATCTTCTATTAATAGTTGTTCGGGCTCTAACGGGCGAGCCGGGGCTGAACTGTGCCGACGGCGATGTGTGAAGGCCGTACCGCTCTGCGAGCGAACAACCGTCGGCGTCGGAGGCTCCGTTAAGCTTTTCGTCGCAGGGCCCGGTCGTCTTATGGGTCAACACCCGACCCGAAGGCCGTCCGGCCGGAAGCGCGGCGCGTGGTTTTGGAATCTCACCGCCGGTGAGGAAAGTGCGACGTTATGAGTGAAGAGAAAATCCTGTTGCTTAACTACGACGCAAGGGGGAACCTCGGAGCCGAATTTCATGCTGCCCTAGAATTTTGCGCCCGCGAGGGCATCAACGTCGAACATGCTCCGGCGCGATTTGAAGAAGACGAAGCGGGCGGGGAAGGCTTGAGCGTCCGAGGCGATCCCGCGTCCGCGCCTCCTTCACACACATCTCCCTTGTCTTCGGCGCGGGCTTCGTCTCCGACTCGCTCGCCCTCTCCTTTATCGCCTTTAACTCCTTCGCTCGTCCTGCTGATTTTGTCCCAAAGCCAGTTAGGCCGCGCGGCCTCGTTGATTGAATCCCGGCGGAGAGAAATGCCGGGCGTGCCGGTCGCCGTCGTGACCGAAGCGGCCGAGCCGGGGGAAATGCTGGAACTTTTCGAGGCGGGCATGAACGACTTCTTCACGCTCCCGTTCAAGCCCGGCGAAGTCTTCTCGCGCGTCTCATGGTTGCTTCAACACGCGCGCCGGAACGCTTCTCCGACAGACCTGCTCAAAGAGAAACTCGGGCTCCGGCAGTTGGTCGGAGAGAGTTCGGCATTCCAGAAGGAGGTCAAAAAAATCCCGCTGATTGCGAATTGCGACGCGGGCGTGCTCATCACGGGCGAGACGGGCACGGGGAAAGAACTTTGTGCGCGCGCGATTCACTACCTCAGCCCGCGCGCGGCGCGCCCGTTCGTCCCGGTCAACTGCGGCGCCATCGCGCTCGAACTCGCCGAGAACGAGTTGTTCGGCCACGAGCGCGGCGCGTTCACCGGGGCGTTCGCGTCGCAGGCCGGTCTCATTCAGATGGCCGACACGGGCACGCTTTTTCTCGACGAGATTGACTGCCTCGCGCCGAGCGCGCAGGTCAAGCTCCTGCGCTTCCTGCAAGAGAAGGAGTATCGCCCGCTCGGTTCAGCGAAGGTCTGCAAGGCCGACGTGCGCGTCATCGCGGCGACCAACGCCGACCTGAAAGAGGCCGTTAAGTCAGGCAAGCTGCGTCAAGACCTTTTTTATCGTCTGAACATCATTCCGCTGCGCCTGCCCCCGCTGCGCGAGCGGCGTGAAGACATCGCGCGGCTCGCGCAACACTTTTTAAGTAAGCACGCCGCGAAGTCCAATAGACCCGGACTGCGCTTCTCGCCCGACGCCCTACTCGCGCTCGCGCGGCACGACTGGCCGGGCAACGTGCGCGAGTTGGAGAACGTGGTCGAGCGCGAGGTCGCGCTCAATCGCGGTGAAGTGATTACGCTCCTCAACCTCGATCTTCCGTCCGTCGAGTCGCCAGTCGCCCACACGACTTTTCAGGCGGCGAAGGCGCAGATCATCTCACAGTTCGAACGCAATTATTTGGACGAACTGCTGCGCGCCTATCAAGGCAACGTCACCAAGGCCGCTCAGGTCGCGCACAAAAATCGTCGCGCGCTCTCTCAGTTAATCCGCAAACACGGCATCAACGTGAAGCGTTTCAGGCTCAGCGCATCTTCGGAGTGAGGCTTGAAAGCCGCACCCGCATGAGACTTGCGCGTGAGACATTTCGCTTCCCGCGCCGCGCCTTTTTTGTCTCACCCTCTTTCCCGCGCGAAGCGGCCATTCGTCTCGCTTCCGGGCCGATAGTAGTCCCCAAAAAGTCTCACTAAGGTTCGGGTCTCGCCGTCAATCCCTTTAATTTATCAATAGCACGCGGCTTGCATTGGCTATCTCCGGAAGTTGAGAGGTAGGTGAGAGGCAGGGCAGCGCGTGAGCCACAAAGTGCGTCAGCAGCGTTCGCGTATCGCCGACGAGATTTTAGCCTATCTGGCCGAACACCCCGACGCGCGCGACACGTTGGAAGGCATTGTGCAGTGGTGGCTCTTGGAACAGGAAATCAAAAAGCGGACGGCGGAAGTGAAGACGGCGCTCGCCGATCTGGTTGACGAGGGCTTGGTGATCGAGGAGCAGGGCGTTGATGCGAGGATTCATTACAGTCTCAACCAACCTCTGGCCGAGGAGGTCGGCTTGCTCAAGGGCAAGACTTCTGAAAACGGCGACGACCGCAACGCGTGATTCGACGCCGACGCTCCCATCCGTGCGGTCACAACTCAACGCCCGCTGAAGACCGCGTGTTTCGTTTAACGCATACGACAGGAGAGCGCGTGTGAGGATTTTTCCCTTACCCGTGAGAGCAATTTTCAGCGCACGACGCAGCCGGAGAGCGCCGCCGCGTAGCG
>JAIVJZ010000068.1 GCA_020199775.1 Acidobacteriota bacterium
GAGTGTCGAACAACGAGAGCGACGCGGACTTGTTCATCGGGCATTCTCCTTTCCATCGAGTCGAAACTCTCAGGAGAATGCCACAACCCACTTACTCGCGAAATTTAAGATGCGTTCGCCCTAACAAGTGTCGTGCAACGGAAGTCAGAAGAGACAGACCCTCCGTAGGCTGCATAAGTACGATAGAAAACCTTGTGCCGATAAGTGTTGATAGTCTTGAGTCATCTAACCCACTTAATCTTGACCGCTTCTCATCACCTTTACCTCTGTCATTGATAGACAGAAGAGGAATGATGACTGCCCAACTGAGTCAAATTCCAGACACAGTCTAGTGTCAGACAGACAGACAAATTCGGCTCCTGTATGCTCTGCGGCTTGGAGCCACGAACACTCTGAGTATCGGCGAGACGGCCTGCGTCGAAGCAGAGAGCCGCCCTACACGCTCGAAGTGGTGAGCAGGAGCAACGACCGCATCGAGGTCGTAGACGTGTCCGAGTTTCGCAAGGCCGAAGGCAGCCTCTCTGCCTGAGCATCGTCTCCCGCCACGCCGCGTAAACAGTTGGACGCTTCCCGGCGCGCCCACCCGCGCCGCCGGGGCCACAATCAAGACTCAGTCACAAGTCGGACTCACTCGTAAAGTAGACATCGAGAGATTCTCGATAAAGCAGGGGATACTCTTCGCCGCGCTCGTCGTACTCGACGGCCTGACCGCGCCCGCCTCACCACTGTAAGGAGATGTAACTCACATGCACCAGGCGACGATTGAAGGGTATCACCTCTCACCCCAGCAGCAGCGCCTCTGGGCCTTGCAGCCGAGAGCGCTCGTCTACCGCGTGCAGTCAGCCGTGGCAATCGCCGGACGCCTTCAGATGCACGCACTCAAGGAGGCGTTCGCGCGCGTCGTCGGGCGCCATGAGATTCTGCGCACCTCGTTCCGCTTACTACCGGGGATGGACGTGCCGCTGCAAATCGTCAACGAAGAGGTCGCGCTCGATTGGCATGAAGTTAACATCGCGGGCTGCGGCAACGCGGAGTCACGCGAGGCGCGCGCGCGGTGGATGCGGAGCGAGCGGGAGCGCCCGTTCAACTGCGAGCAAGGCCGCCTGCTACATGCCTGCCTCCTGCGCGAGTCGCCTGAGAGCCATGTGCTGATACTTACGCTCTCGGCACTGTGCGCCGACACGCGGAGCGCCAAGAATTTCATCGAAGAGATGTGGCGGCACTACGCGGCCTGCCTCAACGACCGAGAGGTCGCGGGCGAGGTCGTACAGTACGCCGACTTCACCTCATGGCAGAACGATCTGCTCAAATCGGACGAGGAGCACGCGGGGCGCGAGTACTGGGCTGCGCAGAGCGCCTTCGAAGTCGCGACGGCGTCAGTGCCCGGACGACGTGACGATGTGGCCGCCGGGTACGCGCCCGATGTCTTCACCTTCGAACTGGAAGCCAGTCTGGCGGCGCGGCTCGAAGAGATAGCGCGGCGGCTGTCGGCCCCGCCGCCGGTCGTGCTGCTGGCGGGGTGGCAGAGCTTGCTCTGGCGTCTGACGGGCGAGTCCGAGATCGTCGTCGAAGCCGCCTTCGACGGTAGAAAGTTCGAGGAGTTGCGCGACCCGGTCGGCCTCTTCGCCAAGCACCTGCCGTTGCGCTGCCGCTTCACCGAGCAGTCCACCTTCGACGACGTGGTGAGGCAAGTCGGGGGCGCACACGCAGAGGCTTACGAGTGGCAGGAATTCTTCTCTTGGGAGCAACGGGGCGTGGGGGCGACCCGTGGAGAAGGGAAGAGTGCCGCACCGGTCTTCGGCTTCGAGTACGAGGAACTGGCGTCGGGCGAGTGCGCGGGACTGTCGTTTGCGGTCGCAGAGCAATAGCGCCGTCGTCCGCGCTCGCGCGGCTACCGCTGCTCGATGAAGAGGAACTGCGTCAGGTCAACGAGTGGAACCGGACGGCGCACGATTACCCGCAGGACGTTAATCTCGCCGAGCTGTTCGAGGCGCAAGCGCGTCGCGCGCCCGACGATCTGGCCGTCGTCTTCGAGGACGAGTGCCTGAGCTTCGACGAGCTGAACCGCCGCTCGAACCAACTCGCGCACTTCCTCGCAGAGGCCGGCGTCGTTGCCGACACGCCCGTCGGCCTTTTGCTCGACCGTTCGGTGGAGATGATCGTCGGCCTCTTCGGCATACTCAAGGCCGGCGGCGCGTATGTCCCCCTAGACCCGACGCACCCCGGAGAACGACTCTCCTACATCATCGAAGAGACGCAGATGCGCGTGCTCGTGACGGAGCGTCGCCTCCGCGATGCGCTGCCCGAATACGGCGGGCGCATCATCTGCCTCGACTCTGACGCCGGGGCGCTCGCGCGCCGGAGCGAAGAGAACCCGCACACGATAAGCGCGCCCGACAATCTCGCCTACATCATCTACACTTCGGGTTCGACGGGGAGGCCGAAGGGCGTCATGGTCGCGCACCGTTCGGTCGTCAACCTGTGCACGGCACTTCACGAACGTATCTACCGGGATTACGGCGCGGCGCCTCTGCGTTTCAGCGTCAACGCGCCGCTCGTCTTCGACGCCTCCGTCAAACAGATCGTGCAACTGCTCCACGGGCACACGCTCTGTCCGATACCCGACGAGGCCAGACACGACACGAAGGAGTTTCTGGACTACGTTAGACGGTGCCGGATAGACGTGCTTGACTGCACGCCTTCGCAGTTGCGGCTGCTGCTCGACGCCGGTCTCTTGGCGGAGGGCGCTTATGCGCCGCGCGCGGTGGTTATCGGGGGCGAGGCGATTGACGAGGAACTTTGGCGGACACTCGACGAAAGTCGCGCGTGCGCCTTTTATAACCTGTACGGGCCGACGGAGTGCACGGTTGACGCGACGTGCCATCGAATACGACCCGGCCATCATCGCCCCACCATCGGGCGACCGCTCGCAAATGTCACGGCTTATCTGCTGGACGCGTATCTTGAGCCGGTGCCCGTGGGCGCAGTGGGCGAGTTATACCTCGGCGGCGTGGGTCTTTCGAGGGGCTATCTCAAGCAGCCGGGGAGAACCGCGGAAGCATTCCTCCCAAACCCTTTCGACCGCCGGGAAGGGGCGCACATGTATCGGACGGGCGACATGGCGCGCCGCGACGCGCGTGGGCGGCTCGAATACCTCGGGCGCACGGATCAACAGGTAAAGCTCAGGGGCTTTCGCGTCGAGTTGGGCGAGATCGAAGTCGTCTTGGAGGAGCATCCATCGGTGCGCAAGGCCGTGGTGCTTGCGCGCGAGGACGAGCCGGGCGATAAAAAGTTGGTGGCCTACGTCGTCCCCCGTCGTCAGGCGGAGGGCTGTGAGCGCGAACGGCACCGCCTCCCGAATGGCCTGCGCGTCGCGCACCTCGGTCGCGCCGAGGCCGACTATCTCTATCAGGAAATCTTCGGCGCGGAGGTCTATTTCAAACACGGCATCGAGCTGCCGCGCGACGCCTGCGTCTTCGACGTGGGCGCGAACATCGGCCTCTTCACACTCTTCATCAGCAGCCACTACCCCGACGCGCGCGTCTACGCCTTCGAGCCTCTCGAGCCCATCTTCGAGACACTGCGCATCAACACCGCCGCCTACGCCCTGCGTGCCACCCTCTTTCAGTTCGGGCTGGCGGAGGCGAAGCAGACATCCGCCTTCACCTACTACCCCAATTCTTCGGCGCACTCCGGCGTCAAGGACTCGGCCAGCGCGCGCGACGAGGAGGAGGTGACGCGACGCTTCCTCCACAATCAGCGCGATGCCGGGGTCAACGGCGCGGGCGAGTTGGCCGAGGTCGCCGACGAGCTTCTGCGAGGCAGGTTCGTCAGCGAGGAGCACGCGTGCGCTCTTGAGCGTCTGTCGGATGTGATTCGCCGGGAGCACGTCGAGCGCATTGATCTGCTCAAGGTGGACGTGCAACAGGCGGAGTTGCGCGTCCTGCGCGGCATCGAGCGAGAGGATTGGGCGCGAATCATGCAGGTCGCAATGGAGGTGCACGACGCTCCGGGACGCGCCAGCGAAGGCCGTCTAGCGGAGATAACCGCACTGCTCGCAGAGCAGGGCTTCGACGTGGTGGCGGAGCAGGATAGGTGGCTCAAGGGAACTGACCGGCACAATGTTTACGCCGTCCGGCGCAGCTATCAATTCAAGCGGCGTCCCGCTTCGAGCGCCCACGCGAGGCGACGCCAGCCGCCCCTTGAGTCCGACGCGGAAAGACCCGACAGCGAGGCCGTTCGAGAGTTCTTAAAAAGAAAACTCCCGCGCCACATGGTGCCGGCTGCCTTCGTCTGGCTCGACCGGCTGCCGCTCACGTCCAACGGCAAGGTTGACCGGGGGGCCTTACCTGCCCCGTCCGAGGCCGACAGGTCTCGCGCCGCAGCCTGCGTCGCTGCCCCGCGCAACGAGGTGGAGCAGGCCATCGCCGCCGCTTGGGGGGAGTTCCTCCGGCTGGAGAGGGTCGGCGTCCACGAGAACTTTTTCGACCTCGGCGGGCATTCGCTGCTGCTGGTTCAAGTCCAGCGAGCGGTACAGGAGAAGTTGAAGCGGCGTATCCCGCTGCTGGACATGTTCAGATTCCCGACCGTCAGTTCGCTGACCGAATACCTGAGCCACGGGAATGCGACCGAGACCGCGACGGAGAAAATTAAAGATCGGGTTCAGCAGCGAGAAGAGGCGGCGGAGCGACGCCAGCGTCTAGCCCGCGAAAGGAAGCAAAGCTAATGAGTCAAGAGAGCACGGAATCTTCTTTGATGGACATCGCTCTGATCGGCATGGCCGGGCGTTTCCCCCGAGCCAAAACCCTTCAGGAGTTCTGGCAGAATGTGCGCGCGGGCGTCAATTGCGTCACCTTCTTCACCGACGCGGAACTGGAGTCGATAGACCCTGACCTGCTGAACAACCCGCGCTACGTCAAGGCCGGTGCCGTCCTTGAGGATATAGAGTTGTTCGACGCCGCCTTCTTCGGCTACACCCGCCGCGACGCGGAGATTACAGACCCGCAGCAACGCATCTTCCTCGAATGCGCGTGGGAAGCCGTCGAACACGCCGGCTACGACTGCGAGGTTTACGACGGGCGCATCGGCGTCTTCGCCGGGGCGAGCCTGAGCCGATACCTCCTCAACGTCTACTCCAATCCAGAGATCGTAAGGTCGGTTGGCGACCTGCAAATTCACATCGGGAACAAGGGTGACCACCTCGCCACGCGCGTCTCCTACAAGTTGAATTTGAAGGGACTGAGCCTCAACGTGCAGAGCGGTTGCTCGACCTCGCTCGTCGCTGTGGGCATGGCCTGTCAGAGCCTGCTCAGTTACCAGTGTGACATGGCGCTGGCCGGTGCCGCCTCGATACAGTTGCCGCAGAAGGGCGGCTATCTCTATGAGGAGGGCGGCATCCTCTCGCCGGATGGATATTGCCGCGCGTTCGACGCCGCGGCTGGCGGCACGGTCGGGGGCAACGGCGTCGGCGTCGTCGTTCTCAAGCGGCTCGCCGACGCTCTCGCCGATGGCGATTATGTCCATGCTGTGATTAAGGGTTCGGCGATTAATAACGATGGCTCATTCAAGGTCGGCTACACGGCGCCGAGTGTGGAGGGGCAGTACGAAGTGATCGCCGAGGCGCTTGCGATGGCACACATTGACCCGGCGACGGTCGGCTACGTGGAGACGCACGGCACGGGCACGACCGTCGGAGACCCGATAGAGTTCGCCGCCCTCACAAAAGCTTTCCGCGCCTCCACCGCCCGGAGAAATTTTTGCGCCATCGGCTCGGTCAAAACAAACATCGGCCATCTGGACGCGGCGGCGGGCATCGCCGGCCTTATCAAGACGACGCTCGCGCTCAAGCACAAACAGCTTCCGCCGAGCCTACACTTTGAGCGCCCGAACCCCGCGCTCGGCATCGAGGAGAGCCCCTTCTACGTCAGTGCCAAGCTCTCCGACTGGAAGACTCAGGAGACGCCGCGCCGCGCCGGCGTCAGTTCCTTCGGCATCGGCGGCACAAACGCGCACGTCATCCTCGAAGAAGCGCCCGAGCCGCCGCCTGCCGTCGGGGTCAGAGCCTTCAAGCTGCTCACGCTCTCGGCCAGCACGCCGTCCGCGCTCGCAGCTGCGGCTGCGAATCTCGCAGCCCACCTGCGGGAGCACTCGGAGGAAGACCTCGCCTCCGTCGCCTACACGTTACAGGTCGGACGCAAGGCTTTTAAGCATCGCCGCTTCGTAGTCTGCCGCGAACGCGACGACGCGCTGGCGGCGCTCGACGCGCCCGAAGCGGACGACGCGACGGACGATTTTCAGGAGCCGCGCGAGCGCCCCGTGGCGTTTGTCTTCCCCGGACAGGGCACGCAGTACGCGTGGATGGCGCGCGACCTCTATCGCCACGAGCAGACCTTCCGCGAGCAGGTTGACCTCTGCACCGAACTGCTCAAGCCTCATCTGAAACTCGACCTCAGAGAGACTCTCTACCCCGAAGGCGACGAATCTTCCGCCCGCGACCAATCTTCCACCGACTTCGAGATTAATCAGACGGCGCTCACGCAGCCGGCGCTCTTCGTCGTCGAGTACGCACTGGCTAAACTCTGGATGGAGTGGGGAGTGATGCCCGCGGCGTTCATCGGCCAGAGCATCGGCGAGTACGTCGCTGCGTGTCTGGCCGGCGTGATGTCGCTCGCGGACGCACTCTTTCTGGTGGCGACGCGCGCCCGTCTGATGCAGCGGATGCCGCCCGGCTCCATGCTCGCCATCTCAGCCTCGGAGCAGGCGACGCGGGACATCATCGAGACGTGGCCGGAGCTTTCTCTGGCCGCCGTGAACGGCCCTTCGCGGTGTGTGGTTTCGGGGACGGCGGACGAGGTCGGGCGACTTGAAGAGCGGTGTGTCGGAAGCGGCATCGCCGCGCGCAGGCTTCGCACCTCGCACGCCTTCCACTCGCGGATGATGGAGGCCGCTGCGGAAGAGTTTACCGCAGTCTGCGGCGGTGTCGCCTTGAGCCCGCCCCGTCTTCCCTTTATCTCGAACCTGACCGGCACGTGGATCACAAAGGAGCAAGCGACCGACCCCGCCTACTGGGCGCGGCAGTTGCGAGAGACGGTGCGGTTCGCAGACGGTCTGGACGAGTTGTCGAAGCAGCCAGAGCACCTGCTGCTGGAAGTTGGCGCTGGTGGGTCGTCGGGCACGCGTCTCACAGCGACAACGCGCGGCGCGGACGCGTCGCGTGCGCTATCGTCTCTGGGCGGGCGTGGCAAAGGAGTCTCCGATGTCGAGGTCATGCTCCGCTCGCTCGGTCGGCTCTGGCAGACCGGCATCAAGATAGACTGGGCTGGCTTCCACGCGCATGAGCGGCTCAGGCGCATGCCCTTGCCCACTTACCCGTTCGAGCGACAGCGTTACTGGGTCGAGTCTCAACTACAACTCTTCAACTATCAAGCGAGGCCACAGGAGACTACGCCGGCGGCGACCGTTGACGAGAGAGCAATCTCTCGTCAGCCCGACGAGAGCCTGACCGTCTCCGTCGAACCTGTCGGCACGCAGCCGAACGAATCACCCGACGCGGAGATTGAGCAGACCATTAGCCTCATCTGGCAGGAAATCTTGGGCGTCGAGCAGGTAGGCGTCAACGATAACTTCTTCGAGCTGGGCGGCGACTCGCTGGTCGGAATTCAGTTGATGTCGCGTCTGCGTCTGGCGTTCGAGGTTGAGCTGCCGATGACGAGTCTTTTCGAGTCGCCGACCGTTGCGGGGCTGGCGGCCTTCGTCTCGCGGAGCCGTGCGCGGCAAAGCCCGCAGGAGGGCGACGAGGAAGAGTTGGAATGGATGCTCGCGGAGATAGAGAAGCTGTCGCCGGAGGAGATTGATGCGGCCATCTCCAACGTGAAGGGGGCAGGGGCCGAAGAGAAATCGAATCTTGTGGCCGGGGGAAAGTAGAAGTGAGCGACCTTTCAAAAAGGATCGAATCTCTGTCGCCCAAACAGCGCGACCTACTGAGATTGCAGCAACAGAAGCGGACGCGCAGCCCTCTTCCGTCCAACGGAGCGCACCCTTCGCCGCGCTCGCTCTCCGCCGAAGGCAGAGGCACGCAAGACGACTCTTCGCCCGTCGAACGTCCCGGCGGCGCGGGTGGGCGTGGAATGCGGTTCAGTCTCTTCTTCTTCTCAGACGACGGTTCTAAGGACGAGCCTGACAAGTACCGCCTCCTGATAGAGTGCGCGAAGTTTGCCGACGCGAACAGCTTTTCAGCCGTGTGGACGCCCGAGCGACACTTTCAGGATTTCGGCGGCCTCTACCCGAATCCCTCTGTGCTCGCCGCAGCCCTCGCCATGATTACCGAGCGCGTAGAGTTGCGGGCCGGGAGCGTTGTGGTGCCTTTGCACAACCCTGTCCGCATCGCCGAAGAATGGTCTGTCGTTGATAACCTCTCGCGCGGGAGGGTAGCTGTCTCCTTCGCCTCGGGCTGGCATCCGCTCGACTTCGTGCTCGCACCCGAGAGTTACCCCGATCGCCGGGAGCGCCTTTTCCAAAACGTCCGCACCATTCAGGACTTGTGGGCGGGCGGGTCGCTCGCGCTCAAGGGCGTGGACGGCGGCGAGGTCAAGGTGCGAATAGTGCCGAGGCCGATTCAGCCGCGCTTGCCAACGTGGATCACCATCGGCAACAACCCCGAGTCATGGGTCAGGGCGGGCGAGATGGGCGCGCACGTCTTGACGGCCATCGTCAGACAGCCGCCTGATGTGCTGGCCGACAGGATACGGCTCTACCGCGAGGCGCGTGCCAGGCACGGGCACGCGCCCAACGCGGGGCAGGTCGCCGTGATGCTCCACACCTTTCTCGGCGAAGACGACGAGACGGTGAAGGAGCAGGTCAGGGCTCCCCTCGCGCACTACTTCCGCTCCAACATCAAGCAGGTCGAAACTCAGAAGGACGTGCTGCTGAAGGCCGCGCCCACGCCAGCCGCATCGAACCTCGACAATATGACGGACGCCGACTTGGACGTGGTCGCCGCGCGCGCCTTCGAGCGCTATTTCGACTCGATACTTTTGTGCGGCACGCCTGCCAAGTGCTCGCGGCTGGTAGCCACTCTCGCGGATGCAGGCGTTGACGAGATCGCCTGTCTGATAGATTTCGGCCTGCCGTTCGACACCGTGATGGAAGGCTTGCGCCACCTAAACGTCCTTAAGAAAAATCACGCGCCGGCCAATCCCCCGCCACGCGCCGCACACACGCCGGGAGTAAAGACGTTATGAATGATCTTGCCGAACGCCTCCGCGACCTCACGCCGGCGCAGCGACAGCTCTTGAAGCAGCAGCTCCGTCAGAAGAACTCGAAGTCGCTCAAGGCGCATGTCATCCCCGCCCGCGAAGAGCACCGCGCGTTGCCCCTTTCGCTCGATCAGGAGCGGCTGTGGTTCATAGACCAGATCGAGCCGAACTCCATCGCCTACAACCTCTGTAGCGCCTTCCGACTGACCGGACAACTCGACCTGCCGGCCCTCGAACGGAGTGTCGACGAACTGCTCAGACGCCACGAGGCGCTGCGCACGACCTTCGCTGCCTCAGACGGCGTGCCGCAGCAGGTCATCGCACCATCGGCGAAGTTCAGCTTGGAGCAGGCGGACTTGAGCGAGACGCCCGCAGCCGGGCGCGACGAGGCGGTACGGCAGTTTATCGCCGCGAAGATAGAGACACCGTTCGACCTCGCCGCCGGGCCGCTCGTCCGCGCCTCGCTGCTGCGACTCGGCAAAGCGGATTATGTGCTCGTTATCACCCTTCACCATATCGTGACGGACAAGCTCTCGCAGGACCTGCTCTGGCAAGAGTTGACAACCCTCTACGACGCCTACAGTAAAGGCGAGCCTTCGCCGCTCGCCGAGCTACAGATGCAGTATGCGGACTTCGCGCTCTGGCAGCGGCAGTGGCTTGAGGGCGAAGTCATGCGCGCACGGCTCGACTACTGGAAGCAGCGACTTGAGGGAGCGCCCCTCGTTCTTGAGTTGCCCACCGACCGCCCGCGTCCGGCTGTGCGAACCTACCGGGGCGCGCGGCAATCTCGCGTCCTATCGACCGCCCTCTGGGCCGAGCTGAAGGCGCTCAGCCTACGTGAAAACGTCACGCTCTTCATGACTCTTCTCGCGGTCTTCTATGTCTGGCTCGTCCGCTACACGGGACGCGAAGACCTGCTCGTCGGGACGCCTTTCACGAACCGTGAACTGGTCGAGTCCGAAGGGCTGATCGGCTTTCTGCTCAACATGCTGGTCGTGCGCGTTGACCTGTCGGGCGACCCAGCGTTCCGCGAACTGCTAGGCCGCGTCCGCGAGGCGGCGCTCGGCGCTTACGCACACGATCTGCCATTCGCGCGACTCGTCCAAGAATTGCAACTCGAAAGAGACTTAAGCCGCAACCCGCTCTATCAGGTCACATTCCTCTTCGTGGAGAGTCACGACGTGGTCGTCAAACAGCCCGGCCTGAACGTCAGTCGCATGGAGGTAGACCTCGGCCTCTCGAATGTTGACCTGACGCTTGGCATCAGGGATCAGGAGCATGAGCCGACGCTGCTCTTCGATTACTCCACAGACATTTTCGAAGACACGACAATCTCCCGCATTATGACCCACTTCGAGACGCTGCTCGCCGGCATCGTCGCCGACCCCGCGAAGCGTCTCTCCGAGTTGCCGCTCCTCGCCCCCGCCGAAGAGACGCGTCTGCTCGAAGAGTACAACGACACGGCCTGCTCTTACCCGCATGACAAAACCATCCCACGCCTCTTCGAAGAACAAGCGTCGCGCACGCCCGACGCCGTCGCCGTCGTCTTCGAGACGCAGCAGTTCACCTACTCGGAACTCAACGCGCGTGCCAACCAACTCGCGCGCCGCCTGCGTGAGCTTGGCGTCGAGCGCGAGACGCTGGTGGGCGTCCTCATGGAACGCTCGCTTGAGATGGTGGTCGGGTTGCTCGGCGTGCTCAAGGCGGGCGCAGCCTACCTGCCGCTCGACCCGACCTATCCGCCGGAACGCCTCTCATACATGCTGGCCGACGCACGCCCGCGCGTGCTGCTCACGCGTGAGCGGCGCGTGCCCGAAGGGCTATCCGCCGGGGCCGCGCGCGTCCTCGACCTGTGCGCCGACCGGGGAGAGATGGCGGGCTTGAGCAGCGCCAACCTGAATCAGCAGACCGTGCCGGACAACACCGCCTATGTTATCTACACGTCCGGCTCGACCGGCAAGCCGAAGGGCGTCTGCGCGCCGCACCGTGGTGCCGTCAACCGCTTCCACTGGATGTGGGAGACTTACCCGTTCGCACCGGATGAAGTTTGCTGCCACAAGACCTCACTGAACTTCGGCGATTCGGTCTGGGAAATCTTTGGGCTGTTGCTGCGCGGCGTCAAGGTAGTGCTCGTGCCGGATGAGACGGCCAAAGACCCGCGCCGTCTGCTCGCGTACTTGGCCGCGTGGCGGGTCACGCGGCTCGTCGTCGTCCCCTCGCTACTGCGCATGTTGTTGGATAGCGACGAAGATATACAGTCGCGGCTTCCGAACTTGAAGTATTGGGTGACGAGCGGCGAGGCGCTCTCGCGTGAATTGTTGCAGCTCTTCCGCGAGCAGCTACCGCAGGCAACGCTTATTAACCTCTACGGTTCGTCCGAGGTGGCCGCCGACGTTACTTGTTACGAGGCACACGAAGAGATCGAAGGCGTCAGCGTCCCCATCGGGCGACCCATCGCCAACAGCCAAGCGTACCTGCTGGATTCGACGATCCGGCCCGTGCCCGTCGGCGTTACCGGCGAGTTGTACGTGGGCGGCGCGGGGCTGGCGCGTGGCTACCTGAACCGTCCCGCGCTGACCGCCGAGAAGTTCGTCCCACATCCTTTCAGCGCGGAGCCCGGAGCGCGCCTCTACAAGACGGGCGATCTGGCGCGCTACCGCCCCGACGGCGAGATCGAATTCCTCGGTCGCGCCGACCATCAGGTGAAGGTGCGCGGCCACCGCATCGAGCTAGGCGAGGTCGAGGCCGCGCTCGCCGCGCATCCTTCGGTGCGCGAGAGCGCCGTCGTGCTCGGCGAGGACACGGCTGGCGAAGCAAGGCTGGTGGCTTATGTCGTGGCTAAGGCGTCAGTGGAGACTGCGGGCGACGAGCTTCGTCGCTTCCTCCAAGAGAAGCTCCCCGCCTTCATGATACCCGCCGTGTTCGTGAGGCTCGACGCCCTGCCACTCATGCCGAGCGGCAAGGTTGACCGGTGTGCGCTGCCCGCGCCGGAAGAGAAAGACTTACACCGCGAAAGGGATTACGTTGCGCCCCGCACCCCGCTCGAAGAACAACTGGCTGGCATCTGGGCCGAAGTGTTGAGCCTCAAACAGGTCGGCGCGCGGGATAACTTCTTTGAACTCGGCGGCCATTCGCTCACGGCCACACGCGTCGTCTCTCAAGTGCGCGAACGCCTTCACACAGAACTCACACTGCGCCAGCTCTTCACCTACCCTACGCTCGCGGAGTTGGCGCAACAGATAGAGGCGGCACTTACAATCGGACGCGCTCCCCGCCGCCCGCCTATCCTGCCCGCTAAAGGCATCCCCGCGCGCCCCTCGAAGGTGTTGAATCGAGGGTAGTGTCGCAGGAATGCGCCTTGAAGGTGGTGAGAGCCGAGCATCGCCTCCTCCCGTTCACCATCAGCACGGACAAGCACGCCTTCTAACCGGAGGCATTCGCTGCCTCGTTAAAGAGAAAGTCCTGCCGAGTGACCGCCGACTGCGCCGGGTGAAGTATCTCAACAACGTCATCTCTCGCCTCAGAGTAATTCCTGCAACCCTAGGGCGAACGCATCTTAAATTTCGCGAGTAAGTGGGTTGTGGCATTCTCCTGAGAGTTTCGACTCGATGGAAAGGAGAATGCCCGATGAACAAGTCCGCGTCGCTCTCGTTGTTCGACACT
>JAIVJZ010000029.1 GCA_020199775.1 Acidobacteriota bacterium
CCGACAAGGGCTTTGTTATAGTCAGGCCAGTTGCGGATGCGGTACTGGCGTTTCTTTCTCTTTTTGGTCACGCATGAAGGTTAGCAAACCCTCCGCATCCGTGACCATTTATGCAACAACGTCGTTTATTGTTATGATACCTTTTATTTTAACACCCCGGTATCATGAAAACCATCAACGTCTCCGACGTTCCTAGCCCATTGGAGGATGCTCGTAAAGTGGAACCGTCTAAACATGATCTCATCCTTATACTTGATTTCGGCTCGCAATACACCCAACTAATCGCTCGGCGCATACGTGAATCGGGAGTGTATTGTGAAATCCTACCTTTCAATACGCCTTTAGAAAAAATTCAACGACTCGACCCACGCGGAATTATTCTGTCCGGCGGGCCTTCATCGGTTTATGATGCAGAAGCCCCGAAGTTGGCCGAAGGTTTTATTGAAAAAGTTAGTTGCCCGCTTTTAGGTATTTGTTATGGATTACAACTCCTCGCGGTAGAGCTTGGCGGGGAAGTCAACCCTTCACAAAATAGAGAATATGGATATGCCAGACTTTCAATAACAGAGGCCGAGAGTCCTTTGTTTGCAGGATTACCACTCGAAATTGATGTGTGGCTCAGTCACGGCGATTATGTAACGAAAATGCCGCCGGGCTTTCGTGAGGCAGCGGTGACAAGCGGGGCGCTTAATGCGTTTGAGAGTTTAAGCAAGCGCATATTCGGGGTTCAGTTCCATCCTGAAGTAGCCCACACGCCTTTAGGCGCCCAAGTGCTCAATAACTTTGTGTTAGCAATTTGCCGTGCGCGTGCGGATTGGTCTCCCACGGCTATCATAAGTGAACAAATTCATAAGATTCGTGCGGAAGTAGGGGCTGGTAAAGTGGTCTGCGGTCTATCAGGCGGGGTTGATTCAACCGTCGCGGCAGCGTTGGTGCATCAAGCAATCGGCGAGCGGCAGGTATGTATTTTTGTAGATACAGGCCTCTTAAGGGAAGGCGAGTTTGAATCCACATGTAACTTATTTGAGCAACAAATGAAGTTGAATGTTAGAGGTGTTCGCGCTTCCCACAGGTTTTTGAAAGCATTAGAGGGGATTACAGACCCCGAGGAGAAGCGGCGAGTTATAGGACACCTTTTTATAGAGATCTTCGACGAAGAAGCTGCTCGTATCGGGCAGGTTGATTATTTGGTGCAAGGGACACTGTATCCAGATGTTATCGAATCAGTCTCAGTTCTCGGCCCCTCGGCCGTGATTAAAAGTCATCATAATGTGGGTGGATTACCCGAGCGCATGAGACTGCGCCTAATTGAGCCTTTGCGAGAATTATTTAAGGACGAAGTCAGAGTTATCGGGAAAAGTCTGCAAGTGCCACAGGAAATCTTAAGTCGCCACCCTTTCCCCGGGCCCGGTCTGGCCGTCCGTATTATTGGAGAGATCACTGAAGAACGGCTTCAACTCTTGCGTTCAGCCGACCGGATTCTCGAAGAAGAATTGCGTCTAGCCTCTATGTATGATTCAGTCTGGCAGTCGTTTCCGGTCTTGCTGCCTATCTCTACAGTCGGTGTGATGGGTGATTATCGTACTTATGAGCGTGTGATTGCGATCCGGGCTGTGACGAGCATCGACGGGATGACGGCTGATTGGGCGCGCCTGCCACACGACTTGCTTTCTAGAATCTCGACGCGGCTAGTCTCGGAAGTGCGCGGGATTAATCGCGTGGTGTATGATATCAGCTCAAAACCCCCAAGCACCATCGAATGGGAATAAGAGGGCTAAAATGGCGCATTTCGGTTTGTTATTTAGGCTTTAGAAGAAATATCGAAACTGACTTCGCCTGCTGACGACAGCCAAAAACCAGATGAGAAGTTAATATTTGGCGAAGTATTTACAGCAGTTTGCAAATGGATGCGACTCGTCTGTGATTATTGTAAGGGCAGGACTGGTCTCTGCCCGCTCGCTTTCGTAGCCACGCGGGCAGGGGACCAGCCCGGCCCCTACAATGATTCCTTCATCGCACTCAATTGCAAACCGCTATAGGCTAAGCGTGACATTCTACTGAAATGGATTTCGATTTCGCATCGACATTATAGCTATAAGCCATCGCTTAAACTTTAAGCGATGGCTTATAGCTGAGTAGTTTGTTTTGCCCTGTAAAATTGAGGAAAGAGTAAAAGCTCAATTCAAAGGACACATAATGCTGGATAAAGATATAAATGCATTTGAAAGAGTGAAATTGGCGCGACACCCGGATCGCCCATACACTCTTGATTATATTGAAACGATATTTGAGGATTTTGTTGAACTCAAAGGGGATCGTCGTTTTGCGGACGACCCGGCGATGGTTTGTGGTTTCGCACGTTTCCATGGTTTATCAGTTGGTGTTATTGGTCAGCAAAAGGGACGCGACACGAAACAGCGGCGCCACCGAAATTTTGGTATGCCCAAGCCAGAGGGCTATCGTAAAGCTATGCGGGTTATGAATTTGGCTGAGAAGTTCAATCGCCCTATTTTTTCTTTCATCGATACACCGGGCGCGTACCCGGGCATTGATGCCGAAGAGAGAGGGCAGGCTGAGGCTATAGCTAATAATTTGTTGGAAATGGCGAAACTTGATGTGCGCGTGATAGTTACGATAATCGGGGAGGGTGGTTCAGGCGGCGCGCTCGGAATTGGTATCGGCGACAGAGTGTTAATGCTGGAAAATGCAATCTATTCTGTAATTTCACCAGAGGGATGTGCAGCGATTTTATGGAAGGATGCTTCTCAGTCGTCTCTGGCTGCAGAGGCTTTGGGTCTGACGGCTAACAATTTACAGCGCTTGGGTATCGTAGATGAGGTGGTAATGGAACCCGGCGCGGGTGCTCACACCTCACACCTTGAGGCCGCTAAGCTCCTAGACCAAGCTCTTTGGAAAAATTTAGAGTCGTTAAAAGCCGTTACCCCGGCCGAACTACAAGCTCGACGATATTCAAAGCTTCGTGCGATAGGGCAATGACGGGCAGATATTTTAATCGCTATCTAAACACGAGAAAGAGAAATTGATGGTAAATGTCGGCGCGCCGACATTCGTGCTCAGAAGGGAATATCGTCATCGCTTATATCATCTCCTCCGGATGGCTCACTTCGACCGGAAGTGGATGATTCGCTGCGAATATTTGACGCTCCAGTTTCGTCGCCTCTTCCACCGATGAATTGCATGTCAGTTGCATGAACTTCGAGAGTATGACGTTGTTTCCCCTCTTTATCAGTCCATTCCTCCACACGCAGCCTGCCTTCGATATAGACCGGGCGACCCTTAGATAGATATTGAGACGCCGTCTCCGCCTGTCTGCCCCATAGCGTCACGCGAAACCATGTTGTAACATCCTGATTTTCACCGGCGCGGTCTTTCCGCCTTTCGTTGGTAGCGAGGGTAAAGCTGCAAACTGGTGTCCCTTGCGGTGTATAACGCAACTCCGGATCACGGCCGAGGTTGCCGACAAGGATAATTCTATTGAAAGACATCTTAAGTGCCCTCTCTTGTACGCCAAAATGGGAAAATCTATAGAATATACTACCTAGATGACTAAGTTCGGTCAAGGCTAAAGCTATAGTCTGAGATGATGTTTTACTTTAAAAGTGAAATGTAAATGAAAGCTTTGAATTATGTTGAAGTCCCTTAACATAAGTAATTTCGCAGTCATCCGTTACTTGAGCATCGAGTTTCATCAAGGTCTTAATGTCCTAACAGGTGAGACGGGGGCGGGTAAGTCTATCATAGTAGATGCTTTAAGCCTACTCTTGGGAGCGAGAGCGTTTACCGACGTAGTACGAACAGGCGAAAATGTCGCTTTAGTTGAAGGAGTCTTTGAACTTGATGGGAGCAATGAGCAACGCGTCAAATCTGAACTCAGCGATTTGGCTGTTGAAATTGCAGACGATGAATATTTAACGATTCGGCGAGAAGTGCAACTCGGCGGTCGCAATCGTATCTTTATAAATGACAGAAGTGTGACGTTGGCTACTTTAAAAAAGCTTCAACCGTTCCTTGTAGAAATACATGGGCAAGGGGAACAGCGGTCTCTTCTTTCACCGCACGCGCATCAATTATTATTGGATGGTTATGCTGGTTGTGACGATTTGCGTCGGCAGGCTGCCGTTAAATATGCCCGATGGCGGAAGATGGTTGAAGAATTAAATGCAATGATCCGGGATAAAACGGATAGGGAGAGACTCTTAGATATACTGAAATTTCAAGTTGCCGAAATTGAAAACCTCAACCCGCAGCCCGGAGAATTTGAGCGCCTGCTCGAAGAGAAAAAATTATTGACCTATTCGGAGCAGCTCAACGAATTAAATGCCAGCGCATACAATCATCTCTATGAAAGTGAGCAGAGCGTACTCACGAGGCTCGGTTCCGTCCGTCGAACTTTGCAGGCTTTAGAGAAGATAGACAAACGTTTCTCACCTCTGTTGAACGCACTGGAGGAAGCTACCCTTTCACTGACTGACGTGGCCGACACGCTCCGCAGCTATGCGGCGCGAATCGAATATTCACCAGCGCGTTTGAGTGAAATAGAAGAAAGGATGAGTGAATTTGAAAGGCTCAAGCGGAAGTACGGACGTGGCGATAATGATCTTAATGAAATCAGAGAAGATTTATATAGGCAGCTTGACCAATTGACAAATTGGGAAGAACATCAAGGGGAACTACTTGCTGATTTGGATGTCCTTCGAGGAGAATATCGAGTTTTAGCCAGTGAATTAACTGCCTGTCGTCAGGCTGCGACACTTGATTTTGAAAGACGGGTCATGGAAGACCTACGTCAGGTAGCTATGGAGAGCGCCCGTTTTAGAGTGGTTATCGACACTGCTAAGGAAGAACCGGAGGCAACTTCAGACAGGCAACTTCAGCCCCCAAGACAACAGGAAGAAGATGCAGATTCCACTCTGACCTCCTCTCCCGCATATTGGAGTCCAACTGGTGCGGATTACGTGGAGTTTCATTTATCAGCCAATGTAGGAGAACTCGCGCGCCCGCTCCAACGTGTCGCCTCAGGCGGGGAGTTATCTCGTCTGATGTTAACTTTAAGAACAATTTGCCGGGGCGGGGCAAAAGTTCAAGTAGAACCTCCACTAAAGACAGCACTCGTGTTCGACGAAATCGATACCGGTATCGGAGGACATGTGGCGGAGGCCGTGGGACGCAGACTTAAGTCCCTGGCCGCATCTCAACAGGTTCTCTGCGTCACGCACCAGCCCCAGATCGCACGTTTTGCAGATCATCACTATGCCATTGCCAAGCATGTCGAAGAAGGTCGCACGCTGACTCGGATAACAGAATTGGGCCATCAGGAACGTGTGACGGAAATCGCGAGAATGCTAGGCGTATCACAAGAGGTAGCAACGGCGCGAGAAACCGCACAGTGGTTGCTGGAAACTGCGAGAGAAAATCCATTAGTCGGGAATACGAAAGCCTCAGGCCGTGATAGAAGGAAAAAGAAGGATAGTGATAAACGCACCTAAGTGAGCAGATAGAACTATTTCGGCGGCAAATTCGCATTTCTGATACACTTCATTTACTTAAGGGAGCAAGCGCGATGTTGAAGGGCAGTGTTTACATAGAAACATTCGGCTGCCAGATGAATATTGCCGACACGGAGAGAGCCACCTCGCGTCTGCGCGCGGCCGGCTATGGAATTTCAGCCGAAGCTGAAACCGCCGATGTTATACTCTTCAACACTTGCTCGGTGCGTGCCAGGGCGGAACAAAAAGTCTTCAATCGTATCGGTGAAATTAGAAAAGGTCAGGGTGTTTCCGAACCCATCATCGGGATCATGGGTTGCGTTGCGCAGTTGGAAGGGGAGACGCTTTTTGAAAATGGAACCGGCGTGCGTATCGTGGCCGGAACACGAGCGACTGACCGCTTACCAGATTTGATTGAACGCGCGTTAGATGGCGAGAAGCACGTGCTTGATTTGGGTGAACGTTTAGAAGATGAGCAGTGGGACGTGCCGGTTGTCGGGAGACATTCCCCTTATGTCGCATACATCCCGATCATTGAAGGTTGTAATAAGTTTTGCACTTACTGCATCGTCCCGTTTTCACGCGGTCGGGAACAGAGTCGGCCTGCGGCCGAGATTATTGATGAAATCAAAAGACTGCGCGGTGAGGGATATCAAGAGGTTCAACTTATAGGCCAGAACGTCAACAGTTATAGACCTAGAACTGAAGTTGGACTTGAAGGATTTTCGGGGGCGACTCCTTTTTCGAAGTTGTTGCGCGCTGCCGCGGCGACGAAGATGCCTCGCATTAAATTTACCACTTCTTTCCCACGCGACTTTCATCCGGACATCGTTTCGGCGATGGACGAACATGAGAACCTTTGCGATTGGGTGCATCTGCCGGTTCAGTCAGGCAGTGATCGCATTCTGCGTGCTATGCGACGAGGTTATAGAGTCTCTGATTATCTTTCACGCATAGATACGATTAAAAATGCCAAGCGCAGGTACGCGCTAACAAGCGATATAATAGTCGGGTTTCCCGGTGAGACGTTGGAGGATTTCGAAGCCACACTACGTTTAATCGAATATTGTCGTTACGATGCCCTATACATTTTCAAATATTCGGAGCGACCTGGTACGCCTGCGGCCGTATTAGAGAATAACGTGTCCGATAACGAAAAGATGACTCGCTTCCTTGAACTTGAGAAATTGCAGAGAGACATCCAGAAGAAGATATATGAGGATTTTGTCGGCAGAGAGGTTTCAGTCTTGGTTGAACGAAAAAGTGCAAAATCCGATTCGGATATGAGCGGTCATACGACTTGTAACAAGGTCGTAAATTTTCCGTGCAGAGAAGATTTGAAGGGGGAAATCATTTCCGTTCGCGTGAATGAGGCGAAAGCAAACAGTCTCTACGGGGAAATAGTCTGATAGCCATCATTCAAAGTTAAAGTGCTGACTGAGGTTGACGTATGGAAATCGAAGTAAAGATTAGAGGTTTAATGATGGATCCGAATAGCGGTACGCCAATCGTTATTCTTAAAGATGTTAATAGCGAAACACTTCTGCCGATCTGGGTCGGGGCTTACGAGGCGAATGCAATTGCCCTCGAAATCGAGAAGATTGCGACCCAGCGCCCGATGACGCACGACCTGTTGCGGAACTTAATTGTGGAAATGGGCGCGCGCGTCGAGCGCGTGGTTGTGACGGAATTGAGGGACAACACATTTTTCGCCGTAATCGAGATGCGAAGCAGCAGTGGTGATTTTATGATGCTGGATTCGAGACCATCCGACGCAATAGCCTTGGCCCTGCGCGCGGATTGTCCAATTTACGTCAATGAAGAAGTGATACAAGCTTCGCATAGTCTCAGTGGAGAACAAGCAGAAGAGTCCGGCGAAACCGGCTCTGGTGAGGATGATGAATGGCCGGACGTCATCGGCGAGGCGGGCGATCTGCCGATGTAACTGTTTTGTTTGGTATGGCTAGGATTCGTGTTTGAAAACTTATGACGGAGGAGCCTTAAGCTGAACTTAGTTATCGCTATTGCAAATCAGAAAGGAGGAGTGGGTAAGACCACTACTGCCATCAATTTAGCGGCGGCTTTTGCCCGCCGAGGTCAACGTGTCCTGCTCCTCGACATGGATCCTCAAGGTAATAGCTCAATTTCATTCCTTGACCCGACTACGGTTGAGTTGTCTGCCTATGAATTGATGCTTGACGCCGGCGACGCGGCGGAGGACGGCTACATTTATAAAACAGCCGTCGAGGGATTAGACATCATCCCGGCGCGCATAAGTTTGGCGAAGCTTGAATCCAAGTTGGTGGGCGACTTTGACGCCCCGTTCAGGCTCAAAGACCGGCTTGAATCTCTACGTACGCGCTATGATGTGATACTCATAGATACACCGCCGACCCTCGGCTTGATCACGGTTAATGCCCTGGTCGCTGCGACACACATATTAATCCCCATCCAGTCTTCATATTTCGCTCTCGAAGGAACAGACGATTTGCTCGAAACTATTGAGAAGGTTAAAGCCCGGCCTAATCCGCAACTTCATGTATTAGGTGTGGTCGTGACACTCCATGACCGTCGTACGACTTTAGCGAGAGAAGTACACGAACAGATTCGTAATGTGTTTGGGACTCAGATGTTTGAGACCGTCATAACCAAGAGTGTCCGTCTGGAGGAAGCGCCTGCCTACAAAGAGTCGATTTTTACGTTCGCTCCACAATCTTCCGGCGCCAGTGAGTATGCCAAACTTTGCGATGAGGTGATCGGCCGTGTCTAAGAGAGGATTGCCCACAGGCATTAAAATGCGACATGATGCGCATTACGTCGAAGAACTCGCTACGCACCATCCCACTCCAATTGGTCGTTTAATAGCCTTAGACCAACTTGATCCTAATCCAGAGCAACCGCGTGTTGAGATCGGCGACTTGAATGACCTCACGGCTTCCATCAAAGAAAAAGGAGTCTTGGAACCGCTTCTCGTCAAGCCTTCACGTATAACGGGTCGTTGGATGATTATTGCGGGCGAACGCCGCTGGCGCGCTTCAAAGGCCGCAGGGTTGAGGGAAGTGCCATGCATCGAGATGGAAGTGGATGACAGGGCTGTCGCTGAAATTGCTCTGATCGAAAACATGCAACGGAAAGACCTGACGGCTTGGGAAGAGGCAGACGGCTTAGCCGCTCTGTGTGAACGTTTCGGGTATACACATGAAGACGTGGCGCGGAAAGTAGGGAAGAGCCGCAGCACGGTCACGGAAGCCCTCTCTATCGCCTCACTACCTGAGGTAATACGTGAGAAATGTCGACGCGCCGACATCGGTGCGAAGTCTCTGTTGTTACAGATTGTCCGCCAGCCGCATGTCGAAGCGATGCACGATATTTTGGGCGAAATAACAGCTCAGGGGTTAAATCGAGATGGCGCGCGCGCGGCACGACGCCTAAAGCAGGAAGGGAAGAAATCGCAGGCGGCCATTACGCAAAAATCAGGGCCATATGTCTTTCAATATGCGGCGGAGGACGGAGAATTTACGCTGGAAGTGCGATTCAAGAGCTCCCTCGTGGAGCGGCAACAGGTAGTTGATGCCTTGAAAGAGGGCTTGAATTCACTTGAAAAAAGCCCGGAACATAGCTGAGTCTGAATAAAGAGCGAGAATATGTTCGAGCGATACTTTAAGTGGTGCGACTTCTTTTAATTTTAGGCGCTTGGGTTTCTTTTTCTCTCTTTTGCAGCTTGACGCTGTAGCGATTTTGCCCAACGCTCAAAAGTAGGCTGTAGGGGTTTAAAGAGTCGTGTCCTCAGGCTATGTTGGCTTTCCGACCAGATTTTTAAGTGCTTTTCGGTGTAGGCGCGAACTGAAGGTTCTATTTGTCCTTTTTTGATAGAGTGTCTCAGCGTCAGGTAATAATGTTGACCCGCCAGAGAAAATATTACAGAGGCTAAGTTACCCTTGAATGAGAGTCTCGGCAGAAGACGCTTGAAAAACGGCCTAGACTGTGGGAGCAACACAGAGGTCGCAATTTCCAGCCAAGCAGCCTGGGTTCCCTGGCGTGGATGATAGAGTCCAGGTAACTGGCTGCTTTGTGGTAGACGTAATCTCGGGTCGTTAATCGTGTCTACGAGGCGCACGCGGTCAATCCCGCGCAGATGTTCTCGCGGGATTGTCTCAATAATCTTTTCGATTTGCGCAATGGTATTGCGCGGTAGTGTCGCCGTCGAGGCGTTTTCGATTTTAATTGCCATCGCTTTTTTGTAACTCTAGGGCAGCCGGGGAAGTGTCGTCAAGTCCTAAAGATACAAGATCTTGAGATAAGAGTTTTGGCCGGGAAAGTCGGGAGATTTGGTAATGGAGCGTGATTTAATCGGGGAATATTTTGCCTACCTGAGAGTAGAGAGGGGATTATCGGCCAACACTCTCACAAATTATGCCCATGATTTAAATAAATTACAGGAGTTCGCACGGGAGACGAGGAAATCCTTACATTCGTTAAGTAAGCGCGATTTGTCTGCATGTTTTAGAATGCTGACCGAATCCGGTCTGTCGCCGCGTACAGTAGCGAGGACGATCTCGGGCGCGCGTGGATTTTATAGATTTTTGCTCCGAGATGGTTTTATCAAAGATGATCCACTGGCCAATATTTTGGCGCCACAGATAGATAAACATCTCCCAAACTTTCTCACGGAGGAGGAGATCGAGCGCTTATTAAATGCCCCAGATTCTACTACCGCCGAGGGCATACGTGATCGTGCCATGTTGGAACTTTTATATGCTACGGGGTTACGCGTCTCGGAATTGACCGGCCTGAAGGCCACCGATATTAATTTTGAGCGTGGTTTGCTGACATGTCGCGGGAAAGGAAATAAGCAGCGTTATATCCCTATAGGCCGAAGTGCGCTGTCTTGGCTGGAGGAGTATAAGTGTGTGCGCCATTTATTATTGGAAAAAACTTCCGTCAAAGCTTTATTTGTGAGAGATGGTGGACTAACATTGAACCGGCATCATTTCGCGGAGATATTAAAACGGTATAGTGTGAAACTCGGGTTTAAAAATATATCGCCTCACACTCTACGCCACAGCTTTGCCACGCATCTGATGCAGCACGGAGCTGATTCACGCTCTTTACAAGCGCTGTTGGGGCACAGTGATTTGGCTACCACACAAATATATACGCATTTATCCAAAGAACATTTACGGCAGACTTATGATACCTTCCACCCGAGGGCCTCTTTGACCGAAGGCAGCTCTGATAAGGGGACTGATATTTGAAAGGTTTCCATAATACCGTAACTATTCACGTATCCGAAGAGGATTAGCTGGACACTACTACGGGTTGTGGGAAGGTCAACGGCTTGCCATTGAGCATGCGCTCCAAGGAGTAGAGTAGGGAATAACCCTGCTTGCG
>JAIVJZ010000044.1 GCA_020199775.1 Acidobacteriota bacterium
GAGATCAGTCAAGAAGCAAGATGCTTTTACTGATCTCCGACCTCTCGCCTCTCGCCTCTGTTGCTAGTTTATAGCATCTGACGCCGTGGCCTCCGCCGGGCGCGTCGCCGTGCGCGCGTCCATGACGAGGAGCGGTTGTTCGTCGAAGAGCGTCGAGTTGATGAGCGTCTGCACCCAGTATTCGCCGGGCGTGGGGAAGGTGACGTTGATGAAGAAACTGACGTTGTCCGTGTGGCCGCCCTGCGCGATCTCGAAGGGCGCGGGTTCGGAGACGACGACGGGCTGCTTCCGGTCGGGCGACAGGATGCGCACCTCCGAGAGATACTGCCCTTCGCCGCGCCAGTGGTTGACGACGGCTAATTTGATCAACGAGACGGGCATTTGCTGCACCAGCATGTTTTGAAAGACGCCGATCAGGGACAGTTTGTTGCCGACCTCCAGCCGCACGTCGTCGCAAAAGATCGTGTACGCGAGTTCGAGTTTATTTTTTAGATTCGCTGTGCTCATCCGGTCTCCGATTTCGATTAACTTTAGAAATACCGCCCGCCGCCGCCGCCGCCGCCCCGTCAGGGACTAAACGCTTCCGGCCAACAACTCTTTGAATTCCGCCTCGCCGAGCACACGCACACCGAGCGTCTGCGCCTTGTCCAGTTTCGACCCGGCCTCTTCGCCCGCGATGACGTAACTTGTCTTCTTGCTGACCGAAGAGGTGACGCGCCCGCCGTGTGCCTCGACGAGCGCGGCGGCTTCGTCGCGCGTCATGGTCTCAAGTTTGCCGGTCAGGACGAAGAGCATGCCTGCGAACGCTTCCGTCCGCACGCCGCCCGCGACCGCCTCCATCTCCGTGCGCACGCCCGCCGCCCGCAGTCTCTCGCAGAGCGCGCGGTTGCCTTCGTCCGCGAACCAGTCGTGGACGCTCTCGGCCACCGTCAGGCCGATCTCCGGCACGGCGTCGAGCGCCTCGACGCTCGCCGCGCCGAGTCCCGCGAGCGTGCGAAAATTGCGCGCGAGGATGGCGGCCGTGCGCTCGCCGACGTGACGGAGGCCGAGGCCGAAGACGAGTTGCGGCAAGTCGCGCGTCTTGCTCGCCTCGATCTGCGCCAGCAGGTTCGACGCGGATTTCTCCGCCATGCGTTCGAGACCGGCCACCTGCTCGTGCGTCAAATCATAAAGCCCCGCCACGTCTCGCACCATTTTCTTCTGGACGAACTGATCCGCGAGCGCGTCGCCCAAGCCCTCGATCCGCATCGCGCGCCGCGAGGCGTAGTGGAGCAAGCGCGCCTTGAGTTGCGCCGGGCAGTCCGCCGCCACGCAGCGCGACACCACCTCGCCTTCCGGGCGCGACACGACGCCGCCGCACACCGGGCACGCCTTCGGCATCCTGAAACGCTTCTCCGTCCCCGCCCGGCGCGACTCCACCACCTTGATCACTTTCGGGATCACGTCGCCGCTCTTTTCGATGAGCACCCAGTCGCCTTTGAGCAAGCCGAGCCGCTTGATCTCGTCTTCGTTGTGCAGGGTGGCGCGCGCCACGGTGCTGCCCGCGACGAGGACGGGCGCGAGCACGGCGACGGGCGTGAGCGCGCCCGTGCGCCCCACCTGCACGATGATGTCTAAAATTTGCGTCGTCGCCTGCCGCGCCGGGTACTTGTAGGCGATGGCCCAGCGCGGCGACTTCGCCGTCGCGCCGAACTCCTCCTGCAACGCCGCGGAGTTGACCTTGACGACCACGCCGTCGATCTCGTATTCCAACGCGTCGCGCCGCGCCTCCATCTCGTTGCAAAACTCGATCACCTCGTCAATCGAAAGGCAGAGCTTGCGATGGCTGATCCGAAAGCCCGCGCGCTCCAACCATTCCAAGCCTTCCCAATGCGTGGCGAAGACTTTGCGCTCGCCGCCGATCACGTCGTAGGCGAAGAGGTCGAGGCGGCGCGCGGCGACGATCTTCGGATCGAGTTGGCGAATCGTCCCGGCGGCGGCGTTGCGCGGGTTGGCGAAGCGCGGTTCTTCGGCCGCTTCGCGGTCGGCGTTGATGCGCTCGAAAGTTTTGCGCGAAAGATAGGCCTCGCCGCGCACCTCAAGGTTTGGGAGGTCGGCGGCGGGCGTCTCGTCTTTCAGCCGGAGCGGGATGCTGCGAATCGTGCGGACGTTCTGCGTCACGTCTTCGCCGCGCCGCCCGTCGCCGCGCGTGACGCCGCGCGCGAGCAGGCCGCGTTCGTAGTGCAGGGAGATCGAGAGGCCGTCAATCTTCAACTCGGCGACGTATTCGAGGCGGCGGCCGTCGGCGAGACGCTTGACGCGTTCGTCGAAGGCGCGGAGGTCTTCGATGTTGTAGCTGTTGTCGAGCGAGAGCATCGGGCGGCGGTGCTCGTACTGCTCGAACCCTTCGAGGGGGCGGCCGCCGACGCGCCGCGTCGGGCTGTCGGCCGTCGCGAGTTCGGGGTGCGCGGCTTCCAACTCTTGAAGGCGCGCCATGAGCGCGTCGTAGTCGGCGTCGGAAATTTCGGGATTGTCGTAGACGTAGTACAGCTCTTCGTGACGACGCAACTCGTCGCGCAGTTCTTCGATCTCCTGTGCCGTTGTGCCCGCGCCGCGGGTGGACGTTTTCGCCATCGTGATGCCCGGTCGCTACTTAAGACCTCTCAATTTTGAATTGCACGAACGATTCCATCGTTGACGACTCGCGGCGATCTTCTTTCGCGATCTGCGCGAGGCGGTGGATGAGACGCCCGAAGTATTTGATGCCCTGCACGAAATCTTCGAGACGAATGTTTTCGTCGGGCGCGTGCGGGTTCGACCCGGCGTAGCTGACGCCGAAGGAGACGAGCGGCGTCGGCGGCAGGTTGACGCCGCAGACCGCGCCGATTGGGCCGCTCGCAGGATCGAGCGGGTAGACGATGGGACGCGC
This sequence comes from Acidobacteriota bacterium, assembly GCA_020199775.1. Classification (GTDB taxonomy): domain Bacteria; phylum Acidobacteriota; class Blastocatellia; order Pyrinomonadales; family Pyrinomonadaceae; genus JAIVJZ01. The sequence continues at coordinate 2,909 of JAIVJZ010000044.1, forward strand.
GCCGTAAACTTCCGTCGCGCTGTCGATTGCCGCGCGCGCGACCGTCGATTGGATCGAAGATTTGACGAAAGGCGCGCTCGCGATCTCGTTCACCTCGATGTCCTGAAAGCCGCGCACGTCGAGGTGCGCGCGCAAGAGCGAGATGACGAGCGCGGGCGAGAGGTCGGGCACGAGCCGGAAGTCCAGACGCGCCACGGCCATGCCGGGCAGCACGGTCTTCGCGCCCGCCTCGGTGTGGCCGGTCTGGATGCCGCAGATCGTGCAGGTCGGCCCGAAGATCAATTCTTTGGTGAGCGCGCGTCCGGTCAGGCCGCGCACCCAGTGGTTGATCTTGAATTCGCGCTTGAGCCCGGCCTCGTCGATTTCGAGTTGCTTGAGAGATTTGGCGTCCTCCTCGGCGAAGGGCGCGACGTAAGACGAGAAGCCGTCAATCGTGATGACGCCTTTCGGCGAGACGATGGTCGAGAGAGCCTGCACGAGATTCCACGCCGGGTTCGGCACGACGCCGCCCCACTTCGAATGTAAATCCGTGCGCGCGCCGTAAGCGCGCAGTTCGAGAAACGTGATGCCTTTGAAGCCGAGGCTGAGGAGGAGGCGTTCTTTCGTGTCCTTGTAGCCGTCGTCCCAGATGCAGCCGTCGGCGCGCAGCATCTCCGGGTTCTCCGCGGTGAAGCGGTAGAGGCTCGGGCTGCCCAGCCCGTCTTCGCCTTCCACGATGAAGCGCAAACACAAAGGCAGCTTCCCGAAAGTCTTCTGATAAGCCTCGATCGCCGAGAGGCGCGCGACGAGGTCGCCCTTGCTGTTGGCCGCGCCGCGCGCGTACAACCTCCCGTCGCGCACGGCCGCCGCGAACGGCCCCGAAGACCACGCTGTCAACTGCCCCACGGGCTGCACGTCGTAATGGCTGTAGACGATATAGCAATGCGAACCCGCGCCGAACTCGCCGTAGATGATCGGGTAGCCGCTCCCGACCTTGAACGAGCGCGTGCCCCCGCCGATGCGCTGCATGGACTGTTCGACCGTCTCGGCCATCGCGCGCATGCCCGTGCCGCGCGCCGCCACCGAAGGCATGCGGCACAACGCCTGCAACCGCTCGATATAAGCAGTCGTGTGGCGTTCAACGTAACGGTCGAAGCGTGTGAAAGGCATCGCGTAAAAGTGACGACTTAAAACAAAAGAGCTTCATTTGACTTCGAGCACGAGTTCCATCTCAAGCAAGTGGAGCATCTCGGCGGCATTCGGCAGCAGACGAACGCCGCCCTTGGAAACTTTGCAGCGACAGACGAGTTTGCCGCCGCACTGTTGAATGTTCTTCAGAAACCTGCGTTCAAGTTTGAGATTCCCCCAGAGCCAGACCAGATGCGCATTCAATGGCTCCGACGGCTCCAACGCCGAGTAAATTACGAGGTCGCCATGCTCGACGACGGCATTGGGGAAGATGGTGCGAATCGACTCTCGACGTTCATACACACCGCTCAGTCTTACTTCCGCTGAAGTCATAACACACTCTTTCACCTCATGACCAACTCCATCACTCGTCGCGATAAAACAGGTAACGCGGGCGCGTCCCGTCGCGCTCGAAACCGGCGCAGACGAGTCCGGCGGCAAAGTGTTTTTGAAACTCGGAACGCACGCGCAGGAGTTCACCCTCGGCCGCGCGTCCGTCCTCGCGCCGGAGCGTGTTCCAGTCGGGCGGTATCTCCACGACGGCGGCGACGGGCGCGGAGCCGTGCGACGCACTCTCGCCCCGCGCGCGGGCTTCGACGCGCGGCGTGCGAAGTTCCCACTCGACGAGCAGCCGGTCGCTGTCGAGGTTGAATAGTTGCCCGCCGGCCGTGGCTTCTGTTCCGGCATCCCAGCCGTAGAAGTTGACGCAGTAGGAGCGTATCACCACGCCGAGCCGGTTGATGTTGAAGTGTGCGTTGCGCGCCTGCATCGGCTCGAAAGTCCAACGGATGAAGTTGCGCCCCTCCGCGAGCGCGCGTTCGCGCTGCGCCCACTTGAGCCGCGCGCCCAAACCACGGTTCTGGTAGGTGGCCGAGACGGCCATCATGTGCGAGTAGCCGACGATCTCCGCGTCGCGCACGGCGACGAGGTGATGCACGAAGCCGACGAGTTCGCCGCCCGCACGGTAGGCGCCGAGTATCCAGCCGCCGGTCAGCCGCGAGACGATCAGGTGGCGGCGCGGCGAGAGTTCCAGATCGGGCATGTGGAACACCTCGCGCTGCAAGCGCACGCACGTATCAAACTCCTCAATCGTCGTGCATTCGCGGATCGACACTTCGCCGCCGCCGCCGCCCGCGCGCTCAACTGTTTCCGTCTGCCGTGACATCGAACCTCAAACCTTTCCGTAGCGTGTGCCGGGTGAAACCCGGTTGATAATAATTCAAACGATTGTTCTCGTGTACCAACCTTCGGCCACGCGCGCGATGCGCCGCTCAAGTGTGCGCTCCACGATGTCGGAGACGAAGTTGACGATGACGAGGCGTTCGGGCGCGCGATAGCGTTCGTCGACGACGGCGCGCAGTTCTTTCACGAGCGCGGAAGATGAACCGATTTTGAAGAGGACGAGACGCGCCACGCCCGCATGTTTCAAGAGCCACGCCGTCTTACGCACGGCCGTCTGCCCGCACTCGCCCCAGAAGGCGAACGGGAGCGCGAACTCCGCGCCGCCGCGCGCCACCAGATCGGGCTTGTAACGCAGGCCGACGCGCTGCTCGATCTCCATTGCGGGAAATTCCCCGACGAACATCGCGTAACCGAGCGCCTTCATCAACACGTGCTCGTAACTCTCCCCCGTCCGCTGCCACAAACGCACGCGCCGCCCCGCCAACTCGAAGTCGTAAAGCATAGAATGAGTTTCGGGTTGCAGGTTTCAAGTTTCAAGTCTGAATGTTCGTCCGTCTTTAACTTGAAACTTGAAACTTGAAACCTGAAACTTGAAACCTGAAACTTGAAACCTTCTATTCCTTCGTCGGATAGGCCGGAAGTTCGAGGCGGACGGTGAGACCGTGCGGCGCGGCGGCGTCGTCGAGCACAATGCGGCCGTCGAGCATGGCGACGATGCGTTGCGCGATGTCGAGGCCGAGTTCGTTCAGGTTCGTGCCGCTCTCGTTGGGGGCGTCCATTTCGCTGTCGTCGAAGACGTGCGCGGCGTCCTGAAGCGGCTCGCCCTCGTCGTGTATCTCGATGCACAGTTCGGCCGACGTGCGCTTGAACGCGTTGATCGTGACGGTCGCGCCTTCCGGGCTGCGCCCGATGGCGTGGGCGAAGAAGTTGTAGAGCACCTGCCGGAGCTTGCCCTCGTCGGAGACAATCGTGCCGCACTCGGGGGCGGTCGTGCAGTCGAGTTTCACGTCCTTCTTTTGCGCGAGCCGGCCGACCGCGCCGCACGTCTCGCGCAGCATCTCGCGCACGGAAAATTCGTGGAGGAACAGTTCGGTCTGCCCGGCTTCGAGGCGCGAGAGATCGACGAGTTGCTTCAAGCTCGACTGGAGTTTCAAGCCGGAGGTCTGAATTTTTTCGCAGTAGCGTTGTTGCGGTCCCGTCAAATTTTCGTGTTCGAGAAGGATTTCCGAGAAGCCGAGGATGGCCGTCAGCGGCGTGCGCAGTTCGTGCGACATGCGCGCGAGAAAGAGCGAGCGGTAACGCGCCACGCGCTGCAACTCGCAGTTGGCCTCTTCGAGCGCGCTGCTGCGCGCGCGCAATTCTGCGACGAGTTGTTCGATCTGCTCGCGCTGCTCCTTCATCGCGGCGGCGCGGCGCGCGTTGCCGAGCGCGATGACGATGGGCGCGGCGATGAAGCGCAAGCCCCGGTCGGCGGCGCGCAGGCGTTCGGGGTGCGACGAGATGGCGACGATTGCGCCGATGACCGAACCGCGCGCCGTGATCGGCAAAGCGATGCCCGCCCTGATGTCCGTCTGCGCGAAGAGCGCGCGGACTTCCTCAGCCACCGCCTCTTCGTCGAGCCCCACGCGATACTCGCGCCCGCTCGCTTCCACTACGTTCGCGAGCCACTGGCCGACGCGCCGCCCGTCCGTCTCGTCCATGTGCGGGTGGGTGTGTATCGCGCTCTCGCGCAGCCGCCCGTCTTCGCCGCGCAGGTACGTGATGAGGCAGCAGAGATTCCAGTGGCGCAGCAGGATTTCCGAGAAGGCCGCGCAGACCGTCGCCTCGGTCTCGTACTCGCCCGGCGCGAAGACCTGCGTGTAGAAGATGTCCACGACCTCCGCGCCGAGCGCGGTCAACTCGTCCGACACCGCCGCGCCTTCCCCCTCGACGGGGGACTTGTCCAAACTCTTCTCAGCCCGTGCGTTCATGCAGCTCAAACAAAGCGTCCCTTCGAGGGACAACCGAATTTACTTAAATTATCGGGAGCAACAGTTGTCCGAACTATAGTGCGTCGCTCGCATGAGTGTCAACAAAGCGAGGGATGAGGGATGAGGGATGAATAAGAAAAGACTCTATGTTGAATAAGAATGGCGTAGAAGAAAAGTCTGCGCGGAAGTTGATTTTTCTCTTCATCCCTCATCCCTCATCCCTCATCCCTTCGCTATGATATGATGCCCGTGGAGGAAGACCCGCTCTTACCTGCTCGATGAACGGTCATTTGCGCGAGCGCCCACTCGCCGAACTCATCAGGGAAATCAACGCCGCCAAACTGTCGGGTGCGCTACGACTCGCGCGCGAACGCGTGCAGGCCGTCGTCTACGCCGAGGCGGGCGAGATCGTCTTCGCGCGCTCCAATTTGCGCGTGCATCGCCTCGCGGTCTGCCTGCACAGGTGGGGCGTGCTGGCGGAAGATAAACTGTCCGCACATGTGACGGAATATATGTCGGACGCGGAGGCCAGCGCATCGCTCGTCGCGGCGGGCGCACTCACCAAAGACGCGCTCTCCAAACTTCACGCGCGGCAGACGGCCGACGTGCTGCGGCCGTTCCTGTTGTGGACGGAAGGCGAATGGAGTTTCGACCCGCGCGCCCGCCTCGTCGAAGACATGCGCTGCAAACTCGAAGTGCGGCAACTGCTCCTCGAAGCCGCGCGCGGGCTTCCCGCCGAATACGTGGCCGCGCGGCTCGACGCCGACACGGAGATCATCTCGCCCGTCGCGGAGCACCCCGCGCAGATTCAACTGCAACCGCTCGAAGGCTTCGTCCTGTCGCGCGTCGAATCGCCGCTCGCGCTCGGCGAACTGCTCGCCATCAGCGGCCTGCCCGAAACGCAGGCGCGCCAGTCGATCTACGCGCTCGCGCTCGGCGGCTTGCTCGCCCGCGCCGCTTGGCCGGTCGCGTTCTCCGCGGTTCCCCCCTCGCCAAGCAGGGCGGCGGAGGCTACGGCGGCGGCGGCGACGACCACCACGGGCGACCCGCGCGCGGTTGTCGCGGAGAAGGATGAGACGGAGACGGCGAAGGCCGACGCGCCGCCCGACCCGCGCGCCGAAGTTGACGTGCTGTTTGCGCTCGTCCACGACGCAGACCACTACAGCGTTCTCGGCGTCGAACGCGCCGCCGAAAGTTCGCAGATCAAACGCGCCTATTACGCGCTCGCCAAACGCTTTCACCCGGATCGTTTCCAGCGCGACGCCGACGCCGCCCTCCGTTCGCGGATCGAGGCCGCCTTCGTAAAGATCACGCAGGCCTACGAAACGCTCTCCGACGCGCGCTCCCGCTCCGCTTACGATCTCAAACTCGGCACGCAAATCGGCTCGTCCGAGTCTTCCGGCCGCGCAACCCCCCCGGCTGGCGCGTCCGCGAATCCCAACCTCTCGCGCGAGCAACGCGCCGCAGAGAGTTTCACGCAAGGATTCGCCGCGCTCAAGCAGGGCAACCTGTCGGCCGCCGTCACGCTGCTCGGCGAGGCCGCGCGGCTCGCCCCGCAGCAGCCGCGTTATCACGCCTTCTATGGCAGCGCGCTGGCGCGCGACGTGCGCACCCGACATCAGGCCGAGGCCGCCTTGCAGACCGCGATCAAACTCGACGGCAACGACCCCGCCTATCACGTCATGCTCGCCGAACTTCTACGCGCGCTCGGCCAGATGCTGCGCGCCGAACGCGAACTGGAACGCGCGCTCGCCCTCGACCCCAACCACGACGCCGCGCGCCGCCAACTCAACCAACTCAGAAAAACGAAGAAGTGATAGTGAGCGGTAAACGGTGAACGGTGAATGGTGAACGGTAAATAGTGAATGGAGGATAGTGAACGGTGGTTGGCGCAGGTTGAGTGGTTAACCCGCCTCCCGGCTTTTACTATTCACCATTTACCATTTACCATTCACCTCCTATGGCTTCCATGCAAACGAAGGTCTCGGACGAAGAGAAAATCGCGCGCGATGCGTTCACGCGTCTGGCGGAGGAGGCGGACGAGTTTGAAGGTTACGCCCACCCGCACGCGGAACGAATCGCCGCCTTGAGTAGCGAATTGGCGAAACTGTTCGGGCTGGGTCGTGCGGATCGCGCGTCTCTGCGGCTGGCCGCGCTCGCACACGATCTCGGCGAGATGGCGATGAAGCGCGATTACATCCGACGCGCCGCGCCGCTCACCTTTGAGGAACGGCTCGATCTGGCGCGTCACCCGGTCATCGGCGAACAGGAGGCGGCGCGCGCCGGCGCGGATCGCGGCGCTCAACTGCTCGTGCGCTGGCATCAGGAATGGTGGAACGGCGCGGGCTACCCCGACGCGCTCGCGCGCGAAAACATCCCGCTCGCCGCGCGTATCCTCCGCGTCGCGGACGCCTACGCCGCGCTCACAGACGCGCGCCCCTACCGTCCCGCTCTCACGGAAGCCGACGCGCGCAGGCATCTCACGGAATGGGCCGGCCTTGAGTTCGACCCGCAAGTCGTCCGCGCCTTTCTCACCCTGAATAATCTCCCTGCGCTCAGTTCCTACGCGCGCCGCGACGAAGACGCGGCGACGACGACAGGCGCGGCGACGCAAGCCGAACCGCCGGGCGACGCTTCAAGCGGCGACGTTGACGAATGGAACGTCGGCGGCCGCGTCCCCGAGAGGGGCGCGAACCCTTACGTTTCGCGCGCCGGGGAGAGCGCGCCGGGCGCGACCCTTGATAGCGTTCAAAGTTCCGACCGCGATCAGGGTTTCGACAACAACCGAAACTCAGACAGTTTCACGAAAGCCGACACCGACCGACATGCCTGATTATTCCGATCCAACGCCGCGCGGCTGGCTCGCTTTCGAGTTGAGCATTTTGCGCCGCCTCCGCTTTCGCTCGCTCGTCAACCCTTTCGCGGGCGAGCCTGATCTGGAAACGCACGTCAAGCGTTGGGGCGTGCGCGTCGCCGCCAACGACACGGCTCGCTGGAGTTGGATCAAGTCAATCGCCCGCGTCGAAAATAACGGCGAGCGACTAAGCGCGGACGATCTCGACCTCCTGCTCGAAGACGTTTACGTGCCGCGCCACAAGTTGCGCAACCCCGCGCTCCGCCGCTGGTTCGGCGAGACCGACGCGTGGTGGTTCGACAACCTGCGCCAGCAGGCGGAGAAACTCGACGGCGAGATCAAACAATCGCTCGCGCTCAACCTCGGCATGTTGACCGGCGACTACGCGCTCTCTTTCGACGAAGGTACGAGCGAACTGCGCCAGCCGCTCTCGCGCGTGCTGCGCCGCCTGCACGAGAGCCAAGCCCCGCCCTTCGACAACGGCCAGCCCAACACGAGCGCGAACAAGGACGCGCGCCGGTTCATCGCCGAGCAGCGCGCCGACCTTCTCTTCCTGCGCCTGCCCGCGCCCGCGCGGAACGGCAACGCGGGCGTCCGCAATGCCCTCCCCGCGTGGCGCGAGGAATGGGTGCGCGGCGGCGCGGAATTTTGGGATGAGTTTGAGGCGTCGCGCGCGGGGCGACTCGGCGGCCGCGTCGAGACCAAGCAGCAATACCTGCGCCTCGTCGAAGAACTGCTCGAAGCCGCCGCGCACCTCAAGTCGTGGGCTATCGCGCACACGGAAGGCGGCTACACGACGACCGAAGAACTCGTCGAAACCATTCGCCGCGTCCGCAAGGTCGAAACCATCTACACCAAAGACTTCTCCGAACTCCTCGGCACGCGCGCCACCATCATCACGACGTAAAGCCGTGAATCGTGAATCGTAAATCGTGAATAGAAGAAAGTCTGGTTCTTTCTATTCACGATTTACGATTCACGATTCACGGCTTTCAATAGCTCTTGAGAATGACGACCGTTTGATCGTCGTCGCGCTCCTGCCCGCCCGTCCAGTTATCAACTTCCGTAAAGATCAGTCGGCGTATTTCGTCGGCCGTCTTGTCGCGGTTTTTGCGGACGAGGTGCGCGAGGCGGTGTTCCGTGTACTCCGCGCCGCGCGGGTTGTCGGCTTCGCTGATGCCGTCGGAATAGACGACGAGCACGTCGTCGCGTTCGAGCGTCGTGCTGGCTTCGGCGTAGCGCGCCCACTCGAATGCGCCGACCACCGTCCCGCCTTCGGTGAGGTGTTCGATTGCGCCCCCCGCTCGGATGAGCAGGGCGGAGTTGTGCCCCGCGTTGGTGTAGCGCAGCAGGCGCGAGTCGTCGTCGTAGAGCGCGATGAAGAGTGTGGCGAAGCGGTTCGAGTCGGTGCTGTGGCAGAGTTGCTCGTTGATGCTCGCGGCCATCTGCTCGACGGCGCATGAGATGTCCAAGCCCGTCACGCCGCAGGGCATCTCGACGCCGCCGCCGCTGCCGCTGCTGCCGCTGCTGCTGCCCTGCCCGCTCGCGCCGCCCAGTGTCGCGGCGGCGGCGGCGCGCGAGGCCGCGCGCATGCGTTCGGAGAGAATCGTCGCCTGCGCGCGCAGGGAGGCTTGCAGGTTTGACATGACGAGCGCGGCCGAGATGCCTTTGCCCGCCACGTCGCCGAGCGCGAAGGCGACGAGGCCGGGCGCGATCTCGACGTAGTCGTAATAGTCGCCCGCCACGCCGCGCGCCGCGCGGCACTCGCCGACGATCTCCGCCGCGCGCAGCCACGGCACTTTGCGCGGGAAGAGTTGCGCCTGCACGTCGGCCGCGATCTCGACCTCGCGTTCCAGCCGCTCGTGCTTGACGCGCTCCTGCAACAGCGACTCGATGTTGGCCGACATGTCGTTGAAGGCTCCGGCGAGTTCGCCGAGTTGGTCGCGCGAGCGGACGCGGACGCGGTGCGAGAAGTCGCCGCGCTTGATGAATCCGGTCGCGCGGTGGAGTTTATGGACAGTGCCCGTGACGGCGCGCGTCAGCCACGCGGCCGACAGGAGCGCGAGCAGTTCGAGGATGAGGAAGACCACCGCGACGAGCACGATGGTGCCCTGAAAGAACTTTCCGAGATCGTTCTCCCCGAAGAGTTGATTAGCCATCGCGAGCGCGGAAAATTTACAGAGGAACGCGCCCCGCTGCGACACCGCGCCGTCCGTCCAACTCGTCGCCGGGAGCACGATCATCGAACTCGTGTTGACCTCGTCGCCCAACTGATCCCGGCGGAAGTCGATGACGACCCGGCGCGCGCCCGCGGCGATCTCTATCTGCCGCTCCTCCTCGCGGTTGATCTGTCTCACCCCCGGCGGCCCGATGGAGATGGAACTGCCCCACCAGTCTCGGTTGAACCTGACGGCGGCGATGTCCGCGCCGAGAAAGAACGGGTGGACTTGCAGGTCTGTGTTCAGGCGCAGTTGCTCGACGAGCACGCGGCTCACGGGCACGACGAACAACAGCGACACCTCCCGGTCGCCCGCGCGGGCGCGCACGAACGCGCGCATCGAAGGCGTGCCGAAGGCTTCCGTGGACGAAGCGGGCGGCGGCAGATAGGCGAAGCCGCGCCATTCGTCGAGCGCACGCAGCCACGCGGGCAGCGGCGCGCCGATGGGCGTCCGGTCGCCGCCCACGCCGCGCACGCGCTCGTCGTGCGGCTCGCTCGCGAACTGCGCGGGCTTGCTTTCGTCCGGCCTGCCCGCGCCCGCCGCGCTCCACACGGCGACGCGCGCCCCCGGCAGCGACGGCTGAAGCAGCGCGACGCGCTCGTCGAGCCACGCCTGTTGCGCTGTCGCGCCGCCGTCGCCGCTCGGCGGCAGGCGTTGGAGGAAAGCCTCCGCGAGCGTGCGCGCGTTGGCGTGCGCCTGCGTCTCCTTGTCGACGAGTTGCACGCGGACGATCCGCGTCATCACCTGACTCAAGCCCACGAAGCCGACCATCGCGGCCAGCGTGATGAGCAGCACGATGGGCGTCAGCCCGACGAACAAATAGGTGATGACCAGACGCCTGCGGACGCGCCACATCACGCGCCGCTTCAACCAGCGCAGTCCGATGAAGCCGTAATACGCCGCCGTGAAATAGATGAGCAGCAACGCGACCGTGAACAACCGCCCGGCGAAGCCCTCGCGGTAGAAGCGACTGTTGTGGACGAGCAGCCACACGACCAGCAACGCCGCCGACAGAACACCCGCGCGCGGCATCACGCGCCGCAGCCACGCGCGCGCCCGCTCGCTTGTTTGTTTCAGGCTTCCCATCAAGGCTTCGACCCGCGCCGTCGCGAAGTGCTCAACATGTACGTCCGCAAAGTCGGAGGTGTTTCAGCCGGGCGGGACACGCGCGCGGGTGCCCCGCCCGGTAGATTCCGACTCCGTTCAAATTTTAACCTGACGGCTCGCTGAGCGCGCGGACGTGCGCGCGCGCCGTCGCGCCGAGCGTCGCCAGATTGTAACCGCCTTCGAGGCAGGAGATGACGCGCCCCGCGCACGCGCTCTCGGCCCATTCTTTCACCGTGCGCGTCATCCCGGCGAAGTCTTCGTCTTCCAACAACAACTGGCCGAGCGGGTCGCCCGCGTGCGCGTCGAAGCCCGCCGAGATCATGATGAGGTCGGGAGTAAATTTATCCGCGATCTCTTCGAGCGCGGCGTCAAACGTGCTGCGGTGAACGCGCGCCGATGTTCCGGCCTTGAGCGGGACGTTCAAGGTGTAGCCGCGCCCGCGTCCCTGCCCCGTCTCGCCACGCGTGCCCGTGCCCGGATACCACGGGTACTGGTGCGCGGAGAAGAAGAAGACTTTCGGGTCGTCGTAAAAAATCCCCTGTGTGCCGTTGCCGTGATGCACGTCCCAATCGATGATGGCGACGCGCTCGATCTCCTGATAGCGCGACTGCGCGTAACGCGCGGCGACCGCCACCGTGTTGAAGAGGCAGAAGCCCATCGCGTTCTCATTCGTCGCGTGGTGGCCGGGCGGGCGCGACGGGAGGAAAGCGTTTCGCGCCTCGCCCGCCATGATCGCATCCACGGCGCGGCACGCCCCTCCCGCCGCGCGCAAGGCCGCGTCGAGCGAACGCATCGAGACGATGGTGTCCGCGTCGAGGTAGCCGCGCCCTTCGCTGACGGCGCGTTCGACGCGTTTGAAGTGCTGCGGCGTGTGCGCGGCCTGCACGTCGCCGCGCGGCGCGAGTGGGGCTTCGAGTTCCAACAATTCAGCCCACAACTCCGCATCACCGCGCAAAGCCTCCAACACGGCGACGTAGCGCGCGGGGCTTTCGGGATGGTTGTCGCCCGTGTCGTGCAGTTCGTAAACGGGATGATGAATGATGGCCGTCTTCATAGACGCGGATTATGCGAGAGCGCACGGGCGAGGTCAAACTGAGCGAAGAAACGATGAAGTAGGAACGATGAACGATGAACTGAATGCAAGCTGTCTTCACTTCATCGTTCATCGTTCCTACTTCATCGTTTCTCCAACTGTACGGCTACCATGCGCGGCTGTAGTAAAACTCTCCCGGCGCGGGGTCGCGCGTGCGTTAAAAGCGCGGGAAAAGTTACCTTTTCCCAACTCTTGCCGCCCGTCGCCTCGCGGAATAAGATTTGCACCGGTAAAGGCTGTAATGCGTCTCTTCCCGTCAACAAATTTCCGGCAGAATTATTTATTTAGGAGACATTCGACATGAAAAGACTACTAGCAACGCTGGCATGCCTCGTCCTTTTAGCGACGATGATCATCGTGCCCGACGCCTCGGCGCAGGAACGCAGGCGGCGTTCTCGCTTCGGCCGTAAGGCGCGCACGGCGGCCATCATCGGCGGCGGCGCGCTCGCCGGCGGACTCATCGGCGGCAAGAAGGGCGCGGCCATCGGCGGCGGCGGCGCGGGACTTTACGCCTTCAATCGCAAGGCCGCGCGGCGTCGCTTCAAAGGTCGCACGCGCACCATCGGCACGGTCGCCAGCGGCACGGCTCTCGGCGCGGGCGTCGGCGGCGCGGTCGGCGGCAAGCGTGCCGCCATCGGCGGCGCGGTCGCGGGCGCGGCGGGCAGCGCGCTCTACCGGCGCAGCCAACGTCGTCGTCGTTACTAAACAGATTCACACGCGAGAGAGTGGCCGGAAATTGATTCGGCCACTCTCTTTTGCGCGTCCCGATGAGATTGACCTCGCACGAACGTCGGCAACTTGATTCCAACCTCGCGCATACATTTCGACCAAACCATCTATCAGGAGACGAACTTTTATGTCACACGACGAAGAGCAGCAACGGCGCAGCCGAGTAGTGGTTGAGACGCCGACCGCGCGGCGCGAGGAAGTTTACACGCGCACCACGCGCACACCCGATCATGACCGCGGCGGGTTCTCTACGGCCACCGTCGCCATCGTCGCGCTCGTCGCCATCGCGGCCACCGCGCTCATCCTGTTCTTCTGGATGAACAGCGGGACGGACGCGACGAACACCAACGTCAACATCGCCACCGCGCCGCCGACGCCGCTGCCGACCGCGCCGACGCCGATCATGATGCCGCAACAGCAGCCCATGCAGCCGCCGCCCATCATCGTGCAACAACCCGCGCAGACGCAGCCCGCGCCGGTCATCATCGAGCAGCCCGCGCCCGCCACCTCCGCCCCGGCCACCGCGCCCCCGGCCAACACCGGCGCGGACGACGCCACGCTCGAATCACGCATTAACAAGAGCTATTCTGAAGACCCCGAACTCGCAGGCATCGTCGTCTCGGTCATCGGCGGCAAGGCGACGCTCATCGGCTCGGTCAAATCTCAAGCGCTCAAGACTCGCGCCGAACGCCTCGCCAACGCCGTCCGCGGCGTCCGCGACATCGACAACAAACTGATGGTCGAAGGCACACCGTAGAATAAAACGATGAACGATGAACGCGGAACGATGAACTGAAAGCAACTTGTCTTTCAGTTCATCGTTCCGCGTTCATCGTTCATCGTTTCTTTTCAGTACCCTTCCGTGTGCTCGCGCAACCACTCGTTGAGTTCTTCTTCGGTCGGCTCGCGCCCCAACTCGTCGCGGAGGCGTCCGCGTAAGTATTCACGTTCGCGCTCGGCCGTCTCTTCGAGCGAGGCGTCGCCGTCGCCCACCGTCTCCGGGCTCTCTTCCGCCGCGTCAAAATTCAATCGTTGCTTCTCACCTCCGCCGTCGCCCGTTTGCGTAGAAACCATTTATCGATCCTCCCTGCTTCCGCTTCACCCTCATACTTGCCATTGCCCGACGCTCATCTCGCCCGTCAGCGTCGAAGTCTCGACGACGAGCGCGGCCGTCTCGCCATGAATCTCAAGCCTGCGCATTTCATCCTTCGCCAGCAAGCGCACTTCCTCGACGAGGCAGCCCGCCGGGGCCGGCGTGATGAGCGCAAAAGTTTCGGCGTCCGCCTCCCCGTCGTGCAAACGCCGCAAGTCGCCACCGAGGCGTGCGCGTTCTTCGTCGCCCGTGTTCAACTCCTTCAAAGCGAGCGACTGCGGCACGAGTCCCATCTCGGCGTCGGGGTAGATCGTCCAGATAAACCCGATGTCGAGCAACAGGTGCAGCGCGTCGTCGGCCTCGAAATAGCCGAGCACGGTCGCGCCGATCACGTGCGCGATGACGTGATCCTGATGCGTCCCCGTCTCCTCCGGTCTCCACTCGCCCGTCATAAAATTTGTCCGACAGTATAACCAGCAGCGCGCGACCGCCCAAAGAAGAAGGGCGGCCAACCGCACGCTGGCCGCCCTATCGATTTTAACTCCGACGCTTCACCCGACTACTTGCACTTCGAGTAGCCGCAGTCGCGGCAGAAGTCGCAGCCGGAGGCGTGTTCTAGTTGGCCGCGACATTCGGGGCATTCGCTGATCAAAGAGTAGTTGTTATTTGCGGGCTTTGCCTGTGCGGCCGGGGGCGGCGTGCTGACGGCGGCCGTCTGCGCGTAGGCGAGCGCGCGCGCCGAATCGGGTTGATTTTGCAGGCGACGGCTCGTCAGGAGCAGGCACTCGGCGACGGCCTGTTCGGGGCTGGTCAGGAGACGCTCGTTGAACCAGACGGAGTGCGTGCCGATGACTTTGTTGAGGCTGCGCGCGACTTCGCGGTCGTCGAATCCGCCGCGCAGCATCTTCGAGGCGAGCAGACCGACGCCGCCGGAAATCGGGCCGGTGGCGAAGACTTCGAGGATCATGCGCCCGTCGTGATTGACGGTGACGTACAGGTTCTGCCCGTCGAACGGGATGCGCCACGTCGCCCCTTGCAACTCGCGCGGGCGTTCGATCTGGATCGGCTGCGCCGTGGCGACGGCGCTCGCGGGAGCCGAAGCGCGCGGCTTCTCCGCGACGGCGGCGATGGTCTCGCCCGTCGTCGTTTTGTCGGAGAGCGGTTCGGCCACGGCGACTTCGGTGACGATGGCCGGGTCGCAAGCGATCTCGCCCTTCGGCTCCGCGCCCTTCATGCTGGAAAGCACCTGCGAATCGCGCGAGCCGTCGCGGTAATAACTAACGGCCTTGCAACCGAGTTCACGCCCCAGACGGTAGAGGCGGTCAACCGATTCGAGGGTGTCGTCGGCCGCGCCGTTGCAAGTCTTCGAAACGCCGTTATCAACGTGACGCTGCGCGGCGGCGAGCACGTGGATGTGCTGTTCCGCGCTGATGGACATCGCCGAGATGAAATAGTCGGGCAGTTCTCGCTCGTGCGCGACGACGTATTCGGAGGCGTTATCAATCGAAGCCTGATCGGTCTGGTCAACGTCAATGCCGAGGGCGCGCGCGGCGTGCGTGTGGACGTAGGTGCGCTTGCCGAGCGTGTCCTGCCGGACGTAGGCCCAGGAGAAGTTCGGCTCGATGCCGGAAGAGGTTTCGGCGACGAGCGAGATCGTGCCGGTCGGCGCGATGGTCGTCGTCTCGTAGTTGCGCGGCGTGAGCATGTCGGCGGGGATGCCGATACGCTCGCGCAGGAATTTGTCGTAGGCTTCTTTGTTCGGTTGATACTCAGGGAACACGCCGCGTTCCGCGCCGAGACGGCACGAT
The DNA here is from genome assembly GCA_020199775.1 of Acidobacteriota bacterium. Classification (GTDB taxonomy): domain Bacteria; phylum Acidobacteriota; class Blastocatellia; order Pyrinomonadales; family Pyrinomonadaceae; genus JAIVJZ01. The sequence goes on from JAIVJZ010000044.1 coordinate 18,131, forward strand.
TCGAGCCACGCCTCTCGACGCACGAAGCTCATCAACTCGTCCATGAAGTCGATTGAGTCCGACGAGCCGTAAGGGATTTCGAGTTGGAGGCAGAGGTCTGCGAAGCCCATCACGCCGAGGCCCACGGGGCGCGTGCGTTTCACCACATCGTCGATCTCCGGCAGCGGCCACGCGCACACGTCGATCACGTTGTCGAGGAAGCGCGTGCTCCAGCGAATCGTCTCGCCGAGAGTTTCCCAGTCGACGCGCTCCACGGGGTCGTAGAACTTCGCCACGTCAACCGAGCCGAGGTTGCACGAGTTGTTGAAGTGCAGGGCTTGCTCCGCGCACGGGTTCGTGGCGTAGATCGGCCCCATGCTTTTGATCATGTGGTTGTGGCGATTCACTTCGTCGATGAAGATGACGCCCGGCTCGGCGTAGCGGTGCGCGGAGGCGACGATGCGATTCCAGATGTCCGGCGCGTAGACCATGCCGGGGCGCGGCGGTGCTTCGCGCGTCGCCTCGGACAGATCGGCCGCCGCGAACGCGGCCTTGTCGCGGAAGGTGATGGTCGAACCGTCCGGGCGACGGTAGACGGCGTAGTCGCCGTTCGCCAAAGGGTCGTGAACCGGCTCAGTCCACGGCTCGCCGTCGAAGCTGAGTTGATACCATTCCTTCCGCTCCACCGCGTCGAAGAACTTGTCCGTGACGGTGACGGAGATGTTGAAGTTGGTCAGGCTGGTCTGGTCGTTCTTCGCGTGGATGAAGCGCAGGAGGTCTGGGTGATCGACGCGCATGATGCCCATGTTCGCGCCGCGGCGCACGCCGCCTTGTTTCACCGTGTCGGTCGTCGTGTTGAAGATGTTCATGAACGAAACCGGCCCCGAAGCGACGCCGTGAGTCGAGCGCACCATCGCGCCGACCGGGCGCAGTTTCTCGAACGTGAAACCCGTGCCGCCGCCCGTCTGGTGAATGATGGCGGCGTCGGTGGCCGTCTTCATGATCCCGGCGATGGAGTCGGGCACGTCGAGGACGAAGCAGGCGGCGAGTTGACCGTTGGGCTTCCCGGCGTTGACGAGACAGGGCGTGTTCGGGACGAATTCACGCCGCAGCATGATCTCGGACATGCGGCTGTAGAATTCATCGCGCTTCTCCGAGTCGGTCTCCGCAAGGCTGACGTGGCCGACGACGCGGCGCACCACGTCCGGCCACTCTTCAATCGGATTCCCTTTCGCGTCCTTCAGTGAATAGCGTTTGCTGATCACCTTGCGGGCGTTGAGGCCGAGTTCCTGACTCTGCTTCGACGCGCGGCGGGCGGTCGCCGGAATCGGATTGCCTTGCGGGGCGTTCGGCTCGATTACTGTACTCATCTTCAAATTCGCCTTTCCCGCGCGGCATTTTTGGGCGCGCGAGTCCTCGATCTATGCTTTTCAATCCGGCGCGGGCAGCACGCGCGCCGTGGGTAAAATGTGTTATCGGAAACTGCGGTTGGCTTGAACCTTAGGCGATAAATTTCCGTGCCGAACGCGCTTCGGGAGTCGCGGCGTATCGGCCTTCGACGGTCTCGTCTTCAAGCGGAGCGGAGTATACATACGGCGACGGGGGCTGTCAATACCCAGCCCCAACATATTGTATCAAGTTTTCTTTTCAGCGGAATATCGTGGGGAATCTAAGAGTTTACTTTAACCCAACTTGAGACGGTTTTAAAGCATCAAAACAGCTCCTTTCGCCCCGTTTCAGCGGGTGACTTAAAAGTTTCGGGGGCGGTTAAAAACTTTTTCCGACCGGCGAGAAATTTTACCGGGCACAAGATAATAGACGGCCGTCGTTTGGGCTGCCGGCGGCGCGTAGAAATACACGACAAGGGGAAGAAAATTGACCGGAGAACAGAACACGAATTTTGATTCGCTCGTGCGCGCGACGGCCGCAGACGGCGGCGTGCGCTGCATGGCGGCGGTGACGACGATGCTTGTGGCCGAAGCGGTTTCACGTCACCAGACTTCGCCGACCGTGGCCGCCGCGCTCGGTCGCACTCTGACGGGCGCGCTGCTGCTCGGCGCGGGACTCAAGGAATTGGATCGGCTGACGGTGCAGATCGTTTGCGACGGGCCGGTCGGCGGCATCACGGCGGAGGCGAACGCGCGCGGGCAGGTGCGCGGTTACGCGCGCAACCCGGCGGCTAATTCCGAGTTGAACGGGAACGGCAAGTTCGATGTGAGTTCCGTTGTCGGCAACGGCATGTTTTACGTCACCCACGAGTCGGGCTACGAGATCGGTTTATACACAGACCCGTACCGCGGCTCCGTCCCCATCGTGTCGGGCGAGATCGGCGAGGACTTCGCTTACTACCTCGCCAAGTCGGAACAGATTCCTTCGGCGGTGACGCTCGGCGTCTACATGCGTGCGCGGCCGACGGGTGAGATGTTTGTCGAGGCGGCGGGCGGCTTGATGATACAGGTGATGCCGGGGGCGGACGAGAGGATCATCGAAGCCGTCGAGGATGCCATCGGGCGCGGCCCCCACACCACGACATTGATCCGCGAAGGCGCGCGCCCCGTGGACATGCTGCGCGCCGCGCTCGGCGATCTCTCCTTCGAGGTGTTGGAGGAGAAGCCGGTCAGTTTCGCCTGTACCTGTTCGCACGAACGCGCCCTCTCTTTAATCTCATCGATTGATCGCACGGAATTGGAGACGATCCTGCGCGAGGACAAAGGCGCGGCGATGACTTGCCACTTCTGCAACGAGACTTACCGGCTGGACGAAGCCGCGTTGGAAGGTATTCTGGCAATGCGTAGTTAAAAGTAAGCGATGAGCGGTGAGCAGTAAGCAGTGAACAGAAAAGGCAGTCCGAGATATTTATCTCGGACTGCCTTTCGCTTGTTCTCACGACTGCTCACCGCTCACTGTTTTGAGACGAGCATGTCGTAGTTCCCCGCCTGACGGTTGTGGTCGTCGAGCGTGCCGAGCACGTCGGAAGTCTCTTCGAGCATCTGCTTGGTCATGGCGATGGAGTCGCTGAGTTGTTCGAAGTCGAGTGCGGAGACGCGTTCGGGCGTCGGCAGCGTCACGACTTGATCGTTGACGAGGCCGAAGAAGTTTTCGATGGACTGCAACTGGCCTTCGACCAACTTCACGGAACGTTCGAGATCGCCGAAGGCGGCGAGGCGACGCTTCAGGATTTCGACGTTGGCCTGTTGAATGCGTTTGGCGCGTTCATCGGGCGCACCCTCGACGGAGCGTTCGGCCTGTGTCAGTTGGTTCTGCACGGCTTGCCGGTTGATCGAGCGCAGGTGGTTCTTGCGGCGGCGATACACGTCCAGCAGGTCGACGAAATCTTCCCAGCGTTGTTCAAGGCTGCGGATGTTCATCGGCACTTCCTTCGCGCCGGTGAACTTCATGTAGTTGTCGAAAATCTGCTTCTTCAACCACTTCAAATAGAGCACGGCCTCGCGCTCGCGCGGGTCGAAAGTTTCGATCAACTTCTCGCGCTGGCGGCGGCGCATCTCGAAGAGCTGTTTTTTGGTGCGCGTGTCGACGAGGCGGCGATAGAGTGCGTTGGCCGGGACGGTCGCGAGGTACAGACCTTCGGCGACGAGCGCCGCGCCAAGCGGGATGATCGAGCCGGTGTAGGCCGCGGCCACGGCGAAGCCCGCCATGCCCCAAAAATTGACGGGTTCTTTGACCGCCTCTTTCAAGTATTGGAGGTCTACCTTTTTAATGTCCGCCATAACAAATGACTGCCGTAGAATTTTAACGCCGACTGCCTACCTGACTCAGGCGACGCGACTCTGAAAGATTTACTCGCCCGCACACATGATTCGACACGTTCGCCCCTTACGATGCCCGCCCCTGATCTTCGCCCGCCGCCGGAAGCGCGCCCTGCTGTTTGCCCGTCGAACTCGGCAACAGCCCCATGCCCTGCTTGTAGGCGAGCAACTTGTCCTGCAACTGCATGTCCATCGCCTCGCGCTCGATGTCCTGCATCTGCGAATCCACCGAGGCCGCGCCGAGTTGCATCTTGGCTTCGGCGGTGGCCGAGCGGCGATCAATTTTCTCGCGCATCTCGCTGAACGTCGAAGCGTCGTCGCCGAGTTGGAAGGTCTCCATCGTCTGCGCGAGTTGCTCCTGCAACTTCGCCTGCTTCGACTGGTTGATCAACTGCATCGCCTCGGCCGTGCGTTGCTGCATTTGCAGCATGTAGTTGTCGCGCGCCTTGAGCGCCTGCTTGGATGCCATCTCGGCGTGCTGAAGTTGCTGGCCTGTCTTGTTGAGGTCGAGTTGGGCTTGCTGGAGTTGGCCGATGTAGGCTGTGGCGATGTCGTCGCGCCCCAGTTTGATGGACGCTTTGATCTTCGAGTCGAGGTCAACGACCTGTCCTTCGAGCCGCTCTTTGCTCTTGGCGAGGAGACGTTCGGTCGCCATCACCTGCGCGACGGAGTTGTTCAGTTCGGGCACGCGGTCGCGCATCTCGCGGATGGTCTGATTAAGGATCATCTCCGGGTCTTCGGTCTTCTCGATCAGACCGCCAAACAACGCACGCAAAGAACGCTTGAACCTGCTCCACGATGACATCTCTTCTGCTCCTCCGGCAAACCATCCGGCGCATCGCCTTCGACCGTCGCGATGCTGCCAAATTTTCCGCGCCTGAATTTCACGCGCGTCCAAGATAGTACGTAAGCGCGCCTCCCGCGGTTCATTTTCGGCGGCGATACGCCCTTCTTGTGCCGAGTATAACAGGAGTCGCGGTTAGCCGACCAGAGCGGGCAGAAAGTGAGCTGTGCGTCGTCGGCGATGTGCAGTGTGGAGAGGACGGGCAGTGGCCCGGTGGCATATTTCTGCTGGCCGCTCACGACTCACTGCTTGCCGAATCTTCCGATGTCGCGACGATATTGCATGCCGTCCCAGTGGATGTGACCGGCGGCTTCGTAGCAGTGCGCCAGCGCGCGTTCGAGCGTCGGGGCGCGCGTCGTGACGCCGACCACGCGCCCGCCCGCCGTCCGCCAAGAGCCGTCGGCGGCGCGTTTCGTCCCGGCGTGGAATATTTGGACGGAAGAAGACTTTTGTGCGCCGTCCAGCCCTTCGATGCGCGCGCCCGTTTCGGGTCGCTCCGGGTAGCCACGCGCAGCGAGGACGACGCAGGCCGACGCGTCTTCAGTCCACTCGACCCGCGCGTCCCTGAGATTTTTCGTCGCGACGGCCTCGAATATTTCGCCGAGGTCACTTTCGAGCCGCACGAGGATAGCCTGCGCTTCCGGGTCACCGAAACGCACGTTGTACTCAAGGACGCGCGCGCCTTCCGGCGTCAGCATCAGCCCGACGAAGATGACTCCGCGAAACTCCAGACCGTCGGCGCGAAGACCGGCGAGCGTCGGTTCGACGACCTTGCGGACGGCGTTTCCCTGCGTCTCCTCGTCGAGCACTCCGGGCGCAGTGATCGCGCCCATGCCGCCCGTGTTCGGGCCGGTGTCGCCTTCGCCGATGCGTTTGTGATCGCGTGCGGGCGGCATCAGGGCGTAGTGCGTGCCGTCCGTCCAGAACAGGAGGGAGGCTTCCGCCCCGGTCAGGGCTTCTTCGATGACGACGCGGCGCGCCGCGTCGCTCCCGACGCGACCGCCCTCCATCAACTCGCCGACGGCCTGCAAAGCCTCCGCGCGCGTCGCGGCCACGACCACGCCTTTGCCCCCCGCGAGTCCGTCGGCTTTGACGACGACGGGCGCGTCCGCCCCGCCAAACTCGCCGCCGAGCAGAATCTCGCGCGCTTCGCCCGCGCTCGCGGCGACGCGGAAACGCGCCGTCGGTATCCGGTGTCGCGCCATAAACTCTTTGGCGAAGGCTTTGCTCGATTCCAGTTGCGCGGCTTCGGCGCGCGGGCCTGCCACGACGAGGCCGCGCCGCTCGAATTCGTCCGCGAGTCCGGCGGCGAGTGGGGCTTCGCCGCCGACGATGGTGAGCGCGATTCGTTCCGTCTCGGCGAACGAGGCGAGCGCGGCAACGTCTGTGGCCGACGCGGGGACAGTGTGTGCCATCTCGCCGATGGCGTCGCTGCCGGGCGCACAGTAGAGTTCGATGCGGCGTTGGGAAGTTCTTCTGAGCGCGTGGCAGAGCGCGTGTTCGCGCCCGCCCGAACCGATGACGAGAATCTTCATAGTCGGAAAATCAGCTTCGGATGTCGGGACATACACCGACCCTTGAACGCGCGGATGCTGGCATGACGCGAAAGTGGTGTCAAGACAGACCGCGACAGTTTTGAGCCCAGCGTACCAAGAAACCTTGACACAATTTTGTGATAGTTATACTTTGCATAGTAATCGGATCGGCGACGGGCGGCTCTAAAGGGTTATAAAGAGCAACTCGCGTGATCTCAAAAACGCATAGATTAAGTTAAGAGTCTTGTTTTGAAGACTGCTGGCTGAAAATTTCTGATCTTCCTTCGAGCAACTTCTCTCACCGAACGTTCGACTCCGGGGATTATATCCGTGGGGGGGTAGTAACATGTCACAAGCTCAAGCAACCGGCCACGCGAACGGCGAGTGGACGCACGCCGAGACTGAATACCAAGACCGTAACATCCGTTGCGTCGATTGTAACGAAGACTTCATCTGGACTGGCGGCGAGCAGGTTTTCTTTCACGACAAGGGTCTGAAGAACGAACCGAAACGCTGCAAGCCCTGCAAGCAAGCCAAGAACGAGCGTCTGGCCGCCATCGCCGCCGCGCAGGCTTCGGGCGTCCGCCAACGCATCGAAGTTTCCGTCAACTGCGCGCAGTGCGGTCAACAGACGACCGTTCCCTTTTACCCCTCGCAGGGTCGCCCCGTCTTCTGTCGCTCTTGCTTCCTCGCAGGCCGCAGCACAGAGACGCAAGATGGGTAACACGCCCTCTAAACTTCACAAGGTCACTCCCGACAGACTGATCGACCGTCACACGTCCGCCGCCGCGCAAGAGCATTAGCGGCCTCGTCAAAGTGTGTCCGGCGCGAACGTTGAATTTGAGCGGAGGGCGAGTCGTTACCCCGTCACGTCCTGCGCTCACTTCTTTTCGACACGCCGCACGCTTTGTTTTCGAGAGGGCACGCCGCCCCCCCGTGGGCGACGCTTGAGCAAACCCCGCACGACTTCTCTCACCCGCCGACGTGCACGACGGGACGACGCTTAGGGTCTTTCTCCGCCTGACGCAAAACTTCATGGGTGACGGGGGCGGTGTCGCCCTCGCCGAAGGCCACGTACTTGAACAGGTAGGCGAGCGGGTTCCCCTCGCTCCAACCGAAATAGATGTGCGGGACTTTCCCCGTCCGGTCGCGGACATGCAGGAGGAAGGCGGCGATGGCGTTCGGCACGGCCGGGCTTCTCGTCCGCAGCACGCGATAACCGTCCAACTCCACGCCGCGCACTTTCAGCCGCTCGGTAAACTCCGAAGCGTCGCCCGGCTTGACCTCGAAGAAGAGCACGGCATCGCGAGTCGGGATGTGGTTGCCCGCGCGCTTCTCGCGCTCCTTCACCGTGTACTCGTTCACGTCGCCGCGGTCACGCCGGTTGGCGATGATCCGCACGTCGCCGCGCCTGCCCGCTTCCTCGATAAACTCTCGCGCCTTGGCGTCCAGTATCAATTCGACGACACGCAACTCGGTCGTGCGCCACACGCGCGAGACGAGCGAGGCGAGCACGATGCCGCCGATGAAGATCGAGGCGATCTTGATGCCTTCCGGCCGCTCGAAGACGTTGACGATTGTGGTGTAGGCGAAGACGAGCGCGATCAGCAGGAAGGTCGACGCCCAACGCTTCGACCCACGGCGGCGCGCCGACAGCATCACGGCGATCGCCGCCGAAGTCATCAAGACCAGCACGCCCGTCGCGTAAGCGCCGCCCTGCGCGTCAACGTCCGCCTTGAAGATGATCGTGACGGCGAAGGCGACGGCCGTGAAGACGAGTACGAGCGGGCGCGTGGCACGCGCCCAGTCGGGAGCCATGCCGTAGCGCGGAAGATAACGCGGCACGATGTTTAGCAGCCCGGCCATGGCCGACGCGCCCGCGAACCACAGGATCAGGATCGTGCTCACGTCGTAGACCGTACCGAAGGCGTCGCCGAAGAAGTGGTGCGCGAGATAGGCCAGCGCGCGGCCGTTGGCTTCGCCGCGCGGCGTCGTCAACGTTTGCGGCTGAAACGCTTCGGGCGGGATGACGAGCGTCGTCACGAAACTGCTCGTGATGAGCATGACGCTCATGATGAGGGCGGCCGTGCGCAAAAGTTTTCTCGTGTCGCGGACGCGCCCCACCGGTTTCTTCTCCGTGTCTTCGCGGTCGCCTTTGACGAGCGGCATCACGGCCACGCCCGTCTCGAACCCGGAGAGACCGAGCGCAAGTTTCGGGAACACGATGAGCGCGGCCAGAAGCATCATGAACGGGTTCGCGTGACTCGTGTAGAGGGCGTCGCGCCAGCGCGGCAGGTATTCGGGATGCGTCGCCACTTCAAAGATGCCGCGGCCGATGACGACCGTGTTCAGCAGCAGGTAAGAGATGACGAGGACGACCGCGATCCCGATGGCCTCCTTGAAGCCTTTGAGGAAGACACCGCCGAGCACCGCGACCAGCATGAGCGTGATGACGACCGGGTGATCGAGCACGCTGTAACGTTGGGCGTAAGGGTTTTCGAGAATGTGCGCCGTGGCGTCGGCGGCCGAGAGCGTGATCGTGATAATGAAGTCGGTCGCCACGAAACCGAGCAGCGCGAGCACGAACAGTTTGCCCTTCCAGCGCGCCAGCAGGTTTTCGAGCATCGAGATCGAGCCTTCGCCGTGCGGGCTTTCGGCCGCGACGCGTCCGTAGATGGGGAGCGCGCCGAAAAGCGTGAGGAGCACGAGGATCAAAGTGGCGATGGGCGAAAGCGCGCCGGCGGCGAGGAAAGCGATGCCGGGCTGGTAGCCGAGAGTCGAGAAATAGTCTACGCCCGTCAGACACATCACCTTCCACCACGGGTGCGTGTGATGTTGCCCCTCCCGCTCGTGCGGCCCCTCCATCTCCTCGACGTTCGTTGCGCGGAGTTGCCCTTCCCTAAAAGCCTACGAGGTTAGCTGCCGGGCTAGGACTTGGAAGTGTCCCCCGCGAAGGCGTGTGGTTTCACGCGCCGCGATGCGCCCCGTGTCTCGCCCGAAAGAGCGAAACGTTGGTTCCCCCGTGCCGCACGCGCGCGGGTGATAACAACCCGGTCGCGTGCGACTTCGGCAGACAAATTTTCAACGTCGCGGATGTTACGCCTGCGCGCGCCGTAAAGCAACCGCCGGTAATTCTCTCACCCGCCGACGTGCACGACCGGACGCCTCTCCGGGTCTTCTTCCGCTTGTCGCAAAACCTCGTGCGTGACGGGGGCGGTGTCGCCCTCGCCGAACGCCACGTACTTGAACAGGTAGGCGAGCGGGTTCCCCTCGCTCCAACCGAAATAAACGTGCGGGACTTTCCCCGTCCGATCGCGCAGGTGCAGGAGGAAGGCGGCGATGGCATTCGGCACGGCCGGGCTTTCCGCGCGCAGCACGTGGTAGCCGTCAACGTCCGCGCCCGTCACTTTCAGGACGCCCGCAAACTCCGAGGCGTCGCCCGGTTTGACCTCGAAGAAGAGTATGGGGTCGCGCGTCGGGATGTGGTTGTCGGCGCGCTTCTCGCGTTCCTTGAATTCGTATTCGCTTACGTCGCCGCGGTCGCAGCGGTTCGTCACGATGCGTATCTCGCCGCGCCGGTCGGCCTCTTCGACGAACGCACGCGCCGTCTCGTCCAGTTCCACGCGTTCCACGCGCAACTCGGTCGTGCGCGAGACGCGCGAGACGAGCGAGACGACGATGATGAAGCCGATGAAGGCCGAGGCGATCTTGAGCCCTTCCGGCTGCTCGATGATGTTGACGACCGTGGTGTAGGCGAAGACGAGCGCGATCAGCAGGAACGCCCAGCGCCACGCGCTCCCCTCGCGCCACACGGAGAGCGCGACGGCAATCGCCGCCGAAGTCATCAAGGCCAGCACGCCCGTCGCGTAAGCCCCGCCCTGCGCTTCCACGTTCGCCTTGAAGAGCACTGTCACGGCGAAGCAGATGATCGTGAAGACGATGACGAGCGGGCGCGTCGCCTTCGCCCAGTTCGGAGCCATGCCGTAACGCGGAAGGTAACGCGGCACGATGTTCAGCAGCCCGGCCAGCGCGGACGATCCGGCGAACCACAGGATCAGGATCGTGCTCACGTCGTAGACCGTGCCGAAGATGTCGCCGAGGAACGTGTGCGCGAGATAGGCCAGCGCGCGCCCGCTCGCCTCGCCCGCCGGCGTAGTGGCGGTCTCCGGCTGGAAAGCCGCTGCGGGAATGAGCATCGTGGTCACGACGCTGCTCGCGAGCAGCAACACGCTCATGATCAACGCGGCGGCCTTCAACAGCTTCCGCGTGTTGTTGATGCGCCCCATCGGTTTCTGCCGGTCGTCGCCGGGTTCGCCCTCGACGAGCGGCATGACGACCACACCCGTCTCGAACCCGGAGAGGCCGAGCGCGAGTTTCGGGAACACGATGAGCGCGGCGGCGACCATCATCAAAGGGTTGCCGTGGACGCCGAACAGAGCGTCTTTCCAGTTGACCATCAACTGCGGCTGCGTCGCGAGTTTGTAAAACCCGACGCCCAGCACGACCACGTTGAGCAGGATGTAGACGACGACGATCACGACCGCGATGCCGATGGCCTCCTTGAACCCTTTGAGAAAGACCGCGCCGAGCGCGGCGATCAAAAAGAGCGTGACGGCGATCTGATGGTGGTGAAAAAACTGCGGCACATAGGGGTTGTCTATGATGTGGACGGCCGCGTCGGCGGCCGAGAGCGTGATCGTGATGATGAAACTCGTGGCCGCGAATCCGAGCAGGCAGAGGACGAACAGTTTGCCCTTCCAGCGCGAGAGCAAATTTTCGAGCATCGAGATCGAGCCGTCGCCGTGCGGGCTTTCGGCCGCGACGCGGTTATACATCGGCAACGCGCCGAAAAGCGTCAGCACCACGAGCACGAGCGTCGCGATGGGTGCGAGCGCGCCGGCGGCGAGGAAGGCGATGCCGGGCTGGTAGCCGAGAGTCGAGAAATAGTCTACGCCCGTCAGACACATCACCTTCCACCACGGGTGCGTGTGATGTTGCCCCTCCCGCTCGTGCGGCCCCTCCATCTCCTCGACGTCGAGCGCGCGTCTCTCACAGGCGCGCGGCCAAAGCATCAACAGACAACTTCAAAGCATTACGCGCTCTTCGTCACATGTCAACGCTCTCGTGCGCCCGTCGCTCGTGTGCTTCAAACTAAATTGCTCAATGCCCTACTTTAACTTAAACATCAAAGCCCTCGCCACAAAAAAAGCGGCTCAAGACGGGTGGGAATGGTGAGCGCTCCGCGGTCGAAGGCGGACGGAGAAACCTTGTTCTATCCGTCCGCCTTCGACCGCGGAGCATTGATCTTTTTCAGCTTGTCACTTCCCCCCTTGTCTGCTAAATTCTGGAATGTACAAGCCTTTAGGACTGTTTTCGAGTAGTATCGCTCGAAGGCTGAAACAGATTCCTTTCCACCTGACTCCGTTTTAACCGACAGCAAAATTTGAGTGGCCGACCCATTTCCTCGCGACTGTTGCGCCCGAACTCATGAATACTTTCTCCTCAAACGACGGCAGTACGCCGGGGAAGCCCAAGAAGGCGGCGGGCATCATCAATTTGTCCGACGCGCGACTACGCGTGCGCGCGCGCGTTAACGCCGCCCACGCCGCGCTCGCGGCGCAGATCGAGGCGACGCGCGAACTCATTGATCGCGGTCAGGCCGCCGAGGCCGAGGCGCGCCTGACGCAGATCATCAAAGCCACGCGCGACGACGAGGAACTGCTCGCGCAGGCGCGCTGCATGCTCTCCGTCTCGTTGGAAACTCAGGGACGTTACGGCGATTCGCTCGCGGCCGTGCAGATGTACGAAGACGCGCACGCGCGCGACGGTCTCGACCCGGAAATTTCCGTCTTCCTCCGCGTCCAACTCGGCCTCGCCTACAACTACATGGGCGATCATCCGAAGGCCATCGCGCTCCTCAACGCGACGCTGCGCGAAGCGACCGAGACCGCGTCGAGCGCGCAACTCGGCGCGATCTACATCGCGCTCGCGCGCGTCTACCGGCACATCAACGAATACCCCATCGCGCGCGACAACTCGCAACGCGCCCTCAGCCACTTTCGCAACACCGGCGACTGGCGCGGAATGGCCGAATCCTACCGCGGCCTCGCGCTCGAATGTATTTTCGAAGGGGCTTACGAGCAGTCGCTGGAATATTACGAACAGGCTTTGAAACTCGTCGGCGATCACCCCGCGCCCTTCATGCTCGGCAAGATTTACGCCAACATGGCCGGCGCGTGCTGGTTTCTCAAACGCCCGCACGACGGCATCCGGTATCTCGAAAAGGCGATTGATTATTACGAGCGCACGGAGCACAAGGCCAACGCCGTCCTCGGCTACAACAACCTCGGCATCAACCTCATCCTCGTCGGCGACTGGACGCGCGCCGAGACGGTGTTGGAAATCGCGCTGGCGCGTGCCTTGGAGTTCGACGAGCAGGGCGCGAAGGACAGAGTAGTGCCGATGGTGCTCGACTCGCTCGGCGAGTTACAGATGCTTCGCGGCAACCTGCTGAAAGCGCAGGAGCACCTGCAACGCGCCGTCCGGCTCTCGCACGACCACGGCAACAAGTGGTACGCGTGTCAGGCGTTGCGAACGCTGGCGCGCTGTCATCTGGCGATGCAGGAGCCCACGCGCGCGCTGGACGAAAGCACGCAGGCGCTCTCGCTCGCCGAGCGCATCGGGGATCGTCAGGCCGTCTGCGATTCGCTCCTCCTGCTCGCCGAAGTCCACCTGCGCTGCGACGACCCGCGCGAGTGTGCTTCCGAATTGCAAAAAGTCAGCGAGCAGACGAGTGATTCGGCCGCCGACATGGCCGTCGCGGGCGAGGCGCAACGCATCCACGGACTGCTCGCCCTCGCCCAATCCGACTCCACTCTCGCCATCCACCACTTCGGCCGCAGCGTCTCGATCTATTCGATCCTCGGCGACCGCTATCGCACCGCGCTTGCGCTCTACGGACTCGGCCGCGCCTACGATAGCGTCCAGCCCGAGCGTGCCGCCGAACACTACTCCCGCGCGCTGCATACCTTCCGCGAACTGGGCGCGCAACTCGACATCGCGCGCTCCGAAGACGCGCTCGCCTCTATCGAAGTCAGTTCGACCGAGCAGCGGCACGAGACCTCGGCCTTCGCGCAACTGCTGACGCTCCGCCTCGCCGAAGCCGTCGCCTCGCGCGAATTGCTGCTGCGCGAACTCGCCGCCGTGCTCGAACAGGAGACGAAGGCGCAACGCGTGCTCATCACCGAACTCGACGAAGAAGGCACGATCAAGGTCGTCATCGCGCACGGCGGCGGGAGCGAAGCCAACGCCGAGTTGGCGAACTCGCTGTGCATGGCGAAGAACGATGCCGAGCGCGAGAAACTTGCGCTCGAACACGACTCAACCGTCATCATGCTGCGCCCCACGAACGCCACGCCCGCGCTGCTCTACATCGAGCCGCGCGCCGCGGCCACGCTCTCCGGCGGCCTGCCGATTGATTCCCTACTCCGCGTCGTCGAACTCGGCATGAACGTCTGCGCCCTGCGCGCCCGCGTCAACTCCGGCCGCAACGTGCAGGAACAAAACACCTACACCGGCACGGGTCTCATGCCGGGCTTCATCCACTCGTCACCGGCCATGACGCGTCTGGTCGAAGAAGTACACAAAATACGTTCCTCCGACGTGACCGTGCTGGTCACGGGCGAGTCGGGGACGGGCAAGGAACTGGTCGCCCGCGCCATCCACGCGCTCTCGTCGCGCCGCGCCAAAGTCTTCGTCCCCTTCAACCGACCTCGAAAAGATGGTCGCCGAAGGACGCTTCCGCGAGGATTTGTATTATCGTCTCAACGTCATCCGCCTGCGCGTCCCCCCGCTGTGCGAACGACGCTCCGAGATTCCGACCATCGTCAACTACTACATCAACCACTACTCGGCGAAGTTCAATCGCCGCGACATACAGATCACGCCGCAGACGATTGATCTGCTGATGGTCTGCGACTGGCCGGGCAACGTCCGCCAGTTGTGCAATGAAATTCAGCGCATCGTCGCCCGCGCCGAAGACGGCACGCTGATCACCCCGGATCATCTCTCGCCCGAACTCAAACGCATCTCCGCGCCCATCTCGCTCCCGGCCGATGCCAACCCGTTCGGCGCGAACTCCATCACGCTCTCAGGCTCACACACCACCCTCGCCGACGCCATGGCCGAACTCGAATGCCGCATGATCGCCGACTCGCTGCGCCGCCACAAAGGCAACATCTCACGCGCCGCACGCGAACTCGGGCTCACCCGGCGCGGCCTCTATCTCAAGCTCCAACGCTACTCGCTCAACGCCGCCAGCGCGTAGCAGCCGCAGTGAAAATTGAAAGCGGAGCAGGAAGCGTTCAAGCTTCCTGCTCCGCTTTCGTCGTTCGACTCGCGTCGGCTTTTACTGCTGGCCGAAACGGGCGCGGTACTCTTTCGCGTTGACGAAGCCGTTGACCATCGTGCGGAAGTCGTTCGGGTTCGCGTTGAGGTAATTGAGCCACGCGTTGAAGCCTTCGGTCTCCGGGTCGCGTTTGAGATAGCCGAAATACTGCATGGCGACGAAGGCCGGGTTGAACTCTTTGCTCTCGACCACCGGGCTCTCGACAATCGCGCGCAACACCTGCGCGCGCGTCTGCGCCCCGGTGTTGAGGTTGTTGACGAGTTGGTCGCGATTCGAGATGGTCACGCGAGCCGTGCGCAGCAGCGTATCCACGTAGTCGGCGTTCGACAACTGATCGTAGAGGCTGCGGAAGGCCGGACGCTGCGCGAAGGCGTTCATGAAGGCGTCGCGCTTTGCGTTGAGTTCCTGCGCGGTCTGCCCCGTCACGAATTGCAGATCGGGGACGATCTCCACGTACTTCGGCAGGCGTCCGAAGGCGACCGCGTAGAAGCGGTGGATGAAGAAGCCCTTGATCTGAAACTCCTGCGAGCGGAAGAACGCCGACGAGACCGCGACGCGGTCGCACTCGGGCGAAGGGGCGGCGTCGCAGCGATTGAGCACACTGAGCCACGCGTTGAAGCCCTCCGTGTCAGGCTCGCGGAAGAGGAAATCGAGATACTGCTGGCGCACGAAGAAGCCGTTGTTCTCAAGCGGATTCAACTCGACGAAGTTGGTGTAGGGGTCGAGCGCGAGCGCGCCGGACAGGTAGGCGGTCTCGCCCGTGTTCGAGCGCAGGCGCAAGGTGTAGTCGCCGAACTTCGCGCTGTCGGCGACGATCAGGTTGAAGCTGACGATGCCGAAATTCGCCTCGGTGATGCCGTAGTTGATCGGGTCTTCGCGCGCGAAACTCGCGGGGTCAATCGTCATCGAAGGCGTGGTCACGCTGAAGCCCGCCGTCGTCAGAGGGACGCCGGTGAGGTTGGTGCCGCCGACGGCGAGACGGTAGACGCGCGTGGCAGAGAGCTGCACGGTCGCGGGCTGCAACGCCCCGCTCACCCCCAACGTGCGCGGATTGATGGAGGGCGCGCCGAGCGTGATGATCGGATTCAGGATGGTCGTGTTTCCCTCCGTGACGCTGACCGGCGCAGTCGTCTCCGTGGCGCGAAACGCGGGTTGGCTGCCGATGCCCGCGTAGGGCGGCGAGTTCGTGATCTCGTGCGCGAAGACCGGCTCGTCCAGATATTCGACGAACACGCGGTAGTCGCTCGTCGGTAGCTGGTCAATCCGGTACGAGCCGTCGGACTTCGTGATGCTGCTGCCCGACACACGCCCCGTGTAGAAATTCTCAGCCCACACGTGCGCGCCCGCGCCGTAGTTGACCTGACCCGCAATCGAGCCGACGGGCGACGCGGCACGCTGCCCGTAGATGGAACGGATGCCCGCGAGATCGTCGTCCGAGAGCGTGCGCGCCGTGTGCGCCGGGTCGATGAAGTTCAGACCCTGCCGCGGCTGCATCGTCGCGCCGACGACGCCGGAGTGATCGAGGCCGAGGAGGTGTCCGAGTTCGTGGACGAACGTGGATTCGAGATCGTATGTGTTCGAGGTGCCGTCGGTCGAAAACGGCACGCGCGGGTTGATCGCGAGGTCGCCTTCGAGGATGCGCCCCGCGCTGTCGAAGATAACGCGCGTGCGCCCCAATCTCTGCCCGCCCTGATTGGTGAAGGCGTCGTTCGTCGCGGAGGCCGACACCGTGATCAAGTTGATGCCGTCGCCCGCTCCCGAAGCGTTGACCGAGTCAACGGCCGTCGTGGACTCGACGAACTGGATGTTGGCGGCGTCAGACCAGCGGCGCAAGGCTCTGCGCGCCGCGCCCATCACGTCGCTGCCCGCCTTGATATTTGAAGGCGGCGAGTTGAGCGAAGTTGAAAGGGAGATGCGAATCGGGTTGGTCGTCCACCTGATTTGCACGGACGAACTGCTGTGTTGGTAGGTGTAACCGTGCGCGGGTATGGCCGCCCACAATAATACCGTGGATAAGACGAGCGAAGTGATAATTCGAGGCATTAAAAAAACTCCCTGCTGGCTGATTAATTTGTTGGGAGGAGATTTTAAGATGCGAAACGGGGGCGTTGTGTTGGCAGATAAATTCTTCCGAGAAATTCGCGCCGAGGGGCACTTAAATTTATAGCAGTTACGTTCCTACTGAGACAAGACTTTTTTCTCGCCCCCGCGAAGTCTAACTTCGAGCCGTGCGCGTCGGACAAAAACTTCGCTCAAATTTCAACTGGCCGGGGCAATATCAAATCGCCCGTGTGCATCAAACGAGTACGTGGCATGTGCCGGGATCAGTCTGGCCGTGCCGGTTTTTCTTTGAAATATTAGCGTCTTGCTGCTGGCACGATGTTTGTTTGAAGGGAACGAGGAAGCGCGTTCTGGCGCACCTATAGCGGTTTGCAATTGAGGAATCATTGGAGGGGCAGGGCTGGTCGCTGCCCGCGTGGCTACGAAAGCGAGCGGGCAGGGACCAGCCCCGCGCGCAAACCGCAGGAACGCATCTCCGACTCCATCACGCGTTTTTCGGGTTCGACGGTCTTCGTTTTCATTCACGTGGTCTGGTTCGGGCTGTGGATTCTGCTTAACGTCAACCTGATCCACCTGCCCTACGTCAGCGAGTTCGACCCGTTCCCCTTCGGGCTGCTCACGATGGTCGTCTCGCTCGAAGCGATTTTCCTTTCGACCTTTGTGCTCATCTCGCAAAACCGCATGTCGGCCTTGAGCGAAAAGCGCGCCGAGTTGGATTTGCAAGTCAACATGCTGGCCGAACAGAAGGCCGCCAAGACGCTCGAACTGCTCGAACACATCGCGCAGCAACTCGATACCGTCTACGACCGCTTCAACTACAAGACCGATCCCGAAATCGAAGCGCTCAAAGTTTCGCCCAAACCGCACGAGGTGCTGCAAGTGATGGAAGACGCGGTCAAAGAGGAGGCCAAAGAGGCCGCGCGCGCGATCAAGGAAGAGGTCAGAAAAGACATCACGGGTGAAGTCCAAGCGGCGGTCAGGGATGTGACGGGTGAGGTCGATGCCGTGCGCAGCGACGTGCAGGACGTGGACGAAGAGATCAAGCGTGTCGCGAGCGACGTGCGAGAGGTCAAGGAAGAGATCAAGATGAGCGCGACGGGGCGGGGATAGGATTCGACGCCGGACGCCGCGGCCGCGTCGCCACGCATCTTTACGCAGACGACCGACGCCTCGAACAAAATCCGTTGCGCCGGGCGACGAGCGCGCAAGTTAAAAGCGTATCCCGTTCAATTTTGATTGAACGGGATACGCTTTTTGTTTCGTCCACGCTCCGTGCCGGATGCGCGCTCGTCGCGAGTAAATTTAACGCCGTTTCGCCGTTTCGCGGGCGACGCGCGACGCGCCCGACCCGTCTCCGGCGGCGGCCGAGTCGTCGTTGGGCGCGGGCTCCGTGAGAGGTTGGCGAGTGCCGCCGAGGTCGGCCATCGCCACGATCATCAGCAACGCCGTGACGCTGAGCGTCGCCAGCACGTAGAGCAGCGCGACTTGTTCCGTCCAAATCAGGGCGATGATGATCAACGCCGACGCCGCGATCCAAATGAATGTCGTCCGGCGGTTACTTTTGCGTCCGCCCCCCGCCGCCGTCGTTGCAGTACTCCGAGCCATCTTAATTCTCCTGCCTGTCGGTCTAAGTTAAGAAGTTGAAAAAACAATCTAACACACGGCCGGACTCATCGACATCTGCCCGCTCACAAAACGAGAGGCTGGCCGTATTCCACAGCCAACCTCCGCAGGAGACGACTCGCGCGTTTAGTAAAGTATCCGCAGAGGGGCTTGCGTGAAGAGCGAAGTCGCGCTGCCCGTGGCGAAGCCCGTCAGCAACTTGGCGATGCCCGCGGGAGAGAACTTCCCTTCTTCCGGCACTTCGATAATGTCGTACGGCTGAAGCGCGACATCCTCTTTCTTGCCCTGCTTGATGGCCTTGTAGTCAATCGTCAGCGTCTCGGACTTCATCCCGCCCGGCTTCTGCCGGTAGATCCGCACCTGGCTCTCTTTGGCATTCCGGGGGCCGCCCACGATGCTGATGGCGCGCGACAGCGTCATCCCGTCCTTCAGGTAAAGGTTGGCGGGCTGCACGACGTTCCCGGTGACGTAAATCGGCAAAGCCTCGGCCACGTAGATCACGTCGCCGGGGTGGATGTACGGGTTGGCTTCCTTCTTGCCCAATTTGAGGTCTTCGACCCTGTAGACGCTGAACGGCACGCCGAGCGAGTCCTCGCCGCGCTGCGCTTGAGTGGCGGTTTGCATCTCCTCCGGTTCGGGACAGAGGAGCGGCTGCGTGTGGAAAATTTGAATCGTGCCGCTCTGCTGCTCGGTGACGCCGCCGCTCTTCGAGATGAGTTCGAGCAGGCGCGCGGGGCGGCGCATCTCGTAGGGCGCGGGCGAGCGCACCGCTCCGTAGACGGTCGCGGGCGCGCGGCTCTTCTCGTCTTTGACGGTCATGTAGATGCGCGGATTTTTGAGGAACTTCGCGAGCGTGCCTTCGACATCTTTGCGCACCTCTTTAATGCTGCGGCACTGCGCGTTGATAGGCTGCTCGACGAACGGCACGACGAGTTTACCGTCGTTGTCCACGGCGAACGAACCGTCGAATTGCGGCTCGCCGAACACCCTGAGCTCGACCACGTCGCCCGGCCCGAGCAGGTATTCGCGCCGCACGGTCATCGTGCCGCTGACGGCGTCGTTGACCTGCTGCACGGTCGCCCCCTGAGTCGGAGTTTGCGGCGTCTGCTGCGCGCTGAGCGGCAGGATGAACATTGAACAGGTGGCGGCGAACAGAAGTGTAGCTCTGATTACTCTCATAAGTTTATTTCCCGTTTCGTGAATGGCGGCGCGGTTGACCCGTCGAATTTCCCGCGCGTCTGCGGGGAAGAGTTATAGATGTCCGAAAGAAGTCGAAGGGCTGCCTTGACGCAAACTCTTAATTTGCCGGGGTGGGGTTTTTGCGTCGCTCCGCCGTTTGACTTCGCCGTCAACCCTTTGAGCCGTCCGACCGAACGCCAATTGTCGCACAGAACAGACCAAACGCCAATTCGCCCCCAAGCGGTAATAGTTTCAAGTTTCAGGTTTCAGGTTACAAGTTTAAGACGGGGAATCTCCAATTTCAGACCTGAAACTTGAGACCTGAAACTTGAAACTTATTTAGCGGTTTTGTGGCGAAATTCGCGCCCGCGCCGTCCGTTTCGCAGGCCGGTTATGAAGAGGTGCGCCTGTCCTTCCCTTTTTTCGTGGGACGCCGCAGCGGCGGTTCTTCTTCCAGATCGCCCACGGCCAGACGCGCGCGCAGCATCTCGATCTCGCGGTTGATGCGGTCGGCGGCTTCCTCGCGGGCGTCGTCGCTCATCTCGGCGCGGGAGAGGTAAAAGAGCGCGTCGCGGTAGCGGGCGACGGCGCGCGTGTAGCGTCCGCGGAAGGCGGCGCGCTCGGCGAGTTCCACCCAGTGCGCGACCTTCACGGTGGCGATGAAGTTGTGGACGGCGAGCGCGGAGTCGCGCAGTTCCGGCTCGGCCGGGTAGACCTGTAACGCCTCGTTGATGACATCGAGGGCGCGCATCGCCGTCTCGATCTTGTCGGAGACGCTGACGCGGCGTTGCGCCTCGCGCGTGTACCGCTGCGCCTCGCCGCGCACCCACGACAGGAGGTGATGCTTTTGCAGCCCGCGCACGCGCTCCTGCCCCGCGCGCAGGGCGACGCGCACGTCCGCAGCCGTGCCCGAAGCGCGAATCGTTTCTTCGGTGCTCGACAGATATTGTTCGCACAGGCGAAAGGCTTCGAGATGCGCGGCGGGTTGTTGCGCGCCCGCTTCGTCTGCGTGCGCGAGCCGCTGCTGCAAGGCGCGGAGCGAGTTGGAGGTCGCGCGCACGCTCGCTTTGCGCGTGGCGGGGCGTTGCAGACCGGCGGGAGTCGGTTGCACGCCTTCGCTGCCCATTCTCATTTCGAGTTCGTGCGTGTAGCGCGCCCACGCGCGCCGCATCACCACCTCGCGCGCCGCTATCGCGACGAGCAGCACGACGCTCGCGACCAGACCGGCGGGCAGCAGCGGAGCCTCGTCGCCGCTAACGTCTAACAACCACCACAAACCGAAAAAGACGATGAGCGAAACGACGACCGCCAGCAACATGAAGCCTGCCGACGAGGGCATGCGCGGGCGCGCGGACTGACGCCTGCGCGGCTGTCCGAGGACGGATGCGCGGGGCTGGCGATTCGAGTCTGTGTAGTTTGCCGATTCGCTGGGCAAGCCTTCTCTCCGGTAAGCGAGGGACGGGGCGATTCGCGCCGCTCTAATCCGAACGGCTCGCGCGTGCTCGAACTTGGTCACAGAGCGCGGTCACGGGCGCGAAAGCCGATCAAGCCGAAACGAAAATTATAGTCACCTTTTCAATCGAGTCTGTCAACACTCGACACGGCAAGCGACGCGTTTACGAAAGGCCGCGCCCGCTCGAAATTCTACTGGATGTGAGGGGCAAATCTGTTTATACTGGCGCGCGCCTGCGCTAGCGAGCGCGCGTCCTTTGATTGAACGGCCGACGTTCAATCGTCCACGAATTCTTCAATAACGCGCAGTCATCAAATTCCCGCCGCACGCCAGTTTGTGCGCGGTCGTTCGAGCCGAGACGGCGGGCGCTATCAAGTTAATGATCAATTGTCCCAAGTGCGGTACGGCCGTGAGAGAGGAGAAGGCGTTCTGCCACAATTGCGGCTCGCCGATGGACGCCGCGAAAGCGGAGCGCGAGACGCCTCTCCCGGATTTCGGCGCGACCGTCCTCGAACCGCAGCGACGCCCCGCGACGCCGCCGCCGCCGCAGCCTTTTGTGCCCCCGGCCGTCACGGAATTTCAACCGGCCGCCAGGCCGCCCGCGCCCGTTTCGTATCCGCCCGCGGGCGTCGCTTTACCCACGCCTCCGAGCGCGCCGACCGCCGGACGGCGTAAATCGCGGAAGATCGGCTTCGTCCTACTTGTGCTCTTCCTGATGTTTCTCGCATTCGTGCTGGCTATCGTGACCGACTGAGCGCGACGCGCAAGTGAACCCCCGAAAAGAACCCTCGACGCTTCCGATGAACGAATTCGCAAGCACCCCACAGACTCCGCCCGTCACCGCGTCCGCTCTGCCGCCGCAACCGCGTCGCAGGCTTTTGCGCGCGGCGGCGATTGCCTTCGCGTCGCTCGTCGCGTTCCTGCTCGCGCTGCTCCTGCTGTTGATGACCGGGCTTGAGACCGGCCCCGTCCCGCTTCTCATCGGCTTCGTGCTCGCCACACTGCCCGCGCCCTTCTACGTCGCGCTCGTGCTCTGGATCGACCGCTACGAATCCGAACCCGTCTGGACGCTCGTAGCTGCTTTTGTCTGGGGCGCGGTCGTGGCGGTCTTTATCGCCGCCTTCGTCAACACGATTGGCAGCCTCGTCGTCGCGTCTCTCATCAGCGACGAAGCGGGCAGTTTCTACGGCGCGGTGATCTCCGCGCCAATCGTCGAGGAGAGCATGAAGGCGGCCGTGCTCTTCGGCCTCTACTTCTGGAAGCACGACGAGTTCGACGGGGTGATTGACGGCATCGTCTACGCCTCGATGGTCGGACTCGGTTTCGCCATGACGGAGAACATCCAGTATTACGGCAGCGCGGCCTTGGAGGGCGGCGTCGGCGGCGGCATGGGGCTCTTCGTCCTGCGCGGGATGATGGCTCCCTTCTCGCACCCGCTGTTCACGAGCATGACGGGCATCGGCCTGGGGTTGGCGAGCCAGTCGAAAAGCGGCCTCGTCAAATTTTTCGCGCCCGCCTGCGGCCTCCTGTTGGCGATGTTCCTGCACGCCCTCTGGAATCTTTCGGCCTCGATTAACGCCGCGCTCTACTTCATCGTCTACTTCCTGATCATGGTTCCGACGTTCGTCGCGGTGCTCGTCTCGATCTACTTCGCGCTCAGGCGCGAGGGGCGCATCCTGCGCGAGCAACTCAGGCACGATCTTGAGCGCGGCCGTTTGAGCGCGCCCGAACTGGAACTTCTGGCGAGCGTGCGCGGGCGCATGGGCGCATCTTTCAAGGCTTTGACGAAGGGCGGGTATCGTTCGTGGCGCACGCGGCGCGAGTTCAACCGCGTGGCGAGCGAGTTGGCCTTCCATCGCAACCGCGTGGCGCAGGGGCGGGCGGTCAAGGACGGCGCGGCCATCGAGGAATTCTACGTCCGCCAACTCTCGGAGTTGCGTGGTCAGTCGAACGCCTCTTGAATGCGGAGCGAAACTTAAACGGAAATCCCCCGTGAAAATCCAACTTCTTCCCAGCACCTTCGACCAACACGGCTGCGCCAGTCAGGAACAGCGGCTCACCTGTTTCGTCATCGACGACCGCGTCGCCGTGGACGCCGGGAGCATCGCCCTCGGCCTCTCCGAGGCGCAACACGAAAGCGTCCGCGACGTGATCGTCACGCACCCGCACATGGATCACATGGCGACGCTCCCCATCTTCATAGACGATCACTTCGCGCTTCTGACCGAACCCGTCCGCGTCCACGCGACCGACGAAGTCGTCGCCCTGCTCGAACGCGACGTGTTCAATTGGACGGTCTACCCGCGTTTCTCCCAACTGAAGAACGAGCACTGCTTCGTAATGGAGTACATCCCGTTCCGCCCGCGCGAAGAGTTTCGGGTGGCGCACCTGACGGTCACGGCCGTGCCCGTCAACCACATCGTGCCGACCGTCGGCCTCGTCGTCTCGGACGGCCGGACGACCGTCGCGTTCAGTTCCGACACGGCGGCGACCGAAGACTTCTGGGAAGTCGTCAACGAGCGACCCGACATCTCCGCCCTCTTCATCGAATCGTCTTTCCCCAACTCGATGGGAAAGCTTGCCGAAGTCTCCGGCCACCTCACGCCCGAAGGCGTCGCCGCCGAACTGCGCAAGCTCTCGCACAACCACCTCGACGTGCTGGCCGTCCACCTCAAACCCTCTTACCGCGAAACGCTCGTCAGAGAACTCGACGCGCTCGGCATCAGCGGCCTCTCCGCGATGGAAGCCGGACGCGCCTACGAGTGGTAAAGCGTGGTAAACCCGCTGGCGTTGAAAATCAAAAGCCGCCTCTGAGTGAGAAGCGGCTCGCGTCGTAGTCGGTTGAGGTGTAATCGTCAGTTCGTCACTCGCAGAATTCCCCGCCCGCCGCCGCCGTCGCTTCCGAGTCCGCCAACAAGCCTTCCATGTGCTGCCGCGCTTTCCACGCGCCCGTGCGGTTCGCCACCTCGATGCCGTCCGTCCACGCGCGCCGCGCCTCCTCACGCCGCCCCTGATTCAACAAGGCAGCGCCGAGCATCTGATACGCCGCCGTGAAGTCCGCATTCAACTTCACGACTTGCCCGAGCGCGTCCGCCGCTTCGTCCCAACGCTCCAATTTCACGTACTCGTTCGCCAGCCCGTACCAGACCATTTCCTGCTCCGGCTGCGCCGCGACCATCGCCTTGAACGCTTCGATTCTTTCCTGTGACACCTTCCTTCAACCCTTTCCGTTTACGCTTGGAGGTGAAAACCACTGCGTGCGTCCGGCCTCTAGCGCGCCGCCTCGAATTCGCTTTCCGTGTGCTCGCCCGCCACGCCGTCGAGACGCACGCGCCCGCTCGGCAACAACTCGGCGACGCGAAACGTGCGTTCCTCGCGCTGGCGACCCGGCATCAGTTCGCCGCGGAAGGTGACGCTCATACCGGGACGCGCCCAGCGGTCGAGGCCGCGCTCGCGGTCTTTCACTTCCCGCCCCCGCGCCGCCGCCCTCCTGCGTCGTCCGAGCAACGCCACCGCGCCCACGCCGCCGAACGCCAGCGCGAGACCTCCCAACAGACGTTTCGCGGTTCTACTCATCTACTCAAAAGCCTCCGCCTCGGTCGCGTGCGCTCCGTCCGCCGTGAAAACGACGAAGCGCAAGCCTCTCCGCGCGTTGAGAGACTTGCGCGCCGTCTTTACCTGCCGCATGCCGGCCGCCGCCGTACCACGGCCGGGGGTCAGCACAACGGGTCGAGTTTTTCGCTCTGGATCGGCAAGCCTGCTCTGAGCGAACGGTCGGCGTTGATCTCGGTATAGTGCGCCCACTCCGCCGGCACTTTGTCTTCGGCGAAGATGGCCTCGACGGGACACTCCGGCACGCACGCGTCGCAATCAATACAAGTCTCCGGGTTGATCACGAGTGCGGCCATTTCGTCGTCGAGGTGAAAAGCCTCGACGGGACAGACCAGCGCGCAGTCCGTATAACGGCAGCCGAAGCAAGGTTCGCACACAACGTAAGTCATTAAACTAGCCTCCTCAAAAAGTGTATGACGACAGCCGCGCGCAAATTCGCGCCATGCCGGTGGGGGCATGCGCGCCTGACGCGGCGGCAAAAACACGGGAAATCTACGAGCGCGCTATATTAAGCACGAACCGGCAAGATTGAAAAGCAAAATTTTCCCGCTGGCAGGGCGTCCGTCACCCGTCCTCACCCGCGCGCCGTTTGTGTTTGACTTTGCGCTCGGCCGGGTGGGCGCGTTCCTCCGGTTTGGCGCGTGTGAGCGGGTGGCCGGGCTGGGCGACGGGCGTGCGGAGCGCGGCGCTGAGAGGGCGTTCGCCTCGCTTCTTCGAAGGCTTCTTGGCGTTTGATGACATAGCGTTTGGCAAGCCTCTTTTTCGGGAATGGCGCGATGCTACGCGCGCACGCCCCCTGTGTCAATACTCGCCGGGCGCGTTGGTTCTTTTTGTTCTTTGGCGGCGGGGAGGCGTCGGGGAGTTGCCGCGAGGTGGTGGTGGTGGCGGCGGTTTGCGGAGGCGTCAAAGAGTTTGCGCCTTATCGTCTCGCGGAGGAGAGGATAAGGCGCAAGAGAATTGCTCCGGTTGTCGGAAAGTTATGCCTTGCTCGGCTGCGGCGTCGTCTCGCCGAAGAGCGTCTTCAACGCCTGCGAAGTTTCGGTGCGACGCTTCTGCTGGAACTCGTTGACCCACTCGGTAACGGTCGCCACCACATCGCGCGCGGCTTCGTGCGTCGTCTTCTTCTGTTCGGTGCTCGCGGTTTCGGCGGCTGCTTCCAGCGCGGCGCGTTCCCCACGTTTGATGATCTTGATGGATTTGTTCGTCGTCATGATGATTGCTCTACCCGCCTTGTTGTGTATTTTCTTTCGTAACTATAGACGCTCGGAGCGTCGGAAAAGTTCCAAATAGTTCACGCTTCGTGGGACGCCCCGGAACTTGTTCTCAGTTATAGCAAATCGAAGGCCACAGGTTTCGAGGCGTGCCGGAAGCCTTCGGGTTTGGGATGAGGGGGAAACCGCGAGCCCGTTTTCGCCGCGTTTCAAATGCGGTTCACACGCGCGCAACTCCGCCGTGACAATTCGGCAATCAGACCGGCGGCGCACGATATAGTTTCTCAATCGTTCACTCTTGCCCCACCTGCGCCTTTTTCTGATACGCTTTCGGACACCCTGCGAACGAAAGCCGCGAAGGACGCGAAAGGTGAAACTTCCTTCGCGTCCTTCGCGGCTTTGAACTTCGCGCGCCGACCCGTTGGATGGCCTTGAGCTTCGACGGCGACTCAATCGAGACGGCGAAGCAACTCCGGGGGCGTGCCCGCGCCCGTTAGTCTTTCTTCCCGAACATACCGCCGATGCCGCCGAGCACGTTCTGCGCGGTGTCGGCCACGCCGCCCGCGACATTTGCGCCGCCGCCGAGCGCGCCGTCAATCGTGCCGGAGACGGAGGCGGGCAACCTGTCGCGCATGTAGCCCATCACGGTGTCAATCGCCGTGCGCGCCTGTGTTTCGGTGATGCCGGTTCGTTCGGTTACTTGCTTGATCAACTCTTCCATTTTTCTTCTCTCCTCTTCGGGGTGCGGCGGGGCGCGTCTGCCGCCCGCGCGTCTACCGCACTAGATGAAGACGACCGACTGCGCGTTCGGAATGTCGAAACGACGGCGGCAGCGCGGACAGTCGAGCATGTCGTCTACGCGCACCATGTAGTCGCGCGAATTACGAAAGCGAGCGCGATCCTGTTCGCTCGCGCCGCGCGGCAAATCCTTCTTCTTGGTGCGCCTGAGCCAACGCACTTCGTAGTCGGCGCGCTCGCGGCAATGCGGGCAACTGTAAGTCGCGCGCTTCGCCTCCTGTTGCTCGTTGAAAAAATCTCTCTCGTTCATAAGTTAAAAATACCGCTGTCGCGAAGCTAACTCAAGTGCGCTCGGCCGTGAGCCCCCCGGCGTCCTCGTCCTGCCGTTTCGTCCCCTGCTCCCGGCGTTCGCGCCGCCGGTGATGCAGCACGATGAAGAGACCGGCCAGCGCGTTCACCAGCATGATCGCGTTCGTGACGACGAAGACCCAGTTGCCCACGAGCCAACTGTAAATCGTGAAGCCGAGCGAGGCCGCCAGTTGCCCGATGAAGAGCCACTTCGAGACGTTTTCGCTCGACCCTTCCTTCCACTGTTTGAAAACCTGCTTGCCGATGGTCAGCACGAGTATGAACGAACTGATCCACCCGATAGCTTCCTGCATCTTACAGCCCCCTTGTTCTAAACATCTTCCGCCGGCAAAGCACCGCGCCCCCCGGCTAACAGCCGCCGCACCGTCTCCAGCAAACTCACGGGATTGACGGGCTTCGGCTCGTAGGCGTCCGCGCCGACGGCGAGCGTGAAGGTGGCGTTGCCGGTTCCGAACCCGGTCGTGACGACGATGGGCGTCGCCGCGATTTCGCCCGTGTCGCGCACGCGCCGGACGAAGTGCGCGCCGTCCGCCCCCGGCATGTTGACGTCCGTGATGATCAGGTCGGGGCGCACGCTCAGGGCGAGTTCGTAAGCCTTCAACCCGTCTTCGGCGGTCAGCACCTCGAAGCCCTGCCGCTCCAACGTCATGCACATCAACTGTCGCGCGACCTCGTCGTCTTCGGCCACCAGAATTTTCTTCGCTTCAGTCATAATTCGTGAACGGCTAAAGGCCGTGAATCGTGAATCGTCAATCGTGAATAGAAAGAACAGGTTTGTATCTATTCACGATTGACGATTCACGATTCACGATCTACTTTCCTCATTCTGTTCGCACAGTTCGCGCAGGAGGCGAAAGCTGTAGATGCCCGTCTGGTGGCCGTCGCTCCAGCGGAAGGTGAGCGCGTAGCGGCCGACGATGTCAACGCTCTCGATGGCGAGGTCGTCGGGGACAGTCTTCGGGTCGAGCATCCGTTGCCCCGTCATTTCGTTCACGCACCGCGCACACGGGCAGACGCGCCTGAGCGCGGCCGCGCCGTAGCCGCACACGCGCCCGTCGCCCCACTTCACGCGCAAGCCCGCCGCGCCCTCCTGCACAATCTCGTGCGGCTCAATCGCAGGCCCGCGCCTTCGCATCATCTCGTTCATATGAAAGTGTTGAGTGATGAGTGCCGGGTGAGAAGAGTTTTTCACTCAACTCTCAACACTCTACTCGTTATCCCGCACGGCCTGTTCGACGGCCTCGGCCGTAATGTCGAAGTGTGAAGCCGACCAGACGGCCTGACCGTTGCGCAGAATGATCGCCTGCGGCGACTCGTGCCGGACGCCCGTCTGCTCGGCCACGCGGCGCGAGAGTTCGCCCGCGCGCTGCACGATGAGGAGCGAAATCCGACCGGCCGCGCCCGCCGACAACTTCTCCATTTGATGATGCGCGCGCGCGCTGATGGGACATGTCGTGCTGTGTTTGAAGAGGACGACGGGCGCGTCGTGCGAGCGCGCCATGAGTTCGTCGAACGCCCCGGCGTCCGTCACGGGCGCAAAGTTCGTCTGTTTTTCAGTAGTCTCCGGCATTTGAAAATAGCCTCCGCCAGTCAGAAATCGGCGCACCTTTTTCCACATAAAAGATATTTAGTTTGCTGTCGCGGGGAACGCGCTTGATATTAACGCACCTGCGCCGCACGTACAACAACGCGACCGGCGGCCGGAGCGCAGCGTGAAAAGAAGCCGCGTGCGGTAATCCCCGCACGCGGCTTCTTTTCACGTCACGTTTAAGGCTTAAACCGTCCTCAACGCCAATCGCCGACGAGAACGAAGGGAGCCCAGTAAAACGGCGCGCTGTACTTCTTTCCCTCGATCATCGCAACTTGCGCCGCGCGCATCGCGGCGGCCGGTGCGGGCGACCCCTTCGTCAGCAGACGCCTGTAGAAGTCGGTCATCAAATCCGCCGTCGACTTGTCGGAGACAGACCAGAGGCTGACGCCGACGGTGGGCGCGCCCGCGTACATGAAGGCGCGCGTCAAGCCGATGACGCCCTCGCCACGACGCTCGCGGCCGAGCCCCGTCTCGCAGGCCGACAGCATCACGAGCGGCGAGCCGAGTCGCAAGTTGAAGATTTCGTCCGTGCGCAGGAAGCCGTCGCCTTCGCGGTTGCCGACGAGCGAGAGGACGACGCCCGTGAACTGCGGCCGCTCCGTGTTCAAGAGGCCGTGCGTGGCGACGTGCAGGATGCGGTACTTGCTCACGTCCGTCGTCTTCACTTTGTTTTCGCTGGCGTCGAGGTCGAGCCAGATGTCGGGCGCGAGGCCGGACGTGCGCGCGAAGGTGGCGATCTGTTGCGCCTCCGCGCGCGTGCCGTTCAGCCGCGCAAGTTTGACGTTGCTGCTGCCGCTGCTGGCGGCGGCCGTGTTCGACGCGCCCGTCAAGTCTGCGACCGCGCTGTTGACCGCGAGCATCTCGCCCGACTGCTCGCCGGAGGCGGCCGCGCCCGCTCCCTGCAAAATCTTCGCGCGCGGGTCTGAGGCGTCGAAGATCGGATCGGCGACGAGCAGCAGGCCGCGCGAGTTTGCCGCCGCCGCCGCGCCGCTGGCGGCCTGTTGCCTGATCGCCGCGACGACCGACGCCGACGGCGCGTAGGCCACTTCGTTGGTCTTGACGAGATAAGGCAGCGTGGAATAGTCGCCGCCGCCGCCGCCCGTGGCCGTGACGAACGACTCGAAGGGGACGTAGTTGAGCGCGCCGTCGGCGACGACGAGCAGACGCTTGTTCGCGACGAGCGAGGCGACCGGCGCGACCGTGTTCTGGTAGAGCGCGCCCGAAGCTGCGGCGAAGGCGGCGACGTTGGCGGTCGTCGCGTTGTTGGACAAGGCCAGCCCGCGCTCGTCGTTCAGGCCGCGCGTCTGGCCGCCCGCGTCGAGCAGCGAGCGGCGCAAACTCTGCGGCACGACGCGGTCGCGCAAGGCCATGGCGAGCGCGTCGAGTTTGTCGCGCGCGGGCAACTGGCGCAAGGAGACGCTGTTCGTCGTCACCGCCCACAGGTACGACTGCTCGCGGCCGAGACTGTATTCGAGCAGCACGGTGTCGGCGTCGAGAACCTTCCGCTGCACCTCCGCGAGCGTCAGGGGTTGCGCGGAGGTCAACGCGCCGTAGCGCGGGCTGGCCGCCCTGATCTGATTTTCGAGGCTGTCGTATTCGACCGAGAGCGTTTCGAGTTGCTCTTCGAGTTGCTCGACGCTCTCTTTGGGCGGCTCGGCCGTCAGGCTGACGCCCGTGATCTGCTGCGCGATCTCCTGCTGGCGTTCGAGGTTCTCCTGCTTGCGCCGGAGGAGTTCGGCGGGGACGCCCGCGGTGATGGTCGCGCCGGTTTCGCTGAGCATGTCGAGGAGCGAACGGGCGCGCCCCTGCTCGACGATGCGGAAAGACTCGGACGCGTGGGCGAGCGCGTCGCCGGAGAGCGGGGCGTTTTTGTCCGTGGCCGCATCGAGAGCGGCGGCGGCGAGCGCGCTCGATGCTTCGTCGAACACGTCGCGGGTGGTGGCGAGAAAAGTCGTGCGCGCTTCGTCGGCGCGCAAAGAACCCTGCCGGATCGTCTCGATGGTCTGCAACGCCGCGCGGTAGGCCGCGAAGGCATCCTGCAACGGCTTCGCGCGCTTGCCCGCGTCCGCCTGCCCGGCGGCCAGCATCAGGTTCGCTTTGCCGACGCCGCGCTGCGCGGGCCATTGGAGGTCGAGTCGCCGGTCGGCCTGCGCGCCTTTGGCCGCGTCGGTGTAGAACTTGAGCGCGTCTTTGATGTTGCCCTGCCGGAGCGCAACGTCGCCGAGGCTCGTGTTGGCCGCGACGCGGAAGCGGCGCATCTGCCCGATCTTGCCGATGAGCGGGACGCTGCCGCTCGCGCTGTCGAGCGCGTTCGCGAAGTGTTTGCGCGCGGCGGCGTACTCCTCGTTGAAGTATTTGACGCGGCCGAGTCCGAGTTCGTAGGTCGCGTAGAGGATGCTCTGGCGGTAGAGTTCAAAGGTCTGCTGCACCTGGCTGATCGTGCCGGCCGCGCTCACGCCCGTCGAGACGTTCACTTCGCCGCGCGCGACGCTGCGCCCCAAGCCGCTGAGGCTGCCGAACAGGCCGCCGCCCTTCTTCGCCACGCCGAGCGCGCTCGTGTCCGGCTTCGTCACGCGCATCCGGGTGTAAGCCGTGCCGGATTCCGAGACGTTGCCCACGCGATAATGAGCCTCACCGATCTTGGCGAGCATCAGGTTGGCGTTGAAATCCGCGTCGCCGATGCCGACGACGCGCTTGGCGATGAGTGACCCCGGTTTGTTGCCCGCCGCTTGAAACAACTCGTGGGCCTTATGGTAATTCACGAGCGCGATGCGGTGTTGCCCCTGTCGCGAATAGAGATCGCCGAGCGCGTCGTGCGTCGCGGCCTGACCGCGCGCCGAGCCCGACGCGCTGAAACTCCTGAGCGCGGACTCCAACAACGGGAGCGCCTGATCCGCCCTGCCCTGCTTCAACAACTTGCGCCCCTGCCGCAACGCGTCCGTGCCCGCGCCGGGCTGCTCGCCCTGCGCCGCGTTCATGACGCGGGGCGAAGCGGCGGCGAAATTGAGCGGCGAAGCGACGACCGTGCAGGCGATCAGGAACGTCAAAATAATACTTCGGGGTTTCATCATGATCTCCGTTCTTACTTATGAATTAAATCAATGGCCGTGACGAGCACTTTTGAATTCGCGGAGGCGGTCATGCGGATCACGGAAGGCGTCGGCGCGCCCGCGCCGAGACCGAGGCCGCGCGTGGTCGCTTCGCGCTCGTCCGTCGTTTGCACGCGACCCTGATCTTTAACTTTGCTCACGGCCACCTGCTCGCGCTCCTGCGTCGCCTTGAGTTCCGTCCACACGCCCGCGGCCGGACGCCACGGGCAAGTGTGCTGCGCGTCAAAGCAATAGTTGGCGAGGGCTTCGCCCGTCGGCACGCCCGCGAGCGGCTGGCGCGCGAGCACGATGTAGAGGCGTTCGGCGGCGGGCGGGTCTTTGAAGACGAACCAGCGCATCGCCTCCGAGGCTTCTTCGCTCGAAGGGATTTCGTAGGGGACGTGCGCGCGGACGAAGTTCGCGCCGCCGCCCAGTCGCGTGTCGGGAAAGATCATCGAAGGCTCGCCGTCGTTCTCGGTGTGGAAGATGTAGAGGTAGCCGTCGGTGTTGCTTTCGAGCGCGATGCGGATCGCCTCGCCCGTGCGAAAGTGGCGCGCGGAATCGGTGCGAACGGCGAGGCCGTTGTCGCCGAGCGTGAAGAAGGTGTAGCCCAGCCCGAGCGGGCGCGGCTTCGTCGCTTCACCGGCCCCGGCGATTGTTTCGCCGCCGGGAGTTTTCACGGCTGCGCCCGCGTTCTCGTTTTTAACCACCGCGCTCGCGCCGTTAGTCTTCTTCCCCGCCGGTTTGCCGGATAACTTCGCGACGCTCTTTTTCGAGTTCTTAGGCGGATTGTTCGCCGCGACTGTTGCCGGGGCGGACGTTTTCTCCGTCGTCGTCACGGCCACACCCGCGCCGCCGCTCACTTGCCCCCCCTCTCTGTTCGCCGCCTTCGGGCGCGTCGTGAGAAACGCGCCGCGCGTGATGATCTCTTCGTCCTGCGGCGGCTGTGGTTGCTGCTGCTGCGCCTGCTGCGCTCCGGCCGGAACGACAGAGACGAGCGCGGCCAGAAGAAGTTGTGAGAAAAGTTTGCAACGCATGTTTAGGAGTTACTCCTTCCGCTGCCAGAGGACAGGCGTGTGGTGATTGTTCGAGGACGCGCGCAAGACGACAGGCCGCGCCGCTCATTTGCGACTAACGGTGCGTCTAACGATGTTCGATACGAATATCAAAGATGACCGGCTCGGACGACACGCCCGCCGATTCCACGGAGACGGCGACGGCCGCCCCGCCATTCGCACCCGGCTCTTTTACGTCTGCGGACGGCAGCGCGGTTTTAGAGCGCGCGCGCAAATCCTCCAACTCTTTCAACTCGGCGGGCGTCAGTTCGTGTCCCGATTCGGTCGCGAGAAACGCGGGCGTGAGCAGAGGCGTCTGCGAAAAAATGACGACGTACTCTTCCGTGCCGGGATTTTTGTCGAGTTCGAGTACCTGCCCCTCGCCGTAGGGGAAGATGAAATCCGCGCCCGCCGGTGCGAGATTAGTCTTCATGATGCCGGTGGGGCGCGCGGTCAAAAACGTTGTCGGCGCATTGCCCACGCCGGGGCCGACGATGTAGAGATAGCCCCGCGCGCGCGCCACGAAATGAAACTTGAACTGCTGCCCCGACGGCAGCGATAGCTCTCTCGCCGCGACGCGCCGCCCCGCGCCTTGCTCCGCGTCTTCGTCGAAGGCTTCGATCCAGTAATTCATCAACTCGAAGCGCGCGGCCGGTTCGGCCGCCGCCCCGCCCGTCGCCCCGAGACCTCTCCCTTCATTCCCCGCCACGCCCCGACCGCGCGCGTTATTCCACGCGAGCCAACCGCCCGCGACGATGCCGCCGACAAGTATAAACGCGAGCGCGCCGCCCACAATCAACTTGACGGGCGAGCGTCGCGCCGCAGGCTGCGGCGCGGCGACGTGCGCGTGCGGCGCGAGCGGCTCGTGCTGCGGCGTCTCGCCCGGCGTCCGCGCGCCCGTCCGTTGTTCGACAGGAATCGCCGCCAAACGTGACGCCGGGGCTTCTTGCGGCGCGGTCTCGCTGCCCGCGCGCGGCGGCGCGGCCGTCGCCGTGATGTTTTGGTGGATGAGCGTCTGCGACGATTCAAAGTCGGGCAGCACGACGGCCGCGTGGAGACTGCCCGTGCTTGGCGTCTGGTGAGCGCCGGACGCGAGGCCGAGCGCGGCGCGCATCTCCGACGCGAACACACCGGCGGTCGGCGGGCGATCCGCGCGATCCTTCGCCATCGCGCGTTCGACCGCCCGCGCGAACTCCTCCGGCACGCCCTCGACGACCCTGTGCAAAAGCGGCGCCTGACGGCTGACATGTCCCTGCCGCAACTCGCCGAGCGTGTTCCCCATAAAAGGTTTTGCGCCCGCGACCAACTCGTAGCAGATGACGCCGAGGCTGTAGATGTCTGCGCGCCCGTCGATCTCGGGGCTTCGGTCGCGCGACGGCTCGCCCCACTGTTCGGGCGACATGTAATAAGGCGTGCCGAGAATTTGCCCGGCCAGCGTCAGCGCGCCGCCGCCATCTCCCACCTGCGTCTCGGCCACGTCGCGCAGTTTGGCGATGCCGAGGTCGAGCAGTTTAACCTGCAACTCGCCCCCGGCCGTGCGGTTGAGCATCACGTTCTCCGGTTTGAGATCGCGGTGGACGACGCCGTGCGCGTGCGCGGCTTCGAGCGCGCCGGCGACGGGTTCGAGAATCCGCCACGCCTCTTCCGGCGTCAGACGGCCACGCCCCTTCAACTCCTTATCGAGCGATTGGCCTTCGACGTATTCCATCACCATGTAGGTGAGGCCGTCCGCGCCCGTGCGCAGATCGTAAACCGTGACGGCGTTCGGGTGGCGAAAGCGACGCGCGGCTCGCCCCTCGCGCTGGAAGCGGCGCAGCCATTCGGCGTTGTTGCGCATCTCCGGCTTGAGCGTTTTGATCGCCACGCGGTCGCCCAAAAGGATGTGGCGCGCCCGGTAGAGCGTGCCCATGCCGCCGCGCGCGATGAAGGACTCGATCTCGTACTGCCCGTCGAGCACGCGCCCGACCATCTCTTCGCCCGCCCCGGCCTCTTCCAGCACTTCGCCGTCGCGCGGGCAAAACGTCGCCGCGCTCTCGTAACTCGTTTCGCATTGTGGGCAGGTTTTCATCGCAGGGGCTTGGACGAACGGCTCAGGGAAACACTCGCGCCGACGGACGCTTCAGACGGCAACTGATCAGGCTCAAAAGTCTAACACGGCCGCGCGGGCGCGTGAATCATTCCGGGTCACGCCCGCCGACATCGCTTGAACTTTCCGACAACCCAAAAACATGATGCGTACATCGAAGCAAAAGGTTAAACTCTGGCGCGTTATACAAACGTGCTCTCAGCGTTTACCCCCAGACCGCTCGGAGAATTGTTTTTTATGACAATCTTGGAACGTCTCGGCCAGCGTTCAAAACCGTTCCTGATCATTCTCGGTCTCCTCCTCGTCGTCCTGCAAAGCGTGATCAACTACCTGACCGGGCCGGACATCGCGTTCTTCATCTTCTACCTGCTGCCCATCTCGCTGGTCGCGTGGCTCGTCGGGCGGCGCGCGGCCGTCTTCGTCTCGCTCGCCAGCGCGGCCGGTTATTTTTTCACCGAGCAGACCACCGGCCACTTGGACGCGCGCCCCTTCATTCCCTATTTCAACGTGTTCGCGCAACTCGCCGCGTTCCTCTTCGTCACCTACTTCGTCTCCGCGCTCCGCCGCTCGCATGATCAGGAACGCAAACTCGCGCGCACGGACGATCTCACGGGCGTCATCAATCGCCGCTCGTTCTTCGAGGCGTCGCAGCACGAGATCAACCGCGCGCGCAGGCATCGCCACCCCTTCACCGTCGCCTACATGGACGTGGACGACTTCAAGTTAATCAACGACAACTACGGCCATAGCATCGGCGACACGGTGCTCCGCAGCGTGTCGCAGACGATCAAAAACAACATCCGTGAGATCGACGTGGTGGCGCGACTCGGCGGCGACGAGTTCGTCATCCTGATGCCGGAGACGGGCGAGGCGGCGGCGCAGGCGGTCGTCGCGCGCGTCCATCAAAACATCATGGACACGATGCGCGAATACGGCTGGCCGATCACGTTCAGCATCGGCGTGGTGACGTGGACGACGCCGCCGCGCACCGTCGATATCATGATCAAGCAGGCCGACGAGGCCATGTACGAAGTTAAAAACGGCGGCAAGAACCGCGTCACGCATCTCAGGCTCTCCGGCGAACCCGTGCCGGCCACTTAAATTTTCCGCCCCCCGAAAACTCCTCTCCTTCTCCCCGATGAACACAACGGACGTTATCATCCTCTCGCTGCTCATCCTCGCCGCCGCCGCGCTCTATTCTTCGGTCGGCCACGCCGGGGCGTCGGGCTACTTGGCCGCGATGGCTCTCTTCGGACTCGCGCCCGCCACGATGAAACCGGCCGCGCTCTGCCTGAACGTCCTCGTCGCCACTATCGCCACCTTTCGTTTCCGGCGCGCGGGCTGTTTCCACTGGCCGCTGTTCTGGCCTTTCGCCGTCGCCTCGCTCCCGCTCGCCTTCGTCGGCGGCGCGATCACTCTGCCGACGACGATCTACAAACAGGTCGTCGGGCTGACGCTGCTCTACGCGGCCGTCCGTCTCTTTCTCTACACGCGCGCGAAGGCCGAAGCGGCGGCGACGCGCCCGGCGCCGCTCGCGGCGGCGGTGCTCTCGGGTGGATTGATCGGATTGTTGTCCGGGCTGACCGGGGTGGGCGGCGGAATCTTTTTGAGTCCGCTCCTGCTCCTGATGGGGTGGGCTGACACGCGGCGCACGGCGGGCGTCTCCGCCGCGTTCATCCTCGTCAACTCAATCGCGGGGCTGTTAGGAAACTTGACCAACCAGCAGACGCTTCCGCCCGCGCTCCCCTACTTCGCGCTCGCGGCCATCGGCGGCGGCGTCATCGGCTCTGAGTTCGGCAGCCGCCGTCTGGCGAACGTCACGATCCGCCGCCTGCTCGCCGTCGTGCTCGTCGTCGCGGGCGTGAAGATGATCTTCGTTTGATTGAATCTGAATGCTTATAGCGAATTGGAAGCGGGTATGTTCGAGGATTCAGACATTCACCGCCGCAGACACAGAGGACACGGAGGGGGCACAGAGAGAAAAGCATTCATGATCTCAAATTTGAGATCATGAATGCTTTTCTCTCTGTGATGAGTGCTTTACTCGCGCTCGTCGGAGATTTTGATGTCGGCTATCGTGCCCGTGCCGACGGGTCGCGTGTCGGGTGGGCCGCCGATCATCTCGGCGGCGGTGGTCTCCCCGGCGGTCTCCAAGTCGCCCACATCGCCGTCGGTCGCGCCGGTCTGCGTCGTCGTGTCTTTCGTGCCGTCCGCCTGTGTCATTCGCCTAGCCTCCGCTCGCTTCACACGCCGAGCGTGACGTGCAGAATTTCCGCAGGTTCGCTCGCCGCCGCGCCGGTGTAAATTCTCTGCGCGTATTCCTGCACCATGCGGTCGCTGTTGAAGGCGGGCACGAGCGTCTCGATGGCGCGCTTCATCATCCTGACCCAGCGGCGCGGGATGCCGCCCGCGTCGCGCTCGTAGTAGGCGGGCACGAGTTGTTCTTCGAGCAACCCGTAGAGGGATTCCGCGTCGCGCATGTCCTCTTCGTGGCTCTCGCCTTCGGCGTGCATGTCGGCGATGGCCCAGCCGTTCGTGCCGTCGTATCCTTCCGGCCACCAGCCGTCGAGGATGGAGAAATTCAGCCCGCCGTTCATCGCCACCTTCTCGCCGCTCGTGCCCGACGCTTCGAGCGGGCGGCGCGGCACGTTCAACCACACGTCAACGCCCTGCACGAGTTTGCGCGCGATCTCCTGATCGTAGTCTTGCAGAAAGACCGTGCGGTTGACGACTTGCGGGTCGAGTTTCCAGAGCGCGAGTTGCTGCAAAATTTGCTTCGCGCCCTGATCCTGCGGGTGCGCCTTGCCTGCGAAGACGAATTGGACGGGACGGTCTGCGTCGTTGATCAACTTCAGCAGGCGGTCGGGGTCGGTCAGGATCAAACTCCAACGCTTGTAGGCCGCGACCCTGCGTGCGAAGCCGATAGTCAGCGCATCGGGGTCGAAAGTCCGGCGCGCCGCCTCGACAAACTCCATGCCCTCGCCGCGCTGGAGCCGCGCGAAGTATTGCCTCTCGCGGATAAAGGCGATGAGCTTCTGCTTCATCAGACTGTGGACGCGCCACAGTTCTTCGTCGGGGATGTTCGCCACGCCGCGCCGCCACACTTCCGGATCGCACTCGTGCTCCTCCCAATCGGGCGCGACGTGTTTTTCGTATAGGCCGCGCAAGAGCGGCGATACCCACGTCGGCGCGTGGACGCCGTTCGTCACCGAGGTGATCGGCACTTCCTCCACGCCGAGTTCGGGAAACATCTTCTGCCACAACTCGCGCGACACTTCGCCGTGCTTGCGGCTCACGCCGTTCGTCGTGCGGCACATCTTCAAGGCGAGCGGGGTCAATCCGAAGAGTTCCTCCTCGTCGCCCGCACGGACGCGGCCGAGATCGAGAAACTGTTCGTGCGTCAGCGTGAGCGATTCCGTGTAGCCGCGCCCGAAACAATGCTCGACGAGCGACGGCAGAAATTCGTCGTGACCGGCGGCCACCGGCGTGTGCGTCGTGAACACGCAACGGGCGCGCACCTCTTTGGCCGCGTCCGCGAAGGCCTTGCCCTGAGCCACCAACTCGCGCGTGAGTTCGAGGGTGAGAAAAGCCGAGTGGCCTTCGTTGAGGTGGAAGACGTGCGGCTCGACGCCGAGTTTGCGGAGCAGGCGGACGCCGGCGATGCCTAAGACCATCTCCTGCACGCAGCGCGTCTCGCGGTCGCCGCCGTAGAGATGGCCTGTAATGAGTCGATCAATGTGGTCGTTCTCTTCGAGGTTCGAGTCGAGCAGGTATAACTTCACGCGCCCGATCTCCACCTGCCACGCCTGAAAGCGCACGAGGCGGCCGCGTATTTCCAGTTCGACGCGCAAGGGCTGGCCGGTCTCCGCGTCGTTCAAAAGTTGGATGGGGAGTTTGGCCGGATTGATCGTGCCGTAATGTTCTTCCTGCCAACCGTCGCGGCGCAGGCGTTGGCGAAAGTAGCCGTGATGATAGAGCAGCCCGACGGCGACGAGCGGGACGCCGAGGTCGCTGGCGGATTTGAGATGATCGCCCGCCAGCATGCCGAGGCCGCCGGAGTAGAGCGGCAACGAAGTGTGAACGCCGAACTCGGCGCAAAAATAAGCGACCGGGTTTTCGTGCGTCAGTCCCGGCGCACCCTCGCGCGCCCAAGTCTTCGTCTGCGGGTTCATGTAGCGCGTGAATCGCTCGCCGAGCACACGCACGCGCTCGATGTACATGGGATCGGTCGCCATTTGCATCAAGCGATACTCGGACACGTCGAGCAGCAGGCAGCGCGGGTTCAACTCGCACTCTTCCCACACCTGCGGATCGAGATCACGGAAGACCGCCGCGCCGTCGGCCGCCCAACTCCACCAGTAATTCCAAGACACACGCCCCAACGCGCTCAACGTTTCGGGCAACTCGCGCCCCAACTTATTTTCCACGTGTTCGATTTCCTCAAAACTCGCCCGCCCCCGCTTCCCGGTGGTTAACGACATCTTTAGCGACCAGCGCCACTTGAATCGCAAAACTACCGGCAAGCGAAGACGGGCGACGGGCTGTTATTCAAATTTATGATTGCGTAAAAAAATCTCCGCGCTCGGCGGCGAAAAAAATATCAGCCGAACTTCTCCGAGTTTA
Organism: Acidobacteriota bacterium; assembly: GCA_020199775.1. Lineage (GTDB taxonomy): Bacteria > Acidobacteriota > Blastocatellia > Pyrinomonadales > Pyrinomonadaceae > JAIVJZ01. The sequence continues at coordinate 57,353 of JAIVJZ010000044.1, forward strand.
TCGCGCGCCGCCGACGCCTCCGCGCCGCCGCTCTCTGTTGTCAAAAATTCTCGAATCGCCTCGGACGCCACCTGCGCCGCCTTATCCGGCGGGTAGCCGTAGGCCCCCGTCGAGATGGCGGGAAAAGCTATCGAGGCGAGCCCGTGTTCGACGGCCAGCGCGAGCGAGTTGCGGTAGCAGGCGGCGAGCAGTTCGGCCTCGCTTCCCGCGTGCTGTTCCCAGATGGGGCCGACCGTGTGGATCACGTAGCGCGCCGGAAGCCGCCCGCCCGTCGTGATGACGGCCTCGCCCGTCGGCAACCCTCCGGGGTAGCGCGTGTCGCGGAGACGGCGACACTCTTCGAGAATCTGCGCCCCGCCCGCGCGGTGTATCGCGCCGTCCACGCCGCTGCCGCCGAGCAGCGTCGAATTCGCGGCGTTCACTAAAGCGTCCGTCGCTTGCCGCGTTATATCGCCGACGACGACGCTCACGCGCCCCTGCAAGAAACTATTCATTGTTTGATCAGGCAACGAAGTGTAACACCGTTCGGCCTGAAAATCAGGTCGCGAAAGAGCCTGCGTCCGGTCGGTCGCCGGGGAAAGATTGACGCCGGGGAGAAGGTCAGTTCGCAGCCCGCTCGATGTTCTTTGAGAGACGGGCGGCGGCGAGTCGTGCCACTACATTTTTGTTCGGGAGATGGTGAATCGCGGGAGTGTTCCGGTTTAATCTTCGCCCTCCGCCTCTTCGCGCGGCTCGACGCTGATTTCATCGAACATGCCGTGGCGCGCGAGGGCTTCGGCGACGCCCTTCGACTTGTGCTCGGTGAGCGGGTGCTCGGGGTCGAGGCTCGCAATCTCGAACAACTCTTCGTCCAACAGGCGCACGCCGAGCATGCCGAGAGAGACGCCGGGCACAACTTCGATCTCTTTCAGATTGTGTATGCGAAAATTGCCCGTCTGCTCAACCCAATCTTCCAGAAACGGATCGCGCAGCGCGTGTTCAGCCTCCGACTCCGTCAGGTATGGGCCTTCAACAATCAGGCAGTATTCGCGGCCGCTTTTAGTCTTCATCTTCTACCACTGCTGAGGCGAGCCGCCCGTCGCGGGAACCGCCGCGGGGTGCGCTATGGTGTGGCTAACTTTAACACCTGTCGGCGGCGGGCGGCAAAACTTTTTCGCGGGCGGCGGGCGGCAAAACTGCCCGGCAAAAGAAAGAGACGCCGCCGGGAGTTATCGACTCCGGGCGGCGTCTGAAAAGTTCTTGTCGAGCGAGCGCGGCGCGCGCAGTTGAAAAGTTAGTGGGCTGTATCCGCGCCGTTGAGTGTCCGGCTCAGACGCTCGAAGTATGCGTTGAAGGTGACGAAGCTCGTACCCTGAAAGAAGGCGCGGCCGCCCGTCTCATTCGAGATTCGGTTGAGCGCGCTCTGGCCGAAACTGACCGCCTGACGGTTGTAGCTGGTGAGACCGACCGAAGGCGCGTAGAAAGAGTAGACGGCAACGTTGCGGCGTTTCGCTTCGCGCACGGCACGTTCCATGTCGACGCTGTTGACGCTGCTGAGCGAGTCGAACCCGCGCGACGTGTCGAGGCCGTCCGAGATGAGCAGCACGGCGTTGCGGCTCTGACCTTCCGCCTCGAAGCGGCGCAGGGCTTCGATCACCTGCACGTAAGGGTTGTAAGGCGCGGCGTACACGTTCCCGGCGGGGATACGCAACGCGCGCCCGGCCTGCTCCAAGTCTTCCGTAAACGTCTGTCGCACCTGCAATGAACCGCTCGTCAAATAGCCGACCATCACGCGCGAACCCGCGGGCAGCGTGCGAATAAACTCGCGCGTCACGTCAATCTCATTCCCCACGCGCGAGACGAGATCGTCCTGCACGAGAATGGCGAGATTGAGCGGCGCGCCGCCGACACTACGGAACGCGCGCTTATCCTTCTTGTCCGCGCCCGCACCGGCAAACGCCGGAACGGCGACGGCGAGCAACACGAGAGCCGCAAACGCCGAAAAGATTTTTCTGTTATTAAACATATCGTTTCCCCTAAACCCGAATTTCTCTGCAAAAATTCGGGCACAAACCTGTCAAAAACACCCCTTGTTCGCAAGAAAACGCGCCGGCGATAACCGCCCGCCGCGCGCTCCGGTATTTACCTTTCGCGCAATCACACGCGAATCATTTTGGCAAAACTAAGATGCGCAAGGGTGCGCGCGGGATGGCTTGAAATTAAGAGATGAGGGTGGGGGGATGAAAGAAAGCCTTCAATCGCTTAAGTGCTTTCTTACTTCATCCCTCATCCCTCTTGCCCTCATCCCTACTTTTTGTGTAACTGGCAGACGCCTTCGGCGTCGCAGGGCGGGGGTATGCCGAAGATTTGATAGCGGCGTTTGGCGACCTGGCGGTAGAAGATTGGGCCGAGCGCGGTAAAAGGCCGGCGTGAGAAAAGCCACGCCAGCCGGCGAAAGCGCGGGAGCACGCGCAAGACCTCGATCCACGCGAAGAAGCCTTTCGACCATGCGCCGTCGCCTTTGCGGCGCGTGTACATCTCTTCGGCCAACTGCGCGTGCGTGTAAGGCGCGGCGCGCCTGAGGGCTTCGGGCGAATTCAGGTCGAGCCATTCGAGACGCCGTTCACGGTCGAAAGGTTCGACGCGCGCGCGCATCCACAGGCAGAGCGGGCACTGCCCGTCCGTGTAAACCTCCAACTGAGCCGCCGTCTCGTTCAATTGCTTTCTTCCGTGACCGAGCGCGGCGCGCGCCCCGCGAAATACTGTCCCTCTGCGAGACGCCGCCGCAATTTGCGCTGGTTGACGAGCAGCATCCCGATGGCGAAGAGTTGCAAGACCTCCACGCCCGCCCACAACATGACCAGAAATCTCATCCTCTCGTCACCTCCCCGCCGGAACTTGCAACTGCACGCCTTGCCCGCCGCCGTACAGGATCGTCAACGCGCCCTGATGGTTCTTGATGCCTTCGGAGCGCGCGCGCTCGATTTCGAGTTGGAGTTCGAGCCGCTTGATGTCGAGCAGGGCGGGGTTGGCGTAAGTCTGCGCCTCGATCTGTTTGGTCTGGGCGGAGATTTTGGCGGCTTCGAGTTTGGCCTCCTCGGCCTGCTTCTGTTTCTCGTTGGCGACCACCTCCGAGGCGGCAGCTTCGATGCGGTCGTCCGCGAAGTCCGGGTTTCCGAGTTGCACGCTCTCCATCACGAGTTGGAGTTGGCTGGCGAGTTGCGGCTTGAGCGCATCGACGATGCGCTTCTGAATCCCCTCCTGGTTCGCGTAAATCTCGTAGGCGTTAAACTCCGAGAAGGCGTTGCGCGCCTCGGTCTGCAACAAGCCTTTGAGAATCTCGTTTCGCCGCTTGTGGCGTTCCGCTTCGTCGAAACTGTACTTGCGCACGTACTCTTCGACCTTCGTGGCGTCGGTGAAAGCCGTCACGTCGATGTTGACGTTCAACGCCGCGTTGTCCTTGCTCGTGACGCGCACGGGCGCGCTCTCGGTGAACGACCTGATGTTGACTTCATGACTCTCCCGACCGGGCGCGAGCGTCGTGAACCAGCCGTCCGAGGGCGCGTAGACGCGCTCGATGCGGCCGAAGTAAGTGACGACCTTGACCGTCCCCTCCTGCGCGTAATCGATATTGGCGTACGCGGTCGCCGTCCCGACCAAAACCACGATAATCAGTAGCACAATCCCCGCGATGAGGTATCTGCTGCTCGTCATTGAAGCTCCTTTGTTGATGTCTACAATTTCCGGCCACATGTTCTTGCTCTTTTTCATCTCTATTCTTAATACGAATGTAACCGGTGAAAGTTGTTACAGCACTGTTAATTCCCTGCCCGCAGGCGTTCGGAGCATTACTCGCACGTCCTTTTGCCGTCCTACCGCCAGCGGGCTTTACCACTCCCTACCAACATGCCTACCACGACGCCAATCCGACACTGAGAGTTAACTGTCGGGCGACTCACATCGGAGTGGCTTTGACACAAAAGCACAGGGCGATGAGTTCTCAAACTCATCGCCCTGTGCTTTCGCATATCCTAATGATAACTAATTGCCGCCTGTCGCATGGGCTGCCCCACTTGCAGGCCGCTCCGAGAGCTTTCTATCGATTGAATCAAGCTTCGTCTCGATTACGCCGAGCCGTGCCGTCAGGCTATCTTTTGATTCCAGGACAATGCTATAAAGTTTGTCCGTTTTCTCTGTATTTTGCTTAAGAGATGTGCTGAGACTGCCGAGCCAGTAGGCAAAACCAAGAACGACAACAAGTGACAGCCCTGAAAGTAGATTTAGAACCCAGGTAGGGAAAGTAGCAAACCACGGCTTAGACACATCAAGCGCAGCAAGACGTTCTTCAAGCTGATGCAACCGCTCCTCTACGCCCAACGATGACGGCGGTGTTCTCGCTGCCATAAAGCTCCTTGCTTCACAGATCGCTCAAACGTCTCACGAAAAATTTTCGCGCGACTGAGCCTGACTTCTGTGTTAGCATGTCAAACACACTATGCCCGTAAATGACACGAGGCTTGTGTAAAGGCTGCTTGGGTGGGTCGCCAAACCTAAACCCCAAGCGGCCTTTTTTCTTCAGTGGCTAGTTAAAGGAGATTGCTATGCTCTCCTCATCGATAAAAATTGTCGATTTCGTTTAAAACCTAAACTAAGACTTAAACCGTTTGCGCCAAGATGCTCTGAAAAATCCACTTCTAGCCACTCTCTCTCACTCAATCAAGGATGGTACGCCCCACTATCAGACAGTGTCAAGAGCAAAAACAACGTCGAACAGTTAATTTTAAGCACTATTTGGTGCATATTATAGCTCTCCGAAGCTGAATTGCTTAAGCGCGAAGTCAAAAAGCCGACAGCGCGATGCATTTGGACGAAAGTCTCCGGCTCGTCAAACCCTCTATGTTCAATCGCGGCCATTTATTGCGCTGGCGAAGAGCAAACTTCAGCAGTTTTTGGCAGCGCCGCGCCTTCCTGAAATGCGCAAACGATTCTTCTCAACTTATGTTTGCAGGCCAACATCACGCGGGAGTTTTTTGAGCATAGGTAATAAATGAGAAATTCGCCTTCCCGCGCCCGCTTGCTTTCCCCCCCCTGCTCGGATAAATTTGCCCTACACCCGGAGCGCGACGCCGCCACTCTTTTAAGCATTCTGTCAGCCCAACAGCGGCTCGCTTTTTCTCGGCGCAATTCAATCCCTCTGAAAGGATGCTTTTCTTCCGCCTATGAAAGTTTATCCGACCAACCAGATTCGCAACCTTGCCGTCATCGGCCACGGCGACGCGGGCAAGACGCAACTGATCAGTTCGCTCCTCTACGTGACGGGCGCGACGCCGCGCTGGGGCAAAGTCGCGGAGGGCACGACCGTCACCGACTACGAGGAAGATTCCATCGCGCGCCAGATCACTTTGAACACCGCGCTCGCCCACCTCGAATTCCGCGAACACAAGATCAACTTCATAGACACGCCCGGCTACGCCGCCTTCGTCGCGCACGCGCGCCCGGCCTTGCGCGTCGCCGACTGCGCGCTCGTCGTCGTTGACGGCGTGAACGGCGTCGAGGTGCAGACGGAGAAGACCTGGGGCTACGCCAACGAGTTCATCGTGCCGCGCATCATGGTCATCAACAAGCTCGACAAGGAGCGCGCCGATTTCGGCGCGGCTCTGGACAGCGCGCGCCACACCTTCAGCCGCGCCATCGTCCCCTTCACGCTCCCCATCGGCAAAGAGGCCGACTTCCGCGGCGTCGTGGACATCGTCCACATGAAGGCTTACGAGTTCGACGAGGGGGGCAAGGCCAAAGAACGCGAGATACCCGAAGCCGGGCGCGACGTGGTAGACCGTGAGCGCGAACGCCTCATCGAAGTCATCGCCGAATCCGACGACGCCTTGATGGAGAAGTATTTCGAGAACGGGACGCTCGAAGAAGCCGACATCATCCCGAACATCTCGAAGGCCATCGCCGCGAGCAAACTGTGTCCGGTCTTCGCCTGTTCGAGCCTCACGCTCGTCGGCCTGCAAAGCCTGCTCGAAGGGATCGTCGATTACGCGCCCGCGCCCGACACGCACGAGGCCGAACACGGCCGCGCGAGCGCGGACACCGGCGCGGAGACGCTCACGCGCAAGTACAACGAGAGCGACCCCTTCTCGGCCTACGTCTTCCGCACCGTCGCAGACCCCTTCGCCGGTCGCATCACGGTGATGAAAGTCATCAGCGGCCACATCAAACACGACGCCACCGTGCAGAACACGACGCGCGGCGTCACCGAACGGCTCGGCGCGCTCCACTCGATGCAGGGCAAGCAACTCGACAAGGTGGAAGAGGCGGGCGCGGGCGACATCATCGCCTGCGTCAAACTCAAAGAGACGCAGACGGGCGACACGCTCGCCGACCGCGCCACTCCCATCGTCTACGACGCGCTTCAATACCCGGAGGCCGCCATCGCCTTCGCCATCGAACCGAAGTCCCGGCAGGACGAAGAGAAGATCAGCGTCGCCCTGCACAAGATTCTGGAAGAAGACCCGTCGCTCCATTTCACGCGCGACGCGCAGACCAAAGAGTTCATCCTCTCCGGTTCGGGGCAACTTCACGTCGAGACGGTCGTGCAGAAGTTGAAGGATCGTTATCACGTCGAGGTCGCGCTCCACCCGCCGAAAGTCCCTTACAAGGAGACGATCACGGCGCGCGCCGAGGTGCAGGGGCGGCACAAGAAGCAGACCGGCGGGCGCGGCCAGTTCGGCGACTGCAAAGTCGTCTTCGAGCCGCTGGAGCGCGGCGGCGGCTTCGAGTTCGTGGACAAGATTTTCGGCGGGAGCGTGCCGCAGCAGTTCCGCCCCGCCATCGAGAAAGGCATCGTCGAGGCGGCGGCCGGCGGCGCGATTGCGGGCTACCCGCTCGTGGACTTCAAAGTCACGCTCGTCGACGGTTCATACCACAACGTCGATTCGGACGAGCACAGTTTCCGCGCCGCCGGTCGCAAGGCGTTTCGCGCGGCGATTGAAAAGGTGAAGCCCAGTTTGCTCGAACCGATCATGGACGTGGAGGTCGTCGCGCCGGTCGAGGCCAGCGGCGACATCATGGGCGATCTCAACTCGCGGCGCGGGCGCGTGCAGGGCATGGAGATGCGCGGCAAGAATCAGGTCATCAAAGCTCAAGTGCCGATGGCCGAGATGCTCGACTACCAATCCAAACTCAACTCCATCACCGCCGCGCGCGGCTCTTATCACATGGAGTTCTCCCACTACGACCCCGTCCCCGGCCAACTCACGCACAAGATCGTCGAACAGGCGCGCGCCGAAGGCCGGATCAGAGGCGAAGAGGAAGACTGAGTTATGTCGCTTCCCGAAATCAGCAAGTATTACTTTAGCGTGGCCGAATTTGAGCGCATGGGCGAGGCGGGCGTCTTTACGAAAGATGCCCGCCTTGAGCTGATCGAGGGAGAGATTATTGAAATGTTGCCGATTGGCAGCCGCCATGCCGCTTGCGTCAAATTTCTCAGCAGATTTTTAAACCGGGCTATCGGCGACATCGCACTCGTCAGCACCCAAGACCCGATCCGGCTCAACGACTTCTCCGAGCCTGAACCCGATCTTGCCTTGCTCCGGTTGCGCGACGATTTTTACCGGGACGCGCACCCGACCCCGGCGGACGTGCTGCTCATCATCGAAGTCGCGGACACGACGCTGGCTTACGACCGGCAGGTTAAAGTGCCGCTCTACGCGAAGGCCGGCATTGAAGAGGCATGGATCATCAACCTGTCGGAAGAGCAAATTGAGATATATTCGGGATTGGCAGACGGCACGTATCAAACAATCGTAAACTTCCGGCGCGGCGACGAAGCGCGCGCTCACACCATCGCCGGGCTGGCGGTCAACGTGGCGGACGTGTTGGGATAGGTGCGTGCGCGAAAGAGGCTAACGCGAGCGGGCTTCACGTTGAACTTACGGGATATTTGGTAGCATCAGGAGAGCATCGCAGACTTCTCAGGACGCAGTCGTCGGCCAACGAACAAGGAGTCTCAAGCAGTGTCCATTCGCAATCCGGGCGCGACCGCCTGCCGCCGCAAGTTCCTCAAGTATTTCCCGAAAGGCTTCTCCGACGAGACTTATTTGAGTTGGGAGCGCGACTACAAGTGGGAATCGCACGAGCGTTGGGAGGAAGCGTTGGGGCAGCCGGAGTTTCGCCGCCTCCTGCGCGAGGGCGCGTTCGCAGAGATCGCCGCGCGCGCCGTACGCGTCGAGCAGCGCAGCCGCCACAGCATGATCTTCTCATTCGAGAAGATGGCTTTGCGCGACGCGACCAAGTCTGAGGAGGGCGCGCGCCGCTTCGCCGAGGGTCTGTATGTATTTCTTCACGGCGCGGGAGGCGCGGCGCGCAGGTTCGAGCGTTGGGTTGATACCGTAGACGCGCTGCCGCGGAAACAAACGCGCGTGCTGACGTGGCCGCTCGTCACCGTCTTCGGCTTCATCGCGCAACCCGACCGGCACATCTTCCTCAAACCGAACGTCACGCGCACCGCCGCACGCGCCTACGGCTTCGACTTCCGTTACAAGTCGCGCCCCGACTGGGACACTTACTCAAACTTCCTCCAATTCGCAGACACCATCCGGCGCGACCAAAGCGACCTGAAACCGCGCGACATGATCGACCTCCAATCCTTCATGTGGGTGCAAGGCTCGGACGAGTACCCCGACAAGTGACTTTGCAATCCGTCGAGTCGCGGCGTTTCACATCAAAACTGAAGGAGCTCACGATGGGCAGAATTGTAATCGTCTTGCTGTTGATGTTTGCCGCGCGCGGGATGTGTCCGGCACAGGCCAGCGGCAACATCAGCTATTCTCAATCCGGCGGCAACGCCAAAGCCGAGCAGAACGAACGGAACAAGCGCGTGCTGGCGAAGGAAGACGCGCCCCCGTCCGCCACCAGCATGTTCGTCGAAGCCAGCGTGTTGATGAACGTTAAAGCCGATGAGCACGTCGCGGTTTTCGGCCTCGCGCAGGAGTGTGTCACCGTCGCCGAGTGCAATCAGAAGATGGACGCCGCGGCCGGCCAGTTCTCAGCCGACTTGAAGCGGCTGGGCATCGCGAGCAGCGACATCTTCGTCGACTTTGCGGCGCAGAATAAGATTTATGGCTTTCAGTTGGAGGGTAATCTGGCGAAGGAGAGGTTAGCCGGTTTTGAGCTTAAGAAAAACATCTCCGTGCATTATCAGGACAAGCTCTTGCTTGATAAGTTGCTCGTCACGGCGGCACAGTCGAAAATCTTCGACCTGATTAAGGTTGACTACATCGTGCGGGACACAGGCGGCATCCACAACCGGCTGGCAGAGGAAGCCGCGCGTCTGATCAAGCAGAAAATGGCGCGCCACGAAAAGCTGTTGGGCATCAAACTTCAGCCCCCGGCACAAGTCTTCGCGGAGAGGTACAGCGCGTACTTTCCCACCGAAATGTACGACTCGTACACGGCCTACGAGGCGGAGGAGGTCAGCCGGAATTATGACCCGCAAGAGAGATACACCGTCCAGCGCGCACGCAAGAGCCGGACGTTTTTCTTCAACGCCTTGAACGCCGACGGCTTCGACGCGGTGATCAACCCGATAGTGATCGAGCCGGTCGTGCAGTTCACGCTCTATCTCAGGGTCAAGTATGAAGTGGAGCAGAACAACAACAAGTAGCGGTAGCCCGTGGATGGGAATGGCGAAAACTATAGCGGTTTGCCATTGAGTGCGATGAAGGAATCATTGTAGGGGCAGAGGACTTGTCCCTGCCCGCGTGGCTACGAAAGCGAACGGGCAGGACTTGTCCCTCTGCCCTACAATGATCACAGACGAGTCGCATCCATTTGCAAACTGCTGTAATCCACGTCTTCCTTTGCGCCTTTGCATGAGATTCAAGTTCACGCAAAGGCGCAAAGGAAGTATGAAAAAGTTGAGCCGTCGCCCGTGAGTTTGAAATAACCTCTTACCTGACGGAAGTCGTCCGGCGCGCGTGTTGGGCGTTCTGTTCGTCGAGCCAGCGTTTGAGCGGGGCGAAGTAGTCGATGATGGCGGTGGCGTCCATCTTGTCTTCGCCGGTGAGGGCTTTGAGGGCTTCCGGCCACGGGCGGCTCTGCCCTATGGCGAGCATCTGTTTCAGCTTCGCGCCCGCCTGCTTGTTGCCGTAGATCGAGCAGCGGTTGAGCGGCCCCGTAAAGCCCGCCTCGCGGCAGAGCGCGCGGTGAAACTGGAACTGGAGGATGGCGGCGAGGAAGTAGCGCGCGTAGGGCGTGTTGGCCGGGACGTGGTACTTCGCGCCCGCGTCGAAATCGGCTTCGCTGCGCGGCGCGGGCGGCGCGATGCCCTGATACTTGGTGCGCAACTCCCACCAAGCCTTGTTGTAATTCTCCGGCGTGACCTCGCCCGAAAAAACTTTCCAACGCCACTGGTCAACCAGATAGCCGAAGGGCAGGAACGCCACCTTGTCGAGCGCCAGACGCAGGAGCAAGCCGATGTCCGCGCTCTCGTCCGGCACTTTGTCGATCAAGTTGATCTGCTTCAAGTATTCGGGCGTGACGGAGAGAGCCACGGCGTCGCCGATGGCTTCGTGGAAGCCGTCGTTCGCGCTGTTCTGGTAAAGCGTCGGCTGCGGCGCGTAGGCCATCTGGTAATAGTTGTGGCCGAGTTCGTGGTGGACGACGGAGAAGTCTTCGGCCGTGATCTTGATGCACATCTTGAGGCGCACGTCCTTTTGCGAGTCAAGGTTCCAGGCGCTCGCGTGGCAGACGACTTCCCTGTCCTGCGGTTTGACGAAGAGAGATCGCTCCCAGAAAGTTTGCGGCAGCGGCTCTAAGCCGAGCGACGTAAAGAAGCCTTCGCCATAGCGCACCATCTGCCGGGCGTCGGTCTTCTTCTGCACGAGTATCTTGGTGAGATCGTAACCGGGGTCGCTTCGCTCGGGCTTGAGGAGCGGGTAGATGTTGCTCCACGTCTGGCTCCACATGTTGCCCAGGAGGTGCGCCGGGATCGGCCCGTTCTCCGCGACGAGTTGCTTGCCGTACTTTTCCGAGAGCTTCCAGCGCGTGTAGGTGTAGAGCGACTCGTAGAGCGGCTTAACTTGCAGCCACAGCCGCTCCATCTCGGCGGCGAACCCGTCGGGCGGCATGTCGTAGTTGGAGCGCCACAACGCGCCCAAATCCTTGAAGCCCATCTCGCGCGCGCCCTTATTGCCGAGCACGACGAAGCGGGCGTACTTCTGTTTGAAGGGCGGCGCGATGGAGTGCCAGCCGAGCCAGATGCGTTTCAGTTCTTCGGGGTCGCGGCTCTCCGCCATGATCGGCTCCATCTCTTGCAGCGTTAGACATTTTCCGCCCGCGCCGTCCGGGCAGTACTTACCTTTGCCGTAATCGCTCGACAGAGACGCCGTGATTTTAGTCAACTCGTTGCGCTCGGCCGGATTCGACGGCGCGGGCACGGTCAATGCGAGTTTCAATAGTTGCAGCTTGCGCGCCGTGTCGTAGGGGAGCTTGAGCCCGTCGAAGCGAGTCGCCTGTTCGGCCAACTGCGTGACGGCGGCGGTCAATTCGTTGTCCGCGGCGGCGGCGAGAGCTTCGGTGTCATCCGTGATGAAGTTCGCCTGCACCCAACTCGCGCGGCTGGATTGGAGGTTGAGTTCCGTGAGCCGCTGCTCGGCGTGTGCGACGAACTCCCGCGCCTCGGCCACGGTCGCTTTACCGGCGGCCGTCCTGCGCGTCCCGGCCTTCTTGCGCGCCGTCGCCGCGCCGCCCTTCGACGCGACCGTCTGCTGCGCGAACGCCGCGCCGTTACACAATAGAATTAAAGACAGCAGTGCGGCGACGACGCCCGGCCGCCGCACCGCCCGATAAGACAGTTTCATACACTACCTCCAGAGTTGCGCTGATCAGTTTGCTATTCGACTGATGAAATTGTTGGGGAGTTGCCTGAACTATTTTAACGCCGATCCCGGCCGCTCACATAACCGCAAAGGCCGCGCGCCGCTTATTCGTCGAAGCGCGCGCGGAAATCTTTCGTGCGGCGGCGCAAGTGCAGCCAGTCCTCGAAGATTTCCGGCTGCCGCAGCCAGACCGTGAACCACTCGGCGATCTCCTCTTTCTCGGCTCGCTTGCGCTCGTTCACCGAAGCGTTGCGCGCGATCATCTGCGCCCGTTGCTTGCCCTTCAAGACGGTCTCCTGCACGCGGCGCAAGCCCTCCTTGTCTTTCTTGCGCGCAAACTGGCGGCGCAGATTATCGAGCCGCTTGATCGAGGCGGCGGCCTCCTCAAAGTTCGAGAACTTGAGGACGTTGCGGAACATCGCCTCGTAGGGGTCTGCGCTGCGCCAGCGCGCGTCCATCTCCAACACCTCGGCGTGACGCAACTCCGCGCCCTCGTCCGCGAGCAGGCGCGCCACAATGGCCGGGCTCTCCTCCGCGCCCTCGCCGAAACGCTCGCGCACCGCCTCGGCAATCGCTTCCAACTCGCGCGCGCCGACCGTCTCGCAATCCAGATGCTCCCACACCTCGATCATCAGGTCGTGCTTCGTTCGCGCCCGCCACACTTGTTTTCCCATCGTCCCCAGAATCCGTCAGAGTTATCGCCGGATAATAAGTAAGCGGAGATAGATTACAGGAAAAACAAGAGAACCGCCCACCGGTCTTGCCGAGACCGGCGGGCGGTTTCGTGTCCGACATTTCGGCGCGGATTAAGGCGCGGAGACGAGGAACACGTCCCACGCCCAACGCCCGACTTTAGCCCCGCGCGCGTCCGCAACTTTGGCGCGATAGCGAAATTGATTGCCGTGTTGGTCGGTGCGCTTCGATTCGCGGTAGTCGAGCGCGAGCGAGTCAACCTGCACGGACGCGAGCGGGCGCAGTTCGTCCGGCTCGGAGACGCCGTTGTGATTCGCGTCTTGCCACAGGCGCAGCGAGGGGAAGACGGCATCTCTCTTGTCTATCCAACGGTCGCCGTTGCCGCCGCGCGCCGCTTTGTCATACTCGGCCAACGCGAGAAAACCGTTCGGCGCGGCCGAGGGCGGTTGCGGCGAGTGGTTGCCGAACAACTCCGCGCCGCCGTCGATGCGCCCGTTCGCGTTGCGGTCGAGGGCGAGCCACGCATCGTCGGAATCGCGCGCCGTCCACGAGAGACGTTCCGGCGTGCCGTCGCCGTTGAGGTCGAAGAGGACGCCGCCCGCCGCGCTCGTCAGGTTGAAGCCGTCGCCTTTGGTGTCTACGACGACGGGCGAGCAATGGCCGAAGTGGCTGCCGCAATCCACGGGTTCGCCGACGCAGGTGCAGGTATCGGAGTTGATCGCCCCGCTGTAGCCGCGTTCGATGCAATCGGTCTGCGTCAGGTAGCACGACCCGCCACCGGCTATCGGCGTCGGCGTCGGCTCAGGGCAAAAAATACTGTCGTTGCAATCGTCGTCGCCGCAGTCGCCGAAACCGTCGCAATCGTTGTCGTAGCCGTCGTTGCATATCTCGCTCAAGTCGGGGTGACTATAACTGCCGCCGGTAGCCGGGTCGTCGTTACAGTCTTCCCCGCCGCAGCCGATGCTCAAGTACCCGCGTCGTCCATGTCACAATCAACCGTTTCGCCGCAGGGCATGAAAAAGGAATTGGTGCAAGTGTGTTCATTATCAGGACAAAGGAATTGTTCCACTTGTTGAGTGCCACATCGACCAAAAGGGTTGCTACATGCAGTGGACACTGTTTCTGTCGGCACGCCGCAAAAGCAATTACCCTGATCCTGAAACTCTTCCAGATAAGAACAGGATGTGCCCGGACAGCAGACGCCGGATTGGGGCGCGGTCACGTTCGAAATCGCCTCCTTCATCCTGACCGCTAAAAAAGCTGCCGGTAAGTGGCTTACCGGCAAGGGAGAAAATCCAATTTGTGTGGTCGTCTCAGCAGAGCGTTTCGACCAAATGGCTTGAGCGGTCAAATCCGGCGCACGCCCGTTTCCCCCGTCTCGGCAGGGCGCGTTCGAGGCACGCAGTCTGGGGACAAAACCACCGTCGCGCCCCATAAAACCCGTGTTATTCCCGAAGCTGAGTATCTCGAACCTGATGCCGATCTTTTTCGGATGACGCATGTTGCGTTTAGCCCTGAATCCTTCCCATCCTTTCGCCAGTCCTTCATGAGACTTAAAAACGTAAGTTTCCCCCGGTTGAATCGGCACATCTTCCGGCGTCGCACGGTTTTTACCTATCCTGCTCAATTCCGGTCTGCCATACCTTAAAGGAAAGCCGATTCCAATACCGCTTTCCATTTTCACATCGCCAAAGAACAAGACGAGCAACAAGTAATAAATCGGCTTGTCGCCGGTGTTGGTGACTTCGACCTCTACGTCTTCGTACCACTTCTCATTGTTGTGATTCTTCACCTTCACTTTAATCGGCAGGTGCTTCGGGATTCTATCCTCCCACACTCTTTCCTGCGGGCTAGGCTGCGCTACGCTCTCCTGCGCCGGAGACTGCGCCGTGCCGACCACGCCCACCGCCCCGGACAGCAGCAACGCGCCGAGCAGCGTAGCGACGAGCATCGTTAGTTTGAGATTCCATAAGCGAGAGAGGATGGCGTGAGAGTTCATCTTGGCTGCTCCTTTGTTAATAACATTGAGGGGTGAGGTCTCACTGACGAAGCAAAGGCAGCATAGACCCGTCCACTTTGCGCGTCAAGATTTATCAGGCCAACTTATTGGATTGATGCAATCTTATGCCATGAAGGAGAAACTCGATTTGAGCAGCTTGAAGGGTGAATCCGTCGCTCGTTGGTCGGGAGCGGGCGGGCTGTGAGCGGGCTGTCCCTGCGGTCGCACTTCATTCAGTGATTGCTTTCTAGCCGGATCAAGCGTCGGCACGCCTTGATAAGTTTCTAGTCCCGTCCCGTCCCCGAAATTGATAAGTATCAGGTTGAACTGAACCTTTTTAGAGCAATTATATAGTTGACTCACCCTTTGCGCTTGAAGGCCGCGCTCTTCGCGGTCGGGTGCATGCCGTGGTTATGCCGCCTAGGGGCACTGAGGATTAGCCAGTATATTTCTCATGCGAGGCCATCCTCCCCATACCGTCTTATCCTCAAACCCAACCACAGCTTGACCAAACCACACACGGCTGATGCTTGTCACTCCACTCCATTGTGCAATCCAGCGGCTGTCGCGCTCGTACTCCGCCTCACTACGGGTCAACTCAAACTCTTCGCCAGGTAGTGCTAACTTATGCTCACCTTCTATCACTACCGCGCCTACCCGCTTCCCATAATCTAAACTGAAGCCTGTTATTATTTCTCCGTTCTTCGCCTCCGGCAGACTAAAGTGCAACCATACATGCACAATCGGCTGCCGTGAGATATTTCTCACTCGCACCTTGAGGTTTCTCATCCAATCATCGTCTGCCACAAAGGGTTGACCTAACGCGACGGACTTCTTCTTTACGAGGATGTTGACGACCTCTAAAGCCATTAAGTTTGTCGGGGTGGTTTTACCGTCTCTGTTCCTAATTATGGGACAGGGAGGAAGCGTCACGGATTGCCACTGCCAGATGATGACCCTTTCTCTTTCCTGCCCCAGGCATAGAAGTGGGTTAACAATGATTATTAAAATAAGACCCCAGCCGATGAGTAGCTTCATTGTTTTTCACTCCTTCGGGCATATGGTGGCGGCATCAGGAATAGTGTTTTCAAACTTCCTTTCATCTTTGGAATCGTCCTGCGTTGATTGCGCCGTGCTCGACACGATGCCGACGGCACAGACGGCAGCGAACACTGCGAGCAGCGTGGCGGCTAAAACAGTTGGTTTGAGATTGTGTAGGCGAGAGCGGAGAGTGTGAGAGTCCATGCTAGTTACTCCTTAATTGTGACCGCGTTGAGGTGAGAGGCGCTCGCTGTCCAGGCAAGCGCAGCATAAAATTGTCGCTCATGGCTGTCAATAGCGAGCCGGAGTCCTATCGGTTATGACGCATCGCCGTCGCTGCGGTAAAATCTATGTCGTCTCCCGGCAACTTGCCCCCGGAGACTTTACCCTTGATGTCAAATCTCGATTCAGCCCTCGCCGCCCTGCGCGAACACTTCGGCTTTGAGGCTTTCCGCGAAGGCCAGCGCGAAGTGATCGACGCCATTCTCGCCGGTCACGACACCGTCGTCGTGATGCCGACGGGCGGCGGCAAGTCGCTCTGTTTCCAACTCCCCGCGCTGATGAATGAGGGAGCGACCATCGTCGTCTCGCCGCTCATCGCGCTCATGAAAGATCAGGTTGACGCGCTGCACGCGCGCAATCTTCCCGCCACCTTCATCAACAGTTCCGTGGATTTCGAGGAGCAGAAGGCGCGCATCGCCGGGA
This sequence comes from Acidobacteriota bacterium, assembly GCA_020199775.1. GTDB lineage: Bacteria > Acidobacteriota > Blastocatellia > Pyrinomonadales > Pyrinomonadaceae > JAIVJZ01. The sequence goes on from JAIVJZ010000044.1 coordinate 73,652, forward strand.
TCAGACAGGGCAAATATAAACTCGTCTACGTCGCGCCCGAACGCTTCCGCAGCGCGCATTTCGTCGAAGCCCTCAAGAGCGTCAACGTCTCGCTCTTCGCCGTGGATGAAGCCCACTGCGTCTCGACGTGGGGGCACGACTTCCGCCCCGATTTCCTGCGCCTCAAGTCGGCCGTCGAAGAGATCGGGCGGCCGCAGGTCGTCGCGCTCACCGCGACCGCCACGCCGCACGTCCGCGCCGACATCATCGAACAACTGGCCTTGCGCGAGCCGCGCGCCTTCGTCTCCGGCTTCGACCGCCCCAACCTCTCCATCCGGGTCGTCCACACGCAGAAGGAGCGCGAGAAGATCGCGCACGTCAAATCGCTCGCGGCCGCCGCGAAAGGCGGTTCGGGCATCATCTACTCTTCGACGCGCAAGTCGGTCGAGCAGGTGGCGCGGCGTCTGAAGGATGCGGGCTTGAGCGTCGTCGCTTACCACGCCGGGATGGACGAAGCCGAGCGCACGCGCGCGCAGGACGATTTCATGTCCGGCCGCGTCCAGATGATCGTCGCGACGAACGCCTTCGGCATGGGCATCGACAAGGCCGACATACGCTTCGTCATCCACTACCACCTGCCCGGCTCAATCGAAGCCTACTATCAGGAGATCGGCCGCGCCGGGCGCGATGGGCTGTCCTCCGAGTGCGTCCTCCTCTTCAATTACGCCGACAAGCGCACGCAGGATTTTTTCATCGAAGGCTCGTACCCGCCGCCCGAACTGATCGCGAAGGTCTACGAGACGCTCGTCGCCACCCGCCAGCCGCACATCGAACTTTCGACGCGCGAGATCGCCGTGCGCGCCAGCATCCGCAACGAGATGGCCGTGCAGTCCGCCCTGATCATTCTGGAGAAGGCGGGGCACATCGAGCGCGGCGCGGCGGGCGAGAATCGCGCCGCGCTGCGGCTGCTGATGCCGCCGCACCTCGCGCGCGAAACCGTCAACGCGAAACGCAGCACGCGTGACAAGCAGGTGCTGTTCGCCCTGCTCGGCGGCTACGACCTGAACGAACGCGCCGACGCCGAAATCGATACGGGCGAGTTTGCCGAAACCGTCGGGCTCGATCTCGCCTCCGTGCGCCGCTCGCTTTCATCTCTCAGCGCGGCGGGCGTCGTCTCATACAAGTCCGGGCGGCGCACGCGCGGGCTGCAAATGCTCGACGAGCGACCCGTCTCGCACCTGCGTATCCGGCCGCAAGACCTCGCGCGCCGCGCCGCGCTCGAACAACGCAAGCTCCGCGAGATGATCAGCTTCTGTTACGCAGACCACTGTTACCGCGCCTTCATCCTCGACTACTTCGGCGACCGCTCGCACAAACCGGCCTGCGGCACCTGCGGCGTCTGCATCAAGGAGAGCGCGCCGCACGCGGCCGCCGTCGCCCCCGGCGAGCGCGCCATCGAATATTACGGCGACGAGCCGGAGGGCAACTACGACGAGAAATCGCCGTTCGCTTCGCCGCGCGCCGCTTCGACAGCCCGGCCCGCCCGGCGCACGCGCCTCGACGAGTTCGTCATCGAGCACACGCCTTTCGCAAGCGATCTGGACAACGAACTGGATCGGCAGTCGCTCGCGGATCACAGGCGGCGCGCGGCGGAGAGTTTCGGCGGGTCGGAGTCAAACAGGGTCGTGCAGGTTCGGAAGGCGCGCGCGCTCGGCGAAGACGAAACGTTGTGCGTGCGCAAAATCCTCGCGTGTGTCGCGCGCATGGAGGGGCGTTACGGCAAGGGCATTCTGGCCGCCTGCCTGCGCGGTTCGCGCTCGGCCAAAATTTCCCAGTTCAAACTCCAACGCCTCTCGACCTATGGCATCCTCTCCGACATGACGCAGGACGAGATACTGCTCTACATCGACGCGCTCGTGGCCGCGGGCGCGCTGCGCGTCACGGGCGACAATTACCCGACCATCGCCCTCACCGCCCTCGGCAACGACGTGATGCGCGAACGCGCCTCCGTCGAACTCGCACTGCCGGATGTCTCCCGCGTCGCCCCGCCGCACTATCATTCCCGCGATTCGCGGGTCGCGTCGGGCGCGGGGGCGAAAGTAATCAACGCGCCGCGCGTCAGCACCGTTGACGAGACGTACGCGTTCTACGAGACGGGCATGACCATCGAAGAGATCAGCGAGCAGCGCGGCATCGCGGAGATGACGGTCGAGAAGCACCTCGCCGACTGCATCCTCGAAGGCCGCCCCTTCGACATCTCCCGGCACGTCAACGCGCAAGACCGCGCGCTCATCGAAGCGGCCGTCAACCGTCTCGGCGGCGAACGGCTCAAGCCGCTGCGCGACGCGCTGCCCCGCCACGTTAGCTACCGCATGATCCGTTTCGTCGTCGCCGACATGCAACGCGCCTCCGCCGTGGCGACGGCGGCGACGGACGCCCGCGCCGAACGCGGGCAGGGTTCGGAAGTCGCCCGTTAACATTCAACTTCGCCGCCCGCGCGCTTGACGTCTCGCCCGCCCGCCTTCATCATCATCCATCCTATAAATTCAACAACAGGACGATGACATGAGCCGCAACCCGAACACCGATCCGCCGCAACCTGAGCAACAACCCGAACTGCCGCCCGTGCAGCCGCACGACCCGCTCGCACCCGACCCCTCGCAACCCGAACCGCTGCCGCTGCCCCCGGACGCCGAGCCGAAATCGCCCGTACAGGAGCCCGACACGCCGCCCGCCGTGGGCGACCCTCCCGTCTCCGAACCGCCGCGTCTGGCCTAGATGCCAATTGATATGGAGACTGTGCAAGAGGTAGAAGCGCGCACACACGGCGCGTCGAACGTATCGGGTGTGGCCGCGCGCGCCGCCCGCCTCGAAGAGATCGCGCGCGCGCTCTTTGCGAAACCCTTCAGGCCGCACCCGCTGTTCAAGAGCGGCCACGCGCAGACGCTTGTCGCCTTCGCGTGGCCGCGTCGCCGTCGGCTGCGCGTATTGCGTGACGACGAGGCGCGCCTGTTTGAAGTCGAACCGGGCGTGCGCGTGCTCGTCCATTGTCGCTGGCAACGCGAGCGGCGCGCGTGCCCGACGCTCCTGCTCGTCCACGGCCTCGAAGGGTCGAGCGAGTCGATCTACATGCTGAGCACCGCGCTCAAGGCGCACCGCGCGGGCTTCAACGTGCTGCGCCTGAACATGCGCACCTGCGGCGACACGCTGCACCTCACCCAGACGCTCTACAACAGCGGCATGTCGCAAGACCTCGGCGCGGTCGTCGAGGAACTCGTCGAGCGCGACCGGTTGACCGACCTGTTCCTCGGCGGCTTCTCGCTCGGCGGCAACATGAGCCTCAAGCTGGCGGGCGAATACGGCGCGCACTTTCCGCCGGAACTGAAAGGCGTCTGCGCCATCTCGCCCTCGGTCGAGTTGGCCGCGTCCGCCGCGACCATCGAGCGGCGTTCCAACTGGGTCTACCAGCGCAGGTTCATTCGCAGTCTCAAGCGGCGCATGCGCGAGGCCGCGCGCCTCTATCCCGAACGCTACGACGCGAGCGAAATCGCACTCGTCCGCACGCTCCGCGAATTCGACGAACGCTACACCGCCCCTTACGGCGGCTTCAGCGACGCGGCCGACTACTACGCGCGTTCCAGTTCGCTCCCGCTCATCCCGCGCATACAAATTCCGACGCTCGTCATCCACGCCGAAGACGACCCCTTCATCCCCTTCGACTCGCTCCGTCACCCGTCCGTCGGCGCGAACCCCAACGTGATGCTGCTCGCGCCCCGCCACGGCGGCCACGTCGGCTTCGTCGGCGACGGCAACACCGGCGGCGAGGATCGCTTCTGGGCGGAAAACCGGCTCATCGAGTTCTGCGAAAGGATAAGAGCGATTAGGAATTGATTCATTGACTCATCAATTCATTGATTCAATGAAGAAATGGATCAATGAATCAATGAATCAATGAATCAATTCTTCATGAATCAATTCTTTTCGCTTTTCTGTTGACGTGTTGCCGTGCATGGCAATAATCTTGCTGCAAGTTTTTTCATCTCTCAAACAAAATGAGCGAGGCGAAAACAGTTCAGGTATTTCGCGCCGGAGATAATGTTTACTGCGTTTAACTTAGTGCTTGTCGTGATTCTCGTTCTTGCTAACGGTTTTTTCGTGGCATCGGAATTTGCGCTGGTAGGCGTCAGACGTTCGCGCATCGAATCGCTGGCAGAGAAAGGCGACCTGCGCGCCGGTCGTCTTCTCCGGCTGTTGAACAACCTCAACGCCTACATCTCCGCCACTCAACTCGGCATCACTCTCGCCTCGCTCGGCCTCGGCTGGATCGGCGAACCCGCCATCGCACACATCCTCGAAGAGCCGCTCAAGGGACGGGTGAACGACACGCTCCTGCACACGCTTTCGTTTACCATCGCCTTCAGCATCATCACTTTCCTACACATCGTCCTCGGCGAGCTCGCGCCCAAGACGGTCGCCCTCGAACGCGCCGAGAAGACCGCGCTCGCCATCGCGTGGCCGATGGAGATGTTCTACAAAATCCTGCGTTGGCCGATTCGCCTGCTCGACTGGGCGGGCACGCGCACCGTCCGTCTCTTCGGCCTGCATCCGACTTCCGAGCACGGTTCTATATACACTGAAGACGAGTTGCGCCAGTTAATCAATGCCTCGCGCAAGAGCGGGCATCTCGAAGAAGAGGAGCAGCAGTTGATCAATCGCGTCTTCGACTTCTCCGAGGCCGAGGTGCGCGAGGCGATGATCCCGCGCACGACCGTGGCCGCGCTGCCCGTCACGGCGACGCTCGCGGAGGTGGAGGAAACGTTTTGCGAGACGGGCTACTCGCGCCTGCCCGTCTACCGCGACGGGCTCGACGACATCGTCGGCGTCCTCTTCATGAAGGACATCATGCCCTGCCTCAAGTCTTCGGGGCGCACGGACTTCAACATGGAGGCGATGCTCCACCCGCCGATGTTTGTGCCCGCCACCGCCCGGCTCGGCAACGTGCTCGCGCAGATGCAGGCGGCGCGCACGCACCTCGCCTTCGCCATAGACGAGCACGGCGGCATCGAAGGCATTCTCACGCTCGAAGATTTGCTCGAAGAGATCGTGGGCGAGATCGACGACGAATACGACGAGGAAGTGCGCGCGCAGATCATCGAAGAGGACGGCCACTACGTCCTCGACGGCATGCTCGCCGTGCGCGACGCGAATCGAAAGTTCAAGTTGAAGCTGCCGGAGGATGCGGGCTACACGACGCTCGCCGGGTTCCTTCTCGCGCGCGCCGGGCACATCCTCAAACAGGGCGAGACAATCGAGCACGACGGCGCGACGTTCACCGTCGAGCGCGTTGATCGCCACCGCATCCGCCGCGTGCGTTTCACGCCCGCCCCATCACCCGCCGGCGAAGAGGCGGAGGACGGCAGCGCGGCCTGACCTCTCATTTTACTTCTCTATTTTCTTGAGCAGGCGTGTGGCGTGGTTGCGCGCCATGAGCGGGATGCGTTCGTCCGTGGCGAGGTCGCGCAGCACGGGGATGAGCGGCGCGGTGTCCGATAGCTCGTCGCGGTTGAGGAGGCTTTCGAGGCGTTTGAAAAGTTTCACCGTGTCGGAGGGCTGGTACTGCCGCGCCAGCGTCACGTCGAAGATGAAGAGTTGCTGCTCGCCGATCCCGCGATACTCTTTGACGAGCGCGGCCGCCTGTTCGTCGTGCGTCCAGTTAAACTCCGCTTTGCGCGAGCGCGCGCCGTGCTTCATCTCAAGCGTCATCGTGCCGAGATGGGGAAACTGCTTCTCGTCCTGATAGTTCGCGTCCGAATCGAGAAACTTCAAAGCCTCCCACGCGGCGAGTAGGCGCGCGAGCGCGGCGGGCGAGATTTGGAGCGGATCGGTGAAGAGTTCCTCGCTGTCCTTGCGCGCGAAAGAGACTTGACCGCGCCCCGCCGCGTCGTGCTCGATCACGACCCGGCGGACGTTGAAATTCGGTTGATTGAATTCGTAAGAGTAACGCACCGCCGCGGACACGGGCGCGTCCGCTTTCGTGTTCGCCGCATTCGTCGTCGCCGGCGGCGGCGGCGGCGCGACGGGCGCAACTTCCCTGACATTCGTTTTGCCGGGCGCGGGCGAGGCGACAGGCGTCTCGTCCGCCGCCTGTTCGGGCGTTGGTTTGACCCCGGCCGCCGCGTCACCCGGCCGCTTGCGATTCTTCTTGCTTTGCACCGCCGCCGCCGCCGTAGCGTCAATCGCCGCGCTCTGGAAAAGAAACGCGGCGATGAGAAGTGCTGCCTGATAAAATTTTGCTTGCTTCACCTTTATTCAAACCTGACCGAGACGAGTTTGGACACGCCCGCTTCTTCCATCGTCACGCCGTAGAGGGCGCGCGCGATCTCCATCGTGCGCTTGTTGTGTGTGATGACGATGAACTGCGTGTTCGTTGCCATCTCCGCGATCTTCGCGGTGAAGCGACCGATGTTGGCCTCGTCGAGCGGCGCGTCCACTTCGTCGAGCAGGCAGAAGGGCGACGGCCGGTAGCGGAAGATGGCGAGCACGAGCGACAGAGCCGCCATCGCCTTTTCGCCGCCCGAGAGCAGCAGCACGTTTTGCAGACGCTTGCCCGGCGGCTGCGCCACGATGTCAATGCCCGACTCCAACACGTCGTCGGCGTCGATCATGCTCATCTCGCCGCGCCCGCCGCCGAAGAGTTCGAGGAACAGTTGCCCGAAGTTGCGGTTGATCTCTTCAAACGCCTCTCGGAAACGTTCGCGCGAACGCCGCTTGATCTCGCGCAGGGCTTCTTCGGTCGAGCCGATGCCGTCGATGATGTCCTGCCGCTGGGTCGTCAGGAACGAGAGGCGTTCTTCCGACTCGGCGAGTTCTTCGAGCGCCATCATGTTGACCGCGCCGAAGCTCTCGACCCGCGCGCGCAACTCTTCGACCCGCGCGCGCCCCGCTTCCAGATCAAACTCCGCGTCCGGCTCATACGCCGTCACGATCTCTTCGAGCGGCTGCGCGAGTTCGGCCATGCACGCCTCGTGCAGGTAATTCAGACGCGCCGCCGTTTCCGCGCGATTAACTTCGAGCGTCGCACGCGCGTCGCGCGCCGCGGCCGCGCGGTGATTCAACTCCGTCAACGCGTCGGAGAGCGCGTCGGCGCGGGCGCGCGCTTCCGCCAGACGCTCCGACGCGGTCGCCACTTCCGCCTCGCGCGCGGCGCGTTCGCTCTCCACCGAACTGCTCGTCTCGTCCATCTCGGCCATCGCGCGCCGCAATTCTTCGAGCCGCGTCCTAATCTCTTCGATCTCGGCGGCGTGGCGTTCGAGTCTCGCTTCGAGGTCGGCGTTTTCCGCCTCCATGCGCCGGAGTTCGGCGGCCGTCGCGCGGCGACGCTCGGCGGCGGCGGCCGACGCCATGCGCTGCCGGTTCAACTGTTCGCCTTCCACTTCGGCGGCGCGGCGTTCGGCGGCCAGCAGTTCCGCCGCCTCCGCGACCGACTGCGTGGCGGCCAGACGCGCCGCTTCGGCCGCTTCGGCTTCCGCCATCCCCAAAGTGCGCCGCGCTTCCAACTCGCGCCGCTCTTCCGCGAGACGCGCCGTGTCGTCGGCCACAACGCGCAAGTGGCGCGCGGCGCGTTCGATCTCTTGCGCGAGTTGCGCGTGGTTGAGTTCGCGCGCCACCTGCTCGCGCTCCTCGCGCCCGATCTGTTCGGCGACGAGGACGAGCGCGTCTTCCAGTTCGACGAGGCGCGCGCGCGCCGCGCTGACGGAATCCTCCGCCGAGACCACTTCCGAGGCGAGGTCTGCGGCGCGAGATTCGAGTTCGCGCATCTCGCGTTTGAAGGCCAGCAGCCCCGTGCCCTCTTCGACCGCGTGCGAATTGCCCGCGCCGAGCAGTTGCCCGCCCGCCACCCATTCGCCGCGCGGCGTCACGCACATGTCGCCCGTCGCGAACGACAGGGACATCGCGCCTTCCAGATCATCACTCAAGCGCGCGCCCATCTCGCGCGGGAGCGTGCGCGCGAGCACCGCCGCGATCTCGCGGGGCGCGCCGAGCAGGTCGCCGAGACGCTGGAGGCCGGTCACGCGTTCGTCCGCGAGCGTGCCGCGTGAGAGATAGTCGTTCTCCGTCTCCGCGCTCGCGCCGTGCAGACCGGCGACGAGGAACGTGGCGCGGCCGGCGTTGTTGGCTTCGAGCCACGCGGCGGCGCGGAAGGCGTCGTCGGGCGTCGGCACGATGACGGTTTGCAGGTACGACCCGAAGACGCTCTCGACGGCGTGCTCCCACTGCGGCGCGACTTGCAGCATGTCCGCGAGCGTACCGATGGTGTGAAAATCTTTGGCCGGATCGATCTCGGCCTCGTCCGCGTGTTCGGCGGAAAAGATGCGCTGCACGGCCTGCGAGTAAAGGGCGCGCTTCTCGTCGAGTTCGGCCAGCGTGTCGAGGCGGTTGCGCACGCGCGCCGCTTCCTCACGCATCCGGGCGTATTCCGTCAGCGTCGCCGACACCAGACTCCGCGCCGCCGCCACGCCTTCCGACGCCGCGCCGCGCTCGACATTCAACACGTCGAGACGCGCGCGCGCATCCTTGATCTCCTCGCTCAAGGTCTCGGCCTGCGCCGTGAACTCGGCGTGCGCGGCGCGTGCGCGCTCGCCTTCGCGCTCAAGCCCTTCGGCCTGCGCGGCGAGGCGTTCGAGCGTCGCCTCCAACTGCCGGTTGATTTCCGAGAGACGTTCCGCGACGGCCGTGTGCGTGAGCAACTCGGCGCGCGCCGCCTCGATGCGCGTCTCGGCATCCGACACTTCGGCAAGGCGACGCGCGTAGACGGCTTCGGCCTCCTGTAAGTCTCGCGCCGTCGTCTCGGCCTCCACGCGCAACTGCGCGTCGCCCGCGCGCAGAATCTCGCGCTCCGCCTCGACCGTCGCCAGCCGCTCGCGCACCATCTCCATCTGCCTCGTGATGTCGGACACGCGCCGCTCTAAAGAGGTGGCCTGCTCAACCTGATAAGCCCGCTCGCGCTCGCGCCGGTCGCGCCTGAGCGCGGCGTCCGCGACCGCGCCGCGCGCCGCCGCGAGTTCTTCTTCGCGCTCGCGCGCTTCTCCGGTCGCCCGCCGCGCTTCCTCTTCGTGCTCTTCGAGCTTGGCCGCCAGCGCTGACACTTCTTCGCCGGAGGCGGCGAGGTGCGCACGCAATTCTTCGAGCGAAATCGTCAGGGCGCGCTCGTCGGCCGCGTAGACGTGGCGCAGCAGTTCGCGCAACTCTTCGCGGAGCGCGCGGTAGCGGCGCGCCTTCGCCGCCTGTCGGCGCAGACTCCCGACCTGCCGCTCGATCTCCGAGACGATGTCGGAGACGCGACGCAGGTTGGAGCGCGCGCCTTCGAGACGCGCTTCGGCGGCGCGCTGCCGCACGCGAAACTTCGTGATCCCGGCGGCCTCTTCGATGAGCGAGCGGCGATCCATCGGCTTGGCCGAGAGAATCTGTCCGATGCGTCCCTGCTCGATGATCGCGTAGTGCGCGCCCGCCAGCCCCGTGCCGGAGAACAAGTCCTGTATGTCGCGCAGGCGGCAGCTGCGCCCGTTCAAAAGATATTCGCTCTCGCCGTCGCGGTAGAGGCGGCGCGTCACGGTCACGGTCTCGCCCGGCGCGAAGCCGAGCGCGAGACGGCGCGGACGCCAGTGACGTTTGTGATGCTGCTGAACTTTCGCCGTCAACGCTTCGGGCGTTTGATCACCGGCGACGGCTGCCGAAGCAGTTTCATTTTCCTGAGCGGCGATCTCTCCGACCGGCTCGCCCGAAACGGTGGCTGGATCGGAAGTCGCCTCAACGACGGCAGACCCGTCGGCGACGGTCTCGGTCACGGACGTTTCGGGCAGAAATTTCACTTCGACGAGTTCACTGCGCTCGTCTATCTCTTCGAGCGTGGAATCAATGTCGTCAATATCCGGCTCTTCATCCGTGGCCTCGTCGCGCACGAGATGGAGGACGACTTCGGCCATGCCGCTCGGCTGGCGATTGCGTGAGCCCTGAAAGATAACGTCTTTCATCTCCGCGCCGCGCAGGTGCTTGACGCGCTGCTCGCCTAAAACCCACGCGATGGCGTCGGCGACGTTCGATTTGCCGCAGCCGTTCGGGCCGACGACGCCCGTGATGCCCTCGCCCGTGAACATGAGATCGGTGTAATCGGCGAATGATTTGAAGCCGGTTATTTCTAGTCGTTGTAATCTGAACATTCGTGCAACTTTCGTCTGTGTGAGACGCTGATAGGGGATGCGAACCGTTTCTCTGAAAGCACAGCCGCTAGGCGCGGTGCAGGAGAGGCACACTATATGTTGGAGAGGGGCGCATGTCAATCACACTCTCAGGTCATACCACCTTACTGCTGATATGAGTCGGGTTAATTTTCGCCGCCGCGCCCTTGACGAATTTCAGCCACCGGATAAAACCGCGCCGCCGCCGACTCAAAGCGAGTCGGCGGCGGCGCGGGCAAGTGGTCTGTAACTCCGCCGCGGGGCGCGAGTTGCGTTGTTACGGCAGGGCTTCGACGTTGACGAGGAAGCGGAAGGCGCCGTCAATCATCACCCCGAGCCGGAACTGGAGGTTGACGGCCGCCCCCGGCGCGAGCGGTGTGCCCATCGTGATGCGCGAAAGGCGCACGGTCGAGTTCAAGCCCCCGCCGTTCGGTTGCGCGGGCGGGTTCTCTTCCAGCGTCACCCCTTCGATGGTGATGGGATTGCCGTTGGAGTCGGTCGCCTCCACGTCCGAAGACGAGAGGATGCGCAGGTCGGCCTCGCCCGCCTGCCGGCTGCCGAGCGTCGTAATGTTAACGGCGCGGAAGCGGAGTTGGCGCACCGGCTCGGAGGTTGTGTTGCGGAACCTGCGGCGAATCAGCAGCGTGCCGAAGGCGGCATTCTGCGGGTTCGCCCCCGCCCCCGTCCTCACGCGTGCGCACGCGCTCGTGGCGGAACCGCCACCCGCGCAGCCCGGGTCGATGAGCGATGCCTTGACCTGAGCATTGCGCTGGATGGGGCTGAAGCGGTTCTCCGGCCCCGGCGCGCCGAGGATGGATGGGACGCCGTTCAAGGTCGCGCCCGTCGGGTGGACGAGCAGGAAATCTGCGGCGTTCTGGTCCGTGTCCTGCGGGAAGCCGCTCGTGAGATTGCGCACGTGGCTATATTCAGCGTTCGGACTGCCAATGGGCGCAAGGCCAGCGCCTTCACGGTACAACGGATCGGCCGAACTGAATCCGGCGGCGTCGAGCCGGTTGGCGAGCGTGAAGTTCGTGGGCGTGCTCGTCCTGAAGAGCGCCACGCCGGAGTTGTCCGGAATGTCCGCCGTGTAGGTGGCGTCGGGCAGTGCCTTGTCCGTGCCGCCGTAGTTGCCGAGGCTATAGCCGCCCTCAGAGTTATTGGCGATGAGGTAATGACCACGCGCCGGAATGGTCGCGCCACTCGGAATGGTGGCGAGCACGGTCAAGACGCCGCTCGTGTTGGGCGCGGCCAGCGTGAATCCGGCCGACCCGTCGAAGGCCGAGACGATGATGGGCGAGTTCGTCTTGTTGTACAACTCGATGAACTCGTCGCTCGAACCGTTCGTGCCGTTGAAGCGGAACTCGCTGATGACGAGATCGCCGACGCCGATTGCGCCGAGCGTGGGACAACTGGCCGGGTCGAGATTGTTGATCGCCAGGTTATCAATGTACCAGCCGCTATCGCAGGACGGGACGCTCAACACGTCTGAAGTCATGCGGAAACGGATGCGAACGGGCAGTCCGGCCGGGTTGTGCATGCCGCCCGGGGCGAAGGCTTCGAGCGGGACACGCACGTGGTGCAGGAGCGTCTTGGCGCCCGTGTAGGCTCGCCGCCCTTGCAGGGCTGAGCCTTTAACGACGCCCTCCAAAGTGCCGTTGAGCCTGCCGTTGTATCCGCCTTCGACGATGAAGTTGCCGAGATCGAAGGTGGTGATTTCATCCGGGTACGGGGTTGAGTTGAAGGTCGCGTCGCCGCCGACCTTGATCTCCATCACGCCGCCGTCGAACGCCGCTTCGGTGTTGAAGAAGTGATCGAACTCCATGATCGAAGTCCGGGTTAGTGTGACCGGACCGATGGTGGTGGAGAAATCGCTCTGGCCGCCACCCGTTGAACCGCAATTCTCGGTGGGTTCGCCCGGGTTGAAGTCGGGCCCGTACATCATCGAAGTTTCGGTGACGATCTCCGAGCCGGCGGAAACTTCCACGCCAGTGACGCGCTGGAAGTTGGCAACCTCGCCCTTCGGATCCGTGCCCGACTCCGTGAGCGGAGGCGTGAAGCGCGTGTCGGCGGTCTCCGCCTCGAAGTCCTCAAAGGCGAAGACCGGCGTGTTCGTCACGCCCGGCGCGGTCGGCGCGTTGAACTTGGCGCGCCGGTTGCCTGTGTCATTCGTGTCGATCTTGCCGGCGTCCACGTCCCTCGCTTGCACGATGTAGTAATAGACGCGGTCGAGCGTGAGGCTCGAATCAATGAAGGTCAAACCGCGCAACCCCTGAGCGACCCGGTTTGAAGCCGTCGGCTCGAAGGTCGGTTCAAGCGATGCATCGGACGGAGCGGCCGGGTTCGCAGCGGTCGGGCCGGGATCGAAAGCCCTTTCGGCGCGGTACACGTCATAGACGATGTCGGCCGTCGCGTTGAGCGAAGTGGCCGGGCCCCAGCCGACGACGAGCGTGTTGCAAGCCTTCGGGTCTAAAACCTCGGTGACGCCCGTGAAGATGGGCGCGGGCTTGATGACGACGCCCACGGTGATCGTGATGCTTTGCGTCAGCGCCGTCGAGACGCAATTCATCTCGGCGTCGCGCGAGGCGCGCACCTGGTAGTGGTAGGTCTTGTTCAGGATCAGCCCGCCGTCGTTATAGACGGTCGGGTTGGTAGGGTCGGCGGGCACGTCGGCGATAGTGACGTACGGGCCACCCGCGCTCTCGGCGCGCGAGATGATGAAGCGCGCCGCGCCCGCGACGGGCGAGATGGTGATGGTGGCCGTGTTGGCGACGGTGTTGGTCAGGGCGAAGGCCGGAGCGGCGAGCGGCCCCTGCTGTTCGCAGGTCGTGACGCCAGCCGGGACGGAGAAGTCTTCGACGACCGTGCCGCCCGCGCCGCCGTTCGACGAAGAGGTGGCGAGCACGCCGACGCCGTGGCTGGCAAAGGCGCGCCAGATGATGGAGTGGTTCTCGCCGCCGTTCAGTTCGCGGTCGGCCAAGAGGATTGAATCGCGCGAATCGACGAACGTCGGGTTGCAGGGCGAGAGTTGCATGCCGCGCATCATCAAAGTGTCGGCCAAGTACGCGCCGTTACGCAGGGCTGTCGTCTTCGGCCCGCTGCGGTTGCCGGTAGTTTGAATCTCCGCTGTGATCAGGCCGGGGCGGACGATGTGCTCCGCGGGCCTGATGTTCGGGACGGGCGGGAGTGTCGGGTCGGCGTTCGGGAGGGTGGTCATAAACCCGGGGCGGTACTCAATCGGGTGGAGGTTGTCCACGGATTGCACCTGCCGCGTGCCGATGTAGAAGTTCGCGCCCGCGCCGAGGCGGCGCGTGCCGTCGAAGAAGACGCCGTTCGGGTCTTTCATGATCAGCAACTCGCGCATGTCCCAGAGCGTCGCGCTCCAGACCTCGCCCGTGTCGTGCGTCTCGAAGGGAATTGCACCGGGATCGGGGTCGGGCACTGCCGCCGGGTTGTAACTGCGGTCGCGGCGTGTCAACCCGTTGCCGTTGATGGACTGGTAAGACCAGCGGTAGTTGGTGAGCGGGAGGCGGCGGATCGCCACGTCGAACTCGCCGGTGACGTATTCGCCGATGGCGTCGTCGTCGCCCATCGAATCGGCGATGTAGTCCGACCAGCCTTCGCCCTGCCCGCCCGACTCGCCGACTAGACCGTTGCCGACGCAGCCCGTGTCGCCCTTACCGACGGCGCGGTTCGAGACGGCGTGGAATTGCTCGTGCGCCACCACGTCGAAATCGAACGATCCGTCGGCGCGCCGGAACGTACTCTCGGTGAACAGGTACATCTGCATGCGCGAGTGCGAGCCTTCGGGCTGCGGCGACATGTTGGCGTTGTTGACGCCGGAGCCGTCCTGCACCTGCGCGATGATGCCGTCGCGCCCCGTGCCGCCTCTGCCGAAGTTGTCCTGCTGCATGTTGAACAGGGCTTCGGTGAAGCCGAGGGTGTAGAGGTAATCGTGGACGATGTTGTTGTAGTAGAAGAGCGAGAGCGTGCCGGGGAAGATGTCCGGATTGGCCGAGGCCGGGAAAGTCACCCGTCCGCTGACATTGACTACCGGCGTACAAGGGCCGCCGCCGGGCCCGTTGCAAACGGGGTCTGCCCCGCCGAACTCGTACTCGTTAGCGAAGATGAAGCGCGAGGCGGTGAACTGGCGGTTCGGGTCGTAGCCGCGAATGCCGTTCGTGGTCTCGTTATCGTTGGCGCGGTCGTCCGAGACGAGCACGTTGTTGCCTTCCGTGTAGTTCGACTGGAAGACTTGCGAGAGCGTGCGTCCGTCGGGGAGTGCCACGGGCGAGGCCAGCGGCGTGAGCGTAGCCGAGAAAGGCTGGTCGCACTCGCGCGTCGCGTCCGCGCCCGTACACGGGACGGGTGCGTTTTCGGGCACGTTGCGCCGTCTGGCCTCCAGTGCCATCGTATAACCGTAGTTTTTGGTCGTGGCGCGGTTGGTATTATCGAGCGTGATCTCAAGGCCGCCGGTGTCCGTCGGCAGGTAGTACCATCCGAAGAGCGACCCGGGCGACGGATTCAAGGCATCGGGCATCCCGCGCTGCACCTGCGAGAACGGAGTGTTGTAGACGAGATCGAACAGCGCGCCACCGTTGACGGAGAACGGGTTCTCGGTGCGCGCACGCACCATTCCCTCTTGAAAGCCGCGCCCGCTGTTGCGCGGCACGGTGGCCGGGTCGGCAACGTCCGGGCGGTAGCCGGGACGCTGGCCGCGCGCCGAGGGACGGCCATAGGCTTTCGCCTGCGCCGTCGTCGCGCCGCCGCAGTTTGAGTCGAACGTGGGGCTTGCGGGAAGTGCCGTCTGCGTGCAACGGCGACCGCCGAGCGTGGTGGGCGCGGCGTCGAAGACTAAAGCGGTGGCCGTTCCCGGGGAGTTGTTACCTTCAACGGAATCCTGTATGTCGGGGCGATAAGCGCCGCGCCGACTGTCGATGGGGCCGCCGCCCGCCGGGCCGAACGAGGGTAGGGGGGCGCGGTTCCGCTCTTTGCCCTTCGCGGTTTTCGTCCTGCCCTGAAACATCGTCAGGCTGAAGCGGTGCAAGACCTCACCAGTCTCCGCGTCCACAACGTTCTCCCACATGATGCCGGAATATTGCGGCGTGGTCAGGGTAAACTTATAGGCGTGGCGTGCCTCCGCGCCGAGCGGAAAGACGGTGCGCGTCACGATGATGTCGTCCGTGAACAAATTGCCGCCGCTGAATTTTTGCCCCTCGACATAGCGGGGCTTGGATTTACCGGAGGGCGTGCCGTAGGAGGCCAGCACGCGCGTCGCGCCGAGCGATTGGCCGTCGTAGCCCGACAGCCCCATGTCTCTGGCCGCGTACTCAATGGCCGCTTGCGGCGCGATTGCCACGGTGTTCGTCACCTTCAACTGCGGGAAACTGTCGCTGCCGACGCTCAACACGCGACCCTCGCGGTTGACGTTAACCAGCACCTCGCCCTTGTAAACCGGGATGCCGCCGACCTGCTGCTCGAAGACCAGCACATCCGTGCCCACATCGGGGATGTGGGAGCGGCTCTTGATTTCCAGTGAACCGAGATCGCCGTCGGTGAAGCGGAAAATTCCCTGCCAGCGTTTGAGGAAACCGCGCGCCACGGCTTCGGCGTCGCCGGTGGTGGGCGGCGTGAGATAACCGGCGCGGCTGAAAAGGTGGCGCGGCGTGTTCGTCAGAGCGTTGTACTGCACGACGAGCGGCGCGCCGCCGACCTCCGTTTGCAACGCTTTCAGACCCTTCGCCTGCGACTCGGAGAGGGCGCGAGCGACGGGACTTTTAGGAACGCCGTGCGCGCCGCCGCGCACGTCCTTTTCCGGCGGGCGCACGCCGCCGCTGCGCGGGGCGTTAATTAACTCCTGCTTCCCGGCTTCGGCGGCGGAACCGAACAAGCCCGGCATGACGACGGCCAGAGCGAGCAAACTTAAAGCTGCTACGAGAAAAATTCGGCGGGTATTCATTGACTTGTCCCTCCAGACGACCGGCAATCCTTGTATGCGTGCGACACCGTGGAATGCTCACCGCTTGAGCATGGCGTGACGCCCTTTTGTAGATTCCTCTCGCCACCGCCTGTCGGGGGTCGGAAACAGAGAGCGCGTTCATGACGCGTTAGTGAAAAAGTGAAAACCTATAAAGTGAAAACCTATTCCGACGTTGATACTGCGGAGACTACGCCCGCACGGTTGAGAAATACTTGAGCCCGCGCCCGTCGGGCGGCGCGTCAAGCTCTATTTCAGTTGCATTCACATTGCGAACGCGTTGCGCCCGAAAAATGCGCGCAAACTTTCTTGACGCATCGCGCGACGGCGCGGCCTGAGGCCGAGAGCACAAACGTTTGAAGATAGAAGCTTTCTTTCATGAAACCTTCGACACGGTAGCACGGCAACTCCGGAGCGAACGGCTGGATAGTCTCGTCGGGGAAAACGGCCGACATTTAGGCGGCCGGGGTTTTTGCGAAAGGAAGGCAGGGGGTTTGCGGCCTCGCAAAAACGAACTGCGACTTTATTTTTTTACAGGGGCGGACATTACCACTCTGCCTTATTTTCCGTCAATGAATTTGACGAATCGGGAGGTGTCATTTTTTTGTCACGAAGACTCGGGGGGAGATTTTCAACTCCTTCATCGACCACGGCAGGGGCAATAAATCTATCGTCCCGCGAGGTCGCGGCGCGCGTAGAGGTTGAGCGTGACGCCGGGGCGCATCGGGTAAGTTCCGACGAGTTGATACTTCGCGCCGTTGGTCGCTTGCATCTCCGCGCTCTGCGATGTGCTGGCGATGATGACGGCGTCGGTCGTCGCCGCCGGGATGACGCGGCTCTGGTAGCCGACGCGCTTGTAGTCGCGCAAGTACCACGGCATCGGCCAATATTCGGGCGCGGCCACGTTGATGCCCGTCTCGTATTTTGTCCCCGCGCGTTCGGCGATGCGATTGATCTCCCCGATCAAGTCCAGATACTCGCGCTTCGTGTGCGCGTAGACGTAGATGTAGCGGTCGTTGTCGTAATGGACGTAGTTGAGTTGGACGGTCTGGTAGGCGGCGACTAGGAGTGCGACGCCGAGCACGCCGAGCGCGAGCGCGCGCGAGTAACGCCGGTAGAGCCGGTCAATCGCGTAGCCGCCCGTGATGGCGAACGGGACGAGCATGCTCAGCACGAGCCACGGCGTTTTGTATTTGATGAGCGAATAGGCGGCGAGCAGGCCGAAGCCCCAGAGCGCGGCGAAGAGCGGGAAGCGGCGGCGCGTCTCGCGCAGGAGGGCGAGCAGTGCGCCTGTCGATGCGAGCAGGAACAACGCCGGTTCTTCGCCGAACTCCCACTTCTCGCCCCCCGGCGTATTCGCCTTGTCAATCACGAGCCACTGAAGATATTTGTGCCAGCCGTAGCCGTGAAAGCCGCTCTCGCCCGTCTTCTTCCAAACTTTATATGCTTCGACGGCGTCCCAGACGCCCTTCGAGTTTGTGAAGAAGGACGAGTAGAACAGGATGTTGACGAAGAGGAAGAGGCCGAGCGCGGCGGCGAGCAGGATCAGGATGCGCGTCCCACCGCCGAGCCGCGCCACGAGCCCGCGCGTTTCCGCGCCGCCCACGCCCGCGCCGCTTTTCCCGCCCCGCCTGCCCCGCCCGCCGCGCCTGCCCGCCGCCGCAACCTCACGCGCGCCGAACCACCCCTTGCGCGCGACGAACGACGTGTAACCCCACGCCATCGCCCACGCGATTAAGAGCACGCCCACGGAAATGAAAGCCGTCTCCTTCGTCGCGAACAAAAGCGCGGCGGAGACGGCGGCGAACGCTAAATAGATCGAACGCTCGCCGTCGTAACGCCTGAGCAGCACGAACAACACGCCGACGCTGAACAATATCGACGCCAGCGCAGCCCCGTAGTACTCCGGCCGATAGGCCGCGCCGAGCGACGAGGCGACGAGCGCGAGCGCGGCCGCCGCGGCTCCTAAGCCCAAGCGCGTGTCGGGCGGCGATGCCTCCGGCGCATCCGGCGGCGCGTCGTCGTGGTCGTAAAAACGCAGCGCGGCCACGACGATGCCGAGCGTGAAGAACACGAACATCATTTCGTGTATGAAGTAGCGCGAGAAGAAGACGACGCCGGGCGACAGCGCGAGGAGCGCGCCGGCCGAGAGCGCGCCGACGCGCCCGATGTAGCGGCGCAGGCCGAGCGCGAGCCACACGGTCGCCAGCCCGAAGATGAGCGGCAGCAGGCGCACCGTCCAAGTGCCGTACATTCCCAGACGCTCGGCGGCAACGGCGAGCGGCAGCGTGAAATAGTAAAGCGTCGGGCCGTGATAATTAGTGGGGTCGTAGCGGAAGACGCCCGTGCGCATCAGGTTGTTGAGGAAGAAGCCGTTAACGCCTTCGTCGTGGTGCATCGGCCGGAGTTCGAGTTGGTAGAGACGCACGAGCGCGGCGACGAACATCACCGACGCGTAAGCGATCCACCACGCGCGCCGCGAAAGTTCCCCGCCCGCCTCTCCCGTCGTCGAAGCGGCGGCGGGGCTGCCCGCGGTCTCGTGGCCCTGCTGCGAGGTCTTCGCCTGCCACCCTTTCTGTTTATTGCCGCGCGACTTTGTAGAGGCTGTACCCACTTGTCTCTCCAACCTTTGTGAAACGTCTGAAGAACTGTTCGTTGACCGGAGTCGCGGCGCGCTCAAGCGGGCTGACGACGACGTACTCGACGCCGTGTTTCGCCAACAGACTCTCGGCATCGGGCGCGCCCGCGTACATGCGTCTCAGCTCGGCCTCGCGCGGCGCGTAGTCGATGCCCTGCGACCAGAGATGCCCCGCGTAGCCCATCAGCGCGCGGCGGCCTGTTAAATAAACGGGGTGATTATAAGTCGGCGCGTGGAGAATCAGTGAACGCGGCGGGGTCTCGGCCTTGATGATCTCGGCGAAGGCGATCCCGGCGCGGTCGAACTCCCGCTGCTCCGACGCCTCCGACACGACGCGCCACACGTCGAGCGCGCCCGCCGCCGTCAAGGTCAACAACAGGACGACCGTCGCCACGCGCGCCGCCGCGTGCAGACGCCACAGGCGCGCCAGCAGCAACGCGACGAGCGGCACGGAGGCGATGTACCAGTAGTAAAGCACCTTGATGTTGTCCCAAATCCACGGCGAGATTTTGCCCGCGTTCGAGATGACGAAGAGCAGCGTGAAGGGCAGGTAAAAAAGTAGTAAACGCTTCGGCACGACCGCGCCGTCGCGACCGCCGCGCCACGCGAGTGCGGCGACGAGCAGCGGGATGAACAGCCCGGTGTTCTTGAACCAGAACCAGAACGCGTCCTGCTCGCCGCGATCCCAACCGAACTGCCACCCGAAGAAACTCCCCGCCCGCGCCGCGCTCTCGCGCGTCGCCCACCACATCTGCGGCGCGGCGATCAGGAGCGCAACCGCGAAAAAGATGACCCACGCGCGCCAACGCGGAAACAGCAACGCCAGACACCCGCCCATCAACATCAACACGACGAAACTGTGCGCGTGCGCCAGCGGCAACAAACCCGCGACCACGCCCGCGCCGAGCATCCGCCGCGCGGAAGGGGAGAGGTTGGCAAAAGGGGAAAGGGGAAAGGGGAAAGGAAAAAGGTTCAAGACAGGAATAGGCGGCGCGGCGTTCGCGGCCGCACGCTTCGCCTTCTTCCGCGATCTCCCCTTTCCCCCTTCCCCCTTTCCCTTTACCCTTTCTTCTTCCTTGACCCCTTCCCCTTGACCCCTTCCCCTTTCTTCTTCCTCTCCTCCCGTCGCCATCCACCATTGCGTAACGACGACGAGCGCGAGCGGCAGGCCGAGCAGCAACCCGCGTTGCGGCACGAGCAGCGTCGTGATCGCGTTGCCCCAGCGAAACGCGCCGTTTGAAGTGATCGTGTAATCGTGCGGCAAGCGATTGAGGAACTCGAAGAGGCCGAGACTGCCGCCGCTCCACTCGCGCGCGAACATCCACCAGCCGAGGCCGCCGCTCAGGAGCGCGAGCGCGGGCGTGATGAGCGCGGCCACGCGGTCGCCGGTCAACTTCAGCGCGAAGCGATACAGCAGCCCGACGAGCGCGAGCGCGAGCACGAAATTCTCCAGAAAGAGTGCGCCTTCCAGCGTCGCTCCCGCGCGCACGAACATCGCGGCCACGAAGTCTACGACGAACGGGTAGGTCAGACGCGCGCCCGCGTATTCGGGGTGCACCGGCGGGAAGTTGTCCCCGAAAAGGAAACCCGTGATGATGCTCAAGTGAAACGGCAAATCGCCGAGGTTGTTATCGACGCCCGTGAAAATCTCGCCGCCGCGCACGAACATCGCGCGCCCGAAAACTTTCCAGAAGACCCACGCGCACGCGACGAAGAGAAGGAGCACGCCCGTCGTCGCCGCCTGCGGTCGCGCGACCGC
Organism: Acidobacteriota bacterium; assembly: GCA_020199775.1. Classification (GTDB taxonomy): domain Bacteria; phylum Acidobacteriota; class Blastocatellia; order Pyrinomonadales; family Pyrinomonadaceae; genus JAIVJZ01. The sequence continues at coordinate 94,237 of JAIVJZ010000044.1, forward strand.
GCCCGATAGGTCGCGCCACGCTTCCGCAGCGTCGAACCGCGCGCGCGCGCGCCAGTCGCTTTTCGACAACAGGGCGAGCGGCGCGGCGACGACTACGGCGGAGAGAATCAGTGACGCGGGCGTGAGTCCCAGAAACGATGCGAAGAGAAAGCCGACGAGGCCGAGTGCGGCAAAGCCCGTACACGCCCCGGCCGCGAGGCGCGCGAAGAAGTGCGCGTCGCGGTCGTAGAGGTAGGTGACGAGCGCGCCGCTCGCGATGGCGACGAGCGCGAGTATGAATGCCATGTTCAAGTGCGTCTGACGCGAAACGTGTGTGGACGAATTTTAATACCAAACCGGCGACGGATAAGAGCGCGCCCCCGTAGGCGGCGCGCGAGATTATACGCGAACCCGCGCGCGAAGTCCGCAGCGTCTTGGCGCGGTTGGCCGTTGGTCTGTTTGCTTTTGCCTTTCCGCGCCCCACGGTGTAAAAGAACTTATCCGCAAGCAATCGCGTGTGTTTAATGTAGAGAGGTTCTTCCATGCTCCGCGCAGGTATTGTCGGGCTGCCGAACGTCGGCAAGTCCACGCTTTTCAACGCGCTCACGGCGCAGACTTCCGCGCTCGCCGCCAATTACCCGTTCGCCACCATCGACCCGAACATCGGCGTCGTCCCAGTCCCCGACGAACGGCTCGCCCCGCTCGCTGCGATAGTCAAAACGAACACCATCATCCCGGCCACGGTCGAGTTCGTGGACATCGCGGGGCTGGTGCGCGGCGCGTCCAAAGGCGAAGGACTCGGCAACCAGTTTCTCGCCAACATCCGTGAAACCGACGCGGTGATTCAGGTCGTGCGCTGCTTCGAGGACGAGAACATCGTCCACGTCGAAGGCTCGGTCAACCCCGAGCGCGACATCGAGACCATCCAGATCGAACTCGCGCTCGCAGACCTCGCCTCCGCCGAACGCCGCCGCGACCGCGCGCAAAAGACCGCCAAGGGCGGCGACAAGATCGCGCTCTCCGAGATCGCGCTCATCGACAGACTTCTGCCCGTGCTCTCCGAAGGCCAACCCGCGCGCCTCGTGCCCATGACGGACGAAGAACGCGCCACGGCGCGCACGCTCTTTCTCCTCACGATGAAGCCGACTATCTACGCGGCCAACGTGGACGAGGCCACGCTCGCCGCGCCCGAAGATAACGCGCACGTCAAAGCGGTGCGCGCGCTGGCCGAGAGCGAGGCGGCCGAGTCGGTCGTCATCTGCGCGCAGATCGAGGCCGAACTCGTCGAACTCTCGCCCGAAGATCGACAGGGCTATTTGCAGTCGCTCGGCGTGGAGGGCAGCGGCGTGGACGATTTGATCAAAAGCGCGTACCGTTTGCTCGGCCTGATGTCGTTCCTGACGGCGGGCGAAAAAGAGGTGCGCGCGTGGACGATCCCGCGCGGCACGCGCGCCCCGCAAGCCGCGGGCACAATTCACTCGGACATCGAACGCGGCTTTATCCGCGCGGAGATCGTCAGCTACGCAGACCTCACGCGCGCCGGTTCTTACGCCGCCGCCCGCGAACAGGGCTTGCTCCGCCTCGAAGGCAAAGAGTACGTCATGCAGGAAGGCGACATTGTTAACTTCCGCTTCAATGTATGATGCGTTAATGTGTGATGCGTCCGAGAGCGAATAACGGAGAGGCCGAACATTCATAAGCCTTCAAAAGAAGAACTTCTGGCCGCCGCCGGTAAGGCCGTGCCCGCCGTGATCGCGCCGAACTTGCGCGTGCTGTTTTGCGGCATCAACCCCGGACTGTACACGGCGGCGGTCGGCCACCACTTCGCGCGCCCCGGCAATCGTTTCTGGCCTGCGCTCTATGCCTCCGGGTTCACCGACCGGCTGCTCTCGCCTTTTGAGGAACACGAACTTCTCGCACGCGGCTACGGGATCACCAACGTCGTCGAGCGCGCCACCGCCACGGCCGCCGAACTGTCGCCCGCGGAGTACGTCGAAGGTGGCCGGAAGTTAGAGGCCACAGTCAGACGCTACCGTCCAATGTTTCTCGCCGTGCTCGGCGTCGGCGCATACCGGACGGCGTTCGGTCGCCCCAAGGCCGCGCTCGGCCTTCAACCGGAGGGCATAGGGGAAACGTCGGTCTGGGTGCTGCCGAATCCGAGCGGCCTGAACGCGCATTACCAGCCGAAAGATTTGGCGCGCATGTTCAAGGAGTTGCGTCTCGCAACGGAGGCGACGGCCGCGCGCCCTCGCACTCGTTGAAGTATGAAACGGATGCCCGCTTCAACTTCTCGACGTATCGGTGGTCGCGTGATCTGTGTAACTTAGAACGGGGCGCGGGCTAACCGTTCGCGCGCGGCTCTTTGTAGATGGGATGAAAGGTGCGCGTCGTGTGGTCTGTGACGCTGGCGACGGGCAGCGGGTCGGTCGAAGCTGGCATATAAGTTTGCGCCGCCGGCGAGTGGAGTTCTTTCGCTTCGGATCGCTTGGTCTGCGTCGGGAGGGATGGGGCGGCGGCGACGGGCAGTTGAACGACGCGCGCCAGGATGCGAATCAGCATCACGTCTATAACGAGGATCATCAACAGACCGACGACGCTCAGGACGCCCAACAGATCGGCCGGCAGTTGCCTCTCGGCCGTAGCCAGACTGCCGATGGCGACGAAGAGGATTGTGAGGCCGAGCAGCGTGGTCAGCGTGATCGTCGCGCCGAGCGTGCGCACAGGGCTTTTGATGTCAACCACGGCCGTCTCCGGTCTGGCCGCCACGGACGAAAGGGACGAATTAACCATCGCGCCGCAGCGGTTGCAATAGTTGAGTCCCGTTTGAATTTCCGCGCCGCACGTCTGGCAGTACATATAGGCTCTCCGCAATAAATATTTCAGGTTGATAGTAAGACAACGCGCCCGCTCGAAGGTGGAAAAGAGCGGGCGCGTTGTTGCTGTCTCCGGTCGCTATCGTCAGCGCATCAAGGCGCGGATCGCGACGAGGGCGAGATAGCCGATGGCGACCACGACGGCGAGTTTGATCACTGCGACGGCCAGACCGATGATCATGCCGATGCCGCTCAGTACGATCCCGGCCGCCGCGAGCAGCAGCGGCACGCCGATCACCAACACCACCAAACCGAGTGCGATTATTCCGATGACTCTCCACATATCATTCATCTTTTCCACCTCAACTTCCGTATCTTAAACTTCTTCCGCGCGCGCCGGAAGTAATGTGCCTCGTCCGTGCGCCCGACCTCCTATACGAACAACCCGCGGCGAACGTTCCATCCAAGACTTCGGATGAATCCGCGCCCCGCGCTTCCCCAACGTGCCCTGAAATTGTGTTAAGCTATGATAGCAAATCTCCCGATAAGTGAAAGATTTTTACGACGGAATCGGCCCGCGCGGGCGTTAATTTCTCCGGCCGTCAGTTCGACATGGAATGGTACAGGGATGCCGCGACGTAAAACCGACAGCCTGTTTGACGAACCCGAACCCGAAGCTCTCGCGGAGACCGTCGCGGCCGCCGACGCGCCGCTCGCCGAGCGGATGCGGCCGCGCACGCTCGAAGAGTTTGTCGGGCAGCGCCATCTGATCGGCGAGGGGCGTATCCTGCGCCGCCTGATCGAAGGCGAGGGCGCGCTGCCGTCGCTGATTCTCTGGGGCGCGCCCGGCACGGGCAAGACGACGCTCGCGCGCCTGCTCGCACGCCACAGCGAAGCCGAGTTCATCCCGCTCTCAGCCGTCTTCTCCGGCGTCAAAGATTTACGCGCGGCCATCGCCGAAGCGCGCGAGACCAAACGAACGGGTCGGCGCACCGTGCTCTTCGTCGACGAGATTCACCGCTTCAACAAGGCGCAGCAGGACGCGCTGCTGCCCGCCGTCGAAGAAGGCACGGTGACGCTCATCGGCGCGACGACCGAGAACCCTTCGTTTGAAGTCATCAGCGCGCTACTCTCGCGCTCGCGCGTGCTCTCGCTCGAACCTCTGACCGAAGCCGACATCGGCGCGCTCATCAGCCGCGCCCTGGCGGACGAAGCGCGGGGTCTGGCAAACTTACACCCGCAAGTCTCAGACGAAGTGCTCGCGCGTTTCGCGCGCGCGGCGGGCGGCGACGCGCGCGTCGCGCTCACGGCACTCGAAGCGGCGGTCGAGTCAACTGCGCCCGACGGGCGCGGCGTGCGTCACATCACCGACGAGATTGCGGTCGAGGCGTTGGGGCGTGCCCGCTACGCCTACGACAAGGGCGGCGAGGAGCACTACAACCTCGCCTCCGCGCTCATCAAATCCTTGCGCAACTCTGACGCGAACGCCGCGCTCTACTGGCTCGCGCGGCTCATCGAGGGCGGGGCCGATCCGCTCTTCATCGCGCGCCGCCTCTGCATCCTCGCTTCCGAAGACGTGGGTCTGGCCGACCCGCAGGCGATTGTGCAGGCCGCGGCCGCCGCGCAGATCACCGCGCTCATCGGTCTGCCCGAAGCGCTCTACCCGCTCTCGCAGGCGACGATCTATCTCGCGCGCGCGCCCAAATCAAACTCCGTCAAACGCGCCTACTTCGCCGCCGCCGAGGACGCGCAGGAGACGGCGCGCGAACCCGTGCCGCTGCACCTGCGCAACGCCGTCACGCCGCTGATGAAACGCTCCGGTTACGGCAGCGGCTATCGCTACGTCCACGACGACCCGCGCGCCAGGGATGAAATGGCCTGTCTGCCGGAACAACTGCGCGGGCACGAATACTATAAAGAAAACGATGAAGGAGGAACGATGAACGATGAATGAAACGCAACTTGCTTTCAGTTCATCGTTCAGCGTTCAGCGTTCATACTTACAAACATGAGTGAGAACAAGACGGAAAAAGAGTTGGCTTTCCTGCACGATTTGTACATCGCAACCGACTGGGGCGAGCGGTTCGCGGGGTTGATGGATGAGCACGTGCAAGTGCCGAAAGCAGGCCACGCGCTGTACGTCGCGGCGGGCACGGGCGGGCACGCGCTGGCGATCAAAGAGCGCGCGGGGCAGGACGTGACGTTGATCGGCGTTGACGAGAGCGAAGCGCGACTCGCGCTGGCGCGGGCGAAGGCTGCGGCCACGAAGTTGGACGAGGTGACGGAATTTCGCGCCGCGCAACTCGAAGCGTTGGCCTTCGAGGACGAGCAGTTTGACCTCGTGCTCGGCGACGCTTCGCTCGTCTCGGCGGAGCGTCTGCCGGAGATGTTGGCGGAGATGGTGCGCGTGGCCGCCCCCGGCGCGACCGTGGCTTTGACGCTGCCGACCGCTTCGAGTTTCGGCGAGTTCTATTCGATCTACTGGGAAGCCCTGTTGAATGCGGAGATGCTCGACCGAGCGCCCATCGTGGAACAACTGATCGGCGAACGCCCGACCGTCGCCCGCGTCGAAACGCTCGCCGCCCGCGAAGGTCTCGATCTCGTTCAATCATGGACGAACATCGAGGAGTTCGATTACGAATCGGGCGAAGAATTTCTCAACGCGCCGCTCGTCAAGGATTTCCTCTTGCAGAATTGGCTCGACCCGCTCGGCGAAGACGAGGCGGCGCGCGCGCGCGTCCTCTCGGAGGTCAAACGCATCATTGACGAGGAGCGCAACGAGGCCGAATTCTCGCTCACCATTAAGGCTACGGTCGTCGTCGGGCAAAAGACGACGTAACAAACTCTGCGGCCTAAACAAAAGAGCCGTCGCCATCGTCTCGACAACGATGGCGACGGCTCTTTCTCATGTTCAGGCCGAAGCCGTGCGCCGTTCAGCGCGACTTGTCGGCGGTGTACTTGTCCGAGGAGAGTTCGTCTTCTCTCAGAGTTGGTTCGCCGGCGTGGAGGCGTTCGCGGCGGCGCGCGGCTTCAATGCGCGCTTCCTCGTCGGCTTCATCCAACCCGTCTTTGAAGGCGCGCTTACTCTGTCCGAGAGCTTTGGCGAGTTGCGGCAGGCGGCTCGCGCCGAAAAGCACGAAGACGATCAAGAGGATGATCAGAAGTTCCTGCGTCCCGAATCCGATGGCTAGTGTTATTTCATTCATAGGCTCAAATCCTTTACAGATGAACTGTCGATGTCGGCAAAAACTTTTTCCCGCGCGTCGCTACCCGTCCGACTCGACGCCGTCGGACTCGTAAAAAAGATACTTGCGCCACGTCTGATCCGCGCGTCCCAGATAGCGCATGATCTGGCGGCTGACGTGCAGCGAGAACCCGCGCGGGTGTCGGACGAGGTGCATCCCCGCCTCCTCGGGCGTGCGGCTGCCCTTGCGGTGGTTGCAGCGTTTGCAACAGGCCACGAGATTATCCCACGTCGATTCGCCGCCGCGCGAACGCGGGTAGACGTGGTCGAGCGTGAGATCAGAGGGCGGCAGTTGCTTGGCACAATACTGGCACATCGAATGGTCGCGCAGCAAAATGTTCTTGCGCGACAGCGAGCGGTTTTTGAAGGGGATGTGGATGTACTCGGTCAGGCGAATGACCGACGGCGCGTGCATCGTCACGCGCGCCGAGTGCAGCATGTGCCCGTTGTGCTCTTCGACGCGCGCCACGCCTTTAAAGATCATCACCACCGCGCGCCGCTCCGTACACACGTTGATCGGCTCGAATGATGCGTTCAGGACTAAAACCCGTCCATTCATATTGCTTAAAGATAGTACAGAAGCGAGTGACGAGTGACAAGAGAAGAACGTGAATCGTGAATCGTAAATCGTGAATAGAGGAAGACCGTGTTTTTCTATTCACGATTTACGATTCACGATTCACTGCTTTGCGAAGCGGTCTGTGGCCCGGACGAGCGCGCTGCGCGTGCCGGGTTCGAGCGCGGAGTGTCCGGCGTCGGGGATGATCTGTAAATCAGCCTCCGGCCACGCGCGATGAAGTTCCCACGCGCTCATCAGCGGGCACACCACGTCGTAACGCCCCTGCACGATGACCGCCGGAATGTGCCGAATCTTCCCGACGTTTTCGATCAGGTAATTGTCGGTCTCGAAGAAGGCGTTGTGCATGAAGTAGTGACACTCGATGCGCGCGAAGGCGAGCGCGAATCGCGGGTCGCCGTAGTGCGCGATGAAATCTTCGTCCGGGTAGAGTTTCGACGTGCTGCCTTCCCAGACGCTCCACGCGCGCGCCGCTTCGAGCCGCACGGTCTCGTCGTCGCTCGTCAGGCGTCGGTGAAACGCGCCGAGCATGTCGCCGCGCTCCGCCTCGGGGATGACTTTGACGTAGTGCTCCCACGCGTCCGGGTAGATCGCGTTCGCGCCCTCCTGATAGAACCAGCGTATCTCTTTCGGGCGACAGAGGAAGATGCCCCGCAGCACGAGAGCGCGCGCCCGGTCGGGGTGCGTCTCGGCGTAGGCGAGAGCCAGCGTGCTCCCCCACGAACCGCCGAACACGACCCAACTCTCGATCCCCAAATGTTGGCGAATTTGTTCGATGTCGGCGACCAGATGCCACGTCGTGTTCTCTTCCAGATTCGCGTGCGGCGTGCTCTTGCCCGAACCGCGCTGGTCGAAGAGCACGATGCGATAGGCCGCCGGGTCGAAGAAACGGCGGTAGTCGGTGACGACGCCGCCGCCGGGGCCGCCGTGCAGGAAGACGACGGGCACGCCTTCGGGGTTGCCGCACTGCTCGTAATAAAGCGTGTGTACCGGCGACACCGGCAACATGCCTTGATCGTAGGGTTCAATCGCGGGATAGAGGTCTTTCATGCGGACATCATACAGAGGTCGGAGGTCAGAGGGCAAAAGCGGAGATTAGAGGTTAGAGGTCGGAGGTCAGTTAAGAATCAGTTCTTGTCTTGCACTAACCTCCAACCTCTGACCTCTCCGTTTCAGGCTTGCGCCACCGTTAAGACGAACACTTCCGTCGCGCCCGCGTCTTTGAGAGCTTGCGCGCACGCGGAGACGGTCGCGCCCGTCGTCAACACGTCGTCGATGAGCAGGATGCGTTCGCCCGCGACGAGACGCGGGCGTTTGACGCGAAACGCGCCCTCGACCGTTTCGCGCCGCGCACGCGCGTCCATCCCGGCGCGGTGGCGCGGCGTGTGCTTCGCGCGCACGACGCTCCATTCGTCCGGCGGCAGCCCGGAGAGCGTGGCGAGCGTGCGTGCGAGCAGCGTCGCCTGATTGAAGCCGCGTTCGCGTTCGCGCTCGGCGTGGAGCGGGACGGGCACGATGCGCGTGGCCGAGTCGAGCGGAGGCCGCCGCCCCGCGTCGAAAAGCAAACGCCCCAGACGCGCCGACACGTGCGGCTCGTGCTTCAAAGTCAAAATCGACGCGCGCAACGCTCCTTCGTATTTGCCGACCGAACGCGCCGCCGTGAATCCGGCCGCGTCGCAGCGGCGACAGCGCACGTCCGCTCTCTGCTCCGGCGGCACGTCGCCCGCGGCCAGCGCGCCGCACTTCCGGCAGCAAGTCTCGTCGCCCGTGAAGATCGTCGTCGCCTGCCAGCAGGCCGCGCACGCGGGCGCGTCGGCGCGCGCCTCCACGCTCGCCACGCCGCAGGCCGCGCAACGCATCGGATAGACGAGCGCGAGCGTCGCATCGTAGAGCGCGTCTAGTTGTCGTGCCGGCCACATCGACGCCAGTTTACCCGCGCCCCGGTCTTTCGCGCGAGCGTAAAAAGACGACAGCCCTCCGAATCGAACCTGCCGAATCGGAGGACTGTGCCTGTCGCTAACTTTGACGGCGCGACTATTCTTCTTCCGGGTTCAACAGCCCGCGCTCCTGCAAATCCTGACACTTGAGACAGAAGCGCGCCCACGGCACGGCTTCCAGACGCTTCTCCTGCACCGGCTCGCCGCAGTTGACGCACTCGCCGAAGCCGCCCGTCTCGATGCGCTGCAACGCCTCGTCGATCAACGCGAGCAGGCGGCGGTCGTTGGCCGACATCGAGATCAGCAGTTCCTTCGTGTAGGCGTTGGCGGCCATGTCGGCGGGGTCTTGCGTGGCTTCGAGGTCGCGCTCGCGGCTCGACATTTCCGCTTCCGTCACCTGCCGGAATAAACCCTCGCGTCGTTCCAACAAACGATCACGGTATGATTTCAATTTACGCTTATCCATTTTTATGCCCCTCTCTTAAACCCTACTTGTTCTCTCACGTCTCGATTTCAAATAAAACGCGAACGCGCGATAAAGGTTTCAGCCGACGCGCTCATTTCTGGTACGGCAACCCGTGCATGATCGTGTAAGCGCGATAAAGTTGTTCGACCAGCACGACGCGAGCCATCTCGTGTGTCAGGGTCAGCGGCGACAGAGACCAACGCACGTCCGCCTTCGCCTTCAACTCCGCCGTGACCCCGAGGTGACCGCCGATGACGAACGCGATCTCCTTCTTCCCCTCCAACTGCCAACGTCCCACCTGCGCCGCCAATTCCGGCGAACTCCACTCGCGCCGCCCCTCGACATCCAACAGCACCGTCATCGCGCCGTCCGCTCTGGCGAGCGCGGCCGCGATCCGCTTGCTCTCTTCCTCGATCACGCCGCGCTCGTCGCCGCCCGCGCTCTCGCGCAGTTCCGTCACCTCACAACGGACGAACCGCCCCAGCCGTTGCAAATAATCGCCGACGAGCGCACGCACATGCTCGTTTTTCGTCCTGCCCACCCAGATGAGACGAATACGCATCTCTGGAACGATGAACGCGGAACGCGGAACGATGAACTAAAAGACTGTTCTTTGTCAGTTGTCCGTAAACAGTTATTAAAGTCCGTCTTTAGTGGCTCGTGTGATATGTTCAAACAACTGACCACGGGCAACTGACGACTTTTACTTCATCGTTCCGCGTTCATCCTTCATCGTTCCCCTTTTCGTTTCCCTTCTGCCGCGCCAGTCTCTCGTAGAGATTCTTGCGGCTGATGCCGAGCAGGCGCGCGGCCTCGGATTTGTTGCCGCGCACGGCGGCGAGCGTCTCGGCGATGTAAGCGGCTTCGAGTTCGGCGAGCGTCATGCGCGACTCCCGCCTTCTTTGCAGCGACGCGGCGGCGCGCACCGACTCCGGTAAATGCTCGACTTCGACGCGCTCGCCGTCGGCCACGATGACGGCACGCTCTAAGACGTGCGCCAGTTCCCTGACGTTGCCGGGGAAGTCGTAAGTTTCCAGCAACCGAAGCGCGTCCGGCTCGATTTTGAGAGCGCGCCGCCCGTGCTTCGCGGCGTAAGTCCGCAAAAAACCCCGCGCCAGTTTCCGCACGTCCTCGCGGCGTTCGCGCAAAGGGGGCACGTGTATGCGGACGACGTTCAGACGGTAGAACAAGTCCGGGCGAAACGCGCGACGCCTGACGGCCTCGTCCAGATCGACGTTCGTCAGCGCGATCAGGCGCGCGTCCACGCGCACCGTGCGCCTGCCGCCCAGACGCTCGAACTCGCGTCGTTCGATGACGCGCAACAGCTTCGCCTGCGCGTCCGTGGACAGGTGCGCGATTTCGTCCAGGACGAGCGTTCCCTTGTGCGCCGCTTCGAGCCGTCCGGGCTTCGACTCGCTCGCGCCCGTGAACGCCCCGCGCTCGTAGCCGAACAGTTCGGCCTCCAACAACTCCGCGGGCAGCGCGGCGCAATCGATCTTCACGAACGCCGCCGCGACCCGCTTCGACTGCCGGTGGATATGAAGCGCGAGCGCGTCTTTGCCCGCGCCCGATTCACCCGTGACGAGGACGTTGGCATCCGTCGTCGCGACGCGACCCGCGAGACGCACGGCCTCGCGCATCGCCGCCGAGTGCGCCACGAGTTCGATCACGATTCATTTCTCAAAGAACTGCCCGCGCCGCCTCCTGCTGCTCCTCCCGCGCCCGCCTGCAAGTCGGCGGGGAGCGGGACGCGCACGCCTTCGCGCCATAGCCTTTCGAGGTCGTAGAAGCGGCGCGCCTTGTCTTCAAAGATGTGGACGATGAAGTCGCCGTAATCCACCAGCACCCACTCGGCCGTCTTATAACCTTCGATGCGTTCGGCACGCGTGCCCTCGCGCTTCAGACGCTCCGTGATCTCGTCGGCGATGGCCTGCACCTGCCGCGCGTTCGTGCCGCTCGCGATCAGGAAATAATCCGTGAAGGTGGCGACGGGGCGCAGGTCGAGCACTACGAGGTCGTGCGCCTTCTTGTCGCTCGCCGCGTGCAGCGCGCTCTCGATGCGCGCGTCCAGACCTTTGTCGCCGTCTGCCGTTGTCGCCGCCGCCGGTGCGTCCGCAGCCGGGTCGCCTGCCGGCGCGGTGGTGGTCGCCGCGTCGGTCTCTTTCTTCAATGCCGCGCGCTTCTTAGTCGTGAGCGCGTTCTCTTCCGGCGTCGTGTCGTTCTGTTTCATGCGCCTCTCTGTAAAGCCTGTATTTTTTGATGTACTCCGCCACAGGCTGCGGCACTCTCAAACTTCCCTCTTGCCCGTCGCCCGCCTCTCGCACGGCGCGGCGAATGTCCCTCGACGCGATCTCCATTTTCACCGCGTCGGTGAAATAAATTTTCGACTCACCCGTTACTTCAATCGGCCGCCCGTCTCGCGCGGCGTGCGCTTCCGGCCGTCTCAAATCAACTATCCGCATGCGCTCTTGCGGACTGACGTGCTCGGTGAAGATTTCATAACCCGGCCGCGTGACGACGACGTGCGAGCACATCGAAAGCAGGCGTTCCCATTCGCGCCACGTCGTGATCTCATCCCACGAATCCGCGCCCATCACGAACAGGAAGTGCGCGTCCGGCATGGCTTCTTTCAGGCGCGCAATCGTCTCAACCGTGTACGGCCTTTCCGGCTCGTCGAGTTCCACGGTCGAGACGCGCAGGCATGCCTTGTTCTCCCCCTGCATCGCCAGCGCGAGCATCGCGTAACGATGCCACGGCGAGGCGGGCGGGACGTTGCGACGTTTGTGCGGCGCGACGTGCGCCGGGATGAAAAGAACTTCGTCGAGCGTGAACAGTTTCAGCAACTCGCACGCCACCGCGACATGCGCGTCATGCACGGGATCGAACGTGCCGCCGTAAAGCGCGATGCGCGCGCCGTTGCGCTTCGCGTCCATACGTCAATCGAGAGGCGTCGTCGTCGCCGCCGCGTTGCTCGCGCCCGCGTCCGGTGCGGCGACCGTGTCGGCCTGCGCGCGCGCTTCGGCCCTCGTCGCAGCCTCGCCCTCACGCTGGGCGTCCAACGCCTGAGAGACGGCGTAGACGAGTTCGCGCACGCCCGCATTAGTGACCGAAGAAATCTCGTAAAAATCCCGCCCGTCCTCGGCCGCGCGGCGACGCAAGCTCTCCAAACGCTCCGGCTCGTCGAGAGCGTCCAGTTTCGTCGCCACGACGATCTGCGGGCGTTCGGCGAGTTGCGGATCGTAGGCACGCAACTCGCGGTTGATCGCCTCGTAATCGCCCTCGGCGTCGCGCCCCGACGCGGAGGAAACGTCCACGAGATGCAGCAGCAGTTTCGTCCGCTCGATGTGGCGCAGGAAGCGGTCGCCCAGTCCCGCGCCCTCGTGCGCGCCCTCGATCAAACCGGGGATGTCGGCGATGACGAACGTGCGATAGTCGCCGAGGTCAACCACGCCGAGGTGCGGTTCGAGCGTCGTGAAAGGGTAGTCGGCGATCTTGGGCTTGGCGGCCGAGACGGTCGAGATCAGAGTTGACTTGCCCGCGTTCGGGAAGCCGACGAGGCCGACATCGGCCAGAAGTTTCAGTTCGAGTTGCAACTCGCGCTCTTCGCCCGGACTGCCCTCCTGATGGTAGCGCGGCGCGCGGTTGGTCGAAGTGGCGAAGTGAGAGTTGCCGAATCCGCCGCGCCCGCCTTTGGCCGCCAGCCAACGCTGTCCCTCTTCCGCCAGATCGCACATCAGGTCGCCCGTCATCGTGTCGTAGACCTGCGTGCCGACCGGGACGCGCACCACGACATCCTCGCCCTCGCGCCCCGAACGGTTCGAGCCTTCGCCGTGTCGCCCGCGATCCGCGCTGTGTTCCGGGTTGTAGCGCAGGTGCAGGAGCGTGTTGACGCCCGTGTCGGCCACGAGCCACACGTCGCCGCCCTTGCCGCCCTCGCCGCCCGAAGGGCCGCCGCGCGGCACGAACTTCTCGCGCCGGAAGGCCGTCACGCCGTTACCGCCGTGCCCGCCCGCCACGCGAATTTTGACTCGATCAATGAACATGTAACGATAAACGATGAACGCGGAACGATGAACGACGAACGAAAGCAAAGGTCAGAGATGCGACTTCATCCTTCATCGTCCCTGCGCTCATCGTGAAAAGGAAAGGACGCCCTACGCTTGTTCGTTCGAGCAGGCGCGGGCGTCGCAGAGTAACGGTTGAATGGCTGCTCGGCTAAGCGGCAACGGCCTCCGGCGCGGGGGCTGCCGCGTTGGCAACCTCTGCGGCGTAGACGCTGATGAACTTGCCCTGCCGCCCCTTGTCTTCAAACTTGACGATGCCGTCGATCAAGGCAAACAACGTGTCGTCTTTGCCCCGCCCGACGTTCTTGCCCGGCTTCCATTTCGTGCCGCGCTGGCGCGCCAGAATGTTGCCGCCGAGCACTCGCTCGCCGCCGAACTTTTTCAGCCCCAGCCGCTGCGACTGCGAATCGCGGCCGTTGCGCGAACTGCCGACTCCCTTTTTATGTGCCATAACTCAACCTCGAAAGTATGAAGTAGGAACGCGGAACGATGAACGAAAGGCAGTTGCTTTTACTTCATCGTTCCGCGTTCATCATTCATCGTTCTAACCAATCGAATCAATCTTCACCGCCGTGTAATTTTGCCGGTGGCCTTGTGTGCGTTTGTACTGTTTGCGGCGTTTCATCTTGAAGACGATGATCTTGTCGCCGCGCCCGTGCTCGACGATGGTGCCCGCCACGCGCGCCCCGTCGACGATGGGTGAACCCACGCGCGTCTCGTTGTCGCCGCCGAGGACGAGCACGTCGAACTCCACGGTTTTCCCCGCCTCTTCGTTCAACGAAGGCAGGCGCACGGTCTCGCCTTCCGCGACGCGGAATTGCTTGCCGCCCGATCTGATAATTGCGTAAGCCATCTCTACTCTCCTCAGACGCGAAAATCCCCTACGGGAAAGTCGTTCATTATAAAGGCTGTATTCCGGCTGGTCAACGCGCCGAAAGCCCCCGCATTCCACTTCAGGCGTTGGCGATTCTCGCGCCGCCCGCGCCGCTCTGTCGCTCCAAAAACTCTTCCAAAAACTTGGTCGTGAAGTCGCCCGACTGAAACTGCGGGTCGTCCATGATCTTCAGGTGCAGCGGGATCGTCGTCTTGATCCCCTCGATCACCATCGCTTCGAGCGCGCGGCGCATGCGCGCCACCGCCAACTCGCGCGTGCGCGCATGGACGATCAATTTCGCGATCAGCGAATCGTAATAGGGCGGCACGAAGTAGCCGGGGTAGATGGCCGTGTCCACGCGCACGCCGGGGCCGCCCGGTATGTTGCAGGCGGTGATCAAGCCCGGCGAGGGGGTGAATTTCTCCGGGTCTTCCGCGTTGATGCGACACTCGATGGCGTGCCCGGCGAAGATCACGTCTTCCTGTCTGAAGGCCAACTCCTCGCCCTCGGCGACGCGGATTTGGTTGCGCACGATGTCGGCCAGCGTGATCATCTCCGTCACCGGATGCTCGACCTGCACGCGCGTGTTCATCTCCATGAAGTAGAAACGCCCGTCCTCGTCGAGCAAAAACTCGACCGTGCCCGCGTTCGAGTAACCGACGCGCTTGCAGGCTTCGACCGCGACCGCGCCCATCTGCTCGCGCAACTCGCGCGAGAGCGCGGGCGAAGGGGCTTCTTCGATAAGTTTCTGGTGACGACGCTGCACCGAACAGTCGCGCTCGCCGAGGTGGACGCAGTTGCCGAACTCGTCGGCCATCACCTGAATCTCGACGTGGCGCGGCCGCTCGACGTAGCGTTCGATGTACACGTCGCCGTTCTTGAACGCGGAGAGGGCTTCGTTCGAGGCCGTCTCCAACGCCTGACCGAGTTCGCCTTCGGTGCGCACGATGCGCATGCCGCGCCCGCCGCCGCCCGCCGCCGCCTTGATAATGACCGGGAAGCCGATCTCGCGCGCAAGCCTGATGGCCTCTTCCTCGGTCTCCAGAGGGTCGGGGCTGCCCGGCAGGATCGGCACGCCCGCCTCTTTCATCGCGCGCCGCGCCTCAACCTTGTCGCCCATCAACTTGATGACGGACGAGCGCGGCCCGATGAACTTGATGTTGCACGCCTCGCAAATCTCCGCGAAATAAGACGACTCGGCGAGGAAGCCGTAGCCGGGGTGGATCGCATCGACGTTCATGATCTCCGCCGCGCTGATGACCGCGGGGATGTTCAAATAACTCTGTGCCGAAGGCGGCGCGCCGATGCAGATCGACTGATCCGCGAAACGCACGTGCAGCGAATCGCGATCCGCCTCCGAGTGGACGGTGACGGTCTGGATGCCCATCTCCTTGCACGCCCAGATAATCCGGCACGCGATCTCGCCGCGGTTCGCGATCAGAATCTTCCGAAATTTGCGCGGGGCGATTGCCATAACAAACTATCAGTAGTCACTTGCCCGTCGTCAGTTGTTCAAATCAATCTTCATCAACTCGCGTGACAGTCACAAACGACGGACAACTGACCACGGGCAACTGACGGCTTCTACTTCTTGATCCCGAACAACGGCTGACCGTATTCGACGGGTTGGCCGTTCTCGACGTAAATCTTTTCAATCGTGCCGCTGACTTCCGCCTGTATCTCGTTCATCAATTTCATCGCTTCGATGATGCACACCACCGTCTCCGGTTCGACGCGGCTGCCTTGTTTGACGAACACGTCGGAGGTCGGCGAGGGCGCGCGGTAGAACGTCCCGACGATGGGCGAAGTGATCTTGAACAGGTCTTCGACCGCGCTCGGCGCGTCGGCTGTCGGCGCGGCGGGCACGCTCGGCGCGGCGTTCGGTGTCGGCGGCGCGGAAGTTGCGGACGGCGCGGGAAACGGAGTGACCGATCCGGCCACGCTGCCCGTCGGCGGCGTCTGCGAGTAAGTGTTGCGGCTCAGGCGCAGGCGAAAGCCTTCCCTCTCTATCTCAAACTCGGTGAAGCCCTGCGCGGCTATCAAGTCGGCCAACTCGCGCAACTCGTCCATGTTGATCGAAGTCTCAGTCCGGCGCGGCGACGCCGGTTGGCTCTCGCGCTCGCCGCGATGACGACGGCGCGAGCCGTGGCGTCCGCCGCCGAGATTGCCGCTGCCGCCACTGCCGCCCGTGCCGGCGGTGCCGCCGCCGCCGCCGCGTCGCGCGTCGTTTGGCTGCTGCTGCTGCTGCTGCTGCGTTCGCGTGCCGCCGCCGCCGCCGCCGCCGCTGCTGCTGCTGCTGCTATCGTTCGGCTGATTGCCGCCTGCGGATTCTTCGGGTCTCTTTTCGTCGCTCATGTTCTTCGGTTACACCTCCGCGCTACTTGAGTTTCCCGGCCGTCTCTCCTGCCCGGCGTTGGTAGAGCAAAATCAAAGCCCCGTCCCGCTGGCGGCTCAGGCGAATCTGCGCACGTGGGGGATTGGGGCTGGCGGTCGGCGGACAAAGGGCGCGCTCCGCTTCTCAGGCGAAGCGCGCCCCACTCGGCGCTAACTCTATTTATCCGTATCTTGCTCGGCGGCCGTCGACTCGGTTTTCTTCGACCGGCGACCGCCGCTGCCCGCTTTGTCCGCGTCCTTCACGTCCTCACCGCCGGTCTTGCCGCGCGCCGCGGTCGTCTCTTCCTTCTCGAAAGTCTTGTCGGCCTTACGACCGCCGCGACGACCGCCTTCGGCCTCGCCCGACTTCGACGCGCGCGCCGACTTACGCTTGTCCGACGTGACGGACTTGGCGCGCTTCTCGGTCTGCTTCGCGGCCTCTAACTCGCGCGGGCTGCCGACGAGTTCGATGATGGCGAGTTCGGCGTTGTCGCCGTCGCGCCTGCCCAGTTTGATGATGCGCGTGTAGCCGCCCGGACGATCTTTGTAACGCTCGCCGAGTTCATCGAAGAGACGCTTGACGGCGGCCACGCCCGCCGTGCGCACCGGGCGCACCACGCCGCGCCGACCCGTCTCGCTCTTCTGCTGGCGGTTGCCCGAATGGAAGAACATCGCGGCCTGTCGCCGCAGGTGGACGGCCTGCACCGCCGCGTCGTCGCCTTCCAAGCCTTGCGCCTTGCGCGACAGCGTGATCACGCGCTCGATGAACGGGCGCAGTTCCTTCGCCTTCGGCAGCGTGGTGACGACGCGCTCGTTGCGCGCATTGATGAGTGAAGTCGCGAGGTTGCGCAACAGGGAGAGGCGGTGCTCGGTCGTTCGCCCCAGTTTACGATGTGCTTTCAGATGTCGCATTTCATTAAACTATGAAGTATGAACGATGAACGATGAAGTAAAAGCGGGGTGTTTTTGAGTTCATCGTTCCGCGTTCATACTTCATCCTTCCTTAGAGGTCGTCGTCTTCGTCGGCGAAGTCGCTGATGTCTGAGTCGCGCCCGCCGGTGCCCGGAATCGGGTTGCCCTGTTCGTCAAACTCCATGCCGAAATCCAAGCCCATCCCGTGCAGGATGTCCTTGATTTCGTTCAGCGATTTTTTGCCGAAATTCTTCGTCGCCAGCATCTCGCGCTCCGAGCGCTGGACGAGGTCGCGGATGCTCTTGATGTTGGCGTTCTTCAGGCAGTTATAGGAACGCACCGACAGTTCGAGCTCGTCAACCGAGCGGTCGAGTTGATCGTTTCGCGGCAGCGGCGGACGCTCGATTCCCGTGTAGGCGAACTCGTCCGTGTCCTCTTCGAAGTTGATGAAGATCGCCATGTGATCCTTGATCAACTTGGCCGCGAGGCCGACAGCGTCGTCCGGCTTGACCGAACCGTCCGTCCACACGTCAATCGTCAACTTGTCGAACTCCGTGTTCTGACCCAATCTAGCGGCCTCGACCGTGTAGTTGACCTTCTTGACGGGCGTGTGCACCGAGTCCACCGGGATGTAGCCGAGCGAGAGGTCTTCGTCGAAGTTGCGGTCGGCGGGGACGTAGCCGCGCCCGCGCTTGAGGCGCATCTCGATGTTGAGCGAGCCGCCTTCGCTGACGGTCGCGATGTAGACGTTCGGGTCGAGCACTTCCACGTCCGCATCGGTCTCGATGTCGCCGGAGAGCACTTCGCCCGCGCCCGTCTTGCTGATCGTCAGCGTCTTGGCCTCGCCGCCGTGCAGTTTGATCGGAATCTGCTTGAGGTTCAAGATCACGTCCGTCGCGTCTTCCACGACGCCGCGAATGGAAGAGAATTCGTGCTCGACGCCTTCGATCTTGACGGCCGTAATGGCCGCGCCTTCGATTGACGAGAGCAACGCGCGGCGCAAAGAGTTGCCGATGGTCGTGCCGAAACCGCGCTCGAAAGGCTGCGCGGAGAAACGCCCGTAGCGGTCGGTCAACGTCTCGTTCTCGACCGCCAGACGGCGCGGCATTTGAAATCCTGTCCAGAGATTGTTTTGATCCATAGCCATACTTTTTTTGACCCTCTGGCTGTTATTGAAAGCCTGTGTGCGCGAGAGCGGCGGCCGCCGCCGCAGCATGTCTCTGGTGACATGCGCGAAAACAGTCGGCCACCGCCACCCGCGCGGATGTTACTTGCTATAAAGTTCGACGATGAGTTGCTCGTTGATCGAACGGTCGATGTCGTCGCGCGTCGGCAAACTCGCCACGCGCGCGCCCATCTCCGCGCCTTCGGCGGGCGCGAGCCACGAGGGGCGACCGCGACCGGCGGCCGTCTGCCACGCGCCTTCGATGTGCGCGTTCTTGCGGCTCGTCTCGCGTACCGTCACCACGTCTCCGGCTTTCACCTGAAAAGAGGGGATGTCCACTTTGCGCCCGTTCACTTCGATGTGGCCGTGGTTGACGAGCTGGCGCGCCTGCCGCCGCGACGTGGAGAAGCCGGCGCGGTAGACGGCGTTGTCGAGCCTGCGCTCCAGCAGGACGAGCAGGTTCTCGCCCGTGATGCCTTTCTGGCGGGCGGCCTTTTCAAAGTAGTTACGGAACTGACCTTCGAGAACGAAATAGATGCGCTTGACCTTCTGCTTCTCGCGCAACTGTTGGCCGTAGCCGACGAGGGCTTTGCCGCGGCGCGGCGAGTTTCCGTGTTGTCCGGGCGGCTGCGTGCCGCGCGCTTCAATCGGGCATGAGGGCTTGTAGCACTTGTCGCCCTTCAAAAATAATTTCGCACCTTCGCGGCGGCACAAACGGCACACCGCGGCTCTATACCTAGCCACTTCTTTCTGCCTCCAGTCTGATGGTTAAGACGGAAAAGTTTACAGATCGCTCCCGCGCCCTCGCGCGTCAGCGACCCTTCATCCTTTAGGTTAATAACTTATCAGCAGTCAGCTTTCAGCATAATCAGGCATTCAAAACTGAATCCAGAGGGCTAAAGGCTGACGGCCGCGTTTAAACTCTGCGCCGCTTCGGCGGGCGGCAACCGTTGTGCGGGATCGGCGTCGTGTCCCGGATCGAGGTGACGCGGATACCCGCGTTGTTGATCGCGCGGATGGCCGACTCTCGCCCGCCGCCCGGCCCCTTGACGCGCACTTCGCACTGCTGCATCCCCGCGTCCTTCGCCTTCTGCGCCGCCTCGTAAGCCGCCTGCTGCGCGGCGAACGGCGTGCCTTTACGCGAACCGCGGAAGCCGCGCGCGCCCGAAGACGACTGCGCGATGAGGTTGCCTTCCAAGTCCGTGATCGAGATCATCGTGTTGTTGAAAGACGCCGCGATGAAAGCGATCCCGTTCGGAATGTTCTTCTTCTCTTTCTTGCGAAAGGTCTTTTTCTTCCCGCCTGCTGCTGTTGCTTTTGCCATAATTGCTTTCAGCGGTCGGCTTAAACATGGTAAGCCCCACCGACCGTAATCGTTATTCAACTCTGGTCGCTCGCCGTCAGCTTAAAACCGGAGGCTGATGACTGACGGCCGAACGCTCCTGCTACTTCTTGCCGGGCGCTTTCTTCTTGGCGATGGTGGCGCGGCGCGGCCCCTTGCGGGTGCGCGCGTTGGTGTGCGTGCGCTGGCCGCGAACGGGAAGCCCGCGACGATGGCGCAACCCGCGATACGCGCCGATGTCCATCAGACGCTTGATGTCCATCTGTACGCGCTTGCGCAAATCGCCTTCGACCTCGCCCTGCCCCTCGATGATCGAGCGGATGCGGCCGAGTTGCTCCTCGTCCAGATCGCGCACGTGTATATCGAGATTGATGCCCGCCTCTTGCAGGATGGACTTCGAGCGCGAACGCCCGATGCCGTAGATATATGTAAGGCCGACCTCGACGCGTTTGTTCACCGGAAGATCGACGCCAACTACACGAGCCATTTCTTCTCTCCAACCTTTAAAAATCTGAGACGTGAAATCTCAAATTCGAAATTTACGATTAGCCTTGTCGCTGTTTGTGCTTCGGATTCGTGCAGATCACGCGCACCACGCCTTTGCGGTGGATGACCTTGCAGTTGTCGCACATCTTTTTAACGGAAGCCCTTACTTTCATAACCCGTCCACCTTTTCCACCGGAATTTCCGGCCTCGACTCAAACCGGCGCGAAAGCCTGACCGACCCGGCGGTCAAATAATTCTTCCGCCACCCGACCCGCTTTCCGATAGATTTAAAATCGCCGGTCTCGGCAAACTGCGGATATTAACACAGCATTGACCTTATGCCAAGCCGGAGACGCCTCTGCCCGCGTCAGGCCGGCGTTACGCTGGCCGCGCGGGCGACTTGCAGCCGTTCAATCTCTTCCGTGACACGCGTCAACACCTGCGGCCCCTCCTCCGTGACGGCAATTGTGTGTTCGACATGCGCGCTCGGCCGCCCGTCAACCGTCACCACCGTCCAGCCGTCGGCCAGCGTCTTCGTGTGATGCGTGCCTATGTTGAGCATCGGCTCGACGGCGAAAACGTAGCCGTTTTTGATCTTCGCGCCCGTTCCCGGCCGCCCGTAATTCGGGATGTGCGGGTCTTCGTGCATCTTCCGCCCGATGCCGTGGCCGCCGTAATCGCGCACGAGCGAATAACCTTCGGCTTCGGCGAACTCCTGCACCGCCCAGCCGATGTCGCCCAGGTGCCTGCCGTGGCGGCACTGCTCGATGGCGCGCTCCAGACTTTCTTCCGCCACGCGGATCAGCCGGAGTTTTTCCTCGCTGACATGCCCGACGGGAACGGTCGTCGCCGTGTCGCCGACGAAGCCGTCCAGAGTCGCGCCCACATCAATCGAGATGATGTCGCCCTCATTGAGCACGTAATCCGACGGGAAGCCGTGTACGACCTGTTCGTTGACCGACGCGCAAATCGAATAGGGATAACCGTGATAGCCCTTGAAAGTGGGTTTCGCGCCCGCGTCGAGAATCATGCGCTCGGCGGCGCGGTCGAGGTCGAGCGTGGTGACGCCGGCGCGCGCCATGCGCCGCAACGCTTCGCGCACCAGCCCCGCCAGCCGCCCGGCCGCGCGCATCTTCTCCAACTCTTTTTTCGACTTCCCGATAATCATTAGTTCGTGAATCGTGAATCGTAAATCGTGAATAGATCAAATACCGTCTTCATCTATTCACGATTTACGATTCACGATTGACCAGTTCTTCAATGTCCGCGTAAATCGCTTCCGGCTCCCGCGTCCCGTCCACGCGTCGGAGGCGGTGCGACGCTTCGTAGTAGTCGAGCAGCGGGCGCGTCTGTCCTTCGTAAGTCGCCAGCCGGACGCGAATTTTTTCCGCCGTGTCGTCGGCGCGGTGCGTGAGCGGCGCGTCCGGGTGCAGGTCGCAGAAGCCTTCAACCTTCGGCGGCTTGAAGTAGATGTTGTAGATCTCGCCGCACACGGGACAACTGCGACGGCCGGTGGCGCGTTGTTCTAAAAGTTCGAAAGGCACGTCGACGAGGATGGCCTGAATCTTGTCGCCCTGCTCGACCGCCAGTTTTTCCAGCATCGCGGCCTGCGCGGTCGTGCGCGGGAAACCGTCGAGAATGTAACCGCGCTTGCAGTCTACCCGGTTCGTCCGTTCGTGGACGATGCGTATGACGAGATCGTCGGAGACCAGTTTGCCCGAAGCCTGCACGGCGCGTACTTCGGCGGCCAGCGGCGTCTCTGCTTTGGCAAGTTCGCGAAACATGTCGCCCGTCGAAATCTGCGGCAGGCCGAGACGCTCTTGCAGCAGACGCGCCTGCGTCCCCTTGCCCGCGCCCGGCGCGCCCATTAAGACGACGATCTTTGCCATAAACGATACTATGAACGGTGAACGCGGAACGATGAATGAAAATCTATTTCTTTTACTTCATCATTCATCGTTCCTACTTCATCGTTAAATTCAGGTTCTGCGCCCGCGCAGGCGGCTGCCGGAACCGAGGAAGCCTTCGTAGTTGCGCATCACGAGTTGCGCTTCGACCTGCGCGACGGTGTCCATCGCGACGCCGACGAGAATCAGCAGGCTCGTGCCGCCGAAGTAGAATTTATAACCCATGCCGCTCGGAATCCAGCCCAGACCCGGCGTGTTGCTGAAGAAGTCTTCGAGTCGGCCGCCGACGAACGGCAGACGCCCGACGTTGAAGCCGCTGAGCATGATCTGCGGCGCGAGCGAGACGAGCGCAAGATAGATCGCGCCGACGGTCGTCAGGCGCGTCAGGATCGTGTTCAAAAATTCCGCGGTGTTCCGCCCCGGCCGGATGCCGGGGATGAAGCCGCCGTGCTTGCGCAAATTGTCGGCCACCTCTTCCACGTTGAAGATGATCGTGATGTAGAAGAAGGTGAAGATGACGATGAGCGACAGGAAGAACAGTTCGTAATAGGGGTCGCCGCCGTGGAACGATTGGAAGAACAGGTGGACGCGGCTGCGCCACGACTCGGGCGCGGCCGGGTCGTACTGGATGAACTGCAGGATCGTCTGCGGGAAGGCCAGCATCGAAGACGCGAAGATGACCGGGATGACGCCCGCCATGTTGATCTTGAGCGGCATCACCGTCTGCTGCCCGCCGACGAGTTGACGCCCGACGTGCCGCTTGGCATAGCTGATGGGAACTTTGCGCCGCGCCTGCTCGACGAAGACGATAAAGGCGATGAGCAGCACGAGCACGACGCACAGCGCGAGCACGCCGATCACTTCCATCGCCACGCCGCCGCGCAGCCGCGTCGCCACCTGCCCCAAGCCGCTCGGCAATCCGATGACGATGCCCGAGAAGATCAGGAGCGAGATGCCGTTGCCGATGCCGCGCTCGGTGATCTGCTCGCCGAGCCACATCACGAAGATCGTGCCGGTCGTGAGCGTGATGACGGTCGTCAGCAGGAAGCCCCAGCCGGGTTCGCCGACGCCGTTGGCTTGCAGCCAGCGCGCGACGATGGAAGTTTGGAAGCCCGCGAGCACGACGGTCAGGTAACGCGTGTACTGGTTAATCTTCTGCCGCCCCGCCTCGCCCTCCTCCTGCAATTTCTTCAACTGCGAGAAGACCGTGGTCATCAGTTGCAGGATGATCGAGGCGGTGATGTAGGGCGTGACGCCGAGGGCGAAGACCGAGATGGTCTGGAAGTTTCCGCCGGAAAAGAGATCGAGCACGCCGAGCAGCGTGTTGCCCACGTCGCCCCAGACGCGCGCCAGTTGATCTTTATTGATGCCGGGCGCGGTGACGTGCGCGCCGAGGCGGTAGATCGCCAGCAGGCCGAGCGTGAAGCCGATGCGCCTGCGCAGATCGGGCACCTGAAACATGTTGCGTATGGCGGCGAAAAACTTTTCCATAAGTGTGCTTCTTTCGAGAAACTTGAACTGTGGGCGAACGGCCTTTAGCTTAAAACAGAACCCTCGCGGCGGCCAACCGGCCGCGCCCGTCATGCGCCCGGCGAATTTCGACTTGTCCCCGCTCCCACGGCCGAGGGCGACGGCCGGAATGCTTTCTCAAGAATGCTAAAGACGCAGGGCGGACGCCAAAATCTTTCAGCGCACACGCTCTCTGCGTCTTCGGGCTTTTTGGTCATTCGCTCATCGGGCAGAAATCAGGCGTCTTCTGCGACGGCGGCCGCTGTCGTCGTTACTGCTGCGGCGGCGCGGCCGCGTCGGCGGCGGGACGCTTCTCGATCACTGTGACTGCGCCGCCCGCCGACTCGATCTTTTCGCGCGCGCTCTTCGTGAAGCGGTGCGCCGAGACGCGCAGGGCTTTCGAGATGTCGCCCGTGCCGAGCACCACCACGTCGCGCTTGCCTTTGGCGATCACGCCGCGTTCGTGCATCAACTCCGGCGTCACTTCCTCGTTCGCCTCGAAGCTGTTTTCCAGCGACGCGAGACTGACCTCGATCCACTGCTTCTTGAAAATGTTGGTGAAGCCGCGTTTCGGCAGGCGACGCTGCAAGGGCATCTGGCCGCCTTCGAAACCGATCTTGGCCGAATAGCCCGAACGCGATTTCTGACCTTTGTTGCCGCGCCCCGCCGTCTTGCCGAGACCCGAACCGGGGCCACGCCCGACGCGCTTCTTCTTGTGCGTCGAACCGGCCGGGGCGTGTAGATTATTAAGACCGATAGCCATGATCAATACCTCGTGAATCGTAAATCGCGAATCGTAAATAGATTAAGACAGCTTTTTCTGTTTACGATTCACGATTCACGATTTACTAATCTTCCTACTCAATAATTCGCAACAGGTGCGGCACTTTGGCGACGACGCCGCGCATCGAGGCGTTGTCGGGCCGCTCGACGATCTGGTTGATCTTCGTCAGCCCGATGCTCCGCACGATCTCTTTCTGCGTCTTCGGAAAGGCGATGAAGCTCCGGTAATATTGAATGCGGATCGTGCCGCCGCCGCTCGCCTGTTCTTGATTCTGCTCTGCCATAAATCCTCTCAAAGTTTCAGGTTTCAGGTTTCAGGTTTCAGGTTAAAGACCGAACAACCTCAGCCTTGAAACTTGAAACCTGAAACTTGAAACTTAAAGTTCTTCCACCTGTTTGCCGCGCAGGCGCGCCAGTTCCATCGGGTCTTTCATGTTCAGCAGCCCGTCGAAGGTCGCGCGCACGACGTTGTGCGGGTTGGTCGAGCCGAGCACTTTGGTGCGCACGTCGTGGACGCCCACGGCCTGCATGATGGCGCGCACCGCGCCGCCCGCGATCACGCCCGTGCCTTCCGACGCCGGTTTCATCATCACGCGCCCCGCGCCGTACTTGCCGATCAACTGGTGCGGCAGCGTGTTGTTGATGAGCGGCACGCGGATCAAGTTCTTCTTCGCCGACTCGATGGCCTTCTTGATGGCGAGCGGCACTTCGCGCGCCTTGCCGCTGCCGAAGCCGACGTGTCCCGACTCGTCGCCGATCACGACGAGCGCGGCGAAGCTCAAGTTCTTGCCGCCCTTGACCACCTTGGTCACGCGGTTGATGCTGATCACCTGATCCTTGAGATCAAGCCCCTGCGCTGAAATTCTCTGTCTCGGTTGTCGCATTACTGCTCCTGTCCTGCTGCTGCTTCGGCGGATTGCTCTGGCTGCTGCGCCGCCGCCTCACTTTTATTCAACCCGGCCTCGCGCGCGGCGTCGGCCAGAGCCTTCACGCGCCCGTGATAGCGATACCCGCCGCGGTCGAAGACGACGCTCTCAATGCCGTTCGACAAAGCGCGCTCGGCAATCGCACGACCGACGCGCGCGGCGGCGTCGATGTTCCCGCCCGTCGCACCGCGCAGGTCTTTCTCGGTCGTCGAGGCGGCGGCGATGGTGCGCCCCCGCTCGTCGTCGATGATCTGCGCGTAGATGTGGTTCAGGCTGCGGTAGATCGTCAAGCGCGGTCGCTCTGCGCTCCCCGACACCTTGCGGCGGATACGTTTAT
Organism: Acidobacteriota bacterium; assembly: GCA_020199775.1. Taxonomy (GTDB): domain Bacteria; phylum Acidobacteriota; class Blastocatellia; order Pyrinomonadales; family Pyrinomonadaceae; genus JAIVJZ01. The sequence goes on from JAIVJZ010000044.1 coordinate 119,931, forward strand.
GCACCGCCCTGCGAACTTGTGCTCTGTCTTTCTGTGCCATTTTAAGCTCCAACGATGAACGATGAACGCGGAACGATGAATGAAAAAAGGACTTGCTTCATCATTCATCGTTCCTACTTCATACTTATTTTCCCGTTTTGCCCGGACGCAGTTTCAACACCACGTCGGCGTAGCGCACGCCCTTGCCCTTGTAGGGGTCGGGCTTGCGAAGGTTGTGCATCTCGGCGGCGACCTGTCCGAGTTTCTGCTTGTCAATGCCGGAGAGCGTCAGCGTCAACTGGTACTGTTGAATCGAAGCCTTGGTCGGGACGCGCTCGCCCCGGACTTCGATGCCCTCGGGCAGCGGAAACTCGATGGGGTGCGAATAGCCGAGCGAGAAGACTATCTTCTTCGGCTGCACGTCGGCCTTGTAGCCGACGCCGACCACGTCCATCTGCTTCGTGAAGCCTTCGGTCACGCCGACGATGGCATTGTTCGCCAGCGCGCGCGCCAGCCCGTGCCGCGCCGCGAGGTCGTCGGAGGCGCGCACGGCCTGCAACTGGTCGCCTTCCAACTGGAACGTGATGCCTTCCGGGACAGGCGTGGTCAGAGTTCCCTTCGGCCCTTTAACCGTCAACTCGCGCTCGCCGACCGTGACGGTCACGCCCGCGGGCACGGTGATAACTTTCTTTCCAATACGAGACATAACAACCTCAAGGATGAACGCGGAAGGATGAACGCGGAAGGATGAAGTAAAAGCAAGTGTCTTTCATTCATCGTTCATCGTTCATACTTCATCGTTTAGTAAATTTGTGCCAGAACTTCGCCGCCGACGTTCTCGCGGCGCGCGCGCTTGCCGCTCATGAGGCCGCGCGAAGTCGAAACGATGTTGACGCCGTAGCCGCCGAGCACCTTCGGGATTTCGCCCGAACCCATGTAGACGCGGCGGCCGGGGCGCGACACGCGCGAGAGGTGCGAGATGGACGAAGTGCCGCGCGCGTCGTAGCGCAGGAAGATGCGGATCGTGCGTTTGACGCCCTCGCCTTTGGTGACGAAGTTGTTGATGTAGCCCTCTTCTTTGAGAATGCGGGCGATCTCCAGTTTCAATTTCGACGCCGGGATGTCTACGCGCGAGTGCTTCGCTGAAATGGCGTTGCGCATCCGCGCCAGCATGTCGGCAATAGGATCAGTCATTACACTACAGCTCCAGTTTACGCCGTCAGGTTTCAGCGTGCCCCTCTTTCTCTCTACTGGCGAGCAACGGGCTGACTGCTGACGGTCAATTTCTAATAATTACCAACTCGATTTGACGACGCCGGGAATCTGACCTTGCAGCGCGAGTTCGCGGAAGCAGATGCGGCACAGTTGGAACTTGCGCAAGTAGCCGCGCGGTCGGCCGCAACGCTTGCAGCGCGTGTAAGCGCGCGAGGAAAATTTCGGTGTCCGGTTCGCCTTCGCGATTAACGATTTCTTTGCCATAAAACCTCAGAGGTTAGAGGTCAGAGGTCAGAGGTTAGTTTCGGTCTTCTGCCGACCTCTAACCTCTGACCTCCAACCTCTGTTTTACTGCCTGAACGGCATGCCGAGCGCCTTGAGAAGGGCGCGCGCCTGCTCGTCATTTTTCGCGGTGGTGACGATTGAGATGTTCATCCCGCGCGTCTTGTCCACTTTGTTGAAATCAATTTCGGGGAAGATCAGTTGGTCGCGGATGCCGAGCGTGTAGTTGCCGCGCCCGTCGAACGCCTTGGGCGAGACGCCGCGGAAGTCGCGCACGCGCGGCAGGGCGACCGAGACGAAGCGGTCGAGAAACTCGTACATGCGGTCGCCGCGCAGAGTGACCATCGAGCCGATGGGCATGCCCTCGCGCAGCTTGAACGACGCGATGGACTTCTTGGCCTTCGTCGTCACCGGCTTCTGCCCCGCGATGGACGAGAGCTCGTCCGCCGCCGTGTCGATAATCTTGGAGTTGCCGATGGCCTCTCCGAGTCCCATGTTGATGACGATCTTTTCGAGTCGCGGCGTCGCCATCGGGTTCGCGATGTTGAACTCTTTGGCGAGCGCGGGCGCGATCTCTTTCTGGTAACGCTCTTTCAGTCTTGCAGCCATTGTCTTCCACCTCTCGCGTCTGGGTCTCGCCCGCGTGACCGGCGTTTCCAGACTCTTAACGATCCACTAACTCAACTTCCGCAAACTACTTCTCGACGACGCGCCCGCTCTTGGTCGCGATGCGCTGGCGCGCGCCCTCGCTGCTCTCGCCCGCGCGCACGCGCGTCGGCTTGCCCGATCCCGGGTCGATCAACTGCACGTTCGAGATGTCGATCCACGATTCCTGATCGATGATGCCGCCGCCGCGATTATTCGCCGGGTTGGCCTTCTGGTGCTTCTTGACGATCCCCGCGCCCTCGACCTTGACTTTGCCCTTCGCCGGGGAAACTTCGAGCACGCGGCCGCGCACGGGGGCGCGCTCGCCGCCTTTAAACGTCGCCCAGCCGCGACCCGCGATCACCTGCACGATGTCGCCCTTCTTGATTTTGGTACGCTTCCTTGTGCCTGCCATTGTCTTAAATCACCTCCGGCGCGAGCGAAACGATCTTCATAAAATTGAGGTCGCGCAGTTCACGCGCGACGGGGCCGAAGACGCGCGTGCCGATGGGCGTGTTGTCGTCTTTGATGAGCACCGCCGCGTTCTGGTCGAAACGGATGTAGGTGCCGTCCTTGCGGCGCACCTCTTTGCGCGTGCGCACGATGACGGCGTTATGCACCGTGCCCTTCTTGACCGCGCCGTCGGGCGCGGCCTCTTTGACGGTCACTTTGATCTTGTCGCCGAGGACGGCGTGCCGCCCCGTCGAACCGCCGATGCTCATGATCATCTCGACCCGCCGCGCGCCGGAATTGTCCGCCACGTCCAGCGATGTCTGCATTTGAATAGCCATTGTCTCACTCCGTTCGCGCTGTCAGCCGTCAGCTTTCAGCAATCAGCAAAGACAAAAAGCTGATGGCTGACGGCTGATAGCTGAAAGCTATTTTTCCGCCTTCTGCACGATCTCGACGACGCGCCAGCGTTTTCTGGCCGAGAGCGGTCTCGTTTCGACGATCCGCACCTTGTCGCCGATGGTCGCGCCCGTCTCGTCGTGCGCCATGAACTTCGACGTGCGGCGCACGTAGCGGCGATACTTCGGGTGCTTGATCAAGCGGTCGACGCGCACCACGATGGTCTTCTCCATCTTGTCCGACGCGACGATGCCCACTTTCTCCGCGCGGCGTCCGCGCTTGCCCGCTTCGGTGCCCGAGGCGTTCCCGGCCTGCGAGTCAACGTTCGGCGCAACCTCGTGCGCGAGTGTTTCGCCCGCGTCGGTTGCGTCGGCCGCGCGCACGTCGTCGGTCGCGCTCGCCCGCTCTTCCTTCGGCGCGTCCCCGCCGCCGGTCGTCTGTTCCTGATTTTCTTCTGCCATCACAAAACCTCGTCAATCGTCAATCGTCAATCGTGAATAGAGAAATCGGTGTTATCTATTTACGATTCACGATCCACTATTTACCTTCAAGCGGCCTGCTCGTTCTGCCGTTCGCTCAAGAGCGTCTGCAAACGCGCCAGCGTCCGCTTCTCCTGCCGCAGACGCTTCACCGCGTCCGTCTCGCCGAGCGCGAGTTTGAAGTTCAAACGGAACAGGGACTCTTTGATGCGCGCGGCCTCTTCCCGCAAATCCTCGTCCGACATGCCGCGCAATCTTTCCAACTCTTCGCGTTTCTTCATGACTAAACTGCGCCCCCTTCCTGCTCGGCGCGGGTGACAAACCTCGTCTTGATCGGGAGCTTCTGCGCCGCCAGACGCATCGCCTCGCGCGCCGTCGCCTCGTCCACGCCCTCGATCTCGTAGAGGATGCGCCCCGGCTTCACCACGGCCACCCAGTATTCCGGCGCGCCCTTACCCTTGCCCATGCGCGTTTCGGCGGGCTTCTTCGTCACGGGCTTATCGGGGAACATGCGAATCCAGATTTTGCCGCCGCGCTTGATGTGGCGCGTCATCGCGATACGAGCCGCCTCGATCTGCCGGTCGGTGATCCACGCCGGTTCCAGACATTTCAACCCGTACTCACCGAAGCTGATCTCCGCGCCGCGCGTGGCCGTCCCCGTCATGCGCCCGCGCATCTGCTTCCGGTGCTTAACTTTTTTCGGCATCAACATGATGAATGCACCTCTACCGATCTCTTACACGAGATCACAAAATAACCTTTGAACTATTGCCGGTCGCCGCGCGGACGACCGCGGTCGCCCCTATCGCCGCGATTATCGCCGCCTTCACGTTCGCGCCGCGTGCGCGGGCGACGCTCTCGCTCGCCGCGTTCGCCGCGCGGTTCGTTGATCGGATCGGTCGCGGTGCCGCGCGCCATCGCCGCTTTCGGGTCGAGAATCTCGCCGCGGTAAATCCAGACTTTGACGCCGATGGTGCCGAACGTCGTGTGCGCCGTCGCGACCCCGTAGTCGATGTCCGCGCGCAAGGTGTGGAGCGGCAGGCGACCCTGCAAGTACCACTCGCTGCGGGCGATCTCCGCGCCGTTCAGGCGGCCGCCGACCTTGACCTTGATGCCCTGCCCGCCGAACCGGAGCGTCTCTTCCACGGTCTTGCGCATAGCGCGGCGGAAGGCGATGCGCTTCTCCAGCTGCACGGCGATCTTCTCGGCCTGCAACTGCGCGTTGAGTTCCGGCTTGTGAATCTCCTGAATCGAGACGAGCACTTCGCGACCCGTGCGCGAGGCGATGTCGGCCTTGAGCTTGTCGATCTCCGCGCCTTTGCGCCCGATGATGATGCCGGGGCGTGAGGTGTAGATGATGATCTTCAAGCGGTTGGCCGCCCGCTCCACGTCAACGTGCGAGACGCCCGCGCCGTTAAAGCGCGCCTTGAGCGTCGCCTTGAGCTTCAAGTCTTCGAGGAGGTACTCGCCGTACTGTTTCTTCGCGAACCAGTGCGAGTGCCAGTCTTTGTTATAGCCGAGGCGGAAGCCGTATGGATGAACTTTCTGACCCACTTTATTCTCCGTTCAAACTTAACTATTCTTCGGTTGCCGTTTCAGTCGCGGGGGATGTGGTGGCGGCAGCGGCGGGCGTCTCGCTCGTGCCCGTGTCGGCCTGCTTCGTCGCGGCGCGTTTCGCCGGCGTCTTCGGCGCGCCGGCTTTGGCCGACAATTTCTTGCCCGGCTTGCTCGTCTTCGGCTTGCCGGCCTTCGACCCGGCGCGCTTGCCCGCCGCCAGAGCCGCCTGTTCCTCGCTCGACAAGAGGACGGTCACGTGATGGAAGTGACGCCGTTCCTTGTAGGCGCGTCCCTGCGGCGCGGGGCGCATGCGGCGACGATTCTTCGTCGGCCCCATGTCGATGAAACACGCCTTGACCCACAAATCGTCCGGGTCGATGGCGATGTTCGCCTTCTCCGCCGCCTCGGTGGCGTTCGCCACGGCCGAACGCACGCACTTTTCGATGCCGTCCGCCGCACGCTTGTTCGTGTACTGCAACACGGCCAACGCCTCGTTGACGTTCTTGCCGCGAATCATGTCGACGACGAGTCGCGCCTTTTGCGCCGACCCCCGCAGATACTTTGCGCTCGCTCTCGCTTCCATAACTAACCTCAACGATGAACTAGGAACGATGAACGATGAATGAAAACACCCGCTTATAATTCAGCGTTCCGCGTTCATCCTTCATCGTTTATCTTGCTACTTTTCCGCCCTTCTCGGCCTTCGTCCCCGAATGGCCTTTGAAGGTGCGCGTCGGCGCGAACTCGCCGAGTTTGTGTCCGACCATGTTCTCCGTGACGTACACGGGCAGGTGGCGTTTGCCGTTATGCACGGCGAAGGTCAGGCCGACGAAGTCCGGCGAGATCGTCGAACGGCGCGACCAGGTTTTGATCGCGGGCGGCCGCGCGCCGCTTTCGCGAATCCGCTCCACCGTCTTCAACAAATAGTCGTCAATGAACGGGCCTTTTTTAACTGAACGTGCCATAACGTTTCGCTTCGCTCCACTTCGGTTTCAAGTTGTAAGTTTCAGGTTTCAAGTTAAAGACCGAAAGACCTTTCAGACTTGAAACCTGAAACTTGAAACCTGAAACTTATTTAACTCTTCTATCGCGCACGATCATCTTCTGCGTGCGCTTGTTTGAACGCGTCTTGTAGCCGCGCGTCGGTTGTCCCCACGGGGTGACGGGATGGCGTCCGCCGCTAGTTTTGCCCTCGCCGCCGCCGTGCGGGTGATCCACCGGGTTCATCGCGACGCCGCGCACGTGCGGGCGGATACCCTTCCAGCGCGAGCGACCGGCCTTGCCGAACGAGACGTTCTCGTGCTCGACGTTGCCGACCTGCCCCACCGTCGCCATGCACACCACGGGCACGCGCCGCACCTCGCCCGAAGGCATGCGCAGTTGCGCGTAGTCGCCTTCTTTGGCGACGAGTTGCGCGAACGCACCCGCCGAGCGCGCCATCTGGCCGCCTTTGCCGGGGCGCAGTTCGATGTTGTGAATTTGCGTGCCGAGCGGAATGTTCCGCAAGGGCAGGGCGTTGCCCGCCAGAATGTCCGCCTCGGGGCCGCTCATGATCGTCTTCCCGACTTCGATCCCGGCGGGCGCGAGGATGTAGCGCTTCTCGCCGTCGAGGTAGGTGATGAGCGCGATGTGCGCCGAGCGGTTCGGGTCGTACTCAAGTTGCGTGACGCGCCCGGGCACGCCCGTCTTGTCGCGCTTGAAATCGATGATGCGGTAGAAACGCTTCGCGCCGCCGCCGCGACGACGCACGGTGATGTGGCCGTCGTTGTTGCGCCCCGAGATGCGCGTCTTCTTCTCCAGCAAAGACTTCTCGGGCTCCGCGCCCTTCGTCAACTCATCGCGCGTCAAATAAGTCTGGTAGCGACGCGCCGGTGATGTCGGTGTAAGTTTCTTGATGCCCATAATCTTTAGGTTTCAAGTTTCAAGTTTCAAGTTTCAGGTCTGAAGTTTTCTTTAACTTGAAACCTGAAACTTGAAACTTGAAACTGCTGTTAGATCGCTTCGCCGTAATCGAGCGGCTTTTCGCCTTCTTTGAGCGTGACGTAGGCTTTCTTCCAGGAAGGCTTGCGCCCCTCGAAGCGGCCGCGCCGCGCCTTCTTGCCCATGTAATTCATCGTGCGCACCGTGGCGACTTTCACGTCGAAAATCCGCTCGATGGCCGACTTGATCTCAGGCTTGGTGGCGTTCTTATCGACGCGGAAGGTCAGCAGTTGCTTGCCGTCCTGCGTCTCTTCCTTCGCGACGAGCGCCTTCTCCGTGATCACGGGCGACTTGATGATGTCCCACACTGTTCGCATCTTTTACGCCGCCTCCTCTGTCGTATTCTCTGCCGCCGCGCCGCCGTTGTCGGCGGCGTCGTCGTGCGCGCCCGTCCGCCGCTTCGGGTCGAGCATGTCGTTCAACTCTTCCGCCGCCGTGCGCGAAAGCACGAGCTTTTCGTGGTAGAGCAGATCGTAAATGTTCAGGCTGCGGCTCGTCGTGATCTTCGCGCGCTTGACGTTGCGCGAGGCGAGCAGCAGGTTGTCGTTGTCGTGCGAGTCAACGATGAGGGTCTTGCCTTCGAGGCCGAGCGTGCCGAGCGCGCCGACGAAGTCTCTGGTCTTCGCCGCTCCGAGCGTGAACTCGTCGAGCACGATGACGTTGCCTTCGCGCAGCCGCTCCGACAAGGCCGAGCGCAGCGCGCCGCGCCGCATCTTCTTCGGCAAGTTGTGCGACCAGTCTTTCGCCTGCGGCCCGTGGACGTTGCCGCCGCCCTTCCACAGGGGCGAACGGATGCTGGCAATACGCGCCCGCCCCGTGCCCTTCTGCTTCCAGAGTTTCTTGCCCGAACCCGACACGTCGCCGCGCGTCTTCGTGCCGACCGTGCCCGCGCGCGCCTTCGCCAGATAAGCCTTGACGGCGGTATGCACCAGCCCCTCGTTAAACTCCGCGCCGAACACGGCGTCGGACAGTTCGAGGTCGGCGACCTCTTCGTTCTTCAAATTGCGCACCTTCACGGTAGGCATAAACACACTCCATAATGATGAAGTCGGAACGATGAAGGATGAAGTTAAGCCAACTGCTTTCCGTTCATCATTCCGCGTTCATCATTCATCATTTCTTCTTCTGTCTGACAGACTTTTTGACGATCACCACAGTGCCGTTTGCGCCGGGCACCGCGCCGCGAATCATCAGCAAATTGTTTTCCGCATCGACGCGCGCCACCGTCAAACCCTTCACGGTGATGCGCACGTCGCCCATGTGACCCGAAGAGCGCGTGCCCTTGATGACGCGCGAAGGGTAGGCCGACTGGCCGATTGAACCCGGCGCGCGCACGTTCATCGAGCCGTGCGATTCGGGGCCGCGACTGAACTTGTGACGCTTCACCGTGCCCGCGAAACCGCGACCCTTGCTCTTGCCGATCACTTCAATCGAGTCGCCGTCGGCAAACTGCTCGCCGACCAGAATCTTGTCGCCCACGCTCACACCCGGATCGCCGTCGAGCCGGAACTCTTTCAAGACGCGCGTCGGCGGCGTGCCCGCGCCCGTCTTCTCGAAGTGGCCGCGCATCGGCTTGTTGACGTTCTTCAACTTCACCGGACGCTCTTCGACGAGGCCGATCTGCACGGCGTCGTAGCCGTCCTTGCCCGCCGACGATTTCGTTTGCACCACGACGCAAGGCCCCGCTTTGATGACCGTCACCGGAGTGACCGTGCCATCGTCGGCGAACAACTGCGTCATGCCAACTTTCTTACCGATGATTCCGTTAATCATCACAACAACCTCAACAATGAACTCGGAACGATGAACGATGAATAAAACCTATTGCTGTTCATTCCGCGTTCCGCGTTCATCCTTCATCGTTTCTTATCTATCTCTGCCGAACGCTTTGATCTCGACATCCACGCCCGCCGGCAGGTCGAGTTTCATCAGCGCATCCACGGTCTGCGGGGTCGGGTCGAGAATGTCCATCAGACGCTTGTGCGTCCTGATCTCGAACTGCTCGCGCGACTTCTTATCAACGTGCGGCGAACGCAAGACCGTCCACTTGTTTTTGGAAGTGGGAAGCGGGATCGGCCCGGCCACGCGTGCGCCCGTGCGCTTGGCGGTTTCCACGATCTCCGAGGTGGATTGATCCAGCACCCTGTGATCGTAAGCCTTGAGTCTGATTCTGATCTTTTCGTTCAGCATACTTTAATGTCCGTTGTCGGTCGCCCGCCGCCTTCGCGCGCGGGCACGAGAACTGCTACTCGATGATGTCGGTAATGGTGCCGGCGCCGACCGTGCGGCCGCCCTCCCGGATGGCGAAGCGCAATCCCTTCTCCATCGCTATCGGCGTGATCAAAGTGATCTCCATCGCCACGTTGTCCCCCGGCATCACCATCTCCACCCCTTCCGGCAGATTCGCCACACCCGTCACGTCCGTCGTCCGAAAGTAGAACTGCGGCCGGTACCCCGTGAAAAACGGCGTGTGCCGCCCTCCCTCTTCCTTC
>JAIVJZ010000054.1 GCA_020199775.1 Acidobacteriota bacterium
AAAAGTTCGGTTCCATCAGTAAAGGCGGGTCACGACTCTTGCGCTACCTGCTGGTGGAAGCAGCCCAAACGGCAGTGAGAAGAGATGAGCAGTTGCAGAGATTCTATCTGCGGCTCTTGAATAAGCGGGGCGCACAAAAAGCGAAAGTCGCGGCAGCGCGAAAGCTGTGGATACGCAGCTACATCCTGTTGCGTGATGGAATAGATTATGCTGAGTTCCTCACGAGAGGTGTCGAAGCACGGTCTGCCCGGCTTGCAACATAGGCTCACGGATGCCTGGGGTTTGTGATTGGGCGGCCGGCCTCTTCCTTACATGGGAGAGAGCGAAGTAAACCTCATGGGCCAGTGAGTGCCCGGATAGATGATTGATCGCAACTCGACACGCTGATCCAAAGAGGAACAATTCGACACCAAAGACAAAGGTGCGATCTCATGCGCAGTAGATCAATATACTTTGAGAAGTGGCGGACTCATGCCATGAGAGGTGAGGTGTGTCTGAAATAGTGCTTGACACCGCCCCCTGTTTCATAGATGTTGCAAAGATTAATTTGAGGCGAGAAGGTTCTTCGAGAGCATAACTTTCAAGCAGCGATACTGAATAGCGAAGCGATAAACTTCGCCTGTCCCTGTGCATCACCTCTAGCTAATCTTTTGACCTGACCTTTCCTCATCATGTTAACAGCTTCAATGCCTTCCAAGGTTCGCTCCGCTGTGTGAAACCGCTTGAAGCATTGTGACGCTCGCACCTTCTTATTGACGAAGCGGTGGTCTTGCTCGATCACCTTGTTCAGATACTTCACTCGTCGGAGCTTACAGTCATGCGGGATGATCTTATCCGCTTGAGAAGAAGTGAAAGCGTCAGGGTAAGCAGCATTCTTATCTACCGAGATAGAGAACGGGAGCCTCCGGTGATCGGCACTCATCATCTTCTTGAAGAAGCGTTTTGCCGCGGAAATATCGCGTTTCGCTGAGAGCATGAACTCAATCGTATTGCCTTCTTTGTCTACGGCCCGATACAGATACTTACACGACTTCCCGACTTTGATGTAGGTCTCATCTACTCGATAAGACGTGCCGCTCATCTTCAAATGAGGCCGGATGCGCTTATTGAGTTCAGGCGCGTATCTTTGTACCCATCGGAAGACTGTCGAGTGATCGACATCAAGCCCGCGCTCGTGCATCATCTCCTCGACGTCTCGATAAGAGAGTTGGAAGCGGCAGTACCAGCGAACACAAAGTAAGATGACATCCGGGGCGTAATGACGCCATTTGAAAGGCGAGGAGTTTCGATTCATTAAGAGACCTGACAACTCAATCTGAGAGAACGTGAGGGAGGTATAATAGCCGAAAGGTTATTTTTGCAACACAGCCGACGAGAGCGGTAATTTGCTTCTCATCCGGAAAATTACCGCTACTGTCGGTCTACTATGCGTTATGTCTCCGCTTCGCGTTGATTTACAGAAGTTTCCCGCCGCGCCTCAATTGAATGATACTCAGTTTGTGTGGATAATCGAGAGGCTGGTTACATGATAGCTTGAGTTGCATCTACCCCTCGTGAAAGCATCTGGCCTTCAATCTCAGCTATCCAATTGTGTCAGGAAAGCAGAGGCGTTCGGCGCGGCGGAATCAGGAGCTACAACCTGACATCAAGTTAGAAGTGCAACACTGACTAAGATTCGTTCTAGCATTCGAGCGGCGTCTTGAAGCCGAGTCGCTTGCGCGGGCGCATGTTAAGTTTACGTGCGATGGCGTTGCATTGTTGCTGAGTGATGCTGGCCATGCTCATCCCCTTCGGGAGATACTGACGGTCGAGCCCATTAGCGTTCTCATTACTACCCCTCTCCCATGAATGATAGGGTCGGGCGAAGTAGAAGGTCGTGCCCGTCAGTTCCTCAATCTTGCGATAATCGTGGAACTCCGTGCCGTTGTCGCTCGTCACCGTCTCGCACCTCCCGGGGTGTCGATGGATGAGCTGCACTATTCTCCGGGTCAGAGAGTTCGCCGTCCGGTCGGCCAGCTTGCCGATGAGCACCAGTCCCGTCTTGCGCTCGACGAGTGTGAGGACGCAGTCCTTACTGCCTGCGCCCATGACGGTGTCGCCCTCCCAGTGCCCGACGCGGTCGCGCGCCTCGACTTCCGCTGGTCTCTCAGAGATCATGCGCTTGTCGGCCAGTCTGCCACGGCTATCGTCGCTGCCGTAACGCTTTCTGCGCCCCTTACGTGCGCCTCTCAGGTGCGTGTAGAGCAGCCCACCTTGCTTCTTGTCGCGCCAGACATGGCGGTAGATGGTCTCGTGGCTGATGGAGAGTTGCCCGTGTCGGGCCAAGTGGCCGCAGACCTGCTCGGGGCTCCATTGGCGGCACAGCAACTGATCCACGACAGCGAAGTCCGCCGCAGTGAAGCGAAGGTTGCGGCGCGAACGTGAGCGGCGGCCGTTGCTACGCTCCTGGGCGGTGAAGGCACGGTAGCGGCCGTCGGCGCGCGTGCGGTTACGGCTGACCTCGCGGCAGACGGTCGAGCGGTGGCGGCCGAGCGCGCGGGCGATCTGCGACTGATTTAAGCCTTGCCTTCTGAGCGCGGCGAGCATATACCTCTCTTCGGAGGTGAGTTGGCGGTACGTCATGGCGAATATCCTCTTCCTGGTGGTTGAGAATCTTCGTCAGTATCGCCGCTCCCCCTTGCTACGGTGAAGCGTGTTGCACTTAGTATATGAATCCGCGCAGCATAACAACCCATCTGAGGATGACGAGTCAAGCAAAACTTTCCGCTCAAGCCGGATTGTTCGCCGCATAGGTGAGGAGCGATGACCCCTTTCTGCGCAGGCTCTCCAAGTACTTCACCTCGTCGTAAACTGTCTTCGTCTGCCAACATCTGTAGATGATCCGTACCCACTTGAAGGCCAGAGCGCGCACGGCGGCATGATGCTTCTTCTCCTTGGCTCGCTGCGACTCATAGTACGCTCTGGCCCAGAACCAGTGCTTGATACTTTCCCCTGCATACTCGTGGAAAGTCTGCCGGAGGAACTTCGGGCAGAAGTAGCGCCACCGCACCCAGCACGACTGACCACTTCTTTCCATCACGGGCGCAACCCCGGCCAGACAAGCCAATTCGTCCGCCGATTGCCACCTCTCGCGGTCACTGCCCAGAGCCGCCATCAGCCGTGCAGCATAGACTGCTCCGGCTCTGGGTAAAGACTGGAAGAGCACGAAGTCGGGATTAACCGAACAGAGGTCTTCGATCTGGTGGTCGAACTCACGGATGGCGGCAAGCGTCGCCTTCATCTGCGCACAGAGAGCTTTCGTCAGCGCCACTGAGGAGTCGAGCACGGCCTTGTCAGTTGTCAATGGCACGGCCTCTTTGAGCGAGGTCAGTCTCTTTTCCAAAGTCTCTCGCCTGACTGAGTGGTGAGCGCGGAAGAAGGTCAGGAGCGTCTGCCGCCGCACCCGTTTGAGCGCGTCCAGTGCAGGCCAGCGCAACAGGAAGTCACAGACCAAGTCGGTGCGAATGTCGGGGAACCACGCTAAAACTTGCGGAAAGTAACCCTTCAGGAGAGCGGTTAGGCGGTTGCTGAGGCGGGTGCGGTCTGAGACCAGTTGGCGGCGGTGCTCGACGAGCAGGCGCAAGGTGCGAGTCTGTTCCGAGTCGGGTTGCCAGGGGCGCAGCCGCTCGCGGTTGTGCAGGAGCAGTTCGGCGAGGTACGCTGCGTCGGGTGGGTCGTCCTTGTGGCGCGAAGGCGAGAAGGCTTCGCGGAAGCGGGCGAGCGTGCGCGGGTTGATGGGAAACAGGGTGATGAAGTCGTACTTCATCAGGGCGTAGATGAGTGGCCCACGAGACTGCTCTAAACAGACGGCGATGAACTGCCCGCCATAGCGGACACCTGCGAGGGGTGAGGTAACTTTATTATAGCCCTCGTTAGATTGTAGCCGAATGGGAGTGTTCTGGTAGGCAGAGCCAACACCAGAGAGCGTACGCGCCCGTGACAATACACTAATGTCCACCCGACAAAAAGTGCTTGTGGTTCCATCACACCGATTAGTATTACACTCTTTGGTGTAACACTAATCGGTGTGATGGAGTGCTAATGGAAAATCCTTTTGAATTCGGACGAGAACTCGGTGCCGACGAACTCGTTGACCGGCAGGAAGAGGTCGCCGAAGTCATCAGGGTCATTAAAAGCGGCGAGAAGCTGTTCGTCATCGGCCCGCGCCGCTACGGTAAAACCTCCATCCTGAAAGCCGCGGACGACCGCGCCGCGCGGGAAGGCGCCGTCGTGCTGCGTTATAACGCCGAGAGCTATCCGATGCTCGACCAACTGGTCGCCGTCATAGTCGCCGACGCGGCCCGCGCCATGCGCGGCGGCGTCGAACGCGCCGGTGAGCAGATAAGGAAGTTCTTTTCTAAGCTGCGCCCTGAGCTCAACTTCAACGTCACCGAGTCATCTTGGACAGCGACCCTTGGGGTGGGGGGGAACGCCGCAAAGGGAGAGGGGGTTGGTGTCGGACTGCTCGTTGACGCGCTGGACGGGCTGGAAAAGCTCGCGGTGGCGCAACCCGCCGACCGGCCAGTTGGCCTCGTGATCGACGAGTTCCAGAGAATCATCGAGATCGGGGGCCAAGACGCGGAGCGGCAGATTCGCTCGGCCATCCAGCGGCACAAACGCACGGGATACGTCTTCGCGGGCTCGAAGACCCGTTCTTCGCCGTCTGGATCGAGTTCCTGCCACGAAAGTTCCGGTGACGGGTGCGCTTCAGTTAAGAAGCAAAATGAATTCATTGCGGCGGCAACCAACTCCTTGAACCGACTAGATTAATGAATTAAGAAATTAAGTACTACCATGCCGGGCGGCCACCTGCGCGAACTCATTCTCATCAGCCCTGAGATTCGTTTGTCTCAGACTATCTTATGGTGAACACGAGCGTGCGCCGCTCGACTATCTTTTCCCCACGAGTTACCTCCGCCACATCAGGCAACTCTCTCCCGCTCTCCAGATTGTTCTTGTCAACTCGACGGCTGAGTTGAGAAAATTACATCTGGTTCTGGAATTAAGTTCATCAACATGTAACTCAAAATGCCGCCTCTCGAACTCAAGTTTTTAACGGAAGACCCCTGCCTTATTGACCTCGCGCGCCTCTATTGGGAGCTAGATCAAGAAGAAAAAGTCTTTCCGCATCATCTCAAAGCACTTGCCCCCAAGTTCGCCGTGCCCGCCAATAAGATACTGAAAACGGTGATGCAAAACTGCCTGGCTTCATCGCCCGCGATAGCATGCGAGACGTGCGGGCGGGCGAGATCCTACGATTCACGAAACGATTATCTGGAGGCGCAGAGGCACTACAGGCAATACGGTAGCTGGCAGTGTCCTGATTGCTATCGGCAAGAAGCGCAGCATAGACGTGATGAAGAAAGAACCCGCCGGGAGATTGCGGAGCAGCAGGCACGCGCCCTGAGACAGCGCCGCCAGGAATTAATCGAGAAGGCTTATACGCGGCAGGAGGCGCGCGACTTCCTCTTGCCCTCAGAAGTCTCGTTCACGAGCGCCATTTACCTGCTGAGCTGCATTAAGGCAGGCGGCCCGGTCTGCACCTTCGGCGTTCCGGAAAGCAGCGAGGCTCGCTGTGGTGGGCCGGACATCTTATCGCCCCGAATCATCAAGAACATCTCGCCGACAAAGGCCTTCGATGAAGAGATTCTCGACCGCCTCAGGTCGAGGGGCTTGATCGCCGTGAGCCCTGCGTCGCAGACCGAAGCCTTCGAGTTCTATGAGGAGCTAATTGTCGGGTACGACTCGCAGAAAGTCCTGTGGGTCATACTCCCGGATGTGCCCGTCGGCGAGCGCGTTCACGCCGATAACGTCGCCGCGCAGATTCAGCAAAGGCTTGCCCGAATTACCATGATTTATGTTGACGTCGGTCTGCACAAGCAGGCCGTACACGTCCGACTTGCGAAAGGCGCTGACGATGCCCTTCGTGACGGTATTGACCAAGAGTTGCGTACCGCCCGGTAACCCCGGCGAGCCGATGGCGACAACGTCAGAGCCGACATTCACGTATCTCGGGTCCGCCAGTCGCAGGTACGGGTAAGTTCCCGCCTTCAATTTAATCAACGCCAGGTCTTTCGCCGGGTGGACGAAAAGAGCCTCGCTCTGAAGCGTCTCCCCTTTGCTCGTCGTGACGGTCACCTGCGTGGCTCCTGCGACGACGTGCCGGTTCGTGACGACTATGCCCGATTCGGTAATGAAGAATCCGCTGCCAGAAGCAGCCCCGGCCTGAACGGTGACGACCGCCGGCAGCGACTGCTGCACGAGTTGCTCGACGGTGAGAACCGGCGCGGTCAGTGCGGGGGTTGCGGCTACGGAGGCGTTGGTCAGGTTGTTAGCGGGGGGAATGGTACCGCCGCTTGCGGTCGTAGACCCGCCCGGGTTTGTGCCAGCGGGCGTCGGAGCGGCCAGCGGGTTAGTCCCCATGAAGTCGCCAATCTTCTGGAGCTTCACATGGAAGGATGTACTGCTGATGACGTAGTAAATCTTCTCGGCCGAATTGTTGAGATTAACCCAGCGATAAGGGCCGTTGGTGATGACGATGGTCTGCGCCACGTACCCGTCCATACTTACCGTGACCTGAAGCGGCGCGTTCAGCCACTCGCTCCAGAGATACTTGGGGCCTTGAAAGAGAAAGTCTTTGACCTTCTTTTGATAGGGGGTCGCGCCGACCTCCTGGCCGTTGATCGCGATGCGGGCACCTTCAGGCTCTCTGTGAAGCGGCGGTTGGTGTCAAGAGTTTTTTTATCTCATTGTGTCTGCTTATCCCGGGCACACTGATACGGTACAGCGAGTTCCTTTCACCTCTCTGTTCGCGCTCTTCCTTGGGCGATTATTTTGACACCCGGCGCAAGTTTGGATTCGGGGGCGGGCGGCGCTACTCCATTGACGGCGCTCTGAAGGGCCAAGCCGATTGCCGCGCTCGCCCACCCGTGCTTTGAACTCACTGAAGCCAATGTCTTCAAGTCTATACGTGACGACTACGCTACTGGCTTCATAGGCGCGCCTCCCGGTCGTAGCAACTGTGGGTCGAACTCCGTGCCGTCACGCCAGACGGCGAACATGATGCCTGCCAGCTTCCGCGCCAGCGCGACTATCGCCGTCGCCTTCCCTCTGCGTTGTGCAATTCTGGTCGTCCACTCGTGTAGCACTTTGGTCTTCTCGGTCTTCCACCGCAGCAGCGCCAAGGCCGCTTCGACTAGGAGTGATCTAGCACGCACGCTCCCCGCCTTGCTGATCCTCCCACGCCGCTGCCTCTCGCCCGAACTGTACTCGCGCGGGACCAGCCCTAAATACGAACGGACGTGCTTGGCCCCGAGGAAGCGTGATGCATTGTCGAGCGTCGCGGCGAAGGTGGTGGCGACGACTGGCCCCACGCCGGGCACGCTGCATAGCCTCTGCACTACCGCATCAGCTTTGGCGATCTCTTCTACCCGTTTGTCGGCTGCCTTGATCTGCTCGTTGAGCGTCTTGAGCATGACGAGCAGCGGCTCGATCTGTGCCAGCGTGTGGGCGGGCAGTCCCGCTAATTCCACGCGGCGGGCGAAACACGGTGAGGGACCGGCTTTGATGCGACAACCCTCGCGCCGCGCCAACGCCCCGATGAACGAGATGTACTTGGAGCGCGTGCGCACGAGCGTCTCGCGCACCAGTAGATGAGCCCTCACGTCGCGCTGCCGGTCGGACGCGCGATGGGCTGGACGGTACGCGCCCAGTCGGCACGCTTCGCACAGCGCGCGGGCATCCCGCTTGTCAGTCTTGATGCGCAGGTCGCGGGTCGCGTACATGGGCGCGAAGTTCGGGTCGGCGACAATGACCTCGTGGCCGAGCGCTTCGAAGTGGCGGGCGCACCACTCACTTTCAGTTGACGCCTCGACGAGGATACGCGCTGGTGCCTTGTCAGCGAACAGCTTGGCGAAACTCTCTTTGTCAGTCTTGATACGGCGCTCGATCAGGTCGCCGTCTTCGGTCAGGATGGAGACCTGACTGGAGGTCTTGTGGTGGTCGATACCGATATAGTCCATGGTTGGTCTTCACTGCTTCCTGCGGTCATCAGCCGCATGTGTTTGCGGAGCATTATCTCACGACACCGGGCGGTGACCAGCCGCTTCATCCAATTCCTTTGCGGGACGCTTTCGGATTCGTTTATAGCGCGCACCATGTTTTTTATATACCGCTCAAGTGTCTTTGTACTGAATGACCTATCTAACGCCGTTTCCAGTTCCGCCTTCGCCACACTGATTCTTTGACGACTGCGCCCGATTGCCTCTTTGACCTGAGCTAAATCCTTCTCCGCATCCAGAATGGCCCGGCGACCTCTGCCGGGTTTGGTGCGTAGCCCTTCGACTCCCTCGGTCTCAAAACGCTGGAGCCAATTGTTGACGACCATCTCACAACAGCCCACAATGTCGGCCACCTCGGCTGAGGTGCGCCGCTCGCATTTGAGCAGTATGATCTGGCACCGCTGCCGAAAGGTATGGCTCGCACCTTCGCGATGCCCGTTCTCCAATGCGCGGCGTTGCGCGGGTGTAAGTTCAAGAATTTTTAGTTTGCCCATGACAGAACATGGTCTAACCTATTTCTGTCCGAGTACTTACTATGACAGAAGGATGGGCATTGAGGAGCAGTTCAGAGATAGCAAAGGCAGTCGCTTCGGGGTCAAGTTGAAGTGGACGCAGTTCACTCGTGCCGAGTTCGTCGAACGGATGTATTTACTGGTTGGCCTCGCGCTTTTGTTATGGACGAGTGTTGGGCGAGCCGTCGAAGAGTCACAGCCGAAGGTGCGGTTGGAGAGCAAGACGAAGGGAGCGCGACTTTCTTTAGCGCGTCTTGGTTCTTATTACTGGCAGAGGATGTCCCAGCGACTCAAGCTGACGGCTCGCTTTGTCCGAGAGCACTTACCGCCGCCACGCCTGAGAGTCTTCAAGTGGTTGACCGCTCCCCAAAAGTGATAAGCGGTCAGGTGGGAATAAGGTTGACTTTTCCCATTGATAAGATTAGGCTGCGTTCCCTACACGGTGGGGTAGTTTTTGATGTTAGCCATATTCCCTAACAGAGCCTTCGAGAGAACGGCAAATCCGCGCCGCCCTTCAAGTTCTGTCATCCATCACAGGGGTTCATTAACGTGCGATCTGCTCACGACGTGTTCACATATCATCGCTCCTTAACCTCGCTGCTTTCATTCAGAGAAGGTCTTGCAGCCTGTCAAACGTATTGATAAGCGGGCTTGTCGCCTCCTTTCGCGCCGAGTGGAAAATAGACTCCCGGCCTTCCGCTCATCCGGGTTCGGAGTTTAATTCACGCCAGACCTCAATTCGCCCCGGATCGAGCGGAAAGTCGTTTGATGCATCTCGTCCTCGATGCCATGAACGATGCCAGCCGTTGGAGTCCTCTCGCTCCTGACGGTGTAACTGCGTCTGCTCAAATCAGCATGTCGAACGACCCCGACAAGTTTCGCTACGGGGCGGACGGCGTCAGCGCGCGCGTCAACACGACGAACGCCGCGCGCGGCCACACTCTACGCCGCACGCTCCCGCCCGCAGACCTTTCAAACTTCGACGAGTTACGCTTCTGGTTTCGGAGCACACGCGCCGCCGACGGCTCGCCTGCGCGCCCCTTCTTTTTGAGATTGCGTCTGGGCAGCGCGGCGATGCCGCTGGCCGATGCGTCGAACGCCTGGTTTCGTTACCTGCCTGCTTTCCGCGCGGAGGCTTGGGAGTTGGTGCGCGTGAGCATCGCAGACCTTGCGCCGCAGGTGCGCGGCGCGTTGAGCGTTCTGGAACTGGCCTCTGTGGACGATGCTTCGTCGGAGTGCAATCTCGACGGGCTGCTCGCCGCGCGGGAACAGATGCTCGGCGACGTGGAGACGGAGATGATTGCGCGGCTGCATCAACGCCTGAGCGTCGGCGGCGCGGCGGTGGCGGCGCGCGTGCATAACCCGGACGACCCGGCGGTTGCCGCCATGCCTTACATACAGATTATTCCGCGCGCCATTCAGTTGAGCGCCGAACGCTCGACCTCCGGTGAGACTCGCACCGACTTCACGGAGAACAGCTTCCGCCTGCGTCCGCCGAGCGTCCCTTACGACCTTTACTACGACATAGATGTCTTTGCGCAGAACCGGCCACACAAGGCGGAGATATACGAGTTCGTTTTGAAAACCCTTTCCCCGCGCAGCGAGCTGATCGTCAACGGCATGCCCTTGATGGTCGAACTCATCAATGTGATCCCGGAGCCGAGAGTTGCGCTGTCACTTCCAGACCGCACCCTGCTCAGCTTCAAGGTCGCGACGTGGCAGACGGCCGGCGTCTCCACCCCGGCGGTTCTGCCTTATCGCGATGTGAGCATCGGGGTGTCGGCGAAGGCTCCGGTTTAAGAAAGCGAGGTTGGCATGAGCGAAACAGAGGGGCACAAACAGCTTGTCTTTAATCAACGGGATCAGCCCGTCGAGCTCCACTTCGAGAGCCGCGTCGTCGTGCTGCCTCCCTACGGGCAGGCCGAACTCGAAGAAGCAGAAACAGCGTCGCCGCAGTTACAGGCGTTTGTCAGCCAGCGGCTCGTCTCGGTGAGAGAAAAAGAGTCGAACGAAGAAGACGCGCCCCGCTCGCCGGAGAGCGATACTGCGGCAGGCGTCGGAGAGCAACCGGCGACGGATACAGAAGCAACGGCGGACGCGAGCGGCGCGGGCGTAGCTTCCGGCACAGAGGGCGTCAATGCGGAGCGCGCGCAGAGCGACGACGCGGCGAGCCGGAGCAACGCGAAACCGCGTCGTCAGGGCAACGATAAAACTGCTTAGTTAAGGAGAGATTGGCGATGGCATACAACATTGGCGTTAATGTGGTTGAGGTTGACGGCGCGGGCGCGCCTGCAATCGTCGGGGCTGCCGTGTCCGTCGGCGCTTTCAACATTCAGACCAAGCGCGGCGTGCCCAACCGGCCCACGCGGGTCACAACGTTCACGCAGTTCGTCGAGCAGTTCGGGGGATTCACCGCCAGCTCGCTCGGCGCGTATCTGGTCAAAGGCTTCTTCGATAACGGCGGGCAGACGGCTTATGTCAATCGCGCCGTCGCCACCGATCCGTTGACGGGCGCGTCGCCCTCCATGCTGACGCTGTCCGACGGCGCGGCGCGCGCCACGCTTCTTCTGGAGACGGGCTTTCGCGGCTCGATTGATCCGGGCGCGTGGGGCGGCGAGTTGGCCGTGAGGGTCACGCCGAGTTCGACGGCTTCGACGCGCATCCGCGAGACCGCACCCGCGACGATTCAGGGCACTGCGCCGCTCGCCGCGACGACGGATATGAGCGCCGCCCCGCCGCTTTCCCTCAACATTGATGGTGAAACCACCCCGACCGTCATCAACTTTCAGGCGAGCGACTTCGCCAATCCCGCGCTGGCAACGCGCGCGGAGATTCGTGACGCCATCAATCGCCGGACGACGAAGCTCATCGCTTCGCTCGCCGTAGACAACCGGCTGGTGCTGACTTCGGCGGGCGCGGTCGCGCGCATCCGACAGGGTTGGAGCAGCCTGCAAACCACCGCCGCCAACGCGCCGCTCAACCTCACCGGGCCTGCCGCCGCTCCCACGCTCGGCACAGCCGCCGCGCGCACTACCCTGAGCACGCAAGTGGCAAACTCCGATGTCTTTCAGGTGGGCGACGTGGTGCGCGTCAGAGACGCCACGCATACCGCTCTAGTCAAGATACAGCGCATCACCGATGCCACCGACGCGGTCGAGTGGACGCCAGCCGTCGGCGACATTGCGGACTTCGATCCCTTCACGACGACTATCGAGAACATCCAGTTTGACCTGACGGTCGCCTATGGCGGAACTGAACAGGCCAACATCGTCGAAACGTGGACAGGGCTTTCGATGGAGAGCGACCTTCCCAACTACGCGCCCCGCCGTCTCAACGATACGCTCAGCGGCTCGCGTTATCTCGTCGCCACCGATAGGTTCAGCGCGAGCGCGCCGGGCGCGGACGTGCCCGCCGCGCTTGCCTTCACGCGTTTCACGCCCGGCCGGGAAGGAACCGCGACGGCCAACGACTTCATCGGGCAGCAAGCCGGCCACACGGGCTTCTATGCCTTCGACCCGGCGGACATTCAACTCCTCTGCTGCGAACGCACGGACGCCGCCATCGTCACCGCCGCGCTCGGCTATTGCGCCGGTCGCGGCGACTGCATGTTCGTCGGCGCGGTGCCGCAGCTTTCGGTCGGCGCGGGGCAGGCCGTCGCCTACGGGCAGGCGTTTCAAGGCAAGAAGGTTTACGGCGCGCTCTACGGCCCATGGATCAAGGTCTTCGACCCGGTCGGGACGGGCGCGAATCCGGTCAAGTATGTGCCGCCGGTCGGGCACGTGATGGGCGTCTATGCGCGCGTGGAGACGGCGCGCGGCATCTGGAAAGCTCCGGCGGGGGATGAGGCCAACATCGCCGGCGCGCTCGACGTGGAGCACCAGTTGAGCGATGCAGACCACACGGACCTCGTCAAGAACGGGAGCGTCAACGGCATCCGCGTCGTGCCCGGCTCCGGCATCATCGTCGATGCTTCCCGCACGCTCAGCACAGACACACGCTGGCTCTACGTCAACGTGCGCCTCCTCTTCAACTACGTCAAGAGCAGCCTCCGGCGCGGCCTGCGCTGGGTCAGGCAGGAGCCGAACCGCGACACGCTCTGGAGCGTCGTCAAGTACAACAGCGTGACGCCGTTCCTGATGGAGCTCTGGCGGCAGGGTGCCTTCGGCGCGGGGAAGCCCGAGGAGGTCTTCACGGTGATCTGCGATGCGAGCAACAACCCGCCCGAGCAGGTCGATCAGGGCAACTTCAAAGTTGAAGTCTATTTCTACCCGTCGAAACCGGCGGAGACCATCATCATCATCGTCGGACAACAGCAGAGCGGCGCGTCAACGGCGGAGGGTTAAAGTTTTAGCATTGCTCTCTCCGCCGTCGAAGCCTAGAGAGCAGCGCAAGACAGCTCGCAACGACTGAGGCAGCCCGTGTTGAAATCTTAAGGAGGAGAGACAATGCCGCAAGTGGGCGATATTTGGGAGTCGTATCGAATAAACGAGTTTGTGCTGATGATTGACGGCACGGTGAGTCCCGGCGTGAGCAAGATTGCCGGGTTAAGCGAGGGCGAGGTGGACACCATCGAGCAGCCCGACGGCGGAAGCAGCCACGTCTACAAAATAGCCGCGCCCGTCATCAAGTTCGAGCCGCTGACCATCGAGCGATACGTGGACGGAAGCCCCGAGGACAGACGCTTTCAGGATTGGTTCAGGTCTGTCTTCAACCTCAACTCGAACGTGCAGGGCGGTTCGTCTTCACGCAAGAACGGCATGATTATCAAGCGGCACAACGGCACCGACGTGCTGAAGTTCGCCTTCTACAAGGCCTGGATCAAGTCTTCGAAGTTCAGCGACCTTGAGGCCGGTTCAAACGCTACGTTCAAGCAGACCATCGTGCTTGAGCATGAGGGACTCGAACGCGTCGAGTAGTGCGGGAGCCTGAGGCTCGAAAGGAAGTGTGCGCGCGCTCCGGAAGCGGGGTGTGCGCGCTCGCTCACCTGCGAGCCTGAGGGGAGGCTTCCGTGTGTTCTTCAACGTTTTTTTGAGAGATGAAGTGAGGAAGAGATGGCAATGAGCACAATGGCGCGCGGGCGGGAATTCGAATTCACACTCCCGCTCGGTTACACGGACGGCGAAGGGCGGGTGCATCGAACGGTCGTGATGCGTAAGATGACCGGCAAAGAAGAGTCGATTCTGGCCGACAAAAGATATCAACGAAACGGCGGCAAGCTCGTTACCGAACTGCTTTCGAGTTGCCTCCTGCGCCTCGGCGAGCTGGAGAAGACCGACCGCTCGGTCGTCGCCGCGATGTATTCGGCTGACCGCAACTTCCTTCTGCTGAAGCTGCGCAGCATCACCTTCGGCTCGGAGTTGCAGGCCAACTACACCTGTCCGGCCTGCCGCGAAAATCTCCACGTCACGGAAGACCTCGAAGATCTTCCGGTCAAAGCCATGTCGAACGGCGACTCGCCCGAAGACATCGTCGTCGAGTTGGAGGACGGCTACGTCGAGCGCGACGGGCAGATGCACACGGCGCTGACCCTGCGCCTGCCGACCGGACTGGATGAAGAGGCCGTCGCTTCGCAGATGCACCAGAACGCCTCCATCGGCAAGAACGCGCTGCTCTCGCGTTGTCTCAAGAGTCTGGGAGAGATTCCGCGCCACCGCCTCGAAGCGCTCGGCCCGAAGATTCTCTCCGACCTCACGATGACCGACCGCCGCTTGATCGACCGTGCCGTCAATCAAAGCGCGCCCGGCGTTGATCTGGTGCGGCGCATCGAGTGCGTCAACTGCAACAACGTCTTCAATACGACGCTGGACTTAAGCCATTTTTTAGCACTGGAGTAGACCAGGAATCGCTGCGCAAAGAGATTTTTTTCCTGGCCTACCACCTCCACTGGTCCTGGACGGAACTGATGAATCTGGATGTTGAGGAACGCCGGATTTATGTCCAGTTGCTCATCGAGCAGATAGAGCGCGAGAATGCCCAGATCGAAGCCGCGCGCCGAAAGTAGCCTATGCCTCTAGCCCTGCTGCTACAAGAACTCAGAGAAAAATTCCTCCGCGGCGCGAAGGAGGGCGGGTTCCACCTCAACGACTGGGATCGCCTCGTGGAGTTGGAGGCGCTGCTGGTCGCGCGTGCGCAAAGCGCCTTCCTCATCCAGTGGTTCGGGCCGCACCTGCCGCTGCACGGCTTTCACGTCCGCGTCGCCATCGATAACTTCGACGCGCTGCGCGCGCGTTACCAGCAGATCACGAGTTCGACCGTGCAGGCGCGCGAAGGCCCGAACCTCACCGAGCCGCTCGCCGGAATGGTGGGCACTCTCTTCGGTTCGCTCAGCACGCCGATCACCTCTTTGTTTCTCTACCAGAATATTCGCCGGCTCATGCCGACGTGGTACACGGGGCTGGCCGCCGCGCTCAACGCGATCACGTTCGGGCTGCTCGGAAGCTTTATCGGCCTGCTGGCCGCGCCCGCCCCGATAGCCTTCCTGCCCGCCGCCTTTACCTCGGGCGATACGGTGCTCGTCTATAACCTGCTCGGAGCGGTCGCGCAGATGGCGCGCCCCTTCCAGCGTTTCTGGCAGGTCATCTCCGGGCCGCGCGAGGAAGTGCAGAATCCTGTCCTGCGCGGCATGCTCATGCTCGGCGACCAACTCGCCCAACTCTTTCCCTATCTCATCGCGCTCATGGCTATCGTCTTAACGCAGGTCGGCAGGGTGATGCGCGCCATCAGAATCCAGTTTCCGCTGATACAGGGTCTGGTGTCGGCGGTCAAGGATGTCATCGTTTTCGTCTTCGAGGATTTCTTCGCGCGCCTTAGGGGTTTGTACGAGGGTAGGAATTCGGTCTTCGGGATACTGAGCATCGTGTTCGGCGCGTTGCGGATGCTGATGCCGATGCTGACGCGGGCACTCAACACCGTGCTTCGGTTGGCGACCGATGAGTTGAGGCGCATCGGCGACGGCATGATGAACGTTGTCGCGGCCTGGACTGTGCTCGCCATGCCGTTCATCACCGCCGCCACGAGCGAGCACCCGTTCGTCACGACCCTAAAGGCTTTCAGCCGCACGATGGACGCTCTCAAAGGCATGTACGCTTCGACCGCCCCCACGACGACCACGCCGTCGTCGCCCGGCATTTTTTCGAGGCTCGCGGCGTTGGTTATTCCGCCGTTTCCGTCTCTGTCCACGGTGGAGCCCGATTCGGCTGCGGTAACGCGCGGCGCGGGAGGCTCGCCGCCTCCGCTGAGCGTTATCACGCCGCTCACCGAACTGTTTCAGGGAATCCGCGAACAGATACCGGGTCTGCTGCCGAACCCGCTGGCTCTCTCGGAGGAAGCCCGGCGCGGACTGGTCGCCGCGCGCAATCCGCCCTCCGTCTTCGCGGGCGAGATGCGTGCGCTCGAAGCCCGGCGCGCGCGCCCGCTCGCAGAAGCTTTGGTCGAACAGAATTTGCGCGACCTGCTCTTCGAGGTTGTCGCGCGCGTGCTGCCGCCGTCGGTCTATGAATCAATCGCGGGTCTGGAGCCGGTCTTCGTGGCGATAGATGATTATCTGGGAAGGGAACATCCGGTGCGCGACCTGCCCGAGAGCGACCGCTTGCAGCCCGTCGTTTCGCGCCTGAGAGTGCGCGCCCGCGCCGCCAGCGAAGCGAGCGTCCGCGCGTGGGCCGAAGACCTGCGCAACGCGCTCGGCGCGCAAACTTACACGGCGCCGGTCAGAACCTGAGTAACGCTTTCAAGCCGGGAGTGAGAGGCCCTGATGCCGATTGATTTCGCCAGAATCGCCGCCCTCTATCGTGCGCCGATGATAATGCGCGCCAAGACCATGTCCGAAGCTCTGGTGCGGCTCGGCCGGTGGCTCGACGTGCGCCTGCGTCAGGTGAGAGCGATGGAAGTGGCGACGCGCGCCTTCCCCGTCATCCGTTTCTATAACGGAGCAGTGACTCTCTGGATCGACCCTTCGCAGCACAGGCTGTTGTCTCCGGACGTGGCCGCGCCCGATCTGGGCGAATCATTCCGCGAGGGCGGCAGAAGATTCCTGCGCGGCTTGCGGCGCGAGGGCGATGCGGTCGAGGAGGAGTTGGCCTTGCCGCGTCTCGCCGGGACGTTCAGCAGCATGCTCCAGACAATCGTGGCGGCGATGGATCGTTACCCCGTGCCGAAGCCTGAGATGTTCGATATCAACGTGCCGCGCAGCGTCTCCGATCTGTTCGGGCAGGGCGCGCTCTTTTTCCGCGCCTTCACTTCGAGCCTCAATCAGGTGAACAGCTTCGCCAGCGAGGGACACCAACTTTACGAGTCGCTCGGTTCGTCTTCGGGGTCGGGCGCCGAATCAGCGCCGACGGACTGGCCTGCTTTGATAGCCGAGGGGATACGCTGGATCACCGGCGCGGCCCTGTTGATTCCGATTGCTTCAATGCTGCTCGTCTCCACGCTGCGCTCCGCCATCCTGAGTCTCAAAATCGAGTTGGTGCGACAGTTTCAACTGATCGAGGCCGAGGTCTTCGCGCTGCGCCGCGATGTCATAGATTTCTTCTACACCACGCTCGGCGGCTTCGGGCCGCTGGCCTTCGACTTCCTGCTGGCGACGCAATTCGTCATCCTGCAAAACGTCGGCTTCAATTTCCGCTTCAACGCGATCTACCTGACGAAACTCCTCTGGGGGATACGCTTCTTCGCAGAGCAGTTGTCGCAGTTCTTTCGCTTCTTCACCGTCATCATCGAGGCGGTGCGCAGCACGCTCGAAGCCATCCTCAACTTCGACCTGATGCCGATCTTTCTCGGAGCCCTCGGCATCCCTCCCATCTTGCTGCGCGGTCTGCCGTCGCCGCCGCGACTGACCATCGACGACCTCATCAGCATGTGGCTCGGACTGCGCGTAGTCGTCGCACGGGAGGCGCTCAACGCTTTTCTCTTCGCGATAGAGAACAGCCCGGCCATAATCGCGCTCGGCCTTTTCACTTCGATTCGTGCACGCGTGAGAGGCTTGCGCCGCCTGCTCAACATCACTCTCACGGCGCGCGCCTTCACGCCTGAGACGGCGCTGCCCCCGCCTCTGGCCGGTTTCCCGGACATCTACGCCGCCTTCTTCGGAGCGGGTGCGCCCAACTTCGCCACCGCACTCTCAAACGCTTCCGCGCAGCTTCAATCCGACATCAACGGCCTGTTCACGTCAGGGCGCGATTTTCTTCTCGCCACGAGTCGCGCCTTTTCCAGAGCCGCCGGGCAGGCCGCGCGGCTCGGCTCGCCCGCGCAGTACGCGCTGATGGCCGAACGCGCGGAGCAGCTTTCGTCTTCGGTGTTGAGCCCGGTCGCGGACGAATTGCGCGCGCGCAGGGCGGAGCGTTCGGACGTGCTGGCGAACAGTTTCGACAGGTTCGTCGCCGGCGGCGCATTCGACGTGATCGGCGCGGCGTTGCCGCTCTACGTCGAACAGATGAGTCGTTACTGGACGGCGCAGACCGAGGCACAGGTCAGCCGCGAGAACCCGACTTCGCCGCACATCCTCGCGCGCCGCGCGGGTCTCAGGCGTGTGCGTTTCCCGCGTCTCCTGATCCACGCGCCCGGACGCGCGCTCGACGCAGACCTCATCGCACGCATCGCCGAGCGTTTCAAGGGCGCGATTGAAAACGCCTATGTCAACGGACTGGCTCAAGCCGAGAGAACGCCGGGAGGCTAAAGATGGGTGAAGAAGAGATCATCACACAGCTAGGACTCCTGTTCACCCAGATGCGACTGGCACGTCGCGCGCTCGACAGCATCGAGCGCAACACGGCGAGCTATCGCGGAGTCGCCTTCGCCACCGCGCTCACAGCCGGACGACAGTTCGGCGAACCGCCGCTCTTAAACGGCGCGCTCAAAGTCTATGTCGTCAACATCAACGACCTCACGGCCAGCAGCGGCGGATTTCTGGAAGGGCTGCTCGGTGGCGTCGGGCGATTTCTCGGCGGTACAATCGGCGGCCTTATCGGCGGCACCATCGGCGGCATCGCGTTGCCCTATAATCTCACACAGTTCGCGCGCATCACCGCGTCCATCGACAGCATTCTCAACCGGCTCGGCATCGGAGGCAGCGCATCTTCGTCTTCAAGCGGTTCCTCTGGCGGTTCGAGCCTCGCCACGATGCTGCCGCGCCTGACGGCCACCATCGACGCTCTGACCAACATGTTCAGGACCGGCACCGCGCCCACGCAGCCGACGGCGCAGGCGGGCGGAGCAGCCATGCCCATCCTGCCCATGCTTCAGGCCGCCTCCGGCCTCGTGAACGGTCTGATCCTGCTCGTGCCGATTCTCACCGGAGCGTTCGCTTCGCTGCTCCTCAGAATCGACGACATCAAGCTGGCGATCATCGACATGCTCCAGTTCGCGCTGCGGCTCGTCTTTCTCCTGCGCGGCGTCGCGCTCGTCACCATCTACGACACCATCGCCGCCGCCGCGCGTCTCGGGGCGAACATGCTCTCGATTATCGGGACGGCCATGACGGGCATTCTCGGCTCCATCTTCCGCATCGTCGGCACGCTGCTGACCACCGTTGTCGAGGCTCTTCGCTTCGTCTCCAACGGAATCAAAAACACGATTGACGCCTTGATGATCTGGCTGCGCGACGGCCTCGGCAACCTGCTGATCTTTCTCGGCGACACGCGCGTCTTTCGTCTCATCTTTCACCTCGTAGACATTCTGCCGCTCGTGCTGCCCGCGCTGCACAGCGTCATCCACGGCGCGCCCCTGCCCCCTGCCGCAGCGGCAGCCCTGACTGTTGCCGCCACCCGTCCTGTTCCGGGCCCCGGCGTCGTCGGCGGGCCGGGCGGGGTTATCGCTCCCTTCCCGAATCTTGCCGACACGCTTCTTCCGCCCGCCGAAATCGCACGCATGACGACGGCTGTGACGAGCGCGGGCGCGGCTGTGACGACGGAAATGCGCGGCATCTTCGGCACGGCGCAGGGCGCGCTCAATTCCATCGGCGCGGCCATGAACCAGGCCGTCACGACGGGCGAAACCAATTTCAACAGGGATTTACAAGGCCACCTGAACACCGTCACGAACCGCGCCGGTCAACTGGCCGATGCTTTATCCACGGCGCGCGCCGAAGCGGCCATCAGACCGCAGACCGGCCTCGATGCCATCGCGCGCGCCTATGAAGGCTGGTTGAGCGGCGGCGGCTTCACCACGCTGATGGGGCGCATCACAGACCACTTCTCGCGCACGCCGACGGTCGGCGCGGATGTCGCAACGTCTATTCCGGGGCAGGTGGTCACGAGCGTCGGCACGGCTGCGAGCCGCGCCCGCGCCACCGTCGAGATCGGCGAGGTCACGATTGAGATAGAGCCCCCCCCGACGCTCGACCTGCAAACGCAGCCACCCATCTACGAAGCACAGTTTGACCTCGACACATGGCAACAACAGCAGCACGAACTCGAAGACCGCGGGGGCATCACGCCCGCATTCGCATGAAAGGGAGGCTCAACCGATGGATCGCATGACCGGCTACATGGCGAATCTGGAAAACATTCCGCCGCTCGTTTTTCGTTTTCAATACAACCCCGAACTGCTCACGGATAAGAAGGCTTTCAAGTATGAACAGGCCAACAGCTTCGGTCAGTGGGGATTCGACCAGACCTCCGCGGGCTCCGGCGTCATCGGCTCGCTCATGGGCTTCTACAAGGATGTCAAGGAGATCGGTTCGCTGCTGACCGCCACCAAGCCGCTTGAGGCGAAGGAGGGCGAACTGAGAACCATCGGCCTTGAGTTCAAGCTCGACGGCTCGCTGCCCGGCCCGCTCGACGGCGGCAACCACTACGGCGGCAGCATCCTGCCTGACCTCGCCGTGCTGCGCTCCTTCATGTATCCCTCCTGGGATTTGTTGGACATCGTCTCGTGGATTTCCAACAAGACCGTTCCCTGCTGGACGACTCCGCCCGAAGTCTCTTTCAGCTACGGCGGCATTTCGAGCACCTGCGTAATGTCAGACCTCAACATCAAAATCACTTCCTTCAAGGACAACGGCGACCCCTTGCGCGCCGACGTTGACGTGACGCTCAAGGAGCAGACCTACGCCGCCGGGCCGTTGATTGATTACGTCGTGCGGACGGTGCAGGTCGCGCAGAGTTACGGGCGCGCCGGAATCGGCACAGACTTTCTGGCGGTGACGCCCATCGTCGGCCTGTTCGTTTAGGAGAGCTTATGCCGGTTCAACCCAACTCGCGCTATCGCGGCTTATACACTTTCGAGGCGCAGGACTCAGACGGTGTCGTTCGCCCGACCATCGCCATGAGGCTCGTCGGCGAGCCGCCGCGCGACCCCTCCTCGTTCCGCCACGTCGTCACGGCGGGCGAGACGATGGAGTATCTGGCGTGGCGTTACTACAGCACGAGCGAGGCCTGGTGGCGCATCGCCGACGCCAACCCGCGCGCCTTCCCGTTTTATCTTGAGCCGGGCACGTCCATCGTCATCCCGGCGGCCGGCGATGTCGGGCGCGTCGAGCGCACGCGGAGATTTTAGAAGATGCCTGCCGAGCCTCCTTTCATTCAGGTGAAATGGCAAGAAGAACGGGACGTTACGACCGCCGTGCGGTCTATCGAGATAGAGGACCACGACCGGCTGGCCGATAAGGCGACCATCGTGCTGAGCGACCCGCAGCGCGTCGGCATGACCGTCGTAGATCGCGGGCAGACGATCAAAATCGATTTAGGTTGGACCTCCGAACACGCCGTCTTGTTTGAAGGAACTATCGCGCAGGTGAACGGGCACGATGCCGAACGCAGTTCGAGGCAGTTAACCATCGTCGCCTACGACAAGTCTTACTTGATGAACATTCAAGCCAAAACCAGAGAGCACACGGGAACGCTCAACTCCATCCTGACCGCTATCGTCGGCGAATACCCGGCGCTGACCGTCGGGCAGATTGAGCCTTCGCCCGACACCGAGTTTCCCGCAACCGCTCCGCTGCGTCAGGTCAACCGCACCGACTTGCAGTTCATCCAGGACATCGCTTCTCACTACGGCGCGCGCGCCTTCGTCGAATACAACGAGAGCGCCTCCAAGTTCTATTTCGTGCAGGAGAGCCGCCTGCTAGAAGCCAAGAAGATGGGACACCTGAAATGCTGTGCGGGCATCAACCAGTTAATCGAATTCAAATACGAGCGCGTCAGTTCCGGCTCGCCTCCGAGACAGGCGGCGGCCACGCACGACCCCGCGACGGGCGAGACCGTGACCAGTCCTCCGCCCGTCGAGCCGGCGCCGCCTGCTGCCGCCACCGATGCGACGCTGACCGACGAGTTGGGGCGACGCAGCACGGGCGGCGATGCGGTGCTCGCGAGCGGCGTGCAGGTTGCAGGAACAGCGCCCGCGCCCGAGACGCAGGTGCGCGAAAGCTCCGTCGTCGGTCTGCCCTCAAATTCCTCGCTCCCTGCGAGCATCGCCGACCGGCGCGACCGCACGCGCATTCTCGGCCTGCGCGGGACGGGCTTGATGGTCGGCTCGATCAAGATGCGCGCGAAGGGGAAAGTCGGCATCGAGGGCATCGCGGCATGGGCGACGGGCGATTGGTACGTCACGCTCGTGAAGCACCTGTATCGCGGCGGGCCGCAGCCGAGCAACGCGAGTTACCAGACCAGATTTATAGTGACGAGGTAGATTGCATGTCGATGAATCGCGATCTTGAGCGGCACGCCGGAAAGTATTACGGCAAGTACAGCGGCGAGGTAACGGATAACGAGGACCCGGAGTTGCAGGGTCGCATTAGGGTAAAAGTGCCTTCGATGTTCGGCGCGGAGATGGAGGTCTGGGCGCGCCCCTGTTTCCCGACGGCGCACTTCTACGTGCCTCCCGTCGGCGCGCGTGTGTGGGTCGAGTTCGAGGCGGGCAACCCCGGCTACCCGCTCTACGTCGGCGTCTGGTATCCGACCGACGCCGTGCCGACGGAAGCCGCCGTCACGCCGCCCGACAGTCGCATCATCAAGACGCCTTCCGGCCACATCGTCGAACTGTTCGACAAGGAGGGCGAGGAAAAAATCATTATCCGTCATAAAGACAATTCGTTTATCGCGCTGGACAAGAACGGCAGCATCCTCATCTCCAACAAGAACGGCTCGCACATCTTTCTCAATGCCGAACGCGAGGATGCCATCATCACCGAGCAGCACGGGAATACCATCTGGATGAAAGACGACGGTATAACCATCGTGAACGTGGATGGCGGCGCGATGGTCGAGTTAAAGGAGGGCGCAGTAAAGGTTGTGGCTAAGGAGTCCGTCGCCATCCATGCGAAGGACGTAACGCTCGCCAGCGCGAGCGTCAATCTCGGAAAAGACGCGATGCAATCGGCGGTGCTCGGCGAAATATTCATCGGCCTTTACGGAGCGCACACGCATGGGTCAGCCGTGGGGCCGACGACTCCGCCCCTGCCTCCCGTGCAGCCGCTTCTGAACACTCCGGCCTCTCCGCTCTCGAAGGCCGTCAAACTCAAGTGAAGCCATGAGCAACTGTAAGTTTCCATCTTTGCCGTCCATCACTATGCCCGTACTGCCACCCATTCCTATGCCCGCGATACCCGACGTGACGCTACCGACGCTGCCGTCGCCGCCCGACTTGCCGGGCTTGCCGTCAATAGAATTACCATCCATCACTATGCCCGTGCTGCCACCTATTCCCATACCGGCAATTCCTGATTTGTCGCTGCCGACGTTGCCGTCGCCTCCCGACCTGCCGGGCTTGCCGGCGATAGAATTGCCGTCTATCAGTATGCCGCAGTTGCCGCCCGTCCCTATGCCGGCAATCCCTGATTTGTCTCTGCCCACTTTACCCGATCCTCCGGGTTGCCCTCTCGATTAGAAACGGATTAACGATGACGCTGAACAAGAACAAGTTGAAGGAAGACATTCAGAAGGCATTCGACGCGGCGAAGTCGAAATCGACGCCCGAACAGGCGACGCCCGCGCTCGTCGCGGCGCTGGCCGACGCCATCGACGCCTACGTGCGCGGCGGCGAGATCAAACAGGTGAAGGTTGATTTACAGACCGGAGATCAAATCGGTAAACGCAACGTCGAGTGAGTGCGAAACGCGTGCGCGAGCACGGATTGACGAAGAGGTCGAAATTTATGAACGACGATGATGTTAAAGGATTCGCTTTCCCCTTCCGCATCGACCCGGCGACGGGGCGTGTCGAGTTGAAGGCGGGGCGAGAGAAGATTCGACAGAACATTCGCGTCATCCTCAGCACGCGGCGTGGCGAGCGTCCAATGCTGCGCGACTTCGGGACGCAGATTCCCGCGCTCGTCCACGATCCGAACGATGACGTGCTCGGCGACATCGTGCAAAAGCAGGCGCGCGAGGCTCTGTTGCAATGGGAGCCGCGCGTGCTCGTGATGGACTCGACCGTTGAGCATTTCGAGGGAGAATTACGTCTGCGCCTGAGTTATATCCATGCCAACGAGCCGATGAAGGAAGACTTGATTATCCCGATCACCTGAGAGGCCGCTTATGTCGCTGAAGCCGGCGGTTGATTACACCAACAAAGATTATGCCTCGCTGCGTCGAGCTATGCTCGAACTCGCGCGCTACCGTCTGCCCGAGTGGACTGACCAGTCGGCGAGCGATCTCGGCGTCCTGATGGTTGACCTGTTCGCCTACATGGGCGACATCATCCTCTACTATCAAGACCGCATCGCCAGCGAATCCTTCCTCCACACAGCCACCGAGCGGCGCAGCGTGCTGCACCTGCTCCGGCTCATCGGCTACGAGTTGAAGCCGCCGGTTGCCGCCGCCGCCGACCTGCGCCTGACCTTCAACGCGCCGGGCGCGGGCGAGCCGACGAAAGTGACGGTCCCGCGCGGCGCGCAGTTTGCCACGAAAGCCGGCAGCGGCTCCGCGCCGCAAACCTTTGAGTACCTCCTGCCCGATCTTGAAATCGACCTCGCCACCGCGCAGGTGCAGACCGCTGCGGACGGCAAGAAGATTTACCCGAGCCTTCCCGTCAGGCACAGCCGCAGCACGCCGCAGGAGATGCTCGGCTCCTCGACGGGCGAGCCGAACCTGAGCTTCAAACTTGCGCAAAGCCCGCTCATCCTCGATTCGCTCGAAGTGGAAGTCAACGAAGGCGCGGTCTGGGTTCCTTGGACGCGACGCAACAACCTGCTCTATCACACGACGGGCGCGGGGCGCGTCACGCTCTCGACCGCCGAGTCACGCGAGTATTACGTTCAGTTCGACGAGAACGACGTGGCCTGGGTGGTCTTCGGCGACGGCCTCTACGGTCTCATTCCGCCCGTCGGCCTCAACAACATTCGCGCTCGTTATCGCGTCGGCGGCGGCTCTGCCGGAAACGTCCCCGCCGCTTCCATCCTCGAAGCGAAGACGGCGATTCGTCTCTTCAAGTCAGTCACGAATCAGTCTCCCGCCGCCGGGGGCGCGGACAGGGAGACGCTGGAACACGCCGTCAGGTTCGGGCCTCTGGCGTTTCGCTCCGGGCAGCGCGCCGTCACCTTGAGCGATTTCGTCGCGCTCGCGCATCAGGCGGGCGGCGTCGCCAAAGTGCGCGCCCGCAGTCAGGGCTGGAATCAGATAGACCTCTTCATCGCGCCCGAAGGCGACACCTGTCGCGCCGCGCCCGAAGACCTCAAGCGGCGGCTCGTCGCGTTCTTTGAAGACAAACGAATGGTCGGGACGTTCATCCATATTCAAGACCCGACCTGCGTGTCCGTCGAGATCAACATCAGCGTGGTGGTCGAACACAACTACAGTCCCGAAACCGTGCTCCACGAGGTCGAACTCAGCGTACGACAGTTGCACGCCTTCAAGAACGTGGATTTCGGGCGGCCTCTCTACCTGAGCAAAGTTTACGAAGCGGTGGAAGGATTGGCGGGCGTCCACGCCGCGACCGTGCTGCGCTACCGGCGCAAAGGCACAAGCGCCGAGATTCCCGTGACCGGCCGCATCGACATCGGCGAGTTTGAACTGCCGACGATAGGCACGCTGAACGTCACGACGCAAGAGGTTCCGCGATGAAGCTCGCAAACTTTGTGGCCGATGCAGACCTCGTCGGTCGCCGCATTCGCATCAGTTGGGATTTCATCCTCGAAGGCGCGGAAACTCTCGCCTCCATCCCGCGTGTCACGCTGCGGCGCAAGACGCGCGACTTTGAATTTCCTCCCGCTGCGGGCAACGATCCCTTTCTCGTCTACGACAGCAACGCGTTTCCCCCCGCGGGCACGACCGCCGCCGATCTTCCCGGCTGGGAACAACGCACGGGTGAATTTCGCATCGTCTACGCCGTCGAAACCGTCTCACGCCTCGTCAACGGTCAGGCCATCGAAACGCTCCGCCGGACGACCGCGACGACGCTCGACGATAGCGGCACACCCCTGAAGCGCCACGTGGAGATTCTCGACAGCGGCAGCTTCGAAGGCGGGACGAACCCGAGCGCCGCGAGTGGACTCGTCCCCGGCAAAACTTATTACTACCAGATTTTCAGCCCGCTGTTTGCGGGCGAGACGGACACGCGCGGGCATCGTGCGGTAGCCACCGCCGCGCAGACGCACGGCATGGGGCGCGCGCTCTACGAATCGCTTCCCAACATCCACCGCCGCCACGACGTGCTGACGCGCACGCCCACGCCCGGAGCCGAAAGCGTTCCCGAAGCGACTCCGAACGCGGGACAGTTGCGTCGCTTTATGGACATCTTCGGCGTCGGGCTCGATTACATGCGCAGCGGAGCCGACGGCCTGCTCGACATTCACGACATCGACCGCGTGGATTATCGTTATCTCTCCCTGTTGGCGCAGTGGATCGGTTGGGACTTGAGCCACGATGCCTCAATTCCCATTCAGCGGCACGAGATCAAGTATGCCACCGCGCTCTATCGCCTCACCGGCACGATCCCGGGCTGCATGATGTGGGTCAAGCGTCTCACCGGTTGGGACTCGCGCATCAAGGAGTTTTACCGGAACGTCTTCTTCACGAACAATCTCGGCAACCCCGACGACCCGACGGATCGCGGCTCGCGCACCGTCGATACGGCCAATCCCGCGTTGATGGCGAACGTCGGCAAGTTTGAAGACGACCTCGACTACGTCTACGACACCGGCACGACCGACGAGGATTGGTATGCCTACAACGTCGTCGGCATCTACGTGCGCCCGCGTCCCGGCGAATCCACCCGGACGATCATGAGAAAGAAAGCGCGGCTCATCAACAATCTCTCTCTCTTTCTGCCCTTCAATATACGCGGCGTCGTCATCCTCGAACTCGACCGGGCGAGAGACTTCCGCCGCACGTCGGTCGATTTTCTGCGCGGCGCGCGCGAGGATTTGTCTTGACGTGTGCGGGCTATACGGCAAACTCGAAAGCCACGGGGAACAACAACAAGGAAGACAGCGACGGACAGCGATTGATAGCGACGGACAGCGGCGGTACATTCAAGTTGAGAGGACTTTGCGGAAATGGCTACAGATAATTTCTCAAACGGCGGACGGGACACACATACTCCAAGTAAACACTACATCGGTATTCGCCTCCAACAGGGCGTGCCGCTGCTCGACCGCGACTGGAACGAGTTGGAAGACATCCGCCGCTACTACGAGCGGATGCTGCGCTCACACTACATCGGCGAGGGCGTGCCCGACATTGACGGCTTCAAGATTACGCCTCCCACCAACGCCGCCGCCAACCAGTTCGTCATCGGCGCGGGACGCTGCATCGTCAACGGCTACGACGTGCAGAACGAAACGCCCATCCTCTTCTCGCAGCAAACCGGCTCGCCCTCGCTCCCCGTGCCCACACAGGCCGATGTCTTCTACATCTACCTTTCAACCTCCATCGTCAGAATCGACAGCACGATGGACACGGACCTGCGCAACCGTCAGGACATCAACCTCGAAACCTGCGTCCGCGACAAGCTCGAATGGACTGTGAACGCCGCGCGCCACCCCAACCTGCCGCCCGCCAAGTCGTACCTGCTTGCCGTCATCACGCGCCCCGCCGGGGCGACTGTCATCACCGCGGCGATGATTGACGACCGGCGGCGCACCTTCCTCAATCTGGCGCGGGTCGTTGACACCAATCGCGCGCAGCAGGCTCAAATAGGGGCGCTCGACACCGGCATGCACAACCTCCGGGTCGAACTTCAGAACATCCGCCAGCAGCTGGCGCGCCTGTTCTGGGATGTTGAGTTGACGCCTTCGCGCACGTCGGCCTATTTCGGCGATACCGTCACCGTCACCGTCAACGTCCGCGACGGCCTCGGCCAACCCGTGCGTAACGCGCGCCTTCTGTTCTCTTCCGATTGGGGCAGCATCGATCCGTCTGCGGCTGTCACGGATACCAACGGCCGGACGACGTTCGAGGTCTACGGCGTCGAGTCCGATTCGCCGCCTTCGCGTTCGGACGCGGCCATTCTCGGACGTGCCACGCAGAGAGTGAGGACGGCGGAAATCGCCAACACGGGCGCGTTGCAGTATTCGCAGATACAATTTCAGCCCGAAGAGCTGACGCTCATGTCCAACTATGTTCCGCATGCCTCGCTCTCCAACATCTCCTACGGCATCAGCGGCCCCGTCATCCGCATCCCGCCCTCGCAGCCGCTCACCGTAACGGTCTATGCGAAGGAGGGTAACGGCAGCATCGTCAGAGGAATCGGCTGTCTACAAGTCAGCTTCGGCATGTGGATTAAGGACTGGACACGCACGAAGATTTGGGAGACGACTTCGCGCGCACAGGTTGAAGTCCGCGTCGGCGATATCCTGAGAGGCTCGATTAGAGAGAGGGCCTTCGATCAGGACACCGCCGCCAAAGGTATTCCGCGAGTGATGGACGATATTTTCACGCAGTCGCATGTCGCGATGCGCGATCTGATTTTCGTAGACCCGCGCGGCGGCGATGAGGCGTTCTTGCAGGCGGGCTTGCTCGGGCAGACCATCGCGCAGGAATCCAACGCCATCCTCGGCTCAAAAGTCGAAGCGGCCGTCAGCACGCAGTTGCAGGAGTTCGTGCGCGACAGCAACATCCAGTTAGACCAGCGGGGCGCGCAGATAGCTCACACAGCCATCAGCAACGTGGCTTCGCAACACGTTGCGGGCAGGTCGCAACTGAGCAAACAATTGTTGAATTCGGGCGGGCGAGTGACAGGCGCTAAAACCCTGATCAAGTGACGTGCGACAGTGAAGCTTAAACTCAGAGGTGAATATCAGGACTGCCTGCGCGATCTCGCGGGGCGCGAAGTCCTGCGTTTTGCCCCGGCCTGCAACACGATTGTCTATCGCGCGCTCGACCTCATCGCCAAACTTCTCACCAACGAGCCGGGCATGTCCGGCATCCTCTACTGGGCGGTTGGCTCGGGCTTGCCCGCGTGGGACGCCGCATCTCCCTCCGCCGAACGGGGCACAACCAAACTCGTCAACGAAATCTACCGCAAGCGCCTTGACCCCGAACGAGACCTCTCCTACGACAGCGCCACGCACAGCCTGACGGTGCGCGTCAGTTTCGCGCCCGACGAAGCCGTCGGCACGCTGCGCGAGTTCGGACTCTTCGGCGGCGACGCGAACGGCTGGCCCGACACAGGCCATCTCATCAACTACCGCATTCACGCCGCCGTCGAAAAGACGAGCGACAATTCGCTGGAGCGCAGG
Source organism: Acidobacteriota bacterium (assembly GCA_020199775.1). GTDB lineage: Bacteria > Acidobacteriota > Blastocatellia > Pyrinomonadales > Pyrinomonadaceae > JAIVJZ01. The sequence continues at coordinate 29,222 of JAIVJZ010000054.1, forward strand.
CTGCGTTTCACCTTCGCCTCCGAAGCCATGCCCGTGCCGCTCGTCAATCTCGTCGGCGGCCTGCTCTCCAATCGTCCCGGCCTGCGGGGCATTCAATACTGGGCGGTCGGCTCGGGCTTGCCCGCGTGGGACACAAATCTTCCCCCCGTCAACCTGCAAGCCACGAAACTTGAGAACGAAACTTTTCGCAAACCGCTCGACACCACCGCGCAGATTAACTATCTCGCAGACGCGCACACGTTAATCGTGCGCGCCGCTTTCGACTTCGACGAGGCGGAAGGAGTCTTGCGCGAGTTCGGACTCTTCGGCGGCGATGCGACCGACGAGCCGGCCACGGGTTTCCTGCTCAATTATCAGGTTCATCCGGCCATCGTGAAGACGCAGCTGCAATCTCTGGAAAGAGAGTTTCAATTGACGCTCGGCTCAGGCGTGAGCGTGGCCGTTCCCGAACTTACAGGTCTGAGCATGGAGGAGACCGCGAGAAAATTGGAAGAGGTCGGGCTGGCGCTCGGAGAGGTGAGGGAAGGCGAGAGCGCGCTGGCAGGGGGCGGGGAAGAGACGGGGCGTGTGACGGGTCAGGAGCCGCAGGCCGGTCTCGACGTGGCCGAAGGCGCGAAGGTCAACGTTGAGGTGTCGGCGCTGCCTTTCGTCGCCGTCCCCGAAATTCGCGGCCTGATGCCCGAAGAGGCCGCGACAGTCCTCGAACGCAGAGGGCTTTCGCTGAAGTTCGATGAGGAAACGAGGACGGAAGAATCGGAGCTTAGAGAAGGCAGCATCGCGAGACAGAATCCCGTGGCCGGAGCACGCGTCGGGAGAAGAACCGCCGTCAGTGTTGTGCTCGCCACGCCGTTCAAGACCATCGTGCCGGACGTGTCGGGACTCACCGCCGAAGTCGCGGGCCTCGTCCTTGATAAAGCGGGGCTGGCGCTGGCCGCCGCGCCCTACCGGGCTCAAGGAACAGAGACAGGTTGGGGTAAGGTTGTCGAACAGAACCCTCCGGCGGGTGCGAACGCGCCCACCGGCTCAAGCGTGGAAATCACCCTGTCCGCGCCTCACACGGTGGAAGTTCCCAACCTCATCGGCATGGAGCCGGACGCGGCGGTCGCCGCACTGCAAGCGGCGGCGGCGGTCGTGTTGAAGGAGTTGAAACTGCCGCACGCGCCCGCCGGTCTGACGCTCGGCGCGCAAACCTTGCTTGAGAGCGCGGAGAACGTCGGGCAGATCGTCGTCCAGCGGCCGTCGGCGCGCACGCGCGCGGCGCTCTTCAGCACGGTTGACGTGAGCGTGGCGACGCTGCCGCGAAGCGTCGTGCCGAATTTAATCGGCCTCGAACTCGAAGCCGCCGGAGCCGCTCTGAAAGAGAGAGGGCTGGGGGTCGGCAAGGTCGTCAGGCAGGAGAACGCTTTTCAGTCCAACAGAATTTTCCGGCAGGAGCCGGAAGGGGGAAAACTCTTGCCGACGGACATGACGGTTAACGTGACGCTGGCGACGCCGATCCTCGTCACCGTTCCCAACTTGATAGCGCACACGCGCGCAGTGGCGGCGGCGACGCTCGAAGGCTTGAGGCTGGTGCTGGGCGAACCCGTCGTGCGGCCGAGCGCGTTGCCGCCGGGCAGCGTCATCGAACAGACGCCCGCCGCCGGAGAGGTCGTGCCAATCGGAACGACCATTCAGGTGACAATAGCCGCGTCCGATCTGCCCGTCGCCGAAGCCGGAGATGAACAGGCGGTCGAGTTCGGCGCGTCTTTCATCCTCGACGCTGCGGGGTCGAAGCCCGCCACAGGAAAAAAGATAGTTAGATACATCTGGACATTATTCGACTAGAGGAGGTTTCACATGGCTAAATTTGTTATCGGCACTCCGATTGAAACGCGTGAGTCAGGAGTGGAAGTGACGGTTGATCCGCAGTCGCCGCTGCCCATCGGCAGACACAGATTTCAACTCGTCGTGGGAGATGATTCCGGTAATCTAAGCCTGCCCGATACGGTCGAGATTATCGTCAGAGATACGACCAACCCGACGGCGGTGATCCGAGCGCCCGCGCAGGTCGAGTCGGGCAAGTCTTTCACGCTGGACGGGCGCGCCAGCAGCGACGTGCCGCCGGGAAGAGTCGTCAAGTTCATCTGGACGATGTTGGAGTAAAGCCGTGCCCGTCTTCAACGCGAACGTTCCCATCACGACCGACGCGCCGACCATCGAAGTCGAGGCACTGCCACCCGGCAGGCACCGCTTTCAACTCGTCGTCGTAGATGATTCCGGCAACCGGAGCCAGCCCGACGCGGTAGTCGTCACGGTGGTCGCCGCGACCAATCTTGTCGTCGTCCCGTCTGTTCTACAGATGACTGCGAGCGAAGCCAAGCGCACACTCGACAACGCCGGACTCGTGCTGTCAATCGCCGACCGCGTGCAGAGCAACAATCAACCGGCGGACATGGTCTTGCGCCAGACTCCGATTGCCGGAAGCCGTGCCGAGCGCGGCTCGACGGTGCGTGTGGTGATTTCGACGAGCGCGGGCGTGATCGTGCCGCGAGTGATCGGTCAAAACGTGGAGGAGGCCAAAGGGATTCTGGACAGGGTGGGCCTGGGCATGAACGTCACCGCGCAGGTTCCGATGCCGGGTGTGGCTCGCGGTTTAGTTTTAACGCAGAGGCCACTCCCCGCTCAGCCCGCCGCTCGCGGGGATGTTGTCGATGTCACAATCTCCCGCAGGCTGGTAGGCTGAACGGCTCCGTGCAAACGCCACTCCGCGCCGATAAAACGGCGGCAAGTCCCGGCCCTCGTTGGTGTTGCCGGAATAGCCATTCATCTATTATCCCTCCCGCGTGCTCTCTTAAGCTTTACTCACCGCATGCTCTTGAGACCTGCGCCAGAAGATGGTCGCGGCGGTCGAGCGCGGCGACTCCGCCATCGAGGAGCTCGCCGTCACATTATCTAGAGCTTGCCGTGGCTCCAGTTTCTGTACATCTCAAACACGGGTTTATTTCGCCAGACATCCTGATCCCAGTTCTCACCAATCTCATTGAACATTTGCATGCCGACGGGCTTATCCCCGGATAAGACCGCCAGCAGACAGAAATGGTTGGCGCCGTGCGCGGACGCTCCGTACTGAATCTACCCCCGTTTAATAGACAGCGAGATAAGGCTACTTGCGAGCCTCACGCCGCCTCTTTCAACTGCGCTTGGTAGCGCGCCTCGTACTCCGCCGGCGCGAAGTAGTCTGTCGCTGA
>JAIVJZ010000040.1 GCA_020199775.1 Acidobacteriota bacterium
CTCAGCGACAGACTACTTCGCGCCGGCGGAGTACGAGGCGCGCTACCAAGCGCAGTTGAAAGAGGCGGCGTGAGGCTCGCAAGTAGCCTTATCTCGCTGTCTATTAAACGGGGGTAGATTCAGCTTTGATGTGGCCTTTTCGTCGAAAGGATAAACGCCAAGCGGGCAGCCGCGATGAAACCGTCCTGCGTGTGTTACTGGATACGCAGGAGTTGTGTTCGTTTACCTCCTCGGAACTACCCGCGGAAAAGAAGCCCGTCGCGGAGCTCAAAGGCGGGCAGCACCTTCTTCATTTTGTTGACAGTGCTGGCAATGCTCACTCCTTCGATCTGTCGTCAGTCTTCGCGGAGGGCGGCAGGTTCCTGCATATGTCCGTTCGCGTTGGGTCGACCTTTGCCGTTCAAGCAGACTGCATCGTCACCGGGAGCGAAGATGAGAACCCTCAAGAAGCATATCAGAGTGGCGCGACTATAGGCGTCCGCTTCCAGCCGTTCATGCTCCCCGAGTTCACAGGCGATACGGGCGAGCTCGCAGGCAAGGGGCTGTTCTATAGAGGTCTGCATTTCTCCGGATCAATCACACCGGGAAATGTCTCAGTGCTCTGCCTGTGCGATTATTGCAAGAAGAGCTTTCGGTTGCAGTCGTTCCACGCCGGCTTCGCCGATTTGACATATTTCTACTGCTCTGGTGGCCCGCACACGTTGGTCGCCAGCAGCTACATCGAAGACGCACCGCCAATATTGGGTAAAGCGGACATGGCATCCGTAGCCCGTTTTGAACATCGCCTCCCTCAGTGCAAAGAGTGTGGAGGCTCGTTTCGCTACATGAATCCGTTGCGGTGCCCACATTGCCGAGAACCGTTCATTGATTTCGAGCGTCACCCACAAGAGCGGGAGAAAGAGTATTACGGCAATCACCTTTTCGGCAGTTCAATACAGTGCTTCTGCTGTCGAACGTCGCGGTTGCCCAGTCTCAAAGTGATGCTTGCCATGTTTATGTGGTGGATGTCGCAAAGGCGAGAAAGGCTTTTGAAAACTTTCGTGAGACCGGGAACGCTCAGGCAGATGCAAAAGCAATGTCTGTCGGGCAGACCTTGTTTCCAGAGTTTCGTACCGTTATCGGTGAAGAAGAGCTTACGACCAAGACCTACCCTTTTCCGGGCAGCAACCTAGTTATTACGGCAAGCGTGTTTTACACAGATGAATCTATGCCAGCGGAATCAATGCTTCTGGGCATTGTGGTTTCTAACAAAGCACAGGCGAATGCCATCTCAGCAGAAGAAAATGCTGTTGCTGAAGTCGTTTATGACGAACACACAGATATTGTTAGAGCGAAGAAATATATGAATGTGCGTGGGAGGTCTTATCTTGTTGGGGTTGAGTGCAGATGCAAAGAAGAGAGCAAATCCAAGTAGCGGCGAAACCCAACAACGGCATGCACCCGACCGCGGATAGCGCAGCTTTCATCCGCGAGACGCCGTGCTTGATACGTTGAATGCGCGGCGGGTGAGGCCGGGCGTTAGATTTCAGAACCAATGCCTTCTATCTCACATTTAGAAATGATCGAACATGTTGAGGCCGCGCTGCCTGTCGCGAGCATCTTGAAACAGGCTGCCGCATTCCTAGCGGAGTGTGGCTGGAAATTAGAGATTGAAGATGTCGTTGTTGAAATCCCAACAGATACGGAACTCATTGTCCGTTCGCGTGCCTTTATCAAAGCAGAACTCGAGGCGCGGATATTCTTGGACGATCATTTTGAAGCAGTCGTGTTGCTTGGGAAAGTAATGATCGGCGAGAGCACTCGTGCAAAGTACGGAGTGCTGAAAATGTATTTCAATCTCGAAGGTCAATTCGTTTCCGAGGATCGCTATAATAAATACGCCTAGCGTGCGTTGACTGCTACGACTGAAATCTAACAAGCGGCTGAAGCTGACCGCCAATGGCGCGGCTCTGAAATTCCATCGCAGCAGGCGGCAGTTTAGCCGCAGCGTTAGGCTTCCAAGTTGAAGGGTAATTGTCATGAAACGAAAAAGAATGGCGGTGCTGTTATCACTGGCTGTAATCTTCATTGGAGTTCCCGTATTGGCTGACCGTCGGCTTGGGGCGAAATACGCGCGCCACGATGAGTTGGTGAAGATGGCGGAATGCTATCCCTTCCCTTGTGCGGCCGACTTCAATAGCAATGGCGCGCTTGATCGTCTGGGCGTCGTCCAAAAGAATCTTCATGATAGGTTTGATTGGTGGCTGACTATTGTTGATGGCGAGCGTGAGTTGTTCAGCACCCCTTATGACAGCACCGATAATACTTTTAGAACGCACGCCGCGATTTATAAACCCGCTCAAGTGGAAGTGCCGCATCTGTTGATTTATGACGGGGCGAGCCGCCAGCGTATCAGTGCCGTCTTCGCGTGGGACGGTGAGAGGATGCGCGAGATTGAGGCTTCGAGTTTGGAGCGTGAAATCTTATCGGCGATGGCGGCTCGTGATGACACCGGAAGTTGGAATCAGTGGGTTATGTGGAGTTTAGCGTCGGATTATCTATTGCCCATCTACTGTTTGGTTGTCGGAGGTGTTCTTATCGTCTTCGGCACCTATTGGCTAAGAAAGAGCCGACCGTCTTTGCCATAGCGGGAAGCCTAACAACGGCATGCACCCGACCTTGGCCTTATTAACACGCATCGCGGGCGACATTCAAAGCGATGGTCACGAATCGCTGGATGCTCTCAACCGCACAATCCGCGACATGGACGCCCAGCTGTTTGAACTGGAATTGTCGTTGCAAACCATGACTGAAGGTGAATTGATCGCGGCTTAAAAGTTAAGGGCTTAAGAGTGCTGATATTCATATGCTATTAGGCTACCAATATCTAATTGGCTCACCTGCCTACACACTTATCTTGTAGTTACATCGCTCAGAATTTTCTCGCAGTGCCACGCGATTGTTGTATATTCTCGCAGGACACACGTAGATTGCGCCACCAGTGAGCCTCACGGCAGCATACAATTAGCTTGAACTGTTCCGCTCGCTTAGGGCAGCAGTATCAGAGTTTGCAGCAAGGTGAGCACAATCTCCGTTAGGGCGTCCCCTTCCGGTGCGGGGGAGGATGTTCCCGTCCACATTATGCCGTTTGTCGGCGGTGGGGGTGGGGAAGTTTTGCCAGTCCACATTATGCCGTCGGCGAAGGTGGGCGTGGAAAACGCCAACGTTAATACCAATGCGACGATAGCACTTCGATGGCTTTTCATCTCTTCTTTTCCTTTTGAGGTAGTTAGTGAAACCAGACCCGACTGGTTTTAATTTGCGCCCTATCTTGTTGATAGAGCGCAGCTTCAGCTTGCCTAAACATTTCTTGCCAAACTCAGAGAAAGCGAGTCCTCACATGACTTTAGCCGAAACATTGTTGAAGCAGCTAGAAAACCCTGCGTTGAGCCGCGACGAGCGGGCGCAGCTTCAATGCCAGATAACGGCTGACTTAGAGCATAGAGGTCAATACGATGCAGCGCGTGACATGCTTGGCGAATTGTGGCAGGGCGTCGGTAAACGCCCTACACTCGAAGGGCTGTCCGAATTGACAGCAGCAGAGGTACTTTGGCGCGCCGGAACATTATCGGGCTGGCTCGCTAGTGCCGCGCAAGACCGAGCGGCGCAGGGGGTAGCCAAAGACCTCATCAGCGAAAGTATTATTCGATTTGAGGCTCTAGGCGAATTGATCAGAGCCGCTGCCGCTCAGAGTGATCTAGGCTATTGCTACTGGCGGGAAGGCGCGTATGACGAAGGCCGTGTGCTCTACGCTGAAGCGTTAAAGAAACTCACGGATAAGGATGACCCGGAGTTACGAGCGAAAATCCTGATCCGTAGTGTGCTGGTTGAGTCAGGGAGTGGCCGCTACACTGACGCTCTTCGCATCCTGACGGACTCAGCCAAGTTCTTTGAGGAAAGCACCAATGATGCGCTGAAAGGGAAATTTCATAATGACCTCGCCGCCGTATTGACCTGCTTGAGTATGGCAGAGCGTCGCACGGACTATATAGACCGTGCCCTCATTGAATACACTGCCGCATCTGTTCACTTTGAGCGGGCAGGTCATACCAGTTATTTCGCCCGCGCTGAAAACAATCTAGGATTCCTGCTTCGCACCGTTGGGCGATACGAGGAAGCGCATGAACACCTAAATCGTGCGCGCCACTTGTTCGTCACGATAAGTGATCGGGGCAGCGTAGCGCAGGTTGATGAGACACGCGCTCGCGTCCTGCTGGCACAGGGCAGACTACAAGCAGCCGAAAGCGCGATCCGCGAGGCTGTGCGCGTGCTCTCTAGAGGCGGCGAGCAGGGTTTGCTAGCCGAAGCACTGACCACGCAAGGCCGTGTGCTGTCCAAGCTCGGAAACTTCGTCGAATCTCTCAACACGCTCAGACACGCGGCCGATCTTGCAGAGCAAGCGGGAGCGGTCGAAGATGCCGGGCGCGCCTTGCTGTCGTTGATGGAGGAACATGCCGACCGCATTGGCGAGGACGGACTATTAGAAACATACGAGCGCGCTCATAACTTGCTCAAGCAGACGCAGGACACAGATACAATCAAACGCCTGCGTGCCTGTGCCATACGAATTGTGTCCTCCCGTCGCACGATGTTGTCACAGCGGCGAATCCGTAGCCTCGTGGATTTTTGGGCGAACTTCGATCTCAACGAGCGGGTGCGCACCTACGAAGCCAGATACGTGCGGCGTGCTCTGATCGACGCAGAGGGCAGCGTCACGCGCGCCTCGCGCCTGCTCGGTTCGCAACACCACGGCACACTCGCCGCCATGTTGGACAAAGGAGGCCGACACAAAGACCTCGCCTACTTGCGCACCCCGCCCGAAACGCGCAGGCAGAGCATCATTAATCCTAAGAGTCGCCGTCGCCCGCGCACTAAAGCGCGCACTATCAATATTCTCTGCGTTGAAGATTATCCGGCGGTGGCCGAGGCCGTGAAAGAAACCCTAGAGGAACTGGGCTGGACGGTTGAACTCTGCGCCGACGGGACGGAGGCGATGCGAAAGATTGAGAGCAAAGCGCGCTATCACCTGCTGATCCTTGATAATCAGCTACCCGGCAAGGACGGCTTGGAGCTTGTGCGGCGTGCGCGTCAACTTCCACACTGGCGGCGCACGCCGATCATCATGCTCTCGGCAAGCGATATAGAGCGGGACGCGTTGCGCGCAGGCGTCAATGCTTTTCTGAGGAAGCCACAAGACATCAAGCGACTGACTGCGACGGTGACGCGCTTACTGACCAAAAACACCAATGCATAGTACGGCCTTATTGGTTAAGGGAGTGGAGTGAGTGTCAATAATTGGGTTGCTTTGCTCGGATGTCCAGTTAGGGAAGCTTATAAGATGAGTTTATTGTTCATCATCACCAAGTTCGATGATGTCGTGGCTGGCGCGACGGATGCCGATGTCATTTTCAACCAACAGCTTCACCAGTTGCTCGCCGTTCATTAGGGCAACTGGCGTGGCGTCGGGACGCTCGGCCTCTTCTACTGCGCCCTTGCTGAAATCGCTCAGGGTGATAATAAGTCCCTGCTCGTGTGTACCTAGACTGCCTCGTACTTGCTGTACGGTTGGCGCCTGCACATTGTTTTTCCATCGCTTCACCTGCACTGCCGTGCGGGTGCGTATGACATCGCCGGTGACCATCGTGCCGCGCACGTCTATGCCTCCATCGTTGTTGACAGAAGTGACCGTTACGTCCTCAAAGCCTAGTTTAGCTAGAAGCGTACCAACGAGTGCCTCAAACTCTGCCGGGGGCATCTGGCTGATCTGTTGTCGCAGTTTCTTACGAACCGTTTGATTGTGCTGCTCGATCTGGAATGCCAGCCCTGATCCTAGCCACTTAGGTAGCCCGACGAAGCCCTTACCCTATTGAACGAAACGTGGGCGTTCGCCGCGCTTCACTCTCCTCTGGATTTCAGTAATGACCTGCGCATAGAGAGTAGCTTCCGGGGTCTTGCCCGCAGTTGCGATAAGACCTAGCTCAAGTGCCTTCTCAGTAATGGCTCGGTAATGCATGGGCTGCTTGCCAGCATATGTCTCAAGCACAGCCTCGGTCGCGTCCGTAAAAGACATCTGGCTTCTCGGCGCACCGTCATTGCTGGTAGATGAGGGAACCTGATATTCAGGTAATCCCCAAGTGCGGAGCGCAAACATACCTTTCCCCGTTCTTTGGAAAGGTGAGGATGAACCCTTTTTAATTATATCAACTGCGAGCTGTGCATTTATGGTGTCATGCGGCGTTAATCCATTCGTTGTCCATAGTTCTTGATCAAGAACACGCTTCGTGATCTCTTTATAGTGGAGGGGCTTCCCGGCCTGCGCCAATATAGTCTGAACAGCGGTGAGTACGCTCATCGTTCCACTTTCCTAATTATATGACCATCTACGGGTGCGACATATAACAACAGCAGGCATCCAACTGCAATCGGCTTGCCCTTCAATGACAACTTGGCTGGCGTAGATGTTTCCAAATCCAGACTTTTACAATTAATTCGCGTGAGCGTTATAAGTCGAATCCGAGTGCTGTTGAAAGACATGTGTAAAAATCGCTGTTGTCTTTTCATCTACTTCCTCAAAAGTGTAAGAGTCTGCTGGCAAGCCGGTTTTATCGCTAAACAGATAGTCGTGAATGAACGTCTTCACCTCTGCTTTCGTTGACTCTTTTTCGCGCCAGTTATGCACGTTGAGGAGTTCTGTTTTTAACTTTGATAATAAGTCCTTCGCTACTTCCTTCAAGCGGTTTCGTTCTTGGGTTGTCAGGGTAGGTTTTAAGAGTAGATCAAAGAGAGCCAAAGATTCTTCTTCTAACCCTTCGCGCATGGCTCGCGTTTCTTCTTCATCCAACAAGGCTATGAATTTAAGCAAAGACTCAAAGGTTTGCTCGATGGTCACGCGATCTTTCTCTTTGTTGTATTCCGCTATGATTTCTTGATAGCGATTGTATAAATTCACTCTCAGCGGATTCTTGGCAAGCATTCGGCGTACTCTGTTCTCCACTACTTCTTTAATGGATTGTACGGTGGTGTTCTTCTTTGTAGAGCGTTGAAATTCCTCTTGCAAGCGGTCGAAGTCGATTTTGCTTATGTCGTAAATCTTACCGGCATCTCCCGCTTCAATTTCCGGCGCTGTTACGATGGCTTCATCAACAATATCGTGAAGCTCCTTGAGTATCTGCGAGATGTCAGCCTTTTTCCGATCATCTTGGAGTTTCTTATAAATCAGGTCTATGGCGTCAAAACTCTTTTGGTAGCGCCGGGACTCCTTGATGTTCACGCACGCCTTAAACTTTTTGTAAACTTCACGGGCTGAAACCTCAAAGCGTTTGCGTGTCTCATCGTTTTGGTTGACGACTTCTTTGGCCTGTTTAAGGGCTGCTATTAAAGGGAAACCTGTCTTCTCTGTAAGGTCTTCAAGCCTACAACCATCTGCCGCCAAATTAGACTTAACCAAATCTATCGAATGAGCCAGATCGATCAATAACTCTTCACTCGGCTTCGTCGGCATCTCATCTTCAGCGGCCTTTTCCTTGCCGGTGGCAAAGGTTGCTAGAGCTTTACGTAGATTCTTAAGGATACCGCAGTAATCAACGACCAATCCGTTGTTTTTGCCTTCATGGACGCGGTTTGCGCGTGCGATGGCTTGCATAAGAGTGTGGGCTTTGAGCGGCTTGTCTAAATATAGAGTGGCAAGGCTGGGAACATCGAAGCCCGTCAACCACATGGCGCAGACGAGCGCGACGCGGAACGGGTGTTCATCGTCTTTGAAAGCAGCGTCAACATCAACACGTTTACCACCGATGGTTTCAAACCCGTTTTTAATGATTTCTCGATGTGGTTTGATGTCTATGCCCCAAGTGGCAAACTTTTGGACTTCGTTTTGTTCCTCGCTAATGACGATAGCCATTTGCGTCGTCTGTAACCACTCAAGTTTCTTACGAATTTGTATCTCTTCCTGCTCGTCTGCGGCCTTGCTCATGGCGACCTCAGTCTCTTTGATCTTCTGCGCCCAAAGCGGCTGAATGTAGTTGAGCATTCTGGCCGTAGTTATTTTGTCAATACAGACAAACATAGCCTTGCCGCTTTCCCACTGAGTCGTGTAATGCTCAACGAAGTCGCGGGCAATCGCTTTGAGTCGCTTCTCTGCCGTGAATACCCGGTAATCCTTGCCAAGCTCTCTTTCGAGAGATTCCTTTTGCTCCGACTTTAGTTCGGCCTGTTCAATTTTTGCCGCAATCTTTTCATTGATCTCTGTCGTCGTGACCTTTAGCTTCTCGCCGCGATTGTCGTAGAAGAGCGGAACAGTCGCATTATCTTCAACGGCGCGCTGAAAGTTATATTTTGAGATGTAGCCACCAAAGATTCGTTTGGTGACTTCATCATCTTTGAACAGAGGTGTTCCGGTGAAACCTATGAAATGGGCGTAGGGCAAAGCGTCGCGCATGTTTTGAGCGAGCAAGCCATACTGCGTGCGGTGGGCTTCGTCCGACATGACGATAATGTCATTACGATCTGAGTAAGGATGTGCTGGATCAACTCTTTTATTGAACTTGTGAACCATCGTAAAGACATAAGGCTTGTCTGCTTTGAGAATCTCTTCGAGATTGTCGCCGGAAGTCGCGCGGCATTTGTCTTTCTTATTGTCAACGATTCCGCAACCGGCGAACGTCTTATAAATCTGTGCATCTAGATCGTCACGATCTGTCACAACAAGGAAAGTGAAGTTGCCTGTTAGCTTGCGTCTAATCTTTTCGGAGAAGAAAGCCATCGAATAAGATTTGCCGCTCCCCTGTGTGTGCCAGAAGACGCCAAGCTGCCCGCCCAAGTTTTCACGATTGCGGACTGACTCAATCGCCCGATTGACACCTAAGAATTGATGGTTGCGGGCTACAATCTTCGCTACCTTTCCCGTTGTTTCGTCAAAGAGGATGAAGTTCTCAAACAAATCCATGAAGTTCTGTTTCGAGCACATGCCTTTCAAAAGCGTCTCGAAGTCAACCGAGCCAGCATCTTCTTCTTCAAGCCGCTTCCATTCGTGGAAATGTTCGTACTTGCTCGAAAGCGAGCCGAGCTTGGCTTGGTCGCCGTTACTCAAAACGATGAAGGCGTTGTGGTCAAAAATGTGCGGGATCGTATCTTTATAATCCGTAAAGTTGTCGTCGTAAGCGTGGCGAATGTCTTTGTGAACATTCTTCAGTTCGATGAAGAGAAGCGGGATGCCGTTGACGAATCCGATGATGTCAGGCCGACGGTGGTAAAGGTCGCCGTGTACCCAAAGTTCCCGCACGACAAGAAAATTATTCTTCGTGGCGTCAGCGAAATTGAAGATGTTGAGGGTTTTCTCCTCAAGGTCGCCTTCGTTGTTACGGAATTTCACCAGCACGCCGTTTTTGAGCAGGTGATACTTTTCGCGGTTAATCTGGAGAGGAGATTTCGAGACACTTGTTTCCGTAACCGTCTTAATGGCGGTTTCGTAAGCTATAGCAGGTAAGCCGGGATTCAACTCTTCAAGGGCTTTCCGTAGGTATCTGGTCAGGACGATCTCTTTTTTCGAGGCGCGGCCTAGTGTCCCATCGGAGCCGAAAGTCTCTTTATCAAAAGCATAGACGGAATCCCATCCCAGCTCATCGTGGAAGTAGTCAGCGGTGGTTTGTTGAACTAAAACGTCTTCCGAGGTGGCGTAGCTCATATAAAACCTTTTGACAACGAGTTGCTTAAAGTATGACTTAGCTTATCTGCCGTCGCTCATACCGTGATGTCTCCGTTCATCAAGCGCGGCAATAAAAGGTCGCGGGCTTGTTTGAGTTTTTCGTTCTGTTCTAATAAGACGAGCCTTTGATCAAAAAGTGGCTGGCAGCTTTCAATAAAAGTAGTAAGCAAAGATTCAGTTGGCAATAAGAATTTAATAGATTCGATTTGCCCCGGACTGATATTGGGCTGTGCGGCACCAGCAGCAAAATTCAAAACTTGGCTTTGAGCATTCTCTGTATTGAAAAAAGTAAATAGAAATGAGATGGGGTTCGGCTCAAGCGTTGGTCTTAAAATTCCAACTCGTTGATTTAAATAATATCGCTTTTGAGTTCGCGGCATAATTCCTACCTTACCAATGGTCGCTCCGGTCATAGCAATTAGGAAGTCGCCTCCCTTTAGCTGAAATTTTGCGGCGTTCTCTGTAACTTCATCAGAAACGCACTGACAATCGTTAATATCAAGAGTGTTATTATCTATGTTTTTAATCTTAATGACAGGATTTCCTTCGCTCAGCCAATCCCGACTTTTAAAAGCATATCCTGACTGTACTTTGACGAGATTCCCGACAGCACCTTCTGACCATCCATCCGGCACACCGTCCACAATGCGCGTGTGTTCGTGACCGGGAAAGCGCAGGCCGACGAACCATTCTTTGTAAAGCTGCCGCGCCGCTTCTTCTAACAGGACAATGCGCTTCAGGTTGTTTTCAATCAGATCGTCATAGGCTGAAAGAATCGAGGCGATTCTGTTTTGCTCTGGCGGTGGCGGAATCCTAACAATTAGATTATCAAGATTGTTTCTATTTAATGTAGGGACAGCTCCTCCTCCATTAAATCGAGCGAGATCAAGGGTCTTTAATTTATAGTGAACGAATTTTGGATCATTGCCTTTGAAATCTTTCACCCAAAGTGCTGTGTTATGCGGCCAGTATGGAACATCAATGAACTGTACGTCGCCAAGTGAACCAGAACGACCCGTTATAACTCCTGGCGGTTTTTGCTTGAACTCTGTGTGATAGCCAATTATCGAGTTTGAACCTACAACCGGATACTCACCGCCTTTCATACTATCGCGTGTCAGATCAAACCCACGCTGGAGGGTAATGAAGTTTTTGAAGTCGAACTTATCCCAACTCATACGCCCAACTCCTCGAAGTTCTGCTGAATCTGTTCTGCCAGCACTCCCGCCTCTTCGTTGAGTCCGGCAAGTTCCAGATGAATGCCGCGTATGGTCTCCTCGAAATCGAAATCATCGTCCACTTCCGGCGGCGCAACACCAACATAACGCCCCGGCGTCAAACTCCAATCGTTTGCTTCGATCTCGCTCCGATCAACCAGATGAGCTTGAGCGATTACTTCGATCATTCAGTTTAATCAGTCCTGACGAGGCAGAATCAATGTCTCAAACGCCTCTGATGTCCTCATGTCCTTTAGATGAGGATGAAAGTAGAGGACATGAGGACATCAAGGGCATCAATGACATTACAACTGATACAGAGCTAGATGCCTTTTCTGATTGTGATTGTTCGGAAGACTTAGAGGCCGAGTTTCAGGAGCGGGCGGCAATCATCGAGTTCGACGGTGGCCTTTCAAGAGCGGACGCCGAGCACCTCGCCGCCCTTGAAGTCTTTCATTTCGCGGATGCCCCATTAAATGTGGCCTAAGCGCGTATGAGTGATTTATGAAGTCTGAACTGATTGACCACATCACGGCTATCTTCAAAGAAGCAGAATACAAGACACTGGCTGCTCTTCACGTCGTCGAATTAGCGACAAAACAGGAAACGCAACCAGTTTCTGACTGGTTGACGCCAACAGAACTTGCGGTTTACTGGAGATGCTTCAACAAGCAGGGAGTGCCGACCACTTCGGGCATTCTTTCTTGGGCACGTCGCCCACTAGATCAATATCCTCTCCCGCACGCATACATGGGCGATATGATGCGCTTTCATCGTGACGAGGCGAATCAGTGGGCTAAAGAAGAGGCCGAAAGACGACGGATTGAGAATGAGCGTAGGCGTCTCAAATTGGCCGGATAAATCGTGACAAGTGCTAACTCCCGCATTAGAATCGCTGCCACTTTGACGGCTGCGGTTCCTCAAAAAGGAGAAGCAGCAAATGGCAGTATTCAAACGATACAAAGGCCGGAGAATCAAGCCCAGTCATCAGGCATGGGCAAAGGCCAAATGGTGGACGGAGTTCTCATTAAGAGGTCACTACGTACTCCAATCTATCGCCGGTGCTCGTACCCGCGCGCAGGCTGAGCGTGCCGAAAGTAACATCCGTGAATCCATCTACAACGGGAAGTACAACAAGGGCTGCGGGACTGACCGCTTCTCGGAGTTCGTGGATACAGCCTACCTCCCTTGGGCTAAAGACAATAAGAAGTCCTACGGCCACGACGAAGGGCGTGCCGAAACGCTGAAAGAGTTTTTCGGCAATCGCCAGCTTCGGGACATCACGCCGATGCAGATTGAAAGACTCAAATCAACCTTGCTCGGTAAAGAGACCTACCGGGGCACGCCTCGTAAAGGTTCAACAGTCAACCGCTACCTGCAACTGCTCTCGAAAATCTTCTCGATGGCTTACGACAACGGTTTGATCGAGACGAACCCTTGTCGCCGGGTACGCAAGGAGAAGGAAGGAGGTCGACGTGAAAGATACCTAACCTATGATGAAGAGGCGCGATTGATGAAGGCTCTGACGGGCAAATTATCTTACTTGCTCCCGGCGGTCGTGATCTCTCTGGGAACGGGTCTGAGGAAAACGGAGCAACTGAACTTAAAAGTCGGGCATATCAACTTTGGCAACGTGCCCGTCTTCTATCCAGTCAACGGCAAAGAGGTAGAAATACTTCCCAACTGGTTACTCGTCTCGGAGAGCAAGAGCCAAAGACCGCGCATCATTCCGATGAATCCTGTCGTGCGCGCCACGCTGCTTGATCTGATTCAAGATGCCACCGGAGATGAGTTTGTTTTCTCATTCGCGCGGGCGGGCTTAAGCGAGGCCACCATCAGGAAAGGATTTAGAGAGGCTTGTAAGTGGGCGGAAATACCTTGCGGGCAGACTAAGGCGGGCGGTCTGGTCTGGCATGACCTTCGACACACGTTCGCCACGCGGCTGCGTGAACAAGGGTCGCATGAACTCGACATCATGCAAGTAATGGGACACTCATCCGTGAACATGACCGCCAGCTATGCGCACGGTACGCCCGCTGTAATGCAACGTGCAGTTGATAGGCTCTCGGAGAAGCGTGGAGAAGTTGTCGAGTTCGGGCGCAAAGCTGGCTAATCACGTCATCTTCGCGTCATCCAAGTGAACGCGGCTACCTGAAACGTGTCAAGCAGCCGCAATAACTCTTTGAAGCAGAGTGAGATATGTGGTAGCGGGGGGGAGACTTGAACTCCCGACCTTGGGGTTATGAATCCCACGCTCTAACCACCTGAGCTACCCCGCCACGGTTGGAAGAAACATTATAGGGGGCGTGGTTGAAAGGTCAAGTAGGGTGGTGTTGCAGGTGGGGAGGTTTGCTTGCGGGTGGCGGGTGCACGTATTATCGGGGCGCATTGTCGAGTTTGGCGCAGAGGTTGAAGCAGGACGCCGGTGGCGGCGAACGGGCGGGCGGAAAATTGGCCGGTGGGAAAGGGATTGAGGATGGTTGAATTGATTCATCGTCCGAGGAGACTACGTCGGCGGGAGGCTTTGCGCGCGCTGGTGCGTGAGGCACGGCTGGCGCGCGAGGACTTGGCGCTGCCTTTGTTCGCGTGCGCGGGCGAGGGGGTGAGGCGCGAAATTTCTTCGATGCCGGGGGTTTTTAATTTGTCGGTGGACGAGGTGGTGCGCGAGGCGTCGAGGGCTTTTGACGTGGGCGTGCGGGCGATCATTTTGTTCGGGCTGCCGGAGACGAAGGACGAGACGGCGACGGGCGCGTACGCGCCGGACGGCGTGGTGCAGTCGGCGATCCGTGCGGTGCGTCGCGCCGTGCCGGAGATGATCGTCATCGCGGACACGTGTCTGTGCGAGTACACTTCGCACGGTCATTGCGGCGTCGTGCGCAAGGGCGAGTTGTTGAACGACGAGACGTTGGAGCTTTTGGCGCAGACGGCCGTGAGCCAGGCGGAGGCGGGCGCGGACATCGTCGCGCCGTCGGCGATGATGGACGGGCAGGTCGGCGCGATCCGCGAGGCGCTCGACGCGGCGGGGTTGGAACAGGTCGCCATCATGTCTTACGCGGTGAAGTATGCGTCGGCTTTTTACGGGCCGTTCCGCGAGGCGGCGGCGAGCGCGCCCGCGTTCGGCGACCGCCGCTCATACCAGATGGACGCGGCAAACGCGCGCGAGGCGATGCGCGAAGCCGAACTCGATTACGCGGAGGGCGCGGACTTCCTGATGGTCAAACCGGCGACCGCTTACTTAGACATCCTGCGCATGGTGCGCGACCGTTTCGACCTGCCGCTCGCTGCTTATCACGTGTCGGGCGAGTACGCGATGATCAAGGCGGCGGCGGCGCGCGGTTGGATCGACGAAGAGCGCGTGATGCTGGAGACACTGACCAGCATCCGTCGCGCCGGAGCCGACCTGATCATCACTTATTACGCGCAGGACGCGGCGAGACTGCTGAAATAAGAAACGATGAAGGCGGAACGCGGAACGATGAACTGAAAGCAACTTGTCTTTCAGTTCATCGTTCCGCGTTCCGCCTTCATCGTTTTTCTTTATCTCACTTCCACTTCGACGGGTTTCGCGTCCTTGTTGGCGTCGGTCGTCGGGAAGTTGGAGAGGTTGATGCCGAAGGGTCGGTCGGCGTCCACCTCGACGACGAAGCGGACGGAGAGCGGACGGCCGCGTGCGGCCTCGGCGCGGGCGGTCAGCGAGTCCACGCGCCATTCCTGAAGGAGCACCTGCGCCGGCTGCTCGACGGTGACGAGCCGCGAGCCGCAATTCGTCCCGTTGAGGTAGAGCGTGACGCGCGTGCCTTCGTAGCGACCCCGCGCTTCGACCGGGAGCACGGGTTGCAGGTGCGCGCGCACGACGATCTCGCCCACCTTGCGCCAGTCTTCCCTGCCCGGCACGACGTACTCGAAGAAGCCTACGCCCGTCCCCCACACGTAGCCCTCGCCGCCGCCCATCTTTTCAAAGCGACCGCGCATGGCCTGTTCCGGCCGGAAGCGATAGAGCAGGCCGCCGCCGGGGAGCGGGTTTGTGATGGCGGGTTGCGCGCCCGCGTCGCCCGCCGGGCGCGTGAAGGCGAACTGCCGGGGGATGAGATGACGCCGCGCGTCGAGCACGTCGTCGGGGGGCGAGGCGGCGCGCGCGGACGCGAAGAGCGCCGCGCCGCGCGCGATCTCCGCGCGCACGGCTTCGTCGCGCGCGTCCGTGTAGGTGATGCCGTAGCCGCGTTGCGGGTCGGGCGTGATGATCCAGAAGATCGCGCCCGCCGCGCCGTTCCTCGCGGAGTGCTCGAAGTAGGCGCGATACCACTCGGCCTGCGTGTGTCCCTCGTAGCCTTCCACCCCCATGCCGAACTCGCCCATCACGAGCGGCTTGTTGAGCGAGAAGGTGGCGGCGGCGCGGTTCTCGATGAACTCGCCGAGCGCGGCGGGCGACGTGACGAACGTGTCGTGATCGTCGCGCGGGTAGTTGTGCACGTCCGCGAAATCGACGTTCGGGAGGCGGTGCTCGTCCAGCCACGCGCGACGCTCGAAGGCCGAGCGATAGCCCCACGTGCCGGGCGTCAAGAGGTGGTTCGGGTCGAGTGATTTGACGTACGCGCTCATCTCCGCGACCCACTCATGCCGCTCGTGCCAGCGTCCGGGCGGGGCTTGCGCCTCGTTCATCAACTCGTAGGCCATGATCGTCGGGTCGTCGCGGTAGAGCACGCCCGTCACGGTGTTGCGGCGCGTGACGACGCGCTCGACGTGCTGGCGGTAGAGGCGGCGCGTCTCCGGGTTCGTGTAAAAGAGCATCGCGCGTTCGACGTTGATGCCGAAAGGTTGCGCCTCGTCGGCCGCCTCCGGGATGCCCGCCCAGCGCAGGTATTGCGTGACGCCGCCCGTGTCGCGCCACCAGTTGACGAGACAGAGTTGGACGCGCAGGTTGCGGCGCGCGGCTTCGGCCAGCACGCGGTCGAGGTGGACGAAGGCTTCTTCGTTCCAATCGTCGGGCGCGCGGCGGAAGGGGTGCGTGCGCGGCCAGTCGTTGCGGTCGCGCCCGACCGGCATCACGCCGTCCTTTTCCGTGCCCTCGCCGTAAGCCCACACGCGCAGGACGCCGAGGCCGAGCCGCTGCGCCTCCGCAAGCGTCTCAGGCATCCGTGCGCGATCCTCTTCGCGGTACATGACGGCGACGTTCGCGCCCGCGAAGCGGAACGGTTGTTTGTCCACGAGGAAGCGCGTGCCGCTCGTCGTCACGAAATGCGGGGGCACGGTCTTGCGAAGCGCGGCGGGTTCGCGCACGGTCAAAGTGATCGCCGCGCCCATCACGAGCGCGAGCACGAGAAAGAAGAAGTTTTGTTTCAACGCCGGATGGAGAACTTTCTAAATTGGTCTATAGAGTGCGCGCGTGTTTCACGGGCGAGGGTTGGTCAGCCGGAGAAAGCCGATGACGGCGCAGATGCTGCCGAGCAGCAGGAACAGCGGGGCGAACGCGCCGAAGCTGAGCACCTTTTCCGGGTCGGTCTCGGTCATGCCGAGCACGGCGACCGCGAGCAGGTGCAGGTTGAAGCCGAGCAGGCAGACGCAGGTGAACGCGAACCAGCGCGTGGCCGGGCCGAAGGCGCGCGCGCGCGCGAACCCGAGCACGGAGGCCACGAGCCAGCCGACGAGGCTGCCGACGAACAGGACGAGAAAGACGACAATCGTCAGAGAGGCGAAGCGCGGCACGGGGGCTTGCGCCCACGCGAGCGGGAGAGTTGAAGCGATCAGCATGCGTTTAAGTTCCCCATTCGAGACGAGCCGGACGACACAAGAAACCGCCGTCCGCGCGGAGTCTGTCAAAGCAGCCACACGGCGCGCGAACGGCGTCGCAGTTTTCCATCCGGCGTTATTCGCCCGGCGGCGCGGACGTGAGCGCGCATCGCGAATCGAACGCGCCCCTCCGCCCCGACCGGACGCCAACCACTCTCGCACCCGCGCGCCGCCGACTCCGGCGCGGTGACGGGCGACGGCCTCGGGCGTGCGGCTACGTGATGTGAATTTCCTCTTCCTTGTTAACGTGACGCAGGAAATAGAGCAGCGCGCAGATGCAGGCCACGACCGCCAGCCCGATGGCGTACCACAGCCAATTCTTGTTCCCTTCCGCTCCCTCCGATTGGAGGAATTTCACGAAGTAATAGAGAGCGCCGACACTGGCGATGAGACCCACCACCCAGTAAACAATGTCCAGCATGCGATTCATGTTTTGACCCTCCGGCGTTGGTTGTTAATCGAAATGATGGCAAGCGAACCGGCAACCACTCGTAACTTATGAATAGAAAATTTACGCCAGACTTTGTCGGGACAGTCGTTTCGGGCAAAGTAACTTTTTGTGTACGGCGGTTATGTTACCGCCGCCGCGCGCGAGAAGCAAGATGTAAAAGCAGGGATGAGGGATGAGGGATGAGGGATGGATGAAGAAAACCACTCAATCTATTGAACGTTTTCATCTTCATCCCTCATCCCTCATCCCTCATCCCTACAGTATCAGCCTCCGGTCTCCGGCGCGGCGTGTGATGCGTGCGCGATCAAGGTATTCGAGCAGGGGGATAGCGTACTTGCGCGAGACGTTCGCCAAATCTTTGAAGGCGGCAACGTCGATGAGGCGTTCGGGTTCGTGGCGCGCGGCGTACTCGCCGAGCGTTTCGACGAGGCGCGCGAGGGCGTCGCGGTGAACCAGCAGGTCGTTCGAGACGCGGACGAGCGCCCCGGAGTCGAGCAACAGTTGCAGGATTTTGCGCGCGTGTTCGCGGGCGACGGGTTTGCCCCCGGCGGCGCGCGCCAGCGCGTCGTTCAGGGCCGGGGCTTCGAGCGCGGCCTCGCGGTAAATTTGTTCGAGGCTCGCGTGCAACTCGGAGTCGGCGGCGGAGAGCGCGAGGGTGTGGCCGCCCGCGCGCACGATGTCGCGCTCGGAGACGAGCAGCCCCGCGCTCTCAGCCTGGACGAGCACGGCGCGAAAAACTTCCGGCGCGACGTGTGCGAACAGTCGCTCGCGCAAGGTTTCGCGCGCGAGGCCGCGCTGCAAAGGCTCGCGCTTGTGGTGCGCCTCCACCTCCGCGCACGCTCTCTGGATGAAGTCGTCGAAAATCTTGCGGCCTGCGTAGACGCCTTCGGCTTCGACCAACGCGCCCCCGGCCGCCGCTTCCCGTAACGCCGCGTCGAGCGTCTCGTCGCGCCAGCCCGTGCGCGCCGCGAGGTCTGCGCGCCGCAGCCCGTCGTCGCCCGCCGCTTCGACGTAGAGGGCGAGCCGCACGGCCGCCGCCGCGCCCGTCAAAGCGACCAGACGCTCGCGCGCGACGGCGCGTTCACGACCGCGTCGCTTCGCGGCGAAGGCATCGAGCACGCTCCCGCCGCCGATGGTGCGCTGCGGCGAGTAGGAACGGATGATGAAGTGTTCTTCGGGGAGCGCGACGACGGGCGATTCGAGTCGGAGTTGCGCGAAGCCGCGCGCGCCCGCCGCGATCTCGCCCGACGGTTCGAGCACCTGCACGCGCGCCAGCACTTCGGCCGCGCCCAGATGCACGCGCACGCGCGCGCGCGAACGAAGCGCACGGGGCGCGTTCGGCAGCACTTCCAGAGAGGTGTCGATGATCTGCGTGGCGCGCAGACGACCGGCGGGCGCGAGCGTCATCCCGCGCTCTATCGAAGCCGCGTCCACGCCGCCGAGGTTGATCGCCGTGCGCTGCCCGGCGGCGGCCTGCGAGACGGCGCGACCGTGAACCTGTAGCCCGCGCACGCGCACGCGGTCGGCTGCCGGCAGCAACTCCATCTCGTCGCCTTCCGCGATCTCGCCCGCGACGAGCGTGCCCGTCACAACCGCGCCGAAGCCGCGCATCGTGAAGGCGCGATCCACCGGCAGCCGCGCCACCGCCTGCGACGAACGCGCGGGAGAGCGCGCCGCCACGCCGCGCAATTCTTCTCTCAACTCGTCGAGCCCCGCGCCGGAGCGCGCGCTCACGGCGACGATTGGCGCGCCGTCGAGAAAAGACCCCGCGACCAACTCTTCGGCCTCCGCGCGCACGAGCGCGAGCAACTCCTCGTCAACCGTGTCGATTTTCGTGACGACGACGAGGCCGCCGCGCACGCCGAGCAGTTTGCCGATGTCGAAGTGTTCGCGCGTCTGCGGCATCACGCCCTCGTCGGCCGCGATGACGAGCGCGACGGCGTCGATGCCGTGCGCGCCCGCGAGCATGTTTTTGACGAAACGTTCGTGGCCGGGCACATCGACGAAGCCGACGCGCACGTCGCCGAGATCGAGTTCGGCGAAGCCGAGGTCAATCGTGATGCCGCGCCGCTTCTCCTCCGGCAGGCGATCCGCGTCCACGCCCGTCAGTGCGCGCACCAGCGTCGTCTTCCCGTGATCGATGTGTCCGGCCGTGCCGACGATAATGGATTTCATAGTTTCAGGTTTCGAGTTTCAGGTCTCAGGTTAAAACAGAAGGACTTGAAATCTGAAACTCGAAATTTGAAAACTCAAAACTGAAACTTGAAACCTGAAACTTGAAACCTGAAACTCGAAATTACTTGACGACTTCGAAATCGATCCAGTGCGTCGCGGTTTGTGGTTTCTTGCCGGGGGGCGCGTCGTTGACGACGAGTTGCAGGACGTATGAGCCGGGCGCGGCGTCGGGGCGCAGGGCGAGCGTGCCCGTGGCGGCGAGGCGCGCGGGGTCACCTTGCGCGGCGGCGGCAGGCAGGCCCGATGGTGTTGTCTATGTGCTCGCGCGTCGCGCGCGCCTCCGCGCTCTCGAACACGCCCACGCCGCCCCGCGTGATCTTGTTGGTCTCGTCGCGGCGCGCCGTCTCCACCGCGTCCACGTCGTAGCCGGAGGCGGGCCACCAGCGCACACGCTCGACGGCGCGCGCCAGCTGCCGCCTGTCGGTCGTGAACTGCTGCAACGCCCCGCTGCTGCCCGAGAGCGGGATGATGGCGACCAGATCATCGGGCTGCACCTGCTCGTCCACATACTTCTTGAGCGCGTCGTGCACGGCGTCCATGCTGCCGTAGGAGAGATGACCGGCGACGAGCGCCATCGTGCGGCGCGCCTGTTCGGGGCGCAGGCGGCGCGGCGGCGCGGGCACGGGCGGCGCGTTCTTGTCTTTCGCCGCAGGAGCGCGCGCCGCCGCGCCCGCAGCCGACGGCGGCGGTTCGAGCGGGATGTAAGAGAGGTTGGTGATCGCCTGCGGTCGCCCGTCTTCGAGCACCTCGAAGTCCTCCGCGCGCAGGTCGGTCACGACGCGCCCGTCCTTGTCCGTCACCACGACATCCAACTGCACGAGGTTCGTGGTGATACGCACCACTTCGTCTTCCACGGCGGGCGACGGCGGCGACGTTCGCGGCGCGCTCCCCTGCTGCGCGTACAATGGAGAAAGCGACAGCGACAACGTCAGCAGTCGGGCGAGCCAAGCGTTTTTTTTCACTATATCCCCTTCAAGAGTTTCAAGTTTCAGGTTTCAAGTTTCAGGTCTGAACGTTCATCGTTCTTTAACTTGAATCCTGAAACACTCAGATTTGAAATTTGAAGCTTGAAACAGTCAGACTTGAAACCTGAAACTTGAAACTTGAAACCCATCCCTGAAACCTGAAACTTATTTGTAGATTTCAAAATCGATCCACTGCGTCGCGACGCGGTGTTTGTCGTTGCGCAGCGTGTCGGTGACGACGACCTGTAGGACGTATTCGCCGGGCGCGAGCACCGCGCCGAGTTTGAGTTGCGCGATGAGGCCGATGCGCTTCAAATCGGAGTAGGGGGTCTCCACGCCGACGGGCTGCTCTTTGCCGGTGAACACGGGTTGGCCGTCGCGGTAGATGCGCGTCTGCGCGGTGAGTTGCGGGCGGCCGGTCGCCTTGTCGAGCCGCGCGTTGTAGATCGCGTAGGCGAGCAGGAGGTCTGCATTTTGACGGAACTGACGCACGGCGGGGGTGGCGAGCGTGTCATCCTCGCTCGACGCCGCGCCCGGCGATGCCGCCTGATTGTTCTCTTTCAACGTGGACGCGGGCGACGTTTCGGCGGCGGCGGCGGCCGTCGCGCCGACCTTCGTCGTCGTCGTCGCCTTGTCGGGGCTGGTCACGACCAGCCCCGACAGGGCGAGGCGGTTCTTCTTCAAGTCCGGCACTTCGATGAACTGGCTGGCCGAACCCGTCCGCTCCGTCGCCGTGTCGCGCACGGCCATGCGCAGTTGATACGCCCCGGCCTTTTTGATGGGCACGTTCAATGTGTAGATGAGACCTTGACGGAGCATCTTCCGGTAGAGGTCTTCGGTCAGGGCGAGCGTGTGGATGCGGTCGAGCGATTCGACGACGCGGCCGTTGTCGCCGAAGGTGACGCCGACCACGTCGAGCACCGCCTTGTATTTCCCGTCCGGCTCCCGGTTGAACTTCACGTCGTTGCCGTCGAGGTGCAACATCGCGCGCATGAACGACCCCTCCTCGGCCGTGTTGCCGAAAAACGTCGTGAGGCGCAGGCTCACGTCGGGCGAAGAGAAGGGCGAAGTGATCGCGGCCAGCAGTTGTTGCTCGCGCGTGCGGCGCACGGGGCGCGTGTCCTCGTCACGGATGCCGAAGAAGCCGGTGCGCGTGCGTACTTTCAAACCGGGACGCTTCACCTTCACGGAGATGCGGTGGAAGCGGCGGTCGAAGGTCGCGCCCTCGGGGCGGTAGCCGAGCAGGTAGTAGCCTTTTTGATCTTCGACCACGCGCCGGATGCCGCCCGCCAGATCGTTGTTGTTTTTGATGAGGAAGCCGCCCGTCTGCTCCGAGAGATAAGCCAGCCCGCTCTGCGTGTCGAAGATCGTGTTGCTGCGTTCGCGGAGCTTTTCCTCGGCCTCTCCCGGTTGCAGGCCGGAGAGGTCGTCGGCGGCCGTGAAGCCGGTGACGACGAGGCCGCGCGCGTCAATCGAATAGACGACGACGGAGGCGCGGTTGGCGAGATCGGTCAACTGGCGCAGGGACTGGAGCACGCGGTCGCTGCGCCCGCGCCCGCGGTCGGCGGTGAAGAGGGCGAAGCCGTCGGACATCAGGAGCACGGACTTGCGCCCCGGCAGATCGCGCATCCCGCGCACGACGAAGTTGAGCGCGCCGAGCGTGCCGACGGCGAAAATCTCTTCGCGGAAGTCTTCGAGTTCGGCCTCGATCTCTTTGTTGCCGCGCGCATTTCGATCACCTGCGATTTCCGCCACGTCCGGCGCAAGGTTCGCGCCGCCCGTGATGGGGGCGAAAGTTGAGACACCGCCGCGCCCGTTGACGTACCACTTCACGCGGTCGATGGCGGCGTGCAACTGCCGTTTGTCGGAGGTGAACTGCTGCAACGCGCCGACGCCCGCGCTCGTACGAATGATGGCGACGAGATCGTTCGGCCCCATCTGCTCGTTGACGAACTTGCGCAGCGCGTCGCGCACGAACGACGTGCTCTCGAACGAGAGTCCGAGGTCGTCGACGACGAGCGCCATCGTGCGGCGCACCTCTTCGGGGCGCAGGCGGCGCGACGGCGCGGGCACGCTCGCCTTATCCGCTTTGCGCGGCGCGGCGGCCGTCTCCGTCACGCGCGGCGCGCTTTCGTTCAAGACGTAAGAGAAGTTGGTGAGTTTCTGCGGGCGTTTGTCCTCGAAGATTTCAAAATCATCCGCCGTCAGGTCTGTCACCTGCTTCCCCTTCTTGTCCACGACGACCGCGTCAACCTGTACGAGGTTGGTCGTGATGCGCACCACGTCGTCGTCATCGTCGTCGGGCACGGGCTGTTGTGAAGGCGGAGGCGGCGCGCTCTGTTGCGGGGTGGTTTGTGGCGGCGCAGTGCGCGGTTGCTGCGCCCCGGCGAGCGGTGCGAGCAGCGAGAGCAGGAGCGCGTGTGTGATGATGCACGAGGTCAGTTTCTTCATACTTGAAAGCTCCGGACGGGCGGCGTTGCGCGAATATTTTCCGTCAGGCGGCGGGCAAGTTGCTTCGCTGGATTTCCACAGGTGAGTGTGCGATGCTCTTCCGCGACCATACACCAACGGAATGGAGTAGCATTATGCCAGAGCAAGCGAAAAACGGCGATACCGTGCGCGTCCACTACACGGGGCGTCTGGAGACCGGCGAGACTTTCGACTCGTCCGTGGGCGGCGACCCGTTCGAGTTTACCGTGGGCGCGGGCGACACCATCGCGGGCTTTGACGAAGGCGTGCGCGGCATGGGCGTCGGCGACCGCAGGACGGTCGAGATCGCCGCCGCCGACGCCTACGGGCAGCACGTGCCCGAGCGCGTGCAGGCCATCGACCGCGCCATCATCACGCAGAGCCTCGGTCAGGAACCGGAGGTCGGCATGGCGCTCGCGATGCAGATCGCGCCCGACCAGCAAATCCCCGTCACGATCACCGAAGTCACCGACACGCACGTCACGCTCGACGCCAACCACCCGCTCGCCGGGGAGAAACTAATCTTCGAGATCGAACTCGTCGAGATCAAATAAAAGAAGAATTGATTCATTGATTCATCGGTTCATTGATTCAATGAAGAAATAGCTCGGTGAAGAAATAGTTCGATGGATCAATGGCTCAATGAATAAATTCTTCCAGGCCCGCCCATGAAATTCACCTTCAACAGTTTTCTCCGCGCCGCGCTTCTGTTCTTCGTCGCATCTGTCGCCCCCTCTTCGGCGCAGACGCCGACGCCGCCCGCGAATGAAGACATTTTCGCCGTCGATGTCACCGTCTCGAAAGGCAAACTGGAATTCGGCCAACCCGTCAACATCACCGACCGCGCGGGCTACGACAACCAGCCTTCTTTCCTCCCCGACGGCCAGAGCCTGCTCTACACCTCCGCGCGCGAAGGCGACCAGACGGACATCTATCGTTACGACTTCAAAACCAGACAGTCCGCCCGCATCACCTCAACGCCCGAAGGCGAATACTCGCCCACCGTCATGCCCGGCGGCAAATTCTTCTCCGTCATCCGCGTCGAAGCCGACCGCACGCAACGCCTCTGGAAATTCCCCCTCGCGGGCGGCGCGCCCGCTCTCGTTCTCCCCGACATCAAGCCGGTCGGCTATCACCTCTGGTTAGACGCGCGCACGCTCGCCCTCTTCATCCTCGGCGGCGAAGGGCGACCCAACACGCTCCAACTCGCGCCCACCGACAACTCGTTTCTCGACACCATCCACGTCAACATCGGCCGCGCGCTGCACCTCGTCCCGCGCCGTCAGGCTTTCAGCTTCGTCCACAAAATCTCCCCCGACGAATGGCTCATCAAAACCTTCGACTTGAAGACCAAGCGCAGCGCGGCCGTCGCCCGCGCGCTCACCGGCAGCGAAGACCTCGCGTGGACGCCCGACGGCACGATCCTCATGGCGCAGGACTCCAAACTCTACCGACTCGACCCCGCCGCGGCCTCCCCCGACTGGCGACTCGTCGCAGACTTCTCCGCCGCCGGACTCAAAAAAATCACACGCCTCGCACTCAGCCCCAAAGCCGACCGCCTCGCCCTCGTCGCCCAGACCGCCGCCGCCGCGCGTTGAGCGCGCTCAGGTGGCCGGAGGGATAAAAGACGCGCCGGCTACTTATTTAACGACCACGCACGCCGCATCATTTCGCCCGCGCGCGCACCCTCATTCATCGTCCTCCGGCGCGACGCCGAAGTAGCGCATCCAACGTTCCGTGCTCTCTTCGACGGGCGGCGCGTCTTTCTCCGCCTGCGACGCGCCCTCCGCCCGCGCCGCCTCCATGCGCCGCCGGAACTCGCCCGCGCGGACGACCTGCGCGCCGCAACGCCGGACGTACTCGGCCAACGCGCGATCCGAAGTCACCACCCACAGCGTCCGCCGCTCGCGCGAATCTTCGACCAGAGCTTTGATCCGCTCGTCCGCGTCCGACCCGCGCGCCGCGTAGTAGACGCGCACGCCTCTGTAACTCGAACCGTCCGCGAAATGCTCGTCCGGCGCGCCGTCGAACACTACGCCCACGCGCACCTTCTTCGTCAGAGCGAACCGCGCCAACTCTTCCAGCAACTCGCGCCGCGCCCGCACGCGATCCCTGTGCCACCCGACGCGCTGCCCCATCACGTTATTGCCGTCAACCAGATAAGACATAAAATCAACGATGAAATAGGAACGATGAATGAAGGCAGCGACCAACTCGGATGCTTTCATTCATCCTTCGGCGTTTCGCGTTCATCCTTATTAGATCAGAGTTTGTCCGTAGTCGCAGTATTCCACAATCGGGCAGCGTTCGCACAAGGGGTCGCGGGGGCGGCAGAGGGCGCGGCCGTGGCGGATGAGGTTGACGTGGAAGGAGTAGAACTTCCCCGTAGGGACGAGGGCGTTCATGATTTCGTGGGCGCGGCGGTCGGTGCATTTTTGGGGGATGAGGCCGACGCGGCGCAGGATGCGGAAGATGTGCGTGTCGAGGGGGAAGACCTCTGTGCGGCAGGCGAAGAGGAGCGTGCAGGCGATGGTCTTGGGGCCGATGCCGCGAAACCGGGAGAGGTATCGAACCGCTGCGGCGGGCGGGAGTTGGTGTAGGAACGAGAGGTCGAGCGCGCCGCGTTCCTGTTTGATCTGGCGGAGCAGGCTCTTGATGACGGCCGCCTTTTGATTGGCGAGGCCGCCGGATTGAATCGTGCGTGCGATGGTCGATTCGCGCGCGCGCAGCGCGGCGTCCCAGGTGGGGAAGCGGCGTTTGAGTGCGTCGAAGGTGCGTCGGCTGTTGGTGTCGCTCGTGGCCTGCGAGAGGATGATCCGGACGAGCATGTCGAGCGGGTCGGAGCGACGCGAGTTCTGCGGCACACCGTAGGCGCGTTCGAGGTTTTGGATGATGTAGCGAATCGGACGCTGTTCGTCGGGCGGCGCGGCGGCGGCGTCGACAGTTGCGGGCGGCGAGTTGCGGTCGTCTTCGTCAGCCGCGGCCGGCGGCGAGGATGCGCTCATAAAATTCGATGTACTGCGGGATGACGAGGTCTGTGTTGTAACGCGCGAGGGCGGACTCGCGCGCGCGGCGTCCCATCGCGCGGCGGGCTGTTTCATCGGCGAGCAGTGCGGCGGCGTCCGCGCCCATCTTGTCAACGTCGCCGACCGCGCTCAGGCAGCCCGTCTCGCCGTCCGTGATGACTTCGGGCAGGCCGCCGACGCGCGAGGCGACGACGGGCACTTCGCACGCCATCGCTTCGAGCGCGGCCAGCCCGAAAGATTCCTGCTCGGAGGGCAGCAGCAGAACGTCCGCGACGGAGAGATAGTCAACGATGCGCGGCTGCTTGCCGACGAACGCGCAGAACTGTTCCAAGCCCAGACACCGCGCGCGATGCTCCGCGCTCCCGCGCTCGCTGCCGTCGCCGACCATCGCGAGCCGCGCGTCGATGCCGCGCCCGCGCACGCGCGCCAGAATCTCCACGCAGTCCACGGGACGCTTGACGGGGCGGAAGTTCGAGACGTGGACGAGCAGCGACTCTCCCGCGGGCGACAACTCGGCGCGCAGTTCCGGCCGCGGCTGGCGCGTGTATTCCGAGCCGCAGACGAAGTTCGGGATCACTTCGACCGCCGAGTAGCCGAACGTCTCTTCGGTCTCGCGTTTGAGGTAGTGCGAGATGGCCGTCACGCCGTCGGACTGCGCGATGCCGTAGCGCGTGATCGGGAGGTAAGAGCGATCCGCGCCGACGAGCGTGATGTCCGTGCCGTGCAGCGTGGTGATCACGGGCAGACGCCGCACGGGCTTCAAAGACTCGCGCGCCAGAATCGCGCTGATCGAATGCGGGATGGCGTAGTGGACGTGGAGGAGATCGAGTTGTTCCGTCTCGGCGACGGTCGCCATCTTCGTGGCGAGCGCGAGCGTGTAGGGCTGGTGCTCGAAGAGCGGGTAGGACATCATCTCGACTTCGTGAAAGCGCACGCGCTCGTTCAGTTCCGTGAGCCGCGTGGGGAGGGCGGACGAGATGAAGTGGACGGTGTGGCCGCGCCGCGCCAGTTCCTTGCCGAGTTCGGAACCGACGATGCCGCTGCCGCCGTAAGTCGGATAGACTGTGATGCCGATGTTCATAAAAAACAGACTGTCATCTATTAGCCGTCAGCCGTCAACCAAAAGCACTTAGCTGATGGCTGACGGCTGACGGCCGGACGCTAAAAATAGCGAGAGGCAGAAAGCCCTCGCTACTCTCTGCCTCTCGTCTCAGCTTGTCATCTCCTAATAAAAGGGGACAAGCGAGGAACTTGAATATAGACCTTCCCGGCTGATTTGACAATGATTTTTAAATAAATTTTCGCGCACTTAATTCTATTTTCAACCCGTCGCAACAAAGTTCAAACCCGCGCCCTTTTTCACCCGTTTTTGTAAACATTCGGGCGGCCTTCGCGGGTACTGCCCGCGCCCGAAAGGAAGTATACTGCGGCGAGCGTTTAATCCTTCAAACCGGGTTTTTTTGGCGGCCGCGTAACGCCCGCGCGCCGCATCTAAATTGAGACCGAACGAAGCAATTATATCTGGAGAACCGAGAATGCCTAAGATTGACAACATCGAAGAGACGCCGAACCCGAACGCCGTCAAATTCCTCTTGAAAGAACCCGTCACGACGGGCGCGGCGCGCTCGTTCCTCGGCGCGTCGCTGGCGAAGGACGACGCGCTCGCCCGGTCTCTGTTCGAGGTGGGCGGGGTGGTCTCCGTCTTCTACATGGATCGCATGATCACGGTCGAGAAAGCGGAGACGGAAGACTGGGACGACCTGTTGCCGAAACTCGCCGTGCCCATCCGCGCGGCCGAAGCGGCGCAGGGCGGCGCGGCGGCGGCGGCCGGAGCGGGCGCACTCGGCGGCGCGCTCGGCGCGCTGATGAGCGACGACCCGCGACTCCTGCGCATCAACGAAATCCTCGACGAGAAGATACGCCCCGCGCTCGCGGGCGACGGCGGCTGGCTCGATGTCGTCAGCCTCAAAGAGAACACGCTCACGATCAAATATCAGGGCGCGTGCGGCAGTTGCCCCAGTTCCATCTCCGGCACGCTGATGGCAATCGAGAGCATGGTGCAGCAGGAAGTCGATCCCGCGCTGGAAGTCGTCGCGGTTTAAGCGGAAGACGCATCGGACAAACTAGTAGGGGCAGCGGATTCGTCCGCTGCCCCTATCGGTTTACCGGGCGGCATTCGCCTATGGTGCGTACGGCGATGGCTCAACTTTTTACATTCTTAACATCATTTCTACGAACCGGGGCGCGGGTTGCGCGTATAATTCGGCGTAGCAGATTCACCGTAAGGCGCGCACCGCATCGCAAGTCAGGAGAAAAATCATGAGTTCTCGTTTCCGCCTTCAAGGCGCGGCGGCAGTTTGCCTGTTGTCGCTCTTACAGCCCGCGCCGGCCGCGCACGCGCAGACGGCCGCCGCCGCGGCGCAACCGAAGAAGCCCGCCGCGAAGGCGACGAAGACGCGCGCGGCGGGCGCGGCCGATCCTTTGGCCGCCGAACGACGCGCGAACGCCATCGCGCTCATCAACGCGCTCGCGGACGAGTCGCGCGGCTTCCGCGATCAGACGCTCAAGGCGCGCGTGCAGATGCAGGCGGCCGACACGCTGTGGGAGACCGACCGCGAACGCGCGCGCGCACTCTTCCGCCGCGCGTGGGAGGCGGCGGAGATAGCCGACGCGGAGAACACGCGTCGCGGCGAAGAGCAGAACCGTGCGAGCGGTCGTCTCGGCACGAGGGGTCTTAATCTTCCCAATCTGCGCGGCGAAGTGTTGCGCGCCGCCGCCAAACGCGAACGCGCGCTCGGCGAGGAGTTTCTCGGCAAGATGGAGGAAGCGAGCAAACGCGCGGTGAGCGAATTGAACAACGCCTCGGCCAACCTTCCCACGCCCACAACGGCGGCGGCGGCGACTCCCGGCGGTGAAGGCAAGCAGACGCCGCCCACGCGGCGCAACCCGGACGAGACCTCGCCGGAAGTGGCGCGTCGTCTCCGCCTCGGCATGCAGTTTCTCGAAGACGGCGACGTGGAGCGCGCCTTGCAATTCGCCGACCCGGTGCTGAACAGCGTCAACCCTTCGTCGGTCGAGTTTCTCGTCCTGCTGCGCGAGCGAAGCCAACAGGAGGCCGACCGCCGTTACACCGCGTTGCTCTCAAGCGTGGCCGCCAGCCCGAACTCCGACGCGAGCGACATCCTGCTGCTCTCGTCCTACGTGCTCACGCCGCACCTCTACATGACCATCGGCGAGGGCGGCGGGGGCGTCTCTTCGAGCCAGCGTCGCAGAGACATCACCGCGCCTGATCTGCCCGTCACGCTGCGCGTCGCCTTCGCGCGCGCCGCGTCGCAGGTGCTGCTGCGCCCGCTCCCGCAAGAGGATCAGGACACGACGGCGACGGGTCGCGTCGGCACTTACTTCGTCATCTCGCGCCTCCTGCCGTTCTTCGAGCAGGTCATCCCCGAAGGCGTGCCCGCGCTGCGCGCACGGCTCGCCGCGCTCAACCCGGACATCCCCGAACAGGCGCGGCAGGGTTTGAACGACGACTTGACGCGCGGCCTCGTGCCCGAAGGCTCGCAGGGCGACCCCGTTCAGGAGTCGCTCGACGAGGCCGCGCGCACCGCCGACCCGCGCGCGCGCGATATGGCCTACCTGCACGCCGCGCAGGCGGCCGCTTCCAAAGGCGACACGCGCGCGCGCGACTTCGCGGACAAGATCGAGGACGCCGACTTGCGCCGTCAGGTGCGCGGCTTCATAGACTTCGCGCTGCTCAACCGCGCGATCACGGATAAGAAAGACGGGATGGAAGTTTTGCGCCTCGCCGCGTCGGGCGAACTGACGCCCGTGCAGCGCACCTGGGCTTACACGGAGGCGGCGCGCCTGCTCGCCAAGGACGACCGCCCGCGCGCTCTCGAAGCGTTAGAGTCGGCGGCGGGCGCGGCGAAAGGCATCGACGCCGCCGAACCCGACCGCGTGCGCGCCACCGTCGCCGTCGCCACGCGTTACTTCGAGTTCGACCGCAACCGCGCGTGGGAGATCATGGCCGACGCGGTCAAGGCGGCGAACGCCGCGCCGGAGTTTACCGGCTCGGATTCGGGACTCGCCGCGCGCATCCAGACGCGCGCCCTGCGCTCGACCATCAACTTCCCCGCCCCCGTCTTCGACCTCACGGGCGTCTTCCAGACGTTCGCCCGCGATGACATGAACCGCGCCGTCGCGCTCGCCCAGACGTTTACGAACGAGTCGCCCCGCGCCGTCGCCACGCTCGCCATCGCCCGCGCCGTCCTCGACGGCAACAAGGAAAGGGTTAATCGTGAATAGAGAAAAATCGTCTTATTCAGTTTTCGATTGACGATTTCAGGCTCGCGCTTCAAACTACGCTCCGTCGCGCTTTTGTTTTCCACTTTCCGCCTTCGCGCGAAGGCGGAAAGTGGAAAACAAAAGCGCGACGGAGGTTTTGCGCCTTCGTTCGCAAGGATCATCGTCCTCTCTTCACCGGAGTAAAAAAATG
Organism: Acidobacteriota bacterium; assembly: GCA_020199775.1. Lineage (GTDB taxonomy): Bacteria > Acidobacteriota > Blastocatellia > Pyrinomonadales > Pyrinomonadaceae > JAIVJZ01. Next base: position 30,388 of record JAIVJZ010000040.1, read on the forward strand.
AGACATCGTAGTCGCGTTATTGTCGTCTCGTTAACTGCCTCGTTGTTGTGCCCCGCCGCGTCGGTGTGCGGGCAGTCGGGCGCCGGACAACCGGGTGTGGCGAAACCGGCCGCGGGTCGCGCGGTCGCGCGGACGGGGCGCGGCACGGGCGCGGCCGACCCGCTCGCGGAGGCGCGGCGCGCGACGGCCATCTCGCTCATCTCGTCTTTGGCCGACGAGGCGCGCGGCTTCCGCGACGAGACGTTGCGCGCGCGCGTGCAGGCTCGCGCGGCGGACGCCCTGTGGGAGACGGACGCGGAGCGCGGGCGCGCGTTATTCCGGCGCGCGTGGGAGGCGGCGGAAGTATCCGACCGGGAGAGCATCCGTCGCTCCGAAGAGGAGCGACGCGCGAACACGCGCAGCGGCGGCGGTTCCGTGTGGTCTTCGCCGCGCAACCTGCGCGGCGAAGTGTTGCGTCTCGCGGCCAAACGCGAACGCGCTCTCGGCGAAGAGTTCTTAGCCCGTCTCGACGAGGCACGCAAACAGGAGCGCGAGAGCGCGGCGGCGAAGACGGCGGAGGCGGCTCTGGCGAGCAGTCCGAACAACTCCGAGGCCGCCGCCGCCGCCGTCGGCCAACGTCTCGAACTCGCGACGCAGTTGCTGCGCGACGGCGATATGGAACGCGCGATTCAATTTGCCGCCCCCGCGCTGCGCCGCGTCGACCAGCAGGTCTTGAGGTTCCTCGTCGCGTTGCGCGAGCAGAACGCAGGGGCAGCCGATAAAGTTTATGCCGCGCTGCTTGCGAGCGCGGCGACCGACGCGGCCACCGACGCCAACACCGTCTCCCTGCTCTCGTCCTACATCTTCACGCCGGGCATGTTCATCGAGATCAGTCGCGGCGGCGGCTACGGCGTCAACCAGAGCGGCGACATCCCCGCGCCCGACAACATCCCGGCCGACCTGCGCGCGAACTTCTTCGCGTTGGCCGCGCAAGTGCTGCTGCGCCCGCTCGTGCCGGTTGATCAGGATCGCAGTTCGTCGGGTCGCAGCGGAACATATTTCGTGATCGCGCGCCTGCTCCCGCTCTTCGAGCAGCACGCGCCCGATGTGGTTCCCGCGCTGCGCGCGCAGTTGAGCGCGCTCACGCCCGACGCGCCCGCCGAGTATCGCGGCGGCGACCACCCGCTGCTCACGAAGGGACTCGGCCCCCCGAGCGAGACCTACGACGCGGTGCAGCGCGCGCTCGACAAACTCGACACCGCCAAGAACGCCGAAGAGCGCGACGGCATCTACGTCGAAGCGGCCTTCGCCGCCAACGCGAAGAACGACCCGCGCACACGCGAGTTTGCCGACAAGATCGAACACGCGGAGACCCGCCGCAGTTTGCGCGCCTACCTCGACTATTCCGACATCACCAGAGCCCTCCAGAAGAAAGACGCCTCGGAGGTCGTGCGGCTGGCGAAGAACGGTGAAATCACTTCGATCCAGCGCGTCTGGGCTTACACCGAAGCCGCGCGGCTGCTCTCGAAGACGGATCGCACGCGCGCCCTCGAAGCGCTCGACGAGGCGGCGAACGAAACGCGCCGCATCGACGGCGCGCACGCCGACCGCGCGAGCGCCATGCTCGCCGTCGCCTCTTTGCTCTACGAACTCGACCGCGCACGCGTCTGGACGCTCATGCCCGACGCCGTCAAGACGATCAACGCCGTCTCCGACTTCAGCGGCGAAGACGGGCAACTCGTCGCCCGCTTCCAGACGCGCAACATGGGTTCGTTCAGTTCGAGCGACGCGCCGAATTTCAACCTGCAACCGCTCTTCGCCCTGCTCGCCGCCGAGGATTTGGATCGCTCCGTCGAGCTCGCGCGCAGTTTAACGGGGGAAGCGCCGCGCGCCGTCGCCACGCTCGCCATCGCCGTCGCCGCGCTCAAAGACAAACCGAAGCCGAAGCCTTGAAGTTCAGACTCGCAGACGCTCGCCGAGCAGCGTGAGCAGGAGGACGACGCAGTGCATCAACAGCCCGACGAGCAGCCCCGCGCGGCGGCCGCGTCGTGTGAGGGTCTTTCTGAACGGGACGAGCGTCAACGCGCCGAGCGGCAGCCAGAGCAGCAAACCTGAGAGCAGGCCGGGCGAGTAGGAAAGCGTGTAGAGGCTGGCGGCGAGGTGCGAGAGCGCGTTGAGCGTAAAGGCGACGCCGTAGGCCAGCAGCAGCCAGCGCATATGTCTGAAGCGCGCCGCGAGCCGGACGCCCGCCGCCATCAACAACAGGGCGAGCGCGTTCCAGATGAGAAACTGTCGAGCCGCGAGTTCGACGCCCGCGACGCGCGCCAGCCACGCGGTGAAACCTTCGCCGCCCCACAATTCTTCCAGAATGTGAACCGCATACGTCGCAGGGTACAGCCAGCCCGGCGCGGCAGGCCACGCCTTATCGCCCGGCGGCGTCTGGCCGCGCAAACGCGTCTCCGCACGCATCCCCATCACGAAGCCAGACCACTTTCATGGCCTCTCGCGATTGGCCGAGACAGAGAAACCTTAAGTTCGATGTAGTTGGGTGTCGCTATCACCTGTGGCCCCTCGTTCACGAATAAATATTCATGGGCTGGGTGAGCAACTTGACGGGGTCTTCGACGTTGAGCGCCTCGCGGACGTAGAAGGCTTCGCCCGCGGCGACGTTGACGAGCGAGCCGTAGTAGCGCATGCGGTGTTCGATCTGCGCGAGGAAATTCTTGTCGCTGATGCGCGTCTCGGGTTCGTCCGCGCCCTCGCGGTAAAACTGCGACGTGTGCGCCCTGATGGCGCGCATCTTCTCTTCGACGAAATCCGACACGTCCACGACGAACGACGGCACGACGAGCCGCGAGTAGACCGCGTGCGCGAGCGACGGCATGGGCGCGTGCTCTTCTGGCCCGTGCTCCTCGTCGTAGCGGCGCATGCTCGAAAGTCTGGCCGCCTCGCGCACGAGGCGCGCGGTCGCGGCGTGGTCGGGGTGCGGGTCGTCCCAGTGCGAGGTGAAGACGACGCGCGGGCGCAAACTTCTGAAGACCCGCACGAGCGCGCGGCGCGCGTCGTCCGTGAGCATGACGTGGCCGTCGGGCTGTCCGAGGTTGAGCCGCACGTCGAGACGCATGAGGCGCGCGGCCTCGCGCGCCTCTTCCGCGCGCCCTTCCGGCGTGCCGCGCGTGCCCATCTCGCCGCGCGTCATGTCGAGCACGCCCGTCCGGTAGCCCAGAGATTTCAACTTGAGAAGCGTGCCCGCCACCGTCAACTCGGCGTCGTCCGGGTGCGAGAAGACGGCGAGGGCGTCGAGTGGCTTGTGCTCAGTGCTCATAACGTTTCGTCCGGTTCGCCCGCCTTGAACGGTATTCGGTTGGGGGTTGAAGTTTAATTTAACACGGTGCGGCGCGGCGGGGCGAGTTTGACGCTTCCGGCGCGCGCGCGTTAGCCTGCAACCGGGAATGGAGGGCAACAGCGCAGAAATGAAACTCGTCGTTTTGGGATCGGGCACGTCCGTCCCGCACCCCGCGCGCGCCTCGTCGGCGCACTGGTTGGAGAGCGCTGGCGGCGGCACGCTGCTGCTCGACATCGGCGCGGCGACCGTCCTCCGCATGGCGCAGGAGAAACTGGACTGGGTGAACCTCGACGCCATCTGGATCAGCCACTTCCACCTCGACCACCTCGGCGGACTCTTCCCCTTCCTCTTCGGCACGAAGCACGCCCCCGACACGCAGGGGCGGCGCAAACCGCTCACCGTCTACGGGCCGCGCGGTTTGCGGAAACTCTTCGACGCCTTCGACGCGGCGGGCGGTTACAACCTGCTCAAGCAACCCTTCCCCGTCGAAATCCGCGAGGTCGCGCCGCGTTCGAGTTTTGACATCCTCCCCAACCTGCGCGCCGAAACTTTCTCGACGCCGCACACCGGCGAGAGCCTCGCCGTGAGATTGACCGACCGCGACGACGACGCCTCGCTCGCCTTCACTTCAGACACGGGCTACACCGACGCGCTCGCCGCTTTCGCCGGAGAGGTTTCGCTTTTTCTCATGGAGTGCTCCTTCTTCCGCGACAAGCCCGTCGAGCTTCATCTCGAACTTGCCGAAGCGATGCGACTCGCCGAACGCTCCGGCGCGCGCCGATGTATGCTCTCGCACCTCTACCCCGAATGGGACGCCGTTAATCTCGTCGCCGAAGCGAAGAAACTCTGGGGCGGCGACACAATCGAGGCGCGCGACGGATTACGGCTAGACATCACCAACGCTTAAACGGTGCGAAAATTATGAACGACCATTGGCCTTTCTCAGACCCTCCCAATGTGGCGACGATCACGACGACGAAGGTGCTCGACGAAGACCATCCGATCCTGCTCGTTACCCATGACGAAGACGACGGCGGGTGGCAATTCCTCTGCGGCACGACCAACGACCCCGAAGACGGCAGAGTCGTGGGCTTGGATTGCATCTACAATCGCGATCCTACCGTCGCCGAATTATCTGACCTGCCGCTCGGGTGGCGGGCTTGGCGCGATGCGGTCGGCTTGCCGTGGCATCGTGAAGAGAGTCCCCCATATGAAGAAGAGGAATAGCGAACAGGCCAACATGAAATCACGTTTGATCATCAACCCCGTGTCCGGCACCGACAGCGCGCCGGATCACTTGCAGACCATCAACGCGGCCTTGCGCGCCGCGTTTGGCGAGATGGACATCGTGATGACCGTCGGCGCGAACGACGCGGCCGAGGCGGCCGAGGCGGCGGCGCGCGCAGGGGTCTATGACAGGTTGTTCGTGGCGGGCGGCGACGGCACTCTGAACGAAGTCGTCAACGGCGTCGGGCGCGTGGCGGGCGCGTTCGAGCGGATCACGTTCGGCCTCGTCCCGCTCGGCACGGGCAACGATTTCGCGAGCGCGCTCGGCCTGCCCGAAGAGATCGAGGCGGCAATCGAGATTCTCCTCGCCGGGCGCACGGTCTTGACCGACGTGGGCGATTTGAACAACCGCCGCTTCGTCAACGTCTCGGCGGGCGGCTTCATCGCCGAAGTCTCGGACGCGGTCAACCCGCAACTCAAGTCGGTCGCAGGCAAACTCGCCTACCTCGTCGGCGGCGCGCAGGTGCTCTTCGATTACGAACCCGTGCGCGCCGACGTGCGCCTCGTGGGCGACGACGGGCGCGCCGTCGAACGCACGCTCGACGTGCAGATGTTCGCCGTCTGCAACTCGCGCATGGTCGGCGGCGGGCGTCTCATCGCGCCGCACGCGCTGATCGACGACGGCCTGCTCGACGTGTGCCTCGTCGAAGCGATGCCCACGCTCGAATTCGTCGGCCTGCTGACGAGCGTCTCGTCGGGCGAACACCTCGCGGACGAGCGCGTCAGCTATTTTCGCGCGCGCCAACTCGAACTCAGCTTCGCGCGCACGATCAAGGTCAACACCGACGGCGAAGTGTTGGAGACAGACCACTGCCGCTACACGCTGCACCCACGCGCCGCGCGCTTCCTCGCCGGAGACGCGCCGTTCGCGGAGCAGTGAGCAGTGAGCAGTGAGCAGTGAGCAGTGAGCAGCAAGTGGTGAGTAGTATTTTACGGCTGGAGGGGAGAATGGAAATCCTGACGGGCATTCCGACAAAGCATGACTCAGGCATCAGGGCGCGAGCCGGGCATCGCGCTTTTTACTGCTTACTGCTCGCAGCTTACTGCTCACTTCTCTTCCTCCCCTCCGCCGCCTGCGCGCAGAGGGTAACGCGGGCGGACGGCCTCGCGGCATCGGCGGCGGCGGCCGCTTCAACGAGAGACGATGCGCGCCTGCTGGAAGTCGGGCGCGCGGAGAAGTTGAGCGAAGCCGCGTCGCCCGTCCCGCCCCCTGCGGAGATCAAGCTCGTCAGTTACAACATGCGCTGGCGCGGCGGAGAAGACTTGCGCGCACTCATCGAAGCATTGCGCGGCGACGCCGTGATCGGCGGCGCGTCCGTCATCGGCTTGCAGGAAGCCGACCGCCACCGCGCCCGCAGCGGCAACGTCAACACCGCCAAACTCATCGCCGACGCACTCGGCATGCACTACGCGTGGGCTGCGCCGCCGCGCGCGGAAGGCGACGAAGAGGCGGAAGACGAAACGGGCGTCGCGCTCCTGAGCGTCTACCCGCTCGCGGACGCGGAGCGGATCGTCTTGCCGCACACGGGCCCCGGCGGTCGCAAGCGCGTCGCGCTCGGCGTGACCGTGCAATTCGACAAGACACGTCACTTGCGCGTCTACACCGTCCACGCCGAGACGCGCTTGCGCCTCGCGCGGAAGACGGAGCAGTGGCGCGCCGTGCTCGACTCGCTCGACGCAAAGCACGCGAAAGAGACCCGCGCCGTCGTGCTCGGAGATTTCAACACCATCAAAGACAAGGACGTGCGCGCCGCCCGCCGCCTCTTCGCCGACGCGAACTTCTCCACGCCCTTCCCCGACGACAAACCGACGTGGAAGACCCTCTTCGTCAAACTCAAACTCGACTGGCTCTGGCTGCGCGGCCTCGACGCGACCGGGCACGGCATCGCCCGCCACATCAAATTCTCCGATCACTGGCCGCTGTGGGTGAAAGTGAAGTTGTGAAGGAGCCGTCAGCTATCAGCCAGACAGATTGAATTTGCTGAAAGCTGATGGCTGACGGCTAGAAAAGCAAAGAGGGCAGCGCTGTCCTTGCCACTGCCCTCTTCGGCGCATGCGTTGACGGGGGAAAGGTCAGCGCACGCGAACCTGCACCTGATTGGCTTCGAGCGAGTTGCCGGTCGCGCGTTGCAGTTCGGCGACGGCCTTGTTGAGTTCGGTCTGCGCGCGCAGTTCGAGCCCGCGCGCGGCGGTGAGCGCGTTCTGGCGTTCGAGGACGAGGAAGAAAGTCGATTGCCCGGACTCGAACTTGCGCTGCTCGCTGGCGTACTGCTGCTCGGTCGCGCTGCGCTGGACGGCCGCCGCGCGCAGCCGCGCCTCGGCCGTGCGCGTCACCTGCAAGGCGTTGCGCACGTCCACCTGAATCAACTGTTCGAGTTGTTCGCGCTGCACGCGAATGCGGTCGCGCTCGACGAGCGTGCGGCCGAGTTGCGCTTCGGCCGTGCGGTTGCGCAGAGGCAGATTGAGTTGCACGCCGACGCGGAAGTTGTTGAAGCGGTTCGCGCCGAGATTGGCGAGCGACTGGCCGTAGCCGCCGACGAGCGTGCCGGGTATGGTCTGCTGCGGCGGCGCGGCGAGCAGCGGCAGATCGTCCTGACCCGGTAGGCGGTTGATGATCTCCGTCAGTTCGTTGATGCGCGTGCGCGCCAGATCGGTTGACGCGCTGAACGGGTTGACGCTCGTTGTGGGATCGAACGCGCCCGCGAGGCCGACCGCGCCGTACGTGCCGACGAGATCAACCTGCGGCTTCGTCGCCTCGCGCGCGAGCCGCTGGTCGAGCAAGTTGATCTCGCGCTGAACGTCCGACTGTTGCAGTTCGGGGCGGGCGGTGAGCGCGGCCTGCATCGCGTCTTCGAGCGCGACCACGGGCGGCTGCGCGTCAACCGTGTCCGTCGGCACGAGCGCAACCCGCCACACTTCCGACTGCCGGTTCTCCGCGATCAAATTCTTCAGAGCGTTCTCCGCGCGTCCCACCTCGTCGAGCGCGACATAGACGTTCTGCTCGAAGTTCGCCACCTGCGCTTCGGCCGCCACGATGTCAATCGGCGCGAGTTGTCCTTCGGCCACGAGACGCCGGTTGTGTTCGAGTTGCGTGCGCGCGTCGCGCGCCGAGTCGCGCTGGATTTGCAGGTTGCGCAAGGAGAAGACCAAATCCCAGTAGGCGCGTTGCACCCCCGTAATGGTCTCGATGGCGCGCTGGCGAAACTGCGCGTCGGTGAGGCTCAAATTCTTCTTCGCGATCTCGATCTGGCGGCGCGTGGCGTCGAACCGCAAGCCGCGCAGGAGCGGCTGCGCGTAGGTTAAAGAGAAGGCCGTCGGGTATTGCGGGTTGAGCGCGTTGAAGAGGCTGTTGGTCGTCTGGCGGCTGCTCGAAAAGTCGAAGCGATAGTTGCCGCCGCCCTGCGGGCTGAGACCCTCGAAGCGCATCGTGCCGCCGAAACCGGACTGTGTGACCGCGCCGCCCTCGCCGCCGCTCAGGAAACTGGCGACGGGCGTTTTGCTGCGTTCGTAAAAAGTCGAGGTGTTGAAGCGCGGGTCGTATGCGCCGCGCGCGGCGGTCAGGTCGAACTCGGCGGCGCGCACGTTCGTCCGCGCCACTTCGATGTCCTTGCCGTTTTGCAAGGCCAGTTCGATGGCCTCGCGGAGTGTGAGCGGCCGCTGCTCCGCCATGTTGACGCCCACGCGTTCGAGCGCGGGGAGCGTCGCGCCGAGCGTCGCGCGGAAGTCGGGCGCGACCGACGGCACGGCGAGAGACGACTCGGCCGGGGCGTTCGACGGCGTGACGATCTGCGGCGAGGGCGACACGGTTTGCGTTTCACCCGCCGCAGGGGTCGCGCCCGGCAACTGCGGCGTCCGGATCAATTCGGGAGCCGGTTGCGGCGACGATGCGGCGTTCGTCTGCGGCGTCGGTTCGGGAGGCGGCTGCGGCGTCGGCGCGAGGTTCGGCAGCGGCGTCGGCGCGACGACCGGGAGCGGCGTCGGCATAGGCGTCTGAGCAGGAGCGGGCGTCGCCTGCGGCTCCGGCGCGTCCGGCGACCGCCGGAGCCGCGCGGCCACGCCCTGCTGCGGTTGCCGCGACGTAAATGCGCCCGCGAGCGCGCCCATCAGGGGCACGTCCGAGGACTGCACTTCTTGCGCCGACGCGGGCTGCGCGGCCACGGGGTCAATCGAATTTTGCCGCGCGCCCGCACGCTCCTGTCCCGACGTTGCAGCCGTCAGTCCGCAGGCGAGCAATAGCGCGAGCGCGAAAACCTTTTTTGTCAGATGATGATTCATGAGTGCGAACCGTGAAGTTAAAATTCCCGTTGTGCTCAAAACTTATTAGTGATCGTCCCGGCCGCCGTGGCCGTGCGCCGACGCGCCCACGCGAACGCGCCGCCGAGGCGCGCGCCCATGCGACCGAACACGCGGCTGCGTGCGAGATCGTCGAAGAGCGAATAGAAGACCGGCACGGCCAGCAGCGTCAGCAGCAGGCACAAGCTTTGCCCGCCGACGACGAGCACGCCGATGGAACGGTTCGTGCCCGAACCCGGCCCGCTGGAGATGACGAGCGGCATCATGCCCGCGACGAGCGCGATGGTCGTCATCAAAATCGGGCGCAGGCGGTCGCGGTTCGCCTGAATGATGGCGTCGAACCTGTCCAGACCTTTCGCGCGCAGTTCGTTCGTGTGATCGATCTGCAAGATGGCGTTCTTCTTCACGACGCCGAAGAGCAGGAGCAGGCCGAGGCCGGAAAAGATGTTGACCGTCTGCCCCGTCAAGAGCAGCGAGAGGATGCCGAACGGGATGGCGAGCGGCAGCGTCAACAGGATCGTCACCGGGTGGATGAACGACTCGAACTGCGCCGCGAGCACCATGTACATGAAGATGAACGAGAGCGTGATGGCGAGCAGGAAGTAGCCGCCCGCGCGCCCCAACTCTTTCGAGCGGCCGACGAGGCCGGTCTGGTAGCCCGCTTCCAGATTCATCCCCCGCACCGCGTTGTCCAAGTCGGCCAGCACCGCCGACTGCGAGCCGCCCGGCGCGACGTTGGCCGTCAGAGTCACCTGCCGCTGCCGGTTCAGGCGATCAATCGCCGAGGGGCCGCTGCCCTCTTCGACGCGCACGAGGTTGTCGAGACTGACGAGGCCGAGTTTCGCGGAGGGCGCGAACAGGCGCGACAACTCCTCTTTATTCGCGCGCGCGGAGCCGATGGCGCGCAGGCGCACGTCGTACTGATCCGTGCCCTGATTGAACGTGGAAACTTTCTGCCCCGCGACCATCGTGTTCAGCGACTGCGCGATGTCGCCGACGCGCACGCCGAGGTCGGCCGCCCGCGCGCGGTCGATTTCGACGCGCAGTTCCGGCTTGCCCGCGATGAGCGACGAGTCGAGGTCAACCACGTCGGGGAGCGTGTGCATCCGTTTGAGCAGTTCGTCGGAATACTTCGTGAGCGTTTGCAGGTCGGGGCCCGCGATCATGTATTGAATGTCGGCGTTGCGCTGGCCGCCGCCGGAGATGGCCTGCACCTGCCCGATGTTCGTGCGCAACTCCGGCGGGTATTTCTGCAACAACTCGCGCGCTTTCACCATCAACTCGGTCTGCGACAAATCGCGTTCGTCGAGCGGCGCGAGGCGGACGTAGACGTTCGCGCTGTTGACGAGTTGCTGGCGGTCGCCGCCGATGGTGACGAGCGTGTCGGTGACGCCCGGCAGGGTGCGCACGTCCCGCGCGATGCGTTCGACCAGCGTCGAAGTGGAGGCGAGCGTCGCGACAATCGCCCAGCGGTGACCCATCGACCACTTGAGCATCGACGTGTAGGCGCGATCCACCGGGCGGTAGAAACGCCCTTCCTTCGAGTTGTGCGCCTTGTTCGCCTCGTTAGGTAGGGGCGTGGCTTGTCCTTCCTGCCCGTTCTCTTCGGCCGCCGCCGCGCGGGCATGGACGAGCCCCGCCCCCACGGTCGCTTCGGCGTCCTCGCCCGTCTCCATTCGTTTGTCGGGCGCGCCCGCCACCACGCGCGATTCGTCGGCCAGAAGCGCGGACGCGTCGCCCTCGGAAGGCGCGCTCCCCACGCCGGGCGAGACGCTTTGCGGCTTCTTGCGTTTGATGAAACGCGCGGCGAGCATCGGCGTCAGCGTGAACGAAACGATCAGCGAGACGGCGACGGCGAACGAGGCCGTCAACCCGAACGAGGACATGAAGCGGCCGACGATGCCGCCCATGAAGCCGACGGGGAGAAACACCGCGAGCAAGCTGAGCGTCGTCGCCATGACGGCCAGACCGATCTCGCGCGTGCCCTCAATCGCCGCTTGGAACGGCGGCATCCCCTTCTCTTCGATGAAGCGATAGATGTTCTCTAAGACGACGATGGCGTCGTCGATCACGATGCCGACCATCAGCGTCAGCGCGAGCATCGTGATCATGTTCAGGGTGTAGCCGAGCGCGGCCATCAGCCCGAAGGTGGCGATGATCGAGGTCGGGATGGCGAGCCCGGCGATGATCGTCGAGCGGAAGTTCCAGAGGAAGACGAAGACGACGATGGCCGCGAGGATGCTGCCCTCGACGAGGTGCGTCTGGATCGACTCGACCGCCGCCTTGATGAAGATGGACGAGTCGCCGATGACTTGAGTGCGGACGTTCGCGGGCAGCGTCGGCTTGATCTCTTCCAGACGCGCTTTGATCTCGTCGGCGACGGCGACCGTGTTCGTGCCCGACTGCTTGGCGACGATGAGCGTCACGGCCGGTTCGCCGTTCAGGCGCGCGCTGGTGCGCAGTTCCTCCGAGCCGTCTTCGGCGTAACCGATGTCGCTGAGTTTGACGGGGTAATTGCCGCGCGTCGAGACGGCGATGTGGTTGAAGTCGGACGGGTTCGTGATGCGCCCCAGAGTGCGCACGGTGAGTTCGCGCGAGCCTTCGTCCACGCGCCCGCCGGGCACTTCCAGATTTTGCAGGCGCACGGCCGCGGCCACTTCGGGCACGGTCACGCCAAAGGCGCGCATCTTGTCCGGGTCGAGTTTGAGTTGAATCTCGCGGCGGCTGCCGCCGACGATGGTCACGTTGCCGACGCCGTTGATGCTCTCGATGCGCTCCTTGATCCCCTTGTCGGCGATCTCCGTCACCTCGCGCAGACTGCGGGGCGCGCTGACGGCGATGCGCAGGACGGGCGCGGCGTCCGTGTCGAGCTTTTGGATGACCGGCTCTTCCGCCGTCTCCGGCAGGTCGGGCACGACGAGGTTGATCTTGTCGCGCACCTCCTGCGCCGCGATGTCGGCGTTCTTGTCGAGCAGGAATTGGACGAAGACCTGCGAGACCCCTTCGACGGAAGTCGAGCGCAGTTCGTCTATGCCGCTGATGGTGTTGACGGCCGCCTCGATCTTGTCCGTCACTTCGGTCTCGATCTCGCGGGGCGACGCGCCGGGGTTGACGACCGAGATCGTGATCGTCGGGAAGTCGATCTTCGGAAACAGATCGACGCCGAGCGAGAAGAACGAGAAGATGCCCACCACCGTCAGCGACAAAATCAACATCGTCGCGAAGACGGGACGGCGGACGCATATTTCAGCTAACTTTTGCATCGCTTTTAAGTTTCAAGTTTCAGGTTTCAAGTTTCAGGTCTGAGGTTTCCCGGTTCTTTAACTTGAACCCTGAAACCTTCAACTTGAAACTCTTATTGCCTGACGGCCGCGCCGTCCTTCAACTGTTCGACGTTGGAGGTGGCGACGAGTTCGTCCGTGCCGATTCCGTTTTTGACTTCGACGAGTTCGCCCTCGCTCTGTCCGATTTGCACGACACGCTCCTCGACGCGCCCGTCTTTGACGACGAAGACGCGGCTCACGTCCTGTTCGGTGCGCACGGCGCGCGCCGGGATGAGCACGGCGGGCGCGCCCGACGGTTGCGAGATGCGCACGGTCGCAAACTGCCCCGGCTTCAACAGACCTTCGCCGTTCTCCACTTGCGCCTCGACGGTCAGCGTGCGCGAGGCGGCCGTCACGTTCGGCGAGATGCGCGCGATGCGACCGGCGAACGCCCGATCCGCATACGCGCTCGTCACGACCGAGACGCCCTGCCCCGGCGAGATCGACCTGATCAATTGTTCGGGGATGTCGATGCGCAGGCGCAGCGGGTTAGTGCGCACGATGGTCGCCACCTTCGAGGCGGGCGTGACGTACTCGCCCAAGTCCGCCGGGCGATCCGCGACGTAGCCGCTGATGGGCGCGTAGACGACGACATCGGAGATGGCCTTGCGCGCCTGCGCCACCTGCGCCTCGGCCGCGTTGGCGGCGGCGCGCGCCGTCGCGATCCCGGCGTAGTTCTGCCGCGCCGCCGAGAGCGCGCCCTCGTACTGTTGCTGCAACTGATCGCGCTGCGCCCGCTGCTGGTCGTAAGAGGCGCGCGACACGTCGCCCGATTCGATGAGACGCTCGAAGCGGCGCAACTGCTTCTCCGCCAGTTCGAGCGCGACGCGCGCCGCGCCGACTTCGGCCACGCGCGTCACGTCGAACGCCTGATTCGGCCTGAGGCCGATCCGCGCTTCCGCCTGCCTGACGGCCGACTGCGCCTGCGCGGCCTGCGCCTGCAACTGCGTGAGACGCAGGCGCGCGTCCGCGTCGTCGAGACGGACGAGAACCGCGCCGCGTTGCACATAGCTGCCGAGATCGACGCCGACGGCCACGACGCGACCCGAAACGTTCGGCGCAACGTCCGTCTGCGCGTCGGCGGCGAGGCTGCCCGTCGCTTCCGTATAGCGCGGGAGTTCGCGCGTGATGGCGGCGGCGGTCGAGACCTGCACGACTTCGGGCGTGGCGTTTGCTGCGGCGGCGGCCTGCTTGTTTTTCGACTCGGCCGATCTGCCGCACGCACTCGCCAGCAGGCTCAAAGTCGCGACGAGCAATATGAAAGCGGGGAGTGTGTTTCGAGAGTTCATGTCAACTGCTTCTTCGTTCGGGATAAACCGGCTCTTAACGTTATCCGTTGCTGCGACTCTTAAATTTCTGCAAAAGCTGTTTCCGACAAAGTCTTTCGCCGCGCGACTTATTTCTTCTTTTTGCCGCGCGTCGCGCCCGCCTTTGCCGCTTTCTCGCCGTTCGCAGCGACGCGCGGCGCGGGCGTCGCGCCGGGTTCGGCGGCGATGCCTCTCAGTAGTATCTCGGTAAACTCGGCGGCGGCGCGCTCGTTGGGAATGTTGAGCAAGAGGCGGCGCGTGTCCCAGAGCAGGTTGTTGAGCGAGTGGTGGATGACCATGCCGAGGAAGCCGCGCACCACGATGGCCGGATCGACATCGCGCATCGCGCCTTCGCGCTGGCGGTCACGGATGTAGGCGCCGAGGAAGTCGTACATGCCGCGCACGTTGCGATCCCAGAACATGTGCGCGAGTTCGTGGCCTTCGAGCGCGGAGTGGGTCAGCAGGCGCAGAAATTCCGTGTCGTGCTCGTGGTGGCGCATCATGGCGAGCGCGAGACCTGTGAAGACGGCGCGGTCGTCCCTGCGCGCGAGCGCGTCGGGCACGATGTCGGAAGGACACTCAATGTTGTTGGCGCACGCCTTGTGGTCGAGGATCGCGCTGTAGAGTTCTTCCTTGTTGGCGAAGTGGCGAAAAACCATCGCCTCGGAGACGCCCGCCGCCTGCGCGATCTCTTTGGTCGTCGTGCCGCTAAAACCGCGTTGCGAAAAGAGCCGCATCGCGACGAGCAAAATCTGCTTGCGCCGATCCTCCCCGGCCATGCGCCCGCTGCCGTGGACGCCCGTCGTCGCCCCCCCCGCCCCGTCCGGCGTTCGGGCCGGATCGGCCGCACCGCCGCCGCTGCCCGCACCCTTCGCCTCTAACGTTCGACTCATTCGTTTGTTGCCTTTCGCGTCCCCGGTCTCGATTAAAAGTAAGTACTTACTTACCAAAGTACGCATGCCCTGTCAAGCGAGTTTCAGGAAATTTTCGGGGCGCGAAATTTTCCCGCGCGCCTGTATTGTTCTAGACCTTCGCGCTATAATGCCACGTACCTTTTCACAACGAAGTGAATATCAACCCTCGCGCGAGAACCTCGCGGACTTGTGTGTCAGGGCGTCTTTCGGCGTCGCCGCCGGTTTTAAACTCGTCGGCACGTTGTTTGCTCGCTCGACACTGGAAAAGCAGAGAGATATGCGGGCGTCAACGGTGCGCGCGCACGCAGTAATTTAAAGAGCGACTATCAATCGAAAGCTAAGGAGATAACGAACATGTCACAGAACTTCGGAAACAACGATCCGCAAAACACAGGCGGCAACACGGGCACGACGGGCGGCAGCGGCATCTCGGCGGGCTCGGGCAGAACCGATGCGGGCACGACGCGCGACACCGGAACGACCGCCGCCGGCGGCGGCGCCATCGGCAGCGGCACGAGCGGCACGGGCGGCGCGGGCGGCGCACTCTCCACGACGGGCGGCGGCACGGGCACGGGCGCGGCCACGGCGCGCGAGGGCTTGGCGGGCACGGCGCAGGAGTACGGCCAGAAGATCACCGACGCGGCTTCGACCGCCAAAGACTACGTGAGCGACAAAATCTCCGTGGCGGGCGACAAGCTCAAAGACTTGCAGAACGTGGACTACCGGCAGGTGGCGGAAGACGCCAAGAACTACGCGCGCGAGAAGCCGGGACAGGCTCTCTTGATCTCGGCGGCAGCGGGCTTCCTGATCGGTCTGCTCCTCAAGAGTTCGAACCGTCGTTAATCCGGTTTCAAGTTTCAGGTTACAGATTAAAAGCACATTTCAGCCACAAACCTGAAACTTGAAACCTTCACTTTGCAACTTTAACAGCGACGAGGAGAGGTGAAAGATGGCTGAACTGGAGAGGCGTGCGACGGCTGCCGCGCCCGCGACGGCGCAGAACGCGCAGCAGGTAGACATCGAGGGCTTGCCCGCCATGATCGGACGGCTCGGCGACCAGGTGATGACGCTGGTTGACGCCAAGCTCGGTTTGGTCAAGGTCGAATTAAAGGAAGAGGCGGCCGCCTACGGCAGCAACATCGCGTTGATCACGGTGGGCGGCATGATCGCCGCTATCGGGTTCGCGCTCTTAAACGTGGCAATTGCGTTCTTCATGGCGCGGCTCTTCTTCTACTCTTTCACCCCGCCGATCAGTTACGCGCTCGGCTTTCTCGTGACGGGCGTGTTGTACCTCGTCATCGGCGGTATCCTCGTCGTCGTTATGAAGAATCGTCTGGCCGCGATCAACCCCGCGCCGGAGAGAACCCTTGAGGAATTCAGAAAGGATAAACAATGGCTGAAGAAAGAACTTTAGGCACCGCGCGCGCGCCTGAAACCGATACCGCCGACGACGAACTGACCAAGGCAGAACTTCAGCGTCGCATGGACGAGGCGCGCGAATCAATCACGCAAACCGTTACGGAGATCAAGGACACGGTGACAACTCAATACCAGAACGTCAGGGAATCAATTTCGCAATCGCTCGACTGGCGCGAGCAGTATCGCCGCCGCCCCGTCGAGTTCACGGTGGCCGCGCTCGGCGTCGGCCTCCTACTCGGCTACGGCATCGGCGGCGCGTTCGGCGGCGACTCCGAGATGCCCGAGCGTTTTTACGAGTCGGAAGGCGACGATTACGATCTGGACGAAAGCCATGTCCGCACGCCGACCGAACGCGGCTTCGCCCCGCAGGCCATCCTCGGCGGCGCTTACGGCTCGACGGCTTACGCGCAACCGCAGTCGCCTGTGGCGGCGGCCAGCAGCAGCAGCAGCAGTGGCAGTGGCAGTCGCAACCGTGAAGAGCAATCTTTCGCCGCCTCCGCAGAGCCGCGGCCTTCCTACAGCAGCGGCTACGAGGCCACCGCGCCCGCGTCGAACGAACCGGCGAAGCCCGGCATCCTCGACCGTTTCAAAGAGACGCCCGCCTACGACCGCTTGCAGGCCGAAGCGGCCACGCTCGGCAATCGTTTCGTCGAGGAACTTTCCAAGACGGCGCAGGCCGTCGTGCTGCCCGCACTGCTCGGCAAGCTCAAAGACCTGATCGGCATAGACCTTTCGACGCAGCGCGAAGTCGCGCAGCGGAGCAAGCTCGAACAGCAAGCGGCATCCTCCGGCGCGGCCACCAGCCGGGAGACGCAAAGCAGCGGCGCGGCGTCTTAAGAAGAACGGCGTCGTTGAGGGCGCGTCCGGCGCGTCACTCTCAATTGATCGTCGGAGTCCGGTGTGAAGCTTTGCAAGTCGCATCGGGCGAGAAGGATTTAAGCGAGGACGGGCGAGCGGCGCGAGTGGCTCGCCCGTCCTTTCATCCGCGATCACGAAAAGCGGGGTTGCCTCTTTCGGGATTTCAAATTTCACCCCGAGGCGACGGCGGGAGATCAATGACTCTTGAACCGGCAGCGCAATTGACCGTCAGCCCGGGCGCGCTCGAAGAGAGGGCGACCCTCGGCGCGGCGGCGGCGTCGTCGTCGCCCGCCGCGCCCGTGCGCGTCGAGATCATCTTGAACGCGTCGGCCGGAAGCGGCGATCAGGAAGCGGCGCGCGAGACGCTCACGGAGATTTTCAAGACCGAAGGCCACTGGGACGCGCACGTCTCGCTCGCACGCAGCGGCGCGGAGATCGTGGAACTCGCGCGTCAGGCCGCCTCGGACGACGGCGTGCAAATCGTGGTCGCGGGCGGCGGCGACGGCACGGTCAACGCGGTCGCCTCCGAACTCGTCGGCACGGACAAGACGCTCGGCGTGCTCCCGCTCGGCACGCTCAACCACTTCGCGAAAGATTTAAGCATCCCGCTCGACCTCGAAGGGGCGGCGCGCAACATCGTCGAAGGCGAGACCGTCAGAGTTGACGTGGGCGAAGTCAACGGGCGCATCTTCATCAACAATTCGAGTCTCGGCCTGTACCCGTCAATCGTCCGCCACCGCGAGAAGCAGCAGGAGCGTCTCGGGCGCGGCAAATGGTTCGCGGTCCTGTGGGCGACCGTCGAAGTCTTCCGCCGCTACCCGCTCTTTCGCGTGCGCCTCAGCGCGGACGGGCAGGAATTCCGACGCCGCACGCCTTTCGTCTTCATCGGCAACAACGAATACCAGATGGACACGTTCAACCTCGGCGCGCGCTCCTGCCTCGACGCGGGACATCTGAGTCTGCACCTGACGCGCGACATCGGACGCTGGGGGCTCGTGCGCCTCGCCGTCAGCGCGATCTTCGGGCGGCTGCGCGAGTCGAAAGACTTCGACGCGCTCTGCACCAAAGAGGTCTGGATCGAGACGCGCCGCACGCGCCTGCGCGTCGCCACGGACGGCGAAGTCACCGTCATGCGCTCGCCGCTTCATTACGCAGTCCGACCCGGCGCGCTGCGGGTCATAGCTCCGAAGAAAGTAAACCGTGAATCGTAAATCGTGAATAGACGAAGATATGTTTTCTCTATTCACGATTCACGATTCACGATTTAACTATGAGAACCATCGTACATCTCTCCGATCTGCATTTCGGGCGAATTGATCAGGCGATCATCGAGCCGCTCTCCGCGACCGTGGCGGAGATCGCGCCGGACGTGGTGGTGGTGTCGGGCGACCTGACGCAGCGCGCGCGCGCGGAACAGTTTCAGGAGGCGCGCGAGTTTTTGGACGAGTTGCCGCACCCGCAGATCATCGTGCCCGGCAATCACGACGTGCCGCTCTACAACATCTTCCAGCGTTTCCTCGAACCGCTCGACAAGTACCGCCGCTACATCACGGACGACCTCGAACCGTTTTACGCGGACGCCGAGATCGCCGTGCTCGGCATCAACACGGCGCGCTCGCTGACCATCAAGGACGGGCGCGTCAACGAGGGGCAGGTGGCGCGCATCCGCGAACGGCTCTGCCCCTACGCCGACGAGGTGACGAAGTTCATCGTGACGCACCACCCCTTCGACATTCCCGAAGGCCACGAACGCGAGGCCGACCTCGTGGGGCGCGCACAGATGGCGATGCAGGCTCTGGCTAATTGCGGCGCGGACGTGTTGCTCTCCGGCCACCTGCACGTCAGCCACACGGGGCACACCGCCAAGCGTTACAAGATCAGCGGCTACTCCGCGCTCGTCGTACAGGCGGGCACGGCCACCTCGACGCGCGTGCGCGGCGAAGTCAACTCGTTCAACGTCGTCCGCGTCGAGCACCCTTACATCGAGATCAAACGTCTCGCGTGGCAGCCCGACCGCGCCGCCTTCTCGACGGCCTCCATCGAAAACTTCGTCCACACGCCCGAAGGCTGGGCGCGCCTCGCCGACGGCGCGGCATCGGGCATCAATACGTGAGGGAAAAGGGGAAAGGGTCAGGGGGAAGGGCGAAAGCAAATGAAAGATTAAATGATGGGCAATTGCGCCGGTGGAAGGAGCGGCAGCGCGTGGCATCTTTCCCTTCGCCTTTTTCCTTTACCCTTTACCCCTTCCCCCTGACCCTTTCCCCTTTTCATTGACACCCGCGCCGCCCATCCTTAGACTCGCTATCCCCGGCCGGAATTTTCGGAACAACTCTTCATCTCGCACAAGGAGCAGTGCATGTTTGCAACTCAACCGCGCGCGCGTCGCGCGACTTTCGCCGCCCCGCTCACCATCTTTTTCGTCCTTGCGCTGCTGGCGGGCGTTGCGCCGGTTGCTCTTCTGGCGCAGGGCGCGGCCAACTACGAGGCCGAGAAACGGCGCGCCATCCAACTCTTGGAAAGCGCAAAGGCGACGGAAGCCCTGCCGATTCTGGAACGACTCTCGAACAGCAACCCGGAAGACGGTCAGGTGATGTTCTACTTCGGCTTTGCCCTGCTTGCGCACTCGAACACGCTCAAGGAGGCGGGCGCGCGCAAGCAATCGCGCATCCGCGCACGCGCGGCGATGCTCAAGGCGCGCGAGTCGGGTTACAAGAACCCGCTCCTCGAATCCATCCTCGAAAGCATCCCGGCGGACGGCGGCGAGGAGACCAAGTATTCCGCCAACGCGCAGGCCGACGCCGCCATGCACGAGGGCGAGGCGGCCTTCGTCAAGGGCGACCTCGACGCCGCGCTCGCCGCCTACCAGCGCGCCCTCACGCACGACCCGAAACTCTACGCGGCCGCGCTCTTCGCAGGCGACATGTATTTCAAAAAAGGCCAGCCCTTCAAGGCCGCCGAGTGGTACGAACGCGCCATCGCCATCGACCCCGACCGCGAGACGGCCTATCGCTATTCGGCCAGCCCTCTGATGGAAGCGGGCAAGCTCGAAGAGGCGCGCGTGCGCTACGTCGAGGCGTTTGTGGCCGAGCCGTTCAACCGTCTGGCGCGCGCCGGCCTGATACGCTGGGCCGAGGCCGCGAAGGTCGAACTCGCCCACCCCGACATCAAAGTGCCGACGGACGTGTCGCCGCTCAAAGACAATAAGATGACCATCAACATCTCGCCGGACTCGGTCGGCAAAGA
Organism: Acidobacteriota bacterium; assembly: GCA_020199775.1. Classification (GTDB taxonomy): domain Bacteria; phylum Acidobacteriota; class Blastocatellia; order Pyrinomonadales; family Pyrinomonadaceae; genus JAIVJZ01. The sequence continues at coordinate 50,357 of JAIVJZ010000040.1, forward strand.
CGACGGTTCGGCGGCGTGGATGATGTACGGCATCGTGCGCGCGGGCTGGGCGATGGAGAAGTTCGCCAAAGAATTTCCGGCGGAGAAGCAGTACCGCCACACGCTGCGCGAGGAGGCGGACGCGCTTCGCGGCGTGGTCGAGTCGGTCAAGACGCAGACGAAGGACAAGAAGATCAAGACGCTCGACCCGTCGCTCGCGCGCCTCGTCAAACTGCACGACGAAGGGCTGCTCGAAGCCTACATCCTCTTAGCCCGCGCCGATCAGGGCATCGCGCAGGACTACGTCGAATACCGCAAAACCAACCGCGACAAGTTGCGCCGCTATTTGATGGAGTACGTGACGGCGAAGAAGTAGAAACGGGAAAAGGGTAAGGGGGAAAGGATCAGGGTCAAAGGGTAAGGGGTAAAGGGGAAGGGGAAGACAGAGAGGCTGAATGCTTCCCGTCTTCCCCTTTACCCTTTACCCCTTATCCTTTTCCCGGTGCTTCGTTATCTGGGCGGGGCGGGTTTGCGCGGGAGTTTCTCGTCGCGCATGGCCGTCTGGTAAACGAAGGCGGCCAGAACGGTGGCGGCCTGTTTCACGTCGTCGGCCTGAATGCGGTCGAAGCTATCTTGATTCGAGTGGTGCGTGACCGTGTCGTACTCCACTTCGTCCTGTATGAACTGGAAACCGGGCAGGCCGATGGCGTCGAAGGCGATATGATCCGTGCCGCCCGTGTTGGAGATGGAAAGCGTCTGCGCGCCCATGTCGTTGAAGGGCATGAGCCACGAGCGGAAGAGCGGGCGGACGGCCTCGTTGCCTTGCAGGTAGACGCCGCGAATTTTGCCCGTCCCGTTATCGAGGTTGAAGTAGGCGACGAACTTGTCGTAGCCCGGTTTGGTGACGAGCCTGCCGCGCTGCGCGGGCGTCGGCGCAGCCGCCGGAGGGCCTTCGCGCGCGCCGGCCGGAGCCAGTGGCGGCGTCGGTTGGACGATCTCGCCGAAGTGTTCTTTGACGTAGGCGCGCGAGCCGAGCAAGCCCTGTTCTTCGCCGCTCCACAGCGCGACGCGGATCGTGCGGCGCGGGCGTAGGTTCAAGGCCATCAGGATGCGCGCGGCCTCCATCGCGATGGCGCAACCGACGGCGTTGTCGGTCGCGCCCGTCGAGGAGTGCCACGAATCCATGTGACCGCCGAGCATCACCACTTCGTCTTTCAAGTCGCTGCCCGGAATCTCTGCGATGGTGTTGTAACCCATCAAGTCCTGATCCTGATATTGCACTTCGAGGTTGACGTTCATGCGGACGCGCTCGCCCGCTTGAATCATGCGCATCATGCGGTTGTATTGTTCGCCGGAGACGACGACCTGCGGCAGGAACGCGGGCGCGCTCCGGTCGTAAGGCGCGACGCCGCGACGGAAGAAGGTTTGCAAGGCGGCCGGGTCGAGCGTTTCGGGAATCGAGCGCGGGGGCACGGTGGCCTGCGATACGAAGACCGTGCCGCGCTCGCCCCGCGCCGCCTCAAGAATCATGGCCGCACCTTCGTCGGCGACGAATTTCGCCTTCCGCAGATTCAGGATAAGCTGCGCGATAAATTCAGGCGACGCCCGCGACTGCTGGCGCGGGGTGGCGGCGACCAAGGCCGGGTCGGGCGCGTTGGCGAGCGCGAGCAATTCCTTCTCGGTCTTGCGCCGGGCGAGCGGGTCGAAGCGGGCTTCGATTTTGCGGACGGGGTCTAACAGCACGATTGCGCCCTTGAGTTTGCCGCGATACTTCTCCAAGCCCGCCGCGTCGGTCGCGTCCACGTAGACGACCTCTGCGTTGAGCGCGCCGTTCGTGCCCGGCGACCAAGCCTTCGGGTAGGCGACGAGCGGGAAGCCGAGCGGCTCGACGACCTCCGCCGAGAAACGCTTCAAAGTCCACCCGCGACCGAACGGCCCCCACGCTTCGAGGTGCGCGTTCTGCATGCCCCACTTCGCCATCTGGTCGCGCGTCCACTCGTTGGCGCGCTTCATGCCGGGCGAGTTGGTCAAACGCGGCCCGATCACGTCCGAGAGGTAGCCGAGAGTTTGCATCACCTGCGAGCGGTTCATGCCCTCGTCCCTGATGCGCGCGATGGGGTCGTTCGGGTCGGGCGTCTGCGCCGTGGCGCGCGATGGTTGCGCGGCGGTGGTGGTGACTGTCTGCTGCGCCGCCACGGGGAAGCTGTTCGCCAAGACCGAACAGGCCAGCAGCAAGGCGACTACGATATTGCGCCGAAACATAAAATGGACTCCTAATGTTGTTGACTTAAAATTCAAACCCGCGAACCGGCGGGCAGGATACCCTTCAAGGGAAGGTTGATATACTCGCACGCGGGCGCGAAAGTTTCAGTGCGTCCCGCGCCGGCCGCAAAATTGAAGGAGGACGAGCCTTTCGACCCGTCCTCCTGATGCGAGATCGAAAACTCGCTCTCGGACTCTCACCGCGCGACCCGCGAACCGCTGCCCGCCGGTTCGGTCGCCGGCGGGACTGCGGCCGTGAGCGGCTCGGTCTTGTAGCCGCACTCCTCGTTGGCGCATGAGCGCGTCGTGCCCTTCTTCGTCGTCTTCTCCAAGAGGAACGGCGCGTGGCACTGCGGGCACGGCTCGCTGATGGGCTTGTCCCAGTAAACCGCATCGCACTTCGGATACTCCGAGCAGCCGTAGAAGGCTTTGCCGCGCTTCGACTTCTTCACCACGATCTCGCCTTTGCACCCCGGGCGCGGGCAGGCGATCCCGGTCGTCTCGCGTTTGATGAACTTGCACGCCGGGTAGTTCGAGCAGGACACAAACTCGCCGAAGCGTCCCTGCCTGCGGACGAGGTGCGCGCCGTCCACCGGGCACGTCTCGTCGAGCGGCACGGGCGCGGCGGCCACGACGCCCTTGCGGTCGATCTTGCGTATGTTGCGGCATTCGGGATAACCCGTGCAGCCGAGAAACTGGCCGAAGCGGCCGCGCTTCAAAGCCATCGGCTTCGCGCACAACTCGCAAACTTCAGCCTCTTCGCCTTCCGCCGCGCCTTCGCCCCCTTCGCCCGCGCTCGCTTTCGCCGTCGCGGCGTCGCCCCCGTCGCCCGCCGCCGAGGGTTTCGCGATCTCGCGCGTCGTGCGGCATTCGGGATAATTCGAGCAGGCGAGAAACTGGCCGAAGCGGCCGAACTTGATGACCATCCCCGCGCCGCAATTCTCACACTTCTCGTCGGTCGGGATGGCCTCGACCTTCTTCTTCTTCATCTCGACTTCGGCGATCTTCAAGTCCTTCGCAAACTTCCCGTAGAAGTCCTTGAGGGCCGTCGTCCACTTCAACTTCCCTTCCCCGATCTCGTCGAGTTCCTCCTCCATCCGTGCCGTGTACGACTCGTTGAAGAGGTCGCCGAAACTGGCGACGAGCAGGTCGTTGACCGTCGTGCCGAGAGCCGTCGGGTGAAAACGCCCCTCGTGCTTTTCGACGTACTCGCGGTCGAGAATGGTCGTCATGATCGCCGCATAAGTCGAAGGCCGCCCGATGCCCTTCTCTTCGAGAGCCTTGACGAGCGTCGCCTCGCTGTAGCGCGGCGGCGGTTCCGTGAAATGCTGTTCGGGCAGGATGGAGTTCAACTTCAGAGTCTCGTCCTGTCGCACCAGCGGAAGTTTGCGCGCCGCCTCCTCGTCCTCGTCCGATTTCTCGTCGCGCCCTTCCTCGTAGACGCGCAGGAAGCCGTCGAACTTCAAGACCGACCCGCTCGCGCGGAACAGGAAGCGACCCGCCTCGATGTCAATCGTCGTCTGGTCGAACACGGCGGGCATCATCTGCGACGCGACGAACCGCTGCCAGATCAGGCGGTACAGTTTCAACTCCTCGCTCGTCAGGTAGCGCGCAATCGAGTCGGGCGTGCGCGAAACGTCCGACGGGCGAATGGCCTCGTGCGCGTCCTGCGCGTCCTTCTTCGAGCGGTAGTGAATCGCCTTCTCCGGCAAATACTGCTCGCCGTACTGCGTGCCGACGAAGGCGCGCACCTCACCCAGCGCAGTCTCGGACACGCGCGTCGAGTCCGTGCGCATGTAGGTGATGAGGCCGACCGCGCCCTCCGCGCCGATCTCGACGCCCTCGTAGAGTTTCTGCGCGACCATCATCGTCTTCTTCACGGCGAAGCCGAGTTTGCGCGCCGACTCCTGCTGCAACTTCGACGTGATGAAGGGCGGCACGGGGTTGCGCTTGCGCTCCTTCGTCGTCACGTCGGCGACGCGGAACGTTTGCGCTTGCGCTTCCGCGACGATCTCGGTCGCCTGCGCTTCCTTGCCGATTAGAATCTCGGTCTTCTTAACTTCCTGATCGAAGCCGCCGGTCTTCACCGTCTGTTCGCCGATGCGTATCAGCCGCGCGTCGAACGCGGGCGGCAAGGCGGCCGCGAGGTTCGCCGTCACCGTCCAGTATTCGGTCTTGAGAAATTTCTCGATCTCGCGCTCGCGTTCGACCACCATGCGCAGCGCGACCGACTGCACGCGCCCCGCGCTCAGACGCCCGCCCACCGTGCGACACAGGAGCGGCGAAACTTTGTAACCGACGAGGCGGTCGAGCACGCGTCTGGCCTGTTGCGCGTCCACGAGGTTTTCGTCAATCTGCTTCGGCTCTTTGAACGCCTCCTGCACGGCGCGCTTCGTGATCTCGTTGAACATCACGCGGTAGGACGGTTTCTTCGGCCGCTTCGGCACGATCTCTTCCGCGAGGTGCTGGCAGATCGCTTCGCCTTCGCGGTCGGGGTCGGCCGCCAGATAGATCGCGTCGGCTTCGCGGGCGGCCTTCTTCAAGTCGGCGACGGTCTTCTTGTTGTTGCGTTTCTTCGTGTCGGGGATCACTTCGTAAGACGTGGCGAAATCATTCTCCACGTCAACGCCGAGTCCCTTCGACGGTAAATCCTTGATGTGGCCGAGCGAGGCCATCACGCGGTAGTCCGCGCCGAGATATTTCCCGATGGTCTTGGCCTTCGCGGGCGACTCGACTATCACTAAATTCTTCGTCATTCCGTTCCCTTCGACTAACCGGGGCATCACACTATGACGCCAGCAAATGTCTCTCTTCGTCTCTGCGATTGTCCTTAAATTCCCTCTGCCGTCACCGTTTAGATGCCGTGAAACGCCGGTTTACTGGCCGGCGCGCCCGCACTGTTGTTTGCGCCCCGACTTTCGCGCGCCGCGTGCGGGGCTATGAAAATAGCACTGGTAGAGGCACAAAAGTCAAATGAGCGGCGGGAGCGCCCACGCGCGAGGAGGCGTGTGAAAGTTGATCTCGGAGTCGGGCGCGGGCGACCGAGCGGCGCGTCCGGCGCGTTCCCTCACGGACGCGGATTCAGACGCGCGGGAAGGCCAGCGTGAGAAGCGTGATGGCGACGGCGGTGACGAGCGCACGCCGGTTTATCAGGCGCGATTTGTCGCGCAAGCGCGCGACGAGATTTTCGTCGTCGAGGCTCTCCTCGCCCGCGTCGCGGTTGCACGCGCCGCGCGCGGCGAGCGCGATGCAGGTTCGCTCGCGCGCCTGCAACAGCCCCAAACCCGCTATCCAGACCGGGAAGAAAACGACGGCGCGCAACAGGCGCGGCGCGTCGTACACCACCAGCAGGAAGGCCGCCGCGACGCCGACCGTCAAGGCCACGATGCCGAGCAGACGCCGCTTGCGCTGTTCGCGCGGGCCGATGTTGGAGACCTCGGAAACCATTGAACTCGAACTCGCCGCCCCTCTAACGACTAACAACTACTGCGCCGCCGCGCGGAGCGTCGCGAGCGGTTGCCCGGCCGTCACGCGGTCGCCGACGCGCGCGCTGACGACGCTGACCGTCCCGGCGGAGGTGGCCTCGGCCGCGATGAGCCGTTCGGCCGGAGCGACCGGCGCGGCCGTCGTGCTTTGCGGTTGGCGGCGCGCGGCGACGAGGCCGGATTGCGCGTCGGCGGCCGCGCCCTGCGCCTCCTGTAAACGGCGTTGCGCGCGTTCGTACTCGGCGCGTGCGGCGTCGAGTTGCGCTTGCGGAGCGTCGCCGGAAGCGACGAGCGCGGTCAGGCGTTGCACCTCGACCTCGGCGCGCACCGCCCCGGCTCTGGCCGCTTCGATCCCTGCCTGCGCCGCGCCGATATTTTTCCCGGCGCGCTCCACGGGGTCTTCCGTCTTCGCCTGCGGCGCGTTTTGCGCCTCGGTGCGGACGGCGATCTCGACGACCGGCGTGCCCTCGTTCACCACCATCCCCTCGCTCACGAGCACGCGCCGCACCTCGCCCGCCACGGGCGCGTTCACGATGACGAGGCCACGGCTCGCCTCGTCCCGACCGCCCGCACACGCCGCGAGCGCACAGAGCGTGACGAGCGCGCCAACGTGGAACGCGACTTTAAACTTTCGTGCCCGCACCGACGTATGCGCGAGTCTATTTCTCATTCGATCTGGACTCCGGCGTCGTTGCCGCCGCTGCCGTGGTCGTCGGCGACGACGCGCCGCCCGCTCCCGTCACCGCTGCGCCGCCCTGCATTGCGCCGCCCGCCTGCGGCTTCGATGATGCCGCTGCGGGCAAGACGACCGAGGTGTCGAAGTCGGCTGTGGCTTCGGGGCGGAGTTCGAGCTCGCGTGTGCCGCGCACCATGACGTTGTTCGCGCCGAGCGTGTTTCCGGTGGCGCGCTGAAAATCGGCGATGGCCTTGTTGAGATCGGTCTGCGCCTGTAGCTCGCGCCCGCGCGCGGCAAGAAGTTCGTTCTGCCTTTGCAGCACGAGGAAGACGGTGGTTGTGCCCGCGCGGAACTGCCGCTGCTCGCTCTCGAACTGTTGCTCGGCCGACGAGCGCGTGGCGGCGGCGGAGGCGAGACGCGCTTCCGCCGAACGCAGCGATTGCGTGGCGTTGCGCACGTCGGCCTCGATCAATTGCTCGGCCTGCGCGCGCTGGTTCGTGATGCGGCGACCCTCCGCGAGCGAGCGGCCGAGGTTGGCCTGCGCCGTGCGGTTGCGAAACGGGAGTTCGATGCGGACGCCGACGCGATACGTCGGGTAGTCCTGCGCGAGCAGGTTCGAGAGCGATGTCGTGTAGCCGCCGACGAGGTTCGGGTTGACGTTGCTGCCCGTCGTGCCCGTGCCCGTGTCGAGCAGCGGGAGACCGGCCAGCCCGGAGAGTTCGTTGACGCGCGCGCGCAGTTGCGCGTTCGCGCTCGTGTTGGGATTGATCGTCGGCGCGACGGTCGAACCGGCGAGGCCGGTGGACGTGTAAGTGCCGACGAGGTCAACCTGCGGCTTCGACTGGTCGCGGAAAAATCGCTCGTCGATCCGGTTGATCTCCGCGCTCGTCTGAAGCTGCGCCAGTTCCGGCCGGTTATCAATCGCGGCGCGGACGGCCTGCTCCAGCGGCACGCGCGGCGGCTCAAGGCTGACGGGCGTGACGGGCGTGAGCGGGCGCGACCAGAGCGAGGCGGTGCGTTCGGCGAGGATGAGCGTCTTCAGTGTGTTCTCGGCGCGCGTCACGCTCTCCTGCGCGGTGTAGACGTTCTGCTCGAAGGTCGTCACCTGCGTGTTGGCGGCCACGATGTCAATCGGCGCGAGCACGCCCTGCGCCACGAGCCGCTGGTTGCTCTCGACCTGCACGCGCGCCTGCTTCACGGCGTCGATCTGCACCTGCAAATTTCGGAGCGCGAAGACCAAATCCCAGTACGACTGCTCGACCTGCGAGATCACTTCGATGGCGCGCTGGCGAAACTGCGCGTCGGTTAAGGAAAGATTCTTCTTCGCGATCTCGATGGTGCGCCGGTTGTTGTCGAAGCGCAGGCCGCGCAAGAGCGGCTGCGCGTAGGTGAAGGTGAAGGCCGTCGGAAACTGCGGGTTGAGCGTGGCGTTCTGGTTGGTGGTGTTCAGGCGCGTCGAAGAGAAGTCGAGTTGGTAGTTGCCGCCCGCGAAAGGGGAGAAACCGCCGAGACGCATCGCGCCCGTCAAATCCTTTTGCGTGACGGAGCCGTTCGCGCCGCCGCTGATCGTCGAACTCGTCGGCGTCGTGCGCGACTCGTAATAACTCTCGGACGAGAAGAGCGGATCGTAGACGCCGCGCGCCGCGTTCAAATTGAACTCGGCGATCTCGACGTTGATGCGCGAGCCGTCGATGTCGTTGTTGTTCCGCAAGGCGAGCGCGATGGCCTCGTTGAGCGAGAGCGGCAACTGCTCGGAGACATCCACGCCGACGCGTTCGGCCGAAGGCAGCGGGCGCGAGGCCGCTTCAAAATTCGGCGCGACCGGAGGCGGGTCGGACGGCAACTCGGCGGGCGCGATGCCGCCCGACGCGCCCACGTTCTGTCCCGGAGTTTGCCCGACGACGCCGGGCGTTGTCGCCGCGCCGCCGCCGGTCGCGGGCGTGTTGCCCGTCGGGGTCTGGGGCGCGTTCGTCCCGGCGGGGGTGGCCGTCTGCGGCTGCCCGGAGGCGGGCGCGCCCTGCTGCGAAGCGTTCGGCACTTGCGGCGAAGGCGGGCGCGGCCCCTGCGTCTCGGGCGTCGTCGCCTGCCGCTGCTGCTCGACGCCCGTCTGCGGCTGCGTGCTTTGCTGCGCCTCGTTCGCGGGGCGCACGGGCGCGGTCGCGGAGTTGGGCGGCAGTTCCGTCGTCGCGGGCGGCAGCGCGCCGGGGCGTCTCTGCTGCGTCGTCGTGCCCGCGGGCGGCGTCCGCTGCGTCGTGGACGAGGGCGGCTGTTGTTGAGTTTGATTTTGCGCGAACGCCGGGAACGGCGCGCACGTCGTCGCCGCCGCCATGAACACGGCCAACCCGGCGCGGGTCAACTCTCTCAAGTTAAAACTCGATCTCAGGGCTTCTCTTTGCGCCTTTGCGCCTTTGCGCGAGGTGTATTCTTTTGTAACCATAAGTTTCACGCAAAGGCGCAAAGGCGCAAAGGTAAAGACACGAAGCGGGCTTTGACGGAAGCTCTTAATCACCTGAAACATTGTCTGCATAACCATCCTTTGCGGCTTGCCGCGTGAGCGGTTTCGCGACCTTGGGGCGACGGGTGAACGTCGCGGCCACGCCCGCGTAAGCGTCGGAGAAACGGCGACCCGCGCCCCCCTTGAAGTTGTTGAAACGCGACCCCACGTAGCCCCACACGCGCGAGTCTTTCGCATCCTCGAACAGCGAGTAGAAAACCGGCACGGCCAAGAGCGTCAGGAGCAGACACATGCTCTGCCCGCCGACGACGAGCACGCCGATTGAACGGTTCGTCGCCGCGCCCGCGCCGCTGCCGAGGATGAGCGGGATCATGCCCGCGACAAGCGCGATGGTCGTCATCAGAATCGGGCGCAGGCGGTCGCGGTTGGCTTGCAGGATCGCGCTGTAGCGTTCCATGCCGTGCGAGCGCAGTTCGTTCGTGTGGTCGATCTGGAGAATGGCGTTCTTCTTGACGATGCCGAACAAGAGCAGGATGCCGAGCGCGGAGAAGATGTTCAGACGTTGCCCGGCGATCAGGGTTGACAGGAGCGCGAACGGGATCGACAGCGGCAGCGTCAACAGGATCGTCACCGGGTGGATGAACGATTCGAACTGCGCCGCGAGGATCAGGTACATGAAGACGAACGAGAGCAGGAACGCCAGCATGAACGATTGGTTCGCGCGCTGCAACTCTTTCGACTGCCCCGTGACGCCCGTGCGATACCCGGCCTCCATGTTCAACTCCTGCGCGTAACGCTGGACGGCGACCAGCCCGTCGGCCTCCGAACCGTTCGGCGCGAGGCTCGCCGAGATCGTCACCTGCCGCTGCCGGTTCAGGCGATCAATCGAAGCGGGACTCTCGCCCTCTTCGAGGCGCACGAGTTTCTCCAAGCCCACCGTGCCGCCGTTGGAGGACGCCACCGTGAAGTTGCTCAGGTTCTCGCGCGTGCGCCGGAACTCTTCGCCCGCGCGCACCACCACGTCGTATTGATCCGAGCCTTCGCTGTAGGTGGTGACGCGCGCCCCGGCGGCGAGCGTGTTCAAAGCCTGCGCCACGTCGCCCGCCCTGACGCCCAGATCGGCGGCGCGCTGGCGGTCGATGATGATGCGCAGTTCCGGGCTGCTCAGTTGGAGCGAGCGGTCGGCGTCGCGGAAGTTCTCGTCCTTCTTGATGCGCTCGACGAGTTTTTCCGAATACGCGTCGAGTTTGGCGATGTCGGGGCCGCTGATGTAGAGGCCGAGCGACGAGCCGCCGCGCCCGCCGCCGCCGCCGATGGCCGCGCCGATGGACGACCCGCCCGACGCGCCGATAATGTACTCCTTCGGATATTTCCGCTTGCGGATCATGTCGCGCGTGCGCTGGATCAACTCGGTCTGCGACAGTTCGCGCTCCTTCACCGGCAGGAGGCTCACCTGCACCGAACCCTGATTAGGCTGGCCGCCGCCGCCGAAGCCGCCCGCGTTGACGAGCGTGTTCTTGACGCCCGGAATCTGTTCGCGCACGTCGCGCGCGACGCGATCAAGGACGGACTGCGTGGCCGCCAGACTCGTCCCCTGCGGCGCGCGCAGAGAGACCTGAAAGGCCGACTCGTCTTCGTCGGGCAGGAAGTTGTAACCGACGTACTTGTAGAGCGGCCAGATCGAGGCCACGACCACGACGCACAGCACGACGATGATCCAGCGGTGCGCCATCGACCAGCGGAGCATCCACATGTACGAGCGATCAACCGGGCGATAAAAACGGCCGCCCTTCGACGACGAGTGCGCCTTCTCTTCGCGCCCTTCGGCCGTCGCCACGCTCGCGTGCGCGGTAACAGCGCGGCCGTCCGTGCCGTCGCCGTCGCCGCCACCTGCCGCCGCTGTAGGCTCCAAACCTTCGGGCGTGATGGACTCTTTCGGCGGCTTGATCCAGCGCGCGGCGAGCATCGGCGTCAGCGTGAACGAGACGATCAGCGAGACGGCGATGGCGGCGGCCGACGTGAGTCCGAACGAGGACATGAAGCGGCCGACGATGCCGGTCATAAAGCCGACGGGGATGAAGACGGCGAGCAAGCTGAGGGTCGTCGCCATGACGGCCAGACCGATCTCGCGCGTCCCTTCGATGGCCGCCTGATACGGGTGCATCCCCTTCTCTTCGACGAAGCGGTAGATGTTCTCCAAGACGACGATGGCGTCGTCGATCACGATGCCGACCATCAGCGTCAGCGCGAGCATCGTCATCTGGTTGAGCGAGTAGCCGAGCGCGGCGATCAGGGCGAAGGCCGAGATGATCGAGGTCGGGATGGCGAGCGCGGCGATGACCGTCGAGCGGAAGTTCCACAGGAAGAGGAAGACGATCAGCGCGGCGAGCAAACCGCCGACGACGAGGTGTTCTTCAATCGCGTGCAAACTGGTTTCGATGAACTCGGACTGATCGCGCGTGACGACGACGTTGAGGTCTTTCGGCAGGAGCGGCGTGATCTCGGCCATGCGCTGCTTGACGCCGTTGATGACGGCGATGGTGTTCGCGCCCGACTGCTTGCGGATACCGAGCGAAACGGATGGCACGCCGTTCAGGGACGCGGCCGACTGCGGATCGACGCCGCTGTCTTCGACGCGCCCGAGGTCGCTGATCTTGACCGGGTAGTTGTTCCGCGTCGCCACGACGATGTGGTTGAAGTCTTCGACCTTCGTCACCTTCGAGAGCGTGCGCAGCGTCACCGTGCGCGCGCCCTCGTCGAGACGCCCGCCGGGCAGTTCGAGGTTCTGCGCGCGCAGGGCGTTCGACACTTCCGTGACCGACAAGTTGTAGGCGCGCAGCCGATCCGGTTCGATGTAGACTTTGATCTCGCGCTGGCGTCCGCCGAAGACGACCACCTCGCCGACGCCGTCGGCCGATTCGATGCGTTCCTGAATCTGCTTCTGGACGAGGTCGGTCAGTTCGATGGACGAGCGCGGCGCGCTGATGGCGTAAACCAGCACGGGCTGCGAGTCGGGGTCGGACTTGCGGACGACGGGCGGGTCGGCCGTCTCCGGCAGGCGGTTGATGATGGTGCTGACCTTGTCGCGCACCTCCTGCGTGGCGAGGTCGGGGTCTTTCTCGAGGTTGAAGTTGATCGTGACGTTCGAGCGACCCTGCGCCGAACTGGAACGCATCTCGTCAATGCCGGGGACGGTGTTGACGACGCCCTCGATGATGTCCGTGATCTCGGTCTCGATCTCCTGCGGCGCGGCTCCGGGGTTTGAAGTCGAAACCGAGACGGTCGGAATATCGATCTTCGGAAAGCGGTCGACGCCGAGCGTGAAGAAAGAGAAACCGCCGATGACGGTCAGGATCAAAATGATGACGGTGGCGAAGACCGGGCGGCGGACGCAAATTTCGGCTAACTTCTGCATGATCTTAAAATCTCAGGTTTCAAGTAAAAGCGGGTTTCAAGTTTCAAGTTTCAGGTTTCAAGTTAAAGCAAGAGCAACTTTCAGACTTGAAACCTGAAACCTGAAACTTGAAACTTTTATTGCCTGACGCGCGCCCCCTCGAAAAGTTGTTGGAGGTTGCTGGTCGCCACCGTCTCGTCGGCGTTGACGCCGGAAAGTATCTGAATCGAACCGCCTTCCTCCGTGCCGATCTGGACGACGCGCAGTTTCGCCGTGTCTTTATCAATGACGAAGACGCGGTAGGACTGTGTGTTCTGGTCGGAGAAGACGGCGGCGCGCGGGACGTAGACGGCGTGGCTGCCGCCCTGCCGGACGATGCGCGCGGTGGCGAACATGCCCGCGCGCAGCGAGTTGTCGCCGTTCTCGACGGCCGCCTCGATGGTCGCGGCGCGCGAAACCGGGTCAATCGCGGGGTTGACTGCCGTCACCCGCCCGGCGAATTTCCGTTCACGGTGCGCGTCGACTTCGAGCGAGACGCCCATGCCCGGCGTGATGAAAGGCACTTCCGCCTCGGGCACTTGCAACTGCAACTTGATCGGGTTGGTGCGCAAGACCGTGGCGATGACGGCCGCGGGCGTCACGTACTCGCCGACGGCGATGGGGCGGTTGCTGATGTAACCGGCGTAGGGCGCGCGGATCGTAGCGTCGGCCACGGCCTTCTGCGCGATGGCGACCTGCGCGCGCGCGGACGAGACGGCGGACTCGGCCGTCTGGATGGCCTGATTGCTCTGGCGCGCGGTGTTGAGCGCGGATTCGAGTTGCTGGCGAGCGGCGTTGACGCGCGCGCGCGCCGTGTCGCGCTGCGTGCGGAATTGATCGTAGGTGCTGACGGCCGTGTCGCCCGTCTCGACGAGCGCGCGGTAACGCCGCTCGTTCGCTTCGGCCAGACGCAACTCGGCCTGCGCCTGTTCGAGGTTTGCGCTCGCGGCGCGCGCTTCGGGGATCGCGCTGGCGTCGAAAGCGCCGCCCGGTCGCAAGCCGAGTCGCGCCTCCGCCTGCCTGACCCCGGCGATGGCCTGTTGCACCCCGGCCTGCGCCTGTTGCAGACGCAGGCGCGCGTCCCTGTCGTTGAGCCGCGCGATCACGTTGCCCTGCCGGACGAACGCGCCGACGCCGACCGGCGTCGCTACGACCTGACCGGAGGCTTGCGAGGCCACATCCGAAGTCTCTTCGGCGACGAGGCTCCCCGTCGATTGAATGTAAGACGGAACTTCGCGCGCCTCCGCCTTCGCCGTGGTGACGGCGACGGGCGCGGCTTCCGGCGCATTCCCCGCGCCGCCGCCCCGGTCTCCTGCGCCTTCCTCGGCGCGCGCGCCGCCCTTCGCGTCGGCCTTCGACGCGGAACGCCCGCAGGAGGTCGCGCCGAAAAGCACGACGGCGAGCAGCAGGCACAGAAGCGCGCCGGTGCGTGTGTTCGGGGAGATGAATGAAACAGACATAAATTCAGACCTTAGATTAAACCTTTAGATTAAACCTTCCGAGCTTTAATAAACCCTATGAGCTTATTGGTGTAAAAACGTCTCGCCACATTTTCCGGTTACAGAATTCTCGTCGCCTGTCGAGGTTCAACGCATTTGGTGCATGAGATGTTTAAATTTACTCTCGGGCTTGCCGCGTCCTGATGGGAAACTTGAGAATAAATGAATTACAGTAGTCGAAATGTCACACGGGGAGAACGATTGTATGTCTAACTGGCAGGAAGATCGAACGGAAAAGCTACGCGCTTTTTTCGGACTCGACGCGGGACGCGAACTCGTCGCAGCCGCGTCGAAGTTCGAATTGCGCCCGGAGGTGGACGAGGGGCTGCGCCACTTCCACATCGAATGGCACGTCGTCCCGTCGGCCGAAGCCGTGCCGCTCGACGACGATTATTTCGCGCGCCTCTACCCGGCCGCCCCGCGCGACTTCATGAAGACGCGCGAGCACGGGCATAGTTACCGCGAACAAATCCTAAACGGGCACGCGCGACATCAGGGGCGCGTCATCGGCGTGGAGACGACGCTCAAGCCGCACTACCTGCCCGGCAACCGGCAGTTCTACGGCACGACCTACGGCCACGACGACGCCGCCGACCCGTTCGCCCCCTACATGGGGCGCGCCGGGATGATGAACGGCATGCGCTACGCGCACAATTACCTGAGCCTTCGCACCTTTCTGGGCGTCGTCAACGAAGATTGGCGCGCGCGCCGCCTGCTGCCCGCGGGCTACCGCGCCACGGTCTGCCCGCCCGCCGTCTTCAACCTCGTCGGCGCGATTTTTCATCCCGAATGGAGCGAGACCGAGACGCTCGAACTCGGCTTCTACCGCGACGAGCAGGGCAACGCCACCTGCTTCGCCGTCGGCTCGAACGCGCCCGGCGACTTCTCCTACGTCAACGAAGTCGAGGGCGAAACCGAGTGGTCGCTGATGGGCTTCCGCCTCGCACTCGTGCCTGAATAAAGGTTTCAAGTTTCAGGTTTCAGGTTTCAAGTTGAAAACCGAAGAACATTCAGACTTGAAACTTGTAACTTGAAACTTGAAACTTACTTGTAACCGCGCGCACGGATCGTTCGTCTTGCATCTTGGTTGGCCGGATTGAGGCTTCATTCTCTCCTGTGTCCGATGCGGCTTGGAAAATTCACTTATACATCATTGGAGATAAGGACAGATGCAACTAACTCGTTCGAGAAAGATTATTGGCGGACTGGCATTGGCCGGGACGATGGCGCTGTCGGGGATCGTCGGATTCGCGCAGCAGGGAACAACGCAAGGGACTCAAGGCGGCGGTAAAGACCGTGGCTCGTGGGGTCGCGGCGAGCGCGGCGGACACAAGAAGGGCGGCATGCGCGGCGGCGGTTTCGGTCGCTTTGCCGAGAACCTCAATTTGACGGACGCGCAGAAAGCGCAGATCGAGCAGATCACGGCGCGGTACCGAGAGACCGCGAAGGCCGGGCGGCAACAGCGGCAGGGACGCGGCGAACGCGGCTTTGACGCCTTTGGCGGCGGCACGTTCAACGAGGCCGAGGTGCGTGCGGCGGCGCAGGCGAGAGCCAACGCGCAGGTCGAACGCGAAGTGGCGCGCGCGCGCATGATGTCGGAACTGTACAACGTGCTGACGGCCGAGCAGAAAGCGCAACTCGCCGCCCAGCGTCAACAGCGTGAACAGAAGCGGCAGGAGCGGCGCACGCGTCGCAACGCCGACGGCGCGGCCACCCCGGCGAGCAGAACCTGAGGGATGCGCCGGGACGGTTCTCTTTAACTCTAAACAAAACTCTCCCCTTCAACATTTCACTGGAGGGCAAGTATGAAAAATAAACTCAAAGTAATCTTGATGATGTGCGCGCTGATGGTGGGCACGGCGTTGACGGCGGCGGCGCAAACGACTCACCGCACGCGCAACGGGCGCACGGTGACGGTCTACCCGAACAACCGCCGCGTCGTGCGCACGCAGAGCGGCCGCACAATCGTCCGCCGCCCGAACGGGCGCACCGTGGTCGTCTTGCCGAACGGCAGGCGCGTCGTGCGTAGTTCGCGCAGCCGCCAGACGTATCCGCGAGTCAACCGCGCGCGCACTTTCCGCACGCGCGACGGCCGCCTCGTCACCATCTTACCGAACGGCAGGAGAATTTATCGGTAAGCTGTCAAAGAACAAGGGGTAAGCTGTAAAGAACAAGGAAGGGGTGAAGTATGAAAAGGATGTCGGGCGCAGCAGTGATGTGCCTCGTGCTGCTTGCGGGGGCGGCCGCTCCTGCGTGGGCGCAAACCTATCGCGGCGGCCGTGACAGAGGGCACACCGCGACGGCGCAAACGTATCGCCGCTACGACAGGCGCGCCAATTATGACCGGCGTTATTACGAAGACGGGCGTTACAACGACCGCTCGGTCTGGGATCGGAGTCGCGACAAGCTGACGGTCGCGGGCGGGGCGGGCGCGGGCGCAGTGATCGGCGGGCTGGCCGGTGGCAAGAAGGGCGCGATCATCGGCGCGCTTGTCGGCGCGGGCGGCTCGGCGTTGTACACTTACAAGCTGCGCGACCGCGACGGCAGGCGCAGCCGCTATCGCCGCTAAGAACCACTGAGCATGTGCCGGTGCAAGACGAAAGGGGCAGCTCTCAGGCGAAGGGCTGTCCCTTCATTTTTTCACTGAGGCGAGGCGCGTGATTCGGTTCTCCGCACAAACCGCGAGCGGCGCGGGCGGTCGATACTTTATGGACGAGCAGGCAGACAACTCCGACCTCGGCGCGCCCGACCCGCCGGGGCACACGTCGTCGGCGGCCGCCGACGTAACGGATGTTGAACTCGTCGCCCGCGCGGGCGCGGGCGACGCCGACGCGTTCGAGGAACTGTTCAACCGGCACCGGCGTCGCGTCTCGCTCATCGCCGGTCGCTTCTTCCGCCAGCGCGAACAGATCGAGGAGATCGTGCAGGAGAGCTTCATGAAAGCCTACTTCGCGCTCCCGGACTTCGCCAACGGACAGGAAAACTCTTTCGCCTCGTGGATCGCGCGCATCGCTTTTAACGCCTGCTACGACGAGTTACGGCGGCTGAAGCGGCGACCCGAAAGCGCGGGCGATGACATCTCGGAAGAGGAGGCGGCGTGGCTGCAAGCGCAACTGCGCGCCGATGGGGCGGGCGCGGACGTGGAGGCCGCGACCATCGCGCGCGATCTGGCCGACAAGCTGCTCGCGCGACTCAGCCCCGAAGACCGCCTGCTGCTCGTCATGCTCGAAGTGGAAGGGATGTCGGTGGCGGAGATCAGCGAGTCGAACAGTTGGTCGATCTCGAAGGTCAAAGTGCGCGCGCACCGTGCGCGGGCAGCCTTGCGCCGCGTGCTGGAGAGATTCGTGTAACCTGACGGCGCGCGCGCGCGTTTTCATTAACGAAGCCACCGCCGCCGGAGAGCCGGCGGCCGAAGGGCAGGTAAAACTACGATGATCGGCAATCACAAAAAGGACGAACCGGGCGAGCGGCTTGAACGCTTCGGGCGAGCCGTCGTGCGCGCCTCGGCGACGGCGAACGTGGCGGAGGCGGAAGCGGCCGCCGCGTCGCCGTTCCTGTACGCACGCCTGCGCGCCCGCATCGCCGCCGAAGAGGAACGGCGCGCGGGCGGCGAGACGTGGCTCACGCTGCTCGGCGTCGTCTGGCGTTCCGTGCCCGCGATGGCGCTCGTCGCGCTCGTCGCCTTCGTCCTGTTCTGGACTTCGAGCCTCGGCACGACGACCGCTTCGCCCGGCGTCCTGAGCGACGAGGCTTTGATGGACGCGCGCGACGCCGGAATCGAGAGCGTCGTGTTCGCCGAGCGTCGCCCGCTCTCCAGCGACGACGTGCTGGCGACGATTATTCAGGAAGACGAGCGGGAGGGTTCCAGATGACGACACCCCCGCGCGGCTCAACCCGGCTCAAAATCCTGCTGGTGCTCGTCGGCGTCTTCCTGCTCGGCGGCGTGACCGGCGCGTCGCTCGCCAGCTTCTACCGCCTGCGCGGCGACCACGGACGCCCGGAGCGGCGCAAGGGCGGCGGCGGCAAAAGAGAGGACAAAATTTTCGAGAGCATGCGCCGCGATCTTAGTCTGACCGAACAGCAGGCGACCGAGATACGCGCCATCCTCGACCAGACGCGCAACGACTACCGCGCCCTGCGCGCCGAGGTGCGCCCACGCTACGACTCCGTGCGCCAGAACGCACGCACCCGCATCCGTGCCCTGCTCACGCCCGAGCAACAAAAACTCTTCGACGCACGCGCCGCCGCACGCGACGCTCGCCGCGACGACGACGAGAAATAGTTAAGCCCGCTTTTGGACTAGCTTGAAAGGAGGCTCGCTTGCACTTTGACGCAGGCCGTTGTCAGGCCTCGTCTGCCTTGACGAGATCACTGCGGCTTTCGAAAGCTCTCCACCAGAACGACCTCTTCCCACCCGCGGCCGGCCCTGACTCCGCCCAGCCGGATCACGAATAAGTCCACCGCCTCGCCCCGCTTCAACTCCTTTCCGAATTGTGAGATCAAATTCTTCTTGACCGCGAGCCAATGCTCAACTCCGTCCTCCGTAAAAAGCACCTCGGTCTGATACGGCGCCGTATAGTGCTCGGGGCTGCCGGCAAATCGTTGCGCCCACTGTTGAAGCACATCCTTCCTGATCGTCGGGAGTGGTCTCGTCGAACCTTTGTAAGTGACTCGCACACGAGAGGGCAGGACATCGCCGTGGAGGATCACACTCTTTTCAACGTCGTGGCGGCTCCCCGCGGCGACCTCCTTCAGCGTGCGGGGGTGGTAGTCGTCCGGCGTCCGCGCCTTCTTTGAGCCGGGAGGGCTTTGCGCGAAGAAGGACGCACCGCCACACAGCACGAACGTCAGGGCGAGGGCAAATTGCGCCGGCCGGTACTTCATGAATAATCCTTTCTATTAGACTCAATAAAGGATGCTTAACGCCCCGCATCGCCAATCCCGTTAAGGGCGCGGCGGTTGATGCCGGGGGTGTCGCTTTAGTAAGCCTTCCCGTTATGTCTCCTCACGGCCGTCCGAAGCGCGCACGGTATTCGACGGAGACGACGAAGCCATTGACCATAGTGCGATAGTCTTGCGGATTGGCGTTGAGATAGTTGAGCCAGTTGTTGAACCCGCCGGTGTCCGGGTCGCGCTTCAAGTAGCCGAAATATTGCATGGTGACAAACGCGCCGTTGTACTCGGCACGCTCCACGTCCGCGTGTTCGACCACGGCGCGCAGGACGGCGGCGCGCGTGAGCCGCCCCGCATTCAGGTCGGCGACGAGCGTCTCCCGCCTCACCGCGCCCGTCAGTGTGAGGCCGACGTTTTGCAGAAGGCGTTCGACAAACGCCTCGTTGCCGAACGTGTTGGTTATCGTGCGGAAGTCCGTGCGCTGCATCCAGGCAATGTTGAAATCATCTTTGCGGGCGTTCAACTCCGCGAGGGTCTGCGCGGAGAGGCGTGCGAGGTCGCCGACGAACTCGGCGTAAGTCGGCCGCCGCCCCAGCCCGACGCGGTAGAAGCGATAGATGAAATAGCCCTTCATGTAAAATTCCTGCGAGCGGAAGAAGGAAGAAGAGATGGTGACGCGGTCACAAACCGGGTTGTTGAAGACGTTCGGGCAGCGCGTCCAGACGCCCACCCAATCGTCCCAGCCTCTCTGCTCCGGCTCGCGCCCCAGAAAGTCCAGATAGTGCATGCGCACGAAGAAACGCGCGTCGTCAATCGGGTTGGGCGACGAAGCGGACGTGTCGTTGTCCGTAATGACCACCGGCACGGTATGCTGCGCGCCCACCTGCGCGCCCGTCGCGTTCGTTAAGACGAGGTTGAACTGCTCGTCGCCCTCGACGATGGCGTCGTCAATCGTCGTGACGCTGATCGTCTTCGTGGCCTCTCCCGGCGCAAAGCGCAGCGTTCCCGCAGCCCTCACGTAATCGGAACGATCCGAGGCAATCCCCGGACAGATTAGCGGCGCGCCCGAAGCGTCGCGGCAGCCGTCGGTGGTCACGTAATCGACGGTGGCGGCAAGCGTCAAATCGCCGAGTCGGGTGATGACGAGCGGGTCGCCGCCCTGTTCGTTTTCGCGGACGCGGAAAGCGGGGTTGCGCCACTGGACGGTGGAGCGCGCGCCCCGGTTCCAGTCGGGCGCGGTGTCGTGCGCGGGGTTGGTCGCGAGACGCTGCTGGCCGCCCCCGTCCGCCGCGTTCATCCGGTACAACTCGAAGTTCCCGTCGCGGTCGCTTGAGAAGACGAGCGTGCGCCCGTCGGGCGACCACGTCGGCGTCTTGTCCGTCGCCGGGTGGTTGGTCAGGCGCGTCTGATTCGTGCCGTCCGGATTCATCAGATAGATTTCGGCATTGCCGTCGCGCGTCGAGGTGAACGCGATCTTCGATCCGTCGGGCGACCACGCGGGGTTGGTGTCGCGGTTTGCGCCGGTCGAAAGAAAACGTTCCCCCGTGCCGTCAACATTGACGACGGCGATTAACGGATCGGAGAAGCCCGCGAAGCGATTAACCACGTAGGCGAGGCTCCGCCCGTCGGGCGACCAGGCGACTTCAAGATAAGTGCCGTCGAGCGGCACGAGCAACGCGCGCCCCGTGCCGTCAACGTTGACGACGGCGAGCGTGTAGGCGAGATCGGAGCCGCCGATGAAGGCGATGCGGCGGCCGTCGGGCGACCACGAAGGCTTTTCGGAAACGTCGCTGACGGGGACGAGCGAGCGAGCGCCCGTGCCGTCGGCGTTCATCACGAACAGTTGACGTTCAGGCCAGCGCACGTAAGCGATCAGCTTGCCGTCGGGCGACCACGCGGGCGACTTCTCCCTCTGCGGGCTGTTGGTGACGTTGACCTCGCCCGTGCCGTCCGGGTTACTCGTGTAGATGTCCGTCTCTTCGCTGTTCCCTGTGTTAACGCGCAGGAAGGCGAGACGCGAGGCGGAGGCGTTCGACGGGGCGGGAGGTGCGATGGGTCGCCAGTCGGCGTCGAAACTATTGCCCGCGCCTCCGGTGATGCGAATGATCAAAGTCCCGTCCGAATACATCACGTAGACATCGCGCCGCCCGTCGCGCGTGCTCGTAAACGCGATGCGGTCGCCGCCCGCGAGCCACGTCGGCAAGGTGTCCGCCGCGGGGTTGTTGGTCAGACGCTGAACCGCGCCGCCCGTCGCGCCGACGGTGTAAATCTCCGCGTTGCCGTCGCGGTTGCTGACGAAGGCGAGCCGCGTCCCGTCGGGCGACCACGTGGGGCCGCTCGCGTCGGGCGGGTAGGGAAACGAACTGAACGCGAGCGGCTCGGCGGCGACGCGCGTCTTGCCGCTCCCGTCGGCGTTCATTACGAACAGGTAGTAGCGCACGCCGTCTTCCGGGTTGAAGAAACCTTCGCGCCCGACGAAGGCGAGGCGCGTGCCGTCGGGCGACCACGCGGGGTCGGCCGCTTCCGTGCTCGCGGCGAGGAGCGTGCGGTCGCCGCTGCCGTCGGCGTTCACGACGACGAGCGTGGACGTTTCGCCCATCATGCTCGACACGTAAACCAACTTCGCCCCGTCCGGCGACCACGCCGGGTCGTAGACGCGCACATCGGTCGTCTCGCTCCCGAAATTCGTGATCGCCCGAACGTTACCGCCGTCGGAGTTCATCACGTAGATGTTCGAGCGACCGCCGCGATCACTGGTGAAGGCGATCTTCGTGCCGTCGGGCGAGAGCGCGGGGCATGCGTCCTGTGCGGGATTATTTGTCAGATTGATCTGCGGGCTGTTGTCGCCGGCCTGCGAGTAGATTTCCGCGTTGCCGTCGCGGTCGCTCGTGAAGACGAGCTTGGTCGCGCCGATGATGGGCGTACTCGCGGGCGCTGCTGCGCCCGACTTTTGCGGAGCGTCAGTTCCGGCGGCGTCAACGACTCCGCCCGACCCGGCAAAAGTGGCGCCGACTATTAAGGCCAGAGACGCGGAGATAAAGACGGTCGCGAAAAATCTTTTGGAGTAATTCATAAGGCTCCCGGCGGCGAGGTGTCGCCAAAGTCTGGGACGACGAAGGCGGCGGCGCGAAATATTCTTGCGCCGCGCGCGAGTGGTTAGCGGAGTCGATCATCTTGAGGAGTGCAGACGACCGTGTCTTGTCTCTCGGGCGAGATTATGTGGACGGGCGCGGGCTGATGTCAAGAATTTCGGTTCGGACGCGCGCCGCTTTATTTACTGTCAACCTGCGGCGTCATCCCCGACCGGGAAGCCTTCATACTATTCTCACTCAGCGTCGCGTTTACGATTGTTCAAGCAGGTTGCATCGGGGGCCGTCAAGATTCCACTCCCGCGGTGGACGCGCCCCGTGTCACGCAAGGCACATCAAATTCAGATAAGTCCCAAGAGGCCTCGGCGAGGGTGACGAAGATCGTCGCGGAGATATTAAGCCTCAAGCCCGGGGAAGTCGACGTCGATGTCCCGCTAACGAAGCAGAAGAATCCCGCCGATGAGCTTGATGTGGTGGAGATAGTCATGGGGGTCGAGGAAGCTTTTAACATTGAGATTAAGGATGAGGAACTGGGCGGCACGCTCGATGATGCGACAAAGGAACTGACTATCAGGAGACTGGTGGACATTGTCAGCAAAAAGACGTACGCAAATAAGTGACCGCACACCCGACAACGCCACGCGCCAATCGCACTTTGTCACAGAACACCGGGCAATCGCTCACCCTCGAATTGAACCTTACAGGGCATTCCTGACATGCCAAAGCTGACCTTCTCACACAAGTCTCTACAGCAGTTTGCAAATGGATGCGACTCGTCTGTGATTATGGGAGGGGGCGGGGCTTGTCCCTGCCCGCTCGCTTTCGTAGCCACGCGGGCAGCGACCAGCCCTGCCCCTCCAATGATTCCTCTCAATTGCAAACCGCTATAAGTGCGTTCATATTTGTGTGTCTTCATTCGCGCAGCAAGTGTTCCTTTTATCCCACGAGTCTTCATAGTCTCCTCACGAAACACTTCCCCGGTAGTTGTCGAATCAACTCGCGCATCTCTAGGCCGAGCAAGACCCCTGTCAACGCCGAGACGGATAAGTTGCTCGCGCCGACGAGCGTATCTATGTGGACGCCTTCATCCGTGGAGAGTAAGTTCATCACCGCGCGCTCGCCTTCGGATAAGTCTGCGGGGAGCGCGTGCTGCGCCGCCGACGCGCCCGCTTTCTTCTTCAACGGTTCGGGCGGAAGAAGGCGCGCGGCGATGTCCGGCGGCAGTTCGGCCGCCACGTCCTGCCACTGCTGCACGAGTTTCGCGCCCGCGCCTTTGATCAGGTAGTTCGTGCCGAACGAGTTGCGCGAGGTGACGTTGCCCGGCACGGCGTATACTTCACGGTTCTGCTCCATCGCCAGACGCGCCGTGATGAGACTTCCGCTGTTCTCCGCCGCCTCCACCAGCAGCACGCCCAGACTCAACCCGCTGATGATCCGGTTGCGGTACGGAAAGTTCTCCGGGATCGGCGGCGTCCCCAGCGGAAACTGCGAGACGAGCGCGCCGCCCCGACTCAAAATTTCCTCCGCCAACTTTTTATGATCGCGCGGGTAAATCTCGTCAACGCCCGTGCCCAACACGCCGACCGTGCGCCCGCCCGCTTCGAGCGCGCCCCTGTGCGCGGCGGCGTCGATGCCGCGCGCCAGCCCCGAGACGATGGTCACGCCGCGCGCCGCCAGATCGCGCGCCAGCATCAGAGCCACGTTCTGCCCGTAGGTCGAACAACGCCGCGAGCCGACGATAGCCACGCAAGGCGCGTCCAGACACGCCTCCCAAGCGCCGCGCACGTAGAGCGTGACGGGCGGGTCGGCGATCTCACGCAGCAGCGCGGGGTAAGCGCCGTCGTCCAGAATCAACACGTCCGCGCCGAGCACGCGCACGCGCTCAAGTTCGCGCTCCGCCTCCGCGTGGCGGTCGCGCAGGACGATGCTCTCCACCGCTTCGGGGCGCAGACGCAGACGTTCCAACTCGGAGCGCAATGCCGCGAACACGGCCTCAGCCGACCCGAAGCGTTCCAGCAAACGCGCCGCCGCCCGCGGCCCGACGCCCGGCGTCATGTTCAGAGCGATCCATTCTTTCATAAGTGAGAAGTGAGCGATGAGCGGTGAGCAGCGAGCAGTAAGAAAACAGTTTTGACCGCCTACTGCTTACTGCTCACTGCTTACATTTTTGTTGGCGGAGGCGTGTGGGAATCGAACCCACCCGAGCCTGTTCTCACAGTCTCACAGACGGTTTTGAAGACCGCGCCATTCACCAGAACAGATGCGCCTCCGTGAGGTTTAAATCGCCTGAAACCCTACGCGCGGCGGGCGTCTGCTGTCAAGCATCGTCGTCTCCAAGCGGCAAGTCCGTCTCTTTATGCGCGAACTCACTTCGCGCCTTGACTGGCAGGCCGCGCCCCGGTATCATCGGTTTTCGAACGAGCGTTCGAAAACCGATAAGACTTTTAAGCCTTGCGCCGGGGCGAGCGGCCGTGTGGGTTCAAAACTCCCTTTTGACTTACGGCTCCGCCGCCCGGACGATTTTAGTTGGAGTGTAGTGACCTGATGATTAATTTCGAGACGACGCCCGAATCATACAAGCACTGGAAACTCGCGATAGACGGCGCGGTCGCCACCCTCTCGATGGACGTGCAGGAAGACGAGACGCTTGGAGAAGGCTACAAACTGAAGCTCAACTCCTACGACCTCGGAGTTGACATCGAACTCGCCGACGCCGTGCGGCGTTTGCGCTTCGAGCACCCGGAAGTTCGGGTGGTGGTGGTGACGAGCCTCAAGCCGCGCATCTTCTGCGCGGGCGCGAACATCTACATGCTCGGCACGTCTTCGCACGCCTTCAAAGTCAACTTCTGCAAGTTCACCAACGAGACGCGCTGCGCCATCGAAGACGCCTCGGCCAACTCCGGCCAACGCTACGTCGCCGCCTTGAACGGCACGGCTTCCGGCGGCGGCTACGAACTCGCCATCGCCTGCGACGAAATCTATCTCGTGGACGACGGCAACTCCGCCGTCTCGCTCCCCGAAGTCCCGCTGCTCGGCGTGCTCCCCGGCACGGGCGGCCTGACGCGGCTCGTGGACAAGCGCAAGATTCGACGCGACCGCGCAGACGTTTTCTCCACGCTCGCCGAAGGGTTGAAGGGCAAGCGCGCGAAAGAGTGGGGACTGATCGACGGCTATTTCCCGACGAGCAAGTTTCAGGACGCGTTGGACGCGCACGTGCAAAGCCTCGTCCGGGCCGACGGCGCGAAAGGCGCGACGCCAAAAGGCATCAAGCTCAACCCGCTGCAAGTCGAGGCGATGGCCGAAGGGCGCGATTACAAGTATGTGAGCGTGAAACTGAATCGCGAGCAGCGTTACGCCGACCTGACGGTGCGCGCGCCGCAGGGCGAGCAGCCCGTGACCGTCGAAGAGATCGAGCGACTCGGAGACGCCTACTGGCCGCTCCAAGCCTACCGCGAACTCGACGACGCGCTCCTGCACCTGCGCATGAATGAACTGGAGATCGGCCTCGTCTGCACGCACACGGAAGGTAATATCGAGGACGTGCTCGCCATCGACCGCACCCTGCTCGCCAACCGAGACCACTGGCTCGTCCGCGAGATCATCCTGCACATGGCGCGCGTGCTGCGTCGTCTCGATCTCACGGCCAAGAGTTTCTTCGCGCTCATCGAACCGGGCAGTTGCTTCGCCGGAAACTTGCTCGAACTCGCGCTCTCGGCCGACCGCACCTACATGTTGAACGACCCGGAGGCGCGCGTCGAAGTCGCCACGAGCGAGTTCAACGCGGGCGCGCTCCCGATGTCGAACGGGTTGACGCGCCTCCAATCGCGCTTCCTCGCCGCGCCCGAACAGGCCGCCGCAGTGCTCAAGCACGAAGGCGCGTTTGACGCCGAAGCCGCCGAAGCCGCCGGGCTCGTCACCTTCGCCCCGGACGATCTCGACTGGGAGGACAAGATTCGCGTGGACATCGAAGAGCGCACGTCGCTCTCGCCCGACGCGCTCACCGGCATGGAAGCGTCTCTGCGTTTCGCCGGGCCGGAAACGATGGACACCAAAATTTACGGCCGACTGACCGCGTGGCAAAACTGGATTTTCCAACGCCCCAACGCCGTCGGCCCCGAAGGCGCGCTGACGAACTACGGCAAGCCGACGCAGGCGCAGTTCGATTATAAGAGGACTTAGTTTCAAGTTTCAGGTTTCAAGTTTCAGGACTGAAGTTCAACGGTTCTTTAACTTGAAACCTGCAACCTGAAACTTGAAACTCCAAAGGGATTATTATGAGCATGAATTTATACGAACGTATCCCGAACAACGTGAATCTGGCGGGCGACAAGCGGCTCCAGCGCGCGCTTGAGAAGTGGCTGCCGAATTACCTCGACTGGTGGCGCGAGATGGGGCCGGACGGCTTTCAGGATAAGGAAGTCTATCTCCGCACGGCCATCAGCGTCGATGCCGACGGTTGGGCAAATTTCGACTACGTGAAGATGCCCGATTACCGTTGGGGCATCTTTCTGAAACCGGCCGACGCGAACGCGAAGGTCGGCTTCGGCGACAATCTGGGCATGCCCGTCTATCAGGAAGTGCCCGGCGAGTTTCGCAACGCGCTGCGCCGCATCATCGTCACGCAGGGCGACACCGAACCCGCCTCCGTCGAACAGCAGCGCGAACTCGGCAAGACCTGCCCGTCGCTCTACGACCTGCGCAACCTCTTTCAGGTGAACGTCGAAGAGGGACGCCACCTCTGGGCGATGGTCTACCTGCTCCAACGCTACTTCGGGCAGGACGGGCGCGACGAGGCCGACGAACTGCTGCAACGCCGCAGCGGCAACCCCGACAAGCCGCGTATCCTCGAAGCCTTCAACCAGCCCTGCGACGACTGGCTCAACTTTTTCTGCTTCACGATGTTCACCGACCGCGACGGCAAGTTTCAACTCGCCGCGCTCGCCGAGTCGGGCTTCGAGCCGCTGGCGCGCACCTGCCAGTTCATGCTGACGGAAGAGGCGCATCACCTCTTCGTCGGCGAGACGGGCGTCGGCCGCGTGGTCAAGCGCACCGCGCAGTTGATGCGCGAAAACCCGGAGGCGGACGTGCGCCAACTCGGCGGCGTCCCGCTCGACATCCTGCAACGCTACATCAACTTCTGGTTCTCCTACTCGCTCGATCTCTTCGGCGGCGAGATCAGTTCCAACTCCGCGGACTTCTTCGCCGCCGGTCTCAAAGGCCGCTACAAGGAGCAGGAAAACTACGCGGAGCACACGGCCGCGAACGAACACTTCATGCTCACAATCGTCGAAGACGGACGGCTCAAACAGCGCGAAGTGCCCTTGCGTAACGCGCTCAACGAAGTGCTGCGCGGCGAGTACGTCCGCGACTGCGAACGCGCGTTGACGCGCTGGAACAAGTTTATCCGCGACGAGGGCGTCGGCGGCGAACTGTACCTGCCGAGCACGCGCTTCCACCGCCACGTCGGCGAGTTCGCCGGGCACACGTTCGACGTGCAGGGCAATCTCATCACCGCGGAAGAGTTCGTGCGACGCCGCGCCGAATGGCTCCCTTCTCTGGCCGACCGCGAGTTCGTCCGCAGCCTCATGCACCCCGTCACCGAACCGGGCAAGATCGCCAACTGGATCGCGCCGCCCGCCGCCGGGATCAAGGGCAAGCCGTTCGAGTTCGAATACGTGAGACTCTAAAGCAAAGTAGGAACGCGGAACGATGAACGATGAACAGAAGGCAAAAGCTATTGCTTTCATTCATCGTTCATCGTTCATCCTTCATCGTTTCATTTATGGCCGCTAACCTTTCGACAGACTTCACGCGCTACGATCAGAAGCTGGAGTTCATCCTGCGCACGTCGGCGCGCATCTTCGCGGAGAAGGGCTATCACCCGACCTCGATGCGCGACATCTCGCGCGCCACCGAAGTGAGCCTCGCCGGGCTGTACTACTACTGCAAGTCGAAAGAAGAACTGCTCTTTCTCATTCAGGACAACTGTTTCGGGCGCGTCCACGAACGCCTCCTCGAACGCCTGCGGGAGACGGGCGACCCGGTCGCAAAGTTGCGGCTCGTCATCGAGAACCACCTCTCGTTCTTCGCCGCCAACATGGCCGAGATGAAAGTGCTCTCGCACGAGGCCGATTCGCTCGCCGGAGAGATGAGCGAACACGTCAAGGGGCGCAAACAGCAGTACACGCGCCTCGTCCGCCGCATCCTCTCCGAGGTGCAACAGGCGCGGGCGGGCGCGGGCGATGGCGGCCTCGCGCCGAAACTCGACCTCACCGTCGCCACCTATGCCCTCTTCGGCATGATGAACTGGATTTACAACTGGTACGACCCGCGCGGCAAACTCTCCGTCGCAGACCTCGTCGATAATTTCGCGCGCCTCTTCCTCTCCGGCTTCCTTGCCGGAAACCTCGGCGACGAACTACAGTTCACCCCGAAGACCGCCAAGACGGAACGCCTCAGCGTCTGGCGCGCGCCGCAATCTTGACAGTCAGGAAGGGATCAGGCGATGACACGCACATTAACCGCAACCATCCGGCGCGAGAGTGATGGATTCGTCGCGCTCTGTCCTGAGTTGGACATCGCCAGTCAGGGCGATTCGATTGAAGAGGCGCGCGCCAATTTGAAAGAGGCGGTCGAGTTGTTCCTTGAGAGCGCGCACCCTAACGAGGTGAACGAACGACTCAACGCTGAAGTTTACGTTACGACTCTGGAGGTCTCTTTTGGGGAGGCTACAGCGTAGGCTGTCAGGCCGCGATGTCTGCGCCATCCTGACCCGATATGGCTTTGCAGAGGTACGCCGGAAAGGAAGTCACGCGGTCATGCAAAAGGCGACTGACGATTCGACGATTACCGTCCCAGTCCCTTTGCATTCGGAGTTACGTCTCGGAACATTACAAGCTATCATCCGGCAATCAGGTGTTCCGCGCATTGAATTCGAGTCATAATTTATTAAACGGAGCGAATCGAAATGGCTGAAGCGGAAGCGAAGGTGCAAGAGACGGAAGCGGGCGGCAAACTCGTGCGGTACGCGGCGGAGGGCGGCGTCGCCGTCTTGACGCTGAACGATCCCCCGGCGAACACGTACAGCTACGAGATGATGGGCGAACTCGACCGCGCCATCCTCGCGGCGCGCATGGACGAGAGCGTCCAGACAATCGTCATCACGGGGAGCGGCGAGAAGTTTTTCTGCGCGGGCGCGAACATCGCGATGCTCCAGAGCGTGACGCCCACGTTCAAATACTATTTCTGCCTCCATGCCAACGAGACTTTATCGCGCCTGGAGCAGACGCCGAAACTCGTCATCGCGGCCATCAACGGCCACTGCGTCGGCGGCGGCCTCGAAGTCGCGATGGCGGCGGACATTCGCGTCGCGCGCAAGGGCGCGGGCAAGATGGGCTTGCCGGAAGTCTCGCTCGGCGTCCTGCCGGGCACGGGCGGCACGCAGCGGCTCGTGCGCATGGTCGGCAAGTCGCGCGCGATTGAGTTGATGACGACGGGCGAGCTTTTTGATTTCGAGCGCGGCGCGGAACTCGGCCTCGTCAATCGCGTCTACGAAGCGGAGACGGGCGAGGCGTTCATGCGTCAGGTGCTGGAATACGCCGCGCGCTTCACCACCCCGCACAAGGCCGCGCACGCCGTCGGCCGCATCAAGCGCGCCGTGCAGACGGGCGCGGAGATTCCCTTCGAGTCCGCGCTCGCGCTCGAACGCGAACTCCAGCAACAACTCTTCCAATCCGAAGACGCGCGCGAAGGGCTCGACGCCTACACGGCCAAGCGCAAGCCACAGTTCAAAGGGAGATAAGTTTCAGGTTTCAAGTTTCAGGACTGAGACTCAACGGTTCTTTAACTTGAAACCTGAAACCTGAAACTTGAAACTCTTATGGAGCAATTCATCAAAGTCCACGCGCGCGAACGCATCCTGACGATCACGCTGGATCGCGCCGAGAAGTTGAACGCTTTCGCGGGACACATGCGGCGCGATCTGGGCGAGACGCTGGAGCGCGCGGCGAGCGACGACGGCGTGCGCGTGATCGTCATCACGGGCGCGGGGCGCGCGTTCTGCGCGGGCGGCGACGTGGCGGCCATGGACGAGATGATGGGGCGCGAGGACGCGGACGAGTTCGCGCGCATGCTCGGCGCGGGGCGTCGCGTGGTGACGGCCATTCGCGAGATGGTGAAACCCGTGGTCGCTTCGATTAACGGCACGGCATCGGGCGCGGGCTTCAATCTCGCCCTCGCGTGCGACCTGCGCATCGCGGCCGCGTCGGCAAAGTTCAGCCAGTCGTTCGTGAAGATGGGGCTGCACCCGGATTGGGGCGGGACATATTTTCTGCCGCGCATCGTGCCGCCGAATATCGCCTGCGAGATGTTCTTCCTCGGCGACGCGATTGACTCGGCGCGCGCGCTCGCGCTCGGACTCGTCAATCGCGTCGTGCCCGACGACGAACTCGCGGCCGAGACGCAGAGACTCGCCGAACGCCTGCGCGACGCGCCGCCCGAATCCGTCGCCGCCGCCAAGCACGCCGTCTACCTGAGCCCCCACGCCGAACTCGACGAGATGTTGCAGTATGAGACCGAAGCGCAACTCCGCTGCTTCCAAACCGGCGAGGCGCGCGAGCGCGTGCGCGCCTTTGTGGAGAAACGCACGCCGCGCCCCGGACGATAAGGAGTTTCAGGTTTCAGGTTTCAGGTTTCAAGTTAAAGAACCGAAGAACCTCAGTCCTGCAACTTGAAACTTGAAACCTGAAACTTGAAACCTGTGACCATGCGCCTCGAAGGCAAAATCGCACTTGTGACGGGCGGCGGCCGTGGCATCGGTCGCGCCGTCGCTTTCGCGTTCGCGCGCGAGGGCGCGAGCGTGGCAGTCGTGGCGCGCACGGCCGGCGAAGTGGAGCGCGTGGCCGCCGGAGTGAGGGGCGAGTGCGGCGTGCGGGCGATGCACGCGACGTGCGACGTGTCGGACGTGGAAAGCGTGGCGCGCGCGTTCGCCGTCGTCGCGGAGACGTTCGGGCGGGGCGCGGACATTCTCGTCAACAACGCAGGGATAGCCGAGAGCGCGCCCGTCACGCGAACCGACGACGCGCACTGGCGTCGGCACCTCGCCGTCAACCTCGACGGCACTTTCTACTGCACGCGCGCCGCGCTGCCCGCGATGATCGAACGCGGCTGGGGGCGCATCATCAACGTCGCGTCCATCGCGGGCAAGACGGGCGCGCCCTACATCGCGGCCTACGCGGCGTCGAAGCACGGCGTGCTCGGCCTGACGCGTTCCGTCGCGCTCGAAGTCGCGTTGAAGGGCGTGACGGTCAACGCCATCTGCCCCGGCTACGTCGATACGGACATGACGACGCACGCCGTCGAACAGATCGAAGCGAAGACCGGGCGCACGGCCGCCGACGCGCTCGACCGGATCAAGAGCATGAGCCCGCAAAATCGTCTCGTCACGCCGGAAGAGGTCGCCGCGCTCGCGCTGCTGCTCGCCTCCGAAGACGGGCGCGGCATCACCGGGCAGGCCATCAACGTTGACGGCGGCAGCGTGTTGTTTTAGTAGCCATCAGCGGTCAGCCGTCAGCTTTCAGCAAAGACCTCGATTGAAAGATTATCGCGCCGATTGGTTATTATTTGCTGATGGCTGACCGCTGACCGCTGACCGCTAATTGCTATGAGCTTAAAATTCATCAACCCCGAATCGCTCGGACGCCCGCGCGGCTACGCCAACGGCGTGCTCGCACAGCCCGGCGGCGCGTGGCTGTTCATCGCCGGGCAGATCGCGTGGGACGAAGGACAGAAGATCGTCAGCGCGGATTTTGTCGCGCAGTTCGAGCGCGCGCTGGCGAACGTCCTCTCGGTCGTCCGCGAGGCGGGCGGCACGCCCGAACAGATCGCGCGCCTCGTCGTCTACGTCACGGACAAAGAGGAATACCGCGCGCGCCGGAGCGAGATCGGAGCGTGCTGGCGCAAGCTCATGGGGCGGCACTTTCCCGCCATGGCGCTCGTCGAAGTCAAAGCCTTACTCGAAGACGACGCGAAAGTGGAGATTGAAGGCATCGCCATGTTGGTAAATCGTGAATCGTGAATCGTAAATAGTTAAACCCTGATTTCTTCTATTCACGATTTACGATTTACTATTCACGTCTTATGATTTCTCCGAAAAATTTTCTCTACGAAGTGGGCGACGAGGGCGTCGCCACGATCACGCTCAATCGTCCCGAACGGCTGAACGCGCTGACGTTTGAAGTCTACCGCGAGTTGACGGATGCGTTCGCCGCGTTGCAGGACGAACGCGCGGTGCGCGCCGTCGTCATCACGGGCGCGGGGCGCGCGTTCTGTTCGGGCGGCGACGTGCGCGACATCATCGCCGACCTCCAAAAACTCGACATCGCGGGACAACTCGAATTCACGCGGCTCACCTGCGAACTCATACGCAACCTGCGGAATTTGCGTAAGCCCGTCATCGCGAGTTTGAACGGCGCGGCGGCGGGCGCGGGCGCGGTCATCGCGCTCGCCTGCGACCTGCGCATCGCGGCGGAAGAGGCGCGCATCGCGTTTCTCTTCGTGCGCGTCGGGCTGTCGGGCGCGGACATGGGCGCGGCCTATTTGTTGCCCCGCTGCGTCGGTCTGGCGAAGGCGACGGAGTTGCTCTACACGGGCGATTTCGTCTCCGCGCGCGAGGCCGAACGCATCGGACTCTACAACCGCGTCGTCGCGGCCACGGAACTGGAAGCGGAGACGCGCGCCCTCGCCCTGCGACTCGCGCGCGGTCCCTCGTTCGCGCTCGGCATGACCAAAGAGATGCTCAACCGCGAGATGCACGTTGACCTCGACACCGCGCTCGAATGGGAGGCGCAGGCGCAATCCGTCTGCATGCAACACCCGGACTTCCGCGAAGCCCACGAAGCCTTCAACGCCAAGCGCGAGCCGGTGTTCAACAAACAAACGTAAATCGTGAATCGTAAATCGTAAATAGAAAGAACCCGGCTTTTATCTATTTACGATTTACGATTCACGATTTACGATTCGCTTATGGATCGCTTTATCGAAGAGACGCCGTTTTTCACCGCCGAGCATTTACGGCTGGCGGCGAGTGTCGCCAGTTTCGTGTGGCGGGAGATCGAGCCGCGCGCCGGGGCCGACGAGGGCGAGACGGATCAGGGGAAGTCGGACGAGCGGTTTCGCGAGTTGGTCGCGTTGTTGGCGCAGGCCGAACTGCTGCGTTACGCGGTGGCGCGACCGCAGGCCGCTGCGTTCGACGTGCGCGCGCTCTGCCTGATCCGCGAGGAATTGTCTTACTCGTCGCCGCTGGCCGATCTCGCCTTCGTGATGCAGGGACTCGGCACGCACGCGATCAGCCTCGCCGCGCCCGCGCACGTGCGCGACTTCTGGCTGGCGCGCGCCGCCGAGGGTCGCGCCATCGCCGCCTTCGCGCTGACGGAACCGGAAGTCGGCTCGGACGTGTCCGCCATCCAAACCACCGCCCGACGCGACGGCGACGGCTACCTGCTCGACGGCCGCAAGCGTTTCATCTCCAACGCCGGGCTGGCCGACTTCTACACGGTCTTCGCGCGCACGGGCAGCCGCGCCGACGGGCGCGCGGAGATTTCCGCCTTCGTCGTCGGCGCGCGCATGCAGGGTTTCAACGTGCGCGAGCGCACGCGTCTCATCTCGCCGCACCCGATTGGCGAAATCGAGTTTGAGCACTTGCGCGTGCCCGCGGAGGATCGCGTGGGGGCGGAGGGCGACGGCTACGGCCTCGCGATGCAAACGCTCGGCACGTTTCGCGCGTCGGTCGGCGCGGCCGCCTGCGGCATGGCGCGGCGCGCGCTCGACGAAGCCGTCGCTTACGCCCGACGCCGCAAGCAGTTCGGCCGACCGCTCGCCGCGCACCAGTTGATCCAAGAGAAGCTCGCCGACATGTCCGCCGAACTCGACGCCGCGCGCCTGCTCGTCTACCGCGCCGCCTACCTGCGCGACACCTACGGCGCGGACGACTCATACGTCACCACGCTCGCGCGCGCCTCAAGCACCGCCAAGCTCTACGCCACCGAAGCCGCGCAGCGCATCATCGATCAAGCCCTCCAAATTCACGGCGGCGCGGGGCTGGTTCACGGCCACATCATCGAGCGCCTCTACCGCGACGTTCGCGCGCTCCGCATCTACGAAGGCACGTCCGAGATACAGAAGTTAGTTATCGCGCGAGAACTGCTAAAGGAATAGCCGTCAGCCATCAGCTATCAGCGTTCAGCCAAGCAGGTTGGATTTGCTGACGGCTGATAGCTGACGGCTGACAGCTATTTATGAGAATCGTTTGCATCGGCGGCGGCCCCGCCGGGTTGTACTTCGCGCTGTTGATGAAGAAGCACGACCCGTCGCACGAGGTCTCGGTGTTGGAGCGCAACGCGCCCGGCGACACGTTCGGGTGGGGCGTGGTCTTCTCGGACAAGACGCTCTCCTACCTGCGCGACACCGACGAGGAGACTTACCGCGAGATCACGCAAAGCTTCGCAACGTGGGACAACGTGGACGTGGTGCATCGCGACGAGCGCGTCACGATTCGCGGCAACAAGTTTTCCGGCATCGCGCGTCTCAAGCTGCTGAACATCTTGCAGGAGCGTTGCCGCGCGCTCGGCGTCGACCTGCGCTTCCGGGCGGAGGTGTCGAACCTCGACGAGTTCGCCGGTTATGATTTGATCGTCGGCGCGGACGGCGTGAACAGCACGGTGCGCGAGCGTTTCCGCGAGGCGTTCCGGCCGTCGCTCGGCGTGCGGCGCAACAAGTACATCTGGTACGGCACGCATCAACTCTTTCACGGCCTGACGCTCACCTTCCGCGAGTCCGAGGCGGGCGTCTTCGCCGCGCACTCCTACAAGTTCGACGCCGGGACGAGCACCTTCATCGTCGAATGCGACCCGGAGACGTGGGCGCGCGCCGGGTTCGAGGAAATGCCGGACGAGGCGACGCGGGCGTATCTCGGGGAGGTGTTCGGGAGAGACCTCGGCGGGCACGCGTTGTTGTCGAACAACTCGAAGTGGATCAATTTCCTGCTGGTGAAAAACCGGCGCTGGCATCACGAAAACGTCGTGCTGCTCGGCGACGCGCTGCACACGGCGCACTTCTCCATCGGCTCGGGCACGAAGCTCGCCCTCGAAGACGCCATCGCGCTCTATCGCTGTTTCGCCGCTGGCGGGAGCGCGGTGGGCGCGCTCGCGGAGTTCGAGCGCGTGCGCAAGCCCGTCATCGAAGAGTATCAACAGGCGGCCTACGAAAGTCTCGTCTGGTTCGAGCGCGCGCGCGACTACCTGCACCTCGCGCCCCTGCCCTTCGCCTATTCGTTGATGACGCGCAGCAAGAAGATCGATTACGAGAATCTCAAGCGGCGCGACCCGGCCTTCATCGCGGCTTACGATGAATACAAAAGGGGAAGGGGTAAAGGGTAAAGGGGAAAGGTAAAAACCGTTCGTTGCGGGAGTTTCGCTTCTACCCTTCCCCTTTACCCCTTCCCCTTTGCCCCTTCCCCTTCTTTCATCCCTTCCCCTTCTTCCGTCCCTTCCGCATTCCAACCGGGCGGCAACAGTCTGCGGCGGCCGTCATGGCTGAGCGAGACGTTCGGCTCGTCGAGTTGCACGCGATCCCAGAGCTTACACGTCACTTGTTTGTGCGATTGGTCTAAGCCCTCGCAGTAGTTCGTGTAGGTGCAGCGGCGCACCTCCGCGCCCCGGCCGAGGCTCGCTTTGAGAAACCAGTCGGGGTCGGCGAGCGTCTGTCGCGCCGCGCCGACGATGTCGGCATCATTGCGCCGCAAAATCTCTTCGGCCTGCTTGAAGGTGGCGATGCCCCCGGCGACGACGACGGGCGTGCGGAAGCCCTGCTCGTTGACGGCGCGCTTGACGGCCGTGGCGAGCGAAACGTTGCGCCCGAACGGGCCGCGCTCGTCCGAACGCACCGTCGGCATACATTCATAGCCGCTCTCGCCCGTGTATGGGTAGACTGCGTGCCCGACCTTCGGCTGGGCCGCGTCTTCAAACTTCCCGCCTTTCGAAAGCGAGAGAAAGTCGAAGCCCGCCCGCGCAAACTCCCCCGCGAAATAGATCGCGTCCGCGAGACGACTACCGCCCGCGATCACTTCGTCGCCGAGGAAGCGCACGCCGACCGTGTAAGTATCCCCGACGCGCTCGCGCACCGCCCGGTAAACTTCCAGCGGCAAGCGCACGCGCGACTGGCGCGCGCCGCCGTAGCCGTCCGCGCGCGTGTTGCGCGCGGAGAGGAAAGAGGCCATCGTGTAGGCGTGCGCGTAGTGGAGTTCGACGCCGTCGAAACCGGCCTCGCGTGCGCGCCCCGCCGCGTCCGCGAAGATGCCGGGCAGGACGCGCGGCAACTCTTCGACGTGTGGGAGGTGCGTGTCCGTGACGCGCTCGCGGTAGCCGCGCGTGAGCGTCTCCAGTTCGCGCTCGTCCAAAACTTTTTCGACCAACTCGGCGGGCGCGTCCGCGAGAAACGCGCGCATGGCCGGTTCGGACGCAGCGAGCCAGCCGTCGTCTCCGGTCGCCGCGACGAGCGCGCGGCGATGGCGTTCGTCGAGGCGCAGGAAGCGCGCGAAGTATTTCGCCGGTTCGGGGCGACGCTTGACGGAGAGGAAATCTATGATCTGAATAAAGAGACGCGTGTGGCCGTCGCTCGCGCGGCGGACGGTTTCGACGAGTTCGCTGAGCCCCGGCAGAAAGCGGTCGTGGCCGATGCGCAGGAGCGGCCCCGAAGGGATGTCGCGCACGCCCGTCGCCTCGACGACGATTGCGCCCGGCCGCCCTTGAGCGAAACGCCCGTACCATTCGAGATTCTCACGCGTCACGAAACCGTCCGCGGTCGCCCGCCACGGAACCATCGCCGGAACCCACGTCCGCTGTTCGAGCGTGAGCGAGTTAATCTGAATCGGTTGAAAGAGAAGCGACCCGGCAGCCTCGGCGCGGGTCGGCCAGCGCGTCTCTGGGATGGTGTGCCGGATCGGGTTTGCGGGATGCCACGTCATGTCGAGTCTCAGGCGAGCAGTGTAGCAGTTACGGCCGAGCCTGTGGAAACACGCCGACGCGCTAGACGTTAGCCCCCCCGGCGCATATCATTGAACGCATGCAGGAGGAATCAAACTTTTGACTGACGAGCTACTGAAATGGCGCGCCGAGTTTCCGATTCTGGATAAGACGACTTATCTGATCTCGCACAGCCTCGGCGCGATGCCGCGCGCGACTTTCGACAACCTACAGACTTACGCCGAGATGTGGGCGACGCGCGGCGTGCGCGCGTGGGGCGAGGGTTGGTGGGAGATGCCGCTCGCCGTCGGCGACGAGGTGGCGCGCATCATCGGCGCGCCGCCCTCTTCGGTCGTCATGCACCAGAACGTCTCCATCTGCCAGTCGCTCATCCTCTCCTGCTTCGACCCCGACGCGCGGCGGAACAAGATCGTCTATTCCGATCTCGAATTCCCTTCGGTCATGTACGTCTACGAGGCGCACGCGCGCGCCGGGGCTTTCCGCGTCGAGCGCGTCGCGTCGGACGACCGGATGACCGTCTCGCTCGAACGCATGCTCGCGGCGATAGACGAAGAGACGCTCCTCGTCCCCATCTCGCACGTCCTCTTCAAGAGCGCGTTCCTGCAAGACGCGCGCGCCATCACCGAGCGCGCGCACGAGGTCGGCGCGCTCGTCGTCCTCGACACCTACCAGTCGGCGGGAACGGTTCCCTTCTCCGTCACAGACCTCGACGTGGACTTCTGCACGGGCGGCTCGGTCAAGTGGCTCTGCGGCGGCCCCGGCGCGGGCTACCTCTACGTCCACCCGCGCCGGCACTCCGAACTCCAACCCAAAGTCACCGGCTGGATGGCGCACGAGCACCCTTTCGCCTTCGAGGGCGGCATGGCCTACGCGCCGGGGATCGCGCGCTTCCTGCACGGCTCGCCCGCCATCCCCGCGCTCTACGCGGCGCGCGGCGGTTATGAAATCATCAACCGGATCGGCGTCGAGCAGATTCGCGCCAAGAGCACGCGGCAGACGACGAAGCTCATCGAGATCGCCGAAGCCGCGGGCTTAAACGTCACCAGCCCGCGCGACGCGTCGCAGCGCGGCGGAACCGTCACCGTCAACGTCGAACACGCCGCCGCCGTCACGCGCGAACTGATCCGCCGCGAGATCATCGTTGACTTCCGCCCCGGCGCGGGCATCCGCATCTCGCCGCACTTTTACACGAAGGACGAAGAACTGGACATCGTCGTCCGCGAGATTCGCCGCATCCTCGACACACGGGCCTACGAAGCGCACGAGGCCAACGGCGCAGCCTATTAAGAAAGGATGAACGATGAACGCGGAAGGATGAATTAAAAGTTTTCATTCCGCGTTCATCGTTCATCGTTCATCGTTTGCTTATGTCAAAGAACTACGGCGAGAATCCGCCGCTCTCATACAACAAATACTTACGCGTGGCCGACTTGATCGCGTTGCAGGAATGTCTCTCCGACCCGGCGCATCACGACGAACTACTGTTCATCACCATCCACCAAACTTACGAACTCTGGTTCAAACAGATACTTCACGAGATCGACGCGAGCATCGTTTTGATGAACGAGGATCGCGCCTTCGTCGCGGCGCGCGCGCTGGCGCGGGTCGTCGAAATCGAGAAGGTGCTCGTCAACCAGATTCACATTCTTGAGACGATGACGCCGATCAGCTTTCTCGGCTTCCGCGACGAACTCAACCCCGCGAGCGGTTTCCAGTCCATGCAATTTCGCGAGATCGAATTCGCCTCCGGCCTCAAAGCCCGGGGCCCGCTCGACAATTTCCGCGCGGACGAATTCGCGCACGCGCGCCTGCTCGCGCGCTTTCACGCCCCGACGCTCGCCGAAGCCTTCTACGCGCTGCTGCGCCGCCGCGGCCTCGACGCCCCCGAAGACTCCGCCGCGCTCGACGAAGCCGAGCGCACGCGTTGTTACGGGTTGCGCACGCGCGCCGTCCTCGAAGTGCTCACGCATTTCGAGGAGCGTCCCGAAGAGTTCGGGCTGGCCGAGATGCTCATCGCGCACGACGAATACTTCTCGCTGTGGCGTTCGCACCACGTCAAGATGGTCGAGCGCATGGTCGGGACGAAACGCGGCACGGGCGGCTCGGAGGGCGTCGGCTATCTCCGCACCACGCTCGACCAACGCTTCTTCCCCGAACTCTGGGAGGCGCGCACACACCTCGACACGAAACACACAGGTTCGGGCTGCCCCTTCGCCGGACACCACTAGGCATGGACGAATTCCTGGAAAACAACCGCTCGCTCTGGAACGGCTGGACGCGTCTGCACAAGCCTTCGCGCTTCTACGATGTCGAAGGGTTCAAAGCGGGCAGGTCTTCTCTCAAGCCGCTGGAACTCGCGGAGGTCGGCGACGTGGCGGGCAAGTCGCTCCTTCACCTGCAATGCCACTTCGGCATGGACACGCTCTCGTGGGCGCGGCGCGGCGCGCGAGTTGTGGGCGCGGACTTCTCCGACGAGGCGGTCGCATTCGCGCGCTCGCTCGCGTCGGACATGGACATCCCGGCCGCATTCGTCCGCTCGAACGTCTACGATCTGCCCGCCGCGCTCGAAGACCGGTTCGACATCGTTTACACCTCCTACGGCGTGCTCTCTTGGCTACCGGAACTCGACCCGTGGGGCGAAGTCGTCGCACACTTCCTCAAGCCCGGCGGTTTCTTCTACATCGCCGAATATCATCCTTTCGTCTTCATGCTCGGCGACGATAATCGCACCTTCGAGTTTCCCTACTTCCACGCGCCCGACCCCATCAAGGCGCACTCGACCGGCTCTTACGCCGTGCCCGAAGCGACGGACTTCTCGCACACCGAGTACAACTGGTCGCACAGTCTGGCCGACGTGGTGAACGCCGTCATCCGCGCCGGGCTGCGCGTCGAGTTCCTGCACGAGTTTCCCTACTGGCACATCAATCCCTACGCCGCGGAACAGCCCGACGAGGGCAAGACGCGGCTCGACGGCTGGCCGGTCGAAGTCCCGCACATGTTCTCTCTGCGTGCGCGGCGTGAGAACGATGATTGAAAGTTTTTCCTCGTAGTTACGCACGTTATATTTTGCATCTATAATTTGCCATCCCGAATTGAAGATTCGACTGCGCCGCTTATGAACATCGAATTTCCCGAACGCTTCAACATGGCCGACTACTTCCTCTACCACAACGTGGAGGCGGGACGCGACGGCAAAGTGTGCCTGTATTTCGAGGACGAGCAATACACCTACGGCGACGCGGCGCGGCTGTCGAATCGCGCGGGCAACGCCCTCGTGCGGGAGTGCGGCCTGCGCGTGGAAGACCGCGTGCTCATCGTGCTGCCGGACTGCCCGGAGTTTGCGTGGACTTGGTTCGGGGCGAGCCGCGCGGGCGCGGTTATCACGATGGTCAACCCGCTCCTGCCCGTCGCCGATTACGTCTATTACCTCGAATACACGCGAGCGCGCACGGCCGTCATCCACGAGTCGCTGTTGGAGACGTTCGCGGAAGCGGCGCGCGGCGCGAAACATCTGCGCAAGGTGCTCGTCGTCGGGCGCGAGCGCGGCGAATTCGAGTCGTTCGCGGAGGCGACGGCGGCGATGCCCGACGAACTCGCGCCCGCCGATACGCACCGCGACGACATCGCGATCTGGCTGTTCACTTCCGGCTCGACCGGCCACCCGAAAGGCGCGGTGCATTTGCACCACGACCTGCCGTTCAACACGGAGTGTTACGCGAAGCGCGTGCTCGGCATCAACGAAAATGATCTCACGGTGTCGGTGCCGAAATTGTTCTTCGGCTACGCGACGGGGACGAATTTGTTGTTCCCGTTCGCCGTGGGCGGCGCGACCGCCCTCTTCGCGGAGCGTTCGACGCCGGAGAAATTGTTCGAGGTGATCGAACGCTTCCGCCCCACGGTGTTGACGAGCGTGCCCACGATGATCAACGGCATGCTCAACGTCGAAGGCGCGGCGCGCGAGCGCGACCTGTCTTCCCTGCGCTTCTGCCTATCGGCGGGCGAGGCTCTGCCCGTCGAATTATACGAGCGTTGGATGAAAACTTTCGGCGTGGAGATTCTCGACGGCATCGGCTCGGCCGAGATGTTCCACATCTACATCACGAACCGTCCGGGCGACGTGCGCCCCGGCAGTCTGGGGCGCATCGTCGAGGGCTACGAGGCGCAGGTGATCGACGCGGAGGGGCGCGAAGTGGCGACGGGCGAGATGGGGACGCTGCGCGTGCGCGGCGACTCGGCGGCCTTGTGCTACTGGCAGGCGCACGAGAAATCGAAGGAGACTTTCGCGGGCGACTACTGCACGACCGGCGACCAATTCCACGTGGACGAAGAAGGCTACTACTGGTATCACGGGCGCACGGACGACATGTTGAAAGTGTCGGGCGTCTACGTCGCGCCCGTCGAGATCGAGGCTTGCCTGCTGCAACACGAGGCGGTCGTCGAATGCGCCGTCGTCGGCCACGACGCGGGCGACCGCCTCGTCAAGCCGAAGGCCTTCATCGTGCCGCGCGAGGGGTTCGCGCCGACCGACGAGTTGGCCGCATCGATCAAAGAATTCGTCAAGTCGCACCTCGCGCTCTACAAGTACCCGCGCTGGATCGAGTTCGTCACCTCGCTCCCGAAAAATGATCGCGGCAAGATCGACCGCAAGAAACTTAAGGACGGGTAAGGCCCGATGTTCAAACCGCAGCAGCGGTTTACCGCGCGCGTCGTTACGCTGGCCCTCGCCGCCGCCTTCGCGACGTTGATCGCCGTCGCCGCGCAGAAGAACGCGGGGCGCGCCGCGCGACTACTGCTCGCGCCGGAAGTCGTCTCCATCGCCGCGGCGCGTTCTCTGCCGCCGGGCGCAACGGTCACGGTGGACGGCTCCGTCACCGTCCCCTCCGGCGCGTTCAAATCGGGCACGTCCGACGAGGGCTTCGCCATGCAAGACGGGGGCGGCGGCATTTACGTTCGCACCGCCGCGAATCTCGGCCTGCGCGTCGGCCGGCGGGTACGCGTCAACGGACGGCTCGCCGACAGCAACGGGCAACTCGTCCTCGCGCCCTCGCGCGCGAGCGACGTGCGGCCGCGCGGGCGCGGGACGAACATTCGAGCGGAATCCGTCTCGACCGGACGGATCGATGAAGCGACCGAAGGCCGTCTCGTGCAGGTGACGGCCACGATCACGAAGCCCGTCGTCAACGATCTGCCTTACGGCTATCGCGTCTTTATCGACGATGGCTCCGGCGAAGTTCAGGCGTTCGTCTATGTCTCGACCGGCATTGACGTGAGCGGCCTCCACCCCGGCCGGCGCATCGGCGTGACGGGCTTCAGCGGCCAGTACAATGATCACTACGAAATCATTCCCCGCTTCCGGTCGGACATCCGCCGCACACGGTAACACCCGAATCAGAAAGACGGGCGACTTCAATTCGTCGCCCGTCACTCGTTGAAGTCGCACTCGTCAAATTCGTCGTTAAACTCGTCACTCGTTATTCGTACTATCCCTTATGCCTTTCTCCACACGCATCACGGTGCGCTTCGGCGACACAGACCCGGCCGGGTTGGTCTATTACCCGAACATCTTCCATTACTTTCACATCGCCCTCGAAGAGTTTTTCAGCGCACGCTGCCGGATCGGCTACGCGCAATTGGTCGCCGACGAGCGCATCGGCTTTCCCACCGTCAAGACGGAGACAGAGTTCTTCGCGCCGCTCGTCTACGGCGACGAAGTGGACGTGGAAATCTACGTCACGCGCACGGGCGACAGTTCCGCCACCTTCGTCTACGCCGCGCGCCGCGCCGCCGACGCGACGCTGTGCGCGCGCTCGACGCAGGTTCACGTGGCGATGAATCTCGACACGCGCCGCCCCGTCCACATCCCCGAAAAATACCGCCTCGCCTTCGCCCAAAGCGCGAGTTGAAAAGGCGCGCCGGGCGGTCTCGATATTCAACGCAATAATTTTCCGCCAAAGTTTTGCGGAAAAACCGGCCGACTCGGCATTTACTTCAGGTGCGACGGAGAAGCGTTCGAGTTTCCCTGTCGCCTGCCCACCTCAGAGCAGCAACAACAGCATCGACAAGAGGCATAACGATTCGACGGTTCGACCCGGCCACTCTCTTGCACCCTTAGTCTCTCTTGCACCCTCGGTCTCGCTTTCTCTCCCCATTGCGACGGCGCGGATTGGATCATTCCAGCCCGCGCCGTCGCTTTTTTGCGCGCGTGCGCTTGCGGAAGTCTCGATGCGGCTTTTGACCTTGAACCTCGTCTGCCCTAAGATTCATAAGCGCAAAGATTAACTTCGCGCTTTCCGGCTTACACGTCAGCCCGCGACCGTGAGATGCGGGCAGGTTGTTTTCGCGAAAGGATTCCGCCGCATGCGTTTTTCTCGAGTCACACGTCTTGCCTGTGCTTGTGCGCTGGTCTTCTCTACTCTGACCCCGCTGCGCGCGTCGGGCTTTAGCGACGCCACGCGCGTCGCCTTGATGCACGAACCGCTCACGGACGATCAACCGGAAGCGCGTGTCGGGTTGACGACTGAAACTGCGACGACGCAGGAGGCGCAAGCGGCGACGCCGACAACAACGACGAAGAAACGCTCGAACCTTTTCGTCCGCATCATCTCCGCGCCTTTTCGCGGCCTCGCCAAACTTTTCGGCAGCAGTGATAAAGGCGACAAGACCGCGCGCGCGAAAGCGAAGCAAAAGAAGGAGACGCAAATTGCGGCCGCGAAGCAAACGCCG
The DNA here is from genome assembly GCA_020199775.1 of Acidobacteriota bacterium. Taxonomy (GTDB): domain Bacteria; phylum Acidobacteriota; class Blastocatellia; order Pyrinomonadales; family Pyrinomonadaceae; genus JAIVJZ01. The sequence continues at coordinate 93,889 of JAIVJZ010000040.1, forward strand.
GGCGGACGGCCGGACGCCGCACGCGTCGAACCGCCGCCCGCCACAGCTTCGCAACCCGAAGCGTTGGCCGAAGCCGCCGCGCGCTCCGCGCGTGCGGGCGAGAAGGTGTTGAGCGTGCCGCCGACTTTCGCCGCGCCCCCCTCGGCATCAACCCCGGCCGACATCCCCGCGCCGCCGCCACCGTCCGGCGCGGCGAAAGAGTTCGACTACGAACCGCGCCCGTTCACCCCGTTCATCGAAGGCGTGCCGGGCGACCCGCTCTCGCAGGGGCGCGCGCTGCTGGCGAACGGCTACACTAACGAGGCCGTCGCGGAGTTGTCCGTGGCCGCCGTCACCGGCCCCGACCTCGTCGAGGCGAACAACCTGCTCGGCCTCGCCTACGACCGGCGCGGGCAGCACAAACAGGCGCGCGAGTTTTACGAACGCGCCCTCTCGGTCGAACCGCGGAACGCGCAGGTGTTGAACAACCTCGGCCATTCGCTCTATCTCGACGACCGTTACGCCGACGCGCTCGCGCGCCTCAAAGACGCCGCGCGGCTCGCCCCCGCCGACGCGCGCGTCGCGGGCAATCTCGCGCTCGTCTACGGTCGGCTCGGCAAGTACGACGAAGCCTTCAAACAGTTCAAGCGCGCGGGCAGCGAATTTTACGCGCGCACCAACACCGCCGTGCTCCTCGCCAACGCGGGGCGCGACCGCGACGCGATCAAACACTACGAAGCCGCGCGCAAACTCGACCCCGCCGCTTCGGACGTGCTGCGCCAACTCATCACGCTCTACGTCCGCACAGGCCAACGCGACAAGGCCGAGGCCGCCCAGCGCGCGCTCGACAAGACGGCTGACAAGGCTTCGGCCGTGAGTTAAGAGCCGCGAAAGCAGCCACGACACCACGAAGCAGAAGACTTCTCAGAACCGTCACGCGTGACGGCGACTCGAAACGTGTGACGGTCACACCAAAACACAAAACGGTGCGCCGAAACACACGACGGTCACACCGAAAACTCTAACGGTCGTTCCAAAATCACTGACGGCCACCTCAAAACACGAAACGGCACGCCAAAACACGTAGCGGCGGAGTTAAATCACGTGACGATGGAGTTGAAACGCGTGACGGCGGGGTAAAAACGCGTGGCGACGGAATCATCACGCGCAACGGAGCATTACAGCAGTTTGCAAATGGATGCGACTCGTCTGTGATTATGGGAGGGGCCGGGCTTGTCCCTGCCCGCTCGCTTTCGTAGCCACGCGGGCAGGGACAAGCTTCATCGCACTCAATTGCAAACCGCTATAAAACACGCGGCGGCGGAGTTAGAACACGAGACGGCGACACCGGAGCAAGCGACTTTGGAGTTGTTACGTCTACAGGAGCGCGCTTCAACTGCGCCGCGTCAAATTGTAATCGCGCAGGCGGCGGTAGAGGGTGGAGGGCGAGATGCCGAGGATTTCGGCGGTCTTGCCGCGATGCCAGTTGGTCTGTTCGAGCGCGGAGACGATCTGTTGACGCTCGACTTCTCTGAGCGGCGGCTGCACGACCGAGCTTGCCCCTTCGACCGGCGCGCCGCCCGCCCCTCCTGCCGTCGTGCCCACATAGGCCGTAACGAACGCGGTCGCCGCCGGGTTGACGATTTCGGGCGGCAGTTCGCTCGTCGTAATGCGCCCGTCGTTGGCGAGCAGCACGGCGCGCTCAAGGCAGTTGCGTAACTGGCGCACGTTGCCCGGCCACGGGTACGCGGCGAGCGCGGCAAACGCTTCGGGAGTGATCTCCGGCGGGTTCGGGCCGCCGAGTTGACGGACGAGATGCTGCGCGAGCGGCTCGATGTCTTCGGGGCGTTCGCGCAAAGGCGTGAGGTTGATCTGAAATCCGTTGATGCGGTAGAGCAGGTCGGCGCGGAAGCTGCCGTCGGAGACGGCCTGCGGCATGTCGCGGTTCGTCGCGGCGATGATGCGCACGTTGACCTGAACTTTGCGCACCGCGCCGACGCGGTAGAAGGTCTGCGTCTCGATGGCGCGCAGCAGTTTCGACTGCAAGGGCGCGGGCAGTTCCGTCACCTCGTCCAGAAAGAGCGTGCCGTTGTCGGCGAGTTCGAAGAGTCCGAGCTTGCGCCCCTTCGCGCCGGAGAACGCGCCCGCCTCGTAGCCGAACAGTTCCGATTCGAGGAGCGATTCCTGAAAGGCGGCGCAGTTGAGGTCGATGAACGAGGCGTCTTTGCGCTGCGACAGACGGTGAATGGCGTGCGCGATCAACTCCTTGCCCGTGCCCGACTCGCCCGTGATCAGGACGGAGGCGTCCGAGGGCGCGACGCGCTCGACGAGGCGCAGAGCCTCGCGCATCGCGTCCGAGACGTGGACGATCTCCGGCATCCCCGACTGTCGCGCGAGTTGCGCGCGCAGGCGTTGATTGTCCACGCGCAGCCGCCGCTTCTCGGCCGCGCGTTTGACGAGCGTGTCGAGTTCGTTGATGTGATAGGGCTTGGAGAGGTAATCATACGCGCCGAGTTTCATCGCCTCGATGGCCGTCTCGACGGTGGCGTGCCCGGTCAGCATGATCACTTCGGGCGGGTTCGGCCGCTGGTGGACGCGGCGCAAAAGTTCGAGGCCGTCCATGCGCGGCATGTTGATGTCGCACAACAGCACATCGACGTTGCTCTCTTCCAGCAGGCGCAGCGCGGCCTCGCCGTCGGGCGCGACGCGTACCTCGTGCCCCTGCCTTTGAAGTTCTTTTTGCAACACCAGCCGGAGGTTCGCTTCATCCTCGGCCACCAGAATTCTGCTCGGCTGCTCGTTACTCAACTCACTCGGCCTCCGTCCAATCGCTCCTCGCTCAGCGAGGGCAAGACAAGCGTGAAAGTCGTCCCGCGCCCGATCACCGAATCCACCGCGACGCGCCCCCCGTGCTCCGTCACAATACCATAACAGACGGCCAGCCCAAGACCCGTTCCCTGCCCGACCTCCTTCGTCGTGAAGAACGGATCGAAGATGCGCGCCAGATTCTCCTGCGGAATCCCGACGCCCGTGTCGCACACCTCGACGCGCACGCCCGCGCCTTCGTTCCGCGTGCGCAACAGCAGCGTCCCGCCCTGCGGCATCGCGTCAATCGCGTTCTCGGCGAGGATGATCACGGCCTGCTGCAACTGCCCCGCGTCGCCCGACACGGCGGCCACGTCCGTGGCGTCCACCACGATCTCGACGTTGCGGCTGCGCTTCTGGTGACGCAGCAGGCGCGCGGCCGCTTCCAGCACCTCGCCCAACTCGACGGGCGCGTGCTGCCCCGCACGGTTGCGGCTGAAATCCAGCAGCCCGTTCGTGATCGTCTTACAACGAAATGCCTCGCTGCGAATCAGCGACAGGTATTCGCGCAGGTCTTCGATCTCCGTCGATTGGCCGAACGCGCCTTCGGCGACGCGCGTCTCCAAAGCCTCGGCGCACGCGGCGATGGTGGCGAGCGGGTTGTTGATCTCGTGGACGACCCCGGCGGCGAGTCGCCCGACGGCCGCGAGTTTTTCCGTCCGCGCGACGGCGCGATTCGCCTCGACGCGCGTCGTGATGTCTTCGCCGACCGTGATGACGTGTGAAACTTCGTCGCCCCCGACGCGCATCGGCACTTTACTGACGAGCCAGTGTTTCGCCGTGCCGTCCGGGGCGATTGATTCCTGCTCGATGCGCTCCATCCGTCCGGTCTCGAAGGCGCGGCCGAATTCGCGTTCCAGTATGTCGCGTCGCTGGCGCGTCAGCACGTCGAAGATGTTGCGCCCCAGAGCCTCGCCGCGCGGGATGCCCTGCCCGCCGAGTTCGCGGTTGCGATTCCAGGCGACGATGCGATGATTGCGATCCACGGCGTAGAGCGAGACGGGCAGCGTGTCGATGATGGCTTCGGTGAAACGTCTCTGCGCTTCGGCTTCGGCGGTGCGGCGTTCGACTTCCTTCGCCAGACTGGCCGAGGACGAGCGCGCCGCCTCGTACAGCGACGAGATGCGCGCGGCCAGCGCGGCCTGCTGCGCCGCCGCATCTATCAAACGGCTCTCGGTTTCGCCGCAATCCTCCGCGCGGTCGAACGCGACGACGAGCGCGCCGAGAGCGCGCCCCTCGAAGCGCAACGGCGCGACATACTCGATGCGGTGCGCCTCGTCGCGCAGGAAAAACTCCGCCGGGTCTTCCAGCCTGCCGGAAGTCGCGGGGTCGGTGGCGAGCCAACGCCTGAGCTTCGTCTGGTCGATCAAAGCCCCGCCTTCGGCGCTGCCCTCGCGGTCGAAGACGCAGGCCGCCGCCTCGCTTAACGTCACTGCCGACGTTGTGCCGCCCTCCGCGCGCGCCTGCTCGCCGTCGCCGGGTTGAGGCAACTCCAACATGGCCGCGCACAGCGCGGCGTTGGCCGCTTCGTAGGTCGCGCCCGCCACGCGCCGGACGACTTGCAGGGGTTCGAGCGCGACGAGCAGGCCGCGCCCGAGGTCGGCCAGAAAACCGAGTTCGCGATTGCTGCCGACGAGCGCGCGTTCGCGTTGCGCCGCCTCGATCTGCGTGCCGACGCGCGACAGGAGTTCGCGGCGCGTCGCCGGTTTGACGATGAAATCGTCCGCCCCGGCGGCGAACGCGCTGACCTTGCGTTCCTCGTCGTCGTGCGCCGAGATGACGATGATCGGCAGCCGCCGCGTGGCCTCCTGCGCGCGCAACAGGCGGCACAGGGCGAGACCGTCGATGCCGGGCAGTTCGATGTCGAGGAGAATCAGATCACACGGCTCGCGGTGGAGCAGGCGCAGCGCGGTCGGCGCGTCGGCGGCGACTTTCACCTGATGCTGCGCGCTCTCGAACGTGTTCTGCAAAAAGTCGCGCGCCCGTTCGTCGTCGTCAACGATGAGCAGGGTGAAACTTTTCGCTGTTTGGATGGAAGAACCCGACATGCTTTCGTAAGGGATGTGCCGACCCTCTTCCGGCGTCGCCCGGCGAACAGTTGCAGACCCGACAGAAGCAATCCCGGCGGCGGGGTGCGCTAAAGCGAAGAGTCTCCGACGAAGCGCATTCCAGCCAACGACGCTTGCCGCAGCCTTGAGCCTCTCTAACGATTGAAAGCGATGACGGGCGGGTATGTCAAGATAGCATTCAGCCGTCAGCCGTCAGCCGTCAGCTATCAGCGGGCAGTTATTACCGGGAGACTATGCTCCGCTCTACGCAATAAGCTCCGTCCTCAGTTTCGGCTGATGGCTGACGGCTGACGGCTGACGGCTCAGTTAATCGCCGCCGTGGCGAGTTCGTCGGTTGGGGTTTCGACGATTGAGAGAGACGCGGGGGGATTGCGGCGGGGGCGGCGTTTGTGGTCGGCTTTGGCGGAGTACATGGCCTGATCGGCGGCGATTAGCAGTTGGTTCAGCGTCTCGCCGTCCACGCCGAAACGCGCCGCGCCGACGCTGATGCCGACGCGGGCGCGTTTATCGGGCGGGACGCGCAGGGAGAGTTGGCCGATGGCGCGCTCGATGCGCCCGCACAGGTCGTCGGCCTGCGCGCGGGGGAGGTCTTGCACGACGGCCACGAACTCGTCGCCCGCGTAGCGCGCGAGGAAATCATACTCGCGGAGTTGGGCGTTCAGGACGCGCGCCACCTCGCGCAGCATTTGATCGCCGGTGCTGTGGCCGTAAGTGTCGTTGACCAGTTTGAACTCGTCGAGGTCGAGCATGACGACCTGAAAGGACGTGCCGTTGCGGCGCGCGCGGGCTTCCTCTTCCGCGAAGCGCAGTTGCAGGGCGCGCGCGTTGGGCAGGTTCGTGAGCGGGTCGGTGAGCGCGTTGGATTCGGCCTCGGCGTGGTGGAGGGCGTTGGAGAAGGCGTCGGAGGCGAGGCGGGCGACGGTGTCGAGCAGGTGCAGATGGTCGTCCGTGTAATGATCCGGCCGGAGCGAATAGACGGCGAGCACGCCGAGCAGGCGTTCGTCTTTGACGAGCGGCAGCGCGATCATGGAGCGATAACTTTGCGCCTCCGGCAGCGCGAAGCCGGAGAAGTCCAGCATCGGGTCGAACCCGGCGGCGGGGCGGCGGTTGGCGATGACGAACCCGATCACGCCCTCGCCCGGCGCGACGCAGTGGCCACGCAGGAGTTCGGCGTTCAGCCCGCTGACGTGCGCCACGGTCGCGTAGTTTTTCAACTCGTCGAAGAGGTAGACGACGCAGGTGTCGAACGGAACGATGTGCCCGACCTTGTTGACGAGAATCTGGCTGCGGTCTTCGATCTGAAGCGACGCGCCGAAGGTGCTCGCGATTTCGTAGAGCGCGTAGACCTCGCGGTGCGCGCTCTTGATCTGTTCGAGATAGGCGGGCACGGCGAAGTGTTTCGGGTTGAACGGCGGCGCGGCGGAAGCGATGGCGGCGGCGGCGGCGGGGGCGTTCGCGCCGCTCGCTTCGACGAGGGCGCGCGGCTCCGCTTCGCGGCTCGTGAAACCGTGCTGGTCGAGTCCGAGTTCGGCGATCTCCGCCTCGAACTGCGGCAGGTGTTTGAGAAACAGTTCGACGACTTTCGGATCGAAGTGCGTGCCCGCGCCGCGCAAGAGCATCAGGCCCGCCTCCTCGCACGTCAGGCCGCGCCGGTACGGGCGATCCTCGCGCACCGAGTCGAAGCAATCGACGACGGCGAAGATGCGCGCCGTCCACGGTATCTCTTCGCCGCGCAGGCCGTCCGGGTAGCCGAGGCCGTCCCAGCGCTCGTGGTGGGAGCGCACGATGGGGACAATCGGGTAGGGGTAATCGATGCGTTCGAGTATCTGCGCGCCGACGACCGTGTGCACCTTCATGCGCTCGAACTCGGCCGTCGTCAGCTTGCCGGGCTTGTTCAGGATGTGATCGGGCACGGCGAGTTTGCCGATGTCGTGCAGCATCGCGCCCGCCCTGAGAGCCTCGATCTCGCTGTGCGTGAGGTTGAGTATTTCGCCGAGCCGCGCGGCGTAGAGTTGGACGCGCCGCACGTGGCAGTGGGTCGTCTGATCCTTGGCGTCAATCGCCGTGGCGAGGGCTTCGATGGTGGCGAGGTGCAGGCGCGAGAGTTCCGCCGTCTCGCGCGACTTCTCGTTCATGCGCTCGAAATAGATTTTGTACGTGGCGAAGGTCGCGCCGATGACGGGGACGCTCAGGAGCACGTAGATGAGGCCGAAGTTTTGCATCGCCAGATAGAGCAGCGCGGTGACGATGGCGGCGGCGAAGAACGTGAAGCAAGTCCAGAGATAGCCGTCGCGCCAGAACTTCCAGATCGAACTGTGCCCTTTCAACGCGTGCAGCGTGGCGATGAGCATGCCGTTGAAGAAATATTGCAGGAGCGCCATCACGACGAGCGGCACGAGCAGTTGTTCGAACGTCACCCGCGACATGCCGACGGGCTGGCGCGCGATGCCCGCGTAAGAGTCGAGCAGGAAATAAAACGCCGTGGCCGAGACGAGCACCGTCAGCGACATCGTGGCAGGCGCGGCCAGCCAACTCGTCGCGCGCCGCGAGGTGCGCAGCGAACTGATGAGCGCGTCCGTCGCGCCGAGCACGAGGGCGGCGGGCACGCCGAGCAGGATCGCCCCGAGGAAGATGAAGGCGTCGCCCGCCGTGATGCTGGCCGAGGTGTTGGGGATGCGAATGGGGAGAGAACTCGAGAGGACGACGAAACTGGCGAGCGCGAGGAACTGCAAACCCTGCGCCGGGGTGAACGAGAGACACTGCGAGAGCGCCCACGCGACGATGAGCCCGCCTGCCGAGACGAGCGCGACCCAGTAGACTTTGGCCGCGCGACTGTAGCCCGACATGTCAATCATTCTCAACCCGTCCTCTCGTCCGCAAAGTTTCGCGACCGCTTTTCATCTTCAAGCTTCATGATTCATCCCCCGCCCCGATTTCTCGCCTATGCTAAAAAGTCCGTCGCCGGAGACGATTGACGGGAGCAAATCGTCTTTCGTCTCCGGCGACGGCGTGGGCGAGCGGCGAGTGCGTGGCACTCACTCGCCGCGCTTGGGGTGAGAATCCTAGTCCGTCTTTCGTCGCGCCGCGCGTTTGTCGAAACTGCCTCGACAGAACTCGCGTCCCGCGACCCGTCCGGTTATCAAAATTGGTGCGGCCTTTCGGACTCCGTGCGGTGAGTCCGAAGAAGCGGGTTAACGCTTCCAGCCGCACCCTCCCTTAAACAAGCGGCGTGCCGCGCGCTGCCTGCCGCGAACACGGCGCAAAACTCGCCAAAGCGCGTCGTCCGGCAACTCGTCTCAAAAACCGGAAGCCGATCCCACACGATTTCCCGTCAACCTGACGCGTCATGCTGACTTCACAGTCGCGTCTTGACCGAGGCGTTGCCCGGCTCAAAACAGATAGACGCGCACTTCCAGTTTTTTCATTCATGGGAATATTCTCGCGCGTTGACAACCTTCGCCCGGCTGGCGCACTCTGAGAAAACCGTAAATCGTGAATCGTCAATCGTGAATAGATAAGGACGGGCTTTCTCTATTCACGATTGACGATTCACGTTTGACTATATTCTTATGTCCGTCGGCTATCTCGAATTGCTGCGTGAGAATCGCGGCTTCCGGCAATTGTGGCTCGGCCAGGTGGTGAGTCAACTCGGCGATTGGTTCGACACCATCGCCGTGATGACGCTCGTGTTGAACTTGACGGGTTCGGGGCGCGATGTCGGCTTGATCATGGTGGCGCGTTTTCTGCCGAGCGTCGTCGTCGGGCCGCTCTCCGGCGTCGTCGCGGACAGGTTCAACCGGCGCACGATCATGATCGTCTCGGACGTGCTGCGCGCCGTCGTCGTGCTCGGTTTTCTGTTCGTGCGCCGCCCCGATCAAATCTGGCTCATCTACACGCTGACCGTCCTGCAACTCACCTTTTCGACCTTCTTCGAACCGGCGAAGTCGGCGGCCATCCCTTCAATCGTCGCGGAACGCGAACTCGTCTCGGCGAACGCCATCGCCTCGGTCACGTGGTCGGCGATGCTCACGCTCGGCGCGGTGGCGGGCGGGCTGGTCACGGGCTGGTTCGGCACGGACGCCGCGTTCGTCGTAGACTCGGCGACGTATCTCGTCTCGGCCGCGCTCGTCTGGAGCGTGCGCTTTCCGCGCCGCCCGCCGCGCGAGAAGACCCCTCTCACCCTCGCTAAAGCCCTCGGCATCACAGACACGCTCGAAGGCATCCGTTACGTGCGCACGCGGCCGCGCGTGCTCGCGCTCATGGCGGTGAAACCGGCGTGGGGTTTGGGCGGCGGCATCCTCGTGCTGCTCGCGGTCTTCGGCGAGAAGATTTTCCCCGTCGGGCGAAACGCGGCCACCGGCATCGGCGTGCTCTACGCGGCGCGCGGCATCGGCACGGCCATCGGCCCCGTCTTCGCGCGCCGCCTCGTGGGCGAATCGCGCACACGCATGCAGACCGTCATCGGCCTCTCGTTCCTCGTCGGCGGAATCTTCTACGCGGCCTTCGGCGGCGCGACCAACTACGCGCTCGCGCTCGTCATGCTGCTCGTCGCGCACATGGGCGGCAGCATCCTCTGGGTCTTCTCCACGGTGCTACTGCAACAGGGCGTCGAAGACAACTTCCGCGGGCGCGTCTTCGCCGCCGAACTCGCGCTGCTCACGCTGACGATGGCGGCTTCCAACTACGCCGTCGGCGAACTGCTCGACCGCTTCAACTATTCGCCGCGCGTCGTCACCGTCGGCATCGGCGTCCTCTTCCTCCTGCCCGGCCTGCTCTGGTTCGCCACCGCGCGCTGGTGGAACAGGGAACGCAGCGGATCGCCGCGCGCGCCGGCGCACGCGGGCGAGCCTTCCGCCGCGAGCGACGCCGCGCTGCGCGACGCCGCCGCGAAGATTCACCTCTCAAGCGATTAACAAGCGGGCGGGCGTCAATTATCATCGCAGCACATGGAGGCTTAAACGATGGACTTCGGATTGGGCGGGCGCGTCGCGCTCGTGGCCGCGGCGAGCAAGGGGATCGGCTTCGCGGCGGCGCGCGAGTTGGCGCGCGAAGGGGCGCGCGTGTTTTTGTGTTCGCGCGACGAGGAGCGCGCGCGCGAGGCCGCGCGGAGGGTCGCGGAAGAGACCGGGACAGAGTGCACAGGCGTGCGCGCCGACGTGACGAACGAAGAGGACGCGCGGGCGTTCGTCGAACTGGCGCGCGAGCGTGCGGGACGCGTGGACATCCTCGTCACGAACGCGGGCGGCCCGCCTGCGGCGACCTTCGAGAGCGCGGACTTGGAGATGTATCGACGCGCGTTTGAACTGAACGCGCTCTCGGCGGTGAGACTCGCGCAGTTGGTCGTGCCCTCGATGCGCGCGGCGCGTTGGGGTCGCGTGGTCAACGTCACTTCGATCTCGGTCAAACAGCCGATTGAGGGACTGCTGCTGTCGAACACCGTGCGCGCGGGTTTGACCGGGTGGGCGAAGACGCTCTCGGCGGAAGTCGCCGCCGAAGGGGTGACGGTCAACAACGTCGCGCCCGGCTACACTTTGACGGAGCGGCAGGACGAACTCGCCGCCGCGCGCGCGGGGCAGAGCGGCAAGTCGAAGGAAGAGTTGATCGAGATGTGGGCGGCGCAAGTCCCGATGCGACGGCTCGCCGCGGCCGAGGAGATCGCGGCGGCGATTGCCTTCCTCGCCTCGGAGCGTGCGTCTTACATTACGGGCGTCACCTTGCAGGTGGACGGCGGCTGGGTGCGCGGGCTGTTTTAGACATGGGCGAACGGGGGATGATGAAGGAGAATAACATCGTCGAAGCGCGGCGGGCGCGGGCGCGTGTCAACGTCGCCGCGCTCGATCACAAAGAGTGGGAGCGTGCGCGCCCGGTCAGGCTCGCGCGTTACTGGTCGGGCGAGCCCGCGCCGTTCGCGCGTCAGGCGGAAGCGCGTCTGTTGTGGGACGACGAGGCGTTGTCGGCGCGCTTCGTGTGCGAGCAGCGTGAAACGCTCGTCGCGAGCGCAACGCCTGAGCGCGGGTGGAAAACTATGGGGCTGTGGGATCGCGACGTGTGCGAGATGTTCGTCGCGCCGTCAGCGTCCGACCCTTCGCGTTATTTTGAATTTGAAGTCGCGCCGACGGGCGAATGGCTCGACCTCGCCGTGCGCGTGGGTGTCTTCGGGCGCGAGACGGATTGGGGCTTTTATTCGGGGATGACGGCGGCGGCGCGCATCTCCGTCGATTCCGTCATCGTGGCGATGCGCGTGCCGTGGGACGCCTTCGGCATCACGGCCGCGCCGGGTGTGGGCGAGCGTTGGCGCGTGAATCTGTTTCGCTGCGTTGGCGCGGGCGAGACGCGCGGCTACGTCGCGTGGCAGCCGACGCGCACGCCTGAGCCGGATTTTCACGTGCCGGAGAAGTTCGGCCAGCTACACTTCGTTGACTAGCGCGTCTCGCATCACAGCCTAGACTTGTCCGCCGCGCCCTTCGATGTAGCGTTCGACTAAAACCTCCAAGCGATCAAGTCGCTCGTCCGTGCGGGAAACGGCGGCGCGAAGCGACGCGTTGATCTCGCCCTGCGCTTCGACGTGGCGCGTCACGATCTGGATGAACTCTGTTTGCGTCTCCGCTTGAAGTTGCACGACCCGGCCGATCTCTGAGACTTGCGCGGCCAGTTCGTCGAGCCTCACTTGATGGTTGGCCTGACTCTGTAGGAGAAACTCGATCGCACGTTCCATCTCTTCGCCCGTCATAATTCATTAGCTCCTAACCGTCTCCAACGTGGGCTGCCCTTGTGAACACGGTAAAATAACGGAGCGAGGCGAGTCAAGATAGTTGGCGCAGGTAGTCTTCGAAGAGAGCGCGATCATCGTCGCTCATCTCGCTGATGCGGACGCCGACGAGGTAACCGGAGGCCACGCCTTCGTGTTCGAGTTGTTCGTAGCGCACGGGCGCGACGCGCATCTCCAACGGGCCGGAGGGAAGTTCGAGCATGAGGTGCAGCATCTGATCGGGCGCGGTGAGGTAGCGGTCGTTGATCCTGATGGCGGGGACGACGAGGCCGAGGCCACTCTCGCTGATGTCGGAAGTGTCGCCTTCGAGATAGGGCGCGTGTTCGAGTTGCTCGCGGCTCAATTTCGGATCGAAGATGGAGACGCTGAAGTGTATGCTCCGGCGATAACGCCGCGCGCGCCGGCGGTTGCCGACGTAAATGCGCATACGCGCGACCATGGAACGCATCAGTTCCGGCATAAGTTTTCGTGAAGGGGAGAGGGGAAGGGGTAAAGGTAAAAGGGTAACAGCGGAAGCGCGGCAGTTTAATCTTTTCCTTTACCCTTTACCCCTTCCCCTTTCTTCTTTGACTCACTTCTTCACCTGCGGGTTAAGCGGCTTGCCGCCCGTGTCCTTCTTCTGAATGCCGGTCTGATCCATGTAGTAAGAGAGCAGCCCGGTGCGCCCGTAGCGGGTGGGTTCGGCACGGACACTATAACTCTTTCCGTCACGGCCGACGGCGATCTGGAAAGTGTAGCCGAGCGTCTGCGAGCTTTCGACCTCTTCGCGCAGCGCGGGTTTGCCGGCGATGAGCGCGGGCATCTCCGCGTACCGCCCACCGTTTTGCGCGCTGTAGCCCGCCTCCGCGTTCGCCAACTTCAGGAGCAGAGCCTCGACCTCTTTGTGGTGCGTCTCGATGCGGGCTTTGAGGAAGAACTCCTTGCCGTCGCGTTTGACGATGGCCTGATTCTCGGCGTCGCCGAAAATCCACGCGCCGTCCGCCCCGCGCATCAACGTGATCGCTTCCAACTGCGAACTCTCGCCGCCGATGCGCGCAAAGACCGTCGCCGTGTCGCCGCTGATCTGTTCGCCGCCGAACTCGATCCTCTCCGGCACAGCCCCGGCCAGTTTCTCAAACTCCGGCTGCAACTCGGCGTACTCCTCCGCGCTCAAGCCTTCGAGCGCGGGCTTGTAGATCGACAGCGCGAAGGCATCGCGGAAACGCCGCTCGCGCAGCGCCTTGTAAAACTCGCTGACGGTCTGAATCGGCGTGCGCGCCTGCCGCGCGGCGGTGTTTGCGGTCTGCTGCTGCTGCTGCGCGCGCGCCGACAGGCTCACGCCGGGACTGACGACGGCAAACAGGAGCAGTAACGCCGGGACGAACAACCGGGCGAAACGGGCGCGCATGCGGCGAGGCATGAACTCTTGCATGTTGGATATTTCCTTCGGACGGATGAAATGTGCGCGGCGCACGCGTGCGACGTAGCAATCGCGGGGAGCGCGCCACACTGATAGAGGATAGAACAGCGGGAAACGTTGCCGCAACTAAATGAAGGGATGAGGGCTGAAGGGTGAGGGAGGAAAGAAGAAGCACTCAAGCGGTTGAATGCTTTCTTTATTCATCCCTCACCCTTCAGCCCTCATCCCTTCCAACTTCATCCCCTAGCCCGTCGCGAGGCGAGCACCCATTCACGCCCGACGGCGTAGAGCAGGGCGACGAGGATCAGGAACGGGATCAGCGCCAGCGCGTCCGACGCCGCGCCCGCGTTGAACGGATTGTTCGCGCCCCAAGCGGCCATGCTCTGGTTGAAGCCGGTGAAGTAGGGCACGCCCGCCAGAAACGCGATGATGATGCCCGCAATCGCGCCGCCCGCGATATAGCCGGAAGCCAGCAGCACGCCGGGACTCTTATCGCCCTCGGCGACGAGTTCGTCTTCCGACATGTTGCGCCCCGCGAGTTTGCGGCGCAGGTAACGGTCAACCCCGTAGCGCACCAGCCCGCCGACGAAGATCGGCGACGAAGACGAGAGCGGCAGGTAAACCCCGACGGCGAAGGCGAGCGACGGGATGCCGGCCATCTCCAACACCACCGCGATCATCACGCCGAGCAAGACCAGCCCCCACGGCAACTCTCGATTGAGAATCCCCTTGATGATATATGACATCAGCGTCGCCTTCGGCGCGGCGAACTTGTCCACCTCGATGCCGCTTGCGCGCGCCTTGAACGTCCCGTTGATGCCGGGGTCTGCGAAGTAGACCGGCGCACCCGTGTCATCCACCAGATACTTGCCCGCGCGCGAGCCTTTCTCGTCTATCTTGTGCCAGACGCGGTAAGAGTTGGTGTCGCCGATGCCCTGATCCGCCGGAATAGTCTCGCGCTCCGTCAGCGTATTCGGATCGACGCGCACGTCGGCGGGCAGTTGCAACTGTCCGGCCTGCACGTAGACGGTCGAGGCGTTGTTCAAACTCAAGAGGATCGGGCCGAGGACGAGCGCGGACGCGCCCGCGCCGATCAGGATCGCGATCTGCTGCCGCCACGGCGTGCCGCCGACGAGGAAGCCCGTCTTCAAGTCCTGCGAAGTTGTGCCGCCGTTCGAGGCGGCGATGCAGACGATGGCCCCGATGGAGAGCGCGGTCACGTAAGAGGTCGGCCCCGTCCAGCCGATGATGAGAAAGACAAAACAAGTCAGGAGCAGCGTCGCCACCGTCATGCCCGAAATCGGGTTTGAAGACGAACCGATCTCGCCCGTCAGCCGCGACGACACGGTGACGAACAGGAACCCGAAGCCGACGATCATGAGCGCGCCGAGGATGTTCCCCTGCAAGTGCAGTTGCGGGAAGATCATGATCATGGCGACGAGCGCGATGATCCCGGCGAGCACAAACTTCATCGAGAGGTCTTGATCCGTGCGCGGCGAGGCCACGGTCTGCGCCTGCCCGCCGCGCAGGTCGGCGAGGCCGCCCTTCAGCCCGTGCCAGATGGTCGGGAGCGAGCGCACGAGCGAGATGATGCCGCCCGCCGCCACCGCGCCCGCGCCGATGTAGAGGACGTAGGCGTTGCGTATGTCGTCCGGCCCCATCTCGCCGATTGGGGTCGTGCCCGGCGGGACGATCGCCGCGCCGAGGAAGTTGCCGAAGAAAGAGATCATCGGGATCAGCACGAGGTAGGCGAGCACGCCGCCCGCCGCCATGATCGCCGCGATGCGCGGCCCGATGATGTAGCCGACGCCGAGGAGCGCGGGCGACGATTCGAGCGAGACGGAGGCGTTCCTGAACGGCTCGCCGAACACTTTAGTCGGGTACTCTTTCCAACCGAAAAACGCCTTCATCACCGTCGTGTAGATGAGGCCGACGCCGAACCCCGCGAAGATGGTCTTCGCGCCGTTGTCTGCGACCTCGCCCGCCTGCCCTTCGGCGGCGCGCGCGCGCTCGGCCTTCGCCGCGTCCGAAGCCATCGCGCGCGATTCGTCCGACGCGCCCGCCTTCAACACTTCGGCGCACGCCGTGCCTTCCGGGTACTTCAACAGACCGTGCTGCTGCACGATCAGCGCGCGCCGCAAGGGGATCATCATCAAAATGCCGAGCAGGCCGCCGAGCATGGCGACGAGCAGCACGCGCGTCAGTTCGAGGTCGAAGCCGAGGATCATGATCGCGGGCATCGTCACGCCCACGCCGAACGCGATACTCTCGCCCGCCGACCCGGCCGTCTGCACGATGTTGTTCTCAAGGATCGTCGCGTTGCGCGCGCCGAACTTCGAGAAGATGCGGAAGAGCGTGATCGAGATGACCGCCACCGGAATCGACGCGCTCACCGTCAGGCCGACCTTCAACACGAGATACAGCGACGACGCGCCGAAGACCATCCCGAGCAGCGTGCCGACGACGACGGCGCGCACCGTCAATTCGGGCATGATCGTGTCGGCCGCGATGTAGGGATGAAACGCGGCGAGATGAGGATTGTCCGGCTTCATGCCGACCTTGTCGGGGTATTCATTCGTCGCCGCGATGCTCGGTCGCGGAGCCACATCTTCAGTCGCCATTCTGGATGACCTCCGAATTATTTTACTGTCGTTATCAGGGGAGCGCGTTGGGGTTCTTGCGGCCGTTACTTTACTCCGCACGGCCAGTCAGGGCAAGCCCCAAGTTAAGGATGAATAAATGGTTGCCGCCCGTTGTCCGCGCCCTTCCCCCGTTATGCTAAACTCGGCGGCGCACCGACATCGACGCAAGTTTTCGCGGACACTGCCAAATCCGGAGTTGTAACACGACATGCGCTCTCGCCTCTTCGCACACGCGCTCGCCATCGCCCTGCTCGCCGCGCCCCTGTTATCACAATCGACCCCGGCGCAGCGGCGCACGCGGCGCGAACAAGCCAAAACGTCTCTACCGCGCGCGCCTGTTTTTGCGCCCGGCCCGAGCCTGTTTCCCGTGGCCGTGCCCGCGCCCGAAGAGGTCATCGGCTTTCGCATCGGCGACGACCGCAAGCTGGCCGGTTGGGCGAGCATCGTCGAATACTTTCGCCGCCTCGACGCGGCGAGCGACCGCGTGCGGTTCGAGGAATTGGGCAAGACGACGCTCGGCGCGCCGTTCGTCATGGCGACCATCAGCGCGCCGGAAAATCTCGCCCGGCTCTCCGAGTTCAAAGAGATTCAGCGTCAGCTGGCAGACCCGCGCACGTTCGCCAAAGGCGGCGCGGGGGCGGACGCCCGCGCGCGCGCCCTGATCGCGCAGGGCAAAACAATCGTCCTCATCACCTGCGGCATCCATTCGACGGAAGTCGGCTCAACCCTTTCGAGCATGCTCATCGCGCACCGCCTCGCGTCGTCCGACGACCCCGTCGTGCGGCAGGTCTTGCAGAACACCGTCGTGCTGCTCGTCCCGTCTCTGAACCCGGACGGCGTTGACATCGTGAAGAACTGGTACGACCGGACGCTCGGCACGCCCTACGAAGGAACGAGCCCGCCCACGCTCTATCACAAGTACGTCGGCCACGATAACAACCGCGACTGGTACGCCTTCACGCAGGTCGAGACGCAACTCACCGTAGACAAAATTCATAACGCGTGGCATCCCCAGATCGTCCACGACATACACCAGCAGGGCGAATACGGCGCACGCCTCTTCCTGCCGCCATACATGCAGCCCGTCGAGCCGAACGTGCCGCGCAAAATCATCGAAGGCTACACCGAACTCGGCAACGCGATGGCCGCCGAGATGCGCGCCGCCGGATTTCAAGGCATCACGACCAACTCGACCTACGACGCGTGGACGCCCGCGCGCGCCTACTCGCACTACCACGGCGGCGTCCGCATCCTTTCCGAAACCGCCTCGGCCAAGATCGCGACGCCGCTCACCGTCGAACCCAAACAACTGCGCTCGCGCGAGGGTTACGACCCGCAGAAGGAGTCGGCCAACTTCGGCCCCGTCTGGCGCGGCGGCGAGTGGCGTCTCCGGGACATCACGAACTATATGACGGCGGGCGCGTTCGCGCTTCTGCGCCACGCCGCCGAGAACCGCGAAAGCTGGCTCACGCGCTTCTACGAAGTCGGCAGGGAAGCCGTCCGCGAACGTCCGAGCGGCGAGCTTTTCGCTTACGTCATCCCGCACACGCAGTCGGCCGCGCGGATGCAGAACGATCAGAAGTTGATTCGCATCTTGCAGCGCGGCGGCGTCGAAGTTGATTACGCCGGGGCGTTCACGTCGGGCGGCGTAAAGTACGCGAGCGGCACGGCGGTCATCAGGATGGATCAGCCTTACGGCGGCTTCGCCAAAGCCCTCCTCGAAACGCAACGCTACCCAGACCTGCGCGACGAGACGGGACGCCCCATCTCGCCCTACGACGTGACGGCGCACACGCTCTCGATGCTGATGGGCGTCGAAGCCCGCCCCGTGAGCGCGCCTTTCAAATACCCGAAACTCAGCGCGCGCATCTTCAAAGACGCCGCGCCCCCGCCGCGCGTCAACCGCCGCCTCGCGCTCTATCGTTCGCACGTCCCCTCGATGGACGAAGGCTGGACGCGCTGGACGCTCGAACAGAACAACATCTCTTATGCCCCGCTCGAAGACCGCGAAGCCCGCGCCGGACGCTTGCGCGCGAAGTACGACGTGATTCTCATACCGGATCACTCGCCGCGCGCTCTGCTCGAAGGCTATCGCAAGGGCACGATGCCCGAAGAGTTGACCGGCGGCCTCGGCGCGGAAGGCGTGCGCGCGCTCGCCGATTTTGTCGAAGCGGGCGGCACGCTCATCTTTCTCAACCGCGCTTCCGACTTCGCCATCACGGAACTCAAACTCCCCGTGCGCGACGTGACCGAGGGGCTTAAGGAGACCGAGTTCTATGTGCCCGGCTCGATCCTGCGCACCGAACTGGACACGACGCACCCGGTCGCCAAAGATATGCCGCGCGAGTCAATCGCGTGGGCGGAAGACTCGCCCGTCTTCGAGTTGACGGACGCGGCGCGCGTGCGCGTCGTCGCGCGCTACCCGGCGACGGCCGACCCTTTGCTTTCCGGCTGGCTGCTCGGCGCGGAGCGGATCAAGGGCAAGGCCGCGCTCGTCGAGATCACGCAGGGCAAAGGCCGCGTCTATCTCTTCGGCTTCCGCCCGCAATACCGCGCGCAGTCGTCCGCCACTTACCCGCTGCTCTTCAACGCCATCAGGGGGGCGGGACAATAGAGGATTTGCAAAAATGAGAGAGGCGGCGCAAACGGAATGTTTGCGCCGCCTCTCTCATTTCGTACCGACCTGTTTCTTACCTGTCCAGATACGACTTCGCGGCCATCTTCGCGAGCTTCCACATCTTGCCCCATTCGATGCGCCCGTCTTCGTTGTCGCGCCCCATGAATTTGTCGAGGATCAGTTTGCGAAACTGTTTGCCCTCGCGCCTGAGCATAAACTCTTTGGCATAGGGCTTCGCCGTCTCGAAGAAACTGAAACCGGGGTCGGTGACGAGGCCGATACCTTCGAGGGTCATCAGCGCGCGCATGACGTAGGTGAAGTTCGACGGCAGGCGGAACGGGTATTCGTACATCACTTCCGCCAACTCGTAGGTCAACTCCTTGAAGTTCACTTCGCCGAGCCTCAGATTCAGGTAGTGCTCGAAAAGCCCCTCGACGACGGGGCGCACGAGTTCCGGGTCAACGCCGGGTTTGAGAAAGTTGAGGTTGATCAAATCCTGCGCGAGGCCGTGCACGTCGCGCGCGACGACGTGAAAGAAGGCGTCGATCATCTGCGATTGCAGGCGCGGCGTGATGCGGCCGGTCATGCCGAAGTCGAAGAAGGCGAGCCGCCCGTCGTCCATCACGAGCAAGTTGCCGGGGTGCGGGTCGGCGTGAAAGAAACCGTCTTCGAGTAGCTGTTTCAAGTAGGTGCGAATCAGCAGGCGGTTGACCTTCACGGCCGAGATGCGGCGCGCGCGTAACGCTTCGATTTCGACCACCTTCGTGCCCCGGATGAACTCCATCGTCAGGACGCGCTCGCTCGAATGCGTGAAGTATATGCGCGGGACGTGGACGACGCGCCACGTCTTGAAATTCTCGCGGAAGCGTTCGGCGTTCCGCGCCTCCTGCGCGTAGTCCATCTCCTCGTGGATCGTCTCGTCAAACTCGTCGAGCATCCCCTGCCAGTCGGCGTTCTCGTTGAACGAAGGGTAGCGCGCGAGGCGCGCGACGATGCGGCGCAGCACGGCGATGTCGAGGCTGACCGTCTCCGCGAGCGCGGGGCGTTGCACTTTGACCGCCACCTCTTCGCCCGTGTGCAGCCGCGCGCGGTAAACCTGACCGAGCGAAGCGGCGGCCACCGGCGCGGCGTCGATCTCGGCGTAAGCCTCTTGGAGCGTGCGGCCGAGTTCCGCTTCGATGCGCGCGTAAGCCTCCGTCGTCGGGAACGGCGGCACTTGATCTTGCAGCAGCGATAGTTCCTTGACGTAAGCGAGCGGCAGCAGGTCGCCGCGCGTGCCGAGCGACTGCCCGATCTTGATAAAGGTGGGCCCCAGTTTGATGAGGCGCGTCTTCAACCACACGGCCTGTTCGCGCAGCCGCGCCTCCTTGCTGCTCGATTCGTCCGCCCCGCGAAAGACAAGATGACGCACCAAGCGAATGAGGCGGTCAAGACCACGGCTGAAAACGTCGCGCGCCTGCGCACGCCGGAGCAGCACGGAACGCCCGCTTGCTCGCGCCTCTTCGAGTCGCCGCGCGCTCATGCGCCGGTTGTACTTCGCGCGCGCCTCGTAATTTTCCAGAAACAGGTAGAAGCCGAGCGTGCCGAGCACGCGCGCGACCTGTAGAGTGCGCCACCACCCGCGCCAGCCGCTCGCCAGCAGCGCCGCTTCCTCCGCGCGCGCCTCCGCTTCGACGGCGCGCGCGACACGCTCTTTGGTGTCGCCGCCGACAGCGGCGTTGGCGGCGGGCTGCTCTCCCGCGCGCGCGGAAGGAACGAGGCTCATGGCCGAAGCCACGCGCCCGTTGCCGTTCTTACGTGCGCCGCCGTTTTGGGCGTGCCCGTTGCCGTTCGACGGAACTAAAGAGTTCGATTTTTTCTCAGTCGTTGCCATTTTCACTCTGATGATAAATCACACTTGTCGCAATCCTGTGACAGTCGGGTTCATTCCTTGTACGTTGGATGGCTGAGATTAGATGCGTTTTAAATTTGTTCTGCCCGCCGCGCGCCTGCTCTAGCGGATCATATATTTGACGGGTTCGCGAGTGAGTTGGGGCGGTAGAAAGGGCGAATGATCGGAGGGCGTTTTTGTTGTCAAACGGCTCGCGCCTGCTTCAAATGATTGCCAGCGAACCGCGCACGCCCGGGTGCGCGAAATAGCGCGCGGCGCGCGCGACATCCCTGTCAATCTGCGTCTTCAAATCGGCGACCCCTGTGAACTTTAGCTCGTCGCGCAGGCGGTGCAGGAAGCGCACGCGCACCACGTCGCCGTAGAGGTCGCCGCCCCAATTCATCACGTAAGTCTCGACGGAAGGCGCGGCCTCGCGCGCGCCCGCAAAGGTCGGGCGCGTGCCGATGTTCGTGACGCTGCGCCGCCACGCGCCGTCAATCAAAGTGGCCGTCACGTAGACGCCGCCGCGCGGGATGACGCGATTCTGCGGGTGCAGGTTGGCCGTCGGGAAGCCGAGCGTGCGCCCGCGCTCGTCGCCCCTGACGACGCGCCCCTCGACGCCGTAAGGCCGCCCCAGCATGCGTCGCGCCAGATTCACGCGCCCGGCAGCCAGCATCTCGCGAATCCGGCTCGAACTGATCCTTGCGCCCCGCAGGCGCACCTCCGCCACCTCGTCGGCGTGAAATCCGAGACGCCCGCTCGCCGCCTTCAACAACTCGATGTTGCCCTCGCGCTCGCGCCCGAACGCGAAGCCGCGACCCAGATACACTTCCCTCGCCTGCAAACGCTCACGCACCACGTCGCGCAGGAACGTTTCGGCGCGCACCTGCGCGAACTCCCCGTCGAAACGGATGACGATTGCCTGCTCGATGCCGAGCACGCGGAAGGCTTCGAGCTTCTGGTCGAAGGTCTGCAACAGGGGGGGCGCGGATTCGGGGTGCAGCACGGCGCGCGGGTGCGGGTCGAAGGTGATGACGGTCGGCACGCTCTTAGTCGCACGCGCGCGCTCGACCACCGTTCGCATGATCAACTGGTGGCCGAGATGAAGGCCGTCAAAGACGCCGAGCGTCAGCACGGTCGGCCTCGCGATCTCCGCGTTGTCAGTTCCGTGAAAGAGGCGCATAAGAAAAGTATGAACGCGGAACGATGAACGATGAATGAAAGCATTAACTTGGTTGAGTGCTTTCATTCATCGTTCATCGTTCCACGTTCATCGTTCATCACTTATCTCCAATCCGTCGTAGCCGAACTCGACGCCGCTTGGGAGCAGCGCGGAGTCGCGTGCGTGTTTGATGTCGTGCGCGATGTGGGTCAAGTAGGCGCGGCGCGGTTTGAGTTCTTCGATGTAGGCGAGGGAGCGTTCGAGCGAGAGGTGCGTCGGGTGCGCGGTGAGCCGCAGGCAGTCGAGCACGAGCACGTCGAGGCCGCGCAGGGCTTCGAGCGTGGCGGGCGGAATCTCGCTGAGATCGGTGGCGTAGGCGAAGTCGTTGCAGCGGTAGGCGACGACGGGCAGCCGCCCGTGAATGACTTCGACGGGCGTCACTCGAAAATCCCGACTGAGGCAAAACGGCGCGCCGTCAACGACCGTGTGCGCGACGACTTGCGGAAGACCGCCGCCGAAGTGCGACGGCTCGAAGACGTATTGAAAGATGCGACGAATGTCGCGCCACGCGCGTTCGTTGGCGTAGACGCCGAGCGCGCCGTGGCGAAAGTTGAGCGGGCGAATATCGTCGAGGCCGAAGATGTGGTCGGCGTGGCAATGCGTGATGAGCACGGCGTCGAGCCGTTTCAATTTCTGCCGGAGAGCCTGCTGGCGAAAGTCGGAGGAGGTGTCGATCAGCACGCTCTGCCCGTCGTGCTCGACGAGGACGGAGACGCGCAAACGCCGGTCGCGCGGGTCGTCGGACGTGCACGTCTCGCACTCGCAGCCGATGGACGGCACGCCCGTCGAAGTGCCTGTGCCGAGTAGGGTGAACTTCATAAGGTTTCAAGTTTCAGGTTTCAGGTTTCAAGTTAAAGAACCGGAGAACTAAAGAACCTCAAACCTCAGTCCTGAAACTTGAAACCTGCAACTTGAAACTTACCTACCGCCCGTGATGTCGTTGCCGGTGAAGCCGCGCGGGCGTGCGGGCGGGCGTTGCGTCGAGGTCAAGGAGATGTATTGCATGCGTAATTCGGCGAGCAGCCCTTCGAGAATTTGCCCCTCCTGCGTGCTGAGGTTGCCGTGCGTCTTCTGTTGAATCGTGCCGAGCAGATCGATGCAGTGCTTGGCGAGCGGCAGGTCGAGTTCGCCGGGGGCGAGGCCGGGGTGCTCGGTCATGCCCATCGCCGCCGCCGCGGGCGAGGCGATGAACATGACGAGATTGGCGAAGGCCGTCGGGTCTTCCGCTTCCTCCGCCGCTCCTGTAGCGGCAGCGTCCGGCGCGTCGTGCATCGCCGTAGCCGGGCGCGACTCGCTCGCGGTTTCGGCGGGTGGCGGCGACGACGACCGCTCACGTCGCGCCGTTTCGGCCGCGGGCGTAGACGCAACGGCAGCGGAGTCCGCTCCGGCGGCGGCGACGGTTTCCGTTCCGGTCGCGGCGGGCGCGTTGTCGTCGGTTGTGGTATCGGCCTTGCGCTCGATGTCGCGGGGCGTGCCGTCGGGGTTAAACAGACGCCGGTCTGTAACTTTGAAATGTGGTTTTTCTTCGCTCATCTCGTCGCTCGAATTCGAGGCGGCGACCCGCGCACGGGAGCCGCGCATCCGTGAGTTAAATTTTGTGATCTTTGAGTTGCCGGAAGATGGTAGCACCGAGCGCGACGCGGCCGCAAGAAAGGGGTTGACGCCGGGGCGCGGAAAGTTTCTTCCGACCGGCTTGGAACATCCGGCTTTAAGTTTTAGACTTGAACCATCAACGCCCGTGACAACACACTTTGCATGCTCGACTCTGACCTTCGGATACATTTATGCCCGTTACATTCACCGATCTCGTCGCGCTGATGGCGCGCTTGCGCTCGCCCGAGGGCTGTCCCTGGGATCGCGAACAGACCTACGCCACGCTCGCGCCGATGCTGCTGGAGGAAGCCTACGAAGCTTTCGAGGCCGTCGAAGAGGCGCGCGAGGGTCGCCCCGAGGAGTTGCGCGGCGAACTCGGCGACCTCCTGTTTCAGATCGTCTTCTACGCACAGGTCGCCTCGGAGCGCGGCGAGTTTACGATTGACGACGTGGTCGAAGCGATTCACACGAAGATGGTGCGCCGCCACCCGCACGTCTTCGCGGGCGAGAGCGCGGCCGACTCGGCCGAGGTCTTGCGCAACTGGGAAGCGATCAAGGCCGAAGAGAAACGCGCGGCGGGCAAGAGCGAGGCGGCGAAAGATGCGTCGCTTCTGGACGGCGTCTCGGCCAGAGCGCCCGCGCTCATGGAGGCGCACCAACTGACGACCAAGGCCGCGCGCGTCGGCTTCGACTGGCAGAACGTCGAACAGATTTTCGACAAGCTCCACGAAGAGGTGGACGAACTCAAGGCCGCCATCGAAGAGAGCCGCGCGGGCGACGGCGGCGGCGGCGGCGACGTGGCCGCGAACGAAGCACGGCAGGCGCGCGTGCGCGAAGAGTTGGGCGACCTGCTCTTCGTCGTGACGAACATCGCGCGCCACCTGACGGTCGAACCCGAAGCCGCGTTGAAGTTGACCAACCGTAAGTTCCGCCGCCGCTTCCGCCACATCGAACGCGGCCTCGAAGCGCGCGGCCGGACGCTCGACGCCGCCACGCTCGACGAGATGGAAACGCTCTGGCTCGAAGCGAAAAGCAGTGACAAGTGAAGTTTGAATCAATAAAATACCCGGCGCGCGGGCGCGCCTGCCCCTGCGTGGAATGGCCGGCAATTGTTACTCCACTCGAAAGGCGACGGGAGGTTTCGGCATGGCGTTGGTGCAATTCGTGAGCAATTACGATGACCTGTCAACGGATCGGGGTTATCAGTTCAAGTTTCATTGTGACAAGTGCGGGAACGGTTACATGTCGCGGTTTCAGGCGTCGGCCATCGGTACGGCCGGGTCTCTGCTGCGCGCGGCGGGCGATTTGTTCGGCGGCTGGGCCAGCACGGCCGGTAACTCGGCTTACGACATCCAGCGTTCCGTCGGCGGCAAGGCGCACGACGACGCGCTCGCCAAAGCGGTCGAAGAGGGCAAGCAGCATTTTCATCAATGCTCGCGCTGCGGCAGGTGGGTGTGTCCCGAAGTCTGCTGGAACGCGAACGCCGAGCAGTGCGAAGAGTGCGCGCCGGACTTTCAGGAAGAACTCGCCTCTTCGCACGCCAACGCGAAGGCCGAAGCCGCGCGCGAACAACTCCACGAACGCGCCCGACAGACCGACTACGCCTCGAAAATCGACATGGGCGGTGACTCGCATGTGAAAGCCCCGGCGCGAACTGCCGCCGCCTCTTCGGCGCAGACGCGCGCGTGCGTCTCTTGCGGCGTGGACGTGGGCAAGGCAAAGTTCTGCCCCGAATGCGGCACGCCGGCGACGCCGCCGCGCGCCACGTGTCAGGGCTGCGGCCATCAACCCGAAGCCCCCACCAAGTTCTGCCCCGAGTGCGGCGCGAAGATGCCGCTCATCGGATAGGCGCGCTCCGTACACGCCAACAAAAAGAAGGCCGGTTCGCTCTAGCGAACCGGCCTTCCTTGTTTACGGCTCAGACGATGTTTCGTCGAATTCGTTAGTCGTTCAATTGGATGCTACGCAGAATCTGATTGAACGCGTTCTGGTAGTTGCGCTGGTCGTACTGCGGCGTGACGTAGTTCATGTAAAAGATGCTGCCGTCGCGCAACAGCGTCGTGACGACCGTCACCACTTCGTTCTGCCCCGTGGCGGGCGAGCGACCCGAGAGCGTCGTCGCCAGCCCCGCGCGCCCCGAAACGGTCGTGCGGCTATAGCCGCTGCGCGCCTGCAAGTACGGGTTGCCCTGCAAGACTTCGTTGATGTACTGATCCGTCGCCTGCCTTAAGTTCCGGCTCTGCGACTGATCGATGCCGAGGATGACGCCGTGCGTGACGCCGTTTTGATCAACCGCGCCTTCGGGCGCGAGCGTCACCGAGTTCTGCCCCGCGTAATCGCGCCAGTTGTCGGGCACGCTCAGGCGAAACAGTTGGCTGTTGATCTCCCGGTAGCGCGTCGAAGGATAAGCGACCTGACCGCGCCGCGTGTTGGTCGGGTAGTTCTGCCCGCCCGTCTGCCCACCCTGACCCTGCGCGATCTCGCCCATCGAAGGCGCGCGCCCCTGCCCGCGCAGGCGCGCCTGCACGAGTTGGAAGTCGCGCGTGTTGCCGACGGGGCTGCGCACCGCGCCGAGCAGTTGCGCTTCCTGATTGATGCGCGCGTAACGGTTTTCGGGGTTCGGGTGGCTGCTCAAAAATTCCGGGCCGCCGCGCGCGCCCTGCTGCTGGATGGTCTGAAACATGCGCGCCAGATCGCGCGGGTCGTAACCGGCGCGCGCCATGATCTGCGCGCCGAGGATGTCGGCCTGCGTCTCATACTCGCGTCCGAACTTCAGGAAGTAGACGCCGACGGCCGTCTGCGACCCTTGGCCGATGACGCTCCCCAAGCCGCCGCCGATGACCGCACCGGCAATCGCGCCGATGCCGCCGAGGATGGAATACTTCTGCGCCTTCGTGGCCTGCGCCGTGCCGTGGCGCAGCGCGATGTGGCTGATCTCGTGCGCCATCACGCCCGCCATCTCGCCTTCCGAACGCGCCGCTTCGATCATGCCGCGGTTGAGGTACATCGGGCCGCCGGGCAAAGCAAACGCGTTGATGTCGCGCGCGTTGACGACCTGAAAGCTGTAGCGGAATTCCGGGTGATTGAACTCGCTCGGTATCGCACTGACCAGACGCTGGCCGATGCGCTCGACGTAGTCCTGCACCTCGCGGTCGTTGAGGAGCGGCAACTGCCGCTCGGCCTCGCGCGCGGCCTGCTGTCCGGCCTGCACGTCGTCGCGCACGCTGTAACTGTTCTTCGGCGCGACGATGCGTGTTCCCTGTGCGAGCGCGGACAGGGGCATAGCGGCTATAGTCAAGACCATCAGCCACGCGAAAAATCCGCGCGCGCGATTTTGATTACGGTGGTTAATATTTTTCATGCTCTCTCCTTCGATAACATGCGAACTCGCTGTCGGGCGTTCGCGTTCTAATCTTCCAGATGCAAACTAAAAGAGCGGCGCATCCTCTCGACCTGCCGAGGGGTTTCGCGCCGCTCTTCTACGAAAAGCATCTCCCCCCGAAACCTGACAAGTTCTTCGACGCCAAATTCACTTGCGCCGAGTTTTGCAACGGGAGAGCGTTGATTCTTAAACGCCGGAAACTTGTTCGCGCGCCTCGCACGCGCCGTGTATTATTCCGACGCCACTTTGATGAATTCGGTCACTCGCAGGTTGGCCTCTTTCAACCGCCCTTAACCCCTGCGTCCTCGCCCGCGCCGCCCGCGCGGTTTGACGATAATCTTGCGATTTTGTTGCGTTTCCGGCTTAGTCTCGCTCTGCCCGTCGCCCGTCAACGTGACGCTCGCGCCCTGCGGCGGGCGCGGTATCGAAACGACGACAAACGGCGAAGTGATGATTTGCGTTGTAACGTCTCCGAACGCCGGACGCCGCTCGCGGACATTCACTGCAAGCACAGTGCCATTACGCCTGACCTCTGCGATCTCGATGTTGTAACCTCCCGTCGACTTCTGCCCCTGATAGACGACGATGCATGCGCGCGAATTGAAATTGATCTCGGGCTGCGGGCGTCCGCCGCCGACCATCGCCCACGCGCGACGCCAGTCGTTTTCATTCGTGATCAACTCGACCGTGCGCCCGCCCTCGTGCCTGCTGATCGCGCCCGTCGCCAGCACGGAAAAATCGACGACGTTCGTGCGATCCTCCGTCTCGACATTTGCGGGCGCGGCGGCGGCGGCGGACGGCGCGGTCGCGTCGCCGAGCAGAGCCATGCGTAAAATCTTGATGGGCGGGCTGCCGTAACTGAGCAGCCGGTCGTGAAACTCGCCGAGCCTGAACGCCGCGCCCGCGCGCGCGCGGTACTCTTCGCGCAACTTCAAAATCTCCATCTTGCCGAGCGTGTAGATGAGATAGGTCGGGTCGAGCGTGCCGCGGCGGGCTTCGCGTTCGGCGTTGGTGCGCTCCATGTAGCCCTCGCGCATAAAGAACTCGACGCCGCCCTCGTAACTCAGCCCTTGCGTGTGCATCTTGAGGCCGACGAGATAGCGGCACAGGCGCGAGAGCGCGGCCTGCAACTGCGCGAGCCGCAACTTCGGGTTGTTGCCGCCGAAGCCTTCGTCCAACATCATCTGCTCCGCGTAGTGCGCCCAGCCTTCGATGAAGCTGCCCGCGCCGAGCGCGGCGCGCACGCGCGAAGGCGAGCGACGCGCGGCGAGCAGTTGATAGTAGTGGCCGGGGTAGACTTCGTGGATCGAGACGATGGGGAGCGAGTAGCGGTTGTAAAAACTCAGGTGCTCCTCTTTGCGCCGCGCGTCCCACGCCGGGTCGGGCGGCGTCACGTAGTAATAAGCCTCGGTCGCGACGCGCTCGAACGCGCCCGGCGTGTCCATCGAAGCGAAACTCGTCGAGCGCGCATATTCGGGCGTCTCCGCCACCTGCAAATTTTCGCTCGCGGGTAGCGTCAGAATTCCCTGTGTGCGGACGAAGGCGCGGATACGGTTCAACTCGGCGCGCGTCTCCCCGGCGAGGCCGTCCGCGCTTGGATGTTCACGTCCGAGCGAACGGATGACGCTCATCAAGTCGCGCCCCGGCGCAATCTCTTCGGCCACCGCGCGCATCTCGTTCTGCGTGCGGCGCAACTCGCGCTCGCCCTCGCGAATCAACTGTGCGAGCGGCGTCGCAACCATCTCCTCGTAGAGAAGTTTGCGCCGGTAATTCTCCGCGCCGATGGCATAGTCGCCGTCCGAGCGCGGCAGCAGTTCGGCGCGCAGCCAATCCCTGAACGAAACGAGCGCGCGGACGACCGCGTCGTTCGTCGTTTCAAACTCCGTGCGCCGCGCCGCCGGAAGACCCCCGCCGCCCGCGCGCTCGAACATCTGCGGCACGACCGTCTTGAAGTAATCAATGCTCCCGCCGACCTGCGCGATGGCCGTCTCCGTGTAGATGCGCGGCGGGTTTTGCAGATTCGCGCGGGCGTCCGCGAGCAGCCGCGCGATCTGCCGCTCGCGCGCGACGAGCGCGTCCAGCCGCGCCGCGATGGGCGCGTAGTTGCGCTTCAAAATGTTGTCCACGCCCGACGCGAGCAGTTGATTATAGACGTTCGGGTTGCGCTGCCACATGCGCACGTCTTCGAGTTCGAGCAACTCGGCGCGCGCGTGCGATTGCAGCACGAGATAATCGTAACGCGCTTCAGGCGACAGCCTCCATTCCGGCACGCGCGCGAGCGCGGCGAGCGTGGAGCGCAAACGCCTCACCTCGCGCGCCACCGAATCCGCGTCGCGCGCTTCGAGCAGACTATCGAACTCGTGCACGCCGAGCGCGGTGGCCTCAGACGGGTAGAAAGCGAAGCGGCCGCGCAAATACTCCGTGGCGATCTGCGCCACGCGCGCGTCCTGCTGCGCCGCCGCCGAGGCATTCGCGCGCGCCGCCACCGGCGGCCGGGAGACGCGGCGCGGGCGGCGATTCCGCTGCGCCAAAATTTCGACGGGCGGCGCGAGGTGAGACGCGACGAGCGCAACAGCGACGGACAGCACGAGCCGCGCACGGAGTTTGAGAAGCAAGACCAAGAGATGCACCTCGGAATATTGAATTGACGACGGTTAAATTACGCGTCCGAGTGGAGAGACACGCGCGAGATTATCACAAAACGGGCAGTCGGGAGCGGCAAAAGAAAAGCGTGGGTTCGAGAGACAGCGAGACTTTTCGTCTCGCCGCGGCGGAAGGCCGGTCAGTTGAAGTTATTCGCGGAAGCTATTCGCGGATATGATCGCGCCGCGCGATTAACGGCGCGCAGACTGCGTGCGCGGTTCGCGGAACGCGCGCGCGCTCATCGCACGCGCCATCTATTTTCGCGGCTCGATGCGTTCGTAGAGCCAACTCGTGGCTTCGTCGAGCGGGGGGAGGTGATGCGTCTCGCCTTTCCAAACGCGGATGATCGAGACGACGAGAAAGATGTTGGCGGCGATAGAGAAGAAGGTGCGGCCGAGGCCGACGCCCGATAGGTCGCCGAGGAATCCGAGGATCAACGAGACGATCAAGATTGCAAGTTGCAGAGCCAGACCTTGCGCCGCGTGGAAACGCACGCGCGCCTCCGTGCGCGGCACGAGCAACAGTTCGAGGGCTGCGCCGACGATGCCGATGTAAAAAGGCACGTAGGGCAGGACGACCGCGAAGTTTTCCGGGATGCCAAGTCCGGCCACGGGGCGCGACGTGGGCGGCGCGGGTCTCTGCGGCAGGTGCGGCGCGCCCGCTATCGGCGCGGTGCGGCCTAAGTTAGCGGGCGGAGGTTGCTGGTAAGTCGGTTGCTGATAAATGGGTTGCTGGTACGCCGGCTGCTGGTAAGTCGGCTGTTGATACGCCGGTGGCGGCGTCTGAGCCGGCGGGACGAAGATCGACGGGTAAGGTTGTGCCAGATGATCGTCAATGCGGCGCGTGGGCGCGTCGGCGTCCGGGTTCAGGCGCGCCTGTTCGTTCGGGGTGCGCGCCGTTTCGCGCGCCGCGCCGCCGAACTCTTCTGTCCGGCGGACGAAATCAGGATCGAGCGGGTCTGTATCGTACTTGCTTCTCTTCTCCGACATAGCCTCTATTACGAAGCGCGCGCGCCGCGGGTTCGCCCCGATTCAACTTTCGATGACCGTGTATTCTACCCTCTCCCAAAGTTTTTCGCTCCTAAAAATACGAAACGCGTGCAGGCTCGCGGCGGAGTCTGCCCCGGCGTCCGCCCCGCTCTCTTCGATGCCGACGATGAAGTAGACGGCCGACGGGTGGTAGGCCAGACGCACGTCCGACTCGGAAGGCACGGGCGCGGCCTCGCGCGGGTGCGAGTGATAGACGCCGAGCAGTTGTTCGCCGCGCGCGCGCATCGTGCGTTGCGCCTCGCACAAACCCTGCGGGTCGCCGTCATAGGCCACGCGCGGGTCGGGCGCGATGTTGCGCAGACGATAGACGGACACCCCGACGCCTTCGCGGTCGCCGCCGACGAGACCGCAACACTCTTCGGGGCGAGCCGCACGCGCGTGCGCGAGCATCTCTTCCAATTGCGCCCGCCTGATCGTGACGATAAGCCGCTCCCCTTCCGCCTGTGCCCTGCTTCGCAAAACCTTACTTCGACGGGCGCGCGCCTGCCCCCGCGCGCGTCGCCGTCAACTCGTCTTTGACGACCGCGCCGCCCTTCATCACGAAGCGCACGCGCTCAAGTTCGGTGATCTCTTTCAGCGGATCGCCCGCGACGGCGATGAGGTCTGCGAACTTGCCCACCTCGATGCTGCCGAACAGGGCGCGCTCGCCCGCGAACAACTCGGCGTTGTTGATCGTCGCGGCGCGGATGATCTCAAGCGGCGTCATGCCGGACTCGGCGTAGGCGCGAAACATGAGTTTGCTCGTCTGCCCACGCGTCTGCCCCGGCTCGGCGTAGTAGGAATCGGAACCGGCGGAGATGCGCACGCCCAGTTTGACGGCGCGCGCCAGTCGCTCGCGGCTGCCGCTCGTAAATCCCTTGATATTTTTCAACGCGGCCTCGCGCTGCTCCTGCGTCAACGTCTGCGGCGGCAGGTAAAACTCCGAGGGGAAGTCGGTCGGGACGAGGAAGATTTTCTTCTCGGCCATCATTCTCAGCACGTCGTCGGGGATGGTGTAGGCGTGCTCGATGGAATCGACGCCCGCCTCGGCGGCGATGCGCGTCGCGGCGTCGCCGATGGCGTGCGCCGACACCTTGCGGTTCACACGGTGCGCCTCTTCGACGATCACCTTCATCTCTTCGAGCGACAGGACGCGCGCCCCCGTGTTGACGATCACCTTGATCAAATCCGCGCCGTCGTAGAAAGCCTGCCGCACGGCGCGGCGCGCTTCCTCGACGCCGCTCACCACCACGTATTCCTGCTCGATGACCTTTTGCATCTCTGCGGAGACGCCGCCGAACTGGCCGCCCGCCGCCGACAGGGCGCGCGTCGAAGCGAACAAGCGCGGCCCCGTGACCCAGCCCGAACGGATCGCGTCGCGCAGCGCGACATCGCCGTTCCAGCCGGAGTTGCCGAGGTCGCGCACCGACGTGAAACCCGCCTCAAGCATCTCGCGCGCCTGCAACGCGCCGAGCAACGCGCGGCGGGTCGTGCCGAGTTGCGTGACGGTCAGGATCATGTTCGGGTCGTCGCCGCCGATCTGTTTGTCGTAGTTCTGCAACAGGTGCGTGTGGCTGTCCGTGAGGCCGGGCAGCAGCATCGCGCCGCCGAGGTCTATCACTTCCGCGCCCGACGGGATTGCCAGCCCGCTTCCGGCCGACTGGATGCGGCCGTTCTCGATGAGCACGACGGCGTTTGCGACGACCGCGCCGCCGCGCACGTCGAGCATCCGTGCGGCGCGCACGGCGATGCGCTTCGACGCGCTCGCCGCCGGAGCCTGCGCCCGCGCCGTAGTAGTAACGGCGGATAACAACAAGACCGACAGCAGCACGAGCGTTTGAAAGACGGGGCGTTTCAAATTCATCTCGACCTTGGCTTCTCCTTCACAGCGGCGCGTTATGCTTCTTTAACGCGGATGTGCAAATCTTTGAGCATCTGCGGGTCAACTTCGCCGGGCGCGTCAATCATCAAGTCGGCGGCCGAGGCGGTCTTCGGAAAGGCCATCACGTCGCGTATGTTCTCGGTGTTGGCTAAGACCATCATCGTGCGTTCGATGCCGGAGGCGATGCCGCCGTGCGGCGGCGTGCCGAACTCAAGGGCATCCAAGAAGAATCCGAAACGCTCGCGCGCCGTCTCCTCCGTCATGCCCAGAGCCTTGAAGATGAGCCGCTGCACGTCGCGGCGGTGAATACGAATCGAGCCGCCCGCGACCTCCACGCCGTTGATCACCGTGTCGTAAGCCTTCGCGCGAAGTTGGCCGAGCAACTGCGTCTCGCCGCCTTCGACCGCGCGCTCCAGCAGCGGCAAGTCCTCGTCGAGCGCGGAGGTGAACGGGTGGTGCATCGCGTAGTAACGATCCCCTTCCTCGTCATACTCGAACATGGGAAACTCCGTCACCCAGAGCGGCGCGTAGACATTTTCGGGAATCAACCGTTCGCGCTTCGCGACTTCGATGCGCAACGCGCCGAGGCTCGCCGCGACGGTCTTCGCCTTGCCCGCGACGATGAGCGCCGCGTCGCCCTGCCGCGCCCCGGCCGCCGCGGCCACGCCCTTGATCGTCTCTTCGCCCAGAGCCTTCAGCAACGAAGACGAGACTTCATCGCCCAACTTGATCCACGCCAGCGCGCCCGCGCCGTAACGCTTCGCGTGCTCCTGCAACTCGTCGAGCAGCTTGCGCGACCACTTCGCGCCGCCTTTGACGACGACGCCCTTCACCTCGCCGCCGCCGCCCGCGAGCGCGGCGGCGAAAGGGGCGAAGGTCGTGCCCTCAAGCGCGGGCGCGAGGTCTTGGAGTTCCATCCCGAAACGCAGGTCGGGCTTGTCGCTGCCGTAGCGGCGCATCGCCTCCGCGTAAGACAGGCGCGGGAACGGCACGGGCAGTTCGACGCCGATGCAGGCGCGGAAGACGCGCGCGAAGTAGCCTTCGACGAGCGTGTAAATGCGTTCGAGCGTGGGGAAACTCATCTCCACGTCGAGTTGCGAAAACTCCGGCTGGCGGTCGGCGCGCAAGTCTTCGTCGCGGAAGCAGCGCGCGATCTGGTAATACTTGTCCAGCCCCGCGATCATGCACAGTTGCTTGAACAACTGCGGCGACTGCGGCAGCGCGTAAAACTTCCCCGGAAAGGTGCGCGACGGCACGACGTAATCGCGCGCGCCTTCCGGCGTGCTCTTGATCATGATCGGCGTCTCGATCTCCGTAAACCCCTGCTCGTCCATGTAGCGGTGAATCTCCGTGAGCATCCGGTGACGCATCCGTAGGTTGGCCTGCAACTGCGGGCGACGCAAATCGAGGTAGCGATACTTCAAACGCAAATCTTCCGCCGCCAGGGTCTCGCCGCCCGCGACTTCGAGTTGAAACGGCGTGGTGCGCGCGTCGTTCAGGATCAACAGCGCGCGTGCCTGCACCTCCACCGCGCCCGTCGCGATCTTCGGATTGCGCTGCCCCTCTTCGCGCAACACCACCTCGCCCGTGCACGCGATGACATACTCGCCGCGCGGCTGCTTCGCCTTCGCGTGCGCCTCGCGCGCCGTCTCCTCGTTGAAGACGACCTGCGTGATTCCGTCGCGGTCGCGCAAATCGAAGAAGGTCAGCGGCCCGAAGTCGCGCCGCCGCGCCACCCACCCCATCAAGGTCACCGTCTGTCCCACGTGCTCCGCGCGCAACTGGCCGCACGAATGCGTCCGCTCCAAATTTCCTAAATTATCCAGCATGTTTATTCCCGCACCGCCCGCGATAATCGAACGCGAGACTCGCGCCCCGCCGTTCGTCTCTGAAATATAGTTTGCGAAATTTAACCGTCGCCGTTTCCTTTGAGCAACGTCTTTAACGTCTCGGCCGCCGCCGCGCTGCGGACGGTCTGCTGCTCGCCCGAACGCATATCTTTCAGAGAGACCTCGCCGCGCGCGCGTTCGTCCGGCCCCGCGACGGCGACAAACGGCACGCCCCGCGTCGAAGCATACTTAAACTGCTTGCCGACCTTATCCCCGCGCTCCGGGTAGACATCCACACGCAAGCCCCCGGCGCGCAACTCACGCGCCAGCGCGAGCGCGTCGCCTGCCGACGACTCATCCCAGATCGTCACCAACACGTCGGCCGCCGCGCTCACCAGATCGGCGGGAAACATCTCGCGCTCCGTCATCACGACGATGATGCGCTCAAGGCCAAGCGAGAACCCGCACGCGGGAACCTCCTGCTTCGAAAACATCCCGACCAGATGATCGTAACGCCCGCCGCCGCCGAGGCTGCCCGCCAGATCGGGCACGCTGATCTCCATGATCGCGCCCGTGTAATAAGAGAGCCCGCGCGCCAGGCTCGGGTCGATCTTTATCCGCGCGCCCGCGCCCGTCGCTTCGGCAAACTGCAAAATCTGTCGCAACTCGTCCACGCCGCGCGCGCCCGCTTCGTGTTCGCCTAAGAATTCGACGAGGCGGCCGAGCATCGCCGCGTTGAAAGCCTCCCGCTCCGTGCCGGGCGCGCCCACGTCAACCGACTCCGCGGCCTTCTCGATTCCGGCCACGCCTTCAAAGAAGCGCAGCAGTTTCGCGCCCGCCGCGCCCGCGACGCCGCGCTCGATCAACTCGCGGGCAACCCCTTCCGCGCCGATCTTATCCAGTTTATCCAGCGCGATGAGTGCGTCGCCGTGCAGTTCCGGCGCGACGCCCGCCGCGTCGAGCACGCCCGCGAGCACCTGCCGGTGATTCAAACGGATCGTAAAATTCGTGAAGCCGAGTTGCGCCAAAACGTCCGACGCCGCCGCGCAGATTTCCGCTTCGACGATCATCGAGCGCGACCCCGTGGCGTCCAAATCGCATTGATAAAACTCGCGGAAGCGGCCGCGCGCCGGGCGGTCTGCGCGCCACACGGGTTGAATTTGGTAGCGTTTGAAAAACTTCGGCAGCCGCTCGCCGTATTCCGCGACGACGCGCGCCAGCGGCACGGTCAGGTCGTAGCGCAACGCGAGGTCGGCCGCGCCCGTGCGTTCGTGCTCGCCGCGCTTCAGGATTTTGAAGATGAGTTGATTGCCCTCTTCGCCGTACTTGCCCGTCAGCGTCTCGATGTTCTCGACCGCCGGAGTCTCCAACGGCTCGAACCCGTAACGCTCATACACCCCGCGCACGACGCCGATCACATACTCGCGCCGCCTTACGTCCGCAGGCAAAAAATCGCGCATCCCGCGCGCCGGTTGAGTCTTCTCCATAATAGTGAGCGGTGAGCGGTAAGCAGTAAGCAGTAAGCAGTTAATAACAGTAAGGCGATGAGTCGGCGAGCAGTTGTCTTAACTGCTCACTGCTCACCGCTCACTGCTCACTCTTGTACTGTTCCGTGTATTCGACGTAGTTCTTCCAGTACTGCGCGAGGCCGACGACTTCCGCTTCGGTGAGCGGGCGTTTGACCTTCGCCGGGACGCCCATGACGAGCGAGCGCGGCGGCACACGCGTGCCCGGCGAGATGAGCGCGCCCGCCGCGACGAGCGACTGCGCGCCGACGCGCACGTCGTCCATCACGATTGACCCCATGCCGACGAGGCAGCCGCGTCCGATGTGGCAGCCGTGCAGCGTGACGTTGTGGCCGACGGTCACTTCGTCTTCGAGGATGGTGGCATGCGTGCCGTTGGTGACGTGGACGACCGTGCCGTCCTGTATGTTGGTGCGGTTGCCGATGCGTATGTAGAACACGTCGCCGCGCACGACCGCGTTGAACCAGACGGACGACTGTTCGCCGATCTCCACATCGCCGATCACCTGCGCGCTCGCTTCGATAAATGCGCTCGGATGAATGTTTGGGTGCTTGCCGCGAAAAGGTCTGATCATGTTGCCCCGTAGCTTGCGCTCAATCGATTGATAGTTCGGACACCAACTGTCGCCCGTCGCGGCGGACAACTGAGACGCGCATGGTCTTGCCCGTCGCGGTGTCAACGGCGACGATAGTTCTCTCGCCTTCGCGCGACTCCTCGCGCCAGTTCTTCAAATCGCCGACGCTCGCCCCCGATTGTTTGAACGACCCGGAGAATTCTTCGATAAATTCCTTCCGAAATCCCTCGCGGTTCTCGTCGTCGGGCATCTCCTGGTAGGCCTCGCCCGCGTCCGCGACGCCCGGCACTTTCAAGTTCTCCCAATCGAAAGCGTACGCCACCGCAACGTCGCCGCCGAACAAACCTTCGACCGCTTCTCTGGCGAAATCCACGTCGGCCTTCGCGGGTCTCGTCGCGGCGTTGCCGCCGTTCGCGTTCGCGGTGTTGCTCGCCTTGTCGCCGCCCTGATTCTTCGCCCCACCGCCGCAACCCGAACTCAAACAACACCCCGCCGCCAGCAAACATATCAGAAGCGACCGCTTCATCGCAGGTCTCCTTAAAGTCGAACGTCGAACTCGCCGTCGTTCGACGATTTAATAAAGCCACATGCTCCCCGACCCGGCGAACGGGCGACTAAAGGGACGCCGCCCCGCCTCGAACGAAAGCAAAAACGGTAGCACGAAATAAGGGAAAAGGAAAAAGGCGAGGTCAGAGACGTTATATCACAGCCGTGGAATTAGAAAG
The DNA here is from genome assembly GCA_020199775.1 of Acidobacteriota bacterium. Classification (GTDB taxonomy): domain Bacteria; phylum Acidobacteriota; class Blastocatellia; order Pyrinomonadales; family Pyrinomonadaceae; genus JAIVJZ01. The sequence continues at coordinate 130,503 of JAIVJZ010000040.1, forward strand.
GAGATAAAGCAACATCCAAACTGTTTCTCATTTTGTCTCGTGCACACGCCACGCCCCGGCGACGCCGGAGATGTTCGGCGTCGTCGGGGCGCGATGTATTGGCGAGGGTCGTCGCGGCCAGCCGCAACGGCTCACGACGGTTTCAAGCGGAGGGCGAACGGCTCGCCCTCCGGCAGTTCTCACTTCAATTTAATTTCTCTTGAGGTGTCCGGGTCTGATGTCTCGAAGACGATGCCGAAGGTGAAGGCTTTATTGAAGGCGTACACCGGGGGCAAGGAGCCGCGCCGGAAGCTCGCCCTGAAGCCGACACGCCCCGCCTGCACTCTGGGGCCGAACAAAAACTTGAGGTCGGCCTGAAGCCAGTATTTATTCCCCTTCTCGATGAGGTTGGCCTTTTGGGTCGTCTCATCAAAAACGCTCTCGCTTTTGAACAGATAGCGGTTGACTCCCTGCACCTCGAAATCAAGCCGGTTGAGCAGCGCATTCTGGTTATCGGCCTGATAGAACATGTTGAACACCGCGCCGGTTTTGAAGCGTGCCAGCGAGTGCTTTTCGTTGCTCGGATCGTCCTCGTTCTTGAGGTTATACCCGGCCTCGAAACCGACGGGAATCAAGCGGAAATTCCAGAAGCCCGTCTGGTTGCCGATGACGCGCGAGACGGTCGTGACCTGTAGCTGGCCGTCATAAAGAAGGTTGCTGATGTTGCCGATACTCGCCCCGTCAACGTCGCCTTCAAACTTCACCGCGTTGTCGAAGACGAGGCCGCGGAAGAAATCCTTTTGCAAGTCATTGATGATCTGCTCGGGATCGTTGGACTGCATGCCGTTCTTCAGCGTCATCACGGTTGTCGTGGGAGCCAAATTAAGCGAGCCTGCCGTCGTCCGGTCGATGGCGTCTTTCACGGCCTCAATTTTTGCGCGATTGACGAGGAAAGTTTTCCTGAAAGTCAGGCCGGTTTCGAAGTGTCTGGGGTCGGCTTTGTCCTCGCTTGCTTTCTTGAGCTTGAGGCCGAAGTTAAGCCGATCAAAGAGACCCTGTCCGAAAGGCAGGCTCTGCAAATTCCTGTTGATGATGATGTCGCCGCTGCCTTCCGTATCCCCGCCGCCCGACGGGACGGTGACGTTCAGGGCGGCAAAGATGTTCTTTTCTTCAGACGTTTTCGCGCTTGCGACAGCGTTCTTCAACGCCTCCGTGGTTGCATCGACGAGTTCGTTAATGTTCGTCGCGTCGAAGATGCGCCCGGTTCCGGTGACACCCGTTTTGGTCACGGGCGAAGCCGTCGCGCCGCTGCCTAGAAAGTGCAAAGTCTGGAAGCGCACCTGCACCTGATTGTCGCCGGGCGAGGGTTTGGTCGTGACCGCGTTCGTCAGCACAATTTGCAGCACCTGGCGGTTAAAGCCCGCGATGAACACGGAGTTTGCCTTCACTATTTCCGTCTGCGGAATGACCCTGCCGCTCGGAAGGAAGGTGATTCGGATGTTAGCCGGCTCCCGGTCAGCGTCGTCGAACGCAGGGTCGTGCCGATTGCTTAAATCGACGCGGATGTAATGTTGTGCGCCTACGTCCGCCAGGCGTAACGAGGCGATACTGAACTCGTCCACCTTGACGGCCTCAGTATCTTTAACTGTCTGGGCGAGGGCAACGGTCGCGTTGCCCCACGCGAGAATTACCAATAAGAATGTCAGGGGAGCGAAGCGGATACGGCTGTTCTTCATAGACTTCTCCTCAAGCGGACGATGACAAAGCCCCGCAATCAAAATTGATGGTTGAATGATGAACCGGCGCGCCCGCGCGGCTCAGGCCGACGCGGCTGTTGTGGATGTTGCTCTCGGCGGTGAGTCGGCGGAGTCCGTAACAGAGCTGCTCAGGCGAACCCGCCGCCCTCAAGTTTCAGCAAGAGCGCTTCGACGTGATTTACAACCAACCCGATAACCACGTCCGGGGCGAGGTCGATGCTTTGAATGTCCTGCGACAACTCGGCCGGCAGGAGCGTGCTCAAGGTTTGCAAAAAGGTCGAGAGCGCGGCATCGCTAATAATCCCGATGGACTTGAAGGTGAGGAAAAATAGGTTGTCGGGTGAGATGGCAAAGGGATTAATACTAATTACTTTAACGAACGTCGTGCTGATGGCACACGCAGTGCCGACGCTTCGGGCGGCTTGCTGTAGGGCTGTTTCCATTTCAATTCTCCTTCGACTAGGATCGTTGGACGGCCGGGCGAGCGGGCAGTTAGCTGCCGAGGCAGTTATTCGCCCGGCTCTTGCGGCTCTTTCATGTGGGTATGGGGGAAGCTCACGAAATATTTCACCGGCGCGGGCGCAGATATTTTTCGTGTCCCGCGGGAGCAGTAGTAAGGAGAAGAGGCTTCGGGAGTCCTCGGCAGAGGAGAGAGGCGATGCGCCGCGAAGTTGCGCCGGCGGGGACGTGCGCCGACACCCGGACGGAGGATAAAAAAGGTTCTCGATGCAACGCGCTCGCGGCCTTGTCGCTGGGGCGAAACGTTTTGTCAATATCACCATAAAACAGTAGGAGATCGGGGTTTGAGGCGCGTCGGCAACTCGCCGCGAGGGGTTTATTCGCGCTCGCCGGATATTGGTTGACACGTACTTTCGATAAGCTTAGTCTCTCCCTGTTTCCGGCAGGGCTTTCCTCAAACATCGGAATCCGTAGACAGTTTCTTTTGTTAAGGACACTGCTCCGGGGGCGTTCGCCGTCGCGGCGCGCTGCTCCGGGTGAGCCACGGTGTCGAGCACCTGTTTTTTCCAGTTAGACGCTTTAGCGGAGGATGCCTTCCGCCGCGTCGAATATTTGACCGCCCGCGTCTCGATGCCGGCGACAATTACATCGAACTCGCGCGCGCGACCGTAAGGAGACAACGAAATGGCAGCCCCAGCCGAATGGACTGTGATGATTTACCTCGCCGGTGATAATAATCTGACCGACGCGAGCGTCTACGCCATGACGGAGATGAAGAAGGTCGGCTCCGGCGACGGCGTCAACATCATCACGCAGTTCGACCCCAAGGACTATTACCTCCCGACGCACCGCTACCACATCGGCAGAGAAGACGACGGCGGCCAAGTTAGGCCGCTCGCCCGCGACATCATCGACACGTCCGAGGCGGGGTCATTCACGGAGGAGAGCGCATCCGCCAGAAACCACGAAAACGTGCGGCGTGCGGCGCGCCGGAGGGCCAGGGAAGCGGCCATCGAAGAAGCCCGAAAGGTGGCGCGGACAATCGCCGTGGCGGGAACCGAGTCCGTGCAGGAGACCGTACTCCTCGAATCGGAGGACGAACCCAGTATAGGCGCGAACGACACGGACACGGGCTCGCCCGTCACGCTCTACAATTTTATGAGCACGTGCGTGGAGATGTTCCCGGCCAAGCACTACATGGTCATTCTGGCCGGGCACGGCAGCGGAACCAACCGGGACTTCCTTCTGAAAGACGAGAGCCCCGCCGGGTCGCTCACGATCAACGAGTTGAAGAGAGCCTTTGAGGAGTTGTCTCCCGAACTCGGCGACAACCGGAAGATAGATATTCTCGGCATGGACACGTGCCTGATGAGCATGGCCGAGGTCGCCTACGAGCTTCGCGGGCTGGTGAAGATACTGATCGGGTCGGAGAGCTACAGCCCGGTCTCGGGTTGGCCTTACGAGCCGATCCTCAGGATGTTGAAGGACGAGATCGCCAGTACGACGCAGGAGGAGGAAGCGGCGCTTGACGAGACCCGGAGGATCGAGTTCAGGGTGGCGCGCGCCATCGTCAAAGCCTACGTCAACTTTTACGCCGACTACTGGCTGGGCGGGCTGTCCGTAGATCAGTCCGCGCTCAACGTGGACGCGGTCGAAGAGTTGAAGGCATACGTCGATGAGTTCGCGGGCGCGCTGTCGGCCGCGCTTAACGATGAGGTCGCGGCGGATCAGACGCGCAGGCTCAGGGACGACCTCATCCTCGCCCACTGGGAGGCGCAGTCCTACAACGGCGAACTGTTTGTCGACCTCTTCGACTTCTGCGACTGCCTGCTGAAGCGTCAACGGGACGGCCGCATCTTCGAGGCGGGCACGCAGTTGATGAGATTCATCGAAAGAGCTTTCGTCCTGAAGTCGTGTTACAGCGGGCCGATCTATCAGTATTCCTACGGGGTCTCGATCTACTTCCCCTGGTCGAGCGTCGAAGATGACTACGGGAAGCTGGACTTCATCGGTAAAAAGCTTGAGACGGGCTGGGGCAAGTTCCTCAAGGAGTACACGAGCCTGACGCGCCGCGAGCCGCGGCCGGTCGAGAGAGCGGATCAGAACTTCTTACTGAAGGCCAACCGTGATATCGGTCGTTTCAGGCAGACGCAGGGGAGGGGGCCGGAAGGTCAGAACCCCGTGCGCAGCATGCGAAACCCGCCGATTTACGCGGAGCCGGAAGCATGCATCGACGCGGGGGAAGAACTCTCAAGGGGGCTCCAGAGAATTTTCAACTTGCAGTGAGCGGGCGACATAACCCCGTCGGCTCATTTTACTTCTGAGACACATGTTCTGTAACCCGGTGTGGTTCGGAGACCGAAGCCGGGTCGCACTATCGGATTCTCCGGCTCCCCCGACGCGCTCGCGACGACCCGCCAGCCATCAATGAAGAATAGAAACACAGCCGTAAGTCCAAGGCGATGCGTCCCCACGTGCGCCGGCCCGCGCAGATTTCGTCTCTTGATCCTGACCCTGCTGCTTCTCGCCGCCGGCCTCTTCGACCTCCAGCCCGAAGTAATCCCACACGCCTCCACGATGCCGCAAGCGCAGGCGAAGGCCGAACCGGAACGCCCGCTAGAGGAGACCAACGAAACGCTCGTCCCCGCGAAGCGCGACGCCGTCGAGAAGGAAATCTCCGCCGGGCGCGCCCACTCCTACCGGATCACTCTCGACGCGGGGCAGTACCTCCGCCTGAATGTCGAGTGCCGGGGCGTCAACGTGCGGGCGGCGATTTACGACCCCGGCGGCCTCACGGTCGCAGACATACCCTGCTACCGCGGGGGGCTGACGCCCGCCTCGGTCATCGCCGACGCCTCCGGCGTTTACCGCTTGGAGGTCGGGACGCAGGAGGGCGTATCTGTTTCCGGTCTCTACCGCATTCAGGTCGAGGAGTTCAGGCGGGCGACGCCGCGCGACCCGAGCCGGATTCTCGCCGAGACCGCTTTCGCCGGGGCGGAGCGACTGCGGGCGGCGCGATTGATCGGCTCGGGCGACGAAGCGATCAAGAAGTATGAGGAAGCGCGTGAGCGCTGGCTCGCCGCGGGAGATCGACGCGCCACGATCTACGCGCTCAGGAACATCGGGCAAGTTTATCAATCGCTCAGTTTATTTCAGAAAGCCCTCGACATTTACGCGCAGGCTCTCGCGCTCGGCCGCGACCTGCGCGACCGGCGCGCGGAGAGCGACGTTCTCAACAACATCGCCTACCTCCAGTCCGGCATGGGCCATAACGTGGAAGCGTCGGCGAACGCCACGCGCGCCCTGAAACTCAGTCAGGCCACGGGCAACCGCGGCGGGGAGGCGCAGGCGCTCCACACTTTCGGCGACATCTACTACAACTTCGGCGAACTGAAAAAAGCCCTCGGGTATCACGGGCAGGCCATGCAACTCTGGGAGCGGCTACACGATTATCAGGGGCAGGCCGGAGTGCTGGTCAGCTTCGGCTACGCCCACGTCGAGGTCAGCAACATACCGGCCGCGCTCGATGCCTACAACCGCGCGCTGTCGATCAGCCGCGCCGCCGACGATGATCACTCGGAGGCAGTCGCCCTCAGGGCGCTCGGTAATCTACAGACGAAACTGGGAGAGCACCAGCAGGCGTTCGGCCTGTTCTTTCAGGCTCTAGAGATTCTCAAGACGCTCGACGACCCGCACCTCAGGGCCATCATACTCGGCGGCCTCGCTTACACGTATGAATGCGTCAACGAGTGGCGTTCGTCTCTGGAGTATTACGAGCGGGCTTTATCGGTCTTCAAGGAGATCGGTCATCGGTGGGGAGAGGCCGAGGCCGAGATGCCCATCGGCGAGATATATTTCTCGCAGGGGCAATACCAGAATGCGCTCCAACACTATCAGCAGGCGCTCGGCCTCTTCCGCTCGCTCAAGATGCCCCGTTGGGAAGCGATGACCATCAGGAACATCGGGATGGTCTACGCCTCTCTGGGCGATAAGGTGAAAGCGTTGGAGCACTACCAGCACGCGCTCGCACTGACGCGCGCCGGGCAGGATCAACGCCACGAGGCTTACACGCTTAACCACATCGGCCAGCTCCACGAGGATTCAGGCGAGAGGCGGAAGGCGCTCGTCTATTACCGCCGCGCGCTGCAACTCAACCGCGTCGCGCTCGACCGCTCGGGAGAATCTTTAACGCTCTACAACATCGCGCACGCGGAGAGGGACGAAGGTCGCCTCGACGAAGCGCGGACGTGCATCGAGAGCGCGTTGGAGATCGCCGAGTCGCTCCGCGCCAACGTCGCCAGCCAAAACCTGCGGGCGTCTTATTTCGCCTCCACGCGCCAGTACTACGACCTGTACATAGACACCCTCATGCGTTTGCACAAGGAGCGGCCGGACGAAGGCTTCGCCGCCGCCGCCTTCAACGTGAGCGAGAAGGCGCGGGCGCGCTCGCTCTTGGAATCATTGAAGGAAGCGCGCGTCGACATCCGGCAAGGCGTCCCCGCCGCCCTTCTGGATAAAGATCGCTCGCTGCAACAACTGCTTGCGGCCAAGGCCGAACGTCACATACAGTTACTCACCGGCCGGCAACGCGCGGAGGCCGAAATCGTCGCCAAGGAACTCGACCAGATCACCGCGCAGTACGACGAAGTTAAAGCTCAAATCAAGGCGGCGAGCCCGCACTACGCGGGACTGACACAGCCGCAGCCTTTGAGCCTCCGGGAGATTCAGCAGCAGGTGCTCGACGATGATTCGTTGCTGCTGGAATACGCGCTCGGCGACGACAGAAGCTACCTGTGGCTGGTGACGCGGACGGACATATCGAGTTTTGAGTTGCCGAACCGCGCGCGGATTGAGAGCGAGGCGCGTCACCTATACGAATTACTGACGGCTCATCAGCCGTTGCCGGGCGAGACCTTCGAGCAGCACCGCGCACGCGCCTCGCAAGCGGCGGCCCAACTCACGTCCGGCATCGCGCGACTGAGCGAAACCGTCCTCGCGCCCGTCGGCGCGCAGCTCAGCCGCAAACGTTTACTGGTCGTTACCGACGGGGCTTTGCAGTACATCCCTTTTCAAGTGTTGACACTGCCGGAGTCTGCGAGACGCGGCCACGAGTCGGAAGGGCTCGAACCGTCGGCGCACACTGCCGCCCCCCTGCCTTTAATCTCGACCCACGAGATCATAAACGAACCCTCCGCCTCGACGCTCGCGCTACAAATAAGCGAGACGGCAAATCGCAACCCGGCTCCGAAGTCGGTCGCCGTGCTGGCCGATCCCGTCTTTGAAGTGGACGACCCGCGAATCGCACCCGCGGCCGCCGCGAGCGGACGGCAATCTGTCCCTGTTGAAGTTCAAAAGGCTTTCAGGGATGTCGCCCCCGGCGACGCCGGAGTCCAGATTCCGCGTCTTCTGGCGTCGCGCGAAGAGGCCGAAGCGATTATGGCCGTGAGCCCTCCCGGCGCGCGCCTGAAGGCGCTCGGCTTCGAAGCCAATCGCGCGACGGCCATGGGCGACGAGTTAAAACAGTACCGCATCGTGCATTTCGCGACGCACGGCATTCTGAATAGCACGCACCCGGAGTTGTCGGGAATCGTCCTCTCGCTGTTCAACCGACAAGGGCAACCGCAGAACGGTTTCTTAAAGCTGGACGACATTTACAATCTGGACTTGTCGGCCGACCTCGTGGTGCTGAGCGCGTGTAACACCGGCCTCGGGAAGGACATTAAGGGCGAAGGGTTGGTGGGGCTGACGCGCGGGTTCATGCACGCGGGGGCCTCCACGGTCGTGGCAAGTTTGTGGAAAGTTGACGACGACGCCACCGCGGAACTAATGAAACACTTTTACAGTTTCATGCTCAACGACGGGCTCTCCCCGTCGGCCGCGCTCCGGCAATCTCAACTCGCGATGCGGAAGCAAAAGCAGTGGCGCGATCCGTTCTACTGGGCGGCCTTTGTTATTCAGGGGCAATATAGGGAGGGGGCGAATCTGGGCTATCATAAGAGTAGTATGACGGGGTCGCTGACGGTGCTTGCGGCTTTCGCATTGTCCTTGTTGCTCGGAGCATTTCATCTTAAGCGGCGGCGAAAAAAGCTCCAGGCATGACGACGAGATGCGGCGACGGCGAACGACACCGGCTCTACCTGACCGACATTAACCATGCGTTTTGAGACACGATGAGCGACAAATGGACTTTAACTCGGGAACCTTTCGACGCCCTGCTCGCGTGGCTCGACCCGGATCGTGAGCAGGCCGGGCAGAAATATGAGGACATTCGCCGACGGCTCATCAAAATCTTCACCTGTCGGGGCTGCGCCACCCCGGAAGACCTGGCCGACGAATCCATCAACAGAGTCGTCAGAAGGTTGAAAGACATCGAGGAAGTGTACACCGGCGACAGGGCGCTCTACTTTTATGGGGTGGCGAATAAAGTATTTTTGGAATACTTAAAACGCCCCCCCGCCCCGGCGCCCATGCCTCCGCATGAAAACCCGGACGAGGTGGAACTGGAGTACGTGTGCTTGGAGCGTTGCGTACAGCACCTGCCGCCTGAAAATCGCGAACTCGTCATCCGGTATTACCAGAAGGAAAAACGCGCAAAGATAGATGAGCGCAAGCAGTTGGCTAAACAACTTGGGATTGCCCTTAATGCGCTGAGGATACGAGCGCATCGTATTCGAGTCGGTCTTCAGAGATGCATGCAGGAGTGTCTGGAGCGACAGGAAGCCTCATAAAAGTAGCCGAGCCATGAATTCAACTTTCGCAGATTCAGAAGCTGTCAGACAGTACCTGCTCGGCACGTTGCCGCAGGAACAATCCCTGCATATTGAAGAGCAATTCCTGACCAGCAACAACCGCTTCGAAGAGCTACTGATTGCAGAAGATGAATTAATCGATGAGTACCTGCGCGGCGAGCTTTCAGAGGCCGAACGGAAACACTTCACAGACCACTTCTTGCAGTCGCCCGAGCGGCAACAGAAATTGCGGTTCGCCAAAACCTTCGAAAAATATATCGAGGCCACCCAAATCGAGAGGCCGCATAAGTCAACCCGCAGTATTTCTCAAGCTTTTTCGGGAAGTTCCATCCTCCGTCGCCTGTTCCCTCTCCGAAGCCCGGTCGCAACCCTCTCGTTAGCGACTGTAGTCCTGCTGCTCTTGATAGGAACTTCGTGGGTACTCATCAGCAGGTTGCAGGTGCAAGAGGGGACGCGTAATTCCCTCGTTCTGGCGTTGACCCCCAGACTTGTTAGAGACTTTGGGGAAACTAGTAAGGTTGTAATCACCGAGGATGTACATATAGTGCGGTTGCGGCTCATGCTGCCGGCCAACGATTATCAAACCTATCGCGCCGTCTTACGCTCAAGCGAGGGAACGGAAATCTGGACTGGGGATAAACTTATAGTTAATACATCCGGGGCTGACAGATACATTGATTATGCTCTGCCCGCCGGGATTCTAAAGCCCGATGATTACAAAATTACTCTCAGCGGACACCTTACGGAAGATAAATATGAGGATATAACCCACTACTCATTTCGCGTATTATAGCCGTTTGCAATTGGATGGAACTACCAAGAAATGAGTGTAGGGGCAGGGCTTGTCCCTGCCCGCTCGGTTTGGTGAGCGGCGGGCAGGGACTAGCCCTGCCCCTACAGTTTTGATACCGGTCACACTCATCTGCAAATCGCTATAGTGAAAATATCTTTGATGAAGTAACCACGTCGTTTCCCCATCCGAATAAGCCGTGGCCTTATACGAATACGGTTGCTAGCTAGTAAAGACCTCTTCAATCCTCTAATAATTTTGCATGAGCAAGATTGGAGAAGCCCACACATCTTCATCACGACCGATTTTCGAGGCCGCGCGGTCTCGCGCAAGATACAGAGATTGTGCGGGGCAGAAGTTCCTGAACAGGTTTTCGTAGAACTGCTCGGCCAGCAGGCCAGCGGAATAATCGTTGACCGGCCAGCGGTAACCTAAAATTGCTTGCACGCCGGTCTTGGAAAGAGCGTCGAGGAATCCGTAGAAGTCTCCCCTCCCAGTTCCACTCCCGACGTGCGCACCGAGACAGCAACTCAGGAAGGCGAAGCGCACGTCCCTCCTGCGGAGAAGGGATTTCATGCTCGTCGCCGACACCTCTTTATCATAAAGGTAGATCACGCTCTTGTCTGGAACGGACTTCACGTAGTTGGCATGCCCGGCGAAGTGGAAGATGTGACACCCGTCTCGCAGATTTGCTTCGAGATTCGCGTACGTAGCGTCCTTTCTCCCGACGAGCAGTTTCACGTTGACCGGGATGTCCAGCAGTTCAAGATTTCTCTTGATAGATTTGGCAACAGCGCGCGCCTCTTCCTCGCACCTCGGCGTGGTGGCGTGGACATTCGCGCCGACGACCACCGCTTGCAGCGGGTTCGCGTTCTGCTTCCCCGACTTTTCTTTGCGGCAGAGGGAGCTGATAAACTCGTGGAACCTCTCCGAATTGCGGGCACCTTCCGAAAGCCCCCTCGTTATGATGTGGTTGAAGACGAGGTAGTCTTCCTCGTACATCAGTTCGAAAGGTAGCTTCACGTTCTGCAATGGGCCGCTGAACTGTAGGTGGAGCGTGCCCGAAGAGGTAATGACGTGCTCACGCCCGAGCACGAACAGATCATAGATTGCCGGGGAGTCCTTGAGAAACTGATACAGGTCTTGGCCGATCCTTTTGGCGATGCTTCGCCAGACACCCTTGCGCCCGTATATGATTTTTTGGCCGATGTCGTCCGCAACGTCCGAGAGGCGTGTAACGTTCAGGCTGGTTCGCGGTGAGGCATGAATCTTTGTGACGCGGCCGGGGATTCTCAATTCGCCGTCCTTCAGTTCCTGCCTGTTGAAGCTGAGCGTCAGCAGTGTGCGGCTGTTGATCTCCGCCGCCGCACGGTTGAGGAGCGAGCGCCGCAAAGCTCTTTTCACCGCGTTAACGTAGCGCTTGGGATCGTCGAAATTGACCTCAGGCTTCTTGATGTAGTCGTCCACCTCGTAGTCGCGCAACGACTCAATTGCGATGTCTTCGGTGCCGTAACCGCTCAGGACGATCAGCCCGCAGTTCGGGGCTTTCGACTCCTTGCGTATACTTTCCAGCAGCGCCCGCCCCGAGTACGATCCGACGAACTCATCCGGGGACAGTTTCAAATCCAGCGAGACTAAGTCATATGACTGTCTGAGCATGGCGGAACGAGCCTTGTCGTAGTCCTTCACCGCAGTGACCTGCACCGCTTTGCCGAGATGGCGCCTGAGAATCATGCTCAACAGTCTGCGCCAGTCAGGTTCGTCATCCACAACCAGGATTCGGATGAGATTGTGCCGATTCTCCATAAAGTCCGACTAACGGCGGCCCGGGGTGAGACTTCCTAGTTGACGAGGTCGTAAAGGATTGAGGCCGAGATGAGGGCGTGTTGTCTCTGCACCTGAGACCACGAGTAAAATCTCAAAGCGTTCAGCGAGTAGTAGTACAGGGCCACGTTGTACTCCTTCACGTCGTCGGCGGGATTGCTCTCCACGACCTGATAGGCCAGCTGCCGGAGAAAGACGACCGTCTCGTACGCTTTGACCAGCGCCGCATTCTCGGACTGTAGCCTGCGTGACAGATTGCCCACCTCGCTGAAGCGTTCGGCAAGCGTCAGCGCCTCCTCCAGCGCCAGCCGCTCCTCCAGCGTGGCTTCTTCTTCCTTCAGCAGTTGGTGGCGTATCACCGTGTCCAGTTCGGCAAAGTCGCGCAGGATGTGGCCCGGCCCGGTGAGGCCGAAGTCGATCAGCCATACGTGCCGTTCCTTGTCGATGAGGATGTTGCCGCCGTTGAGGTCGCCGTGAGTGGAGCAGTTATAGGTGGAGGCCAGAAACTCCTGCCGCTGCACGTCAGCCACAGGGTTTGTGAAGGCGCGTCCCTCAGGAAGCGAATCGAAGTACAACTGGCGCTTACCCTGCACCCCCTTCAGCCCTTCCGCCAGTGCCCGCTCAATGCGCTCGTTCGTCAGGCCGAGCCGCCGCACATACTCGTCCGTCAAGTCCAATAACTGTAGGACGCCGCGGTTCGCGTACCACTGCTTGCAGGTCTCATGGAACAGGCGCTGCAACAAGGTCTTGATGTCGGCCACGCCAGCGTGGGCGTAGAAGTCGCTGAAGCTCTCGACCTGATTCCCGACGCTGCCAAGCAGAGAGTAGACGATGCCACCCAAGTGCAGGCTGCGCCGCAGCTCGATGACGCTGGTGCTATGGTTGCCGCCGATGAATGGCTGGACGAACTCCTTGTAGTTCTTCGACTCCAAATCTATCTGTCGATGATCGCCGAACTTGACGACGACGGGCTGGCCGGCCCCCGTCTTCTTGAAGAAGGGCGTCGCCAGCATGACGGCAGAGCCGCTGTGGCCGAAGGCAAGGGGCTTGAGCAGTACGCTCTCGGACTGGTAGAAGAGGCGGCAGAGCAGGTCGTCCAGCTCGATGGCCAACTGCGCCTGCTGCGGCGTCTTGTTCTTGACACGGCGGTCGTCGATGTTGAGGTTGACGACCAGCTGAGACGGGCTGAGCCCACGCGGCCAGCGCGTGTTTAAGTCGAGGTTGATCTGCGCCTTCTCCGTGGCGATCTTCTGGATAGTGCGGACGATCTCGAAGGCGTCGTGGCGATCCTTCTCAAGAAAGTCTTCGACGTGGTATCTGGAGAATGCTTCGCGGTATCTCTGTAGGTTGCCGTAGTCGGAGTACATGATGATCTGCGTCGCGCTCAGCAGTCCCCCTTCATCGAGCCTCCTGAGCAGGACGAGGCCGTCTTCGTTCTCCCGATCTGCGCGGCCACGGAGGTTGATGTCGAGGATCGCGAGATGGTGGAAGTCCTGCTTGAAGCATTCCCAAGCATCATCGAGCGTGTGCACCGATTTCGCCACGTACCCCTCAGTGGCGAGGAAATTTTCGAGGGACTGGCACACGTCGATGTCGTCGTCCAAGATCAGGATGCGGAATTCTCGGTCCACTGCTTTCTCAACATCCTTTCGCGGAAGTTGTCTCTGACCTCCTGACACATGAGCGCCTCGCCGACGACGTGGAGCAGGTTCTGTGGCGAGTACGGCTTGTCGCTCACGTCGTCGGCACCGGCCAGGAACAACTGCCGGACGTCTTCCCTCGGCAGCGCGGCGCATAGGATCAATAGGTGGCGGTTGTGCGCGACGACATCCTTGATCAGCCGCCGCTCCTCGCGCTTAACGGTCGCGCACCCGAGGATGACGACGTCGGGGGGTCTGCCCTGAACGTAGCACTTCGGTTCCAAGTAGGTGTAGGCGTCCGAAGTCCTCACGAGGAACTTGCGTTCGGCTAGGACGTTGCCGGCGGCCTCGCGCCAAGACGATTGATGGTCGATGAGGAGGATTCGCTTGCTTTCCACGGATGTCTTCATGTCTCGAACGCGCTCTTCTTATCGGTGAGCGGGAGTCTGATGATGAAGGTCGCGCCGCCGCCCGGACGGCTCTGCGCCGTCAGCGTCCCCTTGTAGCTCTCGACGATTTCCCTGGCATGCCAGAGGCCGAAGCCCGTTCCCTTCCACCGCCCCCGCCTCTTTGTCGTGTAGCCGAACTCGAAGATTTTTTCCAACAGGGAGCTTTTGATGCCCGGGCCCGTGTCGGCGACGCTAATAACAACGTCCGGGGGGTTACGTGATACGCTGATGGTGATCCTCCCGCGTCCCTTCATAGCCTCTTTGGCGTTAGAAATCAAGTAGTCGAACACCAGCTTGACGAGCGCCAGGCTGACTTCGACGGCTCCGAGGCCCGGCGGGGCGTTCACCAAGACCCTGCTCCGCCGGTCGTCCTTGTACTTCAGATCGATATCTTCCAGCAACATGTTCACCGAGATGACCTCTGGCTTGGCCCGGTACTGAAGGGCGGAGTTGAAGGTGATCTTCATGTCCTGAGCGAAGTTGCTCGCGTTCATCATCCTCTGGTCAATTCTGCGAACCTCTGCTTCCGCCAGGGCGATGAGCGCGTCCCTGCGCGGCTCGTCCTTCGGTAGATGTCGCCGCACCAAGTTGAAGAGCGTGGCGGCGGATAACCTGACGGGGGCGAGCGCGGTCGCGAGGTCGTGCGAGAGGCTGATAGCGACCTTCCCGACGCTGCTCAGGACAGACATCTCTCGGTTGCTCTTCTCGGTGTCGCGCACGGCCTTGACGATCTCCAGCCTCTTCAGCGTGACGGCCAGCTGCGCGGCCAGCACCTTCAGCAGGTTAACGTCCGACGGCTTGAAGACGTTCGTTTTCTCGTGGCTAATAATTAGGGTGCCGTAGTAGGAGTCGGCAAACTCCACCGGCGCGAGGACGATTGACTTGACGTGGCTGCCGGCTATTGGGCGGCGGACTTCCGGCCGCAGGTCATCGAGGTTCTGTTCGGCTATCACCTGCCTTTTCTCCTTGACCCGGCCGTTCCAACTTCCCGCCTCGGGGACGACAAGCGGCGGCGGCTCGTACTCGTTGAAGAAGCCGGCGAGGTGGAACTCGCGCTTCTCCGGCACGTAGCGTCTGAGGATGATCTCCCCGCTGTTGAACTTGGCAACCTTGCGGAGTACGATTTTGTACGCGGCGTCGAGATGCTCCGGCTCGGTGATGCGGTTCAACGTGGCAGTCACTTCGTCCAGCAGCTCTAGCCTCCGGCGCTCTAGCTCGGCCGCCGAGTTGGCTTCGAGAAGACGGCGCGCGCTCTGCACGACCAGCACGGCCTGGGCGGCGAACAGCTCCAACAGCGATACGTCGTCTTCGGTGAAGACCGACGGGTTGACGCTCTCCAGGTCGAGAACTCCGATCAGTTCCTCGTCGAAAAACAGCGGCACAGCGAGTTCGCTCCTGATGACCTTCGCGCCCCGGTAGCGCTTGTCGTTCTGCGTGTCGTCGGTGCGGATGTGTTTGCCCGTCTTGGCGACATGCCTGATAATGCCCAGCTTATTCCTCTGAGGGAAGATGCGCTCTATCTTCTTATACAGGGGGGACAATCTGTCTTTGACGATGTACGACTCGCCGGGCAGCCCTCCGGTGTTGTAGAGTTGGAGGACAGCCATCTCGACGCGGAAGAATTTGCGAGCCGTCTCCAGAATAGCCTCGAAGGTGTCCTTCGGGTTCTCCTGCGTCGAAACCACTTTCTCCGACAAGTGCCGGAGGGCCTTCATGCTGGAATGCAGGCTTTTCACGCGCTCGTAAATCTGCGCGTTCCTGATGGCGACGACCGCCTGCCCGGCCAGCACGACCATGAAGTCGCGGTGGGACTGGTTGAAGGCCGAGGGCTCGCCGCTCTCAAGGTTGATCACGCCTACCGCCTCGCGCGTGACGGGGTCGATGAAGGGAACGTCGAGTTCCGAACGAGTGGTGGGCACGACATTCTTGTAGACGCTAGACCTCCGCACGTTCTTCACCAACACCGGCGTCCGCTTGAGGAAGGCCGCCGCGACCAGTCCCTTGCGCTTACTTCCATTCTGCGCGGATAGATCGATGGCGGAATCGCGGTACAGCCTCCTGTTCGTTCCCCTAGAGGATTCGGCCTTCAGAGAGTTGGTGCGCTTTTCGTAGAGGTAGATGACTGCGTCATCGGCCGAGACGCGCTTGACCGCCAGCTTCAAGATCGTCTCCATGATGTCCTTGCGGTTGAACGTCTGGCCTATCTTCTGGTCGATCTGTTGCAGGACGCTGAAGTCCTCGCTACGCAAGACCTGAAGCGCCTGGTTGTTCTTGATAGCGATGGCGGCGAAGTAGGCGAGCGTGGTGATCAGCAGGCGCTGTAAGGGGTCAAAGGTTTGCGGCACACGGTAATTCACGAAAAGCACCCCGACGGGCTCTTCACCCGCGCGCAGGACGATAACCGCCGTGGACTTGATGCCTTCCCGCCTTTCGAAGTAACCCTTTCTGGTCCTCGCGTCGCCGCCCAGCTTTTCGTATAGGGTCTTACTGTCCTCTACCCATATCTCCGCCTTGTCCGTATCCAAGGTACGGTTCAGGGCGAGGTTGGCTACGTCGTCGACTCGCACCTTCGGCTTCACGTGGCTGGCGCGCCGCAGTTCTCCGCTCTCTATCCCCTTGAGGAAGCAGTCCTGCGTCGCCCTGCCGGGCGCGTGCCGGTAAGGGTATAAGACGACGATGCCAGCCTTCGTAACCTCCTTTATATGATCTGTGACCTCCTGAAGAAGGTCAGTCCGCGCGCTCAGAGGCTGGATGAGCCGCTGGCCGGACTCTTTTATCTTCTCCATGTAATAGAGCAATCGCAGGTAGTTGAGCGCGAGCGCCAGTTGATTGCCCAAGAGCTTAATGATCCGCACGTCCTCCTCGTCGAAGGCGCGCGGCTTGTCGTGCTGTAGCGACAAAACTCCCAAAGGCTCTTTCTGGTAGAAGAGCGGGATGAAGGTCATGGATTCGGCCAGCGGCGTCGCCTCGTCGAGGGCTTGGACTATCTTGGGGAAGTCATCCCCGTACAGCTTGACGTCTTCACTGTAATGGGAAGTGATAAAGGGCTTGGCAGTCTCGATGACGTAAGCACTTCCGCCTTTGAATTTGCCCTCATCCTGAATGTACACGCCCCTGTAATATCTGTGGTGCTCGAAGGTTCGCGACTGCGGGCGATAGACGGAGAGGGAGATATAGTAACTCGTATCCAGCACCCCGGAGATTTCCTTATACAACTGCTTGATGATGGCCTCGGGCCCCTGAAGTTCCTGATTGATCTTCTGCCCTGCGGCAATAACCTTCTGATACCTGCCTAAGAGCCACGAGCTTTCCAGCAACGGCTCAAACTTCTCGGAGATATATGTGAGAATAGTGTGGTCGCCCTCCGTGAGTCCCTTCTTCTCAACGTAGCCGAGGAATAGTATCGCGACCGGTTTCCGCTCGCGCTTAGTGAACAGGGGTAAAGCCGCAATGTACTTGAGAGGGCTGAGGGGCGAGGTCTGCGGTAAGTTTTGCACATCCTGAGGGAGAACTTCTTCAACCCTCAGAGACTCTGTTTCAATAGCTTTCCGGGCAATCGCGGCCATCCACGGCGGGATATGTTTGTATGCCGTAGACTTCGGCAGTGGGGCGTTGGAGACAGCGCTTTTATGAAACGTGCCTTTAATCGGGTTCAGAGAGATAGCGGCGCAGAAGTCCGGCCCTAAATGGGAGACCCCCAACTTGACCATCTCACGCAGGAGTGCCTTTCGGTCGCTCGACGCATCGATTTGGGTGGAAGAGTGAGGCTTTTTCATCTAATTCCCCTAAGGCCACTGTCGCCACGCGGGCGGCACACGATCAGGGACATTCCACAATGCGCTTCGTTAAGAAGTGTGCACTCGCTACCGCTTACGGCTTGCTGCGCGGGACTTGCTCAAGCCTCGACCGCCGCCCTTACTGCTGCGAGAGCTTTTAGCGCCAGTTCCCTTCTTGCCCGCAGCGGTTTGCTGCTTTCCCTTTCCGGCCTTGCCTGCCCACTTTGTTCCGCCTTTGGCGCTGGCCTTCGCCGGCGACTTCCGCTTTGCGGCGAATTTCTTACCGCCGGCACTCTTCTTACTGCTCCCACCGCGCCGCTCCACCTGCCTCAAGTCTAGCTCGGCCCTTTCAATCTCTCTCGTCAACGGGGATTTCTTCCTCTCCTCGTTGGCTTTCTTAACTCTCTGCTTCAGCTTGACCTCGTCCTCGGTCTCTGGGAAGGCAATCTTGGCGCAATCCTCAAGGGACATGGTCGGCTCGGGCACGGGCAGTTTCTCACATGGCGTTACGAGGAGTCCGGCGCGGATTTCGTCGGGGTAAATCGCGTCGGGGGTGTACGCGCCGCTGTGGGCTGCGATTACCTCCTGCGGTGCGTAGAAGGAAAGCTGTGCGAGTGGGAGCCTGGGGTCGCAATTGTCGGGGGAACTAGCCTCTCTAACTTTCTTTAAGAATTTGAGCACGCCCCTTTTGAATGAAAAACGCCTGTAGCTGAGCTCTAATGACTCGACGCGATAGAGGTAGATATTCCACCTCACGGGCCATACTGGGAGGTAAAGGTAATAAGTTAGCTTCTCCTCTTGGCTTGCATTCTCAGGCCGCTCGAAGGCAATAGAGGTTAAGACCTCATGCGTGCTTTGCACCTGATAAGCCTTAGTGCTTGAGAGTTGTGAAGAGAGAGACGTTGAGATTTCCGTGCCGATCTTCGTCTGTAGCTCGGAGGAGAGACCATCCTTCAGGCTGGCCGAGCTTTTGAGTGAAGACTCTGCGGTAATCTTGCTGGCCACAGAGTATTGGATCGTGTCCGTAATGGATTCCGTGTAAGTGACAACGATGATCTTCTTCTCGCTGAAGGAGGGCTTAACTCCAGCCGGGACGGGGACGGTGATTAGCGGCGGGGTACTTTTCGCTTCAAAGCTTTTCTCCTCCACTATAGCTACATAATATCTCGTCGCGCGGTACCGATCCTGCGCTGTCTTTTGCCAACTATCCGCATCGCTTAATGTTATGTTGTCTGGAATAATCCTCCAGATGACCTTGGTCATTCGGTTTGGGCCTCCCTTTATTAAAGGTAACCGACGCTGAAAGGCGGATGTGAGAACACTTCAGGAACGGCGCGGTAAATCTATCACCGTATAGCAATTCCTAGCAAGATAGAATTTGTAGTTTTGTGGCTGACCGTGCGCGCGTCTGAGCCCTGCTCTCGTGCAAGTAAGGTTGGGTTAAAGTTAGTTGAAGACGCGCCTTATCCAGTGTGGAAGGACTGAGGAGCCTTACAAAACACTATATATTCAAGTCAAGTCTTAACTTGATAGAGGGGCATCGGATGAATCGATGCCCCTCTATCAACACATCATCACGCGACGACCGCATCAGCACCTGCCTGACGCCTTCCAAAGTCCCGGTCAGCAATCCGCACACATATTGCAACCACACCGGGCGCGCTTCAAATATCGGACACCGGTAAAAAGTGTCCTCATCGCCCCCGTCGGCTCCGAGAATCAGTGTCAGGATGCGTGGCATCTCGTTTGCCAAGCACTTCCGCGTCAGGACACGTTTTCAGGAGCGTACTGTATGAAGAACCTTTCCACTTCCCTTTTATTATCACTGCTCATCGCTCAACAAGCGTCGGCGATCCCGTCCGCCGCCCGCGCGCAAGAGGCAGCAAAAATTATCCAACCGTCGCAAGAAACCGCCGCCCGGCCGCTCGGCAACGCGGACGTGCTGGCGTTGGTCAAAGCCGCCCTCGCGCCCGATGTCATTATCGCCAAAATTAAATCGTCGGCCTGTAACTTCGAGACGACGCCCGCCGCTCTGGAACAACTCAAGGCGGGCGGCGTGCCCGATGCCGTGATCGTTGCCATGCTCGCCGCGACGGCTGCGACGGCCGCGCCGCAGACGACTTCGACGCCCGTTGTCGCGCAGCCGCCGGAGGCTCGCCGGGTGAAGCTTCCACAGGGCACGCCGCTCGATGTCGAGATGGCCTACACGATCAGTTCGCAGGAGGTGCGAGCGGGCGAGTTGATCAGTTTTCGAGTGGTCAACCCGGTGTTGGTGGACGGGGTCGTAGTCGTCGAAGTGGGCGCAACGGCGTCGGCGCGGGTCGTGAAAGCAAGCAGGGGCGGGCATTGGGGACGCGCCGGGCGTATCGCTTGGGCGATGCAGGATGTGACCGCCGTGGACGGCACGCGCGTCCCGCTCGCGTCCGGGGGGCGGCTCGTGGGCGACAGCAAAGGCGCGAAGGTGGCGACTCAGATGATACTGACCGGCGCGCTGATGCCGCTCATCGCCCCCATCGCGCTCCTGCACGGCTTCAAGCGCGGGGAGAACGCGATCATTCCGGCGGGCAAACGTTTTGAAGTGTCCGTCAGTCGCGATGCGACCGTCGCCGTCAAGTTGTCGCGATAAACGTGACCTGCCGGTGAGGCCGGAGAGGCGTCGAAGGCGCGGTTGACAACCGCCGCGCCCGCACGTTAATTTTATCCATCACCGCATGTTGGGAGATGGTGAAATGGTATCACACCTGACTCTGGATCAGGCTTTCGGGGTTCGAGTCCCTGTCTCCCAGTAATCATCTCAAGGCCGGACACGGTTGTCCGGCCTTGATAATTTTTGCCGGGAATTTTTACCCC
Organism: Acidobacteriota bacterium; assembly: GCA_020199775.1. Taxonomy (GTDB): domain Bacteria; phylum Acidobacteriota; class Blastocatellia; order Pyrinomonadales; family Pyrinomonadaceae; genus JAIVJZ01. The sequence continues at coordinate 150,776 of JAIVJZ010000040.1, forward strand.
CGCAGGTCGCCGTGCGTATCAGACAACGAGCCTCATAGCTTATAATGCCTCGCCCCCGTCAAACCGACATAAAATTTTTGTGAATCGTCTTCGGCGCGCTTCGGCGTGCGCCGTGTGAGTGAGAGGTAGTGACTGATCAACCAACGGTGATGAAGTTCGGCGGCACGTCGGTGGAGGACGCGCGTGCGTTCGTGCGCGTGGCGCGGATCGTCGGCGCGCGCCGCGAGGAGCATCCCGTCGTCGTCGTCTCCGCGATGAGCCGCGTCACGGACGCGCTTCTGGCGAGCGTCGAGACGGCCGCGGCGGGCAACGCGGACGCTGCGCTCAGTTCGCTCGAAGAACACTTTGAACGCCACACGCTCGTCACACGCATCTTGCCCGTGGGCGCGCGCGACGAGTTGTTCCTCGAACTCGAACTGGCGCGGCGCGAACTCGGCGAACTGTTGCGGCGCGTCGCCTCAAAGCAGGAACCGTGCCCGCCGCTGCGAGACGAGATTGTCTCATACGGCGAATGCCTCTCGGCAAAGTTGCTCGCCGCCGTGCTGGCCGAACGCGCGTTGCCCGCCGCCTACGTGGACGCGCGCCGCTGCGTGATCACGGACGACGCGCACGGCTCGGCCACACCCGCGAACGACGCGACTTACGAGCACACGCGCGCCGAACTCTCGCCCCTGCTCGCCGCGGGGCGCATCCCCGTGCTCGGCGGCTACATCGGCTCGACCGCCGGTGGCCGCCGCACGACGACGCTCGGTCGCGGCGGCTCGGACTACACGGCCGCGCTCGTCGGCGCGGGGATAGGGGCGCGCGAGATTCAGATATGGACGGACGTGAACGGCGTCCTGACCGCCGACCCGCGCGTCGTTCCGCACGCGCGCACCATCCCCAGCCTCTCCTTCGCCGAGGCGGCCGAACTCGCTTACTTCGGCGCGAAGGTGCTCCACCCGAAGACGATCCTCCCGGCAGTCATTCGCGGCATCCCGGTGCGCATCTGCAACTCGCGCGACCCCGAACAGCCGGGCACGGGCGTCTACTTCGACGCCGAGATGTCGCCGCGCACCGTCAAGGCCATCGCGCACAAAAAAGGCATCACGGTGTTGCACATCACCTCTGCACGGATGCTCGGCGCGTTTGGTTTCCTGCGCGCGCTCTTTGAAGTCTTCGAGCGTCACCGCACGATCATCGACATCGTGACCACCTCCGAAGTCTCCGTCTCGCTCTCACTGGAAGACACGAGCAAGGTTGACGAGATCGTCCGAGACTTACGTCCCATCGCCGCGGTTAAAGTCGAATCCGACCTCGCCGTCGTCTGCATCGTCGGCGAAGAATTGCGCTACACGTCCGGCATCGCCGCGCGCATCTTCAGCACGCTGCGCGACATCAACGTCCTCTTGATTTCGCAGGGCGCGTCGAACGTCAACCTCACCTTCGTCGTGGCCGAGCGTGAAGTGGAAGAGACCGTGCGGCGTCTGCACGCGTCTCTCTTCGAGTGTGACACGCAGGACTTGGCCCCCCTCTTTCAACGCCGTCAGGAGGGCGTGTCACGTTGAACCTCTTCGCTCTCACGCGCCGACTCATAGACATCCCCTCGCCGAGCGGCGACGAGTGGGAGGCCACACGCTTCGTCGCTTCGTATCTCGAAAATCTGAACTACAGAGTGGAGCTACAGGAAGTCGCCCCGCGCCGCGCGAACGTCATCGCCACCGCTGCGGACGCGCCGCGCCTGTTCTTCTCCACGCACATCGACACCGTGCCGCCCGTCATCGCGTCGGGCGAAGACGACACGCACATCTACGGGCGCGGCGCGTGCGACGCGAAAGGCATCATCGGTGCGCAGATCTTCGCCGCCGAACGCTTGCGCGCGGAAGGCTGCGGCGAGATCGGCCTGCTTTTCACCGTCGATGAAGAACTCGGCAGCCTCGGCGCGCGCGCCGCCGACACTCACGCGCGCGCCGCGTCCTGCGCCTATCTCATCAACGGCGAGCCGACGGAAAACAAACTCGCCGCCGGTTCTAAAGGCTCTCTGCGCGTGCGCCTCAAGGCACGGGGTCGCGCCGCACACTCCGCTTACCCCGAACACGGCGACTCGGCCATCGAACGCATGCTCGACGTGCTCGCGGACGTTCGCCAACTCGCGTGGCCTGAAGACGCTTTCTTCGGTCAGACCACCTGCAACATCGGCACGCTCGGCGGCGGCACGCGTCCCAACATCATCCCGGCCGAAGCTCAGGCCGAACTACAAATCCGCCTCGTCACTGGATCGGCGCGCGTCAAAACGGAACTCGAACGCGCGGTCGCCGGTCGTGTCGAAGTTGAATATCTCTCGGTCGCCGAACCCGTGCGCCTCTTTGCGCCCGAAGGTTTTACCAGTGAGGTCGTGCGCTTCACGACAGACATCCCCTATCTCTCGAACTGGGGCACGCCCCTCCTGCTCGGCCCCGGTTCCATCCTCGACGCGCACACGGACGGCGAGCGCATCAGCAAAGTCGAACTGACCGCGGCGGTCGAACTCTACGCACGCCTCGCCACCCGGCTGCTGACGCGCGATAGACAGTCGCCAAGGCCCGACGGCAACGAGGATTCACGCGCGCAGGCGAACCCCACGACGCAAGGAGAGTCCTTCAGGTGAAACTCGCCATCATCGGCAACGGCGCGATGGGCAAACTCGTCCGCACGCTCGCGGCAGACGACGGCCACGAAATCGGCCGCGTCATCACCTCGCACGACGCGGCGCGCGGCATGGATGATCTCGTCGGACTCCTCGGCGGCCACGACGCCGCCATAGATTTCTCGGTCGCAAACGCCGTGCTCAAAAATATCGAGGCGGCGGCGCGCGCGGGCGTCCCGCTCGTCGAGGGCACGACGGGCTGGAACGCTAAGGAAGCGGAGGCGCGGCGTCTCGTCGCAGAGCACGCGGGCGCGTTGGTGTTCGGCGCGAACTTCTCGGTCGGCGTCAATCTCTTCTACCGCATCGTCGCGCGCGCCGCCGAACTGTTCGCCGCCACCGATTACGCACCCTTCCTCGAAGAGGCGCACCATTCTCGCAAGCGCGACGCGCCCTCGGGCACCACGCTCAAACTTCGCGACGCGCTGGCCGCCGCCCTCGCGCGCGACATCCCCGTCGCCTCGACGCGCGCCGGACACATCCCCGGCACGCACCGCGTCGGCTTCGACTCGGCGGCCGATCAGATCACCCTGACGCACACCGCGCGCACGCGCGAAGGCTTCGCCGCCGGCGCGCTGCTCGCCGCGCGCTGGATCAAAGGCAAGCAAGGCAAGCCCGGCGTCTACGAATTTTCCGAGGTGATAGATTCGATAGTGGCAGGCGACAGGTGACGGGTGTCAGGATGAAGAACAAGGATAAAGTTTTCATCCTGTCACCCGTCACCTGTCACCTGTCACTCAAAAAGAGGTGAGCTAATGACACTCAAAGTCGAATGGCTGCGCGGGTGCGCGACGGCGTTGGTGACGCCGTTCAAGTCGGACGGGGCAATTGACGAGGAGCGGCTGGCCGCGCTCGTCGGGAGACAGATCGAGGGCGGCGTGCGCCTGCTCGTGCCGTGCGGGACGACGGGCGAGAGCGCGACGTTGACGGAAGAGGAAGACCGCCTCGTGATCCGTCTGACGATTGAAGCGGCGCGGCGGCGTGAGGGCGCGCGCGTCATCGCGGGCACGGGCAGCAACTCGACCGCGGCCGCGATTGAATACGCGCGCGCCGCGCGCGCCGCGGGCGCGGACGCCGTGCTCGTCGTCGCGCCGTTCTACAACAAGCCGACGCAGGACGGTCTCTACGCGCACTTCCGCGCGGTGGCCGAAGCGGTTGCGGGGCTGCCCGTCGTCATCTACAACGTGCCGGGTCGCACCTCTTCGAACATCGCCGCCCCGACCGCGCTCCGGCTCGCGCGCGACGTGGAGAACATCGTGGCCGTGAAAGAAGCCTCCGGCGACATGTCGCAGATCATGGCGATTTTGCGCGACCGCCCCGAAAACTTCCGCGTCCTCTCCGGCGACGACGCGTTGACGCTCCCGATGATCGCGCTCGGCGCGGAGGGCGTGATCTCCGTCGCGTCGAACCAGACGCCCGGCCTGATGGCGCGGCTGTGCGAACTCGCGCTCGCGGGCGACTGGACGCAAGCGCGCGCGCTGCACTTCCGCCTGCTGCCTTTGATGGAAGTTAATTTCATCGAGTCGAGTCCGGGGCCGGTGAAGGCGGCGATGAAGATGTTGAACCTGCTGGAAGAAAATTTCCGCCTGCCGCTCGTGCCCGTTCAGGAGCAGAGCCGCGCGCGCGTGCGCGAGGTGTTGGAGGAACTCGGCCTCGCCGGGCAGCACGCGGCCAGAGGAAACTCTTGATGACAAATTTGCACGAACGCATCGAAACGCTCGCGGCTCAGGCGGGAGATTACACGGAAGAAGACTTCGCCCTGTTCGACGAGTTTAAAGGCGCGTTGAATCGCGGCGAGGCGCGCGCGGCGACGCGCGCGGCGGACGGCGCGTGGCGCGTCAACGCGTGGGTCAAGCGCGGCATCCTCGCGGGCTTCCGCATGGGCGCGCTCGCGGACATGTCTCCGGGCGACGGGTCGCTCTACTTTTTCGACAAAGACACTTACCCGCTTCGTCAATTCGAGACCTCCGACAACGTTCGCATCGTCCCCGGCGGGTCGAGCGTCCGCGACGGCGCGCACCTCGCGGCGGGCGTGGTGTGCATGCCCCCGATGTACGTCAACGTCGGCGCGTACGTTGACGAGGGCACGATGATCGACAGCCACGCGCTCGTCGGTTCGTGCGCGCAGGTCGGGAAGCGCGTGCATTTGTCGGCGGCGGCGCAGGTGGGCGGCGTGCTCGAACCCGTCGGCGCGTCGCCCGTCATCGTCGAAGACGACGTGCTCGTCGGCGGCGGCTGCGGCATCTACGAGGGGACGCTCGTGCGCGAGCGCGCCGTGCTCGCCGCGGGCACGATCCTCACCGGCTCGACGCCCGTCTACGATCTCGTCCGCGAAAAAATCTATCGCCGCACTCAGGATGCGCCGCTCGAAATCCCTGCGGGCGCGGTGGTCGTTCCCGGCTCGCGCGCCGTCGAGAGCGAGCGCGGGCGCAAGTGGGGGTTGTCGCTCTACGCGCCCGTCATCGTCAAATATCGCGACGAGAAGACCGACCGCGCCGTGCAGTTGGAGGACTACCTGCGTTGAACCCGGAACGCGTCAACGACGCCGGGGCGCGCGACTTCCAACCGGCGGCGCGCCTGCGCGGCATCGAGAAGAGCATGATTCGTCAACTCTTCGACCGCGCGCTACCGGGCAGCATCAATCTGGGCTTGGGCGAACCCGACCTCCCGACGCCCACGGTGATCCGCCGCGCCGCCGTGCGCGTCATCGAGGACGAGCAGAACGGCTACACCGCGCACGCCGGTCTCGCCGCCCTGCGCGCGCTCGTCGCCGCCGATTACCCGCAACTCAAGGCGACGCCCGACAACGTGATCATCACCGCCGGTTCGCAAGAAGCTCTCTACCTCGCGCTGATGACGCTCGTGGACGCGGGCGACGAGGTGCTCCTGCCCGATCCCGGTTTCGTCGCCTACCCGACCATCGTGCGCATGTGTGGCGGGCGTCCGACCTTTTACCGGCTGCCCGCGCGTGACGGATTCGCGTTCGACGCGGCAGACTTCCGCCGCCGTCTCACGCCGCGCACGAAGGCCGTCGTCGTCATCAGCCCGTCGAACCCGACCGGGCGCACCTTATCGCGCGCGGAACTCACGGCGATGGCCGACGCGCTCGGCGACAGTTCGGCCTACGTCATCAGCGACGAGATTTATCGGGAGATTTATTTCGACGGCGGGCGACCGGCTTCCGTCTCCGAAGAGCGCGCCGCGCGCGCGGTCGTTATCGGCGGCCTCTCGAAATCCATGAGCATGACGGGCTGGCGCACGGGTTGGATGTGCGGCGCGCCGGAGGTCGTCCGCAGCGCGCTCGTCCTGCACGGTTACGTCACGACGTGCGCCTCGACCATCTCGCAAAAGGCCGCACTCGCCGCGTGGACGGACGAGGCCGAGGCCGCGCGCGCCGAAATGCGTCGCATCTTTCGCGCGCGCCGCGACCACCTCCTGTCGCTCATCGCGAACGAGTTGAAGTTGCGTGCGGTCGCGCCCGACGGCGCGTTCTACCTGATGCTGGACGTGAGCGCGCACGGCAGTTCGTTGGAAGTGGCGGAGCGGCTGCTGGCGCACGGCGTCATCACCGTGCCCGGCTCGGCCTTCGGAGCGGAGGGCGAGGGCTACCTGCGCCTCTCTTTCTGCGCCGACGCGCCGACGCTCGTCGAAGGCGTCAACAGAATCAAGACGGCGTTGGAAAGGCAGAGGCCAGAGGTTAAAGGTTAGTTAAAGCAAGAACTGATTTTTACTAGCCTCTAACATCTAACCTCTAACCTCTTTTGAGGAATTGTTATGAGCAAAAAATTTCGCGTGGGCATACTCGGTGCGACGGGCACGGTCGGGCAGCGTTTCGTCGAACTGCTCGAAGGACATCCGCAGTTTGAAGTGACCGCGCTGGCGGCCTCGGATCGTTCGCAGGGGAAACCCTACCGCGAGGCGTGCGTGTGGCGTCTGCCCGTCGAGATGCCCGCGAGCGTGCGTGCGCTCGTCGTGTCCGCACCGCAGCCTCCGCTCGATTGCGACCTCATTTTTTCCAGCCTCCCCGGCGAGATGGCACGCGCGACGGAAGAAGCCTTCGCCCGCGCGGGCTACCCGGTCATCAGCAACTCGTCGGCCTTCCGCATGGACGAGGACGTGCCGCTTTTGATCCCCGAGATCAATCACGAGCACCTCGCGCTCATCGAAACCCAACGCCGCGCGCGCGGCTACGAACGCGGCTACATCGTCACCAACCCGAACTGCTCGACCATCATGATCGCGCTCGCGCTCGCGCCGCTCCACGCGCGCTTCGGCGTCCAATCGTGCGTGGCGACGACGATGCAGGCTCTCTCCGGCGCGGGCTATCCCGGCGTCGCGTCGCTCGACGTGGTTGATAATCTGCTGCCCTACATCGGCGGCGAAGAAGAGAAGATCGAAAGCGAGACGTTGAAGATTCTGGGGCGACTGGCTGACGCGCGCGTGACGCCCGCGGACATGCTCGTGAGCGCGCAGTGTCATCGCGTCAACGTTTCCGACGGCCACTTCGGGGCGTTGCGCGTCAAACTCGCGCGCCCGGTCGAGTTGGAAGAATTCAAAGACGCGCTCGCTTCGTTCACCGCGCTCCCGCAGGAACTCCGGCTCCACTCCGCGCCCGCGCGCCCGGTCATCGTGCGCGACGAACCGGACAGGCCGCAGCCGCGTCTCGACCGCGACGCCGGGCGCGGCATGAGCGTCACCACCGGGCGCATCCGGCCGGACGCCGTGCTTGATTATCGCTTCGTCGCGCTCAGCCACAACACCGTGCGCGGCGCGGCCGGCGCGGCCATCCTCAACGCGGAACTGCTGGCCGCGACCGGCCGCCTTGTCTAGAGCAATTTTCAAACGGGAGTATAACTGTAGGGGCCGGGCTTGTCCCTGCCCGCCGCACACCAAACCGAGCGGGCAGGGACTAGCCCTGCCCCTACACTCATTTCTTGGTAGTTCCATCCATTTGCAAACTGCTGTAGTGGGCGTGCCCGACGCCTTCCACGTCCGCGAAGCGGCTCGCGGCGGCGTGCGGGACGGCGGCGCGAAACTGCTCGAAGTCGAGATCGGCGGGGCGCGAATACCAGAAGATTGTGAAAGCCATCGCCGCCGCGACGACGAGCAGGAGCAGGAGACGCAGTAGTTTTTTCATGGGCTGTCGGCGGAAGCGCGGGCGCGTGCGTCAGTCAATGCCCGGATCGATCAACGCTTTGACGACGCGGCCGGAGGCGACATCGGCGAGCGCGTCATTGGCGCGGCCGAGGCCGTAGCGTTCGAGTTTCATCAAAGACCACGGGCGAGAGCGAACCGCGTCGGCCATCAGTTGCGCGCCGCGATAGAAGTGTGAGAAGTCCGAACCCCAACAGCCGCGCACGTCGAGGTGTTTCCGGTTGAGGTCGAGATGCGGGTTGAACGACGCCTCGCCGTGATCCGTGTACTGGCCGACGACCGAGACCCTTCCCGCGTCGCGCGTGTAGCGCATCGCCTGCGCGACCGCGACGGGCGCGCCCGTCGCTTCGATGGTCACGTCCGCGCCGCGCCCGCGCGTCTGTTCCAGCACCCACCGGGCGCGCTGCCCTTCGTCGTGCGTCTCGATGTCGAGCGTCGCGGACGCGCCGACCATGCGCGCCGTCTCAAGCCTCCCGGCGGGCGCGCCGATGCAGAGGACGCGGAGCGCGCCGCGCATCAAGGCGAAGATGATGGAGGACAGCCCGACGGGGCCGCTGCCGAGGACGAGCACGGTGTCGCCGATCTCGACGCCCGCGCGTTCCACCGCGTGCAGCGCGGTCGGCAGCGCACAGCCGCCCGCCATGAACGTCGCGGCGTCCGCCCCGTTCAGGCGTAGCACGCGCGTGCCGGGCTTGAGGTAAATCTTCTCCGCCCAGCCGCCGGAGAGCCCGTCGGCGAGTCCGTAAGTGATGCCGTAAACTTTGCGCGCGGGGCAGCGCGTCGATGATTTGGCGACGAGACAATACCAGCAGGCGTAACAGGTGCGATGCACGTCGAGAAAGGTCACGCGGTCGCCTTCCGCGAAGGGCTTCCCCTCAACGTCCGACAACCGCCCGCGAATCTTGCCGAGACGCCCGACCGAGACGTGGCCGGGGATGAGCGGGTAAGGCACGCCCGCCAGTCGCCCCTGCTGCAAATGCACGTCCGTGCCGCACACCTCCGAAAGTTCCACATCCAGCAGCGCGGAGTCCTGTTCCAACTCCGGCTCCGCCACTTCGCGCACCTCGACGGGCGCGAGAGGTTCGGGGATTAACGCGACGAGTACTTTGCTCATTTTTCTATTTGCGAATTCGACTCCGGCCGTTACCGCTCGACGAGGCGGCGAACTCGAACACGCGACGCTTCGGGATCGTTCACACCCGATTCGCGTCGCCCGTGATCGCGGGGCGGCAAAAGGCTCGCGTCACCTCGTCGCATCCGTGCGAACGAAGGGCGGCGAAACTTCTTCGGCCGTGAGCATCCCGTAGAGACGCGGCCTGCGATAAGCATTGCCCCACGCCTCGCGCGCGCGGTAGGCGCGCAGGGCATCCATGTCGAACGCGGCGACGTACACGTCTTCACGCTCGCCCGCTTCGATGACGAGCGTGTCGCGCGGCTCTTCGTTCGCGTGGAAAGCCGCCCCGTCGTAGGCGACCGAGTGCCCGTTGAGTTGCGGCGCGGCGTAATTAGCCATCGCGACGCCGACCATGTTCTCGTAAGCGCGAGTCCTGAACTGGGTCAGGCGGTGAGATTCGAGCGGACACGCGTTCGGCGTCAGGATAAGTTCCGCGCCGCCGAGCATCAGCATCCTCGCGCTCTCGGGAAACTCGCGGTCGTAACAGATCATGAATCCGATGTTCACGTCGCCCTGCTCCGTCTCCAACGCGCACACCGGGAACCCGTCGCCCGGCGTGAGCGCACACTCCACGTCGAACTCGCAGGTGTGCACCTTCGCGTAGGTCAACACGATCTCGCCGCGACGGTCAATCAGCGAGACGGAGTTGCGCGGCGCGCCGTGCCAACGCTCAAGGTACGTCAAGGCAATCGCCATTTTCAGTTCGACGGCGAGACGGCGGAAGTGTGTGACGAACGGGTCGTCGCGGCCGATGGCCTGCTGCTCCTGCCAGCGCGCGCGTTCGCCCTCGCGCGCGGCGTCGAAGAAAGTCATTCCCGTGCTCCACATCTCCGGGAACAGCGCGATGTCGGCTCCGAGCGCGCGGGCGCGGCGACAAAAAGTTTCGCCTTTGGCGAGGCTCGCCGCCCGCTCCAAGCCGCAGCCCGCCATTTGCAGCAAGGCGACACGAATCGTTTTCATAGCGGCTCCTCACAGCGCGGACGCGACGCCATCACGCTCCCCGGTTGGCCTTCGACGCGGGTGCGCCGAGCCTGTTAGTCTTCAATCTCAAGATAGCCTTCGCCCATGAAGCGGCACTCGCCGCCGACGCGCACCTGCGTGATCTCTTCGCCCTCGCGCGCGATCCCGATCTTGATGAAACTCGGACGCCCCATCTCGATCCCCTGCTCGCTCGTGATGTCTGTCCGGCCGTCGCACCGGACGACGCCGTGGCGGACGAGATAACAGCCGAGCGGCCCGCTCGCCGCGCCCGTCGCCGGGTCTTCCCAGATGCCCATGCCGGGCGCGAACATGCGGCTGTGCACGGTCGAGCCTGCAAACTCCACCTCGCGCGTGAAGACGAACACCTCCGGCGGCACGACCGCCTTCAACTTGCTCTCCCACACGTCGGCGCGAAACTTGATGTTTTGCACCGCCCGCAAACTTTTCACCGGCACGTAGAGAAACGGCACGCCGCACGAGACGACTTCGACCGGCAGGTTCGTCTCCGCGATCTCTTCCGGCGCGACTGACAACATCTCGGCCACCGCCTGCAAGTCTGCGACGCGCGCCCCGAAGGTCGGCGGCGGTTGGCGCATCTCGATGAAGCGCGCCGCGCCCTCTCGCCATTCGATGCGGACGGGGATCGTGCCGACGCCCTCTTCGAGTTTGATCGTTGTCTCCGTGTCGTCCGCTCCGCGCGCGATCAGGTGCTCGCGCGCGAGCACGTAGGTCGTCCCGATGGTGGGATGCCCGGCCATCGGCAGTTCCTTTCCCGGCGTGAAGATGCGCACGCGGTAGTCGTTCGCGGCCGTATCCGGCGGCAAAACGTATGTCGTCTCCGACAAATTCAACTCTTTGGCAATCGCCTGCATCGTCTCCGCACGAATGCCGCGCCCGTTCGTAAAGACCGCCAGCGGGTTGCCGCCGAACTGCCGGTCGGTGAAGACATCAACCAGATGGTAGCGTAATTTTCTCAAACCTTTTCTCCATGTCCGAGTCGAAGCGTGATTTTCACACCGCTCATTCACACCGCGCGCTCACGCTACTCCGCCAGAACGTCCAACGCCTGCGCGAAATCTTTGAGCAGGTCAACTTCGTCTTCCAGCCCGACGGAGACGCGCACGAGGTTGTCGCCGATGCTCATCGCGGCGCGCTGCTCGTTCGTCAGTTGCAGCCCCCACATCGCCGCCGGGTGCACGACGAGCGTTCCGTAGCCGCCGAGGCTCGCCGCGTTCACGCCCAACTTGAGCGCGCCCATGAACTTTTCCGCCGCGCGAAAGTCGCCGCGCACTTCCACTCCGAGCATGCCCGTGAAGCCGCTCATCTGCGAGCGCGCGAGCCCGTGCTGCGGGTGCGATTCGAGGCCGGGATAGTGGACGCGCTCGACGCGCGTGTGCGTTTCGAGGAAGCGCGCGAGCGCGAGCGCGTTGTGGTTGTGTCGCTCGACCCTCAAGGATAGCGTGCGCAGGCCGCGCAAGAGCAGCCACGCGTCGAAGGGCCCCAGCACCGCCCCCGCCACCAACCCGAACTTCCACGCGCGCTCGACGAACTCCCGCGCGCCGACCACGACGCCCGCCGTGATGTCGATGTGGCCGCCGAGATATTTCGTCGCGCTGTGGACGCACACGTCGATGCCCAGTTCCAGCGGGCGTTGGTTGACGGGCGTGGCGAACGTGTTGTCAACCATCGTCGTGATTCGTCGCTCACGCCCGAGCGCGGCGACGGCGCGCAGGTCTGTGATGCGCATGAGCGGGTTGGTCGGCGTCTCGACGTAGATGAGCTTCGTGTTCGGGCGCACGGCTTCCGCGAACTCGGCCACGTCCGTCTGCCCGACGGACGTGTGCTCGATGCCCCAGCGCGGCAGCACTTGCTCGACGAGCGTCGCCGTGCCCGCGTAGAGATTGCGCTGCACGACGACGTGATCGCCCGCGCGCAAATCGCAGAGCATCGCCGTGAAGATCGCGCCCATCCCCGAAGCGGCGAGCAGCGCGGCCTCGCCGCCTTCGAGCGCGGCGATGGTGGCCTCGGCTTGCCGGTGCGTCGGGTTGCCGTAGCGCGTGTAAAACTCCGCGGGGCGCGTGGCGGTGGCGATCTCCGCGAAGTGCTCTGGCGAGTCGGCGTGAAATGTCGAAGTCTGCCAGATCGGCGAACTGACGGCGTGCGTCCGGTTGTGCTCGCGCGAGGCGTGCACGGCCTTCGTCTGCATGCCTTCCCACTCGCCGCCGTGATTGTCGTGGTCGTCCCGTTTCATCGTTTTCTCTCCGTCGAAATTCAACTCGTCTCACACTCTTTGACCGGCGCGACCGCCACCGCCGCCGTTGTCGCCGCTTCCAACTCTTTCTTCTTGCGCGTGACGATCAGGGCGATCCCGGACATGATGCCGAGCGCGCCCGCGGCCGTGCGCCACGTCAGACCTTCGCCGAGGACGAGCCAGCCGAGGAACACCGCGATGGGCGGCGTCACGAGCGGGATCAGCATCGTCTTCGTCACGTCCATGTTACGCACGAGCCAGTAGAACATCAGGAAGGCGATGGCCGAGCCGACGAGCGCGAGGTACAGGAGAGAAAGGACGGCGAGCGGCGTCCAGCGTAACTTGAAGGGGTCGCCTTCGAACATGACCCCGGCGAGGAGCAGCGGCACGAGTCCGAAGATCATCTGACCGGCCGCCAGTGCCGCCGGTTCGATGTGGCGCGCGCGCGCCTTCACCAGCACGTTCGAGTAGGCCACGCCGAACGCGCCGACGACGATGGCCGCGCTCCCCGCCAGCGCGGACTTGCCTTCCTCGACGCTCGCCTGATCCGAAAAGATCAACGCCACGCCCGCCATCCCCAGCGCGATGCCGCACACCTTCCAGAGCGTGATGCGTTCGTCCGGCAGGTAGTAGTGCGCGATGACGAGGCCGAAGGCCGGGATGATCGTTTGCAGGATGGCCGCCAGTCCCGAAGAGGTGCGCTGCTCGCCCCAGAACAGCAGGCCGTAGTTGACCGAGAAGGCCATCACGCCCGTCAGCGCGATGAGCAGCCAGTCGCGCCGCGCGCGCGGCAGCGGCACGCGCCGCGCGGCGATCACGCACAAGAGGATGCTCGCGGCGATGACGAATCGCACCCCCGCGAAAGTGAAGGGCGGCAGATCCTGTAGACCGAGTTTGATGAACAACCACGTCGAACCCCAGATCAAACTCAGCAATAACCAGACGACAACGGGTTTACTCATTGAATATCCTGCTCGCTTGAAATTACCGGCGCGCCGCTCGAACGCGAAAAACGGCGAGTTACCTTACTCGCGTCTCCGCTCTGACAGGGATTTCAGCCGCCCTGCTTCGCCGCCCAGTAATCCGACTGCTCCACGGTCGCCGGGTCGTGCCGCTCCATCCAGCGTTCGGGGCGCAGCAACTCCTGAAAGCCCGTGCGCCGGTAAAGTTCGTGCGCGTCTTTGGTCGCCAGCACCCAGCGGCGCAAACCCTGCAACTCCGGGTGGGCGAGCATCACCTCGCAGAGCCACTTAGCCAAACCGCGCCCGCGAAACTCTTCTATGACGAACACGTCCGCGATCCAAGCGAAGGTCGCGTAATCCGTGATCACGCGCGCGAACCCCACCTGTCGCTCGCCGTGGTAAACGCCGAAGCAGAGCGAATGCTCGATGGAGCGTTCGACCAGTTCGCGCGGGCGGTTCTTCGCCCAGTAAGACGACTCGCTCAGGAACTCGTGAATCAGCCCCACGTCCAGCCGCGCACGATCCGTGCCGATCAAATATTCGCCCCGCCGCCACTCTTCGTTCATCCCGCGCATCCTTTCCGCCGGCCGACCGCCGCTCTCAACGGCGCACGCCTCGCGTGTAATTCAACACGTGCGGCGGCTGCTCTATTCCCGGCGTCAGGCGTGGATCGTCAACCGGCTCGTCGGCCACCATACGCAACGGCACGACGCCCGCCCAGACCGGCAACTCGTAATCCTCCTCGTCGTCCACCGGCGGCCCCGTGCGTATCTTGGCCGACGCTTCCACGAGCGAGAGCGCGAGCACCAGCGTCGCGCGCACCTCGCCGTCGGTCGGCTGCCGCACCTCCGCCCAACGACCCGGCGCGAGGTGTTCCGTCAGCGCGCGCAACGCTTCCCATTTCTCCGCCCCGTCTTCGACCGAGACGGCGCGACCGAAGACCATCACCGACCTGTAGTTGATCGAATGATGAAAGGCCGAACGCGCCATCACCATCCCGTCGACGAGCGTCACCGTCAGGCACACCTCGACGCCCTCGCGCAGCGTGCGCAGCATCCGGCTCGCCTGCGCGCCGTGAATGTAGAGCGTGTCGCCCGCGCGCGCGTAGCCCGTCGGGATGACGAACGGCTGCCCCTCGACGACGAAACCGACGTGGCAGACAAAACCCTCGTCCAGAATCTGATAGACGGGCTCGCGCTCGTACTCGCCCCGACCCGGCAGACGCTTCAACGTGCTTCGCTTCGTCGGCGTAAAACTATCCATCACTCTCACCCCTTCCCCGGCAGCCGGGCACGACACCGATGCCACGACGCCCGCTCCCGGCCAACACAACATCGACGCACGCCGTTTTCACCGAACGGCCGCATTCCGGCGCACACGTCTCAATAAACCGGATTGGCCTCTGATTCGCGCCTGATTGGCCTTGTTAACTTTTGCGACGATTCCGAGCATTTGTGCTATCTTATGTTTCATCGTGCAAATTATAAATAGCCAATTTGTGATTGGCCTCTAGCCGCCCGAATTGATGAACTACGCCAAGTTGAAATTCAAGCGCAATGATGCGCGCTCGCTCTACGGCCAGTTGGTCGAAGCTCTGGAGTCGGCCATCGAGCGCGAAGACCTGACGGCGGGCACGCGCCTGCCGTCGGAGCGTGCGCTCGCCGCACAACTCAAACTCAGTCGCACCACGGTTGTCAATGCCTACCGCGAACTCGAAGCGCGCGGCCTCTTGCGCAGCCACGTCGGGCGCGGCACGTTCGTCTGCGCGCGCCCCGAACCGGCGGACGCGCCGTTCGCGTGGCGCGGCAAGGTCTCCGCCTTCGCCCAACTTAACGCCGACCCCGCCCTGCGCAATCTTCATCTCGACACGATGAACTCCCGGCTCATCTCTTTCGCCGCGGGCATCCCGGCCATCGAATGTTTCCCGCTCGCCGACTACCGGCGGCTCATCGAACAGGTGTTGCGAGAGAGCAGCGACGCCGTGCTCGGGCTGGGACCGACCGAGGGGCAAGCCCCTCTGCGCAAAGCCATCGCCGCGCGCGCGGGCACGCGCCCCGAACGCGTGCTCATCCTCTCCGGCTCGCAGCAGGGGCTCGACCTCATCGCGCGCTGCCTGATCGACGCGGGCGACACGGTGGTGCTGGATCGTCCCGGCTACGTCGGCGCGATCCAGACGTTCCGCGCGGCGGGCGCGAAACTCGTCGGGTGGGACACGGTGCGGGGCGACCTCGACGAACTCGAAGACTTGTTCCTGCGCTACCGCCCGAAGTTGCTCTACACCAACCCGACCTTTCAAAACCCGACGGGCAAAGTTTTCAGCTTGCGCGAGCGGCGCGATCTGCTACGCCTCGCCGTGCGCTACCGCATCCCCGTCGTCGAAGACGACCCTTATCGCGAAACCTATCTGGACGCCGCGCCCCCGCCGCCCACGCTCTACGAACTCGACGAGCACAACATCGTCATCCATCACAGCACCTTCTCCAAAGTGCTCGCGCCCGGCCTGCGGCTCGGCTGGCTCGCCGCGTCGGAGTACGTCGTGGATCAACTCGCGCTTATCAAGCAGCGAGAGAATCTGTTCACGGAAGGCTTGAGCCAGTTGGTCGTCGCAGAGTTTATGCGGAGCGGTCTGTTCGACGAGCATCTCGCCAAACTCCGGCGCGAACACGCGCGCAGGCGCGACCGGATGAGCGCGTCGCTCGCCGAACACCTGCCCGCCAAATTCCTGACCCATGCGCGACCGAAAGGCGGCCTGTACTTCTGGTGTCGGCTGGGGCACGGGTTAAAGGGGCGGCAACTTTTGCAGCAGGCGACGGCGGCGGGCGTCGTCTTCGCCAACGGCGAGATTTTCTACGCCGACGAAGCCGGGGCGCACGAACTGCGTCTCTGCTTCGCCAGCCAGACGCCCGACAGGATCGAGGAAGGGATCAAACGGCTGGCCGCGAGTCTCAAGTCCGGGCACGAACGAGACGCGCCGCGCGAGGAGAGTTTGATGCCGATGGTGTGAGAAAAACCCTTGAGGCCGCGAAGACCGCATGAGCGGATGAAGTTCGGCGGCGGCGGCCGGGAGGCGCGCCGCCCCGTCGGTCGTTGCCGGGGCTTCCGGCAAACTTCCGAGGTCGCTTCACTGAATCCTAATCTGCGCCTTGTTGCCGGACGTGCCGCGCAGACTGATGCTGACCGAAACGTCGCCCGCGTTCGCCAACTCGCCCGGCAGGACGACGATCACCTGAGTCACCCGCTCGAAATCGGGAACCTTACCGACGTGCTCCACCGTCAGAGGATAGATTCTCTGCTGGGCATCTTCCGCCTGCGCCGTCACGAGCGTCTGAGGCTCGCCCGGCGCGAGATTCACGTTGTACGCAAAGAGCGCGACGCGCGTGCGCCCGTCGGCGCTGAAGTTCATGTTCGAGTTGACCGCGAAAGGCTCTCGCATGCGCGTCACGGAATCGACTGCAATCGCGCGCGTCGAATTCCATTCGGTGAGGAGTTGGGGCGTCGAAACAAAATTCGTCCTCGGGCGGAGCACGAACAGCCCCTGCTCAATGCCGCTGACCAAGACGACGCCGCTTTTGAAGAACGGGTAATTGCTCCACGCGCCGTTGAAGGCCGGATTGTCGTCAACCGGATAGATGTCGAAAAAGCCGACCTCTTGCAGGTTGGCCGTCGCCGCGCCGCTGATGTCGAGGACGCGCAGGCCGCTGCGGTAGTTGGCTTGATAAGCGTAGCGACCGAGGATGTACAGGTTGTGGTCAATCGCGGTGTTCGTGCCTTCGTGGATGCCTGTGACGGATGGCGCGTCCAAGTCGGAGACGTTGAGGATGGGAGTCCGCGTCTTCGTCAGGAGTTGTTTCTCATCTAATTCATCGTCCACTAAAAACAAGGATTGGTCATCGGTCAACCAGCCCTGATGCGTGTAACGGCTGTCGGGGTAAGGGGTGCGCGACAGTTGTCGTGGGGCGTTCTTGTCCGTGACATCCACGATGGTCAAAGTGTCTTCGTTGGAATTGAAGCAAATCTCCCGGTTGCGGTAGGCCGCGTCGGGGCCGCGATAAATGACACATTGCGAGTCATGCGTGTAGCCGTCGGCGTCGAAGCACCCGGCGAAGGTCGGACGGATGGGGTCGCGCACGTCTACGATGTGCAGGCCGCGCGCGCACTTGTTGGCGGCGGCGTCCGCGTAAGCGGTCGCGCCGTTGACGTAAGCAAAGCCCGTCTCTTCGCTGAGGGTGATCGTATGCCCGCGACTAAAGCCGTTGTAGTGTGCCGTCTCGGAAAAAGTGACGGGCGCGGCCGCGACGTTACGCAGGCGCGTGAGGTCGAAGACCTGCATTCCGTGCGCCGGGGCTTCGCTCACGATGAAGGCAAAGTTGGCATAGACTTTAATCGCGCGCCACACCGAATTGACGCTGTGCGTGGGCAGATTGCCCAGATAGACCGGATGTTCGGGGTCGCTGATGTCTACGAAGGCGGTTCCGCTGGAACGTCCCATCAACGCGTATTCTTTGTTCGTGAGCGGATCAGTCCAGCCCCAGACATCGTTGCCCGTCCCGCCGCCGATCTCCGCGAGCGGGAGGAACGAAGCGAGATCGACATTCTGACAGGGAAACGTGCCGGCCATTCCGTTCACGCACGGCGTCGAGCCCATCGCCGTCATCGGCTGCCCGCCCGGTTGCCCGTTGCCGCCCTCGCCGATGTGTTTGTCGCCGTCATGCGCCGCGCCGGACGGCGGAAGCGACACGAGCAACGCCAGCACGCACGAGCACAGCACTAAGAAGACTAACGGGGGAAACTTTGTGGTCATCATTTTTTACTTCTTGTAAGACGAAAGCTTATTTCAGAGACGCCCCGGCGTTCGCGGGGAGCACTTATTCGAGGGGCTATTTCTCAGCGGGCGGAAGCGGGTGCGTCGTATCGAGCACGATACGCCAACGGCCTCCCGCGCCTCTGGCGGCATCACGCTTCCAGACACGCACATAGTAACCCTTCTCCGTGGCCGCTGTCGCGTTCCGCGGCGCGTCGCCTTCCCGCAATTCATAACGCCCGTAGGTGTAGCCTAGATCGTTCGACTGCGCCACGTCCGCCTTCAGCGGCTCGCCCGAAAGCATTGCACGTTTCCGCAAGAGGTATGCGCGGATCGTCTCCTTGTTCGTGAGCGGGAAGATGCCGTCGCGATGCAGGCGCGCTTCGCCGGCGAGGTGCGTCTGAAACGCCTTGAGCGCGCCGCGCGTGTTGGCCGCGTTGATGAAATCGCGGTCGATTTTCAACAGACCCTCGCGCTCTCGTTCGAGATCGGGGTTCGCGCCCGCCGAAGGCTTCGCGGAAGCTGTTTGCCACGCGGCCTGAAAGCGAAGGCGACGCTCGGCATCGTCGGGCGCGGGCGTCTTGATGCCAACGTCGAGGGCGACTTTCCACGCGCCGCCGGGCTGCCGCTTCCAGATCGAAAAATAGTAACCGTGTTGGGTCGGCCTGCGCTGCGCGCTCTGGTCGCTCAGGCGATAGGGGCCGGTCGTGTAGCCGAGGTCGCCCGCGCGCGACACGTCCGCGAAGACGGGTTCCCAGTAGAGCGTAACGGGCGGGCGGGCGGCGGGCGCGGGGCGTTTGAGAAAGGCTTCTCTGGTATTCGTCGGGTGCGGCTGGAAGTTGATGCCGTCGTCGGCGAAGAAGGCGAGGAACGATTCGCGCACGCCGCGCTCGACGCTCGTGCGCGAGAAGGCGCGCTCGGCCTCGACGAGCGAGACGAGCGCGGGCGTGTAGCCTCCCTGCTGTTGAGCGGCGGCGGCGAGGGCGAACGCGAGCAGAAGCGCGGGGGCGATAACGAGAGTCCGGTTCATGCGAAAATTCCTCTGCCGCCCCGGCGCGGGCGAACGGCGCACCGGCCGGACGGTTTTTCAGGCGCGCGATGGTCGGCGGCCGATCCGCTCAGCGCACCGTGTTCCAGACGAAGGTGAAGGCGGGTTCGCTGCGGTCGGAGAGAAACGACCAGCCGTGCGCGCCGGCCGCGAGCGTGTATTCGTGCGCGACGCCCGCCGCTTTCAGCACGGCGGAGAGTTGCGCGTTGCCACGCTCGAAACCATAGCGGTCGCTCTCGCCGATGTCGAAATAAATCTTCAGACTTTTGATGGCGGCGGCGTTCGTGCGCGCGAGATGGAGCGGGTTGTTGGCCTGAAAGAAGGCGGGGTCGGGCGGCGCGCCGAAAAGTTTCGTGGCGAGGTCGTAGCGATACTTCGCGCCGCGATCATCGGGCGACTTCGGCGGCTGCGGCAGTTCGTCGAAGAGAGCCGCACTGTGCGCGGCGACGCCCGCGAAGAGTGCGGGGTGTTTGAAAGCTATCAGCAGCGCGCCGTAGCCGCCCATCGAAATGCCTTCGATGAGGCGCGAGCGGGGGCTGGCGGTGGTGCGGTAAGTCTTATCCACGAAGGGCAGGAAGTCTTTGACGATGGCGTCTTCGTAGCGCGTGCCGTCGTGCGCGTTGAGGTAAAAACTGTTCGCGCCGTAGGGGATGGCGACGATGAAGTCGCCCACTTTCGAGGCCGCGCGCAGGGCTTCGAGTTTCGTCTCGATGCAGCGCGATTCCCAGTCGCGCTCGTCGTTGTTCAGGCCGTGCAGGAAGATGACGAGCGGGTAACGCTGCGCTCCTTTTTTGTCATACGAAGGCGGGAGCGAGACGGCGTAGCGCACGTTTCGTCCGAGACTCGGCGACGGGAACTCCGCGTATTCGATGCGCCCGGCGAAGGGGTTGCTACTGCTGCTGCTGCGCTTCTCGGCCGTCGCGCCCTGCTGCTGCGGCGGCGGCGCGGGCGTCGTCTGCGAAACTTGCGCGACGCACGCGAAGGATGACAGCAGCAGCAACGCGCACGCCAAAAGCATCAACGAACCGCACGCGCCGCCGACGCGAACATATCGAGACCGGCGCGGCGCGGGCGACGCCCCGCCTGCGCTTAAACGTCGATGCTCCATCCTTGTCAGCCCTCCACTCATCTCAAACTCGCATTCGCCGTCAACTTTTCGCGGGGGGCTTCGACGGAAAATGGTTGAGGCCGAGGCGCGCGGCCGTGCGGTCGCTGAGATCGATCATCGCGGCGGCGTTGATGGCGGCGGCGATGCAGATCGTCTCGCTGATCTCTTCCTTCGTCGCGCCGAGAGCCAACGCCTTTTTCATGTGGCCGTCGATGCAGCCGTCGCACTTCGCCACGAGCGAGGCGGCAATCGAGATCAGTTCCTGCACCTTCGGGTCGAGGATGCGACGCTCGGGCGTGTAGTACAACTCTTTGTAGTACGCGCCGTAGACCTTCTTCATGCGCGGTTCGAGCATGGAGTAGGAATTCGTCGCCTCGTCCTCGGCCACAGGGATCAACCGCCCGGTGTCGAGCGTGACGCCCTCCACGTCGGCCGCCGCGTCGTGCAGCCCGCCGGTCGCGGAAGCGTTCGCGCCGTTCTCGCCCGCCGCCGTCGTCGTGGCGGAGACGACGCTCGCGGCCGCCTCCGCCGGATTCTTTTCACTCATCTTCTGTTCTCCTCTCGGCAACTCACGCGCAAGCCTTCTACCGGAGCGTAAGTTGTTCTGTCAACATGCGGTCGCCGTAGTGGATTTTGATCGAGACAACCTTGCCTTCCTTGTCCGCTTCGATAGCAGTTGATACGCACACGCCGCCCTCGCGGTTTCAGGGCGGCGCGTTACCGTGCCTCGATTGACTCGACAAACTCATTCACGGCTTTGATGTAATTTTCCGGCGACTCGTCGTAGGCGCGCCCGTGCGCCGCGCCCTCGACGATAAATTTGCGCTTGCCCGCGCCCTGCGCCGCCGCGTAGAGCGGTTCGAGCACGGAGGCGTTCGGCATGCGCACGTCCTTCGTGCCGCCGATGAAGAGGACGGGGCGAGATATTTTCGCCGTCGCACGCAGCAGATCATAATCTTCCGCCGCGAAGTTCAAACGCCAGGAAGTGAACTTTATCAAGAGCGTTGCGAAAGGAAAAGTTGGGAGGCCGATCAGCCGTACGTGGTGGCGCGCCGTGTCGGCGAACGAGAGAAAACTCGACTCGGCGACGACGCCGAGCAGTTTCTCGTCCTGAATTTCGGAGGCCGCCAGAAGCGTCGCCGCCGCGCCCATCGAGACGCCCAACAGCACGACGCGGTTGCCGGGTTCGCGCGCGCGCGCGAATTGAAAAGCCGCCGCCACGTCGCGCCGCTCGTCGTAGCCGATGGTGGAAAACTCCGCCGGGCTCGCGCCGTGCCGCCTGAGGTCGTAGAGCAGCACGCCGTAGCCTTCGCGCCACAGGGCGAGGCCGCGTTCGAGCATCTCGTAACGCGAGCGAAACAGGCCGTGCGTGAGGACGAACGTCACGCGCCGCGGCGCCGCCGCGCCGCTCGCCGGGAGATACCAGCCGGAGAGCGTGTTGCCGTCCGTCGAAGTGAAAGAGACCGCCTCGAAATTCGCGCCGTGCGCGGCGGGCGTGTCGGTGCGGTCGCGCTCGCCGGGGCGCGTCCCGGCCTTCGTGATCGCGAAACTCAAGAGCCACGGCAAACCCACCGACACGATTAAAACGAGAGCGAGCACGACGGCGGCGAGCTTTCGCGCGATGCTCCCGCCGCTGAAACGACGCGGCGCACGCCTATCTTTTTCATCGACCAGCGGCGCGCGGCTAACGTCTCCGGCAAGACGCGCCGGGTCGTCATCTGGCCGTGCGCGGTCGTCATCCTGCCGCGCGGGGTCGTGGCCTTCGCGCGCGCGCGCCGCGTCGTCGTCGTCGTGCGGGTCTGCGAGTTTGCGCATGCTGAGCGTCGCGCCGAGCGTGAGGGCGGCGCACATCGCGCCGACGCCCGCCAGCCCCCAACGCGGGTAGAGGCGCGCGCCCGCCGCCACCGCCAGCGCGATGCCGAGTTGCGACGCGCCGTTGCGCAGGGCGATGTAGGTCGCACGCTCCGACGCGGCGACGAGTTCGGTGACGAGGGCTTGCAGCGGCGCGACGCGCAACGCGGCGAGAAAGGCCGTCGCGGCGATGATCGCCCAGAGCCGCGCGCCCCAGTTGAAGGTCGGCAACACGAGCACAAAAAAGATCATCGCCGCGCTGCTGATGATGGCGACGCGCCGTTTGCCGTAACGGTCTGCGAGCAGGCCGCCGAGCGCGCCGCCCGCCACCGCGCCCGCCCCGGCCAGCGCGTAAATTAACCCGACCTCGCGCGCGCCCGCGCGGAACGCGTCCGAGAGCCACGTGCCGAGGTAAGTCGTCAACCCGACGAGCCCGCCGGAGATGAAGAACGCGCTGACGATGCCGCGCCGTGTCGAGCGTGAACGCATCGCCAGCCGCCACAAGGACACGCGCCCCGTCGCCCCTTCGTCAACTCTCCCTTCGTCAACTCTCCCTTCGTCAACTCGCCCTTCGTCAACCTTCTTTTGTCGCGCGTCAGACGCTTGTGCTCGCGCGTCGCCCGCCGCTTCATCCCCCGTCGCCTCCTTCGCGGACGGCAGCGGAAACTGTCGCACGAGCAGCCCCGCGACGGCGACGAGCACGCCCGACGCGACGAAGACTACGCGCCAGCCGAAACGCCCCGCGAGCCACGCGCCCACGGGCACGCCGAGCACGGGCGCGAGAAAATACGCGACGGCCACGCCGCTCATCTGTTTGCCGCGCCGCGCGTAGCTCGAAGCGTCCGCGAGCGCGGCGATGACGAGCGCGCTCACCAATCCGCCGGCCAGCCCGGCCAGCGCGCGCGCCGTCCAGAAGAGGGCGACGTGCGGCGCAAACGCGGCGAGCGCGTTCGCCGCGACGAAGATTCCGGCCGCCCCCGGCAGCCACCGCACGGGGTTCACGCGCCTCCCGCCGCGGCCGAGCACGAGCGCGACCGCCGCCGCCGCGAGCGCGTAAACCATCACGCTCGCCGCCACGCTCGTCTTCGCGCTGCCCAGCCCGGCGGCGATCTGCGGCGTGATGGCGGCGACGACTTGCGAGTCGACCAGCGCGACGAGCATCAGCAGGCACGCGCACGTCGCGGCGAGTCGCGCCGCAGGCCGTGCGGCCGGGTCGTCTTCGTAAACAGTCGTTGACATAAAAAGCGGTGGCTTAAACGTCCGGCGCGTCTTCTGAATTTTTCAGTAGAACATAAAACTTGAACTGTCCGAGGTGGTCTCGCATCTTCGCCTGCGGCACACGCCTTGTCAACTTCAACTTTCGGCGGCGCACGCCCGCCACTGTTCGCCCGTGCGTCCGCGCCGTGAGCGGTTATAATCGACGGCCTCATGGCGATTGCGCTTGAGTGTGACGTAAATTCTTTACCGCCGAGGCGCGGAGCAGTGCGAGACCTTGATGCAGAGAACCTTTAGCTGGCGTCCCGGCGTGCTGGCGGCCGTCGCCATGACGTTGCTCGCCCTGCTCCCGCAAGCGCACCTGTGGTACACGCGCGGCGGCGGCGACTGGCGCGGCGCATATGCCTCCTTCGACGGCGACGAGACGGCCTATGCCGCCTACCTCGCCGCGCTCATCGAAGGCCGCCCGCGCCTGTGCGACCCTTACGCAGGGCTTGACGATTCGCCCGCCGCGCCGCTGGCCGAATCCCTCTTCTCGATCCAGTTCGTCCCCGCCTACGCCCTCGCGCTGCCCGCACGCGCGCTCGGCCTCGACGCTTCGACCGTCTTCATCGCACTCGGCCCCATCGTCGCCTTCGCCGGTGCGCTCGCGCTCTTCCGGCTGCTCGCGTTGCTGCTCGGAGACACACGACTCGCGGCGTGCGGGGCGATCATCGTCCTGTGTCTCGGCGCGCTCGCTTCGGGCGGGGTGAATCTCGCGCCGCTCCTCAAGTTGCAGGCGTCTCACGTTTACCTGCCGTTCCTGCGTCGCTACGTGCCCGCGCTGCCCTTCCCCTTTCTCTTCATCTTCTGCGCGCTCGTCTGGCGCGCGACCGCTCAGGCATCGCGGCGCGCGGCCGTCTCTGATGCCGTCGCGGCGGGCGCGACGTTCGCGCTCATGGTCTACTCCTATTTTTATCTCTGGACGACCGCCGCCGCGTGGTTCGCCTGCATCGCGCTGCTCCGGCTCGCCGCGCGCCGTGGAGACGACAAAACGCACGCCGCCAAAGTTTTTCTGATCACGGGCGCGCTCGCCTGCGCTTCGCTCGTGCCCTACGCACTGCTGCTCGCGCGGCGCGCCGCGACGATGGACAAGGTGCAGGTATTGGAGTTCACGCGCGCGCCCGATCTCTTTCGCGCGCCGGAGATCGTCGCGTTCGTCGCGCTCGCCCTGCTCGCCTTCGGCGTCTGGCGCAGGAGGCTTAATGCGCGCGACACGACGTTTCTCTTCGCCGCTTCGTTCGCGCTCACGCCGTTCGTCGTCTTTAATCAACAACTCCTGACGGGGCGTTCGCTGCAACCCGTCCACTACGCCGATTACGTCTTGAACTATCTCGCGCTCGTCGCGCTCACGCTCGCCGCCGCGCTCTCTGTCCGCGGGCGAGACGAGCGCGACACGGCGTTGCGCAGCCACCCGCCGACACTACCGCGTCGCTTTCCCGCGCACGCGTTGCCGCTGTGCGTCGCGCTCGCGGCTTACGGTTGGGCCGCGTTCGAGTTGGTCGCGACGACGCGCCGGTTCGCGCCGGTCAACCGTGCGCGCGACGAACAGGCGGGCGTCGCGTCGCGTCTGGCCGAGATAGCGCGCGCGGGCGAACCCGATCCGCGGCGCACCGACGCGAACGTGCAGACGCCCGCGCGCCCCGTCATCCTCGCCACGAGTTTCATGCTGGCCGACAATCTGCCTGTCGGCGCGCCGCGCACGAGTCTCCTCTGGGCTCCGCACATGCACGTCTATTCGGGACTGACGGCGGACGAACACAAAGAGCGCATGTATCAACTTTTTTATTACACGGGCGTCGCGCCGGAAAACCTCCGGGCGTTTCTCGAAGCCAACCCGCTGCTCATCTACAAGCTCTTCGGCGCGGAGCGCGTGCTGCCGCGTCTCACCACCGAGTATGCGCCGCTGACCCCCGCGGAGGTCGCGCGCGAACAGGAGGTGTACGCCGCCTACGTCGCCGCGTTCACGCGCGCACAGGCCGCGCGCCCCGCGCTCTCCTTCGTCGTTACCTCGCCGGAACGCGCGCACGATCTCTCGCACCTCGACCGCTGGTACGAGCGCGACGCGGGCGAGCGCGTCGGCCGCTACACGATCCACCGCGTGCGCCTGCGCCCTTGAAGACTTGCCGGATGCGATTTCGAGAACTTAGTATCACTCGTTCTTCCGAGCCGTCGGCGGCCATTCGCCGGAAACAACCGTTCGCCGTCCAGTATGATTAATCCGCTTGAACGCGAAACGCCCCTTCGCTGGCGTTGGGGCTTGCTCGCCGCGCTGGCCTTGATGTTGATCTCGCTCTTTCCGCAGGCGCACCTCTGCTACAAACGCGGGAGCGACTGGCACGGCTCTTTCGCGCATTTCTACAGCGACGAACCGGCCTACTCCGCCTACGTCAATGCGCTCATCGACGGCCGCCCGCGCCGCAACGACCCGTACACCGGCCACGACCACCGCCCGGACGCGCCGCTGGCCGAATCCCTCTTCTCGATCCAGTTCGTCCCCGCCTACATGCTCTCGATCCCGGCGCGCGCGCTCGGCCTCAGCGCCTCGACCATGTTCATCCTGCTCATGCCGTTCATCGCCGGGGCGTCCGCGCTCGCCATCTTCTGGCTGCTCTCGATGCTGACGCGAGACGAGAGGCTCGCCGCCGCCGGAGTTCCCTTCGTGCTCTGCCTCGGCGTGCTCGTCTGCGGTCAGGGTCTGGTGGTCAACCTGTTGGGCCGGCAGGCCGCCTACGTCTTCCTGCCCTTCCTGCGCCGCTACGTGCCGGGCGTGCCCTTCGTCTTCTTCTTTTTCTTCTGCGGCTTCGTCTGGCGCGCGCTCGCCCCGGCGGCCGCGCGCCGCGCGCGCCTTCTGTCCGCGCTGGCGGCGGGCGTGCTGTTCGCGCTCATGGTCTATTCGTATTTTTATCACTGGACGACGGCCGCCGCGCTCCTCGCGAGCCTCGCCCTGCTCTGGCTCGCCCTGCGCCCCGCCGGGTGGCGACGCGTCATCGCACCCTTCATGCTCATCTCCCTGTGCGCCGTCGTCTCGCTCGTGCCCTATTTCATACTGCTCGCGCGCCGTGCGCCGACGATGGACACGGTGCAGGCGCTCACCTATTCGCGCGTGCCCGATCTCTGGCGCGGCGTGATCCTGTTCGACGCGCTCGTGCTCGTCGCGCTCGCGTTCGGCGTGCGCAAGCGTTGGCTCGACCGGCGCGACCCCGCCGTGATCTTCAACGCCGCGCTCGCGCTCTGCGTGCTCGTCGTCTTCAATCAACAGATCATCACCGGACGCTCGCTCCAACCGATGCACTACGAGCAATACATCGGAAACTACGTCGCGCTCTTGGCGGGCGCGCTCGCGGCGGGCTTGCTCTGGCACGGGCGAAACACTTTTAGAGTTGCGGGCGACGCGAGCGCGGAAGCGGCGCGCGCGACGACGGCGACACGCTTGCTTCCGCATCGCGTCTGGTTGCCCGTCGCGCTCGGCGCGCTCGTGTGGGGCGCAGGCGAGACCGTGGTGCAGACGAGGCGCATCGCGGGAACCAATCTGGTGAAAGACGAATGGGCGCAGGTCGCGTTGCGCCTGAAAGAGAGGGCGCGTGCCGAGCAGGCCGACCCGCATCCGGTCGTCTTTAATTCCAGCGTCTATCGCGTCGATAACCTCCCGACCTACGCGCCGCTCGCGGCCGTCTGGGCACCGCACATGTTCGTCTTCTCCAGCGTCTCGGTGGCGGAAAACAAGGAACGCTTTTTTAAGTACCTCTACTATTCGGGCATCGCGGCGCACGACTTCGAGACCATCTACCGCCAGCAGGGTTTCATCTTTTACGCCATCTTCGGCTGGGATCGCGCCAACCCGCGCCTGACCGTCAACTACCGCCCCATCACGCAGGCCGAAATCGACGCCGAGAAGAACAACTACGCCAATTTCCACGCCGCCTTCGACCGCGCGCAGGCCGCCGCTCCCCTCCTCTCCTACGTCGTCGCGCAGGCCGGTTCGCCTTTTAACTTCGCGCCCATCGACCGCTGGTATGAGCGCGACGCGGGCGAGCGCGTCGGCCGCGACATCATCTACCGCGTCCGCCTGCGCGATTGACGCGCGCCGCGCGCGGTCTCAGGCTAACTCTCGAACCCGGCGACCTTTCGCCACCCTCCCGCGATGTGTAAACAATGCAGAAGTCTTTGACAAATGACCGACAAAGATTTCCTCTAGTGTCGGCGGCGGAAGGGGAAATTTTCATGTCAACCAGAACACAAGTCGAAGCCCAGCCGATGCCCATCAACATCGGCATCGAAGAACCGGACAGGCGCGAGATCGCGGAAGGTCTCTCGCGCCTGCTCGCCGATACTTTTACGCTCTACTTAAAGACGCACAACTTTCACTGGAACGTCACGGGGCCGATGTTTCAAACGCTCCACCTGATGTTCGAGGAGCAATACAACGAACTTTGGACGGCGAACGATTTGATCGCCGAACGCATCCGTGCGCTCGGCGTCTTTGCGCCCGCCACCTACAAGGAGTTCGCGCGTCTCACCTCCATCGCGGAGGAAGACGGCGTGCCCGCCGCGACGCAGATGGTGCGCCAACTCGTCGAAGGCCACGAGACCGCCGCGCGCACCGCGCGTTCCGTCATCACCATCGCCGAGAACGCCAAAGACGCGCCGACCGCCGACCTCCTGACCGAGCGTCTGCAAGTCCACGAGAAGACCGCGTGGATGCTCCGCAGCCTGCTCGCCGAAGAGCAACCGAACGTTGCCGCCGCACCGCACGTCGTCGCCGCCGCCACCGCGCAGGGCGCGTAAACGCGCGACGGAAGCGTTGCGCTCAAACATCAAGGCCGTCTCTTTCACTCATGAGTGAAAGAGACGGCCTTGATGTTTGAGCATGATGCGCCGCTACGGCTCCGGCTCTGTGTCGTTGCCGCCGCCGTTGGCGTCCGCCAGTTTGCTCACCGTCTCTAAGGTGTCGATCTCGTCGACGCTCTTGTCGTCGCGCAGGCGCAGGATGCGCGGGAAGCGCAGGGCGTAGCCGCTCTTGTGCCGCTTCGAGACTTGCACGCGGTCGAAGGTGACTTCGAGGATGATGCGCGGCTCGACCGTGCGCACGCGGCCGTGCGCGAACTCTTGCAGCGTGTGCGCGCGAAACCACTCGGTCAGTTCGGCCAGTTCCACGTCCGTCAAACCCGAATAGGCTTTGCCGACGTTCAGCAGTTCCGCGTCGTCGGCCGAACGCCGCACGGCGAACGTGTAATCCGACAACAGATTGCGCCGCTTGCCGTGGCCGACTTCGACCGCCGTGACGACGACATCGAGCGTGGCGAGCGCGCGCTTCAACTTCAACCACTCGCGCCCGCGCTTGCCGGGCTTGTAGGACGAGCGCGGGTCTTTGATCATCAAGCCCTCGTTGCCGCGCCCGCGCGCCGCGTCGAACTCGGCATCGAGCAGGGCGACATCGCTCACACGCTTTGCCTCCGACAGCCTGAGCGTCGCCGCCATGTCGCCCGCGCCCGGTTCGCTACTCGTCACGAGGCTTTCGAGCGCGGCGCGACGCAGGGCGAGCGGCTCGTCGAACATCACGCGACCGTGCGCGTAGAGCAGGTCGTAGGCGATGAAGACGACGGGCGTCGAAGCGAGCAGTTCGTCGCCGACGGTCTTGCGCCCCAGACGCTTCTGCAACTCGGCGAAGGGCAGAATCTCCGCGCCGCGCGCGGGCACGATCTCGCCGTCCATGATCGCGTCGGTCTGCAAAGCGGCGAGCGGCGCGACGAGTTCGGGGAAGCGGTGCGTCACCTCGTCGAGCGTGCGCGTGTAGAGCGCGACGCGCCCGCGTTCCACGTGGGCCTGCGCACGGATGCCGTCGAATTTGTCTTCGACGTAAAACTCTCCGGGCATCGTGCGCGCGATGTCCGCGAGGTCTTCGCCCGCGGTGGCGAGCATGAACTTGATCGGGTGGAAGAGGCGCATCGAGACACCGGCGAGATCGCCCCGGCGCGCGCGCGCGGCCGTCTCGCCGATGTCGCCCGTAAGCATGTTGACGCGCGCCACGTCCGAGAGTTGTCGCTCAAAGGCACGCGCCAGAGCGTCTTCAACCAGACCCTCTTTGAGACCGATGCGCAAATCGCCGACGAGCAGCTTGACGAGATACTTCGCTTCGAGCGCGGTCGAGCGCGCGAACGCGTCGGCCAACAGCGCCCGCTTGTTTTTCGTGCCGCGCGTGTCGCTCAAGAGCGCGACGAGGCTTTCGACGGCGGCGAGCGTGAACGCCGGTTGATTCACTTCGTCGCGTCCGGCTTCGCTGAAGACTTCATAAGCGACTTCGCCGGAATCGCCGAGGCGTACGTAGCGCGGGCGCAGATTCTCCGTGTCGAGGCCGGTCACGTCGGAGAGCACGTCGCGCAAAAGGTTCGTGCCGACGTTGGTCGTGCGGGCGTCGTTCAGGGCGAACTGGTGTCCGGCGAAGTAGCGCGCGGCGCGCACGAGGTCTGCGTCGTCGAGCGTGTGGAAGTACGCGCCGAGCAACGCGGCCTTTTCGAGTTTCTTCGTCGTCGCGGCGACTGCCTCCGCCGCCCGCGCGAAACTTGCGAGCGCGCCGCCCGCGACGTTGTCGTCGGGCGAACTTTCCGGCGCGACCGGCGACCGTTCCGTGTTCGGCTTCTTCGTGCGTGGCATGTCTTTATGCCCTCATCAACTCCGCGGGCACGCGCACGGCTTCGTGCTCTTCGGGCGCGCCGAAAAGTTCGGGGTGGATGATGCGCGCGAGAATTTCCGCACCGGCGACGACGCGCGGGCCGGGGCGACTGAAATAGGCCGTCGCGTCAACCGCCCACACTTCGCCGCGCACGACCGCCGGGAGCTGTTGCCAGCCCGCGGGGAACCGCGCAGTTTCGAGGGCGCGCATCGTGTCTTCTTTGTAATAGCCGCACGGCGCGAGCACGATCACTTCGGGCGCGTAGTCGTGGATGGCTTCGGGAGTCGTCGTGGTCGAAGGCCGACCGGCGTGGCCGAAGGCGTGGTCGCCGCCGGCGAGCGCGACCTGTTCGGGAACCCAGTGGCCGGGGGCGTATGGCGGCTCGAGCCATTCGAGCACGAAGGTGCGCGGGCGCGTCTCGACTTCCGGCAGGGCGAGCGCGAGCGCGTCGAGGCGCGTGGCTAATTCGGCGACGACTTGTTCGGCCTCCGCTTCCCTCCCCGTCAGACCGCCGACGGTGCGTATGTTCGAGAAGATGTCGGTGATGGTATTCGGTTCGAGCGAGACGACGCGCGCGTCCGTCTCGAAAAGGCGCGCCGCCTGCTCGACCTGTTTGTAACTGACGGCGCACACGTCGCAGAGTTCCTGCGTGATGACGAGGTCGGGCTTGAGCGCGCGTAAGGCTTCTTCGTCGAGGTCGTAGATCGAGCCATGGCCGTCGAGTTGGGAGCGGACGGCGTGATCGATCTCCGCGCTCGTCATCGTCTGGTGCGAGATGCGGCTGGCGGTCAGTTGCGGCTTGCCGACGACCGTCGCCGGGTAGTCGCATTCGTGCGTGACGCCGACGAGCGCGTCTTCGAGTCCGAGAGCGCAGACGATCTCCGTGGCCGAAGGCAGCAGCGAGACGATGCGCGGCGTGTGCGATGTGCTCATCAAAAAATTTATCTTCCCCGTTGGAGTTAATCTTCGCCTGAGAGGTTCGCGCGCGGAGGTTGTCGCTGTCAAGTTTCACGCCCCGGAGCTTTTCCCTTTGCCCGCGTCTCGCGCTACAATCTCGCCTCCAGCAGCTTTATTGAAACGACCAAGAGGGGGTTTGCTTCGATGCAAGACAAGCCGACGAATTTACCGACGACGCAGCCGGGCGGCGAGCCGTTGAAACCGTTCACCGAGGTGGTCGTCGAACGCCGCGCCACCAATCGGTTTACGCCGGACGAAGTGCCGGAGGAGAGTTTGAACGCCATCCTCCGGCTCGGGCTGCAAGCCCCTTCGGGCTATAACCTCCAGCCGTGGCGTTTCATCGTCGTGCGCGACGAGGCGAACCGCGCGCGGCTGCAAGCGGCGGCCTATAATCAGGCGAAGGTCGGGCAGGCTCCGGTCGTCGTCATCGCCGTCGGGATGAAAGAGGAGTGGAAGCGGACGGCGGACGAGGTGTTTCGCGAGGGCGCGGAGCGCGGCGCGGGTAGCCTCGACACGGTGGAGCAGTACAAACAGGGCGCGCTCGGGTTTCTCTCGCACATGCCGATGGACGTGTGGGTGAACCGCCACACGATGATCGCCTTTACGACTTTGATGTACGCGGCGGAAGCCTACGGATTCGACACCGCGCCGATGGAAGGCTTCGACGCGGCGGCGGTCAAACGCGAGTTCGGCCTGCCCGACGAGGCCGAGGTGGTCGCGCTCTTAGCCATCGGGCGCGCCGAGCCGCCGGACAAAGCCTACCCCGGTCGCTTCCCGCTCGAACGCGTCGTCTACAGCGAGCGTTACGGCGAAGCGTGGCAAAGTAACGATGAAGGATGAACGCGGAACGATGAACGCGGAATGAAAGACAAAAGCATTGTGCTTTCATTCATCGTTCATCGTTCCGCGTTCATCGTTACGTTTTCGGAGTTTAGTTATGACGGAGCAGCAAGAGGCGCGTTTCGGCGGGGTGGTGGATCACATCGCGGTGCGGTGCGAGGATTTGGGGCGAGACGTGCGCGAGTATGAGCGCATCGGGTTTCGCGTGGAGACGATGTATGAGGATTGGGCGATGATGCGCGACGGGCGCGGCTTCGGCGTCGCGCTGCTGCCGCCCGACTCGAAGCACCCGCCGCATCTGGGCTTGCGCGTCGAGACGCGCGAAGAACTCGAACAGGCCGCCGCGCGCGAAGGCCGCCCGCTCAAGGAACACCGCGACCGCACCGTCTCCTTCTACACGAAAGGCGTCGGCGGGCAGGTCATCGAAGTCATCTATTACCCGCCGGATTACAAAGGCTAGTTTCAAGTTTCAGGTTTCAGGTTTCAAGTTAAGAAACTAAGAATCTCATTCCTGAAACTTGAAACCTGAAACTTGAAACCATGTTCTTCCTATTTCTCGAATCGCTCGGCACGACGGAACTGCTCGTCATTCTGGTGGTCGCGCTCCTCTTGTTCGGGCCGCGCAAGTTGCCGGAGATGACGCGCAAGTTCGGCAAGAGTTTGAACGACTTCAAGCGCGTGGGCGACGATTTCAAGCAGACGTGGGAGCGCGAAGTGGCGTTGGAGAATTTGGAGCGCGAGTCCGCGATTGACCGCGCGATGGTCGCCGAAACGCCCGCCGGGGAGACGCACGAAGTTGCGGCCGGCGAGAGCATCCCCGCCGCGTCGCAGCCCGCCCGTGACATTACCGAAGCCGCGTACGCCCCGGTTCAGGGCGTGAACGTCGCGCGCGGCGCAGGCGTCGAGACTCCCGTGCCCGCGACGACCGACGCCGCAGTTGAGACAGGAGCGACAGCGGAACAACAGCCCTCGCGCAAGAGCGATTGGTTGTAGAGCCGCCTGGTCAAACAGCCCGCCCGAAAGCCCATGGCATCCACACTCTTAGAATCAGGAGACACCGGCAGCGAGCAAGAGTCGCGGCTCGGCGGCCAGATGTCCTTCCTCGACCATCTGGACGAACTGCGCCGCCGCCTCGTCCGCTCGGTCATCTTCGTCTTCGTCGTCTTCATGGCCTGCTGGTTCGTCTCCGACTACATCTATAACTTTCTCGCGCGCCCCGTGCTCGCCGCGCTCGCCGACGCGCAGCGGCGCCAACTCCCTCTGGGCGGCATCACCGGCAACGAGGCCGCGCTCCCGCTCAGTTCCGCGAAAGAGAACGACACCGGCCGCTACGTCTTCGCCGACATGACGAAACTCGGCGCGAGCGTGATCCCGGTCGGCACGTCGGTGGCGGCGCGCCTCGCGCGCGACGCGCAGGGTCAACTCGGCCTCTTCACGGACGAGCCGATCTACGCCGGGGGCACGATCATCCCCAAGGGCGTGCGCCTGCCCTTCGACCTCAACGCGCAGCCGGATGTTTTGCCCGGCCTCGACGACCGCCTCGTCGTCAACACCGCGCTCGAACCTTTCTCGCTCTACGTGAAGGTTTCGCTCTACGCGGCGATCTGCCTGTCGGTGCCCTTCCTGCTGTGGCAAATCTGGGCGTTCGTCGCGCCCGGTCTCTACCCGCACGAACGCGGCTATGCGCTGCCCTTCGTCATCCTTTCATCGCTTTTCTTCGTCGGCGGCGCGGCCTTCGCCTACTACATCATCTTCCCCCCGGCGGCGCGCTACCTGCTCGGACTCGGACAGGACTTCCGCCTGCTCCTCAAGGCCAACGACTATTTCGACTTCATCATCTTCATCATGCTCGGCATGGGACTTATCTTCCAGATGCCCGCCGTCACCTACATCCTCGCGCGCATCGGCCTCGTCACGGCGTGGCTGCTCGTGCGCATCTGGAAGACCTCGCTCATCATCATCTTCGTCGCGGCGGCCGTCATCTCGCCCACGAGCGACGTGCTCAACATGATGCTCTTCGCCGCCCCGATGCTCGTCCTCTACGTCATCTCCATCTTCGTCGCGTGGCTGTTCGGCCGCCCGCGAACTGAAACAGGGGTCACAACTTAGAGGCCGGAGGTTAGTCGGAGACGGTATTTGCCCGGATTTTCAGCGGCCTCCGGCCTCCGCCCTCCGGCCTTTGTTTTTACCCTTTCAGGCAACTTTTTGCCCGCCGTGGCGCATCTTGACCTAGTCCAACCGAGGCTCTACAATCGCGTGCAGAAAGTTTGGCGATGCACGGCGGTCAAGCCCCGGTCGGGAAGGCGGTGTTGATCTTTCGGCGTCGCCGTTTTCATGACCTCCGGTCGAATCTATCAAAGGGTTTTTCTATCAAACTCGCACGCGCCCGGTTCGGGCACAGTTCAGCCCGGCGCGATTCGCGAAACAAAGTTTACGGTCAAATACGCAACAGGAGTAGTAAAACGATGGCTCGTACCATTAGCCCGCGAAGCACGCTGATTCTCGCCCTCTTCATCTTCGCGCTCGCCGCCCCCGCCGCCTTCGCGCAAAAGGATAAAAAGAAAAACTCCGACACGCAGGACGTGATGGAACGCCCGCGCGCCAAGAAGGAGGAGGTCAAGAAGATTTACCGCGAGTGGCCGGACAAGGACGTGGCTTACATCATCACGAACGCCGAACGGGACGCCTATAAGAAACTCGCCACCGACGACGAACGCGAGCAGTTCATCGAGGGCTTCTGGCAGCGTCGCGACCCCGACCCCGACACGGACGAGAACGAGTACAAAGAGCAGTATTACGAGCGCATCGCCTACGCCAACGAGCACTATGCTTCCGGCATCCCCGGTTGGAAGACGGATCGCGGCCGCATCTACATCACCTTCGGCAAGCCCGATTCCGTGGAGTCGCACCCGACGGGCGGCTCTTACGACCGCCCGAGCTATCACGGCGGCGGCTCGACGACGACCTACCCGTTCGAGACGTGGTTCTATCGCTACATCGAAGGCGTCGGCTCCGGCATCGAGATCGAGTTCGTTGACCCGACCGGCACGGGCGAATACCGCATCGCGCGCTCGCCCGACGAGAAGGACGCGCTCGCCATGGTTCCCGGCGCGGGCTTGACCCTGAGCGAACAACTCGGGCGCACCAGCAAGGCCGACCGCATCGTCGGCGGCAGCAGCGGCTACCAGCGCGAGCAGGACAGCCCCTTCTCGCGTCTCCAACTGATCGCAGACCTCTCGCGCCCGCCCGTCATCAAGAACGCCGAACTCGCCTCGCTCCTGACCGGGTCGGGCACGATTGAAGACAACCCGCTCAACTTCGACATGCGCATCGACTTCTACCGCCAGTCGGACGAGCGCGTCGTGACGGCCTTCACCATCCAGACCGAGAACAAGGAACTGACCTTCGCGGACGTGGGCGGCGTGCAGACGGCGCGCATGAATATCTTCGGCCGCATCACCTCGGTCGCCGGTCGCCGCGTCGGCGTCTTTGAAGACGCCGTGACGGCCACGGCCAGCGGCGCGGAACTGCTCGACATGAAGAATCGTAAGTCGGCCTACGGCAAGACCGTGCCGCTCGCGCCGGGCACTTACCGCGTGGATGTCATCGTGCGCGACATCAATTCCGGCGCGACGCAGGTCAAACACCTCGGCTTCACCGTGCCGAAGTACGACGCCAAGCAACTCTCGACCTCGACGCTCGTGCTCGCGGCCAAGTTGCAGAGCATGTCGGACGCGCCCGCGGTCGGCCAGTTCACCATCGGCCAGTTCAAGGTGATCCCGAACGTCGCGCGCACGTATCGCAAGGGCGAACCCGTCGGCCTCTACCTGCAAGTCTACAACGCGGGCATCGACCAGACGACGCTCCGCCCGTCGGTGGACGTGGACTACGTGCTCCTGAAGGACGGTAAGGAACTCGGCAAGATGCCCGAAGATTGGCGCGGCATGAGCGACGCCGGTCAACGCCTGACGCTGGCGCGCATGATCACCACCGACCAACTCGCCCCCGGCGATTACGAACTCGCGGTGCGCATCAAAGACCGCGTCTCCGGCCAATCGCTCTCGCCTTCCGAGAAGTTCTCGGTCGTCCAGTAACGGCGCGACGCGAAACATAAAAAAGGTGGCGGCAAGTTTTCACACTTGCCGCCACTTTTTTTATTGCGCGGTCGGGCGAAAGCCGCACCCGGCATGCCGCCCTTCAGGTCGCCTCGCGTTCCCCGCGACGGAGCGCGTTGACGAGCAGGTGCGCGCGGCGCGTCGGTTCGGGCTGGCGATAGCCGCCGTCCGAGCGAAGCGTCAGTTCAATCGCCCCGGCGAGGTCGATCAGGTGGCCGGGCGAGACGTAGATCGGCTGGACGCGCGTCTTCGTGCGCAAGGCCGCGCCGACCGTCTCGTCGTTCTTCGGGTCGATGAGTGGTTGCCAACTGCCGCGCTCCTCGGCCAACTCCGCGTGCCCGCCGACCAGCACCGACTTGGCGCAGCCGAGCGTCGGGCGGTTCAGAAACAGGCCGACGTGCGAGGCGATGCCGACGCGGCGCGGGTGCGCGATGCCCTGCCCGTCGAACATCACGGCGTCCGGCTCGGTCTTCAGTTTCGACCACGCCTCCAGCACCGACGGCGCTTCGCGAAACGACAGCAGCCCCGGCACGTAAGGAAACTGCGTCTCGCCCACCAGACCCACTTCCTCCACCACTTCGAGCGACGGCAGACGGAGCACCACGATCCCCGTGTAGATGACGGGCGAGAATTTATTGAACGAGATGTCCGCGCCCGCTATCGTCTCGATCTTCTTGCCCGTGTGCGGCCGGACGAGCACGCGCTCGCGCAGACGCTTCTGCAATTCCACCGCCTCGCGCGGCCGTATCGCCCAATCGTGCAGTTGTTCGTAACGCGCCACATCACACCTCGCCTTTGATTTTCTCGTAGTAAGCGGCCACGCGCCGCGATTCAACTCGCGACCGTTAAAGTCGCGGCGTTCAATTCGCCGGCATCGTCCTCATCGTCTCGCCTTCGCCATCTCACGCAAGTTGCTACCGGCCGAAAACTCTATCACCTCGCTTGCGGAAACGCCGGAGGTTCGACTGTTGATCGAATGGACGCGCCAGCGCGCGTCGTCCGGCGCGGGGAAGTCGTAGCGAAAGTGCGCTCCGCGCGACTCTTCACGCCAGAGCGCGGCGCGCGCGACGAGCAGTGCGACCGTGACGAAGTTGCGCGACGGCGCGCGCAAACTTCGCGCCCGCTCGATCTGTTCGAGTTCGCCGAGGGCGCGCGTCAGCGATTGCCGCGAGCGCAGTATCCCGACGCGTTCCCACATCAGACGCCGCACGCGCTTGCGCACGGCCAGCGCGATCTCGCCCGCGTTTGCGTCCGACATGGTCGCCTGCCCCGCGCCGTCTCCGTTCGTGTCGTCGGGCGGCGAGCCGGGCGCGTCGGCGGCGTGCGCGGCGGCGGCGGCCGCGCGTCCCGCGCGCGCCCCGAAGACGAGACCTTCGAGCAGCGAATTCGACGCGAGGCGGTTCGCGCCGTGGACGCCGGTGCAGGCCACCTCGCCCGCCGCGTAGAGTCCGTGCAGGGTGGTGCGCCCGTCGAGGTCTGTGCGGACGCCGCCCATGATGTAGTGCGCGGCGGGCGAGACGGGGACGGGTTCGCGCGTGATGTCGAGTCCGTGACGCAGACAGGTGTCGTAAATTTTCGGGAAGCGGCGACGCAGGAAGCGCGCGTCGAGCGCGGTCATGTCGATGAAGGCGGTGCGCGTGGCGGTGCGTTCCAGCTCGGCGACGATGGCGCGGCTCACGATGTCGCGCGGCGCGAGTTCGGCGCGCTCGTGGTAGCGCGGCATGAAGCGTTTGCCCTCGGCGTTCCTGAGCACGCCGCCCTCGCCGCGCATCGCCTCGGAGAGCAGGAAGCGCGGCGCGCCCTCGACGTTCAAAGCCGTCGGGTGAAACTGCACGAACTCCATGTCGGCCAACTCCGCGCCCGCCGCGTAGGCCATCGCCATGCCGTCGCCGGTGGCGACCTGCGGGTTGGTCGTGTGGAGGTACAACTGCCCCGCCCCGCCCGACGCCAGCACGACGGCGCGTGCGCGCAAACTCCGCGACGCGCGCACGAGCGGGTCGAGGTAGCGCACGCCGCGGCAACGGCCGTCCTCCACGATCAACTCTTCGGTCGCGGCGTGCGCGAGAAACCGGATGCGCTCGTCGGCGCGGGCGCGCGCGAGCAGCGCGCGGACGATCTCGTGCCCCGTGGCGTCGCCCCCGGCGTGAAGGATGCGGCGGCGCGAGTGCGCGGCCTCCTGCGTGAAGAGCAGTCGGCCGCCCTCGCGGTCGAACTCCGCGCCCCACTCGATCAACTCGCGCATGTAACGCCGCCCGTCTTCCACCAGCACGCGCACGGCGCGCTCGTCGCACAGCCCCGCGCCCGCGCCTCTCGTGTCGTCTTCATGCAGAGAGGTTTCGTCGTCCTCCGAGAGCGCGACGGCCACGCCGCCCTGCGCGTACTCCGTGTTCGACTCGGCGGCGCGCTCTTTCGTCAGCACGACGACGCACGCGCCGCCTGCGGCGATTTCGAGCGCGGCGCGCAAGCCCGCGATGCCGCTGCCGACGACGAC
This sequence comes from Acidobacteriota bacterium, assembly GCA_020199775.1. Taxonomy (GTDB): domain Bacteria; phylum Acidobacteriota; class Blastocatellia; order Pyrinomonadales; family Pyrinomonadaceae; genus JAIVJZ01. Next base: position 189,098 of record JAIVJZ010000040.1, read on the forward strand.
GAAGTCTGTTTCGCGTTGCATGTTGTGCGCAGGTGTTGCCAAGACCCGGAGATACTAACAACCCGGCGCGCGCCCGAGCAACATCACGCATTCAAATGCAGGCCGCAATAAGATAAAGTGGGTTTGAGTTCGCATCACCACCACTGCGCGCGGTTTCGGCATTCGGACGACGGATGAATAAGAGAAAACTACTCGCCCCGCTCCTCGTCTGCGCAAGCGGGCTTCTGCTGACCGCGCCGCTCCTGCTCTACGGCGCGCCGACCGGCGGCGACGCGATCTTTCACACGATGTGGCACGCGAACTTCTCGTCGCAGCTTTTGGCGGGCGACCTCTACCCGCGCTGGCTGCTCGACATGAACGGCGGCCTCGGCAGCCCCGTCTTCTTCTTCTACGCGCCGCTGCCCTATTACATCACGGCTCTCTTCACGCCCCTTCTGCCCGGCGGCGCATACGGGCTGGCGCACGTCGGCGCGTCGCTCTCGCTCGCCCTCGTCGCCTCCGGCCTGACCACTTATCTCTGGCTCAAAGAGACGACCGACGAAATATCCGCTTTAGCGGCGGCCGTCGTCTACATGCTCGCGCCCTACCATCTCGGCGTTGACCTTTACACGCGCGTCGCGTTCGCGGAGGTGTGGGCGTTCGTCTGGATGCCGCTCACGCTCTATTTCGTCCGGCGACTTATGACGACGACGGCGGGCGCATTCCCCTACGCGCTCACGGGGCTTGCGCTCGGTTACGCCGCGCTCATCACCACGCACCTGCCGACAACTTTGATCTTCTCGCTCATCCCTCCCTGCTACGCGCTCCGGGCGTCCGCGCCGCGACAAAGAATGCGCGCCTTGCTCTTGACCGCCGGGGGCATGTCGCTCGGCATCGGCCTCGCGTGCGTCTACCTGCTGCCCGCCCTCGCCACTCAAGAATCCGTCTCGCTCGGAGACCTGCTGCCCGAGTTTTATCACCGGAGGTGGCTGCAATTAACCAACCTCAATCGCAGGGAGTTGGACGGGCGCATCACGCTCGCCGTTTTGACGACCGCCATCGTCACCGCTTGCGCCGCCATCCTCGCCTGTCGCCGCAGCGGCAACGACGACGCTGCTGCGGCGGTAGGCGACGCGTCGGATCATCCTTGCAAGCGCGAGCGCACGTTCTGGATCGTCGTGGCGCTCGGCTGTCTCTTGCTGATGACGCCCGTGAGCGGTTTCGTGTGGCGACTCGTCAAGCCGCTCCAATCGATCCAGTTTCCGTGGCGTTTCAATGCCGTGTTGTGCGTGGCCGCCGCCGCGCTCGCCGCGCCCGCCGCGCGCACGCTCCAACGCCGCGCGTCTCGCGGCGCGCTCAATCTTGCGCTGCTCGTCGTCGCGGTCGCGCTCGTCGTGTACTGGGTCTTCTTCACGCATTCAATTGCGAGACGGGCGCAGCCGCAATGGCGCGGCGACGCGCCGACGCTCGACGCGGACTTCGTGAAAAGATATGCACGGATGCGCGACGCGCCGGAATACCGCCCGGCCACCGCCGCTTCGACGCAGGCCGGAGCCTTCGACGAGTTGATGTCGAGAATCTGCCGCGCGGGCGAGCAACCGGCCAAAGTCTGCACGGTCGCAGGCGAGGGCGAGATCGCGGTCGAACGCTGGACGCCCGGCGAGATCGAGTTGCGCGTCGCAACCGTGAGCGGCGTCGCGTTCGACGTGACGCAGTTTCACTACCCCGGTTGGGCGGCTTACCTCGACGGGCGGCGTCACCCTCTGGAGCCTTCCCGCCCCGACGGCCTGTTGCATCTCGACGTGCCCGCGGGCGAGCATCGAATAATCCTGCGGCTCAGGCATACCGCCGCCGTTGACGCAGGGATAATCGTCTCGGCCGCCTCCGTTATCCTGCTCCTGTCGTGGGTCGCCGCGCGCATCCTGTACGGGCGCGGGAGGAGGAAGCGCGCCGCCGCCGCTGTCGGCTGAAACAACAGGCACGACGCGCTTCATTCTTGCGCCCGCGAGGGCGGCCGGCGCCCCGGCGCACTTCCCGTGTTGCGGGACATTCGCGCCGCGCGCTAGAATGGCGACCACAGTTCCCAACCCTTCTATTCACTATTGAACTTTTCGCCCTGCGGCGCATGAGAGCGAGCATGTACCCCACATGCGGCTCAATGCGCCCGGCTCAAATTCACGGAGGATATTCACATGCTCACCAGAAATCATTTCGCGGCGTTCGCGCTCGCCGTCGCGCTCGTCGCGTCGAGCGTCCCGGCGTCGGCGCAGAACAAAACATCACGGTCAACGCCGAAACCGGCCGTCGCGCAACGCGCAAGTGCGGAGCAGACGAACAGCGGCGGCTTGCCGCCGATCAAGTTCACCGAGTTCCGGCTGGAAAATGGTTTGCGCGTAATACTGCACGAGGATCACTCGACGCCGATTGTGGGCGTCAATCTCTGGTATCACGTCGGCTCGAAGAACGAAGTGCCGGGCAAGACCGGCTTCGCGCATCTCTTCGAGCACATGATGTTTCAAGGCTCGAAAAATTACGACGACGACTACTTCAAGCCCATTCAGGAGGCGGGCGGCAACCTCAACGGCTCGACCAACCCCGACCGCACGAACTACTGGCAGGTCGTCCCGTCGAACTTCATCGAACTCGCCCTGTTCATGGAGGCCGACCGCCTCGGCGGGCTGCTCGACGTGCTCAACGAAGCCAAACTCGCCAACCAGCGCGAGGTGGTCAAGAATGAGAAGCGGCAGAACTACGATAACCGTCCCTACGGTCTCGTCGGGGCGAAGATCAACGAGACGCTCTACCCGAAGACGCACCCCTACCACTGGTTGACCATCGGCTCGCTCGATGACCTCTCCGCCGCTTCGCTCGAAGACGTGAAGAACTTCTTCCGCCGCTACTACACGCCGAACAACGCCACGCTCGCAATCGCGGGCGACTTCACCCCGGCCGAGGCGCGCCGCTTGGTGGAAAAATATTTCGCCCCGATCCCGCGCGGCCCGGAAGTGACGCCCGTGCCGATGCAGCCCGCGACCATCACCGAATTGAAACGCATCAACATGGAAGACCGCGTCGCCCTGCCGCGCGTCTACACGGTGTGGCCTGTGCCGCCGCAGTACACGCCCGACGAGGCTCCGCTCGACGCCCTCGCCACCATCCTCGCGGGCGGCAAAAGTTCGCGCCTCTACAAGACGCTCGTCTACGAACGCCAGATCGCGCAGGACGTGTCGGCCTTCAACAACGCCACCGAGATCGCAGGCCAGTTTCAGATCGTGGCGACGGCCAAACCCGGCAAGATGCTCGCCGAACTCGAAGGCGCGATCAGCGAAGAACTAGAACGCATCAAGCAGACGCCGCCCACCACGGAAGAGATCGAACGCGCCTATAACGCCCGCGAGGCTTCTTTCATCTACAGCCTGCAAACCGTCGGCGGCTTCGGCGGCAAGAACGACCAGTTGAACCAGTATGCCACGTTCCTCAACCGCCCCGACTACTTCAACGAAGACCTCGCGCGCTACCGGCGCGTGACCCCGGAGGACGTGAAGCGCGTCGCCAATCAATACCTGACCGACAAGCGTCTCATCGTCAACGTGACGCCGCGCGCGCGCGGACGCTCGACGGGCGAACCCGTGCCCGAAAGCCCGGCGAAAGCCGTCGCCACGCCCTCGCCGCAGACGGCGGGCGCGGCGCAGACCGGAGCAGCAGCAGCAGCAGCGACGGGCGAGGCCGCGCAAACCGCCACCAAGGCCGCCGCCGCCGCGACCGCTCCGGCGGGAGCCGCGCCGCCCACCACGTCCGCGCCCGCCAAAGGCGAACCGGCCAAACCCGCGAACGCCAAACGCGACCCGCAACAGGCGGCGGCGAGCGCGGCCGCACTGCCCAAGCCCGGCCCCGAGCCGCGCCTCGTGCTGCCTAAAGTGGAACGCCATCGCCTGTCGAACGGGCTACAGGTGTTTCTCGTTCGCCACTCCGAACTGCCCGTCGTCAACATGAATCTGATCATCAGGTCGGGCGCCTCGTCAGACCCGGAGAACTTGCCCGGCGCGGCCAGCCTCACCGCCGACCTGCTCGACGAAGGCACGAAGACGCGCGACGCGCTCGAAATCTCGAACGCGCTCACCAACATCGGCGCGCGCCTCGGCGTCGGCGCGGGATGGGACTCCAGTTCGGCGGAACTGACCACGCTCACGCGCCATCTCGACCGCGCGCTCGAAATCTACGCCGACGTGCTGCTCAACCCGGCCTTCCCGGAAACCGATCTCAAACGCCTGCGCGGCACGCGCCTCGCCACGCTGCAACAGCAACGCGACAACGCCGACGCCATCGCCGGTCTTGTCTACTCGTCGATCCTCTACGGCAACAAGCACCCTTACGGCCGCCCGCTCTTCGGCAACGAAGCCTCCCTGAAAACTATCGGCGAGACGGACGTGCGCCGCTTCTACGAAACCCACTACCGCCCGAACAACGCCGCGCTCGTCGTCGCGGGCGACGTGACGGCCGCCACGCTCCTGCCCAAACTCGAACGCGCCTTCGCCGCGTGGAAGCCCGGTCAGGTTCCGGCGACCGACGTTTCGATGACGCCGCCCCCGCGCGAGCGCGCCGGGATTTATCTCGTCGATAAGCCGGGCGCGGCGCAGTCCGTCATCCAGATCGGGCAGGTCGGCGTCGCGCGCTCGACGCCCGACTACTTCCCGCTGCTCGTTCTCAACTCGATGCTCGGCGGTCAGTTCGTCTCGCGCATCAACCTGAATTTGCGTGAGGACAAGGGCTACACCTACGGTGCGCGCTCCGGCTTCGACTATCGACGCGGCGCGGGGCCGTTCGCGGCCTCCGGCGGCGTCTTCACCAACGTGACGAAAGAGTCGGTCAGCGAGTTCCTCAAAGAATTGCGGGGCATCCGTGGCGAGATTCCCGTCACCGAACGCGAACTCGAATACGCCAAGCAGGGCATCCTGCGCGGCTTCCCGCGCGGCTTCGAGACGCCCGGCCAGATCGCCGACCGCCTCAGTTCGGTCGTGCTCCACAACCTGCCCGACGACTACTTCAACAACTACAGCGCGCGCGTGCGCGCCGTCACGCTCGCGGACATCACGCGCGTCGCCAACCGCTATCTCGACCCGTCGCGCATGGCGATCCTCGTCGTCGGCGACCGCAAGGCCGTCGAACCCGGCCTGCGCTCGCTCGGCATCGGCGAAGGCATCACGCTGCTCGACGTCGAAGGCCGCCCCGTCGCCGCAGCGGCGGCGGGCGACGGCGGAAGCAAGTAGCAACCGCCGACTTGCCTGAACGAACAGAAGAAGGCCGCGCCGGAAATTTACAACTTCCGGCGCGGCCTTCCCTTTGTCTCCCGCGTGGGCGCGGCTTACCGCTTGATGAGATTGATCGTCCCGCGACACTCCGGCGCGCCGCACGCGCAACGCTTGTCGTTCGAGTGATAAGACTCGACGTAATCGAGCGTGATCTCTTCGCCGGGGGCGATGTCGCGCAGGGCGAAGAAGATGATGTGGCCGTGCATGATGCGCACGAAGCTGTTCGGCCGGCACGAGTGGTTGATGAACTGCGAGGCGTTGCCGCCCGTGCTGCTGTCGATGCCCCAGTAAGAATCAATCGCGCAGATGTGCAGACGCTCCTTGCCGCGCATCCGCCGCGCCGCCTCCACGCGCGACACGCGCTCGCCCGTCAACTCCGCGACCTTCCGCCCCTTGCGAAACGCGACGGTCGCGAAACATCCCGTCCCGTCAATGTTCGACTTGCGCGCCTCGATCCCCTCGGCCGCTTCGATCTTTCTCATGCGTCTCGTTTCCGCCTTCGCGCTCAATTTACACTCGCCTCCAATTCCGCCCGCAGCCGCTTCGTCAACTTCGCCCACACCATCTCGTAAGACTCGCGGATCAAGCTCTCCGTCTCCGCTTCCTCAAGCGCGTCGAGACGGTTGAGCGTCACCCAATGGTTGCGCGCCATGTAAGCGGCGGGCGTGATGCCCTCCTGCTCGACGAGTTCCGCAAACTTCTCCGGCGTACACTTGAACGACACGCGCGTCGGCGTCACGTCCAGACTCGCCACCGCAAACATCTTGCCCCCGACGCGGAACAACAGATCGTTATCCCACTGCACGCCCTCCGTCGCGTGCGGCAGCGACAGGCAGAAACGGCGCAACGACTCAATATCCATCCCTCATCCCTGCCTTCCTCCGTGTCCTCTGCATCTGCGGCGGCGCGCTCTTCATAAACACTCACCCGGCGAATCATCACACGCCTACTCGAACTGTTTCTTAAACTCCGCGAACTGACCGCGCAACTCCGCCAACTCAGCGCGCACCTCTCTCAACTCCTGCTCCAAACGCGCCACCCGGCCGGACTCGCCGCGCGCCTCCGAAGTCGCCCCTTCCGTGCGCGTCGCCGCCTCGGTCTCCGTCACCTCCACCTCGCCGCCGAGCAGGTGCATGTAGCGCGACTCCTTCCGCCCCGTCTGTCGCGGCAACTTCACCACGAGCGGCACGTCGCGCGTCATCAAATCTTCCAGCGTCGTCTCGACGAACGACAACGCCGAGAACGGGTACAGACGCTCCGTGCGCGTGCGTATCTCGCCCACCGTCTGCGCCCCGCGCAGCATCAGCACGCACATCACCGCCATCTCCGGCGACTTCAACCCCAACGCCTCGTCCAGCACGTGCCTGTACTTCGGCACGCGCCCGTCGGCGGTCGTCACCACCCGCACCAGCTTCCGGTCGCGCAAACTCTCCAACGCCCACACGACCGTCCGCTCGTCGAACGCCACCACCGGCTCGCGGTTCGACAACTGGTTGCACGCCTGCCTGAGCGCGTTCAACGTCAACGGGTAATACTCCGGCGTCGTCACCTGCTTCTCGATCAACGCCCCCACGACCCGCAACTCTTCCAGACTTAAAATTAATTCTTCGCTCAATGTGTCACCTTTGATTTACCGAAGCCTTTACTACAACCGCAATCGTCGTCAGGCGAGACGCCACTTGATGCGCGTGTAGGCGATGCGAAACCCGTGACGCTCGGCGTTGCGCTGCGAGGTGCTGCCGGGTTGGGCGCACATCATGGCGATGTCGCAGCCGCGTTCGGCGGCGAAGCGGAGGCGACTGCCGAGCAGCGCGAGTTGCGCGCCCTGCCTGCGCCCTTCGGGAATCGTGCTCGCCCCCGCCAGCAGCACCACGCCTTCGCAGATGCCGATGCCGCCCGTGGCGATTGCGCGCCCGTCAAGTTCCGCCATGAACGAGGCCGCGCTCGCTCTCTTCGCGCCGACAAGCGACAACTCGTATATCTGGTCTGCGTATTCGGGGAACTCGCTCCACCCGCGCGTCGCCGTCCGCGCCCACAGTTCGTGTTCGTCTTCCCCGATCACGCGCACGGTGAGTTTATCGTTACGGCGCGACGCGGGCAGTTCATCCGCTTCACGGCCGATGGGGCGATACATCACGCTCGTTAATTCGACGGGTTGATAGCCACGTTCGTTCAGCAACGTCAACAACCCGGCGGAGGCCAGCGGGCTGACTTCGTGAAACACGGGCGCGCCGCGTTCCCGGAAGAAACTTTCAAGGGCGTCCATCTCGACGCCCGTGACCTCTTCAAACAGGCCGAGGCCGAAGGTCTGCGTGAGTTGCGACGCCGCGCCGTCGAACATCGCGTATGCGCCCGCCACTTCGATCCACCGCGCGCCTCTCGCGGGAGACAGGCGCGCGCGCGTTTCGACGAACTCCGCGTTGGTGTGCGCCTCCGTCCTTTCGAGCCGCCGCGCCAAATCCAGATCGGCAAAGATGAACTGCCGTGTGTCCTGTTCGTCCATAAGTTTCGCTTTTACGCTCCCGCGTTCTGCTTCAACTCCATTAACTCCACACGCGCCGAGCGGCGCACGTTTACAGATCGGACGCGAACAACATAATCTCCGGCGCATCGTCCGACAAACGAACGAGCCGGTCGAATCTCAGTCCGATCTTTTCCAGCACCTTGATCGAGCCGGTGTTGTCCGGGTTTGTGATCGCCAGCACGCGTCTCAGGCCGAGCGCGTTCGACGCGTAGCTCAACACGGCGGCGGCCGATTCACAGGCATACCCTCGCGACCAGAAGCGCGGCAGGAAAGCGTAGCCGATGTCGGCGTCGGGCAGAGTGTCGCGCTTCACCAGCCCGCAGATTCCGGCGGGCGTCCCCGCCTCTTTCAACTCGACCAGCCACAAGCCGAACCCATGTTGTGTGTAGCTGTCAACCGGCCCTTCCAAAATATACCGAACCGCGTCCTCGACAGTCCGCACGCCCTTGTCGCCGATGTTGTGGAGGAACGCCTCGCCGTTCAGCAGTTCGAGAATGAATGCGGCATCGCCCGCGTCTAACGGGCGAAGATTCAGACGCTCTGTTTCGAGTACGTTCATGGAAGATGCGCCCTCTTTTCCGGCGTGCGGCCGTCGATTATACAGTGGCGCGAAAGAGCGACACCCCAATATTTGCCGTCGCTTCGCCAGCGCCGCATTATACCCCCGATTCGACCTCGCCTTCATACCGGCTGCAACTGTGACTTGGGCACAGCGTGATGTTAAAATGTGTGGGCAATGAATCAGGGGACACATCTCACGGGGTTGGACGCGGCGGAGTTGTCGGCGTTTGTAGAGTCTTTGGGCGAACCGGCGTATCGCGGGCGGCAGTTGTTCGGCGCGCTCTTCAAGCGGCGTCTGCGCTCGTTCGAGGAGATGACCGACCTGCCCAAAAATTTCCGCGCCACGCTCGCCGCACGCGCGTCCGCTTCGACGCTCGCGGTCGAGTCGCGCTACATCTCGGAGGACGGCACGCGGCGTTATTTGATGAAGACGCACGACAACCTTCCGGTCGAGACCGTGTTCATCCCGGAGGAGCGGCGCGACACCATCTGTTTCTCGTCGCAGTCGGGCTGCCCCTTGCAGTGTGATTTCTGCCTGACGGCCAAACTCGGTCTCCTGCGCACGCTGACGGCGGGCGAGATCGTCGAGCAGGTCGTGATCGCCTTGAACGACGCTTACGGCACGGGCACGAAAACGCCGCGCGGGACAAACCTCGTCGCGATGGGCGCGGGCGAACCTTTCCTCGCCTTCGATTCGCTGATGAAAGCTTTGCGCGTCATGGCCGACCCGGCCGGATTGCACATCGTGCCGAACCGCGTCACCGTCTCGACGGCCGGGGTCGTCCCGCGCATACGCGAACTCGCGCGCAGCCCTCACCGCCCGCACCTCGCCATCTCGCTCGCCGCCCCGACCGACGAACAGCGAAACATCTTGATGCCCATCAACAAGAAGTGGCCGCTCGAAGAGTTGCTCGCGGCGTGCAAGGAGTTCGAGTCGTCTTTGAAGCCCGGCGAGCGTTTCACGTTCGAGTACGTGATGCTCGACGGCGTCAACGATTCGGACGAGCACGCGCGGCAGTTGGCGAATCTGCTCAACCGTCACCAACTGCGCGCGAAGGTCAACCTGATCCCGCACAACCCGGCCGACCCGTTGCCCTATCGCCCGACACCGCTCGCACAGGTCGAACGTTTCCAGAGTATCCTCGAAGCGAAAGGCGTCCGCGCCTACGTGCGCCGCCCGCGCGGGCGCGACATCTATGCCGCCTGCGGCCAACTCGCCGCCCGCCGCCCCGCGAACAACCTGAACCCCCAAACGTTGCATCAACTAATGAGTTGATCGCTCGAAGTCTTGGCCCGAACATCACCAAAAGCCGAAATGATCCGAAAACTATTTACCACGCACGTCACGCTCTCGCTCGTCGTCGCCTCATTGCTCGTCGCCGTAACCACGACGGCGCACCGCGCTACGGCCTCAACTAACCCCGCCTCGCCCGTCGTGCAGGGGGCAAACATCGGCGTCAACGGTTTCTTCGCCGCCGACAAGGCGCAACGCGGGCGCACCGTGCAGGCCGCCGTCGTGCTCGACATCCCGCGCGGCTTCCACGTCAACGCGAACAAGGCCGCCAAGTTCTCCATCCCGACCGCGGTCAAGATCGACGCGCCGAAGGGCTTGCGCGTCAGCCCGGTCGCCTACCCGCGCGCCGTCGTGCGCCGTCTCGGTTTCTCGAAAGAGGCTCTGTCGCTCTACGAAGGCCGCGCCGTGATGCGCTTCAACATCATCGTCCCCGCCAACTACCAGACGGGACTGACGGAACTGCGCGCCAAAGTGACCTACCAGAGTTGCAACGACGAAGTGTGCTTCCCGCCCACCACGCGCGAAGTCAAACTCGGCATCAACGTCGTCGGCGCGAACGAATCCGTCAAGCGCATCAACGGGCAATACTTTGGCAGATAACGATGAACGCGGAACGATGAACGATGAAGTAAAGACAGGCCGTTGTTTTTATTTCATCGTTCATCGTTCCGCGTTTATCGTTCCGCGTTCATCGTTTCTTCCGACGACTGCGAGCAGCCGCCCGGTGCGGCCGTGGAGTTTTTTGTCGCGGCGGTAGGAGAAGAAGAGATCGTCGCGGCAGATGGTGCAGAAGGGCGCGGCGTGGATGCGCGCGTGTTCGACGCCCGCGGCGGCGAGTTGGCGGCGGTTGGCTCTTTGCAAATCAATGCGCGCGTGTCCCTCGCGCGTGGGCGTGAGAAGTTCGTCGGCATACGGGAAGCGGGCGCGGAAAACTTCGATCACTTCGCTCCCGACCTCGTAGCAGCAATGAAGCGCGGCGGGACCGATGCAGGCGCACACGTCTCCGGCGCGCGTGCCGTACTCGGCGCGCATTCGCGCGAGCGCGGCGGGCACAATTTCGGCAGCAGTGCCGCGCCAGCCCGCGTGGACGGCGGCGCATGCCCCGCTCCGCGCGTCGCCCAGAAGGACGGGCACGCAGTCGGCGGTCTGGACGCCGACGAGTATGTGCGGGGCGTCGGTGGTCAGCGCGTCGCAGCGTTTCTCGTTCGTGTCGAGCGCGCCCGTGGTCTCGCCGCGAACGACGCGCACGTCCGCGCCGTGAACTTGCCAGCAGGTGGCGAGTCGCCAACGCCCGCGAAAGAGTTTGAGGAAGCGGCGGCGGTTTTCGTGGATGTTGGCCGCGTCGTCTTCGTTGAAGCCCGCGAGGTTGAGCGCGCCCTCCTGCGGCATGGGGCTGCAACCTCCGGCGCGCGTCGAGAAGCCGTTGGCGAAGCCCTCTGCTTCCAACTGCGCGCCGACGAGGACACGCACGCCGTCCCGCTCGCGCCAGCGAAACCCGGCGAGTTTGAGCAATTCCGAATCTCCCGTGATCATCTCAATCGGCATAGACATCATCGAAGTGGCGCGCGTGCGCGCGGTGTTGCGGCGCACGCCGCGTTTCGCCGAACGCGTCTTCACTCCCGGCGAGCGCGACTATTGCGAGCGGCGGGGCGTCGGAGCAGTGCAGCACTACGCCGCTCGATTCGCCGCGAAAGAGGCCGCGTTCAAATCGCTCGGCACGGGTTGGAGCGGCGGCCTCGCGTGGCAGGACATCGAAGTCGTCTCGAACGCGGCGGGCGCGCCGTCCGTCGTCTTTCACAACCTCGCGCGCGAACTCTTCGCACGCTCCGGCGCGACGACCGCGCACCTCTCAATCTCTCACACCACCGAACACGCCATCGCTCAGGTCGTCCTCGAACGTCGCGCCGCCGCCGACGACGACTGGCGGCCGACACGCGAATTGTAACGCAGACGATGCCGAGTTAAAGCCGCGAAGCGACACAACAAATCGCAGGCGCGGAGGAGGGGCGGCAGGCAATCGCCGCGAAGCGACGACGAGTATGAACCACGGTGCGGCTCATACTCGTCGCCGCTTCGCGGCGATTAGTCTTCTGCGATTAGTGTTGAGCGGCGCGCGGGAATGCGACTTGCGGATCGTTTATCAGCCGGGCGCGCCCGCTGCGACTTTGCTCGATTCGCGTCGTTTGAATCGAAGGCTCGGGGAGCACAACCGGCGCGTCGCTATCGTGCGACACGTGCGCCCGCGACGAAGCGACGGAGTGCGCCGGATGATCCGCCGCGATGCGTGTCGATTGAAGGATAGGTTGCTGCGCGTAGTTGTCGGCGGGGAGCAGGTCGTTGTCCGCGAGGAGCGGTAAGAGCGGTTGATGCGTCAGGCACTCGGAGGTCGGGGCGAGCGTGGGGGTGACGGCGATGCGTTCACGTTGGAGGCAAGAGGGCGAGGCGAGTTGGCCGGTGGCCGGATCAATCTCGACGGACATGACGCCCGCCGGGCGCAGAAAGGCCGCGCCGCCGAGTTCCGGCCGGAGTTCGACCGCGCCGCGCACAAACTCCGCCCAGACGGGCAGCGCGCTGTCCGCACCCGTGAGTCCGAGTTGGCGGTTGTCGTCGATGCCGACCCAGACGACGCAGACGAGGTTTGGCGTGTAGCCGACGAACCAGCCGTCGCGCGACGTGCCCGTCTTGCCCGCGACCGCCGACAGTTTCAACATCCCGCGCGCCCCGCGCGCCGTGCCTTCGGCGACGACGTTCGTGAGCATGTCCGTGATCATGTAAGCCGTCGAAGGCTGGACGACCTGCGCGGACTGAGGGAGAAATTCTTCAAGTAGTTTCACGCCGTCGCCGTCGATGGCGCGCGTGATGGACGAGGGGCGCGTGCGCGTGCCGCCGTTCGCGAACGCGGTGTAGGCCGACGCGATCTCAAGCGGCGTCGTCTCGGTCGTGCCGAGCGCGAGCGACGGGTAATCGGCAACTTTCGGCAGCCCGAACATCTCCGCCAGCGCGGCGACGCGCGGCAACCCCGTCTGCATGGCGAGATCAACCGTGACGACGTTCAGAGATTTCGTGAGCGCGTCGCGCATCGTCACGTCGCGCATCGAGTAGCCGCCGCCGTAATTGGCCGGGCGGTAGGCGGCGCTATAGCGGTCGAACTTGAAGGCGCGCGGCGCGTCGGCGAAGAGGCGCGCGGGCGAGATGCCGCTCTCCAACGCCGCCGCGTAAACGAAGGGTTTGAAGACCGAACCGGGTTGCCGCCGCGCGTCCGTGGCGCGATTGAGTTGCGACGCGGCGTAGTTTTTACCGCCGACCATCGCGAGCACGTGGCCGGTGTTCGGGTCGAGCGCGACGAGCGCGGCCTGCGGCCGTGCGTCGCCGGATTTGTAAACTCGTTCGAGTTGCGCGAGTTGGCGCGCGACCGCTTGTTCCGCCAGTTGTTGCAAGTCGAGATCGATGGTGGTGTAGACGCGCAAAGATCGCTCGTCCGCGCCCGCGCTCCCGGCGCGCTGTAGTTGCGCCTCGACGACGCGGTTGACGTGATCGACGAAGTAGGGCGCGGTGGCGCGTGCGGCCGGATCGACGGGCGCGACGCTCAACTCTTCGGCCGATGCGGCGCGCGCCTCGTCGGTGGTGATCGAGTTGTCGCGGAGCATCGCGGCGAGCACGGCGGCGCGGCGCGCGCGCGACGCTGCGGCGTGGCGGTCGGGCGCGTAGCGCGCGGGGCTTTGAATCATCCCGGCAATCGTCGCGGCTTCGGCGAGCGACAGGTCGCGCAACTCTTTACCGAAATAGACGCGCGCCGCCTGCTTGACGCCGCGCACGGCGAACGCGCCGCGCTGGCCGAGATAAATCTCGTTGCAATAGAGCGCGAAGATGTCTTCTTTCGACAGGCGGCGTTCGAGCGCGGCGGCGAGAAGGGCTTCGTTGAACTTGCGGCGAAGCGTGCGCTCCGGCGTGAGATAAGTGTTCTTGACGAGTTGCTGCGTGATGGTCGAACCGCCCTGATGCTCCGGCACACTCGCGCCCCGCGCGCCGTCGCCCGTCCAACTCAGGAGGGCGCGGCTGATGCCCGTCACGTCGAGTCCGTGGTGCTCGAAAAAGCGGCGGTCTTCGATGGCACGGATGGCGTTCGTCAGCACGGGCGGGATGTCTGTGTAAGCGAGCGTGGCGCGCGTGCCGGTCTTCATCGTGGCATCGTTCGTGAGGGCTTCCGGCTCAAGCGCGAACGCGTCGAGCGTGACGCCGTCGCCCGTGATCTCGCCGATGCGCCCCTTGCGATCAAACTCGACGCGCACGACTTCGGGCGTGAAGCCTTCGGCCGCCTTCGCGCTTTCCGCGCCGGGCGTGCGACGCGGGCTGATCTCGACCGCGCCCCCGTCGGCGACGCGAAACGCGCCGCTCCACACGTCGCTCGCCGTCTGTTCGACGTAACCGGCGCGGCGCAGAGTTTCGACGAGACGCTCGCGCGAAAAATTTTGCCCGGCGCGCAGCACGCGCGGCGCGGCATACAGCCCGGCGCGGCTCGTCAGGTAGCCGGAGGCGAGGCGCCGGTCAATCGTCTCGGCCGCGCCCCGGTAGCAATAGACGAGCGACGCGACGACGGCGGCGCACACGACGAGCGCGGCCATACAGACGAAGCGCAGGCGACGCGGCCAGTCGCGCGTCTTCTCCGCGCGCGGCGTTGCGGCGGCTGCGTCCCGCCGCGTGGTCAACAGTCGCGGCAGTCGCCGCGCTTGCCGTCGCTCCGATGTGATTTCAATTGCCATGATGAAATTCGTTCTTAGCCGGTCGCCGGTTGTTCAAATCGATCTTTAGTGGCGCGCGTGATAATCACAAACAGCGGACAAACGGCCACGAACCACGGACGGTTTTTTTTAGACACACGTAGCCCTGTGCTTCGGACTCTCTCGCCCGTGCCTTGAAGTTCGCGACTTTGTGATGTGGTAAGTAAACGACTAATCGACGGCGAATTCTTTGAACGAGTTCGCCGACCGCGCGTAGCGCACGGACGGTTCAGGGCGTGGCTGATGCGCTCAGAACAGGCGCGCGTGCGTCGCCCCGCTCGATCCGGCTGTCGTCCCCGCCCGCATCGGAACTTGCCCACTGGGAGAGAGCCGCCGTCGAGACGGCGAGCGTGATCATGACCATGATGACGAAAATTAGTTGCGCGAGACTGTTTCCTAATTCTTTCATGCCGCGACACCTCTTCGGGAAGTCTTCTGCCCGCACTGTTGAGCAATGTTTGTGCCAGCAGGCAAAACGTGATCGGGCGCGGGCATTCGTAGCGGGATATAGTCTGCTTTGCAAAGAGTTTTAGAGGTTTGAGGCCGAGGCTTCGGAAAGGGCCGTGAGTTCGGCGGAAGCGGGGCGCGTCGTTTTTTGGTACACCTGCGGAAGAGAGGCGACGAGCAGGGTTGTCTTGAAATGATTCGTTTAGCGCGGCGCGGGATGTTTGCCGTCTTCGCGTGTGTGCGGGGCGCGCGTCTGGCGCGCGGGGCGACGCTCGGCGGCGGGCTCGTGCGGGCGGTGCAGGAGGCGTTGTATCCACGTCGGGCGTTCTTCGACGGGCGGCGCGAGCAGCGATTTGATTTCGTCGAGCGCGTCGTGCGCGGCCTCTTCGCCCGCCGCGATCAGTTCGGCGGAGCGCGCCATCTCGTCCCAACGGATGTGGCCGACCTTCGGACGGATGACGATGTCGGCGTTGCGCCCCTCGTGCGCCGAGACCGTGCGCTGCACCACCATTATCGACTGGAAGAGCACGCCGATGGCCGACTGCGGCGGCCCCAAAAACTTTGCGCCCTCGAAATTCACGTCCACGGCGATCACGACATCGGGGTCTAGGGCGCGCGCCGCCGCCGCGGGCAAATTGGCGACGAGGCCGCCGTCCACGAGTTGCCGCCCTTCGGCATCGGTCACGGGCACGTACCAGCCGGGCACGGCGCAACTCGCGCGAATCGCAAAGGCCGCGTCGCCCTCGTCGCGCATGACGACCGCTTGCCCCGTGTGCAAGTCCGTGGCGACGGCGGCGAAACGGATCGGCATCTCTTCAAAGCGTGTGACGGGGAAGCGCGCGCGGATATACTCCTCCATGCGCGCGTTCGACTGCACGCCGAGCCGCGAGAGCGTCATCCGACCGAAGTTGCGCCAGCGCATCTCGTGCCCCAGACGTTCGAGTTCGGCGATGGTCATCCCGGCGGCGAATGCCCCGCCGACGAGCGCGCCCGCCGACGTGCCCGCCACGGCGTTGACGCAGACGCCCGCCTCCAGCAGTACCTTCAACACGCCGACGTGCGCCGCCCCGCGCGCCGCGCCGCCCGACAACGCCAGCCCCACGCGCAATCTTTTAGGTTGCTCCGTACTTTTGCGCCACATAAATGAATCGTAAATCGTGAATCGTGAATCGTAAATAGATGAAGACCTGTTTTCTTCCATTCACGATTGACGATTCACGATTTACGGCTTTCTCATACCTGATTGAGGATGACGATCTCGGCGCGGGTGCGTGCGTCTTCGAGAAAGGCGTCGGTGTCGGATTCGATCTTGTCCTCGGTGAGCGTGCGTTCGATTTCGGGGGTGGCCTGTTCGAGCGTGGGGACGATGCGGCCGGGCGATAGGCGGCGGTGGCGCGGCACGTACACGTCGCGGTAATAGGCCGCGATCTCCTGTGTGGAGATGATGGTGAAGGAGCGGAAGCGGAAGTTGAGATAGTTCTCGATCTCGACGCGCCGGCGGACGATCTCGCGCAAGCCCTCGCCCGTCAAACCGACGCGCGCCGTGCGTTCGTAAAAGGCTGACTGTGAGGGGAAGCGTTTGACGAGTTCGTTCAACGCCTTATCGACATCGGCGTCGGAGGGCGTGATGGTCGGGAGCTTTCCGGCCTCCTGCGAGATGAGTCGCTGGTCGATCAGGAGGTTGAGGACGCGCTGCAAATCTTCCGAACGCGGCTGGTCAATCGGCGTGTCCGGCTGCAAGGCCAACTGCCAGAGCAAGTCCGTGTAAGTGATCAACTCGCGGTTGTTGATGGTCGCCACCCAACGATCCACTATCTCTTGCGCGGAGGCGGGCGGAGTAAGAAGGGTAAAGGGCAAAGGGTAAAGGGCAAGGGCGAGCAGCAGGATACACGTTCGCTTAACTAACTTTTTACGCGCTTGCTTACCGAATCTTTTCACTGAACCTTGTTCCTTCATCATCACCTTTACCCCTTCCCCCTTGCCTTTTGCCGAGAGCCTTAGAACGCTTGCCCGAAGCGGAAGTGCAACTGCGCGCGGCGCAGGCGCACGGTCGCGGGCGGCCCGGCGAACTGCGGCAGTTCAAACTCCGGCGGGTTGACGAGGAAGCCGTAGTCTACGCCGAGCGCGCCGATGGGCGTGCGGAAGCGCAGGCCGAGGCCGACGGTGTGCGTCCACTGGACGCGCAGGTTGCGCGTGTTGATGGTGTCGCCCGGTCGCCGGTCGTTGCGCCCGAAGATGTCGCCGATGCGGCGGAAGACGTTGCCGCCGTCGTAGAACGGCACGATCTGGAAAGTCTTCGTCAAGGGCACGCGCGCCTCGAAATTCGCGACCGCCATCGCGTTGCCGCCGACGGGCACGGTGAACGGGTTGAGCGTCACGGGGTCGCCGTTCGAATCGCGGAAGACGCCGCCCGTGCAGTTCGGGACGTTGATCTGGCTGCCGGTGTCCGAGCCGGTCGGGCAGACGGCGAGGCGCGGCCCGGCCTCTTCAAAGGCGAAGCCGCGCAGCGTCGTCGAGCCGCCGGTAAAGAATCTTTCGCTGATGGGAAGCGTCAGGTCAACGTCGTCGATCACGCCGTCGCCGTTGCGGTCGGTCGGGTTGAAAAGGCTGGCGACGCCGAGATTGACGTTGACGGCGAAGACCGTGCCGCGCACGCGGCTCTGCAAGCCGCCGAGCAGGCCGCCGCGCTCGCTCGGTAGCTGCAAGGTGTCGGGGGGGCCGCCGAAACGGAGATAGCGGCGGTAGGTGGCGAGCAACTTCGTGAACGAAAGATTGCCGCCGAGTTGTTTGATGGCGACGGCGTAGTCCACCGTCAGGAACTCGCCGCGCGAGGGGTCGAACTGGCGGTCGCGCGTGTCGCGCGTAAACGTCGCGCCGAAGCGCGAGAGGCGCACCGCCCTGTCGGGTCGAAGGATGGGCGCGACGAGGAGGCTCTGGATGTTGAAGAGGCGCACGTCCTCGTAGTTGTAGCGCAGGAAGAGGATCGTGCGCGAACGCTGCTGGATGACGCGCTGCGTCTCGATGTTGAAGGTGAA
This sequence comes from Acidobacteriota bacterium, assembly GCA_020199775.1. Classification (GTDB taxonomy): domain Bacteria; phylum Acidobacteriota; class Blastocatellia; order Pyrinomonadales; family Pyrinomonadaceae; genus JAIVJZ01. The sequence goes on from JAIVJZ010000040.1 coordinate 207,025, forward strand.
ACGGTTGATGGTCGGCTCGCCCGTGCGCTCGCCGAATTCGTCGATGGGCCGGCCTTCCTCGTCGAGCCTTTGGACGACGCCGAAGTTGCCGCGGTCGATGGTCGAGCGGAAGAAACGCGTGACGTTGACATCGCGCTGGTATTGCGCCGAGATGGTCAGCGGCGAGAACCTTTGACGGCCGTAGGTGCGGAAACGCGGGTCGAAGTATTCGAGGCGTAAGAGTTGCTGGGTGCGGCTGGCGCGCGTGCGCAGCGTGCCCTGTCGCAGTTGGCCGAAGAGGTTGTTGTTGCGCAGTTCGAAGAGGCCGAGCGGCCCGCTGTCGGTCGAGTAGCCGCCGCCGTAGTCCAAGCGGCGCGGCTTGAGTTCTTCGAGATCGATGATCACGTCGCGGCGACGGAAGCCCGCGGCCGTCTCGCCCGCCGCCTCCGTGCGGATGATGACCTGGCGGAAGGCGTTCGTCTCGTAGAGCACGCGCTCGGCTTCGGCGAGGCGGTCGGAGCGCAAGACCTCGCCCTCGCGCAGCGGGATGGCTTCGAGGATGGCCTCGCGCTTCGTGCGCATCGCGGCGTCGGGCGTCGTGCCTTCGTTGCCGTTGATGATGATGCGATTGATGAAGACCTTGCCGCCCTCCGTGACGTTGTAGACGAGCCGCACCTGTTCGTCGTCGCCCTTCTTCGGCAGTTCGACGATGTCCACGCGCACCTCGGCGTCGATGTAGCCGTTGCGCGCGTAGAGGTTGCGGATGCGCTCGCCGTCGGCGCGGGCGAGCGTGCGCGCAAACGCCCCTTCGACGATGGTGCAGGGCTCGCTGCGGAAGTCGGCGGCGCGGCACGGTTCTTCGCGCAGACGCTCGGTCGTGTAAAGCTGGTTGCCGCGGAAGTCCAGTCCCGCCACGCGCGTCAGCGGGCCTTCGGTGACGGCGAAGGTGATGATCAAGTCTTCGCTGTCGATGGCGACGCCCTGACGCACCTCGACCGCCGCCCGGCGATAACCGAGATCGCGCATGCGCGACTCGACCGTCCGCCGGTCGCGCACCAACAATTCGCGGCTCGTGTAGCCGCGACGTGAGCCGAGAAACGGGATGATGCCGAGGATGCCGCTGGCGGGTTCGGAGCCGAGCACGTCGGCGAGGTCGTCGTAGGTCAACTTCTCCGTGCCCTCGATGCGAATCTCGGAGAGACGGAAGCGGCGGCCGAGTTCGACCGTGTAGTTGATGTTGACGGTGCGGCCGCTCAACTCGCGCGGGTTTAAGTTGTCGCACGCGCCCGCCGCGACGGGCGGGGCGACGTTCGCTTGCGCGAGCGGGTCGGACGTAACGATGTTGGCGTTCCCCGTTGTCGCCGCCGCCGTGGCGGGCGGCGCGGCGTTCGGGTTCGTGGTCGTCGATGTTCCGGCGGCCATGTTTGTGTTCGCGGGCGGCGCGGCGGCCGTGCCGGGATTCCCTGTCGCGGCCGTGTTCGAGTTGGCATCGGTGGCCGCCGTGCCGGTCGTCGAAGCGGGCGGCGCGGGGCGGTCAACGGCGCAAGTCGAGATTACGTCGGCGAAAAAGTAGCCCTGTTGTTGAAGGTGATTTTCCAGCCGCCGCTCGCCCTCCGTGATGGCCGCCTGATCGATGCTGCCCTCGCGCTGGACGGGCAGAAGCTCCTCGCGTTTCTTTTCGCCGACCTCGAAGCCAGTCACCTCCACGTTGACGCGCGGGCCGATGCCGCCCGTCAGATTCACCGTGATCGTGTTGCGCGCCGAATCAATGACCGTCTGTGCCTCGCCGAGCTGCGGCGCGAGAAAACCCTGCTCCATGATCGCGCGGCGGATGCGCCCCACGTCTTCGCCGAGCGCGGTGCGCGTGAAGGGCGCGCCCGTAGCGAGACGCAGTTCGGGGCGCACCGTCGCCGGGTCGAAGCCGGTGATATTGATATTGAAAGTTTCGACGCGCGCCTGCTCGCCGGGGTTGACCGTGTAGGCGACGACCGCGCCCGTGCCCGCCGCGTCGAGCGTCCGCGTGAAGGTCACGTCGGCGCGGAAGAAGCCGCGGTCGCGCAGGTAAACTTGAATGGCGTCCGCCCCGGCGCGCAGGGCTTGGTCGGAGACGCGTGCGCCGGGGTCGAGCAGGTTGAGGCGCGCGCGCAACTCGTCGGCGGTGACGGGCACACCGGGCGGCGCGCCCACCAGATCGAGTTGCACGTCCGTGACGCGCACCTGCGGCCTGACGACGAAGCGCAAGTTCACCGGGACGGCTTCACCGCCCACGCCCGCTGCGACCCGCGCCTCGGTCGCCTCGACGCGCGCGTTCTCCACGCGCCCCGAATCGAACAACGCCTGCAAAGACTCGCGCACGCGCACGGCCGAGAAGGGCATGTTCGGCGCAACCGTCAAGAGCTGGCGCAACTCGCCCTCGCCCGCCGCATTGCGCGCCGCGCCCTCATACACCACTTCGACCGACGCGACCGTGCGCCCCTCGTAGCGGCTGAGATCGGTCACGCCCTTGACCACCACCACGGGCGCGCCGCTCACACGCCCGCCGCACGCGACGAGCAGAAGAAAGACGAGGATGAAACTACGAGAAAGCACCTTGTTAGTCCGTTGTCCGTTGTCTGTGGTCAGTTGTTTTACTCTCACTTAAGTTGAAACTTTCATCTACTGCCCGCCGCTGACGAAGTCATAAACAACGGACAACTGCCAACTGACAGCTTGTTAGAACCTTTTCCTGAACCGAATTTCGAAACTAAAGTTGTCGTTCGCCGACCTGAACGTGTTGGTCGCGCCCTGTTCGTACTGCGCGATGAACGAGAGCCGGTCGGAGACGCGGTATTCGAGCGCGAGCACTTGATTCTGATCCGTCGTCACGTTGGTCGAATACGTGAGACTCAGGTTGCGGTTGATCTGCCGCCCGACGGTGAGCCGCGCCGTCGGGCTCGCGCCGCCGCGACCGGCGATCAGCGGATCGATCTCGAAGCGGTTCAGGCCGAACAATTTATCCGTGGCCTTTTGCACGGGGTTGTTGATGAGCGTGTCGGTCAACAAACTCGTCGCCGTGCCGAAGCCGGTCTGCGCGAGCGTCGCGCCGCCTTCCTCGCTGCGGTTCAAGTCGCCCGTCGTGATCAGCGCGACCACATCCGACTGCGGGAGCGCGGGGTCGCTGCGGACGACGGCGTTGGGCGAGGAGAGCGGCCCGGTCAAACTCACGATGACGCGATAGCCTTTGATCTCGGCCTCGGCCTGAATGCTCAGAATGGGGTCGGCATCGGCGCGCGGGGGCAGGTCGATGAAGGCGCGCGTCAGTTCGTAACGGTCGTTGCGGAAGTTGAGCGTGCCGCGCGCGACCGTGATGCGCCCGCCGACGATTGGCTCTTCCGCCGTGCCGCGCACATGTAAATTAACCGAGCCGACGATGTCGGCCAGATTGTTGCGGACGACGAGCGCGTCGCGGCCTTCGACGCGGAGGTCGAGCAGGAGGTTTGCGCCGAAACCGCCGCCCTCGCCGCCGCCTTCGCTGATGGTGGCTTCGCGTCGGCGGTTGATGAAGTCGGCGAGTTCGATGTCTTCCGTATACTCGGCGCGGCGCAGGTTGACGAGGCCGGAGAGCGAGAGCAACTGCGCCTGCGCGCGGCCTTGCAGGACGAGATTGGCGTCGGCGGTGGCGCGGATGTCCTGCGGCAGCGGCACGGTGACGTTTTCGGCGCGCACGTTGAAGCGGAAATCCGTGGGCGAGAAACCGGCGAGGAGCGCGCCGCCCGTCACGCCGACGCGCCCGCCGCCGAGCGTGCCCGTCAGCGAGTCGATCTGCGCGCGGTCGGCCGTGAAGCGCACGCTCCCGTTGATGTTCTGCACGGTCAGGCGTTCGTCCGTGAGGAGCGTCGAGAAGGACGCGCCCGCGACCGAAGCCGTGCCCGTCAGGCGCGGGTCTTCAAACGAACCGGCGACGCGCACTTCAAGGTTCGACGTGCCCGCGAGGAAAATGTTGGGCGAGATGCCGTTCAAGACGCGCAGGTTGAGATCGCCGGTGATGGTGAAGTTCTGGCGACCGCCCGCCCCGAGCGCGGCCGAACCGCCGAAGACGATGTTCGTGCCCGGCCCCGTGAACTGCGTCTTGTCGAAGACGATCTCGTTCGGCGAAAATTGCACGACGAGCGGGTCGGCGGCGACGAGTTGCACGTCCGCGATCTGAAAGACCAACTGCGAAAACTCCGCCTTGCCGCGCAGCGCGTTGAAAGAGAACGCGCGCTCGCCCTCCGCGTTCTCGCCGAACAGTTCGCCCGACGCGCGCAACGTGCCCGTCGCGCGTCCCGTCACGCGCACGTTCGAGTTGGGCAAGAGCGTGGCGAAGAGTTGAGTCAAATCCTGATTCGTCAGCGCCGTCTCGACCGTCGTGGTCAAGCCCGCGCTGGCGAGGTCAACCGTGGCATTGACGACCTGCGGCTGGCCGAGGATGCCGGTCGTCAGTTGCAAATTGAACTTCTGATTCTCGGTGCGCCCGACGAGCGCGAGCGTGCCCGCGCTCTGCCCGTTGATCATCACATCGCGCCCCTGCCCGTCGATCTGCACGTTGAAACTGCGCGGGTCGCTGAACACGCCCGTCGCGGTGGCGGTGAAATCGGCCGTGCCGGAAACTTGCGGCGACGCGCCGCCCGCGAGTCCGGCGAGCGCGCCGAGACTGACGCCCGCGCCCTGAGCCTGCACATTGAACGCCTGCGTCTCGGTGTCAATCGTGCCTTTAGCCGTGACGCGCCCGGCGCGGAAACGCGCGTCGAGATTTTCGAGCGTGACGGTCGTGCCGCTGAAAGTGGCGCGCGCGGCGATCTCGTCGAAGGGTTCGCCGTTGATCTGGCCGGGGCCTGAGCGTATGTCCGCGCTCCCGCTCAGGGCCGCGGGGATGCCGCGCACGCTGACGCGCCCCGAAGTGGGGCCGACGGTGGCGAGTTGCGAATTGAAACTCGGTTGGCGGGCGGTCGGCAGCGCGGCGAGCAGACTCCCGATGTCGATGCGTTCGAGCGTCGCGTCGAGCGAGCCGTTGTTCGAGCCGTCGAGCGGGTAGACAAGGGCGAACTGCGCGTTGCCGCCGTCGCGCTGCACGAGACGGCCGTCGGGCACGCGCACCTCGGTCGCGTTTGTTTCGACCGAAGCGGTGAGCGAGCCGAGGTCGTGACCGTTAGCTAAAAGCGTGCCGAGCGCGAAGCGGCCGGAGACTTGCGGCGCATCGAGCGCGCCGCGAATCGTGCCTTCGAAATCGAGGCGACCGGCAAGGCCGACGCCGGAATTCGTGAGGCTCTCTTCGAGCGCGGGGATCAAATTGGAGGCGACGAGCACGCGCTGGAGTTCCGCCGCGTCGGAGGAGGCGAGCTTGACGTTCAGGTTCGAGTCGCCTTTGAAGGAGAAATCCCCGGCCGCCGTCAACTCGCTCGCGCCCGTGCGCAGGTTCGCGCGGTCGAGCCGGAACTGCCCGCGATTCGCGACGAGCGCGAGTTCGCCCGTGAGGGGCGTGCGCCCGTTGGCCTCGCTGCCCGTCTCGCCCGCGAACTGCGCGTTGAGCGTGCCGCTCGCGGCCTCGAAGTTGGTGCCCGGCATCGTGAGATTGACCGTGCCGGTGGCCGCGCCCGCAATCGGCACGGCGCGCCCGGTCAGAATCGCTAAGAGGCCGCCCACGTCCAGCCCCTCGAAGGCGGCGTTGACGCGCGACGCGCCGCCGCGCGCCGTGCTGATTATGGCGGTGCCGTTGGCGCGCCCGTTCAGGGCTTCGGCGGTGAAATTGTTGAGTTGGATTTCGCTGTTGGTGGCGACCACGTTGCTTCGCGCCGCGCCGAGCGCGATGTCGCCGAGCACGCCGCCGCCGAGACTCAAATCCGCGCTCGCGCGGTAGCGACCCGAAGGCTCAAGCACGAACGCGGGGCGCGCGAGTCGCACGTTCTCGGCGCGGCCGTTCGTCGCGCCGTTTCTGAAGGCGACCGTGCCCGCGTTGATGTCGCCCGAAGACCCTTCGACGCGCCCGTTGTCCTGAATGGAGAGGCGCACGCCCGCGATGTTGATACTGCCGAGCGTCGCGCCCGCGGCCGTCGCGCCGCGCACGACGACGCTGCGCGCGAGAATGTTCGTCACACCGTTCTGCCCCGTCGCCGTGATGCCGCTGGCCGTGACGCCGCCCAGGCGCGCGCCCTTTGTCGTCAACGCGCCCGCGTTGACGGTCGCCGCCGAGCCCGTGAACTCACGCCCGTCTTCCGACGCGTTGAAGCGCACGTCCGCGCCTTGCGCGCCCGCGACCGTCACGTCCGGGGTTTTGATGTTGCCCGCCGCGACGCGCGGCAAGTTGCCGCTGATGCGGCCGTCGCGGTATTCGGCGGCGGCGTCGCTCAGGATCAGGTTGGCTATCGAAGTCGCGCCGGAGCGGGCGGCGGCGGCGCGGAGTTCGCCGAGGAAACGGAAGTCGCTGCCCGTGCCCATGACGCCGCCGCGAATCTGGATGAGATTCAGAGTGAAGTCGCCCGCCGTCAGCATCTCGGCCACGGCGCGGCCTTGCGCCTCGTAGTTCTCCACGCCCTGCGCCGTGCCGCGCGCCGTCGCGTTCAAACCCTTCAGGCGAATGTTCCCGGCGGCAAGCGCGTCCGATTGAACCTGTCCGTCAACCTGAAACTTGTCGCCCTCGCCAGAGACCGTGCCCTCGAACTTGCCCGCGCCGCGCAAGGGCGTCGCCGTCTGCAAAGTGTTCGAGATTTGCGTCAGATCGACGGTCGAAGCGACCTTCAACTGGTAACGCAGGTTGCGCCAGTCGTCCATCGTGCCTTCGAGGCGGGCTTCGGCGACGGGCGAGCGCAAGGTCAATTCCTGAATCTCGGCGCGCGTCTGGTTGATGCGCGCGCGGGCTTCGATGTCGATTTTGTCTATCGGCTTGCCGTCGTAGGTGAAAGTGGAATCGGAGAGCGCGACCCAGACGCGGTTCATGCGGCTCTCGGCGGGCGCGTTCGGGTCGTCGGGTTCAATGGTCGCGCGCAGGTTTCGCGCCTCGCCCGCGATCTCGTGCCGCTCGTCGCCGTAGTGGACGACGCCGTTCCTGAGTTCGATCCGCGCAGTGGAGTAAGAGAAGTTGATGCGCTGATTTTCGGCGGGCGGCGGGAGCCGGATGTTGCGGAAGTTAGAACGCCCCTCTTCGTCGAACTTGACCCACGCTTCGAGTCCTTCGATCTGCAACGATTCGAGATTGATGTTGCGCCGCAGGTTGAGCGCGTACATGTCTTCGATGCGAATGGTGGCGAGCACGCGTTCGACGCGGCCGAGTTTCTCGCCCGTCGTCCCGTCGTAGAGATCGAGACCCTGCATCTCGACCGTGCGCGGCCCGAACTTGGTGTGAAACTCCCTGATCTCGGCGCGGATATTGTACTCCCTGAGCGTCGAGACGATCTGCCGCGCGATCAAATCATCGACGCGACCCGTCCGGTAGAGGAGGAACGCGAGGACGACGATGAGCAGGACGAGGGCGACGGCGCCCACGGCCGCAATCGTGGCGTTGCGCCGATTGACGTAGCGACGCCAGCGGCGACGCTCGGCCGGAGTTGCGTTGGCCGGAGGCTCGCCGTCGCCCGCATCGCCGGGCGCGCTCGTCGCCGCCGCCGCGACGCCTTCGTCGCCGTGCGGCGGCGGGGGCGCAGTAGTTTCGTCTGTCTCAGGTGATGACCCGGTGGAACGTTCGTCCCTGTCGTCAACAGGCATAATAAAAGTTTCAGGTTTCAGGTTACAAGTTTCAGGACTGAGGTTCGGGGTTCTTAAACTTGAAACCTGAAACCTGAAACTTGAGACTGCCGCTTTAAAGATGAAGTGTGAACGCGGAACGATGAAATTGGGCTGATGGGAGTTGCCCGTCGGACGTTGTTCAAACCCTTTCCTTGATAACTGGTGCGTGAATCACTAAACAACGGACGGCCAACCGCGGACGGCGAGAAGGCGCTCCTTCATCGTTCCGCGTTCGACGTTTCTTTCGCCGGTGAACCGAGCGGCACGTGGCCGACGACTTCGAGTTCGAAGCCTTCGAGCGCGGTCACTTTGGGCGGGTGGTTCGTCAAGAGATTGATGCGGCGCAGACCCAACTCGTGCAGGATTTGCGCGCCGACGCCGTAGTCGCGGTTCGCGCCGTAACCCGTCTCGACGCTCGCCTCCTCGAAGGTCAGCCCGCGCTCGTGCATCAGGGCGTAGGTGCGGAGTTGGTGAATGAGGTCGAGGCCGTGCTGGTGCTGCTTCAAATAGAGCACGACGCCGCGCCCTGCGGCGGCGATCTTTTCCAACGCCGTGTGCAACTGGAAATTCGTGTCGTCCATCAGCGAGCCGAACACGTCGCCCGTGATGTTGGCCGTGTGGACGCGCACCAGCACCGGCTCTCCGGTCTCGACTTCGCCCATCACCATCGCCAGATGCACTTCCGAGTTCATCACGTTCTCGAAGGCGACGGCGCGGAAGCGGCCGTAGACGGTCTTGATCTCGGCCTCGGCGGCGCGGCGCACGAGCGTCTCCTTCCGCATGCGATAGCGCACGAGGTCGGCCACGGAGATGATCTTCAAGTTGTGCGCGCGCGCGAACTCGCGCAGTTCGGGCAGGCGCGCCATCGTCCCGTCGGGGTTCATGATCTCGCAGATCACGCCCGCCGGGTAGAGACCGGCGATGCGCGCCATGTCGACGCTCGCCTCGGTCTGGCCGGGGCGCACGAGCACGCCCCCTTTGCGCGCGCGCAGCGGGAAGATGTGGCCGGGGCGCGCGAGGTCTGACGGCCGGGTCTTCGGATCGACGGCGGTCAAGATCGTGGTCGCGCGGTCGGCGGCGGAGATGCCGGTGGTCACGCCCCGTCTAGCCTCGATGGAGACGGTGAAGGCCGTGCCGAGAAAAGAGGTGTTGTCGGCGACCTGCATCGTGAGGTGCAGTTCGTCGCAGCGTTCCTCGGTCAGGGGCATGCAGATCAGGCCGCGCGCGTGCGTCGCCATGAAGTTGACGATCTCGGGCGTCACCTTTTCGGCGGCGCAGACGAGGTCTCCCTCGTTCTCGCGATCCTCGTCGTCCACGATGATCACCATGCGGCCATCGCGAATGTCTGCGGCAGCTTCTTCAATGGAGGAAAAAGGCATCGAAAGTCCTATCGGGCAACTGGATTATCGGGGGGAGCGTTGTACCGTCGTTCATGTTACCCGAAAGCCGTCATTTTTGCGACTCACGATGCTATTGCCAGCCTGATGCCCCGCGGGAATCTACGGGAAAGCGAGGAAGGACGGCCGAGACGCAATCGTCGAGACGCCGCGCGGCCGCGTCAGTTGATAGAGATTTCCGGCGACCTTAGAGCGTGGCGACCCGCAATTGGACGGCTCACACGCTTCGGTAGTGAGGTAATAGTGTGTTGCTCACGAAATAAATCTTGGGTCATGACTAGATAGCGATAGGTGATCTAATCATGACCCATGCGGAGAATGACGAGACTGACAAACGGCTTTAGTAAGAAGTGGGATAACTTGCGGGGTGCGCTCGCGTTGAATTTCGCGTATTATAACTTCTGCCGCATCCATAAGACCTTACGTTGCACCCCTGCAATGGAAGCGGGAATCACCAACCACATTTGGGAATTAGCAGAGTTATTTAACTATAAGGAGGCGTAGCAATGAGCCGCGAAGAGTTGTTGGCATGGGGTGGTATTATACTCGGCTTGCCGGGTTTCCTAGCTTATTTCGTTTCGCCGTATGCTGGAGTTGCAGCTTTGTGCCTCGCTCTTTTGGCTGTATTTATCTGGTATCAAAGGCAAGGCAATCTATCAGAGTTTACTGTTCTTGAGATTGAAAAGACATTAACCATCAATACGAGGGATGGTAGTAGAGCCACTTTGCAACGCTCCCAAACTGCGAGATCAAACCATAAAGGTATTACTGAGTTTTGGTGTCGGAACATTAGCTCCGATGGCTCAATAACCAATATCCGCATTGATGGCGATCCGCCACATATCCAAAAGACAGAGGCGGGCGATATTCAGGTCTGCAAGCGCTTTCAGCCAGCCTTGTCTAAGGGGCAGAAGTTCAACACCGTGCTCACTTATGATTTGCTTGATTCATTTTCAAATCCGTCTGAGGGGTTAATACATGTGGTTGAGGCTCCGACCAAGCGCTTGCGGTTAATTGTTATTCTCCCGCATGGTAAGCCTGCGCGTAATGTGAGGGCTAGTTTACGGTACGGTGGAAATCCGCACATGAATCTTCCAACACCGCACGCTTCAAACAATGGACTCAGAATGGAGATGACTGTTAATAAGCCTGTACTTGGTGCTGAATACTGCATTGATTGGGATTGGTAAAAGCAAGAGGGCGCGCGTTGGTAAAACGCGCGCCCTCTTGGAGGAAAGATTAATATACCCTTATTTCAGGCCACCCTTAGTAGCCATCCTGCATCCACCTTTAGTTGCCATGTTTAACATCTTTATCCTCCTCCCAAACGATAATTGCATTTGCAACGCTCGCTAGTCAAGGGAAATTATTTCCCTCTCATTCCACATTCATTAGACGCAAAAAGGGGGCAGTTTGTTGCATAAACATCTGCCGTACGGCCATTCACACCCCTTGTATATGTCCAATAGGGGCACTATACCGTAAAGCTCAAACTAAAACAACCAAAAGAAGCTAATGCAAATTAAATGCAATAAACACTAGCGGCTTGGTCTAACAACACACTATTACCCCACTACCCACGCTTCGCGTTACTTGTAACCGAGGTCGGCGAGTTTCTCTAAAGTCAGCCCCGGCGTTTGCGCCGCCGCGCCCGCGCGCCCGCCGACCGCGAGGATGCGCTCGACATACTTGGCGATGATATCGACCTCAAGGTTGACGGCGTCGCCCGCGCGCAGGTGCGAGAGGTTCGTCAACGCCCACGTCTTCGGGATGACGGCGATCTCGAAGTAGTCGTCGGAGAGCGCGGCCACCGTCAGGCTGATGCCCTCGACCGTGACCGACCCCTTGAAGACCAGATAGCGCGCGAGTTCCGGCGGGTACGAGATGCGCACCGTCCACGAGCCGCCGTGCTCCTCGGCCGAGAGGAAACGCCCGCGCCCGTCAACGTGTCCCTGCACGATGTGGCCGCCGAGTCTGGTGGCGGGCGTCACCGCGCGTTCGAGGTTGACCGGCGATCCGGCGCGCAAGCTCCCCAGAGTCGAACGCTGCAAAGTCTCGCGCGACCCGTCGGCCGCGAAACTGTCGCGCCCCACTTCGAGCGCGGTCAGGCACACGCCGTTGACCGAGATGGAATCGCCCTCGCGCGTCCCTTCCGTCACCGTGCGCGCCTCGACCGTCATGCGCACGCCCTCGCCGCGCCGCTCCACGCCGCGCACGCGCCCCAACTCTTCGATGATACCCGTGAACATAAATGAGATTTGACTGACCTTATTCGACAACCGCCAAGTTGATTTTAGTTCCCTTCCGGAGGCCGGAAACTTGTCTCGCGAAGTCGGCCAAGAAGCGGATGCGATCAAACATTGAAATAGCTTTAAGGGAGACTCCGTTTTCCGACTCTTTTGCGACGAAAGGCGGATACACACTCAAAAGTTGTCCCGGTTTCAACACTCCGCCGTCATTAAGGAACTGCAATAGCGGCTGGAGCGACAAAAACTCTACGGGGTTCTTCCGCGCGTGCGCCAAAAATACCTCCAGACTCATATCCAAACTTTCTAACTGCCCAAGTTCGGCGTCCAACTTATGAACAACATTTTGTCTGAGGACAAACTGGTCGCCCAGACAGTCCTGACCGAAAGGAACGTCGCTTTCATGGATGGCCGGAAAGAGTTTATAAAGAGCGGAATCGCCCGACCAAACATGCCCCAGCGAATGCCAGTCAGGAATTTCAACCGCCCCGCGCAGATGTAGGCCGCCATTGAAAAGAATGAACCCGTTCGTCCCGAGTAAAAGATGTTGATGCCCCGCGTGCAATTTCTCAAACACTTCATAATCTGAAATGTCAGAGCCTTCGTATGTCAGACCTTCGTTAATCATCGCAAGTTCCTCCGAGCTTATTGCCTCTCTAAGTCACCTGTCTGTCGCGGACGACTTCGAGCATGCGCGCGAAGACCTGTTCGACGGAGAGTTCGGTGGTGTCTATGACGACGGCGTCTTCGGCGATGCGCAGGGGCGAGTCGGCGCGCGTCGAGTCGCGTTCGTCGCGCGTGTTGATGTCGGCGAGCGTGTCTTGAAAAGTGAGGTCGGGTTCTCTGGCGTGGTCTTCGTCGAAACGTCGCTTGGCGCGTTCTTCGGGGACGGCGGTGAGGAAAAATTTCACGTCCGCCTGAGGGAAGACGACCGTGCCGATGTCGCGCCCGTCGAGGACGACCCCCCGCCCGGCCTCGCCCATCTCGCGCTGGCGGCGCACGAGGTCGCGGCGCACGGCCGGGATCGTGGAGATGACGGAAGAGAGCCGCGTGATCTGCTCCGTGCGAATCTCCGCGGACACGTCGCGCCCGTCGAGCAGGACGCGCAGGGAATCCGGGTCGCCCGCCAGTTCGATGCGCGCGCGCGTGGCGACCCGCGCCACCTCGTCCGCGTCCACAGCGTTCACGCCCGCCCCGACGACGGCGAGCGCGGCGGCGCGATACATCGCGCCCGTGTCCACGTAGAGCAGACCGAGTTCGCGCGCGAGCCTGCGCCCGAGCGTTGACTTGCCCGCGCCCGAAGGGCCGTCGATGGCGATGATCAAAGGTGTCATAAAAAGTTTCAGGTTTCAGGTTTCAGGTTTCAAGTTTAAGAAGCGAGTAACCTCGGACATTAAACTTGAAACCTGAAACTTATCGTTCGAGCAACACGTCGCGCAAGGCTTTGACGGCCGCGTCTATGTCGGCGGTTGACACGTCGTAATGCGTGACCATGCGGATCGACGAGCCGAAGCCGGAGGCGAGGACGCCGCGCATGTGCAGGCGCACGCAGATGTCTTCGGACGCCTGCCCGGTGTCCGCGATGTCGAAGATGACGATGTTGGTGACGACGCGTTCGGGGTCGATCTTCACGCCCGGCAGTTCGGCGACGCCTGCGGCCAGACGGCGCGCGTTCGCGTGATCCAGATGCAACAGTTTGGGCGACTCTTCGAGCGCGACGAGTCCGGCGGCGGCGATGACGCCCGCCTGCCGCATCCCGCCGCCGAGTAGTTTGCGCCAGCGACGCGCCTCGTCTATGAACGCGCGGCTTCCCAACAACATCGAGCCGACGGGCGCGCCGAGACCTTTCGACAGACAGAACATCACCGAGTCGCACGGGGCGGCGAGCGCGGCGACCGTCTCAGAGAGCGCGGCGGCGGCGTTGAAGATGCGCGCGCCGTCGAGGTGGACGGGGATGTCGAGCGCGTGTGCGCCCGCGCAAATCTCTCCGGTGCGCTCTCTGGTGAGGAGCGTACCGCCCGCGAGGTTGTGCGAGTTCTCAAGGGCGACGAGTCCGGTCGGCGCGACGTAGTAGGGGGCGTCGTTGGCGTGGATGGCCGCCTTGATGTCGTCCCAATGGAGGATGCCGCTACCGTCCGCGCTCTTGACCGGGCGCGCGAGCGTGCCGGCGACGGCCGCCATCGCGGCCATCTCGTAGTTGTAGATGTGGCCGCGCTCTTCGATGACGACTTCCGCGCCCGGACGCGTGTGCAACTTGACGGCGATCTGGTTGCCCATCGAACCCGTCGGCACGAACAGCGCGGCCTCTTTGTCGAACACTTCGGCGGCGCGCTCCTGCAAGCGGTTGACCGTGGGGTCTTCGCCGTACACGTCGTCGCCCACTTCGGCCTCGCTCATCGCGCGCCGCATGGCGGGCGTCGGTTTCGTCACGGTGTCGCTGCGTAGATCAATCATAAATGGATTATTAAACGAAGGCGGCGAAAACTTCATTCGAGAGCAGCACGCCGGAGCGCGTGAGACGTAGAAGGTCGCCGTCGATCCGGATCAACTCGGCTGCTTGAAAACGCGAGAGGTCGGCGGCGTATTCGCTCCGCACGTCCGTGCCGAAGCGCGCGCGGTGCTCCGTCAGGTCAACGCCGCGCATCAGGCGCAGGCCGAGGAAGAGAGCCTCCGCGCCCGCGTCGCGCGCGCTCAGTTCGTTCGTTTCGACGATTGCCGCGCCGCACGTCTCCATCAATTCGACGTAGCGCGCGGCGTCGCGTTCGTTCGACCAGCGCAGGCGCGCGCCGTCGTATGAATGCGCGGACGAGCCGAAGCCGTAGTAGGGAGCGTTCGTCCAGTATTTCAAGTTGTGGCGCGCCTCGCACCCCGGCAGGCAGAAGTTGGAAATCTCGTAATGTTCATAACCGGCGGCGCGCGTGCGTTCGATGAGCAGTTGATACATCTCCGCGGCCACGTCGGCGTCGGGTTGCGGCCAGCGACCCTGACGGAGTTGTTCTGCGAGCGGCGTGCCTTCGTGGACTTCGAGCAGGTACAGCGACAGGTGCGCGGGGCGGAGCGCGAGCGCGTCGTCCATGTTTCGCGACCACTCGGCGAGCGTCTGGCCGGGCAGCCCCGCGATGAGATCGAAACTCACGTTGTCGAACCCGGCCTCGCGCAGGACGGCGAGCGTGCGCCGCGCGTCGTCGGCCGTGTGCGTGCGACCGAGGCGGCGCAACCCCTCGTCGTCGAATGTTTGCAGGCCGAAGCTCGCGCGGTTGACGCCGCACGCGCGAAATTTTTCGACCGACTCAAGCGTCACCGTGCCGGGGTTCATCTCCAGAGTCACTTCCGCATCCGACGCGACGCGGAAACGCTCGCCCACCGCGCGCAGGATGCGCCCGACCTGTGCGGGCGTGAGCAGCGAGGGCGTGCCGCCGCCGAAGTAGATCGTGTCAACATCGCAGACCGCATCCGTGCGCTGATCGTTCGCGCGCATGTCGCCGGTCGCCGCGTCGTGCGCGGCGGACGAGTCGGGCGTGGGCGGCAGTTTGAAAGTCGAAATCTCAGCCGTCAGGGCGGAGACGTAGCGTTCCGCGAGTTGGCCTTCGTATGCGCCGGTGGCGAAGTCGCAGTAGGAGCAACGCGAACGGCAGAAGGGGACGTGAATGTAAATTCCGGCGCGCTTCATTTGGAAGATAAAATTATAGCACGCACTCTCGCGCAGGATACTTTGGGGCGACGTGTGCAATTGAGACACAAACAAATTTGATCAAAGTAGGGACATTACGCGTGTATTATTTTTATAATTGTGTGTACGACTTTTGTATCGGCGTCCCGGCTGAGTAGGCACGGTTGAACATGTTTTCCAACGCGTCTCCGAGTAAATCGGAAGAAAGTTTGCGTATCGATTTTTCCCGCGTCATACGGCATGAGGATTGATGAATGACAGGTTTAGCAGAGATTTTTCGGATGAATGCGATACGGCTATTTAACACACCTCGACAGCCCGCGCATTCATTAACAAACGCAACCCCTCAACAAACAAATAGGGAGGATAGATTGCGATGATTGACGAATCAGGATCAGGTGGCGGCAGCGGCTCCGGTGGCGGTAGCGGCTCAGGCGGCAGCGGCGGCGGCAGCGGTTCAGGCGGCAGCAGCGGCGGTGGCGGCGGCAGCACGGGCGGCGGTGGTGGTTCCACTGGGCTCGGGCGGTTCCGGTGGTGGAAGCGGTTCGGGCGGCGGCAGTGGCTCCGGTGGCGGCAGCGGCCCGGGTGGCAGCGGTAGCGGTTCGGGCGGCGGCTCGGGCAGCTAAGTAACGCCGAAACTTTCCACACGCTAACTGCGACTAATCCTCGCACTTAAAATCGACGCGGCGTTGATCTCTCAGAGATCAACGCCGCTTTGCCGTGTCAGGACACATAATCAAGGGATGAGGGCGGAAGGATGAGGGATGAAGAAGAATTGATTCATTGATTCATCGGTTCATTGATTCAATGAAGAAATGGATCAATGGATCAATTCTTTAATTATTCATCCCTCATCCCTCCGCCCTCATCCCTTAGTTTATCCGCCGCACGCTGCCGTCGCGGCTGATCTGCCCGCCGGAGGCACGCGCCGCGACGCGTTCGGCCTCTGCGAAGGCGCGCAGGAAATTCTCGCCGAGCACCTTGCGCACGTCGCGCTCGCTGTAGCCGCGCCGCAGAAGTTCGTAGGTGAGGTTCGGCAGTTGTGCGATGTCTTTCATGCCTTCGGGGAGATAGGGCACGCCGTCGAAGTCCGAGCCGATGCCGACGTGATCTATCCCGGCGACCTTTGCCACGTGGTCGAAATGGTCCACGAGGACGGACAGGGGCGTCGGCGGCAGCGGGTTCGCGTCGTTGAGTTTCGTCAACTCTTCTTCGAGCCGCTTCGGATCGTTTTTGTATCGCTCGTTCAGGGCGTCGCGTTGCGGCTTGAGCCGCGCGGCGCGCGCCTCGCTCGCGTCAATCGCTTTCTGGTCGATGAAGACCGGGTAGAAGTTGATCATGACGACGCCGCCGTTCTTCGCGATGCGGCGAAGGAGATCGTCGGGGATGTTGCGCGGGCGGGCGGCCAGCGCACGCGCCGAAGAGTGTGAGGCGATGACGGGCGCGGTCGAGATGTCGAGCACGTCCGACATGGTCTTGTCCGAGACGTGCGAGATGTCGATGAGCATGCCGATGCGGTTCATCTCGCGCACGACTTCCTTACCGAAATCCGACAGGCCGTTGTGACGTGAGGCGTCGCAGCAGGCGTCCGCCCAATCGTTCGTGTTGTTGTGCGTCAGGGTCATGTAGCGGACGCCGAGACGGTAGAAATCGCGCAGCGCCATCAGCGAATTTTCAATCGCGTGGCCGCCCTCGATGCCCATCAGCGCGGCGATCTTCTTCTGCTTCTTCGCGCGCCGGATGTCGGCCGTGGTGTAAGACATCACGAGATCGTTCGGGTATTTTTCCGCCGCGCGGTAAACCATGTCGATCAAATCCATCGCGCGCCGCGCCGCGCCGCCTCCTCTGGCGTAACTGCGATCCACGTAGACGGAAAAGAACTCCGCCGAAAGCCCGCCCTCCTTCATGCGCGCGAGGTCTGTGTGATACTTGCCGACGGACGACTGGCCGATGTCGTAGTTCTCGTCGAACATGATCGAGAGAATGTCGTTGTGCGAGTCCACGACGATTGCGGAGCGTTGCAGCTTAAGGGTCTTTTGCCAGAGCCGTTCGTCGCGCACGCGCGGCATGTCGTCGGCCGTGTGCAAGGTGTCGGTGACGGGCGCGGCCTTCGCCGTCCCTTTGCTTTGCGGGAGCGCGTCGGCGGCGCAGGCGGCGAGTAAAAGCAAGGCCACAGCGGCGCGCAAGAAAGATTTAGTCTGGTTCATGATGTGCCGGCTTTTGGGTTCTCTTCGGAGATGAACAGGATGGAGCGTACTTTACCGGAGAGACTTGCGGCAGACAAGCCGCAAGTGACGGACGACGCCGCCGCCCGCCGGGCTCGCGCCCGCGTCGCACAGTCATTGTCGCGTCGAGCGATTTTGTGATACACAAGGACGCTCACCGGAAACGCAATTTTAATTTTGCGGCGCGCGCCCCGCGTCGCCGACTTTTCCGACAGGAGATTTAAGCGCAGTTTATGTCTTCCTCGACGACGAACATCGAATCGGTGCTGCACGAGGAGCGCGTCTTCCCGCCCGCCGCGAGTTTTTCCGAGGCCGCGCACATCTCATCTCCGGCCGACTACGAACGCCTGCGCGCGGAGGCGGCCGATGCGCCCGAAGAGTTTTGGGCGCGCATGGCCGGGGAGCTTCACTGGTTCAAAAAATGGGACACGGTGTTGAAGTGGGACGCGCCGCACGCCGAGTGGTTCGCGGGCGGCAAGACGAACGTCTCCTACAACTGTCTCGACCGTCATCTCGAAACGTGGCGGCGCAACAAGGCCGCGATCATCTGGGAGGGCGAACCCGGCGAGCAGCGCACGCTCACCTACCTGCAACTGCACCGCGAAGTGTGTCGCTTCGCGAACGTCTTGCGTCGCATGGGCGTCCGTGAGGGCGACCGCGTCGCGCTCTACCTGCCGCTCGTGCCCGAACTCGCCATCGCCATGCTCGCCTGCGCGCGCATCGGCGCGACCCACTCGATCATCTTCGGCGGCTTCTCCGCGACGGCCATCATCGACCGCGTCAACGACGCGGGCTGCCGCGTCGTCGTCACGGCCGACGGCGGGTGGCGGCGGGGCGCGGAAGTGAAGTTGAAAGAGACGGTTGACGAGGCTTTGAAGGGTACGCCGACCGTCGAGCATTGCATCGTCGTCAGGCGCACGGGGTCGAGAGTTAACATGACGGCGGGGCGCGACCACTGGTGGCACGAGTTGGCCGAGACGGTTTCGGCCGACTGCCCGGCGGCGGAACTCGACAGCGAGCACCCGCTCTTTATCCTCTACACGTCGGGCACGACGGGGAAGCCCAAAGGCATCCTGCACACGACGGCGGGCTACCTGCTCTGGGCGCACCTCACGACGAAGTGGGTCTTCGATCTCAAAGACGAAGACACTTACTGGTGTACGGCCGACATCGGCTGGGTGACGGGGCACAGTTACGTCGTCTACGGGCCGCTCTCGAACGGCGCGACGACCCTGATGTACGAAGGCGCGCCGAACTGGCCTGAGCCGGATCGCTTCTGGCGCATCATCGAACGCCACCGCGTCAACATTTTCTACACCGCGCCGACGGCTATCCGCGCCTTCATCAAGTGGGGCGAGCAGTGGGTCTCGAAACACGATCTGTCCAGCTTGCGGCTGCTCGGCACGGTCGGCGAGCCGATCAACCCGGAGGCGTGGATGTGGTATCGCGAAGTGGTCGGCGGCGGGCGTTGCCCGATTGTCGATACGTGGTGGCAGACGGAGACGGGCGGCATCATGATCTCGCCGCTGCCCGGCGCGACGCCCACGAAACCCGGCTCGGCGACGAAGCCCCTGCCCGGCATCGAAGTCGATATCATGACAAAGACGGGCGAGGCGGTCACGGCGGCGGGGCAGGGCGGCTACCTCGTCATCAAACGCCCGTGGCCTTCGATGCTGCGCACGATCTGGGGAGACGACGCGCGCTACCGCGAAGCCTACTGGTCGGAAATCGACGGCGTCTATTTCGCGGGCGACGGCGCGCGGCGCGACCGCGACGGTTATTACTGGATAATGGGGCGCGTTGATGATGTTATTAATGTAAGCGGACATCGTCTGGGCACAATGGAGATCGAGAGCGCGCTCGTTTCGCACGAGGCGGTCGCCGAGGCGGCCGTCGTCGCGCGGCCGGACGAACTCAAGGGCTCGGGCATCGTGGCCTTCGTCACGCTCGAAGGCTCGCGCGAGACTTCGGACGCTTTGAAAGAGGAGTTGCGGCGTCACGTCGCCAAAGAGATCGGCGCGCTGGCGCGCCCCGACGAGATCAGGTTTACGGACGCGTTGCCGAAAACACGCTCCGGCAAGATCATGCGCCGCCTGCTGCGGGAAATCGCGTCGAGCGGCGCGGTCTCCGGCGACACGACGACGCTCGAAGATTTCTCCGTACTCGAAAAACTGCGTGCGCAAGAAGAAGAATGAAGAAAGGAGGTGACGGGTGACGGGCGACGCGTGACAAGAAGAGACGAGTGAATCGCGAATCGTCAATCGTGAATAGAGAAAACCAGTCCTTATCTATTTACGATTCACGATTCACGATTCACGGCTTTTCCTGTCAACCGTCAACCGTCACCCGTCACTGGTTTCGCTTATGTCTCAACACTACACGACCGACCAGCGGACGGGGCCACGTTACGTGATCAGTTTGCCGGTGCGCGCCGAGTGGGATGACGACGCGTCGGGCGAACATGTCGTCGTCGACGGCCAGACGGAGAACGTCGGGCCGACAGGCGCGCTCGTGCATCTGGAGCACTTGCCGGACGTGGGCAGCCGCGTGCAACTCGCCGTCATGCGCGAGGGCGCGCCGAAGGTGTCGGCGGTGGCCGAAGTCTTGCGCATCGAGCGCAACCCGGCGCAACCGCTCGCCGCGCTCCAACTCATGAACGCCAGCGACGAGTGGCGCGGCCTCGTCTATGAGCCTTCCGCCCCGCACCTGCAACATTACGAATACGAAATTGAAGACGATTAGAGGGGAAACGATGAAGGCGGAACGATGAGCGATGAATGAAAGGC
The DNA here is from genome assembly GCA_020199775.1 of Acidobacteriota bacterium. Classification (GTDB taxonomy): domain Bacteria; phylum Acidobacteriota; class Blastocatellia; order Pyrinomonadales; family Pyrinomonadaceae; genus JAIVJZ01. Next base: position 227,065 of record JAIVJZ010000040.1, read on the forward strand.
GACTTGCTTTAACTTCATCGTTCATCGTTCCGCCTTCATCGTTAAACTTTATGGTTGAGCGGAAGAGCGAACACAAAAAAGAGGTGGAGGAAGTCGCGGAGACTGCGGCCGTGGCGGCGGCGGAGGCGTCGTGGCCGCAGACGCGCGTGGTGCTGCGCCTGATCTTGATCGTGCTCGGCGTGGCGATGCTCATCTGGGCGCTGTACATGCTCGAAGGCGTCATCCTTCTCTTGGTACTCTCGATCTTTTTCGCCTACCTGATCGCGCCGCTCGTCGAACTCGTACACCGCCCCGTCAAATTTGGCGGGGGCAAACGACAGAAACGCATCCCGCGCACGCTGGCTATCGGCGTCGTCTATCTACTCATCTTCGGCGGCCTTGGCCTCGTGGTCTATCTGCTGCTCCCGCACGTCGGCGAACAGATAACGGAGATCGGGCGGCAAGCGCCTACCTACTCGAAGACCCTCTCGGACAGCACGCAAAAGCTGGAGCGTTTCTACCAGCGTATCCCATCGCCCGCGCGCGAGTCCGTCAGGGAAACCGTCTCGGAGACCATCCACGCGGTCGGCGTGTACCTGCAAAGCACCGCCGTCACCACCGCGACTTTCGCGCTCGGCTACGCGCCGTGGCTGGTCTTGATCCCCATCCTTGCCTTCTTCCTTTTGAAAGACGCGGACAGCTTCCGGCGCACCGCCTTGCAGATGCTCCCGCGCGGGCGCATGCGCTGGCGCGGCGACGAACTGTTTCAGGATGTCAACAGCACGCTCGCCGCCTACATCCGCGCGCAACTCATCGCGTGCCTTTTGATCGGCGTGATCTGCACCGTCGGTTTCATCCTGATCGGCGTGCCCTACGCGCTCGTGCTCGGCATACTTGCCGGGTTTCTGGAATTCATCCCGCTCGCCGGGCCGCTCGTCATCTTCGTGTTGGCCGTGGCGGTTTCGAGTTTTCACTCGCCGGGGCAGGCGCTCGGCGTCTTCATCTTCCTCGCCGTGCTGCGCATCATCCACGACTACGTGACCTATCCGCGCATCATCGGTCAGGGCATACACCTGCACCCGCTCGCCGTCATCCTCGCCATCCTTTGCGGCGCGGAACTCGCGGGCGTCGCCGGAATATTTCTCGCCATCCCCGTCATCGCCATCATCTCCGTCGGCTACCGCCACTGGCTCGAACACCGCGGCAAGGACGAAGGCATCGTCGCCACCCTGCTCAAACCTGACGAAGCCGCCGCGCCCGCGCCTCCCGCTCCCGACGCCACCCCCGCCGCGCCGAACACACCGCCGGCCGAATTACAGGGCGAAAGTTAGAAGGCTGCTACTCTCTGTTCGCCTCACCCCATTTGTGAGGGAAATATGCTGCGGCCTTCTTTAGAATCCCATACTCAATATCAGCTAAAGGTTCTAATTGAAAGCTATCAGACGACCAAATTGCCGAACTAGCAGGCGGATAATATTTCAGTTGTCCACCTGACTCTCCGTACCACTCAAAAATCACACCTGACTCATCGTAAGCAGCAAGTCTCCTTCCCTCATCTCCTCCCTTCTTTGTCGGGAAGTGCCAATTCAATTCGTGGGCGTTCGGCATGTTGAGGGGGAATTGATGAAGTTGGTAAACCCTTGCTTGGTTCCAAGAAAGCACCAAGTAAAAACTCTTAGTGATAGCAACTACGCCGCCCTGCTCAACACTTACTGCCTGATGCCATCTCTCCACAACTTCGATTAGCGATACTCCAACCTTTAACGGCTTATTCCGGTAATTTGATTGATCAATGCTTTTGGTTTTTAAGTAATCCCAAAACTGTCCTGCGGAGTTTGATAATTCAAGAGAGACGCGTCCAGTTCTCTTGATTTTGTTTAGCTCGCGTCTCATTTTGCAAGACAGACCATATCTCACGTTTGGTCTGTCTTCGCTTGAGAGCAATACGTCGAAGATTGATTTACTTTCTTGTGCCTGTCCATTGAATGTTAGAGCTACCGTGCGTTCGAAGTCCCGCCAGCCCGGCAGTGTCATGCCGCCCTCTACTTGAAGCATACCCGTCCCATCCTGATAGGTACTTAAAATGAGTCGGAGTCTCTCCACTTCCCGCTCGGTCGGCGGCCTATCAACCAATGCTTGAGACAAGATTACTCCTTAATCCTACTCGCTAATTGTCAGTTCCAACTCGTCCTTCAATAGCTCGTCAGTTGTCACGCCAAACAACCGCGCAACATTCAGCACAAATTCTGCGGTCGGGATTTTCTTTCCGGCCTCCAGTTCACTGATGTAGCTGTGTGAAGTAAGTCCTAATTCGTTAGCTAGCCCTTGCAAAGTCATATCATGCCGCACACGTAAGCTATGCAGCTTTTCGCCAAATCGCTCAATAGTCCGTTGGCTAGGCATAAATCTTGACAGACATAAATCGGCGTGGTACTTTGTCGCTAATGGCGACAAAGTACGGCGACAATCGGTTGTATTGAGAAAGGTTGAGATGACTGAGAGAAAAGAAGAGAAGCATCAGATGCTGAACAGCCCGATCAAATGGGTAGGCGGTAAATCTCGCCTGCGAAAGTTTATTATCCCTCTAATACCGGCACATACTTGTTATGTCGAACCTTTTGCCGGAGCCGCCTGGGTACTTTTCGGCAAACGTTCGAGCGACGTTGAAATTCTCAATGATAGAGAGCAGGAGTTAGTTAACTTCTTTCAGGTTGTAAAAGATAAACCCGAAGATTTGATAGCATCTTTTGAGTGGGAACTCGTGTCACGCACAGAGTTTGAGCGTCTAGCCGGTTCAGACCCTACGCAAATGACTGACGTGCAGCGCGCCCATCGCTTTTATTACTTGATCATGGCTGGATGGGGCGGAGAGTTACATTATCCACGTTTTCAGACCAGCATCACTGACGGCGGACATGGTAATAGACTTTTCGGCGCGTTAAAGACACTTCGACAACGCCTTGAACCGATTCATAAACGCCTGAGCACAGTCATCATCGAAAATCTCGATTGGCAGGATTGCGTTGACCGCTATGACCGTAAAGGGACGGTAATGTATATAGACCCGCCTTATCCCGGTAACGGGTGTAATTACTCTCACAACATGCGCGATTGGGATGCGCACAAAGTTTTATCCGAGCGCCTGAGCCGCACCCAATGTAATTGGATATTATCTTCTTATGATAAGCCGGAAGTTCGTGAGTTATTCACTCAATACTTTATAACGTCGGTTCAGTCTTCATCAGGCATGAATACGGAGAAAAACAGTAGCACACGGGTATTGAATAAGGAAATACTAATAACAAGCTTCAGCCCACCTAAAGAAACGACCGGCTCACAAGATGCGAATAGTCAACGGCGATTGAGCATGAGAGCATAAGAACCCTTTCATCAATGGAGGTCAGCGTGAGTATCGCAGATAACTGCCCGCCGTATGAAGAAAATCTGCTCATTGACCGCGAGACGCTAGCCAGCAATATTGGCTACATCTTAGATCACGACCCTGACGCTCCCGATATTTTGGCGCGCCTGTTCGTCGAGTTAAGGCAGGCAATTGACGGTGGCTTACAGGGAATCAGCCGCGCAAGGAATACTTTGGTAACGGCTGTTGAGATAACCTACCTTCACTCACATTCACATGTTGCGGCGCTCACGTTGTATAGGCTTGCTCAGGAAGGTCAATTGAAGGTAGAGGATGAACCAACACGCCTGATTAACTCGGCGATTGAAAGAAACACGATAGGCAAGCCCAGCGCGCGCCAAAGCGAATAAGACGGTATTTATACCTTCTCAACGCATGGCGCGGGTCTGCTCGATCAATTCGATGAAGCGGCGGAAATGGTGTGCGGCGTCGTGGGGGCCGGGCGCGGCTTCGGGGTGATACTGGACGGAGAAGACGGGCAGCCCCTTGTGGCGTATCCCTTCGACGCAGTTGTCGTTGAGGTTGATGTGCGTGACTTCTACGTCGGCCGGGAGCGTGCCGGCCTGGACGGCGAAGCCGTGATTATGGGAAGTGATCTCGATTGTGCCGGTGGCCTCTTCGCGCACGGGCTGGTTGCCGCCGCGATGGCCGAAACGGAGTTTGTAAGTCGAACCGCCGAAAGCTCTCCCGAGCAGTTGATGGCCGAGACAGATGCCGAAGGTCGGGACACCGGAGTTTGCGACGAGCGCGATCTCCGCGACCACCTGCGTCATCGAGCCCGGGTCGCCGGGGCCGTTCGAGAGGAAGATGCCGTCCGGCTTCAACGCCAGCACGTCCGCCGCCGGGGTGGAAGCGGGCACGACCGTCAGGCGGCAACCGAGCCGCGCGAACTCGCGCAAAGAATTCAACTTCACGCCCAAGTCATAGCAGACGACGTGGAAACGCGCCTCGCCTTCGGCGGGGACTTCGTAAGGCCGCTCGCACGTCACCGCGCTCGCCAGTTCCCTGTTCTCCATCGACTCGGAAGCGCGCGCCCGCGCGACCAAACTCTCCTCATTCAGATCGACCGTGGACAGGCAGGCGCGCATCGCGCCGCGGTCGCGTATGTGCCGGACGAGAGCGCGCGTGTCTATGTGGTCGATGGCGACGATCTGCCAACGTTTGAGATAGGCGTCCAGAGTCTCTTCCGCGCGCCAGTTAGACATGGTGCGGCTCGCCTCGCGCACGACGAAGCCCTCGACCCACGGGCGGCTCGATTCGGCGTCCGCGTCGTTCACGCCGTAGTTGCCGATGAGCGGGTAGGTCATGCACACGATCTGACCCGCGTAAGACGGGTCGGTGAGCACTTCCTGATAACCGGACATCGAAGTGTTAAAGACCATCTCGCCGCACGCCTCGCCCTCCGCTCCCCACGAGCGGCCGCGAAACGTGCGTCCATCTTCAAGCGCGAGCAGCGCGGATTTCTTTTCACTCATAATTAATTCGTCGCCTGTGTGCGCAAGAACTGTTGCGCCTCGTTGAGCCAGCGTTTCTCGGCGCGGTACTTGTAGGCGGGCGCGGTTTTGACGGCTTCGATGCAGGCGCGCATCGAGTCGGCGGCCTCGCGCGTGCGCCCCATGCCGAAGAGCGCGCGCCCCGTCAGGTACAGCCCTTCGGGGTCGGCCTGGCGGCGGTCGAGAAAGCGTTCGAGCGCGTCGAGCGCGTCCGCGTACTGCCCCGCGGCCAGATAGGTCGCGCCGATCTCGCGCCAGATTTCGTGTTGCGCGTGGCTCTGGTCGCGCGCGACGACCTGCTCGAAACGCGCAATCGCGCCCGCCGGATCGTTCTGCATGCGGGCGATGCGGCCGAGTTGAAAGTGAGCGTCCACCTCTTCGGCGTCGATCTCGACGGCGCGCGCGAAACGCGCTTTGGCCTCGTCGAGTTCTTTGCGCTGGAGGTGGATGAGGCCAAGGTTGTAGTGCGCGGAAGCGTCGGCCGGGTTGAGCGTGGCGGCTTCGAGGTTCTGCCGGAACGAGGCGCGCGCGCGTTGCGTGCGCATCACTTCGCCGAAGTAGCCGCGCAGCAGGAGAAAGAGCATGAGCAGCAAAAACGGCGAAGCGAGAAAACGACCGAGCAACGCCAGCAACGGAGACAACATGATCATGACGACCCCGCCCCCGACCATCGCCGCGGCGGCGCGCGGCCAACTGAGGCGAAACACTTCACGCACGCCGATGAGCGTCCACACCAAAAAGAAGGGCAGGACGAGCGTGGCCGCAATACTCTCAGACATTTGTTGCGGGTCGGTGAGTTGCGCTATCACGTCGGGCGGCATGTTCTGTTGTCTGCCGAACGCCTCACCGAACGTTTGCAGTTCGGCGAGCCATTGAGCTTCAAAGCCGCTCAGGCGTGAGAGGACGGCGACGGGCAGAGCGGCGATGTGCGCCGCCGCCCACGAATAGAAGACGGCCGACGCGGCGGGCGCGAACTCCTGTTGCAACACCAGACTGAAGCTGCCCCGCCGCTCGAACATGTTGGCGAAGAAGATCACCCCCGGCACGAAGATGACGGCGACGACGAGCAGGCTGCCCACCGTCCCGCTCAAGATGGCGAAGCCGCCGAACGCCCCGCCCGCACGCGCCTGCGCGGCCAGATAAGGCCACTGCATGTAGAGCACGTAGATCACTTTCGCGCCGAGCGCGAGCGCGGCGGCGAAACCGAGCGGCGCGCGGTCGCGCACCAAGGCCATCGCGCGCACGGGCGCGTGAAACATCATCAAAAGCGGCTTCAACCAGTCAAGCATTTCAATTCAGTAAGCAGTAAGCAGTAAGCCGTAAGCCGTGAGCAGCCAAAACTGTTTTCTTACGGCTCGCGGCTCACGGCTCACTCTCCTCGTCCTCTTCCGGCTCGACGGAGGGCGTCGGCAGCGCGTCGGGCGGGGTGAGCGCGTAGTCGGTCTCGTGGCGAATGATGGTCGCGTCCGCGAGCGGCCAGTAACGAAGGAGCGCTTTGCCGTAGATGTATTTTTCCGGCACTTGCCCCCAGATGCGCGAGTCGCTGGAATTGTCGCGGTTGTCGCCCATCACGAAATAATAGTGCGGTTTGACGACGGTGGGCGGGAGCGTCATGCGACCCACGTTGAGTTGCGGGTCGAGGTATGGCTCGTTCAACTCCTGCCCGTTGATCTGGATGCGCCCGCCGCGCACCTCCACGAGTTCGCCCGGCAGGCCGATGACGCGTTTGATGTAACTCTTGTCCGGGTCGTCTGGAAACCAGAAGACGACGATGTCGCCGCGGTCGAGTTTCGGCCAGTGGTAATAGACGAGTTTGTTGACGAAGATGCGCTCGCCGTCGTGGAGTCTGGGCAGCATCGAAGTGCCTTCGACTTTGACGGGCTGCACCACGAAGACGACGAACAAGGCGGCGACCAGCAGCGCGAAGACCAGATCGCGCAGGAGCAGGCGCGCTTCCGACCAGAAGTGCTTGCGCGACTCTTGATCGAGCCGCTGCACTTCGATGTCGCGGTCGTCCTCTACCCGGATGTCGCCGAACGGCGGGCTGCGGCGCGCTCCCTGACGCTTGAACATAGGCTTCTTCGTTGCTCGTCCGTCGATCTTTCGACTACTCGTATCTCACGTCTTTCGAGGTTAGCCGCGCGCCGCGCGCTTTGTCAACGCGGGGGCGCGTCGAGGCCGGCGGGTGTTTGCTTGACAGTGTTCGCGGCGCGTCTCTATTATCGTTTATCAAGCAGCGTCCATACTTTGCAGACCAATTTCCGTCCGTCCGACGGACGCGAACGGAGGCTCATCAAGCGTGATTAAACTCGACATCGTCAACCGCGTGGCGGATCGCACGGGCGTGCCGAAGATGAAGGCCGAGCAGGCCGTCGACGCCCTCTTTCACTCGATGAAGGAAGCGCTCGCGCGCGGCGAACGCATCGAACTGCGCGGCTTCGGCGTCTTCGTCGTCAAACCGCGCAAGCGCGGCGTCGGGCGCAACCCCCGCACCGGCGAAGAGGTCGCCATCCCTACCGGCAAGACTATCCGCTTCAAGCCCGGCAAGGAACTTCAGGCTCACGGCTTCGACACCGAGGACGACGCCGGACACGACACGGACGTGCCGGTCACGGCGAGCGACGGCTGACAAGATGCGGAAGACGTAAGTCGTGAATCGTCAATCGTGAATGGAGGAAGAAGGTTCTTCTCTTTCACGATTGACGATTCACGATTTGCGTCTTTATTGTCACTTGAATTATGTCCGAGACACTTCAACCGCTCCCGCCTCCGGTTGACCGCCACGCAACATGGACCCGGCAAGCAACGCGCCCGACCACGCGCGAGTGGGCGCGCCACGTCGCGCTCTTTCTGCTGACCGCCGTGACGGCCACGCTCGCGGGCGTGATGCAAGCGGCGACCAGCCTCCCCGAATTTGAACCCGACCTTGCCGCGCCCGCCGCCTGGCCCGGCTACTTCGTCTACGTCCCGGCCTATTACTTTCTCTCCGTCCGCGAACTTCTCAGGCAGGCTCTCACGCACACGGAACTGATCGGGCAGGGGGCGACGTTCGCCGCCGCGCTGCTCGCCATCCTGCTCGCGCACGAGGCGGGGCACTACGTCGCCTGTCGCCGCTACGGCGTCCGTGCCACACTACCGTTCTTTGTTCCCGCGCCGCCGCTCTTTCTCGCGGGCACGTTCGGCGCGTTCATCAAGATCAAATCGCCCATCCCGACGCGCCGCGCGCTCTTCGACATCGGCGTCGCCGGGCCGCTCGCGGGCTTCATCGTCATCATCCCCGTCGCCGTGCTCGCGCTTTTGACGGCGCAACCCGCGCCGCCCCTCGTAGAGACCGCCGCGGCGGGCACGCTCATCACCTTCAACGACCCGCCGCTCCTGCGTCTGCTCGCGCCCGCGCTCGGCGTTCATCTCACCGACATCGCGCCCAACCCTTTTTACTTCGCGGCGTGGATCGGCCTGCTCGTGACGAGCCTGAACCTGCTACCCGTGGGACAACTCGACGGCGGCCACGCGGTCTTCGCCGTCTTCGGCAAGCGCACGCACGCGTGGGTCGGCCGCGCGGGTTTCGTCGCGATGGCGCTGCTCGCCGTGCTCGGTTGGCGTTGGCACAACTCGCCCGGCGGTTTTCTCTACGCAATACTTTTGTTCGTCATGCTTCGAGTCCCGCACCCGCAAGCCCTCGACGAACTCACCCCGCTCGGCCGCGCGCGCATGCTCGTCGCGCTTCTCACGCTCGTGGTCTTCCTGCTCTGCTTCGTGCTGTTCCCCATCACGATCTCTTAAGCCTATAGCCGCGCCGTCCTGCACACACACGCGCCCCACGTCCGTTTATAGCGGTTTGCAATTGAGTGCGATGAAGGAATCATTGGAGGGGCCGGGCTAGTCCCTGCCCGCATGGCTACGAAAGCGAGCGGGCAGGGACAAGCCCGGCTCCTACAATAATCACAGAGCGGGCAGGGACCAGCCCGGCCCCTACCATAATCACAGACGAGTCGCATCCATTTGCAAACTGCTGTAGTATCCGAATTAGATTGTTAATGGAATCGGATGGCGCGCGTTAGTTAATTACTCGAATCGGAGGTTCGAGCGTGGTTCGCGTGCGCCGGCGAAGAGACAACCGTCAGCGTCCGGCAGTTGAAAACGCAATGAAGCTGGCTGAACGCAAAGAGACTCTTTAGTGAAAAGAAGAAGCCGCCTCATAGTTAATATGAAGCGGCTTCTTCAAGATTTAGAAGTCGAAAGAGAGCGCGTTTCGCCCTACTCTTTCGCGTCTTCTCTCCCGCGCCCGAAACCGCGACGCTTAACCCGTCGCCATCGCGGGCAGTAGCCCTTTGATCTCACGCACGATGCGGTGAACGTCCTGCTGGTCTTTCAAGGCGATCATGAAGAACTTGTAACCCTGCTGGAAGCAGATGACGCCGTTCGAGAAGAGCCAGATGCCTTCGAGGACAGGGTTGCCGCCTAAGAGCCAACTGACGGGCGCGCCGACGATGTTGCCCGGCTGGAAAATCTGCGCGCAGATGGCGAGACCCGCCGCGCAACTGAACGCGCCCAGAAGCGGCGCGCCCACGTAGCGCACGATTGAACGCTCGAACTCGGCGCGCTTGCGTTCGGCCTCCGTCACGTCGCCCGCTGCGACGAGCCGTTCGCGCTCGCTCAAGTAGCTGTCAAACTTCGCGCCCGCGCGCCTGAGCGCCCAGACGGGCAAAGCGGAGTGTGTGAACCAGTGAGGGTGCGCGCCGATGAGCACGGCGTCGAGTCGCGGGAAGACCGCACCCGCGCCCAGCCCCCCGGCTATCGAGAGCGACACCAGCACGGCCTGCTGCGGATTCTCGCGCGCCCAGTCGAAGGCTTTGAACAGTCCCACACTCGCCGCGGAAGCGGCGCGCGTCACGCCCGAACCGACGCTGTAGGCGCGCGCGGCGCGTTCGTAATGCTTCTTCGCCCCATCGAAAACTTCATTCGCACGCTCGCCGGCATTGCGCCCCGCGCCGCGCAATTTCTCACTCGCCTCGCGCGCCGCGCGCCCGGCCTCCTGAGCGGCGCGGACGGCCTGCTCGCGCACCTCGCCCACGCCCTCGCGCACGTCGTACTCTTCGCCCAAACGCTCCGCCTCGGCACGCGCTCGCTCCGCTTCACTCACCACGCGCGTCGCGCCGCGCTTCGCCGCGTCCTGGGCCGCGCGCGCGCCCTCTTCGACGCGATCCTTGATCTTATACTTATCATCCAACTCGCGCGCCTTGCGCTGTGCGGCCTCGCGCCACTCGTCCAACTTATCTCGATAATCAGCCATGAAACCCTCCAGTTTGAAAGGGATGAGGGCGGAGGGATGAGGGATGAATGAAGAAACTGCTCCAGCAAGCCAAGCGTTCCTTTCATCCCTCATCCCTCCGCCCTCATCCCTTGTCTATGATACGCCGAGCGCGGACGTGGGGTTCGCTTCGTGTGTGGCGGAGACGACGCGGTTGCGTCCACGTCGCTTCGCTTCGTAGAGCGCGGCGTCGGCGGAGGCGTATAGTTCGCGCCCGTCGCGCAACGGCTCGGTGAACTCGGCCAGCCCGATGCTCACCGTGACGCGCGCGGCTTCCGGGATGTCCGTCTCGGCGATGGTCTTGCGCAGGCGTTCGGCCACTTCGAGGCCGTGCGCGAAATCCGTCTCCGTCAGGATGATGCCGAACTCCTCGCCGCCGATGCGCGCCGCCGTGTCGACGCCGCGCGTGCCCGTCTGCAAGACGTGGCTGAGACGGCGGAGCGTCTCGTCGCCGCCCTCGTGCCCGTAGGTGTCGTTGACGAGTTTGAAGTGATCTATGTCGAGCACGAGCAGGCAGAACGGGTGGCCGTAACGCCGCGTGCGCGCCACCTCGCGTTCCAGTTGCCGCTCGAAGCGACGGCGGTTCGCCAAGCCCGTCAGGTGGTCGGTGAAGGCGGCTTCCTCGCACGAGTCGAGATAGTTTTTGAAATCGAGCAGCGTGCGCGCGCGCGCCAGCAGCAGGTCGAGGTCGGTGGGGTCTGTGATGTAACCGAGTGCGCCCACCTGCGAGCCGCGCCGCGCGTCCTGCGCCTCGGCCTTCGCCGCCGTCTGGATGATGACGGGGATGAAGCGCGTCTGCGGGTTGGCGCGGATGCGCTTGACCATCTCGTAGCCGTCGACGTGGGGCATCATCACGTCCGTCACGATCAGGTCGAAGGAGTGCGCCTCGACCGCCGCCAACCCCTGCGCGCCGTCGTTCGCCGTGTGGACGATGTAGCCCGCCATCTCCAGAGCGACTTTAAGCAACTGCCGTTTATCCGGCTCGTCGTCAACCACCAGCACCGTGAATTTGCTTAACATAATTAACGCTAAATCTTCCCGAACAAAGTTGAAAAGAGGTCTTGCGCGCGTCCGCCCTTCATGTTAGAGTGCGCTTTAACAAGGACGGTTGCCGTTGTTGCCCACTTGCGGTCGAACCACTTACCTGAATCCTTTCGACCATGTGCGAATAAATCTCAACAGACTGAATGCTCGCTCCTGAGTTTGCGTCAACTCCGCTCTTCCTTGCCAATTTGTGCCATCGAATTTTCATCAGATTCCAAGACGCATCCCTCGCCCCGTGCCATTTAACAAACTGAACTTGAGTTCCTTTAACCACTAACAATTTCGAGGTTCCCCCATTATGCCGCACCGAAGAGCCTGCGACCTGAGCGTCGCGGATCGCGCAGACATTATACGCCAGTCCGAGATCGCCGCCGGTCTGGACGAGGCGATGGTCGCGAAACTCGCCGCCGCCTCGACGGCCATCGATTTCCGCCGCCGCCGTTTCGTCTACCGCGACGGCGACACGTCCGATTCGCTCTACCTGATCGCGCGCGGCCGCGTGAAGCTGTGCCGCAGCGAACCGGAGACGAAGCGTGAAGCCGTCATTGACATTCTGCCCACGGGCACGCTCTTCGGCGAATTCGCGCTCTTCGGTTTGGGGGATCGACAGATGTGCGCCATTGCTTTCGAGCAGGCGCGGCTGCTACGGATTCCGGTGGGGGATTTTCAAGCGGCGATGGGTCAGAGCCGCACGCTTTATGATTACACTTTCCGTCTGGTCGGTCAACGACTAGCGCGTTCCGAGCAGCGCGTGGCCGACTTCGCGCTCGACGCCATCCCCGCGCGCCTCGAAAAACTGCTCCACGAACTCTCCGAGCGCTACGGCCAGCGGGGCACGAACGGCATCCTCATCGATCTCAACCTCCCGCACCGCGAAATCGCTTCGCTCGTCGGCTCGACGCGCGAGAGCGTCACCGTCCGCTTGAACGACATGCGGCGTGCGGGTATGATCGATTTCGTCGACCGTAAAATTTTAATCAAGCCGCCGCTCGCCGAAATGGCGACGGCGTGAGCAAGGAAATCAGGGCCAGGGGAAATGGGCAAAGGTTAAAGGAAAGGCAAAAGCAGGTGAGCTTGAACGCTGCTTTTGCCTTTCCCCTTTTCCCCTTCCCCTTTCCCGAAACGTCTTATGAAGAAGTGTCCGACGTGCAACAAGCCAGTCGAGTGGCGAGACAACCCGGAGCGCCCGTTCTGCTCCGAACGCTGCAAACTGCTCGACTTCGGCCACTGGGCCGACGAAGACTACCGCGTCCCCGCGCACAACGACCGCCCCTCGCTCGAAGAGACGGAGCAGGGTGGGGAAACGATAAACGATGAACGCGGAACGATGAACTAAAGGCAAAATCTTATTTCTTCAATTCATCGTTCATCCTTCATCCTTCATCATTCTCTTCGTCGTCGTGTAGAATACGGCGCATCTCCCACATGACAGGAGTTTAGAGCCAGCATGTTGTCGTCAAGTTTGTTTTTGATGAGGCGTCTGCCCGCGGTGGTAGTTGGCGCGCTCGTCCTGTCGCTCGCGTCTGCGTGCGGCACGACCGATTACACAGCCTCGCAGCAGTCTGCGTCGAACCGTGCGGCGACAGGCACGCCGCAGGGCGCGAAGTTGCCGCGCACCGGGCTTCCGATGCCGCCGGTCGCGACGGCTCACGAGGGCGACGCCGCAAACGCGTCGAACGGCGGCGTCAGCGTCGTCAACGCTTCGACGTGGACGACGCTCGACGGGCGGCGCGCGCGTGGGTCGGATTTTCAAGGCAAGGTGTTGATTCTCGATTTCTGGGCGACGTATTGCCCGCCCTGCCGCGACGAAGTTCCGCACCTCATCGACCTGCAACGTCGCTACGGCGCGCAGGGGTTGCACGTCGTCGGCCTGAACGTGGGCGGCGATGAAGACCGTCCCAAAGTGCCCGCCTTCATCGAGGAATTCGGCATCCAGTACGCGCTCGGCTACCCGGACGCGCCGATGTCGGAACTCTTTTTCGCCGACAACTCCGCGATCCCGCAGACCTATGTTTACGACCGTCAGGGACGCCTCCTGAAAAAATTCGTCGGCTTCGACCCCGATACCATGCCCGCCGAACTGGAACGCGTCGTGCAGGCCGCGCTCGCAGATAAACCGGCGACGAGCGACAACTGAAGATCGTAAATCGTAAATCGTGAATCGTAAATAGATAGGAAACTGCTTTGCTCTATTCACGATTTACGATTCACGATTTACGTCTTTTTACGATTCACGAGAAAAATGAGAAGAGCCAAAATCCTTGCCACTCTTGGGCCTGCGTCGCGCGAACCGGCGACGCTCGAAGCGTTGTTGGCGGCGGGCGCGAACGCCTTCCGCATCAACATGTCGCACGGCACGCAGGAGGAGCACGCCGAGGCGATCCGCCGCGCCCGCGCCGCCGCCGAGCGCATGCGCCGCCCGCTCGCCATCCTCGTAGACCTCTCCGGCCCGAAGATCAGAACCGGCGTGCTGCAAGGCGGCCAGCCCGTCATGCTCGAAGAGAACGCGCTCTTCACGCTGACCACGCGCTCCGTCAACGGCGATGCGCGCGAAGTCTCGACCAACTACCCGGGGCTCGCGCGCGACGTGCATCCGGGCGCGCGCATCCTTTTAGACGACGGCGCAATCGCCTTGAACGTCGAGCGCACGACCGAGACCGATGTCGTCTGCCGCGTCATCAACGGCGGCCTTTTGAACGAGCGGAAGGGCATCAATTTGCCGGGCGTCGTCCTGCCCATCCCTTCGCTGACCGACAAGGATCGACGCGACTTGCAGTTCGCCGTGCGCGCGGGCGCGGACTACATCGCGCTCTCCTTCGTCCGCCGCGCCGAAGACTGCCTCGAAGCGAAGGCGTTGATTAAAGCCTCCGGGGGCAAAGCCCCACTGGTCGCCAAGATCGAGAAGTCGGAGGCGATAGATCATCTGGCCGAGATCATCAACGCGTCGGACGGCGTGATGGTCGCGCGCGGCGACCTCGGCGTCGAGACGAGCGTCGAACTCGTTCCGGTCTATCAAAAACGGATCATCGAAGAGGCGAACGACGCGGGCAAGTTCGTCATCACGGCGACGCAGATGTTGCAGTCCATGATCACCGAGCCGCGCCCGACGCGCGCCGAAGCGTCGGACGTGGCGAACGCCGTGTGGGACGGCTCGGACGCGCTGATGCTGTCGGCGGAGACGGCGACGGGCGAATACCCGGTGGCGACCGTGGCGACGATGGCGCGCATCATCGAGGCGGCCGAGACGGGGCGCAGCACGGGGTCGAGTCGGGTGTCGAAGTGGGCGGGCAAACAGTCGGGGCGCGTCAGCCGCGCCATCTGCGAGGCGGCGGCCTTCGCGGCCGATGAGATGAGCGCGAAAGTGATCGCGGTCTTCACCGAGTCGGGTTTGATGGCGCGTCGCCTCTCCGCGTTGCGCCCCGCGCAACGCATCGCCGCGCTCACACACTCGCGCGAGGTCTTGAACGAACTGGCGATCATCTGGGCGGTCGAGCCTTACATCTACCCGCCGCCGAGCACCACCGAGGGCATGATTCAGGCGGGCGACCGCACGCTCATGGAGGCGGGCATCGTGCAGCACGGGCAGGTCATCGTGCTGATGGCAGGCCGCCTCTCCGGTCTGGGGCTGTCGAGTTCGATGACGCTGCACTCGGTGGGCGAAGACATCTCCAAGCAGCCGTAACTGAGAATTGACATCACGCTGGCAAATCTCCGCTGGAGAAATAAGCGAGTGGCTGTCGCCGCTGCTCTTCGCCTTCGCGGTGTTCGTCTCCGCGTGGGTGCTCCACGATGCGCGCCGCCGCCGCTTCCCGCTCTACGCCGTCGCCGCGTGGACGCTCGCCACGTTCATCTCCGCGCCCGTCGTCCTGCCGCTCTACCTCATCGCTCGAACCTTCAAGCCGCGTCCGGCCGCAGACGGCGACGCCCCGGAATCAATTCCCGACGAAGAAACCGTTGCCGCCGATGTCAGGGAGACAAGCGCGGCCGACCGCAACGAAACGGGCGCGACGGGCATCGCTATGACGCGCGTGGAAATTCCAGACGACCCCGGCGAGCAAGCCGCCGACACGTTGCCGGCGGTTCGCGCGCCCTTCCCGTTCAAACACCACGCGCCGCCGCTGCTCTACGCGTTCGCGCTGCTCTCCGCCGGCGCGATCTACTTTTACCGCGACTATCACAGCTTCGACGCGCACCTCGCACGCGCCGCCAACGCGCGCCTGCGCAGCCGGCGCGACGCCACCATCCGCGAATACCGCGCCGCGCTCCGCCTCGTCGATGACGCGCACACGCACAAACTCCTCGCCGTCCAACTCGCCGAAGACGGGCAGACGGAAGCCGCCCTCGCCGAACTGCGCGCCGCCGAACGTGGCGCCGAACGTGGCGGCGAACCGGACGAAATGCTCGCCCTTCGCATCGCTTCCACGCTCGACGCGCTCGGTCGCCCGGCGGAGGCCGTCAACGAATATCGAAAGTTTTTGCAGAGTAGCTCTTGCGCCCGCCCGTCGCCGGACGCGCGTTGCGCGGAAGCGGCGGCGCGCGTCCGGTAGATACAGGGCGTCGTCCGTAAAGCGTATGAGTGGTCAGCAACTATGCGGGCGTAAGGGGATCGGGTAAGCGCATGAGCTTCAGGGCGCGGGCGTCGTCGAAAAATATCCGTCGCGGCTGCGGACGACTATGTTCTTGAGCGACGGGTCGGGCAACGTCACTTTGATTTTGACTTTGTTCCACTTGCCGCCGCGCGCCGCGTTCGTGGGCGTAAACCCGATTTCGTACTGGTGTCGCAATTCCACGGTCAGCCGCTTCACCGCCTCGCCGGCTTCTTTTTCCCGCTCAATGAAGTAAGCCCGCCCGCCCGACAAACTCGTCAACTCATCCGTGACGGCCTGTCCCAAAATGTCGGGCGTACCGAGCGCGCTATCCCCGGTGATGCCGATGGCGTAAATCAACACGTCCGACTCTCTGATCCTGCGCTTGAGGTCATTGAACGAGTGCTCGGACTCGTTATCTCCACCCGCGTCGCTGATGAGCACGATGACGCGCTTCGGATGCGTCCCGCTCGCCATTGTTCCGAGCGCGGCCACACAGGAGTCGTAGAGCGCGGTCGGGCCTTGAGGATCGGGCTTCGGCTTCGCGCCGTTCGCGGTGCCGACTTTGCCGAGGGCTTCGGCGATAGTCCGCGGGTCACGCGTCCACCCCGTCAACCCGCGCAGACTGCGGCCGAATTCGCCGATGAAATATTCGTTCTCCGGGTGGCTCTGCTCAATAAACCGCATCGCCACACGCTTCGCGGCCTCAACCGTCTGCCGTCTCACCGAGCCTGACACGTCCACGAGCAAGCCGACACTGACGGGCACGTCATCGCTCTTAAAGTAGCTGATTTCGCGTTGCGACTTACCCTCGAAGACGGCGAAGGAGTCTCGCGTCAGCCCGGAGATGAAACCGCCGTTCGGGCCGATGACGGTGACGATGAATTTCCGCGCCTCCGGGGCGGCGGCTGAAGTCGCTTGTGTTGCGGCAGCGGATTTTTGCTGTGAGCGGCGTGCTGCGCCGGGCGAAACCGCGAGCAACGGCAAGGCGAGAAACGAGATGATAAGTAATACGCTTCCTTGCGGACGATTCGGTTGCAACTTCACAATCATTGCTCCCTGCAAAGTTATCAGAACGATTTAACTGTAGAAGGAGGCCGGAGAGGGAAACTTCTGCGTCGAAAGTTATTCCGCGCTGAGGACTTGGCGGATCGCCTCGCTCACGTCCTTGGTTGGCTGCTTCGTGCTGACGGGTTTTTGCGGGTTGCGCCAGTTGTCGAGGATGGCGACCTTGTGCGAGCAGGCCACGGTGCAGAGCGGCGCGCAGGGTTTCTCCGCGTTGTACTCGCGCTTGAAATCTTCCATCGTGTAATCGGCGAGCGGGATGCCGGGGTAGCCGCGTTGCTGCGAGCAGTAGTGGACGAGCCCGTCTTCGCAGACGTAGAGGTAGCGCGCACCGGCGCGGCACTTCCACTCGTTCGGTCGCCCGGCGGCGAGATTATCCTGAAACCAGCCGAGCCGCGCGTACTCCTGTTTGCCGAGTTGCTTGAGTTCGCGATAGACGCGCTGCTCCTCGTCGGCCAGCGGCTTGAGGATGCCCTGCCCGTCGTGGATGACGCCGACCGTGGTGGAGAAACCGAGTTCGAGCGCGCGGCGTCCGATGACGAGCGCGTCTTCCGGGTTCTTGATGCCGCCGCCGATGACCGAGTTGATGTTGACGTGAAAATCCGAGTGCTCGGCGAGCCACTGCAAACGCTTGTCGAGCAATTTCAGACTCTTCTTCGAAACCTCGTCGGGCGCGACGTTGTCGATGCTGATCTGCAAGTATTCCAGCCCGGCCTCGTTGAAGCGTCTGATCTTTTCGGGCGTCAGGTAAAAGCCGTTCGTGATGAGACCGGCGATCATGCCGCGGCGACGGATGTGCGCGACCAGCTCGTAAATTTCGGGGTGCATCATCGGCTCGCCGCCGGAGATGGTGACGATGGAAGTCTTCAGGTCGGCGAGTTTATCGAGACGGCGGAGCATCTCTTCGGTCGGCACGTGCTGCGAGAAGTCGTCGTACTCGTTGCAGTAGGCGCAGGCGAGGTTGCAGCGGCGCATGGGGATGACGTGCGCCAGCACGGGATGGTTCGGCGATAACAGCCCCCGCGCGATAAAGCCCACTTCGCGCGCCTTGAGCTTAAGGAAATTGCTTCTCTTCATCTGGCCGTCGGCTTGAAGGGCGACCCGGCCGCCCGCGCCGCCCGCCCCTATGTTTGTGATAGTTTCGCGCCCCTCGCACGGACTTGCGTGAGAAGATACGAAATCCAAGTGCCTGAACGCAAGAAGACCGGGGGCGGCTGGCGGATCGCGCCTGCCGGAAACGGCAAAGGGTTCCGGTCTTTAGAGGAGCCAGAACCCTTTGACTGTGATTAACGCGCGGAAGACGTTAGCCGCGAACTTTCTTGATGTCCGAGCCGAGTTCGACTCTGAACTCGTTCTTCGAGACCTGCGCGTTGCGCTGCACGTTCATGAGGCGCACGGTCGTCGCGTCGCCGTTCTTCTCCACGACTTTGGTCTGGACGGGCATGCCGTTGCCGTCCACCCACAGTTCGGCGTAGCTGTAGCGCGCGCCGCCCTTGGGGACGAGCTTGATGTGCGTGGTCTGCACGCCGCCCCAGAGCGTCTCGTCGTAGACGTTCTGCGCGTCGTAGGCGCTCGCCAATTGCGACTTGGTCGCGTCGAGTCCGAAGCCGAGCACGCTCGACACCTTGTTGCGGTTCGAGTTGGCTTCGCCGACATAGGCCATCTTGAGGCGCGGCCGGAAAAGCGTGTACTTGCCGTCGGCGACCGCGAGCGTCTCCTGCTGCGGACGCTGCCAATCGACGCGCACGAAAGTGTTTTTCCCTGCGCCCGGCAGGTAAATCACCGTGCCCGACTGTTTATCGCTGTCCTTCAATTGCGCGTTGTACTTCTCCATGCTGATCGAGGCGCGCATGCTGCGCAGATCGCGGCGGTTGCGCTCCATCTTGGAGAAAATGGAACTCACCAGACCCGCGCTTTGCGCGCTGGTCTTCGGGGGGACGACGGAAAAGGCAACGATGGCTGTTAAAACTACTGCGAGGCCAAGCGTCAAGTATCTCTTCATGCAAACTCCTTCAAAAATTAGGGGAACTAAACTTTCGCCCGGCTTGAAAACCGGCCGATTATAAAGAAAGCCTATTCGATGTCAACCTCATAGGCGACCACTTTGCCGCTCGCGTCCGTAAGGGCGCGCATCCCTTTCACCCGCACATCGGCGCGATTCGTGACACTTTGCACGCGCCTTTTAACCTCTTCTGTGCCGGGATTTGCCGGAGAATCTTCCGGCCAGACAAGCAACAAACGCGTCGCCGTCGTAGAGTCACTTTGATGCGATTCGCGGTGGCCGCGTTCGCTGTTTTCAAACCAATTTCCGGGCGTTAAAAAGATAAACGCGAGGATGAGGACGCACAACACGTCATATTGCCATGTAGTTCGTCCATACGACCAGAAAAACAGTTTTTGGAGGAACTTCAAAACTGCCTCACCATCCGTCTCACCACCCGACTCCGAAAAAGAGGGTTGCCATAAAAGCAACAGGTGGCAAAGACAAAAGCGCACGCCCTTGTCCGTGTCACCTGCTACCGTGGGAGATTATACCTGCAAACCCGTGTTTGGCGCAACAATTTGTCCGTCGCGCATCTGCACGATGCGGCGGCACATGGCGGCGGCCTCCGGGTTGTGCGTGATCATGATGATGGTCTGGTTGAAGCGGTAGTTCATCTCCTGAAACATGTTCAGGACGATGGCGGAGTTTTCCGAGTCGAGATTTCCGGTCGGCTCGTCGGCGAGGATGATGGCCGGGCGGTTGACGATGGCGCGGGCGAGGGCGACGCGCTGCTGCTCGCCGCCGGAGAGTTCGAGCGGCTTGTGGTGCATCTTGTCTTCGAGTTTGAGCAAACTCAAGACCTCGCGCCGCCGCTCCGAGTTGTTGCCGCCCGCGCCGCCTGCGCCGCCTGCGTGAATGCGTTCGGCGAGCCGGAGGTTGCCTTCGGCGGTGAGCGTGGGAAAGAGGTTGAAGCGTTGGAAGACGAACCCGATCTTGCGGCGTCGGATGTCGGTGCGCTTGGCGTCGGAGGCGGCCGTCATGTCTTCGCCGTCGAGCACGATGCGCCCGCCCGAAGGCGTGAGCAGGCCGCCGAGCAGGTGCAGGAGCGTCGATTTGCCGCACCCCGAAGGCCCCATGATCGCGAGGAACTCGCCCTCCTCCAAGTCCAGAGAGACGCCCCGCAGCGCGGCCACGTCCACGCTGCCGACGCGGTACACCTTCTCGACATTTTCAGCTTGCAGGATAGTTTTCATAAGTGACAGGTGACAGGAGAAGACAAGTAAATCGTGAATCGTCAATCGTGAATAGATGAAAACCGTCTTCTTCTATTTACGATTCACGATTGACGATTCACGGCTTTTCTCGTCACTCGTGTGCCAAAGCGTTGACCGGATCGAGATTCGCCGCGCGCACGGCCGGGTAGAGCGCGCCGAGGACGCCGCCGCCGACGCCAATGGCCGCCGCCACGAGCGCCCAACGCCAACCGTACTCGAAGAGCAACCCGTAGGCGCGGTTGATCAAATAGCCCGCGACGAACGAGACGGCGAAGCCCGCGACGAGGCCGAGCAGGCTGATCACGAACGCCTCCCGCTCGATCACGGAGACGATGTAGCCGCGCGACGCGCCGAGCGCCTTGAGCATCCCGATCTCCCGCGTCCGCTCCGTGATCGTCGTGTACATCGCGAGCATCACGACGAGGCCGCTCACCACGGCCGACAGCCCGACAAGCGCGCGCAGGAAGACGCCGAGATAAGGAATCGTCTTCTCGATATTCGTGATGATGTCGCGCGTCAACTGTATCTTGTTGCCCTGCGTCGAAGGCTGCGACTCGATGCGCCGCACGACGGCGAGCGGGTCGATGCCGTCGCGCGTTTTGACGAGAATGTAGGAACACTTCCCCGGCGCTTCGAGCGCGTCCTGCATCGCCGCCAGAGACATCTTCACGCGCGCGCCGGATTCGGGGGCGTACACGCCGACGATCCTGTAAGGCTTGCCGCCGAAGAGCGCGAGCGAGCCGCCGACGCCCGTGTTGCCGTTGCGCGCCTTCGTCTCGTCAATCACGATCTCGTCCACGGCCGAGGGCGCGCGCCCGTCCACCAGACGCATCTCGTTCATCGCGGCGAAGGCGTCCCAGTCAACGCCCTCCACCTGTTCGAAGCCGAAGCCGCGCCCGCCCTGAAACACGTAGCGAATGATGGGCACGGCCTGCGCGACGCCCTCGACCTTCAACAACTCGTCCGCGTATTTCGTGCTCAAATTCGCCGTCGAAGTCGTCAACTCCATCCCGCCCGGACGGGTGAAGATGATCTCGGCGCGCAGGTTCGACGAACGCCGCTGCAAGTCGTTCGACATGCCGCGCGACAGCCCCGTGAACAGCATCACCAGACAGACGCCGAGCGCCACCCCCGCGATGCTGACGAGCGCGCGCAAGGGACGCTGGCGGATATTATTGGCGACAAGGCTCTCCATAAAAGATGGTGAATCGTGAATCGTCAATCGTGAATAGAGAAAACCTGTCTTCTTCTATTTACGATTCACGATTGACGATTCACGGCTTTCTGGCGTCCAGATCAACTTCCGGCAGGTTCGACTTATTTTCCAACACGAACACGTCGGCGGGCCACGGCTGATCCACTTTGACGGCTTCGGGCACTTGATAGCTGATGCGCAGCGAGTAGCGATCCTGCGGGCGCGTGATTTCGATGTCGGCCGGGAGCGTGTACTTCGTCGTCTCGCCGAAACTCTTCGGGTTGCGATAAATCACGTCGGTCGTCAACTCGCCGCGCTCGCCGAACGTTTGCAGCCGCGCCAGACTGATCTCGCCGTAGCGGTCGAACCAGAAGCGGCGCAAGAGGCGCGCGCGCCCGTCCGTCTCCGGCGCGAGTTCGTCCAACTGGTAATAGCCGCGCACGACGCGCGCGCCTTTCTTCGCGTTCGGCCGCGTGTCGATGTCTTCGGCAAACGCCTCGCTGCGCGCGTAGATCAGGTTCCCGCCCGGCGTGACGCCGACGGGGCGCACGAGCAGCGCGTCCGTGAAGTGCTGCGGGCGCAGGCCGGAGAAGGCGGAGGCCGCGCGCTGCTGCATCTGCGCCGTCTTCGTCTGGTCGCCCTTGCCGCAGTCAACCTCCGCGCCGCTGTCTATCCTTTGATAATTCGCCGTGTTCGTCCCCTTGAGGAAACGCCGCCACCTGTCTTCGCCCTGCAAGACGGCGACGCGGAAACGTTCGCCGTCGGAAGTCATCTCGGCGATCTTGACGCTGAACGGCCCCTGTATGACGAGGTAAATCTTGCCGTCGCGTTGCAGGATCACGTCGCCCTCGGCCGTGCGATACTTCTCCGTGACGCCGCACTGCGCGAACGACGTGTCTAAAAACTGGATGTCAATCTTGCCGCGCAGGGATTGCACCTGCGCCATGCGGTTCACCACCTCGATGAGTTCGCCGGGGGCGGCCTCTTTGAGCGGGGCGAGCAGCGGCGGCACGGTGACCTTGCTCTTGTAGAATCTTGAGCAACCGCTCGCGCCCGCCAGCGACACCAATCCCAAGACTAACGCCAGCGCGTAACTCTTCTTGCGCGAGCCTGCCCGAAATGAGTTTGAACCGTTCATCAAAAAGTGTCAGAGCCGACGCCGGGGAAGCATCCGATTCGGCAAAATTCCCTTGAAAACTTAATAGTCGAACCTAACAAAGCACTCAGCCCTTGTCAACGCGCAACGCCGACGGAAAAAGGTGAAGGCGAAGGGGTAAGGGGAAAGGAGAAAACAAAAAGCGTCGCACGGCGAAGCGGCGTCTTCACCTTTCCCCTCCCCTTCACCTTATCCCCGGCCTCAACTCTCATCCAAAACCAGCGGCGGGCGGTCGAATCTCCCGCGTATGCGGTTGATGGCGCGCAGCACTTTGGGGCGGCTCACGAGTTTGAGTTCGAGTCGCCGCTTGCCCGGAAAATCGAGCAGCATCACGCCCATCAGGATCGTCAGGACGCCCTGCCCCGGCACGCCCGGCAGCGACATCAAGATGCCGAACAACACCAGCATCGCGCCCAGTAAGTTCTTCAAGACGAGGCCGCCCCAGCGCAAGACCGGGTGGCGTTCCGCCCAGAACTCGCGGCCGTGCTCGGCCTTAAAATAAGTATCCGGCAGTTTGACGAGCACGACGACCGTCGCGACGATGCTCACCACGAAGGTGACGACCGAGAACAAAACTATCCAGATGACGCCGCGCCCCGACAGGCCGAGCGTGTTCGCCAGTTCTTTTAGCCAATCAAGCATTCAGTCTCCGCACGACGCCGCCGCTCGTTGCCTCTCACTTCAACGCTTCGCGCGCCGCGACGAGCGCGCCGAACATTTCCGCGACCACTTCTTTGGCCGCGCCCTCCAGGCCGAAGTCGCGTTCCAGCGCGCCCTCCCAAAACTCTCCCAGTTCGCGCGCCCCGGCGCGCTCGAACACCAGAGCCTGCGCCAGCAAGTCTACGATGTCGGCCGCCTTCACCAGACGCGCCTCCAGACTCTCGCGCGCCTCGTAATCCTCGTGCAGCGCGCCGTAGTCCGCGCCGCGCCGCGCGCCGAGGTCGCGCACCATGTCGTCGAAGGCCGCGCGTTCCGCCGCCCGCCGCGCCTCCGCGCCGTAGTAGAGAGCCATCGTGCGCGGCATGTCGCCCGTGCGCGCCTCGGCCAGATCGTGCAGCAGCGCGACGCGCAACACGCGCTCGACATCCACCTCCACGCCGCGCGCCCGCACTTCGTCCGCCAGCAGCATCGACGTGAACGCCACGCCGTAACTGTGCGCCGCCACCGACTCCGCCCCCGGCGCAAGCCCGCGCAACACCCAACCCGTCCGGTCGAGCCGCTTCAAGCGTTGGAGTTCTAAAAGTGTGGTTAGCATGGCGAAACAGTGACAGGTGACAGTTAGAACTAAAGTCCTTGTTTCCTTAACCTGTCACCTGTTAACTGTCACTCATAAAAACATCTTGCCCGGATTCAGAATGCCGTTCGGGTCGAGCGCGCGTTTGATGCTCTTCATGGCGTCGATGGTCGCCGCGCCGAGCGCCATGTCGAGGTAGGGAGCTTTGACGTAGCCGATGCCGTGCTCGCCGCTGATCGTGCCTCCGAGTTCGACGGAGAAGGCGAAGGTGTCGCGCACCGCCGCGCGCGCGCGCCGCATCGCTTCGGGGTCGTCGCGGTCGCACATGAAGTTGACGTGGATGTTGCCGTCGCCCGCGTGGCCGAAGTTGACGACGAACGTGTCGTGCAACTTGCCGATCTCTTCGATGCGCGCGACGAGTTCGGGCACGCGCGAGCGCGGCACGACCACGTCCTCGTTGAACTTCATCGTGCCGAATTTTTTGAGCGCGGGCGAAATCGCGCGGCGCACGTCCCACAAACGCTCCTCTTCCTCGCGCGTCTCTGAGCGCATCACGTCGAAGCCGCCGCCGTCGCGCACGACCCGCTCGCAGATGAGCGCGTCGCGCTCAACCTCGGAGGCGTGGCCGTCAACCGAGACGAGCAGGAGCGCGCCCGCGTCCGCGCCGAAGCCGAACGCAAACTCCGTCTCGACGGCCGCGATGGCGTTCCGGTCGAGCACCTCAATCGCCACGGGCGTCACGCGCGCGCGGTTGAAGCGCGGCACGCAGGCGCACGCCTCCGCCATCGTCTTGAACGTGGCGCGCACGGTGCGCGTCGTTTCGGGCAACGGCAGGAGCCGCAGCGTCGCCTCTGTGATGATGCCGAGCATGCCTTCCGAGCCGCAGATGAGCCCGGTGAGGTCGAAGCCGACGACGTTCTTGCTCGTCAGGCCGCCCGTCCGAATGACTTCGCCCGTCGGCGTCACGACTTCGAGGCCGATCACGTAATGCTTCGTCACGCCGTACTTGGCGGAGCGAATGCCGCCCGCGTTCTCCGCGATGTTGCCGCCGATGAAAGAGGTCTTGTAAGAGGCCGGGTCGGGCGGGTAGAACACGCCTTCGGCTTCGACCGCCTGCTGCAACGCGTAGGTCGTCACGCCCGGTTCGGTGACGACGTAGAGATCGTCCGCGTTGATCTCGCGGATACGGTTCATGCGATCCGTGCCGATGACGACGCCGCCCTCGACCGGCACTGCGCCGCCCGTGTAGCCGACGCCGCCGCCGCGCGCCGTGACGGGAAATCGCCGCTCGTTGGCGAGTTTGAGAATCGAGGCGACTTCGGCCGTCGTCCGCGGCAGCAGGACGGCTTCGGGCGGGAACTTCTCCTTCACCGCGTCGGCCGCGTAAGGCTCGACCTTGTCTTCGTCAACGAGGACGTTCTCCGCGCCGACGATCTCGCGAAGGCGTGCGAGCACGTCCTCGTCCGACGCGGCCGTGCGCGCGCGCCCTCTCCCGGTGATTCCTTCGTGATGACGACTCATAAGTAACTTGTCAACAAACTCTCTCTCGACTTGGAGCGCGTCCCTTCGCGCTCAGGGAACGGGATTGACGACGATGTTGACGCGCTCGTTGCCGACGATGATCTCAATCGGGTTGCCGATTTGCAGCGGGAGCGTCCGGCCGTTGATGTTGATTTCAAGGCGCGGCATAGCCGACGCCGGAGAGGTCGTCGCGACGGCATCCACACGAGACGACGGGGTGGCCGCCGTCGCGGGTGTGCCCGCAGGCGTCGCGCCGTCGGGCGCGGGCGATGAGCCGCCGTCCGGTTTCGCCGCGTCCGTCGAACGCGTGAGCAGGTTGATCGCGACGATGCGCCAAGCCGCGGGCGTACAGGTCAGGCGCAAGCCCGGCGTGTCCACCTCCGCCACTTCGCCCACGGCCAGCGTCCCGACCTTCCACATGCCTTCGCCGCAACGCACGCCGGCCGCGTCGTAAAAGGTGGCCGAACCGGAGACGTAGTTATAAAAAAACTGGCTGCGATTTTCGATGGCGATGAGGACGTTGCGCGCCGGGGCATCCTGCGTGCCCGCGAGCGCGGTGGTGCGCAGTCGGCCGCCGAGCGCGACGCGCCCGGCCGCGTCGAAAGCCGTGGTTGCTTCCGTCAAAGCGACGCGCGGCTCGCCGCCCGCCGTCGTCGTCTCTGCGGGCGCGACCTGCTGCGCGCTCACGCCGACCGCACACGCCGACAAGACGAGCGCGAGACCGAACACGTTGATGATTGCTTTCACTTTTGCCCTCCCCTTCACCAAACAAAAATTTTAAGTTCGCCGGACGACGGCGATGATGTGCGTGCCGCCGTCGAGCGCGCCCGGTTGGCGACAGGCGTCCAGTTCCCAACCGAGAAACTTTTCCCAGAGCGCCGGGTCGGCCTCGATCTCCGTGAGCGCGTCGTGATGATTGACCGACAGAAAGTTAGCGGCCGACGCGGCGACGATTGTACACGAATGACGCCGCAGCAACGCCTCCAATTCCACCCAGCGATACATGTGGCAGACGTGCCCCGCCCCGATTTCGCCCACTTGATCGCCCGTCCCGATCACGTGCTCGACTTCTTCCAGACTCCGGTCGCGCGCCCAACGGACGACGCCGGGCAAATATTTTCGCGTCGCGCCGAACAGAGACATCACGCTCAACAAGACGTGGCCGCGCCGCTTCACGACGCGCAACAGTTCGCCGAGCGCGTCGTCCGCGCGCTCCAACACGTAACTGAGCGGGCCGCCGTAAGCGACCACGGCGTCGAACGTCTCCGCCGCAAATTCGGACAGGTCAACGATGTCTAAAACTTTTCGCGCGACGACCGAATCCGCGTGTCCCGCCGCCGCGACCCGCGCGCGGTTGAATTCGAGTTGGACGGCGGAGAGGTCGCCGACCGTGACGCGCGCGCCGAGTTTCGCCAGTTCAATCGTAAACCGCCCCGGCCCCGCGCCCGCTTCCAACACCTCCGCGCCCGCCGCGACGAACTTTTCCAGAAATGCGCGATGCAAGTGAAAACTGACGCGGCTCTCCATGTCGGCGTCGAGCCGCGCCCACTCGCGCTCGCCGTAGTTGTCGAAATAATCGCCGATCAATCCGGCGTCGTAAAACACATTCATCAAACATCACCTCCCGCCCGACTTTCAACCTTTCGCCGCGTCTCGTGCTCAACTCTCTTACGTCCGCCGACACCGTAAATGTTCGCGCCCGCCGCTCGCCGGCCGGCGTCTGGCGTGGCTTCCGGGTTTCCGGCCGGGCGCGGCTGGCGCGAGCCGTTTCGCCTTCCGGTACGCTCCTTGCACACAGGCTTTTGGAATTGCGTCGGCGACGCGAAATCATACACGGCGCGGGGTGGACTGAACTTCGTTCTACAGCTTTTCCCGTGCTGTTGGCTGGAAAAGTCATACACCGCACGGATCGTGATTCGGTAAAAGCTGATGGTCGAGCGTACGCCGGAAGCCGAAAGACTTCCCGCCGCGCTCACGAGAAGCGTGATGACGCCCCCTGACCCGACGAGGGCGGGCGTCGTCATGCTTCACGACGCGGCGCACGACTTCTGTTTCCGCCGTACGCGAATGGAGCGTCGGCATCACGAATCAGGTGGACAAAACACAGGCGGCTCGATGAGCAAGTCAATGAACGTAGACAAACTTCCGGCGACGGCCTCCAAATCGGAGACAGGCAATGCGGCGCGACCGGGCGGGTTCGAGCAGACGGGGCGGCGGGCGACGACGACGACCCGCACGGTCGGCGTCTATGAGCGTCCGGCGCGGCGCATGAAAGTGTCGCTCCCGCTCGTCATCATTTTGATACTGGCCGCGCTCGTCTCGGTCGTCGCGACAGCGCGTTTTCTGTTTTAAGAGTTCGGCCTAAAGCGTCGCCATGCAGAGAAAGGAATAACGATGAGTCAAACGAGAGCCACAGGAGCAGGAGGACAGAAAAGCGCAATCGTCACCGACCGCGACGGCCTGCGCGGGCGGATCGATACCGCCACGCCGCAGACGCGCGAGGGCGGCCGTCCCGAAGTGCTCGTCCATCTCGAAGGCGGGCGGCAAGCCCTCGTGCCCGTGGACGAGTTGGTCTTGCAGGACGACGGCAGCTTCACGCTCCCCTTCAGCCTCTCCGAACTCGCACGGCCGCTTGAGGGGCGGCGCGAAGTTGACGGCGACGCGGGCGACGAAACTATCGTCACGCCCAATCGCACGCGCGAAGAGGAGCGCATCGTGATGCCGGTCATCGCCGAGACACTCGACGTGCAGAAGCGCAAGGTGCAGGCGGGCGGCGTCCGCGTCAGGAAGATCGTCCACGAGCGCGAGGAGGTGGTTGACGAACCGCTGATGCGCGAAGAGGTGCAGGTCAAGCGCGTGCCCATCAACCGCGTCGTCGATGCGCCCGTGCCCGTGCGTCACGTCGGCAACACGATGATCATCTCGCTGCTCGAAGAGGTGGTGGTGGTGGAAAAGCGTCTGATGCTGAAAGAGGAACTGCACATCACCAAGGGCGAAATCGAAACTTACAAGCCGCAGCGTGTGACCCTCAGGAGCGAAGAGGCGGTCGTCGAGCGCGTGGGCGACGATGAGGACACCGATCCCCAGTTGACGAGGGGACGAGTGGGCAACCCGTAGTCGGTGTCGTTTGAGAGGGTCGGGGAGCGTTCGATGCAGCGTTGAGTTTGATGCGACGTTTGAGTTTGGCAGGCACGCGTTCGGCGTTGTGCCGGGTAGAAACTGAAAGGGGAGTAACTATGGCGAAAACCGTGATCGGGTTGTTTGATAATCGCGCCGAGGCGCAGAGCGTGGTGCGGGAACTGTTGGGCGAAGGCTTCCGGCGCGACGACATCAGCGTCATGTCGAAGAAGATCGAGGGGCAGGACGACAAGCAGGGCGAAGTGGTCGCCTACGTCGAAGAGGACGGCGACGAACAGATCAAGGACATGGCGAAGGGCGCGGGCACGGGCGCGGCCATCGGCGGCCTTGCCGGTCTGCTCGTGAGTCTCACGGCGCTGGCGATTCCGGGCATCGGCCCCGTGCTGGCGGCCGGGCCGCTCGCCGCCGTCATCGCGGGCGCGGGGATCGGCGCAACCGCCGGGGGCTTGATCAGCGGCCTGACGCGCCTCGGCGTACCCGAAGACGACGCCAACTATTATGCCGAAGGCGTGCGCCGCGGCGGCACGCTCGTCAGCGTCGAGGCGGCGGACGACCGTGCGGGGCGCGCGGTCGCGATCATGAAGCAACACGGCGCGGTGGAGATCGACAAGCGCGCCACACAGTGGCGCGACGAGGGCTGGAGCGGTTTCGACGCGAACGCCACCGAGACCGCCTTCCACGCTTTCGCGGGCGGCGGGCAAACGAACGACGCCTCCGCGTCGGAGGTGACGGCGGAACATCAACGCATCGCGGCCACGCCGCGCGCCGCCGCGTCGCAGGGGCAGGTGGCCGTCCCCGTCATCGAGGAGCAGTTGCAGGTCGGTAAGCGCGAGGTGGAGCGCGGCGGCGTGCGCGTCGAGACGCACGTGACGGAGAAGCCCGTCTCGGAGAACGTCGAACTGCGCGAGGAACACGTCAACGTCGAGCGTCGCCCGGTTGACTACACTTTCCACGGCACGGAGTCGGAGGCTTTCAAGGAGTCGCTCGTCGAGATCAGGGAGGCTTACGAAGAGTTGGTCGTGAACAAGAAGGCGCGCGTCGTCGAAGAGGTGGTGGTCAACAAGGACGTGGAACAGCGCACCGAGACCGTCCACGAAACTCTGCGGCGCACGGACGTGAACGTCGAACCGATAGACAAGAACAAGGCGCGCGGCGCGAGCGCGTCTTCGGCGCAGGGCGACGATCTGCTCGACCTTTAACGTCACCGGCTTTAACGTCACCGGCTTTAACGTCACCGGCTTCAACATGGCCGGATTGAACGTGACTTGAAAATGTTCGGTCAGTAAATTTTCGCGGCTCCGGCTGCTTTACAAACACATGGAGGATTTTTTGATGATGAACGACGGAAGGTTTTCCAAAATCTTGAGAGCCAGCCTGCTCAGCCTGACTCTCTCCGCGTTCGCCGGCACGGCGGCCGCACAAAACAACGACAACAATAACGGCAATGCGAACCGCGCGGCGGAGACGCGAAATGACGACCGCCGCGAGACGAGGACGGCCGACCGCCGCGACGACGACACGGACTGGGGCTGGCTCGGCCTGCTCGGTCTGGCCGGGCTGCTCGGCCTGATGCCGCGCAAGAAGAAGGAAGTTCACGTCCGCGACACGCATGACGCGCGCGACGTGCGCGACACGGGCGACCGCAGATAGTTTAGACTTCGACGGCGCGGCGATCATCGCAAACGCTTGCGACGCAGGGCATCGGGAGACGACTCTCTCTCGATGCCCTTCTCTTTTTCGGTTAATGCAACGACGCGCGTGTTTGTTTAAGCGACGAGGGGCATGAAGCGTGCGCCGTGGGGCATCACGTAGCCGTGCGCGTCGCCACCGCCGCCCGCTTGCGCGAGCGCGTCTTCAATCGTGCGCGCCGGGGTCATGCGCATGCGGCGCACTTCGTCGGCGTCGAGCCGGGAGACGAGTTGGACGTTGAAGCGTTCGGCTTTAGTTAACAGCGACCACGCGGTCTGGCCGTTGACGGCGTAGGAGTCGCGCAAGCGCGCGGCGAGCGCGTGCGAGTTTTCGGCCTCGAACCACCGGAGGAAATCGGCGCGACCCGTGCCGTCGGCACACTCCGCGACGAGGATGATCGTGCCGCCTTCGGTGCAGGCGTGCGCGGCCATGTCGAGCGTCTTGTGCGCCTGAATCAGGTTGATGTCGTGCGGCCAACCGCCGCACGCCGCGACGACGAGGGAACGCTTCTCCGCGATCTTGAGCGCGTGCGCGTCGGCGTATTCGGCGCAGGCGAGACGGTGCGCCACGCGCCAATCGCCCGCGTAGAGGCGCACGGCCTCGCCGCGCTCGTTCGTCCACGTGTTGACGAGAAAGGACGGCGCGACCTCGGCCGCGATGCGTTCGCATTCTTCGTGGACGGCGTTCCCGTCGAGCCTTCCCGCGCCCACGCCCGCGCGCCGCCCGCCCGTCTCGAAATCGAGAGCCTGCATGTGCGTCGCGGCGACGGTGCGCGCGGAGGCGAGGCCGGGGCAGATGCTTTTGCGCCCGCCCGTGAAGCCCGCGAAGTAGTGGAAATTGATCGCGCCGGTGAGGATGACGTGGTCGTGTTCCGCGAGCGCGCGGTTGAGTTCGATGGGCGTGCCGCCCTCGGTCGTGCCGAGTTGGACGTGCTGCGCGGCGTCGTCCGCGTTGTGGTCGAGCGTACGGATGCGCTGGAGGACGAAGGGCGTGAGCAGTTCGCGCTTCTCCGCGACGTTGACGGGGCGGTGGATGCCGGTGGCGAAGATGACGCGCAGATCGTGGGGCGCGACGCCGAGTTGGACGAGACGCCGCACGAGCAGGTTGACGACTTGCCCGCTCGCCGTCGCGCGCGTCGCGTCCGAGACGACGATGAGCACGCTTTCGTTCGGCGAGATGATGTCTTCGAGCGGTTGCGAATCGACGGGGTCGTCAATCAACGCGCCCATCTCCGCGTCCGAGAGCGGCGCATCGGCCGTCTCGTCCTCCGGCGCGAGAACTTCAAAGCGTCCGCCCTCGTCAACGAGAGAAATCCGCTCGCGCCCGTAACCTAGTTCGATACTCGACATAAATTTCATGGGAAAAGGGGAAGGGGTAAAGGGTAAAGGTGAAAGAGAAGATCACTCGCTTCCCTCTCCCGTCTTCGCCTTCACCCTTCACCCTTTCCCTTTCCCCCACAGTTTTAGATTCCGAAGCGCGCGAGCGCGCCTTCGATCACGTCGAGCGAGGCGAAGTCCGCGCCCCCGGCCGAGCGCGCTTCGATCAGCCAGCGGCGCAGGCGACGCGCGTCGTCGAGCGTCGGGATGCGGCACGCGCCCGTCAGGGCGAGCGTCACCAGATGATCCGGCGCGCCGTGCGTGACGAGCGCGGCCTGCAACGCCGCCTGCTCCCGCAAATCGAGTGTGAGCAGAAGATTGATTTCCATAAGCGCGCGTTTCAGGTTTCGAGTTTCAAGTTTCAGGACTGAGGTTGTTCGCCTCTGTAACTTGAAACTTGAAACGTGAAACTTGAAACTAATTATTCTTTCCCCGAACTGAAACAGGCCGTGCCCGCGTGGCAGAAGTGAAAGGTCTCGTCCTCGAAATCTTCGGTCTCCATTTGCAGCGTCAGGTGATCGACGCCGAATTGGTCGTGGAGTTTGACGCGCAACTCTTTGAGCAGTTCGGGCTGCACGACGGTGTGCGCGTGGACGACGTGCGCGCTCAGGGCTTCGCGCCCCGAAGTGATCGTCCAGACGTGCAGGTCGTGGACGCCCTCGACGCCCGCGGTCGTGCGAATAGCCTCCTCGACGGACGCGAGGTTGATGTGCGCGGGCGTGCCCTCCAAAAGCACGTTCGTCGATTCCCTGATGAGATGCCACGAACTCCAGACGATGAGCAGCGCGATCCCGACGCTGAACAGCGCGTCCGCCCTGTACCACCCGTAGGCCGACATCAACACGCCCGCGATGATCGCCCCGACCGAGCCGAGCGCGTCGCCCATGATGTGCAGCCACGCACCGTGAACGTTGAGGTCGTCGTGGTGGTCGCCGTGGAGCAGCCACGCGCAGACGAGGTTGACGAAGAGGCCGCCGACCGCGACGACGATCATCACGTTGCTCTCGACTTCGCGCGGGTCGTGCCAGCGTGCGTATGCATGGTAGAAGATCAGGAGCGCCATCACGACGAGCGCGACGCCGTTGACGAGCGCGGCGAGGATTTCCAGACGGTGATAGCCGAAAGTCTTACTCGGCGTGGCGGGGCGCGCGCCGAACCAGACGGCCATCAAAGCGAGCGCGAGCGCGGCCACGTCCGTGAGCATGTGCCCGGCATCGGCGAGCAGGGCGAGCGAGCCCGTCCACCAGCCGCCGAAGGCTTCGGCCAGCATGTAGAGCGCGGTCAGCGCGAGCACGATCAGCAGGCGACGGCTGCTGCGTTCGGCGCGCGCCGACATGTGTTGGTGATGCGCGTGTCCGTCGTGTTGATGGTGCTGTGCTGGAAGCGCGTTCATCTCTCACTTATCCGCGTCCGTGTGTGTGCCATAAAAAATTAAAGCCGGATGCAGCCTGTAAGATACAAGCGCATCCGGCAATGGTCAACAACCTCACGTTCGGGATGCGACGCGCGAAGCGGGCGCGACGCCGCGCTTTAAAATTCGCCGACTTGCAACGCCCGGTTGAAGTCCCGGTAGAGTTCGTTGAAGTTGCGGATCGCGCGCTCAAGGACGTAAGGCATCTCTTCGATCTCGGAGGGGTTGATCGTCAGGTTCGCATGATTGACGAAGGCCGCGTGCTGGTCGCCGCTGCGCGCGTCGGGCAGGAGGTGGACGAAGAAGAGGCGACGCCGCGCGGCGGGTCTGAGCGCGGAGACTTCGCGTTTGATGAAGGCCGCGCCCTGCTCCTGCTGGTCGAACTGCGGGTCGAGCAGAACGACATCCATCTGATCCTCGCGCATGCGTTCGATGGCCTGCGTCGTGTCTTCCGCCACGAAAGCTTCGTAGCCGTTTTCGACGAGCGAGCGCGCCACCGCGAAACGGTGTTCGGATGAGGCGCAGATGAGTGCGCGCCGGTGTTCCGAGCCGCGCCGGTGCACGGACTTCGACGCCTCCGCGGCCGTGCCCATCGCGCGCTGGAAGAGCGACGCGAGCAACTGCGCCGCCTCGTCTCTGTCGCCCGCCGCCGCGTCCTGAGGCGAAGCGGCGGCCTCCTCTTCGGGTTTATAAGCCGGGGCGGGGCGCGGACGCTCGAAGCGCGAGTTGCCCGTCGCCGTGCTGCCGCTCAAGCTCGCCGCGCCCTGTTCGCCCGTGGCCTGTGCGGGCGGCTGCGCGTTGATCATGTGCTGGCACTTCGGGCAGCGAACCGTAAACGAGCGCGCCGGAACTTTCGTGTCGTCGAGTTGAAGCCGCGCGGTGCATTGCTGGCAGATGATAACCATAGCAATTAAGGGATGAGGGCTAAAGGGTGAGGGATGAAGCAAAGCATTCAACTTCTTCCCATTCTATTCATCCCTCATCCCTCATCCTTCATCCCTTCTTACGTTAGGTCGAACACTACTGGTGAGCTG
The DNA here is from genome assembly GCA_020199775.1 of Acidobacteriota bacterium. GTDB lineage: Bacteria > Acidobacteriota > Blastocatellia > Pyrinomonadales > Pyrinomonadaceae > JAIVJZ01. The sequence continues at coordinate 260,976 of JAIVJZ010000040.1, forward strand.
CGTTGGGGGCTACTGCTGCGGGCGGGCTTGGCGACGCCCTCGCCGCCGTGCATGAAGTCGTCTTTGCCGCTGACGCCTTTGAGTTCGAGCAGCAAGTTGTTTTGATTGGTGGCGAAAGCGAGGCCGTCTTCGAGCGCGACCGTCTTGCGCTCGATCATCTCTTTGATCACGCCGTCGAAGTGTTGCATGCCGTCGAACTTGCCGTCGCGCATGGCGTCGAGCAGGGTCTTGCCTTCGGTCTCGCCGTTCTGCAAATACTCGCGCGTGCGCGGCGTGGACTTCATGATCTCGACGGCCGCGACGCGCCCCTTGCCGTCGGCGCGCGGGATGAGCCGCTGCGAGAGGATGTAGCGGAAGGTTTGCGCGAGGCGGGTGCGGATCACCTGCTCCTCGTTCTTCGGGTAGAGGCCGATGATGCGGTCAACGGTTTTCGACGCGTCAATCGTGTGCAGGGTCGAGAGGACGAGGTGGCCCGTCTCGGCCGCTTCAAGCGCGATCTCGGTGGTTTCGTAGTCGCGCATTTCGCCGATCAGGATCACCTTCGGAGCTTGCCTGAGAGCGGCGCGCAGGGCTGACGGAAAATCCTTCGTGTCCGTGCCGATCTCGCGCTGGTTGATCGTCGAGCGGCGGTGCTGGTGCAAGTATTCGATGGGGTCTTCGATGGTGACGATGTGGTAGTGGTGCTCCTCGTTGATCTGGTCGATGAGGGCGGCGAGCGTGGAAGTTTTGCCCGCGCCCGTCGGGCCGGTGACGAGGACGATGCCGTTGCGCAAGCCGCTGATCTCGGAGAGTTGCGCGGGCAGATCGAGCGAGGCGAGACTCGGTATCTCGGTCGGGATGACGCGCATGACGATGGAATAAGTGCCGCGCTGCTGGAAGATGTTGACGCGGAAACGAATCTTGGCGGGCAGCGAATAACTCAGGTCTACCGAGCCCGTCTGCGCGAGACGCAGGGCGGCGTCCGGGTTGCCCTCCATCAGAGACATGGCGATGATCTCGGTCTGGTAGGGCGAGAGTTTTTGCAGGCCGAGCGGCTGCACGGAAGTCAACTTGCCGTTGATCTCCACCTGCGGCTGCTGGCCGACCGAGAAGTTGAGGTCGCTGATTTTGTCCGAGACGAGCAACATGCGCTCGATGACCGGAGGCAGATCGAAGAAACTCATGCCCTTGAATGCTCCATTGAGGCTGCGAGAAGTTTGTCGAGAGTGCCGACAGGTGGCGGGATGTTCTGGATGCGACAAGCGGATCAATTAGTCACCGCCTGCACCACTTTCATACTCGCAAATCAGGCGCGCAAACGCAAGCTAAAAGTTAACGCGCCACTTTATGAACTTATCGCGACACGTTAACGGCGCGCGACAAGGGCGACTCACCACCGCACGCGGTAGTGAGTCGCCCCCGCGCTTACTCCCACTCACCTGACTTCAATTCCACGACATACGCGCCGAGTTCATTATGCGCCCGCCGCGTGTACGTGAAGGCGCGCGCCAGCGCAGCCGTACCCGCCAAACGCCGCTCGTCCAAATCTTGCATCTCGTCTGGTTTTGGCGGAGGTGCTAGCCCACAGATCAATTGAATCAAGGCGTCTATCATCTCGCCGTCGTCATATCGTGTGAAAGCGTCCACTAACTCAGACGCCCTCTCTTCGGTGATGGGCAAGGTTGACCAACGCCTGATCGGTTCATCGAAATCCGGCTCTTGTCGAGCGCGAGCGGTAGGCGTGCGCGTGCTATTATCTTTTCGCATCAGTAGCTCCTTTACCGTTGGTACTGGTGTAGAGGGCTTACCGAGACCACGAATCTCCGGTAAGTCCTCGCCTATTTGTGCGTTTTAGCTAACAAGAAAAACTATAAGCCAAGACAAAACGAAAGTCAACGAAAACCTTTTGTCTTGACTTGGGCTTTTATGAACTTAAAATATGAAGCATGAAATTGCTAACTACAAAAGAAGTTGCCGCTAGGCTTGGAATATCCGTGATGAGAGTACAGCAGTTAATTTGGGACGGTCGTTTGCCAGCCGAGAAGATGGGGCGGGACTACTTCATCAAGGAAGATGATCTAAAACTCGTTGAAAACCGCAAACCCGGTAGACCGCGCAAAGCGCAAAGTGAGAAAGCGTCGAAGCAGGCGAGTAAGAAAGGCAGTAAGAAATGAGCGCGAAGAAAGACAAGGCTGACAAAGTAGATGCCGCTTCCTCTGATGGCAAGACACCAACGAGCAAGAGAAAGTGCTTTGTCGTCACACCCATAGGCGGGAACGACTCATCCACTAGACGTGCTACGGACGGGCTCGTCAACTCGGTGATTCGGCCTGCGCTGGATGAATTGGGCTTCGATGTCTTTGTCGCGCACGAAATAGCTGCACCCGGTTCAATCACAAAGCAAGTGATCGAACACCTGCTTTATGATGCTTTAGTCGTTGCCAACCTCACGGAGTTAAATCCGAACGTGATGTATGAGCTTGCTGTCCGGCATGCCGTCCGATTGCCTATCGTTACGTTGGCAGAGCAAGGCACTACCTTACCGTTTGACATTTCAGATGAGCGAACGATTTTCTTTATCAATGATATGGAAGGAGTCCGCGAATTAAGGCCGCGTCTGGAAGAGACTGTCAAAGTAGCGATGGAAGAAAAAGAGCCAGACAATCCAATTTACAGGGTGGCAGAGGCTCGTATCATGCGTGATGTGGTCGCTACGGGCGATACGGAGAAGTATCTGTTAGAGCGTCTTGACTCGATTGAAAATGCTCTGAGTAGGATCAATAATATTGGGCCTTCCCCTCAAATTAAAGCATTCTCATCCGAATATATTTGGAGCGTGCACTTGAAGGGTGGTGACGCGGAAACCGTTGAGACATTTGCTAAAAGAGTAATGAATGGATTTGAAGTAATTACAGGCTATTCAGCGGATAAGGTGAATAAAGCTGTGAAATTCTCATCCACAAAGAAGATACCGCATTTTCCAATAAGGGAAATCGCTATGGACTTGGGGTTTGAACATATTCAAATCATTAACAGCCCCTTTTAGATCATAAGACGCCCGCATAAGCATGATTAGTCATACAATTTTTGACTTGCCCGTTTCCTCAATAACAATTGGCAGTTCAATCCTACCGATAAACCTTAGCTTTTCAACCTAAGCTCATTCTCAATTCTTTCGTTCGTTCGGCTATCTTCTCTGGGGCGGTGAGGAGCGCGCTGATGAGGGCGACGGAGTCTGCTCCGGCGTCGAGGGCGGCGGGGGCGGTGTCGCGGGTGATGCCGCCGATGGCGACGAGGGCGACCGAGGGGTCGATCCGGTCGCGGACGCGGCGGAGGGCTTCGAGGCCGACCGTGGGGGCGGGGTTCTCTTTCGTGCGCGTGGGGAAGATGGGGCCGAGGGCGATGTAGTCGATGGGCAGGCGCGCGGCTTCGATAGCCTGCGCGACGTTGTGGGTGGAGTAGCCGATGATGAAGCGTTCGCCGAGCAGGCGGCGGGCGACGGCCGGATCGAGATCGTCCTGGCCGAGATGTACGCCGTCCGCGCCGATGGCGAGCGCGATGTCGGCGCGGTCGTTGACGATGAGGCGCACGCCGCGTTCGCGTGCGACGGTGATGGCCTCGTCGGCCGCTTCGTAGAACTCGCGGGGCGAGAGATGTTTTTCGCGGAGTTGGATGAAGCGCGCGCCGCCGTCGCGCAGGCGTTCGACCTGTTCGGCGTGCGAGAGACCTGTGAGGCGCGCGTCGGTGATGGGGTAGAGTTTCGGTAGATTCATACGCTCGGCTCTTTGCCTGTGAACGGGATTATTTGCTAAGTTCAGGGTATCTCAACCAGTTTCAAGCGAGAAGGATAACCTTATGGCACTCGTCGGAGCGAACGAACTGAAACGGAAAATGCTGATCTCGGTGGAGGGACAGCCCTACACCGTCCTCGAAGTCTTCTTCGCGTCGCCCACGGCGCGGGGCGCGGCGACGATGGTGCGCACGCGTCTGCGTCAACTCTTGACGGGCGCGGTGCTGGAGAAAAGTTTCAAAGCGACGGAGAAGTTTGCCGAGCCGGACGTGCAATTCGTGCCCGCCTCGTTTCTCTATGCGGACGGCGAGGGCTTTCACTTCATGGACGAGTCGAGCTACGAGCAGTTCATGTTCACGGACGAGCAGGTGAGCGACGACCGCGGCTATTTGAAGGAAGGCGTCTCGCTGCAAATCCTCAAGTACAACGGCGCGCCCGTCTCGCTGCAACTCCCGCAGTACGTCGAACTCGTCGTGACCGAAACCGAACCCGGCATGCGCGGCGACACGGCCGCCGGGGGCGCGAGCAAAAAAGCCAAACTCGAAACCGGCCTGAGCGTCAACCTGCCGCTTTTCATCAAGGAAGGCGAAACGGTGCGCGTCAACACGCAGACGGGCGAAGTGGCGGGGAGGGCGTAAGACAGGGTAAAGGGGAAGGGGTAAGGGGTAAAGGTCGAAGAAAGCAGCGCACGATGAACATGCCTCTTTTCTTTTTCCTTTCCCCTTTACCCCTTCCCCTTTACCCTTTTAATTTTTCGAGGAACGGCATCAACGCGCCGGAGTAGAACGGCTCCTGAAATTCCCAGAAGATGTAATCAACTTTGAGATAGCCGGTGGCGAATTCCAGCAGTTCGGGGATCGTCGTCCGCTTCCCGGTGCGGGGGTTGACGTGCTCGTAGTTGCCCCACTGGACGGCGATCCCGGTCGGGACGATGCCGTCGAGTTCTCTGATGAGGCCGTAGCTATGGTTCATCTGCCCGCGCTTGTAAGGCAGGAGGTCGGGGCCGCCGACGGCCACCCGCTCCGCTCTCGCCGCGCTGTAGACGCTGCGCAGGTAGGACTTGTCCTTTTCCGGCAGCCATTCGCCGGGCATGAAGTTGGCGTACTGCATCGCGACCGACTTCGGGAACGCGCGTTTCAACATTTTCATGTTCGCCAGCACGGCGTCGCGGTAGACATCGAAGTTGTAACCTTTGGGGAACAGACGCCCGCTCTCGCCGAATCCCACGGCAGTCTCCGGCAGGTTGATGCCCTCAATGCGGCCGTCGAATGCTTTGCCCAGTGCGAGGAGGAGTTTATGAAACCTCTCCCGCACCGCCGCGTCCCAACGGCGCGCCACCCAGCCCGCGGCGACGGCGCGCGCATCGTCATCGCCTTCGATGTGGTAATTCCTCTCCGCCCCGCCATTGTAGCGTGCGTCGCTGAGCAGGTAGCGCGGGACGTTGACGATTGACCCGTCGAAGGAAACATCTTGCAGTTGGATGAATAACTTCTTCCCCTTTGAAGACAGAAACGACAGGTCTTTGCTGATCGCGCCGAAGTCGTAGCGATCCTGCTCCGGTTCGAGTTCCCGCCAGGTGTACTTGAGTTGCGCTCCTTCGACCGCCTTCGCCCGGAGGAAGGACGTGTCGGTGATCCTGTGCCTGTCGCGGTTGAAGTAGACGTAATGATGGGCTCCTTTGGCGGCCGCCGCGCCCCAGCACGACAGCAGGAATAAAGCGCACCACAACAGTTTTTTCGCCGCGCTCATAGTAGAGACTCCCTTCGCGTTTCGGCCTGCTCACTTCTCTTTCGCGGTCTTGAAATCCGAGCCGCTCCCGGCCGGGTCGAACTGTTGCATGTAGGGCGGCAGGGCCGGCTCTTTTTGGAACTTGCCGCCACGCGTGATCGCCCAGCGTTGCAGCCACGAGATGCCCGCCGCGCCCGTGTAGGTGTCGCGATGCTCGTAGGCTTTGTCCTGCAAGGCCTCGTCGAGCGTGACGAACTCGTAGCCGCGCCGCTTCAACACGGCGACGACGCGGTCGAAATGATCCGCGTTGAGCGAGTTGGCGTGGACAAGGAGCGTTTGCTGAATCTCGCGCCCGAAGAGTTCGACCGACATGCGCTCGTAAAACTCGAACATGCGCTCCATGTAAGGCACGTACTCGTCGGCGATGCGCGCCGCCGTCTCGCGGTCGCCACGCTGCGAGGCTTGCGCGTAGGCTTGCGCGAAAATCCACTCCGCGTTGTCAATCGTCACGGGCGCGACGCGGTAACCGCGCGCGGCGAGAAACTTCTCGAACGCCTCTTTGGTCTGGAGGTCAGGCCCGGTGTTGAGGAAGGGATGACGGAAGTAGCGCAGTTTCATGCCGCGCGCGGCGAGGAGCGAGCGCGTGACGGGTTCTCCGTCGATGACCTGCTGCTGGAACGCTGCGAGCGGCGTGCGGTAGAAACTGGCGTGCGTGTAGGTGTGGTTGCCGAGTTCGTACCCCGCGTCCGTCCACATCTTGAGGACGGCGACGCGCGCTTCACGCTCGCCCGCGCGTCGCAGCTTTCCCTCGTTGACGAAGCCGATGGCCGGAATTTTGTGCGCCGCAAACGTCTTGAGCAGCTTCGACGTGAACTCGCGCAGTTCGCCCAACGTAGTCTTCCCCCCGTCGCCTGTGAACGGCAGATCGTCGAACGTGACGGCGACTTGCCGGCGCGGCGCGGCGCTCGTCGCCACGCGGTCTGCGGCCTCGCGGCGCAGGAGGAGCGGCAGCGCGCTCACGTCCAACTGGTAAATGTCGCCCCAGCCGCGGCTGAAGAAGAGGTATTTGCCGTCGGGCGAGACGAGCGGCGTGTACTCGTAAGTCGCCGTGTTGATCTTCGCGCCGAGGTTGCGCGGCGTCGTCCACGCGCCGCCGCCGACGTTGAAGCTGACGTAGAGATCGCCTTCGCCGTAACTGCCCGTGCGCGTCGTGGAGATGACGATGTAGCTCTCGTCGGGCGCGATGTAAGGGTCGGCGTCGGACTGGGGCGTGTTGAGGCTCGTGATGTTTTCGGCGGTTGCGTAGCGGCCGCCCACGAGGCGCGCGCGGTAGATGTCGTTACTGCCTTGCCCGCCCGCGCGCGTCGAAGAGAAATAGAGGTTGCCGTTCGCCGCGACCGAAGGGTAGTTGTCGTAAGTTTCGGAGTTGACTTCCGCGCCGAGCGGCTTCGCCTCGCCCCAACTCGCGCCCGCCGTGCGCTCGACTACCCAGAGGTTGAAGTCTGCGCGCCCCGGCGCGGACGCATCGACGGGTCGCGTGGAAGCGAAGAACAGCTTTGCGCCGTCGGGCGTGACGAACGGCTCTTTGTCGAAATACTTTCCCGAAAACGGCGCGACCTGCTGCTCGCCCCAACGCCCTCCGGCGAAGCGCGAGAAATAGATGTGCTCCATCTTCCGGTCGGCCGAACGCTTGGCGAAATAGACGGTGCGGCCGTCGGGTGTGAACGCCGGGCCGTACTCGTCCGCGCTCGTGTTGACGACGCCGTCGGCGAAGAGGCGCGGCGCGGGGATAGCCCCGGCGGCGGGCGCGTCAGGGTGCGCGCCGTTCGCCTGCGCGGCGCGCACGCCGACGCCGGGCGACGAAGACGCGAGCAGCGTGATGATAAGTATGAAAGTTAACCCCGGCTGGCTTGCCCTCATGTCAAACTCCTTTGCCAAGTTCGCGCCCGTCGGCTGGCCCCGTCGAGACGATCCGCCGCCCACGCGGGCGTGTGCAGTTCCCGAAGCGACTTTCAGTTTTTAACTTTGTGCAGTTTGGCGTAGTCAGTCCCGCCGCGACTCACGTCGAACTGCCGCATGTAGGGCGAGAGGTCGGGTTCGTCCGAGAGCGGCTGCCCCTTCTCCATAGCCCAGCGTTGGAGCCACGAGATGCCCCACGGGCCGACGTAGTTGGCGGCCTCCCGCCCCCGGTAGGCTTTGTCTTCCAACGCCTCTTCGAGCGTGACGAACTCGTAACCGCGCCGCTTCATCATCGCGACGAGGTCTTCCATCTTGTGCGCGTTCAAAGCGTTCGCGGTGAGCAGCAAAACTTGCGGCAGTTCGTAGCCGAGAGTGGCCTGCGACATTTCTTCGTAATACTCGAACATGCGTTCCATGTAAGGCAGGTATTCGTCGGAGACGCGCCGCATCGTCGCTTCGTCTTCGGCGCGGCGCGCCTGCGCGTAGACGCGTCCGAAGAGCCAGTCCGAGTTGTCAATCGTCACTTGATGAATCCGGTAGCCGCGCGCGGCGAGGAAGGCTTCCGCCGCCTCTTTCGTCTCGCGGGTCGGCCCCGTGTTGAGGAAGGGGTAACTGAAGTAACGCGGGCGCATGCCGCGCTCCGACATCAACTTGCCCGTGATCTCTTCGCCGCGAATCACGTCCTGTTGAAACTCCGCGAGCGGCGTCTTGTAGAGGTTCGAGTGGGCGCGTGTTTGCGTGCCGAGTTCGTGCCCGGCGTCGAGCCAGAGGTTGAGCAGGCGCACGCGTTCTTCGTCGAGCCGGCCGCCCGCCTCAGCGTCATAGAGTTGGTTCTCGTTGACGAAACCGACGGTGCGGATTTGGTTGGCGGCCAGCGTCGCCAGCAGGCGATGCGTGTCTTTCTCCGCGCGCGGGTTGTAGAAGGTGTTGACGGCGGGCAGGGCGACGAAGGTGACGGCCACTCGCCGCTTCGCCCGCGTCGTCTTCGCCGGAACGTCGCCGCGCGTCGCTTCGGCGCGCACGCGCTTGTTTTGCGCGAGAGAAAAAGTTTGCGCGCCCGCGATGACGCCCGCCAGCACGACGAGCACGACCGCCGCGCACGCGAGCAACGGCGAACGCCCCGCCTGCGCGGGCTGCGCTTTGATCAGACGTTGAATGCGTTGCATCAGAACGCCTCCGTCGGCGGCGACGGCCAGCGTGCGGGTGTTGGCCTTTTGGCCGCGTAAAGTTTCGAGCGCGGTGAGGGCGCGCGCGTAGACGAGCACGTCGCCCGTGGCGCGCACGGCGAGGTCGTCGCAGGCGTGCTCGCGCTCGACGCGCACGCGCCCGGAGAGCCACCACACCGCCGGGTGATAAAAGAGCACGATCTCGGTCACGCTCTGCAAGAGGTTGACGAGGTAATCATGGCGGCGGACGTGCGCCAGTTCGTGCGCGAGGAGCGCTTCGAGTTGCGGCGCGCTCAAACCCACGAGCGCCGACGCGGGCACGAGGATGACGGGGCGCAACCACCCGATCACGGTCGGCACTTCGACGAACGCCGACTCGCACAGACGAACGGGTCTCGAAACCCGCAACTGCCGCGCGAGGCGTGCCAACGTCTCCCGCCATTCGCGCGCGAGCGCGCCGGACGGTTCACGCCTGAGACGCTCGGTCAACACCCAGCCCCCGGCGAGTCGCAGCGTTAAGGCGAGCGCGCCCGCAAACCAGACCAGAACCAGCCACGGCAACGCGGACGTAAAACGGTCTTCCGCCCAACGCTGCAAAGGCGCGGACGCCCCCCCGTCGTCGGGCACGATCAACAAGTTCGCGTAGAGTCGCACGGGCGCGCCCGCCGACGTGGACGCCGCGCCCGGCGCGCCGGACGATTCGGCGGGCGCATCTTCCGGGGTGCGCCGGTCGAAGGCCGTGGCGGTCGCGTTCGAGTTGAGATGGAAGAATGTGGCGACGGGCAGCGCGAGCATCAGGAGCATGCAGGCGCAGGCGACCGTGTAGCGAAAGTTCGCCGTCGCGCGCCTGAGCGACAACGCGACGCCCGCGTAGAAAACCGCGACGAGCGCGCCCTGCCAGATGAAATGAAGCAGCGTCCAGCCGAGCGTTTGCAGAACGGGATGCGCCAAAAGCGCGTGCGCGTTTCTCATGACTCACCTCGCTCGAACTCGTCCAACATTTCGCGGATGGTTGACAACTCTTCCGCCGAGGTCTTCTTCGCGGAAAGAGCCTGCATCACGAGTTTCGTCGCCGAGCCGTCGAAGGCGCGCTCCAGGAGGTCGCCGATGAGTTGGCGTTGCGTCTGCTCGCGCGCGAGACGCGCCTCGTAGACGTGCGCGCGCTGGCTCTCGTCGCGCCGCACCAACTCCTTCTCCGACATGATCTGCATCAACTTCAAGACGGTCGTGTAGCCGGTCGCGGGCTTCGTCCGGCTGATCGCCCGATGCACGTCGCGCACCGTACACGCCCCGCGTTGCCACAGCACGTTCAGGATTTCCAACTCCGCGTCGGTCGGCCGCGGCACACCTCGTTTGGGCATCTTTCAGGCTCCTTTTCGCCACCCTCGAATCTGACGGGCGACACCTTACTACGAAGCATTTCGTAATGTCAACGAAAACTTTCGTACTTCGGCTTCGGTTCGGCGTTGCTCGCTTCCTCTTAACCGTCTCGCGCGCTCGACCGGAATGCCCGTCGCCCGCGCTCGGGAATTGCTGTAGACGCAGACGGCGGGGCACAGGTTTTTGCGCCCCGCGTCGTTTGCCTGTTGACCGGAGAGGTTGAAATGTTGAAAACTAATCGCGCAATTTCATCCGTCGCGCTGTCTGGCGCGCCGCCGGTTGAACCCGACGCCGGCCAGTTCGGCAACGGAGGAGCAAGTGGGTCTGGAAACTTCACGCACCGATTCAAACAGTAACGAAGTGGCCGCGCCGCTCAAGGTGCTGGTCGTTGAAGACTTCGACGACACGCGCTTTCTCATGCGCATCGAACTGGAGAAACGCGGCTTCCGCGTCTTCGAAGCCACGGACGGCGAGCAGGGCGTCGAGCTCGCCATGCGCGACCGCCCCGACATCATCCTCATGGACATCGGCCTCCCGCAGATTGACGGCATCGAGGCCACGCGCCGCATCCGTGGCGACAACACCATGCGCGACGTGCTCATCGTCGCCCTCACCGCGCACCACGAAACCGAATACCGCGCTCAGGCTCTCGCCGCCGGCTGCGACGCCTACCTCACCAAACCCGTAGACTTCGACTGGCTCATAGACCTCCTCGGCCGCCTGCTCCCCTGACGCTGCGCTCCACACCATCCGGCCGTAAAGCGAAGCGGGTTTTCCGCGGTGATGAGAGGCACGCTATCGCCGGGTCGGCTGCGGGCGGTTACGGGGCGGCGTGTTTATCTGAAACATTCTGCGGTGTAGGAATCTCTGCTTCATTCAAGAATCTGATCAACTGACGGTAATCAACAAAATCTTCAACCGCATGTTTCGCCCCCGCCCGGCGCAATTTCGCTCCCGATTCTCCACTGCCGACACCTAGAAAAGTATATTCAAGATGACGCGCAGCGCCGACATCCCAGAGGCCGTCGCCGATGCTGACGATCTTCTCGAAGCCCCTCAGACGATGCCGCTCTAAAGAGCGCGACACGGCTGCCTTTAAGATTTCCTCTCTCGATAACCCGTCTTCAGCATAGGCGGCCGGTATCGCTTCAACATCAATCTTCGCTGCTCTCAGCTTCAACAAGCCGGAGTCGCGCCAACCGCCCGTCGCAATAGCCACAGCCCATTCAGGCTCTCGCTTGAGTCTATCCAGTGCGACGGAAGCGCCGGCGATTTCAGCGAAGCCCGATGGATTAGTTTGATACTGCTCGGCCAGCATGTTTACGAAGCAGGATTTGAATTTAGCTAACTCCGTCTCTTCAGGATTACGGCCAAATTTCTCTCGGAAGATATGTCGGATAATTCCCGAGTCGGTAGTGTGCGGGTACGCAGCCCAATCGGTGTCTATTTCAGCAATGGCGTAAGCTTCGGCCAGAGCCTTGACGAAGCATTCATCATCGACTCTGTTCGTATTCGTCAGCGTGCCGTCGATATCAAAAATTGCCAGCTTCATACTTCGTCCGTGTTTCATCTCTACGAAGCGGCCGCCGCACGCACGGCTTCACCGGCGGCGAGCACAACGCCGAGACTACACAAGTTAACCATGACATTCATGCCGATGCGCGGCCGGGCGCAGGCCGTCGTCAGGCGACAATCTTTAATTTGGTAAGCGAGTTCAGCGTCCATATGATGATCCACGCGATAATGAATATGAAGTAGTAAAGCGGAAACACTACTTTATTTTCCATTAACATTTTCCTGCTTTCAACTTCTTTATAAGCGGTAGATAAAAGCGTCATGCCATACGCTTCTTCGATCTGTTTTGCCCGACTCATTTCCCCCTGCATGTGCGCGGCGAGCCGCCGCTCGCTATTCAGGCCGAGGAGGAGAACGAAAAATGCTATGGTCGAAAGCAGGAAGCTGGAGAAATCAAGGCTCAACAACTTGGAACCGATAATCGTCAGGATAGCAGCTTGAACCGTCGTCACGAACGCCATGTCTTGTCGGCGTAAACTGCTGAAGTGTCGAAACAACCCTAGAGCACTGGAATATTCTTCCCTCGCAATATCCCAAATTTTAGTGTCATTCGATGACATCGTGGCCTCCTACCAACCTTCGTCATTCAATAGAGAGTTCGACCAGTCTGAGTGCGCGGACGATGCCGCTCGCCTGACCGCGCGGCAGGTTCCTCGTTCCCCTCCGGTAGCCTTCTCAACGTTAACGTCTACGCGTATCGACACCCTGTCCGACGGGTGATGCGCCCGCGGCGTCGGGGTGCAGGTTTTCCGTGAACAGTTTGAGTATCCGTTTGTACTCGTCCGCCCAACTCGTGTCGCGCTCGAAGGCGTGGTCTTCGACGGGGTAGGCGGCGAGTTCCCAGTTCTCTTTTCTCAGTTCGATGAGACGCTGCGCGAGGCGCACGGAGTCTTGAAAGTGGACGTTGACGTCAACCATGCCGTGGCAGATGAGCAGCGCGCCGCGCAAGCCTTCCGCGAAGTAGATCGGCGAACTGCGCTTGTAAGCTTCGAGGTCGGTCTGCGGCAGGTTGAGAATGTTCGAGGTGTAGGGGTGGTTGTAGTGCGCCCAATCGGTGACGGGGCGCAAGGCCGCGCCCGCCGCGAACACGTCCGGCGTGGTGAACATCGCCATCAGCGTGATGAAGCCGCCGTAAGAGCCGCCGTAGATGCCGATGCGCTTCGGGTCGATGTTGTGCTCGGCGGAGAGGTAGCGCGCGGCGTCTACGTGGTCGGTCAAATCTTTGCCGCCCATGTGGCGATAGATGCCGGTGCGCCAGTCGCGCCCGTAACCGGCCGAGCCGCGATAGTCTATGTCGAGCACGGTGTAACCGCGCTCCATCAGCAAGTGATGAAACATGTACTCGCGATAATAGTTGCTCCACCACCTATGCACGTTTTGCAAGTAGCCCGCGCCGTGAACGAACAGGACGGCCGCGCCGTTCGGCCGCGCGGGTTTGTAGAGACGCGCCTGCACGGTCGCCCCGTCGCGCGCACGAACTGCGACGATGGGCGGCTCGATCCAGTTGTGCGTGAAAAATTCGGGGATGGGCGAGGTCGTCACCTGTCTCGCGTCCGACATGGGCGCGCTCGCGGCGAGGTAAAGTTCCGGCGGCTTGTTGCTGTAAGAACGGACGATGGCGAGCATCCGTTCGTCGGGCGAGATGTCGGCCGCGTTGTTGCCGGGAAGCGCGGTGAGACGCGTCGGGCGCGCGCCGCCCGCGACCGGCATCGAGTAAAGGTGTCGCTCGGCAAAACTCACTTCGCTTGAGGTGAAATAGAACTTCGACTTGTCTTCGGAGAGCCGCACGTCCGAGACTTCAAACGCGCCGCGCGTCAACTGCACCGGCCTGCTGCCGCCGTCTATCGAAACTGTGTAGAGGTGCGCGAAGCCGTCCTGCTCCGACTCGAAATAGACGCGGCGGTTGTCCGGGAGCCAGCCGAGCGTGAACGCGCCGGGACCGTTCGCCCACGCGTCGTCGTGCAGCGCGGCGAGCGTTTTCGTTTTGCCCGTCGCCGGGTCGAGCAGCAGCACCCAACGATCTTTGTTGTCGGCCGAGCGCGCGAGCATCGCCGCCCTGCTCCCGTCCTCCGACCATTGCAACTGGAAAAGCTGCACGTCGCGTTCGCGCGCCTGCGCGCCCGTCTGCGCGGTCGTTTCGGTCTGCGTGCGCGGCGGCTGTTGACCCTGCTGCTGCTGTTGCTGCTGCCCTTGAGTTTGTTGCTGTGTCTGCGCCTGCTGTGCCTGTCCCTGCTGAGTTTGTTGCTGCGTGTCCGCGCCGCGCTCGCGCCCGGCCTGCTCGGTGGCGTTCTGTTCGGTGCGCGTGCGCACGATGGGCGCGGCTTCCGCGCGCTGCCCGTGCTCCACATTCCGCGCGTCGCCCGTCTCGACCGAGATGACGGCCATGCGCGTGCGACCCTGCGCGTCGCCCACCTTCGTGCGCCCCGGAATGTCCTGCGTGTAGGCCGACTCCGTAACGTAGTTCGGCACAATCGTCTGCTTGGCCGCCGGCGCGGGCTCCGTGATGACGGCGACGACGAAGCGGCCGTCGGGCGAGAGCGTGAGATTCGAGACGGTCTGCCCCGTCGGGATGTTGAAGGGCTTCCGCCGCTCGCGCGCCTTGCGTTTCGCCTCCTGCTCCTCGCGCCGCTCGGCGCGCTCGCGCACGGCTTCGAGCAACGCGCGCTCCTCCTTCTTCAAAACTTCCTGACTCTCCGTCCCGCGCTCCGGCTGCCCGCCGCCGCCGCCACTGCCGCCGCCGACGCGTATGTCGGTCAACTGTTCGAGCAGGCCGCCGCCGTCGAGCGAAAGCACGTAGAGATTGTTCTGGCGCGTGAAGTAGACGCGCCGCCCGTCGCGCGTGAAGTGCGGGTTCGTCTCCGCCTCGGTCGTGCGCGTGAGCGGCCTGCGCGCGGCGCGCGCGTGCTCGTAGAGATAAACGTCGCCCTCTTCGGCGAAGACCGTCCACCTCTTATCCTTCGACAACTCGCCCGACGCGGGCGGCGCGTTCTTCGCTTCCTCCTCCGAGAGTTTGCGCAAGCCCGTGCCGTCGCGGTTGACGACGTAAGTGTCCATCTCTTTAAGGCGCGCTTCCGTCGCCTGCTTCCAACGGAAATAGACGCGCGCGCCGTCCTGCGACCAGCGCACGCTCCCCGGTTCATAGCCCACGAGCGCGGCCCCGCGCATGATGCTGTCAACCGTCAACTCGAACTTCTTCGACGAAGCCGTCGGCGTCGGTTGCGCGATGAGCGTTTGTTGGAGGAGAAGGAAGGCGACCGAGAGCGCGGCCAGCGCGTGGAGGTTAATGCTGTTTTTCATATCCCGTTTTCTTGTGCTTAAAGATTGATTGCCTCGACCCGCACGTTCAAATCCGGCGTCACCGTGACGGTGTGATTGTCCGGCACGTCGAGCCAGTCGTCCCGGTCGTCCGTCAGCCGCTCGCTGGAGACGATGACCGCCGCGGCCTGCTCCTGCGCCTTAACCGTGTGCATGTCGCACAGGCCGCCGGGCAGGCACTCGAAACGCTTGCCCCGCGAGATGTGCAGCGAGTTCCCGGCCATGCCTTCGGCCGAGCAGTAGCGCGAGATGACGATTGATTCGCCGTCCGTCACGGCGAAATTATAATGCGAAGGCTCGACCACGCCCTCGGCGCGCGTCCACTCGTTCAGGAGCGCGATTGACTCGACGACGGCGGCGCGCATGTCCTCGCCGCGCGCCTCGCCGAAGGGCACGCGCAAGCTATTGAGAAAAAGCGCGAAGGCGTGCTCCGAGTCGGTCGTGCCCATCACCATGTTGTAAAACTCGTCCTTCAAACTCTCGCGTAAACGTCGCCTGATGCGTTCAAACCCGGCGACCCCGCCGTTGTGCATCCACATGAAACGGTCGTAAGCGAACGGGTGGACGTTCGACTCCATCACGGCCATCCCCGGCGATGCCGCGCGCACGTGCGCGAACAGGCAAGACGCGCGCACCTTCACGGCGAGGTGCTGCAAGTTGCGGTTCGACCATGCGGGCATCACCGTGCGCTGCACGCACGGCGTCGGGTCGATGTCGGGCACGTACCAGCCGACGCCGAAGCCGTCGCCGTTCAAAGGCTCGGCGCGCTCGCGCGCCTTGTAGCTCTGCATGATCAGCGAGTTGACGGGGCGGTATAATAAATCCGCCAGCAGCAGGGGCGCGCCCACATACGCTAAAAAGCGACACATAATTTTATGCTCTAAAGGGTTTTATGCTCTAAACGGAGACAAAATGAGCGAACGGCGAGATGATACAACACAACCCGGCGAACCCGACGCGCCCCCGACGCGCGAACGCGCGCCGCAAAAGTATTACGACGACGACGCGACGGGCTACGAGATTTACGATCCGGCAACAGACGAGGACGAAGACGAGACGGACGACGGGAACGCCGCAGAGACCGCGGACGACGAACCCGGGCGCGGGTGAGATTGCCTGTGACGCCCCGCGAGCAGCGCCCACACACCGAATGAATATCGTGTGACAATTCGCTAAGTGTCATAGCGGCGACAAGCGGACGCGCCCGCGCGCGTTACCCTGTGCGGGTGACAGCTAACTTTCACCTGCCAACCGGGAGCAAACAAATTTATGCCGCCTCGCCTCCGTCGTCTATGCACACTCGTCGTCGCGAGTTTCTTTTTCTTCTGCACGCTCGCGGGCTTCCACGCAACAAGCGCGGGACAAAATCCTCAGAGCGACGCCGTCAGGACAACGCCCGCCGAGACGCTGCGTACCGCGCAAACCATCTTCATTCGCACCAAGTCCGTTTACTTCAAACCCGCCGCCCTCGAACAGGAGTTGCTCAATCGCGACGAAGTTCAATACTGGGGCTTGGTGATCTCGCGCGACGAGACGGACGCGGACTTAATTATCGAGGTTGACCGGAAACTCTTTACCAACAGGTTCGTCTACAGCGTGCTCGACCCGCGCACGAACAGGGTTTTGCTCAGCGGGAAGATCGGCTCGCTCGGCGGCACGGTCGAGAGGCAAATCGCCGACGGCTTCGTCAAGCGCATACGGCCGTTCCGCGCCCTCGCCGCTCCGGCTCACAGCAAATAGTTCGCACGGGCTGCTGACGACGAGAGGCCGCGACAATTAGCATGTCGCGGCCTCTCAGTTTCCGGCTCCCGGCGTTTACGCCTGCTTCGCCTCCGACTCTTTCTTCTTCGGCCGCAGGTTCGCGGGCAGCACGCGCTTGCGCAGGCGGATCGTCTGGGGCGTCACCTCGACGAGTTCGTCGTCGGCGATGAATTCCAGAGCCTGTTCGAGTGAGAGGTCTTTGACGGGCACGAGGCGCATCGCTTCGTCCGCGCTCGCGGCGCGCATGTTCGTCAGTTTCTTCTCCTTGATGACGTTCACGTCGAGATCGACGGCGCGCGCGTTCTCACCGATGATCATGCCCTCGTAAACCTTCACGCCGGGGCGCACGAACATCGTCCCGCGCTCCTGCAAGTTGAAGAGCGCGTATGTCGTCGTCTCGCCCGTGCGGTCGGAGACGAGTGAGCCGGTCGCGCGGCCGCGCATCGTGCCCTGCCAGTCGCCCCAGCGCAAAAACAGCGTATTCAGCAAGCCCGTGCCCTTCGTCTCCGTCAGAAACTCGCCGCGAAAACCGATGAGGCCGCGCGAAGGCGTCTCGAATTCCAGACGCACGCGCCCCGTGCCGTGATTGACCATCTTCGTCATCTGCCCTTTTCGCCGCCCCATCGCCTCCGTCACGACGCCGATGAATTCGTCCGGGCAATCGACCACGACGAGTTCAATCGGTTCGAGAGTTTTCCCGTCGCGCTGGTGCGTGATAACCTGCGGCTTCGACACCTGTAGCTCGTAGCTCTCGCGGCGCATCATCTCGATCAGGATGGCGAGTTGCAACTCGCCGCGCCCTGAAACTTTGAATTGATCCGGCGTCTCGGTCTCCTCCACGCGGATCGCGACGTTGCTCAAGAGCTCCCGGTCGAGCCGCTCGCGCAGTTGTCTGGACGTGACGTACTTCCCTTCGCGCCCCGCGAACGGCGAGTTGTTGACGCTGAAGATCATCGAGATCGTCGGCTCGTCGACGGCGATCACCGGCAGCCTCTGCGGGTTGTCCGCGCTCGAAATGGTCTCGCCGATCTCGATGCCTTCCATCCCGGCGAGCGCGACGATGTCGCCGACGCCCGCGCGCGCGACGGGCTCGCGCTTCAGCCCCTCGAAGGCGTAAAGCTGCGAGACGCGCGTCTTCTGCACCGCGCCGTCGCGCTTGATGACCGCCACCGTTTCGCCCTGCGCGATCTCGCCGGAGAAAATGCGCCCGATGGCGAGCCGCCCGACATACTCGTTGTAATCCAGATTCGCGACGAGCAGTTGCAGCGAGTCGCTGCGCAGGGCGCGCGGCGCGGGGATCGTCTCGATGATTTGATCGAAGAGAGGTCTCAGGTCGCCCGACTCGTCGGTCAACTGTTTTTTCGCCACGCCGTCGCGCGACACGGCGTAGAGGATCGGAAACTCGATCTGCTCGTCCGTCGCGTCGAGGTCGAGGAACAGTTCGTAAATTTCGTCCACCACTTCCGCCGGGCGCGCGTCGTGCCGGTCGATCTTATTGACGACGGCGATGACCGGCAGGCGCAACTCCAAAGCCTTGCGCAAGACGAAGCGCGTCTGCGGCAGACAACCTTCCGCCGCGTCCACGAGCAGCATCACCCCGTCCACCATCTTCAACACGCGTTCGACCTCGCCGCCGAAGTCGGCGTGCCCCGGCGTGTCGAGGATGTTGATCTTCACGTCGCCGTAGCGCACGGCCGTGTTCTTCGCCATGATCGTGATGCCGCGCTCGCGTTCCAAGTCCATCGAGTCCATCACGCGGTCAATGATGTGTTCGTTCTCGCGGTACGTCCCGGCCTGCTTGAGCATCGCATCGACGAGCGTCGTCTTGCCATGATCGACGTGCGCGATGATGGCGATGTTGCGTATATCTTTTCTTTCTTCTGTCATAACTCCCCTATAGATCAAAACGGCGCATTTCGGAGCGCCACATCAAACCGCATATCATAACACGCGCCGCCCGATTATCCTCGCGCACCGGCGCGCACGGCCGGGCGTCTGCGACCGCGTGACTGATTAAACAGTCGGCGAGGCGAGCGCGGACGGGCCGTCCTTACGATTCGAACGCGCCCGTCTGGCGCAACGCTTCATAGAGGACGATGGCGACGGAGGTGGCGAGATTGAGGCTGCGGACGTTAGGATTCAGCATCGGGATCGTGACGCAGTTCGAGGCGTTGGCGCGGAGCAATTCTTCCGGCAAACCGCGTGTTTCCCGGCCAAAAATCAAACAATCGCCGTCCGCGTAACGCCAATCGGTGTAGGCTCTGCGGGCTTTCGTCGTGAGGTAGACGAAGCGCGCCCGGGGCAGCGCGGCGCGTAGCGCGTCGAGGTCTCGGTGCCTTGAGAGTTGCACTTCAGGCCAGTAGTCCAACCCCGCGCGCCGCACCGCGCGGTCGTCCAGACGAAACCCGGCGACGCCGACGATGTGCAAGGGCGTCCGCGTCGCCGCGCACAGACGCGCGACGTTGCCGGTGTTCGGCGGTATCTCCGGTTCGACCAGCGCGACGTGAATCATAGCGTGGTGTCCGTGGTTCGTCGTCCGCGATCAACTGTTCAATTTCACGTCCGGCGATACGACCCGGTGACGAACAACAAAACGCGGGTTCACGGACGGACGACTCATGACAAAAGAATTAGGACGGCGTGCTGTAGCAGCGTTCGCCGTCCCTTGAATGGTCTCGGTTTGAGACCGAATGTATTGTGTGCGCTTCGGAAAGTTGTTGAGTTAATCGGCTTGAACTGACTACTACCGCTTCTTCGAACCGCTCTTCGAGCCGCCCTTCTTCGAGCCGCCCTTGGAACCGCCCTTCGACGCGCCCTTCGAACCGCCCTTTGAACCGCCCTTGGAACCGCCCTTCGACGCGCTCTTCTTCGAACCGCCTTTGGAACCACCAGCTTTCTTAGTTGCCATAAGTCTTCGTTGCTCCTTTTTCTCTTGGTTGTTTGTGACCACAAGATGCTGTGTCAATTTTCATCTTGTGGCCTAGACTAAACAGCGCACAACATGTTGGACTTATAAACATAAAGCGATCAGTTGTCAATAACTTAATTCTTAATCGCTACTTTATTTTCGCGCGCGATGGTGGTGCGCGTGATGATGAAGACATGTGGCAGACGCGCGGAGAGCGCGTCGCTGATCAGCGACGCGCTCTCCGCGGAGTTGAAAATGCGATTAGCGGTAGACCGGAGTGAAGACCCAGCGGTCGTGTCGTTCGATGCCGTAGTAAGTGATCACCGAGGGACAACGGCTGCGGCTGGCGACGCCGATGAAGGGCGTGGCGGTCTCGTTCGCCGAGGTGTCCAGATCGCAGCGCGCATCCGCTGCGTCTCGCTTGTCGTCCTTGTCATTGTCGAGTCCGATGATCGCGCCGCCGGAGATCGCGCCCAGCGGCTCAAAGGCTTTATAGCGTGCGCTGGTGACGGGCGGGATGCCGCCGTTGTACTTCAACACGCTTTGTTTGAAATCGAGAAAGGCGCGGTCGTCGGGGCGGATCAGTTTCCACTCGCCGTCGTCGTTGAGCGGATCGCGCGCGGCGGCCTTGCGCAGAATCTGAATCTTCTTGAACGCGCCGGGGAACGGCTCGACGCCTTCGAGCAACTCGTCCATGCTCTTTGGCGGAGTCCCTTTCGCGTGTCGATAGAGCGCGATGGCTTCGGCGACTTCCTCGCCGCGCGCGATGGCTTCGCGTTCGAGGTTGCGCACCGCTTGCTGGCGCAGTCGCGGCGCGGCGGCGGTGAGCGAGAGCGCGAGGATCGACATCAGGGCGAGCAGCGCGACGAGCGTGTAGCCGCGTTCGCCCCCGCGCGGCGCGACTGCGCCGCCGCGCCGCCGCCGCGACCGCGACGCAGATGGAGAGTCGTGTTGGACGCCGTTAGTCTTGAGGTTCATCGTCGTCGCCGCCGTCGTCGTCGGGCGGTTTAGGAGGTTGGAAGCGGGGCGAAGGGTTGCTGCTGCCCGGATTATTCGCGCCCGCGGCGCGGTTTTCGACGAAGGGGAGCGTGTGTTTGATCTTCAACTGCGCGTCGGTGAATTCGACGGCGCGCGTGGAGATGTTCGTTACTTTGAAGCGGCCGGCGACGAGGTCGCCGCGCTGCACGGTGACGAGTTCGTTGCTCTGGTTCTTGAGGATCGCCTTGTCGTTGTAGCGCGAGCCGCCGAGGATGCCGACGTAGGTGAACTGCGGCGTCGGCGGGGCTGAGACGCTGAGCGCGGCCTCGTTGGAGTAGAGCGAATTATCGGGCGTGCGGACGACGATCTGGCGCGCGCCGGGCGCATTGATGAGCGCGCCGGGCACGGTGGTTGAAAGTTGCTGCGCGCTCGCGAAGGTGGTCGGGAGTTCCTGCCCGTCAACATACACCCGCGAATGCGGCGTAAACTTGTCGCCGTTGAGTTGCAGCGTGAAGTCGCCCGTGCGCGCCGTGACGCTCGAAGGCGAGAGGCCGCTGAGCGTCATGGGCGGCGGTGGAATGGGCGTCGGCGTCGGCACTTCGACTATGACGGACGCCTTCGGTTGCGGCGTCGGCGCGACGTAGAAAGCGAAGATGTTGCGCCCGGCGTCGGGCACGCTATAGCTGACGGGCGTGTAGACGACTTCGCGCGGAATTTGCAGTGTCGGGTCTTCGACCTGCGAATTGACGTTGACGCCGCCGTTCGCCGTCGCGACGCCGCCGTTCGTATTTCTGTTGTTGCTGTTCGACGGGCGGCGGGGCGGCGGGGTGTCGCCGCCTAAGAACATGCGGCCGACCAGAATGAGCGCGAGCGCGCCGAACGCGATGGCCGCGATCAACTTGTTGCGTTCCGCAGGAGTTTTGCCTTCAAGGAGTGCCATAAAAATTTTCAGCTTCGACCATCATTGTGATGTCGAGGCAGGCGCGGCGGTTGCGCCGCCCGCGAACGTCGCGCTGCTGCGACGGAAGTGCGCCGACATGTCGAGGCGGAGGCTGACGAGCGCGGCGCGCGCGCTGTTGCCCGTGTCGGAGACGCCTTCGAGTTGGATGCCGTTGATGACGATGAAGCGGCGGCTCTGCTCGATGTCGCGGATGAAGCGGCGGAGGTTGCCGTAAGGCCCTTCGATGGTCAGGCTGATGTCGATGGCCGGGAAGACGCTTTCGCGTTTCGAGGCGTTCATCGTGCGCGCGGCCGAGGCTTGCGCGGCCGTCTGGCCGGGCGCGGCCTCGTCGATGTGGCTGAAGGAGAACTGCGCGCGCGCAAGGTTGTGCCGCCGCGTCTTCTCGTTCAACTCGCCGATCACGGCCGTCGTGGTTTGCGGGTCGCGCGAGGGAAGCACGGCCGTCTCAAACTCGCCGAGGCTCGTGACGATCTTGTCCACGCTCGTCTTCGTGCTCTCGTTGCGCTCGACGCCCTCGCTCGATGCGCGCAGCTTCGCCTGCAACTGCCCGCGCTCCTGCTCTAAGGCCATAAGGCGCGAGCGTTCGGGCACGAGCAGAGAGAAGTACGCGCCCGCTGCGAGAAGCAGGAACAGCGCGGCGGCCGTGAGGGCGATGATCTCCGGGATGCGAATTGTTCCGGCGGGTCGCGCGCCGCCCCCGCGCGACGGCGCGAAGCGCGCGCGAAGTTGCGCCGGCAAGACGCCGCGGCGTTTGCTCTCGTGCGTCTCGACGGCGTCCGGGCGTTGGTCTTTCATTGCGCCCCCCCTTGTCCAGAATTTCCGGGCGTGCCGGAAGTTGCGCCGCCGTCGTCGCCGCGCGACGCGCTCTCGACGGCGTTCCTCCCCGGCGTGGCCGGACGCGCGCCCGGCGTGTAGCGCACGCGCAGGGTTGATTCGATGCCCTTGTCGCTCTTGTTTTCCGTGAGCAGGTCGGCGGAGAAGATGCGGCCTTGCGCCATCGTGCCGAGCATGCCGGTGATGTCCGTGGTGTTGCGCGCGACGACCGCCAGTTCCAACTCCGCGCCGCCGCTGTGCGCCACGTCGCGCACGGCGATGCGCGACACGCGCACGCCCTGCGGCAGAGCCGCTTCGAGGTCTGCGAACAGGCGCGACCAGGAGAAGTTGCGGCGGTCAATGATGCTGTGGGCGGCTTCGAGCGTGCGCAGTTGATCCGGCGTGAGCGCCTGCGTGACGGCCGTGGCCTTCGCGCGTAGAGAAGCCTCCTCGGTGCGCAAGCCGCGCACGTCCCGTTCGACCACATTCGCGCGGTCGCGCGTCTGCCTGAACTGGCTGACGGTAAAGATTAACGACGCCACCGAGACGCAGGCGACGATGGCCGCCACCGTCCACGGCAGCGTGCGATTGCGAAAGGGGTTTGAAGCGAGGTTGAGATTTTCGATCACTACTTTTAACGTCTCTCACACAAGCGAAATCATCAAGCGACGTGCCGGGTTGTCTTCACTCGAAATTATTTACGGAAAGCATAACGCGGGGCGCGCGCGTCGCGCAACGTCGCGCCGCAGCCACCGCGCCGCCCAACTTACACGCGCCCGCCGCCGCCGGGTTGCAAAACTATCAGAATCATAAGGGCGGGACTGGCCCGCGCCCGTTGCTTTCCTTGAAGACAACGGGCGCGAACCAGTCCCGCCCCCACGATTCTACGATTTACCGGCTATTACTGCGGGTTCGTCCCCGTCGCCTGACTGATGACGCGCGAGTTGACGACTTTCCCGGCGGCGTCGAGCGTGAGTTCGATGACCGCGCCGGAAGTGTCACGCACCTGACGCAGGATTTGCCCGCCCGCGCCGGTCGTCTCCCTGACCGTCGAGAGGCTCAGGACGTTCCCGACTGTGCGCTGGTTGACGACCGTGCCGGCCGCGTCGAGCGTGCGTTCGAGGATGTTTCCCGAACGATCAACCGTGCGCTGCAACGTCTGGCCGAGCGTGTTGACGGTCGAACTGAGCAGGCCGCCCGGCCGTGTCACGTTGTTCAAAGTCTGCCCGACCGTGCCGACCGTGCGGTCGACGACCCCGCCCGGTTGCAGCGCGGTGTTGGCGACGCCGCCCACCGTGCCGACCGTCGTGTCAACACTCTGCAAGAGGCGTTCGAGAATTTGCGGGTTGCGATCAATGGTCGTGAGCGTGCGGTCGATGATGGCGGCCACGTTGTCGAGCCGCACCTTCAAGAGCAATTCGGCGCGCACGCCCTTGATCGTGAGTTTCACTTTATCGATCCCGGCGTCCGCCCCGGCGGTCAACTGCAAGAGGTTGGCGAGGCGCGCATCGAGCGAGACGCGCGCGCGCAAATTTTCCACTTCCAGCGTGATCTCTTCGACCGAGAGGTTGGGCACGTCGAGCAAAACGTCCGGGTCGCCCGTGGCGGCCGATTGGCGGCGACGCTCGCTCGCGGCCTGCTGCCGTTGCTGGTCTTCCTGCGAGAGCGGGCGCACGGTCGGGACGGGCGCAGGCGTCGCGCGCGGCTGCGGTTGCTGCGCAGTCGTGCGCGCGAAGATCGAGGCATTGTCCGTGCCGCGCGATGTCGTCGTGGTGTCGGCGGCCGGGGTCTGTGCGTGAGCGACGCAGGCGACGCAGGCGATGATGATCGCGGCTCCGAGAGACGAGAGCTTGTTCATGGGCTGTTCTCCTAGAAAAAGTTTGATGAATACGAACGTCGGCTTTCAGGCGAAAGGTCGGGATAAGACTCCGTCCATCTCACTACAGTGTTCGGGAGAGTAAAAAAGTTCAGGGCACATCGGGTCGCGCCGTCGTTGCGGGGCGGCGCGCGTCGAGGACGCGCTGCAACGCTTCGAGCGAGCCGCGAAAACGCACGCGCCCCTGCACGTTGCGCAACAGCACGTCGATCTCGCTCGCGCCGACGGCGACGCCGACGCGCAGAGACAACCCGTGCGCGCTCGACTCTCCCGCTTCTATCGAGGTCGAGGCGAAGAAGTCGCGCTCGGTGATGCGCCGCTCGGCGATGTTCAGTTCAAAATTTTCATCCACGTCCGGCTGCGTGTTCGTCGCGGGCGTAGTCGGCGGCGGTGAAACGACGCGCGGCGCGCGGGTGGTCGCCGCGTCCGGCTGTTGCCGCTGCGCGGCGACGGCGACGGCGAGCGCGAAGGAGATGAAGGCAGCCGCAAAACTCCGGCGTATAACTCGACTCATTATGGTCTCTCCCGCCGCGCCTGCGCGCCGCCGCTTCGCCCGCCCGCCCGCCTCGTTCGCGAGGACGGCGACGGCGCGTGCGAAGTTTGCGTTGAAGATGTTGATGGGAGAGCTTCGACAGGTTGCGCCGCCTCGCCCGTCGTCGGGCGGGCGTTGCCGTCCGGCGGTGGTGCGTTTTCGTTTGAATTTGTTTTCGGCGGGGCGTCGTCGCTCGCGGGGATTTCGCCGAGGGCTTCGGCGACGATGCGTTCGATGTCCGCGAAGACGCTCGTGATCTTGAGACGGATGCCGATGTCGCGGTAGGTGACGCCGGGTTGCACTTGCGGCGGGAGGTTGGTGCGCTCCGCCTCCCACACGGTGTCGCGGCGCGGCCGCCCCGGAAACTCGACTTTCGGGGTCGGCACGACTTCAAACAGCAACTCGCGCGCGTAGACGTTCGCCGTGATCGAGAGATCGGGTTCGCCCGTCGCGTTTGTCGTGGCCGTGGGCGAAGGAGCGGGCGACGCGGCGGCGGCGGGCGGCGCGACACTTCCACGCGGGGACGGTTGCGCCCCCTGCGCCGCGCACGTCGCGGCGCAGATCAAGATGGCGGCACAGTTGACGACGCACGCGAGAAGTGTGGTTGGTTTCGACACGCTCATGCTCCTACCGCAGCCTGCGACAAAATACGTCGCGGATTGAAACTATAGTTGGGGGGCTTGGGGACTCGTAAGATTGCCGGAATGTGGACATCATAACAGACGCGCTTGACGGCAGCCACAACTTTTATCACTCGCTTCGCGGCACGGCGCACGGGCGAAGTTCGCGCGGGGTGGCGTCGGCGGGCGCGGAGCAGAACGCGCTGACCTGATTCCGGCCGGACTGCTTGGCGTGGTAGAGCGCGGTGTCGGCCAATTCGATCAGTTCGATGGGGTCGCGCGCGTCGTCCGGGTAGGCGGCGACGCCGATGCTGATCGTGATGCGGAGCGTGCGATTCTCTTCACCCGCCGCGCCGTGGCGCGTGGCCGAGAAGGCGTGCTCCTCAATCGCGCTGCGGACGCGCTCGGCGGCGACGAGGGCTTGCGCGCAGTCGGCGTCCAGCAGGAAGGCGGCAAACTCTTCGCCGCCGAAGCGCGCGGCCACGTCGCCCGCACGCAGCGCGCGCGTGATCAAACCGCCGATCTCTTCGAGCGTCTGGCTGCCGACGAGGTGGCCGCAGGTGTCGTTCACGCGCTTGAAATGATCCAAGTCCATCATCAGCACGCAGAACGGGCGTCCCTCGCTCTCGGCGCGCGCGGCCTCGCGGCGCAGTTCGGAGAAGAAAGACTTGCTCGTCAAAAGTCCGGTCAACTCGTCGTGCGCGATCAGGCGGTAGAGTTGGCGTTGAAACTCGCGGTCGAAATCGTCGAGCAGGTCGAAGCGGATCAGGTGTTCGCCGATGTTGAGTTTGTCGCCGTGTTGCAGGAAGGCGTCCGAGACGGGCTGGCCGTTCAGGAGCGTGCCGTTGGTCGAGCCGAGATCGGTGAGGCGGTAGCGCGCGGCATTCGTCTCCGCGTCGTGTTCGATGCGGATCCGCGCGTGCAGGCGCGAGGCGCGGGCGTCGTTGACACGCACGTCGGCTTCGAGCGCGCGGCCGAGGATCACTTCGTCGCGTTCGAGCGGGATGGGCGCGGCCAGTTGCTCGCCGCGCATGAAGACGAGCGCGGGACGGCGTTCGTGCGACGCGGGCGGATCGGCCGGGAGAGTGATTTCCAACTCTTCTCGTTTCATAACTTCAGAAGGGCGACGGGGAAAGGATGCTGGATGAGAAGAAAAAGATCAACATCGGACTCGCCCTCCAGTCCTTGAGAACCCCGCACGAGGCGCGCCCGCGTCCTTGTCGCCGCCCGTTGCGGGAACTTATAATTCGGGGCAGATTAATAGTTCAACAGGACTCACGGCTGGCGACCTCATTTTCGGGCGGGCCGCGCCAAACATTTTGCCGTCGGTTCGAGGAGCAGGAAATTTTGGAAGAAGCAGCCCAGACCAGCACGACTTGCCATTGGGAGACGAACACACTCTCCGTCGAACGCGTATCGGTGGCGAATTTGCCGACCGAGTACGGCCAGTTCAAGATCGCGGGCTACCGCGCGCGCGAATCGGGCGAGGAGTTCGTCGCCATCTTCAAAGGCGACATCAAGCGCGAGACGCCGACGCTGGCCCGCATCCATTCACAATGTCTGACGGGCGACGTGTTCGGCTCGCTCAAGTGCGACTGCGGGGCGCAACTGCATCTGGCGATGCAGATGATCGAAGCGGAGGGGCGCGGCGCCATCGTCTACCAGATGCAGGAGGGGCGCGGCATCGGCATCATCAACAAGATTCGCGCCTACGCCTTGCAGGACGAAGGAGCCGACACGGTCGAGGCCAACGAGAAACTCGGCCTCGCCGTCGACCTGCGCGAGTACCGGCAGTGCGCCGAGATACTTTTCGATCTGGGGTTATGTCACGTCCGCATCATCTCGAACAATCCTCTGAAGCTGCGCGCGATGGAGGAGGCGGGCCTGCAGGTGGTCGAGCGCGTGGCGATTGAAGTGCCGCACGTGGAGAGCGCGATGCACTACCTGCGCACGAAGAAGGAGAAGCTCGGACACCTGTTGGAAAAGATCGAGTGAGTCGCGAACTGCGTCGATTGAGCGAACGAGGCCGGAGCGGACGCTTAGATTCGCTCCGGCTTTTCCGTCTCAGTCGCGGCGCGGACTAATTCAAAAATCTGAATTTTCTTTTATTTTTTGGATTCAAGCCACGGCGAAGGGTCTTTAGTTTCTTAACAACTTTCCGCATTAGCCCGACGCCGCGACCGCACGCCCCAGTGGAACGCCCGTTGCGTGCGTAATTTCGACCGAGTATTCCTGCAAGCGAGCCGTCCGTGCCGCCGTGCTAATTCGACATCTACCAAGCGTCACGACTTGCTCCTAACAGAGTTCTTCAAGCAACACGTAAAGTCGTCGAAATTTCACCACACGTACCCGGGGGATTTGTTACACGACGCGAACGCCCTAAACGTGCATGACAGTCAAAAGATCATCGGTGAAAATCATTAACCTTCCGCAAACAAGAGCGCGCGGCCTTAACTCATCCGCGCCGCGCTCCACCAGATTGAAAATTCGGAGGCTCGATTAACATGCGTAACTTTACCCCAAGCCGTACCGCTTTCACGGTGTACGGAGTTCTGTTCTCTCTCCTGCTGGCGGGCAGCGTCATGGCACAGAGCGGCCGGTCTACCGTGCGCGGCACGGTGAGAGACCCGCAGGGCAACGTCGTGGCCGGCGCGACCGTCACGCTCGTCAACGAAAGCAAGAACTTCTCTCGCACGCAAACCACCAGCGAGGAAGGTACCTACACCTTCACCGCCATCCCCCCGGACACCTACCGCGTCGACGTGGAGTCGGGCGGGTTCAAAAAGAGTTCCGTCGCGGACGTGCGCGCGCTCGTGGACACGCCGGTGGACGTTGACGTGGCACTGGAAGCGGGTCTCGCCACCGAGACCGTGACCGTCACGGCGTCAACCGATGCCCCGCTCAACACGGCAGACGCCACGCTCGGCAATGCCTTCGAGTCGCGGCGCATCTCGGAACTGCCCCTGAACGCACGCAACGTCGTCGGGTTGCTCTCGCTCCAACCCGGCGTGACGCGCGGCGGCTACGTCAACGGCGGCCGCGCCGATCAGGCCAACATCACGCTCGACGGCGTTGACAACAACGAGCAGCAGCGTGGCCTCGACGTCGTCACCGACGAAGCGTTCGCCTCCGTGCTGCGCTCGACGCCCGACTCCCTCCAAGAGTTCCGCGTCATCACCACCAACCCGAACGCCGAACAGGGTCGCTCGTCCGGCGCGCAGGTCTCGCTCGTCACCAAGAGCGGCACGAACGAGTTTCACGGCTCGCTCTACGAGTTTCACCGCAACACCGTGACGACCGCCAACGACTTCTTCAACAACGCCGCCGGAAGGTACACCGCGGACGATTTCGCCGTGAAGACCGGCTCGGCCAAAGCGGGCGACCCGCGCGCCCCGCGCCCGCAACTGCTGCGTAACGTCTTCGGCGGCTCCCTCGGCGGCCCGCTCAAGCGCGACCGGGCTTTCTTCTTCTTCAACTACGAGGGCTTCCGCGAAGCCTCCGAGACTCCGGCCGTGCGCGAGGTGCCGCTGCCGACGCTCGGACAGGGCATCGTCCGCTACCGCACGGCCAACGGTTCGAGCGACCCCAACTGCCCGGCGGGCACGCCCGCGGGCGTCAACTGCCTGACCCCGGCCGAGATCAACGGCGCGTACACGGGCATCTACGGCGCGTCGCCCGGCCTCAACCCGGCCGCGTTGGCCGTGCTCGCAGACGCCGCGCGCCGCTACCCGGCCAACGACCTCAGCGTCGGCGACGGCCTCAACACGGCGGGCTTCCGCTTCAACGCGCGCACGCCTTCGTCGCTCAACACCTTCATCACGAGGATGGACTTCAACGTCACCGACCGCCAGACGCTCTTCCTGCGCGGCAACTACCAGAGCGACAACGTGACGAAGAACAACTACTTCGCCACAGACTGCTCGGACGGCGTGCAGTGCTTCCCCGACACCGAACCGCTGCGCATCTGGAATCACCCTTACGGCATCGCCGCCGGTCACACGTGGACGGTCAGCCCCAATCTGGTCAACCGCCTCACCTACGGCCTGACGCGCACGGCCTTCAGCGACTTCGGCGACTCGACCCTGCCCGGCGGCAACGGGAACTTCACTACCTTCCGCTTCATCTATCGCCCGACGGGTTTCCGCAACACGATTTTCCGCACGACGCCCGTTCACAACTTCGTCGAAGACCTTTCGTGGATCAAGGGCAATCACACTTTGCAGATGGGCGGCAACGTTCGCTTCATCACCAACAACCGCACCTCGTTCGGCAGCGCGTTTGACGAGGCCGTCATCAACCCCTCCTGGTACGATTTCTCCGGCGGCGTCCTGACCAGAGACTCCTATGGGTCGAACGCCTCGCTCTTCCCCAGCGTCGCGGTGCGCGCCGATCTGCGCGACGCCCTCGCGGCGGTCATCGGCCGCTTTTCGCAGTACAGCGCGAATCTCACTTACAACCCGTCGGGCGAATTGGCCGGAGCCGGCACGCCCACCACCCGCTCCTTCGCCACCGAAGAGTATGAACTCTACTTTCAGGACTCGTGGCGCATGCGCCCGAACCTGACGCTCAGCTACGGCCTGCGCTGGTCTACCTCCACGCCCGTCTACGAGAAGAACGGCGTGCAGGTCAAGCCCACGCAGAGCCTCGGCGATTACTTCGAACGCCGCCAGCAGGCCGCCTTCAACGGGACGCCCTTGAACGAGCCGATCACGGTTGACCTCGCAGGCCCCGAGAACGACCGCGATGGCTACTACAGACAGGACTGGAACAACTTCGCCCCGTCCGTCGCCGTCGCCTACTCGCCCGACTTCGGAGACAATTTCTTCGGGCGTTTGATCGGCCGCAACGGCCGCTCCGTCATTCGTGGCGGCTTCCGCGTGACGTATGACCGCATCGGCAGCCAGATCGCCGCCAACTTCGATCTCAACTCGTCGCTCGGCTTCACTTCGTCGCAGACCATCGGCGCGAACACCTTCAACGTCAGCGACTCGCTCGCGCCCCTGTTCACGGGCTTCGGCCCGAACGTCCGCGCCTTCCCCATCGCGCCGGGGACGATCACACAGCGGCTCCAGTTCCCGTTGACGCTGCCCTCCGACGAGTCGCAGCGCATCGAGCAGTCGCTCGACGACACGATCACGACGCCGCATAACTACAGCATCAACGTCTCCTACGGCCGCGAGCTGGGCAAGGGTCTGTCGTTCGAGACCTCCTACGTCGGGCGCATGGCGCGCAACCTGCTCGCCTCGCGCGACATCATGCACCTCAACAATATCCGCGACCCGCAATCGGGGTTGACGTGGTATCAGGCCATCAACCAGTTGATCGATCATCGCTACAGGTTCACGCCCATCGATCAGGTTCAGGCCATACCTTTCTTTGAGAACCTCTTCCCCGGCATCAACGAGTTTCTCGTCGGCGACCCGAGCCTGAACAACACGCAGGCGCTCTACTTCCTGCTGGCGCGTCCCGAAGTGGGCGGCGCGGACATCACCGACTACACTTTCCTTCAGTTGTTTCTCGACGACCAGCCGGTGTCGCGCTTCAACAACACCTTCTTCCACCCGCAGTACGCCGCGCTCTCGGCCTTCTCGACCGTCGCGCGCTCGAACTTCCACTCCGGGCAGTTCTCCCTGCGACACCGCTTCCGCAACGACGCGGCCTTCGACTTCAACTACACGCTCTCGCACTCTCACGACAACGCGTCGGGTCTCCAGAGCGCGGGCGCATACGGCGCGGGCTTCATCGTGAACGCCCTCGACCCCGACTCGAACTACGCCAACTCCGACTTCGACGTGCGCCATGTCATCAACGCCAACTGGGTGCTCTCGATCCCCGTGGGGCGCGGCCGCTGGATCGGCAACGACATGAACCGCTTCGTCAACGCCATCGTCGGCGGCTGGCAGACGACCGGCATCTTCCGCTGGAACTCCGGCGCGCCCACCGGCGAGCCCTTCCAGGCCGACCGCTGGGCGACGAACTGGAACGTGCAATCGAACATGGTGCGCGTCTGCGACGCCCAGTCGTCGCCGACGAGCACGGGTTCGCCCAACCTCTTCAGCAACCCGAACTCGGTCTTCCGCTGCTTCCGTGAGCCGCGCGCGGGCGAGGTCGGCGACCGCAACATCCTGCGCGGTCAGGGCTACGTCTCGCTCGACATGGGTCTGTCGAAGAATTTCGGGCTGCCCTGGGAGGGACACAACCTGCAATTCCGCGCCGAGGTCTTCAACCTGACCAACACGCAGCGTTTCGCCAGCAACAGCTTGCAGGGCTTCGGGCTGCCGGTCGATCCGTTCCTGCCCGATGCTGACTCCGGCCAGCCGCTCACCGCCCCGTCCGACTTCGGCAGGTACACGGCCACGCAAACGCCGCTCAACGAGCCGCGCGCCGGGCGCGTCATGCAGTTCGCCCTGCGCTACACCTTCTAACCACGCGCGTCCGAACGACGCGTTTCACCTGTGGGCTGGGGCTTCGGCTCCAGCCCACTTTCTTTGCCCGCCGCCGTCGCCGGGGAGAGTTCGCCCGGCCATTTACCATTTACCGTTTACCCTTTACCATTCCTCACCAATGAGCGAACGCATCTACCGCGACCCCGTCCATAACATCATCCGCCTGCGCACCGACACGCGCGAAGGGCAACTGCTCGTGCGCCTCATCGACGCGCCGGAGTTTCAACGCCTGCGCCGCATCAAGCAACTCGGCCTCGCGCTCTACACCTATCAGGGCGCGGAACACTCGCGCTTCGCACATAGCTTGGGCGTGCTCCACCTCATCACGCGCGTGCTTGATCGTCTCGGCGAAAACCACTCAATCGACGAAGAGGATCGCGCGGCGGCGCGCGCGGCCGCGCTCCTGCACGACATCGGGCACGGCTCGTTTTCGCACGTCATGGAGCACGTCCTCGGCTTCCACCACGAGGAGTGGACGGTGCGCGCCGTGCTCTCGGAGGAAACCGAGATCAATCAGGTGCTCCGCGACTTCTCGCCCGCGCTCCCGCAGCGCGTCGCCGACATCATCGAAGGCAAATTCCAGCCCGCCTTCCTCGGCCAGCTCGTCTCGTCGCAGTTGGACGTGGATCGCATGGACTACCTCTTGCGCGATTCCCTGATGACGGGCGCGAAGTACGGCATTTACGATCTCGAATGGATCATCAACGCGCTCGCCGTGGACGTAGAGAACGACCGCATCTACGTCGCGGCGCGCGGCCTCTACGCCGTCGAGGAATATCTACAGGCGCGCTATTACATGTTCCGGCAGGTCTACTTCCACCGCACGCTGCGCTCGGCCGAAGCCGTCTTGCGCTCCGTCCTCAGGCGCGCGCTCGAACTCGTCGCGGCGGGCGAAGAGGTGTGGTGCGCGCCCGGCACGGCCTTCGAGAAAGTCCTGCGTCGTGAAACGCTCACGCTTCAAGATCATCTTGAGATGGACGACTCCGACGTGCTCTTTCACCTCAAGCAGTGGCGGCGCGCGAAAGACACGATCCTGCACGATCTCAGCCACCGCTTCATCGGCCGCCGCCTCTTCAAAGCGATTGATCTCGACATGCCGCCGGGCGAGCGCGCGCAGTTTCTCAACGCCGCGCGCTCGTGTGTGGCGCGCGCCGGTTTCGAACCGCGCTTCTACTTCATCGAAGACCACGCGGGCGACGTGCCCTATTACAACTACTACACGGCCGAGGGCGCGGAACCCAAAGCGCGCATCTACGTCGAAGACGGATACGCGCGCCCCTCGGTGCGCGAGATCAGCGAAGTGAGCGGCGCGGTGCGCGGCCTGCAACGCTACCAACTCGACCGCGTCTGCTTCCCGCCCGAAGTGAAAAAAGAAATCTACGCGCTCTACCACGCGGCCTCGCCCGCCGCGCCGCCGCGCGCCGCCGAAGCCGGCGACTGAAGGACACACACACGAACGTGTCTCTGTCACGAGTCAGCAAAATTTTTCATCGCTACGCGTTCGCGCTCGGTCTCCTGCTGTGCTGCCTGCCGTCGGCGGCGCGCGCGGAGCAGTTGCCCGTGCGCGTCTACACCTCGGCCGACGGGCTGGGGCAGAACCGCGTCAAGCGCATCGTGCGCGACTCGCGCGGCTTCCTCTGGTTCTGCACCGCCGACGGCCTCTCGCGCTTCGACGGCTACCGCTTCACCACCTACGACGCCGCGCAGGGCATCCCCTACCCTTCCATCAACGACCTGCTCGAAACGCGCAAAGGCGTCTACTGGATCGCCAGCAACGGCGGCGGCGTCTTCCGCTTCAACCTTTCTGAAGGCGCGGCGGCGGCGGAAGCGACGGCAGGTGGGACGGCGGCGAACGCGAACGACGCGCGGGCGCGCTCGCGTTTCACCGTCTACAAAACCGGCGACACGCCGCGCACGAATCGCCCGAACCGCCTGTTTGAAGACGCGTCGGGGCGCATCTGGGCGGGCACCGACGACGGGCTGTTCGTGTTGGACGAAGCGGCGGGCGAGGCCGCGTTCCGGCGCGTCGAGATGGGCGCACGACCCGGCGAGGTGGGCGGGGTGTGGGCGTTCGTCGAAGACGGCGAGCGGAGGCTCTGGATCGCCACCTCGAATGGACTCTGGCGGCGCGAAGCCGACGGGCGCATCGCGGCCTTCCCCGTGTCCACGCAGGTCATGGGGGTCGTCTGGGACTTATTCACGGATCGGGCGGGTCGCATTTGGGCGGCGCACGAAAACGGCCTGCTCATCTTCAAGCCCTTCCCCGCGTCGGCGCACGCGTCCGCGCCGGCTGAGCAGGCGGAGTTGCGCGTGCGAGCACGCGCGACGACCGTAGGAGCGACGAGCGCGCACGCGCCGCCGACTCTGCCGCAGGAGACGGGCGAGGCGTACAACTACACGAACGCCGACGGCCTCCCGAACAGCGCGGTGCGCGAGATACACGCGGACGCCGACGGGCGCATCTGGCTCGGCACGGCGCGCGGCCTCAGCCTGTTCGCCCCGCCGCAGGGCTTCTCGAATTACACGACCGCGCATGGCCTGAGCGACGACAACATCCGTGCGCTCGCCGAAGACCGCGCGGGCAACCTGTGGATCGGCACGGAGACGGGCGGCGCGATCAAACTCGCGCGTCACGGTCTGGTCACGTACCGCGAAGCCGACGGGCTCGGCGGTCGCTACGTCCTCGACATCTTCGAGTCGCGCGCCGGACAGCTCTGCGTCTTCTCCGCCAACGGCTCCATCAGTTATTTCGACGGGCAGAGGTTGAAAGCCCTGCGCCCGAACGTGCCTTCGGAAGTCACGCGTCTGACCGGCGTCGTCGAAGACCGCGCGGGCGATTGGTGGGTCGGCACTAATCGCGGGCTGTATCGCTTCTCCGGCGTTCGCCACGTCTCGGAACTGGCTCGCTCACGCCCCACCGTCTACACGGCGAAGAACGGCCTGACGAGCGACACCGTCAGACGCGTCTTCGAAGATTCGCGCGGCGACATCTGGATCGGCATGGACAGCGACGAGGTGCTCGTCCGTTGGGAACGCGCGGCCGACAAGTTTCACAGCTATTCGGAGGGGTTGCCGCGTCGCAGCGAGGTGTTGTCGTTCGCGGAAGACGGAGCGGGCAACGTCTGGATCGGCTTCCGCGAAGGCGGCGCGGCGCGCTACCGCAACGGCCGCTTCGACATGTTCGACGACGCGGCCGGGCTCACCGCCGACGAGATTCTGAAAATGTACGCGGACGCGGCGGGGCGACTCTGGTTCGGCAGCAACTCTTACGGCCTCGTGCGCATTGACGACCCTTCGGCGGAGCGTCCCGTCTTCCGCACCTACACGACCGCCGCAGGACTGACCAGCGGCATCATCCGTAGCATCGCCGAAGACGGCCTGCACCGCCTCTACCTCGGCACGTCGCGCAGCGTAGACCGTTTCGATTTGGCGACGGGACGCATCAAGCGTTACACCACCGCCGACGGGCTGGCTGCCAACGAGTCGCAGGTCTCCTACTTAGACCGCCAGGGCACTCTCTGGTTCGGCACCTGGAACGGCATCTCGCGCCTCGTCCCCGAAGCGGAAAGCCCCTCACCACCGCCGCCCGTGATGATCGACGGCTTGCAGATCGCGGGCGTGCGCCGCCCCGTCTCCGACCTCGGCGAAACGAGGATCGAAAATTTGCAACTCCGCAGCGATCAGAATCAGGTGCAGATAGACTTTCTCGGCCTCGGCTTCGCGGCGGGCGAGGTCTTGCGCTACCGTTACAAGTTGGAGGGCGCCGGGGCGGCGGGCGGCGAGTGGGGCGCGCCGAATGATCTGCGCAGCGTCACGTTCGCCAACCTCTCGCCCGGCTCTTATCGTTTCCTCGTGCGCGCCGTCAACACGGACGGCGTCGAGAGCGCGGAACCGGCGAGCGTCGCCTTCGTCATCCTGCGCCCCCTCTGGCAACGCCCGTGGTTCTTGACGCTCGTCGCGCTCGCCCTCGGCGGCCTCGTCTTCGCCGTCTACCGCTACCGCATCGCGCGCCTCGTCGAGTTGGAGCGCGTGCGCACGCGCATCGCCACGGACTTGCACGACGACATCGGATCGAGCCTGTCGCAGATCGCCATCCTCAGCGAAGTCGTCAGCCAGCGCGTGCCGCCGGACAACGCGCCCGTCATCGAACCGCTCTCGGTCATCGCCGGAACGTCGCGCGAGATGGTCGATTCGATGAGCGACATCGTCTGGGCGATCAACCCGCAGCGCGATCACCTGCGCGACCTGACCCGCGCGCCTGATCGAGAGTCTCAGAGAGGCGTGCGCGGGGGGGGCGCCGATGTCGCCGGAAATCGCGCGCAAGGTCGTCACGCTCTTCCGCGACTTCCGCCCGCCGGAACGCGCCGACTACCAACTGACCCCACACGAAACGCGCCTCCTGAAACTCCTCGTCGAAGGCCACAGCTACAAAACGGCCGCCGCCGAACTCGGCGTCACCGTCAACACAGTCTCCTTCCACCTGCGCCGCATTTACGAAAAACTACAGGTGCATTCCAAGTCCGAAGCCGTCGCCAAAGCCCTGCGCGACCACCTGATCAAGTAACCGCTCGCTCCGGTCTTTACTTCGCTCCGTGCCCCTTACGTGTCCTCTGTGCCTCTGTGGTGAAGGTTGTCCGGCGGCGCTCGCAACCGCAGACACGGAAGGTGCGCGCCCGGCACGGAGAGACGGCTTTCCTGTTCTAACGTCTCCCTGAAAAAGTCGCAAACTTACTACATACATGCGTGGTGACGGCGGGGCGCGCCGCCTCTATTCTCACTTCACACAAGGGGGACGCGCCGGAGACTTTTTGACACGAGATTGAAAGTTTAATTCGCAATCTTTAAGGAGACAGTCATGCAATTCATTTACGCCACAGGCCAGCCGCGCAACATGGAATTCGCCGTCACGAGCCGCGAAGATCGCGTCCCGTCGGGCGCGACCATCTACGCCACGCTCTACCGCGGCGGCAAGGCCGTCGAGAATCTTGACGAGCACACTTTCAACGCGATGTCCGACGAAGAGTTTTACACCTTCAGATCGATCATTCAGGACGCGCGCCAGCAGGACGAGGCGCAGGGCGCACGCACCGGCGAACTCGCCGCCCGGCCGCTACGCAAAATCTTCCAGTGGTTCGGCCTCTGCTAAGTCGGCCCGCGCCGGACACGCGCGCCCGCGCGCCGACGGTAGCAACAACTCTGTCGGCGTCGCGGGTGCGGCGTGCGGACAGTTTATTTGATCGCTTTGATGTTCGCCGGTTTGGCGAAGAGCGTGTCGGGGACGGGCGTGTTGAACTCGACGGAGTCGTAGTTGATGCGGCTCGACTGCACGCCCGCGCGGTAGTGGTCGATGACGAAGGGCACGGTCAGGCCGTTGATAACTTTATAGCTGGCGAAGCGATCCTCTTCCGCCACCTCTTCGCCTTCCGCGTTCTTCCGCTTGTAAAGAGTTTTGGCGGGCAAAAAGTCTTTCGCGCCGATCTCGTAGTCCACCGTGAAGCCGTCGGGGTAAGTCACCCGCACGGCTTCGTTGCGTTTGGCGAGACCGGCCTCGCGCCGCCCGAGATAGGTGAGCCGCGCGCCTTCCTTGCGCCACCAGCCGCGCAACAAATTGTCCGTGCTCGTGCGCATGGCGAGACGGAAATCCGCCACCTGCTCCGGTTTCATGTCCACGAGCGAGTGCGTCGAACTCTCGAACAGCCAGCCGCGGTCGCCGTCGTTCGTCTGGATGGCGCGCCCGCGACCGCCGCGAAACTCCGTGCGCTCGCGGTCGGGGAAGACGAGGTAATCGACGAAAGTTTGCGGCGGCAGCGAGAAGCCCTTGTCGAATTGCGAATAGTAGCCGCGCCCGATGAGCGTCTTGACGCCGAGGTACGCGCTCCCGCCCTGCGCCTCGATTGCGCGCCGGACGATCTCTTCGGCCTTCTCGTCATTCGCCGCCTGCGCCGTCGCCGCTGCTGCTGCTGCTGCTGCTGTCGCCCCGACCTTCGGCGGCGAGTTGTCCGGCGTCGCCTGCGCGAACGCGGAGACGCTCAGAAGAGCGCACAGCAAGAATAACGGCAGCGCGCGCCGCGCGAATTTATGACGTGGAGATGCTTTGAAATTCATAGACTTCTCTGCTGACTTTTATGATCGCGTAATTCTTAATTTCGAGGGAGACGCAAGTGAAAGAGGGTTTCAGCTAATCTATAAATTCTAGAAAGCTGAAACCCTCGTGTTCAAAAACGGGCGTCGGAAATTGCCTCGCCCGGCTCGTGCCCTCGCGGCTTAGTTGACGCTCGGCGCGTCGAGGGCTTTGAGCGTGATCTCGCCGTCCTCGTAGTCCACGACGAACTGCGACGCGCCTTTCCACATCGCCGTGAGCGGCAGCTTCACCCTCTCGTCGATGTGGCGTTTGAGGAAGCGCGCGCCGTAGGCCGGGCTGAAGCCCTTCTCCGTGAGACTGTCGATAGCGCGTTCCGTCACCTGCACGGTCTTGCCCTGCCGCTCCATCTGGCGGCGCAGCTTGTCGAGATAGATGACGGCGATCTGCCTGACTTCATCCATCGTGAGCGGCGAGAAGACGACGATCTCGTCGATGCGGTTGCGAAACTCCGGCGAGAAACGCTGCTCGGCGGCCTTCATCACTTCGTTCTTCACCGCGCGCACGTCGCCCAGAGTCTTCGTGCCGAAGCCGAGCGGCTTCTCGTACTTCTTGAAGTTCTCCGAGCCGAGGTTCGAGGTCATGATGACGATGGCGTCCGAGAGATAAACTTTCTTTCCGCGCCCGTCCGTCAACCAGCCTTCGTC
Source organism: Acidobacteriota bacterium (assembly GCA_020199775.1). Lineage (GTDB taxonomy): Bacteria > Acidobacteriota > Blastocatellia > Pyrinomonadales > Pyrinomonadaceae > JAIVJZ01. Next base: position 299,549 of record JAIVJZ010000040.1, read on the forward strand.
GAAGCCCTGCAAGAAGAGGTTCATCAACGTCGGCGAAGCCTTCTCGACTTCGTCGAGCAGGAGCACCGTGTAAGGGTTCTCGCGCAGGCGTTCCGTCAGGATGCCGCCGCGCTCCGAGCCGACGATGCCGCGCGGCATGCCGATCAGTTTCTCGACGCCGACCGTGCCGTCGCCGTACTCCGACATGTCGATGCGCACCATCTTCTCTTCGTCGCCGAACATGAACTCGGCCACGGCCTTCGCCAGTTCCGTCTTGCCGACGCCCGTCGGGCCGAGGAAGAGCAGCACGCCGTCCGGCTTGTAGTGCGAGTCCTTGAGCGGCCCCTTGTTCAGACGCAGGCGTTGGGCGACGGACTGTACCGCCTCTTTCTGCCCGATCACGCGATGCGCCAGTTCCAACTCCATTTGCTGGAAGCGGTCGGTCGTGTCGCGCGAGATCATGTCGCGCGGGATGTGCGACTCCTGCGAGATGACTTCGATGATGTGCTCCGGCTTGACGACCAGAGCTTCCGGCTCGTTGATCTCGACTTTGACCGAAGCCGTGTCGAGCCAGCCGATGGCCTTGTCGGGCAGGTGCAGGTTGCGTATGTACTTCGGAGCCATCTCCAGAGCCATGTTGATGGCGTCGTCCGAGATCGTCACCGAGTAGTTGCGTTCGAGCCGCGGCCGAATCCCCAGCAAAATCTCGCGCGTCTCCGAAATCGTCGGCTCGTCAACCTTGACCATGCGGAAGCGACGCGCCAGCGCCTCGTCCTCGCCGATGTATTCCTTGTACTCGGTGATGGTCGTCGCGCCGATGATGCGCAGGTCGCCGCGCGCCAAAGACGCCTTGAACATGTTGGCCGCGTCCGAAGACGTGCCGAGCGCCGCGCCCGCGCCGATGATCGTGTGCGCCTCGTCGATGAACAGGATCAGGTCGGGGCGTTCTTTGACTTCGTCGATGATGCCCTTGATGCGTTCCTCGAACATGCCGCGCAGCATCGTGCCCGCGACCAGCCCGCCCATCTGGAGTTGGACGACGTGCGCGTTCCTGAGACGAGCCGGAACTTTCTCCGGTTCGAGTTCGATGAGACGCGCCAGCCCTTCGACCACGGCCGTCTTGCCGACGCCGGGTTCGCCCACGAGCATCGGCGAATTCGCGCGCTCGCGGTGGCAGAGGATTTCCACCATCTGCTGAATCTCGCGCTCGCGCCCGATGGTCGGCGCGATCTTATCCATGCGCGCCAGCCGGTTCATCGAAGTGCCGAAGTGTTTGAGGTAAGGCGGCAGTTCAAACTTTTTGCGATACTGCTCCTCGTCCTGCTCGCGCAGGCGGACGCGCGCGCGGACGTTCTCCGTCAACGCCTCGGAATCCGCGCCGAGCGTGCGGAGCATGCCGCTCAGGATGCCGCCGTCCTGCGCGAGCGCCATGAAGAGGTCTGTGGACTCGATGGTCTTGCGCCCCTGCGCACGCGAACGCTCCATCGCGCGCTTGAAGAGATCAATCGTCTCCGGCGCGATGCGCAAGCCCTTGCCGACGTGCTGGAAACGGTTGTTGTCCAGCCGCCGCTCGATCTGCATTTTGATGTGAAACGGGTCGAGCGAGAGGTCGCGTATGGCCGAGTTGAAAAGTTCGGCCTCCTCCGTGATGAAAGCGTGGAGAATGTGTTCGACGGCGATGTAATTTTGGTCACGACGCTTCGACTCCTGCATCGCGTACTCAAAAATGCGCTGTCCGCTCTCCGCGAAACGATCTTTATATGTTCCAAGATCAACCATTGTATTCCTTCAATCTTGCTGGTCGCGCCTGCGTGCGTCGCGAGTTTGTTGATCGCCGACTTCCGCCCGAATAATTTACGCCTCGACGATCCGTCCTCAATCCTTCGCGGAGAAAATGAAGGCCGCTTTCTCTCCGTTAGACGGCTAGTTTTAGATGCCACGCGCCCGTGTCCCGTTGCGTTTCGGGACAACCTGAGCATAGCACATTTGCGGCAGCAATTATCCTGCCAGTCGGCGCGGGCAGGGGGTAAAAGGTAAAAGGCAAAAGTGGAGAAACTGTGTCGTCTCTCCCTTTTGCCTTTCACCTTTTTACTTTCGCCCGCTTTCAATAATCGCCGAAGTCTTCGCCGCCGCCCATCGGCGGCGCGGCCGACCTTTTCGGTTCGGGCGCGTCCGTGACGGCAGCCCCCGTGGTCAACAACAGCGCGGCGACCGACGATGCGTTTTGCAACGCCGTGCGCACCACTTTCGTCGGGTCGATGATCCCTGCTGCGACGAGGTCTTCATACTTGCCCGTCGCCGCGTTGTAGCCTTGTTTGCCCTTCGACTCTTCGACTTTGCCGATGACAATCGCGCCGTCCACGCCCGCGTTCTGCGCGATGCGCCTGACGGGTTCTTCGAGCGCGCGACGAAGTATGCGCACGCCCGTCTGCTCGTCCTCGTCCGTGAGTTCCAACTTGTCGAGCGCGCGCGCCGCACGTAGCAAGGCGATGCCGCCGCCGGGGACGATCCCCTCCTGCGCCGCCGCGCGCGTCGCGTTCACGGCGTCGTCCACGCGCATCTTCTTCTCTTTCATCTCCGTCTCGGTCGAAGCGCCGACGCGGATCACCGCCACGCCGCCCGCGAGTTTCGCCAGACGCTCCTGCAACTTCTCGCGGTCGTAATCCGAAGTGCTCTCCTCGATCTGGCGGCGAATGATTCCGACGCGCCCCTGTATGTCCGTGGCCGCGCCCGCGCCTTCGACAATCGTCGTGTTGTCCTTGTCAACGATGACGCGCTTGGCCGTGCCGAGGTCGTCCGTGGTGACGCTCTCCAATTTGACGCCGATGTCTTCCGTGATGACGCGCCCGCCCGTGAGGGCTGCGATGTCTTCGAGGATGGCCTTGCGGCGGTCGCCGAAGGCCGGGGCTTTGACGGCGCAGACTTTGATCGTGCCGCGCAGTTTGTTGACGACGAGCGTGGGCAGCGCGTCGCCCTCGATGTCTTCCGAGATGACGAGGAGCGGGCGGCCCTGATTCGCCGCCTGCTCAAGGATGGGCAGCAGTTCGCGCATCGCCGCGATCTTCTTTTCGTGGATGAGGATGAGCGGGTCGTCCAGCACCGCCTCCATGCGATCCGGGTTGGTGACGAAGTAAGGCGAGAGATAGCCGCGGTCGAACTGCATCCCCTCGACGATGTCCAACTGGGTTTCGAGCGTGCGCGATTCTTCGACCGTGACCACACCGTCTTTGCCGACCTTGTCCATCGCCTCGGAAATCAACTCGCCGATCTCGCGGTCGTTGTTCGCCGACACGCTCGCGACGTTGGCTAATTCGTCTTTGCTCTTGATCTGCTTCGACTGCCGCTCCAAATCCGCCACGGCCACTTCCGTTCCGCGCTGGATGCCGCGCTGCAACGCCATCGGGTTCGCGCCCGCCGTTACGTTCTTGACGCCCTCGCGGAAGATGGCCTGCGCGAGCACGGTCGCCGTCGTCGTGCCGTCGCCCGCCGTGTCGTTCGTGCGCGTCGCCACCTCGCGCACCATCTGCGCGCCCATGTTCTCGTAGTTGTCTTCGAGGTCGATCTCTTTCGCGACCGTCACGCCGTCTTTCGTGATCACGGGCGAGCCGAATTTTTTGCCGAGCACGACGTTGCGACCCTTCGGCCCCAGCGTCACGCGCACCGCGTTCGCCAGCGTGTTCACGCCCTTCAACATCGCGTGCCGCGCCTCTTCGCTAAACTTCAAATCTTTTGCCGCCACTTAGTTTGTTCTCCTCGGGTAGTAAGTTCTGTTAATCCGTCGTCGCCGCCGCCTGACCTTCGGCTTTCGCCCGCCCGACCTGCACGCGCGCGGGGCGCAGCAGTTGGCCGCCCATGCGATAGCCGCGAGAGTATTCGGCCGTCACCACGCCGTCGCGCGCCGGTTCGACCTCCGTCACGTCAACCGCCTCGTGCAACTCCGGGTCGAACTGTTCGCCGGTGGCCGTGATCGCTTCGACGCCGCCGGACGCGAGCACGCTCTCGAAACCGCTGAGCGTTCCGCGAAGACCTTCGAGCAGCGCGTCGAGCGAGCCGCCGCCTTCGGCCGCCTCCATCGCGCGCCGCAAGTTCTCCATCACGGGCAGGAGCGCGCCGACGAACGCGGCCTTCTCGCGCGTGGCGCGTTCGTCCGCCGTGCGCGCCAGACGCTGCCTGATCTCGTCCGTCTCGCGCTTGAGTTCCGCGCGCACCTGTTCGAAACGCGCCTGCACGTCCTTCGACACCCCCTCCGCGGCGAGCGTGCGCGCTTCGAGTTCTTCCACGTACTTCGGTTTCAAACTCGGCGCGTCCGCCCCTTCGCGCCCGACGCGCACGCCTTCATCAGAATCGTCGAGGCTGACGCGCCGCCTGTCCGTCACGCGCACGCCCTCCGATGCCGGGGCATCCGCCGTCGCGCCTTCTCCCGCCGCGCGCGCCTCTTCAGCCGCCATTCTCTCTGCCATATCCCTTCTCTTTTTCTCCCTGCGAAAAGATACCATAGTGAGTGAATAGTAAATCGTAAACCGCGAATAGAGAAATCAGGGTTTCAATCTATTGCCGGTTGCCGGTTCACGATTTACGAAACCGCTATTTTGACGCGCCCCGCTTTCTGCTCCGTGCGCTTGGGCAGGCGCAGGCGCAGGACGCCGTCCTTGTAGTCGGCCTCGATATTGTTCTGATCAACCGTCGGCGGCAGCGGCCCGAAGCGACTCAGGAAACGCCCGAACGGGCGGCCTTTACCGCCACCGCCGCGCCGCGTCCCGTTCTCCTCCGGCGTGCGTTCGCCGCGCACCGTCAAGCGATTCTCGTCCACGCTCACTTCGAGCGCGCCGCGCTCGATGCCCGGCAGATCAATCGCGATGATGAACTCCGCCGCGGTCTCATAAACGTCCGTCGCGGGCGTCCAATCGGCGCGCTCAAGCTCCGCCTCGCGCTCGTCGTTCAAGTGATCGTGTCGCTGCGCCGTATCCTCGAACAAGCGATTCATGCGCTCCTGCAACGTCACATAATCACGCCACTCGTCCCACTTATGACCCATCAGCAAAAACCTCCGGTTTATTAAACGATGAAGTATGAACGATGAACTGAAAACAACTCGTCTTTACTTCATCGTTCATCGTTCCTACTTCATCGTTTCTCTTCACGCCGCCGCTGCGGCTGGCTCGCTCGTGAACTTCAGCGCGTCGCCGTCGGCGGAGACGCGAATGGTTTGACCGGGCGCGATCTCGCCGCGCAGCAGTTTCGACGCCAGCGGATTCTGGATCAACGTCTGGATGGCGCGTTTCAGAGGCCGCGCGCCGTACATCGGATCGTAGCCCTCGCGCGCAAGCAGTTCGCGCGCCGAATCGTCGAGCGCGAGCGTGACGTTGCGCTCTTGCAGCATGTGCCGCAGGCGTTCGAGTTGCACTTCGATGATCCGCACGATCTCCGCGCGCGAGAGTTGGTGGAAGATGACCACGTCGTCGATGCGGTTGAGAAACTCCGGCTTGAAGTGGCCGCGCAGTTCTTCCAGCACGGCCTCGCGCACCTGCCGCCCGTCGCCGCCCGCCGCCTGTATTTCGCGCGAGCCGAGGTTGGAGGTCATGATCAAGACCGTGTTCTTGAAGTCTACCGTGCGCCCCTTCGAGTCGGTCAAACGACCGTCGTCGAGAATTTGCAGGAGCACGTTGAACACGTCCGGGTGCGCCTTCTCGATCTCGTCGAAGAGCACGACCGAGTACGGCCTGCGCCTGACGGCTTCGGTCAACTGCCCGCCCTCCTCGTAGCCGACGTAGCCCGGCGGCGCGCCGATCATGCGCGCGACGGCGTGCTTCTCCATGTACTCGCTCATGTCGAGCCGGATCATGGAGCGTTCGTCGTCGAAGAGAAACTCCGCGAGCGCGCGCGCCGTCTCGGTCTTGCCGACGCCCGTCGGGCCGAGGAAGATGAACGAGCCGACGGGGCGGTTCGGGTCTTGCAGCCCCGCGCGCGCGCGGCGCACGGCGTTGGCAACGGCCGTCAGAGCCTCGTCCTGCCCGATGACGCGCAGACTCAGCCGCTCCTCCATCGTGATGAGCTTCTGCATCTCGCCTTCGAGCATCTTCGCGACGGGCACGCCCGTCCACTTCGCGACGACGAGCGCGATGTCCTCCTCGTCAACCTCTTCCTTGAGATAGACGCCCTCTTTCTGTATCTCGGCGAGCTTCGCGTGCTCCTCCGCGAGTTGCTTTTGCAGTTCGACGGCCGTGCCGTAGCGCAGTTCGGCGACCTTACCGTAGTCGCCCGCGCGCTCGAACTGCTCGGCCTGCACTTTGATCTGTTCGAGGTCTTCTTTGGCTTTGCGGATACGCTCGATGATGTCTTTTTCCGAACGCCACTGCGCCTTCATGCCCGACGCGCGCTCGCGCAAATCCGCGATCTTGACTTCGATCTCGCGCAGGCGCGATTGCGAACGTTCGTCCGTCTCGCGCGTGAGCGCCTGTTTCTCGATCTCAAGCTGCGTCGTCTCGCGCTCCAACTCGTCGATCTCGACGGGCAGGCTGTCGATCTCGATGCGGAGGCGCGAGGCCGATTCGTCGATCAGGTCGATGGCCTTGTCGGGCAGGAAGCGATCCGTGATGTAGCGGTTCGAGAGCGTGGCCGCCGCGACGATGGCCGAGTCTTTGATCCGCACGCCGTGGTGAACTTCGTAACGCTCCTTCAAACCGCGCAGGATCGCAATCGTGTCTTCCACGGTCGGCTCGCCGACGTAGACCTGCTGGAAGCGGCGTTCGAGCGCGGCGTCCTTTTCGATGTGCTTCTTGTACTCGTTCAAGGTGGTCGCGCCGACGCAGCGCAACTCGCCGCGCGCCAGCGCGGGCTTCAACATGTTCGACGCGTCAATCGCGCCCTCGGCCGCGCCCGCCCCGACGAGCGTGTGCAGTTCGTCTATGAAGAGGACGATCTGGCCTTTCGCGTTTTCGATCTCCTTCAAGACGGCCTTCAGGCGATCCTCGAACTCGCCCCTGTACTTCGCGCCCGCGAGCATCGAGCCGAGGTCTAACCCGACGAGACGCTTGTTGCGCAACGTCTCCGGCACGTCGCCGGAGATGATGCGCTGCGCCAGACCTTCGACGATGGCCGTCTTGCCCACGCCCGGTTCGCCGATCAAGACCGGGTTGTTTTTCGTGCGGCGCGAGAGGACTTGAATCGTGCGGCGGATTTCGTCATCGCGGCCGATGACCGGATCGAGCTTGCCCTGACGCGCGAGGTCGGTCAGGTCTTTCGCGTATTTCGAGAGCGCTTGATAGTTGGCCTCCGCGTTCTGATCCGTGATGCGCGAATCGCCGCGCATCTCGCCCACCACCTTCGTCAGGTCTTCGCGGTTGACGCCGTGCTGGCGCAGGATGCGCCCGGCCGCGCCGTCTTTCTCCTCCACGATGGCGAGCAGCAGGTGCTCGGTCGAAATGTACTCGTCCTGCATCCCCTCGGCCTGCTTCTGCGCGGCCGTGAAAATTTGCGTGAGGCGCGGGCTGAAATACTGCTGGCCGCCCTGCACCTTCGGCAGCCGGCTGATGGCGGCTTGCGCGTCGTTCAAGACGACTTGCAAATTCGCGCCGAGTTTGCCGACAAGCGGGCGCACGATGCCTTCGGGCTGTTCGAGCATGGCGACCAGCAGGTGTTCCGGCTCGACCTGTTGATGCTGGTTGCGCTCGGCCTGTTCGATGGCCGTTTGAATGGCCTCCTGCCCGCGCAGTGTGAAACGTTCTAGACGCATAATTTCCTGAACCCTTAACTGGCACGCGCGGGACGATGAATGAGTTCACCGCTCATCGTCGCCGCGCGCGTTACTTGAGACTTATTCTTGAGTTACTTCCCGGCGGTCGCAGTCTTGCCTTTGCTCTCCGCCGTGCCGGACTCACCGGCCTTCGCCTCGATGGTCTTCGGCGTTGAGGACGCGCCCTCGCCCGCGATCTCGATGCGACGCGCCTTCACCTCTTCGCGCTTTTGCAGCACGACGCGCAGCACGCCGTTCTTGTACTCGGCCGCAACGTTCTCCGGCGAGACCGTCTGCGGCAGCGTGAAGGAGCGCGTGAACGAGCCGTAAGAGCGTTCGACGCGATGATAGTTGTCCGATTCGTCCCGCTTCTCGAAGCGACGTTCGCCGCGCAGCGTGAGCACGTTGTTCTCGATGGAGAGTTCAAAGTCCTCACGGTTCATGCCCGGCAGTTCGGCTTCGAGCACGATGTGGTCTTTGTTCTCGTAGATGTCCACGGTCGGAGCCCACGCGCCGCGCGCGATCCCTTCGTCGCCGAAGGAACGGGACAAATTGCTCGAAAACAGGCGATTCACCTCATCTTGCAGCATCCGCAGGTCGCGGAACGGGTCGTAACGAGTGATAGACATGACGTATTTCCTCCTCTTAACTCAACAAAAACGTTATTTGCTGGCCGCCCGAACGAACTTCTGGCGCAACTGTCGGCGCACCATCCGTCGTTGAGCGTGACGAAATAATAATATCTGAGTCCCTTCTTGTCAAGTATCGAAAGCAAAAAATTTTGACTCTCTCGCGGCTCACGCGCGAGGGGCATCGGGCGGGCGTGCGAAATCCGCTTAGTCTAGTCTAAAGAACCGTTTAATGGCAGAGATGACGCCCGCCGAAACCTTCTGTTCGTCTCCAATTTCGGCGGAAGCGGCGAGTCCGGCGCGGCGGTGTGCGATGGTCTGGCCGAGCGTTTCGGCCAGATGCGGGTTGGAATCAAAGACGGATTTCATCGCCTCGTGGCCGATTTCGAGCACTTCGGTCTCGGCGGCGGCGACGACGTGCGCCGAACGCGGTTCGCCTGTGAAAAGCGCCATCTCGCCGAAAAAGTCGCCCTCGCCGAGCGTGGCGACGGTGCGCGACTGGCCGTTGTCGTTGACCTGTACGGCGACATTGCCGTGATGGACGACGAACATCGAATCGCCCTCGTCGCCCGCACGGATGATGGTTTCGCCGGGCGCGTAGGTGTGGCTGCGGGAGGCGCAGACGAGTTGTGAAAGCTCGTCCGCGTTGAGCGGGGCGAAGATTTCGGTCGCGGAGAGGCGACCCGTGAGCGTCTCGGCATCGGCCGCCGGGTTGGCGACGGATTTCGCACGCTCGATGTAGAGCGTCTGCGTCGGGTAAGCAAAATTCAGCCCGGCGCGTTTGAAGGCGTACCAGACGCGCTGGCGCAGGAGCGCGTCCGTGTCGTTATGGAGGACGTAATCTTCCAGCCAGTACTTGATTTCGTAGTCCACGGCGAAGTCGCCGAGGTTGCGTATGCGGACGATGGGCGCGGGCTGGCGGCGCACGTTCTCCGTCTCGCGGATTGCCTCGCGCACGACGCGCATCACCTGATCGGGCGAGTGCGCGTAGAGGGCGTTGAAGAAGACGAGGCGGGCGTTCGGGTTGTCGCGCGGGCAAACCTCGATGGCCTCCTTCGCGATCTGGCTGTTGCTGAGGAGGACGACGTGGTTGGTGAACGTCCTGATCTTCGCCGCGCGCCACGTGACGCTCTCGACGACGCCCATCCACTTCCCGACCGTGATCACGTCGCCGACCTCGAAGGGCTTGTCGGCGTGGAGCGAGATGCCGGAGAAGAGATTGCCGAGTGTGTCTTGCAGCGCGAGGCCGAGGATGATGCCGAGCAGGGCCGACCCCGACAGCAGCGCGCCGAGCGAGAGGTCGAAAAAGTGTTTGAGGATGACGGCGGCGATCAGGATGTAGGCGACGATGGAGAAGAGATCGCGTATGAGGCTCGGCGCCTCGCGGCCTTTACGGATGCGGAAAGCGAAGTCGAAGAGGAACGCCCCGGCGAGCCGCACGCCCACGAACATGAGACTGAGCCAGAGGGCGATCTTCGTGAGCAGCTGCACCCAGTAAAAACCGGGCGCGCCCGCCCTCAAGTCCTCGACCGGGGACGGCGGCGTGAAGGAGGGCAGGACGAGGTAGAGCAGCACGGCGAACATCGCGGTCGCGACGAGTGGCAGGGCGAGTTGTTTTTTGAGACGGGAGCTACTCATCTTGAAGCGTTAGTAAGGTCAACCGCGGAACGTTCACAACAGATTCGTTTGCAGCGCCCGGCGCACTCTACTGTCCGCCGAACACGGTCTTTGCGGCCAGCACGAGCGACAGGGCGGAGACGATGAACACCGTCAGCCACGCCAGCACATTATAGACCGCCCCGTTCGCGTATTCACCCATCAATTTGCGGTCGCCCGCCAGACGCAGAATGGCGACGAGCATCACGGGCAGCAGCAGGCCGTTGATGAACTGCGTGACGACGAGCACGCGCATCAAAGGCAGCCCCGGAATGATGGCGATGAGCGCGCCCACCGCGATCAGGAAAGTGAAGATGCCGATGAAGATCGGGGCTTCGCGAAAACTGCGCGAGACGCCTTTCTCAAACCCCAACGCCTCGCTGATCGAATAGGCCGTGGCGAGCGGCAGCACGCCCGCCGCGAGCATGGACGCGCCGAAGAGCCCGACGGCGAAAAGCAACCCGGCGTACTCGCCCGCCAGCGGGACGAGGGCGCGCGCGGCGTCGGCCGCCGTCTCGATTGTGCCCTTGAAGTCGCCCGCGCCGAGCGTCGCGGCCGTCGAAATGACGATGAAGAACGCGATGGACATGGCGAACAGCGTCCCGACCCACACGTCCGCGCGCACCAGCTTGTAGCTGTCGCGCCCCACGCTCTTCTCCACCACCGACGACTGCACGAAGACCTGCATGTAGGGCGAGATGGTCGTGCCGATCAGCGCGATGAGCGTGAAGAGGTAATGATTGTCGAAACGCAACGTCGGGCGCGCCATCTGCCGCGCCACCTCGCCCCAGTCCGGGCGCGCCAGAAAAGCCGAGACGATGTAGCCGAGGAAGACGAGCGACATCAAAAGGAAGACGCGCTCGACCCTCCGGTATGATCCCTTGACGACGAGCCACCACACCGAGAGCGCGGCGAGCGGCACGGAGACCTGTCGCGGCACGCCGAACAACTCCGTCGCCGCCGCGATGCCGACGAACTCCGAGACGGTCACGCCCGCGTTCGCCACGAGCAACGCCGACATCACGACCATCGTCCAGCGCACGCCGAAACGTTCGCGGATCAAGTCGGCCAAACCCTTGCCCGTCACCACGCCCATCCGCGCGCACATCTCCTGCACGAGGCCGAGACTGACGAGGATCGGCAGGAACGTCCACAGGAGCGTGTAGCCGAACTCCGCGCCGGAGGTCGAATAGGTGGCGATGCCGCCCGCGTCGTTGCCCGCGTTGGCGGCGATCATGCCCGGCCCGATGACGGCGAGGTAGGCGATAAACCCCGTGCGCCGCGCCACGGCACGCCGCGCGCGCAGAGTCCCGCGCCGCCACAGGCGACGAGTCATCTCCCGCACGTCTGTACGCGACACGGCCACTTGGAGGTTCTCCGTCTTTCATCGGTCTGTCAGAGAAGTTTGGAATTATACTTCCGTCAAATTAAACAATGCGTTCGGCCTTCATCCGAAAGTCCAGCAACACACTCGTCAGCGGGTGTAGCTGCCGCGTTGACAGCTTGCGCAGCCTGCTCTTTCCGACTTTAGCATTCAGCACCGCGAGAGAGACCACCAGAGGATTCTCGCTCTTGAGAGAGTCATTAACACCAGTATGGACATACTCCCAGCAGGCTTCGTGTAAATCGAACCTTGAAAACTCGCCCGGCTCAACTCTGTTGCCTGATACCCGCTCCTCATCTTTGACGGCAGGATGTTTAGCACACTCAACCTTTGTGGTCTCATGGTAAATGGCTCCGTACTTTAATCCGGAGAGTTCTGTACAAAGGTTTGCCACTTCCTCACCATCAATTGTGAGCCAGCCACGCCCGCAGGAACATTTATAGCGGGTACTATAAACGTGAACGCGCCCACGCACGCTCTCGGCAAAACTATCTTCGACCAATTTTTTCAACTTGCTCCAGCGCATGTTTACAATACTTCCGGCACATACTTCAGCCGAACAATCGCGGCAAACGCTGCCGCCAGCCCTTCGGCAGCAGGAGTTCCATCGCGTCGTCCACGGTGACGATGCCCGCGATCTCTCCGAGGTCGTCCACGACGGGCAGGGCGAGCAGGTTGTACTCGGCGATCTTGTGCGCCACGTCCTTCGCGGAATCGTCCGGGTGCGCGTGCTGGAATTCGTCGCGCATGACGTGTTCGAGCGGCGCGGCGGGGTCTGCGAGGATGAGGCTGCGCAGGGCGATCACGCCGGACAGTTTCCAGGAGCCTTCGCGTTCGACGACGTAGAGGTAATAGATCATGTTCGGCGTCTCGGCCATCTCGCGCAAGGTAGCGAGGGCTTCGCCGACCGTTAAGCCCTGCGGGAGCGTGATGAACTCGTTGGTCATCAGGCCGCCCGCCGTGTCGTCTTCGTAGTGGAGAAGTTCGGCCACGTCGGTCTTCTCCTCGCCTTCCATGCGGTTGAGCAAATCTTCGGCGGTGGCTTCGGGCAGGTCGCCGAGCACGTCGGCCGCCTCGTCGGGCGACATCCATTCGAGGATGTCGGCGGCGCGCTCCTTGTCCATGTCGCCGATGATGCGCGCCTGACTCTCGTCGGGCATCTCTTCCAAAGTCTCGGCGGCCGTCTCGTCGTCGAGCGCGGCGACCACTTCCGCCCCCTGCCGGTATGACAGAGACTCCGCGAGCCGCGCGATCTCGACCGGGTGCAGGCGCGACAACTTATCGCGCGACGACTTCAGGCGCACCTCGGCCGCGTCCGTCGCCAGATAGCCCACGTCCGCCCAGTCGATCACCTCGACGGGGCGGCGGCTGCCGAAGAAGCCCGCCGGGGCGAGTCTGCGCCAGAGTCCCTGCAAGCTCACGTCCGCGCCCGTCACGCGCCACTCGCCCGCCACTTCGATCAACTGCACGTCGTTGACGCGCACGACGCGTTTGCCGTCCACGTCGATCAACTGTTTGTCGAGCACGTCGCGCGCGAGCAGGACTTCGCCCTCGCGCCGTTTGAAGTCGCGCAGGTCTAACAGGTCGAAGTTGAGTTGCGCGCCCGCCTCGCCGAATTTGGCGACGCGCGTGCGCGGCAGAAAGATGTCGCGGCGCATGTGGCGCGCGACCAGACCCGTCACGGGCGGGTGGTCTTCGCCGAGCCGCACGATGACATCCTTGATCGAGGCCACGGGGCGGCCTTCCACGTCGCGCACGGGGCGGCGCAAAACTTGCGACAGGTAAAGCATGAACGGATATTAAAAGGCGACGGGGGAAAGGGGAAGCGGAAAAGGAATTAATCCGTTGATTCATTGGTTCATTGATTCAATGAACCAATGAATCAATGAACCGATGAATCAATGAATCAATGAACCGATGAATCAATGAATCAATGAATCAATGAACCGATGGATCAATGAATCAATCTCTTCATCCTTTCCCTTCGCCTTTCTCCCGCAAAATTTTGAGCGCGCGTTCGAGCGCGGGGTCGCGGCCGTCGCTGATGTCGCGGCGGGTGGGGCTGACGAGTTCGTCGGGCGTAATCCCCTGACCTTCGAGCCGTGTGTGGCGGGCGGTGCGGAAGTCCATTTCGCTGATGTCGAGCAGGCCGCCGTCGGGCAGCGTGTGGCGGCGTCGGATGGCGAGGACGCAACCGCACGTGTTCTCGCCGATGACGCGCGCCCGGCGCGTCTCCTGCAACGCGGCGGCGAGGATTTCGGCCGCGCTCGCCGTCCGCGTGCTCGTCAGGACGACGACCGCGCCGCGAAACTCCGCCACCGCATCGGCCGCGAAGAGCATCGCGGCACGCGTCTGCGGCGCGCTACTGACGCGCCCGTCGCGGTCTGTAAACTCGCCGAGGTTCGTGCCCTGCGGGAGAAAGGCGGAGGCGATGTCGGTCATGGTTTCGGCGTGGCCGCCGCCGTTGTCGCGTAAATCTATGACGAGGCCGCGCGCCCCGCGCAGTTCGCCTCGACGCAGGGCGCGCATCAACTCGCTCGCGATCTCCGGCACGAACATGTTGAAGTTGACGACGTGAAAGCCTTCGCTCTTTTGCACGCTGAACGCGGGCGGGCGATTTTGTAGCACGCGCCGCAGCCGCACGCTCCTCGTCCGGGCGCGCGCGCCGTCTCTCGTGAAGACGGCGTTGACGAACGTGTCGCGCGCGCCTTTGAAGAGACGCGCGGCGGCCTGCTGGCGCGCGGCCACGTCGGTGGACGCCCCGACCTCTTCCGTCAGACGCCGCGCGAAGACGGCCGCGACGGGTTCGCCCTCGATGCTCAACAACGCGTCGCCCGCGCGCACGCCGCCGCGTTCGGCTTCGCCCCCGCGCTCGACCGCCGTGACGATGATCTCGCCCCCGATCTCGCGCAGGGAGACGCCGACGCTGATGTAGGTCGGGCGTTGCCAGTCGAAGCGTTCGTCGGGCGAGAAGACGCGCGTGTGCGCGTCGCGCAGGTGGCTCGTCAGGCGACGCAGCACGGAATAAAACTCCGTCTCGCTTGCGGCCTCGGCGGCGAGCGGGCGCAGTCGCGCGCGCAACTCTTCCCAGTCAACGCCGTGCAGTTCCGGGTCGTAATAACGCTCGCGGATCGTCTGCCACGCTTCGTCGAAAACGATCAGCCGCCCCTCGCGCGTCGCCGTCGTCACGCGGCCGCTGGCCGAAACCGGGGAAGGGGTGAAGGGGAAAGGGGAAAGGACGAAGAGAAGGAACGCCGCGCACGGCAGCAGACGATAGCCAACAAGTCGGAACTTTCGCATCACCTTTCCCCTTTCCCTTAATTATCTTTTGCCTTCCTCGTGGGGTCGGCGGAAGTTGTAGCGCAGCAGCACGCGGACGGGGACGGCTCGCCCGTCGCGCATGGCGGGGCGGAAATGCAGTTGACGCACAACTGCTGTCACCGCTTCGTTCAAACCGTAACCGGCCCAGCGCATGATCTCAATATCTTTGACTTCGCCCGCGGCGTCAACCTCGACGAGCGCATCCACGGTCGCCTCGGCCGCCGCGCGCGCCGCCGCCGACGGATAAACGGGACGCAGACTGCGGTAGGGTTGAGGCGCGCGGAAGTTTGCCGCCGCGGGGCTGCCCTCTTCCGGCACGTCCTC
Source organism: Acidobacteriota bacterium (assembly GCA_020199775.1). Taxonomy (GTDB): domain Bacteria; phylum Acidobacteriota; class Blastocatellia; order Pyrinomonadales; family Pyrinomonadaceae; genus JAIVJZ01. Next base: position 314,574 of record JAIVJZ010000040.1, read on the forward strand.
GAACGCGCCCGCCGCCGCCTCGCGTGCGCGCGCCGTCAGCCGCTCGCTTCTCTCCGCCGCCTGCGCTTTGGCAATCATTTCAACGTAGCGCGGCGCGCGCGCGCGCAGTTCCGCGAGGAGACTCTTTTCCGCTTCGTCGGGCGCGGCCGATTCGGCGTTGAAATGCTCCCACAGGATGAGTCGCCCCGTCTCCGTGCTGACGAGAAAGAGCGAGGCGTACGATTCGTAATAGTCCGGGCGCAACGTGGAGGCGCGGAGCAAGGTCTGCGCCTCGCCGGTGAAATAAAAATCGCAGCCGATTGATGCGCCGAGATCGCGCGCCCCGGCGAGCGTCAGATTGACCGAGCCCGCGTAGCCCGCGCCGCGCGCGGCGGCTCGCGCCTGCGCGCGGTTGACGAGATCGAAGTGCGGCGTGCGTGCGAGCGCGGCGGAGAGTTCGTCGGCCACGCGCCGTCCCGCCTCCGTCTCGCCGAGGTCGAGGACGGCGACGCTCGTGCGCTGCGGCGGCGGCTGTGCGGCGGCATGAGCCGGCCCGCCCGCCGCGCTCAGGACGAGCAGGCACGCTAACGCGGAGATGAATTGCGGGAGGCGAAACTTCATGACGCTGGCGGAGATGCCGGACGCGGCGAACAACCCGATGATCACACGTCGCGGGTCGAAATGATATTGGTCGCAGACGGCGCGTGTGCCGGACGGCGGCACGGGTTAACTTTTCCTGACGCCCGCCCCGGTGACGCTTTCCAACGCTTCGGGCGCGAACCCGGTTTCGTGGACGGGAGGCCGCCCGGTCATCTGCGCGAAGAGGTTTTCGTAGCGGTCGACGATGCGCTCCCAGTCGTAATGCTCGCCCACGCGCTTCTGCGCGCGCTGGCGGTAAGAGTTGACGAGCGAGCCGTCGCGCAGGACGCGCTGGAGTTTCTCTTCGAGGTCTTTCTCGTCCGTGTAAGGGATGCCCGCCTCGCCCACGGCCTCGATGTTTTCGGGCGTGGCGAGCGTGAGCACGCAGTTGCCGTAGCCCATCGCTTCAAGGAGCGCGGGGTGCGTGCCGCCGACCTCCGTGGCGTGGACGTAGCAGTAGGCGTTCTGTTGCAGCGCGCGGTAAGCGTCGCCGAAGACGAAACTGGTGAAGACGATGCGCCGGTCGCGGCGCGCCGAGGCGCGCAACTCTTCGATGTACTCGTGCGCGTAGGGCGCGTCGCCGACGATGACGAGTTTGTGCGAGGTGCGCACGCGCTTGAAGGCTTCGATGACGAGGCGCGCGTTGTTCTCCGGCTCAAGGCGCGAGACGTAGAGCACGTAGCGGTTCGGCTCGATGCCCCACTGGCGCACGGCCATGCGGTCGGGGATGCGCTCGACCTCCGCGCCGTAAGCGATCATCGTCGTCGGGTGGTTGTACTGCGCCATATAATAGTCCTGTATGACGCGCGCGTCGGTCACGGTCTCGTTCGGCAGGACGGTGGCGAGACGTTCGGCGATCAGGTAGTAGCGGCGCGCGAGCCAGTTCCACTTGCGGCGTTTGTGTTCGAGCCCGTCCACGTTGATGGCGACGGACGTGCCCGCGAGGCGGACGATGGGCGCGAAGGGCGCGTTGGCGGCGTTGCAGATGAGCGCGGCGTCGTAGCGCGCGGTCGTCGAATGGAGGGCGGAGAGAAACGTGTGGAGGATGGTGTCGAAATATTTGTGCCGGAAGGTGGGCAGGACTTTCAAATGAACGCCCTTGTATTCGAGTTGACGCGGGGAGACGTAGTGCGAGCGGCAGTAGACCGTGACATGGTGGCCGCGCGCGACGAGCCGCGTCGAGAGTTGTTCGGCGAAAGTCTCGAAGCCCCCGTAGCTGGCGGGCACGCCCCGTGTTCCTAGAATCGCTATCCGCATCCTGTCGAACGATGAACGATGAACGCGGAACGATGAAGTAAAAGCAAAACGCTTTTCAGTTCATCGTTCATCGTTCCGCGTTCATCCTTCCTCCTGTCGCTTGTTCGTAAACCTGCAAAGTCTGGCGCGCGGTCTCCGTCCAACTGAACAGCGCGGCGCGTTCCCGCCCGCGCGCGCCGAGACGCGCGCGCAACTCCCCGTCGTCGATGAGGCTCGCGATGGCCGCGCCGATGGCGTCCTCGTCGAACGGGTTGACCAGCAGCCCCGCGTCGCCGACCACTTCCGGCAAGCTCGTCCGGTCGCCCGCGACGACCGCCGCGCCGCACTGCATGGCTTCGAGCGGCGGCAACCCGAACCCTTCAAAATATGAGGGGTAGACGAAGCAAAGCGCGCCGCTGTAGAGCGCGGGCAGGTCGCGTTCGGGCACATAGCCTGTAAAGATCACGTTAGAGGCGACGCTGGACTGCTCGACCGCACGCAGCGTTTCGCCGTACAGCCACGCGCGTTTACCCACTAAGACGAGACGTGGCAGCTTATCGTGGGAACGTCGGCGGCGCAAGTCCGAGTAAGCGCGCACCAGCCGCACCAGATTCTTGCGCGGCTGGATCGAACCGACCGCGAGCACGTAGTCGCCGTCGATGCCGTAACGTCTGCGCGCCTCGGCCACGGCGTCTGCGCCGGCGGGGCGGAAATGCGGCGCGGCCGCCGCGTGCGTCACGCTGACGCGTTCGGGCGCGACCGCGTAGGTCTCGATGAGGTCGCGGCGTGAAAACTCGGAAGGCGCGATGATGTGCGCCGCCGTGCGCGCCGTGCGGCGCACCGTCAGTCGCAGTTGCATCCAACTCCGGCGCTTGAACGTCTCCGGCAGGTGCTCGAAAGAGAGGTCGTGGATGGTGGCGACGACCGGGCACGGGGCGAAGGGCGGCGCGGTGAACTGCACGTGGAGCAGATCGGCCGGGTGACGGCGCAACTCGACCGGGAACGTGACGGGGATGCGGACGAAAGGCGTGTGCGGCAAAGTCCGGCGCACGGAGACGTGCGGCCAGCGTCCCGCGAAGCGATCCCCGGAACGCCCCTTCGTCACGTAGAGCGTGTAACGATTCGCCCCGCCCGACGCCGCCAACGCCTCGATCAGATTCGTGATGTAAGTCTCGACGCCCGCCAGACCCGAGCCGACCGAGTGCGCGTCAATCGCGATGTGCAAGGGGTTCGGTGCTCCCGTTCACTCTCTCTGCGCGAAGTTTTGAGGGGGGGAATAGCGCGCGCGAGTTTACCCCACACGCTCGCTTTGCGGGAAGCACGCCGCGAAGCGACCGGATGTGACGAACTGCCGCCGGGGCACTTACCGTCCGGGCCGTCGAGCGGTTCTTACTCGTCTGCCGGTGTGGGAAGCACGCCGCGGAAGCTGCGGCGGTGAATGGGACACGCGCCGTGCGTGCGCAGGGCTTCGAGGTGCGCGCGCGTGCCGTAGCCGACGTGCGCGGCGAAGCCGTATTGCGGGTAGACCCGGTCGTAATCGCGCATCAGCGCGTCGCGGAAGGTTTTGGCGATGACGGAGGCGGCGGCGATGGAGGCGGAAATCGAGTCGCCACGGATGATGGCCCGTTGCGGGAGTTCGACCTCTCGCAGTTGCAGGGCGTCGATGAGCAGGAAGTCGGCGCAGGGTTTGAGCTCGCCGAGCGCGCTGCACATGGCGCGGCGCGTGGCGATGAGAATGTTGGTGCTGTCGATCTCTTCGGGCGGGATGAGGCCGACGCCGTAACAGAGCGCAGTCTCTTTGAGTTCTCCGGCGATGCGTTCGCGCTGCGCCGCCGTCAACTTCTTCGAGTCGTCCAGACCTTCCGGCAGCGACGCGTCCGGGTCGAGTATGACCGCCGCGGCGACGACCGGCCCGGCCAACGCCCCGCGCCCGACTTCGTCAACCCCCGCAACCATCCTGTGACCGCCCGCCCGCGCCTCGTCCTCAAACGCCGTGCAAATTTCGGATACGCGTTTTTGACGACCCATAAATACAAGTGAATCGTGAATCGTCAATCGTGAATAGAAGAAATCAGTTTTCTCTATTCACGATTGACGATTCACGATTCACGGCTTTTCTACGCTTTGCTTTTGCGGGCGGCGGCGGCGGCGGCCTGAACCTGACTGCTGCCGGTGAGGCGCGTATCGCGCTCGCGGATACGGGCGGCCTTGCCGCGCAGGTTGCGCAGGTAATAGAGCTTGGCGCGACGCACCCGGCCGCGTTTGATCACTTCGATGTCTTTCACGATGGTCGCGTAAAGCGGGAAGATGCGTTCGACGCCGATCCCGAAGCTGATCTTGCGCACGGTGATCGTCTCGCGCACGCCGCCGCCCTTGCGCGCGATGACGAGTCCCTCGAAGACCTGCAAACGCTCTTTCGTCTCCGACTCCTTGACGCGCACGTGAACGCGCACCGTGTCGCCCGGCTGAAAGTCCGGGACGGTCTTATTCATCTGAGTTTGTTCGATAGCATCTAAACGGTTCATGGCTCACACTCCAAACTATTAAAAGTGACAGGTAACAAGTGACAAGTAACAAGTGAGAGCAAGAATTTAATCTTGTTACTTACGACTCATTACTCGTCGCGAAAAATTTCCGGCTCTTCTTCTGCGAGCCACGCGCGTTCGGCTTCCGAGAGCGCGGCGCATTCCAAAAGATCGGGACGGTTGCGACGCGTCTTCAAGAGTGCCCTCCGCCTGCGCCAGCGCGCGATCTCCGAGTGGTTGCCGCCGAGCAAAACTTCCGGGGCGCGGCTTCCGCGAAACTCCGGCGGGCGCGTGTAATGCGGAAAGTCCAGCAGCCCGTCGGAGAAGGAATCGTTCGAGGCCGAAGTCTCGCTGCCCAGCGCGCCCGGCAGCAGGCGCACAATCGCATCCACCACGACGGCCGCCGCCGGCTCGCCGCCCGACAGCACGTAATCCCCGATGGAGATTTCGTCCGTCACGAGCGTCTCGACGACGCGCTCGTCCACGCCCTCGTAACGGCCGCAGATGAGCACGATCTGTTTCGCGCCCGCCAACTCCCCGGCGACCTTCTGGTCGAAGACGCGACCCTGCGGCGAAAGCAACACGACGCGCACGCCCGTGCCCGCGAGTTCCTGTGCCTGACGTGCGCCCGTCAGAGATTCCACCGCTGCAAAGATCGGTTCGGGCTTCAACACCATCCCGTCGCCGCCGCCGAACGGGCGGTCGTCAACCATGCGGTGCTTATCCGTCGTCCACCCGCGCAGGTCGTGCGCCTTGATCTCGACAAGGCCGCCCGCCCCGGCGCGCCGCACGATCCCGTAATCAAACACCGCGCCGAAGTAGTCCGGGAAGATCGTGATAATGTCGACGCGCATTGCGGATTGCACATTGCGAACGGCGGACGAACAATCAACTTGTTTTCAAATCCGCGACCCGCAATCTAAATTTCGAGCAGTCCTTCCGGCGGGTCAACGCGAATCAATTTGGCCTCCGTGTCGATCTCGACGCAGATGCTCTCGGCGAGCGGAATCAAATGTTCGCGCTTCCCTTCCCGGACGACGAGCACGGGAGCCGCGCCCGTGTGGAGCACTTCGGCGACGCGCCCGATTTCCCGTTTGTCAATCATCTCGACACGGCAGTCGATCAACTGCCAGTCGTAAAACTCGTCCTCGTCGAGTTCGACCGCATCGGCTTCCGGCACGGCCAGTTCGCGGCCGACCAGAACTTGCGCGTCCTCCGGCGAATCGTAACCCGCGAACTTCAGGATGACGCGCCCGCCGTGCAGCCAACTTTTTTCAACGGCGAGCGGCTGGCGCGCGCCCGCGGCGTCTATCGCGATCAGTTCTTCGAGCCCTTCGAAGCGTTCGGGGAAATCGGTCAACAGGTGTGCGGCCACCTCGCCGCGCACGCCTCTCACCTTGACCACGCGCGCGACGGCAATCAACTCTTCGTCAACACCGCTGCTGCTGCTGCCCGCCGCGCCGCGCCTGTACGCCTCGCCGCTCATTCCACGATCTCTAAGATGTAGCGGCGACCCTGCTTCAAGCTCACGGCGTGAAACAGCGAACGCAGCGCGCGCACCGTCCGCCCCTGCCGCCCGATCAGCTTGCCCATGTCGTCGGGCGCGACGCGCACCTCGATGATCACGCTCCGCTGGTCGCGCCCCAACTCCTCGCGCACGTCCACCGCTTCGGCGTCGTCCACGAGAGCCTTCACGAGCATTTCGACGGTCTCTTTCATCGCTTGAGTTTCAGGTTTCAGGATTCAAGTTTCAGGTCTGAAGGTTTTTTGTTTCTAACTTGAAACCTGAAACCTGAAACCTGAAACTTGAAACTAAACTTCCGCCTGCGCTGCTTGCGCCTTCGACTGGCTCTTGATCAACTGGCGCACGGTGTCGGTCGGCTGCGCGCCGCGTTCGATCCAGTAGGTGATGCGCTCAAGGTTGAGTTTCACTTCCGCCGGGTTACGCGTCGGGTTGTAAGTGCCGACGTTCTCAAGGTACGCCCCATCGCGCTTCGACAATTTCTCTTTGACGACCACGCGATACGAAGGGCTTTTCTTCGCGCCCATGCGCATCAGTCTGATTGCTAACAACTATGTATCCTCCAAATCAAATGATGAAGTAGGAACGCGGAACGATGAACTGAAAACCAGTTGTCTTTACTTCATCGTTCCTCGTTCCGCCTTCATCGTTTCTTCTTGTGTCGCGGCTTCTTGCGCAGTTTCTTGCGCCCGTTGCCGCTTGCCGCGCCGCCGCCGCCGCCGCCGGGGGGCAGCGCGGGCAGATTCATGCTGCCTTCGCCGTCTGCACCGCCGCCGCCCATCAATCCGCTCATGTCGGGCATGCCCATCATGCCGCCGAGTTTACGCATCATGCGGCCTTTCATGCCGCCTCCTCCGCCGCCGCCGCCGCCGAACAAGCCCGCGCCCGACAACTGGCGCATCATCCCGCGCATCTCGACGTACTGCTTGATGAGCGCGTTCACTTCCGAGACGTTGACGCCCGAACCGCGCGCGATACGACGGCGACGGCTCGCGTTCAGGATGCGATGGTCGCCCCGCTCCTCGCGCGTCATCGAGTCGATGATCGCCTCAGTGCGCTTGAGTTCACGCTCCATCTGCGCGGACTGTTCCTCGTCCAAGTCCGGCATGCCCATCCCGCCGAGCAATTGATCGGGCAGGAGCTTCATGATCTTCGAGAACGAACCGAGTTTTTTCACCTGCCGCAACTGGCTGCGAAAGTCGTCGAGCGTAAACTCGTTCTTTTGCAGTTTCTTCAGTTGCGCTTCGGCTTCCGACTGGTCAACCTGCGTCTGCACCTGCTCGATGAGCGAGAGCACGTCGCCCATGCCGAGGATGCGCTGCGCGATGCGGTCGGGGTAGAAAGGTTCGAGCGCGTCGTACTTCTCGCCGACGCCGACGAACTTCACGGGCTGCCCCGTCACCTGCTTGATCGAGAGCGCTGCGCCGCCGCGCGCGTCGCCATCCATCTTCGTCAGCACCACGCCCGTGATGCCGACCTGCGCGTGAAACTGCTCGCCCGACTTGACCGCGTCCTGACCCGTCATCGCGTCGGCGACGAACAGAACTTCGACCGGGTGCGTGTGCGCCTTGATCTGCTTCAACTCGTCCATCAACTCTTCGTCGATGTGGAGACGCCCGGCCGTGTCGATCAGGAGCGTGTCGAATCCGACTTCGCGCGCGTGCCGGTAAGCCTCGCGCGCCAGTTCCACGGGGTCGTTCGACTCCGGCATTTCAAAGATCGACTGCCCCGTCGCCTTCGCGATCACTCTCAACTGTTCGCGCGCCGCCGGGCGGTTCACGTCCGTCGAAACCAGCAGCGGCTTGCGCTCCTGATTCTTCGCCAGCCAGAGGGCGATCTTGCCCGTCGAAGTCGTCTTGCCCGAACCTTGCAGGCCGACGATCATGACGACGTTCGGAATGGCCTTCGTAAAGACGAGCCGCGAAGACTGGCCGCCCATCAATTCGACGAGTTCGTCGTGGACGATCTTGACGACCTGCTCCGAGGGCTTCAACTCCTGCCAGACCTGTTGCCCCTCGGCCTTCGCCTTGACCGACGCGATAAACTCTTTCGCAACCTTGTAATTCACGTCGGCTTCGAGCAGGGCGAGCCGGATTTCGCGCAGCGCGGCATCGACGTGCTCCGGCGTCAACACGCCCTCGCCGCGCAAATTCTTGAGCGTGCGCTTCAGTTTGTCGGATAAAGACTCGAACATGATGCCTCAGACGCGGCCACGGGCTGTAGCCGAAAACTGACATGATAAAGGCGTGCGCAAAGAGAGTCAAGGAAAGGGGATGGGCGCGGGCGCACCCGTCGCGGCCGTCGCGCGGCTACCGCCGGCTCGTCGCCGCTTCTGGCACTGTGATTGACTGTTCATCCGAATGAACCGCCAGCGCGTACTGTAACCGTGCAAACATCCGGGTGAAACAACACAGGAAGGACGAAAGATGGACGCAATCACACTGTTAAAAACCGACCACGAAAAGGTGTCCGGTATTTTCGAGAAACTCGAAGAGACGACCGAGCGCGCCGAAAAGACGCGCGAAGAGTTGTTTATGAACTTGAAGCAGGAGCTAGACCTGCACGCGCACATCGAGGAGACGATCTTCTACCCCGTGCTCAAAAAATCAGAGGAGACGCGCGACATCACGATGGAGGGCATTCAGGAGCACCACGTCGTCAAGGTGTTGCTCCGCGAGTTGGACGCGATGGCGGTCGGCAGCGAGACGTGGACGGCGAAGTTGAAAGTGCTCAAAGAGAACGTCGAGCACCACGTAGAGGAAGAGGAAGAGGAAATGTTCAAGAAGGCGCGCGAGGTTTTGAGCAAAGAGCAACTCGAAGAACTCGGCGCGTTGATGGAGCAGGAGAAGCTACAGCGGAAACCGTTGTCGGCATCGGCAAACTGATCTCATATCGGCGACGCGAATCAAGAGCGGGCGCGCGGTTCATCACACCGCGCCCCCGCTCTTTTCATTTCGACTCTCTCTCGCGTCTTGCCGTGCGAACCTCTCCAACGCGAGCGTGAGCCCCATGATGAGGTAAAAGACCATCACCACTTCCGAGTCACCGAAGTTGTAATGAACCAACCCGCTCGCGAAGAACCCGGCGAGGCCGCCCAGTGCGCCGAGCGCGAGTCCTCGCTCACGCCAATCTTCGAGCGCGGCATCGCGCCACAGACGCCACAACATGCGTGCATAAAGAAAGACGACCGCGAGCCAGAGCAGGAGCGCGGGCAAGCCCCTCTCCAGCGCGAGTTGCAGCGGCGTCGAGTGCATGTGGCCGACGGGCAGACGCCCTTTGTCGAACAAGCCCCACTCGCGCCAGTGTCGTTTGAGCGAATCCATCCCGACGCCGACCAGCACGTGTCGGGGCTCGCGCGCGAACAACTCGAAGCCCTCCCGGTAGACGGTCGTGCGCCAGGAGATCGAGCCGTCCTTACGGTCAAAGAAGCCCACGCCGCGTTTCTGCTGCAACACGTACAGCCCCAGCGGGACGACGAGCAGCGCGCCGAGCGCGACCGCCAACGTCGCGCGCCTGCTGCCCAAGCCGACGAGCGACATCACGACGATTGAGAGCAAAAACGACAGCCACGAAGCGCGCGTCACCGTCAACAGCAACGCCACACCCAATCCCGCGACCGCCGCCGCGAGCAACGCGCCCGGCCACGAGCGTCTGCGTCTGAGCGCGATGAGCAACCCTGCGGCGAGCGAGCCGACGAGTTGCAAGACCTCGGCGTAGGTCGTGTAGTGGCCGTAAAAACCCGACGCTCGCTCGTCGCGCCCGCGCGTCCAACTCGTCACGCCGAGACGCGCTTCCGGCGTCGCGCCCGCGAGCAACGCGCCGCGCGCCACCTCCGTCTCGAAACGCCATTCGAGACGATACACGAGCACGCGCGCCACGGGCGCGCCCGTCGCGTCTGCGGCCAGCAGCGTGCGCGCCAGATCGTCGGGCGAACTCAAAGCCGCGCCGTCAACTCTGAGCAGCGTGTCGCCCTCGTTCACGCCCGCCGCGCGCAGGGGGCTGTCCGCCGCGAGTCCCGTCACCTTCACGCCGCGCCCGGCGGCGCGCTGGCCGAACGTGTAGACGACGTTGATCATGCACGAAGCGATGAGAGTGAAGGCCAGCAGGCGAAGCGTGCGCCGCGTCGCGACGTTCTCCGCGACGAGATAGACGATGGTGAAGAGACTTGCCGCGCGCAATTTGCCGATGCTTACGTCGGGGTCGTAGGAGGCGAGCGCGGAGACGAAAGTGAGGATGAAGAAGCCGAGCAGCGCGTAATCGACGGGCGTGCGAAAAGTGCGCGGGCGGGGGCGCAAAGTTAGACGCACGAGCCACGCCAGCAGCCCTATGCCCCAGGCGATCTGCGTCCCGGCAATCGAATGGGGCGCGCAGAAGGCCAGCAGGAACAGCGACGCGGCGAGCACGCGTTCAATAAGCATTGTCACCACGAAGCATCACGGGCAGTGTGCGGAGGATGATCTTCAAGTCGAGCAAGAGCGACCAGTTTTCGATATAGAAGAGATCGAGCCGCACCATCTCTTCAAACGAGAGGCGGTTGCGACCCGACACCTGCCACAAGCCCGTCAGCCCCGGCTTCATGTCGAGCCGCTTGCGGTGCCACAACTCATAAGCCTCAACTTCGTAAGGGATGGGCGGGCGCGGGCCGACGACGCTCATGTCGCCCCTGAGCACGTTCAGCAATTGCGGCAACTCGTCGAGGCTCAGGCGACGCAGCACGCGCCCGACGCGCGTCACGCGCGGGTCGGTGCGCAGCTTGTAGACGGGGCGCGCTTCGTCGCCCAGATTCGTCTCGGCCTGCCCGGCGATGTACTTGCGCTGGTAATCGCGGTGCGCGGCGTCGTCCGAGCCGGACTGCATCGTGCGGAATTTGAGGAACAGAAAAATGCGCCCGTCCATCCCGACGCGCTCCTGTTTGTAGAAGACGCCGCCCGGCGAGTCCAGCTTGATGAGCGCGGCGATGACGAGCCAGAGCGGCGAGAGCAGCAGCAGCGCGCACGAGGCGACGAGAATGTCCGTGCCGCGTTTGACGACGCGCGCCGTGCTCGACAGCGGCTCGCGGAACAACTGGATCATCGGCATCGCGCCGATCTGATCGATTTCGGTTTTGCGCGGCAGGCAGTTGAACAAACTCGGCGCGATGCGAAACTCGACGCCGCGAATGCGCCCGACGCGCATCATCACGTCGAACAACACGTCGCCGGAGACGCCCGCGTCGGCGACGATCACTTCGTTGGCCGCCGTCTCGCGAATCGTCTCGGCCAGATCGTCGATGCTGGCGATGACGGGCACGCCCTCGAAAGTCTCCGGCACGCTCTTATCAATCGCACCCTTCTCCACCACGCCGATCACGCGGTAGCCCAACTCCGGCCGCTCGCGCATCTCCCGGATGCACAGGCTCGCCTCCGCGCCGCGCCCGACGACGAGCGTCGGGATCAAATTCACGCCCCCGCGCCGCACCGCCGCCTGCGCCCCGCGCATCAACAGGCGCAGCGCGCCGAACGCCGCGAGCGCGAACGCGAAATCGAGCACGAAGACGGCGCGCGAATAAGAGAAGGCGCGGTAGGCCGTCCCGCCGCGATACAGGAACGCGACCGCGACGATCAACAACGACGCTACGGCGGTCGCCTTGAAGACGCGCATCATGTCGTCCACGTAAGAAAACTCGCCGCGCAGTTTGTAAAGATCGTAATAGGCGTGAGCGAGCACGCGCACCGGCACGACGAACAACAGCACCGCCGCGTAAGGCGCAAACTCCGCGCTCCAGACGACGCGCCCCGCCGCGTCCCACTCCGCGACGACGTGCGCGCCCTCGCGCAGGTAGAAGGCCGCCAGAAACGTTGCGGCCGCGACGACGGCGTCCGCCGCCACGAGCGCGACTTTCACCGACGGCAACACCCATTGCGGCGCGCGCGCCTCGGCACGCACCGCAGTGGCCGCCACCCTCAACTTGTCGAATCGCTCAGCGCGCATAAGCATCAAGGGATGAGGGCGGAGGGATGAGGGATGAATGAAGAAAGCATTCAACCTCTTGTACAGTTTTAATTTTCATCCCTCATCCCTCCGCCCTCATCCCTTCTAAAATCATGTCCGCCACTTGCGCGCGCACGCCGAGCGCGCGCCGCGCGTTCGGCGCATCTTTCCTGACGACCGGCAAAGCATGTATGTCTGCCTGCGAGGTGATGCGTGTCAGTCGCCCCTGTCGGACGAGTTCTTCATCCACGGCCGCCCACTGCCCGGCGTAGACCGTGGCGGCGGGCACGCCGAGCGCGGCGGCCTCGCGGTTCATCGTGCCGCCCGCGCTGACCACCAGATCGGCGGCCGAGATGAGCGTCGCCCCGTCGAGCGCGGTGCGCGGCATGATGACATTTTCGCTCCGGTGTCGCGCGTCAAACTCCTCGCGCTGCGCGTCGGTGCGGGCGAGGAGGACGATGCGCGCGTCATCCTCGGCGCAGAGGCGTTCGAGCAGCGCGTCGAACAGTTCGTTGTCAAAACGATGATAGAGCGCATCGCGCGCGGGCGGGCGCACGACGACGAGCACCTGCGCCGCGCCCACGCCGAGCGACTCACACAGTTCTTCAATCGCGCCCGCGCGTGGTTGCCACCCGGCGAGATACACGTCCTCTTTGAAGCCGTCGTAACGCCGCACCTTGCGCGCGGGCGCGCCGAAACGCCGGAGCGCGGCGTCGGGGAATGCGCGCGGCACGACGACGCGCGAGGCCAGACGAAACGCCAGATGATTCGCGGGCTGGTGTTCATAATCCATCAGCGTCACGCTCCGCAACTTGAGCGAGCGCGCCGCCACGATCTGCGAGTAGGAGTTGTGACTAACGGCCAGATCGAAGCGCGGGCGGCCACCCGCCCAACTCCTGAGGGCGCGAGCGCGGGCGAACAGGTTGCCCGCCTTCCCCTTCAACTCGCGCCCGCCGTGGCCGCCGATGACCGTGGGCGCGAATCCCGCCTGTTCGGCCAACTCGACGGTCTGCGCAAACTCGCGCGCCGTCACCTCCAACTCGTGCCCGCGCGCCCGGAAATCCTCGCCGAGCGCGGCGAAGAACGGCACGTGCGGCGAGTTCGCCAGATCGATCCAGATACGCATCAAGAGAAACGATGAAGGATGAACGCGGAACGATGAACTAAAGCAAGAAAAGAGAGATTTTTTAATTCATCGTTCATCGTTCCGCGTTCATCGTTTCCAACCTCCGTGCCAGCGCATACATCATCCACGCTTGCGTCCAGCGCATGTAGGGCGTGTGGATGGTGTAGAAGCGTCGCCGCTGGTAGTAGAAGAAGCCGCGCCGTGGGTCGCGCAAATTTTCGAGCGTCCAACTGATGATGCGGTCGGCGAGCGCGAGCGCGTCCGGCATCGAGTCTTTCAGTTCGCAGAGGGCGACGACGGCCGCGCCGCTTGAGTGTGCGTCCGCCGGGTATGGGTTGTCATGGTAGTATTTCGGCCAACCGTCGGCAAGGAAGAAGTTCTCCCGCCAGAACCCGTAGCCGCGCCGGAGCGACTCCGCAAACTCCGCCCGCCCCGCGCCGCTCGCCTCCGAGATGCGCGCGAGCGATGTCAGGATGAACGCCGTGTGAAAGTTGTCCGCCCACCCTTGAAACCCGGCCGCGCCGTAAGCCCATGAACCGTCCGCGCGCTGTCGCCGGACGACGTAGCGCGCCGCCCGCACGGACGCCGTCAACAACTCTTCCTCGCCCGTCCGCGCGCCGACCGACGCCAGCGCTTCCCCCGCCAGCAAACTCGCGTTGAAGACGCGTGTCTCGTCGAGCGGCGTGTAACTGAAACAGATTTCGTCCGCGCCCTCCGCGCTGCGTTTCAAGTCGCGCAGGATGAAGTCGCACGCGCCCCGCGCCGCGCGCAGGTATTTCTCGTCACCGAAGGCGCGCTGTGCCTCCACGAGCGCGCGGGCAGCGAAGGCCGTCGGCACGATGGTCGGCGTGCCGCGCGGCGCGAAAAAAGCGCGCCCCTGCCAGTCGAAATTGTACCCCCACGCCGCGCCGCTCCCGCCTTCGAGCCGCGCCGCGAGCAACGCGTTCAAAAGTTCGCGCGCCTCCCTCTGCGGCGCGCCCTCGCCCGTCGCGCGAAAACGCGAGAGCGCGGCGAGCGCGAACAACGCCGTGCCCTTCGCGTTCCGCCCCACGGGCACGCGCGCCGCCGCGCGCAAACTGACGGGCGCGCGTTTGAACGCCTGCGTCCACGCGAGCCGCGCGACGCGCGAACGCTTGAGCGGCGTCGCTTGAAACAGACGGCTGTTCAAACCATCGAACGGGTCGTGCCCCGCCCAGTCGCGCGCGCGACACCACGCCGCGAGACTTTCATACGCCTGCTCAAGTTCAATCATAAAAACAGAGGCTAGAGGCCGGAGGTCGGTGGCAGATGCTTTTGGCAGATGACACGTATTAACCGACCTCTGACCTCTGCTCTTAATCTCTGACCTCTACTCTTGATCTCTGACCTCTGACCTCTGACCTCTGACCTCTGACCTCCGCGTTCATGCGGCGCGGCGTCTCGATGAAGCTCTCGTGCCAGAGTTCGAAGATGAGGAGCGTCCAGAGGAGCTTGCGGTGGTTGGCCGCGCCGCGTTCGTGCTCGTCCTGAAGACGCGCGACGTAAGCCGGGTCGAACAGGCCGTGGCGGCTGAGACGCGCGGGCGACAGCAGATCGCGCGCGAGCGGGCGCAAGCGTCCTTTGAGCCACTCGGCGACGGGCACGCCGAAACCCTTCTTGCCGCGCCGCGTGACGAACGGGGGCAGGTGCGGTGCGACGGCGCGTTTCAAAATGTACTTCGTCGTGTTGCCGCGCAGCTTGTAATTGAGCGGCAGCGAGGCGACGTATTCCACGAGGCGGCGGTCGAGGAACGGCGCGCGCACTTCGAGCGAGACGGCCATGCTCGTGCGGTCAACCTTCGTCAGAATATCTTCCGCGAGGTAGAGCTTCGTGTCGAGATACTGCATCCGCTCGATTGTCTCCGTGGCGTCGCACTCGTCGAGCAGGGCGCGCGCGCCCGCGTAGATGTCCGAGTCGTGCGCGCGCCGGGCGTCGGGCGTGAGCAATTGTTGCTGCTCGTCCGGCGTGAACGAGCCGAACCAGACGTGATGCCGCATCACCAAGTCCGCGTAGCGCATGCCCTCGATGAACTTGCGCGCCTTGTAGTCGAGCGAGAGGTTCTTCGTCTTGACCGGCAGGCGTTTGACGATTGACTCGACGAACAGGCGGCGCGCGACCGGCGGCACGCGCTCGTAGAGACGCGCGACGCGGTGCGCCGGGTACATCGGATAGCCGGCGAATATTTCGTCGCCGCCGTCGCCGCCGAGCGCGACCGTGACGTGCTGGCGCGTGAAGCGCGAGAGCAGGTAGGTCGGCACGAGCGACGGGTCGCTCAAAGGCTCGTCCATCCACGAACCGATCTCGCCGATGAGGTCGGCGGCGAGGTTCGAGTTCAGGCGTTCCTCGTGGTGATCCGTGTGCAGGAAGTCCGCGACGCCGCGCGCGTAGGATGACTCGTCGAAAGATTTTTCGGCGAACGAGATCGAGAAAGTTTTGACCGTCTCGTGCGAGGCGCGCACGGCGAGCGCGGCGACGGCCGAAGAGTCCACGCCGCCCGAGAGCAACACGCCGAGCGGCACGTCCGCCACCAGACGCAGCCGCACCGAATCGGCCAGCAACTCTTCGACGCGCGCCGCGGCTTCCTCTTCCGTCGGCGTGCGCTCCGGCTTGTGATAACTCAGGTGCCAGTAAGGCCGCACCTCGATGCGCCCGTCTTCGAGCGTGAGCGCGTGCGCGGCGGGAAGTTTCTGGATGCCTTCGTAGATCGAGAGCGGCGCGGGGACGTAATCGAACGAGAGGTATTGCCTCAGCGCGTCCACGTTCAGGCGCGTCCTGACGGACGGGTGCGCCAGCAACACCTTCGGCTCCGAGGCGAACAGCAAGCGACCCTCGAACACGCCCCAGTACAGAGGCTTCTCGCCGAACGGATCGCGCGCGATGAAGAGTTTGCGCCGCCGCGCGTCCCACAGGGCGAAGGCGAACATGCCGTTCAGGTGCGCCAGCATCCCCGTGCCGTACTCTTCGTAGAGATGCGGCAGCACCTCCGTGTCCGACGCGCTCCTGAACGTGTGACCCCGGTCTTCCAGACGGGCGCGCAACTCGCGGTAGTTATAAATCTCTCCGTTCAGGATGACGGACACACGCCCGTCCTCGCTCACGGCGGGCTGCTCGCCCGTCGCCAGATCGATGATCGAGAGCCGTCGCATGCCGAGCGCGATGCCGGTCTCGGTCATAAATCCTTCCGAGTCCGGCCCCCGGTGCGTCATCCGCGCGCACATCGAGCGCAGCAACTCCGCCGCGCCCTCCGCATGCGGCGTGCGCGCGTCCATAAATGCCCATCCGGTGATTCCACACATAAGCAGGGAGAAAGTAAATCGTGAATCGTAAATCGTAAATAGAAAGAACTAAGTTTTCTCTATTTACGACTTACGATTCACGGCTGTTCAAATCCTATCCGCTCGCGCACGGCGTAGATGGCCTTCGACTGCGATTCGTGATAGGTGCGCACCTGCATCTCGGCCAGCAGCCCCATCAGGAAGAATTGGACGGCGACGGCGAACATGACGATGGCGAGGATGGGCAGCGGCGTCTGCACGAAGTCGGCCTTGTGGACGAGTTTCAGGAACAGAGCCCACAGCCCCGCGATGAATGAGACCGCGAACGCCAGCACGCCGAACGAGCCGAAGACGTAGATCGGTTTCGTCTGGTACGACGCCATGAACTTGATCGTGACGAGGTCGAAGACGACCTTGAGCGTGCGCGACAGCCCGTACTTCGACACGCCCATCGTGCGCGCGTGATGATCCACGGGTATCTCCGTCACGCGCGCGCCCGCCCACGAAGCGTAGATCGGGATGAAGCGGTGCATCTCGCCGTAGAGCCGCACGTCCGCGAGCGAATCGCGGCGGTAGGCTTTCAGCGAGCAGCCGTAGTCGTGCAGCGGCACGCCGCCGATCCACGAGATGAGACGGTTCGCCAGCATCGAGGGAAACTTCCGCGTGACGGCCTTGTCCTGCCGGTTCTTGCGCCAGCCGGAAACCACGTCGTAGCCCTCGTCCAACTTCTCCAGCAGCCGACGGATGTCGGCCGGATCGTTTTGCAAATCGGCGTCCATCGGAATCAACACGCGCCCGCGCGCCGCGTCGATCCCCGCGCTCATCGCGGCGGTCTGCCCGTAGTTGCGTCTGAGCGCGATGACGCGCACGCGCGCATCCCGCCCCGCGATCTCGCGCAACACTTCGAGGCTCGCGTCGCTCGAACCGTCGTCCACGTAAATGATTTCCGCCGTGCGTCCGAGCGAGGCGAGCGCGTCGGTCATCTTCGCGTGGAGCGGGCGCAAATTCGGCTCCTCGTTGTAGACCGGGAGAAAGACGGAGATATCGGGCGCATCATTGTCGCCTTCTCGGTCGCCGCGCCGCACATCCACGCGCCGCCGCTTCAAAGTCTCTTCTTCTTCGTACACTCTCATCGCTTCCCCTGCCGCGCCGAATCTTCATCCGGCGAGATAAAGATTCGGCGCTCGATCTTTACTTCGCAGACTACCTCGCGCATATATTCTTCATAATCTGCGCTGTCATGCTCATCCCAAAACTCGGCCGCTTGCTCCAGACTCAGGAAATGCTCTGGCAGAGGATCAGGTTTTATCTTAGTTCTCTTAATCATGTAGCTTTCGCGCCACGCACACGGCCGAGACGCCGAAGGGAAAATTCAGGCCGCGCCCGAGCCAGAAACGCTCCGCGCCGAAGAGGCGGCCGAGCAGGCCGTTCAAGGCCGACACGTTGATGTTGTTTTCCGACGCGGGACGCGCGCCCGTCGCGCGCATCAGCAGGCGTCCCGCGAGGATGGGCGCGAAGAACGTCAGGTTCGCGTAGGTCGCGCGCTCGACCGCGAAGCCCGCGCCGCGCACGCGCTCCGTCAGTTGCGGCAGCGTGTAACGGCGGCGGTGATGGCTCACGTCGTCCTGCACGCCCCACAGCCACATGAAGGCCGGAACGAACAGCAGCGCGCGCCCGCCGGGACGAAGCACGCGCCGCATCTCGCTGAGGCCGCCCGAGTCGTCGTCCAGATGTTCGACCACGTCGAGCGCGGTCACGAGATCAAACGAACCGTCTTCATAGGGCAACTGTTCGGCCGCGCCGAGTTTGACTTGATGAAGGCCGCGCGCGCGGCAGAAGGCGAGCGCGTCTTCCGACACATCGACGCCCTCCGTCGCGCCGAACTGCGCGAGCATCTCAAGGTTCGCGCCCGTGCCGCAGCCCACGTCGAGGATGCGCGGCCGCCGGCGTCCCCCCAAATCAAGATCGGCAACTATGCCCCGGACGAAACTTTCGAGGATGCGGCGGCGACCGGCAAACCACCAGTGCGTGCCTTCGACCTCGTACATGATGGCGTAAGTGTGCCGCTCCATCTCGCGCGGGAGCGCGGGAAGACCGCCCGGTTTAACTTCACTCGCCATCTTCGTTCCCGTCTCCGACGCCGCCCCTGATCCGACCGAAGCCGCGCCAACTGTTTTGGTTATGCCACCCGATTTCGACCTCGTCCGCTTCGATCTCGCGCCACCACTCCACAAATTCGGCGCGCGAAATGTAATAGGCGGTCGGCGCGACGAGGTGATCGAAGACGATGGTGTGTTGCTCGCGCCAGCCGAAAGCGGCGATTGACTTCAGGTAGTCATTGTAAAACAAATGGCGCGCGAGCGCCGCGCCGCGCACGCTCCGGTTGGCGGGCGCGTAGACGAGTTTCGTCGCGGCGTAGACGAGCGCGGTCGGCAGTTTCGACAGGTGGAGCAACGCCCTGCGGCTGATGCGCGACGTGACGCGCTCGCGCAAGGGCGAGACGAAGCGCGTGATCCACTCGTTGTTCTCCGCGCCGTAGACCCACGCCGACAGGTGGCCGCCCGCGCGCACGCGCGTCGAGAGCGCGACGAACCCCGCGCGCGGGTCGGGCAGGTGGTGCAGCACGCCGACCGAGAAGGCGTAATCGAACGCGCGCCGCCTGACCGGCAGTTGATAGATGTCGGCCTGTACGACGTGCGCGTTCGGCAGGTCGCGCGTCGCGGCAAAGGCCGTCTCGACCGCGCCGCTCAAATCCACGCCGACGACATCACGCGCGCCCCACGCGGCGGCCAGTTGCGTGTGCCGCCCCTTCCCGCAACCGCCTTCGAGCACGAGTTTGTCTTTGAAGAACTCCGGCCGGACGGGCGCGAGCCAGCCGCGAAACTGCTCGTCGTAGCGTTCGTCGGCTTGCGTGAAATGCCGCCACTGCCAGCCGAAGTTTGCGGCGGTCGCGGCCTTCTCGCGCTCGATCTCGCTCACGTCCGCGAAGCGCGGCACGCCGCGTCGCACGGGAAACGCCCGCGCGCAACTACCGCACGCCAACTCCCCCTCCAAAATTTCGGCCCGCCCGCGCGTCTCGTCGCGCGTGGCGACGGACGCCAACCCCAACTCGCCCTCGCACGACGGGCACGCGAGATATTGCAACAGACGCTCTTTCATAAAAGGGATGAGGGATGAGGGATGAGGGATGAAACAGATGATCCGTCTGGCTGAAGGGTTTCTTTATTCATCCCTCATCCCTCATCCTTCATCCCTTGAGTGTTGAACCACGCGACGAAGCGGCGGACGCCTTCTTCGATCTGTGTCTGCGGGTCGTAGCCGAGCAGGCGGCGCGCTTTGGAGATGTCGGCGAAGGTCTGCGGCACGTCGCCGGGCTGCATGGGTTGGCGGTCGATGACGGCCTTGCGGCCGAGTTCGCGTTCGAGCAAGGCGATCAGTTCGCGCAACTCGACCGTGCGCGATTCGCCGAGGTTGATCGCCTCGTAGTCGCTCGCCGTGTAGTCGATGGCGGCGCGCACGCCCGCGATGATGTCTTCGACGTAGGTGTAGTCTCGCCGCGTCGTGCCGTCGCCGAAGACGGGAATGGGCTGCCCTCGCGAGATCAACTTCGCAAACTTGTGAATCGCCAGATCGGGACGCTGCCGCGCGCCGTAGACGGTGAAGAAGCGCAGGGCGACGCAACGCAGGTCGTGCAGGTGCGCGTAGGTGTGGCAGAGCATTTCGCCCGCCGCCTTCGTCGCCGCGTAGGGGCTGATGGTCTGCCGGATGGGGTCGTCTTCCGAAAAAGGCACTTTCGCGTTGATGCCGTAGACGGACGACGACGAACCGAAGACGAACTGCGGCACATGCCTCTGTCGCGCGCATTCGAGCAGGTTGAGCGTCCCCGTGATGTTCGTCTCCGCGTACAGGAACGGCTCGACGAGCGACGGGCGCACCCCGGCGCGCGCCGCCAGATGGACGACGCAGTCGAAGCGCGCCGTGGCGGCGAAAACTCGCTCCATCGCGACGCGGTCGCGGATGTCGGCTTCGACCAACTCGTAATCGTCGCGCCCGACGTGCGGCGCGACGTTGGCGCGTTTGAGCGCGGGCGCGTAGAAGTCGTTGAAGTCGTCCACGACCGTCACGCGCCACTTGTCTTCCGCGAGCAGGCGTTCGACGAGGTGCGAGCCGATGAAGCCCGCGCCGCCCGTCACCAGAATGTTCCGTTTACTCGTCAAGCAGTTTTCGCTTCTCCCTTGCGCGCGTAAATCCACAAGTGCCAGCCCCAGCGCGCGGCGAGTCGGGCTTCCAACCCGCGCGACAACCGATTGCCGACGACGGGCAGCCAGCGTTTATTCAAAAAGTGGGTCGCCGTCTCGACCTCCGCGAAGTCGCGGAACAACTCGCGCGCCTCGCGCCGCGAATAGACGCGCGCCAGAGGGTTCCCCGCGCCGTCCGTGTTGCGGTTCAAAAACTCCCCCGGCGCGAGATAACTCTCCGCGTCCTCTCTGACGCGCGCCGCGTGCTCGCGCAGAGACGCGATTGGCTCGCCCGTCAAACGGTGCGCCAACTTCAAGCCCGCTTCCCCTTTCAACAGGTGCGCGCCCGCGCGCCGGAGCACGTTGATGTTGACGCGATAGTTATAAGAGTTGCGATGATAGAGCATCACGACCGCCCGCCCGCCCGGCCTGAGCACGCGATGCACCTCACGCACAGCCCGCGCCGTGTCCGGCGTGTGATGCAGGACGCCGTGCGAATAGACGATGTCGAAAGACTCGTCCGCGAAATCCAGATGCTCCGCGTCGGCCGTGCGAAACTCTCCGCGGAGCCCGTACACCTCGAAACACTTGCGCGCCAAACCGACCGCCGCGTCCGTCAAATCCACGCCCGTATAATCCGCGCCCGCGCGCGCAAACTGCGCCCCGTCCGTGCCGAGCCCGCACCCGATCTCCAGCACCTTCAAATTACGCGCCCGCCCGAACGCCGCCGCCGCCGGGATGTGCCACTCCGTCCCGTAACGGTGCTCCGCCACGCGCTCATAAAATTCACGCGACCCCATCTCGGCGTCCGTAAACTTCGTCCCGCACGGGTTCGCCTGCCAAAAGGCGCGCACCCGCTCCTTCAACTTGTGACCGTTATCACTCATGGAGAGTTTGACTCGCGAGCGGCGGCGCATCGCCCTCTCGTTCACGCGCTCGAACACGCACGGAAAGAAACACCCGCCCCACGCGAAACAGTGAAATTAACATGTCGGCTCCGCGCCCGACAAGCGACCGCTACGCGCGCCGCATCCGTCGTCAACGCGCCGGGGCGGCGTCGGCGGTTCGGCGCTCTGCCTTGCCGCGCGACCCCTCCGGCTTCCCTTAAAAAGCTTCCCTGTTATATGCTCTGAAACGTTGTCAGACTCAATAAGTATGCAGGCAGGTTTCCTCACCCGTCACGGAAAAACTGTCGCTTCATTCCGGCCGCCCTCGAAAGAATATTATGTCCTCACAAAAAAAACCCACTATCTTCATCTGCTACAGCCACAAAGACGCTAAATGGAAAGAACGACTCGTGAAGCACTTGCAGGTGGGGCAGGAACAAAATTGTTACGAGTTGTGGGACGACACACGTATCCGCGCGGGCGAGGATTGGTACGAAGCGATAGTGAACGCGATAGCGGCCGGGCGCATCGCGATCATATTGATCTCGTCCAATTCTCTAACGTCTGATTTCATTCTTCGGGAAGAAGTGCCCCGCTTCATCAACGGTCTCCGCGTCTTTCCCATCATCGTCGAGCATTGCCACTGGGAGACTGTGGGATGGTTGAGCCGGATGCAACTGCGCCCTGAAGACGCCAAACCGCTCGAAGGGCGTAGTGCAGCGCAGATCAACAAACAACTGGTCAAGATTGCGAAAGAAGTTCGCCTATTGGCCGACGACCCGCCTGAGCCACCGCCGCCACCTCCGCCACCTCCGCCACCTCCGCCACCGGGTGGTGGCGGTCAGTCTTCCGGCGGGACTTCCATTAACATTACGGTTAATACTAATGCTCCCGAAACTTCTATAGAGATTTCCATCTGCCGCCTCCCCAGCATGAGTCCCAAGCTGTTCGGCCGCGAGCGCGAATTAAAGGCGCTCGACGACGCGTGGGCTGACCCCGACACGAACATCGTCAGTCTCATCGGGTTGGGCGGCGAGGGCAAGTCGGCGTTGATTAATTACTGGCTGCGCAGGATGAGGAACAGGGACTACGACGGGGCGAAGAAAGTTTACGGGTGGTCGTTCTACAGACAGGGCACGAGCGGCCCCGGCATCTCCGCCGTCGAATTCATCCACGAGGCTCTGCGTTGGTTCGGCGACGACAACCCCGGCGAACGCTCCCAGTGGGGCAAAGGCGAGCGGCTCGCGGAGTTGATCCGGAAACAGCGCACGCTCCTGATTCTGGATGGACTCGAACCGCTCCAGCAACCGCCCCTCAGCGGTTTGCAGGAAGGCGTCTTGAAGGAGCAATCAATGCAAGCCCTCTTGCGCAGCTTGGCCGAATTCAATCCGGGGCTCTGCGTCATCACATCGCGGCTGCCCGTCAGCGATCTCAGCGATTCGGAAGGCGAGCGGGTGCGTCGCCTCGACCTCGAACGCCTCTCGCCGGAGGCCGGGGCTGCGTTGCTCAGGTGGCAGGAAGTCATCGGCAGCCGGAAAGAGTTGGAGCGGGCGTCCATCGAGTTTGGCGGTCACGCGCTGGCGTTGAGGCTGCTCGGCAGTTACCTCAAAATCGTTCACAAAGGGCGCATCGCCCGGCGCGATAAGGTGGATATTCTGAATCTGGACAAGACGGAGGGCGGCCACGCCCTGCGGGTGATGGCGTCTTACGAAAAATGGTTCAAGGAAGACGTGCTGGCGGTGCTGCGAATGATCGCGCTCTTCGACCGCCCGGCCACCGGCGCAGCCATCGCCGCGCTTCGTCGCAAGGCGGACATCGCCAACCTCACCGCGCCGCTCAAGAATCTAAGCGAGGAGGATTGGCGGATCAATCTCGCGACATTGCGCACCACAGGACTCATCGCCGAAAACGACGACTCCGAGGACGACTCGCTGGACGCCCACCCGCTCGTCCGCGAGTATTTCAAAAAGCACCTGAAAGAGCATCACCCGGAGGCTTGGCGCGAAGGCAACAATGCGCTTTTCAATTTTCTCAGGCTGTCTGTGACAGCCCGCCCCGACAAGAGAGAAGAGGTGGATGTTCTCTACGCGGCGATCCCCCACGGTTGTCAGGCCGACCGCCACGAGCGCGCCTTCCGCGAGGTGTACTTCGGGCGGATTCAGCAGGACAAGAAGTTTTTCGCCCCGAACAAACTCGGCACGGTGAGCGACGATCTCGACGCCCTCTCGTGCTTCTTCGTCGCGCCCGACCGGCCGGACGAACCGGCATGGAAACGCCCGGTCGAGAGTATTAAGGGGAAGTGGCGGGCGTTGCTGTTCGGACAGGCAGGCTATCGCCTCTGGATGCTCGGCCGGTTGCAGGAGGCAATCACTCCGATGACCGAGGCGCTGAACGCAGACGTGGCGCGGGCGGAAGCGGCGGAGGCGGAGGAAGTCGCTTGGGAAGCGTGGGACTATGCCTCGGTTGACGCCGACACGCTCGGCGCACTCTACCTGAACCTCGGCGACCTGACCGAAGCCTTGTCCTACGGCTATCTGGGCGTTAAATATGCGTTTGCCAGCGGCGACAAAAATCAGATCGTGAGCGCGCTCAGCACTCTCGGCGACGTGCTGCATCATAAAGGCTACCTCTCCGAGAGCGTGGAAATCTTCGAGCACGCCATCGCAATTAAAGGCGACGGCTGGCAGACTACCTCGTTCCCCCATTCGGTGGGACACCGGCGGCACGATCTGTTGCTCAGTCTGGGCAAATACGCGGAGGTGCAACAGGGGGTCGAGCACATCCTGAAATCTCAGGAGCCGGGAGCTTTCAATCTCATCGACCTCGCGCTGCTTCATCTCTCGTTAGGGCAGGCGCATCTGTTTCAGGCCGAGCACAGCGAGACGAAGCATTTCGCCCTCGCCCAGAAGAATCTGACCAAAGCGATGGAGGAACTGCGGCGCGCGGGGCGCGTCATTCACCTGCCGCGCGGGCGTTTGGCGTTAGCGAAGTTGCACATCATGGCCGGGGCTTTGAAAGAGGCGAAGACCGACGTGGACGAAGCGGCGGGCACGGCCGCGCGCGGCCGGATGGAGTTGCACCGGGCTGACTGCTACCTCAGTTATGCGCGGCTCTATATGGCGAATGGCGAGATGGAAGAGGCCGTCAAGAGTTTGTCTCAGGCCGAAGAGACAATCACCCGGCGCGGCTACCGGCCGCGCCAGATAGACGTAGAACTCCTGCACGCGCGCCTGAGCATCGCCCGCAACGAGACGGGGCGCGCGCGCCGGAGTTTGACCGAGGCCAAACAGATGAGCGAGCGAATGGGCTACCGTCGCCGCGACAGAGACATGAAGCAAATAGAGCAATTATTAGGCAAGCCTGCCGCGGGCGGGAGCTAGAGAAAGCATGCGTTAGGTTTGAATTTATTTTGCTTTGCGTGTTCCCTTCCCGGCGCGGGTGGCGGCCGGTTCGGGTTCGTCCACGAAGATGAGCAAGTCGCCGGGCTGGCATTGCAGGGCGCGGCAAATTGCGTCGAGGACTCTGAGTTCGATGCGGTTTGAAGATTCCGCGCGCCCAATCCTCGTCAATGTGTTGAATTGGATGCCCGTTTCCTGTGCCAGCCAGTAGCGCGATTTTCCACGCGCTTCGAGAAGTTCCTTCAGCCGAACCTGAATCATAAATTGCTTATAGCACAGCCGTCAGGGCAGTAATATTCTCGGCTATTGACGTATATACGCTTTACCGCGTATAAGGATATGGCGATATTTGTAGGGGCAGGGGCAAGTCCTGTCCCTACAATTTTATTCCGCGTTGATGGTGTGGGAATGGAGGTTGCCGTGGGTCTTGCAAACGAGTTGCCGGAGGATGACGAAAGGTTGATCGTCGATGAGGAATGGCTGGCGAGGTCGGTCGAGTCAATCTTGAAAGGCGACCCGGACGCGCCCGAAACGCTGGCACGCGTGTTCATCAATTTCAGGGTTGCCATCAAGAGCGGCTTGCGCGGCATGAACCAGTTGGACGAGGCTTTGCTGGCGGCAATCGAAACAATCTACCTGCAATCACGCGCGCATGTGGCCGCGCTCAAGTTGTACGTGCTGGCGCAGGAGGGACAGGTGCGAATCGAGGATGAGCCGTTGAATGTGTTGGGCGCGGCAATCGCAAGGAGCAGAAGAGGCGCGGAACGAGTGTCGGTTAAGGCGCGGGGTCGTGGGCGGAGGCGCGCGTGAGCGAGAGACTTTCGGTATAGGCGGCGGGCGAGTCAGGGGCGGCGCGGCAGTTAGTACATAGCAGTCAGTCCATAAACGTGCGTTGCCAGAGTTCGAGGGTGAGCAGTTGGAAGACTTGGAGGTTGTAGTCTTCGCGCCCCGAAAGGTTGGCGTCGATGATGCGGCGCACTTCCGCGGGGCGGAAGAGGCCGCGGCGGCGGACGGTTTCTTCGGAGAGTAAATCTTCGACCATGGGCATAAGCGCGCCGCGCAGCCACGAGCGGACGGGCGCGCCGAAGCCCGCTTTTTTGCGCCAGACGACATCGCGCGGGAGCAGGCTCTCGGCGGCGCGTTTGAGGATGTACTTGCGTTTGAGGCCGCGCAGTTTCAAGTTGACGGGCATGCGCGCGGCGAGTTCGACGAGTTCGACGTTGAGGAAGGGGACGCGCACTTCGAGCGTGGCGGCCATCGAGGTCTTGTCGGTGTAGGCGAGATTGAGGCAGGGGAGAAAAGTTTTGAGATCGACGTAGAGCAGGCGGTTGAGCGGCGCGGCCGTTTGTACGCGGGCGAAGTGGCGGCGGTGTTCGCGGTAGGCGTCCGCGCCCTGTGTGGCCTCGTTCAAGTCGTCGGTGTAGAGACGCCGCTTGGCCGCGTCGGTGAAGTATGTGCCGAAGCCGAGATAGCGATCCTCGAAATCGAGCGCGGCCGAGCGGGCGAACTTCTTGGCGTTGCGTAAGGGCGCGGTGAAGCGTCCGGGCAGGCCGCCGGGCAGCGTGCTCGACAGCGCGGACATCAGGGGGCGGCGCAGGGGTGCGGGCACGGGGTCGAATGCGCCCGCGAGCCGCATCGCGAGTTGGCGCGGGTAGCCCGCGAACACTTCGTCGCCGCCGACGCCGGAGAGCAGCACGGTCAAAGTTTCGCGCGCCGCGCGCGAGACGAGGTAACTCGTGATGACGGCCGGGTCGGCGACGGGTTCGTCCATGTGATAGACGAGTTTCGGCAAGAGGTCGCACACGTCCGGCCGCAGCATCAACTCGTGATAATCGGTGTCGAGCAGTTTGCCGACCCGTCGCGCCCAGCGCGCGTCGTCGGGGATGATGTCGTAGCGCAAATCCGCCTGCTCGATGCCGACGGTGTAGGTGGAGACGCGCCGCCCGTCGCTGTGGCGATTCATCAGGGCGACGATTGAAGACGAATCAACGCCGCCGGAGAGGAACGCGCCGAGCGGCACATCGGCCACCATCTCCATCCCCACGACGCGCTCCAGAGTTTCCAGCACGCGCTCGCGCCACCACTCTTCGCTTCGCCCCTCTTCGATCTCGTCGAAGGACACGTCCCACCACTCGCGCACCGTCACGCTGCCCGCGCGCCAGCGGAGCACGTGCGCGGGCGGGAGTTTGTAGATGCCTTGAAAGACCGTGTGCGGGTCGGGCGTCCAGAGGAACGTGAGGTATTGATTGAGGGCTTCCGGGTCGAGCGCGCGTGCGACGAGTCCGGTCGCGAGGATGGCTTTGATCTCCGACGCGAAGATGAACGAACCGCCCGCAGAAGACCCGGCCGCGCACGCGCTCTCGCCGCCCGCATCCCGCGAGCCGAACGCGTAATAGAGCGGCTTGATGCCGAGGCGGTCGCGCGCGACGATCAACTCCTGCTCCGCCGCGTCCCACAGGGCGAAGGTGAACATGCCGTTCAGACGCGCGAGCGCGTCGATGCCCCATTCGGCGTAGGCCGCGAGCAGCACTTCCGTGTCGCAGTCGGTGCGAAAAGTATGATTTAACTTTTCGAGTTGCGCGCGCAGTTCCCGGTAGTTGTAAATCTCGCCGTTGAACGTGACGGAGTAGAGACCGTCGGCGTAGTGCATCGGCTGGTGGCCGGCCTCGCTCGTGTCGATGATCGACAAACGCCGGTGGCCGAGACACGCGCGCCGCCCCTCCGCGTCAATCGGCGCGCTCGTCCACACACCTTCGTCGTCGCGCCCGCGATGCTCGATTGTCTTCAACATCGCGCCGACGCGCCGCTCAGGATTGTGACCGATGATTCCGGCGATGCCACACATAATAAAAGGTCGTCAATCGTGAATCGTCAATCGTGAATAGATTAAAACAGTCTTTCTCTATTTACGTTTGACGATTCACGATTGACGGTTTTCTCATTACTTCCATTGGTTGTCCTGCGCGCAGTGAGTCACGGATGCGAAAAGTGGCGCGCGTGGTGACGGCCAGATCGTCGAGGGCGATGGGCGCGGGGGCGTGCGTGCCGACCATCGCGCACAGGGCGCGCACCTCCGCGGCCTGTCCCTTGTCCTGCGCGCGCAGTTTCGCCTGACGACGCTCGCGGCCGCGTTCGTAGAGCGTGGCGGAGCGGAAGTCTTCGATGACGAAAGTCTTGCCGCCGCCGAAAACTTCGATGCGTTCTTTCGGGAGCGCGCGGTCGCCTTCCGCGAGATAAGCGATCTGGCCGTTCGAGCCGTCGCTGAAACGCAGCGTGATGAAGATCGAGTCTTCGTCAACCGTCTCTTTGTTGCGGCCGGCAACCGCCTCCGCATAGACGCGCGTGGTCACAGCCCCGGTCAGAAAGTGCATCAGGTCGATGAAATGGCAGACCTCGCCGATGATGCGCCCGCCGCCCTCGCGCGGGTCTTGAATCCAGTGTGTGCGCGCGATGCGCCCGGCGTTGACGCGATAGAGGATGGAGAGCGGTTCGCGGCGCGCGGCGAAACTTTCCGCGCACGCCCGCGCGTGCGGCGAGAAGCGACGGTTATAGCCGACCACCAGTTGACCTGCGGACGCGCGCGCCGCACCGAGCACGCCGTCCAACTCTTCATCGCAGAGCGCGAGCGGTTTTTCGACGAAGACGTGCCGCCCCGCTTCGAGCGCGCGGCGCGCGAGCGGCGCGTGCGAGTCGTGGCGCGTGGCGATGACGACGAGGTTGGCCTCCGTGTCCGCGATCACATCTTCCGCGCTCGCCACGACGCGCGCGAAGTCGTACTTCTCGCCGATGCCGCGCGCCGAGATGCCCGAAGCCGTCGCGATTGCGTGAAAGGCCGCGCCGTTTGCCTTGAAGTTCGGCAGCAGAAACTTTTGCGCGTAGCTGCCCGCGCCGATCATGCCGACGCGCACCGCCGACGCCGCCGCTCCCGAGTCCCGCGCCGGGTCGCGTGCGGCGGCGGAGGTGTCGCTCGCGCGGCGTTCGATGCTGCGCGCGAGTTCGCGCTCCGTGTCGTAGCCGAGCATGACGCCGAGGTAAGGCTCTTTAGTCTGCCCCGCGATCAAGTTGTAGGCGCGCTCGCCGTCTTCGATTGCGAACCTGTGCGTGACGAGCGGCGCGAGGCGCACGCTGCCCGCCGCCACGAGATCGAGGAAGGCTTCGATGTTGCGCCCCTCCGTCCAGCGCACGTAGGCGAACGGGTAATCGTGGCCGCGCTCCTCGTATTCGGGATCGTAGCGACCCGGCCCGTAAGACATCGAGACTTTGAGCGTTAATTCGCGCTCGTAATAAATCTTGCGCGGGACGTTCATCCCGACGAGGCCGACGGCGACGACGCGCCCCTTGAGACGCGAAATCTCACCCGCCAACTCAACCGGCTGATCCGAGGAAGTGGCCGCCGTAATCAACACCGCGTCCGCGCCGCGCCCGCGCGACCACGCCGTCACCGCATCGCGCGCACGCTCGCCGCCGGAGACGCACCCATCGTCCGCGCCGAGCGTGCGCGCGAGTTCGATCTTCGCGGCGTCGAGATCAATTCCGAAGACGCGACAACCGTTCGCTTTCAGAAGTTGGACGGTGAGTTGTCCTAAGAGGCCGAGCCCGATGACGACGACCGACTCGCCGAGCGTGAGTTCCGCGAGACGGACGCCTTGCAGCGCGATTGCGCCGAGCGTCGCGAAGGCGGCCGACTCGAAATCGACGCCGTCGGGCACGCGCACGCACAAATTTTTCGGCACCGACAGCACTTCGGCGTGCGAGGCGAAACCCGCGCCCGCGCAGGCCACGCGGTCGCCCGCGCGGAAGTCGCCCGCGTCGTCGCCCGCGCCGATCACTACGCCCGCCGCGCTGTAGCCGAGCGCGTTCGCGGCGTTCAGTTTCGTCTGCACGGCGGCGAGGGTGTTCATCAAACCTTCGCGCTGCGCCTTTTGGATGACCTGCCGCACGAGGTCGGGGCGTTCGCGCGCCTTGCCGACGAGACTCTTGCGACCGAGTTCGACCGTCATGCGCTCCGTGCCCGCGCTGATGAGCGAAGCGGCGGTGCGAACCAGCACGCGCCCGCGCTGCGCGATGGGCGGCGGCACGTCGGCGACGGAGACCTCGCCCGTCTTATAGTTTTGCAAAATCTGTTTCATGCGTTGGCGAGCCGATTATATATTTCCAGATACTCAGGCGCTATGGACGCGGCTGTGAAACGTCGCGCGAGTTCTAAATTGTTTTGGCGCATCGCGGCGCGCTCGTCCGGTTGATCGAGCAGCCGTGCGATCTTTTCCGCAAGCATCCGCGGGTTCTTCGGCTCGACCCAGAGGCAGTTTTGAGGCTCGCGCAGGTAGTCCGCGGCGGCGCGGATGCGCGTCGTGATGACGGGCAGCCCGGCGGCGATTGATTTGAAAATGACCAGCGGGAAACCTTCGTAGTGATAGGTCGGGAACAAGAGCATCGTGCTGCCCGCGTAAAACTCCGGCGTCTCCGCTTCGGGCAGATAGCCGAAGAAGCGCACGCGCTCCTGCAAATTGAGACGCGCCGTTTCCGCTTCCCACGCCGCGCGCGCCTCGCCGTCGCCGAGGCACAACAACTCGAAGGCGCGCCCCTCGTCGCGCAGGATGGCGCAGGCGCGCAGAACGTCCGCTAAACCTTTGGCCGGGATGAAACGCGCGATGAACAGCAAGAGCGGCGTCTCGGCGTCCGCGCCCAACCGCGCGCGCAAGTTTGCTCCTGCCCGTGGGTCGGCGCCCGCGCCCGCCACCGCGTTTTTAACGACGAAGAGTTTGCTCCGGTCAACGCCCGCGCGCGCGAAGTTCTCGCGCTCCTCCGACGACAGCAGCCCAATACCGTCGGCGCGTCTCAGGACGAACCGCACGAGCGCGCGCAAGGCGTGGTTGTTCGTGGCAAAGAGCGCGGCGTCCGAGCCGTGGAACTTCAAGAAGATTTTCGCGCGCGCGCGCGGCAGGAGCCGGACGGTGGCGGCGTCGCGCAGGAGCGCCATCGTGTCGAACGAAGTGTTCAAGTGCACGATGTCGAATTGCTCGCGGCTCAGGCGTCGGCGCAACAGCCGCGCCGTCTTGAGCACCCGCGCGACGCGCTGCCCCAGAGTTGTCCTGCCCAGACGCTCGCCGTAGACGTAAGTCTCTTCCGCGACCTCCGCGCCGAGCGCGCGCAACTCCGCGACGAAGGGCGGTTCGCAAGCCGCCGGCCCGCCCAGAGAATTCCGGTCGGGCATGCCCATCAATACGCGCACGCGTGGCGTTTCCTGTTCATCGAATAATCGAATGGGTGTTCCAGTTTGACCCGGCGGGATCATGGCACGCCCGCCGGAGACTTGTACAGTTTGAGCAAATTCGCGATGTGCGTTTCGATGCCGAACTCGGCGGCCGCCCAACGTCGCGCCGCGTCCGCGAGACGCACGCGCCGCGCGCGGTCTTCCACTAGTTCAAAGAGACGCCGCGCCAGATCGTCCGCGTCGCCCGTGCGAAACACTGCCGCGTACTCGCCCCCGTCCGTCACTTCGAGCAGCGCGCCGATGTCGGAGACGACTGCGGGCACGCCCGCGAGCATCGCCTCGACGACGGCCACGCCGAACGAATCCTTGCGCGACGAAAAGACGAAGATGTCGAGCGCGCCGAGCACGTCCGCGACATCGGCGCGCAGGCCGAGGAAATGCACGCGGTCTGCGATGCCCTGCTCGCGGCAGTAATCGACGCACTCCTGATAAATGCGTGTCGCGCCCTCGCCCGTGTGCCCCCCCGCAAACGCGAAATGGGCGTTCGACACGCGGCGGAAGACAGCGGGCAACGCGCGGCAGACGGTCAACTGATCCTTGCGCGCGTCCGGGTAGAAGTTGCCGATCATGCCGAGCAGCAAGTCGCCCTCGGGCAGTTTCAACTCACGGCGCAGGTCACCCGCGCCCGTCGCCGCGCGGCGCAGACGCGCGGCGTCCACGCCGTTGTAGACGACGTGAAAGTTTTTCGCGGTCGCAAAGCCGCCCTCCGCGTCGAGGCACGCGAGCAGGTCTTGGCTGACGGCGACGTTGGCGTCCATGCGCGGCGCGAGAAACTTCAAGGCCAGACGGTTCTTCGTGTCCGCCGCGCAGAGGTGAAAACTGAGCACGCGCCTGACGCGAGGGTTGCCGCGCGTCGCGAGATAGGCGTGTAGGGCTTCGACCGCCTGATGGCAATGCACGACTTCGACGGCGCGCTCCCTGATCAACTGCCGCAATTGCCCGGTTAATTTCAGATCGAGCGGCGCGCGGCGCGAGAGCCTGACGAAGTGCGCGCCGGAACTTCGGAAGTCGTCTTCGAGTTCGCCCCCGCCCGTCGCCGCGAACGTGAGATCGAGACCGGCGGTGCGCGCGTTGCGGCACACGTCGAGCGCGAGCGTTTCCGCGCCGCCGCGGTTGAGCGAATCGAGTAGGTGCAAGACTCTCATGGAAGACCGGACTTGTTTTAATATAGAGACCGAATGCCGAAAGCGCCAGCAAGCACCCTGCCCGCGCCGGAGACGGAGAACGCGGCGGCGGTCTCCGTCGTCGTGCCCTCGTTCAACCACGCGCCGTTCGTCGAACGAACGTTGCGCTCCGTTTTCCGGCAGACGCTCCCGCCGCTCGAACTCGTCGTCATAGACGACGGCTCGCGCGACGATTCGCCGCGCATCATCGAACGCGTTTTGCGCGACTGTCCCTTCGCCTGCGACTTTATCGCGCGCGAGAATCGCGGCCTGTCGGCGACGCTCAACGAGGGTTTCGCGCGTGCGCGCGGCGGCCGCTACTTCGCCTATCTCGGCTCAGACGACCTGTGGTTTCCGCGGTTCTTGCAGGCGCGCGTCGAAATGTTGGAGGCGCGCCCGCGCGCCGCGCTCGCCTACGGGAACGCCTACAGCATCGACGCGGCGGATCGCATCATCGATTGCACGACCGACTGGGCGCGTTACCGCGACGGCGACGCGCGACGGATGCTTCTGGAGACGCTCGCGCCGCTCAGCCCGACCGTTCTCTACCGCCGCGACGCCCTTCAAGCGCACCGTTGGAACGAAAAGGCGGGGCTGGAAGATTACGAACTCTATCTGCGCCTGAGCGCGGAGGGCGAATTCGCTTTCGACCCCGCCGTGCTCTCCGCGTGGCGGCAACACGGCTATAACACGAGTCGCAATCTGGAAATGATGCTGCGCGAGAGACTGGCCGCGCAGCGTCGCGCGGCCGCCGCGCTCAACCTGAGCGCGAAAGAGTTTGCGGAGTTTCAAACGCTCGCCGGGTTTCGCAGCGCGCAGGAGTTCATGCGGCGCGGCGCGAAGTTGAGGGCTCTGAAACTGGCTTCGCGCAACTGGCGCAGCGCGGGGATAAATGGAGAAACGTTCAAATTGCTCGCGGGTCTGCTCGTGCCGCACCGCCTCGTCGCGTGGCGACGGGCGCGCAGGCACGAGCGCGCCGCACGGCATTATGGCGCGCTCGAAATTTGAAAAGACGTCCTCTGATTTCTTCGCGTCTTTGCGCCTTGGCGTGAGAATAATTTTCACGCCAAGGCGCAAAGACGCAAAGGAAGACGAAAGCGTTGAAGGCCCGTGCGTCGCCGTGGAATTTACTACGCTTCCCTGACGTACCCGTAGACATCGTGGTGATCGTCCCATGCGCGCGCGCCGAAATAGACTTCTTTGAGTCCGCCCATCTCCTCGATTTGCGCGCGTATCCACGCGGGCGATGTGAGCGCGACGCCGTAGCCGCCCTGCCCGCGATAGTTCTCGTAACCAAAGCCCGTGTCGGCGTAACGCCGCGTGATCGTCTCGACCTGCTCGCCCGTCAGCATGTAATCAAATTCGCCCGACGGCATGCGGCGGGCGACGAAATCGCCGTGCGCGCTAAAGAGCAGGAGGCCGCCGGGCGCGAGATGGCGCGCGAAGAGACGGAAGAGGGCGCGCGTCGGTTCGGCGTCGAGGTGCGTGATGAGCGAGCCGCACCAGATGAGATCGAAGCGCGTGTCGAACGAGAGCGCGTCGAGGTCGGTCTTGGAGTAGACGGGCGTCGCGCCGAAGCTGTGCGCGCAAAAATCGACGCCGTCGCGGTCGAGGTCGCAGGCCGTGAAGGCGGCGTGCGGGAAGCGTCGCGCGAGGAAACGCAGCACGCGCCCGTGACCGCACGGCAGGTCGAGGACGTGCCTGACGGACGACAAGCCCGCGCGCCGCATCGCCTCTTCGACGAGGCGCATCGCCGAGAGGCCGACTTTGAAATAGTGCGCGCCGTCGCCCGCATACATCGTGTCGCGCGGCGAGATGCGGCTCTCCACCTGCCGGAGCAGTTCGCGCTCCGTCGCGCCCAAAGTTTGATCTCCGAGCAGTCGCCGCTTCTGCCCCGCCGTCCTGAACGGGAGAGAGCGCGCGCGGCGGCGCACCGCCCCCAGACGCGTCCTCAACGGTTGTGGAAGAAGTTGTTTTAACGTGTGCGCTCTCGCTCCCTTCCGAAGCTGCATGTCGAAGCGTCCGACAGCATGCACCAACGCACCGCCGCGACGCAAACAGAGAAAGGGATGAGGGCGGAGGGATGAGGGATGAATCAGGAAAAGCATTCAACCGCTTGAATGTTTTATTTCATCCCTCATCCTTCATCCCTCATCCCTTTATTTCATCCCTTCCTTTGACTCTTCCCCGCCGGGTGTCTAGACTTGCCTCGT
Organism: Acidobacteriota bacterium; assembly: GCA_020199775.1. GTDB lineage: Bacteria > Acidobacteriota > Blastocatellia > Pyrinomonadales > Pyrinomonadaceae > JAIVJZ01. The sequence continues at coordinate 349,037 of JAIVJZ010000040.1, forward strand.
ACTGTCAATGTAAACAAAACTTCTCCGGCCGTCGCCGGACGCGCGCACCGGCCGACACGCGCGTAGCCGAATGCCTTCGGACGCGACTCGAATTTAATGGATTCACACACCAGCGAACCTGTCGCGTCTCCGCACCACGTAACCGCCGCGCCCGCAACACACGCACCGTCCGCGCCACGGACAGGAGCCGAAAGTGACGGCCGCGACGCGGTCTCGTCCGACCGGCCGCTCATCCTCATCGAGTCGGAGGAGAAGGGCGTGCAATTCGCCTTCGCGGATTTGTGGTCGTACCGCGAGTTGCTCTACTTCCTGACGTGGCGCGACATCAAGGTGCGCTACAAGCAGACGGCGATGGGGGCGGCGTGGGCGATCATCCAACCGCTCGCCACGATGCTCGTGTTCACGCTCGTCTTCAACCGGCTCGCCGGACTCGACACGGGACGCGTCCCCTACCCGCTCTTCGCCTACACCGGACTGCTGATCTGGACGTTCTTTTCCAACGCCGTCACGAACGGCACCAACAGCCTCATCCACAACACGAACCTGATCACCAAAGTCTATTTCCCGCGCGCCTTCATCCCGGCGGCGGCGGTCGCCGCAGGTCTGGTTGACCTCGCCATCGCGGGGTTGATCCTCGTCGGGCTCATTGTCTATTACGGCATCATGCCGACGTGGGGCGTCGCGCTCGCGCCCCTCTTCCTGTTGCTCTCGGCGTTGCTCGCGCTGGCCGTCGGGATGTTGATCTCCGCGCTGACCGTGAAGTATCGCGACCTGCGGCACGCCCTGCCCTTTCTGATTCAATTCTGGATGTTCGCCTCGCCCGTGATTTACCCCGCGAACCGCGTGCCCGGACGCTGGCGACACCTCATCGCGCTCAACCCCCTGACCGGCATCATCGAAGGCTTTCGCGCCGCGCTCTTCGGCGGCGCGTTCGACCCGGCGACGACGCTTCTGGCCGTCGTCGTCACGCTCTGCCTGCTCGCCGTTTCTTACTACCTCTTCCGCCGCATCGAAGAGACTTTCGCCGACATCATCTGAAACGCCGCCGATGAAACCAATCGTCACCATCGAACATGTCAGCAAACGCTACCGGCTCGGCGGCCTGCATCCCGGCTACCTGACGTTTCGCGACATGCTCGGCGGCGCGCTCGGGCGCATCGCCTTCGGGCGCGGCGGCGGCGGCGGCGGCGGCGACCACGACGCTGGGACGGCCGGCGAGCAGCCGCGCGAATTCTGGGCGCTCAGAGACATCGACCTCACCGTGCGGCCGGGCGAACTCGTCGGCATCATCGGCAGAAACGGCGCGGGGAAATCGACGCTCCTGAAAATTCTTTCGCGCGTGACGAAGCCGACCACGGGACGCGTCGCGATGTACGGGCGCGTCGGCAGCCTGCTCGAAGTCGGCACGGGTTTTCACCCCGAGTTGTCGGGTCGCGAGAACGTCTTTTTGAGCGGCGCGATTCTCGGCATGCGCCGCGTCGAGATCGCGCGCAAGTTCGACGAGATCGTCGCCTTCTCCGAACTCGAAAAATTCATCGACACGCCCGTCAAGCGATACTCTTCCGGCATGTACGTGCGGCTCGCCTTCTCCGTGGCCGCGCACCTCGAACCCGAAATCCTGATCATGGACGAGGTGCTCGCCGTCGGCGACGCGGCCTTCCAGCAGAAGTGTCTCGACAAGATGCACGCCATCCGGCAGCACGGGCGCACCATCTTTTTCGTCTCTCACAACATGCCCGCCGTGACGCGCCTGTGCCGCCGCGTCATCCTGCTGCACGAGGGGCGGGTCGTGACCGAGGGCGAGCCGCAGGCGGTCGTCAACGAATACCTGAGCGCGAGTTGGAACATCACGGCCGAGCGCGAGTGGTTGACGCCGGAGGACACGCCCGGCGACGACGTGGCGCGCCTCGCGCGCGTGCGCGTGTTCAACGACGCGGGCGAGAGCGCGACGGCCTTCGACATCCGACGCCCCGTCCGCATCGAGATCACTTACGACGTGCTGGCGGACGGGCGCTTCCTCACGCCGCACGTCGAGTTTCACGACGACGTGGGCGTCCACGTCTTCAGTTCGCACGACACGAGCGAAGAGTGGCGGCGCACGCCGCGCGCCCCCGGTCGCTACGCGAGCGTCATCACGATCCCCGGCAACACGCTCTCGGAGGGAACGCTGCGCGCGCACGCCTCCGTGATGTCGCACGCGCCCCGGACGATGCTCCACGCGCAGGCGCAAAACGTCGTCGCCTTTCAAGTGATCGACAGCCAGCAGGGCGACTCGGCGCGCGGCGATTACATCGGCCCGATCCCCGGCGTCGTGCGCCCGCTGCTCGACTGGGAGACCACGCGCCTCGCCGCGCCGCCGCCGTCGCAAGAAGGGCGAAGCGCATCGCCGGAGTCGTAAAAATTTCCGCCCATGAAGAAATGGCTACAGGAAAATTTGCCGCTCCCGGCGAAACTGTTGTTGAAGGGGTTGCTCGTCGCGGCTGTCGGGGCGTGTGTCCGGCTCGCCGCGCTCGGCTACAACTTCGGCGCGCGGCTCTTGAGTCTCGCCGCCAAACACGGGCTGGATGTCCACCGGGCATGGAACGTCACGCGCCGCCCGCAGGCTCTCGCCGCGCATGTTCAAGCGGCGCGATTCGGCGCGCATGATTTTCTGTTTCTGACGGACGCGCTCGCCGGAGCGCGCCCCGCCGAAGGCGGGAGCGGCGGGCGGCAGCCGCGCGCTTCCATCATCATCCCCGTCTTCAACAAGGTCGAGTTCACATTCCAATGCCTGCGCTCGCTCGTGCGCGAAATCGACTTCAACGCGACAGAGGTGATCGTCGTCAACAACGCTTCGACGGACGAGACCGCGCGGCTGCTCGCGCATTTCCGGGGTCTCGTCAGCGTCATCGACAACGAAGAGAAACGCGGCTTCATCGACGCCTGCAATCAGGGGGCTCAACTCGCGCGCGGCGCGCATCTCGTCTTTCTGAACAACGATGCGGTCGTCCTGCCCGGCTGGTTGGAGCCGCTGTTGGAGACCGTCGAAGGCGACTCGTCGGTGGGCGCGGTCGGCTCGATGTTCCTCTACGAAGACGGCCGCGTGCGCGAGGCGGGCGTGAGCGTGTGGCGAAACGGCGTGGCCTTCCATTACGGCCGGGGCGGCTCGCCCGACAACCGTCGTTACAACTTCGCGCGCGAAGTTGACTACTGCTCCGGCGCGTCGCTCCTCGTCCGCCGCGAACTCTTCGAGCGGCTCGGCGGCTTCGACCGGCGCTACGCCCCCGCCGACTACGAAGACGCGGACATCTGCTTCGGCGTGCGCTCGCTCGGCTACAGGGTCGTCTATCAACCGATGTCACGCGTCGTCCGCTACGAGGGCGCGACGGGCGGGACTGACGCCACCGCCGACTGCGTGCGCCATCGAGAGATCAACCGCGCGAAGTTCGTCGAGAAGTGGGGCGAAGTTCTGGAGCGCGAGAACCTGTCCGAAGACAAGGCGCGCACCGGCGAAGCCTCGAACCGCAACCGCGCCCCGCTCGTCATGGTCTTTGACGAACGCATCCCGACGCCCGACCGGGATGCGGGCAGCGCGCGCATGCTGTTCATCCTCAAGGCGCTCGCGCGCACTTGTCGCCCCGTCTTCGTGCCGGTCAACCGGCCGCACGGCATCGAGTATGAGCGGCTCTTGTGGAAAGAGGGCATCGAGACGGCCAACATTGTGGAGTATCACCGGCTCTTGCGCGAGAGGAAGTTTTACGCCGCCATCCTCAGCCGGCCGCTCGTCGCCGACGGTCTCATAAATTCGCTGCGCCGGATCGACCCCTCGCTCAAGATCATCTTCGACATGGTGGACACTTATTTCATCCGGCTCGAACGCGAGTATGAAGTGACGAAGGACGAGCGCGCGGCGGAAGAGGCGGCGCGTTACCGGGAGATCGAACTGCGGCTCGCGCGCGCGAGCAATCTCGTCTGGTGCGCTTCGGCCGCAGACCGGGAGGCCGTCGCGCGCGACGCGCCCGAAGTCAGGATCGAAGTCATCCCGACGATTCACCCGCTCCACCCGCGCGGCAAGAGTTTTGCCCAACGCGAGCACCTCCTGTTCCTCGGCAACCTCGCCCACCGCCCGAACGCCGACGCCGTGCATCACTTCATGCAGGACATCTTCCCCGTCGTGAAACGCGCGCTCCCACGGGTCAAACTCTACGTCGTCGGCGACAACGTGACGCCGGAGATCGCGGCCTACGAATCGGCGGACGTGCGCGTGCTCGGCTACGTGCCCGACGTGGAGCCGCTCTTTCGCGACTGCCGCCTGATGGTCGTGCCCCTGCGCTACGGCGCGGGCATCAAAGGCAAACTCGGCGAATCGCTCTCCTTCGGTCTGCCGGTCGTCACGACTTCGACCGGCGCGGAAGGCTTCGGCTTGACCGGCGGCGTCGAAGTATTAATCGCGGACGAGCCGCAAGAGTTTGCCGCGGCGGTCGTGCGCGCCTACGAGCGCGCAGACCTGTGGGAGCGGCTGGCGGAACACGGCTACCGCCACATCGAAAAACATTTCACGCCCGAAGTCGTCGCCGGAGTCATCAACTCCTCTGTACGCGAACCGGGATCGATCGGGGTCGCGACGCGCGCGGGCGCGCCCGCCGGAACAAGACAGCCGGGACGATGAACGATCACACGAAACGATGAATGAAAGCCGCTATGCGACGGCGTGGTTAAAGCGCGGAGCGGCTTTATTTTGTCGCCGCTTCGCTACTTGAACCATACCTGTCACCGCTTTTGCGGCCTTCATTCATCGTTCATTGTTCATCATTTCTGTTCATCATTTCTGTTCATCATTTCCCGTTCCAACAGCGCGTTGAGGATGCGGTCGGCGGCTTGGCCGTCCCAGAGCGGCGGGACGCTCGCGCGCGGGTGATCGAGCGCGTCGAAGGCGGCGGCCGTGATGCTCGCGGCATCCGTGCCGACGAGACGGTTCGTGCCGTGCGTGATGGTGATCGGGCGTTCCGTGTTGTCGCGCAAGGTGAGACACGGGATCGAGAGCGCGGTCGTCTCTTCCTGTATGCCGCCCGAATCGGTGAGCACGAGGCGCGCCCCGCTGAACAGCCGCAGGAAATCGAGGTAGCCGAGCGGTTCGATCAGCCGCACGCGCGGCGCGAGGGCGGCCACGCGCTCCGGCAGTTTGAACTCTTCCAGTTTGCGCCGCGTGCGCGGGTGTACGGGGAAGACGACGGGGAGGCGTCGGCCGATGCTTTCGAGCGCGGAGAGGACGCGCTCAAGCGGCTCTCGCGCGTCCACGTTCGACGGGCGGTGCAGCGTCACGACCGCGTAATCCGTCCCGCGCGTGAGTCCCAACTCTTCGCGTACCCGCGAACGTCCGGCGCGCTCCATCTGCGCGTAGAGCGAATCGATCATCACGTTGCCGACGAAGCGTATGCGCTCGCGGGGGATGTTTTCGGCCAGCAGATTTTCGTCCGCATCGGGCGAGGGCGTGAGCAGGAGGTCGGAGATTTGATCCGTGAGCAGGCGGTTGATCTCTTCGGGCATCGTGCGGTCGCGGCTGCGCAAGCCCGCCTCGACGTGTGCGACGCGAACGCCCAACTTCGCGCAACAGAGCGCGCACGCCAGCGTGGAGTTCACGTCGCCGACGACCAAGACCCAATCGGGCTGCTCGCTGATGACGACCGGCTCGAAGCGTTCGAGCGCGGCGGCCGTCTGCTGCGCGTGCGTGCCCGACCCCACGCCGAGATGCACGTCCGGCTCCGGCAATTCGAGATCGCGGAAGAACGCCTCGGACATCTGCGCGTCGTGGTGCTGCCCCGTATGCACGACGAGCGGCGCGAACTCCGTCGCCCGCCGCCGCATCGCCTCGACGATTGGCGCGACCTTCATAAAGTTCGGGCGCGCGCCCACCACGTTGATAACTTTGAGCACTATCCGTAAGCCTTGCTGCGATGTCGTACCGCAACGATCTCTACTACGCGACCCGCATCATCCACGGTGTAAATCACGCGGTAATCTCCGACGCGAATGCGCCAGCGATGGTGCGCTCCGACGAGTTTACGACAGCCCGGCGGACGCGGCTCGTCAGCCCGTGAGCGGACAGAGCGGATTACCCTAACCACGATGCCCTGCTCCAAACCCTTAATCTCTTTTTGCGCACTATTGCTAATCGCAACCGTGTACGCAGGGCTACTCATTCAAGAGACCTTCGGCGCGCAACTCGGCCTCGAACTCTTCAAGCGGCATGCTGCCTTCGCCCGCGCGCTCGTCGGCGATCATGTTGTCGTAGATGTCTTCCCAGAGTTCTCCCCATTCCTTGAGGTCTAAGAGGACGGCCACTTTCTGCCCGTCGCTGTCGGTCACGAATTGAACGCCTCTGACTGCCATTTTTTGAATCGCCTCTCTTCCTACAAACGGATGATGCGGGCAGAACTGTTCTTGCGCAGGTCGCCGCTGAGGGCGTTGCGCGTGTCCACGATGAGCGTGGAGAGCTTGCAGACGCGGGCGTAGTCAACCGTGCTGTGGTCGGTGACGATGAGGACGCAGTCGGCCGCTTTGAGTTCGTCGTCCGAGAGCGCGATTGATTGCAGGGGTTCGCCTGCGCTCTCGGTGTGCGCGTCGTCGAAGCGTATGCCCGAGACGTATTCGTCGTGATAGCTGACGTACGCGCCCTTGGCGCGCAGGCGGTCGATGATGGAGAGCGCGGGGCTTTCGCGCACGTCGTCAACGTCCTTCTTGTAGGCCACGCCGAGCAAGAGGACGCGCGAGCCGTTGAGCGACTTGCGTTCGTCGTTCAACGCGTCGGCCACGAGCGTGACGACGTGGTCGGGCATCCGCGAGTTGACCTCTTCGGCAAGGCCGATGAAGCGCGAGTCGAATCCGTGCTGGCGCGCCTTCCACGAAAGATAGTGCGGGTCGAGCGGGATGCAGTGGCCGCCGATGCCGGGGCCGGGGTAGAAGGGCATGAAGCCGAAGGGCTTCGTCGCCGCCGCGCGGATCACTTCCCAGGTGTCTATGCCGAGCGCGTAGCAGAGGCGCGCCATCTCGTTCGCCATGCCGATGTTGACGGCGCGGAAGGTGTTCTCCAGAAGTTTCGCCGCCTCGGCCACGCGCGCCGACGTGACCGGATGCACGTTCGAGACGATCTGGCCGTAGAGCGCGGCGGCGACTTCCGTGGAATCGTCCGTGCAGCCGCCGACAACCTTCGGGATGTTGTGCGTCTGGAACTGCGGGTTGCCCGGATCGACGCGTTCGGGCGAGAAGGCGAGCAGGAAATCCGCGTCGAGTTTCATCCCTCGTTCTTCGAGCATCGGCAGCAACACCTCGTCGGTCGTGCCCGGGTAGGTCGTCGATTCGAGGATGATGAGTTGGCCGCGCCTGAGGTATTTCTGAATCTCCCCGGCCGCCGCGAGGATGTAGGAGATGTCCGGCTCTTTGGTTTTACGCAGGGGGGTCGGCACGCAGATGATGATCGCGTCGCACTTCGACAACTCGCTGAAATCAATCGTCGCGCGCAGCCGCCCGGCCTCGACCAACTCTTTGACGAGCGACGAGCGCACGTCGCCGATGTAAGACTCGCCGCGGTTGATCTGCGCGGCCTTCGCCTCGTCAACCTCAAAGCCCGTGGCCTGAAAACCCTTGTGCGCGAACTCGGCCGAGAGCGGCAAGCCCACATAACCCAGACCGATCACGCCGACGTGCGCGCGCCGCCCGCCAATCAACTCTCTCAGTTCTTCTTTAATCATGGAAAAATTTTCGCGTCCCCGTAGCTTGCCGGTAGATAATGAAGTGTTTGATTTACTGAACGATGTGTTTGATTTACTAAGGGTCAAGACTAGGTGAGCCGCGCGGCGACTGTCAAGCAGGGCGCAAATTACCGCCTCAATTCCGCGTGTGGGGGCGACGCTTGAACCTGTCGAGATACTTCATCAACTCGCGCAGATAATCGAGGCTGTTCTGATAAGCGAAACTCGCGGCGAGGAACGCCGTGTTCCCGGCCGCGACGACGCGCCCTTCCCTAACGGCCTGCGACATCGGCGCGAGCAGTTCGGTCAACGTGTGGTCTTTGCTTTGACGCGCGAGACGCGTGACGACATCCACGCGTCCGGCCTTCACGTTCTCCGAGAGCGTCACCATCTTTCTGATGAGCGGCTCCGTGCCGTCGCGCGTGGTGATGATCAGGGCGAGGAGGCGAATCTCGTCGAGCGGGAGGACAAGATGATCCGGGTCGGGGTCGTCGCGCAACAGCGAAATCATACGCCCCCGCGCCTTCTCGCTCCGCTGCCTTTCGCCTTTCGTCATAGTCATCCCACCCGCTCCGCAAAACTTAGGCTGACAATAACCGCGCCGGTTTGCTATGTTATGTCCCTCGCACGATTCTGAACTTTTGACACGCCCACAACGACTGATGCGCCACGCCGTTACAGATCACTCGTGATGAGTGCCGCACGGGAGTCAAGCAAGCACAAACTCTCGACGGCAATAACGAACAATCACAGTTTCGCTGCAATTGCAGCGAAAGTCAAACTCATTCGTCGCCTCAATGTCCCATCAGGGGGTAAATCTTGATGGGAAGTTCGCCCCGTCCGAGGCCGAAGCGACTGGCCGAGAAACTTCTGCAAATCAGACTTGCCCTGAATCTGTCACAAGACGCTATGCTTGTTCGCTTGGGACTTGATGCAAAGGTTTTACGCAGTGCCGTCTCAGGCTACGAGTTAGGCACACGCGAACCGCCTTTACCAGTGCTGTTGACCTATGCGCGGTGTGTCGGCATCTCAACGGACGTGTTGATTGATGACAAATTGAATCTTCCCGATAGATTACTGAAAGGGACAACGCGCGAAATCGTTAGACACACGCGCACGCCCCGAACGAATCGCAAGCGTTAGAATTTTCAATCTCAGCGGGTGACGGGCGCGGCGACACGGGCTTACTTTTCTTTGATGATCAGCACGGAGTTAGTGTTCCCGTATTCGTCTTCTTCCGTTTCGGGGTTGGCGGGGTCGAGCAGCCAGTTGCCGTCGATGATGAATTTGTAGGTGTAGCGGTTCGGCGCGAGGTCAACACGACAGACCCATTCGTCGCCTTCGCGCGCGAAGAGCAACTGCGATTCGTTCCAGTTGTTGAACGAACCGGCGAGCACGACCACGCGCGCGTCAGCGTAGCCCTTCAACCTGAAGGTCGTGTTGCCCTTCAGGCTCGGCGGCGGCAGCGCGACCTTTTGCGCCGTGTACGCGCTCCCCTCGTATTGAAAGGTGAGACTGACGACGCGCCCTTCCTCGTCGCGGTTGAACGTGTAGCGCGTGCCTTCGATCTCGTCGAGAAAACTGCGGCGCGAGCGCGTGGCGACGAGCCTGCGTTTTTTGACGAGCGTGGGCTTGACCCAGAGCGCGTCATGTTCGAGCGTCACGTCGAGCGTGGTGATGGGGATGACGCCCGCGCCCAACTCGTACCGGCCGGTATAAGTTTTCAAGACGGCCGCGGTGTCCACCTTCGCGCCGCTTTTCGCCGTGCCGCCCGCCTGCTGCTGCGGCGGCGGCGCGGTTGTGGATTGAGCTTGCCGGGTGGCCGTCGTCGCCTGCGCGTGGAATATCAGGGCGAACGCCAAACTCGCGAGAATAAAAAACCTCTCCATCGCTCCGACCTCAAAAAGAAGGGGAAGGGGTAAAGGTTAAAGGGGGAAGGGCAAAACAATAACCTGCGTCAATTGTTTTTCACTTTCAACAGTTCCCTTTCCCCTTTACCCCTTCCCCTTTCCCCTGCGCTTTACTTCCCGTCAGTACTGCCAGTTGACGTTGACGAACCCGACGCCGCTCGCGGGCACGGTGTAAGTGTGGTTCGCGCCCGCCTCCCAAGTGACGGTGCCGTTCGCGGCGATCTTGATGAACTTGAATTGCAGCGTCTTCCCGGCGGGCACGCTCACGTTGAGGAACCAGTTCGGGTAGTTGGGCGTGAGCATCGGCCCGACGGCCGCGTCCCACGTCGTCGCCCAGTTGCTCAATTCGACCGTGTTGCCGGTGAGGAAAATGTAGTCGCCCGTCACGGTCGGCGAGGCGTTGTTGACGGTGAACGTGACGGGGATCAGTTTCGCCGCGAGCACGGTGAACCCGATGCCATTCGAGACCTGAGCCGAAGAGTTGGTGACGGTCACGTTGTAGTTGCCGTTGGCGACGACGGGCACGGTCGCGACGATCTTCGTCGAAGTCCAGGAGTTGACGGTCGCCGTGGTCGTGCCGAACTTGACCGTCCCGGCGGTCGTGCCGAAGTTTTTGCCGCCGATGGTGACGCGCACGCCGGGGTGCGCGACCGTCGGGCCGATGGCGCCGATCTGCGGCGTGGAGGCCGACTGCGTGAAACTCCAGACGGCGACGGTGTGCGCCGGGAGCGTGAAGTTCGCGACGGGGTTGTTGCCGCCCGTGCCCGCCGCGACGCTGATGCCGGAGCCGCCGAGCAGCCCCGTCAGGGTGTCGGAATACGTCCCGGCGGGGAGCGCGGTGTTGAGTCCGGTGATCTGGTACGAACTCGTCTCGTTCTTGTTGATGGCGACGAGGACGGTGTTGCCGAAGAACTTGCGCTCGTAGATGTACACGTCGTTGTTCATCCAACGCTGCTGCGTCGAGCCGTAGCCGATGGCCGGGTTGTTGCGGCGCAAGGTGGAGAGGCGGTTGATGAGCGTGTAGGCGGTGGTCGAGGTGTTGAAGGCGTTCATCATCGGGCGGTTGTAGGGGTCGCCGCCGCCGGAGGTGTCGTTGTGCAGGTATTGCTCCGTGCCGTAGTAGATGCAGGGGATGCCGCGCTGCGTGAGGATGAAGGCGAGCGATTGGTGCAGGCGGTTGTTGTTGTTCAGGAGCGAGAGAAAACGCGTCATGTCGTGGTTGTCGATGAACGTCACGAGGTCTTCGTCCCACGTGAAATTCGCGGCCTCGGCCGTGAGCACCGTGTCGATCTCGGAGAAGTTGGCGTTCGAGCCGAAGACGTTGCGGATGGCCGTGTTGAGCGGGAAGTCGAGCATGGAGATGCCGCTCTTGTTGGTGTACTTGTAGGAGTCGCGGTAGAGCGGGTCGCCGGTGCTCGTCTGATACCACTCGCCGAAGAGGAAGCTGTCGCCGTTGGCGTAGATCGAGTTGGCGAGGCTGTATTGCCAGCCCCAGGTGATGTGCTTGATGGCGTCGATGCGGAAGCCGTCAACGCCGTGCTGCTGGAAAAGTTGCGCGGTGGCTTTCATGTAAGCGTCAATCGTCGCGTGCTCCTGATTGAGATCGGCGAGGTTGAAGAGCGTGTAGTACTGCACCTGATAGCGGTCGTCCCAGTTGGAGATGTTGCCGTTGTGGTGAAAGTAGCCATTGGTGTCGTTGGTGTAGTTGCCGAGGAACGTGCCGTTGTCGTAGAGCGCGCCGAACTCGCCCGCGTTGTCCTGCGTCGAGTGGTTGGGCGCAAAATCGACGATCACCTTGATGCCGTTCTGGTGCGCGGCCGTGACGAGGTTGTCGAAGTCCGTCCACGCGTTCGACGCGCTGCCGGAATGCTCCTCGATGCGCTTGAAGTCGCGCCCCTGATAGCCGTGGTAAGAGGCGGTCGGGTTGCCGTTCGCGTCGGGGATGTTGGCGTTCAGGTTATCGACGGGCGGCGAAATCCAGATGGCGGTGACGCCCATCCCGGCGAGGTATGACATCTTCTGCTGGATGCCTTGCAGGTCGCCGCCCCAGTAGGCGCGCCAGTTCGACTTGGTCGAGTCGTAAAGCCCCGCGCTCTGCGCCGGGTTGTTATTGGCCGAGTTGCCGTCGAAGAAGCGATCCGTGATGATCTGGTAGACCACCTCGCGCCGGAAATCCGCGGCGCGCGAAATGAAGGGCGAGAGAAAAAGGGCGACGAACACGAGCGCACCCGCGACGGCGCGGCGCGTTGATTTTTTCATAACGGATTTTTTCATACGGGGCAGACTCCTGTGGGAGACCGGCGGGCGTTGAACCCGACCGGGTGTGAGTTAAAGGAACAGAAGCGAGGACTGTCGAACTGCAATGCTCGTGGATGATACAACGCGACGAGAAAAACGATGAAGTAGGAACGATGAACGATGAATGAAAGCATTTGTCTTTACTTCATCGTTCATCGTTCCTACTTCATCGTTTCTTCACTTCACCCACTCGTCGGCGATTTCCGTCTCGACTTTGACGGGGACGCGCGTGACGTATTCTTCGCCCGCCGCGCACATGGCCTCTTCCACCGTCCGCGCGATCTCTTCGACCCCGGCGGCGTCGGCCTCGACGACGATCTCGTCGTGCACGATGTTGACGAGGCGCGCGGTCGTCTCTTTCAGGCGGTCGTGCAAGAGGCGCAGGGCGCGCTTCAGGATGTCTGCGGACGCGCCCTGAATGGGCATGTTCTTGCCGTTGCGCTGCGCGAGCGAGGCCGCCTGCCGGTCTTCGGCGTCGAAGTTGAAGCGCGCGAGCCGCCCGGCCATGGTGCGCGCCGTGCGCTCGCGCACCGCCTTGCGCGCCGCGTCTCTGAGCCACGCATCGAGCCCGCGATAGGTCTGGAAGTAGCGCGCGAGGATGCTCTCCGCCTCGGTCAGCGGGATGCCCGTCATCATCGAGAAACGCTGCGCGCCGATGCCGTAGACCACGCCGAAGTTGAGCCGCTTGGCGAAATCGCGCTGCTCTCTGGTCACTTCTTCGAGCGGCGTGTTGAAGACCTGCGCGGCGGTGACGCGGTGCAAGTCCGCGCCCGAATTGAACGCGTCGATGAAGCCCTTGTCCTCCGTGACGTGCGCGAGGATGCGGAGTTCGATCTGCGAATAATCCGCGATGACGAGCTTGCGGCCTGCGGGCGCGCGGAAGCAACGCCGGTACTCGACGGCGTGCGGCACTTGCTGGACGTTCGGGTTCGTGCAGGCGAAGCGGCCGGTCGGCGCGCCGATCTGGTGGAAGTTGGCGTGGATGCGGCCGGTGACGGGGTTAATTTCGTTGAGGATGTTTTCGCCGTAACTCGTGAGCGCCTTCTGGACGGTGCGGTATTCGAGCAGCACCTCGATCACTTTGTGCTCGGCGGCGAGCGGTTGCAGTTTCCAGTTGCGCGTCGAGTTGGGAAGTTCCACGCCGGGCAGTACGCGCTTGAGGGCTTTGGTCAGTTGGACGTGCGAGTCGAGGTTGATGTCGTTGCGCGTCGGGCCGAAGAAGGACTGTTGCGAAGACTCTTCGGCGAGCATCACCTGCAACTCTTCGGCGAGGATGGCGCGCCGCTTTTCGACGATGGCTAACTGCTCGCGCCAGCGTTCCTTGTCCAGAAAAATCCCGGCGAGTTCGAGGCAGGCGACGGGCAGCACGCACTGGAATTCGAGTTGCGCGACTTCGACGAGTTCGTCGCGCCTGAGCAGTTCGATGAGCCGCTCGCGCAGGGGGAGCATGAGGGCGGCGTCGCGGGCGGCGTATTCGAGTTGCGTCGCGGAGAGTTCGCCGCCCCAGTCGCTGAGTTGTTCGGACTTGTCCACGGTTTCGTCGAGGTAGCGCGCGGCGACGGCGGCGAGCGAGTGTCGATCCTCGGACTCGCCCGCCGAGACGAGTTGGCTCGCCAGCATCGTGTCGAAGATGCCGCCGAGTTCCGTGTCGAGTTGACGCTTCGTCCACTTGGCGTCGAACTTCGCGTTGTGCGCCACCTTCACGGGGCGCGGCGCGGCGAGCAACCCCCGGAGCGGCGCGAGCGCGTCGCGGTCGGGCGTGCCGTCGCCTTTGCGGAAGCGGTCGAGGTCGATGATGTAGGCCGCACCACCCGGCGCGGAGAATTGCATGAGCCGCATGCGCCCGCGATAAGGATCGAGCGCGGTGGTTTCCGTGTCGAAGCCGACGGCGGCGTGCTCCGACAGTTCGGCGGCGGCGGCCGCGAGTTCCGACGCGCTGTTGACGAGACGATAGTTGGATGAGTCCATTAGAAAATTATACTGCCGGAATAAATGGCCTGACGGATTTCGACCGCAGGCGCGTGCGGAAACTCTCGCGGCCGCGCGCGGCGCGCAATGTCGAACGCTATAAAAAAACGCGGGGGCAGGGATTCCGGCCTCTGCCCCCGCGTTCGTTCTCAGCCGGACGAATGACGAAACCGTGATACAGAGAACGACGGTCGGAAGTCAAGCCGGGGCCGGCGCGCGGACGCGCGACGCGTAGCGTGTGAATTATCGCGGCGACTTAATCACCGGATGTTGACGACGCGACAGAGCCGTCCGCCGCGCATGCCCCGGCGTCGCCCGCTTCAAACGCCGCGCCCGCCCCGGCCGTCGCCTCGGCCGGAATCGTCGTGGTCGTGATCGTGGTGGTCGTCGTGGTTGGCGACGCGGTCGGCGCACCCGCCGCACCCGGCGCGGCGGCGATGGTGGCCGGGGTCACGTCGCCGTGCTCCTCGTCGGGCGGGACGTTCAAGTTCGCCGTCCCCATGTCCAAATCTTCGGGGATGATGCGCAGCGCGCGGTCGTAATATTTCTGGCGGTCGGCCAGCCCGTTGAAGCCGCCGTTGATCTTCTTGGTGATGGCCTTGAAGAGGCGTTGGTCGGCGAGGGCGTTCAGGCCGCGCGTGTCCCAGAACCAACCGGCGGAGCGGAAGGCGTTCGGCGGCTCGGTGATGAGCGTCGGGTTGTTGACGAGGTCGAGGCCGAGAGCCTTGCCGCAGGCGGTGTGGTTCGCCCGCCCGGTGATCTGGATCGGCCCGTGGCCTTTGTATTTCACGCCGTCGCCGGGCTGCGTGTTGCCGAGGTCTTTGCGCCCCTCGTAAGCCTTGCCCGAAGCGATCTCCTCGAAGTAGCGCAACTCGGCCGACTCGTGCGCGAGTTGCGCGAGGAAGGCAGAGGCGCGCAGGTAGTTGGCGATCTCGAACTCTCGCATGGCTTCGTTCAGAAAGGGGAGATAAAGTTGCCGCTTGGCGGCAGGCAGATTCGGCATGATGTCGCGCAACATGCCGTCGGTGATTTCGCTGGTCATGGGGTTTTTGCTCCTGTTAGAGATGAAGGTCGAGCGCGCGGCCGCGGCGCGAGAGGACGCGAGGGCGATGTCGAACGCGCGCACTATATCATTATTTCACGGCCCCTCTCATCATCATTATTTCACCGCCCGTCTCATCGCTTTTATTCAGCGTGCGGGAGAGTTTGCCGTGGGCTGAACGCCGGGACGGATGGTTGTGGCGAGCGCGAGCGCGGCCAGCACGCCGACGCACGCGCTCGCCATGAAGGCCACGCTCGCCCCGCGCCAACTCCACAGCGCGCCCATCAATAGCGACGCGGGCCAGACCGTGATGCTGAACGCGAGATTGTAGAGGCCGTAAGCCGTGCCGCGTTTGTCGGCGGGCACGAGATCGGCGACGAGCGCCTTCTCCGCGCCTTCGACGAGGCCGAAGTAGATGCCGTAGATGAGGAAGAGCGCCCACGCGCCCCCGGCCGTCGAGACGAACGCGAAGCCGAGATAGACGGCGGCGTAAAAGAGCCAGCCCGACACGATCAGCGTCTTGCGCCCCAGCCTGTCCGAGAGGTCGCCGCCGACGAGCGAACTGAGCACCTTGATGCCGTGCAGCGCAGCCCAGAGCAGCGGCAGGTTCGACGCGGAGATGCCCACCTCGCGCGCGCGCAGCAGCAGAAACGCGTCCGAGGAGTTCGACAAAGTGAAGAGCGCGAGGATAAGGAGAAAGCGTTTGAAGTTTCCGTCGAAACCGCGCAGCGAAAAGCGCGGCGGCTTGGGCGCGACGGCGGGCGGCGCGGCGGCGGGCGGCGCGGCGGGCGCGGACGCGTCCGTAGTGACGGCGACGCCCCGCGCGGCGTCGCCACGTTTGGCGCGCAAGGCGTCGGCGCGTTCGCCTTCGGCTCTCCTGCTCTCCAGTCCGTCCTCCCGGTCTTTGCGCGTCTCGCGAATCGCGAAGGCGGCGACGAGCACGGCGGCGAGCGCGGGGACGGAGGCGGCGAAAAAGATCAGCCTGTACTCGCCGAGCGAGATGGCGTCGCCGTCGCTCGCGATGAAGGCGACGAGCAGGTAAGCGAGCAGCGGGCCGACCACCGCGCCGAAGTGATCCATCGCGCGGTGAAAGCCGAAGGCGAGGCCGCGCTCGTGGGGCGCGGCCGAGTCGGCGATCATGGCGTCGCGCGGCGCGCTACGGATGCCCTTGCCCACGCGGTCGGCGAAGCGCAGGGCGAAGACCTGCGGCCAACTCGTCGCGAAGCCCAGAATCGGGCGCACGATGCTCGCCAGCGCGTAGCCGAAAACGACCGGGGCTTTGCGCCGCCCGCTGCGGTCGCTGAAATAACCGGCGAAGAGTTTCAGGAAACTCGAGACGGATTCCGCGCCGCCTTCGATCAAACCGATGACGACGTACGACGCCCCGAGCGCACCCGCGAGGAAGGCGGGCAGCAGCGGGTAAATAATTTCGCTCGAAGCGTCGTTCAGGAAGCTGACGAGACTGATGACGAGGACGTTTCGCGGGAGCAGACCGTAACGCCGGAAGAGGCCGGGCGTGCGCTCGTCGAGCGCGCCCGGACTGATGGAGGCGTCGAACTCGTCGGCGGGGTCGGTGTCGGTCTCGGCCATGACGGGGCGGCGGCGGGAAAGCGGAGTGCGTGACGAATCAGCGATTCGCGTTGCGGCGCGTGTTCGCGGCGGGGCGATTCACGTTCTGCGTCGAACCCTCTCCCCCGGCGAAGTTCCACCACACGAGCGCGGCGACGACGAGCAGCGCGACGAGGCCGACGAGCGCGAGTTTGACAAACATCTTTACCGTCCGCCACACCAGAAACAGCACGACGAGCGCGACGAGAATGGCGATGCCGATGATTCCGATAGTGGTCATAGGGAAGCTCTCAGCTATCAGCCGTCAGCTATCAGCCAGCTTGTTCAGCAGTTGTCTTTTGCTGATAGCTGACGGCTGACGGCTAAACGCTTTTCTTATAGTTCGCGCGCACCACCGTCTTGATGTTGCCGCGGATGTTGAAGTCGCCTTCGAGTTCGACGCTCAGGGGGTCGCAGGCGCGCACGAAGTCTTCGAGGATGACGTTGATGACGTGCTCGTGAAAAATTTTGACGTTGCGAAACGAGTTGATATAGAGCTTGAGGCTTTTCAGTTCGACGCAACGCTCGCCGGGCACGTAGGCGAGCCGGATGTTGGCGAAGTCGGGGAAGTCGGAGAACGGGCAAATGGCCGTGAACTCCGGCATCTCGAAGCTGACGGTGATCTCGCGCCCGGCGAACTCGTATGGGAACGTGTCGAGCGGGTAGAGGTTCATCTCCGCGCGCGGCGTCGGGCAAATTTCCAGACCCTGCTGATTGACGGGCGGCGCGGACGTGTCGATGGCTGACATGACTTTCACACTCCTTGAAACTAAAGACGTGCGATGTTACCTGAGCCGCCCGCGAAAGCAAAAGGCGGAAGCCGGAGGGCGTCGCCGCCCCTCGCTTCCGCCTCGCGCCTTGCGCGCCCCGGAGCTTTCGCCCGCAGCTTACTTGCTTCGATTCATGCCCTTCATGCCCGGCATCTGCCCTTGCAGGTCGCGCGCCATTTGAAGGTGCTGCTGCACGACGGGGAGCGTCTTGGCGGCAAACGCTTTCAAGTCTGCGTCCTTGCCCCGCATGCTCTCGTCGCGGAACAGTTTCTCCATCTTCTGATGGTCTTTGTTGCCCGCCATCATGATGTAGTGGTGGTCGAACTCCGCGCCGGACATTCTCTCCATCTTCGCCATCATCGCGCGCATCTTGGCGTCGGGCGCGGTCGGCAGCGTGATGCCTTTCGCCGACGCGATCTGCATCAACTCGGCGTTGGCCGCCGTGTGGTCGTCAATCATCTTCTGCGCGTACTGCTTGACGGCATCGCTCGACGCCTTCGTCAAAGCGACCCGCGCCATCTCGACTTCGGCCATGCCGCCCATCGCCGCCGTCATCGCGAATTTCCTGTCCGACGAACTGACCGTCGCCATGCCGCCTTCGCGCCTCATGGTCGTGCCGGAGTTCGTGTTCTGCGCCGCCGCCGTCACGGCCAACAGCGTGAGGCACATCGTCGTGCTCAAAATGAAACCGAGTTTCTTACCTTTTCCCATGTTCGTTCTCCCTCTGGTTGCTTGTTCCTTGTGAACTGGTTGAGGTCAGTTGACCTGAAGGTGAAGGGGCGTTCCGACCGCCCCCTCACATGAATGATGGAAGTTTACGCGCTCGCGGTGTTCGCGCCGCCGCTCATGCCGGTCGCGCGTTCGAGGTTGCGGATACGGTCGTGCGCCTCCTGCACCCCGGCGTACTGGCGTTCGATGATGGCCCGCACGTCCGCGGGCAGGTTCGCGTCGGCGAGCGCGTCCTTGTAGTTCGAGACGGCGGAGTCTTCGCCGCGTTCGCATTCGGCGAGCACGGCGTTTTCGTCCTCGCCCGTCACGGCCGACTTCATGTTGATCCAGCCGCGATGCAGCGTGGCCGCGACGCTGCCCGCCTTCTCCGGGTCGCCGCCGAGCCGGCGGACTTCCGATTGCAACTCTCCGGCGAACTGCGCGCGCTGCTGCGAGTATTGATAAAAGAGCGACTTGAAATCGCTGCGTTTCACGCCTTCGGCGGCGGTCTGGAAACCGTTCTGGCCGTCCTTGCAAGTTTCGATCAAGTTATTGAGCACGGAAATCACGTTATCGTTATCAGCCATTTCATTTCTCCTTTGTTGTGTTGCCATCTCCACGCGGCGCGCATCCGACCTCGGCGCGCATCCCACTTAGAGACTTGCGAATGCGCTTCGCCACGTGCGCGCTAGTAACCGGCGCGGCCACCGCCCATCCACGCTTGCGCCGGGTCGCGTTTCGCGCCGGAGTCGAAAAATTTGACGAGCAGAAGTCCGGCCACGAAGCCGCCGATGTGCGCAGCGTAAGCCACGCCGCCGCCCTCCTGCGAACCCTGCCCCAACATGCCGAGGCCGTTGATCAACTGGAAGACGAACCAGAGGCCGATGGCGACGAAGGCCGGAACGGTGCGCACGATAAAACTGAAGATGATGACGTGGACGCCGCGCGTCGGGTGCAACAAGAGGTAGCCGCCGAGCACGCCCGAGATCGCGCCCGACGCGCCGAGGCTCGGAATGAGCGGGTTCTGCCCGAACGCCACCGTCGAAAAGACGTGCGCCAGCGACGCCAGCAGCCCGCACAGCAAGTAGAAGATCAGATACTTCACCTTCCCCATCCGGTGTTCGAGGTTGTCGCCGAAAATCCAGAGAAAGAGCATGTTGCCGAACAGGTGCGCGAGTCCCCCGTGCATGAACATCGAGGTCAGGAGCGTGAGATAGACGCTGCCCGGCGTCTCTTGCAGCCCCGGCATCCTCATCCGCTCGCCGCTGATAGGTTCTACGACGATTCGATCCGGCGTCACCAGATCGCGCCCGCTCGTGATCTCGGCGGGAACGGTTGACCAAGCGTAGGTGAAAGTGTTGTCGCCGCCGAAGCCCTGAAAGAGGACGAAGACGAGGATGTTCGCCGCGATCAAAAGATAGTTGACGACGGGCGTCGAATGCCTGTCGGAGTTGTCATCGCCAATGGGAAACATAATCGTTTAAACCCCTGCCCGAGTTGCCAACCGCCGACGAGGAATGTCCGCCTCCGCCCGCCGCCCGCAGGCTCCCGCCCTCTACGATTTTAATGAGCGCACATCTTCGCACGACAATGTCGCAAAGCCTGTGACGAGAAGTTAATAAATATTCCCTTGCATCTCACGTTCCTGACGCGACGCGCCCGAACGCCCATCGCCCGCGCCCGTTTCTCGGCCAAAAACGGCGAAGCCCACTCGAATTAGGCGAGTGGGCTTTCCGCTTCCAGCATCGTTCTCATACAGGCGCGGCGCACGCTTTCGCTCCGTCGCATCCACAGGCGAACCACCTTAAAACTTCAATCTATCACGTCGCGGCTCGCCGGGCCACCCGCGACGATGCCGCGCCGTTCGAGTTCGGGGACGTGCGGCTGCAACAGTTCATAACCTTCCGAACGCGCGACGTAGGTGGCCGCCGTGATGTCGCCCGCGACGTTCAAAGTCGTGCGGCACATGTCGAGGATGCGATCCACGCCGAGGATGATGGCGATGAGCGCGGGGTTGATGCCGTAGGTGACGAGCATCACGATGATGAAGGGGATCGAGCCGGAAGGGACGCCCGCCGTGCCGATGCCGCCGAGGATGGCGAAATAGGCGATGCCGAGTTGCTGGCCGATGGTCAGGTCGAGTCCCGCCAGTTGCGCGAGGAAGAGGACGGTGACGCCTTCGTAGAGAGCCGTCCCGTTCTGGTTGGCCGTCGCGCCCACGGTCAGGACGAAGCTGTTGATCTCGCGCGGCACGCCGAGGTTTTCCTCCGAGACGCGCAAGGCCGTCGGCAGCGTCGCGTTCGACGACGAGGTGGAGAAGGCCGTGAGCATGACGGTCTTGATGCGGCGGAAAAACTCTATCGGCGAGATGCGCGAGAGGAAATAGACGGAGAGCGAGTAGACGCCGAACATGTGGATGGCGAGGCCGCTGAGCACCGTCAGCATGAACCAGCCGAGCGCCTGCAAGAGATCGAGACCGAAGCGCGCCGTGTTGTTGAAGAGCAGGCAGGCAACCGCGAACGGCGCGATCTTCATGATGATGTCGATGATCTTCGCGGAGATTTCAAAGAGCGCCTGCAAGCCTTGCAGGAGCGGCGCGGTGACGCTCTCCGGGATGAGCGTGGCGGCGATGCCGAGGATGACGGCGAAGAACATCAGGTGGAGCATGTTCGGCGTGTCGGTCTGCCGCTCCTCGCCCGCGATGATCCCGGCAACCGCCGCCACGGGGTTCGACGGCACGACCGTTTTCACCACCTGCATCAGCGGCGAGTCGGTCGTCGCGGCCTTCGTCGCGTCCGCGACGCGCTTCGACGCGTCCGTGCCGTAGCGCGCTTCGAGTCCGGCCTTCGTCTCGGCGTCGATGCGCTCGCCGGGGCGGATCGTGTTGGCGAGCGTCAGGCCGATGACCACCGAGATGGCTGAGATGACGAGCACGTAGGCGAAAGACTTCAACCCGACGCGACCGAGTTTGCGGATGTCGCCGATCCCGGCGACGCCGACGACGAGCGACGAGAAGACCAGCGGGATCACGACCATCAGCAGGAGCCGCAGGAAGAGCGTCCCGATGGGTTCGGTGACGTGGCGCACCGCCCACGCGACGCCGGGGTGATCGCCGCCGAACACGCGGTTCGCCGCCACGCCCGCCACCACGCCCACGACCAGCCCGATCAGGATGCGCGTGTGCAGCGGAATGCCCTTCGGCCGATCCGGCGTCTCGTCCTTGAGGTCGGTCGTCGCCTCGCGCTCGTAAGCATCCGGGCGTACGCGCGGCGGCGTCACATCTTCATCTCGTCTGTCGTCAGCCATAATAAGTTTCAAGTTTCAGGTTTCAAGTTTCAGGTTAAGACTTTTTGTATTTCGTGCCTGCCAAGTCGGACTTACGCAAGTAGCTCATCAAGCCGCTAAGCATACGACTTATTTGCGCCGCCGTGCCAAGTAATTCTTCGAAGCTATCCCGCTCAATGTAGCCTTGGTCAAAGGCGACATACAACTGTGCCCTCACTTCACCGGCCGACCCTTTAGCAATCGTAAGGAACTGTGCGAACTCCCCGGTTCCACTTCGCTCACAACCTTCGGCGATATTAGACATGATCGAAACGCTGGCTCTTCGTATCTGATCACGCAGTCCGTAGTCCTTAGAAAAACTTCCCTGATTAGTGGCGGTGTAAATTTGTCTGGTCAACACGCGAGCCTTCTGCCATGCCTCTATCTCCTCGAAACTTTGGAAGGTAGCCATAGATAAAGGTTTCAAGTTGCAGGTTTCAAGTTTCAAGTCTGAATGTTTTCAGGTTCTTCAACTTGAAACCTGAAACCTGCAACTTGAAACTCTTCCTACCGCCCCCATCTCAATTTTCCGCGCAGCACCTCGAAGTAGTTGCGATTGAGGGGCTGCATCAGGTTGAAGGTCGTGCGGCTCTTGGCGATGAGCACGCGGTCATTCATTTCCATGCGATAGCCGACCTGCCCGTCGAGCGTGAGGGCGACTTCCTCTTTCGGCGTCTTGAGGATGAGTTCGATCTCGGCGTCGTCGGGCACGACGAGGGGGCGGTTCGAGAGCGTGTGCGGGCAGATGGGGGTGATGATGATGGCGTTCATCGAAGGGTAGACGACGGGGCCGCCCGCCGACAAATTGTAGGCCGTCGAACCCGTCGGCGTGGAGATGATGAGACCGTCGGCGCGGAAGCAGTTGACGAGTTGCCCGTCGAACCACGTCTCGATCTCGATGATGCGCGCCAACGCCGACTTGCTGATCACCACGTCGTTCAGGACGCGGTTGCGTAAGAGTTTCTCCGCGCCGCGGTGGAGTTCGGCGGCGAGCATCACGCGGCGGTCGAGATGATAATTGCCCGCGACGATTGATTCGAGGGCGTCCGTCATCTCTTCGACGCGCACCTCGGTCAGGTAGCCGAGCGTGCCGTAGTTGACGCCGACGACGGGCACGTCGCGGTTGTCCAGCAGGCGCGCCGTGGCGATCATCGTGCCGTCGCCGCCGAGCACGACGATCATGTCCACGCTGGCGGCGAGTTCCTCGTGCTCCATCGTCTCGACGGCGCAGCCCGTCTCGCGTTCGATCTCGTCGCGTTCGACGCGCGGCCCGACGACGAGCGCGATGCCGCGCGGCGTGAACCATTCGAGCAGGCGACAGATGGTTTTAACCGCCTCCGGCTGGTGCGGTTTGACGAACACGCCGACGCGTCGAACGGTAAGTTTCTCCATCAGAGGCACACACGCTCAGGGGGGCGACCGCGCACGCGCCGCACGCCGCGGTGACACCCTCCGGCAATATTCTTCCGGCAAAGTCAGGCTCGAAAACGCGTGAAAGAAAACTGCACCGGATGATACAGGCGCGTCTTTCCGGGTGTCAACGCAGGGATTTTTTGGGGCGCGTGTGCCGCGCAGATGATGCGCGGCGGGCGAGTTTATTGCACGGCGTAGAGGTTGCCGTCCCAGCCGCCGAAGTAGACGAGGCCGCCGGAGACAGCGGGCGTCGAGGTGACGATGCGCTCGGTCGTGAAAGAGCGTTTGAGTTGCCCGGTCTGGGCGTCGAGCGTGCAGAGACCTTTGAGGGTGCCGAAATGGATGAGCGAACCCGCGACGGCCGGGGCGGAGGTGATGCCCTGCCCGGCGGCGAACCTCCAACGCTCCTTGCCCGTCGCGGCGTCAACCGCGTAGAGGTTTCCGTCGATGCCGCCGAAGTAGACCGCGCCCCCGTCGAGCGCGGGCGAGAAGGGCAGGCCGCCCTGCGTCTCGAAACTCCACCTCACCTGTCCGGTCGCGGCGTCAACGGCGCGGAGTTGTTTGTCGAGACTCGTGAAGTAGACCAACGCGCCGCCGTCGCCCACGGGCGCGGAGACGACGGGGCGCGAAGTCTTGGCCGTCCATTTCTTCTGACCCGTGGCGGCATCGACGGCGTGCAGGCCGCGCCCGCTCCCGACGTAGAGCGTGCCGCCCGCGACGAGCGGCGAAGTCGGCGCGCCCGCCTCCGCGTTGAACTGCCACACCTCGCGCCCCGTCCGCGCCTCAATCGCGTAGAGCAGGCCGTTCGTCCCCGCGCAATAGACGACCGGGGCGACGACGACCGGCGTCGAGTTCACGGCGTACTCCGCTTTGAACTTCCAACGCTCCTTGCCCGTCGCTGCGTCGAGCGCGTAGATGCGCGTGTCCTGACTGCCGAAGTAGACGAGGCCGCCGGAGAGTGCGGGCGAGCCGAGGATGCGCCCGCCCGTCTTGTACTTCCACAACTCGCGTCCCGTCGCGCTGTCCACCGCGTAGAGGTGATAATCGTAACTCCCGAAATACGCGACACCGCCCGCGATCACGGGCGTCGAATAGACGCTCCCGCCCGTCTTGAATTTCCACTTCGAGACGACCGGAGCCGCCGCATCGCCGTTACTACTTGCCGCGCCGCCGGAAGTTTGCGCCGCGGCCGACGCCAACGCTCCCGGCGTCTCCTGCGCGCGAGCGGCGATGAGAAGCCACAGGCAACAAGCGACGGCGGCGATGATCCTGTTCATGTCTCTCAAGCTGCGCCTCTGTGCGAAAACTCTCAGAAGTCCTGCAAAACTCTCAGAAGTCCCGGCGAGACTCCCCGTAAGGGTTTCTCAGTTCTTCACCCGTTCGCTCTGCGTCGCCCCGGCCGCGTCGGTTTCCTTCGCGGCCTCGGCCGACTTCGGCTTCGCGTCGGTCGGCATGTAATAACCGCGCCGCGCCTTCACTTCGAGCTTGCGCTCTTTGCCTTTGGCGTCGCGCGCGCGGGCGCGCACTTCGAGCGCGTGCATCTGGCCGTCGTCAACTTCCGTCTCGTCGAGCGTGAAGCCGAGGCTGTAGCGCGAGTTGAGGTTGCCGACGATCTGGCTGAGGCCGCGCGCGTAATCGGCGGGGCGGCGCACGCGCACCGATTCGCCGCCCGTCGCCTTCGCGAGATGCTGCGCGCTCCCCGAAATGCTGATGCCCGCGAGATTGCCGAGCGGTTTCAAGATCGGCATCGCAAACTTGAAGCCCGTCTTCATGTCCGTCACGAGCGCGCTGAAGATGACGTTCGACCTCAAGAGCTTCGACTCGACGTAATCCCTCTGCGTGTAGAAGACGGGCGCGATGCCGTCCGTGATGTAGACGAGCGCGGGCTGCGAGTTGGGACGCTCGGCCGCGACGCGCTTCGTGATCTCCAACGCCGCCGCCGCGAGATCGAACGGCGATTGGTAATCGCTCGTGGTCGAGCCGTCCTTGTTCCTGCGTTCGATGATGAGCGTGCCGTCCGGCTTGGCAATGCGCTTCACCGTGTTGCCCTTCTTGTCCTTGATGTAATCGACTTCAACGCCTTCGCCCTGTTCGTCAACCGTCTTGTCCCGCTCGCCGCCCGACTCGACCTTCACGCCGCCCGTCCCGACCGTGATCGAAGTCCCCTTCTCGCGCTTCTCTTTCTCGTGCCTCTCTTGCTCTTCTTGTTCCTCTTTCGCGGCCTGCCCGGTCTCTTTCGCCGCGCCTTCGTCGCTCTCGCCCGGCTGCCCGGCGGCGGGCGCCGGAGACGGCGCGCCGTTCGCGCCCACGGCTTGCGCCCTGCGCTCGGCCGCTTCCTCCTGCGCGGGCGCGCCTTCATCGTTGCCGCCGTCGCCGCCGCCCGCGCCCGCGCCGACGAGCGTGGGGACGATAGCCATCGCGGAGGCCGTCTGCGCGCGGTTGCGTGTGAAAGGCGTCAGCCATTCGCGCCGGTCTTCGACGCCGTTCGGGTCGAGCACGATGACGGCCACCTCGTCTTCCGCGGGGAGTTTCGAGAGTTCGGCGGCCATCGCTTCGAGGATTTCGGTGCGGCGCATGTAACGCCCCGCGCCGAGTCGTTCGAGGTCGAAGACGAGCGCGAGCGCGAGCGGGCGACGATTCCTGTCGCCTTCGCGCGTGAAGTAGGAGACGGGGCGGGGGCGTCCGTCGGCGAGCACCTCGAAGTTCTCCGCCGCGAGGCCGGAGGCGAACGTCTTCGTCTTCTTGTCCGTCACGAGCGCGTCGAGAAAGACGACGCGCGTTCTGACCTTCACCACGTCGTCCTGCGCCGACCCTTGCGTCACGGCCAACGATGCGCCGCCGCACGCGAGCAACAGCGCGAGCGCGAATGAAATTCCCTGTCCGGCGACGCGTGAGAAAAAGTTTCGGCTGTTCATCGTATGTATACTCCGTCGCAAATTAAGGGGTGAAGAAAGAGGATGAAAGATGAAGCGGAGGCTCCCACGTCCCGAAGGCTTCGATGCCGTCTTTCCGGCTTCATCGCCGCCCTTCTACTGCTCGACGCTCGTCGCCTCGTTCGTCATTTCGCGGCTCTCGTGTTCGGGATTCAACAGGAGCTTCGCGAACTCTTCCGGGTTGAGATTGACTTGCAGCACGGTCGCGTCGCGCTGCCCGATGACGACGACGAGCACTTTGAACTTGTCGCCGTCCGCCTTCGTGTAGGTGTAAGTTTGCCCCTCATCTTCGAGCCGCACGGCGACGAGCGGGTGCCATTCGGGTTCGAGCGTCCGCCGCAACCCGGCGCGGAGGCTGCCGCCCGCGGCGTCGCGCCCGGAGAAATCCTGATCCTCGAAGATCGCCAGTTTGAAGTCGCCGAAGCGGAGCACGCGCCGCGCGCTTTTCGAGACCACCTTCGCGGTCTTCATGCCGAGGTTGGCGACGAAGGGGACGCCGCGATGCTTGACGCGATAGTGCGTCTCGACGAGTTTGACCACCGCGCTATACTCCGCGCCCTTCGTCGCGGCGGCCGCGACGGGCGACGTGATGGCGGTGACGAAGGCGACGAGCAGCAGCGAGATGAATGTCCGGCGCATCATGTTTTACACCCCTACTGTTTCTTCGCGGGCTTGTTGTCTTTGTCGTCGCCGCCGATGCCGAGTTCGGGGATGCCGAACTGGCCTTCGAGTTGGCTCAACTGTTCGAGGTCAATCGTGCCGACGATGTTGACGAGCGTGAGCCGCTTCGGTTCGAGCGCGAGGATGGCGATGCCGTCGATGCGCCCGGCGGCGGTCATCATGTAGACCTCGACGTGCACGTCGTCGCCGGCCTTCTTCTTGACGATGTTGACGAGCCGCGCCCAACCGGGCGCACGCAACTGCGCCCGCACTCCGGCGAGATTCGACTCGCCGTATTCGCCCTCGTTGTTGAAGCCGTAGCTCCGCACGTAGACGCCTCTCAGGCCGCCGACGATCTTGCCGATGTCAACCTTCGCGCCGGTATCGGTCGTCGTGACGATCTTCTTCGGGATGATGCGCAGCAGGTTCTCGTCGAGGTTCACGTCGATGAGTTCGCTGGCCTTCTGCGCGAGCGACTCTTCGTTGTCGAGTTGCAACCGGGCGGCGGCCTGCGGCGGCGGCTGCGCCTGCGCGGCGTTCGCACCCGCCGCGACGAGCGCGACGCCGACGCATAAAAGTTTCAGCCATGAATTAAGTTTCGTTCTCATAATTGCTCCATTCTGCCTGCACTGTCTTTGCGGCCTCGCGCGCTAATTTCCGGCGCGGCCGATCTCCAACATCTCCCGCTGCGCGTAGTTGAGCTTCGCGCTCGCCAGCCTCAGAGCCAGCATCAACTTCTCGGCCGCCTCCTGCTGTTGCGGAGTCAGAGGCTGCTCGACTTGCCAGCGCATCGCGCCCTGACCCGCTACTTCCTCAAGCGGCGCGGGCGCATACTCTTTCACGCGCGGTATTAATCTGTGCCGTCTCGCGACCGACTGCCGCGCCGGGCGACGGGGTTTCGTGGCCGAGGCCGCGACGACGACCGTCTTGTCTTCTCGCCGTTCCGGTTGTTCGCTCTTGTCGGCCGGGGCGTTCTTATCAATCCCGGCGTCCGGGACAATTGCCTTGTCCGGTTTCTCGCCTCCGGCGGCCGCGCTCCCCTGTTTAACTTCCGCGAGCCGATTTTTCTGCGGCTCGACTTGACGGTTGATCAACCACGCTCCCGCGAGCAACGTCAGGAGGAGCGAGGCGGCGAGAGCTAAGCGCGGGCGTGAAAAGATCGTGGCCGGGCGCGTGCCCGCCGCCGCTCCGGCGGACATGGCGGTCGCCGGAATTTCCAGCGGGCGCGGTTGATACTTCAGCGCGCCGAGCAAGTTTTCGAGTTGCGCCACGTCCTCTTCGGGTTCGCCGGTCTTGTCCCACAGGTAATCGCTCATAACTTTAATGCTCCCTCCCGAACTTCTTCCCGCCCAACTTCTCGCGCAGCAGTTTCATCCCGCGATGGATGTTGACCCTGACGCTGGCGGGCGCGAGTCCCGTGCGCCCGGCGATCTCCGGCCCCGTCATGCCTTCGACGAAACGCAGGATCAAAGGCTCGCGGTAAGCTTCCGGCAGTTGCCGGATCAAGTTCAACACCTCGGTCGCCTCGGCTTCGGGCGCGGCGGCGTCGGCGGTCGCGATCTCTTCGGTCAGTTCGGTCGTGTCGCGCGAGCGGCGATGAAAGTCCATCGCGCGGTTGCGCGTGATCATGGCGAGCCAGGGGCCGAAGGCCGCGGCGTCGCGCAGCGCGTCGATCTTCCTCAGCGCGACCAGAAACACGTCCTGCACGAGATCGTCCACCTCGCCGTAGGGCACGCGCGCCAGCAGGATGCCGTGCACCATGCGCGAGTAGGCGTCGTAGAGTCGCCCGAAGGCGTCGCGGTCGCCCGCCCGCACCGCCGCGACGAGCGCGGCGTCCGGTGAAATCTCGATTCCGGGGGAGGAGGCTTCGACGGACATATCCGTTCCGATTACGTGGAGCATGCCGCCTGTCGCCTCTACTTCATACATTCAGGAACTACCTCAATCGACGCTTTCGACACGCTCGAACCGTGAGCCTTTGCGCGTTCGGCTGGTAAGACGCGGGCGGGGCGGGAAGCGTTAACAGCGACGGCCGGGAGAAATTTTCAACTGCGGCGAGGATGCTTTTCAGCGCGCGGCGATGACGGGCAGGCTGCGGCGGCGGCGGCGACCCTTACCGTCCGGGGCGCGGCGCGCGGCGTTGTTCGGGGTCGTCGTCGGCGCGGTGCGTCGCGCGCCCCACACGCGTGCGAGGCGCGCGAGTTCCGCGCCGTCTCCGTCGGGGTCGATGAGCGTCAGCCAGAGCGGCGTCGGCAGCCACGCCCACGCCGCGCCGTAAGTCTTCTCGTTCAACAACTCCACCCGCCGCTCCGCCCGCCACTGCAACCGGACGGGCGGCATCTCCTCCCAGTTGTCATAACACGCGTGTTGAATGCAGGGCGCGGGCTTGGCGCGCGCGTGGACGAGGCAGCCGACGCCGGGCGCGAAGAGCGGGCACGAATAAGTCTGCGCGTAGGTATCGCCCGCCGCCGTCAGCGCGCGCAGGTGGTAGCGTTCGACGGCGAGGCGCGCGCGCGCGTAGACGGCGCGGCGCGCGGCGTCGTCGAGGCGCGGCGTGCGCCGGAGCGTCTCGCGCATGGCGACGGCTTCGAGGCGCGTGATGTGGACGTTGACGAAATGCGCGTCGGTGCAGCAGACGCCGGGCGTCGGGCAGACGCGGCAATCGCGCGCTCCCGGCTCGTAGTTGACCTTGATGTGACTTTGGAGGGCGGCCTTCTCCCGCTGCAAACGCGCGAGCGCGGACGCCTCCGAGAGGTTCTTCATCTCAAGCGATTGAACTCATGCGCAAAACAGTCTCGTTTAACTATCCGCCTAACTATCCGCCTAACTATCCGCCGCGGGCGCGCGTTCGTAACAGGCGAGAAACTCGCGGTTGCCGTCCGCGCCGTGGATGGGCGAATCGATCACGCCGCGCGTTTCGAGTCCCCAGTCTAACGCCGCCCGGTTGACTTCTTCAACGACGCGCGCGTGCGCTCCCGCGTCCGTCACGATGCCGCCCTTGCCGACCTCGCCGCGCCCCACCTCGAACTGCGGCTTGATGAGCAGAATGATCCGCCCGCGCTCCGACACGAGCGGCACGAGCGCGGGCAGCACTTTCGTCGCCGAGATGAACGACACGTCCATCACGACGAGATCGAACTGCCCGGCAAAATCTTCCGGCCGGAGGTAACGCGCGTTGACGCCCTCGCGCACCTCGACGCGCTCGTCGTTGCGGATGCGCCAGTCGAGTTGGTTGTGCCCCACGTCCACGGCGACGACGCGCCGCGCCCCGTGTTGCAACAGGCAGTCGGTGAAACCGCCCGTCGAAGCGCCCACGTCGAGGCAGAGCGCGCCCCGCGCATCGACGCCGAAGGCGCTGAGTGCGGCTTCCATTTTCAACCCGCCGCGCCCCACGTAGCGCGCCGCCGGGTCGTCCGAACCGCGCACGCGAATCGACGCGTCGGGCGCGAACGCCTCGCTCGGCTTCTCCACGCGCTGCTCGCCCACGAGGACGAGCCCGGCCATGACGAGTGCCTGGGCGCGCGTGCGCGACGGCGCGAGGCCGCGCTCGACGAGCAACTTGTCTATCCGCTCACGTTTCATCCCGCACGCTACTTTAACGCGAAAATCCTTCGCCGCCCACGCCGCGTCGGCGGCCGTTTCGGCCGCACGTAAAAATGGCCGGACGCTTAAACACGTCCGGCCATCTCGCACGTCGAGCCTGAATCGAAACTTAACTCGGCGGCGCGCCCTCGAAGATGTCTTTGATGCGGTCGATGTTGCGTCGCTGCTCGCGCCGCTGTTCGCGTCTCTGCTGGCGACGCTCGCGCCTCCGGTCGTAGAAGTCCTCATCATCCCCACGGTCGTCGCGGCGCGCGTCGTCGTGTCTCGCCTCGACCTGACGCGGCGCGGGAAGCGTCTCGACGAGTCGCGGCTTCGGTTCGGCGGCGCGCGGGGCGGGCTTCGGCGCTTCCTTGGGTTCCTCTCTCGCCTCTTCCTTTCGCGCGGGAGCGGCGGCGACCGCATCGGTCGTCGCCTTCGGGCGCGACGGCGCGGCGTCGCTAATTGCGCCGCCCTCCTTCGCCGGGTCGAACTCTTCAAACACCACCGGCGCACCGGACTGTGCCTGCTCCTCGGCCGACGCCACCACCGCGCCCGCCGGTTCCGGCGATTGCGCGGCGTCCGCCGCGGGCGTCTTCTGCTCGCCAACTTCCGTCACGACGGCCTGCGCCTGCTGCCGCTGCTGGTACAACCGGAAGGCGAGGAGGCTGACCACGCCGCCCGCCAAAGCCGAGATCAGCACGAGCGCAATCGGCCACTGCCGTCGGCCTCCGGTACCACCACGCACGGGGCGACCCGCGAGCGGTACGACGGGACGCGCCACCTGCGCCTCCACCTCGCCGAAGCGCGGCGTGGCGAGCGTCGCGTCAGGCTCGTGAACGATTGTCTCGTCGCGTTCTACCCGTGTCGGCTCGAAAATTTTCTGCGTCTCTTCCATTTACTCTCCTGAAACTTCGGCGTCTGACAAGGCTACTCGAACAAGCTGAACTTTCAACTTAATTGCAAATTACAGGCCAGTCGCAACTGCAATCGCGCCCGCGACGGCGTCAAAAATCTCACGCGCGAGTCAACTCTTTTGATGCCTCTATTTACGTCGCTGCTGTCCTGAATAAATTGCAAATTCGTTACACTAGCGCGCCGCGTCGCGCGTCCGTGGGAGTCCGTCGCGCCCGCGCCCGTGTTCGGAATCGTGTCTCAGGGCACGAAAACGCGCCGCCCAGTTGGCTGGAAGCGACGCGCCCGTCTTTGATCACTTTACCTGTCTTCGGTCGCTTTACTTGTCTGCCGGTCAACCTCACACCGCCGGACGATTGCCCGCGCGCCGCGTCTCGAACCTCCGGCGCGCGCCTGTGACACGCCTGTCAAACAAAATCAATCACACAGTCAGGGCGTTTATTTCTCTTTCCCCGTCGGCGCGTCCTTGTGGCCGAGGTGTGACTTGCGCGCCAGCATCCACTTCGGGCTGCTCGTCGCGACGGCTAAATCTTTTATTTTATCTCTGGGGAGCGCGAGCACGAGCACCGGCGGCGGCTTTTCCTCCTTAAGCGGCGTCACGGGCTGAGTGACCGGAGGGTTCACCGGGTTTGTTTTTTCGGGCTGAGTAGTCGTCGTCGCGGCCGGAGTTGGCGAAGGATTCGCAGGGCTTGTTTTTTCAGTCTGAGCAGGCGCCGTCGCCGGGGGCAGATTTCCCGCGGGTACACCGACCACGACGAGATCATCAATGGAACACGGCTGCGCCTGCGCGCAATCTACTACTCCCTGCTCCGTACTCTTCGTGCCGGAAAACCACACAAGTTCCACTATGTCGCCGACTTTTAAGCTCCCGCCGAGCATCGTGTTTAGGTTGGCCGGAATCGGGACTTGCACCGGGTCTTTCAGCAGGAGCGCGGTCGCCTCGCGTGTCACCAACATGGCGGCCGTCAGTTCATCCCCTCGCTTCACATCGCGCGCCAGTAATCGGTTCTCAAAATCTTCCAGCCTCTCCCCACTTTTAGCTTTATCTTTTATCTTTCGCAGATGCAGATCACCCGCGGTCAGCGTGTGTAAAGCAGGCAGGTCGCGCGTCACGGTCACGGCCGGCAGAGGCGTGCCCTGCGCCTCTCTGGTGGCCTCGACTTGAAAGGACAGAAACCGCCAGAGAAAGATCATCAGGATGAACGAGAGCAGCAGGATCAAACCGCCCGCGATGTATAGTCTGTCACTCGCCAAATCACTCATGTGTCTTCTCCACCTCACGATTGCCGCTCAGTTTCAGGCAGGTTTGCTTTCGATCAGGTCGGACAGGAATTTACCTATCGGCCCGGCGATGATCGGCCCTAAGATGGCGAGGATGCGCGGCACATACGCGATGTACGAAAGGGTCAGCCCATGTTTTTTCAGCCACTCTTCCTGTTCATCGGGCGACTCGACTTTCGCCAGAGCCTCGGCGCGGGCGCGCAGCATAATCATCGTGGGCACGTACACCGACCCCAGAATTAACGTGTAGGAAATACCAAGTGAAGAGATAATGCCTGTCACGAGGGTTGAGGCGTCCTTGCCGGCCGGACTACCGGCAACCCAAAAATCTTTGCCCCAATTAAGCGACGCGCCGAGCCGAAACACGCCCACAATCAGCGCGGCAGCCCCCGCGTAGAGCAGCACGCGCAGCAGCCGCGAGCGGCGTATCAACTCTTTCTCATCCTGCGCTTCGTCCGTATTGCGCCAGATAATCGTACAGGCCGCGACGGCCAGCGTGGCCCCCACCATCATGCCCAGCGCGTCGAAAAGTCGATTATAAAAATTGATGTGCGGTAGAACCTGCGCGACCGTCCTCTCCAACAACATTTGGGCGGGCGAGTTCACGTCCGATGCGGTCAGGATCGCCACGTAGAGTCCGATGTCGGCGGCGACGAAGAGCGTGACGAGGATGAGCATCAGGCGCGAGCGCACGCCATGGTGGTGGAGAGCCTGATAGATGATGATACCGCTGACGAGCAAGGCAGCTAAACTCACGACCAGATGCAAGCCGCCGGCGAGCGTCCAGTTGACGCGCAAAACGTAGCCCTCGGCGCTGGTCGCAAAGTCCGGCCTGATGCCTTGAAAGACCGACTCCAGATTTATCAGGTCACATTTATAACCGGGTGAACATTGCAGGAAACTTCGATAGAAGGTAGTGAACGTGAACAGGACGAAACTGGTGGTTAAAAGGGGCGCAAAATAAACCAGACGGGACAGCGGGTGGCTAACGGTAATTCGGCTGGTCATGAGCTTCGACGGTTAAAGCGTGAGCGACGCGTATAGCAGCCGTCAGCGGCGGGGTTTTGAGTCCTCAAGAGCACGGAATGTGTATGCCAAATCAGAGCACCTGTCAATTAAAATGTGCTTTGTTCCATCAACCCGCCCCTTCCGATCACGCACGCCCCTTCAAGTCCGCGTGTTTGCGGACGCCGTCGCCGTAGCGTCCGCACGTATTCCTGCGCCGGTCGGAGCGCGGATTCGGAGATCGTTCATCTCCTCGTTGAAGGGACAACGATTAAGGCCGGAGTTGCTTTTGTAGATGACGCCTTTTACGAGCGGCGAGCGGCGGGGAAAGGCATACCCGCGCGACTGCTTTCTTCCACGCACGCCCTGACGCGGGTGTAAATGCCGTCGGCGTCGAGGCCGTATTTGGCGAGCAGGAGGCGCGCGTCGCCGTGCGTGACGAGGCGGTCGGGCACGCCCATGCGCACGACGCGCACCTGTCCGAGCAGGCCGTTCTCTTCCAACAGTTCCATCACGGCCGAGCCGAAGCCGCCCGCGAGGTAGGCTTCCTCCACCGTCACGATCAGACGCTTCGTGCGCGCGAGCGCGAGCAGCAGCCCGGCGTCGAGGGGTTTGACGAAACGCGCGTTGACGACCGTGGCTTCAACCCCGTCGCGCGCCAGACGTTCCGCCGCCTGCACGGACGGATGCACCATCGAACCGTAAGCGAGGATGGCAACGTCGCCCCCCTGATCGCGCAGGATTTCGCCCTTGCCGATCTCCAGAAGTTCGGGCGCGCGCGCGATGTCCGCGCCCACGCCGTTGCCGCGCGGGTAGCGCATCGCCGCCGCGCCCCTGTGCTCGATCATCGTGTAGAGCATGTCGCGCATCTCGCCTTCGTCCTTCGGAGCCATGACGACGATGTTCGGCACGGCGCGCAGGTAGGCAATGTCCAGCAGGCCGTGGTGCGTCGGGCCGTCGCCGCCGACGATCCCGGCGCGATCCATGCAGAACTTCACGTTCAATTCCTGGATACAAACGTCGTGGACGATCTGGTCGAAGCCGCGTTGCAGGAACGTCGAGTAGATCGCGCAGACGGGCTTCAGACCTTCCGTGGACATTCCGGCGGCGAACGTCACGCAGTGCTGTTCGGCGATGCCGACGTCGAAGGAGCGTTCGGGAAATTTCTCCAACGCCATATCGATCCCCGTGCCGTCGGGCATGGCGGCGGTCAGGGCGATGATCTTTTCATCGCGCGTCATCAATTCGCAGAGCGTCTGCCCGAGCACCGCCGTGTAGCTCGGCGCGGAGGCCGACGATTTAATGGCCGCGCCCGTCTTCGGGTCGAACGCGCCCGTCGCGTGCCACGCGTAATAGTTCTTTTCGCGCGCCGGGAAGCCTTTGCCTTTGGTCGTCAACGCGTGGACGATGACGGGGCTGTCGGTGATCTGCTGCGCCTCGCGCAGCGCGTGGACGAGCGCCTGCGTGTCGTGGCCGTCAACGTAGCCGATGTACTTGAAGCCGAGTTCGTTGACGAGCGCGCCGGGCAACACGGCCGCCGCGATGGCATCCTTGACGGTCTTCGCCGCCTGATGCAGGCGCTCTCCGAACGACGGCACGGCGCGCAGAGCCTCGCCCACTTCGTCTTTGAAACGATGATACCCTTGCGCCTCGCGCAGACGATTCAAATAACCCGTGAGCGCGCCGACGGCCGGGGCGATGGACATCTCGTTGTCGTTCAAGAGGACGATGAGGCGCGTCTTCAAATGTCCCGCCTGATTGATCGCCTCCATCGCCATGCCGCCCGCGAGACTCGAATCGCCGATGAGCGCGGCGACGTGGTGTGATTTGCCTTCGCGGTCGCGCGCAATCGCCATCCCGAGCGCGGCCGACAGCGACGTGGACGCGTGACCCGCGCCGAACGTGTCGTACTCAGATTCGTCGCGGCGCAGGAAACCGCTCAGGCCGTCGTACTGTTTGATGGTCGGCAGTTGGTCGCGCCGCCCCGTCAGAATCTTGTGCGCGTAGGCTTGATGGCCGACATCCCAGACGAGGCGATCCTCCGGCGTCTCGAACGCGTAATGGAGGGCGACGGCGAGTTCGACCGCGCCGAGACTTGCGCCCGTGTGCCCGCCGACGCGCGCCATCGTCTCGATGATGTACTGGCGAATTTCGGCAGCCACCTCCGGCAACTGTTCGAGCGATAGCCGACGCAAATCGGCGGGCGTATTGATGTGCTGGATGAGTCTCATTTCGCCGCGCATTGTAACGCGGGAAACGCGAAAGGAGAAAGTAGGTAGAAGGCCGGGATGAGAAAGTTCGGCCTTTCGCCGCGTCTACTTATTTTTCAGACCAACCGTGCGCGGCGGGCGTCTAAACGGGCGTGAGTGAATCGGGGCGACCGGAAGGCGGTTGAGTTGTCCGAACGCGCGTGTGTGCGCGCTAAATTTCGCGCGCACGCGGCGGCAATCTTAAATTTGTGAGTTGCATAAGGAGTTAAACGGATGAAAAGTATTTTCACGCGCGCGGGCTTGATCGCGGGTCTGACGGCGTTGCTCTCAATCGCGGCGTTCGCGCAGACGACCGCGCCGCAGGGCGAGGGGCAAGGGGAAGGTCGTGGCGGCCGTCGTGGACGAATGGGCGAGAGGCGCGTCGGTCGCGGCGAGCGCAGGGGCGAAGGCGGCGGTCGCGGGATGTTGGAGCGGCGCGCGCTCAGTCGTCTCAACTTGTCCGACGCGCAACGCGCCGAGTTGCGCGAGATCGAAGCGCGCTACGCCGAGAGTTTCAAAGCGCAGCGGTTGGAGATGCGTCAACTGATCGAGTTGCGCCAGCAGGGCGCGACGCTCACGCCCGAACAGCGACAGCGCGCCCGGCAACTGCGCGGCGAACTGCGCGACAGCGCGGAGAAGATGCAAGCCGAACTCCGCGCCGTGCTCACGCCCGAACAGCGCGACCAACTCAAGCGGATGCGCGAAGAAGGCGAAGCGCGCCGCAAGCAGCGACGCGAAACCTTGGGCATGCCGGACGACGACCAGTAAACGAATAAGGGGTAAAGGGGAAGGGGGAAGGGGGAAGGGAGAAAGCGAGGCTCGCACTCTCTTTCCCCTTCCCCTTTACCCTTTACCCCTCTTCACCAAACGCTGCGCGGCGCAGGCGCAGCACGGCGATTTCGGGACGCGCGCCGAAACGGATGGGGAGGCCGACGACGCCCGTGCCGCGCGAGACGTAAAGCTGCGCGCCCGCCCGTTCGTAACGCCCGCGCAGGTATTTGAACTCGTTGAGGAAACGCGCGGGCGCGCCGATGAACGGCAGACTCACCTGCCCGCCGTGCGTGTGCCCGCTCAGGACGAGCGAGATGCCCGCCACTTCCGGCAGGTCGAAGACCTCCGGCTCGTGCGAGAGCAGCAGCGCGGGACGCCTGCGGTCGAGCCGGCCCACGGCGCGCGCCCAATCCGCGTAGCCCCAAGACCAGTCGTCTATGCCCGCCAGTTGCAGCGCGTCCGCGCCGCGCGTGATCTCCGTGTGGACGTTGTCGAGCACGCCGATCCCGCGTCTGACGAGCGCGCGCCGCGTCAACTCCCCGTCCGTGTGGTGGTCGTGATTGCCGAGCACAGCCCACACGCCCGCCGGGGCCGAGAGCGCGCCGAGCGCCTCAGCGCACGGCTCGATATACCTGCGCCGCGTCGTCGTGTAGTCGCCCGTCAAGACCACCATGTCGCCGCGCGCGCCCTGCGCCAACTCCACGACCCGCCGCACCTCTTCGAGCGATACGAGCGCACTGTGATGCACGTCCGACACCTGCACGATGCGGAAATTCTCGAACGCCGCGGGCAGTTCGCGTATGAAAATATCCGTCTCCGTCAACTCGTAATCGTGAATCTCAAACAGGCTCGCGTAGGCGGCCGTGCCCGACACGCCGAGCAGCCCGGCCGCCGCCAGACCCCGTAAAAACTGCCTCCGCGTGAGATTAACTTTCGCCATCGCGCCGCTGATTGTAGCACCCGCGCGCGGCGGCCGACCCGGTCGCGCACGGCGCGCCGACAGCGAATAGTCCGGGGATTTAAGCCCGACGCTTCCGGCCAGTACGCCCCCGTACAAACAGGACGGGATAAGTGTGGTAAGTAATAGCTTGCCCCGATCCCCTGAATTCCCCGTCCAAACCTTTCGCACCAGTGTGCGAAACACGCCCCGACCGGGCGTGTAAGCAAGATTTTCGAGGAGGAAACAATCGTGAAGAAGAGATTCACTTACCTTTCGCTGGCGGCTCTCGCCTCACTGACGCTGACCGGAGCGTTCTTCTATTCGACGGCTTCGGGCGTGCAGAGCGACCGCGGACAGTGCCAGCAAACCTGCACCCGGCAATATCAGGAATGCCGTCGCGCCGCCAACGCCAACGCCGCCGCCTGCCGCCAAGCCTTCGACACGTGCCGCGCCGGTTGCCGCGATAACGGCAACACGAATGGCAACACCAACGGCAACACCAACGGCAACACCAACGGGAATACCAATGGCAACACCAACGGGAATACCAACGGGAATACCAACGGGAATACCAACGGGAATACCAATGGAAACATGAATGGGAACATGAATGGGAACATGAATGGCAACATGAATGGGAACATGAATGGGAACATGAATGGCAACACGAACGGCAACATGAACGGCAACATGAACGGCAACATGAACGGCAACATGAACGGGAACACGAACGGGAACACGAACGGGAACACGAACGGGAACGACAACCGCCCCGGCGTCAGGCGCGGGCGCAACCCGAACCCCGGCACGCCGCGCGGCCCCGTCAACAAGAACACCAACACCAACACCGGCAACACCAACAACAGCAACCAGTCGAGGTAAGCGGCCGGGTCTTTCGTCAGAGTCCTTCCGGCATCGACCAACCGAGGGCGGCATTCAACGGCTTGAATGCCGCCCTCGCATTTTCATCTTTTCCATCCGGCGCGCGCCCGGTCGTTCCTGACGCGCGCTTGACAATCAACCTTCGCGGGCTAGAATATCAATTCGTTTGCGAGCCTTTGCGGAGATATGGCCGAGTGGCTGAAGGCGGCGGTTTGCTAAACCGTTATGGGTCAAAAGCCCATCGCAGGTTCGAATCCTGCTATCTCCGCCATAACTTTCGAGAGGTCAGAGTTGTCAGAGGTCAGAGGTCAGTGAAAGGCTTTATGTCCTTTCTTCTACTGATCTCTCATCTCTGACCTCTGACCTCTTTTATTATGATTCGAGTCCGTTTCGCACCATCACCCACCGGCTACCTGCACATCGGCGCGGCGCGCACCGCGCTCTTCAACTGGCTCTACGCGCGCAAAATCGGCGGCACGTTTCTGCTCCGCATCGAAGACACAGACCTCCAGCGTTCGACCGACGAATCGACGCGCTCGATCATCGAAGGTCTCCACTGGCTCGGGCTCGACTACGACGAAGAGTTGGTCTTCCAGTCGGCCAACGCCGACAAGCACCGCGCCGCCGCGCTCCGTCTCATCGAAGCGGGCAAGGCTTACCGCGACTTCACGCCGAAGGCCGAACGCGCCGACGCCAACGTCAAACAGGAGATCGCCGAACGCGCCCGCGCCGCCTCCCATACGGGCACGGATCATCGCAGCAACCCCTTCCGCGATCTCTCTTCGCAAGAGTCAGAATCACGAGCCGCCGCGGGCGAGCCTTTCGCCGTGCGTCTCAAAGTCGCGCGCGAGGGTCTTTCCAGTTTCGTAGACGCGGTTTACGGCGCGCAGGAGCGCGACTATGCGGAGATCGAAGACCTCGTGCTGCTGCGCTCGGACGGCCACCCGCTCTACAACCTCTCCGTCGTCTGCGACGACATCGAGATGCGGATCACAGACGTGATTCGCGGCCAAGATCACCTGACCAACACGCACAAGCAGATTCTCATCTACGAGGCTCTGAATGCTTCCGTGCCGCGCTTCGCGCACCTGCCGCTGATCCTCGCGCCCGGCGGAAAGAAGTTGTCGAAAAGAATTCACGGCGAAATCGTTTCGCTGACGACTTACCGCGACGCGGGTTTTCTGCCCGCCGCCGTGTGCAATTTCCTTGCTTTGCTCGGCTGGTCGCCGGCAGGCGTTCAATTCGCCGCCACTTCGACGCCCGGCAACGAAGAGGTTCCGGTCGATCCGCGTGTCGGCGAATTAATGTCTTTGAGGGAGATGATCG
The DNA here is from genome assembly GCA_020199775.1 of Acidobacteriota bacterium. Lineage (GTDB taxonomy): Bacteria > Acidobacteriota > Blastocatellia > Pyrinomonadales > Pyrinomonadaceae > JAIVJZ01. The sequence continues at coordinate 388,346 of JAIVJZ010000040.1, forward strand.
ACAACTTCTCACTCGAACGCATTCACCGCAATCCCGCAATTTTTAATTTCGACGCCAACAACCCGAAGCGTTGGACGGACGACAAGTTGCTCTGGATGAATGCCCATTACATCCGCACGCTGCCGCACGAAGAATTACTGCCGCTCGTGCGCGCCGAACTCGAAGCGTCGAGATTGTGGCGCGAAGAGTACGCGGGCGACCGCCGCGACTGGTTCGCCCGTGCCGTCGATCTCATCCGCGAGCGTTTCTACACGCTCAAGGATTTCTCCGGTCAGGGCCGCGCCTACTTCGGTGACGAATTCGAGTTTGACGAGGCGGCCGTGAAGAAGAATTTGCAGAAAGAGCCGCGCCTCAAGGAACTGCTGCCCGTGCTCGCCGCGCGCATCGATCAGACCGAACCTTTCACGCAGGAGACCTGCGAGGCCAGCTTGCGCGCCTGCGCGGAGGAGACGGGCGTCAAAGCCGGTCTCTTCATCAACGCCGCGCGCACCGCCCTGACCGGGCAAGCGGTCGGTCCTTCGATGTTCGAGGTCTTCGACCTCGTCGGGCGCGACGCTTCCGCGCGCCGCCTGCGCGAGGCCGTGCGCCTGATCTAGAAATTTATCTTCCGACGCCGTCAGGCGCGCCCGTCGAGAAAACTCTTGCGCGCCTTTCGCCAGCTTTACACAGGAGTCATCATGTTCAAAAAATTATTGATCGCCGCCGCGCTCGCCCTGTCGTTCGCCGTCTCCGTCGTCGCACAGAACACGAACAGTTCGACGCCGCCCGCACGACGCCCGGCCGCGCGACGCCCCGCACCGCTGCCGACGCCGTCTCCGACATCGAACGGCGGCGCGCAGAAAGTCTTGCCCGGCACGGTCGAGCCGGCGGACGCGGTAGACCCGCCCGCCACGCGCACGCGGCGCGCAGGAGCAGGAGGCGCGGCGCAAACCGCGGCAGCGGGCGCGACCCCGGCGGAGCGCGCCGTGCGCGCCACGTTCGAGACGCTCCTGAACGGCATTCGCAAATCCGATGTCGAGATGGTGATGAGCGTCTACTGGAACTCGCCGCAACTCGTCATCTTCAACAACAACGGCACGGTCACGCGCTCATGGGAACAGGTGCGCTCGAATCGCGCGAGTTCCTACCCGGACGCCAAGAACGTGCAACTCGAAGTGCGCGACGTGCGCGTCTCGATGCTCGGCGCGGGCGGCGCGACTGTCTCGTGCCTCTGGACGCAGACGCAGGAGTTTCGCGGCACGCCCGAGAGCGCGAGCGGGCGGCTCACGGTCGTCTTCCGTCTCATCAACAACGGTTGGAAGATCGTCCACACGCACAGTTCGCCCTCCGCGCCCGATCCTTCGCGCCTGCTGCCCTCGGAACAGCCGTCCGTCCCGGCCACCGACGCGACGAAGCCCCCGGCGCAAACCCGGCCTTAGCAGGTGCGCGCCCGATGAAGTAAACTCCGTCCTCCCCCAACTCTCAAGTTTTTCAAACGACGCGGCGGACTCTTGTGGTCGCCGAATAATAATTTTCTCGACGAAAGGCAAAATAAACATGAGTTGGTTAGACCAGATCGGCGGACTCTTGCAGCAGTATCAGGGCGCAAGCCCGCAGCAGACGCCCAACAACGTGCAGAACGATTTCGATCAATTTACGCAGGCCGCGCCGCAATCGGCCATCGCCGACGGGCTGGCCGCAGCGTTTCGCTCGAACCAGACGCCGCCCTTCGGCAACATGCTCGGCCAACTGTTCGGCCAGTCCAACGGCACGCAGCGCGCCTCCATCCTCAACACGCTCATCTCGACCCTCGGCCCCACGGTCATTTCGCAGATTCTCGCCAACCGCGGGGCAAGCGGCCTCGCCGGACTTTTGGGCAGCGGGCAGCGCGAGGTGACGCCGGAGATGGCCGAGCAAGTCCCGGCCGAGGCCGTGCAGGAGATCGCCGAACGCGCCGAGCAGAAAGACCCCTCGATCATAGACATGGCGAGCAACTTCTACGCCGAGCACCCGACCCTCGTGCAAAGTCTGGGCGCGGCCGCGCTCACCATCGCCCTCGCCAAAGTGGCGGCCAACCAGCAACGATAAAAAGAGGCCGCCGTGGTTATCCTGATATTCATCCGGTCAGCCTAAGTCGCATACGAAAAAGAGTCTGCCCGTTGGGGCAGACTCTTTTTCGTATGCTCTACAGAAGAAAGCCGCTCACGTTTTGACGTGAGCGGCTTTCCGGTGAACTGTTGGGATTGGCCTGTGTGCCGCTTTTGCTTCAGCGACTAGACGGACGGAAACCCTAACAAATTCAAGTTTTCAATCCGTGATTTAGGCCGCAGCCACCTCACTGTGATAAGAACTCATATACGTTTTTTGATCACCTCCTTTCCAGTGTTGGGGTCAATATACAAAATCAATAAGTTGTGCGTCAACTGTTAATTTTACCCGCTATCTTGGAGCTTTACTTTAATTGCCGCGGCGAAACGCCAGCCGCCCGCCGACGTAGACGGCATGCGCGTGTTCGACGCCGAAGAAGTAAGCCAGTTCGCGATAATCCGCGCAGTCGTGGAGACAGAAGTCGGCGCGTTTGCCCGCGTCGAGCGACCCCGTTTCGCGCCCGCGGCCGAGGCTGTACGCGGCGTTGACGGTGGCCGCCGTGATCGCTTCGGCGGGCGTCATTCGCATGTGCGTGGAGGCGAGCGAGAGGACGAGCGGCATCGAGGGCGTGGGCGACGACCCCGGGTTGAAATCGGTGGCGATGACGACGGCGAGCCCCGCCTCGATCATGGCGCGCGCCGCCGGATAACGCGACGAGCCGAGCGCGTAGACCGACCCCGGCAAAAGCACCGGCTGCACCCCCGCCGACTTCAACGCGGCGATCCCTGCGGCGTCCGTGTGTTCCAGATGATCGGCGGTCGTCGCGCCGAGTTCGGCGGCGAGTCGCGCGCCGCCTGAGAGCGAGAGTTGATCCGCGTGCAGGCGCAAGCCCAGATTGTGTGTGCGCGCGGCCGAGAGGATGCGCCGCGAGTCGTCAACGTCGAACACATACGCCTCGCAGAACACGTCGCAAAACTCCGCCAGTCCTTCTTCGGCCACGCGCGGCAACATCTCTTCGATAACCAACTCGACATAGTCGGCGCGGCGCGCGCGGTATTCGTCCGGCACCTCGTGCGCGCCGAGGAATGTCGGCACGTATTGGAGCGGCGTCTCCGCGTTCAGGCGGCGCACGGCGCGCAGCATCTTCAACTCGTCCGCGACCGACAAACCGTAACCCGACTTGGCCTCGACGGTCGTCGTGCCCCCGCGCAGCAGCCACCCCGCGTAACGCTTCGACGCAGAGACCAACTTGTCTTCCGTCGCCGCGCGCGTCGCGCGCACGCTCGCACGGATGCCCCCGCCCGCCGCCGCAATCTCCTGATACGTCGCGCCCGCCGCACGCTGTTCAAACTCGCCCGCACGCGTCCCCGCGAACACGGGATGCGCGTGCGCGTCCACGAAGCCCGGCAGGCAGACGCGACGCCCCGCGTCCAACACCTCGCAGTCGCCCGCGATGAGCGGTTCGACCTCACTGCGCGCGCCCGCCGCCGCGATGCGCCCGTCGTCGCCGACGAGCATCGCACCGTCTTCGATGATCGAAAGCTCGCGCATCTCCGCCCCCACGCGCGGTCGCGCCGCGCCCCGCAGCGTGACGAGTTGTGAGCAGTTGACGACGGCGAGCATAAAGGGTTTCAAGTTTCAGGTTTCAAGTTTCAGGACTGAAAGGTTTCAGAACCGAAAGGTTTCAAGTTTCAGGACTGAAAGGTTTCAGAACCGAAAGGTTTCAAGTTTCAGATTTCAGATGTCAAGTTAAAGACCGAAGAACTTGCAAACTTGAAACTTGAAACTTGAAACCTATTTCATGTGGCGTTCGAGAAAGTCCACGATCTTGGGGTAGACGACGAGACGGTTGTTGAGTTTGACGAAGCCGTGCCCCTCGTCGTCGAAGAGCGTGTATTCGACGGGCGCGTTGCGGTCGCGCAGAGCTTTGACGATCTGCTCGGATTCCGTGTAGGGGACGCGCGGATCGTTCTTGCCCTGAAAGACGAGAAGCGGCGCCTTGATGCGATTCACTTTGTAGATGGGCGAGACGGAGCGCAGAAATTCGAGATCGTTCGCCAACGTCCCGTACTCGCGCTCGCGCTGCCTGCGCCGGTAGCCGGAGGTGTTCCTGAGGTTGGTCTCGAAGTTGGAGATGCCGTACATCTCGATGGCGGCCGCCCAGAGGTCGGGGTAGAGCGTGATGGCGGCGAGCGTCATGTAGCCGCCGTAGCTGCCGCCCATGACGGCGATGCGGCGCGCGTCCGCGCCGCCGCTCGTCTTCAACCAATCGACCGCCGCCGCCAAATCTTTAACGGAGTCTTCGCGCAGTTTCACGTCGTCGAGGTGCGTGTAGGTTTTGCCGTAGCCGGTCGAGCCGCGCACGTTCGGCGCGAGCACGGCGTAGCCGCGCGAGAGAAAGTATTGATAAGTCGGGTTGAACGCGGGACGCTCCTGCCCTTCGGGGCCGCCGTGGACGCTGACGATGACGGGCAGAGGATGCGCCGCGCCGCCCGTCCCCACCTTTCGCGGCCTGTAGTACCACGCCGGAATTTCGCGCCCGTCGAAAGACTTGTAACGAATCAACTCCGGCTCGACGAATGAACTTTGCGGAATCGCGGCGCGCGACGAGCGCGTGACCTGTTCGAGTTTGCGCGTCTTGAGATCGTAGAGCCACACGTCTGCATTGTGGCGCGCACCGGCGAACGTGAAGGCGAGCTTGCGCCCGTCGCCCGAGAAATCGAGGCCGCCCACGACGCCCTTGCCCGGAAGCTCGACGGGCGTGTCGCGCCCCTCGGCTATGCCGGCGTCCGTCAACCTGCGCACGTAGAGTTCGCTGAAGCCCTCGCGGTTGAGCGCGTAGGCGAGCAGGCGTCCGTCGGCGGACATCTCGCTCGCGTCGGTGTCCCACAGGGCGTTGGTCGCGGGTTCGATGCGGCGCGTCGTCAAATCCATGCGCGCGAGCGATTGCCATTCGCCCGCGGCGTTCGTGCTCAGGAGCAGCGCGCGGTTGTCGCGCGTGAAATGCACGTCGCCGTATTGCGTCGCGCCGGTGTGCGGCGTGAGGTGCTTGGCGTCCTTCGTCGCCAGATCGACGAGGTGGAGATCGTTGTCGAGGCTGAGCGTGTCGCTCGCGCGGGAGACGACGATGAAACGCCCGTCCGAAGACCACGCGACGGCCGCGTTCGAGCCGTCTTGCTGATAGACGAGCGACTCCTGACCATTGCCTACGTCCATCACGTAGATGTCGAAAAAGTTCGGATTGCGTTTGTTCGAGGCGTAGCTGATGCGCTTTGAGTCGGCCGACCACGCGCCGAAGTTGTAACGGACTTTCGGCGCGTCCGTAAGCTGTCGCACCTGCGCGCCGTCGGTCGTCATCCAGTAAAGCTGGGCGTTCTCGTCGCCGCCGCGCGCCTTGCCGAAGAGAAGCCCCGTGCCGTCGGGCGACCAGCGCACGAAGTCCACGCGATCCGTGTAGAAAGTGAGTTGCTCCGGCCAGCCGCCCGCCGCCCCGACGCTCCACACCTGCGGCGTGCCCGTCACGTTCAACAGAAAGGCCACGCGGTCGCCCGCGGGCGAGAGCGCGGGCGAAGAGGCCGCACGGATGTTCAGGTAACGCTCGATGGGAAAGCCCTCGGTCGCGCGCGAGGCGTGCGCCGGTTGCGGCGTGGCGGCGGGGCGGCCACTGTTCGGCTGCGCGTGTGCGGCGGGCCAGAGGGCGAATGAGAACAGGAGCGCGAGCGTGGCGCGCGTGAACGTCGAATCGAGTCGCATCTTGAATTCGTCTCCCCGTGTGGAAAGCGGCCGGAGCGTAAAACGTCTCACCGGACGAAGCGGAAAACTTTTCAAACGGCCGATCACTCGGCCGAGGTCGTGGTGTCCTGCACGATGCGCCAACCGGCGTTCGTGCGGCGGAAGATGAGCGCGAAGCGGCCGCGCGGCGTGTCCTTCGCGCGCGTCAACTGCCAACGCCCCGTGACGTTCGCGTAAAACTCGCTGAGCGGTTTGATCTCAACTTCACCGAAGGCGAGCGTGCCCATCTTCTCCGGCGTGTCATAGGCTTTCTTGTAGCGGTCGGCGACGGTCTGCCAGCCGCGCGTGACGGTGTCGCCGGAGATGAAGGTCGTCCCTTCGGCGCGCTCGTAGCCGTCCATGTAGCCTTCGATGTCGCCGCGATTCCACGCCGCCGCCTGCGCGTCGAGCACCGCGCGGATCGCCGCCGCGCTCTCGGCCTGTCCCCTCTCCGACTCGCCCGAACGCGCGCAGGCGAACCCCGTCGAGACGGCGACGGCCAGAACACACGCCAACACGCTCGACCGGGCGCGGCTTAGTTTGATTTTCATGTCCTGCACGTTCACTTTCACGGAAGGGATGCGCGAGCGCGGTTGAACTATACTCGCACGCGCCCGCCCGTTTCAACGCTCGACCGTCCCCGTGCTGACCTGTCGCCAGAATTCGCCGATTGAGTGCGCTTCCGGGGCGACGCGCCCCATCAGATACCCGGCCGCGATAAAGAGCGCGGTGGCGACGAGGGCGGGCACGAGCGTCCGGCGCACGGCCGAGCGCAGCCAGTGGCGCGGCTCGACGCCTTTCAGGCGTTTGTACAAGCCCGCCAGCAAGAGCGCGTCAACCAGAATCTCCGCGAGGAAGACGGGCGCGATGTAGACGACGTAGAACATCGCGACGACCACGCCCACGATTGCCGCGACGGGGATGATGATCCAGAAACACCCGTCGTCTAAATCCAGATCGACATCCGGCAAGTCCGGCACGTAGTCCGACACGGACGAACTGCCGCCGAAGTTGCCCCCCGGCGCGCCACCCGACATGTCGGCCGACACGCCGCCCGGCGCGCCGCTGCTCCAACCGCCGCCCGCGCCCGCGCCGCCGAAGTCAGCCCCGCCGCCGAAGGTGGAGGCCACGGCGTCGCTTCCGGCCGAGACACTGGGGTCGAGAATGTGCGGGATGCTGTCGCCGATGTCCGAGAGCAGGTCGGAGTCGCTTTCGGTGTTGCGCCGGAGTGCGAGCCAGAGCCGCAGCAGGAGCAGAAAGACGCAGTACGCGAGGATCACCGCGAGCGGGTAGCGCACGGTCATCATCGTGACGCCGAGACGCAGCAGCACGGCCGAGATGAGAAACCCGGCCGCACCCGTCAGGGCGAGCAGAAACGAGACGAACAGGCGCGGCCACCCGCCGCGCAGGAGCGTGCGCCGCACGCGTTCAATCGCTTGCTTCCGGTCGCCTTCCCGCGCCGGCCCCGATGTTGATTGCCTTTGACGCTCCGGTTTACTCATAGAGTTTCGCGCGCGCGCGCCTCCAACCACGCGTGCGCGTCCGCGCGCATCGCGGGCGTCAGTTCGTGCGCCGCGTCGTAGCTTCTGAATTCGACATCACGCGCTCGCCGTGACAGGCGCGCCGCGTAATCCGCGACGCGTTCGGGCGGGTAGAACTCGTCGCGCGCGCCCGCCAGATGCAGCACGGCGGCCTGCGCGTTCCGGTAAAGCTCGCCCGTCTCCCAATCGCCGGGCAGCCCGCCGCAGATGCCGACGACGCCGCGCAAACTGTTTGTGTGCGTGAAGGCGAAACGATAGTTGAGCGCGCACGTCTGCGAGAAGCCGAGGAGGAAGACGCGCGCGGGGTCGGCGACGCCCTCGCCCGTCAGTTGATCGATCATGTCGAGCAGCGCGCGGTGATGAACGGCGACGGAATCTTCGGGGTGAAAGTTGGTGAGCCAGCCGAAGCCGTAGCGCAACGCGCCGCCCCGCTCCCTCGGTTCTTTCAAGTGCTGGTGCACGCCTTGCAGCGCGGCGACGACGAAGCCTGCGGGCGCGAGTTCGCGCGCCTCGCGCATCATCCAATTTTTGCTGCTGCCGTAGCCGTGCAGCGCGATGAGCAAAGGCGCGGGCGTTTCGGCCGGGACGCGGAGGTCGTAATAAAGTTTGACGCGTGCTTCGAGCGTGCGTTCGACCGACGGGTTGAAGTTGTCGTTACTCATATCTGAAAAACCTTTTTGCTTGCCCCGCCAGCGCGTCCAACTGCCATGACTCAAGCACGATGCTACAACGCACGTCCCAGATGTAAGGGTCGTCCACATACGAATCAAGCTCGACGACGATAGTGATGTGGCCGAGCGTCGAACTGGTGCAGATCAGCTTCAGATCACCTTCGATGGATGCCCAACGCTTCTCTCCGCGCCACCCGCGCCAGTTGCTCGCCATGTCCTCAAGGAAAGCCGGGAGGTTGCTCGCGCCGCCGGTGTGCTCGATGTTGTAAACGCGGGTTGACGCTCGCAAGCCTGTGGCGGTGAGAGTTATGTCGAGGTAATCGAAGCGACGGGCAGGATCGGTTGTCTGCCACGCGGCAATTTCGAGTGCGCTCCTGCCGCTTGCGGATTTGATTTCTAACGTGTCGGACATAGGCGAAAACTGTTCACGCGTTAATTCAGATACCCGCCCGGCTCGCTCTCCTTGATTTCCGGCAACGCGTCGGGCGCGGCCGTTTCCTCTTCCAGACTCCACACCTCGTAGAGTTCCGGCGGCGTTTCGGTGACGAAGCGCGAGGGGCGTTGCAGGACGGTCTGGCGATTGTAGTCGGTGATCATCAGGGGGTAAGTGATGTAGAGCTGATCGCGTGCGCGCGTGAGCGCGACGTACCAGAGGCGGCGTTCCTCCTCTTCGCCTTCGGCGTCGCGCAAAGAACGCGGCGAGGGGAACTTGCCGTCCGCCGCCCAGATGATGAAGACCGCGCGCCACTCCAAGCCCTTCGCCTGATGGACGGAGGTGAGCGCGATCATTTCGTCCTCGTCCGCGCCCGTCACGACCTCTTCGCCCGTGACCGGCTGCGGCGCGCCGTAGCGTTCGGTGGCGAGCAGGGCGAGTTCGGCCAAAAACTCTTCGGTCGAGTTGTAGCGCGTGCTGTAGTGCGCGAGTTGGCGCAGGTCTTCGAGGCGCGTCTCGGCGTTCTCGAAATTGGCGGCGAGGTGCGCCTCGTAGCCGCGCGCGAGGATGAGTTCGATCTGCTTGGCGGGGCTGGTGCGCCGCTCCTCTGTGACGAGCGCGTCGAGCAGCGCGCGAAACTCCGCCCACGAGTTTCCGCGCCGCGTGGCGGCCGAGTCAGCGTCGCCGCGCAAGACCATGGCGAGCGGGTCGGGCGCGTAGGCGATCTGCTCCCAGATGCGATTGGCCGTCGCCGCGCCGACGTTCGGGATGAGACGCAAGCACCGTTTCCACGCGAGTTCGTCGCGCGGGTTGGCGACGAGCCGCAAATAGCTGATCACGTCCTTGATGTGCGCCTGTTCGAAGAAGCGCACGCCGCTGCGGATTTGATAGGGGATGCCGCGCCGCGTGAGTTCGAGTTGCAGTTCGAGCGAATGATAGTGCGAACGATAGAGGACGGCCATCTCTTTCAGGGGCACGCCCTCGTCGCGCAGTTCGAGCAGGCGCGCGGCGACGAAGGCGGCCTGTTGATCCGCGTCGTGGCAGGGCACGAGCGCTGGGAGCAGGCCGAGCGAGGGGCGCGCGGCGCGCAGCAGTTTAGGAAACTGTTTGCGATTCGAGGCGATTGCCGCGTTGGCGACGGCGAGGATTTCGGGCGTCGAGCGATAGTTGGTTTCGAGCCGGAGTTGGCGCGCCTGCGGGTAGCGCGCGGGAAACTCGTAGAGGTTCGTCCACTCCGCGCCGCGCCATGCGAAGATGCTCTGCGCGTCGTCGCCGACGACCATCACGTTCTTGTGTTGGACGGCGAGCAGGTCAACGATCTCGGCCTGCAACTTGTTCGTGTCCTGATACTCGTCGACGAGGATGTGCTCGAACTGCTCGGCGTAGAGGCGCGCGATCTCCGGCTTCTCCAAAAGCAGTTGCTTCCAGTTGAGCAGCAGGTCGTCGTAGTCCATCACGTTGCGCGCGCGCTTGCGCTCCATGAAGACGGAATCGACGCGCATGATCTGTTGCGTCAAAGGTTCGAAGTGCGGGTAGTTGCGCGCGACCACGTCGGGGATGGGGCGGTCGGTGTTGTTGGCGAAACTGATGATGTCTTGCAGCACTTCGGCCTTCGGGAAGCGGCGCGCCTTCGTGTCGATGCCCGCCTCGTCCACGCACACGTTGAGGAAATCGCGCGCGTCCTCGGCGTCGAGGATCGAATAGTTTTCCGTGTACTGAAGCGCGGCGGCGTGGCGGCGCAAGACCATGTTCGCGATGCGGTGGAACGTGCCGCCCCAGACGCGCCGCCACGCGTTGGAGTTTCCGCCCGTCAACTCTTCGACGCGCCGCAGCATCTCGCGCGCCGCACGGTTCGTGAACGTGGCGAGGAAGATGCGCGCGGGCGAGACGCCCTGCTCGATGAGGTAGGCGACGCGATACGTGATGGCGCGCGTCTTGCCCGACCCCGCGCCCGCGATGACGAGCGTCGCGCCCGCCGGGGCGGTCGCCACCGCGAACTGCTCCTCGTTCAGTTCCTCGCGGTAACGCGCCAGACGTTCGGTCAGGACGGTCGCGCCCGCCGGTCGTTTGATGACGTAACGCTTCATAATTTCAGGCTCGCCTTATAGCACGACGGCGCGCGGGCTGTGAATGGCTGACGATCAATCGCGGCGGGGGCGGGCTGATTTTATCTATCGCGACGGCGGCGGCAAGCGGTATATGATGTGCGACAGAGCACACGGAGGCGACGGCAGACCTATGACGAGCGAAGAGAGCGAGAAGGAAGCGCGCGCCGGGGCGACGGCGGCCGTGCCGGACGCGGCGGGCGGCGCGGCGGCGGCGGCGGCGGAGGTGACGGCGGAAGCCGCGAGCGTCGAGACTGTAGCGGGAGCGGCGACGCCCGAAACTTTAGCGGCAGCGGCGACGCCGCCCGCGACTATTCAACCGACCGCCGACACGGCGGCGGAAGCCGCGCGCGACACGCCGCCGCCATCGCCGCCGCCGGAGGAAGGCGCACGCATCGGGAATTCTCTGGAAACGATCAAGACGGCGGTCGTCTGGCTCGTCGTCATCCAAATCCTCACCATCCTGTCGCCGCTGTTGCGCGCCTCGCTCAAGTGGACGCTCATCGTCGGCGTGGTTCTGACGCTCAGCAGTTTCGCCGTCGGCGTATTGGCCTATCTGAAGGCGCAGCGCGCGCAGCGCAGCCTCCCCGAATGAGGCGCGCGGGCGCGTCGCCGCGAGTCGCGTTGCATTCGCGACGGAGGAAAGTTAGGATGAGTGCAGGCACAACAAACTTTTATTTCGACGCGAAGAGAGGTCTAAGGCGATGAAGTTTCCGGGCGGAATGAACATGCAGCAGATGATGAAGCAGGCGCAGCAGATGCAGGAGAAAATGCAGCGCGAGATGGAGGCGCTCGTCGTTGACGCCACGGCGGGCGGCGGCGTGGTGACGGTGCAGATGAGCGGCACGAAGGAAGTCACCTCCATCAAGATCGACCCCGAAGCCGTGAAGGAAGGCGATGTCGAGATGCTTCAGGACATGATCGTCGCCGCCGTCAACGAAGCCGGGCGCAAAGTTGACGAAGCCATGCAAGGCAAACTCGGCGGCATGCTCCCGCCCGGTCTTTTATAGTTTCAAGTTTCAGGTTTCAGGACTGAAAAGTTCTCTGTCCTTTAACTTGAAACTTGAAACCTGAAACTTGAAACCTATTTATGCTTGATTACGCAGAGCCGGTCACGAAGTTGATTGACGAGTTCAAACGCCTGCCGGGCGTGGGGCAGAAGTCCGCGCAGCGTCTGGCGTTTCACATCCTACGGATGCCGGAGCAGGACGTGGCGCGTTTCGTCGCGGCGATGGAAGAGGTGAAGCGGAAGATCGTCTTCTGCACGGTATGCAACAACCTGACGGACGTTGACCCGTGCCGCTACTGCTCGTCCACCTCGCGCGACCGCTCGATCATCTGCGTCGTGGAAGAACCTTACAACCTCGTCGCCGTGGAGAAGACGCGCGGCTATCACGGCCTCTATCACGTCCTGCACGGCAGCCTCTCGCCGATTCGCGGCATGAGTCCCGACGATTTGCGGTTGCAAAATCTGCTCCCGCGCCTGCGCCCCGAAAACAACGACGGCATCGAAGTGCGCGAAGTCATCCTCGCCACCAACCCCAACACCGAAGGCGAAGCCACGGCCAGCTACATCAGCCGCCTCCTCAAACCGCTCGGCGTCCGCGTCACACGCATCGCGATGGGCATGCCCGTCGGCAGCGACCTCGAATACGTTGACGAGGTGACGATGGACAAGGCGATGGCGAACCGGCACGAAATGTAGGCAGGGTTTCAGGTTTCAGGTTTCAAGTCTGAAAGGCATTCGTGCCTTAACTTGAAACCTGAAACCTGAAACTTGAAACTTTCTCAGAACCGGACGTGCTCCGTGGGCGCGTCCTTTTTGCATTCGACGCATTCCTCGCCATCTTCGTAGAACTTGGAATCGAATTCGACGAGCGACTTGATGGGGATGTCGCCGTTGATCTTGTCGATGGAGTCGCGGAAGCGGACGATAGTTCCGCAGCCGATGACGCGCGCGCCGAGTTCGCGCACGAGTTCGACCGTCTCAAGGATGGCGTCGCCGCTACGGATGATGTCGTCCACGATGATGCACGGGTTGACCTCGCCCTTGTTGATGTACTGGCGAAACATGCGCTTGCCTTCTTCGCGCTCGGCCCAGTAAATCTGCTCCGCGCTCAAGGCTTCGCGCACGCCGAACGCTACGGGGATGCCCCCCGGCCCGGGGCTGATGATCGCCACCTTCGGCAGCACGCTCGACACGTCCGGCTCGACGCGCAGCAGGCGCGAGAGCGCGACGGCCAGCACGCGCGCCGTGTCGTAATAGCGGAAGGCCAGCGGCATTTGGAAATAATTCGGCGTGTGTTTGCCCGAAGGATAGACGAAATGGCCTTCGCGAAACGCGCCCGTCTTCTTCAGCATCTCCATGACTTCATCTTGCGATGGAACCAGTTGCACCATTGCTCATTTCTCCAGTGAAAAAGGGATGAGGGATGAGGATGAGGGATAAATGAGAAGTGCGCACGAAGAGTTCGCGCGGCATTCCTTTTCATCCCTCATCCCTCATCCCTCATCCTTAAGTTTTCGACAGCATACCACTACTCCGCCGGGTTCGCGCCACCCGCGAGGGCGTCTGCGATGATGCGACGCTGATCGCGCGAGAGTTCGGGCGGCAAAGCGGTGGCCTCGAACCAGCCGACGCTGTTGATTTCCATGCTCCGCGGCTCTGCACGCGCGCCCGCGCGCATGCGGCAACGGAAGTGTATCTCCACTTGCTGCGGGCGGCTGAGCGTGCGCACGCGCACGAGTTCCGCCGCGTCGAGTTCGATGCCGACCTCTTCGCGCAGTTCGCGCCGGAGGGCTTCGAGCGGCTGCTCGCCCCGCTCCAAAAAGCCGCCCGGAATGCCCCATCCGCTGCCCGTGCGAAACTCGTGCTGCAACAACAACACGCGCCCGCCTTCGTCCAGAACGATTGCGCCCACCGTCACCATGAAACGCGGCTCGGCCAGCCACACGCTCCACCGCCGCACGCGTTTCGGCGCGCCCCGCCACAGCGTCCCCAACAATTTTTTCCACATGCGCCGCTATCATAAACGATGAAGGCGGAACGATGAACGGACGAGAAGATTGATTCATTGATTCAATGGATCAATGGATCAATGAATCAATCTCCCTCAGTTCATCGTCCCGCCTTCGACGTTTCTTTTCATTGACGCGCTTCGACGTTTCTCCGTAAGATTGCGGGCAAGTTTTTGCACGTCGTCGAAACGCCGGGAGCGCGCCGCCTGTGGGATTCACAGCGAGCGGCGCGCGAGAAGTCGGAAAGCGAAAATCATGTCAACTAACGAGATCGCAAGGCAGGGAGCTAATCCGAGCGCGCCCGTCGCCAAAGACGCGCCGACCGAGCAACAGGCCGCGAAGGCGGGCGCGCCGAAGCGGTTTGAAAAAGGTCAGACCGTCTGCAACGAGAAGAACGAGAAGGGCAAGCTGTGCAACGGTCATCTCAAGCAGGTCAGCCCCATCCGCGAAGAGGCGCGCCAGCACATGCGCGGCGACGACCTGCTCTATCGCTGCCAGACGTGCGGCACGCTCTACATGGGGCCGCCGCTCGGCCACGTCCGCGACCCGCGCAAGCAGGCGCGCTACGTGCAGAGCGAACTCGTGGACATCCTCGAAGCGGCGGGCGGCACGCTCCCCGCCTTCAAAAAGAGCGCGACGGGCGCGTGGGTTCCCGCAAGCGAGCCCGCGCCCCACGCCGCCGCCGCTCCGACTCCGGCGAAGCCCGCCGCACCTAAACCCGCCCCGTCCGCAAACGCGCCCGCCGCCGCCGCAACTCCGGCGGCGACAGACGGCGAGACGCCCGAACAAAAGCGCGCACGCATCATCGCCGAGGCCAAAGCGAAGGCCGCCGCGCGCATGGCCGGAGGCGCGCCCGCCGTGACTGAACCATCGACCGCGCCGCCGCCAACAGCCGCCGCCACCGGCGACGCGGCTTCCGACGAAACGCCCGAACAGAAACGCGCGCGCATCATGGCCGAAGTTAAAGCTAAAGCCGCCGCGCGCATGGCCGGGAAGGGCGGCGCGGCGTCAACTCCGACGCCCGCAACGGCGCCGCCGCCGCCAACGGCAACCGGCGACAAGGCCGCCGCTCAGCCTGCCACGACCGCTGCCGCACCGCCCGTCGCGGCGACGCCCGCGAACACTGCCGCGTCTTCCGTCGCAACGACGCCTTCGACTGCTGCCGCCAGTGATGCGCCCGCAGACGAAACGCCCGAACAAAAGCGTGCGCGGCAGATGGCCGAAATTAAAGCGAAGGCCGCCGCGAGGATGGCCGCCAAGAACAGTCCGGGCGGCGCGAAAACGGGCGGCGAGACTTCCATCGCCATGCCGCCCACCACCGCGCAACCGCCGTCGCCCACTTCCGGCACGGACTCTTCGCCCGCGGCCGACGCGCACCGCCCCGCCGCCGAAGCGCAAGCCGCCACGGGTCAGGCGTCCGCCGCGCCCATGAGTCCGGCGGCGGCCACCGCCTCGCCCGCCGCCGGGGCGGAGACGCCCGAAGACCTCGCGCCCGACGCCTCCACCGAACTCACGCCCGGCGCGCCCAAAGACACGCGCTCGGCCGACGACGAAGCCGCGACCGAATAACGGCCGACTCTTCGAGCAACAAATAAAGCGCGCGCATCGAGCAACGAAGAAAGCGCGCGAAGGTTGATCGACAACCTTCGCGCGCTTTCTTTTTCCGGTAACGCCCGTTCGCCGCGAGCGAGTTTGCTCCGGGGGCGGCGGGATTCAGCTTTCCTTAATCGTCAACCCCTGAGGCGCGAAACGCCAGTCGAGCACCTGCACGTCCGGCTCCTCCGAGAGCGCGCGGCCGACCGACTCTTTCATCCCCTCGGCGCAGAAGAACGCGATGCAGCCGCCGCCGCCCGCGCCGCACACCTTCGCCGCTTCCGCGCCGTGCCGCGTGGCCTTCTCGACGAGCCGCTCCATGTGTGGCGTCGTGATGTTGGGCGCGAGCCGCTTGCGGTTCGGGTAGGCCGCGCGCATGATCGCGCTCACCTCCGGCCAGTCGTTCGCCGAGAGCGCGGCGCGCATCCGTTGCGCCGCGTCGCGAATGCTCTCGAAGAGTTGGAAGATGACTTTGTCGCCTTCGATGTGCGTCTTGAACATCTCCCAGTTGTTGATGCCGGATAGGCGCGGCTCGCCCGTGTAGCAGATGACGAGGCGGCGTTCGAGTTCGGCGGCATCCACCGGCAACTCCTCGCGCGTGATGCCCTCGGCGCGGAAGTGGATGCAGTTCGCGCCGCCGTAGAACGCGCCGTAGTAGTCCTGAAAACCCGCGGGCACGCGGATCACGGTCGTCTCGACGTTGGCCGCAATCGTGATGAACTTGCGCTCCTCGTAACGGTTGCCGACGAGGCGGTTGAGCGCGCCGATGCACGCAATCGCGAGCGCACTCGATCCGCCCAATCCGGCCCCCGCCGGGGCTTGCGACTCCGCGATGAGATGAAAGCCGGTCTCCGGTTTGAAGAAGTGAACGAGTTTCGAGATGAGTTCGAGCCGCTCCTCCCGGACGAGTTCGGCGACGCCCGCGAGGTCGGTTTCAAAGGACAAGCCGCGGTCGCGCGATTCGAGAATGACGCGCCCGTCCTCGCGCGTCTCGATGCGGCAACGCGCGTAGAGCGAGATGGCGAAATTGACCGTCGCCGCGTTCGGATGAAACAGGTAAAGCGGCCAGATATCAATTGTGCCGCCGGCCAGATCGACCCGTGTGGGTGCGCTTGCTTCGATAATCATAACGGATGAATGATGAACGATGAACGATGAACGATGAATGAAAGCCGAAGAGGTTCAGCTTTTAATTCATCGTTCATCGTTCATCGTTCATCGTTTCTTTCAGTCTCCTTCATCGCCGCTTCCGCTCGCGGCGCGCATTTTCTTCACGGGCTCTTTGTCTTTGCGGTCTTTCGCGCGGCGGGCGAGCGGCGGCGGGAGATGTTCTTTGATCTCTTCACCGAGTTCTTGCAGTTTCTCCTGCACGTTCTCTTCAAACTCGTGGACGCGTTCGGGGTCGGCCTCCTCCACCTTAGGCGAGAGCCAGTAACGCTCCGCCAGATAGAAGCCGAGGACGCCCACGACGACGATGACGAGCAGGAATTTCCCCAGGTGCTCGAAGTCGCCGATGAAGTTCGTAATGATGCCGTGGAAGAAATAGCCCGCGCCGCTCAGGAGCAGCACCCACAGAAAGCAACTCGCAATCGTCAGCGGCAGGAAGCGCATGTAGCTCATCTTCGCCACGCCGTAGAAGATGCACGAGCCGGTGCGCAGGCCATAGACGTACTTCGAGAGAAAGATCGTGAGCGGCCCGAAAGTCTCCGTCAGGCGTTCGATGCGCGGGCGGGCGGCGCGGTAAAATTTCCGGTCGCGGATACTCGAACGAAACCCGCGCCCCATCGCGTAAGCCACCTGATCGCCCGCCACGCCGCCCGCCGTGCCCACCGCCAACACCTTCGCGAAACTATACTCGCCGAAGAACGCCCCGTGCGCCAGCACGCCCGCCAAGAGCAGCGTCAGGTCTCCCTCGATCATCGCGAGGAAGAAAATCGCGTACAGCCCGTATTGCCCCACCAGTTCGTAGAAATGTTGCTCCATGAAATGACTGTAAGCAGTGACCAGTAAAGCAATGCCCGGATTTTAACTGCTTACTGCTTACTGCTCACTGCTCACTGCTCACTTTCCTTCGGTTTGACGACGAGCACGGGGCAGTGTGCGTGGCGCACGACCGACTCGGCGGTCGAGCCGAAGATCATGCGCCCGAGGCCGGTGCGCCCGTGCGACGAGATGACGATCAAATCAATGTCGCGTTCGCGCGCGACGCGCACGATCTCGCCCGCCGCGTCGCCGCGGGCAATGACCTCTTCCACGTCCAGCCCCGAGCACTCTTGGCGCGCGCCCAGTTTCGGCAACTCGCGCGTCGCGGACTCTTCCAGTTGCCCGCCCATGTCCACCGCCGGCAGCGGCTCGGCCACCGCCGCGTAACCGACCGGCGGCATCATCGTCTCCACCACGTGCAGGCACACGAGGCGCGCCTTCATCTGCCGCGCAAGGTCGGCCGCGTACGGCAAAGCCGACTCGGCGCACTGGCTGAAATCGGTCGGCAGCAGAATGGAACGAATGATCATAAAGGATGAGGGATGAGGGATGAAGGATGAACAAGACGGGATGATTTTATTCATCCCTCATCCCTCATCCCTCATCCCTTTCCGGCTCGTCATTCTACACGCAGAAGGGTCAGTTTGACAGCCCCCTACCCCTTTGCTACCATTTTCGCCGTTTCCTACCTGAAAGACTTTTTCGCCCGTTGCTCCCGTCTGGAGATCAAAGACCATGTCAACTGTAACACCCGGCCACAACTATATCGGCATTAATGTTTCCGGCGCGTCGCTCTACGCCGCGCTCGTCTCGGGCGAAGGGCAGGTCATCGCCCGCCGCGAGGCCGCGCTTGAGAGCGGCTCCCTGCCCGCGCAGATCACCGGCCTCGTCGCCGCCCTGCGCGACGAGTCGCCGAACGTGGCCGCGCTCGGCCTCGGCGTGCCCGGCCTCGTCAGCCCGGAGACGGGTCGCGTCGTCGTCTCTTCAGACCTCCCCTCGGTCGTCCGCGCCGACCTGCAAACGGAACTCGCGCGCGCGACCAATCTCCCCATCACGCTCGTCAACGACGCGAACGCCGCCGCCTACGGCGAATACATCGCGGGCGCGGGGCGCGGCAGCCGCAACATGTTCTACGTCACCATCGGCACAGGGATCGGCGGCGCGCTCATCATGGACGGCAAACTCTGGTACGGCGATTCGGGCTTCGCGGGCGAGTTCGGCCACATCACCATCGACCGCGAAGGCATCGAATGCACCTGCGGCAACACGGGCTGTCTGGAGACGGTCGCGTCCGCCCCGAACATCGTCCGCCGCACGCACGAGCGGCTCGTCCGCGACAGCACTTCATCGCTCACGCGGCTCGGCCTCAACAAAAATTTCACCGCCGCCGACATCGCCCATGCCGCCAACGAGGGCGACGACTTCGCCATGCTCATGATCGAACGCACCGGCCGCTACATCGGCACGGCCGTCGCCGCCGTCATCAACCTCCTCAACATCCAGCGCATCGTCCTCGGCGGCGGCGTCATGGATGCGGGCAAACTCATCCTCGACCCCATCATCCGCGAAGCCGGACGCCGCTCCTTCCAACCCTGCTTCGAGGCCACACAGATCGTCGCCGCCACCCTCGGCGCGGACGCCGTCCCCACCGGCGCGGCCATGCTCGCGCGCGACGCAGAGAAAAAGATTTGATATCGAGTTTGGTTTAACTAAAAAGTTTTAAGGAAAATTTATGCGAACCTCACATTTCGCCTCTCTGCTTCTTTATGCATATTTGGAGGAGAAGCTATGAAAACTTCTTCATTTTTTGATAGCCCTAAGCGTTGGTCAAAGAGAAAGCATCGCCTCCTTGGAAAATACTTACCACCATTCAGTGCAAAACTTGGGAGCAAGGCTCCGCTAATTTACTGTGTTGATGGTTTCGCAGGTAAAGCTAAATACGATAACAATCAGCCTGGCTCCCCACTGCTTATTGCGCAAATCGCTAACAAATGCGCGGCGTGGAAAAAGCCTGTCACCTTAAAGCTTATTAACGTAGAAGCTGATCCAGAAAATTATAAGTCTCTTTGCTACATCACACAGTCTTGGGAATCTAGCGGTATCGTTACAAACTTGTTGGGAAAATTTGGCGAAGCAGTGCCCAAAATCATATCTCACATTGGCAATGCACCTGCTTTGTTTTTTTTAGACCCTTTCGGGCCAACAAGTGTGAAATTTGCTGACCTTCGTCCGATCTTAGAACGTAACCAGCAAGCAACCGAGTTGATTATTAACTTTGATGTCGATGGGTTGCGGCGTATTGTGGATTCGATTAATTCAAGAGATAACAATCTTCAAGCGAGCAAAAGGAACAAAACAAACATTGCCAACGTCACAGAAATAATTGGTAGCAATAAATGGAAAGTAGAGGTTGAATCTGGAAGCGTAGCGACCCATGAGCGTGAAAAATTGTTACTTCATGAATACATAACCAACTTGAGTAGCTATGGGTACAACGTCGCGTCTTATGCTGTTCGTAAAGATGTAGGTAAAACGCCCAAATACTACTTAATCTTTTGCACTCGACATGCAGACGGCATTAAGTTGATGAACAGCTTCATTCGTGAGGAAGAAGACGAGTTGATTAGAGACTCAGCCGGGAATCCCGCGCAATTCCTTCTACCATCAGAAGAATTTGATGTAGTTCAACAAGAAACCCAGAGGCGGCGCGTTGAACTTCGTCAATTGATCTTGAAATATCTTCAAGAAAATACGCAAACTACACGCGGGCAGATCAGGCACCACTTTGTATTCGAGCGATTCGGAGAGTTTCACGACAAGGACTATAATTTTACTCTGAAAGAGTTGATCCAAGATGTTAGGCTCCAAACCGGACATGGACGCAAAAGCATAAATGATACGGTACCTCTAACATTCATTCCTTGAATTTCTAATTTAAAGATTCTAGAGGTAGGTTTATGGGCACCAAGTCAACAATAGAATGGACTGAATCAACATGGAATCCAGTCACGGGTTGCACAAAGCTTAGTCCTGGCTGTGACAATTGTTATGCGGAAAGGTTAGCCGTTCGTTTGCAGGCTATGGGACAGGGCAATTATGCAAACGGGTTTAAGCTAACGGTTCAAGAGCACATGCTTGAGTTGCCGCTTAAATGGAAGACGCCGCAGGTTATCTTTGTTAATTCCATGAGTGACCTCTTCCATAAAGATGTCCCGACAGAATACATTCACAGAGTTTTTGATGTGATGAAGCGGGCGCATCAACATCGTTTCCAAATTCTGACGAAGCGGTCTCAACGTCTGATGAGATTAAGCCCGACGCTGGATTGGCAGCCTAACATTTGGATGGGTGTCAGCGTCGAAAACAACGATTACACCTTCCGCATCGAACATCTTCGTGAAACAGGGGCGCACGTTAAATTCCTCTCGTTAGAACCTCTGCTTGGGTCTTTACCCAATCTTGACCTGCGAGGAATTGACTGGGCTATTGTCGGCGGCGAGTCCGGTCCACATGCCCGCTCAATGCAACCGGAATGGGTCGTTGATATTCGCAATCAATGTCAGACTGCTGGTGTTCCTTTCTTCTTCAAACAATGGGGAGGCACTAACAAAAAGAAAGCTGGCCGTGTACTTGAAGGCCAAACATGGGATCAAATGCCGCTGGCGATGGCGGTTGCCTAGAAGCAGGTTTCGCTTTATCAGAGAAGACGGGCGCGCGTGCGGTTTCGCGCCCGTTTTGTTATGTTAAGGATGAACATTTTCGACTTACTTGGTGTCGTCCGGCGTTAGGAGAACCTACATGTTAGACCCGAAGCAACTTGGTGTGCAGTACATCACCAATCAAGCCGGAGAAAAAACCGCCGTCATCTTATCGCTCAACGAATTTCAAGAACTCCTTGAGGATATAGAAGACCTTGCGGCGGTAGCCGAGCGAAGGAACGAACCGGCGATCTCGCATGAGGAATTCATTGCAGAATTGAAACGTGATGGACTCATATAGAGTCGAATGGAAACGCGCTGCGACGAAAGAAGTCAGGAAACTCCCGCGAGATGTCAGGTTGAAAATCCTGGGGGTGGTTGAGCAGTTGCACTCGAACTCGCTGCCCGCAGGTGCGAGAAAGCTGGTCGGCTCGGAACATACTTATCGCTTGCGAGAAGGTGACTATTGAATCATCTACACAATTACGGCTTCCGTGTTGTTAATTGAAATTATACGAGTCGGGCATCGCAAAGATGTCTATGACAGGCTCAGTTAAGTTTTAGAACTGAATTTAATGAATCCAGAACGCATCAGAAATTTTTCGATCATCGCGCATATCGACCACGGGAAGTCCACGCTGGCCGACCGCCTGTTGGAATTGACGGGCGCGGTCGCGGGGCGCGACATGGAGGCGCAGGTGCTCGACAACATGGACTTGGAGCGCGAGCGCGGCATCACCATCAAGGCGCACGCCGTGAGGCTCGATTATCGCGCCGACGACGGCACGGACTACGTGTTGAATTTGATCGACACGCCGGGGCACGTGGATTTCAGTTACGAGGTGTCGCGCTCTCTGTCGGCGTGCGAAGGCGCGTTGCTGGTCGTCGACGCGTCGCAGGGCGTCGAGGCGCAAACGCTGGCGAACACATATCTGGCGATTGAGAACAATCTGGAGTTCATCCCGGTCATCAACAAGATCGACCTGCCGGGGGCGGAGCCCGACAAGGCCATCGAGCAGATCGAGCAGGTCATCGGGTTGGACACGGGGAACGCCGTCCTGACGAGCGCGAAGACGGGGGTGGGCGTCCACGAAGTGTTGGAAGCCATCGTGCGCGACGTGCCCTACCCGAAGGGCGATCCGAACGCGCCGCTCAAGGCGCTCATCTTCGATTCGTGGTACGACGCCTACCGCGGCGTGATCGTGCTCTTCCGCGTGATTGACGGGCGCGTCAAGCCGGGCATGAAGATACGTTTCTTCAACACGGGGCGCGACTATCTGGTGGAGGCCGTCGGCGTCAATCGCCCGCGCCCGACGCCCATCGGCGAACTCGGAGTTGGAGAAGTCGGCTTTCTCACGGCTTCGATCAAGACGGTCGCGGACGTGCAGATCGGCGACACGATCACGGAGGCCGCCCGGCCGACGACCGTGCCCTTCCCCGGCTTCCAGGAGATCAAGCCGATGGTCTTCGCCGGTCTCTACCCGGTGGAGGCGAACCAGTACGAAGAACTGCGCGACGCGCTCGACAAACTGCGGCTGAACGACGCGTCGTTCTTCTACGAGCCGGAATCTTCGACCGCGCTCGGCTTCGGTTTTCGCTGCGGCTTCCTCGGCCTCCTGCACATGGAGATCGTGCAGGAGCGTCTGGAACGCGAGTTCAACCTCGATCTCATCACGACCGCGCCGGGCGTGCGCTACCGCGTCACGACGACGGACGACGAGGTTCTGGAAATCGACTCGCCCGCGAAGATGCCCGACCCCGTGCGCATCCAGAAGATCGAGGAGCCCGTCATCCTCGCCACGATTCTCACGTCGGACGAATACCTCGGCGGCATCCTGCCGCTCCTCGAAGAGAAGCGCGGCGTGCAGAAGAAGTTCGAGTACATCGCGGCGAAGCGCGTGATGCTGACCTACGAACTGCCCCTGAACGAGATCGTGCTCGACTTCTACGACCGCCTGAAGTCCGTCTCGCGCGGCTACGCGTCGCTCGACTATCATTTCGCCGACTACTGGGTGAGCGATCTCGTTAAACTCGACATCCTCGTCGCGGGCGAACCCGTCGACGCGCTCTCGCTCATCGTGCATCGCGGCACTTCCGAGTCGCGCGGCCGCTCGCTCGCCGAGAAGATGCGGCAACTCATCCCGCGCCAACTGTTTGAAGTGCCGATTCAGGCCGCCATCGGCAACAAGGTGATCGCGCGCGAAACCGTCAAGGCGATGGGCAAGAACGTCATCGCCAAGTGCTACGGCGGCGACATCTCGCGCAAGCGCAAACTGCTGGAGAAGCAGAAGGAAGGCAAGAAGCGCATGAAGCGCGTCGGCCGCGTCGAAATCCCGCAGGAAGCGTTCCTCGCCGTGCTGAAAGTCAACGAGTAAAAAACTACCTCGAAAAAAAGGAGTGGTTGAGATGAAGCGTCTGCTGGTTGTCTCGCTCTTTTTCCTCGCCTCCACCTTCGCGCACGCGCAGCACCACGCGAACACCCCGGCGGGCACGGGCGCGGTCACGCTCCTGCCCGGCCTCGGCGCGCATTATTACCCGATCTCGACGGCGAACGCGGAGGCGCAGCGGTTCTTCGATCAGGGGCTCGTCCTCGTCTACGCCTTCAACCACGACGAGGCCGCGCGTTCCTTCCGGCGTGCCGCCGAACTCGACCCGCAATCGGCGATGGCCTACTGGGGCATCGCGCTCGCCGCCGCCCCCAACTACAACTCGACGACGATGGACGACGCGCGACGCAAGACCGCCGACGAAGCTATCCGCAAGGCTCTCGCGCTGTCGGCGAACGCGCCGGAGCACGAACGCGCGTACATCGAGGCGATGCGAAAACGTCTCCCGGCCGAAGCGGGGGCGGATCAGCCGAAACTCTCGCTCGATTACGCGGAAGCGATGGGCGCGCTCATGCGCCGCTACCCGGACGACCTCGAAGCCGCCACGCTCTACGCCGACGCCGTGATGATCCTGAACGCGTGGAAGCTCTGGTCGCCCAGGGGCGCGCCCACACCGGGGACGGAAGAGATTGTGTCGGTGCTCGAATCGGTCTTGCGGCGCAATCCGAATCACGTCGGGGCGAACCATCTCTACATCCACGCCGTCGAAGCGTCGGCGCAGCCGGAGCGCGCGCTGCCGAGCGCGGACAGGCTCGGCGCGCTCGCGCCCGCCGCCGGTCATCTCGTACACATGCCCGCGCACATCTACCAGCGCGTCGGCGATTACGAAGCCTCCGCGCGCGTGAACGAACTGGCCGCCCGCGCCGACCGCGCCTACATGGAAGCCACGAGCGGCACGCAACACGGCATCTACACGGCGGCTTACTACAGCCACAACCTGCATTTCCTCGCCGCCGCTTACAGCATGCAGGGACGTTTCGCGGATGCGCTCAAGGCCGCCGAGCAGCTTGAGTCGAACGTCCGGCCGCGACTCGAAGGGATGAGTTTCCTCGAAGATTTCCTGCCGACAAGGACGCTTCTGCTGGTGCGTTTTCGCCGCTGGGACGACGTGCTCAAATCGCCGCAACCCGTCGCGTCTCTGACCTACACGCGTGCCCTGTGGCACTGGGGGCGCGGGCTGGCACACGCTGCGACGGGCAAGACGGCGGAGGCGCAGGCGGAGCAAAAAGTTTTCGAGGCGGCCGTCAAAGCCTTACCCGAAGGCGCGCGGTTCGGCGCAAACGCCGGGCGCGACGTGTTGCGGATCGCGGGCTACATCCTCGCCGCGCGCATCGCGGGCGCGCGGGGCGAACCTAAACTCGCCATCGAACTCTTCCGTCAGGCCGTCCTTGTCGAAGACTCGCTTTTTTACAACGAGCCGCCCGACTGGTATTACCCGCCGTCGCGCGAGTCGCTCGGCGGCGCGCTTTTGGTGAGCGGCGAATACGCGGAGGCGGAGCAAGTCTTCCGCGCAGACCTCGGACGCAACCGGCGCAACGGGCGTTCGCTGTTCGGGCTGGCGGAGAGTTTGAAGGCGCAGGGCAACGCTCGCGCCGCCGCGCTCGTACGACAGGAATTTGAACGCGCTTGGAAGAACGCGGACGCGCCGCTCAAAGTCGGCGACCTCTGAAAACTTCGACCTCACGGACTTGCGGCCGGAAACTTTTCCCGCCGCGTTCGGAGTGTGTAGAATGGCGACGCATTAACACGTCCCGGTCGAAAGCGAGATAACGTCATGAACATCTCTCTGACCTTTCCTCCCTGGTAACTTCCCCAACCCGCAGTCGTACCTGACGACGTGCCGACGCTGGCGCGACGGCTGAGGTACGCCCGCGCACGCTCCTCGATTCCTCCGCCCCGGAGAACGCACCCAAGCGCACACCCGCCACGGCGTTCACACTTCCGGGAAAAGAGGAATCAGCAAATGTCGAATCACGCGCACTCGCATAGCGTCTCGCCGTCAACCAACGCGGCCGGGCGCACACTCCGTCGTCTCACCTTCACACTGCTCGCGATTGAGTTTCTGGACGAACTCGTCGACGGCTCGCGTCAAGCCGCGTGGCCGCACATCCGACGCGACCTCTCGCTCTCCTACGCGGACATCGGGCTGCTGCTCACCATCCCTAACCTCATCTCCGGCATCATCGAACCGCCGCTCGCGCTCCTCGGCGACACGCGACACCGGCGCGCGGTAATTCTGTCCGGCGGAGTTTGCTTCGCGCTCTCCCTGTTCCTCGTCTCGCAGAGCGCGGGCTTCGCGTCGCTGCTGCTGGCTCTCGTGCTGTTCTATCCGGCGGGGGGCGCGTTCGTCAGTTTGTCGCAGGCCGCGCTGATGGACTGCGCGCCCGCGCGGCACGAGGCAAACATGGCGCGCTGGGCTTTCGCCGGGTCGCTCGGCATCGTCGCCGGGTCGCTCGCGCTGAACGCCACGGTGGCCGCGGGCGCGACGTGGCGCGCGTGGTTCGGCATGCTGTCGGCCGTCTCCGTGCTGCTCGTCTGGGCCGCGCGCCGTTTCGCTTTCGACGCACGCGGCCACGCCGACACGCCGCCCGAACGCTCAGGCATCAGACAGGGCGCGCTGGATGCCCTGCGCGCTTTGCGGCGCGGCGAAGTGCGGCGTTGGCTCGTGCTGCTGGAGTTTTCCGGCTTGATGCTCGACGGCTTCCACGGCTGGCTCGCGCTCTACTTCGTTGACGTGGTGGGCGCGAGCGACGCACAGGCGGGCTTGGGCGTTGCCGTCTGGACGGGCGTAGGCTTGGGCGGCGACCTGTTGCTCATCCCTCTGTTGAAGCGCGTGCGCGGCCTCAGCTACCTGCGTTGGAGCGCGCTCGCGATGCTCTGCCTGTTCCCCGCCTTCCTGCTCGCGCCGAACCTCTACGCCAAGCTCGCGCTGCTCGGACTGTTCGGCATCTCGAACGCCGGTTGGTATTCGATCCTCAAGGCGCAGCTTTACGCCGCGATGCCCGAACGAAGCGGCGCGGCGCTCGCGCTCAGTAACGTCTCCGGCCTCGTCGGCGGCGCGATCCCGCTCGCACTCGGGCTCGTGGCCGAACGTTTCGGCCTCGCCTCGATGATGTGGCTTTTGCTTGCGGCTCCGCTCATGTTTCTCGTCGCCATCCCGCGAAAGGAAAAAAGTTTTAAGACATGTTAGGCTAATGTTTCAACGCCGCCGCCGCCCGCCGCGCCCGCTTGCGAGTCGCGGGCGCAAGAAGCGCGCGAACGGGCGGACTTTTAACCGACATAACATCATGCACGTCACACGGGTTGAGTTAGACAACATCAAATCTTACGAGCGCGCCGACTTCTCTTTCGAGCCGGGCACGACGGCCATCGTCGGCCCCAACGGCGCGGGCAAAACGACGATCCTCGAAGCCATCGCGTGGACGCTGTTCGACACGCTCGACTACAGCAAGGACGACTTCCTGCGTCGCGGCGCGAAGAAGGGGTCGGCGCGCGTCACCTTCGAGAGCGACGTGGACGGCCGCCGTTACACCGTCTACCGCGACACGGCCAACGGCTATTACATCTACGACCCCGAACTCAAGCTCAAGCTCGAAGAGAAGAAGGCGAACGTCGCGCCGATGCTCGCCAAATTGCTCGGCATCGAGGCGGGGACTGACTTGCCCGCCCTCTTCAAGTCGGCCATCGGCGTGCCGCAAGGGTTGCTCACGGCCGACTTCCTCAAAACGTCGAGCCAGCGCAAGGCCGCCTTCGACCGCCTGCTCAAAGTGGAAGAGTACCGTGAGGGCGCGGAACGCCTGCGCGACACGGTGAACCTGATCCGCGACCGCGTGGCTGAGACGCGCGAGCGCATCGGGCGCGCCGAAGGCACGCTCGCGCGCTACGAAGAGATGACGGCCGAGCACGCGTCAACGGCGGCGCGGGCGCGCGAGTTGACGGAGACGCTCGACGAATTGCGGCGCGAGGTCGCGGCGCGCAAGGCTAAGGTCGGGGCGTTTGAAGAGGCCGAGCGGCGCGTGGCCGAGACGCGCACGCGCGCCGACCGCGCCGACGTGGAACGCAGGGCAACCGAACGAAGTCTCGCGGAGTTGCAGAGCAAACTGGCCGAAGCCGAGCGCGCGCGCCGCGAGCAGCAGGCTTCGGAAACGGACTATCACGCGCACCTCGCCGCGCTCGCCGGACTGGGGCAACTCGAAACGGAACGCGCCGAGCGCGACCGCCTGCTCGTGGAGATCAACCGCGTGGCGGGTCTGCTGGCCGCGGCCGAGTCGGACGCGCGTCGTTTGAGCGTCGCGCTCGAAGCGGCGGGGCGTGCGCGCGGGTTGTTGAAAGAGATCGAAGTCGAGGTGAGCGCGCAGGAAGAGTTGGAGCGCGAGCGCGAACGGCTGCGAGAGTTGCGCTCGCACGCGATGGCGGCGCGCGACAGTCTCGCACGCCTCGACGCCGAACTCAACAACCTCCGCGCTCAGCACGCGCAGACGCGCGAGGGGTTGAAACAGGCGGAACGCGCGCAGGACGCGCCCGCACGCGTCGCGCGTCTGGGGAGCGAGCGCATCGGACTCGAAACCGCGCTCAGCCGCGCCGAACGCGCCGCCACCGAGCGCAAGCACCTCACCAACCAGCGCAGGGATTTGACGCGCGAGATCAAACGCCTGCAAGAGATCACGGGTGCGCTCGAACGCAAAACGCGCGAACTCGAAACGCGCGCCGCCGGGGCCGAGCGCGCCGCCGAACTCGAAGCGAGCGGGCGCGAACTGGCCGAACAGGCCGCGCACCTGCGCGCCGAGATCGCGCGCGACGAGAAGATGCGCGTCGAAGTCAAAGGCGGTCTCTGCCCGATCCTCTCCGAGCGTTGTTTGAACATCGGCGAGGGGCAGACGCTCGAAGGCTATTTCAAAGATCACTTGACGGCGAACCGCGCCGAGTTGCAGACCGTGCAGGCCGAGGCCGTGCGCGTCGAACGACAGGTGCGCACGGCGCGCGAGGCGGGCGTCGCGCTCGTCCAGTTGGAGCGCGAGCGCGGCCAACTCGGACACGAACGCGAACTGCTGCGGGCGCGCGAGTCGCTGCTCGCCACGCTCGACCGCGAACTCTCCGCGCTCCCGGCCGACGACCGCGAACTCGACGAGTTGAGAAGTAAACTGCTCGGCATCGACGCGGAACTCATCGGCGCGCGCGAAGCTCTCATGCGCCACGCGGAGCTAGAGCCTCTGCGCCAGCGTCTCAGAGAGATCGAAGAGGAAGGCAAGCGCAGGAAGGAAGACCGCGCCGGGCTGGCCGCCGCCGCGAGCGCAATCGAATCGCTCGAACGCGACATCGCCGAGACGGACGCGCGCCTGCGCGCCCTGAACGACCCGCGCGCGCGCCTGAGCATGAGACGCGCCGAAGCCGAACAGGAGGCGACGCTGCAAGCGGAAGTCGCGGGCGCGCGCGACGCCATCGCCGCGCTCTCGGCCGAGCGCGACGAACTCGCGGCGCGGTCGAAGCGTTTCGCGGACTTCGACGCGCGTTGGGCGGCGACGCTGGCAGCGCGCGACGCGACCGCCCCGGCCTACCGCGTCTATCTCGAAAGCGCGTCGCTCGCGGCCACGGTGGGTGCGCGGGCGCAGGAGGTGGAACGCGCGACGGCCGAGGCGGCGCAGGCGGCGCGCGAAGCGGAAGCGGCGCAAGCGGCGCACGCCGGGGCGAGCGCGGCATACGACCGCGCCGCGCATTCGTCGGAACGCGACGCGCTCGCCCTCGCGCTCGCGTCCGAGGCGAACACTTCGGCCAAGCTCGAACACGCGCGCGAGACGACGGAGAAACTCGCCGCCGAGATCGCGCGGCTCGACGCGGTGCGCGCCCGTTGGCAGGATGAGATTCGCGCGCAGGAGCGGCTCAAGCGTCTGGACGAAGCGACCGAGTTTATGCGCGACATTCTCAAAAAAGCGGGGCCGGAAGTGACGCGCAGTTACGTCGCGCACATCTCGGTCGAGGCGAATCAATTCTTCCGCGAGATCACGGGCGACGCGGGGCGGACGCTCCGCTGGTCGAGCGATTACGAAATCATGCTGGAAGAGGACGGCCACGAACGCTCGTTCGTCAATCTCTCCGGCGGCGAGCAGATGGTCGCCGCCCTGTCCGTGCGCCTCGCGCTGTTGAAGCAACTCTCGGATATCCGCATCGCCTTCTTCGACGAGCCGACCGTGAACATGGACGCCGAGCGGCGCGAAAACCTCGCGCGCCAGATCGGGCAGGTGCGCCACTTCAATCAACTCTTCGTCATCTCGCACGACGACACGTTCGAGGAGGCGGTGGATCACGTCCTCGTCCTCACGGGTGAACACGAGGCGGCGGCGTGAGCGCGCCGGAGGGGTTGAAGGAAGTGACGATCTACTGCGACGGGTCGAGCCTCGGCAACGGTCAGGCCGAGCCGCGCGCGGCGGCCGTCGCGCTCCTGAACTTCCGCGACCAGTGGCGCGCGTTCGGCTGCTATCTCGGCACGGCGACGAACCAGCAGGCCGAGATCGCCGCGGCGGCCGTCGGCCTCGAACAACTGCGCGAGCCGTGCCGCGTGCGCGTGTTGACGGATTCGCGCTACGTGGTGGAGACGATGGCGGGACGCTTCCGCCGCAAGTCGAACCACGAATGGTGGGCGCGTCTGGACAAAGCCCGCGACGCGCACCACATCGAATGGGAGTGGATCAAAGGCCACGCGGGTCATCACGCGCAGGAGGCCGTGGACAAGGCGGCGCGCCGTATCGCCGCGCTCGGCCGCGTCGAAGAAAGCGTGCTGCGCGAGGCGGCCGAGACGCTCGGCGCATCCGGCGGCAAATCATAGCAACGGTGTTTCGTTGATGACTTCGACGGCGGAGAGATTGCGTCATGAGTCTCGCACGTAAATATAAAAAGTCCCTCGACGAACAGTGGTGCATGCGGTTCAAGACCGGGCACCCCGGCGGCGACAGGTATGACGGCGTCGTCATGCAGGTCAAACCCGACTTCATCGTCCTGCGTGAGGAGGAAGCGTTTGAGTTCGACGGAGTCGTCATCCTCGCCAAGAAGTTCATTAGAGGTTTCCGCGACGGGAAATATGAGCGGTGCGCCAACGAGATTCTGCGCGAGAACGGAGCAATTAAAAAACTGCGCGTGCCGCGCTGGCTCGACTCGTGCGAGGCGATCCCGCAGGCGTTAGCTGCGATGATGCGGAGAGATATTTGGCCTGCGCTTGAAATCATATACAACGAAGGTGGTGATTCGGCCTTCTATCTAGGTGTGATTACCGGCATTGAAGATGAACAATTCTCGATAAAAAGTTACGATGCGGCGGGCAAATGGGAAAAGAACTTCGTGTTGGGGTACGAAGAAATCTTTAAGATCGAGTTCGATAGCCAGTATTGTAATCACTTTAACGCATACATGAAGTCCAAAGATGGTGCGTGAGGCTTTCTCCCGCGCCTCTCGTCAGTCATAATTACGCGTCGCCTGAAATTTACTCCCCCGCTGTCAATTCATGCCGATTAGTAATTTCATCGCCACACGCGCGAGCGCGAGCGTCTTTCTGGTGCTCGTGCTTTCCGGCGTGCTCGCGGGCGCGACGGCGGCGGCGCAGACGCGCGGGTGGCTGTGGCAGAACCCCCTGCCGCAGGGCAACGCGATCCACGCGCTGAGGTTCGCGGCCGATAAATTGAGCGGGTGGGCGACCGGCGCGGGGGGCGCGATTTTGCGCACGGAGGACGGCGGCTATGAGTGGGAGGCGCAGAGCGCGCCCGTCGCGACGACGCTCTACGGGCTGTTCGTCAGAGACAAGAACACGGCGGTCGCCGTCGGCGCGCGCGGCGTCGTCATCACGACGGAGAACGGCGGCGAGCGTTGGACGGCAAGGCCGACGGGCGTCAAGGATCATCTCTACAACGTCGCCTTCGCCGGGCGTGATCTACGGCACGGGTGGGCGTGCGGCACTTACGGGCGCATCATCCACACGACCGACGCCGGGCGCACATGGCGCGAGCAAACTTCGGGCGTCAATACACACCTCTTCTCGATCTCTTTCGGCGACGAGCGAACGGGCGTCGCGGTCGGGGCGAACGGTACGATGCTCGTGACCTCGGACGGCGGCGCGACGTGGCGAAGCCAGTCGCAGGCGAAGGAGTTGCCGCTGACGGGCGTGGCCTTCGCGGGTCAGTCGAAGCGCGCGGTCGCGGTCGGCTTTGGCGGCCTCGTCATGCGGACGGACGACGGCGGCGAGACGTGGGCGCGCGTCGAAGTTTATCAACAGGCCGATCTCCTATCGGTCTACTTCGCCGACGGCCGGAACGGTTGGGCGGCGGGCAACGACGGCGTCGTGCTCGCGACGGCCGACGGCGGCGGGACGTGGCTGCCCGTGAGCGTGAAGACGCAGCCGCGCCTGACGACGATCCACTTCGCCGACGCGACGACCGGCTGGACGGCCGGCGGCGACGGCCTCATCCTGCGCACCGACAACGGCGGCCTCGAATGGCGACGGCTCTCGGAGGGCGGGCGCGAAGACCTCGCGGACATCTTCTTTCTCGACGGCTCGCGCGGCTGGGCGGTCGGCTCGCGCGGGCGGCTGCTCTACACGAATTCGGGCGGCAAGCGTTGGACGGCGAGGCCGTCGGGCGTCACGGTTCGCCTCACGCACGTCTTCTTCGTGGACGAGGCGCACGGCTGGACGGTGGGCGAGGCGGGCACGATCCTGCGCACCGATAACGGCGGCCTGACGTGGGCGAAAGTTGACTCGCCCGTCACGCACGAACTCTCCGGCGTCCACTTCGCGGACGCGAAGCGCGGCCTCGCCGTCGGCGCGCGCGGCACGATACTGGCGACGGAAGACGGCGGCGAGACGTGGCGGCAAAAACGTTCCGACACGATCACCTGGATCGAAGATGTCTCTTACGCGGGCGGCGGCGGCGGCGGCGGTCGCACCGCGGTCGCGGTCGGCGCGCAAGGGTTGATCATGCGGACGGAGGACGGCGGCGAAACGTGGCGTTACATCGAGACGAACACGAAGGAATGGCTCTACAGCGTCGCGTTTGCGGATAGGTCGCGCGGCTTCATCGTCGGCGAGCGCGGGTTGATCCTGCGGACGGACGACGCTGGGATGCGCTGGAAGCAGCAGGAGAGCAAGGTCAAGCTCAACCTGTTCGCCGTCTCGGTCGCCTCGCCGCTCGACGCGCTCATCGTCGGCGAACAGGGGCGCGTGATGCAAACGAAGGACGGCGGCGAGACGTGGGACGCGCTGGCGAGCGCGACGAGCGTGCCGCTGTTCGCCGTCGCCTACCGGGGCGGTTCGGCGGCGTGGGTCGCCGGGCGCGGCGGCGCGATCCTGCGTCGCACGGATTCGGTCGCCACGGTCAACATCCCCCGCCCGAAACTGCCGCCCGCGTTGCGCGGCAAGAAACCGAACGCGGAGACGGACGATCCTCCCCCCACGCTCAACGAACGCGACATCCCGCGCGCTCTCCCCCCGAACAAGAAACGCCCGCCCGCGAGTTGACGGGCGCGCGCGGGTTGCGAGTTGACACGTGCGCGGGCGCGTCTCGCCGTTGGCGAAAACACGTCCGCTTCTGCGATACTCTACGGTGACGAGAAACCGGGGAGAGTGACTTAGATTAAAGAGATGATGTCCTGTCCAGTTTGCGCCCACGAAAATCCCGACGGCGTGCGGTTCTGCGTCAAGTGCGGCTGGCAACTGATCCAGTCCGCTGCCGGTGGCGAGACCGTCGCGCTGTTTCCGGCGCAAGCGGCGAACGCGGATGGCCTGCACCCGAACGAAGCCCCGCCCACCAGCCAACTTCAGGCGAATGCGGACACGCAGGAATTTACCCCGCAGGATTTCCTCGTGCTCGTCGTTGACGACACGGTTGACAACCTCGTCATCATCAGTTTGCACCTGCAACAGTCGGGCTACCGCGTCGTCACGGCGACGGACGGCGAAGAGGCGATCAAGGTCGCCGCGCTCACGCACCCCGACCTGATCCTGATGGACATCAGCATGCCCGGCCTCGACGGTCTCGGCGCGACGCGAAAGATTCGCGAGCACCCGTCCCTGCGCCCCGTACCCGTCATCGCCGTCACCGCCTTCACCACCGAGGGCTTCCAGCGCGCCGCCTACGACGCCGGGATGGAGGGCTACCTCACCAAGCCGATTGACTTCGAACGACTCAACGATCTGATCCGCAGCCTCCTGCCCGTCAGGAAGACGGACAACGGCGACACGCTCGGCGGCGACGAATAAAAAAAGCGCAGGCCGCGCAACACGCACGCGACCCGCGCCTCCTTGGTAACTCGTTCGGAAATCTTAAAATACTTACACGCGCACGCGATGCTCCTTCGCATAGCTGTAGGCCGTGTAGGCGGCGACCACGTGGCACACCCAACCGAGCATGCCGCCCGTCCCGACCCAGAAACCGGGCGTGAGTATCAACCACAGGATGCCCGCCAGAATACGCCCGTTATAAAGCTGCCCCAGCCCCGGAATTACGAAACTCAACAGCCCCGCCAGAAAAGGATCACGCATCGCTTTCAACCTCCGTCCAAACTATACGCGCGCCCGCGCGGCTTTGTTCGCGGGAAAAAGAAGTGAGCAGTGAGCGGTAAGCAGTGAGCAGTAAAGAAACTGTTTTAACCGCTCACTGCTTACCGCTCACTGCTTACTCGTACTGCTGTCCACGCGGCGCACGTCCACGATCTCGGCGTGGAAGGCGCGCAGGACTTGCTGCACCGACGGGTGGTTCTCCGCCAACTCGCGCAGGCGTCGCCTCTCTTCGGCTTCCGCGTCGCGCGCCGCCCCCTGCTGCTCGTCGTCGCGGCTCTCGTCCTTGTCCTTGACCGCGATGCGCACGCCCATCTCGCGCCCGCACACGCTCGCGCACACCTCGCGCAAAAGTTTGACGCTCTCAGGCTTCGCGAGATTGTCGCGCAGGTGCTTGGCCTCCGGCGCGAACTCGACGTACAACTCCTCGCCGTCGAACGAGACCTTGCGCGCGCCTTCGAGCGCGATGGCGAGGAAGGGCTTGCGCCGCTCTTCGAGTCCCGTCTTGATCCGCTCGATGATGCCGCCCGCGTCGGAAGCCGACGTGACGTGCGCGTCGCCGACGACTTGCGGCGCGGGCGTGTGTGCCGCGGCGGGCGTGCCCCCGTTGCTCTGAATCGAAGGCGGGGGCACGAGTTTGAGCGGGGGAGGTTGTGAAGCCGTCGGCGGTTCTTCCCACGGCGGCGTGTTTGCCGCCGCCGTCGTCGCGTTCGACCTCAAGGAGCTATCCGTCTGTCGCGCGCCCGCGTCGGGCTGCGCGGCTTTGTTCGCCGGTGGTGTTGAAGCGTCGAGGCGCGGGGATGCGTCGGCTTCACGCTCCGCTTCATAACCCGGCGACGCCGTGGCGGCGCGCGAGCCGGGAGGCGTTCCCTTGCCGCCGCCACCGCTGCCCGCATACCCGCCCCCGCTTCGCGGCGTACTGCCGCCGCCGCCCATCGCGCCGCCCGTCGGCGCGGGCGTGCCCGGCGCACCGGCCGCCGCGGGTGTTTTGCCCGTGCGGAGGGCCTCTTCGAGCGCGTTCAGGCGTTCGATGATCAGGCCGAGCGGGGCGAGACGGCGCATCTCGATCAACTTGACCAGTCCGATTTCGAGTTGGTAACGCGGGTGCGCGCCCTCGCGCAAAATGCGCTCCGTCTCCGACAGGCTGTGGAAGAAGCGCACGAGGTCTGACTCCGAAAACTCCTGCGCCGCCAGCATCAGTTCCCTGCGCTCGGCGTCGCCCGCGTCCAACCCTTCGGCCGCGTCGCCCGCCACTTTCACGACCAGCAGGTCGCGGACGTGCGATAACAGGTCGCGGCAAAAATTTCTCAGGTCGTGCCCGCGCATGACGAGATCGTCCACGACGGCGAGCGCGTCGCGCGGCGCGCCCGTCGCAATCGAACGCATGACGCGCGTGCGAAGTTCCGCCCCGGCGATGCCGAGCGCGGCCTCCACGTCCGCCACCGCGATCTCGGCGTCGCTGAAACTGATGACCTGATCGAAGGCCGACTGCGCGTCGCGCATCGAGCCTTCGCCCGCGCGCGCGATCTCGCGCAGGGCTTCGTCCGCGACGTTGATCCCCTCGGCGTCGGCGATGAGCCGGAGACGTTCGGCGATGCGCGCCGTGGCGATGGTGCGAAACTCGAACTGCTGGCTGCGCGAGAGGATCGTGTCGGGGATTTTGTGCGACTCGGTCGTCGCCATGATGAAGACGACGCGCGGCGGCGGCTCTTCGAGCGTCTTCAAGAGCGCGTTGAAAGCCGAAGTCGAGAGCATGTGAACTTCGTCAATAATGTAAACTTTGTAACGCTCACGACCTTCCCACTTTGCGGCGTTGATCCCAATTTTATCGATGATCACATCGCGCACATTGTCCACGCCAGTATTGGATGCCGCATCGATTTCCCGCACATCCGCCGAATGCCCCTCGGCGATCTCGCGGCAGGAGGAACACTGATCCGGGTCGGTCGTCCGGCAGGGCGTCGCCGTGGGGCGTGCGGACTTGTGACAGTTGAGGGCCTTGGCGAGCAGGCGCGCCGTCGTCGTTTTCCCAACGCCGCGCGCGCCGGAGAAGAGATAGGCGTGGTGGAGGCGTTCGTGTTCGAGCGCGCCGCGCAGCGTCCGCGTGATCGGCTCCTGCCCGGTCACTTCCTCGAAAGTTTGCGGACGCCATTTGCGTGCGATGACTTGGTAAGCCATAAAGCTGTCGGTTGTCCGTGGTCGGTTGTCCGTGGTCGCTTAGCCGTTGCCGGTCGTTTTTTCTAAAAGCTCGATGCGGTTGTCGAAGGGATCGAAGAAGGAGAAACGCTTGATGCCGGCGAGCGAGATTTCGTCTTTCGTCGGCACGCCGTTCTGTTCGAGATAAGTTCTCACGGCTTCGATATTCTCGACTTCAAACGCGGAGTGGCGTTTCGACTTGCTCTGGGCGCGCTCGACGCCGATGTGGAGTTGAATGCCCGCGATCTCGAACCAGAGTCCGCCGCGCGCCCTGAGCGGTTCGGGCTTCTCGATCTCCGAGAGGCCGAGCAGTCGGCCGTAAAACTCGCGCGCGCGCCCTTCCGTCTCCGGCGGGATGCAAAGCTGCACGTGGTCGAGCCTCTGGAAGTTGATTTTCATGCGTGACTTAAAATGAAAAAGAGTTGCCGCGCCCGCAAAGCGTTTCGATTTCCCCGAAGCGGCGATGTCGGATTGTGCTCCAAACTCGCCCGCTTCGGCAACTCTCACGCTCGCCCGGCGGCAACTCTTTCTCGGATATGGTCAGACTTCGGACTGACCCGCAACACACGCGGTCAACGCTACCGTTGCTCCATTCCTGGCCTGGCGGAGTTCGCGAGACGAGCGTTGTGCGGAGCCCGAAGTCTGATAAGTTGTGTAAAAGATCAAGCGGCGTCGAAGCGCCCGCCGGGTCGAACCCGAAAGATGATCGCACGGACGTTTATAGCAGACCGGGCGCGCCCAGATCAAATCCCCATCAAATCTCCGTCTTGCGATGGGCGACGAGGCGCAGCAGCCCGTTGATCCCCATGTGCAGCACGGCGTAGACGACGATGGCGAGCAGGATCGAGAGCGCGAAGCGCGCGCCGCTCTCGGCCGTCGGCTCGGCCACGATGCCGCGGAACGGCGCGTAAAACGGATCGCTGATCGTGTAAATGAACTGCACGAACCCCGCGCTGCGGCGCGCGGCCAGCAGCGCGAGCAGGAAACGGATCGCCAGGAGCGCGTAGATAATGTAGAAGATGTAATCGACGACTTGCGAGATGCGCGCCGCGCCGCGCCCGCGTTCCACCTCCCGCTCCGTCTCGATCACCTCGTTGATCGCCTTGCCGCGAAACTCCCCCGCGACCTGTTCCATGCGTTCGGCTTCGGGGCGGGTCGTGCGTTCGGCGCGACCGGCGATCTCGGCGTTCACGTCGCCCTCGACCCCGGCCTTGAGCGCGTCGTGCTGCGCGAGGCGGCGCGCCTCGTCGGCGGCGAGTTTGTCATCCTGCATAAATTGAGTCCTTTATCTTTAACGAAGGCGGAGAGGGTGGGATTCGAACCCACGGTGGAGTTTCCCCCACACAGCATTTCCAGTGCTGCCAATTCAACCACTCTTGCACCTCTCCGTAGATAAGGGATGAGAGATGAGGGATGAGGGATGAACAAGATAAGCGTTCAACTTCTTGAATGCTTTCTTTCATCCCTCATCCCTCATCCTTCATGCCTCAAAAAGTGGCGGAGAGGGTGGGATTTGAACCCACGGTGGAGTTTCCCCCACTCCGGTTTTCGAGACCGGTGCACTAAGCCACTATGCGACCTCTCCGCACGAGAAATGATGAAGTTAGAACGCGGAACGATGAACTGAACGTGAGTCGTTTTTTATTCAGCGCGCCGCGTTTTATTCAGCGCGCCGCGTTCCAACCTCATCATTTCGGGCGCGGCGTGCGCGGAAGAATGCTTGCATCACTTCGCGGCATTCCGTTTCGAGCACGCCCGCCGTTAATTCCATTCGATGATTCAAAGAACTGGCGTCGCAGATGCGAAAGACCGATTCGACCGCGCCCGCGCGTTCGTCGCGCGCGCCGTAAACGAGACGCGTCACCCGCGCCTGCACGAGCGCGCCCGCGCACATCGCGCACGGTTCAATCGTCGAGTAGACGACCGCGCCCGTGAGCCTGTAGTTTTCAACCTCTCGCGCCGCCGCGCGCAGGGCGATGATTTCGGCGTGCGCGGTCGGGTCGCAGTCGGTGCGCGTGCGGTTTCCCGCGACGGCCAAAAGCTTTCCGGCGGAACTGACGACGCACGCGCCGATGGGCACTTCGTTGCGCTCCGTCCCGGCGGCGCGCGCCGCCTCCAGAGCTACGCGCATCCAGCGTGCGTCGGCGTCTTCCTCCGGCTCAAGCTCAAACATATCGCGCACAGACGCTTTCAAGCAGCGGCAAACAAAACCTGACTATATGCACGGCCGCGCCCGCTGTCAAGCGGACAGACTTTGACGCCCGACGCTCGTTTCTGCGACACTTCGAGCCATGCCCGAACTCTTCCTAGACGCCCACGCGCCCTTCGATTTTGCGTCCACCGCGCGCTTCCTGCGCTTCACCGACGCGGAGGCCGTAGACACTTTCGCGGCCGACCGCTACAGCCGCGCGATCCATTTCGGGGAACGGCTTTTCCTGCTCTCAGTTGAGCCGGACGGCGCGGGCGCGCCTCCCCGCATAAGGGTCAAACTCTCGCCGGGGAAATTTGCCGCCCCGCAAATTTTGGACGAGGCGGCGCGCACGGTGCGCGACATGTTCAGCCTCGAACACGACCTCGCGGGATGGCGCGCCCGCCTCGTGCGCGACGGCGTGATGCGACGACTCGAAGCCGACCATCACGGGTTGCGCCTGCCGCGCTGGCCGACGCTGTTCGAAGCTTTGGTCACTTCGATCCTCTTGCAACAGATCGCGACGAGCGTGGCGATCACCTTCAGGCGTCGCGTCGTCGAGCGGTACGGCGAGCGTCTGGAGACGGGCGGCGAAACTTACCTCGCCTTCCCGCGCCCGGAAGAGTTGGCGCGCGCGAGCGTCGAAGAGTTGCGCGCGCTCGGACTGTCGAACGCGAAGGCGACGTGCATCATCGAAGTGGCGCGCGCGTGCGCGGCGGGCGAACTCAGTTCCGCGTCGCTCGGGCGAGACGACAACGAGGGCGTCATCGCGCGCCTCTCAAGTTTGCGCGGCATCGGCCGCTGGACGGCCGAGTGGGTCTTGATGCTGCACTTCGGTCGCCCCGACGTGTTCCCCGCCGCAGACCTCTTCCTGCGCGGCGTCGTCGTCAAGCATTACAACCGGGGCGTGGCGATGACGGAGCGCGAGATTCGCGCTTTCGCCGCGAAGCGTTGGGGCGCGTACCAGTCTTACAGCGCGCTCTACTTCCTCGCGGGGATGCGCGCGGGAACTATCACGCTTAAACCGGAGCGCGTGTTATCATCCAAACAAAGCGGTGCGAAGCCGACGCACCGCGCCCAAAGGAAGACGACCGACCGACAAGATGAAACCTGAGATGCGTCCCAGAACACCGACCGGCTCACTCTCCGGCGGCGAACGCCAGCACACGGGCAGTTTCCGCCCCCCCTCCACGCAGACGAAAGAGACCGCTGCCGCCCCCGCCGACAAATCTCCGGATTCTTTCACCGTGCTCGGCCGCAAACTGTCGCCCGCCGACTTCAACACGGCGATGGTGCACTTCTACCGCGGCGAGGTGCAACGCTCGAACACCTGGCGCAATCGCCTCGACACGACCACCAACTGGGCTGTCCTGACCGCGGGCGCGACGCTCTCCTTCGCCTTCAGTTCGTCGGAGAACCCGCACTTCGTCATCCCGATCAACTCGGTTCTCGTCTCCTTCTTCCTCTTCATGGAAGCGCGCCGCTATCGCTACTACGAAATCTGGGCGAGCCGCGTGCGCGTGATCGAGACGGGCTACTTCGCGCAACTGCTCTCGCCGAGCGCGACGCAGGATCAGGAATGGGCGGAGCACCTCGCGGCCGACATGCGCACGCCGCACTTCACCATCAGCGAGTGGGAGGCCGTCGGGCGTCGCCTGCGGCGCAACTACCTCTGGATTTTCATCCTGCTGGCGGTGAGTTGGAATCTGAAAGTTTACCTGCACCCGTTCCCGGCGCGCGGCTTCGAGATGTTCGTCCGGCGCGCGTCCATCGGATCGCTCTCCGGCGAAGTGATGCTGATGCTCGGCATCATCTTCAACGCCGTGGTGCTCATCTTCGCGTTCGCCACCGTGCGTCTGAAACAGGCGACGGGCGAGGTGCTGCCGGATCACGAGTTCAACTTCCACCCGATTCGCACCGTGACGACCACCCTCTCGCGCGCCACCAAACAACGCCGCGTCACCGAACGCCGCACCAAGCGCGCCCGCCAGCGCACGCGCACCACGCGCCCCGGCCACACCGGCGCGCTGACCGGCAACCTCAGCGGCGAATGGAAACGACCCGACACCGGCGAACTACAGCAGACAGACCGCGAGCCGGTCGCGGAAGAAACGCTTACATGAAATCGTGAATCGTGAATCGTAAATCGTGAATAGAAAGAAAACTGCTTTCCTCTATTCACGATTTCACGATTTACGATTCACGGCTTTTTCCTATGCTTGAATTGAACGGACAATGCTTATCGCTCGAACAGGTCGCGGAGGTGGCGCGCGGGGCGGAGCGCGTGCGGCTCGGGGCGGCGGCGCGGGCGCGCGTCGCGGCGGCGCGGCGTGTGGTCGAGCGCATCGTGGAAGAGGGGCGCGTGGTTTACGGCGTCAACACGGGCTTCGGGAAGTTGTCGGATTATTCGATCCCGCGCGCGGAGTTGCGCGAGTTGCAGTTGAATCTCGTGCGCAGCCACGCGTGCGGCGTCGGCACGCCGCTCTCGGCCGACGAGACGCGCGCCATGATGCTCCTGCGCGCCAACGTCCTCGCGCTCGGCTACAGCGGCGCGCGCACGATTGTCGTCGAAACTTTGATCGAGATGTTGGAGCGCAACGTCGTGCCCGTCGTGCCGGAGAAGGGTTCGGTCGGCGCGAGCGGCGACCTCGCGCCGCTCGCGCATCTCGCGCTCGCATGTATCGGCGAAGGCGAATCCGTCTACGAGGGCGCGCGCATGGCGAGCGCGGAGGCTCTGGCGCGCGCCGGAATCCGCCCTGTCGAGTTGGAGGCGAAAGAAGGTCTCGCGCTGTTGAACGGCACGCAGGCGCTCGCGGCCGTCGGCGCGCTCGCGCTCCGTCGCGCCGGGCAACTCGCGCGCGCCTCGGACGTGGCGGGCGCGATGTCGCTCGAAGCCCTGCGCGGCACGCCCGCCGCCTTCGACGCGCGCATCCACGACGCCCGCCCGCACCCCGGCCAGACCGAATCGGCCGCGCACCTGCGCCACCTGCTCCGCGACAGCGAGATCAGGGAGTCGCACATCGAGAACGACCCGCGCGTGCAGGACGCTTACTCGCTGCGCTGCATGCCGCAAGTCCACGGCGCGGCGCGCGACTGTTTCCGCCACGCGCGCGCCGCCGTCGAAATCGAGACCGGCGCGGCCACCGACAACCCGCTCATCTTCGCCGACACGGCCGAACTCATCTCCGGCGGCAACTTCCACGGCGCGCCGCTCGCCCTCCAGTTCGACTACGCAGGGATCGCGCTCACGCACCTGTCGAACATCAGCGAGCGACGCATCGAGCGACTCATCAACCCCGACATGAACGAGGGCTTGCCGCCGTTCCTGACGGCGCACCCCGGCACGTCCTCCGGTTTCATGATCGCGCAGGTGACGGCCGTCGCGCTCCTGAACGAGATGAAGGTACTCGCGCACCCGGCGACGACCGACAACCTGCCGACCTCCGCGGGCAAAGAGGATCACGTCTCGATGGGCATGACCGCGGCGTTGAAACTCCGCGCGATGGTGACGAACGCCGAATACGTCCTCGCCATCGAACTGCTCGCCGCCGCCGAGGGCTTGGAATACCGTGCGCCGCTCAAACCCGGCCTCGGCGTCCGCCGCGCCTACGAACTCGTCCGCGCACACGCCCCGCGCCTCACGCGCGACCGCGCGCTCTCGCCCGACATCGAACGCCTCGCCGCAGTTATCAGGCAGGGCGAGTTTGATTTCTAAACTCTCACTAAAAGACTTTCGTGTTTCTTTGCCTCTTTGCGCCTTTGCGCCTTTGCGTGAGAAAAAGTTCTCGCAAAGGCGCAAAGAAAGCTTTCAACTTTTCTCGTGGCTGGCGTTTAATCTTCTCGTGTAGATGCGAGACGTAGACGCATGTTGAAAAAATTCGTCGTCCATTTGTGGGCTAACAAAAATTTCGGGTGGCGCATGGCGCGCATCTGCGTGCTGCTCGGCGCGTGCCTGCTGGGGTACGTCATGTTGTTCGAGGACAGTTTCATCTACTTCCCGTCGAAGTACCCGGAGGGCGTCTGGGAACGCGAGCCGACGCGCGCGCGCGAGGGGCAGATCGTCGCCGGGATCGAGGACGTGCAACTCACGGCGGCCGACGGCGTGCGCCTGCACGGCTGGTATTGCACGCCGCGCGTCGGCCGCGCCGGGGGCGCGTTCGAGCCGGTCGAGGCGCGCACGACTTTGCTCTACCTGCACGGCAACGGGGGCAATATCTCGCACCGCTACGACTTCATCAACGAACTCGTGCGGCTGCCCTTGAACGTCCTGATCATAGATTATCGCGGCTATGGCAAGAGCGAGGGACGCCCCTCCGAGGAAGGCTTGTACATGGACGCGCGCGCCGCGTGGGATTACCTGACGACGGCGCGCGGCGTTCCCGCCTCTCAGGTCGTCATCTTCGGCAAATCGCTCGGCGGCGCGATAGGGGTCGATCTGGCGACGAAGGTGGAGGCTTGCGGCCTCGTCGTCCAGTCGAGTTTCACTTCGATTGCGGACATGGCCGGGGAGGTTTTGCCCTTCGTCCCGACCTTCGTCATTCGCACGAAGATGGATTCGCTCTCGAAGATCGCGTCGGTGTCGTGCCCGAAACTTTTCATCCACAGTCAGGCCGACGAGATCATCCCCTACCGGCTCGGCCGACGCCTCTTCGACGCGGCGCGCCCGCCCAAACAGTTCTACGAAGTCAAAGGCGCGCCGCACAATCTCACGAACGAGATCGGCGGCGCGCCTTATTATGAAGCGTTGCGCGCCTTTATTAACTCTTCGTGCAACGCGGAGCTTCGTTAAGGTTACTAGCCGCGTTTTCCTTTCTTCGCGCCCGCCGCTTTGCCCGCGCCGCCGCCGCCCGCGTCCAGAGCGACGGGCGCGGGATAGCCTTTGCCGCGCAGCGCGGCGAGTTCGATGACGATCTCTTTCTGGCCTTTGACCGTGCGCGTCACCTTGCCGCCTTCGGCGTCGGTCTTCTTGTTCGCATTATCGTTCGCGTTCTTGTTCGCGTTCTTATTGCTCGCGTTCTTATTGTTCGCTTCGGGCGTCGCGCTCGGCGCGGCTTCGGGCGCGCCGTCGGTCGGGTTGCCCTTGGCGTCGCGCGCCATCTGCCTGAGCGCGCCCGACACGCGCGCGCGTTCCGCCTCGCTCAGGCTGTCGAACGACACGCCGTTGGCTTCGAGCACCGCGCGCAGGTTCGCTTCCGTGTTCGTGTCGCGGTCGTACACGTCGCGGTAGATGTAGAGCTTGCCGTCCTCGACGACGATGGTTTCGTAGCGAAGTTCGACGGGCACGGGTCGTTCGAGTTTGACTTCTTTCGTCTCCTTACGATTCTTCGCATAGGTCGCCATCTCTTCCTCGGTCAACTGCGCGCCGCCGATCTTCGCCATCATGCGCGCCACGTCTTGCACCTGTGCGTTCGTCAGGCCGACGCAGCCGTGCGAGGCGAAGCTGCCGAGCTTGGCGGCCGCCTTGCCGCCGTGGATGAGCGAGGGCAAGCCGATGGGGATTTTGATGGGGCCGAGCGGGTTCAGAGGACTGCCCGCTTCCACCTTCTCACCGACTTTAACTTTGCTCGACGGCGACTCGACCCAAGGCTCGTCGGGCGGCGTCCACGTCGGGTTGAAGATGATCGTGTTCGCACGACGCAAGCCCGTCGGGAGCG
The DNA here is from genome assembly GCA_020199775.1 of Acidobacteriota bacterium. Classification (GTDB taxonomy): domain Bacteria; phylum Acidobacteriota; class Blastocatellia; order Pyrinomonadales; family Pyrinomonadaceae; genus JAIVJZ01. Next base: position 432,185 of record JAIVJZ010000040.1, read on the forward strand.
GAAACTCCGGGTAGCCGATGCCGACACGATAGGTCTTCACGAGTTGGCCGTTCTCGAACACGTCCATGCGATAAGCGGGCGCGTTGACGACGATGCGCGTGTCGGTCGGCACGGCGTTCGGCTTGCCGCCGACGGTGGCAGCAGTCGTCCCACCCTCGCCGCCCCCGCCCGCCCAACGCGCGCTCACAAACTCGGAGAAGCGAGCCGCGCGCTCATCGCCGAGCACGCTTTTAATCTGTTCGGCGGCGCGCGCCGTGGCGGCGGTGGTCGTGCCGCCGTGCTCGCCCGTCTCGGTTTCGCGCAAGCTCCCCGTCTCTTCGCGCGCGACTTTACGCAGACGTTCGATCTGCTCGTCCGTCAGTTGTAACTGCGATTTCAAGTCGGCCGCGAAGCTCTCGTCGGCGAACATGGCGTCGAGCACCGGCAACGTCACCGGCAAATTGCTCCCGGCCGCGCGACCGTTTGCGGCGGGCGTCGCGCTCGAAGCGGGCGACGGCGTCGCAACCGCGGCCGTATTGCCGCTCGACACGGGCGCGGCCTGACAACCGCCGAAAATAAACAGGGCGGACAGACACATCATCCCGCCCGCGATACGCCACACACTTTTCATATCGGCATTAGCTCCTCTAGGAAAAACTTTCGCGCCGCCGCCGCCGCACCCGCGCTCACGCGCCCGGCGACTTCCGGCGCATCCCCACATTCTCAAGCAACACCCGTTCCCACCGCCGCCCCGGCGCATAATCGCGGACTTTTCGCGTTTCCCGCGTCGTGCGCCCGCCCGCGCTCGCACCATAAACGGACGGCGGAGGGATGAAAAGAAAACGATGAACGATGAACGATGAATGATGAACTGAAAGGCAAATTGAAGGATGGACTGAAAACCAGTTGTCTTTACTTCATCGTTCCGCGTTCCGCGTTCATCGTTTCGTCAAGAGCGGATAAGGGTTGATGTTCTCGCCGTCCCAGAAGCGTTTGGGGTCGGTGACGAGCCAGATGGAGAAGTGCAGGTGGCAATTATCTTTTCCGGCGTTGCCGCTGTCGCCGACGTAGCCGAGCAGTTCGCCGCGGCGCGCGAAGCGGTTCTCGACGACGCCGTCGGCGTAGCGTTCGAGGTGCGCGTAATAGTAGACGGTGCGATTGTCCGTGGCGAGTTGGTAGAGGGTGATGCCGCCGCGCTCGCTCTGGAAGAGTTTGATGATCGTCCCGTCGGCGGCAGCGACGACGGGCGTGTTGCGCGCCGCCATGATGTCGATGGCGTTGTGCGTGCGGCCTTCGCTGCGCGACTGCGTGTAGGTGTCTTGAAGTTGTTCGGGACGAATGCCTGCGACGGGGATGATCAAACCCGCGACGTTGGAATTGGCCGCGTGCCCGTCTTGAGCGGAGGCGGCGGGCGTGGGCGACGTTTGCGTCGCCCCGTTAACGGAGGGCGACGGCGCGACCGACGGTGACGCCTCCGGCGTGGGCGTGTCAGCGTTCGCCCCCGTCGCGCCGCCCGCGTCGTTCGGCGGAGGGGAAAGCTCGGCGGTCGTGGTGGGCGGTTGATCGATGGGCGTGACGGGCGTCGAGCGCGGCCTGCTGCTGAGATACCAGACGAGCGCGGTCAAACCCAACAGAATTGACCCCGCCAGAAGCAGGACGCGTGCGCGCGGGCTGAATGCCATGTGCCGACTCTCCCGAAAAGTTTTGCGCGATTTGAAAAAGCGAACGGGGACTCACAGGATATGCGCTCGCCTTGCGTGAAGCAAGCGGGAGAGTGGCGTGCAACTGCCGTTTTCTGTTGTTACAATAACGCCCAAAGTTTTGCATGCCATCGCAGAGGAGAGACCAAACCATGTCAGAGATTTTTGACGAACGGCGCAAGGCGCTCGAAGAGGATTATTTCCGGCGCAAGGAGCGCGAACTGCTCGACAAGATGCGGCAGGATGCGGCGGCGGAAGCCGCGGCGCGCGGGCAGGCGGCGGGGCGGCAGTGCCCGCTCGGACACGGCGCGCTCGTCGAAGAGGCGCGCGGGTCGGTCGTCATCGACCGCTGCGAGAAGTGCGGCGGCATCTGGCTCGACCCCGGCGAACTCGAAGAGATGTCGCGACAGAGCGGCGGGTGGTTCGACAACTTCGTCCGCAGTTTCAAAAACGAGTAAGGCGGCGGCGCGGCGGTCGTCTTTTGTGTTCCGCGCGATGCCCGGACGCGCTTCTAGTTTTCCTTCGCGCCCGACCATCTTGCTTTTGCGCCTTCGGCGAGAAAACAGCTTCGCGCCGGGGTGCGACAGCAAGCTGTCAGGCGCGAGGGGTTGAGTGTTGATGATGAACGGTTCGAGAAAGGTGAGCGCGCCGCGCGGCGCGAAGTTGAATTGCAAGGGCTGGCATCAGGAGGCGGCACTGCGCTGCCTGATGAACAACCTCGACGCCGAAGTCGCCGAGCGGCCGGACGACCTCGTCGTCTACGGCGGCACGGGGCGCGCGGCGCGCAACTGGGCGTCCTTCGACCGGATCGTGCGCGAGTTGCAAGGTTTGGAAAACGACGAGACGCTGCTCGTCCAGTCCGGCAAACCCGTCGCCGTCTTCCGCACGCACGAGTATGCGCCGCGCGTTTTGATCGCCAACTCGAACCTCGTCGGCGCGTGGGCTAACTGGGAGCACTTCAACGAACTCGAACGTCGCGGCCTGATGATGTACGGGCAGATGACGGCGGGCAGTTGGATTTACATCGGCACGCAGGGGATCGTGCAGGGCACGTTCGAGACCTTCGCGGCGATGGCCGACAAACATTTCGGCGGCACGCTCGCGGGGCGTCTCGTCGTCTCCGGCGGCATGGGCGGCATGGGCGGCGCGCAGCCGCTCGCGGCGACGATGAACGGCGCGGTATTCCTCGGTGTGGACGTTGACCGCGCGCGCATCGAACGCCGTGTGCAGACGGGCTACTGCGACCGCCTCGCACTCACCCTCGACGACGCCCTGCGAATTTGCGAAGACGCGCGCGAGCAGGGGCGTGCCGTCTCGGTCGGTCTGGTCGGCAACTGCGCGGAGGTGTTGCCGGAGATCGCGCGGCGGGGCTTAACCGTGGATGCCGTCACGGATCAGACGAGCGCGCACGACCCGCTCGGCGGCTACGTGCCCGCGGGGCTGAGTCTGGAAGAGGCGGAAGAGTTGAGGCGTGTGGACGCGCGCGGCTACGTCGCGCGTTCGACCGAATCGATGGCGCGACACGTCGAGGCGATGCTCGCGCTCAAACGCGCGGGCGCAATCGCCTTCGACTACGGCAACAACATACGCAAGTTCGCACACGACGCCGGGTGCTCCGACGCCTTCGAGATTCCCGGCTTCGTGCCCGAATACATCCGTCCGCTGTTCTGCGAAGGCAAAGGGCCGTTTCGCTGGGTGGCCTTGTCGGGCGACCGCGAAGACATCCGTCGCACGGACGACCTCGCCCTCGAACTCTTCCCCGAAGACTCGACGCTCAACCGCTGGCTCCGCCTCGCGCGCGAGCGCGTGCAATTTCAGGGCTTGCCCGCGCGCATCTGCTGGCTCGGCTACGGCGAACGCGCGGAGATGGGCGACGCGATCAACGAACTCGTCCGGCGCGGCGACCTGAAAGCCCCGGTCGCCATCGGCCGCGATCATCTCGACACCGGATCGGTCGCCTCACCCTTTCGCGAGACGGAGGCGATGCGCGACGGCTCCGACGCCGTGGCGGATTGGCCGATCCTGAACGCCCTCTTGAACACTGCGAGCGGCGCGTCGTGGGTCTCTTTCCATCACGGCGGCGGCGTCGGCATCGGCTACTCGCTCCACGCCGGTCAAGTCTCCGTCGCCGACGGCACGCCGGAAGCCGCGCGACGGCTCAACCGCGTGCTCACCAACGACCCCGGCCTCGGCGTCGCACGCCACGTCGATGCGGGCTACGACGAGGCGGCAGAGACCGCCCGCACCAAAGGCATCAACGTGCCCATGCTCGACGCGCAATGATCGCTCATCGTGGAGACGGATATATCAGAGCTAAATTAGGAGCAACAAATTATGACCGGCGAAGAGTTAAACCGCACGATTGAGTTTCTCTTACAGAGTCAGGCTAATCTTGACGCGCAGATCGCGGAGACGAACCGGGTCGTGCAACTTAATGCGGAGACGGTATCTCAGTTCATTGAAATCGTCACGGGCACCTTTGAACGTCTGGAGGTGCAGCAGGCGCGCACCGATAAAACGATAGCCGAGACGCACCGGAGCATTGCCAAGTCGAATGCGCGCACCGATGAACGAATGGCCGAGATAACTCAAAGGGTTGGAGACATCAACGCGCGCACTGACAAACTAATAGCCGAGTCCAGCGCGCGCACCGATGAACGAATAGCCGAGACTAATAGGCTCATAGCGGAAGCGAACCGGAGCATCGCCGAGGCAAATCAGAAGATCGCTGAGGCAAGCGCGCGTGTGTCTGAGACTGATGCGCGGCTCGACCGGATTGCGGTGCTGGTGGAAAGAAACATCAGCGGTGGCAACGGCAATTCTTAATCATCTCTCAGGTTAGACAGTCAACGCGGGTCTCGCGAGCGAATGTGAACGCCTCTCGGAATTTATCGAGACGCGGGCAAATCTTCGTCATGCGAGCGCGTATAACCTTCTCGGTCACGACATCATCCATCACACCGGAGAACATCTGATGAAACTTTTTCGCGCCGCGTTGTTGTCTCTCGTCCTGCTGCTACCGCCGGTCGTCTCCGCGCAACAGCCTGCCGCCGGGTCGGAGCAAACTTCCGCGCGGCTGGCGGGCGAGGTGCTCGTCAACGGCCGCGCGATGGAGTACGTGCGAAACCTCTCGGATAAATTCGGCGGGCGCGTGAGCGGGTCGGCGGCCTACGACCGTTCGGCCGAATGGGCGGCCGAACAGTTCCGCGCCGCCGGAATCAAAGACGTGCGCCTCGAACCGTTCCCACTCGAAAGCACCTGGGCGCGCGGCCGCGCACGCGCGCGCATGACCGCGCCGCTTGAGCGGCCGCTGCATCTCGAATCGCTCGGCTGGTCGCCCTCCACCCCGGCGGGCGGCGTGCGCGGCGAGATATACATGCTCACAGACCTGTCGCGCGACTTCATCCGGCGCGAGTCGGGCAAGATCAAAGGCCGCGTCGTCCTGCTCGACCTCGCGGCGTTGCTCAAGGACGGCTACGCGGCGTTCACCAATTTGGTCGCCGCGCAGTCGTTGCTCAAAGAGGCGGGCGCGGCGGCGGCCGTCGTCGGCAGCGCCGACCCGAACAACGTGCTCAACGCCTTCAGCCTCAACTGGGGCGCGCGCATCAGCCCGCTGCCGCTCGCGCAGCTCGGCATGGAAGACACGACGCTGATCCAGCGTCTCTTGCCGCAAGGCGCGGTGACGGTCGAGTTTCAATACGAGAACCGGACGGGCGGCGCGGCCGTGGATAACAACGTCGTGGCGGAGATACGCGGGCGCGAGCATCCCGAAGAATGGATCATCGTCGGCGCGCATCTCGACTCGTGGGACTACGGCACGGGCGCGCAGGACAACGGGGCGGGCTGCGCGATGGTGCTGGAGGCCGCGCGCGCCATCGCCGCGCTCGGCACGCCGCCCCGCCGCTCGATCCGCTTCGCGCTCTGGGGCGGCGAGGAACAGGGGCTGTTAGGCTCGGCCGCCTACGTGCGCGCGCACGCGCGTGAACTCAAAGACTGCGTCGCCGCGCTCAACACCGACAACGGCGCGGGACACCCGCGCGGCTGGAAGGTCGAAGGGCGCGAAGACGTGCAAGCGGCGATGACGCCCATCAGCGAGTCGCTGCTCGCCGGGCTCGGCGGCGACGGGCTTTCGCCCGAACTCACCTTCGACACGGATCACGGCCACTTCCTTCTCGCCGGAGTCCCCGCGCTCGACCTCTGGGTCGATATGAAGCACTACGACGACATACATCACAAACCGGGCGACACCCTCGACAAGATCGCCGCGCACAACCTGATCGCGGGCGCGGCGGTCGTCGCCGTCACGGCGCACGCGCTGGCCGAGCGGCCGACACGCATCGCGCCGCAACTCAAACGCGACGCCGTCGCCGGCCTGCTCAAGAAGGCGAACCTCGAAGAGTTTCTGAAAGCCATAGGGGTGTGGAAATAGTGCGGGCGGAAAAAAGTTTCTCGTTGACGCGGGCGCGTTTTGCGTCGGCGCGGGGGCGCGTCGTCTCTCTCTGCTTCGCGCTGCTGCTGCTGTGCGTTGCGTGTCAGGCGCAGATGCTCCGGCCACCGCCCGCCGCGCGCGTCGAGGCGGTCAAGTTCGAGAGCAAGCTGGTCGGCCAGCCGCTGCCTTATAACGTCGTGCTGCCGCCGCTCTACGACGCGCCGGAGATGCGCGCTGTCAGGTATCCCGTCATCTATCTGCTGCACGGGCTCGGCGGGGGCGCGGGCGATTGGGTTTCCAACCGCGCGCGCCTCGCCGCGCACGCCGCCGCCTATCGCTTCATCATCGTCACGCCCGAAGGCGCGGACGGCTGGTACACGGACAGCGCGACCGTCCCGACAGACAGGTTCGAGACTTACATCCTCGAAGAGTTGATCCCCGACGCGGAGCGGCGTTACCGCGCGCTCGCGACGCGCGACGCACGCGCCGTCGCGGGACTTTCGATGGGCGGCTACGGCGCGTTGAAGTTCGGCGTCAAGCACCCCCAGATGTTCATCTTCGCGGCCTCTCTGAGCGGCGCGTTCGGCGCGGCCTCATGGGACGCAAACGACCCCACGCTGCTCGCCTTCGTCAAGCCCTCCATCGCGCGCACCTACGGCGCAATGGACAGCCCCACGCGCCGCGAGAACGACCTCTTCAAACTCTTCTCAGACCTGCCGCCCGAACGCTTCCCCGCGCTCCCCTTCATCTACTTCGACTGCGGCACGGAAGACTTTCTCATCAACTCGAACCGCGCCCTCTCGGAACTCCTGCTCCGGCGAAAAATCCCACACGAGTATCGCCAACTGCCCGGCGCGCACTCGTGGCCTTACTGGGACGCGCAGGTGCAGGAAGTGCTCAAACTCGCCGCGCGCAAACTTCGTGCGGCACAACAGTAGTTAGGCCCGTCCGGTAATAGGAGAAGATATGGATGACATTTCTCTATGGCATGGTGTGAAATGAGTTTGATGAATTTTCGCGAGGCTGAGATAGAAGATATTCCCGCTTTGTTCGATGTGCGGCAGTCGGTGAGGGAAAACATCTTGTCCGATGTTCGCAAGGTGACACGCGAGATGTGCGTCGCCTACCTCAGTGAGTCGGGTAAAGGGTGGCTTTGTGAGATCGAAGGCGAGGTGGTCGGATTCTCCGTAGCTTGCCTGGAAGATGCGTCAATCTGGGCTTTATTCGTGAAGCCGTCATACGAGGGAAGGGGCATTGGCAAAAAGCTCCTGCGGCTGGCGACGGATTGGCTGTTTGAAATGAGCGCGACGAGTATTGTGCTGAGTACCGACGCACACACCCGCGCGGATAGGTTCTATGAGAAACAGGGGTGGCGACGCGGTGAGATGAAACCCGACGGTGAGGTATGCTATCGGCTTCATAAATCCGCGCGAACCTGACGACGGCATGCACCCGACCGCGAACGCGCGCGGCTCTCAGACGCAAGATGCCATCCCTGTTTCGCTGAATGCGCGCGGCCGATGCCGGGCGTTTGACGCCTCTTTTTACATTGAATATTTAGAACCGAAATGATCACATTCATCTCAGGCGATATTCTGCGCGCGAACACGGAGTTCGTCGCGCTCGGAGTGGCGACGGGTGCGCCGGAGGGCGGGGGCGCGGCGGGCGCGGCGGCGAAGGTCTCTTCCAAGTGGCCGGAGGTGCAGCAGCACTTGCGGCAGTTCACGCGGGGGAATAAGTTTCAGGGGGGCGACCTGTTCGTCGTCGCGCCGGGGAAGAATCGCCCCGGCGTTATTTTCATGGCCGCGCTGTCGGATGCGGAACACGTCTCCGCGTCGTTCCTGAACCGGGCTTTGCGCAAGCTGGCGCGTTATTGCATCAAGCATAAGGTCGCGAGCGTCGCGCTGCCGAAGATCGAAGCGGGGGTGGATTGGGAAGACGAAGTGAAGCCTCTCCTGGAGAAATTTCTAGAGGGCGAGAGAACCGAGTTCTACGTCTACGAAGATTGAGTGGGGGCGGAAAAAGAATTTGTCATTTGGTCGTTGAGACTGAAGACGGGAGTGCATCATTGTTAGATTTTGCAATTGAGACGGCGCGTGAAGCGGGGCGCGTGTTGGCCGAGCGGTTCGGGCGCGCATCGCTGGAAGTGACGCACAAGGGCGACATCGATCTCGTCACCGAGTCTGATCTGGCGGCCGAGCGTCTGATCGTCGAGCGCATCAGCAGTTACTACCCGCGCCACCGGATACTTGCGGAAGAAGCCGGGAAGGTGGAGGCGGAGGCGGGCGCGGGCGGCAGCGCGTACAAGTGGATCGTCGATCCGCTCGACGGGACGACGAACTACGCGCACGGCTACCCGTGCTACTGCGTCTCCATCGCGCTCGAACGCGAGGGCGAACTCGTCATCGGCGTCATCCACGACCCGACGCGCGACGAGACTTTTGCCGCCGAGCGCGGCGCGGGCGCGACGCTGAACGGGCGGCGCATTCGTGTCTCCGAAATCCAAGACCTCAACGAGGCTCTGCTCTGCACGGGCTACCCTTACGACGTGCGCGGGCGCGACAACTTCGTGCGCAACTTCAAGAACTTCATCCTGCACGCGCAGGGCGTGCGCCGCGACGGCTCGGCCGCGCTCGATCTGGCCTACGTCGCGTGTGGCCGCTTCGACGGCTTCTGGGAAGAGGGCTTGCGCCCGTGGGATGTGGCCGCCGGCGCGCTCCTGATCGAAGAGGCGGGCGGGCGCGTCTCGCGCTACGACGACGCGCCCTACGACATCTACACACCGCCCATCATGGCATCCAACGGCCTCGTCCACGAGGCGATGATGCGCGTGCTCGCCCTTCGCGACTGAAGCTTGACGGCGCGCCCTTCGCTCGCATCGCAGATGCTCGCCTTCGCCCGCACGCCGCCTTCGGCCTGCCACCCGTGCTTAAAGCGCGGAGCGGATGATCTCGTAGAGTTTGTCGGTTTCGCGGCGCGCGGTCTGGCGCGTGTCTTCGCCGGGGAGCGGGGTCAGATGGTGGAGCGGGTGGTAGACGATCTCGACGCGGCCGAAGCGTGGGCAACGCCAGTCGCGCGGCCAGACGCGGTGGCCGCCGCGAATCGTGATGGGCAGAACGGGCACGCCCGCTTCGAGCGCGAGCCGCGCCGCGCCCACCTTGAACTCCTGCATCCGACCGTCGGAAAAAGATCGCCCGCCTTCGGGGAAGATGACGAGCGCGCCGCCACCGCGCAGCCATTGCAGCGAACGCCGGATGGCGCGGCGGTCGCCCTTCTGCACTTGCAACGGCCACGCGCCCAACAGTCGCATCAGTTTTCCGGCCACCGGCCAGTCGAAAACTTTGTCCCACGCGAGGAAACGAGAATAGAGCGGGACGGGGCCGCCGAGCCAGAACGGGTCGAGGTAGGTTTGGTGATTCGCGGCGATGATGACGCCGCCCGACGCCGGGACGTTCTCCACGCCCACGTAGCGCATCCGCCACAGGAGACGAAAGAGCAGGCGCAACGCCGCACGCAGCAGACGAATCGCCCACAGCGGCAGCACGTAGGGCTCGTCCCGTTGCGCGCGCGCCGGGGGCTTTTTATCGCGCCGCATGACGCTCGTTTCCATCTCCCTCAAAGCGACTCGTCTCCCCCGTCCACCGACGCATCCTCCTGCGCCGCGCCGCGCCCCTCGCGCCGCGCCTTACTCTGCCACGCATCGCTCAAACGCGCCACCACCCCGCCGCCGCCGCTCTCGCCACTCTGCGGCGCATCGCCCGCGGGAGGTTTGCCGCGTAGCGTCGCCAGCCCCGTGACGGTCAACTCTTCCCACCAGTCCGGGATGTCGCGCTCCGTCAGGCCGTCTTCGTTCCAGCGTTCGCAACGCTCACACTCGAAGCCGTCGTAGAGTCGCGCCTCTTCCTTCGTCAGCCCGACGCGCGTGCGCGCGTTGCAGCTCGCCTCCGCGCAGTGTCGCTCGATCTCGACGAGCAGCACCTCGCGCGGAAACACCAAACTCTGTCGCTTCTTTCTCATCTCACCCGAACTCTTCGAGCGGCCACTCGTGATCCATGAACTCAAGATGAAAGCGCGGGATGCCGTCGTTTCCCGTGCGTTGCGCGCGGACGATGGCGAAGACCGAAGTCTGGTAGCGCACGCTCGTCACTCGCACGAAACTTCCGCGCTCCGCCCTGAGCGACGTGTAGACGGCCGCGCCGCGGCGGCTGATGTTTTCCGTGACGGTCTCCTCGCGCGCCGTGATGTTCCACTTCTCGTCGTACAGTTCGAGTGTGACTTCGACGGGCACGCTCAACCGCGACTCTTTTTTCTCGGCCTGTCCCGCCGCGGCGGGCGACTGCTCCAGCAGTTTCCACAAACCGCCTTCCGCCTCAGGCTCGAACACCTCGTAACGCTTTTTCGGATCGAGTTGATAACTGTCCGGCGGACGCTTGCCGACGAAGGCCACGCCGAACTTGAAGTTCGGCGCGCTCGCCCCCACGGGAAATTCCGCCCGCATGAAACGCACCAGCGCGTAGACGCGGTATTGATCTTCAATGTGATCGAAGCAACGCAGTTGGCGCGGCATCGGCAGCGTCAGATGCACCAGCCGCCCGATGTCAACCGGCCGCGTGAGACTAAAACCCGCCCCGAACGGCGTCAAGTCGGCGAGACGCGTCATCTCCGTCCACTCGGCTCCGGCGTCCTCGCGAACCTGCACGCGCGCGGGCAGCGAGAGTCTCAAACGTTCCCGCAAGCGTCGGTCTTTGCCCGGATATTTCATCGTTTAATGGCGCGTTTCGTCGGCCTCTCGCGCCTCAATATATTGTGCCCGCCCCGACCCCTCCGAACCGCCCCGAAAAACGGCTCGAAACCCTGATTTTACAAGGCTTTCGCCCCCTTCAGGGAGTTGCGAAAAGGGATATTTCGGGCTACAATATGTCGTACTTCAAGTCGGCACTCAAACGGCCGGGAAAAGTGCCGTCGGACACTAATTTTCAGGTCTCTCAAACAAGGCGTTCAGGCTCTCGCGCGGACTCATCTCGCGCCGCCGCAGGTGCCCCGCGCGGTCGTCGGATTCTCCCCGCACGCGCGAAGGCCGGAGAGCGTTTTTGCGAATGGAATGCCGGACGCGAAGCAAGCGGGTCGTCCCCCTTCAGGACGGACGCCAGATTGTACTCGAAAGGTTTGTTAATGGAAATACTGGATCATAATTACGTCAATATCGAAGAAGAGATGCGGCGTTCGTATCTCGACTACGCGATGTCGGTCATCATCGGGCGCGCTCTGCCCGACGTGCGCGACGGCTTCAAGCCCGTCCACCGCCGCGTGCTCTGGGCGATGAACGAACTCGGCAATCAACACAACAAGGCTTACAAGAAGAGCGCGCGCATCGTCGGCGACGTGATCGGTAAGTATCACCCGCACGGCGACTCGGCCGTCTACGACACCATCGTCCGCATGGCGCAGGACTTCTCCATGCGCTACCCGCTCATCGACGGGCAGGGCAACTTCGGCTCGGTGGACGGCGACTCGGCCGCCGCCATGCGTTACACCGAAGCGCGCATGTCGCGCCTCACGAGCGAAATCCTCGCCGACATCGAGAAAGAGACCGTCGACTTCCAGCCGAACTACGACGAGTCTCTGAGCGAGCCGAAGGTGATGCCGACGCGCGTGCCGAATCTGCTCCTGAACGGTTCGGGCGGCATCGCCGTCGGCATGGCGACGAACATCCCGCCGCACAACCTCGGCGAGATCGTGGACGCGACCATCGCCGTGCTGCGCAAGCCGCAGATTAAAGACGAGGAGTTGCTCAAACTCGTTCCCGGCCCCGACTTCCCGACCGCCGGTTTCATTTACGGGCGCGCCGGCATCCGTTCGGCTTACCTGACCGGGCGCGGCATCATCCAGATGCGCGCGCGCGCCGGCATCGACCGCATCGGGCGCGGCACGCAGGAGCGCGACGCCATCATCATCACCGAGATTCCCTATCAGGTGAACAAGGCGCGGCTCATCGAGCGCATCGCCGAACTCGTCAACGAGAAGAAGATCGAAGGCATCTCAGACCTCCGCGACGAGTCCGACCGCAACGGCATGCGCATCGTCGTCGAACTCAAGCGCGACTCCGTGCCGCAGGTCGTCCTGAACAAGCTCTACAAGATGACGCCGATGCAGTCGTCGTTCGGCGTGATCAATCTGGCGATTGTCGAAGGCCAGCCGCGCGTGCTGACCTTGAAGCAGATGCTCGAAGCCTTTGTGGACTTCCGCCGCGAGGTCGTGCGCCGGCGCACCGAGTACGAACTGCGCAAGGCGCGCGCCCGCGCGCACATCCTCGAAGGTCTCAACAAGGCCATCGACGCGCTCGACTACATCATCCCGCTTATCCGCAATGCCTCTTCCGTGGACGAGGCGCGCGCGTGGCTCACGGGGCACACCGACAAGATGGGCGAAGGCCGCTCGTGGAAGGGCATCCCGACCGATCTGACGCAGGCCGGTTTCATCTCGAAACTGCAAAAGGTGATCGGACGCTTGCAGTTCTCCGAACTGCAAGCGCAGTCCATCCTCGATCTGCAACTGCGCCGCCTGTCCGCGCTCGAACGGCAGAAGATTCTCGACGAGTACGAGGCCGTCATCAAGTTCATCGCCGAACTCGAAGAAATTCTCGCGAACGAAAACTCGCTGCGGCGCGTCATCATCAACGAACTCGAAGACGTGCGCAAAATGTTCGGCGACAAACGCCGCACGGAGATCGTAGACGAGGGCGTCGAACTCACCATCGAGGACATGATCGCCGACGAGGAAGTGGCGATCACGATCACGAACTCCGGCTACATCAAGCGCACGCCCGTTTCGTCTTACCAGCGGCAGGGGCGCGGCGGCAAGGGACGCTTCGGAGCCGCGCCCAAGAACGGCGATTTCGTCGAGCACATCTTCACCGCCTCGACGCACGATTACATCATGATCTTCACGGACAACGGGCAGGTCTTCAAGCTCAAAGTCCACGAGATACCGGACGCGCCGACGCACGCGCGCGGCAAGGCCGTCGTCAACCTGATCAACATCCCTTCGACGCGCAAGCTGGCGGGCGTCGTGCCCGTGAAAGAGTTTTCCGAAGGCCGCTACGTCGTGATGGTCACGCGCAAAGGCGTGATCAAGAAGACCGCGCTGTCGGAGTTTCAGAACATCCGCACCAACGGCATCAACGCCATCAACATCGACGACCAAGACGAACTGCTCGACGTGGTGTTGACCGACGGCACGAAGCGCATCTTCATCGCCACGCACAACGGTCTTGCCATCCGCTTCGACGAAGGGGACGTGCGCCCGATGGGTCGCGCCACGCGCGGCGTGCGCGGCATCGACTTGCGCAAGGACGATTACGTCGTGAGCCTTTGCGCCGTCTCGCCCGACGACAGCGAACGCATGCTCTCGGTCTCCGAGCAGGGTTTCGGCAAGCAGACGCCGATCACGATCTACCGCCTGCAATCGCGCGGCGGCAAGGGCGTCATCAACATGAAGGCGACGCCGAAGACCGGCAAGGTGGTGGCCGTCTTCCCCGTCGAAGACGACTCGGAGATCATGATCATCACGCAGCAGGCCAAGCTCATCCGTCTCGAAGCGAACGACATCCGCAAGACCGGGCGCGGCGCGCAGGGCGTCCGCCTGATCAAGTGCGACGGCGGCGACAGGGTGACGAGCGCGTCGCTCCTTGCGGCCACGGGCGAAGAAGAAACAGGCGTGATTGCGGCCGAGTAAGGCGATCACACCACGGCCGCACGCGCGACAAACGAAAACTCCCGCTCACTGATAGTTGAGCGGGAGTTTTTATTCGCAACCTGTGCGGGCGGCGTTAAAATTGATCTGTGAATGCGCCGGGCGTCTACTGCCCGCCCAGAAGCAACTCTTGTATCCTACGGCTGACGGGCTGCGAGCCGCCGCCGTAGTTGGACATGACGATGGCGGTGTAACCGCTGTCGAGGAACATGTCGAGGTTTGAACTGATCCCCGCGAAGCCGCCGCTGTGGCCGACGATGCGCCGCTTCGTGTCCACGCCGAAGCCGTAGCCGTACTGGGGCGAGCTAAGTTCGGGTTTGGCCGAAATCAACTGGCGGACGTACTCCGCGCCGACGAGTTTGTTTGCGCGCAGCGCCGTGTCGAATTTCAATAAATCGCCGACCGTCGAATAGCCGCCGCCCGCCGGGCCGCCGCGGATAACGTGCTGGAAGACGTTGTTGCGGAAGCGCGTCGTGCCGTCTTCGTTGAATTCCTTCTGGTAGCCGACGGCGAGGTTGGGCGTCACCAGATCGAGTTCGTAAGCATCCGTGTTCGTCATCCCGGCGGGCTTGTAGATGTTTTCGCGGACATAATCAAAATAACTTTGCCCGGTCACTTTTTCGATAACCGCGCCGAGCACGAGCATGCCGGTGTTGCTGTAAGCCCATTTCGTGCCCGGCTCGAAGGCGAGCGTCTCGCCCTCTGCGAGCGTCATCATGTCGCTCACGGTGCGGAAGCGTGCGCGCGACGACTCCATGAACTTCCGGTTGAAGTAGCTTCCCAAACCGGAAGTGTGCGTCAGCAGGTGCTTGATCTTGATCTTCTGCGCCGCCTCTTTCGACGGGAACTCGGGGAGGAACTTCGCGAGCGGGTCTTCAAACGAGAGCTTGCCGCGCTCGACGAGTTGCGCGACGGCGACCGCCGTGAACATCTTGTTCATCGAGCCGAGATTGAACTTCGTGTCCACGCGGTTCGGGACGCGGAAATCCTTGCTCGCCTCGCCGTAAGCCTTCTCGAAGAGAATTTTGCCGTCCTTCGCCAGCAGCACCGCGCCGGAGAACACGTCGGCCTCCGTCAACTTCTGCACATAGGCTTCCAGTTCGCGCGCGCGCTCCGCGTCCGTCAATGTCTTCGCGGCGCGCTCTGTGGCGGCGGCGGGGGCTTTCGGCGGACGCATGCCGATGCCGGTGATGCGGTTGGGCGCGTTCGCTTCGACGCTCACCATGAGTCCCATCCAATCGTCCGTCAACTTCGCGCGCAGCAGCGCGGTCGCCTCCGTCGCGCCTTTGCTGTCCTGAATCCCGTGAAACTCGACGCCGCGCGTGCGGTCGCGCACCTGTGCGATGAAATTCAGGTGCGCGCTCACCGGCATCTGAGCGAATTCGCCCCCGTAGTTCTCCTCTATGAATCGCTTCGTCGCCGCGGCGTCCGTCGTGTTGATGATCTTCACCAACTCGGCGACGCGCCGCGTGGCCGGAGTCTCCGGCGCGGCGGGCTGCGTTTGCTGCGCCTGAGCGACGGCAACGGACAGGCAGACGAACAGCAGTGCGGCGCGGGCGGTTGAATTTATGACGGCTGAAAACTTTCTCATCTCTTAATTATCCTCGCTTGTTTGGGGCGCGCTCGTCGCGCGTTTAGTTCCGGTTCTCGCCGCAGGCGGAAGACGCGTGCGGGTTGCGTTCGCGCGCGGGTCGCGTCAACGTCGCCGCCGCGCGGCGGGTGCGTTTTGCTTTCGGAGCAGGCCGGTCAGGATCAGGTCGGCGATGTGTTCGGTCTTTTCTTTGATCTCGTCGCGCTCGCCGAGTTCGTTCGTGCTCAGGCTGTAGGGCAGGAGCGAATTGGTGGCGTGGATCAAGGCGAACGCGGTCGAGAGCGCGTCGTCCACGTTGAAGACTTTCCGGCGCGCGCCTTCGTTCAGCACCTCCGCGAAGACGCGCGCCTCATCTTCAAAATAACGCGCGCGCCGCGCCAGCAACTTCGGGCGCAGCGCGGCCAGCAGGTCGTTCAAACTCTGCGTGTATTGTTGCACGCTGTCGAAGCGAAAGAGCACGCGCGCCACGAGCATCAGGCGCAGGCGAATCGCCACGTCGGCGTCCGAGCGCGCAATCGCCCACAGACGCTCCTTCAAACGCTCGACGATGCGGTCGACGTGCGACAGCGTGACCTCTTCCTTGCTCGCAAAGTGCAGGTAGATCGTGCCCTTGCCGATGCCCGCTTCCTGCGCGATGTCGTCCACCGTCATCTTGCGATAGCCGTAGCGCGCCAGCAGATGGTCGGTCGCGTCGAGAATCGCCTCGCGCACCTCTTCCCTCGTGATTGCGCTGACCATGACTTTCTGACCCATGACCGAAATCGCCTTTCAGTCAGAATTACGTCGGGGCGGAGAAGTAGTTCCAAACTTTTTCACGCGTTCGGGAAGCGGCGGGCAGCCGTTTGCAAACGGAGGGCGGTTCAACGGGAGGACGCGACCGCACTATCGTATTTCGCGGCGAGTTCGTTCTGACAGGTGATGCAGATGTCCAGTTCGCGCAGGAGGCCGTCGTCGAGGCCGTAAATCCAGCCGTGGACGGACAACCCCTGCCCGCGCTCCCAAGCGTTTTGCACGATGGTCGTCCGGCTCACGTTCAAGACCTGCTCGATGACGTTCAACTCGCAGAGCCTGCGGAAACGCGCCGCGTCGTCGGCCAGCGCACCGAGCGCGTCCTCGTGCAGGTGCTTCACGTCCTGCACGTGCCTGAGCCAGTTGTCGATCAGCCCGTACTTGCTGTTGTCGAGCGCGGCCTTCACGCCGCCGCAGCCGTAATGCCCGCACACGATGATGTGCTTCACCTGAAGCACGTCCACCGCGTACTGGATCACCGAGAGACAGTTGAGATCGGTGTGGACGACGACGTTCGCCACGTTGCGGTGGACGAACATTTCGCCCGGCAGGAGGCCGACGATTTCGTTCGCGGGCACGCGGCTGTCCGAGCAGCCGATCCATAAATAGTTCGGCGTCTGCTGCTGCGAGAGACGGTTGAAGAAATCGGGATCGGCGGCCGTCATTCTTTCCGACCACGCGCGATTGCGCGCAAGTAAGTGCTCTAAATTTTCCATCTCTTCAAACGGCGGGCGCGCCTTCTCCTTCTACCCAGACTTCGCCACCCGCAAAGAACTCCTTTTTCCAGATTGGGACGGTGCGTTTAAGTTCGCGGATCGCCCACTCGCAGGCCTCAAAGGCGGCGCGGCGGTGCGGCGCGCTGACGGAGATGACGACCGAAGTTTCGCCGATCTCCAGACGCCCCGTGCGATGCACGATGCCGACGTGCGCGATCTCGAATTTTTCGTGCGCCTGTCGCCCGAGCCTGCGCATCTCGCTCAAGGCCATCGGCGCGTAGGCTTCGTAGACGAGATAAAGCGTCTCGCCGCGCCCGCGCGTGAACCTGCGCGCGTAGCCGTCGAGCGTGACGGTCGCGCCGCAGCGCGGCGGCACGACGCGGCGCGCGACCGCGCCGACGTTGATGGGTTCGGTCGTGAGTTCAAAAAAATCTTCTTCCGCCGCGTCCTGCTCCTCGTCGTCGTGCACCCCGGCGTCCGCGCCCCCACTGACGGGCGGGAAGATCGCGATCTCGTCGCCCGCGCACACCTCCGCCTCCGACCCCGCGTATTCCTCGTTGACCGCGACGAGCAGTGATCGGCCGAAGCGGCGGAGCGCCGGATGCGCGTTCAAGACTTCCTCGAAGACGCTCGCGGCCGTGGCCGGCGCGCCGACTTCGAGCGGCTCCTCTTCGCGCCCGGCATCTTCGCGCGCCGCGCCGAAATAGAGCACGCGCACGCGGATCGTCTGCGGCGCGTCGGGTCTCCGTTGTCGTTTAAGCTCGTCGCTGGCGTTAGTCATTCGTTGAGGTTCGGGCGTTTGCTGCTGTGGCCGTTTCCTTTGGCGAGTTTATGTTTGCGCGCGCGTTCCTCGTAGTTGCCGACGACCTGCGAGAGTAAATTCGAGATGCGTTCGAGTCGCTCCGCGCCGGAGCGCAGTTCGAGCAGCGACTGTTTGGCCTCTGCGTCGAGTTCCATCGCGGCGGCGACGAGAAAAGAGAGCCGTTCGGGTTCCGCGTCGGGCAGGTCGGGCAGACTGGCGCGGTCGTCGTTCAGGACGCGCACGGCGCGCGCGATGCGCGTGAAGAGTTCGGCGACCCGGCGCGCGCGCATCACGAGCAACTCTTCGTCCTCGCGCTCGTCTTCAAAAAACTCGACCCGGCCGATCAGATAAGGCTCGCCCGTTTCGACGTACTCAGAGACGCGATAGCGGACGAGGCCGACGGTCAAAATGTTGGAACGCCCGTCGGGCAACAGTTGCGACTCGACGACTTCGACCGCGCATCCGACGTGGTTGACGGGCGGGCGCGTATTGGTCGCCGTGTTCAAGTCGAAGTAGGACAGTCCGAACAAATTATTGCCCGCGCGCACGTCGGCGAGCATCCGGCGGTAACGTTCCTCGAAGATGTGGAGCGGCAACGGCACGCCCGGAAACAGCACCAGCGGCAGCGGGAACAGCGGCAACTCGCTCACGCCGCGCACTCTCTCGAAAGCTTCACTCATGGATTAGAGGTTAGAGGTTAGAGGTTAGTAAGAATCAGTTCTTATTTTCTTCAACTGATCTCTGGCCTCTATTACGTTGCTGCGTTTCGTTCGACGGCTTGCAGCGCGCTGGCCGAGGCGACGAGTTCTCCTTCGTCGGTCGCCATCGACGCGGGCGGGGTGGCGTCGGCGGCTCCGTTCGAAGGTGCGCCGTCCGTCTGCCCGGCGGCGAGTTCGAGTTGTTGTTCGATGAGATTCAGGATTTTTTCGGGCGACTCGTCGCCGAGCGCGAGGCGTTTGGCTTCGAGCGTGAGCGCGGCCATGTCGTGGGCGCGGGCGCGAAAGCGTATGTCGCGCGTGATGAGGTCTTCGATGATGCGACGTTCGCGCACTTGGCGCGAGGCGTCCGAGTCGAGTCCGGCGGCGACGGCGTATTCGACGGGCACGCTGCGATTGCTGATCATGATGTGGAGCGCGCCGGTTAAGGCGCGCGCCTCTTCGCGCATGCGCGGGATGTCGAGCAGGGAGTTTTTGAAACCGAGGTGGCCGCGCAGGTTGATCTCGATGATCGGCGCAGGGCTGCCGTCCTGCCCGGCGTCGTGCGTGCGCGCTTCGAGACGGATCACTTCCAGCACGCCCGCGTGGACGGCTTCGGCGTCGGGCGCGCCCGACACGTCGAAGTTGAGACGCTGAAAAGGCCGCTGCGTATAATCGCGCGAGTGCCGTGCGGTGACGCGCTTCCGCTCGTCAACTTCAACGAGGTAGAGGCCGCGCTCCTCTTTGAACTCGTCAATCGTGCAGGCTTCGAGCGAGCCGGGGTTGAACGCCCAGTCCTCGATCTCGAAACGTTTGTGCGTATGGCCGAGCGCGACGTAGTCGATGAGCGCGCGCAGTTCCTTCATGCGCGAGATGGAGAGCGCGGGGATGTTCGGGCGATTGAGTTGGCCTTCAACGTCCGTGTGCAGCATCAGGATGTTGAACAGCTCCTCGCCGCGCGCGCGCCGCAACGCGTCCACGACGAGCGGGACGGCGGCATTCGTCGAAGTGCCGAACCAGTGTGTGCCGAAGATGCGCGCGCCCGCGATGTCTATGTAAGACCCGCTACGTTCCTCTTCGTTCCACGGCACGAGGTTGAAGCCGTCGCGCGTGTCCGGCTCCAGCAGGATGAGGTAGCCCCACTGCGAGAGCGAGCGCATCCAACTGAAACGGTTGACGGCGTCCGACTCGTGCTGGTCGTGGTTGCCTTCGATGGCGACGACGGGAATGCCCGCCTCCTTCAACATTTGCAGGCCGATGATGGCATGGTTCATCGCCTGCGGGTCAACTTTGCGCGAGTTGAAGAAGTCGCCGCAGATGAGCACGAAGTCCACGGCGTTCGGCAGCGCGTGGCGGACGATCACGTCGCTCCAGGCGCGGAAGAAGTCGGCCGTGCGCTCCTCTACGTTGTAGCGTCGGCAGCCGAGATGGATGTCCGCAAGATGAAGAAATTTCATAATAATCACGACGACGCGCGACGGGCGTCAGACCCACACGGGGCGGCGAACGAGTGCGCTTTCGTGTGACTATTATACAACGAGAGAGGTCAGAGGTTAGAAGTCAGTAAAAACAAAAGCGTTTTTACTGACTTCTAACCTCTGACCTCTGGAAAAAAAGATGAAGCCCCCGCGACTCTGGGAATGAGTCAAATTTGGAAGCGGGGGCTTCGGCTCCGGGCGGCGGCAGAAGGGTTACCGTATGTGCGCGGAGCGCAACGGTCTCTCGTGAAGGGGACGAGAGCCGAACTTGTAAAATCTCTCAAAGAACTATTCTCTCTCGCGGCGCGGCGACGTTCGGGGGAGAAAAGCCGCCGCGCCCGCGTCTGTGAGGACAGAGTTTGTCAACGACCGTGCTTGCCCTGCGCCGCGCGTAACAGGTGTGAGGTTGCTACGGCGTCGCACATGATCTTGTTGAGGGCGTCGATGGCCGGGCGCGCAACGTGCTCGGAAATCTTCTTGCGCGCCAGTTGAAGCAGCACCCCGCGTATCTCGGCGGGAGTCATTTCGCCGTCGGGTCTCTCTTCGAGCTTTTTCAATAACGCTTTCAAAAAACTCACCACCTAACCATGTATGAGATTAAAGCCCGTTTCGTTTCAAAAAATTTTCAGGCCGCTTCGAGCCGCGCCCCGAGCGTCGAATGGCGCACGGTCGTGAGCAACTGTTCGACATCGATGGGCTTCGACAGGAAACCGTCCGCGCCCTGCCGGAAACAGGCTTTCTTCGTCTCGATGCTCTCGTCGGAACTGACGATGTAGACCTTCGACGAAGGGCATTGCTCCTTGAGATAGTCGAGGATGCGCAGGCCGACTTCGGGCGAATCGAGCACCGGGGGCATGTGCAAATCGAGGATCGAGATGACCGGCTCGAAGTGCGTCGCGTGGCGCATGGCCGAGGGGAAGTCGCTCGCCGTCGTCACGTCGTACTCGTCGCAGAGCGTCCAGTAGAGTTGCTGCCTGATGGCGGTCTCGTCGTCAACGATGAGAAGTTTCGGTTTCAACGTCCCTGTTCCTTTCCGCCACCTGCGTCTTTTAGTAGAGCGCGCTTGCCTTCAACTCTTAAAACTTTTCAACTTACTTCCGTCTTACGCCTGACATACATCGCAACACACGTGCCACAAGCCGCGAAGACGCAAAAGCCGCCATTTGCTCCAAATCTGCGCATGAGCGACTTAAATTGACGGGCGATGAGTGTGAACTAGAGTGGACAGGCCGGCGGCCGTGTGTAGACAGGAGAGGACAAAGTAACCGAGAAACGCGGAAGGATGAACGCGGAACGATGAAGTCAAAGCAACTTGTCTTTACTTCATCGTTCCGCGTTCATCCTTCCGCGTTTTACGTAGTGATGTCCAGTTCGCTGACGAGGCGATGAAAGTAGGAGCGGCTGATGCCGAGGCGTTTGGCGGCGGCGGCTTTATTGCCGCTTTCGGCCTGCATGGCATTGATGACGAGGCGGCGTTTGAGGGCGAGCATCGCGCCTTCGAGCGTGGTTTCGTCGTCGCTCCGGCCGTTGCCCGACGCGGTGGCGGCTGCGCGCCGGATGTGTAGCATCTTCTCCGGGAGAAACTCCGTGCCGAGTTGCGAGCCGGTGGTCAAGACGACGAGCCGCTCCATCAGGTTTTCGAGTTCGCGGACGTTGCCCGGCCAATCGTACTCCTGCAAGGCTTCGATGAGCGCGGCGTCGAGGGCGACGGGCGGGCGGCCGTGTTTGTCTGCGGCCTTCGTGGCGAAGTGCGCGGCGAGCACGGGGATGTCTTCGCGCCGCTCGCGCAGGGCGGGCAGTTGCAGCGGCACGACGTTCAGGCGATAGAAGAGGTCGCGGCGGAAGCGTTTCTCTTCGACCTCCTGTTCGAGGTCGCGGTTGCTGGCGGCGATAAGGCGGATGTCAACCGTGAGAGTTTTCGTGCCGCCGAGACGTTCGAAGGTGCGATCCTGCAAGACGCGCAGGAGTTTCACCTGCACGGCCTGACTGAGTTCGCCGATCTCGTCGAGGAACAAAGTGCCGCCGTCGGCCAACTCGAACCGACCCATCTTCGCCTGCGACGCGCCGGTGAACGCCCCTTTCTCGTGGCCGAACAGTTCCGACTCGATCAAATCTTCGGGCAGCGCCGCGCAACTGACGGCGATGAAAGGCCCCGTAGCGCGCGGGCTTTCTTCGTGGACGGCGCGCGCGAGCATCTCCTTGCCCGTGCCGTTCTCGCCCGCGAGCAGCACGGTCGCGCTCGTCGAGGCGACGGCGCGCGCCTGCTTCAGGATGCGTTCGAGCGCGGGCGAACTTCCCATGAGGCGGCGGAAGCCGCGACAGGCGTCGAGTGAGGCGCGCAGTTTCAAGTTCTCTTCTTCGAGGTGGCGCACGCGCGCCGCCTGCCGGACGATGTGCGTGACCTCCGCCTCGTTGAAGGGTTTCTCGAAGAAGCCGTACGCGCCGCATCGGATGGCTTCGAGCGCGGTCTGCCGCGAGTTGCTGCCGGTGATGACGACGACGGGGATGCTCGGGCGCGCGGCGCGCGCCGCTTCGATGACGGCGAGACCTTCGCTGATGCCGTCGAGGTCGGGCGGCAGGTGCAGGTCGCACAGGACGACCTGGACGCGCCCGCTTTGCAACTGCGCGATGGCCGCGGCGCGCGAGTCGGCTTCGAGGACGTGGTGCTCCGAGTCGAGCGCCCAGAAGAGTTGACGCCGCAAAACCTGATCGTCGTCAACGACGAGCACTGTCGCTTTGTCCGGGATGTGTGGCGGCGTGGGTTCGCTCATTGGAGGTGTGCCGGCATGCGAGGAGTTTAAAGTCCGTCCTTCGTCGGGGACGCGCTTTGCGGGCGCACGCCGGACAGGCATCTACGAAAGCAATGTGTAATGAACTCGTGGAAGCGAAAGAGACGCGCTCAACTGGCCGCGCCCGTCTTGGCGGCACTCTTCGCAAGCGGAGACTTCTCCGCCGAGCGGGCGTGTGAGGCCATGAGCGGAATGGATGGTAGCACGACGCGGAAGCGCGTGCCAGACCCGAGCTTCGATTTAACTTCGAGCCGCCCGCCGTGCGACTCGACGATCTCGCGGCAGGTGTAGAGGCCGAGGCCGATGCCGCGCTTCTTCGTCGTCGCGAAGGCGCGGAAGAGGCGCGTGCGCATGAAGTCTTCGGTCATTCCCGCCCCCGTGTCCTCGACGCTGAAGTAGATCAGTTTGTCGCTCTCTTCTCCGGCGGCGACGGTGAGCCGCCCGCCCCGCCCGCCCATCGCCTCAAACGCGTTGACGATCAGGTTTTCCAACACGCGCTCGATCCGCTCCGCGTCAATCGGGGCGATGAGCGTGTCGGGCAATTCCGTCTGGATGTCGTAGAACTCGGCGCGCGGATCGGCGTTTGCCGCCAGCACGCGCCGGATGACCGGGACGAGGTCGGCGGGCTGCGGCGTGCGCCGGTATTCGCCGCTCAGAGACTTCACCGGCTCGCTCAGGCGCGCGACGAGCGCGCCTAGTTTCTCCGTCGCCTGCCGGAGCGAGGAGACGGCGTCTTCGCGAAACTCCGCGCGGTGAAATTGACGCTCCATGTTCGTGACGAGCATCGAGAGGCCGGTGATGGCGTTTTTGAGATCGTGCGTGAGCATCGCGGAGAGGCGCACGAAGGACTGGAACTGGCGCGTCTCGGCCTCGCGCGCGATGAGTTCGCGCAGGCGGTCGCTCATGCGGTTGAAGCCTTCGGCGAGCGCGTGCGTCTCGTCGTGCGTCTGCACTTCGATGCGCTGGTTGAGATCGCCCGCGCCGATGGCCGCCGCCGCCTCGGTGACGCGGGTGATGCGGCGCGTGGCGCGCGTGACGACGACGAATGCGAACAGCATGGCCGCGCCTGCGACGAGCAGCGCGACGGCGAGCGACGCGAGGCCGTCGCGTTTGAGGCCCGCCACGGCGCGCGTGTAATTTCCGGCGGCGGCCACCGAGAGATTGCTGCCCGCGATTGGTTTGTAGGAGGCGAGCCAGCGCGTGCCGTCGGCCGGAACGGTGTAAAAATTCGTCCCGCTCTGGCCCGCCCGCATCGCACTCGCGAAGGCGTCGAAGTAAGGCATCGCGACGCCCGCCGGTTGATACTTGAGCGCGTGGATGGTGTGGTGAATGATCTTCCCCGTCCTATCGAGAACGAGCAGCAGGCGCGCGGGCTGCGCCGCGACCTCTCCCGCGCGCGCGGAGACGCCCGCGGGAGAGGTCGCGGCGTTCGGGTCGCGCACGGCCTCTTGCAGCAGCGCGTCCAACTTCAGTTCGGCGACGAGCGCGGCGCGCGGGCTGCGCTCGCCTTCGGGCGAGAAGACGGGCACGGTGTAGACGATGCAGGGCGTGCCGTTCGCGTCGAGCATCACGTCCGAGCGCAAGGGCTTCGGTTCGGAGGCCGTCCAGACGCGCTCGTCGAGACGCAGTTGGCCGGGCAACGAGTCGCCCATCTTCACGCGCGGCGACGGGCTGCTCGCACCATACGGCTCGACCCGAACCGGCGCGCCCCCCGCCTGCGACGCGCTAACCGGCGTGACGGCCGAGTAGTAATCGCGATTGTGTGAAACGAAATCCGCGACGGTGTTCTGCAACGCCTCCGTCGCGCGTGCGGCCGGTTCGCTCGACGCGGGCGAAGCGTTGCCCGTCGTGGTCGTGGGTTGCGCCGCGAGGCCGCGCGCGTAGTCGCGCACCGCGCCCGCTTGCGCCAGAGCGGTTAAGTCGGCTTCGCGCTCGCGCAGCCCGACTTCAACGTCGCGCGCAACGCGCGCCGCCTCGGCCTTGACCTCCTCGCGCAGCATCCCTTCGACGACCTTCAGGCTGTTGCGATAGAACAGCAAGCCGACAAGCAACACCGGCGCGAGGCCGCCGACGATGAAAAAGATTAAGAGTTTGGCGCGAAGGTTCACGTCGAAATTTTAAAGGATGCGTTGCGAGTGAGGTCGCGCATGAAGACTGCGCATGCGGACGGTAGCTGGACGCGCCGCAGATGCTAACGCGGAGACAGCAAACTGTCAAAAAAATATCCGCGACCCGGGAGACGGTATTTATGAGACGCGCGTGCGCCCGAACTCGTCGAGCAGCGGCGCGAGGCGGGCGACGACGAGCGGGTGCGCCGCGCCGTTCGCGGCGACGAGGCCGTTGCGGTTCTGCACGTCCTCGGTGTTGTAGCGGAGTGGTTCGCCCCAGAGGTCTGTCAGCCGCCCCCCGGCTTCGTGGAGGATGGCTTCGGGCGCGCAGGTGTCCCACTGCTTCGTGCGCGGCGAGAGGTGGACGTAGAGATCACACTGCCGCTCGGCGATCAGCCCGGTCTTGATGCCGACCGAGCCGCGCCTGATCTCTTCTCCGAGGCCGAGCGCGCGCATCACCCTCGCCATGCGCGGGCTATGATGATTCCGGCTCGCCGCCAGACGTATCCGCGCAAAATTCGTCTCACTTGAGACGCGCAGGCGTTCCGGCTGTGTCTCCGGCCGCACGACCCACGCGCCCGCGCCGCGCGCCGCGTAGTGCAGCACGCCGGGCACCGGTTGATAGACGACGCCGAGCACCGGCGCGCCGTCTGCGACCAGCCCGATCTGCACGGCGAAGTCGCCGTTGCCTTCGATGAAGCCTTTCGTGCCGTCGAGCGGGTCAACTATCCAGACGCGCGAAAGGCTCAGGCGGCGCACCGTGTCGAGCGTCTCTTCGGATAACAGGCCGTCGGCGGGAAACTCGCGCTGCAAGCCCGCGACGATCGCGTCGTTGGCCGCGTGGTCGGCTTGCGTCACCGGGTCGTCGTTCTCGCTTTTGTGGACGATGCTGAGCGGCCTGCCGTAATGTTCGAGCGCGGCCGCACCCGCCGCGCGCGCAAGCGAGATGGCCGCGCCCAGTTCGCGTTCGTAAAGGTTGCCGCCTGCGGCTTCCGTGTGCGACTGCTTGCTCAAGGTTCTCTATGTCTCCGGTTGTTCAAGCTAACATCACCCAAGGAAGAAAGTCTCACGCAAAGGCGCAAAGGGAAAGCATAAAGGGTTAGAGCATCCAACAATCTTGAATTTTCCTTGTCGAGCTTTCCTTCCTGAGTTTTCCTTTGCGTCTTTGCGCCTTTGCGCGAGCTTATTCTTTCCTTCACACCTCGCGCGCCGCGTCACGGATGATGTCGAATGTGGCTTCGATGTCGCGGCGCGTCGTGCGGAAGTTGACGATGCAGGCGCGCAGGGCGAAGCGGCCGCGCAGGGAGGCGTTCGACACGTAAGCGCGCCCGCCGCGCTGCACCGCGCGCAGGATGCGGCCGTTCAACTCGTCCAGTTCTCCTTCGATGCGCGCGCGCTCCGCTTCACCGGCCGAGGCGAGCCGCAGCCGCGCACCGGGCGGCACGTAACGAAAACAGCAGATGCTCAACTCGACGGGGGCGAGCAGTTCAAAGTCTTCCGCCGCTTCGACGCACGCGCCGAAGTAGGCGGCGAGCTCGTTGTCTTCCGTAATCGCGGCGGCGATTGCCCGCGCGCCGTAGTAGCGCAGCAGCAGCCAGATTTTTAAGGCGCGGAAGCGGCGCGACAACTCCACGCCGTAGTCGAAGAAGGCGAACGACTCCTCTTCCGTCTCCTCAAAAATTTTGATGTAGTCGGCCTCGCTCCCGGCCCACGCCGCGCGCACCTGCGCCGCGTCGCGGAAGAGCAGGCAGCCGCAATCGACCGGCGTGTAGAGCCACTTGTGCGGGTCGAGCGCGACGGAATCGGCCTCGGTGAGACCGGCAAAGAGCGTGCGCTTCGACGGGTCAACCGCCGCGAGCGCGCCGTATGCGCCGTCCACATGAAACCACAGACCGTACTCGCGCGCGACACGCGCGATCTCCGAGAGGGGATCGACCGCGCCCGTGTTGACCGTGCCCGCGCTCGCCACCACGCAACACGGTTGGAAGTTATCGCTCAGGTCGCGCTCGATCCTCTCGCGCAGACGCCGCGTGTCCATGCGAAAGTTCTCGTCCGACTCGACGACGCGCACCTGCTCGCGCCCCAAGCCCAGAATGTCCGCCGCCTTCGCGATTGACATGTGCGCCTGATCCGAGACGTAGATCGTCGCCGGTCGCGCCGCGTGCCACAAACCCTTTTGCGACACATCGAGAGCGCGACTCGTCGCACCCGCCGCATCGTCGCCGTCGCCGCCGGACTCTGCGGCGCGCGACTTCGTGCGATGCGCGACGTAGAGCGCGTTCAAGTTCGCCATCGAGCCGCCGCTCGTCAATAAACCGCCCGCGCCCTGCGCGTAGTTGATGAGCGCGGCGAGCCAGCCGACGACCGTGTGTTCGACGTGCGTCGCCGCCGGGGACGAACGCCACGCGGGAACGTTCTGGTTGAGCGCGGAGGCGATGAGGTCTGCGAACGCGCCGACGGGCGTCGAGGGCGACGCGACGTAGCCGAAGAAGCGCGGGTGTCCGCTGTGGCGGCTGCCCTCGAAGATGCGACGGCAATCGGCGAACACTTCGTCGAGCGGGTCGGGCGCGACGGGCAGCGGCGCGTCGAACTGCGCGGCCAGTTTGCGCGCGGTTGTGTGCTTCAAGACCGGCGACGCGGAGACGCGCCGGAAGTGGTCTGATACCAACTCGACGGCGCGCGCGGCGAGGTGGGCGAACGCCTCGTCCGTGATGTCGAGCGACGAGGCGCGTGCGGCGGCGTCGTCGCCGCCGCCATCGCGTGTCCCCGTCTCGTCGAGACTTCCCTTTTCTCGTGTGTTGCTCATGTAACTAAAACCATTCACCACAGAGTCGCAAAGCCGGAGATGAAGGCACGGATGAGCGCAAGAAACCATCTCAAATTTGAAATCGTCCGATGCCTTCCTCCGCGCGCTCTGTGTCTGCGGTGGTGAACGCTTTTTCCGTTTGCGTAGAATCAATATTGAGAGTCCAAACCCTAGCACACCTCCCGCGCTTCCCTGAAATATTCTTGCCGTGTCGCGCCCGCAACGCTTATAGTTCGTCCACACGACCGACTCTATTCCGATTTATAAAGAGATGCTATTGCCATGAAGGATGAACGCGGAATGATGAAGTAAAAGCCACTCGTCTTTACAGTTCATCGTTCCGCGTTCATCCTTCATCGTTTCAATCAAACCGGAGGTTTGAACCATGCCCATCACAGGCCACGCCACGACAGAGGGGACGACGCGCTACCGCGAGCGTTTGCAGCAAGAGGCAGTCGCCGCCAACCATTTCCGGCTCGAACAAAACCTCTGGCTTTCTTCGCTCGGCATCGGCACGTATCTCGGCAAGCCCGACGCGGAGACGGACGCGCGTTATACCGAGTCGGTCGCGCGCGCCGTCGAACTCGGCGCGAACGTCGTGGACACGGCGGCCAACTATCGTTTCCAGCGCAGCGAGCGTTCAATCGGCGCGGCCTTGCAGGTGTTAGTCGAAAGCAAAGGAATCGCGCGCGACGAGGTCGTCGTCTGCACGAAGGGCGGCTACATCCCCTTCGACACAGACCCGCCCGCCGGGCAAGAGGGCGTGCGCCGCTACATCGAAGAGACTTTCATCAGGACGGGCGTTGCCGAATTGTCCGACATCGCGGCGGGCAGCCATTGCATGACGCCGAAATATCTCGCGCACCAGATCGAACAGTCGCTCCGCAACATGCGCCTCGCCGCCATCGACGTGTACTACATCCACAACCCGGAGACGCAACTCGGCGTCGTCTCGCCCGCGGAGTTCGAGACGCGCCTGCGCGCCGCGTTCGGGCAACTGGAGCAGAGCGTCGCGGACGGTAAAATTAAGAACTACGGCGTGGCGACGTGGAACGGCTTCCGCCTCGCGCCGTCGGAGCGCGGTTATCATTCGCTCGAACGCATGCACGAACTCGCGCGCGAGGCCGGGGGCGACGGGCATCACTTCCGCTTCGTCCAGCTCCCCTTCAACCTCGCGATGCCGGAAGCCCTCACGCAGTCGAACCAAACTTTTCAGGGCGCGTCAGTGTCGCTGCTCGAAGCGGCGCGCGCGCTCGGCGTGTCGGTCGTCGCGAGCGCGTCGATCTTGCAGGGCAAGGTGGCGCGCGGGCTTTCCGAAGAGATACGCGAGCCGCTCGGTTCGCTCGCCTCCGACGCGCTGACCGCGATCCAGTTCACGCGCTCCACGCCCGGCATCACCACCGCGCTCGTCGGCATGAGCCGACGCGCCCACGTCGAAGAGAACCTCCAACTCGCGCGCCTCGACCCCGCGCGCCCCGATCAATATCAACGCCTGTTTTCGACCGGAGCCGGGTAAGGGAGGCATGGATCGGGCACGCGCCGTTATCTCTTCGCGGAGAAGCACGAATGACCGAAGCTGAGATGAAATCTTTCGCAGACTTTTGGCCGCACTATCTGGCCGAACATAGCCGCGCGGGCACGCGCCGCCTGCACGCGGCGGGCACGCTCACGAGCACCGCTTTGGCCGTCGCACTCGTGGCGAGCGGCCGTTGGCGTTGGCTGCCCGTCGCACTCGCCACCGGCTACGCGGCGGCGTGGGCGGGACACTTCCTCATCGAACACAACCGCCCCGCGACCTTCAAGCACCCGCTCTGGTCTTTCGCCGCCGACTACAAAATGGTCGCGCTGATGCTTACGGGAAAGTTGAAATGATCGAAACGATGAACGCGGAACGATGAACGATGAACTGAAAGCAACTCGTCTTTCAGTTCATCGTTCATCGTTCCGCGTTCATCGTTTATTTCGCCGGTGGCGGCGGGATGAGCGCGGCCTCTTCGGGCGTGCGTGCGCGGCGGCGTGCGAGTTCGAGTTTGAGACTCTGTTCGCCGCGGCGCATGGCGTATTGATGGTTGGAGGCCAAGAGCGGGCGGAGCAGGAGCGAGAGGGCGCGCACGACGGGTTTGCGCGCGCGCACTTTCCAGTCGAAGGTGATGTCGACGAGCAGGCCGTCCTGTCTGAACGTCCAGATGCCGCGCCCCTGCAAATCGCCGACGGCTTCGAGCGTCGAGCCGTAAGGGTGGCGCGACTCGGTGACGCGAAACTGCCAGCGCAAACTGTAAGGCAAGTAACCCCGCGTGTGCAGGCTGACGAGTTTCCCGACGCCCGCGGCGTCGCCTTCCTCCAACACCTGCACGTCGAGATAAGTCGCAGGCCACCAACGGCGCAAGTCCGCCACGTCCTTGAGCACGTCCGAAACTTCCTCGCACGTCCCTTCGACGCGCCAGCGCGAGATGAAATGATAATCGGCAATCGACATGGAAACTCTCTCTTTGTTAGTCGCGCCTTCGCGTCTCACGCGCGCCGTCAATCGCCCTCGGCCTTCGACGCGCGTTGCTTCTGTTGGTAGAGGAACGAGACGGCGAGCAGGATCGCGCCGAGCACGAGGAACGAGACGATGCGGTAAAACTGTTCGAGCACGGCCAGATCGAGGAAGAAGACTTTGAAGGCCGTCGCCGTCAACAGCAGCAAGGCCATGACGCGCAACACGCGGTTCGCGCGGCGGTGGCCGTAGAGCAGCATCGCGCCGCCGTAGAGCGTCCAGACGAGCGAGAGCGAGAGTCCCTGCGCGAGGCGCAGGTCGCGCGTCTCCGTCGCGGCCTCAAGCGCGCCCGCGCGGATCAGTTTCTCGAAGTAGCCGGTGGCTTCGAGACTGAGCGCGGTGATGGCGTAGAGGTTCGCCACGACGATGACGGCGTTGATGACCGAGTGGCGTTCGGTCTGGTCAATTTTGTCGGCTCGCCCGTAGAGATGCCCGGCGTACCAGAGCGCGGCGATGAAAGCGGCGAAGGCGGCGAAAGTTTGATTCAAGAGCGGCAGATGCCACGCGGCGTTATAGAAGCCCGCGTCGAAGGCGATGATCTTCGCGCCCGTCACGGCGAGCCACGCGAGCGCGGCGTAGCGTAGCGCGGGCACGTTTCGCTTCGTCCCGACGACGAGCGCGCAGAGCGCGTAGAACGTCCAGAGCACGCTCAGCGTAAATTGCCGCGCGTTCTCGATTGGCAGGTAAGCTTCGGGGTCGTCCATGTCGAGGGAAGCGAGATACGCGCCGAGAGAAGCCCGGCGCGCGTTGAAGAAGTCGTTCGCGTCAACCGTCAGGAGGGTGAGGGCTAAGACGTTGGCGGAGAGGATGAGAACCGCACCGATCACCTCGCGCTCGCCGCGTTCGACACGCTCGCCCGCGCGCCGGTAGAGCCAGACCGCGCCGCCGAGCGCGGCGACGAGCGCGGCGGCCGAGACGGCCCGGCGGTTCAAGAGCGGCACGAACGTCTCGCCCGCGCGATGGGCGAAATCGAACATGTCCGACGTGAACCAGTGCGCCGTGGCGAAGGCGTAGACGGGGAGCGCGACGCGGCGCGGCGCGTCGGTGTCCGAGCGCAGGCCGATCCAGGTGAGCATCAGGGCTTCCATCGCCCAGACGATAGTGACCCACTGCTGGTCGAGTTGGATGGCGGCGGCGAGCGTGAAGAAGGTGACGGCCGCTCCCGTGTAAGAGAGCGCGAGCAATTTGTCGGCGCGGTGGCGTTGGTAGGTGAAGTAAAACAGGAGGACGTAGAAGGCCGACCAGAGCAGCGCGTAAGAGCCGAGCACGCGGTGATGCGCGGGTTCTAAGAGCGCGTAGCTCGCGGCGAAGAAGAGCGACGCGTTCGTGATGATGAGCGAGATGTCGAACCACTGCGCGGGTCGTTGCCTGACGACGTTGTAGATGACGCCGAGCGCGTTGAACATCAGGAAGAACAGCGTCAGGAAGAAGAGCGTCGGCCAGAGTTTCCAATCTTCGTAATAGACCACCGCCCAACCGGCAAACGTGAGGACGGTGGCGACGAAGGCCATGTGATTGAGGCTGCGCCAGCGTTTGAAGTAGGCGAGCGCGAGCACGCCCGAGTCGAGCAGCGCGACGTAGCCGAAGAGTCCGATCTGATTGTCCACGCCGGTCGAGAGCAGGGCGGGCGTCATGAAGCCGCCGATGAGGCCGAGCACGGCGATTGGATAGGCGTGGTAACGCGCGGCGAGCAGCACGGCCGTCGTCGTCACGGCGATCATCAGGAAGAACGCGGGGAAGACGCCGACGAGTTCGTAGAAGACGCGCGCGGCGTAGACGGTGAGATAGAGGATGAGGATGCCGCCGCCGGAGAGCACGTAGGCATAGCTGCGATAGCCGCGCGCGCGCAGGGCTTCGGCGGCGAAGAGAATGCCGCCGCCGGAGAGCGCGCCGAACAACACCTGACCGCGCTCGCCGATCCAATCGTTGTCGAAAGCGTACTTGAGGATGAAGCCGACCGCCAGCGAGACGGCGATGATGCCGACCCAGAGCAAGAGACTCCCGCCGATGAGTTGTTCCAGATCGCGGCGCGCGGGGAGAATGCCCGCCGCCGCCGCCGCCGCTGCCGCTTCCGTCCGAGCCGTCTGCGCGTCGCGTACGTTCGCGTTCGCGCCGGATTCCTGCCGCCGTGTTCCGGCGCGCGGCGGCGTGTTGAAAGGGGTGGCGGCATCGTCGCGCGCGGCCTCGCGGTTTTCGCGCGCCTGTTTATCGCCGGGCGTTTGCCGGGTATCGCCGGGCGTTTGCGCGGCGCGGGTCTCGGCTTCCGCGCGAGCCTCGCCCGGCGCGGGCGACTCGCCTTCCTGCTCGAACGGGCGGGTCTGCTGCGTGTATTTGACGAGGCCGAGCCGCCTCTCAATGGAGCGCAGGCGCGCGGACTGTTCGCCGAAGGCGCGTTCGAGTTGCGCGAGCCGCGCGAGCGCTTGGCCGTTCAAGTCGGCCGCGCCGTCGTGATCGGCCGCGCTGCTGTCGTGGCCGTTTGCGCCGGTCGCGGCGGCAGCGTCGTTCGGGCTGTCATCGCGGCGGTCGTCGGCCGCTGGCGAGAGTTCATCTTCAGGCATAGAAACTCCGCATCGGAATAATTGGAGGGGCAGGGCAAGTCCGCAGCCCGCGTAGTTGCCGGAGCGAGCGGGCGGGCACAAGCCGCACCCCTACGTTTATCCTCTGTCGCTTGCGCGTTAGTTAGACGCCCCATTCCCGAACGCCCCGTCGCCCGACGAGTTGCGTCCCGGTCAGATTGTATTACGTGTGGGCGCGGCGGGCATCACGACAGCGGCGGCGGTAGCGGTTGCGGCTTCGGCTTCTGCGCCGAGCGCGATCATCTCTTCGCGCAGGCGTTTGCGTTCGACGAGGAGTTCTTTGAAGAACCGGCGGCGCGTCAGGTAGAAGCTGATGGCGCGCGCGCCGCCGACGAAGCCGTCGAGCCGTTCGAAAAAGAGCAGCGCGACGTAGGCGGAGACGGGGGCGACGACGAGGGCGAGCAAGACGCCCGGCCAGCCCAGAAGGTAAAAGAAGACGACGGCCAACGCGCCCCACGTCAGCGGAAACAGGAGCATCGCGGCGATGAGTTTGATCGTGGAAACTATGTCGTCGCTGCGGCGCGCGACGGCGACGGCGATAAAGCCCGCGAGTTTGTAGGCCGGGTAGTGTGCGACGATGCCGAAGAGCGCGAGGGGAAACCAGCAGAGCACGGGCAGGACGCGCGTGACGAAGTAGCGCAGCACGGCGGCGGGCGAGGCGGTGGGCGCGGACAGGTCTTCGAGATCGACGCCCGCCTGCCGCAGTTGTTCTTCGTAAGTGTGGATGCGCGCTTCGAGCGCGGCGAGGCGTTCGGGCGAATGCTCGAAGTGAAAGGCGTAGCCCGCGAGAAAGCGTCTCTGCAATTCGACTTCGCGCGTGAGGCTCTTGAGCGCGTCGGCCTTCGCGTCGCCGCCCGCTGCGTCGTCGTCTTCCAGGCCCGCCGAGAAGATGCGTTCGGCGCGTTTGGAGATGGCGAGCGCCTGCTCGTGTTCGGCGTTCAGGGTCACGTCCCGGAGCGCGCTTTCGATGCGCGCGGAGAGCGTGCGCACGGCTTCGGCGGGCGGTTCGCCGTCCGCGTCGAACGCGGCGCGCTCGACCGTGATGGGTTCGCCGAAGCGGAGCAGGGCCGCACTGCGGAAGGCCGTCTTGGCCGTGTAGTAGAGACCGGCGGGGATGATCTTGAGTTCGAGTTGCGCGTCTTCGGCCAGCACGCCGAGGGCGATGCGCGCCGCGCCGGTCTTCAAGGGGCGCAGTTTCGTGTCGCTGTGCGAGACGCCTTCCGGGCAGATGGCGAGCGTGCCGCCGCCTTTGAGCAGACGGCGGGCGCGCGCGAAAGTCTCCAGATTGCGCGACACGTCCGAGCCTTCGTCCTGCCGGCGGTAGACGGGGATCGCTTCGAGCGTGCGCGCGAGCCAGCCGATGACGGGCATCGTGAAGATCGGGGCTTTGGCGAGAAACGAGACGCGGCGCGGCGCGTAGCACAACAGGAAGACCGGATCGACGAGGCCGTTCGGATGATTGAGTACGAAGATCGTCGCACCCGTGCGCGAGACGCGCTTCAAGCCCTTCACCTCGATGCGCCGGAAGAAGACGCGCAGCGCGAGCGTGAGAACCGCGACCAGTATTCGCCTGACCAACTCTCCCACCTCCCTACGACACCCGTCGGAATGAATCCATTCATCATGCGCCGCCGCCGCCGGGCGCACGACGACGACGCCCGACAACCCGAAATATAGAACAAGCGAATGACGCGCGGCCAGAGTTTTGTGCGGCTTCGCGAAGTGTCACACGCCGCGCGCTGATGAGAGATCGAACGCCGCCGATCAGCGTGTGAGAAACTCTTTGACGAAGCGGCGCAGTTCGTCGAGCGAGGAATCGGCGATCATGCGGAAGACGCGCGGCGTGCAGTTCGGCGGCAACTGCCGCGCGGTGAGGGCGTCGGTGATGACGAACGCGCTCGACGTGAGGCCGCGTTGCCAGTCGGCCTCGCGCGCGTCGCGGAAGTTGAGGGCGGTCGGGTCAACTCCGGCGGCGACGAGCACCGTGCGCGCCCAGCGTAGGAACTCCGGCCAGCGCGAGACGACGGCGATGAGCGCGTCTTCGGCCGGACGGATCGCGCCCGCGAGCGATTCGGGGACGCTCCGCGAGTGGAGCAGGATCATGCGGTTCGTGTCGGCGCGAAGCGTGGCGCGTACGCCCTCGGCCTCCTGCCCGTAGAGCGCGACCGCCAACGCGCCCGCCGGCAGACCGTCGCGCACGCACCGTTCGACGCTCATGCCGCGCACGCGAAACCCGGTCGCCTCCTCGATCTCGGCGACGAGAATCTCGCGCAGTTCGTCGTCGGATTCGATGACGAGGAAGTGATCCGGCGGTTGAAATTCGAGCCAGCGTTTGACGCGCGCCTGTACGTCGCCGAGCGAGTGGCCGCCGTCGCGCGCGCGCGCGAGGA
Organism: Acidobacteriota bacterium; assembly: GCA_020199775.1. Taxonomy (GTDB): domain Bacteria; phylum Acidobacteriota; class Blastocatellia; order Pyrinomonadales; family Pyrinomonadaceae; genus JAIVJZ01. The sequence continues at coordinate 467,324 of JAIVJZ010000040.1, forward strand.
AAGCGGAGATGAGTTGGTCGAGTTCCAACCCGGCGTCTAGCTCGCGGTCTTTCGAAAACTCGCGCACGTAGACGCCGCTCCCTTTGCGCGACTCCAACCAGCCGCGCCGCTCCAGTTCGCCGTAGGCCGCGCTGACGGTGTTGGCGTGAATCTGGAAGCGGCGCGCGAGTTCGCGCGTGCTCGGCAGGCGTTGGCCGGGCTTGAGGTCGCCGCTGACGACGCCGAGCATGATCTGCGTCGTCAACTGCTCACGGATGGGCACTTCGCTGTTTTTGGAGAGCCAGAGACGCATAAGAAAATAGGGTAAAAGGGAAAGGGTCAAGGGGGAAAGGTTGATACCGATCCCTTCCCCCTTGACCCTTTCCCTTTTACCCTTTCGGCCTTTCCCGGTTCAACCCTTACGCCGCGACTTGAACGCGCCGGTCAAACTGTCGATGACGTTCGACACTTTCGCGGCGACGCGTCCGGTCGTCTCGGCGACGGTGGTGATCAGGTCTCGGTCAGCGTCGGTGGTCAGGTTTTGGTCAGCGTCTACTTTTACCGTCGGGTTTCTTTGAACCCGCATTCTGGCCTGAGCCGCCGCCTTTACCGCCCTTGCCGCCCTTCTTCGCGCCGCCTTTGATGCCGCCCGCGCCGCGCCCGCCGGCCGCGCCCGACGCGCCGCGATTTTTACCCGCGCCCTGCGCGACGCCGCCCGTGCCGCCCTTGTTCGCGCCGCCCTTCGGGCTGCCCTTGCCGCCCGACTTCGAGGGCAGTTTGTTCTTCTTGCCGCCGGTCTCGCGTTTCGGGCCGCTCTTTCCGGCCGCGCCCGTCTGCGCGAGTCCGCCGCCTTTGCCGCCGCCCGTGCCCGTCGCACGCGCCGCGCCGCTCTTACCCGCGCCCGCCGCAACGCCACGGCCTTCGGATGCGCCGCCGCGCCCGCCCGCCGCGCCGCCACGCGTCTCGGTCGTCGCGCCGCCCGTCGAAGCCGCGCCCGCGCCGCGTTTGAGCGCGCCGACGCCTCCGCCGCCCTTCGTGCCGCCGCCCGTGCCGGTGTTCGCGCCGCCCGTGCGAGCCGCGCCCGCGCCGCCCTTCTTCGCGCCGCCGCCGCCGTGCAGACCCTTGCCCGCGCCGCCGCCGCCCGCGCCTTTCGCGCCGCCCTTCGTGGCCGCGCCCTGCTTGGCCGAACCGCTGCCGCTCTGCCCGCCCTGCGTGCCGCCGCCCTTGTTCTTGCGACCGGCCGCGCCGCCTTTGTTCGCACCGTCCGTGCGACTGCCGCCGCCCGCGCGCGACGCGCTCGCACCGCCCGCGCCCTTCGCGCCGCCCTGCTTGGCCGTGCCCGACGTGCCGCCACCGCCGCCACTGCCACCGCCGCCGGATGTCGAACCGCCTGACGACGAACCACCGCCGCCGCCCGCGCTGCCGCCGCGAGCACTTGAGCCTCCGCCCGACGCGCCGCCTCTTCCGGCAGTCACTCCGGTCGCGCGCCCGATAGCCGTGCCGCCGTGATGTTCGGCATCGCCCCCGTCGTCATCGCCGCCGCCATCAGCGTCGCCCCCGGAACGGCCAGCGTCGCCGTCGTCACCATTGCCGCGTTCGCCCGCATCGCCTCCGTCGGAACCGCCGTCTGTGGAGTCGTCTGCGGCGCGTGCGTCCGCACGCGCCGCTGCGTCCAGACGCCCGTTGTCGGCGACGGGTTCGCGGTCGCTCTCGGCGTCGGTCGAGTTGCCGCCCCCGCCGCCGCCCATCTCGGTGTCGTCGCCGCCGCCAATCCTGATGCCGCTCGTCAGGTTGTCCCTGTCGTCGCCATTCCCGCCTTTCGCTTGTTTAGCCATCGCTTTGCTCCTTAGTTCTGATGTGAAAGGGCGAGACCCCGCGTGCTGAGTCCGGCCTTGAAGATTCCCGGTTCGAGTTATTAAATTTTCGCGCCGCGATTTGCGGCGGAGCATAGCACAACTTCCCGCGCGTGCGCGCAACTCTTTACACTCCTGCCGCGCGAAAATTTTACCGCCCCGCCGCGCACCGCCGGTTGCCCGTGCTGTCCGGCGGGCGTTATAACTAGCAAGAGTTTGAATCGAAAATTTACGCACATGGAACCGCTCTCTTCCGCGCTCGCCGTCCTGACGGCCATGATCACGCCCGCCGTGTTGATCTCGGCGTGCGGCGCGCTCATCCTGTCAACTTCGACGCGCCTCGGCCGCGTCGTGGATCGCGTGCGCGCGCTCTCGGATCGCTTCGAGGAACTGGCCGCGACGGGCGACACCGAACACGCGCTCTTTGAAGAACGCCGCGCCATGATCTTCGGCCAACTCGACAAACTGACGAGCCGCGCGCGCATCCTCCAACGCAGCATGACCGTCTTCTACGTCGCGCTCGGCCTCTTCGTCGCGACGAGCGTCGCCATCGGCGTCGTCGCCTTCGTCGGCACGCGCTACAGTTTCATCCCGGTCGCGATGGGTCTGGTCGGCGCGTCGTTTCTTTTCTACGGCAGCATGACTTTGATCTTCGAAGCGCGCCTCGCCATCGTCTCGCTCCGCGCCGAGATGGACTTCATCTGGCAACTCGGCAAACACTACGCGCCCTCGGAACTCGCCGCGCGCCACAATAGCCCGCACTACCGTTTGAGAGTCAAACCACGACCATGACGACACCCACGACGACACCCACGACGACACCGCCGACACCCGCGACGACGCCCGCCTACCTCGCGCTCTTCGAGACGGGCGAGCTTCGCGCCCGCGTCGAGGCGTTGGAATCTCTACTCGCGCGCTGCACCGTCTGCCCGCGCGACTGTTTCAACAACCGGCTCGAAGGTGAGATCGCCGCCTGCTATTCGGGGCGGCTGCCCGTCGTCTCCTCCTACACCGCGCATTTCGGCGAAGAACCCGCGCTCACCGGCACGCACGGCGCGGGCAACATCTTTTTCGGCAACTGCAACCTGCGCTGCGTCTACTGCCAGAACTATCAAATCTCGCAGACGCACCGCGAGCAGATCAAAAACGAAGTGACGCACGAACGCTTGGCCGAGATGATGCTCGAACTACAGGCGCGCGGCTGCCACAACATCAACTTCGTCTCGCCCACACACTTCGCCCCGCAGATGGCGCGCGCGATCTTGATCGCCGCCGGACAGGGCTTGCGCCTCCCCATCGTCTACAACACGAACGCCTACGACTCGGTCGAAGTCCTGCGCCTGCTCGACCGCGTGGTTGACGTGTACCTCCCCGATCTCAAATACGCGGACTCGGGCGAAGGCTACACTTACTCTAAAATTCAGAACTACACGGAACACGCGCGCCGCGCCGTCGCGGAGATGTACCGGCAGACGGGCGACGCGCTCGTCTTCGACGACGAAGGGCTGCTCACACGCGGCCTCGTCATCCGGCTCCTAGTCTTGCCGAACGATCTCGGCGGCATCCGTGAGTCGCTGGAATGGATCAGGGACGCGCTCAGCCCGCGCGTCGCCGTCTCGCTGATGGCGCAGTATTACGCGACGAACCGCGCCGCCACGGACGAACGCTACGTGCTGCTCTCGCGCCGCATCACCGAAAGGGAGTGGATGCGCGCCGTCGCCGCGCTCGAAGACCTCGGCATGGAGGAGGGCTGGATGCAGGAGTACGATTCCGCCTCGCACTACTACCGCCCCGACTTCACCGACAGCGAGATGCCCTTCAAAGACATCAGGGACTTTACGACGGCGGCGGGCGACAAGTGACGTGTGACGAGCCGGAAACGTGCGCATGACCAACTCTTTTATCTCCGTCGCGCTTTTCGACAACACAGACCCCGGCGCGGGCGGCTGGGTCGTGCTCGTCGTGTGGTTCCTCCTGTTCGTGCTCGTCCTCAACACGATCATCTTTACCCTGCGCCGTCTCTTCCGGCGGCGGCGCGGCCGGGGCGAAGTCCGGCATGGAGAAAAGCAGGCATGAGTAGAACGAAGGAAACGGCGGCGGTCGGCTCGGTCGCGCCCGATTTTATCCTGCACGACACGGATGGCGCGGAGTGGCAGATGTCGGCGCAGCACGGGCGCGTCGTCGTGCTGCTGTTCTATCCCGGCGACGCGACGCCCGTGTGTACGAAGCAACTCTGCTCCGTGCGCGACAACTGGGAGAGTTACGCCGCGACCGGCGCGGAGGTCGTCGGCATCTCGACCGACACCGTCGAGTCGCACCGCAAATTCACAGACCGGCATCAACTGCCGCTGCGCCTTCTGGCCGACACGGGCGGGAAAGTTCACCGGGCTTACGACGCGAGTTCGTGGCTTCCCGGCCGGGCGGCGCGCGCCGTCGTGGTGGTGGATGCCGGAGGGATCATTCGCTACCGCAAGGTCGAAGCCGTCTCGCTCTTTCGCCCGCGCGACGCCGAAATCATCGAGGCGATTCGCGCCGCGCAAGAAGAGCAGAGTTCCTGAGTTTCGCGCGGGCGCGCGCACGCGCGCCCTATCATCAACGGATTTTCACACAAGGAGAGTTTTCAAATCATGGCCGACCAGATCAAATGCAAACACTGCGGCGAGCGGCGTCCCGCGCTCGGCTACGCGCCTTTCCCGAACGAGATCGGGCAGAAGATCGGGGCGGAAATCTGTCAACCGTGCTGGCAGGAGTGGCTTCAGAAGCAGAGCCAGATCATCAACCACTACGGCCTCGATCTGACCAACCCCGACGCGCAAAACTTCCTCTTCGACAACCTGAAGGGCTACCTCTTCAACGAAGGCCAATCACTGCCGACGGCGCAGATCGACACGTCGAAGGAAGGCACGGTTAAGTGGTAACGATGAAAGCGGAACGCGGAACGATGAACTGAAGGCAATGTCTTTGTCTTTCATTCCGCGTTCTTCGTTCCTACTTCATCGTTCGTCTCGGTTCGCTCCTGTTTCATCTCGCGCATGAGAAAATAGTTGAGGCCGGTGCGGATCACGGCGATTGCGCCGAGCTTGCCGATCTGATCCCAGGAGGGAGCGATGGCGGTAGAGAGGATGTCCGCGCCGAGTTGAAATTCAAGCGCGAGCGCGAGATAGCGCGCAAGCGTCAGTCGCGTTTGGTTGTAATTGTCATGGTGCTGCCCGGAGACGAGCGTGCGCGCGAACTGCACGGCGGCGACGACGATGCCGAGACAGATCACGGCCGCTCCCATAGACTCGACGAACAGGCGCAGCCACAACACGCCGTGGCGCACGCTCGTTTCGACCGCGCCGCCTTCGGGACTGCCGACGAGATGCGCCGCACGCTCTTGCAGCACGAGAAAGATTGTCGCCGCCCACAACAGCAATGCGCTGCCTCCTTACCGTCGCGACAAAATAGCATCAACCCGCACCGGAAAGCGATGCCGGGCATGAGAGCAAACACCCTTCCGCGCGCGGCCCTTAATTCCCTTGCGTCTTTCCCGGCGCAATGGTAAATATGCGTGCGCTAAAAACTAATTCCCCTGATCGACAGAGAACCAAAGTTGCCCCGCCGTCGCGCGCGAACGCGCCGCTCGACCGCGGGCCGACCCTGTCGTCTCGCCCGCGCGGGGCGTTCAGACGAACAGGCCACCGGCAAAACTCGATACTATTCACAGGAGCGAAAAACGAACATGAAGAAACTTGCGACTCTCATCGCGCTGGCCGCGCTGGCCGCCGGGTGCTCGTCCACTGACAACGCCAACACCGGGGCCAACGGCAACAAGGCCGTGGTCGTCAATAACAATGCCAATAACGCCAACGCGAATACGACCGGCGGCGCGGGCGCGGCGAACGCCAACAACACCAATGCGGCCGGGCACGGCAACGCCAACCACTAAACTTTTGCGCCGCGCCTGTCTCGTCTGAACAGAGGCGTTCGCACGAAGGCGGCGCGCTCGGGGCAAGCGTCGGTCGGGTCATTGGCAGTACTCGACGCTTTTTACAGGAGTGAACAACGAATATGAAGAAACTTGCGACTCTCATTGCACTGGCCGCGCTGGCCGCCGGATGCTCGTCGGCCGACAACGCCAACACGGCATCGCGCAACGGCAACGTCGCCACCGTCGTCAACAACAATGCGAACACGGCCAACGCGGCCAACGCGGCCAACGCCAACACGTCCGGCCGCCGCGACTATAACGCGAACATCAGCGAAGCCGATTACGACCGCGACAAGGATCGTTACGGGCGCGAGGCCAAAGAAGCGGGCGACACCGTCGGCTCGGGTTTGAAAGACGGCTACCTCTGGGTGAAGACCAAAGGCTCGCTCGCGGGCGTCGATGATTTGAGAGATTCGACCATCAACGTTGACGTGAACGACGGCGTGATCACGCTCCGCGGCACGGTGGCGAGCGCGGCGCAGAAGTCTGCCGCCGTGAAAGCCGCCAACGGCATCGACGGCAAGAAGAGCGTCAAGGACGAACTCAAAGTCGCCGCCGACGGCGCGGCGAACGCCAACAGCAACACCAAGGCCGGCGCGGGCGGGAACGGCAACGCCAACCGTTAAACTTTTGCGCCGCGCACGTCTCAGCTAACAGACGCGTTTCAAACAAAGGCGGCGCGTGCGAGCCACAATCGCACGCGCCGCCTTTTGCTCCGGCCGGGAACGCTATTCCGGCCTCTCGAAAATTGCGCTCGAAGGCGTGCCCGCGCGCCGCCCCGGCGAAACTTTCGCGCGCGCGCTTCCGTAACACGCCGGGATTCCGGCAGCCGGACAAGTCGGGCCGCGCGCCCCGGCCTCTCGCCGGGCGCGCCCGACGACGCCGTTTGCGAAACCCCCTTCTCTTTCGTCTTTTAAAACTGTGCGTGCCGCAACGCGCGTCCGCCGCCTTCCGAAGCCGGACGCGCGTTTCGCCCGTTGACTTTCACATCGAAGGCAGAAACGATCATGCGAATTCATCCTGCACGGCGGTCACGCGCCGCCTCCATCTTTTCTCTCGCGTTCGTCGTCTCGCTGGTTGCCGGGCTGGTCGCCTTTGCCCCGTCGCCTCTCAGAGTCGCGCGCGCGCAGCGCAGCGCGATTGACACCTACGCCATCACGGGCGCGCGCATCGTCCCGGTTTCCGGCGCGGAAATACCGCGCGGCACGGTCGTCATCAGGGGCGGCCTCATCGCCGCCGTCGGCGCGAACGTCCCCGCGCCCCCGGACGCGCGCATCATCGACGGCACGGGGCTGACGATCTATCCCGGCCTGATTGACGCCAACACCAATCTCGGCATGCCCGCGTCGCAACAACCGCGACCGGCGACCGGCGGCGCGGGCGGCGTGGCCGCCATCATCGCCGCGCAGCAGCAGGCGACGCCCGCCGTCTCTTCGCCCAACTCGTCGCAGCCCGTCGGCCTGCAACCGGAGATTCTCGCCGCCGACGTGGTGCGCCCCGGCGGCGACCAGATCGAGGCGGCGCGTAACGCCGGGCTGACCGCCGCGCTCACCGCGCCGCGCGAAGGCATCTTTATGGGGCAGTCGGCCGTCATCAACCTCGCGGCTGAGACGCCGCAACAAATGATCGTGCGTTCGCCCGTCGCGCTCCACGTCGGCTTCACGCCGCTGCGCGCGGGCACGTATCCGGGGTCGCTCCTCGGCGTCTTCGCCGCCATCCGGCAGATGATGCTCGACGCGCAGCGTTACCGCGAGGCCAACGCGATTTACGAAAAAAGCCCGCGCGGGCTGCGCCGTCCCGATCAGGACAAGTCGCTCGCCGCGCTCGTGCCCGTGCTCGCGCGCCAGATGCCCCTCGTCGTCTACGCCGACCGCCAGCGCGACATCGAACGCGCGCTCGACCTCGCGCAGGAGTTCAACGTGCGCCTCGTCATCGCGGGCGGCGCGGAGAGTTGGCGCGTGACGGAACGCCTCGCGGCGGCGAAAGTGCCCGTGCTGCTCTCGCTCAACTACCCGCGCCGGACGACCGCCGAGACGCCCGAAGCCGACCCCGACCCGGTTCGCGTGCTGCGCGAACGCGCGAACGCGCCGAAGACCGCCGCGCGGCTCGCCGCGGCGGGCGTCCGCTTCGCCTTCCAGTCGGGCGGTCTCTCGAACATGAACGACTATCTCGGCAATGTCTCGAAGTCGCTCGACAACGGGCTCGCGCGCGACGAGGCCGTGCGCGCCTTGACCCTTCGCGCCGCCGAGATACTAGGCGTCGAAGCTCAACTCGGTACGATTGAGGTCGGCAAGATCGCGAACCTGACCGTCACGCGCGGCGACCTCTTCGCGCGCGACCGCCGCATCACGCACGTCTTCATCGACGGCCGCCCCGTCGATCTCAGACCCGTGCCGCCAACCCCTGCGGGCGGACAAGGCCGCTCGCTCGCTTCCGGCACATGGACGTTGCGCGTGCAACTCGAAGGACAGCCCGAACGCTCGCTCACGCTCACGCTCCAACAGGAGACGGAACGTTTGAGCGGTTCGATTCAGGGCGACCTCGGTTCGGCGCAGATCGCGAACGCGTCCGTCGGCGCATCCGGCGACATCAAGTTCACCGTGCCCATCACGACCGGCACGCAAACCACCGAAGCCACCTTCACCGGCACGATCAGCGGCAACGAAATGCGCGGCGCGGTGACGACCGTCGGCACGGGCGCGGGCACGTTCAACGGCACGCGCGCGGGCGGTGGCGGTGGCGGCGGCACGACGCCACCGGCAGCGACAGCGACGCCAACGCCGCCGCCCGCCGCCGGCGAAGGCACAACGCCGCCGCCGTCCGAATAACGATAAAGTAGGAACGATGAACGATGAAGGAAAGGCCGTTTGCTTTCAGTTCATCGTTCATCGTTCCGCGTTCATACTTTCTTCGCTGGAGCTTATATTATGAGGAAACTTATTTCACTTTTCATTTCGCTGGCCGTGCTCGTCCCCGCGTGGGGCGGCGCGTCGGCACAGCAGCGACGGCGCGAGGGCGCGGCGCGAACCGAACCGAACGCCGCCGCCGCCACCGAGACGTTGATTCGCAACGCGACCGTCATCACCGTCTCGCGCGGCACGCTCGCCAACACCGACATCCTGATTCGCAACGGCAAGATCGCGGGCGTGGGTCAGAACCTGAAAGCCGGTGAGCGCGCGCGCGTGATCGACGCGACGGGCAAGTACGTCATGCCCGGCATCGTGGACGCGCACTCGCACTCGATGTCCGACGCGATCAATGAGGGCACGCTCTCCGTCACTTCGATGGTGCGTATCCGCGATGTGCTGAACCCGACCGCGCCCAACCTCTATCGCGAACTCGCGGGCGGCGTGACCACCCTCAACATCCTGCACGGCTCGGCTAACACCATTGGCGGGCAGAATACCGTGGTGAAGATCAAGTACGGTCGCCCCGTCGCCGAGTTCATCTTTCCGGGCGCGCCTCCCGGCATCAAGTTCGCCCTCGGCGAAAACGTCAAGCAGGCGAGCCGGACGTTGCAACCCGGGCAGACGCGCCGCTACCCGGCCACACGCATGGGGCAGGAAGAAGTGTTGCGCGACGCCTTCACGCGCGCGCGCAACTACAAGCGGACTTGGGACGAGCACCGCGCCGCCGTCGCGCAGGGCGGGCGGAACTTGATCCCGCCGCGCCGCGACCTGCAACTCGAACCGCTCGTCGAGATTCTCGAAGGCAAGCGGCTCGTCCACGCGCACTGCTACCGCGCCGACGAGATCATCATGCTCTTGAATCTGGCAGACGACTTCGGCTTCAAGATCAAGACGCTCCAACACGTGCTCGAAGGCTACAAGGTCGCGAAAGAGATCGCGGCGCACGGCGCGGGCGCGTCCTCGTTCGCGGACAGTTGGGGCTACAAGATCGAAGCCTACGACGCCATCCCCTACAACGCGGCGGTGATGGTGCGCGCCGGGGTCATCGTCTCCATCAACTCCGACTCGGACGAGCGCGCGCGCCGTCTGAACATCGAAGCCGCGAAGATGATGAAGTACGGCGACCTGTCGGAAGACGAAGCCCTGCGCCTCATCACGCTCAACCCGGCGATCCAACTCGGCGTACAGGATCGCGTCGGTTCGATTGACGTGGGCAAAGACGCCGACCTCGCCATCTGGACGGCGCACCCCTTCAGCGTCTACTCGCGCGTCGAGACCACTTTCATTGACGGCGACATCTTCTTCGACCGCCAGCAAGACCTCGCCCGCCGCCCCGAACTCGAACGCGAACGCCAAGAGTTGTTGCGCGCGGAAGCGAATCGCCCGCCCGCCGAAGGCGGCGCACCGCCGCAGCCCGGCGCGCCGCGCCGTCGCCCCACGAACCATCACGACCACGACGACGTTGACCACGGGGAAGGAGACAACAACCGATGAGAGCCAACTCATTCTCCAAAGTCTTCGCACGCATTAACGTCTTCGCGCGCGTCCCGTTCGCGCTCGCCGCGCTCCTGCTTGTGTCCGCCGCCGCGCCAATAACGTCGGCGCAGCAGGCTTCGAGCACGATGGGGACGCAGTTCATGTCGGGCACGCCGGGCACGTTCGCCATTCGCAACGCGCGCATCGTCACCGTCTCCGGCGCGGACATCGAGAACGGAACAATCGTCGTCAGCGACGGCAGGATCACCGCCGTCGGCGCGAGCGCCGCCGTGCCCGCGGGCGCGCAGGAGATAGACGCGCGCGGGCTCTCCGTCTATCCCGGCATGATCGACCTCGGCACTGCGATGGGACTGATCGAGATCGGGCAGGGCGCGAACGCGACCGTGGACGTGGCCGAAGTCGGCGACATGAACCCGAACGCGCAAGCCTTCTACGGCATCAACCCGCACAGCGCGCACGTCGCCGTCACGCGCGTCAACGGCGTGACGAGCGTCCTCAGTTTGCCCGCGGGCGGGATCGTTTCCGGTCAGGCCGCTCTGATCAACCTGCTCGGCTCAAGCCCACGCGAGATGGCGCTCGTGCCTGCGGCCGCGCTCGTCGTCAACTACCCGCGCGCGGCCGGTGGCGGCGGCTTCGGCGGCTTCTTCCAACAGCCGCAGGCGAACCCGGCGGCGGCCGCGACGGCGCGCGACCGTCAGGTCGAACAACTGCGCAAGCTCCTGCGCGACGCCGAAGCCTACGGCCGCGCGATGGACGCGGCGAACGCTGATCGCAACCTCCCGCGCCCGGACGCCGACGTGATGCTGGCGTCGCTCGTGCCCTACGTTCGCGGCGAGCGTCCCGTCGTCTTCCGCGCCGACCGCGAGGCGGAGATGCGCGCCGCCGTCCGCTTCAGCGAGGAGATGAAACTCAAGCCCATCATCCTCGGCGGCAACGACGCCTGGAAGATCGCGTCGCTCCTCAAAGAGCGCAACGTCCCCGTCATCCTCAACGGCCTCTTCGACCTGCCGAGCCGCGAGGACGACTTCTACGACGTGATGTACGAGAGCGCGGCCAAGCTCCAACAGGCGGGCGTGCGCTTCGCCCTCTCCACGGGCGATCAGGGCGCGGAGGTGCGCGACCTCCCGTACCGCGCCGGGATGGCCGCCGCCTTCGGCCTCTCGCGCGCCGACGCGCTCAAGTCCGTCACGCTCTACCCCGCGCAGATCATGGGCGTCGGCGACCGCCTCGGTTCAATCGACGTGGGCAAAATCGCCAACCTCGTCGTCACCGACGGCGACCTGCTCGAAGCGCGCACGCGCATCCGTCACCTCTTCATCAACGGCCGCCAGGTGCCGCTCAACAGCCGTCACACGGAACTCTACGAGCAATTCCGCAACCGGAAGTAGGGCGTTCCGTAAAGCCCGCGACACACAACAAAAGGGAGTCGAGACGTTAAACGTTTCGGCTCCCTTTTGTTGTGCTCTATCAAGCGGCGACTTTCGGCTGCCTGAATTCGCTCTTGAAATTTGTTACATCTCGGAATCGGAGAGGAGCAGGCCGGTCGCGTGGGGGGTGGCGAGGTTGATTATGGCGTCGATCAGTTCGTCGGGGTCGATGGGCTTCGCGACGAAGGCGTCGAATCCGGCGGAGAGGGCGCGTGCGCGTTCGTCAACCGTGACGTAGGCGGTCAGGGCGATGGCGGGCGTGTGCCGGCCCGTCTCCGCTTCGCGCGCTCTGAGTTTGGAGACGAGCGCGCAGCCGTCCTCGCAGGGCATCGCCAGATCGGAGACGAGGACGGCGGGCTCGCACCACCGGAGCGCGTCGAGCGCGTCGGCGACGGAGGCGGCGGTATGGACGGTCGCCTTGTAGCCGGTCAGGATGGCGGCGAGCGTGTTGAGGCTGTCCTCGTTGTCTTCGACGAGCAACACCCGCACGCCTTCGAGCGAGCGGAGCGGGCTGACGCCTACACCCGTCTCGCCGGTACGTTCCGAATAGTCGTCTCCCACGCGGCGGTCTTTCGCGGCGTGCGGGGCGGCGGCGAGCGGGAGTGTGACGGTGAAGGTCGCGCCGCATCCTTCGCCGGGACTGTCGGCGCGGACGGCGCCGCCGTGTAGTTCCACCAGATGCCGCACGATTGCCAGCCCCAGACCGAGACCGCCGTGGCGGCGCGTGCTGCTGCCGTCGGCCTGCCGGAAGCGGTCGAAGATGTAGGGGGCGAAAGCCGTGGAGAACCCGGAGCCGTTGTCGCTGACGGTGAGTTGCGCGTGCGCGCCCGCGCGTTCGAGACGCACCCCGACGCGGCCGCCGCCGGGCGTGAACTTGACGGCGTTCGAGAGCAAGTTCCAGACGACCTGCTGCAAACGTCCGGCGTCGCCGGAGACGTGTCGCGCCGAAGGATCGAACGTCACCGAGAGTTGAATGTTTTTCGAGTCGGCCGCCAACTGCACGGAGTCGATGGCGGCGTTGATCACAGGGGCTACGTCAACCGTCGCGATGTCGAGCCGGAGTTTGCCCGTGATCACGCGCGACACGTCGAGGATGTCTTCGACGAGTTGCGCTTGCGCCTTGGCGTTGCGCTCAATCGTCTCGACGGCGCGCGCCGCGCGCGCCTCGTCCAGTTTGCCCTGACGGAGCATGTGCGACCAGCCGAGGATGGCCGTCAGAGGCGTGCGCAACTCGTGCGAAGCCGTGGCGAGAAATTCGTCCTTCAGGCGGTTCGCCTGCTCGGCATCGGCGCGCGCCGCCTGCTCGCGGACGAGCGCGGCGCGCAGTTGCTCCTCGACTTCCTTACGCTCCGCGATCTCGGCTTCGAGCGTGCGCGCCTTCTGCTGCAACCCGATGATGGTGCGGAGGCGTTCGCCCGTGTCCGTGATGGCGGAATAGCTCTCGGCCGGGATGACGCGCGCGTGCGTCGTGCATACGTCGCCGAGTCCGCGCGCCAGCGCCTCGCCGCCGAAGGCGTGCATGGGATAGGCGCAAAAGAGCGTGAACGGGCGCGTCGCGTGCAGGTCGTTCCAGAATTCTTCGAGGCGGATCGCGGCGTTGTAGTTTTCCTCCGCCCACAGCAGCGCGACCATCTCGCCGAAGATGCGCACGCGCCGCACGCCCTCAGCCGCCGCCGCCGCACGCGCGACGATGCCTCCGACCGCTTCCAGAAAGCGACCCGCATCAGGCCGCCCGCCGACCATAAACTGCGACAACATCTCCGTCGCGTCCGCTGAAATATATTGCCCGCTCGCACGGGCGGCATCAACGTCCGACCCGGCGGCGCGCAACCGCTCGTCCAGCCCGTCGCGGTGCGCCCCGGTCGCCACGACGATGCAGGCGTCGCCCTCGCGCAGTCCCGCGCCGATGAAGCCTGCGAGCGAGTTTAAGAGAAACGCGTCCGTCTCGTAGAATTGGACGAAGTGATCCGGCTCGCACGCCCCGCTCCAATCAGACACCGGCGCGAGTTTCCCCAAGACCGCATCGCTCGCGCCCTGCTGCTGCTGCCGTGCTGTCTCTAGTACCAGCCCGCCAATGTTTTCCGCTTCGATCAATTTGTCTCTCCGTCAAGCCGATGTTTCGAGATCGACGACTGCACACGTTAAGCTCGGCACCTTACGAAATTGCCGGTGCGCAATTATTAGTTAACCGTGACGAGAGCGAGGATGTCCGGGTGATGTTCGACCGCTATTCTGGTCTCGTCAAAGCGACGGGGGTCTCAGGATTCCAGATTCGGCCACACGCTACGGTCAGGGGATAACCGCACCCACATTGTATCTCTATAACGGCTCGAAAAGCCAGAGACAGACGACCTCTCGGCGTAGCCCCCGGCCGACGCATCAAGCGTGTGGCGGGGCGCGGAGAATTTATACGCCAAGAGGCGGGCGCGGGAAAGGAGAAAAGGCGAAAGTGAGGTGGAAGCTGATGAGGCTTCCGCGTTCACTTTCGCCCTTTGTTTTTTTACCGGACGCCGACTTGGGTGGCCGCCGATGCGGCTTACCTGTCGGCGGTTTGGCCGCCGCCGCTCTTGAGTTGCTTGAGCAGTTCTTCGACGGCGACTTCGATCTGGCGGTCGCGCCCGGCGAGGTTATCTTCGGGCGTGTTTTCGACGAGGATGTCGGGGCGGACGCCCGTGTTCTCCATGTTGGTTTGCTGTTTGTCGGCGAGGTAGACGCCGACGCCGGGCGTGCGGACGGTCGAGCCGTCAATGAGCGTGTAGCTGCCCGTGCCGATGACCGCGCCCGGCGTCGGCGTGCCGATCACTTTGCCGAGTCCGAGCGCGCGGAAGCCCGCCGGGAACATCTCCGCGTTGGAGGCCGAACGCCAGTTTTGCAGGACGACCTTCGGGCCGAAGAAGCCGCCGAAGGGGCGCGTCGTGGCCTCCGTGCCGCGCGGCTGCCAGACCTGATACTGGCGTTGGACGAGGATGCCGAGCAACTCCTGTTCGATGTTGCCGCCGCCGTTCCAGCGTTGGTCGATGACCATCGCCTCCTTGTCGCGATACTCGCGCAGTTCCTTCTCGAACTTGCGCAGAGAAGGCTGGTTCATCGCCTGAATGTGGATGTAGCCGATGCGCCCGTTCGAAAGTTTCGACACCAGTTCGCGACGCTGCTTGACCCAACGCTCGTAGCGAAGTTGGCCGTAGTTGCCCATCGAGGTCGGTTCGATGCGCGTGCGCCACGCGCCGTCCTCCGCGGCCTTGTTGTTGAAGGTGACGGCGACCTTGCGGTTGAGACGGTAGTTGAGATGCTGCCAGTATTCGTCGCCCGCGCGCACGGGCTTGCCGTCGATGGCGATCAGGTAATCGCCGACCGAGACCTTGACCCAATCCTTGTCCGAGGGGCCGTCTTCGTAGACGTGCGTGACCCGGTAGCGACCCGCCTGCGCGTCGGCTTCGAGTTCGAGGCCGAGGTGGCCGGTCTGGGCCGCGCCCGCGTCGCGCCCGCCCGGCGGCGGCGCGGCTCCGGTGTGCGAGGCGTTCAACTCGCCGATCATCTCGTTGATGATGTTGAGCAACTCCTGCCGGTCGCCGACGTATTCGACGAGCGGGCGATACTTGACGCGCATGGCGTCCCAGTCCGTGCCGTGCATCTTCGTGTCGTAGAAACGGTGCTTCATCGTGCGCCAGGCATCGTCGAACATCTCCGCCCATTCGGCGGGACGATCCAGCTTCACCTTCGCGGTGAAGTTGACGCGGCGACGCTGCGCGGGCGCGGCCGTCGTAGTCGGCGGCGCGCTCGAAGCGGACGCGCCCGGAGGGAGCGGCGGCGGCATCGGGACGGAATAAACGAAGTTGCCTTCCTGAAAGAAGAGCGTGCGGTTGTCGCGCGAAACGTTCAGGTTGGAGACGCCGCCGCCGCCGCCTCCACCGCCGCCCGGCGGCGCGGGCGCGCCGTCCGTCGGGAGCGTGCCCGAAGTGAGGCGCGTGAGCCGCTTGCCGTCTTCCTGAATCGAATAGATGACGGGGACGTTCACCGCCCCGGCCAGTTCGCTCGTGACGAAGACGACGGTCTTGCTGTCGGGCGAGAGGCTGTAGCTCGTGACGGCGAAGGGCATGCGCGTCAACTGGCGCGTGCGCCGCTTGAGTCCCGCCCAGTCGATGTTGACCGGCTTCGGCGCAGGCCGCTGCGCGGGATTCATGCGCGTCGCGCCCGCCGCCGCCCCTCCTGCCGCGCCCGCTTCGCCCGTCGGCGACTGCGCCCCCGCCGCAGCGGCGGCGGCTTGCGCGGCTTCCTGCTCGGCGCGCTCTTCGGGGTCGTCGGGGTCGCGCTCAAGTTTTTCGAGCGCGACCGAGTAGATTTGCACGGAGGTCAGCGAACTGAAGCTGCTCTGGTCAACGCGCTGGAAATAGAGTTTCTTCCCGTCGTTCGAGAAGAGCGCGTTCAGTTCGTTGAAGGAATCGAAGGAGACTTTCCGCTCTTCGCCGCCGCCCGCAGGGGCGATGTAGATGTCGTTGGTGCGCGTGAAGTCGGGCTTGGCATACGCGATCCACTTGCCGTCGGGCGACCAGGAGGGCACGCCGATCTGCCCGTAACGCGACGCGCTGATCTCCTTCGCCTGTTTGCTCGCCACGGCGACGACGCGGAGTTTGTTGTCGGAAGCCGTGTAGGCGATCTGCGTCGAATCGGGCGACCACGCGTAGGAAAATTTGAGTTCGTCGAGGTCTGTGAGCTTCTGCGCCTCGCCCGCGCCGTCCGAGGCGACGACGTAGAGTTCCTCGCGGCCGCTGCGGTCTGAGACGAACGCGATCCACTTGCCGTCGGGCGAGTATTCGACGTTGCGGTCGCGGAACGGGCTGTCGGTCAACTGGCGCAGGTCGCCCTCTTCGACGGGCGCGGTGAAAATTTCGCCGTGGATGGAGAGCACGATGCGGCGCGAATTGGGCGCGAGCCCGTAGTCGTCAACCTGCGAAGCGAAGTCGCGCACCTCGCTCAAACTTTCCTGCGTCTCGGCGGCGATGTCGAGTTTGATCGGCGTGACGCGCTTCGAGCCTACGTCGAGCTTGGCGATGCCGAAGTCGTGCTCGAAGACGATGGTCTTGCCGTCGTTGCTGATGGCAGGCCAGCGCACGTCGCCCGTCTTGAAGGTCGTGACCTGCGCCGCGCGGCCGCCTGCTTCCGGCACGCGCCAGATGTTGGAGAGGCCGCCGCCCTCGCGGTCGCTGACGAAATAGATGTGGCCGTCGCGCGCCCACATCGGCCACGAATCCAGCCCCTCGAAGTCCGTCAGGTTCGTGAAGCGTTTCGACGCCGCATCCATCACTATCACGTCCGACTGCATCGAGCCCCGGTAGAACTTGCGCCAGTAGGGCTGCGACTTCTGGTTGTAGGCGATGCGCCGCCCGTCGGGCGAGTAAGAGCCCTGGACGCCCATGTCCACGCCCGCGCTCGCGGGCATGCCGCCGTCCACGCCGACGGTGTAGAGTCGCCCTCCCCAATCTTCGCCGCGACCCGACGCGAAGAGAATGCTCCGGCCGTCGGGCGACCAGTTCAAGACCGAATCGTCGGCCGAATGCGAAGTCAACTGCTTCACCGTGCCGCCGCCGGCAGGCATGAGAAAGACATCGAGGTTGCCGTTGCGGTCGCTCGAAAAAGCGATCCACTTGCCGTCGGGCGAGAAGCGCGGGTACACGTCGCGCGCCTTGTGGACGGTGAGACGCTGGACGTTTTGCCCCGTCTCGTCGGCCGTCCAGATGTCGCCCAGATAGCCGAACGCGACGCGCCCCTGATGATAGTGCGGGTAGCGCACGAGCCGCGCCTCTTTCGCCGTGGCGACGGCGGAGGCGACAAAGAGTATTGCGATTGCCGACAGGTAAAGTTTCTTCATCATGTTTTCCAGACGGTTAGGGAGTTAAAGGCCGCTCGACTACGGAGACCGGCACGACAAGGCTGCTTCGGGCAGCGACGATTTTGGTTCTTTAGTCTGACAGGAAATTCTTTAAGTGTCCTTATATTGAATAAAGACACGTTGCAGGATTAGCCCGTGCATTGTAATTAAAACGCCGCGCGAGCGCTATTGTTACGGGCGGGTGGCGGAAAAGTTTTCCCCGCCCCTACTCCCGCACGATCAATTTCGACGCGGGCAGCATCGCGGACTTGCCCCGGTGCTGCCAGCAGCGACCCGTGCCGCGCACGCGCCGCGAACACGGCCCTCCCTTCTTGGTGCGCGCGCCGCAGACTGAGACGATTTCGGCCGGGTCGGTCGGTCGCTCCGTCTCCGTGCCGTCCGCGCCGTAGGCGGCGGGGCGCGCGTCGTTCGTCGCACCCGTCGCATGCGGCGCGTTCCTCTCTTTGCCCGCCGTCGAAAGTTGCGTTGCGGGCGGCAAGTTCGACGCGCTTCGTTCGATGACGAGCGGCGGGGGCGCGCTTCGCATCGCGCGCCCGGCGACGAAGCCCGCGCCGACGAGCGCGACGCACGCGACGAGCGGCCGGACAACCCGCCCGCGACGAAACCTCTTGTCGCACCCTTCGCAAAAGCGACGACTCGTCCACACGCGCCAGCGCAGGCGTGCGACGCGCCCGCCGCACTCCGCGCAGAAATTCGGCTTATACATGATTCGGAACTCTCCCCCGCGTATGAGGACGCGCCGCCGCTGTTGCCGCCGTCGTGAGTGTCGGCGCGCCGCTAAAAGAGGTTCGGGCTTTTCGAGTGGGCTTCGAGACGCGCGTTGACGTTTGCCGTTGGAGGAGACGCCGCGCACGCTGCTTGGTGCGGCGAATTATATGTTGAACCTGAGGCTCGCGCGCAAGCTATTTCTTCTCGAAGTTGCCGCCCGCCGTCGTTTCACGCGCTGGCGAGCGTTGCACGCGCAAAACAAACGTGTTATAGTCCGTGGTCACTCCCGAACGATTGAGAATGCCCTTGAGAGGCGCGTTCCGCGGTGCGTCCTCGCTCGTCGTTCTCCCGCCTTTAGCGTCAGGTCGAAGCCGATGGGTTTGAAACTTTATTGCAATCGCTACGCGCACTTCAAAGACGCGCTCGTGTGTTCGGTCAACTGCCTGTACCGCACGCGCTGTCAGGATTTCGCGCTCTTTTACGACGAGCACCGTGAGTCGGTGGACACGCTCGTCGGTGATTATTACGCCGGGCGGCGCGCCAACGAGCGAGCCGCCTCGCCCGTTGCCACGTCGCGCTCGCTGCCCGTCGTGCAGGTTGCGAAACCCATCGCGACCGCCGTGGACATGCGCGAGTTGATACGTTTGGAGGTTAAGCAAGAGATGGCCGAAGCCGCATACATCTGGATTGACAAGGAAGGCCGCGCCGAGTTGCTGGGGCAGGATGAAGTTTTGCGCCGCGCCTCGCGCGGGACGAAACCGCAGACGATCTACAAAGTCGCGCAGGAGATGGAACTCAAATTCCAACTCGTGCCGCGCAAGCGCATCGAGCGCGCGCGTCGCCTCGCCGAGGTCGAGGAGGAGCGCGCCGTGGCTCGCCGCGCGCGCCGCACGACTGCCAGAACCGCCGCCCCGCAGGCGTTCGACGATATCGACGAAGAGGCTCCGGCAACCGGCGTCGCCCCCGCCGCCGCGCCCCGCCGCACGCGCCGCCGCACGCTGAAAGCCGTCAGCTAAAACACCCCCGCCTTGCTCTCGAAACGCGCCCCGCCCGGCGCGTTCGAGCAACGCGTCCATCGCTCCGAGCACCAAACAAGTCTCGCCCGGTCGTCTCTGGCGGTCGCGTGCGAGACTTGTTTGCTATTTTGCAGGCGACCGCCGACGCCGCCCGCCCGCGCCGGTCGCGTTTTGACCGCCGGGGTTTGCGCCGGAGACGCGCCGCTTGCAAACGCAGGCGCGGCTTTGCATACTGGCGGCATCTACAATTTATGCCCCGTGCGATTTCTGAAGCGATGACTCATCAACGTTTTTTCCGACGCCCTCTTTTGCCAAACATCTGCTGCACACTCGTCGCACTCGTCCTGTGCGCGCTGGCCTCGACGCCCGCGCGCGCGCAGGATGAGGACGACGAGCGGGTGACGGTCGAATCGAATCTTGTCCGCCTCAACGTGGGCGTCGCCGATTCAAGAGGCCGCGCCGTCACCAACCTGACGCGCGGCGACTTCTCCGTCTTCGAGGACGGCGTGCCGCAGACCATCCTCAACTTCGAGACGACCGAGCAGCCGTTCAGCCTCGTGCTCCTGCTCGACATGTCCGGCTCGACCCTCAGCTTTCGCACGCAACTCAAACAGGCGGCCATGCGTTTCATAGACGCGCTCTCGCCCGCCGACCGCGTTTCGGTCGTCTCCTTCTGGACGGAGATGAAGGAACAGAAGAGGACGGTCAAGCCCGTCGACCACATCGAAACGCTCACCGACTTCACCAACAGCCGCGCGAAGATCGCCTTCGCCATTGAACAGGCGCGCGGCGGCGGCGACACCAATCTCTACAAAGCCCTGCGCCACGCGCTCGGCGCGCTCCGGCAGGAGGGCACGCGCCGCAAGGCCATCGTCGTCCTCACCGACGGCATTGACAGCGACGTGCGCAAACAGGATCGCGCCGCCTCAATCGCGGCCAAGACGGCCGACGAAGCGATCAGTTCGATCAAACCCGACGCGAACCCGACGCTCGCCGCCGTGCTCAACGCGGCGGACGCTCAAGGCGTCACCATCTACCCGCTCGCCTTGCCCTCCGGCAACCTCAAGCGACTGGCCGACCGCGCCACCCTGAGCATCACGCCGAACAAGGGCACGCCATCCGAAGAGATGAAGCGGCTCACCGAACCCACCCCGCAACAGGCCGCCATTTACGCTTCCGCCCGCGCGCGTCTCGACACGCTGGCCGCCCGCACCGGCGGTCGTCTGCACGAAATCAACCGCCTCGAAGACATGGCGCGCATCTACGCCGAAGTGGCCGCCGAGATGCGCACGCTCTACACCATCGCTTACCAATCAGCCGGTTCGCGCCCGCGCGACGGCCAGTGGCGCGCCATCAAAATTCAGGTCGCGCGCCCAGAGCTGATCGCACGCACGCGCCCCGGCTATTACGCGCGCTGAAGCGCCACAGGAACGCGAAACAAAGGGCGCGAGGTGGTCGTCTCCACCCGCCTGACAAAGGGCGCGAGGTGGTCGCCTCCACCCGCCTGACGCTCGCTTGACACCCGCGAGACCCATTCCGTATATTCGCTTGTAACGTTTCAACCCCTTATGCACCCGTAGCTCAGTTGGATAGAGTACATGACTACGAATCATGGGGTCGCAAGTTCGAATCTTGCCGGGTGCATCTTTAAAATCAAAGACTTACGGGCAGCCACTTAGCTGCCCGTTTTTCTTTGTGTGTCTATAAGTGTGCCAGAGTTGGCGAGAGCGGATTCAAGGCTATCAGGAACGCATCACTTAGCGGTGGTGTTTTTAGTTAGCAAGCGCGTGACTGTCGTACTCAGTCGCCCAATGTCCTGTGGCTTGCGCAGAAAAGCATTGATGCCCACGCGCAGCGCATCTCGCTCGACATCGCTCGCCGACAACATGATGATCGGCGTGCGTCGCCGGTGCGGTAGTTGCCGCGCACGCCGCGCCAGTTCTAAGCCGTCCTTGCCGGGTAGTTGATTGTCGAGAATGAGCACATGGTAGCGCGCTTTGCTTTCAATCTTGCGCATCGCCTCTGTTCCGTCAGCGCAGAGTTCCACCGTCCAGCCTAATTCTTCCAAAGTTTCTTTCACGGCATCGGCCACCACCTGATAATCTTCAACGCAGAGAATATTGATGGTGCGCGCTTTGGTGCGTGGGCGACCCCGGCGGCTATTCCGGTTGATGATGCTTTGCTTGCGCGGTTCAGGCGGGGTACGCAGGTGTGCGAGGTCTTTATGCCTGCCTCCTTCATCCAACATGGCGGCGAGCGTGGCGTAATGCTGCAAACCGAGCAGGCGCGCGGCGCGTGTGACGCTCCCCTGCGCGTCTATCAGCGCACGCCGCACGTATCTGGCTTCGTATGTATGTACCCGCTCGGTAAGATTGAAGTTCGCCCAGAAATCTACGAGACTGCGCACTCGTCGCTGTGACAGGGACGCGCGGCGGTCGGAGACGATGCGGAGGGCGCAGGCGCGCAGACGCGTGATCGTCTCCGCGTCCTGCGTCTCTTTGAGTAGGTTGTGTGCGCGCTCGTATGCGTCTAACAGTTCGTGCTCGTCAATGCGGTCGGGGTGCTCTTCCATTAAGGAGAGCAAAGCGCGTCCGGCATCTTCGACCGCTCCGGCTTGCTCTGCGAGGTCGGCGGCGCGTCGCAAAGTGTTCAGCGATTCGACGAAGTTGCCGAGGCGAGACAGGACGCGGCCTTGCGTAGTAAGGGCTTCAGCAAATAAGCCCTGCTCGCCGCCTTTGGAAAGCACGCGCACGGCCTCGCAGATCGCACTCTCGGCTGCGTGCAGCTTGCCCTGTGCCAATAGAACGCGGGCACGCGTTTCATCAACCTGCGCGATCCGCCCCTTGTTCTGCACGTCTGCGAAGAGACGACGCGCGGCGTTCAGGTGCTCATGAGCCTCTTCATAACGCCCGATGGTGTAGAGTAAAAACCCTAAGTTGTTCTCAGCACTCGCGTGGTAGCCGATGTGCCCCGCCTGCTCAAAATGGTGTGACGCAGCTGTGTATTCGATGATGGCACGGTCTATGTAATCCGTGCGACGCTCTGCCATACTCAAACAGGTCAAGACACCGGCGAGGTCATTATGAAATTTTCCTTTCAGAGCATGACTATTGCTTTCCTCGAATAATTGGGCTGACTCTGTCAGGATGCGAAGCGCATCAGTGTAGCGGCCACTACATGACTCAACTAATACACTACGGATCAGGATTTTCGCTCGTAACTCTAGGTCGTCCTTATCCGATAGCTTCTTGAGTGCCTCAGCGTAGAGCACACGACCTTCGTCATACGCGCCTTCTCGCCAATAGCAATAGCCTAGATCACTTTGAGCGGCGGCTGCTCTAATCAATTCGCTTAGAGCTTCAAATCGGTTAATACTCTCGCTGATGAGGTCTTTAGCTGCCGCCTGCGCTGCTCGATCTTGAGCAGAACTGGCGAACCATCCTGATAGTGTCCCGGCGCGCCAAAGTACCTCGGCGGTCATCAACTCGGATAATCCTTCAAGTATCGGGCGTTGGCCGACGCCCTGCCACAATTCGCCGAGCGCGTCGCGCGCCGACTCGTATTGGCCTTTATGCTCGAAATCCGCCGCTATCTGGCATTGAAGCTGCGCCCGCTCGTCACGGCTCAACGCAGGATTTTCTAACTGCTTCAACATTGTTTCGGCTAAAGTCATGTGAGGACTCGCTTTCTAGGTGATTAATAAAAATATTTCAGGCAGGCTGAAGCTACGTCCTATCAACAGGATAGGCCGCAACTTAAAACCAGAAGGGTCTGGTTTCACTAATTACCTCAAAAGGAAAAGAAAAGATGAAAAGCTATCGAAATGGCATTGCCGCGCTGGTCTTGGCGTTTGTGTTCTCCACGTCCGCCTTCGCCGATGACGGCATAATTTGGACTGGCAAGACTCCGCCTCCGCCGCCTCCGCAAGCAGACGGCATAATTTGGACGGGTGTAGCCGCTCCCGAACCAGAAGAAGCCACACTGACCGAGATCACGCTCAGCTTACTGCAAACTCTTATACCGCTGCTCTAAAAAAAGCTGGCGGAACAAATCAAGCTAATTGTATGCTGCCGTGAGGCTCACTGGCGGCGCAATCTTCGTGTGTCCGGCGTGAATATACAACAATTGCGGAGTTCTGCGAGAAAATTCTGAGCGATGGAGCGATAATGAAATCGCTAGTCTCTGCCGCGCCCTTTGTGGCAGTGGCTTGATTGCTAACGTTAGCCAGCAAATAACATCTTCTCCAACTTTTCCGAAGCCGCTTGCTGCATGGTCGGTAAAACATGACTGTACACGTCAAGGGTGAGCGTTATAGAGGCATGTCCAAGCCGTTCGCTAACTACTTTTGGATTCTCCCCGGCAGCAAGTAGCAGAGTGGCGCACGAGTGCCGCAAATCATAGAGTCGAAAATCATCCGGCAGTTCGGCGGCTTTAAGGATCGGCCGGAAGTGCCGCCGTTTTAGATTGCGTGGCATGAGCGGACTACCTTCAGAGGTTGCGAATACAAGATCGTGCTGTTGATAGTCTGCCCCGGCCTTCAATCTTTCTTCTGCTTGTTTGCGTCGATGCTCAACGAGCGAGCGCAGCGTGGAAGCGGGCAAAGGAATTGAGCGACGGCTGCGCGCTGTTTTAGGCTCGCCAAAGTGCCATCCACCGCCCGTTGCTCGCCAGATAAGCGCGCGACGCACCATCGCAATGCCTTGATCAAGATCAACGTCTTTCCATCGCAAACCTAGATACTCTTCAGGGCGCATTCCCGTTGCGAGAGTGGGGCAAGTTTCACCGTCTTGGATATTCAAGACGGAGTTTCGCTTTTCCGTAATCCAGTTCAGACGATGGACAAACTTAAAACGCTCATCACTGGGCTTAAAAACGATGACGGACTTGATGAGTTTTGGGAAGGAGCAATTCAAGACTCTAAACTAGGCTTATTACCTGTTTATATTCCAAACCTGCTAGATCACGCGACTAAGGTTTTAGACGTGCCTTTGGTTAACCGCATCCTGCAAGAAGCCATTCCAGAGTTGCCGGACGATGTAAAGCACGTAATCGTTTATTACGTTGACATTGACAACGAGGAAGCCGTCAACGCTTTTCTTAAAGAGAACAACATGATGGGCGTAGAGATTGAGCTACGGGACTTGAAAGAGGTTTTGGATGATGTCGTCATCAACGATGAAATCACCTATCAAGTAGAGAAAAGTAAAGAAGGCTTTAAGGTCGAAATTACTCATTTCATCAGCGACCGGCTCACACAGAAAATCGAAGAGTATAACCAGAAAAGAAAACTGGGCAAACGAACTCTGTTAGACGATGCCGACGAGGAAGCAGAGCCAGAAGCAAAAGCCGAAGGTCAATTTAAGCCGATTGTCGTTAGCGACGACGGCTTAGAGTTGATCGAATTTGTCAGCCTCGATTGCCACAACGCAAACGAAAAGGATGCTTGGCACTCAGACGAAGAAATCAAGATTGATAAGAAGGGCTTTGTTATTCGCAACGGCGAGAAAACGCGGGAGCTGTGGGATGGCACGATTCAGAGCCAGAAAAAGCCTCTACGCTTAAAAGTCCGAAACATTGCCGGAGATGAATCAATCATCAAACTGTAAATAGCCTTTGTGTCATAAACACCCTAGCTAATGCTCTTGGTTGCTGCCATTGTAAGCATCGTTAAGGCGCTGCCCGACGCTTCGCCCGTCTCATTCATATCGTTCGGCGCATCAAGTATATTATTGCTTTTGCAATCTGGTCTGCCAATGGTCTGCCAACTAGCCCAAACTGAGCAAAATCAGAACAACTGAGGCATAGTCAAAAACAGAAAAAGCCTAACAAAAAGATACCTAGCACAACTCAATTATACTCATTAAAAGCGTCTCTTTTAGACTGCAAAACCTTTATTCATCGGTTCGGCTCAGTCCCAATAGAACAGATACAAAATAGTTCTTAGTAATCAATTAATGCCTGCGCTGGTTGTGTGCCAACTGTGTGCCAACTCTTCAAAACTCATCAACTTTGCCGAAACTCAGCCAAACCAGCATGTGGCGTAAACACAACTAAGTCAATCGCTTATAACCTCAATTAATGTTAGCCAAATCGTTAAGTTAAGACTACGAATCATGGGGTCGCAAGTTCGAATCTTGCCAAGTGCATCTTTAAAATCAAAGAAAAACGGGCGGCCAGTTAGCTGCCCGTTTTTCTTTGTGTGTCTATAAGTGTGCCAGAGTTGGCGAGAGCGGATTCAAGGCTATCAGGAAGGCGTCATTTAGCAGTGGTGTTTTTAACCAGTAAACGCGTGACCGTCGCTGCCAGTCGTCCGATGTCTTGCGGTTTCCGCAAAAAAGCATTGACGCCTGCGCGCTGCGCGTCCCGCTCAACGTCGCTGGCCGGCAACATGATGATCGGCGTGCGTCGCCGTGTGGAAGTTCGCGCGCACGGGCGTGCCAGTTCTAAGCCTTCTGGCCGGGCAACTCGTTATCGAGAATGAGAAACTTGAAGGGTGCTTTGCTTTCAAGCTTGCGCATGGCTTGCGTCCCGTCGGCGCGGAGTTCGACCGTCCAGCCCTGTTCCTCCAAAGTCTCTTTCGCGGCGTCGGCCACTACTTGCCAATCTTCGATTCGGAGGAACTAATGGTGCGCGCGTCACGGCGCGGGCGACCGGGGCGGCGGTTCTTCCGGTTGATGATGCTCTGTTTGCGCGGTTCGGGTGGGGTACGCAAGTGTGCGAGGTCTTTATGCCTCCCGTGTTCCTCGTCCAACATGGCCGCGAGCGTCGCATGATGGTGCAAACCGAGCAGCCGCGCGGCGCGCGTAATGCTGCCCCGCCCTTCTATCAGAGCACGCCGCACGTATCTGGCTTCGTAGTTACATACTCTCTCGTTGAGATTGAAGTTCGACCAAAAATCCACGAGACTGCGAACCCGTGGTTGTGACAAGGCCACTCGACGCGCAGACACAATGCGCATGGAACAGGCACGCAGGCGCGTGATCGTTTCGGCGTCCTGCGTCTCCCGCAACAAATTATTTGCGCGCTCGTATGTCTCCAGCAGTTCGTGCTCGTTGAGGCGGTCGGCGTGTTCTTCCATTAACGACAGCAAAGCGCGTCCCGCATCTTCGACCGCCCCGGCTTGCTCTGCGAGGTCGGCGGCGCGTCTCAAAGTATTGACCGACTCGATAAAGTTGCCGAGCTTCGACAGGATGCGGCCTTGTGTGGTCAGGGCTTCAGCCAGCAAGCCCTGCTCGCCGCCTGTGGAGAGCACCCGGACGGACTCCCGGATCGCGCTCTCGGCTGCGCGCAGGTTGTCCTGTGCCAGCAGGACGCGGGCGCGCGTCTCATCCACCTGCGCGACCCGACCCCGGTTCTGCATGTCTGCGAACAAGCGACGCGCGGCGTTGAGGTGCTCGTGCGCCTCTTCGTAACGCCCGTTGGTGTACAGTAGGAAGCCTAGATTGTTCTCGGCGCTGGCGCGGTAGCCGGCGTGCCCGGCTCGCTCGAAGTGGTGCGACGCGGCGGTGTATTCGATGATGGCGCGGTCTGTGTAATCCGAGCGACGTTCAGCTTGGGCTAACGAGGTGAGCGCACAAGCCCGCTCATTATGAAATTTTCCTTTCAGTGCGTCGCTGACACTTCTCTCGAATAATTCGGCTGAATCCAGGAGGATGCGAAGCGAGTCGTTATGTCGGCCGCTAAATGACTCGACCGCTGCAAGGCGCAAATATATTTTTGCCTGTAGTTCTTCCTCGCCGCCCGTCAACTTCTTTAGAGCCTCACAGTAAATGATGCGCGCCTCGTCGTGTGCTCCGACGCGGCGGTAGCAGAAACCGAGTTCGCTCTGTGCGGCGGCGACTCTGGCCGGCTCTCCTAATGCATCAAAGCGGGTTATACTTTCGCTGATTAAGTTTTTGGCCGCTTCTTGCGCTCCGTCAATCTGCCTGACGCTACCGAGATAACCGGAAAGCGAACCGGCACGCAAAAGCACTTCTGCGACTGTTAACTCGGATAGTCCTTCGAGTGCGGGACGTTGGCCGACGCCCTGCCACAATTCGCCGAGCGCGTCGCGCGCCGACTCGTATTGGCCTTTATGCTCGTAGTCTGCCGCCATCTGGCATTGAAGCTGCGCCCGCTCGTCGCGGTTCAGCGCACGGTTTTCCAACTCTTTCACTAATGTTTCGGTTAAAGTCATGTGAGGGCTCGCTTTCTTTGTGCTTGCTAGAAAATTTACAGGCAGGCTGAAACTGCGCCCTATCAGCTGATTAGGTCGCAAATTAAAACCAGCAGAGTCTGGTTTCACTAACTACCTCAGAAGGAAAAGATGAAATGAAAAGCTATCAAACTGCTATCGCCACACTTATATTGACTTTTGCGTTCTCCACGTCTGCTTTCGGCGACGGCATAATCCATACGGAAAAGACGCCGCCGCCGCCGCCGCCGCCGCAAACAGACGGGATAATTCATACGGAGGGGACATCTCCCGAGCCGGAAGAAGATACCCTGACAGAGATTGCGCTCAGCCTGCTGCAAACTCTGATCCCGCTGCTCTAAGAAAGCCTGCGGAACAGCTCGGACTAATTCAGGCTGCCGTGAGACTCACGGGCGGTGCAGTTTACGTGTGTCCAGCGGGAATATACAACAATTACGTGGCTCTGCGAGAAAATTCTGAGCATTGTGGCGGAAATTGGCTCGTCCGGCGTCAGCCTCTCCTTATTCGACGGCAACCGTTTGCTACGTGGTGTGAGACTTGCGTGGTGCATCGTCCGACCCGCAAGTATTTCTCAAATGACTCAAGACGCACGGTAAAATGAGGTGAACTTTTCGGTTTATACTAGCGAATAACAGTTGCGCGTTTGAATCTCTTGGTAACTCGGTCGGCCTTTGGGCGTCGCGCTTGACTTTGGGCGTGGGCGCATGGATGCTTTGGCACGCATGTTTGGTTTGGAGCGTTTCATCGGCGGGGTGCTGGACGGGAAGTACCAACTGGAGCGTCTGCTAGGGCAGGGCGGGATGGGCGCGGTCTATCTGGCGACGCACCTCGGCACGGAGCGGCCGGTGGCGTTGAAACTCATCACGCCGGAGTTCATGCGTAACGACGAGTTCGTCGAGCGTTTCAAACGCGAGGCGCGCGCGGCCGGTCGGCTGCGCCACCCGAACGTGGTGGACGTGACTGACTTCGGCTTCGCGCAAGTTGGCGCGGAGCGCGTGGCCTATCTCGTGATGGAATATCTGGACGGCTGCACGCTCGGCGACGTGCTGGCCGAAGAGTCGCGTCTGCCGCTCGACTGGGTGGTGGACATTCTGGAGCAGACGTGTTCGGCGGTGGACGAGGCGCACCAGCAGGGCGTCGTGCATCGCGATCTCAAGCCGGACAACATCTGGCTCGAACCGAATCGCTTCGGCGGCTACCGCGTCAAGGTGCTCGATTTCGGCATCGCCAAACTCGCGGACGCGGCGGGCGACTACGCCACCGCTCCGAACGGACTTCCCGCTTCGACCGTGACGGGGCAGCCCGCGTCGCCGCAGACGGGAGCGCAGTCGCAACTCGATGTCGTGCAGGAGTCAATCGCGCGCGCCGCATCTTCGGTCGCGCGCGCGGGTTCGACCGGCGGTTCGTCGCACGGGGGTGCGTCTCAAGGCAGCTTGTCGCCGGGCGGCTCGTCCGAGGCCGCGACGCAATTGCAACTTTCAAACGAGAGCGAGGCGGAGCAATCGCGGACGTTGCTCTTCGCGCCGCCTTCCACAGGGCAGCAGCAGCAGCAGCAGCAGTCGCCGCACGACCCGACGGTCGCCGGACGGACGCCGCGCGCGACGCAGGCCGACTACGACAGCGACAAGACGCGCATGCTCGATCCGACGACCGCCGGGCGCGTGGCGACGAACGAGTTGCAGACGGCCGCGGCGGCGGGCGTCACGCGCGTCGGCGCGATACTCGGCACGCCGCTCTACATGTCGCCCGAACAGTGCCGCGGCCAGCGGCTCGACGCGCGCTCCGACATCTACAGCCTCGGCGTCATCGCCTACCAAATGCTCACGGGCGAGACGCCTTTCGCGGGCGATGTGGTGTCGGTCATGCGGCAACACATGGAGATGCCGCCGCCGCCAATCAGGGACAAGAACCGGAAGGTGAAGAAGAAAGTGGCGCGACAGGTGATGGCCGCGCTCAAGAAGAATCCCTCGGAGCGTCCCGCGAGCGCGGCCGGTTTTGCGTCCGCGCTGCGCGGCAGTTCCGAAGGCATCGGGTCGCTGCTCAGGCGCGCTTTCGCGCTCTACAGCGAACACTTCCCGAAGTTCCTGCGCATCTCGCTGCTGGCGCACCTACCGGTCATCGCCATGACCTTTGTGATGTTCGGCCTCGACGCCTTGCAGCGCGCCAAAGTCATGCCCAAGCTGCTGATCATCGCACTGACACTCGTCTTCGGACTGCTCAACGTGGTCGCCAGTTTTCTGTCCACCTCCGTCATCACGGCCATGACCGCGCTCATGGTCACGCAACTGCACGTCGCGCCGATGCGCCCGCTCTCCATCCAAGACGCCCTCGCCGTCTTGAAGCGACGTTGGCGGCCGTTTCTGCGGACGAGCATCAGGGTCAGCCTCACGGTGATGGTCGGCTTCGCGCTGCTGTTTATTCCGGGCCTCATCATGATGATCAGGTACGCCCTCTACGCGCCGGTCGTCTTGATGGAGGGATTGGAGAAACGCGCCGCGCTCACACGCGCCAACGAGCTTTCGCGCCGTTCGCGCCGCACCGTTATCGCGCTGTTGCTCATCCAGCTAACGCTGCCGTTCATCATGGGAGCTATCGTCGGCTTCCTCTCTTTCAAAATGAAGGGTGGGGATGTGCACATCGACTTCGGCTCCAAAGCGTTAGGCCATTTCGCGCCGCTCTTCAACATCGTCACCGTGCCGCTGATCTCGATCACGACCGCGCTGCTCTATTTGAAGATGCGACAACTCGGCGGCGAGACGTTCAAGGAGACGCTCGAACAGTTCGACAACGTCGAAGCCCCACGCAGCCGCTGGCAACAGCGCATGCGTCGCAGGCTCACGTTCAACACGCCCGTGACCCGCGAGTAGTTGATCGGTCGACGAGCGATTCACGACACACTTCAAGCATCAACCCGCGGTAGTCATCTCCGCCCGCCCTCGTCGAAACTGATCAAACAAAGACCACGCGGTATTTGGTGATGGCGTGGGGAGACTTCCCTTCTCGACGGACGCCTGCACCCCTGCCGAATTTTTCATTCCCCGCTCGCATGACGCCGACCGGCGATATTTTTTGTCTCACCGCGCGCAACCTGTGATATAGAACGCCCGCGACATTCATCCGGGCAGGAGGGGTCGGCAACTCGTTCTTGAGTCTCTCAGGGCATGGCCGCACGCCGGCGCGTCTCGCAAAATGAGCATCGCCTCCCGACTCGCCCGCGACGGCTCTATGTCCGTGCCTTCATCAATCATAGCCGGTGGCCGTGCCCCCGCAGTCGCGGCCGACGCAACTATCCGGCTCTGCTTCTCACCATCAACGAGGACAAACATGAGACACCTACCGACGACCGAAGTTGTCCGCGAAATACTGTTCGACTGCAACCGCGCCGCCTTGCCCCCGTCAAGGCGGCGTCGCGCCCGCAAACGCCTCTGCGACCGCGCCGGAGTTTTGACCGTCGCGTTGCTCTCCGCGCTCGGTTGCGGCCTTCAGGCGTTCGCCCAGACGCCCGCCCCGACCGCCACGCCGACGACCGCGCCGACCGCCGCCGCCGCCGCCGCCACGCCGACGACCGTAACGCCGACGGCGACGCCGCGCGTGACTCCGGCCACCGACGCTTCCCCCGACGCGCCGCCGGTCGCTTCCCCCAACGCGTCGCTGACGCCCGCGCCCGTCACGGCCGCCGCTCCGACGCCCGCCCCGGCCGGCGCGGAGAGAGTTATCAGGGCTTACAGGCTGGGGCAGGAGACACCACCGGCGGGCGACCATAACGCCGAGGAATGGAAGCGAGACAGCATGACGGCGGGGCTGAATCAGATCGTCATCCTTGAGGTGGCGGGACTCAAGAGCCTGCTGAACCGTGCGAAGTGTCTGGACAAGGACGGCAATAAAATCATCGCCACCTGCCGCGAGAAGGACATCCTCCTGTTCATCGAAGGCCGCCCGCTGAAGGGCATGAAGCCGGAGTCGGGCGCGCCGGAATTGAAAGACGGCGAGAACGGGACGCTGCGTTATCACCTGCAACGCCCGCCCGAAACCGAAACGGCCAACTACGCCGACTCGAAGGAACACTGGGCAGACCTGCTCGGCCTCAACAACGTTCGGGAGTTATTCGTGCCGACGCGCGACGTGTCGATGAGCGTCGGGTTGGAAGACGAGTATCCCATCGAGACCGACGTGAGAGAGGCGAATAAGTTTCACCTCCGGCGCGTCGCCCAGTTGCGCCTGCTCTTCTGGGCGATTTTATTGCTCGCCTGCCTCTTCATCTTCTACCGGCTGGCGAAAGAGAGCGACATTATCCGCGACCGCAAGCCCGTCCTGTGGAAGCAGCGCAAGCCTTACAGCCTGAGCCGTTCGCAGGCGGCGTGGTGGTTCTTCTTCGTCGTCATCGGCTTCATCTTCATCTGGCTGGTGACGGGTCAACGCGATCTCTCGCCGTCGGTGCTGGTGCTGCTCGGCATCGGCTTCGCGACGGCCATCGGTTCGACCGTCATCGACCAGAGCCGCACCAACACCCCGCTCACGGAGCAGACTGCCGTAAGCAGCGACCTCACGACGCTGCTGCAAGAGAAGGACGCGCTTGAACAGGAGTTGACGGACTTGGAGACGAAGCTGAACCGGGCGTCGCCCGCCGATAGGCCACGGGCGCAGGCCGCCTTCGACGCCAAGCAGCAGCAGTACGCGGACAAGATTGAAGAGATCAGAACGAAGTTTCCCGACGCGCTCGGCTGGAAGCACGACAAGTTCCGCATAGACATCCTCTCGGACGCGCACGGCGTCAACTTTCACCGCTTCCAGATGGTCGTCTGGACGGTCGTGCTGGGCATCGTCTTCATCCACGAAGTGCTGAGCCGTCTCGCCATGCCGGAGTTCAGCACGACGCTGCTCACGCTGATGGGAATCAGCAACAGCACATACCTCATCGGCAAAACTTCCGAGCCGCAGGGCACGCCACCCGCGCAATCCGGCGGCGGCGCAAGCGGCGGCGCGGGCGGCGCGTCAGGTGGCGCGTCAGGCGGTGCGTCAGGCGGTGCGACCGGCGGCGCGTCGGGTGGTGCGGCGGGTGGCGCAGGCGGCAACACGTCCCCGGCGACAGACGCGTAAGCGGCGGCGGAGGCGAAGACGCGCCGGAACGCCGCGCACGCTACGGGCGCGCTTGTCGTTCGAGCGAAGCGTGAGCGGGAGTTGACGCGTCAACTCCCGCCCACGCCTTATTGGTTCCTTCGCTTCGCGCGCCTGTGTGAGCAGTGTGCAAATGCAGTGTGCAAATGAACCTGCCGGGCGCGCGATAAACGCGGTGGGCAGCGCAAGCCCGCCGCCCACGTGTTTGAGACTTTCGGCCGGAGCGGCTACACTTTGAGTTTTGACTTACACGCAATTTATCCAGAGGTAGCCATGAGTAGAAATAGCGAGACTGTTTTTGAGACTTTTTTGCGGCGGCACGACGAGGCGGCGTGGGCGGCCGCGCTCGAAAGTTTGCTCCCCGCCATACACGAAGTTGACCGCAATGCGACTTCCATCTGGTTCGCCTTCTTCCCTCTCGCGCTCGCGCGCGCCTTCGAGCAGGCGGACGAGCCGGAGAAGTTGGCCGGGCGGTTATTGATGCAGGGCAGGTATCGCCTCGAAGATCAAATTGATTCGTCGCACGACTTCCTCTACGGCCATCGCTACTGGCCGGAAGTTAAACGCGCCGTCGTCGCGCGCGCCGGGCAATTCAAAGAAGGGACGACGCAGGAGGAGGCGACGCTCGCCGGGCAAATCCAAACAGTGGCGCGCGAGGTGGCGGCGCAAAATAAAGTTGAGGAGTCGCTCCTTTCGGGCATCACGGCGGTTGCGTTGATGACCTTGCGGCGTGTGGGGCTCGCGGCGTTTGCGGCGTCGCCGGGCGAAGTCCAGCTCGACGGCAAGCGCGCACGGCAGTCGCCCGCGAAAGTTTTGCAGGAGCGCGCGCGCGACGACAGTCAGGGCTTGCTCGGATTCCTGCGCACGACCGACAAGCGTTGGACGGTAGTGTGGAACGAAGACGACCCGACGGCGCGCTTCCAGATGATCCATCATCAGGAGGTCGCCTCGGCGGCGGCGACAGACAAGCGCGACTGGTCGCAGGTCGATCCGCGCTGCACCGTGGACGAAGGGCCGATCCCCGTCCAGTGTCGCTCGGCCTCGTGCGGCACGTGTTGGGTGGGCGTGCTCGGCGGCGCGGAGAAGTTGACCGCCGTCAGCCCGCGCGAGCGCAAGGCCATGCAACTCTTCGGCTACATCGACACGGACGACCCGCAACCCATCATCCGCCTCGCCTGTCAGGCGCAGGGCGAGGGCGCGGTCTCAATCGTCATCCCTTCGTGGAACGGCGTGTTCGGGAAATACCTGCGCCGTCTAAGGGAAGAGGAAGCGGCCGAAGCGGCCGAAGGATCACAGGCGGTCTCGCAGTAATTTTATGAGCACTTCAAAATCCAACGGCGCGCAGCAAGCCGGCGGCGACGGCGACGGCGCGACGACAGCGGGACAACCCCCGCCGCTCGCGCGCGATGAACACGGCCGCATCGAACCCGGTTCGCTCGCAGACCTCATCGAGTGGTTTCTCAACAACGACCCGCGCGTCAACATGATCCGCCACCCGAAGGTTGAAGAAGTCTTTCAATGGAAGCAGGCGGAGAGCCGCCGCGCGGGCGAAGAAGTTTACGAGTTTACGAACGCGGAGGAACGGCTCGCCGTCGGCATCATGCAGGCCATCGTCGAGAACGAAGGCGAGGTCGCGCTGCACGGCTGGATCAGCCAACTCCTGAACGCGCTCGACGACGCCACGAAAACGAACGAAGAAGTTTCGCACGCTTACCGGCTCGACACGGGCGGCGAGGCTTCGACCGTTAGCGAGGCGGCGAAGATTCCCACCGAGCGCGGGCGCGCAATCTTCCTCACGTGCTGCTGGCTCGAAGCCCTCTGCACGGCCGAGGTGCGCGTGCTCGGATGGGTCTACCAGCAACTTTACGGCAGACCTTTTCAACCAAGCAATTATTGATTTAGACTCTCACGCTAAAAGCGTAGGGCGAATGTAAGACGAATATCGCAGAGGAAAATTTTTCACTATGGCCGAACCCGCCAATTATACGAACAACTCGCAGACGCTCGTCGTTGACAGCGACGAATTCACTTTTGAGACGCTCGAACAGACGAACGGCCGCGCCACCGTGGTGCGCTTCGCATTGAAGAACCCCGACGTGAAGGCCGGCGACGTGCTGCTCGTGCTCTCCGGCACGGACATCCACTTCCACGGCATGATCGGCATCATCAGCGAAGACGGTTCGGCCGTCGCCACCGACCGGCGCGGCTCGCTTCTGCCCGCCACCGTCCAATAAGCAAAGGGAAAAAGGGGAAGGGGTAAAGGGGAAAGGAGAAGCAAGCCGCGCGGGGACATCGGCGCGTTCTTTGCCGTTTACCTTTTCCCTTTACCCCTTTCCCTTTCCCCTTTGCCTTCACATCATCCACACATCCCGGTTTTCGAAATAGGTCGGCGCGCCCGTGGGGTGCGTCCGACGAAAAGCGTCGAAGCGCGCGACGAGCCGCCGGTATCTGCGCTCGGAAGATTTGAGTTCGCGGTGCGGCAACTCTTGCAGGTGGCGTTCGACCTTCCAGACGTTCCTCTCGGAAAAACGCCAGTCGTAGTTGCCCAACTCGGAGAGATGGCAGACGCCGTAGCCGGTGAGGCGCGCGGTGTAGTCGACGTAAGGATCGAAATAACTCCACGCCAGCCCGCGCAGGTTGTGGAAGACGGGGCGGCGGCCGTGCAGCCCCGTGTCGCGCGAGCGCGCCACTGCGCCCCACAGCTTGTCGCGGCGGAACGGGAAGACGACGTGATCGAGTTTGTCCTGCGATTCGAGGCTGAGCAAGAGCGGCGGGTGGTCGTGCTGCTCCAGTATGGCGGCGGCGACGAGTGCGGCTTCGAGGCAATGAACTTCCCCGCGCCGGAGCGACGTGCGGAACGAGCGCAACGTCCCGCCGCCGGTCTCGCGGTTGTACCGCAGCCCGGAGAGATACGTTTGCACCTGTTCGGGCGTGCGGTGCGTCTCGATGATCTTCCGCTCGCGCGGCGTGAAGACTTCCCTGTCCGGTTTCGTCCACATAAGATTTTCAG
Organism: Acidobacteriota bacterium; assembly: GCA_020199775.1. Classification (GTDB taxonomy): domain Bacteria; phylum Acidobacteriota; class Blastocatellia; order Pyrinomonadales; family Pyrinomonadaceae; genus JAIVJZ01. Next base: position 502,889 of record JAIVJZ010000040.1, read on the forward strand.
CTTGTAGCAAACGCCGCGCGCGGGGCGCAAGTCGCGGCGCGAGAGTTACTAAGCTCCCGTCGCGCGCTCGCGTGCGGAGATGGGGCGGGCGCGTCCGACTTGATTCAAACGCGACGATGTTGTATGAAATTAACTTAACCGAAATAAATCTTCCCGATTGACAACGCGCGAGGGGAACAATATTCGCGCGCACATTCGAACTGTTGGCCGCCTCTCACTTCAGCAACCCGGAGCCGGCCGCGCAATCGATAAGCAGGACATTTTTTGTGAGCACCAAACCTGAACGCACGTCCCCGCCATTATCTAACGCCGAGCAAGAAACCGAGGCGGCCGCAGACCGCCTCAACACGCAGATCGAGGCCGCGCTCGCCAGCGTCGCCACGCGCAACCCGGACGACGCGGGCGAACTCGAAGCCTACGCCGACCGTATCGAACGCTCCGCGCGCGATCTCTCCGTCGCTCTGCGCGAGCTGGCACGACGCAGACGTAACACCAGCGATGAATAATGAACGCGGAAGTAGGAACGATGAACGATGAACTGAAAGCAACCTTTGTCTTCAGTTCATCGTTCATCGTTCCTACTTCCGCGTTCAATTGATAAGGAGTATCAAAGATGGCAGCATCTGTTCTGACGAAAGAATCCGGCTCGCATGATCGTGGCCGCAGGCGTAACGACGTGGGGTTGGACACTCTCGGCATCACGCAGGCCTCCAACGTCTACTGGAATCTCTCGACGCCGGAACTCTACGAAGAGATCGCGCGTCGCGGCGAGGGGCTGTTCTCCGCGCACGGCGCGCTCATCGTGGACACCGGCGAGCACACCGGACGCGCGGCCAAAGACAAGGCCATCGTGCGCGACGAGAACAGCAGCGACAAGGTTTTCTGGGGCGAGGTCAACAAAGAATTCTCGACCGAGAAGTTCAACGCCCTGCGCGACCGCATGATGGCGCACACGGCCGGGCGCGACCTCTTCGTGCAGGACACTTTCGCCGGGGCTGACCCGCGCTACCAACTGCCCATCCGCGTCGTCACCGAACTCGCGTGGCACTCCCTGTTCGCGCGCACCATGTTCATCGACGGCGGCCGCGAAGTCGGCAACCACGTGCCGGAATTCACCATCGTCAACATTCCGAGTTTCAAAGCCGACCCCGAACGCGACGGCACGCGCTCCGCGACGTTCATCCTGATGGACTTCACAGAGCGGCTCGTCCTCATCGGCGGCACGTCTTACGCGGGCGAGACCAAGAAGTCGGTCTTCACGATTCTCAATTACCTGCTTCCGCAGCGCGGTGTCATGAGCATGCACTGCTCGGCGAACGTGGGCGACGCGGGCGACGTGGCGATCTTCTTCGGGCTCTCCGGCACGGGCAAGACCACGCTCTCCGCCGACCCCGAACGCCAACTCATCGGCGACGACGAACACGGCTGGTCGGACGACGGCGTCTTTAATTTCGAGGGCGGCTGTTACGCCAAAGTCATCAAGCTCTCGCCCGAAGCCGAGCCGGACATCTACCGCACCACGCGCATGTTCGGCACGGTTCTGGAAAACGTCGTCTACGACGCGGAAACGCGCGCGCTCGACCTCGACGATTCATCCAAGACCGAGAACACGCGCGCCGCCTACCCGCTCACGAGCATCCCGAACATCGTGCCGGAAGGCTACGCCGGGCACCCGCAGAACATCATCATGCTCACGGCCGACGCTTTCGGCGTGCTCCCGCCCGTCGCGCGCCTGACGCCCGAACAGGCGATGTATCACTTCCTCTCCGGCTACACGGCGAAGATCGCGGGCACGGAGCGCGGCGTCACCGAACCGGAAGCCACTTTCTCCACCTGCTTCGGCGCGCCCTTCATGGTCTTGCACCCCGGCACTTACGCAGACCTTCTCGGTCAGAAGTTGACGAAGCATAAAGCGAACTGCTGGCTCGTCAACACGGGTTGGTCGGGCGGCCCTTACGGCGAGGGCCAGCGCATGAAGATCAAGTACACGCGCGCCATGATTCGCGCCATCCTTTCGGGCGCGCTTTCGGAAGTGGAGACGCAGCCCGATCCGATCTTCGGCGTCGGCGTGCCCGTCTCCTGCCCCGATGTCCCGGCCGAAGTCCTGACGCCGCGCAACACTTGGAAAGACCCCGCGGCCTACGACGGCAAGGCGCGCGAACTCGCCGAGCGTTTCAACCGCAACTTCAAGAAGTATGAAGACGGAGTTTCCGCGGAGGTGCGCGCCGTCGCGCCGAAGGCGGGCTAGGCGACGACGAGACGTTAGAGAAGTCGAAGGCGACTACGCGCGGTGCGTAGTCGCCTTCTTTTTTGTCCGCCGCCGGTCGGGCGAAAGTTCGTCGTTTAAAACCTGAAGCCGAAGCCGATGCTGCCCTGAAAATTATGGGTCGTCTCGGACGGCGCGGTGACGACGCCCACTCGCACGGGCGCGCCTGTGGCGGGATCGGAGTTTATCACGATGGGCACTCTGTGCTCGCCCATACGAATGATCGTGTCGCCCGCGTCGAAGCGAATGAGAGTTCGCCGCGACGGGTAATATTCAAATACGCCGCCCACGTCGAAAGCGAAGTCCGTCCGTCCCTTCGCTTCAAAGCAACCGCGTGGCGGCGGAAAGATCGTGATACAGGCGAAATCGCGCGGCTCTCGCAGATCGCCCTCGCTGAAATGAACCAGCCCCGGCCGCGCCTTGACGAACAGACCGACCTGTTCGAAACGCTTGCCCGCCTTGATGCCGAAGAGCGCCTGACTTTTACGCCCGCCCCCGAACTCGCGCTCGCGCGGGAAGAAGTTGCCCTCGGCTTCCAGCGCGACGTTCTGCGTGAGGTTATAACCGACGCGCCCGCCGAAGCCCGGTTCGGTCTTCGCCCCCTCCGACGTGTGTGTCACGACCGGGCAGGGCGGGATGATGCACTGCACGGTCGTCGTTACGCTCGCGCGCCCGTTCGATGCATTCAGGACGGAGACTTGCCCGCCGACTTCGACCTTGAGCGACTCGTCCGCCTGCGCGTGAGCGCGTCCGTTGTTAAGGGAGAGAAAAAAGATTGTGACCGCGATTGTGAAAAGCATCTTTCGACGCATGTTGTCCTCCTTTAAGCTCGTCCTGAGGTCGATAATTCGCGCGCCGTGGAGAGCCGGCGCGGGCGCGAAGATGTGAGCCGGCGCACGCATCTCCGCTTCAACGATTTTTCAAGACAATTCAATTTGCAAGCGCGATGCCAACGCCCGCGCGTGCGCCCGGCGGGCCTTTAACCGCGCCGTTTTGCTTCGCGTCGCGCGCCCACGCGCGCGTGGCTATCCGAATTTTTGAATATCTCCAATCTCCTGAATCGCGCGGGCGGCGGCGGTTTTCCCCTTCAATCGGGCGGTCAAAATCTGTAGCCGAGGCCGATGCCGATTTGCAGGTTGTGCGTGAAGCCGCCGGAAGTTTGGCTCGTACCGGCGAAGACGTTGCGCATCGCGCGCCGGATGTGAACCATCGTGTCGCCCACGTCGAGCCGGATGATGGAGCGGCGCGTGGGGTAGAACTCGGCGACCGCGCCCGCGTCGAGCGCGAAGTTGTTGTGATCCGGACGACACGTCGAGCCGAAAGCCGTGCGGCTGCAATCGAAGCCCGAAGTGATCTCGCCGATGAACATCACGCCGGGGCGAGCCTTGGCAAACAACCCGACGTACTTCGTGCGCCCGCCCGCTTTGACGCCGACGAAGCCCTGCGCTTTCTGGCCGGACTGGTTGTTGCCCAATTTCGTTTCGGGGAAGAAGTTGGCCTCGGCGTCGAGCGCGAAGTGCTCGTTGAAATTGTAGCCGAAGCGACCGCCCACGCCGTTCACGACATCGAAATCATCCAGACCGATGGCCGTGTATTGACCGCCGATCTCGAACTTGTGATCGTCCAGCACCGACTGCGCGTGCGCGGCGTTGACGAACAGAGACAGCGCGACGAGCGCGATAAGATTTTTCCTTCGCATGAGTTCTCCAAAAAAATTTGAATGATTAGTTCGCGTGCGCGTCGCCGTCGTTTGCCGTCCGAGGCTCGGCGACGCCGCCTCGCGTCAGTTGCTTGCGGGCAGGGCGCGGATAGCGCGCATGCGTTTGACGATCTGGTGAGAGATGTCTTCGGCGGCGACGCGGCCGTTGATGGCGACGACCTTGCCCGTGGCGACGACGATGCTGGATTCGGGTTCGACGATGCTGAAGATATAGTTGAGCGCGGTCTTCTTGATCTCCAACACGAGATCAGCGCGCTCCATCTTCTTCACGATTGAGAGTTGCCACTGACCGAACTCCGGCAGCTTGTCGAGTTTGTATTCGAGATAGTCGGCGTTGATGTGCCGGTTGGGGCTGATGTAGATGGTGCGCGCGGCGCGCAAGATGTCGGCGGGCGTGTCGCCGAGCGCGCCTTTATCTCTATTCGTAGTGGTGCGCGTGCGCGAGGCGCGGCGCGCGTCCGAGTCCGAGTAATCGCGCGACGCGTCGCGCGATTCTTGCGCGCGCCCCCCCCCGGCGCAGGCGGCCAGCACGACGAACGAGAGCGCGGCGAGGCACAGTGCGTTTGATATTTTTTGCATGAAACTTCTTCTCCGTTGACTTGTGAAATGATCCCTGACCGTCGTGCCTCACATGGCAACGCGTGTGCCGCGCTTCGGCCGCGCGATAAAAGCCGTGAAGTCGATGATCGAGCCGGGAGCGACGCCGCGTGCGCACGTCACCTGAAAGAAAATCGCGGCGGGGGCGGGCGGGTAATTTGCTTGAGGCCATTTTCCTCTTGACGGACGGGCGGCGCGCGTAGAAGATGGCAGGCATCCGAGCCGCGAAAGAGTTTTCCACGTCCGCTAAACTGAGGCCGCCCCCGACCGCCCAACTGAATTCACATGATCGATCCGTCGAATGACCGGACAGAGCCGACGAATGCGCAAGCCGGGACGAACGCACGGTCGCCGTCGCCTGTAGCGGCGCGCGAAGACCCCGGCGCGGGCGCGCACGGCGAAAGCGCGGCGACGTTGCGCGGCGTCGTCGAGATGGTGCGGCGCGTCATGCGCTCGGACACGGCCAGCGTCGCCACGCTCGCCGTCGCCGAAGGCACGGTGACGTGGAAGGCGACGAGCGGCTTCAACTCGCTCGGCGAGGCGCACAAAGAGATCGTCAACCCGTTGCGCGGCATGTTCGCCGAGCAGGCCGCTTCCGCCGCAGACATGACGGTCATCGAAGTGCGCAACGTGGGCGGCGAGCTTCCGGCGAGCGAGTTTCCGCTGCACAGCGCGGAGGGCTTGCGTGACCTCGCGCTCGTGCGGCTGCGCGCGCGCGGCGAAACACTGGGGCTGCTCGGCATCGGCTATCGCACCTCGCACCGCCTCACGCCCGACGAGAAGGAACTGCTCGAAAGCCTCGCGGAGATGGCCGCGCTCGCGCTCGACAACACGCGCCTGTTGGAGACCGTCACCGCGGGGAAAAAAATCTGGGAACAGACGTTCGACGCGATGCCCGACGGCATCATCGTCCACGACGGCTTGATGCGGCTCACGCGCTGCAACGCGATGGCCGCCGAGATGATGGGCTTCGAGCAACCCGCCGAGGCCATCGGCCTCGCCTGCGCCGAGGCGTTCGCGCGACTCTTCGGCGAGCGCGCCGCCGCCTTTCACATGAACACGCGCACGCAGGGCGCGGCCTCGTCTTTCGAGATTCAGGCCGAAGACTCGCGCCGCTACCTCGTCGCGGTCGCGCCGCTTGACGGGACGGAAGGCGGGCGCGGTTCGAGCGTCATCACCTGGAGCGACGTGACGCAGATTTCGGAGATGCAGGAACAACTCTCGCGCTCGCGCCGCCTCGCCACCGTCGGCCAACTCGCCGCCGGAGTCGCGCACGAGATCAATAACCCGCTCGCCGCCATCACCACCTGCGCCGAGGCGACGCTGCGCGACATTCGCTCCGCGCCCGACCTCGACGCCATCGCCGCCGAACGCTCATGGAATTTTTACCTCGAAGAGATCGTGCGTCAGGCGTTGCGCTGCAAGGCGATCACGCGGGGCTTGCTCGATCTCTCGCGCCAGCGTCGCGCGCGCCGCGAGCCGTGCGACATCAACGCGCTCGTCGAACGCGGCGTGCTCCTGCTCTCGCAACGCGAAGAGGCGCAGGGCACGCCGGTCAGGACGGAACTCGACCCGCAGATCGGCGAAGTGGCGACGGACGAAGTGCTGGTGCGGCAGATTCTCGACAACCTGTTGACGAACGCGCTCGACGCCGTGGAGCGCGGCGGCTCGATCAGCGTCTCGACCGCGCTCGAAGGCGAACGAGCCCGCATCGAAGTGGCCGATACGGGCGCGGGCATCCCGGCCGAAACGCTCGTGCGCATCTTCGACCCGTTCTACACCACGAAAGAGGCGGGCAAAGGTTCGGGGCTCGGTCTCGCCATCTCGGCCACGCTGGCCGAAGCCCTCGGCGGCGCGCTCACCGTCGAATCCAAACTCGGCGCGGGCAGCCGCTTCCGCCTCTGGCTGCCGCGTCGCGCGCCGGAGCAGAGAGACGAAGGATGAAGAAGAAACGATGAAGTAGGAACGCGGAACGATGAAGCCACAGCAGTTGCTTTCATTCATCGTTCATCGTTCCCGCTTCGTCGTTTCCCAAAACTATGATTAGAAAGATCAGCGTCCTCTTAGTTGATGATGATCCTCTGTTGCGCAGGCTCGTGGCGGAGCAGTTGTCGCGTTCGGGGTTCGAGATGGCGACGGCCGTGTCGGGCGAGGAGGCCGTCGAGGCGTTGCAGGCGACGGACTACGATGTCGTGCTGCTCGACATGCGCATGAACGGCATGACCGGCCTCGACGCGCTGCGCGAGATCAGGCGGCTCGACGATCCGCCCGAAGTGATCATGCTCACGGCCGACACTTCGCTCGGCTCCGGGATCGAGGCGATGCGGCTCGGCGCGTACGACTACCTGACCAAGCCCGCCACGCTCGATGAGATGGAGGCCGTCATCCGTAAGGCCGACGAGAAGCGGCGGCTCGTCCGTCAGAACGCCGGACTGCGCGCGGCGGCCAGCCGGGGCGCGCCAACGGCGGAAGAGAGCGCGCACACGCTCGTCCACGCGAGCGAGGCGATGCGCGGTCTCGTCTCCATCGCAGAGTCGGCGGCGCGGCTCGATTCGACCGTCATCCTCACGGGCGAGTCGGGCACGGGCAAAGACGTGCTCGCGCGTTTCATCCATTCGCGCAGCGCGCGCGCCGATTCGCCGCTCATCACGATCAACTGCGGCGCGCTGCCCGAAGCCCTCTTCGAGTCGGAGTTCTTCGGCCACGAAAAAGGCGCGTTCACGGGCGCGACCGCGATGAAGCGCGGCCTCATCGAAGCGGCCGACGGCTCGACGCTCTTTCTCGACGAGATCGGCGATCTGCCCGCGCCCATGCAGGTCAAGCTCCTGCACTTTCTCGAACAGGGACGCTTCCGCCGCGTCGGCTCGACGCGCGACCGCGCCTCCGACGTGCGCATCATCGCCGCCACCAACCGTCGCCTCGCCGAAGACGTGCAGCAGGGACGCTTCCGCATCGACCTCTTTTATCGCCTCAACGTCATCTCGCTCCACGTCCCGCCCCTGCGCGACCGGCGCGAAGACATCCCCACCCTCATAGAGCATTTCCTCGCGCTCTACCGCGAGCGTTTTCAGAGACCCGCGCTGACGCTCTCGCAAGCGGCGCGCCGCCTGCTCGAATCCTTCGACTGGCCGGGCAACGTGCGCGAACTGCGCAACACCATCGAGCGCGCCGCCGCCCTCTCAGAAACGGACGAGATCGAAGCCGCGCAGTTCTCACAACTGATCGGCAAGGAACCGGCCGCCGCGCCTGCACCGCACGCGGCGCGCGACGAAGAGGCGGGCGCGCCTACCCGCACGCTCGAAGAACTCGAACGCCAACACATCCTCCGCGTCCTCGAAGAGACCGGCGGCAACCGCGAACGCGCCGCCATCATTCTCGGCATCTCCGCCCGCACCCTCTATCGCAAGCTGCGCGAATATGAAGAAGGCAGTAAAGCCGTGGGTTCGTGAATCGTGAAAAGCCTTGAATCGTCAATCGTCAATCGTCAATGGATGAAGACGGATTTTCTCTATTCACGATTGACGATTGACGATTCAAGGCTTTTAAGCTTCCTGCCATTTTGTCCGGCGGCTGACAAAACGTCAGTCGCCTTTGTCATGCGTTGCCGCCGCCGCGTCGCGGCTTCCCTTCCGGCCTTCAGGTAACTCCCGACATTTCATCAGTTAGCCGTCACGCACACGTCCCTGCCGGGCGCGGCATGTGAATTGACTTGGGTTAGTCGGAACAGGCGCGTTTTTGTGTCTGGTCGAGAGTCAAGTCAGTGCGGAGCGGGAGTTGCGAGGATGGCGAAGGTAATGATTTGCGATGATGACCGCGCATTGGCCGAGGGGCTGGTGGTCGCGCTGCGCGCCGTCGGGCACGAGGCCGAGACGTGTCGCCACACGATGGATGTGTTGAGGGACGCGGCGGCCGGTCGCTTCGATCTCATCGCCTTCGGGCTCGACATGGCCGGGTTCAGCCGCGCGGGCGCGGTCGAAGCCCTCTGCGAGATCGCCCCCCGCGTGCCGCTCATCGCCCTGCACGAACGTCCCTCCGAAATCATGCGTGCATCATCTTCGCGCGCCCAGTTTGCCGCCGTCCTGCCGCGCTCGCTCGCCGTCGAGGATTTTATGTATGCCGTCGCGTGTGCGCTCAACGAAACTACAACCCGCCGCCGGATACGCCCTGCCAGGCAGGATGCCCTCTAGCAAGCAGAATCCGCGCTCAACCATCAACCTCATTTGAAAAATTTTTAGACCAACTGAAGGAGATACCTCATGAAGACATGGAAGAAAAAAATGAACGCGCCCGTCGTTGCCGCGCTCTGCCTGTTGCTCGTCGGGACGGCAGCGGCGTTCGCGCAAAGACAGATCACCTCGGCGCGTAAGTCCGCCGGGCAGCCGGAAGTGAAAGTCAAACTCGCCGGTTCGCTCAAGCGCAACGACGAGAGCCTCGCGCTCGATAAGGTGAGCGCGGTTCACCCCGGCGAGATTCTCGACTGGACGATCACGAGCGCGAACGAAGGCAGCGCGCCCGCGCGCCAGTACAAGACCATCGGGCAGATTCCGCAGGGCACGTCTTTCGTCGCCGGGAGCGCGGTCGCCGAGTACGGCGCGAGCGTGAGCTACAGCATCGACGGCGGCAAGAACTTCGCCGCGCAGCCCACGATTGAAGAGAAGCAAGCGGACGGCACGACGAAGCGCATGCCCGCGCCCGCCTCGATGTACACGCAGGTGCGCTACGAGTGGAGCGACCCGCTCGCAGCCGGTTCGACGCTCTCGGCTTCCTACAAGGTGCGCGTCAAATAAGCATCTCACCGTTTTCGGCGAGAGGCATTCGCGTTTCTCTTCCGAACTCCTTCGCACTTCTTTGTCGGTCTTTTGTTGCCGGCGAACCTCTCACAATAAAAACATTTGAGGATTGATATGAAGATAAGTCACACCCACCCCCCGGCCACGCGCCGTTCACTGCCGCGCGCGCTCTTCGCCCTCTTGGCGATCCTTTGCGCATTTCTCACGCCCGCACACGCGCAAACCAGCGGCAACACCATCATCTCCAACCAGGCGAGCGCGGTCTACACGGACAGCGCGGCCAACAACTACAGCACGGTCTCGAACACCGTGACCGTCACGGTCGCGAACGTTTCGGGTCTGCGCATCCTGCCCGACAACGCGGTCAACCCGGCCGTCGTCCCCGGCGACACGAACGCCTTCTTCCTCTTCACCGTGACCAACACGGGCAACTTCGCCGATCAGGTGCGCTTCCTTGCGAGCGGCCAGAGTTTGAACCTGACCGGCCCCGGCGTGATCACCGCCGCCGTCATCGACATGGACGCCAGCAACACGATCACCGCCGGCGACGTCAATGTCTTCACGAACGGCGCGGACGTGCTCCACGCGCTCGCGCAGAACGCTTCGGCCACGGTCGTCGTGCGCGTGACCATCAACGCGGCGGCCTCCGCCGGCGACACCGTGCAGGTCTTCCTCGGCGACGCGGCCACCGGCGCGGCGCAAGGCTACGACAACCAAGCCCCCGACAACCCGGCCACCCCTTCGGCGCGCGAAGTCCGCACCGTCTCGACCACGTCCGTCAACGGCGTGCGCGAGGCGCGCGGCGACATTCGCGTGACCGTGCAGAACGACGCGCAACTGCGCGCCGTCCTGACCGTTCCCGCAGGCCCGGTCGCGCTCGGCGGCAACATCAATTACAGCATGCAGGTTTGCAACGACGGCAACCGCCCGGCCAGTTCCATGACCCTCGGCGCGTTTACCGGCGTCTACGTCGTGATGCCCGTCCCCGTGGACACCGTGCTCTCGGCCAGCAACACGTTCCCCGCCGGCACGCTCTACACCACGAGCGCGCTCTCGACCGCGCCGGAAGCCGCCGTCTGGACTAACACCGCGCCCGGCTCGCTCTCCACCGTGACGCGCGTCGCCTTCAACGCGGGCGCGTCGCTCGCCGCCTCCACGTGCAGCGCGAGCTTCGCGCTCATCGTCACCATCACCACGGCCGACGCGACGACGCCCATCTATGCCGTCGTCGACGCGTTCGCCAGCAACACCATCGGCACGGTTTTGAACGACCAGTCGGATTCGCCGGGCGCGGAAGTGACCAACCGCGGCGACCGCAACGCCAACTTCGACGAGCCGCGTTTCGGCCTCGACCCTGTGGACACCGGGAAAGGCGTCCGCCAACCGACGCTGCTCCAGCAAGTCGGCAGCGTTCTCATCGGGCCGGCCGGTCAACCCGCCGCCACCGGCCCCGGCAACAGCAACAATACCGACTTCACGAACCGCAGCGTGACGACGGGCATCGCCGGAATTCCGCCCTGCGCGGGGCCGGTTGTTCCGGGCTGCTCGACGAACGCCTCCGGCTTCATCGTCTTCACCAACACCGTCCGCAACACCGGCAACTCCACAGACACGTTCACGCTCACCGCGCCGTCCGTGCCCGCGGGCTTTACCGTCGGCGTCAGCACCAACGCGGCCGGGCCTTTCACCACCATCTCCGGCGGGGGGTCGTTCGCCCTCGCGCCGCTCGCTCGCAACACCGACGTGAACGTTTACGTGCGCGTCAGCGCCCCGGCGGGGCGGCAAATCTTGACGGGCTTTGACAGCATCATTCAGGCCGCTTCCGCCAACACGCCCGCCAGCACGAACCGGACGATTGACCGGCTCTACACGGGATTCGTCCGGCTCGACAAGACGGTCAGCGTGGTTGACGCGGACGGCAACCCCTCGGCCACCATCCCCGGCGCGACCATCGTGTACCAGATCACTTACACGAACATCATGACCGCACCGGACGCCGGTTCGAACAGTTCCGCTCTGACGGCGACCAACCTCGTCATCACGGAAGACGGCAGCGCGGGCGGTAACAACTGGGCGACCTACACCACGCAGGTCACGACGCCGATGCCCTCGATCAGCACGGCGGGCGGCACGGTCACGGATGGCGCGGGCAATCCCGTCATCTCTACGACCAACGTCCTCAAGGGCAACGTGCCGAGCCTCGCACCCGGCGAGACGGGCACGTTCCAGTTCCGCCGCCTGATCAACTAAGGCTGCGCTCACAACGCGCCCCCTGTTTGGAAGCGGCGCGGCGGACTCGCGGGCGAATTGCCCCGCCCGCAAGTCCGGCAATCCGCGCCGCTTCCACTTTTCTCAACCACGTACTTCTTCAAAGTCTCGCGACCGATTCTCAAACTCTCAAATGTTAACCAAATCCGCCGTCAAGTTTGTAGTAGCTGCCGCCCTCGTGCTCGCGATTGCATTCGCGCCGCACGCCGGGATGGCACAGTTGCAACAAGCCACGGCGGATTCGGTTATTTCCAATCGCGCCGAAGCGATCTATGCCGACGAAGACGGCAACGAGTTCTCCACCGTCTCGCCCACCATCACCGTCACCGTCCGCCCGGTCTCGGCCGTCGTCGTCACCCCGGACGAAACCGCGCCCTCCGCCGCCGTCGCACCTGAAGAGCGCATCACGCGCCTCTTCCGCGTCTGCAACCTCGGCAACACGCCCGACTTCTACACCATCACGCGCGCCGAAGTCACCGCCCCCGCCACGCTCTCCGCGCTCTATTTCGACACCGACGCGAGCGGCACGTTGACGGACGCCGACGCGCCCGCGACTCTCAACTCCAGCATGTCGCCGCGCCTCGCGCCTCGCGCCTGCGTCGGCGTCCTCGCCGTCGTTGACGTGAACGCGAGCGCGCCGCAGACGCAGGTGGTGATCCGCCTCGACGCCCGCTCGAATGTTTCCAGCACGGTGAACGGCACGGTCGAAGATACGGGCACGATCATCAACATGGTCGGCGAACGCGCGCGCCTGACCGACCCGCGCGATTCCGCGCTCCCCCCTGCTAAACTCGTCAACAGGCAGGAGCGCGTGACCGCCGCGCCCGGCCAGACGCTCGACTACACGATCAGTTTCCGCAACAGCGGCTCGGTCGTCGCCCGCCGCGTCCTCGTCGCGGACGAGCTTCCGGCCGGTCTCCAGTACGTCGCAGGTTCGCTCCGCCTCGGCGGGCGCGCGCTCACCGACGCGGCCGATACGGACGAAGGCCAGTCAACCAGCCCCCGGCGTTTTGAAGTGCGCATCGCCGAGGTGCAGCCCGACGAAGTGGTGACGATCAGTTTCCGCGCGCAGGTCACGGGCGACATCGCGCCGGGCACGGGCGCGGTCAACACGGCCACGCTCAGCGGCGAAAATTTCGGCAGCGTGAACAGCTCCGCCGCCACGGCCGTCGTCAATCCCTTCGGCACGATCTACGCCGGTCGCAGCGGCGGCGCGGTCACTATCGGCGGGGCGCGCGTCGCGCTCGTCACCGACCCGGCCACGCGCACGCCGCTCCCGACCGCCACCGGCGTCGGCTACACGCCGAACGTCCCGAACGACAACCCTTACACCACGGCGCAGGGCGGTCTCTTCAGTTTCGCGCTCACCCCGGCGCAACTCGCCGTGCCCGCCACCTACTACGTCAACGTCACCGCGCCCGGCTACCGCTCGCGCATGTTGGAGTTCGCCGTGCGCCCGTCAGGCGTCGCCGGTCTCTACGACGCCACCGTGCGCGCGCTCGACGAGCAGCCCATCGCCGAGGCCGCCAGTTTCACGCTCACCGAGTCGGACGTGCGCCTCGCGGGTCTCGCGAGCGTCGCGCTCAACATCCCGCTCTTCGAGTTGCAGACGCTTGAGATCAACAAGGTCGCCGACCAGCAGCACGCAGAGATCGGCGACATCGTTTCCTACCGCGTCGAAGTGCGCAACACGACGCAGGCCGCTCTGCGCGACGTGACGGTGCGCGACCTGCTGCCGCAATCGTTCCACTACGCGCCGGGCACGGCGCAACTCACCGTCTCGCCCGACGCCCCGCGTGCCGTGGAGCCGCAGATCAACGGCAACGAACTCACGTTCAATCTCGGCACGCTCGCGGCGGGCGCGCGCGCCTCGCTCGTCTACCGCACGCGCATCGGCGTCAACGCGCGCGAAGGCGACCAGACGAACTCGGCCGCGGCCTCCGGCGTCTACGCTTCCGGCGAACGCGTCTCGACCAACGCGTCGCGCGCCACCGTGCGCGTCGGGCGCGGCGTCTTCTCCACGCGGCAGATTATCATCGGGCGCGTCTTCGAGGACAAAAACGGCAACGACGAGTTTGACGCGGGCGAGCGCGCCGTCGAAGGCGCGCGGCTCTACATAGACAACGGCCAGTCGGTCGTCACCGATGCGGAAGGCATGTATAGCCTGCCCTCGGTCGAAGACGGCGCGGTCGTCATCGCCATCGACCCGGTGACGCTCCCGCGCGGCTACGCGCTCACGGACGAAGGCCGCCGTTCCGGTCGCAGTTGGGCGCGACTGCTGCGCACCCCGCTCGGCGGCGGCACGCTCCTGCGCCAAAACTTCGCGCTCCGCAGCACGAACGGCGCGAGCGACGACCAAACAGCCGACGGTATCGAGCACAAGGACGGCAAGCCCGCGCCGCTTCGCGCGCCGCAACTCGCGGCGATAAATCCCGCCCCCGCGACGACAACCGCGCGCGAAACGAACGCGCCGCGAGCGAATGCCCTCGCGCCCGCGACGACGCCGGACGCGCACTTGTCCGCCCCGGCCGCAACGGCGGCGGGCGCGCGCGCACCGCGCATCGAAAAAATCTCCGACGCGAAAGAGACGGGCAATCTTTCGGCGGGCACGTATGAGGTGGAAGCGAACGAAATGGTAGCGGCCGTCGCGCCGGGCGACGTGCTCGTCGTCAACCCGTCCGAGGGCGAAGTCGTCATGTCGGCGGCGATGCAGGTCGAGGTACGCGTAGCGGAAGATTGGACGGCGACGCTGGAAGTCAACGGCCAGCACGTCGGCGAGAAGAACATCGGGATCAGCCGCGTCGATCACAAGAACAAGGTCGCGACCTTCACGTTCGTCGGCTTGAACGTGCGCCCCGGTCAGAACCGCGTGCGCGCCTTCGCCGTCAGCCCCGAAGGCAAGACGGGTCGCGCCGTCGAACTGAACGTGATGGGGCGCGGCCCTGCGCGCCGTCTGGAGATCATCCCGGAGCGCGACGAACTGCAAGCGGGCGGGCGCGATTCGGCGGCGCTTCGCGTGCGCGCCTTCGACCAGTGGAACAATCCTGCGGCCGACGGTCAGGTCGCCGTCGTCACCACGAGCGGCCACTTCCTGCGCCCCGCCGCGGGCGACGCACCGGCGGCGAACGACGCGCGTGATAAATCGCGCGACAAGTCTCTGGAACTGTCGGAAGAGATCGCCGCGGGCGAGAACTCCAACGCGACGTTGAGGGAAGTGGTCTTGAGCCTGAGAGGCGGCGAAGCCACGGTGCGTCTCGTCTCGGACAACGCGGCGGGCGTCGCACAAATTCAGGCGCAGTCGGGCGACATCACCGCCGAGCGTCGCCTGCGTTTCACCGCCGAACTCCGCCCCACGATCCTCGTCGGCCTCGCCGAAGCGTCAATCGGCCGCGCCGCCCCCGAGAACACGCTGCGCGGCGACGACGCGCGCGTGCGCAGCCACATCGAGTTTTTCTATCGCGGTTCGGTCTTCGGCAAGAATCTCCTGACGCTCGCCTACGACAGCCAGCGCTCCCTCAACCGCACGCAGGGGCGCGACCGACTCTTTCAGGCCGACCCGCTGGAGCGCGCCTACCCGATCTTCGGCGATTCCTCGACGCGCTTCAACGATGTCGAATCGAACTCGAAACTCTACGCGCGCTTTGATCGCAATCGCTCCTACGCCATGTTCGGCGACTTCGAGGCAGGACTATCCGACACGCAACTCGCCGGTTACTCGCGCAAGCTGACGGGCGTTAAAGTTCACCTCGAAAACTCGAACGGGGATTTCATCGCCGTCACGGGCGCGCGCCCCGACACCTCGTTTGCGCGCGACGTGTTCCCGGCCGGTCGCATCGGTCTCATCAATCTCTCTTACCCGGACGTGCTGCCCGGTTCGGAAACCGTCACTCTCGAAGTGCGCGACCGCCGCAACCCCGAACGGATCATCTCGCGCGAGACGCTCCTGCGCTCGCTCGACTACAACCTCGATCCGCTCACCGGGCAACTGTTCTTCATGCGCCCCATCTCCGCCTTCGACTACGATCTCAACCTCGTCCAACTCGTCGTCACTTACGAGCACCGCGCCGCGGGGATGTCGTCCGGCGTCTACACGGGTCGCGCCGCGAAGCGTTTCAACCGCCTCGGCCTGCGCATGGGTCTCTCGTTCGTCGGACAAAAGCAGAGCGAATTCGGCTCTTACGTGCTCGGCGGCATCGACGGCGAGCAGACGTTGCCTAATCGCGGCTCGCTCAAATTCGAGTGGGCCATGAGCCGCGGCGATCTGGCGACGGGCGGCAACATCTTCGACGCCTCGACCAGACACGCGGGCGGCAACGCCTATCGCCTCGAACTCGTGCAGCCGCTCAAGGTTTACGAGGGCGTGCTCCGCGCCGAGTACGCGCGCGCCGACGAAGGCTTCTTCAACCCCTTCGGCGCGACCGTCGCTCCGGGGTCGCAGCGCACGGGCGCGACGCTCGATCTCAAACCCACTGCTTCGCGCGTCCTGCGCCTCGGCTTCCTCAATGAGCGCAACCACACCGCGAACGTCGATAACTCGCGCAACACCTTCTCGCTGCTCTGGACGGAAACTTTCAGCGACCGCCTCCACGCCTTCTTCGGCTACGACTACCGACGCCTCAACGATTCGCTGAACGACCGGCAGATCGGCTCGAACCTCGTCACCGTCGGCGCGCAGTATCGCCCGACGGACAAGCTCGAACTCTCCGTCAAACGCGAACAGAATTTGGGCGAGGCCGACCCGACGTTCCCCAGCCAGACGACCATCGCCGCGCGCTACAAGTGGAGCGAGCGGGCGAACATCTTCTTCACGCAGCGGCTCGCCTCCGCGCCCATCATCCCCATCAGCGACACCTCCGCGACCGGCTTCGCCTCGACGGGCTCGCGCCGCGAAACTTCAATCGGCATCGAGACGAAGCTCGGCCGCTACACGAACGTCTCCAGCCGCTACCAGCTTGAGAACGGCATCAACGGCACGGACAGTTTCGCCGTCTTCGGTTTGCAGAATCGCCTGCCCATCTCGAAACAGTTGTCGCTCGACCTCGGCTTCGAGCACGGTTTCCACCTCGCGGGCGCAGGGCGAAGCTTCACGGGCGGTTCGTTCGGTTTCTCCTACCTGCCCTCGAAAGATTTACGCACGGCGGCGCGCTACGAGTTGCGCAACCAGACGGGCGGCCTCGCCCAACTGATCACCGTCGGCGCGGCGGGTCGCCTCGGCGACGGGCTGACCACGATGGCGCGCTTCCAGTCGGCGCGCTCTAGCTTCCAGGGGCGCGAGAATTCGTCCGTGCAGGGCACGGCCGCCCTCGCCCTGCGCCCGCTCAAATCCGACCGCGCCGCGCTCCTCTTCAGCTACACGCACCGCTCGCTCACGCAGGGCGGCATCGGCGGGCAGTCCGCCATCACCGACCGCTCCGACACGCTCTCGACCGACGGGCTCTGGCAGCCTTTCAAGGACACGGAACTCTACGGCCGCGTCGCCCTCAAGTTCGGCGCGAACAGCCGCGAAGGTTTGATGAGCGCGTCGGCTCTGACTTACCTCGCGCAACTACGCGCGCAGAAGCGTCTGCGCCGCGCCTTCGACGTGGCGGGCGAAGTGCGCGTGATGGCGCAACCCGTGACGCACACGACGCGCACTTCGGTCGGCGCGGAAATCGGCTACTGGGTCTTCGCCGACATGCGCGTCGGCATCGGCTACAACTTCACTTCGGCCACCGAACCCGGCGGCCTCGTCGTCGCGCAGCCGCGCGGCTTCTACTTCACTATCTCCACCAAGCTCTCCAACCTCTTCGATCTCTTCGGCACCGCCGCCGACGGGCTCGCGCCCTCAAGCGTCAATACGCAGCCGGCGCAGGCGTCTGCGGCTGCCGGTCAGTCGCCGACGAGCGGGGTAAAGAATCAATGAGCTCGCGGGGTGAAGAATCAATGAGTTCGCATGGTGACATGGCCGCGCGCGCGACCGTCGCGTCGAGCCGGCGCGGGAAGCTGTTGATGCGCCTCGTGCTGCTCCCGCTGCTGCTGTTCGTCGTGCTCGGCTGGCAGAGCGCGCAGGCGCAAATCAGCGTCACGCCGACCACATGGAACATCATCGGTCTCGACAGCAACGATGTCAGCATCGGTCCGAACACCTTTCAGGTGGGCGCGCGCGCCTGCAACACGGGCGGCGCGACGCTCAACAACCTGCGTGCGGAATTCTTCTGGGACAGCGCGAACGTCTACATCAACCTGAGCGGCCCGACCGTCGTCATGTGGCGCTCGCTCGCGCCCGGCGCGTGTGTGGATTTCTACTTTCCGGTCGTCGTCACGCGCAACACGGCAGCCTTCTTCACCGCGCGCCGCTACCACATCACTATCAGCGCGGACGGTGTGGCCGGGGTCAGCACGCCCATGCCGCGCGAACTCTATGTTGAGAAGTTGCTCTCGCAGGGGCGCAACACGGTCTATTCCATCGTCGGGCCAACCTCGGTCTATGTCGGCCAGACCTACAACTACACGATCAACGCCGACACGGCCACGCAGGGCTACCCCCAACTCGAAACTTTCCTGAACCTCTCGAACGTAACCTATCAGGTGCTCGCCGTCTCGGCCACCTACAGCGCGCCCGGCGGCGCGACGGGCAATAAGTTCTACGCCGACGCCTGCGGCTGGCAGAACAACCCGACGCTGCCCAACTACCGCAGTTGCGTCGGCCCCGAACAATACCCCGGCGGCAAGGCGGGCGGCACCATCAGCATTACCTACACCGTGAAAATCCTCGGCGTGACCGGCACGGCCATCGCCAGTTCGCTCATTCTCGACTTCTCCGGCAGCAGCTATCACTACGCCAGCGGCCCCTCGCTCACCATCACGACGCTGCCGCCTCAAGTCGCGTTTCTGGCTAAAATCGCTAATCCGACGACCCCGCTCGCCGGCTCAAACGTCACCTACACGCTGCGCTTGTCTAACACCGGATCGTCTCCCTACACGCTCACCGATTTCGTGGACACTCCACCCACGTCGCCCGGCACGCCCACCTATGTCGCGGGTTCGTCAACCTTTGGCGGCGCGTCCATCGCCAACCCCGCGCAGGCGAACGGCAAGCTCACGTGGACGGGTACTTTCACCATCCCCGGCGGGCAGACGCGCGACCTGACTTACATCTTGAAGATGCCGAACGTGGCCGGCTCATACGTCAACAGCGCGGTCGCCTTCATTGACTACACGCAAATCGACACGACGCCCTCCCCGTCCGACAACGCGCCGGCGACCGCCACCGTCAACGTCTACACGCCGCCGAGCGTCACGCTCGACAAGTCGTGTCCCGTCCCGGCCAACTGCGCAGCTCAGGCGCAAACTCCCGGCACAGACCTCACCTACCAGATCAACTTCACCAACGCCGGGGGGTCGCCCGCGCAGGGACTCGCCATCACGGATCAAATTCCGGCCAACACCGATTTCAAAATCGGCACGGCCGCCGCCGTGCTCGGCACGACCGGCCTTACCGTCTCGATCACCTACTCCGACGACGGCGGCACAAACTACACCTATACGCCCGTCACCGGCGGCGGCGGCGCGCTCGCCGGCTACGACCGCGCCGTTACGCACGTCCGCTGGACATTCACCGGCAGCCTCTCACAGACCGCCCCCGCCAACACCGGCAACGTCACGTTCGTCACGCGCATTCGTTAAAAATTTCCGTCGCCCCCATCCGTCAAGTCGAGCGCAGCCGCGCGACGCGTCGCCCCGCGCCGTTTTTTTGTGTTGACATTAATTTATATCCAGCTAAGATAGCGCGCGTTCATTAGCCGATGGTTCGAGTATTACGGCAGTCCATAGCATTGCCCTTTCCTTCGAATCTCTCAAGTATCACAGTTCAATTAACGTCGGTTTGCAGGCAACAGCTTCTCAGACCGCCGCGGTTGACCGCCTGTCCTCTTCAGTCGGCGACCCGGTGGCAACCCCTGACCATCTTGCGCCCGACGACGCACCCGAAAGGTGCATGTGCCTTTAGTATCACCCGTGCTGGCTCAGAGTGCTCTCACGTCTCTCAGGCGACTGTTCGCTCACACTCTTGATCCGGCCGGTCAGTCGTAGCTCGCACACTATTTGTTCCGCTTGTGCTGTCGTTTCCTCTCGATATTGACACTGCAAGTTGACGAACTCAATTTTCCCGGTAGAGCGATTTCCGCACATCAAACGTCGCGCCAGCAGTTCGCACCTTGTAGCGACCGCGCTGCGGTCAGACGTGCCCATCGCTTCACCCGGGAGCAACGTCCTCAGCTAAAAGGAGTCCCCTCTCATGAGACACACGGCCACCTCTCGGCGTCTGCTCAGCATCTCCCTGGCAGCTCTTGTCCTCTTACCGAACCTGTTGAACACACCGGCGCGCGCGGCGTCTCCGGCACACCCCGGCTTCACTTATAACCCGCCGCTGCCCGCCAACGGTAAGATCGCTTATAACAAATGGGGAGCCGACAACTCGTCGCCCGAAGACGGTGTCTATCTGATCAACGCCGACGGCACGGGCGACACCAAGATTCCCGGCTCGGAGCAAGACCACATGCCTGTCTGGTCGCCTGATGGCACGCGCATCGCCGTCACGCGAGTCGCCAGCCAGAGTAACAGCAACGTGAGCGGCTTCGGCGTCGAAATCATCAACCCCGATGGCACGGGGCGCGTCCGCCTCAACGACAACGTGGAGCCGACGGAGCGCGTTGCATGGTCGCCCGACGGGCAGAAGATCGCCTACACGAGTTGGGGTGAGTACGGCGCGGACGCCGACATCATGGTGATGAACCTTGACGGCTCGAACGTCGTCAACCTGACCAACACGCCGGGCTACGACTACCTGCCGACATGGTCGCCCGACGGGCAGAAGATCGCCTTCGCCTCGAAGCGCGACGGCGACGCCAACACGGAAATCTACGTGATGAACGCCGACGGCAGCGGCCAGCACAACATCACTAACTACTACAACCACGACTACTATCCGGCGTGGTCGCCCGACGGGCAAAAGATCGCTTTCGTCAGCATCAATCGCGGCGCGTACTCCGACCGAACCGGCATCTTCGTGATGAACGCCGACGGCTCGAACGTCACCTTCGTCAACGCGGGCGCGCCCGTGGGCGGCGTGATGCCCGCGTGGTCGCCCGACGGCTCGAAGATCATCTACAACAGCGACCGCGACGGCAACTGTGATCTCTATACCATCAACCCCGACGGCACTGGCGAGCAACGCCTGACGACCGAACCGACACGGGACTCGGGCGCGAGTTGGCAGCCGCTCGGCGCGCCCACGCCTGCGCCGACACCGACGCCGACACCGACGCCGCCGGCTCCCACGCCGACGCCCTCGTCCGACATGGAGGTGTTCGTCGAAACGGATGTACGCACCGTGGTCTCCGGCGGACAGGCCATATACACCATCTACGTCAGCAACTACGGCCCCGAGCCGACCACCGGCGCGACGCTGAATTTGCAACTCCCGGCGGGCGTCGCGCTTTATGACGTGGAGAACACGAGTTCCGGCGGCTGCTCCGGCAGTACGGACGCGACGGGCGTGACGCCGCTCACTTGCGCCTTCCCCAATCTCGCCTCAGGCCAGACGCACATCGTCACGCTGACGACGCACGCCACGGGCGAGCCGCATACGCGCTATCGCACCACGTTCGCCGTCTCCAGCCCCACGTTCGACCCTTACGCCCCGAACAACAGCGTCTATCACGACCTGTTCATCGCCGGAGCGCCCGTGCCCACGCCGACGCCCGCCGTGAGCGGCAACAACCCGCTCATCGCTTACACCACATACCGCGACGGCAACTCGGAAATTTACGCGCGTCGCGCCGACGGCACGGCACAGTCGAACCTCTCCAATAACCCGACCGAGGACTCGGACTTCGCCTGGTCGCCGGACGGCTCGCATCTGGCCTTCACGCGCACCGATCCGATGAACTTCACGACCGAACTCTACGTGTCGGACGCCGATGGCTCGAACCAGACGCGTCTGACCCAAACGGCCGACGGCTACGAAGCCGAGCCCGCGTGGTCGCCCGACGGCACGCGCATCGTCTTCGCGCGCCAGAGCACCCTTGATTACACGACCAGCCTGTTCGTCATCGACGCCGACGGCTCGAACCTGCTGCGCCTCACCGAAGGGGTGGCCGATTACGACCCGGCGTGGTCGCCCGACGGGCAGAAGATCGCCTTCTCGCACACACCCATCACCGGCGGCGCGGCCTCCACGAGCCTCTATCTCATCAACCCGGATGGCACGAACCTGCGCGCCCTGTCCGCCAGCACAAGCGCGGATTACGAGCCGGTCTGGTCGCCCGACGGCTCGAAGGTGGCCTTCATCAGCTATCGCAATGGCAACCGCGAAATCTTCGTGATGAACGCCGACGGCACAGGCCAGACGCCCCTCATCAATGATTCACCCGGCTCTGACTACGCCCCGCGCTGGTCGCCCAATGGGCAGAAGATCGCCTTTTACCGCATCAACTCCGACAGCTATGGCGCGGGCATCTACATCGTCAACGCCGACGGCACGGGGCTGATTCACTTCGGCGGCGACGCGGAATTCAACACCGAGCCTGACTGGTCGCCCGACGGCACGCGCCTCGCCTTCAGGAGTCAACGCAACGGCGGCAGCCTCGACCTGATCAACGCCGACGGCACGGGGCGCGTCGATCTGACGAACGAGCCGAACTATTACACCAGCCCGAGGTGGCAGCCCGTCGTCGAGCAGCCCAACACGCCCGCCGGGTCTGATGTCACGGTCGCGTCGGATGGCGTCGCGCTCACCTTCTCGAACGTCACCGGGGCGGGTGTGACGACCATCACGCCGATTGATCCGAACTCGCTTCAGGGCGTGCCCGGCGAGTATGTCATCAACGCCGACAGCCTGGCCTTCGAGATACACACCGCCGCCGCCTACACGGGAACGATCACGCTCGGCTTTCAGGTGCCCGACATCTCGAATCCGAGCACCTTCAGCACCCTGCGCGTCCTGCACGGCGAGCCGCCCGCCCCCAACTTCGTCGACCGGACGATCCTTGCGCCCGACAGTCCCTCGCACGACTTCGCGGCGCGCACCGTCTACGCGCGCGTCGGCTCCCTCAGCCCGTTCCTCGTCGCCGAGTTTGTTTCGCCGCAGGACGCGCCGCCGGACATCAACATCACCTCACCGGCCGGCAACGGGAGCTACCTGCTCGGCCAGCCCGTGATCGTCAGTTAAAGTTGCGCCGACTCGGAGTCCGGCGTCGCAGAGTGCGCGGGCACAAGGGCGAACGGCGCGAATCTCGACACCGGCGCGGTCGGCTCGTACAGCTTCATCGTGAATGCGCGCGACAATGCGGGCAACACCAGTATGCGCACAGCCAACTACAGCGTCGCCTATGTCGTGACGCCGCTCTTTGATCAGGCGGCGGCTCACAAAATCGGCAGCAACATTCCGATCAGGCTGCAACTGTGGAACGCCGCCAACGTCAACCAGTCGGCTTCGAGCATCACGGTGACGGCGCTCTCGGTGAGGCACGTCTCGGACGACGCGCCGGGCGTGCTCGCTAGCCCCGGCAACTCGACCCCCGATTACGACTTCCGCTATTCGGGCGGCAGTTACCATTTCAACCTCCAGACGGGCGGCTATGTGAGGGGCACATACCGGCTCGCCTTCAAGGCCGGTAACGACCCGACCACGCACACGTTGGAATTTCAAGTGAAGTGAACTCTGCGCGGGCGGCAACTCTACAATTGCCGCTCGCCCTTAACCGAAAGCCCCCGGCCTTCGACGGGGGCTTTTCCGTTTTCGCGCGCGTCAGGCAGTCCCCAGGCTGTGACATAATCTCGTTCTTGACGTGGAACGTTATGTGCTAGATTACCGCCACGTATGGCGGGCGATGATTCAAGACGTTTGAGCGAACTGACGGTGGGCGATGCCAAGCGCATCGTCGTCTATGGCGTCGCGCTGGTGCTGGCGGTGGGGCTGTTCGTGCTGCTCATCGGGCAGGTGCTCGTGGCGCTCTTGCTCGGCCTCGTGGCGGGCGCGTTCCTGCTGCCGGTGCAGGAATGGTTGGAGCGTCGCCTCCGCGCGCGTTCGGGGAGCGCGCTCATCACGATTGCGCTGATCGTCGTGCCGCTCGTCCTGCTCACCGGTTACACGTGGCACGAGTTGTCCGGCTACTCGGCGAACATCTCTCAACAGGAGCGCACGAAGATCAGCGACGCCATCAGCGGCGCGCTCGAACGCTACATCCCCGTCAGCCGCGCCGGCACGCGTGCCACGCTCGAAGCCGCTTTCACCGAAGGACTCACGCGCTCGGCGGCGGCGATTCAGGATTTGCGCCAGCGCGCCGCGCTCATTCTCGCCTCGCTCGCCGTCTTCCTCTTCACGGTCTTCTACGTGCTCACGCACCGCAAACAGATCAGCAACTACATCAAGGTGCGCGTGCCCGGCGACTACATCGAGCTTTACGAGCGGCTCGCGGAGAACGTCGGCGGCGCGTTGCGCGGCGCGCTGCAAGCCGTCTTCATAGACCAGTTTCTGAAGGCCGTCATCATCTTCGTGCTCAACCTCGTCTTCGGCATCCCGCTCGCGCTCGTGCTCGCCATCATCACTTTCCTGACCGGCTTCTTCCCGCTGCTCGGCGAGTGGGCGATCTACGTGCCCGTCAGCGTCTACCTGCTCGTCTTCCGCAACGACCCCGTCGGCGCGTCCGTCTATCTCGTCATCGGCATCATAATGACGGTCGGCTCGTCGCTCCTGCTGCGCCCGCGCGTCGCGGCGAGCGGGGCGCGGCGGTTCAACTTCTACTGGATGTTCCTCGCGCTCATCGCGGGCGTCTACACCTTCGGCATCCCCGGCATCGTCCTCGGCCCGGCCATCATCGGCTTCGTCAAAGCCATCTCCGACACGCTCGTCGGTCAGGTGCGCTACGAGACCTCGCTGCTCAAGGAAGAGAAGGTGCAACAGGCGGAGCAACAGCAGGAGGAACGACTCAAGCAACGCGTGGCGGGATAGAAGATAGCGGAATGCGGAATGCGGATTGAAAAGCACAAAGCAAATGCTTTTCAATCCGCATTCCGCATTCCGCAATTATTTCTGGAGCGCGCCGAGTTGCTGGAACATGCCCATGAAGTCGAAGTTGTTCCACGCCTCGACGATGCGGCCGTCGCGGACGCGCACGATAGCGATGCCGGTGATCTCCATCGGCTTCTGCGTCGCGGCGAAGCCGAGACCGTCGCCCGCGTGCGTGGCGCGCAGCGTGCAACGCGCCGCCACGCGGTCGCCTTCCGCGACGGTGTCTTCGACGATCACTTCGATGTCCGGGAACGCGCCGCGGAAATTACGGAAGAACGGCTTGAAGCCCGACGGGCCCCTGAGCGGCGCGCCCGTCTCGTCCGCCAACCCGTAGGCGACGCCGTCCTCGGCGAACATCTCGTCAATCGCCTCTTCCCGCCCCTTGTTCCACACCTCTTCAAACCAGCGACGGATGAAAACCTTGAGGTCTTCTGTCTGTTCGGACATAGCTCGACTCCTTATTTCAACTCAGCCCGGCGGCCAGACGAGCGGCCGCCCGCCGATGACGTGGAGGTGGAGGTGAAAGACCGACTGGCCTGCGCCCGCGCCCGTGTTGATGACGGTGCGGTAGCCCGACTCCGACAAGCCTTCACTGTTGGCGACGCGCGCGGCGACGCGCAGCAGGTGGCCGAGCACGCCCTCGTCGCGCCCGGCGGCATCGTCGAGCGAGTCCATGTGCTCGCGCGGGATGACGAGCGCGTGGACGGGCGCTTGCGGGTTGATGTCGCGAAACGCCACCGCGCGCCCGTCCGTGTAGATGATGTCGGCGGAAATCTTGCCCGCGACAACCTGACAAAAGATGCAATCTTGTTCAGCCATAAGTTAGATGATAAGGGAACACGAGACTGTAAAACGCAAGTCGTCCTTCACGCTTGTCGGACAGCGTCAACGCTAGCGCGGGAGGGGCGGCTCATTTTCTTTCGTGATTCTAATTAAAAACCGTAACGCCTCGTTCACCGCCTCGGAATCGGGAAACATCTCTGCCACATCCGGCTCTAAACGAATCACCGCGCCGCCCAAATTCTTGCGCCCCGCGCCGACTCGCCGCACGCGCAGGCTCCGCAGATCATATTCGGGTCTCAACTCATCCTTCAAATCCGTCTCAACCTTCTTCATACACTTCACGCTCCGCTCGCGTCACTT
The DNA here is from genome assembly GCA_020199775.1 of Acidobacteriota bacterium. Taxonomy (GTDB): domain Bacteria; phylum Acidobacteriota; class Blastocatellia; order Pyrinomonadales; family Pyrinomonadaceae; genus JAIVJZ01. Next base: position 528,724 of record JAIVJZ010000040.1, read on the forward strand.
CTCTCGCGCTAACCAAACGGACAACATCATCTCTTTCAGCATACGAGACTAACAATAAACGACCCCGCTGCGACTCGCCGACAATAATATAACGACGCTCTTCAAATGAGTGATCCGGATCATAGAAATCCACATACAAAGGATCATTGAAAACCGTCTGCGCCTCATCGAATGAGATTCCGTGCTTCGACAGATTGGCGGCAGCCTTAGTTTCGTCCCATTCAAGTTCAATGGCGAATCGGATCGCTTCTAACGCTTCAGGCTACAACACCCCGACTTCCGCGATGGGCGGCAGGCTCGACGTGACCGAATCGCGGAGGCGTTCGATCTGCGCGCCGACGCCGCGCAGTTTGTCCTCGATCTTTTCGTAGCCGCGATCAATGTGATAGACGCGCTCGATGATGGTCTCGCCTTCGGCGACGAGCCCGGCGAGGACGAGCGAAGCGGAGGCGCGCAAGTCCGACGCCTGCACGCGCGCGCCCGCGAGTTGCGTCGGGCCTTCGACGACGGCCGTGCGCCCGTCAATCGCGATGTGCGCGCCCATGCGCTGCATCTCGGAGGCGTGCATGAAGCGGTTCTCGAAGATCGTCTCGGTGATGCGGCTGCGCCCCTCCGACTGCGTCATCAGGGTCATGTACTGCGCCTGCATGTCGGTGGGAAAACGCGGGTGCGGCTCGGTCGTAATGTCCGACGCGCGTAGGCCCCCGGCGGAACGCCTGACGTGCAGCGTGCTCTGGTTGACCTCTTCGATCTCGACGCCCGCCTCGCGCAGTTTGGCGATGACGATTGACGAGTGTTCCGGCGTGCAATCTTTCAACTCCAATTCGCCGTCCGTGATCGCGGCGGCGACCAGAAACGTGCCCGTCTCGATGCGGTCGGGGATGATGGTGTGCTCCGCCGCGCCGAGCGTCTCGACGCCTTCAATCGTGATGGTGGGCGTGCCCGCGCCGCGCACGCGCGCGCCCATGCGATTAAGGAGTTCGGCCAGGTCGGCCACTTCCGGTTCGCGCGCGGCGTTGTTGAGCGTCGTCGTGCCGGAGGCGAGCGTGGCGGCCATCAAAAGATTCTCCGTGCCCGTGACGGTCACTTTGTCGAAGTTGACCGTCGTGCCGCGCAGCCGCCCGCCGCGCGGCGCGCGCGCCACGACGTAGCCCGCTTCGAGCGACACTTCCGCGCCGAGTTGTTTCAAACTCTCAAGGTGCAGATCAATCGGGCGCGAGCCGATGGCGCAGCCGCCCGGCAAAGAAACTTTCGCCTTGCCGAAACGCGCGAGCAGCGGTCCCAGCACGAGCACGGAGGCGCGCATCGTCTTGACGAGATCATAGGGCGCTTCAAATAACTCGATGTGCGCGGCGGTGATCTTGTGCGTGCGCAGTTCGGGCGTCAGCACGTGCGCGCCGAGGTCTTCCAACAGGCGTCTCTGCGTGATGATGTCGCGGACGTAAGGGACGTTGTGCAGCGTCACGCTCTCGCCCGTCAGGAGCGTGGCGGCCATGCAGGGCAGGGCTGAATTCTTCGCCCCGCTCACGTTGATGCGACCGCGCAACGCGCGCCCGCCGGTGATGCGAAATTTATCCATAAAAGAAGTTGTCGGCCGTCAGCTATCAGCAAAGTTACGCGCCGTGATGCTACTCGTTGGATGATGAATATTGGCCGCGTTTTAAAGTTGACGGATTTTAACACGGCGATTTGGCGGCGACTAGATGGCGGCCTGAAGTTTTACTTACGCGTGCGGCTCGCGCCGCCGCAGGACGACGACGCGCGGGATGCCTTGCAGATCGCGCCGGATGTCGAGCAGTGTCCAGACGTTTCCGTCCACGAGGCGTGCGACCGTTTCGTGCTGGTCGTAGCCGATCTCGAAGATGAAATGGCCGCCCGCGTCGAGAAAGCGCGGTGCTCCGGCGACGAGGCGACGGATGACGGAGAGGCCGTCGCCGCCGGGCGTCAGGGCGATGCGCGGTTCGTGTTCGCGCACTTCGCGTTGCAAGCCCGCGAGGTCGCTTTCGGCGATGTAAGGCGGGTTGGAGGTGATGAGGTTGAAAGTCTGTGCGCGCCGTGCGTCGAGCGCGTCGAAGCAATCGGAGACGAGGAGCGTGAGGCGTGACGCCACGCCGTGGCGCGCGGCGTTGCGTGCGGCCACGGCGAGCGCGCCCGTCGAGATGTCGAGGCCGTAGGCGCGCGCGTCCCTGCGTTCGTGGAGCAGCGCGACGGGGATGCAGCCCGAACCCGTGCCGACATCGCAGACGAGCGGCGCGGCGTCGTGTTCACGCAAAAGTTCGAGCGCGGTTTCGACCAGCAACTCGGTTTCGGGGCGCGGGATGAGCACGGCGGGGTTGACTTCAAAATCGAGGCCGTAAAACTCCTGCCGCCCGGTGATGTACTGCAAGGGTTCGCCCGCCGCGCGCCGCTCGACGCGCTCGCGAAAAAGCGCGAGCGCGGACGGCTCAAGTTCGTCGTCGGAATGCGCGATGAGAAAGGCGTGGTCGCGCGCGAGCGTGTGCTCGAGGAGCGTGCGTGCGTGGGGTCGGGCTTCGATGATGCCCGCCGCGCGTAAGACGGCGGAGGCTTCCGTTAAAGCCCCTGCGATCTTCGTGCTGCCCTGCGGTTGCTCGCTCATCTCGGTTGTGCTGTATAATACGCCGCACATCAAGCAAGATGACAAGCTAACGAACGGGCGCGAGACGGCATCGGTCGCCGTCTCTTCGCCGTGAGAGTGACCAGCGAACGCACTTTCGCGTTCGAACGAGGGGAGGTTGAAGATGAGAGAGGCGGAACTGCATATCAAGGGCATGCACTGCGAGTCGTGCGCGGTGGACATCAAGGAGACTTTGGAGACGACCGCCGGCGTCTTTCGCGCCGACGTGACCTACGGCGGCAAGACCGCCAACGTCGCTTACGATGATGCGGTCGTGCAGGAAAAAACGCTCATCAAGAAGATTCAGGATTTGGGTTACGACGCGACCACCGGCGACGGGTCGCAATCGTCGGAAGCCACAGCATAAAAAGCGAAAAGGGGAATTTACATGGAAGAGAGAAACGAGCAGGCGGTGGACGACCGCGGCACGAGCGAAGCGGGCGGGCGCGAGATTTTGAAGCGGCTGCGCGACGAGGGATTCGAGTCGGACGACGCGAAGTTGGCCGTCGCACTCGGCCGCCCCGTCGAAGAGGTGCAGGGCTGGATGGCGGACGGCGCGGGCGAACCCGTCGACGACGACATCGTGATGAAAGCACGCGGCATCGCCAAAGAGCGCGGCATCGAGCTTTAGCAAGACTGGTAAATCGTGAATCGTCGATCGTAAATAGATAAGAACTGTTTTCTTCTATTCACGATTGACGATTCACGATTGACGGCTTTTAACGATTTACTGGTTTTTGGGAACGAGGTGAGCATTCGTTATTTCTGATCAATACAACGAAGCGAATTCGTTTCTCCCGTAGCCTGAGCGAACCCCCAGCCCAATAAGCTGGGGGTTCAATCGTTAAGGGGCAGGGTTAAACAAGGTTAGTCGGCGCGGAAGGAGACTTCACGAACGATGAGCGTACTGACGAAATGCCTGCTGCTGTTTATGCTGAACTGGCTCGACGCGCAGTTGACCATCGTGTGGGTGCGCAACGGCTGGGCGACGGAAGGCAACGGCCTGATGGCTTACCTGCTCGACGCGGGCAACGTCCCTTTTCTCGCGGCCAAGTTGGTTGTCGGCGCGTCGGTCGCGTTCGTCCTCTATCGCTGGTCGCACCTCGCGGTCGCGCGTCGCGGCCTGCGTCTGGTGCTCTGCCTCTACCTCGCGCTGATGTTCGTCCACGCCGCCACGGGCATCTCCGCCCTCGGCTGGCCGCAGACCGACGCCGCCATCGCTTTTCTCGTCAGCCTGCCGGACGCCCTGCTCGCCATGCTGTTTTAGAGTTTCCATAAATTCGGACGCCCACGCCGCATTTCTCGCGCCTCACTCCGCACGCGCGCGCCGGAGTTCCGGCAAACCTTCCCGCGCATTTCCGCGTATCAGCTTTTACCGGCGCACGGCGCGTCTTTTCGCGTGCGCGCCGTGACGCGCAACGGCGACTCCGCCGCGCGCATCTTACAGACGACCCGCATCCGTCATGTTTTTTGTCATTTCAGGGGAAACAGATTATGTATCGAATTTCCGCACGCCAAATTTTGCTGATCGCGTTTACGTCGGCCTTCTTTGCCGCCGGCGTCGTCTTCTTTTTTGAACGCTACGGCGGCCGCCTGCTCGAACCGAGCGGCAGCGCGGCGCTCTCGGAGAACGCGCCCGCCGGGATCACCAACCCGTCCGTCGCCACCGACGAGCAGAACAACATCGAGGTCTACAAGGCCATCTCGCCGGGCGTGGTCTTCATCACCTCGACCTCCTTCAGCAACGACTTCTGGGACGCGGGCGAACGCAGCGGCACGGGTTCCGGTTTCGTCATCGACGCGCAAGGGCACATCCTGACCAACTACCACGTCATCGAAGGCGCGCAGCGTTTGAGCGTCAGCTTCGGCGGCGACAAGGCTTACCCGGCGACGCGTGTGGGCGAAGACCCCGATACCGATCTGGCCGTGATCAAGGTGAACGCGCCGCGCGACGTGCTGACGGTCATCCCGTTCGGCGACTCGGACACGCTCGTCGTCGGGCAGAAGGTGTTAGCCATCGGCAACCCGTTCGGGTTCACACGCACGCTCACGACGGGCGTCATCAGCGGTTTGCAACGCCCCATTCGCGCGCGCAACAGCCGGCAGATCGAAGGCGCGATCCAGACCGACGCCTCCATCAACCCCGGCAACTCGGGCGGGCCGCTCCTCGATTCGGGCGGCCGCGTGATCGGCATCAACTCGCAAATCCTGTCGCCCGCGGGCGGCTCGGTCGGCGTCGGCTTCGCCGTCCCGGCGAGCATCGCGAAGCGCGTCGTGCCGCAACTGATCAAGAACGGCGCGGTCGTCCGGCCGAAACTCGGCATCTACCCGTTCAACATACGCAACCTGCAAATCCGCCTGCCCGTCTCGGACGGCGTCGGCATTTATCAGGTCTACCCGAACAGTTCCGCTTCGGCCGCCGGTCTTCGCGGTCTGGAACAGACGCCGGACGGCAACGTAGTTCTCGGCGACATCATCGTCGCCATTGACGGCGAGAAAGTGAACAACGGCGACGACCTCTTCCGCATACTCGACAAGCACCAGTTCAACGACGTGGTGCAGGTGGAAGTGTTCCGCGACAACCGGCGCGTCAAAGTTCCCGTGCGCCTGTTGCCCGAACGCCGCGGCGCGCTCAGAAGATAACAAAGCGGAGGTGGGGGGTCAGAGGTGAGAGGTTGGTGAAAGCAGCTTGCCTCTTAACTGACCTCTCACCTCCAGCCTCTGTCTTATGGAGCACTTCGTCAACTACGGCTACGGCTGGACGTGCCGCCATTGCCAAGTGAAAGAAACGCCGCGCGCGCCTGAGACGGGCGCGCGCGGCCGTTTTTTCAGCGAGGGCGAAGCCGAGGAACGCGAGCCGAAACTCTCCACGGCCGCCCGCGCACGCTGGCGCGACGACACGCGACGAATCCTCATCTGCCCGCAATGCGGCGTTGAAGAGAGGCTACACAACTAAGGCGGAACATCTCAATCCAGTGTGAGACGCGAGCGGTAAAGTCTCGCTTATTGCCGGTTCCGCTTGCTCAATCGCCAGCCCACTCAACAGACTCGATAGCCTTGCGACCCTTCGCCGCGCCGACCACAACTAAAGGCGCGGGCGTGTAAAGTCCGTTAACCCTACCCGAATAGTCTGTTTACACAGGCGCGAGGGCTGTTTACACGCATGCGAGGTTACGCCTGCACGCGACTCATTCGCTCAACAGACGCCGCAACTCGGCGACGCGCGTTTCGGGCGCGCCGAAGCGTTCGCGGTAGTCCTCGACGCTGCGGCGGATCACTTCCGACGCGTCCGCGCGGTTATAGACTTCAGCGATCTCGACGCGGCGGGGGGCTTCCTGCGGCAGTTGCTTGTAGCTCAGGAAGTAATGTTGGAGGCGATCTATCAGCCCGGTGGGAGCGTCGGCGATGTCGCTGAGATGGCCGTAGGTCACGTCGTCGGCGAGGACGGCGATGATCTTGTCGTCGGCCTCGTTGCCGTCGATCATGCGCAGGCCGCCGATGGCGCGCGCGCGGACGAAGAAGTCGCCGTGGGCGGCGGGTCGTTCGGTAAGCACGCAGATGTCGAGCGGGTCGCCGTCGCCGCGAATGCCGGTGCGGCCGACGCGCGCTTCGCAGAGCGCGGCCACGGACGCGCCGCAGTAGGTTTGCGGGATGAACCCGTAGGGCGTCGGGCACATCGAAGAGAAACGCTGCGGGCGATCAACGCGGAGGTGCCCCGAAGGCTTGTCGAGTTCGTACTTGACGGCGTCGGTCGGGACGATCTCGATGTAGGCGTTGACGACCGCGGGCGCGTCCGCACCGGGCGCGACGCCGTGCCACGGGTGCGCCTGAAAAAGTTTCGCCAGCAGATCGTGCAATGCTTCGTCATTCGTCGGCATAAATTCAAACTCCCGGTTTCCGCCACGGCGCGCCTCTTTCGTTATGCTAAAATCCGTCTCCGCGCGCGTGAATCTTTCGACGGATTATGAGATCGGCGCGGGACACGTGTCCATGCGTCGAACGCGTGCGCCAACAACTTGAGCGCGGAAACTTTTCATGTCGGCCACGACGACCAGCACGAACACGACGACCGTGATCACGTCTTCCGGCGCGCGGGCGCGTGCCGTCTCCGTGCGCTGGATCATCGGCGCGCGCGATGATCTCGTCTGGTTCATCGGGTCGGTCGTATCGAGTTACGCGCTGTTCGCGCTCTACGTCGGCGGCGTCGTGCCGCTCGTGCCGATGGTGGCGGCGTGGGCGATCCTGATCGACGCGCCGCACGTCTTCGGCACTTTCTCGCGCACCTACTTCGACCGCGAGGAGCGACGCGCGCGCGGCCGCCTGCTCTGGGGGTCGCTCGCCTTCTTCGCCGTCGGCCCTCTGATGGTCGTCGCCGGTTTCGGCCTCGTCTTCTTCTTCCTCGCCGCGCTCTGGGCTTACTACCATCTCGTCAAACAGCACTACGGCTTCATGGTGCTCTACAAGAAGAAGAACGCCGACCTCGCGCCCGCAGACAACGCGCTCGACCGCTTGCTGATCCTGCTCGCGCTCACTTATCCCTTCGTCGCCTTCGTGGCGCGCGACCCGGAAGCGTTGGCGCGCGTCCCCGCGCCACTCGCGGGCGCGCTCGGTTATCTCGAAACGTCTCTGCTCGTGGCGACGGTCGGCGTCGCGCTCGTGTGGGTGTTCCGGCAGGCGCAGCGCGCCGTCGGCAGGCAGCCGCTCAACGTGCCGAAATACCTGCTGCTCGCCGCCTGCGTGCCGATGCACTGGCTGGTGCTCCTCACGCCGATGCCGCACAAGCCCCTCGCCATCGTCGCCATCCTGACGATCTATCACAACCTGCAATATCACCGGCTCATCTGGTTTCACAACCAAAAGTATGCGCGCGGCGCGGAGGCGCGCACGCGCCACGGCGCGGCGGAACTGATCAGCCGCAGGCTCGTCTATTACGTCGCCTTCGGCGTCCTCTTCGGCCTCTGGTATCAAGTGCCGCGCCAGTACATCTCATATGTGAGCGGGCGCGGCGCGCAACTGACGCAACTCGTCGCCGCCTTCTTCTGGGGCTACGCCTTCATCCACTACTATCTCGACTCCAAAATCTGGCGCGTCCGCCGCGACCCCTCCGTCGGCAAGGCTTTGCGCATGGAGTAAGAAAAGGCCGTGAATCGTGAATCGTCAATCGTGAATAGAAGATAGGTCTTATCTATTCACGATTGACGATTCACGATTTACGGCTTTTAACGATTCACGTTTTTCTCGCACCATTCGCGCGTGGCCGCGTGGCGATAGTCGAACAGCTTTTCAAGTCGCGGAATGATGAGGAACGGCGTGGCGAGTCGGCCGAAGAGATGGAACGGCGGTTCGTACTCGATCTCGTCTCTCAAGAGCGCGCCCGCCGCGTGCGGCTCGACGATGTGGCGGTGACGCCAGAAGCGGAAAGGCCCTTTGACCTGCACGTCTTCAAACATGCGCGGCGGGTCGTAAGCCGTGTGGCGCGCGACCCAGCGCGCGGGGAGCACGCCGAGGATGCGCGTCTCGACAATGGCCTCCGAGCCGAGTTCGGAAATCTTCGCCATCTGCACGACGCGCGAGGCTTCCCACGGCGGCGTGAGGCGCGCGAGCGCGTCCGGCAGTTCGTGAAACGCGAAGACGCGCTCCGGCGCGGCGGCGATGATGCTTTCCTTAACGAACGTGCTTCGGCGCCGACTCATCCCTGTCCCTCTCCCGGCTTCCGCTCTCCGCACAAAAAAGTTAGACGCGGCTCATCCCTGCGCAAACAATTCGTGCGACGATGGCGACGGTGAGCAAATGAACACGTCAACATACTTGCCGCACGGGGCGGCGCAGTGGATCGGTCTGGCGTGCGCCGTCGTCGCCTGCTTCGCCGCCGCCGGTATCGGTTCACTCTACACCACTCCGGCGATCCCCGTGTGGTACGCCTCGCTCCAGAAGCCCGCGTGGAATCCGCCCAACTGGCTGTTCGGTCCCGTCTGGACGCTGCTCTACCTCTCGATGGCCGTGGCCGTCTGGCTCGTCTGGCGCGAGCGCGGGTTCACGGCGGGCGCAGGAGGTCTCCCGCTCGCGCTCTTCGCCGTCCAACTCATCCTCAACGCGCTCTGGTCGATTATTTTCTTCGGCTGGAAGCGACCCGGCCTCGCGCTCGTCGAAATCTTTTTCCTCTGGGCGGCCATCTTCGCGACGATGCTCTCGTTTTGGCGCATCTCACTGATCGCCGCGTGGCTCATGTGGCCTTACCTGCTGTGGGTGACTTTCGCGGGCTTCCTCAATCTCACCATCTGGAAATTGAACAGGTAGCAAAACTGTCCGTGGTCAGTCGTCCGCCGTCGGTTGCACGTGGCAATCATGCAAGCTGCTAACGATGGGTTTTGCACAACGGGCAGCGGCCGACGGGCAGACTTTTAATCTTCGTCGTGGTCTTCGCCGTTGTAGCGCATGACGAGTTGTTCGCCGTCGGCGGTGGTTTCGAGGTGGACGGGGCGACCCCAGAGGCGGAAGACGTATTCGAGGACTTTGCGCGCGTAGGCCGGATCGAGTTCCGCGCCTTCGTACTGGTGCTTGAGATAGAGTTCGCGGTTGCCGTTGTGGTCGCCGTCGGCGACGACGATGTAGGGGAAGCCGAAGTTGGTCATGTTCGAGACGAGTTGATCGCGCACGCGCTCCCAACGCTTCTCCGTCACCTTCCACTCCTCTTCCTCCACCAGTTCGTAGACGAACAAGTCCAACTCCTCGCACAACTCCTCGGTCAGGTAGTTGCGCAAAAACGACACGTCGTTGTCCAGTTCGCGCACCTCGAAAATCTTCTCGCGCCCCTCGCCGCCACGACGCCCCAACCGCTCGCGCTCCTCGGCCGTCGGGTTGTCCCAACGCCGCTCGATGTCTTCGAAAATTTTGTAGCCGAGATAATAAGGGTTCAACTGCCCCTTCTGCGGCGAGACGACGCCCGCGTGCAGTTCGGCGAATTCGAGCAACTCTCTATCCGGCAAATCCAACTCGCGCATGATGCGCGCATGGTGGAATGACGCCCAGCCTTCATTCATCACCTTCGTCTGCATCTGCGGAACGAAGTATTCCATCTCTTCGTGGATCATCGCCATCGCGTCGCGCTGCCAGTCGGCGAGGGCGGGCGAGTTGCGCATGATGTAGTAGACGAGGTCTTTTTCGGGGACGCGTTCGCCGCGCGGGAGTTCGCGTGCGGGCGGCTGTGGCGCGTCCGGCGCGGATTGCTCGCCGAGTTTCCAGAGGTCGTCGTAGCGGCCTTCCTTCGGCCGCCCGGCGCGCTCCTGCGCTTCGGTTTGCGGCGGGTGATCCTGTTTGATGAAAAAGTTCGGGTCGATGTGCTCCTCGATGGAGAGGACGGCGTCGAGAAACTCTTCGACCGTCTTGCGCCCGTACTTGAATTCGTACTCGTTCATGCGCCCCGCGTGCGACGAGACGGATTCGACCATACGCCGGTTGGTCTTCGAGAAGTAGGCGTTGTTTTTGAAGAAGTCCACGTGGCCGAGGACGTGCGCCATCACGAGTTTGTTCTGGATGGGGCTGTTGGTTTCCAGCAAAAAGCCGTAGGACGGGTTGGTGTTGATGACCACTTCGTAAATCTTCGAGAGGCCGAAGTCGTACATGGTCTTCATGCGGTGGTAGGCTTTGCCGAACGTCCAGTGCGAGTAGCGGCCGGGCAGGGCGTAGGAACCGATCTCGTACATCACGGTCGCGGGCACGATCTCGAAGCGCGTGGGAAACGGGTCGAGGCCGAGCCGCGCGGCGATCTGCCAGATTTGTTCGAGAGCGCGTTCGAGGTCTTTGATTTCGCGGTCGTCTGCCATAACTCGTTTAACCTCACACGGCGGCGCGTCTCCTTACGCCTCCACTCCGCGCTGCCCGAAGAACTGCTTGAGCGCGGGGTACACGTCCTCCCGCTCGTCTATGCGGACGCCGACGAAGCGTTCCTTGCGATGCAGACGATCCTTGAAGATGGACAGCAGCGCGCCCGACGAGCGGCGGTAGCCGGACGTGCCCTCCTCTCCGATCTCGCCGTAGCCGAACAGGTTGCACGTCCGGATCAACTCGTCGGCCAGTCGCACGGCCTCTTCGTTGTCCGAGTAGTAGTTGTCGCCGTCGGAGAAGTGAAAGGGGTAGACGTTCCAGTCGCGCGGATTGTAACGCGTCGCGATGATCTCCAACGCCAGTTGATACGCCGACGAGACGACCGTGCCGCCCGATTCGCCCTGCGTGAAGAACTGTTCCTCGGTCACCTCTTTCGCCTCCGTGTGGTGCGAGATGAAGACGATCTCCACGTTGTCGTACTTCGTGCGCAGAAAACGCACCATCCAGAAGAAGAACGAGCGCGCGATGTACTTTTTGAACTCGCCCATCGAACCCGACACGTCCATCAGCGCGAGCACGACGGCGTTCGACTCGTAGCGGTTGTCCTCTTCCCAACTCTTGAAACGCAAGTCCTCTTTCTTGACGTTGCCGAACTTCGCGCCCGACGACGAGCGCGCGTTGCGTTTGATGTTCTCGAAGATGAGCCGCCGCTTGTCGAGATTCGCCATCACGCCCGTGCGGCGGATTTCGTCGAAGCGCGTCGTCTTGGCGGGCACGGCCTTCTTGGCCTTCTCTTCGAGAAAGGGCAACCGGAGGTCTTCAAAGATGAGCGCGGCGAGTTCGTCGATGTTGACTTCGGCCTCGTAATATTCCGCGCCCGCATCCTGCCCGGCCGGGCCTTTGCCCTTGCCCTGCCCCTGCCCTTCCTCGCGCGCGAGCACGTCGCCGACGCGCGTCTTGCCGTCGCCCTGCCCGACGTGCTTGCGCTTGCGGTGGTCGAAACGAAACTTGTACTCGTCGAGCGAACGGATCGGAACTTTCACGCTGCGCTTGCCGTCGGACAAAATGATCGCCTCGTTCGAGACGATGGAGCCGAGGTTTTTCCGGATCGCCTCTTTGACGCGATCCTTGTGCCGCTCCTGATCGATGATGCCCTTGCGTTGCAGAGACCAATCGTTGCGCTGTACGGACATGATTGATAAAACTCCTCTCGAAGCGCGCCCCGTCAAGCGGCGGCCGTCTCTTCGCCGCGGCAAAACCCCGCGACGAGCGCGACGAACTCCTGCGGGCGTTCCTCCTGCGGCAGGTGGCCGCAGTTGGGGAAGACGAACAGGCGCGAGCCCGCGAGCAACTCGTGCAGGCGTCGGCCGTGGCGAAGCGGCACGTCGCGGTCGTGCGCGCCCCAGACGAGCAGGGTCGGCTGTGTGATGCGCGCGGCCTCGCGTTCGATGCGCGTCGCGCGCCAGCGGCGCAGCGTGCGCAGGATGGCGCGATGCGTGGCCGCCGCGCGAAGCGGACGCTGGTGCGCCGTGATCCGCGTGTTGTCGAGCATGTGGCCGTTCTCGGCCGCGTAAGTCTTGCGCAGGTGATTCTTGACAAACCGCCGCGCGTCGAGCAACACGGGCGCGAGCAGTTCGCCCATGACGGGCGTCGCGGCGAGGCGCAACAAAGGCCGCCGGGTAATTTCGTCGTTCGACACCGCGCCGACGAGCACCAGCCGCTCGACGCGTTCCGCGTAATCCAACGCGCACACGGCCGCGACCGCGCCGCCGTAGGAACTGCCGACCAGTGTCGCGCGCCCGATGCCGAGCGCGTCCATCAGCCCGACGATGAGGCGCGCCTGCGCCTCAAACGTGTACTCCGCGCCCCCCGGCTTCCCCGAAAATCCGAAGCCCACGAGGTCGGGCGCGACGACGCGGAATCCGGCCTCCGCCAGAGGCACGAGCGCGTCGTTCCACACGAAGTTCGACGCGCAGAAACCGTGAATCAACAGCATCACGGGCGCGCTCCTCTCGCCCGCCTCCTGATAATGCACACGCACGCCCTCGATCTCGACGAAGCGCGAACGCTCCGCGTGATGCAGACGCTCGCGATGCTCGCCCCACTCCACGTCCTGCGGGCGCGTCAACAACTTCAACGCCAGCGCGCCGCCCGCCACCGCCGTCATGCCGCCAATCCAGTATCGTTTCTTCATCTGTTTAGTCTTAAGCCAAACGCCCGCGACTTTCGAACGGGAAAGCGCGGGCGTCGTGGTGTGCAATCGTGCTCCGCTTTTGGCGTCGCGCTCGCCCCGGCCGGTCAGCGCGAGAGCAGCGTGCCGACGTAGGTCAAGAGTTCGTTCGCGCAGACCGGGCAGTAGCCGCCGTCTTTGACGAGACGATCCACGACTTCGTTGATGCGGCGCAACTGGTCGGGGTCGGGCGTGCGGGAAGAGGTCGTGATCTTCACCACGTCTTTGAGGTCGGCGAAAATCTTCTTCTCGATGGCCTCTTTGAGACGCTCGTGCGAAGTGTATTCGAACTGCTTACCCTTGCGGCTGAAAGACGAGATGCGGATCAATATCTCCTGCCGGAAAGTGTTCTTCGCGTTGTCGGAGACGCCGATCTGTTCTTCGATGCCGCGCATCAACCCTTCGTCCGGTTCCATCTCTTCTTCGGTGATGGGGTCTTTGATGCGTTCCTTGTTGCAGTAGGCTTCGACGTTGTCGAGATAGTTATTGCAGATCGTGCGCGCCATCTCCTCGAACGAGTAGACGAAGGCGCGCTGCACCTCGATCTTCGCCAGTTCGTCGTACTCCTTGCGCGAGGCGGAGATGAGATTGAGGTAGCGTTCGCGCTGTTCGGGATTGATGCCGGTGTGCTGCTCGAAGCCGTCTTTGATGGCGCGCAGCGCGTCGATGGGGTTGATGCAGGTCACGCCGTCGCGCACGAGCGCGCCCGACAGGCGGTTGATGATGTAGCGCGGAGAGATGCCGTCCATGCCTTCGCGCGCGGTATCCTCTTTCAGTTCGCGCACGTCCTTCGACTTGTAGCCCTCCACGTCCTCGCCGTCGTAGAGTTTCATCTTCTTGACGATATCGACGTTGGCGCGCTTCGGCTCTTCCAGACGCGTCATGACGGCGAACATCGCCGCGACCCTGAGCGTGTTGGGCGCGATGTGGACGTTGCGCAAAACTTCCGACTGGTGCAGGAGTTTCCCGTAGATGCGCTCCTCCTGCGAGACGCGCAAATTGTAGGGCACGCGCACGAGGATGATGCGATCCTGCAAGGCTTCCGATTTACGGTTGCCCGCGAAACTGACGTACTCGTTTTCGTTCGAGTGCGAGAGGATCACCTCGTCGGCGTAGATCATGGCGAAGCGTCCGGTCTTGATGTTCTGCTCCTGCGAGAGCGTCAGGAGCGAGTAGAGAAATTTCTCGTCGCACTTGAGCATCTCGATGAATTCCATCACGCCGCGGTTGGCGATGTTGAGTTCGCCGTCGAAGCGGTAGGCGCGCGGGTCGGACTCGACGCCCACTTCGCCGATGGTCGAGAGGTCGATGGAGCCGGTCAGTTCGGTGATGTCCTGCGACTTCGGGTCGCTCGGCGAGAACGTGCCGATGCCGACGCGCTCCTTCTCCGAGAAGAGGACGCGCTGCACGCGCACGTCTTCGTGCTTGCCGCCGTAAGTGTGTTCGAGCGCGTAGCGGCATTGCGGGCAGAGGTCGCCTTCGATGTAGATGCCGTAATGTTTTTCGATCTCGGCGCGGAGTTCGTGGGGGATGAGGTGCAGCGGCTCCTCGTGCATCGGGCAGTCTTTGATCGCGTAGAGCGCGCCCGCCTCGGTGCGCGTGTAGTCTTCGAGGCCGCGCTTGAGCATCGTGACGATGGTTGACTTGCCGCCGCCGACCGGCCCCATCAGGAGCAGGATGCGCTTGCGGACTTCGAGCCGCTGCGCCGCCGACTTGAAGTATTCGACGATGCGCGCGAGCGGTTCTTCGATGCCGTAGAGTTCCTGCGCGAAGAACTTGTAGCGCGCCACTTCGTCGCGCGTGCCCTCGTTTAATTTCTCGACCCCGGCGGCGTGGATCATGTCGTTGACGCGCGCGTGGGAGAGTTGGGCGAGTCTGGGGTTTTGTGAAACCAACTCGAAGTAGTCGCGGAAAGAACCCTCCCAGTGAAGGGCTTCGCGCTCGCGGCGCAAGTCTTCGAGTCGCTCGCTGATGTTGAATTGACGTTTGCCATCCTGCTCTTCGTGCATAGCCTTGATACCTCTAAAACGGCTTCGCGCGTGTGGACGGCGTGGGGAAGTCACGCCCTTCCTGCTTTATTCCGGGCGGCTCGCGCGCCTTGCAAGCTTGGTCGCTTCGACCTGTCTTCAGGCCGCCCGCGTCACGAGTCGCGTTGGTATTAGGACAAGTCTCGATGCGGCAGGCGGGGACGTGCGCGGGTGCGTGCCCGGTCTGCGCCGTCGAGTCTCTGGGAATCCTCTTGGGACTTGATTGTCAAACGGGAGCGACGGGCGGGACGGGCGACTTTTCGCGACCTCTACTTCCGCCGCTTGCCGCGATTATAACACAGCGCGCGGGACTGCAAATCAAAGGTTATTCTTCGGCGCTCGCGTCGAGCATCACGCGCGGTTGCAACCGGCCACGCGCCGCGTCGTAGACGCCGACGGCGATCAAGTTTCCCGCCCCGGCGTCGCGCATCCGCACCCGCTCGCCCTCCCGCCATGACGAACCCAACTCACGCGCGATTTGCACCGCCGCGCCGTGACGCACCCGCCGCGCGTCTTCGGCCGTTAGATGCACGAAAGGCAACTCGTGGACGGCTGCGTCCGGCGTGATGAGAAGTTCGCTTGCGCCGCCCGCCGCCACGCGTTGCGCCAACTCCTCCAGCGTCACGGCCTGCGCGATGCGAAATGCGCCCGCGCGCGTGCGGCGCAGCGCGGCGAGGTGCGCGCCCACGCCGACGAGCGCGCCGAGGTCTTCGGCCAGCACGCGGACGTACGTCCCCGCCGAACAGGCGACGCGCACGCGCAGGTCACATGTTCCCTCGTCGTTCGGATGCAACCATGCGCCCGCGTCATCGCGCGCAATCTCAAACTCGCGTATCCGGACGCGCACCGCTTTGCGCTCGACGTGTTCGCCGCGCCGCGCGAGTTCATAAAGTTTTCGTCCCTGCACTTTTTTAGCGGAGTACATCGGCGGCACTTGCTCGATCTCGCCGCGCAAACTCTCAAGCGCACGCTCAACCGATTCCCTGTCCCACTCCGCGCACGGCCGCGCATGCGACGGGTCGCCCGTCTCCGCCGGCTCGCGCCGCGCGCCCGTCAGGTCGCCCGTCTCGGTCGCGTAGCCGAAACGCACGAGCGCGTCATACTCCTTTTCAGCCCCCGCGAGGAATTGCGCGAGCCGCGTCGCGCGCCCGACGAGCACGACCAGCACGCCGGTCGCGAACGGATCGAGCGTCCCCGTGTGACCCACGCGCCGCTCGCCGAGCACGCGCCGCACGCGCGCCACTACGTCGTGCGAAGTCCACCCCACGGGCTTGTCTATGATGAGCGCGCCGTCCACGAAAACAGGGTAAGGGGAAAAGGCGAAAGGGGAAAGGGGAAAGGCGCGGCGGCGCGTCTCGCTTCGCGGCGACGCGTCTCATTCTTCTAATCCGCCCTACGACGCAAATCATTGACCTTTCAGGTATGACGAGAGTATCGTGGCCGCGTGCCCGGTTTCACCTTCACTGCGGCGCACACTCAACACGCGCCGTTCTCACCCTAACCGTTCGACAGATTAAGGAGCGCTTATGAAATTCTTCGTGCGAATCTTGATGTTAGCAACCCTCACCCTGACACTTCTGGCTTCCGCGCCGGACAATAGGCTGGAACGAACAGCCAACTGCCGGAGTGCGGCGGCCAATGCCAGCCGATGTCAGAGCACGCCCTACACGATCTATTACACGGATGCCACTAAAACAGAGGAGTGTGGTTCGCTCGACGCCTGCTCCATGGTCTTTGAAGGATGTCATACCGAGTTCTATACGAGAACGTACTATCCCTGCTGCGACCCGCCGATCAACCCGTAACGCGTCGATCAGGTTGACGACTCTATTCCCGCCGCGACAAGTAATATTGATCGTCGGCGCATCTGCTTAAACAGCGGGGCGGAAGCAAAGTTACTTCCGCCCCGCTGCCCAAAATGCGCTCCTGACGCGCTCGCGGCCAACGCCCGTAGACGCATAGGCCGTACCACCCGCGCCAAAATTATTGAAGCCAGCTCCCGCCCGATTTACACAGTTCCCTTTACCCCTTACCCTTTCCCCCTGCCCCTATGTTTTAATTCCTTCATGCGCAGGC
The DNA here is from genome assembly GCA_020199775.1 of Acidobacteriota bacterium. Classification (GTDB taxonomy): domain Bacteria; phylum Acidobacteriota; class Blastocatellia; order Pyrinomonadales; family Pyrinomonadaceae; genus JAIVJZ01. The sequence goes on from JAIVJZ010000040.1 coordinate 545,516, forward strand.
CAAAACGGAGAGCCAACGTCAGAGACATCAATGAGACGGACGACAAGCCGAAACGTCCCGTTGACCCCGAACGCTCGCGCACGCGCACGCTGCAACGCGCCGTCAAACTGCTCGCCGCCAAGCCGCGTTCCGTCGCCGAACTGCGCGAACGCCTGCTCGAAAAAGAGTGGACGACCGAAGAGGCCGCCGATTACGCCATCGCCAAACTGAGCGAGTACGGCTACGTGAACGACGAGCAATTCGCGCTCGGCTATGCGTCGGCGCGTGTCCGGCAGAAGCCCGTCGGGCGGCAGCAACTCGCGCGCGACCTGCAAATGAAGCAGATTGATCGCGAACTTGCCGAAGAGACGCTCAAAAAAGTTTTCGAGGCCACGCCCGAAGCGGAACTCATAGACGCGGCCATCGAAAAGCGCGTCCGCCTGCGCGGCCGCCCCACGACCAGACAGGAGACCAAAAGCCTCTTCGATCACCTCCTGCGTCGCGGCTTCAGCTACGATCTCATCATCGGCAAAGTCCGCGCGCTCTCGTCCGCCGAACTGAGCGATGACGAAGAAGACGCAAGCAGCGACGCGGACGATTAGACGGCAATGACCAAAAGCCGGGAAACTCCGGCGACATCAAGTCTTCCTCACTCATTACCGCTTTCAAACGCCACCCGATCCGGCAATTTCACCCGCCCGCGCGTCGCGTGCTAGACTCTTTCAAAAGCCGTCAGCCATCAGCTATCAGCAGTCAGCCAAGACTGAAAGGCTGGCAAAGCTGACGGCTGATAGCTAATTGCTGAGTGCTTATTTATGATGACCGGAAACGAAATTCGCGAACTTTTTCTGAACTACTTCGAGCGCAACGGCCACACGCGCGTGCGCTCAAGCCCCCTGCTGCCCGCCAATGATCCGACGCTGCTGTTCACCAATGCCGGGATGAACCAGTTCAAGGATGTCTTTCTCGGCCAGGAGACGCGCGCCTACACGCGCGCCGCCTCGTCGCAGAAGTGCATCCGCGCGGGCGGCAAACATAACGATCTGGACGAAGTGGGCAAGACCGCGCGCCACCACACCTTCTTCGAGATGCTCGGCAACTTCTCCTTCGGCGACTACTTCAAGGAAGATGCCATCCGCTACGCATGGGACTTGCTCGTTAACGAGTACAAGCTCGACCCGGCGCGCCTGTGGTTTTCGGTCTTCGAGGGTGATGAGGAAGTTGCCGCCGACGAAGAGGCCGTGAGGCTCTGGGAGCAAGTGGGCGCGCCCGAAGAGCGCATCCTGCGTTTCGGGCGCAAGGACAACTTCTGGCAGATGGGCGACACCGGCCCCTGCGGTCCGTGCAGCGAAATTCATTACTACATGGGCGAAGACCCGCAAGACCCCTCGAAGAATCGCCCGGACTTCGTCAACGGCCCCGGCGACACGACGATGGAAATCTGGAATCTCGTCTTCATGCAATTCAACCGCGAGGGCGTTGGCGACCGAGACCCGCAGACCGGAAAATACTTGTCCTACCGGCTTGAGCCTCTGCCCAAGCCGTCCGTCGATACGGGCATGGGACTCGAACGCATCGCCGCCGTCCTGCAAGGCCAGACTTCCAACTACGGCACGGACTTGATCCGCCCCATCATCGAGTTCACCGCGCGCCTCGCCGACCGCCACTACGAACCCGACACGCAGGAAGGCTTCGCCATGCGCGTCATCGCCGACCACGCGCGCTCCACCGCCTTCTCCATCGCCGACGGCATCCTCCCCGGCAACGAAGGGCGCAACTACGTCCTCCGCAAAATCATGCGCCGCGCCATCTATCAAGGACGCCACACGCTCGGCCTCGACACTCTCTTCTTCAACGAAGTCACAAATTTCGTCGTTGACCAGATGCACAAGGCTTTCCCTGAACTCGAAGCGCAACGCAGCTTCATCGAGCGCATCGTCAAACTCGAAGAGAGCCGCTTTGCTTCGACAATGACTGTCGGATTGCAAAAACTTGACGCTCTTTTTGCAGCAACGCCGGAGGGCACACTACCTGACTATAAAGACCTTGCACGCCTCTACGACACCTTTGGCACGCCGCGCGATTTAGTTCGCGTCAGCCTTGAAGAGCGAGGGCACACGATTGAAGAGGACGAGTTTAATGAACGCTTTGACGTAGCATTGAAGGAGCTTCAGCAAGCAGGCATAGCACGTATCGCCACGGACGCGAGAAAGGTGAAAGAGGTTTACAGCGTCATAGCTGAAGACTCGACGAGCCAAACAGAATTTACAGGTTACAAGGAAACGCGAACAGAGCCTTGTCATGTTATTAGGATTATCAAAGGCGATTCGGAAGTCGGTGAACTCGGTGAGGGTGAAGAGGGGGAAATTGTTCTTGATCGCACTCCATTCTACGCTGAATCCGGCGGGCAAGTGGGCGATACGGGCGTGCTAATTGGTCTGCGAATTTCTGCCGGACAATTAGTTCAAACTGAATTACACGTCACCGTCAACGACTCACCGCCAAAGCCAGCGGGTAATCTTATAGTTCATCGTGTCAAAGTTGATCGGGGAACTCTTCAACTTGGAGAAAGAGTAGCCGCAATAGTTGATGTCGAGAAGCGCGACGCGACGCGGCGCAACCACACGGCGACGCACTTGATGCACGCCGCGTTGCGCGAGGTGTTGGGGACGCACGTGAAGCAGGCCGGGTCGGTCGTCGCGCCGAACTATTTGCGGTTCGACTTCACGCACTTTCAGCCGCTCTCGCGCGACGAGATCGCCGAGATCGAACGGCTCGTCAACTATCACATCCTGCGCAACGAGCAGGTCGGGACGGAAGAACTCGCGCTCGAAGAGGCGATGCAGTCGGGCGCGATGGCTCTGTTCGGAGAGAAGTATGCGGAGAAGGTTCGCGTGCTGAGCGTGGCGGGCGTGGGAGGCGACGCCTTCTCGAAAGAGTTGTGCGGCGGCACGCACGTCCGCTCGACGGGCGACATCGGCCTGTTCAAAATCGTGAGCGACGAATCCATTGCGTCGGGGACGCGCCGCATCCGCGCCGTCACGGGTTGGGACGCGCTCACGCGCTTCCGCGAGACGGAGGCTCTGGTGGATCAGGTCGCGGCGAATCTGCGCTCGACGCGCGGCGACCTGCCGGCCACGGTCGAACGCCTTCAGGAAGAACTCAAACGCGCGCGGCGCACGACCGACGAGTTGAAACAAAAACTCGCGAGTGGGGCAGGCGGCGGCGGTGACGCGTCGGGCGGAAACGGCAACGACGTGCGCGAGGTGGCGGGCGTCCGTGTGCTCGCGCGCGAGGCCAGCGAACTCGACGCGGCGGGACTCAGGCAGTTGTCCGATACGCTTCTGGCGCGCGTGAAATCGGGCGTGGTCGTCCTCGGACGGCAGGCCGACGGCAAGGCTTCCATCATCGTCCGCACGTCGAAGGATTTGCACGGGCGCGTCCCGGCCGGACAGGTGATCCGCGAACTCGCCCCGATCATCGGCGGGCGCGGCGGCGGCAAGCCCGACATGGCCGAGGGCGGCGGCGCGCAAACAGAGAAACTCGCAGAGGCTCTGGAAGCGAGTTATGAAGTGGTCGGCCGGCTGCTCGGCGCAAACGGCGGTTGAGCAACCGAGACGTTTTGCAATGCCGCGCAGGAGGGGCGGCCGGAAGTAACTAAACGGCGTGTAAGCGTCAAGTTACTTCCGGCCGCCCCTCCGGTTTTTAGCCCGTCCTATCTTAGCCTGTCATGCCCGGTTCACGTCGCGGGCTTCCATTCCTTCTGTCTATCGTTGAGGACGACGCCCATCCGTTCGAGCGTAACTTTGTTGAGCGTGCCGGTTACTTTGAGACCTTCGGCCGCTTGATATTTTCTGAGGGCGGCGCGCGTGTCGTCGTTGAGTTTGCCGTCCTCCTGCCCGTTGTAAAAACCACGCGTCTTAAGTAGTGCCTGCGCCTGTTTGATCTGTTCTTTGGTCGAGCGAAAGACGGGGCCGCGTTTGACGGCGGGCTTCGCCTTCGCGCCCCCCTCTTGCGGGGCGGTTGAAGTGTTGGTGTTCGGCGCCGCCAGCGAGACGGACGCGGCGCAGAGCAGCGTGAGGAAAGCAACGAGCAGTCTTCTCATGAGATTTCTCCTTCTTTAAGAGTCGTGGCGCGTGAGGCGCAGGTGCGTTTCTTGAGGATAAAGCGCAGTCATCATACATACGCTGTCAACCCTCGAAACAGAACGCCAAAGGTGCGCGCCGCAACCTGAAACGAAAGGTTAACTGTATGAACTCGTGGGCTTTGCTCCCGCTTGCAATTGGTGACTGTCCGGTCTCAAGTCGCTTGCCGCAGCAACGCGCAAGGCGTAAAAGTTGCATGAAACGTTGCAAGGCTACTTAACTCCCCGCGCTCCCCTCAACTCCTCCACGTCTACGGACGATGAGCGTGCTTTTCCCACACGCCCGCAACCGCGGATAAATCCCGACTCTACATTTAAGCCGCATTTCCCGCGTTCAACACATGTTTTAACTTTGTTGTTGCCGCGCTTTCCGCTCGTATGCTACTCTCCAAATGCGTCCTTATTCAGAGACGCGCCCCGAAACGAAAACGCTCTCAAGAGAGTTTTCACCCTTCCTCTCAATTTTCTCAACATCGGGTTTGGGTAGTGGCGTAGACGGCAAAAACGCGTCTCGTCGCCATTCCGACTTGAATACCCCGGATATTTCCAGACAGGCAAGCGGTATGAAAAAGTTTCCCCTCCCGTTCGTCGCGCTCGCGTTCGTCGCGGCCTGCGCCACCCTCTCGACGGCGCAAACCGGCGCGCGTTACCATCACGATAACTTCGACATCGCGGGCGGCGTGCGCGTCGCCCCCGAACCCATTCCCGCGCCGGCGGCCGCCGCAAGCAAAACCCGCAACGGCGCGCGCCCGCTGACGCCTTTCGAGCGCGCCAACATATCCGTCAAGCCGACGGCTTACGCCGCCGTTCGCCCGACGGCGAGCCGCCCGATGTATGCGGGCGCGACGCTCGACGGCTTTACGACGGGCGACGCCAAAGTTGACTCTTACATCGTGTCGTCGAGCACGCGTCACGGCGTCGACCCGGTGTTGATCTACTCGATCATGCACCGCGAATCGGCGTTCAAGAAGTTGGCTGTCTCTTACAAAGGGGCGCGTGGGCTGATGCAGTTGATGCCCGCGACGGCGGCGCGTTTCGGCGTGCGCAACATCTTCGACCCGGAGCAGAATATCGAAGCCGGCACGCGCTACATGCGCTGGCTCTTGAATCGTTTCAACGGCGACGTGGGTCTCGCGCTCGCCGGTTACAACGCGGGCGAGGGCGCGGTCGATAAATACAGGGGCGTGCCTCCCTATCGCGAGACGCAGGAATACGTGAAGCGCATTTCGGAGCGTTACGCGTTGATGCGCGACCCGCAGACGGCGCGCCGCGCGCCAATCGTGTCGAAGACGCCGGACGCCGTCGCGAGCGCGGCCAAGGAAACGCCCGCCCCGCATCTCTACGAACGAAACATCTACGCCGTCCGCTTGCCCGACGGCAAACTGATGCTCGTCACGCAGTAATAGAGAGCGCGCGGTCAAACTCAAATTGAGCGAGCGGGGCGTGTGTGACATTCACACACGCCCCGCTTTAGTTTTATCGCCCTCCGCCCGCGTCCTTTGATTCGTGCATGTATGGTCTTAAACGACGCTCTTAGGTATGATAAACGCGCGCCGGGAAACTTTCTCGCCGCACGAACGCGAACCGCAGATTTTTGGAGTCGCCCCGAACGTGTCGAACGCCGCACAGAGCAATGCCGCCCCGCGCCAGCACAGAGACGCGCGCACGCGGCGCGTCCTCGTTATCGCACACAGCCCCGCAGGCGAAGCTTTGCCCGCACGGCTTTCCGGGGCGGGCTATGAAGTGCGCGCCGCGCGCACGGGGCAGGCGGCGCAAGCGATCACGGAGTTCGCGCCGCACGTCGCGCTCGTAGAAGCCGACGCGGACGGCGGGCGCGGCAGTGCCGCGGCGGGTCTGGAATTCGCGGCGCGCCTGCGTGCCGAAGGCGCGACCGCCGCGCTCCCGCTCGTCCTGTTGTTCGAGCGCGCGGACGCGGATTTACGCGCGCAGGCCGTGCGCCTCGGCGCGGACGATTACTTCGCGCTCGCCACGCCGCCCGCCGAAATCGCCGCGCGGCTCGATGCCCTCTTCTGGCGCGTGGAGGCCGGACGCCGCACCGCCTCGCTCACCGCGCTCGAACGCCGCGCCGAGATTGACGACTTCCTGCAACTGCTCGAAGGCGTCCGCGCCGACATCGACGAAGGCTCGACGGGCGCGCTCGCTCTCGTCGCCGCACGCCGACGCGCGCCGGGCGCAGTTTCCGCGCCGCGAGGGGCGACACCCGAGAGTCGCACGCTGGCCGAAGTTCACGATTTTTTCCGGCTCAATCTGCGGCGCGTCGATTCGGTCGCCTTTTATGGCCCGACGCTGTTGCTCGTCTATTTCCCGCAAAAGAACGCGGGCGCGGCCCACAGCGACCTCGCGCGTTTGAGTGAAGAGTTTCGAGAGACGCAGCCCCACGGCGCTTCGCTCGAAGTCGGCCTCGCCTCTTTCCCGTCGGACGGTACGGAGATCGAGAGTTTGATCGAGCAGGCCGAAGGCGCACTCCAACAGACGCGCCCGCCAAGCGCGGGAGAGCCACCGGAAACTTCTCAGTCTCGTCGTCCGGCGAGCAAGCCGCCGGGCGACGACGTACACGCGCCACCTGCTCCGCGCAGTTACGACGCGGGCAAATCGGAGACGGCGGCTGAACGAAACGCGCGCGCGGATTTCTCGCCGTCGCGCGCCGTGCGCGAGTCGAAGCAGACGGACATGGAAACCTCAATGATGCCCGCGGGCGGGGCGGGGGGTGCGGGCGTCGGGCAGGGGACGCTCGCGCAGGCAGCAGCCGACGCCGCCGCGCGCGAACGTGAACGGCGCACGCGCGGCGCGCTCATGCCGCGACGCCTCTTGCTCACCATCTCCGACCCGGCGCGCATGGCACAGACCAACCTGCTGCTCAGGAGCGCGGGCTACGAGGTGCGCGCCGCCTTCGACGGTTTGCAGGCCATCAACCTGCTGCGCATCGAACGCCCAGACCTGCTCGTGATCGACGACGCCCTCTACGGCATAGACGGGCTGGAAGCCCTGAGCCGCCTTCACCGCCAGCACCACGAACGCCTGCCGTTGCCCGTCGTGCTTTTGCTCTCGAATGCGCCGGAGCGTGCGCACGTGCGCGCCGAGGCACGCCGGTTGGGCGTGCTCGGTTTCGTCGCCATGCCGTATGACCCGGAGGAGTTGTTGACCTGCGTGCGGACGGTCGGGATCACCGATTGAAGGAGTGAAACTTATGTACTGTATGAACTGCGGCGCAGACATTCCGGCGAATGTGCGCTTCTGCGCATCCTGCGGCGCGCCAGCCGACACGGAAGCCACGCGCGTTGCCTCGCGCGGCGGCCGTGCGTCGTCGCCCGAAGCGGCCAGCGTCCGCACCTCCTTCGATCAAGAGATGACTGCCGTCCGCCAACCCCAACGCCCCGCGAGCCTCCGGCGCGAGCCGCCGACGCCGACGCCGCAGACGCCGCGCGAGGCGGACGAAGCCGAACGCGTCATTTTCAGCGTGCGCCCCACGTTTCTCTTCATCGGCATCGGCTACGTGCTCGCCGCCGCGGCGGGCGTCGGCCTGGGCATCCTGCTCGCGATGTTTGCCGGGCAATACATCTCCGCGCCCGTCGCCGTGCTCCTGACGCTCCCGCTCCTGCTCATCCCGGCCTATAAGCACCTCAAGCGCAACACCATCAAGTACACGCTGACCGACTCGAAGATCGAGATCGATCAGGGACTCATCGCCCGCAAGACGCGCAACATACCTCTGCGCAACATTCAGGACGTGACAGTCTCCACCACCATCCCGCAGCGCATCTTCGGCTTCGGCGATCTCGTCATCGAAAACGCCAACGAAGTCGGCGGGCAGACGCTCCTCGACAACATCCCGCAGCCTCGCCGTCACGCCGAACTGCTCCTGCGCGAACTGCGCCGCTGGAACTAAATCAACCCCGGCGGTTACTATTAACTTCAACACAACGAGCGCGTTTTGGCGGGCATCAAATTCTCGTCGCCTTTTCGCTTTTATTTCGCCCGGTTGATTAAGGGATTTTTCATGCGTCTATCACATTTCTCCAGGTTCGTTTCCCTGTTCGCGCTCCTGCTCGGTCTCTCGATACCCACTCTGGCCGACCTGACTTTGGACGAGGCGGCGAAACTGCTGCCCAATAAAATCGGCGACGCGCGTGCCACGGGCGCGCCCGCGCGCCCGAGAGCCGGGATATTCGAGCACGTCAAACCGGCCGACATCGGCGCGCAGTCCACGGCGGCGCGCACGTATGTTTCGGCAGACGGTGATTCTTACGGAGTTCAGTTAATCAGGCTGCAATCGGATGCTGCGGCCTACGCCTTCGTGATGAACGAGAAGCGCGGGCAGGCAAACGAGGCCAAAGGACAGGCCGGCAGGTTAGACTTGGGCGGCACTACGGCGGCCTTCGCTTCGGGCGGGCAGATTTATCTGTCGAAGGGGGCGACGGTCGCCGTCGTCTCCGGTTCGCCCGGGCAGGCGAGCGGCGACGACGCGGGTCTGCTCGCCTTCGCGCGTTCATTCGCCGGAACTCTGGACGCCGGATCGGGCGAGATTCCCGTCCTCGTCAAGCACCTGCCCGATTGGGAGACGGCGCAAGAAGAAGCCGCTTACGCCGTAAGTTCCGAGCAGTTGCAAAAGATCGCGGGTAATCGTCCGGCGCTCGACGCCGTCTCTTTCGCGGGCGGCACGGAAGCCGTCTCGGCAATTTACCGACAGGCGGGGCATCTGGTGATTGTCGAATACGCGACGCCGCAGATCGCCTCCGACGAGGACGCACGGGTCAAAGCGCGCATCGCCTCACTGCCCGCCGAGGGCAAGCCCGCGCCTTCCGCTTATCGTCGCGTCGGCAATTACGCTGTGTTCGTTTTCGACTCGCCGGACGAGCGGGCGGCCGCCGGGTTGATCGATAAGGTGACGTATGAGAAGGACGTGCGCTGGCTCGGCGAGAATCCTTACGCCGTCGAGCGTGCGAACCGCGCGTGGCTGAATATGTCAACGAGCGTTATCGTCAATACGGTGAAGGCGACGGGGCTCGCCATCGTCATCTGTCTCACAATCGGCGGCGTTTTCGGCGGGTGGATTTTCATGCGTCGTCGCGCGCAGGCCGCGCTCACCGAAAAGTTTTCGGACGCGGGCGGCATGTTGCGCCTCAATATTGACGAGTTGAGCGCGCAGAACAACGCGGCGCGCTTGCTCGGGCAGGGCGATAAGTAGACGGGCGTGATTGACGGTCGCAAGGCCGGGGGTTTCCGTTCCGGTAAACGTAAAAAAGCGCGGTAAGTGTCCCCCAACACTCACCGCGCTTTTTTACTTAAAACAACTTCGCAGCGTTACCTTCAACCAAGTTTGCGGGTTGCCGGACTACCTGTAGCGTTCCCCCAAAGCACTACAGACGGTGACCGACAACCCAGCAACTAAAGCTCTTTGACCGCTTGCCCGTAACGTTTCCGTTCCCCCAAAGAACCGTTACAAACATGTAGCGAGAGGTAGCCTCCCCCAAAGCTATCACTCGCTGCCGTCTCCGAGCCGACCCGATAACACTATCTACTCAATTATCAATATTAACTGTTCTTACCTCTTGGCAACGACCATGCCACAACTTCCCACATCGCCCGCCTGCTTTTGAAATTCAAATTTCCGTCAGTAAAAATGGGCGTCAGAGGTCTTCCGTCACGTTCGCCCGGCAAATCCGCCACTTTTAGCGCGACCGGAAATCTGCACGATTTTTATACTCTCCCCATGTACGCTTGAATTATTTCAGTTCGCAAATCGGATGGAACAGGGCGATTCGGTGGCGTTTCAAGTCTCCACAAATTTCACCGGCCGCCAACTTTTTTACTGCTTCAACTCGAAAGAGGCGCGGACTTCGCCCACCTCGTCGCCGCGATGATTCCGCACGACGAAACGGGCGTAGCGCGCGAGGCGCTCAAGCGCGGCATCGTCGAGCACGCCGAGTTGCCTGAGCGATTCGATGACGACCGTCGGGCGCGCCCGCCTGTCCTCGCCGTCCTCGATCTTGAGCGCGAGTCCGAGGCCGCGCGGCCAGCGCGCCGAAGGCTGGACGCCCACGGTGTAGACCCCTTCGGCGCCGACCTTTGAAATGACGCCCCCGGCGGCGCGCATCAACTCGGTGTCGAGCCGTTCGCGCGTGCCGCCGACGAGTTCCGGGTGCGCCCGCATTGCCGCGACGATGCGCGCGGAGGCGTCGCGCGTTTGCGGGTCGAAGCCGTCGGGCGGCGCAACAAGACGCGCGTACATCAAGGCCATCGCGCGCAACGGGACGCCGAAGACCGGGACGCCGCAGCCGTCCACGCCGACGGCGATCTCCTCGAAGGGCACGCCGGAAAATTGCGCGACCGTTTTGGCGATGGCGAGTTGGGCGGGGTTGTCGGGCTGGTCGTAAGTCTCGGGCGCGCCGCCGAGGTGCAGGGCGAGGGCGAGCATCCCCGTGTGTTTGCCGGAGCAATTGTTCTGCAAGACGCGCGGTTTCTCGTCGCGCCGGCGCAACTCAAGAGCCGCCTCTTTGCCGAACGGTTCGTGGACGCCGCACTTGAGCGCGCCCGCGCCGAGTCCCGTCTTCGCGAGCATCGCGGCGACGGTCTCTTCGTGAAGCGGTTCGCCGCTGTGCGAGCCGCAGGCGACGGCGATCTCCTGCGGCGTGAAGTTGAAACGGTCGGCCGCGCCCGTCGAGACGAGCGGGACGGCTTGCAGCGGCTTGGCGGAAGAACGCAGGTAGGTGACGATTTCGGGCGCGCCGAGTTGGGCGACGATCCGCCCGTCGCCATCTACCGCGACGACGTGGCCGTGGTGGCGTGATTCCGTGATCGGGCCGCGCTTGACTTCGACGAGCGGCGCGGGCGTCAGGGCGTTCCGGGCATTTTCCATCTGTAGTTGCGGCGTGCGGGAGTCGGCCTTCAAACTTGTGATTGCTTTTCGGTGAGATGCATCTTAACCGCGCCGCAACACGCGCCGCAACCCGTCTCCGCCACGCCGCGACGCGCCTTCTTGCCCCCGCCGGAAAATTCAAAGGCCGCTGTCGTGTTAGACAGCGGCCTTTGTTTACCCCTTGTTTTAATTGCCACGCGGAATCGAACCGTGTCCGGCCGTCAGCCCGTCTTTCGGGCGCGTCTGGCCTTCTTCGCACCGTAGCTGAGGATCGTCAGCTTGACGGGGCGGCGTCCGAAGCGGATAGCCTCGCCGTTGCTGGGAACCCAGATGTCTATGATGCGACCGCGAACTCTCCCGCCCCGGTCGGCCACCACGTATTCGCCGCTGTAGTGTCCGGCGTCGAGACGGACGCGCGTGCCGAGCGGCAGCGAGTGGTCGGCGGCGATCAAGCCGCGACGCACGGGTTGGCCGCTCGCGGTGCGTCCGGGCAGCGCGTAAGCCGTCGCCGTGAACCTCTGCGCCGATTCGGGCACAAGGCTTTCAGCCCCGGTTTTCGCGTTCGGAGAGGTGGCGGGGGCAGTGGCGGTCGGAGAGGCTTCGGCTTCTCTTGCCACTCCGGCGATGGCGATGACGGGCAAGACTGCCGCGAGTGAGCCGGAGAGCAGGCCGCTTTCGTGGGAGACGGTGTTGATCGTCTGGTTGTTTGTCGTCTGCGGATTCTGAGCGGTTGGACTGTTTCCTGCGATTAACGTCTGAGAGTAAAAAGTCAAAGAACACAGAAGGAGCGCGGCCGTAAGCACAGCGCCCCCTCCGAAGAGGGATTTCAGCATTGTTGTCGGTTCTCCTGTTCCGATGAAGTCTTTCCGGCGGCGCGCGAGTCCCGCGAGGTTTGAAGGGACTCGACCTCTGGCTCTAGGAGGTCTTAACACTAATCGTCAGCCCGAGTGGGGATTGCATCCTTGATGCACTGACGCCGGAAAGAGCGTTGACTAAAAACAAAAACAAGCGAACATTGACTGTCCGCTTGTTACGTAAATGAGGCTAACACAAGCCCCTAAAAGCTGTCCAGCCGCGAAAACACAAATTTGTGATAGACGGTGAAAGGCCCTCCGTGGTCAGTTGTCCGTCGTCAGGTGTTCAAGACAGTTTTCACCAACTTGTGTGGCAACCACATGCAACTGACAACTGACGACGGACAAAGAACAATTTCTTACTCATCCCTCATCCCTCCACCCTCATCCCTTCCCTTTCAGCCACTCGCCGCGATAGACCGCCTCCGCCTCGCCCGTCAGCAGCACTTCGCCGTCGTCGCGCCATTCGACTTCGAGGCGGCCGCCCTCCATCTCCACGCGGACGCGCCTGTCCGTATGCCCGTTCAGGCAGGAGGCGACCGCGGCGGCGCACGCGCCCGTGCCCGAAGAGAGCGTCGGCCCGACGCCGCGTTCGTAGACGCGCACCTCGATTGTCTCGCGGTCGCGCACGCGCACGAATTCGACGTTGGTTCTCTGGGGAAACTGCGCGTGCGACTCGATGGCGCGCCCCACCCGCCGCCAGTCAGCCCGCTCGAAATCGTCCACGAAGACGCAGGCGTTCGGGTTGCACATCTGCAAAGCCGTCAGGCGGACGACCTCGCCCGTCCCTAACTTCAACGGGAAATCCAAGACCCGTTCCCGCGCCTCGCCCGTCAGCAAAGGGATCGATGCGCTATCGAGCGCGGGACGCCCGATCTCCGCCGCGAAGCGATAGCGACCGCGCGCGTCCTGTTCCAGCAGCCGGTAAAGTTTGACGCCCGCCTTCGTCGAGAGTCGCAATTCCTCGCTCGCCCATAAGCCTTGAAAGTAGAGAAACGAGGCGGCCGAGCGCGAGCCGTTGCCCGACATGGCCGCCTCGCTCCCGTCCGGGTTGAAGATGCGTAGGACGAAATCCGCCGCGCGGGTGTCAGCCGCCGCTTCGAGCGTTGCCACGCCGTCGCCCCCCACGCCGTAATGCCTGTCGCACACGCGCCGCACAAACTCCGGCACGTCCGAGACGCCCGCCAACTCGCCCGCCTCGCACACGATGTAGTCGTTGCCGTAACCGTGGAATTTAACGAAACGCATAAAAGCCGTGAATCGCGAATCGTGAATAGAGGAAAGCGGGGTTGTTCTATTCACGATTCACGATTTACTAATCAGATTTTGCCGCGAAAGAGGCCAAAAGGACGGCGATGGCGTCCATGTAGTTCTGGCGCGGGGGATTGTCGTCGGGGTAGTGGTTGACGATGATTGAGAAGGCGAGGCGTTCGCCCGCCGCGCTGGTGACGTAGCCGGAAAGGCCGGAGACGTTGTTGAGCGTGCCGGTCTTGGCGCGCACATTTCCGGCGGCGACCGTGTTGCGCATGCGCCCGCGCAGCGTTCCGTCCACGCCTGCGACGGGCTGCGCGTCGCGCCACGCGAGCGCGTGCCGGTGCTTGCTCATGTAGGCGAGCAGTTGGACGGTTGCTTCCGCCGTGATGAGGTTCTGCCGCGCCAGCCCCGAACCGTCAACGAACGCGAGGTGCGCGGTGTTGACGCCCGCCTCGTTCAGAAAAGTTCTGATGACTGACAGCCCGGCCTCGGCGCTCGTCAGCTTCGGGTCGGTCGAGGGAAACTGTTTGCCGAGCGTGCGCAGCATCAGTTCGGTGTAGAGGTTCTCGCTCGGCTTCAAAGTCTGCGCGGCGATCTCGCTGAGGGGCGGCGACTCGCGCCGGGCGATCTCGACCGGGTAAGGATTTTTAACGAGTTGGCCTGCTTGGAACGGCGGCTCGGGCTGTCGGCGCATGGGCGCGTCGACGATGCGCGTGCGCCCTTTGATCGAGACGCCCTGCTTTTCCAGCGCGGCGCGCAGCATCGAGGCGAACAGCAAGGCCGGGCGCGCGGCCGCGACGCTGCCCGTGTAGCCCGGGTCGCCCTCGGCAATCTGCCCTGCGACTTCGATGAAATTTTGACCGAGCGGCCGATGCACGCTGATGTCGCGCTTCGCGCCGCGCGGCGCGGTCGAGACGCGGTTGATGAAGGTCAGGAAGTGCGGCGCGTCCGCCACCTCTTCTTTGCCGCGCGGAATGACGACGCGGATGATGGGACTCGTGGGGCCGGTCGTGACCACGCCGGCGTCGCCCGCGCGCGCGCCGGGTTTGACTGACAGATCGAGCGCGTTGTTGTTAACGGTGAGCGCGCTCACGTCCGCGCCGTAGTACCACTGTAAATCGTCCCACTCCCAACCGGGCGAGCGCGGCGGCCCCGTGAAATAACTCTCGTCGCCGACGATGTCGCCCTCGACCTGCCGGACGCCCGCCGCGACGACGCGCGCCGCCAGTTCGTCTATCGCCTTGAAGTAGTCGCCGCCGTTGAAGCGCGTGGAGAAGGTGGGGTCGCCGCGCCCGTACAGGACGAGGTCGCCGCGCAATTTGCCTTTCTTGTCGGGCAATTCCTGCGCGTAGACGGAGGTCGTGAAACGGTAATCCGCGCCGAGTCGGTCGAGCGCGGCGGCGACCGTGTAGAGTTTCATGTTGGACGCGGGCACGAGCAGCTTCCCCGCGTTCTCCTCAAACAGCACGCGCCCCGTGTCGAGCGAAACGACCTTGATGCCGAGTATGGCGGGCGCGAGTTCCGGCGCGCCTAAGACTTCCTCGATGCCCGCGCGCAACGCTTCGAGCGTGCGCGTCGCCCGTGCGGTGGCGGCGGCAATCGCTACGCGCGGCTGCGGCGTGGGAGCCGGGACGACGGAGGGGGGCGCGCTTGCCGCCGGTAACTGCCCGACGCGGCGGTCGCGCTGCGCCTCTTGCGCGCGCGCCCCGGCGGCAAACGAGTTGGCGACGAACGCCAGCAGCAACAGCGTTGACGTAAAGCGAAGCATTAAACTTTTTTTCAGAGGCATAATCATTGAGCCGGTGTTCAAACTAACGGCGGTACTCGTCCCTATTTAATTTGTACTCCGCGCCCGCTCCGTGTGCTCTACAGCGTCTGCGGCGGTGAATGCAAATCAGCAGCACCCATCAACGCAGACACGGAGGTCGCAGAGGGAGCACAAAGGAAAGCAGAAACTAGGGTGCTAATTCCGGCTTGAAAGAGTTGATCAACTCCTCGACGCTCGCCGTGGCCGTGCCGAGTTTGCCGACGACGATCCCGGCGGCGTGGTTGGCGAGCGCGGCGGCTTCGACGAGCGACGCGCCCGCGGCGAGCGCGGCGGCGAGCGTCGCGATGACGGTGTCGCCCGCGCCCGTCACGTCGTAGACCTCGCGCGCCACCGTGGCGACGTAGACGGGCGCGGCGTCGCGTTCCAACAGCATCATGCCGTGCTCGCCGCGCGTGATGAGCACCGATTCGCAGCCGAGCCGCTCGCGCAAAAGTCGCGCGGCGTCGGCCATCCCGGCGTCGGTGTCGTCTTCGGTGTTCGTCAGGCGCAGGGCTTCGTGGTGGTTCGGCGTGACGACGGTGGCCGGGCGATAAGCGTCGAAGTTGCGAATCTTCGGGTCGACGAGCACGGGAATTTTTCGCTCGAAGGCGCGCGGCAAAATCTCCGCCAGCACGCGCGGCGTCACCGCGCCCTTGTCATAATCGGAGACGACGAAGGCGTCGGCCTCCGGCAAGGCGGCGGCGAGCGCGTCTACGAGTCGCCGTTCGGTCGCATCGTCAACGGGCGTGCGCCGCTCGCGGTCGGCGCGCACGACGAGTTGGTTGTGCGCGATGATGCGCGTCTTGGTCGTCGTCGGGCGGCTCTCGTCCAAGACAAGCCCGTTGGTCGTATCGAGCGCTCCCGTCTCTTTGAGCGCGTCGGCGAGGCGTTCACCCGCGCGGTCGCGCCCGACGACGCCGACGACCGAAGCCCGCGCGCCGAGTGCGATCAAGTTCGCGACCACGTTGGCCGCGCCGCCCAGTCGCACCGACTCGCGCCCGATGTTCACGACGGGCACGGGCGCTTCCGGCGAGATGCGCGTCACGTCACCCCAGACGAATTCGTCGAGCATCACATCGCCCCAGACGACGACGCGCCGCCCGGCGATGCCGTCGGCCAACTCCGCCGCGCGTTGTGGTGTGATGAGTTTCATTCGTTCCGGCGAAGCGAGAACGCGGTCGCCGCCAGCGATTCTACACGATCAAAGGTTACAACTGCGGGATCGAGATGCCCTGCGCCCGCACGACTTCCGCGTCCGCCGGCAGCGCGAGCGGCGCGCGCGCCTTCGTGTAAAAGGCGAGCCCCTTGTAGCTCGTCAGGTATTTGTAACTGGTGGAGAAGAACCCACCCTCGGACGTGACGACGAGCGGACGCTCCGTGCGACTCACGATGGCCGCGAAGTCTTCCGGCTTGACGTTGACCACGACGCCGCTCGCCTTGATCGCGTTGGCGATGGCCGTCATGGCTGCGGCTGTTGCTCCGGCTGCGCTCATAAAGTTTCCCTCCCGAAGTTTTAAGAATTGGCTTGAAGCACGCGCTCGGCGGCGGCTTGGACGCGTTCGACCGTGACGCGCCGGATGCACTGCGCTTCGGCAAACTCGCCGCAGGTGTAGCCCGCGCACGGGGCGCACGGCATCTCTTCGCGGACGACCTCGGCGGGCGCGTCCGTCCACGGCCGCCAGTGCGCGACGTTCGACGAGCCGAAGACGACGACCGAGGGCGTGCGGACGGCCGCCGCGATGTGCGCGATGCCGCTGTCGTTGCCGACGAACAGGCGCGCGCGCGCGGCGAGCGCGGTCACTTCCGGCAGGGAGAGATCGTTGAAGGAGACGACGCGCGCCTGTGCGCTCGCGTCGAACGCGCGGACGACATCAGTCTCGCCGGGGGCGGCGACGGCGACGACGGCCAGGCCACGCGCGTCGAGACTGTCCGCGACGCGCGCGAAGTTACGCGCGTCCCAACGCTTCGAGTCGAAGGCGGCGGCGGGGTGAAAGAGCGCGAAGGGCTGCGAAGCGGGCACGCCCGCGGCGTCGAGCCTGCGCGTGACCGCCTCGTCCGCCTCGCCCGTGATGAAGAGACGCGTGACCGGGCGGTCGGTGACGGGCACGCCCGCCCAGCCGAGCAGTCCGAGTTGTTGTTCGACCGAGTGCGTCTTGGCCTGCCGCCACAGGTCGGTCGCGGGCGGCGCGGCGTAGTTGTGAAGTCCGCTGAAACGATAGCTCGCGTAACCGACGCGTCGGCGCGCGCCCGACGCGCGGATCAAGAGCGCGGCGGTGCTGCCGCCGTGAAGGTTGAAGGCCACGTCGTAGCGCGCGGCGCGCAGGCGGCGGGCGAGCGCGAGGCGCGACATGGCGTTATCGCGTCTGACGGTGATGATGCGCGAAGCGTCGCGGTTGCCGTCGAGCAGCGGCGCGACCCAGTCTTCGAGTAAGAGATCAATTTGCGCGTCGGGGAGGAAGCGGCGCAGGGCGTAGAGCGAAGGCGTCGAGAGCACCGTATCGCCGATGGAGCGCAGGCGCACGACGAGCACGCGACGCACCTCGCCCCAATCCCAACGCGGCGGCGCGAGCGGCTGCGGAGGAATTTCAAAGGTGCGCGCGGCCGTCGCGGGTTCGGGCGCGTGGCGCGTCGCTGGCGTTTGCAGAGCGTTCATCTCAAGCGGGGGGCGCGTCGTCCTCAATCGTCGCCTTGTCGGGCAGCATCATCGGCATGTCGTCTTCAATCGGATAGACGCGCCTGCAACCGAGACACTTGATCGCGCCGCCGTCTTCCCTCAGACGCATCTTCGACTGGCAGGCCGGACAGATCATGATCTCGACAAACTCTTCCGTGATCTTCATACGGGCAAGATTAACAAAACTGTAGGGCAAAGGGGAAAGGGGAAAGGTCGAAAGCGCACCCTGTAAGTTTTGACTTGTCTCTTCCTTTGCGCCTCCAGCGTGAGAATAATTTCGCGCAAAGGCGCAAAGGCGCAAAGGCTTGAGCGTTGCTTTGTGGCTTCCCTTTCCCCTTTACCCCTTCCCCTTTACCCCTGCGCCCCGATCCTGTCTTCCATCGTCATTCGTATGCCGTGTTTCGGCCGGAGCGTCATGCGCGGGAGCGGCACGACCGGGTGGCCGGGGACGAGCCGCATCCTCCAGCGGCGGGCGATGGCCGCGACGAGGAGCGTCCCTTCCATCCACGCGAAGCCCTCGCCGATGCAGCGACGCGCGCCGCCGCCGAAGGGGAAATAGGAATACTGCGGGCGCGCCTCTTTCGCTTCGGCCGTCCAGCGTTCGGGGTCGAAGCGCGCGGGCGCGGGGAAGAAGCGCGGGTCGCGGTGCATGACGTACTGGCTGATGAGGACGAGCGTCCCCGGTTCCACGACGCAATCGCCGACCGCGTAATCCTTGACGGCGAGGCGGCCGACGACCCACGCCGGGGGATAGAGCCGCATCGATTCGGCCAAGACCATCTCGGCGTAACGCAGGCGCGGCAGGTCTTCCACGCGCGGCAGCCGCCCGCCTTCCAGCACGGCGTCGAGTTCGGCGTGGAGTTTCGCTTCCGCTTCCGGGTTTTGCGCGAGCAGATACCACGTCCAGGCGAGCGCGTTGGCGGTCGTCTCGTGACCGGCGAGAAAGATCGTCAACGCTTCGTCGCGGAGTTGTTCATCGGACATGCCGCCGGTCGCGTCCTCTTCGTCCTGCGCGAGCAGGAGCATGGAGAGCAGGTCGCCCCTGTCCGCGCCGCTCGCGCGGCGTTCGTTGATGATGCCATAGATGACGGCGTCGAGTTTGGCGCGCGAGCGCGCGAAGCGTCGGTTGGCGGGCAGCGGGAGGCGTTCGAGATATTCGGAATAAGGCAGCAGGAGCATCTGGAAGAGTTCCATCATCTCGGTCAGCGCGCCGCCGATCTCGTCGGCCTCGGATTCCACGTCCGAGTCGAACAGAGTCTTGCCGACGATGGAGAGCGTGAGCCGCATCATCTCGTGCGCGATGTCGAGCGCCTCGCCGTCCCGCCAGCGCGCGCTGTTGCGCGCCGCGTATTCGACCATCACCTCGCCGTAACTCTCGACGCGCTTGCGGTGAAAGGCGGGCTGCGCGAGGCGTCTCTGGCGGCGGTGGTATTCGCCCTCGCTCGTCAGGAGTCCCTCGCCGAGCAGGCGTTTGGAACGCTGAAGGGCGCGGCCTTTGTGGAAATGCTCGCCGCGCGTGACGAGCGCGTCGCGAATCAAATCCGGGTGGCTGAGCAGGAAGACGTGTTGCGGCCCCATGCGGAAACGGACGATGTCGCCGTGTTCGCGCGCGATGCGCGTGAGAAACTTCAGCGGGTCGCGGCGGAAGGCGA
The DNA here is from genome assembly GCA_020199775.1 of Acidobacteriota bacterium. GTDB lineage: Bacteria > Acidobacteriota > Blastocatellia > Pyrinomonadales > Pyrinomonadaceae > JAIVJZ01. The sequence continues at coordinate 564,757 of JAIVJZ010000040.1, forward strand.
GCAGGTCGAAGAGGCGCGAGCCTGCGCGCGGCGCGCGCGTGTCCGGGGTCGAGAGTGCGGTTGCCATCTGGGGGAAACTCCGTCGGTCGAATTAGCCTCGTCATGTGACTGACGTGGCTGACGGGCGCGAGCGCGGGCGAAAAGACGGGTCGCGGCAGAGTGCCTAACGCTTGCGCCATGTCTTTGTTATTATACGCCTGCACTCCGACGGCACGTTAAGAATGCGCGCGACACTCCCCGGTCGCCGCCACTGCTGTAACGGGCGTGAGAAATTGTCGGTTGCGGGAGGCAGTTTGTCTTTAGAGTTTGCGATTGAATACCCATGCGAGTTGCGCGCGCGCTACACGGAAGAACACCTGCGCGCGTGGGGGCGGCTCGGCAACATCCACACGCGCGTGACGACCGGCGAGCAGGCCGCGCCGTCCGAGGAGAAGTTGCGCTTCGTCGAGCGTTCGAGCATCGAGATCGAGCGCATGCAGGAGGAGACGAGCGTGTGCGAGAAGTGCCCCGCGCGCCTGCCGCACGACACGGCGGGCGAGGGCGAAGCCGTCGGTTGTCAGGGTCGCATCACTTACCCGTTCGACGCGCAGTTTGAAAAGTTTTTGGCCGACCGCGTGCAACTCGCGCTCGACACCGTGAGCGTCGAAGACCAGCCGCGACTCCTGCGCATACTCGTCGATCCCGATTCGCCGTTCGACGGCGAGGGCGCGAAGTCTCTGCGCGCCGTGACGACGCCCGAAGGCTTGCGCTTTTTCGAGTTGCGCCTGCCCATCCGGCTGGCGCGCGAAGCCTCGCACGTCACGACCGATCACCTCTTCGACGCGCTCGCAGGCTTCACCGCCGAAGACAACGCCCGCACCTCTTACGCGCGCGAACTGCCGCCCAAAGCCGCGCCCGACTACTACGACTTCCTCGATCTCATTCTCCTGAACGACCTCAGCGGCTCGGAGCGCGCCCGCATCGAGCGGCGCAGCCAGAACTACAAACAGTTCCTCCGCCTCCACGCCGCCCTCGAACGCGCCGAAGCCCTCCGCTCGCGCGTCCTGCTCGATTAAATCAAAGGGTAAAGGGGAAGGGGGAAAGGGGAAAGGTAAAGACCTTCGGATTTGTTTTCCTTTTCCCTTTCCCCCTTCCCCTTTACCCCTTCCTCTTTATCCTATTTATTCTCCTCGTCCAACTCGCGCAGCGCGTTCAGGAGCAGGCTCGTGTTGCTGGTGGCTTGAATGGTCGTGGGATAATTTTCGTTCGAACGCTCGAAATCGAACTGGCCGCCGGTCAGCTCGACGAGGCTGCGCAGCGCGTCCGTGTCTTGGTTGTGGCCGCTTTCGGCCGAGGCGATGCGCCCCTCGTTGAAACGGATGCGGCCGGCGCGCGCCCCCGTCGCCGCGGCCGTGAGCGTGAGCGTGCCCGTGAGGCGTGCGTTTTCGATAACCTGCACGGCGTCGAAAATACTGACGACCGAAAGGTCTCCGGCGAAGGTGACGGTGCGCGCCCCGGCGCGCGGCGCGTCCGGCGCGGCGGCGGCGGCGACGGGTTGCATGATGTCCGGGCGGCGCGCGCGGCGGATGGCTTCGAGGCCGGACGCGATGTTGATGCGCGGGTCGGCCTGCTTGGCCGCGAGGAGGCGTTCCTGCGCGGCGTCGAAGTTGTCGCGCGCGACGTAGAGTTTGACGAGCGCGAGACACTGGCGCGCCGCCTCTTCGGGCTGTTGGTGGGCAGTCGCCACTTCGCGCAAACGCTCGCGCAGTTTGATGGCGTGCGGATTGTTCTTGATGGCCTCTTGCAGCCGCGCCATCGCGCGGGCGTGCGACCTGTATTTCAAAAACAACTCGACGTCGAGCAACGCCGTCTCGACATCTTCGCCGTAGTCTGTGTCCGTGTGCGCGTCCTTCATCCTTCTTGCCCGCGGCCGAAACTTTCGCGGGGAAAAGTTTAGCACACTCGCGCGGGGCGCGTTTCGGGTGGTGCGAGATGCGGCGGCGGTGCTGTATTTCAGTCGTCCGTTAACCCCTTTCGTATAGCCCGGCGCGAATTTTTCGCCCGTTATGTACGTCAAAGTACACGCACCTCGAACCGTCTATTGTATAGTTCGGCCTGAAGTTGTTTCTCAACTCACTCTTCCCAACTTTCAGCCCTGTTATCCTTAACTTTTCCGCGCGTTTCGTTTGACGAAATGCGACGCCGTGCAGCGGTAAAACGCATGTTGCACGCAGGAAACATGGCATGCCGTGTGCAATATAAGCGTGCCGGTTATCAAACCCCCGAGAAGTTATGCAAAGGAAGCCAGAGCGCGTGTGCGGACGCCCGACGGAGTCGCCTTTGAACAAAATCAACTGTTCGTCGCTGCGATTTATAGGAGGAATCAAAACGGATGCAAGATGAGTTGACGATGATAGACGCGGGCGGGGCGGCGACCGTCCGGCTGCTCAACCATAGCTGGGCGACTTACCTCCAGAAGACCTGCGCGCGCCTGAAGTCTATCGGGCAGGCGCACCAGACGAACGGCACGCACGCCCTCGTCTCGCGCCTGAAACGCACGCGCCCTTCGACCTACGAACACTCCGTGCGCGTCGCACGACTCGCGCGCGTCACCGGCCGCGCCTTCAACTTCAACGATTCGCGTCTGCAACAACTTTCCTCCACCGCCATGCTGCACGACATCGGCAAGATACTCGTGCCCGAAGTCGTGCTCAATCGCCCGCGCCGCCCGACGCGCATGGAGCAGTTCGTCCTGCACCTGCACCCGAGCCTCGGCGCGCTGCTCGCCACCTATTTCAACCTCTCGCCGGAGTTGCGTATCCGCACCCAACACCACCACGAACGATGGGACGGCAACGGCTACCCGCACCGCCTCGGCGGCGAAGACATCCCGCTCATGGCGCGCATCGTGCAGGTCGTTGACACCTACGACGCGATGGTGGCGCAGCGACCCTACTCCGTCCCGCGCACCCATAACGAAGCCGTCGCCGAACTGGTCGCACATGGCGGCAAACAATTCGACCCGCGCGTCATCGAAGCCTTCCTCGACATGCACCCCGTGGAGCGCGACGGGAATGATGATTAGTCAAAAACAGTTCGTCTGAAAAGCAGAGGTCGCTTTCCACTTGAGAAAGCGGCCTCTGCTTTTTCAACCTTCACTTTTCTCACATCGCTTCCCGCGAGTTTTAAAAATCGAACCTCAACCCGACCCGGACGCTGCGCGGGCGCAGGCTGTGCGTCGGGACGAGGAACGAGTCGAGGAACGCTTGGCGTTGCTGCGCGCTCGCCGCCGGTCGGAGCGCGTTGAAGTTGACGAACTCCGCGCCGAAGGCGTAGACGGTTTTGTTGAGCAGGTTATCGATCTCGATGTTCGGGCGCAGGCGGAAGCGTTCCGACAGGCGAAACTCGCGCGTGACGTTGATGTCGAAGGCGAAGAGGGCGGGGCCGCGCCCGGCGTTGCGCGGCAGGTTGCCGGTGCGCCCGATTGTCGGCAGCGAGAATGCGCCCGCGAGTTCGGGGCTGAGGGCTTCGCCGGGGCGGCGCGAGCGGATAAGTCGCAGGTCGCCGTTAAAGACGGGGCGGTCGTTGCTCACATCGTCGAGGTTGCGGTCGATGCCGCCGAGCGAGACGTTGAAGGGCGCGCCCGTCGCAACGCGCAGGATCGTGGCGAAGCGCAACCCGCCGAGATGGCGCGGCGCGGCGAGCGTGCCGGAGAGGACGAAGCGATGGCGGCGGTCGAGCAGGCTCGCCGCGCGCTCGCCGCGAAAGTCGCCGGAGACGAGCGCGCTCGAAGTGTTGACGACGCCGTCGTCTACCAGACGTGAGAGGGTGTAGGCGGCGCGCATCGAGAGATCGAAGCCGCCTTCGCGCGCGGCGAAGCGGCGGCGCGCTTCGACGGTTAAGCCGTGATAGAAACTGTTGCCGATTGAGGCGAGTTGTTCGATCTGGCCGCGCGAGGGGTCGGGGCGCAGTTCGTTCAGCGCGGCGAGGGCGGCTTCGAGTGCGCTGCCCGAACTGAAAGTGTCTAGATTAAAGACGGTGACGGGAACGCCGAACTCGACGACGCGCGCGATGGCATCGGGGTTCGACGCGCCGGCGGGTGCGAGAGTGAAGCGCACGAGTTCGCCGGCCGTCTGCGTGTTGTAGAGCGGGCGCGTGCCCGCCGGGTCGCGGAAGTTGGCGAAGTCGCGCGAGAGCAGGTAGGCGGCGAAATCTTTGTGGCCGTGCGGGAGTCGCGGCGCGTTCGCGTTGAACTCGCGCCAGAGACGTATGCCGCGATTGAACGTATAGTTCGCCTCGACGACGAAACCACGCGCCAGTTCGCGCTCGAAGCCCACGTTCATTTGATAGCTTTCCGGTGTGCGCAACTTGGGGTCGAGGCGGCGCGTAAAGTTCGTCTGAAGCGTGCCGAACTGTTTGACGACGGGCGAATCAGGCGCGAGCGTGTTGGGGAAATTCAAGTTGGCGGCGATGAAGGCGCGCCGCTCGGCAGTGGTCATCAACCTGCCGGTCGCGGGGTCGCGCAAAGCGTCCGTATCGAAGAAGACGCGCCTGACTCCAAGCGTAAAATCATCGATAGTACGCAACAAGACCCGGTTGAAAAACAGACCCGCGCCCGCGCGGACGACGGTCTTGCCGGAGCGAAACGGATCGTAGGCGACGGCGGCGCGCGGGGCGAAGTTGTTGCGGTCGCTGAGGATGGTTTCGTTCTCGTAGCGCAAGCCGTAAGTGATGGTGAGGTGGGGGCGCGCCTGCCATTCGCCCTGGGCGAAGAGTCCGGCGTAGAGGTTCTTCTGCGCGGACTCGTTGTTGAAGCGTTGGCGAAAGCGTTCGGGCGCGTTCGCGAGAAACTCGCCCGCGCTCGCGAAATGGAACGTGCCGCTTGAGTCCGAGAGGTCTATGAAAACGGAGCGAATGCGTTGCACGTCGCCGCCGAACTTGAACGTGTGCGCGCCGCCGATGACGGTGAGCGTGTCCTGCGCTTGCACGCGCGTTTCGCGCCGGTCGCTCGCGCCCGCGTTGGACGCGCCCGCGACGAGCGTGCCCGAACGATTCAACGTCTCGCCCGGCGCGCTTTGGGCGTCAATCGTGATGAGCACGACCGGGCGCGCCGCGTTTCCCTCCGTTCCGAGCGCGGGGGTCAGGCGCGAGACTTGCGCGCGCAGTTGATTGACGAGGCGCGGCGTGACGACGAAGTTGTCCGTGTAAGAGAGCGCGTCCGAATTGCGCGTGCGCCCTTGCAGCGCGTCGGCGAGGCGCGAGCCGCCGCCGAACTGTCGCAGGTTCCGGCTGCGCCCGCGCCCGTAGAGGAACGTGCCGTTGTGCGCGCCTGTAAAGTTGTGATCGGTGCGCGCCGTGAGGTTGGATGCGCGCAGCGGCGTCTTGACGGGCGCGACGAACGGCGCGAGTTCGGCGGCCTCGTAGAGAGCATCGGCGGGCGCGGCTTCCGTGCGACGCCCCGCGAGCGTGGTCGGCGCGGGCAGAGGGAAACGCGGATTCGCGACGACGGGAACGAGCGTGTCGATGACGGTGGAATCGAGTATGGTCTGAAATTCGGCGGCGACGAAAAAGAAGTGGCGCGGCCGCGCCGCAACAGTTTCGCGGCTCTCCGGCGAAGCGGTCTGCCCGTCGGCTCGCGCCCCAACTTCGCGGCGTGCGCCGAAGAGTTTCGCGGGAGAGGCGAGCGCGCCGCCGAGCGTGAAGCCGAGGTTGTGTTCTTGCAGCGGCAGACGCTTAAGGCCGCGCGCGTTGTTCGCGTGGGTGTTCGAGTTCAACGATTCGTCTTTGAAAAAATAGAAGAGGCGGCCGTGAAAAACATTTCCGCCGCCGCGCGTGCGCAGGTTGACCCGGCCGCCGGAGGCGCGCCCGTACTCGGCGGAAAATTGATTCGTGATGACCTGCACCTCTGCCACGGCTTCGACTGATGGCTGGAAGCGTTCGCGCGCGGCGCGGTCGTCGTTGTTGTCGAGTCCGTCAATCGTGATGTTGTTTGAGTAAGCCGCGCCGCCGGAGAGCGCGAACGTTCCGGCCTCTTCCGGCGTGCGCGCGGGGGCGCGGTTGCGGTCTTCGGCGAGGTCGCGCGTCGAGAGCGGTTCTTCGGTCACGCCGCCGAGCGTGTGGATGAGGTCGAGCGGCGAACGGCTGCCGAGCGGCAACGCCTCGGTCTCCGCGCGCGTCAGCGTGCCGCCGACGATGGTGCGCGTCGTGTCAATCGACGCCCCGCCCGCATCACTCGTGACGACCTGCTCGGTTGAGACGCCCGCCGGTCGCAAAGTGAAATCAAGCCGCGCGCTCTGCCCCGCCAGCGCCTCGACGCCGGCGCGCTCCTCCGTGGCAAAACCGGCGGACGAGGCGCGCGCACTGTACGCCCCCGGCGCGAGTTCAACGAGACGATAACGACCCTCTTCGTCAACCGTCGCGGAGCGTTCGACGCCCGTCGCGACGTGCCTGACGGTCACTTTTGCGCCGACTATCGACGCGCCGTTTTGATCCGTGACGCGCCCGCTGATGTTCACGTCGTCGAGGTCTTGCGCGAAGGTCGTCGCCGCCGTCGCCGCCATGGAGAGGTGCAAGACGAGCAGCGCGGGAAACAGGAAGGCGCAAAGATGTGTGAGACTGGCGCGTGAGTAAAGTTGGACGAGACTGCTGCGTGAGTTGGAAGGCTTCATGGCTGGACTCCTGAGCGCGACGCGCGTTTGAGGTCGCCGCGTGAGGCGCGTCCGTCCGTCGAGACGGGCGCGGTCGGAGAAACAAATGGCGCGCCCCGATCAGAGGTGATCGCGGCTCCACTCCGTTGAACCGTTGAAAGTTGGTGTTGAGACGCCGTCGCGTTTTGTGGGTTGAGGCGAGCGCGAGCGTCTGGTTTGTCTCCCGACAGGGCGCGCACTGTATCACCGCCCTGTCAGCGGACGCAAGAGGAAGGTTATGAGTTTCGGGTTAGCCCGGCGGTTTTCCCTATAGCGGATTGCAAGCGGATGAGGCTTCTCCGTGGCCGCTCTGTGTCCTCTATTACAAACTTCGCTAACCGCTCATCACTTGTGGAAATCGAGTCAAGGTGCGTGTCAATAGTTAAGGGGCGACGCCTGATCGAAGCGTCGCCCCTGTTTCTAGCCGGAGGTGAAAGCCGGATGGGAGTGTGGTGTTATTGCGGGGAGATTGAATAGGTTGGTGGTTAGCCCCGACAGGTGAAAGACTCCTGACGCCGGGATTGAGCGGCGGCGGGCGAACTCACACAAGCAAACCGGAGCAAGGCGCCGTGAAAGGCACGCTATCCCGCCTTCCGCTCGAATAACTTGTCGGGCGGCGGTTAGAGTAGAAATGTTTCCTTTTGAAGCCTTTGTTAATAATTATGGTCGTCTTTGGAATGACCACATTTACAGTAGTCGTTTCCGGCATCATCAAATTGCCCACAGGCACATCTCTTACACGTACCGTGGTAACCATTTAAATGTTTACTGACAAAACGCAAGCAAGATTCAATCATTGTGCTTAACATATTTCCTCCGATGTGTAATCGAGACGCTTCGATGATCTGTTAGGTGACGTTTGTGGCGGCGTCCATTTCACCACAATCGTTTCATTGAGGTTTGCATACGCGCCGCAAAATTAGCGAGGCATCGTTAAGTGCGCCGCCTATGTATCACGAAGCGTGGGAAGCGTCAATTACAAACTTCGCGCAACGCTCATCACTTGTGGCTGACAACTAATACCACTCAGGGACACGAAAGCCGGATGGAAGTGTGATGTTATTGGGTGGTTTTGAGTGGTTTTAGGATTTCTTAGATTTAACTGTACGAAGCGACACCATCAACGAATTGCCGCCCTCCGTCAATGACCAGTATAAATGCATAGTTCCGGCGGTAGATTTAAGATACTGTATATTTACTAGCTTTAAAGCTTGAAGTTGAATTTTAATGGTTTGAAATATCTGATCATTTATGTGTGGACTGTCGCCACTCCGACCGTACTTTTCAAACAGAGCATGCGCTAACTTTCTCTTGACGTCATCGTCGTGTAGCGGCTCTAAAAGATACGGCGCTATCAGCGCGAAAATCTCTCTCCAAGCAATCTCAAGTTCCCACTCATAGTTATAAGATTTGCGTGCGGCATGATCAAATTGGGAATACGTTCCGAAAACCTTTATCTGCTCATCTATTGATGCAAGGTCGGGAATCTCAACTACAGTTAGATGGCGAAGCTTAGATAGCTCACTTTCTAAGCTCTCATTTCTCTTTCTCAATTCATTTATTTCATTTAGTAATTCCGGGTTCGATGCTTGGTTCGCCTTTATCCATCCTACAGCGGGATACGTTTTTATTGTTTTCGATAAGCTTAAGGCAACTAAACCGGGTAAATCTTCTGCGGCTTTCCAAAACTTCACCAACCTGTTTGTAGCAACCTTTTCTCTAAACGCTTTAAGCCTATCTTGCAACTCAGGATCGGCCTCAGATTTTCCCATCGGTATTTCTTCGGGGTTTGCATGTAGCAATGCGATTACTTTTGTTCCTTTCTTCATCGCATAGTCATATTCCTTTTCCGTATAGCTAAGACCTTCGGGCGTGGTTGAGCCATACCGCCCACCGATGATCAGCAAATAATAGTCACAGTCGTCTATGATGCGCTTGATAAATTCCCACTGTTCCTCATCGGCAGCGGGAAATAGTTCCATGCCCGAAGGGATACAGTCCATCTCCATCAAGGTTTGAATCACGCGTTGCCGCTCATCTCGCAAATCTGCGTAAGTAGAGCTTACGAATACTTGGTAGCGTTTCTCCATTTACTTCTTCCTGTCTTTCATACTCGCCTTTGAACTCTCGGCTTTAGCCTTCGGCGGTCTGCATGTCTTTGGCCGGTAGTATCCTAAGTTAAACTTAGAGGGTGGTTCAAGATTAACGGTGAGAGTGTTTCGGCTTGGCGGGGAGTTTGGAGGGGAGGTCTAACTCATCATCAATCAGCACATCCACACAGACACCTGCGACGCGCGCATACTTCAAGAGGATGGCTAACGGTGGATCGTTCTTTCCTAACTCAAACTCTGAGATTCTTTTGTAATCAATAACCTGATCGAAGCCCAACAGTCTCAACATGTCACTTTGAGAAAGGCCGAGCACGTTCCGAATCTGTAAAAGTTTCTCGGCTAAACGTTTCTGCCTTATCCGCGCCCTCTTCCCCATCAGGAGTTACCTCCCATAGAGATAGAGAACACAAGACGGCGCTTGCCCTTATCTGTAAATACAGATACAATGCTTTTGCGTAACGTGGTCGCCGTGAGTAAGAACCTCTCAACTCGAACGGCGATGCTCATCACTCCTTTGAGGTTGAGGTTGAGCTACGCATAAGCCGTCACTGATTTTCAAAGCTGAACGCGCGCCATCTTAGCAGACCGCGCCGGGGTTAGACATCTTCACTCTTACTCTTTTCGCCTCTGCCTGTCCCAAACTACACGCAGAGGTACGCGGGGCTTGCGGCAAGGACAGCGCAAGCCCCGCGATAATCGTATGCCTCACATCCTTCTAGTCGAAGATCACAGGGTCGTCGCGCAGGCCATCTAGGAGACGTTGGAGCAAGAGGGTTGGAGCGTCATGGTGTGCTATGACGGCGCGGTCGCGCTGAGGAAACTGGCGAGCGAGGCCAACTATGATCTGTTGATGCTCGACAGCCACCTGCCACACGTCCACGGCCTAGAGTTGGTGCGCTACGCGCGCACGCTTCCGCACCGCAGAGAGACGCCGATCATCATGTTTTCGGCGAGCGAATGTAGCAGGGATGCGCGGCTGGCGGGCGCGAACGAGTTTTTACGGAAGCCGCGGGATATGGGGAGAATCGTCGAAACGATCGCCCACTTGCTTATTAAGTCACTTGGGGACGTGCAAAAACGATATTTGCACGTCCCCAAGTGACTAACGAACGTCCCGAACGAATGGATGAACGTCTCCGAGTAACTAACGAACGTCCCGAACTGACTTATAAACGTCCCCAACTCACACGCGAACCTCGCCCGGCAGGTTTTTCACGCACGCTAGTTCCCCTCGGGCGCGGCCCGTCTGTCAACTACGTGAAGTGGGACGGCGGCGTTGTTGGAGCACGATGTTGGGGCGACGCACGGGGACGAGCGCGCCCGCGTCGGGCGGCGGCGCGTCCGTGAACGACGCGAACTCTTCGGTGTGCGCTTGCAGGTAGGCGAAGAAGCGTTCGAACTCGTGCTGCATCGCGTCCATCTTCTCGCGCATGTTGAGGATGATCTCGACGCCCGCGAGGTTGACGCCGAGGTCGCGCGTGAGCGACAGGATCACTTCGAGGCGTTCGAGGTCGGCATCCGTGTAGAGGCGCGTGTTGCCGTCCGAGCGCGACGGCTTGATGAGTCCCTCACGTTCGTAGAGGCGCAGAGTCTGCTGGTGCAGCCCGTACTGCTCGGCCACCGCGCTGATCGTGTAGGTGCGACTCTTGTTGCGTTTCATAAGAACAGAGTTTCAGGTTTCAAGTTTCAGGACTGACAGGTTGTTCGTTCTTTAACTTGAACCCTGAAACCTGAAACTTGAAACTTATTCCAGCCCCATCGCCACGCGCGGATTCTCGTCGTTGAGTTGCTCGTAGCGTTTGAGCAGTTCCTTGGTTTCTTCCGAGATCACTTTGGGGAACGTGACCTGCACTTCGACAAACTGGTCGCCGCGCGCCTGCGGGTTGCGCAAGGATGGCACGCCGCGTTCGCGCAGGCGAAACTTCTGGCCGGACTGCGTGCCCGGCGGAATCCTGAGTTGCGCCTTGCCCTCGACCGTGGGCACTTCGATCTTCGCGCCGAGCGCGGCCTCGGGCACGGTCACGGGGATCGTCACGTAGATGTTATCGCCCTTGCGCGTGAAGTGCGTGTGGCGGCCGACGTTCGTGATGATGAAAAGATCGCCCGGCGGCGCGCCGAGCCGACCGCCCTCGCCCTTGCCCGGAATCCGCACGCGCGAACCCGTGTCCACGCCCGCGGGGATTCTCACCTTCACGCTCTCCGTCTTCGGCACGACCCCCTTGCCGTGACAGAGCGAACACGGCGGGCGACGTTTGCCCGCGCCGTTACAGTCGGGGCACTCCTGCGCGAAACGCATGCGCCCGCCCGCGCGTTGCACTTGCCCCGCGCCCTTGCACGTCGGGCAGGTGATGGGCGTGCCGCCCGTGTCGCCCGCGCCGTTGCAGCGCGAACACTGCTCGGAGCGGTTGACCGTGATGTTGGTCGTCATGCCCGTCACGGCCTCCGCAAAAGAGAGGGCCAGCGGCATCTCGATGTCCGCGCCGCGCGCGGGCATCGGGCGCGGCGGTTCGCGCTCGGCCTTCGCGCCCGCGCCGCCGCCACCGCCGAACAAGTCTGCGAAGATGTCGCGGAAGCTCGAACTGCCCCCGGCGTTTCCCGCGCCGCCCGCGCCGCCGGGCGTGGCGTTGCCCCAATCGAAGCCCGTGAAGTCGAAGGGTGCGCCGCGCGACCCGCCGCCCGGCTCCGCGCCGCGCGCCGCCGCGTCGGCCAGATTGTCCGAGTACTGGCCGAACCTGTCGTAGACGCTGCGCTTCTTCGGATCGGAGAGCACATCGTGCGCCTCCGTGATCAACTTGAAGCGTTCCTCGGCCGACTTGTCGCCCGGATTCACGTCCGGGTGATACTTCCTCGCCAGCCTCCGGTACGCCTTCTTGATCTCCTCCGGCTTCGCCTTGCGGTCGATGCCCAGCACTTTGTAGAAATCTTCTTTTGCCATAACTTAAGTTTCAAGTTCAAAGTTTCAGGTTTCAAGTTGCAGCAAACAACCTGAAACCTGAAACCTGAAACCTGAAACCTTATTTGTTCTCGTCCACGTCGACGTATTCCGCGTCGATGACGTTGTCGTCGCCGCCTGTCTGCCCGCTACCGCCGCTGGCGGACGCGCCCGCGGCCGAAGCCTGCTCGCCGCCGCCGCCGCCTTCGCCGCCCGCCGTCTGGCCGGACTGCTGGTAGAGGGCTTCGGCGAGTTTGTGCGAAGCGGTTTGCAGGTTGTTGAAGGCGTCGTTCATGCGATCCGCGCCGCCCTCTTCGAGAGCCTTCTTCGCGTCGGCCAGCGCGGTTTCGAGTTGCGTCGTCGAAGCCGCGTCGAGCTTCTCCTTGTTCTCCTTGAAGGTCTTCTCAACCTGATACGTCAACCCGTCGAGCCGGTTGCGCGACTCGATCTCTTCGCGCTTCTTCACGTCTTCGCCCGCGTGCGATTCGGCCTCGCGCATCATGCGGTCGATCTCGTCTTTCGAAAGGCCGGAAGAGGCCGTGATGGTGATGTCCTGCACGCGCTTCGTGCCCATGTCCATCGCCGACACTTTGACGATGCCGTTGGCGTCGATGTCAAACGTCACCTCGACCTGCGGCATGCCGCGCGGCGCGGGCGGAATCCCGACGAGATGAAACTTGCCGAGCGTGCGGTTGTCGCCCGCCATCGGCCGCTCGCCTTGCAGCACGTGGACTTCCACCGAAGTCTGGTTGTCCGAAGCGGTCGAGAACACTTCCGACTTGCGCGTCGGGATCGTCGTGTTGCGCTCGATGAGTTTCGTGAAGACCCCGCCGAGCGTTTCGATGCCGAGCGAGAGCGGCGTCACGTCGAGCAGCAGAATGTCCGTCTTCTCGCCCGACAACACGCCCGCCTGCACGGCCGCGCCGACGGCGACCACCTCGTCCGGGTTCACGCTCTTGTTCGGCTCTTTGCCGAAAATGCTCTTGACGATCTCCTGCACCTTCGGGATGCGCGTCGAACCGCCGACCAGCACCACTTCGTTCACCTTCGTCGCGTCGAAAGGCGTGTCCGTCTTGATCGCCTTCTTCGCGTCGGCGATGGCGTCTTCCACCGGCTTGCGCAGGCGTTGCAGGATCGGATCGATCAACTGCTCGAACTTCGCGCGCGTCAACTTCATCACGAGGTGCTTCGGCCCCGAGGCGTCGGCCGTGATGAAGGGCAGGTTGATCTCCGTCTCCATCGCGGTCGAGAGTTCGATCTTGGCCTTCTCGGCCGCCTCTTTCAGACGCTGCAAGGCCATTTTGTCGTTCGACAGGTCGATGCCCTGATCGCGCTTGAACTCTTCCGTGATCCACTCCATCAGCCGCTCGTCGATATCGTCGCCGCCGAGGTGCGTGTCACCGTTCGTCGATTTCACTTCGACGACGCCTTCGCCGACTTCGAGGATCGAGATGTCGAACGTGCCGCCGCCGAAGTCGAAGACGGCGATGATCTCTTCCTTCTTCTTGTCGAGGCCGTAGGCGAGCGCGGCCGCCGTCGGCTCGTTGACGATGCGCATCACTTCCAGACCGGCGATTTTCCCTGCGTCTTTCGTCGCCTGCCGCTGCGCGTCGTTGAAGTAGGCCGGGACGGTGATGACCGCCTTGTCAACTTTCTGCCCCAGATAGTCTTCCGCCGACTGTTTCATCTTTTGCAGGATCATCGCGGAAATCTCGGGCGGCGTGTACTCTTTGCCGCCCGCGTTGATGCGCACGTCGCGGTTGCCCGCCGGTTGCACCTGATAGGGAACCTGCTTTTTCTCTTCCGTCACCTCGTCAAAACCGCGCCCCATGAAACGCTTGATCGAATAGATCGTGTTCTCCGGGTTGGTGACGGCCTGACGCTTCGCCACCTGACCGACCAGACGGTTGCCGTCCTTCGTAAAGGCGACCACCGAGGGCGTCGTGCGCCCGCCTTCCGAGTTGGTGATGACGGTCGGCTCGCCGCCTTCCATCACGGCCACCACCGAATTGGTCGTGCCCAAGTCAATACCGATTATCTTGCTCATCTTTTCACTCTCCAGATGTTGTTTAACTAACCCGCCTCTTTTGCTCACGCGCCCGCCCGGCCACTTCTTCTTCTTTTTCTTGCGCCGCCCGCGCGCCTCCGGTTCAACGAATCTCAGATAGTAAAGGCATAGGTTGAATACAGCGTTAATATAATATCTGAGTCTCTCGTTGTCAACTTTCGATTGCAAAAATTCCCGCGACGTTGCCCGAAACCGGCCGGGAGCGGCTAACCCTTACTATTTCACAACTTATCAGTTGTCGCCCGAGTCTTCCCGGCCAATTTTGCTCTCGTTCATGATGCGGGAGGCGTGAAAAATGTAGTGGACGCCGGAGAAGAACGCGGCGGCGAAGACGGTGGTGTAGACGGTGGGCAGGTAGCCGCTGATGGAGGGGAACTGCGCGGCGATGAGAATGGCGATGACGGCGCAGATTTGGATGACCGTGTTGATTTTACCGAGCAGCGAGGGGCGAAATTCCCGGAAGCCCGTGACCATGTAGATGGCCGCCGAGCCGACGATGATGAAGATGTCGCGGCTGATGACGGCCGCCGTCACCCAGAAGGGCACGGGGAAGTGGCGCGGGAGCGGGAGGGGCAAAATGGCGCGCATCGAAAGGACGATGAAGGCCGTCACGAGCAGGAGTTTGTCGGCGATGGGGTCGAGAATCCGCCCCAGATCGGATTTTTGCTTGAGGGCGCGCGCCAAGAGGCCGTCGAGGCCGTCGGTGAGCCCGGCGATGACGAAGACGGCGAGCGCCCACCCGAACCTCTGGTAAAAAAGGAGCGAGACGAAGACCGGAATCATCATCATCCGTAGGACGGTGAGGAAATTCGGGAGCGTTAAGATGCGAGAAGACATGCAGGTTTCAGGTTTCAGGTTTCAGGTTTCAAGTTTAATCCGGCAGGTTTTGAACTTGAAACCTGAAACCTGAAACTATTGCTTACAGCGCAGTTCGAGCAGAGAGACTTCCGGCAGGCAGCCGTAGCGGACGGGCAGAACGACCGTGCCGAGGCCACGCGTGACGTAAATTTGCGTATCGCCCTGTCGCCCCAAGCCCCGCAGCAGGCGGCGGCGCGGGCGTCCCGAAGGCGAACGCTCCGCGCGCAGCGTGACTTGCCCGCCGTGCGTGTGGCCGCTCAGAATGAGGTCAACCCCGGCGCGCGCCGCGCGGCGCAGCACGATGGGATTATGCGCGAGCAGGAGTTTCAACTCGCCCGCGCTCGAACCGGCGAGCGCGAGCGGGAGGTCTTCGAGGCCGACCATCGTGTCGTCCACGCCCGCCAGCCAGAAGGACGCGCCCCTGTGCTGAGGGTGCTCGAAGCGCATGCCCTCGTTGACGAGGACGCGTATGCCTTCGGCGCGGAAGAGGTCTGTGATGAGCGCGGCGTCAGTCCAGTGGTCGTGGTTGCCGAGCACGGCGTAGACGCCGCAACGCGCTTTGAGGCGGCCGAGCATCTCGGCGCACGGCGCGGCATACTCGCGTTCGTGCGAGACGTAGTCGCCCGTCAGGGCGATGATGTCGGGGCGGAGGCTGTTGGCTAACTCGACGGCGCGCTCGACCTGCGCGCGCCCCGTAAAAGGGCTGTGGTGGATGTCCGAGAGTTGAACGACGCGCAAGCCGTCGAGCGCGGGCGGCAGGCGGCGCAATTTGATCTCCGTGCGTTCGACGACGAGTTTGTACGGCTCTGCGAAGGCGGCGCGCGCCATCTGCACGACGCCGGCGGCCAGCGTGCGCAGAGGCTTCGGGCGCGGCGCGGGCGCGCGGTGGTGGCGACGGGGAGACTTCCATCCGGTGGTGTTGGACATACGATCTCGTTGAGTTTGGATTAAATGAGAATTAAATTACGCGAGAGCTTCCCTTGTCCTAAGTGCCCTTCCCTTAGAAGCCCGCGGATTATACAAGGCGTGGGTAAAAACGCAAAAGCTGGAAAGGCCGCGCGAGTGAAATATAAAACTCCCGCAACACGTTCTTCGCTTTCGCCTTCGCCAATTCAACTTCACCTGAGCGGCCAGCGCAACGGCACGAGCCAGACGATGATGATGAAGACGGCGACGGTCAGGAGCGAGCCGATCTTGACGAAGTCGAAGAAGCGGTAACGGCCGGGCGTGTAGATGAGGACGCAGGCCGGTTCGAGCGGCGTCAGAAACGAGCAGGACGCGGCGTAAGTGACGGCGACGGCGAAGGCGCGCGGGTTCAAGCCGAGTTGCGTGGCGGTCTGGATGGCGACGGGCAGGACGACGAGCGCGGCCGCCTGATTCGACATCGGCTGCGTCAGGGCGATGGTCAACAGGATGAAGCCGCCCATCACCGCGTACGGGCCGAAGCCGCCGACGAGGTTGACGATCAGACCGGCGAGATAGGTGTCCGCGCCGCTCTTCTCCATCGCCGTGCCGAAACTGATCATCCCGGCGATGAGGACGATGAGCCGGAAGTCGATCATGTCGTAAATTTCCTGCGAGCGCACCGCGCGCGACGCGAGCAGGATGAGCACGCCGAACAGCACCGCCACCGATAGCGGGACGCCGAACGGGTGGAAGATGGAGAAGACCAGAAACACCGTGAAGGCCAAAAGCGCCCACGGCCTTTTCGCCACGCGCCCGCGCCGCTCGGAGACGTCTTCGAGGAGCAGCAGATTCCCTTCCGTCGCGAGATGCTCGACCTGTGCGCGTCTGCCCTGCACGAGCAGCACGTCGCCGAAGCGAAGGCTGACCATGCTCAGTTTCGACAGCAGCGCGACGCCGTGGCGGTTGATGGCGAGCGCGGTCAGGCCGTAGCGTTCACGAAACTTCGTGCCCTTCAGCGTGCGCCCGACGAGGTTCGAGCCGCGCAAGACCATCGCCTCGAACAACTCCAGATCGCCCGCTTCGAGGTCTGTGTCGCTTAACTTGAAGTCGGCCTTGATCTCGATCCCGGCTTCGGTCTTGACGCGCAGGATGTCTTCGATGCGCCCCTGCACGAGGAGCAGGTCGCCCGCGAGAATTTTTTCGTCCGCGCGCGGCGCGACGCGCCCCTGCTTGCCGCGCAGGATGCCGACGACGGCGAGGTCGAGCGACTGGCTGAGGTCTGCCTCGGCCAGCGTCTGCCCGACGAGCGGCGACGTGTCGAGCACGACGACCTCGGACATGTACTCGCGGATGTGGTAGGCGTCGGCGAGCGAGTCCGTGTTGCCGCGCGCGGGCAGCAGGCGCAGGCCGACGAGCAGCATGTAGAGCATCCCGGCCGCGACGATGGCGATGCCGACGGGCGTCAGTTCGAACATCGTGAAGGGCGCGAGGTTGTAGCGCGTCATCGCGCCGCTGACGGCGAGGTTCGTGGAAGTGCCGATGAGCGTGCACGTCCCGCCGAGGATCGCGCCGAAGGCGAGCGGCATGAGCAGTTTCGACGGCTGCACGCGCGTGCGCTCCGCGAGTCCGAGCACGACGGGCACGAACATGGCGGTCGTCGTCGTGTTCTTCATCACCGAGGCGCAGGCGGCGGCCGTGAACATGATGAGCACCGTCAGGCGAAACTCGCTCCCGCCCGATACCCGGTGCAGACGCCGCCCGACGAGGTCAACCACGCCCGTCTTGACCAAGCCGCCCGTCAGGATGAAGAGGCCGGAGATGGTGATGATGATGTCGTTGCCGAAACCCGCGAAGGCTTCCGCGGGCGAGAGCACCCGCGTCAGGACGAGGCCGATGACGACGAGGATCGTCACCACGTCAATCGGGATGCGCTCGGTGCCGAAGAGCACGAGCGCGAGGAAAAGCAGGATCAGAACCGTGGCGATGGAGAGAGTCATAAGGGCTTCTGCTATACTGGCCGCTCAAAAAAAACGGTGAGCAACCGGCGATCATCGGCGCACAGCGACGCGGCGGTTGCTCTCACGAATTAAGGGGGAAGTTCGTCGTGAGCAAGCATCGCATTCTCGTCATAGAAGATCAAGAAGACCTCGCGGAATTGTACCAGTCGTCGCTGGAAAAGGCGGGCTACGAGGTGACGAACGCCTACACGGGCGAGGAGGGCGTGGCGGAGTTCGAGGCCAACGGCGCGGACGCCGTGCTGCTCGACATGACGCTGCCGGAAATGCACGGCACGAAGGTGCTCGAAGAGATTCGCAACCTGTCGGCGAGCGTGCCCGTCGTGGTCGTGACGGGCGAGACGCTCGCCGAATCGCGCAACGTGTGCAACCGCCTCGGCGTGCAGGAATACCTCTCGAAGCCGCCCGACTACGACGACCTGCTCAAGGCGTTCGAGCGCGCCCTCTCGAACCCGACCACCGACGAGCAATACATGGTGGTCACGATGCGCCTCCCGGTGCACGTGCTCCAGATACTCACGGACGTTGACCCGAACCTCGAACGCGCCATCACGCGCGTCTGCGACGAGTGCGGCGTGCACGTCAAGGCGATGTCCGCGAAACGGTGAGTTTATTCGGACTGAACCGGGAGACAATTTGAACGAGTCCCGTCAGGAACGTGTTAGTCGAATAAAGAAGGGTTGACGACGGGCGCGGCTTTTTTGGTCGCGCCTTTTTTCGTCTTTGTCTTGGCGGGCGCGCCGGGGTGGTGCGCGAGGTGTTCGGCGTTCAAACCGAGTTCGCGCAAAGAGGCGGCAAACTTCGGCTCGCCGTGCATCGTGATGATGCGCGCCGCGCCGGACTCGCGGGCGAGGCGCACGAGGTCGTCGTAGTCCGCGTGGTCAGAGAGCGGAAGTATGAGGTCAACGCCCTTGTACATGTAGGGCGCGCTTTTGTTCAACGCCCAGCCCGTGAGCATGATGAGGTAGCGGCGTTCGATGTTGAGCAGCATCGGCTGCTTGCGGCATCCCGGCGGCGCAATGAGCACGCGCCCTTTCAAGTGTTCGCGGTCGTACTTCTCATAACGCCCGGAGAATTCCACGCCGCACTCGCGGTAAATCTCCGCCACGTTCCACACCGAGCCGTGCAGCGTCACGCGATAGCCGCGCCGCAGGAGCAACTCCAAAGCCTCCTGACTCTTCCCCAACGCGTAGGCCAGCACGACGGGCACGCGGTCGTCCGACAGGGCGCGTTCGACTCCGGCGTAGAGGCGGTCGAAGGTCGCCACGTCGGGCGGGAAGCGGTAATGCGGGTCGCCGAAAGTCGATTCCATCACGAGCGTATCGCACGGGACGATGACGGCCGACTCGGCCGCGACGTTCGGCCGCAACTTGATGTCGCCCGTGTAGACGAGCCGCTCGCCCTCGGCCTCGACGAGAATCTGCGCCGAGCCGAGACAGTGACCCGCCGGGTAAAAGGTCAGACTGTAACGCCCGTAGTCGCGCCGCTCGCCGTAGACCTGCGTCGTCATTTTCGCCTCGCCGCGACGATGCCGGAAGATGCGCGCCGTCTCCGGCGTGGCGACGATAGATTTGTGCTCCGCGATGTGATCAGAATGCCCGTGCGAGATGACGCAATGCTCGCGCGGCCCGTCGGCGTCGAGCCACAGATCAATATCGGGCAGGTACAGCCCCTCTTTGTATTCCACTCTGAGCAAAGCAAACTCTCCTTCAAACGCGCACTCGATTTGTTGAAGTTTAGATGCTGTTTACCGCCTGCCGATTGCTTGCGGATTCGCGTGCGGCGCGGCTTAAAAGGTATTATAAAACACGCGTCGGCAACTCCGGCGGGCGGCCTTGAACACGGGCTGGAAGAGCGGAACATGGAAGAAGCATCAGGCGAGCAATTACCGATAGAGAGCGCGCGGCGGAGGCTGTTGCGCCGCGTCGCCGCGTCGCGCCTGTGGCGCGCGCAGGTGCGGTACGGCGTCATCCTCGTCGCCTTCGCCGTCCTCGCCTACTACGCGCGCGCCAACGCCTACTTCGCATGGGACAGAGCCGTCGCGCACCGGATTCAAGGTCTCCGCACGCCCGCGCTCGACGTGCTGATGTATGTCGTCTCCTACATCGGCTACGGCGTCATCCCCTACGCGATTGCCGCCGCAACTTTCTTCGTGTTCCTCGCCGCGCGGCGTCGCAGCGAAGCCTACGCGTTGCTGCTCAGCACGGCGGGGAGCGGGCTGCTCAATCGCACCATCAAACTGCTCATCGCGCGCCCGCGCCCGGCCGCGCCCGACGTGAACGTCTTCCGCCTGCACGGCGGGCAGAGTTTCCCTTCGGGACACGTCACCTTCTACGTCTGCTACTTCGGTTTCCTTTTCTTCGTCGCCTACGCGCTCCTGCCGAAACGCTCGCTCGCGCGCCGCCTCGCGCTCACGCTCACGTCTCTGATGATCGCGCTCGTCGGCCTCTCGCGCGTCTACCTCGGCGCGCACTGGCCGAGCGACACCATCGGCGCATACTTCCTCGGCGGCCTCTGGCTCAGCTTCTCGCTCTACCTCTACGGGCGTTGGAAAGAACGCTCGACCTTCCATCAGGAAGAAAACGCGGAACGATGAACGATGAACGATGAACGGAGGCACTCAAGAGATTGAATGCTTCCGTTCATCGTTCATCGTTCATCGTTCATCGTTCATCGTTTCCCTTTACCTGTTCAGTGTTCGATTCGCACGCTTGTGCCCAACGGCAGGGCGTCGAAGAGTTCCTTGATGTCGGCGTTCGAGAGCGCGACGCAGCCCCACGTCCAGTCGCCGTCAGTCCCGCCGCCGTGGATGAAAATCTCGCCGCCGAGCGCGGTGTTCCACGGCGGACGCCGCTTATTTTGTATCGCGCGGACGATGGCATTACGCTCCGCCCGCGTGATGAGTTTGTCGCGCAGGCCGCGCTCGGCGTCCTCCGCGTTCGGGTAGCTGAGTCCGAGCGAGAGGTAAAAATTGCTGCGCGCATTTTTGACGCAGATGTAGAAGTCGCCCTCCGGCGTCGCGCGGTCGCCCTGCCGGACTTTATCGTCGGACGGATTTGCGCCGAGCGCGATCCGGTACGTCCGCACGACCGCCCCGCCCGCGTACAGAGCCAGTTGACGCTTACCTTTCGAGACGACGACGCGCGGGTTAACGAGCGGGAGTTTGAGCGGCGACTGCGGCGACGCTGTGGCTTCCGGCGACGGCGGCGCGCCGCCGGTCGTCGTCAACGTCTCGCCCGGCTTCGTCTCCGCGTTCAGAGCGGCTTCAATCGGCATCGGATTTTCGCACGCCGTCTTCGCGGCATTCCGCGCCGCGCCGGACGCGAGGCTCAAAGCGGCGAACGCGGCTACGATAAACGTTTTCATGTCCTTATATCTTAAATGATGCAACCGGCGCGTCCGGTCAGTTGGTCAACAGACGCCAGTTGTTCGTCGGTTCGGCGGGGACGCGTCTGTTCCGCTCCACCCAATCGATGATCAGTTCGCGTATCTCCGTGCTCGAACGGTAAACTTCGGGCGCGCCCTTGAACATGGTGTAACCGCCGCCGCCGTTGACCCGGTAGTTGTTCGTCGCGAGTTTGAGTTTCCGCGCCGGGTCGAGCGGTTGCCCGCGAAAGCGCAGGTTTTGGACGCGTGCGCCGTGCGGCTTCGTCAGGTCGAGATCGTAGGTGACGCCCTCCGCGATGTCGAAATTGTAGGCGGGAATTTTTTCGTCCACGAGTTCGGCGGGCGTGCGTCCCGCTTCGTAGGCGCGGAAATATTTCGCGGAGTGTTCGAGCGCGTCCTTCAACTGCCGCCCCGTCACTTCGAGGACGACCAGCGTGTTCTCGTAAATGTACAGCCCGGCGATGTCGCGCACCGTCACCGCGCCGCGCGGCAGGCGCGCCTGCGGGTTAAAACTCGCCACCAGCGAAACGTCCGCGCGCCCCGCGTCCAACTGCACGCGCTGGATCAGATCGAGGATGGCCGTGTCGCGAAAGCGAGCATCGGCGGCCGTCAACTCGGCCGCCGATTCGCCGATGACGCGCGCGAGCCAGCCTTGCGTCTCGCGGTCGTAAGGCTCGACGAGTCGCGCGATCTCGGCGTCCGTCTCCGTCGCCTCGCCGACTGCGACCGTGCGCGCCGACTTTGCCGCGACGCGCCAACGCCCGCCCTCGCCGCGTTCCAGATACACGTCGGCGCGCGCCAGTTGACGCCCCCAGAAATTCGCCTGCGTGAGCAAGACGCCGTTGATCGACAGGGACGGCACTTCGCGATGCGTGTGCCCCATCAGGATGAGATCAACGCCCGGCACTTCGCGCGCCAGCCGCGCGGCCACGTTCTCGTTCGTCACCTGTCCGGGGCTCGCTTCGCCCGTGCGCAAGTCCTCTTCGAGTCCCATGTGCATCGCGACGACGACCAGATCGACGCGCTCTTTCTCGCGCAGCACGCCGACCCACTTGCGCGCCTCCGCCACGGGTTCGCGAAACTCAAGCCCGGCGAAATTCTCACGGTTCTCCCAGAAGGGCACGCCCGGCGTCGTCAAGCCGACGAGGCCGACGCGCACGCCGTTCAATTCTTTGACGACGTAAGGCTGGTAATAAGTGTCGTTCGTGCCCACCCGGTAAGTGTTGGCCGAGAGCCACGGGAAACTCGCCTCGCGCCGCGCCTTCTCAAGCACGCCGAGCCCGAAGTTGTACTCGTGGTTGCCGACGGCGAGCGCGTCGAACCGGAGCGCGTTCATCGCGAGCATCATCGGGTCGGGCGGCGCGTTGTTCTTCTTGTTGTGAAAATATTCGAGCGGCGTGCCCTGAATCGTGTCGCCCGAATCGAAGAGGAGCGTCCCCGCCGGGTTTTCCCTGCGCGCCTGCCGGATGAGCGTCGCCACTTTCGCCAGGCCGCGCGCATCGGGTTTGTTCGTGTAGTAGTCAACGGGCAGGATGTTGCCGTGCAAGTCCGTCGTCGACAGGATCGTGATCCACGCACGCTCAACGGTTGCCTTTTCAGACTGCGCGGGCGCGAGACTGAACGCGCCAAGCAACGCGAGCAACAGCGACAGGCTCGATAGCGGTTTCCTCATCAATAAAACTTTTCTCATTCGGCTCGATTGTTTTCCTTTGCGCCTTTGCGTGAGATGAATTTTCTCGCAAAGGCGCAAGGGCGCAAAGAAGAAATTAAAACTTACTTTAACTCGTACACTTCGACCGCGCTCAGGCCGCCGACGAATCCCTCGTAGACTTTCCGGCCGCGCGCGCGCGTCTCGTCCATCTTCTCACGGTTCTCGAAATAGGTGCGGCCGCGTTGGAGGATGATGTAGGCGGGGCGCGGCGCGGCGTCGAGTCGGAAAGAGGGGTTCGAGAGCACGCGCGAATCGAGGTCGGCGCGGTTGAACTTTAGCAGGTAGTAGCGCATGACGGCGGGCGTCTCGTGGACGACCGTGGCACGCTCGGGCGCGTGTTCGGAGACATACTTGATCGCCTCGCGCAGCCCGTCGTCGTAAAACTCGTCGTGCGGGAAGTAGTAGCCCGCGCGCCCCGCGCCGAGCGCGTTCGTGTAAGTCGCGTAGTGCGGCGCGGCGTCGAGGGCGAGCCACGCGGGCAGCGCGACGAAACAGAGAAAGACGAGCGCGCGCACGACCCGCAGCGGCGCGGAACTTCCGCCGCGCTCCCCATTCACGATGCGCGGCGCGACTGAGCGAAGCAGCCACATGATGCCGACCGCCGCGAACATGTAGACGAGGGGCAGAAGCGAGTGCGCGTAGCGCAACCACTTCGCGCCCGCGAGCGAGTAGGGAACGATCCAGAGGACGAACATCAACAGGAGAAACGCCTCGCCCGGCCGACGCCGACGCCGGATGCAGGCCGCGACCCCGGCGACGAAAGCGACGAGCAGCGGGAGCGGCGTCTTGATGGCGAGAAACAGCAGGTAGAAGTAGACGGGCGTGCCGAAAGGGGTGCTCGACATCTGGTTCGGGTAGAGCGTCTCGCCCATCAGGTAGCCGTGGTGCGTGAGCAGCCCTTCGCTCGAATAAGCGGTCAGGTAACGCCACGTTTCGGGCAGCAGCACGGCCGGGTTGGCGACGAGGAAGGTGACGAGGACGAGCGGGTAAAAGATGGCGGGCGTGCGGCCGCGCGGCTCGCCGGGCGCGCGCTGTCGCTGCGCGACGAGGTGGTGGTAGAGCATGTTCAGGCCGAAGTAGTGCGGGAAGTATTTCGACGCGAACATCAGCCCGAACGAGACCGCGCTCGCGAGATAAAACTTCCGCTTGGCGCGCGGCTCGTGGCCGCTCGTCTGTTTGGCGCGCAGGTAAAAGTAGAAGGCGAAGAGCATGAAGAAGACGAGCAGCGTGTCTTCTTTGGCGATGCGGTTGTAGGTGATCGCGTTGACGCCGAACGACCAGAGCAGCGCGCCGAGGAGCGCTGTGCGCTTGCCGAAGAAGGCGGCCGTGAGCAGGTAGAGCGGGACGACGGTGAGCGCGCCGAAGATGACGTTCGGCAGGCGCACGGCCGCCTCTTCGCTGATCTCCGGGCGCGTCGCCCCCGCCGCGCCCGCGTTCCACGCCTCGGACGCCTTGAGCGAGACGAAGACGAGCGTCTTCAACAGCATCGGGTGCTCGGCGTTCGGCGTGATTTGGCCGCGCCCGTAGGCGCGCGCGGCTTCGAGTTTGTTGATCTCGTCTTCGGCGAAACCGGCGTCCGCGATGGCGTGCGCGCGCAGGCCGAAGCCCGCGACGACGAGCAGGACGAGCGAGAGCGCGACGCCGCGGTCGAGCGTCCACGCGCCGGTCGAACGCGCGGGCATCGCCGCGTCGGCGGGGGGCGAAAAATTCGCGCCCGCCCTCTCTTCGCGGACTAATTCGAGAGATCGTTCCAAGTGAAACTCCGACCGCGAAACTCTTCTAGCGGGGCACGATCAGTTCTTCTTCGTTGACCACGCTCTTGTTCCCGCCGCCGCCGCCGTCGCCGCCGCCGTCGCCTGTTGCGGTGTCGGTTGCCGTCGGCTGTTGCCCGATTTGGGTCGCGGCGAGGGCGGCGGCCTCGCGCGCCTCGCGCGCCATGCTCCGCACGGACAGGCCGCGCCTGACCAGCACGGCGACGCCGACGGCCGTCCAGACCATGACGCGCGCCTTGCGGACGATGGCGAGCGTGACGCCGGCGGTCGTCCCGAATTTCAGGACTTTGGTGATCAGACCCGTGCCCGCTTCGTCTACCCCGACGCGCATCGGCACGAACTTGAAAATTACGTTGATGACGCGGTTGACGGATTCGAGGACGAAGGCGGCGAGCGCGAGTTCACGGAAGGCGGGCGGGCGGTCGAGGATGAAGTAGAGCGTGGCGTAAACTTCGGCCACGCCCGCGAGGTGGAAGCAGCCTTCGAGCGCGAGAATGGGGATGAAGCGTGCGCGATTGTTTTCGTAAAACCCGTAGATGCGCGCTTCGACGGCGCGCACGCGCTCGCCCCGCGCCGCGACGAAACCGCGCGCGATGCCCCGCCGCTCCAACGCCGCGAGCACGCCGCTCAGGAAACGCCACTGGCGACGCATCACCAGATAACCGGCGGTGACGACCACGGCGACGACGACGAGCGTCGCGTAACTGGCGAGGCGCAATTTGGAGTTGAGCGGAAAACTCAGGAGCAGCGCGACCGTGCCCGCGAAGATGAAGAGCGCGACCGAGAGCATGTAGAAGAGGTTCTCGACGGCGAGCGCGGAGATGCTTGCGACGACGGGCACGCGGTCGCGCACGAAAGCCGCCTTGGCCGGTTCGCTCACCACCATGCCGAGCGGCGTCAGGCTGCCGAGCGCGTCGCCCGCGAGGTAAGCCTTGAGCGCGTCGCGCACGCGCAGACGCACGCCGCCCTCGAAGCAGCGCGTCCACGCGACGGCGCGCACGAGCGGCCGCGCGGCCGAGATGAGCAGCACGACGACGAAGCCCGCGCCCAGTTGCGTGATGTTCTGCCAGATGCTCTGCGGCCCGGCCTTCCACACGTAATAGGCAAAGAGCAGCAGGCCGCCCGCGGCGAAGATGATCCCCGCCAACCTGCCGGACGCGCTTCGTCGCTCTACCTGCTTGCCCTCAGTCATCCGCTTGTCCCGTTGAAAGTAAGTCGCTTCTCACCGGCGAAGGTTGCCGTCCGCGTGGAACTTAGCAAGATACGTTATTGCGCCGCCGGTCTCAACCGCCATCAGCGCGAATGACGCCTCGCGCCGCTGACGCTCCACGCACGCAGCAACTCTCGCGCCAGCGTTTGCCGGAGACTCGCGCACGACCGAAAACGCCGATTCGCCCGCCCGACTCCGCACGGCGCGCCCCCTCCCTGTCATAAAAATGCGACAGGCGAAAGGAACACAGGGAAAGTAGATCGTGAATCGTCAATCGTGAAGAGAGAAAGAAAAGACGCGGTTTTCTCGATTCGCGATTGACGATTCACGATTTACCTCTTTCACAGGTTACAATCGTCTGCCATAAAATTTAATTTAATCGAAGAAGGTCTGTGGAGAGCGATGAGCAAAGCAGCAACCGAACTTTTGAGCGGCACGCCTTTAACCGTCTATTCCGAAGACGAAAACATGTTTCGCGCCAGCGTGCGCGAGTTCGCCGAAGGCGAGATCAAACCCCGGCGCGAAGAGATGGACGAGCACGCCAAGATGGACGCCTCGATCATCAAACACCTCTTCGATCTCGGCCTGATGAGCATCGAGACGCCCGAAGAGTTTGGCGGCGCGGGCGCGTCGTTCTTCTCGGCCATCATCGGCGTCGAGGAACTCTCGCGCGTCGATCCTTCGGTCGGCGTCCTGATGGACGTGCAGAACACGCTCGTCAACAACGCCATCATCCGTTGGGGCAACCCCGAACAAAGGCGTAAGTATTTAACGCAACTCGCCGAGAACAAAATCGGCGCGTACTGCCTGAGCGAAGCCAGTTCCGGCTCCGACGCCTTCGCCATGCAGACCAAAGCCGTCGAGCGCGGCGATCATTATTTGCTCAACGGCCAGAAACTCTGGATCACGAACGGCGTCGAGGCGGAAATCTTCGTCGTCTTCGCCAACGCCAAACCCGAAGACGGCTATCGCGGCGTGACCGCCTTCATCGTCGAGAAAGGGTTTGAGGGGATCAGCGTCGGCAAGAAGGAGAACAAACTCGGCATCCGCGCCTCTTCCACCACCGAGATCATCTTCGACAACTGCCGTGTCCCGAAAGAGAACCTGCTCGGCGAGTTCGGCAAGGGCTACAAAGTCTCCATCGAGACTTTGAACGAAGGACGCATCGGCATCGGCGCGCAGATGATCGGCCTCGCCCGCGGCGCGCTCGAAGCCGCCCTCGCCTACACGTCCGAGCGGCAACAGTTCGGCCGCGCGATCAACGGGTTTCAGGGCGTGCAATTCCAACTCGCCGAACTCGCCACCGAACTCGAAGCCGCGCGCCTCTTAGTCTACAACGCCGCGCGCCTGAAGGACGCCGGTCTTCCCTTCGTCAAAGAGGCCGCGATGGCGAAACTCTTCTCCTCGCGCGCCGCCGAGCACATCGCCTCGAAGGCCATCGAACTCTACGGCGGCTACGGCTTCGTCAAAGACTACCCGGTCGAAAAATTCTGGCGCGACTCGAAGATCGGCGCGATCTACGAGGGCACGTCCAACATGCAACTGCAAACCATCGCCAAGCTGATGATCGACAACCGGCAGCCGAAGGTACAATAGGAAGGTAAATCGTGAATCGTCAATCGTGAATAGACTAGGACAGTTTTTCTCTATTCACGATTGACGATTCACGATTCACGAATTATGTCTTCACGCATAGAAGTCTTCGAGCAGATGCTTGAGAGCGACCCCGACAACACGTTGGCTTTGTTCGGGCTGGCGAAGGAGTATGAGAAGGCGGGGCGGCACGCGGACGTGATCGCCTCGCTGACGAAATACCTCCAACTCTTCAACGACGAGGGCAACGCCTACGGCATGCTCGCGCAGGCGCACGAACGCCTCGGCAACCGCGACGCCGCCCGCGCGGCCTACGTGCGGGGCATCGAAGTCGCCACCGCCCACGGCCACCCCTCGATGGCGGAAGACTACCGGATGACACTTGAGAACGAGTACGAGGATTAAAGTTCAACCCCGGCGCAGGAAACAAATAGATGGCAGAGTTAATCTTTCTCGTAGAAGACGCGCCGGAAGGCGGTTTCACGGCACGCGCTCTAGGCGTATCTATTTTCACCCAAGCGGATGACCTTGAGAGTCTCCGAGAGATGGTGCGCGACGCCGTGCGCTGCCACTTCGACGAAGAACAGGGGCCGAAGGTTATCCGGCTGCACTTTGTCCGCGAAGAAGTGATTGCGGCATGAAACTACCGCGGGACGTATCAGGTAGTGATCTCGTTAAGGCTCTCAGAGTTTTGGGCTATCAAGTTACACGTCAAACCGGTAGCCATCTTCGATTGACAACCGCAGAAGGTGGAGAACATCACGTGACCGTCCCGCGCCATAATCCTTTACGCGTCGGGACGCTTGCCGCAGTTTGGATGATGTGGCGGCGCACTTTGGGCTGAGTCGTGCCGAGTTATTGGCAAAGATTACATTCTGATTATTAGAAGCAGGAGCAGTAAAAGCATGGCGACCGAATTGAAGGCGCGTGAGTATCGCGGGTTAGACCGGGAGCAGATGCTCGCGATCTACCGGACGATGTACATGTCGCGGCGCGTTGACGACAAAGAGATTCAACTCAAGGGTCAGAACAAAATCTTTTTCCAGATCAGCGGCGCGGGGCACGAGGCGGTGCTGACGGCCGCCGCGATGGCTCTGCGTCCCGGCTACGATTGGTTCTACCCCTACTACCGCGACCGCGCGCTCTGCCTGCAACTCGGCATGACGCCGCTCGAACAACTGCTCTCGGCCGTCGGCGCGGAGGCCGACCCCAACTCGCACGGCCGCCAGATGCCCTCGCACTGGGGGCACAAGCGACTCAACATCGTCTCGCAGTCGTCGCCGACGGGCACGCAGTTCTTGCAGGCGGTCGGCTGCGCGGAGGCGGGCTATCGCTACGGGCTCATCGAGGAGTTGAAGGGGCGCGTCGAGAATTTTCACGCGGACGAAGTGGTCTACGTTTCGACCGGCGACGGTACGACGAGTCAGGGCGAATTCTGGGAGGCTCTGAACACGGCGAGCAATTTGAAACTGCCGGTGTTGTTCCTCGTCGAAGATAACGGCTACGCGATCAGCGTGCCCGTCGAGGTGCAGACGGCGGGCGGCGACGTGTCGCGCCTCGTCGCGGGCTTCCCCGATCTCTACTTGCAGAAGTGCGACGGCACCGACCCGGTCGAATCGCTGGAAACGCTCACGCGCGCCGTCGAGTATTGTCGCGCGCGTCGCGGCCCCGCGCTCGTCCACGCGAAAGTGATCCGCCCCTATTCCCACTCGCTCTCCGACGACGAAAAACTCTACCGCCCCGACGAGGAGCGCACTTCGGACGCCGAACGCGACCCCGTCAAACGCTTCGGCGCGTTGCTGGTGGAAGAAGGCTTCGTCACGCAGGAAGAGTTGCAGAAGTTGAAAGACGAGATTGACGCGGCCGTGAACGAGGCGGCAGACCTCGCGCTCCAGAGTCCGCAGCCCGCGCCGGAGACGGCCGAGAGGTTTGTCTATTCGCCCGAGGTCGATCCCACGTCGAAAGAGTTTGACACGGAGGCGGGCGCGGAACTGTCGGGCAACGCGGGCACGATGGTCGACAACATCAACCGCTGCCTGCACGAAGAGATGGCGCGCGATCCGCGCATCGTCGTCTTCGGCGAGGACGTGGCCGACGTGTCGCGCGAAGAGAACCTCGGCAAAGTGAAGGGCAAGGGCGGCGTCTTCAAAGTGACGGCCAACTTGCAGCGCAACTTCGGGTCGGCGCGCGTCTTCAACTCGCCTCTGGCCGAGGCCAACATCGTCGGCCGCGCCATCGGCATGGCGACGCGGGGCTTGAAGCCCGTCGTCGAGATACAGTTCTTCGACTACATCTGGCCCGCCTATCACCAGATCAGAAACGAACTCGCGCTGCTGCGCTGGCGCAGCGCGAACGACTTCAAAGCGCCCATCGTCATCCGCTGCCCCGTCGGCGGCTACCTCAAGGGCGGCGCGGTCTACCACTCGCAATCGGGCGACACGCTCTTCACGCACATTCCGGGTCTGCGGGTCGTCTACCCCTCGAACGCGCTCGACGCCAACGGCCTGCTGCGCACGGCCATTCGCTCGGACGACCCCGTGCTCTTTCTCGAACACAAACACCTCTATCGTCAGGCTTACAACAAATCGCAGTACCCGCCCGACAATTTCCTGATCCCCTTCGGCAAGGCCAAGACCGTGCGCGAAGGAACCGATCTCTCGATCATCACTTACGGCGCGCTCGTCCAACGCTCCGTCGTCGCCGCCAAGCAGGCCGAAGCGCAAGGGGTGAGCGTCGAGATCGTAGACCTGCGCACGCTCGCGCCCTACGACTGGGAGACAATCGCCGCGACAGTGAAGAAGACGAGCCGCGTCATCGTCGCGCACGAAGACACGCGCACGCACGGCTTCGGCGCGGAAATCGCCGCGCGCATCGGCGACGAGTTGTTCGAGTACCTCGACGCGCCCGTCCGCCGCGTCGCCGCGCTCGACACCTTCGTCGCCTACGCGCCCCAACTCGAAGACGCCATCCTCCCCCAACCCGAAGACGTGCTCCGCGCCATCACCGAACTCAAAGCTTACTGACGGCGCGCGAAGTGCCGACACGGGAGGGCGGTCGCGTTGAGCGGCCGCCCTTACGTCTCACACATGAATCGTGTGAGACGTAAGGGCGACCCGCGCTTTCGACCCGTGCGAGTTAACATCTCATTTAACGCTTTCATGATCGCGGCTCGTCGTCGTAAATTATCCGCCATCCGAATTGAGTAAGACCCTCGCTGTAGCGTTGTGAACATCAGTTGCCGGTGGCGGGTTTCCTGTCCCGAATGGCGCGCGTTGACCATCGCCGACCGGCATCCACCCAAGATCATTCGCTCCGAGTTCCCCCGCTTGCGGAGAGACAAAGGAAAGGCTCAAATGATGATGTTTAAGAAATGGCTGGTTAACGGCCTCTGCGTTATAGCTGCAATCTCGCTGGCGAGTTGCAAAGGCGGTAACACGAACCCGCAGACGGTAGCCGGATCGACAAATTCGTCCGCCGCGACGCCGCAAGCCGAGAGCGTCGCGGGAGGCGTCGAGAAACAGAAGCCCGCGCCCGGGACGGGCAACGTACAGGGCAAAGTCCTCTTCAACAGTAAGCCCGTCGGGGATATCGAAGTTAAGTTGTGCGAGAAGTTCAACCGCTTCCTCGGCGGGTGCGACGGAAAAACCTATACGGCGCGCACGGACGCGAACGGCGAGTACGTGATCACGGACGTAGAGCCGAAAGTGTATGAAGGTTTGCTGGCGCGCGTGTTCGACACAGACTCGTACATCTTCGCGGCTTCGGGCATCGCCGGCCTCAGTTCGACCAAGTACGACGTGGCCTCCGACAAGACTCTCTTCATCGCGGCGACCAACCTCTTCAAAAGCGACCTCAAAGTGCTCAATCCTAAAGCGGGGGCGAAGACCGGCGCGCAAAATCTGGAACTCAAATGGGACTCTTACCCGGAGGCGTCCTACTACAAGTTCAGCATTTACCCGGAAACGCCCACCGTCACTTCTCCCTACGTCAACGAACGCGTCGAAGCGACTTCCTTCCTGATCGACAAGCCGCTCGAAAAGGGCACTTACCGCTGGCAGGTGAACGCTTTTAACCGCGATGATCGAAAGCTGGCGGAAAGCGGCGACGATATTAAATTCACGATCAATTGAGGGCGTGGTGAGGCACGGGGGGGGCGGGCGTTTGTCGCTTCGACGTTCGGAGCAGCGGCGTAGCGAAAAGCAGTCGTAGAAGTTTCCCGCTCGAAGATGATCGCCGCACCGCAACCAACCTGAACGGGCGGGTCTTTCGGCTGTTAACCGGAAGACCCGCCCGTTCAAGTTTGAATAAAAATCAGGTTCAGTGCTGGTGATGGAACCAGTGGTCGTTAAGTCTTCATCCGAACATCTTCCATGCCTCGCTCTTTTATCCGTTTGTCATACACGCCTGTACTGTAACGCTTCGTGGCGCGACGCGTTTTTCGGACATTTTATTCATTTTTTCGGAAGGAAGCGGCGGTCGCGGCGCGGCATGACGGTTGCCATTCATTCTTTACAGTGAGACCCCTATTCAACTTCCTCCCCCTCTCTGTCAGCTAACTTAAATTTTGGAGGAGAATTCCAACATGAGTAAACGTTTGCTTTGCATCGCGGGCAGCCTCGCCTTGAGCCTTGCTTCCGCCAGTTTTGTCGCCGCGCAGGATCGCACGACGACCACCGTTACCACACAAAAGACGCAGACTGTCCAGAACGCCGATGGCAGCTACACCGTGATTCATTACCCGGTGGACAAAGAGGTTCTCGTTGACCTGACGCCGGGGACGGTCATTCCGGGCGCGAAAGGCATCGCCCGCGTCATGCGCAAGGGCGACGCGACGAACATCAATTTAGACCTTTCAAACATTACCGGCGACATGAACAACTTCAACGTGTACGCCGTCGATCCGTCGGGCAAGTTTACGCTGCTCGGCCCCGTCACCGTGGCGAACGGCATGGCGACGCAAACTTTCACGACGCCGATGGACAAGTTCATGCTCGTCTTGTCGCCCGAAGGCAACCTGACGACGATGGCCGAAAACACGCCCATCCTTTTCCGCAGCGGCGTGCCGCAGGGGTTCGCGGTGATCCCGGTGGGCAGCCGCGGCGAACGCGACGGCGCGGCGGTCGGCGAACGCGTCTCGGCGGCGACGACTTCGGGCGCGTCGGCGGCCTACACCGCGCCGCTCCTCGGCATCCCGAACTGGCGACAAGGGACGGACACGGAGATGAAGATCAACTTCGCGGGCGAGATGACCGGCACGCGCGCCAACGTCTCCATCGAGCCGCGCAAGGACGGCGCGACCACGATCCGCATGCGCTTCCACGAACTGAAGGAAGCCCCCGGCGGCAAGCGTTACGTGCTCTGGGCGATCAGCCCCGACAACAAGTATCACCGCCTCGGGCAGGTCGTGAACACCGGCCAGCGCAACGAAGCGGAGATTCGCACCGAGACGGGCTTGCGCGACTTCGGCCTCTTCATCACGACCGAAGACGTGAACGACGCGCCGCCGACCGGCACTATCGTCGGCACGATCATGCGTGGCAATCGGTAAATTCGCTTGCGTCTTCAAGCCCTTCGCTATGAGCTACGACACGCAAGCCTCACGCGGCTGCCTTCCACGGAGGGCAGCCGGTTTTTAAGGGATGAGGGCGGAGGGATGAGGGATGAATCAGAAAGGAATTCAGATTTATTAACCTGAACTATTCCTGTTCATCCCTCATCCCTTATCCCTCATCCCTTTTTTATTGACCCGCCCGTCGTCCGGCCTGTATATTTCTAGTTGCCCCGCATCTTCCGGGCGAGAGGCGGTGAGCGATTCCCCGGATAGCCGCCTCGCCGAACAAAGCACACCTCGACAGTCTCCGCTTAAAGAAGTAAGTCAGGCCAAAACTTAGCTCTCAGATAATTCGTACACAGATTTGCGCCGCACCGTTGCGACGCACTATGACCGTCGTTGATTCCCCCTCGTCTGGAATTAAAGTCATGCCGAAAAGCCAACTTCCCCCGATCCCCCGCCGGTTGCCGCTGCTCTTGCTCTGCCTGTTCGCCTCGGCGCTCGCCGGAACGGCGCACGCACAACAGCCCCATGCCGCCGAGTCGCTGCCCGAACTCGTCCGCCGCGTCAAGCCTTCGGTCGTCGCCATCGTCACATACGACGCGAAGGGCGAGCCGCTGTTGAGCGGCAGTGGTTTCTTCATTCGCCCCGGGCAGGTGTTGACCAACCTGCACGTCGTCGAAGGCGCGCGCCACGTCGAAGTGAAAACGCTCGACGGCAAAGGCAGAATCTACGCCTCGCAGGGCACGCTCGGCTTCGACGAGGAGGCCGACCTCGCAGTCCTCAGCGTGGACGTGCCGCAAGAGCGCACGCGCGTCATCGAGTTGACGAACAATTTGCCGGAGGAGGGCGAGGGGGTGTTCGTCATCGGCAACCCTCTGCGCCTCGAAGGGTCGATCTCGGACGGCATCGTCTCGGCCGTGCGCGAAGTGCCCAACCTCGGCAAGATCATCCAGACGACCGCGCCCATTTCGCACGGCAACAGCGGCAGCCCCGTCTTCAACTATCGCGGGCAGGTGGTCGGCATCGTCACGGTCAAAGTCACCAACGGGCAGAACATCAACCTCGCGCTCGCCTCCGCGCGGCTCTCCTCGCTCAAGCCCGACCGGCTCACGTCCTACGACGCGCTCGCCGCGCGCAACCGCAACACGCCGGGCGGCGAAGCCTCGGCCGAGTGGTGGTACAAGAACGGGTTGAACTCTCTGTGGCTGGGAAACTACGACGGCGCGTTGGGGTCGTTCGAGCAGGTGGTCAACAAAAATCCGAATCGCGTCGAAGCGTGGATACAGGTCGGCTACTGCAAAGTCAAACAGGGCAAGATGGGCGAAGCGATACGCGCTTATAAGCAAGCCTTGCGCTTGCGCCCCAACTCCGTCGAGGCTTACAACAAACTCGGCGACGCCTACTATTACGCCAGCAACTTCGACGAAGCCGTCGCCGCTTACAGGCAGGCCGCGCGCCTGCGCCCGGACCTCGGCGAAGCCTTCTACAACCTCGGCATGACCTATCTCGAACTCGGCGACCGCAACGCCGCCCTCGCACAGAGCCGTCTGCTCCAACCGCTCGACGCGGAACTCTATCAGAAATTGCTCAACGAGTTTCGCCGGTAAGCGATAGGGGAAAGGGGAAGGGGTAAAGGGAAAAGGTTAAAGACAAAAGCGGGGTGCAGCGTCGAACGGCTGCGCCCCGCTTTCGGTTTTTACCCTTGACCTTTACCCCTTCCCCTTTCCCCTGCTCTCGTGACTCAATCTCCCAGTTGCACCGTGAACACGTTCTTGTCTATGCGCGCGGGGTCTCCGAGGACGACGAAGCGCAGGTTGTGCATGTACTTTTGCGCGACGCGCTGCACGTCCTTCGGGGTGACGGCGCGCAAGCGTTCGAGGAACGTCAGGGAGTTGCGCCAGCCGCCGCCGATCAGTTCGTACATGGCGAGGTCGCCGGCCTGCGCGGCGTTCGTCTCCTGCCCCATGTAGTGGCGCGTGAGGAAGCTGGAAATAACCCCGGCGATGTCGGAGCCGGGCGCGGCTTCGCGCTGCATCTTCGAGATTTCAAAGAGCATCACGCTGACCGCCTGATTGGCGTCGACGGCCGAGACGGAGATGCCGCCGAGGTTCGCGCCCTGCGTGCGCAGGAACGCCTCCGGCGCGTAAGAGAGGTTGCGCTTGTAACGCACTTCGACCATCACGCGGTCTTGCAGGAGCGACGAGGCGACGCGCATCGCGTAGTAGTCTTCCGAAGAGATGGGCGGCGCGGCGAAGACGCCCTGTATGTAGTTGGTCGGGATGGCGCGCTGCGTCACGTCCACGGTCGCGGACTTGAAGGCCAGCGGCGGCAGCGGCGACGGGCGGTAATCGCCGCGCGGCAGTTTGCCGAGCGAGGCCGCGATGTCGGCGCGCACTTTCGCGGCGTCCAGATCGCCGACGAGGACGAGCAAGAGCCGCGAGGTCTGCATCATCTGCGTGTGATAGCGGCGGAGGTCTTCGACCGTCAGACGGCTCAAGGTCTGCTCCGTGCCGTCGGGGTCGTTCATGTACGGGTGGCCTG
Organism: Acidobacteriota bacterium; assembly: GCA_020199775.1. Lineage (GTDB taxonomy): Bacteria > Acidobacteriota > Blastocatellia > Pyrinomonadales > Pyrinomonadaceae > JAIVJZ01. The sequence goes on from JAIVJZ010000040.1 coordinate 600,080, forward strand.
CGTAAGCGACGCGCGATTGCAGCACTTCGATGAACGAGTCGGGCGTGTCCGTGTCGTCGCGCCGCGAGATGACGAGACGGTTCTGGACGCGCCGCACGTCTTCGAGCGCGAACTGCGGACGGAGCACCACGTCGTTGAAAATTTCCCACGAGCGGTCGAAGTTGGCGCGCGTCGAGGCGAAGGAGAGCACCGAGTAGTCATAGCTCAGGCCGTAGCTGATGGCCGACCCCATCCGTGCGAGTTCCTTGCGCAAACGTTCGCGCGGGAAGTTCGCGCTCCCTTCCGACATGGCGTCCAGCATCAGGGCTTCGATGCCTGCGTTCTCCGCCGTCACGTTCCGCGCGCCGCCGCGCAAGAACAGCCCGCCCGACACGGACAAACTTCCCGCGCGCCGCTTGACGAGCACCTTCAAGCCGTTGACTTCAAACTCGGTGACGAGCGACTCGGCGGTCGCCGCCACTTCCTTTACTTTCTCTTTGTCCGGCGTCGGCGCGGGCGTCGCGCGCGCCTGCGGCGCTGCCGCCGGCGCGCCGCCCTGCTGCTGCTGCTGCTGCTGCCGCGCCCACGCGCTGCCGGCGGAGAAGAACATCAGGAAGGCGCACGCGACCGAGAGCGCCAATGCGCGCCGCGCCCGTTTAAGATTTTGAGTTTCCATCTTCATAAAAAATAACGATGAAGTAGGAACGATGAACGATGAAGTAAAGACAAGTTGCTTTCAGTTCATCGTTCCGCGTTCCTACTTCATCGTTTCCCTCATTGTCCGATCAAATCCTGCGGCGTCAGTTGCGCCTGTCGTTGTGATTCTTCCGAGAGCAGGGCGAGGCCGACGTGCGGCTTGCCTTGAATGTACGTCGTGATGTAGCGGTTGATGTCGGCGCGCGAGGTGCGGCGCAGGTTGCCGAGGTAGCCGCGGAAATATTCGAGCCCGGTCGAAGCCCACCAGAAGCCGACGGTGTGCGTGTAATCGGTCAGCTTCTCGCGCGAATAGAGGTCGTCGGCTTCGAGCAGACCTTTGGCGGCTTCGAGTTGTTCGTCGGTGTAGTAGGCCGGGTCGTTGAAACTGGCGATCTCTTTGTAGATGGCGCGCGCGGCGGCGCGAGCCTTGTCGGGCGTCGTCTGCGCGAGCACCTGAATGGGGCCGACGTTGCGCTGCGTGTAATAGTTGAAATCGACGGCGGTGACGAGCCCGGTATCGACGAGTGCGCGCTGGAAACGCGAATCGGGCTGGCGGAGGATGAAGGAGAACACGTCGGCCGCATAGGTGGCCGGGTTGTCCTTGCCGATTGAGGGCCCGTGCCACCCGATGTTGAGGATGACGTTGTTGACGGGCTGCTTGATCACCACGCCCTCACTCTTCGCGAGCGGCGGGTGCTCGACCATCGGGTACTTCACGAACGGGTCTTCGCCCTTCTTCCATTCGCCGAAAAGCTCCTGCGCGAACTTGAAAACCTCTTCGGCTTTCGCGTCGCCCGTCACGATGAGGGCGGCGTTGTTCGGGATGTAGTAGCGCGACTGGATGAGACGCATCGTGTCGGTGGTGGCCGCCGTGACGGTTTCGCGGTTGCCGCCCGGATTCTTGCGGCTCGGATACTTGTAGAAGAGCCGGTTGTTGAGTTCCAGACTGAGGAAGCCGTAGGGGTTCGACTCGTGACGGTCGAGTTCGCCGAGCACGGCCTGCCGCTCCTGCTCGAACTGCCGCTCGTGAAAGAGCGGGTAGAGCGCCGAGTCGCGCATCGCCACCATCGCCACGCGCAAATTCGGGCTGGTCGTGTGCGTGTAGTAGTTGACGATCTCCTCGCGCGTCGAAGCGTTCGAGAGCACGCCGAGTTGATCCAGAGTTTGTAGGTACTCAGCCCCTTCGAGCACGGCCTTGTTGGCTTTGAAGAACATGTGCTCGTAGAGGTGCGAGAGGCCGTTGAGTTCCGGCGGCTCGGTGTAAGAGCCGTTCTTGACGGCGAGTTCGAGCGAGACGAGCGGGATCGAGTGGTCTTCGAGGACGATCACTTCGAGGCCGTTCGCGAGCACGCGGCCGACAAGCTGCGACTGCGCTCCCACGGACGCGGCCGCAGCGGTCTGCGGCGCGGGGGGGGGGGCGGCGGCCGTCGTGCGCCGCGCGGTTTGTGGCGCGCGCGCGTAGGCGGTCGTGAATGGTAGTTGCGGCAGAACGGTGGCGAGCGCGAGCAGGATCGCCAGAGTCGAGAGGTAACGCGTCAGGAAAGTTCGCTTCATAAATTATTCGTGTAAATGTTCGGAGAACCCGCGCGCGCTGGTGACGACAAACAGCGCGGGCGGCCGAGAGACATCAACTGGCAGGCGTTTACAGATTCGCTTACTTTAGAAGCGGATCATAACACGCCGCGTTGCTTGGCTGATAAGCGGGAGAAAAAAGGTCGAGCGCGGGAATGGATCGGGGAGATTAGAAAAAATGGATTTCCGTCGTGGTCGGGTGCATGCCGCTGTTAGACCGCGCCGACAAAGGATCACGATGTCGCGCAACTACCGAAGTTCAACTGAACCAGAAATTGAAGTCTGAATCCCTATCCACAGCCTTGACGGTGGACGGATCAGGCTTGTCACAAGGTTCGGCGGAATAGCGTTTCAATAGTTGAGGGCAATGCAGCGCAGCGGGAGGAGGCAAGAAATATGTTTCGGATAAATCTACTTCATCAGAGGTATCTGATGAATCAAACAGGTAGTCGCGCCTTTTTTCTTCAAAGAGCACCAACCCTGCCGAAACACTGGGGCGCGACTGGCAACCCGCAAACTGGTGCATTAAGTTTTTTCCGGCATCTTGCGCTACTTGTTCTTGAGTAAAGTGGATTCTGTACCAAGTTTCCATGCTTTTACCTTTCGCAAAGAGAAGCGGTCGAACTACAACTTCGCCTGCGGCATGTCGTCGAGCGCGCGGGCGCGCAGGGCGGCGCGGTAGGGCTTCGCCGTGTCGCCCCCGGCGTTGGACGACCAGCGGACGCGAATCGCCTTTCGTTCGCGGCTGTCGAGGCCGACGCGCATGCTGTAGGACTGGCGCGTGCGCGGCACGTAGAGGACGAGGCGGCGGCTGAAGGGGTCGTCGCGCGAGTCCGTGCCGGTGCAGATGATCTCGTCGTAGCCGTCGCCGTCGGCGTCCGTGATGGCGGTCGCCCACTTGGCGCCGCGAAATCCTTCCTTATCGAGCGTCGCGCGCCCGGCCACGCGGAAGCCTCCGGTTGCGCCGCGCGACTCCATCAGGAAGAGGTGCGACGTGCCCGCGCCGCGTTCGTCGCGGACGGCCGCGATGCTCGCGCCGCGCACGGTGCGCAACACGCGCGCTTCGCTCACCGCGCCATTGGTCGAAACAGTCGCCGCGATCTGTCGCGCGGCGTCGTTGGAGAGCGACGCGGGAACCACCGTCAGCGGTTCGCTGTCCTCGTTGACCTCGTTCGCCAAAGCGGTGCGGATGACGGCGGGCGAGACCGCGGACGCGCCCGCGCGCGGCGTCGTGCTCGCTTTGACGCGCGCGCTCGTCGTCGTGCCGCTGCCAGACCACGCGAAGAACAACCCGCCGAGCAACGCCAGCAACGCCACGGCGGCGACGGCGCGCGAGGCGTTGGACGCGCGCCTGTCGAGCGTGGCGATGGTGGAAGCAAACGGCGCGGCGGCTTCCGGCATGACGAGTTGCGCCGTGTTCTGAATACTCCGTTCGAGCATAGCGCGGGTTTCGCGCGCCGACTTCGGGCGGTCGTTCGGATTTTTGGCGAGCAGCGTGTGCGTGGCGAGCGCGAGACGGCGCGGGACTTCCGGGCAGCGCGCCATGAGCGGCGGCGGCGCGGAGGTCGCCTGCCGGACGAGCACGGCCGATTGCAGCCCGTCCGTGAACGGCGGTTGCCCCGCGAGCATTTCGTAGACGAGCACGCCCACGCTGTAGAGGTCGCTCGCCGTGCCGACGGGCTTGCCCATACATTGCTCGGGCGACATGTAACGCGGCGTGCCGATGATCAAACCCGACTCGGTGGTCGCGTGCGTCTTGGTCACGTCGGCCGAAGCCGTGAGCACTTTGGCGATGCCGAAATCCAGCACCGAGACGCCGCGCTCGTTGAGCATGATGTTCGAAGGCTTGAGGTCGCGGTGGACGATGCCGAGCGCGTGCGCTTCGGCCAGCACGTCGCAGATTTCGCAGGCGATACGCACGGCGCGTTCGGGCGAGAAACGCCCCTCGCGCGCGAGCACGTCGGCCAGCGTCGAGCCTTCGACGTGTTCCATCACGATGAACGGACGGCCGTCGGGCAGGCTGCCCGCGTCGAAGATCATCGCGGCGCGCGTGTGCCTGAGACGCGCCATCGTGCGCGCCTCGCGCATGAAGCGGTCTGCGACTTCGGGGTCGGCGGCAAACTCGGCTTTGAGAACTTTGATGGCGACGGGACGTTCGAGTCCGAGATGTGTGGCGAGATAGACAGTGCCCATCCCGCCCCTGCCGATCTCACACTCGATACGGAAGCGGTTAGCGATGACACGGGGGATGTCCATGATAAAACCCTCTTTTTGGGGACAAAGGGTCGCTGTCAGGCCGTTTACTTCTGAACGAGACGAGGGGGAAGTAGCGCGGTCGAGCGGCGAGAGGAGACTAAATTGTTAATCCTTCGATACGGGCAACGGGGAAAGTTGTCATTTGCTGAAACGGCGGAACGCCGATGGTCTCGGAGTTTAGCACTAAGAAAGGCGAAAGGTAAAAGCAAAACGGAAGCGCGCGCCGATTTTTTCGCGCGCCCCGCGCCCGTTCGCTTTTGAGCCGTCACTTGCGCCCGGCCGCAACTAGCGCGCGGCGATCTCTGTTACCCAGTGTGCGAACAACACGGCGACGAGCAAATGCGCGTAGGCTTTCGTATAGATGCGGAGACGGCGATGAACCGCCCCGCTGGCGGCGGGCGTGTGGCGTCGGCGGTGGAACGCCAGAAAGATGAGCGCGAGTCCGAGCAGGGCGAGACCGCAGACCAGAAACAGCCCCGCCGGGTTCAGTTGCCACGCCGCGCCGAACTGGCCGCGCAACGCGTGGAGGACGCTGCGCGTCAGGCCGCAGGTCGGGCACGGGAAATCGAATGCCCGCTTGAACCAACACTCCCAATGCAACTCTCGACCGGCGACGAACACCCGCCCGTCGTTGACCGACGCGAGCGCGCGGACGATGCCGAGTTGCAGCAGGACGAGCGCGCCGACGACGCCGTCGTGCGCGTGCGGCGTCCCGCTCATTAAATCTCGCGGCAGTTTCATCCTGCCGATCAAACTCTGGCTCGACATGTTCGGCCGTGTCCCGTGGCGGTCTTCGACCGCGTTGGTCGTCAAACTAAAGTCGTGGTCTTCGCGTCGGCGCGCGCCGCGCCTGACGTTGATAAACAGGCGGCGGCGTGTTTGACGAAACGCAGGAACAGGGACGTGCCGAAAATTCCCCACAGCACGCCCGTCAGCAGACGCCGCGCGTTGTCGCCCTGCCCGCCGGTTAAGACGGCGTGTAACACGTCGAGCGGCAAGAGCAGCGCGAGGGCGAGGCTCAGTCGCAACGGCGGCACGCGCCTCCGCCACACGAGCCAGCCGAGCAGCGCAAACGCGCCGACTAAGATTCCGGTGCAACGCCAGCACAGAGGCAGTTGCGCGCCCCACAGGTGAGGCGAACGGGCGGGCAGTTGGTGACACCACCAACCGCCCGCCCACATCAAGGCGCGATAAAAACTTTGTGCCGCCCCGTCGAAGATGATCACGCGGTTTGTTATTTGAAGTAGATCGGCTGGAACTGCCCGTTCGAGTTTTTCGCCGCTTCGTCCCAACTGTGGATCGCCGCCGCGATGTTGATGAGCGGCATCGCGATGAACAGGCAGATGCCGACGACGACGAACGTCAGGATCGTGGCGACGATGGCATACGCTATCGTCCCGGCGAAGATGCCGATGCCGAGACCGGCTTTGTTAGGCACGAACAGGAGGCCGAGGCCGGGGAAGAAAAAACTGACGAGCGCGGGCACGGCCGGATGCATCGGTTGATTCCCCTCCGTCGTCTGCTGGTAAGAGGGCGTCATGTTCTGCCCGGCGTTGTAGGAGGGATAATTGGGCGGCGGCGTCTGCGGCGTGTAGCCGCCCGTCGGGCTGTAGGGGTCGGCGGCGGGCGGCTGGTTGTTCAGGTCGCCGCTCACGCGCCACGATTCGGGGGCGGGTGCGGGCGCGAGCGTCGCGCCGCAACTGACGCAAAATTTTGTTCCTTCGACGTTGTTCGTACCGCAAGAGGCGCAAGTTGCCATTATCTTCTCCTTAAAGGGTGTTGGGTTGTTCGGGTCTTCAGAGCGCCCGTTAAATATTCGGTATCCAGAAATCCTGCCCGCGTTCGACGACGCGCTTGAGTCCGAGGGCGCGCAACTCTTTCTCACGAACGCCGAGAAAAGTAAAGTGCGGCAGATCGTGGAGCACGGTCTGAAACCAACCGTGGCGCGCGAGAATTTCGCGCACGCGCTCGTCGCGAAACTCCGTCGCGTCGAACGCCAGCATCGAGAGGTGCTGCGACGCGCCGGGCGCGGCCACCGAAGACAGGATCGTCCGCGAGAAATCTTTGCTGAAAAAATGGCCGCGCTCTTCCTCCTTGAGCACCGCCGCGATCTGCTCGGCGCAACAGAGCGCGGCGAGCCGCCGGGCCTCGTCCGGCGCGAGCGCGTTGGACGAAACCCAGTGCGCGAGCGCGGGCTTGACGCGCGACTCCCACAGGCGCAGCGTGTCGGCGTAACTGCGCCGCGCCGCCTCCGCGCCCCCGCGCGGCGTGATCTCCAACCCGTACGCGTGCGCCTCCGCCCGCGCCGCGAGCAGCGCGTCGAGCGCGGCCGGTTGCAACTCGATGCGCGCGTCGCCAAAGTGCTCCGCGCGCGGCTCGACTTCCGCCTGAAACCGGGCGCACTCTTCCCCGCTCCGAAACACGCAACGCGGCGGCACGCGCACGCTCGCGGCGGCGACGAACATCGCGCCGTACTCGGCCAGTAGGCGACGCTCCACCTCGTCACAGGCGTCGCACAACTCCTCCGGCCTCACGCCGCGTGCGACGAGCGAGCGCGTCAGCGCGGCGTAAAAGGGCGACGCGGTAAAGTCGTCCGCTTGCGCTTTCGTCGTCGTGCGGTCGGGCGGCGCTGTTGCTGCTGGGGGGTGATCGCTTTTTTTGCGCATGCGCGGTCGTGGTTCGTCGGGCGTGCCTTTATGGTTTTCGCTGGTCTCGGTTTTCGCGGCGGTCGCGGGACTGATGTATGCTACCAAGAGTCGGGGCTGAACGAAAGAATCGACGAAAGAATTTGCACGCGCGGCGGGGAAAAACTCGATGGGGCAACTCGATCAATTTCGCGAAACGCTGGCGACCTACCGCAAATACGGCTGGCAACTCGCGCGCGTCTTGATGCGCCCCGGCGCGCTCGCGGAACTGCGCGCCGCGACGGGCGGCGAAGATTTCGAGGCCGTCGCGGCGCGCGAATTTCCGGTTGACGCGATGTGGTTCGTGCGTCCCGCGGGGGGCGGGCGCGAGGCTTGGGAACTGCGCCTCGTCAACGAATCCCCTTACGCGCTCTTCGAGTTGTTCGAGCCGGACGAGGCCGAGGAAGACCGCGAAGACGTGCGCCGCGAAATGGAAGCGAAGATGAAGGAAAGGGTGAACGGCGAAGGAGTAGAAGGAGTAGAAGGAGTGGATTGATTCAAGAAGGATTGATTCATTGATTCATTGAAGAATATGGATCAATGAATCAATGAATCAATGAATCAATGTTTCTTTTTTACGTCCGCCTTCCCATCTTGACCGGGATCGTGATGCGCTGTCCCTCGCGGTAGACGACGATGTCAACGGTGCTGCCGGGCTTGGCGAGGTTGATGTAACCGAAGAATCCTTCGCCGGTGCGGACGGGCTTTTTGTCAAACTCGACGACGACATCGCCCCTTTTGATACCAAACAGATCGGCGGGACGGTTGGGGTACACCTCGCCGATGCGCACGCCGTGAATGTTCGTGCCCTCGACGGCCACGCGCTCCGTGTCCTCGATGCCGAGCATTCCTCGCTCCTTCGGCATGAAGGCGTCGGAGTTGTAGTCTTTGTTTGAGATGGTCGTCAACTGGGTGGTCTTCGTCTCGCCGTCGCGCAAGTAGACGACCTCGACCGTCTTGCCCACGGGCGTCTCGCTCAGCACGTCTCTCATCGTGTCTTCGCCGTTGATCACCTTCCCGTCAAACTTCGTGATGGTGTCGCCGTCGAGGAGTCCGGCGCGTTCGGCGGGGCTGCCGAGCATGGATTGTTCGATCACCGCGCCCGCCCCGTCCGCGCCGCCGAAATCCGACGCGCCCAGGAAGGAACGCGGCTCATTACGCTGAGGTTGAAACCCGACGCTTCGTTGCGCCGCGTCTCTGATCGCACGAAACAGAAACCCGCCGCCGACCGCCACGAGCGGCACGAACAACACGAACATGAGCAGGAACGCCAGCCACTTCTTCCTGCCCTTACGCCGGGGGCGGCCGGGACTTAAACTCTGCGGCGACACGGGAGCGACCGGCGAGATCACCGTCGTCTGCGCGCCCGCGAGCGACTGATTGCCCTCGCCCATGCCGTGCATGTTCGTCATGCGGTCGAAGCGAACCGTCTCCACGTATTCGGCCATGCCCTCGCCGAGCCGATACCCGCACGAACGGCAAAAGCGCATCCCGGCCACGAGCGGCACGCCGCAACTCGGGCACATCTGCGGGTTCGCGCCCGCGTTGGCGGCCGCCTCTTTTTCGGCGCGTTGAGTTTCGGTTCCCATAAAGTTTTCCCCGTCTGGCGCTGGAATGGAGGACGCCGGGCGGGCGTCCGGTCATGTTTTGGCGTCACGAATTATACGCCAACTCGCGCACCCCGGTTGCACATTCATACGCCAACGGCATAAACTTTTGCCTGCTTAGACAACAGCACAGACCGCGGCGCGGCAAGCGACCGGAAACTGTCAGACGAAAGAATGAGGCCCGACTTGGAAGTAGTTAAAGCCCTCGCTGCCTTGCAGCCGCTCTACAATAAAGACAACATCGAGATCGTGACGGAGGACGGCACACGCGTGCGCGGCCTCGTCAAGAGCATGAAAACGACGCAGGCTCTCACCAAGCCGAGCGTCAAAATCCAACGCGCCGACGGCGAGATCGTCAAGATCACCTTCGACATCATCACGGAGATCGTGGATCACAACCCGGCCGAAAGCGCGCGTTGAGCGGCGGACGGTATTTTGTGGTCGGCGTGCGTGCGCGCCGCCGGATATTTTGTTTTTCCCCGTAACAGTGTCTTCGTCGCGGGTCGTTTTTAAGGTATGATATTTCGCGCGCGGGTGGTCTAACAGGAAGCGTCCCGCGCTTGTACTTATGCAGAAAACTTCCGACATCACCATCCGGGAATTCGGCGGGCGCGTGGCGAGCGTGTGGCAGGGCTTGCGTCCTTCGACGCGCAGCCTCGTCGAGCGCGCCCTCGCTTCGGCCGCCGCCCCCGTCACTGCCGCCACGCCGCGCTGTAGCGCGCCCTACGACGCGCGCTCCGAATGGGAATTGAGCCGCCTGCTCGCCGCGCTCGACGGGCGCGCGAAGGAGACGGGCGTGCGCGCCCTGAGCACCGAAGAGGTGAGCGAACTGGCGCGCATGGCCGAAACCTGCGCCCACGTCCTGCACGGCGAGGCGCGCTCGGCGGAAGTCTTCGCGCAACTTTTGGAGCGCGCCCTCGCCGTCCGCGACTACGCGCGCATCGACGTGCTCGCCAACACCTTCACCGCGCGGCTCCCGGCCGCGGAGATGTGCGAACTCGCGCGCCACCCGAACCCGGGCGTGCGCGCCCTCGCCCACGAAGCCCTCGCCCAATCGCCCACGGGCGTGCTCGTCGAACTGCTCGGCGACCCGGTGGACGCGGACGTGGCGCGCGACGCGCTCGTCTTACAGGCCGACGATTACGGCTCGGAAGAAGCCCGCTGGGTCGTCAGCGCACTGGAACGCGCCGACGCCAGCGAAGACGAACTATAAAAAAAGCCGCTCGAAGTCGAGCGGCTTTTAACTTTAAGTCCGGCCTTTTTATTTCAACCCTTAACAACTCAAACGGCGAGCGCGTCCGCGGTTTCCTTCCGCGCCTCTCCGATCTCGCGCAGGCGCGCCACGACCTGTTCGATCAGCCAGTTGGGGGTCGAAGCCCCGGCGGTGACGCCCACGCGCTCGACGCCGCGCAAATCTTCCGCGTCGATCTCCTGCGGCGTCTCGATCAGAAAACTGCGCTCGCAACTTTCCTTGCAGACCGAGAGCAGTTTCAGGCTGTTTGAAGAATGCTTGCCGCCGATGACGTAGAAGGCTTCGACTTGCCCGGCGAGGGCGCGGGCGGCGTCCTGCCGGTCGCGCGTGGCCGAACAGATCGTGTTGACGATCTGCGGCTCGCTGTCGGCCTTGGCGCGAACGGCTTCGGCGGCTTCGAGAAAGGCGCTGAGTTTGATCGTGGTCTGCGAGACTACGAGCGGCGCGCGCAACGCGGGCAGGTTCGCCACCTCGCCCGCGTCGCGCACGACGTACGAATTGTTCGGCGCGTAACCGACGACGCCGATCATCTCCGGGTGATCCGGGTTGCCGACGATGACCACGTCGCGCCCCTCGGCGGCGGCGCGTTCCGCGAGCTTCTGCACTTTGGTCACGAACGGGCACGTCGCATCGACCACGTGCGACGCGCGCGCTTCGAGTTCGCGCTGCACCTGCGGCGTCACGCCGTGGGCGCGAATCACGGCCGTCACTTCGCCTTCCACGTCGGCGGGCGCGTCAATCGTCGCGACGCCGTGCGCTTCGAGGCGTTGAATCTCCTGCGTGTTGTGAATGAGCGGCCCCAGAGTGCGGACGCGCGCGCCCTGCGAGAGCGCGTCTTCCACCAACTCGACGGCGCGCTCCACGCCGAAACAGAACCCGTACTCCTCGGCCAACAAAACCTGCATTCGCGTTCCCTTCCAATAAATTCGCCTGAGACGAACGTTCTTTACCCCATGCCGTCCGGTGGCGGCGTCTGCGGCTGCGACTCGCGCGTGCCACGCCGCTGCCATTCTTCGCGCAGGCGGTCGCCGCCGCGCAGGGCTTCGTCGATCCAGTTGATCTTCTTATCGGCCAACCAACTGACGCCGCCCCAGAAATTCTTCTCGAACTCACCGAACTTGTAAGCCACGTCGCGCGGCAGGACGGCGTAAGACGCGTCGCACAGGAAACGCAGCGCGTCCGAGAGCGTGTCGCCTGTGTGATAGCGTGTTTCGTTTGTTTCAGCCATAAATAAAAATCACTCCTTCACCGTCTTCATACGCCCGCGACGCCGCCTTCGTTCCACGTCAAATACTAGCACAGCGAACCCGGATTCTCAGGACTTCGCAGGGGTCGGCGGCCTGATGCCCGTGTAATGCGCCGACGCGATGCGCCACTTGCCGCGCGTCTTGCGGCAGACGAAAGTGCAGCGCAGGGCGCGGCTCATGCCCTGCCTGCCCGCCGGGAGTTTTCATCGTGAACGGCAGCACGCACCGCCCGCCGTCAGCCGTCTCACGCCCTACTCCTCTTCACCGATGGCTTTCTTCACCGCCGGCCACATCATCTTCGCCCAGTATTCGTAGCCCTCGTCGGAGGGGTGAAAGCCGTCGGGCGAGAAAAATTCGGGATGATTGGGGATCACTTCGCGGCTCATGTCGTAGGCATCGACGAGCAGCAGGTCGTGACGCCGGGCGATCTCGGCGATGCGCGTGTTGAAAAGTTGGATGCGCTCGCGCACCTGTTCGTGGAGGAAGGCGGGGATGCGCGGCGCGTGCGAGATGTCGGGGATGTTGGTGGCGACGATGGGCGCGTCCGTCTTACTTTTCAGACGCGTGATGATCTCTTCGTAGTTGCGCGCGAACACTTCGGGGGCGACGCCGTGGCTCACGTCGTTGATGCCGATGCCGAGCGTGACGAGCGTCGGGCGGGTCGCGTCGAGGCGCGTGAGTTGGCCGCGCAAAACGTCGGCCGTCTCCGCTCCGCTGACGCAGAAGTTGCGCACGCTCGAACCGGCGCGCACGCGCTCGATGCGCTGGAAGACGCGCGCCACGTAGCCGCCTTTACGCGCCCCGACGCCGACGCCCGTCGAATCACCGAACGCGACATAGACGACGGGCAGTGCCGCCGCCGCCGCCGACATCTTCTGTTCCGCCCTCATGACCCCTCCCTCGTCCTCGCTCGCACGCGTTCGTCTCAAACCGCACGCCGCGCTGACCAGCAACAGGAACGCCAGCGCGTAAATGACAAAAGCGCGATAAAACCCGTCGCTCATAAAACTCTCGACCCGTAAAACCTTTCTCTCGCACAACCCTTTTTTCACAACATCTCTTCGGAGCGCACCGGCTCGCGCAGGATGCTCTCGGCCGCCTCAAAGGCGACGCGCGCCGCCGCCTCGTGCGACTCGCGCAGGTTCCCGATCTGCATGAGCGACTCGCCCGTGCGCGAAAGCAGGCGAAACAGGTCGCCCTCTTCGGCGCGCGTCTGCCGCACGAGTTCTTCCCACTTCATCCCCTTCGCCCAACGCATCACGGCGGCGGCGGCCGAAAAATTCATCTCCGGCGCGGGGTCTAAGCCCTGATTCCATTCCACGCTCGCCACCTCGTAGGCGATGCGTTCAAACTCCGCGAGCGTCGAGACGAGCGCGTCGTCGAGTTGCAACTCGCCGTAGTCGCGTTCGGCATCGGCCGCGAGCGCGGCCATCAGCCCGGCGGCGCGCGCCGCGTCGAGCGACGCGAAGAGGTGACGCTCAATCGCCTCGCCGACGAGCAGCGGGCGGTCGAGCCTCAAGTCCGCGAGCCAACGCCCGCGCTCCGTGACGCGTTCCCCGTCGAAATCGAGATAGCCGAAATGTTCGAGCACGCGCGCGCGCCGCTCGAACGGTTGCCACACCTCCGCGCGCAAAACTTCGATGCGCCGCTCGGCGCGCTCGGCTGCCTCCGCGTCCACGAGCGCAGCCCACAAAGCCTCTTCGCGGGCGCGCCGCGCCTCTGCGTCAACCTCGCCGCCTTCCGCGCCGCCTTCTGCTTTGGCGAGCGACGCGGTCAGCCCCTCCATCAGATCGTTGATCACATCGACGGCCTCGTCCGCCCCGGCGCGCGCGGCGCGCAGGCGCGGCTCGTCCATGAGCGTCGCGCGCCCCGCGTGCACGTCGGCGAAGGCCGCGTCGCGCGCGTTCTCCGTCAGCGGGTAAACTTCCCTGTAGACGCGCCCGATGCGCGCCAGATCGAGCGACGCGCGCCGCCCGTCTTCGCGCACGCCGACGAAACTGCCGTCGCGCCGCTCCGTCACGAAGACCAGACGACGACTGCTGCGCCCGATGCCGACGACGCGACCGGGCACGACCGCCTCCAGCAGCCAATGCAAAAAAACTTCCGTCCGCGTCCGCGGCGCACTGCCGAGCAACTTGTCGCGCGCACTCGCCAGACGTTCCAGACCACGCACCGCATCCGTCGAAAAGTCGCAGCCCGTATCCTTCAACTTCCGCTCGATGCGTCGCTCGGCCGCGGCGCGTTCCCCCTCCATGCGCGCGACGCGTTCGACCGTTTCGCGGTGCGCGAAACTGCGCGCGGCGATCTCGCGCACCTGCGCGAAGTTGCCGTAGGCGTCGAGCAGGTTGAGGAGCGTCGTGTAGGTTGCGCGAAACTGGCTCTCCAAAGGGTCGGGCGATGCGCCGAGCAGCGCGGCCATCTTTTGCGGGTCTTGGTGCGTGCCCGGCGCGGCGACGATGAAGCCGACGCGGTCGCGCCCGCGCCGGCCCGCGCGCCCAGTCATCTGTTGAAACTCGGAGGCGGTCAAAGTGCGCCAGCCCTGCCCGCGCCGCACGTCTATGTTCGAGAGGACGACCGTGCGCGCCGGGAAGTCCACGCCCGCCGCCACGGTCGCCGTCGCAAAGATCGCGTCGAGCAACCCCGCGCTCATCAGTTTTTCGATCAGGAGTTTCCACGCCGGGAGATGCCCCGCGTGATGCGAGGCGACGCCGCCGCGAAGCACCGTGTCCCAGTGTCGATGCTTGCGAATCTCCGCGTGCTCCGCCAGAAAGTCGCGCATGACGGAGCGACGCGCTTCGCGCCGCGCCGTTTCGTGCTCGCGCCTGCCGAGTGCGGCTTCGGCGGCGGCCTCGTCGCAGCGGCGACGCGTCGGCAAGAAAACGATTGAGGGCAACAAATCGTAGGAGGCGAGCGCGGACAAAAGCGACGCGGGCGGCATCTCCGGCATATGCATGCGCGCGCCGCGCGGGGGCGTGCGACGCTCGCCCCCGCGCGGCGACGACGAATGACGCTGCGGCGCGCCGGAGCGTTCGAGGAAATTCGCGATCTCGTGGTTGAAGCGCCCGGCCTCGTCAAAGAGCGGGGCGAGTTGCCCGTCGGGGTAGAGGAAGGCCGCGCGCAGCGGCACGGGGCGCGCGCCCGGACGCGTGACGACGCCGCAACGCACGCCGCGCACCTCCGCCACCCACGCCGCGAACTCCTCCGCGTTTCCCACCGTCGCCGACAGCAGGAGCAGGCGCACGCGCGGCGGCGTCAGGATGATCGCCTCCTCCCAGACGTGCCCGCGATCCTCGTCGGCGAGGTAGTGTGCCTCGTCCATGATGACGAGGTCGGTGCGCAATTCCTGTCCCTCGCGAAGCGCGTCGAACAGTTGGTTGCGATAGACCTCGGTCGTGCCGACGATGAGCGGCGCGTCGGCGCGCTCTTTGCGGTCGCCGGTCAGGATGCCGACATTGTCCGCGCCGAACGCTTCCGCGAACTCCTGATACTTCGAGTTGGTCAGAGCCTTCAGCGGGCTCGTGTACCACGCGCGTTTGCCTTCGGCCAGTAGCCGCCTGATCTCTTCGCGCGCGATCCATGTCTTGCCGCTGCCCGTGGGCGCGGTGACGAGCACGTCTTCGTGTTCGAGCGCGGCGAAGGCTTTGAGTTGAAACGGGTCGGGTTTGAACTCCGCGCGCGCGGGCGTGCCGATGCCTTCGAGCAGGCGTCGGACGGGACGCGAACGCGCCGACTTCGCGGCGGCGCGCTCAGTCTCCTCGACATGCGCCGCGCCGCCCCCCGCGGCGTTAGAACGCCGCGCCGCCGCCGCCGCCGCATCCCGGCCGCGTGACCTGCCCGCGCCGCCATCGCGCGGCGGGCGTCCTCCTGCGCCCGCGCCGCCGCGTTTCCCGCCCGCGCCCCCGCGCCGGCGACCGCCGCCGCCGCCGCCGCGCCCCCCTCCGTCTCTCGTCCGTGGCATGATCCGAATTGTACCGCACGCCCTTTGTGAAATGCTTGCGGGTGGTGTTAAGTTTTTATGCCCCCGAAATTGATGTTAAGTTTTTGTGCCCCGAAAAGTTCGCAACGTTCGGGGCGTCGCAGGCGTCTAATAAACCGCAGGCTGCCGCGCGCGTTGCCGGTAAACAACTTCGCGCCGCACTCCTGTCTAAAAACTATGGCTGAGATTTTTCGCACCCACGAGAGACTGAATCGGGACACGCGTACGCCGTGGATGCTGCGCACGCTCGGCGCGTCGCTGGCCGCACACGCGCTGTTTCTCGCCTCGGTCGTATACATCCCGGCCGTGCGCGACACGTTCAGTCTGGCGAGCACGCTCACCGGCCTCCGTTTCGTCGATGAAGACTACACGAAAACGGCCGTCGGCCAGCGCGCCGACGTGATGCTCAACTTCGCCGACAACAAACTTTATTATCCGCCGGGCTACTTCTCGCAGACCGAGATGCCCTCGCCCGACGCACCGCAACTCGTCGAAGAGTTCAGACCGCAGCCCGCGCCGTTGCCGAAGCCCGTCAGAGTAAAACCGACCCCGACGCCCACGCCCGAAGCCTCGCCCACGCCGGGCGACGAAACGACGGCGAAGAACGAAGGCGACAAGACCGGCGACCCGAACGCGTCGCCCACGCCCGCCGCGACGCCGCAGACGGCCGAAGAGGCCGAGCGCATCGCGAAGGAGGCCAACGTCGAGAAGTTTCCGGCGATCAACACGAAGCCGTTCACCGACCTGTTGAAGCAGGGCAAGGAGTTGAAGGACGCGGGCGAGATCGACCTCAACGGCACTTTAGAGATGGAGGTCGAGGGCGACCGGCAGGAAGACGGGCGGCTGACGAACGTCGTCGTCACGGGCGCGGCGGCCAGCAACCCGAAACTCGTGCAGTTGTCGAAAGACTTCATCGCCGCCATCAGCGACAGCAAGGTGCTCGCCGCGCTGCGTGGCACGCGCCACCTCAAAATGAAGTTGAAACTCGACCCCACGGACATCTCCGTGCGCGTCTTAACCGAGATGGCGAGCGCGAGTGAAGCATCGACCATGTCGAACGGCTACAACGGGCTGCTCTGGATCGGGGCGCAGACCAAGAAGGGCAAAGACGAAGAGGCCATCTTCAAGAGCGTCCAGATCGCTTCGGAGGCCAAGCAGATCGTGCTCACCTTCAACATGCCACGCAAGGCGGCCGGCGAACTGCTCTCGAAGATGATCAAGAAGAATGAAGCCGCCGCGCCGACGGCGACGCCCCCACCGAGTTAGAGCTACGGAGGACGGGCGACGCGGCCGCTCCTTGTGTTAAAATTCCGAACGATGAAGGGTAAAGTTCAACGCCAGAAACACCAGCGACCCACGGCGGCCGTCAAACGGCGTCAGGCGTTACTGGTGCGCGCCGTCGTCGGCTCGCTCGTGCTCTGCGCCGCGCTCGCGCCGCACGCCTCCGCACAGCAAGCAGAAGGCGCGAGCCGGGTTGAGCGGGTCGAAGTGCAAACTCTTCGCGACTTTTGGGGCAAAGTCAAAAGTTCGGTTGAGCGTGGCGAGATCGATCTCAACGGGACGTTTGCTCTCATGCTTGAAGCGGAGCGCGACGAAGATGGCAGTTTGCACAATGTGATCATCACCCGCACGGAGGCTTCCGACAAGCACTGGCGCGAATTAGCGCCGGCTTTCGCTTTTTCCCTGAGCACCAGCACCGATGCCCTTCAACGATTTGACCGCATCGTCCATCCGACCACGTCCCGCCGCGTTAATATCAGCCTCAAGTTAGATGACCAGAACCTTGTTGGGAAGATGGTTTACACCATCGAGCGCGACGACTACGTGCCGCGCTCAAATCCCGATCTTAATCAGGTCTGGATTCAAAGCAGTGGTCGCCGCGATAAAGATCAGGACATCGTTTTCCGTCACATGAGTTTTTCCTGTGGCCGAAAGCAGTTGCGCATGCATCTGGAGATGACGCGCGAACAGGCCGGGAATCTCCTCCGCAAACACCTCTCGCTTCCCTGAAACACGCCGGGCGCTAGCGCGCCGCAGCCTCTCCCGGAGGCAAAAGCGGCTCGCTTGCTCCATTCCACCCGCTCACTTACAATCGCATGTTGCGCCGCGTGCGCAAGACGCGTCCTGTGCGGCCTCCCGAAAGCGTGCCGCGTGTTTCTCAAGAGAGCAATCAGCCATCAGCCATCAGCCGTCAGCCAAACGAAAAGCTGAACGCTGACGGCTAACGGCCGAATGCCAAAGAAGGTTTTAAGACCATGATTGATAAATTCCTGACCAAAGTTTTCGGCAGCAGCAACCAGCGTTACATCAAGACCCTGCAACCCACGGTCGCGCGCATCAACGAACTCGAACCCAAGGTGAAGAAACTCTCGGACGAGGAGATGCGCCGCCGCACGGAAGAACTCAAGGGGTTCGTCGCGGAAGCCGTGGCCGACGCGAAGAACCCGGAGACGCGCAAGCAGCACGAGCAGGACGCCCTGAACGAGATTTTGCCCGAAGCCTTCGCGCTCGTGCGCGAGGCGAGCGTGCGCGCCACCGGCATGCGCCACTTCGACGTGCAACTGATCGGCGGCATCGTCCTGCATCAAGGCAAGATCGCGGAGATGCGCACCGGCGAAGGCAAGACGCTCGTCGCCACGCTCCCCGCCTATCTCAACGCCCTGACGGGTCGCGGCGTCCACGTCGTCACCGTCAACGACTACCTCGCCACGCGCGACGCCGAATGGATGGGGCGCATCTACAAGTTCCTCGGCCTCACCGTCGGCGCGATCACGAACGACCTCGACGACTGGGAGCGCAAGGACGCTTACGGCTCGGACATCACCTACGGCACGAACAACGAGTTCGGCTTCGACTACCTGCGCGACAACATGAAGTTCGACCTCGCCACCTGCGTCCAGCGCGGCCACTACTACGGCATCGTGGACGAAGTGGACTCGATTTTGATCGACGAGGCGCGCACGCCGCTCATCATCTCCGGCGCGTCGGACGAGGCGACCGACAAGTATTACAAGGCCGATGCGATCATCCCGCACCTGAAGAAGGGCACGGAGATGGACGACGGTTCGGGCCGGAAGAAGATCACGGGCGACTACCTCGTTGACGAGAAACAGCACTCGGCCGTGCTGACCGAAGAGGGCGTGGACAAGGCCGAACGGCTGCTCGGCGTCGGCAACCTCTACGACCCGTCGAACATGGAGATGCTCCACTGCGTCGAACAGGCTCTGAAGGCGCACACGCTCTATCGTCTCGACCATCACTACCTCGTCAAAGACGGCGAGGTGATCATCGTGGACGAGTTCACGGGGCGCACGATGCCCGGTCGCCGCTGGTCGGACGGCCTGCATCAGGCGGTCGAAGCGAAAGAGGGCGTCAAGATCGAGCGCGAGAACCAGACGCTCGCCACCATCACGCTGCAAAACTATTTCCGCCTCTACGAAAAACTCTCCGGCATGACCGGCACGGCCGAGACGGAGGCCGCCGAGTTCGACGGCACTTATAAACTCGAAGTGGCCGTCGTCCCGACGCACCGCCCGATGGTGCGCAAGGATTATTCCGACCTGATCTATCGCACGCTCCCCGAAAAGTGGGACGCCGTGGCCGAAGAGATCAAGGAAAATTACGAGAAGGGACAGCCCACGCTCGTCGGCACGGTCTCGGTCGAAAACTCCGAGGTGCTGTCGCGCAAGCTCCAGAAGATCGACGTGCCGCACAACGTCCTGAACGCGAAGCACCACGACCGCGAGGCCGAGATCGTCGCGCAGGCGGGGCGCAAAGGCATGGTCACGATTGCGACGAACATGGCCGGGCGCGGCACGGACATCCTGCTCGGCGGCAATCCCGAATTCATGGCGCGCGAGTTTCTCAAGCGCGAGGAGATCGACCCGGACGAGGCGACCGAGGAGCAGTTCGAGCACGCGCTCGCGCAGGCCAAGCCCATCGTCGAGGCCGAGCACAAGGAAGTGGTGAGCTTGGGCGGCCTCCACATCATCGGCACCGAGCGGCACGAGGCGCGGCGCATCGACAACCAGTTGCGCGGCCGCGCCGGTCGTCAGGGCGACCCCGGTTCGAGCCGTTTCTTCCTCTCGCTCGAAGACGATCTGATGCGCATCTTCGCGGGCGACAAAGTTAAAGCCCTGATGCAGCGTCTGGGGATGGAGAAGGGCGTCGCGATTGAATCGGGGATGGTGTCGAAGCGCATCGAGGCGGCGCAGAAGTCGGTCGAGGCGCGCAACTTCGAGTCGCGCAAACACCTCCTGCAATACGACGACGTGATGAACAAGCAGCGCGAGACGATCTACGGCCTGCGCCGCCAGTTGATGGAAGAACCCGACCAGCGCGAGTACCTGCTCGGCGAGCGGGGCGTCGCGCACGATCTGCTCGTGGACATGTCGAAGCAGTACATCGATTCGTCGGTCGCGCCCGAAGATTGGGACGTGGAGAACTACCGCATCCAACTGCTCACCGTCTTCGACTTCGACGCCGAAGCCGAAGGCATCGACTTCGAGCAGGCCACGTCCGAAGAGATTCAGGCGAACATCTGGGAGAAACTAAAAGCCCACTACGCCGCCAAAGAAGAACAGATCGGCAGCGAGGCGATGCGCACCTACGAGCGCATCATCATGCTCAACATCATCGACGCGCAGTGGAAAGATCACCTGCTCTCGCTCGACCACTTGAAGCAGGGCATCGGCCTCGTCGGCTACGGGCAGAAAGACCCGCTCGTCGAATACAAGAAACAGAGCTTCGATCTCTTTCAGGCGATGCTCGACCGCATCGACACGAACACGATCCGCTCGCTCTTCAACTTGCAGGTCGTCGCCGAGCAAGCGCCCGAACAGTTGCAGCAGAAGCGACGGCGCACGCCGACCTCGATGACCTTCACCGGGCCGAACCAGACGGCCGCCGCCGCCGGGACGGACGAGGGCAAGATCAGAACCGTTACGCGCGACCAGCCCAAAGTGGGCAGGAACGACCCTTGCGCCTGCGGTTCGGGTAAGAAGTCCAAGAAGTGCTGCGCCGCGTAGAACCGGGGCGCGTTTTCGCCAGAGGTGGTTTAAGTGATGTCGCTTCCTCGCCGGTCGCCTGCGTCAACTCTGCTGAAAATCCTGTTTGTCGGCGCGTGCCTGTTCAATGCAGGCACGTGCCCCTTTCTGCTGCTTGCGCGCGCGCAGCAGCAGGAGCAGGGGGCGGCGCAACAGACGGCCGCTGCCACCAACAACGTCATCACGCCTCCCGACACGGCGCGCGCGATCAAGCTCTACACCGAGAACGACTACGGCGCGGCGATTGAGGTGTTGCGCGGCGCGGTCAAGCGGCGCAAAGACGACGCGCAGGCTTGGCTGCATCTCGGCATCGCATTTTCTCGCGCGGGCAAGTCGAAAGACGCGCGCAAGGCGTTCGAGCGGGCGATCAAACTCAGCCCGAACACCCCGCACGCGTACATCGGCATGGCTTACATCTTCATCGACGAGGACATGTTGCCCGAAGCCGAACGCCACGCGCTTCGCGCCGTCGCGCTCGATGCGAACAACGCCGAAGCGCATTACACGCTCGGGGTGATCGCGCTGCGTCAAAACTCCCCCGCCAAAGCGTTGGCCGAAGCCGAAACGGCACTGCGGCTCAATCCTAATTTTGCGGGCGCGTTGATTTTGAAAACGGAAGCGACGATGGAGGTCTATACTTCCGCATATGCCGAGAAGGCCGCGAAGTATCGTGCGCTTAATCAACCCGTGCCCCGGCTTTCGCCGGAGGAGCGAGCGGGAATCGGCAAGATGCTGAAAGAGGCGGCCGAGAGTGTGGAGAAGTATCTCAGGCTGTTTCCCTCTTCGCCCGGCGCGGCGCGTCTGCGCGAGCAGGCAGAGTCGTTGCGCCAGCACGCCGATGTGACGGCTCACAGCGATGAGCCGTTCGCTCACACCTCCGGCACCGTCACCACGAGGGCGCAAATTTTGTCGAAGCCCGAACCGCTCTACACGGACGAGGCGCGAAACAGCGGCATCAGAGGCACGGTGCATCTAAGGATGGTGCTCTCTTTCGACGGGCGCGTCAGGAATATTTTCGTCATCAAGGGTCTGGGCGGCGGGTTGACGGAGATGGCGGTCAATGCCGCGCGCAAAATCAAGTTCACCCCGGCCACGAAAGACGGTCGCCCCGTCTCGCAGTTCGTCACCATCGAGTATAATTTCCATATCTTCTGACGACCCGGCGTGACGCGCGTTCGGGTGTGCTTCAACTTCGACGCCGCGCCGCCTGTCGTTTCGCTTAACTTATGAGCGCAAACACTACTTCCACCAACCCGGTCGTGCGCGCCATCGCGGCGGGCACGGCCCCGCAGACGGCGCGCCTGATGGCGGCGCGCGGGCTGTTGCCGCTGGCGGCGGACGAACTGCTGGAAGTGCTGGTGACGCTGCGCGGCGACGAGAACCCAGAGATCATTCAGGCCGCCGACGAGACGCTCGCCGTGCAGCCCGACGAGACGCTCATCGCCGTCGCTTCCGCGAGCGAGACTTCGCCCGCCGTGCTCTCCTACCTTGCGAGTCGCACCGGCGCGCAGAAGGAACTGCACGAGGCCGTCACGCTGAATGCCGCCACGCCCGACGAGGCCATCGCCCGGTTAGCCTCCGCCACCTCCGACGGCTCGCTTCTCGAACTCATCTCCGTCAACCAGCAGCGTCTCATCCGCGCCCCGCAAATCATCGAGGCGTTGCTCTCCAACCCAGCGCGCACGAACGATGCCGAGCGACGCGCGCAGGAGACGAGGCGTGAGTTTTTCGAGAAGGAACGCGGCGCGCAGCAGATCGCAGACGAGATGCGCGCCAGAGGGATGACCGCCGCCGCCGAGTTCGTCGAGGCGGCCGAGTCAATCGGCACGACTTCGGGCTTGACCTTCGACGACGCGTGGCTCCTCGCCGAGCACATCGAAGTCTCCGACGCCGACATCGACGACTCTTGGCTGCCGCTCGAAAGGATGGAGGAGTTTTTCACGGAGAGCGAGGAACAGCGCGCCGCCAACCTCGAACGCATTATCGCCGAGGCGCACGCGGAGGGCGGCGAAGTCGCGCCCGAACGCATCTCGCTTATCCGCCGCGTGATGCTGATGAACGTCAAGGATCGCGTCAAGCTCGCCATGAAAGGCGACCGCGAGGCGCGCGGCATCCTCATCCGCGACTCCAACAAGGTGGTCGCCACGGCCGTCATCCACAACCCGCGCATGACCGACAAGGAAGTGGAAAGCATCTCCGCCATGCGCACCGTCTCCGACGAAGTGCTGCGCCTCATCGCCCAGAATCGCGCGTGGGCGCGCAACTATCCCGTCATCCACAACCTCGCGCGCAACCCGCGCACGCCCATCGCCACCGCCATCAACGTCCTGATGCGACTCCAAACCAAAGACCTGCAAAACATCTCCCAGAATCGCAACGTCTCAGAGGCCGTCCGCCGCCAAGCCCAACGCCTCGCCCAGACGCGCAGCGGACACTAAGAAAGTAAGCAGTGAGCAGTGAGCAGTAAACAGTCAAGACTTTAGATAGTCTTCGGCTGCTTACTGCTCACTGTTCGCTGCTTACTAGAATATCTCCGAGCCTTTGCGCAGGACAGACCACGCAACGTCGGTGAGGGTGTGGCTGGCCGCCCCCCACCAGAGACCGGCGAGCGCGGCGAGCGCGGCGTAACGCCCCGTGCCTTCCAGCCGCACGCCCGCCTCCACCGCGCGCCACGCGCCGAGGAGTTCGCCGAAATCGGGCGGCTCGTGCGCGACGAGGAGCGCGCGCAGGTAGACGGCTGCGACCGCGATCAGCGAAAGCATGAAGGCGAAATAGACGACGCGGATCAGCGTGCCGAAGATGATGCCGTGCGACCAGCGCGAGCGGTGTCGGAACATCACCTTGTACGGCCACCAGATGAAACGGAACACGCCCCAGCGCGTGTACTGCCGCGATTGTATGTCGAGGTCAGGACCGAACATCAACCCGCCGAACAGCATCGCGCCCGTCGTCACCGACGCCAGCAACAAGCTCCCCGTCACGCCCCACGCGGCCACGAAAGTCGGCACGGTGAGCAACAGCGTGATCGCGTCATGTGTTTTTCCAGAAGGCATAACGGCAGAGGTCAGAGATCGGAGGTTAGTTAATAATTGTCTTCACTAACCTCCGACCTCTGACCTCTAAGGTATAGCATGCGGGCGCGCGGCGACGCAAAAATCGGCGGTTTGCCAGTCGCGGCGAGGGCGCGTTACACTGTCGCGCCTCGTCGGGTGTTGGTCAATGGGTAAACACGGAAAATTCCAGACGACTTTAGAATACGCCGTCACGCGCGCCCTGCTCGGCGGGCTGGGACTGTTGCCACGGCCTGCGGCGGTCGCCACGGGTCGCGCGGCGGGCAGGCTCGCGCACAAGTTCGCGGGCGGCCTGCGACGCACCGGCACGATCAATCTCAAACTCGCCTTCCCCGAAATGAGCGAGCGCGAGCGCGCGTCGATGCTGCGCGCGTCGTTCGACAATCTGGGTCGCTTGCTCGGCGAGTTCAGCCAGTTTCCGCGCGCAACGCCGGAGAGCTTGCGCAAGTTGGTCGAATACGATCAGGTGGGACTCAAACATTTGCGCGAGGCCGAGGGGCAGGGGCGCGGCGTCATCTTCCTGACGGCTCATCTGGGCGCGTGGGAGTTTCTGAGCTTCGCGTGGTCTGCGTTGGAATACCCGATCAGTTTTCTCGTGCGCCCGATAGACAACCCGCGCGTCGAGGAGTTGATCGAGGGCATTCGCACGCGCTACGGCAATACGGCCATCAATAAGAAAATGGCCGCGCGCCAAGCCCTGCGCGTCCTGCGCGACGGCGGCACGCTCGGCATTCTGGCCGACCTCAACACGCACCCGAACGAAGGCGTCTTCGTCCCCTTCTTCGGCCACCTCGCCTGCACCACTTCCGGCGTCGCCACGCTCGCCCTGCGCACCGATGCGCTCGTCATCCCCACCTGCGCCGTGTGGGACGACGAGCGCAAGCGTTTCTTCTTTCACGGCGACCCGCCCGTCAAACTCGTCCGCACCGGCGACGACAAACGCGACATCGAGACCAACACGGCGAACTTCGCCGCCGCCATCGAACGCATGATCCGCGCCTATCCGGAGCAGTGGCTCTGGATTCACAAACGCTGGCGCACGCGCCCCGCCGGAGAGATTGACTTCTACGGCCGAGAAGTACAGTCCGACACAAAAGAATCACAATTGACCGCCCCTACCAGCCCCAATAGCTTCTCCTGAGCACAATTCTCGAAACTTTTTTCTTTCCCGACAACACTTTTTCAGCTTTATTATCAACATTTAGCTCGCGACCCTAATATCCTTGTCACGAAATTGTCATTTTTTTGCATTTTATTCTTGACATCCGGTAAAGGTTTGGTGTAATTTTACACACGTCGAAGGGCAGTAAGTTTTATAACAAAGTTCTTAACGAGATTGTCCTTCGCGATTTTTGAAAGCAAACGACTTTCGGCTAAATGCCACGGAGCGGAAGAGGCCAGTTTTACGAAACGTTCTTTTTTTCCGAGCCTTGCAATTTTAACTCGCCCGTCCCAACGCAGCCGACCACCATGCCGGATCGCCCGTAAGTGACGATCTCCAGCGCCCAAGTCAACGCCACCCTGAATCTCCGAGCCTGCCAAAAAATTTCAGCCTCGTTAGTTCCCCAAGCTAACGAGGCTGCTTCTCTTTGTCGCCGTCAATTTCGGCAACCGGCGTTTGGCCGGTAACTCTCCTACAGCTCTCCCACTACTCGCGAAGCCTCTTCCTTCGCAAGTGACGATTTCACATCGCCAGCCCGCCATCCACCTGAATCACCTGCCCGGTGATGTAACGCGCCGAGGGCGAGACCAGAAAGCACACGATCTCGGCGACCTCCGACGGTTCGGCGAAGCGTCCGAGCGGAATCTGTTCGAGCAGCTTCGCCTTGTAAGCGTCGTCGAGCGCGTCAGTCATGTCGGTCGCGACGAGTCCGAGCGCGAGCGCGTTGACCGTCACCTTGCGGCTCGCCACCTCTTTCGCCAGAGCCTTCGTCAAACCGACGAGCCCCGCCTTCGACGCAGAGTAGTTCGATTGTCCGGCCATCCCGACCAGCCCGCTGATCGAGGAGATGTTCAAGACCGACCCGCCCCCTTCCTGTCTGAGCATCACGCGCAACGTCGCGCGGGCGAAGTTCCAAGGGCCTTTGAGGTTCGTGTCAATCACCGCATCCCAGTCGCCTTCCTTCATGCGCAGGATCAGGTTGTCGCGCGTGACCCCGGCGTTGTTGACGAGAAAATCTATGCGCCCGAACGCCTCCTTGGTCTGCTTGACCATTTCGGCCACCGCTTCCGTCTGCGCCACGTCGCACTGCGTCGCCAACGCTTTCACGCCGAGCGATTCGATCTCGGCGCGCAACTCTTCGGCGGCCTCCGCGCTCTTCGCGTAGTTGAAGGCGACGTTTGCCCCACGCCTTGCCAACTCCAACGCGATGGCGCGTCCGATGCCGCGCGTCGCTCCCGTGACAATTGCCGCCCGCCCGTCGAAAGGTCTCGTCTCGTCGCTCAAAATTTTCCTCCCCTGTGACAAATGTGACAAAGCGGACGCCGCCTGACGCGTGCGCCCTTATTTGTTCAAGTCAAGCGAACGCAGATACTCCTTGAACTCGGGCGCGAGGTCTGGACGCTTCAAGGCAAACTCGACGGTCGCGATGAGGAAGCCGAGTTTGTCGCCCGCGTCGTGGCGCGCGCCCTCGAAGCGCACGGCGTAGAAGGGACGCCGCTTGAGCAGCGAACGCATGGCGTCCGTGATCTGTATCTCGCCGCCCGTGCCGCGTTCGGTGCGCTCGATCTCGTCGAAGATGTCGGGCGTCAGGATGTAACGCCCGATGATCGCCAAATCCGAGGGCGCTTCGGCGAAGGGCGGTTTCTCCACCATGTCTTTGATCTTGTAGACGCCTTCGGCCACCTCTTCGGCGTCAATCGCGCCGAAACGCGAGATGGCCTCGCCCTCGACCTGCATCGTGCCGACGACGGGCGCGTCATACTCTTCGTAAACCCGGAGCATCTGTTTGAGCGCGGGAGTTTCACAGTCCATGATGTCGTCGGGGAGCATGACGGCGAAGGGTTCGTCGGCGACGAAGTCGCGCGCCTGAAGGATGGCGTGGCCGAGTCCGAGGGCTTCCTTCTGGCGGACGTAGCTGATGCGCGCGAGTTCCGAGACGGAGCGCGCGGCGGCGAGCAACTTGTCCTTGCCGCGTTCGCGCAAGAGGCTTTCGAGCTCGAAGGAGATGTCGAAGTGATCCTCGATGGCGTTCTTGCCGCGCCCCGTGATGATCAGAATCGACTCGACGCCCGACGCGACCGCCTCTTCCACGCCATACTGGATGAGCGGTTTATCGACGAGCGGCAGCATCTCCTTCGGCGACGCCTTCGTCGCGGGCAGAAAGCGCGTGCCCAAGCCCGCCGCGGGAAACACCGCCTTACGAATCTTCTGTGCCATATCAGCCCGACCCCCTTGCCGGAAATTTCGTCAAATTCGCCAACCGTCTTTGCCGCCGCGCGAGGCGACGGCGCGGGCGGGGCGGCCGCTTGACACGCTCGCGCGCGGTCGGCTAGCGTGACCCCTTTCATCAACTCGCACTGGCGTTGAAGAGACAACTTCATACCACACGTTTAAAGGACAGCACAAATGCTCGATCTCAACTTTGTCCGCGATAACTTGGAGCGCGTCCGCGCCGCGCTCGAAGCGCGCAACGCGCCCACAGTCGCGCTCGACGACTTCGCGCGAATGGACGCGGAGCGGCGGCGTGTGATCGCCGAGTCCGACGAACTCAACGCCGGGCGCAACGCGGCGAGCCGCGCCATCGGCGCGCTGATGAAGGAAGGACGGCGCGAAGAGGCGGAGGCGCAGCGTCAGGAAGTCGGGCAACTCAAGGAGCGCATCGCGGAACTCGACCGCCAGCGCGACGAAGCGGAAGCAAGCATGCGGACGCTTCTCTCGACGCTTCCCAATCTGCCGCACGAGAGCGTCCCCGTCGGCGCGGACGAATCGGCCAACACGGAAGCGCGTCGCTGGGGCGCGCCGCCGGAATTTGATTTTGAGCCGAAGGATCACGTCGATCTCGGCGCGTCGCTGCGAATACTCGACCTCGAACGCGCGACCAAGATCGCGGGCGCGCGTTTCTCGATCCTGCGCGGCGCGGGCGCGCAACTGGAGCGCGCCATCATCAACTTCATGCTCGACCTGCACACGCGCGAACACGGCTACGAAGAGACGCTCCCGCCCTTCATCGTCAACCGCGACGCGCTCTTCGGCACGGGTCAACTGCCGAAGTTCGAGCAGGACTTGTTTAAGCTCGTGGACGAGCGCGAACTGTATCTCAGCCCGACGGCCGAAGTGCCCGTCACGAACATCTACCGCGAGGAGACGCTCGACGCGGCCGAACTGCCTTTGAAGATGGTGGCCTACACGCCCTGTTTTCGTTCCGAAGCGGGCAGCTACGGGCGCGACACGCGCGGGTTGATTCGCCAGCACCAGTTCGAGAAAGTCGAACTCGTCAAACTCGCGTTGCCGGAAAACTCTTACGACGAGTTGGAATCGCTGACGCGCGATGCCGAGCGCGTCTTGCAGAAGTTGAACTTGCACTACCGCGTCGTTACGCTCTCGACCGGCGACACGGGTTTCTCCGCCGCGAAGACCTACGACATAGAGGTCTGGCTGCCATCGCAAAACACCTTCCGCGAAATCTCCTCGTGCTCCAACTGCGAGGCGTTTCAAGCGCGGCGAGCGCAGATACGTTTCAAACGGGCGGGCGGCGGCAAGCCCGAATACGTTCACACGCTGAATGGCTCCGGCCTCGCCGTCGGGCGCACGTGGCTCGCCATTCTGGAGAACTATCAACAGGCGGACGGCTCGATCCGCATCCCCGAAGCCTTGCGACCTTATATGAACGGGATGGAACGAATAGCGAGCAGCAACGCGTGAACGTCGATAGACGGTAATCCGGCGGGGGCGACTCGCCCCCCTCCGGCCGACGCCCGGCCACAATCCCCTCCGGCCGCAAGAGATTCCTGTAACTTTCCCGCCTCTCAACTGTTTTATGTCTGAGGTTATTCCTTAACCCGAAGGCGCGGGCTAGTTCCCGCGCGTCGTAATTACTTCTCAAACTCGAAGCCGGTCGAAAGGAATCATATGAAGAGGGCGCGAACACTTCTGCTGTTACTGGTGCTGTCAGGCGGTCAGGCCGCGGCGGCGTCTGCCGCCGGGGGGCAGGAGACGCGCGGCGAGACGCAGGTCGGCGCGACCGCCGCAGGGGCGGGCACACTCAGCGCGGCGGAGGCGGAGAAGTGGCGTGAAGACCTGCGCCACATGGCCGACGAGATGCCGAAGTATCATAAGAATCTCTTCCACACCATGACGCGCGAGCAGTTCGAGAGAGCGGTCGCGGGCTTGCGCGAGCGGATACCCCGGCTCGCGCGCCATCAGGTCATCGTCGAGATGGCGCGTATCGTCGCACTGGTCGGCGACGGGCACACGAACATCGCCCCCACGCGCGACCCGAAGATCAACTTCCGCACTTTGCCCGTCAAGCTGTACCTCTTCAAAGACGGCCTGTTTATCCGCGCGGCTGATCGCGCACACGCCGCCCTCGCGGGCGCGCGGGTCGTCCGTGTCGGCGGCGCGTCGGCGGACGAGGCCGTCGCCCGCGCGCGCGAAATCATCGGGCGCGATAATGAAATGGATGTCAGGTTCTTCGCCCCCTTGCTGCTCGGCATGCCGGAGGTGCTCCACGCGCTCGAACTCTCAACTCAACTCGACAGCGCGCAATTCACCGTGGAGACGGAAGGGCGGCAGAAGACGATCACGCTCAAGCCCGTCGGCGCGGCAGACCTGTTGCCGCCCGACACAGACCTGACGTGGCTGCCGAAGGAAGGATGGGTTGACCTGCGCGACGGCGCGGCGGCTCCGCTTCCCCTGTGGCTGAAAGACCCGCGCAACAAGTTCTGGTTCGAGTACCTGCCGGAAGCGCGCTCGCTGTACGTGCAGATCAACGAAGTGGGGAACAAAGAGACGGAGACGCTGGCCGACTTCTCGAAGCGTCTCTTCGCCTTCGTCGAAGCCAATCAGGTCGAGAAGCTGATCTTCGACTTGCGTCTGAATCGCGGCGGCAACGGCATGCTTCTGCGCCCGCTCGTGACCGGGATCATCAAATCCAAACTCGATCAACCCGGCAAACTATTCGCGCTCGTCGGGCGCAGCACGTGGTCGGCCTCGCAATTCCTGCTTAATCATCTGGAGAAGTATACGAACGTCGTGTTCGTCGGCGAGCCTTCGGGGTCGAAGGGGAACGCCTACGGCGACTCGCGCAAGATCACGCTCCCGCACAGCGGCCTCACCGTGCGCGTCTCGGTCTACTACTGGCAGGACTGGTCGCCGTGGGACACACGCCAGTGGACGCCGCCCGACCTCACGGCCGAACTATCCTCCGATGACTACCGCGCCAACCGCGACCCCGCGATGCGAGCCGTCGCCGACTACGCACCACGACGGAAGCTCACGGACATCTTGAACGAGGCGTTGACCGAAGGCGGCGTCGAGTTGGCTTTGAAGAGGTTCCGCGAGTTCAAGGCGGAACCGCCCAACAAGTACGCGGACACGGAAGAGTCGCTGCTGATCGCCGGGCAGCGTCTGTTGAACGAGAAGAAGCCGGAGCACGCCCTCGCCCTCTTCAAGTTAAACGCAGAGGAACACCCGCACTCCTTCCGCTCCTACCACGCCCTCGGCGAGGCTTATTTCAGGAGCGGCGACAAAGAGCAGGCGGTCAAGAATTTCGTGAAGTCTTTGGAGTTGAACCCGAGAAACTACGACGTGTCCGAGCGGCTGAAACAGGCCAGACAAAAGTGACGCGGGGGTTTCCGAGACGCGCGGGCGACATTGGCGGCTCTCGCCCGCGCGTCTCGGTCACTTGATCTGTAGATCGAACGGCAGCATCGCCATCGTCTCGCCGCGTTTCATGTTTTCGAGGATGGAGAGATAGCGCAGGGCGCGGCGCATGTCTTCGGGCAGGGCGGATTCAAACGCGGCGCGTTGCTCTCTGGCTT
This sequence comes from Acidobacteriota bacterium, assembly GCA_020199775.1. GTDB lineage: Bacteria > Acidobacteriota > Blastocatellia > Pyrinomonadales > Pyrinomonadaceae > JAIVJZ01. The sequence continues at coordinate 630,446 of JAIVJZ010000040.1, forward strand.
TGACGCTCGCGGCGTCTTCTCCGCCGCCGCCCATCCACTGTTGCAGGAACGTGCGCGGCGCGGGAAACACGACGCGCCGCACTCCCTTGTCGGCCGGGATGTTCGCCAGCCCTTTGGCGATCTCGACGGCCTTGTCCAACCCGCCGAACTCGTCAACCAGCCCGCGCTCTTTGGCCTGCGCGCCCGTCCAGACGCGCCCCTGCGCGATGGAATCGACGTACTCCACGTCGCGCCCGCGCCCGCGCGCGACCTTCGGCAAAAAGTCGTCGTAGTAAAAACTCTTCATCATCCCTTCAAACTTGGCGCGCTCGTCGGCGTTGAAAGGTTCGGTCTCGCGGAACATCCCGGCCTGCTTGCCGCGCAGCACGTACTCGTTGTTGACGCCGATCCAATCGTAGAAGCCTTTGATGACGGGCTTGCCCGCGTAGACGCCGATGGAGCCGGTGATGGTCGAAGGCCCGGCGACGATCTTGCTCGCCGTCGCGGAGATGTAGTAGCCGCCCGACGCCGCCACGTCTCCCATCGAGACGACGACGGGCTTCTGCGCTTTCGCCCGTTCGACCGCGTGCCAGATCACGTCGGACGCGTAAGAAGTCCCGCCCGGGCTGTCCACGCGCAGCACGATGGCCTTGATGTTCTTGTCGTCGCGCGCATCGTTCAACGCTTTGACCACAGTGTCGGCACCCGTCGACTGGCTGCTGAACGCGCTGCCGTCGTTCGACGCGCCGCCCGCGATGGGGCCGGAGGCGAAGATGAGCGCGATGCGTTCGCCTTCTCCGAGACCCACGGATTCGGGGCGCACGCGGGCGTAGTCCGACTGTTTCACCTTGCGCAGTTTGTCCGCGTCTTTGTAGCCGAGCCGCTTCTTGAGTTCGTCTTCCACCTCGTCGCGATACTTCGCGTCGTCAATCAGCCCCGCCGCCTTCGCCTCCCACGCGCCGAGCGGCGCGTTGTCGATGAGCGCGCGCACGTCCTCCGCCGACTTCTTGCGCGTCGCGGCAATCGTGTTCACGTAGCGCGCGAAAAATTCGTCAAGGATCGAGTTGATCACTTCGCGGCTCGCCTCGGACATCTCCTTGCGCGTGTACTGTTCGGGCGCGGTCTTGTACTTCCCGATCTGGTAGAAATCGGCCTTGACGCCGAGTTTGTCGAGCGAGCCGCCGAGCGACATCACATCGGCGGCGAGGCCGACGATGAAGAGGTCGCCGATGGGCGCGACGTAGATGCGGTCGCAGGCGGTGGCGAGGTAATACTCCTTGTTCGTGCCGTACTCCATGTGGGCGTAGACGGGTTTGCCGGTCGAGCGGAAGTCGGTGATGGCGTCGCGTATCTCGTCGGCCTTGCCCCAGCCGATCATCGTCATGTCGATCTCAAGCAGGATCGCGCCGACGCGTTTGTCGGCCTTCGCCTTCCTGATCTCCGAGAGCAGGCGCGTGAGCGATTGATCATCACGACCGAGAAACCGGCTCGCGAACGGGTCTTCCGGCACGTAATCGGGGAACGCGCCCGCGACCTTCAACAGCAGCACGCTGTTGTCGCGAATGTCCGGCTCGCCGTCGCCGAATGACGCGAACAACAACGCGACGCCGATGACGACCATCAACCCCAACACGACGAGCAGACCCGCCACCCACAAAAAGATTTTCCCACCGCGTGACATAGCCATAAGATTGCTTCAAACGCTCCTGAAAATTAGCCCTCCCGTTAGCGGCATTGAGCCACGCCGGGAGGTCAATGTAAATACGCGAAACCGGCGGAAAAGTTTAGGCGCGCGGTCTTGCCGCGCAGGATGGCTTGCGAGATCGCCATCAGGCGTCCGCGCCACCGACGCCCGCGCGCTTTGCGTGCTTCGTCGCGCAACCTAAATACCTTGACAGTATCAACCGCCGGTTATAGAGTCATACGCGTTTCCCCCAGAGTCGCTCAAACGCGTTAAGCCCACGCCCCGCCGAAACCGGCGCACCTGGGCACTGTTCTAAATCTCATTTCCGAGACGGTCATCGAACCGCGCACCTTCATCCGACCCTCGCGCCGCTGTCTGTTATCTACACCGTCGAACTTTCATGTCCGGCCGTGACACTGCACGCAGTGTAATTAACTAACCGACCTCACCAATTACGGAGAAACAATATGCTTCACCTGCGCTTCGCCGTTCGTCGTAACCGGACGTGGCTTTATCTGATGATGGCCGCCGCATTCTGCGCGCTCGCCCTGACGGGCACGCCGCCGCGAGTGTCCAGCGCATCCGTAGCGCGTCACGCCGATGAAGTGCAGGCCGCGCCTGCCAACCACGTCCCCCAAATCCCCGTCGGCTTCGCCTACCGGCAGACAAACCTCGCCTCCGACCTGCCGGGCCTCGCCTTGATCGAAGACCCGCTGCTCATCAACCCGTGGGGCATCTCGATGACCGCGACCAGCCCCTTCTGGATCGCCAACTCGGGCACGTCTACCTCTTCGCTCTACCGGGGCGATGCGAACGGCGTCGTTTTCTTCAAGCAGCTCAACATGCCCTTCATCACCATCCCGGACGGCAGTCCCACGGGCACGGTCGCCAACCCTACGGCGAACGAATTCGTTCTCCCCGGCACATGCGCCGCCGCGCCGTGCGGGGCAAATTTCATCTTCGCCACGCTCACGGGCAACATCGTAGGTTGGGACCCGAACGCCCCGGCCGCCGGCTCGACCACCGGCGTCGTCGCGGCGAGCCAGCCCAAGGGCTACACCGGCCTCGCTATCGGCAATAACGGCTCGGGCAATTTCCTCTATGCCGCCGGCGCCGGCCGGATCGACGTTTTCAACAGTTCTTACGAGCTTCAACCGGCGGCGAGTTTCCCGTTCGCCGACCCGACCATCCCGAACACGTCTGGGAACAGATACAGCCCTCATAACATTCAGGCCATCGGCGGCTCGCTCTACGTCACCTACCATAAGGTCGGCGCCGTAACCGGAGACGGAGAAGGTCTCGGCAACGGTTACGTCCGCAAGTTCAACATGAACGGCGTGCGCGACCTCACGTTCGGCATTGATAACGGCCCGCTCAACGCGCCGTGGGGCATCGCGCTTGCGCCTCCCACTTTCGGCCGCTACGGCGGCTCGCTCCTCATCGGCAACTCCGGCCGGTTCTCTCCCAGCAGCATCAACGCTTTTGACCCGACAACTGGCGCGTTCCGCGGCGCGCTGCAAGACGAGGGCGACAAAAGCATCGTGATCGAGAAACTGTGGGGGATGGTCTTCGGCAACGGCGCCAACGGCGGCGACCCGAACACGCTCTACTTCACCGCGGGACTCTTCTTGAGGGCTAACGGGCTCTTCGGCTCACTCAAACCCACGACGGTAACCGCCACGTCGCTCGTCCAGTTCAGTTCGTCGCACTACACCATCGACGAAAGCAGCGGCAGCATCCAGGTCACCGTCACGCGTGACGGCGATGTCTCCGGCTCGGCCACCGTCAACTACGCCACCTACTCTTTCCTGACCGATGCGCATCCAAAAAATGATTATGTGCCCGCTATCGGCACGCTCACGTTTGCTCCCGGCGAAACGAGCAAGACCTTCCGGGTGTTGCTCGTTGACGACAAGCACAGTGACAGCCAGACGCTCAATCTCGCCCTGAGCAACCCGACCGGGACCGGACTCGGCAGCGTCAACCAGTCGGTGATTGCTATCATGGACAACGACACCAGGGGGGCGACCTCCAACCCGATTGACGACACGCCCTTCTTCGTCCGCCAGCACTATCTCGATTTCCTCGGGCGCGAAGCCGACACAGGCGGCTTCAACGCCTGGGTCAACGTGCTGACGAATTGTGCGACGGGCAACACGGCGTGCGACCGCGTCAATGTCTCGCGCTCCTTCTTCGAGTCGCCCGAGTATCAGAGCCGCGGCTACTTCATCATCCGTACCTACATCGCCGCCTACGGGCGCAACCCGCTCTACGGCGAATTCTTGGGCGAACTCAGCCGCCTGAACGGCGCGACTGCCGCAGAATCGAACGCGTTGCGCGCGGGCTTCACCACCAACTTCGCCACGCGCAATGAATTCATCGCCAGGCTCGGCGCGCTCACCAACGAGCAATATGTGGACAGGCTGATCGCAAATACGGGGTTGGCCTTCCCGAACCGTGATGCGCTCGTCGCCTCGCTCAACTCCGGGCAAAAGACGCGCGCGCAGGTCTTGCAGGAGATCGTGGACAGTCCCCTGTTCGTCAACCACACTCCCACGTTCAACCGCGCCTACGTGCTCTCGCAATACTTCGGCTACCTGGGTCGCAATCCCGATCAGGCGGGCTACGACATGTGGATCAACTACCTGACGGCTAATCCGGGCGACTTCCGCACGATGGTCAACGGCTTCGTCAACTCTGTGGAATACCGCCAACGCTTCGGCTCCGCGACTTAAACACAACCTGTCTCTGCTTGAGACAAATGAGACAAAAAGAAGAGAGGACAGCCCGCGCGGGCTGTCCTCTCTTCTTTTTGCACGCGGGCACAAAGAATGTCCGCCGCACACACGCACCGCGCCGACAACTAATAAACGCGCTCGCGTGCGCGCGCCCTCGCCCCTTATCGTTTCACGATCCAGCCGCCGCCCAGCACTTCGTCGCCGCGATAGAAGACGGTCGCCTGCCCGGGCGCGATGGCGCGTTGCGGTTCGTCGAAGGTGACACGCGCGCGTCTGTCCGCCAGAGGTTCGATCTTGGCGGGCGCGGGCGCGTGTCGATAACGCACGCGCACCTCGGCGCGCAACGGTGTCTCCGGCTCGTCAAAACTGATCCAGTTGACGCCCGCGGCCGTGAATTCGGAGGCGAGCAACTCGTCGCTCTCGCCGACGACGACGCGGTTGCGCCCCGCGTCAACTTCCACGACGTAGAGCGGCAGCGGGCGCGAGATGCCCAAGCCCCGTCGCTGGCCGACGGTGTAATGATGCACGCCCGGATGTTCGCCTAAGACGCGCCCCGACGCGTCGACGATCTCGCCCGCGCCCGGCAGACGCCGCGTTTCGCCCTCGGCTTCCAGATAGCGATCTATGAAGCCCGCGTAATCGCCGTCGGGCACGAAACAGATTTCCTGCGACTCGGCCTTTTCCGACACCGCGAGGTTGAAACGCCGCGCCGCCGCGCGCGCCTCTTCCTTCCGCATCTCGCCGAGCGGAAACATCGCGTGCGCCAGTTGGCCTTGCGTCAACTCCCACAGGAAATATGATTGATCTTTGTTCGCGTCGCGCCCGCGCAAAAGCCTGTGTCGCCCCGTCGCCTCGTCAAACTCGACGCGCGCGTAGTGCCCCGTCGCCACACGCTCGCAGCCGAGACTTTGCGCCAGCCGGTCGAGCGAAGCGAACTTCAGACGACTGTTGCACGCCACGCACGGGATCGGCGTCTCGCCTTGCAGATAACTCGTGACGAACGGCTGCACCACGTCGCGCTCGAAATCCTGTTCGAGGTTCAGGACGTAGAAGGGGAAGCCGAGTTCTCCGGCCACGCGCCGCGCGTCGTACACGTCGTCGAGCGAGCAGCAGCGCGAGGGCAACGGGTCGCCGTTTTCGTCCACGTTGATGTTGCGGTTTTGATTCCACAACTGCATCGTGAAGCCGACGAGTTCGTGCCCCGCCGCCTGTAAAATCGCCGCCGCCGCCGAAGAATCGACGCCGCCGCTCATCGCCACCGCAATCTTCATAAAAGGAAAAGTTTCAAGTTTCAGGTTTCAAGTTTCAGGTTAAAGACAGTTTCAAGGCGAAGTCCTAAGTTTGCAACCCGGTCTGTTTGCCGCTCGTTTGAGGCGGGTGTTAAGATTCCCACACAGACAACAAATGTGCCTGACAAATAACAGTTAAGGATACCCGAAACGGCGCGAAAGTTCAGCTGTGGAAAGTGTTTCAAGTTTCAGGTTTCAGGTTTCAAGTTAAAGACCGGAGAACTTCAGTCCTGAAACTTGAAACCTGAAACTCGAAACTTAGTCCTGAAACTTGAAACCCATGCCTATGACCGAAAGAGCCATCGCAGAATACACCGTCACTGACGAGCCTTATTACCTGCCCGTGGCGGGCGAGGTGGAGATGTTCGAGGCGGCGAACGCGGCGCGCCTGCCCGTGATGTTGAAGGGGCCGACGGGCTGCGGCAAGACGCGCTTCGTCGAGCACATGGCGTGGCGTCTCGGTCGCCCGCTGATCACGGTGGCGTGCCACGAAGACCTGTCCGCGACCGACTTGGTCGGCCGCTTCCTGCTCGAAGGCGAAGAGACCGTCTGGCACGACGGGCCGCTCACCTCGGCGGTTAAGAGCGGCGCGATCTGTTATCTGGACGAAGTGGTCGAGGCGCGCAAGGACACGGTCGTCATCATCCACCCGCTGACGGATCACCGCCGCCGCCTGCCCATCGAGAAGCGCGGCACGATTCTGGATGCGCCCGACGACTTCATGCTCGTCGTCTCTTATAACCCCGGCTACCAGTCGGTCTTGAAAGACCTCAAGCAGTCCACGCGACAACGCTTCGTCTCACTCGAATTCGACTACCCGCCCGCCGAACTCGAAGCCGAGATCGTCGCGCGCGAAGGCGGCGTCGAAGAGGCCACGGCGCGCGACCTCGTCCAGATCGGCCACAAGGTCAGAAACCTGCGCGGCCACGGTCTCGAAGAAGGCGTCTCCACGCGTCTCCTGATCTACGCTGCCCAACTCATCGCGCGCGGCATCCCCTCAGTCACCGCCGCCGAAGTCGCCCTCGCCTCGCCCATCACCGACGACCGCGAACTCCAGCGCAGCATCCGTGAGATCATCACCACCGTGATTTAACTTCCCACTACTATGAACGAAGCCTTAGCCGAATACTTTTTGGAGGACGCGCTCGCGGTCTTTCGCAAGTATAAGAAACTCGCGGAGGACGCGATGGCGCAACTCGACGACGAGCAATTCTTCGCCCGCATTGACGCGGAGGCCAACAGCGTCGCCTTGATCGTGAAGCACTTGGCGGGCAACATGCGCTCGCGTTGGACGGACTTTTTGACGGCCGACGGGGAGAAGCCGGACAGGGATCGCGACGCGGAGTTTCGCATCGAGGCGGGGACGACGCGCGAAGAGGTGTTGAACTGGTGGGAGGCGGGCTGGCGCTCAGTGTTCGCGGCGGTCGAACCGCTCGACCCGTCAGACCTCGTGCGCACGGTGACGATCAGGGGCGAGCCTCATACGGTCGTCAAGGCGATCAACCGGCAGTTGACGCATTACGCGTATCACGTCGGGCAGATCGTCCTGCTGGCGAAGCATTTCAAATCGGAGAACTGGGAATCTCTGAGCATTGCGCCGGGGGCTTCGGAAGCGTTCAATCAATCCATGCGCGGCGGGCGCGAAACGCCTTGACGCGGAAGCCGAACGTCGCGCGCGCGCACGCGGGGACGGTCGCGTGCGGTCGGTGTTAAGAGACAATGAGCGAGCAGGAAGACAGAGAGACGCGCGGCGCGGAAGCGAGCGAGTCGGAGGCGGACGAATCGCAGCCGCTCGCCGAAGCTCTGCGCCAACAACTCAGCGAGGTGCGCAGCGCGAGCGAGCGGCGGACGATTGCGGGACTCGTGCGCGAGATCGGCAAACTGCCCGCCGACCGCGCGCGCGCCGCGCTCGAAGTGAGCGCGGGACTGGCGAGTCTGAGCCTGCGCGTCGGGCTGGAATTTTTGCGCGCGGCCGTCGGGGCGGCGCAGGTGTTAGAAGCGGCGGAGTTGCGCGAGTGGGGCGAGATGGGGCGGCGGCTCGCGATGGCCGACGTGGAGACGGGCGCGAACTTCTTCAAGGCGGGCGTCGCCGAACTGCTCGAAGTGCCCGCGAACGCGCGTCCCCTGCTGTTTCAAGTTTGCGCGCGCCAGTTGCCGCTCTCAACCTCCGTCGCGACCGAGACTTTCAGGCGCGCGCCGGAACTGGCGCGCCTCGCCAAAGACCCTGAATTGCTGGCCGCGACCTTTGAAGTCGCGCTTGAGATCGCGCGCCGCTCCGCACGCCACAGCCACAGCGCGGACTTTCTCGCCGCCTCGCCCGCCGCCTTCGCGCATCTCGAAAAGTACCGTGCGGCACGGGAGAGCGGAGAAGAGGGCGCGGGGCAAAATGAAGTGGCGCGCGCCGCGCTGCATCTCGCGGGGGCGTTCGCGCAGCGCGCGGGCGGCGTCGCCGCCGACGTGTGGACGAATCTTCCCGCCGCCACCGCCGCCTTGAACGCCGAACAGTCCCGCACGCTCTTTCGTCACACGGAGCAGTTTCTCGAACGCGGCGGCGTGGCCGCTCTACACGTCCTCGTCGCGGGCGGCGAGGCGCTCAGACTCGCGCCGCAGGTCTTCACGGATTGGACGGCGTTGCTGCACGCGGTCGCCGCGCAGGGCAACGCCCCGCTCGTCTCGCTCGCGCGCCACAGTCCGTCTTTCTTCCGCGCCCTCCACTCGCAGGGCGGGCGAGCGGATCACGCGGGCGAACTGGCGCGGCGCGTCATCGTGGCGACGCGCGCCGTGGCCGGGGTGGATGCGGAGGCGGCGATCTCGTGTTTTCGTTCCGCGCCCGCCGCGCTGCGCGCGACCTCCATCGAACAATTCGAGTTGTGGGCGCAGGGCGGCCTCGCGCTCAAACGCAACGACGCGCGCGCGCGCCGCAGTTACTACGCGCTCGAAACCCGGCAGAGCAACGACGCGCTCGCTGCGGGCGGCGCGGGGCTCTCGCTCGATTCGGTCGCGCCGACGCTTCGCCTCTACGTCGAAGGTTTAACGGGGCGCGCCGTGGATGTCGCCTCGCTCGCCGCCATGCCCGAAGAGGCGCGCATCGGAGACGGGCGGACGATCCACCTGCCCGCGTCGGTCGCGGAGTTTGCAGACGACGAGCGCAACTTCCGTCTCTACAAAGTGCTCGCCGCGCACGCCGCCGGGCAGATCGAATTCGGCACGCACGCGCGAGCCGGAAACGATGAAGAGACCGGCGCACCCTTCTTGCGCGCCGCCTACGCCTCAATCGCCGAACTCTACGCCGGAGAGAACGCCGACGCGCGCGACGCCTTCGCGCTCGACGGCTACATCAACGACCCGGCAAAGAGCGAACCGGCCCTCGCGCCCGGAGAGGAGGCGCGACGCGCGCGCGTCAAACGCCGCAGGATGCCGAAAGATGCCGACTACCGCGCCGTGCTCGTCCTCTTCCCGCTCCCCGTGCTCGCCGCGCGCATCTTCAGCACGCTGGAGAACGGCCGCATTGATCGTCGCCTGCGTCAGGCCTATCGCGGTCTCGCGCGCGATCTCGACCTCGTGCGCGCGCACCTGCGCGCGAGCCGCCCTTCGATCGCCGCCGTGCCCCTCACGCTCGTGCCCTTCGAGTTGCTTTTCCAGATCACACTGTGCGGCGGCGCGCTCGACGATGCGCGCGCCTTCTACGGCCAGATCGTCTCGGAACTGGAATCAATCGTCGCCGATTACCTGAGCGGCGCGTCGGCCTCGGTCGCGGACACCCTGATGGCGACGAGCCGCGTCTACACGCTCTTTCAATCCGTCACGCCGCAAGAGACCGAACAGCAGGAACAGCAGGCGGAGGCAAGCGACGACGGCGGGAGCGGCGCGGAATCGAAGCTCGACAACTCGAACCGGCGCGATCCGAACGACCCCGACGCCCGGCCGCCGGAAAACGGCGCGCCGCCGAACGACGCGCGCGAGCTTTTCAACGCGTGGGCGAAGTCGAACTCTTCGGAGCAGGACGCGGCGGATCAACAACTCTACGGCGCGGAGCGTTGGACGCAGACGCAGTCGCCGGAGCAGGAGTTGGAAGCGGGCGAAGTGGCCTACAGTTACGACGAGTGGGATCGCGAACTCGCGGACACGCGCGTCAACTGGTGTCGCGTCGTCGAGAAGCGCGTCCGGCGCGGCGACCGCTCGTTCGTCGAATTGACGCGCTCGCGTTATCGCGGCGTCATCTCGTCGATCAAACATCAATTCCAGTTGATGCGGCCGGAGAACTTGCTCCGCGTCCGCAACGAACTCGACGGCGACGACTACGATCTGGACGCCGTCATCAACTACGTCGCCGACCGCCGCGCCGACGGCCGCCAGTCCGAGCGGCTCTACACGAAACGCCTGCGCCGCGAGCGCGACGTGGCCGTGTCGTTCCTGCTCGACCAGTCTTCATCGACGGCGCGCACCATCGGCCGCCACCCTTTGCAGCCTTACACGCACCCCGGCCGCCGCATCATCGAGATCGAAAAGGAAGGACTCGTCCTGATGAGCGAAGCCCTCGAAGCCGTGGGCGACGCCTACGCCATCTACGGCTTCACGTCCGAGGGGCGGCGCAACGTGAAGTTTTACGTCGTCAAAGATTTCGACGAACGCCACTCGGAAGAGATCGAGCGGCGCATCGGCGGCATCAACTACCAGCACAACACGCGGCTCGGCGCGGCCGTGCGCCACGCCGCCGCGCGCCTGCGCGCGCAGGAAGCGCGCACGCGTCTCCTCATCGTGCTCTCCGACGGGCGGCCTTACGATCACGACTACGGCGATGCCCGCTACGCGCGCGAAGACACGCGCGAGGCTCTACGTCAGGCGCGCATCGCGGGCATCACGCCTTTCTGCATCACCATCGACCGCGACTCGGAGGCGGAACTGCGCGACCTCTACGGCGAAGTCGGCTACACGATCATCGACGACGTGCTGAGTTTGCCGGAACGTATGCCCGCGATTTACCGGAGATTGACGACGTGAGCAGTGATTCGCGGTCATTCCCCACGCCTGTCCGTGCGTTCCCGTACAGAAGAAAACTCTCTCTCGTCATAATTTCGCCAAACAGCTTGTGTAAAGGTTTAGTAAAGGATGGTGCGCAAGAATGTTGGTCAACCGCCATTCTTGTCATTGTAACTTGAAACCGCCCGCGCGAGTTCGTCCGGGAATGCCGGATGGGCGAAAGCGTGCGCGGTTAGATTTAACTTTGCTTTCAGTGAACACAGGAGGAACTTCAATGCGACGAACTCTAGCTCTCGTGAGCTTACTTGCTCTGGCGACTTTCGGCGCGGCCTGCGCCGCCACCGACAACGCGAACATGGGCAACGCCAATAACATGAATGCCGGCAACATGAATGCCGGCAACATGAACGCAGGCGGGACGGGCGCGCCCACCGGCACGGCCGGCAACATGAACTCCGGCAATATGAATTCGGGGAACATGAACGGCGGTAACATGAACGGCGGTAACATGAACGGCGGTAACATGAACGGCGGCAACATGAACCGTGGCAACGGCAACATGAGCGGCGGCAATATGAACGGCGGCAACGGCAACATGCGCAGCGGCAACACCAACACCGGCACGGGCGCGAACAGAAACACTCCTTAAGTCTTACATCGAAACTGAGGGAGTGCGGATACAAGCAAAGGGGCGCGGTCGAGTTTGACCACGCCCCTCTGAATTTTTATGCGGCGGGCAGTGGACGTATGAATCGCAGAAATCGGCCTTGCCTGTTTTGGCATCGTGCGGGCTGTTGTAAACTCAAGGCATGACGGACAGGGAAGAACAATTCACCATCGGGGTCGAGGAAGAGTATCAGATTGTTGATCGCGAGACGCGCGAGTTGCGCCCGCGCGCGTTGCGCATCCTGCCGGACGCGCGCGAGGCCGTCGGCGAAAGCGTCACGCCGGAACTCTACCTCTCGCAGATCGAGATCGGCACGAACGTCTGCGCGACGCTCGCCGAAGCCCGCGACGAACTCACACACCTGCGGCGCGAAATCATCACGGCGGCCGAACGCGACGGCCACCTAATCGCCGCCGCGGGCACACACCCCTTTTCGCACTGGGAAGACCAGACGCTCACGCCGAAACGTCGCTATCGCGGCATCTCCGAAGAGTATGAACAACTGGCGCGCGAGCAGTTGATCTTCGGCTGTCACGTCCACGTCGGCATCAACGACCGCGAGGCCGCCATCCACGTCATGAACCGCGCGCGCCTGTGCCTCGCGCCGCTTCTCGCGCTGGCCGCAAACTCGCCCTACTGGCTCGGCTGGGACACGGGCTATACCAGTTTTCGCACCGAAATCTGGCGTCGCTGGCCGATGTCCGGCACGCCTCAGGTCTTCCACTCGCGCGCCGAATACGACCGGCTCGTCGAAACTCTCGTGGCGACGGGCAGCGTCACCGACGGCACGAAAATCTACTGGGACGTGCGCCCCTCCGCGCGCTTCGAGACGCTCGAATACCGCATCACAGACGTGTGCCTGACGATAGACGAAGCCGTCATGATCGCGGGACTGGTGCGCGCGCTGACGCGCACCGCCTACGATCACTACCGGCGCGGCGAACCGCTCACGCAGGTGCGCCCCGAAGTGCTACGCGCCGCCAAGTGGCGCGCCGCCCGCTACGGCCTCGACGCCGAACTCATAGACGTGACGGAGGGCTGCGCCCGCCCCGCCGCCGAAGTTGTCGAGAAACTGCTCACGCACCTGCGCCCCGCGCTCGAAGCGGACGGCAACTGGGAAGAAGTGGCCGCCCTCACGCGCTACACGCTGGCGCGCGGCAACGGCGCGTCGCGCCAGCGTCAGGTCTACGCCCGCACGAACAATTTCGAGTCCGTCGTCGATCTCATCGTCAGCGAGACGGCCAAAGGCACGACGTGAAAGTTACTCTTCGCAAGTCATTCCGGCGGCGGTCGATTCCAAGCCGCGGTCTCGCTGCCGGACACTCTCCCGAATCCGCTTTGAAGCATGCTAAACTTGCGCTCTGCCTCCCGGTCGTAAAACAGTAGAGAGGATGTGTTATGAAGCTGTTTAAAATCTGCGCGCGAACGTCGTGGCTGGTTCTCGCCGTCGCCTGCCTGTCGGGCGCGGCGCGGGCGCAAGGCGTGGGCGGCGTTTTCCCCAACCGCCCGGGGGACTTGGAGGCGATGCGGGCGGAGCGCGAGGGAGAGATCATGCGCAGGCAGATGGCGCGTGAGAACGAGCGATTCAAGCGCGAGAGCGAACTGAGCAGAAATCGCCGGACGACTTCACCCACGCCCGCCGCGCCGCCCGCCAGAAAGATGACGGCCGAGCACAAGCTGCGGCTCTACCCTTCCGCCGCCGAACGCGCCTTGTTCGCCGCGCTGCTGCGCGAGGACGGCACGGGACTGATGCGCCTGCTGCCCTACACGGGCTGCGTCGTAGACCCGCGAATCGTGAACGTTAACGGCTCGTGTCTGGATCAAGTGCCGCCGGTCTCGGGCGGCGGTTCGTTCTACTCGTTCAGAGCCAAGAAGCATCAACGCGCCTTCGCCTCCGACATCGCGCTGCGTGACGGCCTGTTCAACGCGGGCTTCATGAATCACACGCTCGGACTGCTCACGACCTTAGGCGACGTGCCGCTCGATGCCGTCACGCTCCACAGCAACGCGGTGCGGCCGTTCCTCAAATTCGTCCCCGCGAAGACGTTGGCCGAGACGGAGCGAGAGTTCAAGCGCAGCCGCGCGTGGCTCGAAGTGCGGGATCATACTTACGGCGCGACCGCGCCCGCGCGCGTGAACACGACGTACGTGCTCCGCTCCATCGCTTTCGAGCCGAACCGGAGCAAGCCCTCCGACGTGCTCGTCGCCTTCCGCATCACGCGCAAGGACGCGGACGGCGCGGTGACGGTCGTGTGGAAGCACCTCCAAAAGCCGAAGGGCTAAACTTCGCAATAGACGTGACGCACAGGCTCATGTGCGTGCGACCGGTCTCGACGCGTTCTGTGTCGTCCCTACCTGCGGGTTGAGACGACACAGAACGGTGCGTTATAGTGTGAAGGAAAATTTGGAGGCTTAGGCTAATTGGTAAGTCAGCAGTCTTGAGCGCTGTCGGCCTTGTCGTTACTTACTTTCTATGAGAGTTACTCAAAGAAAAGGTGACATAGCAACGACTCAAGCCAGCGCAACCTTTACTCGTTTGGGTTACGACGTGTCCGTTCCGATAACAGAATCTGCTAAATATGATTTAATTATCGACACGCCCGATGGGCTTGAGACGAATACAAGTCAAATATAGCAGCGGACGGAAGGTCGGTTTGAGAAACATTCACTCAAACGCCAGCGGGTACGTGGTAAAAAAGTGTGAACCGGAGGCTTACGACTGGCTGTAGCTACTTTGCTGGGGAAACCGGATATGAGGAATATTTGATACCTGAATGTTTGGCGGGTCGAAACTCGGTAAGTCTTGCCACGCGTTTCAGGATTTTAGTGGAAGGGTAGCCTAATTGGTAAGGCAGTAGTCTTGAAAACTACCGCACGAAAGTGCTTGCAGGTTCGAGTCCTGTCCCTTCCGCCATTTGAATTTAAAATTCAGCATCGCTTGGGGGTTCGAGTCCCTCAGCCTCCGTTCCGAGTTTCGAGTTTCACGTTCGAGCCGCCCCCGCTTGCCAGAGAGCATGGGCGGCTTTTCGTTTGAAGGTTGACCGAAGCGGCGGGGCGCAAGTCGGCCGCCGCCGCGTGACAAGCGGGGAGGGTGAGATGATGTTGGCGTTAATCTACGAGGCGATGGCGGGGCGTGCGGCGCAGGCGGCGACGGCGGGGCAGACGCTTTTGTTCAATCTCTGGCTGTGGCAGGCGCAAGCGCCGACGCCCGACCCGCAGACCGTGGTGCAGACCACGACCACTACGACGACGGCCGCGCCGCCGCCGGAGGGCAGCGTCAACTGGATGATCCGTTTCTGGAACAACTACCTGAACCAGAAACTCGAGATCGGCGACACGCTCAAAATCTCCGTCGCGTCGCTCATCATGGGGGTGCTCATCCTGTTCGCCTCGTGGGTCGTCTCGCGCATGCTCCGCAGGCTGTTCGAGAGTCGGCTGGCGGCGCGCACGCACCTCGATCCCGGCTTACAGTTCACGCTGCTCAGGCTCACGCACTACGTCATCATCACGCTCGGCATCATCCTCGCCGCAAGCGTCGGGTTGAACGCGAACTTCACCTCGGTGGCCGTCATCTTCACCGCGCTCTCGGTCGGCATCGGCTTCGGCTTGCAGTTCATCGCGGGCGACATCGCCTCCGGCTTCATCCTGCTCTTCGAGCGTCCGGCGCGCATCGGCGACTGGGTTACGATCACCGGGCCGGACAGCAAGCTCACCGAAGGCCGCGTGCAGAACATCAACCTGCGCACGACCTCCGTGCTGACGAACGACCGCATCACCGTCATCGTCCCGAACTCGAAACTCGTCAACGACAACCTCGTCAACTGGTCTTACGCCGACCGCCGCTCGCGCATCAGCGTGCCCGTCGGCGTCTCTTACGACTCGGACGTTGACCTCGTCAGCGACACGCTGCTGCGCGCCGCCGAAGGCGTCACGCACGTCTTGCCCGACCCGAAGCCGGGCGTGCAGTTTTTGGGTTTCGGCGAATCGTCGCTCGACTTCCGCCTGCTCGTCTGGACTGATCGGCCGCGCCGCCACCCGCAGATCAAAAGCGACATCAACTATCGCATCTGGCGTCTCTTCAAAGAGGCGGGCATCGAAATCCCCTTCCCGCAACGCGACCTCAACCTGCGCGGCGCGGAGTTGCGCCTCGCCGCGCCCGGCGACCGGCATCTCACCATCACGGACATGGGCGAAGCGGACGAGGAACGCGAAGAGAACCTGACGCGGAGATAAAGAATCGAACGGGCGAGGGGAAAGGGTAAAAGGAGATAGCGGCAAAGCTGTCATAGTCGCGCGTCAACTCCGACTCTACTCCTTACCTTTACCCTTCCCCGTTACCCCCTTCCGCTTTACCCTTTTTTATTACTTCTGCTAGTCTGTAGTCGTTCGTCTGAATGAGCGGTCACTCATCAAAGCGTCCAATTTAGCGAAACGGAGTTGAATTCCCCCGAATGCGTTCCGCACGTTCCGTGAATCCGTCGTCGCCTTCGCGCCCGGCCGTCCCCGATAAGCGCGAGGCCATCCTGCGCGCCGCGACGAAAGTCTTTGCCGAGAGCGGTTACTTCAACTCGAAGGTGGCCGACGTGGCGCGCGTGGCGGGCGTCGCCGACGGCACGGTCTATCTCTACTTCAAAAGCAAAGAGGAAATTCTGCGCTGCATCTTCGAGCGCGGCGTGAGCGATGCCATCGCGGCGGCGCGCGCCGAGACGGCCGCGCTCGACGACCCGCGCGAGAAGTTGCGGCGCATCGCCCGTCTCCACCTGGAGCGGCTCGGCGCGGATCGCGATCTGGCCGTCGTCTTTCAGGTCGAGCTGCGCGGCTCGACGAAGTTCATGGAAGAGTTTTCCGCCGCCGGGCTGGCCGAATATCTGCGCCTCATTCGCGAGACGCTGGAAGAGGGGCAGCGCGCCGGTCTCTTCCGCGCGGAATTGAACGCGAAGGTCGTCGCCAAAATTCTCTTCGGCGCGCTCGACGAGATGGCGACCAACTGGATTCTCTCGCCGCGCTCCTACAAACTCGCGCCGCTGGCCGATCAGGTGCTCGACATTTTTCTCAACGGAGTAAGCAGCAGCAAATGACCCCCGATTTGACGATACACAAAGAAGCGTCCTCCTCCTCCTCGTCGTCGGCAAACGAAGAAGAGTTTGTTCCCATTCCTCCGCCGCCCCGCGCGCCGCTCTCGCCGGATGAACCGGCGACGCTCGCCGAAGTTTTCACGCGCGCCGTCGCCCGCCATCCGAAACCGGACGCGCTCAACTACAAGCGCGGCGGCGTGTGGCGCGCGATCTCTTCCGCGGAGTTGATCGAGCGCGCACACCTCATCGCCTGCGGGCTCTACGCGCTCGGCCTCAGACACGGCGACCGCGCCGCGATCCTCTCCGAAAGTTCGCCCGACTGGACGCTGACCGACGCGGGCTGCCAGTTCGCGGGCGTCGTGGACGTGCCCATCTACCCGACGCAAGCCCCGCCGCAGGTGCGCTACATTCTCGACAATTCGGGCGCGCGCGTCCTGTTCGTCCGCAACCGCGCTACCTTCGAGCGCATCTACGAAGCCATCGACGGCTGCGCCACACTCGAACACCTCATCTTCTTCGAGCCGGAGGGCGCGAACGAAATAGGCGCGGGCGTGCTTGACGACCTGATCGAACGCGGGCGCGCACTCGCACGAGAGCAACCGCAGTTAATCGACGAACTCGCGCAGGCCGTCTCCGCGTCAGACCTCGCGACGATCATCTACACTTCCGGCACGACGGGCGAGCCGAAGGGCGTCATGCTCACGCACGCGAACCTCGTCACGAATCTGATCGACAGTTCCGGCCATCTCGCGTTCAACGAAAGGGACGTTGCGCTCTCCGTGCTCCCGCTCTCGCACATCTTCGAGCGGCTCGGCATGTACATGTACCTCCACCACGGCATGAGCGTCTTCTACGCGGAGTCTCTGGAGAAGATCGGCGACAACATGCGCGAGGTGCGCCCGACCATCATGCTCTGCGTGCCGCGCCTGTTTGAAAAAATTTACGCGCGCATACAGGAGAAGGCCGCCGCCGGGGGGAAACTCAAAGCCGGGATGCTCGCGTGGGCGGTGGGCGTCGGGAAACTCTGGGCGCAACACACGGTCGCGCGCGGGAAGCCCATGCCGCCGCTCCTTCAGTTGAAGCACGAACTCGCCGCGCGCGTCGTCTTTTCAAAGTGGCGCGAAGGCGTGGGCGGCCGGATGCGCCTGTTCGTGTCGGGCGGCGCGGCGTTGCCGGACGAGATCGGCTACATCTTCCTCGGCGCGGGGCTGCCCATCGTGCAGGGGTACGGGCTGACGGAGACTTCGCCCGTCATCGCGGCGGGCACGCTGGAAGACAACCGCATCGGCACCGTGGGGCGACCGATCAGAAACGTCGAGGTGCGCATCGCCCCGGACGGCGAGATCGAGACGCGCGGCCCGAACATCATGCGCGGCTACTACAAGAAGCCCGCCGAGACGCGCGCCGTCTTCACCGCGGACGGCTGGTTCAAGACGGGCGACATCGGCCTCTTGGAGGCGGACGGCTTCCTCAAGATCACGGATCGCAAGAAGGAATTGTTCAAAACTTCCGGCGGCAAGTACATCGCGCCGTCCGCCGTCGAAGCGCGCATCAAGGGGTCGCGTTTCGTCAATCAGGTCGTGCTCGTCGGCAACGGCCGCAAGTACCCGGCCGCGCTCATCGTCCCCGACTGGGAACAACTGCGCGCCTACACGCAGCACAAAGGTATCCGCGACGCCGGGACCAGCCCCGCGGAACTGTGCCGAAACGCGCGCATCCTCGATCTCATGCAGCGGCAGGTGGACGCCCTCTGCGCCGACCTCTCCAAGTACGAACGCGTCAAACGCATCGCGCTCCTCGAACACGAACTCTCCATCGAGGGCGGCGAACTCACGCCCACGCTCAAGGTCAAACGCCGCGTCGTGGACGAAAAATACCGCGACGTAATCAACCGCCTCTACGCGGAAGATTAAAAATTGAAACCTGCGCGTCGCGCGTCTCGTTAGATAACTTTCCGGCCGGGGCGGCGGTAGACATTCGCCGCAGAAATCACAGAGAAAACGCCGAGAGCGGGCGCAGAAGAGGACAGACCGATGAAGACCGAACGATGAAAAACGCATGACCACGGCAACTCGCCTGAGTGCCTTGTGATTCGTCTTTCATCGTTTCGGCGTTCATCCGTTCTCTTCTGCGCCCGCTCTCTTTTTGCGTCTTCCGGCGTCCGTCGCGGTGCGCGCTTTTTAGTCGCGGTTAATTTTCAGTGGACGACAAACAGTTATGAGTCTCAAACAAATCGTGAATCTGTTGCGCGAGGCCGTGCTCGGCTCGCGGCAGGACTTCACCGAGGGCGGCATCGGGCGCGCCATCGCGCTGCTGTCCGTGCCGATGATTCTGGAGATGATGATGGAGTCGCTGTTCGGCATCGTCAACGTCTTCTACGTGGCGCGCCTCGGCGCGGACGCCATCGCGACCGTCGGCCTCACGGAGTCCATGCTCACCATCGTCTTCGGCATTGCCATCGGGTTGAGCATGGCGACGACGGCGACCGTGGCGCGGCGCACCGGCGAGCGCGACCCGGAGGGCGCGGCCGTGGCGGCCGTGCAGTCGATCATCATCGGCGTCATCACGTCGCTGCCGCTGGCGGTGGCCGGTCTGGCGTTCGCGCCCACGCTGCTGCGGCTCATGGGCGCGGAGGCGGGGGTCATCAGCACGGGCTCGAACTACGCCGCGATCATCCTCGGCGGCAACGTCTGCATCCTGCTGCTGTTTCTCATCAACGCGATCTTTCGCGGCGCGGGCGACGCGGCGACGGCGATGCGCTCGCTCTGGCTCGCCAACATCGTCAACATCATCCTCGACCCGTGCTTCATCTTCGGCCTCGGCCCCTTCCCCGAACTCGGCGTGACGGGGTCGGCCATCGCGACGACCATCGGGCGCGGCGCGGGCGTCGCCTTCCAACTCCGGGTTTTACTCAGCGGGCGCAGCCGCATCAAGGTCAGACGCGAGCACCTGCGGCTCGACCCGCCGGTGATGTGGAAACTACTGCGCATCTCCGTGGGCGGGATGTTTCAGTTTCTGGTGGCGACGGCGAGTTGGCTCGGGCTGACGCGCATCATCGCCATGTTCGGCAGCCATGCGCTGGCGGGTTACACGCTCTCGCTCAGGATTCTCATCTTCGCGATGCTGCCGTCGTGGGGCATGTCGAACGCGGCGGCCACGCTCGTCGGGCAAAATCTCGGCGCGGGGAAACCGGAGCGCGCCGAGCGTTCCGTGCTGCTGGCCGGTTTGAGCAACGTGATCTTTCTCGGCGTGGTCGCGCTCGTCTTCGTGACCTTCACCGAGCGCATCATCGGCATCTTCACGACGGACGCGAACGTCATCGCTTACGGCGTCTCGTCGCTGCGGATCGTCAGCTACGGCTTCATCCTCTACGGCTACGGCATGGTGATGGTGCAGGCGTTCAACGGCGCGGGCGACACGTTTACGCCGACCGTCATCAACCTCTTCTGCTACTGGCTCTTTCAAATCCCGCTCGCCTACACGCTCGCCATCATCTTCAAATTGGGGGCGAGCGGGGTGTTCATGGCGATCCCCATCGCCGAGACGCTGCTGACCGTCCTCGCAATCATCTACTTCCGGCGCGGGCGTTGGAAAACGATGAAGGTGTAACGATGAGGGAGGAACGATGAACGATGAACTGAAGACAAACTGCTTTTACTTCATCGTTCATCGTTCCTCCTTCATCATTTTTCATCCATCGTTTCTTCCGCCCACTCTCTGATCACGCGGCTCAACTCGTCGAGTTGGTTATCGAAAAAGTGCCCGGCGGCGGGGATGATTTCGACGCGGGCGTGCGCCTCGGCGGGGAGTTCGGCGGCGAGAGAGCGGAGTTCGGCGACATCGCCGAATTCGTCGCGTTCGCCGTGGACGAAGAGCACGGGTTTGCGGCACTCGCGCAGGAACGAAAAATCGTAATCGCGCTCCGGCATGCTGACGGGCGTGCCGATGCCGATCAGGGCGCGGACGCGTTCGTCCCTGACGCCCGCTTCCAACCCGACGCGCGCGCCGAAGGAGAAGCCCGCGACGAGGGGCGGCGCGTCCGGGTAATGTGCGACGAGGTAGTCGAGCGCGACGCGCGCGTCGTCCGCTTCGCCGTGGCCGTGGTCGTGCGTGCCGGTCGTCTGGCCGACGCCGCGAAAGTTCTTGCGCAGCGTCAGGAGTCCCGCCTCGTTTAAGGCGCGGGCGGCGCGGAAGACCACTTTGTTGTGCATCGTGCCGCCGTGCAACGGGTGCGGGTGCAGGACGAGCGCGACGCCGCGACGCCGAACGCCGCCGGGCGGCTCTTTCAGGATCGCTTCGAGTTTGCCGTGCGGGGCAGGGATGAACAGATTACCGGCCGGGTACAAAGTTGATTTCACCTCGACGAAATTTTTTGATGGGGAGAGACTAGCAGAGGCGACGCCGGAGGAAAAAGCCGGGGGTCGCTCGACGCGCTACTTTCCCTGCCCGCACAACTCGCCCCCCCACGATTCCGCGCCTCCCGCCCGCTCGCCGCGCCTCAAAATTTTCGGTCGCCCCCCAATTCTTTCGCGCGCCGCGTCCCCGTATGTCTTGACTTGATTTGCCGGAGAGTTTAGCTTTTGAAGCGTGTAGGGCGTCTTCCCCTCCATCCCGGTTCTCGTGGTGTCTTGCTGCAATCTCAATCTTGAAATAACCCTCACGAGGTCTTTCGCGCGAAGCTCGCTGCCATCGGAAACGTCCCAGAGGTGTAAAGTATGATCCGCGTCCTCCGATCCCTCTTCCAAGCGGCCAAACCCTCCGGGGTGCGCCGCGAGGAATCCGACAACCCGCGCCACGGATTGACCAAACCGGCGGGCGAGGCCACTTCCCGCCGCCGCGACGTGCAGGCGACGCTCGCCGAACTGCGCGAGAACAACCAGACGCTCGAAGCCATCATTCACGCCTCGCCGCTCGGCATCGTCGCGCTTGACCCCGAAGGCATCGTCAGGATGTGGAATCAAGCAGCCGAGCGCATTTACGGCTGGGGCGAGGCGGAGGTGTTGGGGCGCATGCTGCCCACCGTGCCGCCCGACAAACTCGAAGAATTGCGGCGCAACCACCGGCAGGCGGTCGCGGGCATGGACTTCCAAGCCTTCGAGACCGTGCGGCTCAGGAAGGACGGCACGCAGATCAACGTGAGCATCTCGACCGCGCCCTTGCGCGACGCCGAAGGACGGATCGACGGCGTCGTCGCGCTCGTCGTAGACATCACGGAGCGCGTGCGCGCCGAAGGCGAGAAGGCGCGCCTCGCCGCCGAAGTCGAAGAGCAGCGACACCGCCTCGACTCGATCATCGCGAGCGTGCCGGGCGTGGTGTGGGAGGCGTGGGGCGTGCCCGACGAGTCGAGCCAGCGGATCAACTTCGTCAGCGATTACGTCGAGACGATGCTCGGCTACACGGTCGAGGAATGGCTCGCCACGCCCAACTTCTGGGGAGGCGGGCGAGGGCTTGCGCCGTTGGGAGCAGATTTTCCGGCACGCGGGTTGGGGCGTGGCGATGGCCGACCCGGTGGCGGGCACGCTCAGAGCCGTCAACCCGGCCTACGCGCGCATGCACGGCTACGCCGTCGAGGAGATGATCGGCAAACCGCTCGCCGACACCTTCGCGCCCGAAGAGCGACCGCTGCTCGCCGGGCACATCCGTGCCGTCAACGAAAAAGGGCATCACGTTTACGAGTCAACCCACATTCGCAAAGACGGCACGCGATTCCCCGCCGTCGCCGACGTGACGGTCTTCAAAGACGAGCGCGGCGAAGTGATCTACAGTGCGGCCAACGTTCAGGACATCACCGAGCGCAAGCGCGCCGCGGAGGTCGAACGCTTCCTCGGCGACGCGACGACGATGCTCGCCTCTTCGCTCGACTACGAGTTGACGCTGGAAAGTCTGGCGCGCCTCGCCGTGCCTTACATGGCCGACTTCTGTCTCGTCCACATGCTCGAAGACGACGGCACGATCCGGCGCATGATCGTGGCGCACCAAGACCCCGCGCGGGAGGCCGCTTGGCGCGACATGCAACGCCGCTTCCCGCTCGACCTGAACACGCCGCACACCATCGCGAAAGTTTTGCGCACGGGGCAGCCGGAAATTTTCTCCGAAATTTCCGACGAAATGTGGCAGGCCGTCATCCGCGATCCGGAGGAGATCAGGATGCTCAGGGAATTCGACATCCGCGCGGCGATGATCATGCCGCTCGTGGCGCGCGGCCGCACCATCGGCGCGCTCACCTTTATCAGTTCCGAGTCGGCGCGCCGCTACGGCGAAGACGATTTCGCGCTCGCCAAAGAACTCGCGCGCCGCGCCGCGCTCGCCATCGACAACGCGCGCCTCTACCGCCGCGCGCAGGAGGCCAATCGCGTCAAAGACGAATTTCTCGCCACGCTCTCGCACGAACTGCGCACGCCCCTGACGCCGATCATCGGCTGGGTGCACATGATGTCGAGCGGCCAACTCGCCGCCGGAGACATCACGCACGGCCTCTCCGTCATCTCCAACAACTCGCAATCGCTCTCGCACCTCATCAACGACCTGCTCGACATGTCGGCGATTCTCAGCGGCAAGATGCGCATCGATACGCTGCCCGTCTCCCTCAACTCGGTGGTCACGGAGGCCATCGAAACCGTGCGCCCGCGCGCCGCGAAGCAGAACATACGGATCGAACTCGCGCCCGCCGACGGGGCGGACGACGCTCTCGTCTCCGGCGACCGCACGCGGCTCGTGCAGGTCTTCTGGAATCTCCTGACGAACGCGGTCAAGTTTTCGCCGGACGGAAGCCGCGTCCGGGTGGCCTGCGAAATCGCGGGCGGCGCGGCGGGCGTCCACGTCGAAGACGAGGGCGAAGGCATCTCGACGGAGTTTCTGCCCTACGTCTTCGAGCGTTTCCGGCAGCAGGACATGTCCACGACGAAGATGCACGGCGGGCTGGGGATCGGGCTCGCGCTCGTCAAGAGTTTCGTCGAGGCGCACGGCGGGACGGTCGCCGCCACGAGCGCGGGCGAAGGGCGCGGCAGCCGTTTCACGGTGAGCCTGCCGCTCCTCGTGCCGCAAGCGCACCCAATCGCCGACGCCAACGCCGACGCGGAGGCCGGGGCGACGTGCGAGATCGAAGGCGCGTGCCACGTCCTGATCGTCGAGGACGCGCCCGACACGCTCGAAATGCTGCGCGTGGCTTTCGAGGTGCGCGGCTTCCGCACGACCCCGTGCGCCACGCCCGAAGAGGCTCTCAGTATTGCAGCGGGCGAGCACTTTGATATAATCATTTCCGACATAGGTCTTCCTAACATTGACGGTTATGAATTGTTGCAGTTGCTGCGAAACCAAGTACCTCACCTGCGCGATATCCCCGCGCTCGCGCTGACCGGCTACGCCGCGCAGAAAGACGTTGATGCCGCCCTCTCCGCGGGATTCAGCGCACATCTCGCTAAGCCGTTCGACCCGGCCACACTGGCAGCCACGGTGGATGCGCTGCTCGACCGGCGGAAGTCCGGGCCGTCGGAACGGGGCGCATGAGTGGGAAGTCTCGTGAGCGCATGCGAGCCGATGCTTTGAATGTCGCCTCACGGTTCACAACCTACTTTCCAGTTGACAAGGCCGCGCAAGCGGCCAGGGAGAGAGAAGAGATGCTGGCCGCACCTGAATCTGTCGCACGCGCGTTCGCCGCGCCGTGCGCGGTAGTCGCAGCGTCCGCCGCCACCCCCATCGCCTTCGGCGGCGATGTGGAATTGTCGCACCGCCCGTCGCCCCTCGACGACCTGCCGCGGGAGGAAAAGAACAAGCCGCGCGCCCTCGTCATCGACGACGCGCCGGACGTGACGGAGATGCTCGCGATTCTCCTCCAGTACGCGGGCTACGAAGTAGTGATGGTTTACTCAGGCGCGCAGGCGCTCGACGCGGCGCGCGCCGAGCAATTCGACGTGGTCGTCTCGGACATCGGCATGCCCGGCATGAACGGGTACGAACTCGCCGAAGCCGTGCGCGCGCTGCCCGGTTATCAGGCCACGCCGATGATCGCCGTCACCGGCTTCACCATGTACGAGGATCGCGACCGCGCACTTCAATCCGGCTTCAACGCTTTTGTGACGAAGCCCATCAACCCGCGCGACCTCGTCAACCTCGTCGAGCGTCTACGAAGCTGATGCCCGGCGAAAGCCGTCCTCGCGGCAGACAGGATCGCTCATGCCTATCGAAGAGTCGGAAGCGGCCATCCTCATCGTCAACGACTCGCCCGACGCGCTCGCGCTCACCAGCGTCGTGTTGCAACAGGCCGGCTATCGCGTGCTGACGGCCGCCGACGGCCTTGAAGGTCTCGAACTCGCGCGCCGCGAACTCCCCGCGCTCATCATCAGCGACGTGATGATGCCGCATCTCGACGGCATCGAACTGTGCCGCCGCCTGCGCGAAGACGCGCGCCTGAGTCTCACGCCCATTCTCCTGATCAGCGCGCACCGCAAAGACACCGAAAGCGCGCTCGAAGGACTCAAAGCCGGGGCGGACGAATACCTCGAAGCGCCTTTCGACCCGCCCCGCCTCGTCGCGCAAGTGGCGCGCCTGTTGGAGCGCGCCCGCGTCGAAGCGCACTACCGCGACATCGTCGAGCAGGCGAACGACATCATCTACACGCACGACCTCGACGGGCGGCTCACGAGTCTCAACGCCGCCGGGCTGCTCTTCAGCCGCCACGGCCGGTTGGAGGAATTGTTGGGGCGGCACATCGCGTCGATCTTCCAACTGAGCATGGGCGAGGCGGAGGTGGAGGAGTCGATCAAGCAACTGCGCGGCGAGGGCGCGCGGCGCGAAGAGGTGCAGGGACAAAACGCGAGCGGCGAGCGGCGTTGGCTGGAATTCAACATGTCGCTCATCTGCACGCGCGACGGCGCGCCCTTCGGCGTGCGCGGCGTGGCGCGCGACATCACGAGACGCAAACAGGTCGAGGAGCAACTGCGGCGCAGCGAAGAACGCTACCGCGAGTTGGTCGATAACGCCAACGACATCATTTACACGACCGACATGGAGGGACGCTACACCTCGCTCAACCGCGCGGGCGAGCGCATCAGCGGCTACACGCGCGACGAGATGCTGGGGCGGAGATGGAAGGAGATGGTCGCGCCCGAACACGTGGCGCTGGCGAGCGAGATGCTTTTGCGCAAGTTGGCCGGGCGGGAGTCGGTCACGTTCTACGAGTTGGAGATCATCGCCAGAAACGGGCAGCGCATCCCGCTCGAAGTCAACAGCCAGATCATTTACGAAGACGGCCAGCCCGTCGGCGTGCAGGGCATCGCGCGCGACATCACCGAGCGCAGGCGCGCCGAGTCTTTGCTGCGCGCGCGCTTCGAGCGCGAGGCCGAGAGCGAGAAGATGCGCAGCCTCGGCCAACTCTCGGCGGGCGTCGCGCACAACTTCAACAACGCGCTCGCCGCCGTGCTCGGCCGCACGCAACTGCTCCTGCGCTCGGTGACGGACGAGCGGCACCGGCGCAGCCTCGAAGTGATCGAAACGGCCACGCAGGACGCCGCCGAGATCGTTCGCCGCATCCAGACCTTCGCGCGCCGCGCGCCTTCGGCGCAGTTCAACAAAGTCTCGCTCGCCGCGCTCATCACCGACGCCGTGCAACTCACGCGCACGAGTTGGGAGGACGACGCCCACGTCCACAACCTTAGTTACAAGGTCGCCTTCACAAACGAGGCCGGACAGGACGACCACCTCGAAGCCAACCCGACGGAGCTGCGCGAGGTCTTCGTCAACTTGATCTTCAACGCGCTCGACGCGATGCCCGCGGGCGGGAGCATCGAGGTGCGCGAATCGAAGCGCGACGCGTGGCTCGTCGTCGAAGTGCGCGACACGGGCGAGGGAGTCCCGCCGGAGTTTCAAGACCGCATCTTCGAGCCGTTCTTCACGACCAAAGGCTCGCAGGGCTCCGGCCTCGGCCTCGCCGTCTCTTACGGCATCATCAAACGCCACGGCGGCACGATTGAAGTCGGCAACGCGCCCGGCGGCGGCACGGTCTTCACCCTCAAATTCCCGCACTGGCAGGCGCTCCCCGAAACTTCGACGGGCTAGTTTCAGAAGTCCCGTCAGGGACGATTGCTAATATCCCGGCGATTTATCGCCGGGGATAAGTCGAAGGATGATGTATGAGTCCCGTAGGGACGATTGAAATGCTTAACATATTCAATCGTCCCTACGGGACTCCGCGTAAAAAACACGTTGACGATCCCGGCCATAAATGGCCGGGCTATTCTCAAATGTCCCTCCGGGACAAGAACAGCTTTACTTTTCATACAGCTTCTTAGTCTTACTCATCCCTCGTTCTTCCGCCCTCTTCCCTGCTTTCCCCCCTGCCGCGCTTCCGTGTTATGTTGTCGCTTCAACGGACAATCCGCAGTTTTTTCCACACGCCGGACGAAAGGAATATTTAGTTTCTTTATGGAGAACGCCGCGAGCCAGAAAACCGCCGCTGCCGTAGACGCCGCCGCCGCAGCCGACGACTACGCCGCCGCTGACGACGGCACGGAGGCGCGTTCGCAGGAGGAGGGGCGACGAAACTTTCTCACCTCGGCCGCCGCTGTCCGCGCCGCTTATCTCGCGGCGGGCGCGCTCGCCGTCGGCTTCGTCTTCTGGTGGCTGCAATTCTCCACCGACGCCATCTGCTGCGGCGACCTCGACGGCTATTATCACATCGGTTGGAGTCAACAACTCCTGCAAAGTTTCCGCGCCGGGCGCATCCTCCCGCAGTTCATCTGGCTGCCGCTGACGACCCTCAACGCGCGCGATTACGTTGACCATCATTTCCTCTTCCACGTCCTGCAAATCCCCTTCACCTTCTTCCCGGACGTGCGGACGGGCGCGAAGATTTCGGCGTGGCTCTTCGGCAGCCTCGCCGTCTTCTCCTGCTACTGGCTCATCGTCCGACACCGCATCAAGTATCCGCTCCTGTGGCTCGTCGCCCTACTCGGCTGCTCCGCCCCGTTCCTGTTTCGCATGAACATGGCGAAGGCGATGAGCGTCTCGGTCGTGCTGCTCATCGTCGGGATTCATCTTCTGTTTCAGAGAAAATATCTGTGGCTATTGCCGCTCGCCTTCATCTTCACGCTGACTTACGACATGTTCGTGCTGCTCGGACTCGCCGCCGCCATCTGGACGGCCGTTATCTTCTGGAGCGAGCGGCGCATCGAGTGGCGGCCGCTCGTGTGGTTTGCTGTGGGCTTCGCTGCGGGCACTGTCATCAACCCCTACTTCCCACACAATGTCCGCCTGTTCTACGAGCACGTCGCGATGAAGGTGACGGCGAAAGAGTTTTCGACCGCCGTCGGGCAAGAGTGGTATCCGTATGATAGTTGGGACTTCGCGCGCAACTGCGCCGTCGCCTTCGCCGCGATGTTCGCGGGCTACGTCGCCTTCCAGTGGCAGGATCGCAAGCGCGCCGCCCGCGCGCTTTTCTTCCTCGTTTTCTCGACCATCCTGCTCGTCGTCAACGCGCGCTGGCGTCGCTTCGCCGAATACTGGCCGCCCTTCGCCGTCCTTTTCGCCGCTTTCACTCTGCAACTCGTCTTCGAGCGCGCCCGCACCGCCTACGGCGCGCTGCCCGCCGACGTGCTCGACGAGTTAGAACCTTATCTCGACCGCCCCACGAATGATGCGGCGCGCAGCGGCGCGACCGGGGGCGTTTGGACTGAAGCGCAAAAGACATTCGCGGCCGCCATCGTCACCGTGCTGCTCACGATCCCGATGGTCGGCATGATCGTCTCCGAGACGCGCGAGATCAGCACGACCGCGCCGCACGACCAGTACACGAAGGGCATCGAGTGGATGCGCACGCACGTCCCCGCCGGGCAGGTCGTCTTCAACACCGACTGGGACGATTTCCCCAAACTCTTTTATTACGACCCGACGCACGCCTACGTCTCCGGCCTCGACCCGACCTATCTCTACGACCGCGACAAGAGCCTGTCGCGTCTCTACGAAGACATCACGCTCGGCCGCCACAAAGACCCCGGCCCCGTCATTCGCGAACGCTTCGGCGCGCGCTACGTCTTCACCGACAACGAAGACGTGCATAACGATTTCTACGACGCCGCGATGGACAGCGGCTGGTTCGACGAAGTTTACGCGGACAAGGACTGCACCGTGCTCTACATCCGTGACCAGAAAGGCACGCCCCCGCCCGTCGAACCGGACGACGACACGGCCAACCCGGACGACGCGCCCGGCGAAGACGACGCGGGCGACGGCGCGGACGAGACGTGAGAACCCTGACCGCAACCTCGTTCGACACTACGCGGCCGGGCGACGGCACATTGATTGAGTGGGAAAGTTATGCGAGACGAGTTGCAAGTTAAGCTGGGGAAAGCCGTGGGTGTGCGGATTTCAAAATGCGTGGGCGTGGCCTTGCTCCTGTCGCTCGCCGTCACGCCCGGCGGGTGCAATCGTTCCGGCTCGCAGCAGGGCGCGGCGCGGAACAAGCCCCCGGCCTTCGAGAGAGATTTGGCCTCGGTGCAGCGCAACAACTTCCAGAAAGTCTACGTCATCTCGCGCCCCGACGGCGGCACGCTCGACGCCGACGACAAAGCCTTTCTCAAAACGAACATGCCCATCGAAACCACCATGCGCATCCTCACGGACGAAGATCGCCGCCTCATCGTCGGCACTAACTTCGACTTCAAACCCGAACACTTCGACGCGCTCAACAAACGTTTCCGCATCGAAGATTACACGGGCAGATGAGCGCGAGCGCGGAAGCCGTCTCAACTCACGCGCGCGCCGGGCAGCATGGCGACCGAACGATCATTTCGCACGCGCGCCTCGTCTCCGGCGCGGAGTTATTTCTTTCTATTCAGACGCCGCGCGCGCGCGCTCCGCTCTTTGAAATCCTTTACTGCCGCAGTAGCGCGTCGCGCACCGCCGCCAGCACGCGCTCGTCCGGCGGCAACTTGATCCAACCTTTGCGCGCAACGAGTTGGCCGTTCACGCAAACGGCAAACTCTCCCCAGCCCCCTTCGACGAGTCGCGGCTCGATCCCCGTCTCAAGTTTGATCAACGCCGCCACACGGGCGGCGTGCGCGCGATACGACTTTCAAAGTTTGCAATGGCGAATGACGATCTCTTTCATCCGGGTCACCTCATCGAGCAAGTCCGGTTCGGCTTCAGGGGACGAGCACGAGTTTGCCGAACTGCGCGCGATCCTCCATCAGTTCGTGCGCGCGGCGGGCTTCGGCGAGCGGGAGCGTGCGGTCGACGACGGGGCGAATCATGCCGCGCTCGACGAACTTCATCGCGTCGAGCAGTTCGGCCTTTGAACCCATGAACGAGCCGAGCAGGCTGACGTGGCGGTAAAAGACTTGCCGCAAATCGGTGCGCGCGTCGTAGCCGCTCGTCGCGCCGCAGGTGACGAGCCGCCCGTCGCGCGCGAGCGAGAGGATCGAACCCGGCCACGTCTCCGCGCCCGTGTGCTCGAAGACGACCTCGACGCCCTTCTTGTTTGTCAGCCGCCGCACCTCTTTCGGCCAATCGGCGCGCGTGTAGTTAATCACTTCGTCCGCGCCGAGCGAGCGCGCCTTCTCAAGTTTCTCGTCGGAGCCTGCGGTCGCGATCACGCGCGCGCCCCTCAGTTTCGCGATCTGGATGCCGATTGAGCCGACGCCGCTTCCGGCCGCGTGAATCAACACGTCCTCGCCCGGTTGCACCTCGGCGCGCGTCACGAGCATGTGCCACGCCGTCACGGTCACGAGCGGCAACGCGGCCGCCTCTTCCCAACCCAGACTTTGCGGCTTGCGGATCACGTTCACGGCGGGCGCGGCGACCAACTGCGCGTAGCCGCCGTCGCGCCGGTAGCCGAGCATGTCGTAAGCGGGGCAGAGGTTATCCATCCCGCGCAGGCACTCCGCGCAATGCCCGCACGACACGCCCGGCTGCAACAACACCTCGTCGCCGGGGCGTACCCAATCGACCACCTCGCCCGCCTCGCGCACGACGCCCGCGATGTCGTTCCCCAGAATGTGAGGCAGCGGAATCTCGATCCCCGGCAGCCCTTTGCGCGCCCACACGTCCAGATGATTCAACGCGCACGCGCGCACTTCGACCAGCACCTCGTTGGCACGGATGCGCGGTTCGTCCACGTCCGCATACTCCAACACTTCCGCGCCGCCGTGTTGCCTGAAGATTGTCGCTTTCATCCGATCCGTCCTTTGTCGGCTGTCCGTCGCCGGTTGTTTGGGGTAAACGCAAAAGCACGAAGCCTTAACGACTTCGTGCCTGCGTAAGTTTCGCGCCCGGTCTTTTTTCTCTTATCCCGCGACGACCGCCTCGGCTTCGGGCGTCTCCGCCTGAGCCGTGCCTTCCACCTGCTGGCGCGCGTGATACGACGACCGCGTGAGCGGGCTTGCTTCGACGTGATGGAATCCGAGCGTCATCCCGACTTCGCGCCAGCGGGCAAACTCTTCGGGCGTGACGTAGCGTTCCACCGGCAGACGCCGCGCGTGCGGTTGCAGGTATTGGCCGATGGTCATGATGTCGCACGAGACGGCGCGCAAATCGCGCATCAACTCGACCACCTCGTCGAACGTCTCGCCGAGTCCCACCATGATGCCGCTCTTGGTGAGCATCCCGCGCCGCTCCGTGTCGCGGCGGCGCGCGGCGCGCTCAAGCAGCGTCAACGTCTGTTGGTATTTCGCGTCGGGGCGCACGCGGCGGTAGAGCCGCGCGATGGTTTCCGTGTTGTGGTTGAGCACGTCGGGGCGCGCGTCGAGCACGGTGTCGAGCGCGGCCTCGTCGCCGTTGAAGTCCGGGATGAGAACTTCGATTTTGCACTCCGGGTTCGCGGCGCGCACCGCGCGAATGGTCTCCGCCCAATGACTCGCGCCGCCGTCGGGCAAGTCGTCGCGGTTGACGGAGGTGATGACGGCGTAGGCGAGGTCGAGATGGCGCACGGCTTCGGCCACATGGCGCGGCTCGTCCGCGTCCAGTTCGCCGGGCTTTCCCTTGCCGACGGCGCAGAAGCCGCAATGGCGCGTGCAGATGTCGCCGCCGAGCATGAAGGTGGCGGTGCGGTCAGACCAGCACTCGAAGATGTTCGGGCAGCGCGCTTCCTGACAGACCGTGTGCAGGTTCAAGCCCTCGATCAAGTTGAAGACGTGGTTCTGATTCGTCGGGTCACCGATGCGAATCTTCAACCAGTCGGGCTTGCGACCCGTCGGGCGTCCCGCGGCGGGCGGCGGATTATTGCTGATGACTTTTAACTCGCGGCTCAATTAAATTCGCTCCACCAAGATTTTTGACTTGCGGCTATTTTAACATTTGCCGCGGTCGCCTGTCGCTTCGCCGTCACCTCTGTATGCCGAGGCGACCGAAGATCAGGCCGATGACAAACAAGCCCACAACCGTCAGCGTGAGCGCGATCAACCAGAAGCGGACGACGTTGCGCGCCGGAGCATCTTTCTCCACCTTCAAAGGCTCTTTGAGCGGATTATTTTTGTCCAAGACTTCAACCTCCCTTTGCTCGCGCTTAAAACTTTTCGCCGCCACGCGATTCGGCACGCTACTACTACTACTACTACTGCACGAGCCGCGCCAGCGCGTCGGCGTCCACGTTGCCGCCTGAGATTACAACCCCGATGCGTCGAATGTTTGCCGGAAGTTTATTGAAAAGCGCGGCCGCGACGCCGAGCGCGCCCGTCGGCTCGACGAGTATCTTCAGACGGAACAACAGAAACTTTAAGGCTTCGACGAGTTCCGCATCCGAGACCGTCAACACGTCCTCCGCGTTTCTCTGCACGAAGGGAAACGTGAGCGCGCCCGGCGACTGCACGCGTGCGCCGTCGGCGATGGTGGGCGGCGGCGGGATCGTCACGCGCTCGCCAGTCAGAAACGATTGCCGCGTGTCGTCGCCCGTTTCGGGT
Organism: Acidobacteriota bacterium; assembly: GCA_020199775.1. Classification (GTDB taxonomy): domain Bacteria; phylum Acidobacteriota; class Blastocatellia; order Pyrinomonadales; family Pyrinomonadaceae; genus JAIVJZ01. The sequence continues at coordinate 662,745 of JAIVJZ010000040.1, forward strand.
TCGACGCCGAAGCAGCGTATCCCGGCACTGATGCCCTGCGCCGCCGTGCTCGCCCCGGCGAACAGCCCGCCGCCGCCGCAGGGCGTAACTATCGCTTCGAGGTCTCGGACTTCTTCGAGCAGTTCCAGCGCGCACGTCCCTTGCCCTGCCATCACGTGATAATCGTCGTAAGGCGGAACGAGCACGAACCCCGTGCGTTCGGCCAAATCGCGCGAGACCCGTTCGCGGTCGTCGCGCTGGCGGTCGTAGAAGACGACTTCCGCGCCGTACTCTCTGGTCGCCGCCACCTTCGAGCGCGGCGCGTCTTCCGGCATCACGATGATGGCGCGCGTGCCCGCGTCGCGCGCCGCGAGCGCGACGGCCTGCGCGTGATTGCCCGACGAGAAAGCGGTGACGCCCCGCGCGCGTTCCCCTGCGCCGAGCGCGAGAATCTTGTTCGTCGCCCCGCGCATCTTGAACGACCCGGCGCGTTGAAAATTTTCGCACTTGAACCAGACCTCGCGCCCCGCCGCCCGGTTGAAGGCGCGCGAAGACATGACGGGCGTGCGATGCACGTGCGGCGCGATGCGCGCGTGCGCCTCGCGTATGAATTCAAGCGTTAACATATTCGTCTTCAAGCGTCATCTCGAACACTTCCGCGAAGCGCGCGATGAGGCGATCTTCCACTTTGCTGAGGGGCAACTCGCCGCCGAGCAGTTCGTGCATCGAGGTGACGGGTTCGCCTTCGCAGGCGATGATGAGGTCGAAGAAACCGAGGTCGGTGTTGACGTTCAGGGCGAAGCCGTGCGTCGTCACCCAACGCGAGATGTGGACGCCGATGGCCGCCACCTTGCCGCGCGCCGTGTGAACGCCCGTCAAGCCTTTAATCCTGAAACCTTCTATCCCGAAATCGGCGAGCGTGCGAATCAACGCCTCTTCGAGTTCGCGCACGTAGCGGTGCACGTCCTCGCGGTCGGGACTCAAGTTGATGATCGGGTAGCCGACCAACTGGCCGAGCCCGTGATAAGTGGCACGACCGCCCCGGTTCGTCTCGAAAAGGGCGACGCCGCGCGCCTCCAGGGTTTCCGGCGAGGCGAGGACGGCCTCTTGGGTGGCGCGACGGCCGAGCGTCAGGACGTGCGGGTGTTCGACGAGCAGGAGCGTGTCCGCGCCCGTGCCCGCCTTGCGCGCGGCCTCGATCTCCTGCTGGAGACGGTAGGCCGCGCCGTACTCCATCCGCCCGAGGCGGCGAACCTGTAGCGTTCTCTTCGGCATCGCAAAGAATGTGCGTCGTGGTATTTCGCGTCGTCGTAGCAGGTTCATTGTAACAGCGCGCACGCGCGGACGCCGAACCACGCGGCCGAGCCGGCGCGCGCCCTTAACTTGACGGCGCGACGTGCGCGGGCATAGTTTGTCGTCAACACACTTTCCGTAGGAGGAATGATTTTGAGACTTGCCCAAGCCCTGAGCCTTGCCTGCCTGTTGTTGCCGCTAACGGCCGCCGACTCTGCGGCGCAACGCCAGCGTCGAACGACCCCGGCGAGACGACCCGCCGCCAGAACGCCCGCGAGGCCGCCGGCGACGACGGCCGGCACGAGCACGATCAACGAGGCGCGCATCCGTCTCGCCGACGAGTTGAAGACCCTGACGCGCTTTCTCTATCTCTACGGGCGCACGTCGGTCGGCGTGGAGTCGAACGAGAAGCAGGCGCGCGAGGGCGGCAACGTGTCGCCGGAGGCGCAGGCCATCCTCGACCGCAGCCGCACGACCGTGCTCGGGAGTCTAAGGAACATCCGCGACCGGCTCGACAAACTCGAACTCTACTTCCGCACCACGCCCGGCCTCGAACGACACTACACGCGCCTGAGCGGCGTCGCCGCCTCGGCCGCCTCGGCCGAACAGCGCGCCAACGCCGGTCAACTCGACGCGGCCGGACGCTCCCTCATCGAAGTCGCCAACCAACTCGCAGACGTACTTTTGGAAATGTAAAAGAAACGATGAAGTCGGAACGCGGAACGATGAACTGAAAGACATCTGCTTTCAGTTCATCGTTCCGCGTTCATCGTTCATCATTTCTTCACGTAGTAGCCGGTGCGTGAGCGTACGCGCGCCCCGGCGCGGGCGGGCGTGCGGACGCGGATGTTGAGGAATTTGCCGTTGGGAGCGTCGCTGTTCGAGTAGTATTGGAGCAGATACTGGGCGCGGAGTTCGGCGGCAACCTGACGTAAAACGGTGTCGAGTTCTTCGACACGTTCGGGCACGAAGGCCGTCCCGCCCGTTGACTCTGCGACCTGCTGCATACCTGTCTGCGCGCGCATGCTGATTTGATTGAGCCGCACGGACGGCCCGCCCGGATTGATCGAATAGAACACGATATCGCCGCGCTGCACCTCGCGCTGCACGCTCAACATGGCCTGCCGGTGGCCTTCCTGAAGACGCTGGCGCGCCGTCAGCGGGACGGTCTTGCCGCCACTGTTGGCGCGCGGGTCGGCATACACCACATCTCTCACCCGCTCGCTGAAAGTGTCGTCGCCGTCGGAGAGGACGATGATGACGCGCCGGTGTCGCCCCGTAGAGTTTGTGGCGAGATATTTCGCCGCCTGCGTCACCGCGTCGTAAAAGGCCGTGCCGGTGGCAACCGTCGCCGCCGGGATCGCCAGCAGTTTGGACGCCGCCGTCTCGGCTGAAGCGAGCGGCTGCTCTAAAGTTATTTTCTGCCCGAAAGAGAAGACCGCGGCGCGATCCGTCGGCTTCAACACTTGTTTCAGGAAGCGCGCGGCGGACTCCTGCTGAAAGGTGAAAAAGTTTTTACTGGTGACGCTGCTCGACACGTCGAAGAGAATGGCGATGTCGAGCGGCACTTGCTCCGCGTCGCCGACGTGCGTTATCTCCTGCGCGCGCCCTTCTTCTTCGAGCCGGAAGTCCGCAGCCTTCAACCCCTGTACAGGCTCGCCCTGCTCACTCGTCACAGACACGGGTACGACAACCAGATTCGACGTGACGCGCACGATCTCATCGTCATCAATGATGCTCTCATCGGCAGCTTTGTCTGCGCCCTCGTCAGCGGGCTTGGGAGTCGGCGTCGCTTGCGGCTGTCGAGGCGTCGTCTGTTGAGGCGGCGGCAATTGCGGGACGCGTACGGGTTGCTGCCCGCTCGCTGTCGCCACGAACGACAAAACGGCCAGCGTCCATCCGAGAATGATCGCGGGCAACAATAGGAGGGCGCGCGGTTTGTCGTAGACTTTACTCATCGAATCACCCTTTGCCGGAAACAGGGACGGAAACAGGGAAGCGGTAAAGGGCAAAGGGTAAAGGAGGAAGAGAAAGCCTGATCCGGTCTTCCCTAACCCTTTACCCCTTCCCCCTTTCCTTACTTCCCTGAGTCGCGTTACTCCGAGCTTACTCCTGCGGCGTCGCCTGATCAGGCTTCGCCGTGCTCATGTTCGGCGCGGACTGCATGAGGCCGCGGTTGACGAGCACGCTGACTTCCACGCGCCGGTTCTGCTGCCGACCTTCGCGCGTCGCGTTGTCGGCGACGGCCTGTTGCTCGCCGTAACCGAACGGCGTCACGATGCGGCGCAGCGGGATGTTATGCGTGTAGGCCAGATACTGCACGACCGCGTCGGCGCGACGCTGGCTGAGCATGCGGTTCTTCGACTCCGCGCCGTCCGCGCTGGCGAAGCCGCGCACTTCCAAAACGTAGCCGCGCGCCTTGAGAGCCTGCTGCGCGATCTGGTCGAGCGTCGTCTTGGCTTCGGGCAGGAGCACCGCGCTGCCGACGCGGAAGTTGACGGCCACCGTCTGCTGCGCCACGTAGTCGTCGAGCGCGCTGATGCGCTCGTTCGTCATGTTGACGCCGGAGACGGCCGCGTCTGCCGTTTCCTGCGCGGCCTTCGCGCCGCCGCCCGCCGCGTTCGCGACCGCGGCCAACTCATCCAACTGCCCGGAGAGACGCTGCGAATTCTGTTCCACCTGTCCGACGCGGTTCTCGACCGGATCGACGCGCGCCTGAATCGACTGCGCCACCCTCAAGTCGGTGCTCCCGAAGCGAACCTTCTCCGCGACGAGGTTGCCGGAGGCGTCGCCGCGCCCTTCGACTTCGAGGTTGAGGCCGCGCAGGATGTTCGACGCGCCGTAGGTCGAGCCGCCGCCGAAGAAGCCGCCCTTCGATTTGACGCTCGTGCGGTCGGACAGGCGGACGGTCGTGTTGACGCCGTTGATGTCCTGCACGACGAAAGTGTTGGCGTCAATGTCGCGGCTGGTGACGACGCCTTTGACGGTCATCTTCTGGCCGCTGGCGACCGTGCGCGAGTTCGCGCCGCTGGTCGTCTGGGTGGTCTGTGCGAAGGCGGCGGAGGCCAATGCCAGCACGACCGTGAGGGCGACTGTAGACACCCGGAATCTGTTCGACTTGTTCACGCTCATTTTTTTCTTTCTCCTGCTTATCTGAGTTATAAAATTTAAGCCCGCTGTGGCAGCTTCTCATCAAGATAACGATTCGCGTGTCTGTAGGGACGCTTTAGAGTGAAGCCCGACAAAGAAAAGGCGTCGCAGCCACCACATGCCGCGGCGCACCGGACGCTTGATGTCGGGCGCGCCCACGAACCGTTCTGACCAAACCCACGCGAGGTCTTGATTTTGGTTTCCTGAATCGCCTGCGATTCTCGTCAAACGCGTAGGGGGAGTCAAGCGCGTAGATGAGAAAAACGCGAGTTTCCGTTGCACCCGACTAATTTAGAATTTGATCGCCACGTGATCGCAACAATCCGAGGGAGAGGATAAGGAGAAAGGCTGAGTTGCTTGATGTTATATCGTGCGTCCGGCGAGCCCGGCGACGGTGTCGATTAATTCTCTTGCCCCGATAGGCTTTGCCACGTGCATCTGAAAGCCCGCGGCCAAAGCCCGCTCGCGGTCTTCGTCTCTGGCGTAGGCTGTGAGCGCGGCCGCCGGAATGAGTCCGCCGCTCTCGGCCGAAAGCGAGCGCACTTTCTGGATTAAAGAATAGCCGTCTTCGTCGGGCATTCCGATGTCGCTCATCAGGATGTCCGGCTTCCACAGCTTCAACATCTCCAAAGCCTCCGGGGCGGAAGCGCAGGTTTTCACCTCCGCGCCCGATTTGGTGATGACCGCGCTGATCACCTGCCGCGTGTCCGGCTCGTCGTCGACAACCAGCACCCTTAAGCCCTCCAACTCGGAGCGGCCGTTGACGGCTCTGCCGTCTACGCCCGTCGCCTCGACGCTGTGGGCTTCCGTGCTGACGGCCAGCAGCGGGAAAGTAGCCGAGAAGGTCGCGCCCCGCCCCTCGCCCGGACTTTCCGCGTTGACCGTTCCCCCGTGCAGTTCGACGAGGTGGCGGACGATTGCCAGCCCTAATCCAAGCCCCCCGTAGTTTCTGGTCGTCGTGCTATCGGCCTGTCGAAAACGGTCGAAGACGTGCGGGAGAAAGTCCGCGGCGATGCCCTTGCCCGTGTCGCTGACCGCTAACTTTATGTGGCCGCCGACGCGCTCAAGGCAAATCCCGACCGAGCCGCCTGCGGGCGTGAACTTGACGGCGTTCGACAACAGGTTCCAAGCGATCTGCTGGAGGCGCGCGGCATCTCCGGTGATGAAATTCCTTCCCGGCTCGCGGTCGTAAGTAATGCGTATGGCTTTAGCGTCCGCCGCCGGCTGCACCACATTGATCGCGCTCGCGACGATCTTATCCAGTTCCACCTCTTTAACGTCGAGGAGAAGTTTGCCCGAGACGATCCTTGAGACATCGAGGAGATCATCTATCAACTGGGCTTGCGTTCTGGCGTTGCGCTCCACGGTTTCCAACGCCTGCGCTCTCAGGTCTGCGTCGAAATCATTCGAGCGCAGCAAGCCCGCCCAACCGATGATGGCCGTGAGCGGCGTGCGCAGTTCGTGCGAGAGAGTCGCCAGAAACTGATCCTTGATGCCGTTGGCCGCCTCGGCCTCGGAGCGCGCGGCCTGTTCGCGCAGCAAAATCTTTTCGCGCTCCTCTTTGCTCCGCTTCAGTTCGTTAATGTAGAGCGAAAGCTCCGCGACGTGACGCTCCGCCTGCTCGGCGTGCGCCGCCGCCACCTCTATGTTTTTCAGGTACGTCTGGTAAGTCAAATAAATGATGGCGATGATCGGAACCGTCGCGAGCACGGCGTAGAAGCCGAAGGCGTAAATCAGATGGGCGGTGATTCCGGCCAGCGACGCGCCCGCGAAAAAGGTGACGGAAGTCCAGAGGTAGTAGGTGCGCCACGTCTGCCAGAAAAATTTATTTAGCTTGCACGACTTCTCGACGGCGATCAATCCCGTATTGCTGACGTATTGAACCAGAGCCATGAGGCACAGCGCGACCAGAAAGTTTGCCGTGTAACCGCTGTCGTTGATGCGAACGATCTCGCCGTAGCAGAGGCGCAACGCCCAGACGGTCACGAAAGTAGAGCAGGCCAGCACCGCGGAGTTGAAGATGATGGTGAGCGTCTTTTTGCTGATCCACAGGCTCGAACAGACGCCCTCGACGGCGGCCAGCAGAATGGCGGCTTCCCCGTCGTAGAGCAGCATCGTCAGGAAGATGAGCGTGTCGGAGACCGTGATGCGCCCGCTGACGTGCGGGATCGGAACGGCGACGCGCGAGCAAACCACGACCATCAGGGCCAGCAGCAGGAACTTCAGATCGAGTTGCGGCAGCGGCAGGCGGTAAGCCGAAAACAGAATGGCCGCCGCGCCCGTCGCCACGATCAACCACATGAAGGGGCGTGTGAACTGCTGCTTGTTCATAATCTCCAACCCGCTTGCGCCGGTTTGAGGTTGCACCGCGGTCGCCGTCGCGACAGGCCAAGAAGTCGTCAACTCACCCCCTGAGATCGATGATTCCGCCATTGTGAGTTTGCCTGCTTGCGTAACCATAGTGCTAATACTCCAAACAGTCTACCCCGTCATCAACCACGACCGGCATCGCGGAAGTCTGATCGCCGCTCACGGTCGCCGATTGCGCCTCTAGATACAGGTCGCCGGTAATCACGCCGTCGCCCGTAATCACGCCGTCGCCCGTAATCACCCCGTCACTCAGAAGATAACCGTCGTTGAGTTGCGTGCCGCCGAGCAGCAGATTGAGCCCCAGAAAGGGACTGCCGTCGCCGGTAATCACGCCGTCGCTGACCATGATATTGTCGCCGGTAATCACGCCGTCCGTCATCATGGTCGTGTCGCCCGTAATCACCCCGTCGCCGGTGATCACGCCGTCACCGAGCAGCATCCCTATGCCATAAATCTTTTGATACAGGGCGATCAGGTTAGAGCCCGTGACGTATGTTTGATTTAAAATAATTCCCTGCGCCCACGGGAACGTGTGGCCGGCAATCGTCGTCCGGCTGGCGGGCAGCGTGCCGGTCGTCAACAAAGGTTCGCCGAGCGGGGTGCTCTGAGAGAGATTTGTGCGGACTAATTTACCGAGCCGCACCGCGCCTTCCACGTTGATCTCACCCGTCCCCTGTTCCAACATGTTAAAGCCCGCGAGCGGCTGCGCCGTATACATCAACAACGCCTTGACCATGTTGGGCGTCAACTGCGGGTTGGCCTGAAGCATCAGGGCTGCGGTGCCTGCGGCAATCGGCGTCGCCATCGAGCTGCCGTTCAGGTACATCTGTTTGCGGTTATCAACCGGGCTGACGCCCGCGTCCAGCGAAGGGTGCTGCGCGATCAAATTGTTATTCACAGCCTCGGCATTGACCAGTTTGTTGCCGGGGGCGACGATGTCCGGTTTGATCAAATTGTCGTAACGCCTGACGCCGTTCTCGTCTGTCGAGTAACTACGCGTCGGGCCGCGTGAGCTGTAAGTCGCAACCGCGTCGTCGCCACGCGTGTCCGTTCCGAAGGTGTTGCTCGCGCCCACGGTGATGGCCGAAGGTTCGTTGCCGGGCGAGTGGATGCGCCCGTAAACCTTATTTCCATCGCCGTCCTTGCCGTTGTTACCGGCGGCGGCCACCACCACCACGCCCGCGTCGACCAGCCCCCGCACGGCCTTGCACACCGGATCATTTTTATACGAATCGATGGCGGGCATTCCGAGGCTCAGGTTGACGACACGGATGTTGTATCGCACCCGGTTCGTCAACACCCAGTCAATCGCCCGCAGCAACTGCGCGGCCGAGCCGACGCCCTCCGAGTTCAAGACGCGCAGATTGATCAGGTTGGCGTTCGGCGCAATGCCCGTGTAGGAGGCGTTCGAGATGCGGCCGTTTCCCGCGAGGATGGACGCGACATGCGTGCCGTGACCGTAGGGATCGTCTGTGCGCGTCTCGCCCGTGAAATCCTGACTGGCGACCACGCGCAGGTTATTACTCTTATCCAGAAATGCCTTGTGCGTGGTGTCGATCCCGGAATCGAAGACCGCGATGCCGATGCCCGTCCCGTCTAAACCGCCGGTGGTCGTGCCGCTGGTGGCGCGCACGGCATCAGCGCCCGTCGTCAGCGAGACGTGTCCGAGCGTCCGCACCTCGTAATTGAGCGAGACGAAAGCCACATCGCCGCGCTCGGCCAGGGCGGCGGCGGCGGCGGCGGGCAGGTCAAGGACGCGGAAATTAAAGTTCTGGAAATGGCGTACGTTGGTCGCGCCTTGTAACAGAACGGCGTAGCTCAGTTCATTATTCCACAGACCGTTGGGCTGAATAATGACCCTCACACGGTCTTCGCCCTGTCCCGCCAACGTCTTCCGTATCAACTCGGAGGAGACCTTATTCTTTGATTTTACAACCAAATTTGATTGGGCATGAGTGCGGTCAGTGACAAAGACACCTGCGCAGAAAGAGAGCGCCAGCAACAGAGTCAGGCACGCGGCAGGGACTGTTTTTCTCATCTCGATATATCCTTTAAAACAATTACAGGATTGCTATCAACAGTTTAGAACCCTGCACAACGTTGAGGCGAGGCTCTGTCAGAGAGGATAGGCAATTCGCTAACAAGTTTGGGGGAACTTTTCGCTAACAAGTTTGGGGGAACTTGAGGATGCGGATTATAACAAAATACTTAAACAGTGTACAACGCATTTTTACGATATTTGTACCGGCCGTTTTGTGTGCCTTTAAAGGCACTGGCGAGGCCGGGTCGCGGGCTTGCGACCGGGCGGATAACCGGAGAATTCCCTCTCATCTTTACCCCTATAGCGGTTTGCAATTGAGTGCGATGAAGGAATCATTGTAGGGGCCGGGCTGGTCCCTGCCCGCTCGCTTTCGTAGCCACGCGGGCAGCGACAAGCCCGGCCCCTCCAATCATCACAGACGAGTCGCACTCAATTGCAAACCGCTATAGTAATGGCGAGATGTGAGAGACGATTTTAGGCGGGCGACATCGCGAACCGGCTGGCTATAAACGTGTTGATTTCGTTTCGGATGTTCGCGCACCCGCCGGACATCGTCGAGGCGCGCGTGGGGAGACGCGCGGCGTGCGGGCGGCAAGCGTTTCGGCGGCAAGTATGGACGGCGGCCGCTTCGCGACCGGAGTCGCGGCAAAGTTTTGTGGAAGTTGAGGCGCGCGGCGCGGTGGATGAGGGACGGGGTTGTTCGTCCGCCCATTCGCGCCGTGCGTCTTCGTCGAGAATCGCTTCGATGCGGCGCGTGGGAGTCGCGGCCGCCTCTCTATGTGTTCGCCGCCGGGCTACACCTGAAACTGCCCGGCTTCGAGCAGCTCTTTGACGTAGGCGAGGAAGCGTTCGGCGTCCGCGCCGTCGATGATGCGGTGGTCGAAGGAGAGCGCGAAGTAGGCCATGTGACGGATGGCGATAAAGTCATCGCCTTCGGGCGTGGTCAGAACCTTCGCGCGTTTTTCAATCGCGCCGATGCCGAGGATGGCGACCTGCGGCTGGTTGATGATGGGCGTGCCGAAGAGGCCGCCGAAGACGCCGGGGTTTGTGATGGTGAACGTGCCGCCCGCCACTTCGTCCGGCTTGAGTTGCTTGTTGCGCGCGCGGTCGGCCAGATCGTTCGCGGCGCGTGCGAGGCCGGAGATGGAAAGGTCGTCGGCGCGTTTGATGACGGGGACGATCAAGCCCCAGTCGAGCGCGACGGCCATGCCGAGATTGATGTCCTGCTTGTAGATGATCTGATCGCCGGAGACCTGCGAATTGAAGATGGGGAATTTACGCAGCGCGCTGGTGATGGCCTGGAAGATGAACGGCATGTAGGTCAACTTCGTGCCGGTGCGCTGGAGGAACTCGGCCTTGTGGCGGTCGCGCAATTTGGAGATGCGCGTCATGTCGATCTCGTACACGGTGGCGACGTGCGCCGACGTGTTCTGCGACATGATCATGTGCTCGGCGATCTTCCTGCGCATCACGGTCATCGGCTCGACGCGGTCGCCGGCGGTGGGCTGCACGTGCGGGACTTGGGCGGGCGGCGTCTGCACGGAAGGCGGCGGCGGCGCGGCCGGTTGTTGCTGGGGCGGCGGCGCGGCGGCGGTTGCGCCCGACTCGATGAAGCTGAGGATGTCGTTCTTCGTGACGCGCCCGCTCATCCCCGTGCCTTCGAGTTGCGTGATGTCTATGTTGTGTTCGCGTGCGATGTTGCGCACGAGGGGGCTGGACTTCGTGCGGCGCAAATCCTCGGCCGACTGCGCGCCGCCGTTCGCGCCCGTCGTGGCATCAACCGCCTGCGCCTCGCCGTTGCCGCCTCCCGCGCCCCCCGTGGACGCGAGCGACTGCCCTTCGGCCTTCGCGCCCGGACGCTGATCGTCGTAACTTCTGCCCGCGACCTCCGCGGTCTGCGGCGTCTGAGATGTTGCGGCCGGTGGCGGCGGCGGGACGGACGCCTGAGATGCCGTAGGGGCGGGTGGCGGAGGCGCGGCGGGCGCGGGCGGAGGCGCGGACGCCGTGGCTGCCTGTAGCGCGGCGGGTGCGTTCGACGCGGGTTGCGCGCTCGCGGCGGCGGCTTGCTCGCCCTCCGCGCCGATGATCGCGACGACCTTGTTCACCTCGACCGTCTCGCCCTCTTTGAACTTGATCTCGGTGAGCGTCCCGGCGGCAGGGCTGGGAATCTCCGCGTCAACCTTGTCGGTCGAAATCTCGAACAGCGGTTCGTCGCGCTCGACGCGCTCGCCCACCTGCTTCATCCAGCGGGTGATCGTCCCCTCCGCGATGGACTCGCCCATCTGCGGCATCACAACTTCTGTGCTCATATCTTCTCCCTAGTGACAAGTGACGGGTGACTGGTGACTGGAGCAAGACATTTTTTTATCTTGTCGCCAGTCACCCGTCACTTGTCACTATTTAAATTTATGCTTCCGCCGTCGTCGGATCAATCACCGTCCTGATCTCGGAGATGCGGTTGGCCGGAAACCCGCCCTGCGCCGCATGCTCGCGCACCGCTTCCTCGTTCGGCGCGATGTAGACGCAATAGATTTTGTCGTCCGTGACGTAGCTCTGCACCCACTGAATCTGCGGCCCCATGCTGTTCAACACGGCGCAGGATTTCTGCGACATGGCTTGCAACGCGTCCGTGGGCAACTTCCCCGCATCCGGCACTTCCCGCTCGATAACATACTTCGGCATGACCGTCGCTCCTTTCAGTAACAGGTGAGCGGCGCGCGGTGAACAGCGAGCAGCGAATACTGAGAAACTGCTTGCGGCTGACCGCCCACGACTCACGACCTTAGTAAGCCGCCAACTTACGCGCCGCCTCCAGCACGTCTTTGATTTGCGGCAGGTGATACTCTTCGAGCGGCGGCGAATAAGGCACGGGTGTGTCAATCGAGGCGACGCGCACGACGGGCGCGTCCAGCCACTCGAAAGCCTCTTCGGCAATCGTCGCCGCGATCTCGCCGCCGATGCCGCCCGTGCGCGCCGCCTCGTGCAGAATCAAAACCTTGTTCGTCTTCTTGACCGACGCGAGGATGGCTTCTTTGTCCATCGGCGCGAGCGTTCGCAGGTCTATCACTTCAACGTCCAGCCCTTCGCGCTCCAACTCGGCGGCCGCGTCGAGCGCATTCAACACCTGCGCGCCGAACGTGATGATCGAGAGGTCGCGCCCGGCGCGCGCCGTGCGCGCCTTGCCGATCTCGACGATGTAGTCGTCCTCCGGCAACTCTTCGCGCAGGCGCGGCAGGCGGTAGAGTTTCTTGTGCTCGAAATAGAGCACCGGGTCGGGGTCGCGAATCGCCGCCTTGATCAAACCCTTCGCGTCGTAGGCGGTCGAAGGCTCGACGATCTTCAAGCCCGCCGTGTTCAGGAAGAACGCCTCGGCGTTGACCGAATGGAACGGCCCCGAATGGACGCCCGCGCCGCACGGGCCGCGAAACACGGTCGGCAACCCCGCGCCCCAACGATAGCGACACTTCGCCGCGTAGTTCGTCAGCATGTCGAAGCCCGGCGAGATGAAGTCTATGAACTGAAACTCCGCGACGGGTCGCATCCCCATCAAGGCCGCCCCGCACGCCGCGCCGACAATCGCCGCCTCGGAGATCGGCGTGTCGATGACGCGCCCCTCGCCGAACTCGTCGAGCAAGCCGTCCGTCACCTTGAACGCGCCGCCGTACGCGCCCACGTCTTCGCCGATGACGAAGACCGTCGGGTCGCGCTCCATCTCTTCCCAGATGCCCTGCCGGATGGCCTCGATGAACGTCGCCACGCCGCCGCGCGCCGGGCGGTTCGATTTATGCTCTTTTTTGGTCGCAGTTGACATGAATTTCAGGAACGAGAGCTACCGGGCGGGCGCACAGTTTTACATGCCCGCCCGCTTGCCGCCTCTCACCTCTTAAGATATTTGATCCTCATTAGCGTCAGGCTAAAACCGCCGAGCAGGCAAATCGCCCCGGTTCGCAAAGCCCCTTCATCAGTCCAGAAGTCTCGGAAGTAAAATTTGTGCAACAGGTAAACGACGAGAAAGATTCCCGCTCCCAACCCTAGCCCGTGGAGGATGACGAAGCGAAAATACTCTCGATTCGTTTTCGGAATCACGAGAAGATTCCTTCCATCAACCTGTGAGCAGTCATTCAGACTCACGCAAACTCAAGCCTATTTATCGCCGAAAATTTTCGGGCGGAACGCGGGCGGGACGATTGAGTTGTCGAAGACGCCGTAAGCGACCTTCTCCGCGTCGGGCATCGGCGACTCTTCCGCCCACGCCACGTCCTCGTCGATCTCGCGCTGCACGTCGGCCACAATCGCATCGAGTTGCGCCTGCGTCGCGATCTCCTGCGTGAGCAGGTGGCGCGTGAAGCGATCCACGGGGTCGCGCTTCTCCCACATTTCGAGTTCTTCCGCAGAAATGTAACGCTGGTCGTCGTGCTCGGCGTGTCCTTTGCGCCGGTAGGTCTTCGCCTCGATCAGAACAGCGCCCCCGCCCGAGCGCGCGTAGTCGGCCGCGCGCTTCGTCACCTCGTAACAGGCGATGATGTCGTTGCCGTCGACGATGTGGCCGGGGATGCCGTAGCCCGCGGCCTTGTCCGCGAGGTTCTCCACGGCCGTCTGCAAGCGCGTCGGGGTCGAATAGGCGTACCAGTTGTGTTCGGCGATGATGATGACCGGGAGACGCTGCACGGCGGCGAAGTTCAGCCCTTCGTGGAACGCGCCCGTGCTCATGCCGCCGTCGCCGATGTAGGCCAACGCCACGATCTCCTTCTGCTGCATGCGCGCGCCGAGGGCGATGCCGGTCATCACGGGGATCATGTCGCCGAGGTGCGAGATGGGGCCGATGAAGCCTTTCTCCATGTTGCCGAAGTGGATGTTGAGGTCGCGCCCTTCGGACGGCCCCCACGCCTTCGCCATGTACTGCGCGAAAATCTCGCGCGGCCGGATGCCCTTCACCAGCACGGCGCCGAGGTCGCGTATGAGCGGCGCGATGAAGTCGCGCGACTCCAGCGCGTAACACGTCCCGACGGCCGTCGCCTCCTGCCCCAGAGAGCGGAAGACGCCGCCGACGACTTTCGTCTGCCGGTACAGATTCACCAGACGCTCCTCGACGAGCCGCGTCAGCAACAGGTAACGGTACAACTCCAACAACTGCTCCGCGCCGAGCGTCGTTTCCGTCGTGCAGATCAACTCCCCGTCAGCCGCGGTCGATGGCGACGACGTGACGCCGTTCGCGCCGTTCGCGCCCGCGTCCTTCCGCCCCTTCGCCGCGCCCTGTTTCGACGCGCCTTTGCGCTTTGTCTCTGTCTTCATAATCGCAATCTCGTAAATCGTGAATCGTAAATCGTAAATAGATAAAATCTGCTTTTCTCGATTCACGATTCACGATTTACGGCTTTTAGAAATGTATCGTCAATCCGTGAATACCTTCGGCGGCCTCCATCATGGCTTCCGAGATGGTGGGGTGCGCAAAGATGGTGCGGCCGAGTTCTTCCGCGGTGGATTCGAGTTGCAGCGCGACGCCCGCCTCGGCGATCAATTCCGTCGCGTGCGCCCCGATGATGTGGACGCCGAGGAGTTCGTCGTATTTCGTCTCGCTGACGATCTTGATGAAGCCCTCTTCCTCTCCGAGGATGCGCGCCTTGCCGGAGGCGGAGAACGGGAACTTGGCGACGCGCACGTCGTAGCCTTCCTTCTTCGCCGCCGCTTCCGTCAAACCGACGGAGGCCACTTCCGGGTCGCAGTAAGTGCACGAAGGGACGTGGCGCATGTTGATCGGCTGTGGCTTCTGCCCCGCGATCTGTTCGACGACGAGGATGCCCTCTTTCGACGCCAGGTGCGCCAGCCACGGCGTCGGGATCACGTCGCCGATGGCGTAGACGCCCGGTTCGCCCGTGCGGCAAAACTCGTCCACCTGCACGTTGCCGCGCTCGACCTTGATCTTCGAGCCTTCGAGTCCGAGCCCTTCGAGGTAAGGCATGCGGCCGACGGCGACGAGGAACATCTCGGCTTCGAGCCGCACCTCCGCGCCCTTCGCGTCCTTACCCGTCACGACGACGCCGGCGTCCGTCTTCTCCATCTTCTCAAGACGCGTGCCGAGTTGCTGCTTGATGCCGCGCTTGCGAAACGACTTCTCCAGTTCGGCCGACACTTCCTCGTCTTCGAATGGCAACAGGTGCGGCATCAGTTCGACGATGGTCGTCTCCGTCCCGAAGCGCGAATACACGCTCGCGAACTCGACGCCGACCGCGCCCGCGCCCATCACGATCAGAGACTTCGGCACTTCCTTTAGTTCCAGTATGTGGTCGCTGTTGACGACGCGCTCGCCGTCCGTCTCGAAGCCGGGGATGGGGCGCACGACCGACCCCGTGGCGATGATGATGTTCTTCGTCTCGATGGTCTGCGTCTGGCCGTCGGCAGTCGTCACCAAGACCTTGCCCGGCAGAGCGAGTTTGCCCGTCCCGTTGAAGACCGTCACCTTGTTCTTCTTCATCAGGTAAGAGACGCCCGCCGCGTTCTTGTTCACGATCTTGTCCTTGCGCTTCTGCACGGCGTCGAAGGCGAGTTTGACCTCCGACACCTGCACGCCATGGTCTGCGAGGTGCTGCGCCAGCTCGTAGTTGTGCGCCGACATCAGGAGAGCCTTCGTCGGGATGCACCCGCGCAGGCCGCACGTCCCGCCGAGCCGCTTCTCACGCTCCACGAGCGCAACTTTCAACCCCAGTTGCGCCCCCCTGATCGCCGCCACATAACCGCCGGGGCCTGCGCCGATAACCGTCACGTCAAATTGTTCTGTCGCCAAAACCTTAGTCCTCTCCCTGCCGGAGACGGCACGCGAAACGCCTCGACAGCGCACGCCGACGCCCCGGAATAGATACTTAATTTGATGGGTTGCTCCTGCAAACGGAGATTATAATGCCTCCCGTCTTTTTCATCCAGCGACGGGAGAAACCCGACACACATGGAACACTCCGCAGGCTTCCTCCAACTCGTGCAAGACGCCAAAACACGCATCCGTGAACTCGACCTCGAACAGGCGCGCCGCCGCCTCGACGCCAACCCCCACGCGCGCCTCATCGACGTGCGCGAAGACCACGAATGGCACGCCGGCCACGCCGCCCGCGCCGTGCATCTGGGGCGCGGCATCATCGAACGCGACATCGAACACGCCATCCCCGACAAACAGACCGAACTCATCCTCTACTGCGGCGGCGGCTACCGCTCCGCCCTCGCCGCCGACAACCTCCAACGCCTCGGCTACACAAATGTTTATTCGATGGACGGCGGCTGGAAAGCCTGGCAAGCCTCCGGCGCACCGACAGTTAGTTAAAATTGTTCGCTGATTGCGAATTCTTGCGGGTGTGTCTGTAGAATGCTGCGTAGCGAGCGACTTTGTTATAAGCTTACTTAGTTTTTGCAAACCTCGCAGGAGCATGCTAATGACGAATATTGGAGATAAAGCACGCCCGCCGAATGATGCAATCGAAGTTCAAGATTTAAGTCGTTTTTATGAAGCCATCAGAGAGTTTGCATCAGAATTTAGCAGACAAACTCACAACCAACTACGCGGGGTGGATAATGGAAAAACGCTAGGCACATATATCGAGCACAAACTCAGAGATTTCCTAGCTACTAGAGGCATCATCCGTAGTGAGGACTTTGGTAGTTCTGCTAAAGGAATAGATTTGCCGACCTTGAATATTGACATTAAGGTCACTTCGATACGTCAACCTCAATCTTCGTCGCCATTCACTTCTTTCAAACAGAAGATCGAGGGGCTTGGTTATAACCTTATTCTGTTCGTCTATGAGAAGACTGATACTGATAAGGAGTGCTATCTACCGTTGCGTATCATCAGATACATCCCAAAGGAGCGCACCGCCGACTTTCAAACTACTGCCGGCATCCTCAAAATCATCGCGCATGAGGGTAATGAAGAGGACATTTACGCATTCCTCGTCGAACGCATGATTCCGGTAGATGAAATCACCTTAATGCAATATGCCAAATGGCTAGTGAAGAATCCACCGCTTCAGGGATATTTAACCATCTCGAACGCTCTTCAGTGGCGATTGCAATATCAAAGAGTAATTAGCGAAAAGTATGAAAGCGTAGTCGGCCTCGATCCGGAAAACTTGCCAGAGTTGCCCGCGACAGCCAAAGTAAGTGAGACGATAGTAGACCCTCTGATAGATGAGGAGTAACATTTTGGTTTCGGCCGTTGAAGAAAAGTTATCGGCTAGAGTGAGGGGAGACTTTCAAACCCCCGTCGAACTGGCGCGTTTGGTCTGGGATACTGTTGACGTATCTGGGGTTGACCTGATCATCGAGCCGACCTTTGGGGCTGGCTCATTCCTATTAAGCATTCCTGAGAATTGCACGGCAGAGGTGCTCGGATGGGAGATTGATGAATTTCACTATTTCTCGGCTACGGAGAACCTGAAAAATCAGCGACGAAAGGCGCGCTTGATTAAGGGTGATGTCTTTGCTGCGACGGCATCAGACATTCAACTAACACCAGATGCGTCAGTGTTGGTCATCGGCAACCCGCCGTGGGTGACGAATGCGGAGCAAGGGTCTTTAGGCGAGAGCAACGCCGGAAAAAAACATAATCTTAAAAATCTTCCGGGTTTCGCGGCATTGACAGGGAAAGCAAATTTCGATGTTTCCGAGGCTATCATTCTTCGTTTCGTTAGTTTTCTTCAGGGGCGATGCCATCGCGCTCAGTTCGCCTTGCTCGGCAAGTTCACCGTGCTGAGAAATTTGCTTCAGTTTCTCGCGCGCCATCCAAATATTGGAGACTTTGAGTATCAACGTATAGATAGCGCACTTTATTTCGGCGCTGCCGTAGATTCTGGCCTCATCAGGTTTACGATAGGAAACCCACGCCGTTCAGGCGGAATGTGTTCTATCTATCAAGGAATTAACGGTCAGCAGGTAGGGCAAGTCGGATTCATCGAGGGGCAGTTGATCTACGACGTTGAGAGTTACCGTCAAACGTCCTTCCGCGAGAATGACGGGCTGAATCATTACTCATGGAGGCAAGGGATAAAGCATGATGTAAGCAAGATCATGGAGTTGGTAGAGGAACCGACTGGACTGCGCAACGGACTGGGGGAGCGGGTTGAAGTTGAAGAAGAAGTCCTTTATCAGCTTTATAAAAGTTCTGATATTTTTCATGGGCGCAAGTCGAGATATGTGTTACCCGTCTTCCAGCGTGATCTGCAAGACACTCTGGAAGACTTGCCGGAGCGATATCCTAAGTTATATGCCTACCTCTCGAAGCATAAAGACCTGTTTGCCGCGCGCAAGTCCAGTATCTATAAGAACCGTCCCCTCTTCACCCTGTTCGGGATCGGAAATTACACTCATGCTACTTACAAAGTGGCGTTGGCAGGGTTTTACGACGAACCCGTATTTCGCCTGTTGAAGCCTGAGCCGCGCCCCGTGGCACTAGACGACACAAGCTACATGCTCGCGATTGATGATTACGAAGACGCGGTTTATCTTCTCGCTCTCTTACGCTTGAATTGTACGAGAGAATTCATAAAGTCTATTTCTCATGCCGGAGACAAACGCCGC
Source organism: Acidobacteriota bacterium (assembly GCA_020199775.1). Taxonomy (GTDB): domain Bacteria; phylum Acidobacteriota; class Blastocatellia; order Pyrinomonadales; family Pyrinomonadaceae; genus JAIVJZ01. The sequence continues at coordinate 681,139 of JAIVJZ010000040.1, forward strand.
TTCACTAAAGAGACGCTGAATAAAATTTTAATCCCGCCTGTTCACCAGTGTCCTCCTGAAGTTTTGACAATTTTAATAAACTCTTGGGAGTCTATCGGTTCTTTCCCTCATAGTGTCGAATCTCAACTTAGAGATTGGCTTTATGAATACAAAAAAACTCATGTTGGATTGTTACCCTCCTTATAGCGGAAGGTTATTGGCGTTGGCGGGAGGTTAATTGGCGGTGTAGCTTGTTACATGGTATGGGGTGCTTTATCTATAGGATGGCATGCTTCCTTTATCGGCAGGTAATCTTGTCGAGGAAGATAGAGAGATTGTAAGGAAAGATGGCAGGCGATTGAGGGAAGATGGTGTGCTTGTAAGGGAAGATGGCGTGCTGTTGGGAAGGGCGGGGGAGCGGGTGGTGTTGTGGGGGCGTCTGGTGGTGTGAAGGGCGTGTGTAGTGCTGTTTTGAGGGGACATGGAAAGTTGTTGATTGTGGGGTGGTGTGTGGATTAGGATGCGGGGAGACGAGTGGTTCGTCTGGTAGTCTCACAGTCCTCGCGGAAACTTCTTTTTTCTCACAAAGGAGACCACATCATGCCTAAGGATCAGAGCAAACGGATAACTCCGTCTGTGTTGGAAGCGGATAGGAGTAGTTTCGCGGCGTTGCAGGGGATTGCGGGGTATGCTCCGGCGAACCCGGCGTATGCGGTGGCGACGATTAAGACGCTGGAGGCGGAGATGACGGGCGCGCGGGAGGCGGAGGCGCAGGCTGCGGCGACGTTGGCGTCGGCGCGTGATACGGCGGCGGCTAAGGAGTGGGAGTATCATAACCGGATTCTGGGGGTGAAGGATCAGGTGATCGCGCAGTTCGGGCGGGACTCGAACGAGGTGCAGGCGGTGGGGTTGAAGAAGGCTTCGGAGCGGAAAGCGCCGACGCGTCGGAAGCCGTTGGAGGAAGCGAAGGCGTAGGGGGTTGATTGGGATTGAGGCGCGGGCGGGCGGGTGTGTGGTTGACGAGTTGGGGGTAATGCGCCGCGCGGGTTGATTGGTTAGTGGTGCGTGAATGTAGAAGGGGGTCGCCGGTGGGCGATCCCTTTCGTGTTTAAGCATCAATGCTTCTTTTTCGTGTTCTAAGCATCAACGCTTCTTTGTGCGGATTGGGGGTTTTGTGGCGTGTGCGGCGGGCGGCAGGTGTGGGCGCTCACAGGCTGCGACGTTTCGCGAGGACGAGGAAAGCCTTCTGCCCGGAGGCCGCCACTTCGAAGCGTGGCTCCACGTCGTAGCCGCGCTCGGCCAGCAGACGCAAGAGCGGGTGCTCTGTGTTCCAGGACGTGTCGCGGAAGGCCACCCAGAAGCGTTCTTCACGCATCGCTGTGGACGCGTCTGCGGCGGCCACTTCGTCGAACCCGCGCGGGAGGAAATACGCACGGTCTTCGAGCAGGCCGGGCAGGTTCTTGACGGCGGTGACGCGGAATCGCTTGTCGCCCGTCGAACTCATCCCGTACCACAGGTGATAGGCGACGAGGTCTTCCGCGGCGTAGATGCGAACCTCTCCCGCCGCGTTTGCGCCCGCCTCGACCACCCTCTGCGCGAGCGTCTCCCACGCACACCACACGGGCGGCGCGTTGGGGCGCATCAACCAGAGCGTCGCGGCGAGCGTCAACCAGCAGGCGAGCAGGAGTTTGATCGAGACCGCAAGCCATACGGGTCGCCGCAGCGAGACGAGTGCAACTGACGCCAGCAGCAGGTAGACGGGCGCGATGATGATCAAGTGGCGCGTGCCCCAGATTGATTGCGGCAGCGCGCGCCCCAGCACGAACGCGACGACGACCGGGGCGAGCGAAAAAAACAGCAGGAAAGTTAAACCCGACATCCTGCCCGCCTCGCGCCCCGCTCCTGCTGCTGCTGCTGCTGCTGCTGTCGCCAGCCCGCCCGCATCGCTCCCCGCCGCTTCTTCTCGTGCCGTCTCGTCTCCCGATAATTGCGCTCCCACGCGTCTGCGCCTCACGGCGCGCCAGCCGAGCGCGAGGAACGGCGGGACGAACAGTGCGACCGTTAACCACACGTCTACGCGCAGCACCAACGGCTCGTAGGTGTTCCGGCGAAAGCGAAACGGTTCGTGCAGCAACAGGAAGGGGTGGAAGATGTCCGTCAGGCGCGGCCGCGCCTGCCAACCGATGTTCTGTGCCAGAAGCCCTTCCCCCGCCTCTGCCGCTCGCAGCACCAACCACATCCACGGGCTGAAACACACCCCCAACGCGACGAGCGACACGACGAACGGCTTCAACTTCCCCCTCCGCCAGATAACTACAAAGAGACCTTCCAACCCGACCAACAGCCAGCCGAAATAATGCGTATAGACCAACAGCAAATTCACGGCGAATAGCGCGAGCACATCGCCCCGCCGCCTCGCCTCCGCATCGGAAAAGCGCGCAAAGAGCCATAACGAACAGAGTGCGAACAGCAGCAGCAGGCTGTACATACGCAACCCCTGCGCGTGCTGGATCAAATAACCATTGACCGCCAACAGCAGGAGCGCGACACGCATCACGCCGCCCCGCCGAAGACCCAACTCGCGGCCGAGCAGCAGGAGGGGCACGATTGCCGCCGCCTGCGTCAACAACGGAAACAGCCGCAGCCACCACACCGACTCGCCGCCCCCCACAACCGCCATCCACACCTTGAGCAGCAGATAAAACAACGGCGGGTGAATCAGATCGAGCGCGACGAACTCCAACAGTTCGCCCCACCCGTGCCGCGCCGCATGCACGCTGAACACCTCGTCAAACCACAGACATGAAGCATCCAGCCGCCACAACCGCACGCCCACGAACAACGCGACGAGCAACGCACACACGATCGCCCCGCGCAGGTCGGGCGCATCCCCCTCCGACCTTCCCTCTCCCAACGGCTCACGCTTCACAGGCATCATGTTGATGGACATCGCACGCAGAGGTTGGTCGCGGCGGGCGACAAGAAACGCTGAGCGTGTCTGCGAGGTTAGGCGGGAAGTCCCGTGGGGCCTCGCTCATTTGTTATTTGTTCGATGCCGTCCGGCGTGCGACGCCTACGGCCGAGACTCGCGTGGTGAACCGGGGAGTTTAACCCGTGATGGCGGCCACGACGATCATTGCGATGCCGATGATAACGGAGCCGATGACGATGGCGAGCGCGATGTTTTGATCTTCCTCGATCTCTTTGCGGAGGGAGAAGGGCGTGGCCTTGCCCATGATGAAGAAGGCGAGTCCGAAGAGAACCAGACCGATAACCGTGTAGATGGCGACGTTGGCAATCGATTGAATAAGGTGTGTCGTCTGAAGAAGCATGTTTGTCTCCGTCGCCGCCACGCGCGCGGGCGGGCGCGGGCGGGATTTATTTTGAGTAGATCAGTTCGTCGAGTTCGTAGACGCGCCGCCTCGTGTGGCGAAGCTCAGGTGAGCACGCGCAGGTAGCTCCACCCGCCGATCAGCAAGTCCTCTTCGGAGAGGCCGTCTTCGCTGTTGCCGGGGATGATGAAGACGCCGTCGGCGAGGATCGTCTCGGGGTTGACGAGCAACAGGCCGCGCACGAGTTTGCCGATGGTCGCGGTCTGCCAGTAGAGCGATTCGTCGTCGATCTCGGCGGGCGGGAACGGCGCGCTCAGGTGAAGGACGATGGTCACGGCGACGTAGTCTTTTTCGTGCGAGACGCGAAAGGCTCCGTCAACCGCCGCGTCCATCTCTTCGCTTTCCGTCGCGGTGTTGGCGGAGAGTTCCGCCGCCCACGACTCGAACTCGGCTGCGGCGGCGGCGCGCGTCGTTTTGTAATCCCAGAAGACCTGACTCCAATAAGGTTCCTGTTCGAGCAACACGGCCACGACGCGCTTGATGTAACGTCGCTTGGCTTCGAGGTCTTCGAGCGCGCCGTCGGGGTCGGAGATGATCGCGGCGAGGCGCGCGCGCAAGTCGTCTTTGCCGAAGGCGTGGATGAGAAGTTGGAGGCCGAAGAAATAGCCGTCGCCTTCTTCGCCGCCGAGCAAACTTTGGAACCAAGACCTGCGTGTCATCTTCATCTCTCGTCGGCGCACCCGAAGAACGTGCGCGAGTTTGTAGACGGCTTCGAGGCGGGTCGGCTTGCTGCGCCCGACGCCCGATGCGCTACTGCGCCCGCCGATGCGCGTTCCCGAAAACATCGTGGGGCGCGGCGCAGGGATATACCTCGGCGGCGAGACGGAGGGCGGCAGAGTCGCGCCCCGCGCCCCGCCCGCGAAGCCCGTGCGTCTCGCGTAGGCCGGAGACGGGCTGTAGAAAGGATAGGCGTAGAAGAAGAAGGGGTGGAAGCCGGGGCTGCCGCCGTAATAGTAATTACGCTGCTGCTCGGTGCGCGTCGAGCCGTCGCCCCATTCGCGCGAGACGTTTTCGTCCACGCCCACGAGGTCGCTCAGGGGCAGCATCGCGACGTTGAGGCCGCTGTTCTTATACGCCACGAAGTCTTCGTTCAGATCGTCGAGTTCCTGCGCGCGCGTCCGGTCGGGCGTCACGTAGACGAGGGACTTGACCCCCATCTCCTGGAACTTTTGCGCCGAAGGCAGTTTCGCCAGATACCGGTTGTCGAACTGCGCGTCCGCGTCCTTGTAAGTTTCCAGACGCTTCGAGTCGAGCAGGAACACGGGGGCGGGCTTCGTCGTCCCCTCTCCCCATTTCGCCGCCGCCTGCTTCGACTCGATCTCGCCCGCGTAATAGAGCATCGCCGCGAGCGTCTCGTGCGAAGGGGTGACGCCGAGCGGGTGCGGGAAATTGTCGAACGTGAGGATGAGTTCCGCGGCGTCGGCCATCCCTGCGGCGAGGGCGATGCTGTCGCGCCCCGGCAGATCGACGACGATGGCGGTCTCGCCCGCGTTCTGCGCGTTGGTCAGAAAATCTCTGGCGATAGTTTGCCCGCGCCCGTAAGACTCTCTCATGTCGGGCAGGTGGATGGGCGCGAGTTGCTGGCGCAGCGACTCGAACTGGAGCGACTGGATAAGCGTCGGCACGAAGAACGGAAGCCACGCCTGCGACCTCGGCTGGTACGCGCCCAGCATCACGGACTGGTCGAGGTATCGCTTCCAGTCGTCGCGCCCCTGCGAGTCGAGCGTCTGCGCGCCCGCGAGGCTCAGAGGCTTCTGCTCCGACCCGATGTTCCAACCCTGCGCGCGTTGCAGTTCGAGCGAATCCTTATCCACGTCGGTCGTGTCGTCGCGCGTCGCCAGCCAGACGCCCCCCGTCAGAACCGCGCCCGCCGCCACCGCCCCGCCGACGATGAACTTCCGACGCGAAGTCTGCCACCACGGCTTCGGCTCTTCCGACTCGACGAGTTGTTCCCGCCGGTTGATGCGACCCGCGCCCGTCAATTTATTTTTGCTTTTATTCTCACTCATTTTAGATTGCCTGTTACTGCTGTTACTGCTGTCGGCCGCGTGCGACGTAGGTCGGCACGGTCACGGCCGCGTACCCCGTGCCCTGCGGCGAGAGCCGCGTGAAGAACCCGGCCGCGCTGCCGCCGAGCAGGTACACGCCGTAGTTCGCCAGTCTACCCGATTCGTCAGGCCGGACGCGAAAGAATCGCTGTGCGACGAAATGTTCGGGGCGCGCCTGCTCCACCGTCCGCCGCCAGATGTCTTCGTTCACGAAAGCCCCGCAGACCGTCTCCTGCCCCTCGCAGCCGTAGTCGCTTTTCAACACCCATGACTCCCGTTCGGCCAGCAGGCGCATCGCGCCCACGCGCTCCATGCGGAACGTCTCCGGGATGTATTTACGTATCCAATTACGCGCCCGGCGCGAAAATCGTTTCTGCTCTTCCCAAAAAAATGCCAGCGACAGCTTATTCTGCGTGACGACGGAACCGAAAGGGTTGACCACCGTGACTTCCCCGCTCTCTTCGGCCGACAACAGCGCGCCGAGCGGCCTGTCGAGCGGTTCAGGGTCGGGATAACTCGCCGCGTCCGTCCACACGGGAACCCGCTCGCCCCACCAGTCCGTCTTGTAATGCCGCACGATCAAATCCACCGGGACGCCGAGCACTTCAAGCCCGCGCGAAGTCCGCCGCAGGTTGAACGGCGACCCGCGCACGACCGCGACGCCCGCCGACTCCAGCCAGCGTGCGAACAGAGTGATCATGGCAAGGTCTTCGCTCAGTTCGGTCGGGTAGATGATCCCCACGGCGGAGAGCGGGCGCGCGTCGGTCGTCTTCCGGTGGCTCCGGCGCAGCATTTCTACGTAACGCGCGCCCATGTTCGCGTTGGGGTCGTGCAGGCCGCTGCGCGCCCCTCGATGCGCCGCGTAGAGCAGGCGGTTGAGGATGACGGCTTCGGGCTGGCCGGAGGGCGTATCGCTGTTCAGTTCACAACAGGCGATGCGGCCGTCGTCGCAGATAAACAGGTCGGCGCGCGCCATGCCGTGCCAGAGTCCGCCGGAGGCCGCCCACATCGCCCGTTGCCACGGCGTCAGACTGTAAAACTCTTCGAGCAACGCCGGGTTCTCGATCAGGATGTGAACCAACTCCTGATGAACGTAGGCGACGCGCTCGGCGGCTTCGGCCAGCGCGCGCGCGCGCCGCGCCGGGAGCACCACCCCGCGCAGGCCGAAACGTTCGTTGCCGTCCAACCACGGGTCGGACAACACGCCCGTCTCATAGACGGCGCGCGCGAACGCCGCGTAGTCGGCATACACCACAGTGTCCGGGTCGTCGGGCATGAACAGTTTAGATGTCAAACTCTTCAATTAAGTAGTTCCGCTCCGCGGTTGCGCCTCTCACCTCTCGACGGCGGCGTTCATTGCGGCCGCGCGCGTGGTGTGTTGTAAAATCAGTGGCAATAGTTTAGTCAATACATGTTCGGAACGAGACTCATAACCGGGCGCGCCCCGCGTTTAAATGGGATGCCGCCCGTGGAAAAAAGGAAGCACTGATCATGGCACAGGAAGCGACGGGGATGAAGGACGAGAGCGCAGCCCGCACGCGCGTCGAACGCGATTCGATGGGCGACATCGAAGTTCCGGCGGATCGTTACTACGGGGCGCAGACGCAGCGTTCGTTGATTCATTTCAACATCGGCCACGACCGGATGCCGCGCGAGATGATCCGCGCGCTCGGCCTGTTGAAGAAGGCCGCCGCGCTCGTCAACGAAGACTTGGAGAAGTTGCCGCCGGACAAGGCGCGCCTGATCGTCGCGGCGTGCGACGAAGTGATCGACGGGCGACTCGACGAGCACTTCCCGCTGCGCGTCTGGCAAACGGGAAGCGGCACGCAGACCAACATGAACGCCAACGAAGTGATCTCCAACCGCGCCATCGAAATGGCGGGGGGCGTCATGGGCAGCAAAGAGCCGGTTCACCCGAACGACCACGTCAACATGTCGCAGTCGTCGAACGACACCTTCCCCACCGCCATGCACATCGCCGCCGCCGAGCGCATGAATAAACTGATCCCCGAAGTGGAACGCCTGCACGCGGCGATTGACGCGAAGGCGCGGGAGTACGCGGACGTGGTGAAGATCGGGCGCACGCACTTGCAGGACGCGACGCCGCTGACGGTCGGGCAGGAGTTTTCCGGCTGGGCGAGTCTCGTCGAACGCGACATCGAACGCCTGCGCATGGTGTTGCCCGGCCTCTACGATCTCGCCATCGGCGGCACGGCCGTCGGCACGGGTCTCAACGCGCACCCGGAGTTTGCCGAACGCGCCGCCGGGAAGATCGCAGAGTTGACGGGGCTGCCCTTCAAGTCGCACCCGAACAAGTTCGCGGCTCTTTCGGCGCACGACGAGATGGTCTTCGCCAGCGGCGCGCTCAAGACGCTCGCCGGGTCTCTGATGAAGATCGCGAACGACATCCGCTGGCTCGCCTCCGGGCCGCGCGCCGGACTCGGCGAACTCATCCTGCCGGAGAACGAACCCGGCTCCTCGATCATGCCCGGCAAGGTCAACCCCACGCAGTCGGAGGCGATGACGATGGTCGCCGTGCAAGTCTTCGGCAACGATGCCGCCATCGGCTTCGCCGGTTCGCAGGGCAACTTCGAGTTGAACGTCTTCAACCCGGTGATGATTCATAACCTGCTCCACTCGATCCGCCTCATCACCGACGCCTGCCACGGCTTCGTCGATTACTGCGTCGCCGGAATCGAACTCAACCGCGAACAGATCAAGGCGCACCTCAACAACTCGCTCATGCTCGTCACCGCGCTCAACCCGCACATCGGCTACGACCGTGCGGCGCAGGTCGCCAAGAACGCGCACAAGAAAGGCATCTCGCTGCGCGAGTCGGCGGTCGCCCTCGGCTTCCTGACGGGCGAGCAGTTCGACGAATACGTCAAGCCGGAAGAGATGACGCACCCGTAAAAACGTCCGGCAAAGGGGAAGGTGAAACAGCACAGGCAGAGAGGCGGGGCGGGAGGCGGGCGGACGCCTTTTCGCCCCGCGTTTCCACACGTTTTCCCCTTTCTCCTGTGTCATTTACGCCCCGCCCGCCCACACATCTAAACGTCTCGCTGTTGCATCTTAATCTCCGCGCGCGTCGTTCTATTTCGCGGGGCGCGCGGCACGCAGAGCGGGTGCTTGCGCAATGTTTCTCAAAGTGAGATAGTTTTCGTTTGCGGTGTTCGCCGCCGGGCGCGTGGGTCGCGACTGTGCGGGTGGAGGCTGTTGAAGGGAGACGAAGAATGACTGTGGCAACTTTAACGGAAGCGCCTGTGCTGGAAGATTATTTCGGGCTGTCGGACGCAGAGTTGAATGAGCGCATCGAGGCGGCGAGGGCGAAGCTCGGCGAGCGGCTCGTCATCCTCGGCCACCACTATCAACGCGACGACGTGATTGCTCACGCCGACGTGACGGGCGACTCCTTCAAGCTCTCGAAGCTCGGCGCGGAGCGCGACCGCGCGGAGTTTATCGTCTTCTGCGGCGTGCATTTCATGGCCGAGTCGGCCGACATTCTCTCCGCGCCGCATCAGAAAGTTATTCTGCCAGACCTCGGCGCGGGCTGTTCGATGGCCGACATGGCCTCGGCCGAACAGGTCGAAGACGCATGGGATCAACTCGCGGCGGCGGGCATCCTCGACGACTTCCGCGTGATGCCGATCACGTACATGAATTCGACCGCCGCGATCAAAGCTTTCTGCGGTAAGCACGACGGCGTCGTCTGTACCTCATCGAACGCCGTGCCGCTCTTCGACAAGAGTTTGCGCGAGGCGGATAAGCTGTTCTTCTTCCCGGATCAACATCTGGGGCGCAACACGGGCGTCAAGTTCGGCATCCCGCTCGAACAGATGGTCGTGTGGGATCCGTTTCAGGAGCTCGGCGGCAACACCGTGGAAGCCTTGCGCGGCGCGCGTCTCATCCTGTGGAAAGGCCACTGCTCGGTGCACGGCCGGTTTCGCGAGTGGCACGTGGATCAGGTGCGCAAGGAGACGCCGGGCATACGCGTGCTCGTCCACCCGGAATGCGTGCGCGAGGTGGTGGAGAAGTCCGACCTGAACGGCTCGACCGAGTTCATCATCAAGACGCTCGAAGACGCGCCCGCCGGTTCGTCCTGGGCTATCGGGACGGAAGTGAATCTGGTCAACCGTCTGATCGAGCGTTTCCCGGACAAGCACATCCGTCTGCTCGCGCCCGACCTCTGCATGTGCGCGACGATGTATCGCATCGCGCCGCAGAACCTCGCGTGGGTTTTGGAATCACTGGTCGCGGGCGTTGTCCCCAACCAGATCACCGTGCCGGAAGAGACCGCACGTTGGGCGCGCGTCGCCCTCGATAGAATGCTGGCGATCAAGTAGATTTGAAAGCCGTGAACCGTCAATCGTCAATCGTGAATAGAGGCAAGCAGTTTTCTTTCTCTTCACGATTGACGATTGACGGTTCACGGCTTTTCTAAGGAGGCCTCGTTGGCTGACCTGAACGAACGTTACCCGGATAATGCTCCGGGCAGATATTACGTTGACATGAACTGTATAGACTGCGACGTGTGCCGCGACAGCGCGCAGGAGAACTTCAGGCGCAACGACGGGGGCGGCTACTCGTTCGTCTACAAGCAGCCGGAGACCGAGGCGGAGCGCGAAGAATGCGAACGCGTCCGCGGAGAATGCCCCGTCGATGCCATCGGCGATAACGGTTAGATTTTAAGACCCGCGGCGCAAACAGTGTGCAGAACAGAATAAGGCCGCCCGCAGTTGTTCACAGGGATGACGGCGCGCGGCCTTATCGTTGTGCTCGGCGGTTCAGACGACGATTTTGATCCAGCCGTCTTCGACGCGGACTTCGTAGGCTTCGATGGGAGAGTCGGGGCGGTTGAGGCACGCGCCCGTGTTGAGGTCGAAACGCCAGCCGTGCCAGTCGCATTCGACGGACGCGCCGCAGAGGTTGCCGTCGGCGAGCGGTGCGCCGCGATGCGGGCAGAAGTTTTCGACGGCGTAGAAGCGGCCTTCGACGTTGTAGAGGGCGAGTTCCGCGCCGCTCGTGAGTTCGACGGTCGCGCCGCGCCCCGGCGGCACGTCTGCGACGCGGCCGACGGTGAGGAGCGCGCCCGTGCGCGCGGGGCGTTTGAAATTTTGATACTTTGAATCGAAGGTTTGCATTACCGGCGAAGAGCGTACCAAAATGATTGCCCGTTAGGCAAAAGCGCGCAAGGTCTGGACGCCCGCGCGTTCTTTAAGGGCGGGCGCGAAAGTGAGTGTTTCGCGCGCCGGGTTTGCGGACGGTACTCTCTCGCCGTCGCCCGGACGCGCCGCGCGCCGGAGACGAAAATGCGGGAAAGGAAACGGAGAGAATATGAGAAGAAGCGGATTGATGTCGGCGGCGAGCGTCGCCGTGTTGAGTTTACTGTTCGTCGCGCAGGCGGCGGCGCAGGGAGAGATTGCGGTGCGCGGCCGGATCGGGCGGACGGTCGAGGCGGGCGGCAGGTTGATTGATTCGCCCAAGCAAAAATATTTGCTGTTGAACGCCGACCGCTGGCAGGGAGAGACGTGGTTCGGCGCGGGCGCGGAGGTGGAGGCGACGGGCGAGGTGCGGCGCGACGTGGTGACGACGCAGATGGAGGGCACGCCGTTTCAGGCGCGCACGCTGCGTGCCGCGGGCGCGGCAGGCGCTCAGGGCACGACAGCGGCGGCGGCGGGCGCGTCTCTGCCGGCGGCGACGCGCGTCGTCGTCTCCGGCGATTCGCTCGTGCAGGCGCGACCCGACACGGCGATGATCTCGGTCGCCGTCGTGACGCAGGCTCAGACCGCGCTCGCGGCGCAGCAGGAGAACGCGCGCCGGAGCGAGGCGATGGTGCGCGCGCTGAAGTCTGCGGCGGGCGCGGGCGCGGAGGTCGAGACGAGCGGCTATAGTTTGCAGCCGCAGTACAACTACCGCGAGAACCAGACGCCGATCATACGCGGCTACGAGGCGCGCAACACCGTGACGGTGACGCTCGGCGACCTCTCGAAGGTCGGCCCCGTGATCGACGCGGCGACCGCCGCCGGCGCGAACAACATAGACAACCTCTCCTTCACCTTGCGCCGCGACGAACCCGCGCGTGATCAGGCTCTCGCCGCGGCGACGCGCGAGGCTCTACGCAAGGCGCAGGTGATGGCCGTGGCTTTGGGCGGGCGCGTGGGGCGCATCGTCGAAGTGCAGGAGTCGAGCGGGGGGCGTCCGATTCCGATTTACGACGCGCGGGCGCAGGCACGCGGCATGGTGGCGCAGGCGATGGAAGCCAAGACACCCGTCGAGATCGGCACGCTCGACATACGCGCGCAGGTGCAACTCGTCGCGGAGATCATCACGGAGCGGTAAGAAAGTAGAAAGCGGACAAGGCGAAAGTAGAAAATAGAAAGGCGAAAGTGAAGACAAAGGCGTGAGAGCCTTGGATTCTTCACTTTCGCCTTTCGCCTTTCGCCCTACACCTTTTATAATCGCAAGCGTTCCCCTTGAAGTAGAAAAAGAGCGCGCGGCGTCCGTTGAGCGTTGGGGCATGCGCCGTCCGCGGGCGAGTTGTCGCCCGCATCGTGCCCGGGTTCGTGTCGCGCGTCGTCGGGGGCGGCCGCAGCAGCAGCAGCAGCAGTTTTATCTTTCGGATATATTTCAGGAGGAGATCATGTCGAGATACCGTGATGACCGGGACGACGATTTTTATGGAGACCGCCAGCGCGCGCGCCGCGCCGACTATGACGGAGACCGCGGCGAACGCGGCGGCTATGCGGACGACAGGCGCGGAGGAGGAGGCGACGTGGGAGGCCGCGACTACTACGACGATTACGGGCGCACGAGGACTAGCGGCCGCGGCGAACGGGACGATTACCGCGACGAACGCGACCGCGCGGATTCTTACAGTGCGAGGCGCGGAGGCGACGACGTGGGAGGCCGCGATTACGACGAACGACCGCGCCGCCACGAAGACGACGACCGCGAGGGGCGTTCGATCTTTGAAGAGGGAAGAGACTTTTTCCGCGGGCGACGCGGTAGCAGCAGCGGCGGCGGCGGGCGGGGTCGCGGCGAGGGGCGGCGCGGCGCGACGCGCTCACACGTTCGCTGCCGCGACATCATGACGCGCGACGTGACGGTCGCCACGCGCGACACCTCGCTCGAAGATGTCGCGCGGCTGATGAAGAACGAGGACACGGGCGTCATTCCCGTCGTGGATCGCGCGGAGACGCCCGTCAACACGCGCCCCGTGAGCGACGCCGGGGCGGCCGAGACTGATGCGAACACGCCCGTCGGGACGAGTCCCGAAGCGCGCCGCGTGAACGCGACGATCCACGGCAACGGTCGGCTCGTCGGTCTCATCACGGATCGCGACATCGTGGTGCGCGCCATCGCAGAGGGGCGCGCTGCCGCCACCACGCGCGCCGAAGAGATCATGACCGAAGAGGTTCACACCGCGCACCCGAACGACCGCGTGATCGAGGCCATTCGCAAGATGGGCGACAAGCAGGTGCGCCGCATCCCCATCGTCGATCAGGACAGGACGCTGCGCGGCATCATCTCGATGGCCGACGTTGCCTTGGAGACCAACGACGACCGCGAACTGGCCGAAGCCCTCGAAGAGATTTCCAGCGGCTCTTCGTTCTGGAACAGAATCTTCGGATGAAAAAGAAAGTAAATCGTGAATCGTAAATAGAAAGAAACCTGCTTTCTATTTACGATTTACGATTCACGATTCACGGCTTTTATATGGCTAAATCAATCGAGCGTTATTTGCGTTTCATGCCGGTGGCGAAGCCGGGGAGGATGTGCGAGCGGCACTGGTCGCCCCCGGCGGACGTGTATCGCACGCGCGACGGGTGGCTCGTCAAAGTTGATCTGGCGGGCGTCAGCCCCGACGAGTTGGAGATCACGATTGCCGGGCCGGTGCTCGTCATCGAGGGCACGCGCCGCGACACCTCTTGCAGCGAAACGATCTCGTATCATCAGGTGGAGATTTCCTACAGCCGCTTCGAGAAGACGCTGCGCTTCCCTTGCCCGATTGAAGGGGCGCGCATCGAGAGCGACTATCAGGACGGGTTGTTGTTGCTGCGCCTGCGTAGCCCCGAGGACTGTGAATAGGAGACTGCCGGTGGCCCTATTGGTCAGTTGTCAGTTGTTTGTGACTTCCACACGAGTTACTCGAAGACGGACTTGAACAACCGGCAATGGGTGACGGGCGACGGACGAATTTAATCATGGCTGAAAATATAACTACGGTCGCGGGTCAGGAAGCGAAGCCGCAAGCGCCCGCCGAGGCTTTCGAGATCGCGGTGCTGCCGTTGCAGAACACGACGCTGTTTCCCGGCACGGTCGTGCCGCTGGCGGCGGGGCGTCCGCGCTCGGTCGCGGCGGTCGAGGCCGCGCTCGCGGGGCCGGAGAAGCTGCTGGCCTGCCTGAGCGTCAAGCCCGGCAAGGGCATGGACGCGGAAGCGTCGCCCGAAGAGATTTACACTGTGGGCACGCTCGTCATGGTCAAGCGCATGTTTCGCGGCGAGGATGCCTTGCAGATCATCGTGCAGGGCACGGAGCGCGTGCGCGTCGAGGAGTGGACGCAAACCGACCCGCACTTGCGCGCGCGCGTGGTGGTGTTGCCGCCGCTCGTGACCGAGGATCAGCAGGAGGTCGAGGCGTTGCAGCGCAACGTGCGCGCCCTCGTCGAACGCGCGCTGGCGATCCTGCCGCAAGTGCCGCCCGAGGTGCGCGCCGCCGTGTTGGGTGCGCAGGAGCCGACGCAGATCGCCTATTTCCTCGCCTCCGTCCTCAACCTCGGCGTCGAATACGAGCAGGCGATGCTCGAAGCCGGTACGAACGACGAGTTGCTGCGCCTCGCACACGTGCGCCTCGCGCGCGAAGTCGAGATCATGCAGTTGAGCTCGAAGATCGCGACCGAGGCGCAGACCGAAATGGACAAGGCGCAGCGCGACTACGTGTTGCGCCAGCAGATGAAGGCCATCCAGAAGGAACTCGGCGACGAGGACGGCGAGGGCGCGGAGGCGGCCATGATGCGCGAGCGTCTGGGCGAGGCCGACCTGCCCGAAGAGGTGCGCACCGAGGCCGAACGCGAACTCAAACGGATGGAGCGTCTGCCCGCCGCCGCGCCTGACTATCACGTTATCCGCTCCTATCTGGAATACGTGCTCGAACTCCCGTGGCGCAAAACTTCCGAAGACCGGCTCGACCTCGCGGAAGCGCGCCGCGTGCTCGACGAGGATCACTACGGGCTTGAGGACATCAAGGAACGCATTCTCGAATTCCTCGCCGTGGTCAAACTGCGCCCCGACTCGAAGAGTCCCATACTCTGTTTCGTCGGCCCGCCGGGCGTCGGGAAAACTTCGCTCGGTCGTTCCATCGCGCGCGCGCTCGGGCGCGAGTTTGAACGCCTCTCCCTGGGCGGCATGCGCGACGAGGCGGAGTTGCGCGGCCACCGCCGCACGTACATCGGCGCGATGCCCGGCCGCATCCTCCAATCCTTGCGGCGCGCGAAGGTGAACAACCCCGTCATGATGCTCGACGAGATCGACAAGCTCGGCGCGGACTTTCGCGGCGACCCGGCGAGCGCGCTATTGGAGATTCTCGACCCGCAGCAGAACAACACCTTCCGCGATCATTATCTCGATCTGCCCTTCGATCTCTCGAAGGTCTTCTTCATCGCGACGGCCAACCAACTCGGCCCCATCCCGCCCCCCCTGCGCGACCGCATGGAGATCATCGCGCTCGCGGGCTACAGCGATCAGGAGAAGCTGCACATCGCGCTGCAATACCTCGTGCCGCGACAGGTGGGCGAAAACGGGTTGCGTCCCGAACAGTTCGAGATCACGAACGCGGCCATCATGCTGATCGCCGAGCGTTACACGCGCGAGGCCGGGGTGCGCCAACTCGAACGCACCATCGGCTCGGTCGCGCGCAAGGCCGCGTTGAAGATCGCCACGGGCGAGGCGACGGCCGTGCGCGTCGATGCCGGAGACATCAAGGAGTTTTTGGGCGCGCCGCGTTTCTACCCGGAAGAGGCGCGCAAGGAACTGCCCGCGGGCGTCTCGACGGGGATGGCGTGGACGGAGATGGGCGGGCAAATCCTGTTCATCGAGGCGACGCTTCTGCCCGGCGGTGCGGGCTTGACCATCACGGGGCAACTCGGCGAAGTGATGCAGGAATCGGCGCGCGCCGCGCGCTCTTACCTCTGGTCGCACGCTTCGGAGTTCGGCATCGCGCCGGAGATGTTCAAATCCTACGGCGTACACCTGCACGTCCCGGCGGGCGCGATCCCGAAGGACGGCCCTTCGGCGGGCGTCGCCATCACGGCCGCGCTCGCGTCTCTGATGACCGGGCGGCGCGTCAGCCACAACACTTCGATGACGGGCGAGATCACGCTCTCCGGCTTGGTCTTCCCCGTCGGCGGCATCAAGGAGAAGGTGCTCGCCGCGCACCGCGCAGGCATCAGGCGCATCATCCTGCCCTCGCGCAACGAGGCCGACATCGCGGACATCCCCGCCGAGGTGCGGCAGGAGTTGGAGATCATCTTCGTCTCGCGCATCAGCGAAGTTCTGGACGCGGCGTTGGAGAAACTCGTCGCCAACCCGCCCCCCCCGCTCGCGGGCGTGGACGCGGCGGCGCGCAATCAACCGGCGGCGCAAGCGCAGCCCGAAGCCTTGCGCGTCCGCGAAACTTAAAAACCTGTGGGGAAGGGGGAAAGGGTAAAGGTCAAAGGAGAAGACATCGGGATACGGGCACGACTCACCGCTTCGTCTTTTACCTTTCCCCTTTACCCCTTCCCCGTTCCCCTTCTTCGACAATTCACAGGGAGCGACAAAGTGGTCAACAAGAAGGCACAGAGCAAGGCGGGCATCGCCGCCAACCGGCGCGGGCAACAGATGGGCGACGAGCGCAGCAACAGCCCCGTCAAACAGGAAGAGGCGGAGTCGAACACGCCCGCCCTGCGCGGCAAGCGCAAAGACGCCAACAAGTTCTTCGCAGACGAATCCTCCCAACAGGCGGGCAGCAACGCCGCGCGCCCGCGCTCCAACTCGCCCTCGCTCCCCGCCGCCATGCCGACCAACGTCAAGAAAGGCGAATCCGGCGGCGAGCGCGTCTTCAAAGAACGACAGGCGCGAAAAGGCGCTAAGAAAGGTAAAGGGTAAGGGGTAAAAACCGTGCGGCAAGCCGCGCCCGTCTCTCGCTTCGTCTTCCCTTTATCCCTTACCCTCCACCCCTTCCCCTTACTATTCTTTATGAACCGTCAACGCCTACAGTCGTGGCTGCTGCGTGTGGCCGGGTCGGTCGAGATACTGGCCTTCGGCGCGGTCTTGATGCCGCGCTCCTGGATGGCGGCATCGCACGCGTGGCTGGGGTTGGGCGAGATGCCGCGCGGCGCGGTTCTCATGTTCATGATCCGGCAGGCGTCCTACGTCTACGGGATGCACGGAATTCTACTGTGGATTTTGGCTTCTGACGTTGCGCGCTACAGGCCGCCCATACGCTTCACCGCCTTCTCGTTCCTGCTCGCCGCACCCGTCTTCCTCATTATCGATCACACGGCCGGACTGCCGCTCTACTGGACTGTCTCCGACACTGCCGCCTGCGCCTTCTTCGGCGTGTCGCTCCTCTGGCTCGACCACGGCGACGCCGGGCACAACAAGTAGTAATCAAACTCATTCATGCGGCGGCAAGGACGGAAACGCGCTCTAATGGGGCAGAGCGTTGGAGATAACTCATTCGAGATCGGGCTAACGCTTTTTGCCGCGAGGCGTGTACTTGCGTTTGATCTCTCGTGGCGCACGTCGCCGGAGGGCGGGCGGAGTTATTTGAAGCGGAGAAGACTTTCGATGGAAATGGCCTCTTCAACGGATTCCCAGTGGATGCCGATGCCGCCGCCGCCGATGAGACGCCACCCCGCTCTCTGTTCGGGCGCGGCTTTTAGCAGGCGCGGAAACCGGACGAGCGGCGCGGAAATCTCGCGCCCGTCAGCAAGCGTCACGCGTAAGGCATCATCCGTACAGATCACATCTACCGCCAGCGGTTCATGCCTCTGAGTTGCCGTTGCGGGATTCACGAACAATCTCGAGCAGAGCCTCTAATCTTTGATCCGTCCGTGCCTGCGAATCGGCCAGCCGCACCAGAGCCTCGTCGGTTCTAACTTGCGCATCGGTCAAGGCAGCCATCTTAGCTTCCCAGTTCGCATGTGCCGCGCCTAACTCGTTGATCCACGCCTGATGCTGCCCGGCACGTTCATCGCTTCTAATTTGCGCGTCGGTCATAGCAGCGATCTTGGCTTCCGAGTTTGCCTGCGCCGTGCCTAGCTCGTTGATCCACGCCTGATGCTGCCCGGCACGTTCATCGCTTCTAATTTGCGCGTCGGTCATAGCAGCGATCTTAGCTTCCGAGTTTGCCTGCGCCGTGCCTAGCTCGTTGATCCACGCCTGATGCTGCCCGGCACGTTCATCGCTTCTAATTTGCGCGTCGGTCAAGGCAGCCATCTTGGCTTCCGAGTTCGCCTGCGCCGTGCCTAGCTCGTTGATCCACGCCTGATGCTGCCCGGCACGTTCATCGCTTCTAATTTGCGCGTCGGTCATAGCAGCGATCTTAGCTTCCGAGTTCGCCTGCGCCGCGCCCAGTTCGTTAATCCACGACTCATGCTGATCTACGCGTTCGCTGGCATTGCGCGCCAACCCGACAAGCATCTTGAATGATTCCTCAAGGCCAGCCGTGCGCTCGTCCTGTTTAGCCATCTTGGCTTCCGAGTTCGCCTGCGCCGCGCCCAGTTCGTTAATCCATGACTCATGCTGGTCAGCACGCTCGCTGGCATTGCGCGCCAACTCGACGAGCATTTTGAATGATTCCTCAAGGCTCGTCGAACGCTCGTCTTGTCTGGCGAGAAGTTGCTCAAGGCCAGCCGTGCGCTCGTGCTGGTTGGCGGCGAGTTCGGCGAGTGTCGCATAAGCATTTTCGAGTCGTATTAATCTTCTTTCTTCGTCAGTCATAGCAATGGATGCTCCGAAGATAAATGTTGATCGTCTCGTTTAAGTCTAGCTCAAAGTAATATTGAGACCAATAGGCGAAAATGGGTGGTTATTATCCTTGCGGCGTTCAACGTTTGCGCCCGCCGCGCGGCGTGTATTTGCGTTTGATCTCGTCGTGGCGCACGTCGCCGGGGAGTTTGTCGGGGAGGTCGAGGGTGTCATCGATGAGGGCTTCGGTGTGAACGCCCGCGACGCGTGCGTATTGCATGAGCACAGTCAGGATCGGCTCACTCTTATCCAACTCAAAGTCCGAGATTCTGGTGTAAGGAATTTCGTCCTCCACTCCTAGCCGCCGATACAAATCAGATTGAGAAATGCCGAGGGCATTGCGAATCTGTAGAAGTTTCTCGGCAAGACGCTTTGGCCTGCGACGCGCGTTGCCCATCAGGAGTTACCTCCCGATGAGACGCCAATCGCATGAAACGACTTGCTTCTATACGGTGTACCGGATAGAATCTGTTTGCGTAACCTGTTCGCCGAGAGAGTTGGCCTGCCAGACTCAACGGCGATGCTTATCACTCGCTTGAGCTTGAGGTTGAGGTGAGCTACGCATACGACCGTCGCGGATTTTCAATCATCGAACGCGCGCCATCTTAGCAAAATGCCTCTCATGTTCCTAGATGATGATGCACCCTTAGCCCTGCCCCGCCACTAGAACACCATGTCCACCCTACAGCCCGCCGTCCTCTACGTGGAGAACAACGTGCTGCTCTCCCGACTCGTCTCAGACCTGCTCGACCTCGCCGGGTGGCACGTCCGGCACGTCGAGAGCGGGACGATTGCACAGATGTTCCTGCGCCACGAACAACGCTTCGCACTGCTGTTGGTGGATAACGAACTGCGCGACACGACGGGACTGGAGTTGGTCAAATACGCGCGCAGACTGGCGCACCGAGAGTCTGTGCCGATCATTCTGTTTTCGATAGAGGATTGCGCGCGGGAGGCGAAGGAGGCAGGCGCGAACGAGTTTCTGAGGAAGCCGCACGACCTGTTTATGTTGATAGAGATCGCACGCAGATTGATCGGGGCGAAACAATGAAGGAGGAGCGCGGGACGACGAAGTGAAAGCAAGCTGTCTGCTACTTCATCGTTCGGCGTCCCCCCTTCATCGTTTCCTTATTGCACGACCCACGTCTCGCCGCTGTTGATGAGTTTTTCCAAGTTCCCTGCGCCCTGCTTCTCGACGGCGGCGGTGATCTGCGCCTCCATCATGTCTTCGTAGGTGTCGCGCTCGACGGCGCGGAAGATGCCGACGGGCTGCGGGAAGTCCGGGTATTCCATGCGCGCGAGCATGAAGGCGACCGAGGGGTCTTTGAGGTGTATGTCGTGGACGAGCAGGTCGTCAACCGTGATGCCGTTCTCGCCGATCTGGACGACTTCGGGTTGCGCGCCGTTCATGCGGATGCCGCGGTTGCGCTCCTTGCCGAAGATCATCGGCTGGCCGTGTTCGAGGTAGATCATGCGGTCGGTGCGCTCCGAGCGTTCCGTGAAATACTCGAACGCGCCGTCGTTGAAGATGTTGCAGTTCTGGTAGACCTCTATGAAGGAGACGCCCTTGTGGCGCGCGGCGGCCTGCACGGTCGCGCCGAGATGCTTCACGTCCAAGTCGAGCGAGCGCGCGACGAAGGTGGCCTCGCTCGCAATCGCCACCGACAGGGGGTTGAGCGGGTAATCGATGACGCCCATCGGCGTGGACTTCGTGCGCTTACCGAGTTCGGAGGTCGGGCTGTACTGCCCCTTCGTCAAACCGTAGATGCGGTTGTTGAAGAGGATGACGTTCATGTCGAGGTTGCGGCGGATGGCGTGCATGAAGTGGTTGCCGCCGATGGAGAGCGCGTCGCCGTCGCCCGTCACGACCCACACGGAGAGTTCGGGGTTCGCCGCCTTGATGCCGGTGGCGACCGCCGGGGCGCGCCCGTGAATCGAGTGGAAGCCGTAGGTGTTCATGTAGTAGGGGAAGCGCGACGAGCAGCCGATGCCGGAGACGAACACGATCTTCTCGCGCGGGATGCCGAGCTCGGGCATCACCTTTTGCACGTTGTTCAGGATCGAATAGTCGCCGCAGCCCGGACACCAGCGCACTTCCTGACCGGACACGAAATCCGCCTTCTTCAATTGCGCCGGGGGCGGCGCGACCTCGCCCGCCACGACCGAACCGGGGTAAGTCTGCGACGAACCGCTCCCCGACACGTTGCCGCCGATGTTCTCCGCGTCGGCGGCAATGGTTTTCGCCGCGTTGCCCTCGTTGTAGTTGCCATTACCGTTCGTCTCGTTATCTTTGGTTGACATAATTATTCCTTACTGACGTTTGATGCCAAACATTTTGGCAACTAAATATTGAAAGCCGGGGATGATTGTGCCGCCATCCAGTTCATCTTTTTCGGTGAGCATGGTGATGTCCGTTAAGGAGCGATAGACGGTAACGGTGTGCAACTTCGGGCTAATCACCCACACCAGAGGCGTGCCGAATTCTAACCACTCGGCGACCTTCTCTTCGACCTCGGCGACCCTATCGTCAGGGCTGATTACTTCGACCGCTAAATCAGGCGCGCCCGGCCAATAACCCTTCGTCTCGCCGACCGCTTCAACCCGCTCCTGCCGGACGAAAGCGATGTCAGGGGCGCGCACGGTGTCAGGGTTGCTCTTGAGTTTGAAGCCCGTCTCGGCCGCATAAACTTCGCCAAGCCCGTGCGCCTCTACGTATTGAGCGAGTGGCACCGTAAGGCGCATGGCGATCCGGCCATGATTATGTCCGGCTGGCGACATACGCTTCAACTCTCCTTCCACCAGTTCATAGCGGAAGCCGTCGCGTGGCATCTCCAGCAGTTCTTCCGCAGTCATCAACTGAGTGGTCGCGCTCATAACCTCACTCTCACTTGATTACAAATACTCTTCCACCTTCTCCACGATCTCGCGTATCTGGAACGGGCGGCCTTTGACCTTCGAGAAGGTGACGGCGTCGATGAGGAACTTCGCGCGGATCATGGTGGCGAGTTGGCCGAGGTTCATTTCGGGAATGATGACGCGCTCGAAGTTCTTCAACACGTCGCCCAGATTTTTCGGGAACGGGTTCAGGTAGCGCAGGTGCGCGCTCGACACGGAGCGGCCTTCGCGTTGCAGGCGTTCGACCGCCGAGGTGATCGAGCCGTAGGTCGAACCCCAGCCGAGGACGAGCACCTTGCCCGACGACTCGCCGAACACTTCGAGGTCGGGGATGTCGTCGGCGACGCGATCAATCTTCTCCTGCCGGAGTCTGACCATGAACTCGTGATTTTCGGGATCGTAGTTGACGTTGCCCGTCAGGTGTTCCTTCTCGATGCCGCCGACGCGGTGTTCGAGGCCGGGCGTGCCCGGAATGGCGAAGGGGCGCGAGAGGCGTTCGTCGCGCGCGTAAGGGAGAAAGCCCTCCGGGTCTTCGGTGAACTTCACTTCGATTATCGGCAGGTCTTCCATCGCGGGGATCGCCCACGGCTCCGCGCCGTTGGCGAGGTAGCCGTCGGAGAGATAGAAGACGGGCGTCATGTGGCGGAAGGCGAGGCGCACGGCCTCGACCGCCATGTGGAAACAATCCGCGGGCGTCGAGGGCGCGAGGACGACGGCCGGGCATTCGCCGTTTCTGCCCCAGACGGCTTGAAAGAGATCGGCCTGCTCGGTCTTGGTCGGCAAACCCGTGGACGGGCCGCCGCGCTGCACGTTGACGATGACGAGCGGGAGTTCGGTCATCACGGCGAGACCGATGGCCTCCTGCTTCAAAGCGACGCCGGGGCCGGACGTGCCGGTCAGGCCGATATGGCCGGTGAACGACGCGCCGATGGCCGCGCAGACGGCCGCGATCTCGTCTTCGGCCTGAAAAGTTTTGACTCCGAAATTCTTGTGGCGCGCGAGTTCGTGCAGGATATCGGAGGCGGGCGTGATCGGGTAAGAGCCGTAAAAGAGCGGGCGACCCGACAGTTGCGAGGCGGCGACGAAGCCGATGGCGGTCGCTTCGTTGCCCGTGATCTTGCGATACTTGCCGGGCGCAATCGCGGCCTTCTTGACGCTGTAGTGCGTCGTGAAAACTTCGGTCGTGTCGGCGAAGTTGTAGCCCGTGCGCAGGGCGATGACGTTGGCGCGCGCCACCTCGGGCAGCTTCTTGAACTTCGCTTCGATCCATTGAAGCGTCGGCTCCATCGGGCGGTCGTAGAGCCAGTAGAGGACGCCGAGCGCGAAGAAGTTTTTGCAGCGATCCATCTCCTTGCGCGTCAGTTTCACCTGCGCCTCTTGCAGCGCGCGCAGGTTGAGCGTCGTGATCGGCAGGCGGTGAACGCGGTAGCCCTTGAGCGTCTCGTCTTCGAGCGGGCTGACGGCGTAGGCCGCCTTCTTCAAGTTCTCTTTGTTGAACTCGTCCGTGTTGACGATGATCGTGCCGCCCTCTTCGAGGTCGAAGAGGTTGACTTTGAGCGCGGCGGGGTTCATCGCGACGAGCACGTTCGGCTGATCGCCGGGCGTGCGTATGTCCTGCGAGGAGAAGTTCAACTGGAAGCCGGAGACGCCGGGCAGACTTCCGGCGGGGGCGCGAATCTCCGCGGGGAAGTCGGGCAAGGTCGAGATGTCGTTGCCGAGGACGGCGGAGGTGTTCGTAAACTGCGTGCCCGTCAACTGCATGCCGTCGCCGGAGTCGCCGGCGAAGCGGATAGTGACGGTTTCGAGTTCCTCGAAATGCTTTTCGACGGGCGGTGCTGCGTCGGGCGGCGGATCAATGACGGTACTCATAATGGCTTAATGAATCCTTCTGTTTTTTGGGAAGATAACGAAGCGCCAACTTCGGGGTAGGAACACTTCGATTTGTCCGGCTCAAGCGCATTGTAACATAGTGCGCCGCGCGCCACTCAAGCGACTCTTAACACGGGCAACAGGCTGATACGCCCGCTCACCGGAATTTTGTTGCTCCGATGGCGCGGAGAGCTTAGTATGCCCGCGTTGCAAACAAAGCCTGCTCACGAGATGCTCCGGTCTCGTCAGCCTCACAATCAACCTTACCGAAAAAGGAGAACCTCATGAAGAAGCGAACCATCACACTTTTACTCGCACTGTTTCTCTTAAGCGCGCCGAGCGTCCTCGCTACCGACTCGTCAGTCACGCCGACAACTCAAGCCGCCGACGGAATCATCCACACCGGGCGTACCGACGGGGTTATCTACACCGACTGTGCCGATGGGACTATCTGGACATGGCATGCTGACGGGGTTATCTGGCCGATGTTTACCGACGGGGTAATCCTAACGTGGCTTATTAACGGGGTTATTCTTCCGATGTAGATCAGGTGACGCGTTGACGCTGCGGCGAAGCGCGTTGTCAGGGTGTTAACGGAAAAGGCAAAAGTGGATGCCGGGAGCGTAGTTGCTCGTGGCATCCACTTTTGCCTTTTCGCTTTGCGGGCGTCGCGGCCGAAGTTAGGTAGTCTTGGCGGGCGTCGCGTCGCGCGCGCCGGTTGACACGCCGCTCGCGCTTGCTCCGCCGGTCGGTGCGCCCGCGCCGTCGGACGGCTTGGCGGCAGAGCCGGGGGTCGTCGCGGACGTAGACGAGGAAGTCGGTGATGTGGTCGAAGAAGTCCCACCGGCGGCGGCGTTGGCGGGGCGGCCGTCCTGTTGCTTGGCCTGCGCGTCTTTGATCTGCTGCATGCGGCAACTGCCCTCAAAGACCGCGCCCTGCTCGATGACGAGCGCGGGCGTCTGGATGTCGCCCGTCACTTTGGCGACGCGGCCGAGTTCGATCCGCTTGGTGGCCGTGATGTTGCCGACGACCGTGCCGTAAATTTGCGCGACGGAGACTTCCACGTCGGCGTCAACCTGCCCGCCCGTGGAGACGATGAGCGTGCCGTCCTGCGAACTGACGCGCCCGGAAAGATGGCCGTCAACGCGTAGCATGCCTTTGAAGTTGGCTTCGCCCGTGAGGGTCGTGCCGTTGCCGACAAAGCCGCTGAGAGTGCCTTCCTTGATGTCGCGCGCGAGCGATTCGCTTTCGCTGACGGCGCGCGTCGTTGGTGGTTGAGTTTCGCTCATGTTCCGTGCTCCGGTTGAAGAGGGTTGATCGGCCGTCGTGGTGCTATTGCGACTCTGTGCGTCTGCCGCCGTGCCGAAAGCAGAAGTCGCCGGTTGGGGTTGCTCGGTCGGGTGCTCGCCGCCCGGTTGGTCTTTAGTATTTCTTCCCGGTCTAAACATCTCGGTCTCCCTTCACTATCTCTAGGGTGCATGCGCTTGATGGCGTTGGAAATGAAAACTGGTTGTAGGTCTGCCTACAGCGGCGAACGTTTGCGGCCAACTCGCGGCGGCCGTAAAAACTTCCGCGTCTCTACTTGCTCGTGATGATAGCGGAAAAGCCGTGAATCGTGAATCGTAAAAAGTCGTGAATCGTCAATCGTGAATAGAGAAAACCTGTCTTTATCTATTCACGATTGACGATTTACGCTCTGGGTGTCTGGTCAAGCGGCGGAGAGATAAACTAAACTGCTCCGGCAATCAACTTTTAGACGTAACCGAATCGGTGTCTCACACAGGAGAAGTTTATGCCGCACGAGATGGTCGAATTCAAAAGCAACGGCGGCACGGCCGGGGGCTACCTCGCCATGCCCGATTCGGGCACGGGCGCGGGGGTCGTCGTCATACAGGAATGGTGGGGGCTCGTGCCGCACATCAAGGACGTGTGTGAACGCTTCGCGGCCGAGGGCTTCGTCGCGCTCGCGCCCGACCTCTACCACGGCCGCACCACCACTTCGCCCGACGAGGCGGGCAAGCTGATGATGGCTCTCAACATCGAGGGGGCGGAAAAAGATTTGCGCGGCGCAATCGAATACCTGCTCGCGCACGAGAGCGTCGCGGGCGACCGCGTAGGCACGGTCGGCTTCTGCATGGGCGGCGCGCTCTCGCTCTACGCCGCCTCGAAGAACGAACAGGTCGGGGCGTGCGTCGTCTTCTACGGCGGCCACCCGAAGGTCAAACCCGATCTCGAAAACATGCGTGCGCCCCTGCTCGGCCTCTACGCCGAACGCGACGATTTCGCCACGCCCGCCCTCGCGCGCGAACTCGAAGCGAAACTGACATCGCTCGGCAAGTCGGCGGAGATACACGTCTACGACAACGCCGACCACGCCTTCTTCAACGACGAACGCCCCGAAGTCTTCAACGCCACGGCCGCCGCCGACGCGTGGCAACGCACCGTGCGTTTCTTCCGCGAACACTTGGGCGAGAAGGCGTAGACGGCCGAAGAATCGGAGACCGTATCGAGTCGCCGGAGCGGTCGGCGATCAGTTACAAAGAGAAAGGGCAAACCCGGCGTTTAGGGTCTGCCCTTTCATTCATGCTGACTCTGCTGTTCTGGTTCGAGACTCGCGACCCGTGTCGCTTGTCGTCTATCGACTCACCGACTTGAAGGAGACAAAAGCGCCGAAACTCCCCCAAGCGCCGGCGCTTTCGATTTTTTATTCCTCGCTGGAGGAATGCCCGTTGCGAGAGAATATAGACCCGCTGGCGCGCCGGGGGGTTGCAGGAGCGTTGAAAGTTTATTGCGATGTGGTTGCCCCCGCGACGATGCGGCGCGCGGCGCGGTTCGCGGGTTGAACCCGCATGCAGTCTTCGGCGATACTCTGAGCGCGGTCGCCGTCTGTCAAGCGCGGCGACGTTCGGAAGCCGGATCGGGGAGAGGTTCAAGGAGTGCGCCGGGCAGAGAGCGCGCCGTGCCGTTTGAAATGTTTATCGAAAGCAAAATCAAGACGAAGCTGCTCAGGGGAATGGGCGAGGCGATCAAGGACTTCGGGATGATCGCCGACGGCGACCGCGTAATGGTCTGCCTCTCCGGCGGCAAAGACAGCTACACGATGCTCGACCTGCTGCTCGACGTGCGCGAGCGCGCGCCTGTGCGTTTCGACCTGCTCGCCGTCAACCTCGATCAAAGGCAGCCGAACTTTCCCACGGAGGTTTTGCCCGCTTACCTGTCGGAGCGCGGCGTGCCGTTCCGCATCGTCGAACGCGACACCTATTCAATCGTCAAGCGGCTCGTGCCCGAAGGCAAGACTTACTGCTCGGTCTGCTCGCGACTCAGGCGCGGCATCATCTACTCAATCGCGCAGGAAGAGGGCTGCACCAAGATCGCGCTCGGCCACCACGCCGACGACATCATCACCACCTTTCTGCTCAACGTCTTCTTCGTCGGCCAACTCAAAGCGATGCCGCCCGTCCTGCGCTCGAATGACGGACTCAACACAGTTATCCGCCCGCTCGCCTACTGCCGCGAGACGGACATCGCAGAGTATGCCGCGTTGAAACAGTTTCCGATCATCCCCTGCGACCTGTGCGGCTCGCAGTCGAATCTGAAACGCGCGCGCATCAAGCGGCTCGTCACGGAGTTGGAACAGGAGATTCCGAACATCCGCAGTTCGATGCTGACCGCGCTCGGCAACGCCGTCCCGTCGCACCTGCTCGATCCCAAACTCTTCGACTTCCGCAAACTCGCGCCCGTCTCCGCCGCCGACATCGAGGCCGAACTAGACTCGGCCATCGGCCACGCCGACCCCGAAGGCGAACTCATGCCCGCCCTCGTTTCAATCTCTTAAAGCGCGGAGACAAAGGGAAGAACGATGAACGCGGAACGATGAACGATGAAGTAAAAGCAACAGCCTTTCAGTTCATCGTTCATCGTTCATCGTTCATCGTTTTTATTTCATCCTTCATGCTTGCTTTTCCGCGGCGCGCTCGACGGCCTTCAAGACCTGCCGGCGGTAGCGGTGCGTGACGGGGCGGCGGCGGCCGATGCCGATGGCGTGGCGCGAGATGATGAGCGTGGGCGGGAGTTGCCGCCGCTTGAATTCGTTGGCGGGCGCTTCGACGCGGTTGAGCACGTCGAAGACGAGTTGCCCGTCGTGACCGGCGGCGATGATCTCTTCGGGCGTGGCCTTGCGCTCGAAGTAGAGTTTGAGAATGGGGTCGAGTTTATCGTAGGGCGGGAGCGATTGATCGTCGAACTGGCCGGGGGCGAGTTCGGCCGACGGGCGTTTTTCGATGATGGCCGTGGGGATGATCTCGCGCTCGCGGTTGACGTAGCGCGAGAGCGCCCACACCTCCGTTTTGAGCACGTCGCCGAGGACGGCGAGGCCGCCGTTCGTGTCGCCGTAGAGCGTGCAGTAGCCGAGAGCGAGTTCCGACTTGTTGCCGGTCGATAGCAGCAGGCGGCCTTCGGCGTTCGAGATCGCCATCAGGATGTTGCCGCGCAGGCGCGACTGCGTGTTCTGCCGCGCGATCTCTTCCAACCCCGTCGCGGGGTTTTCAAGTTTAAGTTCTTTGACGAGCACTTCGTAGGCCGCGCTGATCGGGTGTTCGATGGTCGGCATCCCTAAGCGTTCGCCGAGCACGACGGAATCGTCCACGCTCCCGCGCGACGAAAACGGCGACGGCATCATCACCGACAAAACGTTCTCCGCGCCCAGAGCCTCGCACGCCAGCGCGGCGACGAGCGACGAGTCGATGCCGCCGGAGAGGCCGAGCACGGCGCGCGAGAAACGATTCTTGCGCGCGTAGTCGCGCACCCCGAGGACGAGCGCGTCGTGGATAGTCTGGATGTCGTCGCCGGGCAGGCAGTAGGCGTCGCACTCGTCGCAATCCAGATCGACCGAGCCGTAAAACTCCTCGAAGGGCGGCGCCTGCATGATGATCTGCCCTTTGTGATCCGTGACGATTGACGCGCCGTCGAAGATCACGCCGTCGTTCGCGCCGACGAGGTTGACGAAGATGATGGGGAGTCCGGCGGCCTTCGCGCGGTGCGAGACCATCTTGCAACGCTCGCCCATCTTGCTCTTGTTGAAGGGCGAGGCGTTGATCGAGACGATCACTTGCGCGCCCATCGCAATAAGTTCGTCGGTCGGGTCGTTCGCGTAGAGCCGCTCGCGCCAGTAGGTCTTGTCGTTCCACATGTCTTCGCAGACGGCGACGCCGACGCGCACGCCCTTGCTGTCGAACAGCCTGCGCTCGCGCGCCGGTTCGAAGTAGCGCGGGTCGTCGAACACGTCGTATTCGGGAAGCAGGGTCTTGTCGGCGTAGCCGACGAGCTTGCCGTCGGAGATGACGGCCGCGGAGTTGTAGAGTTTGCGCCCCTGCTCCAGTCCCGTCGGGCGCACCGTGCCGACGATGACGGTGAGCCCCGCGCTCGCCGCGACGATCCGTTCGAGCGGTTCGGTTGCGTGTGCGATCACGTCTCGATCCATGAACCAGTCGAAGGACATGTAGCCCTGCACGGCGACCTCCGGCAGCACCACCATGTCGCTGCCGTCCCGGCGCGCCTGCTCGATAGCGCGCAAGCATTGCGCGACGTTGCCCTCGTAGTCGCCGTTCGTCGTGTTGATCTGCCCGATAGTGACGCGCATGATTTTATCCCTTCCCCGTGGGCGCACAGCGGCGACCTATGAAATAAAGTCGCCGACGCTAATCTCCAAGTTCAATTTCAAACATTCTAAATCGAAGTGAGGGGGAAACAAAGAACCTTTCGACCACAAGCCAATGGACACCGCTGGCGAGAATCCGCAAGTCTCCTATTTACCTTTGGCGCTCTTATTCTTCTTCCGCGCAGGCGCAGCGGCGGCGGCGCCGTGGCCGCCGCCGCCCGGCGTCTCGATGCGGACGCGGTCGCCCGCCTTCAACTCCCAGGAGCCTTTCGCGTCGATGCGTCGCGCGTGCGCGCGCCCGTCCGTCGCGACGCGCAGCACCGCGTCGCGACCGGCGCGCCCGTCATCACCGCCCGCGAGACCGTAAGGCGCGCGCCGCCGCCGGTCTGCGAGCAGAGACATGCGCGCGTCCACGAGCGTCTCGATCTCGCGGACGACGCCGTCGCCCCCGCGCTGCTTTCCCCGCCCGCCGGAGTTCGCGCGAATCGCATACTCGCGCACGCGCAGAGGGTAAGCGTATTCCAACGCCTCGACGGGCGTGTTGAGGCTGTTGGTCATGTGCGTATGAACCGCGCTCAAGCCGTCGCGTGCGGGGCGCGCGCCCATGCCGCCCGCGACCGTCTCGTAGTAGGCGAACTCGCGCCCGCTGCGCGCGTCGATGCCGCCGATGGTCAGGTTGTTCATCGTGCCCTGACTCGCCGCCGGAATTCGTCCGGGCAACGCCCGCGCCAACGCTTTGAACAACGCGTCAACGATGCGCTGCGACGTTTCGACGTTCCCGCCCGCGACGGGTGCGGGCGCGAGCGCGTTGACAATCGTCCCGCGCGGCGCGACCACTTCAATCGGCTCCATCAAGCCCGCGCTCGCCGGGACTTCCCCCGCGCCGAGCAGGCAGCGGAAGACGTATGCCACCGCCGACACCGTGATGGCCTCGACCGCGTTGACCGGCCCCGCCACTTGCGCCGCGCTGCCCGTAAAATCAACCCGCGCCCGGTCGCCTTCGACCTCCACGCGCACGCGCAGGACGCACGGCGCGTCGCCCACGCCGTCGTCGTCGAGCGCGTCTTCCGCCTCATAAACTCCGTCGGGGATTTCTCTGATCGCGGCGCGCATTATCCGCGCCGAGTAGTTGACGAGGTGCGCCGCGTAGCTTGCGGCTTCACGCGCCCCGGCGCGCGCGACGATCTCAAGCAGACGCGTCGCGCCCGTCTTGAGCGATCCGATCTGCGCCGCGAAATCCGCGCGCCGCTCGTCCGCCCCGCGCACGTTCGCCAGCAACAGGCGCATCACGTCTTCGTTCACACGCCCGCCGCGCAGCAGGTGCACGGGCGGGATGCGCAAGCCCTCGCCGTACACGTCCGCCGCCATTCCCATCGAACCCGGCGAGCCACCGCCGATGTCCGCGTGGTGCGCGCGGTTGGCGACGTAGAAAAGAGGGGAAGGGGAAAGGGAAAAGGGGGAAAGGTTAAGACCCGAACCCACCACGCCGCCCTGACCCGAACCCGCCGCGTCGCCTGCGTCCTTAGCGTCATTCGCCGCGCGGCTGCGTGTGTTTCCCTTTCCCCTTTCCCCCTTCCCCTTTAACCCTGCGCCTTTTGCCCCGGTCTCGAAGACGCCCGCGACGAGCGTCACGTCCGGCAGGTGTGTGCCGCCCGCGAACGGGTCGTTGAGCGCGACGCAGTCGCCCGGTTCGATGCGTGTTTCGCGGAGCGCGGCCGCGACAGCCATCGGCATGCTGCCCAGATGCACGGGCATGTGGTCGCCCTGCGCGATGACGCGCCCCGCCGCGTCGAAGACGGCGCACGAGTAGTCGCGCCGCTCCTTGATGTTCGGCGAGTGCGCCGTGCGCCGCAAGGCGATGCCCATCTCCTCCGCGACCGAGGTGTAGAGCGCGCGGTAAATTTCCAGCGTGACGGGGTCGAAGTTGGGCCGGCGTTTCTTCATAGTTCGATGATCAGGTTGCCGTCCGCATCGACGCGCGCGCGCGCGCGCGCCGGCACGAGCGTCGTCGAAGAATATTCGGTGACGATGCAGGGCGTTTTGAGTCGCGCGCCCGCGCGCAAGCGTTCGCGCTCGTAGACGCCGACGCGCGCCGGTTTGACGGTGAAATAAACCGGCGCGCTTTTGTGCGGCGCGACGATTGAATCGCCCGCGCTTCGTTCGACGCGCTCGCGCTTGAGCCGCCCCACTATCCCGCGCGAGCGCAGGCGCGCGCTGACGATCTCGACCGCGCTCTCCGTCTGCGCGTAGCCGTAGCGCGCGAGGTGCGCGCGATGAAACGCGGCGGCGAGCGTGCGCCGCGACTTCCATTCGATCTCCAATTCGAACGATTGTCCCTTGTAACGCGCGGCGACGCTCGGCGCGTGTCGCTGCTCGCGCCGCTCGTCTCTGAAACCTTCGCGCTTGAGCGCGGCGCGGGCGGCGCGTTCCATCTGTCGAAACGTGATGTCGAGTTCGCCGAGCCTGTCGCCGGAGGCGTCGAGCATCACGGTGCGGCTCGCGTCGAGGACGACATCCGAGGCGAGCGCGCCGAGGGCGGAGAGCGCGCCCGGCCTGAGCGGCACGATGACGCGCGGGATGTGCAAACTCGCGGCGAGCGCGACGGCGTGCAGGCCGCCCGCGCCGCCGAACGAGACGAGCGTGAACGCCCGCGAATCAAACCCGCGCTCGACCGACACGACGCGCAGAGCGCGCTCCATCCCCGCGTTCACCACGCGCACCACGCCGAGCGCGGCCTCGTGCGCCGTCGTCGCACGCCCGCTCGCCGCGCTCATCTCGCGCGCGAGTCCGGCGAGCGCGTCGTGGGCGCGGCGTTCGTCCAACTCGAAGTCGCCGCCGAGCAGCCCCGCGCCGCCGAAGCGTCCGAGCAAGAGGTTGGCGTCGGTCACGGTCGGGAGTGTGCCGCGCCCGTAAGCGGCGGGGCCGGGGCTCGCGCCCGCCGACTCAGGCCCGACGCGCAAACTGCCGCCCGCGTCCACGCGCGCGATTGAACCGCCGCCCGCGCCGACCGTGTGTATGTCGAGCACCGGAACGGCGACGGGCAACGCGGCCACCGTCGCCTCGTTCGTCGTCCGCATCACGCCCCCGGCGCACAGCGCGACATCCGTCGAAGTGCCGCCCATGTCGAAAGTGATGATGTCGGGCGAGCGCGCGGCGCGGGCGGCGTCTATCGCGCCCACGACGCCGCCCGCAGGCCCCGACAGGATCGTCCGCACCGGCTCGCGCGCCGCCGCACCGGCCGAGATGCTGCCGCCCGAAGATTGCATCACGCGCAGACGCGGCGCGCGCAGTTTCTTCAGATACGCGCCCATCAACGGTTGCAGGTAAGCGTTGATGGCGACCGTCGAGGTGCGTTCAAACTCTCGATACTCCGGCAGAATTTCGTGCGAGACGGAGAGCGGCACGCCCAAACTTTCGAGCGCGCGCGCGATCAAACGCTCGTGTTCGGGATGCGCGAACGAGAACAACAAACAGATCGCCACCGACTCGACGCGCGCGCGCCGCAAACGCTCAGTCAATCCGGCGAGCGCGCCCGCGTCCAATGCCTCCAACACCTCGCCCGTCGCCGCGACGCGCTCAAGGACGCCGAAGCGCAGGGCGCGCGGGATGATCGCTTCCGGCCGCCCGGCGTCCAGATCGTAGAGCGCGGGTCGCGCCTGCCTGCCGATGGCGAGCACGTCCTCGAAACCCGCGGTCGTGACGAGCGCGGCACGCGCGCCGCGTCTTTGCAGGAGCGCGTTCGTCCCCACGGTCGTGCCGTGGACGATCTCCAACTCGCCGACGCTCAGGTTCACTTCCCTCCCGATGCGCCGCAAGCCTTCCGCGATGGCGCGCGAAGGATCGGCGGGCGTGGAGGCGAGCTTGAAGATGCTCAACCGCCCGTCGCGCGCCGCGTAGACGAAGTCCGTGAACGTCCCGCCCGTGTCCACGCCGACGCGCACGCGGCGCGAATTTCCTTGTGTTGATTTAGAAGAAGGCACGGATGATTTTGACGTGCGGAAAACTTGAACCCCGGCGCGTCTGCTCAGTCGTGTCCTCGCGCCGCCTCATTTAAAAGTCGCGTTGGTTTCTAAATGCCTTCGGGCGTCGCCCAACTGCCGCTCAGGTGCGAGCGGCGCGCGGCGTCGAGCACGAGTTGGGTGCGGTGGCCGTCCGCGAACGTGGCCGCGTCGGCCACCGTGTGGCGCCCTTCGCTGAGGGCGCGGACGATCTCCCGCGCGAAGCGCGTGAAGCCGCGCGCCCAGCCGTTGTCGTGCATGCCGGGGGCGAGTTCGCCCGGCGCAACATCCACGCGCCGCCACGCGCCCGCGCCCAACTCCGCATGCCACAACGCACCGTCGCTTTCCACTCTGAGCGCGCCGCGCTCACCGAAAATTTCCAGTCGGTGCGAAGGCTCTCCCGCTTCGACAAACGACATGGAGACGCCGGCGGTCGCGCCCGTCTCCGCCAGCAACTCGCCGCCGGAGAAGTTGAGGATCAAGTTAGCCGCGTCGTCCGAAGTCACGGGGCGCAACGCGCCGCTCTCGGCGGCGGCGGCCGGGCGCGCGGCGACGTGTGTGGAGAGTTGGCAGAAGACGCGCGCGATTTGTGCGCCTTCGAGCAGCCAGTGGAATCCGTCCAAGACGTGCGAGCCGATTGCGCCGAGCGCGCCGCCGCCCTTCGACGCGTCCGACCACCAATCCCAGATGCGCCCCGCGTCCGCACGCGAGTCCGCGCGATAGATCACGGACGCGTGCCTGACGCGGCCGATCTCGCCCGCCCGCAGCATCTCGCGCGCGCGCCGCCGCCCTTCGAGGAAACGGAGTTCGTGGTCAAGGAGCGCGAGCGTGCCCGACGCGTCGGCCGCGCGGCGCATCTCTCCGGTCTCGGCGGCGTCCATCGCCATCGGCTTTTCGCAGAGCACGGCCTTGCCGTGCGCGAGCGCGTGGAGCGTCATCTCAAGGTGCGTCGAGGGCGGCGTCACGATGCTCACGAGATCAACGTCGGCGTGCTCGACGACTTCGCGCCAGTCACTTCCGACGAACGGAATCTCGAACTCGCGCGCGACAGCCGCGGCGCGTTCGCGGCGCGCGCTCGCAATCGCCACGACCCGCACGCCCTCGCAAGCCCGAAAGCCCGGTATCTGCGTCGAGCGCGCGAACCCCGAACCGATCATCCCGATGCCGATAGAGTTTCTGTTAGTCAACAACTGTCTCCCGCGACGAAAGTTATTTTTGCAATGGACTCTAAACTTGAGTCAACTCGGCGGTCAATAAAAAACGGAGAGGCCGGGCGCAAAAGCCCAACCTCCCCGTTCTCCGGCGCGGCCGATTTCCTTCCCGCGATTACTTGCCGAAGCGCAGGCGGTACTCGGTCGAGTTCATGAAGCCGTTGACCATCACCCGGTAGCCGTCCCCGCGTGTGATGACTTGCAGCCACGCGTCGTAGCCGGACTGTTCGGGAGCGCGCCGCAGGTAGCCGTAATACTGCATGGCGACGAACGCCCCGTTGTACTCGGCCGCATCGACTTCGCGGCTCTGGACGACGGCGCGCAAGACCTGCGCTCTGGTCAGGCGTTGGGCGTCGAGGGCGGCGACGAGGTCGTCGCGGGTGAGGCGCACGAGCGCGTCGCCGTCGAAGTTGGCCGGGTCGTTCGTGTTGACGGCCGTTAGCGCGTAACGTCCGAGGAGCGTATCGACGAACTCGGCGTTCGGTCGCACGCCGAACATGTTCTGGAACTCGGTGCGCAGCACCCACGTGTCGCTGAAGGCGCGACGCTTGGCGTAGACCTCTTCGGCCGTCTGCCCGGTGACGCGGCGCATGTCGGTGACGAACTCCGCGTAGCTCGGCCTGCGGTTGAACGCCACCCGGTAGAACCGGTAGACGAAATAGCCCTTCAACTCGAACTCCGCCGAGCGGAAGAACGACGAACTGACGACGTGGCGGTCGCACAGCGCCGCGGGGCTGTTGGCGTCCGTGTTGAAGGCGTTGGCGCAGCCCGCGAGCACTCGCGTCCAGGCGGCCAGCCCGTCGGCGTCCGGCTCGCGCGAGAGGAAGTCCAGATAGTGCTGGCGGACGAAGAAGGCGTGCTCATCGACGGGGTTCGGCGTGTTGGCCGTGTCGTTGTCCGTGATGGTGAGAACTGCGCTTGACGGCGTGCCGAGCGTCGCGCCCGAGGTCGCGAGGAGACGCACGTTGACGAACTCTCTCGGCTCGACGTGGCCGTCGTCGACGAGCGGGATGGTGAAAGTCTTCGTCGCCTCGCCGGGCGCGAAGACGAGCGTGTCGAAAGTGGTCGCGTAGTCGCAGCGCGCGAAGGCCGCCCCGCCGCTCGAGAAGTTGTCGTCGCAGCGGACGGCGCGCGAGTCGTCGAGGGTGGCGTAGCCGACGGCGGCCGATCCGGTCACGGGGCCGAAGCGCGAGACGGTGATGGTGGCGCGGCCGTCGCCCTCGCTCGCCGTGAACTCCGGCGCGGCAAACTGGATGAC
This sequence comes from Acidobacteriota bacterium, assembly GCA_020199775.1. Taxonomy (GTDB): domain Bacteria; phylum Acidobacteriota; class Blastocatellia; order Pyrinomonadales; family Pyrinomonadaceae; genus JAIVJZ01. The sequence continues at coordinate 716,455 of JAIVJZ010000040.1, forward strand.
CGACCGCTCGTCGTCGATGATGGTGACGAAGCCGCCCCCGCTAAAGGTGTTGACGTTGACGGGATTTGAGAAGTTGATAAAAAACCGCTCGTCGGTTTCTTCAACCGTGTCGCCATTGATCTGCAACGGGATGGTTTTCTGCAACTCGCCGGGCTGGAAGGTGAGCGTGCCGGAGGCGGCGACGTAATCCACACCGGCGATGGCCGAGTTGTCGGCCGTCGTGTAGTTCACGGAGATGGTTTCGACCGACGCGTTCGACAGCCGCACGTTGAACTGCGCGTTCGTCGTGCCGGAGTGGCCTTCAGGCACGGAGAGGCTGGAGGGAATGAGCGAAGGCCGCCCGTCGTTGTCTTGAACGGTGAGCGTGGCGGTCTTCTGCGAGCCGAGCGACACGTCGCCGGTCTGTCCGCTGAGCGTCAGCCCGATGGTCTCATGGGTTGCGCCCTCGTAGACGTTGTCGTCGAGGATGGCGACGGTGAAAGTTTTCGACAACTCGCCGTCGGCGAACGTGAGCGTGCCGGAAGCGGGAGTGTAGTCGGAGCCGGGGGTGGCCGTGCCGCCGCCGGTCGCGTAGTTGACCGTGACCGCGCCCGTCACGCCGCCCGTGCGCGTGACGGTGACGGTGACGTTGTTGCCGCCCGTGCCCTCGAACGCGTTGTAGTTGGCCGCGCTGAACTGGAGCATGGACGGGATGGCCTCGGCGTTTGAAACCAACGCCGACCGGACGAGATAAATCTGGCTCGTCGAGCCGGGCGAGTTGAAGATGTTCGGGAGCGTGGTGAAGGCGAGGCCGTTCGTGCCCCAGCGCACGAGGCCGGTCGGGGTGCCGAGCACGCCGGGGAGCGTGACGGAGCCGAGCGGGAGAAAAGTGTTGATGTCGTAGGCGGTCAGGACGACGCTCGTGCCCGTGCCGCTCGAACCGCTGGAGAGGTAGAAGGCGCGGCCGAGCGTCTGGTCAACGAGAAATGCCGTGCCGCCGCTGTTGAACCTGCCGAGCAGTGTTTTCGCTTCCGGGTCAACGACGCGCCCGCCGCCGGAGTAGAGTCTCCCGCCCGCGAACTCGATCCCGCCGCCCCCGCCGCCGGTCAACAGGTTGTTCATCGTGCTGATGGATTTGACGCCCGATGCGTCCAACTCGAACTTGACGAGTTCGGCGCCGCTTGAGTTGTTGTAGCCGTAGAGCGTCGAGGGCGACGCGCCGAATTCGATTGAACCGATGAAGAACACACCGCCGCTGCTCGTGTTTGGGCGTTGCACGCCGTTGTCGTAGACGGCCACCGCGCCGCTGTTGAAGCCGGAAGCCGAACCGCGCGCGACGACGAGCGACTGCGGGCTGCCGGGCACGACCTCCATGTCCGCCGGTTTGTCCGCGCCGACGCCGAACTGCACGCCGGGTGTTCTGGTCGCGGTGTCGAAACGCCGGACGGCCTTCGCGCCTTCGAGGTTGACGTACAGAACTTGTCCGTCGTCGGAGATGGCGAGTTTACCCGGTTCGCTGCCGACGAAAGTTGACGCGCCGATGGCGCCCGTCTTCGGGTTCACCGACGTGATGCTGTTGCCCGCCGTGCCGCCCGCCGTGCTCGGCACGCTGGCGTAGAGCGTCTCGGTCGTCGCGTCGATGGCGAGATCGTTGGCGGGCAGATTAACTTTGTTGACGACCGTCGGGATATAGACGGGCGTCGGCGCGGGCGGCGGCGCGGGCGTCGGCGTCGCGGCCGGGATCGGGTCTGACGCGTCCACGAGCGCGGTCTGGATCAGGTAGACGCGGTCGTGTGTGCGGAAGGCGAGGCCGTTTTTGCCCCAGCGCAGCAGGCTCGACGGCCCCGTGCCGAAGCCCGACGAGATTCCACGCACGGGCGTAGACCCGACCAGCCGGAACGTGTTCAGTTCGTAAGCGCGCAGATTCCAACCCGAACTGAAGTTGTTGGTCAGGAAGTAGGCGCGGTTCTTCGTGGGCTCAATCGTCATGATGGTCTCGGAGTCGAGACCGGAGAAGCGTCCTTTGATGACGCCGGATTCGGGGTCGATGACCATGCCACCGGACAGGTACAGGAGGCCGCCCGCAAACTGTGTCTGCCCGAAACTGAATGTGCTGTACTCGCTGAGTTTCGTCAGCCCGTTCTGGTCAACGGAGACTTTCTGCACGGGGTTGACGCCCGCGTAGAGTCTGGTCGCAGAGGCGAATTCGACGGGGCCGCTGGTGGTAAGCGATTGCGCGCGGGGCACGCCTTCGTCGTAAAGCGTGACGCCGCCGCCGCTGCTGCCGCAGCAACTGCTGCCGAGTTTACTGACGGCGACCGTGCCGGGTTGGCCGGGCATCACGGCGATGTCGTCGGGCAGGAGCGGGCCGTTGAAGTTGCTGCCGAGGTTGAACTGGATGCCCGCCGTCTGCGCCGACACGTCGAGTTTGCGCACCGCGGCCGCGCCGTTCAAGCCGACATACATGGTCTGCCCATCGTCGGCGAGGGCGAGCCGCGTCGGTTCGCTCCCGACGAAGAGTGACGGGCCGATCTCGCCCGTCTCAGGGTTGAGGCGCGTCACGCTGTTACCGTTCGCGCCCGCCACGCTCGGCACGCTCGCGTAAAGCTGCTGGGTCTGCGCGCTGTAGATGAGGTCGTTCGAGTGGAGCGGAATCTGGCGGACGAAGGTGGGAACGACCGGGGGCGTCGGCGTGGGCGTCGGCGAGACGACGGGCGTCGGCGTCGGGATCGGATCGGACGAAGGGATCAAAGAAGTCTGTAGGAGATAGAGTCTGCCCGCGTCGGTGCGGAAGGCGAGGCCGTTTGTCCCCCAGCGCACCATCGTCGTCGGTTCGCCGCTGATGCCCGAGATCGTCGCCGAACCGGCGGGCACAAACGTGGTGAGGTCGAATGCCTTCAACATGAGCGCCCCGCCGAAATTTTCGCGCGTCAGGTAGTAGGCGCGTCCGGCGGCTACGTCTATGGCGAAGGCGTTCGACGCGACGCCGGAGAACGTGCCGAGCAGCGTGCTCGTGTCGGGGTTGACCACCTGACCGCCGGAACTGTAGACGAGGCCGTTCGCAAACTTGATGCGGGCGCGCACGTCGAAGGAGGTCTTGCCCTCGACGGTCACGCCGGAGGCGTCAATCTTCATCGTGCGCAGGCCGTAATGGAAGCCGCCGCCGTAGAGTTTCGACTCGGTGGCGGAGAAGGCTAGAAAGTCCGCGCCCTCGATGTGGCTGGGGCCGGTCTTCGGCCGCTGCACGCCGTTGTCGAAGACGGCGACGCCTGCCTCGGGCGGACTCGTGCCGATATAGTATCTGACGACGGCCACCAGATTCGGATTGCCAGGCGCGACGGCCAGATCGTTCGCGATGTAATTCCCGTGGAAGGAGTTCTGACCGACGGAGAATTGTTGGCCGGGCGTGCGCGTCGCCGTGTCGAAGCGACGGACGGAGAAAGCCCCGTCGAGCGCGACGTAGAGCGTGTGCCCGTCGTCGGACATCGCCAGTTTGCTCGGCTCGCTGCCGACGAAGACGGGCGTGCCCGTCTCGCCCGTCGTCGGGTTGATCGGGACGATACTGTTGCCCGCCGCGCCCGCGCTGCTCGGCACGCTCGCGTAAAGCATCCGGTCGGCCGCGTTGTAGACCACATCGCCGGCGGGCAGCGATATCTGCCGCACGAACTCGGCGCGCGGTTGCACGTCGCCCGTATCGGCCGCTGTGACGCCGCCGCCGTCGCCTTGAGCCAGCACGGTGAGGCGCGTAAAGGCGGGCGTCAGACTTACGACCGCCGCCAAAATGATCAGCACGTAGACGACTGCCCGGACACGAATCGAGCGCGAGGGATAAAGGTGTCTGTGAGGCATGGGAACTCCTAATAGAGAATGGGATTTGATTGTTGATTGCTCAAATCGTGGGCGACCCGATCACGATCCGAGAGACAAAGGACGGTTGAGGCGGCTCTTCTTCCAAGCGTGCGGCGCGAGCGCGGAGAGCCGTTGTTTCTTTATCAACGATGCGGGCGCGTGATAACTCACCGGCCGCAGATAAGGAACGAAGGTGACGGAACAAAGGAACCCGACGGGTTGCCCGCTAGCCATACCGGGCGTGAACAATGCCTGATGATAAGTTTCGCGCCGCGCGTTGTCAAAGCGTATGGCGAAAAAAGTTACGGGGCGAGAGAGAAAATCGAAGGGCGTCGCGCCGCCTACGACTGCCGCCGCGCCCGCCCGTAGGCGAGATGGTTGATGCCCTCTGTAGGATTCGAACCTACAACCAACGGATTATGAGTCCGCTGCTCTAACCGTTGAGCTAAGAGGGCAGAAATCTCAGGAAGCGCGGCGGCGATTATAGGGTCGCGTGCCGGAGGCCGCAAGCGGGCGTCCTTTTAGCCGGCACCTTCGCTTTTACCGAACTCCGGCGCGGCCATGAGATTCTCGATCTGGCGCAGGTGGCGGCTTTCGTGGTGGCCGATGAAGGCGAGCCACTGGACGGAGTTGAACTCGCCGAAAGCGGGATGCGGGTAGGTGGCCGCGCTGAGGTCGGAGGTTTCGAGGCGCGGGCGCATGGCGTCAATGGCGGCGCGCGTGCGCCGTAGATTCGTGAGCGCATCGGCGAGCGTGACGTTGCCGCCCGGCCGCACCCGTTCGGGCGCGGTCAATTTTACGTCCCTCACCTGTTCGAGAAAGTTGTCGAGGGAGAAAGGTTGGAAGGCCGGCGCGGGCGCGCCGGTTCGCGCGTCGCCGCCAGCAGCAGCAGCAGCAGCAGCAGCAGCACCGCCGCCGTCGCCCGGGTTAATCCCGGCCTCGGCTGCGCCCTCGCTCTTCTTGAGCAGGATGCCGATCAGTTGCACCATGTTCTGCTCGGTGATCGAAAGGTGGTCTACGATCTCCGCGATTGACCACGCGCCTTCGGCGGGGCGAAAAGTTTGTTGCGCTTCGCTTAAATTTTCGACGCGCGCGGTGAACTCCCGGCGCACAGAGTCGTTGGCGGCGTAGATATCCGCGATGCTTTGGTAGATCAAGGGGGTATTGACTCCTTTAAATTAAAGTCGGCCGCGCCTCTCTTCAACTGAGCACGACGGCTTGCGGGCTGAGGTGGAGGACGTGCCAGCGCAGATAGCTGCGCACCGGGTCGGGGCTGTTTTGATAGTAGCGCACAAACCCCGTGCGGACGAGCAGCGTCTCCGGCTGCAACCATTCGAGACGAATGACCGGGTTGAACGAGATCGGCGTGCCGCCGCCGACGGAAGCTCCCGGCGCGGTGGCCCCACCGCCCGGCGGTTGGGCTTTACCGTCGGCCGCCGCCGCCGGGGCGGCGCGTTTCAGCCTCGTCGTGTCGTAAGTGGCCGAGGCGTTGAGCAAGGGGTCGCGCAAGGGGAGGCGTGCGCCGGTCGGCGAGCCGCCGACGGCATCATAGATCGCCACGTCCGTCTCGAACGCGGTTGCGACCTTCGACGAGTCGGGCGACCAGACGGGCGGCGCGTCCATCACTTGATCGTCGAGGAGCCGCTCTTTGCCGTCCGCCCGTTCGATGATGCGCGGGCGACCGGCGAACTCCTTGCCCTCGTTCATGCGCGCGTCGAGTTCGTCTTGACGACAGGCGAGCGCGGCGAGCGCGCGGCTGTCGGGCGACCACGCGAGGTTCAGGTAAATGAGTCCATCACGCGTGGTGAGCGGTCGCAGGTTGTCGCCGTTGCGGTCGGCGACGTAAATCTGATCGGTTTTGAAGACGGGGACGGGCGCGATGAGCGGCGCGACCGACGGCGTAGGCACGGGCGGCGCGTTCGGGTCGAAGACGGGCGGCGCGGCCGGTAGGTCGTCGGGCGGCGTCGGGCTGGGCGTCGCGTTCGGCCGCTCGCGACCGATGAACGCGATCCACTGCGCGTCGGGCGACCACGCGACGGCGGCCAATGTGATGCCTTCCAAATTCTGCGGCAGGATGTTGCGCACGAACATGCCGTCCGCGCCGTAGAGGTCTATCCGAAAAGTGTTTTCGGCGGGCTGGCCGCCGCCCGGATCGTAGAGGGCGAGCGCGCGCTGGCCGTCCGGCGAGACGACCGTGCGGAGCAACGCCTCGTCCTTGCGATCAGTCTCAAACTGCGTCTTGACGGTCGCGAGCAGTTCTTCGGGCGCGTCCATCTTCAAGTTTTCCGGCAGCAAGTCCTCGCTGATGTCCGGCTCCAGACGGAAGGCGAGCCGCGCGGCGGGCACGTCGCGCAGGGCGCGCGGGCGCACCGCGCTGATCCCTAATTTCTCGCCGACCGACCTGCACCCGGCCGTGCCGCACACGACCGCGAAGAGCGCGCACATAACCGCCGCGCGCGCACGCCACACGGGCGTGCCGCACGCGACTGCGGACGAAGACAAACGCCCATAACTTCCCTGCTCGATTTTTTTGCTCATCTTAAACGGGAAATGATAGGTAGCCGCGCACGGCTCTGTCAATGCGTGGCTCCGTTCAACGGCGGGGCGTGCGCGGCGCGATGGGGTGCGCGGCGCGTCGTTGCGTGCGGCGCGTCGCGGGCGTTGAGGGGTCGCGTGATGTGCCCGGTTCGGCGGGGTCGCCCGTGAGTTCGCGCGCGAGCGCGGGGTCGAGCGCGAGCAGGGCGCGCATGGTCGTGCGCGGCGAGAGGTGCGCGCGATCCGTGTGGTCGCGTTCGACGCAGTTGTGCGCGAGGGCGCGCGCCGTGCGCCGCGCCAGCGTCTCGACGCCCGGCGTGCGCGCGATGTAAGCGCGCACGGCCAGCGCGCCGACTAAATCGCACGTCAATTCTTCGCCGCGCCGCGCGGTGATTCGCAGTCCGGCCGCGCTGCCCGCCCGTTGCGCCACGCCGCGAAAGAGCGCGCGCAAACTCCCGCCCGCGCCGTCGGCCACGTGCGTCAACTCGTGTGAGAGCACGCCGAGCATGCCTTCGTCCGAGCGCAAGCCCGCGAGGAAGATCGTGCCGAAGCGGATCGTGCGCGGCTCTTTGTAGAGCACCGAGGCGTTGTCGCGCAGTTCCATGTCCGGCTTGATCCACCTCACCTGCGAGAGACGCGCGAACGCGGCGCGCACGGCCGACGACTCCTTGACGCGGTATTCGCGCAAGAGACGCCTCAGCGACTCGGCCGCCAAAATTTTTGCGACCGGCAGCAGACGCTCCGCGCGCTGCGTTCCCGCCACGACTTCCGCGTGGCGCAGAGGCAGCGACGGCCGCGCCTGCATCTCGTCAATCGGCGCGCTGCCCTGCGGGTCCAGCTCCCGCTCCGCACACGCGACGCCCATCGCGCGCCGCACGAGTTCGTCAATATCGCGTCCCGCCGCCGCGCGCTCCGCCGCTGCTTCCGCTGCGCGACGAGCATCCGGCATCTGCGCCGGCGCGACCGGCGCGACCGACGCTAATGCCAACGCACAGGCGAGCGCGAAGCACGACAGCCGCGCGCCCGGCCGACGCCGTCTGTTTTTCTTAACGTTGCCGGGTGTCCGTTGTGGCATCGAGTTATGTCAGGTCAGCGATTGCGCCAGACGGGTTTGCGCTTTTCCATGAACGCGTTGACGCCCTCGGCCGCGTCCTCCGTCTTCATCAACTCGTTCAGGTAGAGATTCTCCACGCGCGTCAGCACTTGTTCCAGACGTTCCTCGCGCGACGTGTCGAGCGCGCGTCGCGCAAACTCCAAAACGGGCGCGGACAGATCGCGCAACCGGGCGAGTATCTCCTGCCCCTTCGCTTCGAGTTCGTCGGGCGCGACGACGTAGTTGACGAGTCCGAGCCGCAGGGCTTCGGGCGCGTCGATCAACTCGCCGGTCAGAATAAGTTCGCGCGCGCGCCGCTCGCCGATGACGCGCGGCAACATGATCGCGGCCACCGGAGGGAACACGCCCAACTTGATCTCCGGCTGGCCGAAACGCGCGCGCTCTGTCGCGATGACAATATCGCACGCCGCCACCAACTCGCACCCGCCGCCGAGAGCCGCGCCGTCCACCAACGCCACAACCGGCTTCGCCATCGCTTCGAGCGCGCGGAAGATGTTATGAAACGATTCGAGCATCTGGTAGATGGTCTCCGCCACGTGCTCCTCAATCGCCACGCCCGCGCTGAACGCGCGCGCGCCCGGCACGGCCTCAAACACGATTGCCGCCATCTCCCGCGCGTCCGCACACTCTTCGAGCGCGCGCCCCACCTCGCGCATCATCGCGATGTTCAGAACGTTCAGCGGCGCACGCGCCAGACTGATCCGCCCGACGCGGTCTTCGACGGTAAAACGTATGTGCCGGTAGCTGTTCATAACAATAAGCGGTGAGCGGTGAGCAGTCGGAAAACAGTTTTTAGTGCTTACTGCTTACTGCCTGCCGCTTACTAAAGCATTTGCCCGCCATCAACCCGGATCACTTCGCCGGTGATGTGGCGCGCGGCCTCGGAGCAGAGGAAGGCGACGACGGAAGCGACCTCTTCCGGTTCGCCGATGCGCCCGAAGACCGTCTCGCGCGCGGCCTCATCGACCACTTCCGCCGGCAGTCGTTCGATCATCGGCGTGCGGATAAAGCCGGGCGCGACGGCGTTGACGTTAATCCCGTCGCGCCCCAGATCGGCCGCCGCCGCGCGCGTGAGCGCGATGACCCCGGCCTTCGAGGCCGCGTAGTTGCTGATGCCGAACCGACCGCGCAGGGCTTCGATGGAAGCCACGTTGACGATCTTCCCCGCCCCCTGCGCGCGAAACGCGGGCGCGACGGCGCGGATGTAGTTGAACGTCCCCTTGAGATTGACGTTCAGCACGCGCTCCCACTGCGTCTCGGTCATCTTCCAGAGGGGCGCGTCCTCGGTCGTCCCCGCCGCGTTGACGAGGATATTGACGCCGCCGAGGCGCACGCGCGTCTCCGCGACGATGCGTTCGGCCTTGCCGTAGTCGGCCACATTCGCGTGAAAACTAGCGACGCGCGCGCCCGCATCCCGAACAAGGCGCGCGGCCTCCGTCATCAAATCCTCGCCCGCCAGATCGACGACCACCACGCTCGCCCCGCCGCGCGCCAACTCAAGGGCGCACGCGCGCCCGATGCCCGAAGCCGCGCCCGTCACGATGGCTACCTGACCGTCGAAATTCATCAGCGCATCAGTAATTCATCCGTCCCGCTTCATCGATTCGATCACATGCCCGCGCCGCTCTTTTGCGCGAGCGTGTAGAGCCAGCCGTCGTAGAGACGCTTCTGTTCGGGCGTCTGCTGCGCGAGCGGCACGATGCGGTAGTTCTCTTCGGCGCGACCGCCGAGTTTGATCGTGACGTTGCGTAGTTCGTCGAGACGAAAGACGGTGAGCCGCACTTCGTCGCCCGGCTTCCTCTCTTCGAGCCGCGCGTTGAACGTGGTGGCGTTCACGCGCTGGCCGTCGAGCGCGACGATCTGATCGTTGAAAGTGATCCCCTGATTGTAAGCGGGCGTGCCCGCCGGGACGCTCGACACGATGAGGCGGTCGCCGTCCTGCCGCAGGTTCGCGCCGAAGTAGGCTTTCGGCGCGGCGGGCTTCGACGCGTCGCCCGTCGAGGCGGCGATGGTCTGCAATTGCAGGCCGACGGCGTTGAAGGCCGCGTTGTAATCGAGTTCTTCGCGGCCGCGCACGTAACGCCGGAAGAAATCATCGAGCCCTGCGCCCGCCGCCTGTTCCGCCGCGCGTTGAAAATCCTCGGGCGTGTAGTTGCGATTCTTCTTCGCAAACTCGTTATAGAGATGACGCATCACGTCGTCGAGCGACCGCGCGCCCGCCGTGCGGCGGCGGATTTCGAGGTCGAGCAGGAGACCGACGATGGCTCCCTTATCGTAATAAGAGATGGCCGAGTTGAGCGAGTTCTCGTCCGGGCGGTAGTACTTGATCCACGCGTCGAAGCTGGCCTCTTCGAGGCTCTGTTCGAGGCGACCCGGCGTGTTCTGCAAACCGCGAATCGCGTTGGCAATCGTCGTCAGGTATTCCTTGTCGCCGATGACCCCAGCGCGGCGCGACAGGATGTTTTCGTAGTAACTCGTGACGCCTTCGGCGACCCACAGCAGGCGCGTGTAATTCTCGCCCGTGTAATCGAAGGGGCCGAGCGCGTCGGGACGGATGCGCTTGACGTTCCAGAGGTGGTAATACTCGTGCGCGACGAGCGAGAGAAAATCATCCCAAGAGGCTTCGGGGCGAAACGCGTAGCGACGCCAGATGATCACGGTCGAGTTCAGGTGTTCGAGGCCGCCGCCCGCCGACGGGTGGTTCAGAAGCATGAAAGTGTAATCGCGATACGGCACGTCGCCCATCAACGCCACCGAGGTCTCCACGATCTTCTGCACCTCGCGCCGCATGCGCTCCGGGTCGTAGTTGCCTTCGCCGTCAATCACGATGCGGTGCGGAACGCCGCGCACCTCGAACGAGATGGTCTTGAAGTCGCTGGCGAGAAACGGCGAGTCGTAAAGCACGTCGAAGTTCTCGGCGCGAAACGTGTTGCGCTGCCCTGAGACCGCAGGCAGCCCCGTCGCGACCTTCCAATCGCCGAACGGCACGACGCGCACGGTCGAGGGCGCGGCGAGTTGCCCGTCCACGTACATTAACAGCGCGGCGTTGTTCCAGAAGGCGTGCCGGTCGTGCAACTCGTTCGTCCGTACCGTTATTTCATTCGCATAGACGCTGTACGTCGCACGCACCTCACGCACCGCGCCGTTTGTCTCCACGCGCCAAGTGTTCTTATTAATTTTGCGCCACGCGAGCGGCCTCGCACTGCCGCCCGCTTCCGTCGCCGCGAAATCCTGCACGTGCCGCGCGTACTCGCGCACGAGATACGAGCCCGGCGTCCACACGGGCATCACCAGATCAACTTGCGCAGGAAGATTCGCCGCCCCGCCGCCCGCGACGCGCATCTCGACCTGCAACAGGTGCGTGTGCGGTGCGGGCATCGAGACGGTGTAAGAGATTTCCGGGGCAGCGCCCGGCGCGGGCGCGCGATTGTTCCTCTGTTGCGCGTGTGCCCCTTGCGCGGCGGCCAAAACCAGAACCCACACGAACGACAACAGAGACGTGCGACGTAAAAGCATCGTATGCAACTTTCCTTTACTTATGTCGGATGTACGAGAGGAACCCTTTCGAACCGCATCTTACTACGAAAGCCGATGCGGCGACCAATATCCTCGCGCCGAAACTTTTTACTCTTCCCAAACGAATAAAACAATTGCATTTACCAAGTTCTAACAGTTAATCTTCGGAGTGCCGTGGATATTTCCTCTCCCGGCCGTCTACCGCCCCCGCAGGTCAAGCCTCACGGCCACACGCAGGCCGCGCCACCGGAGATTAACCACAACAGCGATGCAGGGGCGACTGAAAACAAAGGGATTACTTAGAGCAGTGCGAGTAAATTCCGTACAAGACTAAGTGTTATCTCCGTCACTAAATCAACCGTCGCATCTTCACTTTTCAATTCTTCACCGGGGTCAGTCGAACCGGAACGTGCGGCTCCTCCGTATGTCGAAGGCGGAGGCGGAGTGATCCAAGGATATATAACGCCCTGACCCGCCGATGCGCCGTTGGCAAGAACAAAAACTAAAATAAGCAGGGCAAATAGCCGTTTAAGGTGTTTCACGGTTTCTCCTGAAAATTAAGGTGCGATTAAAGGTGAGTCCTGACCACTTCAACTTCAGCCAAAAAAACTTTCCAGAGAGAATCATAGGGAAACGCCAAACGCCTTGCAAGTTTATTAGCAAGAATAGGTAAATATAGATTTATCATATGATTACAAAAAAAATGGTTGATCGTATCGACGCTCCGGTTTCGGGGTTCGTCGGGCGGGCGATCCATATCTGTCAATTCTCTAAGGAGCTTGAAGAATCCGGCAATTACGAAGCTGCGATTGACGTGATGAGGGAGTTGTGGCCGTCAGTCGAAGAGCGTCCTGAAATCGAAGGGTTGGATCACTTTGAGGCGGCCGAAGTACTGCTCCGCGCGGGAGCTTTATTAGTATTTACCGGCGGCACAAAACATCCTGACGGCGATTATGAATCCGCGAAAAATCTGATCAGCGAAAGCATCAGACTGTTTGAAGCTCTAGGACGGACGGAAAAAGTTGTTGAGTCGCAGACGGAGCTTGCGCATTGCTATGCGCGCGAGGGGGCTTACGACGAGGCGCGTTCGATACTCCATTTGGCTCTGTCGCAGTTGGGTAATAGCGAGCGCGAGCGGGAACAGAAGATCGTAACCTTGCTGCGGAGTTCGATGGTCGAAGCCTCGGCCACCAGATTCAACGATGCGCTCCAACTTCTGCTCCAAGCTGCGCCTTTGATCGAAGCAAGCACCAACGACGCAAGAAAAGGACAATTCCACGCGCACTTTGCAATCGTGCTGGAGAGGCTTGGCAAAGGAGAGAATCGCGCGGATTACGCCGACCGCGCGCTCATCGAGCACGCCGCCGCGAGTTTTCACTTCGAGCGCGCAGGTCATACGCGCTATTACGCGTGCGGCGAAAACAACATCGGTCTCTTACACCTCAAAGCGGGCAGGTTCACCGAAGCTCACCAGCACCTTGATCGCGCACGCCGTCTATTCACCAGCCTCAAAGACAGAGATGGCGTCGCGCAGGTAGACGACACGCGGGCGCGCGTCTTTATCGAGCAACAAAAGAACAGAGAGGCCGAAGCGGCGGCGCGCGAAGCCGTACAAGCTTTAGAAAACAGCGGGCAGCAGAGACTCTTCGCCGAAGCGTTAACCACCTGGGGGACGACTCTGGCGCGGAGGGGCAGGCAGGCAGAGGCGCGTCGTGTGTTGCAGCGTGCGTTTGAAGTGGCGGAGCAGGCGGGCGCGCTCGAAGAGGCCGGGACGGCGGAATTGACGATGCTTGAGGAGTTGGGCGGGCACCTGACGATTGCCGACTTGCGTGCGATTTATGAACTGGCCGATTACTTGTTGGAGGGCACGCAGCAGCCGAGCATCTTGAAGCGGCTGCGGGCGTGTGCGCGGCGGGTGATTGCGGCCGAGCGGACGCACAATATCGAGTTCGACACCTCCGGGTTCGCTTACGGCTCTGAGCAGACGGCGGCGTTACTCAGACACGCGCATTTCGTCTCGCGCGCGCCGGGGGCGGTGTTGTTGACGGGTGAGACGGGGACGGGCAAGGAGTTGCTGGCACGCCTGATGCACGAATGGAGCGGCCGCCCCGGTCAGTTCGTCGCCGTCAACTGCGCGACGCTGTCTGACACGCTGATCGAGTCGCAATTGTTCGGTCACATGAAAGGCAGTTTCGCGGGCGCGTCGGAAGATTATCCGGGCGCGGCGCGGCGCGCAGTGGGCGGGACGATCTTTCTGGACGAGATCGGCGGGTTGAGCGCGGCGAATCAGGGCAAGCTGTTGCGCTTCATCGAACACGGCGAGATTCATACGGTGGGCGCGCCGCCGCGCGTTGACGTGCGCGTGATGGCGGCGACGAATCGTGTCGTCGAAGACGAAATCGCCGGGGGGCGTTTCCGCCGCGACCTGCTCCACCGTCTACAAAATTTTCATCTGGACCTGCCGCCGCTGCGCGCGCGCGTGGAAGACATTCCGGCAATCGCCGGGCACTTTATCCGCGAGGCGATGATGCGGCAAGGCAAGCGCGTGCGCTTCACCTCCGAAGCGATTGAGGCGATGTGCCGCCTGCCGCTGCAAGGCAACGCGCGTGAGTTGCGTTCGCTCATCGAGCGGACGACGATGGCGGCGGGCGACGGCAGCACCATCGAGGCCGGGGCCGTGGAGACGGTGGCGCTGCGCCTGACGGGTAAGGCCGACTTCGCAGACCCGTGGGCGAACTTCTCGCTTCGGGAAGAGGTGCAGCGTTTCGAGGAACGTCTGATCGAGAAGGCGCTGCGCGACGCGCAGGGGAAAGTGTCGAACGCGGCGCGGCTGCTCGGCTTCAAACATCACGAATCGCTCAACTGGCGTCTCAAAAACAGAAACAAGAGCCTGCTCGCCGCGAGAACACCTGCCAAGCCTCGCAAACGCAGCCTCATCAAAAACGATAAACCGGAGCGCGGCGAACCCCGGTAAAGTTTCCGCGCCGCGTTTTGCTTTCTCGCCGCGCTCGCTATAATTTTCTCGTACAAGTTAAAGCGAGTAAGGAGGCGTCGAAAGCTTATGGCGGTCGTGACGTGTGAGAATTGCGGCGCGAAGAATCGCGTGAACGAAGAGGCGGCGCAGAAGAGTTTGCAAGCGGTGTGCGGGCGGTGCGGCGGGAAGTTGACGGCGGACGAGGGCGCACAAGCCGCGAGCGCGGGCGACAAGCCGATCACCGTGACGGACGCGAGTTTCGCGCGCGACGTGCTCGGCGGCGGCGGCCAGCCCGTGCTGCTCGACTGCTGGGCTGAATGGTGCGGGCCGTGCCGCATGATCGCGCCCGCCCTCAACGAACTCGCCGCCGAGTCGCAAGGCCGCTACCGCATCGCCAAATTGAACGTTGACGAAAACCCGCAGACCTCGGCGCAGTTCGGCGTCCGCAGCATCCCCACCCTGCTCATCTTCAAACACGGCCAACTCGTCGAACGCATCGTCGGCGCGCAACCCAAGCAGGCCATCGCCGCGCGTCTCGCGGCGCACATCTGAGAAGCGGGTCAGGGGAAAAGGGAAAAGGGGAAAGGAAGAGACGCTAACGGGAAGCACTCGTCGTAGCTTCCTATTCGCCTTCTCCTTTCCCCCTTACCCTTTTCCCCTTGCCCCATTTTTATTTCACCGTCACGGCCAACTCCTGCGTGCCGCAGGGCGACTTGAAGGCGACGTTGAAGTTGCCGGTGGTTTTGCTGATCGAGGTGACGGTAAATTTGACCGAGTTGGTGTCGGAGTCAGCTTGCGGTTCACGCAGGATGATGATGTCCGACCAGTTGGCGGTGGTGGCGTTGATGCCCGCGAGGTTGCTGCCGCCTTCGAGCGTCACGACGACGCTGGCCGAGCCGCCGTTGTTGTTCAACTCCAACGCGCTTGTGCCCAGAACGAGCGCGCATGCGCTTTGCTTCGCCTTCGTTCTCTTCGCGTCGCCGCGCGCGCCGTCGGCGGCAGTCGTTTCGGCGGTCGATTTAGTTTGTGCGGGGGTCGTCGGCGTAGGCTCGGCGGTCGCGGCGGCGGCGGCAGGCGTCGCGGTGGATTCGGGTGAAGCGACGGGCGACGGAGTTGCGACGGGCGTCGCGGGCGCAGACTGTTCGGGCGTGGGCGTTGCGACGGGAACGTCCGTAGCGCTCGACGGAGACGGGGAAGGTTCGGGCGTCGCGTTGACGGCAGGCGTCGCGGTGGCATCGGGCGTGGCGGCGGCGGCTGGCGCGGGCGTGGCGGGTGCGGGCGTCTCGATTGGCGCGGGCGTGGCGGCCGGGTTCGCGCTCACGGCTTCGGGCGTGGCGAGGCGCGCGGGCGCGGGGCCGATTTGCGCTTCGAGCCCGTCGGGCGAACCGTTGACTTTCGTGTAGAGAGATTCGATGACGGCGCGGCGCGCGGCGTCGGGCGCGTCGCGGTTGTAGCTTTTGATGTAGGTGGCGAGCGCGTCGCGCTCCTGCCCGCTGCTCGCGAGCGCGGTGCCGAGCCGCCACTGCGCCGTGCGCCAGTAGAGACTCCGCTCCGGCAGCACGCTCACGGCGCGCCGGAGCGCGACCACGGCTTCGGCCGTTTTGCCCTGACCGAGCAAGGCCATCCCGGTGAACTCTTCGATGCGGCCGCGCAGGATGTTCGAGATGGCGTTGCGCGGCAGCGTCGGGATGTCGGGCGTGCTGCCCTGCGCGATGGCGGCCGCGCGCACGTCTCGCAACTCGTCGGCGGTCGTCGCCGTGGTGGCGGCCGGGGCGTCAATCGCGGCCTCGACGTTGGCGCGCGCCGCGGCCGTCAACTCAAGCACGGTTTCGAGCGCGACGCCGCGACGCAACAGCCGACTCGCCGCGTAGAGTTGGCGGAAGGCGCGCATCTCGTCCGCGTTCGACGTGAAATCGTTTGCGGCGGCGACGGCGGCGGAAGCGTCCGGTTGATTCGCCGCGCCTCCATCACCCGCCGCCGCCGCCGGAGCGTCCAGCGCGAGGTGCAGCGCGAACAGGCTTTTGATCATGCGCGCGTTCGCCTCCGTGTCGGCGGCGTTCGCTTGAAAGATGCTGGCGCGGCGTTCGGGCGCGAGCAGTTCGATGAAACTTGCGGTGCGCGCCGGTCGTCTCCCGGCGAGTTGCGTTTCGACTTGGCCGCCTTTGAGCGTGAAACTGCGCGCGAGTTCGTCGAAGGCTTCGTGATAAAGACCGGCGGCGGCGAGCGCGTTGGCGAGTTCGTAATCGAGCGTGGGGAAACGCCCGTACTGGCGCGCGAAGCGCAGAGCGCGTTCGGCATCGAGCGGCATCTTGTTGGCGACGAGCGCGCGTGCGAGCGCGATCTGCCCCCAGGTGAAACGCGGTTCGAGTCTCACGGCCTGACCCGCCAATTCGAGCGCGCGCGTCTTCTCGTCGTGCGCGGCATACCAGTAGGCCGCCCCGGTCAGGAGCAACAGGTTGCGTGGCTCGGCCGCGAGTGCGGCTTCGAGTTCGCGTTCCGCCTCTTCGCGCTTGCCCGCGTCGAACAGTGCGAGCACGACGCCCGTGCGCGCCCCGCGGTCGTTCGCGTCCGCCGCGAGCAACTCGCGGTAGAGCGACAGGGCTTCTTCGGGTTTGCCTGTCGCGCGGCGCAAGTCCGCGAGGCTGTGGCGCGCGGGCGTGGAGCGCGGGTCGAGTTCGAGCGAGCGCGCGTATTCGGCCGCCGCTTCGTCGAGCCGGAGCGCGAGGCGGTGCGCCGCGCCGAGGGCTTGATGCGCGGCGGCCAGATCGGGCGCGAGCGCAATCGCCGCCTTCGCCGCGCGCGCGGCCTCGTCCGCCTCCTCGACGCTCACGTAAAAGGCCGCGAGCGTGAGCAGGCGTTTGGCGTCCGCGCCCGCCTTCGTTTCGATGGCGCGCGCGAGTTCGAGCGCGGCGGCGGCCTGCCCGCGCAGGAACAAATTCGCGGGCAACTGCGAGACGACTTCGTAATACAACTTGTCGGACATCTCGGCGGGCGCAAGCGCGACCGCCTGTTTGAAGAGTTCGACGCCGCCCTTCGTGTCCTGCGCCTGCAAACGCTCGTCGGCGAGCGCGGCGTGCGCGCTCACGAGTTGCTCGGTCGCGCGCGTCCTGAGCGGCGTACGCGGGTTCGCTTTGAGAAAAGCCCGCAAGCCCTCGACGCGCCCGGCCGACGGCAGCTTGAGCAACACTTCGAGTTCGGCCTTCAACGCTTCTTCGCCGCGGGCGGCGCGCGCCTTCGGGGGTTGCGGCGCGGCCGCGCGTGCGCCTTTGGCCGCAGGCTTCTTCTGCGCGACGGTTGCGCCCGTGGCGGCAGAGAGACACACGAACAAGAGCAGTAAGCAAAAGTGCGAGCGCGTTTTTCTAATCTTCATAACAAACGTTTAGTTCTCTCGGCGAACAACTTCTAAGTCGATCTCCGATGCAGAGTCTTGAGTAAAGTTTTACTTGCTCAGTCCTTCGACAAGGACGCGCCCGACGGCGTTGCTCGGCGACTGGACGCGTAGAATCGAGGCGAGCGTCGGCGCGATGTCGGCGGGCGTGGCGGCTTGCGCGTAACGACCCGCGGCGACGCCTTGCCCCATGATGATGAGCGGGACATGCGTGTCGTACGAGTAGGGCGAGCCGTGCGTCGCGGGGATCGGGCTTGCGCCCTCGCCGAAATATTTGAACGGTTCCTGCACCATGATCACGTCGCCACTGCGGCGCGGGTGGAAGCCGTGCAGCACGCGCCGACCCGTCACGTCTCCGGCGGAGATGCTGCCCGTCTCAAGTTGCGTGCGCGTGAAAGCGCGGTTGATGCCCGGCACGGTCAGGACGGCTTCGGCCACGACCCGCTCGATCTCTTCGCGGTTGATGCCGTCGCGTTTGAGGGCGACGGTGTTGAAGAAGAGGTTGGCGTTATAGAGCGTCTCCGAAATGTAGTCGGCGGTCGAATCCTTGTCTTCGCCCTTGCGGCCGAAGCGCGCGCGGACGGCGTTGCGCGCGGCGTTCATGATGTCCGTGTTGCTGATGCGCCCGCCCGTGAGCCCCATCGCCGAAGCGTGTTCGGGGATGGGCGCGACGCCGTGGTCGGCCGTGAAGGCGACGAGCGTGTGCTGCAAGCCGACTTTCGCGTTGACGAAATCGAGCAGCGCGCCGATCTGCCCGTCGGTGCGCAGCGTGATGTCCATCGCCTCCTGACTGTACGGCCCGAAGCGATGCCCGACGTAATCGTTCGCGGAGAAACTGATGGTGAGCACGTCCGTGTCGGCGTCGCGCCCCAGATTCTCATTCTCGATTGCCGCCTGCGTGAACGCGACGAGCAGGTCGTTCGAGAAGGGCGAATAGTCGAGAGCGCCCCAACACTCGCGGCTCGCGGCGGCCGGGCTGCCCGCGATCTTGTGCGGGAAAGTATTTGTGTCGGGGGCTGTCCCGATGTTTTCCCAGGGGGGCGCGTCCGCCCCGGCGCGTCGTTCATACTCGCCCGTGTCCCTGAGTAGGCGCGTCCACTCCATGCCGCAATATTTATCCGCCGGGCGCGCCGCGTTGAGGCGCCCGACCCACGCGGGCAGTTCGTTGAAGTAGTAGTTGGTCGAGACCATGTTGCCCGTAAACGGGCTGAACCAGTAGGCCGCGTTGGCGTGGCGACCGGCGGGCAGGAGCGCGCCGCGATCTTTCGAGGAGATGCCGATCACTTTCGAGCGATTGTTGACGAGCCGGAGTTCGTCGCCGAGCGTCGAGGCGATCAGGCGGCGCGGGCTGGAAGCCCTCTCGCCCGCGCCGCCGCCGAAGAGTTGCCAGCGCGCACGGTCGGGGCGGTCTTCCGGGTCGGACGCGTTCGACACGATGCGCCCCACCTCGCGGTCGTACCAATCGTTGGCGATGATGCCCGTCTCGGAAGGCCACGCGCCGGTCATGATGGTGGCGTGGCCGGGCGCGGTGTAAGTCGGCATGTGATCGTAGTTGGCGTTCGTCCACTGCGCGCCGTCGCGCGCGAGGCGACGCAGGCCGCCGCCCGGCGCGAAGAGATCGCCGAAGCGTTCGAGGTAGTCGGCGCGGAATTGATCGACGACGATGACGAGCACGAGTCGCGGCCGCGCCTGCGGCGGCGGCGGCGTCTGAACTTGACGCGCGGCAGTCTGCGCTGCGGCTGATCCGGCGGGCGTCGCGCTCGTGCGACTCGCGCCGCGCGCGGGCTGCTGCCGCCGCTGCTGCTGCTGCTGCGCGGGCACGCTTCCGGCGAGCGAGAGAAGAACGAGGAGAGTCGAAAGAATTAAACTCACACCGGGGCGTACGGCGGCGACGCGGGCGCATTGATGTGTCATCGAAAGCCTCTTTTGCGAATGTGCAGACGAGTCGGGAGTCTCTGGTCTGTGACGTAAATTGAACGACGAGCGTGCGGGCATGATAACATCACGGCACAAGTCGGACGAAGGTCGGACGACGGCAGGCGACGAACCATTTGGAGCGATTTCAACGTTGAGCGAACTTGAAGCGGAATGGGCGCGACGGCTGGCCGAGGCCGAACAGAGCGCGCGGGCGGGCGGGCGCGGCGACGTGGCCGACTACCTCGCCTTGCGTGCCTTGAACGACATGGCGCGCAACACCGGCATCGAATGGCTGCTCGCCACCTTTACCGCGCACGCGGGCGAAGCCAACCGCGCGGGCGCAGGTATCCGGCTCACGAACACGGACGCGCACCGTTTTCGCGTCGGCGCGTCCACGATGGTCGGACGCCGCCTGTCGCTCACGTTGGGCGTGCGCGTCTTGACCGTCGAGGCCGGTTGGCCGCGCACCCCACGCGACGGCATCGTGCGTGGCGGCGGGCTGGCCGCCGCCCGCATCACACACTTCGGCAACCCTCCCGCCAACGACGAACTCCTGCTCATGCAGAAAACGGGCGACGCCCCGCGCTGGATGGTGCTCGACGCGGCGGGCGTGCGCCCCACGCTCGAAGAGGCGCGCGTTGCCCAACACGTCGCGAAGTTGCTGAGTTGAACCCGGACGGCGAGGCCGCAAACGATATGCGTCGCGGCCTGCACGTTTTGGAACAATACGAAGCGCGCCCGCGCAGTCTAAATTCCCGCCCCCGCCTAAATCATCAAGTTACATCAACTTAACCGTCGCTCGCCGCCGCCGCGCCCGCGCTGGCATGGCGCTTGCCATGTTGTCCGGCATCTCGCCGTCATCTTTCGCGATGAACAGGCGAACGTGGCTGTCGCCAATCGAATCCGCCGCCACCGCCAATCACTTGCCCTGTGAACGGCACTACGGCGCGCCGACGCCGCAAGTTTGAACTTAAGGAGTTCGCACATGATTAACCGACGCACGACCGTTTTAACCGTCATCTCCGCCATCCTCTTCGCCTTCTGCCTGCCCACCATCGCCTCCGCGCAGTGGGATCGCGACCGCGACTATCGCCGCGACCGTCGCAACAACGACGACTACCGCAACGACCGCTACGGGCGCAACAACGATACGCGCTACCTGCGCGACGTGGCCGAGCGCGTGAAAGATAACGCGCGCCGTCTTGAGCGCGACGTGGATCGCCTGCTCGACAACAGCCGCGTCAACGGCACGCGCCGCGAGGATCGCATCAACAACGAAGTGAAAGAGTTCCGGCAGGCGGCCGACCGCTTCCGCAGTCGCGTCGGCGATAACGGCAACGACCGCAACCGCGGCTATCAAGAGGCGCAGTACCTCATGCAGGCCGCCAACAACACCGAGCGCATGCTCTCGCGCCTGCGCGTCGATTCGCGCACCTACGCCGACTGGCGTCAGATCAAACAGGACTTGCGCACCATCGCCAACGCCTATGGCATGCGTTATGACGGCTACGACGACGGCTACTATCGCGGCAGCAACGGCGGCTACGACCCGCGCAACAACCGCAATCGTGGTCGCGACCGCGACCGCGACCGCGACGACAACTGGTGGCGTCAACTGCCCAACATCATCAACGGTCGCCGCCCGTAAGTTGCTAAAGACGACTTAAGCGAGCAAGGGGTCAGGGTATAAAGTGAAGGCCGGTCTGACGTGCTATGTCAGACCGGCCTTCACTTTTACGTCTCCGCTTTTATCTTTTGTCTTACAATACGGCGCATGTCAGAACGCGCCATCACCGCCGTGGCGGCGGGCACGCTCTACCTCGTCGCCACGCCCATCGGCAATCTCGAAGACATCACCGGGCGCGCCCTGCGCGTGCTCCGCGAAGTTGACGTGATCGCTTGCGAAGACACGCGCCACACCCGCACGCTCCTTAATCATTTCGGCATCACGACCAAAACCCTCAGCTACCACGAGCACAACGAACGCGAGCGCGCCGCCGAACTCGCCGCACGCATCGCCGCGGGCGCGAGCGTCGCCGTCGTCTCCGATGCGGGCACGCCCGGCATCAACGACCCCGGCTTCCGCCTCGTGCGCGCGTGCGTCGAGCGCGGCCTCAACGTCGTCCCCGTCCCCGGCGCGACGGCTTTCGTCTCCGCGCTCGTCGCTTCGGGTCTCCCGACCGACGAGTTTTACTTCGCCGGTTTTCTCCCCCCGCGCCAACACGCGCGCCGCCTGCGGCTCGCCGCGCTGGGCGACCTCAACGCCACGCTCGTCTTCTACGAAGCGCCGCACCGCATCGCCGACGCGCTCTCGGACGCGCGCGAAATCCTCGGCGAACGCGAAGCGGCGGTCGCGCGCGAACTCACGAAACTCCATGAAGAGATCGCGCGCGGGCGTCTCACCGATCTCGTCGCGCGCTTCTCCGGCCAGACGCCCGCGCGCGGCGAGATGGTGCTCGTCATAGACCGGCGCCGCATCGCCGTGGCCGAGGCGGGCGAGCAACCGACACCGGACATCGCCGCGCTCGTCGCCGCGTTTGAAAGCGAAGGGCTCGACCCGCGCGCCGCCCTCAAACGCGCCGCGCGCGAACTCGGTCTCAACCGCGACGAAGCCTACCGCCGCCTCGTCGCCGCCCGCGCGCAGGCGAAACGCGAATGAGTTTTTCAAATTGTCGAAACGGATCACACGGGAGAGAGGGACATGCACGAAGACGAACAGGCCGAAACCTTCAACCAAGATCAGCAGGAGATGTTTCAGAATCCCGACACCAACCTCGGAGAGACGCGCCCGCGCACGCCCGGCGCCGAAAGCATCCCGCCCGCGGACGACGACGAGGCTTCCGACGACTCCGGCCAACGCAAACTCGTCAATCCGAATTTGATCTGATTGAGCCGTTCGATGTGCGGCGCGTGAGCGGAGGTGAGAGACAGGGTCGTCACGGTTGCGCGCCGGCCTCTTGCAACAACTTGTCCAGCCACAGATTCGCCAGCTTCTCCTGCACGGTGTTGGCGCGCAGGCGGTCGTTGAGGTTTTTGAAGTCAACTTGATCGAGGAGTTGATCCTGATTGAAGCAGGAGAAGACGAACGACTCCGCGCCCGTCCGCGGATCGACGTGCCGCTGCAAGCACTGCGCGCAAACCTCTTTCATCATGCACTGCATCGGGCTGTTGATCGAGCCGACGCCGACGTGCGCCGGGTCGAAGTGCGGGGCGAGCACGCCGTGGCGCGCCGCCTTCACCGCCGCCATCATGCGATCCGAGCCGATGGCGATGAGGCGTTTGATGTCGCCTAAGGAGAAGACCGCCTCGCCCAGTTCGCCTTCGGCGTAAGCCTTCATCGCCTGCACGATGTTGCCGCGGTAGTGCCTGTCCTGCGCGCGACTCGGTTCTATTGCAGCGCCCGTATCCGTCGCCCAGATGATTTGATCGGTGGCCGCTTCGATCTCCTCGCGCTTGAAGAGGTCTTCGCCTTTTTTGTAGCCCGCGAAATAGACGACGCGGCAGTTGTTTTCTCTGAGCGCGCGCGCTATCGAGAACAGCACGGCGTTGCCGAGCCCGCCGCCCGCGAGCAGCACCGTCTCGCCCGACGGTATCTCCGTGGGCGTGCCCGTCGGCCCCATCACGACGACCTGTTGACCGGGTTGCAAAAGCGCGCACTGGCGCGACGACGCGCCCATCTCAAGCACGATGAGGCTGAGCAATCCCTGCTCCTTGTCAACCCACGCGCCCGTCAAGGCCAAGCCCTCCATCGTCAGCTTCGTACCGCCTACCGGGCGCGCGTCCGTCTCGTAATTTTGCAGGCGGTAGAATTGTCCGGGGTGAAACTTTCGCGCCTGCATCGGCGCGCGCACGACCGTCTCGACAATCGTCGGCGTCAGTCGCTCGACCCGCACCACGCGCGCGATCAACTCGTCGTCCAACTTCTCGACGAGACGCTCGAACCGCGCCGCGCGCGTGCGCGCCGACTCGTGCCCGCGCCCCCCGGCTCCCTCACGCGCGTCCTCGATTTCACGTTCGGCGGCGGCGATCTCATCAGCGAACAGCGCGCACACTTCCTCGTAACCGAACTTGGCGGAGGCCATCGCCTTGACGACGTTCCCGGCGTAAACCGGATGGTTGTCGCCGTAGTAAGAGATGAGGCGTCCGGCGTTTTCGTAGGAGGTGAAAAACCCGCGCTCGCCCTTCGCCGCCGGGACGAGTCGAAACCTGCCGCCGCGTCCGGCGTCGCCGCCGCCGCCGTCTCCGCGCTCGACCTTGTGCGGCGCGAAGAACTCGCCCCACTCGTCGAGTTTGAACGTGCCGGGCTGCTCGCGCTCGTAGATCGTGTTCGGGCTTGTCCCCGCCGCCACGCAGACCGTGCGCGCCGCGAGTCTGACGAATTCGCCCGAAGCTTTCCACTTGCGCGTGTCCGCGTCCTGCCGCATGCGCTCGAAGACGATGGCCGCCACCGCGTCGTGTTCGTCCGCGACGGCTTCGACCGGACTCATGTTCTCGACATAACTGATGCCCTCTTCGAGCGACTTGACGACCTCTTCGTGGTTGAGCCGGTAAGCGGGCGAATCCTGCAAGCGTTTGCGATAGACTATCGACACGCCGCCCCACGCGCGCACGAGCGGCACGAAGTCCGGCGACTCTCCCGCGTCGGCCGCGCGCTCGCGCTCCGCCCGCACCGCGCGCCCGTGCGTGAGAAATTCCTCGTAGACGCCGCGCTCCTCCGCGTCGAACCGCGCGAAAATTTCCTCTTCGCCAAACTCTCCGGTCAACGCTTCGTGCCGCGCGAGAATCTTCTCGACCTGCACGGGGTAATAGGCGAACAACTCAGTCGCCGTGTCTATCGCCGTCAGCCCGCCGCCGATGACGACCGCCGGGAGGCGCACTTGCAGGTTGGCGAGCGAATCGCCTTTGAACGCGCCCGTGAGTTGCAGAGCCATCAGGAAATCCGACGCCTTGCGGATACCGCGCATCAGGTTGTTGCGCATCTCGACGATGGTCGGGCGACCCGCGCCCGTCGCAATCGCGATGTGATCGAAGCCCAGACGCCACGCGTCTTCGATGTCGAGCGTTCCGCCGAAGCGCACGCCGCCGTAGAAGCGGAAGTTCGCGCGGCGCGCGAGCGCGAGGTGAATCATCGTCAGAAAATTCTTGTCCCAGCGCACCGTGATGCCGTACTCGGAGACGCCGCCGAAGCCCGCGAGCACGCGCGCGTCCAGCGGCGACTCGATCTCGCGCACGTCGGCCACCGCAAGCGGCACACGCCTTCCGCCGTCGCCCGTGAGCGCGGCGTTCAGCGGTTCGATCTTCAAGCCGTCGATGCCGACGACGCCGAAGCCTTCGTTCAAGAGATAATGCGCGAGCGTGTAACCGGCGGGGCCGAGGCCGACGACGAGGACGTTGCGCCCGTTGTAGGGGAGCGCGTGCGGGCGTTTGGCGTTGAGCGGGTTCCAGCGCGTGAGCAGCGCGTAGATTTCAAAGCCGTAGGGCAGCGCGAGCACGTCCGTCAGCACGCCCGTCTCGGCCTGCGGGATGTTGACCGGCTCCTGCTTCTGGAAGATGCACGACTTCATGCAGTCGTTGCAGATGCGATGACCCGTGCCCGGGCACATCGGGTTGTCGATCATCACGATGGCGAGCGCAGCCAGAGAGTCGCCGTCGCGTTGCAGGACGTGCATCTCGGAAATCTTCTCGTCGAGCGGGCAGCCTTCGAGCGCGATGCCGAGCGGGTTGCGCTTCAAAGAGCCGTCGCGTTCGTGCAAACCTTTCGAGCAGGAATCCTTGTCGCGCTCGTGGCAATAGAGACAGTAGTGAACTTCGTCCAACACCTCGCGCCGCGTGGCTCGCGTGTCCGTCAACCCGAAGCCGTCGCGGCGGCGCAAGTTCCGATCCAGCCCGCGCATCCGCTCCGGCAACTCCGCGTCGTGACGCTCGATCTGCACGAGATGTTCATAATTCAAAGGGTGCGGCACGCGAAAACTGACCCACCCGCCGACCCGCGCCTTCGCCGCCGCTTGCGTGCTGTGCACCGCCGCCCACGTCTCCACGAGACGCAGAGCAGACTTCACAAACGCCGCCTCCTCGTCCCGCGCTTCATTTCCACCGGCGGCGATCTCAAATTCCTTCAGCGCACCCGCGGCCTCCGTCTGCGCCGCCCGCTCGCGCGCCTCTCCGATCTCTTCGCGCAGGCTTCGCGCCCCGCCCCCCACGCCTTTCGCCGCGCCCGCCTCGTCAATGGCTGCTTCACCCTTCGCCAACCACTCTTCCCAGGCGAGCAGCCGCGCGCACATGCGCGCCACGGCGAGTTCCGCGTCGTCCGCTCCGAGCGTGTCGGCGGGGGAGACGGCGCGGAGCAAACGTTCGAGGGTGTCTTGCACGGCATCTGCGTCGAAGGTGAGAGCCTTCTCCGGCGGGACGCGTTTCGACGCGCGGCGCGAGATGAACGTCTTGAATTGAAAGACGACATCCTGCGCCCTGATGCGCTCGGCGTGCGCCGTGCGTTCGGCCTCGACATCGAACAACCGCGCGACGAAGCGCGACAGGTGCGGCGCGGCGGCGATGAGCAGTTCCGACTCGGCGCGCGTCCCGCGCAGGTTCGCGCCGCGCGCCGCGACGTATGCCGTCAACGCGGCGTGCAGTGCCGGGTCTTCCTCTCCCAGCCCCGCGTAGAAGGCCGCCGTCAGTTGGCCGAGGCGTTCCGGCCGGTAGAGATCGCTGTAACGAAAATCGGCGACGCCGAGCGGGAAGTCCGCGCCCGTCCCGGCATCGCTGCCCGGCGCACCCGTACTACTGCTGTCGAGGGAATTATCCTGCATAAGTTCAACTGCAAATGCTGTGTCTGAAAAATATCAAAGGAGAGACTTTCAAGACCGGCTCAAGAATTTCGCGGCGCGCCCGTACATCCTCGCGCGTCTTTATAACGAATTATAGCACTGGCCTCGCGCGGGCAAAGACCTCCAGAGGGGGGTTTGTCTATCTAGGGTTTGAGTTAAACTAGACCCCACTTCTTTTCAATCTTCCCAATATCATCAATCAAATAATTAAGTGCAACATCAGTCCATGTCTGGTAATCATTATGACTATGGCGCTTCTCATGTTTATGGAGTAATTGAGAAGTCTCGGATAAAGATTTTACATCTTTATCAATCATAGGGATTCCAATAATGCTTAGAGTATTGGGGGTAAGGTGGGGTTTCAAACTGTACCAGTCTTGATGCTCTTGAAGTAGTTTGATAAGAATTTCCTTGTTAGTATTGTGGCTTGTTGTTATATCCCTAACCATCACTCTCCACTTTGCTATCAACTCACGCTTATAAGCTAATTTTTCTCGCCGCTTCTCAATTCCCCAATTAGCCCACGGTGCAAACAGTGAGCCGATTGAGCCGGTTATAATTCCGGCTACTGCTCCAACTATGGCGGCAAGTACGGTGTCACTCATAATTTTGGACTGTGCGGTTAAGGTGTCGTGTCGTTAATCTGTAATCTTGCGCTTCCAGTTCAGGGGGTTTACTAATATTTGGTCTATCTCCTTCTCCGTAAACATGTCTTCTAGGTTCTTACCTGAAATTTCTTTAACAGTTGCCATCAGCTCATCATATTCTTGGCACGCCTCACCAAGACGAGTCATTGCTCTTTCAATATTCGGCCCCCATTCATTCAATTGGGTCTTTAGTCCATCTTCGCTTTCAGTTTTCCGCAAGTCATCTATCATCGATAACAACAACCTAGCTGTAACTATTGAGTTTATTCCTCTATTTCTGCTGTATAGCATCGCAACCACCAATTTTTTTATTCCTCGTTGTAGTTCTGCATCTTGGCGTTCTATCGCCATGCCATTCAGTTCTAATACAGCATCGTGGACTCCCTTGATAAATGGGATGGGGTTAATCTGTTCCTGCGATTGTTTTCGATAGTAGTAGTGTGCAAATGCCCAAGTAGCTGCAACGCTGGCGATGATACTAATGAGGGTTCCCATGTGTAGATTATACGCCTGTGGATAACTAACCTAGACAAGATTTTTCTACTTGCTACACTTAAATAAAGGTCGAAATCTTGGGATTTATCTTCAGCCCGCTTTGCGACGTTACGCCACTTCCCTGTACTGTCCGTTAGGGTAACTCTGGCAAACCATTTCCCATTTTTGTCTTGTCCGATATAACCGCTTTTGCCCTTCGCCATGATTTAGTGTCTCCGTGTCATTGACACATTCGTTGACACTTTGAAGCGTAGAAAGTGCGGTTTGGAAAGTCTCGGCGGCTTGTGATATGCTGATTTTGCTGAGGTTTCTTCGAGGCGCTATGGTGTAATTGGTTAACACGCTGCCCTCTCAAGGCAGAGAGTACGGGTTCGATCCCCGTTAGCGCTATGAAAAAAGGAACGGCCACCTGCAACGGTGGCCGTTCCCTTTTTTTTTGAGTACGCAAGGCGACGCGGGTGCGGCCGGGTTTCAGTAGGTGACTTCGCCGTAGTCTGCGAGTTGCTTGGCGACTTGCGCTTTGTCGCCGACGACGACAATCGCCATCTGTTCGCTCTTGAGGTACTGGCGCGCGATGCGCTGCACGTCTTGCGGCGTGACGGCGAGGACGTTCTGCACGAAGTTGGTCAGATAAGTGTCGGGCAGTTTGTGCAAGTCGAGGAAGGCGAGTTGGCCGATGATCCCGGCGCGCGAGGAATTCTGGACGGTGAAGAGTCCAGCGCGGTAGTTCTTGATGCCCTGCAACTCGGCCTCGGTGGGCGGCTCTTTTTGCAGCCGGTCGATCTCGTAGAAAATTTCTTTGAGCGAAGGGCCGGTGACGGCGGTCGTCACGTCGGCGACCTGTACCCAGTAGGCGTCGCGGTAGTGCGTCGAGATCGAACTGTTGGGCGAGTAGGTGTAGCCCTTCTGCTCGCGGATGTTCGACGTGATGCGCGAGGCGAACGAGCCGCCGAGCAAAGAGTTGGTGACGGAGAGGGCGACGAAATCCTTATGGCTCGGATCGACGACGGGCAGGCCGAGGTAGAGCGTGGACTGCGGCGCGCCGGGGCGGTCAATCAAGTGAATCTTGCGCATGGAGACGGTCTTCGGGATGTTCTCGACCGGAGACGTGCCGCGCGCCCACGCGCCGAAGGCTTGCGTGATTTGGCGGCGCATGGCGGCCGCGTCGAAGCGACCGGCGACGTAGATGCGCGTGCGCGCCGCGCCGAAGTTGTCTTTGTAGAACTTCTGCACGTCGGCGATGGAGAAGTTTTTGATCATCTCTTCGGTCGGGAAGACGCGGCCGTAGGGGTGGTCGGCGTAGAGCAGTTTGCTGAAACGCTCCTGCGCGATGGAGCCGGGTTGCGATCTCTGGATGCTCAGGTTACGGATGAAATTGGTTTTGAGGCGTTCCAACTCGGAAGCGGGAAGCGCGGGACGCTGCAACACGTCGGCGATGAGCGCGACGAGTTCGGGGCCGGACTCAGAGAGCACGTCCGCGCTGACCGACGTTTGATCCGGGGTGACGCTGACGGAGAGGCTGCCGCCCATGCGCGCCGCTTCCTGTGCGATGGCTGCGCCGGAGCGCGTGGTGGTGCCCTCCTTCAACAGTTCCCCGGTGAGGTCGGCCAGCCACACCTGCTCGGCCGACTCGTTGATGTTGCCCGCCCGCACGACCGCGCTGACCGTGACTTTCGGGATCGAGCCGTAAGGGACGAGCGTGACCTGCGCGCCGTTCTTGAGCGTGAAAGTTTCTTTGCGCGGCAGGGTGAAAGGCTTCGGCGTGCCTCCGGCGGGGGGCGTCTGCTTCTCCTGCGCCGCGGCGCGAGGCGCGAAGGCCGGGAGCGTCGCGCACAGGAGCGCGACCGCGTGGACGAGGGCGAAAAACTTTTTCGAGTTCATGTCAAAATCTCCATTGAGTCTACGGCTTCCGGCGAATGTCTTAGCTCCCGGCCTTCGGGTCGGCGGCGGGCTTCGGGACGATCTTCAGCACCGTGCGGTTGCCGGGGCGCAGGTATTGGCGCGCCGTGCGCTGGATGACTTGCGGCGTCACTTTGCGAAACTCCGCTTCGAGCGTGTTGATGCGCGCCGGGTTGTCGTCGAAGAGCGCGAAGCTCGCGAGCAGGTCGGCGCGGCCGAAGCCGTTCAACTGGCCGAGGATGTCGTAGAAGTTGGAACGCACTTTGGTTAGGGCGCGGTCGAGCGTCCGTTTGTCAACCGGCTTGTCCTGCACGCCTCTGATCACGGTGTCCACGGCCGCCATGATCTCTTCGGGCTTCGTCTTCGCGTCGTGGAAGAGGTAGGCGAGCCAGATCATCGGGCCTTGATAGTTGTACATGTTGCCGAGCAGGTTCGTGCCGCCGATGACGCTGTCGGTATAGCCGCGACGCTGGACGAGTTCCTGATTCAAGAGGCTGTCTTCGCCCTGCAAGAGCAACTGGTCGAGCAAGCCCATGGCGTAATACTCGGGCGTGTTGCGCGGCGGCATGTGATAGCCGAAGGAGAGCGCGGGCTGCTTGGCGAGCGCGTCCTGTTTGACGGCGTTGCGCTCGGTCTCCTGCCGCGGCTCGGTGAGGTCGGGCATCGCGGGAAGTTTCGAGGAAGGAATCCCGGCGAAATACTTTTCGATCATCGAGCGCGCTTCCGGTTCGTCGAAGTCGCCGACGACGACGAGCGCGGCGTTGTTCGGCGCGTAGTAAGTTTTGAAGAACTGCTGCACCTCTTCGAGTTTGGCGGCTTCGATGTCTTCGAGGTCGCCGTAGAAGTTGTGCGCGTTGTACCAGTTGGTGTTGGCGTACTGCGGCATGTCGAGCCACGGGAAGCCGCCGTAGGGCGCGTTCAAGACGTTGACCTTGACCTCGTTGCCGACGACGCCCTGCTGGTTCTTCAAGTTCTCTTCCGTGATGTTGAGGCCGCGCATGCGGTCGGCCTCAGCCCACAATGCGGTCTCCAGTTTGTGCGCGGGCATGATCTCGAAATAGTTGGTGAAGTCGAAGCGCGTCGAGCCGTTCAGGATGCCGCCGTTCTGCTGGACGAGTCGGATGAATTCCATCTTGCCCAAATTCTGCGAGCCTTGAAACATCATGTGCTCGAAGAGATGCGCGAAGCCCGTGCGCTCGCGCGGCTCGATGCGGAAACCGATCTGGTAATAGACGGCGATGGCGACCGTGGGCGAACTCGTGTCCTGCGAGAGCACGACCTTCAAATTGTTCGGCAGTTTGTAATAAGTGACGGGCACGTTAAAGCTGTTGCCCGTGACGGCACGCGCTGCTGTGGTGGTGGTGGTGGTGCGGCGTTGCGCCTGCGCGGTCGTGAGAGCCGAGAGCGAGAGCGCAAGGCCGAGGGCCGCGCAGGGTAAGCGGCGGACGCGATTTCTCATAGAACCTCCAAACTTGAAACAGACTGGATGCGAAATTGCGCGCACGCGCCGGGCGCACGCGCGTCGCTGAAAATAACTTGAATTACTTTTTCGGAGCGTTAAGACGTTAACCGCACGACCCGGCGCGCGAGACAGGCGCGGGCACGGCTGCTCGGCCGTCCGGCGCACGCGGCGCGCGCGCCGGAGACACACGGCCGGGCGGTTGAAAACAGTTTAGCGCGCCCATTTTACCGAAGCCTGTGTGCTAACGGAAAGCGGGCGCGCAAAGTTTCAAAGGTTGGAGATGCAGAGGGGCGTTTCGGTCTCGCTCAGAGGCGCGCGAGGGCGCGTTCGGCGAGCGTCTTGATCTTCTTCATGCGCGCCTCTTCTTTGTCCGCGCCGCCGATGCTGATGCGGACGAGAGTGTCGTTTTTGAAGGCGTAGAGCGTGCTGTTGGCGTTGGTGCTGATCCAGTAGGCTTCGTCGCCGATCCCTGAGACGGGCTTCGCCGGTTCGCCCGCCTGCGGTTTGCCCTGTTTCTTGCGCCGCTCGTTTTTCTGCTCGCGCTTGTCGAGCGCGGCGGCGAAGTTGGCCTTCCAGAACTCGCGCACGCTCCGGCTGCTCGCGCCCTTCCGCGTCACTTCGAGGCTGACGGACTTGGTGAAGGTCGGCGTGGCGTAGAAGCAGGAGGCGACGGCGAAGTCCGTGCCGCCGCGGTGGCTCGGCTTCGACTCTTTGACGGCCTCGCCCTGCACGGCCTTGATGTCGTCCGAAGTGAGCAGGGCGCACGCGTCGAAGGCGTTCGCACTGTTGGGAGCGGCGGCCGTGTTGGTCGCGCCCGCGGGCGGCGTAGTGTTCGCGCCGTTTGTGTTGGCCGTCTGGACGGGGGCGTTGGCGGTCGCCGGGGCGTTCGGCTGCGAAGCGGTCTGTTTCGCGCCGGGCTGCTGCCCCGCGCTGCCTGAACTCTGGTTGCAGCCGGACGTAACGGCGGCGGCGGCGACGACGAGGCACAGGGCGGAGATGAAATGTAGATGATGGCGCATGCCGGAATCTTCCTCCAATGATGTTGAATAGCTTTGAGAGACGCCTCGGCGAATGAACGGGCGGAACGTGCGCGTATCCTAACATCATTCAATCCCCGCCGAGCAATTCTTCGCGGGCGACGGCCGGGGCGGCGTCTCGAACTTCAGATCAAAGATGGCTCGCGTCGCTCTCTTGCGGGGCGACGCGAGCCGTGAGTTTGCCACGAAGGGCGCGGGGCGGACTCGCGCGAGTCCGCCCGTCGTCCGTCAGAGCGTGAAGTTAATGACCCGCGCCGCGATGTGCCACGCGACTGACTCGAATCCGCCCGCCGTTGTCGCAACGTCCGACTCCGACGCCGACGGCGCGCCCGAACACGACGCGTTGCCGACGAGCGTGTATGTGCCGTCGCCCGTGATGTCGGAGGCGGTGGCCGCGTTGCGCACGCCCGCTTCGGGACGCACGAAGAACGAGCGCGCGTTGACGCCGTTCAGGGATTGCCCGGCCGTCACGCCTTCGGCGTCGGCGGTCGGGAGCGTGATGGTGATCGTGCCGTTAGCGGCGTCGTAGTTGCCCTGTGCGACGCCGAGCTTGGTCGGCTGGTTGGTGTTCGGGCTGGGTATCGCGCTGCCGTCGAGCGGCGTGGCCGCGCCGAACTTGCCGTACTCGAACCTCACGTTGCCCTGTTCGTCGGACAACATCGCCACGTAGCGGCGGTCGAAGTTCACGTCCGGCTGGCGGCTGTTCCAGATGACGTACCACTGGCTCGAAGGCGGCGCGGCGCTGCCCGCCGTCGAAGGCGCAACCTTGAGTGTGAAGACGAGTTTGTTCGCGCCCGCGCCGAGGAACGGCTCGGCGATGGAAAGCGACTTGATGTTGACGCGCGCGTCGGGCGGCGTGTTCTGTTGCGTGTCGAGATCGCCGCCCTCGTTGTTCACGTCGCTGACGACGAGCAGCCCCGCACCTTCGCACGCGCTCGCGGCGACCGCGCCCGCCGGGTCGAACTCCTTGTACGCGCTTTCGCCGACGCTGTTGACGGCCGTGACGCGGTAAACCTGACCGGCCGCGTAAGTCGTGTCGGTGAAGGTCGTGCCCGTAGCCGTGCCGATCAACGTGGCGGTCGCCCCGTCGCGGCGATAGACCTTGTAAGCCGTGATCGCGGAGCCGCCGTTGTCGGGAGTTGACCAGGAGAGGTTGACGGTCGAACCGCTGCGGCTGCCGGAGACGGCGGGCGCGCCCGCGAGCGACGCCGTGGGCGGATCGAAGGCCGCGAACATTCGCTTGCCGCCGGACTGGCGCGCGATGGTCGCCTTGGCCGAGAACGAGTTGGGCGCGCTCTGGACGCACGCGCCGATGCAGCCGTCGTCGTAGCCGACGAGCACGCGGCCGCGCTTGTCAATCGTCGCGTCGAAGAAGTCGAGCATGTTGCGACCCGGATCGGCGTGGGTGATGCCGCCGCGCTGAATCGGATCGTTCGGCGTGGCGTTCGCGACCGACCACGTCTTGCCGCCGTCGTAGGTGGTGGCAACGTAGAGATGCCAGATGCCGGGGAAGTTCACGTCGGTGTCGAGGCCGTCGGTGGTCGAGCCGTAGAAGGCGAAGGCCGCGCGCCCCGTGTTCACGCCGCCGTCACCGGCCACCACGGCCGGGAAGGCGATCTTCTTGATGCCGAGCGCAGTGCCGATCTCCTGATCGTTGGCCCACGTCACGCCCTTGTCGTGCGTGACGGCGACGCGCGCGCGGCCGTTGATGTCGCGGTAGCCGAAGTAGACCGACTTGCCGTCGGAAGTGACGCCGACCGACGGGTCCCAATCCTGACCGAGACCCGCGCTCGTTGAATTCGGCAGCGGGCGAATCTTCCACGAGACGCCGTTGTCTTCGGAAAGAATGAGCGCCTGCTTGCCGTTGCCGTGCAGCGGGAGCGAACCGCCGCAGCCCTTGTTCGGGACGTAGGCCGTGCCGTCCGCGCCGATCTTGATGTGGCCGTGGAGGCCGACGCAATCGGCGAGCGTGAACATCGGGACGGAGGGGCCGAAGGTGATGCCGCCGTCGAGCGAGAGCGCGCACACGGCGTCGGCGATGGACTGCGAGCAATACCAGACGCCATGCGGGTAGGCGGGGTTGACGCCCGCCGGGATCGGCTTCGCGAACGGGCCGCCGCCGACCGTCTGGTGGTCGATGCCGGAAGGCGCGCCCGAACCCGTCGAAGGCGTGAACGTGCGCCCGTCGTCGTCCGTGAACTCCATCGTCGAGCCGAGCGGCGTCAAGCCCAACTCCTGCGAGACGAAGGTGCGGCCGAGTTTCGAGTCGGTGAACAGGATCGGGTCGCCGAAGACGCGCGGGGCGTTGGCGACGACGAGGTTCGCCTGATCCCAAGTGACTTTCGCGGGCGACACGGAATCGTCGAAGGTAACGCGCAGCATGTAGGGCAGGAAGCCGCCGAAGTACGTGACCGTACCGCCGTTCGGGATGAGGCCGCTGCTGTTGCCGAAGGTGCGCTCGGTCTTCCAGTTGACGCCGATTGACGGCTCGCCCGCGTCTTCCGCGACGCCCGCGGGCGCGGCGAAGATGTGGAAGCGCGCCGGATCGCTCACGCCGCCGGTGGGTGTGGGCGTCGGCGTCGGAGTCGCCGAGACGAAGGGGCAGGTCGCCGCGCCCGCCATCGTGTAGTTGCCGCTGCCGGTCGAATCGACGTTGACGTTGAGGCCAGTGCCGAGCGCGCCGACGAGCACGCTGGTCGCGCCGGTGATCGCGCCGAGAGATTTACCCGCCGAGAGATCAACCTGCGCGCCCGTGAGCGTCTGCCCGGTCGCGGCGGCGACCGGCTTGCGCAGCTTGTTCACGTTGAGCACGACCGTCAGCGTGTCGTTATCGGCTGACATCGAGCCGCCGTCGGCCGTGCCCACGGTGGAGTTGAGATTGTTGCGCGACGTGTCTACGAAGCCGTAGTTGTAAGAGATGCCGGTCGGGTTGGCGGTCGAGTTGCTCGCCACCGTGACGAAGTAGGTGGTGAACGTGTTGTCGGCGTGCGTCGCGTTGAAGGCGACGCGCCATGAAGCATTGGGCGTGATGGTCGAGGTCAAATCTCCGACCTTCATCGTGAAGACGAGTTGGCCGCCCGTCGCCGGGTATTGCTCTGCGATTGAGACCGAGCGGATGTCTTGCGACTGATTCGTGCTGGGCGCACCCGTCTGGTCGCCCGCCGCGTCCCTGAGCACTTCGAGGCCGGGCACGATACAGCGCGCGTCGTTGGTCGGCGTGGGCGTCGCTGTGGGCGTCGGCGTCGGCGTCGGGGTTGCGGTCGGAGTCGGGGTCGGCGTCGCGCCGCCGCCGGTGCAGACCGCCTGACCGGAGAAGGTGTATTCGTTGCTGGCGGTCGAATCAATCGTGCTGATCAAGCCCGTGCCGAGCGCGCCGACGAGGAGGCTCGTGCGGCCGTTGACGGCGACGATCTTCTTGCCCGCCGAAAGATCAACCTGCGCGCCGGAGAGGGTCGCGCCCGTTGCGCCCGCGACCGGCTTTTTGAGTTTGTTGAGTGCGACCGTGATCCTGATGGACTTGGTGGCCGCGTCGATCACGCCGCTGTCGGCCGCGCCGACGGACGTGTTGAGATTCTGATTCGTCACATCGACGAAGCCGTAGTTGAAGGAGATGCCCGCCGGGTTGTCAAACGAGTTGTTGTCCGCGCTGACGAAGTAGGTGGTCGAAGTGCCGTCGGAGTGGGTCGCGTTGAAGAGCGTCGTCCAACTCGCGTTGGGCGTGAGCAGGTTCGGGTCGAGTTGATTGAGCTTCATCGTGACGACGAGTTGACCGCCGCTCGAAGGGTACTGCTCGGCGATGGAGATCGATTCGATGTCCTGTTGCTGGTTCGCGTTCGGCGCGCCGGTCTGGTCGCCGATCAAGTCGGTGATGATCTTCGCGCCGGGGATGATGCAGCCGTTGCCCTGCACGGGCGTGGGCGTGGGCGTCGGCGTGGGCGTCGTGTTCGTGCCGCCGCAGTCGTCGGTCGCCGGGTCGAATTGTTTGAAGAGGCGACGACCGCAAGACTGGCGGGCGATGGTCGCTAACTTCGAGCGCGAGCCGGAGGGGCTGGAGCAGCCGACGCAGCCGTCCGCGTAGCCGACGAGCACACGCCCCTGTTTGTCCACCTGAATGTCCATGAAGTCGAGCAGGTTGCGGTCGCCTTTGGCGCAAGCCCCGACGCCGAACCCTTCGGTGCAGATCGAGCCGCGTTGGACGGGATCGTTCGGCGTGGCGTTCGTGACCGTCCACGTCTTGCCGCGGTCGTAAGTGGTGGCGACGTAGAGATGCCAGACGCCCGCGTCGGTGTTGTCGGCGTCGGTCGTGCCGTGGAAGGCGAAGGCCGCGCGGTCGTCGTCTCCGGCGATGACGGTCGGGAAGGCCGTGTTGCGGATGCCGTAGGGGATGCCGACGTTCTGGTCGTCAACCCATGTCTGCCCGCGGTCGTGCGAGACGGCGATGTGCGGCGTGCCATCGCCGTTCTCGTAGCCGAAATAGACCGTGCCGCCGCTGCCGACGCCGACGGCCGGGTCCCAGTCGCCGGGGATGCTGTCGTAGGTGGAGGTGGTCTGGTCGGTGTCGGCCACCGTGCGAATCGCCCACGTGATGCCGTTGTCTTCGGAGACGACCACGGCCTGATTCGAGTTGCACTGGCGATGCGGGACGTAGACCGTGCCGTCGGGCGCGACCTGCACGTGGCCGTGGATGCCGCCGCACGTCAGTATCTGCATCGGGATGGTCGGGCCGTAGGTCAAGCCACCGTCGTCGGAGCGGGCGCAGAAGGCCGTGACCAAATCCTGCGAGCAGTAGTAGACGGCGTTCGGGTAGACGGCCGTGCCCCCGTTGAGCGGCGCGTGATAGGGGCCGCCGCCGATGGTCTGGTGGTCAACGCCGGAAGTGAGCGGGCCGCCTTCGTTCGGAATCCACGTCTCGCCGTCGTCGTCGGTCAAGGCCGAGAGACTGTTCGTGCCCGCGAGTTGGGAGATGATGGTGCGGCCGGTCTGCCGGTCGGTGTAGAGGATCGGGTCGAGCGTGGTGAGCGAGGTCAGGAGGAAGCTCTTGTCCTCCCACGTCGCGGTCGCCGGGGTCGTCGCGTCGTTGAAGGTGACGCGCAACGTTTCGAGCGAGGCGATGAACATCACCTTGCCCGTTTTCCAGTTGACGCCGAGCGTCGGCTCTGCGGCGTCCGTGCCGAGGCCGCCCGGCGGCTGATAGTTTGCGTAACGCGGCGCGACGCCCGTCGCCTGATTGAACCGCCCCGCCTTCGGCTCGTAGCTGATCGCCATCGAGACGCTCTGCCCGAGCGGCGCGAACGGAACCACGCGGACGAGGTAGGAACGCTTGACGGCGGGGAGCACGCCGACTTCCGGGTCGGCCGAAGTGCCGATGGAGAGCACCTCCTCGCCCGCCGTGCCGTTGGCGTTGCGCAGGTAGATGCGGTAGTCGAAGTCGGCCGTGGGATTCGGCCACGTCATCGCGACGCGCACCTGATGCGTGTCGATGACTCCGGCGGGCACGTCAACGTCGAGCGCGTAGTCGTCGCAGGGCGTGGCCGCGCTGCACTGGAGCGCGCCCGCGAAGCCCGTCACGTTCGGGACGTTGAACGGCCCCGCCGTGTAGCGGAGCGGGTTCGACGACGTGTTCGCCGTCGTGAGCGTGCCGCTTGCGGGCGAAGCGGCACGGCCGCCGCTCGCAAACAGCGCGGCGGCCACCACAACTACGAAGGCCGATAGTACCAGCAGGCGCGAAAAATTGGGGGCGGTGAATCGTGTGGGCAGTGGACGAGTCATGTTCATTCTCCTTCGGGCGTGGCGATCAATCTGGTGGCTCCGGCGTCGCGTGTGGGCGTTCCCGAACTTCCGTCGCTCGGCTTCCGCAAAGCTATTTGTGAGCGGGTACAGGATAGAGACGCGACTTGAGAAATTCTTGAGGAATACTTGAAAACGGCGGGGGACGAAAAACACGCGGGAAAACGGCTTTTCTCGCCGAAAAACCGGCAAAAAAATTTAGCACGCGGGGTGAAAACGGAAGGGGCAGGACAAGTTTGCGGAAGCCCGCGTGGTTGAGAAAGCGCGCCGGGCCGCGGGGTAATGTCCTAGTCGCAGCTTTCCTCTGTGTCTGCTCTGTGACCTCCGTCTCTGCGGCGATGAATGTTGTGGATAGTCAATTCACCACCGTTGCGCACGAAGGAGGCGACGCCCGCTAGCCCCGTGCCGAGGAGTACCATCGTGGCCGGTTCGGGGACGGGTTCGGCCGCCGCGCTGAAAGAGACGTTGTCAACGAGCGGCTGCCCGCCCGAGAGCGTGGCGATGGCGACCGAGGCGATGTCCATGTCGGGCGAACTGAAGCCGATGAAGCTGAAATTAGTGAACGACGGGTTCGACACCTCAACCGTGTGCGTGTCGCCGTTCACGAGCGTGACGGTGATGCGGTAAGACGCCGTGCTTGCGCCGGGCACTTGTGTGCCGTTGCTGCCTTTGAAGTCGAAGCCGATGGCGCGCATCGCCGACGACGGCGTGATCAAGAGGGTGTTGAGGTTGAAGTCTGCGCCCGATGCGTTGACGAACAGCGCGTTGTTGTCGGGACTCATGCCGAAACCGGGGTTCGCGCCGGAGACGATGGCGACGCCGCACCCGCCGCACGTCGGTTCGCCCGTTCCGGTGAAGGCGAAGTTCAGCCCCGTCACCGAAATCGAGTTGGAATATGTGCCGGTGGGCGTCGAGCTTTGGAAATCGACGGTCGCGTTGGTCGGCGCGGCGGCGTTGAACGTGGTGCGGTCAACGAAGGTCGGCAAGACGACCGTGTCGGCTTTCGCTGACGGCAGGGTCACGAAGCCAAGCAGTATGAGCGTGGCGCAGGCCAGCAGAATTTGGTTGAAACGAAACATGCTCTTTCTCTCCTTAAGTGTCGGCGTCATTGCGCTCTGGAAGGGGTCGAACGCCGGGCTGCGAGGTGACTGCTCTAACGGCGATGTTTATCCTTGATTAGGTCGAGCGTCTAGCGGAACGCGTGCAGTCTAGAGAGGCAGCTTGAGAAGAAATACTTGAGCCATTTCGGGAGCGACTTGAGGAATACTTGAGACGGGGAAGATGAACGATGAACGCGGAACGATGAACGCGGAATGGAAGATAAGTTGCTTCCATTCCGCGTTCATCGTTCCGCGTTCATCGTTTTGTTAGAAGCGATAACGGTAGCGCGCGGTGATGCTGCGCCCCGGCCCATCGACGCCCCAACCCGGCGCGCGGTGGTTCTTGTCGCCGATGTTCTCGAAGTCAAACGTGATCTCCTGCGACTCGCTGAAGCGATAGCCGCCGCGCAGGTTGAAGAGGCCGTAACCGGGGATGGCCGTGTAGAGCGGGACGGCCGTCTGGTCGTCAACGATACGCACGCCATTCACCGTCGCGCCGATGGGCAACAGTCGATCCTGCACTTGCCTGAGCGTCTCGCCCGTGGCGACGAGCGTGCCGCCCGCGCTGAGGCATTGGCCGCTCGTGCCGGGCGTCGTCAGGCCGCGCACGCACGCGCCGCGACGGAAGAAGTTCTGGACCTGCGCGCGGGTGCGCGTCGCGCCCGTGCGGCGGTCGGCGATGTCGAGCGTCGAGAGACTGTCCTGCCGCCCGGCGAGCGTGGCGTAGGCTTCGACCCAGTAACGCCTGCGCGTCGGCTGATAGCGCAGTTGCAGGAAACCCATCTGCGGCGGGATGCCGCCGCCGCCGAGATTCGGCGCGAGTCCCGTCTGGCGGTCGGCCGCGTGGACGTAGCTGTAGTTGCCGCCGAAGACCCACTCGTCCGTAAAGCGGTAATCTATTTCGTACTCGAAACCTTTCAGACGCGTGTTGGCGAAGTTGGCCTGCACGAGCACGGGCGAAGTAGAGGCCGCGACGAAGACCGCGCCGGTCACTTCGTCCTGCTCCTCGATGATCTGGCTGCCGAGACGACGCCCCACCGCGCCCGGCGGCAGGATGAGCGTCTGGCGAACGATGGAGTCGGCGTAGTCGATGACGAAGCTGACGAGTTCGGTGTCGAAGCGGCCGCGACGGTAACGCAGGCCGAGTTCGTAGTTGTTGCTCGTCTCCGAGCGCAGCGGCGAGACTTCGACGCCGGACGAGACCGCGCTCTGGTCGGCGGTCGTGCCGACGGTCGCTCCGAGGCCGGCGATGTCTGCGGTCGAAACCTGAAAGCCGACGCCGACGAGGCCGAGCGAGCCGAGGTTGGTGATGTTCGGCGAGCGAAAGCCGCGGCTGTAGTTGAAAGCGAGGTTGAGTCCCTCGGTCAAAGTCGCCACCGCGCCGATGCGCCCCGACAAATCCGCGACGCGCAGCGAGTCGTCGGGGAAGAGCGGCCGGCCGCTCACGAGCGGGCTGTTCGAGGCGCGCGAGCGATACGACGCGACGTTGTAGCGCAACGCGCCGCTCAGACGCAGACGTTTCTGGATGAGTTCGTGCGCGTCCTGCACGTAGAGACCGCCGAGGATGTAGCGCGCCCCGTTCGGCACGCGCGGGCGCGTGAGCGTCACCGTGCCCGCTTGCGGGTCGGCGAGCGAGGTCGGCTGGAAGGTGAAAGACGGCGCATCGACGCGGTCGCGGTAGAGGTCGCCGCCGAAGACGAAGCTGTTGCGTTTGCCGAACTGCTTGTCCATGAAGAAGCTGAAGCCGACGGTGCTCGTGCGCTCCTTATCGTGCGTGATGGCGGCGAGCGGGTTGCCCTGCCCGCCCTGATTGACGCGTTCCTCGCGCTGGCTGTTGTAGGAGACGGTGGACGAAAAATTGTCGAAGAAGCCGAAGCCCTGTTTGAGATAGCGGACGTAGCCGAAGTCGAGCATCAGATTGCGCAGGTCGGCGATCAAATTCCCGTCGCCGCCGAGCGTCTGGTCGTAACGCTTGCCGCCGTCCTGCTGGCCGCGCTGGTAACGAAAGATGACTTGCTGATCATCCGTCGGCGCGTAGTTGAGGTGGAGCGTGCCGCCGTACTGCGTGAAGGCCGTGTCGGTCAGGCGCGTCTCGCCCGTGATGTTCGAGGGCAGGCCGAGGAAGCGCGTGATGGCCGAGTGGCTGTCGATGCCTTTGCCCGGCCTGAGCGTGTTCGCGCGGCGACCCATGACGTTAGCCAGCAGGCCGAAACGCTTCGTGCCGTAGGTGACGAGCGCGTTCGAGCCGTAGGAGAGGTCTGCGCTCGTGAAGAAGTTGTTGAACTCGCCGTGCCACTCCGGGCGGTCGAAGCCGAACTCGGGCTGGCGCGAGACGAGTTGGACGGTTCCGCCGAGTCCGTCCGAACCGTACTGCGCGGTGTTCGGCCCGCGCAGGACTTCGACGGCGCGAAGGCTCGTCGGGTCGTTGAGGTTGAAGAAGGTGTTGATGCCGCCGCGCTGGGTCGCGTTCGTGTAGCGCACGCCGTCCACGTAGACGCCGACTTCCGTCAGGCCGCGCACGAGCACCGAGCCGATGGTCGGGCTGGTGCGCTGGAGCGACACGCCGACCTCTTCGTCGGCCACCTGCGCGAGCACGGCCGTGGCGCGCTGCTGGATGTTCTGCTCGGAGATGACGTTGACCGACTGCGGGACGCGCGCCCTGTCCTCCGCGATTCCCGTCTCGGCCGTGACGGTGATCTCCTCGGCGAGCGGGTTGACATTGAGCACGACGGGCACAACGCTCGTCTCGCCCGTCGAAACTTTCGCGGCCACGCGGCGGCTGTCGAAGCCCCGCCCCGTGACGCGCACTTCGTAGCTCCCGGCGGAGACACCGGCGAAATAGAACTGCCCTTCCGCATCCGTCTCGGTCGTGCTCAAGATGGCCTGCTGCGCGCTGACCAAAAACACCTTCGCCCCGGCGACGTTCGCGCCGGACGAGTCTTTGACCGTGCCGGAAATCGCGCCGCGCCCGTCCGCGGATTGCGCGCGCGCCATCCCCGCCCACGAATTGATTAAGAGCAGGCTCAAGAGAAAACTCGAAATGCCTCTCGGAAAGTTCCTCCGCTTATTCGTCATGTAAAATTCCTTTACCCTGTGACCGTTGAGACTTCCGGCGCGTCTGCTTGAGATGCTCAAAGATGCCGGATTCGGACGCCGCAGCCACAAGAATTTGAAGATGACGCATGATAGCCTGAAAGCGGCGCGCCGGGTAAGGGCGCTGTGGCTCGTGCCGTTCGCGTCCGGCAAGGCGACAAGGGCGGGAGAAAAAAAGTTGGCCGCCGACGTCCCCCAACGTCGGCGGCCAACATTTGCGAAGAAGCGCGAAAACCGTCATGCCCCTTTGCTGACGCGCAATGTATGACGGCTTCTCGCCTGAGATGCCGCGTGTCCCCATTCCCGCCCCGCGATGACCCGAGCCCTGGTGTCCACCGAAGCG
Organism: Acidobacteriota bacterium; assembly: GCA_020199775.1. Lineage (GTDB taxonomy): Bacteria > Acidobacteriota > Blastocatellia > Pyrinomonadales > Pyrinomonadaceae > JAIVJZ01. The sequence goes on from JAIVJZ010000040.1 coordinate 758,414, forward strand.
GTAGAAGACGCGCTCTCGCACCTCTTTCCTCGCAAAACTTTCCAACGAACGCAAGCGACCGTTGAACTGTCGCCAATATAAAAAACAGACTTGAGAAAAACTTGAGTCAAGCAGCCGAGAGCGCGGCGAAAACCCGCAAAACCCTGTAAAAATGCGGCTGAAAAAATTTTTGCGCTAAAATTTCATAAAGTTATCCGGCGGCTCTAACCGTCTCGTCACGCCACTTTGTCGTAGGCATCTCTCAAAGCCAGTTGGCATTTCACGGTCGGTAGGGAGAGAACTTCGTCCGGCCCGCCCGCCTTCGTATAAAGCCAGTGACCGTCGTCCTGCCTGAGAAAATGTTCGACCACAGGTTCGTCCTGCGACACCAGCAGATATTCCCTTAAGGATTCGATCAGTTGGTAAGACTGGAATTTTTTCCCCCGGTCAAAAGCCGCCGTACTCTCAGACAAAACCTCTACGACGACCACCGGATTAAGAACCACATCCCGCTCGTCATCGGCGAATTGCGTTTCGCCGCAAACGATAGAGACATCGGGGTAGAAAAACCGTCTGGAGTTAGGCACGCGCACTTTCAAGTCGCTCGGATAAACTCTGCAATCGGTTTTCCTAAGTTGAACGTTAAATTCGGCGATCAGATTTCCGGCGATTAGATTATGCCGCTCGCTGTCGCCCGCCATCGCGTACATCACGCCGTCAACATATTCGCTTTTGTATTCGGCCTGGCGTTCAATCGCTAAATATTCTTCCGGGCTGAGGTAATAGTTTGGTAGCGACGACATGGCAACATCCTTTCCAGACAGGTCGGTATCTCTCGCTTCCAAGCATAATCATGCGCGTGCCGGACGGCAACATATCGGGCCCGGCGGGCATACCAAATAGTGCCGCGGCTGCACTATCTCGGTTGAGAGTTTTGGCGCGGCCGACGAGTTTCCCATGAAAACGATGTGTTATCCTCGGCCGTCCCGATTCATGCGCGCGTGGGCATGCGCTTTGCTTCGGCGCTCTTGCTACTCAAGGTTGAAGAAGCCCTCGCACAGCTTTTCTCTCCGGTCGCGCCTGCCCGGTAAAGTGTAACGCTCTGTTCGGCGTGCGCGTCTACACGTGAGGGAATGTCTCTCTTGTCCCGTCCAGTCTCAAAAAGGAGTCAGCGCCATGCGCTACAACAAAACCTCTCTGACACTCGTTCTGCTTTCTCTCCTTTTCACATTTCTTGCCGCGACCCCGAACATCTTCGCCGCCTCCCCCGCCGCCGCGGCCGCGCCGTTCGATGAAGAACTCGACGACGCGGGCTACGAAGAGACGGCGCGCGTCGTGCGCATCAGCCTGCTCGGCGGCGACGTGAGTTTACGTCGCGCCGGAAGCAAGGAATGGGAGAAGGCGGCGTTGAACCTCCCGCTCGTGGAAGGCGACCGCCTCGCCACGGGCGCGGGCGCACGCGCCGAAATCCAAATTGACGCGCGCAACTTCGTGCGCCTCGGCGAATACGCCACGCTCGACATCGTGACGCTGCGCGAGGCGGGCGTCGCGCTCAGTTTGCCCGAAGGCACGGCGACGCTCCGGCTCGCGCGCTTCGACAACGACCGCGAGTATTTCGAGATCGACGCGCCGAAGACGACGCTGGCCGCCGAGCAGAAAGGCTCGTATCGCCTCGACGTGGCGCAGAACGGCAACGTCCGCGTCACCGTGCGCGACGGCGGGCGCGCGCGTCTCTATTCCGAAACTTCCGGCTTCACCCTGCGCGACGGGCGCAGCGCGGAACTCGTCTACAACAATTCTTCGGAAGACGGCGATTGGGAACTCTCCGCCGCGCGCTCCACCGACGATTGGGACACGTGGGTTAACGAACGCGAGAGCTATCTCGCCTCGCGCCTGCGCCACGAACAGCGCGACCGCTACTACGACAACTCCGTCTGGGGCGCGGAAGAACTCGACAGCTACGGCGATTGGGTCAACACGAGCGACTACGGCTACGTGTGGCGTCCGCACGTCACGGTCATCAACAACTATCACGACTGGGCTCCGTATCGTTACGGCCACTGGCGTTGGGTGCCGCCTTACGGCTGGACGTGGGTGGGCGACGAGCCGTGGGGCTGGGCGCCTTATCACTACGGGCGTTGGGTCTACGTCAATAATTACTGGTGCTGGGCTCCGCGCGGCTACGCGCAATACGGCCGTCGCAGTTGGTGGCGACCCGCGCTCGTCGCCTTCGTCAGTTTCGGCGATAACGTCTGCTGGTATCCGCTCGGCTACCATCACCGCGACCCACGCTCGAACTACTACCGCCGCGCTCGCGACCAACACCGCATCACCAACCCGGAGCGCGTCAACCCGATCTACCAGCGGGCGGTGACGATGATGCCCGCGCGCGAGTTAGGCAAGGGGCGGCGAGCGCACCCGGCGACGAAGGAACTCGCCATGCTCGCCATCACGACCCCGCCGGTGCGCGGCGCTCTGTCGCTGCGCCCCACGCCCACTGACCCCGTCACGGGCGCAGGTAGCGGCGGCAACAACGGTCAAACTCCGTTCGCGCGCGACCGCACAAAGGGCGGCGCGCTCGTCATACGCAATCCGAGCGACCCGGCCGCGAGCACTTTAGCCGGACGCAAGATGGGCGCGGCCGCGCGCCGACCCGGCCTCGCGCTCGACGAGGAATTGCGGCGCGGTCGCATCTACAACAACCGCGAGCCGCGCAAAATCGAGAAGGGCGGCGACAGCGTCATGCGCATCGGCGACAACGGCGAGCGTAACAGCAGCAGCAACGGCCTCACGGGCGGCGACAACGGCGAACGCGGCACGGGCGCGGTGGCGCGACCGGCGGCGCGTTCCGCCGACACCGAGACGTTGCGCCCGCGTCCCAGAGTCAACGACGGCGACCGTTTCGAACGCAAAGTGAAACCCGCCGAACGACCGGACGAAAACAACGCGGCGCAGCCCGACTTTCGCACGGCGCGCCCGCCGCGCACCGAGCCGCGCGAGGAGCGAGCCCGCCCGGTCGAGCGCGAGAGTCGTCCCGCGCCGGAGGTTTACCGCCCGCGGCCGGAGGTGCGCGACGAGAGAAAGTCGCAGCGCGAAGAGAGGCCGGAGCCGCGTTACGAACGCTCCGCGCCGCGCGAGGAGCGTCCGGCTCCGCGCGAAGAACGCTCCGCGCCCCCGCCTCCGCGTGAAGAACGTTCCGCACCGCCGCCGCCGCCTCAGCGCGAGGAGCGTCGCCCCGACCCGCCGCGCGAAGTGGAGACGCCACGCCCCACGCAGCATAAAGGGCGACCCGACGACCCGCGCTGAGTTCGTCGTCAAACTCAGCTGAGTTCGTCGTCAAACTCATCTGCGCGCGGCGTGAGACTTGAACCTCACGCCGCGCGCAGACAATCAACTCTCTCCGTCGCCGCCTTCCAGAGGCCGCGCTCGCCCCCCGGACGCGCGCGCGCGTCTACGATCCTTCTTCCCGAACGACACCGTTGCCGTCTCTCGCCCCGAACGCACCGTTTGAACGAGCAAGGAAAGGAACGCCCCATGTCTTACGCACGCCTCGGACTGCGCTTCGTCGTGCCGCCGGTTGCGCTCGCTTAAGTTTGCGCCGCCACTTTCGCGTCGCTCTTGTCCTTCTTCTCGTCCTTCTCGTCCTTCTCTTTCTTCAAACCGAGCCGCTTGCGGATAAATTCTTCGGCCTCCTCCTCGACGAGTTCGCCGTTCGTGATCCAAGCCTTCTCCGTCAGCACTTCGCCGTCGCGCTTGAGCTTCGACGGCACGAGGAAGATGTTGTAGGGCGAGCCCCACTTGCGCGCGTCGCCCGTGAGTTGGCGATAGGCGTAGTGCGTCGTCCGGTCGCGCGCCTCGCGCGTGTCGGATTCGACGACCACGGTGTAGGGCGGCGTCTTGTCCTTGAAGTGAATCTGCTGGTCGCGCTCCGTCCCGTAGTTGCTCACGCCGATCACGTCGAAGCCGTGCGCCTTATACTTGGCATAGAGACGTTCGACCACCGGGGCTTCCAGTTTCCAGTTGTTGCACCACGGCGCGAGATAGACGACGAGCACGAGCTTCTTGCCCCGCGACCACTCGCGCAAATTCACCGGCTCGCCCGTCGTCAGCTTTTTGAACGTCCAATCCTTGTAATTGATCTTCTTCTCCTGAATCGGCGCGTACTCGTGTATGTCGCTCGCGCCCGAAGCCGCGACGGCCGAGAGCGCGAAGGTGACGGAGAAGACGAGGCTCAGAATTTTTCGCATGGTGATAACTCCTGCCGGGCGCGTTTTCGTCGCGCCCGCTTTTTATTGATTGACGGCGGCGGCGGTCGTCCGCGGTTCGTCCAAAAGCGGCAGGACGACGGCGTCGAAGGCGGCGCGGTCGCGCTCACCGATGAAGCGTTCGCGGACGCGCCCCTCGCGGTCGAGGATGAAGGTGGCGGGGCGACCCGGCCCCGTCTGAAACTCCGAGGGGGCGTCGTCGCCGCTCGTCAGCAGTTGATATTCCTGCCTGACGACGCTCTGGAAGTCGCGGATCATCTCCGGCGTGTCGTGCGACGAGATGCCGACGACCGCGAAGCCGCGCGCCTCATAATCCTTCTGCATCCGGTTGAAGTCTGGAATCTCGGCGCGACAGGGCAGGCACCACGTCGCCCAGAAGTTCACCAGCACGACGCGCCCGCGCAAACTTGAGATGCGAAACGGCGCGCCTTCGAGCGTCTTCATTTCCGTGTCGGGCGCGAGCGGGTAGGAACTGGCGGGCTTCGCGGCGTTCGCCGTCCCGCCCGCGGTCGGGGCGTTGTTGCGCTTGGCCCACGAGTTGACCCACGTTTCGGGGTTCGGCAGGACGGAGGCGTAACTGGCGAGGCGCGTCACGTTGTTGGTGGCGACGAGCAGGCCGATGGCGATGAGCAGGACGCCGGAGACGACTTCGACCTTGTGCAGGTGGCGGCGGAAGCGCGTGTAGAAACCCAAAAATTTATTGATGCCGAGTCCCGTCAGTAAAAACGGCACGGCCAGACCGGCGGCGTAGAAGGCCGAGAGGACGAGTCCGCTCTGCCAGCCGCCGCTCGTCGCGGCGAGGCCGAGGATGCCGCCGAGGATGGGGCCGATGCAGGGCGTCCAACCGGCGGCGAAGGCCAAGCCTAAAGTGAACGAGCCGAGCATGCCGCGCGGTTTCTCATCCGAAAACTTGCGCGTGTCGCGGTAGAGCGCGCCGATCTTCAAGACGCCCATCAACTGCAACCCGAACCCGATGATGATCAAGCCCCCGATGATCCTGATCCACGGGTTCGACGTAATGGCCGCGCCGATCAACCCCGCCGCCGCGCCGAGCGCGATGAAGATCAAAGACAGCCCCGCGTTGAACGCCAGCGAGTTCATCATCACGGCGCGGCGCGCGTTCGTCGTGCGCGCCGTCGCGCCGTCCTTCAAATGATCGATGCTGACGCCGGAGATGAGCGAGATGTAACCCGGCACGAGCGGCAGCACGCACGGGCTGAGGAACGAGGCCAACCCCCCGACGAACGCGATGACGAGCGAAAAACTTAGATTAGTGCCTTCCATAACACAGGCCAGCTTACAACAGGGAAAAGTAAATCGTGAATCGGTTAAGAACCGTGAATCGTGAATCGTGAATCGTGAATAGATAAAACTCGGTTCTTTCTATTCACGATTCACGATTTACGATTCACGAGTTTTCATTCTTCCTGCCGCGCCGCCGCCGCGTGCGCCACCAGTGCCAGTTGAGATAGATGCCTGAGAGCGCGGAAAGGGTCGCCAGCGCGGAGAGCAGGATGAGCAACGGCACTTGCCACGCCCCGGCGAAGAAATAGAAATGAGCCTGCCGGAAGTAGCGCGTGAGCGCGCCGGGAGGCGGCATTTTGATGACTGCGCCCGTCTCGGCATCGACCAACAGTGAGTCCGCGCCCATGCCGCCGACGGCCTGATAGACGGGGCGGCCATCGCGCACGAGGAGCGTCAGCGCGGTCACGGGCAGGCGACGCCCGGCGAAAGCGTTCGCGCGCTCCAGCGCATCATTCGGCGTCACGCGCACGCGTCCCGCGTCAATCGCCGCGACCTCCCCGCCCTCGACCGCGTTCGGCCACGCATACAGCAGTCCGCTGGTCGCCCACGCCAGCACCGGCACGGCGACGACGAGACCCAGCCAAATGTGCGCGCGGTGGATGAAGGATCGCATCGGCGTAAAAGGCGCGTGCGCGTTTACTCTAAATTGACGCCTGTGGCTTCAGGGTTGTTCGGCGAGCAGCCGCTTGATGACGCCGGAGAGTTCCGCATGGCCGGCTTCGCTCGCGCCGACGGAGATGTAGCGGACGCGCCCGCGACGGTCGAGCAGGAAGGCCGTCGGGATCGAGCGCACGCCGTATCGCTCGTCGTTGTCTTCGTCGGCGGCGACGGCGAAAGCGTAAGGCAGCTTCAACTCTTTCTTGTACGAGCGCAGGTGCTCCAACTCTTCCTGCGGCGATAGGACGGTGCGGCCGTCGCGCCCGAAAAACTGCGTCAGGCCGATGACCGTCAGCCCGTCTTTTTTGAAACGCTCGTGGAGCGTCTTCAACTTCGGCATTGTGACGCGACACGGGCCGCACCACGTCGCCCAGAAGTCGAGCAGCACGACGCGCCCGCGCAGGTCGGCCAACTTCACCGGCGGGTGATCGATCCACTCGGCGATGTTGAGTTCGGGCGCGGTCTGGACGGCAACCGTCGCGGGCGGCGTTTCTTCAAGCACGCGCTCGATCAACTTCTCCTGATCGTTGGCCGCGAGCCAGCGCGCCGCGCCCGAGAAGATTTGCGCCGACGGCAGCGAGAGGCTGATGCGCAGCAACTCTTCCATCGTCGCGGCGGCTTCCGCCTCCTTCTTCGATTTGAGCAACACGTCGGCCAGAAACTCGGCCGCCGCGCCGATGATCCGCGCGCGGTCTGACTCGTCGCCCGCTTTGACCGGCGACTCCTTCGCCACCTTGAAGGCGGCGCGGGCGTGCGACGCGCTCTGTTCGATTTTTTTGTCCGCCGTGTAAGCGCGCGCGAGCGCGTGGTGAAGTTTGAAGAGTCCCTGATGAGTCGCCGGATCGCTTTGCGCGTACTCGGCGAGCGCGCGTTCGGCCTCGTCGAAACGCTTCGAAGCGGCCGCCTCCGAGCCGAGGATGAGCCGCGCGTTTTGCAACTGCTCCTTCGTGCCCTTCGAGCCGGGCGCGAGGAAACGGCGGAGCGGTTCGATTGATTCGGCCGATTTTCCCGCGAGGTCGTAGAGCAGGCCGAGGTAGTAATGATCCGCGCCCGCGAGGTTGCCGCGCGCGACGAGTTGGGCTGCGTGGCGCGCGGCGAGGTCGCGCTGCTGCTGGAAAGTTTCCGCCGCCAGCGCGCGACTGAACGGCACGCGGTTCCGTCTGAACTCCTCGAATTTCCGCTCCACATATTTCGACGCGTCCTCGTAGAGCGCGCTCGCATCCGCGGGCTGAGTCGAAGGCGCGGGCGACGGCGAGGCGACGGGCGTGGGCGACGCGGAGAGGACGGGCGTAGGCGAGGGCGAGGCGACGGGCTTCGCCTCCTGCTGCCCCGGCCGCGTTGTCCCTGACCGCGCGAAAGCGTTCGCCGCGCCCGTCAAACACAACACGGCGACGCCAAACCATAACGCGCACGCCGAAACAAAAAATCTTCTCATAAACTTCTTCACCCGAACCGCCGCACCGCTCGAACACGGCCACGAATTCGCAGCTTCAAAACTGCTTTTTCAAATTCGCCCCGCAGCCCTGAAATGTAATTTCAAATCTGAACTCTCAAATTTCAAATCTGAACTCTCGAAACTCAACGTCGCCGCCGCCGCGCACGTCCTCACTCGCCGCTCTCTTTCTCGTCCAGCAGCCTCACGATCATCTGGTGCAACTCTTCGATGTCCGTGTCGTGCGCGCCGACGTTGAGGAAGCGCACGACGCCGCGCCGGTCGATCAAGACGGCGACGGGGATCGTCGTCACGCCGTAGGCGTCGGCGGTTGCGGTCGTGTCGGCGACGGCGAAGCCGAAGGGCAGGCGCGCGCCGCGTTTGAAGTTGCGCAACTCCCCGACCTCCTGCGGCGTCCGCACGCGGCGGCCGTTCACAGTGTTGCGATACTCGGTAAACGCGACGACGCTCAGACCGCGCTTCTCGTATTTCTCCTGCCACTCGGCGATGTGCGGCAGCGCGGCGTGGCACGGCGTGCACCACAACGCCCAGAAGTCGAGCAGCACGACGCGCCCGCGCAAATTGGCGAGCGTCACGGGCTTTTGATCGATCCAATCTTTGACCGTGATCTCCGGCGCGAGCCGCGCGCCCGCGCGAAACAGCGGGTCGTCCGGCCGCGACACGTAAGCCACGGCGGGCACGATGCGGCCGAGCAACACGGTCGCGCGCCGGTAGAGATCGGCCGACGGGAAACTGACGCTCAGGCGTCTGAGTTCCTGCAAGGCGGCGATGGCCTCATCCGTCCGTTTCAGGTCGAGCGCGGCGTCGTGGATGAAGGAGAGCGTGCGGTAGAAGACGGCGTCGCGCGTGGCCGTGTCGAGGGGCTTCGCGGCGTGCAACTCCTTGGCCGCCGCCAGTGCCGCGCGCGCGTGCGCGATGGCCTGCTCCGGCTGCTTCCGCCCGCGATAATTCGCGGCCAGTGCGGTCTCCACACGATAACGCTGCTCGTCGTGCGCGCCGGGCTTCGCGACGTTCACGTACTCGGCGAGCGCGGTTTCGGCTTCGACAGGCGACCCGCGCTTTGCCGTTTGCAGCGCGATGACGTAGAGCGCGGTCTGTCGCTCGTCGTTTGCGGCGCGCGGGTTCTCCGAGAGGAAACGGCGCATCGTGGCGACGGCGCGCTCCGAGTCTTCGGCCACGTTATAGAGTTGACCGAGGTGGAAAACTTCGCGCGCGTCGAGCGCGCGGCGCGCCGCGACTTCGGCGGCGTAACGCGCCGCGAGCGCGCGCTGCTCGCCCTCGACCTGTTCGACCAACTTTTGATCGTAACCCATGCCCTCACGCTCTAACGCCTCGTATCTCTTCCGCGCGTAGCCTTCGGCCTCCGCGTACAATGCCGCCACGCTCGCCCCCGCACCGGATACCGGCGCAGGAGGAGGCGCGGCGATTGAGGCCGCGCCCTGCGCGAAAGTTTGCGCCGTGAGCCACAGCGCGGCGAGCGCGAGCAAGGCGAAGAGAAACGGGCGCACAGGCGCGCGCACAGGCGCACAGGCGCAAAGGCAGAACGCGTCAGGGCGCAGAGTGGAAGTGCGTCGCGAAGAAGCGTGTCGCGAAGAAGCGCGTCGGGTAGGGAGGCGCGCGTCGAGCGGCGACGAGCCGTGCTTCTTTGCGCCTTCGCGCCTTTGCGTAAGTTTCATATCTTGATCCGAAAAACTCATCTCTTTAATTCATCACACCGCGCAGGACGCGCGGCGAAAGCGTTCGGGCGTGAAAGCCTCCAGCAGGGGCGAAGTCATGCCCTGCCGCAAGATCATTCCGGCGACGAGCGCGCCCGTCAGCGGCGCGAGCAGGATGCCGTTGCGGTAGTGGCCGGTGGCGTAAAAAAGGTTCGGCACGTCGGCGAGCGCGCCGAGCACAGGCCAATCGTCCGCGCCGCGCGGGCGCAAGCCCGCCCACGCCTCTGACACGACGAGCGCATCGACGGCGGGCGCGATCTCGCGCGCCTGCATCGTAATCGCTTCGCGTCCGGTGTCGGTCACGGACTTATCAAAGCCCGCGTGTTCCGTCGTCGTGCCCGCGAGCAGACGACCGTCGCGACGCGGGACGAGATAGCCGCGCGGGCTATAGACGACGTGGCGGACGAGCGGCGACTGTGCTGCGGCGGGCGCAAAACAGAGCATCTGACCGCGCACGGGTTCGATGCGCGGGCGCGTCTCCTGCGCGTCGCCGCCGTGCGTTGCGGAAATTTCGTGCGCGGCCGCCGTGTCGAGGCGCAACATCGAAGACCACGCGCCGCACGCGACGACGAACGACGAAGCGCGCATCATGCCGCGCGATGTTTCGACCCCCACGGCGCGGCCGTCTTCGACTTTAACTGTACTAACTTCCGTTTGCGTGATGACGCGCACGCCGCGCCGCCCGCAAGCCTTCGCGAGCGCGCTCGTGAGGCGGCGGTTTTCCACCTGCCCGTCGAGCGGAAATCTCAGGGCTGACCGCACGCGCGCCGATACTCGCGGCTCAAGCGCGCGCACCTCGACGGCCGTCAGGCGTTCGACCCGCAGCCCGGCGCGCGTCTGCCACAGGAGGCGTCGCTCACACTCTTCCTCGTCCGCTTCGGTGAAAGCCAGATAGAGCGTGCCCGTGCGGTCGAGTTCGATGTCAACACCAGACTCTTCCTCAAGTTCGCGCGCGAACGCGGGATAGGCGTCGCGACTGGCCGCGGCCAACTTGAAAAATTCGTCCGCGCGGTCGGCCTCCACCTGCGGCGCGAGCATCCCGGCGGCCGCCCAAGAAGACTCCGCGCCCGCCTCGCCGCGCTCGATCAAAACCACTTCCGCGCCCCCGCGCGCCAACTCGCGCGCCACGGCCAACCCGATCACGCCGCCGCCGATGACGACCGCCTCCGCCCGCTCCGGTAACTCGCCCACGTTTCGCATTGAATTAGAGTTGCTGGTATGATGCGTCAAAACTTTTTAAGCCAATAGCGATCAGCCGTCAGCTTTCAGCACAAAGCTCGCGGCTGAAGGCTGACGGCTGAGGGCTGAGAGCTTAATAATGAAACATACTATCACACTCATTCCCGGCGACGGCATCGGGCCGGAAGTCACCGCCGCGGTCGTGCGGATCATCGAAGCGGCGGGCGTCGAAGTCGCGTGGGAGACGCACTACGCGGGCGCGCAGGCTCTGGAAAAGTTCGGCGAGACGCTGCCCGCAGACCTCCTCGAATCCATCCAGCGCAACAAGGTCGCGCTCAAAGGGCCGATCACGACGCCCGTCGGCAAAGGCTTCACGTCGGTCAACGTCGGACTGCGTAAAGCCCTCGATCTCTACGCCAACCTGCGCCCCGTGCGCGCCCTGCCGAACGTGCCCTCGCGCTACCCGGAACTCGACCTCGTCGTCGTGCGCGAGAACACGGAAGACCTGTATTCGGGCATCGAACACGTCGTCGTGCCCGGCGTCGTCGAGAGCATCAAGATCATCACGGAGAAGGCTTCGACGCGCATCGCCAAGTACGCCTTCGAGTACGCGCGCCGCGAAGGGCGCAAGAAAGTGACCGCCGTCCACAAGGCCAACATCATGAAACTGTCGGACGGCCTCTTCCTCGACTGTTTCCGCAACGTGGCGAAGGACTATCCCGAAATCGAAGCCGACGACAAGATCGTGGATAACGCCTGCATGCAACTCGTCATGCGCCCCGAACAGTTCGACATCATGCTGCTCGAAAATCTCTACGGCGACATCGTCTCAGACCTGTGCGCCGGTCTCATCGGCGGTCTCGGCCTCGTCCCCGGCGCGAACATCGGCGAGCGCGGCGCGGTCTTCGAGGCCGTCCACGGCAGCGCGCCCGACATCGCCGGGCAGGGCATCGCCAACCCGACCGCGCTCCTTCAATCCGGCCTCCTCATGCTGCGCCACCTCGGCGAGCGCGACGCCGCGCAGAAGATCGAAGGGGCGATGCTGAAAGTCTTCTCCGAGGGCAACGTGCGCACGCGCGACATCGGCGGCCACGCCGGTACGATGGAGTTCGCCGAAGCCATCATGGCGGCGTTCTAAATTAACGATGAAGTAGGAACGATGAACGATGAAGTAGAAGACAACTCTCTTTCACTTCATCGTTCATCGTTCCTACTTCATCGTTCCTGACGGCCTTCCCGTGGCTTGACCCGCTATCCCGTATCATTTACAGTTCAATCTCCTCCCTGCGACCTAGTTTCACAGGAGTTTCGCCTACGGGTTCGGATCGTGGTCAGGCCGGAAATGAAGGGCTTTTGCGCAACCGGTTTGCCTCTAACCCTCGCACCCCTCTCTGTAGCTGGGGCGCGTTTTCCCGACAGCACATTGCGGCATTAAAATAGATGGCGAACTGAAACGTCTGTGAGGGAAGTTCGCGCTCGGAAATGCGACTTGTTAATTTTCATACTCTCCCCGCGCGCAGCGTGCCTTACCGGGCGGCCGCAACCTTGCGCTCAACATCAACCGTCGGCTCTCAACCATTCTGAAGTTAAAGTAAGGGTTAATATGAAATTTGCGAACGTTCACAATGTCATCATCTCCGGTCGCTTCGCGTTGCGGCTCGCATTTTTTTCTTTCCTGTGCCTGATGGTGTTTGCCATGAGCAGCCCGCGCTTCGGCATCGCCCCGGCGGCCGGTGCGGCCACCACGCCGCGCGCGACGCAGTTGCAGAAGCGCGCGGGCGGCAAGGCGGGCGCGGCGCAAACGAAGGCCGCTCCGGCGCGCGAGACGGGAAAGTCTGAGGCCAAAGGCGCGGTCAAACGGGCGGCGGGCGATGTACAGCCCTCGGCCGTCTGTGCGCAGAACCAGCCGATCAGCTTCGGCCAGACGGTCAACGGGACGCTCGCCGCCGGCGACTGTCTGAATCCCATCGAAGCCGACGGGTCGAGAGTTGACGAGTACACCTTCACTGGCTCGGCCGGGCAGCAGATCGCCGTCTCCATGTCGGCGGCCTTCGACACCTTCCTCTACCTGCTCAACCCCGACGGCACGGTGCTGGCAGTCAACGACGACGCCAACGCGCAAGTCTCCACCAACTCACGTATCCCCCCGACGGGATTCATCACCCTGCCGTCGAGCGGCGTCTACTCCATCCTCGCCAACTCGTTCAGGCCGGAGGACGGCGGCCCCTACACCCTGGCGCTGACTGCCGGCACGACCTGTAACCTGACGCCGATGGCCTTCGGCGACACCAAAGCGGGCACGCTCACGACGGGCGACTGCACGAACCCGATTGACGTGGACGGCACGCCGGTCGATTACTACACCTTCAACGGCACGGCCGGGCAGCAGATCGCCATCACGCTGACGGCTACGTCCGGCAACCTCGACCCTTACCTCTACCTGCTGACGCCCGCGGGCGACCTCTTGGCCGACGACGACAACGGGGGCGGGGGCACGGCGGCGCGCATCCCGCAGACTGCGGGCTTCGGGCGACTGCCGGTGACGGGCACCTACACCATCATCGTCAACACGGTGGTCGCGTCGCAGAGCGGCAACTACAACGTGACTTTGACGAAGGCTGCGACGGATTGCGCGTCCGTCCCCGTCACGCCGGGGACGCCCATCAACGGGTCGCTGGCGAACGGGGATTGCCGTTTGCTGGAAGACGGCTCGTTCCTCGACGCTTACACGTTCACGGGGGCGGCGAATGGGCAGGTGGTCATCACGATGACCTCGTCCACGGGAGGGTTGGTGCCCGTCCTATTCCTGCTCGCGCCCACGGGCGACGCGCTGGATATCGACAACAACACCGACGGCGACAACACGGCGCGCATCCCGAGCGGCGCTTCGGCGTCGTTCACGCTGCCGGCGACGGGCACGTACACGGTGCTGGCTAACTCATTCGCCCCCAACCAGACGGGCAACTACACGCTGCGGGTCGTCAACCCGTCGGCCTGCACCACGACTCTCGCCTCGCCGGGGCGTGAGGTGAGCGGCAGCGGCGGACAATTCACCGCCGGTTTCACGACGCAACCGGGCTGCGCCGTCTCGGCCGTGAGCAACTCCGGTTTCATCACCGTCAACTCGGCCACGGCTGATGCCAACGGCGCGGGCACGCTCACTTTCACCGTTCAGGCGAACACGGCGACGACGACTCGCTCAGGCACGATCACCGTCAACGGTCAAACCTTCACCGTCACGCAGACGGGGGCTTGCACTTACGCCGTCTACCCGAGGGTGCGCCCCTTCACGTCCAACAGCAGCCCGAGCGGTCGCTTCACGGTCATCACCCAGAGCGGCTGCACGTGGTCGGCCTCGACGACCGCGCCGTGGATCACGATCACGGAAGGCTCCGGCCTGATGACGGGCACTGGCCGCGTCCGCTACACGGTGCTCGCCAACGATACCAACGCGACGCGCGTCGGGACGATCAATGTCACCGGCGGGGCGACGCACACCGTCACGCAAACCTCCGCGGGCACGACGCCGCAACTTCAGTTCAGCGGCAACGGGGAGTTCACGGTCGACGAAAACGACGCGTCACGTTCGGCCAGCATCAACGTCACGCGCACGGGCGACACGACGGGCGCGGCGACGGTCGAATACGCGACCCTCGACGATCAGGCGGCCGTCCCCTGTGACCCGAACATCAAAAACGGCGACACGCCCTTCCCGCAAGGGACGGCCTTCGCGCGCTGCGATTACGCGACCTCTATCGACACGCTGACCTTCAACCCCGGCGAAACGACGAGGACGCTCACCGTCCCGCTCATCAACGACGTGTTTCAGGAGGGCAACGAGACGTTCCGCATCAGGTTGAGCAACCCGCAGGGCGCGACGCTCGGCACGCTCACCACCGCCACCGTCACGATCCGGAGCGAAGACCTCGCGCCGCCCACGTCGAACCCGATCAACCAGAAGGCGTTCTTCGTCCGCCAGCAGTACCTCGACTTCCTCGACCGCGAACCCGAGCCGGGCGAGCCGTGGACGGCCGTGCTCGACCGTTGCCCGAATATCAACACCGGGCCGGAGGTCAACACGGACTGCGACCGCATCGCGGTGTCGGGCGCGTTCTTCGGCTCGCCCGAGTTCCGCCTCAAGGGCTTCTTCGTGTTCCTCCATTACAAGGCCGCGTTCGGCAGCGCGAACAACCCGCTCTACGTGCCGGAGTATACCGAGTTCACGACGGACGCGCGGCGCGTCTCCGGCGTGACGGCGGAAGAAGTGATCGCCAAACGCCTCGACTTCACCGAAGACTTTCTGGCGCGCACGGCCGTCGCCAATGTCTTCTCGGGCACGTCGAACGAGGCGTTCGTCGATCGCATCCTCTCGAACCTCGGCATCGGGATGACGAACCCCGACCCCGCGAGCGGCGAGACGCGCAACTCGCTCGTCGCCGCCCTCAACGCGAACACGAAGTCGCGCGCGCAGGTCTTGCGCCTCATCGTCGAGAGCGCGGAGGCGATTGCCGTGCAGTTCAACCGCGCGTTCGTCGCCATCCAGTACTACGGCTACCTGCGCCGGACGCCGGAGGCGACGGGCTACGAGGCCAACCTCAACGCGCTCAACGCCACCAACAACTCGCGCCAACTGATCAACGGTTTCCTCAACTCCATCGAGTACCGCCTGCGGTTCGGCGCAAACACCACCAATCCGTAAGACGATTTCGGCTTGCGGCATACGGCATGCGGATTGGAGAGCAGTTAATGTTCTCCAATCCGCATTTCTCTTTAAGAGTTCTTAGTGCTTCTCAATTCGCAATCGTTCTGCCCGCATTCCGCATTTCCGGGGTCTGCTGCTAAAATGCCCCGTTCTTTTGGCAGCAAATTTCTTTTCCGATAGGGCACAGATGAAACTACGCTTGCTTTACCACGGCCACTGCTTCGACGGGGTGGCGTCGGCGGCCGTCTTCACGCGCTTCTACCGCACGCAGATCAACCAACGCGCCGACGTGGCTTACGCGCCGCTCCTGCACCGCCCCGGCTCGCTCTTCGACGAAGAGATGTTCGACGGCGACGAGAACGCCATCGTCGATTTCAAGTATTCGCCTTCCGATCAACTGACGTGGTGGTTCGACCATCACCAGTCGGCCTTTCTCTCGCCGGAGGACGAAGCGCATTTCCGCGCCGACCGTTCCGGGCAAAAATTCTGGGACGCCGACAGCAAATCCTGCACCGAATTTATCGCGCGCATCGCCCTCGAAAAGTTCGGCTACGAAGACGAAGGGCTTGCGCCCCTCATCCACTGGGCGCACGTCATCGACGGCGCGTTTTACGATTCGCCCGCGCAGGTGGTCGAACTCGCCGCGCCCGCGCTCCAACTGATGCAGGTCATCGAAAACGTCGACGACGAGTTTATCGAGAAACTCATCCGGCAGTTGGCCGAACGCCCGCTCGCGGAGGTGGCGGCGAGCGCGGAAGTGCAGGAGCGTCTCCAGCCCATCCTCACGCGCCACCGCGAGACGCTCGAAGCGGTGCGCCGCAAAATCACCTGCGAGCGCGGCGTCGTCACCTTCGATCTCGTGGACGAAGGCCACGAAGCTTTCAACAAGTTCATCCCTTACTACCTGCACCCGGAGACGACTTACTCGGTCGCCGTCACGCGCACCCCGCAGCGCGCGAAAATCTCCGTCGGCTCGAACCCGTGGAGCCCGCGCCCGCGCACACACAACATCGCCACCATCTGCGAACGCTACGGCGGCGGCGGCCACGCCGTCGTCGGCGCGGTCTCCTACAGCCCCGACGAAGTGGAACGCGCACGCCAGACCGCCCGCGAGATCATCGCCGAACTGTCGGGCGACTTCCGCGAATAAATCAAAAGCCGTAAAGCGCGAATCGTGAATCGTGAATGGAAGAAACTCTGTTCTTTCTATTCACGATTCACGATTCGCGCTTTACGGCTTTAAGGCTTTTGCGTCTTGACTAGCGCGCCATCAACGTCTCGATCTCTTCGATCTGTTTGGGCGCGGCGCTCGTCAGGACGCGGTTGCCTTCCTCTGTGATGAGCACGTCGTCTTCGATGCGGATGCCGATGCCGCGATATTGTTCGGGGATGTTTTCGGTGTCGGCGGCGATGTAGATGCCGGGTTCGACGGTGATGACGACGCCGGGCGAGAGCGGCCGCCCCTGTTTCGTGTCGCGCGAGTAGTAAGGCCCCACGTCGTGCACGTCGAGGCCGAGGTAGTGGCCGAGACCGTGCATGTAAAACTGCTTGTACTTCTCTTCCTCGATCAACTTCTCCGGCTCACCTTCGAGCAGTCCGAGGCGCACCATGCCTTCGGTCAGAATTTCAATCGAGTGCTTTTTCAGTTCGTCCATCGTCACGCCGGGGCGCGCCATCTCGACGCAGGACATCTGCGCCTTGAGCACGAGTTCGTACACGTCGCGCTGCGCCTCGGTGTAGCGTCCGTTGACGGGGAAGGTGCGCGTGATGTCGGAGGCGTAGCCCTGATACTCCGCGCCCGCGTCAACGAGCAGGAGGTGGCTGTCTTCGAGCGTCGCGTCGTTCTGAATGTAGTGGAGGATGGTGGCGTTCGCGCCCGTGCCGACGATGGAGGTGTAGGCGGGGGCGGCCGCGCCGTAGCGGCGGAAGATGTGCTCGATGAGAGCCTCGATCTCGTACTCCTTCATCCCCGGCCGCGCGGCCTTCATCGCTTCGCGGTGCGCTTCGGCCGCGATCTCCGCCGAACGCTGCATGAGCGCGATCTCCTCTTCCGACTTGATGAGCCGCATCTCGTGTAGCAGCGTGCCGGGTTCGATGATGCGGTCGGGCGCGTGCTTCGTCGTGCGCGGGTTGGCGCGCAGGCTTCGGAGCGTGCCCACGATCATCTCGTCGAGCGCGGGGTTCGCGCCGAGTTTGTAGTAGAGGTTCGCCGGGCCGTTGAGCAACTCCGGTAGTTTGTCTTTGAATTCCTGAAAAGTGTGTGCGGCCTGCGCGCCGTAATCTTTGATCGCGCCTTCGACCCCGGCGCGCCGCCCGTCCCAGATTTCCCGCTCCGGGTCGCGCGGGCGCACGAAGAGCATGAACTTGTGTTCGGGGTGCGAGGGCGCGACGACGGCGATGGCTTCGGGTTCGTTGAAGCCGGTCAGGTAAAAGAAGTCGGAATCCTGACGGTAGCGGTAGTCGGTATCGTTCGAGCGGTTGGCTTCGCGCGCGCTCGCAATGATGGCGATGGAATCCGGTTCCATGCGCCGCATGAACTCCGCGAGTTGTGGTCGTGACATAGAAGTCTCTCCTTCGGAAACAATAGCGTGGTGATTCGGTGGCGGCATTGTAACCGAAGAAGCGCGCCCCGATGAAGACGCTCACGCCTTCGCCCGCCATTCGACTCTTCTCTCCATGCGTCATTCGACGCTTCCCTCAGAGATGTTTTCGGATGATAATTTGCCGCAACCTCGCGAAAGCTCGACACGACGACGCGGAAAACTTTATGGCGACTCAAATTCACGAAGCGGCCGGCGCGCGCGAGCAGGCGACGCACATGGCGGAGATCATTTCGTACGACCCGGCGACGGGCGCAGAAGTGGGGCGCGCGCCCGTGGCGACCGCAGGCGAAGTGGCGCGGGCGGTCGAGCGGGCGCGGGCGGCGCAAGCGGCGTGGGCGGCGTTGTCTTACGCGGAGCGCGGGCACGTCGTGCTCAGGGCGCGCGCGCGAGTGTTGGACGAGATGGACGCCATCGCGAATTTGATCTCGCGCGAGTCGGGGAAGCCCGTGGCGGAAGCGTTGATGATGGAACTCGTGCCGACGCTCGATTTGATGCAGTTCTTCGCGCGGCGCACGGCGCGGCTGCTCAAGGCGGAGCAGATCAACATCGGGCAGTACGCTTTGATGGGTCGTTCGTCGCGCATCGTCTATAAGCCGCTCGGCGTGGTGGGGATTATTTCGCCGTGGAATTTTCCGTGGGCGATCCCGCTCGGCGAGGTCGTGATGGCGTTGATGGCGGGAAACGCGGTGGTCTTGAAGCCGAGCGAGTTGACGCCGCTCGTCGGGTTGAAGATCGGGGAGGTCTTCCAATCCGCGGGTTTGCCTGACGGCTTACTGGCGGTCGTGACGGGCGAGGGGGCGACGGGCGCGGCGTTGGTCGAAGCGGGCGTGGACAAGATCATGTTCACGGGAAGCGTGGCGACGGGGCGGCGCGTGGCCGAAGCGGCGGCGCGCAAGTTGATCCCCTGCGTGCTCGAACTCGGCGGGAAAGACCCGATGATCGTGTTCGAGGACGCGAACCTCGAAGCGGCGGCGCAAGCGGCCGTGTGGGGCGCGTTTGCGAATGCGGGGCAGGCGTGCGCGTCGGTCGAGCGTTGTTACGTGCACGAACGAATCGCAGAGGAATTTACGGCGCGCGTGGTCGAGTTGACGCGCACGCTCAAGCAGGACGTGGGCACGCGCGAGGGCGCGGACATCGGCGCGATGTCGAGCGCGCGGCAGCGTGAGGTCGTCGAGTCGCATGTGCGCGATGCGCTCGGGCGCGGCGCGCGCGTGCTCGTGGGCGGCGGGCGCGGCGGGCGCGAAAAGGGGTCGTTCCATGAGCCGACGGTCGTGGACAAAGTTGACCACTCGATGGTGTTGATGCGCGAAGAGACGTTCGGGCCGGTGTTGCCGTTGATGACTTTCAGGACTGAGGAGGAGGCGATAGCGCGCGCCAACGACAGCCCCTACGGTTTGACGGCGAGCGTGTGGACGCGCGACATCCGGCGGGGCGAGCGCGTGGCGGAGCGTCTGGAAGCGGGCACGGTGATGGTCAACGAAGTGCTCTACACGCACGGCATCGCGCAGACGCCATGGGGCGGCGTGAAGTCGAGCGGCATCGGGCGCACGCACGGGCGGCAGGGCTTGCTGGAACTCGTCTCGGCGCGACACATCCACGTCAACCGACTCGCGCGCCTCCACGATCTCTGGTGGTTCAACTACACGCCGCGCGCCGCCGAATTGTTCCGCGGCTTCGCGCGCCGTTTCACCACGGGTTCGCCGCTGCAAACGTCTCTGCTGCTGCCCCGGATGCTACGCCGTTTTTCCGAGCGCAGAGGCAAAAAGAGGCATTAAAGCGGTCGTCTCGCCGTTTTCGGCTCTGAAAGATGTGCGCCCCGGCAGGTGCGGCTCCGTCTGAGCACAAATATTCTTTTTTTGTCACAAACTTAAAATGCTATTTTTGCGCGATTTTTTTGTTGCGGCGACGTAAAAAAAGCTGTCAATTATTATACAAAGATAGTATAGTGCCCGCTCTCGTTGGTTGGGTTCCCCATCACCCTACCTATCCACCAATCTGTTAGTCTAACAACTTCGGAGACAAAGAATGAAAAAGTTTAGCCTAGCTTTAGTTCTGTTTGCCCTCAGCTTCGCATTCCTCTTGGCGAGCGTTCCCCTCAAAGATGCCGGCGCGCAAGGCCGTCCTGAGAATCCCGGTGAGCAATCGGCCGTGAGAGCCGACGGCAGAGTCGTCGCTCCTGACGGCGTCGTATTTGAATCGCATAAAGCCTTCATTGATGCCGGCCGGAGGTGCAACACGCGCCACGCCGACGACATTGAAATCGAGAAGATCGACCGGAAGCTGGCGGCCAACCGCGCGGCCAACGGCGGTGGTCAGGGTGGCGGTGGCACCTCAACCGACGGCTCCAGACTCTACGCCACCGGCTCCATCACCATCCCGGTTTATTTCCACGTCGTTTCCAAAGCGGACGGCACAGGCAACATCCCCGATTCGTGGGTCGACGCCCAGATCGCGGCGATGAACGAGCACTTCGGCGGTCAGGACGGCCCGGTTTATCGGGAAGCCGCCGCGAACATGTCGTTCCGCTTCGCACTGGCGGGCTTGACGCGCACGGTCAATGACACGTGGTACGCGGCCGGCCCCGGCTCGACGGCCGAATCGCAGATGAAAAATGCATTGCGCGTGGGCACTGCCGACGACCTGAACTTCTACACCAACAGCGGCGGCGGCTACCTCGGCTGGGCGACCTTCCCGTCCGACTATACCTCCAAGCCGAAGATGGACGGCGTGGTCTGCTACTGGGCGTCGCTCCCCGGCTCCAACTACGTTCCCTATAACGAGGGCGACACGGGCACGCACGAAGTCGGCCACTGGCTCGGCCTCTACCACACTTTCCAGGGTGGCTGCGCGGGCAGCGGCGACGGCGTCGCGGACACGCCCGCCGAGCGGGATTCTACCTTCGGCTGCCCGACTGGCAGTCTCGACACCTGCAGGCGCAACGCCGGTCTCGATCCTTACGAAAACTTCATGGACTACACGGACGATCCCTGCATGTACAAGTTCAGCTTGGGTCAGGTTGATCGCAGCGACAGCATGTGGTCAACGTATCGCGCCGGCAAATAAGCCGCCCGACGACGTTCAAACCTGTAGCAGTAAATTTGAAGGGGCGCTTCTACGGGGGCGCTCCTTCTTATCTTGAGCCGTGAGGGAAATTTTCGATGCCTATATTTTCGACGCTTCTATCCGCGCTCGTGCTCTCCGTTTCCGCGACGGGCGCGGCACACTTCACGCAGCAGCCGCGTGGCCGCATCATGCCCCCGCCCGCTCTCGAATGCGACCGCAGCGAACTCACCTCTTATGACGGCCGGGTGATCACCTACCGCCGCCGCAGGGGGAGCACGTTCCTGCGTATCCGCACCAACTCCGACACGACCGAAGAGGTCACGATCCGCCATCCCGCCACGGACGACCCCTCAAAGTTCTATCTACTCAACGGTCAGCCGTTCACGAAGAGCGATTGGCGACGTATCGAGCGCAGAAGGAAGGTCTTGATCAACGGCATGCGCGCCAACGTCTGGGTCTGCCGGGATAATCCCACCATCCAGCCCGTCGTAGACTGGCGGCCGGACGACACGGGCGCGTACCCGCGCAGCCGTTGAACGTCGCGGCGCGGCGGGCGAGACGTTGAACTCGCCTTCACGCGCACCGTGAACTGGAGAGGCACTCGGACTGACACCGGAGTTATAGCCGAGTCTCTTCTCGTGAAATGGCCGCGCACCCGCGCTGACTTTTCCGCAGCAACTTCCGCCATCCAATATTCTTTTTTTGTCACAGCCGGGAGTTGGGCCAAATAAAGTATTGCCTTTGGCATTAAGACAGTGTTAATAGTTACGGCCCGACATTGATCACAAGATCGTCATTCTAATTGTTTCGACCTTACGCCGTTCAAGTCTCCCAACTTCTCTAGACCGGCGTCCTTTACAACAACTAAATAGGTTTCACCGCAGTCATCAAGCAGGGTTGCGTTTTATTCATCTTGAGTCATCTCCTGTGCGACGAATTCAAACGCTCGCCATAATTTTCTTCACCGGGGCGTCTGTGCGGGCGTCTCAAGCGACACTTCCTGAGGCAGCTTTTTTTCCGGCTGTAACGGTCGGTAGAAACGTTTGCACCAGAGAAACAACCCGCGCTTTGTACCCTCAAGCGCGAACCTCGTCAAAACACCAACCACTTTTAAGGAGACTTTAGATGATCACAAGCTCACGCAGGCGTTCCCTCGCCGTCCTTCTCGCTCTGGTCGTAATTTCCGCTTCCACCTCCATCACCTTCGCCAACCACGCATGGAACAACTATCACTGGGCCCGCCAGAGCAACCCATTCACCCTGAAACTCGGAGACAACCTGACGGCTACCGACTGGAAGTCGTACCTGCGCACCACGTCCAGCGACTGGAACGCCGGAAAAACTCCGGTGCAAACCACGGTCGTCGCCGGCACTTCCAACAGGCGCTGCGCGATGGTGTCGGGCACGACGCAGGTCTGCAACGACAAATACGGCTACAACGGCTGGCTCGGTCTCGCTTCGATTAACATCAGCGGTTCGCACATTACACAAGGCTCTGCCAAGTTGAACGACTCGTATTTCACCTCGGCCACCTACAACAACCCGAGTGAGAAGTTGCACGTGATGTGTCAGGAAGTCGCTCACACGTTCGGCCTCGGCCACACGAGCGAAGACGGTTCCTCACAGAACACCTGCATGGATTACTACCAGAACAAGACGGACGACGGAATCAGCACCAAGCCGAACCAGCACGACTTCGACATGCTGAACTCGATCTACGCGCACCTCGACTCGATAACGACCGTCTCCACGACTTCCGCCGCAACCGCCGGCAGGTCGGACGTGACGGAAGACCCGAACTCGTGGGGTTCGCTCATGAGCCAGTCGCGCAACGGCCGCAGCTCGACCTACCAGCGCGCCAACGCCGACGGGACGCACACCATCACGCACGTCTTCTGGACGGAAGAGGCGGCGGCGCGCGGCGCGATGCACGATCACCGTTACGATCATTAATCGAAATTCATCGTCCTGTTGAGACGATGTGTTGGAAGAAAGGCGAGACCCGCGCGGGTCTCGCCTTTCTCGTTCCGGGCGTTCAATCTTATTCTCGATGTCAACCATTCAACCCGAGACACCGTCCATTGTTCTTTTTTTGTCACATCGCAATTTTCGCCCTAACAAACTTATTGCCCCCACCTTGAGAAGGTGCTAATACTTGCGTCCCCCAAATTGCGGTTGAGATTGATATCGAAATTTTTCGCACCTAACGCCGGGAAGGCTCCCATAAAACTCAGGCCGGCGTCCTTATCAACAATTCGGTTAGCGGTGACGCACTTCACTCGCGGTGCTCTGTGCTTTATTCATTCTTTTTAGGTGACCCTAGTACTGCCTTATCCTTCCTGCCATTTTCCGTCCGCGGGGCTGCGCCGTGCGCGCTGGCCTCACCTTCACCAACCACTAACAATCAGGTACCCCTCAAGGAGAATCAATGAAAAAGCCCATTTTCGTGATCGCGATATCCCTCGCGTTCGTCTTCGCCCTCGCTCTCCCGCGTCGCGACGCTTCGGCGCAGCGCAGCAGCAGCAAGTCCTCCGCCTCCGGCAAACTCACCCGCGCCAAAGACATCTCGCTCCGCGTGCTCGAAGAGCGCGGCGGCAAACAGGGCATCGCTTACAAGAGTGATCTCAAGGCCAAACGCGTCTTCACAGACGATCTGGACAAAACGCACACGCGTTTCGAGCAGACGCATAAAGGCGTCTCCGTCTTCGGCGGCGAGGCCATCGTCCATCTCAACCCCGACGACTCGGTCTTCGCCGTCACCGACGATCTCGTCGAGTCGGTGCAGGTCGATACCGAACCCTACCGCACTCCCGACGAAGCCGTCCGCACGGCCATCAGCGACCTCGGCTGCGAAGATTGCCTGACCGCGCCGCCCGCCACCGACCTGCAAATCCTTCGGCACGAAGGCAACGATTACCTCACCTATCGCGTGCAACTCCGGCGTGAAGACGGAACCGAGCATACTTCCATGCCCGTCTATTTCGTTGACGCGCACAGCGGCAACGTCGTCTGGGAGTACAACAACTTGCAGACCGCTTCCGGCGTTTCGCTCTACAGCGGGACGGTGACGATCAACACCTACTTCAAGTCGCCGAGCTATTACATGGAAGACATCTCGCGCAAGATCGGCACGTTCGACAATCGCAACACCACATCCTCCACCTATCGCTTCACCGACGCCGACAACGTCTGGGATTCGTCGAGTCAGAAGGCGGGCGTTGACGCTCACTACGGCGCGGCGAAGGTCTATGATTACTTCTACAACACGCACGGGCGGCGCGGCATCGACGGCGCGGGCGGTCCCGCTTATTACACCTCGGCCGACGGCGTGACCGGCCTTATCAGTTCCAAAGTCCATTACGGCAGCGGCTACAACAACGCCTTCTGGAACGGCAGCTACATGACCTACGGCGACGGCAACGGCTCGACCTTCTCGCCGCTCGTCACGCTCGACATCTGCGGCCACGAGATGCAGCACGGCATCACGGAGCGCACCGCGAATCTCACCTATGCGAACGAGTCGGGCGCGCTCAACGAGTCTTGGTCTGACGTGTTCGGCGCGATGGTCGAACGCTACGCGAAGGGACAGACCTCGAACACCTGGAAGATCGGCGAGCAGTGCTACACGCCCGGCGTCGCGGGCGACGCCCTGCGCTACATGGATAACCCGCACTCCGCGAGCAACAGCGGCTACACGGCCGACGACGACCCCGACCACTACGCCGAGCGTTACACGGGCACGGGCGACAGCGGCGGCGTCCACATCAACTCCGGCATCGCCAACAAGGCGTTCTACCTTCTGGCCGTCGGCGGCACGCATCACCGCGGCGGCTCGATGACCGGCATCGGCGCGGACGCGGCGGCGAAAATCTGGTATCGCGCGCTCACCAGCTACATGACTTCGAGCACGAACTTCAAGGGCGCACGCACCGCCACGCTCAACGCGGCGGCCGCGCTCTACGGTTCGGGCAGCACGAACTACAACGCCGTCGCTTCAGCTTGGAACTTGTGCGGCGTTCTCTAAACCTTAACTGTCGAGAGCAACCGTTGACGGCGGGCGCGCTAGAAGTTTTCGCGCCCGCCGTTCGCTCGAACGGGCGCGAATTACGCATCAGGACGCCCGCGCGCGAAAACGTCGAACCTCACCGCCGTCGAGATCGTCAATCGGCCGTTAACCGGCCGGTGACTTTCGCGGTGAAGTGCGTCCTTGTCGCGCCGGTCGCCCCGTTGTCGTCCGCCGTCGCTTGCGGCGGACGAAACCTCTCGCACTTGAAACGGAGTCTCTCATCGAACATACCTGTCCCCCGTAACGGTGAACGCCCGACACGCGCGTCCGCTCTCACTGTCCGTTGTTACGTCTCACACTTTCAGGAGAAAATATGAAAAAGCTTTTCGCTCTCATCGCCATCATTGCCCTCGCCGGTCTGACTTTCATGCCCTCGGGCACGGTCGGCGGTACGACCAGTTCGGCCGCGGTCAAAACCAAACTGTTCAAGAAAGAGAAACCGATCCCCAACCAGTACATCGTCGTCCTCAAAGACTACGCCGCCGACCCGAAGGGCGACGATTCGCTCGCCGGGTACATCGCCGACGATCTCGCGGGCGCGCACAAGGGCAAGGTCAAAAAAGTTTACAAGCACGCCCTGCACGGCTTCTCGATTGAAATGTCGGAAGAAGACGCGGTCGCCCTGAGCGAAGACCCGCGCGTCGAATTCGTCGAAGAGGACGGCGAAGTCCACGCGACGACCGTGCAGTCGGGCGCGCCGTGGGGGCTTGACCGCATCGACCAGCGCAACCGCCCGCTCGACGGCAACTACAACTACACGCCGAACGGCGCGGGCGTCCACGCCTACATCATCGACACCGGCATCCGCAAGACGCACGCGCAATTCGGCGGGCGCGCAAACGGCGCGTCCTACTCTTCGATCAACGACGGCAACGGCTCGAACGATTGCAACGGCCACGGCACGCACGTCGCGGGCACGGTCGGCGGTTCGACCTACGGCGTCGCCAAAGGCGTCACGCTCCACGCCGTGCGCGTGCTCGATTGCTCCGGTAACGGCACGGACTCAGGCGTTATCGCGGGCGTCGATTGGGTGACGGCCAACCGCATCACGCCGGCGGTCGCCAACATGAGCCTCGGCGGCGGCGCGTCGTCCGCGCTCGACACGGCCGTCCAGAATTCGATCAACGCGGGCATCAGCTACGCCATCGCCGCCGGAAACGACTACGGCGCGAACGCCTGCAACACGTCGCCCGCGCGCGTGGCCGCCGCCATCACGGTCGGCTCGACCACCTCGACCGATGCCAAGTCCGACTTCTCCAACATCGGCTCGTGCCTCGACATCTTCGCGCCCGGTTCGAGCATTCAGTCGGCGTGGTCTACGTCCGACACGGCGACGAACACCATCAGCGGCACGTCGATGGCGACGCCGCACGTGGCGGGCGTGGCCGCGCTCTACCTGCAAACCAACTCCGGGGCTTCGCCCGCTACGGTTGCCAGCCAGATCATCAACACGGCGACGACCGGCGTGCTGACGGGCATCGGCACGGGTTCGCCTAACCGCCTGCTCTACTCGCTTCTGACGACGGGCGGCGGCACCACCGCGCCCTGCACGAGCTGCACGCTCTACACCGGCTCGCTTTCGGGAACCGGCGACTACGACTATCACCCGAACGGCACCTACTATTACAGCAGCGTCTCCGGCACGCACAAAGGCTGGTTGCGCGGCCCCACTTCAGGCGCGGACTTCGACCTCTACCTGCAAAAGTGGAACGGCTCGTCGTGGGTTATCGTCGCGCGCGGCGAGAGCGCCTCGTCCAGCGAAGACGTGACCTATAGCGGCACGGCCGGTTACTACCAATGGCAGATTTACTCCTACAGCGGCAGCGGCAGTTACAACTTCTGGATTCAGAGACCGTAAGCTCAGACCCATAAGGGAAAGGGGAAGGGGAAAGGGAAAACAAGAAGGCACGTTGCTCGTGCGCCGCTTGCTTTCCAGCCTTTCCCTTTCCCCTTTCCCCTTTCCAGCCTTCCCCTTTCCCCTCCCCCGATCCTCATTATCTGTGCCTTTTCGCTTTTGACCTGTCGCTCTGTTACCCTTAATTTTTTTGCGGAGGTCGAAAAAGTAAGTTGCTCAAACGCCGGATACAGATCAGGGAACGTCATTACGCCACACGCGACACGAATCGCGTCGTGCGCCCTTTCGAGTGGGGCGCGTCATTTATCGTCGAACACGCGAACGGCGACGACCCGCGCTCGCTTCTCGCCGCCTACGCGGAGCGCGCGCTCGCCGACAGTGATGCGTTCTACGCGCTCCCGCCCGTCACGGACTACCGCCTCGACGGGACGGAGTTGACGTGGGAAAGTTCGATCAAAACTCCGTCGGCGGAAAACAACACGGCGCACGCGCGCTTCTTCCGCGAGTCAACCATTACGGGCAAGGAGAACGACACGCGCCGCGCCGTCGTCGTGCTGCCCGAATGGAACGCGCAGCTTCCTAGCCACGTCGAACTGTGCCGCATCTTCACGCGCTTCGGCATCGCCGCCTTGCGCCTGACGCTGCCCTATCACGGCTCGCGCCGCCCGCCCGAACTCGAACGCGCCGATCATCTTGTCAGTTCCAACATCGGGCGCACGCTCCAATCAATGCGGCAGGCCGTGCTCGACACGCGCGCGGCCGTGCGTTGGCTCTCCGAACAGGGCTACGAGCGCATCGGCATCATGGGCACGAGCATCGGTTCGTGTATCGGGTTCCTCGCGCTCGTCCACGAACCCCTAGTGCGCACGGGCGTCTTCAACCACGTCTCCGGCTACGTCGCAGACGTGGCGTGGCGCGGCATCTCCACACGGCACGTCCGCGACGGTTTCGGCGACGCCGTGACGCTCGACGAACTGCGTCGCTACTGGCTGCCGATCAGCCCTCTCGCCTACTCGGAAAAACTCAAACGCGTGGAGCCGCGCCCGATTCGCTTCATCGCCGCGCGCTACGACCTGACCTTCCCCCCAGACCTCTCGCGCGACGCGATTGAGGGCGTGCGCGGCGCGGGACACCCGCTCGACGCCGTGTGGCTGCGCTGCGGCCACTACACGCTCGGCCGGTCGCCTTGGAAATACATCGACGGCTGGAAGATCGTCACGTTCATGCGCAAACACCTCTGAAGCCGCGCGCCGTCGCCGCGTGCGAGGCGCGCTCAAAGTGGTGTCATAAATTTGCAAGCCGACTTATAATCCGCGCGTCTTCTTGCGCCCCGGCCGCGCCTCGCTCGAAAGGCAGTCGCGTGCCGCGCGCTTCCGATCCCTCATCGACGAAAAGGAGAAGCCCCAACCGATGCCCCTCTACTACTCGCTCAGCGGCGAAACCACGGACGGGCGGCGCACCGCCGAAGGCTTGGTCAGACTCAAAGACGCCTTCGACAAAGAGAAACTTCCGCGCCGCACCGCCGACCACACGCTCATGCTCGCCACCTGGAACATTCGCGAATTCGACTCCGAGAAGTACGGGCGGCGCGACCGCGAACCGATCTTCTACGCCGCCGAAATCATCTCGCATTTCGATCTCGTCGCCGTGCAGGAAGTCCGCGACGACCTGACCGCCTTGAACACGCTGATGAAGTATCTCGGCAACTGGTGGAAGTACGTTTTGACGGACGTGACCGAAGGGATGATGGGCAACCGCGAGCGCATGGCCTACGTCTACGACTCGCGCAAGATCAACTTCGGCGGCCTCGCCAGCGAAGTCGTCATCCCGCCCGTGCGCCGCAAGGGGCAAACGACGCTCGAACCCGCGCAGCAACTCGCGCGCACGCCCTTCATGGTCGGCTTCAGCGTCGGCTGGTTCAAGTTCACCATCTGCACGACGCACATCCTCTACGGCAAGGCCGTCGCCAACGAACCCGACCGTATCCGCGAGATCGAAGCCCTCGCGAACTTCCTCGCCGCCCGCGCCCGCGAAGAACACGCGTGGGCGAAGAACATGATCCTGCTCGGCGACTTCAACGTCTTCGACACGACCGACGAGACCATGAACGCCATCCTCCGCGCGGGCTTCTACATCCCCGAACAACTCAAAGGCCACCCCTCGAACGCCCTCAAGACCAAGCACTACGATCAGATCGCCTTCATCGCCCCCACCCTTCAGGAGAAGCTCAAGCTGTGCAGCGCGGGCGCGTTCGATTTCTTCAAGTACGTCTATCGCGGCGAAGACGAGGCGATGTACGAGAAGTCGATGGGCGAGGCTTATCACAAGAACAAGCAGGGCAAGAAACGCAGCGACAAAGAGCGCACGCGCTACTACAACGACTGGCGCACCTTCCAGATGTCCGACCACCTCCCGCTCTGGATCGAACTCCAGATCGACTTCGGCAAGGAATACCTCCAGTCGAAAATCCGTAACGAGTCGAAGCCCATCGCCACGACGAAAGTCGCCGCCGGTTTCGTGACGGAGTGATGCCTCGACGCGCAGGCGCGGCGCAGGAGTAATTAGGTGTAGAGGGCGCGTTGATTGACCCGGCGGCGGACGCGGAACGCGAACGTCAAGCGGCGATCATGCGCGCGAGCGCACGCTGCTCGTCCTCGGTGAGGTAGGTGAAGGCGAGGCTGAACCCGACGTGCTCGTCAACCGAGGCCACCTGCCCGCGCAGTTGGAGCCACTTGCCGTCGGGTCGCTTGATGGCGAAGACGATCAGTTCGCCCACCTCCGCCCGGCTGAGCGTGTCTATGAAGCAGCCGCCCATGCTCAGGTCAGAGACGCGCGCCTCGTGCCGCCCCGATTGCCCCTCCCACCACGCCTCGATGGACACTCTCGCACGCTTATCTTCTCGACGTTCGTTCTCCATGCCCGTATAGCCTCCTCCCGCTATCTTCCGATTGACTCCATCAGGGACGCTTCCACGCGCGCCGCGATCTCGCGCGCACGTTCGAGCAGATCGTCGGCGCGCGAGAGGTGTTCGCCCGTGAACTCCTCGTCTTCGATCTCGGACGCGTTGACGAGCACGTTGTAGCGCGCGGCGACGACGGCCGCGAGCGCGAGTTGCGCGCCCGCCGCCGAGTCCGAGAGCCACGCCGGTTCGCCGAGTTCGGCCAGCGTCTCCAACAACTCGCCCACCTGCACGGCGAGGCTCGCCACTTCGAGCGGCACGGCCGCCGCGCCCTTCAAAGCCTCTTCGACGGCGTTCGCGCGCGCCCGCCGTTCCTCGTCGCTGCGCCCCGGCATCCGGCGCGCGCCGACGACGCCCGCGAAACTCGCGCCGTCTTCGTCCGCCGCCTCCACGAGCCGCGCGCGCAGGTTGCCGAGCGCCTGCAACGCATCGCGCGCCTCGCGCTCCATGTCCTCCTGCTTGCCCTTGCGCTCGACGAGGTGCGCGACCATCTCGCCGAGCGCGGCGGCGAGCGAAGCCGCGTGCGCCGCCGCCGCGCCGCCGCCCGTGATCTCGTCGGGCACGGACTGCGGGACATCGGCCGCCACGACGTGCGCGTGTTCAATCGAAGCGTCTTTGACTTCGCGTTGCGGCACGACGACCCCGCGCCGCTTGATCGCTTCGGCTTCGACGTCCGCGCTCCAACTCTGCGCCCCGACGCCGCGCACATCTCCACTCGCCGCGTCCGTGCCCTGCGCGGCGACGAGCTCGCGCCTTTTCGCGAGCGCGGAGGCGATGCGGTTTTCGAGCACGAGGTCGGGCGAGAAGTTTTCGATCCGTAGGAAATACTCCGCGCTGCGGTCGAGCGCGGCCTGCGGAACGAGGCCGACGATCTCGCTGCCCGCGACCCTCACGCCGTAGCGTTCGGCCTCGCGCCGGACGGCCTCGAAGGCGTGATGCAGCTCCGTCTTCTGAAAGCGCACGAGGTTCAGCGAAACCTGCGTCAGGTTTCGCTCGCGCAACTCGAAGCCGAGCGCCTTCAAAAACCGCAGCCCGCCGTCGCGCCCGCGCACGGCGCGCGCGATGCGCCGTGCGATGCTCAGGTCGGTCGTGTCCAGATTGATGTTGTAAGCGACGAGCAGCGAACGCGCGCCGACCACCGACGCGCCCGCCGTCTCGTGGATGCGCGCCGCGCCCTCGTCGGGCGCGCGCTCCGGGTTCGTCTCGATCTCTTCGCGCAAAAGCTCGAAGCCGCCGCGCCGCACGTCTTCCAGATTCACGCGATCCGGCCTGCGCGCCGCGCTCTCGTAAAAATAGACGGGCACTCCCACCTCGCGCGCGATGCGTGCGCCCGCCTCGTGCGCGAGATGAATGCAATCCTCCAGTGTGACGCCGCGCACGGGCACGAACGGCAACACGTCGAGCGCGCCGACGCGCGGGTGGACGCCCGCGTGCTGTCTCAAATCGATCAACTCCGCCGCACGGGCCGCCACGCGCACCGCCGCCTCGACGATTGCTTCCACCCCGCCGACGAACGTGATGACCGAACGGTTGTGATCCGCATCGACGTGCGTGTCGAGCACCGCCGTGCCCTCGACCGACTCGACGGCCTCGACCAGACGCGCGATCACTTCCGGCCTGCGCCCCTCGCTAAAGTTCGGCACACACTCGACGATGCGTTCCAACCGTGTCTCCTTCCGAAGGAAACGATGAAGTAGGAACGATGAACGATGAGCGAAAGCAAAATGCGTTTCAGTTCATCGTTCATCGTTCATCGTTCATCATTTCTTCTCTCTGCGTCGCCGCGGCGAGGTCGAGGCGAAAGACGAGCATGTCGCGCACGACGAGGCCGTTCTCGCGGACGGGTTCGTCGTAATACCAGAAGTAATCGTGCCGGACGTGATCCGCCCTGAAGCCGCACTTCTGGTAGAAGATGATATTGGCCGCGCTCGTCGTGCTCGTGCCGACGATGATCTCCGGCTGGCCGCGCCTGCGCGCCTCGGCGACCAGCCACGCGACGAAACGCTTGCCGAGTCCCTCGCCCTGTCGCTCCCGCAGGATCGCCAGTTCCAACATCTCGCACGGGTCGCGCCGCCAGCGCATCGTCGCCGCCCCGACCAACTCGCCGCGCGCGTCCATGCGGTAGACGGCGTCGCTCAGATTTTTCAAACCCCAGCGGAGCGCGCTCGCCGAAGGCTCTGCCAGCAGGAGCAGCGGGAACAGCGTTTCGAGTTCATCCCTGCGCGCTTCGCGAATGTCGAGTTGCATGGCGGCGAGTGTCGGCGGCGCGTTAGAGATTCCTCGCGTTGAAGGTGTCGCCCTGCCGGATGTCGCCGGTCTCATAACCTCTCTTGAACCAGCGGACGCGCTGCTCGGAACTGCCGTGCGTGAACGAGTCGGGGACGACGTAGCCCTGCCCCTGCCGTTGCAGCCGGTCGTCGCCGATTGCGCTGGCCGCGTCGAGCGCCTCTTCGATGTCGCCGGGTTCGATGATGCCGCGCCGCGCGGCGTAGTGCGCCCAGACACCCGCGTAGAAGTCGGCTTGCAGTTCCAGCATGACGGAGAGGCGGTTGCCCTGCGCCTCGCTCATGCGCCCTTGCCGCGCGTTCACCTGCTCCATCGTGCCGAGCAGGTGTTGGACGTGATGCCCGACCTCGTGCGCGATCACGTAAGCCTGCGCGAAGTCGCCGGGCGCGCCGAGTTTCGTCTTCAGGTCGC
Organism: Acidobacteriota bacterium; assembly: GCA_020199775.1. Taxonomy (GTDB): domain Bacteria; phylum Acidobacteriota; class Blastocatellia; order Pyrinomonadales; family Pyrinomonadaceae; genus JAIVJZ01. The sequence continues at coordinate 790,912 of JAIVJZ010000040.1, forward strand.
GGTAGAAGGAGAGGTCGATGTAAACCTTTTCGTCGCCCGAACAATAGAAGGGGCCGACGCTCGCGCCCGCCACGCCGCAGGCCGAGCGCGTCTGCCCCGTGAAGAGCGAGAGCGTCGGCTCGCGGTAACGCCTGCCCGCCTGTTGGAAGAGCGTGTTCCACACGTCTTCCGTCTCGGCCAGCACGACCGACGAAAACTGTTTGAGTTCGTCTTCCTGCGGGTTGACCCGCCCGCTGGTTTGCGTCCCCTGCGCGGGGTTGCCCTGATTTTGATCGAGCAACTCGCGCGGGTCTGCGCCGAACAGCAGCGCGACTACTACCAAGACAATTGTGCCGAGCCCGCCGCCGACGGCCATCCCGCCGCGCGACATGCCCCGCCGATCCTCCACGTTCGCGCTCTCGCGCCGCCCCCTCCAACGCATATTTTATGTTCCCCTCCCCGATTTTGGTTCCGCGAAAATATCTTCGCTGATAAACGCCGGCAGCCTGACGCGCGTCAGACCCCGGATGTTAATATGTGACTTATGTTGGTGGGGGATTCTAACATCTAGCGGCCGACATCCGACATCTCCTTTATGTCCTCGAATCGTTTCATCAAAGAACGCAAGGGCGCGTGGCAACGTCTGGAAGATTTGCTGACGCTGCTGGATCGCATGTCGCTGCGCCGCTTGCACCGCGAAGAGGTGCGCGAACTCGGTCGCATCTACCGCCGCACGTCGTCCGATCTGGCGATTGCGCGCGCCGAGTCGCGCGACCCGCGTCTGGTCAACTATCTCAACAGCCTCGTCATTCGCGCGCACGGGCGCATCTATCGCGCCGGGGCTTTGGAGGGCGGCGACCGCGTGCGCCGCTTTTTCGCGCGCGACTTCCCGCAGACCTTCCGCCGCACATGGCGTCACACGGCCGCGGCCTTCGTCATGTTCTTGGCCTTCTTCCTCGCCGGATTTTTGGGGACGTGGAGCGACGCGGAGTTTTCCGCGCTCGCCGGGATCAGCCCCGCGTGGCGCGCCGAGAACACGGACGCGCGCGTACGCTGGTGGCAGTCTCTGAACAAGGCGAATCAGGTCGGCGGCGCGGCCATCATGACCAACAACATACAGGTCATGTTCTACGCCTTCGCCTTCGGCGCGCTCCTCGGCCTCGGCACGCTCTACATCATGGCCTTGAACGGCGCGAGCATCGGCGCGGTGCTCGCGCTCACCTACCGCGCCGGGTACGGCCATGACCTCGTCGCCTTCATGGCCGGGCACGGCGTCATCGAATTGACCTGCATCTTCATCGCGGGGGGCGCGGGGCTGCTCGTCGGCGGCGCGATCCTCGTCCCCGGCGACCTCTCGCGCTTCGACTCGCTACGCCTGCGCGGCCGCGACAGCATCCAACTCATCGTCGGCTGCATCCCGCTGCTCGTCCTCGCCGGGATCATCGAAGGCTTCATCTCGCCCGCGCCGATCTCGCCCGCGTTCAAGTTCGGCGTCGCCGCCGCGACCGGCCTCGCGCTCTACACTTATCTACTGCTCGCGGGTCGGGAAGCATTGGGGGAAAGGGTCAGGGAATAAGATGCTGATGCCGCTGATGGGTTTTACCTTCATGCTGATCATCGTGGGAGCGTTGGCGAGTCTCGTCGCGATAGGCGATCCGCAATACGCCCGCCGAGCGCCGTTCATCGGATTCCCTTCATTGCTGGCCGGACTCGGAGCTTTGTCTCTCTGCTTTGTTCTCGGCTTCCTGGGCATGGTTCTCGACCACGCGACGGAACTGCCGATCTTTTCCGGTCTCGGATTCTTGTTCGGCTATGGCGTCGGCGGTCTGGGCGGGGCGGTTGCAGGTCTCATTTTAGCCTCTCGTCACATTCGCAAGGCGAACTCTTAGACGGTTACAACAACCCCCTCTCCTTCACCCGGATGTAACTCTCCAGCAACGCGGGCGCGAGCGTCGCGGCCGTCACGTCGAGGGCGAGGCCGCCGAGGCGTTCGACCATGCGCAGGGCGGCTTCACGCTGAAACATGATCTCTTCGGCGACGGATTGCGTGAACAGGTCGCGCACCGTCTCCGGCGTGTCGCGGACGGCGGCGTTGAGGTCGCGGTCGCCGATGGTCGCGATGAGCGGGAGGTGGCGCGGGCGCAGGAGTTTCAAAGACGTGAGCAGTTCGCGCGAGCCTTCTTCGTCAACCAGATCGGTGAGCACGACGACGAGCGCGCGCCGCTTGCAGTTGGCGGCGATGTACTCGAAGGCGCGCGTGTAGGAAGGCTCGATCATCTCCGGCTCGACGCCGTGGAGGGCTTCGAGCACCGCCTCCATCTGTTCGTGCCCGCGCGCGGGCGGGATGTACGCGCCCACGCGCCGCCCGAAGACGGCCAGCCCCGCGTTATCGCCGCCGCGCGCCGCCGCGCTCATCAGGGCGAGCGCGGCGTGGATGGCCGAATCGAACTTCGACTCGTCTTCGATGCGCGCCGTCATCAGTCGCCCGGCGTCGAGCGCGACGAGGATCGTCTGGTCGCGCTCGATCTGGTACTGGCGCGTCGTCAACTTACCGCGTCGCGCCGTCGCGCTCCAACTGACGTGGCGCAACTCGTCGCCCGGCACGTATTCGCGCAGCGACTCGAAATCCCGCCCCTCGCCGCGCCACGCCGAACGCCTGTGCGCGGCGACGAGCGAACGCGCGCCCAACGCCTTCAACTCCGCTTCGCGCGCCCGCCGCAAATTCGGATAGACCTTGACCCACTCCGCCTCGCCCGCGTGCGCCGCGCACCACACCAGACGCATGCGCGAAAGGTACCGCACGGCGACGCGGCCGAACTCGTAACGCCCGCGTCGCGGCGGCGTCAGCGCGTAGACGAGCGCGGCGGTCGTCTGCGGTTCGACCTGTAAAGACGCCTCGCGCGGCGATGACAGTCGCAACTCCGGCGGGTGCTCGTCCTTGACGCGTAAGGATAGAGGGCGCGGCGTGTGGTTCGCGACGCTGACGCGCACCTCCGTCTCCGCGCCGATGTGAAAACGCCCCGCCAGTTCGCGCCCGATCTCGACGCCCGCCGGGAGCGTGCGGCTCACGCGCGCGTCTACGAAGGCGACGAGCAGGAGCGTCGCGTCGTAGCAGGCGACGTACCAGCGCAAGCTCGGCCACGTCCACGCGAGCGACAGCGGCACGAAGCCGAGCGCGAGCAGCACGTAAAAGAGTTTTGAGAAGACGAACCGCATTGATGAGATGTTATTATAAGCGCCGGACGCCCGATGGTATAATGACTTTTATGAAAATCCTCAACTACACAGTTGTGATGACGCCGGATGAGAGCGGAGGCTATGTTGTCACGTGCCCCGCGCTGCCCGGATTGGTGACTGAAGGCGACACGCTTGAAGAGGCGCGCGAAATGGCGGCGGATGCGATTTTGGGTTATCTCGAAAGCCTACGCAAGGATGGCGAGCCGATTCCGGCAGACAATTCGATTACAGAAGAAATAACAGTGGAGTTTGCTTAATCGCTCCAAATCATCCGCAGTAATTAATCCTTCAAAGTAAATCCAAGAATTCTTCCACGGTCAGACCCGACCCGGCGATGATGGATGCCAGCGTACCCGGTTTCAAATCTTTGTTGTGATATGCGACCGTCACTCTCAAATTTCCCTTTTTGAGAATGTAATGGCTTCCGGTCGTGTGATGAATATAAAAGCCATTTCGCTCAAGTGCTCTAATAACCTTTTTGGGTTTTAACGAGGGTAACTTTCCAACCATAGTTTTGTTTCCGTCATTCTCATCTGACAAAATAAGCATCACCTTCACAGACAGCTTTTCTGTCTGTCTCGCGCTATTATTACGAAAATAAATAAAACGTTAAGCGTTCGATCCGTAAGTGACGATGCAAAATATTTTAGGGAGATAATAATCTGGCGCGCGTTCACCAACGCGGCTACAATGCTCCCCACGGCTTCACCATTCGTTCGGCGCTTGCGTCCCACAAATTCATTCGAGGTTAAACATGAAGCGTTCATTACTCGCACTGCTGTTCGTCGCCCTCCACGTCTTGATCCCCGCCGCCAACGCGCAGGAGAAAGATAAAAGCATCCGCACGCGCACGAAGGGATTGCAAAAACTGGACGGCTACGTGCCGCTTTACTGGGACGCCGAAAACGGCAAGTTGCTGATGGAGATCGAACGCTTCAACGCGGAGTTTCTCTATCAGGTGTCGCTCCCGACGGGCGTCGGCTCGAACCCCATCGGCCTCGACCGCGGCCAACTCGGCAGCACCAACGTCGTCTTCTTCGAGCGCACCGGGCAGAAGGTCTTGCTGGTGCGCCCGAACTACCGCTACCGCGCCATCACGAACGATCCGCAGGAGCGGCGCGCCGTCGAAGAGTCGTTCGCGCGCTCGGTGCTGTGGGGCTTCAAAGTCGAGGCGGCGGAGGACGCGCGCGTGCTCGTGGACGCGACCGCCTTCTTCATGCGCGACGCGCACGGCGTCGTCGAAACTTTGCGCCGCGCGAATCAGGGACGCTTCCAGCCGGACGAGTCGCGGAGCAGTTTTTATCTCCCGCGCACGAAAAACTTTCCGCAGAACACGGAGGTCGAAACGCAACTCACGTTCACGGGCGACGAACCCGGCCGCCTCGTGCGCGAGACCGTGCCGACGCCGCAGGCCATCACCGTCCGCCAGCATCATTCATTCGTCGCCCTGCCCGAAGCGGGCTACACGCCGCGCCGCCTCGACCCGCGCGTCGGCGTGATGGGCGTGGAGTTTTATGACTACGCTTCGCCCATCACCGAACCCATCGAGAAGCGTTGGATCAACCGTCACCGCTTGCAGAAGAGAGACCCCGCGGCCGCGTCTTCGGAACCCGTCAAGCCGATCATTTATTACGTTGACGCGGGCGCGCCCGAACCGATTCGCAGCGCGCTCGTCGAAGGCGCGTCGTGGTGGAACGAGGCGTTCGAGGCCGCCGGTTTCCGTAATGCTTTTCAGGTCAAACTCCTGCCGCCCGACGCCGACCCGATGGACGTGCGCTACAACATGATCAACTGGGTGCATCGTTCGACGCGCGGCTGGTCTTACGGCGGCAGCGTCGAAGACCCGCGCACGGGCGAGATCATCAAAGGCAACGTCACGCTCGGCAGCCTGCGCGTCAGGCAGGACTTCCTTCTCGGCACGGGCATGATCCCGCCCTACGCTCCCGGCGGCTCGCGCCTGCACGGCGGCGGCAGTGACGCCTTTTGCGAACTCGGCATGATGTCCGGCGGCGGCGGCGACGACGACTATCTGACTCAGGACGCTTCGACCGACGCGGCGGCGATGTCCGTCGCGCGCATACGCCAACTCTCGGCGCACGAGGTCGGCCACACGCTCGGTCTCGCGCACAACTTCGCCGCGAGCACCTACGCCGGGCGCGCGTCCGTCATGGACTATCCCGCGCCGCTGGTCGAGATCAAAAACGGCAAGTTGGATTTCTCGAACGCCTACGGTCGCGGCGTCGGCGAGTACGACAAGTTCGCGATCCGTTACGCCTACATGCAAGTTCCGCCGGGCGCGGACGAGGCGGCCGAACTCGAACGCCTGCTGCAAGACGGCACGGCGCGCGGCATGCTGTTCATCTCCGACGAGGACGCGCGCCCGCTCGGCGCGGCGCACCCGCTCGCGAACCTCTGGGACAACGGCGACGATCCGGTCGCCATGCTCCGGCACGAGATGGAAGTGCGCCGCATCGGGCTGGCGCAATTCGGTTTGGGTAACATCCCGCGCGGCACGCCGCTCTCGATGCTCGAAGCGAAGCTCCTGCCGCTCTACCTGCATCATCGCTACCAGCTTCAGGCGGCCGTCAAATCCGTGGGCGGGCTTTACTACACTTACGCCGTCAAGACCGCTTCGGGCGCGAACCCGGCGCGCGTGCAGGAGATCGTTGCCCCCGCACGTCAACGCGAAGCGCTCAACGCCGTCCTCGACACGCTGCGGCCTGAGACGCTCGCCGTCCCGCAACGAATACTCACGCTCATCCCGCCGCGCGCCTTCGGCTACGAAGGCGGCACGGGCGAATATTTCTCGAACCGCGCCGACCCGGCCTTTGATCCGATTGCCGCCGCGACCATTGCCGCCGACCTCGCCATCCTCCCGCTCGTCGAACCCCGGCGCGCCGCGCGCCTCAACAATTTCCACGCGCTCAACGCCGCGAACCCCGACTTCAAACAAATCCTCGACGCCCTCGTCGCGCGCACATGGCTCGAACCCGCGCCGCGCGACACCTATCACGCCGCCATCGCGCGCGCCGTGCAGAGTCTCGCCGTGACGCGCCTGATGGACACGGCCGCCAACGCGGACGCCGCGCCGCAAGTGCGCGCCGCCGCCACCGAAACGCTGCGCGACTTGCACGAACGACTCAAGCTGCCCGCGCCCGATGCCCCGACCGCCGCGCACCGCCGCGCGACCCGCGACGACATCGAACGCTTTCTCACGCGCCCCGACGCGCCGCGCAAACAGACCACGCCCCTCGCCATCCCGCAGGGCGACCCCATCGGCGGCGGGAGTCGCCAACCGTAAGGAGCAGCAGACCGTTTCGCGTCTCGAACAAGGCCAACGAAAAAGTCCGGCGAACCATCGCCGGACTTTTTCATTTATGACGTTGGTGGGACTGAGCCGTCTCGACCCTTACCTCGGCACTTCGACTGTGTTGAGGATGTCGGTGATGACGCTGTCGGCCGTCGCGCCGTCGAGTTCGGCCTCGGCGCGCAGGCGCAGGCGGTGGCGCAGGACGGGACGCGTGATGTCGCGCACGTCGTCGGGCGTGGCGAACTCGCGGCCGCGCATGGCCGCCAGAGCCTTCGCGCACAACAGCAGCGCGACCGACGCGCGCGGGCTTGCGCCGTAAGCGATTGACGGGTGCTCGCGCGTGCGGCGCACCACCTGTACGAGATAGTTTTGCACGCCCGTCTCCATCTGCGTGCGGCGCACCTCGGCGCGGCACTGCGAGATGGCGTCTGCGTCCGCGAGCGGGCGGATGTCGATTTGATCGAGGCGGCGGGCGTTGAAGCCTCTGTCCCAGTTGGCGACGACCTGCGCCTCGTCGGCGGCCGAAGGGTAGCCGATGATCACTTTCAAGAGGAAGCGGTCGAGTTGCGCTTCGGGCAAAGGGTACGTGCCCTCGTACTCGATGGGGTTCTCGGTGGCGAGCACGGTGAAGAGCGGCGAGAGCGGGTGGAGTTCGCCGTCAATCGTCACCTGCCGCTCCTCCATCGCTTCGAGGAGCGCGGCCTGCGTCTTCGGCGGCGTGCGGTTGATCTCGTCCGCAAGGAGTATGTCCGTGAAGATCGCGCCGCGCCGCAGGGAGAAATTCGACGTGGCGACGTTGAAGACGTTCGTGCCCGTGATGTCGGACGGCATCAGATCGGGCGTGAACTGGATGCGGCCGAAGTCCGCGCCGATGATGCGCGCGAGCGTCTTGACAAGGAGCGTCTTCGCCGTGCCCGGCACGCCCTCGATGAGCGCGTGCCCTTCCGCGAGCAGAGCCACCAAGACCTGCTCGATCACCTCGTCCTGCCCGACGATCACCTTGCGCAGTTCCGTCAGGATGTGTTCGACCGTCGAAGATACGTTTTGCAGCAAGTTATCAAGTGATGGGGAAGATAAGTGAATCGTGAATCGCCAATCGTGAATAGATTCAATCCTTCTTTCTCTATTCACGATTGGCGATTCACGATTCACTTATCTTCACTTCATCGCTCCTTTCAGAAGTTGAGCCGAACCTAAGGTCTCCCGGCCTGTCTGATCTCGCGTGCGCGCATACGTATGCCGAGCGCGCGTTCGAGTTCGCGCAAACCCGCGACGAGCGCGAGCGATTGGCGCGGCGTGACGGGCGCGCCGTTGATGGCGTCTTCGCACTCGCGCATCAGGGATTCGATCTCGTCGCGGCTGCGGCCTGAGCGCGCGGCGACCGCGGCGGCGATTGCAGCGCGCGGCGCGGACACGTCTGTGCCGCCGTAGCGCGCCAGAGCGCGGCGCGTGCGCCCGTAGACGTTTTCGATGGCGAGGTCGAAGGCGCGGGCGCGTTGTTGCAGTTCGGCCATCGAGGCGACGAACTCCAACTTGGAACGCCTGTCAACGCGCGGCGCGGGGAGCGGACGCGCGAAGCGTCGCCCGCGCGTCCAGACGACGGCCGCCGCGAGCAAAAACAGTTGCGCGCACATGGCGAGGACGGGCGTGCCCGCGAAGTAAGCGGCGAACCGGTTGCGCGTCGTGCCGCGCCCCTGATGAAACTCGTCGAAGGCGATCAGACCATCGCCCTTCGCCCCCGCGACGATGTTCGCGGCGAGTTGCAGATTGTCCGCGCGATTGATGCCGCGGTTGGCGACGATGAAAGGATCGCTCAGGACGATGACGCGCCCGCGCCCCCGCGTGAAATCCAACAGCAACGCGCCGCGCTCGTCGCTCAGGTGAGAGATGGGCGCGCTCGACTGCGCCCCGGCTTCAGTTTCATCGCCCGCCGATGCGTCGGCGGGCGGCGGCGGGGGGGCGGCCGACGGCGGGGCGGCGTCAGGGGTCGTTCTCGTGTCGGGCGTCTCCGAAGGGGCAGGGGGCGTTTCGCTCTCGCCGGTCGCCACCTCATCATTCGCGCCCGCACCGCTGTCCGTCGCGTCGTCGTCCTCGCCCGCGTTCTCCTGTGCTGTGTCTGAACCGTCTTCCCCGGCGGCGGGCGTGCTCGTCGCGGGCGGAGCTATGCCTTCCGTTTGCACGCCCGCGCTCTCGTCTTCCCCTTTGCGCGAGGCGACGAGGCGACTGGCGTAGCGTGAGGGCGCGACGCTCGCGACATCGCGCGTCAGGAGCGTCGGCTGCACGGGCGCGAGTTGCGGCGCGCCGGTCGTCAGAACCTCCGTGTCGTCGGCGCGCACGTCGCGCTGCGGCAGCGAGACGACTTGCGCCGAGACGCGCCACACGTCACCTTCCATCAGCGACGCGTGCGGCGTGCGGTCAATCACGACGAGATGCCCGCCCGCCTCAACCCACTCCAACAAGCTCCGCACTTCCTCCGGCTTGAACTCGACGCGCGTCCGGCCCACGACCACGAACGTCGAAGGCCGCGCGCCCTCCGGCGCACGCGCGAGCGCGGCGGGCGGTTCGCGCCAGCGCATCACGCGCCGCCCCGACTCTTCCAAAAATTCATACAACGCGCGCGTGCCCGACGGCCCCGCGTTCAACGTCGAGCGATCCGGCCGGAACTCCAACTCAGCCTCCCGTTCGACGCGCACGTATGACGCCGCGTTCAAAGCGACCAGCAACACCACGAGCGCGCCGACGAAAACTATGATGGAGAATCTTCCACGCATAAGGAAGGTTTCAAGTTTCAGGTTCCAGCCTTCAAGTCTGAGGTTTCAGGTCTGAGGTTTCAAGTTTCAAGTTTCAGGTTTCAGGTCTGAGGTTTCAGGTTTCAGTTTTTCAAGTTTCAGTTTTCCAGTTTCAAATTTCAGGTCTGAGGTTTCAGGTTTAAGACTCGAAGGTTCTCCGGTTCTTTAACTTGAAACCTGAAACCTTCAACTTGAAACTTTTATGGCCTGCTGGCAACGGGATCGGAAGTCGCGCCAGTCGGTGTCGGTCGCGGGGGCGAAGCCGTACCAGTGGCGTTCGTAATTGTGTGTGAGCGGCTGCATGTCGCCGTAGAGCGCGGCGCGCTCTCGCCGGAGGGCCGACAGGTAGTCGCGGTTGGTTTTGTGCGCGGCGAGACGCAGGACGCGGCGTTCGCCGAGTTCGACGAGGACGGCGATGTAAGCTTTGCGGATCGCGCCGCGCAGGTCGCCCGCGCGGGCGAGCGATTCGGCCTGCTCGATCAAGTCGGCGGGCGTCTGGCCGGGCGCGAGACGTTCGCCGAGCACGACGCGCGCCTCGCTTTTGACCTTCTTCCGCGCGCGATTGCGCGGCAGTAGTTGCGCGCCGTATTTCCAGAGCACGTAGAGGACGATGGCGGCCGTCAGCGCGAAGACGAAGAGACGCGCGACGACGGAGAACGTACCGGCCGCCTCCTCGCCGATGGGGCTCGACTCGGGGAGCAGGCCGCGCAGCCATTCCCTGAACTTATTCCAGACGCGCGCCAGCGCGGTGTCTTCCGCGGCCTGTTCGTTGTACTCGCGGCGTCGGAGGATCGCGTTCAAGCGACCCTTCTCGGCCTCCTTGTCGCGCGCGGCCGCCACAGCGGCGGCCGCCACAGCGGCTTCCGCGAGGCGCGTGTGGAGCGCGCGCAGACGCTCGGAGACGCGCAGGAGCAGTTCGTCGCGCCCGTCTGTTTCGTCGGCCGGAATCTTGGGGTACACGTCCAGTTCGTCGTGCAGCCAGCGGTTGTCAACGTCGAAGGCGACGCCCGCGCCTTCGATCTTTTCGCGCGCGGGGAGCACGGAGCGCACTTCCTGAAAAGTTCTGTTTTCGAGCGCGATGAACTCCGGCGAGGTTACGTCGTCCGTTTCGTCGAACATTTGGTGCAAGTTTTCCATCGCAGTCGTCGCCGTTTGCACGCGCGCGCGGTAGTCTTCGAGCGAGGCGGCGGCGGCTCGTTGCGGCGCGGCGATGAAACAGCAGAGCGACGCGAAGAGGAACGACGCGAGGGCGTGCGCGTGCGGCGCGCGCCGGGACGTTCGGCGGGCGCGTGGCGTCATTCGGGGTTCCTCCCCGAGATTCCGAGCGTCGTGATATTTGAGAGAGGGATAAACGATTCTTTGCGCCCTTCGCGCGGCGCGGGCGCGGGCGTCGCCGAGATGGCGGGCACGAGCGGCGCGAGCCCGCCGCCGGGCAAAAGCGGCATTTCGCCGAGTCTCTGCGCGGCCATGAGTTCGATGTCGTAGCCTTCGTGACGCACGCGCTCGTCCACGTACAACAGAGACAGGCCGAGCATCCACACGGGCGCGAGCAAAATCGAACTGGCCTGCGTCAACACCTGATAGCCGACGGCGTACCAGACCGGCCAGTCCGCCTGATTGAGCGAGAGCGGGTTGATGCCTTGCAGGTAGCCGTACCAGCCGAGCGGGATGATGAACAGCATCAAGGCCGAGTAGGTGGCGAAGGTCGTGAAGAGGAACATCGCCGTCAGGCGGCGGACGTTGCCGCGCGAGAGCGTCACGCTGCGGCCGATGGCGTCGAACACGCCGCGCCCTTCGACCAGCATCACCTGCGGCACGTAGGCCGCGCGCCCGACGATGAAGAAGAAGAGAAAGAGCGCGCCCGTCGTCAGCAGGAGGAACAGCAGTACGCCGATTATGCCGCCGAGCCACATCGCGCCGCCGCCAATCGCCACCGCCCCCCCCGCCACCATCACCACCGCGATGAGCCACGTGAATAAGATGATCATGCCGACGATCCACGCGAAAAGGCCGATGAGAAGGAGCGCGCCGACGAGTCCCCAGAAACGCGCGCGCACGCTCCGGTAGATCGTGCGGGCGGCGACGGGTTCGTCCCACAGCAGGTGCATCACGAGGTTGCGCGACGCGCCGCCCATGACGAGCAGGAAAAAGAAGCTCCCCGTCATCAGCAGCAACCACCCGACGACGGCCATGCCGATGTAGAGCACGAGCCGCCCGCCGCTCTCCGTCACGGGGATCGAGTGCATGCTCACCGTCCACAGCACGGAGCCGACGGCCGAGGCGACGACGGGCGGCGCGGCCGTGCGGATGAGCGTCAGGAAATGGCGGCGGTAGAGACGGATCGTGCGGTCGATGAGGTCGCCCGCGCCGAGCGGTGACAGCGATAGACGACTGGCGGCGGGCGTGGCGGTCTGCATCGGACGAGAAGTGTTCGGATGAACGCGCGTCGGTTGAGTTAAACGAGAGGGATTCTAGCACACGCCGCGACCGGCTATAGCGGTTACGTTTACGGCGCGAGCGGGTGGCCTTCGAATAGTCTTATTTTAATTCGGATTTTTGGAAGGCCGCCGCTCGGAATGACGCCGCGCGCCGCCCTCAATTTGAGCGCCTGGCGGTCGGGTGAAACGGCATCGGAGTTATCATCAAAGTCCAACATTCTGGATCAGAAAAATCCTAAATTTTGGATATGCCCGCCTTCATTTCGTGTCTTTAGCGAAACTTCCTAAGTCTTGGCGAGATAAATTTCGCCTGAAATTTCGGCATAAGAGTTGCACTTCCGTTTGAATCTCACCTCTGACCATGTTCTGGTATGAGTTACGCTTACATTAACGAGTAGTCTTTTACAGCTAGAAGGAGAGTCCACATGAGTAAATTGTCGCGCTTTGCCAAAGGAACAGTGTTGGCCGTCATGGCCAGCATTTTCTTGGCCGGATCGCTAGCCCCCCGTGCTTTTGCCCAGAAGGTTACTTCGAACGTCAACGTCACCGTGAAGGATGAATCGGGAGCAGTCGTTCCCGGCGCGAGCGTGACCTTGACCGCCACGGCGACCAAAACCGAGCGCACCGGCGTCGCTAACGACGAGGGCTATTTTTCATTCAACGAGATGAGCGCGGGCGAGTACTCGCTCAGCGTCGAGAAAACGGGTTTTAAAAAGACCGTGGTCGAAGGCATCAAGGTTGACGTGGGCGGCGTTCCGGCCGAGGTCAGCATTGCCCTCGTTACGGGCGGCGTCGAAGAGACCGTCATGGTCACGGCCTCGGAAGCTCAGGCCGTCATCAACAACGAGAACGCGTCGCTTTCCACGACCGTGCAATTGCGGCAGGTGCAAGACCTTCCGATCAACGGGCGCAACCCGCTCGCCCTCGCCGGTCTTCAGGCCGGCGTCAACAGCGCCACGAACAACACCCGCACCGCCTCCATCAACGGCCTGCGCGGGACGTTCTCGAACCTGACGTGGGACGGCATCAACATCAACGACAACTTCGTCCGCACGGACAGCCTCTTCGGCGCGGCCGGGCAGAGCGTGGCGGGTGTGGCCGAATTCACCATCACCACCCAGAACGGCGGCTCCGACGAAGGTTTGGGCGTCTCGCAGGTCAGACTTTCGACGCCGCGTGGCACGACCGACTTCCACGGCTCGCTGTTCGAGTTTCACCGCAACCACAAGTTTGACGCCAACACCTTCTTCAATAACGCCACCATCGACCCCCGCACCGGCCGGGGCTTGCCCAAGCCGAAGCTGATCCAGAATCAGTTTGGCGGCAACGTCGGCGGGCCTTTCCGCCTGCCGCGCTTCGGCGAAGGCGGCGACCGGACTTACGGCAAAGACAAACTCTTCTTCTACGCCTATTACGAGGGCACGCGCGAGGCCAGCGACTCGTCGCGCAATCGCACCGTCCTGCTCGATCAGGCGCGCAACGGCGCGTTCACCTATCGCCGCGCCGACAATAACCAGTTGCAGACCGTCAACCTGCTCGCGCTCACCGGGCGCACGGTCGATCCGCGCATCGCGCGCCTGATCGCCCTGCAACCCGGCACTAACAACGCCGATGTGGGCGACACGCGCAACACGGGTGGCTTCCGCTTCAACAGCCCTTCGGGCAGCACCGCCAATCTATGGGGTTTCCGTACCGACTTCGACCTCTCGTCCAAGCATAGGTTCGAGGCGATCTTCAGCCGCTTCAAGTTCGATTTCCCGAACGACACCTTCAACGACATCGGCGAAGTGTTTCCCGGCCTGCCCGGCGGCGGTCAGGGGTCGCGGCGACCGCGCGGTTCGTTCGCGTGGATTTGGGCGCCCACGTCGAATCTCAGCAACGAGTTTCGCACCGGCTTCTTCCGCACCACGCCGTCCTTCCTGAACACCGAGACGTTCGCGGAAGGCAACCGCCTGACCTTCCCGATCAGCACCAACCCGACTCAGAACTTCTTGCAGCAGGGTCGCGTGCCGACGAACTACGATTTCATCGACAACGCCTCGCTCATCCGTGGCGAGCACGTCATCCGTTTCGGCGGCGTCGGCCGCATCGTCAAGGTTGACGTGTTCAACGACGCGGGCATACTGCCGACCTTCACGCTCGGCTTCAACACCGTCAACAACCGCAACCCGTTAGTGCAAAACACGCAGTTCCCCGGCGGCGTGAGCGCGAACGACTTCACCACGGCCTCGAACCTGCTGGCCTTGCTGACCGGCGCGGTGACGAGCGCGGCGCAAACCTTCAACGTGCGGGATCGCGAGTCGGGCTTCGTCTCCGGCTTCGGCGAGCGCCGCGGGATCGACTACAACACGCTGTCGTTCTACGGCGGCGACACGTGGCGCATGAGACCCAATCTCACCGTGAACTTCGGTCTGCGTTGGGAATACGTCTCGCCGCCGACGGAGCGCAATGGGCTGGCGCTGCTGCCGACCAACATGTCGCTCGACGTTTTAAGCGATCCGAACGCCCAACTTGGTTTCGCAGGTGCAGGAACGGGTCGCCCGTTCCACAACAAGGACTGGAATAACTTCGCGCCGAACGCCAGCATCGCCTGGGATCCGTTCAACGACGGAAAGACTTCCTTCCGCGCGGGCTATGCCATCTCTTACGTGCTCGACAACAACGTGACGACGGTGCAGAACGCGGCCATCAGAGGCAACGACGGTCTGTCCTCGTCCGTCTCGCTGACGGGTCTCGGCGGCACGATCAGCAGCGGCGGAGCCGTCCCGGTTCCTGCGCCTCCCTTCCGTGTCCCGCGCACCATCGCCGACAACCTGGCGATCACACAGACCCCGACGCTCTTTACCATCGACCCGAATCTGAAGACGCCTTACGTGCAGCAGTGGAACGTCGGCATCCAGCGGGAAATTTTACGCGACACGGCGTTCGAGATTCGCTACGTGGGCAACCGCGGGATCAAGCTGACCCGCGCGGTTGACACCAACCAGACGATCATCTTCCAGAACGGGTTCTTGCAGGACTTCCTCCGCGCGCAATCGAACCTCAACCTCGCGCGCGCGGCGCGTGCCGGCGGCAACTTGACCATCCCGATCACCGGCGCGTTCAACGCGTCCGTTGCCGGTAGCCAACAGCTGTCTATCTTCCCGCGTCTCGGCTTCGCCGGCGTGCTCAACGACCCGACGGTCATCAACCTGCTCGACACGAATCAGGTCGGCGAGTTGGCTTCCGTCTACGTGCAAAATCGTCGCAACTTCCTGACGCCCGGCGTCGGCGGTGGCACGCTCGGAACCGGCTTCTTCCTGCCCGTGAACCCCAACGCCTTCGTGACCGACTACGTGGGCAACGGCTCGTACTCCGACTACAACGGCCTCCAAGTGGAAGTCCGCAAGCGTCTGAGCGACGGCTTCTTCTATCAGGTCAACTACACGTTCAGCAAAGCGTTCACCGATTTCGAGGGCAGCCAGACGAACTTCCAGGGTCTCCTCGATCTCAACACGGGCGGCGCGGTCGAGAAGCGGCGCAGCGCGAACGACGTGACGCACGTCTTCAAGGCCAACGGCGTGTACGAACTGCCCTTCGGCCCCGGCAAGCGTTTCCTGAACTTCGACGGCTTCGCCGGCAAGCTGTTCGGCGGCTTCCAGTTGAGCGGTATCTACCGTCAACAGACCGGACGCCCCATCAACATCGTGTCGGCGCGCGGCACGCTGAACCGCGCCGGACGCTCTACGGTCAACACGGTCAACACCAACCTGTCCATTCAGGAGTTGCAGTCGCGTGTGGGTCTGTTCTTCAACCCCACCACCGGCCGCCCGCAGTTGTTCGACCCCGCGGTCGTCGGCGCGGACGGACGCGCTAACCCGGCGTTCTTCCAGAACCCCGGCGCGGGCCAGCTCGGCACGCTCCAGCAGACGCCCGTTAGCGGCCCCGGCTTCTGGGTCGCGGACATGGCTCTCATCAAGCGCACGCGCATCACCGAGAGCACCAACATCGAGTTGCGCCTCGAGGCGTTCAACGTCTTCAACCACACCAACTTCTCGGTGGCTGAGACGCAGAACATCAACAGCGCGGACTTCGGGCGTATTACTTCGACGTTCGATCCGCGCATCCTTCAGTTCGCGTTCAAGTTCAACTTCTAAACCGTGTCGGACAGGGACAAGCCCGAATCCGCAACCGTTTAGTTTTATGCGATAAGCACTTTCGGGCGTTGTCTCCTCAAACGGAGACAACGCCCGATCTTTATCCGCTGTTCCAACCGGCCTCGCCTTCGACGCCGACCATAATCGACGGAGGTTATAATGAAGCATACTCGCACTCGCGCCCACGCGCTCACGCGTGCGTTCTTGTTCGCCCTACTCTGCCTGACCGCCGCCGCCCCCGCGGCGAGCCGCGCCGCCGCCGCCACAGCCACGCCGGATAAAGAGAAGATGAAGCCCGAAGAGGTGGTGGCGAAACATCTGGAATCAATCGGCACGGCCGAGGCGCGCCAAGCCGTCCGCAACCTCGTCGCGAGCGGCACGGTGGTCTTCAGCATCCGCTCCGGCGGGAAAGGGCAGACCGGCGGGGCGTCTCTCATTGCGTCCGAGGGCCAGATGAGTTTGCTCAAGATGGTGTTCCAATCGTCGCCCACCTACCCGCACGAACTGTTCAGTTACGACGGGAAGAATTTCGGCGCGTTGCACCTGCGCGCCGGCGCGCGCTCACCGCTCGGCGAGTTCTTCATGAGCCACGACACGATCTTCAAACAGGGACTTCTCGGCGGCACGCTCTCGACGGCGTGGCCGCTCCTGAATCTGGCGGGCAAGAACCCCAAGTTGGATTACGAAGGCACGAAGAAGATCGGTGATCGGCAGACGCACGAACTGCGCTACATGCCGCGCAAGGGGTCGGACATGAAGATCAAACTCTTCTTCGACGCGGAGACGTTCCAACACGTGCGCACCGAGTACGAGCACACGCTCGCCGCCGCGCTCGGCGGGCGCATCTCGACCGGCGGGGCGAGCACGGGCAAGAACGAAGTTCGTTACAAACTGGTGGAAGACTTCTCCGATTTCAAGAAGGAAGGCAACTTGACGCTGCCGCACACTTACAAAATCGCGTTGAGCGTCCAAGGCCCGATCATCACCTTGCAGGATTGGGTTTTCGAGTTGACGCAGTTCGCCTTCAACCAGCAACTCAACCCAAAAGACTTCACGCCGGAAACTTAACGCCGACCTCCCGCTCGGCCTCAGTCGAACGCGCAAAACGAAGGGGCAGACCATTCGGGTCTGCCCCTTCAAACGTTAGCGCGCGACCTTGCAAGTCGCCGCGGCCGAAACCTCTTTTTCCCTTTAAGCGAAGAGGCGCGCGAAGCCTTCAAAGTCGAGCGCGCGGACGGGCAGGCCGAGTCGTCGTTGTAATTCTTCGTGCGTCGTGCCGTCGAGCATGATGGGTTCGTCGCTCTTGAAGGCCACGCTCGGAAGAATGACGAAGCCGCCCTCGATTTTATCGCGCGCGGCGAGCACGTCGCGTCCCGTCATCAACCCGGCGACGACGATGTCAGGCCCGAAGTAGTCGTTCTCGACCGCCGCGATGCGAAGCCGCGTGCCGAAACGCTCGTTCAAATTCGCGATCAAATCGGTCAGCACGGGCGCGAACAGTTTTCCGGTAAGGATCGTGCCGTCAATATTCGCGGCGTCCGTGGGCGGGCGGCGTGCGAGTTTGCGTTCGAGGCGGCGGAAGTCTTCGTCAAAGGAGCGCACCATGCCGACGCCGTCTTCGATCTGCGGGTAGTCGCCGTAGTGCCGCCGCGAGGGAACATTCATCCCGGCGCGCAGGTAAAACTCGTCGCCGAGAAAGGCGAAGTTTGTGCCGAGCCGCGCGTGCAACTCGCGCTGCAACGATTTCACCTGCCGGATCGTCCGGCGGCAAAACTCCGGCGTGACGGGCGTGAGCCGCGCGTCGGTGTTGTAGCGCGTGAGGCCGAGCGGCACGATGGCGACGCTACGCACGAGCGGATAGTCTGCGGCCAAGTCTCTGACGGTGCGCTCCAAAATCTCGCCGTCGTTGATCTCCGGGCACAGCACGACCTGCGCGTGAATCTCGATGCGGGCGTCAAGCATGCGCCGCATCTTCGAGCGAATGTCGGCGCGCTTTTTATCCACGCCGAGCAGGTAGGCGCGCACGTCCAGATCGGTCGCGTGGACGGAGACATACTGCGGCGTGAGGCGTTGTTCGATGACGCGCCGCATCTCGGCCTCCGTGATCGAGGTGAGCGTCGTGTAATTGCCGTAGAGGAACGAGAGGCGCACGTCTTCGTCGCGGAATGAGAGCGCGGGGCGCGCGTCGGGCGGGTTGCCGTGGCAGAAGCAGAAGAGGCACTCGTTGGCACACTGGCGCGGCACGATGTTCTCAAACTGCAACCCGAAATCCTCGCCCTCGCCGCGCTCGATCTCCAACTCCCACTCCTCGCCGTTTCGCTTCAACACGTCGAGCGTCAGTTCGGTCTCGCCGCCGGTCTGGAAACGGAAGTCGAGGTAGTCGCGCACGGCGCGCCCGTTGACGCGCAGGATGCGGTCGCCCGCTTCGAGTTCCAACTCGGCGGCGAGGCTCGCGGGCGCGACCTCCGAGACTTCGACGCCGCGGCGGCGAATCTGCGTGATGGCTGGGGTGACGGCGAATTCGTACATCTTAAATCAACAACTCTCAAGTCGGGGCTGACAGGCCGAAATTTTCGACCCAAGCGAAACGAATAGTATCGTCTATCGCGGCGGGGGATTCAACTCGCTAATGCGTCAAAACGCCGCATCGGGGTGGTGCAATCTGACCGCCCGGTCTGCCAGAATGATGCCTGTTGACAACTCCGCGCGCCGCCCTCTAAGGTATTTCAACCGGCCGGAATCCACGGCCGTCTCCCCACACTCTTCCCGATTTTACGCCAAGCCTTCTATTCGCCCGAACTTGCGCGCTGTCAACTGAAGCGGCCTGTCCGCGTTGTCGCTTCCAGACCGGAAGGCGACGCGCGCGGGCACGCGGCTTGCCACTAAAACATCCAGAATCGCCGCCGCCTAAGCGGCCGAGCGTCGCAGAGGAATTTGCATTTAACAATGAGCATGCCTGAGACAGTTCTCGACCAACCGGTCGCGCCCGCCACTCCCCCACCAATTCCCGCCAAGC
The DNA here is from genome assembly GCA_020199775.1 of Acidobacteriota bacterium. GTDB lineage: Bacteria > Acidobacteriota > Blastocatellia > Pyrinomonadales > Pyrinomonadaceae > JAIVJZ01. The sequence continues at coordinate 809,817 of JAIVJZ010000040.1, forward strand.
CGACCGTCCTGCTCGCCGAAGACGACGCGGCGGTGCGCCGTTATCTCGAAGTCATCCTGCGCCGCGCGGGCTACACGGTGATCTGCGCCGCCAACGGGCTCGAAGCGATCAAGGCCGCGATGTCGTCAAAAGTCGATGTCGTGGTGACGGACGCTCTGATGCCGCACCTGAGCGGGCACGAACTCTGCCGTTACCTGCGCGCCCGCCCACACCTCGCCCGCATCCCCGTCCTGCTCCTGAGCGGACTCGAACCGAATGTCGTCGAACCCTCGACCAGCGTGTATGCCGACGCGCATCTGACCAAGCCCGTCCGCCCCGAAGATTTCACAGACTGTCTCGCGCGCCTGCTCGCGGCGAACAACTGATCCGACTTTTCCGGCGAACCCTTTATGCCAAAGACGCGGTAGAAGTTACCGACCTGTCTCCGAAAAATGAAAGAGGCCGCCCTGCGAACAACAGGGCGGCCTCTTTACGTGTGATTAACCGGCGACGCCGGGAGACGGAGAGAGCGCGCGGACTGGAGCGCACGGCCGGTCTAAACTCTTGCCGTAGACTTCGCGCCGAGCATCTCGTCGAACGGCGAGTATTCGAGATTCTGCGCCTGCGCGACGGCTTCGTAGGTCAACTTCCCGGCGTAGGTGTTGACGCCCGCTTTGAGGCCGGGGTCGCTCGCGACCGCGGCGAGGAAGCCTCTGTTCGCCAGTTTCAAAGTGTAGGGCAGGGTCGCATTCGTCAACGCGAAGGTCGAGGTGCGCGGCACTGCGCCCGGCATGTTGGCGACGCAATAATGGAGCACGCCCTCGACGTAGTAGGTCGGGTCGCTGTGCGTCGTCGGGTGCGTCGTCTCGATGCACCCGCCCTGATCCACCGCCACATCGACGATGACCGCGCCGTTCGGCACTTTCTTCAACATCTCGCGCGTGATCAGTTTCGGCGCGGCCGCGCCGGGGACGAGCACCGCGCCGACGATCAAATCGGCCTCCGAGATCGCGCCCTGAATGGCGTAGGCCGAAGAGGCGAGCGTCGTGATGCGCGACAGGAAGATGTCGTCGAGTTCGCGCAGCCGATCCAGATTGTTGTCAATGATCGTGACGCGTGCGCCTAAGCCCACGGCCATCTTCGCGGAGTTCGTGCCGACGACGCCGCCGCCGATGATGACGACCTTCGCCGCCGGGACTCCCGGCACGCCGCCCAGCAGCACGCCGCGCCCGCCGCTCATCTTCTCAAGATATTGCGCGCCCACCTGAATCGCCATGCGCCCCGCCACCTCCGACATCGGCGTCAGGAGCGGGAGCGTCCCCTTCCTGTCCGTGATCGTCTCGTAGGCGATGCCCGTCACTTTGCGTTCGAGCAGTTGGCGTGTGAGTTCGAGATCGGGCGCGAGGTGCAGGTAGGTAAAGAGCAGTTGGCCTTCGCGCATGCGCGGGTACTCGGGCGCGACCGGCTCTTTCACCTTCACGATCATCTCGCCCCGCGTCCACACCTCGTCCGCCGTCTCTAAGATGGTCGCGCCCGCGCGCTCGTACAGCATGTCCTCGAAGCCCGACCCTTCGCCCGCGCCCCGCTCGACGACGACCTGATGCCCGGCGTCCACCAGCGCGCGCACGCCCGCCGGCGTCATCCCGACGCGGTATTCGTTGTCTTTGATCTCTTTAGGGAGTCCGACTAGCACTTTGCTTTTCTCCAATCGTTAGAAAATTCGGTCGGGTGAAAATCAAGGGCGCGAAGACAACTGTCCTCGCGATCAATTCGCCGGACGGCGACCGAACAACGATCCGGCTCAGGCGTCTTCGTTCAAACGGCGGCGCATGTAATCGGCCAAGTCCGCCCCGCGCGAATTCGCCAGCACCGCTTCAAGCCACGCCTCGCGCTCGAAACATTGCACGCGCAAATCCCAGACGCAGACGGACAAACCCGTCGCTGTAATCTCAGGTAAATCTTTTAACTCTTCGGAAGGCGCGGCGAAGACGTGATGATGCAACTCGTTCTCATCAGCCCACCAATCGACAAAGACGAAATTCGCTCCGCGCCCGTCATGCACGCCGATGAACCCGACGCCGTACCGCCCGTCTTCGTCAGGCGGGAAGGGTAGGCATTGCCACGCGATCCGTTTCGCCGTCTCGACCAGTTCCGCTCTCGGCGTAGGACGCCGGTAAGCGATGCCGTAAATCTTCATTCGCCATCCGGTATCCTGCCACTCTTCGAGGAAGCGAATCGGACGCGGTTCGTAAGGCTCTCGCAGCTTGAGCATCCGGTGCACACTCACGCACGCCGCTTATTCAAATTTCACTTCGTCGATCTGCGCGCGCTGCAACTTGCCGCTGTAGTCAACGTAGACGGATTTCCACTCGGTGAAGATGTCTAAGACCTGCGTGCCCGCTTCGCGGTGGCCGTTGCCGGTGGCCTTCGTGCCGCCGAAGGGCAGGTGGACTTCCGCGCCGATGGTCGAAGAGTTGACGTAGAAGATGCCCGTGTACATGTCGTTCATCGCGTGGAACGCGCGGTTCACGTCCTGCGTGTAGATCGCCGCCGACAGGCCGTAGCGCACGCCGTTCGCGATCTCGACCGCTTCTTCCAGATTGTTCGTCGGGATGACGGCCGTGACGGGGCCGAAAATCTCTTCCTGCGCGATGCGCATCGCGGGCGCAACGTCCGTGAAAACGGTCGGCTCGATGAAGTAGCCGTGGGCGTGCGCGCCCGTGTCCAGACGCTTGCCGCCCGTCGCGAGTCGTGCGCCGTCCTCGCGCTCGCCGATTTCGATGTAGCCGAGAATTTTGTGTACGGCGTCGGCGTTGATCACCGGCCCCATGTCCGTGTTCGCGTCCGCGCCGTCGCCGATGCGCAAAGTTTCGGCGCGCTCGACCAATTTCTGCGTGAACTTTTTATAGACCTTCTTGTGGACGACGATGCGCGACGAGGCGGTGCAGCGTTGGCCGGAAGTGCCGAACGCGCCCCACACCGCGCCCTCGACGGCGAGGTCGATGTCGGCGTCGTCCATCACGATGATGACGTTCTTGCCGCCGAGTTCGAGCGAGCAGATGGCGTTACGGTCGGCGCACGCGCCCGCGATGAGTCGTCCCGTCTCGGTCGAACCCGTGAAGGAGATCAGCCGCACGTCGCGGTGTTCGGTCAGGGGCTTGCCCGCCGCCGCACCGTAGCCCGTCACCATGTTGACGACGCCGCGCGGCACGCCCGCCTCTTCGCACGCTTTGATCAAATTGTAGGTCGAGAGCGGCGTGTCTTCGGCGGGTTTGATGACGACCGTGTTGCCGCACACGAGCGCGGGGATGAGTTTCCAAGAAGGGATCGCCATCGGGAAATTCCACGGCGTGATCAGGCCGCACAGGCCGACGGGCTGGCGCACGCACATGGCGAACTTGTCGGGCATCTCGGCGGGCGTCGTGTAGCCGTGCAGGCGTCGGCCTTCGCCCGCCGTGTAGAAGGTGCAATCAATCGCCTCCTGCACGTCGCCGCCGGTCTCCTTCAAGACCTTGCCCATCTCGCGCGTCATGTCGGCGGCGTGCGAATCTTTGTCGCGGATGAGGATGTTGCCGAGGCGGAAGAGAATCTCGGCGCGGCGCGGCGCGGGCATCCGCCGCCAGCCTTCCGCCGCCGCCTTCGCCGCCGCGACGGCGCGATCTACGTCATCCGCGTTGGAGACGGGAAAGCGTCCCACGACATCGCGCGTGTCCGCCGGGTTGACGTTCTCGAAATACTCGCCGCCCGAGGCCGCAACCCACTCGCCGCCGATGTAGTTGCTATAAGTTTTGACGGACGCGCGTGCGCCGCCCCTGCTGCCGTTACCGTTGCCGCGCGCGCCTGCTGCCGTCGCCGCGCGCACGCCCTTTTTCGTCGTCCGGCTTAACGCTTTTTTCGCCTGTGCCATAAGTAGAATTTCAAGTTTCAGGTTGCAGGTTTCAAGTTAAAGAACTGTTGAACCTCAGTCCTGAAACTTGAAACCTGCAACCTGAAACTCATTGATATGTGAACTGGATGATCGTCTGGGTGATGAGGTTGCGGCGGTCGAGGAAGGTGACGTTCATCACCACCGCGTCGCCGACCTTGAGATTGTTGATGACGCGCTCGAACTCGGCCAGCGTGTTGACCGGGATGCGGTTGACGCGCTGGATGACCATGTTCTCGGTGATCTGCGCTTCGAAGGCCAGCCCGCTTTGATCCACGTCGCGCACCAGCAGTCCGCGCACGCCCTTGAGGTTGCGCTCGTTGGCGAGTTGCGGCGTCAGTTCGCTCAGGGTCAGCCCGAGAGCGGGCCGTTCGGTACTGCCCGGCTTGCCGGAGTTCGACTTCGGGGTTTCGGGCGTCGGCGTCGGCGTCGCCTCAGCCGCGCTGCGCGGCGGACGCTCGCCCACCGAGACGCTGACGGTGCGCCGTTCGAGTTGGCCGTTCACGTCGCGCAGGAAAGTCAGTTGCACGGTCTCGCCGACGGGCGTGCTCGCCACCTTGTTGATCAAGTCCTGCGAGTTGGCGACCGGCTTCGCGTTGAACTCGACGATGATGTCGTTGACCTGAATCCCGGCGGTGCGCGCCGGGCCTTCGCGCACGTCGGTGATGATCGCGCCTTTGGCGTCCTTCATCCCGTAGACGCGCGCAAACTCGGCCTTCACCGAATCGAGCAGCACGCCGAGGTAGCCGCGTTGGACGCGACCGCCCGCGACGAGTTGACGATAGACGAAGCTCGCCTCGTTCGACGGCAGGGCGAAGCCGATGCCGTTGTAGTCGCCGGTCGAGGTGGCGATCTGCGAGTTGATGCCGATGACTTCGCCGCGCATGTTGACGAGCGGCCCGCCGGAGTTGCCGCGATTGATGGCGGCGTCCGTCTGTAAGAAACGTTGGAAACTGGAAGAGACGGGCGTCGTGCGTTCGCGCGTCGAGATGATCCCGGCGGTGACGGTCTGGTCGAGACCGAAGGGCGAGCCGACGGCGAGCACCCAGTCGCCCACCTGCGCCTCGTCCGAGTTGCCGAGTTTCACGGTCGGCAGGTCGCGGACGGGTTCGACTTTGACGACCGCGAGGTCTGTCTCGTCGTCTTCGCCGACGACCCGCCCGCGCATCAGTTCGCCCGACTGCAAACGCACCGTGATGCGCGTCGCACCTTCGACGACGTGCTGGTTCGTCAGGATGTAGCCTTTCGGATCGACGATGAAGCCGCTCCCGACGCCGCGCGACGGGCGTTGCGGCATCTGGCGGCGAAACATCTCCATCAAGGGATTGTCGCCCCCGCCGTCCTTCTCGTCCGAGTCTTCGTCATCGCTGTTGCTGTTACCGTTGCCGTTGCCGTTGCCCGCGCCGCGTTCCGCCACCTGCGGCGCGGAGACCGTATCGATGTTGACGACGGCCGGTTCGACGCGTTGCGCGATCTCGGCGAAGGACGCGGAGAGGGCTTCGGGGGCGCGTGCGTTTTGCGCCATGCGCTGAGAGTCGTTCTGCGCGACGGCGGATCGCCCGGCCAGCATCGCGCCGACGCCGACGCCCACCACCAGACACGCCAGCGCGAGCGCAGCGATCCACACCCGCAGGCGACGCAAAATCGCCCGCTCCGCCTCATTCGTTTGGCCTTGGGGAAGTTGATACATAGAACTTTACCGCCTTTTACCGCTCTTGAAAACATGACGGCCGACGCGCGCCTCATGCGCCCGCCGGTCGCCGCTGGGTTTCGACAGCCACGCCTTAAATTGTCCGAAGCCCGTATTCGCGCCCTGATGCGCGAAGCGAAGTCCGTCGAGTATAACGAATCGCCGGACGCGCCGCAAAGCAACAGGCGCGCCGAAGCGGCAAATAGCCGACGCGCCGGATACAGACGGGCGTTCATTATCTATCGAACTTTTTTGTTGACAGCCTCAAGGGTCAAGAATATGATGCGCGCCATCTTTTCCGACTTCTCCTTCTTCGGCTTGCCCGCCTCAAGCTTAAAGGTAACGCGCCACGCTTCGTTGCCACATCACTCACTAACCCGTGTGGCAAATCCTCAACCCCTCGAAGCTAAGGAGGCCTCCCCATGCAAATGCCCTTCAGGAGGACGACGAAAAAGTTGTTCCTCTACGTCGTTGTTGTGGTAGTCTTTATCTCCCTCACCCTGGTTGCCGCTTATGCCGGCACACTCCACTACATAGGCACAGACAGGATGGAAATACATATTGGATAAGTTGCGGAAGTTCCGCCGGAAATTCCTCTTGGACATGCCCCCCCAACGGTGGCGCTTGCACGGACACAACAGACCAGGGAGACAACGGCGCAAACGCCTTCTGTCTCAATGCACCACCCGATAATTAATCAGGCGGTGCGACTCGAACGCAAAAATGTGCCCCTGCATCACGATCTAGCCACGTAGCAGGAACGACATTCGAATTGCCTTTGAGTTGCCACCCTGACGGCTCATCACGCTTGATGAGACCGACTTCACATCGCTGCGCACCAGCAGCGTCGGTCACAGTCCGAAGATGATTGCCGCGCTTTTTTGTGCGCAGTAGCGGCAACCCTACCGGGAGCGAGAACTATGCGACGGTTTATATTGCTTTCGACCTTGGGACTGACGCTGCTGAGCGTAGTGCATGGTCAATCCACCGAAACCAGATCAATCAACGACGAACTGAGCGTCAAGAAATTTTCGTTGCTCGCCGATCTCCAAGCTCTCGAAGCGGAATCCTTTAAGTTGGAGAAGCCTCTGGCTCTGGCCGTGGCAAAGGCCGAGGTGGCCGCTACGGCTTGGACGTTCGACGAGACGTGGGCGAAAAAGTTACTGCGTGAAGCGTATGAATTGACCCTGCCGCCGGAAGCTGAGCAGTTCAAGCTTCGTGAAAAGCCGGCGGGCGCGCCGCCCGTGCTGCCGACCGGCGATGAACGGGCACGAGCGGCGGTGCGTAATCAGGTATTGAGGGTCGCCAGCCGCGATCATAAGTTTGGCGACGAGTTGATTAAATTGGGTTTGGAGAAGTTAGGCAGCTATGAGACACACCAACGTTATTCGCAATTAGCCTATCAAGCCGCCAGAGAAGGCGACTCGGAAACCGCCGGCATTTACACCCTCAAAGCAATCGAAACAGACCCCACGCATTTAGGCCCCGTGCAAGTGATCAACGAGATTGCGACGAGAGACCGCGCGGCGGCCGATAAGCTCATTCTTCAATACATAGACCAGCTACGAAGTTTTCCGCTTTCCTATGAAAACCAAAGCACGATGAGAACTTCATTCATGCTTAACATGCTCGTCTATCCGAGGCCGGCGTTCAACGAACAGGTGACAAACATTATGCCGCCGGGCGTCGCCGTGATGCGGTCTTACGTCGTGTACGAAGTCGAGCGTTTTAGTAAGCTGGATGAGACTCTGCTCAGAAGGGCGCGAGCAGGTCTCCTGCTCATCTGGGAACCGCTCAAGAAGTACGCGCCGGATTTGACGAGAACCTTCATGGAATTGGAGGCGCGCAGCCGGATGCCGGGCGACGATTCGCCATTGCCGACCAGACAGAGCAACCGCGAACAGAACGCGGAGCGTTATGAAAAGCGACTCAAAGACGCGTTCGACGCGGGCGTAGCGGACGAGACGACGGTCAACCTCGCCATCGCACGCGAGGACTTTGAGCGGGCGCGCAAACTGATCGCGAAACTTCCCGACGGCGCGCAGAAAATCCAGTTCACAGACATCGTCAACACGAAGGAAGCCATCAACCTCGCCGCCCGTGGCGACATCGCAGGGGCGGAGCATCTCGCCGAGCAGTTGACGCGCATGGTTTCGCTGCTCGAAGCCTATCCCGCCATCATCAACCGCTGCCGCGCCGACAAGACGCGCGTCTGCATCCCTGGCCTTCTGGTCTCGAAAGCCGTCCGCCAACTCAAGTGCGCCGACTCCACACCCACCGCCCCGCCCGCAGGCATCCCCGCCTCCGTCGTACCGTCGAACCGCGAGTTCGATCCGCTTCTCTCCGGCCTCTCCAAACTGGCCGGACTCATCGCCCCGCTCGACCAGCAACTCGCACTCGAAGTGCTCGACGAAGTGATCGCCGCCGCCAACTCAAGCACACTCGACACCACGCAGGGACGCACCGGGCTCGACACGGAACTGTTTCGCCGCCTCGCGCCCGGCAACGAAGTGCGGGTCAGACAGTCGGCCGAGACTTTGAAGGATCGTCTGCGCCGCATCGTCGCGCTCGCCGCCGTCTATCAGGGCAAGGCCGCCGGGTTGGCGCAGGCCGCGAAGAAGCCGACGCTCAACTAGCTTCTGTTCTCTTTGCCGAACGCTTCCGCCTTCGCGCGGCACATCGCGGCAAGCGCGGCGATTCTCGGCAGACGCTCCTTCAAGGCATTGGCGGATTGAAGAGCGCGCACCTCATTTTTCGCGGCGAGCGTTTTGAAAATTTCGACGTTGATGCCGGGACGCCCGAGTTCCGCGTCTTTGAAGAAGTTGTTGGCGTTGGCGGCGGCCACCGCTTCGTCGAGCGCGTCGAAGGCCAGTTCCACGTTGACCGGCGCGACGGCCTGCGCCAGCGCGCTCAGGCTCAGGGCGAGCGCGGGCGAATCGGGCGACGTAGCCTTGAGTTGCTTGACGGCTTGATAGGTCAAAGCGTTCGCGCACGCGGCGTCTTTACGCTTCACACACGCGCCGATCAAAACCGGGTAGAGGCGCAGGATCGACTCAGCCTTGCGTAACAGTTGCGCCAGTTTTTCCGCCGCCGCCGACTCGTCTTTCGCCACCAGACTGAGAGATTCTTCGGTGTTGACCTGTTCGGTCAGGCTCGACTTCTTCTCGCCGTCGGGCAACAGTTCGATCAACTTGCGCAAGCTGACGAAATCCCGACGCCCCAGCGCGCGGCCGATGACATCGTCGTTGGGCTGGCCGCGCTTGATCGCGTCTTTGATGGCCGCTTCATCCCACGCGCGCCGCGCCTCGGCGTCGCTTCCCGGCCGGGGCAGGCCGCCGTCGTCGCCCGGCCTCCGGCTCAACTTCTCCAATTCCATGAACGCCCCGGTCAACTCCGGCGCGTACTGCTTGAGCGGCAGCCACGCGTACATGAGATACGTGCGCAAGTTCTTCAAACTCTCCGGCTCGGTGCGAGCTAAGTGCGTCATGCTTTCGACGACGTAGCCCACGTATGCCTTGACTAAAGCGGGATTGGGCGGCGCGGTCTGCTCCCTGTGACCGAGATGACCCGCCATCATGGAGAACAGAAAAATATGCACGCGCGTCGCACTCACAGTCGCCATCGAGAGCGGCGTAACCCTTAACTCTTCGATGTACTCCATCAGCAATTTGTCGGCGGCTGCCTGATCTTGTTTGGCGAGATTGGGAATGATCTCCACGAGAGTCATTACTGTCGGCTCGGCCTTGATGGACAGAGAGGTGTACTTACCGGCGGTTTCGATGTCGCCCGCACGCAGCGATTGTAAAGCAAGACTTCGATACCTTTCGACCTCCTCCTTGCGCCCCAACTCCTGTGCCCCCAATGAAGTCAATTCGTCGGCAAAGGCTCTGTCGCGCCCGGCGACGGCGAACACGCGTTCGCGCATCTCGCTGCGCGGCCAATCAAGACCCGTCGGCGGCGTCAGCCGCGCCCCGATGGGCAGGCTGCGCAGGCGTTCGCGTTCCTTTTCCTCCGGGAACGTCAAGACGTAGGCTTCGCGCAGCAACTTCTTCGCCCACTCGCGGTCTATCGTCCATGCGGCGTCAGCGATCTCGACTCTGGCGCGCGCCTGCGCGAGCGGCGGCAAAAGTTTCAACGCCTCGGCCTCAAGGGCTTGCAGGTCGAAGCGCAGGGCGTTTCGCTTTTGCATCGCCCCGGCATCGCCGTCCGGCTTAGCGGCGACCGTCTGGGCGTGAGAGGCGCAGGTCGCAAGCAGGATGAAAGCTAACAGGAGTTGGAGTCGTCGCATCATAAATCACCACGAGTTGAGGAAGCGGAGAGGAGTGGGTTCGAGTTCGAGCTACGATCACGAAAGCATGTCTGTTGTTTTATAGCCGTTTGCAATTGGATGGAACTACCAAGAAATGAGTGTAGGGGCAGGGCTTGTCCCTGCCTCGCGCACGATGTCGTCGGTCTTTTGTCTCGCGCGCCGCGCCGCTTTGCGCTCTCGCCGCTCGCTCCAACGCGTCTCGGAGATGATGATCCCGGCGAACACCAAGGCTGCGCCCACCCAGCCGCGCCCGCCCATCCACTCGCTCGCGCCGATGACGGCGACGGCGAAGGCCGTGGCGAAGACGGGTTCGAGGCTGAAGATAATGGCGGCGTGCGTGGCTGAGGTGCGCGCCTGCCCCCACGTCCAGAGCAGGAACGCGCCGACGGTGGCGACCGTCGCCAGGTAGACGAGTTGCCACAAGATACGCCCGCTCCACACGAGCGGCAGAGTCTCGCGCGCGAACGCGGCGGGCAGCGCGTCCGCGCCCGCGAAACTCGTCCACACGCGCAACCCCACCCACACGACGGAGAACAGCGCGGCGATGCACGCGATCTGCAAGACGGTCAACTGCCGCACGTCGTAGCGGCGCGCGTAGACGCTCATCAGCGTGATGTGCGTCGCGAACAAGGCAATCGCGCCGAGCGTCAACATGTCTCCGAGGTTGACGCTCGTGTCCGCGCCCTGCGGCGCGAGGATCAACAAACCGCCGAGCGACGCGAACACGACGCCGAGCAAATTTTCGACGCCCGGACGCGCGCGCAGGATGAGGTAAGCGACAAAGGGCACGAGCGGCGTCGTCAGTCCCGTCACGAAAGCGGACTTCGAGGCGGTCGTGTAAACCTGTCCCGCCGCCTGCAACCCGAAGCCGACGCCCATCAACAGGCCCAGCGTCGCGCCCGCGCGCCACTCCGCCCCGCGCGCCTCTGCGAGCCTGCGCGGAAACATCGCCGCCAGCAACAACGCCGCCCCCGTGAAGCGCACGAACATGTACGCCATCGGCGGCCACACGCCGAGGATGTCCTTCGCCATGAAGAAGGTCGAACCCCAGATGAGCGTCGTCAACATCAACGCGCCGTCGGCTGCCCAGTTGGATTTCAGTCGCATGGAAATAGTAAGCCGTGAGCAGTAAGCAGTGAGCAGTTTTAACAGCAGAGCAGTTCCTGCTTTGACTGCTTACTGCTCGCCGCTCACTCTTTCAAGGTCTGAGCAAAACTTTCAGGACGCCGTTCTCGGTGGCGCGTTGCATGGCGCGCACGCCGTCCGCGAGGGGAAACTCTTCGGTGACGAGGCTCGCCACATCGACGGCGTCGCGCGCGAGCAGTTCGAGCGCGGGGGCGAAGCGTCCGCAGCGCGAGCCGACGATGCTGATCTCGTCGACGACGATGCGCGCGGCGTCAAACCCGGTCGCGCCGTGAAAAGTTGACTTCAAGACAAGCACGCCGCGCGGGCGCACGAGCCCGACGGCGAGCGCGAAGCCGCCGCCCGCGCCCGACGCTTCGACGACCACATCGAACGCTCCCTGCCACTCTCGCGGCAACTCGCCTGCGAGCGCGGTCTCGACGCCGCGCGCGCGCGCGACGCGGAGTTTGTTTTCGTGTCTGCCGACGAGCGTGATGGCGGCCGCGCTTTGCGCCTTGACGGCCTGCGCGCAGAGCAGCCCGAGTTTGCCGTCGCCGACGACGGCGACGCGCGTCTCGCGGTCGATCCGCACGCGCTCCATGATGCCGCACGCCGCCGCGAGCGGTTCGGCGAAGACGGCGCGCGCGTCCTCGATTTCGTCCGGCACGGGCAACAAATTCACGACCGGCAAACTCAAGTATTCCGCGAACGCGCCTTCACGCCCGACGATGCCGAGCACCGTGCGCTGCGGGCAGTGGCGCGGGTCGCCCGCCGCGCACAACTCGCAACGCCCGCACCCCGCGTTGATCTCCCCGACGACACGCCGCCCCACGAACTGTGGCGCTTCGGGCGCGCTCTCCACCACGCCGACAAACTCGTGGCCGAGCGTCCCCGCGAATCCCGCGTACCCGCGCGTGATCTCCACGTCGGTGTTACAAATCCCCGCCAGACTGACGCGCACCACGGCCTCGCCCGCCACCTCGCGCGGCGCGGCCGTCTCCGTTAATCCCAACTGCCCGTTCTCGTATCGCAGAGCTTTCATAAATGCGGAGGTCAGAGGTCAGGGGTCAGAGGTTAGCGAAGGCAGTAAAGACAGTTTTTGTTTTAACTGATCTCCAACCTCTGACATCTGGCCTCTGCTGTCAAAACCTTTTCGTTCTCATGTAAGCGTTCGCGGCGGTGAGTTCGACCGTCTGCTCGCGACCGGCGACGTTGACGGGCAGACGCCAGATAACTTCCTGCGCGCCGCCCTGCGTGGCGTGTATCCACCAGCGGCCGGGCGGGACGTAGACGATGGTTTGGCCGCTCTCGTCGAGTTGCGTGCGGATAGGCTGGCGCGCGCCCATGCGGCGCACGATGAAGTCTTCAAAACGCTGGCCGGGGCGTCGCTCGTCGAGAAACTCGCGTTGCGCCGCCGCGACATCAATCGAGTAAAGTTGGACGGGCGTCGTGGCGGCCGCCGAGTTCCGCACGTCGCCGCCACCGGGAGGGGAGAGGACGACGATGCGCAGCAGCGTGTCGCGCGTCTGCCCGGCCACGCCGAGGCCGTGCTGCGGGGCGTCGGCGGGCGGCATGCGGTGATAGATGAGCCAGCCCGCCCCCACGAGCGCGAGGATGAGCGCGACGCGCAAGGTGGCGACGAGCCAGCGATGTGTGGGAACCGGATTGCTCACTTAAAATCGAATCGTGTATTTAACCGGCGACGCGCACGCCGCCCGCGCGCCGTCAGGCCATGAACCCCTTTTCGCGCAGCGCGCTCTCCAACTCACGATTGGTCGGAACTGAGAGCACCTGCCCGGCGATGTCGAGCGTGGGCTTACGCTCCTTGCCGTCGTTGTGTTGGCGCACCCACTCGGCGGCGACGGCATCCTCTTCCACGTCGATGTAAGTGTGCGCGACGCCGAGTTTCTTCAAGTGCTGCAAAGTGTCCTGCGTGTCGTGACACCAATCCGCCCCGTAAACTTTAACTTCCATGTTGTCTCCCCCCGAAATTATTTAACGGCAATCATAGCAAAGCGGCGATGAAGTAGGAACGCGGAACGACGGGCGGAAGAAGAGTTACCTTCCATTCGTCGTCCCGCGATCTTACTTCATCGTTCTCCTAACCGGGTGTTACAATGCGTCTTCAACTTACTTTCTCTACTGCAAAATTTTCCTGTGACGACGAGAGCGGCTGATAAATTTCGCGACGAGTGCGGCGTCTTCGGCATCTACGGCCACGCGGAGGCGGCGCGCCTCACTTACCTCGGACTCTACGCGCTGCAACATCGCGGGCAGGAATCCTGCGGCATCGTCTCATCCAACGGCAAAGAGTTGCGTTCGGAGCGCGCGATGGGGCTCGTCTCCGACGTGTTCGATGCCGAACGGCTCAACCGCCTGCCCGGCGCGTCCGCCATCGGCCACGTGCGCTACTCGACGGCCGGGGAGGTCTCCATCCGCGAAGCGCAGCCTTTCCTCGTCGCCTGCCAGCACGGGCAAGTCGCCGTCTGTCACAACGGCAACCTCCCTTTCGCCAGCGAGGAGCGCAAACGGCTTGAACGCGCGGGCGCGATCTTCTCTTCCACTTCCGACACCGAAGTGATCCTGCACGGCATCGCGCGCTCGCAGGCCGCGAGCATCAACGAGGCGATCCCCGAAGTCCTGCGCGAAACGGAAGGCGCGTTCTCGATGCTCTTTCTCACGCCCGACTCGCTCATCGCCATCCGCGACGCGCGCGGCTTCCGCCCGCTCGCCCTCGGCCGGCTGGGCGACGCATGGGTCGTCGCCTCCGAGACCTGCGCCTTCGATCTCATCGAAGCCGATTACGTCCGCGACGTCGAACCCGGCGAGATGATCATCGTCGACGAGAGCGGCCTGCATTCGTCGCGCCCGCTCACCTCCCGCGAGCATTCGATGTGCATCTTCGAGCACGTCTATTTCGCGCGCCCCGACTCGCTGATCTACGGCCACTCGGTCAACGAGTCGCGCCACAAGATGGGCAAGCGGCTCGCCGTCGAGCAACCGGCCGAGGCAGACCTCGTCGTGCCCGTGCCCGATTCGGGCGTCGCCGCCGCCATCGGCTACGCCGCGCAAAGCGGGATCAATTACCGGCAGGGCTTGGTGCGCAACCACTACGTGCATCGCACCTTCATCGAGCCGAAGCAGGCGATCCGCTCTTTCGGCGTGCGCATCAAGTTGAATCCCGTGCGCCACTTGATCGAAGGCCGCCGCGTCGTACTCATCGACGACTCCATCGTGCGCGGCACGACCTCGAAGAAGATCGTCCGCATGGTCAGGGAAGCCGGGGCGACGGAAGTGCACCTGCGCATCAGTTGCCCGCCGACCGTCAGCCCGTGCTTCTACGGCGTGGACACGCCGAACCGCGACGACCTCATCGCCGCGCAGATGTCCGTCGCAGAGATACGCGACTTCATCGGCGCGGACTCGCTCGGCTATCTCTCCCTCGAAGGCATGCTCGCCTCGACCGGCATCCCTCCCGCCGCCTCCTGCGTCGCCTGCTGGACGGGCAACTACCCCACGCAGATCACGCGCGCGGCCGAAACCCAGTGGGCGCGCGAACACGAACCCGTGCCGTCCGATTGAAGAGATGATGAAAACTTTCAGGATCAATTACTGTCTCCCCTTCGGCGTTGTGCATTTCGTTCGGAGGTTAATCTAGGTGGCTCAAAGTAGAAGCATGCGCGGGTGCGGGTGTGTGGGGGTGGTGCTGGCGATCATCGTGGTCGGCGCGCTGGTCGCTTATTTCAAGTTTTACAAACCCGCGCCGGGGCCGCAACTTCCCCCGCCGTCGGGCGACGAACTCTCGATCCACGTCCTCGACGTGGGGCAGGGCGACGCGATTTTGATCGTCGCGCCGGGGGGCAAGACCGCGCTCGTGGACGCGAGCGTGCCGGGCAGCGGAAAGAAGATTCTCGCCGCGATGGGGCGTTACGGCGTTGACCACATCGACCTGCTCGTCACGACGCACGCGCACGCGGATCACATCGGCGGCGCGGACGAAGTGATCAAGGGCACGAAAGTTTACAAGGTGCTCGACAGCAAAGTGCCGAACACGACGAAGAACTACGAAGACTTTCTCGACGCCGTCGAAGCGCGCGTCGAAAATCCGCAGGAGAATTTCATCACCGCCACGCCCGGCCAAACCTTCGACCTCGGCGGCGGCGCGCTCATCTCCGTGCTCGCCCCCGTCCAGCCGCTCTTCACGAAAGACCAGTTGCGCTCCGGCGGCAACGAGCCGAACGCCAACTCCGTCGTGACCCGACTCGACTACGGCGAATTTTCGATCCTCCTGACCGGCGACGCCGAGGCGCAGACCGAGCAACGGATGATGGAGGGGGGCGCGCGGCTTGAGGCGAAGGTTTTGAAGGTCGGACACCACGGCTCGAAGTACGCCACTTCGGCAGACTTCCTGCGGCAGGCCAAGTTCAAGGATGCGATCATCTCGTGCGGCGCGGACAACCGCTACGGCCACCCGAGTCAGGAGGTGCTGGATCGGCTCAGGGCGGCGGGCGTGAAAGTCTATCGCACGGACTTGCAGGGCGAGATCACGATCAAGACGCGCGGCACGGAGGGCTACCAGATCACGCCGGAACGTCAGGCCGCCACAGACGAAATCTATCTGGGTCGCAAGGCGCAGAAGGACGACTCGGCCAAGTCGGGCTTCATTCAATACGGCGACTTCGGCCCCGCGCCGAAGCCTTCGCCCAACAAGTCGAAAGCGGCGAACAGCAGGTGAAACAGCGATGACCGGGCGCAAAGAGAATCCGCGAGAGAAGTCGGGCGGCGGCGAAGTCCGCGCCGTTGTTGACCGCATCGAAGACGGCGACATCGCCGTGCTCAGTCTCGAAGACGAAGCGAGGTCGCAACTCGACGTGCCGCGCAAGCAGTTGCCGGAGGATGCGAACTCGGACGGCGACCACCTGCTCCTCAAGTTCGACGTTGACGCGGAGAGCGGAAAGCGCACGCTCAAGTCCATCGAGGCCGCGCCGCAAGCCCGCGCCTCGGCCGAAGACCGGATCAAGAAAATGCAGGAGCGTCTCGCACGTATGAGCGGCGCGCCGGACAAGAAGGATTTCAAATTGTGAAGGAGCCGCCAGCCGTCAGCATTCAGCTAAAACAAAAGTGGCGGCTCAACGCTGATAGCTGAGGGCTGACAGCTTTCCTATGACCAAACCCATCACATACAGCGACGCGGGCGTCTCGATTGAGGCGGCGAACGCGGCCGTGGATCGGATCAAGGAGATGGCGCGCGCCACCTTCAACGAGCGCACGCTCTCCGAGATCGGCAGCTTCGGCGGGATGTTCGACGGCGCGTTCCCCTCGATGCGCGCGCCCGTCCTCGTCGCTTCGGCCGACGGCGTCGGGACGAAACTCAGAGTCGCCTTCGAGACGAACACGCACGACACGGTCGGGCGCGATCTGGTCAACCACTGCGTCAACGACATCCTCGTGCAGGGCGCGCGCCCGCTCTTCTTCCTCGACTACGTCGCCACCGGCGCGCTCTCGCCCGAAGTGATCGCACAGGTCGTCGAAGGCATGGCGCGCGGGTGTCGCGAAAACAAGTGCGTGCTGCTCGGCGGTGAGACCGCGGAGATGCCCGGCTTCTACGCCGCCGGGGAATACGACGTGGCCGGGTTCATCGTCGGCATCGTTGATCGCGAACGGGTGATCGACGGGAAGACCATCGAGGCGGGCGACCGCGTGCTCGCCCTGCCCTCCGTCGGCCTGCACACGAACGGCTACTCGCTCGCGCGCAAACTCTTTTTTGAAGTCGGGGCTTACGAAGCCTCCACGCACGTCGAAGAACTGGGCATGACCGTCGGCCGGGCGTTGCTCGAACCGCACCTGAGTTACCTGCCCGCGCTCGAAGGGCTGCTCGACACGGGACTGCTGAAAGGTCTCGCGCACATCACGGGCGGCGGCCTCGTCGACAACATCCCGCGCATCCTGCCCGAAGACATGGCCGTCGAAATCGAACGCGGCTCATGGCCGCAACTTCCCGTCTTCACGCTCATGCAGCGGCTCGGCAACGTCTCGGAGACGGAGATGCACCGCACCTTCAACATGGGCGTCGGCATGGTGATCGTTTGCGCGGCCACGGACGCGCCCGCGATCCGCACGCACATCGAAACGCGCGGCGAGAAAATTTTCGAGATCGGCCGTGTCGTCGCAGGCGCACGCTCGGTGAAATTCGTTTGAAAGAGTTTCAAGTTTCAGGTTTCAAGTTTCAAGTTAAAGAACGAGGAACATTCAGACTTGAAACCTGAAACTTGAAACTTGAAACTTGAAACCTCATTCCTGAAACTTGAAACTTGCCATCCTCATTTCCGGTCGCGGGTCGAACATGGTTGCGCTCGCGGAGGCCGTCGAGCGCGGGCGCGTGCCCGGGGCGAGTATCGCGCTGGTCTTGAGCGACCACGCCGACGCGCAAGGGTTGCGCCGCGCCTCGGAGCGCGGCATCGAGACGCTCGCCGTCGAACGTGCGGGGCGCACGCGCGCCGAACACGAGCGCGAGATCATCGCCGCCTTGCAGGCGTGCTCTATCGAACTCGTCTGTCTCGCCGGTTTCATGCGCCTGCTCTCGCCGCAGTTCATCGAAGTTTTTCGCGGGCGCATCCTCAACATTCATCCGAGCCTGCTCCCCGCTTTCCCCGGCCTCGACGCGCAACGACAGGCCATCGAGCACGGCGTCAAGGTGAGCGGCTGCACCGTCCACTTCGTTGACGAGACTCTGGACGGCGGCCCCATCATCACGCAACGCGTCGTCCCCGTGTTGGACGACGACACGCCGGAGACGCTCGCCGCGCGCATACTCCTTGAAGAGCACCAAGCCTACGCCGCAGCGGTCGCGTTAGTTGTGAGCGGGGATTATGAGATTACCCGGAGACGCGTGCGTCCGCTGTCCGGCCGTTAGTTCCCGCCGCGCTGTCTTGATCGTTGACAACGACGGCACGGCAGCTTGCTTAGACCCCGCCCCCTCCAAGTCATTTTCATCTACGATTCGACATCGCAGCCCGCCGGTCAATTCTTCCTCTGACCGAGCGCGACCGCGCGCTGGAAGGCGGCGTAGACGGCCTTCGAGAGCACGGTGCGCAGGCCGCCCTTTTCCATCTGGTAGATCGCTTCGGCCGACGTGCCGCCGGGCGACGTGACCATGTTGCGGAGTTCGGCCGGGTGCTTGTGCGATTCCATCGCGAAGCGCACCGAGCCGAGCATCGTCTGCAAGACGAGTTCGCGCGCCACCTCGCGCGAGAAGCCCATGTGGACGCCCGCGTCCACGAGCGATTCCATGACGAGGAAGATGTATGTGGGGCCGGTCGCGCTCAAGGCCGTCGCCATGTCGATCTGCCTCTCCTCCTCGACGCGCATCTCGCGCCCCAGCGCGCCGAGCATCACGCTCACCTGTCGCCGCCGCGCGTCGTCCACCTGCGCCGTCGCCGTCCAGACCGTCATGCCCTCGCCCACCTGCGCGGGCGTGTTCGGCATCGCGCGCACGATTGCCGGGTGCAACAACTCGCCCGCCATCGTCTCGATGCGTGCCCCGGCGACGATGGACAGCACGAGGTCGTCAGGACTCAACGCGTCTTTCAACTCGTGCAACACGCCGTTCAGCTTCTGCGGCTTGACGGCGAGGATGATGATTGAGCCGGAGACCAGCGCACCCGCGCCCGCCGTCTCGCCCGCCGCCTCAAGCGACACCGCCTCGCGGTTGCTTTCGACGACGCGAATGCCGTAGGCCGCTTCGAGTTCGGCGCGACGCGCGGCGCGCGGGTGGCTGCCGCAGACTTGCGCGGGCGCGACGAGTTGCCGCTTCAACAGCCCCGCGATCATCGACTCGGCCATCACGCCCACCCCGACGAACACGAGGCGCAGGCCGCCGAGCGGATTCTCCCCGCCGGTTTCCTTCAATTCATCGGCCGCAACAGGTGAGTTGATCATGAGAGGGAAAGTAGCTCAAACTACCGGCAGATTCAAAGTGGGGGTCTCGTCCGCCGCCCAAAGCGGTCTTCGTCTATTTACGATTTACGATTCACGATTTACGATGAAGAAATGACGATTGACGAACAACTCGATTACCTGCGCAAAGGTGCGGTCGAGGTCATCCGTGAAGAAGACCTGCGCGCCAAGCTGGAGCGGAGCGCGCGCACCGGCGTGCCCCTGCGCGTCAAGTACGGCGCAGACCCGACCGCCCCCGACATACACCTCGGCCACACGGTCGTCATACGCAAGCTGCGCGCGTTTCAGGAACTCGGCCACACGGCCATTTTTCTCATCGGCGACTTCACCGGCCTCATCGGCGACCCGTCGGGCAAGAACGCCACGCGCCCGCAACTCACGCGCGAAGAGATCAACGCCAACGCCGAAACTTACAAGGCGCAAATCTTCAAACTGCTCGACCCCGCGAAGACCGTCATCGACTTCAACTCGCGCTGGATGGACACGCTCGGCTCGGATGGCTTCGTCCGTCTCGCCTCGCGCGTCACGGTCAAACAAATTTTGGAGCGCGACGACTTCCAGAAGCGGCTCACCGAAGAACGCCCCATCGCCCTACACGAACTTCTCTACCCCCTCGTGCAGGGCTACGATTCCGTCGCGCTCACGGCCGACGTGGAACTCGGCGGCACGGATCAAAAGTTCAACATGCTCGTCGGCCGCAACCTCCAACGCGAATCCGAACAGCAGCCGCAGGTCGTCATCACCATGCCGCTCCTCGAAGGCACGGACGGCGTCCAGAAGATGTCGAAGTCTTACGGCAATTACATCGGCATCAACGAAGCCGCGCCGGAGATGTTCGGCAAAGTCATGTCCGTCTCCGACGAACTGATGTGGCGTTACTACGAACTCCTGACAGACCTCCGCACGGACGAGATCGCGCGACTCCGCGCCGCGACGCAGGCGGGCGAGCGCAACCCGCGCGACCTGAAAGTCGAACTCGCCAAACGCATCATCGCGGACTTTCATTCGCCGTCGGACGCAGAGGCCGCCGAAGCAGAATTCAACCGCGTCTTCAAGCGCAAGGAAATTCCCGACGAGATCGAAGAGCGCGCCGTAGCCGAGGGCGAATGGAAGTTGCCGCGTTTGCTGGTGGCGGGCAGCCTCGCCCTGTCGGTCGCGGAAGGTCGTCGCCTGCTCGAACAAGGCGGGGTGCGCGTTAACGGGGAACAGCGGCGCGTCAAAGACGTTGACGTAACGTTGCGCGCCGGTGAGACGCTGTTGTTGCAAGTCGGGAAAAGGCGTTTTCTGCGCGTGCACGGGGTCGCGGAAAATATTCTGAGGGAGCAGGTGGATTCCGATAGTCTGGCCTCGGTCGGCTACAACCCGGAGACGCAAACGCTGGAAGTGGAATTTAAGCACGGCGGCGTCTATCGTTATTACAACATCCCGGCGCATGAATACGACGAACTGAAAAACGCCGACTCGCTTGGGCATTATTTCAATGAAAACATTAAGGCGGGCGCGTACAGCTACATTCGCGTCAACTGAATTTTCCCGGAATAGAGTCGTCCGTCATTCGTATGTCAACAGTCGTCGCCAACGAAGAAACGCTCGTCATCGAGACGCCGGAGCGCGTGCCGCTGCACTTCGCGCTGGCTTCGATTGGGAATCGCTTTCTGGCGTGCGCGGTTGACCACGGGTTGCAGTTGTTTGCGATGCTGCTCGTCGGGCTGGTGTTTCTGTGGACGGGCTACGCGACGCAGGTGGGCAATCGCGTGTCGCAGATGCCGAACTGGTTGCTGGCGGCCGTGATCATTCTGGTGTTCGTGTTGTGGTCGGGCTACTTCGCCATCTTCGAGTGGCTGTGGAACGGGCAGACGCCGGGCAAGCGCATGTTGCGCCTGCGCGTTATCCGCGAGGACGGGCGACCCGTCACCATCTGGGAGGCGGCGGCGCGAAACCTGCTGCGCGTCTTCGACATGATGCCGTTTCCGTTCTACTCAATCGGGCTGGTGTCGGTGTTCATGAGCGGCCGCGACCAGCGCGTGGGCGATTTCGTGGCGGGCACGGTCGTCGTGCGCGAGCGCGAGGCGCAGGCTCCGACGTTCGACGAAGTGTTCGCCGCGCCGACGAGCGACGTGGCCTTGCGCCGTTCGTTCAATCCCGTCCTGTTCAAGGGCGACGCGGGCGCGCTCACCGAGCGCGAGATCGAAGTGGTCGAGACATTCCTCAGGCGGCGTTGGGAACTCGCCGACGCGCCGCGGCAGTGGATGGCGTGGCGCGTGGCGACGCCGATCCTCTACAAACTCAAACCCGACTTCGACCGCGAGACTTTCACCTACGAAGGCTTCCTCGAAGAACTGCTCCACCGCTATCGCGCCGCGCACCGCTTCACCGACTGAGCCGCGACTCGCGCTCCGCACACGGATGCCCCCGCGAAACGAGAGATTACCTGTGAACATAAAAAAGCGTGGGAATCACTTCCCACGCTTTTTCGCGTCGAGCAATCAATCCGGCCCGGCTTACTTCCTCCACTCGACGGGGAAGAGCGCGCCGGCTTTGGCCGGGTCTATGTTCGCCCCGGCGAGTTCAAGAGCGCGCGCCAGCACCACGTCGCGCTTTGCCGCCATGTCCGTCGCCGACGGCAGCAGCAACTCGTCGGGAGTCACGCCGACATGCTCCAGGCTCTTGCCGTCTGTCATTATCAAATCTTCGACCGTGATGCTCGCGCCGTAGAAAGCCACCGTGTCTATGCCCACCTTATGCGAATGATGTATAGCTCCCATGACCGCGCCCGCCGTCACATCACCGATCACCGTGGCGCGCTTCTCCAACTGCATCACGCGCGCAAACAGTTCGGAGGAAGAACCCGACATGCTATCGACGAGCACGATGAGCCGCCCCTTGAAAGCGCGTTCGCCCACAGATTTGGCGACGAGCGGTTTGGTTTCCTTGCGCTTGATCGTGTCTCCGACCTTCACCTCCCTGTCCATAACGTTGCCGATTAGCCGCACGAGCGTATCGAGATAGCCGCCGCCGTTGCCGCGCAGGTCTAGGATCACGGTCTTGTGTTTTCTGAACTTGTCCACAAAGTCGTCAACCTTCTCTTTGGGCAGATCGAACTGCGGCATCTTCCAGATGAATAACTCGTTGCCGACTTCGTAGTAACGATGGCGGTTCAGACGGGCGTCTCGCTGCTCTTCCATCATGAGTCGCATGAACTCGCCGTAGTCCGTCAAATCCGTCACCCGCTTCCCGGTCTTAAGGCTCGCCATCACGTCGAGGGCGCGCGGCTGAGAGCCGGGGCTTTGCACTGTGAGTCGCACGCCCGACATCGGGCGCAGCGAGTTGTAGAGATAATGAATCTTCCACAAGTCGCTGCGCGTCGGCTTCATCTCATCAACTAAGAGTATCTCGTCGCCTTCCTTAAGTCCCTTGGCCTCGGCATCGCTCCCCGGCTTCACACCGACCACGTAACACTTGTCGCCGATCATCTGCATCTGCCAGCCATATTCCGTGCGCGTGACGCGTTGCGGCGGGATGAAAAAGGTGTGTGAGTCGTTCAGACCGATGAGCGTGAGCGCGATGATGCCCATGACCTGCCCGTTCGACTCAGCTTTCTGAATCATCTCGTCGGCCTCTTTGAAGCGCGCGTCGATGTCTATCCCGCGAAACGTCGGGTCATAGTAATTCTTCTTGACGTCATCTTTGATGGTCTTCAGCATTTGGCGGCCGCGCTCGCGCTCAAAGCCGTTGAGACCTTGAGCGCGCAGCGCGGCCGGTGCGAAGCCGGCGAACAATATTCCGAAGACGGCGACGCAGACAAGCGCGCGGGGGGAAGCGAGAAGGGGGTGGGCAACTTTTTTGTTGTGCTTCACAGGGGTTACTCCTTAAGAAAAGTATTGAGAGGTTGGGGTTTCAGGGACAACGCCGGGGACGGCAACTGCAAGGCAGCCATGTTGTCATACTCACATTTTGTCTAACAAACCGCATCCGCCGCGCTTAAACGGCGATGTCTTGCGAACGCGACATCGCGCGGAAACGAGAGCATATTAGCGACCAGTGGGAAAGGCATGGGAAGTGATTCCCACGCTTTTCCCATCTGAACGAACTATCCGGCCGTTGAGCCTATCTCTTCCACTCGATGGGGAACATCGCGCCTGCTACGGCGGGGTCGAGTTTAATGTTCGCGAGTTGGGCGGCGCGCGCCAGCACCGGGTCGCGTCTGTTCGCCACGTCTTCGCCCGTCGGGCGCAGCAACTCGTCCGGCTGGACGCCCGTGTGTTCGAGGCTCTTGCCGTCGGTCATGATCACGTCCGCGTCGGTGATGCTCGTGCCGTACAGGACGATGGTATTGACGCCCATCTCCTGCTGGTGAAAGATCGACTGCATGACGGCGCCCGCCGACGTGTCGCCGAGCACGATGCCGCGCTTTTCGAGTTGAACCATGCGCGCGAACAACTCCGAGGAGGAAGCGGATTTACTGTCCACGAGGACGATCAGCTTTCCCGTAAAGATGTCTTTGCCGCGCGTCTTGCCGATCATCGGCTTCATCTCTTTGCGCCCTTTGCGGTCGGCGATCTTGATGTCGCGTTCGAAGAAATATCCGGCGAGTCGTTCGAGCGTCACGATGTAACCGCCGCCGTTGCCGCGCAGGTCGAGGATGAGCGTGCCGTTGCCCCTCACGTGTTCGCCCATAATGCTGTCCACCTGCTCCGGCTCGAAACTGAAAGTGGGCATTTTCCAGATGACCACGCCGCCCGCTAATTTTTGGAAGCGGTGTCGCCGGAGTTGCGCGAAGTCCTCGCTTTCGCGAATCATTTCGTTGACATCGAAGGTGGCGTTTTTACCCGACAGCTCGATGACGCGCTTCTGCGGCCGCACCTTCGCCGCCACGTCCACCTGCCGCGCCTCCTGTCCGGGACTCTGCACGACGAGCCGCATGCCCGGTCGCGGGCTGAGCTGGTAGTAGTAATACTCCATCTTCCAGAGTTCTTTGCGCGTGGGCTTAAAGCCGTCGACCGACACCACCAGATCGCCCGGCTTGATGCCCTTGGCCTCGGCGTCGCTGCCCGGCTTGACCGCCACCACGTAACACTGATCCCCGATGGCCTGCATCTGCCACCCGTACTCCACGCTCACGGCGCGCGAGGGCGGGCTGAAGAAAGTATGCGAGTCGTTGAGGTCGAGCAACGCCTGCGCGATGATCCCGAACGCCTGCCCCAGCGAGGTGGCCTGCTTGAGCTTTTCTTCGGCTGCTTTGAAACGCGCCTCCACGTCCATGCCGCGAATGTTCGGATCGTAGTAGTTCTTTTTGAGTTGATCTTTGACGTTGTCGAGCATCCTGAGCGTGCGCTCGCGTTCGATGCGATCAAAAGATTGTGCGCGGAGAGTCTGCGGCACAAGAAGACCGACGACCAAGAGGGGGACGGCCGCGAAAACAACCTTGCGGGCAAATGACAGCATGCAGGCGGGGGCTGTATTTCCGTAAAACTTCACGAGGGTTTACTCCTTAACTTGAGTTGGAACTTTATGAGGTTCGCGTTGCTGATCTAACGCC
Source organism: Acidobacteriota bacterium (assembly GCA_020199775.1). Lineage (GTDB taxonomy): Bacteria > Acidobacteriota > Blastocatellia > Pyrinomonadales > Pyrinomonadaceae > JAIVJZ01. The sequence goes on from JAIVJZ010000040.1 coordinate 834,337, forward strand.
GGGGACGGCAACAACAAAGCGAGTAATATTGCCATAGGCACATTTTATTTGGCAACCGGCAAATAGGCCGAAACCGGGTCGGTTCCGGCCGCGCGATAAGATGCGGGCGCGCGAAACAGGCAGCTTACCGTCTCTCGTTTTCATCTAAATTTCGCGGCCGGGCGGCGATTGGATTAGCGGTTTGACGCGAAGTTTGCGCGTCTGTTACTTTCGTCTGTTTCGCGAGAGAGTGTTAGTTTTCAACCATCATGAGGAAGTAGGAACATAATGACTCAAGACATTTTTATTTTAGGCGGTAAGCGCACGCCGATGACCGAGTACGTCGGCGCGCTGAAGGATGTTAAAGCGATTGACCTCGGCGCGGCGGCGGCGCGCGGCGCGCTCGAAGCGACGAACGTGGCGGCCGAAGAGATCGATCACACCATCATCGGCAACGCCTTGCAGACTTCGGGCGACGCCATCTACGGCGCGCGCCACGTCGCGCTGAAGGCGGGCGTGCCCGCGGAGCGTCCCGCGCTCACCGTCAACCGGCTGTGCGGCAGCGGTATCCAGTCAATCGTCTCCGGCGCGCACATGATCATGCTCGGCGAAGCGAAAACCGCGCTTGTCGGCGGCATGGAGTCGATGTCGATGGCGCCGCATGCCATCTACGGCGCGCGCTCCGGCTTCGGTCTTGGGCAAGGCAAACTCGAAGACACTTTGATGGTCGCCCTGCTCGACACCTACTGCAACACGACGATGGCGGGCACGGCCGAAAACCTCGCGCGCCGCTACGAAATCTCGCGCGAGGATCAAGACCGTTACGCGCTACGGTCGCAAACCGAGGCGAAGCGCGCGCAGGATGCGGGGCTGTTCAGGGAAGAGATCACGCCCGTCGAAGTGAAGACGCGCAAAGGCGTCAAAGTAGTTGACACGGACGACCACCTGCGCCCCGACACGACGCTCGAAGTGCTGGCGAAGCTGCCGACGGCGTTCAGCAAAGACGGCTTCGTCACGGCCGGTAACGCGTCGGGGATCGTTGACGGCGCGGCCGCGCTCGTCATCGCGGGCGAAGATTTCGTCAAGTCGCGAAACGTCGAGCCGCTCGGCCGCATCGTGGCGTGGGCCTACGCGGGCGTCGATCCCGACGTGATGGGCATCGGCCCCGTGCCCGCCGTGCGTAAGGCTCTGGAAAAGGCGGGGCTGAAACTGTCGGACATCGATCTGGTCGAAGTCAACGAAGCGTTCGCCGGTCAATACCTCGCGGTCGAAAAAGAACTGGGACTCGACCGCGCGCGCACGAACGTCAACGGCGGCGCAATCGCGCTCGGCCACCCGCTCGGCGCATCGGGCACGCGCCTCGTCCTCACTTCGCTCCTCGAACTGCGTCGCCGCGGCGGTCGCTACGCACTCTCCACCGCCTGCATCGGCGGCGGTCAGGGCATCGCGATAATCTGCGAGCGCGCGTAAGCAAAAGTAGGGTGGCAGGTAGAAAGCAGAAGGGCGAAAGTGAAGACGGATTTTCCGCCTGACTTTCGCCCTTCTGCTTTCTATTTTCCATGCGAACGCCCCGGACAGGCTCTCTCCTCAAAAAGCCTACCGGGGCGTCCGACGTTTGCGCCAACAGTTTTCCCCCCTCTGGCGCAAATATCAATTCCGTGGTCGTAACGGGGCCGGCAAACGTGTCCAAACTCCGCTCTCTCTGCCAGTCTTATTTCAATCGTCGTGCCACGCGCGGCGGACGGCCGCGCACGTCGAAAATGCCGCCAAAGGCCACGATTTCAGCGCACGATATAACTCTCCGGGGAACTCGCGCCGGGATGCGCGCACGGGATACTTGCTACGCACTTTTCGCGCCCCGCACGCGTAAATCGTCGAGTAATGGGCGCAAACACGGGCATTTGACGGCAAGTGCGAACGGAGTAGCCGGTGCGAATCAAGTAGCGGCCTCAAGGCGAAGTCGGGCGCGGGCGGGAGCGTCTGCGGAGAGTCCGTCGCGCCGGGCGGCGCGCATGCCGGGACGCGCGATTCGGATTTGAGAGGCGGTCTATTTTCGCGCCGGAACGAACAATCCGACGGCCGCCCGCGTAATAATTTCGCCGCCGCGCGCGGGGCGGGAGAAGGGGCACAGTTTAGGCTTGCCGCGCCACGCGAATTGTAGTATTTAACATCCCGTTTGTTTTGCCGTAAGACTCGCGCAAACGCCTCGTCTTATGATATAAACTTGCTTTCAAGCAACGCAGTCTTTTACTACCTACACAAGGTTTATCGCTAACATCTTCGGACACGGAAGTCGCCCCCTGAAGGTCTGCACTGTGTCTGAACTCAGCCCAACAATCGAAATTAGCAAAGGACGAAATATGTCAAAACCATCCCTGTACCGCTCAGTTTGCGCGCTGGTGATTCTGGTGCTCTGCTTAGCCTTCGGGATCAACCCGGCGGCAGCACAGTCCACGACGGACGGCGCCATCGGCGGCCTGATCAAAGACCCGAACGGCGCAGTCATAGCAAACGCAAGCGTTACCGTGCGTAACCAAGAAACCAACAAGGAAAGCTCGGGCACGTCGGACGATGAAGGCCGCTTCCGCATCGTGCAGTTGCAGCCCGGCAACTATACCGTCAGCATCAACGTGACGGGCTTTGCTCCCTTCTCGCAGCAGAACGTTGTTGTGGAAGTCGGACGCGTCACCTCGCTCGAACTTCCGCTCTCGATCACTGGCTCGACGGAGACGGTTGAAGTGTCGGCTGAAGCGCCCACAGTCAATACGGCGCAGCCGGATTTTTCTACAAACATTAATCAGACTTCGATCAACGAACTCCCGATTAATGGACGCCGCGCCTCCGAGTTCGTGCGTCTCACGCCGGGCGTCACACCCGACGGTGATTTTGGTTTGAACAGTTTTCGCGGCATCTCAGGATTGCTCAACAATTCGACGGTTGACGGCGGCGATAACAACAACGCCTTCTTCTCCGAAGAGCGCGGGCGAACCCGTATCAGCTACGTCATCAGCCAAGCCTCGGTGCGTGAGTTTCAGGTCAACACCTCTAACTACTCGGCTGAATATGGCCGTGCCGCCGGCGGCGTCGTCAACACCGTCACCAAGTCGGGGACGAACAATTTTCATGGCGAACTTTTCTATTACATTCGCGACAACAAACTTGGCGCGCGCAATCCTTCCACCACGCAACAGATCTTAAACCCCGACGGTACGGTGAGCACGGTCGCGCTCAAACCGGATGATCGTCGCCAACAATTCGGCGGGGCGATTGGCGGCCCCATCGCCAGAGATCGGGCGTTCTTCTTCTTCACTTACGATCAGCAGAAGCGCAACTTTCCGGGCGTCTCGGCCTTCCAAAATCCCAACTTCCTGAATCTGACGGCGGCGAACCGCACGACCGTTCGCAACAACATTCGTGCCGCTTTTCCGGCGGGCACGACGGACGCGACCCTTAATGCGAGGATCGACGAAGGGCTGGCCTTCCTCCAGAGCCTGACGGGTGAAGTTCCGCGCAGCCAGGATCAGCTGATCCTGACGCCGAAATTCGACATCAACCTCAACAACAATAATGCGCTCGCGGTGACGTACAACCGCATGCGCTCCGATTCGCCGAGCGGCATCGAAAGCCCGCCCGTCCGCTTCATCGGACGCACAAGTTACGGCGACGACTTTGTGGATGTTGACGTGCTCACGTCGCGTCTCACCTCCACGCTGTCGCCCACGCTGATCAACGAATTCCGTTTCCAGTTCGGGCGTGAATTCGCGCGGGCTTTCGCCGCGACGCCGAGCGAAGGCGAGCAACGCGAACTCGCCCGCGCGACCACTACCGTTGCCGGTAGACTCCCGCAGGTCAACATCACCGGCGGGCTGTTGTTCGGCAACCGTCAATTTCTCGACCGCCGTTCTTTCCCCGACGAGCGTCGCTGGCAATTCGCCGATTCGATGACGCTCTCGCGCGGCAATCACAGCCTCAAGTTCGGCATCGACATCAACTACAACAACGACCGGATCGACAACATTTTCAACGAATTCGGCGCTTACTCTTACACCAACCTCGTCAACTATCTCAGCGACTTCGGCAACCCGGCCGGCCGACGTTACAGCACCTTCGATCAGGCCGCCGGGTTGGCTAAATACGAACTCAACACGACCGACTACAACTTCTTCATTCAGGACGACTGGCGCATCTCGCCGCGCCTGACCATGAACCTCGGGCTGCGTTATGAAATCTACAAACTGCCTGAGCCGCTTGTCCCGAACACCGCCAACGCCACGCTCGCTGCCGGTACGGCGGCCGTCCCGCAACGGTATTCGCAGGAGCAGGCCAACGCGATCATCGCGCAGACGACGCGCATTCCCGAAGACAAGAACAATGTCGGCCCGCGCATCGGGTTCGCGTATGACCTGACGGGCGATGGCAAGACCTCTGTGCGCGGCGGGTACGGCATTTATTACGGCCGCATCCCGAACTCTTTCATCTCCAGTACGCTGACCAGCACGGGCGCGCCCGGAGCGCAGGTGAGCATCCGCGTGACGCCCACCACTGTGATCCGCGACGCGGCCGGCAACATCATTCCCAATCCGATCTATCCGAACGTCCTCACCGGGACGCCGAATACCGGATTGCTGACCGCTATCGTCGCCTCGCCGAATCTCTCGAACCCGAAGATTCATCAGGCCGACATCGTGATCGAACGCCAGATCGCACGCAACACGGTCATTTCGGCGTCATACCTGTTCAGCGCGGGCAGAAGCCTGCCGCAGTTCGTTGACATAAACCTGCCGCTCTCTTCAACCACGAAATCTTACACAGTGGTTGGCGGCCCGTTCGACGGACAGACCGTGACGACGCCGTTCATTACCGGAGCGCGTCCGATCTCGAACCTGGGCGGCATCATCCAAGTCGAGAGCAGTTCTGAATCGAACTACAACGCACTGGTGTTGCAAGCGAACCGTCGCCTGACGGATGGGCTCCAGTTCCAGATCAACTACACCTTCTCTAAAGCGACCGATACCGGGCAGCGTTCGGGCACCTTCGCCCCGACTTTCCCGGTGCCCATCGATCCCCAAAACCTCGAATTGGAAAGAGGCAGGTCGCTGTTCGACATTCCGCATAGATTCGTCGCCAGCGCGGTCTACGCGATTCGTCCCTTCGGATTGGAGAATTCGCGCGTCGGCAGGGCGATTTTCGGTGGCTTCCAGATCGCCCCGATTGTCACACTCTCTTCCGGCCGACTCGAACAAGCTTCCATCGGCGGCGCGGCCGGCGGTGGCGGCACGGCCGGTTCCTTGACGGGTTCGGGCGGAGCTTTCCGTCCGTTCTTCACCGAACGCAATCCGCTCCGGCGTCCCCGCACGGCCGTCGTTGACTTGCGCGTTTCACGCCGCTTCCGCATTAGAGAGGGGATGAACTTCGAGGCTCTCATCGAAGCATTCAATCTTTTCAACCGCGCCAACGTGACCGACGTTGACGACCTGTTCTACTCGCTGACGGCGGCGACCAACACGCTGACGTTCAATCCCGCTTTCGGCAACACGACCGCGCTCAACAACACGACCATCTTCCGCGAGCGTCAAGTCCAGATTGCCTTCCGCTTCCAGTTCTAAACCGGAACGGCGGCGGCGGCGCTAAACAGAAAAAGAGAAGGGCGCATCCACAACGGACGCGCCCTTCTCTTTTTGTCCGAAGACGAAGCGCGCCGCCCGCCGACTGTACGGAAACGGACGCCTGACGACTCGCCCACGGTGCCGCCGTCAATGTGACCACGCGGCGTGCAATTCGTTCTTTAACAGCGATTTTCACCCGCCCGCGTCCCGTCTCAATCGCACCCTCCATGCTGGCACACCCGTTGCGAACGTAATCCGCGATGAAGCATGAACAGGCGTTTCTGCTTTGAGCAACACATCAAGCGGGCGGACAATTTTTGAGGAGGCAGACAAAGATGGGTTTACTGAACAACGACGAAGTCGAGGGAAAATTTGATCAGGCCAAAGGCGCGGTGAAGGACAAAGTGGGCGAAGCCACGGGCGACCGCGACCTTGAAGCCGAAGGCGAGGCCGACCGCGCCTCCGGCAACATTCAGGAAGGTTTCGGCACTGCCCGCCGCAAGGTCGGCGAAACTATCGAAGACATCGGCGATAAGATCAGCCGGTAGCGGAAAACGATGAAGTAGGAACGACGAACGCGGAAGTAAAGACGAGTTGCTTTACTTCCGCGTTCATCGTTCCTACTTCATCGTCATTCTTATTCCTGCCTGACGTGCTCCGCGCCGAGGTCTGCGAGAAGTTTTTCGATCTGCTCGGCGTCCTCATTCGACTTGGCTTCGATACCAATCAGGATGCCACCGCCGCGCAAGCCCGCGTCGTAAACTTTCGCGCGATGCTCGGGGATACCCGCGCCGACGAGCGCGCCGATCACGCCGCCCGCCGCGCCGCCCGCGCCCGCCCCGGCGAGCGCGGCCGCAATCGGCCCCGCGATCACCAGACCGATCCCCGGCAACGCGATGCTCGTCCCCACCGCCGCAATCGCCGCCAGCACCGCGCCCACCGTGCCGCCGACCGCGCCGCCGATCCCCGCGCCGTCCGCCGCGCGCGTTCCCGACTCAATCGCGAACTCTTTACTCTTCGTCGCATCGGACATGAGCACGCTGATGTCGTCGCGCGTGTAGCCGTGTTTGATGAGCGCGTCCACGGCCGCCTCGGCCGCAAGGCGCGTCTTGAAAAGTCCCGTCACCAGTTTAGCCATAAAATCCTCCTCAGATTTTCCACCTTCAACTCAAAAGGCTGATCCGTTTTCAATAACCGGACAGCAAACTATATGCCGACTCGCCGGGCGGCTTCAATGCCCGCCGCCCCCGCGAAATTACGTTGCGGAACACGACACATCGCCCGCGCGTGGTGTAATGTTAAGCCTCATTTCAAAAACACGGGGAGGAAGTTTAACTCATGCTCAAAGCTATTATTTTCGACATTGACGGCACGCTCGTCGATTCGGTTGATCTGCACGCGCGCGCATGGCAGGAAGCGTTTCGACACTTCGGTCGCGAAGTCGAGTTTGAGCGAATCCGTCATCAAATCGGCAAGGGCGGCGACCAGTTGATGCCCGTCTTCTTTTCCGAGGAAGAACTCGGACGCTTCGGCGAAGAGATGGAGAAGTTCAGGGGTGATCTCTTCAAGCGCGAATATCTCCCGCGCGTGCGCCCCTTCCCGCAAGTGCGCGAACTCTTCGAGCGCGTCCGCCGGGACGGCAAGCGCATCGCCCTCGCCTCTTCGGCCAAGAAGGACGAACTCAAGGCTTACAAAGAACTCGCACGCATCACAGACCTGATTGAAGAAGAAACTTCCGCCGACGACGCGGACAAGTCGAAGCCGCACCCGGACATCTTCGTGGCTGCGCTCGGCGCACTCGGCGACGTGCGAGCCGCGGAGGCCATCGTCATCGGCGATACGCCCTACGACGCAGAGGCCGCGGGCAAGATCAACCTGCGCACCGTCGGCGTCCTCTGCGGCGGCTTCCCCGAAGCCGAACTCCGCGCCGCCGGATGCACCGACATCTACCGCGACCCCGCAGACCTGCTCGCACGCTACGACGCCTCGCCGCTCGCGGTAAAATCTTCCTCGCCTGCGACCACCACGGCCAGCGACTAAACGTGAAGATTCTCCAACTCAGTTCGGCGCGCACCTTCGGCGGCGGCGAGAGCCATTTCGCCGACCTCTCGAACGCACTCTCCGAGCGCGGCCACGACGTTTACGTCGCGCTCTCCCACGCGTCGCCGCTTCAAGCAAGACTCGCGCGCCTGTCCGAGTCTCATATCATCACACTGCCGCTGCGCAACGCGCTCGATCTTGCCAGCGCGACAAGGCTCGCGCGCTTCGTCCGCGAACGCCGGATCGAGATCATCCACGCGCACCTCGCGCGCGACTACCCCATCGCCGCTTACGCGGCACGACGCGCCGGAGGCGTGCCCTTCGTCCTCACGCGCCACGTCCCGTTCCCCATGAGCGGCTTGCACAGGTTCACACTCGCAAACGCCGCGCGCGTCATCGCGGTCTCGGAAGGCGTCGCGCTTGCTCTCGGCGCGCGGCGCATCTTCCCCGCCGAAAAAATCCGCGTCATCCCGAACGGCATCTCCGTCGCGGTGATCGATTGTGCGCTCGCAAATTTCGACCGCGACGAATTTCGTCGCGGTCTTTCCGTAAACGCGCCCCTCATCGTCGGCACGGTCGGCGAGTTGAGTCCGGTCAAAGGTCAAGAGGATTTCGTGCGCGCGGCGGCGGCGATTATCCGTCAGGAGAATTTTACGAACGCGCAGTTTCTCATTATCGGCGACGACAAATCGCGTGGCGGCGAAACGCGCGCGCGTCTTGAGAAGTTGATCGCCGGGGATGAACTGCAAGACCACGTCCGGCTCCTCGGCCACGTCTCCGAACTTACACCGCTCATCAGTTCGCTCGACCTCTACGTCTCCGCCTCGCGCGCGGAGGCGTTCGGCCTCGCGACGCTCGAAGCGTTGATGTGCGGCATCGCCGTCATCGCGACTGCAACGGACGGCGCGCGTGAGATGATTGACGACGGCGTGAACGGGAAACTCGTGCCGGTCGGTGACGCCGCATCGCTCGCCCGCGCGATGCTTCAACTGCTACGCAGCGACGACGAACGCGCGCGCATGGCGGAGCGCGCACGCGATTCTTCGCGTGCGCGCTTCAGTCTCGAACGAATGGTTGATGCGACGGAGAAAGTTTACCGCGAAGCTCTCGCGGCCGTGTGAGGCGAAGTGAAAGTTCAGGCCGCACGGCGCGTGTCGCGCCCTGCTCCCGATGCCGCCCACGCATACTGTCGCCGCGGGTCGTAGTCTCTTTCGAGATACTGCCGCGCGATGTACTTGAGCGTCGCGGAGATGTGCTTGCACTCGTAGCGCGGTTCGGCGTCGCCACGATAGATGAAGTCGGCGCAGGTGCAGACCAGCCGCTTGGTTTCGGGATCGCGGAACAGGTGATAGTTCTGTTCAGTGCCCGACTCGGAAAAAGCGATCCAGCCGTAAGGCTCCGCGTCCCTCACCTCGATGCGCTCGCTGCGCGCCGCGCGTTGTTCGGCCGCCGAAAAAATCTGCGCCTTCGTCGCCTGTTTCTTGCTGCTCATCGCTTGCTTCCTTTTGTAGTTTGATTCGCGCTCGACGCGCCGGACGCGACCTGGAAATCACGCTGATTTGATTCGCAATTTAGATGCACAGAGGCCGCCGCGAGTTTGACGCTCGCGCAAATGGCATGCTATCTACGCCTCAATTTGAAAGTGAATTTCGGAGATATTTCAACGCTCTCAATTTGTCATTCAAAGGCGCGAAGAAGGAATACGAAAGGCGCGAAAGTCGGGCATGAATTTTAACGCGAGAGGAGATCACGATGAGCGTCGCACGCGTGCGCGGCATTGAGTTGGCTTATGAGGTGGCGGGCGCGGGGTCGCCAATCGTGTTGCTGCACGGCTTCCCGTTCAACCGCACGCTCTGGCGCGAACAGGTCGAGTCGCTCGGCGGGCATCACCACCGCGTCATCACCGTTGACCTGCGCGGGCACGGCGAGACTACCGCGACGCGCGAACCGGCGACGATGGAAGTGATGGCAGAGGACGTGGCCGCGCTGCTCGACGAACTGGGCATCGCGCGCGTCGTGATCGGCGGACTCTCGATGGGCGGCTACGTCGCACTCGCATTCACACGCCTCTTTCCCGAACGCGTGCGCGCTCTCCTGCTCGCCGACACGCGCCCGCAAGCGGACACCGGCGAGGCGCGTCTCGCGCGCGAAGAGACCGCCACGCGCGCCCTCGGCGAAGGCATGCAGACTATCGCCGACGCGATGCTCCCGAAACTCTTCGCGCCCTCGACTCAGGCCGAACGCCCCGAAGTTGTCGCGCGTGTCCGCGAGATGATCTTGAACACCAATCCGCAGGGGGCGGCGTCGGCTCTGCGCGGCATGGCCGTGCGCGAGGATCACACAAAATTCTTGCGCGAGATAAATTGTCCCGCGCTCATCATCGTCGGCAGCCTTGACCAAATCACGCCGCCCGCCGACGCCGAACTTATGAGACGCGAGATACGCGGCTCGCGTCTGGAAGTTATCGCGGGCGCGGGACACGTCTCCAATGTCGAACGCCCGGCCGAGTTCAATCGCGCGCTGGAAAATTTCCTGCGCGAACCGGAAGCGTGAAAGGTTTGTGAATCAACTCTCCGCGCCCGCGCATCACTTTCGCGACGGGTTGTTGATTGAATGAAGCGATGAACCAGACACAGCCGGAACGGTGGAAGTTTCGCATCGAGGAGCGCGTCAGGTGGGGCGATGTGGACGCGGCGCGCATCATCTTTTACGGCGCGTACATACGTTTTTTCGAGATCGCCGAGACGGAACTTTTCCGCGCCGTCGGGTTGCCCTACGGACGCATGTTCGACGAACTCGACGTGTGGTTGCCGCGCGCGCATCTCGAATGCGACTTTCGGCAGGCCGCGCAACTGGACGACCTGCTCGAAGTCTCTGTCTACGTCGGGCGCGTCGGCACGAAATCGCTGCGGCTGAATTTTGAGGTGCGACGCAACGGCGACCCTTCAATCGTCGCCGAAGCGCACTTCGTCCTCGTCGCCGTCCGACGCGGCGCGTTCGACTCCGTTCCCGTCCCCGAAGAACTCAAACGCCGCCTCGCTCCTTACACCGCGCCGCACTAAACGATGAAGTAGGAACGATGAACGCGGAATGAAAGACAACAGCTTTTCATTCCGCGTTCATCGTTCCTACTTCATCGTTTCTGCTTACAGCGGCCAGAGCGCGCTGCGCGCGAGCGCGCGCTTGAGATTGACGTAGCCTTGATCGCCCGCGACGAGTTCGCGCAGCGTGCGGCGAATGCCCGGATGGAGGCGCGCGAAATCAATCATGCGGTCGGTGAAAGGCGCGCCGAGAAACTCGCCGTAGAAGCGTCTACGCATCGCCGCGGCGCGGCGCAGTTCGCGCCCGAAGTCCGCGCGCCAACGCTCCTCGTAAGCCGCCGTGCGTCCTGCGAGATAAGCCTCGGCGAAAAGTTCGGCCGAGCGCAACGCGTAGTAGATGCCTTCGCCCGTCATGGGGTCTGCGAAACCGGCGGCGTCGCCGAGCAACGCCCACGTGTCTGAGCCGACGCGGCGGGTGTTCCAAGTCTCCGGTGCGAGACCTGGAATCCGCGCGGCGTAGCGATTCACCGAGGCGCGCAATTTTTTTTCAATCTCCGCGTTGTGCGCGTCGCCCGCGCTCGAATTTTTCGCTTGCGAAGACCAGAGCGGCGCGCGCGGGTCTTCGCGGACGCGGTAATAGCCGACCATGAATTCCCAGAGCAGCGCATCCAGCGAGCGATGATCGAACGCGTCCTGCGAGGTGGCGATGCCGAACGAGATGTGATCGAGGCGCGGAAACGCCCACGCGTACCCGACCCAGCCGGGGAGGAACGCGATGACCGTCGGCGCGTCGTCGCCCTTCGGCAGCGGCGCGCGATAGCCAAAGGCAACTTCCATCTCCGCGTTCGGCAACGCGCCCGCAAGCCGACGCGCGATGGGACTGTTCGCGCCGTCCGCCGCGACGAGCACGCCGCCGTGCCAACTCTCGCCGCTTCTCGCACGCGCCCTCCAGCCGTCTCGCCCGTTGCCGTCAAGCGCGACTGACACGCGTTCCGGAACGACGTGCGCCCCGGCATGGATGGCGCGGTCGCGCAGGTAGGAATCGAACGCGGCGCGGGAATAGATGGCGAATGGCGCATCGAGTTTGAGACGCACGCGCGCGCCCGCGGGCGCGTACATTTCGACTTCTTCGACCGTGCGCCCCAACGCTTCGAGCAGGTGCGGCCAAGCCTTCAACGCCTTCGAAGTGACGCCGCCCCCGCAGGCTTTCGGCTCGCCCGCAGGTCGCCCGTCAAACAAAGCGACGCGCACGCCGCCACGCGCCAGCCGCTCCGCCGCGAACGACCCCGCCGGCCCCGCGCCGATGATCAGCGCATCAAACTTCTCACTCTCAGCCATTCGCTATAATCTCTTTGTCTCCGCACCCGGTTGTGGCGCGTATCGTACATCAAGGCGTGCGATTGTTTCACGTGTCCGCGCGCCTGCCGGTCGCGTTCGCTTGTCAGGGCGCGCGCGTGGTGTGATAGAATCCCGCCATCCCTCAAAGAGTTTGATTGGACGGTCGCCAGTGCTTCGCATGCGAAGCGTTCCGATTCCCCGCCGTTTCAGGCGGCGGCCGTCCGTATCAACCGAGCAGACTTTTCGGATTCACTAGTATGAGACGGTGAATATGGCTGGCTCTCTCGTTTTCGTCGGCATTGCTCCGCACCCGCCAATCATGGTTCCTGAAGTCGGGCGGGAAGCGGCGGCCGAGGTGCGCGGTTCGATTGACGCGATGCGCGAATTGACCGCGCGTATCATCGCCTGCGGCGCGGAGACGATCATTATCATCTCGCCCCATGCGCCGCTCGAAGCGCGCGCCTTCGTCGCCTACTACGAGACGGAACTGCGCGGCGACTTCGCCAACTTTCGCGCCCCGCAAGCGACCGTCAGCGCGCCGCTCGACACGGAACTCCTCGAAGCGATCACTTCATCCGCCGCCGGTCACGGCTACCAACTCGTCCCCCTCAAAGGTTACGAACTCGATCACGGAACCGCCGTGCCGCTCTACTTTCTTTTGCGCAACGGGTGGCGTGGTCGCGTCGTAGCGCTCGGTTATAGTTTTCTGTCAAACGAAGATCACTTGCGCTTCGGCGAGTGTATCAGGCGCGCGGTCGAATCGTCGGAACGCGCCGTTGCGTTTGTCGCGAGCGGCGACCTGAGCCACCGCCTGACGCCCGACGCGCCCGCCGGGCACAATCCGCAGGCGCATCTCTTCGACGAACAAGTCGTCGCGTCAATCAGCGCGAACACGCCCGACGGCATCGTCGCGATTGACCCGAATCTGAGACGCCTCGCAGGCGAGTGCGGCTACCGCTCGATGCTCGTCGCCATCGGGGCTGAAGACGCGTCGAACCGCGACTGCGAAGTGCTGCATTACGAAGCGCCTTTCGGCGTCGGCTATTTGGTCGCTCAACTGGCGCGGCTGGAGCAAACTCCACGAACAGTTTATGAGCAGTAAAACTGACATGAGCGAGCGAAGTGAAAACGCATACGCTAAATCTGTCGAGCGTGCCGAGGCCGACAGACCGGTCAACGAAGCATCCTTGCCCGAATTGGCGCGGCGTGCCGTCGAAACTTTAGTGAGCGAGCGGCGCGTGCTCGAAGTTCCGAACACCCCGGATGATTCGCCGTTAAGCCAACGCGCGGCCTGTTTCGTCTCTATCAAAACCGACGAGGGTGATTTGCGCGGCTGCATCGGCACGGTCGAACCCGTGCGGGCGACTCTCGCCGAGGAACTAATCCATAACGCGATCAGCGCGGCGACCCGCGACCCGCGTTTTCTGCCAGTCGAGATTTCCGAACTGCCGCACCTGCGTTACTCGGTTGACGTGCTCTCGCCTCCCGAACCGGCTCGTTTTGAAGAACTCGATCCCAAAACCTATGGCCTTATTGTGGAAGATAAGTCAGGCCGCCGCGGTCTTCTCCTGCCCGACCTCGAAGGCGTCGAGAGCGCAGAACAGCAATTGCAGATCACCGCGCGCAAGGCCGGAATTCCGTCTGGCGCAGATGTTAAATTGTATCGCTTTCAAGTTCGCCGCTATGGCGAATGAGGAGTTTTTTCTAAAACACAAGCACAAGGAGCAAGATTGACATGGCAGACAACGATCAAACCAATACGTCCCCCGGCGACGCTGCGGACGACGATTTGAAACCTGATACCTTAACGGAAGATAACGCGCGGTCGCTCGACATCGGCGCGCAAGGGCAGTTTGCGCCCGGCGGTTATTACAATCAGCAGGGCGCGACGCAAACCGACCGCATTGATTTAGACGAACAAACGAGCGGCGCAACGGGTGATAAGAGTTAAGCCCAAGCAGCTCGTAAACCGCCGTGGCGGGCTGTTTTATTGAACGAGCCTTGAACTCAACATTTTGACGGCGGACGCGCTACTGGGAAGCGTCTCGCCCGTGCACAAACAAAGAGCGCGGTTATTAGACCGCGCTCTTTGTTTCCAGCGGAGCAGAATTTCGGCTTTCAGCTTTCGTCTACACGCACGCGTTCGTCGTTTTATTTTTCAAGAGGGCGGCGTTTTAGCTCACATAAAAAAGCCGCTGCATGCGCGAGTTGCATGCAGCGGGCAATGATCCACAGGAGGAAAGGATCGCATTTTAAGCGAGCGGCTGCGAAGTGTCAAATTTTCCCATCGCCGCCGCGCCGGCTCGAACAGCGTTGATCAAATATCCAGATTCTTCACATCCAACGCGTTGTCTTCGATGAATTTGCGGCGCGGTTCGACGGCGTCGCCCATCAAGACCGTGAAGATTTGATCTGTCTCCACCGCATCGTCAATTTTAACCTGCAAAAGCGTGCGCTTTTCCGGGTTCATCGTAGTCTCCCAAAGCTGCTCCGGGTTCATCTCGCCGAGACCTTTATAGCGTTGGATAGTTAAATCTTTCTTTGCCGTAGCCAGCACCCGCTCCAGCAACGCCTCGCGCGTTTCAATCTGCTCGCTCGCGCCGTTTTCGCCGAAGACGAAAGGCGCGGCCAAACTCTCATCCAGAACTTTATGAAGTTCGACTGACTTTTGAAACTCAACATGGCTGGCAAGGTTCCAGTCAATCAACACTTTAGTCCCGGTCGAAGCTGTCGTTTCGATTGACCACAGTCCGTGTTCCTCGTCCGTCAATAAATCCGTGCGATAACCGGCTTTGGCAAGTTGCCCCTCGACCGAGACCAGCAGCTCCTTACTCTCATTCTGGAACACGCTACGGAGGTTTGAGCTTTTCTCGCGACGTAAGACGCCCTTTCGCCCCGCAAAGGCGTTCAGCAGAGTGGAAAGCAAGCGTTCGTCGTTCCCCAGACGGCGCACCAACTTCTCGCAATAGCGCTTGTACTCAACCATCTGTTCTAGAGAACGCGCTAAATCTTTCCCTTCAATCATCATCCCGTCGCCGGACTTCACCTTCGCCTCACTCGTCGCCTGCCGCATGAGGTAGCGCACCATCGAACGCTCGTCTTTGATGTACTCCTCGCGTTTACCTCGTTTCACTTTGAACAACGGAGGTTGAGCAATGTAAACGTGCCCGGATTCAACGAGTTCGGGCATTTGCCGATAAAAGAAGGTCAGGAGCAACGTGCGAATGTGCGACCCGTCCACATCAGCGTCCGTCATGAAGATGATCTTGTGATAACGGAGTCGGCCGAGGTCGAAATCATCTTTGCCGATGCCCGTTCCGAGCGCCGTAATAAGCGTTTTAATCTCGGTATGGCTGAGCATTTTATCGAAGCGCGCCTTCTCGACGTTTAAGATTTTACCTTTTAACGGAAGAACCGCCTGATTCTTCCGATCACGCCCCTGTTTCGCGCTTCCGCCCGCCGAATCACCTTCTACAATGTACAATTCACACAGCGTGGGGTCGCGTTCCTGACAGTCGGCGAGTTTGCCGGGAAGCATTGTCGAACCGATAATGCCCTTACGGACGATCTCGCGAGCCTTGCGCGCCGCTTCGCGTGCACGTGCGGCATCGACCGCCTTGCCGACGATTCTCTTGGCGACGGTCGGATTCTGTTCAAAGTATTCCGTCAGACGCTCGTTCAGGAACGATTCGACCGCACCCTTCACGTCCGAATTGAGTTTGCCCTTGGTTTGGCCTTCAAACTGCGGCTGCGGCAGTTTGACCGAAATGACCGCGACCAGACCTTCGCGCACGTCGTCGCCGGTCAGAGAACCTTTGAAGTTCTTGGCGAGACCGGAAGATTGCGCGTAGGCGTTGATGGTGCGCGTGAAGGCCGAACGGAAGCCGGAGAGATGCGTGCCGCCGTCAACCGTGTTGATGTTGTTGGCGAAAGAGTAGACTTTTTCGTCGTAGGCGTCGTTGTACTGGATCGCCACTTCAATCGAGAGCGCGTCGCCAACTCGCTCGAAATAAAGGGGCTTATCGTGCAGGACGCTCTTGTTTTTGTTGAGATGTTTGACGAACTCCGCGATGCCGCCTTTGTAATAAAATTCGTGCGAGCGTTCCGGCTCTTCGCGTTCGTCGCGGATGCTGATGCGAATGCCCTTGTTCAAAAAGGCTTTTTCGCGCAGACGCTCGGAGAGGCGGTCGAAGCTGAACTCCGTGACATCGAAGATCGTCGAGTCAGGTTTGAAAGTGATCTTGGTGCCGCGTTTACGCGTCTTTCCCGTCGCTTCCAATTTCGCCACAGAGATGCCCTGCTTGTATTCTTGCTCGTAAGTCGCCCCATCCCTCCAGATTTCCAAACGAAGCCACTCAGAGAGGAAATTTACGCAAGAGACGCCCACTCCGTGGAGTCCGCCGGACACCTTGTAGGCGTTCGAGTCGAATTTTCCGCCCGCGTGGAGTTTCGTCATAACGACTTCGGCGGCGGATTTCTTCTCCCCCTTGTGATAGTCCACAGGGATGCCGCGCCCGTTATCAACGACCGTGATCGAATTATCGAGATGAATCGTGACATCTACGGTGTCGCAGTAACCGGCGAGGGCTTCGTCAATCGAATTGTCTACGACCTCATAGACCAGATGATGCAGGCCGATGTCGCCGGTCGAGCCGATGTACATGGCCGGACGCTTGCGCACCGCCTCGCGCCCTTCGAGAACCGTGATCGAAGTTGAATCGTAGCTCATGCTTTTCTTATTCGTGTTGATTGCTGTTGACAAACTAATTCCCTCTTTCTCGCTGCTGATAACAACTTTTAGTCCGATTAAGAACGGTTGCGGAGACGACTAAATCGTTCTTGATTTAGATGCTCGAAGCATCCTTCGAGGATGTCGAAATCCGGCCGTCGGGAGCGGCCAACAACTCGGCTATGCCTTCTCTCACCTCAAAAATTTCGGCGCGCGCGGCGTACTGTTCGACGAGGTTTTCTTTCGAGGTCGTCACGAACGTCTGCGTGCGGCCTTCGAGGTATTCCAACAGTTGATTGATGCGTTTCCGATCAAGCTCGGCGTCCACGTCGTCGAGCAGAAAAACCGGATACTCATTGTGCCACGAATGATACACCGCAATTGCAGCTAAGTCAAGTATTATCAATGCGCTACGCTGTTGACCGGAACTGCCGAAAGAACGTATGTCGCGCCCGTCAAAGAGCACCTCCAACTCGTCTCGATGCGGCCCGATGAGCGAGTAACCGGCCGACATTTCGGCCTGCATGCGAAACTGCAAACGCTCCGCGATCAGGGTCTCGTAGTCGCTTAAATCGCCCTTTCCTTCGAGCGATGAAACGTAGCGCACGCTCACTTCCTCGCGCCCGAAAAGGCGGCGTTCGAGGACGGCGTTGACGCGTTCGACGTAGTCCGCGCGGGCGCGATGGATGGCCGCGCTCAGAGCGACGAGTTGTTCGTTCCACGGGGCGAGGCGGGCGGCCAGTTCGGCCGCGCTCAGTTCGGCGTCGGCCGCGTCTTGCAGGAGGCGGTTTTTCTGTCTAACGACGCGTTGATAATCGGAGAGCGTCTGCACGTAGGCGTGTTGCATCGAGACGATGCCGCGGTCGAGGAACTTACGGCGTGCCTCGGGCGCGCCGCGCACGACTTCCAACTCGTCCGCAGTGAAAGCCACAACGTGGAGTTGCCCAAGGTAACGCGCGACGGATTCGCGTTTGCCGTTGATGCTGAGCGTTTTAATGTTGTTTTGAATTGCGACCTGCAAGTCGCGGTGAACCTGTTCACTGCGCGCGACGCGCCCGCGCACGACGGCCAGTTCTTCGTCGAAGCGGACGGCCTCTTGGGGTTTCTGTGTGCGGAAGGATTTGGACGTGGCGAGCAGATAAATGGCTTCCAGCCAGTTTGTTTTGCCCTGACCGTTATCGCCATAGATGATGTTAAGTCCCGCGCCCCAGGAGACTCTGCCGCTCAAATTTCTGAAACAGTGAGCCTCAAGTGATTCGAGCAGCATGTGTCGAATTTTAACACACGCTGCTCGTCGGCGTCGCTCACGCGGCGCGGGATGGGATGCCGGAGTCGTCCCGTCGAATTAAAGTTGGTAAGTGAGTAATCTCTAAGTTGTTGATTCTAAGTAGGAGTAATATCACTACTTTCTAAGTAAAAGTCAGGATTACTACGTAAAATAGTTCGACAAAGCCGCCAGCGGGCGTTTATAGCTCACTGGCGGCATAATTTCAGTCCCCCGGAACATGAATTTGAGTTACTTACCGATAAGTAGATTCCTTTTCGGTATAACTCTCCATTACCAGCCTTTTTCTAGAGCGACGCTCAGACAGCACCCATCTCGGGTAAAGTTGCAGACTTTAATTGTTTGTTACAAACTTTGATCTCCCGAATCAGGAGTTTTGAGTTCTTAACTTCGTCGTTCAGAGACGCATCGGCATGACGACGTATTTGTAATCGTAGTCGGTGTCGGACGCGAGTCGAAGTTGCGCTTGTGAGTTTCCGTCCTTGAACTCGAAGGCGACTTGGCCGTCGCTGGCGACGTTGAGGAAATCCTGTAGATACTGGGCGTTAAAACCGATCTCAGTATCCTCACCGGCATACTCCGTCGAGACGCTTTCGCGCGCCTCGCCCTCTTCGGCCGTCTGTGAGCTGATGTGCAGATTGTTGTCCGCCAGATGAAATTTGATGGCGTGCGAGCGGTCGTCGGCCATCAAGGCGACGCGGCGAATGGCCTGTCCCAGAGCCGCACTGTCAAACATGGCCGTTTTGTCGTTATTTTTCGGGATGACCATTTCGTAGTTGGGAAATTGGCCGGTGAGCGTGCGCGAGATTAAAAGTCTGGGGCCGACTTCGAAGTAAATGTGGTTTTCGTCGGCGGCGAGACCGATTTCGCCTTCGTATGAAGCTGTCAGTTTCGTCAACTCGGCGAGCGTCTTGCGCGGAATCAGTGCGTCCAGACCCTCTTTCCCCGCGCTCTCGCCCAAATCTTTGCGTTCGATGTAGGCAAGACGATGGCCGTCGGTCGTGATCATTCGCCCGCCGGTTTTGTCGAGGATGAATTTCGCGCCCGAAAGCGTGTAGCGCGACTCTTCGAGCGTGATGGCGAAGATGGTGCGGTCAATGAAGGTTTTGAAAACGCTGGCGGGCAGTTTGATGGACGCGGCGCGGAAGTTCGGAATCTCTGGGAACGTGTCGCGCTCGACCCCGGCGACGCGGAAAGTGGAACGCTCGCATTTCACGCTCGCCCAGTTGTTCTCGTCTTTGCGAAAGTTGACCGTCGCCTCCGGGAGCACGCGGGCGATTTCGAACAGCTTGCGCGCGCTGACGCACATTGAACCGGAAGCCTTGATGTCGGCTTCCGTCTCGCAGCGCAGAGTGGCGTCGAGGTCTGTGCCGATGAGGCGAATCGTGTTTTCGCCGACCGACTCGATGAGGATGTTTGAGAGTACGGGAATCGTGTTCTTCTTCTCGACAATGCCCTGCACAAACCCAAGCTCTTTTTGTAGAGCGTTCTTACTAATGCTGAATTCCATCTACGATCTCCTCTAAGAAATAGCTGTGTGAAAGTTGTGATCTCAGACGCTTTTTGAAAACTGCCTTTTCCTACTTATACTAAATTTAATACCTTGTTTATATATCTAGTAGTAGTAGTAGGGGCTGTGGAAATGTGGAAAAGTCACTTTATTGTTGTATCCAAAGAAATTGTTTTCCACAGGGGCTGTGGAAATTGCTGTGGATAACTTTGCCGAACTGTGGAAAAAGTGATTTTAGCAAAAGTTTTCCACATTTCCACAGCCCCTATTATTGCGTTGCCTGTGGAAATGTGGAAAACTCCGAGTCAAATATAAACATACAAACGATTTATCGTGTATCCGTACTGTGGAAAACTTTTTGACCCAAAAGTGACCTAACTACTTGCAAAGATTATCCATAAGCTCGCTCACGACCCTGTGGAAATTCTGGTCTCCCGAAACGAGCGCATTTATCTTATCCACAGAGTGAATTACGGTCGTGTGGTGCTTGCCGCCGAACTCCCGTCCGATCTCCGGGAAGCTGTGTTTGGTCAGACGCTTGCACAGATACATCGCCACCTGCCGCGGCACAGCGATCTGCCGCGCGTTGTTCTTGGACTTCAATTCCTCGACCCGCAGGCGGTAGTGCGAAGCGACTGTGCGTTGAATCTGCTCGATGGTGACGCCGACGGGTTGGTCGTCCTCCGCGATGTTACGGATGGCATCCTGCGCCAGCATCTTCGAGATGGGTAGGCCGCGCAAGGAAGCGATGGCGACGAGACGCACGAGCGAGCCTTCGAGTTCGCGTATGTTGCTTTTAACTTTTCCGGCGATGAAGAAAGCCACGTCGTCGGGCAGAGTGACGCCGTCCAGATCGGCCTTGCGTTTGAGAATCGCCACTTTCGTTTCGAGGTCAGGCGGTTCCATGTCGGCGATCAAACCCCACTCGAAACGCGAGTGCAGCCGTTCTTCAAGCGTCGGAATCTCGCGCGGCGGGCAGTCGGAAGTGATGACGATCTGCTTCTGGCCGTCGTAGAGCGCGTTGAAAGTGTGAAAAAATTCTTCCTGCGTGCGCTCTTTGCCCGCCATGAACTGGATGTCGTCCATCAAAAGCACGTCAATCGAGCGGTACTTTTCGCGAAACGTCTGAGTTTTGTCGTAACGGATCGCATTGATCAGTTCGTTCATGAACTTCTCGGCGGAAATATAGGACAGGCGCAGGTATTTGTTGCGCTGTTTGATGGAGTGGCCTACGGCGTGCATCAGGTGTGTTTTACCGAGCCCCACGCCGCCATATATATAGAGCGGGTTGTAGGTTTTACCCGGAGCTTCCGCCACGGCCAGCGAGGCGGCGTGGGCAAACTGATTGCACGAACCGACGACGAAGGTTTGAAAAGAGCATTTCGGGTTGAGCGAGAGTTCAAGCGGCTCTATGTCTACGAAATTTGTCGCGCTCGGAGCCAACCCATCAGATTCCGCCGCTTCCAGCAAGGAAAAGAGGCTGGACGTTTTATTGCTGCTGTTCTCGTTTTTCGTCGAAGGCGCGCTGAAAGCAGCATCCTCATCACTATCTTTATTTATGTCCAATCCGGCCGTAGTGGCCGGTGCATCATCGACAGCCCAGTCCACTTGATAGGTCGCAAGATTCAATTCTTGCAGCGAGGCATCAATCACGTCCGAGTAGTTTGAACTTACCCAATCCTTCACCACCTGATTCGGCGCTCGTAGGTGTAGAACGTGCCCCGCCTCGTCGCAACCATCAAACTGAATCGAACGAAACCATGTTTCGAAACTTTGATGATTAAGCCGTTTTTCGACGGCTTGAAGAAGATTGTTCCAAACTCTATTCTCGATAGCTGTGCTCATCGCTTGCCCGTTCCATTCCCAATTTAACTTGATAGAGCGCGTATGAACTGAATCAAAATAGTGCAATCACAGCTTTGAAGCTGCTCAGGCACTCCTTTGAACCAAGCAACGGAAAATGTTGCAATTGCACCCTTTTCAACTTCTTTTCTGACTTTTTACTTGAAGGTTTTCCACAGGTTTTCCACAACCTGTGGAAAACTTTTTGGTACTTAAAGTGTTGCTTTAAGTATCTATTTATCAAGTACTTACGGGGATTTTCCCGTTGCGAAACGGGCGCGAGACTAGCATAGCGAAATCTGAAATGCAAGAGAATTCCACAGCTTAAAAAAATAAACTTTTAGGCCGCCGGAAACCCCAAAAAACCGGTAATTCCAGTCTCAAAGGAAATATGAGGAAATCCACGGTTGAATTGTTTTAGAACATTCGGCGGGAAATACGATTTAGGAGAAATTTAGTTGTCTTGAAAACAAAATATCCATACTGCCCGCCGTTTGAGGCCAAATATGGCCGCTCATTTCTTGACATAAACGACGCCGAAAGTTAGTCTTACTGTTTTCGCTGGAGGAGGAAATTATTCACTATGCCAAAGCGCACATTCCAACCGAACAATCGACGCCGCGCCAAAACTCACGGATTTCGCGCGCGTATGGCGACCAAGAATGGTCGTCTGGTCTTGAAGAGACGCCGCGCCAAGGGTCGCAAGAGGCTGACGCCGTCGCATTACTAATACGCAACGGGGTGTCCTCCGGTCGTCCAAAACTGCGTAAATCCGCGGAGTTTCGCTCAGTTTATGAAGGGGGAAAGCGTTTCGACGGTCGCCTGATGACAGCTTTCATCCGGCGAAACGATGCCGGGCATCATCGGCTGGGCATCACCGCCTCTAAACGCGTCGCGCGGCTCGCCGTTGACCGCAACCGCATGAAGCGTCTGCTGCGCGAGATGTTTCGGCTGAGCGAGGCGACGCTTCAGGGAGTCGAACCGCATTACGATTGGGTGCTCAACGCGAAGCATTCGCTCCTGAAGGTGAAGTTGGCAGACTCGTTGGAAGATTTTCAAAGGATAGTCGCCGCCATCGTCGCCAAAGGTGTTCAGGAGGCGAGCGGTTCGGACGGGCAGAAAAAGTTGTGAAGTACGTTCTGTTGTGGCCGTTGAAATTCTACAAGACAGTGGTTTCGCCGCTGCTCCCGCCAGCTTGCCGTTTTGTCCCAACCTGTTCAGAATACGCTTATCAGGCTGTAGATCGTTACGGCGTTGTGCGTGGTGGGTGGATGGGTATACGTCGCATCGCGCGGTGTCATCCTTTTCATCCGGGCGGTTACGATCCGGTTAAGTAATTTTAAGCGTCGGGTCTGAGACATTTTTCGAACTCACGCATTTATTCTGTCAGCAAACACTAATGGATCAAAAGCGTCTACTTCTGGCTTTCGTCTTGTCGGCGGCGATACTTTTCGGATGGACATATTTCATCGACCGCACGACCCCAAAACCGAACAAAGCCAATCCCCAAACAGAAACTTCCAATAACGCTACGACCGCTTCTCCCGCACCTCAGGCGACCGCGCCCGTTGCGCCGCCGACTCCTTATGATGTCGCCGCATCACCGATACCGGATAACGTCCCGCAGCGAGTCGTGACCGTCGTGACGCCTCTCTACGAGGTGAAATTCGACAGCAAGGGCGCAATCGCGACGAGCTGGATCGTCAAACAGAACCGGGACACGGGACGCCCGCTCTACTCCGTGGCGGGCGATAAAAATAATCGACAATCTCTGGAACTCATCCCGGCGGAAAGTCTGCGGCAGAAGTCGCCGGGCGCGCCCCTGCTGCTCTCGACGGGCGATGCCGTGATTGACAATCTCCTTGCGTCGAAAAATTTTAAAGTCGGGGGAGTTGACGGCGAGAGTGGCGAGTCGCGCGTCGAAGTCAAAAGCGGCGAGACGAAGCAACTTGACTTCACGATGCGCGACGAAGCGACCGGACTCGACGCGGTTAAAACTCTCCGTTTCGACGCGAACAGCTACAGCGTCGATCTCGGTCTCAAACTGGCGCGCGGCGGGCAGGCAATACCGAACGCCAAACTCGCCATCGGCCCGAGCATCGGCGATCAGGGCGTGCCCTTTTACACTTTCTATTCGGTCGCGCCGGAAGGCGTGGCCGTCGTCGGCGGTAAGTCTCAACTGTTTTACGGAACGTCAATTCACGAGAACGAGGGAAGCCAGAATCGTCAAGCCGTGGGCGGGGCTGTTGATTGGGCTGGGGTCGGCGACACTTACTTTGCGATGGTTGCCATTCCCCAGAATCCGACCGAAGGCTTGGAGTTTCGCACGGCGAAATATCAGCACGAGGCGAACGGAAACAAGGAAGAGCGTTTTCTCCTGACGGCTTATGTGAACATTCCCGCCGACGGTTCGCTCACGCGTCTCTACGTCGGCCCCAAGGATCACGATCTGCTCGATCAAGCGAGCGTCGAAATTGGCAAGACGCTCAATCGCGAAATAGACCTCGGCGAGTTGATCAATTACGGCTGGCTGGGAAGTTTCACGCGCCCGCTGGCCGCCCCGATCCTCTGGTCGATCAAGCACCTGCACCGGCTGACGGGCAGTTACGGCCTCGCCATCATCATCTTCACGATCATCATCTATTCCCTGTTTTTCCCTCTGAAATGGCGTTCTTCCAAGTCCATGAAGAAGGCGCAGAAACTCGCGCCGCGCATGAAAGAGGTGCAGGAAAAGATCAAGGCGCTCAAGCCGAACGACCCGCGCCTGAAAGAATTGCAGATGGAGCAACTGCGTTTGATGAAGGAGGGCAACATCCTCGGCGGTTGTTTGCCGCTGCTCATTCAGATGCCGTTTCTCATCGCGCTCTACAGCGCGATCACGATCTCGATAGACTTCCGACAGGCGACGTTTCTCTGGCTGCCCGATCTCTCGGCCGCAGACCCTTACAAGTTGCTCCCGATCTTGATGGCCGGTTCGATGGTCGTGTTGCAGTTCATCACGCCCGCGCCGTCGGCCGATCCGCTGCAACGCAAGATGATGGCTATCGTCATGCCGGCGATGATGCTCTACATTTTGTGGAGCGCGCCCGCCGGCCTGCTCGTCTACTGGATCGTCGGAAACATCGTCGGCTTCACTCAACAGATGGTGATCAACCGCCTCATCAAATCGGAAGATGACGAAGAGCCGCCGGAGAAAAAAAAAGCTGAGTCGGGACAAACGAAAAAACTGCGCGAGGCCAGAGCCTCTTAATGTGATTACTACTTAAAGAAGCAGGGCGCTTTTGCGACTTAACTGTTCGCGTCGAAATCTGAGGCGCGGTGAGTATAGACCATGAATGAAACTTGCCAGCAGGCGCAAACATTTCTGAATGATGTCTTCGGCGGTTGCCAACTCGACCTCAGCGCGCGGGCGGCCGAGTCTGCCGAAGGGTGTCTGTTAGAATTGGACGGCGAAGACGCGTCGCTCCTGCGAAGCGAAGGCGGCGAGTTGTTGAGCGCGCTTGAGCATCTTGTGAATCAAGCGTTCGGACGCGCGCTCCCGCAGGGCGAACGAATCATCTGCGATGTGCAGAACTTCCGCGCCACCAGAGAAGCCGAACTACGCGCGATGGCGCGCCATGCAGCCGAACGCGTCCGCGCCACACGCTCCGCATTCACCTTCGGGCCGATGAATTCAAACGAACGTCGCATCATTCACACGTCGCTTGCGGAAGAACCAGACCTCCACACCGAATCGATCGGAGAAGGCAGCGCGCGCAGACTCAAAGTAAATTTGAAAGTTACAGGCTAAGCGCTAACACTCGTTTCAAAGATCGTGTCGCGTTCGCACCCGCGACACGATCTTTTCTTTTTGCCGTGTCAAGCAAAGACACCATTGTTGCACTTTCAACGCCTCCGGGTCGGAGCGGTATCGGCGTCATCCGGCTGAGCGGTGAACGCTCGCTCGACCATGTTCGCTCGCTGCTCGACGATAACCATTTCTCGCCCGAATCGCACCGCGTCGCACTCAGGAAAATTTTTGACCCGCAGACCCACGAGCTCCTTGATCGCGCACTCATCACCTATTTCAAAGCACCCCACTCCTTCACCGGCGAAGACATCGCGGAATTGAGTTGTCATGGTTCGCCCGTGCTGTTGATGCACGTCGTGGACGCGCTTCTGTCTCTCGGCGCACGCGTCGCGGATGCGGGCGAGTTCACTCTCCGCGCGCTCGCCAATCAACGTCTGAATCTTAGTCAGGCTGAAGCCGTGCGCGACCTGATTGACGCCCAGACGCAAGCCGCAGTGCGACAGGCCGCGCGCCAACTGGGGGGCGAACTGTCCGCGCGCCTTCAACCAACCAAAGACGCGCTGATCGAAATCATCGTTCCGCTCGAATCCTCGCTTGAATTTGTCGAAGACGATTTACCCCAACTAACGCTTGAAAAAATCAGTCTCCAACTCACAAATCTCATCCTAGCTCTCGACGTTTTGGCCGCCACCTTTCGCGCCGGACGTCTCCTGAAAGATGGCCTGAAGGTTGCTCTGATAGGACGGCCGAATGTTGGTAAGTCTAGCGTTTTCAATAGGTTGCTTGTTTCCGATAGGGCTATCGTGACCGAAATTCCAGGCACAACCCGGGATAGTTTGAGTGAATTGTTAAACATTGATGGCGTTCCTGTTTTGTTGACCGATACAGCTGGGATGCGTGAGGCGAACGACCCGGTGGAGTATTTAGGAATCGAACGTACACGCCGCGCTATTGCTGACGCCGATCTAATCCTCTTCGTGATAGATGGTTCTCAACCCCTAGCCGATGAAGATGAGACAATATTTGCGGACATATTTGAAAGTAAATATCTGATAGTGTTGAATAAAAGCGACTTAGGTAGTTTTAATAATTTGATTTGTGCGGGGATTGGTGATAATTCTAAATGCGTCGCAATCTCTGCGAAGACTGGCGAGGGGCTTGATGCTCTACGCGCTGCTATAATGGAATTATTTGAGGCCGGGAGTGCGACTGATTCAGGATTTTTAATTACTAATGCGCGCCATTTCGATCTGTTACGTCGTTCGGCGGACGCGCTTCGCTCGTCGCAATCACTCATCTTGCAGGGCGCAAGCGAAGACCTGATACTTGTCGGACTCTACGAGTCGCTCCGTTATCTTGGTGAGATAACAGGTGAAACGACACCGGAAGATGTTCTCTCGCAGATATTTGCCACATTCTGCATAGGAAAGTAGTTATGAGTTTTGATGAACAGTTTGACGTGATTGTCATCGGGGCAGGCCATGCGGGCTGTGAAGCTGCTTCTGCCTCGGCACGCCTCGGCGCGCAGACGGCTTTGGTAACGCTTAACCTCGATCTAATCGGCCAAATGTCTTGCAATCCCGCCATCGGAGGAATTGCTAAAGGTCACATCGTCCGTGAGATAGATGCTCTCGGGGGCATCATGGGGCGCGTCATTGATCGAACCGGCATTCAGTTTCGACTCTTGAACCGCTCACGCGGCCCCGCCGTGCAAGCGCCACGCGCGCAAGCTGATCGTGCGCTTTATCGCACCGAGATGCGTCAGGTTCTTGAGGAGACACCGAATCTGCATCTGCGCCAGGGACTCGTGATCGAGTTGCTCGTGGAAGACGGCCAAATTCGTGGCGTCGAAATGCAGGACACGCGGCGTCTGCGTGCCAATGCGGTCGTCGTCGCCACCGGAACTTTCCTCAATGGATTAGTTCATACCGGCCGCCGCACTTATACGGCGGGGCGTGCCGGTGAGCCGGCCTCTATCGAGCTAGCCGAGAGTCTCAAGCATCTGGGTTTTCCTGTCGGGCGTTTGAAGACCGGCACGCCGCCGCGTCTTGATGGGCGTACTATTGACTGGGATAATTTTGAGCCACAACTTGCGGACGAACGCCCAGTGCCCTTCTCGTTTTCCACTGAAACTATTGAACAGCCCCAAGTTACCTGCTTCATCGGATACACGAATGAGGATGTTCATAATTCCATCAGGGCAAACATTCACGAATCTCCACTCTATTCCGGCCAGATTAAAGGAGTCGGGCCGCGATATTGTCCTTCAATTGAAGACAAGGTCGTCAAATTCCCAGATAAGACGCGCCATCAACTTTTCCTCGAACCCGAAGGTCATAATACTTCCGAAGTTTATTTAAATGGCTTCTCAACCTCCATGCCGGCCGAGTTTCAACAGGAACTCGTGCATAAAATTCCCGGTTTAGGAGAAGCCCGTATCATCCGACCGGGTTACGCCATCGAATATGACTTTATAGACCCGCGCGAATTAACGCCCTACTTGCAGACTGTGCGAATTAGCGGCCTGTTCTTAGCCGGACAAATCAACGGCACGACCGGCTATGAAGAGGCAGCCTGTCAGGGTCTGCTCGCCGGTATCAACGCTGCGCTCTACATACAGAAACGTGAGGGTTTCCGTCTCAAGCGCGATGAGTCTTATATCGGCGTTTTGATGGATGATCTAATCACGCATGGAGTTGATGAGCCTTATCGCATGTTTACTTCGCGTGCGGAACACCGTCTGGCGTTACGTTATGACACTGCCGATGCTCGCCTTACACCGTACGGCAAAAATCTCGGTCTGGTTGGCGATACGCTCTGGGAAGCCTTTAACGCCCGGCGCCAACGGCTCGCGCACTTACGCAATGCGCTGGAGACGACCCGCTTCAAACGAACCGACACGACCTATCGAGAACTTGCTCAAATCTTAGGTGACTTGGGCGATTCAGTCACCCTAGCTCAATTGTCTCAACGTCAAAATGTTTCACATGAAACGATTTGTAGTCTGCTTCCCTTTTCTCTGCGAGAGCAAATCTCTCATTCTGAACTGGAAACCGCGCTCGCCGATCTTTTGTACTGCGGCTATATTCAGTCTCAACGAGACAGTTTTGAGCGTATCTTTCACAGTGATGGATTGCGACTGCCCGTAAGCTTTAATTTTCACACCGTTAGTGGTCTCTCACACGAGATGGTTGAACGCCTCGAACGCGCAAGCCCCCGAACCTTCGGAGAAGCACGACGGGTTCCCGGCATGACCCCCGCAGCCTTATCCACTCTCTTAGTTAGACTAAAATTACAACAAGCGGCTTAAGATTCATGTTTCACGTGTCACGTCACGCTATGCTGCGACGTGACACGTGAAACATAGAAAACAGGCATTTAATCGGGTGTTGCGGACAAAAAGGTAGCACGTGGCGAAAGTTTGTGTTAGTTTAAGCGAAATTTCATGTCATTCCTGCGCTGAGTAGATTAAATGGCTAAAATTATTGCGGTCGCAAATCAAAAGGGCGGTGTCGGGAAAACCACAACATCCGTAAATTTGGCCGCCTCGCTTGCGGCATCTGAGATGCGCGTCCTGCTCGTAGATACCGACCCACAGGCCAACGCAACTTCAGGCGTGGGCATTCAACGCGGCAGTTTTCGGCGCAGCCTCTATCACGCCTTGATTCTCGATGAGCCACTCGCGAACATATTTCAAAATACAGAGTTGCCTCTTTTGAAAGTTTTACCGGCCGACAGAAATCTGACAGGGGCAGAAGTTGAGTTAGTAGAAATAGAGCGTAGAGAATACAAATTAAAAGCTCTGTTGCGCAGCATCGATTCTGAATATGACTTTATTATTATCGACTGTCCGCCTTCTCTGGGTCTGCTCACACTCAACGCCCTGACGTGTGCCGATACGCTTTTAGTTCCTATTCAATGCGAGTATTACGCTCTTGAGGGTGTTACCGAGTTGTTCGATACCTTGGCCAGGATAAGACGTTCCCTTAATCCCGGTTTGACCATTGAAGGCTTGTTGCTGACAATGTATGACGACCGCACGAACCTTTCCTCGGCAGTCGCGGCAGACCTACGCAGTTTTTACGGGCAGCAAGTTCTGGAGACGGTCATCCCTCGTAATGTACGCTTGGCGGAAGCGCCGAGTTACGGTAAGCCTATTATTCTCTACGACATACGTTCACGCGGGGCGGAAAGCTATCTTCAGTTGGCGAAGGAGATAATCACTCATGACAAGAAAAGTTCTAGGGCGGGGCTTGAGCGCATTGCTGTCGGAGACTCCGGCGACGGCCAATGAAGAGTTAAGAGAAGTTGATATAGACCTCATCGAACCGAATAATGTGCAACCGCGGACTCGTTTCGACGAAACGCAGTTAGAGGAACTGGCTCAGTCCATTAAGACCAACGGCGTAGTGCAGCCTATATTGGTGAGAAAAACCGGTGGCGGGCGTTATCAAATTGTCGCCGGTGAGAGAAGATGGCGTGCCGCCCAGCGCGCCGGCCTCCAGCGAATCCCCTCTGTGATCCGTGACGTTCCAGACGACAAGATGCTGGAATTGGCTTTAATCGAAAATATTCAACGACAAGAGCTAAATGCCATCGAAGAGGCTTACGCCTACAAACGTCTCATAGAGACTTTCAATTTAACGCAGGAGACTGTGGCGCAACGCGTCGGGCGTGATCGCACTTTTGTCACTAACTACCTTAGACTCTTACGTTTACCTGAAGATATACAACTTCTGGTCGAAGAAAATAAGTTATCGATGGGGCATGCCCGAGCTCTTCTCGGGATTGATGACGCAGACAAGCAAAGGGAAATCGCGCGCGGTATTATTGACCGAAATTTATCAGTCAGAGACACCGAACGCACTGTGAAACGGGTCGTCGCCGGAGGAGATTCTAATCCGGCCGTTCCCTCAGCCCCTTCTGAGAGAGGCGGCGACGCGAATACTCGTGCTGCCGAGTCGAAATTGCGTCGTCGCTTGGGGACTCAAGTTCATATCCTCCCGAATCAATCCGGAGAGGGTGGCAAGATCGAAGTGCAATATTACAACGACAGTGATCTACAGCGAGTTTATGAATTGATCATGGGGGCACAAAGTACTACTGATGGAGTGTAAAATGTTGCTGGGACTAATGTTAGTGGATTTTAAAAGTTAAAATTGATTTTAAGTCCAAGAGATATTTTTCGTACATTTATCTGATGTTCGCTTAAAATTAGTTGTCATCTCGCCAATCTTAAGAAACTTCACTCTTTAAGCATGTTGATGAAGATGGAATAGGTGTTAAGACTGAAGAAGGGCGGAGTTCCGTTGGTTAAGTGATGGTGTTGCCATTCTCTTGACCACATTTGAGTTAGCATGCTAAACTCCGAACCTTTTGATACACACAGTTTTACTATCTTACCTTCTGGGTGTCGCACCCGTTCGTTAGAACTGCGTAGGGATATATGATTATTCTGGGTTTGGCCGGAAATTCTATTCAGCTTGTTCCTGACGGCACGCTGTTTCTTCACATAGCGATCATCGTTTTCATGATCTACGTTTTGAACGCGACGCTTTTTCGCCCGGTGAACCGAGTTTTAGCAGAGCGGGAGAGGCGCACGCGGGGCGGTACGGGAGAGGCGCAAGATATTTTACAGCGTGTGGCGAATAGCATGAATCGCTACGAGCGGTCGTTGCGCGATGCGCGCACGGAGGGGTATCGCTTGCTTGAGCAGGAACGCGCCAAGGCCTTACTCGAACGACAGAATCAGATAACTTCTCTGCGCGCCGAAATAGAGGCTTCGACCGAAGAGCAGAAGCGTCTTCTGCGGACTCAATCCGAGCAGGCGAGAACTTCGCTGGAAGAAGACGCCCGAAGGATCGCATCGGATATCAGCCGTCAAATTCTGAATCGTCCTTCTCATGATTTCACCACGACCGGCGTGCGCTGAACTCTTATGACTTATTTCCTCAGTAATATTTTTCTGATTTTCGCGCTGGCGGGCGGCGGCACGCCTTGGTACAACCAACCGGGGTGGGAGGTTTGGAAGTTTTTCAACCTCATACTGTTCATCGGCGCGCTCATTTTTCTGTTGCGGCGTCCGATTGGAGCGTCGTTAGTGGCGCGGCGCGACACGATCAGGCACGAGTTGATGCGTGCGCAGGAAGAGCGTAGGGCTGCGCTGGCTAAGTTGGAAGAAGTTGAAGCGCGACTGGCGCGACTCGACGCGGAGGTTGAAACCGTGCGCGCGCAAGCCAAAAGAGAAGCCGAGGCGGAGCGTGAAAGCATTACGCGCGCGACGGCCGAGGAGACTCGTCGGCTGCGCGAGCAAGCCCAACGCGAGATCGAGAGCGCGGGCAAAGTTGCGCGACAGGATTTACGACGTTACGCCGCCGAGCAGAGCGTTCGTCTGGCCGAAGAGTTGATCCGCCGCGACATAGGTGCGGAAGACGACACGCGCTTGATGAACGATTACATAGGAGAGCTGGGAGGGATCAAGGGTTGAGCGTGCAAACGATGGCGCGGCGTTACGCGGCGGCACTCGCGGATGTCGTGATCGCGCAGGGTGAAGCGCGTGAAGTGCAGGAAGAGTTGAACGCCTGGGCGCAGATGCTGGAAGATAATGCCGGTCTGCTGGAAGTTTTTCGCAACCCCACCATTCCTTACGAGCAAAAACGCAACGTCCTCAACACGCTTATCGCGCGGACGCGCGTGCGGCCGACGACGGCGAATTTCCTCCAAGTCCTACTCCAAAATCACCGCCTCTCGGAGTTGAAGGAAATCAACCGGAGGTTTGCCTTGCAACTCGACGAGCGTTCGGGCGTCATCTCCGCGCAGGTGACGACGGCGCGCGACGTGCCGGAATCCACGAAGGAGACTCTGCGCGCGCAGTTGGGGACGCTGACAGGCAAAAAAGTGCAGTTGCAATTTACGGTGGACGAAGAGTTAATCGGCGGCATCGTGACGCGCATCGGTTCGACCGTCTATGACGGCTCGGTGCGCACGCAGTTGCAGCAGATCAAACAGAAGATGGCGGGAGAGAATTAAAATTTCGATTCGCGACTTTCG
This sequence comes from Acidobacteriota bacterium, assembly GCA_020199775.1. GTDB lineage: Bacteria > Acidobacteriota > Blastocatellia > Pyrinomonadales > Pyrinomonadaceae > JAIVJZ01. Next base: position 866,547 of record JAIVJZ010000040.1, read on the forward strand.
GAACGAAGACAAAATCGCGAACCGACAACCGAACGAGACGAACTGGATTAAATTATATGGAACCGATTAGAGCTAACGAGATAAGCGACATTATTCGCCAACAGATCGAAAACTTCGACACGGGCGTCACCGTCACGGAAGTCGGCACGGTGATCAAAGTGGGCGACGGCATTGCGGAGATTCACGGGCTGGAAAAAGTGATGGCCGGCGAGTTGCTCGACTTCCCGCACGAGGTGCGCGGGCTGGCGTTGAACCTTGAAGAAGACAAAGTCGGCGCGGTGCTGTTCGGCGAGTTCCAGTTGATCAAGGAAGGCGACGTGGTACGCCGCACGGGGCGCATTATGGACGTGCCGGTGGGCGACGCCATCATCGGGCGCGTCGTCAACGCGCTCGGCCAGCCGCTCGACGACCGCGGCCCGATTCTGACGGACAGTTTCAACCCCATCGAACGCATCGCGCCGGGCGTGGTTGATCGCCAGCCGGTGAAAGAGCCTTTGCAGACGGGCTTGAAGGCGATTGACGCGATGGTGCCCATCGGGCGCGGCCAGCGCGAGTTGATCATCGGCGACCGCCAGACGGGCAAGACCGCCGTCGCGCTCGACACGATCCTCAACCAGAAGGGCAAAGACGTGATCTGCATCTACGTCGCCATCGGCCAGAAGGCTTCGACGGTGGCGCAGGTGATCAAGACCTTGCAGACGTTCGACGCGATGGACTACTCAATCGTCGTCAACGCGTCGGCGTCCGACCCGGCGGCGATGCAATACCTCGCGCCTTACGCGGGCGCGGCCATCGGCGAGTACTTCCGCGACAACGGAAAACACGTGCTCACGATCTACGACGATCTCTCGAAGCACGCCGCGGCCTATCGCGAAATCTCTCTGCTGTTGCGCCGCCCGCCGGGACGCGAGGCGTATCCGGGCGACGTGTTTTATCTGCACTCGCGCCTGCTCGAACGCGCCGCGAAGTTGTCGGACTTGAAGGGCGGCGGCTCGCTCACTTCGCTCCCGATCATCGAGACGCAGGCGGGCGACATCTCGGCCTACATCCCGACGAACGTCATCTCGATCACGGACGGGCAGATTTTCCTCGAAGCCGATTTGTTCAACTCCGGGATTCGTCCCGCGATCAACGTCGGCAACAGCGTGTCGCGCGTCGGCGGTTCGGCGCAGATCAAGGCGATGAAGGCCGTGGCCGGTACGCTCCGCCTCGACCTCGCGCAGTATCGCGAACTCGCGGCCTTCGCGCAGTTCGGTTCAGACTTGGACAAGGCGACGCAGTCGCAACTGGCGCGCGGCCAACGCCTGACGGAGATTTTGAAGCAGCCGCAGTATCAACCCGTCGATGTCGAGAAGCAGGTGCTCATCATCTGGGCGGCCTCAAACGGTTTCCTCGACGACGTGCCGGTTGATCAGGCGCGCCGCTTCGAATCCGAGTTGGTGCGCTTCATGGAAAACGCGCAGGCCGGGTTGCTCCAACGCATCCGCGAGAAGAAGGCGCTCACCGACGACATCAAGGCCGATCTCAAACAGGCTCTCACGGACTTCAAAGACAACTGGAACTTGAACGACTCGACGGCGGTGGCAACCACCGGCGCGCAGACGACGCCCGCGGCGACTTCAACCGCGACGCCCGCCGCGCAGACCACGGCCGCCGGAGCTTAAAAGCAGAGGTCGGAGGTTGGAGATCAGTCGAAAGCTGATTTCCACCAACCTCTGGCCTCTCGCCTGTCACCTCTTTCTTATGGCAAACCTCTTAGACCTCCGACGCCGCATCAAGTCGGTGAAGAACACGCAGCAGATCACGAAGGCGATGAAGATGCTTTCGGCGGTGAATCTGCGGCGCGCGCAGGAGCGCGTCACGAACGCGCGTCCCTTCGCACGCAAGATGACGGAAGTGCTCACCGAACTCGCCGCCCACACGGACGAAAATTATCACCACCCGCTGCTCGACCGTCGCGGCGACGAGCGTTACCTGCTCGTGCTGATCACGGCCGACAAGGGCTTGGCCGGTGCGTTCAACGCCAACTTGATCAAAGCGGCGCAGGCGTTTATCCGCGAACACGAGGGGCGGACGGTCGAACTCATGGCCGTCGGTCGCAAGGGGCGGGACTTCTTCCGCCGCCGCGACATACGGATCGTGCAAGAGTACATCGGGCTGACGGGCAAGGGGCGCGTGAGTTACGAGGAAGCGGCCGGGATGGCGAGCGACATCACGCGCCGGTTCGTCGAAGATGAAGGCATAGACAAAGTCTTTCTCCTCTACAACGAATTCCGCTCGGTCTTGCAACAGCGCGTCGTGGTCGAACAACTCCTGCCCGTCTCGCGCGTCGATGAAGGCGAAGGCGATGCGGCGAATGACAATCCCGCCGAGGCGCAAAACTTCGTCGAGTACATCTACGAGCAGCCGCCCGCGGAAATCTTCAGCCGCCTGCTGCCGCGACTGATCGAGACGCAGGTCTTCCGCGCGCTCCTCGAATCAATCGCGTCGGAACAGGGCGCGCGCATGACGGCGATGGACGCCGCCTCGAAGAACGCGGGCGACCTCATCGGTTCGCTCACGCTCAACATGAACCGCATCCGTCAGGCGGCGATCACGAAAGAGATCATCGAAGTCGTCTCGGGCGCGGCGGCGGCATCGTCTTAGTCGGCTGCGCCGGAACATGCATCGAGATTGACGGGGAGGGAAGCGGCGCGTGCCGGCTTCCCTTTTTGTTTAAGATTCTATGCTGGCAAACGACCACAAAGCCGTCGTCCGGCGTTTCTACGAAGAGTTGTGGAACGAACGGAGAGTCGAGATCGCCGACGAGATCATCGCGGCTGATTGCGTGACTCATCAACTCACCTCAGGGGTCGAAGACAGCGGAACGCCGCGGCCGCCCGAATTGATTAAACAACATGTGGCCGCGTGGCTGGCGGGATTCCCGGATTTACATTTCACGGTCGAACAGATGCTCGCGGAAGGGGATCGCGTGGTCACGCACAGCCGCATGCGCGGCACGCACACCGGCGCGTGGCATGGTCTCGCCCCGACCGGGAGAAAAATCTCTCTGCCGATGGTCGTTATTCAGCGCATCGCGGGCGGCAAGATCGCGGAGGACTGGGTGTTGGTTGATTCGCTCGGCTTTTATCAACAACTCGGACTCGCCCCGCCGACGGAGGAAATAATGGCGCGGGCGACTTCCTAGTCTAATGACTTCGCGCTTAAGTTTTGTTCACACGTAAGGAGACACATACACAGGCGGGCGGCGAACCGGGCGAGACGTCTTCGTGGCGCAAACGCCTGTGGCGTTACGCGCCGCTCGCCTGCTGGATCGGGTTTATCTTCTTCGCCTCGACGGGCGCGATGTCGGCCTCGAACACGTCGCGCATCATCGCGCCGCTCTTCAAGTGGTTCTTCCCCGGCATTAACGAAGCGCAACTCCTCCTCGTCCATTTCACCGTGCGCAAGACGGCGCATTTCACGGAGTACGCCGTCCTCGCCTTGCTCGCCGCGCGCGCGTTTCTTCCTTCGACGCACGGGCGATTGCGGCGCGGCTGGTTCGTCGCCGCGCTCGCGCTCGTCGCGCTCGTCGCATTGCTCGACGAATACAATCAATCATTCAACGCCGCGCGCACGGGCACTGTCTGGGACAGCTTAATAGACATTTCGGGCGGCGCGACCGCGCTCGTCCTCTTCGGCTTATGGCGCAGGCGGCGCGTGCGGGGAAACGTTTCGCGCGACGGGCCGGGCGAGTTGTGAGAATTTCGGCAAGCGTTTGTCTTAACGTTCGGCGTATAATCGCGGCATTACGTCAAACTGTGGCGAGGAGTTTTCGATGCCGGAGAACATGCCCGAAACAGAGCGGGAGTTGAGCGAGCAGGACGCGCGCTGGCACGTCATCTACGTCGCGGTCGTCGTGTTCGCCGTGCTGGTCATCACGGCGTTGTATTTCTTCTCGCGCTATTTTTCATCTTGAATCCGTCTTCAAACTAAAAGAACATGCGCCTACTTGATTGGGCTGTCGTCGTCGCTTATCTCGTCTACGTGATCTGGGACGGCGTGCGTATGACGAAACACAGCGGGAGCGCGGAGGGCTACTTCCTCGCCAACCGCAGTCTGCCGTGGTGGGCGGTCGGCCTCTCCGTCATGGCGACGCAACTCTCCGCCATCACGCTCGTCGGCACGACGGGGCAGGGCTACAACGACGGGATGCGCTTCATCCAGTTTTACTACGGTCTGCCGCTCGCGATGGTGATTCTGTGCATCACGGCCGTGCCCTTCTTCTACCGCGCGAAAGTCTTCACCGCCTACGAGTATCTCGAAAAACGTTTCGACCTGAAGACGCGCACGCTCACGAGTTTCTTCTTTCTCATCTCGCGCGGCCTCGGCGTCGGCGTGATCATCGCCGCGCCTTCCGTCATCCTCTCCATCGTGCTCGGCTGGAGCGAGACGGCGACCGTCTTCGCGATGGGGCTCTCGACCACCATCTACACGATGATCGGCGGCGTGCAGGCCGTGACGTGGACGGACGTGAAGCAGATGATCATCATCTTCTTCGGACTCTTCGTGTGTCTCTTCATCATCCTCTCGAAGTTCCCGCCCGAAGTTTCGCTCGGCGACGCGCTGCACCTCGCGGGCGCGACCGGCAGGCTGACGACCGTTGACACGACCTTCGATCTCAAACAGACTTACACGCTCTGGTCGGGACTCGTCGGCGGGCTGTTTTTGATGCTCGCCTATTTCGGCTGCGATCAAAGTCAGGTGCAGAGATTCCTGACGGCCAAGTCGGTCGGCGAAGGGCGCACATCGTTGTTGATGAGCGCGTTCGTCAAAATCCCGATGCAGTTTTTGATCCTGCTCGTCGGCGTGCTCGTCTTCGTCTTCTACCAGTTCCAACCGCCGCCGATGATCTTCAACCGCGTCGAGCAGACGAAGGTGGCCGAGGGCGCACGCGCGGCCGATTACGGCGCGCTCAACGCCGAATACGAGAAGGCTTTCGCCGCGCGGCAAGCGGCGGCCGTCGAGTACGTGAAGAATGAAGGCAGCGGCGGCGACCCGGCGGCGCGGGCGGCGGCGCGCGACGCATATCTCGCCGCGAACAAAGGATTCAACGAGGCGCGCGGGCGCGGCATCGCGCTGGTTAAAGAGGCGAGCGGCAACAAGACTTTCACGGACGTGAACTACGTCTTCCCCACATTCGTCGTGCAGAACATGCCCGCCGGAGTGATCGGGTTGATCATCGCCGCGATCTTCGCCGCCGCGATGTCGAGCATCTCCGCGGAGTTGAACTCGCTCGCGACCGCCACGACGATTGACTTCTACCGGCGTCACTACAAGCCGGAAGCCGATGGCCGCCACTACGTCCGCGTCGGGCGCATCGCGACGGGCGTGTGGGGCATCTTCGCCTGCTTCGTCGCGCTCTACGCCACCTCGCTCGGCTCGCTCATCGAAGTCGTCAACCGCTTCGGCTCGTTCTTCTACGGCTCGCTCTTAGGCGTTTTCGTTCTCGCCGTCGCCGTCCCGCGGGCGCGCTCGCGCGGCGCGTTCTGGGGCCTGCTCTTCGGCATCACGTCCGTCTGGATCGCGAGCCGTTTTACGGACATCGCGTTCCTCTGGTTCAACGTCATCGGTTGCCTCGTCGTGGTCGTCGTCGGCTACCTGTTGAGTTTGACGGTGCGCGACCCGCAGGCGCGTTAGCCGTCAACTAATTTCGTCCCCGGTTCGCACGAAAACTTTTATGCGTCGTCTCTTCATACGTCTCATCGCGCTCGCTTGCGTCGTCACGGTTTTAACTAACGGCTCTTTCGTCTCGTCCTCGTCTCCCGTCGCGCGCGCGCAAGTGCGCTCGACTTACAACGAGGGCGCGGTCGCGTTGGGACTCGCCTTGCGCCGGTTGCAAACGACCGCGAGCGTCCTGCACACGGGCGCGCACCCGGACGACGAAGACTCCGCCCTCATCGCGCGCCTCGCACGCGGCGACGGCGCGCGCGTCGCCTACCTCTCGCTGAATCGCGGCGAGGGTGGGCAGAATCGCATCGGCGCGGAACTCTTCGACGCGCTCGGCATCATTCGCACGGAAGAACTGTTGCAGGCTCGCCGTCTCGACGGCGGCGAACAATTCTTCACGCGCTCCTTCGATTTCGGTTTCACCAAGACGCGCGAAGAGACGGCCGGGCGTTGGAACGAGCGCGAAATTCTGGAAGACATGGTGCGCGTGATACGTCGCTTCCGGCCGCTCGTCGTCGTCTCGCGTTGGCAGGGCACGCCCGCCGACGGCCACGGTCAACATCAATTCGCCGGATACCTGACGCCCATTGCGCTGCGCGCCGCCGCCGACCCCGACGCCTTCCCCGAACAACTCGCGGAGGGCTTGCGCCCGTGGCAGGCGAAGAAATTTTACGTGAGCCACTTCGGGGCAGCCCCCGTCGCGGCAGAGAAGGGAATGCCGACGGGCGTGGTCGAGATCGACACGGGGCGTTTCGATCCGCTGCTCGGCCGGAGTTTCTACGAACTGGCGATGGAGGGGCGTAGCCAGCACAAGTCGCAGGGCGAGGCCGCGCTGGAGTTGCGCGGCGCGCAAACGTCGCGCGTGCGTCTCGTCGAACGCGCCGCGAGTCCGTTGCAAACGGCGGCGATTGAACAGGGCATCTACGACGGGTTAGACACGACGCTCGGCGGCATCTCGCGCACGGCGGGACTCGGCGACGCCGCGCTCTCAAGCGACCTCGAACGAATCGAACGAAACGCCGCCGCCGCGCTCCAAAAATTCAACGCGCTCGACCCGCGCACCGTCATCTCCGTGCTCGTCGGCGGACTCAACGACACGTCGGAGGCGCGCCGGAAACTCGCCGGCCTCAAAGATTCTCCCGCAGCGCGCGCCGAGGCCGACTTCCTGCTCGCGCAAAAAGAGCGCGAGTTTCGCGATGCCCTGCAACTCGCGCTCGGCGTGCGCGTGGACGCGCTGGCCGACTCGGAGACAATCACGCCCGGCGGTTCGCTCGTGGTCGCCGTGCGCGCCTTCGTGCCCGAAGGGATGGCGCGCGTCAAAGAGTTGCGCCTGCGCGCGCCCGACACATGGCGCGTCGAACGACTCTCCGAGCCGTCGAAGGCGGAGACGGCATTCGTCGCGCGCGAGACGGCGCAGTCGGTCGCATACTTTCGCGTACACGCCCCGGAGGATGCCGAACCGACGCAGCCCTACTGGCTGGCGCGAGGCGTCGGCGAGGGCGCGCGCCGCAAAGGCGACATGTACGCCTGGCGCAAAGACGATCCGAAGACCGAGCCGTTCGCGCCGCCGCCGCTCGCGGGCGAGGCCGTCGTTGACGTGGGTGCGTCGCCGCAAGTCGTCAGCGCGCCGGTCGAGTATCGCTATCTGGACGCGGTGCGCGGCGAGGTGCGACGCGAGTTGAACGTCGTGCCGAAGATGACCGTGCAACTCGACCCCGCGCTCATCATCGTGCCGCTCGGCGCGCGCGAACGCACGCGGCAAGTGACTTTCCAAGTGATGAATCACGTCGAGCCTGCGACGACGGGGTCGGGTCAGCCCACGACAAGCGGCGGCATGGGCATCCACCCGCCCGCCGCAGGCTGGCGCGCGACCCCGTTGACGCCTTTCAAATTCGCGTCCAACGGCGAGCGCGTGACGTTGCCGTACGCGCTCACGATCCCGCCCGGAGTGCGCGTGGGAACTTACTCTGTGCGCGCCACGGCCAACCTCCCTCATGACGGAACGAGACAGTTGAGCGCAGAGCAGCTATCGCTATCGCACATTTTCACACGCAGCCAGCGCACGATCAGTTACCCGCACATCCGCACGCACTACTACTACACGGATGCCGAGACGACCGTGAGCGTCTTCGACTTGAAGGTCGCGCCCGTGCGCGTCGGCTACATCATGGGCAGCGGCGACGAAGTGCCGGAGGCGATCAGACGCATGGGTTTGACCGTGACGATGCTCGACGAGACGCAACTCTCGACGGGCGATCTCTCGCGCTTCGACACCATCGTCGTCGGCGTGCGCGCCTCGCAGACGCGCCCCGATTTCGTCGCGCACCACGCACGCCTGTTGGAGTTCGTCCGGCGCGGCGGCGCGCTCATCGTGCAGTATCAACGCCCCGACTACGCCGCGAAGAAGCTGCCCCCGCTGCCCGCCGCGATGGAGGTGCCGCCACAACGCGCGGGCGGGTCGCCCACGATTGCGCGCGTGGTTGACGAGCGCGCCCCCGTGCGCGTCCTCGCGCCCGCGCACCCCGCGTTCAACTTCCCGAACCGCATCACCGACGCCGACTGGCAGGGCTGGGTGCAGGAGCGCAACCTCTACAACTTCACCACCTTCGACCCCGGCTACACGCCGCTTCTCGAATCACACGACGCGGGCGAAAGCGAACAGACGGGCGGCGCAGTCTACGCGCGCATCGGGCGCGGCCATTACGTCTACACGTCCTACGCGTGGTTTCGCCAACTCCCCGCCGGAGTCCCCGGCGCGTATCGCCTGTTCGCCAATCTCCTGAGTCTGCCGAAGACTGCGACGCAAAACTCGCGAGCCGCGACGGGTGGGACGCGAGATTAAACGGTCAAGAACGAGAGCCGTTTTCCCTGTCTCGAAAATTTAAGAGAAGGATTCGTCCGGCGTGGATGCTTGACGAGCAGCTGCCCTTAGCCCTGTAGGGCCTCCGCATGTTTCTCCAACTCTAAAGCCGCGATGCGTTTCTCCATCTCTTCGGGCGATACGTCTTCCTTGTGCGTTGCGATTGCCCAGATGTGGCCGAAGGGGTCTACGAGTTTGCCCATCCGGTCGCCGTAGAATTTATCTTCCAGCGGACTCTGTAGCTGCGCGCCCGCCGCCACCGCACGCTCGGCCAACGCGTCCACGTCTTCGACGTAGAGCAGCAGCCCCACTGGCGAGCCGCCGAGCGACCGCGGACTGCGCACATCCATTTCGGGAAACTCGTCAGCCAACATGACGTGAGAGTCGCCGATCTTGATTTCGGCGTGACCGATCTTTCCGTCCGGCGCGTCCATTCGCATCACCTCCGTCGCGCCGAATACCTCCTTGTAAAACTCGATGGCGCGCGCCGCGCCCGTGATGTGCAAATATGGCGTGATGGAGTGGTAGCCCTCCGGGATATGGTTCGTCGTGGCGTTCATAAGTTCTCTCCTTAACTCGATCAAAAATTGTTCGACGGCGAGGCGTGTCGGAGGCAGCTTATATCACAGCGCGTTTTCACGCGCAATACTTTATTTCAACTATGAAACAAAAGATTTCGCGTCTGATGAATGAGGCAAGACTCGTGTCGGCCGGAGCGTTACGTGCGATGTTATGTTTCGGTGTGTCTCTTTAAGAATAGTCAGCGAAACCGCTCCTGAGCGGGACTTTCAAACAGTTTCTCGGAGACTCTCAAGCTGTCTGAGCCGTCTTCTCCCGCCGCCCCGCTCCGAGCGACTGGGAGCGCGCATGCTCAAGGCTGCACTTCGCCAGATCGAAGGCGTCCACTTGATCCGTGTCCCTGAGATAGCTCAGGAGTCTTTCGCGCCGCGCCCGCTCCGTCTCGTCCATGTCCGGCGTGGCGAGCAGCGCGCTCAAATCTCTTTCGGCTTCGGCCTTCGTGTCGTTCTTCAGACAGACGAGGGCGAGCCCGGCGAGTTGGAAGCGGTCGAAGTTTTCCAACAGGAAATCGCGCAGTGCGGGACTGTTGCGGAGGTGGAAACGGATCGTTTGCTCGACGCCGCGCACGGGGTATTGCGGGAAGGCCGCCGAGTGGATGATGGCGGAGGCAAAATTGCTGAGCAGCAGTTCGGCCATCGCCTTCACCTCGTCGCCGCTCGCGCGGTCTCCCTCCTTCCAGAGTTTGTTGTCATAAAAGTACGGGCGCAGGTAAGGCCGCTCGATGAGGATTTTCAAGTGGTCTGAGGTTTCCGTCATCGCTCGCTGCACGAGTTGAATCTCGGGCTGCTGGCGCGCGCTCTCCAACTGTCGCCTGACCGTCTCAAGCTGATCGCGCGCCGCGCGCAACTGTCGCAGGAACACGGAAAAATTCAAGAGACCCGTCAACACCAGTAACAACGTCCCGCCGAAACTGAGCAGGGAGATTAAGACTTCGGTACTCACAACCCTATTCCTCGCCGACCCGACGCATCGGCGGCTAACTGCAAATAAAATCGCTCAAGCACAGCATGAACGCGTGCACATCAGAATTATAGCGCACGGGTTTAACGGGCCCGTGTTGGCGGGGATGCGGCGGGCGGTGTTATGCTTTGGCGTGTCTCCTTCAATAATATCGAAACATCTCCCTGCGAAGATTTAAGCCAACATGTTGAGAAATCTGCGGCAAGTGCGGCGCGTCGTAATCACGGGAATGGGTTGCGTGACGCCGGTCGGGATAGGGCGCGAGGCGTTCTGGGGTGCGCTCGTGGCGGGCGAGAGCGGCGTGCGGCGCATCGAGAGCTTCGACGTGAGCGACTCACCTGTGAAGATCGCGGCCGAGGTGCGCGGCTTCGACTGGCAGGCGCAGGTCAGCGCGAAGGATCGCAAGCACGTGCCGCGCACCGTGCCGCTCGCGCTCGCCGCCGCGCGCGAGGCCGTGGAAGACGCGGGGCTTCATTTTTCCGATTTGAGTTTGGAGGAACGCCGCGCCGTGGGCGTCGTGCTCGGCACGGGCGGCGGCGGTCTCGCGTTCACCGAACAGCAGTACAAATATTACTTCACGAATGAGACGGCGAAGGCGAGCGTCTACACGATCCCGGCCTCGACGCACGGCGGCCTGTCCTCCGAACTTTCGATGGCTTTCGGCCTGCGCGGCCTCTCGCACATCATCTCGACCGGCTGCACCAGTTCGACCGACGCCATCGCCTACGCCGCCCAACACATCGCGCTCGGCCGGCAGGACGCGATGCTCGCCGGCGGCGTGGACGCGCCCATCGCGCCGGGCATCCTCGCGGGCTTCAACTTGATGACCGTGCTGACGAAGGATTGGAACGACGCGCCGGGACGCGCTTCGCGCCCGTTCTCCCGCGACCGTTCCGGCATCGTGCTCGGCGAAGGCGCGTGGATTTACGTCCTCGAAGACTACGAACGCGCGCACTCGCGCGGCGCAAACATCTACGCCGAAGTCACGGGCTACGGCGCGACGTGTGACGCCTATCATCGCGTCCGGCTCGAAGACACGGGCGAAGAACCCGCGCGCGCCATGCGTCTCGCGCTCGCCGATGCCGGGCACGCGCCGTCGGAAGTCGATTACGTCAACCTCCACGGCACCTCGACTTTGCTCAACGACCGCATCGAGACGCAAGCCCTCAAACTCGCCTTCGGCGGGGACGCGCGCGGCATCGCGATGTCCGCGACGAAATCGCAGATCGGCCACCCGCAAGGCGCGTCGGGCGCGGCCGGTCTCGCCGCCGCGCTCTGCGCCATGCACAGGGGCGCGATCCCGCCCACCATCAATCTCGACGAACCCGACCCCGCCTGCGACCTCGACTACGTCCCGAACGTCGCCCGCGAGGCGCGCGTGCGCGTCGCCCTCTGCAACTGCATCGGCTTCGGCTCGAAGAACAGCGCGCTCGTCGTGGAAAAAATATAAAACCGGATCGCCCCGACTCCTCAATATGCCGAAGCATGTCATCATCCGTTGCTACGATCCTATCGCGCGGCACAAGTTTGCCAGACAGCCGTGGTCTGACGTTTGGTTGAGCTTCACCGCAAAACCGGGACGTAAAAAATATCGTTTCGCCCCGACTCTGGTTTCAAAAGTGGCGTTGGAAGGCGACTTGCGTTCGGCTCGGGAGCAACAAGCCAAGGAAGCGGCTTCGGACTATGCCAGAGAGATTGAAATCGCTGAGAACGTCTTAACGTTTTTCGCGAACGGCGGCGACTACTTTGTTGATGCCAAATCGTCTGACAAGTACACGCCTACGATTTATACATCGCGGCCATACATTGATCGTGCGGAGGCAGAGGTGATGCTGAGAAAGTTTATGCGGACGCTTGGCTATCTCGACGTGACCTATAAATGGCTCAAACCCAAATTTCTAATGATTCCCGTCCAGCTTTAGCTGACGAGTTTGATGAGCGGTTAAAGTGTCAACACAGTGCGAGACGCGATGCCACACCCCATGCCATTTACCTGCGTTAGAAACTCTGTCCATGAAGTGATGTATTAATCATGTTTCATCGTTTTCGTGAGCGCAGTTATGAACTGGAGCATCTGGACAAGGGCGACTACACGCCCGCGGAGTACGAGGGGTGTCTGGTCGAACTCAGGCGCATCAACAAGTGGCTGGGCGACGCGGGCGCGCTCAGGGCTTCGCTCGTGCCGGAGATCGAGGGGGCGGGGTTGCGTGAGTTTTCGCTGCTCGATGTGGGCGCGGGGTCGGGCGAGTTGTTGCGCGTGGCGGCGCGTGAGGCGCGCGGGCGCGGGTGGCGCGCGGCGCGGCTCGTGGGGCTTGAGTTGAACGCGCGTTCGGCGCGGGCGATTCTGGAAGAGTCGCGCGACTTCGCGGAGATCGGCGCGGTGGGCGGCGACGCGTTTCATTTGCCGTTCGCCGACGATGCTTTCGATTACGTCATCTGCTCGCTCTTCACACATCATTTTCGGGACGAAGCCGTGGTCGAGATTTTGCGCGAGTTCAAACGCGTCGCGCGGCGTCGCCTGTTCGTCATAGACTTGCATCGTCACGCCCTTGCTTATTTCCTCTACACGACCGTCGGCCGACTCTTCCTGCACAATCGTCTCATCCGCGAAGACGGCGCGCTCTCCATCCGGCGCAGCTTTCGTGCCGCCGAACTGCGGCGACTCGCAGAACGCGCGCAGCTTGAGCAGATCGACGTGCGCCGCCGTTTTCCTTTCCGTCTGGTGTTGAGCGCGGGCCGGAAGGAGGCGCGTTGAAGATGGGCGCGGGCGGCGCAAAAGACTATGACGTGATCGTTGTGGGTGGAGGGCCGGCGGGCGCGAGCGCGTCCGTACATCTGGCGACGCGCGGTGCGCGCGTGGCGTTGGTGGAACGGGAGCGGTTTCCGCGCGCGAAGTTGTGCGGGGAATTTATCTCGCCGGAGTGTCTCGCGCATTTCGCGCGGCTCGGCGTGTTAGAGGAGATGCGCGCGGCGGGCGGGGCGCGTCTGGGCGAGACGATCTTTTTCTCGCAAAGCGGGCGGCGCGTGGGCGTGCCGAGCGCGTGGTTCGGCGCGGAGGAGACGACGGCGGGCGGCGCGGAAGCGGGCGCGCTCGGTTTGAGTCGCGCCGAGATGGATCAAAGGTTGATGCTGCGCGCACGGGCGGTGGGCGTGGAGGTGTCGGAAGAGGCGCAGGTCACCGGGTTGTTGTTCGCGGGCGAGGGGCGGCGCGTGTGCGGCGTGCGTGTCGAGCGGGGGGGGGTGGAGTCGGAACTGCGCGCCGCGCTCACGATTGACGCGACGGGGCGCGCGCGCTCTCTGGCGAGGCGCGTCGAGGGAGCGGCGAAAGGGGACGGGGCGAATAGGGCGAACGCGTCGGACGGGGCGAAGGCGCATGCCGGGGCGACGCCGAAGCGGATACCGCTCGTGGCATTCAAGGCGCATCTGGAAAATGCGGGGGGCGGTGGGGGCGTCTGCGAAATCTATTTTTACCGGGGCGGCTACGGCGGTCTGAGTCAGGTGGAAAATAATCTCAGTAATCTCTGTTTCATCGCGGCGGCGAGAGACGTGCGGGCGCGTGCGAGCGACGCGGAGCGCGTGATGCGCGAGATCGTGATGTCGAACACGCGCGCGGCGGAGACTTTGCGCGGGGCGCGTGTCGGTTCCGAATGGCTGGCGGTGGCGTTGGAGAGTTTCGGGCGGCGCGAGTTAGTTCCGTGCGAAGGGTTGTTGACGGTGGGCGACGCGGCCTCCTTCATAGACCCGTTCACGGGGAGCGGCATGTTGATGGCTTTGGAGAGCGGCGAACTGGCGGCTGCCTGCGTCGCGCGCGCTCTGCCGGACTTGCGTCGCGCGGGCGTGCGGTTCGCGCCGCTGGCGACGGATTACCGCGCGCGTTATCGAGAGAGATTCGCGGCGCGCTTGCGCGTCTGCTCGTGGCTGAGGCGCGCGGCTTTCGCGCCACGGTTGGCGACGGAAGCCGGTATCGCCGCGCTGGCGACGAGCGAACGCCTGCGGCGCGCTTTGGCGCGTGCGACGCGTCCCGCCTGATGAAGCCCCACGCTATTCCCACTCCGCGCACTTCAACCCGACAACATACGCGCCGAGTTCATTCCCCGCCCGATGTGTATCCGAGAAGGCGTGCCACAACGCGGCTTGTCCCGCCAGAAACCTTTCATCCAAGACATACTTGTCATCGGATGGCGTGTAGGGCATCAGCCCGCAGATCAACTCTATCAAGGCATCCAGACTCTCACTGTCCTCTCGCCTCGTGATCAAGTCAACCAACTCTCTTGCCCTGTCTTGCGTGATGGGCAGGTTAGCCCAACGCCGGATGGGTTCATCGAAACTCGGTTCTGGTCGTTGACGAACGGGAGGCGTGCGCGTGCTATCATCTTTTCGCATCAGTAGCTCCTTAAGCAGTGGTACTGGTGTAGAGGACTTATCGAGATTCGCTGTCTTGGTAAGTCCTCGCCTGTTAACTCTTACTCGTTGGCGAGGGAAACTATACGCTCGTGCGCGTAGTTAGTCAACAAAAAAGGTCGCGCATTGACGAATAGTTTCTTCGTGTGTAAAAAATAACGACATGGGATTGATAACGACAGCGCAAGCCGCGGAGAGATTAGGCATTAGCGTGAGACGTGTACAGGAACTTATTAGTTCACAGCGTCTCCCCGCACAGCAATTCGGGCGAACGTATGTCATCAATGAGGAAGATTTAAAGTTAGTGGAAGATCGAAAAGTAGGCAGACCGCCAAAGGCGAAAGCTGCGACGGGTTCAAAGGCGCGTAAGAAGTAGCGAGCATCTCACCCCCTCACCGGAACTACACTAATGGCTGATCCCGAACATCTTAAGATATTGAAGCAAGGGGCGAAGGTGTGGAATAAGTGGAGAAGTAAGCACGAAGATGTTCAGCCAAACCTCCGCGCCGCGAACCTCCGCCACGCAAACCTCCGCAACGCAGACCTCAGCGACGCAGACCTCAGCCACGCAAGACTCATCAACGCAAACCTCAGCGACGCAAAGCTCATCGACGCAAGCCTCCACAAGGCAGACCTCTGCAGGGCAAACTTCCGCAGCGCAGACCTCCGCAACGCAGACCTCCGCAACGCAGACCTCAGCGGCTCAGACCTCAGTGGCGCAGACCTCAGCGACGCAAGACTCATTAACGCAAACCTCCGCAACGCAAACCTCAGTGGCGCAGACCTCAACAACGCAAGCCTCAGCACCACAGACCTCCGTGGCGCAGACCTCAGCGACGCAAGACTCATCAACGCAAATCTCAGCTATTCAATTGTGAATGGCGCGGATTTCACCTACAGCATAATGGGCTTTACTACGTTAGCAAGAATTGACCTTAGCGAAGCTAAAGGACTTGAAACCGTCAGGCATGTTTTCCCCTCAACCATCGGCATTGATACCATCTATAAATCACAGGGCAATATCCCCGAACTGTTCCTGCATGGCTGCGGCGTGCCAGACGAATTTATCACTTACATGCGCTCACTGGTCGCGCACCCCATCCAGTTCTACTCGTGCTTCATCAGCTATTCGAGCAAAGACCAGGACTTCGCAAACAGACTTTATGCCGATCTGCAAAGTAAAGGGGTGCGTTGCTGGTTCGCCCCCGAAGATTTGAAGATCGGAGACAAGTTTCGCAACCGCATAGACGAGTCAATTAGAGTTTATGACAAGCTGCTACTGGTGCTTTCTGAAAACTCCGTCTCAAGCCAGTGGGTTGAAAAAGAGGTAGAAACCGCGTTGGAGCGTGAACGAGAGCAGAATAAGACCATGCTCTTTCCCGTGCGTTTGGATGATGCCGTAAACGAGTTGAAGGTGGGCTGGCCTGCCGACGTGCGGCGCAACCGCCACATCGGAGACTTCGTATGTTGGAAAGATCACGACTCATATCAGAAAGCGTTTGATAGATTGATTCGTGATTTGCAAGCTGACAATAAGTAGACCGTGAAGGCTAAAGCTGGAAGTTAAAAGACGAGTAAGAGTGCGTCGCAATTATTACCGTGTTGCGAGTTGTTGCTTAGAAGCTGCTTGAAAAATAAACCCGTTGTTGTCCCGGAGGGACAATTGATAATAGCCCGGCGATTTATCGCCGGGATCGTCAACGTCTCTTTTACATAGAGTCCCGTAGGGACGATTGAATGTTCATCGTTATTCAATCGTCCCTACGGGACTCACACATTATTCTTCAACTGATTCCCGGCACTAAAGTGCCGGGCTATTAGCAATCGTCCCTGCCGGGACTTTCCAAACACCTTCTTAGAAGTCCAGGCCGATGCGCGCCATGATGCGGGCGAAGCGGGGGCCGGGGCGCAGGGCGTCGAGCATGGGATCGACGGCGAACCGGACGAGGGCTTCGGATTGCACGTCGCAGGCGGGGCTGAGCTTGGTGAAGGCGCGTCCGGCGGTGGGCGCGGGCACACCCGGCGGGGCGGCGGGCGTAAGCGATTAACTCTTGCCACGCGCCAGTGTTTTGGGGTACAAAGTCGGCGCGGTATATGGTTTCGCTCACGGCGTAAGCCTCGCGGGCACTTCGCTTCGACGAAGTTCCTGCCGACCCGGCTCTTGCCTGTCGTCGAACCCCTTGCGCCCATCATCCGACGGCGCATGATCTGCGTCTCCCGCTGCCATCAACTGAAGCTATAATTTACGTTTGAGGAGAATATAAACATGCGTGCATTCCCCGTGCGGCTGTGCCCGACCGCCATCCGCTTCGTCTTCGTCTGCCTGTTTGCGCTCACGGGCGCGGGCGCGGCCTTCGCGCAGGCGCAATCCAACGCCTCCGACCTGCAAGGCTTCGTGCGCGATGCGACGGGCGCGGTCGTCGTGAACGCGACCGTCACCGCGCGCAACAAGGCGACCAACCTGACGCGCGACGCGCAGAGCAACGACGAGGGCTTTTACCAGATCACCAACTTGCCGCCGGGCGAGTATGAGGTGACGGTGGAAGCGGCGAACTTCTCGCGCGCCAACATTCCCTCCATCGTACTCACGGTCGGGCAGCGCGCAGACCTCGACGTGCCGCTCGCCGCCGGGCAAGTCAGCGAGACCGTGACCATCACGGGCGCGACCACGGAGATCGTGGAAACGTCGCGCACGGCCGTCACCAACACCATCGAATCGACGCGCATCGAGAATCTCCCCGTCAACCAGCGCGACTACCTGGGCATCGCCACGACGATCTCGACCGTCAATCGCGGCAACGACCGTCCCATCGGCCCCGCCCCGTCATCCGGCCTCAACGTCGGCGGCCAGCGCGGACGCTCCACGCTCGTACAGGTTGACGGCGCGGACAACACCGACAACTCCATCAACGCATCCCGCTCGACCGTCTCGCAAGAGGCCGTGCAGGAATTTCAGGTGGCGACCAACTCTTACGCGCCTGAGTTCGGACGCGCCACGGGCGGCATCGTCAACGTCGTCACCAAGAGCGGCTCGAACGATTTTCGCGGCAACGTCTTCGGCTTCCTCCGTCACAAGAGCTTTCAGGCGCGCAACGCCTTCGCGCCCGTCGAAGACCCGCCCTTCACCCGCGCGCAGTACGGCGCGACGCTCGGCGGCCCCATCAAACGCGACCGCACCTTCTTCTTCGCCGCCTTCGAGCAACGCCGGCGGCAGGAGTCGGCCTTCTTCAGTTCCGATGTCGTGGGCAACATGACTTCGAGCCTGTCGGTCGGCCCCGGCACGTCCTTCCCGTTCGTGCCGCTGCCGAACACCTTTACGAACCTGACGCCGCAGCAAGCCGCCTTCATCACCACTCAACTCAACACGGGCGCGGCGACCGGCAACGCCGGGCTGATCGGTGCGGCCCTGACCTATGCCACCTTCGCTTCTTCCGGCGGTCAGATCGGCCTCAACGGCGCGAGCAGTTTGAGAAGCATCGGCGGCGCGATCCCTGCGGGTCAGACCATCGGCGGGCGCTTCTTTATCTCCGGCGCGCCCGTCCCGACGGCCGCCAACAACGGCGTCACGCCCGGCTTCACGACGGTCAACGAGGCCGGTCAGCCCATCGGCTTCCGCCCGCTCAACAGCCTCGCGCGCATCTTCCCGATCTCCGAGGCCACGAGCTTCTTCTCCGTGCGCGGCGACCATCAGATTAATCAATCGAACCAACTGACGATGCGCTTCGGCTTCAACCCGAGCGACCTGACCGGCATTCAGGACGAGTCGCAAAATCAGGTCTTGGGACAAAATGACTTCTCGCGCACCGGCATACAGGAGATCAGGGACACGTCTTTCGTCACCTCGCTGACCTCGACGCTTTCCAGCCGCGTCGTCAACGAAGCGCGCTTCAACTTCGGACGCCGCAAGGCCAAGTTCGACTCGCAAGTCCCCGGCGCGGCGATCCAGATTTCCGGCGCGGCCTTCATCGGCTCGAACCCCTTCTCACCCGTTGACCGCACCGAGAAACGCTTCCAGTTCACCGACAACATCAACTGGCTGCCCGGCAACCACAATTTCAAGTTCGGCGCGGACATCAACTTCATCGACGTGGAAGCCATCTTCGAGTTGAACTTCCCCGGCCTCTTCAATTTCGGTGAAGTCTCTGGCGGCACGCTCGCCGCCGGTTTCATCCCCGGCCTGCCCGCGAGCGCGCCCGCGCTCACGCCCGTGCAGGCTTACGGCGCGGGCATCCCCGGCGTCTTTATTCAGGGCTTCGGCAATCCGAACAGCACCTTGAAGAACAAGCCGCTCGCCTTCTACGCGCAGGATTCGTGGAAGGTCAGACCCAACCTGACGCTCAACTACGGGCTGCGCTACGACGTGGAACTGACCGAGACCATCCCGACCATCGGCTTCACCGATCCCTTGAGTCGCATCAGCCTCTCGGCTGAAGACCTGAACGCGGCGCAGAACGTGCTCGGCGTCCAGCAGGGATTCCCGCGCGACACGAACAACTTCGCGCCGCGCGTCGGCCTCGCGTGGGACTTGACGAACGACGGCAAGACGGTGTTCCGCGCCGCCTACGGCCTCTTCTACGACCACCCGCTGCTCGCCATCGCCTTCAACTCCGACATCGCCGACGCCGCGCAGCAACAGCAGTTCACCACCGTCCTGCCCGGCAGCCCCGACCCGCGCGCGACGCTCAACCTGCTCCAAATCTTTCAGGGCACGGTCTGTTCGCCCGCAACCACGTCGGCACTGTGCCCCCCTGGTCTGACCACAGGGGGCGTGGCCGCTTCTTCCCAGTACTTGCCCGGACAACTGCGTTTCAACGACCAGACGTTCCCCGGCTTTGGCCCCATCCTGCCCTTCACGCTGGCCGTCGAGCAGGACTTCCAGTACGCCTATGCCAATCAGGCCAACATCACGCTCGAACGCCAGCTGACGCCGAACACTTCCGTCTCCGCCAGCTACATCTTCGTCGGCGCGCACCACCTGCCGCACCCGCGCGACGTGAACGCGCCGCAAACCGAACTGCTGGTCGAAAACTTCCGCCGCTTCGCCGTCGGCAATCCGGTCATTTGCCCCGAGGCGCTCGGCGCGGCGCGCGCCGCGTGTCTCGCCAACGGCCGCGCGCCGTCGAGCTTCGGCGAGGCCGTGCTGTTCCCCATCCCGACGGCCTCGAACGCGCTCTTCACGGTGCGCGTCCCCGGCCTCGTCGCCGTCAACAACGTTTCGGGTCAGACCATCGTCAGCCCGCTCGCGGCCAACTTCTTCCGGCCTAACGCGCCCAACTACTTCTTCGTCGCGTCGGTCACGGGCGGCGCGGTCACGCCCGCCATCTTCAACGCGGCCCTTGCCGGGTCAGTCCGCACGCCCGGCCTCATCTCGCCCTTCGGCGACGTGAGCGCGCAGGTCTCCGACGGCAACTCCAACTACAACGCGATGACGCTGGAAGCCAAACGACGCTTCTCGAACAACTTCCAATTTCTCGCCTCCTACACCTGGTCGCATTCGATAGACGATTCTTCGGATTTGCAAACCCTGCTCAAGCCGCAGGACAACCGCAACTTCCGCGCCGAGCGTTCCGATTCGCTCTTCGATCAACGGCATCGCTTCGTCTTCAGCGGCGTCGCCACCTCGCCCGTGAGCTGGCGCGGTTCGGACAGCGGCGTGCGCCGCTTCTTCTCCGATTTCACCATCGCCCCGATCCTTGAGTTGTCGTCGGGTCGCCCCTTCAACATCATCACCGGCTCGGACGCCAACGCCGACCTGCAAAGCTCCAACGACCGGCCGAGCGTCGCCGCCGACGGCACGCTCTTCGTACCGCCTTTCCTCTCGACCGGCAACCTGCGCCGCAACGCGGGCATCACGCACGGCTACGCCTCGCTCGACCTGCGCGTCGCGCGCGCCGTCCGTCTCTCCGAACGCCTGCGGCTCGACATCATCGCCGAAGGCTTCAACCTCTTCAACCGCTTCAACGAAGCCGCCGCCAATCCGTTCTTCAACGTGGTGAACTCTTTCGGCCAGCGCAGCAGCAGCGGCCTCTATTACAGCCAACCGACCGCCGCCTACGACCCGCGGCAGTTCCAGTTCGGCTTGAAGCTCAACTTTTAAAGTGAGTGAAAATTAGAGCGGGCGCGTAAACTCAGACGAGTTTACGCGCCCGCTCTTTTTTGGTTGAGGCGGGATTGTGATCAGTGTCCCGGCTTCAGCACGATCTTGATGCAGTCGTCTTGCTTATCGGAGAAGATTTTATAACCTTCGGCCGCGTCTTCGAGCCGCATCGGGTGCGTGATGACGAACGACGGATCGATGTCGCCGTTCTGGATGTGCTTGAGCAGCGGTTTCATGTAACGCTGGACGTGACACTGGCCGGTCTTGATCGTCAGCGAACGGTTCATCACCGAACCCATCGGGAACTTGTCGATCAACCCGCCGTAGACGCCGACGACCGAGACCGTGCCGCCGTTGCGGCAACACATGATCGCCTCGCGCAGGGCGATGGGTCTGTCCGCTTCGCCCATCACGCTTTGCATGGCGCGGTCGTAGAGGTAGCCGACGCCGTGCGAGTGCGCTTCCATGCCGACGGCATCGACGCACCCGTCGGGGCCGCGCCCGCCCGTCATCTCCATGAGCGTCTCGTAGACGTTCTGCTCCTCGTAGTTGATCGTTTCGGCCTTCGCGCCGTTGCGCGCCATCGCGAGGCGTTCGGGGAAGCGGTCGATGCCGATGACGCGCTCCGCGCCCAAGAGATACGCGCTCGCCATCGCGAACTGCCCGACCGGGCCGCAGCCCCACACGGCGATGGTGTCGCCCTTCTGGATGTTGCACATCTCCGCGCCCATGTAGCCCGTCGGGAAGATGTCCGAGAGGAACAAGACCTGCTCGTCGGGCATCCCGTCCGGCACTTTGATCGTGCCCACGTCGGCGAAGGGCACGCGCGCATACTCGGCCTGACCGCCCGCGTAGCCGCCCGTCAGGTGCGAGTAGCCGAAGATGCCGCACGGGCTATGGCCGAACATCTTCTCGGCCATCCACGCGTTCGGGTTCGTGTTCTCGCACAGGCTATAGTCCTGCCGCTGGCAGAAGAAGCACTTGCCGCAGGAGATCGGGAAGGCGGTGACGACGCGGTCGCCGATCTTCAAATTCTTCACGTCCGGGCCGACTTCGACGACCTCGCCCATGAACTCGTGGCCGAGGATGTCCCCCTTCTCCATCGTCGGCATGAAGCCGTTGTATAAGTGCAGATCAGACCCGCAGATGGCGGTCGAACTTATTTTCAAAATGGCATCCTGCCGGTTCAAAATCTTCGGGTCGGGCACTTCCTCGACCCGCATGTCCCGCTTGCCGTACCAACATGTCGCTTTCATTCATTCCCCCTTTTAACTTTCCGAGAAGTCACACGCCGCACTCTCCGGGTGCAGGCACAATTCGCATCCTCTGGTTTCAGACCTTCAACGCCCGTCGCCGTTCGCGGCAGGTTGAGCCGGTCGCTGCTCGGTCGCGCCCGTGCCGTGGATCGTGCCTTCCGACAGGACGACCTCGCCCGTCTCGATCACTTGCTTGAAGCGGCGCAGGTCTGAATGCACCTGCAACTCCGGTTCTTCGCCGAAGAGTTTCGCCACGGCCACGCCCAGTTTGCCGCCCGGCGGGTCGTAGTCGATCTCCACATGAACAATCGTGCCGCGCCCGCCCGGCGCGCGCTCGAAACGCACCGACCCGCGGTTATATACGTCCGCGCCTTCGAGCGAACGCCACGCGATCAACTCGTTCGGGCGATCCTCCGTGATCTCGGCGTCCCACTCGACGGTCGTCCCGGCCGGGGCGTTCGCCACCCAGTGCGAACGCCCGTCGCCGGAGACTTTCACCGACTCAAGGTGGTGCATGAAGCGCGGCAAATTCTCGAAGTCGCGCCAGAATTGATACAACTCTTCGGGCGAACTGTTGATGACGATGCTCTTGTTCACGCGATTACTCGTCGCCGCGTCGCCCGCGGGATTGCTGAGACTGAGTTGCCGCGAGCAGACCACGTCCAGAGCCGTCACGGTCAACACGTTCGCCGTGGCGAAGGCGAGCCGTCCCTTGCTCGTGTCGGGCGAGGCGAAGGCCGCGCCGAGGCAGGCGAGGTCTACCGCGTCGCCGAACACTCTCGACCAGACGGTCGCGGCCGAACGCCCGTTCTGCGAGAGGATGGCGACGCCGTGCGCGATCTCGCGCAAGCCGAGCAGACGAATCAACAAACGGTTGCTGCTGTCGCCGCGTACGCCCACGATCTTCGCGATGCCGCGCGGCGTGACGACTTCCGCCAGCCCCAGCCCGATGCTGAACCATCCCAGACCGCGCGCCATCTCCTCGCCGTTTTTCTTCGACCCGACCAGTTCACGCCCGTTCTTTCCCTCGATGCCGCTCTCCGTCGCAATCGTCATCCCGAGTCTGCCCTGACGGCCGCCCGAACGACCCGCCGACGAACCGCCCGACCCGCCGCCTTGTCGTCCCGCGCCATTTCTTTGTCTCTTTGTTCCCGTAGCCATTGTCAACACCCCCAGTAAATAGATGACTCCACCGGCTTTCGCCCGAAAGCGTCGCGCGGAGCACAAGGTTTAAATGCTTAATTCCCGCCCGCCTGTCCGCCGCAAGCGTTTGCGCCGCCGCCGTCCCGCGACCGCGAACAGGGAGACAAAAATAAAGGGATGAAGCCCCCACACGGACGGAGGTTTCATCCCCTTCAAACTGTCACTTAACAGACCACGCCGCAAGCGTGCAGCCGCTTGCCGCCCGTCTCTCCGAATCCCCGTTTTGCCAGCCGCCCCGTTGCGCACATCGTCAACTCCCCCAAGCACGTGCAAGGCGACCCGCGCGACGCTGTCTTAACCGGACGGCGTTATTTAGAGACGGAAATACACTTCCCCCTTGGGGAGTGTGTTCCTTGCTGCCCAAGTCGTCGCTCTGAATTGTTTCTCCGGCTTTAGCTGAAGAGCGTAATGCGTAACTCGCCCCCGCGTCTGTACTATAGACGACATAACTTGTGTTAATTTTGTTGATCTCATTGAAATTTGATTGCCCCGCGCCCGCGCCGCGAAAGCGAACCGCGCGCCCCTTTTACGCATCGCACACAACACGGCGGGGCTTGAACCTCCGCCCCCGCATCGTCATACTCTTCCCGGTGCAAAAATTATTTTGAGTCCCTAACTTTGGAGACACCGATGAGAAAAGTTTTTTTCCGGCAGGGCGTCGCGCACGTCGCACTTCTGTTGACACTCTGCGCCGCGGTCGCCGCACAATCGGGCGCAACCCGCCCGCGCCGCGTTGACCCCTCGACCAACACCACACCGCCGCCCGCCCCGGCGCGCCCGACGCCCAACGCTTCGCAGGCGCGCACGGCGACGACTGCGACACAGCCCGCCGCTTCCGCTTCCGCTTCCGGCGACACGGCGCGCGCCTATTCCTTGCTGCAACAGAAGCAGTATGAGGGGGCGGCGCGAGAGGCGCGCGCCGCCGCCGCCGCCGACCCGAAGAACAGCGAGGCGTGGAAGATCGCCGGCTTCGCCGAGTTTTATTTGAATCAATTTAAAGAAGCCGCGGCCGACTTGCAGCGCGCGCTCGACCTCCAACGCGCCGCGAAAGAGGAAGACGCGCCGACCGTGGACGCGCTCGCACAGTCGCTCGTCCGCTCCGACGAGTTCGAGCGCGCCCTGCCGCTCCTCGCCGTCGCCACGTCGCGCGCGGGCGTCGCGCCCGATGCCACGCTCCTCTATTATCGCGGCCTCGCCGAATACCGCACGGGCAAACAGGCCGACGCCGAGCGTTCGTTCAACGCGGCGGTGAAGGCCGACCCGAAAAATTCCGCCTCGCTCTTTTATCTCGGCCGCATCAGTTACGAGCGCAATCAGACCGACGCCGCCATCGCCGCGCTCAACCGCGCCACGCTCGCCGACCCGCGTTTCAGCGAAGCGTGGACGCTTTTGACTTACGCTTACCTGCGCCGCGCCGCCGCCGCCGCGAACACGCCCGCGAAGGCCGACGCCGACTACCTGAACGCCGTGCGTTCGAGCGACGCGCTCCTGCGCGTGCGGAACGACGAACCGGCGGCGGCGTTGAGCGGCCAGGCCCTGATCGGCGCGAAGCAGTTCGCACGCGCCGTCACGGTGCTCGAACGCGCGGGCACGAACCCGAACGCGCAAGGATCGACGCTCTACCTGCTCGGCGTCGCCTACTCGCGCGCCAAGAACATGCCCAAAGCCATCGCCACCTTCGAGCGCGCCGCCGCCAAGACGGCCGACGACCCGAACATCTACCGCGAACTCGGTTACGCCTACGAAGTCTCCAAGCAATACGCCAAAGCCCTCTCCGCCTACCAGAAAGGCGCGGAGCTTCTCCCCGACGACGAAGACTTCAGGCAGTCAATCGAACGCGTCCAACCGTTCGCCAAATAAAGGTTTCAGGTTTCAAGTTTCAAGTTTCAGGACTGAGGTTTGAGGCTTTTAAACTTGAAACCTGAAACTTGAAACTTGAAACCTACGCAGGCAAGCGGTAGCATCCAGCCATGAACAAACCAGACACTTCTCGCTTTCGCCGGATCGTTATGTCACGCGGGTTAACAATCGTCGCCGTCGTCGCTTGCCTGCTCGCGGGGGGCGCAGACGCGCGCGCGGCGGAGTGGCACGGCCTTGAGCCTTTGAAGTCGCGCCGCGTGGACGTGGAACGCGAACTCGGCCAACCCATCCAACAGGAAATGAGCGCGACCAATTCGCTCAACTTCAAAGTCGCGGGCGGGCTGGTGACGGTCACGTTCGTGGACGCGAAATTCATCCAGACGAAAAAACTCGCGCCGCACGTCGAAGGCACGGTGCTGCTGATCGTCCTCAGGCACGGGAATTCTTCCGACACGCCGGAGTCGCTCGGTCTGGCGAACAAGAGCAGTTTCACGCGCGAAGAAAAAGGCGCCATGACCGTCTTCTACAACCAGAAGGACGGCATCACCTACACCTTCATCGACGGACGGCTCAAGACCACGCGCTACGCGCCCGCCACCGAACAACTTCTGCGCGCGCAAAGAGGATGAAATTAAGGGATGAGGGATGAGGGATGAGGGATGAAAAGAAAGCACTCAATCTTGAATGGCTTTCTTTTCATCCCTCATCCCTCATCCCTCATCCCTTCCCAGTCATGTTGTACCGCCCACATTTGAATGCCGAGTTGAGGGAGCGGCGCGAGGAGTTTGTGCGCTTCGAGGCGGCGTGGGGCGCGGCGGTTGGAACTTACGCGCGGCGTCTGCTCGAACTGGGCGGGCGCACGTCCGCGGAGATCAGGGACGCGGCGGCGAGCCGGATTGCGGCGGGTGCGGCGCGCGCGGCGGGCGCGCTGCCCACCGGCGAATTAGATAGCGCGGGCGCGTTCGTCGTCCCGTTCGGCGAGCGTTGGCACTCGCACGAAGAGGCGCGGCGTTGGGCTTTGGAGGTGTTGCGGGGGCGCGTGACGTGCGCGGCGGACGGCAGCCAGATTTTGCCGGGGCGCGAAATCAGTCTCCCGGTCGCGGCGGTGCAGGCCGCTTGGTTCGAGAACCCGCACACCGCCGACGGGCAGGACAATTACCGCAAGGAGTCGAGGTTCGCGCTCATCACGCCGGAAGAGTTGTTGCAGGCGGAGGGCGGAGCGGCGACCGCCGCAGACCTCGTCGGCCTGCGCCGCTTCGAGTTGGAACTCGCCGCGCTCTCGGAGTTTCTCGAACGGCGACGCGGCTGGCGCGCACGCGGCGAGCGCACGCCCGTCGCCCTCTTCGACGGCACGCTCCTGCTCTCGACGACGCGCACACGCACTCAGGCCGTCCCCGAGGACTTTTCGCGCGGCTATGTCAAAGCAATTGCGGAGGCCGTCGAACTCTCGCGCGAGACTGAGGTGCCGCTCGTCGGCTACATAGATCAATCTTACGCGCGCGACATCGTGCGGCTGCTCGACCTGTTCTCGCACGACGCCCCCCCGGCCGCGACCGTCTTCGACGCACGCTTGCTCTCGCCCACAAACGACGCCTTCGCCGCGCCGCTCTTCGCCGCGTGGGGCGACCGCACGATCTTCTGCGAATGCGTGCGCGAGGGGCTGACGCCGGACTTCGAGGACGCGCAGGGCAACCCGCTCGTCGGCTTCGTCTATTTACAGACTACGGGCGAGGGCGCGCCCGCACGCCTCGACATCCCCACGTGGGTTTACGCAGAAGGGCTGCTGGACGAGGTTGTCGACACCGTGCGCGCCGAGTGTGTCGTGGGCAACGGGTATCCTTACGCGTTGGAGACGGCGGACGCGGCGGCCGTTATCACCGGGCACGACCGCGAACAGTTTTTGCGCGCGATGCAGGAGTTTGCCGCCGAACAGAATCTGGGCTTTCAAGTTTCCCGTAAACCCGTCAGCAAGGCGCGCCGCCGCTAGATCGTTCTGATTTGATGACGTTACGAGATTCTATGAACCGCACGAACGAAGAGACGCAACGGAAGCCGGGCGGGCGTGAGTTGACGGCCTTGAATTGCCCCGCGTGCGGCACGGCGGCGCGGCGCGCCGACGCGCACTTCTGCGTGACGTGCGGGCGTGGTTTGCGCGAGCGCACCTACGCCCCGGCCGATTCGCTCCTCGCGTCTTATCATCAACAGCGCAACCGCCCGCTGGTGTTGTTTGAAGCGGCGCGAGTCGGCCTTCCGGTGCATGACGCGGGGGTGCGTCTGTTCGACAACGAGGGCAACTCCTCGGCGGCCGTCGCGCTCGTCCTCGTCTTCTCGGCGCTCGTGCCTTTTATCGGCATCCTGTTCTGCCCGTTCGCCGTGTTCGCCGGCGGCTTCGGACTCTTCGAGGCGTGCTTCAGGCCGCGCGGGGGCGGCGCGCGGCTCTCGGCCTCCTGCATCGTCTTCGGCCTCCTGATCGCGGGCGCGCAGGTCTTACTTTTTCGACTCCTCTAAAACGTCCGTCGTCAGTCGCCGGTTGTATGCGACTATCACGCGAGCTTCTAAAGATTGACTTGAACAACTGATCGACGGCAACCGTCAAATTTTCAAATGATCAAGATCGCTAAAATCGTCAAATCGAATTCGCACGTCGATTACATCGGGCGCGTGATTGATCGCCTCGACGCGGACGCCCCGCCGGGGGCGGAGGATTACGGCTTCGCGCAATTCGTGTCGCTGCCGGTCGCGGATAATTTTGAAGTCGTCGGCGTCGTCTACGACACGCAGTTGGTCAACCCGGAGTACGGGCAGTTCGGGCCGCGCCTGTCGCCCGCCGCCGACCTCGCCGTCCTGAGCCCCGACTATTTGAACGAGCAGGGCGTGCTCGCCGGTATTCTCCTGCTCGGCTGGCGCGCGGGCGACGAGCGGCGCATGGGCGTGCCGCGCCGCGTGATTCCGGTCGGGCAGGACGTGTACCGTTTGGACGAGGCGCAGGTCGGAGAGTTTCATCGCGACGGCGAAGGGCGCATCGGCTTGCACTACTATTCGCAGATCGTGGCGCACGCCGGGGCGTTCGCCGTGCCGCTCATCGAAGCCATCCTCGAACAACTCGAAACCGTCTGCACGCCCGAGGAACGACAGCGTTTTTGCGTGCTCAAAAGATCACTCTCCTGGCAACGCACGCTCGGCGGCATGCGTCTCTAAAGAGATCACACAAGAGAAAGAAATTTCGCGGAGAAGGAAAACACCTCATATGAAAATAAAATATCAAACGTTGTCTATCACGGCCTTGCTGTTGTTGACTTCACTGGCGGGCGGCGCTTTCGGGCAACGCTCGCGCAGCGTCGGCGACCCGTCGGACGCGAAGAAGCCCGCGCCCTCCGCTACGACAACCGCGCCCGCGCCGCAGAGCATGAAGGTCAAATACGAGGGCGGCATCTTCGGGTATAACAAAAAGCAGACCGGCACGCTCAATTTCGACGACGAGAGCAGCCGCCTCGTCTTCCGCGACAAGGCGCAGAAGGAATACATCTCGATCCCTTACAAGGCAATCGCCGCCGCCTACGCCGATACGCAATCGCGCCGCCCGACGGCCGCCACCGTCATCAGCAACGTGCCCTCCATCTTCGCCTTGCCCGCGAGGTTCATCAGGAAAAAGTATCGCTACCTGACCATGCAGTTCAGCGATCCCGATACGCAGGTGCATGGCGTCACGAGCTTCAAGGTGGATAACAAAGAGGTGCTCGCTTCCTTCCTTGAAGCGGTCGCGCGCAAGGCCGAACTGACGCCGCGCGGCGAAGCCTACGTCCGTCTGGATAAGCCGAAGGACAAGGATAAGGACAAGTAGGCGAAGCGGCGACTGCCGGAGAGTTAAGGCCGGAGGCCGGTCTCGCGCGAACGCGAGACCGGCCTCCGGCTCTTTTTACGTTCGATGATGGCTTTGTAGACAAGGATACGCATGACGAGAAACTCCGTTGACGCGCGAACCTGCCGGGGGCTTGTGAGCGAGAGCCGATGCGTGCTATTTTCCCGATCCCCGTGAGTGGGAAATCCCCCGACCCGTCCGAAGCAATTCCTTCACACGGTAATTCCAAGGGCTAACGCCCGGCCGTTCCCAACTTTCGCTCCCGCCGGGCTGGACAGTTCAACCTAACAACCTGACCACATTCAAGGAGTTCTCTATGTTGTACCTCGCTAAATCCTGTCGCGCCGCTTTGGTGTGCCTGTTGCTCGCCGCCGCAGTCTTTGCGCAAAGCGCGGCGAAAGTTTCGGTGAAGGTTGCGCTCGTGGATCGTGACCTCAACGTTAAGCCCGTGCCGAAGCAGGTCTTGCTCGTACAGAAACTCGGCGCGGACGGCGCGCCCGACGCGTCAGCGCCCGCGCAGGAACTGACCACCTCTTTCGACGGCGCGGCCACGCTCGCGCTCGCCCCCGGCAGTTACCAACTCAGCGCGCGGAAGCCCGTCGAGTTTGACGGGAAGAGTTACCAGTGGGCGACCAAATTCCAGATCGCGGAAGGGCAGGACGCCTCGGTCGAGTTGAGCAACGATAACGCGACCGTGACCGTGTTGACCGTCGCGCCCGCCGCCGCGACGGGTCGCCGCCGCGTGACGGAGGAGGCGGAACTCTTCAAACAACTGCGCGACGGCGTCGTCACGGTCGAGGGCGAACTCGGCCACGGCACGGGCTTCATCGTTGACGAGCGCGGGTTGATTCTGACCAACCAGCACGTCGTCAGCAACTCCAAAGAGTTGCGCGTGCAGTTCGACCGCACGCACAAGGTGCGCGCCGTGCTCGTCGCGGAGGATCGCGACCGCGACGTGGCCG
Organism: Acidobacteriota bacterium; assembly: GCA_020199775.1. Lineage (GTDB taxonomy): Bacteria > Acidobacteriota > Blastocatellia > Pyrinomonadales > Pyrinomonadaceae > JAIVJZ01. Next base: position 896,293 of record JAIVJZ010000040.1, read on the forward strand.
TGCTCTGGGCAAACCTCGCCCCGTGCGCTTCGTGTAAGACTCTGAAGATCGCCGAAGTGAAAGCGGACGAGCCTGCGGTCATCGAAGGCGAGCGCGTCTTCGCCATCGGTAGCCCGCTCTCGCAGGAGAAGATTCTCACCTCCGGCATCGTCAGCAAGGTCGAGCGGCGCGCCATCATCTCGGACGTGAACATCAACCCCGGCAACTCCGGCGGCCCCTTGTTCAACTCGCTCGGCGAAGTCATCGGCCTCACGACCTTCGGCGAGAACGCGGGCTTCGGCCCCGGCGTCTCCGGCATCGTCCGCATCGAAGAGGCGGCGCAACTTCTCGCCAAGGCGAAAGAGAGCGCGCAGGCCAAAGACCTGCCCTCAGCCGATCTGATGCCCACCGTGCCCGAAGACGCCTTCCCGCTCGACGCCATCAAGACGCGGCTCGACGTGAAGAAGTTCGAGCAGAAACCCTACAAGGCCGAACTCGGCGATTACGACGTGATGATGCTCACGCCCGTCTACAAGTTTTATCTCTCGGAGAAGGATCGGCTCGAAGCCGTGCGCGAGCGCGAGAAGCGCAACAAGGGCGCGGGCGCGCAAGGGACGATGGACAAGTATCGCAACCTGCGCAACTGGGCGGAGTACGCGGGCGAGTTGAAGCCGGTCGTCCAGATACTCGCGATTCCCGAGATGAAGATGACGGGCAAGTCGCTGCTGCTCGGCGCGGTCTTGATGGCCGGCGCAGGGATGATGACGCCGCCCGACATGAAGTTCAAAGCGGACTTCTACGAGATGTCGCTCGTGTGCGACGGCGCGGTCGTCACGCCCATCCAGCGCGGCAAGAGCGAACTCGTCGTCCCGATGCAGAGCTACTACAAGATCAAAAACCGCTTCACCTACGCGGGCATCTACACCTTCCCGGTCGATCCGTTCGAGCCGGGCAAGTGCAAGCAACTCGCGCTCAACGTCTTCTCCGAAGAGAACCCGACCGTCCCGGCGAAGAAAATCCTGACCCCGCAGATGGTGCAGCGCGTCTGGATGGACTTCGACGAATATCGCCAGCGCAAGAAGACCGCGCAGCCACAGCAAACAGCGGAGACGACGAAACCCTAGCTCACACGCGCCGCCGACGCGCGGGCGAAACATGAACGGGCGACGGAAATTATTCCGTCGCCCGTTCGTCGTTCAGTACCGATCTTTTCGACGATACTCAGTGTTCGCGCGTCGTGCCCTCCGGCAGTGTGCCCTGATAAATCTCCGCGCCCGTCGAAACGAATTCCGCCGCCTTCTCGCGCATCCCGGCCGCGAGCGCGTCCGACTCTTCTAGTTCCTTCCGCGCCGCGAAGTCGCGCACCTCCTGCGTGATCTTCATCGAGCAGAAGTGTGGGCCGCACATCGAGCAGAAGTGCGCGAGTTTTGCCCCCTCCTGCGGCAGCGTCTCGTCGTGATACTCGCGCGCCACTTCGGGGTCGAGCGAGAGGTTGAACTGATCCTCCCAGCGAAACTCGAAGCGCGCTTTCGACAGAGCGTTGTCGCGCAACTGCGCGCCGGGATGACCCTTCGCCAGATCGGCCGCGTGCGCCGCGATCTTGTAGGCGATGACGCCCTCTTTCACGTCCTTCTTATCAGGCAGGCCGAGGTGCTCTTTCGGCGTGACGTAGCAGAGCATGGCCGTCCCGTACCAGCCGATCATCGCCGCGCCGATGGCCGAGGTGATGTGGTCGTAGCCGGGCGCGATGTCGGTCGTGAGCGGCCCCAAAGTGTAGAAAGGGGCTTCGCCGCAAGTCTCAAGCTGCTTGTCCATGTTCTCTTTGATGAGGTGCATGGGCACGTGTCCCGGCCCCTCGATCATCGTCTGGCAGTCGTACTCCCACGCGATCCGCGTGAGTTCGCCGAGCGTCTCCAGTTCGGCGAACTGCGCCTCGTCGTTGGCGTCGGCGATGCAGCCGGGGCGCAGGCCGTCGCCCAGAGAGAACGACACGTCGTAGGCCGCCATGATCTCGCAGATGTCGCGAAAGCGCGTGTAGAGAAAACTCTCCTCGTGGTGCGCGAGACACCACTTCGCCATGATCGAACCGCCGCGCGAGACGATCCCCGTCGTGCGCTTCGCCGTCAGCGGGATGTAGGGCAGGCGCACGCCCGCGTGGATCGTGAAGTAGTCAACGCCCTGCTCGGCCTGTTCGACGAGCGTGTCGCGATAAATCTCCCACGTCAATTCTTCCGCACGGCCTCCGACTTTTTCTAACGCCTGATAGACGGGGACGGTGCCGATGGGCACGGGCGAGTTGCGCAGAATCCACTCGCGCGTGGCGTGGATGTTTTTGCCCGTGGACAAATCCATCACCGTGTCCGCGCCCCACTTCGTAGACCAGCGCATCTTCTCCACCTCCTCCTCGATTGAAGAGGCGACCGCCGAGTTGCCGATGTTGGCGTTGATCTTGACGAGGAAGTTGCGCCCGATGATCATCGGCTCCGATTCGGGATGATTGACGTTGGCCGGGATGATCGCGCGCCCGCGCGCCACCTCGTCGCGCACGAACTCCGGCGTGACGAATTCGGGGATCGACGCGCCGAGAGAGTCGCCGCGATGTTGATGAAAGAGCGAACTGCGGTCGTCGCGCGAGTGTTCCCGCATGGCGTGCAGAGCCATCTCGCGCCCCATGTTCTCGCGCAGCGCGATGAACTCCATCTCCGGCGTGACCGTGCCGCGCCGCGCGTAGTGCATCTGCGTGACGCGCGCGCCCGCCTTCGCGCGCAGGGGCGAGCGGCGCAGGCCGGGGAAATATTCGAGCCGCCCGCGCGTCTTCTGCTGCGCGTATTCGGCCGCGCCCGCCGTCAGGTAGCCGTCGTCTTCCGGTTTCACTTCGCGCCCGGCGTATTCCTCCACGTCGCCGCGCGCGATGATCCACTCGCGGCGCAGCGGCGCGAGTCCGGCGCGCTCGTCGCATTTGATCGCGGGGTCGCCCCACGCGCCGCTCGTGTCGTAGACGCGCACGCTCTCGTTCTCTTCGAGCGTGCCGTCGGGGTTGCGCGTCGCGTTCAGCGCGACTTCGCGAAAGGGGACGCGCACACCCGCGCTCTCGCCCTCGACGTAAATGCGCTCGGAGTTCGGCAGTTGCACCTCGCCGCTCTGGCGGCGACCCTCAAGCCGCTCCGTCGGTTCTTTAGTTGTACTCATATTGTCTTCCGTCCGGCCGCTTCCGGCCTGAAAAGAAAAACCGCCTGCGAAACATAAAGGGTCGCAAGCGGTCTTCCGGCGTTTCTCCCTTCGGCGGTACTAACCGCATCAGGTTCTAGGGGTCTCACACATTCGTGACTCTCAGCCGCGCCGCTCTTTGGGCGAAGCTCCCCCGAAAACTTTTCTCGACTGTCAAAAAAACTAATGGCGAATTATGGCTTACACGCGAGTCATTCGACAAACAGATCGTCAACCGCCATTGTCCAACCCGGCACGGCCGGTTCGGCCTCCGCCGTCTCGCCGCGCCGATAAATCCGAGGCTTCTCAGGATCGGCCGCAGAGTAAACCCGCACCACCGCCGCTTCGTCCAGCAAATCAACGTCCCACACGACCTGCGTGCCCGCCGCGAAATATTCGGCGCGCTTTCGCGCCATCTCGCGTTCGGCACGCGCCCCATAGTCGCCCTCGCTTCTGACTTCGACGGCGAAGACGGGCGCGCCCTCGTAAAATTTCATGCCCGTATCTGCGCCGACGTGGAAGGCCGCGTCAGGGCTAAAGGATTTTCGATGAGGCAATTCGACCCGGAAGGCTTTGTTGTCGCCTACGGCGCGCCCCGTCTTAGTGCGTTTGCTGTATTCACGCAACGACACGAAAATCTCGTCGCCAGCATATCCGGGTTGGCTGCCTGTTGGTGACATGTGGACGATCTCCCCGTTGACGAGTTCCGCCTTGCCGTCAACTTTGTAGAGGTCTTCGATGGTGGCTTCGGTTTTGGTGCTCATGACAGTGTGCCTCGGCTGTGGTTAGCCGCCGATGAAGCTCATCGTGCGCGCGGGCTGGAGAAAATCCGGGTCGTTGATGTAGTGGCGCGGCTCTTTTTTCAGGACGACCGATTCGATGTACTCGACGGTCTCGGAGCGCGTCGCCCCGCTCCGGCGGATCACGTCGCGCAGCGAATGCTCGACGGTGGAGAAGAGACACGTCCTGATCTGGCCGTCGGCGGTGAGACGGATGCGCGAGCACGCGCCGCAGAACGCTTCGGTGACGGGCGCGATGATGCCGATCTCTCCGGGCGCGCCGTCGGCAAAACGGTAGCGCGCCGAAGTCTCCGCGCCGCGACGCACGGGCAGCGGCGCGAGCGCGAAACGCTCCTCAATCGCGGCGCGGATTTCACGCCCCGAGACCACATCGTCGCGCGACCACTCGTGGCCGGAGTCCAAAGGCATGAACTCGATGAAGCGCATCGAGACGGCGTGCTCGCGCGCGAACCGGGCGAAGTCCGCGACCTCCGCGTCGTTGTGCCCGCGCACGATGACGGCGTTGATCTTGATGGGCGCGAGTCCGGCGTCGCGCGCCGCCGCGATGCCTTCGAGCACGCGCGCCAGCACGTCCACGCCGGTCATGCGGCGAAACGTTTCGGGGCGTAAGGAGTCGAGGCTGATGGTGATGCGGTCGAGACCGGCTTCTTTGAGCGCGGCGGCGCGGCCGGGCAGAAAGTAGCCGTTCGTGGTGAGCGCGAGATCGTGCAAGCGCGGTTTGAGCGCGGCGAGCTTGCCGATGATCGTTTCGATGTCGCGGCGCATCATCGGCTCGCCGCCGGTGAGCCGGATTTTTTCGATGCCGAGCGAAACGAAGATGTCCGAGACGTACTCGATCTCTTCATACGAGAGCATCTGTTCTTTGGGCGCGATGGGCGGCTCGCCGTGCGGGAGACAGTAGAAGCAACGGAAGTTGCACCTATCGGTCAGCGACACGCGCAGGTCGCGGATCGCACGCCCGTATGAATCTTTGAGTACAGCAGGGGTCACTTAACTTTCTTTCGCTCTCGTCTTTCGCCGTTGCGCGCGCCGGAGAGATTCCGGCAGCCGTTTTTAAAACCCTATCATACGCTGGCGAGAGGGGCGTTCCAAGCCGCCGTTTCGGGCGCGGGTGAAAGATTTAGATGCGGTTGGCTGCAAACTGCGACGGGCAATCACGGAGAAGTTCAATCGCCCTGATTTTTTTTGAGCGCGCGTGCGTTGCGTTGGAGTCCGGCGAGCTTGGCGCGTTTGATGGCGGAGCGGCGAAAGCGCGCGGCGTAAGTATCGGGGGTGAGTTCGAGCAAGGCCGCGAGGTCGGCGGAGACGCGGCCTTCGCGCGGCTCGAAGCGCGTCTCCGCGGTCGGCTGCTCGAAGCGATTCCAGGGGCACACGTCCTGGCAGGTGTCGCAGCCGTAGAGCCAGCCGTCGAGTTTGGCGGCGACTTCGGCGGGGATGTCGGGCGCGCGCAGTTCGATGGTGGCGTAAGAGATGCAGCGGTTCGAATCGACGACGTAAGGCTCCGTGATCGCGTCCGTGGGGCACGCCTCGATGCAGAGCGTACACGTGCCGCAGTGATCCTCTGACACGTCTGTGTCGTAGTCGAGTTCGAGAGTGAGGAGAAGTTCGCCGAGGAAGACCCACGAGCCGTATTCGCGTGTGATGAGGTTCGTGTGCTTGCCGATCCAGCCGAGCCCCGCGCGCACAGCCCACGCCTTATCCATCAGCGGTTGGATGTCCACGCACGCCTTGCCCTCGGCCCCCGGACATTCCGCTTTAATCCACGCGAGCAGTTCTTTGAGTTTGCCGCCGACGACATCGTGGTAATCGTCGCCCCACGCGTAGCGGGAGATTTTGCCGGTGGCGGGGTCGTCCGGCGTGTGCTCGTGCGGCGTGAAGTAGTTGAGCGCGACGACGACGACGGAGCGCGCGCCCGGCATGACTTGGCGCGGGTCTGTGCGCCGCTCCGGGTCGCGCTCCATCCAACTCATCTCGCCGTGATAGCCGCGCCGCAGCCACTCTTCGAGCCGCCCGCGCTCGCCGGAGAGCGGCGCGGCGGGCACGACGCCGACCTTGTGGAAGCCCAACTCAAGCGCGCGCGCCTTGATACGCGCCGTGAGCGCCGTGGCGGCGGGCGATACGAGTTGTGAAAGTTCCGCGGCGACCATGAGGCGAGTATAACAAAGCGCGCCGCCCCGTTCCCGCCGCCCGCGCGCGTTTCGCGCCGTGAGCGCGCCGGATGCCTTGCGCGTTCGCGCGTCGAACCTTTAAGCTTGAGTGAAAGGAAAATTGAACCGGCACGATGCACGAAACTACAAGGGGACAGAGCGATACGGACGAGATCAGGCGCAAGGCCGGACGACTACTGTTCGTCGGCCTGCCGGGGACGCGTCTGGACAAACGCCTGCGCGAGATGTTGCGCGAGATACAGCCGGGCGGCGTGATCCTGTTCGGGCGCAACGTCGAGTCGGCGGAGCAGGTCGCGCTCCTGAACGCGCAGATTCGCGACGCGCTCGGCGGGCGCGTCATCATCGGGGTGGATCAGGAGGGCGGGCTCGTGGATCGCTTCCGCGACATCTGCGAGCCGATGCCCTCGGCCAAAGCCGTGCGGCTCGCCGGTCGCACGGAACTCGCGCGCAAGTTCGGCGAACTCTCGGCGCGCGCTCTGCGCCTGCTCGGCTTCAACATGAACTTCGCGCCCGTCCTCGATCTCCACGGCGGCAACGAGGAGAACGGGTTGCGCGGCCGCACGTTCGGCGAGACGCCGGAGGAAGTCGCGCGGCTCGCGGGCGCGTACCTCGACGGCTTGCAGGTGCACAAGATCGTCGGCTGCGGCAAACACTTTCCCGGCCTCGGCGGTTCGCAAGTTGACTCGCACAGACGCCTCCCCGTCGTCACGCATTCGTGGCCCGAGATTCTGGAACACGACCTCGTGCCCTTCCTCGATCTGATGTTCCACCGCCCCGGCGAGCGGCTTCATTCGGTGATGGTGAGCCACGCCGCGTTCCCCGAAGTGTCGGAATTTTTGCAGGCGTGGTTTCGCCGCACGGCGGAATTGCCGTCGCTCGAAGACTTCGCGCAAGTCCCGGCGACGATCAGCAACAACGTCGTCATGCGGATGCTGCGCACCGCCTTCAAGTACGACGGCCTCGTCATCACGGACGACATGGAGATGGGCGCGGTCGTGCAGACGCTCTCGGTGGCCGAGGCGAGTTTGCGCGCCATCGAGGCGGGGTCGGACATGATCCTCATCTGCGAGCAGGAGGCGAACTTCAAGGCCGCGCGCGATCTCATTTGCCGCGCGGTCGCGGAGGGGCGCATCAACGTCGAAGTCTTGGACAAGGCGAACCGGCGCATAGATCGCGTGCTCGACATCGCGGGCGGCTACGAACATTTCGACGCGGACGAATTTCGCGCCGTCTCGCACCAGTTCGCCGAACTCAAACGCGCCCTTCAAGCCGCCGAGAACGACGAAGAATACGCCCCCACCTACGGCACGCACGAAGACTTCGAACGCCGCTCCTCGAATTTCTAAGACGGACAAAAGCCGTGAATCGTCAATCGTCAATCGTGAATAGAAGAAAGCGGTTTTCTCTATTCACGATTGACGATTCACGATTGACGGCTTTTACAGCTTTCCTATTGACTCCGCGCGCGAATTGGAATAGAAGCACCGTGCATTGACTTCCGAACTCTCTCCCGGCTCTACAAATTCGCTGATCGAAGGAGTCTGTCTAATGAAAAGATTTCCGGCGGGGACGACGCTTCTGGCCGTCGCCCTCTCGTCACTCATTCTCGGCGCGTCTGGCTGCACGGCCGCGACCAACATTAACAGCCCGGCCACAACTAACGGCAACCTGTCCGCGCCCGCCAACGCCAATCTATCAACCACCGGCGGGGCAACCGCCGACGAGATAACAGCCAAAGAGAAACAGCTTTGGGACGCGCTGAAAAATAGAGATTACGAAGCGTTTGGAAAAATGCTGTCAAGCGATAGCGTCTACATCTCAAGCGACGTGGTGGGCGGCAAAGACGAGACGGTTAACGGCGTGAAAAATTTTGCCCCGACCGAAGTTGAACTCTCCGACTGGAAGACCGTCGTGCTTGACGCAGACGCGGCGGTCGTAACTTATACGGTTGACGCCAGGGGAACGTCCGGCGGCCAGCCGATCCCGCCCGGCGCGTTGCGCGCCAGTACCGCCTGGGTCAAACGCGGCGGGGAATGGCTGGCGGTCTATCATCAGGATTGCCCGGTCGAAGAACGTCCGGCCAATCCTCCGACGGCGGAGACTTCCAAACCGGCGGGCAGCGCGGCCAACGCAAACACGGCCGCTCCGGCGTCGTCGGCTACCGGCAGCGGCGGCGCGGCCGACGATCCGATTGCCAAAGAGAAACAGCTTTGGGACGCGCTCAAGCGGAAGGATTGGGACACCTTCGCGGCCGGTCTGGCAGAAGATCAGATCGAGGTCGAGCCGACGGGCGTCTACGACAAAGCGGGAACTTTGGCTGCGGTCAAGACAGTCGATTTCACCAAGATGACGTTGAGCGATTTCAAAGCGACGAAGTTTGACGCCGATGCGTCGCTCGTGACTTACACGGTCAAAGGGCCGGGGCCGGACGGCAAACCTATGGTCGAGCGTGCCAGTTCGATCTGGGTCAATCGCGGCGGGAAGTGGCTGGCGGTCTTCCACCACGGCACTCCCGTGACGCCAAGTCCTTCGAAGTAAGGCAAAGATGTAGGGGCAGCGAACTTGTCCGCTGCCCCTGCAATTATTCCGCCGGGTTACTCGCCGTTAGTTCCACACGCCGGGAATCGCCGCCGCGCACGCGGGGCATTGCCCGTCTCGCGTCACTTTCATCCGTTTGATGATGTAGCCGTAGCGTTCGATCAACAGTTCGTCGCACGCCGGACAGTAAGTGTTTTCCCAACGCCCGACACGCCCGGGCAAGTTTCCCGCGTAGACGAAACGCAAGCCCGCCGCGCGCCCCGTCTCGCAGGCGCGGACGAGTTGTTCGGCCGTCGTGTTGGCATTGTCCTGCATGCGGTAGTCCTGATGAAAAGCCGTGACGTGCCAGGGGATGTCCGGCGACACGCCCGCGATGAAATCGGCCGCGCGTTTGATCTCGTCCTCCGAATCGTTGAAGCCGGGGATGAGGAGCGTCACGATCTCAGACCAGAAACCGCGCTCTTTGACCATCTGGACGGTCTCCAGAATGTTGTCCACCACGCCGCCGAGTTGCCGGTAGTTGCGGTCGTTCATGGACTTCAAATCGATCTTGTAGCAGTCCGTCCACGGCCGCAGGTAGTCCAACACCTGCGGCGTCGCGTTGCCGTTCGAGATGAACGCCGTCTTGAACCCTGCGGGCTTCGCACGCCGGAAAACTTCCACCGCCCACTCCGCCGTAATCAACGGCTCGTTATAACTCGACCCCACCAACGAAGCCCCGTAAGCCTTCGCCAGCGCGACCAGACGATCCGCCGAGACGACCTGCGGCTCGGTGCCCGCCGCGTCGTCGCGCAGGGCTTGAGACGTGAGCCAGTTCTGGCAGTAGCCGCAGTGCAGGTCGCATCCGAGCATGCCGAAGGTGAGCGTGTCCGAGCCGGGCAGGGCGTGGAAGAAGGGCTTCTTCTCCGTCGGGTCGCAGGCGAGCGCGGCGACGTAGTTGGCCGGGGCGAGCAGAAGCCCGCCTTCGTTGAAGCGCACCTTGCAGATGCCGCGTTTGCCTTCGCGAATCAGGCAGCGGTGGCCGCAGGCGTAGCAGCGCAGATCGTTGTTCTCTAAATGTTCGGTCAACTCCGGCGCGGCTTCGGCCGTCAATTCGTCCAACACCCCGGCGAGCGAAGTTGATTTCTTACCAAGTGGCATGAGCCTTAAAACCTCTGATCAAAAGTCGTCTGTTAGTAGATTCTTGAGGGGCGGTTTATACTTCGTTTAGATGCAACAAGAGCGTCAATTTATGCCTTGAAGGTGCTCCGAGATGATCATCGAAACGATCACGGTCACGGCGTTTCAGCAGCAGACGCGCATACTGGGTTGTGAGCGGACGCGCCGCGCCATCTGCGTCGATCCGGGCGACGACGCCGAGCAAATCGCGGGCGCGCTTCGTAGCCACGGCCTCGACTTGCAGGCCATCGCCGTGACGCACGCGCACATGGATCACGTCGGCGGCGTCGCGGCGTTGAAGAGTTTGTGTCCCGGCGCGGAGATCATCCTGCACGCGGCGGACGAACCGCTCTACTGGCAGTTGCCCGAACAGCCCGCGTTGCTCGGCGTGCCGCGCTCGCAGTGGCGCGCGCTCGGCTTCGACTACGCCGCGCCGCCCGCCGTTGATCGCTACTGGACGGACGGTGAAAGCTACGAGGTGGGCGCGCTCGCGTTTCGGGTTTTGCATTGTCCGGGGCACACGCCCGGCCACGTCGTCCTGTTCGAGGCGCGCGAGCGCAAAGTGTTTGTGGGCGATTGCCTGTTCGCGGGGTCAATCGGGCGGACGGATTTGCCGGGGGGGTCTTACGAGACGTTGATGGATTCGCTCCTGAACAAGATCATCCCGCTCGGCGACGACGTTACGGTCTACTCCGGCCACGGCCCCGACACCACCATCGAACGCGAGCGACTCACCAACCCCTTCCTCACAGGCGTCTACACGCCGGGCAGACACTTCTGAAGGGATGAGGGCGGAGGGATGAGGGATGAATGAAGAAAACACTCAAGAGATTAAGTGCTTATCTTGTTCATCCCTCATCCCTCCGCCCTCATCCCTTATTTCAACTTGCTGTCTTTCAATTCGTTCCACTTGTCGCGGATATCGCCGGTAAGGTCGCTGGGGAGGGTTTCGACGGGCACGTCGTGTTCGGCGCAGAAGGTGCGCCAGAGGAGAAAGCGCGCGTCGAATTGTCCCGTCTCGTCGGTAATCGTGTTCATCACGGCATCGTTGTCGGAGCGTTTTTTATCAGCCACTGTCCGTCCCTCTCGTCCCCTGAAATTTGGCGCGCCAGCGCAGCCGCAAATACTATAACAAGTTTTTCGCGCGGAGTTGATTGGCGGCCATCGCTCTTCCCAAGGCGGCCGGGGGTTGTTCGACAGCGCTCAATCGCCGGGGCGCGGGATTTAAGAAGCGGAACTTTTCAGGTATATCTCGCCGGTGGGCGCGCTGACGCCGGCCGCGGGTTCGAGCGTGACGGCGAAGACGGCGGCGGTGCGTCCTTCGGGCGGGATGATCTCGTGCATTTCGGCGTGGCCGCGCGCGTCGGGCTGGAAGACGCTGCCGGGCATCGGCGGTTTGCCTTCCGCGATGAACCAGAGTTGGTAAGCCTTGCCGGGGGGGGCGGGCGGCAGGTCGGCGGCCATCAGCATGGCGCGCCCCGTCTGCGCGTCGAAGGTCAGGCGCGCCCGCGCCCGCTCGGCCACTTTCGTGCCGGAGAGCGTGGCGGTGAGAGCTTCGGGGGCGGCGAGCAGTTCGCGGTCGGCGCGCGTGCGTGCGAGTTCCTGTTGCGTCCGGTTGACGGTTTCGGAGAGGCGCGCGAATTCGCCTTGCAAACGGGCGTTGCGCTGCCACGCGAGCGCGAGCGTGACGAGGAGCGCGGCGATGGCAAGCGAGGCGGCCAGCGAACCGAACACCAGAAGGCGGCGGCCCACTCTGACCTCGCGCGCCTCGCGTCGCTTCTCAAATTCGCTTGAAGAACTGACGTTGGAAGTCTGCGCCGCCGCCGTAGCCGCGCCGCCGTTCGAGGTCGCGGGGCGCGCGTCTTGCGGGTGCGATTTGATGGCCGTCAGGATACGCGCGCGGAGTTCGGGCGCGGGGGCCTCTCGCGGCGGCGCGGCGGCGTAGACGAGAGAGGCCGCCGCGTCGCGCAGGGTTTCCATCTCCGCGCGGCATTCGGCGCACCCGGCGAGATGCGCGGCGAGCGCGCTCTGCTGCTGCGCGTCGCCACCGTCGAGGGCGTCGAGGGCGTCGAGCGCGAGCATCTCTTTGTAGTCTTCGTGCGTCATCTAAAACTTGGATGCGGCGGACGTTAAAAATTCAAGCCTGCCCCTCTCCCCATCTTCCCGCCTAACAGATCGCGCAGCTTGCTCATGCCGCTGCGCATCCGCGTCTTGACCGTGCCGAGCGGCTGGCCGAGCCGCTCGGCGATTTCCGCTTGGGTCAGTCCTTCAAAATACGCGAGCAACAGGGCGCGGCGTTGCTCTTCGGGAATCTCCGCGAGCGCGGCGCGCACGATCTCGCGCTGCTCGCCGTGGTAGACATCTTCGACGGCGTCGCCCACGCCGCTGTCGGGCGCGTCGCGCAAGGCCGTGTCATCGGCGCGCTGGCGCGATTGCAGCGAGCGCAGGCGGTCGATGGCGCGCGAGCGCGCAAGCGTCACCATCCACGTAAAGGCGCGCCCGCGCGTCTCGTCGAAATTGGCGGCGCGCTGCCAGATTTGGAGGAAGACTTCCTGTAAAACGTCTTCCGCCTCGACGCGGCTGTGTAATATACGGAGCAGAAGACCTAAGAGGATGGAGTTGTAACGGTCGTAGAGCGCGGCCAGCGCGGATTCATCCCCGCGCGCGATGGCGTGGAGGAGTTCCGTGTCGGGAGACGTTTGCGGGGCGGCTTCGGCCATCGAGGAGGAAACAATTAACGACGAAGGCGGAACGACGAATGAAAGACAAGCGGATTGCTTTTAATTCATCGTTCGTCGTTCCGCCTTCGTCGTCCGATTTTAGGCGACCGTGATCTCTTCGGAGAGATACACGTCCTGAATGGCGTTCAAGAGCGCCGCGCCTTCCGCGAGAGGGCGTTGGAAAGCTTTGCGCCCGGAGATGAGCCCCATGCCGCCGCCGCGTTTGTTGATGACGGCGGTGCGCACGGCCTCCTGCAAGTCGGTCTGACCCTTCGACTCGCCGCCCGAATTGATCAGGCCGCAACGCCCCATGTAGCAGTTGGCGACTTGATAGCGCACGAGATCGATGGGGTTGTCGGTGGTCAGTTCTTCGTAAATTTTCTTGCTCGTCTTGCCGTAGATGGAGCCTTCCATGTTGAGTGCGTTGTAGCCGCCGTTGCGCTCGGGCAGCTTCTGCTTGATGATGTCGGCCTGAATGGTGACGCCGAGGTGGTTGGCCTGTCCGGTAAGATCGGCCGCCGTGTGCATGTCGCCGCCGCCGGTCTTGAATTTGTTGTTGCGCAGGTAGCACCAGAGAATCGTCGCCATGCCGAGTTCGTGCGCGTAGGCGAAGGCTTCGCCGATCTCCGTGATCTGGCGGGTGGATTCTTCGGAGGCGAAATAGATGGTCGCGCCGATGCCGACCGCGCCCATGTCGTGCGCCTGATCGACCGTGCCGAAGAGAACCTGATCGAAGCGGTTCGGGTACGTCAGCAGTTCGTTGTGGTTGATCTTGACGATGAACGGAATCTTGTGGGCGTAGCGGCGCGCGACCGAGCCGAGCACGCCGAAGGTTGAAGCGACGGCGTTACAGCCGCCCTCGATGGCGAGGCGCACGATGTTGTCGGGGTCGAAGTACATCGGGTTGGGCGCGAAGCTGGAGCCGGCGGAGTGCTCGATACCCTGATCCACGGGCAAGATCGAGAGATAGCCCGTGCCCGCCAGACGCCCGTTGTCGAAGAGCGTCTGGAGCGCACGCATGACGCGCGGGCTGCGGTCGGATGTCGACCAGACGCGATCAACGAAATCGGGGCCGGGCAGTTGCAGTTGATCTTTGGGGATGGTCTTCGAGGTGTGTTCGAGCAGCGTGCGTGCGTCTGCGCCGAGCAGTTCCTCGATTTTACCGCCGGATGAGTCCCCACGTTTGAGTTCGGTCGCCATAAACTCCAATCCTCCTAGCGAAATATAAGCGCGCTAAATTCTGCCGGATAGTGCGGGCAAAGAGGCATAAATTATAGCACAGACGCGAGCGGCCTCCGCGAATCCACCCGCCGCGCCAAACCGTCCGCACGCCCGTCCGGCCTGCCGGGCGACGCCCGCGACTTGAATCAACCCGAAGATTTTCGCGGCGCAGCGTTACGAAATTCTGGATATTTCGCTTGTCCGCGACCAACGACTTGCGCTACTATCCCCGCGCCGACCCGAACGGCTCTCAACTGTCCTTGCATTCGTCCGAATAACTGCGTCTTCGATTTTTCGTCCGGCGCGCCGGTCGCTACCCAATCCAACATTCGAAAGGCTCGTCCTCATGTTCAAACGCACCCGTCTCTTGGCCCCCGTGTGTTTCTCGCTCGCCCTGTTGTTCGCCGCCGTCGCCGCCGCCCCGGTCTTCGCCTACGGCGATCAGGATTGGAAGCCGGTTGACCCCGCGCACCTCGCGCTCAAAGCGCCCGTCGTGGAGAAGGACGCCGACGCCGAAGCCATCTTCTGGGAAGTGCGCGTTGACGACGCCGAATTTGATCTCGTCTTCACCAACTACATCCGCATCAAAATCTTCACCGAGCGCGGGCGCGAGTCGCAGAGCAAAATCGACATCGTCCCGTTTCGCCTGAACGCCCGGATCAAGGACGTGTCCGGTCGCACCATCAAGGCCGACGGCACGATCTTCGAACTGAAGAAGGAAGACGTTTTCGAGAAGACCATCGCGCGGGCGGGCGATCTGAAACTGCGCGCCAAGACCTTCGCCATGCCGAGCGTCGAGCCGGGCGCGATCATCGAGTACCGCTGGCGCGAAGTTTATCCGGGCAGTTCGGCCAACCGCGTGCGGCTCTATTTTCAGCGCGACATCCCCATCCAGGCCGTCACCTACTATCTCAAGCCCGCGACGAATCTCATCGGCGTGGATGCGCTGCGCTACCAGCCGTTCCACATGGAAATGCCGAAGTTCGACAAGGAGAAGAACGGCTTCTACAGCACGACGGTGACGAACGTGCCCGCCTACCACGCGGAGCCGCGCATGCCGCCCGAGGACGAGGTGCGCAAGTGGATGCTGCTCTACTACACGATAGGGCAGAACATCGTGCCGCAGAAGTTCTGGAAGGACTACGGGAAGCGTCTCTACGATGTGTTCAAGTCGGACATCAAGGTCAACGACGACGTGCGCAAAAAATCCGCCGAGATCGTCGGCGACGCCGCGACGCCCGAACAGAAACTCGAACGCCTCTATGAATTCTGCCGCACCAAGATCAAGAATCTCGACGACGACGCCCTGAGCCTGCCCTTCGAGGTGCGCGTCAAACTCAAAGACGAGTCGCCCGCGAACACGCTCAAGAAGATGGAGGGGCGCAGCAGCGACATCGGCGGCCTCTTCGCCGCGCTCGCCATCGCCGCCGGCTTCGAAGCGCGTCCCGCGCTCATGGCCGACCGCAGCGACATCTTCTTCGACCCCAGCTTCGCCGACCCTTACTTCATGAGCATGATCGTCATCGCCGTGAAGGTGAACGACGCGTGGCGTTTCTTCGACCCGTCGGAGATGTACATGCCTTTCGGGATGCTGGCGTGGCAGTCGGAATCGCAGGACGCGCTCATCACCGACCCGAAAGACCCGGCCTTCGTCCAGACGCCGCTCTCCCCGCCCGACAAGTCTCTGGAGAAGCGCACGGCCAAGCTCACGCTCGACTCCGAGGGCACGCTCGAAGGCGACGTGCGTATCGAGTACACCGGCCACCTCGGCAAGGACAAGAAGGAGTACAACGACGACGACTCGCCCGCGCAGCGCGAAGAGACTTTGCGTAGCCTGATCAAGGCCAAGATGAGCACGGCCGAAGTTTCCGACGTTAAAGTCGAAAACGTGGCCGACCCCAACGCGCCCTTCGTCTACGCCTATCACGTCCGCGTGCCCGGCTACGCGCAACGCACGGGCAAGCGTCTGTTCCTCCAACCGGCCTTCTTCCAGCGCGGCGCGAACCCGCTCTTCCCGACGAGCCAGCGGCACAACAACGTCTATTTTCACTACCCGTGGTCGGAGCAGGACAACGTGACGATCAATCTGCCCGCCGGTTTCACGCTCGACAACGCCGACGCGCCCGCCGGTCTCGACGCGGGCGCGACCAGCAAGTACGATGTCAAAATCTCCGTCACGAGCGACAAGCGCACGCTCATCTACAATCGCAAGTTCTTCTTCGGCAACCAGAGCGGCGGTCTCCTGTTCCCCGTCGCTTCTTACGGCCAACTCAAAATGCTGTTCGACGAACTGCACAAGCGAGACAACCACACGATCACGCTCAAACAGGCCGCGACGACCGCCGCCGCCGCCACGACGCCGCCGCCGTCGTCGAACTGAGCGCGCCCGACAAATCGGAAGCGGCTTGCATTACGCCGCGAGGCTCACCGGGGAAATTGAGGTTTGAAAGAAATGCCCACACGAATGTTAGGACTCTGTTGCGCGCTCGTCCTGCTCTGTTGCGCGCCCACCTTCGCCGCCGCTACTACTGCGGTGGGCGACGACGCTCCCGCATGGCTCACGCAGGCCGCCGCCGCGACCGCCCCGCCTTACGCGAAAGACGTTCCGGCCGTCGTGCTTCACGACGAGGGGCAAGTCACCATCGGTGACGACGGCAAAATCGTCTCCGTCCTGACCTTCGCCGTGCGCATCATGACGCGCGCGGGGAGAGGCACGGCGCAGGCCGTCGCCGGTTACGCCACCGACACGGGCAAGGTGCGCGAGATGCGCGCGTGGCTCATCCGTCCCGGCGCGCAGACGAAGCGTTACGGCAAAGACGAAACCCTCGACCTCGCCGGCGACCTCAACGACGTTTACAACCAGTATCGCACCAGACAAATTGACGCGAGGGACGATGCCGACGCCGGGATGGTCTTCGGCTACCAGGTCGTCACGGAGGAGCGCGCCCTGTTCCCGCACACCGTCTGGAGCTTTCAAGATCGTCTGCCCGTGCTCATGTCGCGCTACACGCTCGCGCTGCCGTCGGGTTGGAGCGCGACGGGCATCACGTTCAACCACGCGAAAGTCGAACCCGTGGTGAACGGCACGACCTACACTTGGGAGTTGCGCAACCTCTCGCCCATCGAACCTGAGATCGCCAGCCCCGAAGTGACGAGCCTCGCGCCGCGCCTCGCCGTCAGCTACACGCCCCCGCCGAGCAGCGCGGGGTCAACGACCGTCATGGGCGCGCGCAGCTTCGCCTCCTGGGCGGACGTGTCGCGCTGGTACAGCGAACTGAGCGACCCGCAATCCGCGCCCGACGACGCCATCGCCCTCAAGGCGCGCGAACTCACCGCCAACGCCAAGACCGAACTCGAACGGATTCGCGCCATCGGTCGCTACGTGCAGGACATGCAGTACATCTCGATCCAGATCGGCGTCGGCCGTTTCCGCCCGCACGCGGCGACGGAAGTTTTCGCCAAACGCTACGGCGACTGCAAAGACAAGGCCAACCTCATGCGCGCCATGCTGCGCGCGCTCAAGATCGAGGCTTACCCGGTCTTGATCTTTTCGGGCGACGCCACCTTCGTGCGCGCGGAGTGGGCTTCGCCGAGCCAGTTCAACCACTGCATCATCGCTATCCGCGTGAGCGACGAGACGAAATCTCCGACGGTCATCCAACACGCCACGCTCGGTCGCCTACTCATCTTCGACGCCACGGACGAGAACACGCCCGTCGGCGATCTGCCCGATCACGAACAGAACAGCTACGCCCTCATCGCCGCCGGGGCCGACGGCGCGCTCGTGCGGATGCCCGTCACGCCGCCCGAAGCCAACCAACTCGAACGCGAGGCCGAGATCAATCTCGCGGCCGACGGCTCGATCACGGCGAACGTCCGCGAGCGTTCCACGGGGCAGTCGGCGGTAGACGAGCGTCGCCTCTTCCGCCGTCTCGCGCGCCCCGACTACGCGAGGGCTGTGGAGAACTGGATCACGCGCGGCGCGACCGGCGCGAAAGTCGTTAAGGTCGAACCCGCCGACAATCACGCCGACGGACGCTTCGCCCTCGACGTGGATTTCACCGCCGCGGGCTACGGCCAACTCATGCAGGAGCGGCTGCTCGTTTTCAAACCCGCCATCCTCTCGCGCCGCGAGTCGGTCTTCCTGACGAACGCCTCGCGCAAGCACGCCGTCGTGCTCGAATCAGAGGCTTACACCGAATCGGTCAACGTCAAACTCCCCGCCGGGTTCGACGTGGACGAACTGCCCGACCCGGTCAAATTAGACACGGCCTTCGGCAGCTATTCGACCTCCTATGCCGTGCGCGACGGCCAACTCCAATTCAAGCGCGCGTTCACGCAACGCGCCGCCACCATCCCGCCCGCCGACTACGCGGCCGTCCGCGTCTTCTTCGAGCGTATCCGCGCCGCCGAGCAATCGCCCGTCGTGCTGGCGAAGAAATAACGGGGCTTCGCGACGGCAAGCTGAAAGAGGCGAAGGGGGCGTCGAAGTTTGAACTTCGACGCCCCCTTCGCGCCTTTAACAGTCATAAATTTTTCGTCCCTACATCTCTTCCCCGCCATGCAGCGTGAGTTGCCGGAACGCCTCGTGCAGCCGTACGGCGACGCTCCCGGCGGCGACCGTGTAGCGGTGGAAATCGTAGGTCGTCACCAGCCCGACGCCGCGCGCGGCCGACGTGAGGAATATTTCGTCGGCGTCGCTGAGGTCTGAAGTGTCGTACGTGCCTTCGACGAGCGGGAAGGCGAGTTCTTCGGCGAGGGCGATGACGCGGGCGCGCGTCGTCCCGGCGAGCGCGCCGGTGGCGAGGGCGGGCGTGTGAATCGTGCCGCGCGTCACCCAGAAAATGTTCGCCATCGTTGCCGCTGCGATCTCGCCGCGCTCGTTCAGGACGACGGCCTCGTGAAAATCGCGCGCGTGCGCCTCCTCCCAACCGATGACGTGTTCGAGATAGTTGACGCTCTTGACGCCGGTCAGCGGCGAGAGCGTGCTGAGACGGTAAGGCGAGAGCGTCAACGACAAACCTTCTTCCGGCGCGGGGCGCGCGTCGCCCGTCATCACCAGCAGGTCTGTTTCGAGTCCGCCCGCGCTCCGGTCTCTCCACACGCCGCGCACGGCGCGCATGAGCAACGTCACGCGCGCCCGCCCCTCCTCCACCCCGTTCTCCTTGATCAGCCTGACGAGCGCGCGCCCGACCGTCTCTTGATCGAAATGGCCGGTGCGCACGCCGCAACGTTCCGCGTGCGCGACGAGACGCGCCCAGTGTTCAGGCCAGAGGAACGGCCGGCCGCGATAGACGGCGAGCGTCGTGAAGACGCCGCGCCCGTAGAGCGACGCGGAAGTCAGCGCGGGCAGCCGCGCCTTCGCCAGTTCGAGCAGGCGGTCGTTATGAATAATTTGTGCGTGCATGTTTCGCTCACCGGGAACGCGCGTTCGGGTTGGAGAGACTTTAGCGAGGTTTGCCGCGAGAGGATACATGAAAACGGCGGGGCGTCGCTCTAAATTTTGCGCCGCTCTAAATTTCATCGTCGCTCACGCCCGCCGTCGCGCCGAGCGCACTGAGCAGGGCGCGCGCCTTGACGAGCGACTCTTCGTATTCCGCTTCCGGGTCGCTCTCGGCCACGACGCCGCCGCCGACGTTGAAGCGCGCCCATCGGTCGCGCCGCCCGAGCGTCATCGTGCGGATCGCCACGCTCAGATCAACGCGGCCGTCGAAAGAGAAGTAGCCGATTGAGCCCATCGAGAGGCCGCGCGGCGCGCGCTCGCACGCGTCGATGATCTCCATCGCGCGCAGTTTCGGCGCGCCCGTGATCGAGCCGCACGGGAAAGTCGCGCGCAGCAGTTCGCCCGCCGTCACTTCCGCGCGCAAGCGGCCGCGCACTTTCGAGACGAGGTGAAAGAGCGTCGGGTGCTCTTGCACTTCGCAGAGCGCGACGACTTCGACCGTCCCGTAGCGGCACACGCGCCCCAGATCGTTGCGCAACAGATCGACGATCATCACGTTCTCGGCGGCGTCCTTCGCGCTTCGCAGCAACTCCTCCTTGAGCCGCGCGTCCTCTGCCGCCGTCGCGCCGCGCGCGCGCGTCCCCTTGATCGGCCACGCCTCCACGCGCCGCTCGCGCTCTCCTTCGCCGGGCGACGAGACGCGCAGGAAACGTTCGGGCGACGCGCTGACAACCACGTCTTCCCGGCGGCGCAGGAAGGCCGCGAAAGAGGCCGGGTGCTCGCGCCTGAGACGCAGGAAGACGCGCTCCGCGCCGTCGCCCGCGGACAGAGGGCAAGTGAACTGTTGCGTCAGGTTCGCCTGATAAATGTCGCCCGCGTAGATGTGACGCTTGATGCGGCGGACGGCCGCCGCGTATTCCGCGCGCGTGAAATTCGACGCCGCCGCCACGGCGAGCTTCCGAACGCCGTCGCCCGCGGCAACGTCGAAGCCCCCGGCCGACCGCGCTTCTTCGAGCGCGGCGCGTGCGCGCGCCGTCTGTTCCTCTCCGGCAAGGCTCGTGAGATAGGTGAGCCCGCGCGCGTAATCGTGGACGACGAGCGTGTCGTAGAAGGCGAGCGCGGCGTCCGGTTCGGGCGCGTCCGTGCTTGCGGGCGCGCGGCTTCGCACGCGTTGAAACCCACGCGCCAGATCGTATGCGAAACTCGCGATGCACGCCCCCCCGGCGACGGGCAGTTGAGACGCCTTCGCCGCCGCCGCCTCATGCGCCGGTTGCCGCACGCGGTAACGCGCGAGGCGTTCATCGAGCAGCGACAGGAGCGAGCCGCGTTCGACGCGCCCGCCGGATTCACCGCGCCGCTCGATCAACAACTCGTCGCCCCGCGCTTCGACCGTCTCGAAAGGGTTGAAACCGGCGATCAGAAAACGCGCCGCGTCCGCGCCCCGCGCCCCGCCGCTATCGAGAACCTGCGCGCGACGCTCCGGCGCGAGTCTGAGCAACGCGCGCAAAAGTTCGTCGGCGGTGAACGATAATTCAAGCACCGTTGCCGTTGGCCGCATCGTGATGTCGTTCGCGTTACGCATCGCACAAACTCACAACGAGGGCAGCAATCATCCACGGCTTATGAGGCGAGTTGATAAATGGCCGGGCGATATTTCGGCGGGGGGATAGGTTTACCTTCGGCGCGCGCCGCTTCGAGCCAGAGTGATTTCGCGATCTCGACCTCTGCTAACGCTTCGGCCGGAGTCGCGCCGAACGCCGAGCAATATTCGAGATCGGGGATGTCTGCGATGTAGCCGCCGTCTTCTTCGCTGTAAAAAATGTTGATGTGGTAATCCTTCATGGCTCATCTCCTAACTCCAAATTATACCTCTCGATGAGATGAAGGAACTGCTGAATCTGATACGGCTTGGCCTTGCCATTCACCTCTTGCAGATTAACCATCTCTCGAACCTCTGGATGAATAAAGATGTGATGACTACCGCTGACACGCGACAGGCGAAAGCCGAAGGCTTCCACCAGAGTCGTCATTTCATTGAATCGAACATTCTTCGATCCGGCTAAAACCTTCTCTAAGATTTTTCGCTTCTTCATTCCGCGGCCGCGGCCAGAGCTTCCGCTTGCAGTCTCTGGCCGAACGCGGCGCGCCAGTGAGTTTCGAGTTCGCCGACGCGTTGCGAGATGGCGGGTTGGCCGTCAACCGTGATGCGAAGCTCCGTGCCGCCCGCGCGCCCGATGACCGAGATCGGGCAACCAAGCCCGGCGGCGATCTCTTCGACGCGCGCGCGCGCCGCTTCGTCGAAGCTGACGATGATGCGCGAGGGAGTTTCGGCGAAGAGTTGGGCGGCGACGGGGAGCGCGCCCGTGAGTTCGACGGTTGCGCCCGTCGAGGGACGGTTGAGGGTGGAGAAACAACTTTCGGCGAGGGCGACGGAGAAGCCGCCGTCGGCACAGTCGTGCGCGGAGCGGAGCAAGCCTTCGTCGGCGGCTTGCAGGCAGGCGGACTGCACGGCCTGTTCGAGTTTGAGATCGAGGCGCGCAAGGCGTCCCGCCCGCAGCATCTCTCCGGTGGTGCGTCCCTCGACGGTCGCGGCGTACTCGCTGACGCTCAGGTCGTCGTGCGTCTCGCCGAGCAGCGCGATGAGATCGCCTTCGGTTTTGAAGCCGGGTTGAATGATGCGGCGCACGTCTTCGATGATGCCGACCATGCCGATGACGGGCGTCGGCAGGATGCCGTGCCCTTCGGTCTCGTTGTAGAAGGAGACGTTGCCGGAGATGACGGGCGTGTCGAAGGCGAGGCAGGCTTCCGCCATGCCGTCAATCGTCTCGGAGAACGACCACATCACTTCGGGGCGTTCGGGCGAAGGGAAGTTGAGACAGTTGGTGACGGCGAGCGGCCGCGCGCCGACGCAGACGACGTTGCGCGCGGCCTCGGCGACGATCTGGCGCGCGCCCTCGCGCGGGTCTGCGGCCGAGTAGCGGCCGTTGCCGTCGAGACACATGGCGAGCGCGCGGCGCGTCTCCTTGATGCGCACGATGGCCGCGTCCGCGCCGGGCAAGACGGCCGTGTTCGTCCGCACCATGTGATCGTACTGGCGATAGACCCACTCTTTCGACGCGATGTTGGGCGCGGCCAGCAACTTCAGGAACGACTCGTTGTGATCCGCGTCCGAAGCGTTGACAGGCGACTTCGCCGCCGAGAGGATCGAGTCGAGTTCCTCGGAACCCTCGACCGTATCGCTCAGCGTAGGAGTCTCC
Source organism: Acidobacteriota bacterium (assembly GCA_020199775.1). GTDB lineage: Bacteria > Acidobacteriota > Blastocatellia > Pyrinomonadales > Pyrinomonadaceae > JAIVJZ01. Next base: position 918,784 of record JAIVJZ010000040.1, read on the forward strand.
GGCACGCTCGAAACGCCGACGGCTTCATTGATAAGGGCGGCTTCTTCATCCCTCACCCTGCTGCCCTCATCCCTTGTTTCGGGCGCGCGCATCGGCCGCTCGTAGATCGGCGCTTCGTCCGTGAGGTAGCCGACGGGGATGTCCGCGACCGTGCCTTCGTGGTGCATGATCTGGACGCGCCCCGTGTCCGTCACGCGGCCGATGACCACGGCGTCGAGTTCCCAGTGCTTGAAGATGTCCACCACCTGCCGCTCGCGCCCCTTGTGCGCGACGATCAGCATGCGCTCCTGCGACTCGGACAACATGATCTCGTAAGCCGACATGCCCTGTTCGCGTTGCGGCACGAGCGTGAGATCGATTTCGAGTCCCGTTCCGGCGCGCGCCGCCATCTCGCACGAAGAGGACGTGAGCCCGGCCGCGCCCATGTCCTGAATCCCCGCGACCGCGCCGCTGCGCATCACTTCGAGGCACGCTTCGAGCAGAAGTTTTTCGAGGAACGGATCGCCCACCTGCACGGTCGGGCGTTTCTCCAGAGCCTCGTCGTCGAATTCGGCCGAGGCCATCGTCGCGCCGTGGATGCCGTCGCGCCCCGTCTTCGCGCCGACGTACAGGACGGGGTTGCCGACTCCGACAGCGCGCCCGTAGAAGATTTGATCGCGGCGGACGAGGCCGAGCGCGAAAGCGTTGACGAGCGGGTTCAGCGCGTAAGCGTCGTCGAACATGACTTCGCCGCCGATGGTCGGCACGCCGAACGCGTTCCCGTAGTGCGCGATGCCGGCGACGACCCCGGCGAGCAGGGCGCGGTTGCGCCGCCCGTGCCGCTCGTGGTCGAGCGTGCCGAAGCGGATACTGTTCATGGCCGCGATGGGGCGCGCGCCCATCGTGAAGATGTCGCGCAGGATGCCGCCGACGCCGGTCGCCGCGCCCTGAAACGGCTCGATGAAAGAGGGATGATTGTGCGACTCGACTTTGAATGCCGCGCACCAGCCGTCGCCCACGTCAACCACGCCCGCGTTCTCGCCCGGCGGCACGACGACGCGCTCGTTGCGGGTCGGCAGTCGCTTCAAATGCACGCGCGAAGATTTGTAAGAACAGTGTTCCGACCACATCACCGAAAAAATGCCGAGTTCCACGAACGTCGGCTCGCGCCCCATCAACTTCACGATGCGCGCGTACTCTTCCCCCGTCAGGTTGTGTGCGGAGACGACTTCAGGTGTGATCAAATTCATAAGTTAAATCAGCGATGAGGGATGAGCGACGCGCGACGTGTAAAAACGACGGCGTTGTCTTTCACGCATCACGCGTCACTCATTACCCAGCACTTTGTTTATCTCTTCGCGAAGTTTCCCGGGGTCTATGATGCCGAAGTGTTTGTAGGCGAGTTTGCCCTGCCGGTCGAAGAGGAAAGTGGCGGGCAGTTCGCCGCCCCACTGCGGGTCAACCTGCGCGATGGCCGTTTCCGTTTCGGTCGCGTTCAGCAGGTAGGCGGGCATCGCCGTGGCGCGCATCTCGCGCAGGAACTTCGGCACAGTGTTTTTTATCTCCGACACGTCGTCGGCCGAGACGAGCGCGAACTCAAGGCCGCGCCCGCGATATTCCGAGCCGATTTGAACGAGGTCGGGAAATTCCTTGCGGCAGGGCTCGCACCACGTCGCCCAGAAGTTCAGGAGCAGCGGACGCGCCGCCCCGGCCTCGCCGCGTTGCAGGAGATTCTTGAGCCCGGCGGCGTCGATTTCCGTCACGCGCACGGGAGCGGCCTTTCCTTTCGTAACCGTCGCGCGCTGGCGTCGCCGCGTCGCCGGACGCGACTTCTTGCGCTGCGCCCCGCGCCCTCTCGTCGCACGACGGCTGATGCCGTCGATTGAAAGTTCGCGCGCCGGGAGTGGGCGCGCGGAGACGAACACACCGCCGGTGTAGAGCGCGAGCGTGAGGGCTAAAGCGAGTTTCTTCATCGTCATGTCGGTTAGAAAAGAGAAGCAAGATTAACAGCGGCGAAAAATAGAGACAAGCGGGGAGGGGAGGGAAACGATGAAGTATGAACGATGAGCGCGGAATGAAAGACAAGTCGCTTTCCGTTCATCGTTCATCGTTCATCGTTCATACTTTTTCTAATGTGAACCGCCAGAGCATGCGGTCTTCCTGTGCGTCGTAGCGGTGCGTGGCGTCGGTGACGCGCCAGTAGCCCATGTGTTGCCAGCGACCGACGGCGAGTTTGTTGAAGAGCGGGACGGCGTGGCCGCTTTCGATTGCCGCGAGGAGGGCGCGGTTGGCGGGCGTCAGGTGTTGGTCGCCGCGCCGCCCCGCGCCCGTGTAGTGGATGCGGTGGCCGCTCGCATCCGTCTGCGTGTCGGGGTAGCAGGGATTGATGCGGCCGAAGTCGGTCAGCAGAGAGACGAGGCGGCCGTCGCGTTGATAGACGCCGTTACGGATGCGGTGCGTGCGCTGCACTTCCGCCCAAGTGAGAATTTCATCCGGCGACTCGGGATCAGTCATTGCAAAATTCACCGGCGGGAAAAGTAAACGATGAACGCGGAACGGCGAACGCGGATTGAAAGCCGTAACACGCTTGAGTGCTTTTCTATTCCATCGTTCGCCGTTCCGCGTTCATCGTTACCTCAGTTCTGCGCCCGCATGAGCGCGACGGACTTGTGCAGATCGTCCAACGTGCTGACGGGGCCGTGGACGCCGACGATGCGTTCGACGGCGAGGCCGGACTTCTTGAGCCAGTCGGCGAAGTGCGCGGTCGTGGCGTTGCCCGGCGCGACGCGCCCGTCTTCGGGGCGGTTCAAAAGGTCGCCCTGAAAGACGATCTTCTCTTGCGGCAGGTAGGCGACGATCATCTCGTCCATGTGCGGCCCCGAGCCGATGTCGTACAACTCGATTGTCTGCGCGCCGTCGGTGAAGACGCGCTTGCCGTTCCGCAAAGTTTCCAGCGAGAGCGGGCGGGGCGAGCGCGTGAGCGTGTCGGGGTTGAAGGTGAAGTTTCGCGCGGCGGCGACGCGCTCGAAGAAGGAGCGCAGGCCGGGCGTGGTGATGATGGTCGCGCCCTCCGCGATGTAGGTGCGGACGCCGCCCGCGTGGTCGTCGTGGTGGTGCGTGACGGCCGCATACTTGATGGGCTTGCCCGGCATCAGTTCTTTCACGCGCGCGATCACTTCGCGCGAGGTCGAGTCGCCGCCGGGAGTCTCGACGACCATGACGTGATCTTTGAAGCCGACGGCGAGCACGTTGTAACCGCCCCCGCGAATCAGGTAGACGTTCTCCGCAAGTTTGTTGGACGGAGGATTTTCAACCGGCGCGGCGGCGGTGGCGGGCGCGGCGAAGCCCGCGGGCGCTTTGAACTGCTCGTCGCCGTAGGTCTTGTTGAAGGCCACTTCGACAAAGGGGATTTCTTCCACCACCTCGCCCATGAGCCGCGTGACGCGCGCGGTCGGCACTTGAAATTGCCCGACGGCGCGATGGCCGGGGAAGATGATCTCCTGCACCGAGTCGCCGAAGTAAGGATCGCCCGTCAGCAGTTCAAACTTCGAGACGAGGTGCGTGCGTGCGTCGAGATAGAGGGTCAACTGCACGCCTTCCTCCGTGGCGTAAGTCAGGACATCGTGCGGGCGTTTGTCGAAGTTCGCGCGCCCGAGGGAGTGCAGTTGCACGGAGCGTTCGTGCGCGCTGATGAGCAGGTTGTGCGGCAGCCAGCGCAGGCGTCCGCGCAGGGCTTGCGGCGGGATGGCCTGCGTGGAGTTGATGCGCCGTTCGAGGAATGTCACGCGCGCCGCGTCTTTGCCGTTCGTCATCAAGCCCCAGTGCCAGTTGAAGCCGCCGGGGTAGCTGCCCTTGTTGTCGTGATACAGACGGCCGCGCCGCGCGTCCACGATAAGCGTGCCGCTCAAGGGCGTGCGCTCGTAGGGCGCGTCGGTGCGGCGGCTCTGGTGGCGGTGGACGGTGTGGCCTTCGTGCCGGATCGTGAAATTTTCAATCGCGCGCAGGGCGTCGAGTCCGCCGTAGGCGGCCAGCCCCGCGTCGAGCACGCGCCGCGCCTCACGGTACGATTGTTCGGAAGCCGTCAACTCCTTTGTCTGTCCGAGCGCGCACGCCGCCGCGAGCGCGGCGAAGAGACCGAGACGGAACGCGATTTTCGAGATACGCATAAACGAGACTTCTCCTTGTAGGTGTGATCGTCCGGCGGGAGACAAAACGTGCCTTGCCGTATGACTACTGAATACTGGCAAGGCGGCGCGCAAGTTCCTGAAAATATTTTTAGGAGGCGGCGGCGGCGAGCGTCGCGGCGAGCGAGTGGAAGAGGCCGCGCCCGTCCGATGAGCCGAGCAAATCTTCGCAGGCGCGTTCCGGGTGCGGCATCAACCCGACGACGTTGCGCTCGCGGTTGCAGATGCCCGCGATATGGTCGCGCGCGCCGTTCGGGTTGGCCTCCGGCGTCGCGCGCCCGTCGGCGTCGCAGTAGCGGAAGATGATGCGGTCTTCGCTTTGGAGTTCGCGGAGCGTCTCGTCGTCGCAGACGTAGTTGCCTTCGGCGTGCGCGACGGGCATGCTCAGGATTTGGCCGCGCTTGAGTTCGTTCGTGAAGGGCGTGTCGGCACACTCCACGCGGACGCGGACGTGCTCGCAGACGAAGTGCAAATCGCGGTTACGGATGAGCGCGCCGGGGAGCAACCCCGACTCGCACAAAATTTGAAAGCCGTTGCAGATGCCGAGCACCAGCCCGCCGCGCCCCGCGAACTCGCGCACGCTCGACATGACGGGCGAGAACGAGGCGAGCGCGCCCGCGCGCAGGTAGTCGCCGTAGGAGAAGCCGCCGGGGATGATCAGCGCGTCGTACTCGGCCAGATCAATTTCGCGATGCCAGATGAAGGAGACCGGCTGGCCGACGTGCTTCGAGATGACGTGATAAGCGTCGTGGTCGCAGTTCGAGCCGGGAAAAACTATGACGCCGAATTTCATCTATTCAATCTCCACGCGATAATCTTCGATGACCGGGTTGGCGAGCACCTCGCGCGCCATCCGTTCAGCCGTCTCGCGCGCACGCTCCCCGCCAAGCGACTCGTCGAGCGCGATCTCGAAATACTTGCCCTGCCGCACGTCCGCGATGCCGCCGTAGCCCATCAGCCCCACCGAGTTTCGGATGGCCTTGCCCTGCGGGTCGAGCACGCCCGGTTTCAACGTCACGTAAACTTTTGCTTTCACAGTTTCTCCATTCAGGATTGCAAAGACAGGAGATTATAAATCCTCAAAGCCAATCTCGCGACTGTGTCTCAGATTTAGGTTATCACCCTCATCGGACTTTCGCTGCTGATCCTTATCAAACACCCGCGCGAAAACTTTATCGACGTTGCGCAAATAGGTGTCGAGCGCGAAGGCCCGTTCGATCTGTTCGCGCGAGAGATGCGCGGTGATGTCCGTGTCTTCGAGGACGCGCGCGCGGAAGTCGCCGCCTTCGTCCCAGGTCTTCATGGCATTGCGCTGCGCCCACTCGTAAGCCTGTTCGCGCGAGACCCCGGCCTGCGTTAAGGCGAGCAGGAGTTGGCCGCTGAAGACGAGGCCGCGCGTGGCGTTCAGGTTTTCGAGCATGCGCTCCGGGTAGACGACGAGCGTGTCTATGAGCGACGCGGCACGGGCGAGCATGTAGTCGAGCGCGATTGAAGCGTCGGGCAGGACGACGCGCTCGGCCGACGAGTGGGAGATGTCGCGCTCGTGCCAGAGGGCGACGGATTCCAGACCGGCGACGGCGTAGCCGCGCACCACGCGCGCCATGCCGCAGATGCGCTCCGAGAGGATCGGGTTGCGCTTGTGCGGCATCGCCGAAGACCCCTTCTGCCCGGTACGGAAACGCTCCTCCGCCTCGCGCACCTCCGTGCGCTGCCAGTGGCGAATCTGCAAGGCGAACTTGTCGAGCGACGAGGCGATGATGGCGAGCGTCGAGAGGTATTCGGCGTAGTTGTCGCGCTGGATGATCTGCGTGGAGACGGGAGCGGCGCGCAGGCCGAGACGCGCGCAGACTTGTTCTTCGACCTCCGGGTCGAGGTGCGCGAACGCGCCGACCGCGCCGCTGATCTTGCCGACGGCCACGGCCTTGCGGGCGCGCTTGAGCCGTTTGCGGTTGCGCCGCATCTCGTCGAACCAGAGCGCGAAGGTGAGGCCGAAAGATGTCGGCTCGGCGTGGACGCCGTGCGTGCGGCCGATCTGCGGCGTGTCTTTGAACTCGTGGGCACGACGCCGCAGGACGGCGAGCAGCGCGTCGATTCTGGTGAGCAGCAGGTCGCAGGCATCGCGCAGCAGCAGCGCGTTGGCCGTGTCAACCACGTCGGAAGAGGTGAGGCCGTAATGCACGAAGCGCGCGGCCTCGCCGATGTTCTCGGCGAGCGCGGTCGTGAAGGCGATCACGTCGTGGTCGGTCGTCCGCTCGATCTCGCTGATGCGTTCGACGGTGAACGAGGCACGCGCCTTGATCTCCGCGAGCGCGCCCGGCGGGATCGTGCCCATCTCGGCGTGAACTTCACAGACGGCCAACTCCACGTCGAGCCACTTTTGGAACTTCGCCGCCTCCGACCAGAGCGCGCCCATTTCGGGCAATGTGTAGCGTGGAATCATGTTTCAGGTTTCAGGTTTCAGGTTTCAGGGCTGACAGGTTCTCCGGTCTTTAACTTGAAACCTGAAACCTGAAACTTGAAACTCATCTTAGTGCGTTCGAGTTCACGGCGTAGCGCGCGAGCAGCCAGCGTCCCTGTCGCTCGACGAGGGTGAAAGTTTCGATGGCGTCGGCGCGCTCGAACTTGGTGTTGTAGCTGACGACGAGCGTGCGGCCTCCTGCTTGCGCGCCCGCGCCGCGCTCCTGCGCGCTGAGTTGGGCGCGGCTGAGGACGCCGCCGAGGGCCTTGTGGATGCGTTCGAGGTTTGCGCGGCTCTCGTCCGGGCGCGCCGTCTGCCGCCACTCTGCGGCCGCCTCCGCGTAAATCTTTTCGTAGTCGCCGCGCGCGAGGTCGCCCGTGATGTCGTTGACGGCCGCCTGCGCGTCCGGCGGCAACCCGCTCCGTTTCCGCTCGACGCCGCACGCCGCCGCGAGCGCGAGAGACAGAAACAGCAGCGCGCCGAGCGCGGGCGGGCGCGCTCTCATAACTCGATCCACGGCGTCGGCTCTTTGGGGAACGAGAGCGTGATCTTGGTGTCGGTCGAAAAGAGCGAGCCGCGTTCCTGCAAGGCGACTTCGGCCGAGAGCTTGGCGACGTAAGGGTTGTTGGCGCGTTGCGAGAGGTGCGCGAGGACGATGTGTTCCGCGCCGCCGTCGTATTCGTCGCGCAGCCACACGGCCACGTCCTCGTTCGAGAGGTGCCCGGTGCGCGACAGTATCCGCTGCTTCAACTCCCAAGGGTAGACGCTGCACGCCTTGAGCATGTCGCGGCTGTGATTCGACTCGATGATGATGGCGGCGCAACCGCGCAGACGCTCGTTGACGAGCGTCGTAATGTGGCCGAAGTCCATCAGCGTGGCGACGCAGACGCCTTCGTGGCGCGCGGTGAAGCCGAAGTTGTCGGCCGCGTCGTGCGGGATGGTGAACGGGTGAAAATCTATCTCGCCGATGCGGAAGTCGTGGCTGGAAGAGATTTCTTCCGTGCGGTCGCGCAACACGTCGTCGCGCTTGCGCGGTTCGTCGCGCGCGACGCCTTCGCGGTCGCCGATGTATGCCTCACGCGTCTCGCCGGAAATGTAGACCGGGCAGGAGAGGGTTTTCAGCAGCACGCGCAGGCCGCCCGCGTGGTCGCCGTGCTCGTGCGTGATGATCACGCCGTCGAGCGTGGCGGCGTCGCAGCCGACGAGCGCGAGCCGCCGCACGATCTCCTTCGCGCTCATCCCCGCATCGACGAGCACGCGCGTTTGCCCCGCGCAAATGAGCACGGCGTTTCCCGATGAGCCGCTTCCCAGAACCGTAAACTTCATCTCAATTAACGATGAAGTAGGAACGATGAACGATGAACTGGAAACAAGTTGTCTTTCAGTTCATCGTTCATCGTTCCTACTTCATCCTTTAGTCTCATATTTCCAGCCGCGAGCGTTCCACTTTGAAGCCGTTGAGGTTGCCGAGCGCGCCGAGGGCGAGCGAGCCGGAGGTGAAACGGGCGCGGGCGACGCGCTGCATACTATCGGGCGTGACGGCTTCGAGGCGCGCGATGATCTCGTCGGGCGAGATGCGGCGGCCGTGCGTGATCTCCTGACGGGCGAGCGAACCGGCGCGCGCGCTCGTTGATTCGAGGCCGAGCAGGATCGAGGCGACGGCCTGATCCTTCGCCAGTTGCAGTTCTTCGCCCGCAATGGGTTCGCGCACGACGCGGCGCAGTTCGGCGAGGGCGAGGTCGAGCACCTCGTCGAGTTGCGCGGGCGACGTGCCCGCGTAGATTTGAAAGACCCCGGCGTCGGTGAAGCCGCTCGCCGCCGCGCCGACCGAGTAGGCGAGGCCGCGTTCTTCACGCACCCGTTGCCAGAGGCGGCTCGAAGTGCCGCCGCCGATGACCGAGCCGAGCAGGGATGCCGCGTAGCGATCTTCGTCGCGGGCGGAAGGCCACGGCGTCGCGAGGATCAGGTGCGCCTGTTCGAGTTCGCGTTTGCGTTGGAGCAGGATGGGCGCGGCGGCGCGCGGCGCGGCGTCGTTCGGTTCCGGTTGGGTTGCGCCCTGTTCGTCCCCGGGCTCGCGGGCGGCGAAGGCGCGTTCGGCCAGTTCGACGAGTTCGGCGTGGGAGACTTGCCCGGCGGCGGCGATCACGAAGTTGCGCGGGTGGTAGGCCGCCCGGTGAAACTCTGCGGTGCGCGCGCGGTCGAAGGAGGAGACGGTTTCGGGCGTGCCTTCGATGGGGCGGCCGAGCGCGTGGTCGGGGAAGTAGGCGGCGTGGAAGAGTTCGCCCAAGAACTCTTCGGGCGAATCTTCCACCATCTTCATCTCTTCGATGATGACTTTCTGCTCGCGTTCGAGTTCCTGTTCGTCGAAGCGCGGGCTGAGGAGCATGTCGGAGAGCAAATCGAAGGCTTGCGGGACGGCGCGATCCACGACTTTGAGCGCGAAGCCGGTCATCTCGTGCGAGGTGTAGGCGTCGAAGTTGCCGCCGAGGCGGTCGCTCTCGACCGCGATGTCCATCACGCTGCGACGCTCCGTGCCTTTGAAAACGGCGTGTTCGATAAAGTGGCAAATGCCGTTGAAATCGGGCGTTTCGTGGCGCGAGCCGCGTTTGATCCAGATGCCGACGGTGGCCGAGCGCAAGCCCGGCATGTGCTCGGTCAGGACGGTCGCGCCGCCGGGTAGTTTGGTTGAAAGTATTGCTTCGGTCATTATAGTGGTTGAACTTTAGATGCTAAATATTTTGACGGGTTGGTGATCACTTTTGCAGTAAGGAGCATCGTAGCATGCGAACGAGAATCGGGGCAAACACTTGCCGGGGAGACGGACGCCAACGGCAAGTCGCCTGCTTGACAGGGTTTGGCGGTTGACGGAAAATAGCCACCTTCGCGCTCAAGCGGGTTTTGGCCGGTGCCGGGCACACAGGCTCGTGCGGCGTTTATGGCTTACGTTTTTACCATGCTGCTTTTTCAGTCTCCCGTGCCGCCGTCCAGTGGACAAGAAAATAGACGCTTGAGGGCGCGCTCCTTCGTCTACACGAAGGATGCGCCCGGAGGTTTTGGTGCGATGAGAAAAACTTACTGGCGTGTGAGTTTGACGCTCCTGTTTGCGCTATTCCTGATCACGGAGGCGACTCCGGCGGCGACGGCGGGGGGTGGCGGGCGCAGGCTCGGTATTGTCAGCGGTTCGGTGCGCGACCACAAGGGCAAGCCGCTCGCGGGCGCGCTCGTGCAGTTGCTCCGCGACGGCGCGAACCACGTCACCAAACAGACGCGCACCGCCGCCGACGGCACGTTCACCGCGCGCATCGTGCCCGGCCGTTACCTCCTGACCGCACTCGCTGAAGGCTTCAACGCCACCACCTTCAACGCCGTCCAAGTCAACCCCTCCGACGAACTCGTCTATCGCTTCAACCTCGAACCTCTCGGCCAGGGGCGCACCATGCCCGAACGCCGGAACGACCGCAACGACGCGAAATGGCGTCTGCGCTCGTCGCAGAATCGCCGCTCGATCTTGCAGAACAACGAAGGCAAAGATGCGACCGTCGCCGCGGTTGAAGAAGCGTCGGGCGCGGACGAGGACGCGGAAGAAGCCGCTGCCGCGGGGGATGACGCGAGCAATTGGGCGGGCGACCGCCGCGAGGCTCACGGCGTCGTGCAGACTTACACGGCCGCGTCGGCCGACCCCGAATCGCCCGTCTACGCGGGCACGAATTTCGCCGTCTCCGTCCCGGCGGGCGAGGGGCTTAATTTAATCTTCGCCGGTCAACTCGGCACGAACGGGTTCGCGCGTCTCGAAACCACCGGCCGCTTCCGCGCGGGCACGCGTCACCTGTTGAGCGCGACCGTCGGCGGCGCAAACTTGCCGCTCGCGTTCAACTCCACGGCGAAGTCGTCCGAGCCGCATGCGCTCAAACAAGTTTCGGTGCGCGCCGTCGACGAGTGGGTCGTGCGCGAGGGCGTGGTCGTCGTGCTCGGTCTGGATTATTCGCGCTTCATGGGCGCGCACGGGGCGGGGACGTTCAGCCCGCGCCTCGGCTTCCAGTTGGAGACAGACCCGCGCACGCGCCTGCGCTTCGGCTACGCGCCCGGCGGCGTCAACTCGCAGCCGCAGTCGGTGGCGCGCTTCGAGGACGGGGCAATAGTGTTTCCGGAGATGGCCGCACAGCCCGTCGCCTTCGTTGACGGGCGCGCTCCCATGGAGCGCAGCCGTCGTCTAGAGTTCGGCGTCGAGCGCGTGTTGGACAACAATTCGAGCATCGAGGCGACGGCCTTCTTCGACACCACGGACGGGCGCGGCGTCGGGTTGATGAACATGCCGCTCGGCGCGTTTGCAGGCGAGCAGCAGGACACGCAACTTCTGAGCGTCGCCAACCAGCAGGGCGCGGCGCGCGGCTTGAGGGTCGTCTATGCGCGACGCCTCGGCAGTTACCTGAAAACTTCGGCCGGTTACTCGTTCGGGCGCGGGCAACAACTCGCGCCGGGTTTCTCCGCCGCGACCGATGCGCCCGGCGAACTCTTCCGCAACGGTTTCTTCCAGACCGTCGCCGCGCAGGTCGAATCGAGTTTCGACACGGGGACGGACGTGCGCACCGTGCTGCGCTTCTCGCCGCGCGCCGCCGTCTTCGCCATCGATCCTTTCGCCGGTCGCGTGGCGGTCTTCGACCCCAGTTTGAGCATCCTCGTAACGCAGGACTTGCCGACCTTCGGCCTGCCCCTGCAAGCCGAGGCCGTGCTCGACGCGCGCAACCTGCTCGACGCGCAAACGAGCGTCGAGGACGGCGACACGCTCACCGTCCTGAGCACGAACCGTCGCTCCGTGCGTGGGGGTATCTCAGTCCGCTTCTAAATCCGAAAGTAGGCCGGGCAGTATGTAGGCAAAAGCGCACAGGCGTGAAATTTCTTCGCCCGTTAGCTTTTGCCTTTTCTTTTTGTCGCGCTCTGTCTCTCTACTGATCTCTCACGGCGCGAACTCTGCAATAAAAGCCAGCAAAGTCTACTTTTTCCGAAAACTTGGATAAATGCAAAAAGTTGGATTTAAGTTCATCCGGCTTGACACCGCGCGGCGTCGCGGCGGATTCGGCGTCGTGCGACGGAAACCGTCTTTTGCGTGAGCGATGCGACGCGCGCGCAAAAGCCGGGGGCGGCGTCGCGGCGGCGGCGTTTCGCCCGCCGACTGGAACATCAATTGCCTCTGTTTTGTCAGTTTGGGCGTGAAAGGAGCTGAAGGCGCGAGATGAAATCGGTGCTGACAACGCGAGCGTGGGTGCTGCTGATAGCGGCCTCGCTTCTCGTGGCCGCCGGCACGCTCAATTTCGCTCAACGCCTGACGCGCACGCCGCCGCCCACCGACGGCGTCGCGTGGGAGCAGACGGACAAAGGCATCTTCGCGCGCTCCGTCTCCGCGAACTCGGCGGCCAGCCGCGCGGGCATCCTCGGCATCCTTCCCGGCGACCGTCTCATCGCCATCAGCGACGACGAAGAGCACAACGAGCCAATCGTCGCGACCGAAGACATCCCCAAGTATCTTGAGGACGCCGCCAACTACGGCCATCGCCTTCGCTACGCCATCGAGCGTCCCGCGCCCGGCGGCGAAACGCGCGGCTACTACGTCTACCTCGACAACCTGCAACCCATCCCCAATCGCACCACGCGCGACTACTACATCAACTTCATCGGCATCGTCTATTTGCTCGTCGGCCTCTTCGTCCTGTTCAAGCAGGGCGGCCGCGCGCCCTTCGTCCTCCATTTCACGACGCTCTGCCTCGCCGCCTTCGTCCTCCACTTCTACAAGCCCATCGGCTTTTACGAAGACTTAGACCTCGCCATCTCTTTCCTCGACGACGCGGCCTACGTTCTCTTCGCGCCGCTCTTTCTACACTTCTGCGCCGTCTATCCCGTGCGCCGTCAACTCTCGGAGCGCAAACGCTGGCTCGCGCCCTTGCTCTACGCGCCCGCCGCCGCTCTCTTACTCCTGACGACGCTCATCGACTTCGTGCCGCCCTCGCGCCTCAACTTCTCCGACGCCTTCATCGGCAACCTCTACAAGGCCGAGTTCGCGCACTTCTGGCTCGCGCTCGTCGGGGGTGCGACGTTGCTCGTGCGGCGTTTCTGGAAGAGCAAGGTGGCGGTCGTCCGCCAGCAGTTGAAGTGGGTCGTGTGGGGATCGGTCTTGGCGGTCACTCCGTTCACTTTGCTCTACGCGGTCGGCTATCTGTTCGGCGACGCGCCCGCCGCCACGGCGGTCGGCGGCGCGGGCGCGGAGCGTTGGCTGGTCGACGCGGCGGTGCTGCCGCTCATTTTGATCCCGCTCACCTTCGGCAACTCCGTCGTGCGTTATCGCCTGATGGACGTTGACGTGGTCGTGCGCCGCGCCGCCGTCTACGCGCTGACGACGCTCGCCATCGCCCTGATGATCGGCGTCGTCGTCTACGTCGCGGGTCTCTACGCCTTCGGCGGCGAGATGGTCGCGCCGGGCGTCATCACGCTGCGCGTGATCATCGCCGTGCTCGCCATGACCGTCATCGTGATGACGGCCGCGCCCATCAAAAACTTCTTGCAGGAGCAGACCGACCGCCTCTTCTACGGCGAACGCTACGACCTGAGAAACGGACTGCTCGATTTCGGCCGCACGCTCTCCGCGACGACGACGCTTGAGCCTTTGCTCGACGCGCTCGTCGGCCGCCTCGAACAAGTCTTGGGCGTGGCGCGCGTGGCGATCTTCATCGAAGACGCGCGGGCGGCATCCGGCTACCGGGTGGCGCGTTCGGTCGGGCTGTCGGCGGAAGTTCTGGTGCCGCAGGATTTCCGCGAGATGATCCGCGTGCGCGCGGCCGAGGCCGGCATCGTGCGCGCCGACGACATCGATCTCCAACCGGAGACGAGCGGCTTCGTGCGCCGCGCGCTTCATTATTATGTGCCGTGCGTCGTGCGCGGGCGCATGGTGGCGGTCATCGGTCTGGGGCGTTCGACGGGCGGCGCGCTCCTGTCTTCGGAGGATTTGGAAATCCTGCGCACCATCTCCGGCTACGTCGCGGTCGCCATCGAGAACAGCCTGCTTTATCAGGAGCAGACCGAGCGCGCCGCCGAACTTGAATTGCTCAAAGAGTTCAACGAGTCAATCGTCGAGTCGATCAACGTCGGGCTTCTGGCCGTGGATTCCACGGGGCGCATCACGGGCTGCAACACCGCGCTCGAAGAATTGCTCGGCGTGCGCCGCGACGAAGCGGTCGGCGCGCGCGTCGAAGATTTATTCTCCGAGGATTTCGCCGAGACGCTGCAACAGGCGCTCGGCACGAACGGGTGGGAACTGGCTTCCTTGCGCCACATTTACAAACTCCACACCGCCACGCGCGACGGGCGTTCGCTCATTCTCAACATCGCCTTCGCCCCCTTGCGCCGCACCGAGATCGCCGCGCACACGGGCGCGCTCGTCGTCCTCGAAGACGTGACGGCGCGCGTGCGTCTGGAAGAACAGTTGCAGCAGCGCGAAAAACTCTCAAGCATCGGCCTGCTGGCGGCGGGCGTCGCGCACGAGATCAACACGCCGCTCACAGGCGTCTCCAGTTACACGCAGATGCTTCTCGGCATGCTCGCCGACAGCGACCCGAAGCATAAACTGTTAGAGAAGATTCACCGCCAGACCGAACGCGCCACAGGCATCGTCAACAACCTGCTCAACTTCTCGCGCACCGGCACGGTCACGGAGTTTGACGAGGTGGACGTGAATCGCGTGCTCGACGACACGCTGCAACTCTTGGAACCGCAACTGCGCCAGAGCCGGATCGAGATCGTGCGCGACTACGACGGCGCGCTCCCCGCCGCCTACGGCAACGGCGGCAAACTCCAACAGGTCTTCACCAACCTGATCCTGAATGCGCGCGACGCCATCCCCGACGGCGGCCGCATCACGCTCTCGACCGCGACGGAAGACAATGATTCCGTGATCATCCACGTCGCCGACGACGGCATCGGCATCGCGCCCGAAAACGTCGCGCGCATCTACGATCCGTTCTTCACGACGAAGGGCGTCGGGCGCGGCACGGGTCTCGGCCTCGCCGTCTCTTACGGCATCGTGCAGGAACACTCCGGCCACATCGCCGTCAACAGCGCGCCCGGCCGCGGCACGACCTTCCGCATCACCCTCCCCACCACGCAGGGACGCGCGCACCTCCAAGCCGCGAGCGACTAATGTTTGGGGAAAGGGGAAGAGGCAAAGGGTAAAGGTTCAAAGACTGAGACCTGACCGACCGCGCCGCTTCTTCCTCTTATCCTTTACCCCTTTCCCCTTTCCCCTCGCTTGTTGTAATCTCGCAGCCGTTCGATCCCACAATCCGAAGCCGTAGGTCTTTACTTCATGGCACACAAGAGAAGTCGCATGTTGCGAGCGGTCGGGGCGTGCGTGCGCGCGTCGTCGGCATCTGTCTGCGCCGCCGCTTTGTTGCTGCTCATCGCGTCGAACTCTGATGTTGCTCTCGCCGCGAACGGCGTGGGCGGCGTCAGTTCCGTCATGCCGGTTGACGGCAAGACTCTCATCGTGCGCTTGCGTTCGTTCGCGCCGCGCGCGAGCGGGCGTTTGTTGCTCGAACCGACAACGGGGGGCGGGCGCGCACGCTTAACGGCTACCAATCTCCCCCCCGCGCGGGCGTTAGCCCCGAACGCGCGCGCGTTCGTCGCGTGGGCGAGCGGCGGGCGCATCATTCGTCTCGGCGAACTGAGGCGCGACTCGCGCGGCGGCGGTTCGCTCGTCTTCCCGCACCCGGCGGAGTTCACGCGCTACAGTTTGATCGTCACGGCCGAAACGGACGCCCGCGCCGAACGCCCGTCGGGCGCACCCGTCTTCTCGACGCGCGCTAACGAAGTGGCCGCGCTTTTCCCGTCCCCCCCGGCCAATGATGCCGCGCGCGCGGCAACAACGCGCCGCGACAGGCGCGCCACCACGAGGAGTCCCCGCCCCGCCGCGCCTGTGTCCACACCGAACAGCACAAGGGGCACTACCACCTCTTCTTCTTCTTCTTCTTCTTCTGCGGCCAACGAGACGAATGCGTCGCCGCGCGCCGCAAATGCCGCGACGACCACCGCTTTGAGAACCAGAGGCCGCGTGCGGGCGGGCGGCGCGGAGGGCGAGTTTTTCACGAACGTTGACGAGGCGATTAAGCGAGACGCGACGGCGCGCACGCTCGTGCTCGTCGGCGACCGGGGCGCGCGTCGGGCGCGCGGGACGGCGCGCGTCACCACGCTGGAGGACGGCACGGCTTACGTGCGCGTGCGCTTTCGCCGCGTGCCGTCGCCCACGCGCTTCGGCCGGGGCAGACGCTACACGATGTGGGCTTTGATCCCCGAAGACGGCACGGTCTACATGGGAACCCTGCCCGCGCGCGACATCAATCGCCGCCAGACCTATGCCCGCACCGAAGGCGTCAACTCGGACAAGTTCCGCCTCCTCGTCACCGCCGAACGCCGCACCCCCGCCCCGCGCCCCACAGGCCGCCGCGTGCTGATGACCTTCAAAGGCCGGAGAAGGAAGTAACGCCGCGAGTCGTAAATCGTCAATCGTAAATAGAAAGAAACGCGTTTTCTCTATTCACGATTGGCGATTGACGATTGACGGCTTTTCTCTCGTCACTTGTCACTTATCACCCGTCACTGTTTTAATTGTCTTATGGCGAAGAAGGGTTCAGTGCTCGTCGTTGACGACGAGGAGATCATGCGCGACGTGTTGGAGACGCTGCTGTCGGCGGAGGGCTATCGCGTCGATCTGGCGAAGACCGGCGAAGAGGGCTTGGAAAGTTACGGGCGGCGCGCTTACGACGTGGTGCTGCTGGACGTTTCGATGCCGGGCATGGGCGGCCTGCGCGCGCTCGAAGAGATACAGAAGACGGACGCGGAGGCCGTCGTCGTGATGATCACGGCTTACGCG
Source organism: Acidobacteriota bacterium (assembly GCA_020199775.1). Lineage (GTDB taxonomy): Bacteria > Acidobacteriota > Blastocatellia > Pyrinomonadales > Pyrinomonadaceae > JAIVJZ01. The sequence goes on from JAIVJZ010000040.1 coordinate 935,318, forward strand.
ACGTTCGACACGGCGGTCGCCGCGTGGGAGCGCGGCGCGTTCGGCTGTATCCGCAAGCCCTTCAAGAACGAGCAGGTGACGGCGACCATTGCGGCGGGCGTCAAGCGGCGGCGCAAGGAAGAGGAACGGCAGACGCTCAGGCGCGCGATGGGGCGCAGCGTCAACCGCGGTATCATCGGCCGTTCCGAGAAGATGCAGGCGATCTTTCAACTCGTGGATCAGGTCGCGCCCGCGCGCTCGACCGTGCTCATCACGGGCGAGTCGGGGACGGGCAAGGAAATCCTCGCGCGCGCCATCCACGACCAGAGCCAGCGCGCCGCGAAGGCGTTCATGCCGGTCAACTCGTCGAACATCCCTTCCGAACTGCTCGAAAGCGAACTCTTCGGCCACACGCGCGGCGCGTTCACGGGCGCGGTCGCGGCGAAGAAGGGCTTGTTTGAAGTGGCCGACGGCGGCTCGGTCTTCCTCGACGAGATCGGCAACATCCCGCCCGAAACTCAGGCCAAACTTCTGCGCGTCATACAGGAGCGCGAGTTCACGCCGCTCGGCGACACGACGGCCAGACGCGTCGATGTGCGGATCATCGCCGCCACCAACATCGATCTCAAAGAGGCCGTCAGGCAGGGCACGTTCCGCGAAGATTTATATTATCGTCTCGCCGTCGTGCCCATCGAACTGCCCCCCTTGCGCGAACGCCGCGAAGACATCCTCCCGCTCGCGCAGCATTTCATACGCAAGTATAACGAGGAGAACGCGCGTCACATCTCCGACCAGGTCGCGCCCGACGTGCTCGCCCTGATGGAAGCCTACACGTGGCCGGGCAACGTCCGCGAGTTGGAGAACGTGATCGAGCGCGCCGTCGTCATCGCGCCCACGGACGAGGTGACGTGCCAATGCCTGCCCACGGAAATCTGCGAGCCGCAGAAGTCGCTCGGCGCGAGCACGAGCGCGAGCGCGGCGGGCGTGGATGTCGGGCGCGGGATAGACTTCTACGACGAGGTGCGCCGCTTTGAAGTTGACCTCATCCGCCGCGCCCTCGAACAGACCGGCGGCCACCAGTCGCGCGCCGCGCGTCTTCTGGGAATGAACGCGACGACCCTCAATTCCAAAATCAAAACCTACAACATCCAACTGCGTTCTTAACCGACGCCCGAAAGCATAAAGCCCGCGTCGCCTGTAAGCCGTGACTTACAGGCGACGCGGGCTTTGTTTAAATTGCTTCGCCGGTTGAATTATTTCGTCGCGCTTGTTCAGGCGCGGACGAGCGTCACGCGCACGGGTTGGCCGAGCGCGCTCGGCGCGATGTCTAAAGTTTGCGTCCGGTAGCCGGCGGCCTTCACCACCAATTTCAGCCTGCCCACGTGCAGCGGCGGGAGGACGGCTACGCCGTCGGCGTCGGAACTGTTCCACGTCTCGCAAAAGAAACCGCCGGAGCGTTCGGAGGTGAGTTTGGCCTGCGCGCCTTTGATGGGTCGCCCCTGCGCATCGGCCACGCGCAGGTCGAGACGGCCAATCCCGTCAGGACGCGTCGGCGCGTGCCCGCGATTTTGAATTGCCGCGCCCGTCTGAGCAAGCCCCGCGGTCGCGCCGGAAAGTGACAGGGAAATAGCTAAAGCGAGAAAGATTTTTCGCGTCATTTATTCGATAAACTCCTGATTTTATTAAGTGTTTGGCTCACGGGGGGCGGCAGTGAATTAGATGAATGAGGGGGCGTAAAGTTGCCCGGCGAGAGACTATGTTTGACGCGCCGCCGAGCGACCCGTCATCTGTTTCCCGTCCGCCCGGTGAGGCTTGCGACGACGGCGAGCAATTCGACGGGTTCGATGGGCTTCGGGACGTGAACTTGGAAGCCGGCGTTGAGCGCACGGATGCGATCTTCGACGCGCGCGTAAGCCGTCAGCGCGATGGCCGGGATTCTCCCTTTGTGCCCCGCCTCGGCCGCGCGCAGTTTGCCGATGAGTTCGTAGCCGTCTTCTTCGGGCATCCCGATGTCGCTGATGAGAATGTCCGGCTTCGACTGTATGAATGCGTCAATGGCCTCCGCCGCCGACCCGGCCGTCGTCACTTCCGAGCCACACTGTTCGAGCACGGTGCGCAGCAGGCGGCGCGTGTCCGGTTCGTCGTCCACGACAAGCACGCGCAAGCCTTGCAGCGACGGCGGGCAGTCGTACGAGAGGCCGTTGCCTCCGGCGGTCGGGTGCGGCCGCGGGCGCGCGGCGGGGGATGGCTGCCTGCTGTGCATGACCATTAGCGGCAACTGCACGATGAAGGTCGCGCCCTGCCCTGCGCCGCCGCTCTCGACGCCGACCGTACCGCCGTGCAACTCGACGAGTTGGCGCACGATTGACAGCCCCAGGCCCATCCCGCCGTGCTTGCGCGTGCTCGTGCTGTCGGCCTGCCGGAAGCGGTCGAAGACGTGCGGCAGAAACTCCGCGCTGATGCCTTTGCCGCTGTCGCTGACGACGATCTCGACGTGCGAGTTGACGCGCTCCAGCCTGACCTGCACGCGCCCGCCCTTCGGCGTGAACTTGATGGCGTTCGAGAGTAAGTTCCAGACGACTTGTTGGAGTCGGTCGGCATCGCCTGAGACCGGCCCCGCGCGCGGGTCGAGAAGCGACTGCAAGCGGATCGCCTTCACCTCCGCCGTCGGGCGCAACGCCTCGATCACCGCCGCCACGACGCCCGCGAGATCGATGGCGCGCACTTCCAGACGCAGCTTGCCCGTGATGATGCGCGAGATGTCGAGCAGGTCTTCGATCAGTTTATTTTGCGCCTGCGCGTTGCGCTCCACGATCTCCAGAGCGCGCTCGAAGTCGGCTTCGCTGAGCGTGTGGCTGCGGAGCATGTGCGCCCAGCCGAGGATGGCCGTCATCGGCGTGCGCAACTCGTGCGACATGGTGGCGAGAAACTCGTCCTTCGCGCGGTTGGCCGCCTCTGCTTCCGCCAGCAGCAGAGCGCGTTCTTCCTCGGTGCGCTGCTGCGCCAGCAGATGCTCGCGCACTTCATACTGGCGGCGGCGCGCGCGCAAAGCCGTGTGGAGCGCGCTGACGAGCGTGATGATGCGCGTCGGGCGTTCGATGAGTGTGACGTTTCCGGCGTCGGCGAGCGCTTTCAACGTGGTCAGGTTCGGCGGGGTGTCGCCGCCGCCGCTCGTCAGGACGACGAGCGGAAGGTCAGACCACGGCGGCTGTGCGGCCAGAGCTTCGACGAGACGTTTCAAGGCCACTTCGTCCAAAGCCTCTTCCGTGATAAAGGCCGCGCCCGCCCCGTCGGAAAACTTTCGGCAAAAATCGTTAATGTCGCCGCACGCCTCGGCGGCGACGCCCGCCTCGCCGAGCACTTTCGCGATCAGGTGCGCGTCCCTGCCCGTCGGGGCGAGCAGCAGGACGCGTTCGTCGGCCCCGCTCGGCTCAGGCGTCAACATCACGCTCCCCCGACCCGTCGCCGGCCGCCAACAACGACGACGACGACGCGTTGTTGCTGGTAGGCATGCCCGTCAGCACGCCGTGAAAATCTTTGAGCGGTTCGCCGACGGCGATGCCGCCCCCCGACATACGCATCTCGCGGATCGTGTTCTCGTGATAGCCGGTGCGCTTCTTGACAACCGAGAGCGCGCGGCGCACCGCGCCCCCCGCCTCGAAGAAGCGCAACATCAATACCGAATCGGCCAGATAACTCACGTCCACGGGCGTCCCCATGTTCGCGCCCATGAAACCGTGCTGCGCCATGACGAGCAGCGTGACGACGCCCTGCTGGTTGAGATAGGTCAGCAACTCGTGCATCTGCACGGTGAGAAAACGCTCGTCGGGCATCGCCTGCATGTAACCGTTGAGGCTGTCGATGACGACCACCCGCGCGCCGTCGCGCTCGACGGCGCGGCGCACGAAGTGTGAGAACTCGCCGGGCGACAGTTCCGCCGGGTCGATCTGTTGGAGCGACATGTAGCCGGACTCCACCAGTTTCCTCATTTCACGGCCGAGTCCGGTGGAGCGCGTCAGGTAAGTGTTCACGCCCTCGTCGAAGAGGAAGGAGGCGGCGCGCTCGCCGCGCCCGGCGGCGGCGGCGGCGAACTGCGCCGCAATCGAAGACTTGCCCGAACCCGCCGGGCCGAGGATGAGCGTGCTCGTGCCGCGGTCGAGCCCGCCGCCGAGCAGCGCGTCCAACTCGGTCACGCCGCTCGTGAGCATTTCGTGCTCGAACTGTTGCCGGTGTTCCGCCGCGACGAGCCGCGGATAGACGACCACCCCGCCCGTCTCGATCTTGAAGTCGTGGAAGCCGCCGCGATACGTGCTGCCGCGCAGTTTGACGATGCGCACGCGCCGCCGCTCCGCGCCGTAATCGAGCGCGAGTTGTTCGAGTTCGACGACGCCGTGCGCGATGGATCGCACCTGCAAGTCGCTGGCCGTCGAGGTGCGGTCGTCCAGCAGGAGCACGGTGCATTGCCGCCCCGCGAAATACTGTTTGAGCGCGAGTATCTGCCGCCGGTAGCGCAGCGGGTCGCGCGCGAGCAGGCGCATCTCCGAGAGCGAGTCGAAGACGACGCGGCGCGGTTGGATGCGCTCGACCTCGTCGAGCACCGCGTTCGTCGTCTCTCCGAACTCAAGTTCGGAAGGGTGAAAGATGGTGTATTGCGTCTCGGTCTTGAGGGTCTCCGCCGAAGGGATCAGTTCGTAGAGAGTAACGCCGTCGAGCGACCAGCCGTGCGAGGCGGCCACCTCCGTGATCTCCTCTCTGGTTTCCGAGAGCGTGACATAGAGCACCGGCTCGCCGCGCGCCGCGCCTTCGAGCAGAAATTTGAGCGCGAGCGTGGTCTTGCCCGTGCCGGGGTCGCCCTCCAGCAGATACAGGCGGTTGGCCGGAAAGCCGCCTTCCAGAATGCTGTCGAGGCCATCGTTGCCGGTGGTTAATTTCTGGGGCGCGGTGGCAGTCTGCCCCCGCGCGTCATCGCCTGTCTCGCTTTTGTTCACAAACAGTCCCGCCTGTTAGATGGAGTTTGCGCCAAGCCGTCGCCCGTGGGGAAGCTGGAATATTGCTTATCAATGGCTTGGGCGCATGATAGGGTAGCACGCCGTAGAATGGATTGAAATTGTAAACTCCCGCGCCGAACGGACGCGCCGCGCAAAATGTTCGGCCGCCCGCTCGCCGTTTGTGAAACCAACTGCCGGGGCGCAGACTGACAAACAAACTATGAATAGAACTCTCGATGTCGTCGAACGGATCGCCGGAGGCGGGGCGCGTCTCGCGCGCGGGCAAAGGAGGCCGGTACATGACTGATTCCGACAAGACAGATGTGCGCGCCGAAGTCTGGCCGAGCCTGCCTCTCGAAGAATGGAAAGACACTTACGCGACGCTCCACATGTGGACGCAGGTCGTGGGCAAAATTCGGCTGGTGCAAAGCCCGCGCTTCAACCACTTCTGGCAAGTCCCGCTCTACGTCTCGGCGCGCGGGCTGACGACGACCGCCATCCCGCACGGGACGCAAAACTTCGAGATCGAATTCGACTTCATCGCTCACCAACTCGTCATCAAAACCAGCGACGGCGAAACGAGACGATTGGAACTCGCGCCGCGCTCCGTCTCCGATTTTTACCGCGAGTTGATGCAGACGCTCGACGCGCTCCGGCTCCCCGTTAAAATCCGCGCCGTGCCCGACGAACTGCCCAACCCCATCCCCTTCGCCGACGACCACGAACACGCTTCTTACGACCCCGAATACGCCGACCGCCTCTGGCGCATCCTCATCCAGTCCGACAGGGTGTTCAAAGACTTTCGCGCGCGCTTCATCGGAAAAGTCAGCCCGGTTCACTTCTTCTGGGGAAGTTTCGATCTCGCCGTGACACGCTTTTCGGGACGCCTCGCGCCCGCCCGCGAGGGCGCGGATTCCATCACCCGCGAAGCCTACTCGCACGAAGTGATCAGCCACGGCTTCTGGCCCGGCAGCGGCAACATCCGAATGCCGGCTTTCTATTCCTACACCACGCCCGAACCCGCGGGCTTGCCGCAAACCCCGATCAAGCCTGCCGCCGCCTTCTACAACCCGGAGACCGGCGGGTTCATCCTGCCCTACGACGAGGTGCGGCAGGCGGACGAACCGGAGCGCGTGCACATGGAGTTTCTGCAAAGTTCATACGAGGCCGGGGCGAACCTCGCGCAATGGGATCGCGCCGCTTTGGAAAGGGCAACCCCGGCGGCGTGAAACCGGGGCGCGGCTAACGCGCGAGGTCAAGTCTCTCACACGCCGGACACATCAATCACACATGAACAGAACCCTCGATGTCGTCGAACAGATCACCGAAGGCGAGGCGCGTTTCGAGCGCGTGCGGCGTATCGCCGGACTCGTGCTCGCGCCCGCCGTCTTCATCCTACTGCTGCTCCTGCCGCTGCCCGCTCTGAAGCCGGAGGCGCACCATCTGGCGGCGGTAATGGCGGCGGTCGTTATCCTGTGGGTGACGGAGGCTCTGCCGCTGCCGGTGACTGCGCTCTTCGGCGCGGCGGCGTGCGTGGTGATGCGCGTCGCCCCGGCGCGCGACGTGTTCGCGCCGTTCGCCGACCCGCTGATGTTTCTCTTCATCGGGTCGTTCATCATCGCGCGTGCGATCTTTCTGCACCGGCTGGACAGGCGGCTCGCCTTCGGCGTGCTCTCGATCAAGTGGGTCGGCGCGCGACCGGGGCGCATCCTCGTCGCCTTCGGCGCGGTGACGGCCTTCCTCTCCGCGTGGATTTCCAACACGGCGACGACCGCGATGATGTTCGCCATCGGCATGGCGATACTCGCCTTCCTCTTCGACAACGAGCAGCAGGGCGGGAGCAAAATCAATCGCCGCTACGCGACCGGCCTGATGTTGATGACCGCGTTCGCCGCCTCCATCGGCGGCCTCGCCACGCCCATCGGCACGCCGCCCAACGTCATCGGCCTCGGCTTCATACGCCAACTCCTCGGCGTCGAGTTTCCCTTCTTCAAGTGGGCGATGATCGGCACGCCCGTCGTCATCATCCTCTTCCTCTACCTCAGCTTTTACCTGAACGCGCTGTGCCGCGCGGGCGTCCGCGAGATCGAGGGCAGCCGCGAAATGCTCACGCGCGAACGCGCCCGCCTGGGGGCGTGGACGCGCGGCCAGAAATCAACTCTCGTCGCCTTTCTCGTCACGGTCGCGCTCTGGATCGTGCCCGGCTTGATCGCGCTCGTCGCGGGCGACCGGAGCGCGATTTATCAAGCGGTCAACCGCCGCGTGCCCGAAGCGGTGGCGGCGGTCGCGGGCGCGATGCTGTTGTTTCTTTTGCCGGGCGACCGCCGGGGCGAACGCGCGATCACCTGGGACGAGGCGGTGAAGATCGATTGGGGCGTGGTGCTCTTGTACGGGGGCGGCTTCGCGCTCGGCGTGCTCTCGTTTCAGACGGGGCTGGCGGAAGCCATCGGCTACGGCTTGACGAAGCACCTGCCCATCACGGGCGGCCTCTCGCTGCTCTTCGCTTCGACGCTCGTCGCGACGCTCACGTCGGAAGCGACCTCGAACACGGCCTCGGCCAACATGGTCGTGCCCGTCGTCATCGCGATCTCGCGCGCGGCGGGCGCAGACCCGCTCGAACCCGCGCTCGGCGCGACGATGGGCGCGAGCCTCGGCTTCATGCTCCCCGTCTCGACGCCCTGCAACGCCATCGTCTACGGTTCGGGCTACATCCCGCTCTCGCGCATGATTCGCTACGGCCTGCTGCTCGACGTGGTGGGCGTCGTCGTCATCGTCGCGCTCGTCCGGCTGCTCGTCCCCTTCCTGCGTTGACGAAACTCGTCCGGCGCACTGCTATCACTGCGACGACTACGACGCGAACACGCGCCCGCGCCGCTTGAGAGAGATTGCGCCCGTAACGTGTTTCACCTCGAAGCGCGTTTGAAATAATTCAACTCGATGCCGGCCTTATATCCCATGCGTGCCTCATAAGCGACGCCTCCGAAATCGATCTTAATCGTGTCCCAATCGTGCAGAGTGCGTTGGTCGCCCGCTCCAATCACGCGATAACTCGCCGGCTGACACGACGCATCGACGACCGAGGCGATCTTGAAAATATACCTGCCGTGGTTCTCGTACAGGGAGAGCTTGATCGCCCCGAGCGGCGCGTTCTCGTTCGTGAACTTGATGGCGAACGCTTTGTTCGTTGCGGGCGCGGGCGAGATGAGGCTCACGTTAGCCTCTCCCACTTCGACGCTTGCCACCAAGTCAGCAGGGATGGCCGCAACGTACGGGTTCAAGCAATCGCCGGAAGCGGGAGTCGGCGTGTGGGGCGGAGTCGCGGTTGGAGTCGGAGTGATAGTCGGTGTCGGCGGCTTGTCAGGAGGTAGACCGATCATCCCGCGCAGGTCGCCGCTCGCGGACAGGACGACGCACACGACGCCGAGCACGACCAGCGGCAGTCCCGCCCCGACCGAAGAGACTTCGACTTTGCCGAGCGCGAGTTTACCGCCCGGCCTGTCCGGCAACTTGACGAGCAGCCACCCGCCGAAGAGAACCAGCGCGACGCCGAGCACAGCGAGTACGAGCATGATAGGTGTGACCCTCTCGGTTTTTCTGAAATCGAACGAGGCGTGCGACAGAGGCTGCGAGGGACGCACACGCGCGCTGAGACGTGTGACACGAAAAACCACTCGCGCCACTGGTTAATCAAACGCGGCTGTGGAATTATACGGCAACTCGACACGGCGGGCGACACCCACATAATTTTTATGCAGCACATCGTCTTTCTGGAACGCAACACGCTGCGGGCTGAGATCAGGCCGCCCGCCTTCGCGCACGAGTGGCGCGAGTATGGCGAGACACGCCCCGAAGAAGTCGTCGAACGTCTCAAGGGGGCGAGCATCGCGGTCGTCAACAAGGTCAGGATCGGCGAGGCCGAACTCCGGCAGTTGCCCGCGCTCAAGTTGATCGCGGTCGCGGCGACGGGCACGGACAACATAGACCTCAAGAGTTGCCGCGAGCGCGGCGTCGGCGTCTCCAACGTGCGCGGCTACGCGACGCACACGCTGCCCGAACACGTCCTCATGTTGATCCTCGCGCTGCGCCGCAACCTCGCGAGCTACGGGCGCGACGTGCGCGCCGGGAAGTGGCAGCGCGCGGAGCAGTTTTGCCTGCTCGACCATCCGATCCGCGACCTGCACGCCAGCACGCTCGGCATCGTCGGCTACGGCGCGCTCGGCCAATCGATGGAGCGTCTCGCACGCGCCGTCGGCATGCACACGCTCGTCGCCGAACACAAGGGCGCGGGCGTCGTGCGCGAGGGGCGCACGGCTTTCGCGGAAGTCTTGCGGGAGAGCGACATCGTCACGCTGCACACGCCGCTCAACGACGAGACGCGCAACCTCATCGGCGCGGCGGAACTCGCCATGATGCGAGCCGAAGCCGTGTTGATTAACTGCGCGCGGGGCGGGGTGGTGGATGAACTTGCCCTGATTGAAGCGTTGCGCGCGGGCGTGATCGCGGGCGCGGGCGTGGATGTCCTGAGCCGTGAGCCGCCGCGCGCGGGCCAGAACGCGCTCGTCGAACTCGACCTGCCGAATCTGATCGTCACGCCTCACATCGCGTGGGCGAGTCTTCAGGCCATGCAGAGGCTCGCCGATCAACTCGTAGACAACATAGAGGCGTTCGTCAGAGGCGAAGGAAGGAATTTATAGCCGTTTGCAATTGGATGGAACTACCAAGAAATGAGTGTAGGGGCAGGGCTTGTCCCTGCCCGCCCGGTTTGGTGAGCGGCGGGCAGCGACTAGCCCTGCCCCTACAGTTTTGATACCGGTCACACTCATCTGCAAATCGCTATAGTGACGGGAGAAAAGCTATAAAGCCGTAAATCGTGAATCGTAAATCGTGAATAGAGTTAAGACAGGTTTTATCTGTTCACGATTTACGATTCACGATTTACGGCTTTACTTTCTTGCTACTGTTCGTCGTGGTGTTCGGCGGTGTAGAGGCGAAGGATTTCCTGTCCCTGACGTGAGCGCGGGTCGATGGTGCGGAGGTGCTTGCGCCCCTGCATCTCCCAGAGGGCGGTCACCTGCCCGTCTTTTTCGACGGCGTGATAAGTGATCTCTTCCGTGATCTGCGGCGGAGCCTCGGCGGCCTCGGCCGTCGTGGAGGTCGCGTCGCCTCCGCCCGTTTGCGCTTCGGGCGTCGCTTCCGCCGCGCCTATCGCGTTCTCGTTTTCTCCCATAGTGTTCCTCTCAAAATTTGATTTTAATTCGCGTGTTTGTTGAGCGGGAATTGTGGCACAAAGCGTGCGGGCGTGTCCACCGCATAAGATAAACGATGAAGGAGGAACGCGGAACGATGAACTGGAAGCAAGACTTCTTTAGTTCATCGTTCATTGTTGCTCTTTCGTCGTTCCGTTTTCGGCGTCGGCGGGGGAGAAGAAACTGAACAGCAGCGTGACGGATTGCCCGCCGGGGAGCACGTCGCGCCAGTGCGTAAACTCCGAGCCGCGATAGAGCAGGGCGTCGCCGATCTCAAGTCGCACCTCGCGCGCCTGCCCTCCCACTTCCACGCAGATCGGCCACGCGCGCGCTTCCTCCAACTCCGGCTCGGCGTCCAGCACGAGCGAGAGATTCCAGACGTACTGCGGTTGATCCTTGTGCCGACGCAAAAACGCGCCGGGTTGATAGACGGAGACCTGACAGTGCGAAGGCCGCACGGGCGCGGGCGTGATGCGATTCACGAGCGGCGTGATCTGCTGTTGCACGAAGCGCGCGGTTTCCTCGTCGTAGATGGAGCGGCGGTGGTGAGCGTAGTGTTTGTTGCTGCTCGCCTTGAGATGGCCGCGCCCGTCGAGCGCGCGGAAGTAGCGGCGCAACGCCGCCAGTTGCAGCGGGTGAATGATCTTGCGCAGCACGGCGTATTGCGCGGTTTGCAGGTCGCCGCGTAACTCTTCGCAGGTGCGCCGCCAACTCTGCACGCGCGCCGCTTCGGCGTCCGGCGCGATTAGAATCCGCGCCTCCGCGAACGCGGCGGCGACTTCCGCGTCGAGTTCGGCGGGCGCGATTGTGCCCGCCCTGAGTTGCTCGACCGCCCGCGCCCGCTCGCGCGTGAGCCAGTAAGGGGCGAGCGTCTCCGTGCCCGCGTCTTCGACCCAGACGAGCGGACGGCGCGGCGAAAAACGATCAAGCGACGTGAGCCGCGCGGACAGGTGCGGGGGCGGCCGGTCGCCCGTTTGCAGGGCGACGCGCGGGTTGAGTTCGAGCGCGGCGTGCGGCGTGGTTTGCCGACCTTCTTCTCTTGCCGCGGCGCGCGCGGCGCGCTCGCGATACGGGATCAGGTGTTGCGCCGGTTCGTCCAGCGCGCACTCGAAGTGGATTTCATCCGAAGGGGGATTTTCAACGCTCTCGTCGTCGTCGTCGTGCGCCGCCGCGCCTGAATCCTCCGCCGCTTCGTCGCCCGCCGAAACGTCAAGCAGCACGCCTCCCTCGTGGAGGCGAAAGAGCGTGGCGATGGCCGCGACGCGTTCGCCTTGCGCTGCGTAACGCCCGCCGAGTTGCTTGATCGCGTCGGCGACGGAAAGCGGCCGGGAGAACAGTTCGAGGATCGCGAGCGCGTGCAGCCCGCATTTGATCGTCTTGCCCCCGGCCGACACCTGCGCTTCGTTGCTCGAATTGAGAGAGAGGCGAAGGTAGGAGCGGCGTCTGAGAACGGTTTCGGGGTTGAGTTTCATTCAGCCTGTTTGCTCGTCGAGATTGCGGACGAGGTTGACGTAGTCGCCGCGGTCGAAGCCTTTGGCGCGAAAGTAGTCTATGAGATCGCCGTCGTTCCAGTTGACGATGGTGTTGACGACCGAGACGTTGGCGCGGTGGAAGCTGTCGAACAGCGCGTCGAGAAGCGCGTTGCTCACGCCGCGCCGTTGATAGTCCGGATCGACGCCGATCACTTCGAGCCAACCGGCGAGCCGCGCCCCGAACTCCCAGCCGCGCACGTCGCCCACGACGAAGCCGACGACGCGCCCGCCGTGCTCGGCGACGAGGCAGGTGTCGGGCGAACGCCCGATGTAGTCGGCGGCCTTCGTCTCGTAGTAGGCCGCGTGGGGCTTGCCGGTGATCTTTTCGTTAATGCGCAGCAGTTCGTCGATGTCGCGCACGGTCATGCGGCGCACGTTGATGTCTTTCATACGTCTGGCCTTGAACGCCCTGTGTCGCCGGACGCCGCCGAAGACGCGCGTGGCAACCTTGCGCACGAGGCGCGGTTTGAACGAGCGTCGGATGATGGTGCGATACGTCTCGTGGCCGGAGACGGCGTCGAAGAGCGCATCGTACATCACGGGGTCAACTTTCCCGACATCGATCATCGGGTCGAGAAAGAGGCGCGCGCCCGCGAGCATCGCGCGCCGGACGGCGACGCCGTAGGCGTGGTCGTCGAACATGTCGCGGCACGCCCGCCGGTAGTGCGCGAAGGCCGCGCGCGAGACGCCGTGTTCGAGCATCGTCTCGGCCGCGCGCAAGCCCGTGATGATCGCCGTCGAGATGCCCTTGCCTTTGAAGGGGCGCAGCCAGCCCGTCGCGTCGCCGACGAGCGCGTAGCGGTGGCCGAACGCGCCGCGCGCGGGCGCGGAGGGGAAGCGGCCTTCGTAGTAGTTGATCGCGCGCTCGTCGAACGGCGGGAGCAGCGCGCGCACTTCCGGCAGTTGGAGAAATTGGTCGAGGTCGGACGAGGAGACCTGTTCGCCCGCGATGTTGATGAGGACGTGATCGCCTTTCGGCGTGACCGCGCCGAACTCGATGCGCGGGCAGCCGGGCGGCAGCAAAAACGCGTGGACGATGTGGCCGAGCTTCTCGCCTTGAAAGCCGTGACCCGCTTCGACGGTCGTCAAATAACTCTTCAACCACTTCGACGGGCGCACGAACCCGCCGACGCGCCTCCCCGTCACTTCTTCAAAGACCGACAGCATCGCCTCGTCCAAACCGAACGCGCCGACAACCGCGTCGGCGCGTTCGTAACGCGATTCGCTGTAGACGCGCACCTCGTCGAGCGCGCCTTCGCGCACGAACTCGACGCCCGTCACGCGCGACTCGACCACTTCCGCGCCGAGTTCGCGCGCGCACTTCAACAGGAAGCGATCAAATTCCGCGCGCTCCACGGCGTAGGTCGCCCGCCCGTGCCCGGCCTCGCTCGCCTGCGCGCCGTGACCCATGAGCAGCACGTTCTCTCGCGCGCCGTGGAGGCGGTAGCCGAAAATCTGCCGCTTGATCAGCGCGCGCGGCAGGTGCACGTCCAACTCGCGCGCCAGCACCTCTTCGATGGGCGGCGAGAGCACGCCGACGCATTGATTGGCGTGGACGTTGAAGTCTTTGCCCTCGAAGATGAGCACGCGCAAGCGCAGGCCGCGCGCCCGTGCGCCCTGCAACAACTTGATGGCGCACGCCGCACCGCCCGGCCCGCCGCCGATAATGACGACCGTCGAATCATCGTGTAAACGACAATCGCGCAAAATGTTTTCCTTAACGAAGTGTGACCGCCGCTATTGCGCCGCCGTCGCGATCAAAAAACAGTGCGGCCATTTTAGCGCGCGACGCGGGCGCAGGGCGGAAATTTATTTCGCCGGATTCGCTCGCCCTCCCGTCGCCTCCAACCGGCGACGGGACGCGCCCGCCATCTGCAATTGAGTGTGAGTGCTTTGTCGGCGCGACGCGTTAAATTGATTTCAGCATGAGCGCGAGTTCGACGGCGCGGCGCGGGGCGACGCCGCCCCAACCCTGCCGGTCGATCTCGATGCCGGGGAGCCGCTCGGCCGTCTCGATCAAAATGCGCTTGACCTGATGCGGCTTGAGTCGTGGGTTGGCTTCGAGCATGCAGGCGATGATCGAGGAGACGATGGGCGCGGCGAACGAGGTGCCGTCCACGTACTTGTAATGCTCGCTGATCACGTCGCCCTCGCGGAGCTTGATCGTGATGAGGTGGCGCAGGAGCGAGGCACGCAGGTCGCGCGCGTTAAAGAGGTCTGTGTCCACCCCGGCGTGCGCTTCGATGATGGCGTGCAGTTCTTCGTCGGGGGCTTTGTCGAGCGTGGCGTAGAGTTCGGCTTCGTCGGCCGTGGGCGTGTGCGGGAGGATGGGCGCGGGAACCCAGATGCCCGGCGCGATGATTTCGGGTTTTTGCAGGCCGTCAATCGTCGGGCCGTAGGACGAGCGATACATGCCGCGACGGGCGCGGTCGAGCGAGTTCTGATCGTCCAAGCCGCCGACGGTGATGCTCGCGGGCGCGCTCGCCGGGGGCAACACCGGATGCCCCGGCATGTGTCCCGCGTTCCCGGCCGCGCAGACGACGATCAAGCCCTCTTTGACGGCGCGCTCCACGGTCTGCGCCAACTCGTTGTGCAGGTATGATTCCTCGTCGTCGCCGCCCGCCGAGATGTTGACGACGCGAATCCGGTACTGCTCGCGGTGCGCGAGCACCCATTCGAGGCCGTCCTGAATGTTGCGTTCCGAGATGCGACCCGAAGTGGCGAGTTTGACGAGCACGACGTTGGCTTCCGGCGCGATGCTGCGGTAGAAGCCTTTCGAGAGCGAGCCGTTGCCCGCCGCCACCACCGAGGTCATCATGCCGTGCCAACTCGCCGGGTCGCTCGTCTCCAGCGAAGTTTTGTGGTCGGGCACGATGCTGTGATAGGCGAGGATGCGGTTGTCGGGCGTCGTCAGGTCGGGGTGCTTGTAAAAGCCCGAATCGAGGAAGGCGATGGTCACGCCGCGCCCCGTGAAGCGGTCGTCGGCGTCGAGCCGGAGAGGCGTCGGCAAGACGAGCCCGCCCTGCTCGAAGATGACGGCGTCCGTCTTCAGCTGGGTGCGCGCGCGCTTGAACATCTCCACGCAACGCTTGCACACCACACCCACGAACTGCCCCGCCGGGGCGTTCGCGGAGACGAGCGCGCGCAACCATTCGTCGAGCGCGTCGAACGGCGTCAACTCGTCTTTCGACTCGCGCCCGCAGACCGGACAGGCCGGGAAACCCATCGGCCTGTCGTGCTGCGCCGCCACCACCATTGCCCCGTCAACCGGAATCGGCTCTGACACCTTAAACTGAAACCTCGCTCTCTTCCAACTTACGAACGACGAACGATAACACAAGCCGCGCGGCGAGACGGAACGACGAAGCCTCAACTTTGAATGGCGAAATTGTGGCGGTCGCGTGTTCCGCACGCGACCCGATTCGCGGGTTGTGATTCTCGCGGGGGGCGTGTAAGTTAAAGGCAAAACCGAGAGGCGACAAACATCATGGCAGAACCAGAAAAGCAGACGAGCGTGGCGGACATCTTTCGCCGCGCGCAGGCCATCCGGCGCGAGCGTCCCGACATGCCGCTCAAGGATTTGAAGGCGCAACTCGTGCGCGAGCACAAGGGCCAGGCATTCCCGCCCGTCTACAACCTGACGATCCCCGAACAGGACGCGCGCGCGCCCGAAGAAGACTGGTCGGCCGGTCTCTCGCTCGTCGTGCGCGGCATCCAGCGCGAGGATTGGAACGACGTGGCCGACGGCATCGCGCTCAGCCTCGACCAGACCGACCGCTACGAGCAGGAGCGCGGCCACAGCGGAGCGGCCGACGAATGGCACGACCGCAGCGTCGGTATCCGCGAGCCGCTCGCCAAAGGCGTCAACAAGTGGATGCCCGAAGAGTTGATGAATCTGGCGGAGCGTTCGACGAAGAAATAGTTGGTTCGTCAGTAGTCAGTTGCCCGTTGCATGCGGTTATCGCACGAGCGGCTTAAGATGGATTAGAACAACCGATTACTGACAACCGACAACTGACTACTGACAGCATCGAGGGGCACATGAGTTTTCTGAGCGGCTTGATGAGAGACGAGGATTACCAGCGCGAAGACCCGCGCCCGGCCGAGGCGTTGGCGGACGGCGAGACCATCATCAGCCCCGACACGCGGCGCGAGAACCGCATGCCGCCCGGCCAGACGCGCACGCGCAAGTGGCCTGTCCTCGACGCGCACGGCACGCCCGACATCGATCTCGCGAATTGGAAGTTTGAGATCGAAGGCTTGGTGGAGCGTCCGCTTGCGTGGTCGCTCGACGAATTCCTGTCGTTGCCCGCGACGAAAGTTTACGCGGACTTTCATTGCGTGACGCGCTGGTCGCGCCTCGACAACGTGTGGAACGGCGTGGCGACGCGCGAACTGGCGAAACTGGTCGGCGTCAAACCGGAAGCGAAATACGTCGTCGCGCTCGCTTACGATTACGGCTGGACGACGAACGTGCCCATCGAATATTTTCTCGCGGAGGATTCGCTCGTCGCGTGGTCGCACGACGGGCGGCCGATCCCGCCCGAACACGGCGGCCCGGCGCGTCTCATCATCCCGCAACTCTACGCGTGGAAATCTGCGAAGTGGATCAAGGGCTTGCGCTTCCTCGCCGAAGACCGCGCGGGCTTCTGGGAAGAGGGCGGCTATCACATGCGCGGCGTCCCGTGGGAGGGGCGCGACGGCGAACGCTTCCGCTACGGGAGCGACGAGTAAAAAAGTAGGAACGCGGAACGCGGAACGCGGAATGAAAGCAGACCGCTTTTGTCTCCCGTTCATCGTTCCGCGTTCCTACTTCATCGTTCAGCTTATGTTTCTCCAACAACCCACGCCCGCCCCCTCGCCGCGGCCTCCGGCCACGCTCACGGAAGTTTTCACGGAGTTGCACCACAGCCTGCTGCGCGCCTTGCCCGGCATGTTCCGGGGCATGCTCGTCTTCCTCATCTTCTGGATCGTGGCGGGGGCGGGGCGGCGCGTCATCGCGCTGGCCGCGCCGCGCGTGCGTGCGGACACGGGGGTCGTCCTGCTGCTGTCGAGAATTTATTACTACGGCATCCTCATCTTCGGCACGATCACCGCGCTCGGCGCGGCGGGCATGAACGTGAGCGCGCTCGTGACCGGGCTCGGCCTGACGGGTTTCGCGCTCGGCTTCGCCCTGAAGGACGTGCTCTCGAATTTGCTCTCGGGCATCATGCTGCTTCTCTATCGCCCGTTCAACATCGGCGATCAGATCAGGATGGGCGAGTATGAGGGGACGATTGAGACCATCCGTATGCGCGACACGCTGGTGCGCGCGCGCGACGGGCGGCTCATCGTCATCCCGAACACGAAACTGATCACCGAAGTCGTCGTCAACAACACCTACGCGCGGCGGCAGCAGGGGGCGTCGGCCGACGAACGTAACGCCGCGCCGGTTCTTCGCCCCGCCCCCAACGCCCCGGCGCCGCCCGCCGAGAGCGAAGAATACTGGCCGCCGCAACAGTAATTTTACATTCTTAACGCAACCGCGCCCCCCTCTGATCGTATCTAAATACCAGACACTCGAAGCGAGTTGACCTGCGTTAGATCAACTAAAAAAATAGGGATATTTTTTAACAACAGAGGTACAAAATATGAACACCGACATCCTTACCACACAGCGGACGCCGCGCACGGCGCGGGCTCTGGCGCGGCTGGCGTGCGTGCTCGTCGTATCTTTTATCTTCGTCGGGTGCAACTGGGCCGGGTCGAAGGCGACGGAGATCAACAACCCGCAGCTTAATTACGCGCCGAACACGGCGGCGACCGGCGGGGCCGCCGCCACGGCGCAGCAGAACTCTTACGCCGACGTGGTGGCGCGCGTCGCCCCGGCGGTCGTCACCGTGCGCTCCGAGCGGCGCGGGCGGGCGGCGCAGCAGCACCCCTTCATGGACGACCCCATGTTCCGCGATTTTTTCGGCCAGCGCATGCCGAACATGCCGCAGACGCCGCGCCGCGAAGAGGGCTTGGGTTCGGGCGTCATCGTCACGGCCGACGGCTACCTGTTGACGAATCATCACGTCGTTGACGGCGCGGACGAGATCAGGGTGGAACTCACAGACCGGCGCGTGCTGACCGCGAAAATCGTCGGCTCCGACCCGCCTTCCGACCTCGCCGTGTTGAAGATTGAAGCGTCGAATTTGCCGGTCTTGCCGCTCGGCGATTCCGACAAGGTGCGCGTCGGCGACATGGCGCTCGCCGTCGGCAACCCGCTCGGCATCGGTCAAACCGTCACCGCCGGGATCATCTCCGCCAAGGAGCGCACGACTTCGGGCGTCGGCGACGGCAGTTTCGCCAACTTCATCCAGACCGATGCGCCGATCAATCGCGGCAACTCCGGCGGCGCGCTCGTCAACACGAACGGCGAACTGATCGGCATCAATTCGCAAATCCTCTCGCCCACGGGCGGCAGCATCGGCATCGGCTTCGCGATCCCTTCAAACATGGCGAAGGGCGTGATGGAGCAGTTGGTCAAGGGCGGCAAGGTGCGTCGCGGCCAACTCGGCGTGCAGATTCAGGAAGTCACGTCGGACATCGCGGCGAGCCTCGACTTGAAGGAAGTGCGCGGCGTCATCATCGGCGTGGTCACGCCGGGCAGCGCGGGCGAGCGCGCCGGTCTGAAACAGGGCGACGTGATCACGGCCGTCGGCGGCGCGGCCGTCAACGACGTGAACTCTCTGCGTAATCGCATCGCCAGCACCGCGCCGGGCACGGACGTGACGCTCACCATCGTTCGCGACGGGCGCGAGCAGCAGGTGCGTGCGACGCTCGGCGAATTCGCGCAGACGGCGCGACGCGAGGGCGAACCCGGCGGCTCTGAACAGGGCAGCGGCGCGACGGGCGAGGCGACGGGAAAACTCGGCGTCCGCGTGCAGCCGGTCACGCCCGAACTCGCGCGCGAGTTTGAGTTGCAGCCGGGCACGCAGGGCGTGGCCGTGGCCGACGTTGACCCCAACGGCCCCGCCGCCGACGCGGGCATCCAGCGCGGCGACGTGATCGTGCAGGCCAACCGCCAGCCCGTCCGTTCGAGTGCCGACTTGACCGCCGCCGTCGGCCGCACAGGCACGCGCCCCGCGCTCCTGCTCGTTAACCGTCGCGGCAACGCGATCTTCCTGACCGTCAGGCCGCGGGCGTAAGGTCAGTCGGTAAGTAACAAGGCAAAAGCGAAGCGGGAAGCCGCAGATGCGTTCCGCTTCGCTTTTGCTTTTAGTTTTGCTTTCCACTTCCGCCTTTTTACTTTTGCCTTCCTCCGGGTGCTATACTTCGCACACTCCCGTTAACGACAGAGCATAAATTTTAGAGCGCGCCCGTCGTCTCGCGCGAAGACGAGTTTTCACCCGAAGATGTCTCTGAACGAATCGCAAACTAAGGCGACCGGCGCGGCGCGCGGCAAGGGCGACGCCGTGCCGAGAGACGCCGCCGCGATCATCCTCGTGCGCGAAACGGAGGGCGAGCGCGTGCCGCAAATCTACTGGGCGCGGCGGAGCGCGACGCTCGCTTTCCTCGGAGGCTTCCACGCCTTTCCCGGCGGCCAGCGCGACGCGGAAGACGCAGAGACGCCGGTGGAAAACTCGACCGACGCCGAAGAGGCGTCGATGATCGCTTGCGCGGCGCGCGAGTTGTTTGAAGAACTCGGCGTGCTCGTCGCGCGCGGCGCGGACGCTCTGACGAAAGGTCAACTTGCCTCCGTCCTCGACGACCTCACCTCCGAGCGCATGACCTTCCCGCAACTGCTCGTGCACTACGGCCTTCATCTGGACGCGCGCGATTTCACTTTCGCCGGGCGGTGGGTCACGCCGCCTTTCAGCCCGCGCCGCTTCGACACCTGGTTCTTTCTCGCGCGCGGCCCGCGCAAGCAGGAGCCGCGCATCCGCACGGGCGAGTTTGAGGACGGAGAGTGGACGCGTGCGACGGAGGCGGTCGGGCGTTGGGAACGCTCTGACGCGCTCGTCGCGCCGCCCGTGCTGCACGCCTTGAGAGTTTTGAGCGAAGGCTTGACGGACAACACGGTCGAGCGTTTTTTGCGCGTGCCGCAGGCGCGCCGCGAGCCCGTGCGCCGCATCGAGTTTATGCCCGGCTTCATCTGCTTTCCCCTACGCACGCCGACGAAGCCGCCCGCCACGCACACCAACGCCTACATCGTCGGCCACGGCGAACTCGTCCTACTCGACCCCGGCTCGCCCTACGAAGACGAGCAGGCCGCGCTCGCCGCCTGCGTGGACGAACTCGCGTCGGAAGGCCGCACCGTCCGCGAGATCATTCTGACGCATCATCACCCCGATCACGTCGCGGGCGCGCTCGCGCTCCGGCGGCATCTCGGCGGCAACGTCGGCGTCGCGGCGCACCGTTTGACCGCCGAGAGTTTGCGCGGTCAGGTGCAAATTGATCGCTTCATCGAAGACGGAGACTTGCTCGAACTGGCGGGCGATCCGGCCCTCACTTTGCGCGCGATGCACACGCCGGGGCACACGCGCGGCCATCTCAGCTTTTACGAGGCGCGCACCGGCGCGCTCATCACGGGCGACAACATCGTCGGCCTCGGTTCGGTGCTGATCGATCCGCCCGAAGGCAACGTGCGCGATTATCTCGCGTCGCTCGAACGCTACCGCGCGCTCTTGCCGCGCGTCAAAGTTCTCTTCGGCGGGCACGGCCCGGCGGTCGCCGCCGCGCGCACGAAGATCGAGGAGTACATCGCCCACCGGCTCGAACGCGAGCGGAACATCCTGCGCGCCGTCCGCGCGGGCGCGACGACGGCGGAAGAGATCGTCGCGCGCGTCTACACGGACGTAAACCCGAAAGCACACGCGTTGGCCGCGCGCGCGGTGCTGGCGCATTTGGAAAAACTCGAAGCCGACCATCTCGTCGCGCGCACGGCGGACGGAAATTTCGTCGCCATCGATGCGAACGTGGCGGGCGGTTTGACGGGTTCGTGAACCCCGCGGCTGTTTCGCCGCAAGCTCAAGGCCGGAGAGGCTGGATGAATTTTTGGAAGGGAAAGAAAGTGCGCCTGCGCGGCGTCGAGCCGTCGGACGCGGAGACGTTTTTCCGCTGGAATCTCGACAGCGAGATGTCGCGGCAACTGGAGTTCGTGTGGCCGCCCGTGTCCGGGGAACGCGTCAGGGATTTCGTCCGGCAGCAGTCGCTCAAAATGCTGGAGCAAGACGCTTTCACGTGGGTCATCGAAGACGCGGAAGGGCACGCGGTCGGTACGATTGCGACGCACCACTGCGAGCCGCAGCACGGCACTTTCATGTACGGCCTGCACGTCGCGCGCGAACACACGCGCAAGGGTTACGCGGCGGAGGCCATCGGGATCGTCCTCAAGTATTATTTCGAGGAGCGGAGGTATCAGAAGGCCACCGTCTCGGTGCATAGTTACAACGCGGCTTCCGTCGCGCTCCACGAAAAGCTCGGTTTCCGGCGCGAGGGCGCGCTGCGCCGCATGATCTACACGAACGGCGAATATTTCGACCAACTCTGGTACGGGCTGACCAAAGAGGAGTGGGAAGCGTCGCCTTTCAAATTGTGAAGACCGTGACGGCGGCGGCGGCGGCGACTTGTGCCGTCCGTCGCCATTAGCTAAAACTTCAGCAATCATCCGAACGAAGAGGGAAGTAATTTTAAAGTAATGACACAGGCAAAAACTTTAGGCGAGTTGAAGCGGCGGAACTATCAAGTGCGCACGGTCAAAGACGAACTGCGCGCGAACCTCATCGCGAAGCTGCGCGCGGGCGAGCGTCTGTTCCCCGGCATCGTCGGCTACGACGAGACGGTCGTGCCGCAGATCACGAACGCCATCCTCGCGCGCCACAACCTGATCCTGCTCGGCCTGCGCGGTCAGGCCAAGAGCCGCATCATCCGCCAGTTGACGAATCTGCTTGACGAACAGATTCCCGTCATCGCCGGTTCGGAAGTCAACGACGATCCCTTTCGTCCCATCAGCGCGTACGGCCGTCAACTGATCGAAGAGATGGGCGACGAGACGCCGATGGCGTGGGTGGGCAGAGACGCGCGCTTCGTCGAAAAGCTCGCCACGCCCGACGTGACCATCGCCGACATCATCGGCGACGTTGACCCGATCAAGGCGGCGAAGGGCGGCCACCTGTTGAGCGACGAACTGACGATTCACTACGGCCTGCTGCCGCGCGCCAACCGCGGCATCTTCGCCATCAACGAACTGCCCGATCTGGCGGGCAAGATTCAGGTCGGCCTCTTCAACATCATGCAGGAGGGCGACGTGCAGATCAAAGGCTATCCCGTGCGCTTGCGGCTGGACGTGATGCTCGTCTTCTCGGCCAACCCCGAAGACTACACCGCGCGCGGCAAGATCATCACGCCGCTCAAAGATCGCATCGGCGCGGAAGTCTCGACGCATTACCCGGCAGACCTCCAACTCGGCGTCGAGATCACACGGCAGGAAGCGTGGACTACGCGCGAAGGCTTCGACGGGCGTTTGCGCGTGCCCGACTTCATCCGTGAACTCATCGAGCAGATCGCCTTCGAGGCGCGCGACGACCAGCGCATCGACAAACGCTCCGGCGTCTCGCAGCGTCTGCCGATCACCGTCATGGAATCCGTCGTCTCGAACGCCGAACGCCGCGCGCTCCTGACCGGCGAAGACGAAATCGTCCCGCGCATCTCGGACATCTACGCCGCCCTGCCCTCGATGACCGGCAAGATGGAACTCGAATACGAAGGCGAGCAGGTGGGCGCAGGCCGCATCGCCAAAGACCTGATCAAGCGCGCCGCCGGGGAAATCCACGAAGGCTACTTTGTCGGCATCGACTTCACCGCCGCCGTCCGCTGGTTCGACGAAGGCAACAACCTGCGCCTCGCCGACACGGCCTCGGCCGCCGAGTGCGTCACGCTGCTCGAAGCCGTGCCCGAACTGATCGAGACGGTCACGATCCCCTTCGACTTCAAACGCGACGACGAAGCCCAACTGATCGCCGCCTGCGAGTTCGCCCTCGAAGGTCTCTACGCCGGGAACAAAATCAGCCGCAACGAGGAAGGCGGCTACACCGCCGCCACCAAGGCCAAGCGTGACCGGCGCGGCATGATCTATGATGACCTGACCGAGACGGGACGCTTCAGCTAAGGAGTCCGAGCGATGGACAGAACCTTTAACGCCGTCTACCTCAAAGTGCCGGAAGGCTACGTCGGGTTCATCGAAGAGTTGCCCGGCGTGAGCACGCAGGCCGCAACGCTCGAAGAGGCGCGAAGCAATTTGAATGACGCGGTCGAGACGGTACTCGAAGCTAACCACGCGCTGACTTTGATCGGAACCGACGGCGACGAAGTGATCCGCGAGCCCATTTCAGTCTCGACCCGCGAATAGTCGAAATACACTCTCGCCGACCATCATTTAAGGTTGACGATTCAGCTGAGGAACGTGAGACATGGACATAACTTTAACAGCCGTCTATCAAGAAGTACCCGAAGGTTACATCGCATTCGTCGAAGAACTGCCCGGAGCTAATTCGCAGGGCGCGACTTTGGAAGAGGCGCGCGCGAATTTGGAGGAGGCAGTCGAGTTAGTGATGGAAGCTAATCGTGAGTGGAAGAAGTAAATGAAGTTCATACGCTATTCAAAATTCAAAGGCTTCGACGTGTCGGGCGTCAACCTCGGCAACCTGATGGAGGCGTTGCAGGACAGCTTGTTGCAGTCGGGCTTCGACGACGATTACTACTGGACGCGGCAGCGGCGGCCGCAGGACACGTCGCTCGACGCGCTGAGGCAAGCGTTGTTGCGCGCGCTCCTTGAGACGGGCGAGGTTGACGAGCAGCAGGTCAGGGAGATGCTCGCGGAGAACGAGGGGAAGTTTAAGGGATCGCAACTCGAAGAGTTGTTGAATCAGTTGATCGAGCGTCTGGTTGAAGAGGGCTTGTTGAATCTGCATGAAGAACCGCAGCAGCAGCAGCAGCAGCAGCAGGGGCAGAGGCGCGGGCAGACGGGGGCGGGGCGCGTTGACGCGCCCGCGCCGCCGCGCAACGTGAAGTTTGAAGTGACGGAGAAGGGGCTGGATTTTCTCGGCTACAAGACGCTCAGGAACTTGCTCGGCAGCATGGGCAAGAGTTCTGTCGGGCGGCACGACACGCCGCACCTTTCGACGGGCGTCGAGGCGGCGCAGGCGTCGAAGCTCTACGAGTTCGGCGATACGATCAACCTCGACGTGAACGCGACGCTGATGTCGGCCATCCGGCGCGAGGGTCTGGGCGTGCCGCTCAATCTCGAATACCGCGATCTCTACGTTCACCAGTGCGACTATCAATCTTCGTGCGCGACGGTCGTGATGCTCGACTGTTCACACTCGATGATTCTCTACGGCGAGGATCGGTTCACGCCCGCCAAGAAGGTCGCGCTTGCGCTGGCGCATTTGATCCGCACGCAGTATGCGGGTGACTCGCTCAAGGTCGTGCTCTTTCACGACGACGCGGAGGAGTTGCCGCTGGCGAAACTGGCGACGACGCAGGTCGGCCCCTAC
Organism: Acidobacteriota bacterium; assembly: GCA_020199775.1. Taxonomy (GTDB): domain Bacteria; phylum Acidobacteriota; class Blastocatellia; order Pyrinomonadales; family Pyrinomonadaceae; genus JAIVJZ01. Next base: position 959,584 of record JAIVJZ010000040.1, read on the forward strand.
CACACGAACACGGCCGAGGGCTTGAAGCTCGCGCGCCGCCTCTTGCAGGCGCAGCGCAAAGAGATGAAGCAGATCGTGATGGTGACGGACGGCAAACCCACCGCCTGTTTTCTCGACGGCGCGACGGCGTCGGCGTCACGGGGCGGCGCGAGGCGTCGTTCGGAGGCGGGGGCGGGCGTGACGGACGCACGCCGCCTCTACAAAAATTCGATGGGGCTCGATCCGGTCGTGATGGACGCGACTTTCAGGGAAGTGCAGGCGTGCCGCAAGGCCGGGATCATGATCAACACGTTCATGCTCGCCTCGGACTATTACCTCGTCGAGTTCGTCAAACAGATGTCGCAGATGACGAACGGCAAAGCCTATTTCGCCACCCCCGGCAACCTCACGCAGTTCGTCCTGATCGACTTTCTGAAACGGAAGAAAAGCAGGGTGAAATGAAATGATGAACGCGGAACGCGGAACGATGAAGTAAAAGCAACTGCTTTCAGTTCATCGTTCCGCGTTCATCATTCATCGTTTCTAATTCCGTCTATCTTGGCGGCGAGGATGAAGTCGCTTTCGCTGAGGCCGTCGATGGCGTGAGTGTAGATGGTCACTTCGGCGCGCCCCCAGCCGAAGCAGATGTCCGGGTGATGCCCCTCGGCTTCGGCCACTTCGCCGATGCGGTTGACGAGCGCGAGCGACTGCCGGAAATTCGGGAAGGCGTAAATCTTTTTCAGGTGATGTCCCTCGACAACTTCCCACCCTCGCAACTCTCCGAGGTATTGCCCGATCTCGTCCGCGCCGAGAGGCGGCACGCCGCCGTGACACGGCACGCATTTCCGGTTCGCCAGATCACACGTCTCTGAATTTTCGCTCATGTCTTTGAACACTTTCTCCGTCGTCAGTGTTTACCGTGGGCGTGCCCGTGTCCTGCGCCCGCCTTCCGCCCGGCCGCGTAGCCGCGCAGTTCGTCATACTTTTTGATCTGCTGCGACGAGAGCAGGCGTCGCATTTCGAGGTGAGCCGCGAGGTGCGCGGCGCGCAAATCCCCTTGCAGGCGCGCGATCTCCGATGTGGCCGCGCGCAACTTGCCCGCGTCGATTTCGCCTTTCGCAAACATCGCGTCGAGCGCGCGTTCGCGCTCCACGATCAGCCGGCCGAGCCGCACGGCCTCGCCCCGCATCAGTTCAAACGCCGCTTGCGTCTGCGCGCGCTGCTCCGGCGTGAGTTGGAGTTCGGTCGCCAACTCCAAGACGTGACGCGGGCCGGGATAGTGGTTCAACTCCGCGGCCTTCGCCAACCCCATGCCCTGACCGTTCAATAATGCATCGACTTCTTCGCTCGATAACGACTTGATCTCGCGCCGCTCCTCCCCCGCGTAACCCCCGTGCTTCAACTCCTGCGCGGCCGACGCCACGGACAACACGAACGACAACATCACCAGCCAAATTGTTTGACGCATAAATGTTTCCTCCCTCGCGCGCCATTGTAAGCCCTGTATTCGACTATAAGGTCAAGCCCTGCGCGACGAAATCATTCCCGAATCTTTATTCGATTCACAGCCTCGACTCCGGCGGCCGTTCGCGCCCACCCGCGTCCGCGCGCAAAGCCCGGATGAGCCGTTCAAACTCCGTCTCGAACTTGCTGTTGTCCGTCTCCCACCCCGTAAAATCCGCCGCCAGACGCGCCCTGATCTGCGTCGCCTTCCCGCTCTTGAAGGTATCACTAAAAAGGTAGCCGTCAAGATTCAGAGGAATCAATGCCAGCGTCTTCTCGCCGCGCTGCTTCATTAAACTCTGCTCCTTCGTGAACGCCGTCTCTATCTCGTTATCCACCCACCAACTCGTCAGAGAATCTTTCGAGCAACACAGCAGCACCTTATCCCACAGCCTGATGCCGTGATCCACGGACGCATAAATGTCATCGCCCGGCAACACTTGATGCTCGTCCAGCCAACACCGAATCCCCCGCCCCTGCAACGCGTCATGCAATCGCCGCGCAAACGACTTGTTGGCGTGGCTGTAGCTGATGAAGCAAGAGTAGAACTGGATAGGCTGCGCGCCTTCAACTAATGAGCGCATATGTGTGATGAAGTTTTCTGGAACGCCACATCCGCGCAAAAACACTTCTGGAATATTGCCTTTCGAGCGGTAGATGGTGTCTATACCGATACTCGAAGGGCCATTATGACGCACTTCGTCAAGTCCTTTGGCATCGCTAAGATCAACGTCAGCGAATTTTGTATATTCTGTTCTAACCTCGCTAAAATTAGCTCCGCTAACCTTTGTCTTAGTTAAATCTGCCCAAGTAATACTTGCTCTACTAAGATTTGAATTAGTTAAATCTGTCCCAAATAGATTAGCCATGAAAAGATCGGCACTGAAAAGATTCGCCTCCGTTATAAGTGCATCGGTCAGATTCGCCTGTGTCAGAGATGCCCAGCTAAGATTCGCTCCTTGAAGTGAAGCTTTGATATGCCGAGCCGACAAACCAAGATTAACCGCTCGAAGATTCGCTCCTTCAAGATTTGCATTGTTAAGATTTGACTTACGGAAGTCCACGTGGCTGAAGTTAAAATCAACGAGTAATGCCCTATCAAGATTAATCTCGCTAAGGTCTGGATATATTCGAGGATTCTCCTTCCTCCACTCATTCCAAACTTCCACCCCTTGCTCAAGGATTTTGAGATGTTCTTTATTAGCCATAGCGCGCTCGTCTCCTGCCGCTAAATATACACCTCTCGAAATAATCTATCTCGGGGAAAACAATCGCGGCGCGCTCGTTCGTCAAACTGCGTTCGCGGCTTGGCAAAGGGGTGCGGGTGCGGATAGTCTTAGGGGTTAGAAAATCCGCAATTTAATCTTCTGTCGTGAGGAGAAAGAACGCCCGTGGCTGTCATTTATCCTTTCCGCGCTTTGCGCCCGCCGGTTGAGCGGGTCGAGCAGGTGGCGAGCGTGCCCTATGACGTGGTCAACACCGAAGAGGCGCGCGCGCTCGCCGCCGACAACCCTCTGAGTCTCCTGCACGTCACGCGCCCCGAGATCGATCTGCCGGAAGGCACGAACATTTACGCCGATGAAGTCTATGCGCGTGCGGCGGAGAATCTTCAGAAGCTCGTCGAGACGTGCCCGCTGGAGTTGGAAGCGGAGCCGAGCCTCTACCTGTATCGCCTCGTGATGGGCGGGCACGAGCAGATCGGCGTCGCCGCGTGTTGCGCGGTTGACGAGTACGACCGCGATCTCGTTCGCAAGCACGAGCGCACGCGCCCCGACAAAGAGGACGACCGCACGCGCCACATGCTGAGCCTGCGCGCGCAGACGGGCGTCGTCTTTTTAACTTACCGCGCCGACCGTCGCATCGACGCGCTCGCGGCGGCCGTCGTCTCGGGCGAGCCGCTCTACGATTTCACCGCGCCGGACGGCATCCGGCACACGCTCTGGCGCGCGCCCTCGCCCGACGCGCTCGTGCGCGCTTTCGGCGAAGTGCCTCTGCTCTACATCGCCGACGGGCATCACCGCGCGGCCGGCGCGAGCCGCGCCCGCGCCGCCTTGCGCGAACAAAATTCACGGCACACGGGCGAAGAGGTGTATAACCGTTTCCTCACCGTCATCTTCCCGTCCGACCAGATGCAGATACTTCCCTACAACCGCGTCGTCAGAGACTTGCGCGGCATGTCTGCGGAAGAGTTTCTCGCGGCGGTCGAAACGAAATTCAGCGTCTCGGAAGGCTCGGCCGACGTGCCCGCGCGCGGCCGGTTCGGCATGTATCTGCGGCAACGTTGGTACAACCTGACGCCGCTCGACGCGACACAGTCACGGACGGACGACCCGACTACCTCGCTCGACGTGAGCGTCTTGCAAGACCAACTGCTCGACCCCATCCTCGGTATCAAGGACGTGCGCACAGACAAGCGCATTGATTTCGTCGGCGGCATCCGTGGCACTTCGGAACTCGAACGACTCGTCAACGAGGGACGCGTGGCCGTCGCCTTCTCGCTCTCGCCGACGACCATCGAAGATTTGCTCACAGTCTCCGACGCCAACGGCATCATGCCGCCCAAGTCCACCTGGTTCGAGCCGAAGCTGCGCGACGGGTTGTTGATTCACCAAATCTAGCCGTCAGCCGTCAGCCATCAGCAAAAACATTGCGTGTGGCTGAAACGGCTGACGGCTGACGGCTGAAAGCTGAGGGCTTTTTATGCGTGTGCTAATCGCCGATAAATTCGAGCAGTCCGGCCGCGACGGGTTGGAGGCCGCGGGCTGCGATTATTCTTACCAGCCGGACGTGAAGGACGAGAGCCTCGTCGAAGCGATCAGGGCTTACGCGCCGGACGCGCTCGTCGTGCGTTCGACGAAGGTGTCGGAGGCAATGCTCGACGCGGGCGCGTTGAAGTTGGTCGTGCGCGCGGGCGCGGGCTACAACACGATTGACGTGGCAGCGGCTTCGCGGCGCGGCATCTACGTCTCGAACTGTCCGGGCAAAAATTCCATCGCCGTCGCGGAGTTGGCCTTCGCGCTCATCCTCGCGCTCGACCGGCGCATCGCCGATAACGTCATCGCGCTCAGGCAGGGGCAGTGGAACAAGAAGGAATTCGCACGCGCGCGCGGCCTCTACGGGCGCACGCTCGGACTCGTCGGCACGGGGCAGATCGGGCGGGAAGTGATCCGCCGCGCGCAGGCGTTCGGGATGCCGGTCGTGGCCTGGAGCCGGAGTTTGACGGACGAGCGCGCGGCGGAATTAGGGGTCGAGCGGAAGGAGAGCCCGGCGGACGTGGCGCGTGCGGCCGACATCGTGAGCGTCCACGTCGCGTTGAAGCCGGACACGCGCGCACTGATCGGCGCGGACTTCTTCGCGGCCATGCGCGAGGGCGCGTATTTCATCAACACGGCGCGCGGCGAGGTCGTCGATCAAAACGCGCTCGTCGCGGCGATGCGCACGCGCGGCATACGCGCGGGTTTGGACGTGTACGCCGCCGAACCTGCGTCTGCCGCGGGCGAGTTCGCGGACGAGATCGCGCGCGAGGCGAATCTCTACGGCACGCATCACATCGGGGCTTCGACCGATCAGGCGCAGGAGGCCATCGCCGCCGAAACCGTGCGCATCATTCGCGCTTTCAAGGAGACGGGGAAAGTGCCGAACGTCGTCAACCTCGCGGCGCGCACGCCCGCCACGCACCTGCTGGTGGTGCGTCACCGCGACCGCCCCGGCGTGCTCGCGCACGTCCTGGAGGCCATCCGCGCCGCCCACATCAACGTGCAGGAGATGGAGAACATCGTCTTCGAGGGCGCGGAGGCCGCCGTCGCGCGCATCAACCTCGAAGCCCCGCCCGACGCCGACACGCTCGACCAACTGCGCGCCGAGAACGCCGACATCATCGAACTCGACCTGCTCGCACTGAAAAGCTGAACACGCACGTTTGAAGGGACATGCCGCGCAGCGTTCGACGCCGACGGCCGGTTGCTATGAAAGTTACTCTCATCACGGGCGCGTCGAGCGGGATCGGCGAGGTGTTCGCGCGCAGGCTCGCGGCGCGCGGCGAGAACGTCGTGCTGGTGGCGCGTTCCGAGGAGAAGTTGAACGCGCTGTGCAACGAGCTCGGCCGCGCGCACAACATCAACTGTCAGACAATCGCGCTCGACTTATCGGAGGCGGGCGCGGCGCGTCGCCTGTTCGCAGAGACCGAGCGGCGCGGGTTGGAAGTTGACACGCTCGTCAACAACGCGGGCTTCGGTTCGATGGGCGACTTCCTCTCGCTCGACGTGGAGCGCGAGTTGAACATGATCGACTTGAACGTGAAGTCGCTCGTCGAACTGACGTATCTCTATCTCGCGGCGATGCGCAAAAGAAGACGCGGCCACATCGTCAACGTCGCCTCGACCGCGGCCTTCCAGCCCGTGCCCTACATGGCGACCTACGCGGCGACCAAAGCCTTTGTGCTCTCCTTCACCGAAGCGTTGTGGGACGAAAACCGCGCTTACAACATACGCGTGATGGCGCTCTGTCCGGGCGCGACCGAGACCAATTTTTTCAGCGCGGCGGGCGTCAGGAAGCCGCCCTTTCGCGTCGCCCAGACGGCGGAAGATGTGGTCGCGACCGCACTGCGTGGACTCGACCGGGGCAAAGGCCATATCATCTCCGGCTGGCTCAACTACGTGCAGACGCAGGCCGAACGCCTCGTGCCGCGCTCCCTCGTCACGCGCATCGCCGGGAAAGGCATGCGCTCGGGTTTGAACATCAAGACCGACTAATTTCATTTCAGGAAGAGAATCATGACAGAGAGAATCTACAACTTCAGCGCGGGGCCGGCGGTGCTCCCCGTCCCCGTCCTCGAAGAAGCGCAGCGCGACATGCTCGCGCTCCCCGGCGTCGGCATGTCCGTGATGGAGATCAGCCACCGCTCGAAAACTTTCGACGAGATCATCGGCGGAGCCGAACAGGGCTTGCGCGCGTTGATGGGCATTCCCGAAAACTACAAGGTGCTCTTTCTACAGGGCGGCGCGAGTTTGCAGTTCTCGATGATCCCATTGAACCTGCTGCCCGAAGGCGGCGTGGCCGACTACGTCATCACGGGCAGTTGGGGCAAGAAGGCTCTCAAAGAGGCGAAGCGCGCGGGCGAGATCAACGTCGCCGCGAACATGGAGGACAGCCGCTACTCGCGCACCCCCGAACAGCACGAACTGAAACTCTCGCCGCAGGCGGCCTACGTCCATCTCACCGCCAACGAGACGATTGAGGGCGTCGAGTGGAAAGACCTGCCGGACGTGGGCGACGCGCCGCTCGTCTCCGACGCCTCTTCGAACATCCTCTCGCGCGTCGAGCCGGTCGAGAAGTACGCGCTCATCTACGCGGGCGCGCAGAAGAACATGGGGCCTTCCGGTCTGACCGTCGTCATCATCCGCGACGACCTGCTGGCGCGCGCGCCTTCCGGCCTCCACACGATGCTCGACTACCGCACGCACGTCGAAAACGATTCGCTCTACAACACGCCGAACACGTGGGGCGTCTATATTCTCAACCTCGTCTGCAAGTGGCTCAAAGCCAAAGGCGGCATCGAAGGGATGCAGCGCGAGAATGAAGCCAAGGCCAAACTGCTCTACGACGCGATTGACGCGACCGACTTTTACCGCGGCCACGCCGCGCCCGAATCGCGCTCGCTGATGAACGTCACGTTCCGCCTGCCGTCGGAAGATTTGGAGAAGCAGTTCGTTCGTGAAGCGACCGCCGCGGGTCTCGACGGCCTCAAAGGCCACCGCTCCGTGGGCGGCCTGCGCGCCTCCATCTACAACGCCTTCCCGCGCGAAGGCGTCGAAGCGTTGGTCGAGTTTATGAAGGAGTTCGAGCGAAAGAACGGCTAGACGATAAAAGTATGAAGCACCGATTCCCCCTCCCGACACTCGTTTTCATCGCCGCGCTGTGCGCCGTGTCGCTCTCGACGGCGCAGACCACACAGACGCAACCCGCACCCGCCGCAAACAACGGCGACGGCGTGACGCTCGCACGGGAGACGCGCCTGCGCAACGTGCGCCAGTTGACGTTCGGCGGCGAGAACGCCGAGGCGTATTTCAGCGGCGACGGCAAACAACTCATCTTCCAGTCGAAGCGCGACGGGCGCGGGTGCGATCAGATTTACACGATGCGCGCCGACGGCTCGGACGTGCGCATGGCCTCGACCGGCAAGGGGCGCACGACCTGCTCCTACATCTTCCCGAAAAATCCGAAGCGCATACTTTACGCCTCCACGCACCTCGGGTCGCCCGACTGCCCGCCCAACCCCGATTTCTCGAAAGGCTACGTCTGGGCGATCTACCCCTCGTACGACATCTTCACCGCCGACGCCGACGGCTCGAACGTGCGCGCGCTGACGACCACTCCGGGCTACGACGCCGAGGCGACCATCTCGCCCGACGGCAAACGGATCATCTTCACCTCGATGCGCGATGGCGACCTCGACCTCTACACGATGGACTCTACGGGGCGCAACGTGCGCCGCCTGACGACTGAACTCGGCTACGACGGCGGCGCGTTCTTCTCCGCCGACGGCAAGCAGATCGTCTACCGTTCCTACCACCCGCGCACGCCCGAACAGATCGCGCGCTACCGGCAGAAACTCGACGAGAACTTGATCGAGCCGACCGTCTTCGAGGTCTGGGTGATGAACGCCGACGGCACGAACAAGCGGCAGGTGACGCGCCTCGGCGCGGCCAGTTTCGCCCCCTACTTCTTCCCCGACGCCAAACGCATCATCTTCTCCTCGAACGTCAACGACCCCATACGGCGCAACTTCGACCTCTACGCGATCAATATCGACGGGTCGAACTTTGAACGCATCACTTACGAAGAGACCTTCGACGGCTTCCCGATGTTCACGCCCGACGGGCGGAAACTGGTCTTCGCCTCGAACCGCAACGCCAAGGCTCGCGGCGACACGAACATTTTCATCGCCGATTGGGTGGAATAAAGTAGTAGAGGTCAGAGGTCAGAGGTTAGTAAAGACAGTTTTGAACTGATCTCTAACCTCTGACCTCTGACCTCTAGAAAAAAATATGAGACGTAAAACTTTTCAACTATTGCTCGTCGCCGTACTGGCGACGAGCGCGTTCGCGCAGCGGGGCGGTTTGAGCCGGAGCGACGTGAGCGCGGAGCGTTTGCGCGCGCACGTTGCGTATCTGGCTTCGGATGAGTTGGGCGGCAGGCGCACGGGGACACCGGGCGCGGCAACGGCTGCGCAGTACATCGCGCTGGAGTTTCAACGCTACGGGCTCGGCGGCGGCGTCAAATGGCCTGCGGGCACGAAGGAGCGTCTGAACGCTTACCTGCAAAAGTTTCCGTACGTCTCCGGCGTCGAACTCGGCAAGGCGAACGCGATGACGTTCACGCCGCGCACGCGCGAGGCGACGGCGGCGCAGGAGGCGCACGCGGCGGCAATGTCGCTCGACATGCGCGTGGGCGAAGATTGGACGCCGCTCGCCTGGAGCGCGAACGCGCGCGTGGAGAGCGCGCCCGTCACGTATGTCGGTTACGGCATCACGGCGGCCGAGTTGCAGCACGACGACTATGCGGGCGTGGACGTGCGCAACCGCATCGCACTCGCCTTCGCGGACACGCCCGACGGCGACAACCCGCACGGCAGCTTCGCACGCTTCGCAGACCTTCGCTTCAAGGCGGCGGCGGCGCGCGACCACGGCGCGCGCGCTCTCGTCCTCATCGCGCGCGAAGAGAATTTCAAGGACGAAAAGATCGCGCGCCTGCGCGTTGACGAAAGCGTCGCCACGGGCGATGCGGGGATCCCCGTCGTCGTCATCTCGCGGCAGGCCGCGCGCCGCGCGCTGGAAGCGGCGGCGACGCCGAAGATGACCTTTGAAGAACTGGAAAAGGCCGTCTCTCCCGCGCCGCACGCGGCAGGGCGAAGCGCGGCGCAGAGCGCACCGCCGCCGCAGCGGCAGGACACGCGGAAGCCCGCGGCGGCGGCGCGTCGCAGTTTTTCCGCGCCGCTGCAAAATATCGCATTCGCAATCAACACGGAAATCGTGCGGCGCGAAGCCCCCGCGGCCAACGTCGTCGGGATACTCGAAGGCGCGGACGCGAAGTTGAAGGATGAAGTCGTCGTCATCGGCGCGCACTACGATCACCTCGGGCGCGGCGGGCAGGGAAGTCTCGCCGGGCGCGAGGGCGAGATTCATCACGGCGCGGACGACAACGCTTCGGGCGTGGCGGGCTTGCTCGAACTCGCGCGCACGTTCGCGAAGGAGCGCAAGTCAATTCGTCGCACGTTGGTCTTTATCGCCTTCGGCGGTGAAGAGGAGGGCTTGCTCGGTTCGAGTTATTACGTGAGGAATCCGTCGCTGCCGCTCGCGCGGACGGTGGCGATGATCAACCTCGACATGATCGGGCGGATGAAGGAGAACAGATTAATCGTGGGCGGCGTCGGCACGGCGCAGGAGTGGAAGACATGGATCGCGGAGGCTAACAGCCGACTCCAACTCGACGTTGCGGCGTCGGGCGCGGCCTCGTCGAAAGAGGAAGGCGAACGGGAACGCTACCCGGTGGTCGTCGGCGCGAACGGAGGCACGATTGCGACAGTCACGCCGGGCGGGCGTTTCGCTTTGACCATGACGGAAGACGGCTTCGGGCCGAGCGACCATGCCTCTTTCTACGCCAAGCAGACGCCCGTGCTCTTCTTCTGGACGGGCACGCACGAGGACTATCACAAGCCGTCGGACACTGCCGACCGCATCAACTACGAAGGCCAACTGCGGATCGTCTCTTTCGTCAGAGACATCGTGAGCTCTCTGGACGCGAGCGACGCGCGCCCGACTTACACGCTCGCCAAGTCGGACGCGGCGGCGGGGCGTTCCACGGGCTTCCGCGTCTACCTCGGCACGATCCCGAATTACGCCGAAAGCGGCGACGGACTGAAACTCGACGCCGTGCGCGAAGACTCGCCGGCGGCGAAGGCCGGCCTGTCGGCGGGCGACGTGATCGTGCGGCTGGCCGGGCGCGACGTGCGCAACGTCTACGATTACACTTACGCGCTCGGCGAGATGCGCGCCGGGGTGGAGTATGAAGTGGAAGTGGTGCGCGGGGGCGAGCGGCTGAAACTAAAGCTGACGCCCGTTGCGAGGAAATAGCCGAAGGTAAAAGGGGAAAGGGTAAGGGGAAAGGGTGAACTGATCGTCACCTTTCGCCCTTACCCTTTTACCTTTACCCGATTGTTTTTACCAGCGGGGTTCGCGGTCGCCGCCACCACCACTGCCGCCGCCGCCACCGTAGCCGCCTCCGCGACCGCCGCCACCGCCGCCATAACCGCCGCCACCGCCGCCATAACCGCCGCGGCCGCCGCCGCCGCCGCCGCTGCGGTCAGCTTTCGGGCGGGCTTCGTTGACCGTCAGGTTGCGGCCGCCGAGGTCTTTGCCGTTGAATTGTTCGATGGCCGCCGCCGCGCCTTCCGATGTCGCCATTTCGACGAAGCCGAAGCCGCGCGAGCGACCCGTCTCGCGGTCTTCGATCACGGATGCCGACTCAACTTCGCCCGCTTGCGAGAACAGATCGCGCAGTTCGTCGCTCGTGGTGCGGAAGGAGAGGTTCCCCACGTAAAGTTTCGTACCCATATCTTTTGTCCTTAAAAAAGTCGAAGGAAGCGCGGGCGTCTTTCAGATCAAGCTGGCCGAAGTCTTCCGATAATCTCTGGCAAACGGCTCGGCGGCGACACGCCCGCTGCTCTGACACTAACGAGAGCGGCTTCTAACAGATTAACAACCCAACCTCACTCTCTCCTCAGCCGGACGCCGTCGCCGAACTTCAGTCGCGGGCAGGCACATCACCGTAGACGTGCGAGAGCAGGAACTTCGAACAGGCGAAAGTATGAACGCAATCGCCGCCGAGCGCAAGAGATAAGTTTGCCCGCGCGGCGCGCGGGAAACTCACCGGCGAGAGGCCGAAAACGGACGCGCCCCCGCGCGCCGCGCGGCCGCGGCCGCGACCAACATCGAGTTCGGCATGAACAGCCAACGCCCGCACGATTTTGCTCTTGAAATGCTAGGTGCTTTGTCGCAGAATGTGCGCAGACGAACAAACGAGTTCTTCTGAGCCACTCCAAACGCCGCATTGGGCAAGCGGCTCGTTGTTTATCACGCCATCCCCGCAGCTTATCGGGACTATAAGGAATCCGCATATTATGATCGGGCAGACCATTTCCCATTACCGCATTCTGGAACAGATCGGCGAGGGCGGGATGGGAGTGGTCTACGAAGCGGAAGACACGCGGCTCGGCCGGCGCGTCGCCATCAAAATTCCTTCCGCCGCGCCCGACAGCCACAACCACCACGCGCGCTTCCTGCGCGAAGCCCGCTCTATCTCCGCGCTCAGCCACGCCCACATCGCCACGCTCTTCGACTACGGCGAGACGCCGGACGGGCGGCCCTTCATCGTCATGGAGTTGGTCAACGGGCGGGAGTTGGGCGACCTGATGCGCGCCGGAGAGTTATCCATCGCGCGCGCCATCGAGATCATCGCCGACGTGGCCGAGGCGCTTTCCGAAGCTCACCGCCGCGGCATCATTCACCGCGACGTGAAACCTTCCAACGTCATCATCAACGAGCGCGGCGAAGTGAAAGTGCTCGACTTCGGGCTGGCGAAACTCATCACCGAAGGGGCGGAACTCGACCAGAACGCCGTGACGCTCGCGGGCGTCAAAACGCGCAGCGACGTGATGCTCGGCACGCCGCTTTATCTTTCGCCCGAACAGGCGAAGGCCGCGCCCGTAGACGGCCGCAGCGACATCTTCAGTCTCGGCGCGCTGCTCTACGAGAGCATCACCGGCCGCCCGGCCTTCTCCGGCGCGACCGTGGTAGAGATCGCGGCGCAGGTGCTCCACGTCACGCCGCCCCCGCCTTCGCAACTCAACCGGCTCGTGCCCGCCGAACTCGACCGCATCACCCTGAAAGCCCTCGCCAAGCGACCCGAAGATCGTTACCAGAAGGCCGAAGACTTGATCGCAGACCTGCGCGCGCTCAGTTTTCATTTCTCCGAGTTGGACGACACGCGCACGCCGAGCATGACCTCCAACGCGTCCGGTGCATATCGCACCAGCGCGCACCGCGCCACTTCGCTGACGACGCTCTCGGACAACTTGCGCCGCCCGCGCCTCTCCATCGCCGCCGTGATCGTCGGCGTCGCCGTGCTGGCGGGCATCGCGTGGGGCACGAGTTGGCTGTTGCGCCCCCGGCCGCACGAGCCGCCGGACGAAGCGAAGGCCGTCTACGAGGTGGGCACGAATTTGCTGCGCGAGGGCGCGTACTATCAGGCGAGCACGCGGCTGGAGCAGGCCACCAAGCTGGACGACAGGTTCGTGCTGGCGCACGCGCGGCTGGCCGAGGCTTTGACCGAACTCGACGACGCCGACGGCGCGCGGCTTTCGATGCTGCGCGTCGATTCGCACGCCGCCGAGCGCGACGCCCTCTCGCAAGTGGACGCCCTGCGTCTCGTCGCCATCCGCGCGACCATCACGCGCGACTTCACGCGCGCCGTGGACGCGTACCAGCAGATCGCGCGCCAGTTGCCCGACCGCGCCGACGTCTACGTTGACCTCGGGCGCGCCTACGAGAAGACGGATCAGGTCAAAGAGGCGTTCGCCGGTTATTTCGAGGCGACCAAGCGCAATCCGGAGAACGCGACGGCCTACCTGCGCATCGGCATCCTCGCCACGCGCGACGGCAATCCGGCCGCCGCGCTCTCGGCCTTCGACAGGGCCGAACAGCTTTACAAAAAGTATGCCAGCACCGAAGGGCAGACCGAAGTGCTCTACCGCCGCGGTTACCTCTCACGCACGCGCGGCCACCTTGACGAGGCGCACACGCAGTTGCAGCAGGCGCTCGACATGGCGAAGGCGGGGGGCAACCTGTCGCAGCGCATCAACACGTTGTTGCAGTTGAGCGCGGTCGCCACGAATAAGAACGATCCGGCGGGCGCGCAAGCCTACGCGAGCGAGGCGGTCGAACTGGCGCAGGCTAACGGCATGGAGAATCTGGTCGCGCTCAGCCTCGTAGACCTCGGCAACACTTTTCGTGGTCAGGGTAAAAACGCCGAAGCCGAAAAGTACTTGCAGCAGGGGCTTCTGTCGGCGCAACGGAGCAACGCCTCGCGTTACGCGGCCAAGGCGTTCATCAACCTCGGCAGCCTGAACATCCAGCAGGGCAAGACCGAAGAGGGCATCCGGCTCGTCCAGCAGGCGCTCAACTTCTATCAATCGGGCGGCTACCGGAAAGAGGCGGCGCAGGCCATCGCCATCCTCGGCCGCGCCAAACGCCAGAAAGGCAATTACGAGGAAGCGCTGAAAGACTTCCATCAGACCCTCAGCTTCGCGCAACAGGCCGTCGATCTCTCGCTCGCGGCGGAGATGCGTTCGGAAATCGGCAACGTGCTTCTCCAGCAAGACAGGTACATGGAAGCGCTTCAACATTTCGACGAGGGCTACAAGATTTACAAATCTCTCAACAACGAACTGCGCATCGGCTACGGCTTATACAATCGCGGCGACGCGCTCTGGCCGCTCGGCCGCTACGACGAGGCGCAATCGATGTTTGAACAGGCGCTCGCCATCGCCAAAAAACCGGGCCGACAGAATAAAGAGTTGTTGGCCTACATTCATCTGGCGCGGGCGAACATGGCTTTGAGTCAAAGAAACTTCCCCGAGGCCAAAACCGAAGCCGCGCAGGCGCGCGAGGCGGCGGGCGAGCAAAACAAAACAACCTCGGTCGAGGCGCGGCGCGCCTTAGGGTTGGCGCAAACGTTTTCCGGCGCGCGCCCCCCCGGGATCGCGCTGTGCAAAGAGGCTCTCGCGAGCGCGCAGGAAGTGGGCGACCCGTGGCTCATCTCCACCACCCAACTCGCGCTCGCCGAAGCCTTACTCGAAGGCGGCGACCAGGCGGGCGCGCTCGCCAACGCGCAGGAAGCGCAGGCGAGTTTCGCGCGCTTCGGGCAAAAAGTTTCAGAGTGCCGCGCGTGGTTGATCACGGCGGACGCCAGCCGGCGGGCGGGGAATCTGGAAGCGGCGCGCGATTACGCGTCCCGCGTCACGAATATACTGGCAGAACTTCAACAGAAATGGGGGGCAGAAGTTTTCAACGTTTATCAGGCGAGACCGGACGTGCAGGAAGGCCGCAAACTACTCGGCGGGTTAGTCGCCAACGTCCGGTAAATTTGGTTCTTAACTTAACTGTGAAAGGAAAACGGACATGAGCGATAACGAAACCACAACGCGGGATCAGGAGACGGAAGAGGAACCGTCAACTGACACCACCGCGTCAGCTGATTCGTCTGACACCGTAGCAGCCGAAGGCGACCCCCCGATCATAGTTCAGGGCGGCGGCTCTGGGACTTCCAGCTAAGCCAGCACATGCAGGCCGCCACAACCGACGGAGCGAGTGGGATCAAGTCGTAGCGAACTCACTTCCCACTCGCTCCGTCCTTACTCGTCAAACGTGGCGACGTGATGCGCAAGTTTTATCGCACCTCACACCGCAAACCTCAACAGACCTCAACTGTAAAGGAGCATCAACATGAGTGACCCAAATCCTCTGGCCGAAGGCGACCCCCCGATCATTGTTCAAGGCGGCGGCTCGGTGAGCATCATCGTCCCGCCAAACTTCAGCGAGCAGACCATCAGCTCGTACCTGCAGACGGGCGGCGGGCACGGGAAAGATTTCAAGAACGACGGCGTCCATCTCATCAGTTTGCAGATTGACGAGGACACGCCTATCCCTCTAAACAAAAACGCGAAGATCACCATCAACTACAAATGATAGGGAGCGAGCGCGGGGGCGACTTATTTCACAGCCGCCCCGCTCTCGCTGCGAACATTCGAGAGGCGGGCGTCCAAGTCAGACGCGCCCGCCTCTCGATCTTTAACGTGGGTTCGATCTAAGCGGGAGTTACGGCCGCAAGCCCCGCCGTTGACGAAAGAGATTCAACCTCGAAATTCTTTCGCCACCGGCGGGGCTTCTCAATGTTATCTACTGCTCGCTCCTCACGGCTTGCGCCGTGAGCTATAAACCTTGCGCCCCTGTCGGGCTTGAGGAACACGGCACCTGCTTAAATCTAACTCACGTATCTTTATGGTAGAGGGCGACGTAGCGCGCAAACTCTTCTGCGGGCGCGTGCGCGCTCTCGTCGGCGTCGTTGATTTCGTCGCCCGTCGCGCCGCCGCGCGCGCGCCGTTCGCTGAAGGCGGTTTCGGCGATGTTGGCGAGCCACCAGAACGTGCCGCGCGCGCCGAGATGTTCGCGCACGCGCTGGAAGATGTGCGGGTAGAGTTTGGCGGTGCGTCCGAGGAGGCTCTTGAGCGCGCTGAACGACATGCGATCCTGAAACAGTTCGCGCCGCACGCGCACGTCCAGATCGTGCAGCGCGGCCATCACGGCGTTGAGCGTCTCGTTGACGTTCGCGGGCTGACCCTGCGGCGCGGGGCGCAAAAATTCCGCGAGGCCGGACATCTGCGGCACGCGCGGCGCGGGCGCGTTGATCTCGGAGAGGGCGCGCGCGTCGAGGAGGTCTGCGGCGAGCGCGAGGTCGGTCAGGTGCGTGATTCGCCGCAACCCGCGCACGCCCGCGCCGGGGCCGGAAAAGGCGAGCGGGCTGATGACGCCCGCCGCGTCGCCCGCGAGCATCACGCGATCTTCCGCCATGCGCGGGCGCGTCTTCGGCCAGCCGCGCCTCGACACGCCCGGCGCGTAGCCGAACAGCGGCCGCCCGACACGCCACTGCGCCCCGGCGCGTTTGTAGCGCGGCAACTCCTCGAAGTAACGCTCGAAGAGCGCGAGCAGAGACTTGTCGGCGGGCGAATCAACCGCGTCGTAAAAGAAGAGACGCGTCGCATACTCGTCGCGCGCCGGGTTGCCCGCGAAGCCCTCCCAGATCAGTTGCCGGTGGTCGCGCGCGTCCTCTGTGCTGACCAGAATCTCGCCGACGTTGAAATCAACTCTGTCCGCCCCTTCGCCGCGCGCGAACCCGCGCGCCACCGTGCCGACCGACGGCGCGACGTGCGTGAAGGCGCGTCCCCCGTCGAACTGCCGCGCCACGGGCGAATGCGCTCCGGTCGCGTCGACGAACAGGCGAGCCGCGAACAGACGTCGTCTTCCGTGCCCGCCGCCGCTCACGCGGTCGCCGCGCACGTCTTCCGTTTCGACGCACACGCGATCCGCTTCCACGTAAGCGCGCACGAAGCGCAAATTCTCAAAGAGCGCGGAGCCTTCGCCCGCGCGCGCGCGGATTTTCGACGCGGCCAGCCCCAACAGCTTGTCTGCGTCGACGGCCACGTCGAGCACGTTCTCCATCCAGAGCGGCGGCGTCTTCACGCGCGAAGCCGCGTCGTGAAATTTGACGAAGCCCGCGCGGTAACGGTTAAGGACAACGCCCTCGATCTCCGCCTTCGTAAACAGCCCGGCGCGCTCGAACTCGCCTAGTTCCTCGTCGCACAGGTTCCACGCCCGCCCGCCGCCCTCGCGCCCAATCGTGCCCGCGTCAAAAACCATCACGCGGCGTTTGAAACGCGACGCCAGCACGGCCGCGTGCAGCAGGCCGAGCGCGCCGCCCGCATAAATGATCTCGAACTCGCCCTCGACGGCGAGACCCGAAGGCGGCGCGCCGCGCACGACGGCTTCGCGCGCCGTCCGCTGCTGGTTCTCCAGAGTCTCTTGCCAGCGCGTCTCCGTCAGCCAGATGCGGCGCAGGTAGTTTTCACGCTCGCCGAGCGCGCCGAAGTTTGCCACCGTCAGCGGGTAATGCTCGCGAAAATATTTGAGATCGGGCGTGGGCGGAGCCTTCGCCTCATCGGATGTAGTCGGGGCGGAAGTCATACAAAAAAATGAAAATCCTTCGGAATGGAATTTTGCGAGCGGAGACTGTAGCGCGCGCCCGTTACAAATCAATCACTAAAGACGCATGAACTCGTTCACGCGCGCCGCCCGCGTGTGAGCAGGCTGATCACGGCGACGAAGAGCGCGGAGCCGATGATCGACCAGACGACCGGAAAATTCTTGCCCGCCACCGGCAACATCAGCAACTCCGGCAGCCCCAACTGCCGCGCCAGCCACATCCCCAGAATCGCGCCGACGAAACCGAGCGCGATTGAGACGAGACAGCCGCCGCGCGAAAAACCGCTAATCGCCTGCCCGAGCGCGCCGCAGACGCCCGCCACCAGCAGCAAGAGGAGCAAATCAATCAATGTCATGGCCTTCTACCTCGTGTTTTAATTAAACGTTAAAAGCGTCGAGCAGTTTCCTCTTTCCAATTCGCGCGATTGTCAATATAATCGTTCGTGGCCGGGAGAATTGACAGGGCCACACCCCTCGGAAGTTGTTGCTCGCGCTCGACGCCCTCGACCCTCATTAAATTTTCACCAAGAGTTCAGGAGATTTTACCAGAGATGCGCAAACTGTTTCTCGCCACCATCATCATTATCGCCACTTTCAGCGTCGCCGCGGCGCAGGATGCGGCCTCCACGTCGTCTAACCAGAGCGACATCCCCAACATGGGCAGAGCGCCGAGCCAGCCGAACGGCATCGGGCGGCTCGACGCGCGCGTCTTCGATCAGGCCGGAAACCCTGTGCGCGGCGCGTCGCTTAAACTCGAATCCGAACGCACGGACGGCTACTTCTGCGAGTCCTGGAACTCGTCGGACGAACGCGGCGTTGCCGTGCTGCCGCCGCTGCACATGGGCAGCCTTAAGTTGATCGTCAAGGCCAAAGGCTACGAGACGCAGAAGATCGACGTGCCCGCCGCCAGCCTCAACGAACCGTTTCGCATCACGCTCGTCAAGAAGAATTAGCGCGCGCACCGGATAATTAGTTTCACGCAACGGGAGTGCGTGGCGGAGTTGAACGACTTCGCCGCGCGCTCCTTTTCTATTCTCGGCCGGGCGACGCGCGTGCGCCCTATGACAATTCGGAAAGTGTCCCACACGCGCCGCCGCGCCCCGGCGGCCGAATCTATCCTCCAACGTGAAAGGGGAGGGCAGATGAAAGCCGACGCTCCGAGCGCAACCGCTTATCTCATTGCGACCAGCACGCTCTTTGTCGCCGCCGACCCGTTCGCCGGTCGGCTGATCCCCGCGCGCGCCGCCGAACTCAGCGCGCATTTCGTCGAAGCTCGCTCGCGCGCCGCGCGTTGGGCGCACGAAACGCTCCTGCGCCGCAAGGGCGCGCGCCCCTTCGTCTCCGCGCTCGAACGCCTCACGCTCCCCGGCATCCAACTCCACTACGCGCTGCGCAAACTCTATCTCGAAGAGACGACGCGCGCCGCCATCGCGGACGGCATCCGTCAGGTCGTCATCTTCGGCGCGGGCTACGACACGCTCGCCCTGCGTTTGCATGGGGCGTTCCCCGGCGTCCAATTCATCGAGACGGATCATCCGGCCACCCAGCGGCGCAAAATTCACGCGCTCGCCGCCCACGCGCGCCGCGACGCGCACGGGCCAGCGGCAACCAACCTGCGCTTCCTCCCTCTAGACCTCACGCGCCGCGGATTCGCCGACGCGCTGCTCAACTCCGACGGCTACCGCGCCGACGCCCCGACGCTCTTTATCGCCGAGGGCTTGCTGATGTATCTCGCGCCCGCCGAAGTGGACGCTCTTTTCCGAACGATGCGCGACTGTAGCGACGGCGCGCCCATCCGATTCGCCTTCACGTTCATGGAGCCGCAGGCGGACGGGCGCGTCAATTTTCTCACGCGCAGCCGCGCCGTCGATGCGTGGCTCAGTTGGCGGCGCGAAGCGTTCAAATGGGGCATCGGGCGCGGCGAGCTTCCGGCATATCTCGCGGCGCGCGGGTTCGCGTTGCGCGAGATCGCCACGCACGAAACTTTTCGCCGCCGCTATCTCGAACCCGAAGCTCTCGCACACCTGCCGCTCGCCGCGGGCGAATACGTCTGCGTCGCCGGAGACCTGGACGAGTGGGGGAAACGTTGATGCGCGGCGCGAAGGAACTGAAAAGCCACCTGTCAGGGCGACGCGCGGGCGACGCCGCGACGGCGACGGCGGCGGGCGTCACGGTCGCAGCGCGCGGAGCGGGGACGGACATGCATGAGCGTCGTTTCGCCCGCACGATAAGTTCCCTGTCATCCACGGTCGTGAACGACGTGCATTCGCAGTTGAACGAGACGCGCGTCGGTCGCATCGTCGAACCGGATACGGTGGAGGCGTTGCAGTCGCTCGTCCGGCAGGCGCGAGAGGCGGGCGGCGCGCTATCGGTGGCGGGCGGCAGGCACGCGATGGGCGGGCAGCAGTTTGCCGCAAGTGGTGTGCTCGTGGACATGAAGCGCATGAATCGCGTGCTCTCGTTCGACCCTGCGCGCTACGAGATCGAAGTCGAAGCGGGCATCCAGTGGCCGCAGTTGATCAACTTCATGGTCGCCGCGCAACGCGGGCGCGCGACGCACCAACAGGCGGGCATCGTGCAGAAGCAGACGGGCGCGGACAACCTCAGCATCGGCGGCGCGCTCGCGGCCAACATCCACGGGCGCGGTTTGAATTTGAAGCCGTTCGTGGGCGATGTCGAATCGTTCGTGCTGGTTGATGCGGAGGGCGCGGCGCGGCCGTGTAGCCGGAGCGAGAACCGCGAGTTGTTTAGTCTGGCTGTCGGCGGCTACGGTCTGTTCGGCATCGTCGCGAGCGTGCGCCTGCGCCTCGCGCGGCGACGCAAGCTGGAACGCGTCGCCGGGATCATGACGACGCGCGATCTCGCGTCCGCGTTCGACGAGCGCATCGCGGCCGGTTTCCTCTACGGCGATTTTCAATTCGTCACGGACGAAGCGTCGCCGGATTTTTTGCGCCGGGGAATCTTCTCCTGCTATCGCCCCGTCGCCGCCGCCGCCGACGCGCCCGTGCCGGAAGATCAGGCGGAACTCTGCGCCGAAGATTGGCGGAATCTCTACCATCTCGCGCACGTCAATCGACGCCGCGCCTTCGAGGTCTATTCCGGCCACTACCTCGCCACCTCCGGCCAACTCTACTGGTCGGACACCCATCAACTCAGCATCTACCTCGACGACTATCATCGCCAACTCGACCTCAAGATGGGGGCGCGCGTGCGCTCGACCGAGATGATCTCGGAAGTTTATGTGCCGCGCGCCGCGCTCTTCGATTTTCTCGAAGACGTGCGGCGCGATTTCCGACGCCACGCCGTCGAGTTGATTTACGGGACGGTGCGACTCATCGAGCGCGACGACGAGAGTTTTCTCGCGTGGGCGAAAGAGGGTTACGCCTGTGTCGTCTTCAACCTCCACACCGAGCACAGCGCGGCGGGAATCCGTAAAGCGCAAGCCGACTTTCGACGTCTCATCACGCGCGCCATCGAACGGGGCGGCAGTTACTATCTCACCTATCATCGCTGGGCGACGCGCGAACAAGTCGAAACCTGCTACCCGCAACTCCGCGAATTCCTCCGCCGCAAACGATGCCACGACCCGCGCGAAATTTTTCAGAGCGACTGGTATCGCCACTACCGCGAAATGTTCGACGCCGATAGAGCCGTTATCAATTCAAACGGGGCGTTGTTTTAAGATTGAGATGTTCTGCCTGATGCGCTCTCCGTCTTCGTCCGTCAGGGAAAGCTCGGAGAGCAGCCGCTCGTACAACGACAGGCTATCGGCCGTCAAGCCCCTCTCGGCCATGTAAGCGGCCTTATGTTCGGCGGCGAAGAATCCCCCGTGCGCGCGCTCAAAGCTGATGGCGTGGTCGTACCACAAGAGCGCGTCCGAGTCCTGCCCCTTCTGCCCGAAAATGATCGCCATGTTGACGCACACGATCATCTTATGAAAGTCGTTGAGGTCGCATTCGATGAGCGGCCTGAGAACGGTTAACGCGTCGTCGTGCTGCGAGCTTTCCACGAAGCGCGCGGCCAAAAACAAAGACTCGTCGAAGTGTTCAGCTTCCATAAGAATCCTAACTCAGGGTTTCAGGCGATGCGGAGATGTTCGAAGACGCAGGACATCGACGCGTGCCACGAGCCGCGCCAGTTGCGGAGCAGGATGTCGGCCGGAGAGATTTCGTCCGCGACGACTTGCTGGCGCAGCACGTCGAGGTAGGGCAACTCTTCGGGGGCGACGCGGCTCAAGCCTTCGACGGCGAGCGCGACTGATTCTTTCGCGAGCGCGAGCACGTCAACCCCGGCGGCGCGCGCCGCGAGCGCGTCGCGGGCGACCGCCGCGCGCAGTTCGAGCGCGTCGTCGCGGTTCAGATCGGGCGCGATGCGCAGGGCGTGCGAGAGCGCGTCGGGACAGTAGAGCAAGCCTTTCCAGTAGGCTTGGAAGGCGAGCGCGTGGGCGAGCGAGCCGCAGTCCGCGCTGCGCAGTTCGAGATGTTGTTTGAGGCGCGCGTCGGTGAAGATGGTGGTGAGATGATCCGCCCAGTCGCCGAAGACGGGCGCGAGCGCGTCGCACCCGCGCGCGAGGAAGTCGCCGAATTTCATGCCCGTCGGAGCCTCGGTGTAGCTCCCGGCGCGCTGCGCGAAGAGCATGGGCACGTCGAGCGCGTAGGCGATGAACGCCGCGGGCGAGAAGGACTTTTCGCGCAGCGCGGGCGGCGAGATGCCGGCGCGGTCGTCGTCGGTCGAGAGCCACGCGGCGGCGCGCGTGGACTTGTAGCCGGAAAGGCGGCCGTTCTCGAAGGGCGAGTTGGCGAAGATGGCCGTCGCGATGGGGGCGAGACGGTTGCCGACGAGAAACTTCTGCGCGAGGTCGGCTTCCGCGCCGTAATCGAGATTGGCCTGCACGGAGCAGGTGCGCGTCATCATGTCCCACGCGCGCGCCCCGCGCGTCGCGAGATAGGGGCGCATCACGTCGTAGCGCATCTTCGGAAACCAACGCTGCTCGTCAAGCGTGCAGAGAGGATCGAAGCCGACGGCAAGGAAGACGAAACTCTCCGCTTCGGCGATCTCGTGCAGGCGCGCGAGGTAGCGCGTGACTTCGCGCTCGACATCGGCCAACTTCCGCTGCGGCGCGCCGGAGAACTCGATCTGCCCGCCCGGTTCGACCGTCAGGCGATTCATCCGTCCCGCGTTGGCTTCGACGACGGTGCCTCCTTCGTAGACGAGATCGCCGGGCGCGGGCGCGAAGCCCGCGAGCACGCCCTGCACCTGCGCCGGGTTCAGGCGCGCCGGGTGGCCGCCCCGGCTCACGTCGTATCCGAAAAGTTCAAACTCGATGCCGCACATCCACTCGGCGGCGGGCTTCGCGCCGCGCCGCAGGTTCTCTTCGAAGAGCAGCGCGGAAGACTCGTCGATTGCATCGGTCAGCAGCGGAAAGCCGGCGGGCGCGTGGGCGGCATCGCCGGTCGTGCAACCGGCCGCCACCCTTTCGATGAGTTGATCGTGAGTCATACGTGAAACCGGGAATCTTCGAGCTAACGCGCGACGAAAAGGTTGCTGCTGAAACGCCCCGCCGCGTCCGTCCACCTGTGCGTGCACGCAAAGCCCGTGTGCGCGGCCAGCGCGTCGAGTCCCTCGCGGTCGTACTTGTAGGAGTTCTCGGTGTGGACGCGTTCGCCCTCCGCGAAACTGATCTCCAGGTCGAGTTTGGGCAGGCTGACGACCTGCGCTTGCCTGCTCTCGATGTAGATTTCGACGCGCCCCGCCGCCTCGTGATAGACGGCGACGTGACGAAAGGCGCGCGGGTCGAAGTCGGCGTCGAACTCGCGGTTGAGACGCACGAGTTGATTGAGATTGAAGGCGGCGGTTACGCCGAGCGCGTCGTCGTAAGCGGCTTCCAGAGTCGCGCGGTCTTTCTTTAAATCCGCGCCGAGCAGCAGCGCGTCGCCGTCGCGGAGCACGGCGCGGAGCGCGTGCAAAAATTGCCCCGCGCCGTCGCGATCGAAGTTGCCGATGTTCGAGCCGAGAAAGAGTGCGAGCAGGCGTCCGCCGCGCTCCCTCCCGCGCTCGCGGCCGAAGTGTGCGAGCGCGGCGTCGTAGTCGCTGGCGTAAGCTTCGATGCTGAGCGCGGGGTAAGATTGGAGCAACGCGCGCGCGCTCGTTTCGAGAGCCGACACGGAAATATCAACCGGGAGATAGAGCAAGCTCGTTTGACGTTTAAGGACGGCTTCGATGATGCGGCGCGTCTTCGTCGCGCTGCCGCTTCCCAACTCAAGCAGCGAGAGCGGCGCATCATCAGGCGCGGCGGCCGCGGCGGCGATCTCTGCGGCGTGGCACGCGAGGATTTCGTTTTCGGCGCGCGTCAGGTAATACTCCGGCACGAGGCAGATCGCGTCGAAGAGTTCGCTGCCGAGTTCGTCGTAAAAATATTTGGGAAAGAGTTGCTTCGGTGATGCGCTGAGGCCGTCGGACGTGTCGCGGGCGAAGGCGGCGCGGGCGTCCGCGGTGTCGAGCCGGTGGAGGCGCAGGCGTGCGGCGTGGGGGTCTTCGGCAGTGGGCGGCATCGTCTTGGAAATTCTTCCGTCGGCGTTTCAAGTTGCGAGTTCGCGGTCAGAATCCTAAAAGTTTTGCTTGATGCGCGCTCCCCCGGTTCGTCCTTTTCGCATGCTATCATAACTCGTCAAAGTTCACTGTCAACCGTCGGCGCGGAATGAGTTTCAAGTTTCAGGTTTCAGGTTTCAAGACTGAAGACCTGAGAACTTTCAGACTTGAAACTTGAAACCTGAAACCTGAAACTTTTCTTATGATCGAAGCTGCCACACAGATCGCGGAGATGTTGGAGGCGACGCGCGCCGTCACCTTGAGACTGTTCGACACGGCGGCGCGCGAAGCGGATTTGCACGAGAGTCCCGGCGGCGGCTTCCGCCCCGTCATCTGGCATCTCGCGCACATCGGCGTCTTCGAGGCCTACTGGATTCTGCAAAAAGTGAAGGGCGAGGATGCGCCCGACGCGCGCTACGAACGCATCTTCGACCCCATCGCCACGCCGCGCGAGGACTCGAAAAATCTCCCCACGCGCCGCGAGATGGAAGCCTACCTGTCGCGCGTCAGAAGCGCGACGCTCCGCTACCTCGCAGACGCACGGTTCGACGAATCCGCGTCGCAGTCGCCGCTCCTCCTGCGCGACGGTTACGTCTTCCGGCTCGTCCTCGAACACGAGCGGCAGCATCAAGAGACGCTCGCCTACCTCTTGCACATGCTCGACCCCGCGAAGAAAAGGCGCGCGATGGCGGCGGCGCCCGACCCGCAAGACTCGCACGGCGCGCCTTCGCAAGATTTACACGACGCGCCTGCCACGCACGACGCCGTGCCCGCGTCGTCGGCGAGCGCGCCCGGCGTCGTGCGTGACATGGCGGCGGTCGAAGCGGGCGAGTTTACTTTGGGCGCGCCGTGGAGGATGTTCGTTTACGATAACGAACTGCCCGCGCACACGATTGCGCTCCCCGCGTTCAAAATCGACCGCCTGCTGACGACCAACGAAGAGTACGCGCGCTTCATCGTCGAGGGCGGCTACCGGCGGCGCGAGTGGTGGGACGAAGAAGGCTGGCAGTGGCGCGAGCGGGAGAACTGGACGCACCCGTTCTACTGGACGCCGCAAAGTCTCGACGGCGAAGCAGTGCGGGGTTGGAGCGTGCGCACGATGTTTGCGGAAGGCGCGCTCAAGCCTGAACACCCGGTGACGGGCGTGAGTTGGTACGAGGCGGCGGCCTACGCGCGGTTCGCGGGGAAGCGTCTGCCGACGGAAGCCGAGTGGGAGAAGGCCGCATCATGGGACGCGGAGACGGGGCGCAAGAGACTCTTCGCTTGGGGCGACGACACGCCCGGCGACGCACACGGCAATTTTGCTCTGCGCCTTTGGGACACGACCCCGGTCGGTTCCTTTCCGGCGGGCGCGAGCAGCTACGGTTGTCTGGACATGACGGGCAACGTCTGGGAATGGACGAGCGACGCGTTCTCCGGTTACGCGAATTTTACGGCCTACCCCTATCCCGAATATTCCGAGGAATGGTTTGACGGCGACCACCGCGTGCTCAAAGGCGGTTCGTGGGCGACCCACCCGTCAATCCTGCGCACCTCTTTCCGCAACTTCTTCCGACGCCATTTCCGCATCTCCTTCGCCGGAATCCGCTGCGCCTCCGACGCCTAAACCGCCTGCAAGTCAACGCAGCATTCGGCGCAGCGCGTGGCCTTGAGCGGGATGGTGGAGAGACAGTGCGGACAGTCTTTGGTCGTCGGCGCGGCGTCGGTGGCCTGTTTGCTCTTGAGGCGGTTGACGTAGCGGACGATGAGGAAGATGACGAAGGCGACGATGAGAAAAGTAATGATGTCGTTGATCAGTTGACCGTAAGCGATGACGGGGACGCCGTCGGCCTTCGCGGCGGCGAGGCTCGCCGGGCGCGCCTTATCCGAAAGATTGATGAAGAGGCCGCTGAAGTCCACGTCGCCGAGCAACATGCCGATGGGCGGCATGATCACGCCGTCAACCAGCGTCGTGATGATCTTGCCGAAGGCCGCGGCGATGATGACGGCGACGGCGAGGTCGATCACGTCGCCGCGTTTGATGAACTCTCTGAATTCTCTGAACATCTGGACGCTCCGAAGTTTTCCCGAAGGGCGCGTGCGGTCGCGCGTGGGAGAGTGGGGTCGTGCGGCGTGGGTTCTATTGTATTCGCACGGCAAAGTCAAATTTAATCCGCGCCCGCCGCGCGCCGCCGTGCACGCCTTTCGCCGTCCTGTTTGGCTTTCCGCGTCGCCTTCAATTAAACTTCCGGCAGTTTCAATTAACTTTCGTCGGCAAGAGATTCGGATGAGTGAACTGCGAGAACAACGCTGGTCGGTCGTGAGCGAACGCGGCTGCGAGGCATCGGGCGTGAATTACGAAGAGGCCGCAGGACTGGTCGGTCGCCTGCGCGCCGAGAAGATTCACGGCCTCTGCATCATCAGCGACGAAGCCGCGCGCCGCTATAACTCGAACAACAACGGCGCGGCGAAGCCAACCACGCCGCAAGTTGTACCCGCCGCCCCGCCCGCCAAAAAACGCGCCCCGCGCCGCAAAAACGCGAAACTCTCCTGACCGAAATTCAAAACCTGTTTTCTCTGTTTGCGCCTCGTTAGAAAGGCATCAGGTTTCTCTACGCGCGCACGCTGAAGTCCGCGACGAGCGGCAAGTGGTCGGAGGCGACGAGCGCGGTGAGGCTTTTGTGCAAAGTTAATTGTTGAAGTTCGAGCGCGGGATCAAAGTAGATGTGGTCGAGGTGGACGAGCGGGAGCGCGCCGGGATAGGTGCGCGCGCTGCGCAGGTGCGTGCGCACGTCTGCGCTCTGGAGGTGTTCGGTCAAGAGGCGCGTCGCCAGCCCTTTCGTCCACTCGTTGAAGTCGCCGAGGACGATGCGCGCGCCCGTCAGTTCCGCGTTGCCGAGTATCCTGTCGCCGACGAGTTGGCGCGCCTGATGCCGACGCTCGATGTAGGCCGTGCCGAGATGCACGTTGAAGAGATGGAGGACGGCTTCAGCGTCGCCCGTCTCGATGTCAACGCGCAGGCAGCCGCGCCGCTCGCGCCCGCGCCAGGTGATGTCGTAGTTGTGCACGTGTCGCCAGGGCAGGCGGCTGAGGATGACGTTGCCGTATGCGCCCCCGGCGAGTCGCCGGTTCTCGCCGATGCAGTAATCGTAGCCGAGTTCTTCGGCGATGAAACGCGCCTGATCCATCTCGCGCACCGCCCCGCCCACGCTCAACACCTCTTGCAGCGCGATGACATCGGCATCCAGTTCGCGCAACACAGACGCGATGCGCGCCGGGCGCACCCGCCGGTCGAGGCCGCGACATTTGTGCACGTTGTAAGTGACGATACGCATGCGGAGCCGCCAGCCGTCGGCCATCAGCTATCAGCAGAAGGTAAAAAAGGGCAATAATATACTTGACACACCAAGAAATAGTGCTCCCTATCCTTTGACCTTATGCGCCAAGTTGACCTACAGACCTGTAGGTCGCTATGCTATCATTCAACAGCCCGTTGAATACTCTCGCGTAATCCCATTTTGGTTACATTAAGTTAGCATATGCCATCTCCGAAAATTCCTAAAAGATTCTTGATTGGTTTGATAAATGCCCTCTCTCTTCCAGAAAATTCCTTTCAGGAATTAGTAACAAAACTTGAGCGCGTGCCTTTAACGCTTAATGTCAGAGAATTGTTAGGAGAAGTAGTGTCTGATGTAAGTGGAATTGCTCCAGACGATGCTGAAAAAATAGCATCTGCTTTGATGTCGCTTTACATGGTTCGCGCTAATTCCGATAGGGAGACTTCAGAAGCTATTGATGACATTGCGGACACCTTAGAGGATGTAGAAGATAGGGAAACAAGTCTTACCGATGAAGTTCTTAGCAACTTGAAACCGCGCCTTGCGAAGCTATTGGAAGTTAATTCGTTTGTTGTAGGAACGAAAGCCATTAGCATGTTGCAGGAGCATGACAATATATTTTATAGGGCACGGGTTTTAACTGATATTCGACCTGTCTTTGGAGTTGCCCCGGATGCCGTTCAAGCTGCGGTGATAGTTCATAATCTTATGATACATCATCATCAAGGAGAAAATCATAAAGACTTCTACGTAACATTAGATACGCAAGATGTGCAAATATTAATTGATATTCTTGAGCGAGCAAAGGTAAAAGCCGAAAGTCTTAAGTCGCTTCTAGCAACATCCAATATCCCTTACATCGAACCTGAATAGAGGTGAACAAATGTCAAGCTTAATTGAAGAATACAGCCAAGAGGCTGCCCTCGGTACGTGCATGGAAGAAGTATGGGACGAGGTAATTGGGCTGCACCCTGAAGAAGGACAAAAGAGAAACATAGCGGCGAAAAAGCGCGATGTGTACCAATTGTTTGATAGTCAGCGCGAGGCGAGAAAGCGTTATCGGGTTATCTTCAATCCCGAAACCGCTTCAGTCAGATTTGAGGCGGGCAAAGTTCCCACTAAATCAGGTGATGCCGATCTAGAGCAGGAGTTCCACAGGCTCGCAGATCAATGGCGCAACGAGACCTTTCATTTGTCTTTAGCCCGCGAACAAGCAGACAATCTTGCTTATCATCAGATTATAGGCATGGGTGAAAAAGCATTGCCTTTTATCTTTCGTGAACTACAGGAGACTACTAGTGATTGGTTTTGGGCACTCAAGGCCATTACTCGCGCGGACGTAGAAGTACGACCGGAAGACAGGGGTAATGTTCACAGGATAGCGGAAGCGTGGCTGGAATGGGGTAGAGAGAACGGGCATGTCGCCAGAAGATAAACTAAAACGTCTGTTCCCGAATCTCCATGATGGTAGCTTTAGGGTAACGAGTCAAGACACACGAGATTATAACTGCCTTGCATGGGCTGCTGGAGAGACTCATAGAAGATGGGACTTAGACCTAAATTACTATTGGCCTGAAGGAGTACCCCGCGAGCAAACGATTCCTGCATTTATTGCGGCTTATGCAACACGTGGTTACGTTGTATGTGAGAGCGGGGATTTCGAACACGGCTACGAGAAGATTGCTATTTATGTTAATTGGCGTGGCCCTCAGCATGCCGCTAGGCAATTAGGGAATGGGGCATGGACAAGCAAGCTAGGACACCTTTGGGATATAGAGCACACAACAGTAGAAGGGGTTGAAACAGCGCGCCACGAGCATTATGGGACTGTTGAGGTGTTTATGAAGAGACCTATTATCTTTAGCCGAGGTATAATGCCGATGGCTGACCGCTGACGGCTCTCATTGTTGTCTCTCCAACAGCATCCCGAAAAGCTCGTGGGCGCGTTCGAGGATCGGGCGGCGTCGCCATTCTTCGTAGGAGACGGGCGCGCTTTCGGCGCGGTCGCGCTCGAAGTCCTCGGTGATGCGCGCGGCGAGGCGTTCGTCACAGGCGGCGAGGTTCACTTCGTCGTTGAGTCCGAAGGAGCGGTTGTCGAAGTTGGTCGAGCCGACGACGCTCCACGTCCCGTCGACGACGAGCGTCTTGGCGTGCATCATCGTCGGGGCATACTCGTAAATCTTCGCGCCCGCCGCCAGCAAATCCCCGTAGAGGCGGCGGCTGGAATTGCGCGTCAACGCGTGGTCGCTCTTCTTGCCGGGGACGACGATCTGAATCTGGACGCCGCGCTCGCGAATGGCGCGCACCATCTCGGCGCGCGCGCTGCGGTCGGGCAGAAAGTAGGGCGTCGTGATGAGCACGCTCTTTTGCGCGGAGGCGAGAAGCATCTGAAAAAGTATGCGCGCGCGCGTGGAGCGTCCGGCCGAAGGCGAACTGTTGACGACGAGCGAGGGCGTCGATTGCGCGGCCTCGCAGAGCGGGAAATATTCCTTGGCCGCCAGTATCTCGCCCGACGCTTCGAGCCAGTTTTCCGCGAACGTCGCCTGTAGGTTCGCCACCGCGTCGCCTTCGACGCGAAACATCGAATCGCGCCAGCGCGGGTGATCTTTGACGGGATAACGCCAGTGATCCGCGACGCCCGCGCCGCCGACGAAGGCGACGCGCCCATCGACGATGAAGAGTTCGCGGTGCGTGCGGTTGTTGATGCGCGGCAGCGTGTACCAGCGGAACGGGTGATACCAGCAGACGCGCCCGCCCGCCGCGCGCAAATCTTTGAAGTAGCTGTCCCACGAGGCGAAGCTGCCGATGGCGTCGAGCACGAGGTTGACGCGCACCCCGGCGCGCGCGCGCTCCGTCAAAACTTCGACGAACTCGTCGGCCACGCGCCCCTTCTGAAAAATGTAAGCCTCGATGTTGATGTTATGTTCGGCGCGGCGAATGGCGGCCAGTTCGGCCTCGTAATAATTCTCGCCGTTGGTCAAGACTTCAATCGAGCTACCGCGTGTGACCTGCGCGTCCGTGAGAGCTTCGAGGATACGCAAAAACTCGTCGGAGTCGGGCGAGCAGGCGGTGGTGGGCTGCGTGATCTTGTAATCCAGACCCGGCTCGAACAGCGCGAGGAACAACAGCAAGCTCTGCGCGACGATGGCGATAATGGCGATGACGAGAAAGGTGTTCGAGTCCACGGGTTCAGTTAAAAATCGCAGGCCGGGAATTTGAAACTAAAGCTGCACGGGGAAAGTTTGCGCCGCCAAGTATAGCTTATTACTCCCTATCATTTCCCTCTCTTCTTACTCGTTTTATTAGCTGTCTCGGCTTTAATCTTCGGCGGTCTGCCTACTTTTCGATTTTCAACCAGCTTCAAATCTTCCTCTCTGATCATCAGCGAGCCGCCGAATTGCTCGGCTGGCAAGCGTCCGTCTTTAACCAACTGTTGGACGCGCCGCGCGCTCACGCCCAATCGCTCCGCCGCCTGTGTCGTCGTCAATATCGCCATACGCGATTTTTATACACTCAGTGAAACCCTTCGTCAATGCGAAGAAAATTGTTGACTAATATTTCGTATTTGCGTATAGTTTCCTCACTGCCAAAGTAAAAGAGCTAGAGAGTGAGCGTAACTTTCGACGGTAATCGCTCACTCTTAGCCCTACACCAGTATCACAGTTAAGGAGCCACTGATGCGAAAAGATAATAGCACGCGCACGCCTCACGCACGCCGACAACGAGAGCCGGATTTCGACGAACCGCTCCGGCGTTGGTCAACCTTGCCCGTCAGTCAAGAGAGGGCGAGCGAGTTGGTTGATGCGTTCACACGCTACGACGACGGCGACATGATTGACGCGCTGATTCAGTTGGTCTGTGGTCTAGCTCCCCACCCGCGCCCGACGAGCAAGGGGACTTGGACGAGAGGCGTTTGGCCGGGACGGCCGCGCTCGCACGAGCCTTCACCTATACGCGTCGGGCGCACAACGAACTCGGCGCATACGTTGTCGAATTGAAGTGCGGAGAGTGGGAATAAGAGTCCGGGTCATGCAGCTCATTTACGGCGGCGCGTCTACATCGGGTCGTCGCCGTCAACGGCTCGCTTTTTCGGGGGCGGCGCGGTGGCCTCCGCTTCCAGTTTTCCCTGACCGCCGTAGCCGTCATTGACCTTCGCTTCCATGACTTCAAACGTGAGCGACAATTTGCCCTCGTCGGCGGCGAACTGCCCGCGCGCGCGCAACGGGTAGCGCGGCGGCGGGACGAACGAACCGGGGTCGAGGCGCGTGAGCGCGAGCGCGCCTTCCGGCGTGACCGTGCCGGTCGTCACGTCTTGCAACGAGCGCTTTCCTTCCGCGCCCGTGCCCGCGAGCGCGAAGAAGACGGTCGCGAGTTGCGCGTGGCGCATGACGCGCAGGTCGCCCGAGAGCACGGAGCGTTCGGGGCGACCGGCGAAGCCGCCCATACGCGTGAATTCGCCCGCGCCCACTGTGTACGGGCGGGCGGCCTCCTGCCACGACGCGTCGAGTTCGAGCGCGAGCGGCCTGTCTTCGTGAACCGGGACGGAGACGATCTGAAAAGCGGAGGTGAGAGCCATCGTGGTGAACGCATCTTTCGCCGGGGTCTTTTCCGAGACGCGCACGCCGCCGCCCGGCGCGCTCGCCCGCGTGATCCGCACGCCGTAGCCGCCGCTCCGCCGCTGGCCGAGGAAGGCCGCGACCACGG
The DNA here is from genome assembly GCA_020199775.1 of Acidobacteriota bacterium. GTDB lineage: Bacteria > Acidobacteriota > Blastocatellia > Pyrinomonadales > Pyrinomonadaceae > JAIVJZ01. The sequence continues at coordinate 991,547 of JAIVJZ010000040.1, forward strand.
CGTTCGACTTGAAGAAGTCCGCGCCGAGTTCCGGCAGCTTGTCGTGCAACCGGCGGAGGAGGCCGTAAGTCTGCGCGTCGCGCGCCACGGCGATGAAAGACTCTCTGACTGAACTGTGACCGCCGCCCGCCAACTCTTTGATCTCGCCCGCAACTTTTGTCTCCAAATTTTCCTCCCCTTCCGTGACCGGCGAAGGCTGCTGCGGCGTCGAAGGCTGCGGCGTCTGCGTCTTGGGCCTGGACTGCCCGCCCCCGTTCGCGCCTTCTTCGCGCGGCGCGACGGTACACGCGCTCGCCCCCGTCGCGCCGAAGACGAACGCCGTGAGCATCAACGCGAGGCCAAACATTTTTCGAGTCATCTTCGTGTCCATTTCGTTAAAGGGCTTGCTGCCGCCCTACTGTTTTGAAAAGCGGGAGAGTTCGAGACATTGAGACAAACGCGCGCGGGAGAGGACGCGCCGGGGCGGGGGATAAAGCCCGCGCAAGGTGTGATTCAAACGCCGCCGTAATGTTTGCCCGCTTGATTCTAACAAAGTTCGGGTATTCGGAGGGGTCGCGCACGCCTTCGCGGCTGAACGCGCGGGCGATTTTCGGTTACACTGTGGGCACACGGATTGGAGCGAAGCGATGTCAACAGTTGAAGAGAAACCGCCTTTGATTTGCGAACGCTGCGACAAAGAGAGCGCGCACATGACCGAGGTGAGAGAGGCGGACGGCCGCGCTCACCACATCTGCTGGACGTGTCTCTATCGCACGGAGAAGCGCATCAACGTCAACCGGCGTTGGCAGAGATCGCGGCGCGGCTAGACGCCCCCGGCGGGCGTTTGGCGCACACGTTCAAAGCCCCGGCGGCGTGCTTTTAGGAAGCGCGCCGGTTATGTTAATTTTAGTTGTCGTGTGGGCACACAGGTTCGCGCGCCGGACGACGAGCACGGGCGACGCGGACGGCGTTTGTTGCATCCGAGCAGGGAACGCACGCGCTCCGCGACGGCTTCGCACAACGATAACCTGTGCGGTCTTGGCAGCGTTGGCCGGTAAAGTTTCGCCGCGGTCATCCGGGAGCGAGACACCCCACAAGACCCAACCCTCTCTAGTTGATTGTTTTTGGTTTCTTTCAAACTGTAGGAGTATTTTTCTGATGCGTATGAAGCGTGATTTCTCTCAACGTAGTGTCGGCGCTCTCCTCGTCGTTCTTGCTCTTTCCGCAGTCTCCTTCGCACAGTCCGCGCAACAATCCTTTTCCGACGTTAAAATCAAAAATTTCGGCCAGATGGACGAGCGTTTCTATCGCGGCGCGCAGCCGAAGAAAGAAGACTATCGCAGCCTCGCCGCGCTCGGCATCAAGACCGTGATCGATTTGCGCGACGACTCGAAGGCATACGAGAAGCCCGCCGTGGAAGCCCTCGGCATGCGCTACGTCAACATCCCGATGAGCGACAAAGATTACCCGCGCGAGGAACAGATCGCGGCGTTCTTGAAACTCGCCAACGACCCCGACACGGGCGCGTTCTACGTCCACTGCGCGGGCGGGCGACACCGCACGGGCGTGATGGGCGCGGTCTACCGCTTCACGAAGTACGGCTGGAATTACGAACAGGTTTACAAGGAGATGAAAGACTACGACTTCTACTCGCGTTGGGGACACGGCGACATGAAGAAGTACGTGCAGGATTACTGGCAGCGCGTGCAGACGCAGCCCGCGCCCGCGACGGCAGCCGCAATCACCGCCGCACCCGCTTTGAAATAATTCGGGTTTTCATTAACGAAAAAACCGTGGCCGCTTCCAGTTGAAGCGGCCACGGTTTTTTATGTCTCCATCTTCTTACCTCGCGCGGGCGCGCGAGGGCTATTGATAAATTTGGTTGCCCGTGCCCTTCGTCTGTTCCCATTCGATGCCTTCGATGTGCTGTGGGTCGGACGACATGATCTCTTCGCTCAAGGCGTCGGTGCTGACGCTGAGATTCATGTTCAGGAAATAGACGATGCAGCCGACGGGCTCTTCCGCGTCCGAAGGGTCGAGCTGTCGCAACTCGGCGTTGAACCTGTGACGCCGGAAGAGGCTTATGAGCGTCTCCTGCGTCCGCGTCGTGTCGCGCGTCTTGACCGTTACCAGAATGGGGCGCACGACCTGTCCGAGTTCGTAGTGTTCGAGCACCCAGAGCAGCGGGAAGACGAAGAGGGCGAGCGTGAGCGCGAGTTCCCAGCGGCCGACGCCCGTCGCCAAACCGACGGCGAGGCTGATCAGGAGGACGGTCACTTCCTTCGGGTCGCGGATGTTCGTGCGGAAGCGGACGAGCGAAGCGGCGGCGAAGATGCCGAAGGCGCGCGCCGCGCTGTCGCCCACGATCATCATCAGCGCGGAGGCGACGACGGCGAGCAGGATTTGCGTCTGCGCCACATAGGGGTTGCGCGGGAGCGAAGGCACGCCGCGGCGCGGCCGGAAGGCCAACGCCGCCACGAGCAGCGCGGCCAGCGAGAGCCGCACGATGATGCGCGGGATCACCACCGTCCAACTTTCGGGCGGCGCGTTGGGGGCGGCTTTAATGTCGTCCGCACCGAAGAGCATCGCGATGACGGAGTCGTTGCCGCCGTCACCGCCGCCGCCGCCACTACTACTGCCGCCGCCGCCGCCGCGTGGCGATGCGTTCGGCTGCGCTTGCGCGCCCGTCTGAGTTTCCGTGGCGGGGCGGGCATCGTCTGCCGCGGCCTGCGTCGAATTTTGGGCAGACGAGTCGGCGGCGGTAGCAGCCGTCTCTCGCGTCTCCGGCGCGGCGGGAGGATCGTTCGGCCGGTTGGCGCGAGACATTAAGAACGCGACGAGCGCGAACCCGAGGAGCGCGGCGAGCACGCCCACGATCAGAGTCTTCTGCTGGTTGCTTTTGCGCATGTCACCTTAACTTTACTACGCCCGCCGCTCGACGAGCGACGGGCGTGTGCGGACGGTTTGGGCTGATCCGGCGAGCGAGGGTTGACGCCTTTCAGGATTCAGACGGCGGGAGATTGACGAGTTCGTTGATGCGCGCGCGCACCGCGGCCGTCAACGTCGTCACTTCCTCTGGGGTGTAGTTGGACGCGCGGAATGCGTCGCTGATCTGCTGATCGGTTAGGCGCGAGAGCAGCGCGGCGATCCACTGCACGTCGCCCACCGAGATGTCTTCGAAGGTTTCCTGCTTCTTGCCGCCGTAGTGGAAGGAGACCCGATCCTTTCGGACGCGATCCACGAACTTCGACCCGGCGAAGTCTTCCGGGTTGTTGCGGCTGCGCTTGAGCGCCCAGAGCGGCCCGCTGCCGATCTTGCCGAAGGTCGCGCCCAGATCGCTGACGATGTAGTGCAGTTCGCTCTGTCCCTCCGGGGTCACGACGTGGAGAATCGCGTTGTTGTCGTCCTTGATGTCCCAGTTATTCAACAGGAGCATCATCACTTTCAAACCCTGAAATTCGCGCTTGCCGGCGAAAGGGTTTTTATCCCACAGCCACGGGTCGAACCGCTTCACGTCCTTCGACCGCCCCTCGAACCTCACGTTTTGGTAAGTGCCTTTCGGCGTGCCCGGGATGGTCACGCTCGGCACGAGGTAGGCGAGTTCCGTCGCGTAGCCCACCGCCCACAGCAAACGCACGGCGGCCGCTTCCGATTGCGCCTCGTTGCTGACCTTCGCCACCCACTCGCGCCCCGCCGCGTCGCGCACGCGATACTTCTCTGAGAAACCGCCCTCCACCTTCTCGATCAAAGTGACGCTCGACAGGTCGGGCTTCGCCGCCTCGCCGCCGGAACCGAGAAACAGGTCGCGCGAAGCGATGTCCACGGGCTCGCGCCACATGACGAACGTGCCCGCGGGCATCGGCTTCTTCGGCTTCTTCGATTTTTTCTGGACGGCAAACGCCGTCGTCGAGAGTCCGAGCGCGATGACGATGAAAGCGGCCATCAGCGCGCGAAGTTTATTCTGTCGAAACATGCACCAACACCCCTCCGGCAAATGAATTTTAACGTGCTGAGTTAAAGCTGCACGTCCATGAAATGCAGTTGGCTGTCGAACCTCTCTTCGCCCTCGGCGGGACGGATGCGTTCGTAAGAGCCATCGGGCAGAAGCTTGCGCGCCTTCACGTTGTCGCGCAGGTAGGCGGCCAGAATCACGTCCTTCAAATGACGGCGCAGGTGCGCGTCGTGGACGGGCGTGACGACTTCGACGCGCCGGTTGAGGTTGCGCGGCATCCAGTCGGAACTGCCCGTGTAAAACTCTTCCGCGCCGCCGTTCGCGAAATAAAAGAAGCGGCTGTGTTCGAGAAAGCGGCCGACGACGCTGCGCACCGTGATCGTCTCCGACAGCCCCTCGACGCCGGGGCGCAGCATGCAGACGCCGCGCACGATCAGGTCGATCTTGACGCCCGCCTGCGACGCGTCGTAGAGCGCGCGGATGATTTCGATGTCGGCCAGCCGGTTGATCTTGATGACCATGCGCGCGGGGCGACCGGCGCGCGCGTGCTCGGCCTCGCGGTTGATGAGCGCGATCATCCGTTCGCGCATGTTGACGGGCGCGACCATCAGTTGCCGGTACTCTTTCTGCCGCGAATAGCCGGTCAGGTAGTTGAAGATTTCGGAGGCGTCCGCGCCGATCTCTTCGTCGGCGCTGAAGAGTCCGATGTCCGTGTAGGCGCGCGAAGTGTCGGGGTTGTAGTTGCCCGTGGCGATGTGGACGTAGCGGCGCATCGTGTCGTCTTCGCGGCGCACGACGAGCGCGAGCTTGCAGTGGGTCTTGAGCCCCATCAGCCCGTAGACGACGTGGACGCCCGCCTCTTCCAGCCGTTGCGCCCATTCGATGTTGTTCTCCTCGTCGAAGCGCGCCTTGAGTTCGATGATGGCCGTCACCTGCTTGCCCTGCTCGCTCGCCTCGATGAGCGACTGCGGGATCGGCGAGTTGTGACCCGTGCGGTAGAGACAAATCTTGATGGCGGCGACGTTCTCGTCGTGAGCCGCCGCCGCGATGAAATCCGTGACGGGGGTGAACGAACTGTAAGGGTGATGCAGGAGGATGTCCCGCTCGCGGATCGCGTCGAAGATGGAGAGGCGCGGGCGGCGCAGCGCGGCGGGCGTGTGCGGCTTGAAGGGCGCGTCTTTCAAATCGGGGCGGTCGAGTTTGTAGAGCTTCATCAAGTCGGGCACGGCCAACGGGCCGCCCACGCGGTACACGTCGTCGGCCTCGACGCCGATTGATTGCGTCAGATACTGCGTCATGTCGGCGGGCATCGCCTCCGCCACTTCGAGGCGCACGGCCGTGCCGAACCGGCGCTTGCGCAGCGTCTGTTGCATGATGCGCAGGAGGTCGTCCGCCTCGTCCTCGCGGATGTCTATGTCGGCGTCGCGCGTCACGCGGAAGGCGTGGCACACGCTCGCGCGCATGCGCGGAAACAGCGCGTTCGCGTTGGCCGCGATGAGGTCTTCGAGCAGGATGAACCGCGAGCCGTCTTTCTCGACGGGGATCAGGCGCGGCACGAGCGGCGGCACTTTGATGCGCGCGAAACGCGGCTCGATCTTGCCCACGAGCGAACTCGTGATGCCGTGTTCGGGGAGCGGCGCAACCATCAGCGCGAGGTTGAGGCTCATGTTCGAGATGTAAGGGAACGGGTGGCTCGGATCGACGGCCTGCGGCGTGAGCACCGGGAACACTTGATCCTCGAAGTATTCCTGTAACGCGGCGCGTTCGTCCGCCGACAGAGAATTATAGGCGGCGATCACGACGCCTTGCTCTCGCAGTTGCGGCAGCAACCCTTCGACGAGGCAGCGGCTCTGCTCGGCGAGCATCGGCAGGAGCCGCGCCCTGATCTCGGCAAGCTGGGCGGCGGGCGTCATGCCGTCGGGCGACAACTCCGTCACGTCGTGCTCGAACTCCTCTTTGAGCCCCGACACGCGGATCATGAAAAACTCGTCGACGTTGCTCGAAAAGATGGCGAGGAATTTCAGACGCTCCAGAAGCGGCTGCGTCTCGTCCAAGCCTTCTTCGAGCACGCGGCGGAAGAATTCCAACAGGCTGAACTCGCGGTTGAAGAGCAGTTGCTTGGCGTCCAACAACTTCGGCGATAGAGTTGCGCCGGAGGGGTCGGCGCGCCGGTCTTCAGAAATGGTTTTTTTGCTGGCTACGATCTTCATCAGAACAGTTTCGAGATATTACTCTGTTTGGATTTTCGTCCGCGCGACGCTCCGGCCTATCGAATCAGACGACATGCACTCTGATGCACGCGGCGTCGCTCTGGTCGCCGCGAAAATGAACATTACAACACAGATATAATGATTCTTCCCACACCCGCGAGCCTTCCCCTCACTACCCGCGAAAGCGACCCGTCGATGAGAGCACTATATCAGAGACCCTCCGGCAATCTCCATTCCCAAACGAGCGATGCCGCCTTGTCCCGAAAAAACTCCAAATATTCCAACACTTGAGTCGCCCCGGTAGAATTCGCGCGGCACGATTAGAAACGCCCGCATGCACGAAATTTACGCCCTTGTCGCAAAAAACCTGCGGCCGTTTTATCACGATTAACGTCTCGCCGCTTGCCTCGGCCCCGGCAGCTTTTCAAGTCTTCACACCCTCTTTTATGGAGTTATCGCGTTCTCCGGCATACGCAGCCCCCGAGCGATCTTATTAGCTCGATTTTATCCATTTACCATGAGGATGCTGAGGCCGAGGCGACGCCATTTGTTCTGACTACAACGGCCAGCCGCCTGTATCTGAGAGCCATCGCCGGAGCGTCTCGGACTTTTTCCACCTCGGCTGT
>JAIVJZ010000008.1 GCA_020199775.1 Acidobacteriota bacterium
GACAAGGGCTTTGTTATAGTCAGGCCAGTTGCGGATGCGGTACTGGCGTTTCTTTCTCTTTTTGGTCACGCATGAAGGTTAGCAAACCCTCCGCATCCGTGACCATTTATGCAACAACGTCCTTTCAAATTGTAACCATCCTCCCCGGCGCGTCCGCACAACGGCCAGCCCCTCTTCTACTCCCGCCACACTTCAACGTCGTTACGAATGTTTATTGAAAGTGTGAAGGGGAGAAGAATAGTGAGCAGTAAGCAGTGAGCAGTAGGAAAACTGCTTTTACTGCTTACTGCTCACTGCTTACTGCTTACTTTCCTTTCAGCGCGTCGAGCAGTTTGTCGTGGATGCCGCCGAAGCCGCCGTTGGACATGATGGCGACGGTGTCGCCCGCGCGGAGTTCGGGCGCGAGGCGGCGCACGATCTCGTCCGCGCCTTCGATTGATTCGGCGGGCGTGCCTGCGGCGGCGACTTCGGCCGCCAACTCGTCCGTGTCGAGCAGCGCGCCGAACTGCGTCAGCTTGTCGGGGTTGAAGACGGAGGCGACGACGACGCGGTCGGCCTGCTTGAGCGCGGCGACGTAATCCTGCTGGAAGACGGCGAGGCGCGAAGAGGTCGAACGCGGCTCGAAGACCGCGACGAGCCGCCCCGCACGATACTTCTGGCGCAAGGCCAGCAGGGTTTCCCGCACGGCCGTCGGGTGGTGCGCGAAGTCGTCGATGACCGTCACGCCGCCCACGGCGCCGCGCACCTGCATGCGCCGCCACACGCTCTTGAACGTGGCGAGGGCTTCCGCGATGGCCGCGCGTTCGACGCCCCACGCGTCCGCCGCGATGATCACGGCGAGACAGTTGCGCACGTTGAAGTCGCCGATGAGCGTCGTCCGAAATTCGCCCCACTCGCGCCCCTCGCGGAAGACGCGAAAGCGCGTCAGTTCGCCCGACGGGTCGATGTCGCGCGCCTGCCAGCGCGCCTCGTCGCAAGTGCCGAAAGTGTCGAGTTGCGTGTAGAGTTTCGCGCCGAACTCGCCGACCACCGCGCGCACATGCTCGCTGTCCCAACCGGCGATGAGCCGCCCCGTGGCGGGCACGAGATTCATCAGGCGACGGAAGGCGAGCTTGACGTGCGCGAGGTCTTGATAGATGTCGGCGTGGTCGAATTCGATGTTGCCGACGACGGCCAGTTCCGGCAGGTAGTGCATGAACTTCGGCCCCTTATCGAAGTAGGCCGTATCGTACTCGTCGCCCTCGACGACGAAATAGTCGCTGTCCGTGACGCGAAAACTCGCGCCGAAATTCTGCACCACGCCGCCGACCAGAAACGAGGGGTTCAAGCCGCCCACTTCCAGCACCCACGTCGCGATGCTCGTCGTCGTCGTCTTGCCGTGCGTGCCCGCGACGACGAGCGAACGCCGCCCGCGGATAAACTCCTCTTTGACCACCTCGGCCTGCGAGCGATAGAGCAGGCGGCGCGTGAGCGTCGCCTCCACCTCGGCGTTGCCGCGCGAGAGCGCGTTGCCGACGACGACGCAATCCGGCGCGTCGTCGAGATGCGCGGGCGCGTAGCCCTGCATCACAGGAATCCCCAACTCCGCGAGCATCGTGGACATCGGCGGGTAGACGTTTTCGTCCGACCCCGTCACCTTGTGCCCGCGCGCCTGTAGCATCCCGGCGAGCGAGGCCATCGCCGTCCCGCAAATTCCGATCAAGTGATAGTGCATATTTTAGGCTGACGAAATTTTTATGATCAAACTGTATAGCTAGAGCCTGATAGAATTAGGGTCTACGCTGGAACTAACTGACGCAACCCTGTCTTTGCAGATAAGCGGCTGCCCTACTTATCCGTTCGATTGAACGATTTGTTAGGTGTGACGGGAAATATGCGACCCTCGTTGTACATAATATATTCACGTCGCAACGACTTGACACCATAAGTTTCTCCCTTAGCCTCCACCACAGCCTTAGTAGCGTCCACACTTATTATCCTCATCTCTGTGTCATACCAGCGCGGAGTCGGGATGAAATCCATCACCTTTTCCACCTTGGATAAAGATTCGTCTACCAGGAACAGCCCGAACAACTCATCCTCGAAGTTACCTCTGAAGGTGCGGTCGGCACGGATGCCCCAGCCTAGAACCAGATATTTGGGTATGTCTGTCAGGGTCGGACGCGCGTCAATTATTTTGACATGCGCGATGTTAGGATTGCGCTTCTGAAATTCCGCCTTGAGGTTAGAAAGAATCGAGCAAGCGTCTCTTTCCTGCGAGTTCGGCAATGCTGGTTGATGACCGGCAGGACTGATCCGGAAAAGCATCATAACGGCGATAATAATGGTTCTGAACATACGCCCTCCATTAAATACATAGCGCCTAACTTACATTAAGCAACATTTTCAGTACCCATAATCGGAAGCGTGAAAAAGAAGGTCGAGCCGCGGCCGACTTCCGATGCGACGCCGATCTTGCCGCCGTGGAGTTCGACGAGTTGGCGCGTGATGTAGAGGCCGAGCCCCGTGCCTTTCTCGCCGCGCGTGGCGCGGTGGCGCGCCTGTTCGTACTTGTCGAAGAGGAACGGCAGGTCGTCCGAAGCGATGCCGACGCCCGTGTCGGCGACCGCGATGCGCACCAGATCGTCGCCCGCCAATTCGACGCGCATCGAGACGCGCCCGCCTTTGGGTGTGAACTTCAAAGCGTTCGAGAGGAGGTTGACGATGATGCGCCGGAGTTTGGCGCGGTCGGCGCGCACGACGTTCGGCAAATTCGGGGGCGCGTCCTCCAGCACGAGCGTCAGACTTTTTTCGCGCGCGAGTTGCACGAAGGATTCGCAGATTTCGTTGACGAGGGCGCGGAGGTTTACGTCTACGAGTTCGAGTTGGAGCGTGCCGGATTCGAGCTTGGCGGCGTCGAGCAGATCGTTGACGAGTTCGATCAAGTTCTGCGTGTTGCGCTCCATCATCTGCACCATGTTCTTCTGTTCGGGCGAAAGCTCGCCGAGACGCCCGGAGGTGAAGAAACTGATGACGCCGCTGATCACCGTCAGGGGCGAGCGCAGGTCGTGCGTGGTCAGGGCGAGAAACTCTTCGCGCATCTCGGCCAGTTCGCGCAGGCGCGTGTTGGCCTCGTTGAGTTCGGCGTTCGACGCGGTGAGTTGTCCGTTGAGGCGTTCGAGTTCCTCGCGCTTCTCTTCGAGTTCGCCGAGGATGCGGACGAAGTCGCGGTTCTGCCGCGCCAATTCTTCGACGGCGGATTCGCTGTCTTCCGCGTTGAAATCCTCGCGCAGCGCATCCACGCGTCCCCTGACCCCGGCGGCCTCGGCGGGCGGCAGCCACTTGATGATCGTGACGCGCGTGCCCGCGCCCGCGCCCGACTCGATCTCGAATTCGTCCATCAGGCGGCGCGTCCCCGTCAGCCCGACGCCGAGCCCCGAAGGCGAACTGTACTGGCCGTGCATGATGGCGCGCAGACTCGCCTCGTCGATGCCGGGGCCGTCGTCGCGCGCCGTGATCTGCAAGCCCGCCGCGTTGCTCACGTCCCTGCGGAAAGCGACGGCGAGCGTGATCGCGCCGCTCTGCGCGTACTCGTAGATGTTGCGCGTGAGTTCGGAGACGGCGGTCGTGATCTTGATCTGCGTGGTCGTGTCGAAACGCATCTGGCGCGCGAGACGGCGCACGCGTTCGCGCACCTTCACGATGTCGGCCTCGCGCCGCACGTAGATGTCTCCGAGTCGGGTGGTGTCAATGCCTTCCATAAGATTTCAAGTTTCAGGTTTCAGGTTGCAGGTTTCAAGTCTGAAGTTGTTCGTTCTTCAACTTGAAAATTCAGGGCTGAGGTTCTTCGTTCTTTAACTTGAAACCTGCAACCTGAAACTTGAAACCTATCGTGCGACGAGCACGGTCGCGTCGTCCGTGTCGCGGCCGTAGTCGCGCATCAGAACGCCCGCGAGCAGTTGCGGGCTGTGCTGCAACAGGCCGGGGTAATCGTTCATGTCCCACGACGCGCTCACGCCGTCCGACGCCAGCACCACGCTCGCGCCTTCCGCCCACGCGTAAGACCAGACGCGCACCTTGCTCATCCGTGCGCCGAGCGTGCCGTTGTTGGAGATGGGGCGCACGGGTTCGGGCGCATTGAAGACGCGCACTTCGATATTGCCCACGCCCGCATATTGAAACGAGCCGCGCGCCGTGTCGAGGATGCACGCGCCCATCACCGCGCCGCGCGTCGGCCTGAGCGCGGCGTGCGCCGCGCCGAAGACCTCTTCCAGCCCTTCGCCCTGCCAGTCCGCGAGCACGGCGAGCGCGACCCGCGAAGCCTCGTGCGCTCCCTGGCCGTGCCCCAACCCGTCAACTACGGCGAGCAGGATTTGCCCGGCGCGGCGGCGGACGAAGTAAGCGTCGCCGTTTTGATCTTCATTCGGGTACGGGCGCGTCCAGACGCCGATGCCCCGCGCGGTCGCGGCGTGCGTCTCGTCGGAGAGGCGCGCGGCGGCCACCCACTTGCGCAAGAGGAGCGCGGTTCCGTGCGTCGTCCGGCGCGAGAGCGATGCCAGCCGACTTGTGCTCTGCACCGTCGAGTAGACTTCAAACTCGTCCATCAGGCGGCGCACCGCGCCGAGTCCCGCGCCGAGCGAGCCGCCGGTCGAGACGCCGTCGCGCACGACGCGGTCGAGATCGTAGATGCCGGGGCCGCGATCCGTATAAAAGATTTCCAGCCCCGGCTCCGCGCCGAGCGTCTCGGTGAAATGAATCTGGCCGCCGCCCGTCGCGTAGCGCGCCGCGTTCGTGCCCACCTCCTGCACGACGATGTCCACCTCGGCCAACTCGCGCTCGGTGAAACCGATCTTGCCCGCGTACCTGTGCACGGCGCGGCGCACCGCGCCTACCTGCGCCTCGTCCCTGACCTCCATTGATTGAATGACTCTCATAAGCGAAACGATAAACGATGAAGGATGAACGCGGAAGTAATGACTTTAACTCATCGTTCAGCGTTCATCCTTCATCGTTTCGCTAAATCCAGCGCACGACCGTGACGCGCGTGCCGCGTTCGGCGGAAGATTCGATCTCGAATTCGTGTGCGAGGCGGCGCGAACCGGGGAGCCCCTGACCGAGCCCGCGGCCTGTAGAGAAGCCGTCGCGCATAGCGGCCTCGATGTTGGGGATGCCTCCGCCGGAGTCTTCGAAGATGAGCCGCAACCCTTCGCGCCCGTCGGCGTGGCGCGCGGGCTGCGCGATCACCTGGCCGCGCCCGGCGTATTTGACGATGTTGCGCGCGAGTTCGGAAGCGACGGTGGCAAGGCGCGTCTGGTCGATCAAACGGAAGCCGAGCGCGACGGCCATCGCGCGCACTTCGCCGCGCGCGACGACGATGTCGTGTTCCGACTCAAGCGTGATGGCGCGACTCTCCAAACGAATGCCATTCCCCCTGAAATTCGTCGTCCTCGTCGTCGTCCGCGCCGTACGCACCGAATTCGGCGCGCAGCAGTTTGATGCCTTCGTCAACGTTCAGGACGGTGTCCACGCCGCGCAGTTCCAGACCGAGTTCGACGAGCGTGATGGCGACCGCCGGCTGGATGCCGACGACCACCGTGCGCGCGTCCATGATGCGCGCCATCGCCGCGATGTCCGAGAGCATGCGCCCGATGAAGGAATCGACCATCTCAAGGAGCGAGATGTCGATCAGGACGCCGCGCGCGCCCGTGCGTTCGAGTTCCGACAGAATCCGTTCCTGCAAACCGATGACGGTCTGGTCGTCCATGTCCACCTGCACGGGCACGACGAGGACGCGGCCAACTTTCAGAATCGGGATGCGCTGCGAGCCATTCATGGGCATTACTCCGTAAGACCGTGAATCGTGAATCGTGAATCGTAAATAGATTAAAACTGATTCTTTCCATTCACGATTTACGATTTACGATTCACTTTTTGTTTGTTCAGTCTTTTGCGCCGGGGGGGTCGCGCCGTTCGCGCGCAGGTGCGAGAGCGCGGCGGCGGAGACCACTTTGCGCCCGATCATTTCGAGCGCGAGCCGGATGCCGTCGGACATTTGCGCGCGGGTAGTGATCTCCGTGAGATCGATGCCGAGTTGCACCATCGTCTGCGCAATCGAGGGAGAGACGCCCGTCAGGATGCAGCGCGCGCCCATCAGGCGCGCCGCCGTGACGGTCTTGATCAGGTGGTTGGCGACGAGCGTGTCCATCGTGCGCACGCCCGTGATGTCGAGGATGGCGACCGTCGAGCCGGTGTCGACGATACGTTGCAGAAGGGCTTCGGTCATCATCTGCGCGCGGCGCGAGTCGAGCGTGCCGATGATGGGGAGCGTCAGGATTTTGTCCCACACTTTGATGACCGGCGTGGACAACTCCAACATGTCGGCGCGCTGCTGGCGGATGATCTCCTCGCGCGAACGGATGAAGTTTTCCACCATCACGAGCCCCATCCGGTCAAGCAGGCGCGTGAAATGATCCATCTCGCGCACGAGCGTCACGGTGTCGCCCTCGAAGTCTTCGGCGAGGATGGGGAGCACGACGTTGCGAAGGCTAAGGATGTAGGTAGCGTTCTCCGAAGGCGTGTAACCTTTGACGGCGCGCTGGCGCGAAATCTCGTTGAGGAAGCCGCGCAGTTCGTCGAACGAGGGGTGGTCGAAGTCCGAGCCGTCGGATTCCTGTAGCGCGCGCGCCAGCATTTCCACGATCTGCTGCGACTGCTGGCGTAGTTCGTGCTTGGAGATCAACTCGTCGCGGAAGTCTTCGGATTCCAGACGCTCTTTGATCCAGATGTTGAGAATTTCGTCGCGCCGCGCGGAGAGCAATTCCACGACGCGGCCTGAGATTTGAGTCTTCGTTGAACTAGGCATCCGTATCCCTCTAAATGTGGCGCGCCCGGCAAAGATTAGCGCGCGTTCGTCACAAAAACTTCGCGTGAGAGCAAACAAATTACCGCCGCGCAAAGGGAGAGAACGGCGTCGGGCGTATTTTGGGGGCAAGCCTGTTTATCTTAGCATCGCGGGGGCGGGTAAAAGCAAATGCGGGCGCGAACATAGAGGGCGGCGGGCAGGCCGCGCGGGCGCGGCGGAGCGGCGGCCGTCGCCCCTGTTTCTCTCAGGTGAAAGAGACGGGCGACGCACTCTTCAGCGCAAAACCCCCGCCAACTATTCCGGCCCGCCCCGGACGCCCTCAGTTTATCTTCTGCATAGTCACGGAGACGATGGGCGAGGCTCCGGCGGTGCGGCTGTACGAGACCCAGTAACCGGCCTTCGGGTAGCGCACCAGCTTGTAGAGCGAGCCGTCGGGGCGCGCTTCGATCTCTTCGCCCGTGACGGCCTTCGGCGTCGGAGCTTTGTCGCCCGCGTTGATGTAGATGAGCGCGATGGCCGAGACCTTTTTCGCGCCGTCGTACATCACCTGTACGGTCTCCTTGTCCGAGACGACGTAGAAATCCTGCGTGTCGCCTTTGTCGGTCGGCGAGCCGAGTTTCTTGCGCGCCTCGGCGGCGGTCATGCCGATGCGGACGCCCTTGTATTCCTGAAAGGGCGGTTGCTCGTGGGCCGTTTGGGCTTTCGCGGCGCGCGCGTCGGCGGTGTTATGCGCCGTGTCGCCCCCGCGCGCCGACTGTGCCGGGGCGGCAAACGCCGTCAGGCACAGGAGACAGGCGGCGCAGAGCGACAGGCGAGACAGATTGCGAGGAAGACGATACTTCGGGTGTGGTGACATGGATGGGCTCCTTCTCAGACAACCGGCGACGGCCGGGCGACCGCGCTCTAAAATCTTGAAGAGGCCATGCGGGCGACAGGCGAGGCGGGCAAGGGCGCGCGGGGTGTCACTTCACACGGCCGACTCCGGTTTAAACTTTAGCGGCGAGAAGATATTACCGCCGGGCGGGTAAGTCAATAGTGAATTCCCGGCGGCCTCAGCAGCTTGCGGCGCGCGCGCAGAAGGGAGCTTGTCTAAATCTGAATCCCGCGAAACTTTTCGACCTTCTTCGTCGAAGCCGGTTTGACGACGACGGCCTCGTCCTCTTCGCGGTGCTGCTGTTCGGTCTCCGAGTGCCAGCGCGCCCACTCGCCGGGGGCGTCGAAAGTCTCGCCGCCGTGTTTGGTGAGGCGTTCGCGCACGCGACACATGACCGGCGTGTTGACGCCGACGCCGCTCAGGATCGCCTGCCCCTTCGTCAGCGCCGGGAGTTCGTTCAGCAGTTGCCGCCCCGCGCCTTCGACCGACTTCGCCACCGTGTCCTGATCAATCGGGTTGACGATGCGCATGATGACCTGCGTCATGCACTGCGAGAGCACGTCTTGATCGAGTTTGCCCGGACGCTGCGTGATCAGCCCGATGCCGACGCCGAACTTGCGCCCCTCGGAGAGTATCTGCTTGAGGATGTTGGTCGAGACGACCGATTGCCCGGCGGGCGCGAAGCGGTGCGCCTCTTCCAGCAGCGTGAAGACCGGGTAGGGCAGGAAACTCTCGCTCGCCGTGTCGGCCTCGCCGCGCACGGTCGCCATGCGCGCCTTGTTGACGCGGCGCAAAAGCGTCGCGACGACGACCTGCTGCTCGTGCTGTTCGATGTCCGAGAGTTGCAGGACGGTGCAGCGGCCGGGGCGGAAGAGTTCCTTGAGTTCGATGTGCTCGCTGTCGGAGAAGATCGAATCGTGACGGTCGAAACGATTGTCGAGACGCCACAGGAGCGCGTCAATCGAACCTGCGTTGCCGCCCGACCCGCCGCCGCCGCGCGCGTCTTCGTCGCCGTACTTCTCGGCCGTCACGAGGTCGCGCAGGTCGTGATAGCCCCATAGCCCGCGCGCGCCGCGCTCGCCCGCCGTCAGCTTCCGGTAAGCCTGCGAGAGATAATGCAGCATCTTGTCGCTCGCGCCTTCGGGCAGGAGATATTTGATGTCGGCCTCCGTGAGCGACGAGAAGCGGACGCGCACGCGGTCGTGCGTGAAGATTTTGACTTCGGGTTGATAGCCGTCGGGGGCGCGGAAACGCGGGTCGCTTTCAATCGAGCGGAGCGTGTCGTACTCGCCGTGCGGATCGACGATGAGCACGGCCGCGCGGTTGTGCGGCATCATCAACTCTTCGACGAGCACGCCCGCCGTATAACTTTTCCCCGCGCCGGTCGAAGCGAGAATGGCGAGATGCGTCGAAACGACATCCTTGACCGAGAGCACGACGGGCACTTCGCCCGCGCTGCGCGTGAGCAGACTGCCGAGGTGCGCCGCGCCCGTCTCGTCCACGCGCCGCGAACTGAGCACGCCCGCGAGCGTCTCCGAGGAAGCCAGAAAGACCGCGTCGCCCGCGTTCGGCGGGATGCGCGGGTTGACGAAATCGCCCATGCGCGGGTGAAAGTAGCCGATGGTCTCGACCGTGATCTCGTACAACTCGCAGCCTTCGCCGTCGAGTCCGATGAGCGCGGAGATGACGGCGGGCGGCGTCTCCGGGTCGGACAAAAACGCGTCGGGCAAATTGCGCACGAGTTTTCGCGCGGTGATGTTCCCCAGAATCTGCCGCACGTCCGCGCCGTCGCGCGCCATGTAATAGACGAATTCGCCGATGCGCGCACGCCGGTTGTCCGCCGTGATGAAGAGAAATTCGTGCGGCCGCTCGCCCGGCCCTTTCACCGTGCCCGTGCGCGCGTCGGTTATGTGCTCTTGGGAACTCATCCGTGACTTCGACTATAACTTGCGATGCTGCGACCTGAGCCGGAAAAACCGGGTCTTAAAAGAAACTGGTGCGGCCGAGTATATCACGCACCTGAGACGCGATAACGCGACGCGGGGCGGCTGATATTTCTAACTCCCTGCCGTCGTCACGCGCGCCCGGCGGCGTCCGCATTGCGGTTTTCTTTGGCGGCGGTCTCCAGGTCGGCCTCCACCATCTCCTTGATCATCTCCCCGAACGTGTACTGCGGCTCCCATCCCAACTGCGCTCGCGCCTTCCTCGCGTCGCCCACCAACAAATCCACTTCCGCCAGCCGCAGGTATCGCTCGTCCACCCGCACGTACTCCTCATAATCCAACCCCAGTTCCGCGAACGCCCGCGCGCAGAACTCCCGCACCGTGTGCGTCTCTCCCGTCGCTACCACGAAGTCGTCCGCCGCCTCCTGCTGCAACATCAAATGCATCGCCCGCACATAGTCTTTCGCATGCCCCCAGTCGCGCTGCGCCTCCAGATTCCCCAGACGCAACTCGTCGGCCAGCCCCAGCTTGATGCGCGTCGCCGTCGATGTGATCTTGCGCGTCACAAACTCGTGCCCCCGCCGCGGCCCCTCGTGGTTGAACAATAACCCGCTCGCGCAGAACATCCCGAAGGCTTCCCGGTAGTTTCTCGTCAACTCGAAACCGGCCACCTTCGAGATGCCGTAAGGCGAGCGCGGGTAAAAGCGTGTCGTCTCGCGCTGCGGCACTTCGGCCACCTTGCCGAACATCTCCGACGACCCCGCAAAGTAGAAGCGACATCCGGGGCGCAACTCACGCAGTGCGGCCAGCAAATAGTGCGTGCCGTTGATATTGGTATTCATGGTCGAGAAGCCGTCGATGAAGCTTTCGGCGACGAAGGACTGTGCGGCCAGATGGTAGCACTCGTCGAACTCGATGCGGCTGACGACATGAAAGAGCGAAGGGTAGCTCTCCAGCGAGGCCGGGTGCAAGGTCACGCGGTCGAGCAGGTGCGAGATGCGCGCGAAGCGGCGCGCGGGGTCTTCCAGCGCGACGCGGCGCACGAGGCCGTGCACCTCGTAGCCCAGAGACAACAAATGCTCGGCCAGATAACTGCCGTCCTGCCCTGTGATGCCGGTGATTAACGCCTTCTTCGTCAATGGTTCTTCTCCAAATAAAATTGCGGGGCGCGGTTTATCGCCGCCCGCAGATTGTGAACATTAAGCGGGCGGGAACGCGCCCCGCCCATAAGGTAATTCATCCCGCCGCTAAATTCATCCCGCCGCCCGTCAGGGTTGAAAGCGACCGAGCGTGTCAA
Organism: Acidobacteriota bacterium; assembly: GCA_020199775.1. Classification (GTDB taxonomy): domain Bacteria; phylum Acidobacteriota; class Blastocatellia; order Pyrinomonadales; family Pyrinomonadaceae; genus JAIVJZ01. Next base: position 10,956 of record JAIVJZ010000008.1, read on the forward strand.
CCACGTATTGTTGTTGTTCGAGTCGCAGTTCGGGGTAGATGGGCAAGGCCAGCGTTTCGCGCGCGGCGCGTTCGGCTTCGGGCAGCGCGCCCTCACGATAACCGAGATAGCGGAAGCACTCCTGCATGTGCAGCGGCACGGGGTAGTAAATTTTGACGCCGACGCCGTGCGCCCGCAAATGCTCGACGAGCGCGTCGCGGTGTTCGGGGACGCGCACGACGTACTGGTGGAAGATGTGCCGGACGTTTTCGCGTATGAACGGCGCGCGCAAATTGAAACGGAGGTGCGCGTTCGTCAGGAGGAGCGAATAAGTCTCGGCGCGTTCGCGCCGCGCCTGCGACCAGCCGTCGAGGTGCGGGAGTTTGACGCGCAGGACGGCGGCCTGCAAGGCGTCGAGGCGGCTGTTGATGCCGATCTCGGTGTGCAGGTATTCGGTCGCGCCGCCGTGGACGCGCAGGCGGCGCAGGCGTTCGGCGAGCGCGTCGTCGCCGGTCGTGAGCAGCCCGGCGTCGCCCGCCGCGCCGAGGTTTTTCGTCGGGTAGAAACTGAAACAACCTATCCGGCCGAGCGACCCGGCGCGACGCCCGCCGTCCTCCGCGCCGATGGCCTGCGCCGCGTCTTCGATGACGGGCAGGTCGTGGCGCGCGGCGACTTCCGAGAGCGCGTCCATGTCGGCGCACTGGCCGTAGAGGTGGACGGGCATGATGGCGCGTGTGCGCGTGGTGATGGCCGCTTCGACGAGCGAGGGGTCGAGGTTGTAGGTGCGCGGTTCGATGTCGATGAAGACGGGCGTCGCGCCGGTGCGCGCAATCGCGCTCGCGGTGGCGAAGAAACTGAAGGGCGTCGTGATCACTTCGTCGCCCGCCTTGATGTCCAACGCCATGAGCGCGAGCAGGAGCGCGTCCGAACCGGAAGCGCAGCCGACGGCGTGGCGCGCCGTCGAGTAGCGCGCGAGTTCTTCTTCGAGCAGGCGCACTTCTTCGCCGAGGACGAACTGTTGCGAATCGAGGATGCGATCCACGCCCGCGCGCAACTCTTCACGCAAACGCGCGTGCTGCTGTTTCAGATCGAGCAGGGGAACCTGCATGCCGGGTGAAGGTGTCGTCATCGCAATTTATAACTCTATCAGCTTGCCGCCCTGATCGATTGACTCCTGCGCGGCTTCGAGCAGGCGCACGACGCGCAAGCCCGCCACGCCGTCGGTGAGCGGTGCGCGCTTGTTGGCGATGGCATCGAGAAACTCGGCGGAGACGTGCGTCAGGGCTTCGGTCGAGTCGAGTTTGGGAACCCACACGTCGCCGGTGCGATAACTGACGAGCGTCTGGTAGGCGGCCTCCTTGTCGCTGTCGCTCTCGATGCGGTTGGCCGTCACGCCCTTGTCGTAGACGCGCACCTTCTCGGTCGGTTCGATGTCGTCGTAGACGATCATCTTGCGGCTTCCGGCGATGAGCGTGCGGCGGATTTTGACGGGCGAGAGCCAGTTGAAATGAAAGTGTGCGATGAAAGAGTCGGCGAAGCGCAGCATCACGTAGGCGATGTTTTCGATCCCGGCTTCGACGTGGCAACTGCCCGTCGCCGTCAACGCGACGGCGTCGCGCGCGACGAGGTAGTCCATGATCGAGAGATCGTGCGGCGCCAAATCCCAGACGACGTTGATGTCGCGCTGGAAGAGGCCGAGGTTGATGCGCACCGAATCAAAGTAGAGCAACTCGCCGAGTTCGCCGCTCTCGACGATCTCCTTGATGCGCCGCACCGCGCCCGTATAGACGAACGTGTGATCGACCATCAAGGTCAGGCCGCGCCCCTCCGCCAGTTCGACGAGTTCGCGCGCCTCTCGGCTGTTGGTCGTGAAAGGTTTTTCGATGAGGACGTGCTTGCCCGCGAGGATCGCGTCTTTGGCGAAACGGTAGTGTGTGGCGACGGGCGTGGCGATGACGACGGCGGCGAGTTCGGGGTCGGCGAGCAACTGGCGATAGTCGGCGGCGGTGCGCGCGGCCGGGAAGCGGCGGCCGATGGCGTTCAGACGACGCTCGTCCGTGTCGCAAATCCAGCGCAGTTGCGCGCGCTCGTTCTCCGCGAAGTTGCGGATCAGGTTCGGCCCCCAGTAGCCGCAGCCGATGACGCCGATGGTGATCATAAACAGTAGTGGATAATCCCTGACCCGCAGTCCTTATGTTTGAGTTGGTTCGGTTGCATCCGGCCGACGAGGCGTGCCTATTTCATGCGGCATAGTTAAACACGCGCGGCCGACAACTGACTACCGGCGAAGGCGCGGACGGCTTCCGCCACGCGCTCGATCTGTTCGCCCGTCAACTCCGGGAACATCGGGAGCGAGAGGACGCGCGCGGCCTCTCGTTCGGCCACGGGGAAGTCGCCCGCGCGGTGGCCGAGCGACGCGTAAGCGGGTTGCAGGTGGATGGGCACGGGGTAATGGATGCCCGTCTGGACGCCCGCCGCCGTCAGGTGTTTTTGCAACGCGTCGCGCTCGTCCGTCTGGACGACGTAGAGGTGATAGATGTGGCGCGCGTAGGGCAACTCGCGCGGGAGCGTGAGCGCGCGCGCCTCGCCGTCGCCGCCGTCGCCGCTCAGGCCGGAGAGCAGTTCGCGGTAGCGCGCGGCGTGCGCGCGGCGCAGTTCGTTCCAGCCGTCGAGGTGTTTGAGTTTGACGTTCAAGACCGCGCCCTGAATGCCTTCGAGGCGGAAGTTGTAGCCGATGATGTCGTGTTGATACTTCCGCTCCGAGCCGTGGTCGCGCAGCAGTCGCACGCGCCGCGCCACCTCCGCGTCGTCCGTCACGACCGCGCCGCCCTCGCCATACGCGCCCAGATTTTTGCCGGGGTAGAAACTGAAACAGTTCGCGCGGCCGAGCGCGCCGACGCGGCGGCCTTTGTAGAGACTGCCGTGCGCCTGCGCCGCGTCTTCGATGACCGACAGGTTGTGGCGCGCGGCGATCTCGAAAACGGGATCGAGATCGGCCGCCTGCCCGTAGAGGTGGACGGGGATGATGGCGCGCGTGCGTTCGGTGATGGCCGCTTCGATTTTGTTTACGTCAATCGTATGGGAGACGGGGTCGGCATCCACGAAGACGGGCGTCGCGCCCGCCGTCGAGACGGCTTCGGCGGTGGCGAAGAAGGTGTTGGCCGGGACGATCACCTCGTCGCCCGCGCCCGCGCCGCAGGCCGTGACGGCGAGTTGAATGGCCGCCGTGCCGCTGTTCACGCCGACGCAAAACTTCGCGCCGAGGTATTCGGCGAACGCCGCCTCGAACGCTTCCACCTCGCGGCCGAGTATGAAGGCCGCGCTCTCCACGACGCGCGCGATGGCCTCATCAACTTCCCGCTTGATGGCGCGATACTGCGCTTGCAGGTCAACGAAAGGAATCATAACGAAACGATGAACGATGAACGATGAACGATGAATCGGAAGACAAAGGCAGTTTGCTTTTTATTCCGCGTTCATCGTTCCGCGTTCATCGTTTCTTAAAATCCGTGCCGGGTTGCCCGCGACCGTCGCGCCGGGCGGCACGTCGCGCGTGACGACCGCGCCCGCGCCCACGGTCGCGCGCGCGCCGATCTCGATGCCGCCGAGGACGACCGCGCCCGTGCCGATTGACGCGCCGCGCCGGACGACGGTGCGCTGGAGCGTCCAGTCGGCTTCGGTCTGGGGCGTGCCGTCGGCGCGCGTGGCGCGCGGGTAGCGGTCGTTGATGAACTGGACGCCGTGGCCGACGAAAACCTCGTCCTCGACGCGCACTCCCTCGCAGATAAACGTGTGGCTGGAAATTTTGCAGCGCGCCCCCACGCTCGCGCCCTTCTGGATTTCCACGAACGTGCCGATGCGCGTCTCGTCGCCGATCTCGCAGCCGTAGAGGTTGACGAAGTTGTAAATCTGTACGTCGCGCCCCAGCACAACGTCGTCGGCGATGGCGCAGAACTCTCTCATAAAGTTTCAGGTTTCAAGTTTCAGGTTTCAGGTTAAAGACCTGAAACTCTCAGACCTGAAACCTGAAACCTGAAACTTGAAACCCGTTATTTCGATTTGGCGGTTTCGGCGTACTCGTCCGCCTCGGGCGCGCCCGTCTGGTCGTCGTCGTCGTTGGCGTAGTAGCTCGAATAGTAGCCGGAGTAGTAGTAGTAGTTAGACGATTCGAGTTTGACGTTGTTGAGGACGATGCCGTAGATGTGCGCCCCCACGTCGAGGAGTTGCTGCTTGGCGCGGCGCACCACGGCGCGCGACGAGCGGCCGCCGTGGACGACGAGCATCACGCCGTCAACCATCGTCGAAAGAATCGAGGCATCCGTGAAAGAGATCGCGGGCGGCGAGTCGATGATGATGTGCGTGAAGTTGTCGCTGAGCAGGGTGATCAGGCGACGCATCTCTTCCGAGCCTAAGAGTTCTGCGGAGTTCGGCGGGACGGGGCCGGAAGTGATGATCTTCAGGTTCGGCAGCTTGTCGTACTCCTGCACGATCCCGGCAATGTTCGTGTCGCCCGACAGGTAGTTCGTCACGCCGCGCGTGTTCGTCAATCCGAAGTGCGCGTGGATGCGCGGGCGACGCAGGTCGCAGTCGAGAATCAGGACTTCCGCGCCGGTCTGCGCGAGCATGACGGCGGTGTTGACGGCCGTGGTCGTCTTGCCCTCGGACGGCTGGCTCGACGTGACGAGGATGGTCTTCGGCGGTTGCCCGGCGGACGAGAGCAGCAGCGCCGTGCGCAGGTGGCGGTAAGCCTCCGCGACGGGCGAACGCTGCTCTTCGATGAGCGCGAGCGCGTTGGCCGACGGGTCGCCCGCGTCCGCCGTGGCGAGCGCGCCGCGCGCCGGGAGCGCGAAGCGACGTTCGACGCGAGGGGCGGGGATCAAGCCCAGCGTCGGGAGGTGGATGTGCCGATCCACGTCTTCGATGGACTTGAGCGTGTCGTCGAGGTAGTCGAGCAGGAAGGCGAGGCCGATCCCTGCGGCCAGCGAGAGCAGGAGCGCGATCAGAATGTTACGCACGCGCGGCGGCCCGACGATCTCGGCGCGGCGGGCGGGCGTCGAGATGGTGATGTTGTTGGGCACTTCCGCGCCCGTCACGTCAAACTCTTTCTTGCCCTGAATCGCCGTGTTGTAGAGTTGCTGCGTGGTCTCCAACTCCTGTTGGATGATGCCGAGTTCCATCTCCGAACGGCTCTGCCCCTTGGCCTGGCTGCGCGCCTGCGCGTTGGACTGCCTCAGCCCGTTCTCGCGATTCACCGCGGCATCGTAGCGCGACCTCATCGCGCTCACCACGTCTCTGGCCTGTTTGTTGAGCGAGACCTGAATCTGATCCTTCTGCCGATCAAGCTGTTTGACGGCAGGCCACTCCGGCTCATACTTGACGAGCAACGCCTGACGCTGCTCCTCGACGCTGCTCAGCTTATCGCGCAACTCCTGCACCGATTTGTTCTCCAGCACTTCCGGGATGGAGAACAAATCGGGCGCTTTCTGCGCCGCCTCGTAAGCGGCTTGCAATCTCTTGCGCTCGGCCTCGGCCTCCATCATCTGCGTGGTCGAGGTGGTCAGAATCGAGGCGGTCAGGTTCTCGCCCTGAATTTTGCCGAGAGGCAGCCCGCGGCTCGTGCGGAAGTTGATCACTTCCTGCTGCTTCTGCCGGATGGAGGCTTGCAGATCGGTGATATTCCGCGCGAGTTGTTCGGCCGACTTGGTCGAGCCGGAGGTCTCGCGCTCGATGTTGTCTTGGATGAAGACGGCGGCGAGCGTATCGGCGATCTTCATCGCGAGTTCGGGGTTGGTGTGTTGGTAGACGATCTTGACGAGGTTCGTGCGCTCGACCGGGTCAATGGTCAGATTGATACGCAGGGCATCTTCGTAGGCGAGCATCTTCGCGGTCTGCTCCGGCGTCAACTTGTCCGCCTCCGTCACGCTCGTCGGGGCGTCGTCAACCACTTCCAGCCCGCCCTCCTGCCCGGCGGCGGCGGGGGTCGCCCCCGGTTTCTGCCGCGAGAACATGCGGCGCACGGCGGTGAACAAACTCGGCCGCGCCTGACCGCCAATGAACGTCGGGTTGTTTTGCAAATTGAGCTCGAGGATCACTTTGCGATGGAGGCGCGGGTTCTCCAGCAGCGCGAGTTGCGTGCCCCAGTAGGCCGGGTCGTTCTGCGCGTTAATGACGAACTCTTTCGTCTTCAGGAGATTCTTCGTCTTCTGCTCGATCTGGATGGTTGACTCGGCGCGGTAGATGGTCGGCAGGCGGTACATCTGGATCGCGACAAGCGACGTGACGACGACGAGCAGGCTCAGGATCAGCCACTTGCGTTTTAAGACTACGGAAAGGTATTCGCGCAGGTGTGTCGGCTCAGACAGTGAGTAAGTATTGTTCCCCTTTTCAGGCTGGATCAAATCACGCAACGGGCGGTCGAGATTCTGACCGGGAGTCAGCGGCAGCAAACGATTATCTTGAGACATCACCTTTAACCTTTAACCTTTAAAAAAATACCTCTAAACCAGTACTAATTTAGCAACACATGATAGCAGAGACCGGTGAAATGGTGAAAGACTCAAGGGGCTCATGGGGATCGCCTGAATCGGCCTGATGATATTAGCAAGACCTGACCCGCACGCAATGTCTCCGTTGCCACAGTGGCGGGCGGCAGGTGAAATCAGGCTCTAACCGCACCGGTATTCAACGCTTTCAGTATCCGTCCTGCGGTCGCCAGCACACGCCGGAGACTCGCCCAGCCACTCGTGCGTCCAGAACCGGCGGCAGAGCCATCAGCAGCGCCACCCGCGCCGCCCCGGCAACATCGCTGACTTCGTTTCCTCTCTGATGCCGACTTCGCTTCCTGTCCGAATTTAGACACTCCGCGTTCCGCCGGAATGTTGACGCCCGGCTTTTGCCGTGCAATCATGCGATTTTTCGGCGTCGGAGGCTATTCATGAGATTAAAGTTATCGGAGCTTTGCCTGTCGGGGGTGCGTCCATCTCTCGTCAGTTAAGCACGCGCAAGCCTTCGTACCGCACCGAACGAGACTTCGGCTTGCTGGTCGGCAGTGTCTTTCTGGCGATAGGCGGTTGGTGGTTTTATCGCGGCAGATTTCCGACGCCTGCCTCTGCCCTGCTCATCACCGGCGCAACGCTCGCCCTTTTGGGCGCAATTTACCCGAAGGCGCTCGTCGTGCCGAATCGCCTCTGGATGGGGATGGCCGAAGGGATGGGATTCGTGATGACGCGGGTTATTTTGGGCGTCGTCTTTTTCCTCTTCGTCACACCCATCGGTTTGCTCAGAAGATGTTTCGGCGGCGACCCGTTGGGGCGGCGCGCGGCGCGCGCGGAGTCTTACTGGAAGCCTTACACCGCGCGGCGCAGCGACCCGAAGCACTACGAAAAGATGTATTAGGAAGGTAATCGGTCGATGTCGAAATCACAAGTTCTGCTACAGTTGTGGGAGTTGATGAAATACAACCGGAAGTACTGGTTACTGCCGATCATTATCGTCCTCGTGCTGACTGGACTGGCGCTCGCGTTTGCGCAAAGTTCCGCGCTCGCCCCCTTCCTTTATCCTTTATTCTAAATCGCGCCGGGTAAATTGTTGTGACGAGCATACTGGGGATTTCGGCTTTCTATCACGACTCGGCCGCCTGTCTGGTGATTGACGGGGAGATCGTCGCCGCGGCACAGGAGGAGCGGTTCACGCGCCGCAAGCATGATCATCGCTTCCCGACAGAGGCCGTGCGCTACTGTCTGGCCGAAGCGGGGTTGACGGTTGAGACGCTCGATCACGTCTCCTTCTACGATAAACCTCTCCTCAAGTTCGAACGCCTGCTTGAAACCTATCTGGACTACGCTCCCGCCGGTTTCTCTTCTTTCCTGAAAGCGATCCCTTTGTGGATGAAAGAGAAACTCTGGATGTCGGACTTGATCGGCACGGAGATGGCGAAGGTCGAAGGCATCGAAGACCGGAAAGATGCCGCGCGGCGCGCACGCGCGTTTCCCTGGCGAGTTCTGTTCGGCGATCATCACGAGAGCCACGCGGCGAGCGCCTTCTATCCTTCGCCATTTGAAGAAGCGGCCATTCTGACGCTCGACGGGGTCGGCGAATGGGCGACGAGTTCCATCGGCGTGGGGCGCGGCAATGAGATCACTCTCTTAAAAGAGTTGCGTTTCCCTGACAGTCTGGGACTGCTCTACAGCGCGTTCACCTATTATACGGGCTTCAAGGTCAACAGCGGCGAATACAAAGTGATGGGACTCGCGCCTTACGGCGAACCGAAGTACGTCCCGCTCATCAAGGACAAACTCGTCGAGATACGCGACGACGGCAGCCTGCGCATGAATCACGAATACTTCGGCTACTCGCACAGTCTGAAAATGACGAGCCGGGCGTTTGCGAAGTTGTTCGGCGACGCGCCGCGTAAACCGGAGTCGAAACTAACGCAGCGCGAGATGGATTTGGCGCGCAGCATTCAAGTCATCACCGAAGAGGTGATGTTGAAGATGGCCGCTTATGCTTACCGCGAGACGAAGGCGAAAAAACTTTGCATGGCGGGCGGCGTCGCCTTGAACTGCGTCGGCAACGGCAGAGTGTGGCGCGAAAGTCCTTTTGAAGACCTCTGGATTCAACCGGCCGCGGGTGACGCGGGCGGCGCGGCCGGGATCGCGCTCGCCGTCTGGCATCGTTATCTCGGTCAACCGCGCGTGAGTCCGGAGCGAGCCGGAACGTGGCGTTCGCCGCGTCACGCTAACGGCCGGATTCCGCCATACGCAGACGGCATGAAGGGTTCGTATTTAGGCCCCCGCCACACGGAAGAAGAGATCGAGACGTTTCTGCGCGCGCGCAACCTGCCTTACAAAAAATACCGGCGCGAGGAGTTGCCGTCGGCGGTTGCAGAGTTGTTGGCGAACGAGAAAATCGTCGGGGTACATCAGGGGCGGATGGAGTTTGGCCCGCGCTCGCTCGGGGGCCGCAGTATCATCGGCGACGCGCGTTCGCCGCGCATGCAATCGATGATGAATCTGAAGATCAAGTACCGCGAGAGTTTTCGCCCCTTCGCGCCGAGCGTGCTGCGCGAACAGGTGGCCGAATGGTTCGACCTCGACGCCGATAGCCCTTACATGCTGCTCGTCGCCGACGTGATACAGCACCGCCGGCGCGAGGCGACGGAAGCCGAACGCGCGGTCTGGGGCATCGAAAAACTCAACACCGTGCGCTCCGACATCCCCGCCGTCACGCATGTGGATTTTTCGGCGCGCATCCAGACCGTCAGGCGCGAGACCAACCCGCTCTACTGGGAGATCATCGAAGCCTTTCAACAAAAGACCGGCTGTCCCGTCCTCGTCAACACGAGTTTCAACGTGCGCGGCGAGCCCATCGTCTGCACGCCCGAAGACAGTTATCGCTGTTTCATGCGCACGGAGATAGACGCGCTCGTGTTGGAAACCTGCCTGCTTTTGAAAGAGGAGCAGCCGAAATTTGAGGAGTCGTCCGACTGGCGCGACGACTTCGCGCTGGATTAAGAGTCGGCCGGGTAGATATGCCGATGTGAGTTTAGGCGCTCTACCTGAACTCGGCGAATTCTTTCAACGCCTCTCGCCAGTGGGGCAGCGGCGCAAGGCCGATGGCTTCCGAGAGCAGGCAGCGCAGACGCGAGTTGCGCGGGCGGGGCGCGGGGCGTTGCAGCGAGTCCATCGGGACGCTTTCGATCTCGACCCCTTCGACTCCGGCCACCCGCACAGCCTCGCGCGCGAAGTCCAGAAAACTCGCGCCCGCTCCGCCGTTGACGACGTGATACGTGCCCGGCAGATCACGCCCGGCCAATTCGCGCAGGCGCGCCGCCAAGTGCGGCGCGTAGGTCGGCGTGCCGTAGGCGTCGCTGATGGCTTTCAGATGTTCGCCGCGCCGCGCGCGCGAGACGGCCGTGGCGAGAAAGTTTTTGCCGCCCGCGCCGAAAATCCAGCCCGTGCGGACGACGACGGTGCGCGCCGCGGCGCGCTGCGCTCGCCGCTCGCCCTGTAGTTTGGCGAGGCCGTAGGCGCTCTGCGGTTCGGGGTCGTCGCGCTGCGTGTAGAAGCCTTCCTTGCCGCCGTCGAACACGTAATCGGTCGAGATCGTGACGAAAGACGCGCCCGCGAGACGGCTGTGCGCCGCCAGAATCTCGACCGCCTCGGCGTTAACGAGAAGCGCGCGTTCCGGGTTCAACTCGCAGCCGTCCACGTCCGTCCACGCCGCGCAGTTGACCACTGCTTCGGGGCGTTCGCGCTCGAACGTCCGGCGCACCGCGTCCGCGCTCGTGATGTCGAGGCTTTCGCGTTCGTGCGCGAACACCTCGTCGCCGCACGCCGCCGAGTGCGCGACGAGCGCGCGCCCGACCATGCCGCCCGCCCCCGTGATCAAAATTTTCACTTCGCGCCGACCTCCACGCCGTACTGGCGCGCGTAAAAATCGCGATACGCGCCGCCCCGCACGCGCGCGATCCATTCCGTGTTCTCCGCGTACCAGCGGATCGTCTTGGCGAGGCCGCTCTCCCAAGTCTCCAGGGGCTTCCAGCCGAGTTCGCGTTCGACCTTCGACGGGTCAATCGCGTAACGCCGGTCGTGGCCGGGACGATCCTTGACGTGGCGAATCAACGAGGCGGGTTTGCCGAGCGCGCCCAGAATCGACTCGACCACTTCGAGGTTGCGCCTCTCGTTGCGCGCGCCGATATTGTAGACCGCGCCCGCCTCGCCGCGTTCGTACGCGAGCGCGACGGCGCGGCAGTGGTCTTCGACGTAAATCCAGTCGCGCACGTTGCGGCCATCGCCGTAGACCGGGATCGTCTCGTCGTGGAGCGCGTTCGAGAGCAGAAGCGGGATCAGCTTTTCGGGGAACTGGCGCGGGCCGTAGTTGTTGCCGCAACGCGTCGTCACTGTGTCGAGCCCGAACGTGTGACGCGCGGCACGCACCATGTGTTCGGCCGCCGCCTTCGACGCCGCATAGGGGCTGTTCGGCGCGTAGCCGGATTCTTCCGTGAAGAACGCGCCCTCGTCTTCGGGCAGACTCCCCATCACCTCGTCGGTCGAGATTTGCACGAAGCGGCGGACGCCGCGTTCGCGCGCCGCGTCGAGCAAAACTTGCGTGCCGAGGATGTTCGTGCGCAGGAAATCGTCGGCGCGTTCGATGCTGCGATCAACGTGCGACTCGGCGGCGAAGTTGAAGATCGCCTCCGTGCCCTCTTCCAGGGCGGCGCGCACCGCGTCGCGGTCGGCGATGTCGCCGCGCACGAAGCGGTGGCGCGCGGCGTCGTCGTCCAACCCGACGAGGTTGTCCGGATTGCCCGCGTAGGTGAGCGCGTCGAAGTTGGTGATTGCGGCGTCCGGCCAGCGCGCCAGAGCCAGCCGAACGAAGGCCGAGCCGATGAATCCCGCGCCGCCCGTGACGAAAAGTTTTTGCATGAAATGTTTCTGGCGGGGATGAAGTGACGCGCCGCCCGCCTGCGCGCCCGTCCAGCCCTCTCGAATTCGCACGCGCCGCGCGCCGGTAACAGCCTGACTTAAAATGTCCGGGCGAACGCTTCGCCGGAATGTGTTTGAGCGGTTGAGCGTCGGAGTATAGGTGCGCGCTCAAAACAGTGTCAAGAATCGCGAAGGCGCGCGGGGCTGGTTTCCGGCGCGCCCGGCGCGGCATCCGGCCGCGGTAAGTTGCCGCCGGGAATATGGCCGCCGTCGGCCTCGCCGCACCCCGCGAACGATGATTTTAGGCGCGCGCGCGCGGCTGATGCGCGTCGCCGCAAACGCTGCGCCCTTCCGTTTGAGACCCCTTTCAAACTATTGACAGCCTCCAAAAATTAGTATAAAAGCTACGGGCTTCAAACATGAGGTTCAGACCGCGTATCCCGTGCTTTGATAATTCCCGAATGGTAAACGCTGCCGTCCTCGTAAGCGGCACACACGCAACCCCGCGACGTAACCGTCTTTGCAATGTCTTAACCCACACCCATGAACAGCATATCCACGCTGAAGGAGAGTTCCCATGAATAAAGGCCGCTTGACCCTCAATATTCTCACTACGATCACTTTCATTTTAGCCCTCGCCGCCATGACCCAGGCGCAGGCGACCCGCACCTGGGTGTCGGGCGTCGGCGACGACGTGAACCCGTGCAGCCGCACCGCTCCCTGCAAAACTTACGCGGGCGCGATCTCGAAGACCGCCAAAGACGGCGAGATCAGCACGCTCGATCCGGGCGGCTTCGGCACTCTGACGATCACCAAATCGATCACCGTGAACGGCGGCGGCGCCGGTCAGGGCTACGGCTCGGTGCTCTCCGCGCTCGCGCCGCAGGGCTTTCTCATCAACATCACCGATGCGGCGGACGTGCGCAAGACCGTGCGCCTGAACTGGCTCGACATCAACGGCGCGAGCAGCGGCACGGACGGCGTCCGCATGATCGCGGGCAACGTGCTCTACATCGAGAACACCAACATTGACGGCATGACCGGAGACGGCGTGGATATCAATATGTCCGGCACGACCGTCGCCGAACTCTACATGAGGAATGTCTCCATCAGGAATTGTGTCGGGAACGGCGTCATCCTCAATAACAGTAGCACCGGTTCCGTGTCTGCCGCGCTCGAAAATGTTTCGATGAATACTAACGGCGATGGCTTTGAGGCAGCCTTGCGCTCAAATGCCGTCCTTCGTAACTGTGTCATTTCGAGCAGTGACGGCCCCGGCGGCGCCGGAGTCCGCGTCAGCGGCGCGACCTCCGTCGTGAATGTCGACTCCTGTAGCATCTCCTACAACTTGAGCGGTGTTCGGGTTGACAACGGCACGGCGCGCGTCTCCAACAGCGTCTTCACCAACAACGTTACCCAACTGCATCAGGTCAGCGGAACTTTGAAGACGTATGGCACAAACCGCATCGACGGTTTTTCTAACGCAGGCGTGATCACCCCGGTATCACAGAGCTAACAGCTCCTTAAGATTTTCCTTTCGCACCCCGCCCGCCTCTTTCCATGATGCGGGCGGGGTTTTTTCTTTCCCGCCCCGGCCAATCCTTTCAACCCTCGCCCGCGCGCGCAGGGCGCGTCTGCTCACGGCGGCGCGGAGGGGTCGCTTGACGCTCGGAAGAGGGCATGGTTACATTGCATTCTTTTGAACTTCAGGCTTGTCATGAAAAACTCGATAATCGAAGCTGAAACCGCCGGCCGGCGGATGGAATCGTCATCCGAATGAAAGCGAGCAACTTGAACAACTTAAGAGGTGTAACATTTTGAGAATACTGGTGACGGGCGGCGCCGGATTCATCGGCTCACATCTATGCCGGCGGCTGCTCAATCAAGGGCATGAAGTGATTTGCCTGGATAACTTCTTCACCGGCAGGCGCGAGAATGTTTTTCAACTACTCGACAACCCCCGCTTCGAACTGCTGCGCCACGATGTCATTGAGCCGATTCTGTTGGAAGTAGAGCAGATTTATAACCTCGCCTGCCCCGCTTCTCCCATCCATTACCAGTACAACCCGGTCAAGACTGTCAAGACGAGTGTGATGGGTATGATCAACATGCTCGGCCTCGCCAAGCGCGTGCGCGCGCGGATACTTCAGGCTTCCACGTCGGAAGTTTATGGCGACCCGGAAGTGCACCCGCAGCCGGAACGTTATTGGGGTAATGTCAACCCGATAGGAATTCGTAGTTGTTATGATGAAGGTAAGCGGCTGGCCGAAACCTTGATGATGGATTACCACCGGCAGAACCGCGTAGACATCCGCATTGCACGGATATTCAATACCTATGGCCCGCATATGCTGGAGAATGACGGGCGCGTGGTCTCGAATTTCATCGTGCAGTCTTTGCGGGGCGAAGAGCTGACCATTTACGGCACGGGCGAGCAGACGCGCTCCTTCTGCTACGTCGATGATCTGGTGGAAGGGTTAATCAGCCTGATGAACGTGGAACCTGAAGGCGAGAGCGGGAACGTCCATGCGCCGGTGAATCTGGGCAACCCCAACGAGTTTACCATGCGGGAGTTGGCCGAATCGGTCGCGGAATTGGCCGGAAGAGAGCTGCGGCTCAGGTATCACCCGCTCCCGCAAGATGATCCCAGACAACGCCGGCCCGACATTACGCGAGCGCGGAATCTGCTCGGCTGGGAACCAACCATCCCTTTGCGGGAAGGACTCGTAAAAACCATCGCTTATTTTGCCGGACGGTTGGAGGAAGCGATACCGGAAGTCGCAGTTAAGACTGAGTAGTCGGGTCGAAACCGATACCCGTGCGACCCAAGCGCTAATTGCCTGAGTCCCTCGCGCGGAGCCGTCCGTAATAAATTTTCAACCAGTAATTTGGAAGGTCGTCGACATAATGAATATCGCAGTCATGGGAGCGGGATATGTGGGTCTGGTAACGGGGGCCTGTTTTGCCGAGTTCGGGGTCAACGTAACTTGCGTCGATGTGGATGCGGAAAAGATAGCGCGCTTAAAGGACGGGGAGATTCCGATCTATGAGCCCGGCCTTGAGATACTGGTCGGTAAAAACATGCAGGCCGGGCGGCTCACCTTCACGACCGAATTAGAGGCGGCGGTGGAACAATCCCTTGTCATTTTCCTGGCCGTCGGCACGCCTCCGAAAGAAGATGGCTCCGCCGATTTAAAATACGTAGATGAGGCCGTGCGTTCAATCGCCCGCGCCATGAACGGCTATAAAGTACTCGTGACGAAATCGACCGTCCCCGTGGGCACCGGCGAGCACATCCGCACGCTGATTAAACAGCACCAGCGGAAGGCCGCGGATTTTGGCGTGGTATCCAATCCCGAATTCTTGCGCGAGGGGGCCGCGATTGACGATTTCATGCGCCCGGATCGCATTGTTATCGGCAGTCGCGACGAAGCGGCTATCGCCATCATGCGCGAACTGTATCGCCCGCTCTATCTGCTGGAGACTCCCCTCGTGGTCACTTCTCTGGAAGCGGCGGAACTGACGAAGTACGCGGCGAATGCTTTTCTCGCCACTAAAATATCTTTCATCAACGAGATCGCCAACCTGTGCGATCTGATCGGCTGCGATGTCTATGACGTGGCGCGCTCCATTGGGATGGATAAACGCATCGGGAGAAGCTTTTTGCAGCCGGGGCCGGGTTATGGGGGTTCGTGTTTCCCCAAAGACACCTCAGCGCTTTTGTCGGTCGCCAGAAAGTACGGCGCAGAGTCGCTCATCGTGCAGGCCGTAATCGAAGTTAATCGAAGGCAGCGCGGGGCGATGGTCGAGAAAATCGAGCAATTAGCAGGGGAACTCAAAGGCCGAACCATCGCCGTGCTCGGGCTTTCATTTAAGCCGCAGACTGACGACATGCGCGAGTCGCCCGCGGTCGACATCATTAACGCGTTGACCGCTCGCGGGGCGCGGGTACGCGCCTATGATCCGGCGGCGATGGAACAAGCTAAGAAGTGTCTTCCGCACATTGAATACGCGTCGGATGCGTATGAAGCTGTCGCGGGTGCGGACGCGCTCATCTTTATGACGGAGTGGCCCGAATTCCGCGCGCTCGACCTGGAACGGGTGAAAGAATTGATGCGCGAGCCGAAGGTGGCCGACCTCAGAAATATCTACGAACCCGATGCCATGCTCGAACTCGGTTTCGCCTATGTAGGGGTGGGAAGAAACGCCGGAGCCGCCGTTTCGCGCGGCGAGCGTCCGGGCCTTCGCCCCGAACCGTCTCTGCTTGAATTGTGAGAGATTGGCGCGTACAGGTCGGCGGGCATTACGGGCATTAACGGCATTAACGATTTCCTTCCGGCGAAAGAACTTACTGATGGGCGCACGCTCATTTGAACAGTCCGCGACGCGCAACCGCCGCGGCGCACGGTGAGGAGGCTAGGACTTGCGGCCTTCCGCGTAGAGCGTGCCGATACGCCGCGCCTCGCTGTCGAGTGACGGATCGAAGTCGCGCCGCCTGATTGAAACGAACCCTGCCTTTGCGAGTACCCGCTCAAGCGTCTCGAAGTCGTAAGCGTACTTGTGCTCCTGTCCCTGTCGGAAGTGGAAGTTGATCTGGTGCATCCGTGTGTCGCACCACGCGGGATGCCACTGCTCACGCGCGAGCCGGAAATATTCGGCGTCTCCCTCGACGTAAGCGCGCAGAGGCCATTCGGTATCGGGCACGCCGACGCTGAACAAGCCGCCGGGCGCGAGCACGCGCATGGACTCCGCGAGGAAGCGTTCGGCCTCCAGCGGGTATTCGAGGTGTTCGAAGAAGTGCTCGGAGTAGATGATGCTCGCGGAGTTATCGGGGAAGGGCTAGGGTTCGCGGAGGTCGAGTTGCAGGTCGGCCGAGGGGAGGAGGTCAATGTTCGTCCATCCCGGTTTAACGTTGGGGCCGCAGGCGATGTGGAGTTTGAGGTCGTGGGGCGCGAGACCGGCGGCACGCCTCGCGGATGCGTGGTGCAGGCGCATGACGCGGAACTCGTTTTTCACATCGACAAGGGAGCGGCGGAACGCCCCCGTAAGTTTCCCGAGCATTTGAGGCTCCTTTCACGGGCGCGTGATCTTACCAGAGAGGATACGAGGCAGCAATGTCGGGGCAGGCGCGACGCTTCGCGCGTCGCGTCTGCCCCGCTTAAAGTGCCCGTAAGTTTCATCAAGGCAGGCTAAACGGCCGCTTGACGCGGCTGTCCGTGTGCCTCTACACTGTCACCTCTTAAATGGACATAGGCGGCCAGTCGGTTTATGAAAAACTATAGTTGTGCATGTGCGGTAGGTTTACTTGATGGATGTGTCGAAGAACAATAGGATGCTGGGAGCAGCCGCACTACGCGCCTCCACTTCAACTGCCGAAACCAAAGTAGCATCTCAAATCCACCTAACTCTGCCTGATAAGCCGCTGGTTTCGATCAGGCCGAGCACGTCCTGGTCGCCGCTTAATTTGCGAGACCTGTGGCAGTACCGCGATCTCCTGTATTTTCTGGTTCTGCGGGATGTAAAAGTGCGTTACAAGCAGACCGCCCTGGGCGTCGCTTGGGCGGTCGTGCAGCCGCTCTTTACGATGCTGATCTTCAGTTTCATCTTCGGGCGGCTGGCCGGCATCAAGTCGGACGGCGTTCCGTACCCGCTCTTCGCTTACGCCGGGCTGTTGTCGTGGACGTTCTTCGCCAACGCTGTCACCAGCAGCGGCAACAGTCTGGTCGGGAGCGCGAACCTGATCACGAAGGTCTATTTCCCGCGCCTGCTCGTCCCCGTAGCGGCGGTCATTGCCGGGCTCGTGGATTTCGCGATAGCGTTCCTGCTGCTGGCGGTGCTGATGCTTTACTACCGAGTGGAGTTGACTTGGCAGATTCTGATGCTGCCGGTGCTGATGTCGCTGACCACGTTGCTCGCCATCGGCGTAGGGATGTGGCTGTCGGCCTTGAACGTCAAATACCGGGACATCCGCCACGCGCTCCCGTTTTTGATTCAGTTATGGTTCTTCGCCTCTCCCATCATTTATCCGGCCAGCATCTTTGAACACTGGCGTTGGCTGCTCGCGCTCAACCCGATGGCGGGTCTCATCGAAGGCTATCGCGCCGCGCTCTATGGCAGCCCCTTCGACTGGCCTATGGTCGCTCTTTCAAGCGGGCTGACGCTGACGCTGTTGATCTATGCCACCTTCATGTTCCGGCGCATGGAAAAGAGCTTTGCCGATATTATCTGAAGTCTCATGCTGCCAATCATCAAGGTCGAGAACTTAGGAAAGCAATACCGCCTCGGCGCCGCCCGTGTGCCTTACGCGACGCTGCGGGATACGCTCGCCGGCACTATCCGCGCGCCTTTCCGGCGTCGGCGGCATCGCGCGGAAAATTCATCCAATACATTCTGGGCGGTCAAAGATGTAAATTTCGAGATCGCGCCGGGCGAAGTGGTCGGCATCATTGGCCGGAACGGCGCAGGCAAATCCACGCTGCTCAAACTGCTGTCGCGCATCACGGAGCCGACCACCGGGGGCATTGATCTCTACGGGCGGGTCGCCAGCCTGCTCGAAGTCGGCACCGGATTTCACCCTGAGTTGACGGGGCGGGAAAACATCTTTTTGAACGGCGCGATCCTCGGCATGAGGAAGACGGAAATCGAGAGTCGCTTCGACGAGATCGTCGCTTTTGCCGAAATCGATAAGTTTATTGACACACCGGTCAAACACTACTCCAGTGGCATGTACGTGCGCCTCGCCTTCGCGGTGGCGGCGCATCTACAGCCGGAGATATTAATTGTGGATGAGGTGCTGGCGGTCGGCGACGCGGCCTTTCAGAAAAAGTGTCTGGGAAAGATGGGCGATGTCGCAAGGCAAGGGCGGACTGTGTTGTTTGTGAGTCATAACATGGACGCTGTTAGAAGACTGTGCCCGAAGACTCTGTGGTTGGATGGCGGGCGGGTGCGAGAGGTGGGTGATACCTACCAGTGCGTTTCGAATTATCTGCTTCGCGGCATAACGGAAGGCGGGCGAGTAGCGTTCAGTCCGCCCCACCGGATGGAAAATGATATGCCGGTTCTTCTCCATTCCGTGGAAATTTCCGACGAGGCCGGAAAATTAACCATCCTGTTCTCCACGCGCTCCGCTATCCGTGTGCGAATCGAGTGGGAGAATGTTTCACCGATCTATAAGCCCCGGATTGGATTTGTCATGCAGACATCGGATGGGCTTGACGTGCTGACGGCCCTGGATGCCAATTCATGGGGTCTTGAGTGGTTACCGCCGGGACGTAGGATTTCGACTTGTTTGATCCCGGGCTCCCTTCTCAACGAAGGAGAATATGTTATCGATGTCGGCGGGGACGGCAACACCGGTCATCCGGACGTGTTCGACTTCAGCCGGGGCCGCACGGGGGCGATCCTGCGCTTCGAGGTTGAAGACGATATGACCCTGCCTAATAAGTATTACGGGCAGGAAGGATTCCGAGACGCAAGGTGGCCGGGGGTGCTGCTCCTTAATTTGCCATGGAAGCAGGAAGAGGTCGCGCTTGAATTTAGTTGAAAATACAAATGCAAAGATCTTATCCCGCAAGGAGATATTTGCGTCGCCGTGGGTGAGTCTCGTCAGTAAGGAAGTCGAGTTCGCCCCCGGTCAGCAGGCAGAGGCCTATTACAGCCTGTCCCAAGCTGATTATATAGCCATTCTGGCGCAGACGCCTTCCGGCCTCATTCCGCTGGTTCGCCAATACCGTCCTGCCGTAGCGGCTTATACCTGGGAATTGCCCGCCGGTCTGCTGGAGGCGGGTGAAGACCCCGAGCAAGCATGTCGGCGCGAACTAAGAGAAGAGACCGGGTTAGTCGCCGAGCAGGTGACTTATCTCGGCGGGTATTATGCGGATACGGGGCGACTTGAGAATAGTCAACATGCATTCTTCGTCCGAACCTCCGAGCCTCAGCCGGGCTTCATAACCGAGCCCGGACTGGCGGTTGAGTATGTTGACCTTGAAACACTCAAAGGACTCATCCGGACAAAAGAATTCCAGCATCAACTTCATATCGCCGTGCTCTTTTTATATGAGTTGATGAACCAGCAGCCTGTCGGCGAGGATGCATATGCCCATCGTCTCTAAAAATATAAGGGTGCGGCACCCGGAACACTTTAACGTCGGCGAACACTCGATTGTGGACGATTTTTGCTACTTCTCCACGCGGGTTCAAATCGGTGAGTTCTCGCATATTGCTTCGGGTTGTAGCGTCGCCGGGGGGGTTGCGCGCCTGTTCCAATTAGGGAGTTATTGTAGCCTCTCCTCCGGGGTTAAAGTATGGTGTACGAGTGACGACTTTGTTAACGACATTGTAGCCATCTTACCCCCCTGGGCCGAGGAGCGGGGGCCCATCAAAGAGCATCTCATCACGGGTGATGTCATCATGGCGAACTTCACGGCCGCGGGCGCTAATTCAGTCATCATGCCCCAGAATCGCATCCCCGAGGGGACTGTTATAGGGTCACTCAGCTTTGTCCCGTCGAACTTTGATTTCGAACCCTGGTCTGTGTACGCGGGGACGCCGGTGCGTTTCATTAAACGAAGAAATAAAGAAGGTGTGATGAGACAGTTCTCGACAATCCAAGAACGAATGGCGCAGGGGCGGATTTGATGAAAAGTTCATAAATCGAATCGGGTAAGTGGCGAACGGATTTCTCGATTTCTTGTAAGCGAAGCTTCAAGGGGTAAAATAGGCGGAGTGATTATCGAAGTGTCTCGTAACGACAAATAACAAATGACGAATAACAAATATAAATATGATGTGCTTATTATCGGCGGCTTGGGTCACATCGGCCTGCCGCTTGGTATCCTTCTAGCTGACACAGGTCTTCAGGTGACATTATATGATCTTGATTTGAAGAAGCGCGCTATCGTCGAGTCTGGCGAGATGCCGTTTTTGGAGTATGACGCTGAACCAATACTCCGGCGAGTCATCGGTAAAACACTCCATATTGCCGACAGTTTGGAGGCTGTGGCCGACTCCGATACCGTGATCGTCACTATCGGGACGCCGGTGGATGAATACCTGAATCCCAAGATGCTTCCGATACTGCAACTGGCCGAGCAGTTGACCCACTATCTCCACGACGATCACCACATTATGTTACGCAGCACCGTCTTCCCCGGGACTTCGCAGCGGCTGCACGACTTTTTTTCCGGTCGCGGGCTGAAGATCGATTTATCGTTCTGTCCCGAACGCATCATTCAGGGACACGCGGTGCGTGAACTCGGCCACCTGCCGCAAATTATCTCGGGCTTCACCGAGCAGGCGGTGTCTCGTGCCGAGGCTCTCTTCGAGAAGTTGCAGGTTCGGATGGTTAAGGTCAGTGTGCGAGAGGCCGAGCTAGCCAAATTATTTACTAATGCGTGGCGCTACATTCAGTTCGCAATTGCCAACCAGTTTTACGTGATGGCTACGGAGCATGACGCCGACTTCGGCAAAATCCACCACGCCATGACCTACGGATACGACCGGGCGAAGGATTTCCCCACGCCGGGTTTAGCTGCCGGCCCGTGCCTGTTAAAAGATACTCTCCAACTCTCCGCCTTTCACCAGAACCACTTCCAACTGGGACACGCCGCCATGCTTATTAACGAGGGGCTGCCTAACTTTATCGTCGAGAATCTGCGGAAGAGTCACGGGCCGGATCTGGGTAAGAGTCGGGTCGGCGTGTTAGGCATGGCCTTCAAAGCGGATATCGACGATATTCGGGATTCGCTCTCGTATAAGCTCGCCAAGATCCTCAAGTTCTACGGGGCCACGGTCGTCTGCTCGGACGAGTATGTGCAGGATCCGACCTTCATATCCAAAGAGGAATTAATAGCTACGTGTCCAATCGTCATCATCGGGGTGCCGCATTCGGCCTATAGACAACTTGAGATTCCGAGCGGCGCAACGGTGGTGGATTTATGGAATACGGTTAATCACCCCACGACCTACTAGAGACGGAATAACAAGAATCACAAATGGACAGACGAATCGAATGGTGGGCGCCGGTCATGGGTCAGCGCGAGAAGCAGTTGATTGGCGAAGTGATAGACAGCAACTTCCCCAATGACGGCAAATACACGGCCGATTTTGAGCGACGTATCGCCGAGGTCTGCGGGGTGCCCTATGCCGTGGTTGTCACCAGCGGCACCGTGGCGCTTTTCTTGGGGCTGGTCGCCTGCGGGGTGGGGCCCGGCGACGAAGTTATAGTGCCGGACATCACGTTCATTGCCAGCGCGAACGCGGTCAAACTAGCCGGCGCGAGTCCCGTGCTCGTGGACGTTGAGCCTGATAGCTTTTGTATCGACCCCTCGAAGATAGAACCGGCAATAACGCCACGCACGAAAGCGATCATGCCGGTTCACGTCAGCGGTCGGGCCGCGGCCATCTCGACCATCCTCGAAATTGCCCGGAAACACGGGCTGCGTGTTGTTGAGGATGCGGCAGAAGCTCTGGGGTCGCGCACCGCCGATGGGCAGTTGGGGAGTTTCGGCGATGTCGGCTGCTTCTCCTTCACGGCCAATAAGACGATTACCACCGGTCAAGGGGGGGTGGCGATTACCCGCGACGCGGCCATATACCAGCGCCTCCGCGAACTCAAGGATCAGGGGCGGCCCGTGCGCGGCACCGGCGGCGCGGACTTGCACGTTTCGGTGGGCTACAATTTCAAATTTACCGATCTCCAGGCGGCAATGGGTCTGGCGCAACTGGAAACTCTGTCCACGCGACGAGATCATTTGCGTCATGTTTTCTGCCTCTATCGAGAGTTGTTGGACGGCAACCGGCGGATTCGCTTTCCCGGGTTCGACATCGACGCCGGCGCCTGTCCGCAATGGGTTGACGTTGCGGTCGAGGGCTGTGATGAGTTGCACGACCACCTGCTTGAGCGTGGCATTCCCACCCGTAAGTTCTGGCACCCTTTGCACACCCAGGCACCCTACTTGGCGAGTGATGAGGGTTTCCCCGTAAGCATGAAGGTCAGCTACAGTTCGTTGTGGTTGCCGACTGCTTTCACACTCTCGGACGATGATGTTCGATTCGTCTGCGGACACATAAACGATTGGGCACGGACTACCTTATGACATCTCGTCACTATCTAGTTACCGGCGGTTTAGGCTTCCTCGGCGCGCCGCTCGTGCGCGCCCTGCTTAAGGCAGGAAATGAGGTTCGAATCCTCGACGACAGTTCCCGAGGCTCGGTCGGGCGGCTCGGCGACGCACACCGAGACGTGGAGATCATTCAAGGTGATATCCGCGACGCGGAAATCGTCCGGCGGTCTGTTAGCGGGGTGGATGCCGTCTGCCACTTGGCCTACGTAAACGGCACGGAATTCTTCTATTCGAAGCCCGCGCATGTTCTGGATGTCGGCGTCAGAGGCATGCTCAATGTTCTCGACGCCTGCATCGGCGAGGGGGTGGGCGAACTCATACTGGCCTCAAGTTCCGAAGTTTATCAATCTCCGCCGTCCATCCCGACGGATGAGCGAGTGCCGCTCTCCGTCCCCGATCCGCTGAACCCTCGCTACTCATACGGCGGCGGGAAAATCATCAGCGAGTTGATGGCCCTCAACTACGGCAGGCAGTACTTCGAACGGGTGCTGGTCTATCGCCCTCATAATGTATACGGCCCAAGCATGGGACGGGAACACGTCATCCCCCAATTCATCGCTCGGCTCCGCCAATTGATGGGTAAAGGGGATGCTGAAATTCCCTTTCCCATCCAGGGGACGGGAGACCAGACCCGCTCATTTGTTTACGTTGACGATTTTATCGCTGGATTAATGTTAATTATAGAGAAAGGCCAGCACTTAGATATCTACAATGTCGGGACTTTGGAGGAAGTGGAGATCAGCGACTTGGCCCATCGCGTGGCGGATTATCTCGGCGTGCGTATACGCATCGAACCCGGGCGTCCGGCAGAAGGCGGCGCGCTGCGACGCTGCCCTGATATCAGCAAATTACAGGCGCTCGGATATGAGCCTAAGCACACATTAAATGACGGCCTGCCGCCGACGATTGACTGGTACGTCGCCAACGATCCGCTGGCGCGAGAATTGACGCCCTCCGGGACATAATTATTGGCGGGCGCGGATTCAAGACTTGCATATCGTGATGGAGAAGAGAGGGGAACAATGAAATTCGGGGTTATCGAAAAGTGTCAGGTTTGTGAGTCCGACGATTTACGCTCGGCTGTTTTTTTGGGATACCTGCCGCCCGTCAACAGCATGCGACCCATCGGGGTAAAGCCCGACAAGGAATACTGGTTCCCGGCGGAGATGCTCTATTGTGCGGTCTGCCATCTCGTGCAGTTGGGCTTTAGTGTGGACCCTAATATTTTGTTCCCGCCCGAGTATCCTTATACCAGTGGCTCGACACGCATTCTGCGCGAGAACTTCGCCGACCTGCACCGGGAAGCCCGCGAGCGGGTCGGGTTGTCGGCGGACGATCTGGTCGTAGATATCGGCTCCAATGACGGCACACTTCTCAGCAATTTCAAGGACGGGGGCTGCCGGGTCGTCGGCATTGAGCCGACTTTAACCGGGGAACTCGCCAGAGCGCGCGACATCCCGACGCTGATGTCATTCTTTAACCGGGAGAGCGCGGCGCAGGTTAAGCAGCAGTATGGCGCTCCGAAGATAGTCACTGCGGCTAATGTCTTTGCACACATCAACGATGTCCATCAAATTGTCGATAGTATAGAACAACTCGTGGGAACGGACGGCGTTTTCATCTCGGAGTCACACTACTTGTATGGCCTGATCGAGACGTTGCAGTACGACACGATCTATCACGAGCATCTGCGTTACTACTCGCTGACGAGTCTGAAATACCTGCTGAACGCGCACGGGCTGCAAATCTTCCACGCCAAGCGCATCCCCACCCACGGCGGGTCGATCCGTGTCTATGCCAGTAAGTCGGAAGCGTATCCGGTGGATGATTCGGTCGCGCGGATTCTCCGGGAAGAGGCGGCTCAGGGGTTGACTAGCGACACTTGGATTAGCGAATTCCGGGGGCGGGTGACGAAGTCTAAACTGGAACTGTACGAACTTATCAGCTCGCTCAAGCGTGAGCGGATGCCGATCTACGGCATCGGTGCGCCTTCGCGCGCCAGCACGCTCGTCACCTACGTCGGCCTCGACGATGGCATCCTCGATTGCGTAATGGAGATCAAAGGCTCCAAGAAAGTTGGCAAGTATCTCCCGGGCACGAACATTCCCGTGCTCGACGAGGAAAAACTTTACGTTGACCAGCCGCCGTACGTTCTGCTCCTCTCATGGCATATTGCCGACGAACTGTGCCGAAATCTGAAGCGGCACGGCTACCGCGGCGATTTCATAGTCCCGCTGCCGACGCCTCATATCATACGGAATGATGAAATCGTCCTTTAACGGCAAATAGCGTCAGGCGTCATGAACTCTAGATTAAAGGTATTGTTCATCCCGTTCGAGGGGACGCACTGGGCTATTGCCCGCGGCGTGCCCTATTCCGCCTATCTCGGATTGGAGGAGGGCTTCAAGGCGAGCGATGCGCAGTGCTTGACGATCCCGGCCACCTGGTCGTCGCCCGCTCAGTCTGAAAGGACGGCGTGGCTTAACCGGGCGAAAGAGATCTGCGCCGGAAAGCAGTTCGACCAGGTATGGGTTGAGATACTCCACACGCATCTGGACGACGATATTCTCGACTGGATCGCGAGCCTTGCGCCCGTCCGCGTCGGCCTCTTGCTGGAATCATTAACATACAATGATGAAGAGCTGGCATTAACGCGCGATATACACGGAAGGCAGGAACGCATCGAGCACAGGCTCAAATACATCACCCATCTAGCGGCCGTTGACGAGAAGGATGTCACCGAGATCAATGCGCGCCAACTCGCGCGGGCCATGTGGTCGCCTGCCGCGGTGGCGGGGCGCTATGTTAACGAGGGAGAAACCAGAGCGCCGGACAATTATGCTACTTTCATAGGTAATCCTTACTGGCAGCGTGGGCCATGGCTGGAGAATTCGCAGTTGAAAGGGCGGCTGGTGCACATGGTTTCGTCCGAGAATAAAACGCACTACCCGAGCCTGTTTGATTGGCTTAATCGCTTCGGCCGACGCTATTCGGAAAGTCCTTTCCCCGCGTCGCCGGGCAGATTGCTGTACGTGATGTGCCTGCGCGGGATACGTCGCCAGTGCTTTAGATATTATCTCGAATCTTTGCAACTCGGCTGCGCTGTAGTGAATTTACCGCATTTTGTTAAAACCTACTCTTATCGGGTCGTTGAAACGATGGCCGCGGGCCGTCCTGCCATCTCGTGGGAAATCCCGGATCGCCCATTGAACAAGGCTCTTTTTGAGGACGGTAAGGAGATTCTACTTTATAAAGAGGACGAACCCGGCCAGTTGGCCGAGCACATACAGCGCGTCATTGCCGAACCCGATCTGGCGAAGCTGATAGTCGCGAACGCCCGTCGCAATCTCATCCGTTTCCATACAATCGAGAAGAGGGTTCAACAGATTTTGACCTGGATTGGGAATGGGGACGCCCCTTCATACGTCTGAGCGCCAAGAGGTGCCGGGCGACAATAGTAGATTATAGGTATTCATTCCCCGAACGTATTCCGCCAATTAGAGGCTGTTCGGAAAGAACCCCTTGGGACTGGCATGAGCTATCGAACGGGCGGCTACCGGGCGTAGAGATTCTGCAAAATTACGGTGAGAGATTTGTCACAGGGAGGTAGGCTTGCGGATTCTTTTCGTGGCGATACCGAATAACGTGCATAGCGCGCGATGGATCAACCAGATCGCCGAGCAAGGATGGGATCTGCACGTCTTCCCCTGCTACGAGGGAGTGTTACACCCGAACTTCAGAAACGTCACTACCTACTACGTAGCCGATGCGCAGCCGAACCCCCTCGTTAAATCGAGAGTAGTCTGGCCGCTGCCGAAAGGTGGGGATCGGCTGAGGTACATCGCGTCCAAGTTCCCGCCGCAATGGTTCAGTCGTGCGGCGTGGCTCGCCCGTATCATCCGGCGGCTTAAACCCGATCTCGTCCACACTTTGGAATTTCAACGCGCGGGATACTTAACTCTCGAAGCCAAAGCCATGTTCGAGGGACGCTTCCCGCCTTGGATGACTTCAAACTGGGGAAGTGATATCTACCTCTTCGGGCCTTTATCCAAGCATCGAGAAAAGATTAAGGCTATACTGTCGAGTTGCGACTACTATAGTAGCGAGTGTCAGCGGGACGTGGAGCTGGCGCGGGAGTACGGTTTCAAAGGCGAGGTCTGGCCGGTGATGCCGGCGGCCGGCGGATTCAATCTCGAAGAGCTGAGGCAATATCGCCAGCCGGGGCCGCCCTCGGCCCGGCGTCTCATCGCCTTGAAAGGCTACCAGACTTGGGCCGGGAGGGCACTGGCCGGACTGCGCGCCGTCGAGTTGTGCGCCGACTTGCTCAAGTCCAAAGGCTACAGCTTCGCGGTTTATTTGGCGAACCCCGACGTGCAGTTGGCCGCCGAGCGGGTGTCCGTCTCCACCGGCCTCCCGCTGGAAGACCTCTCGTCCGGCTCGCGCGAGGATGTGCTGCGCATGCACGGCCGGGCGCGAGCCTCAATCGGACTCAGCATCAGCGACGGCCTCAGCACCTCCGCCCTCGAAGCCCTGGTGATGGGTTCGCTTCCGATTCAGTCGAACACGAGTTGCCTGACCGAGTTGGTACGAGACGGGGAGGGGGCGTTGATGGTGCCGCCGGAAGACCCGTCCGAGATCGCCGCGGCCATCAGACGCGCGGTGACGGATGATGAGTTGGTTGACCGCGCCGCCGAACTGAACGCGAAGATGGCGTCGGAGCGGTTGAGCGAAGCGATTGTTAAATCGCAGGTCGTCGCCATGTATCAGAAAGTGGCGGCGTCCCTGGGGCTCGCGGGCAGACCGCGTTAAATATCAGCCGGCGCGGGCGCGCGGGCGCGGCGCACAACTTGCCGAACGCTCACGAAAGCGTTCGACCGGCCGACAGGAATTTCAAAGATGAAGCGAA
The DNA here is from genome assembly GCA_020199775.1 of Acidobacteriota bacterium. Classification (GTDB taxonomy): domain Bacteria; phylum Acidobacteriota; class Blastocatellia; order Pyrinomonadales; family Pyrinomonadaceae; genus JAIVJZ01. Next base: position 38,390 of record JAIVJZ010000008.1, read on the forward strand.
CAATTCTAATTACCGGCGGAACCGGCTTTCTGGGCAAGTGGCTCGGGAGAGCCCTGAAGGATCAGTATGAGGTCGTCCTCACGGGGCGTAACAATAAACACAACATGGACGCCCAACAGTTTACCGGCTGCGCGGTGCTCCCCATGGACGTTTCGAATATCGAGTCGGTGCGCGACGTTTTCTCCGAGGCGCGTCCCGAGGTGGTGGTTCACGCGGCGGCGACGAAATACGTCGATCTCTCGGAGCGGCAGCCGATGGAATGTCTCGACGTCAACGTGCTCGGCTCGCAGAACGTCGCCCGCGTCGCCGTGGAACGGGGGACGAGCGTCGTCATCGGCATGTCGACGGATAAGGCAGCCCCCCCGGTGGGCAACACCTACGGCCTCACCAAGGCGTTAATGGAACGTCTTTTCTGCGCGATGAACGGGAAGACAGAGACGCGCTTCGCCTGCGTCAGGCATGGTAACATCGCCTGGTCTACCGGCTCCGTCTTCCCGATCTGGAAACGCATGCACGACTCGACGGGCGTCATCGGCAGTACCGGCCCGGACATGACGAGATACTTTTCCACCGTCGACGAGGCCGTCGAACTCGTCGTCGCGGCCATAGACAACATCGGGGAGATGCAGGGCAAGGTGTTGTCGCGGGCGATGAAAGCGGCGCGCATCCGCGACATCCTCGAAGTGTGGATCGCGCACAAAGGGGGGAGTTGGAAGCAGATCGAGGGTCGCCCCGGCGAGCGGCCGCACGAGTACCTGCTAGGGGAGCCTGAGCTGCCTTACACCTCGGAGACCAATCTCGCCGGGGTCAAGCACTACGTCATCAACTTCAACCAGCCGTCACCACAACACCCGTCCGCGGCGTTTTGCTCTGCGGACGCAGAACGCCTCTCGGAGCAGGAGTTGCTGGACATGATCAATAATCCTCCCCCGGAGAACATCAGATAATGCCGTCGATCCAACACGCCGTCATCATGGCCGCCGGGAGGGGGCTGCGCATGATGCCGCTGACCGACACCATCCCGAAGCCGATGGCTCCCTATAACGGCTCGACCTTGATCGCGCGCGGCATCTCGCGGCTCGCCGACCGGATAAGTCACATTCACGTGACGGTCGGCTATAAAGGGGCGATGCTCGCGCAACACGTCATCGAGCACGGGGCGTGCTCCGTCTTCAACACCGACGGCCAGAGTAATTGCTGGTGGATTTACCACACGCTCCTGAGTTCGCTCGACGAGCCGGTGTATGTGCTGACGTGCGATAATGTGGTCGATCTGGATTTTCAATTACTGGAAGAAAATTATCACGCTCTGAACGAGCCGGCCTGTATGTTGGTGCCGGTGCGCCCGATCCCCGGCCTCGAAGGCGATTACGTCTTTCACGAAAACCACGTGGTGACGGAGCTCAGCCGCTTGAAGAAGGCCGAAATCTATTGTTCCGGGATACAGATTCTCAATCCGCGCCGTCTCAACATGATCACGCGCGATGCAGAGAATTTTTATGACGTTTGGCAGCAGCTTATCGTCAGGAAGCAGTTAATGCTCTCGTCCGTGTATCCGAAGAGATGGTACGCCGTGGACACGGTTGAGCAATTGCAGAGCCTCAACCAGTCGCCGATTTGAAGGGGGCGGCCCGTCGCGCTTCAAGACTTGGCGGCGCGACCAAACCGGAGTATGAAAGTGGGAGCAGGGTTGGCTAATTCAAGAGACTATCCGCGGGTGTCGGTAGTGATCCCGGTCTACAACGGGAGCGCGACAATCGGCGGGACAATCGAGTGCCTTTTAAAGCAGACCCTCGCCCCGCGCGAGATCATCGTGGTTGATGACGGCTCGACCGATGATACGGTGGAGGTTCTGCAAAGATTCGGCGACCGGCTGAACATCATGCGCCAGCCTAACGGCGGGCCGTCCTCGGCGCGCAACCGCGGCCTCCGCGAGGCGACGGGCGAGTTCGTCGCCCTGACCGACAGCGACTGCCTGCCTGAACCGAAATGGCTCAGCAGTTTGATTGAGAGCTTCGACAGCCCGCGCGTCGCCGGAGTGGGGGGCACTATCAAGGGTGTGGATGAAAATCTGATCAGCGTCTACGTGGATGCGATTCAGTTGCTAGACCCCGGCAGGGATGCCCAGGGAGAAGTGCAGTATCTGGTGACAGCCAACGCCTGCTTCCGCCGCGACGCAGTCATCGCGGCGGGGCTGTTCGATGAGCGCTTCCGCAAGCCTGGCGCGGAGGACACAGAGCTGGGCCGCAGGTTGCACGACCTCGGTTACCAACTGAAGGCCGCCCCCACCGCCGTAGTGCTGCATCATCACAAACAGACGCTTAAAATATTTTTGAAGACAATCTGCAATTACGGTGAAGGGGCATACCTTCTGGGCACAATCAGACCCGAATACAAGTGGAAGGGCGACATTCGTAAGGGTCTCATCGCGAGCGTGCTCGGCGCACATTTGTTGAGAGGCAAGAGTCGAAAACCCGGCACGAAACCGGGCTGGTCGAAGTATGTTGCCTTTTCCGCGTTGGATTATCTCATGAGCATCGCCTTCAGTTGGGGCTACCTGAGAGGGCAGCGGAAGGCGCGCAAGAGCTGTCCCGCACGGCGGGTTGGAATAATCAATGGCAGGTGACTAAATCGAGATGAACCCCGTTCTTCAGCGAATCCTTGAGAGCAAAACCGTGCGGACGGAGAGCGGCGAGAGCGTCCCGTTGAGCAGCTTCATATCGCCGGACGAAGGCCGGTTTTTGCAGATGCTCATCGCGGACGTGAAGCCGAAGGTCAGTCTTGAGATCGGGCTTGCCTTCGGCGTCTCCGCCCTCTTCCTTTGTGAAGCCCTGCAAAGCGTCGGGGCGGAGCGGCACATCGTCATAGACCCGAACCAGTACGGCGTCAGCGACGGCGAGTCAACCGACAAGGGCTGGCAGGGCATCGGGATCAAGAATCTGGAAGAGGCCGGTTACAAGTCTTTGATTGACTTTCGCAACGCCCCGTCTCACTTCGCGCTGCCCGACCTGCTGCGCGAGGGAACGCAGCTCGACTTCGCGTTCATTGATGGCTGGCACACGTTCGATTATGTGATGCTCGACTTCTTCTATATTGACTTGATGCTGCGCGTCGGGGGTGTCGTCGTCTTCGACGACGTGAACTACTACCACTACCCGAGCGTCAGGAAACTCTGCCGTTACGTCATCACCAACCGCGCCTACACGGTCGTCGGCGGAGATCCTACGACGCTCAACGCCAAAGGCAAGGCCATGCACGTCGCCGCCACGACCTACAAGTTCCTCAAACGCGGGCGGCTCCCGAAGCTGGCCGAGCCTTACGCAAATCTGGGGATGCCCGGACTGAACAGCAACTACCTCGCGCTGAGGAAGGATAAGCACGACGTGCTCGGTGACGGGACGCGCGGCACGCGGCGCTGGGACTTTCATCGTGATTTCTAAGTGGATTCGCATGAACGTATTCACGCCGGAGAACCGTGTTGGCCGCGCCGGCTCGATTCCTTAAGCCCGTCGGCCCTGCTTCGGACTTTTTCCTTCGATGAGGAGAACGTTGAAGAGTCTGAAGAAGCGCTCGCCGGGAATCGCTGGTTTATAGTGTGAGTTATGTCCAGTCCCGATATCAGCGTTATCATCCCGACGTTTAACCGCGCCGAGTACGTGGCGCAGAGCGTCGAAAGCGTCTTCGCGCAGACGTTCACCGATCACGAAGTGATCGTCGTGGACGACGGCTCGACGGACGACACGCGGGCGACGCTCGAACGTTTCGCGCACGCGCCGAAGTTCCGCTACTTCCATCAGGCGAACGCCGGGCGTTCGAGGGCGCGCAACACAGGGATCGCGCAAGCGAAGGGGGAATTTTTACTCTTCCTCGATTCGGACGACCTGTTGCTCCCGGATGCCTTGAAGGTATTACACGAGGCGGCACGGGGCGATTCTTCGCTCGGCATGATCATGGGCTCGTGTCAGGTGGTTGACGAGAACATGAGAGAGCTTCACGTGTTAAAACAGCGGGTCGCGGCGCGGGATGGCGGGTCGGCTTACGCGTCGATGATCAGGGAGCGTTTCTGTTTGGTTCCGGGAACATACCTCGTGAGGCAAACCTGCCTCCGGCAAGTCGGGCTATTCGACCCGGCGACCGAACCGTGCGAAGATTATGATTTGTGTTTGCGGCTGGCGCTCGGCTGCCGCTTGGCATCCGTGGATGCGTCGACCGTGCGGTATCGCCTTCACGGCGGCAACACTCCGACGGCGAGGATTTATCGCGGCGGGATTCGGGTGGCGCGGAAGCACTTAGAGATGATCGCGACTTCCGGCGATTTTGCGCCGGCCCTGCGCAAGGAGAGTCACGCCAACTGGTTGCTGCGCATCGCGGACAATCATTACGGCATGGGGGAGAATTCACAGGCGCTCAGGCACTACCTGCACGCGTTCGCCGTCGCGCCCGTCAAACTCTTGAGCCCGGACATGCACAGGCGAATTTTAGCCAGCCTGTGGCCGGTCTCGGTGCGGGAGAAACTCAAGGCGGCATTTCATCTGCGGGGCCGTTCGAGTAATGTCTAAGGGGCCTACTGGCGGGCGGCCTGATGCCGCCGGGCGCGGCGTCTGAGGAAAATGTGCTTCGATAATGAATGAAGTCTCACAGAGGTTAGCAAAATTGGGGCGCATCCCGGAGCGTTGCCGGCGCGATGCGTGGCTGGTGGAGAAACTGGCAAATTGGCGCGAGGCGTTGGCGGCCGAGTGGCGGCGCAGGCCGCTGCGCCATATCAGGATGCGCAACGGCATCATGCTCGACGGCCCCGAGACAATTGATTTGGCCTTCCTTTTTCAGGAGACGTGGCTGCGGGAAATTTACAGTCCTCCGGGCTACGAGATCGAACGCGGCGACACCGTCATCGACATCGGAGCCAACATCGGCGTCTTCTCGACCTACGCGGCGACGCGCGCGCCCGACGTGACGGTTCATTCCTACGAGCCATTCCCGGAGAACGTTAAGTGGCTACGGCAAAACATCAGCGCCAGCGGCTTAACCAACGTGCGCGTCGAGCAGAAGGCGGTCTGTGACGAGACCGGGGTGCGGCAGTTACAGATTAATCCCGAAGACTGGATCATGCACTCGCTGTTTGAACGGGACGCGGGGGCGCAGCCGGGCATCCCCGTCGAGTGCATCAGCTTCGACGACGTGATGAACACGGATGGTATCGAGCAGTGCGATCTGCTGAAACTTGATTGCGAGGGCAGCGAGTACGAAATTCTGCAAGGGTGTGCGCCCGAAACGCTGGACCGCGTGCGGCGCATCGTCGGCGAGTATCACGAGGGGCAGCACATCAACGGCACGGGCAAAGAACTGTGCCGCTTTCTCGAATCGAGATCGTTCCGCATAGAGCGCTTCGAGTCGCACGGCCATGACTGCGGCGTGATCTGTGCCGTCAATACATCTGTTGTAAGAGCATGATGAATGGGGGACGGTGTGCTTCCCGGTTCATTACCATCTATTCGCCGCAATCAATCGATCTCAAAGCGACAACGGTGATATCAACCGCTACGATTCCGCCCGGCTTTCCGACTTTTGCCACATGTGATTTAAATTCCCCCCGACAGTTCGGAATACAATTCATGAAAATCATAGCGGTTTGCCATTGAGTGCGATGAAGGAATCATTGGAGGGGCAGGGACAAGCCCGGCCCCTACCATAATCACAGACGAGTCGCATCCATTTGCAAACTGCTGTAGTGTTCCCCGAGGCGGGGAATTTGGTTCTCGGGGCAAGAGTGTCTTACCCACACGCAGTGCCGGCAACTCATTTTTAAAATGCCTGCGGCCACTTTGTTCTCCGGTTCGGTCTGTTTTAAGGTAGCGGTATGAGCAGCGTTAAGGTGCGGCCGGCGTCGTTGGATCGAATCAGCGTGATCGTCCCGGTCAAGAACGAAGAGGCCAGCATCGCCCAACTCCTGCGAGGGGTGTTAGGGCAAACTCACCGGCCGGCGGAAATCGTCATCACTGACGGAGGCTCCGACGACCGCACGAAAGAGATCATTCGAGAGCATCAGGCTTCATGCCCGATCCCCATTGTGCTGATCGAAACCGACCACGCGCTGCCCGGGCGGGGAAGAAATCTGGCGATTGCGCGAGCCACGCACGAGTGGATCGCGAGCATTGACGGCGGCATTCACCCGCGACCCGATTGGCTTGAGCATCTGGTCGCGACGGCGCGTCGCGAACCTCGGGCGGAAATTATTTACGGCGCGGCCGAGCCGCTGACGGACACTTATTTCACGGAGTGCGCGGCGATCAGTTATGTGCCGGGCGGCCGCTTGACACAATTCATCGCCTCCTGCCTCCTGCGCCGCTCGGCGTGGGCGGCAGCCGGCGGGTTTCGCGAAGACCTGCGTTCGGGTGAAGACCTGCTCTTTTTTCGCAGCCTGAAAGCGGCGGGTGTCAAAGCCGCAAACTGCGACGACGCGCTCGTGGTTTGGGAGTTGCGCCCCACACTCGCGCGCACGTTCCGGCGCTTTAGCCTCTACTCGCGCCATAACATGAGAGCCGGGCTTGGCCGTGAATGGCAATTCAACGTGACCCGCCTCTACCTGATCATTTTAGTTCTGCTTGTGGGCGGATTCTTTGTCCGGCCGCTGTTGCTGCTGCCGCCCGCGATCTTGTTGCTCAGGGCGGGGAAGCGAATTTGGGGCTACTACCGCGTCCGGGCTCCTGAACGGCTGTGGCCGGAGTTGCTCAACCCGCGCCGGGCGCTAACGGTTGCGTGGATCAGTGTGGTAATTGATACGGCGACCTTGTACGGGCTCTGGCAATGGTTGCTGCATGATCGCGCCCGCCCGGTCAACGAGCTGCGCCCGAGCGGAAACAGCCCGCTCGACTGAGGCTAGGGAGAGACGGCGTAAATGCTTCTCAAACGCCCGACAATATATCGTTAAGACGGAAAAGACGGGCGCAACTTTAATCTCGGCTGAGCAAGGGCGGAATCCATTGTCCAAAGAAAGTTCAATTACACAGCAGTCTCCCCTGCCGCTTCGCACTCTCTACCTTTGCTATTTCGGGCTGCGAGAACCTTTAGTGCAGACGCAGGTCTTGCCCTACCTGCGCCAACTGTCCAAAGCCGGAATACGCGTCCATCTACTAACCTTCGAGCCCCGGTTGCATAGCGCCTGGTCGGAGGAAGAATTAGCCGGACAGCGGGCGCACCTGTCGGCCGACGGTATTCAGTGGTTCTGCCTGCCTTACCACAAATGGCCGTCGCTGCCCGCGACGCTTTACGATATTTTGGCGGGCGCGTGGAAGACATTTCGCCTGGCGCGGTCGGAACATCTCGACGTGATTCACGGCCGCGGCCCGTTGCCCACCTTAATGGGCATGCTCAGCCGGCGTTGGACTCGATGCCAGTTGATTTTCGATGTGCGTGGCTTGATTGCCGAGGAGTATGTTGACGCCGGCGTGTGGTCGCCGGGCTCAACTCAGTTTCGCGCTTTCAAGTGGGTCGAGCGGTTGAGCCTGCGCGAGGCGTCTCAAGTGGTGGTGCTGACCGAGCGGATGCGTGATTGGTTGGTCGCGAATCGCCTCAAGAGTGCGGAACAGATCGAGGTGATCCCGTGTTGCGTCGACCTCTCACGATTCAATAAAGCGCCGGAGCAGAGCGCGGGGGGCGGGCGCTTTGAGGTGATATACGCGGGTTCCGTGACGGGTCTCTATCTGTTGCGGGAGATGGCGCAGTTTTTCCTCGCCGTCCGGGCGCGACGACCCGACGCGTTCCTGCGTATCCTGACCGGAGCCCCGCCCGCTGAGGTTGCGTCGCGGCTCCGGCAGGCGGGATTGAGCCCGGATGACTTCTGGGTGGACAAAGTCTCGCCGGCGGAAGTCCCTGTGTATTTGCGGCGCGCCCGCCTGGGACTCTCTTTCCGCAAGGCTACTTTTGCGCAGATTGCTTCCTCGCCGACGAAAATAGCGGAGTATCTGGCAGCGGGCGTGCCCGTGGTCTGCAACGCCGACATCGGCGATGTCGATGCACTGCTGGCGCGCGAGCGTGTAGGCGTGGTGCTCAAGACCTTTGATGAAACCTCATACGCGGCGGCGGCCGAGGAGGCGTTGCGGCTCGTCGGCGAACCGGAGGTGCGGTCTCGTTGCGTTGCCGCGGCGCAGCGAAACTTCGATCTGGCATCCGTGGGCGGGGCGCGCTATTACAATGTCTATCGCCGCCTCAGTGAAGCGCGCGCGGGGCAGTCGACGGCGGCTTAGGTGTCACCCGGACAGCAGGCCGTCCGTCGGACTCTGCGCCCCGCGGTTGCTATTAATAGAAATGTCAATTTCGGTTTTTGTCCTCGTGGTGAATTCATGGATGATGTTGAAAGCAAGAGCGCGGCCGGCGCGCGCCCCTGTCCGGCCTGTGAGTCTGACGTGCCCGTTCATCGTGGGTTGAAGTCCGGCTTCAACGTGATTTCTTGTTCGCGTTGCCGCACGCTCTACACGTCGCACCTGCCGGAGGCGGCGGCGGCGGAGGACTACGACAGTTATTACTGTGACCAAAACCTGTCCGTGCCCGCCTTTATCAACGAGCGGCTCGATCAGATTATCGCGCAGCTTGCCCCTTACCGTCAGAACGGGCGACTGCTGGATGTGGGTTTTGGCGCGGGGACGTTGCTCGAAGCGGCGCGGCGCGCAGGCTGGGAGGCGCGCGGGATAGAAGTGTCGCAAAGCGCGTGCGAGCATGTGCGGGGGGCGGGTTTTGATGTCTTCTGCGGCACGCTGGCCGAGGCACAATACCCCGACGCTTATTTCGATGTGGTGACGGCCAGCGAGGTGTTGGAGCATGTGCCCGACCCGCAGCCGGTCTTGAATGAGATCGCGCGCGTGCTCAGGCCGGGCGGACTGCTCTGGGCTACGACGCCGCACGGGCGCGGCATGTCCGCACATCTGTTGAAACTGAATTGGAGCGCGGTCAGCCCGCCGGAGCATTTACAGTTATTCAGCGTCGGCGGCATCAGAAAGATGCTGGCGCGCGCCGGTTTCCGGCGGGTGCGGGTGGCGACCGAAGGCGTCAACCCTTACGAGTTGTTGCAAGCGTGGCGCGGAACGACGCCGCAGGGTGCGGGCGGCGAGCAGAGCAACGCGCGGGTCGAGTCGTCTTATCAACTGAACGAGGCGTTAATGGCTAGCCCGTCGCGCCGGTTGTTGAAGTCCGTTCTCAACAACTTGCTGAATCTGGGGCGCATCGGCGACTCGCTGAAGATTTGGGCGGAGAAGTAAAAAACTCGGGAGCGAGGGGCGTTCCGACCCCGGCTAGCGATCCGGATGCGTCTTGACGCCGTTGCCCACCGTGCCGTACTGCCGGCTTTTGGGTTTGAGGGTGAATCCCGCGAAGGTGTTACCCTGATAGCGATTGTTGCGGTAGATGTTCGCCGAGTTGCCGAATTCTACCAACTGCCCGTTGCCGCCGACAGCTGTATCGTGCGTGATCTCATTATCCGTAAACACTCCGCCGACGGTGTCGCCCACTTCAAACGCATAACTGCTGCCGCCCCCGACCCCGCTGTTGATGATCCGGTTATTCATCACCTTCGGCCGTGTATGCCCGCCCCCGCTGTGGTAGAACACAAAGGCCGGCCCGCTCGTACCCTGAACGGTGTTGTGAGAGATTTCGATGTCGCTCGTCTTGCCGGCGAGCGAGATGCCGACGGGCATCCATGACATCTGGGAGTGATGCCCGCCGATCACCGTGTTGCCGCTGATCCTGCTGGGCATCGTCTGTTGCGCCCCGACCGTGTTCTGGAAGGTGATTCCGTTATTGGAAGTGATGACGCTGTCACGGACATCGATTTGATTGCGTAGAATCTGGATATTGTTGACGCGGTCGCTCGGAGCATTGGGTTCGATGTCGATCACCTGAGTCGACACTTTATTTGATCTGCCGCTCGTGATGATCCGGTTCTCTTCGATCAGGACGTTCTGCGCGTTCGCTACCGCAATGTTTTGCGAGCCGACGCCCTTGAACAGATTCTTCCTGAACGTCACGTTCTGGGCAAAGTTGCCGGACGCGCTTGAGCCTCCGGCCTGCATGCCGATGGTTCTCGTTTCGTTGAGCCAGACATCTTCGATGATACAATCGTGGCAATTACCGAGCGCGATGGTCTGCGGCGTACTATGCACAGTCCCGGAACTGTGCCCCTGAATCTTGAGAGAGGTGATGCGGACGTTGGACGTGACACCGGCTTTGCCTTCGGCGTAGTCCGTCTTGGTCTGAATCACCGTCCACGCCAGCGGCGTCGTTACCGAATCGGCCTTCAGAATGTACGACGACTCTTTGATGACGACGTTGTGTCCCGCTCCGGCGACGGTGTTGTTGTTCCCTAAGATGATTGCTGTTTGCGTGCAACTGTTCTCGTAAACGCCGGGTGAAAATCTAAGAACGCGATTGTCCGAGAGTCGTATTTGTGTGGCGATCATGCCCCCGCCCGAGACTCGTATCTCCCCCATGCCGTTTCCCAGACGGGCATTACAGGCATTGACTTTTGCGCCGAGGTCAGCGCCGCCGGTGTTATTAACGACGCACACGTTGGCGGCGGTCGCCGCGCCGCGCGTTCGCTGTAGTTTGTAGTTGGCCGGAAAAGATAATCCCGACAGGCTCGCCAGCAGTAATGGCAGCAAGATCAAGTGTTGTGGAATATTCATCGGGTGCTCCAGTCTAATATTATGTCTCTGCGCGCGGGCGCGTATTATGTCTCTGCGCACGGGGGCGAGCCCACTTAATCAGATAACGCGTCGGCCTTACGAGTTGCCAACCTCTAATATCACACTATAATTTCTTCCTCTCAAGGTAAGAGAGCGACTATTTTTCACATCGAAGGTCAAATGAAAGTTTTAGCTCTCGCCTCATACCCGGTTGAAGCGGCGGCGACGCGTTATCGCCTGCATCAATTCATCGCGCCGCTGGCCGAGCGCGGGATCACGCTGACGATCCACCCGTTTGTCGATTCACAATTGTTCGCGTCGTTATACCGGCGTCAGGAGTGGCCGCGCACGGTGGGCGGTTTACTGCGCTCGGCGGTTCGCCGGTTGAATGATCTGCGGGAGGCGCGCGGGGCGGACGTGCTGCTCGTGCAGCGCGAGGCGATGATGATCGGGCCGCCGCTCATCGAATGGCTGATCACGAAGGTCGGCCGCTGTCCGATGGTGCTCGATTTGGACGATGCGACCTACGTGCGGTATCTGAGCCCGACCTACGGGCGTTTGGGCAGCGCGGTGAAGTGGTTCAGCAAGACCGACGATCTGATCGGTTGGGCGAAGATCGTCACCTGCGGCAATCGCTCCATCGCCAGATACGTGGAGGGCAAGGGCGTGCGCGCCGTGATCATCCCCACGGTAGTCGATACGGACACCTTTCACCCGAAGCCGGCCGGCGCGGCCGATGGTGTGCCGGTGCTCGGCTGGATCGGGACGCATTCCACGTATCCTTATCTCGAATCTATCTTTCCGGCTTTGCAGCAACTCGCGCGCGCGCATCGCTTTCGCCTCAAGGTGGTCGGGTCGGGACGGGAACATATCAATGTGCCGGGTGTCGAAGTTGAGAATTTAACTTGGAATCTGGCGCGCGAGGTGACTGATTTTCAATCGCTCGATATTGGCCTCTACCCGATTGTCGCCGACGACTGGGCGACCGGGAAGTCAGGCTTCAAGGCGATCCAGTATATGTCGGTGGGCGTGCCTTTCGTGGTGACTCCGGTGGGGGAGTGCGCCGAGATCGGGCAGGCGGGGAACACGCATCTAGCCGCCACCTCGCAGGATGAATGGGCGGCGAGTTTAGAACGTTTATTGTCGGATGCGGCGTTGCGGCAGAGGATGGGACTGGCCGGACGGCGCTACGCTTTGGAGCATTACACCGTTGCGGCGCAGGCCGACAAATTAAACGCCGCCTTGCGCGCCGCCCTGCGCACGTAACGGCGTTCTATCGCGCCGGCCTGCAAATGCCGGAAGCCGCGAGCGTCGGCGGGGAGGGGTGCGTTTGTACTTTGACGGGGAATTCTGGTAACTTCACCAATTCGACAAGCGAACTTTCCCAATCAATAATCTCATGCCTAAAATTTTTTAGTGATGAAGACTGCGGTGGAAATCTTGTCTTAATGTAGTCGAATTTACCCCGGCGGCATTTGTTTAGAACGTGATGTTAACGGAGGCGATGGCGACGCGCTGGTGTTTGGCCTGCGCGGATCATTCGGATGGGACGGACGGGGTTAGATAAATGATATGTATATATTAGGACTGACGACGCTCGGTGATTCCGCCGCCACGCTCCTGCGTGACGGCGAGATCGTCGCGGCGGCCGAAGAAGAACGCTTTACAAGAAAAAAACACTATAGCGGATTTCCCTATCACGCGATGCAGTATTGCCTCGATGAAGCCGATATTAAGATCGGCGAAGTGGCGCACGTCGGGCTTTACTGGAAGCCGTGGGTGTTACGTCACAAGGCCATCCAGGCCTTGAAATCGGCGCTCATTTCCCGGGACATGTTCAAGGCGCGGGTTGATCGCGGCGTCGCGCAGGTGGGCGACAGCTATCTGGGAATGTTCAAGCACCCGCAACGCATCCGCAAGCATTTCGGGCCGAGCAAGTTTCGCTTCCACTTTTTAGAGCATCATCAGTGTCATGCGGCGAGCGCGTTCTTCGTCTCCGGTTTTGCGCGCTCGGCCATCATCACCTGGGATGGAACCGGCGAGGACACCACCACCCTCTTTTCGCAGGGCGAGGAGAACAATCTGCGGGTGCTGAAGCGCATCAAGCTGCCGCATTCGCTCGGGCAGTTTTATTCCGCCGTGACGAATTTCATCGGCTTCGATATGTTCGGCGGGGACGAGTGGAAAGTGATGGGGTTGGCCGCCTACGGTAAGCCGGTCTATTACGACTTCTTCGCCAATCAGGTGTTGTCGATCAACGGCAACAACGATTTTCACCTGAATATTCGCGTGCTTGATCATCACCTTGCCAAGCATTATCAATTCGGCGAGGAGATACGCAAATCGCTCGGGCCGCCCCGCCAGCCCGATGAGGAACTGACACAGAGACACTGGGATATTGCCGCCAGCGCGCAAAAGGTGCTGGAAGACACGGCGCTGCATCTGGTGCGCGGAATCCACCAGATGACGAATGAAGAAAATCTGTGTATGGCGGGCGGCGTCGCTTTCAACTCGGTGATGAACGGCAGGATCATGACCGAGTCGCCCTTCAAAAACTATTTCGTCCAACCGGCGGCGGGCGACGCCGGGTGCTCGCTCGGCGCGGCCTTGATGGTGCATCACATGCGCCTGAAACAGCCGCGCAAGTTTCAGATGAAGCATGCTTACTATGGCCCCTCTTTCAGCACGGAAGAGTGTGCGGCCGCGCTCAACGCCGCCAATTTGAAATTCGAGCGACTGGCGGACGAGGAACTGCTGCCGCGCGTGGCCCGCATGATCGCCGACGGCGCGATCTTCGGGTGGTTTCAAGGGCGGATGGAATTCGGCCCGCGCGCGCTCGGCAATCGCAGCTTTATCGCCGACCCGCGCCGCGAGGACATGCGCGAATTGCTCAACAGAAAAGTGAAACTCCGTGAATGGTTTCGCCCGCTCGCCCCCTCGATGAAAGAGGAGGTCAGCGCAGAGATGTTCGGCCGGCCACACCATGATCCGTTTATGATCACGGTCTTGCACGTCCTCGAAGAACAGCAAAAGCGCATTCCTTCGGTCGTGCATGTGGACGGCACGGCGCGCCCGCAGACGGTCAGCCGCGCCACCAACCCGCGCTACTGGCAACTGATCGACGAGTTCGCACGACTTACCGGCGTCCCCATGTTGCTGAACACTTCTTTCAACATTCAAGAACCTATCGTGTGCAGTCCTCAGGACGCGATCAATACGTTTAAGGGCGCAAACTTCGACGGATTGGTTCTGGAGAACCTTCTGGTCTTGCGCTCCTGAGAGCCTGGCTGCCGGGCGGTGCGCTTCTCTACCCGGAGAGATTGAACCTGCCGCCGGTTGTCGTCTCTGATCTATGAATGCTGTTCTCGCCATTTTAGTTTTACTTGTGGGAGGCCTTGTCGTCGTCTCCAGCCCGCAGCACGGCCCGGCGGCGTTGGTTTTTTGCATTCTCCTGTCGCTGGCGTCCGGCCAGTTAATTCAACGGGTTGAGAGCCACCGACGATTCTTGTTGCAGTTGTTCGTGATCGGCCTGCTCATCAGGATGCTGGTCGGCACCTTGATCTTTGTTTACGATCTCCAGGAGTTCTTCGGGGGCGATGCGCTCGCCTATGACCAGCAAGGTTTTGAACTGCTGCGCTACTGGCAGGGGCGCGGGGCGCAGGTGGTTGATGAGAACAATGTCGTCGTGTGGGGCATGCCCTATCTCATCGCGGGCATTTACGCCATCGTCGGACGCAATATGCTGGCCGTGCAATTCTTTAATGCCGTCTGCGGAGCGGGAACGACGGTCGTTATTTTTCTTTGCGCCCAGCATATTTTCCAGAACCAGCGCGTGGCACGTTATACCGCATGGCTGGTGGCGTTGTATCCGTCGCTGGTGCTGTGGTCGTCGCAGGGTTTGAAGGACGCGCCAATCGTGTTTCTGCTGGCCTTAGCCATGCTGGCGACGCTCAAACTCGGCGAACGCTTCAGCGCCAAGTATTTGGTCGTCTTGACCGGCGCGATGCTGGCCGTGCTGAGTTTGCGTTTCTATATCTTTTATATGATCGCGGCGGCAATCGGCGGGTCTTTCGTCGTCGGGATGAAGAAGGTTACGGGAAGCAATCTGGCTAGGCAGATTCTAATACTGACCGCGATGGGGCTGGCGATGACTTACCTCGGCGTGCTGCGCACGGCGGGCGCCCAACTTTCCACTTTCGGAAATCTTGAAGCCGTCAACCGCAGTCGGGGCGACCTCGTTCTATCGGCGCAATCGAGCTTCGGCAAGGAGGTGGACGTTTCGACGACGAGAGGTGCGTTGAGCGCCATCCCGCTCGGCATCGTCTATCTGTTGTTCGCCCCCTTTCCCTGGCAGTTGGCGAACTTGCGCCAGAGCCTCACGCTGCCCGAGATGCTGGTGTGGTGGGGGTGCTTCCCGCTGCTGGTCTTGGGGCTGGGGTTCACGTTGAAGTACCGGCTGCGGCAGTCGTTGCCGATTCTGTTGTTCACCACGATGTTGACGCTGGCCTACTCGATCTTTCAGGGGAACGTGGGGACGGCTTATCGGCAGCGGTCGCAGTTGCTGGTCTTCTACTTCATCTTCGTGGCGGTGGGCTACGTCCTGCTCAAGGAGCGCCGGGAAGAACGACAGCGGCAGGTGGCCGCCACTAAAAAACGGCTCTTGGAAGTAGCAGAGGCAGACCGTGTTTACAAGAAGTGGAAGCGGAATAAAGAGCGGGAACTGGAAGAAGTTGCCGCCAGCCTGACGAAGAAGTTGGGCTTTTGAGATTGGTTAACGGATTTCACCGAGCCGCTCCGCCGGGAGGGCCGGAACTCTCGGCACGCATGACGAGCGCGGCGTCTGCCCGAGGCCGCAACTCGATCAATCACCGGCCGGGTGGTTGGCGCGCCACAGTCCGGGTAAGCAAATCAAGTTAGGGATCAATGTTGAGAGCGACGGACGCGGGGAGTCGCGGAAAGCCGGAAGCTGAGACGCTTTTCTTACCTGACGCAGGACGCATGGCGAAACTCACCTCGATATTTCTCTCTCCTCCGGCAACGAGAAGTGTTCTCGAAGCCGGATCGAAAGCCGGTATTTAACAGACTGTCGTATTTAGCATGAACGGTTTTATTGCCACCACCTTGTTAGCGATGTTCGTCGCGATCCCATTTGTCGTGCCCGTACACGGCGGCCCGGCCGTACTTGCCGGCACTGTCTTTGCGCTGGTGGCAATGCTCTTTATTAAAAATGTGGGCGCCAACAGAGAGATTTTGTTTCATCTCTTCATGGTCAGCCTGCTTTTGCGCGTGCTGGTCGGAACCGCCATTTTCATGTTCAGATTGCAGGACTTTTTTGGCGGCGACGCGATCACATATGACCAGCAGGGGTATTTGCTGACGCAAATCTGGCAGGGCAATGCCAGCGAGACCGCGCTCTTTCTGGAAAATCCCGGTGGGTTCTGGGGCATGCCTTACTTTGTCGCGGGAATCTACACGGTGATCGGGCGCAATATGTTGGCCGTGCAATATGCCAATGCTGTGTTCGGTGCGGCCACCGTGCCGTTGATGTATCTGAGCGCGGAACACCTTTTCAATAACCGGAAGGTTGCGCGGATGGCGGCAATGTGTGTGGCGTTCTATCCGTCGCTGGTGCTGTGGTCGTCGCAGGGTTTGAAGGACGCGCCAATCGTGTTTCTGCTGGCCTTAGCCATGCTGGCGACGCTCAAACTCGGCGAACGCTTCAGCACGAAGTACCTACTGGTACTGCTCGGCGCAATGCTCGGACTGCTCAGTTTGAGGTTTTATATTTTCTACATGGTCACGGTCACGGTCGGGAGCGCATTTATCATCGGCATGCGACAGGGGAGCACGGCGAGCATCGCGCGCAGATTTATCGTCGTTATTAGTATCGGGTTGGCGCTGACTTATATCGGCGTGCTGCGCACGGCCAGCGTGCAGTTTGAGACTTTCGGAAATCTTGAAGCCGTCAACCGCAGTCGTCTCGATCTGGCGAAGAGCGCCGATTCGGGTTTTGGGCAAGAGGTCGATGTTTCGACGACGAGAGGTGCGTTGAGCGCCATCCCGCTCGGCATCGTCTATCTGTTGTTCGCCCCCTTTCCCTGGCAGTTGGCGAACTTGCGCCAGAGCCTTACGCTACCCGAGATGCTGGTGTGGTGGGGGTGCTTCCCGCTGCTGGTCTTGGGGCTGGGGTTCACGTTGAAGTACCGGCTGCGGCAGTCATTGCCGATTCTGTTGTTCACCACGATGTTGACGCTGGCCTACTCGATCTTTCAGGGGAACGTGGGGACGGCGTACCGGCAGCGGTCGCAGTTGCTGGTCTTCTACTTCATCTTCGTGGCGGTGGGCTACGTCCTGCTCAAGGAGCGCCGGGAAGAACGACAGCGGCAGGCTATGACGGCGCGCGGGATGGTGGTGGGTGGCCGCCGCCCCCAGCAGGCGGCGAACATGGTGAAGAGGGCCTAAATATGTGCGGCATTGTAGGTATCGTCAACCGCCACGGGCGAGCCGTCGAGCACGACGTGCTGGCGCGCATGAATGAGGCGATCCGGCATCGCGGGCCGGACGAAGAGGGCGCGTATCTCAAGGAGTGGGTCGGCCTCGCCATGCGCCGTCTCGCCATCATCGACCTCAAGAGCGGCCAGCAGCCGATGCACAACGACGACCGCACGATGTGGATCGTCTTCAACGGCGAAATCTACAACTATAAAGACGTGCGCGCCGAACTCGTCAGGCGCGGCCACACGTTTCACACCGACTGTGACACCGAAGTCGTCCTCCACGCCTACGACGAGTACGGCGCGGACTGCCCCCGGCACTTGCGCGGCATGTTCGCCTTCGCCATCTGGGACGAGGGCCGGCAGGAGTTGTTTCTCGCGCGCGACCGCGTCGGCAAAAAGCCTCTGCTCTACGCGCGGCTCGCGGACAAAATCGTCTTCGGCTCGGAGTTCGTCGCGCTGCTCCGGCACCCGGACATCAGCCGCGAGATCAACCGCGAGGCCATCCATCATTACCTCACCTTCATGTGCGTGCCCGCGCCGCTGACGGCCTACCGCGACATCCGCAAACTCGAACCCGGCCACTCTTTGCGCTACACGCCCGCCGACGGCGAGGTGCGTATCGAGCGTTACTGGCAGCCCGACTTTTCCACGAAACTCAAGTTGAGCGAGGAAGAGGCGGGCGAGCGCGCCATCGAGATTTTGCGCGAGGCGGTGCGCGTGCGCCTGATGTCGGAAGTCCCGCTCGGCGCGTTCCTGTCGGGCGGCGTGGATTCGTCGGCGGTCGTCGCGTTGATGAGCGAAGTGTCGTCTACTCCGGTCAAAACCTTTTCCATCGGCTTCGAGGAGCAGGATTTCAGCGAACTCCACCACGCGCGCCGCGTCGCCGAACACGTCGGCGCGGAGCACCACGAGTTCATCGTCAGACCCGACGCGATGGAAGTCCTGCCGACGCTCGTCGAACACTACGGCGAGCCTTACGCGGATTCGAGCGCGATCCCGACTTACTACGTTTCGCGCGAGACGCGTCGCCACGTCACCGTCGCTCTGAACGGCGACGGCGGCGACGAGTGCTTCGCCGGTTACGAACGCTACGCCGCGATGAAGATCGCCGGAAAATACCGCGGCGTGCCCGGCTTCCTGCGCGAGGGTTTGATTAAAAATGCCGTCTCGCTCGTGCCGACTTCGGAGACGCGCCGCAGTCGCGCGCGCGACCTCAAACGCTTTCTCGACGCCGCCTCGCTCCCGACCGTCGAGCGCTATATGCGCTGGATCAGCGTGCTCGACACGGCGGCGAAAGACGATCTCTACACGACGGATTTCCAGCGCGAGATGCGCGGGCGCGACGCCGCGAACTTCGTCGCGCCGTGGTTCGCGCACGCGAACGGGTCGGGGTTGGTTGACGCCTCGCTTTTGGCCGACACGATGACTTATTTGCCGAACGACCTGCTCGTCAAAGTTGATATCGCTTCGATGGCCGTCTCGCTCGAAGCGCGTTCCCCGTTTCTCGACCACCACGTCATAGAGTTTGCCGCGAGCCTGCCGGAGAACATGAAACTGCGCGGGCTGACGACGAAATACCTCTTGAAGCGCGTGCTCGCAAAACTGCTCCCCGCCGAGAATTTGCAGCGGCGCAAGATGGGCTTCGGCGTGCCCATCAACCACTGGCTGCGCGGCCAAATGCAACCGTTCCTGCGCGAGACACTGCTCTCGGAGAAAGCCCTCGGGCGCGGCTTCTTCAAACCCGAATCCGTCGCGCGCATGGTCGAACTCCACACGCGCGGCGAGCGAGACTACGCGCATCAACTCTGGACGCTCTTGATGCTTGAGTTATGGTTTCAAAGATTTATAGATTAGTGAATCGTGAATCGTATGATCACCGGGCTGTGCCATCATCTTCAACACAGGATTGAATAACTATTTACGATTCACGATTTACGTCTTTTGGAGGATTGAATGAAAGGTGTTGTATTGGCCGGCGGGTTGGGGTCGCGCCTGATGCCGCTGACGGCCGTGACGAATAAGCACTTGCTGCCGGTCTACAATCAGCCGATGGTCTATTACCCGATTCAGACTCTAGTCAACGCCGGGATCAGGGACATCATGATCGTGACGGGCGGCAACTCGGCCGGGGATTTTCTCAAGCTGTTGAAGAACGGGAAGGCGTTCGGCCTCAAGCACCTCAACTACACGTATCAGGAGGGCGAGGGCGGCATCGCGGCGGCGCTCTCGCTGTGCGAGGACTTCGCCGACGGCGCGCCCGTCTGCATCGTGCTGGGCGACAACATCATCGAGGGCAACATCTGTCAGGCCGTACGCGCCTACCGGCATCAGGGCGGCGGCGCGAAGATACTCCTCAAGCAAGTCGCCGACCCGCAGCGTTTCGGCGTCCCCGAATTCGAAGACTCGCGCGTCGTGCGCGTCGAGGAGAAGCCGCGCGAGCCGAAGTCGGACTACGCCGTCATCGGCGTCTACATGTACGACGCGGAGGTGTTCGAGATCATCAAGACGCTCAAGCCCTCAAAGCGCGGCGAGTTGGAGATCACGGACGTGAACAACGCCTACATCGAGCGGGGCGAGATGACCTGGAACGAACTCAAAGGCTGGTGGACTGACGCGGGCACGTTCGAGAGCCTGCTGCACGCCAGTCGCCTCGTCGCCGAGACGGGCGCTAACAAAATGGAGTCTGTCAATGCAAATCATGCCTGAGCGCGAACCGGCGGCCGCGCAATTCAAGCGCGGGCAGATACGCGATGTCGTGGTGCGCGACGTGCGCAAGTTCGTGGACGAACGCGGCTGGCTCGCGGAGTTGTTCCGTCACGACGAGTTGGAGGCCGAGTATTTCCCGGCGATGTGCTACCTCTCCTCGACCGAGCCGGGCGTGCAGCGCGGGCCGCACGAGCACGTCGATCAGGCCGATTATTTCGTCTTCATCGGCCCCTCGAATTTCAAGCTGCGGCTCTGGGACAACCGGCGGGATTCGGAAACTTACAACCACGTGATGACGCTCTACGTGGGCGCGGACAACCCGAAGGCCGTGCTCGTGCCGAAAGGCGTCGTCCACGCCTACCGCAACGTCGGGAGCGCGGCCGGGATCGTCATCAACTGCCCCAACCGCCTCTACATGGGCGAAGGCAAACGGGAAGAGATCGACGAGATCAGGCACGAAGACGACCCGGCGACGATTTACCGGATGGAAGACTGAAAGAGTGAGCAGTAAGCAGTGAGCAGTAAGCAGTAAAAACTGTTTTCCTACTGCTCACTGCTCACTGCTCACTGCTCACTGTTGATGAAAGTTGTTCGCATCATCGCACGTTTGAACGTGGGCGGCCCGGCGAAGCACGTGGCGTGGCTGACGGCTGCAACGCGCCGCGCCGGGATCGAGTCGGAACTCGTCGCCGGGACTGTGCCGCCGGGCGAAGACGACATGAGTTATTTCGCGGCCGGGCTGGGCGTCGTGCCCGTCATCTTGCCGGAGATGACCCGCGAGGTGTCGCCGAAAGACGCGGTTGCCGCGTGGAAACTTTATCGCCTGTTCCGGCGTCTGCGGCCGGACATCGTCCACACGCACACGGCGAAGGCCGGGACGGTCGGCCGCGTCGCGGGGCTGCTCTACCGCTGGCTGACGCCATCCGCGCTCGTCGGCCGCCCGCGCGCGTGCCGCTTCGTGCATACGTACCACGGCCACATCTTCCACAGTTATTACGGGCGTTTGAAGACGCTGTTTTTCCTGACCATCGAACGCGCCCTCGCGCTCGCGGCGACCGACAGGATCGTGGTGATCAGCCAACAGCAGTTCCGGGAGATTCACGAACAGTTCGGCGTGGGGCGCGCGGGGCAGTTCAAAGTGATCCCGCTCGGCCTGGACTTGGAGACGTTCGCCGGTTGGCGCGAACGGCGCACGGCGGCGCGAGCCGGGTTGGGGGCGGGCGCGGACGAGTTGCTCGTCGGCATCGTCGGGCGTCTGACGGAGATTAAGAATCACAAATTGTTCATCGAAGCCGCGCACACTTTTTTAACGCGACCGGCGGGCGGCGGCGCGGCGGAAGGCGCGGCGGCGCGGCGCGTGCGCTTCGTCGTCATCGGAGACGGGCATCTGCGCGGCGAACTCGAAGCGCAGGCGCACGCGCTCGGCATCGCGGAGCGCATCACCTTCACGGGCACGCGCTCCGACCCCGAAAACTTTTATCCCGCGCTCGACATCGTTGCGCTGACCTCTCTGAACGAGGGCACGCCGCTGACGCTCATCGAAGCGATGGCGAACGCGCGCCCCGTCATGGCGACGGCCGTCGGCGGCGTCGTCGATCTCGTCGGTCGTCCGGTCGAGAACGGGGCGGCGCGCAGGAGGGGCAGCGCGGCGGCGACGAACCGCGAGGCCGCCGCCGCCGCCGCCGCCGCCGCGACGGCCGCAACCAATGATCTCGCTTACGCCGTCTGCGAGCGCGGCGTGCGCGTGCGGACGGGCGACGCGGAGGCGTTTTGCGAAGCCTTGCGGCTCGTCGTCTCGGGCGAAGAGTTGCGGCGCGCTCTGGGCGAGCGCGGGCGCGCGTTCGTGGCGGAGCATTATTCGAAGGAGCGTCTGGTGGCGGACGTGCTGAATCTTTACGAGGAACTGATGTCGCCCCGGCGCGTGCAGGGAGCGGCGCACAACAGCGTCGCGGCAGCGGCAGGGGCGACGAAGCAGCAGGGGAGCGTGCCGGGGATTGAACCGGCACGTGGAAAAGGAGACTGACATTTGCGAGTTTTAATAACGGGCGGGGCGGGCTTCATCGGGTCGCATCTCTCGGACGCTTATCTGGAACGCGGCGACGAGATTTACGTGATCGACGATCTCTCGACGGGTAGCTTCGAGAACATCGCGCACTTAAAGACGCACCCGCGTTTCCATTACACGATTGACAGCGTGCACAACGTGCCCGTCTGTGCCGAACTGGTCGACCAGTGCGACGTGATCTTTCATCTGGCGGCGGCCGTCGGCGTGAAGCTCATCGTCGAAAGCCCGGTGCGCACCATCGAGACGAACGTGCGCGGGACGGAAGTGATCCTGAGCCTCGCCAACAAGAAGAAGAAGAAGGTGCTCGTCGCCTCGACCTCGGAAGTCTACGGCCTCTCGACGGAAGTTCCTTTCCGCGAAGACGGCAACCTCGTGATGGGCGCGACGACGAAGGGGCGTTGGAGTTACGCCTGCTCGAAGGCGATTGACGAGTTTCTCGCGCTCGCCTACTGGCGCGAGAAGAAACTGCCGACGGTCGTCGTGCGCCTCTTCAACACCGTGGGGCCGAGGCAGACCGGGCAGTACGGCATGGTCATCCCGACGTTCGTCAGGCAAGCGCTCGCGGGTCGCCCGATCACGGTCTACGGCAACGGCAAACAGACGCGCTGCTTCGGCTACGTCGGCGACGTGGTGGGCGCGCTGATGAAGTTGATGGACACGCCGGAGGCCGTCGGGCAGGTCTTCAACATCGGCTCGAACGAAGAGGTCTCCATCCTCGAAGTCGCCGGGCGCGTGAAGGAACTAACCGGCTCGACTTCCGAGATCGTCTTCATGCCCTACGACGAAGCCTACGAGGAGGGTTTCGAGGACATGCCGCGTCGTGTGCCCGACATCTCGAAGGTGAGCGCGCTCACCGGCTTTCGCCCGACCGAGAAACTCGACGGCATCCTCCAAAAAGTGATCGCGCACCACAGCGGGCAGTGAAATGTAGCAATGGCAAAATCCGCTAAGACAATTCCCCAGAATTATCCGAGAATTCAGGATGAGTCCAGCCCTCATTATGGCTGCCTCGATGAGTCCTTGCTAGCGCCACATGAAATTAAAATCTCAGTCGAGACGATTAAATCTTTAATCCAGTCGGCGATTACTAATGCCGGCAGAAAGTCGAGACGTGAAATTTTATCCTTGCCGGCCGATGCCAAAGCGGACGAGCTGGAAGCTATTTATAGGAAGGAGGGCCGGGAGCTATTCAAGTATTTCAGAAAATACTGCGGCGACCCGGCGGCCACCGCTCACCAGATATATAAGAAGAATTACAGAGACGTAGCTGTGGAGCAATTTCGCAACAGGACTTTGCAAAAGGAAAGGATGAATTCCGGCTGGCGATATCAGTACTTAGTGATAGATTGTGCGCGGCATACAAAGAGGTTTGAAAGCGTCTCGGATATTGGCGCGGCAGAGGGAGACTTCAACGCGACGATCAAATTCTCGGACGTGAGCAGAGAACCCTTGAGCCTTTATGTGTCAGTCAAAAATCGAAGCAACACGATGGGCGGCGCAGATTGGCCGAAGGCGATTCAAGCTCTCGAAAATGTAGCTAAAGTAGATAAAAACAGGACAGGGCCTTATTGTTGCATCTTCGGTATCGCAATGGACAGAGGGGACAGGTACATTAAGCGAGAACAAAAAACAAAGATCGCCCATTCCGTTAATACGGAGGTGTGGCTTTCCGATTTTTTTTGGCCGTTCTTCACCAACACTTCATACGAGGAAATTATGAGACTCGTACTTGATGTGCTCGTTTCCTCATATTCGCCGGAAGACCTTCCGACGCAAGTAGACGTGCCGCCGCAACTGTTAGATTCTTTCGGCGAATCTTGTGCAGAAACCGGCCTCATTGATGAGCTAGGCAATTTCAATGATCCTTATAAACTGGTCAGCTTTTTCTGCAACAAATAACTGTCTTAATGTAGGGTGTGATGGCGAACTCGTTGAACAATAAAGTGATTGTTAAAAAAGCGGCGGCTACTTGTTCCGTAATTCATGGTGACAGCCGCGCGAAGTTAAGCGCTTTCACCGGGCGGGCCGACTTGATCGTTACATCCCCGCCTTACGCGGACGCGCGTCGAAAACATTATGACGGAGTACATCCAGACGAGTACGTAGAATGGTTTTTAGACTTTCACGAGCCGTTTTTTAATGTGCTAAAACCGTCCGGCAGCTTGGTGCTGAACATTAAGGACAAGGTTGTTAATGGCGTCCGTCATCGTTACGTGTGGCACACAATTGAAGCCTTATGCGCACGGGGATGGTTTTCGATAGATGATTACTTATGGCATAAAACGAATCCAATGCCGGGCTATTGGCCGACCCGCTTGCGTGACGGGTGGGAGTATTGCTTTCATTTGGCGAAATCAACTCGCCCATACTTCAATCCTGACGGGGTACGCAAGCCAATCGGCGAATGGGTCGAGTCGCGACTCAATAAACTAGGCCAGAATGATCTCAGTCGCCACAATTCAGTTAATGAGAGCGGATTCGGGCGGGACATTTCCAAATGGGTGGGCAAAGAAACGGTTTTACCTTCTAATGTATTAAGTAGTGACGCACCCTCGGAAGAGGAATTTACTCCTTCCGATAATGTCCCTTCCAACGTTATTAGTCGCGCGCTCGTAGGCAAAAACAAGGGACACCCGGCAGTGTTTCCAGTTGACTTGCCACTATTCTTTATCAAATTGCTGTGCCCGGAGAACGGTCTGGTAATTGATCCTTTCGGGGGGAGCGGTACGACGGGAATCGCAGCTTTATCTCTCAGCCGTAATTGTGTCTTGATTGATAACAACGAACAATATTGCGAAGAGGCTGTCAGAAGATTATGTGAAGAAGCCGAAGGACAAAGGGAAGGATCGGCTCTTCGCCAAAGAGTTTATAAATCGTAGCGTTATTACTCGAATTATGTGCCTCACACCGCTTGACTTATCCACTCACAACGAATAGCTTTTCAGGCGACCTCAAACAGCATCAACTAACAGTTGCTCATGTATTTCGGTAGTTTAAATCTCCTTCCGATCATCGTTTCGTTTGCGCTCGCGCTCGGCCTGACGCCCGTGGTGCGGCGCCTCGCCCGGCACTGGGGCATGGTGGCGCAGCCGAAGGCGGATCGCTGGCACAACAAGCCGACGGCGATGATGGGCGGGCTGGCCGTGTTCCTCACGGTCATCATCGCGTATCTCGTCTTCATCCGGCACATGCCGCACCACCCTTACGGGTGGGTCGTGCTGGTGGCGAGCGCGTTCCTGTTCGCCGTCGGCCTGATTGACGACATCGTTCACGTCAAGCCTTACCAGAAGTTGATCGGGCAGGTGATGGGCGCGAGTCTGGTGGTCTATTACGGGCTGAGCTTGCCGTGGAGCGCGTCGCCCTCGCTCAACATGGCGATCACGATCTTCTGGCTCGTCGGCATCACCAACGCGCTCAACCTGCTCGACAACATGGACGGGCTGGCCGCCGGGATCGCCGCCATCGCCGCCGCTTTCCTCTCCGCGAGTTTCGTCGTCAACGGGCAACCGGCGGAAGCCCTGATGCTCGGCGTGTTCGCCGCCGCGCTCGTCGGCTTCCTCGCCTACAACTCCAACCCCGCGACGATCTTCATGGGCGACTGCGGCTCGATGTTCATCGGCTTCTTCCTCGCCAGCGCCGCGCTGATGAGCGCGTCCGGGGCGCGCTCGCGCTCGTTCATGGTGGTGCTCGCCGTGCCGGTGCTGATCCTGCTGATCCCGATCTTCGACACGACCTTCGTGACCATCCTCAGGAAACTGTCGGGGCGTTCGGCCTCGCAGGGCGGGCGCGACCACACTTCGCACCGCCTCGTCGCGCTCGGCATGACGGAGCGGCGCGCCGTCTGGATGCTCTACGGCTTCGCGGGATTGTCGGGCCTGCTCGCGCTCTTGGTCAGCCGGACGGATTTAGACGTGAGCATCGCGGCCATCGTCGGCTTCACCATCGTGCTCGCGCTCCTCGGCGTGTATCTGGCGGGCGTGAAAGTTTACGAGGAAGAGGAGGTTTTGAAGGCGCGCGAGAAACCGCTCGTCGCCTTCTTCGTAGACCTTTCCTACAAGCGGCGCATCTTCGAGGTGATGCTCGACATGGTGCTGATCATCCTGTCGTACTACAGCGCGTACACGCTCCTGTTCGGGCCGATGGCCGAGACGGGCGCGTGGAACCTGTTCTTGCGCACCGTGCCCGTGCTGGTCTGCGTGAAGATGTTCGCGTTTCTGGCGGCGGGCGTCTATCGCGGGTTGTGGCGTTACATCAGCGTGGACGGCATCGTGGTCTTTGCCAAGGCCGTCCTGCTCGGTTCGGTGGGGAGCGTGCTCGCGCTGCTCGTGGCGTTTCGCTTCGAGGGGCTGTCGCGCGCCGTCTTCGTGCTCGACACGATGATTCTCTTCATGATGCTCGCGGGCAGCCGCTTCGCCTTCCGGCTGTTCCGCCACGCGCTGCCCGTCCACGAGGCGCGCGGCGCGCGGCGCGTCCTGATCTACGGCGCGGGCGACGGCGGCGAACTGCTGCTGCGCGAGGTGCTCAACAATCGCGACTTGCAACTCACGCCCGTCGGCTTCGTCGACGACGACCCGCACAAAAAAGGAAAAGTCATTCACGGCCTGCGCGTCTTCGGCGGCAACGGCTCGCTCAGGAGCATCTGCGAAGAGCAGCGCGTGGCGGAAGTGTTGATCTCAAGCATGCAAATTTCCGAAGAGCGGCTCGCCACCATCCTGCAAGACTGCGAACTGGCCCAAGTCACGCTCAAACGCATGCGCATCCAGATCGATCAACTGAATTGAACGAAGCAGAGGCCGGAGGTCAGAGGTTAGAGGTCAGTGAAGACAAAACTGATTTTTAACTGACCTCCGACCTCCGGCCTCTGACCTCTCGCTTATGAAAGACCAGATCAAGACCATCGAACTTCGTGCGGCGTGGGGGCGCGTGTTGTTGCTCGTGCCGGTGGCGTTGATGGCGCTCTGCGTGTGGTACGGGATGCGCTGGTGCGTGGGGAACACGATGGCGGAGTGGCTGCCGGACATCAACGCCGCCGAGGCCGCGACGCGGCTCGCGCCGGGTGATCCGCAGGCGCACTTCACGGTTGCGCGCCTGCGCGAGCGGAGTTTTCTGCCGGAAGAGTTGCCGGAGGCCGTGCGGCATTACGAGGAGGCGGCGCGCCTGTCGCCGAACGACTTCCGCTACTTCATGGAGTTGGGGCGCGTGCGCGGGCTCGTCGGCGACACGCGCGGGAGCGAAGCGGCTCTGCGTCACGCCGTCGAACTCGCCCCGACCTACCCGGAGCCGCGCTGGTATCTCGGAAACCTGCTGCTCAGGCAGGGGCGCGCCGCAGAGGCGTTCGCGGAGTTGCGTCGCGCGGGCGAGGCGAGCCCCGGAAAATTCCTGCCACAGGTGATCGAACTGTCCTGGCGTTACTACGACGCGGACGTGCCGTCGGTGCTCGCGGCGGTCGGCAACTCGGCGCGCGCGCGCGGCCAGTTGATGGAATATTTGATCAACCTGAAACGCCTGGACGACGCGCGGCAGTTGTGGGAGGGCTTCAACGCAGAGGAGCGCAAGCTCGTCAGCGCGACGGGCGAAAAGTTGTTGCTGCGTTTTCTCGAAGCGAAACGCTTCCACGACATGCTCGCGCTGCACAGGGAACTCGCCGCGATGGGCGGCACGCCGACCGAGGCCGCGCCCGAAAGGCTCACGAACGGCGGTTTCGAGTCGGCGGTCGGCGCGCCGGGACGGAACCCGTTCGAGTGGCAGGTCGTGCCGCTCGCGGGCGTGCAGATAGGACTCGACGAGCGCGTGCGACGGGAAGGCGCGCGCAGTCTCCGCATCGCCTTCAACTCGACGAACACGATCAGCTTCAGAAACATCTCGCAACTCGTGACGGTTGAACCGCAAACGCGCTACCGGCTCGAATACTACGTGCGGAGGGAAGATTTGAAGGGCGAGGCGACGCTCGTCACACAGATCGTTGACGCGGGGCAACCGGATCGCGTGCTCGCCTCCGCGCCGCCGCTCGCCGCGGGGACGGCCGACTGGCAAGCGGTCGCACTCGATTTCACGACGGGCGCGGCGACGCAAGGCTTAACGCTGCGCGTCGTCAGCCCGCAATGCCCGTCCGCCATTTGCCCCATTTTCGGAAAAGTCTGGTATGACAACTTCAACCTCCAACGCCTCGACGGCGGAGCTGCCGCCAACGGATGAAACGCCGTTCGCACCCGACCCGTCGGCGGGCGCGAACGCGCCCCCGGTGAGGCCGGAGCGTCCCGCGCGGAGCGTGAGCGCGCCCGAGCCGCACACACTCGCGAGTCGCTTTATCGTCCTCACGCTCTGTCTCGCGGTGATGCTCTCGACGCTCGCCTTCGGCACGACTCATCCGTGGTCGCTCGGCTTCTTTCAGTTGGGCGCGGGGTTGGTCGTCATCCTCTGGGCGGTTGACGCATGGCGGACGCGCCGCCTGCGCCTGAGTCGCAACCTGTTGCAGTTGCCGCTCGTCGGCCTGTTCGTCGTCGGGCTGGTGCAGTTGCTCCCCCTCGGCGGCGCGGGCGAAGCGGTCGGCGGGCTGACGAACGCGCCCGCGCGCGCTCTGACGCTCGACCCCTACGCGACGCGCTTTGTCCTGCTCCAACTCGGTTCGCTCATCATCTATTTCTGCGCCGCGCTCGTCTACACGGACAGCCCCGGCCGCCTGCGCCTGTTCGTGCGCGTCGTGACGATCTTCGGCTTCCTGCTCGCGCTCTTCGGCATGTTCCAGTACTTCACCAACCCCTCGCAGATTTACTGGTTTCGCCAGCCGAAGTTCGCCATCCCTTTCGGCCCCTTCGTCAATCGCCACCACTTCGCAGGCTACATGGAACTCACGCTCGCGCTCCCGCTCGGCCTGCTCGTCTCCGGCGCGATAGCCGTCGAGCGTCGCCTGCTCTACATCTTCGCCGTCGTGATCATGAGCGCGGCGCTCGTGCTGACGGGCTCGCGCGGCGGCATCCTCAGTCTCGGCGCGGAGGTGTTGTTCGTGGCGGCCATCGCGGGGCTGGTGCGGCGCCAGAAGAGCAAGGGCGAAGCGGAGGAGGGCGAGGCGGCGCGGTCGCGCGTGCGCGCCGCGCTGGTGCGTGTCGGGATCGGCTTCGCGCTCGTCGTCGCGTTGCTGGCGGGCGCGGTCTGGCTCGGCGGCGAAGAATCACTCGCGCGCCTGTTCGGCACCGTCAGCGCGGACGACCCGACTTCCGGGCGCGTGCAGTTCTGGCAAGGAACGTGGGGCGCGATCAAAGAGTATCCGTTGCTCGGCGCGGGACTCGGCGCGTTCAGCGTCGTCTATACGCGGCACGACGTTTTGAACGGCGAGACCCGACTCGAACAGGCGCACAACGACTACTTGCAGATTCTCTCGGACGCCGGAATCGTCGGCGGCGCGCTCGGCCTGTTCTTCATCCTGATGCTTTTCCGCTACGGCTTCTCGCGCATCAACGCGCGCGACAAGTTCCGGCGCGGCGTGGCGGCGGGCGCGCTCGCCGGTTGTTTCGCCGTGCTCGTCCACAGCTTCTTCGATTTCTCGCTGCACATGACTTCCAACGCGCTGCTCTTTCTCTTGCTCGCCGCGCTCGCCACCCTGAACGGGCGCGTCGAAGAACCCGACACCAAACGCCGCTCGCGGCGCGGACGCCGCAGCCGCAGCACTCCGAGCGCGGGGACGGCCGACGGGGAGGCACGCGCGGCTTGACCGGCACGCTGCCGACAGTCAGTCGGCGGTCGTCAATAGTCGTCAATAGTTTTTAGCCCCCGGTCAATCGCTCAATTCTATCTTTAGCGTTTCGCGCGGCAAGCACATGCGACGGGTTACTGACAACTGACGACCGGCAGCTTTACTTATTCTATGAACGGAACATCTCAAACACCTCTCGCCGCGCAGGCGACGACGCTGCCGGGAATTTGTCTCGACGCTTTGCGGCGGCACTCGAAGCCCGACGCGCTGAATCAGAAGCGCGGCGGCGAGTGGGAACACATCGCGGCGTCGTCGGTCGCGGCGCGCGTGCGCGCCGTCGCGTTGGGGCTCGCGTCTCTCGGCGTGCGCGCGGGCGACCGCGTCGCGCTCTTGTCGGAGAACCGCCCCGAATGGTCAATCACAGACCTCGCCATCCTCAGTCTCGGCGCGGTGAACGTGCCCATCTACACGACGCAGGCCGTCGAGCAGGTGCGCTACATCCTGTCGGATTCCGAGGCGCGCGTGCTGTTCGTCTCCGGGAAAAAAGTTTACCGCCACGCACGCGCCGGGGTCGAAGGCTACGGCCGCATCGAGCGTCTGATCTTCTTCGACGCGGAAGACGCCGCCGGTCAGCCGGACGCCTCGACGCTCGAAGCCGTGGAGCATGCGGGCGCGGAGCGCGACCGCAGAGACCCCACGGAGTTTGAACGCCTGCTCGGCGCGATTCAGCCCGACGATCTCGCGACGATCATTTATACCTCCGGCACGACGGGCGAGCCGAAGGGCGTCATGCTCACGCACACGGCCTTCGTCTCGAACGTTCTCGCCATCACGAGCGCGCTCCCGGTCTGCCCGGACGACGTGTCGCTCTCCGTCCTCCCGCTCTCGCACATCTTCGAGCGCACGGTCTTCTACGTCTTCTGCTGGAACGGCGTCGCGGTCTATTACGCGCCCTCCGTGGATCAACTCGGAGAGTACCTGCGCGAGGTGCGCCCGACGATCATGACGGCCGTGCCGCGCCTGTTCGAGAAGGTCTATCACCGCATCGTGAAGAAGGGCACGTCGGCGCGAGGGTGGCGGCGGAAGTTGTTCACGTGGGCTTTAGAGACGGGCAAGAGTTACGCGGAGTTGGTTGACAGGCGAGAGCGCGTGCCGCCGCTTCTGGAGTTGCAACAGACAATCGCGAGCCGCCTCGTCTTCTCGAAATGGCGCGAGGGCGTGGGCGGCCGCCTGCGCTTTTTCGTGTCGGGCGGCGCGCCCTTGTCGCCCGCGCTCTCCTACGCGTTTCTCGCGGCGGGCATCCCCATCCTGCAAGGCTACGGCATGACCGAGACGTGCGTCACTTCGGCCAACCGCCCCGAAGACAACAAGGTCGGCTCAATCGGCCTGCCGTTCCCCGGCATCGAGATGCGTCTGGACGAGTCGGGCGAGATTCTCGTGCGCGGCCCGAACGTCATGCGCGGCTATTACGAGCACCCGCGCGAGACCGGTGAAGTGTTGGACGCCGCAGGCTGGTTCAAGACCGGCGATGTCGGCTACAGAGACGAGCACGGCCACTTCTTCATCACGGACAGGAAGAAGGAACTGTTCAAGTTGTCGAACGGCAAATACATCGCCCCGCAGCAACTCGAAAGCCTGATCAAGCAGAGCGCGCTCGTCAATCAGGTGGTCGTCGTCGGCGCGGGGCGCAAGACGCCCGCCGCGCTCATCGTGCCCGACTGGGAGGCTCTGCGGGGCGCGCTCGCCGACGCCGCGGACGCGAAGGAGTCAAAGGAGCCGGAGGGACGAAAGAAGTCCGGCCGGAGCGAACCTGTCGCGCTCAGCCGCGACCCGGCGGCCGTCAAACTCGTGCAGCGCGAGGTCGCAGCCCTGACCGCGTCGCTCCACGACTACGAGCGCGTGCGCCGCGTCGCGCTGCTGCCCGAAGAGTTTTCGATTGACGGCGGCGAGATGACGCCGACGCTCAAGATCAAGCGGCGTGTGATTGACGAAAAGTTCGGCGCGTTGATTGACGAAATTTACGACGGCGCGAATCTCGCCGGAAGCACGTCGAAAGACGAGTAGGGCGCGGAGATTATAAGTCGAATCGTCGGAGAGAGAAGTCGGGCGCAGACGGAGGCGGGGCGGGGAGAGAATTAGCTTGAGCGAATCAGCGTGAGCGAGTGTTTGACGCGGGCGGCTTAATGGCAAACCCTAGGCGTCGGTTAATGATAATCGGTCGCGTTCGTAGAGAATCTCCACGGCGCGCCCGGCGGCGCTCGTCGAGACGGAGAGCAAATCTTTGGCGAGGCGGTAGAGCGCGAAAGGGATTTTGACCGACGGGCAGACGGTCGCGCCGGTAGGCGGAAACTTGGAGAGCAGGTAGAGTTCGGCGTCGCAGAAGTCGCAGGCGTCCAGATGCGCCGTCAACTGCTGCCGCACTTCGCGCGCGAGCGTCGCCCGCGTGTAGCTGATGAGCATTTCGGCGGACGGGCAGGTTTTGTGTTTGCAAAATTTGGCTGTGCTGACAGAACCCATGGTTCTTCTCCTTCTTCATCGCCGACCGAGCCTAACGGTCTAACTATCAGTCCGAACCGAATTGCCGCAGACTCTTGTCGAAGCGCGCCGCACGTCTAAAAGGCACAGCACGAACAGGCCGAGGACGACTGACGAGGTGGGAGGCGCAGCCGTAAAAACCCTTGTCAATTGGGCGCTTCGCTTGGTCTTTAAAGAGAAATCGTTAATAGCCGCGAAGTTCCACAACCGGGAGCGGCGCAAAGTCGATTTCCTCCTTTTTTTCAACGTCTTGGGGGGAGTGTAAAAAGATGTTGCTCATTCTGCGGGTAGCTGCTAGTATTATTTTGTCGTCGGGAGACGCGATAGTTTCCTGACTTCCCTTCGTGGCTGACCGCGCCTGTTCCCCTTTGCGGTCATCTGGCACGGTCGATCCAGATTAGCACTACCACACAGAGCATGCGGTCTGATACACTTTTCGGTCTCTCCCCGAAACCTAGGAAGCGCGAGCCTTCTTTGCGCGAAGTATCACGGCGCGTGTACTGCTCTTAAGGGATCGCCCCGATTCGCGATCCTTCGAGTCTCTGGCCTGCGACAGTAAAGGTTGCTTATTGCGTTTCACGCCCCTCCCATAGATAATGAGCGACAATTCGATTAGAGGTGAACAGAGAATCGAGCAGGTGGAGCTTTGACAGTTTGGGTGTTGCCCGTCCGGCAGGCTAACGGCTCGCCGCGGCGACGGCAACTTGGGTGAGAGGCCACGCGACGCGTCAGACGGTTCGGCCGCCGAGCGTGCCCGGAGAAACCTTCAACGCATGCGCCTTCAAGCGTAGGGGAGCGACACAGCCGCATCCAGCCTCTTGTGGAAAACTTGCCTGAAGCAAATCGCCTCACAGTGCCCGCCCGAATCTTAGCCTGATAGACACTACTTAATAACATGGCTGCAACATCCGCCGATCATAATCACCCATTCGATAAACACATGACCAGCGCTACCGAAGAAGAGTTGCACGCGCCGGCACAGCAGGCTTCGTCTGCCGTCGCCGAACGCCCCGCGCGCGTGACGAACGCGCACTGGGTTGATTCCCTGCGCCGCTCCGACGTGACGCGTCTCTGGACTGAACTCCACCGCATCGTCTGTAGCCACCCGCTGGTGCGCGCCTCGCACAGCGCGGGTCTGCTGGTCGAAGGCGGGGAGCGCGGCAACGCTTACGTCGACCTGACGCAAGAACTGTTCGTCACGCTGCTCAGCAAGGCGCGTTTCCAACACTATCTTGAGACGGCGATGACCGACGCCGAGATTGAATGTGAAATCAGCCAGATCGAACTGACCAATCTGCTGACGGCCGAACTGCGCAAGCGTCACCCGGAATCCTACCGCCTCGCCCGCCGCATCTCCACCATCATCCAGTCGAGCGCGAACTTCCGACGCTTCGACGGCGGCGCGGGCAACGTCGAGGACGAACCGCACCGGCGGCTCGCGGATCGCGTCTACGGGCTCAGCGAATGGCTGGCCGCCAAGCCGCGCCGCAACTCTCAGGATTTGGAGCAGCGCATCCAGATGATCCCCGTCCACCAGCGCGACACGCGCATGGTCGGTTGCACGGGCGACTCGCAGATCATCATCAGCAACTCCGATCTCGAAGACTTGATCATCTCCATCCTCGAAGCGGCGGACGCGCCCGTGGACGTGCGCAGTTTGCGCAGCCTCGTGATGTCGCGCCTGCCCGTGATGGACATTTACCTCGTGCCGCTCGGCGGCGGCGACGACGAAGAGAACGGCCGCATCTTCGAGCCGGTTGACGGGCGCGAGAATCCCGAACAGGGGTTGCTGCGCCGCGAGTCCGAGCAGGAGGCCGTCGGCTACGTCGATATTTTCCTGCGCGCGCTGCACACCAGCGTGCGCGGCAAAACCAAACAGTACGACCGCATGCTCGGCGTCCTCTGGCACTGCTACTTGAGCCCCGATCACGTCACCCAACTCGAAGCCGCCGCGCGCCTCGGCGTCTCCGATTCGCTCGTCTCGGACTACCGGCGACGCATCGAGCAGGAGTTGCGCGCTCTGGCCTTCGGCGAGATCGAACAGGCGCGACGCTTCGAGACTTCTTTGCGCGAGCGCGTGCGCGCGCTCGTGCTCGACGGCGAGGAAGAGCATGTGGCGGTTTAAAACCAAGCGGTGAGCGGAGTCTGAATCTCTCACCAGACGATAGGGTAAGCGGTGACACGTTTGGTTTCGTGCGCCGCTTCATTTTCATAGGGGCGAAGGGTGTGCTGGAACAACTGCGCAGGGCTGAACTGGAAGTGCTCAAGGGCTGGCTGCGCCCTGACATGAGAATTCCGAAGATCGGCGGGGGCAGCGGCTTTCAGGCCGGCGTGGTGGCCTCTCGGGGCGACGAGTTGATGTCCATCGATCCGCCGGAACGCCCCTTCCCGTTGTCTTACCTGTTCCCCGTGGCCGATTACGACGGCGTCAACATCCCCGCGCCGGACGCGAGCTTCGATCTCATCTCGTCGGCGATGAACTCTTCGATAACGGCTACGCGCTGTTCCCGAATATCTCCGTCGAGCGGCGGCGGGAACTGTCGCGCCTGTTCAGTTCCGCCCGTCTCGTTTAGGTGATGAACAAACTCGACTCTTAAGAAGTACGGAGAAAGTGTCTGACCGGGGTCGAAATTTTGCGTCCGCCCGGAACAACAGTCATGCCGAGTAAGCAAACTCTGACCGATTACGATCCCGTCATGCCTGTGCGCGGCGCGCGCGGCGGCGCGGGCGACGAACGGGCGGAGGACATCTGGCCGGTGAGGGGCGCGAAGGCGTTCGACGCGGGCGCGGAACCCTCCGCCGCGGACGGGAAAGAATCAGAGTCGCAGACCCGGACGACGGCGACGCCCGCCAAAGTTCCGAAACTCAAGCGCGGGCATGCGCTCTCTTACCTCGGGCTGTTTCTCTTCACCGCGGTTCTCTACTTTCGCCCTTACGAACTCATCCCCTCACTGGCGGGCGTCACTTCGATGGCCTTCTGGCTGGCAGTCCCGACGATCCTCGTGTTTGTGGTTTCGCAGTTTGCCCTCGAAGGCAATCTGACGGCGCGGACGCGCGAGGTTCATCTGGCGTTGTTGCTGCTGCTGGCGGGGCTGCTCTCGATGCCGTTCGCCATCGCGCCCGGCGAAGCATGGGACGAGTTCAACCACGCCTTCTGGAAGGCCGTGATGATGTTCATCATCATCGTGAACGTGGTGCGCACGGAGAGGCGTCTGAAGGGGATGGTTTTTCTGGGGCTGGCGGTCGGCTGCATGTTGAGCGTGGGCGCGATCAACGACTACCGCGCGGGTCGTTTCGTGATTCACGGCCAGCGGGTGGCGGGC
Organism: Acidobacteriota bacterium; assembly: GCA_020199775.1. GTDB lineage: Bacteria > Acidobacteriota > Blastocatellia > Pyrinomonadales > Pyrinomonadaceae > JAIVJZ01. The sequence goes on from JAIVJZ010000008.1 coordinate 73,879, forward strand.
GTGGTCGGCGGGATGTTCGGCAACCCCAACGATCTCGCGCTTCACCTCGTGACGATGATCCCGCTCGCCTTCGGGCTGTTTCTACACACGCGCCGCCTGCTCGTCAAGCCGCTCTATATCGCGTGCATGTTGCTGATGTTGGGCGGCGTGATCGCCACGTTCTCGCGCGGCGGCTTTTTGGGATTGATCGGCGCGGGGACGGTGCTGGCGTGGAAGATGGGGCGGCGCAATCGCGCTCTGGTGATCGTGCTGCTCGTCGGGTTGCTCGTCGCCTTCTTCGTGCTCGCGCCGGGAGAGTACGCCAGTCGCCTCAGTTCCATCACGACCGCCGTTGACGCGTCGAGCCATTCGCGGCGCGCGCTGCTCTTCCGCTCAATCCTGGTGGCGCTGCGTCATCCACTGCTCGGCATCGGGATGGGCAACTTCCACATCGTCGGCATCGGCGAGGCCGTCAGTCATAACGCCTACACGCAGGTCGCCGCGGAGATGGGGATGGCGGCAATGATCATCTACATCATGTTCATGGTCGTGCCGTACCGGCGGCTGCGCCTGATCGAGCGCGAGACCTACGAAGCGCGCCGCACGTCGCGCATCTATTACCTGTCGGTCGCCATGCAGGCGAGTCTCGTCGCCTACATGATCAGCAGCTTCTTCGGCTCCGTGGCCTACCAGTATTACGTCTACTATCTGGTCGGCTACGCGGTCGCGCTCCGGCGCATCTACGAAGCGCAAACGGGCAGGGAAGTGACGCCGCCCCCGAAGCAGTCCCGGCGTTTCGACGAGAGCGAGCGACGCGCCGGAAACTCTAAGGAGTTCCCCGAACTGGACAGCCCGGCGGCCATGAGAATATGAGCTTACGCGCCGCGCCGAACGAACCACACGAACCGTCACCGGCCATGTTTGAAGATCAACCAGTCGTGAACAACGGGAGCAGTCGCATCGGCGGCGGCGGCGGCGGCCGTGCGCCCCTCGATGCGGCGGGCGACCCGCCCTTCGTCTCGGTCGTGATCCCCTGCTTCAACGAGGAACGCTACATCGTCAAAGTGTTGGAGCGTCTCTGCGGGCAGTACGCCCCGGCGCGCTCCGAGATCATCGTCGTGGACGGTCGTTCGACGGACGCGACGCGCGAGCGGGTAGCGGAGTTTACGCGCACTTACCCGAACGTGCGCGTGCGGCTGCTGGACAACCCGGCGCGAAACATCCCGGCGGGCGTCAACCTCGGCATCAACGACGCGCGCGGCGAGATCATCGTGAGGATGGACGCGCACTCGATCCCTTCTTCAAACTACGTGCGCCGTTGCGTCGAACAACTCGGCGGGGCGGAAGTCGTCGGGATGCCGTGGCGCATCCGGCCGGGGGCCGAGACGCCCGCCGGCCGCGCCATCGCGCTCGCGGTCGCGCACCCCTTCGGCATCGGCGACGCGAAGTACCGCATGCCGGACGGCGCGCCGACGGAGTTCGTCGATACCGTGCCGTTCGGCGTGTTTCGCAAGAGCCTGTGGGCTGATGTCGGCGGCTTCAACGAAGAGTTGCTGGCGAACGAAGACTACGACTTTCACTACCGCATCAGGCAGCGCGGCGGGCGCATCCTGCTCGACACCTCCGGGCATTCGGTCTATTTCGCCCGTCCGACGATCAAAGAACTGGCGCGGCAGTATTTTCGCTACGGCACTTGGAAGGCGCAGATGTTGAAGTTGCACCCGCGCTCTCTGCGCTGGAGGCATCTGGTCGCGCCCGCGTTCGTCGCGTCGGCGCTGGCGACGGCGGCGGCGGGGTTCTGGTGGCGCCCCGCGTGGCTCGCCTTGCTCGGCGTCGTCCTGCCCTACGCGCTGCTCTCGCTGTACTGCGCGTTCCGGCTGGCGCGGCGCGCGCGCGAAATGAGGTTGATGCCCATCATCTCTTTCGTCTTTCTGGTGATTCATACGACGTGGGGGAGCAGTTTTCTGCTCGGCCTGCTGCGCGCACCGCGCCGACAATAACGAGGACTGGAATTGAGGATGAACTGGCGACGCAAAGCACAAATCCAGAAGGCCATCGCAGCCCTGCCGCTCTCGAACGAGATTTACTACGCGATCCAGCGTTACGCCGGGAGCTTGCGCAAAGGCCGCGCCAACCCGCTCGACTGGTATCAGGCGGGGCGGCAGATGGCCGAGTGGATCAGGGAGGCCGGGCGCGAAGTCGAGGGCCTGCGCTTTCTGGAAGTCGGGACGGGGCGCAACGTGAATCTGCCGACGGCTCTGTGGCTGTGCGGCGCGGCGCAGGTGGTGACGGTCGATCTCAATCCTTACCTCTCGGGCGCGCTGGTGTTCGAGTCGAACGAGTACGCGCGGCGGCACGAGGCGGAGGTCTTGCGGTCGTTCGGCGCGGAGGCGGAGCGGCCGCTGTTCCGCGAGCGGCTCGCGCAACTCTTCGACTTCCGGGGGAACCTCGACGGCCTCCTGAAACTGATGAACGTCGAATACCTGCCGCGCGCCGACGCGTCTCTCCTCCCGCTCGACGCCCGGACGATTGACGCTCACGTCTCCTACGCCGTCTTCGAGCACATCCCGGCCGACGTTCTCGCACGGATTCTGGCCGAGGCGCAACGCGTCCTCAAGCCGGACGGGCTGCTCCTGCACGTCGTCGATCCGTCCGATCACTTCTCGCACGACGACGATTCCATCACGGCCATCAACTTCTTGCAGTTCAGCGAGGGCGATTGGAAGAAGTGGGCGGGCAATAAGTTTATGTATCACAACCGGCTGCGCGCGTTTGAATACTTGCGGTTGTTCGACGAGGCCGGGGCGCGTCTGCTGCGGCGCGCCGAAACGCTCGACGAGCCGTCTCTCGGCGCGCTCCGAGACGGCTTCCCGCTGCACAGTCAATTTCAACACATCCGGCCGGAAGAGTTGGCCGTCAGAAGTCTCACCGTGCTCGGGACGTTCTCCCCCGGTTCGCCCGAAGGCGAAGGGCAGACGCGAACAACAAGGTAGCGACAGATGCAATCGACGCAGACGACCAACAATTCGACGATGACGACGGCGGCGGCGACGACCGCCACGCCCGCCGTCAGCATCGTCGTGCCCGCCTACAATGTCAGCCGGTACATCGCGGAGACGCTCGATTCCGTCTTCGCGCAGACCTTCACCGATTACGAGATCATCGTGGTGAACGACGGCGCGCCCGACACGGAAGAACTTGAGCGGGTGCTGGAGCCTTACCGGGAGCGGATCATTTATCTCAAGCAGGAGAATCGCGGCCTGAGCGGCGCGCGCAACACCGGCATCCGTGCGGCGCGCGCCCCGCTCATCAGCCTGCTCGACGGCGATGACACGTGGGAGCCGGAGTTCCTGTCGGTGATGCTCGACGAACTGCGCCGCGATTCTTCCGTCGGCATGCTCTATTGTGACGGGCTCTACTTCGGTGACACTTGGGAGGCCGGGCACACCTTCACGGAGTTCAACCCTTCGACGGGCGAGGTCACGTTCGGACGCTTGCTGGCACAGGAGTGCAACGTGCTGGCCTCTTCGGTCGTCGCGCGGCGCGAGTTGTTGCTGCGCGCCGGGTTGTTCGACGAACGCTTGCGCAGCTCCGAGGACTTCGATATGTGGCTGCGGATACTCAAGGCGGGCGGGCGCGTCGCCTACCTCCGGCGGCCGCTCATCCGTTACCGCCGCCACGGCGCGAGCCTGTCGGCCGATCCCGTCTGGATGTGCAAACACATCCTGAGAGTGTTGGAGAAGGCGGAGCAGACGCTCGCCCTCACCGACGCGGAAGCCGTGGTGTTGCGACGCCAGCGGCGACGCTACGAAGGCGAGTTGCATTTCAACGAAGGGAAGCGCGCCTTCTTCGCGGGCGACCCGGAGAAGGCCGTCGCCAGCCTGTCGAAAGCCAACGCTCTGTTGCCGAGCCGCAAGCTCGCCGTCGCGCTCTGGCTCCTGCGTCTCGCGCCCGGCGTGCTGCTGCGCGCCTACAACCTGCGCGACCGCTTTTACTTTCGCGCCGACACCAAATTTTAGCGCGACCGGCGTGCCGCGCCCGAAGCAAGACGCCCGGCCGGGACACATCATACTTGGAAAGCTCTCCGGCTGTTATGATATGAAGGGGCAGAAAGGTCGTTTAAGCTGTGGCTGAAGTTTTACGCAAAGAAATTTCGCTGACGACGCGCGCGGCCTGGATCGTGTTCGCGCGCACGCTGGCGTTCATCTTGAGCTTCGCCCTGCCGCTGCTGCTCGTGCGCCGGCTCGACCAGACCGCCTTCGGACTCTACAAACAGGTTTTCCTGATCGTCGGCACGGCCGTCAACGTCCTCCCGCTCGGCTTCCACATGAGCGCGTTCTACTTCCTGCCGCGCGAAACGGAGCGGCGCGGCGCAGTGGTCTTCAACATCCTGCTCTTCCACCTCGTGGTCGGCGGCGCGGCCTGCCTCGCTTTCGTCCTGCGCCCCGGCCTCATCAGTTGGCTCTTCCCCGGATCGAGCGAACTGGCCGCGTACGCGCCCGCGCTCGGGCTGCTGCTGTTGCTGTGGGTCGTCTCTTCGTTTCTGGAAGGCATCGCGATGGCGAATCAGGATACGAAGACGGCGATGCTCTTCATCGTCTCGATGCAACTGGCGCGCACGCTGCTCCTGCTGCTGGCCGCGCTCACCTTCGCCTCCGTCCCGTCGCTCATCTACGCGGCGATCATACAGGGGGCGTTGCAGACGATTGTCCTCGTCGTCTACCTGAGCTTGCGCTTCGAAGGGTTCGGGCGAAGCCTCGACCCGTCGCTGATGCGCGCGCAGTTAGCTTACGCGCTGCCGCTCGGCGCGGCGGGTTTTCTCTACACGATGCAGATGGACTTGCACAACTATTTCGTGTCCAACCGCTTCGACGCCGCCGCCTTCGCCATCTACGCCATCGGTTGCTTCAACCTGCCGCTCATCCACATCCTCAGCGATTCGGTCGGCTCGGTGATGATCCCGCGCGTAGCCGAGTTGCAGCACCGGGGCGAGCGGCGCGAGATCGTCGTGCTCATCTCGCGCATGATGCGCAAACTCGCCGCCGCCTATTTCGCCATCTACGCCTTCCTCATCGTGATGGGGCGCGAATTCATCATCGTGCTGTTTCGCGCGCAGTATCTGGCGAGCTGGCCTGTCTTCGCGATCAACCTCGCGATGATCCCGCTCGGCATCATCGCGACGGCCTACGACCCTGTGATCCGCGCCTACCCGGAGCAGCGTTTCTTTGTGCTGCGCGTGCGCGCCGCGCTGCTCGGCGCGTTGTCGGTTGTGCTCTGGCTCTGGACTGAACGGATCGGGCTGGTCGGCGTCATCTCTTGCGTCGTGGTGACGAACCTCGTCGAGCGCGCCGTCGTCGCCGTCAGGTGCGGGAAAGTTTTAGGGGCGACGCGCCGGGAGATTCCCTTATTTAAGGACGTGGGGAAACTGGCCTGCGCCGCGCTGTGTGCGGCTCTCGCCACGGCGTTCCTGCGTCCGTTCGTCGTCGAAGCCATGCCGCCGTTCTTCGCGCTCGCCGTCTGCGGCGTGTGGTTCACGTTGATCTATCTCGGGGCGATCCTGTTGCTCGGAATCGTATCGCCCGACGAGCGCGACGGCGTCGCCCGCGCGCTACTCTATCTCCAACGCCGCACGCATTGGCGACGCGCGGAGGGCGACGTGGTGTGAGAATCGAACGCCCCTCGCTGGATTGCCGCCCGCCTTGAGCGCGGGGCGGGACACGGGGCGCAAAAGCACGGGCTAACTTTGAGGACGGAAGAGGGCTTCAGATATGTGCGGCATTGCCGGATTCATTGAGACTAACAGAATGCGCGAGGACGACCCGGCGCGCGTGCTCGACCGGATGTGCCGCGTCATCCGTCATCGCGGGCCGGACGATCAGGGCACGCTGGTCGAGGGCGGCGTCGCGCTCGGCATGCGTCGCCTGTCGATCATCGATCTGGCCGGGGGCAGCCAACCCATGTCCGGCTGCGACGACGCGGTGACGATTGTCTTCAACGGCGAAATCTACAACCACCGCGAGTTGCAACGCGAACTCGAAGCCCGCGGCCACCGCTTCCGGACGCGCTCCGACACCGAAGCCATCCTCCACGCCTACGAGGAATACGGCGCGGAGTGCGTCGAACATCTGCGCGGCATGTTCACCTTCGCCATCTGGGACGCGCGCGAGCGCAAACTTTTTCTGGCGCGCGACCGCGTCGGTAAAAAGCCGCTCTACTACGCGCTGACCACGCGCGGCACGCTCGTCTTCGGCTCCGAGTTGAAGTCGCTGCTGGAACACCCGGAGACGGGGCGCGAGGTCAACCCGCAGGCCGTGGACGCCTACCTCACGTTCGGCTACGTGCCCGACCCGCTGTGCATCCTGCAAGGCATCAACAAGCTGCCGCCGGGGCATCACCTGACTTACCATCCGGGCGGGCGCGTCGCGCTGACGCAATACTGGGACTTCCCCTTCGAGACACACGGCGAGCCGGTGCCCCCGCGCCCCGAAGAAGAGTACGTCGAAGAACTTCGCGCGCTGCTCGACGAGGCCGTGCGCGTGCGCCTGATGTCGGACGTGCCGCTCGGCGCGTTCCTCTCCGGCGGCGTCGATTCGAGCGTGGTGGTCGGCCTCATGGCGCGGCACACGGGGCGACCCGTGAAGACCTTCTCCATCGGCTTCCACGAAGACAGCTACAACGAACTCAAATACGCGCGCGTCGCCGCCAAACATTTCGCCACCGAACATCACGAGTTCATCGTCACGCCCGACATCTGCCACGTCGCCGACGAGTTGGCGTGGCACTTCGACGAGCCTTTCGCCGATTCGTCGGCCGTGCCGACCTATATGGTCTCGAAGCTGGCGCGCGAGCACGTCACGGTCGCGCTCACGGGCGACGGCGGCGACGAACTGTTTGCCGGTTACACGCGCTACGCCGTCGAGCGGCGACGACAGGCGTTCACGCGCCTCCCGCGCGCGGTGCGCCGGAACGTGTTGGGGGCTGTCAGTCGCCGCCTGCCGCACGGCGCGTGGGGGCGCAACTACCTGCACAACGTCTCGCTCGACCCGGCCGAGCGTTTCCTCGACAGCGTCTCGGTCTTCACCGCGCTCAACAAGCTCTCGCTCTACACCGGGGACTTCAGCCGCCAGTTGAACGGCGAGGGGTTGGGCGCGGCGCGCTTCCGTTTTTACGCCGGGCGCGTGCGCGACGCCGACCCGCTCGACGCGCTGCTCTACCTCGACAGCAAAACTTATCTGCCCGGCGACATCCTCACCAAAGTCGACCGCATGAGCATGGCCGTCTCGCTCGAAGCGCGCGCCCCCCTGCTCGATCACAAGTTGATCGAATACGTGACGCGCCTGCCCGCTTCGCTCAAGATGCGTGGCTTGGAAGGGAAGTATATTTTCAAGCGCGCCGTCGCGGACTTCGTGCCCGCCGAAATTCTGCAACGTCCCAAGCAGGGCTTCGGCGTCCCCGTCGACCGCTGGATTAACGAGCAGTTGCGCGGGCGCATCCGTGAAACCCTCACCGAGAGCAGCGTGCGCCAGCGCGGCTACGTCGAGGCGCGCTACGTCAACGAGTTGCTCGACGAACACGAGCGCGGGCGACGCGACCACTCCACGCGGCTGTGGTCGCTCTTCATGCTCGAACTGTGGCACCGGGTTTTTATCGACGGCCGGGGGAGCGGCCGCCCGCAAGAAGGCGTGGAACGTGAGGAATTGCCGGCCGGCATGTGCCGGTGAAGTTGGCGAACGTGATGCGTGTAAATGACGCGACGGGGGAATTAAGACTATGTGTGGAATCACAGGTGTAGTGGCAGACGGGGGCGGCGGAAATGCCACACAGGGGCCGCAGCGGCGGTGAGTGATCAAAGACGATGAAACCGAACGTTCTCTTATTTATAGACAGTTTCGCGCAGGGCGGCACGGAGCGTCAGGTGGTGCAGCTGACGCGCCTGCTCGGCGAGAGCGGACGCTACCGGATTCACCTCGCCTGCATCAACCGTGAGGGCGTGCTGCGCGCCGAGGTGGAGCGGCTCGGTTTCACGGACATCCCCGAATTCCCGCTCACGAGTTTTTACGACCGCAACATGCTCGTGCAACTCCGCCGCTGCGCCGCGTACCTCCGCGAACGCTCCATCGACATCATCGAGACGCACGACTTCTACACCAACATCTTCGGCATGTTTGCCGCCGCGCTCGCGCGCACCAGCGTGCGGATCGCCTCGCGTCGTGAGACGGAAGGCATCAGGGCGCGCGGGCAGCTGTGGGTCGAGCACCGCGCTTACAATCTCGCCCACGCCATCGTCGCCAACGCCGAAGCGGTGCGGCAGGAGTTGATCCGCGACGGCGTGCCGGGCGGGAAAATTCAGACCATTTATAATGGCATGGACACGACGCGGGTTGCGCCGCGCCCCGATCTCGAACGCGCGGACGCGCTCGCGCTCGTCGGCCTTCCCCTCGAAGGCGAGAGGCGTTTCGTCTCCGTCGTCGCCAACATGCGGCACGCGAAAAAAGATCAGGCGACGTTCCTGCGCGCGGCGCGACTCGTGCGAGAGGCCGTGCCGGAGGCGGCCTTCGTGCTCGCGGGCGAAGGCGAGTTGAAGGAATCCTTGCGCGAGCAGGCGGCCGCGCTCGGCCTCGCCCCGCACGCCTTCTTCATAGGGCGTTGCGCGCACGTGCCGGAACTGCTTTCGATCTCCGAGGTCTGCGTTCTGAGTTCGAGCGGCACGGAAGGTTTCTCGAATTCGATCATCGAATACATGGCCGCCGCGCGCCCCGTCGTGGCGACGGACATCGGCGGCGCGCGCGAGGCGATTGTGGAAGGCGAGACCGGCCACGTCGTCGCGCCGGGCGACGAGCGCGCGATGGCCGAACGCATCATCTCTCTGCTGCGCGCGCCCGAAGAAGCACGGCGGATGGGCGAGCGCGGGTTGCAGGTGGTCAAAGATAAGTTTTCGTGCGCGGCACAGGTCGAGCGGGTCGAGAGTTTGTATGAGCAATTGCTCGCGCGCCCGCGCGCCGTGCGGCGTGTGCGCCCGGAGGCGAGCGCGCGCGGCGAAGCGGCGCAGGCCAACGAACGAAATTGAAGGGGATGATGAAACGAACGGACGACAGGATGGAAGCGACAGCGGCGGCGGCGGTGACCGGAGGGCGCGTGCGCGTGCTGATCGTCGCGCCGTCGCTCGGCATCCTCGGCGGTCAGGCGGTGCAGGCCGAGCGGTTGCGGGAGCGTCTCGCGGAAGAGCCGTCGCTCGAAGTTTCGTTCCTGCCGATCAACCCGCGCCTGCCGGGGCTGCTCGGCAAGTTGCAGGCGATCAAGTATGTCCGCACCGTCCTCACTTCGCTCGCCTACGTCGCGCTGCTGCTGTGGCGCGTGCGCGCTTACGACGTGATCCACGTCTTCTCGGCGTCATACGTCTCCTTCGTGCTCGCGCCGACGCCCGCCATCCTCATCGCGAAACTCTACGGGAAGCGCGTGCTGCTGAACTATCACAGCGGCGAGGCCGAAGACCACTTGCGACGCTGGCGGCGCACGGCGATCCCGACGATCCGGCTGGTGGACGAGGTGGCCGTGCCGTCGGGTTATCTGGTGGAGGTGTTCGCGCGCTTTCGGATAGGCGCGCGCTCGATCTACAACTTCATCGACACCACGCGTTTCCGTTTCCGCGCCCGCCGCCCGCTCCGCCCGGTCTTCTTCTCGAATCGCAATCTCGAACCGCTCTACAACGTCGGCTGTACGCTGCGCGCCTTCCAACTCATCCGGCAGCGTTTCCCCGAAGCGACTCTGACGGTGGCGGGCGACGGCAGCCAGCGCGCCGAACTCGAACAACTCGCGCGCGAGCTCGATCTGCGGGGGACGACCTTCGTCGGGCGCGTCGAGCAGTCGCGCATGCACGAGCTTTACGAGTGCGCCGACATCTACCTGAACAGCTCCGACATCGACAACATGCCGGTGTCTCTGCTCGAATCTTACGCGGCGGGTCTGCCCGTCGTGACGACGGACGCGGGCGGCATCCCGCACATCCTGACTCACGAGCAGACGGGCTTGATGGTGCGGCGCGGCGACCACGAGGCTCTGGCCGCCTGCGCGATCCGTCTGCTGGAAGACGACGCGCTGGCGGAGCGGATCACGTCGAACGCGCTCGCCGCCTGTCGCCGGTATAGTTGGGAGGCCGTGCGCGAGGAATGGCTGAATCTCTATTTTGAACTGGCGCGTGAGGACTCCGCGAGCGCGCACGCGGCCGCGCTCCCGCCGCGCGCGGAGAGCAAGACCAACGCATGAGCCGGTGCGCCGATGGTATCGCGCAATCGGAAAGACTGAGACAGACCGAATGATCAAGGTGCTGCGAAAACTGAAAGGGCGAAGCCTGACGGAGTTGCGCGTGCGCGGCGGGCAGGCGGCCGCGTCTCTGGCGGAACGCTCCGGCCTGTCAACGCAGGCGCGCATCCCCCCGGACGCGTCGTTCTTCCGTTCGCTCGACGCCTCGCGCACAGGCGACGCCCGCATGTCGGCGGCAAGTTTGCTCGAACATTTTCGCGCCCGCCCGGCCGCCAATTTCTTCGCCGCCTTCGACGCTCCGGCCGAGACGCGCGCCCTCTTGCGAAGTCGCTTCGGCGGCCGCGCCGGGGAGTTGCTCGTCGAGCGCGCCGAGCGCATCGTCGCGGGACGGTTCAGCCTGCTCGGCTTGCACGATCTGAACTTCGGCGACCCCATCGACTGGCGACTCGAACCCCTCGCCGGCAAGCGTTCGCCGCTCGCGCACTGGAGCCGCATCAACTATCTCGACGCGCAGGTGGCCGGCGATAAGAAGATCACCTGGGAGTTGAACCGGCAACAGTATTTTCAGGTGCTCGGCAGGGCTTACTGGCACACGGGCGACGAACGCTATGCCGAAACTTTCGCGCGCCATCTGCACGACTGGACGGAGGCCAACCCGCCGAAGCTCGGCATCAACTGGGCGAGCAGCCTTGAGGTCGCCTTCCGCGCCATCTCGTGGCTCTGGTCGCTTCGCTTCTTCAAAGATTCGCCGCACCTCTCGCCCGCCCTCTACCTGCGCGCGCTCAAGTTTCTCCACGCTCACGCGCGCCATCTCGAAACTTATCTCTCGACCTACTTCAGCCCGAACACGCATTTGACGGGCGAAGCTCTGGGGCTGTTCTACCTCGGCACGCAACTGCCGGAGTTTCGCGCCGCCGCGCGCTGGCGGAAGACGGGCGCGAGCATCCTGCTCCGGCAACTGAAACGCCACGTCCGCCCGGACGGCGTCTACTTCGAACAGTCGAGTTACTACCATCGCTACACGACCGACTTCTACCTACACTTCCTGCTGTTGCTCAAGGCGGGCGGCGCGCCGCGCGAAAGCGTCCTCGAAGAGAAACTAACCGCGCTGCTCGATCACCTGATGCACATCACGCTGCCGGACGGGACGACGCCCCTGTTCGGCGACGACGACGGCGGCCGCCTCGCGTGGCTCGACGAACGCCCCGCGGACGACTTCCGCGCCACGCTCGCGACGGGCGCGTCTCTCTTCAAACGCGCCGATTACAAGTTTGTCGCCGCCGCCGCGACCGAAGAGACGCTCTGGCTGGCGGGCGCGCGCGGCCTCTCCGAGTTTGACGAACTCGCCGCCGTTCCTCCCGCCGAAGGCTCGCGCGCCTTCGCCGACGGCGGCTACTACGTGATGCGCGACGGCTGGACTGCCGGGAGCAACTGCCTGCTTATCGACTGCGGGCCGCACGGCTCGCTGAACGGGGCGCACGCCCACGCCGACGCGCTCTCGCTCGTCACCGTCGCCTCGCACGGGCGCACCGTGCTCGTCGATTCGGGCACTTACACCTACACGGGTTCGCCCGCGCAACGCGACGAGTTTCGCGCGACGGCCGCACACAACACGCTCACAATTGACGGCCAATCGTCTTCCGTCGCCGAGAGCGCGTTCCGCTGGCGGCAGACGGCGCGCGCCGCGTGTCGCGTCTGGTTGAGTCGCCCGCGCTTCGATCTCTTCGAGGGCGAGCACGACGGCTACCTGCGTCTGCCCGCGCCCGCCACGCACGCGCGCAGCATCCTCTTTCTCAAAGGTGACTACTGGATCGTGCGCGACCGCGTGGCGAGCGTGGGCGCGCACGACTACGCGCTGCACTTCCATTTCGCCCCGCGCTCCGCCCCCTCGATTGAGACCGCGCAGCCGACGCCCTTCGTGCGCGAAGGCGAGGGCGAGTCGCCCGGCCTCACGCTTTACACTTTCGCGCGGGCGGGCGCGTGGCGGAGGCACGACGAACTCGTCTCCGCCTGCTACGGCTCGGCGGTGCGCGCTCCCGTCTGCACCTTCGCCTTCTCCGGCCAAGCGGAAGAGACCGTCACGCTCCTCTGGCCGCGCGCGGCGCACGAGGAGGCAGGGCGTGTGTCGGCGCGCGAGATCGAAGCGGTCGGCGGACGCGCCTTCGAGTTGACGGACGGGGCGACGCGCGACTTCCTGTTGCTGCGTGCGGCCGACGCGCCGACGGTCGAGACCGCGCGGCTCACCTCCGGCTTCGGTTGGACGTGGCTGAGGTTTCGCGGCGATGAGGACGAGCCGCAAGAGTTGATCGCCATAGACGGGCAGACGTTGCGCATGGACGGCCGTGAGATGCTTCGCCCGGCCGCGCCCACGGGCTATCTGGCGGCGCGGCGCGCGGGGCGGCGGCGGTGGCACGTCGAGTCGGACACGGGTGAAAATTTATTCCTTGCGCCGCCCGGCGCGGAAGAGAGTCTCTTCGTCGGCGGCGCGCCGCCGCATGATGAGCAGAGGGGAGAAAGTCTTTTAGTATCGAGTGGCGAATAGCCCGACGGCGGGTTGTTCGGGCGGGCGGGGTTGGCCGCGCGCCACTTGTTACCGGGGGCAAACATTATGTGTGGAATTAACGGAATTGCATTTTCGCGGCGGGCGCACGAGGGGCGCGTGGAGCGCGACGACCTCGTACGGATGCGCGACGTGATCACACATCGCGGCCCGGACGATAGCGGCCTGCTCCTCGACGGCGCGGTCGGCCTCGGCCATCGCCGCCTGAGCATCGTGGACGTGAGCGCGGGACACCAGCCGATGACGAACGAAGACGATTCGCTGCACATCGTCTTCAACGGCGAAATCTACAACCACGCCGAACTGCGCCCGTCGCTTGAGGCGCGCGGCCACCGCTACCGGACGGTCTGCGACACCGAGACGATCCTGCACCTCTACGAAGAGCACGGCGCGCGCTCGGTCGAACACCTGCGCGGCATGTTCGCCTACGCCATCTGGGATCAGCGCAAGCGCGAGTTGTTCATCGCGCGCGACCGGCTCGGAGTTAAACCCCTGTACTACGTCCACCGCGCGGACGGCTCGCTCTTCTTCGCCTCCGAGATCAAGGCGTTGTTCGCGGCGCGCGGCGTGCGGCCGGAGATCAACTACCGCGCGCTGCCCGACTATCTGGCGAACCACGGCACGTCGGGCGACGAGACGCTCTACGCGAATGTTAAGCGGCTGCCCCCCGGCCACACCCTGCTCTGGCGCGAGAACGGGCAGATCGAAATCGAGCAGTACTGGGACATCTCTTTCGCCGCGAGCGAGGGCGGCGACGACGACGCGCTCGCGGCGGCGACGGGACGCCGCACCGACGACGATTACGTCGCCGAGTGGTCGGAACTGTTTCGCCAGTCCGTGCGGATGCGCCTGATGGCCGACGTGCCTCTCGGCATGTTTCTTTCGGGCGGCATCGACTCGTCGGCCATCGCCGCCGTGATGAGCGGCATGGTCGATGATCCGATCAAGACTTTCTCGGTCGCCTTCAAAGAGCGCGAGGCGAACGAACTCGAATACGCGCGGCTCGTCGCGCGCGCCTTCCGCACCGATCACCACGAGGTCATCGTCAGCCCCGAAGATTTCTTCGGCGCGCTGCCCCGGCTCGTCTGGCATGAGGACGAGCCGCTCGCGCACCCTTCGAGCGTCGCCCTCTACTTCGTGTCGCACCTCGCCTCGAAGCACGTCAAGGTGGTGCTCACGGGCGAGGGGAGCGACGAGATGCTCGGCGGCTACGAGCGTTACTACAAGACGATCTACAACCTCGCGCTCGCCCCGACTTATCAAAAACTGACGGGCGCGGGCTTGCGCCGCGCCGTCTCCGAGCGCATCGAAAGCCTGCCGCCCGGTTCGCGCGTGCGGCACAAACTGCGGCGCACGTTCCTCTGCCTGCCGCCCGACATCGAGAGCCTCTATTTCGACAACTTCGCCGTCTTCACCCGCGCCATGCAGCGCGACCTGCTGACGCCCGACGCGCGGGAACGCGCCGGTCACATCGAACCTTACCGCGATATGCGTCGCTACTTCGACACGAGCGACGCCGGCTCGCTGCTGAACCGCATGCTCTACGCGGACACGAAGACTTACCTGCACGAGTTGCTGATGAAGCAGGATCAGATGAGCATGGCCGCGTCCATCGAGAGCCGCGTGCCGTTCCTCGATCACAAGCTGGTTGAGTTCTCGGCGCGCCTGCCCGAGCGTCTGAAACTGCGGCGCGGCTGGACGACCAAGTACATCCTGCGCCGGAGCATGAAAGACCTCTTGCCCGCGCCCATCCTCTCGCGCAAGAAGATGGGCTTCCCCGTGCCCGTCGGCGCGTGGTTTCGCGGCCCCTACCGGCACATCCTCGACGAGTATGTGCTCGGCGAGCGCGCCGCCGCGCGCGGCCTCTTCGAGCCGGCTTACGTGCGCTCGCTCGTGGCGCGCCATCAGGCGGGCGAGAACCACACGGAGCGTCTCTGGTCTCTGGTCAACGTCGAAATCTGGCTGCGGCAATTCATGGACGGCGAAGCGTCGGGCGAAGCGTCGCAGCCGCGAGCCGAAGCCGTCGCGATGGCAAGCTGAACGCCGGTTGAGAGCCAAAACGATTGATGGAGGTTGACAACTCTATGGACATCAAAAAAATTGTCGCCGTCAATTTGAATCGCGTCTTCAAAAATCACGTCTACGTCTCGAATCACGGCCCGGCGAAGGGCTTGAAGCGGAAGGGCGGTTTGTCCTTCCTGCCGGCCTTCGTCCCGCGCTCGACCGAGATGGCACGGGAAGAGGCGTTTCTCGAACGGCTGAACCTGACGGGTCAGACCGTTTACGACATCGGCGGCGATCAGGGCATCTACACGCTTTTCTTCGCGCGCAAGGTCGGGGCGCAAAGTGGGCGCGTCATCACCTTTGAACCAAACCCCGTTAGCTACGAACAAATACTCGCCAACGTCAAGTTGAATAACTTTCAGCACGTCGATGTGCGGAACGTCGGTCTGGGCGAACGGAAAGGCAAGCTGACTTTTGTGTTCCCCGGCTCCGATCCCGGGCGCGGCACGGCCGACGAAAAGATCAAGGCGCAGATTCTTCAAGAGAAGGGAGCACGCGCCATAGAGGTTGACATCAACACGCTCGACGACGAGATCGTCGAGGCCAAACTGCCGCCGCCCGCCTTTGCGAAGATCGATGTCGAAGGACTTGAAATAAGCGTCCTGCGCGGGATGAAGAAGACTCTGCTCGAACACCGGCCGCAACTCTTCATCGAGATTCACGGCGCGGACGTGGAGAGCAAGACGCATAACATCAAGCAGGTGGTCTCGTGCCTGCTCGACCATCATTACAACATTCAACACGTCGAAACGGGCGCACGGATCACCAACGACAATGCGCCCGACGCGAAAGAAGGGCATCTCTACTGCACCTGAGCGATGCGGATTCTCTGGCTCAAAACCGAATTGTTGCACCCGGTCGATAAGGGCGGGAAGATTCGCACGTTTCACATGCTGAAAGAGTTGAAGCGTGAGCATCACGTCACTTACCTGACGCTCGACGACGGCAGCGGAGCAGTGGACGCGGCAGCGTGCGCCGCCGAGTATTGCCACGAACTCGTGCGCGTCGAGCACCGGACGCGCCCGAAATTCTCCGCCGGTTTCTACGGCGAACTCGCCGCGAATCTCGTCTCGCCGCTGCCTTACTTTATGAAGAAGTACGAGTCGGCGGGGATGCGCCGAGAGATCGTGCGGCTCGTCGCGGGCGACAAATTCGACGTGGTCGTCTGCGACTTTTTGCAGCCGAGCGTGAACGTCCCGCCCGGCCTGCCAATCGCCGCCGTGCTCTTCCAGCACAACGTCGAGGCGATGATCTGGAAGCGACACTACGAAGTGCAGCCGAACCCGCTGAAGAAGACTTACCTGTACGGCCAGTGGCGCAAGAGCTTCGCCTACGAGCGCGCCGCCTGTCGCCGCTTCGACGCGGTGGTCGCCGTCTCGCGCGAGGACGCGGAGACGATGAGAAACGATTACGGCGTCGAGCGCGTCGCGGACGTGCCGACCGGCGTGGACACGGAATACTTTCGCCCCGGCGCGCACAACAACAACAACAACGGCGGCGACGACAACAACAACGGCGGCGACAACAACAACGGCGCGCGTCGCGCGGCGCACAATCTCGTCTTCACCGGCTCGATGGACTGGCTTCCGAACGAGGACGCGATTCAGTATTTCACGCGCGAGATCATGCCGCTCGTCAAAGAGCGCGTGCCGGACGCGACGCTGACCGTGGTCGGGCGCAATCCCTACGCGAGTTTGATCGAGTTGAGCAAGCGCGACTCTTCGGTCATCGTCACGGGGCGCGTCGAGGACGTACGGCCGTACATGGACGCGGCGGCCGCTTACGTTGTGCCGATCCGCGTGGGCGGGGGAACGCGCCTCAAAATTTACGAGGCGATGGCGATGGAGCAACCAATCGTCTCGACCACCGTCGGCGCGGAAGGGTTGCCGGTGCGCGACGGCTCGCACCTGCTGCTCGCAGACACCCCGCAGGATTTTGCCGCGGCGGTCGTGCGCGTGTTGACGGACAAGTCTCTGGCCGCCGCGCTCGGCGCGAGCGCGGCGCGTCTGGTCAGGGAAGAGTTCGGCTGGGGGCGCGTGGCCGCGAGCTTCGCGGAGATTTGCGCGGAGGCCGTGCGGCGCAAAGAGGCGAGATCGTCAAACGGGGTTTGAGAGACGGAAAGCGAAGAAGAGACGGAGAGCGAAGAGGAGTTTGTGAGCATGAATTTGAGCGTATTCGGGTTGGGCTATGTGGGCTGCGTGTCGGCCGCCTGTTTTGCGAAAGAGGGGCACAACGTCGTCGGCGTCGATCCGAACGCGACGAAGGTCGGGATCATCAACGAAGGGAAAAGCCCGATTGTCGAAGCGGGCATCGGCGAGTTGATCGCCGAAGCCGTGGGCGCGGGGCGGCTGCGCGCGACGACCGACGCGGCCGACGCCATCAACAATTCCGACATCTCCCTGATCTGCGTCGGCACGCCGAGCCACGCGAACGGCAGCCTCGACCTGACGTACGTCAAGCGCGTCTGCAAAGAGATCGGCGCGGCGTTGGAGGCGAAGGGCGCGTATCACACCATCGTCGTGCGCAGCACGATGCTGCCGGGCACGATTGAAGCGGCCGTCGTCCCGACGCTCGAAGTCTATTCCGGCAAAAAGGCGGGGCGCGATTTCGGCGTCTGCATCAACCCGGAATTTCTGCGCGAAGGCACGTCGCTGAAAGACTTCTACGCGCCGCCCTTCACGCTCATCGGCGCGGACGAGGAGGAGACTGCGATGCGCGTGCGCCGCCTCTACGCGGGCGTCGATGCGCCGCTCTACGTCGTCCCCGTGAAAGCGGCCGAGATGGTCAAGTACGCGTGCAACTGTTTCCACGCGCTCAAGGTCTCGTTCGCCAACGAGATCGGCAACATCTGCAAGGGGCTCGACATCGACAGCCATCAGGTGATGAACGTCTTCTGTCAGGACACGAAGCTCAACCTCTCGCCTTATTACCTGAAGCCCGGGTTCGCCTTCGGCGGTTCGTGCCTGCCGAAAGACCTGCGCGCCCTCGGCTACAAGGCGAAAGAGTTGGACGTGGATGCCCCCGTGCTGACGGCCGTGCTCCAGAGCAACCGCCGCCAGATCGAGCGCGCGTTGGAGATGGTGGTCGCCGCCGGGAGCAAGCGCATCGGCGTGCTCGGCTTCAGTTTCAAGGCGGGCACGGACGACCTGCGCGAGTCGCCGATGGTCGCGCTCATCGAGATGCTGATCGGCAAGGGCATGCAACTGTCGATCTACGACCGCGACGTGTCGCTCGCGCGCCTCTTCGGAGCCAACAAGGAGTACATCGAGCGCGAGATACCGCACATCTCACAACTCATGCGCGGGAGCGTGGCCGAAGTCCTGAACGACTCGGAGGTTTTGATCATCGGGAACAAGGCGGAGGAGTTTCGCCGGATCGAAACGGAACTGCGCGCCGGTCAGGTCGTGATCGATCTCGTCCGCCTGTTCGACGGGCGCACCTCCGACGAGACATACCGCGGCATCTGCTGGTAAGCGCGCCGCCGGTCAGGCTTCGAGGGCGCGGCGAGACGAATGGCAAGCGACGCAAGGGATGAGATTCTCAAGAGAGAACGCGGCGGCGCGAAGCGGGGGCGGCGGCTCGGTCGCGCCGCGTTGCTGCTTCTCGCGGCGTGGCCTCCGGCGGCGTGGTGCGTGGCGCGCGCCTTAGTTGTCGAGGTTGAGGTGGCGCAGCCCGAAGCCATCGTCGTGTTGAGCGGCGCGTCCGACTATGCCGAGCGAGCGCGGGCGGCGGCGGAACTCTTCGCGGCGGGTCGCGCGCCGAAGATCATCCTGACGAACGACGGCCAACAGGGCGGGTGGTCGAGCGCGGAGCAGCGCAACCCCTTTTTCAGCGAACTCGCGTCGGGGGAACTGGTACGCGCGGGCGTGCCCGCCGGGAAGATCGAACTCGTCGCGCAGACCGTGTCGAGCACTTACGACGAGGCGAGGGCAGTGAGAGACTACGCCGCCGCGCGAAACATGCGTTCACTCCTTGTCTTGACCTCGGCCTATCATTCACGGCGCGCCGAGTGGACTTGGCGGCTCGTGTTTAGCGGGAGCGGGGTTGCCTTCGGAATCACAACCGCCCCCGCCGGAGGTCCTTCGCCCGCGCCGTCCCTGTGGTGGCTGCGGGCGCGTGGTTGGCGCGCGGTGGCGGCCGAATACCCGAAACTCATTTATTACCGTTTGAGATATTCGTGAGCTAATGTTTCCGCCGCCCGGCATCATTCGCAAGCGGAGTGTTGGTGAGTAGTTATGAATAACCGGAGCGGACGCAAACCGAAACTGTTGTTTGCCGCCGTCGGCTTGCTGCTGCTGGCCTGCCTGTCTCTCGTCTGGGCGCAGAGGCAACGCCGCGCGAGCGCGCCGGAACGCGCCCCGGTGCGAAGCTCTAAGATCATCACGCTCAAGGCGGGCGACGATCTGCAAAAGGCGATTGACGCGGCGCAGTACGGGGACGAGATCGTGCTTGAGGCCGGAGCCTCTTACGTCGGCACTTTCACCCTCCCCAACAAGGCCGGCGGCTCCCCCGGCCAGTTCATCACCGTCCGCGGCTCCGCCGCCCCCGCGCAACTGCCGCCCGACGGCCGGCGCATCACCCCCGCCCACTCCCCGCTCCTG
>JAIVJZ010000055.1 GCA_020199775.1 Acidobacteriota bacterium
GACTCTAAGGGTTTTAACGCTTCCGAAATTAGAGACATCTTGGAACACGCCGACAAGATTCAGCAGCCGGATGCTATGCCCACTCCCGAACCGATCCCGACGCCCCAGAGCAGCCCGACGCCCCAGAGCAGCCCGACGCCCGAAGCTCAATTGTTCGTCACCCGTAACCCTCTTGTCGGAGAGGTGCGCTGGACGCGCGACGAAAGCGGCGGCCTCAAATTTCCCGACAACTGGGATGGCGTGAACATCGTCCCGGTCGCCATACCACAGTTGCGAAATGTGCCGGGAGCCAACAACGGGACGATCTATTTTTACAAGGGCGCGGCGGCGCAGTTGCAGGCGGCATGGGCGGAGATCGAAGCCGCGGGGTTACTCGACCGCGTGAAGATATGGAACGGCGCTTACGCACGCAAAATCATCGGCAAGTCGAGGCTGTCCATCCACACTCTCGGTCTGGCTTTCGACATCAACTACGACACTAATCGAACGGGACAAACGCCGCCTGCCGCCGGAGAGGAAGGGTCGGTCGAAGAATTGGTTCCGATCTTCGAGAGGCACGGCTTCGCTTGGTCGGGCGGCAACCGCATCCCCAACGGCTCACACTTCGAGGTGGCGCGAATAATATCGGCCACCCCGGCGGCCAAGTAGGCGCAGACGCCGACCCTACTTAAAACGCGACTGGAAGGCGTTGAGCAGCGACTCCATGATGCGGGCGCGGTACTCGATGGCGGTCGCGACGTTCTGCCGGTGGACTTCGAGCAGTTCGGCGTCGATCTCGACCCGACCCTCGGCGGCCTGCCGCATCGGAATCACTGACAGGCAATCGCCGTCGAGTTTGATGACCGTGAGGGCTGCGGGCTTCGCCTGTTTGAAGCTGTCGGCTTCCTCCGAGTCAATGCGCGTGAATTCAGTGCGGACGGTCATGGTGGCGACATCCTCGACGTACTCCGCCACCTTTGCCAGCGTGTTCTTGACGAAATTTTCCGTATCGTTTGCCATCTTCTCTCTGCTTCCTTTTATGTTTCGTTTGCGATGCGCCGCCAGGCCGTGATTTCGCTCATCATCTCTTGGACGTATTTCCAGACCAACGGCAAGGCCAGCACCCCGACGCCGGACGACAGTAAGACCGCACCCTTGGCGATCACGATGAAAGACCTGAGTAACGCTTCTCTCGACTTCAGCGTGAGCGCGAGTGAGCGACGGTGCAACGCCATCTGCGGCGTCGCCGGGGTGGCGCGCCAGACGGTCGTCATGTCCCCCGCCCAAGAGACCACAGTCCGGCTCAGGAGATTCCCTCCGACGCTCGTCTCGACCCACGCGTAGTGGGTGAGCGTCTGCCGCGCTCTTTCGATGAAGGCGATGAACTGCCCGTTGATCTCCTCCCAGTGCCCGGCCAACCCGGCCGGTGGCGCGAAGGCGACCCCCCGCGACTCGCCCCTCAGCAGCCCGAACAAAGGTTTGAGGTCAGCCATCACCGCCTCACCGGCGACGGCTTCGGCGGTCGAGACGGGAGAGCTTCCGAGCCTCTGCGCCGCCACCGTCAGCGCGCGTTGCGAGTCGAGCAGCCTCTCCTCGCCGGAGCGCAGGTGCGAGAGGGCGAGGCCATAATCGGTCGGCAGTTCGACTTTCCAGAGGGAGATGTCCGCTTCGTCGGGCGCGACCGCCTCGACGCCGGGCAACGCAAAGGAGACGCCATCCATGCGCGGGGCGGGGATGAAATCCCACAGGCCGAAGGGGTCGGCCCGCACCGCGCCGGCCGCGCCCCGGTACTCGAAGACCGGCCTGACTCGAACGCTTCTCCTCTCGCTCATTTCAGAACGCCTTGAACACGTCGAAGAGTCCGGTCGCCGCCGAGACCATAGTCTTAAGCATCTCGGCGCGGTTCGCCTGTGCGCTCTGCACCGTCTCGGAATGAATCTTCCAGAGAGTCTCGTCGAGTTCACCGTCCTCCAAAGGCACGCAAACTTGCGTGTCGCCGTCCACGTTGATGCGCGTGACGGCGCGAAGCTTCGCCGCCCCGCCGAATCGGCCGCCGCTGTAGGTGATGCCCTCCATGTCTTCGGCGACGTAGGTCGTCACTTCGAGGCTGCCGGCGTCGCTGACGGCCTTCTGCACCGCCTCGCTCAGTTTTTCGGCGAACTGCTCAAGAGCCTCCGTGAGACGCTCGCGCGAGCCTTTCAGAGAGTCGAAGAGGCCGAAGTCAACGCCCGCGCCGCGGGCCGCCGCGGGCGTGACGCCGGTCGGCCCGGAGGCGGGCGGCGGCGCGGGCGTAGTCTCCTTTGGCGAGGCCGCGTCAGCCGGTGGCTGGGGGGGCTTCAAGAGCGCGGACGCGCCGCCCGCCGAAGGGATGTTAATGATGTTGATGGTTGGGCGTTCGCCCTCGACCGTCTTCGTCTTGCCCACGGGGAGGCGCACGGCCGGGTCTCCGATGATGGCGTAGCCGCGCGCGTCGCCGTGGGCTGTCCAAGTTTCGGCGAGCGCGAGCGGGTCGTACTCCGCCCCGAATTTGATCTCTTCGAGTACCGCGCTCAAGTCCGATGCGATCTCCGCGTACCGCTCGTTAAAGTACTCGAACGAGTGGCCGACCGTGTGGCCTTCCATCAAATATTTCAGGGAAGACTTGAAAGACTCCAACTGCCTCTCCTGCTTCACCGCGTCGCCCCACATGAACGAGTAGCCCCACGCGCGTTCGACGTGGCCGACGACCGCGAGCGCACCGCCCTTCGGGTGGCCGAGCAGTCGCTTCGGCAGTTGCGCGATGAACGCGTGCGGGGCGATCAGCGTCGGGTCGGTGAATTCCTGATGAGAAAAGTCGTCGAGCTTCGGCGTGCCCGCGCCGTAGCAGGCGAAGTGGAAGGAGATCAGCCCGTAGAGGCGCGCGTCGTCGGGCACGTCGTCGGCCGCGAAGTAAAAGTCTTCCGGGATGCGTTTCGTCGCCCACTTCTCCGGGCCCGGCCACTCTTGACAGAGCAACGCGCCCTGATGCTTGAGCTGCCGGTTGCTGCCGTTGTCGAAACCCATCCCGTGGCTCGCCGTGAAAAGCAGTGCGGGCGTCTCGTCGCCGCCTAGCAGGCGCGAGAGGCGTGGCTTCGTCGCGTCCTCGTGCAGCAGCGTCTGCACGTCCCAACTCGGCTGGTCGGCTCCGAGCATCCCTGCGAGCGGTTTGACGAGTTCGTCCGCGCTGAGGTAGGTGGCGGGGTCGTCGTCGTTCTTCACGCCGAAGAAGACCGCGCGGCGCGGCAGTTTCAGCCCGCCGCGTTCGGCCTCGACGACGCTGTGCGCGTAGGCCGCATACTCGTCGAGCGTGTCGAAGTGGATACGCCCGACGGCATAGGCAACGTCGAGTTGATACTGAAAGCGGTAAGGGATGGTCTCAGGGTCGCCGACGATCAGCAGGTAGTAAGGCGTTCTGAGCGGGTTGGCCGCGCCGGGGCCTGTGCGGTGGCGCGTGAGGAAGGCTTCCTTCGTCTCGCCGCGGCGATAAGCGTCGGAAGCCGTGTACTCTCGATAGAACTTCTCGTTCTTGCGCGTCGCCTGTTCCCGTCGATGATCCAGCAGTTCCTTCAACGCCTCGCGGATCGCGGGCACGTTCGGGTCTTCCTGCGCGAAGATCACGCCCCACCCCGTCTGAGATAAATTCTGCGGGTCGATCCCGGCGGCCACTCCGAGAACCTTGGTCTTCGAGCGACGGTTGAGCCACTTCAACTCATCGAGATGTTTCTTGTCGAGCGGCTCGTTGCGGGCGATTTTAGAAAGCATCTCGTGGGTCATCGGCGGCACGAGATAGTCGCCGCTGCTGCCGTTGACGCCGTTGAAATGGAAAACCGTGCGGCTCATACGTCCATCCTTACGACCGTCAGACGGTCTTTCATACCATTACTTCCTGCGCCTCACCGACGGGATGCGCCTTGCCTTCGCGCCACTCTTCGAGTGAAACTCTCGCCCCACGCCCCCCCGGCAACTCCGTCAGCCGCGCGAAGGTGAAATAGAGCGACGGCTTAAATCTTCTGTTGTCCAAGTCATCGAGCCATGCCTCCAGCGCGTCGTCGTCTTGGAGTTGATTAAGGTCGAAGTCGAGCAGGTCAGCCCACGTTCCGGTGTTGAGATAGAGAAGTTTGCGGCCTGAGTTATCCGGCGCCGTCAACTCGGTCAGTTTCCGCCCGTGGCTGTGGCCGAGGATGGCGACTCGTGCGTTGAGATCGAGTATGCGTTCGAGCGCGGGGTTGAAGTCGTCGTTGGCGTTGGTATCGAAGAACGTGTCGCGTTCCTCTTTCAAGCCCTTCAAACCCTTCCGCAGCAGGTAAAGTTTCGCTTTGCGCGCCGCCGAGGAGAAGACGTTGAAGGAGATGGCTCGTCCCGGCTGCTGCCCGCGCCCCTCCCCGACGTATTCTTCGACGGCCTTCACGGTCTCCAAGTCCATGTCCTTATCGAGAAACAGGTTGGTCAACTGTGGTTCGAGCGCGGCGCGCCCGGCCGTCATGTCTACCGGCACGGGCACGGCGAATTGCTGCGAGCGCAGACGCATCTTCACGCGGTTGAAGAATTTTCCGCCGAGCAGATCGCCCACGCCCCCGAGTTGCTTGGCGGCCTCCTTCGGGGCTAACGCCAGCAGGATGTAGAAGACGGCCGTTTCGGGCTTGATGAGCGGGATGAACGGGTGCTGCGGCGTGAGCTTGTTGAGGGTTTCGTAAACGAGGCGCGAGCCGACGGGAATCTCAAAGTTCTCGCCCGAACTGCCGAAGATGGTCGCCTTCACCAGTTCGTCCTGATCGTACCAGTTGTAGGGGTCGTACTGGAATCCGTGCTCGACGTGAACGTAGACGCCGCCGACCTTGACCTTCTGGTGAGACACGCGCTCGGTGATGAACTGGATGCGCTCACCTTCGCCCTCGGCGGCCATCACTCCGCGCATGGCCTCCTGTACCTCCTCGAAGATGATTTCGAGATCGTGGTTGCCCAGAAGAATGTCCACGCGGTTCGCCGTGTTCGCGGCGAGGAACGCGCGGAAGCCTTCCCACAGCACCTTGTTCTCCGGCGCGCCGATGATGTGCTCGATCTTCCGCTGCGCGGCCTGCCTGCTGAAGACGCCGTACGGTTCGACGGCAAGGAAATCTATAAAGTCGCCATTGACGATGAGAGTCAGAGGCTCGTCGCCGGTCGATTTCAGGAAATCGGCGAGCGGTGATTGTGCGTGGAAGATGTCGAGGTTCGTGCCGCCGCCGACGTGCAGGTCGCTGATGATGATGTAGTTCATGGGAAATTCTTTGTTGCAGGTGTGTGAAGTTAAAAGATCGGAGGATCGTAGCGCGGGCGCAACTTCCGCTAGCGGCTCTGTTCATCGTGTGCGGCAGTTCCGTAAAGGTCGCGCCGCCTGACTCTGCCCCGAGATGACTCGGCGATTCCCGGACGGAAGGGGCTACAGGCGGCCTCCTGGCGCCTATACAGTTCATCGACCTCGGAAGGATGTCCGCACGCGATGGAATGAGGGCGATTCAGGGCGCGGCGCTTACCCGGAGATTAATCTGACTCGGTTCGGAGGCGGCAGCTTCCTTATGCAGAGCGTGTAAACTAATCCGGTTTTATTTTGCTGTCAATAATTTTCTTCCGGGCGAGAGTCGCCCGCGATTTACGGTCGCATGCTCCAACGTTCTCTCAGTCCGCGCAAGAGATGCAGTTGTTCGTCCGCGAATCTATCGGCCTCGATTTCCGTATTGCGTCCTTCAACCTGCCGCGTGTGCCTGAGAAAATGAAAAGCCTCGTGCGCGACGATCCAGACCAAGGCTTCGCCGCGCGTTTCCACCGCCGTGTAGCCGATCACACGCCTCCACTCGCGCACGACTCCGCCCTTCTCCGCCCGACACGAAAGTCCCTGCGCGCATCCTTTGGGAAGCGGCGGCCAACTGCCGTCCGCTTGACGGTAGATGGGCGGCCGTCGCGTCGGTATCTTCGACGGGAAAGGGCCGGGCAACTGGCACGAGATGCGATAGAGCGGCGACCGCGGCGTCGGATACCAGCAACGGCCGTAGACGCCGGCGGCGCGCCCGCGTCCCCCGCCGACGCGGATCGAAGACAACTCCGACGTGTCGTAACGCGCGAAGAAATCCCGTGCCCAATCGAGCTCGGTTTCGATCTCCCGGCGGTCAACTTCGACGATCCACTTTGTCTGAGAAATCGACTCGTCTAAGCGTTTCGGCATGAGTGCGGTTCGGGGTCTGATAAAATCAGACGCTTCGAGAAGTTTGACCACAACACCTGAATGCTCGAATGCGCGCCGTCTTAACGCTCACGCGTCGTCGTATCTTCAACCTTCGGCCGGCACGCTCTCTCGGCGCTGTTGAGCCCGAAAGACCTGTTGAGATTGAGAACCTCGCGCTCCGCCTGTGGGATGAGGCGACGCGTCCGACGCCGCATGACGTATTCCGAGAGCGGGCTTGCCAAGAGATAGCGCAGGGCGGCGAGAGGCGCGAGCGCGCCGGGCACATAGACTTTGCGCTTGCGTCGCCCAATCGCTTTGACAAAGGCGGCGGCGCAAGTTTGCACCGGGGTGATCGAGCCGAACGGCCACGGGAGTATAGCGAGCATCTCGTTGAAACTCGCCAAGTCGTGCTGCACGTCGCGCACCATGTCTGTGTCGATCCATGACGGGTGGGCTATTCCGACACCGACTCCCTTGTGCGCGACTTCAAGGCGCAGCACGTTGCCGAACTGTTCGACCCCGCTCTTCGCGGCCGCGTAGGTCGAGATGCCCGGCAGCGGCGCGAGCGCGGCGGCCGAAGAGACCAGCAGATAATAACCGCGCGCAGCCGTCACGTGCGGCAGCGTCGCGCTGACTGTGCGGACGACTCCGATGAGGTTTACTTCGATGGTGCGCACGAGCGCGTCCACGGGGCCGACCGCGACCGTGCCGTTGCTGGCGATGCCCGCGTTGGCGACCACCACGTCGATGCCGCCGAGCGTCTGCGCCGTGCCTTCGACGGCGCGCTCAAGCGCAGCCTGATCCGTCACGTCACACTCGAACCAGACGTGCCCGTCGCCCAATTCACGCGCCAGCGCGGCCAGCCGATCCGGCTCCAAACCCACCAGCGACAGACGCGCGCCGCGGGTCGCCAGCATGCGCGCCAGTTCCGCGCCGATGCCGCGCGCCGCGCCTGTAATGAGCACGACCTTGCCGGAAATACCGTCTGTCACTAAACAGGTTCCTCCTGATGACATGTGGGCTTGTCGCCGTTAAGAATTTGCCGGGGTCGCCGTCGTCGGCTCAAAAAAGTCTGCGGGCGGCAACGCGCCGGGTGGAAAACTCAACACGTACTCGTCCGGGTTTAGACGAGCGACACGACGGCGAAATCGCCAACTGAAGTCCGGCCAGAGCGTTGAGTTGCGCCCTGTCGAATCGAGATACCAACTCACGCAACGACCGGCGATCCACACCGTGCCTTCCATTCTTCTCCGCACTTCGGCAACGAATGCGGCCTGCGCTTCGGGTCGCGGCTCAATCGCGCTTGCCCCGTGCCGCCGCATGTGGCCGAGCGCGGCGAGTACATGTTCGATCTGCGCCTCGATCATGTAGACGACGGAGTTGTGCCCCAGCCCGGTATTGGGGCCGAGCAGGATAAACAGGTTGGGGAAGCCCGCCACCGTCGTCCCGACGTGCGCCTGCGGACTTCCGCCCCAAATCTCAGACAGTGTTCGCCCGTCGCGCCCGCGGACGTGTTTGGCAAGCGGCGGGTCTGTCACCTGAAATCCCGTGCCGAGGATGATTGCGTCAACGGCGCGCTCGACGCCGGAACAATCCACGATTGACTGCTCGCGCACCTGCGCGATCCCTTCGGTCACGACCTCGACGTTGGGGCGTATGAGCGACGGCAAATAGTCGTTCGAGATGAGTATGCGCTTGCAGCCGATACTATAGTCGGGTGAAAGTTTCGCGCGAAGTTTCGCGTCGGGCACAGAGCGTTCGAGATGTCGCCGCGCTAATCGTTCGATCTGCCCCGCCAGCCAGAGGTGGCGAAACGGGAGCAGGAATAGCTCGCGGAAAAGGTAGATTGAGGTGCGCGCCGCGCGCTGCGCGACGGGGAAGCGGCGAAACAGCCGGTGCTCAAGTTCGCTCAACGTGCGGTCGTTGCGCGGAATGATCCACGGCGGGGTGCGCTGGAACACGTGCAGCCGGGCGACCTTCGGTTGAATCTCCGGCACGAACTGGATGGCCGACGCGCCGGTGCCGACGACGGCCACGCGGCGCGCCGTCAAGTCGTAGTCATGATCCCAACGCGCGGAGTGGAACGCCTTACCCTGAAATGACTCCAGACCGGGAAGCCGCGGCGCTACCGGCTCGCTGAGTGCGCCGGAGGCCAACACCAGTATCGAGGCCGTGTAGCTCCCCTGCGAAGTTTCGATGCGCCAGCGTTGCGCGGCTTCGTCCCAGACGCTTTCTCTTACCTCGTGTTGGAAGCGTATGTGCGGCAGCACGCCAAAGTCACGCGCGCACCGCTTCAGGTACGACCAGATTTCCGGCTGGGGAGAGAAACTGCGTGTCCAGTCGGGGTTCGGCGCGAAGGAGAACGAGTAGAGGTGTGATTCGACATCGCAGGCGCAGCCCGGATAAGTGTTATCGCGCCATGTCCCGCCCACGTCGCCCGCGCGCTCAAGGATAATAAAGTCCTCGATGCCCGATTGTTTCAGACGGATGGCCGTGCCCAGGCCGCCGAAGCCGCTGCCAATAATCGCGACTCGCGCATTGAAGCTGTTATCCGTGAATTTTACCTTGTCACCTCTTTGAAACACGGCGAGCGGTATTAACAGTTTAGATAGTGTTGCAAAAAATTTCCCACGACACAAGATATTGAGGCGGCGACCGACTTTTCAGCACCACCGTCTGCCGCCGAAATATTTTTCGCAGCCCTGCCGGGTCGGCGTTGCACGCCTCCGGCGGCGCGGGGCGAAACAAATTAGGGCTTTGTTCCGTTAAAGTAGCTCGCATCCGTGAGCCTCTGCATATCTTTTAATTCTTTTCGGAGCCAACCAACATGTACAGATCGTTTGTCGCCCTCGTCCTTTTGCTCTGCCTTGCCGGAGCCGGCTTTGCACAGACCGACCCGTTGCTCATCCTGCGCAACCCGACCATTAGCCGCGACCTGATCGCGTTCGTCTTCGCGGGCGACCTGTGGGTCGTCGGGCGCGAGGGCGGCGACGCCCGCCGCCTGACGACCGGCATGGGCACCGAGACCGCCCCGCTCTTCTCACCCGACGGCAAACTCATCGCGTTCACGGCCGACTACGAGGGCAACGCCGATGTTTATCTCGTCGAGGCGTCGGGGGGCGTGCCGCGCCGACTGACGTATCACCCCGGCGCGGACATCGTTGCCGGTTGGACGCCGGACGGCACGGCCGTCCTCTTCCGCTCGCAACGTGACAGCCAGACCTTCGCGCCGCGCCTGTTTACGATGCCGCTCGCGGGCGGGCACCCCGCGGAAGTTCCGCTCCCGCAGGCGTCCGAGGCGAGCTACTCGCCCGACGGCCGGCGGCTGGCCTACGTGCCGCTCCTGCGCGCCTTCACACAGTGGAAGCAATATCGCGGCGGCCGCACGACGCCCATCTGGATTGCCGACCTCGCCGACTCGCGCGTCGAGAAACTACCGCGCGAGAACTCGAACGACTTCAACCCGATGTGGATCGGAGACCGCATCTATTTCCTCTCCGACCGCGACGGGGCTGTGACGCTCTACTCATACGACATACGCGGCAAGCGCGTGGCGCAGGCGGTGAAGAACACCGGACTCGACATCAAATCGGCTGCGGCGGGCGACGGCGTCATCGTCTATGAGCAGTTCGGCTCGCTCCACACGCTCGACCTGAGTTCGGGGCAGACGAAAAAAATCCCCGTGCGCGTCGCGGGCGATCTGCCGTCGGTGCGCCCGCGCTTCGCGCGCGTCGCGCAGAACCTCTCCAACGCGTCGCTCTCGCCGACGGGCGCACGCGCGCTCTTCGAGGCGCGCGGCGAGATCATCACCGTCCCGGCGGAGAAGGGCGACGCGCGGAATTTGACGAACACTTCAGGCGTGGCCGAGCGCGACCCCGCGTGGTCGCCCGACGGCAAGTGGATCGCCTACTTCTCGGACGAGTCGGGTGAGTACGCGCTGCACCTGCGGCGGCAGACCGGCATGGGCGAGGTGAAGAAAATTTCCCTCGGCAGTTCGCCGTCCTACTACTACTCGCCCGTCTGGTCGCCCGACTCGAAGAAGCTTGCGTTCACGGACAAGCGGCTCAACCTCTGGTATATCGACGTGGAGCGGGCATCGGCCGCGCCCGTCAAAGTTGATACCAACACCTACGACAACCCGTTTCGCGTGCTCGACCCGGCGTGGTCGCCCGACTCGCGCTTCATCACTTACACGAAGCAACTCAAGAACCGCCTCGGCACTGTCTTCATCTACTCGCTCGACGAGAACAAGACGCGACAGGTGACGGACAACATGAGCGACGCACGCTTCGCGCGCTTCGACCGCGACGGGAAGCATCTCTACTTCACGGCCTCGACGAACGCGGGGGTATCGTCGGGCTGGCTCGACATGTCGAGTTTCGACCGCCCCGTGACGCGCTCGGCCTACGTCGTCGTCCTGCGCAAAGACCTCCCCTCGCCGCTCGCGCCCGAAAGCGACGAAGAGAAGATCATGGAGGAACAGAAAACGAATAACCCGGAGGACAGAGGCGAGCCGCGCCCCGGCCCTTCGCCCGTGCCCACGCCCGCGCCGCTACAGGACACGACGACCGGACACGTCGAAACGACTGACTCGGCGGCCGAGATCGCGTTCGCGCCTGACACGGAGCCGCAACAAGAGCCGTCACCACAGGGCGGCGCGGCCGGTGGCGCGGCCGGTGCGGGGCGTCCCGCCGCGAAGAAGCCCGAACCCGTACGCATAGACTTCGACGGCATCGATCAGCGCGTGCTCGCGCTGCCCATCCCCGCGCGCAATTACGCGGGGATGCGCGAGGGCAAGACGGGAACGCTCTTTATCCTCGAAGGCGCGAGCGGGCCTGATGTGCAGGGCTTCATCCTACACCGCTTCGATCTGGCGAAGCGCAAGGTTGAGAAAGTGACGGAAGGCGTCAACTCTTTCGACCTCTCGGCCAACGGCGAGAAGATGCTCCTGCAACTGGGAGGCGGCGGTCAGGGCGGCGGTCAGGGCGGCGGTCAGGGCGGCGGGCGTTGGCTGATCGTTCCGGCGATGCAGCCGTTGAAACCGGGCGAAGGGCAGATCAACACCGCCACGCTCGAAGTGCGCGTCGAGCCGCGCGCCGAGTGGCAGCAGATGTACCGGGAGGCGTGGCGCATCCAGCGCGACTTCTTCTACGACCCGAACTTCCACGGCCTCGACATTGCCGCCACCGAGAAGCGTTACGCGCCTTACGTCGAAGGACTCGCGCATCGCACCGATCTCAACTATCTCTTGCAGGAGTCGCTCGGCAACATGGTCGTCGGCCATCACAACGTGGGCGGCGGCGACACGCCCTCGCCCGCCAACGTTCCGGGCGGCCTGCTCGGAGCAGACTATCGCGTCGAGAGCGGACGCTATCGCTTCGCGCGCATCTTCAACGGCGAAAATTGGAACCCGAATTTGCGCGCCCCGCTCACGCAGCCCGGCGTGCAGGTGCGCGTGGGCGAATACCTGCTCGCCGTCAACGGCCGCGAGTTGCGTTCGACCGACAACATCTACAGCTTTTTCGAGGGCACCGCGGACAAGCAGACTTTGATTAAGGTCGGGCCGAATGCGGACGGCACGGGCGCGCGTGAAGTGACGGTCGTGCCGGTTGGGAGCGAGTCCGGCCTGCGTAACCTCGCATGGATCGAGGGCAACCGCCGGAAGGTCTCGGAGATGTCCGGCGGCCGCGTCGCTTACGTCTATCTGCCGAACACTTCGCTCGGCGGCTACACGAATTTCAACCGCTACTACTTCGCGCAGATCGACAAGGAAGCCGCCGTCATCGACGAGCGTTTCAACGGCGGCGGGACGGCGGCCGACTACTTCATCGACTACATGCGCCGCCCGTTGATGAACTACTGGGCGACACGCGAGGGCGCGGACTTCACCACGCCCGTCGGCGCGATCTACGGCCCGAAGGCGATGCTCATAGACGGCTATTCAAGCTCGGGCGGCGATGCCCTGCCGTGGTACTTCCGCCGCGCCAAGATCGGCCCGCTCGTCGGCAAGCGCACGTGGGGCGGACTCGTCGGCATCTACGACTACCCGCAACTCATCGACGGCGGAAGCGTCACCGCCCCGCGCGTCGCCTTCTACAGCCCCGAGGGCGGGTGGGAGGTCGAAAACGCGGGCGTCGCCCCGGACATAGAGGTCGAACTCGACCCGCAGGCGTGGCGACAGGGACACGACACGCAATTGGAGAAGGCCGTCGAAGTCGTCTTAGACGCGCTGCGCAAGAACCCTCTCCCCACGCCGCGCAAGCCCGCTTATCCAAACTATCACAAGACCGCGGGAAGATGATTTACACGGGACGACGCGGAACATAAAGAAGACTCCGGCCGCGAACAATATCAACGTTGCCGGAATGCGTTGAGAGGGGGAGGCCGCCACAACCTTGAGCAAGATTGTGGCGGCCTCCCCCTCTCAATTTCGTGATGAGAAGACGGAAGGTTAGTCGCCGCCCTCAAGTCGTCGCCGGGCGGCGTCGCTCCGGCGAGACGTGTTCACCACAATTTCCACCACGGCTTACTCTCTTCGATGTCAGTCTCGCCCGTCGGGTTCTGGATGGTGATCTCCAGATCGCCTCCCTGCTCGGGTGTCCACCCCTGCGCCAGCAAGTCGTTCAAATACCCCATCACCGTATGTCCCTGGTAGTCCGTGTCGGCGCGTGCGCGTTTGGTCATATCATCGCTGAGATAAGCCCTCACCATCACGTTGTAAGTCTGCTCGCCTCGTTTCAGGCCGACAGACCAGTCCGTGCCGGGACGACTGCTGCCGTCCGGCTGAAAGAAATGAGCGGAGAGCGCGCCTTCGATGCGCATGAGCCATTGCTCTTCATTCGACATAACAACTCTTCTCGTAGGCGACGACGTTTCACCGCACGCGCGCACCGCCGCCACGCTTCGTCAGGCTGTAACTGCATGCAAAACTGCCGCACATTCTATAACCCGGATCGGCAAAGTCAATCGATACTTGTCACGCTTACAACGTCTCATACATCACCTGATATACGCGTCAACATTTGTGTGGTCGATGAAGTTCGAGGGGGTTATGGGACAAAGCCTGATAGAATGAAGCCTTCGTTATCGGACGGCTACAAAATGCTTCGACTGTCCGGCTGGGCTCTCCGCCTTTATGTGAGTCGGGATTCAGAATCGGATGGAACATGCCGGCCTTCGCGCAGGCGAGAAATTTACAGTAGAGCCGTTCACCCGGTCGAGAATTTTTACCTCGTAATTTCCTGATGCAGCCAAGCCTTTGCCATGTTCCAATCGCGCCTGATGGTTACGTTTGAGACATTCAAAACTTCGGCGGTCTCCTCAATCGACAGGCCGCTGAAATAACGTAGCTCGACAACTTTCGCCTGCCTTTCATCGAATGCCGCCAGCTTGTTTAAGGCTTCGTCGAGCGCGACCAAATCAATGCTTTTTTCCTGTGAAACGATTGTTAAGGCTTCGTCGAGCGGCAAATTTTCCGGCGCGCCGCCGCGTTTTTCCCGTTTTCGCTCACGCGCGTAATCGACCAAAATATGCCGCATCGCCTGCGCCGCGAACGCAAAAAAATGAGCGCGGTTTTGCCATTTCACATCGCGCCGGCCAATTAATTTAAGATACGCTTCGTTGATGAGAGCCGTCGGTTGCAGCGTGTGATTAGGGCGTTCGCGTCGCAAATAACCCGAAGCCTGACGACGCAATTCGAGATAAACCAGCGGCATCAGATCGTCTAAAACTTCCGCGTCGCCGTTACTCCACTGTTCAAGCAATCGTGTTATTTGCTTTGAATTTTCTTCCATTTCAAAATTCGCGAAAGGATAATTTCTTCCCGGTTTTTAGTCAAACAAATACTCCATGAGCGTTTCCGCGAAAGATTGTCGCTTTAATAGTTGGAAGCAATTCGGATCGATTCGTTTCGGAGGAAAATAAAATGCGCGGAAACAATGAAAATTCACCAAAAGAAACCGACATAGCATTTGCTCTCGCTTCATTTCTGCTGAATGTTTTGATTATCGCGGTGCTGTGCGTCGGCGCCTGGATGCTTAGGTCATTTATCGCACAACCGCACCCGGGCGGCACGCTTTTACGAGCCTACACGATGTCTAGATAACTTGGAGCGATCTCGACGAAACGCTCGAACCCGTTTTGTCTTCACAAGACACAAGATAAGCAATGGACACGAAACGCTGGCAACAGATTAAAAACTTGTTCGACGCCGTGCAGGAAATCGAACCGGAGAAACGCGGAAAATTTCTCGACGATGCCTGCGGCAATGATTCGGAACTGCGTCGCGAAGTCGAAAGGTTGATTGAGTCCTTAGACAACGCCGAGAGTTTTATGGAACAGCCGGCGGCGGCCGCGGTCGCCAGTATGTTCGAAGATAAAAAGACGTTGATGGCGAACCGCACGCCGGTCAATTTACGAGGCGGAAAATTTGTCGCGGGTACGGTCTTAGCAAATCGTTATCGCATTATCGGGCTGCTCGGCAAAGGCGGGATGGGCGAGGTCTTTAAAGCCGAAGACATCAAATTAAATCAAACAGTCGCGCTTAAATTTCTGCCGGATACGCTGGAAAAAGATTCGTCCGCCTTATCGCGCTTTCATTCGGAAGTGCGCGTGGCGCGGCAGGTTTCGCACCCGAACGTCTGCCGCGTTTTCGATATCGGGGAGATCGATAATCGTCATTTCCTCTCGATGGAATTTATTGACGGCGATGATCTGTCGTCGCTTCTGCGAAGGATCGGACGCCTGCCGCCGGACAAAGCCGTCGAGATTGCGCGTCAACTTTGTTTCGGGCTGGCGGCGATTCACGAGGCCGGAATTTTGCATCGTGATTTGAAGCCCGCCAATGTCATTATCGACAGCAGAGGCAAAACCCGGATTACGGATTTCGGCATCGCCGGAATCGAAGAAGAACTAACGGGCGGCGAGATTCGCGTCGGGACTCCGGCCTACATGTCGCCCGAACAAATCACCGGCAAAGAAGTTTCTCCAAAGAGTGATCTCTATTCTCTGGGGCTGCTGTTGTATGAAATTTTCACGGGCAAACAGGCGTTCCAGTCCGATTCGATTTCCGGCCTGTTGCAGAAACAGCAGACGACCGCGCCGACCAATCCCTCGGAAATTCTGAAGGACATCAGCCCGCTCGTCGAAAAGACAATTCTTCAATGTCTCGAAAAAAATCCGTCGGAGCGTCCGAAGAATGCTTTGCAGGTGGCGATGATGCTGCCGGGCGGAAATCCTCTGGAAGCGGCGATTGCGGCGGGCGATACGCCCAGCCCGGAAATGGTCGCCGCCGCGCCGAAAAAAGGCGCGCTCAAACCTGTCGTTGCATCGGCGTGCCTGGCCGCGGTCGTCGCACTCTTCGCTTTCATAGTTTTCTTTTCGGGCAAGGTGAAACTTCACGAATGGGTTCCGCTCGACAAATCGCCCGAGGTGTTAGCGGAGCGCGCCACTCAAATCGCCGGTAAACTCGGCTACACAGACGCGCCGATAGACACCGTTTACGGATTCAGCGAAGACTCAAGCTATTTGAATTACGCTAAACGGGAAGCCGCTTCGCCCGACCGTTTTGAAAAGATTCGCACCGGACAACCCGTTGCGCTTTATTTCTGGCGTCGAGGCAGCCCGCGTTATTTCGTCCCGAATGCGTCTAACGAAGTAAATTATTTTGACCCTCCGAACGATATTGCGGGAATGACCCGCATGGCTTTAGACGTGCGCGGTCGCCTCGTCGAGTTTCAAGCCGTCCCGCCGCAAGTCGCAGGAACAACGACGCGGAACACTCCGACCGACTGGTCAACTCTTTTCGCCGAAGCAGGGTTGGACATACGTCGTTACAAAGAGATCGAATCACAATGGACGCCGCCTTTTTTTGCCGACGAAAGAAAGGCATGGGAAGGCGCGCACATCGACCACGCGGAAATCCCCGTCCGTATCGAAGCCGCGGCTTTTCACGGAAAGCCCGTTTATTTCACCGTCATCCCTCCGTGGGACAAGCCTTCGAGACAGACCGAAGGAGGCTCAGTCGGCTTCGTGGGCATTATTTTGGCCGTTGCATTTTTTAGTCTTTTGTTAGTCGCTCTGATAGTGGCTCGTTACAACTTGAAAGTCGGGCGCGGCGATACCAAAGGCGCATCCAGACTCGCCATGTTTATCTTTTCGATCATTACTCTCGCCCGGCTGATCGACGCCTATCACGTTCCCGAACTCGGCGGAGAACTTAAGATTTTCTTCCAAAGCGTCAGTCTCGCGCTTTTCATCTCCGCTTTCACTTGGATTTTTTACATCGCGTTGGAACCGTTTCTCCGCCGGCGTTGGTCTGAGTTGCTGATTTCTTGGAGCCGCCTGATGACGGGAGATTTCCGCGACCCTCTGGTCGGGCGCGACATTCTGGGCGGCGGGCTTTTGGGGCTTTGCGTGACGGCGTCTGATTATTCAACGGTTCTCGTGCCGCAATGGACGGGCATCGCCGCCGCCCCGACCATGGCAGGGAATACTAACGAAGCGTTTTCGGGAATCGGGGGGACGGTGGTTCATTTTTTACATATCTTCGGCGAGCCGGTTTTCGCTGCGATTTTTCTTTCATTTCTGCTGTTGCTGCTGCTTACCGTGTTACGAAAAAAATGGTTGGCGATAGCGGCGATGTGGCTCTTTATATTTATTCTCAACATGGATTCGGCGGATCGTTATCACTGGATTTTCTGGCTCGACCTGTTTTTGACGGCGTCC
Organism: Acidobacteriota bacterium; assembly: GCA_020199775.1. Classification (GTDB taxonomy): domain Bacteria; phylum Acidobacteriota; class Blastocatellia; order Pyrinomonadales; family Pyrinomonadaceae; genus JAIVJZ01. The sequence goes on from JAIVJZ010000055.1 coordinate 16,922, forward strand.
CTCGTCACACTGGCCGCCGCCCGTTTCGGTCTGCTTGCGCTTTACTCCTGTTTGCTCTTTGCCGCTTTGAGTGCCGGTTTCCCGATCACCTCTGATTTTTCGAGTTGGTATGCCGGAAACACTTTATTCGTCTTCGTCGTGCTGATGAGTCTGGCGGTTTACGGCTTTTACACTTCGCTCGCCGGGCAAAAGATTTTCGAAGCAAAATTTCTAAAAGATGTCGAGAGTTAAAAACAAAGGCCGTCATGAATAAACGTGAGGCGGCGGGTGTGTCGGACGAATAACCGGCCGGTGATGGCTGAAACTACAGGAGGCGAAGAGTATGAAGATGCGTAAAGATTTGGCTCGATTGTTGCTTTTCATTGCGACCATTTATTGGGGGATTTGGCTTGGAGGTTACATCTTCAACGCCGTGATGGTCGTTCCTTCGTGGAGTTATAACCCTCCCGATTCGATGATCAATCACTTTAGAGTGTCCCATTTCCTGATCTACTTTTTTAAGTACGTCAACCCGTGGGTCTTTCTTGCATCCCTGTTCGCGTGGCTGGTCACGATTAAACTCGATACGGGGGCGAGATTCTGGTTGGGGTGGGCGACGCTGATCGCGTGGATGATGCTCCCGCTGAAAATTTGGATGATCATAACTATCGGTGGAGTGGTGCGCGCAACCCTCGACGGCAACTTCGCGCCGGACATGATAAATACGATTAGTCTGTGGAGAAATTTGAACTGGTTGACGATTGCGACCGCCACAGGAATCCTCACCCTCCATTTACTCGCAGTCCTGAATTTCAACAGCCCGAGACGGATGAAGGAACGATTACCCTGAGCCGTCGAAGCAAAGCAAAAGGGCTGCCCGGTAAGAGGCAGCCCTTGCGCAATAGCAACGCGCGTCGCGCAACAGCAACGCGCGCCGGAAATGTCTCTAACCCGTATTGCGCAGTCCCGCCGAGATGCCGTTGATCGTCGCCGCCAGCGCGTACTTCAACTCTTCGCCCACCTCGCCTCCGCGTAACCGCCGCAACAGTTCGATCTGAATCAAGCTCATCGGATCGACGTAAGGATTGCGCAATTTGATGGAGCGGGCGAGCACGGGGTTGTGCTCCAACAATTCCCGCTGGCCCGTGACGCGCAGGATCATGTCGCGCGTGCGCTCAAACTCTTCGGCGATCATGCGCCACACGCGCGCTCTCAACTCTTCGTCCTCGACCAGCAAACTGTAGCGGCGCGCAATCGAGAGGTCGGCTTTCGCCAGTCCGTTCTCGACGTTGCCGATGAGGTCGTGAAAGAGCGGAAACCTCGACATCATTTTGCGGAGCAAGTCCTCGCCGCCGTCGTGTGTCCGGCAGAAGCGCGCGAGCGCATGCCCGACGCCGAACCACGCGGGCAGCACGTGGCGGCTCTGCATCCAGCCGAAGACCCACGGGATCGCGCGCAGGTTTGCGACCTCTTGTTGCGGCTCGCTCTTATCCTCCTCCTCTTCTCGCGCGCGCCGGGACGGTCGCGACCCGCTCTTCGCCAGTCCAAACTCACGCACCGGGGTCGCCTGATGAAAGTACCGGAGCGTGGCCGCGTTCTCCACCACAGACTCGCGGTAAAAAGCGAACGCCGCGGCCGACATCTCTTCCATCGCCGCCGCCCACTGCGCTTCGACGGGAAAAGCGCGGGGTCGGGCGAGGGCGTCGAGCGAGGCCGCGATCATCAGTTCAAAACTGCGTTCGGCGAGCACGGCGTCGGAGTATTTGAAGTTCAAGACTTCGCCCTGCTCCGTGATTCTGATCCGTCCGGTGAACGCCCCGGGCGGCTGCGCGGCGATGGCGCGATGGGTCGGGCCGCCGCCGCGCCCCACCGTGCCGCCGCGCCCGTGAAAGAGGCTGAGCCGCACGCCGCACTCGCGCGCCAGCGCGTGCAATTCGTCGTGCGCTTTGTAAATTTCCCAAGTGCTCGTGAGCATTCCCCCGTCTTTGTTCGAGTCCGAATAGCCGAGCATGATCTCCTGTTCGCGCCCCCACGAATCCAGATAGGGCGCATAGAGCGGCGAAGTCCAAAGCCGGCGGCAGACTTGCGGCGCGCGTCGTAAATCCTCAATTGACTCGAAGAGCGGCACGGGCATCACGCCCGGATCGTCGAGTTCACTCTTCGCCGCCGCGCTCACGCCGCAGAGTTCCATGAGCCACAGAAGCGATAGCACATCTCCCTCCACGCTCGCGCCGCTGATGACGTAAGCGCGGATAGCCTGCGGCGAGAACGTGCGCTTCACTTCGGCGACGGCGCGCAAGCTATCGAGGAGCGCGGCGGTCTCCGCCGAAGCGGCCGGAATCTTTTCGATCGCGCGCTCGTCGGCCGACGGGTGTCCGGCGTTCGCCGCTCCGTCGAAACGTAAGCCTCCCGCGAGTTCATGAACGGCGCGCGAGTGGACGCGCGCGTGCTGGCGCATGTCGAGCGTGTGCAGGTGAAAGCCGAACGTCTCGGCCTGCCGCAGAAGCGGATCGAGCAGCCCTTCGGCCAACTCGCCGCCGATGTTCTCGAAGAGGCTGTCACGGATGAGCAAGAGATCGTCGATGAAAGAGGCGGCGTCCGCATAACCGTCAACCCCTGCCGGGGCTTCGCGCGTCGAGCGCAGGCGGTACAGCAAGTACGCGAGGAACCTGCGGTAGATTTCGGCGGGCGGGTGGCGTTCGACTTCCGCTCCCGCCCCCTTCAAAATCTCGCCGTAACTTTTAAACTTCGCTTGCAGGCCGGCCGAGACTTTCACCTGATGCGCCGAGAGGCTGAGTTGCTCCTGCAAGTGATCGACGGCTTTCAGGTAGTAGTCGATAATCGTGTGGCGCGCGAGCAGGAGGGCTTCGCGGGTCGTGTCGGCGGTCACGTAGGGGTTGCCGTCGCGGTCGCCGCCGATCCACGAAGCGAAACTGATCACGCACGGCAGGGCGTGCGACTCAAGGCGGGTATCATAAACTTGCGCAAACCCGTTCACCATCTCCGCGTAGACATCGGGCAGGGTGCGAATCAACACAGCGGGGTAGTAGTCCAACCCCATCAGGATTTCATCGGTGACGGTCGGCTGGCGGCGGCGTATGTCGTCGGTCTGCCAGAGCGCGGTGATCTCGCACGCGATGGCGGCCTGCGCGGCGGCGGCCTCCGCGTCCGCGAGAGGCAGGCGGCTCAGGCGTTCCAGCCCGTCGGCGATGCGGCGGCGTTTGAAGAGAATCGTCCGGCGTGCCACTTCCGTCGGGTGCGCCGTGAACACCGGCGTGACGCTGATGCGCCGCAACACCTCAAGCGCATCTTGCCATGCGATGCCCGCATCGCGCAGGCGTTCCAGCGTGCCGCGAAACGTGCCGGGGAGCGCAGGAAGGTTCGCGGCGAGCGTGCGCGCGCGCCGACGTTGTTTGCGGTGATTGGTTTCGGCGAGATTGGTGAGCTCGAAATAGATGGCGAAGGCTTTGGTCAGTTGGTACGCTTCGACGACGTTCAGACCTGTGACGATATCTTCGGCCCGCGCCATCGGATCAATATCTTCCGGCGGCGCAGTCCGTCCGCCGGCGACGGCCGTGCGTTCGGCGGCATTCGCTTCGCGATGTTCGCCCGTCAAACTGCGCAGCAACTCGACGTTGTTAAAGAGTTCTTCCCCGACCTGCTCCTTGAGCGTCTGGCCGAGCAGTTGACCGAGCGAGCGCACGTCGCGGCGCAGGGGAAGTTCTTTCACCGCCGCGTCGCCGCTCGTCAACTCGCCCAACCGCGCCGCTTGATCATCCACCTGCCACAAGGACTTCACCACTTTTCGCCCCCACCCCACCGCCGGTTAATTATCGTGTGAATGCGGATTTGCTTGCACCACCGCGAACGATCTCTCAGCCTTCCGGCGCGCGTGCTTTGACTTTGCGCTCCCGGCGTGCTCTGGAACCCATACGAAAAACGAACCCGGCGAGAGAGTCGCTAACGCATGGCGACAAAGGTTCCCCGAAAACGCGCGGCGACTCTGCCCTCCGACTCGATGGTCGCGTCGAGCGCAATGCGAGCTTTGCCTTTCTCCTGAAACTTCTCCCTGAACGCGGTCAACGCTTCCGCCTCCGGGCGGACGCAGACCGCGCGGAGTTCACCACGCACCGGCCGCTCGTAGGAGATCGCGCTCTCGCGTATGACGAGATGACATTCGGCGTCCTGCAATTCTATCCAGAGCAATCCGTAGCCGCTGAGGACGGCCAGCGTGTTGATGCTGCCGCCGAAGGCCGTGCCGAGATGGTTGATGTTCGCTGCGAGCGGCGCGGTGAGCACGAGACGCGCGCCGTCATAGCTCTCGACCACGACGCCCATCGCGCGCGTGATCGGCATCACGTTGTAAAACAGTTCTTGAATCCGCAGGGCGATGCTCATGTTTTCTTCAATATTTGTCTCCCGGTTATAATCCGCTCTTCACGTTCTTCTAGCAAGTCTCGTCAGGTTAGTTCATGAAGCATAACTCCACGCCCTTTAAGTGGCGACGCCCCGCCCCCGATCTCATCCTGCTCTGCGTTGCCTGCACCGGAGTGCGCCGATAACAATGTCGCCGTGTCTGGAGTTTGGCTTCAATAAGTCTATCCTCAAAGAAGATGAAAGAGATTCCAAGAAATCACCCATCGCCTGATGACGAAGAGCAACAGACGGGAGAGTTCCCGCTCAACGAGTACCGGCTCCGGCTGGACGGCCGGGAGTGGTCAATACTGCACGTGGGCTCCGTCCTCAGCCGCGATGATGAGAACCGCTTCCTAGGCGAGTTGAAGGGACGACTGCCGTACGGCGTCGCCCTCTGGCCTTCGGCAATCGCCCTCGCACATGATTTGGTCTCGCGCGCCGGCGAGTTGCGCGGCAGGCGTGTGCTGGAACTGGGAACGGGCACGGGGCTGCCGGGGATCGTCGCCGCTTCGCTCGGGGCGCGGGTGGTGCAGACCGACCGCGACGAACTGGCGATGTCCTCCTGCAAGCGCAATTGCGAGCGGAACGGAGTCGGGACGATAGAGCACCGGCTGGCGGACTGGACAAGTTGGGATGATGCCGGGCAGTACGATTGGATCATCGGCTCTGACATCCTCTACGGCGTGGAGTTACAGCCGCACCTGCGCCGGATATTCGAGTCCAATCTCGCTGCGGGTGGACGCGTGCTGCTCTCCGACCCGTTTCGCGCCGTGAGCCTCGGTCTGCTGGAAGCGATGGAAGAGGATGGCTGGTCGGTGTCGTTGAGCAAGTGGAGCGTGGGAGATGAGGCGGCCCCGCGCCCCGTCGCGGTCTTCGAGTTGGCGGCGCCCCGCAACGGGCCCGTGGCGCAACCGCGACTTCCTCAATCTGGTCACGTGGCTCCGCTCTCATAACGACTCTCGCCCCTCTGACGCGCCACGGGTCGGCGTCTACGGCATGGACTTGTATAGCCTCTCCGACTCGTCGAAGGCCGTGGTCGAATACCTGACCCGCGTCGCCCCGCAGGCAGGCGCGCGGGCGCGGCAGCGCACGGAGTGTTTCCGCCGCTACGCCGACACTCCTGAACAGTACGGCTCCGACGTGGCGAGCGGGGCGAGAAGCTCGTGCAAGAAAGACGCCGTCGCCATCGGAGGCATGAGCAATATCAGAGCCCGCCGCAGGTTGTCGATTCGCCAACCCACTTCGCGCGCCGATTCGCCGCACGCTCTGTGCGAGAGAAGCATGAGGACGAAAGCCGCGCAGACCGGGATCAACCCGACGAGGTAGTTTTTGCCGAAGAGAGGCAGCACAGCCCACTCGGCGACGAGCACGCAGAGCACGACAAGAGAAATCTCGCAGGGGGGCTGGCTAAGCCACAGCGTTCTCGAACAGCCATCACCGTCAGCCCTCGACCGCCTGTCGCAGGCCGTGGAAGTATGCGCGCTGGAGTCTCTCCAAATCCTCTTTGACCAGATTGAGGCCGAAGACGCACAACTCAAAGTTCTCGGCCAGCTTGCGGAAGAGGGGGCTTCGTCCCTGTACTCGAACTGGTCGAAGGCCGAGACTACTTCGTAAGACTCCTTGCCGGCCTTCATGTAATCAACGAAAACGTCCAGCCGCATCTGCCCGAACCGCTGCCGACCCGAAAGGCTTTCGGGGAAGAGCCCCGTCATGAAAAGCACGTAGTCGCCGACGTGCTTGCGCACCTCGCGTTCGCGGTCGAAAGAACCGGCTTCGAGCAGCGGGTTTGATTCGATCAACATCTCTCCGACATCCTCCAGCCTGCGACCGCGCGAGTCGCGAACGCGGTAGAGGTTGTCCACATGAGTGAAGTCCACCAGCAGCCCAGAGACGTACGCGGCGAGCCGTGGGTCGGGCAGGCGCACGTCCGCGTCGAAGCGGCGGCGAACAATGTCCGTGAAGAAATGGCGTAGAGGGTGGTCGCGGCCGATTGTCTGAATTCTTCTCATGACTCTTAACTCTTTCGAGGTTTGATCTCTAAACTCTCACCGACACACTGCGGTCGAACTTATCCACCTCACCCCAGTAACGAGGCTGAACTAACAACCGCCGTACCAGCGGCCTGAGGCCGGGCACCACCAGATAGCCGTAACCTTCTACGAGGGCGGAGAAGACCCCACTCCGCCTGAGGCGCAGCAGGCGGCGCACCCTTTCGGGCACAAGCTGCCCTTGAACTTGGAGCAGTATCTGGTAACGCCACTCGCCCAATTGCTTGCGGTATCGAGCGTAAAGGAGGGCAGTATGTTTGCTGAAAACTATGTCTCGTGTGAGGTGAGCCTGCCTGTCTGTTCGCCACTGCGCATAATCTTCCGGCAGCTCCTTGATCTTTAGCCCCTCCCCGACTCGCCTGAAGACGGCGTAAAGTTCCTCACGCTCGGCGGCTGAGAGCGCGCCATAGAGCATACGGTGCGCGCGCTCGGAATAGTCTATGAGCATGTAGAGCACGTCCCTGAACGCCCAGTCGGGGATGGTCTGTCCGCGCTCACGCTCGACCGCGCCGTGAATCGAGTTGATTCTGTCGAGCGTTCGCCCGGCGGCCTCCTTATCCGCGAAGACGATCTCCTGCGCGTAGCGAACCGTGGAGAACAATCGCCCGATGGGGTCGTCTGGAATTTTGCCGGTGAAAAAGAGCCAGTCAACCGCCCTGTTTAAGGCAAACTCCGCGGCTGATCCGGCAAAGACGAGCAGGACGAGTTCGGGGTCGCCCCAGATTTTCCTGACTATCGAGTTTCGCGCGACGAAATCAGGCTCCACCGGCGATATCGTAGGGCTGCCCGTATCGGTGCTGAAGATGTGTGCCACCCGAGACCTTCCTTTCCGTCTTCACAAAGACTCTCCCGCCAGCTTCTCTTATACAATTGTAATATCCTGAAACCTGATATGTATTCTCATCTCGGCTATATCCGCTCTCTTTCTCGATTACTTCCCTACTTCAACGAAATATCCACCCCTCCCCTTATATTTGACTTGAATTCTCGAACGGTTCGGGTGTATAAAATCGAGCCATGATTCCTGAGAGCGTCTTTTCCATATCGCCGAATCCTCGCTTTTTCTATTTGACCCCTTCGGTTGACGCCGCAATCGCCAAGACGAAGTACGTGATCCGCGCGCGGCAGGGGCTGACGACCATCATCGGGGATGTGGGGCTCGGCAAAACTTCCCTTCTCCGACTTCTCTTCAACGAATACGATGACGACCCGCAACACACGGCGGCTTTTATCGTGAATCCCAAACAGACGAGCGAGACGGCCTTCCTCAAGGCCATCTGTACGGAGTTCGGCGTTAAGACCAAACGGAGCCAGCGCGAGACTGAATATGAGTTGCGGTCATTTCTTATCGAGCAATATCAGGCGGAGAAGAACGTCGTGCTGTTCATCGACGAAGCCCAACAGTTAAAGGGGCCGATGTTCGAGCAGATACGCCAAATTCTCAATTTCGAGACGGACGAGACGAAACTCATAACAATCGTCATGGCCGGTCAGGTCGAATTACGCTACAAATTGGCCGACCGGACGAAGCGCGCTCTAGTGTCCCGCATCGCCGTCTCCTCCACGCTTGACGCTCTCACGCTCGAAGAAACCGGCGAGATGATTGAATACCGCTGTAGTCAGGCGAAGGTGACGAATCCCTTCGAACCAGCGGCCATCGAAGCGGTCTATCAATGGTCAAAGGGCGTTCCTCGCGAGGTCATTAAGTTATGCGCGATGTCCGTCCAGTATGCGGAGATGAACGGCCTATCACACATCCCCGCCGATCTGGTAGAGGTGGCCGCAGCCGACATCGTGCGCCCATCCGAAGAGGTCGGGCCGACGACGATGCGCAGCATCCGTAAAGCAATATGAGCGAAACCAAGTATAAGACATTCCGCGACCTGCGCTCCGTCTCCAAAGAACCCGCGAAAGAAGAAAAGTCCATCAAATCCAGCTCTACTAGTATATCTAGTAAAACTAGTAGACCTAGTACACCTAGTATAGCTCCTGAGCGAGATTTCCAGCGTGTTCCGAACTCCGTAACGCGCGAAGCGATGCCGCAAGGATTATTCAGGGGCAAGTCTAAGCAGGTTTACGACTATCTCTATCACCAGACCCGTGGCGCCGTGACCCCCAAGCGGAGTGTCAGGAAGTCGCGCAAGGAAATCCTCAAAGGTTCCGGCCTCGGCTCTATGGTCACGGTTGATGCGGCGGTTGATCATCTCAAAAATGTTGGACTTTTAGACGTGCGTCCGGCCGTCGGCTCTTTGAACGGAAACGAATACGAGGTCTTTACCCCCGAAGAAGCTTGTACTAGTAGTACTAGTACTACTAGTACTACTAGCCTTACCCAGAAAGTAGATAATCTAGATGTACTAGAAAGTAGTAGTACTAGTATAACTCAAGCTGTTGATTCTACTGTAGGTTACAGCCCGCCTAAGACTTCTTTTAAGACTAAGGAAAAAAATCTTGATGATGAGGCTGCTCGCCAGTTCTTCGCGAAATTCCAACAGGCCGAAAGGGAATTGACCGGCAAAACTTCAACTGCTTCGGAAAAGTGGAATGAACTTGCCGAAGTCCTCATCGCGGAGTTGAAAATCGCCGCCGGGCGCACGACCATTTCTAACGTACCAGCGTTCATGGCCGAGCATCTGCGTCGGCGTCTCTGGAAACTCGATAAGAAACAGGCCGCACGGGAAGGGAAGGAGTTGCCGGATCAAGTCTCCTTGAAACCGAGCATCCCTGAAGGACAGATATGCCCGGATTGCTCAAACACGGGATGGTGGTATCCGAACGGGACGGAGAAGGGCGTCGCAAGGTGTACTCACCTTAAACTACAATCTGTCCCGAAGGATGAGGGAAATGCCTGAATCAGATTATTGGTTACACAGGGTTACACGCCTAACAATTCGTTGATAATTATGCAAAGGACAGTGATAGAGGCAGCTAGAGATTATATTTAAGGTAAAGAACATTTTGTTGATGTAACTTTGGCTATTTATACATAGCAGCGGCATGAGTGCCCTGTGAAGAAGGCGTTATAACCTTCTCCACATTCTTTTAACGGTTGTGCTGCCTCATTAACGCGCTGCGACGGATTTTCCCTGAGAATGTTAAGCCTGAACTTTCGCTCTATGATCGGTGATTATCTCTATCGAGCAATCGAATAATTCTCGCAACGCTACCACTGGACTTGATAAGACCTATAACCTTAAAGATTTTGCTATGATGGCTTCGCTATGAGCACGGAAGAGGCAGAGCAATCAACGGGCGAGGGGACTAAAGCCCTCATCCCGGCAGCACAGAGCGTCGACTTGGCGTTGCTCAATGCTATTCATCTCTGGGCGGCGGCAACGACGGACGCGGAGAGCGCCTGTCGCCGAGACCTTCTCAGAAGTAAACGTCAGGCCGTTTCTTCCTTCTTCGCTCAGTGTGGCAAGCACGTGGGCGAAGTGACCGCGCTCGACGTGCAGTGCTGGCGTGACGCTTTAGAAGGGAAGGGGTTTAAGCCGGCGACCGTCTACGCGCGCATCTCCCGCCTCTCATCTTTTTATAATTGGGTGATGCGCGACCCCGCTCTCGGGCTGTTCATCAAAGGTAATCCCGCTGACTTCGCCCGGCCTAAGTGCCCGAAGCCGTACCAGACCGAAAGCTCCAAGGCGCTCGACGACGAACAGATGAGCGCGCTGATACACGTCATCAGGGAAAAGGCTGCGGCCGGAGACGTTGTGGGCAAGCGAGACTATGCGTTGCTGCTGTTCTTTATCACAACAGGCATGCGACGTCAGGAAGTAGTCGGCCTGCGCGGGTCTGACATCGAATTAAGGAAAGACGACCTTGTCGTGCGATGCCGGGTGAAGGGTGGAGATTACGTCGGCCGCGCGGTTAATGAGACTCTGGTGCGGGCGGCGCTGCTTGATTATCTCGCTTCATGTGACCGGATGAATGCACTCGGGAGCGACCACCCGCTGTGGACGCGGCATGACAGGGCGGGGCGAGCGGGCGCGCCGCTGTCGTCGCACTCCTTCTCAAAAAACCTGAAGGGCTACGCGCGCTCTGCGGGGATTGAGAAGATACATATTCATCAGACGAGGCACACGTTCGCGCGGATAATTTCTGAAGAGACGGGCAGCATCATCGAGACGCAGGATGCGCTGGGGCACAAGAATCTAGCGACGACGCGGGTCTACATAGGTAGGATCGCGGTGAAGCGCGATAAGCACAGCCGGCAGATTACTGCACGACTGAAGATGCATCCTTAACTGTTCTCCCCAACTCGGCAGCTAATATCTATGAGCCCGGTAGAAATGTCGAACTAAGCTGATACAGTTAAGAAAGCTGGTCAGTAAAGTTAAGAAAGCCGGTCGGGTCGATCCTACTTACGGCTCTACAACAATTTTCGCAACACTGCCACGGCCGCGCGGTGATAATAAGTATTGACAGTGGCGGCCGGGAGAAATACCCTTCTGTCCGCAAGCCTCCGGAGTTTATCTAGCCATTGACCGCGCGCCTCCGGTCGCTCTTTGATGCGAGAAGACTCACTCTCTACCACAACTCAAACCGGCCTTGCCGGTCTTTCCGTTCGAACCTCTGGGTCGACACTTTAAACAACGCTGGCACGTCGCCATCAGGTTATCAGCAACGCGCCGGACGGCGCGGCCGCAAGCTGTTTCGACGGCTGCACGGGGCGCGGGTCAGGTTGGAGGGCATGATGCCAAATGAGTACATCGACTGCGTTCTCACAATCTCTGCCTACGACCGCGCGACGTTCGAGTTCTTAGAAGATATGAGCTTTTCCGGCAGGCCGAACCTCATGCCGGAGTCTCTGTCATCGCTGCTGATCGCGGCTGAACTCGACGCGCGGGGCTATGGGAAAACGCTTTTCGACGCCCTCTTCCCGCCGGGCGACAACCTCAACGCCGGCTACCGGCTGGCGTTGGCGCTCGCGCGCCTGCGCGGCCAATGCCTGCGGCTGCGTCTTCAAGTAGACACCAATGCGCCCGTAGACCTCCACGGCCTCAACTGGGAACGACTCTACGACGAGAAGGAGAAGAGCACGCTCAGCCGTTCGCCAGAGACCGTCTTCTCCCGCCTTCCGCTGCTCGGTCGCGAACGAAAGCCGCTGACCGATGACAGGCAGAAGCTTCTGGTGGTCGTCTCCAGTCCCAGCGACTCGGCCCGGCTCGGCCTCGACAAAATCGATGCTCCGGTCGTCAAGCAGGAGATTCGAGATGCTTTAATACCTCTCGCCGGTGCGGTTGAGGTGGAGTTCTTAGAAGGCGCGGCGACGCCCGTCCGTATCCGCGAAAAGCTCAGGGAAGGTTTTCACGCCTTACACATACAGGCGCATGGCCTGATCCACGAGGACAGGGTGATGGCGCGCCTCGTGCTGGAGACGGAGGAGGGCAAGGCCGACCCCGTCAGCGATAATTTCTTCGCCGAACTATTCGGCGGTCTCACAGCCTTACGGATGGTGACGCTCGTTGCCTGCCACAGCGGCGCGCAGACGGGGGCAGACCCCTTCGGGGGATTGGCCTTGGCGTTGGTGCAACAAAATCTGCCGGTAGTGGTCGCCATGCAACAGCCGATCTCGTTCAAGGCGGCGCAGGTTTTCAACAAGTACTTTTACGGCGAGTTGGCTAAACAGGGGCTGGTGGACGCGGCGATCAACGAAGCCCGTCTTAACCTACGTCTCTCGTCCGCCGAGGAGAGCGACGATTGGAGTGCGCCCGTCCTCTTCACGCGGCTCGACGACGGGATGGTCTGGAAGAGCGCGGCCGTCGCTGCCCCGGCGACGGTGGCCGCCGTCGCCGAAGAAGAAGAACTCTTCTGGCAGCCCATCATGGACGCCTTCCACGGCGGGACGCTAGTTCCCATCATCGGGCCGGACATCAATCAAGGGCTGCTGCCGTCGCACGCCGAGATCGCCGCCTTGTGGACGCAATACTACGAGTACCGGAAGTATAACTATCCCGGCAACAACCGTAACGACTTGCCGCGCATCTCCCGGTTCATCGAAGCGAGAAGCAAGTCGCTCAAGGCTCCCCATTCGCGGCTGCTCACGCTCTACAAGGACGAGATGCTCGAACGTGTGAAGAAAGAGGAACGAGCAAAGTACAAGAACGCGCCGCTGACCGATGTCATCAAGGACTTAGCCAAGAACTACTTCGAGATCGACCACGAAGCCCCGCACCGCGTCCTCGCAGACCTGAAGAACATTTCGATCTACCTCACCACGACCCCGGACAACTTCATGGCCGAGGCGTTGACCTATCGCGGCCGCGCGCCGGGGCGCGTCCCCATCCTGTGGCAGGAAGGAGATACGGAACCCGCCGACTACCAGATGCTTGACGGCACCCCGGAGAAGCCGCTCGTCTGGCACCTCTACGGAGTCGCCCCGAAGTCGTCCTCGCTCGTGCTGACCGAAGACGACCATCTCGACTTTCTCCGCTTCATCTCCAGAGATGCCTGGCGGCTGCCCGCGAAACTGAGATCGACGCTCACGGAGGCGACGCTGCTCTTCCTCGGATTCAACCTGCGCGACCTCGATTTCAGGGTCTTGTTTAAGGGCGTCATCTCTCAGATTCAACCCCGCGCGGGGCGGGTCGCCGTCCTTCAGGTGCAACCCGACAAGAGCTACGAGGAGAAGATGGATGACTTACAACTCATCAAGAGTTTTTTGGTGCAGGACTCCACCTACCTCCAGATCGATATACGTTGGCTGAGCGTGCGCGACTTCCTCGTCCGACTGCGCGACAAGATATAGGCCACGTGCCCGGCCGGTGTGAAAGGAGATAGTTCGATGGACGGCTCCCTCAAACTCAAAAACCCCTATGTCGGCCCCGTGCCCTTCAAGATCGAGGACGCGGAACTCTTCTTCGGGCGCGACCGCGAGGCCACACTGCTTCTCTCCCTCGTCATCGCCGAGCGGGTCGTCCTTTTTTACGCGGAGTCGGGGGCCGGCAAAAGCTCGCTCATCAACGCCCACCTCATCCCGAGCCTCCGAAAGAAGGGGTATCAAGTGCTCCCGGTCGTCCGGGTCGGGGGCGAGTTACCGTCCCAAGTCACCTACGACTACATTTACAACGCCTACGCTTTCAACACCCTTTCGATTCTCCTCGAGGTGAAGAGCAGCCCCGCCGATCTGGCCGTCAAGACGCTCGTCTCGCTGCACAAAGAGGAACGGCTGAACATCGATTACGAGAAGCCCCACTGGCTCATCTTCGACCAGTTCGAGGAGATCGTGACCACGCACATCGTCCACCGCCACAAGCGCGCCGACTTCTTCGACCAGTTGAGGGAGTTGCTTGAGGCGGATCGGATGCTCTCGGTCGTCCTCGTCATGCGCGAAGATCACCTCGCCGAGGTGGACGATTTCGCGCCGCGCCTGCCGGGACGCATGAGCACGCGCCTGCGCATGGAGCGGCTCAAAAAGGAGGCCGCCCTCGACGCGGCTCGGCTCCCCGCGGAGAAGAACGAGGAGGGGCACCGGCGCGCCTTCCCGGAGAGGGTCGCCCGCATGTTGGTCGAAGACCTCAGCCAGCTACGCGTCGCCGATCAGGAGAAGCCGATTCAAGGCGACCACGTCGAACCCATGCAACTCCAAATCGTCTGCCACGGGCTGTGGGAGAGGTTGAACGAAGCGGCGGCGCGGGGCGAGGAGACTTCCGGCATCACGGAGGATCACCTGAAGACTTACGCCAAAGTTGACGAGGCGTTGGAGACCTTCTACGACGACGCCATCGACAGCGTCGTCGCGAAGCTGCCGAAGATTCGCGAGGCGGACATTCGGAAATGGTTCGGCGACACTTTGATCACGCCGAGCCGCGTCCGCGCGCAGGTCAACCGGGGCTACCTGACCTCGGGCGATTTGCCCAACAAGGTCGTTGACCTGCTCTACGAAACCTACCTCATCCGGGTCGTCGAGGCGCGCGGCGGGAAGTGGTACGAGTTGTCGCACGACCGTTTCATCAACCCCATCCTGCAATCGAACATCAAGTGGGCTTCCGAAGGCAAATCTCCGCTGGCCGACGCAGCCCAGAAGTGGGTCAGCAAGAAGAACGACGAGAGTTGCCTGTACCGTGGCGCGCTGCTGCGCGAGGCGCAGAAAGAATACCTGCCCCGGTTTGACAGGCTGAGCAAGCTGGAGAAGGAGTTCCTGACGGCGTCGCTCAACGCCGAGAGCAAGCGCAGTAAAACGCTCTACGCCACGCTCGGCGTCACGGTTATCCTCTTCTTCTTAGCGGTCGGCTTCGCCGGCTACGCCTACTATAAAAGTCGGAAGTACGAAGAGGAGGCACAAAAAGCGAGGAATGAGGAGAGAATGCGGAAGGAGGAAGAGAGGAAACTGAAATCGGCTTTGCTCGTCAATTGGCAGCTGATTGAGGCCGCAGACGCGGACTCTAAGGGTTTTAACGCTTCCGAAATTAGAGACATCTTGGAACACGCCGACAAGATTCAGCAGCCGGATGCTATGCCCACTCCCGAACCGATCCCGACGCCCCAGAGCAGCCCGACGCCC
>JAIVJZ010000045.1:0-932 GCA_020199775.1 Acidobacteriota bacterium
GCTGCAAGTGGGGCGGCGCGCCTTCAAGGAGCGCGTGGCGATAGTGTGCGGAGGGCGCGAGGAGGCCGTGCGGCTCTTGCGCGGCGCAGGCGGCGAGGCACAGGCCGCCCTTATCTCCGGCACAGTTGATAATAATAAACCTTCTCTGGTTTTCATGTTTCCAGGACAGGGCGCACAGTACGCCGGGATGGGCACGCAGTTGTACGCCGCCGAGAGCGTCTTTCGGGTCGAAGTTGACCGTTGCGCCCAGTATCTTCAGCCGCACCTGGGGATTGATTTACGAAATTTACTTTATCCGCCGGACGGGCAAGTTGATGCAGCCATGCAAAGGATTGAAGAGACATTGATGGCGCAGGTGACGCTGTTCGTCACCGAGTATGCGCTGGCGCAGTTATGGCGCAGTTGGGGCGTCGTGCCGCAGACCATGATCGGCCACAGTCTGGGCGAATATGTCGCCGCCACGCTGGCCGGAGTCTTCACGCTGCCCGACGCGCTGGCGTTGGTCGTAGCGCGAGGGCAAATGATGCAGGCGCTTCCGGGCGGAGCAATGCTGGCGGTCAGGCGAAGCGAGCTGGAGTTGCAGGTTTTGATGCGAGATCGCTCATTATCTCTCGCGGCGGTCAACGGGCCGACAGCCTGTGTGGTATCGGGTAGCCACGAGGCCATCAAGGACTTCGAGCAGCAATTGGTTGAAGAGAACATCCTGCACCGACGACTGCACACGTCGCATGCCTTTCATAGTGAAGCGATGGAAGCGATACTTGAGCCATTCGGCGAGCAGGTAAGCCGGTTCAAGTTGAGTCCCCCGACCATACCTTACATCTCGAACGTGAGCGGGCAGTGGGTCACGGCGGCGGAGGCGACCGCCGCGGCCTACTGGGTGCGCCACTTGCGCGCGGGCGTGCGGTTCGGCGACGGGCTGGCGACGCTGT
>JAIVJZ010000045.1:963-93537 GCA_020199775.1 Acidobacteriota bacterium
CGGCGCGAGGTGGTGACATCGATGCGGCATGCGCAGGAGCGGGAGAGCGAAGGGCGGGTGTTGTTGCGCGCGGTGGGGCGGTTATGGACGGCGGGCGTGGAGGTGGAGTGGGAGCGGGAGGGCGTGGAGGGCGGCGGCGGCGAGGGGCGGCGGCGGCGGGTGGGGGTACCGGGCTATGCCTTCGAGCGGCAACGCTACTGGATTGAAGCTCCGGCGCAGGCCGCGCGAGATGTGAGACGCGTGACGGCAAAGGCGGCCGAGCCGTCTGATGCCATCATTGCCGATGCGCCGTCTGAAATTGGACAGACTCTTCCGGCGGAGATGCCGGAACAGGCGGTAGCAGAGAGCACGGGGGCGTCTGTCGCACTCCACCCCCGGCCGAATCTACAGAACGCTTACGTTGCGCCCGCTAACAAACTTGAGCAGGGCATCGCCGCCATCTGGCAGGAAGCGCTCGGCATCCGGCAGGTCGGCATCAATGATAACTTCTTCGAGTTGGGCGGTGATTCACTCGCCGCTATTCACGTCATCGCGCGCTTGAAAGAGGAACTGAAGACAGAAGTTCCCGTCGTCAGTCTCTATGAAACATTGACCGTCAGGATGCTGGCGGAAGTCTGCACGACGGCTGCGGACAAAGAAGACGAACAGCCGGTTAAAGAGAATGTCGAGGAGTTTGCCGAGCGAGAGAATAAAGTACAGCGAAGGAAGCTTTATCAGCAGCAGAGGCGTTTGGAAAAAAGCCGTTAAGAAGGAGAAGAGAAATCAGCATCAAAGGACGCCGACGGTATGCCAAGTAGGTTGCCAGCCCGTTTGCTTCTCCTGAAGGTAGCGTTGAACCCATTCGTCCGAGAGCGGCCCGGCCTGTTTTTGCAGTTCTCGACGGCTCAGGTCAGCACCTGCGGGAATGTCTATGTCGAGGTGCTGTAAGATTCGGCGGGTTGTTCCTTCATAGTCCAGAACGAAATCTTCGTAGATGACACTAAAAGGTTGGACGCCGCTTGCGGCGAAATAGTCCTGCCATGCCGCTTCACGTTTGATAATCTCCTGCACGATACTATCAATCTTCTCGAAATTGTATTCCGGCATCCTTTTCGGCGTCGGGTGATCATCCGTATTCCTTACCGACTGCATCACCATCACTGCGGCGCGCGGCTGATGGTCGGCGCGCAACGCCCACACCTTTGTCTGAAAGGCGAGCCACCAGGAGACTGCCTGTCGCACTTTATTCCGACGCGAAATCCAGACGTACCGCAGGTTGGGAAATATCTCCGACATCAGCCTCGGCACGCTCACGCTTTGGTCGCTGTATTCCGGCATTTGCCTGAGGTTCTTCACAAAGTCTTCAAGGTAATCGCCCACAAACATTTTGACGCCGAAGACGCCGTTGGGCGTCGAGCCTTCCGTAAACACTTTACCGAGAAAATCACCGAAGGTCGAAACGCCCCATTGGCGATACCATGCCGCCAGAGTGTCGTCCCAGAAGTATTCTTCAGGATTTCCGGCGACCCCTGTGTTGCGGAGCGCTTCGCACAAAAGATTACTACCGGTGCGTGGAGTGGCGCAGACGAAGTATGAAGCTTGAGGACGCAAGTTTAAGTCTCCAATCGTGGTGTCAGTGAGGTTGAATCAAATTGTAATTGCGGCGAGGCGTCGAAGATTGAATCCGCTCCGGCACACTTACGCGGCGATCACCTTTCCGCATGAAGCGACGCCCTACACCCATTTGTACTCTGTTCCGCTCTCTTTCGGATTGTCGAAGCGTTTGATGTAAGGCGGCGGAGCAGGCTCTTTACGAAATTCGAGTCCTTTGGCGAGCGCCCATCGTTGAAGCCACGAGATGCCGACCGGGCCGACGTAAGTATCGGGCAGCTTGTAGGCTTCATCTTCCAGTGCCCGCTCCAGGGTGATGAATTCATATCCACGTCCCTTTATCATGTGCGCCAGTTCGGCAAATAAATGGGCGTTAAGCTGCGTCGCGTGGAGCATAAGAATCTGGCGCACCTCGTAACCGAGCACATCCATTGAAAGCTTTTCAAAAAATTCAAAAACTTCCGACATGTATGGAACATATAACTTGGCGATGCGTCGGATCGCCCGCGCGTCTTTGCGTCTCAAGGCATCGGCATATAACTCTGCAAACATCCACTCGACGCTATCCACGGTCACGGGCGCGATTTGATAATTGCGCGCGGCCAGAAAATCCTCAAAGGCGGTCTTGGTCGGGAGGTCGGGGCCGGTGCAGAGAAACGGGTGGCGAAAATATCGCAACTGCGTGCCGTGTTCCCTGAGAAGCGCGGAGGTGATAGCCTCACCGCGAATTACATCAGCTTGAAAAAGTTGCAGGGGCGTTTCGTAAAAGTATAGATGCGAAAAGGTGTGGTTGCCGAGTTCGAGCCGTGCCTTGAGCCACATGCGAAGAATCTCGATGCGGGAATCAGTCTCGCAGTTCTTATAGACCAGTTTTTCGTTGACGAAGCCAACCGCAGGGACGCCGTACGCCGTGATGGCTTGCAACAACTGTTCATAAATCTGCCGGAGCGACGTGCCCTCAATCGGTTCATGCAACAGAGGCAGATCATCAAAGGTGACGGCGACTGCTCGACGGCTCGCGCCTGACGATGTGAGAAGCTGTTTCTGCATTTTCCCGGCCCGGCAATACTGAATTCTAATTAACCATTGGCGCTAATTGTTTTATTGGAGGCTGCCTGTAGGGGCTTGTTGCCGTTAAGATTCCGGCATCGCGCCTTTGCCGAAACCGGCTGGTCGGCGTGAACCTGAGAGCGTCTCACGGTGCGGGCGGTGCGCCAGGCGTAATGCCTACCGGCCGCGACCGTCTCTTTATGGTTTGCCGTTATCGTTTCCTTCCGGTGCGTGCGGAGGAAGCGCCGGTTCAAACTGCTTGTGAATGATAAAAGGGGGCATTACCAGCGCGTGCATGGCAGTATTTTTAAAGCAATCGAGCGCTTCGGTCGGCGTCTCGACGATAGGTTCTCCTTTGCCGTTGAAGGAAGTATTCAAAAGCACACCGATGCCGGTTCGTGCCTCGAACGCCCGGAGCACAGAATAGAGAACAGGGTCTTGCACCTCGTTAACCGTTTGCAGGCGGGCTGTTCCGTCAACGTGTGTGATGGCGGGGAGCGTCTCCCGGTGTTCTAGCCGCACCTCGACGGCAAACTGCATAAACGGCACCGGGCGGTCAATCTCAAAGTAAGTTGCAGCACTCTCCTCAAGGGCGACCGGAGCCAGAGGACGAAACAACTCGCGCCCCTTCACGTGAGCATTGATATAAGTTTTGATGGCGGGATGGCGCGGGTCGGCGAGAATGCTTCTATGGCCGAGCGCGCGAGGCCCCAATTCACTCCGACCGTGATAGAGCGCAACCACCCGGCCGCTCGCAAGCAGCTCGGCTACACGGTCAACCAAGTTCTCAGGCCGCTCGACGATGATTCCATCCTCTTTCGCCACCGAGCGTTCGATAATCTCCTGTGGAATGTCCGGCCCCAGAAAATCGTTGACCCAACGAAAACTGCGGCGCACGCCGAGACATTCCCGCATGCCGTAGATGGCGCAACCGAGAGCCGTCCCGCCGTCGTGCGGAGAAGGCGGCACGAAGATGTCTGCAAACGGCGACTCTCGCAGCAAGCGTCCGTTCGCCACGCAGTTCAACGCCGTCCCGCCCGCAAAGCAGAGATTCCTGACTTGCGTCTGACGGTAGAGCCAATCCGCGACGCGCAGCAAAGCATTTTCAAAACAACGCTGACCCGCCGCTGCCAGGTCAGCGCATTCGGCAAAAGAGCCGGAACCATCCTGAAAGAAATGAAAGCGGACGCGCTCTTCAAATACTTCCATCCACTGCTCCGGGATAAATACTTTCTCGTCCTCAACGATTAGCTCCGGCAGCCCTAATGCGTCCGGATTGCCATACGGGGCTAGACCCATGACCTTGCCATCGTTGCCTTGGCCGGGGAAGATAACGTGGGTCAGATAGCTATAGAAACCGCCGAGGCCGACGGGGTGTGCAGGGTCTTCGTTCCAGAGTTGTTTGCTCAGACAGCGATTGCCCTCCGGATCGCAATGATAAAAAGAACTGACCTCGACCAAATCCGGTGCAGCTTGATGAGCGTCCGGCCACGTCTCAGTAAAATCGCGCACGCGACTCCCCTGAAAGTCTATGACCATGACCGCCGCCTCTTCAAACGGCGAGAGATAGAAGGTGCTATAGACGTGCGAGTAGTGGTGCGAGATGAATTGCTTTCGCGCCTGACCGCGAAACTTTATGGCCTCGGCCAGTTCAAGGTCATACTCTTTCAGATTTTTAATCTCTACGTCCGACGAGAAGCACTCGACGACGAGATCGACCGGCTCGCTCAAAACAGGCAGACGCTCGACGTACCAACGCTTGAAATCGCCCAGCTTTCCCCAGTGGTGCTTCTCTCTGGTGAGACGCTCCTTCTGAATACTAAGGATAGACGACGCGCCCACGAGGCAGATACTTGCATCCTGCGTGCGATTGATTCCGAGGACTTTCGGGCTATCGGTCACTTGCCTGCTCCTTTGATGATTCATGGCTGCCGGTCGAACGTCGGGTGAAAAAAACTTCGGGGCACACCTCGCACCCCGGAGTTGGGCGCAACGCTTCGTGCTCGATTTAATTTTCACCTCTCGCCGCCTGCCGCATGGTTCACCCGTCGGCGACGCAAGACGGCAACGCGGCCTACATATTGCGTCGGATGAGATAAGACATCTTGATGAAGAACGTTCGTCCGTTGCGACGAAAGCCCGGCTCCAACTGTCCTGTAAAAGGGCTGAACCCATCACGCCTCAGGTCGTCGTTGTAGCCCAGGTAGAGAGAGGTGCCGGGGTTCGGCGTCCAGCCCAGAAGAAATTGGCCGCGCATCGTGGTCGCAAGCGTCGAGTAGTCGAGACGCGCCCGCGCGAACGTGAAGCGCGAAAATTGATACGTCGCACGTAACGCATAAATGTTATCGTCGAAGGCGACGAGCCTGGTGTCGTCGCGCACGAGACGACTCTTCGTATAGTTGAAGGTCGCATTCAGTTCGTTGGTCGGCTGGTAGCGCAAACCTAATCGGAGGAGCAGAAAGTCGCCCGGCCCCGGGTCAAGCAGCGCCGCAGGATTAATGAGCGCGGCCGGACTGACGCGCGGAAACTTCGACCCCGCTCCGAAATCGAAGTCAAACTCGCCATCCGTGTAAGTGAAGTCAAAGGAGGCCGAATATTTCTTGCTTGGCGTCGTTCTGCCGTAGGCGATGAACGTCTTCTTGTAGGTTGTGCGCTCGGAGTCGTCACCGTGAAATGCGCCGGTGCGCGTGGGCGTGCGCTTGCGCCCGAATTCTTCCTCGAAGAGACGCTCGTAACCGCCAACCAGGGCGACGTTCAGAGAGGTCTGGTTGCGAAAGTTGAATCCGACATTGAAATCTTCCGTCCACCCCTGCGAGCGACCCTGCCAGTCGAAATCCGTATAAGCATAATTCTCCACGCTCCACGAGATGAGACGCGCTTTCGGCTTGGGAGTTGACCTATACCTGACATAGAGCGCTTCGTTGTTGGTGTTGATGCGTTGGGTGAAGCCAACCTCGGCGCGGTAATCGCGCGTGCGACCCGACCCGAATAGTTCGACGAAGAAATTCCGGGTCGTCTTCTCCATGTTGAAGTAATAGCTGAAGCCGTTGCCCGTTCGGTAAATGTTTCGTCCCAAATCAGCGTCGCGAAAAAAGCGGCGGGAAGTCGTGCCCAGAGCTTGAAAGGTGAAGACGGTTTGCGGACTGAGGCGAAGCCGCCCGTCGAAGCCGCCCAAATGATTGTGGCGCTCGATGAAATTGTAGGTCGTCGCGACCAGCCCGATGTTCGACTCTTTACCGATATCACGTTTCAAACGCAGGATGCCGATATAAGCGTTCTTATCAAGGAACCTTTCAATGCCCCGGCGGACGGCGGGGTCGTTGCGCTCATCCTGACTAAAGTTTCCGGGCGCATTGTCGGAGGCCAGAAGGAGTCCGAAGGTGTTGCGTCCGAGCTTGCCCGTCAGTTTCGCGGCGTAATCGGGGTCAATCACGGCGCGCGTGTGGACGGGCGTGAGCGGCGTCTGAAAGATGTCGATCCCTTCGAGGAAGAAGGGACGCCTTTCGGGAAAAAAAATCGGGAAGCGTTGATTAGCCGTCACGACAAGTTGGTCTGCTTCGACCTGCGCGAAGTCCGGATTCAACGTCAGGTCGAGCGTGACGGTCGGCGTGATGCCGAGTTTGGCGGTGAGACCGGGGTCGAGTTCGAGTGGGTTGTTGACGAAGCGGCCAGAGTCGGTCAACGCTGGACTACCGGCAACGGCAGCAGGCAACGTCCGCACTCTCCGTCCGGTTTCGGAAAGCGTAAGCGTCGGGATTAGCTCGATGGTGCGGCCTCCCCAGACGTTCTCGAAGCCGGTGATGCGTCCGGCTTGATTGAGTGTGCCGGAACGGTCGCGCGAGAAGGGCATCCACGAACTGCGTTCATTATCGAATCGCTTGATAGTGCGGAAGGCATGGACGCCCCAGAACTTGCCTTTGCCCGATTCATAGCGCAGAGATTTGAAGGGAATGGCAACTTCGACCGTGTAGCCGGTTTTGTCAATCCTTCCCTGCGACTGCATGACGATGTCAATGCTGAAATCCTCGCCGCGCCCCTCGGTTAAAATAGCGTCTGACTGAATGCCGTAAGGATTGAAATAGAACGTGTAAGCTTTGCGCTTGTCGTCGTAAGTGTCGAAATAAATGCCGACCGTATCCTCATCCGCCAGAGCATCGCGGCGCGCGACGGTGGCGCGTATTTTATTCGGGTCGTCCAACGCGCGAAAGCCGATGTAGAGGTATTTAGAATCGTAGCTGAGGAAGACTTCGGTTGGCTTTGACGGCGCAATGTTGTCGCCCGGCTGAATCTGGTAGAAGTCTTTTAAGACGGCTGCTGATTTCCATGTTTCATCGTCGAGCTTACCGTCAATGACAGGCGCTTTGGCGGTGCGCGGAATCTGTAACGGCTTCGCCTTTTCCGGCGGCAGGGTGAATCCCGCTCCAGCGGCAGCCGCCCGTGTTTCCGCCGAGTCCCGACCGGTCGCAGGATTCTGCACCGCCGGGGGAACTTGAACGGGGTCTGGAAGCTGCGCCGGAGCTGTAACCTGCGACGGGGTGTAAGGAGAAGGAGACGGTTGCTCCGTTGGGGATTGCGCGTTGACTGTGACAGCACCGAACGTGATGACGGCTAAAAGTAGAATGATATTTCTCATGATAAAAATGCTGCCACTATGAAACATTGGGCGGCCACGCGTCCAAATCCAATTGCCGCGCGCTTATCTGTTGCACGTCGAGATTGTATGTTCCCTGAAAGTCGGCGTTGTCGTAATTGGCAAGGGCTTGGCGAAACATCCGATCACGGCTCTCCCAGCGATTAGCGATTGGATAGTTGCCGATGCGCGCGGCGTCGTCGTGTGAAAGATGAACGGCATGCCCGTGGAGGATGCGTTCAAGCCCCGCTCCCAGCGTCAGACGCGAGATCATGTCTTGATCTTCCCAGCCCCAACCGTGCAGCCGCGAGTTATAACCATTGATGGTTAGGAAATCGGAACGACGAACCATCAATAAGCCGGGAGCTTGGCGCGTCCCGTCGTTGGCATCCTCTTCGTTATCGACAATCCTGAGTTGACGGTGATGCGCCGTCTTAATCACGAGCTCGTAACCGAAACAGACGATGTGTTTACCGCCTCTGGAATTCGGCTGTGATTCCCTGACCCCGGCCAAGGTGCCGAAAGTGCCGGGTCGCGTCATGAGTTGTTCAGCGAGATGCTCGACCGACGCAGGCTCCAACACGATGTCGCAGTCACAGAAGAACAGCAACGTGCCGGACGTGTGCGCCGCGCCGATGTTCTGCGCGCATGATTTATTGAAATACTGCTGTTGGCCGACCTCCAGGACGCTGACCTGCGACGCCCACCCGCCCAACTGTTCGCGCAAAAACTCATGTGAGCCGCCGAAATTAACGATTGTGACATCGCCTCCGACAACGCGCGCCGTTTCGACCAGCCGGTCGATGGCCCCGTTCAGTTCCGCACGGTCACGCCACGAGACGACGATTGAAAGAAGCTTATCATTCCTGCGCATGTGTAAGGTCTCGCATCGCGCCGCCCCGCGCGCGGCAAATTGAAAGTTAAAGGCCGTCCGGCTCAACAAACGCGCTTCGCGTTCACCGGAGATTTCAACTGTCGCATGATGGTGGCGGCAAGCTGCTCAGACCCAAGGCCGTAGTGCTTGAGTAAATCCTCGTCGCTACCTGACTGTCCCGACCAGTCATTAGCCCATCCGTGAGCAATAATGTGAACTTGGGGAATGGCGTGCTGGATGAGGCTGGCTAGCCCGCCGAAGGTGTAGTGATCTTCAATCACGAAGATGGTTTCACACTGCCTGAGCGCGTCGGACAGTATTTCTGCCGGGAGCGGAGCAATCTGCGGGCAGTGGAGTAAGCCGACCGGGATGCCCGCGCGCAACAAAATCTCCTGTGCGCCGAGGGCAAGGTGTGTGCCCAGTCCGGTGCTGACGAGCGTGACGAGTTGCGGCGTGCCAATCCAACGGCAGGGTGCAGGCTCGCCCGCTAAAGCGTCGAGTGGGCGACGCGGCAGACGCAGGTAAGCGGGCCGGTCGCCGCCGAGAATGCTGTGCATGGCAAACTTCAGGTCAGCCGTATCGCCCGGTGCCCAGACCTGCATGTTAGGCAGAGAAGCCATCAAGGCAAGGTCGTTAAGCGCGCCATGAGTTTTACCGTTGCGCGCCGAACATCCTCCCGTGTGCGAACCGACGAGCGTCACCGGCTGACGACTCTGACTCAGGCACACGCGTATCTGGTCGTAAGACCGATAGCAAAGGAAGGCTCCGAAGGAAAAGACCCATGGCTTCAATCCGCAGCTTGCCATTCCGGCTGCCACCGACACCATGCATTGCTCCGCGATGCCTGCCATCGTAAAGCGTTCGGGAAACCTCTGTGCGAAATGAATCGCGCCGTCGGAATCGGCCAGGTCTCCGTCAAGCACGCAGATGCGAGAATCTGCGACGGCCAGTTCACTCAAATGCTGTCCACAGTGATCCGCCAAACGCCACATCATAGCTTGCCATTCGTTAGTTGCTGATGTTCTTCGGGGCTGAGGGTAGCGCAATGAAAGCGAATCGGGTCAGCCTCGATTAAGGGAAAGCCCTTGCCTTTCACCGTCTGCGCAATGACGACCGAAGGTTGACCTTTGGTCTCCATCGCTTGACGAAACGTGTCGGTCAACGCGTCATGGTCGTGGCCGTCCACTTCAAATACCCGCCAGCCGAACGCGCTCCATTTCTGCGACAGGTTTTCGAGCGGCTGCGTATTGACGTTCGCGCTCTGGCTCCAGCCCCACTCCTGAAACTTGTTGTAGTCAATCACGGCATGCAATCGTTCGACGCCATAACGCGCCGCCAGCATCGCCGCCTCCCAGACCTGTCCCTCCTGACATTCGCCGTCGCCCAGAACTACCCATGTTCGCTGTCCCGTCGGGTGCAGGGCTAAAGCCATACCCAGTCCGACCGACAGACCCTGACCGAGAGAGCCGGTGGAAAAATCAATTCCGGGCAACGCTGTCATGTCGGGATGACCTTCCAGCGGCGAGCCAAACTGACCGTATGACGAGAGCGGGTACTCGAAAAAGAATATCCGGCGCAGCACCGCATAAAGAGCCATCGCGGAGTGACCCTTCGACAAAATGAACCGGTCTCGTTGCGGGTCTCGCGGATTGTCAGCGGAAATTTGCAGGATACGCCGGTAGAGAATCAGTGTCAGGTCAAGCACGCTGAGTGAGCCGCCGTAGTGGCCGCCACCGCAAGCGTACAACGCCTCGACGATTTCGCTGCGCAATTCGGCGGCCTCAGCAGCAAGCGAAAGTTCTGTCGCTGACCGAACTCGAATGGCAGTCATAGTTGGATTACCTTTTCTGAGGAATGAGGCGGCTCTTGGACATAAATGTAGCCCCGGATTGTTGTGAAATCCACCCAAAACCTTGAACAACTGAATTGCAGGGACGTGAGTGTTAAGATGGATTCTAAGCTGCGATTAGTCGAGACCCTTGCGAAGCGGTACAGGTGGGGGTGATAAACTTTCAAAAACCGGATTCATACCAACTGTCCGCCGAAAGTTTATGTACCTAATTACAAGGATTCCGACAATTCTTATACACAAATGCATTTGGGAATGCAAGGCACAAAGCGTCGCCGTCGAAGCCCGAGTGAGGCGCGTTAAAACGCCCCGGTCGCGTCTTTGAACTCGCCGCTGACGTGCGCGCCGCGCGTGGCCGAAGCTCAACCTCGGCGCGCGGCACATGATGGTGACGAAGAAGTGTTTCGCGCTGAGGATAAGCCATTCAAATTTGCCATCGAATCGGTTATGGCTTACCCTCTGGCGTGCCTCCACACGCGCACATAACTTCATCGGCCAACAAACATTTTGATGAAAGGGAAGTATGAGCGGGCGAGTTCTCATCATCGGACTCGGCGACCTCGGAAGACGCTTTGCCGCCAGTCTGGCGAATGATACGGAAATCCGCGAATTAATCCTCACAGGACGCAACGCCGTCGAAGGAGCTTCGTTTGCCGGGTTGATGGCGGCGTGCGGCGCAGCCCGCGTCCGGTTCGTCGAACTCGACGCCCGTGATCGTTCTTTAATCGAACAAGTCCTGCGTCAGGAGCAACCCGACGTGGTTGTTCAGTGTGCGAGTTTGCTCTCGCCCTGGTATCTCGCCTCGCATTTGAGTCTGGTAACTTCGGGACTTCAAGCAGCAGGATTCGCAGCGCAGTTGTGCGCCCAGTTGCCTCTCATAATGAACGTGATGGAGGCGGCGCGCTGCGTGGATTTCCGGGGCGCGGTCGTCAATTGCTCTTACCCGGACGTAACACATCCGATACTTGCACGGCTCGGGCTGTCGCCAACTATCGGCACCGGAAACGTCTCGATGATTCAGGCGCGGGTGCGCGCTGTGTTGCATGAGCGGAGCGCGCCTGAGAAGGATGATTCGCCGGTTGCGCTTCCGCTCATACGTGTCCTCGCGCATCACGCACACGTTACGTCGAGCGTGCTCTCGGCGCGACCGGAGGATGCGGACGCGCGCCCTCGCGTCTATCTCTCCGAAGAGGCGCAACGTGCCGACGAACTCGCTTATGCCGGAGTTTCACTTCAATCGAACCCGACGCTGAACGCTCTGAGTGCCGCCAGCGGTGTGCCGGTCATACGCGCCTTGCTGCCGGGCAGCCGCCCTTTACGCATCTCGGCTCCGGGGCCTCTCGGATTGCCGGGCGGGTATCCGCTGCGCATCATGGGAGGGCGGATCGAACTCGACCTGCCCGATTCGCTGAGCCTTGGCGAAGCCGTGGCTTTTCAGAATCGGAGCGCGCGGCTCGACGGTGTCGAATCTATCGGCGATGACGGCACCGTTACTTTTACGGAGCCGACACAGATGATCCTTCGCCGCATTCATCCGCAACTGGCCGAGCCGCTTCATCCTTCCGAAGCCGCGCGGCGGTTTGAAGTTTTGCAATCCGCACTGCGCTCCCGGCCTGAAGGCGAGCGATTGTAAAAGATTGGAAGAGCACGCCCGCGTGGCTAGTTCGAAATGCTCCTCACGTCCCCTCTGTGTGCCATAGTTATCCGAAGGTCTTTCAATCCGACCAGCGAGAATTGAAATGATAAGTCCCGTTTCCGACAATCTTATCTTTGGCATCGTCGCACGCACTTCACAGGGGCGACAGCAATTGACTGCGGACGCGCTCAACCAGCGCACTCGCCATTGGTTAAATACGCAGGAGCCGTCGGCCTGGTGGATCGACCCGCATGTCGGCATCACTCTTTTGCGCCCGCGGGTCATCGCAGTCAACAAGGTCGAGGGGAGGGAAGCAGAAAGCGCGGGCGTCCTTTCACTGCGCGGAGCTATTAGTTCGGGCGGACGCCTTGCCCCGCCGACGACATGGCTGCAACTCGATGCTCCGCGCGACACCGCAACCGCTGTCCTCTACGATATTCTGGAGCGCGATAGCGCCGCTATTAACAGTCTGCGCGGGCAATTCGCGCTGGCGTGCTGGGATGGCCGTCGCCGCCGTCTGCTCCTGGCGCGCGATCATTTAGGTCAGCAACCGTTCTTTACTCGAACCGAGCCTGATTTCTTTATTTTCTGCTCCGAACTGGTTCCGCTGATGCAGACGGTGCAGTCCGGCTGTGAGATTAATCTCGAAGCGGCCTACTGGTATCTCTCCTTCGGCATGCCGCCGCCCGGACAGACACTGGCGCACGGGGTCGAGCGTCTGCCGGCCGCCCATCTCATCGCGTGGGAGCCGGGCGGTGTGCCGACGCAACAGCGTTACTGGACTCCGCTCAAAGCCGATGCGCCGCGCACAGCCACGCCGGAAGTCGTCAATGCCATTCAAGAGACGCTGGACACAGCTATCGTCGAAAGTTGCGCACGCGGCGAGGCACAGGGCATCCTTCTCTCCGGCGGAACCGATTCCACCTATCTCGCCGCGACCGCCGCGTCAGCCGCAGGCAGCCCTCTGCACGCCTTCACTTCAGCCTTCGAGGAAAGCCTCGGGATGAATGATGATGCACGCTACGCCGCATCGGTGGCTGAATGGCTCGGCATCTCACACCACGTCGTTCCGCTTCACGCCGGGAAGGCTTTGGAGCTACTTGAGGAAGTGGTGCTGGCCGCCGCGGAGCCGTGCGGCGCATGGGCGAGCATGACTCATGCGTGGCTACTCTCGAATGCCCGGGAACTGGGCATCAGACGGATGATGACCGGGTTGGGCGCGGATGAAATATTCGGCGGCTATGAGCATTTCCACACCTACTACGTGCGCTATTTAGAATATCTGGAGCGTCACCCGTCGCCGCCCGGCAGCGACGATTTTGAAAATCTGCTGCTTCCCGAAGACGCCGAATCGCGTCAGGTCATCTATCCCGGCATCGCACGCTTTTTCAACGAGAACGCGCTCGCAGAGGCATTGGAGGAGCCTTATCGTTCGTGGCAGTACACTTCGCATCTGCGAGCTTTTTATCGTGAGTGTCGTCGTCTGAAGCCTGATGCGCAACCGATAGAGATGATGGTGGCACACGAATGCCAGCACCGTATCCCCGACCTCCTCTTCGCTAATTTCGAGTCTATCTCCCGACACCTCGGAATCGAAGTAGCCTACCCGTGTCTTGACCCTGACGTTGTGCAACTAGCTACCGGCCTTGACGTGCTCAGCCGCTATCGCACTCCTCACGGTGATTTTTCCAGAGACGTGGATCAGTTACAACCCGGCTTCAAACACGCGCTCATGCTGGTTTACGAACGGCGCGTTCCGGAGATGGTGCTGACGCGACCAATCAAGACTTACACCGCGCCGTTTGGCGCATGGTTCGCAGATGCGAACTTCGCACGCTCCATCATGGCGCGGTTAGAACGCAGCCGCTTCTGGGAGCGTCGAATTATCCGGCGCGAATGGCTCGGCCACATTCTCAAACAAATGTCTGTGGGAACGCAGGACAACCAGTGGACTTTTCAGCTGTGGGCGCTCCTCACGCTGGTTGGATGGTATGATCGTTTTGTCGACCCGCCGCCTTGATGAGAACTCCCGCGCGCTGGCAAGCAGCAAGCAAACCCTCTGCCACCTGCTGTGTGTAGACGACCAACTCGACTACCAGTAGCCCAGCCCTTCGACCTGCTCAAGAAATTGCCTCTCGACTTCCGTTAGTTCAGGGTGCCAGAAATCTACGAGTAGAACGATTCTCGTCTCTTCGCTATCATTCCACGCTTCATGTTCATAAGAGGTATCAAAGATAAGACACTTCCCCTCCTGCCATAGCCTCGACTCACCGCCGACACGAATCCCACAACCGCGCGGAATAACGAGACCGAAGTGACAGGTTAGCAATTGGTTTCCCGAATCGCGGTGTGCCGGAATACGCGCGCCTGACCCAAGCAGTGAAATCATCGCTTCACGTCGAAGACCACCCGGAATAGTTTCCAGCAGTTTCGTCGTCTCAGGGCAACGGGCACAATTCTCAACGAACCTTTTGCCCTCCTTGAAGAACATAAACGACTGCCAGTTATTATCACCGAGTCCCGGATACGAATATTGTTCGAGTCCCGCGCGGCTCTGAGCCATCGCCGTGACTTCCGCCTTAATCATTTCATAGCGAGCTTCGAGGGCGGCCGTCCAGGCGAACTCAGAGATGTCGTACCACGCCTTCGAGGATAAGCCGGGAAACACAGCCCCGCGAATCAGAGCGGGCGGATTGAAAGCCGCCCTGCCTGTCTCCAACGAGACGAAGTCTTCGATTCTTTGCAGACTCGCGCCATCAAATCTATCTCTGAAATCCTTCAACCGCAGCCCCAGTTCAGAGTTGCGCCGCCGCTTCTTTCCCACCGCGTCGAGTACTCGTTTCAGCATCCGGAGGGAAACGAGAGTCGCTGTTCCAAGCGTCAGAACCACCGACGCCGGAATCAGCATTCGAGCATACGTCGAGTTATCGAAGGGTCTGAGCATCAGGAAGAGATGCGACAGGATAGCCACGATAACGCACAGGAAAAGTAAGGGGAACAGAATGCGTCGGTGCGTCGTGGGTAGGCTCAAGAGGCCGAGCCTGAAGAGATTACCCGCGACAGCCTCCCAGAACAATCCGATTGCCGCGGCCAGCGACGGGTAAAGAATAAATAGAGGCAGGCTGATAATGCGATCCGGCCAGTCAAAAAGGTTGTTGACTTTGAGTGAGTACAGTACGCAGAAAGTGAGAACCGAGCCGAACGACAGCAGTTGAAAGAACATGATAGCAGCCACGTACCTCAACCCGTTAATGCCGTGTAACTCTCTCATTCCTTATCCACATTGCTCCGGTGTCTTTTGCAGACGCCTCTTGACGAGAGTCGCTTTTGTACACAGGCGAAACATCCGCCAAAGTCTCGCCTGCGCCCAAGAGGTTTCAGTCATCTTCCCGCATCTGAAAGAATGCCTTGTGAAGCTGACGCACCGCATCACCCACGCGCGCTTCGTCAACCCCAAAGAGCGCGTAAACGCCCGACGCGTCCGGCGCGATGAAGGAAATATCAATCTCCTTTAACGTGCTCAAGATGTGCGCGGCAAAATCCGGTACCTCGCGCAAACCTTCACCGACCAGACACGCGAGGGCGCGCTGCTTCTCGATGACGACGCTGCCGTATCCGAGCATCTCTTCACGAATGGAATCAAGCGCGCCCGTCTCGTCAACCGTCAACAAGATGCTTGTTTCCGATGCCGTCAGCACATTGACCGATGGATTTGAATAGTGCGCGGCCTTCAGACAGAGGGACGAGTCGCCATTCGACCCGCGTCTGTCAGGCAGAGTTACATGGACGACCGTGGTGTCCGGTTTATGCGCAATCGCTTTAATAACGTGGGGCGATGCTGCGACTTCGGCGCACACCAACGTGCCTGCTTCCGTAGGAGCGCGCGAGTTACCAACGCGTAGCGGGATAGATTGCGCGATTAGTGGCTCAACCGTCTTTGGATGAAGCATCTTCGCCCCGAAGCAAGCCATCGCCGCTGCTTCGGCGTAAGACAACTGCGGGATGGTGCGCGCCTCTTTGACGGCATTCGGGTTTGCCGTCAGCACGCCCGGCACATCAGTCCAGATTTGAACTTCGCGCGCGCCGAGGGCTGCGCCGACGAGCGTGGCCGTGTAGTCCGACCCGCCACGTCCGAGCGTCGTCGTGGTGCCGTCTTCCGAAGCTGCTATGAAGCCGCCGAGCACGGGAATCTCTCCGGCTTCGAGCAGCGGCACAAGTGCTGCCCGTGTATTGCTGAACGTTTTAGCCATCACAGGCGCGGCTTGCCCGTGTACGGCGTCTGTAATCACACAATGACGCGCATCTACATACTTTGCGGGAAAACCATCATGCACGAGAACGGCTGTCAGCAGCGTCGCTGACAGCCGTTCGCCATACGAAACAATTACGTCCTGCAAGAGCGGGCGCGGCTGTCGACCGGAGGCGATATTCTTCAAAGCCTCCGCGATCTCCCTCCCTGCATCTTCAATCTCGGTCGCGACGTTGACAGCCGCACGTGTGGGCAGTAAAGCGCGCGCGACTTCACGATGGCGTTCAAAGTGCCGCTCAAGCGTGCGCCGCGCCGCTTCTGGATTAACTTCACACGCGATGCGTACGCTGTTTAGCAGAGCATCCGTAACCCCGCTTATCGCCGAAACGACCACCACCAGCCGCGAGTCATTCTGCATGCGCAGAATACGCCCGACGCGTGCAAACGCATGAGCATTCTCGACGGACGTTCCGCCGAATTTCATGACCGTAAGATTGAGAGACACGCTGCGTGAAGTCTGCTTTGAGAAGGTATTAGGACTATCTAAGCCTTGCGTTGACTGGTGAAAGTTGAAGCCCCTGAGACCGATGTGAGGGAAACCGTCAGACCTCAAAAACTATTAGGCAAACCCGTGACATTTGCTGTCCGAAAATTTAACGGCTGCCTCCATTCCTGTCAAGGCGCGTCAGAACGGGCAGCAGTGTTGCGAATTGTATTTCCTTCTTTATGGCCTTGCACGGCCTTGCACAAATATTCAAAGCTTTACGCATATTCAATGAATGGCATGCAAGTATGCAAAAGACATGCACCATGCACAAATATTTGTGCATGGCCAGAACTCAGGGCCTTGCGGGGAAAGTCGGTTAAATGCGGATATATTGAGTGAGCTTTCGTCTGAGTCGCGGCATCTTGTGCTGACCTGTGACTTTCCCCGCAAGGCCTCTAGGGGGGCTTTGCCTCATAACCCCCTAAATCTTAAGCAGTTTTGGATCAAGCGCAGGAGTTTTGGGGCAAGTGAGATTTGCGTCTGAAAAATAGGAGGGGCAAGGCTAAAGCCCCGCCCCTCCTGCCACTGCATCTTTTCTCTTCGAGTTCTCTATTTCAGGCTCTTCAGTCTTGACACCAACAATGACCCCCATATTCGGTGCAGCACCAATAAGCAGAACTGCAACCAGATTCCAAGGGAGCGTCAACACAGAACACCCCGCCATTGGCAGACGAGGCTGGAGCGGATGTAACGGTCGTAAGGGCGGCGCAGAGCAGGAACAGGGTGCAGAGTTTGAATATGAGTCGTTTCAGCATAAGGTTCTCCTTCGTTGTGAGTAGCGTAAACTGGTTGAGGTTGAGGAATCGTAACGCAATAGGGAACGGGAGAACAATACGCCTAGCGGGGCGGGGTGTCAACGATTGTAAAGAGATAAGGGGCGGCGAATAGCTCGCCGCTCCTTTTGTGTGAGGTCTGGATTATATTCTTACGCCGCTTCCGCCCAAAACTTCGGCTTTAGATTCAACTCAAACATAGATTGAATAAGACAGCAGATGTTGTGGCAAAGCACCTTGCAAAGTGCTTCGTTGATCTGCGCCGTCTTGGTCTTACTTCTCAGTGAATCCCCGAACTTGCTCTTGATCATGTGGAATGTCGTCTCGACGTTTGACCTCTTGTGATAGCTCTGCATGAACCGTTCCTGATTGTAAGAGTAGAAGTGATACATCCGAGTCCAGAGTGTTGACTTCGGAGTTTTGCCTGATTGCGCTACGGAGTTTGACTTAAAGGGAATGTAAGGCATCGCGCCGTGACGCAAGATCGTGTGTAGGTTAGCCCCGCCTAAGTATGCTTTGTCGGCTGAAACTTCCGCCATTTGAAAACCGTTTTGCGCCGTCTTATCAACTAACGGTTTCAACATCGGGCTATCATTCAAGTAACGATCTGTAATCTCAACGGCAGTTACTACGTTGGTTTTCACCCCGCACATTAAATGCAGTTTGACCCAGTTCCGCTTTTCCATTAACTGCGGATCGTTGTACTTCGCATTAACCCATTGAACGAAGCGGCAAGTTGAGAGGCCGGAGGAATCAACGGCAAAGTCTCGCTCAATAGCTTGGAGAGGTAACGCGCTCTCTTCAATGAGCATCAACAAGTGAAGGGTCAACATCTCATCTTCAAAGTAACGAAAGATAGAATTATAAGCGGGCAGCTTGGAGAGATAACCTTTGCCGTGCGCGGCTGTCAGGTCTGAGATGAAGCGGCGACCGGAGACAGTGCTATAAACTTTGAAGGCCATCGCAAACATCATATCTTCGATAGGTAAGCGCGGTCTGCCGTTCGTCTGTGAAGGCTCTCCTACACCCGCGCACAACTGATGAAGTAGGTATTGAAACAACCGCTTCTCTTGCGTCTGAGCGGCGTTGTAAGCAGGCCACACTTGCGCGTATGTCTTGCGGGTGACTTTGACTGTCTCTGTCACAGTGGTCTTGCCATCTTCGACAACAACAGTTTTGGTGCGCTCTATCGTCTCTTCGACGGCGAAGATGTGTTTGCACTTCTGACGGCGAAAGTCATAGTCAGGGCAAGAGCAAGTCTGCTTTTCAGTATTAACTTTGTATTTACCTTTGCCGGATTGTGAAGGGACTAGCCAAAGGTTGCCGTCTTGAATGATGTTCGTGCGGTTGGCAATCTCTTTGCCTTTTTGCTCTCGGATGCTCATGTTGTGGACTCCTGTTTTAGTTGGAAGTCACACAGTAGAAGCGTATAATGAGTTTGCACGATCATGCAGCTTCGGCTGTGTGGTTAACAGCCTCGTCGGTTGCTTCAACAACTGGCGGGGCTTTTGCTTTCTCAAAGAACTTCTGCATTATATGCTTGCTCAGTAAGCATGTCAACAAAATAATGGCGGTAAGCATGGTTATTTTATACTTGACTATGCTTGCCCATTAAATGTATCCTCTGCTTGCTTGAATCCTATCGGAGGTCACATAAATGAGTGCGGAAAGCCAGAACAACAACGATCCAGAGTTCAAACTAACCAGCCTCGACGCATCAAAAGGCGGGAAAGCACGCGCAGCGAAGTTAGCACCGGATGAGCGTAAAGAAATCGCGCAGAAGGCCGCAGAAGCACGCTGGGGCGTGCTGCCGCAGGCCATTCTGGAAAGCGCGATCATTATCGCGGGTCGACACGTCGCTTGCGCCGTTCTGGAAAACGGTCAACGGCTTCTGACTCAAGAGACGTTTTTAACTGCTATTGGGCGCGCTGGAAAGGCAAAGGGCGGGCAAGGCAGTGTCAGACTTTCTAGTACAGTCGACGGGATGCCCCCGTTCCTAGCTGCTCAAAACCTTAAACCCTTTATCAACGACAAATTACGCGAGTCGACAACTCCGATTGTTTTCCGTTCTACGAGGGGAGTTAGGGCTTTCGGCTATGATGCCCGATTGTTGCCGATGGTATGTGAAGTCTATCTAAAAGCGAGAGATGCAAGGGTCTTGACGGAAAAGCAAGAGCATATCGCCACGACATGCGATATTTTAATGCGCGGCCTCGCGCACGTCGGAATTATCGCACTGGTCGACGAAGCGACGGGCTATCAGGACATCCGAACGCAAAGGGAGTTAAACCAACTTTTAGAACTCTACGTTCAAGAAGAGTTGAGGCCGTATCTCAGCAGATTTCCGAACGAGTTCTTTAAGCAGGTTTACAAGATTTACGGTTGGAAATATACGCCGGGTTCAAGCAAGAGAACGCCGCTTGTCGGCAAGTTTATCAACGAATATATCTATAAGGCACTACCGCCTAACGTCTTGCCGAAACTGCAAGAGCTAAACCCCGTCGACAAGGATACGGGTCGACGAAGGCACAAGCATTTTCAGTACATGCCGGATACTGGCTCTGAGCACCTTGATAAGCAGATCGTTAAGGTAACTACGATCATGGAGTTGGCCGATAACAGGCGCGAGTTCCATGAGTACTATAACAAGGCGTGTTCGTCTGCATACCAACAACGGCTTCCGCTCATTCTCGACGTTGATACTGGTGAGCGGATTAAGCAGGGTCAATGAGAGCGGGTCGACAGCACTTGTGGCAAAAGAGTAAGGGGCGAGCCGTGTTGATGCGGCTCGCCCCTTCTCATGTATCAAGCAATCGCGCGACCGTCTCAACTATCTTGCTGATGTCGGCGGGCTTCCTTAGATACTCGTTCACGCCCGCCAGCCTTGCATCCCGGCTACATTCGCTCGCGGAGAACATGATGATCGGCGTCCATCTGCGATGTGGTAAAGAGCGCGCATAGCGTATCAACTCTAGGCCGTTGACGTTCGGTAAGTGGTTGTCGCACAGCACAAGATTATAACTGGCATCGCTCGCCAGCTTTGTTACTGCGACCGCCCCGTCATAACAGAGCGTGACGCGCCAGCCCTCATCTTCCAGCGTTTCTTTGACGGCCTGTGCGACAACCTTATGATCTTCGACTAAAAGGATGTGAGGCATAGGATTATCGCGGGGCTTGTGCTGTCCTTGCCGCAAGCCCCGCGCGCCTCTGCGTGTAGTTTAGGACAGGCAGAGGCAAGACGAACATTGGTGCGGTCTGGTATGATGCGCGCGTTCAGCTTTGAAAATTAGCGACGGTCATGCGTAGCTCAACCTCAACCTCTATAGAGTGATGAGCATCGCCGTTCGAGTGGAGAGGTTCTTACTCACGGCGACACCATTGAGCAGACGCATCCTACTATCAGGTGATAGTAAAGGCAAGAGGGAAATGCCGTCAGGGGGTGACTCCTGATGGCGCGACGACCCGCCCCGAAGCGTCTAGGGGAAAAGCTCTTGCAAATCAGAATGGCGTTGGAGTTGAGTCAGACAGGGATAGTTACGAGACTCGACTATGAAGATTCACCGCTCTACGCCGCGCAAATCTCCAACTTCGAGCAAGGTAAGCGCGAGCCGCCCTTACAACTCTTGTTGGCTTATGCGAGACTGGCGAACATACCGCTAGAGATTCTGGCAGACGACAAGTTAGACCTACCCGCTAAACTTCCGGCCAAGTTGAAACGCTCCTAAGACTTTTGGGGCAACCTTAAGCACTTATGGGGCAAGAGGGGGTTTTGAGGCAAAGCCCCGTCGTGGCGTGGGTGTGTTATCGGACGTGGAGCGCTGGCTCGAAGCCAGTCGTTAAGAGTCTTCCCTTTTACATGGCAGTACACATTAATATCTTCAAAGTCCATGACCGTAATAAACTGCTCAAACGCCGCTGACGGCATTGCCGCTGACAAGACATGAAACAAAAACTCTCACAAAGAGAATTCATGCGGGAGTTGGTCAGACGCTTTGGAATCAATGAAGAACACGTCGTTCGGGAATACGCCGCAGCGGAAGAGCGCGGGGAATTGGAAAGAAAAAGCAATTCGCATGGCATCACTGCCGAGCAATACGCACGCGCGCTATGGAGCGATGCCGTTAAGAAGGGCTGGATCAGGGGCATCCAGTGAGATATCAGCAATTCAACTCTCTACGTTATAATAACCGCATGGAACGACAACCAAGACCTTTCCTGAGTAGATACGAAAAGGCCATTACCGGCGCGGACGGGGCTTCTAAAGTACGCCCCCAAGACGAGACCACCTCTGTCGATAAGGTTTACTTTTCGACCCTATTAGAAACCGATGTCGCGTCTGCGCGGATCAGCGACATCAGTAAGTACACGAAAGTTCTAACGGAAACTACGGATGATGAGTAACGAAGCGCAAAGGGTGCGACCACTTCTTTCGAAGTACGAGGTCGAGATCCCCGACCGGCAAGCGAGTCGGGAATTGCAATACGACGAGGAAGCGATGGTCCTCTTGACGGACGG
The DNA here is from genome assembly GCA_020199775.1 of Acidobacteriota bacterium. Lineage (GTDB taxonomy): Bacteria > Acidobacteriota > Blastocatellia > Pyrinomonadales > Pyrinomonadaceae > JAIVJZ01. The sequence goes on from JAIVJZ010000045.1 coordinate 22,677, forward strand.
GCGCCCGGCCGCCGGCGACCCCGACCCGCCAGTCCCGCCCGGCACGAAAATAACCTTCGTCGGGCAGGAGACCACGGATGACGATTGAGACCTCACCGAAGGTCTTGATCGTCAGCACGAAGGTCGACATCGCAACCGACCACGTGGTGCTCAAGCTGAGGGACCTTGGCGCCTCTTTATACCGGATAAATACGGAAGACCTACCACTCATCGCCTCATCAAGCATTTCCTTCAGCAATTCTCATACTTCCTCCTGGTCATGGGTCTCAGGCTCAAAAGGTGCTGATCTCGATGACATCCGCAGTGTCTGGTTTCGCCGCCACCGCCTGCCTGTAATGCCCCCAGAGGTCGCGGCGCCAGACGTAGAATATTGCCTCAGGGAATCCGAGTGGTTTCTGAAAGGAGCGGTCTACTCAAGAGATGCGTTAGCCCGTCCCGTTGAGTGGATGAGCCATCCCGCGAACATCCAACAGGCGGAGTCGAAGGTATACCAGCTCTCCGTTGCCCGATCTTTGGGGCTGGCGGTGCCGGACACGCTGATTTCAAACGACCCTGAGAGAGTCAAAGAGTTTTTCAAAGAGAAGGATGGCGAAGTTGTGGCCAAGCCATTGCGACTCGGCTACTTCGATTACGGCGACCGTCAGACGGGCGTTTTTACGAACAGGGTGTCTGCGGACGACTTGGTAGAGGACGCGCCTCTCAGAATGGCACCGGTGATATATCAAGAACTGCTCCCCAAGCTGTTCGATATTCGCGTTACGGTGGTCGGCCAACAAGTCTTCGCGGCGGCAATAGATTCACAAGGCGAGCCGTCGGCGGCCTTGGACTGGCGGAGGACGGACAACGAGAATCTCCCGCATTACGCTCACGATCTGCCTGCGCCGGTGCAAGACGCTTGTCTGAGTTATATGGCAGCACTGGGCCTCAATTTCGGGGCGCTTGATTTCGTCCTGACGCCGCGGAACGAGTATGTATTTCTGGAGGTTAATCCAAACGGCCAGTGGGTCTGGATCGAGGAAAAACTTGGTTTCCCCATATCCGAGGCAATAGCCACATGGCTCCTTGATAGGTCAGGGGATTAGACAAATGCAACGGAAAGACGTACAGCACAAGCTGCTCGACTGGGTATGGCCCACGCTGGTCGCCCCTCCAAAAAAAGATGACGTGGCCGCGTTCGAGTGGCCCGACGACAAAGCAGGCGACTTGGGTAGCATAGAGGCCGCGTACAATTTGTTGAAAGACGAACTGAAGTCTGAAGACGACCGGGCCAAAATCATCGAGTCGAAACTCCTGAGCATCTCATCGCTCATCCCGATAGCTATGACCGTGACGGTGGCCATAGTCACTTTCCTCACCGGCGGTCGCGTCAGTCAATTCACCCTTCCCAGCATTCTGATCGTTGGCCTCGTCGGCGCGTATATCGCCCTACAATTCTTGAGGGCCGCACTCGCCGCCATTAACGGGTTGGGTAGAAGGTCTTATAGTCACTTAGAAGCAAAGGAGATTGCCCCTGAGCCGAAAGAGAATAAGGAAGCGTATCTGCACAGAATCTGCGCCCAGATGGTGCAGATTCTGGCCTTCAATAGAGATGTAATCAATAAGAAAGTCGAGCAACTCGCGTTGGGTCATGAGGCAATAAAGAACGCAGTCTGGGGTCTGCTCTTTCTGCTTTTAATAGTTCTTGTAATCGCCGCTGTGGGCACCCAACCGTAGGGGACAAGGAGTGCTCAGAGTATTTCAAACATTGGCGTTCAGGTTCTTGGCTGTAAGAATTTTTCTTGCCAATCCCCATGTTGAAGCTATAATGTTTTTTGTCTTGATTGAGAGTAATTAACAATGGTGGCGGCGCAAGAACTGCGACCGTAGGGTGATAATGAAGCATTCGTTGAGCAGTACAATACAGAACGTGAGCGGTGTGGGTGCGCAACAGCCGTCGTGCTATCTATGCTCTAATCAGTCCATCGTTAATCCGGGAATGGCCATGCGACCACCTATGTAAACATCAAAACATGATGAGAAGTAGCTGGCCGCCATGAGGAGACGCTCACGGCGGTTTTTTTAGTTTTACCTGCCCTCAGGCGTGCATGAATCGAGGATCTAGTAATGTTAAAACGGAAGAAAGGCGGAGACGTAGACGACAAGATCGCGCGGGAGATCGTGCGGCTGATGCCGAAACTGCCGCAAACCGTCGACCGTATTTTCGATAAGGTCGAGCAGTTCGACTTCCGGCAACCAACGACTTTCATCGCCGAGATGAAGGCCGACATGCGAAGTTGCGCGCCACAACTTGGCGGGCGGGAGCGCCGGATATTATCTCGTCTGTGGAAGTTGCTGCGACTTCTCCCTCTGGAGCGAGTGGTGCGATGGCGGATGAACGAAGTCATCCGCATCACCAAGAGTGAAGCTGCCAAGGATGCGCGCTATTCGCTTCTGTTGAAGTTGATGAGCGAGGCGGACGCAAAAGTGCCGCTCGTCTCTATCATCGTCTCCTTACGGCATGCCGACCCCGAGGCGACGCTCGGGCCACTTTGCGCGCCCTACGACATGTTGGAGCAAGCCGAGCGAGAGCGCGGAGAGGCCAGGGCGACCGCAGTCCTTCGCGCGCTGGCCGACACGGCCGAGGCTCTCTACAAACCTTACCTGATTACCCTTTGGGCTCTGTCTTATCTGAAAGAAGGCGAGGTGCCGCCCGAGCAAGTCCCGTCGTTCGGCAATCTAGTGAAAGATACACACAGGCGGCTAGCCAATTACCCCGGATTAGTGGAGCCGGACGCAGGTTGGATGCGGAATTCCGCCGTTCACAACCCGCGCAAATACCTCCTTGTGACGGACGCGCTGGAGATGTGGGATAAGAACGTTGCGCACAAGGCGGTCCCGGTAGATGAACTGTATGCGATGGTGAAACGGATGTACCTGATTTCGGGCATGACCGTCCAGCGCGTAGGTCAGCTTTACATGTTTCGCAACGTCTTCGCCGAGTCCGGGTTGCTCGACGCCTTTGTTGAGTTCCTCCCGCACCTGTTCACGTTAGACGAGCAAAAGGTGCTCACCGCGGAGGCAAGATTTTTCGATAGAGCACACGACGTTATTCGCCCCTTGGAAGAGTTCTTCAATGCCCACGCTCGACCGGCGAGGACATAAGGCTCGACAGGTAAAGGTGCGCACTGGCAACAGAAGTGATTAGGGAGTATCGCCAATGGAAACGTTGACACCGCTGACCAAAGAAATAATTGAGCGGTACGGCTGGCAGGAGTTGATCGCCGGCTGCGAAGAGAAGGAGCATTTTCATTATTGTAACCTGTTTTGTTCGAAGGCGTCCGAAGCTCATGAGTCAGGTGACCGCACGACCCAAGAGGTGTTCTCTCTGCTCGGTAGAGCGACGCTGGCAGCCGTGAGGTCAGACTCGAAGAGCGAACCCTATCCTGAGGATTGGCTACTGGGTTTTACGGACGAGCAGATTGCTCTCTTCAGGGAAATGGCTCCGGACGTAAAGGACGCCGAGATGCGCGCGCGGCTGGCGGACATTATCTGGGAGAGGCGGCACGATGTGGTCATGGGGCGATTGGCGGTTGATTCATATCTCGAATCTGCACGGACGCTGGAAGACCCGCAACAGTGGACGTATTGTGCAGACAAGATAGAGAGGGCAAGTCACATCGCGCGCCTGATGGGAAAGGAGTCGGAACATTTCATTCGCGTGGTCGCTCGAATCGAAGAAGTGCTCGATCGCTACGATGGTGAAGACCCGCTATTTCTCTCCGCCGTGCTGATGGAGTTGTTGCAAGAACACAGGCAGGGAGATGGCCTGAAGTATGTGCCGCTTGCTGGTAAGGCTGCTGCGCGCGCCCTCACCGAGAAGCAGTGGGAGCGCGCCAGACGTTACCTGCACGTCAAAGCCGAGTGGCATTTCCTGGCTGCCCAGCCGGAGGAAGGGCGCGCAGCACGCATTGAGTGGATAGAAACTTACGTGCAGGAGGCCGAGGACATCATCAACACGCCAGATCGGGCGGCACCTTGCAACCATGCGAGTCACAAGATTGAGCGGGCGATGAAAGCGTACCAGGATTTGGGTGGACCCGGCTCTAAAGAAAGGCGCGATGAACTCTACCGTTTGCTGCTTGAGTACCAACAAGGGATTAACGAAGAACTCATCACTTTCTCTCACCCGGCGGGCGACGATCAGAAAGAGATGGATGCATCCTTCACCGAATACGCCGTCAATCAAGTCAAAGGCAAGGAAGCAGTCGAGGCGATAGCGGCTTTAGGTTTTCTACCCGCGCTGGGGAGCGTCTCCCACCTGCGGGAGCAGACTGAAGGTCACGTGCGGAAGTCGCCGACCGCGCTCCTTTTCCCGCTCGTCATGTACAGCACTGATGGCAGGGTGTCGGCGCGTCCCTCTTCACGTCCGGCGAACCGTGAGCAGCAGATCGAAGAGCAGGTGTCGGCGCAGATGTTCGAGTCATCAAACATGTTGCGCCAGTGGGCGGTGCAAACCCTCCTGCTGCCGGCCATAAATCAGATCAATGAGGAACACCACCTTTGGCAGCAAGACCTCGTGCCCGTGGTGCTCGGCAGCCCGTTCGTTCCAGCTGGTCGAGAAGTCCTATTCGCGAGGGGCATCTACGCAGGTCTTACAGGTGACTACATAGCGGCGGCGCACCTGTTAACACCGCAACTCGAGAACGCGTTGCGCCACGTCTTGCAGCTACAAGGAGAAGTAACCTCCAATCTGACGAGACAGGACGCTCAAAATCTTTACGACTTGAACAGGATGCTGAACAATCCAGAACTTGAGGAGAAGCTCACAAGCGTGCTGGGGGAAGATCATGTCTTCCAACTTAAAGGGCTGCTCGTACAGCATTACGGTGCCAACCTGTGCAATGAGATTGCGCACGGCACGCTGGGCGTCAATGAATTAAAAATGCAAAAATGCTTCATTCGTCACTGGCAAAGATTGGGAGCCGTCGAGCCGGTATCGGCTATAATGACGGTGGAGGTTTTGAGTTTCTTATGAGCACTGAGCAGGCCGAGGTTGTGGCGGTCAGGGAAGACGTGATCGCGCGCGGCAAGAAAATCTACGACGAAAAGTTGAAGGGCGAGCTTGAACCCGGGCACACGGGGCGCTACATCGCCGTCGAGCCCGACACCGGGCGTTACTTCCTCGGCGACACCAGCGCCGAGGCCGTCGGCGCGGCGCATGATGCGCTCCCCGAAAGCCATTTCTACCTTGCCCGTGTCGGCTACGACGCGGCGCACTCGATTGGCGGGTATGGCTTTCATCGAGGGTAGGGTCAACGATGTCCCGGAGCCGGTCGTCACCTTGCGGCTTGTCGGCGGGGTGGCGGGCGACGTCGAGGTCGAGTGTGTCGTGGACACCGGGTTCACGGGAGGTCTGGTGCTGCCCCGCGCGGTCGTTGATCAGTTGGGATTACCTATCGTCACCCACGAGGAGTTTCGCATGGTCGGCGGTGTGCGTGACAGCACCGATATCGCCCTGGCTCAGGTTCACTGGCTCGGCGAGGTGCGCAGGGTTGACGTGATCGTAAAGGAGGCGTACCTCGTCGGGGCCGCGCTGCTCGCCGGCACGCGCCTCACGGTCGATTATGCTGCCGGCACAGTTCTGATCGAGCGGATGTAAGTAGGATAGGCAGACAGGCTATGCCTAACAAACGCTATGAGGGATAGTCGTTGTGCAGACTCAAGTTCTGCCGGGCAAATGGCTTCCGTTGGTCAAAGCCGTTTGGGAGGTGTTCTATTTCTCGTCCTCGCACCATAGGAAGTTGATGCCGTGCCTCTTCAGGTCTCGGGGCGATCAGTAAAGCGAGTAACCGGCTGCTGCGCTTTTTGTTAGGTGAAGAGGCGCACATGGCGGCACACAAGGACGATAAGTTGCGCGTCTTCTACATGCGGCTGAAGTCGAAAACGTGGGACAGCGAAAGCAGTTATCGCGACTGCTCGTAAATTGGGCAATAATATAGTTGGCTCACCAAAGGCAGCAGAGCATAGGCGTTTACCCGGCAAGGTAACCGGGCAGGCGAGAGGCGGAGCCGGGCAGTGGTCTAACTTGATAATTTGTTGAGCAGGCGGGCTAAAAGCGTTTGCAACTGAGATGAGTCCTCATCGTAATAACAAACCCAGTCATTCCTGCCCACTTTAACGTCCGTGCCCTCTAATTCTCTGGGAACCTTTTCCGGCATCACGACGAGCGAAGTGTGGCCGTCATATTTGGCATGCTCGCGTAACTCGCATCCGAGCCTCACAGACTCTTCGGGTGTTTTGCGCACCAGATTGATTAACACTAAATCGGCGTGGATCGGGCTCTCGCCGCTGACCCATTCGTGTGCGTCTTCCAAGTCTGCCGCCACCAGCACGCGGTAGCCCTGTTTGCGCAGGTTCGCCGTTAAACTGGGGCGGGCGTCATCATCTCTTACCCGGCTACCGTGGCGACACGGATCGCGGCTTCGTTTTCGGTGGACTCTTTTCGACTTCACAGTTTATCGCAATCTTTCTGTTCACCGCCTCGCTTTTGCTCCTTATCGTGCTTTATAAGAAGCGCAACCGAAGCTCGCTCAACGCGAGCATTGAGAGTTAAATTCCAGCGAGGAGATTTTATGTTTCCGATTTGGTTACAGGCGGGTTTATGGGGACTGCTCGCGGGGTCTGCGCTGCTCGTCGGCGCAGCCGCCGGTTACTTCGCCCGCGTGCCGCAACGGCTCATCGCCGCCATCATGGCCTTCGGCAGCGGCGTGCTGATCTCCGCCCTCTCCTTCGACCTGATGGATGAAGCCTATCAGCGCGGCGGCTTCGATTCGACAGCCATCGGTTTTCTGGGCGGCGCGGCGGTTTACACTGCGGCGAACTGGGTGCTGGCGCGACACGGCGCGAAGCACCGCAAGCGTTCGGGCGAGCAGCAGGCGGCGGAGGCGGAAAACGACGGCGGGGGCGGGATGGCGATTGCCGTGGGCGCGCTCCTCGACGGCATCCCCGAATCAATTGTCATCGGCGTGAGCATGATCGGCGGCGGCGCCGTGAGCTGGGTGGCTGTAGTCGCGATCTTCCTCTCGAACATACCGGAGGGGCTGTCGAGTTCAGCCGGGATGAAGAAGGCGAATCGTTCCGCGCGCTACATCTTCGGCGTGTGGGCAAGTATCGCCGCAATCTCGGGAGTGGCGGCGCTCGTCGGCTACGCCGTCTTCAGCCACTTCTCCGGCGAGATCATCGCGGCGACGACGGCGGTGGCGGCGGGCGCGATCCTCGCCATGCTCGCCGACACGATGATGCCGGAAGCGTTCGAGGAGGCGCACGACCTGACGGGTCTCATCACAGTGGCAGGCTTCCTCGCCGCCTTCGTTCTCACAAAACTCGGCGAACGATAAGTTTGACCATGTGTGACGGTGTTGCGACGATGTGCGGCTCCGAGAACGGCATGGCGAAGAGAGTTATGAGAGAACTGTAGCAGGGAGAAGTCACGATGAAGACCGTAGGGATTATTGGGGGCATCGGGCCGGAGTCTACCATTGAGTATTACCGCCTGATGATCGCCTCTTACCGGGAACAGACAAGCGACGGAAGCTACCCGCCGATCATTATCAACAGCATCGACATGAAGAAGATGCTGGACTTGATCGCGGCGAACGAGTTATCCGAGGTCACAGAGTACCTGCTCGGCGAAGTGCGGAGGCTCGCACTCTCCGGGGCTGGTGTAGGGTTGCTGGCCGCCAACACGCCGCACGTGGTTTTTGATGAAATTCAGCTTCGATCACCCATCCCGCTCTTGAGCATTGTCGAAGCGACGTGCGCGGAGGCGAAAGCACTGGGGCTGAAAAGACTGGGTTTGTTCGGCACGCGCTTCACAATGCGGGGGCATTTCTACAGAGACGTGTTTTCCAGAGAAGGGCTTGCTCTGGTCGTGCCCGATGAGACGGAGCAGGCATACATTCATGACAGATACATGAACGAGCTGGTCAAGGGCGTTTTCCTTCCCGAGACGCGGGAGCGGTTACTGGCAATAGCGGTTCGCCTGAAAGAACAGGACGACATCGATGGACTGATCCTCGGCGGGACGGAACTGCCCCTGATTTTGCGCGGCGATCCACTTTTACCCGATGACCTGATCGAGGGGCTGCCGTTTCTGGATACGACCCGGATTCATGTGAAAACGGTGGTCGCACGATTATTGTCCTGAGTAACTCCCCCTACTTGCCTATTCGAGATTCCGAGCGCCGACGCTTAGTTCTTCACGGGCCGCCGCATGGTGTAGAATAACCACGATAATTTAAGGCGATGGAGTTCGCCGTATAACCATCTCGGGTCGTCAGGCCGGGATTGATGACTCCTTTTCAGAGAGCGTGTCACCGCACGCGCCTCATGGAAAGGAGTCTTTCGCATTTTAGGGGTCGACTATCGCGCAAATATTCGAAGGAGACGGATGGAGACGTTAACTAAATATTTAGCGGTCGCCGCTGGCGGGGCGCTCGGAGCGGTAGTGTTGCGAAAATTATTTTAGAGCGCAGAAGGTCAGGAGCTACTCTCTACTCAGGCAGCGATCCCGAACAGCGAAGCGACGAACTTCGCATGACCGTGCGAGTCACTCCCTGATAATCTTTTGACCTGCCCCTTCCTCATCATGTTTACCGATTCAATACCTTCGAGCGTGCGCTCAGCGGTGTAGAAGCTCTTGAAGCATTGTAAGGCTCGTACCTTCTTCTTGACGAAGCGGTGGTCCTGCTCGATCATGTTGTTCAGATATTTCACGCGCCTAAGCACGCAGTCCTGCGGCACGATCCGCCCCTCTTGTGAAGCGCTGAATGCCTCAGGGTAAGCCGCGTTCTTATCGACGCTGATCGAGAATGGCAGTCTCCTGTGCTCGGCTCTCATCATCTTCTTAAAGAACCGTTTTGCCGCAGAAGCGTCGCGGTTAGCGCTGAGCATAAACTCGATTGTATTTCCTTCTTTATCTACGTCGCGGTACAGATATTTACAGGTCTTCCCGACCTTAATGTAAGTCTCATCCACCCGATATGACGTGCCGCTCATCTTTAGGTGCGGTCGTATCCGCTTGTTGATCTCCGGAGCATATCTCTCTGTACCCAACGAAATACGGTCGAATGAACTATGTCGAGTCCACGCTCACGCATCATCTCCTCAACATCTCGATACGAGAGTTGGTAACGGCAATACCAGCGAACACATAAAAGGATGACATCAGGGGCATAGTGCCGCCATTTGAAAGACGAGGATTTATGATTCATGAAGAGACCTGCTGATCTGACTTAAGAGAACTCGATGTAGAAATAATACCTGAATCGCTATTCTTGCAACACTGCCACGGATTAACCCTGTAACTTTATGACTGTGGAAAGGCTGGATTCTGCCCCTGCTCCACCTTTGATAGGCTTAAGCGAGACTCACCTTCATCGCCGCTTCAGCACGCCGGCTGACTTCTTCCCAATTAACGTTCTGCATAAAAGCATCAACGTACTTGGCGGCCGCCGCGCCGTAGTCCATGTGATAAGAGTGCTCATACATATCGAGCACGAGGAGCGGATAGCCGAGCGTCGGATTATGCGCGTGATCCGCCGCCCAGTAGTTGTGAACTTCTCCGGTATGCAGATTATAAGCGAAGATGACCCAGCCGCTGCCGCCGCCGAGCGCGTTTGCCGTCCGCTTAAACTCTGCTTCCCAGCCTTCGTAGCTGCCGAACCACTGCTTAATGAGATCAAGGCCTTTACCGCCCGGACGATTATCGCCGCCGAGATTAGCGAAATACTTTTCATGCAGCACGACTGAACACGTGCGGATCAGTTCCTCACGCTTGAGTTCACCGTACAGATAAGCCGGCATCTCCCTTTCCTTCATCATCTGGGCGAGACGCTGCTCGACGGCGTTGAGAGCTTTCACGGACCCGCCGTAATTATTCTCCCAGTGCGAACGGATAATTTTTTCCGAGATGCCTTTGAGCTTCGCCGGATCAAACGGCAAAGGTTTCGGCTGGTGCTGGCCGCGAAAGGCTCGCACCGTCTGCTGCGCTACGTCATTCATCTGCCCCTGCGCCGTGAGGCTTGAGAGCGCCAATCCCGCGCTTCCGGTGGCGATTCTTCCGAGCAGTTTACGTCGTGAAATCTCCTTCATCTTCCTTCTCCCATCAAGTTCTCCAAAATGTTTACAATTGCGGCGTGCTCGAAGACGCTCAGGCGCGCTCAAGGACGTCACACGGTATTAAGTCCTAGGCCAGTGTCTCTTCATGAAGGTTCATACAGCTTGTACTGGGTCGTAATCTCAATCGCCTTATGCAATGATCGGAAGACAGGACACTTGTTGGCGTGAATTCGATGCACGCGCTCGATTGTTTCCTGCGCGCCCGCCGGCGCCGTGAGGTGATAGACGACGTGGATGCGGCGGATCACCAGCACTTTATCTTCCGTCTCGATCTCGCCTCTTACTTCCGCCGTCAAGTGTTTATTGCTCGCATTTATTTTACGTGCCTCCAGCGCGCCCCCGAAGGTGCCGACCAGTCAACCTCCCGCAGCGGCGACGACATAATCAAGCGTCGTTGCGTGAGGCTCGGCGACTTCAGGGCTGACGCCGTAGTGCTCGGCGACGGCTCCGTGCACGCCGAACCGTACTGGCTCTCGTTCAGCCGGTAGATAAGCGAGGCGTGCAGGACCTGCCTCACGCTCAATGCGTATATGGGAAACATAAGCTACGTCTGACATCTTCAATCTCCTTCCGTCATTCCTTCAAAACCCATCCGGTTGATGTGCGTGACGGCGTCTTCGACCCGATGGAAAAGATGGTGGCTGTGATAGACCAGCCACGGGCTGATTATCGTATTCTGAGGTGCAACGAGTATGACCTTCTTACCTCGCTCCCAAGCGTAAAGCACCTCCATGCTGGTTCCGACGCTCGGCTTGACGAAGTTGACTAAGACAACGTCACATGCATCAATGTCGGCTTTATCATTTTCGACCATGTCGATCATGCCGTCCATCTCTCGCCCTCGATAATCGCGTATCATCGGATCGCGCGTCTCACACCGAAGGCGCTGCTTGGCGTACTCGCGCCAATCACGACATTCTTCATCTGTGCATCCCAGCATCGCACCACTCAGGTAAACTACTTTCCCTTTCACAATAGTTAATTCTCTTTCCACGAATTGATTACGTATTAAATTCCAGTTCAAAGTTTTGTGCGCGAGCTTTTCTTAAAGCTTAGATCAAATCAGTCATTCTTATTCTGCTGGAATTCTCCCGGCTGCTTCTTCAATCGCTTTTCCTTCACGCCGCGCCTGCGCCCACGTGTATGGCAGGTGTCTTACTTCGCCGCTCCGTTGAGCCTTCACCAGATGATCGAGCGCCTCGAGGATGATCCGCCTCTGTAACTCCCTGTGAAATGGCACTCCGAAGTGGTGTCCCATCATGAACGGCACGAACACCGCGCGCGGCGGCTTACAGTGCTGTGTGACATCGAGAGCCACGGTGATGGAGACGGTGGGTAGTCCTCTTTGCTCTATTGCGCGCTGCACGAGCGCGACGGACTGGTGTCATATCGGTCAAGCGGGAGCGAGCAGCGCGACATCGGCGCTGTCCGCAACGACAGCCTCCGCTATGTCCTCGGCGAGCGTGCGTTCAGCCTCTCCGGGTCCATGTTGTAGCCAATGAAGGAGAAGAAGTTCTGGGTCAGCCCGCCGATCACGCCTTCTGTTGCCAACTCTTGCAACCGCTCGACGGGGAGGATCACGTTCAGGTCTTTCGCCGCGCCGTTCGTCGGATACTTGATCTGATGTATCTCCAAATCGGACGGGTTTGAGTCGGAGGGGACGCGGCGGAAGCTGTAATCTCCCACCGGATGCACGACGTCGAAGGGCATCGTGCCTTTGGGCTGTACTCCTGCGGAACTAACGAAGGTCAGGCGTGATTCGGATAGAGGCTTCCTCAAAGAGGCTAAGGGGACGAAGTCGCTCTTCGTGATCATCGAGCCGGGGTAGCGTTCGTTGACCGTCTCCCACAGCCCCGGGCGCAGTTGTTTCGCTTCATCAGAGTGTGCCGTCATGTATCCAGTCTCCAGAACGTCGAACGAAATAGAAGTGCAGATGGAAAAAGAGATGAGCGGGCGTCGCCGCGTCCCTCTCTTCTAGGGTCTTCAGGATGAACTCGCGGTCGGTCTCCGGCACGTCGAGCAGCAACTTGAGAGCTTCCGTCCATGCCTTGTCGATCTCCTTACGCCCGGCGGCTTCATTACCGTCACCGAGATGAAGCCGCACGTAACGAATCAACTTCTCCGTGTCACCCTCGGCAATTGCTTCTTTGAGATATTGAAGTGACACAGATTTACAGCCCTTTAACGCCAGTCCTCACCTGACCGAGACTGATTTTCTTCATCGAACTCTATCCCGCACGTCAACGACTATATCTGGGACCGCGCCGAGTACCAAGCATCCGACTTGACCGCGAGTGCGCTTAACAGAGAGTCGAATCCTCAATGTTCATACTTTACTATCACCGAGGAGAACAGTAAGCAGGCTCACCGCCTCTGCTCGATCCGCTTTAACAACCAGAGCGCGGCACGTTGCAGCAGCACGAGCGTCGCCGTCACGCCGACCGCCAAACCGAACAGCAGCAGGTTGCTTTCGTCTCCAGCGCGGAATGCAAACGAGAGCGCAGTCGAAACCGCCGGCGGGTGCATCGCATCAAACAGAATCATCAACACGATGATAAGGGTCATCGCTACACCGCCGGAAAGGTAACCGCCGCCGAGCAGGGCGTTCGTGGCGAAGCCGAGCAACGCGGCACCCACCTGTGCGAAGAGGAGCGTACGCACCGTGTTAGCTTTGTGGCGCGGGTCGAGGTAGATGAGGAACGCGCTCGACGCGAGCGACGCGAACAGAAGCCGCTGACGGCTCAACCCCTCGACGAACGCGAAGACGAGCAGCACCGTCAAGGTCGGCAGGAGCGCGAGCGCGAACTCGCCTTTTAACCTTGACCGGCGGCGCACCGCTTTGTCGGCTTCTCCGGTTGGCTTCGATGTTTCTCCCTCACCGCTCATGCGCCTTCCTCACCGCGCTCGTGTGTAGGCGTGCTCGCGGGCGAACCGGTGCGGGAAGAGGTCGGCGGTAGGTCGGCGTCGTGTTTGACCTTGCCCGTCGGCGACGTGTCAGCGGAGATTCCTTCGCGTTCCTCCGCCATCTCGCGTGATAGGAAATAGTTGAGCGCCGTGCGGATGACTGCAATTGCGCCGAGCTTCCCGATCTGCTCCCACGACGGTGCAATCGCGGTCGAGAGGATATGGCTCCGAGTTGGAACTCTAAGGCGAGAGCAAGAAAGCGCGCGAGCGTTAATCTGATTTCGTTATAACCTGTCAGTTGCGGCGGCATGAGCGGGCGGGCGAAATAGACGATGGCGGCGGCGACGCCCAAGCCGATGACGACCGCCCCCGTCAACTCGACTGCAAGCTTAAGCCACAGCACGAGGTTGACGATTGTCTGCTCGACGCCGACATCGCCCGGCGCGGCGACCAAGGCTCTCGCCTCTTCTTGCAGTAACAGCATCATGTACATTCCGGCTTACTCCACATCGCGCGAAACGCGCGACGCCGCCTCTCTCCTCCGCAAATCACTCTTCGCCGTCGTCGCAACCCGCCTTTGACATTCCTTCCGCGTCCGAGTCATCCGCCGCCCTGACGCGCGATCGCGAACAGCCCTACAATTCCGAGCGCGTACAAGACGAGCACGACGAGCGAATCAATCCCCATGCGCAGGAATTTACGTTGCGGGCGGAAGATCAACCCGTAGATATAGACGGCAGTGAGCAGCACGCCTAAGCCCGCGAGATAAATGTCTGTCGATTGCGCCTGCGGCAACACGGCTCGGTTGCTTTGCGAAAATTATTTTCAAGCGCGAAAGTTCTTCGAGTGCCTTCCGCTATGTGGCGACCCCGAACAGCGAAGTGACAAACTTCGCCTGTCCCTGCGCATCACTTCCGGCTAACCTTTTGACTTGACCTTTCCTCATCATATGCATCGCCTCAATGCCTTCGAGCGTTCGTTCAGCGGTGTGGAAGCGCTTGAAACACTGCGACGCGCGTACCTTCTTCTTGACGAAGCGGTGGTCCTGTTCGACCACATTGTTCAGATATTTAACCCGCCTCAACTGGCAATCTTTTGGCAATATCTTTTCGTCTTGCGTTGAGGTGTAGGCTTCCGGGTAAGCAGTATTTTACGAACACACTTTAACATCGAGTTGATAGTTAGAGCATGATTTACCTCGATTTTGTTCGTGAAATGCGATCTTGGAGGCTCCTAGACCTTGTCGACTGAAGCGCTGACTCCTGAAATCCTTCGCGGCTTCCGGGCCTAGGCACGGCGGGATAAAGGGGAGAGGGCGTTTGCGCACCCTCTCCCCGGTGGACTTCACTAGGGCAGGCACTGGCGAGTAGTTACCTGCCCCCCCGCATGGGCATCATCGCCATGTGCATCTTCATGTCCATCTGGCGGACCATGTCGTAGTGCCGCTCGACGGCCGGTCGCATCTTCTCGGCGTAAGCCTCGAGATCACGGTTCTTGCCCATCTTGTCGTACATCATGAGCATGTCCACCATCATGGCGTGGCCCGCCATCTGGTGCTTGACGTAGGCCATGTCGAACTCCATCCCCGACAGCTTCGACATCCCATCCATCACCGCACGGTGGTGCGGGTCCAGCTCGGTCGGCAGAGTCATGCCCATCTTCTGGGCGATCTGCGCCAGCTCGGCGTTCGCCTTGGTGTGATCGGCCGCCGTCATCTGGGCGAAGCTCTTCACGTCGGGGCTTGTCGCGCGCTGGGCGACCATGTCCCACATCTTCATCTCGGCCATATTGGCGTGGGCGGCGTCCATCATGAACTTGTGGTCCATCACCTCCGCCGACATCTTCATGCCGTCGTGCTTACCCCCCATCTTTCCCATCTTGTCAGACTTGCCCGACCCGCCTTGGCCGCGGTTCATGTCCCCCTGTGCAAAGGCCAAACTTGCCAGTGCAAAGACCAGACAGGCGCCCAACGAAACAACAGTTTTAGCTCTCATGATACTTCTCCTTTATTACCCCTGGTTGATGAATTACCTTGCTGTGCCGGGGTTATGCCTCCGAGCAAGGCGAAAAACGGCAACGCCACGGCTGACGTCTGCCGTTGTTTGCTTCTTCCTAGCGCACCTCCCGTACGCCTCCTTCGCGCACGCTCAACTCACCCCTACTTCAGAAGCTGAAGCGCGTCTGTGCTTCGACGCGGCGGCCGTCCCCGGCGGTGGAGTATGGCTGGCCGAAGAAGGGGGAGCTGAGATTGCCTACGGGGGAGCCCAGGTTAGTGTGGTTGAACAGGTTCTGCACTTGGAGGGAGAACAGTAAATTGTAGCGTTCCTGCGCCCGCGCTGAAGCCCCGCGCGGCCCACCGCCGAAGCCGAACGTCTTGGTGACGCGGAGGTTGACGGAGAAGAAGCCTAGCCCTTCGCCGTAGTTGCGCGGGATCATCCGTTGCCCCGGCGCGGGCTCCGGGTCGAACGCTCCGAAGCGGGTGAAGACGATACCGGGTTTTGTCAGGTCGGTGGCGAAGGCGGGGCGCTCTGTAAACAATGAGTCGCCGTTCGTGTCGCGACCCGTGGTGATGTTGAACGGGTAGCCTGAAGAGGCGACGACGAACGGGTTGAGGCGGAGGCCCCAGGGCGCGGTTAAAGAGCCGCCCGCGGAGAAGTGGTGGCGGATGTCTATCGCCGAGCGCCCGTACTCGGTGCTGAGGTCGTAGGTGTCAGCGGGGAAACTCTCTGCGCCGCCTGAGTCCGTGCTCGCTTTGTTTAGGACATAGGTCGCGAAAAACGTCAGGTTTCGGTTGAACCTGTTGTTGGCGGTGACGATCAACTGGTTCTGGTTGAAGGTGCCGCTCGACTCATATTGGAAGACGTTGCCGGCGCCCCCAAAGGGCCGCACCCCGCTGCCGCGCCGTCCGGGCACGAACGTTCCGGGCAGCGGCGCGTTGACGTTCCGCGAGCGGAGCACATGCAGCACGCGCGCCCTCAAGTAGGTAGCGGAGAGGGTGGTTTTGAAAGGCAGACGCCGCTCGACGCTCAACGAGGACTGGAGCGAATAGGGCGCGCGGAGGTCTTCGGCGACGCGCCTCGTGGTCTGCGGGACGGCGAAGGCCGTGAGCGTCGTGATTGAGGGCACGTCCCGGTATAAATCCAAAACGGTCGGATCAGAGACGATAAACTGCTGTTGATTCGTCCCGTTGAAGCGGTTGACCTGAAGGGTGAGGTTTTCTCCGAAGCGCTCGTAGAAGAGGCCGAAGCCGCCGCGGATGACGGTTTTCGGCTGGCGCGCGCCGCCCGTGCCGGGCGCCCACGCGAAGGCAAGGCGCGGCGCGAAATTCGTCCAGTCGCCGACGTTGCTCTGGGCCTCGTAACGCAGGCCTAAGCCGATGGTGAGGTTCGGGCGCAGCCGCCAGTCGTCTTGCAGGAAGCCGCCGAACTCCACTTGTCTGACACCCGCGAGAGGATTTCCGCCGGCAATGGAAAATTGCGTCGCGCCGCCGCCGCGCTCACGAATTTCCGCGGGCGTGAGTTCCTGCCGTCCGAGCAGCACCGTGCGGCGGTAACGTTCGAGCGAGGTGATCGGCACGAATACGGGCTGACCGTTGGCATCGCGCACCACTCCTCCGTTTGCATCAAGTTCGGGCGCGACGCCGCCGCCGAAGGTGAAGGTGCCGCCGAAGTTCTGCGGCGACACATCAGTGATCGAGACGCCGCGCAGTCGCCCGCCCGCTTTGAATGCATGGCGGCCGAGCGCCCAGGAGGTGTAGTTCTGCAACTCCCAGCGATCCTCGTTGTTAAATGACACGCCCACTTGCGCGCCACCGCCCGTGAAAGCGTCAATCACTCTGATCGTCGGAACGGAGTTGTCCCCTTCCCGCCTTCTCCGTGTGCGTGCGTACTGAAAGCGCGCCTCATTTACCACTTTGCCACTGAGCGCAGCCGTATCCGTCAGTTGCAAGGACTGTTCCGTGCCTGACCTGTCAAAGGCCCGCGAGGGCAATGATAAATCTCCGATACCCGCGTTCTTCAAAGTCGAACGCGAGAAGTTGTAGCGCGCCGTGAGCGTGTTGCTCCGGCCCAGTTGGTAATCGAAACGCGTGCCGATGTTTGTGAAGCATTGCGGCGTGCGCACCGTTTGACTGAACGGAGTGACACTGAAGGCCGTATCAAGGACGGTCGCGTTGATGACCGCGTTCTCGTCCGCCTCGTTGCGCTCGAAGTCGAGAAAGAAAGATGCTTTCTTTGCAATGACCGGGCCGCTGAAACTTCCGCCATAGAGACGCGACTGGAAGTGGGCGCGGTTCGGCGCAAAAGCGTTGCGCGCGTTCAGGCTCTCGTCGTTGAAGTTGAAGAACCCTTGACCCCGAAACTCGTCCGCGCCCGGTTTGGTCTGAACCTCCACGCGGCCATAGCCCATTCGATCGTACTGGGCGGAGAAAGGGTTCTGGTTGACGCGAATCTCGCGGATGGAGTTTTTGGGCGGGAGGCGACCATCGGTAAACCCGTCCACTAAGACCTGACCGCCACCGGGCCCGGCCAGCGATTGCACGGCCTCGGCGAGACCTTCGGGGTCGTCAGGCAGCGCGTCGAGGTCTGCGCCCCGGAGCACGAGTGCGCCGGCGTTGTTATCAAGTTCCGTGCTCAACGGCGCTTCGGCGGCGACGGTTACTTGCTGATGCTCGAGCGCGACGCGCAGCGTGAGGTCGAGCGATTTACGTCCCCCGCCAAGTTCCACGTCGGCGTTTTCAGCGACGGCAAAGCCCGGCGCGGCGGCGCGCACGACGTACCTGCCGTCCGGGAGGCCGGAGAAGTTATAAGCTCCTTCCTCGTCGGTCGTGGCGACCAGTTGGGAGCCGTTTGCGCCTGCCAGCGCGACGGTAGCGCCCACGATCAAGGCCCCTAATTCGTCCGTGATCCGACCGCGCAACGCGCCTGTCCCACGCGGCGCAGCGCCAACTCCGCTCGCGGAAGTGGCCCGTGAGCGTTCCGGGCGCGGGGACGCATCGGCGCGTACACCGCTGCCGGTAATGTCGAGCACCAGGCGGTTGAAACTCTTCTGCGGCGCAACGGTCGCGCCTCCGCCGCTGTCAATGAAGATCTCGACGAAAGGCTCGCCGCCCCGCAACCCTGACGCGGTGCGCAAGCGGCGCACGAGCAGGCCTTCAATCGCGTAGCTGGGGAGCAGCAAGGAGCGCGCGCCGCGCACGCGCACGATAGTCTCATCGCCCCGCCTCTCCTGTTCGACGGCGCTTTCGGCCAGCGAGCTATCGGCGATCAACTCGACGCGAACCGCGCCGGCTTCATGGCTCACGCTGAGGCGCACCAACTGTACCGGCGCGGCCGCCCGCGAAGAGACCGCCAGGAACACGGCGCCGACGAGTGCAAGGACTGCGAACGCCAGCACGCCGCCTGCGCCCAAAAGTCTGTGGCGTTTGTCCTGCCTAACGCTCCTCGCACCTGCTGCGTAGCGCATATCCTCATCACCCATGATGTCAACTTGAATTCGTTCTCGGCAGTGATGGCTCATTCAGCTTCGACAGAATCTCACGATCATCGGCTATGAGTCGCACCCCGCATCAGAATATGCCGGCAAGCTTTAGCAAAAGGGTGATCCCCATCAGTGCTAGAAAGGCCATAGCCACGTAGTACAGCCAAGACAGCGGCAGCTTGCCGCCGTAATGCCACCACTTGGCCGATCTGCTTAGCCGTTCAGAACAGCGGGGCAATACCGCTTCTGCCTGGTGCTCATCTGATGAAACCAACTGCCTGATGGACAAAATGCTCAAGCGAGTTGGGCAGAAGCGATAGCATTCCGGCCAACCCCGCTTGAGCAGCGAAGACTAGCCCTGCTTGCAGGACTGTCAGGCGCAAGTATCGTTAGAACTTAGTTGCGGCGACCACCGTTGTTGCCGTTATTACCATTGTTGCCGTTGTTACCGTTGTTGCCGTTATTTCCGTTGTTGCCGTTGTTGCCGTTGTTGCCGCGTCCGTTGCCATGCCGGCCGCCGCCGCCGTTGCCGCCGCCGCCGTTGCCGTCGTCGTCGTCATCGTCGTCATCGTCGTCATCCTTGTCTTCCTTACCCTTGCAACGTTCGAGTCCGCCGCCATTAGCAAGACCAGTTTCGCTGGCACGGTCACATTGTTTCTCAGAGGCGCCCTTGCCGCCGCCATTGCCGCCGTTGCCGCCTTGGCCGCCACCATTACTGCCTTGGCCGTTACCGTTGGCGAAACCACCGACTGCCAGCGCCAACGTCATCACGAGCGCTGCGCACGTTAGAAATAGTTTACGAAGCATCTTTAATTCTCCTTGGGTCCCTATGGTTAGTTCGGTGCCTGACGTTCAAGTGCAGCTTGACGAAAGGCAAAGTTTCTACGACCAAATCCAATCTGCTTCCGCACGCAGCAAATAGACGCATATCGGGGCACTGGAACAGCACCGCTCTCGATCTGTTTAGGATTCAGTGGAAGGAGGGTATCAGTTGAAAGGATCGGCGTATGTACGTTAAGGCTCAAAAGACTGTCCGTAAATTTACTTAATATGAGAGTGAATTTACAGACACAAATCATCAGTGAAGAGGTCAACGTATCTACAGCTATCCTGCAACCATCCTTGCTGCAAAGCATAGCTCACAATATCTGCGCGAGTATGCAGATCGAGTTTTTCCATTAAGCGGGTCTTGTAAGTCTCGACCGTTCTCACGCTGATCGTGAGTTGATTTGCAATCTCTTTGTTGCTATGACCCCGGGCAATTAGGCGGAGCACCTCTGTCTCACGGTCACTTAAATTAACACCCTGGGTATAACCTGTAATGATTGCTTGCGAGCGTAACCTTCCACGATCTTGCCGGTCAACGCCGGGTCGGGGGGTTCTAGCCTTCGTGTTTCTAGCCTATGTCAGACAACTCTCCTGAGACTCAACGCCCTCTTTATTCTGAATCCCTAAAACCCGAGACAGTTTTCGGCGTCCATCGCCACGAGAGCAACTATTTAATCCAAGTTGCTAGTTATCAGACCTGTGTTAACTCTCTTTCACTTAGCGATGGGTAGTTCCGCTACTAGCAAAGTTGAAGGGGTATAGAGATGAAGGATTAAACTTCTGATATGCGCCCTGATGCGGCTGGAGACGGCGCTGGCAGGTGTTGACGAGTTTTAGCTGGTTTCTGCCAGGGGCCGAGCATGATGGTTCGTAAACGGGCGCTGCATTGTTGGCATTTAAGGTATGCCGACCACGGGCGTGGCCTTAATGCTGAGGGGTGCCTTGTTGCTAGTAGCTCCTCGCGAGGTGATACTTAGTTGAAATTCACCACCCGCGGCGAGGCCATCGGGCAGACGGACGGTGATCTGTGTGAGCGATGGTAAATCCGGGACTATGTTGACGTGTTCTATCGCCAATTGGTGTGTTGCCCCATCCGAGCCCTCGGCCCGGACAACAAGTTGCAGAGTCCCATCGTTCGGCACGAACTCGACGTTACGAGCGAAAAGCGTGATGCGCCTGCGCCCGTCAGCGCTGAAGTTGCGCGCAGTCGAAAGCGTGAAGGGATCGCGCTCAAAGGTGACGGAGTCTAGTGCGAGTGCCTTACCAGAGCCCGGCTCGGTGAGCAGCATGACGTGATCGCTGGGCGTGAGCATGAAGCCGCGCCCTTGGCCGTTCAATGTGCCGCGTCCGACGATCTGTCCGCGGCTGTTGATGTCCGTCGCCTCCTTCAAGAGCCAGCCGGAGTTCGCCGGGATGAGCGCGTTCAGATCACTCATCCGGCCGCCCTCGTAGATAAAAGCGTGCTCATCTTCTCGCGACCTCCAGCTCTGGCTCGAGACGCCGACGATCTGGCCGGCGTTGTTGATCGCCGTAGCGCCGCTGAAGGTGTGAGAGGGCAAGAGCGTGCCGAGGTCTTTCATTACGCCGCCGGCGTAGAGGAACGCGCGACCCGATCCGTCGTGGTTGCTCGAGACGCCGACAATCTGCCCGTGGTCGTTCAAGCCTCTGGGTCCCCCGGCGAGCGTGAAGAGCGAGAACGTGCCGTCGCGAGTGTCGTAGATGAACGCGCCGGAGCGTGAGGTGTCGCGGAAGACTCCCGTGATTTGGCCGACAGAGTTGACGGCGGCGACCCTGGTGCCCGCCACCCCCATCTTCGCGCTGATGTTTTCGAGCGGCCCACCGGCGGAGAAGAAAGCTTGCGCATCGCCGCTCATGTTTGGGGCAGGCCCGGGCGTGGTGGAGTTACCTACCGCACGGCCCGCTTCGTCGATGTCGAAGCCGAAGCTGTCGCGGCCCCCGAGCGTGCCGAGGATGGTGAACTGGCCGAGGCGGTAGATGAAGGCGCGCGACTTGGCGTTATGGCATTCGCCATTCACGATTTCGCAGATGAGAATAGTCCCGACGATCTGGCCGTGATTGTTGATGGCGTACGCCTCGGAGCTGCTGCTCTCAGGTGGGTTGATGATCTTTAACGTGCCGTCGTAAACGACAGCGAACCCCCTGCCGTTGATGATCGCCCTGCCCGCCACCTGGCCTACATCGTTAACGCCGCGTGGCTCGAACGCGCCGAGGTCGGTGACGGTGTAGCGCGGAGACTGCGCCGGGGCATCGAACACGCAGATGCAGGCCGCGAAAATCACGGCGACCAGAAGCTTGGTGAGAAGTTCGCGGCGGGCGTGGCACAGAGACATCAGGGGGTACCTCACTACGTCTGAATTGTTGGTGTCTCGCTGGGACGGCTGTCGATTATACCAAAATGCGGTAGCTCACTGTGCAGATTCTGGTACAGGTGATCATAAGGTAGTTACCCGTGAATTCTGGGTATTCGTGTCAGGATCGGCGTAGCTGGCCGGCACCGCCGTGGCCTGCTTCAAATATATGCCTCAACGTCTGACTGGCACCATCATAGCATTCGGCAGGGGCATTATTTCTCCCGGAGTGAGAGGGACAGCACATGCCCCTCTCACTCTACTGGAATTCCATGCGCGAGTCGTTAGCCTACAGCTAACTGCCGGCTCGCATGGGCATCGCAGCCATGTGCATTCTCATGTCCATCATCTTTGTCATTTCGTAATGTCTCTCGACTACGGGGAGCGTCTTTTTGGCATACGCCTTACTTCTCCGTCTTTGCTCGACTTGGCGTGCATGGCGTACATGTCCACGGCCAACGCGTGGTCGGCCATCTGGTGCTTGACGTAAGCCATATCGAACTCCATCCCCGATAGCTTCGACATCCCATCCATCACCGCCCGGTGGTGCGGCCCAACATCCGTCGGCAGCGTCATGCCCTTCATCTGCGCCATCCGCATCAGATCATTGTTCGCCATGGTGTGATGATCGATCATCATCTGGGCGAAATTCTTGACTTCGGGATTCGTCGCGCGCTCCTTCGCCATCTGTCCCATCCTGATCTCGGCCATATTTCCCATCGCGGCGTCCATGACGAACTTGTGATCCATGGCTTGCGCCGACATCGCCATCTGCTCCATCTTGTCCGGCTTTCCCATCCCGCCCTGAGTTTGATTCATATCTCTCTGGGCGAAGGTTAAACTCGCAAGAGTAAAAACCAGACAGGCACTCAACGAAACAACAGTTTTAACTTTCATGATACCTTTTCTCCTTAGCTCGTTTGTTACGCCTTATTACTCCGAAGCCGTCCCCGGCAAGGCGAAAATTAGCAGCGTCACGTTTGACCTCTGCCGTTACTCACGTCTCAGCAGTTCAACGCCCGCGCGGATTACTTTGCGGATGACTCGTTGTGTCCCGACAGCGCAGCGGGTGCGCGTCGAAGTTAAACTCAGGCCATTAGTGCAACCGCTTTACTCTCGATCCTTCCCGCGAAATAACCGACAGTGCGTGCCAGTCCTTCACGCAGAGGGATGCTGGGCTGCCAGCGGAGAAGTTGTTGCGCGTGCGTGATGTCGGGGCGGCGTTGTCTGGGGTCGTCTTGCGGCAGAGGATGGTGGCGCAGTCTCACCTCTGCGCCGCAGGCGCGCGCGACCTCCTCGGCTAACTCACGCATCGTGAACTCGCACGGGTTGCCGATGTTGATGGGGTCGTGGACGCTTCTTCCCGCATCTGCTTGCTTCGCGTTCATCAGGCGGATCAGCCCTTCGACGAGATCGTCCACGTAGCAGAAGGAGCGCGTCTGCGTGCCCTCGCCGTAGATGGTCAACTCCTCGCCCCTGAGTGCCTGCACAGATCACCTCATGATCCGCCTCCAGCAGTCGTTCGCGGAGGTGCGACTCGATGAAGCCCGCCCCGCCCGTCACAAGTATTCTCATTTCTTCCCCTTAATCCTTCCTTAATGTTTTCCCCGGACACGATGAGCACATCAAGTCCTGTCTCTTCGCCGTCTCAGGTTCGAGTTGGGTGAGCTAATCCGCTTGTGTTGGCTTGCGCCGGGATGTTCGCGGCGATTGTCCGACCGGCATTCCCCTTGTGCCCTTCCGCTTCATAACTTTCTCAAGGAGAAGTTATCGAGCCAGAGGCTCCCGAAGGCAGGGCAAGGTTGGTTGCCACACCTCCGGCGTTGCAGGCTGATGAGCACGACGCGCGCATCGCTGCCGGTTGCGAACTCAAGCGCGTAGTCTTGCCAACCACTCGTTCCCTGCGGCAGCGACAACTCGCCGATGATCGCGCCCCCGCCCACGTCCGTCACAATCAGGGCAGGCGGCCCCCCGGTCACGACCTCTTCCGTGCGGCCTGAGAAGCCGAGCTTGTAACGTGTGTTCGGCTCAACCAGTACGAGTTGCGAGAGGAGCGTGGACGCCGGGTCGGAATCCCCGCGCCACTCGACGCGGAGGCTGTGCCCGCCCGCGTGTGCCCCCGCCGCGGCGAGCGAGACGCGCGTCGCAGGCGTGTCGGCCGCCGGCTGCCAGCCGAAGCCTGTTCCCTCGCGGCTCAGCCTTCCCTCAAAACCACCATCAATCAACGCTGCGACGGGGTCGCGAGATGTGCCGCCCGCGTCGTTGCCGTCTGACCACAATTCATAAGCCTCGTTGAAACGTTTGCTTTTGAGCAGTTCGCCGATGAGGGCGCGACGGTCTCCTGCTTCGGGGCCGCCAGCCGCCCGAAACAATCTGATGGCCTCCGATGTGTGGCCGCGCCCAGCGAAGAAACGCGCGAGGGCGATTTGCATCACGGTCGTCTGCGGCTGCACGGCTCGCTCGACCGCCCGTGCGTCGCCGCCGGATGCTTGCCACGCGAGATCAAGCATTGCGGGCAACAGCGAAGGGTCGCTCGCGGCGGCGCGACTCATTTCCGCGAAAGCCCGTTCGCGAAGTCCGAACCTGAAGAGGAGATTGCCGAATTCCCAGCGCGGCCGTGCATAGTAGGGCGCGCGGCGTATCCCCTCGTCGAACGCCGCCAGCGCGCCCTCCCGGCGTCCGGCGCGGGCACGCGCATTGGCTAGTTCTATCCAGAGTAAATAGTCACGCGGGCGCGCGGCGACGGCCTGTTCGAGTTCCGTCAACGCTTCGGCCGATTTGCCCGAAGCCGCGAGCATGGCGGCTCGCGCATAGCGTGCTTCGGCGTCAGCCGGAGCTAGTTGCGCTGCCATGTCCATTGCCCCCGAGTCGTTGGCTCTCTGCCCGTACTGCGTGAGCAGACGTGAGTAGCCCGCGCGCGCTGACTCGCTTATCCCCCACAGGCAGATGAGCAGCATTGCCGTCGCGCAAGCTGAACGTAAAAGGCGACCGCGCGCGGTCGCCTTTTGCGAGTCGGACTGTTGTGCCGTCATTATTGTGCTCACCTGAGAATAGCGTTTCCGTATCGGTGAGATCGCCGGGATAAAAAAAGTGCCTTGCCATCGGGCAAGGCACAAAGTCTCTAAGGAGGTTACACGGTCAGACTAACTGGTAAAGCCGGCAAACCCTCTCCGGCACTCGTTGTTGCGGCCACGGGGTTCGCCCGGCGTGGGGTTGCGACCGCGACGGCACGGAACGAGGATGGCCGCGGCGACGATAGCGGAAAAGCCGATGGCCCCCAGGATAAATTTTTTATTTCCCAAGCCTATGCCACCGCCACCGCCACCACCCTGCGGCGCGGCCGTCGGATCGCCTTCGGGAAGCGTGATCGATCCTTTAACGCCGTCCACCGTGTTCAGGCTGGCAAAGCCTTTGGCGACCACGACGTTCACGCTCGCTTTATCGAAGACGAGTGTCAGGTCGGTTTCAGGAGCGATGTTCAGACTGCCCAGCGAGTCGAGCACGACCGAAGCCTCGACCGCTTGCGGCGTGCTCATCTGCGAGCCGGAGAGGATGGTCGTGCCGGTGACGGCGTTGTTGCCGTTGAGCGAAATTGACTTATCCTCGTCCAACACCAACTGCCCGAAGAGCAGGTTCCCGCTTTCGCGCGCTACTTCCGCTTTTGCAGTCTCGGCTTTGGCCGGGGCGGTCGCTCTCACCGTCTCGCCCAATGCCACGTAAGTCTGCGTGATCGAGAGTACGAGTGACATGGCGACCAGCTTGATCACCTTTTGACTCTTTAATTTCATAACGTTGATTCCCTTTGTGTTACCACGATGTCGGATTTAAAGGCTCACTGCCACGCAGACCGTCTCTGAATGCGTGCGCCAACTCTACAGCCTTCGCCGATTTGTTACAATTGGCCTATCAGGCTAGATTTTCGGACTCCGCGCGCCGGACTGCCGGCACGGAAACCCGCCCGGAGAGCGTGCGGCGGCGCGCCCTTCCGCCGCCTTCCGGCGGAGTTTTTTCCTCCGCACGCACGTCGGCGGTCGCTATCACCACAAGCGCGCAGGCGACGAGGGCGTTGACGGTGATGTGCAGGCCGAAGTCAACAAAGCTGTGCGCGGCCACTCCGACCAGTCCGGCCAATGCGCCGAAACAAGCGGCGCGGCGGAAACGATCCGCGGAACGCAAGCATCGGCGGGCGGCTCTCACGAAAGCCACAACAAACCATGCTGCCAGAACCACGCCGACGAGGCCACCGCTCGCCAAGAGTTCCAGATAATCGTTGTGTGCCTCTTGCGGCGTCGCCTCGCCCGACGCGTCGTGATACTCGGGAATGGCCGCCCAGTAACCGCCGAAGCCGACGCCGAAGACGGGATGAGCCTTGATGAGTTCCCCGGTCGCACGCCAAATCTGCGCCCGGCGTGTTCCTTCGCGCCACTCTTCACCCACCGCGCGAACTTCACCCGATACTGTCTCCAGACGACTGACCAGCGGTTCGCCGCCCACCCAAACGATGCTGACGGCAACCCCCAGCGCCAGACACACGACGACGAGCACGCGCGCCGCCAGCCCGCCCCCGGTGACGCGCGACATCCACCCCGGTCTGGCGCCCTCCGCCGCACGAGCGTTATCCACCGCCGACGCCTTCGGATACATGAGTGCGACGAACAACAACTGCAAGAACATGCTCAGGATGCCGCCGCGCGAGTTTGACAACACTAACGCCGTCCAGATGGGCACCGCGACGGCCAAGCAGATGAGAAGGCGCTCTCGACGCACGCCCCTGCCGACGACAAGGCCGAGCACGAGGCCGAGCGCCATCTCCATGAGAAACGCGAAGTGATTACGGCTGATGAACTGCGCGTATTCCCGTCCGTCGTAGCCCAGTAACGGAAGGACGAAGCCCGGCGTCTGCTGCGTCGCCTGCCGGACGATGCCGAACAGTGCGCTCGCCACACCCAAGCCGATGACCGTGTAGATCAAAGCTCGCAAGCGACGCCGGTTCGACGTGTAGCTCAGCAGTAAGTTTCCCGCCAGCACAATTGCGAGCATCTTCCACGCCCACAGATGAGTTTCGTAAGGGTCTGCGCTCAAAGTCCGCAACGCATCCCCCCCGACGCCCCCGTCTCCCGCCACGCTCCCGCCCGACAGGGGCAGGCTCTGAACGTATGCGAAAAGGATCAGCGCGGCCAATGGCATGAGCATCGAGACGCCGCGCACGCGCCACGTGCCGCGGACGAGACCTTCCACGAGCCACACTGCCCCGAGCGCGAAGACGGCGCACTCAAAAACAGTCACCCACCACGGCTCCACCGTGCCGTAAGGGACTGCGACGAGTACGATCAGTGAAAGCAACGCGCCATAGGAGATGCGTTCGATCAGGCGAGCCATTTTTCCGGCCTGTTCGCGCGGGCGCACTGCCTGCGCCGCACCTGATACTCCAGCGGCAGCCGCCGCGTTGTGCAATTCGATTTCCGTCATCGGCGAGTCTTTCCTTCCCCCAGGTTAATAAGCGCCCTGCCCTTTCGTGACGGCGCGGACGGTTCTCACCAGAATGACTATGTCGAGCCACACAGACCAGTTACGCACGTAATAGGTGTCCCACTTCTGCATGCCGGGTGTGCCCGCAACGCTGCGCCCCGACACCTGCCACAGCCCCGTCATGCCGGGACGCACGCGCTCGCGCAACGTCCTGACATGCGTCGGCAACTCCTCGTGGTGATACTGCGGCAACGGTCTCGGGCCGACGAGAGACATCTCGCCGCGCAGCACGTTGATTAGTTGCGGCAGTTCGTCCAGCGAAGTTCTTCGTAATAACTTTCCGACCGTAGTGATGCGCGGGTCTTGGCAGAGTTTGAAGCTGGACAGCCATTCCGCGCGCAGTGCTGCGTCCTCCTTAAGTTTTCGTTGCAGCACGGCCTCTGCGTCCGGAACCATCGTGCGAAACTTCCAGGTGCGGAAACGATGCCCGTCCTCGCCGATGCGGTCTTGCAGGAAAAACGGGTTGACGCGATCTTCGAGCCACACCAGCGCGGCCAGCAACAAGCAGAGTGGCACCCAGAGGACGGCGGTCGCGGCGACCGCGACCAGTTCGAGCGTGCGCTTCGTCACACGCGCCAGCGGGTCGAGCAGGTTGCGTGAAATCTCCAAACCCAAAACGCCGCCGAGGTCGCGCGCGCGCACCCACAACGACTGCACCTCGAACAGGTTCGGGATGATAAGTACGTGACGGTAGGAGGCAAGCGGCCCGTCGAGCAGTTCGACCACCTGCTCGCGAGCCAGACCCGGCAGCGCGAGGATCGCAACCGGGGCTTTAGGCGTCGTCTGCCCCAGATGGCCGAGCACCGGCACTCCTTCCACACGGTCATCCCAGCACTTCAGATGGTCGTCGAAGATGCCAACCGGAACGTAGCCGAACCCCTTCTCGGCGCGCAGGGCGTTGATGATTGTGGCGCACACTTCCGCGCCGCCGTAAATCACCGTCGGCACGCCCCACAAGCCATACGCGACGAGCAGGTGCTTGACCAGCATGCGTATCGCGGGCACCAGCACGACGTTTAACCCGAACGCGGCCAGCAGCACGAGGCGGCTGACGTGATGAGCTTCTTTACCCAGAAACAACATGACGGCCAGCCCGCCGTAGATGCCCCCGAGCAGGAGCACTTCGCGCCGGAGTTCTTCCACCGGCCCCAAGCCCCAACTCGGCAGGAGACGCGCGCCAAGCGCGCACCCCCACCACGCGAGTATCAGGAGCAGGCTCCAACTATAGAGAATCGGTTCGCCCACCAACCACCACCGCGCCGCTCCCGCCAGCACCAGCGCCAGGATGATCGCGACGGCATCCCCCGCGCCCAGTGCGGCGGCGTTCCAGAGACGGCGGCGCAGGTACAAAAACGCCTGCCTGCGCCGGGGTCTGTGCCCGACGCCGGGCATTGACGGAGTCAGGATGTCTACTTCCGTGACAGCCGTCCGCAAACTGTAACTGCTCATGTGGTTTCCCTAGTTCGGTAACAGCCGTCCTTCAGACGGCGACCGCCGCCTGTCCTTCCCTGACGAGGCTTGCTTCTTTTATCAACTGCGCCTCCGGCACAACCTTGCCCGACATCTCCAACTCGCCGCGAATCCACTCGTAGGTCAGCCGCAATCCTTCTTCGAGACTGATCTGCGGCTCCCAGCCGAGCACTTCGCGCAGGCGCGTGTTGTCGCTGTTGCGCCCGCGCACGCCCTGCGGCTTCGAGAGGTCGTAAACCTTATTGAGCCGCTTGCCGCCAATCGCCGAGGTGATGTCCACGAGTTCGTCAATCGTGATCATCCGATCCTGACCGAGGTTGAGCGGTTCGCGATGGTCGGACTGCATCAGGCGATAGATGCCCTCGACGCAATCGTCTATGTAGCAGTAAGAGCGAGTCTGCTTGCCGTCGCCCCACACCTCTATGTCGTCGCCGTCTTTAGCGAGCGCGACTTTGCGGCAGATGGCCGCCGGCGACTTCTCGCGCCCGCCGTCATACGTGCCGAGCGGGCCGAAGATGTTGTGGAAGCGCACCACACGCGTCTCCAGCCCGTACTCCTCCCAGTAGTGACGGCACTGTCGTTCGGAGAAGAGTTTCTCCCATCCATAACCGTCTTCCGGGTCGGCCGGGTAGGCGTCCTCTTCCTTGAGCGGCTCAACGTCGGGCACGTTCTGCTTGTAGCCGGGGTAGATGCAGGCCGACGACGTGTAGAGGTATCGGCTGATACCGTTCAATCGCGCGGCTTCGGGCATGTGGATGTTGATGAGCACGTTGTCGTGCATGATCTCGGCCTTGTGCGCGTGTATGAAACCGATGCCGCCCATGTTGGCGGCGAGGTTGTAAATTTCGTCCACGCCGCGCACGGCCTGCAAACAGTTGTGCCAGCGTCGCAGATCGAGCAGTTCAAACTCGTCCGCCGCCGACGCCCCGTATTCCGGGAGCTTGATGTCCGCGCCGCGCACCCAGTAGCCCTCGTCCTTTAACCTTTTAACCAGATGATGCCCGATAAAGCCGCCGGCACCTGTCACCAACACTCTCCGCGAGCGTTCCATAATGTGTTCCTCCTGATGAATTCCTTGCTGTCGAGATGGATAAACGGGAAGCCTGATGACGCCTGACAGTCACTTGAGCCGGACAGGCGCGAGGCGTTCGTGCGTCGAATTTTCAGAGCGTTTCTAACCTGTATCTAACGTGTATTCAGCGCGTGCTTTCTTAAACCGAGCACTTGCAGCGAAATGTGAAAGATGAAACGCGGCACGATGTTGAAATATCGTCCGGCCAGACGGCGTGGCTCGGACAGCAGGCGGTGGAGCCATTGAAGTCCCGCTTGCTTGACCCAAGCGGGCGCATCCTTCGTCCGCCCCGTGTGAACGTCGAAGGCCGCGCCGACGCCGATCATCACTTTCGTGTCCAGCTTGCGGAAGAGGTCGGCCATTAACTTCTCCTGCTTCGGCGTGCTGAGTCCCACCCAGAAGATGTCCGGGCGAGATTGACTGACCAGCGCGGTTAACTCGCGCTCCTCGTTATCGTTGAGCGGCCTGAACGGGGGGGTGTATGTCCCCACAATGCGAATGCCGGGGAATCCTTCCCGCAGATTCGCGGCGAGTTCTTCGGCGACGCCGACGTTGCCGCCGTAGATGAAATGGCTGTAATTTTTCTCCACCGACATCCGGCACACTTCGATCATCAGGTCAGGCCCGTAGACGCGCTCCATCCGTTCGTGCCCCTGAATTTTGCCGACCCACACGGTCGGCATCCCGTCGGGCGTGACCAACAGCGCGTCGTTGATGATTCGCTTCAAGTTTTCGTCGCGCTGCGCCTCCATCACACCATGCACCCCGGTCACGCAGACGTAACCGCCGATACCCGTGCGGACGGCCTCCTCGATTGTCCGCACTGCGGAAGCCATGTCCGTCGCATGCACGCCGACGCCGAGCACGTTGGCGCGCCGGTGCGACCCGGAGGGCGCGCGCGCGTCGCGTTCACCGCCACGTGACACACCTGAAGCCGGTAGATCAGAATCGCTCGACATAACTCCCACGTTCAATAACTCCCCTTATGAAACTGACGAAACTTTCTATACGCGGGCGCAAAAAAAGGAGCCTTCGCTCCTCCTTACTTTCGCGCCTCAGTTCTGTTGATTACTTCAATTCGCTTCAATACTCTCGTGCGGCTACTTTTCGCCTCGCCCGTTCTGTTTAATCGCGCGGCGATAAATCTCTGTCAGCATCCGGTAATTTCGCTCGGCAGTGTATTTCTTCTCATACTCACGCCTCGCTTCCCGCCCCATCACTTCCATCTCCCGTTCGTGCGCCCAGGCCCACGCGATTTTAGTTGCGAGGTCTGCCGCGTCGCCGGGCGTGAAGTGCAATCCCGTCCGGCCGTCGGCGACGATCTCCTCCATCGCTCCGAGGCGCGAAGCGATGACCGGCACTCCGCAGGCGAAGGCTTCCGCGATGGTCAAGGGGAAGCCTTCGTACCACTGCGACGGAAAGACGACGACGCGCGCGCGCCTCATCAAGTCCAGAACCTCGCTCCGCTCACGTCTCCCCAACACTTCGACACGCGGGGCAAGATCGCCTTCTCGCGCAGCCGCGCGCGCCTCTTCGATGAGCGGGCCGTCACCGAGTATTTTGAGCGGGATGTGCGGCAGATTCCGCCACGCCCCCAACAGCACGCCGACGCCCTTCTCCGGCGACAACCTTCCGACGAAGAGTGCGTAGTCGCCGGGCCCCTCCGACGGACGGATGCCCGCCTCGACGAAGTTGGGTTTGACCACGATTTTGTCGGCTGGCAGATGCCCCTCGACGAACTTCCGGCGCGCGAATTCCGTGAGGGCGACGTAAACATCCACGGCCTCTCTCCATGTGCCGAGCGCGCGATGCGTCGCGAGCATCAAGGTCGTCACCCCGCTTGCCGCGCGACTTTCCCGGTAACATGCGCGGGCAGCCCCCGCCCACGACACAGCCCGCCCCAGACAATCCTCACAGACGCGTCCCTCACGCATGAGCATCGCGTTCGGGCAGAGCAGGCGGTAGTTGTGCAGCGTCTGCACTACGGGCACGGCCTCGGCTCTGGCCGCGTGATAAGCCGCCGGGGAGACGAGCGGGAACGTGTTGTGGAAATGAACCACGTCCGGTCGTTCGCGCCGGAACATCGCGCGCAGTTCACGATAGATCGCTCTGTTCCACAGGGTCGCCCCCGCCAGAGCCGGCGCACTCATGCCCTCTACCTGATCGTTATGTACCGTGTAACGCACGACGTGCTGACCGCCCGCTTCGAGCAATGCCGCTTCCGCGGCGAAGACTTGATCCTCTCCGCCCGGCTGCTTGTACCTGTTGTGCGCGAGCAGAATCTTCATCATCACGCGGCTCGGCGCGTCAACTGCACCCGCCCCTCGCTCGTGTCCTGTCGCCGCTGCGCTTCGAGGACAGCGATGCCGAACCCGAACAAACTCCAGAACCAGATGCCTCCCTGCGGCCCTTCCAGAAACACGTCGAACGCCCCGTTGACCATGAACGCAGACCAGTAGGCGAGCAACCACAGATTGACTCGCGCCCACCACTCCCGTCCCGCCCGGCGCGCCCTGAAATAAGCAACCAACAGGCTGATGGCGAAAGCGGTCTGGAGCAACACCCACAGCAACAGCCCCGGCACGCCCGCACGCGCGAGGATCGTCATATGGCCGTTATGCGGACTCCTGAGTGCGCCCTCCTGTTCAACCTGATAGCCGTCGTCGTCGGCCAGATTGATGCCGAAGCCCTTTCCCGTCCAGAAATAGTCGCCCCGAAAAGTGTAGTTGACGATGTCCGTCCACCATTCCAATCGCCAACGTCGCGTCTCCTCAAGTCCCTCTCGCGAGTTATGCCCGATGACGCTCCCGATGCTCGCCGTTATTTGTTGAGGTGACACTTTGCGCGCCCCGCCCACGTCGAATTCCAGATCGAGAGCGAAAAACAGCATTACGATTACGACGCCGGTTAAAATTACTTTCCCCCACTTACTCAGAGGACGCAGCGCCAGCACTACCGAGGCGGCCACCAGCACGGACACCAGTCCCCCACGGTTGATTGAGACGACGAGGAATCCGGCCAGCCAGATCAGCCAACAGAACCACTCCTTCAACCACAGCGGCACTTTCGACCGACCTGCGTCGAACTGGTGCAGGCCGAGCGCGAGAAACGTCGCGCATCCTGCCAGATGCGTCGCGGCGTCGCCCGGCTTGAAAAATATCAACGGCACGTCACTCCCCGGCACCCGTGGGACGGCTCCGGCGGCGAGGAAAAAGATCAGGCTGGCGATTGGCGCCCACATGAGATACCACGGAAGCAGACGCCCGTATTTTTCCGGCACGCTCGAAATACGCCCATAGCGCAACAGGACGGCGGGCACGAGCAGGGCGAAGATTCCGTACCCCCAGACGACGCCGTCCCGCAACGCGTTCGAGCCGTAGACGCCGACGTAGGGGAGCGTCCGAAACGCCCCCCACAATGCGAACGCGATGAGCAACCAGATCAAAGGCGAACGCAGCACCAACCACACGCCGCTCCCCACCGCTAACGCGACGAGACCCAGCGCGAGTGTCATTTCGCCGACGAAGATCGTCCGATACCCGAAATAGGCGAAGCCCTTATTCAGGAAGGCGTACCCGACAAGCAGCACGCCGAGCGCCGTCAGGAAGAACCTCGCGAAGCGTGCGGGGAACAGGACTCCCGCGCTGAGAGCGATGGTGCCCGCCGTCGCGCCTACCGCCGCCGCCGGGTTCCAGGCCGCCCCGACGCCCGCCGCGACGGAGATGCCCACGCCGGTCGCCTTGATTAAACCGTTGCGCACGGAGATCAAATGCTTCTCTCCCCTCCGCCCTTCAACATTCCCGGCGCGGGTTGAGCGAACGGTCGCGCGAGTCTGCTCGTCAGACGCTTCAACTTGTTAGGAAGATAGACCGCCTCGATCAATTTTGTGCCGGCGCGCTTCGGCATGAGCGATGCGAGACTGATGATCGTGGCCTTGGCGATGATCTTGTTCCGATCCGCGGTTCGGACACGCAACACGGCACGACGTAGCTGACCTAGGTTCCGCACGGTCTTTGCGAGCGGCGCGCCCTCCAGATAATTCTGAACGAGAAGCATCTCGCAGTAGGTGGGATTCTGTTCGATCCCAGTCGTTTCCCAACCATACTTGCGGGCTGTGGCCGAGAGGGCGGCGAACGTCCTCTCGCCGCTTGAGACCACCTTGCGGCACCACTTCACGTCAACCGTATTCGAGGCCGTCAGGTTACTTGAATGCACCCGGTACAAAGAGAGCGGTTCGTCAATGGCTTCCACGGCGTAGAACAGCGGAGCCTGCGTCAGCATGTAGCCGTCGGCTTCGGTTCTGAACTCCTTTTCGGGAATGGGAAAGACCATCTCAGCGCACTCGCGCCGCATGCAAATTCCTGAGGTCGGCGCAATCGACCAGTGACCCGCCCCCTTCAGGATTCGGTCGCGGAGTTCGCCGCTGTCGAGCCGCCCGAACTGCGGTATCTGCCCGATAATTTTGCCCTCCGAGTCGAACTTCGTCAGGGTGTTGACGACCATCCCCGCGCGAGGATTCGCGGCGAACCTTTCCACCACGAGCCGTAGCTTTTCTTCGGTGAACAGGTCGTCCGCATCCAGCATCGCGATAATATGGCCGCGACTGTGAGCGTATGACGCGTTCAGAGCGGAAGCGACGCCGCCGTTCTCTTTGAAAATGAACCGCACCCGCCGATCTTCTCTGGCGTAACGCTCGATGATTTCGCGCGAACTATCGGTGGAGCCGTCGTCGCAGATCACGATCTCGAAATGAGTGTAGGTCTGGCGCAGCACGCTCTCCACAGCTTCGCCGATGTAATGCGCGTAGTTGTAGTTGACGATCATCACCGACACCAGCGGCTCCGTGCCCAGCGGCGGCAGTTCTTTGATTTCAAGCTTTCCCAATCCCGTGTCTTTAGTCTTCATTGCCTTCATCCCCTGACGCCATCAACGCGCCGATTCCCTAGTCCCGTCGTGACGGCGGCACGACCGCCGTCGTATGTTAGAGGCCGACCGTTTTTGGCGCCCTGAAAATCCCATCGCGTAACCCTGAACCGACCGCGCGAATGCTCGGCCAACTGAAACGCGAACGGCGCAGGTAAGCGAAGACCCAACGCGAATGAACCAGCATGATCTTGGTTCGCTCTTCGCCCGACCAAGCGTTGCTCCGCGTGAGCATCCAGATCACGTTTCGCACCTGGTAGTAGTAACGCTGCGGAGCGGCGTCCAGAGCCGTGTGCTTTTTCTCAGTCTTATGCACCACGCGACTCGCGGGCACGAGCACGCCGAACTCGTGCCTGAGCACGCGCGCCGTGTATTCGGCGTCATCGTTCCAGATGAAGTAGTCGGCGACGGGCAGGCCGTAGCGTCCGATCATGTTGCGGTGCAGCAGCAGCGAAACGAAACTGGCCCAACGCACCGACACGGTGGAATGCTCGGCGGCCGACATCACGCCCTCCGGGTCTTTATCCAGCCGCTTGGCCGACGAAATGTTCATGGGGTGCAGCGAGCCGTCAGTCCAGACAACTTTGCTCGCCAGCAGGCAGGGACGCACGGCCTCTGCAAAGCTCTCTTTCGTTTCCAACAACGCGTTCAGCGTGTTCCCTTCCGTGATCGTGTCGTCGTCCATCAGCCAGACCCAATCGAATCCTTCCTCGTAAGCCCACTTCATTCCCGCATGAAATCCGCCCGCGCCGCCGACGTTGTTCGGCAAGCGCAGCACACGCACGGCGGCAAACTCCCCGGCGAGCATCGCGTCGGTGCCGTCCGTGCTGGCATTATCTACTACGATGATCTCGTCAACGGCGCGCACCTGACCGAGCAATGCCTGAAGACACTCGCGCAGCAGCACCTTGCGGTTGTAAGTCACCACCACCGCGCACACACGCTCTTTCAACACGCCTTTAACCTCCATCAACGAACACGCGAGCCGCGCCCGCAAGTTCAACGGACGGGATGCCTCATCAGGCCGTCGCGCAAACCCGACCCGACGCCGCGCAAACTCGGCCAACTGAAGCGGGAGAGGCTCAGGTAAATCCAGATCGACCTCAGCAAACCGACCGTATGCCTGACTCTCTCTTTCCCCGACCACGCGTCGCTGCGCGTGAGCATCCAGATCGCGTTCCGCACATGGTAGTAATACTTCTGCGGAGCGGCGTCCAAAGCCGTATAGTTCTTGGCCGTCTTATGCACGACGCGACTGGCGGGGACGAGCACGCCGAACTCGTGCCGCAGGACGCGCGCCGTGTACTCGGTGTCGTCGCCCCAGATAAAATAGTCGGCGATGGGCAGGCCGTAGCGATTGATCACATCCCGGTGCAGCAGCATCGAGACAAAGGTCGTCGAGCGAATGGACATCGTGGAGCGCTGGATGGAAGCGTATAAGTTTTCGAGGTCTGACAGTTTGACCCATGAAGGATTCATGTAATGCAGAGACCCGTCAGTCCAGACCACCTTGCTCGCCATGACGCATGGCCTGCGCCCTTCCTCGAACCGCTCGCGCGCCGCGAACAGTTCGGCCAGCGAGTCCGGTTCGGCGATGGTGTCGTCATCCATCACCCAGACCCAGTCGAATCCTTCCTCGTAAGCGCGGCGCATCCCCTGTTGGAAGCCCCCCGCCCCGCCGACGTTCTTCGGCAGGTGCATCACCCGAATGAGGGGGAACTCTTTGGGCGAGAACTCCCGCGCGAGCGTATCTTCCGTGCCGTCGGTGCTGGCGTTGTTGACCACGAGGATTTGCTCGACCGGGCGGCTCTGCTCCAACAGCGCGCGCAGGCACTCGCGCAACAACTCCTTACGGTTGTAAGTCACCACCACGACGCAGACCCGCCCCGCCGCCGCCGCCGCCGTCGTCGGCGCGTCACCTTTGTCGCGCGCGGCCTCGACCGAACTTTGTATACCGGCCATAACTTTTGCCATGAATTTCCGTCACTGCGCTTCGAGGTCGCCCGACGGCGACTCGACGCCTTGAGGGCGA
Organism: Acidobacteriota bacterium; assembly: GCA_020199775.1. Classification (GTDB taxonomy): domain Bacteria; phylum Acidobacteriota; class Blastocatellia; order Pyrinomonadales; family Pyrinomonadaceae; genus JAIVJZ01. Next base: position 59,440 of record JAIVJZ010000045.1, read on the forward strand.
ACTACCCCTTCGGTGCTTTGAGAAATTTTTGATGCCCGTGCAGGTTCCCGCGTAACCCTTCGAGCGAGTAGATGAGCACGTTCAAAGGGCTGAGTTGGCGGAAGTGCGCCGAGTAGTACAGCACATGCTTCGCCGTGAATTTGCACCACGCGTTGAAACTTTTATGCCTGCTCGCGAGGTAGGCGTGATTTCTGATCAGAAGGTAATTCCTGAACGGGCTGTCGGCGTAGGGCAAGTCGAACTTGCGGTTCAGGATTTTGAAATTTCTCCACATCATTTTGTTGGCGGGGTGCCAGAAGATCGCGTCCACCACCGTCGCTATGGAAACCCCCGCCTTCTGCGCGCGGTAGAAGAAGTCCCACTCGTCGCCCCAGAGAAAAAAATCTTTGTGCGGCAGCCCGATGCGCTCAATGACCTCCCGGCTGACGAGCACGCCGTTGAAGGGGCTGAGGTGGTTCCATAACAGACCCTCGTCATCGGCGGCGGCTTCCAACTCTTCGCGGGTTCTGAGGATGACGTTTTCCTCGCCCCTCCGCACCCAGTAATCGAATGCCAGTTTTTGCCCCGCCGCGTCCTCGCTCGCGATGATCAGCGGGCCCCTGAACAGGATGCCGGAAGGCGCGAGCAAACGCTCCAGAGTGTCCTCGCGCGGCAACCCGTCGTCGTCCATCGCCCAGAGCCAGTCATACCCTTGCGCGAACGCCCGTTTGAAACCCTCGTGGAAGCCCCCGGCCCCGCCGATGTTCGCCGGCAGGCGGACGTAACTGATCGAGGCGTTGTCGAGGTAGCCGCCATTCGAGAGCAACTCGAACGTCCCGTCCGTGGAAGCATTGTCTATGATGAGAACGCGCTCCACCGCCCGGGTCTGTTTGAGGACGCCGTCGAGGCATTTGAGCAATAGCTCTTTGCGGTTATACGTCACCACCACCGCGCATACTTGCTGTTTATTCACTTTGAATACCTTCTCCGCGACAGGCCGGGTTCGACCCGGCGGGGTCTCTCATTTCACACGATCAGAAATGGCGTCGGGTCAGAGTTCGAGAATGGCCTTTTCGACCGGGTAGTATTGCGGTCGTCCCGCGTAGAAATTCTCCTGCTTCGCCGGGTTGCGCAGAAAAGGCAGAGGGTTGACGAACTCGTTGAAATTTTTCCGGTAGACCGCCGAAACGTTGTCCCTCACGGGAGCTCTCAGCCTCAGCCCATGCCAGAATCCCTGGCACATCCGCGGCAGAGCCGCCGACACCCGCGGGTGGTGGCGCGCCATCAGAAGCAGCCTGCAGACCAGGTTGAGGAAGGCCAAGATCGCGTCGCCGGGCTGAAACAGTTTGCCCGCGATGTAGGATAAGTTCCGCAAGTTTATGATCCAGAAGGCGACATCAAAAGAGTGGCGCCACGAGAGTTTCTTCATGTGATACGAGACGACTTCCGGAAGGAACAGGTGCTTCATGCCCTGGCCGAGAAGCCTGACGGTGAACTCCAACTCGTGCGTCCCGACGAAAATATTTCTATCAAAACCTCCCAGCCTCTCGATGGCCTCCCGACTGATGAGAGCCGAACAACCCCAGAAGGAAAGGATTCCGGTGTTGTAAGTCTGGTTGAAGAAAAAGTTTTCCTCGTAAGGGCTGGAGACGAGAAACGAGACGAGGTCGGCACCGTGAATTTCGGCGCTCTCGACCGCCCGTTTTAACGAGTCCCCGACGAGATAACAATCGTCATCCAGGACTAGAAAGTAATCCCCCCCGCCCGCCTCGAACCCTTCGTTCCAACCGGAGACGCCGCGGTTCTTTTCAATCACGACGACTTTTACGCAGGGAAACTCTGCGGCCACCATCTCCCTCGTACCGTCGGTTGACCCGTTGTCCACGAGGATGATCTCAAGACGGTCTGCCGGGTAGTCCAACTTATTCGTGACCATGCTCAGGGTGGTGTGGACGATGTCTTTGCGGTTGAAAGCCAGAACATTGATCGTCACCGACGGCCAGATGCTCTCACCCCCGCCGTCGTCGCCGCCCGCCAGATCGGGTTCGTTTAAGTTCATCGCGCCAAGTCCTCCGACGTTTACTGCGTGGGCACCGCTCTAGGGCGCTGCCAGACTGCGGCGATGGCGGCGCGCGTGTAGTCTTGTTCTAACAACATAAAACCGGCGACGCAGACGCCCCCGCCCAGAGCCGCCGCGCACCACCACGGCATCAGAGTTTCGGCGGCCAGGCGCGCCGCGAAGGCGGCGAGGCAGCAGACCGCCGCCGTCCGCAAAAACCACTTGTGCCAGGGCAATGGGTGGACGCCTCGACGTGCGACGACCGCCGCCACCAAGACGACCGCTTCGGCCAGCACCGTCGTGACCACCGCGCCTTTGGCCCCGTACTTCGGAATCAGCCAGAAGTTAAGACCTAAATTGGTCAACGCCCCCGCCAGCGTGCAGCGGAACGCCAGCGACTCGTGCTGCCACGCATTGAGCGGCATGACGTATCCGACGTTGAAGAAGATCAACGCGAGGTTCAGAGACAGCCACTCGAAGAGCGGGCCGCTCGCGCTAAAGCCGGGGCCGAAGAGGAGCGCGATGAGGTGTCTCCCCACGGCCCACCCCAGAGCCGCCAGTGGAAAGCCCAACCATATCGCCAGCCGCAGGAATTTTTCCGATGTCTGCTGCGCCTGCCCCGTGTCATGGAAGGAACGCGCCACCGCCGGGAAGGCCGCGTTGCTCAGGCTCAAAATCAAAAAGACCGGCACCAGCATCATGCTGTAGGCCGTGCTGTAGAGCCCGACGACCGCGTTGCCGTGGCTGAAGCCCAAAAAGATCACGTCGGAGTTGTAGTAAAGCAGAATCGCCACTTGCGAGAGCACCACGGGCAGCGAAACTCGCAGCAACCGGCGCGCGCCGTCTAATTTAAAACGAACCCCCCGCCAGTCGAACAGGCCATGATGTAGCGCGTACCAGACCGTGAATGCGTTCAGCGCCAGACGAAAGGGGTAGGGAAACCAGACGTACAGAAAAATTTGTTCCGGCCCGTGGATCAACGCGAACAGGGCGCCCAGTTGCAACACCTGTAGTACGACGCCGGCGACGGCCAGACGTGCCATCCGCTCGTGCGCGTGCAGCAGCCAGGTCAAATCGAACGGCAGCAGCAACAGCCCTATCGTATGCAGCACGAGCAACAACGAGATTTCCCGCCCGCCGCCGACAAAGCCGCCGCCGAGCCAGACCACCGCCAGCGCCGACACCGACAGAATCATCTGGATCATGAACAGCAGTGAGACGTAATGAGCCGCTTGCTTCGGGTCGCGCGCTACATCGCGTTTGGCGATCACGATCAGGCCGGGGCCGACGAGTAAGCTCACGTAGGCGACCATGGCGGAAGTCCACCCGATCTTGCCGATGGCTTCGGGCTGCAAGACGTTGCGCGCGTAAATGCCGCCGAATAACGTCACGCTGCGCTCGACGAGAGCGGCGGCGCTAAGGGAAAAGAAATTACGCGCCACCATTCCGCCCGGCAAGGCGGCGACTATTCCGGCTCTCAGGTTGGCGACGGTTTTTTGTTGTCCCATGTGATCGAGCGCCCGCCTCAGGCCCGCGCCGTAAGCAATTCATTCTCCCCGACGCCCAAGACTCTTTCCGCGGCACGCCGGCCGCTCAAGATACTGTCGTCAGTCCAGTAATATTCCCACTCGCCGTAACGGCCACAGCACGCGACGCCCTGTTCTTCGAGGTAGGCTCGGACGACGGCTAAATTTTTGGCGCGTTCCAAGTCGAAAAGAACGTTGGCGTATGGGATGCGCTGTTCGTAGGCCACCAGAATATCGTCCTCAGTTCGTAGCAAGCCGGTACGCACCATGTCTTCCAGAGAGCGGCTGAGCACGTCCTGGCACGCCAGCGGGCGCAGCGGCGAGTGATAAATCTCCAACTGGATGCTGCCGCAGCCGGGCGGCGCGTTGTGCGCCGAGAGGCGGTGCGGAAAGTTGCCGCGGGCGAAAATTATGTCCTCGTCGTAGAAGTACATCCAGTGAGCGTCGGGAAAATTTTCCGCGCGGGCGACGCCGACGTTGACCACCACCACCGACGTACAGACGAGGCGGCCGGCCGCCCTGGCGACGGCCGGGGGCACATCCTTGATGCGCCGGATCAGTTCCGGCAACGGCAATGAAGAAATCAATGTTTCAAAGAAGGCTTTGTCGCCACACACGAATTCCAGTTCGCGCCGTTTCAAGTCCACGCTCGCTAATTCGCGGTTGAGGTGCTGGCCTTCACTCCCGGCGGCGACCGCGCGCACGTAGGAGTTGAAGCCGCCGCGGAGCGGGTAACGAAATTGCGTCAGGTAATGGTAGTTCTCGCCCTGCGGGCCGAGCGCGCCTTTCACCACCTCCTCCAGGCTCGGCGGATACATGCGCGCCCCGACCCAGTCGGCGGACATCTCGGCGGCTTCAGTCGTCCAATACTTGCGCGTGTAACGATACGTAAATTCTTCGCTGAACGTCCGGCCCAATCCTTGCCGGCACCAGTCGGCGTAGGTTTTGACAGGGGGCCGGTCCGTCTGGCAACTGGCCTCGGCGAAATCCACGACACAGCGTTTCACCAGATCGAGCGGCAGCCCGTGTAAATTACATTGCGCGGGATGCCGCACCCAGTTGTTCCGCCAGTTGTTCGTAACAACCGCATCCTGCTCCACAAACTCGCCGTTCACCGCCGCGGCGAATAGTTCCTTGATCTCAGGGCGCTTCGTGAAGGAGATGTGCGGGCCTTCGTCGAAGGTGAAGCCGGCGACCTCGTGTGAATAAGCGTGGCCGCCGATGTAAGGATTTTTTTCGTAGACGACGACGTCGGCTCCCAGTTGGCGCGCGCGCTGCGCCGCCGCCAGCCCCGCGAGCCCCGCGCCGAGCACCGCCACCTGTGGCGGCGTCATTGATGAACCTCCGCCGATAAACGGGTCGCGACGTAATCTCGCAAGGCCTCCCGCCAGGGTCTCATGATCATCATCCCTCTGGCCTTCAGACACGTGTTCTCGAGAGCTTCCCAGGCCGGGACGGGCGCCGAGCGCGGGAAGAAATCAGACCCCACGGGGCGCACTGCGTTCGGCAACCCGAGTTGTTCGACGATCTCCCTGACGTATTCATAACGAGAGGCCGACCCGACGTTGGCGACGTGATAGGTTCCGTAGGCTTCGGATCGAATCAGTTCGATAACCTGCCGCGCGAAGTCCACGGTATACGTCGGCGAGCCGAACTTATCCTTCGCGCTCACGATCTCCGGCTTGGCGAGCGCCTCGCGCCGCCGGGCTTCGACGAAGTTGCGTCTGTGTTCGACGTTGCCGCCGAACAACCATCCCGGGCGCACGATGAAGTGGCGCCGGGCGTGCTGGGCGACCAATTCTTCGCCCAGATACTTGCTCTTATGATAATGGGTGATGGGGGCGGGTTGATCGAACTCCGTGTAGGGCGCGCCCTTTTCGCCGTCGAAGACGCCGCAAGTGCTGACGTAGACCGCCACAGCGTCGAACTCGCTGCAAGCCAGGGCCACGTTCCACGCACCGAGCGTGTTGGCAGTGTAGGCCGCGTCAGGATTTCGTTCGCTCTCATCTACGTTGGTAAAGGCCGCCGTATGAATAACGCAATCCGGCCGCTCCGACTCCATGACCTGCCTCACGCGCCGCAAATCACTGACGTCCATCTCGGCACGCGCGAAGGCGGCCGCCTCGTGCCCCGAGTTCTCGAGCACGAGACAAAAATCCGATCCGAGCATGCCCCGCGCCCCGGTCACCAGTAGTTTCATGGTCTTAAGTTTCCTTACCCGTGCTTCAGCGACCAGTCGAACGGGATGTGATTGTCGAGCGGGTCCATGCGCCGAATCTCCTGCGGGTCGTGCGGGATGGTGGAGCAATTGGCGACGACGGCCGGCTGGCCCCCCACCCCCTTGAATCCGTTCCACACCTCGGGCGGAATTTTGACCAGCGCGTAGTTAGATTCTCCGAGGTAAATTTCCTGCACCGTGTCGCGCGTCGGCGAGCCTTCCCGGTCGTCGTAGAGCACGAGTTTGATCATCCCGACGACGCAGGCGTAATTAAGCGTCATGCGGGAATGGATGTGCCACGCCTTGATCACGCCCGGGTAGACGACGGAGAAGTAAATCTCGCCGAACTGCTCGAAGTGCGGGGCGTCCGAGCGAAGCATGTGCATGATTTTTCCGCGCTCGTCAGGAATCTGCCTGAGAGGTTGAACCAGCACGCCGTCAATCATCGCCGCCCTCCGCCAGCAACTCTCTGTACCATGCGACCGACCGCTTTAACCCTTCGTCGAGCGTAAACTGCGGCGACCAGTTCAGGACGCGCCGCGCCTTCTGCGCGCCGAGGTACTGGCGACGAATCTCATGGCTCGCCTCGTTGCGCACCTCGGGTTCCAAACGCGATCCCATTACCGCCAGGAGGCTATCCACCAGCTCTCGCACCGTCACCTGCTGCTCGTTCGAGAAATTGAAAGCCTCGCCGCCGAGTTCCGGCCTTTGGTGGATGCTTTCGGCGAGCAGCATGTAAGCGGCGGCGCCGTCTTCGACGTAGAAATAATCGCGGACGTAGTTGCCATCCGAGCGGATGACGGGGCGCTGCCCACGCAAGACCGAGCGGATCGTGCCCGGTACGATGCGGTTCCAATTCAAATCGCCGCCGCCGTAGAAATTGCCGCAACGCGTCGTGACGACGGGCAGCCCGTAGGTCACCGCGTAGCTGCGCGCGATCAAGTCCGCGCAGGATTTGCTCACGTCGTAGGGGTGACGCCCTTGCAGCGGCGTCTCCTCGTCGTAGGGCAGCTGCTCCTGATCCCCGTAGGCTTTATCCGACGACGCGAAGACCACGCCCTTCACGAGCGGGCTCCTGCGGCAGGCTTCGAGGAGCACCCACGTCCCGCGCACGTTCGACTCGAAGGTGGAGACGGGGTTGCGGTTGGCGATGCCGACAATCGTCTGCGCCGCCAGATGGATGACCGTCTCGATCTCGTTTTCGCCGAGCGTGCGCTCCACCAACGCCTGGTCGCAAACGTCCCCGCGCACGACCTTCACGCGGTCTATCAGACGCGCGCGCACGAGTTCCGATTGCGGAACCCAATCGCGCACCAGACAGACTACGTCCGCCCCGGCCGCCAACAGGCTTTTGACCAACCAACCGCCCACCAGCCCCGTCGCCCCGGTCACTAGTGTCGGGCGGTCGCGCCAGAACTGCGCCGTGTTCCGGAGTGCGAAGTCGCGACCGCGCCCCCCCTCCGGCCTTCTATTTACTGCCATTGGCGGCCCACACTTTCCACGGCGCCTGGCCCGTGTTCCAGAGTTCATTCAGATGAAGGTATTCGCGGTAGGTGTCCATCGCGAAGAAAAACCCTTCGTGGCGGTAGGCCATCAACTCGCCTTTGCGCGCGAGGCGTTCCAGCGGCTCGCGCTCGAGGATGCACTCGGAGTCGGAACTGAGGTATTCAAACACCTCGCGGTTAAAGACGAAGAAGCCGGTGTTGGCCCAGCCGTCGAGCTGCGGCTTCTCCGCGAAATCGGTGACGTGCCCTTCGGCGTCGAGGTCGAGCACGCCGTAACGCGAGACGGGGCGCATGGTCGTGACGGTCGCCAGACGGCCGTGAGATTTATGAAACTTGAGCAGCTCCCCGACATCGACGTCGCTCAGCCCGTCGCCGTATGTCACCATGAAGGTGTCGCTGTCGACGTAGCGTTCGACACGCTTCACCCGCGTCCCCGTCATCGAGTCCAACCCGGTGTCGGCCAGCGTGACGCGGAAGTCCTGTTCCTCGTGCGCGCCGTGATAACAGACCTCGTGCTTCTGCCCGAGGCAGATCATGAAGTCGTTGTTCATCGCCTCGTAGTTGAGGAAGTATTCCTTAATCATGTTGCCGCGGTAGCCGAGGCAGAGCACGAAATCTCGAAACCCGTGCGTGGCGTAGAGCTTCATGATGTGCCAGAGGATGGGACGCCCGCCGACATCCACAAGCGGTTTGGGGCGATACTCCGTCTCCTCGCGCAGGCGGGTTCCCTGCCCGCCGCACAGAATGATTACTTTCACCCTCATCAAGCCTCCGTCCGGGAGGCCAGAGTCTCGGTGTCGGAACTGACGCCGTAATAGCCTTCCCGGTAATACTGATTGTAGTAGTAATCGTGCGGTCGCAACTCGACGTTGTTTAAGACGGCCCCGAAGACCTTCGCCCCGACCTCCAGCAGCAGCCGCCGCGAACGCCGCACGATGTCGCGCGAACTGCGGCCGCCGTGAACGACCAGCAGCACGCCGTCTACCATCGAGGCGATCAACACGCCGTCCGTCACCGAGCCGATGGGCGGCGAGTCTACGACGATGTGCGTGTAAGAGGCGGAGAGCGCGTTTATCAGGCGGCGCATCTGCTCCGAGCCGATCAACTCGGCGGGGTTGGGCGGTATCGGCCCCGAGGTGATGACGTGCAGTTGGCTCGATTCGTGCCACTCGGCCACGTTAGCGATCTCGGCGTCGCTCATGTCGGTGGCGAGAATGGAACTGAGTCCCAGGTTGTTATTCAAGCCGAAGAGCGAGTGGAGTCGTGGGCGACGCATGTCCGCGTCAATGATCAGCACCTTCGCGCCCGTCTGGGCGAGGCTGACCGCGACGTTGATGGCGGTCGTGGTTTTGCCTTCCGCCGGTTGGCTTGATGTGACGAGTAATGTTTTCGGGGCGCGTCCGGCTGTCGAGAGCAACACGGAGGTACGCAAGTGCCTGTAGGCTTCGGCCAATTGCGAGCGCGGGTCGGCGTTGATTAACAACTCCGGCTGGTCGTTCGCCTCGCCGCCAATAGACTGCAAAGCGCCGCCTCTCATGCCGCCCAGCAGGCCGCGCCGCCCTAACTCTTTGACGGCGGGAATCACGCCGAGCGCAGGCAGATGCAGCCTCCGCTCGACATCCTCGACCGAGCGCACGGTGTTGTCCAGATATTCCAGCAAGAGCGCGAGGCCGATGCCCAGAGCCAGCGAGAGAATGAGAGCCATCGAGATGCCGAGCAGGCGGTTGGGGCCGACCGGCTCATCCGGCGTGTTGGCGTAGTCGGTCACGGTAATGTTATTCGGCATTCCGGCCAGCACCACGTCGTTCTCCCTAGATCGCTGCAAGAGACCGTCGAGCAGACTCTTGTTCGTCTCAATCTCCTGCTGGATGATGCGGTAATTAACCGCCGCTTCGTTCTGCGTTAGCGTCTCGCCGCGCTGCCGGTTGAAGGCGTCGCGCAGAGACTGCTCGCGCGCCAGCGTTTGCCGGTAGCGGGTGTCGAGATTGGTGGTCAGGGTGGTCGCCGCACGGTTGCGCGTGTCGCCGATGTGCTTGCCGATCACGGCGATCTGGCGGTCAACCTCTTTGACTTCCGGCGACTCCTCTGTGTCTTCGGCGAGCAATTGCTCGCGGCGTTGGCGAAGTTTGGCGAGGTCGGTTTCGGAGTCGGCGATCTGTTTGACGGCCTCTTCGGCGAGGGCGGTCGCCGCGCCGGGTCGCTGTGCGGCGCGGTAGGTGGCTTCGGCCAGCTTGCGCTCGTTCTCGGCTTCGAGCAATTGGCGGTTGAGTCCCGCGAGTCGCTCGACGACCGTGTTCTGATTCGCGTCGAGCGTCAGAATCTGGTTGTTCTTGGCATAGGTGATGAGCCGCTCTTCGCCGCTGCGAATGAGCGATTGCAGTTCGGCGGTGCGCTTTTGCAGAAAGTCGCCCGCGTTGCTGTTGGTCTCCGTCCGCCTCTCTAAATTCTGGAGCACGAACGAGTCCGCGACGCCGTTGACGATCTTGGCGGCCATCTGCGGGTTAGTGCCTGTATAACTGATCTCGATGAGGCGCGTTTCACGATTCGGCAGGCGCGTCTCCTTGACGGGATCGACATCCAGATTCTCCTGAATCATCTGGACGTAAGGCGCGAGCCGCTTGTTCTCCGCCAAGTCCTCGCGCGGCGCGCCCGCCGTCGCCCCCAGATCGGCGCGCACGGCATCTTCCTCGCCGCCCTGCTTCACCTCGTTAGAGCGCGCGCCGCCTAAGCCCACGATGCGCTTTAAACTCGCCCAGACGGAGCGCGTCTGCGCCGCTTGGGGGCGGGCGAAGTTCGGGTCGCGTTCGAGGTCGAGACCCTTGACGACGCGGCGCAGCAGGCGCGGGCGCGTCAAAATCTGCAACTGCGTGTTGAAGTACGCCGGGTCGTTGACCATGATGACGGAACTGTTCTTCGCCGCGCCCAGCGCCGGGTTGTTGTTCTCCAGATCGATCTGCACCTCGGCGCGCGACGTGTACACGTTCGGCTTGCGCGCCAGGTAGAGACCCGCGAGCGTCGTGGTCAGAAAACAGATGCCGACGATGAGCCACAGGTGCTTGCGCACCGCGCGCCAGTAGTCAACCAGATGCGCGCGCTCATCCTCGTCGCGTTCCGCCCCGTAGCTCTCATAATGCGGCGACGGAATTGCGGGTTCCGGCGGTTTCTGCAAAGACGACACTTCCGACTCGGTTCTGATTAGTTTGTAACGATCCTTCATGGTTTACCGTTTAACGCCGCTTCCTGACGAGGGCATGGGCGAAGTGACAAGTTTGGGTCTCACTCGGAGTCGAGGGGCAATAAGTGAATCGCCTTCAGCGAATGATCTGCACCGGAAGTTGTGTGACTACCGGGACGACCCCGCCGAAGAGGCTGCGCAGGAACCTCTTGCCCGAAGCCGTCGGGACTTCCACAATGTCGTTGGCCTGCAACGCCACATCCTCGGCCTGGCGTTTGTTAATGGCCTGGAGGTCAACAATAATTTCCGTCTTAGTCGTGCTGCCCTTTGGTTGCCGGACAATGCGAATCTTGCTGTTTTTAGTGTCGGGCAGCGTGCCGCCGGCGATAGCGATGGCGCGCGTCACAGTGGTCGGCTCCTTGAGCGCGAGTGCCGTGGGGCGCAGGACATTGCCCACGACATAAGCCTGATCGGCTTCCGGCAACGTGACGATATCGCCCGGCTGTACGTAAGGATTGGCCGACTCGTCACCCCGCAGGGTCTCTTCGAGATCGTGAAGTTCAGAGCCGCCCGTCTGAGCCGCTCCGGGCGTCTCTTCCGTGGCCTGCGATTTGCAGATCGACGTGCCGGCCGTGTGTGCGATTTGCACGCGCGCGCCCGAGCGGTCGCTGGGGCCGCCCGCGAACGAGAGTAATTCCAACAGCCGTACCCGGCGTTGCAGTTGAAAGCGACCGGGGTTGTTGACCGCGCCGATCACGGCTACCGGCGCGGAGTTATACTCTTTGACGAAAACATCGACGTGCGGGCGGCGGTAAAACTTCTGGTAGCGGGCATAAATGTCCCCGGCCAGTTCATCTTCACTGCGACACGCGGCGCGAATCTCACCGTCGATTAAAGGCATCCGAATGAATCCGCGCCCGTCTACCCTGACCGCCTCGCGCGATAGTTGCGGGCGGTTGTAGACGCGTATGTCGAGCACATCTCCCGGCCCGATGCTGTAACGCTCGTTCGGCTGTTGACGGGAGGACGACGCCGTCACAGCAGAAGCGTCCGAAGCATCCGTGTTGATCGGCTTCCGTGCAGGCGCGGCGATACCGCCGGAGACGGGTGATTGTGCCGACGCAGGTTGTGCCGCGCCGTTTAGCAGCACAAACGCCAGACATATGCTCGTCGAAAGAGCGATCTTTAAATTATCGAGAATGGACATCCGCCGCTGCTCCTGATCATTACTTTCCACGCCGCATCGCGGCCTGACAACTTTGAACCACGTCTCTCCTGACCAACGGTCATCTTCTCGTCAAGCCGAGACGCCGAGCGGCCAGGGCTTCCTGCAAATGAGTGGGGTGCGCGAGATTGAGCACGGTGTTGCTCACGACCACCATTAACTCTTCGTGCTCACGCGCGAAGACTCCGGTGAGCGGGTTATCCGCCGTCTTGGTGACAACGCCCTCTCTGACCCACTGCCAGAATTGCGCCTGCGTCGTCCAGAATTGCTTGCGGCTGCGACAAACCACGAGCGCCGTTCTCTTCTTTTTCTTATCTTTCTTCCCGCTCAAAATCGCCACCCCCCCTGCCTTGCTGGACACACCGCCGCTCTGACCCGGTCTGGAGACCGCCGAGAACGGCGGTGCTGAGCCGGGTCGAACCCCTTGAGGAAGCCTCTTGACGCGAGGCAGCGTTCGTGATGTCGAAGATATACACAGCGGGGGCATGTCGCCCGCCGCGCCGCTCGGTGTTAACTTTTGCTACTCAAAATCCTTTTGCATCAGCAGCCGCGAGATCAATTCGGTGCGCCGTCTGACGCCACACTTGGCGAAGACATTCCGCATGTGAAATTTCACGGTCTGCTTACAGATGAATAACTTCTCGCCGATCTCGATGTTGGTCAGCCCTTCGGCGCAACACAGCGCGACCTGTGCCTCACGTCTGCTCAGGGCGTAGTGCGCGATGACGCGTTCGACGGCCAATCCGAAGGTGGCATTAGTCGCGCGCGGTTGCGACTCGGACGGATAAGCCATCATGCCCGCCGCGCGCCGCCGCTCGAAAATCTCTTCCGGGCTGAAGACGTAGTAGACGGCTCCGAGCCGTTCGGTGTTGTCGCCGCCCGCATCTTTCAAACGCTCGACACTCAACTTATCAACTAACCCCGCGCGCCCGCGCCGGATCGTCGTGTGACTGCTCAACCTCGTCAGCCTCGTGAGACGCTGCACGCTAAAAGAGCCGACGCGCCTGTGCGCCGCCACGGTCTCGGCATACATGGCCTCGTAGAGACGATGTTCGACGGGTGAATGGCTGAGTGCCAGGAGCGCCATTAGCTGACCCCCGTCCGCAGGCTCCCCGCCCCCCCCGAAGGGTGAGGTCGCGGGGCTTGCGACACTTGAAAAATCGCGTTTGTCAGCGGAGGAGATAGCCATAGTGTGTGAAGAAGATTCCGAAGGATAATGCCGCTAAAACTCCTTAAACTCGTTTAATAGCCATTGGCCGAAGACACTCCGCATGCCGTTAACTGCGTTCTCAATGATTCACTGATTCTGTTATGAAGTATCTCTACATGAGATCGAGCCGCCTTGTGTACCCTCCAAAAGGACAGGCCGAAAAACTACCCACAGGCACAGACCGCCGCGCGGAACATTACTCGTTCCTACAACTTAATCGCTCTCACCTCGGGTTAACGTAGAGCGCCGGGTAAATTTTTTTCGTGTGTAAAGTTCTTAATGTGGCCGAGATTCGGCTCCGAGCGGGAGAGGTAGCGTGTGAAAGGCGTTAACGCAGACGGACGATTCTGTCATTAAATTAACATCAGGTTCACTTATGTTAACGGCTTCAAAGTACGTTTAGGTACAGACACATATCCGCTTGATGGGTACGGTATGAGGCTTACAGAAAATTTAACTGCACTCATGCAGGAAAGAATATCTCAGAGCCTGTAGCGCCTTTGAGATCATGTGAACCGGGCTTCAATCTCGCTCTCTTGTGTACTGGGAAGAAGGCTGAACGACCACCGCCTGAATTAACCAAAGAGCCGACGACAGCACGTTCGGATTAGTAGTATGAAAGCACCACTTCCCGGTAATGAAGGAGCGAGAATAGAAGCTTTACGCCGGTACGATATTCTCGACACCGTGCCCGAACAGGCTTTTGACGATCTGACGCTTCTCGCCGCGCAGATTTGCGAAGCCCCGGTCGCGCTCATCAGTTTCGTTGACGCCCGTCGGCAATGGTTCAAATCTCGTGTCGGCTTCGCCTCTGCCGAGACCTCGCGCGAAGGTTCTTTCTGTTCCTGGGCCATTACCCAGCCTGACCTGTTTATCGTACCCGATGCGCTACAGGATGAGAGATTTGCGACCAACCATTTAGTCACCGGCGAGCCACCCATACGTTTCTATGCCGCGATGTCCCTGATGACCCCGGAAGGGCATGCGCTGGGCACCATCTGTGTCATCGACCACGTCGCGCGCGACTTGAACGCTCGCCAGCAGGACGCTCTGCGGGCGCTCGGTCGCCAGACGATGACGCAGCTCGAACTGCGACGCCAACTGGCGCAGCCGGCCGTAGAGCGACTGCGGGAGACTGAAAGCAAGTACAAGCTGCTGGTCGAACAAGCCTCCGACGGTATTCACACCTACGACTTTGACGGGAACTTCATTGACGTAAATCCCAAACTCTGCGAGATGCTCGGCTACACGCGCGAAGAACTCCTCCGGCTCAATGTGAAAGACCTCATCCCGGCGGAAGACCTGGCGGTTGCTCCCGTTCGCTTCGGCGAATTGCGCGCCGGCAAGACGCTGCTCAAGGAACGTCGGTTGCGCCGCAAGAATGGGACGCTCCTCCCGGTGGAAATTAGCGGCCGGATGCTCACAGACGGAGTGCTGCAAGCCATCATCCGGGACATCACTGAACGCAAGCAGGTCGAAGAGGAGCGGACGCGCCTCCTGCACTCTCTTGAGGAGGAACGGGCGCGGCTGGCTTCCCTCTTCACACAAGCCCCCGCCTTCGTCGTCGTGCTGCGCGGCCCCGAGCACATCTATGAGATCGTCAACCCGCGCTACATGCAACTTATCGGGTTCAGGGATGTGCTGGGAAAGAGCGTGCGGGAGGCGTTGCCGGAGCTCGAAGGGCAGGGGTACTTCGAACTGTTGGATGAGGTCTTTCGGACTGGCAAGCCGCACGTCGGAAATGAGATGCCAGTTCTGCTTCAGCGAGAGCCGGAGAGGCAGCCGGAGGAACGATTCCTCGACTTCGTCTATCAGCCGATGTTCGACGCCGACGGGTCAGTCGCGGATATTTTCGTGCATGGCGTAGACATCACTGATCGCAAGCGTGCCGAAGAAGCGTTGCGCGAGAGCGAAGAGTGGTTGCGGGCTATCTTTGAGGCGTCGCGAGACGGAATTCTCGTCGAGGACGACGAACGAATCGTTTACGTCAATAAGTCCTATACGAGTCTGTTCGGCTATGACACCCCCGAAGAGTTGATCGGCAAGCACGTCTCCACCCTCATCTCAACGCAAGACGCGGAACGCATGCTGGAGTTCGGCAGGCGGCGGGCGCGGGGCGAACCGGTCTCTTCCATGTACGAGTTTAAAGGAAAACGCAAAGACGGGTCTCTGATCGATATTGAAGGGTCTGTCTCGGCCCCGACTATCGCGGGTCAAACCTACATCACGACCTTCGTTCGCGACATCGCCGAGCGTAAACGCGCCGAAGAGGCGTTGCGCCGGGCGAAAGACGAGTTGGAAGAGCGGGTCGCCGAGCGCACGGCCGAACTGTCGCTCACGAACGTCATGCTGTTGGAGCAGATCGCGGAGCGCGAACGGATCGAGGCGGCCTTGAGCGAAAGCGAGGCGCGCTTTCGCGGCGTCTTCGAGAACACTACTATCGGTCTATACCGCACCACCCCCGACGGGCGCATCCTGCTAGCCAATCCGGCGGTGTTGCGGATACTCCGATACACGTCTTTCGAAGAGCTGGCCGCCTGTGATCTCCAACGAGCCACGCACGCGCTCGGCTACTCGCGCCAGGAATTCCTCGAACGCCTCGAACGCGAGGGCGAGATCAGAGACTTGGAAGCCGCGTGGAGAAAGGCTGACGGCTCGCTGGCCTTTGTCCGTGAGAGCGCCAAGGTCGTTCGTGGAAGCGACGAAACGGTCTTGTATTACGAAGGCACGATTGAAGACATCACCGAGCGCAAACACGCCGAGGAGGCTCTGGCGCATGTCAGGAACCGGCTCATGACGGCGCAGGAGGACGAGCGCCGTCACCTTTCGCGCGAATTGCATGACGAGGCAGGTCAATCGTTGATGGCGATAGCGATGCGCTTGCAACGTCTGGAAAACCAACTTCGCGCGGGCCAGTTCGACCGGTTCTCGGCGCGCGAAGAGATCGTCCAATTGCGTTCAATCGTGCAGGCTACGCAACGAGACCTGCGTCGTACTGCGCACGCCTTGCACCCGGCCGCGCTGGAGTACTTCGGACTCGCCAAAGCATTGGGTGGTGTGATCAAGGAGGTCTGTGCTGACGGTCACGTCCAGTGTTCGGTGGACGTTCCCGAAGATTTTCCGCGCTTCACGCCCGCCGTGGAATGCATGATCTATCGAATTGTGCAGGAGGCGGTCACTAACGTATTGAAGCATGCGAATGCCAGCTCTATCTCACTCAGCGCGACTGTGCATGATGGCGTGGCGGCCATCACACTCGGAGATGACGGGGACGGGTTCGACGTGTCGGATGCAAAGGCGCATGGCGGATTCGGTTTAATCAGCATGCGCGAACGCGCCGAGATTATCGGAGCCAGACTGGACATCTCATCCTCCGGCAAGACAGGCACGATGATCAAACTCCACGTGCCGCTGGAAGTGGCCGGGGCGGAAGAATTCAAACATCAGGACAAGGCATCGGGATCAAAAGGGGAGCAAGATGAAAACGAGAATAGTAATCGCGGACGACCACGCACTGGTACGCCAGAGCATCGCCTCACTGCTTCGTGACGAACCGGACTTTGACGTGGTGGCCGAGTGCGGCAACGGGCGGCAGTTGCTCGAAGCCGTTGAGCGTTACCGCCCTGCGGTAGTCATCGCTGATGTATCTATGCCCGAACTAAACGGCATAGAGGCCACACGCCGCCTCAAGATTACCAGCCCGGCGACGCGCGTCGTCGCCCTCTCTAACTTCGCAGACGAAGCTTACGTACAGGGAATGCTCGACGCCGGGGCGGTCGGCTATATCGTCAAGAGCGGCGAGGCCAGCGACCTCATCTATGCGGTACGAAACGCCACGCGTCGCAATGCCCACTTGAGCGAGGAAGTCTCCACCGTCGCACGCAAGATACAGCGGGCAGCGTTCAAAGGCGACGGTACGCAGTCCGCGCCGGCATGCACGCTTTCACCGCGCGAACGCGAGGTGCTGCAACTCATCGCCGAAGGCAGGTCGGGGAAAGAAATCGCCACCCTGCTCGGCATCAGTATTACCACTGTTAAATGTCACCGCAATAAAATCAAAGAGAAACTCGGCGTTGACAGTACGGCGGGGCTGACACGACACGCTATCAGCAAAGGCATCGTGCGGGCTGACAAGGAGTTTGAGAATCGGTGACGGGCATACGTCACTACGAGCGCCTACTCACCGTCTTCAGACGTTCGCTCCCGAATAGATGGTGAGCGCGAGCCGTAGAGCTTGTCCACCTCCGCATCACGGGAACCATATTTCGCCCGCCTGTCTGCCCGCGAAGGCGGCTCGCCCCAGGGCATCTCACCCACGAAGAGTTTCGGGATGTTGATGAAAACCTCCGTGCCCGCACGCCTGACAACCGCGTCGAGCGGAACGTAAGTATCAGTCTTAAAGATCATCCCGCGCGGCACGAGCAGGTAAGCTTCCGTCTCCTCCGTCGCTCCCACGATCCTCTCGACCGTGCCGATCTCTCCGTGGTCTGAGCCGCGGACGGTGTCGCCCGTCTGCACGCCGACGCTGCCTGCGCCCGAAGCATCTGCGGCGGCCAGAAATTCCTCTACGGTGATGACCGCGTTGGCGATGAGCGGGTAGTTCACGCGAATCGAAGCCTCGTAGGCCGGAATATTCGACGCCCCGATGGCGTCCGAGAGGAATGTCACGTCGAAGCCCTTCTCCATGGCGTGCCGCCCCGTGGACTCGCAGCACAGGTTGGCCGTCATCCCACTGATGACCAGATGAGTAATACCCATCCGTTCGAGGTGATCAGGGAGATCGGTCTCGAACACGTCAATGCTCTTGTGCGGCAGAAGCACGGTGTCGCCTTCTCGCGGTTGCAGTTCGGGGTGGAAGTCCGCGCCCCAACTGCCGGCCAGAAACATCCTCTTCTCGAACATGTAGCGGTTGATGCCGCTGCGGCGATGCAACTGTTGGTCGGCGTAATCCTCCTCGGTGTAGGCCATCGGGCCGAATAGGACGGCGATGCCACGGTCGCGTGCGCCGTCGATCACCCGCTTGAGGTTGCCGACCACGTCATTCATCCTGACGGTGTTCTTGGTCATCTCCCAATCGGCTCCCCCTTCGGAGAGGAAATCGTTGACCGGGTCGATTACCAGCAGGGCTGTCCTGTCGTGGGGGAATGAAATTACCGATTCATTCTTCGGCAGATAAGTAGCAACCCGCGCCCTATCAGGAAACTGCCGATTGGTGTCTGAGAAACTTGTCACCTTAGTCGCCTCCTCCCACCCCGCCCTCCGGCCACGGGTCTTCGAAGATGCGGTCGAACTGCTGCCGTATCCTCTCGTAGCACTCGCACGCCGAAGCCTCCAACGCCCGCCGCTCCAGCACCGTCATCATCCCGCGCGTGTACGTGATGAGACCTGCCTCTTGCAACTCGCTGGCGGTCGCCGAGACGCTCTGGCGCGTCACCCCCAGCATCAGCGACATGAACTCCTGCGTGAGCGGGAACCTATCCTCCTTCACGCGGTCGTGCATCATCAGTATCCAGCGGCACATCCGCCGCTCGGCAGTGTGGAGGCGATTGCAGGCCGCCGTCTGCGAAATCTGACTCAGGAAGGCGTGCGTGTAGCGGTGCAACAGGTCGTGCAGCGGGCCGCCCCGGTCGATGACCTCTCTGATGAAGTCTTCCGACCGCATCCTCATGCCGGCCCCCGGAACCTGGGCGAACGCCTTGGCCGTGGTCGTCCTCTCCCTAAGGAAGAGGGGCGTGCCCGCCATCCCCTCGTTTCCGATGGTGCCGACTTCGACCGCCGAGCCGTCCGCCATCTCGACTACGTCCGACGTGACGAAGTCGTGCGGGAACCAGACGTATGGGATCGGCACCCCGGGCTCAATCAGGAGTTGTTTAAACTCCACCCTGACCAGTTCAAGATATGGCTCCAGCCGCCCGTACTCTTCTTTAGGCAATGCGGCCAACAGCCGATTCTCGCTCATCACTACCATCTCCTCTTAGGACTCCGGCCCCGGCTAGTTCAACTGCGCAGTCCCTCATCATAACAGGCTCGCGCTTCGTCTCGCCCCGCCGTGTGCCGACAATTACCTCCGCCTGTTGAAACAATTATCGATGATGCGGGAGTAGAAGAACTCCGGCTCCATGTGCTCTTCTAGCGTCTGAGCGACCGCGAAGCCGTCATCGTCGCCCAGCTCTGCCATCTGCACTTCCGGGTCTAGTTCCAAGTGCCGGCATACGCGCGCGAGTAAGGCTTTGAACAGGAGGCAGGTGCTCTCCGGCTCGTTGAGCGGGCCTGCTCCGCCCGTGCCCTCAGGCGTGCCCGGTAAAATGGCGGAAGCCTGCGCCGCCACCTCCTCGCACAGCCTCTTGAACTCCTGCTCGCTGATCGTTCTCTTCATCGGCCTCCCCTGCTATAGGCCGCAAATACTGCCATAGTAACTTCACGCCGACGAGGTGTATTTCACGCGCGAAGCTCCCGGACGCCAATCCAGCCGACCTTACTTATCATTACAGAGATATACGAGGCTCCACACCTTAATCCGATAAATGCAATCACTTCGCTGTTTTTGAGCCAAGAATAACGAGGCGGAAGGGTTAACGTCTGTACGCATGCGTACTTTATGTAAAGTAGTTGACATATAGAGTCGCTTATATGTAAAGTACCCGACATTGCTGGCTCGAAAGTTGGTATCCGGTAACTAATGTCCTCAGCAAATCTTACGATTACACAGAGCCATGGCGGCGAACTACCGTCGCCGGTGATCACCTCTGACGAATGTCTCGCGGCTGCCGGCCGGGATTTTGAGAGGCTGTGTCAGATGGCAATGGAGACCCGGCTGGTGTGCCAGGAGCAGAGGCGTCTGCTCGCCTTGCAGCAGGAGAGGGCTCTGTTATTGACGCGGGGTATAGAGGAAGCGCGCTTGGCCCTGGCAATGCAGATGTCGGAGATGACCGAACTGCGCGCTCACCTTGAAGAGACGCGCCACCGGCTATCGAAGCTCCGCCCGACGCTGTTTTTTATTGATTAGCAGGCCGGCCGTCATCCGCAAAGGAGGCCGTTCTTATGGTCTCGGTAAAGGAGGCTGTTAGATTGTCAGATTCCAGTCACTCACGAGTTCATGCGGGCAACCGTCTTCTGGACGCCCTGCCTCCCGAGGAATATGAGCGGCTGTCGCCCTTCATGAGTAGGACCAGACTCTTTTTCAGCCAAGTCATTCAGTCCCCGGGCGAACCTCCCCACCAGGTCTATTTCCCGATCAATTCTGTCGTCTCTCTCATCTGCCTCGATGAAAGCGGCGCGGAAGTCGAGGCGGGAGTAGTCGGCGACGAAGGCGCGGTGAGCGTCTGCGTGTTCCTGGGCGGCGATTCAATGCCCTGGCGGGCCGTCGTGCAAACCGCCGGCGACGCGATCACGGTGCGCTCCGATGCGCTCAGGCTGGAGTTTAACCGGTGTGGGGCGCTCCACGATGGGCTGCTGCGTTACACGCAGGCGCTGCTGGCGCAGACTTCCCAGGCCGTGTTGTGCGGGATTCGCCACGGCATACAGGCCCGGCTGGCCCGCTGGCTGCTGGCGATGCACGACCGGGCGCGGTCTGACGAGCTTGAACTCACGCACGAATTTCTCGCCGTGATGCTGGGGGTGCGGCGGGCCGGCGTGACCGAGGCCGCCGGCGCCCTCAAAGAGATGGGGTTGATTGACTACAGGCGCGGCCACCTTAACATCCTCGACCGTGACGGCCTCGAAGGGGCGTCCTGCGAGTGTTACCGGCTTGTGCGGGGCGAAACCGAGCGCGTGCTTGGGGCCCCGTACGGCTAAGATTTGTAAACCTACAAGTGTGGAATTGGATTAGCTGTTCACGCCGTTAAGGACGACTGCCCGCCGCACGTTGTCTGGAGTTCAGCCAGCTTAGGGGAGGAGCCGCCGATTAAACTTTGCGTCGGCGCCCGGACGACGCAGGGACTACTTCAACGGCGAAAAATCGACGGGCGAGACGAATTGGGATTCGATCTTCGACGTGATAGTGCCGTGTTTGGCGATAAAGTCAGCTCGATCCTTCACCCATTTAGGGTCTTTGAAAAACGCATCCCATTTAGCCTTGGCCGTTTCGCGGTCTTGGAAAGCGAGTATGTAGACCAACGTGTTCTCGGATCGGGGCGGGTCTTGAGGGATCCAGAAGCCGACCGGCTCGAACCCGTACTTCCTAAAAAGCTCCAAAGTGGTATTCACGAAAAAGGGCATATACACATCCATCTTCTGGGCGATGGTGTACGTGCGGATCTCGAAGACCCGGGTATTGGCACGGGCATTCGCGACCGGTTGGCGGTACTGCTCGTCGCCGACCTTCTCCATCCATTCGACGTTCTTACCATTAAGAGTCTCCTGAATGGCGATGTGCGTTACGGTCGTGGTCGGCGTCGCGCCGTGCCAGTGCTTCACGCCCGGCGGTGTCCACACGACATCCCCTGGCCTGATCTCCTGCTTCTCGCTGCCCTCTTGTTGTACCCATCCCGTGCCGGCCGTCACGATCAGCGTTTGCCCGAGCGGGTGGGTGTGCCATGCGGAACGTGCGCCCGGCTCGAACGTGACGCTACCACCGGATGTCCGCGACGGAGCGTTTACGGGGAACAGAGGCTCGACGCTCACGTTGCAGGTGAAGTTCGCTTCCGGCCCTTTGCTCGGCGTCCGCGTGCCGCTCCGCGTGATGGTCATCTTCTGCGAAGTGGCGCCCTCACGTGTCGTCTGGGCGGACGCTACGCCAAGCAAGGAAAGCATTAGTGCCGTAACGGCGAAGAGTTTGATGTTCATAATTTTTCCCCTCTGAAGTCTGTTTATCGCTTACCTTTTTTCATCTTTTTGAATATTTTAGTCATCGTCTCCGCATCTATCCCCCCCATATCAACCAGCTTCAGCGATTTGACCATCTTCAGCGTCGTGGTTTTATATTTTTGGAAATGCGGGGTTTTGAGGTGCGCCTCGTAGGCTTCGCGGCTGGCGTAGATTTCCAGAATCCTGACATGCGTGGCATTTTCCTTTTGATACATCGGGAAAATGGAGATCACGCCCGGCTCCAACCTGACTGACGCTTCAGCTTCTTCTTTCAGGATGGCTTTATACTCTTCGAGATAGTCGGCATGTATCTCGATCTCCGAGATACGCACCATCATCTCTTTCTGCTGGGCGGAAGCCACGTTGTGACTGACAAGCAGCATTATCAAAATCAAAATGGCGACTGATGTTTTTTGGAAACGGGTCATAACTTTATCCACACTCCTTGGTTCGAGGTCGTATCTATTTTCAACGTAATAATTCGACGAATGCCTGCTACTGCTTTTTTTGCCTGGCGGCAGTTACTTTCGCCAGCGCTTTTCGGGCTGTTTCAGCCTGCTCCTTGCTGATGTTTTTTTCGATCAAATCAAAGACCTGTCTTAATTGAGCTTCCGTTAGCCCGGTATTCATTCCAATTGACAGGTGAGATTCCAATTGCGGTTCGACGCCCGGCATTGCAGCGAGCGCCGAAATGGTAGCTATCTCGCGCTGCCGATAGTTCAAAACGTCGCTATCGAAAATATCGGCGAACAGATGCTCTTTCAGAAAGCGATCAATGGCCGGGCTAAATTCGCCGAACCCTTTAGCGGGCCTGGATTGCGGCTGTCCGGTGAGCGTCTCCAACGTCTTTCTGCCTCGCTCGTATTTGTCGCCCTCAGTAATCGGCGTTGCCGTTTTTCCCTCTACATCCGTGATGCCTCTTTTCTTTCTATCTTCTAGCACGGACATGAAAGTATTGATGCCGTTGAGACTGCGCGGAAAGCCGCAGTAGGCATACATTTGAACGAGCACCTCTTTGATTTCGTTAACGGTTAGCCCTGAATCCAATCCCGCGTTCAACGCTTTTCGCAAATCTTCCAAATCGCCTGTGGCAGTCAAGGCGGAGATGGTCACGATGCTCTGCTCTTTTGCGTTTAGAGCTTGACTGTTATTCATAGTGGTTTGTGCGTTCATCTCGTTAGAGATGATTATCAGTAAAAAGATAAAAGCTATTACGACTTGAATTCTTATTCTTTTCATCTTTAATGTTTGCGCCTCCCGGTCGTTCCTCATCCTATGAACGAGTTATATTCCTCTCCTATCTTCATACTGTCTCAGCGCGCAGCCTGTCGCCTACCGGCCCGTCAGCCGTTCATGTATTTCCGGATACCGCGCCCCTTCAACCTTGATCTCTGAGGAGGCGCTTTCTATGGCGCGGAGGTCTTCCGGCGTAAGTTCGACGTCCGTCGCCCCGAGGTTCTCTTTGAGGCGATGCAGCTTCGTCGTACCCGGTATCGGCACGATCCACGGCCTCTTCGCGAGCAGCCAGGCGAGCGCGAGCCGGGCAGGCGTCACCTTCTTCTGCTCCGCGAATCTGCCGAGTAGATCGACCAGGGCTTGGTTCGCCTTACGGTTCTCAGGGTTAAAGCGGGGGACGGTGCTGCGAAAGTCGGAGCTCAGGCGAGCGCCAATATCGAGGACGCATTAGTAAAGCGGGAGGTAGCCGAGCCAGAACTCTACTCGTCGAAGCGGCGTGGGCACTGCTGAGGTGGCGGAACGAGAAGAACAAAGCCCTCTACGACTGGGCGATGAGGATCGCTGCCCGGCGCGGTAGAGCTAGGGCGTGCGTCGCCTTAGCGAGGAAGTTGGCCGGGATACTCTATGCCATGTGGCGGGATGGAACGGAGTTCGACCCTTCGACCCTCAGACAGAGTAATGAAGAGTCGGCGGCAGCCGCAGCATAAGGCTCTACATACACTCACAGTCTTCACTCAGCAGGTTGAACAGATGGGACGGCGAGCATGTGATTTCGGCTGACCTCAGTTGAGAGTCGTTAATTGAATGGTGCCGCCCTCCTACCGAACCCCATCATGCGCCGTGACTGATGAAGTCACCATGGATGAGCGCGAATAGAGTGGTGAGACAAGCCTCGCTGAGTTAGAGGACACGTGTGTCAGGATGGATGGAAAAGAAAATACTTGACGCAGGGCCGCCGCTTCATAGAGCCGATAGCAGACCCGGCGGAGGATGTTTCTGGATAGACCATCGGCGCTGATCAGCAGCGCCCGTATCTGCATCTGTTGCCATACTCTCTTTGACAACAGCCATAAGAGTCTGTCGCGACTGGAATGGTGTTATAATTATCTCCCAGTAAGGGTAATATTACCGACCGGAGGCAGAGGAATAATGCCGGTGGAGAAAACATACGTCGAACAGCGTGATGGGGGCTATTGGGTGGCGGGCACGCGCGTCTCGCTTGACTCGCTTGTCTACGCTTTCAGGCGCGGCGCCTCGCCCGAGACCATCAGGCGCTCATTCCCGGTCCTGACTCTTGAAGAGGTCTACGGCGCGATTGCCTTTTACCTGGCGCACGAGCCTGAGGTGGATGCCTATCTCGAAGAATCGGAGCGGGAGTTCGAGACCCAAACTAAAGAGATTAATGCCCGGACACGCTCCACCAAGCCTGAGCTTCTTGAGCGTTTGGAGAGTGCTCGGCGAGACCACGAGGCCACCCGCCAGTGAGGATACGCTTTCAGGCTGATGCCGATCTCAACGAAGAGATCGTCTCAGGTATACTCCGGCTGAACCCAAACATAGATTTTCAGACGACTGAAGAAGCTGAACTGAGGGGAATGGCCGACCCCGAGGTACTGGCCCGTGCGGCTGACGAGAACAGAATTCTCGTCACGCACGACCGCCGCACAATGCCCCGCCACTTCGCCGATTTCATCGGAAGGCGTGCGTGCCCGGGAGTGATTATCATCTCGCAGCGGGTGAGCGTCCACCGAGCTATTGAGGAACTTACTCTCACTTGGGAGGCGTCCGAGGCCGAGGAGTGATCTAATCTAATAGTCGAACTGCCTTTATAATCTCCAGACTCGCCAACCGTCACTTTCGCATATCTCCTGAATTTAAGCCTCATATAGTCCATTAGCTATTGGTTAATCAAAAGTGTGCCGTGTACTCCGAGATGAGACGGCGGAAGTTCTCATATAAGTACTGAGCATTATTACCTCGCGTCCAAGATGAAGATAAGCAGTTCCTAGCCCATCAGCCAAATCAGTTCGAGTTCCTCCATGAGAACTGTGGGAGGCCTTAATTCCCTTTCCTGCCTCAAAATTAGCTTTAATTCTTGAGCGTAACATGATATAAGGCGCATTATGAAAGATATCTCGCCTTTTTCAGTCAGCCCAAACCCACTCACCCTCTACGTTACAGATGCCATCGAAGCAGTGCTTTTCAAAGTTCGTTTCACAATCAACCGGCGACAGGGTTTAACGGTGCTACTGGGCGATAACGGACTGGGAAAATCCACGCTCGTGCGATATCTGCACGCCGAATACGACGCGCGCGACGATGTGATATCTCTCATGACTCCCACACCGAGTTTTGCCAGTGAATTTGCGATGATGCAGTCGCTTTGCGGTAACGTCGGTCTGCCCAAACGCCGCTCGATCCTCGCGCATCAGGAAGAACTTAATGCCTGGCTCGTCGAACAGTATGCGGCCGGTTACAACGTTGTCTGGTTCATCGACGAGGCGCAAAAACTCACACACAAGATGCTGGAGGTCGTCCGCACTCTGCTCAATTATGAGACCGGAGAGGAAAAGCTCATCCAGATCGTCCTCTCAGGACAGTTGGAACTGCGCGACAGGCTTTTTAGCGACCAGCAGAAGGCACTCCGCAGCCGCCTCATGCCATCGTCCGTTTTGGGCACGCTGACACCCATCGAGATGGCTGAGATGCTCTCGCACCGGTGCAAGGCTGTGAAGATACCAAATCCTTTTCCTGCGGCTACATTAGAGCAGTTGTACATGGTTTCTGCGGGCGTTCCCCGTGCTGTTCTACGTCTTTCAGCTTTCGCTTATGACCTGATGCTCGCGCACAAACAAACTTCTATACCCGTCGAGTACATCAACATCGCGGAGCATTCAGTCTCGCTTGCGGATTGAGAGTTATGTCGAAGCCTGTTACCAAAGACCCGCTCGCTGCACTCCTCAGAAAACAGAGGGAAGAAGCGCTCGAAGCCGGGAAACACACCGAATCTGAGTCCAAACCGGCTGAGTCATCTCTCATAAAATCGTTAATTACTCCTGTAGTTACTACTGTAGATACTCCTATAGAGACTACTGTAGATACTCCTGTAATCTCCAAACCCACTAATCAGGCTCAATATCTCGATGCCACACACACTGCGTCTGAGCAGCGTATCTATTCTGTCATGTATCGGGAGACTATTAGTAAGGGAATCCGCGAACGACATTATGGACCGAGCGAGCTTTGCAAGAAGACCGGAATCCGTTCTGACAAGACCGTGAGGATGGCCGTGCGAGGTCTCTGTCGAAAGCTCTCCCTTGAGGTGGTTTCGCATGGCGCGTATTTCCCTCAAGGGCCACGTTATCGCGTCTATGAGCCTAAGGATATCGTCAGGCGTCGTAAGCTGGCAGGTATTGAAATTGACCCGCAGACCAAGCAAATCACGAGTCCCGTAGATACTACTGTAGGTACTACTGTAGAGACACCTGTAACTGGTGTACCAGATGGAGATACCAATAATTACAGTAGTACTGGGGTAGAAATTACAGGAGTAACTCCTGTAGAAATTACAGGACTATATAAAGAGAGAAAGGATATTGGCAGTTCTGAGGTTTCTGAAAGCAGTTCATCATCAAATGATCTAAGACCCGGAGCTGATGATGAGGCGTTCGCCGGATTCCTCACGGAGTTCAAAACTGTCGTCAAAGAATTGACCGGCAAAGAACCGACGCCGGCTGAGCGAGAGCGCTACAGAGAACTTGCCCAGGTCTTATTAACCGAACTCCGAATCGCCGCCGGGCGCACCACAGTTTCATCTGTACCCTCTTTCCTCGCCGAACATCTGCGCCGAAGGCTCTGGAAGCTGGACAAGAAGCAGGCGCAGGCCGAGGGTAAGGAATTGCCGGATCAACCACGCACGACGAATGTCATCCCCGAAGGACAAACCTGCCCGGATTGCAATAACACGGGATGGTGGTACCCGAACGGGACAGAGAAAGGCGTCGCTCGTTGCCAGCACGACAGTCTAATTACAAAACCCTCAGAGGTTTAAGGCGTTTCACAGCCTTCCTTATAGCATTTCGCGTAATGACATTTACGTGAATTAGAGACTTGGCTGGGTGAGCAATTTATTGCAGATCGGGTCGTAATTTTATTCATAGACGAAGCCCAAAAACTCGACCATAAAATGCTGGAAATGGTTCGGGCACTACTGAATTTCGAGACTGACGAAGCTAAGCTAATTCAAATTGTCCTCGCCGGCCAGTTGGAACTCAGAGACAGATTGGTTTCTGATAAGCAGAAACCTTTATATACACGCCTTACAATGCCGACGATTTTGAGTCCGCTTTCTCCCACGGAAGTTCAGGAAGTAATAGCTTTTAGGTGCAAACACGGCAAAATTTCGAATCCCTTCCCTGCGGAATCTGCTAATAGAATTTACGAATTGTCTGGTGGTATCCCTCGTGAAGTCCTTCGACTATGCACTATCGCTTATGAACTGGCACAACTTGCGGGGATGAAAACTGTAACGCCTGACCTCACCGACTCAGCTTTCCGTGAATTGCAATTAAGAGAAGAAAACGGCGATGAGTAGCGAAAAGAAAATCCTAACTATGGCCGAGCTTTTAAGGGCCGCCAAGATAAAAAGAGAAAAGGAAGAGGCTGATTCCGAGGGAAATGTCGCACTGCTCGCCACCATACCGGATAACACTATACTATCCGACACTATACCTACACATATCCTACAGAACACCACTGTACCGCCAGCTAGCATACCGCAATCCACTAGACCACGCCGCACTATAGCAAGAGACACTATAGTCACTAATAAATCATCTGAATACGTAAGGGTAGAGGCTGGTAAGGGTTATTTTCAATTCTTCAATGATCTCTCAGATAGAATAATCCCTGACCTTAAACTCGATCCGTTCGCGCAGGCCGTTCTCCAAAGAATGATTAGACTCTCTCACGGATGGAAGTCGTTGGAATGTGAAGTAGGGTTAGGCACATTGGCTAAATCTTGCGTAATGTCTAAAACAACCGTCCAGAAAAGTGTAGCTGTCCTCACCGAGAAAGGGCTAATAGTCGATTTAGGTGAGACAAAGAAGGGAAGTAAGGATGGAAAAAGATATAGAGTTTTACCGGGCATCACCTTACCGCGAGACACTATAGTATCTGACGGTATAGTAAATAACGACAAAACTATAGTGAGAGGTACTACAGAAACGCAAGGCGGTATAGTGAGAGATACTACCAATAAAGATAAGAATAAGGATCTGAAAGACAATACACACACACAAGCAGGTGTGCGTGTAGGTTCTAAGTTCACAATTGAAGAATGCAGAAGGTACGCCAAGCATCTGCAATCGACGGGTCAGGGGATTAACAACCCTGGTGGCTACGCGACAACCATTCATCGCACCGGCGAGGCGGATTTGCTGATTGAAAGGTTTCTCCATCCTGAGAGTACTGTCGAACCGTCTGCGAATCTTGATACGAGCCAATGTCCCGATTGCAGCGGCACCGGTTTTTATTATCCGCAGGGAGCAGAGGGCGGGGTGGCTCGGTGTAAACACGAACGACTCAGGAAAGAAGAGAACTGACAGGTACTGCCCCGGGCATGAAAGAGGTCTTCAATGGCTATCGCTGATGAATCGGAAAACCTTCTTGACCATTTGACGGAGCGTATCAACCCCAACGGCTGGCGAGTGATCAGCAATCCAACCCGGCAACCAGACCTTGAGGCTGAGGAGTTGAAGACTTTGCTCCAAACTATGCAGAAGCGACAACAAGTGCCCTCAGTGGGGGCGGAGCAGAAGGTCTGTTCAAGCAAAGGTTCGAGGTTGAGTATCTTCGGGTAGTGTGAGCTGCTGATGAGTCGCTCGTCGGGCAAGTTCCTGTTGCAACGCTATGCCACCTCGGATGACCACAAAAAGCCGTAGGCTTGGCGCACGCCGCTAAAGTCTCAGATAGAACACTGGTCAACTCTTGAGGGAGTGGCCGTCATGCTTGAATCAGAACAGACCCGAGCGACGACCCTGACGAGTATCGGCGAACAGGGCAACCACTGAGTCAAGCCAGCGTGGCTTGCGGGTAAGTTGAGGGCTGGCGGTCGAAGAAATACTCTTGATCGCCGGCTTGGGAGAAGTTTTTTCTTGACTCGCCCCTTTCATAGAACACTACCCTGGAAACTTCTCGATGCGTAGTTTGTTACACTGCATACAAATGAGATTGCCGCTCATCGCAGTTAAACCGAATATTTCAGAGCGCAAACGCCGCGCCAAACCGGTGCTCATAATCTCTCCGAAACTTGCTTCCCGAATGTCGCCGAGCACCACTTTTTGGTCATAGTCCTGACAACACAGATACACCTTGCCTTCCCAAGAGATGTGTAGATGTCCGACCACTCGCTCACATCCGGCAAAATATTTCTCCGTCCTCGGTGACTCGATATGCACAAGTCTGTTTTCAATTGCCCCGGCGCGTGCGTTCGAGTTTTCCCATTGAATCTTCACCGGGCCAAATTGCCCAAAGTGCTGGCGCAATCGTTCTATCCGCGCAACATAGTTATTCGTGGTAGCGTTGACCGAAATGGTCACTCCGTTAGGCATCGTCTCACTCACAGAGAGCATGCGCTCAAGAGCGCGACGTGCGTTCCAGTAGAAGCGTTCTTTCAACTGCATCAACTCACACCATTCCGCCACATCCAGCGAAGGGAAGTTGAAGACGATGCCGTGCAGCCCACCTTGACATAGAAAGTCACAGAGCGTGTCCTTCATCAAGCTGCCATTGGTGAACAGATTCAGGGGAAACTGCCGCGCACGCAGGGCATCTACCCGCGCCCGAAAAAACGGGTCGAGCAATGGCTCGCCATAATGGTTGAGCGCCACCCACTCCGGCGAAGCTCCATCAAGGGCAGACAAGATAAAATCGAACAACTCGCGAGGCATCACATCCGGCGATTTGGGCGAAATGCTCTGCGGGCAGAATTGACACCGGGCATTGCATTGACGGCATGTCTCGATGTCGATACGGTGCGGTATAAACTCGCCCGTCTCGTCGAGTGTGGCAGGAACTAATAGTCGTTCGTCAATGAGATGCTGGAGGCGTGAGATAAAAGAAGGGTCGGGATGGGCTGCGCTGAGGGCGGCGAAGGTAGCAGGCGTCCGCTCCAGTTGCTTGAGCAAGGCGATGTCGTTAGGGTCGGGATCATAGAAGCGATTAGTCAAGTCGTTAATCAATTCGGACTCTGTCGCATTCACAAAGATGCTCGTCTTAAGCAACACGTCTTCTTGTCTACCGGGCTGCATAGTATTAACTCCTGCCATCGCCGAACAATTATGATTAGTAGAGGTTACCGGGAAGCGAAGTTAGGTTGATTCTTTTACATAAGAACAAAAGAGTCAAGCCAGTTAGACCGATAACCGTGCGGTAGAAACAACTGTATGGAGGCCATCAATTCGCCTCATCGAATTGACGAGGGCAGGGAAGTGCGACGCGTCTTCATGTAGCTAACATTGCCTGCCCTCACGGCGTAACTTGTGCGCCTCTGATGCCTGCCGCTGAAATATCGAACCGTCCTCTGCTAAGCCGGTCTCCGGCGCGTCCTTGCAGCGCACCGCCGCGTCGGTGGCTTCGGGCGGCTCATGCAACTGCGCTTTGAGGATGCAGTCTCTCAGTTTTCCCGCCAAAACACTGACGTTCGGCTCTTCGCGCATGCTTAGATGCTCACCCGGCACGAGATGTACTTCTAACCCGTCGGCAGCTAGATCGCTCCACGCGAGGCGTGTGTCTTCATAAGCTATAAACGTCCTACTTGCGGCGAACAGCGTAATGCGCCCCGGATAGATTTCGGGTTCATAGCCTTCGAGCGCCTGTAAGTTGGCATCCCAAACCTTCTGCAAGGTGCGCGACATCGGGTCGAGGGCGTTCGGATAGAACTTGGCGACGAAGCCGCGAACTCGCTTCCTGATGTTCCGCGCGGTTTCTGTGACGTAGCCGCGCAACCCAAGCCGCATCATGTTGTAACTGTGGATGTCGATTTGTCCGATAAGAAAATAGATGACCGTCCGAAACCGCGTGCGTCGCGGCAGATGAGGGCTGCGCCCCGGAGGCGTCGCATCCAACATCGCCAGAAGTCCCACCTTCTGATCCTGCGCGTGAAGTTGCTGCGCCATCTCGAAAGCGACTTTGCCGCCGAAGGAAAAGCCGCCGAGGAAATAAGGCCCCTCAGGTTGAAAGGCGCGTATCTCTTTGATGAAACGCGCGGCAATTTCTTCAAGGCGTGTCAAAGGCTCCTGCTTTCCGTCTAAACCCAGCGACTGTAGGCCGTAGAAGGGAAAGTCAGTGCCGAGGTAAGGAGCGAGCGTGCTGTGTGTGAGGACGTTGCCGCCGCCGCCACTGATTAAGTAAAAAGGGCGCAGAGAGCCTTGCGTTTGAATCGGCACCAGCGACGACCACGAAGCAGACCACGCTTGACGGCGTAGCACGTCGGCCAGTTGCTCGATGGTCGGAGCTTGAAAGAGGGTCGCCAGCGGCAGGGTCTTTCCGAGCGTCTTCTCAATCTGCTTGAAGAGGCGCACGGCGAGCAGCGAGTGCCCGCCTAAATCGAAAAAGTTGTCCCGCACGCCGATAGGTTGAATGCCAAAAACCTTCTCCCAGATTTCCGTCAACCGGCGTGCCACCTCATCTTGAGGAGCGGCGAAGTTGTCGTCGCGCCTGGGGCGTCCAAAGTCGGGGTCGGGTAACGCGCCGCGATCAATTTTACCCTGCGGCGTCAGCGGAAGCGCTTCCAGCGTCACAAAAGCGGAGGGCACCATGTAATCGGGTAACTGCTGTAACAGGCTATCGCGCAATTGGGGCACAAGCTCTTGGCCGAGCATGGCGCGCAGTGGATTGTTCGCGTATGCGGTGAAGGACTTGAGCCGGGGCGCATCCTTCGTCAGGCACGGGAAGACCGCTCGCGCAGGTTGAGTCGCAGTCTCGCCGCGTCGTTGCAGTATCACGTCGAAACTGTCTCCGGCAGGCGTCTCCGACCATCTGAGTTCAACCTCATATGGCAAACTATCACTCAACGCCCACACATCCTCAGGAGCGACACCGGCACGTTGAAATTCCTGTGTCTCTGCGCGCAACTGACCGACGCTGCGCGGCGCACCGGCAGTCGCCAACAACTCGACGGCGCGCGTGTCCGCCAGCAGACGTTCGTTCGGGACGTGCTTGACGACCAACGCCTCCGGTTCTTTCTCCTGCGCGTAACGGCGCAACACTTCCAGCGTCAACTCTTCACGCTGCCAATCCAGACACGGAGCATCAACGACGCGCGGCCTTGCGCTCTTGACGTGCAAAACCGCGTCATAGCGAAAGCGGTTCAGCTCGTTCTGTCGGCGACCGCGTTTGAGCCGGATTTCCACCTCGCCAATCTCCGGCAAGTGCTCCTTGAGCACAGTGAAGAACGCCGGGTCGATGAGCAGTTCCTCCTCGTGCGCCGCACGCCTCTGGACGCGTTGCCACAACTCGTCCGTGCTGGTCGAAGCGGTCGCCTGATAAAGTTCGACCGAGGCGTGAAAAGCTTTCAGAAGACGGAGATTTCGCACGTCTCCGAGAAAGATGAAGCCGCCCGGAGCGATAGCCCGCACCGCTTCCTTAAGTACGCGCACGAGATATTCGATGTCCGGGAAATACTGAATCACGGAGTTCAGAATCACGGCGTCGAACGACTCTTCCGCGATGCCCGCGAAATCGTCGGCCATTTGCTGCGAGAGTTCGACGTGTGACAACTCCGGGCGGATGTCCAACTGCTGCCGGACATATCTGAGCGAAACCTGCGAGATGTCTGTGCCTCTGTACTGTGTCGCGTGCGGGGCAATGCGCAGCAGCAGCAATCCTGTTCCACATCCGATTTCCAGCACGCGTGCGGGTCGAAGTGAGAGAATCTGTTCGACGGTCGAACTCCGCCAAACCTGCATCTCTTCCGCCGGGATAGGTTCGCCCGTGTAGCTGCTGTTCCACCCGACGATGTTGAAGGTCGGGTCGTCAATCTGCTCCGGCGGCGGCTGGCTATACGTCTCATCATAGAGCGATTGCCATTGCCGGACGTGCTTGTCTTCCCATTCCTCCAAACGTCCATCCGTGTGGTGGCCGTCCGCGCCGGCGACGACATAGGCGATGAGACTCTTCTCGCTGCCCGCAGGGCGTGCCACGACGACCGCGTCTTTAACTCTCGGATGGCGTGTCAACGCCGCCTCGATCTCTCCGAGTTCGATACGGAAGCCACGCACCTTCACCTGCCGGTCAATGCGTCCGAGATACTCAATATCGCCGTTCGCCAGACGCCGCGCGAGGTCTCCGGTACGGTATAGGCGTGCTCCCGCTTGTTGGCCGAACGGGTGCGGCACGAACCGCTCCGCCGTCAGCGCGGGGCGTTTGAGATAACCGACGGCCAGCCCCGCGCCGCCGACATAAATCTCGCCTTCGATGCCGAGCGGAACCGGCTGCATATAGCGGTCGAGGATGTAGAGTTGGAGGTCGGGGATAGGGCCGCCGATGACGCTCCCGTTTGTCATCGTCAGGTCATTGAGGGTCAACGGGCGATAAGTAACGTGGACGGTCGTCTCCGTGATGCCGTACATGTTGACGAGTTGCGGGCTTTGGTCTCCGTAACGTAAGAACCACGAACTGAGGCTTGATAGCTCAAGCGCCTCGCCTCCGAAAATGACCAGTCGCAAAGCCAGCGGATGTTGATGACTCAGGTCTTCCTGCGCCGCGCTGAGTTGGTGAAAGGCGGACGGCGTCTGGTTGAGTACCGTGACACGCTCTTTGCTTAACAAGCGATGAAAGTCGTCGGGCGAACGACTCACGATGTAAGGCACAATGACCAGACGCCCGCCGTAGAGCAGCGCGCCCCAGATTTCCCACACTGAGAAGTCGAAAGCATAAGAGTGGAACAACGTCCACACGTCCCTGTCGTTGAAGGAGAACCAGTCTTCAGTTGCAGAGAAGAGCCTTGTCACATTTCGATGAGAGACGAGCACGCCTTTGGGGCGACCAGTGGAACCGGACGTGTAGATGACATACGCCAACGCTTCCCCACCCGCACCCTCGCCCTCCCCCTCGCCCTCCAAATTCTCCGCGCTCTCCCGCTCAATCTCCCCCCGCTGC
>JAIVJZ010000056.1 GCA_020199775.1 Acidobacteriota bacterium
GGGCTTGTCCCTGCCCGTTGCCTTGTTCATCGTTGGCAACGGGCAGGGACAAGCCCCGCCCCTACATTTATTCTCTCCGTACTCAGTCGTGCTCGTCTATCTCGATCCCGCCCCGCGCGTCAAACCGCACGCGCAAGTTGTGATTGACGGGGCTGAAGCCGCGCCCCAGTTGCGGCGAGCGGCGAATGGCCTCGGTCACGAAGCTTTTGGCCGCGCCGACCGCGTGCGTCAAGTTCATCCCGCGCGCGCGGCAGGCGGTGATGGCGGCGGCGAGCGTGCAGCCCGTGCCGTGCGTGGCGTCCGTTTCGATGCGCGGCGCGCGGAAGAGTTCGACTCGGCCTTCGTCGTCGAGCAAATCGACGGCGTCGCCCGTCAGGTGTCCGCCCTTGACGAGCACGGCGCGCGCGCCCATCTCGCGCATGAGCGCGGCGGCGCGGCGCATGTCCGCTTCCGTTTTGATTTCGAGTCCGGTGATGCGCTCGGCTTCGGGGAGGTTGGGCGTGACGAGGCGCGCCAGCGGCAGCAGTTCCGACTTCAGTGCGGCGAGCGCGGCGTCGTCGATCAGATCGAAGCCGGAGGTGGAGCGCACGACCGGGTCGATGATCGCGCCGATCTCGCGCAACGGCGTCTCGCGGAGCAGGCGCGCGACTTCCGAGATCACTTCGCGCGTCGGGAGCATGCCCGTCTTCACGCCCGCGACGCGAAAATCTTCGATGACGGGCAACACCTGCGCGCGCACGTCTCCGGCCGTCTGGTGCGTCGCGCCGAAGACGCCGGTCGTGTTCTGAAACGTCAGCGACGTGACGGCGGCCGTGGCGAAGCAGCCGAAGGCCGTGAAAGTTTTAATGTCGGCCACGACGCCCGCCCCGCCCGAAGGATCGAAGCCCGCGATGGTCAGCGCGACCGGCATGTCGTCCGTCGTTTGCATCTTATTCCCCGCAACTTTCTCTCAACTCTTCGACGACCGCATCGAGTTCGCTCTCGTCCGCGAAGAGTCGGATGGCGGCGACGCCGCGCGCGCCCGCCGCCACGACCTGCGGGAGGTTCGCGCGCGTGATGCCGCCGAGCGCGAGGATGGGGAAGGGCGCGACGGCGTGCGTCGCCTCGCGCAGGGCTGCGAGGCCGGGCGGCGCGCCGTAAGCGTGTTTGGAGGGCGTGTCGAAGACGGGGCCGAAGACGGCGAAGTCCGCGTCGCTCGCGCTCGCGGCGCGCGCCTCTGCGAGCGAGTGAGTGGAGACGCCGATGAGAAAACCGCGCGGGGAGATGTCGCGGACGACCAGCGGGTCGAGCGAGCGCGCGGTGAGATGCACGCCGTCGGCTCCGGCGGCCAGCGCGATGTCGGCGCGGTCGTTGACGAGGAGACGCGTCCGGCTGCCGCGCGTCAGGTCGGCGGCGCGGCGCGTCAGTTCGTAGAGCACGCGCGGGCGCATCTGTTTCTCGCGCAGTTGGACGAGCGAGACGCGCGCCAGGACGCACGCGCCGACGAGGGCGAACAGGCGCGTGAACTCCGCGCTCGACGAAGTGGTCTCGCGGGTCGTGCGCCCGTCAGTGATCAGATAAGTGATCGGATTGGTCAGGTCGAGCGGCATGTGATGAAGGGGGCGCGGTCGCCGCCGCCGGGGCGGCGGCAACTCGGCCGTCGAGCGCGTTGATGGTGCGACGGAAGTGTGCGATCTCCCAGAAGGCGAGGGCGAAGTTGACGAGGCCGAGGCCGGTCACGGCGCCGCGCACCCAGCCGGAGGCGATGGTCTGTTGCAAGCCGTACAACCCCGTCTTCTGCACCGCGTAGACGAGGAAAAAGTTGTCGCCCCAGTCGCTCAACCCGAACGGGTGAATCCACGGCAGAAACGTCAGCACGATGCCCGCTTCGAGGCACAGGATGATGTAGAAGATGACGGTTAATCTGGCGGACATAAATCGTGAATCGTGAATCGTCAATCGTGAAGAGAGAAGACCTGTTCTTTCTATTCACGATTGACGATTCACGATTTACTTTCTTATCGTTTGCAGGTCGCGCAGCCGTGCGGCGACGCCCCGGTAGTTGACATCGGTGCCGTAAACTTCGGAGAAGACTTCGATGGCGCGTTCGAGGTCGCCCATCTGCTCGTAGGCCGCGCCGAGTTCGTAGCGCAGAGCCTGATACTCGTCTTCGGTGTGGCCGGGCGCGTCCAAACCCTTCTTGAACCACATCGCGGCGGGGCGCGGCATGTCTTTTTGCATGAAGCAGTGGCCGAGCAGGTTGCAGCATTGGAGGTAACGCGGCGTGCCGTCCTGCGGCGCGGCGAGCGCGATGGCCGCCTGCAATTCCTCGACCGCCTGATCCACCAGCCCCATCTCGCGATAGGCGAGCGCGGTGTTGTAATGCGTCTCGTAATCCTCGGCCGACGCCGGCTCGCCCGCTTCCACCTCGTCGCGAAACTCGTCGAACATGTCCGCCAGATCGGGATGGAGACCCGGCTGCTGCGTCTGCGGCGGCGGCGGCGGCGGCGGCGGCGGCGGCGCAACGGGCTTCGCCTCGATGACCGGCGCGGGCTTCGCCTCGACGACGGTCGCTTGCTCTTCCTCCGGGGCGACGAACAACTGCCTGCTGATCTCGACATCTTCCGCGACCGTCTCTTCGAGCGGCGCGAAACTCTCGAACTGCGCGAACGTCTCAAACTCCGCGGGGACGCTCTCCGCGCCGGGCATCGCCTCCGCCGCGACGGAAGGCATTGCGAAGCTGTCCTCCTCACCCGGCGCGAGTCGTTGACGGCGGCGTGTGATCTCTTCGTTCGCGCCGTACTGGCGTTCGAGCAT
This sequence comes from Acidobacteriota bacterium, assembly GCA_020199775.1. GTDB lineage: Bacteria > Acidobacteriota > Blastocatellia > Pyrinomonadales > Pyrinomonadaceae > JAIVJZ01. The sequence continues at coordinate 2,797 of JAIVJZ010000056.1, forward strand.
GTCGAGCGTGTCGCGCGCGATGTCGGAATACCCCTGGGCGATGTAGTAGTCCACGCTTTCGAGTTCCTGCGCGAGCAGCATTCGCACGCGCCCGTCGCCCGTCTCCTTTTCGGGGGCGAGCGCGGCGTCGTCAAACGCGCCGCCCGCGTTGAGATCGACCGCGCCGAACGTCGCCCCGCGCGCGCCGGACGACTTCGCCGTCATGTCGTTCAAATCTTCGTTGAGATCGGCGAACGACGAGTTGGGATCAATGGTGACGGCGGTAGCGGCATTTTCCGCTTTCGACTCTTCCGCCTCCGGCATGGCGACGGAGTTCCATTCAAACTCGACCGCCTCGCCGCCGCCTGACGACGCGACGCTTGCGGGCGACGCTTCTTCGGCCGCGAAGACATCGCCGCCGCGCTCGATCAGGTCGTCGAAAACCGGGGCATCGGTCGTGTCGAACGTCCCGACGGGCGGCGCGGCGGGCGGCGCGTGCGTCTGTGCTTCGACGGGCGGCTCGTACCACGTCGCGGTCGCTTCGTCGTCCTCGCCTTCTGGGGCTTCGCCGAGTTCGCTCAAGCGTTCGTGATAACTCTGATCGAAGGGCACGAGGCGGACGAGGTGTTCGAGCGCGCGCCGCTCCTCGCCGACGAGGTTGTGCGTCTGCGCCGCCTCGGCAAGTCGTTCGAGCGTGACGCGCATGTGGTCGTCGTCGCGCTGCCAGGTGTAGATGCGCAGGAGCAGGCGGAGGGCTTCGATCTGTTCGGGGTCGCGCGCGAGCGCGTCGTTCAAGAGTCCGAGGAGCGTCTGTTCCTGTCGCTTGGCGAGGGCGGGCTCGGTGGCGCGCGCCAGCACGCCCACGGCGGCGTTCGCGTCGCCGCGTTGCAGGTAGAGCCGCGCCACTTCGAAAAGCTGCGGGAAGTTCGACGCTTCGAGTTCGATGAGACTGATGGTGGCGCGCTCGGCCGCCGTCGCGTCTTCGGCGTCGAGGTAGGCGCGCGAAAGCATCGCGCGCAACTCAACGTCCTGCGGCTTGTCGGCCACGGCCTGTTCGAGCACGGCCGCCGCTTCGTCGGGCGCGCCGAGTTTGGTATGCACGGCGACCAGCCCGTGCAAGACCGCGTGGTTGTGCGGCTGGATGTCGTAGGCCTGCGCGTAAGCCTTGAGGGCGCGCGCGTCGGCGTCGCGCGCCAGCAGACGCTCGCCCGCCTCGGTGAAAGCTTCGGCGGCCTCTTCGCGCAAGCCTTCGCGAAGGAATCCCTCGCCGAGGCGGAGGCGAATCTCGACGTTGTTCGGTTCGAGGTCGGCGCTGCGCTTCAGGGCGTCGAGCGACTCGCGCATCTTCCCGGCGCGCGCGAACGTGTCGGCGATGGCGAGATACTGCTCGCGCGCTTCGACGAAATGCCCCTGCTGTTCGTAGAGCACGGCGAGGCGTTGGGCGACTACGGGCAGCGACGGGTCGAGGCGGGAAATCTTTTTGTAGATGGCGATGGCTTTGAGCGTGAAGCCTTGTTCGCGATAATGGTCGGCGACGCGCTGGAAGCACTCGATGGCGTCCTGCCGCTTGTTGACGCGCACGTAGAGATCGCCGAGCGTGTTGAGCGCGCTCTGATCGTTCGGATCGCGCTCGACGATGCGGCAATACTCCGTGATGGCCGATGGAATCTTGCCTTGCGCAAGGTACTTCTCAGCCGCACTGATGGCCTTTGCTTTATCGAATCCCATCGGGAAACTGTTCGTGTCCGCGTCGCGCGTAAGTGGTGGGGGGCTGCCCTAAAGTGCCAATACCGCGCTCATACCGTCTCGCACCCGGCTCGCACACTTCAGTCGGTGGCGGGCAGATTTTACGCTAACATGCGCCGACAACGAGTGTCAACGCCGCCTTTCCGAAGCGTCGCCGGGCAATTCGATCCGCGATCAAACGCGTCTTCCGGCGACGCACGCGCGGCCGTTCCGGCCAACTTGACGCGCGCTTTCAGTCTCATTTTAAACTCGCGGACGACTTGATTCAATTGCGCCAACACGATCCCGCCACCGACACGAACGCGGACGCGGACACCGGCCACGCTCCGGCCAATCGTTCGCACGCGCTACGCATCGCCGAAGCGACGGCCTTCGGCGGCCTGTTGCTCTACGCCGTCTTCGCCCCCCACTCGATTGCGGGCGCGTGGGTCGCGCTCTCCATCTCCATCCTCGGCTGGCTCGCCCGCACCCTCATCGCGCGCCGTACAAATTCTCGCCGCACAAACTTTAGCCCCGCAAACTTTCGCCGCACGCCGCTCGACCTGCCCCTCTGGCTCTTCTACGCGTGGAGCGTCCTCTCCGCACTCGTCTCCGCCGAACCGCGCATCAGCCTGCTGAAACTCATTTCGGTCAGCGCGTTTCTCATCTTCTATCTCGTCCGCACCCTCGTCGGGATGCGCCGCGCCGCCGCAACGTCGGTCGCCGCTTTGATGATCGCGTCGGGCGCGGCGGGCGCGCTCTGGAGCGCGTTCGAGGTAGTGCGCGGGCGCGGCGTCGTCGTCGAAGAGGTCGCGCCGGACAGCCCCTTGCGGCGCGACCCGTCGCTCGGCGTCGCGGCGGGCGATTCCGTGTGGCGCGTCAACAATCGCCGGGTCAATTCCGTGTCGGAGATAGATCAACTGATTAAGAACGCGCCGACTGGTGAACCGCTCAAGTTGAGTCTGTTTTCGCGTGGCGAACAGGTCGAGCGCGTTGCGGCCGAAGGTGTGTCCGACGAGTTGAAAGCGCGCGCCTCGCCCTCCGGCCTGCGGGGCACGCGCCGCGCGCACCGCTTCCGCGCCTCGGGTTGGACGCGCCATTACCAGACTTTCGCCGAGACGTTGCAAATCCTCGCCCAACTCTCGCTCGGCTTCGCGCTCGCCTACTGGCAGAGACGCCGCCCGACGCGTCCTCTCCCGCGCCTCCGCCTCGCGCTCCTGTCCGCGGCGTTCGTCATTCTCGCCGCAGGTATCGCGCTCACGGCGATGCGCACCGTGCTCGTCGCCTTCGCCGTCGGCGCGTCGGTGGTGGCGTGGCGCGCATCGCACGGCCGCGCACGCCTCGTCGTCTCGGCGGTGGTCGTCGTCGCGCTCGCGCTCGGCGCGTTCGCCGTGTCGCGCACGCGCGCGGAAGGCGCGCTGCGTTTGCAGGACGAAAGTTCGCGCCTGCGTCTCGCCGTCGCACGCGTCGCCGTCGCGCGCATCCCCTCGCGCCCCTTCTTCGGCCACGGCATGGACGCCGTCAAAGAACACTGGACGGAGTGGGGCTTTCCCGGCCGGATCAAAATTCACACGCACTCGACGCCCATCCAACTCGCCTTCGACCGCGGCCTGCCCGCGCTCCTCTTATGGCTGTGGCTGCTCGCCGCCTTCTGGCTCATGCTCTCGCGCGGCGAACGACAACTTCGCGCCGCGCCCGACCGTCCGGCCGCGCACGGCTTCCTGCTCGGAGCGTCCGGCGCGCTCGCGGGCTTCTTCGCCAGTTCGCTCGTCAACTACAACTTCGGCGACGCGGAAGTCGCGCTCGTCCTCTGGTGGCTGATGGGAACGGCCGTGAGCATTGTTGACCGGCAGCGTATCCCGATGGCGCGGGAATAAAACTTCCGCTAGGGACACCCGGAGAGGCTTCGCGCTCAAATCACGTCGGCGAAATTTTTGCGCGTCTTGGCGAACCACCAGTAGCCGCTGATGAAGACGACGAGGGCGAAGGCTGCGAAGTAGGCGAGGCCGGCCCAGTCGGGCGGCGCGCCTTCGAGGATGATGCGGCGATAGTTTCTGACGAGCGGCGTAAACGGGTTGGCGTTGATGTACGCTTGATAACGCGCGGGCACGATCTGTTCGGGATAAATGATCGGCGTCAGAAACATCCACGCGACGAGCAGCAGGCCGACGACCTGACCCGTATCGCGCAGGAAGACGCCGAGCGACGCCACGAGCCACGCCGCGCCGAGCATCAACGCGAGTTGCGGCAGGACGAGCACGGGCAGCCACACGAGCGACGGGTGGAGTTCGTGCCGGATGACGAGCGCGGCCACGAGCAGCACGATTGTCCCCAACATCTGCGTCGCGAGCGCGGCCAACACCTGCGCGACCGGCAACGCTTCGAGCGGGAAGACCACACGCTTGACGAGATTCGCGTGCGCGACGATCACGTTGGAAGAGACCTGCAAGGAATCCTGAAAAGCCGTCCACGGCAGGAGCGCGCAAAAAAGATAGAGCGCGTAATCCCACGCCGTCCCGCGTTCGCCGAAGCGCGCGCCGAAAATCCCCGCGAAGATGAACGTGTAGATCGAGATCATCACGGCGGGCGTCAGCATCGCCCACACCACGCCGAGCGCAGACCCCCGGTAACGCGCCGCCAACTCGCGCCGCGCCAGCGAGCGGATCAACTCGAACCGCCCCGGCAACTCCCACAAAGGCCGCCACACCAATCGCCGCGAATCCTGCGCCGAGATCATGCGCGCCATTGTAAGGTCAGAAGAACGTAAATCGTGAATCGTAAATCGTGAAAAGACGTAAATCGTGAATCGTAAATCGTGACTGGAAAGAATCCGGCTTCTTCTATTCACGATTCACGATTTACGTTCTTCTCTTGTCACCCGCCACCGTTTGCATTAGGGTTTGCAGTTATGAGCACGGCATTGCGCGTCGAAGGGGTGGCGAAGCAGTATCGCATCTACGATCATCCGAGCGACCGCTTGAAAGAGACGCTGACGCGCGGGTGGTTGAAGCGGCATCGAGAGTTCTGGGCGCTGCGCGAAATCAGTTTCGAGATCGAGCGCGGCACGACCGTCGGCATCGTCGGGCCGAACGGCAGCGGCAAGTCCACGCTCTTGCAGATCATCACGGGCACGCTCGCGCCGACGCACGGCGACGTGCAGGTCGAGGGGCGCGTCGCCGCGCTGCTCGAACTGGGCGCGGGCTTCAATCTCGAATTCACCGGCCTCGAAAACGTCTACATGAACGCCGCGCTGATGGGTTTCTCGCGCGCCGACACGGACGCCCGCCTCGACCGGATCGAACGCTTCGCAGAGATCGGCGACTTCCTGCACCAACCCGTCAAGACCTATTCGAGCGGCATGTACGTGCGCCTCGCCTTCGCCATCGCCGTCAACACCGATCCGGAAATTCTCGTCGTGGACGAAGCCCTCTCGGTCGGCGACACGATCTTCCAGCACCGTTGCGTGCGCCGCATCAAGCAGATGCAGGAGGCGGGGACGACCATCCTCTTCGTCTCGCACGAGCCGACGCTGGTGCGCGCGCTCTGCTCGCGTGCGATCCTGCTGAACGGCGGAAGGATGATCGCGGACGGCACGCCGATGGAAGCGCTCAACCGTTACCAGCGCGTGATCATGGCGCGCGAGGAGGCTTACGCGGACGGTGGCGGCGCGGGCGCGCCCGGTCGGCAAATTGCCCGCGAGAATGAGAGCGCGGGGGAAGTCGCTGTCGGCGTCGATGCGGCGGGAGCGGTCGCGCCGCAGCCTTTACAGTATTCTTACCGCCACGGGAACGGGCGGGCGGAAGTGATCGGCGCGGAGTTGGTTGACGCGGCGACGGGTCGCACAGTGGAACTCGTCGAGACGGGCGATGCGGTGGCCGTGCGCCTGCGCGTGCTGTTTCACGAAGACGTGGCCGAGCCCGTGTGCGGGTTTATGATTCGCAACCGGCACGGCATCAACGTCTACGGGACGAACACGGAGCAGCGCGGGCAGCCGCCCGGCGCGGCGCGGCGCGGCGAGATCATCGAGGCCGTCTTCACGTTCGACTGCTGGCTCGGCCAGGAACATTATTTCGTCTCGGTCGCGGCGCACACGCCCGACGGCGAGGCCTTCGATTGGCTCGACGGCGCGATCTTCTTTCGCGTCTCGTGCTCCGTGGAGATGGAGGGCATCGCAAATCTCAACGCGCGCGTCACGACGCGGCGCGTCGAAGTTGACGGGCGGGACTTCTCGCGCGCGACGGGCGGCGCGCATGCGGGCGGGGGCGGGGGCGAGGAAACACGCGCGTTGAAAGCCTGAGCGAAGAATTGATGACCGGAGTGGACGACACCAAATCCAACGCGAACGAGTCGGCGTCGAAGGCGCGCGGCGTTGAAGGCGCGGCGGCACACCCCGCCGAAGTCTCCGAATTGCCCGGCGAAGCCTTCGAATTAATGGACGCCGACGGCACGCCACAACCTTCGGCCGACGGATCAGCCGTCCCCGGCGCATCATCCACCGCCGCGTCATCCATCGCCGCGCCCGCTGCTGCTCGCCACACGCAGCACGGGCCGCACATCGAGCCGCTCGTGCTGCAAACAAACTTTGAGGCGGACGACAGATCGCAATATCACGTCACGGAGTTGTTGGTTTATCACGACCGGCATTTCGTCGAAAGCGTCTACAAGGCGATTCTCAGGCGCGCGCCGTCTCAGGCGGAATGTGCGCGCGAGTTGGACGATCTGCGTGGCGGGCGCGCGGGCAAAGTCGAGATCATCGAGCGCCTGTTGTCGTCGCCGGAGGCGTGCGCCGGGGCGGGGCGGCGAGTGCGGGTTGAGGGTTTGCCGTCGCCCTTGATGCGGCGTCTGGGTCAGACGCCCGTCATCGGTTACGTGTTGCGGCTCGTGCGCGCGCTCGTGCGGTTGCCGCTGTCGATGCAGCACCAGCGACAATTTGAGGTCTACGCGCTCGCGCAGCAGCAACTCATCGCCGACTACGTGAACCGGATGCTCGCGCAAGTCGCGCGCGTGAACGAGGCCGCGGGCGACACGTCCGCGCCGCCCGCCGTCGCGCCGTCGCACCGGGACGACATCGCCGAGACGCTCGCGATGTTCTCCGACGCGCTCCTCGAACTATCGAATAGCCACGCCGAGTTGCAGGCGCAGACGCAGACGCAGGCCGAGCAGGCGCAGGCCGCGCTCGCCGAGTTGACCGCGGCCGTCACCGCGCAACAGCAACTCGCCGACGCCTTCCGCCGCGAGCAACAACTCGCGGCCGACGCGCTCAGGCGCGAGCAGCAACTCGCGGCCGACGCGCAGCAGGAATTTTTGATTCAGGAACAACGCGTGATCGTGGAGACGCAGCAGGTCGTGCTCGAAGAGTTGCGCGAGGAGTTGCGCCAACTCTCCGCAAGGCAACAACGCGCGCGCGAGGAATTAGACGCGGAAATGCGCCGCTTGGGGTCGCTCCAAGCGGCGACGGCGCGCGAGAACTTTTCCGGTCAAGCATGAAGCCGCTCGCCATCGTCATCCCCTGGTTCGGGGCGGAGTTGAAAGGCGGAGCCGAACAACAGTCCTTTCAAATCGCGACGCGGCTGGCCGCGCGCGGCCACGAGGTGGAAGTCTTAACTACCTGCTGCCGCTCGTTTCAGGACGACTGGGCGACGAACCATCTCCCGCCGGGACTCGTGCGCGAGCACGGCATAGGCGTCCGCCGCTTCCCCGTCGGCGCGCGCGACGCGGAGGCTTTTGATCGGGTCAACGCGAAACTGCTCGCGCTCACGCTGCGCGATCTGCGCGCGGGCGTCTCTCCGCTCTCCGACGCCGATGCCGAAATCTTCACGGGCGAGAACATCAACTCGCCCGCGCTCGTCGAACACCTGCGCGCGCACGGCGACGATTATCGCGCCTTCATCTTCATCCCCTACATGTTCGCCACGGCCACACGCGGGTTGCCGCTCGTCGCCGGGCGCGCGTACCTGCAACCGTGCCTGCACGACGAACCGGCGGCTTACCTCCCGGCCGTCGAAGAGTTGTTTCAACGCGCGCGGCTCGTGCTCTTCAACTCGGACGGCGAGCGCGAACTCGCCGCACGGCTCTACGGCGCGTCCGTCTTCCCGCGCGGCCTCGTCGTCGGCGAAGGCATCGAACGGATCGCCGCCGCGCCGCAACAACTCGCGGGCGCGCTCCCCGCCGAACTTCGCGACAACGGCGGCAACAGCGCGCCCTTCGTCCTCTATCTCGGCCGCAGGGATGAGGTGAAAAACACCGGCCTGCTCGTGCGCGCCTTCCGTCGCTACAGGGAGCGCGCGCCGGAGTCGCAACTAAAACTCGTCCTCGCCGGGGCGGGCGCGCACTCTTACGACGAACGCGAGCGCGGCATTTTTGATCTCGGCCTCGTCGGCGAAGAGACGAAAGCCGCACTGCTCGTCGCCTGCCGCGCACTGTTTCAACCGAGTCGCAACGAAAGTTTCTCGCGCGCCTTGATGGAGGCGTGGAGCTACGGCGGCCGCCCCGTCGCCGCGCACCGCGAATGTCTCGCCACCGCGCTCGCGGTCGAGCGCGCGGGCGGCGGTTGGCTCGCGGCGGCCGAAGAAGAGTGGGCGCAACTTTTCTCACGCGTCGCCCACGGTTCGGACGTGGAACTCGCCGCCGCGGGCGCGCGTGGTCGCGCCTATGCCGCCGAACACGCCGATTGGGACAAAGTCATCGCGCGTTACGAAGAGTTGCTTCGCCCGCGCGCAGAGGAACTGAAGGCGCGGGGATCGTGCGCGGCGCAAACTTCGACGCGCACGCCCGCCGCGATTCACCAACTGCTCCCGGACATCGTCTACGGCGACGCGATCTCGAACCAGGCGATAAATATTCGCGACCACCTGCGCGGTCGCGGCTACGCGTCGGAGATTTTCGTCAAACGGCGCGAGGCGCGGCTGGAAGGCGAGGCGCGCTTGTTCGATCCCGCGCTCGTCGCCCCCGCCGACGCGCTGCTCTATCATCATTCCATCGGCTCGGAACTGACCGCGTTCGCCGCCCAACACGCGGGCGCGAAGTGTCTCGTCTATCACAACGTCACCCCGGCCGAATATTACGCGCCCTACCGCCCCGGCTTCGCGTGGATGCTTGAGACGGGGCGCGCGCACCTGCCGCGCCTCGCGCCGCACTTCCCCGTCTCCGCCGGCGACTCGGCTTTCAACGCGGCCGAACTCGCGGCGTGCGGCTTCGAGAGTCCCGGCGTGCTGCCGATCATCTGCGACCCCACGAAGTGGAATTTGCGCGCCGACGCCGCCCTCATGGATCGCTTGCAGGACGGGCGCGTTAACCTGCTCTTCGTCGGGCGCATCGCCCCGAATAAGAAGCAGGACGAACTCGTCGAAGCCTTCGCGCACTATCACCGCCTCGACGCCGATTCTCGTCTCGTCATCGCGGGCGCGGGGCGCGCCTCCGATCCCTATTACACGCGCCTCGTCCGCAGCATCGCCGCGCGTGGCCTGAGCGAGCATGTCCTCATCACCGGGCAAATCACGGACGCCGAACTGCTGGCCTACTACCGCACGGCGCACCTATACTGGTCTCTGAGCGAACACGAAGGCTTCGGCGTGCCTCTCGTCGAGGCGATGTGGTTCGACGTGCCCGTGCTGGCCTACCGTAGCGCGGCCGTGCCGGAGACTCTGGGCAAGGCCGGGGTGATGTTCGACCGCAAAGATGATTTGCGCGCCGTGGCGGCTCTCGCTAAGCTGCTCACGCGCGGTGGCGACGACGATTTACGACGCCGCGCCGTCGCCGCCGGGCGCGCGCGCCGCGAGGCTTTCACGCCCGCGAGCATTCAACCGATTCTCGACGAGTTGATCGCCCGGATGGAGAGCGCGGCGCGGCAACGCCGTGGAGAGGTGGCATAAGCTCTTGAGTTCGACGACGAAAGAAACCGGGACGACGACGAAGCCCACGGCGCGCACGACGACGACGACGGCGACGGCGGGCGAGTCGTTGTTGACGACGACGGCAAACGCGCGCCCGCAGGAGAAGGACGCGCCCGTGCTCGCCATCGTCGTGCCCTGTCTCAACGAAGAGCTCGTCGTCGGCGACACGGCGCGCCGCCTCTGCGAAGTTTTGCACAAGCTCTCGGCCGCGGGGAAAGTTGACGCGGCGAGTTTCGTCTATTTCGTCGACGACGGCAGCCGCGACGCGACGTGGGCGGTCGTCGAAGAACTGCACGCGCGCGACGCACGCGTCAAAGGTCTCAAACTCGCGCGCAACGTGGGCACGCAAAACGCGCTGCTGGCGGGCTTGCTCGGCGTCAAAGAACACGCCGATTGCGTCGTCACGATTGACGCGGATTTGCAGCAGGACGAAGCCGTCATCGAGACGTTTCTGGAGAAGTACGCGGCGGGCGCGCACATCGTCTACGGCGTGCGCCGCGGGCGCGGCGATTCCTATGTGAAGAAGGCGACCTCCGGTTTCTTCTACAACCTGATGCGGCTGATGGGCGCGCGGATCATCAAGCACCACTCGGAATACCGTCTCGTTTCGCGCAAGGCCATCGACGCCATCGCGGAATACCGTGAGTACAATTTGTTCCTGCGCGGCATCTTCGTGGACATCGGCTACAAATCCGAGGTCGTGCCGTTCACCGTCAGGCGGCGCGGCGCGGGCAAGTCGAAACACGATTTCAGGAAACTGGCCTCGCTCGCGCTCGACGGCATCACGTCTTTCAGCATCGTCCCCTTGCGTCTGGTGACGGTCGCCGGAATGCTCGTCTTCCTGTTCAGCGTGCTCATGACGCTCTTTTACCTGTATCACAAAATCAAGGGGCACACGCCGCCCGGCTGGGCGGGCACGATCATCCCGATCTACTTTCTCGGCGGCGTCCAAATCATGTTCCTCGGCATCGTCGGCGAATACATCGGCAAGATTTACCAAGAGACCAAAGCGCGCCCCCGTTACATCAAAGACACCGAACTGTTTTGAGTTCCACCCGGATCAAACCAGACCAGCCCGCACCGGCCGACACCGCGCCCGGCGATCTCTGCATCGTGTGCGGACGCCGCGCCGACGCCGCGCCGCTCTATCCCGGCATCCTCCGCTGTCGCGCCTGCGGCTACGTCTTCGCCGACATGCGCCTCACCGACGAAGAACTTTTCAAGCTCTACGACGAAGAGTTTTTCACCGGCGCGGAATTCAGCGACTACGCCGCGGACGCGAAATTCTTCCGCAAAAATTTCGCCCTGCGCCTGCGGGAGATCAAAAAGTTTCTCGACCCCGCGCGCCACCGCCGGCTGCTTGAGATCGGCTGCGCCTACGGCTTCTTCCTCGACGTGGCGCGCGACGAGTTCGCGCGCGTCGAAGGCATAGACATCACCGACGCCGGGGTGCGTTACGCGCGCGAGGAGTTGAGGCTGAACGTCTTGCAGGCGGACTTTCTCGCGCACGACTACGGCGCGCGGAAGTTCGACGTGGTCTGCATGTGGGACACCATCGAACACCTGCGCGAGCCGCACCGCTACGTCGAAAAGATCGCGGCGCACACGGAGGCGGGCGCGCTTCTCGCGCTCACCACCGGCGACATCGAAAGCCTCAACGCGCGTGTGCGTAAAGACCGTTGGCGGCTCATCCACCCGCCCACGCACCTCCACTATTTTTCCCCCAAGTCAATCGCGCAACTGCTCGACGCCCACGGCTTCGACGTGGTCTACAACCGCTACTGCGGCTTCTATCGCAGCATCGGCAACATGGCTTACAACGTGCTCGTCCTGCGCCGGCAAAAGCCCGCGCTCTACCGGCCGCTCGAACGTCTCGGCGTCGGCGGCCTCGGCTTCTACCTCAACCTCTACGACATCATGTACGTCATCGCGCGGCGACGCTGACGCGGGAAGAGAGAACCTAATGAGTACCAGAGAACAAGCCGCACAACTTCCGCATCGCAAATTTTTGGAGAGGCTCATTACTCTCAGCGAAGGAAGAACCACGCTCGACGGCAGGCTGCTGCCTTCCGCGCGCGACTTCATCGAGATCAGCGCAGGCATCAGCGGACTACATTTCAGGTATGTCGTCGGGCTGAAGAGAACCCGCGTCGAACTCTATATTGCCCGCCCGGATGCGACAGCCAACAAGAGAATTTTCGACGAGTTGGAATCTCATAAACGCAAAATTGAAGCCGATTTTGACGGGAAGTTAGTTTGGGACAGGCTTGAGGACAGCAAGAGCAGCCGAATTGCTTACCCCCTGTTGAATGGCGGCAGCGAAGGCGATGAAGCCCGTTGGGAGATGGTGCAGCACGCGATGATTGATGCGATGAGCCGTTTGGAGAAAGCCCTGCGGCCGTTTATTTCCAGACTACGCACCTGAAGCCGAATGCCTGAAGCGAACACGCGCGAACATTCCGGCGAGACCGGCGAGTCGAGACCAGTGAAGCGTGCGTTGTGGCACGCGCTCGGCGTGGTGCTTTTCTACACGCTGCTCTTCGTCCTCTTCTTCGCGCCCGTCCTGTTCTCGGATTATTTGCTCGCGCCGGGCGACGGCATACTTTATTTCCTGCCGAACTTTTACGCGCGGCGCGTGTTGTGGGACGCATCGGTGTGGGGCGGTTTCCCGGCGGTGGGCGATTCGCAGTTGATGATGTGGTATCCGCCCGCGCTCGCCTTTTCGTTCCTCAAATCATGGAACGCCTTTCTGCTCTCGGCCTACGTCCTCGCCGCGAGCTTCACTTACGCTTACTGCTACGCGCTGACCCGCTCGCGCTTCGCCGCGACGGTCGGCGGCGTCTGTTACGGCATGTGCGGTTTCATCATCGCGCACCTCGGCCACGCCGCGCTCATTCATGCCGCCGCGTGGCTGCCGCTCTTTCTCCTGTCGCTGGAGAAACTGGCGCGTCGGGCAAGCGTCGAGCAAGGGGTAGACTTAAACGGTGCGCCACCGGGAGACCTCAACGTCGAGGGGCGCGGAGACGCGGGCGAGGCGCGACGCGAAGGCGCGCGGCGTGTGCGGCGTGCGAGTGGGCGCAGCTTCTGGTACGCCGCCGGTGCGGCGAGCGTCGCGTGCTGTGCGCTCGCGGGGCACCCGCAAATCTTCGTCTACACGCTCGTGCTCGGCGGCGCGTACGCGCTCGTGCGCGGGTGGCAAGCGGGCGGGCGTTGGCGTTACTACTTTCCGTGCGCGCTGCTCGTCTTGAACGGGACGGGGCTGGCGGCCATTCAGTTGTTGCCGACGGCGGAACTGGCCGCCGCGAGTTTGCGCGCATCGCTCGGCTTTGCCGAGTTTGTGTCTTACGCGCTGCCGCTCAGGCAGACGCCGATGCTTCTCTTCCCGTACCTCTTCGGCGGCTCGCCCGGCACGCTCTACGACATGCCCTACTTCGGCGCGTGGGGTTCGGAGGCGGGCGGCTGGGGCGCGGGCGAATTGAGCGGCTACCTCGGCTTGCTGCCGCTGCTTCTGGCATCAATCGGATTCTTTGCCACGAGGCGACGCGGGCCGGCGTGGTTCTGGCTCGCCGTGTGCGCCGTCGCCTTCCTGCTCGCACTCGGCGACGCGACGCCGCTCGCGCGTCTCACTTATCAACTGCCCGTCATCAACAAGTTTCGCGTGCCCGCGCGCCACTTCATGGAACTGTCGCTCGGCGCGAGCGTGTTGGCCGCGTTCGGCGCGCACGCCGTTTTGGAGAAAGCGGCGTCGGGTCGTCTGCTCAGACGCACGCTCGTCGTCGCGGCCTGCTTGATGCTCGCTTGCCTCTGCGTGGTCGTCGCGCTGACCGATCAACTGAACGCGTCGGCGACCGAGCCGTTGCGGCGTCCGCTCAGTTTTCTGCCGTGGGCGAACCCGGCGACGGGCGTGCCGCTCATCGTGCTGCTCGCGGGCGCGGGCGCGCTCCTCTACTGGCACAAGCGTCCGCACTCGGCCGCGCGCCGCGCGCTCCTCGTCGCCGTGCTTGTGCTCGACCTCGCCAGCTTCACGTGGTTCTATGAATGGCACTACGACCCGCCTTACAAAGTTTATCAGTCGCCGCCGCTCGCCGCCGTGCCGCTGCGCGACGAACTCACGGCGACGCACGGGCGTTTGCTGCCCGTGCGCGGCGGCACGGGGCGCGTCAGCGAGATTCCGCCCGACCTCTCGAAGCTCTGGAATTTTCCGAGCGCGAGCGGCTATGGCCCGTTCATCCTCACGCGCGTCAGCCGCCTGTTGACGATGCCGCCGCACGGCAGCATCGAGGACGCGTGGCGCGACCCGGCGAACCTCAGCCTCGACGTGATGGCCGTGCGCTACCTCTTCGTGCCGCGCGACCAAATCGAGCCGCCCGCGACCCCGGACGCGCACGGCGTCAAATGGACGCGCGGCGAATTCAACGTCTCGCTCGGTTCGGGTTGCGGCGCGCCGAACCCGAACGTCTTTCGGATCGAACTCCCGCGGGCGACGCGCGCGAACGTCGTCGCCGTCACCAGCGCGCTCGCCTGTTCCGCCGCCGTCGCCGATCAAGCGGAAGTGGCGCGCATCGTCGTCACGAACGGGCGCGGGCTACCCTACACGACGAGTCTGCTGGCCGGGCGCGACACCTCCGAATGGGCTTACGACTGCGCCGACGTGCGCCCGACGTTGAAGCAGGCGCGCGCGCCCGTCTATCGCAGCTATCCGGTCACGCGCGGCGACGTGAAATGCGAAGGGCACGACTACGCGGCGCGTCTGCGTCTGCCCGCGACCGCCGAAATCGACCGCATCGAGGTTCAATGGACGGGCGGCGCGGGCGGCACGCTCTCGCTCAAAAAGATCAGCCTGCTCGACGAGAGCGACGGCAGTTCGTTCGCCGTCGTCCCCGTCGCGGGTTCGCTCGCCGACACGGCGCGCTGGCGTCACGTCACGGACATCAATTTTGAAAACAGCGGCTACGGCGCGATCAAACCGGAGGACGTGGGCGAGGCGAGCGTCTACGAGAATTTGCGCGCGCGCCCGCGCGCGTGGCTCGTCGGCAAAGTCCTGACCGTCACGGAAGAGGCCGCGCTGGGCGCGCTCCACTCGTCGCGGCTCGCGGACGGAAGCCCGTTCGACCCCGCGCAGGTCGCGCTCGTGGAAGAACCGCTCGACTTCACACCGCAAGCGCCGGACGGCGATGCGACGGCGCGCGTCACGCATTTGTCGGACGGGCGGATGGAGGTTGAAACGCGCGCGAACGCGCCCGCCTTTCTCGTCACGAGCGACGTGTTCTATCCCGGCTGGCAGGCGACGATTGACGGCGCGCCCGCGCGACTCGTGCGTGCGGACTACGCCCTGCGCGGCCTCGCCGTGCCCGCCGGAACACACACGGTTCGCTTTGAATTCCGGCCACGCTCTTTTTACAAGGGCGCGTTCCTCAGCGCGGCCTCTCTGCTCCTGCTCGCGGCGTCTGTTTTCTGGATGAATAGAAGAGCAACGCGCCGAGCGCACACAAGCTGACGACGGAGATGATCGCGCCGTTGCGCGCGGCGGGTGCGCGATAGCGCATCTCTATGCGATGCTCGCCCGCAGGCACGAACACGCCCCGCAGCAAATAATTGGTCGCGTGTACCGGAGCCGCCGCGCCGTCCACGCTCGCCTCCCAACCCGGATAGTTGATTTCGCTGACAACTAAAACGGTCGCCACGGTCGCCTTCGTCTCGATCACGATGCGGGTCGGTTCATAGGAGGCGACGCGCACAGTGCTTTCCGGCGGCAGTGCGCCGCCCGGGAGCGTGGGCAGTTCGTCGGGCGCGACTTCGAGCAGAGCCGTGCGGCGCGGGTCGAACTCGTGCGCGCTCTCGCCGCCGATGCGCCGCAGGGCTTCCTCGCCGTCCACCGCCTCGGCTTCCGCGACGAGCCACGCGCGCGGCAGCGCACGCTTATTTTCGAGGATGAGCACGTCGCCCGCGTCGTAGACGGCAGCCCACCGTTCCGCGTCGAGTTTCGCGTAGAGACTTTGCTGCGTGCGCGTGAGCGGTTGCGATTGTTTGCGCGACGCGTCGTGGAGAGACGCCTTCCAGAGGGCGAGCGGGACGCTCTCTGTCGTATTGACGATCTCGACGCGTTCGACGTTCAGCGTCTCGCCGAGAGCGATGCGCGTCCAGTAGCGGTGCGATGGATAATCGCCCTGAGCGTCTTTGACCGGCACGCTGTCGAAGACCGGGGCGAGCGCGTGGCGGATAGAGACGCGCACGTCGGCGCGCTCGTGCGCCCACTCCGCCGTGTCGTTTCCGGCGCGCAACTGTCGCTCGACGACGCGCCCGCCCGTCGTGTGGAGTCGAATGAGCGCGACGATTGTGCCGTCCGCGACGACGGCCGAGTTCGACATCGAAGTGACGAGGGCGAGCGTGTCGGCCGAGGCGGCGTGGTTGGCGTTCAGGGAAACATGCTCGCCGGGTTGTAATTCGGTCGCGAGGTCGTTCGCGTCGAAGCGCACGCCGTCTCGTTCCGACGAAGGCGCGACCGCCGCCATGTTCGCGTTGACGACGAATCGCGCGCCGAGCAGATCGAGGACGTGTGAGCGCGTGTCGAAGACGACGCGATTCGGCGGGAAGCCGGGGAGTGGGCTGGCGGCGTCGAGATGGACGTTGCCGAGCGCGCGGCTGTAGCGTTCGAACAGGAGCGGCTCGTAGCCGCCGACGTTCTCCAGTTTGTAGAGCGCGGTCAGATTGGGCGGGTCGAAACGCGGCGACTCGTCAAACTCTTCCGCGAACAAATTGACGCGCGTGTAGATGCGGCCGCCGCCGCCCGGCGCGCGTGTCTGCTCCTGCAGGAAACTCGTGACGGGCGCGTCCGCCGTGAAGCGCGCGCGCGACTTCGCGAACGGCCGCCAGCAGTTCGAGACCACGACGAACGGCTCGACGAAACAGACGAGCGCGAGCGCGGCGACGAGCACGAATTCGCGCGCCCGCGCCGCGTCGATTTTCCACCCGCGCCAGATCAGCAGGACGGTCAAAACGGTGAAGGCGAGTTTCCAAGTGAGATAGGCGCGAAGCGGCAGCCCCGCGTACCAGAAGCCTTCGACCCACGCGCGCGGCACGCCCGCGCTCGCGTCGAAATCCGTGACGGCCGAGTTGACGGTGTGCCGCCACCAGAAGAATCCGGCGAGCGCGCTGGCGGCGAAGAGGCCGGAGACGAGCGCGTAGTTCAAACGCGTCGAGAACCGCCGCGCGCCCCTCTCCGAACGCTCGCGCATAAGGGCGGCGAGCGCGTCCCAACCGTAGGCGGCGAGGATGGCGGCGGCGAACGTCCAGACGAAGGCGAAGCGCGAGGGCACGCGGAAACTGTTGATGACGGGCACGTGATAGAGCCAACCGTAGACGGGCGTGTGTTGGCCGAGGATGAGGACGCACGAGACGAGCGCAGTGGCCGCCCAGAAGAAGATGCGCGGGTCGCGTCGCGTTGCCGGCGTCGCGCGCCGGAGCGCGCAGAGGACGCACGCGAGCGCGAGCAGCAAGACGAGCGGCGCGACGTAAGTTCCCACGTCCGCGAAACGCTCCGTGTAGAGCGGTGCGGCGAGCGACTTGAGCGCGACGCGCGGCGAAAACGAACCGCTCACGAAGAACGGGTAGATGAGCGTGCGACGGATGCTGCGACGCACGGCGCGCATCGTCTCCAAAATCTGAAACGCGCCCGTGCCCGCGCCGAGCGCGACCGCGCCGCAGGCCACCAGCGCGGCGCGCCAGCGCCGCCAGTTCGACCACGGGGGCGCGCCCCCCACGGTGCCTTCGGCGGCGCGGCCACCGACGAACAGTGAGACGAAGACCCCGTAGGCCACCGCGACGAGCGCGTTGAAGACGAAGCCCTGCGCGTAGCCGGTGAGGACCGAGAGCGCGTAAGCGCACGACGCGGCCGCGAGGCACGAGGCGAGGCGTTTCACAGTCGTCACCCCGTGCGCTCGCTCGACGAAGACGAGCATCAGCGGCAGCCACATCATCGCGTTGGTGTGGAAGCCGACGACGCCGAGCAGCCCCGTCGTCGCGCCGCCGTAAGCGTAGGCCAGACCGGCGAGGAGCGCGGCCGTGCGACTGCGCCCCGTCTCGCGCGCGTACGCGTAGGTGAAGATCGGCGACAGCAGAAACGGCGCGAGCACGTAAAGTTGCTCCGCGTGCGGCGCGTCGAGAAAGAGATAGCCGCGCGATCTTCCCGGCCAACGCCTCATGTCTCTCAGGCTCGACATCATCGTCTACGACGCTCGCATTCCACAGCCCGTCGCCGGAATCCTACTTCGCGTCGTCACCTCCTTCGGGGGCGGGGGCCACGAGTTCGGGCAACACGTGTGATTCGCTCTCGGCGGCGGGTTCTGTTTTGGTTATCGCGTAGAGGTCTTTGCGCCCGCGGTCGCGGTAGCTACGGATGAAGCGCAGCCGCCCCGACTCAAGCCCCTGCCGGAGCAGCGCGTCGGTGGCGGCGGTCTCTTCGGGCGTCATGTATGAGTAGTGTATGACGAGATAGGAGGCGGGCGCTGACTCAAACAGATCGAGCAACTCCGCCGGAACCGGACGTTGCTGCGACAGCGACTCGATGCGCCGCATGATCGGCGGCAGAAAACTCGACGCGGCCGTGATGATCGGCTTTTCGTGATCGGCGGCGCGGATCATGTGGGTGAAGACGGCCATCGCCGTCGCGGGAAGCTCGACGAGGCCGCCGCGCATCGGCGTCTCTTTCAAACGCAGCGTGAGTTCATCAGGATAAGCTTCCCCACGCATGACGACGAGCGGCGCGACGCGCAGGTCGAACAACAGCGCGAGGACGACGAGAGCGTAGACGCCCGCCCGCCGCGCCGGGCGGTGCGGCGCGCCGAATCGCGCGGCCAGCGCGCGCACGCCCAGTCCGGCGAGCAGCGCGAGTCCCACGTAACAGATCATCGCCCAGCGCGCGGGGATGCGTTGGCTTTTGAAGACCTCGAAGTGCTCGTAGAGGAACTTGTGAAAGAAGGCGTGCAGGCCGAGCGAGCCGAGGAAACCGATGCTCAACCAGATCGCGCCGAGCACAAACGTCTCGACGCTTCGACCGTCATCGCCGCGCGCGCTGAATGTCTTGGCGGCCGTCCGGCGCACGAGAGGCCGGAAGGTGATCGCGGCGCGCGCGACAGCCGCGGCGAGACTCGCGATGAACGCGGCTTCCGGGCGCGTCGCCGTCACGAGGTGGAGACCGAAAATGCGAAAGTTAAATGTCCCGTAGCCGGAGATTAAGAGCGCGCAGATTCCCGCGCCGACGGCGAGCACATCGAGCAGGAGCAGCGCGAGTCTGGAAGGAGCAAAGAAGCGTTTGAACCACGCGCGGCGGTCTTGATGTTGATGGTTGCGCGCGACGCCTTCCCGCTCGTCGCGCCCGTCGCCGCCGCCGCGCGTTCGCGTGTTGAGCAGGACGAAACCGGCGAAGGCGAGCAGAGGCAGCAGGACGCCGGGAAACAGAGACAGCTCTTCGGTGGCCGACAGCCCGCCGAGTCCCTGCCAGAGTTTGAGGCGGGGGCTGGCCGCAAGCCAGTTCAAAGCGGTCGCCGAATAAAATTTGACTTCGCCGGGGTTGCGCGTGAATTGATGGAGGGCGGCCACGCGCCGGTACGGCAGCAGGAACGGAAGCAGCACGAGCGAAGCCGTTCCGAGCGCGACCGCGCCGCGCAGCCACAACGAGCGATCACGCCACGCCCCGTACCAGAGCGCGAGAAACACGGCCGACAATCCGAGCGGGATGAGCGACAGGATAAACCACGTGATGCACGTTAACGCGTTCATCAAAAATGCGACGCCGAGCCAAGAGGCGCGTCGCCGGCTTCGCGTGCGCGCGAAGAGGATCAACGCTTCGAGCAGCAGCGGAATCCACCCGGCGAAGATATAGTGCAGGTGCGGCAGGCGTTGAAAGCGATAAGGGATGAAGGCGAAGGCCACGCCCGCCACCCACGCCGCGCCGTAAGAGCCGGTGAGCGTGCGCGCCAGTCGGAACGCGCCGTAGCCCGACACGACGAAAGCGAAGAAGGTGGCGAGGCTATGCACCGCCAGCGGGCGCATGCCGAGCGCGAAGAGCGGGAAGAACAGGAGCGCGATGCCGTAGTCGTGTTCGGAGAAGGCGAGCGTTTCGCGGTAAGGATAAAAGATGGTGGCGTCGAAGAGGCGCAAAGGGTCTCGGAAAGTCTGATGGTAGTCCCACCAGAGCGTGTAGGCGATGTTGTACGGGTCGCCGAGGTCTGAGACGGTGTCCAGAGGGTGACGCAGCCACGGCCACGTCATCAACGCCGTGAGCGCGATGAAGGCGAGAAAGATCGCGCACTCGCGCAAGACGGGTCGCCGCGCGATCCGGCGAAGAAGTCGCCGGAGACTTCCCTGTGCGTCCCTCATGCCCTTTGTGTCTGCCATGTCATGCTGCATCGAATCCGTTGCGACAGCTTCGCGCGAGCGTCCTTCAAGTTTAATGCCCCTGAGTTACCTGCGTCCGCCTCGCGCGCCTATCGTAAATCGTGAGGCCGCACAAGGCGAGAAGCGTCAGGGCGGAGATGATTGCGCCGTTGCGGGCGGCGGGGGCTGTGTAGCGCATCTCCACGCGGTGCGCTCCGGCCGGGAGCGCGACCGCCCGCAGCAAATAATCGGCCGTCTCGATGCGCGCCGCCTTCCCGTCCACCGTCGCTTCCCACCCCGGATAAGTGTTCTCGCTCAAGACCAGCACGGTCGGCTCACCGGCCTGCGTCTCGATCACGAGGCGGTTCGGTTCATACGTCGTGATGCGCGCCCCGCTCCCGTCTCCCAACTCTCCGCCCGTGAGCGCGGGCAACTCCGCGGGCGCGACTTCCAGCAGAGCCGTGCGGCGCGGGTCGAACTCGTGCGCGCTCTCGCCACGGATGCGCCGCAACGCCTCTTCGCCGTCCACGGCTTCGGCCGCCGTCACGAGCCACGCACGCGGCAGCGCGCGCCGGTTCTCAAGGATGAGCGTGTTGTCCTTGAGATAAACCGTCCGCCAGCCTTCCGAAGCCGCAGGCGAGAGCGGCGTCGCACTCTTGCCCGCCGAGTCGTAGAGCGTCGCCTTCCACACGGCGAGCGGCGCGCCTTGCGTCAGACTCGTGATCTCGATCTTTTCCACCCGCCCGCGCGCGCCGAGAGGGAGGATCGCGAGATAGCGATGCGCTTTGAAAGAGTCGCTTTCGTCGCCCGGGTGCGCCTCGAAAATGGGCGCGAGCGTGTGTTGAATGATGGGGCGCACGTCCGGGCGTTCGTGCGCCCATTCCGCCGTCTCTATCCCTGCGCGAATGTCGCGCTCCACGAAGGTCGCGCCGGACAAGTAAAAGCGCACTCTGGCGACGGGCGTTCCCTGCCGCACGGTGATCGAGTTGGAGAGACTCGTGACGACGGCGAGCGTGTCGCTCTCGCCCGCCCCGCCCGCCAGCGTGACTGCGCCTCCCGGCGGGAGCGTGGACAACATATCGGACGGCGAGAAGGCGATGCCTTCTCTGTAAACCAACGGCTCTTCGACCGTCCCGAGACTTGAGAAGGAAACGACGTGTCTGGTGTTGAGCAGATCGAGGACGCGCGAGCGCGGTTGAAACAGATCGTTATTGCGCGCGTACCCGGCGCGCGGCGTGACGCCGTCCATCCCTACGCCGCCGAGCGCGCGGCTGTAGCGATCAAGGATCAGCGGCTCGTAGCCCGCGACGTTCTGGATGCCACTGAGCGCGCTTAAATTCGTGCTGTCAATCCGCGGCGCGAGGGTGAACTCCTCCGTGTATAGCTGCACGCGCGTGTAGACGCGGTTTTGCTCCGGCGGATAGTTTTGCAAAAAGCGCGTCGTCGGCGAAACCACGCTGAACCGCTCGGCCGTGAGCAACAACTCGCCGATCCAACGCGAGAAGCCAATCGCGGGTTCGACAAAACAGGCGAGCGCGATGCCCGCCATCAGGAACCCCTGACGCAGACGCCCGCCGCCCAGACGCCAACTCCGCCAGATGAGCAGGAACGTGCAGGCCGTGAACGCCGCCTTCCAAAGCAGGTAAGCGGACTCCGGCAGAGACGTGTACCAGATGGTTCCGATCTGCGGCTTGGCCTGCGTCGCCGTCCACCAGTAAAAGCCCACGGCGACGCCGGTCGCGATCAGTGAAACGATCACGAACAATTCGATGGCGAACCGTCGCCCGCGCAACAGGTGGCGCGTTTCTCCGAGCCGCGCGTCGAGCGCGTCCCAGCCGTAAGCCGCGAGGACGGCGAGCGCGAACGTCCATTCAAAGGTGTGGCGCGAGGGCACGCGAAATTTGTTCAATAAGGGCGTGCGATAGACGACGTGATGCAGGGGCGTATTGCCGCCGAGCATCAAGAGCCACGCGACGACGGCCACACCGAGCCAGAAGTAGATTCGCGCATCCGTCGTCTCGCGTCGCCGTAACGCGGCCGCACAGGTCAACGCGGCGAGCAGCAGGGCGAGCGGCGGCATGTAGGCCGTCACATCGGTGAAATGATAGAGGGGTGCGACGACCGAGCCGAAGACGCTCGTCAGGCTGAACGAGCCTGTGCTGAACGCCTCATAGGTGAGCACGCTGCGGACGCTGCGGCGCGCTGCCCGCATCGTTTCGAGAATCTGAAATGCCCCGATGCCCGCCGACATGACGAGCGCGAAGAGCGCGACGCACAGCGGACGCCAGCGGCTCCCGTCAAAGCCCGCGAGGAGGCGGGGGGGGCGGTGCGCGCCGGTGTCGCCCGTCTCTTCCGGCGTGCCGACGCCGCCCGGCGGGAAGAGCGAGAGGTACAGCCCGTAGGCGGCGGCCAGCAGACCCGTGTAGAGCATGCTCTGCCCGTGCCCGTTCAAAACCGACATCGCATAGGCGGCGGTTGCGGCGACGAGAAGCGGGACGAATCGCCCCGCCCGCCGCGCCGCGCGGTCTAGCGGTATCAGAAGAAGGGGCAGCCACATCAGGCTGTTCGTCAACGCTCCGTTAAAGGAGAGTGCGCTGCACATCATGCCGCCGTAGCCGAAGGCCAGACCGGCAAGGAGCGCGGCCGTGCGACTGCGCCCCGTCTCGCGCGCGTACGCGTAGGTGAAGATCGGCGACAGCAGAAACGGCGCGAGCACGTAAAGTTGCTCCGCGTGCGGCGCGTCGAGAAAGAGATAGTCGCCCGCCAGCACATACTTCCCGCCGAAAATTTCCTGTGCGAACATCAGCGTGAAGAACGCGGCGATGACGGCCAAAGCCGCCGCGTCGCCGCGCCGACGCCGCCAGAGCGCGCCCAAGCTCCCGACTATTTGCACAGAGTTTTCCCCATCGGTCGCAATCTTTTCGCCCGCCCGCGCCCGCGCTGGCAACGCCCGCCGCGCCGCGCCGCATCTCTAAACGTGCCCTCGAAAGATGTTTCTTCGGACGCCTCGCGGGCGGCCTCGCAAACTTATTTTTCGCCCGAACAATACGCGCCCGCGTCTAATTTGCGTGCGGGGTCAATATCGTTGACAAACGCTCTAAGGGCAAGCTACGATAACAGTTGTTGGGTTTGCGCCTGCGAACAACCACTCGGCAGGCGCAAAAGAGCGATTCGAGTAGCCCCGGCTCTCCCAAGGATTTCCTAAGCTACAGAAAAATAGTCTCACCGTCTATAGAGTACCGGGAGTAATACACATGCGTAGATTAATCGTCGCCTTGTTCTTAACCGCCCTGTGCGCGTCGTTCGCCGTCGCGCAAGGCCAGAGCGCGCCGACGCTCAGAGTCGTCACCGAAGACCCGTCGCTGCCGTCCGAATTGTTCTACGGCGACGTAAAGGTCAAGCCCGTACGCCTCCGGCCGGGCACGAACACGCGCATCACGATTGACGACAGCGACTTTTTCGTCCAGCAGCAGTACATAGACTTCCTGAGCCGCTTCCCCGACACGGACGGTTTCAACGCGTGGATGAAGGTGCTCGATAGCTGCAACGGCGACCGGAACTGCCTCGACGGCGTTGACGGCAAGCGCGTGCTCGTCTCGCAGAGTTTCTTTCTGGCGCAGGAGTTTCGCATCAAAGGCTACTTCGTCTACCGCTTTTACAAGGCGAGCCTCGGCCGCCTGCCGAGTTATCCCGAAATCGTCGCCGACATGCGCAGCGTCACGGGTCAGACCGAGGCCGAAGTGGTCGCCAAGCGCAACGCCTTCGCGGCCGGTTGGCTCGGGCGCGGCGACTTCGCGGCCAAGTACCCGGCGAGCCTGACCGCCTCCGAGTACGTCAACAAGCTGCTCCAGACGGCGGGCATCTCGGTGGCGAACAAAGATCAACTCATCGCCGGTCTCTCGAACGGCACGGAGACGCGCACGAGCGTGCTCCGCAAGATCGTCGAGAGCGCGGAACTCGACGCGAAGGAGTTCAACTCGGCCTTCGTCGCGATGCAATATTACGGCTACCTGCGGCGCGAACCGGAGGCCGAAGGCTACAACGCGTGGCTCAAATACCTGAGCGATCACCCCGGCGATTACAAGACGATGGTCTGGGGCTTCGTCTACTCTTCCGAATACCGCAACCGCCACTAAACGAAACGCCCGCGCACGACGCGCGCCAAACTCTCAGGCCGGCCTCTCGAACGAGGTCGGCCTTTTTCGTTCACGCCGAACCCCGCCCGGCTTCGTTCAAAACCCGGCTTCGTTCAAATCAACATTCGCCCCGGCTCGCTTCAGGCGTTCGCCGCGCGCCGCACGCCCTCCGCGCCCTGTAAAACTTCTTCGTAAACGTCGAGCGTCAGCCGCGCCGTGCGCTCCCAGGTGAAATGCGCGGCGTGGGCGATGCCGCCCGCGGAGAGTTGAAGCCGCTCGGCGTCGTTCGCCCACAACTCGTGGATGTTGTCGGCGAGTTCGCGCACGTCGGTCGGTTCGACGAGTCGCGCGGCCTCGCCCACCGTCTCCATGATGACCGGGATGCGGCTCGTGATGACGGGCGCGCCGCAACTCATCGCTTCGAGCGGCGGCAGGCCGAAGCCCTCGTACAGCGACGGGTAGACGCACACGCGGCAGGAGGAATAGAGCGCGGCGAGGTCTTCGTCGGAGATGTAGCCGGTGAAGAGCATGCGCGAACCGAGGCCGGATTGTTCGATGAGCGCGAAGAGTTCCTCCGTCAGCCAACCCTTTTTCCCGGCGATGACGAGTTGCGGGCGCAACTCTGTGTGACGCGTCAACTCCTCGAAGGCGCGCACGAGCGTCAGCAAATTCTTGCGCGGCTCGACCGTGCCGACGAACAGGAGGAAGTCCTCTTCGACGCCGAGCCGACGACGCGCCTCGGCCGCCTCGGCCCGCGCGACGGGTCGGAACGCGCGGCGCGGCGCGAGCGGCACGACCGCGATTTTCTCCGGCCTGACGCGCAGGTGTTCGCAGATTTCGCGCTTCACGCTCTCGGAGTCGGTGATGATCTTCGAGGCCATGCGCGCCGTCGCGGGGAGGCGCAGGCGCGCGCGGCGCACGAGTTCCTCTTCGTGCGTGCGCGAGTGGAGCAGGAGCGACAGGTCGTGGATGGTGACGACGGTGCGGCAGCGATTCCAGAGCGGTATCTTGTAGTTCGTGCCGTGAAAGAGGGCGACGCCGCGCCTTTGCACGTAGAGCGGCAGGCCAATCGTCCACCAACGCTTGCTGAGTGAGTTCGTCGGCGCGTGGACGGCGCGCAAGTTGTCTGGCAACGGCCTGCCGGCGTCGAAGGCGGACTCGACCGCCGTCTCGATGGGAACGTGGGCGACCAACTCGAAATCGTGTTCGGGGGCGAGAGCTGCGAGGCCGCGCGCCAGTTCGAAGGTGTAGTGGCCGATGCCGGTTTTCGGCTCGGCCAGCGGAATCCCATCAATTGCGATACGCATGCTCTCGGACGATTAACTGCGCCGGTGGGGTGGTCAGCGACTGTGGACGAATTTGTTCAGGATGTTGATTGCCCCGCGATTATAGCCGCCGCTCGTACAGGTAAGCCAGCAGACTTGGAAGGAAAGGATGAAGGAGGAACGCGGAAGGATGAAGTAAAAGCACCTCGCTTTCAGTTCATCGTTCCGCGTTCCTCCTTCAGCGTTCACCCCTCTTTGCCGCTCCCGTTTGTAAAGCGTCATTCAAAGAGAGAGGGCGCGCGGCCTGCCGTCATTCCCGTAGGATGACGGCAGGCCGCGCGCCCGTTTGCGAAGGCCGGAGCAGCGGAGCCCGAATTGTTTACCTGATGCGGATACGCGGGGCGGTCTCGGCGGGGCGGCTGCGACGGGATCGCGACGGCGTAAATCTGCTTCAAGCCGGTCGGGTTCAAGCCCGTGGCGTCGGCGGGCGGGACGCGCGTGCCGGCGGGCGTGAAATTGAGGACGGAAGTAAAGATCGCCGTGCCCGCCACGTCGGTCGTGACGGGGAAGCCGTCCGCAGGTTCGGCCATCAGCGTCATGTTGGTGACGTTGAAGACGGTCGCGCGCGTCGGCGCGTCCGACCTCGTGAAGATGTCGGGCTGCGCGCTGACGACTTGCAGGACGCTGCGCACGCTCCTGATCGTCTCGCCTTCGTGGATGCTGACGATGACCGGGTAGGTGGCCGTGCCCGTCTGCGCGGCGAGTCCGGGGGGGACGACGAATTGAATCTCCGTCGGGCTGACGAAGTAGAGACCGGCCGCGGCGTTGTTGATCGAGAGCGAGACGCCCCCGAGTTCGACGGGCAGCGACGGACGGCGGCGCGACTCGGATGCGGCGTCACACGCGGCCTGCGGTTCGCAGATGCGCGTGGTGGTCGCGCCGAACCTCAAGCCGCCTTCGGCCGCGGGCGCGCGCACGATGCCGATCATGCCGGGCGCAAGGCCGGTGATGGGCGCGACGGCCGGTGTCGGAGAAGGCGTCGGCGTGGGCGAGGCGGCGGGCGTCGTCACTTCGCGCTGCGTCGCGCCGGTGAAATAAGTGAGCGCGCTCGTCGCGGCGGGCGTGTTCGACGCGCTGTTCGCGAGCTTCACGGTCAGGTAAAAGGCTTCGGACGAGAGGTCTGCGTTGCCGCCGCCGAGTTCGGCGTTGAAGGTGAAGGCGAGACGCTCCGTGGTGTCGCTGACAAAGTGCTGGATGGCGGCGAGCGTCCCGCTCGTCGTGTTCGTCAGGCGCGTGAACGACTGCGCGGCCGGGGGCGGCTGCGACGGGATCGCGACGGCGTAAATCTGCTTCAAGCCGGTCGGGTTCAAGCCCGTGGCGTCGGCGGGCGGGACGCGCGTGCCGGCGGGCGTGAAATTGAGGACGGAAGTAAAGAGCCGCGCACGGCTTCGTTCGCCGTGCTGTTGGCCTTCGGGTCGGCGGCGACCGTCTCGAAGGCGAAGAAGCGGCCATCGCGGCTGAGGCGCGGGCCGGGGTTGACCACGTTGACAATGTCGCTCGGGATGGCGCGGCGCGTGCGCGTGGCCTGCGTGAGGCCGGTGGTCGCCGCGCCGTTGAAGGAGGCGATGAACACTTCGGCGTTGCCGTCGGCGTTGTTGGTGGTGATGACAGCGTCGTTCACGTCGCGCATCACGGTCGCGTTCGAGATGAAGGCGATGACGGAGCGCGGGTCTTCCGCGCCGTCATCCGTCGCCGTATCGCCGGAGATGCTCGGGTTGTCGTTGAAGGTGAACGCGCCGGTGGTGTTCGTCACTTGCGCGAACGCGCCCGTGGCCGGAAGCGTCGCGGCGTTCGAGGTTCGCGTCCAAGCGAAGATTTCGGGGTTGGCGTCGGCGTTCTTCGTCGCGAGGTTGCGCGTCGAGACGAAGACGATGCGCGAGCCGCGGTCGTTGACCTGCGCCATGCGGTTGTCGTCTGCGACGATGGGCAGGTTGGTCGTCGTGCCCGCCACGGGGAGACGGCTGGCCGCCGTGTTGGTGACGCGCGTGAAGGCGTTCTGCCGCAGGTCTGTGAAGGCGGCGTCAAGGCCGCTGCGTAAATCGGCGGCGGGCACGTCGGGGATGCGGTAGAGGAAAATCTCCTGATTGCCGTCGGCGGCGAGGGCGGTTCTGTTCGTGTCGCCGTTGAAGCTGAACGGGGTGTCGGCGTTGGAACTGAAAACGATCCAGCGGCCGTCGCGGCTGATGACGGGGCGGTTGTTGCTCACCTCGACGGCCGTGTTGCTGAAATCCACTTGCCCGGTCGTCGTGTTCACGCTGACGGGCGGCTTGGTCGGATCGACGCGGGCGACCGACGTGTCCGTGATCTGAAAGATGCGCCGCTGGGCGTAGTCGTAGAGGAAAATTTCGCGGTTGCCGTCGGCGTTGTTGACGTTTCTCGTGGTTTCGCCCGGTCTCAAAGTCGCCAGATCGCCGGTCGATTCAAAGACGACGAAACGCCCGCTGCCGCTGATGCCGCCGACGAAGGTGTTGGCGCTGGGCGAAGAAGTGATCTGCGTAAAGAACGAATCGGGCGTCGCGGTCGGCGTCGCCTGCGCGAAGGCCAGAGTGGCCGACAGGCAGACCAACGTGAGAGCAATCAGGGACAGGCGAAAAGCATTTTTCACTGGAAAATCTCCAAATGAGGCCGAAACAGGATTAGCGATGTTCATGAAATTCTTGAGACCGCCGTCGTGCGCCCGCGGCAGAAAGGCCACGAGAGGCGAACGGGAACGGGCATTCTAAGCGCAACGCCCGTGTTAGAGCAAGTTAGGCGACCCCTGCTCTGATGAGCGCGCCGGGGGCGCGGTTGGCCGGGGAACAAAAGGGATGAGGGATAAGGGATGAGGGATGAATAAGAAAAGCATTCAACCTCTTGGGTGCTTTCCTGATTCATCCCTCATCCCTCCGCCCTCATCCCTTCCGTTCAGGGTTGGCCGAACCTGAGATTATACTCGGTCGAGTTGAGGAACGCGTTGACCATCTCGCGCGGGCTGACCCCGCGTTGCAGAGCGTTCAAGTTGTCCTGATAGCCGCCCAAGTCGGGCGTGCGGCGCAGGTAGCCGTAATACTGGACGGCGACGAACGCGCTGTTGAACTCGGCCCTCTGCACCTCATCGGAGTCGGCGATGGCGCGGAACACCTGCGCCCGCGTCAGGAAGTTGGCGTCGAGTTGGTTGGTCAAAGCCTCGGTCGTGAAAGTCACCCTCGTGCCGCTGTCCGGGGTGGCGGGGTCGGGCGTCGTCACCTGTTGCAAGTTGTAACGGCTCATCAGAGTCGCGACGAACTGCGCGTTGGAGAGGCCGCCGTAAGTTGTCTGGAACTCCGGCCGCTGCGTGAACGCAACCGCCAGTTGCGCGCGGCGGGCATAGACCTCGGCCTCCGTCGCCCCGGCCACGAAGCTCATGTCCGAAACGATCTCGGCGTACTGCGGCAGGCGGTTGAAGGCCAGCCTGTAGAAGCGGAAGGCGTAGAAGCCTTTCAGACTGAACTCCGGCGACTCGAAGAAAGCCCGCGAGACGGCGATGCGGTCGCAGTCCGTGTTGACGGCCGGCCCCGTGTTGATGTTCGGGCAGCGCGTCATCACGCCCGTCCACGCGGCGAACCCTTGCGAGTCGGGTTCGCGCGAGAGGAAGTCGAGATACTGCTGGCGGACGAAGAACGGGATCGAGTTGGTGACGGGGTTCGGCGCGCCGCCCGCGTCGTTGTCCAGAATGGTGACGGTCGCGACGCTTTCCGCGCCGAGCGTCGTACCCGTGCCCATCGGATTGCTCAGTTGCAGTTGGAAAGTCTCCGAGCTTTCTTTGTGGGCGTCGTCGATGATGGGCACGATGATGGTCTTGTTGATCTCGCCGGGGGCGAAAGAGAGCGTGCCGACGACGCCCGCGAAGTCGCAACGGCCGTACGCGCTGCCGTTGTTTGAAGCGGCGTCGGCGCACCCGACCGTGAAGTTGTCGGCGTCGGTCGTGCGGTAATTCACCGTGGCCGCGCCGATGGTGTCGCCGCTGCGCGCAATCGTGAAGGTCGCGCGCCCGTCCTGCTCGGACAACTGATAATTGGTCTGCGCTATCGCGATGCTGTTCGGCCCCGCTGCCGATCTCAGGGTGGCGGTGAAATTCGCGCCCTGATTGGAGGTCAGGCTGGCGATGTTGATGCTCGCCGGCGTGTAAGAATAATTCGGGTGCGAGGGCGTGACGGTATAAGCGAGGTTGGCCGTCAGGCCGGTGAACGAATAATTACCGGCGGCGTCAGGCATCGTCACCGCGCTGCGGCCGCCGCTCAGGAAGATGGTCGCGGGCGCACCCGCGCCGTTCGCGTCCGTCACGCGACCGCTGATCGAGAAGAGCGGTGCGAGGCGCGGGGCGAAGGTGACGGTCTGCGCGTTCGTCAGGCTGATCGGCTGGTTCGGCGAGACGAACTCTCGCGTGTGCGTCCCCACGATGTACGCGTCCGGCTCTCCACCCGAGATGCCGACGACCGGGAAGACGCGCGGGTTGTCGCCGTACCGCATCTGGATCGTGCCGTCGCTGCGCAACTCGATCTCCATGTTCACGGGAACCTGCGGCGAAAGGAACGTCACGCCCTGCCAGCGGAAGATCACCCGATTGGCGTCCGGCTGCGTCACGAAGATGCCGCTGTCGGCACGCGCCGTCGTATTGATGTCGATGTCGTCCCACAGCCCGGCGATCATGGTCTGGCCTTGCATCGCCTGCACCGAACTCGGCACGTCGTCGGCGTCGCCGTTGTCGCGCCGCGGCGGCGTCGAGAAGTACAGCACCCCGTTGGTCGAGACCGTCAGGTTCGTGCGGCTCACGCCGTAGAACGGGAACGCGAACGGCAGGTCGCGGACGACGTATTTGTCGTCGCCCGTCACCAGCGATGTCCCTGTCATGGGAGCAAGGCCGGGCGCGCCGCTGAGCGCCACCGTGTAAGGGTCGCTGCCCGGGTTGACCGGGATCGTCACGCCGACCGACGCCGTGCTTGAGTTGCCCGCGTCGTCGTAGGCCCGCAGTTGAATCGTGCCCCCGAAGTTGACGAACGGCACATCGACCGTCGCCGTCTGCTGCGTGCCCCCGGCCGCGGGGACGAGCGTGGTGGGCAGCAGCGTTCTGGTCTGCGTCGTCGAGTTGATGAAGAAGAAGTCGTAGTCGGCCGCCGTCCCGCCGTTGCCGTCGTCGCCCGGCGCAGTCCACGCCAGCGTGACGCCGCGCCCGCTCTGCCCGGTGACGCGGAAGTTCCCGGCCACCGACGGCGCGGTCGCGTCGGCCGCCCCGCCGTTCTGCGTCGCGCTCGCGATGGCCTGAGCCACGTTCAGGCGGCGACCCGTCGTCGTCTTGGCTTCGAGCGCGGGCAGGCGGTCGCCCGTGAAGGCCAGCACGCCGCGCAGTTGCGCCGTCGTGATTGAGGGGCTCGCGGCGACGACCAGCGCGGCCGCGCCCGTGACGTGCGGCGCGGCCATCGACGTCCCGCTGAAGAATGAATACGTGTTGTTCGGCGTCGTGCTCAGGATGCTCGAACCCGGCGCGCCCATGCTCACCAGACGCGCGCCGAAGTTGGAGAATGACGAAATGAAGTCGTTGGTGTTGGTCGAGGCGACGGCGATCACGTTGGGCGCGTCGTAGTTGGCGGGGAAATCGGGATAGCTGAAGTTGTCGCGCGCCTCGTTGCCCGCCGCCACCACGAACAGGATGCCCGCGTTGTTCAGTTGGTTGATGGCGTCCAGTGCGGCCAGCGACTTGCCCGGGCCGCCGTAGGAGTTGTTGAGCACCCGCAGGTTGACGCCCGCCTCGCGCAGCTTCCGCGCGTAGTTGTAGCCCTTGATGATGTTGGAGGTCGAGCCGCCGTCGGGGCCGAGCACCTTGATGGAGACGATGCTGACTTCCCAGTTGACTCCCGTGACGCCCGTGTTGTTGTCGCCGTGCGCGCCGATGGTGCCCGCGACGTGCGTACCGTGGTCGTCCTCGGTCGGGTTATCGTAAACGGAGCTGTCGCCATGGTGAAAATCCCAACCGTGGATGTCGTCGGCGAATCCGTTGCCGTCATCGTCGAATGCGTTGCCGGGCACTTCGCCGGGGTTCCTCCAGATGTTTGCCTGCAAGTCGGCGTGGTTGATGTCGATACCGCCGTCGATGACGCCGACGACGACGCTCCGGCTGCCGACCGTGGTGTTCCACGCGGCCGGAGCGTTGATGCGGTTGAGGCCGTACATCTCGCCGCTCACGTAGCGCGGGTCGTTCGGTGTGCGCTTCGCGCGCCAGATGTAGTTCGGTTCGGCGTAGAGCACGTCGGGGCGGGCGGCTAGTTCGGCGACGGCTTCGAGGGTGTGCGCCGGATCGACTCTGGCGAGGCGCAGGCCGCGCACCATCTCCGAGCCTCCGAAGTGTTCGAGGCTGACTTCGCCTCCGTGTGCGGCACGCAGCGGCAGGGCGACGGCCTCGGCCGTCTTGGCGGCCGACTCGGTGCGGAAGCGCACGAGCACGTCGCCGGGGACGAACTCCGCGCCGTCGATGATGTTGGCCTGCCCTTTGGCCGTGGGCTGCTGCGCCTTCGAGCGCGGCCGAACTTCTTCCTGCTGCTGCCCTGCGCCCGCGTTGACGAAGGGGATCGCGGCGACGAGAGCGAACAGGCTAACGGCCAGAGCCACGCGCCGCGCGGCGCGCACGCGGCCTGACAGTTTCCGGCCTAACGGGGAACGTAACATCTGTAATTCTCCTGTATGAAAAAGACGCGCCCGCCTGAGTTGATAAAAGCGCGTTACGATTCGTCGAAAAATGGCCTGAAATTAGGGTTTGTGGGGGGCGTCCGGCAAAAATTAAATCCGAGATTTTTGAACCCCCATTCAGATGCCGGGCGGCCACCCAAAAGATGTACGCGCGCGCAATATTTTTCGGATGCTTAGAGGGGCTTTTTCGGCCGCCCGTCGCCCTTCGTCAGCGGAAATTCTGCCCGATCTGCTCGGTGCCGAACGTGCCGATGCCGTTCAGGCGGAAACTGAAGACGACGCGGTTCTCTTTGCGCAGGCCGAGGTTGAAAAACGAGTCCTGCAACGTCACGGCGCAGCAATCCCAGCCGTAGCCGACCGTGACGGTCGAACTGACGAGCGGCGAGTTTTTGCCCGGCCGGTTCTGGAAATCGAAGAACAAGGCCGCCCCGCCGAACAGCCCGCGCGCGCGGTCGCCGATGAAAACATACGGGCTCCACTGCGCGCCGCGCAGCGTGCCCGCCTCTTTGCCGCGCGCGTCGGCGAACTGCCGCAAGCTTGGGGCGAGCGTGATGGCGCGCGTGTAGTAGAAGGTCTGGAACGCCTGCACGAGCCGCCGGTTAATGCCGAAACTGACGGCGAGGTTGCGCACGCCGCCGCCCTGCGCGTCGAGGTCGGTACGCACGTCGGCCGTCAGGTTCGGGTGCGGGCGGTAGCGCGCCTCGACGTTGATGGGCGAGAAGCGACGCGGCACGCCGCCGTAAGTGAACCCGGAAAAAGTGTTGAGCGGGTAGAACTGGTTGCGCCGCCCGGCGATGAGCGCGCCGCCGAAATACGGATCGAAGAAATACTTGCCGCGCACCGTGACGGACAAAACTTCTTCGGGACGACTCGACACCGGCGCGAGCGACTTGCCGTTCCCGTCCGCCGTGCCGTCGCCGTTTCTGTTCCCGTTGCCGTTCCCGTTTCCGTTCGTCGTCGCGGCGGGCGTCTTGCCGCTCACGTTCTCGGTCGAGTGACGTTTGAAGAAGCGGTTCGTGAAGCCGTACTCGATCTCGTTCGTGTCGGCGATGGCGTCGGTCGAGTCGAAACGGATGATGCGCGGAAAATTGTTGATGCCGGCGATCTTCCGGTAGATGACGTAAGGCTCGATGACGTGGCGGAAGCGAAGGCTGCTGTCGCCGCGATAGAAGTTGCGCGCCAGCGCGGGAGCGCGCACGTCGAGACTGACGTTCGCGTAGGCGCGCGACACGTCGCGGCCGAGCACGAGACGCGTTAGCGGGTCAATCGAGTTTGAATAATAAGTGCCGCGCAGAGAGGCCGTCGCCGTCGCCGACCAGCCTTTGTGGTAGATGGGCACGGCGAAGGTCGGGTTCACGTCGAGACGCTGCACGATTGAAGGCGTGATGACGGGTTCGCCGTTCGCCTCCAGGCGGAACGTCGCGAGGTCTTCGACCGTCTCCTTGCGGCTCATGCCTTCGAGCGCGCCTTCGAAAGAAAAGTAGACGGCGAGCCGCTCGAAGCGGCTGAGGGGCGAAGGCCGCTTCTGCAATTCGACGCTCGGCAGGTTGCGGATACGGATGCGCGCGTTCGGCAGCGATGTCACCTGATTGCGCGCGAGGAAGTTGAAGCTGTAATCGCCCGCGTTCTTGTTGATGAAGACTTGCGAGCGTTCCTCGGGCGAGATGGCTTCCTGAATGTTGTCGGAGAAGACCTGCCGGAAGGCGAGGCTGGACGTGATGTTGATGTCGGCGGCGGCGAGGAAACCGTTCGGGAAATAATGCACGCCGTCCACGTAGAAACTCGACCCGCCCTGATCCGGCCGCTCCGGGGTCTCCTTGCCGCCGAAGATGCGATCCTTGACGGTGTAGAAGCCGAGGTTGAAATAAGAGCGCGAGTTGGCGCGCGTGCGCACGTCCGCGCCGAAGCCGAGTCCGCGCTTGGTGAAGATGTCGTTTCTGAACGTCACGTCGGCCGAGCGTCCGAGCGTCTGGTAGTAGGCGTTCGAGAGGCGAAAGCCTTTCTTGCCCGAACCGCTGAAGGTCGGCGTCAGGAAGCCGGAGGCGCGGTCGCGCTTCTTGAGCGAGACGGAGACGTAGGGCAGCGGCACGAGCGTCACGCCACGCACTTTGAACTTCGGGTTGCGCGCGCGCACGCGGTCGTTCAAGGTGATCTCGGCGCGCTTCGCGGTGAAGCTCCACTTGGGCGTCTCCTCGTCGCAGGCCGTGATCTCGCCGTTGACGATGACGACGCGGTTGGCCGACACCTTCTCCACCCGGTCGGCCGTGAAAAAGATGACCGTGCCGTCTTCCGTCTGGTTGGTAAAGCCCGTCGAGTTGACGAAGAAGCCGAGTTTGGTCGCGTAGTTGAACTCGGCGCGCGTGCCCGTGATGCGTTGCAACTCGCCCTGATCGAAGACGACGTTGCCTTCCGCGACCACGCGGTTCAACGCCTCGTAAACCGTCAGCCGGTCGGCCTGCAAACGAAAGATGCCGATGCGCGCGTCCACGTTTCCTTCGTTGACGACGACGCGTGCGCCCTCCGGCCCCGTCACGGTCTGCTTGTCGGTGTCAACGTCGAGTTTTTCGGTCGATTGCCCGGCGGCCGTGCCGGTGCGGACGGGCAGGCGCGGGCGGATCGGCTGTTCCTGTTGGAGTGGGTTGACGTTCGGCGTGTCCGTGATCGGATTCAACACCTTGCGCTCGACCGGGTTCGCCTGCTGCTGTTGGGCGCGCGCGTGCGGGACGAAACAGGCCGCGAGACACACGAAGGCGCACCACGCCGGAAGCAGACGCGCCCGGCCGGCCCGAAGATTTTTAATGCAAGAGAGGGAACGCAAAAGAGTGAGCCGGAAGCCTCCGCCGCCTTAAATAACCAACCATGCCCGTGCCGCTTTTCCGCGCGGCAGCAGAGGCGCGCGCTTTCGCTGCAAAAGCGCGGCGATGCTAACATGCGCCGCCGAGAGGCGACAAGCAGCTAACATTATCAACGCGAGTTTCGACGGCGACGAGCGGACGCGCTTTTTGCAGATCGGGCGGTTGAGCCGTCGCAACTCACCTGATGCCGCTCACGTCCCATAACTTCACCGTGCCGTCGCTTGCGCCCGCGAGCGTCTTGCCGTCGGGCGAAAAGGCCACGCGGTAAGTTATGCCCATGCTCTCTTCGGAGAGCTTCCGCCGCAAAAGTCCGGTCTCCGCATCCCACAATTTAACTTCGTGATAAGTGCCGCTCGCCACCGTCCGCCCGTCGGGCGAGAAGGCCGCCGAAAAGACGGCGTTCAAACTGTCTTCCGTGAGCGCCTGCTTGAAGGCTCCGCTCCGCACGTCCCAGAGCCGCGCGGTGTTGTCGTAACTGCCGCTGACAAGTGTCTTGCCGTCGGGCGAGAAGGCGAGCGCGAGCACCCCTTTCTCGTGGCCGTCGAGCGTCAACTTCAAATCCCCGCTCTCGACATCCCAGACCTTAACCGAGTTCTCGTTAGTGCCTCCCGTCGCGATCAGCTTGCCGTCGGCGGAGAGAGCGTAGGCGGGGTTGATTTCTCCCATTTCGCTTTCGTTCGTCAACTCCCACGTTTCGGTATTCCACACCTTGATATTGCGGTAGCTCCCGCCCAGTAAATTCCGACCGTCGGGCGTGAAGGCGACGAACGAGACGAGGTTTGAAGGATACGTCAGCTTTTGTTTGATCCCACCCAAGGCGGACGCCTGCGTGTCCACGATGATGACGGAATAATTTTTCAGGGCGGAGTTGTAATTCAACGCGGCGGCCAACATCTTCCCGTCGGGAGAGAAAACCACCGAGGCCACTTCGCTGCCCACGTCCGACAGCGTCTGTTTCAACTCGCCGGTTTGCGCGTCCCACAACCTGAGCGTTTTATCCTCGCCGCCGGTCGCCAGCAGCCGCCCGTCGGGCGAAAAGGCGATAGCCCTGACATCCTTGCTGTGTCCTCTCAACACCTGCTTCGGCGCGTCCGACCCCGACGCGTTTTTCTGTCCCGCGCGCGGCTGTTCGGCGGCCTTCGCCGGACGCGAGGCGACTTTGGAATTAACCGGACGATTAGCGTTCGACGGAGTCGTTCTACTGCCCACTATATAAATTATCAGGATGACCCCGACGGTGAGGCTGCCGACCAGCAACACGGCGAGGCCGCCGATGCCCCACAGCCACCCGCTCGTCTTTCCCGTCTGCGGCGCGGCGGCAGGCGACGGCGTGGCAAGACCTGACGGATCGTTGAGTGGTGCAGGCCGCTGGCCGGAAGCCGCCGCCCGCCGTGTCGTTTCGCCACCACCAGCAGCAGCAGCAGCGGCGGCGACGGCGGCGGCGTCTCCTGTCGCCCCCGCGTTTGTGGACGCGTTCGTAGGTTGAGCTACCGCAACGGCGGCGGCCGGGCGTGGAGCAGGTGCTGCGGCGGCTATCGGAGTCGTCGTCGCCGCTTGCGCGACCGGCGCGTGCAATGCCGCTTGAAGTTCGCGCCCGAGCGTCGTCGCTTCCGGTTGGCGCGCGTTCACGTCTTTAGACAGCGCGCGCAGGCAGACGCTTTCCAGAGCGCGCGGAATGTTCGCATCGGAGGGAAAGGGCGGGGGCGTTTCCGTCAGATGCTTTGTCACCACGCCCGTCATGTTGGTGGCGGTGAACGGCGGCGCGCCCGCCAGCATTTCGTAGAGCACCGCGCCGAGGCTGTAGACATCCGAGCGCGCGTCCAACTCGTCGCCGCGACACTGTTCGGGCGACATGTAGTAGGGCGTGCCGATGAGTGTGCCCGCTTGCGTCAGGGTAGGCAGGGCGGCGGCGTGGTCGCGTAGTTTGGCGATGCCGAAGTCAACCACTTTGGCCGTCTCGCGTTCGCCTTCGCCGTCGGGCGGCAGGATGATGATGTTGTCGGGCTTGAGGTCGCGATGCACGATCTGGCGGCGGTGCGCCGCGCCGACCCCGGCGCAGATGTCCTGCATCAACGCGACGGCGCGCGCCGGGGCGAGACGGCCGACGCTACGCAATAGCACGCGCAGCGATGCGCCTTCGGCCAACTCCATCACGATGTAGGCGGGCGCGGCCGTCCCGCGCGCTTCTCCGAAATCGTGAATCGTGACGACGTTCGGGTGGCGCAGCATGGCGGCGGCGCGCGCCTCGCGGCGGAAACGCTCGACCGCATCGCCGTCGGCGACGAAACTCCGGTGCAGGACTTTGACGGCCACCTCGTCGCCGATGTGCGCGCGGCGCGCGCGATAGACGGCTCCCATGCCGCCCTCGCCGAGCCGTGCGACGAGTTCATATTTGGAGTCGAGCACTTGGCCGAGCAGCGGGTCGGGCGTGGAGAGGATGTCGTCGAGCGCGGCAGAGTCTATGCGTTCGGTCGGCGTGTTGAAGGAATTCATCGAGATGCCGCAGCCGTCGCAAAACCGCGCGTCGTCTCGCAAAACATGCTGGCACTGCGGACACTTCATCGCCTCTCCCGCTCCTCGCGCCATCTACGCCGATGTCGCTGCCGATGTCAGTTGCCGATTACGCTTTCATGTTAGCATTTCTGCCCGCGCCGTGGACGCAAAAATGCGCCGTCCGTACCTCGCGCGGCGCGACTGATGTTCCCGCGCGACGTGCGCCGCGATCTTAAACGAATGTCGAGTTGTCGCCCCGCGGGCGGAAGTGTACTATCGAGCCGTACCCCGAACGCCCCGCTGCGAGGCGCAACCGACCGAAGGCACTGATGTCAACTTTCAACGATTACTCGACGCATGAAATCAGAGATTTCAGAGAGCGGCTGCAAGCCGCGTTGCAGGAGTGCGAGCATCTGCAAGCGGCGGCGCAGACGTGCGCGCGCCTGCTTTACGAAGAATTTCAGGAGTCGGTCGTCCTGGCGCGCGTGTTTGTCACGCTCCCCTTCGACGATCTGCCGGGGCGCGATCAGGCGTTCGTCCGCGCCCTCGCCGACGACAAAGAGGTCACGCCGCTGCTCGGCGAAAAGACACAGGTGCTCTCGCTGCTCGGCACTCACGGGGCGCGCGCTTCCTGGGGCGACCGCTACCAATCGCAAGGCCATCTCGGCATCCCGCTCGTGACGGCCGAGTTCGTCGAGTCTATCCCGATGCTCGCGCGCCTGATGAGCGACATGGGGATCGGGATGGACTGGTTCGACAAATTCGAGCCGGAGATTCTCGTCAAGAATCTGGGGCGCGCGGCGGGCGTCTTCTACGTGCGCGACGCGAAGACGCGCCTCGACGCGCGCGACCGCAAGATCGTCTCCGCGCAAGATTTCGTTTCGGCGTACGACATCCGCACCGTCTTCGGCCTCGGCGGCAGTTATCTGAACGGCAGTTTCGTCACCGTGATCCTGTTCACGCGCGAAACCATCGAGCAACCTCAAGCAGAGGCGTTTATGCTGCTGGTGAACACTTTCAAGACCGCCACTCTCAGCCTCATGATGGACGGCCGGGTCTTTCCCCGGATAGACCGCTCGACCCCGCTCGCGCCCGAAACAACTTAGCGATTCCCCGCCCGCCGCATCGCCGGATGCGCCCGCCCGATTAATCTGTTGCCACGAATATTTTCGGTGTGCTATGTTGGATTTGCTGCAAGACCGCGAGCAGTGACCGCCCCGTTTTCGCTCCCACCTCACGGACATTCAAACCCCTTATCAAACGCAGGAGATTTTTCCACATGCGCCTCAACAAGATTATCGTCGCAATATTATTGTGCGCGACGACCCTGACACTGCCGCCACTCGCCGCCGTCGCCCGCCCGACGCAAAAAACTCGCGCCAAAGCGCAAACGCCCGCGCCTCAAACGGAGATCACGAAAGAGAACGTCGAAGCCATCGTCTCCGGTTTAGAGGGGGCGATGAAGAAAAAAGAGATCGCCGTCATCGCCGCCTATCTCGCGCCGGACATGAGATACAAGTCGCAGACGGCGAACAGACCGGCCATCGACCTGAATCGCGCGCAGTTCCTCGAAGTTATGGAACTCGGTTTGGAACTCACGCTCGACTACGTCTACCTGCGCAAAAGTTTGACCGTCACGGTTGCTCCGGGCGGGCAGAGCGCGACGGCGCAGACCGAGACGTTCGAGATGGTGACGACGGCGCAGGGCGCGGTGGCAGGCCACTCCGTCGGAGTCATCAACTTCAAGATTTACAAAGGCAAAATTCTCATCTCTTCGATGGAGTCCATCAACACGCCCGTGTAACGCGCGCCCGGAGCGACGGCACAGGTCGCGCGCGGTTTGCTACCCCGCGACTCTTTATAAGAATCAACCCCGTTTCGCCGCGCAGGATGAAAGCGCGCGCCGCCTGTCGCCCGCGGGTGCGGCAGTTGCTATTATCGCCCGCGATGAACGGGCAGGTTTCCGGGAATTTGCGTCTGATGATCGTGGCGGGCGAGGCGTCGGGCGACGCTCATGCCGCCTCGCTCGTGCGCGCTCTCCGGCAGGAGGGCGCGCCCGGCGTGAGCTTTGAATTTTTCGGCGCGACGGGCAGCGGGATGCGCGCCGCCGGGGTGGAATCAATCGTCGCGACCGACGATCTGGCGATCACCGGCCTCTTGGAGATCGGCGGCGCGCTGAAGCAGTTCTGGCGCGCGTACCGGACGCTCAAGCGCGCCGGAATCGAGCGCGCCCCGGACGCCGTAATTTTAGTTGACTGGCCTGACTTCAATTTGCGCCTCGCGCGCTTCTTCCGCGCCCGCGGCCTGCGCGTCGTCTATTACATCAGCCCGCAACTCTGGGCGTGGCGCGAGCACCGCACGCGCAACATTCGTCGCGACGTTGACCTGCTGCTCGCCATCCTGCCCTTCGAGCCCGAGTGGTATGCGGCGCGCGGCATCACACACGTCGAGTTCACAGGGCACCCGCTGACGGGCGAAGTCCGCGCGCTCTACGACCGCGCCGAGTTTTGCCGCCGCCACGAACTGGACGACACGCGTCCGCTCGTCGCCCTGCTCCCCGGCAGCCGCCACAAAGAACTGCTGCGCATACTTCCACACATGATCGAAGCGGCGAAGACGATCCACGAGTCGCGACCCGACGCGCAGTTCGTCGTCGCGCTCGCGCCCCGCCGTTCGACCGCCGAGGCACAGGCGATCATTGATGCCGCCCTTAATACGGATCACGCGAAGCTCTCACAACGCATCCTCATCACGCGACAAGAGACGCGCGAAGCTTTGGGCGCGGCCGACGCCGCGGCCGTCGCCAGCGGCACGGCCACGCTCGAAGCCGCGTTGCTTCGGACGCCGCTCGTCGTCGTCTACAAAGAATCTTTCATCAACTGGCACACGCTCGGACGCCTCATCAACACGGAACACTTCGGCCTCGTCAACCTCGTCGCGGGCGAGCGACTCGCGCCCGAACTCATGCAGAACGACTTCACCGGCGACGCGCTCGCCGCCGAGTTGTTGAAACTCTTAGACCCCGCCCATAACGCCGCCACCCGCGCACGCCTCCGCGCCGCGACGCACGGACTCGGCGCGGGCGGCGCATCCAAGCGCGCCGCCCGCGCCGTCCTTCGAGTCATGCGTGAATGGAAAAATGAAGGCGGGACGAATACTTAACGCCAGTCACGAACCGTAGCGGCAGAGTTTATCCCTGCCCGCGCGCCTCTGTAGGGGCGGGGCTTCTCCTTGCCCGTCGTCTTCTCTGTAGGGGCAGGGCTTGTCCCTGCCCGTTGTCTTCTACAAAAGCAACGGGCAGGGACAAGCCCTGCCCCGGCCGAAGTGCGCGTTCAAGCGTTTGTACTCGTCGAGCGGGCGCACGGGCACGCCCCACACGACCGCGCCCGCGCGCACGATCTTGCCCGGCAGGATGCCTGCCTTCGAGCCGACGACCGCGCCCGCCTGCACGCGCGCGTGGTCGCCCATCCCGACCTGCCCGCCGATCACCGCGTCCGACTCGATCACCGTGCTGCCCGAGATTCCCGTCTGCGCCGCGATCACGACGCGCTCGCCGATCTCCACGTTGTGCCCGACGTGTACGAGGTTATCGAGTTTCGTCCCACGTCCGATGCGCGTCTCGCCGAGCGCGCCGCGATCCACGCACGAGTTCGCGCCGATCTCCACGTCATCTTCGACGACGACCGTGCCCACCTGCGGAAACTTGTGATAGCCCGCCGCGTCGCGCACGTACCCGAACCCGTCCGCCCCGACGACCACGCCCGCGTGCAACACGACACGGTCGCCCAGACGCACCCCCGCATACAGCACGACGTTCGGGTGCAACACACACTCCGCGCCCACCTCCGCCCCGTCTTCGAGCGCCGCGCCCGCCAGCACCTGCGTCCCGCGCCCCACGCTCACCCGCTCGCCGACCACAACCCCCGCGCCGATGTAGACACTCTCTTCGATCCGCGCCGTCTCTGCCACGACCGCCGTCGGGTGAATCGCGCCCGCGCGCCGTCTCGGCGCATGCAACACTTCCGCGATCAAAGCGAACGCCAACTTCGGTCGGGCCACTTCGACGAGCGTCGCCGCAAACTCGCCCCCCGCCGTCTCACACGTCCCCTCCGGCACGAGCAGACACGACGCGCGACTCGCCCTCGCCCCCTCTAAAAATTTCGCATCCTCGACAAAACTGATCGCCCCCGCCTCCGCCGCCTCAAGACTCGCGACCCGCTCGATCAAAACTCCCGCCTCGCCGCCCCCCGCAACGCGCCCCCCGGCGAGCGCGGCCAACTCTGCGACCGTCATCCGTTTGCTTTCATTGTTCATAAGAACCAAGCCGTCAAGTTTGAAAGTCTCAAGCGGTCAAGTTCAGAAGGCTCAAGCCGCGCGCCTCAATAACTCGGCGCAACAAAGCCGCACACTTCTATAGCCCGGCGCGAGGAAAACGGCGCGCTTCTATAGACCGTCGCGAGGAAAACGGCGTGCTTCATAAACCGGCGCGCTTCACGCATCCCCTGCCTCTTCCACGCCCCGCCGCTCACCCCTCTGCTCGCGCGAGAACCCGCGCCGCGAGCCGCGTATGAAGTCCGCGAGATGCCGCACATGCTCGTCTCCATCCTGTTCCAACTGTTCGAGCGCGTCCGCCAGCGGCAGGCGCGTGCGAAACAGAAGTTGATAAGCGCGCTTCAATGCCAGCCTCGACGCGGGCGCAAAACCCGCGCGCCGCAACCCCACAGTGTTCAAACCACGCACCCTCGCAGGATTCCCGTCCGTCGTGAAGAACGGCAACACGTCCTGCACGATCTTCGACTTCCCCCCCACCATCGCATACCTCCCCATCCTCACAAACTGGTGCGCCCCCACGTTCGACGACAAAAACACATGATCCTCAACCGTGATGTGCCCCGCCAACGCCACCCCGTTCGCAAAGATGTTGTCGTCGCCCACCTCGCAGTTGTGCGCGACGTGCACCCCGATCATCAAAAAGTTCCGGCTGCCCACACGCGTCTCCCCGCCTTCCCCGCTCGCCCGGTGCAACGTCGCCCCCTCGCGGATCAAATTATCATCCCCAATCACCAGACGGCTCGCCTCACCCTTAAACTTCACGTCCTGCGGCTCGCCCCCCAAAGTCGCATGCTCAAAGACCCGGTTACGCGCCCCCAAAATCGTGTATCGCTTAACCACCGCATGCGCCCCGATCTCGCACCCCTCCCCGATCACCACATCCTCTTCAATCACCACATACGCGCCCACCCGCACGCCCGAACCGAGTTCGGCGCGCGGACTGACCACGGCTGTCGCATGAATTTCCATGAGAGTTTCTTGCGCGCCGGATGGTACATCCCCGCCCCCCCATTCGCAATCCTCCCAAGCATCAACACCCGCTCCAGGAGTCCCAACCTTTTACCCCAAAACCGACCCACATTTCACGGATTTAACGCCCCAAACACCCCCATCCGATTGCTCGTAACCTTGCAATACCTCTTAAGTCCTTTAGATACGCCTCGCTGCAAACAAATTTCCCGAAAAACCTATTGCCATCCCATAGCCAGACGGTTAATCTCCGCCCCACGGTTGCCCCCTTATCCGGGCACTCCGGCTTTTCGACATTCTCATACAGACACACTAATCCTAAGCCGCCACTAAACCCGATTTACGGCAGCTTAGAAAATTTTCAGATGAACCGACTTGCTAGAACAGAGCCAGCACGCTCGGCAGCATGCTCAAGACAATCTCCGTTACCGGATCATCGGCTGCGGCTTTGTCCGTGTGAATGATGCCATTGTCCTCAGCCTCAGTAGTTGCCGAAGGCGGGGGCGGCGGAGTGTCTGTCTTCCAAGGGTGAATTATGCCCTCGTCACCAAATGTGGAGATGGAAAACAAGAGAATTAAAACGCCCGTGGTAATTAGCTGTTGTAGTTTTTTCATGATTTTTCATGCAAAGGTGAAGGTGCATTACAGGCTGTAAGGAGCGTGGTGGCAGAAGTTTATCCTACCCGTTCGATCTTGCCAGCAGAAATAGGGGTAAGCCTCTGCTGTTACAGCCATTTGCTTGCATTGCACTCGATTGAAAAGTCGCTTTAAACGGCTTGTAGCCAGCAATCCCCATCAAGCCATTCAAGGCGAGTTAAGGGGGGCATCTTAGCACTGCATGTATCTTGCAGCACTGTGACAAGTTTTTTGCATCCACACGGAAAGGCAAGTCTCAGATGACCTTAGTGAAAGACCTGCGCCACAAAATAGCAGACCCGGCTATTACCAATGACGAACGAGCACTAAAGCGTTGCGAACTCGCAAAGCAGTTAGAGATGGTGGGCAATTATGAGGGGGCGAGCGAAGTGATGGGTGAACTATGGCAGGGCATTGGGGAACGGCCTGCTATAGAAGGGCTTGACCAATACACGGTGGCAGAAGTGCTTTTGCGCGTTGGAGTAATAAGCGAGTCAATTGGCAGTATCAAGCAAATAGAGGGAGCGCAAGAGAAGGCCAAAGACCTAATTACTGAAAGCATCAGGCTCTTCGAGGCATTAGAGAAAGAAGAGAAAGTGGCTGAGGCACAAATTGAAATCGCTGGGTGTTATTGGCATACGGGTGAGTTGGGTGAGGCGCGGGCGATG
Source organism: Acidobacteriota bacterium (assembly GCA_020199775.1). Classification (GTDB taxonomy): domain Bacteria; phylum Acidobacteriota; class Blastocatellia; order Pyrinomonadales; family Pyrinomonadaceae; genus JAIVJZ01. The sequence continues at coordinate 46,880 of JAIVJZ010000056.1, forward strand.
TTGCAGAGTGCGCTGAATCTCCTTGTCAATTCAGATAGTGAAATAAAAGCGGCTGCTTTACTTCGTACCGCAGTAATCGAGCAATGTACCCAGAGGTATAACGACGCTTTATGTATTCTTACTGAAGCTGCGCCAGTCTTTAAAAAGTGTAATAACGATTTACTGCTAGCAAAATTTCATAGCGAGATTGCTAATGTACTGAACTACCTCATTAAAGCGGAATATCGTGAAGATTATGTAGACCGTGCTCTCATTGAATATGAGGCAGCGAGTTTCTATTTCGAGCAGGTCGGGCACGCTCGCTATCAGGCTTGCGTAGAAAACAATTTAGGCTTCTTGTTTTCCACAGTAGGAAAATTTAACGAAGCGCATGAACATCTTGACCGAGCGCAGGCGTTGAGCACGACGCTCAAAGACCATGCTTATCTCGCCCAAGTAGATAACACACGTGCTCAGGTGTTGCTCGAACAGCGGCGGAATGCGGAGTCGGAAAAGTTGGTGCGTGCGGCAGTGCGGGTGCTGGAGAGGGGCGGGGAGCAGTCGTTGTATGCGGAGGCGTTGATGACGCATGGGATTGCGTTGGCGCGTCTGAATAAGCCAAAGACCGCGCAGGAGGTGTTAGAGAAGGCGGGCAGGGTCGCGGAGGAGGCGGGTGATGTGGAGAGCGCGGGGCAGGCGGCGTTGACGATAATTGAGGAGGTTGGGTCGAACCTGTCGGAATCGGAGTTGAGCAAGATTTATTTGCGCGCCGCGGGGTTGCTGGAGAAGTCGCAGAACATGGCGACGCTCAAGCGCCTGTGCGAGTGCGCGCGCCGCGTGTTGTTCCTCACGCACGCGGCGGCCGCGCCGCCTGACTGGAAGGGTTTTTCTTTCAGGGAGGCGGTGCGGCGCTATGAGTCGCACCTGATTGAGCGCGCGCTCAAGGACGCCGATGGGATGGTCTCAAAGGCGGCGCAGCTGCTCGGCTTCAAGCATCACCACAGCCTCATCTCGCTGCTCAAGAACCGGCACAAGCATCTGCTGCATGTGCGCACGCCCATCGTGCCGCGCAAGCGGAGCATCATCCACTCGACCGCCCCTAGTCGTGCGCTCGGACGCCCGGCGGAGAAGGCCGCGCGGACGGTGTCGATCCTGCACGTCGAGGACAACCAGACGGTCGCCGTGGCGGTCAGGGACATGCTTACAGAAGAGGGATGGACGGTGCGCCACTGTGCCGACGGCGCGGACGCGCGGCGCGAGATCGCGGGCAACGCGCGTTATGATCTGCTCCTGCTGGACAACGAGTTGCCGGGCACAAGCGGCATCGAGTTGGCGCGTTGGGCGCGCAGCCTGCCACGCCGTCGTCAAACTCCGATCATCATGTTTTCGGCGAGTGATTGTGAGGCGGAAGCGCGCCGAGCGGGAGCGGACGCTTTCCTGCGCAAGCCCAAAGACATCACGCGACTGGTCGAGGCGGTGGCGCGCCTCCTGCTGGCCGACAAGCCCGCCCGGCATTAGAAGATTCGGGATGAAGTGGGCATCCCGAAGGCACGGTCGCGTCCGGGCGCGCGTCCATGCCGCGAAGGTCGCCGCGCGTGTCTCCCGCGTGGCGGCCTTCGTTTTTGTCGCGCCCGGCGAGTTGATCCGGGCGCGTCGCGACCCCGGCGCGCGACCCCGGCGCGCGCCCGCGCGCCGCTCGGGGAAGTGTCTCCACTGTCTTGTGTTTACGAGAGTATGCCTTTATCATAGCGCGTCGCCTGTAGCCTGCCTCGTGCCACACGGTTGGTTGGAGCAGGCTAAAATCTTGCAGGACGGCCGGGCGTTAAAATGTTCGGCGGTTTTCCCAAACTTCAAGCATCTGAAACGGGGCGGGAAACTAACTCTCGGAGGACGAAAGTCTAGTGTTTAGCGATCAATTTCGCCGTAACGAATCGGTGAGAGGCAAATTTAGCGGGGTGCGCAGTTCGACGCTGCTTTCGAATTTATCGAACGCGGCGTGGAAGGTGTTTCAGTCCGTCAACCGCGCTCTGCCGGAAGGTGAGGCGATTCGCCCACAGTGGGCGCCGGGGCCGCTCCTGAAGTCTTACGAAAAGAGCGCACCGCCGCTCGGCTTCCCGCGCGAGACCGACTCCCTGTGCCCGACCTGCGTTAAGGAAGTGCGCGAGGCCGTCATCAGCGGGCAGACGCCGATTGAGACTTTGATGCACGACCACCCGGGCGAAATCAAAGCGCAGATCGTCGAAGAGGACGGGCGTATCCTGATGCGTAAGACGTGCGCGAAGCACGGCGAGTTCGTCGACGTGATGGCGACCAGCCCTGAGTTTTTGCAGCGCATCGAGTCGCTCTTCTACGGGCGCGATTTTCGCGCGGCGGAAGACGCGCACGTCCATCGTCACGGCACGTCCGACATCAAGTTCGGGCGCGGCGCGGTCTTGACCGTAGACCTGACGAATCGCTGCAACATGATGTGCAACCCGTGCTTCATGGACGCGAACCAGGTCGGCTACGTCCACGAGCCGACGTTTGAAGACACGAAAGCCATCCTCGACCGCGCCGTCTCCTTCAAACCGAAGCGACAGGTCATCATCCTCTTCTCCGGCGGCGAGCCTACTCTGTCGCCCTACTACCTCGAAGCGGTCGCCTACGCCAAGAAGATCGGCTTCTACCGCATCCTCGCCGCCACCAACGGTATCCGCTTCGCCGAAGACATAGAGTTTTGCCGTCAGGCGAAAGAGGCCGGGCAGCACGGCGTCTACCTGCAATTCGACGGCGTGAGCGAAGAGAAGAACAAGCACCGCGGCGTCGGCAATCTCTTCGACGTGAAGCAGAAGGCCATCGAGAATCTGGCGGAGGTCGGCATCAAGGTCACGTTAGTCACGACCATCGTCAACACGATTAACAACGACGCCATCGGCCAGATCGTCGAGTTCGCCGCGAAGAATATAGACAAGATTCAGACCATCGCCTTCCAGCCCGTCTCGTTCACGGGGCGCGACGAGGACGTGCCCGACGACGTGCGCACGCGCCAGCGTTACACGCTCGCCGACATGGCGACCGACCTCGAAGCGCAACTCGGCGGCGACTTGAAAGCCCTGCGCGACTGGTTCCCGCTCTCGTCCTATTCGGCCTTCACCTCCGTGATGGACATGCTGCAAGGCGCGGACGCGCCGTGGGGCTGGTCGAGTTGCAACTGCCACCCGAACTGCGGCGTGTTCACCTTGATGGTCGTCAACCGTCACACGGGCGAGTGGACGCCGCTCTTCAAGTTCTTCAACTACGAGCAGTTCATGCGCGACGTGGCCGTCATCACCGACACGGCGCGCGGCGCGAAGCTCTCGATGGCGCAGCTCGGCATGACCATCATGCGCAACTTCGACGCTCGTAGTGCGCCCGAAGGCTTCCCCATCTCGCAGATCATCAACCTCTTCAAGCCGTCTTCGACCAACTCGAACTCGGATCGCAACGACCGTATGAAGACGCAACACGGATCAGTTGACCCGAACGACGCGTGGCGCGTCCTCTGCGTCGAGGGCATGTGGTTTCAGGATTTGTTCAACTACGACTTCCGCCGCACGGAGATGTGCGTCATCCCCTACGGCACGCAGGAAGGCGAGATCAGCTTCTGCGCCTACAACACGGGCGTCGGCTGGCGGCAGATCATCGAGAACATGCACAAGACCGCCGGCCTCGCCGAGTGGTACGAGGAGAACGGGCGGCACGCCGTCTACGCCAAAGGTAAGGAAGTGCCCGGCATCCCCAAAAAGCACTCGCTCTCGCTCCCCATCGTCCAAGCCATCCTCGCCGAAGACTCAGGCGAGCGACCCGTCAAGGTCTCGCCGTATCTCGTCGAAGAAGAGGAAGAGGCCGTAGTTTAAAAATGGGTCATGACTAGATAGGGGACAGCCGATCTAGTGATTTTAAGTAAGGAGACGGTGTATTTGCGAATCACTTCCGCCGTCACTTTGTCGCCGACGGTTCTGGCAAAGTAGCCGTCTTCCCAGAACTCTCCGCCCCTCAGTTGCCGCTTGACCTGTGGGAACTCGCGGAACACGGCGCGCGCGCTCAGACTTTTGAAACGCGTCACTACCTGCGCTATCGAGTAGCGTGGCGGAAACGAACAGAACAGATGCACATGGTCAGGGCTGACTTCCATCTCGTCTATCGTGATGTCGTAGACCTCAGCAATCTCTTTGAACATCTATTCGACTCTTGTTTGCAGCGCACCGATGAGGATGCGCTTGCGGTACTTCGGCGACCAGACCAAGTGGTATGCCGTGTCATAAGCGGCGTGCGCGGTTCTTCTAAAGATTATGCGCGCATTCTATCAATCTCAGCTATCTTGCGCGCGGGCATCGAACCCCCGCGCAAGATGGTTCATCCATCCCCGCCGCAAGCGGCGGGGCATTAAGAACCTTTTTCGTAAAAGGTCGGATTTTTAGTGAGTTCACTTCACATCGGAATGGATTTGCTCTGTCAGGGTATGCTGATGCAAGACTCTCATCGTATGCGTCGGCGAGTAAATCTAAATTTATCGTATCTAATGATCGCTCAATAGTATTTAGTGCCGCCATGCGAACAATATCCATCGCATAAGAGATGACACCGTTTGTGGCGCATTAGAATCTGAAGGCCATCGTCTTACCAGCTAAATTCGCCCTCTGGTCGAACGGTAATTCGCTATCTACGAGTTTAAGAAAGTTTCTAGAAGTCATCCCTAAACTGGTTGACAAGTAGTTTGGATTCGATAGCTTACCAAGTCATGGAGGTTCTCTATGGCTTGGCGAGCGGTAACAGATAAACAATGGAAGTTGATCGAAGCCCAACTTCCAAAACGCAAACCAGACAAGCGCGGCGGTCGTCCGCCACTGAGTGACCGCCAATGCTTTGAAGGCATCCTGTGGATACTCTGGACAGGTGCACCGTGGAGCGAACTGCCGGAGCGGTACGGCTCAAAAAGTGCCGTCCATCGTCGCCTCTCGGAGTGGGCTGAAAGCGATGTTCTCTTGAACTTATGGCGCGCTTTCCTTGACCAACTTAATGACGCCCGACGGATTCGCTGGAACGAGTGCTTTGTTGACGGCATGTTCGTGACGGCGAAACAGGGGGCGACTGTGTGGGCAAGACCAAACGCGGCAAGGGGACAAAGCTTATGGTACTGGCAGATGGCAAAGGTACTCCGCTCGGAATATGCGTGGAGGCGGCTTCCCCGGCAGAAGTCAAACTGCTTGAACGCACGCTCGACGCGGTGAAGGTTAAGCGGCGACGCGGAGTCAGACGCCGCCCGCACAAATTCGAACGCCTGATTGCAGACCGTGGCTATGACAGCAACCCCGCTCGTGCGCTGCTAGTCAAACGTGACATCGAGCCGATTATTCCGAAGCGGAAGAACAACCGAGTGGCAACGCATCAAGACGGGCGCAAGCTCCGAAGATACAAGCGTAGGTGGATCATTGAGCGCACCAACTCGTGGCTGCAAAACTTCCGTCGCCTGGTCGCCCGCTATGAGCGTAAGGTTAAAAACTTTGAAGCACTGGTTCATCTGGCTTGTGCTTTAGTCACTCTCAAAAAGGTTTAGGGATGAGTTCTAACGTCTTCGTAGATGTATTAATCAAGGATACCCTTGATCTACCAAAGAAGATTACCAGCTCCAAAGAAAAGTGTTGGAGTTGCGCAGTCATAACGAATCAGCAGCGCCAAGCTAGAAGTTTACCAACAACTTGTAGTCAAAGGCAGTATCAAGTTCGTTTTTGTTCTGATCATTATTATAATGCACGGTCATCCATCGTTTCTCATTCTCCCAACTAACCATCATTACCCGGCCATAGATTTTATGCTCAACGCGAGCTTTTTCTATTGAATCATCTCTCCTTATATCGTTCTTTACCTCTACTAGCAGAATACCACCACCCTTTCTTCTATTGTTAACTCCTACCACAAAGTCGGGGAAAAAGTGCCCACCAGTAGATAATACTGCCGCTATAGACCAAGGTTTTCTTACCAAGTTCCGATGCCACCAGAGCACTGTTCCAGTCACATCCGCGTCAAGTAATTTTGCAAATGCCACTTCCCAAGAGTTCAAACCCTGTGGAAGCACACCATAGACGTTATGCTTCGAACTCTGTAGAGGTATTTCCGACACTATAAGATTTGGTAGTAGTTCCGTTTCGTAAACTTCAATATTCTCCGCGCAACACCTCCGCTGGGCATTGCTGATAATCTCAGGATAAGTCACGACTATTAAATTGAGTGCTTTCCTCAGCATGTCATCGTCATCTGCACCCCGAAGCCCATGATTTTCGAACTCTCTTTTCAGGCGATCAAGTAGTGTCTCATGAAGTTCTCTAGGGTCAAGATAATCAACATCAAACAATTTCCTAGCCCTCTTTGCGACCTCAATCGGAGACAACTTAGCGGCTATTGATTCTAATTTTGTATCTCCTGAAAATATCTCCTCTTCCTTTCTTATGACCTTGATACTCTCCCGCATGCCCGCAGTCAGTATTGCCTCGTCAAACTTTATTTTCGCACCGATGCAGTTCAGCAAATCATTTGTACCAATTGGTAGTCTTTCTGACTGGAAGCGAATCGGCATTCCCGCCCTAAGCTGATACGGATATTTTTCTGTAACTAGATGCTCATGTCGAACTGGGTTCCCCTGTTTGGATCTACCTTCTCCAGAAGGCATAACAAAATCCAATAGAGTGCCCTGTCGCGCAAAAAATGTAGATGATATTGCCGATGTACCATCTTGTTCCTCACCAATACGTTCCCAGACCCTGTCTGCACTCTCCGGTGACCCTTGTAGCTGGAACATAGAGGCTTGTCCATTTTGAACCACTTGCACTTGAGTTTGCCCCGCAATGTTTACAACCATTGTGTATGGGCTAATCGTTGCTAGCTCAGTCTTGATGGAGTTAATTTTTTGCGCAGCTGTCTCCAACCCTGCTTGGTTTTCAGCGTCAGCTAGAAAGACGTAGCCAAAATGTAGCAATTCAGGAGTTTGTCTACCCTGCAAGCGGCGATGCACACGTAGTATCCGACCGACAATCTGTAATCCAAAATCGGCATTCTGACTACCCCGCATTGAAACTAAAGTAAATGCACGGGGAGCATCAAATCCCAAGGCTATCGCCATTTTGAAGATTAAAACTTCCTTACTTTCATCATTAGCAATTGCGACTAAATCAGCATCCGGCTCTTTTGCCGTATAAGATGAGATTGAATCCTTTGATACACCTAATTGGATCAACTTCTCTCTAGCTTTCTCAACGCTATTATCTGATGAATCAACCTGCACAAGCATAAGTGGCACGAGGTCAATCTTTGCCTCTTTTAACCCCTGCTTAATTTTATGTTGCGCAGCTACAGCATCAGACAACGCAGCCGACTCAAAATCTATTAACTGTTTCGTTCCTTGCTCATTTGCTATATATGCAACAGACCTAATTCCTTTCTTAATAAGACCTGCCTCAACCGCATCAGTTCGGCTTACAGTAATTGTATGCAAGTGCTGGACACCAGAAGCGATCTTGAATTTCTCTATATCTTTGTCATCCGGCGTAGCTGTGATCAACAGAGTGAATTCGGGGCGCATAACATCTCGATAAAACTTTACAGATTCGCGTGCGGCACTGAAGCCATGATGCGCCTCATCGACCACTATAGCTATTTTGAACCCCTGCTCTCTTAGCATAGGTATTAAAGTATCAATAGCTAGAAAAGTATCACCATCATTTCGTACTCTGCGTGACTCCTTATTATTGGCTGCAACCGATGCCCAAGTTGTTACGAACACGTCTCCACTACGAGTTCCATAAGCAACCCTATCTGCCCTAATATCTCGTACACGCAGCCGCTTAAACTCTTTTTTGATCGCGATTTTCGCCTGCTCTACGAGGCCGTTGAAAGGGGTGAACCAAAACCACACTACATTATTTTGGCGACTGAACTCCTCAGCAATATGACCAGCAATAATGGTCTTACCCGCCCCAGTAGGTGCTTGAATTAGGAGGCAGCCATTATAAGCAACCACATTGGCCCGGCTTATTTCATCATGTGCTGCATCAAGTAGGCCACTTGCATGATTAAAGATTTCGAGAGCGTTATTGACTGCATCCTGTTGATATTGTTTGAGTGGAATCATGCTGATACTCCAAAAAGATCGAGTAGAGCTTTCGGGATCTGTTCGAATGTTATATTGGCTTCATAAATATGCTGCCTGAGCACGCCCGGTTGCCACGAGTACGCCACAACCTCAATCTTTTTACGTGCTAAGTCTGTTAGGCTATGCACAGTTTCACGGTTAACACTAGGTACATAAACAAGCGTAGGTTCGTCCCCGGTAGACTGTAGGGGCTTTTCTGGTTGATAAGGGCTAGTGGTATCTCGATATATCATTTGCAAGGCTAGCCATACCTGCTCATTTTTTAAATTCCAGTTCACTTGGTCAATAGGAATACGGGTTATTCTTAAATAAGCAAAATCTCCTCCTAGTCCGTCCACTGTCTTTTGACCATCAGAGCTGTTATATGAGTAGCCATTAATAGCACTACCAAGCCTTATGCGAGTTATATCTCGGCAGACATTCTTACTTGGGGACTCTTTAGTTGCTTCTGTGCTAGTTACTAAAATGAAGCGGCGATTGCCTCCGTCCTCTTCGTTAAGTGCTAATACTGCATGACCGGTTGTGCCTGACCCAGCAAAAAAGTCTAAAACCATATCATCTGGGCCGGTAGACTGCTTTATTAAACCGCTGATTAAACTTAATGGTTTTGGATAAGGGAAGTCCTTGTTCCCAACCATTTTGTGTAGCAAGGAGGTTCCTTCAACTGTAAAGCCTGAGGTTATAATCTCAACATCATCAAGCTCAAGTATAGACTTATCTTCTTTTTTCGTTGATGCAGGTAATATCCAAGTTGACAATGGCTTCTCGGAGCGCTTCAACTCGCTCCAATGTCGCTTGTAACGGGGTTTACCATAACCAATTAACTTATCCACCCAAAATTCGAGATCAGGAGTATCATGTCGAAGATTGTGCGGTGCTGTTCCAGCATCTATAGCTGCTCTTAGTTCCTGTATGCTGTTATACTGCACTGTGGTATCGTTTTGTGGCCATATTACTTTCTCCTCTCTAATAAGCTGTTCCATGGTTTTAGTACGTATCTTTTGACTAGGCTTGAGCCTGGTTTCAGATGCAAAGCGCCAAACGCTATCCGGATCGCAGGGATACCACACACCTGACCTCGGATTCATTATTGGATAGTATGATTCTTTTCGTTGTTTAGCAGTTTTACCCTGATTTAAAGGGCCGTTATCCCATGGCCCACGCGGGTCACCGTCTGGGTTAGTGTAGGCAGACTTATCCTTTGCTTCACCGCTAAATGAAAAGCCCGGATTGGCATAGCATAATATGTATTCATGATCGACGCTGAGAAACCACTCTTTAGCATCATTCGAGCCACTACGCCTCCGCCAAACAAACACCCCGACTTTCATACCTACGAAAACTTGACCCATCAAGACAGACAAATTCCCCAGTTCATCATCTCCAATAGAAACGAAAATCACACCATCCTCGGCCAATAAATCACGGGCTAATGTTAGCCTCTGATACATATACTCCAACCACTTAGAATGCTTATAAGTATCATCTTTATCTACAAAACGGTCGTTATAAATGAAGTCTTTATTACCAGTATTAAAAGGTGGATCAATATAAATACACTTGACCCTACCGGTGTGCGTCATGCGGAGATATCTCAATGCATCAAAATTGTCTCCTTCAATAAGTAGATTGCTGTACGGCTCTATCCCTATTGAGAAGCTAGGAACAAGTTCAAGCGTAACGAAGTCATTGTTCAATGACCTATCATGCTCAATCTCATCTCGCTCCCAGATAAGGCCAAAGCGCGGCTTGCGATCTCTTTGCTTTAAAAGGCTAATTAACTCTTCGCGCGTATAATCGTCATATTTGGGCGACATAGTTTTCTAAACCCGACTTAACATATAAACTTTATATATTAGTCACTCCCTTGCGTGCAAACGCAGCTTTTTTTGCTCTTACTACTGTGCCCGACAGTAATCGGGCAGGCGCCGCAGCGCTATACCCTTCTGGGGTAAGTGATTGACTTGGCGCTTGCTTTGTGTTTAGAAATACTTGCTTCATCAATTTATTTACCCTTGTATGACGAATCTGTATGACAACTCTTGAGGCACTCAACATCGCACTATCTGTTGTCTCTTTAATTATTACCGCTTTAGGCTTCATAGCTGCCTTCGGATTTTACAGAGAAGGACTGAAGTCTCAAAAAGCTGCAAATGATGCGATGCTTAAAATTGAGGAGAAAGCTCAGATCATTCAAAATCAAATCGACAAGATGTTTGACAAAACTCTGGACGCCGCGCTAGGCACAAAATACCAATTGGCCGAAACACTTGATCAGTCAGTGCAACGATTTGATGAGATTGGTAAAGGCATCGCCGACGCAATCATCAAGCATGTTGGTATTGACAGTGAGTCTGAGCGTACTAGGGTAACTCAAATTGTCCGTGAACAAGTGAGCCCGCTTAAAGAGCAAATTGAAACAGCACGAGAATCCGCAGAGGAAATAGCCTATGAGTTGTCCGCACCTGTTACGAATGAAACAGATCGCGCCGTCACATCTCAGATACTAACTCTGCTTCAGAAAGCTAGGCATCCATTACCTCAGCAAGAGATCCTCAAGAGCGTCAAAGTCGAGAAAGCTCCCACTGATATGCGACCTGTCACCAATATAATAAGGCTAAATCTCATGAGATTAAAAAATCTTGGAATGATTAAGACCATATTAGGTGAAGATAACGAGACGTTATTTGCACATAAAGATTATGGAGCAACATAAAAAATTTGACCCACATGGTTGTTGCAGATCCCGGCGAGCCTTTTGAAGGACACTAATTGCCTATGAATGGCGAGAGGGATCAAACTCTAATCACTATTTTTTCACATTTTATGTTTCGCTCTTTCGTAATTTATCATTCTTGATTCGCAGTTTATGCTTCAGCCGACACAACTGTAGGTTCGCGCATAAATTGAAAATTTCCCTTACGGAGAATCAACACCTTACGCGCTCTATTCGGTCATAAAGTGAAAAAGATTTCGCGCATAAAGTGCAAAAATCCTGTAGTTTTCGCGCATATAATGAAAACTTCCTAAGACACCAAAATGTTTAAATGCTGCGGGCCAGCAGGAACTCATACTTGATCCCCGCGGGTCGGAGAGCACGTCGTAATACAACTGGAAGTCACTCCCCGCGTGTTGGTGCGGGCGGAGATTCTTGAACGTTATCTCGTAACGCACGCCGGAACGCTTGGGCAGGAATATCTCTTCCCCGCCGACACCCTCGGTGATGATGCGCAGGCCGCTCCCCTCGCCGTCGCGGCACTCGACCAGGGCTCCGACCTTCGACGCCGGTTTCCCGAAGAATTTGCATGGCCCGGTCGGCTGGCCCGCTTGGTTAGTCCTGACGACGAACTCTCTGGGGCTCACCTCTTTCGTGTAAATGGTGGCGGAGTCGATGAAAAGCTTCCGCAGCAGGGAGCCGTGACCCTCGTCCAAATTGATGCCGTGTATCTCGCGTTCCGCGTCGATAATCCACCGGAAGTCGTTCGGATGATTCTCGTCGTAGGTGTGCCGCCTAAATGGTCATCTCTCGAACCTGTACAGGCCCTCCCGGACGGGGTTGACGACCTCGATGTGATGTCGCCCTTGCCGCCGACGTGAATCGGTTGCGCCCCAGCCCCCTCACCACGAGGCTGAATTGGTGGTGTGCGTTTTGTAAAAACCCGCCCTCGTACTCGCCTGTTCGGTGAAGCAGAAGAGGGCGCGACCTTCCATGCTGATGAGCGCCGTGGCGGTATCTTCGTTGAGCGTGCTTGTGACCTTCGAATGAGGGTGTGACATAGTTCACCTCCTGACGGACCCGACAATCGGCGTGGCCGCCGAACGCTGTGAAGTCGGCCCGGCAATCAGGCCGGCGTGTTCCCCATGCCGATGGAAACAGTCTCTCCGCGCCGCCGTCGCTTCCCTAGTCGCCCCAGCGTGTGTCTAAACCGGCAGGCTGGAGGTGTGCCTGAGATACCCGTTATCGCAAGCGATGCCCATGCCGTCAACAAACTTCGGCGCGAAGGTCTCGCTCGTGCACTGATTTTCGGGAGCGCCGGAAAGGTCGGCCAGTCTCAGGTCGAATTTGATCCCCTGCGGGTCCGAGAGCACCTCGTAATACAGCAGGAAATCACTGTGCGAGGAGTTGGGCAGGATGTCGTCGCAATCGTTATCGAAGTTTATCACGTAAGGGTCGCCGTCCCTCTTCGGCAGCCATATCTCTCCGCCGCCGGGGCCCTCGATGCGGACGCGGACGCCCCCGCCCTCGCCGCTTTCGAGTGCGGCCCCGATGAGGCGCGCATGTGTCCCGTAAAATCTGCACGGCACCCCCGTCGTATCGACCCTGATGATGACGAAATCCTCGTCTCTGACCTCCTTCGTGTAGATGGTGGCGGAGTCGATGAACAGCCGCCGCAGGCCGGGGCCAGGACGCTTATGCAACTCAACGTCATGAAACTCCTGGCCTTCTACGTCGGCGATCCACCGGAAGTCATTCGGGTCGTTCGAACCGGTCTGCCTGTTGAAGTCGCCCTTCTCGTATCTGTACATGCCCTCCCGGACGGGGTTGACGACCTCGATGTGGATGTCGCCTTTAACGATGATGGGCGGCCGCGGCTCTTCCTCCCCCGTGATCGTCAGGGTGAGGACGTGGCGCGGAGGCAGATTTAAAAACCCGCCCTCGTACGTCCCCCGCTCGGTGAAGCAGAAGAGGTCGAGGCCCTCCATGGTGATGAGTGCCGTGGCACTCGCTTCGTCGAGTCTTTCCGTCTCCGCGGAATGTTCCTGTGACATCGCATACCTCCTCATAAGCTCAGTAGCCAGCATGACCGCCGACCAGCATAAAACCGGCCCAGTAGTAAGGACGCCGGTAACGCTCTTCAAGGCCGTTCAACAACTCGTCCTGCGCGCGGCGCAGGGCGTCGGCGGTGCTCAGGCCGCCGAGTTTCCGGTGTCGGTGGAAACTGGTCATCAGCACCGTGGTGGCGTCGGAATCTACCGCCCACTGGCTTGCGACGACGAGCGGCACGCCCGCGGCAAGGAAACTCCGTGACATCCCGACCATCCCCTCCCCGTTGTAATACCGCTCCAGCGCCGTGTCGCACGCCGACAACACGATGAGCCGGGCGCGCGCCAGCTTTAACCTTACGATTTCATGCATACGCAGGACACCCGCGTCCTCGTCGGGGGGCGCTTTGGCGAGCAGCAGTTTCGAGCGCGTCGGAGACCTTTCGTTGACGACGTAATGACCTGCGAAGTGGATGACATCGGCCTGCGCCATGGCGCTGACGACCGTCGCTTTCGAGGCTTCGGGGCCGATCAGTGGTCTCGCCCCGGCGTACATCCTGGCGACCTCGGTGGCCTCCCTCCCTGCCGAAGGGAGGTCGAGGAGCGGTCGAAAAGCCTGATAGTCGAACGAGGGATTGCCGACGCTGAGTAGCTTTTCCTCCGCGCCATTCGCCCTGCGGCGGGCGGTGTCCGTGCAGAGCAGAAAAACGTTCGCACTCGAAGCGGACACGAGCGCGTAGTCGCGTATCAGGTATTCGCCCGTGGAGGGCGAGACGAGGGCGGCGAACGGAAGATAGCTGAGAGCCTTGTCTGGGATTATGCCTACCACTTGCCCGCGTTCGAGCATGGGATCGACCGGCGCGATAAGAAGCTCGTAGAGCGACATCGCCTCGCGCCGCACCTGCTCTTCCTGCGCCCCGGAGTCCGTCCTCACCAGCCGCAGGAAATTCAGAATCCTGGCGTTGACTTCGTCCGCGGAGACCTTCTTTTCGGCGACTGTGAACTGCGTCTTGGACAAGAGCCAGATCAGCAGCTTGTCTTTCAGGACGGCATACTGGATGAGCTGGACTTGTTCCGGCAGGCGCGCGCGAATGTCGGACAAGTCCGCGGGCTGTACGACGTAGGAGGCGACCAGTTCCTCCTCACCCGCCGAACCGGAAACCCGCCCCCCGGCGACGAGCAAGTCCATCAGCGTGCGGGCGCGGGAATCTTCCGAGTATTTGAAGGCCAGCTCGGGGTTGCGCGCCTTACTGTACGCGAAGTCGATGGCGATGTCGTAGACCCCTTGCTCCGCGTCGAAAAAGCTGTTCCGGTTCCTCTCCTCCGCGATCCCCGAGCGGTAGCTCTCGAACAACCTCAGCACCACGGGCAACTCGCGCTCGACCGCAGCATCGTCGCCCAGCGCCAGATGGCACAGCAGCCATCCCTTGTGGGCGTCGTACCTCTGGTAGGCGGCGGCCAGCCTGTCATAAATCTCGACCGCGCGGTTGTAGTCGCCGAGGGCCTCGGCACATTGGCCGGCGTACCTGTTCAGGTGCGCGATGTGCAGCATCGAGTTGGCGATCATGCTGTCATCGCGGAGCGACTGACTGAGTTGGAGGCCAGCGCGCGCGAGCCTGAGCGCCTCCGGGAACTCGCGCAGCTTTCCGTAGATGAGGCCCAGATGCAGGTAAGTGATGTAGGTCACCGCGGGGTCTTTGAACTCTTCTAGACACAGGCGGAGGGATTCACGGCCGTAGACGGCGGCGGCCGAATGCAGGCCCAGCGCGTAGAGCGTCTGAGACATAATCTCATAGTTGCGCCACGCCTGCCGCGCACTCAGAGGATTATTCCCCGCGAGCCGGAGGCAGCGGTGCAGGTAGCCCAGAGACTGTTCCAACCCTCCGAGGTATCGGTAAATATTCGCCAGTTGTGAGAGCGCCTTCTGCGTGGCGTAGGGGTCTGAAATGGCCTCGGCCATCGCCAGCGATGTGTTGTTATATTCGAGCGCCTTTGAGAACTCGTTAGTCGCGGACTGCACGTTGGCCGTCAGACTGAGGGACTGTGCGAGGAGCCACTTATAGCCGCCCCGCTCGCTGAACTCGGCCAGTGAAGAGAGGAGCGCGAGGCTCTCTGTCATCTGGTCAGTCTGGTAATAGCCGTAGCTAATCCAATAGTCGGCCAGCCTCGCCCCCCACGAATCGCTGGCCGCTTCCAACAGCCCCCTCGCCTCCTTGAAGGGGACGAGGGCCTCGCCGTACTTCCCGCGCAGGCACAGCTCATGCCCTTCGGTTATCAGAGTCTGGCCGCGGGCGAGGCTGTTCCTCTGCGCTGCCGAGACGGAGGAGTAGAAGCGGGCCACTTCATAAAAGTACGGGTCGCCGGCGTTCCTGTACTCCAGTTCCCCGGCGTACTTGAGGGCCGCGAGTCGCTCCTCGGCCTCCGCGTCCCGCCCTTCCAGCGAGAGGGATAGATACTCCTTTGTGAGTTGCCGCGGTATCAGCTTCCCCGTAATCATCTCCCTGTTCTGGGAGATGATCCGCCACGCGCGCTCGTCGTCCTTCTGGCGGTAGGCGGCCAGAAAGTCCTGGAGCAGTTGGGCGCTGTTACGCACCCCCGAGTGGGGTTCCTCTAACGATCGAATGTTTCGGTTGGCCTCGGCCGCCCACTCGGAATCCGGGTCGAGCTTAAGGTACTTGTTCCAAGCCTCGCGCGCCTGACCCGGCAGCTTCATGTCTTGCAGGCAGAGGGCACGGTTGAAGAGCGCCGCGGCGAGGGAGGGGTCAAGCTGGAGCGCCTTGTCGAGGTGCTCCAGACTCCGCGCGAAGTACTTCAGACTTGTTGCGTCCTCACCTTCGAGACGTTCGTCCTTACCCGCCTCTAGCAAGGCCGCGCCGAGGTCGCTGTGGAGTTGCGCGTTGTCCTGATCCGACTTCAACGCCTCTTCAAAGTGCTGGACTGCTTTGTCGAGCTGCGTCCCGGCCAGATAGAAACGGCCCAAGGCGTGATGCGCCGCGGCGTTGGGGTGGGCGCTGAGGTTTTCCAACAGTCTAAGCTCTGACTGCCTGAGCGCGGCCTGATCTATGTTCGGGTTCTCCGGCCCGCGCGTCCCGGCCAGCGGGGCGTGCTCAAAGCTCGTGATGCGTGCTTCAACGAGGCGCTGTTTTTGGTAGGCACGCCGGAGAATCGCTAGCCCCTGCTCTTCCTCCGGCCGCCTCTGTAGTATTAGCCAGACCAGTAAGCCCGCGCACAGAACGACGACTACTATCACCGCCGCTTTAACATAAACGGGCGAGAGAGAACGCCCCGCGGCGCGGAACTTTTCGAGAAGGCTGGGGTCTTTAGCCTTGCGCTCCTTAGCCTTGCGCGCCGGAGCACGCGCGCTGGTTGCCTGACTCAAAGCGACTGCGAACGCGAGCTTGTCTTCTCGCTCGGGTGCTTTGAGAAAATACTGTTCGAACGCTGTCCGCTCCTCCGCCGGGAGAGTGTCTTCCACGTACTGGTCAATCAGCTCGCGCTCTACGGTGTCGAACTCCTTAGCATAGTTGCCGTCGGTCAGCAGGCGCAGATCGACCTCTTCCGCCTCCGCTTCCGCAAGCCGGCCCAGTAGGTATTGTCTCAGTTGGATTTCATCTTGACTGATGGTTGACCGCTCCTCGGCTAACTTCTACCCGTTTCACACATCCCTTAAGGGATGATTATCGCGACCCCTTTTGTTCCCCCTGCGGCTCGTCACGCATTTTTCCAAAGCTTCTCTAATGTTATGGGCGCGCGACCGTAAAGCCCCGACGCTGATGCCGCGCTCCTCGGCCATCCGCTTGTGGTGCTCTATTTTTTCACGCCCTTTATACATGTGGTATTCGAGTATCAGTTCGCGCTGCTCTTCGGTTAAAAGGTCGAGACACTCCAGCAGGCGTTCGAGTGTGTCATTGGTGTTGTTTCCTTGGGGTGGGTCTACGGGAAACTCATTGGTCGCGATCTCCGGCCGCCGGAAGGCTTCGAGCATGACGTAGCGGGCGACCCTGTAAAAATAGCGAGCCGGCTCTCCGACGTAACTATCCTTTACCTTCGGCAACAGGTCGGTAACCCGCTTGACGGTCTCGTCGGCCAAGTCTTCCGCGTCGCTAAAGCCGCGCGCGGCGAACATTCTTACCAGGCCGGCGTGGATGATTCGATATTTTTGCCCTGCCACCTCCCGAGCAGGGTCAAGCCAATCCAGTAAGTCATCGAAGGGGTCTCGCGTATCCACTATCTTTTAGTCCATACACGCTCTAAGAAATCTCTGGGGAAGCTGCCCGCGGGAAGACGCACGGGTGTGTAAGTGTTGCGGGAAGATATCTCAACCCATTTATTGATGGCAAGGCTTTTCTCGCCGCGGGAGTGTCTAAATCATAGCTGTAAGCGGCGCAGGGTAGCGCGGGTGCTTGCGTTTACGAAGTTGACGTGCATTGTAGCAGCGCACGAATAAGTCTACGGCGCGCCTGAGCGCATGAATGCAGCGTGAGAGCGCGAGCAACGGCCTAAGCGAGCCAGATAATGACGCAGGTCAGCGTTGACGGCCTCGACTGAGTAAGTCTGACTCTTGTCGTACATCGCAGTGTGCTTACCCACCAGCACAGCTCGCGGTAAGTGTTGAAGGCGTCGGAGTAGTAACTTGAAGCGTGCGGCGCTGAGTCCACCACAGACTGCATCACTTCCGGGGTGCGCGCCTCACAGACCGCCCACGAGACGACGCAGCGCGTCGCCCGTTCGACGATAGTGACGATATAAGCTTGCGTTTTTTTGAGCCGATGAAGGTGAACAACACAGCCATCTCCAGTATCTCAGGCGCGGCAAAGGCCTGTTCCGGGGCGGGCAAACTGGCATGGTAGGAGTTGACCCAGTTAACGACTGACTGATGGTTGACGCCGAGCATGCGCCCGATGCGGCGGAAGTTAGTACCTTCCAGATGGAGGCGCACCGCTTCACGCTTTGTCTCTTCTGGATAGCCGAGCGGCTTCGGCTCAGGCGTGTAGATGCGCTGACACTCTTTGCACTTGTAGCGTTAGCTGCCGGTGCGGGTGTGTCCGGCTTTTGTCTGCTGCTTTGATGATGCGCCATGTGGGCAGTGACTCATGCCAATAGCTTATCATTAGCAGCTATGATTTAGACACTCCCCTCGCCGCCGCGGGCGGCCTCGTACGCTCCTGCCCGCCATCAGATCGCCTCCCGCGCGGAAATTTCTTTATTTCCCGTGACACATTTTCGCCGCTCAGCCATATAACAAAATAGAAGAGCAAAATCAGCGCGGCGACCCTCTTAACAGACCGGACTGCATCGAGCCCGCAGTGTCGCTACGCCCTTCAGGGAGGATGAGATGAATCGCCGACGCCCCAAAGCTTGTAACTCAATCAGGATGTCACTGGCCGCCGGCTTAATCCTCAACGGGCTCTTCGGCTTCGCGCCGATGATGCCCCCGGCGCGCGCGCAAGACCGGATCATCATCATTAACGCCGACCAACCCAACGTCTGGACGCTGGAACAGGCGCACTACCTTCTGGCGCAAATGCACAGACGGAACCTGGATCTGCGGACGAAGAATCTGGAGGAGCTCGACCCGAACGAGATCGCGGGCTTGCGCTTCGACGTGCTGAGGACTCTGGTTGAGCTCGGTGTTGCCTTTGACGATGCTAACCGCGTTAGCAACCGCCTGCTGTCGAGGAACAGGAACTTCAACGCCGGACGTCGCGAGGAATTGATCGCCCGCCGCCAAAGGCTCCGCGACGAGTCGCTCAGCCTGACCCGCGAGATCGGGAGTTTGCAGGCCGCGGAGGCCGCCGCCACAACGCAGGAGGAGAAAGATCGCCTTGACGCAGAGATCGCCGCGAAGACGGCGGTGCGGGCCGAGGTGAATAAGGAAGTGCAGTTCACGGATCAAGAACTGGGGACGCTGACCGCGCCATCGGGCGATTTTCAGAGGACGGAGGCTGAGGTCGAGTTCGACCCGGAGAAGCTGCCCCAAAGCATCTTCGACGACGCGTTCAAGAACGCCGCGACGACGATGATCGAGCGGTTCAATCAGCAGCCACGACTCAACGCCTCGCTCCGGCTGGAGAACTTCCTCCAGATGCAGTACGAGATCATCGCCAAGCAGTTGACGCTGCTGCGCGACGAGGTCGGCCCCGGCGAGCGCCTCCTCTTCCTCGAACTGCCGCAGACGGTCAACGTCACGCACCACGAGGCAGACAAGAAGTGGGCGCAGTCGTGGTGGCGCATCGCCGGCTACACGCGGAACGTCGAGGAATATTCCACCGCTCTACCTGAGAGATTGGGAGAGGCTTACCGCTCCCAGATGCGGAGCCGAAGCCAGAACCAAAATCTAAACCAGAACCAAAATCAGAACCAAAATCAGAACCAGAACCAAAATCAGAATCTGAATCAGAATCTGAACCGGGGCGAAGATCGGGAGCGGAACGACCAGCAGGCGAGACAGGAAGCCCGCGTGCGGCGTCGCCGGGAGGGCGACGCCCCACAGCCCACGTCGCAGAAGATCGAGCAGATATTGCAGGTGTTGCGTGCGGCTGACCCGCGCCAGAGGGTGAGCCAAACGGCGACGGGTGGCATTGAGTACGTGAACCTGGCGCCGGGGCAGGGCATGACCTTGAACATGTGGGGCGGCTCGGGTCGTCGTAACAGGGATGTGAGGCTCCACGACCGAACCGTCCGCAGCGTGGAGTTGATCCCGCGCCAGAGTTCGCTCAACGTCAACGACCTCAAGCTGCGCGTCCGCTCGGGGGCGCTGTCTGTCGTCGCCTCCTTCCTCTTCGGTTTCGGCGCGCGCCTCAACGTCCAGCGGCAGCGCGAGCAGTTTTCGCAGTTCGTCCAGCAGGAACTCTACTCCGCTGCCTTCGGCAAGGGCTCCAGCGAGTTCGGCTGGACGTTCACGCCGATGCCCGGCACTGATCGGCTGCTCTCCGGCGTCCGCACGACCTACGCCGTCGTGGTCGTGCCCGAAGAAGCGACCTCCCTTGTGCTGGAGTCCAACGGCTGCTACTTCCCGCGCTCGGCTTACCAGCCGAACGACTTCAACGACACGATGGACGAGAGGTGGAGCGCAGCGAGAAGAACCAGCCGCAACTGCGGTGAGTCGAAGGCATTCCTCGTGCCGATCCCCGTCGGCGGGAGCGGGCATAATGATTTCGAGGTCGATGCCATCACATACAGGCCAGTGGATAAAGGTCAGCGCATCGTAGTTTCCGTCCACGGCTACAATTTCTCCTCGCAGACCGGGGTGCTCGTCAGCGGCTCCCCACTAACGCACGCCATCGGGCTGGCGCAGCCCCTGATCCGCGACGACAGCCTGGCCGGGGCGCGCACCGCCGAGGATCTCAGAGGCGAAAAGGTGCGCGGCAGGATCGAGCGTATCGACTCCGAGCAGATCGTCTTCAGCTTCGAGATGCCCGCCGACTTCACGGGCACGCCGACCATCACCCTTGTCGCCCCGGGCAGGGCGGAAGACCTCAACGGGCAGACGCTCGACATCAACGGGAATATGACGACCCTGACGGCGCTTGAGACCGTCGAGCCCATGTTTAATTTAGACCCCGACCCGTCGGTCAGGATCGACGGCCTCGAGGTCTTCAGGAGCGCGGACGGGCGGATGCTGATTGCTATGGTGAGGGGAAAAGGTTTCAATGCCGCTGCGCAGGACGCTTTCGTCAGCGGCGTGCCCGTGCCCGAGCCCGGCGGCTTTATCTCGACAAGCCTGATCCGCGCCGAGATTCCCGCGCGGCCGGACGAGACTATCCAGGCCACGCTCTCGACGGGCAACAGGACGCTCACGTCGAAGGCCGTCCTTAACCCGGCGTACCTGAAGGTCACTAACGTCACCATCGTCAGTTACGAGCCGGCGACGCGCCGCTCGCCCATCGCTGTCTTGATCGTCAAGCTGGAAGGCTCGGGCTTCTCCGAGTGGCTCAGGTCTTCGGTGGGCGACCTGACGCCGGTCTCGTCCACGGAGACCCTCCTGCGAATAGAGAATCCCGCGGCCGTCACACGCGTCGTCCTGGCTGACGAGAACACGGGCTTCAGGACTCGGGCCGTCGTCACGCTGAACCGCCAGCCGAAGTGAGTGCTGTCACGCGGATCAATCCAATTACGGAAGGAGATTTTATGAAGGAGCTTGCCAACCTCTTGTCCCCGCGGAGGAGACGCCGCCTCGCGCCGGCACTGCTCTTCCTCGTCGGCTGCCTCGCTGTTTCCTGCCGCACCGAGCCGGGGCAGAACACCGCGAACGTCGCAGCCCCAGCCTCGCCGACGGCCACGTCCCCGGACGCCTCGCGGAGGGCGCAGACCGACCTGGCTAGTCCCTTCGTGCTAGGGGAGCGTAGGTTTGCCTCGCGCCAAGAGTTCATTGAGGCTATCAGGCCGCGATGCGCGACCGAGGAGCCGTCCGAGCCACGCCGCGAAGCCATAAGAACGCAGCTCAAGGAATTTACCGACCGGGTCTCGCCGCAAGAGAGAACGCTCACCGCCGTCGAAATCCTTGTTCACTTTCACGTCGTCACAAACAGCGTCGGCACTGAGGGACGACTGACGGCCGAAGACGTGAGGAGACAGATTGAGGTGTTGAATGCGGCTTATGCCGGGGCCGCCCCGGGCGGGGCGGGCACGAGAACGCCCTTCAGGTTCAGACTTGTGGAACCGATTGAGTTCATCGCGGACGACCGCCTGTACAACGTCGCGTACAACCAGTCTCCGACGGCGGAGGAACGTGAGTTGAAGCGCCACAATATAGGGGGGAAGGGCGAGCTGAACTTCTACACGGCGCGGCTAGCTGACGACACTCTCGGCTGGGCGCGCTGGCCTTGGGACTTCGACCAAGGCGTTGACGGGGTGGTGGTTCGCTTCTCGACACTGCCGGGCGGCAGTTCCGCGCCCTACGATCAGGGGGACACGGGGACACATGAGGTGGGCCACTGGCTCGGCCTCTTCCACACGTTCCAAGGCGGCTGCTCGACGACGAACGACGAGGTCGCCGACACTCCGGCGGAAAGGTCTCCGGCGGCCGGGTGTCCAACCGCGAGGGATACGTGCCCGAGCGAGCCGGGCACCGATCCCGTCGAAAACTTCATGGACTATAGCGACGACTTCTGCATGTTCAAGTTCACGGACGGGCAGTCCACGCGCATGAGCGACATATTCGCGCGGTACCGCAGATGAAACGGGCGCGACCGAACGCTTGCGCGAAAAGGGGGAGGACGCACATGCGTCCTCCCCTTTCAAGCGTTACTCCTCCTGCTGTTGATTGCGCGCCGGATGTCGAACAGCCATTTGAACGGACGTGCCCTAATGGGAAGTGCGTTCGGCAGGAGAGTCGGCCAAATGCCAGTCGATAATTTTGATGGTCTGCTCGCCGTCCCTCTCGCAAACCCAGACGGTCGCGCGAACGTTAGGCTTGATCGTTCCCTCTTTCGAGATGATCAGTCCCCAGTTCCCCTCTTCCATACGCTTACTTTCCAGTCGATAAACCACAGTACGGTCTTTATCGGTCGGCTGTCTCAACTCTTCATCGGAGTCCCATTCCGTACGGATAGTTATCTCGACGGCGTCAGTCGTTCGCTTAAAGTAGCGCACTGCCCCGCGGAAGAAAGTGACATTGTCGCGCTCACACCCTTCGATTTCGGGCACCGCAACACGCTGACCGCGAGACGCCACGTCCTCTTGGGGCCGCCTGCCCCCTTTCGACTGGTTCTCTTTTAAATTTTGTGCCGTGGCTGCGCTTGTCGGCTGCGGCCCTCGCCCCGCTGGCGCATTACGCTGAACCTCCACGCACCCCGAACAGAACAACAAGTTGACGAGCAAAAACGACCCCCCCAAAAGCACAACGTACTTCATTTCAAATACTCCCTTGACTGGAACCATAAGCTTGCCGGAGCGGCAAACTCATGCTTCCAGTCACACTGACAGACAACAACTAAAGCTTCGGCAACGTAACGCCGTGTTGGCCTTGGTATTTGCCGCCGCGATCCTTATAAGAAGTTTCACACACCTCATCTGACTCAAAGAATATAACTTGAGCGACGCCTTCGTTGGCATATATTTTAGCGGGTAGCGGTGTGGTGTTTGAAAACTCCAAGGTTACATATCCTTCCCATTCAGGCTCGAAGGGCGTGACGTTGACTATAATTCCACAATTACTCGTGAACACTCCTGCCTCAAGCGCGAAATTGCCAAGCGCCGGTACTGTGAGACAGTAAACATCGTGATCGCCGGGTAGCGCCCGGATAGAGGCTATCCGGTGTCGGGCATGCGAGGGCATTGCTTCTGGAAATGGAACTGCGGGGTGAAATTGATTGAAGGGCGTACGTTTATATCCGGGCAATCGAGAAGAATACGGGGATGGGGCTATGGAGACGGAGGCAGGCTCGGGTTGCCGCGCCGGCTTGATGGACAGCCCCATCAGGCTGTTACCGGGACGTAGCTGATGGGCTTCTACCAGATGGCCGTGAGAACGCTTAAATTTATGATCCGGAGTGCAGTGAATTACGTGCCCGTTGTCGAGGGCAATTTCAAGTAGTGAGTCCCGGCCGATGTATCGAGGCGCATGGAGTAAGGTGGTCACGATGCTGCCGTCCGAGTTGAGGCTATAACCTCTAAAAGTCTCGCCCCGTTCCGCACGAAGCGCCATCTCTTCCAATGAAGGGGATGTTCCGTCGGCCAGAGCGACGCGAGTGTCGCCGCGAAAGCATCTTGCATAGGTGCTCTTACCCAAACAAATCGTCAGGACGTTTCGCGGTATCCGAAAATATTCAACGGTGCGCGCAAGCGCGAAGCTGTTGGGCGGCACAATCACGTACTCACCTTTTACGTCCACAAAATTCTTGGAGTCGAAATCCTTCGGATCGACGATGGTGCTGTTGATGTTGGTGAAGAGTTTGAATTCATCGGCGCAACGAATGTCGTACCCGTAGCTCGATGTGCCGTAGGAGATGATGCGCCTGCCTTCAATCTCCTTGATCTGGTTCGGCTCGTATGGCTCGATCATTGCACCTTCAGTCGCCATCCGGCGAATCCACTTGTCCGATTTGATACTCATGGTAGGGAGACTTCAACCTCGAAATCTAAGATATAAGAACTGGGGTGATGCCGCGACCATTCACCCCGCAGACGAGCGCGGCGTCGAATGGTTCGAGGAAGCCGGACTCTCCGGCCGCGCGCCGGATTTAATAATCATGGCGAAAATGCGCGCTGACGAGACTTGGTCTGACGTGCGTTTCGATTGAGCCGGAGACGCGCGGCATGAGCATAAAGGGGAACGCGAAGAGTGACAAGCGTTGAATGGCGAGACGGAGGCGGGTAAGCGTTGAGGGGCAAACGGCGCGTGGACAAGACGCGTCTTCCGCCATTCGCCGCCGAACGTTTACTGCCGGCGGTTTTTCTCGTCGCTCGTCAGTTGCGTTATGCGAATCAGGCCGTCGCCGATCTCGAAAGAGAGGGTTGCGCCTCCGGCCCCCGCCCGGGCGCGCAGTTGGCGTGCGGTGGAAGCGGCACCCTGACGCGCCGCGAGGGTGGGATGATCGTTTTCGACGCGGCCGGTGCGGAGCACAGTGGCATCAACGTCCCCGTGGAAACCGGCGGGGAGTTCGACCGTGAGATCGCCGCGGCCGAGCCGGATGGACGCGCCGCGACCGCGCCAACTGCTGACCGGGATGCGCAGCCGGACTGAGCCGCTCGCGACGGTCGAAACAACGTCGCCGCCGCCGAGCGTAAACGACGCCTCGCTCTCCCCTGCGTTGAGGCTGAGCGCGCCGTCCGTGCCCTTGACTTCGACCGCGCCGCGCCCGGCGTAGATTTCCAGATCGAGTTGCGCGGGCACGCGGATGCGGTAGTCGATCTTCCAGGGGAGCGCGAGGAGTTTTTTGGGAAAGTCTTTGGCCGCGCGTTTCATGAATTTGCGGTCGTGCGTGCCGGTGGTGAGGAGCGTGAGATGCGAGCCGTCTTCATCGAGCACGAAATTGTTGACGACGGCGAGCGCGGCGAGTTCTTCTTCCGTGCCGCCCTTGAGTTCGATGTCGGCGGTGACATCAACTTCGTTGCGCGCCCACGCTTCGACGGTGATCGAGCCTGCGGGCGCGCCGTAGATCGTGAACGTGCCGCCGTAGCCGAAGCGACGCGTTTCGTGGCGCGTCGAACTGCGCGTAAGCATGGGCGCGGGCGTGGGGGTGGGCGAAGCGGCGGGGGTCGCTCCGCGGCTCCGCTGCGACTGCGCGTGCGCGCCG
The DNA here is from genome assembly GCA_020199775.1 of Acidobacteriota bacterium. Classification (GTDB taxonomy): domain Bacteria; phylum Acidobacteriota; class Blastocatellia; order Pyrinomonadales; family Pyrinomonadaceae; genus JAIVJZ01. The sequence continues at coordinate 72,026 of JAIVJZ010000056.1, forward strand.
AGGCAGGAAGCGAAACTCAAGAGAACGACAAAGAAAAAAGCGCGCGTTCGGTGCGCGCTTAAAAGCGCCGTCGAGACGGGAGCGACAAATGATTTTGAGTTGTGCTGCAAAAGGGGTGTGTGCCTCGAAGGGTTGATGCCGGGCGCGCCGGGCAGAAGAGCACACGGCACGCTCTCGGCCCGGTGCGAAACCGGAGCGCGCTTCAGCGTGAGACGAAAACAATCGAGCCGCGCAGGTTCGTCGTGTGCAGCGTCGCGCCGCCGTCGCCGACACGGCCTGTCACTCTGCGGTTGTTGCTTTGAAAATCCCAACTGCCCTTCCCGGCGAACTCGCCGAGATTGATGTTGCGCGTGCGCGGGGCGGTCGCCGTCAGGTTGAAGCCCGAACCGGCGTTGATGCGCAAATTGATGTCGCCCTGCGTAGACCTGAGTTCGTACATGCCGCCGCGCATGAGGTCTGCGTCGAAGAAGATGTTGCCGCTGATGTTCGAGGCCATCACGCGGCTCGCGCGGATGCCCGTCAGGTTGATGTCGCCCTCGGTGGTAACGACGGCGCGCACCATCGCACCCTGCACGTTATGCACGGTGATGTTGCCGCGCTTGGTTTCCAGATCGACCGTCGAGCCGTAGGGCACCTGAATGCGAAAATTAACATCGCCCACATCTTCTTTCCCGCGCGTGTCGTTCATCACGTCGATCCACAGGCCGTCCTCTTTGAGCACGGGCGTGAAGCGCGCGGCGGGGGCTTCCATGTCGGCGGTGATTTTGATCTCGTCGCGACCCCAGCCGACAACGTCGATCTCGCCGGAGCGGTTGTTGAGTTGGAGACGAACCTGCCGGCGCGCGGGGTAAGTCTTGGAAAATTTGTGTTGCGCGAAAACGCTGGCGGGCGTCGAGACGAGGGAGAACAACAAAAGCGCGGCGGCGCAGGAGGAGGCGACCGCAAGCAGGCGCACGGAACTCCGGCGCGGGGCGACGTGGTCGCACACGGCGGGCTTGTGAGGAATCAACTGCGTCTTCTTCATCAATCTCTAAATCTCTCGCTGGTCGGGGTGGCGCGGCGGCGCGAAACTCTTCGGGTCGCGCTTAAATTCAATCTTACAATTCGGAGAACTCGCGCAGCAGTTCCATCTTGTCGCGCAGGGCGGCGTTCAGAGTCTCTTCGGAAATTTCGTCGTGGGGGCTTTCGTCGAGTTCCTTGAGCGAATCGCTGACCGTCGCGTCGATGATGCCGAGGTTGCGGTCGAAGGCTTCACGCATGCGCGGATTCCAACGGCCTTTGCGCTCCTTGACGCGCTCCATCAAATACTCGATGGCGACCAACTGATCGGCGTTCAACTTTTTCGCGCCCCGTGCCTGCGACGTGTCAGTTTTAACTGCCTGCTCCGTGGCGAGACGCTGCAAGCCGACCGTGGTGATCACCGAGACGCCGACGACGATGGCGACGATGGCCGCCGTCAGTTGCGGCAGAGACAAAGCCCAACGCTTATTCATCAGGCGCGTCAAAAAACTCTCGCGCGCCCGTCTCTCGGCCGACGCGCTGGCGGCCGCCGCCGCAGCCCTCTGCTGCGCGCTCAGTTCGGCTTCGATGGTGTTGCGCACGCGCAACCACAGGGCTTGCTCGTTCGGCGGCGCGACGACATCCTCGCGGCTCTCCGCCGCCACGCTCACGATTGCTCGAATCTCGTCGCGCACGCAGGCGCAGCCGAGACACTCTTCGAGGTGCGCGCTAAACAGCGCGCCCTCGTTACCGTCGAGCGTTCCGTCGAGGAAATTGCCTAAAAGGTCACTACACTTCTCGCAGTCCATTGCTATTACCTCTCACGCATGCATTGCCGCGTGCAACTACTCTGTGTGGCTTTCGGGTTTCGCAACCCACCTGACAAGCCGCAAGAGAGAGCGGCACGCTTTCAAATCTCTCACACCGTCGTCGAGCGCAGACGGTGCGTCGGTCTTTACCTGACGCTTCGGGGCGGAACGCGTGGGAGGCGTGCCCGAACGAAGCGACGTTGTTTGAAGCTAAGAAGCGGGCTTCTGTTGCCTGAGGAGACCCCTTAACTTCATCCTCGCCTTGTGCAACTGCGACTTGCTCGTCCCCACCGAGCAGCCCAGCAGCCGCGCGATCTCTTCGTGCTCGTGCCCCTCCACGTCGCATCCTCAGGCACAGGGAATAGACACGCCGGTTGTGCCGCGCGTACAGTTCCTCGAAGGCCGCCAGGTCGCCCCCGGCAGCAAGCTGCGCGAGGGTGTAGTCCGACGCGTGGCCGGAAGTATGTGGATTTTCCGTCTCGGTTGCGGTCACGTTTCCGAAGATCGTTGGGTGAGCAGAAGCGAGTGCAGTCAATTACTTTCTCTCCAGACTTACGACCGAGGATAGGTTAGCTTTAACATCTCGAAAAAGCGTTCCCGCACGTCGCGCGCCACAGTTTTGTCCGGCCGCTTCCATGCGAGTTTATTTCCCGCGTCTTGTGATGCGTAGCTTTTCGTCGGTCGTTGCCCTGCTCAGGCTAAATTTGTCTTTATTTGCGGCTTATTATGCCTCTCAAGTCCAATACGTGCGGTCGAGCGAACGATACCCGACGGCTTCCGCGACGTGCGTGGGGCGAATCTCGTCGGCGGCGTCTAAATCTGCGATGGTACGACTGACTTTTAGTATCCGATCATACGCGCGCGCTGACAAGCCCAGACGCGTCATCGCCGACTCCAACAAGCGTTCGCTCTCCGCATCCAGACGGCAACAAAGGCGCAGGTGGCGCGGCGTCATCTGCGCGTTCGCGAAGATACCTTCGCCCGCAAAGCGCGCCAGTTGCCGCCCGCGCGCCGCGATCACGCGCGCCCGAATCTCTTCGGAACTCTCGACGGGCGCGCTCTCGTTCGACAACTCTTTGAAGCGCACGGCGGGCACATCCACGTGGATGTCTATGCGATCCAGCAACGGGCCGGAGATGCGACCGACGTAACGTTGAATTTGCAGCGGCGTGCAGCGGCACTCGCGCGTCGGGTCGTTCCAGAACCCGCAGGGGCAAGGGTTCATCGCCGCCGCGAGCATGAAAGAGGCGGGGAACGTCAGAGACATCGCGGCGCGGCTGATCGTCACTTTTTGATCTTCGAGCGGCTGGCGCAGCACTTCGAGGACGCTGCGATCAAACTCCGGCAACTCGTCGAGGAAAAGCACGCCGTGGTGCGCCAGCGACACCTCGCCGGGGCGCGGCATCGCCCCGCCGCCGATGAGTCCCGCGTCGCTGATCGTGTGGTGCGGCGAGCGGAAAGGTCTCTCGGTGACGAGACCGGCGCGCCCCGTCAGCCCGGCGACCGAGTGAATTTTCGTGAGTTCGAGCGCGGCCTCGAATTCAAGCGGCGGGAGGATGGTGGGCAGGCGTTTGGCGAGCATCGTCTTGCCGGAACCGGGAGGGCCGATGAGCAGAATGTTGTGCGCGCCTGCGGACGCCACTTCGAGCGCGCGCTTCGCGCTCTGTTGGCCGCGCACCTCTCGGAAATCAACTCCGCTTCGCCCCGCGGGCGCAAGCAGCAGCGCGGGGTCAACTTTGAGCGGAGCAGGACGATTCTGCGCGACGTCGCAGCGGAGCGCGGCGATGAGTTCGACGGCCGCGCGCAAGTCCGTCACGGGGTACACGTCCACGCCCGCGACGACCGCCGCCTCCGTCGCGTTCTCTTCCGGCAACAGCAGAAACTTGATCCCTGCGTCGCGCGCGCGGATGGCGATGGGGAGCGCGCCCTTGATGGCGCGCACGCGCCCGTCGAGCGAGAGTTCACCGGCGGAGAGCGCGTCGGTCAGGTGCTCGCGCTCGCCGAGGTCGCCGTTCGCGCCGAGGATGCCGAGCGCGATGGGCAGATCGAAACTCGCGCCCTCTTTGCGCACGTCCGCGGGCGCGAGATTAATGGTCGTCTTGTGAAAGGGGAAGAAGAACGCGCTGTTGTTGATGGCGGCGCGGATGCGTTCGCGCGACTCGCGCACGGCGGCATCGGGCAGGCCGACGATGGTCACTGACGCGGGCGTGTCGGCCTCGCCTCTAGCGGGTGTGAGATCGACTTCGATGTCAACGAGGTCTGCATCAATGCCGTAGACGGCGGCCGACTGGGTACGAAAGAGCATAGGCGTGAGGACGCTCCGGCGCGTAGAAGTTAGAAGAACGCGAGTTTCGAGTGGGGCGAAACTTAAGGGCGCGAATCCGGGCGGGGTGAGAATAAAACAAAAAGGGTGAAGGATGAAATCAAAACTTCATCCTTCGCCCTTTTAATTTCATCCCTTGATGCTTACCTGCGACGCCGCTGGGTAGCCGGAGCGCCACCGCTCGCGGGCGACTTTGAGGGAACTTTGATCTCCTGATTGGCCGAGAGCGCGGCATCGGGCGAGAGGGCGTTGAGACGCGCCACTTCGTCCGCCGCGACGCCTTGACGCGCGGCGAGTTGCGCCAGCGTCTCACCGGCGCGCGCGCGCACCGAGATCAGGCTGCTGCCGGCGTTGCCGCGCGGCCGCACCATCGCGACGTTGCGCACCGAACCGGCCGGGACGACGACTTTGCCGCCCTTGCTCAAATCAACTCCGCCGTTCCACATCTGCAACTGCGCGACGCTCGTGCCCGTGCGCGCGGCGACGGATTGGAGGTCTTCGCCCGCCGAGACCGAGATCACTTTCGCCGATTCGCGGCGCTCGCCGGGGATGCGCTTCAGAACCGCGACGAAGGCTTTGCCGCGACCCGGAGGCACGCGCAGGTTGTAGCTCTCGCCGCGCGGCGTGGTGTCGCGCCTGAGTTCGGGGTTGAGGCTGCGAATGAAATCTACGCTCGTGTCGGTCGCGCTGGCGATGAGTTGGAGACTCGTCGCGGACGGCACGTTGACCACGTCGTAAGCGAGCGGCGCGTCCGGTCGGACGTTATGGAAGCCGTACTTGGCCGGGTTCTTCGCGATCAGGATGGTCGCGAGGATGTTCGGCACGTAATTGCGCGTCTCCTTCGCGATGTAGGGGTAAATGCGCCAGAAGTCCGCCACGCCCGCGCGCGAGATGGCGCGGTCGATGTTGCCTTCGCCCGTATTGTACGCGCCGATGGCGAGTTCCCAGTTGCCGCGGTAGCGGTTGGCGAGGAACTTCAGGTAACGGGCGGAAGCGCGCGTCGCCTTCTCGAAACTGTTGCGCTCGTCAATCCAGGCGTTCTGGCGCAGCCCGTAGCGCGCGCCCGTGCCGGGAATGAACTGCCAGAGGCCGGAGGCCGCCGCCCACGAGTACGCGGTCGGACGCCACGCGCTCTCGACCTGACCGAGCCAGGCGATGTCTTCCGGCACGCCTTCCTCGCGGAAAATCTTGCGCGCCATCGTCATGTAGCGACCCGAACGGCGCAAGCCCGTGTCCATCGTCGCGCGACCACGACCCTGATAGTAGTTGAGGTATTGTTGGATGAGCGTGTTGGAGTTGAAGCCGAAGTCGACGGCGTTCTTCGCCTCTTCGAGACGGGCTACGTCCTCGGTCGTCACCTGCTTCTCCTCGTTGGTCAGTTCGAGGCGGCTCAACTCATCGAGCGGCGACGGCTCGAACTTCTGCTCGCGCAGGAAACCGGGCTGCTGCGCGGCAACGGCCGAGGCAACATCCGTCGTCGCGTTGGTTGAAACATTAACGATTTGCGCGACCTGCTGATTGCCCGTCTGCGACGGCATGGGCGGCATGGCGACTTCCATGCGATAGACGCGCTCCACGAGTTGCAGGTAGAAGGTTTGAAGCTTGGGGTTGGAGCGCACGTCCATGCCGGATTCGAGGACGGTATCGACCGCCTTGTCGAACTCGGTGCGCGCCGCGTCCATGTTCTTGTCTTTGAGATTGAGTTCGCCCAGTTTGTAGTGGCGTTCGGCCGTCTCTATGATCTGCAACACGCGCGGGTTGTCGCGTTCAACGTCGTTCGCGGTCGTGCGCAGTGATGAGGCGGTCAGACCTTGGGCGTAGGCGGTTGACACGGGAGACGCAAGCGTCGTGAAAATTGCCAGCAGGGAAAGTAGACGGGGGATGCTCGTTCTGATCAAAATCGTCAATCTCCTTAAATTCAGGCTGAAAGCGAATCCACGGGCGGTCAGGGGTTGTTCTGCTAGACCACGCGAGCGGCATCCACTAAATAAAACACGAGGGGTTTAAGAATCCTTGAAAAGGGTGATTCACACAACGGCTTCGACGTCTGGACGGAAGCCCCGTGCGGCAGTCTTGAAACTTATCACACCGTTTTTGGGGAGTCAACCCTATCTGATTGAAAAAAAAGGCGAAGCGGTTAATTATTCCATTAAAAACCGCTTCGCTTTTCAGTTGTATAAGACGCTTTTTGTTGGGTTCAGGTTGCGTTTTTCAATCAACCAATTTGAGCGTTTTGAAATCCTCCACCCCATGCTTCCGGCGTCGCCGATTTACGCACAATTTTAATGCGAAGAGGACGGCACGGGCTGCGTCAGGGGCTTCGGGCGCGCCGACCCGGAAGCGGGCGGCGTCACTTTCTCCTTCAGAGCCTCGCGGAAGACCTGTTGGACGCTCTCAACGAAAATGAACTGAATCTCGCCGAACAACTCCTTCGGCACTTCGTCCATATCGCGCTGGTTCAGGTGCGGCAGGAGGATTTTCGTGACGCGCGCGCGACGCGCCGCCAGCACTTTTTCCTTCACGCCGCCCACCGGCAGCACGTTCCCGCGCAGGGTGATCTCGCCCGTCATCGCCACGTCTTTGCGGATCGGGCGTTGGGCGAGCACGGAGACGATGGCGGTTGCCAGCGTGATACCGGCCGAGGGGCCGTCCTTCGGGATCGCGCCTTCGGGGATGTGGACGTGTACGTCGTAGATGTTGAAGTCGTCTTCGGGGATGCCGAGTTCGCGCGCGCGCGACTTGGCGTAGGAGTAGGCGGCCTGCGCCGACTCTTTCATCACGTCGCCGAGTTGGCCGGTCAGGACGAGCACGCCCTTCCCCTTCATCCTGAGAGCCTCGATGAAGAGCACTTCGCCGCCCGTCGCCGTCCAGGCCAGCCCCGTCGCCACGCCGATCTGGTCTTTCTTCAACACCTCGTCGGGCGTCACCTTCGGCACGCCCAAAAATTCGTGCAAATTCTTCGGCGTGACGTGGACGGTGTCGTTCTGGCCTTCGGCGATGCGGCGCGCGACCTTGCGACAGATCGCGCCGATCTCGCGTTCGAGTTGGCGCAAGCCCGCCTCCTGCGTGTACTGCTGGATGACGGCGGCGAGCGCGCCCTTCGAGATGCGCAGGTGGCGCGAGGCGATGCCGTTTTCGTCCAACTGCTTCGGGATCAGGTGGCGGCGCGCGATCTCCAACTTCTCTTCCTCCGTGTAGCCCGCGAGGCGGATCACTTCCATGCGGTCGCGCAGGGCGGGCTGGATGGTGTCGAGCACGTTGGCCGTCGTCATGAACATCACGTTCGACAGATCGAAGGTCACGCCGAGATAGTTGTCGCGGAAACTGTTGTTCTGCTCCGGGTCGAGCACTTCGAGCAGCGCCGAGGACGGGTCGCCGCGAAAGTCCGCGCCGACCTTGTCAATTTCGTCGAGCATGATGAGCGGGTTGTTCGTCCCCGCCTGCTGCAAGGCTTGGACGATGCGGCCGGGCATCGCGCCCACGTAGGTGCGACGGTGGCCGCGTATCTCCGCCTCGTCGTGCAGGCCGCCGAGAGAGAGGCGCACGAACTTGCGATCCAGCGCGCGCGCAATCGAACGGCCGAGACTCGTCTTGCCCACGCCCGGCGGGCCGACGAGACACAGAATCGAGCCCTTCGGCTTCTCCTTCAACTTGCGCACGGCCAGAGCCTCGATGATGCGCTCTTTGATCTTTTCGAGCCCGTAGTGGTCTTCGTTCAACACCTCTTCGGCCTTTTTGAGGTCGAGATTGTCCGTCGAAGCCTTCGACCACGGCAGGTCGGTCATGATCTCCATCCAGTTGCGCAGGGTCGCCGTCTCGGCCGCGTCCGGGTGCATGCGTTCGAGTTTCTTGAGTTGGCGCAGGGCTTCGTCCTCGGCGGCCTTCGGCATGTGCGCCACTTCGATCTTGTCGCGAAACTGCGCGATCTCTTCGGCGAGTTCGTTGCCCTCGCCGAGTTCGCCCTGAATCGCCTTGAGTTGCTGGCGCAAATAAAACTCGCGTTGCGAGCGGTCGATGTCGGCGCGCGCCTGCGTGTTGATCTCCTGCTGGACGGTCAATACTTCGATCTCTTTGTTGAGAAGTTCGTTGACGCGACGCAGGCGCGCCGTCGTGTCGGCGATGTCGAGGACGCTCTGCGCGTCTTCGACCTTGAGTTCGAGATTCGACGCGGCGAGGTCTGCCAGCCGTCCCGCCTCGTCGAGATTGGCGACAATCGCCATCACTTCGGGCGAGATGTTCTTGCCGAGGTTCGCGGCCTTCTCCATCGAGGCGCGCACGTTTCTGACCAGAGCTTCGACTTCGAGCGAACGCTCCGGCGCGGGCGGCTCCTGCATCACGCTCAACTTCGCGCGCAAGTATTCGCCGCCCTCTTCGACCGATTCGAGATGGGCGCGCGTCAAGCCCTGCACGAGTATGCGCGTGCGCCCGTCGGGCAGTTTCAACATGCGCATGATGACGGCGACCGTGCCGACGCGGTAGAGGTCGTCGCCCGTCGGTTCTTCCTTGTCGAGGTCTCGCTGCGAGGCGAGCAAAATCATGCGGTTCTCGCCTAACGCCTCGTCAACCGCGCGGATCGATTTCTCGCGCGAGACAAAGAGCGGCACGATCATGAACGGGTAAATAACGATGTCGCGCAAGGGGAGCACCGGCAGCGTCTCAGGAATCTGTAACTGCTGCTCGCCGCTCTCGCCCGTCGCGTCCAATCCTTCGGCGATGTCTGTGATAGATGGCATATTGTTTTTAATGATGAACGCGGAACGATGAATGATGAAGTAAAAGCAACTGTCTTCACTTCATCGTTCCGCGTTCATCCTTCATCGTTCGCTTTAATCTCTACTTTGAACTCCGCGCCGCGCCGGTCTGCGAGTTTGGGCAGACGGACGCGGAGCAGCCCGTTGTTTAATTCGGCCGTCGCGCCGCGCACGCGCACAGGCCAGCGCAGGGGGATGGTGCGATTGAAATTTCCGTAACTTCGCTCTGAACATAGATGCGAGATCGAGCCGCGAAGTACGCGCCTCTTCTTTTTGCCGTTGATTCGCAGGTAACTGCTCGTCACGCTGACCTCGATTGCATCCGCGGCGACGCCCGGCAACTCCACCGAGACGCACACCGCGTCCGCCGTCTCGCACAAATCAACCGGCGGCGACCACGCGCCCGGAATCGCGAGCGAAGGGTCGTCCGCCACCGCCTGCAAAGCCGCCAGCAGACGCCCCACGCGATTGCGCAGACGCTCGATCTCGATCCGCTCCAACCCGATCACTCGCCCGACGTTTCTCATCTCTTAAAAGCCGTGAATCGTGAATCATGAATCGTGAATGGAAGAAATCAGCTTCCTCTATTTACGATTGACGATTCACGATTTACGTTCCCCCTCACGGTCTTTTTGTTGCCGCGCTGCTGCCGCCGCTCTGGCGTGAGCGCACGAGGGTTTTCAGTTCGTGCATAAACTCGGTCACGTCTTCGAATTCGAGATAGACGGAGGCGAAGCGCACGTAGGCCACCTTGTCGAGTTCTTTGAGACGACGCATGACCATCTCGCCGATCTTGCTGGTCGGGCGTTCGCGCTCCGGCGATTCCTGCACGTATTTCTCGATCTGGTTGACGATGGCGTCGAGTTTCGACGACGGCACGGGTCGCTTCTCGCAGGCGCGCAACAGTCCCGCCATGATCTTCGTGCGGTCGAACGGCTCGCGCCGCTCGTCCTTTTTGATGACCATGTAGGGGATTTCGTCGATGCGCTCGTAGGACGTGAAGCGTCGCTCGCACTTGAGACATTCGCGGCGGCGGCGGATCGCGTCGCCCTCGCGAGACTCACGCGAATCGACCACCTTGTCTTCGAGGTATCCGCAGAAAGGACATTTCATAGAGACTCCGTAATGTATCGGTCGGGGAAAGTTAAGGCCGACGACCCGACGCCCAAACGCGCCCCGTCCGGCCTCGCTTGATAACCCTTGCTCGCTAGTCAGGTCTGCGCGCTGGCGCGGCGCGCCAGCGTCGCACCCGTCTCGTCCCGCCGCTGCTCGTCGCGCGCGTCGCTCGAAGCCAGGTTGCGCAGGCGTTCGAGGCTCACGTCGCTCTGCAAGAAATAGTAGAGGCCGAACACGAGCGCGGGCGCGAACACGACGAGGTGCAGCACGATTGAGATGGCGGCGGCCTCGTCGCGCGGGATGCCGAGGAAGATCAGACCGGCGGCGGTCGCGGCGTGAAACGCCCCGGCCGCGCCGCCCGGCGTCGGGACGAGCGAACCGACCAAAGCCCAGCCGAGCACGAACAACGTCTCCGTCGCCCCGAACGGCAACCCGAACGCGCGCAGCACGAGCCAGTTCGCCACCGCGATGATGCCCCAGAGGAGCGCGGTCAAGCCGACCGTCAACGCGAGCGCGCGCGCCGAGACGAGCACGCCGAGCGCGCCCGCCACCTGTTCGAGCAAATGCGTCAACAGACCGCCCGCGCGTTTGAGCAGACGGGGCGCGCGCGTTAACTTTGCCTCGCACCACTCGATCACCTGTCGCGAGTAACGTCTGAAGATGAGGAGCGCAAAGATGCCTGCCGCCGCCGCGACGAGCAGAACGACGCCCGCCTCGCGCACGCGCGCATAGGCCGCCACTGCGTCGCTGCCGCCCGGCGGGCGAAACCAGATGAGGTTGACCGCGAAGAGCACGACCACGGCGACCATATCGTAGATGCGCTCGACGCCGATGGTCACGAACGCGGCCGACGGTCGCACGCGCGGGTCGCGCAAGGGCAGAAAAGTCGGCCGCACCACCTCGCCCGTCCGCCCGATCAAAAAGACCGCGCTGAATCCGACGGTCGTGGCGGCGAACAGTTCGCGCAAACTCGACTCCGTGAGCGGCGCGAGCAAGGCGCGCCAGCGCAGGGCGCGCACGAAGTAAGTCGTCCAGACGATCAAGATGGCGAGCGCGATCAGACGCCAGTCCGAACGCCCGATGGCCGCGCGCACGCTCGCCCAATCGAGGCCGCGCCCGAACCACCACAGAACGGCGGCGGCGACCAGAGTGAGAATTATAAATTTGAGATAACGACGCAAATCAGGCGTCCTCGCGACTATTTCCTTGCCGATTTCTTGTCGAACGATTGCGCCGACGAAGGCGCGTCTCTTGACCTCTCGCCACTTACCGACCACAATATGTTGGGTGGTCTCGTAAGGCTACAGTATTCAGGATCAAGTCGCAAGAAGCGACGCCGGAGCGCGGAAGTCTGCCAAAGGCAGGGGAATGCGAGTCTCGGGATGGGCGGTATGCCGGAAGACATCGCGGTTCGCCGCGCATGAAAAGGCGGCCGAGACGGGTTTTCGACCCCGCGCACGGCCGCCCGCAACCTTCGTTTTATCCCTTCTGCGCGCCGGTTTTACGGGGAACTTTCCCTTTCCACCCATCGTAAGTGGGTACGGCAATCGAGTCCGCCGCCGGCGAGACGCTCGAATTTTACTCGCGGCGGGACGGACGGAAAGGCGTCGAAAGTGTTGGGAGCTGCAAAGGCTTTGACGGTCAACGACGGTGCCGAACTAGTCAGGAGATGTCGCGCGGGCGATGGCGCGGCGTGGGAGGAGATCGTGTCTCTCTATTCCCGCCGCATCTACAATCTCGCCTACCGCTTCACCTCACGCACCGACGCCGCGGAAGATTTGACGCAGGAAGTTTTCGTCCGCGTCTATCGTTCGCTCGAACAGTACGACTCGAAACAGGGTGACCTGCAAAACTGGCTGATGCGCCTCGCGCGCAATCTGGTCATCGACGACTATCGCAAGCGGCAGCGCGCGCCGCAGGATTCGCAGGGCGAGGATTTGGAAGGCCACACCTATCACCTGCGCGCGGCCAACTCTTCGCCGCACGTCGAGATGGAGCGGCGCGAACTCGGCGAGCAGGTGCAGGCCGGGATCGACAAACTCGCCCCCGACCTGCGCACCTGCGTCATCCTGCGCGACATCGAGGAGTTGAGCTATCAGGAGATCGTCGATCTCTTGCAGATACCCGAAGGCACCGTGAAGTCGCGCATCAACCGCGGGCGGATCGAACTGGCGAAGATACTGAGACGGATGCGAGTAGTCGCCATGAGCGACGTTTAGTCAAACGCGGAACGATGAAGGAGGAACGATGAATTTAAGTCTAAAGAATAATTGCTCCTTTTTTTCATTCATCGTTCATCGTTCCGCGTTCATCATTTAACAAGAAGGGTGAAACGAGAAAAAGATGCTGTGTTCGGAATTTGAAGATCGATTAACTGACTACCTCGACGGACTGCTCGACGCATCGACGCAGGTCGCGTTCAACGGGCACGCCCTCCGGTGTCCCGTCTGTCACGATCTTTTGAGCGAAGTCAAAAATACTTTGCGCGTCTGCCGCACGGCGACGCCGCCCGCACCCGCCCCGAGCCTCGACGCGCGCATCCTGATGCAAACCGCGCCCGAGTCGGTGATGACGTGCGACGAGTTTGAGGATTACCTGACCGATTATCTGGACGGCTTCCTGCCCGCGACGCTCTACCACCGCTGGGAGCGGCACGCGGCGTTGTGCGGTCGCTGCACGAATTTGCCCGGCGAGGTCGTGCGCTCCATCGGCGCGTGCTACACCTACATCAACGAAGAACGCCCCGTGCCCGCCGCGCTGCACGCGCGCATCCTGCAAGCCACCCTCGGCACAACCGAGGCGGAAAACTTGCGCGCCCCGCTCGGCGCGCGACTCACCGAACTTGTGCGCGGCTGGCTCGACGCCATCGTCTCGCCGCAACTCGCCACCGTCGCCACGATGCTCCTCGTCGCCGTGCTCGTCGGGACGAGCACGCTCTCCGACGACGGCTCAATCGGCGGCATGTATCGCGCGAGTTTGCGCTTCGCGTCGAGAACTTACGCGCGCGGGGCGAACTTGCCCGTCGGCCGCGCCGTCATGTCGGGCGATTTGAAGGGGGTCGCGGGAAGCTTGGGAAACCTTCTCGGTTCGCCCGGACAAAACGGGAAGCAGAACGCACAGCCCGCCCAGAACGCAACGAACGGGCAGAAACAAACCGAACAGCAAAAGCGTTAGGCTAGAACCCCGGTCGGGTTGTTGAAATTGATCGTTTGAAGAAGCGACGGTTTAGTAAAAGTTGAGTTTTAGTCGCTTGGTTGCAGGGGCAGCCAGCGGCACAGGCAAGTTGATGAACTGTTCTTATCACAACATGAACGCGGCGGTCGTGCAGTGCAGTCGTTGCTCGCGCCCGCTGTGCCCGGCGTGCGATCACCGCATCCGTGGGTTTCCCTATTGTCAGGACTGCATCGTGGCGGGCGTCGAACTGTTGCAGCAGCAACCGGCGTTGCTCCACGCGCCGCAAGCCATACGGCGCAGGACTTCCAAGTGGGTGGCGACGCTGCTCTCGCTGCTCGTGCCCGGACTCGGCGCGGCCTACAACGGGCAGACCTCGAAGGCGCTCGTGCATTTCGCGCTGTTCGCGAGTTGCTGGCAGATGGCGGCCGTGACGAACGCCGTCGCGTTCTTCGTCCTCGGCGCGCTCGGCGTCTGGCTCTTCGCGGCCGTCGACGCCTATCGCACCGCGCAACTGATCCGCGCCGGGCTGATGCCCGACGCCGGAGCCGACCCCATCGCGCGCCGCCTCTACGGCCACCCGCTCGCGTGGGCTATCGTACTCATCGCGCTCGGCTCGATCTTTTTGCTGAACACTCTGTTCGGCGTGCAGTTCCCCGTGCGTCAACTGCTGCCCGTCGCGCTCGTCCTGCTCGGCGCGTACATGCTCTTCGATTTCCTGCGCCTGCGACGCGAACGCGACGCGGGCGCGTTCGACGCGTTGAATCCGCCGCCGTCGTTTATGAACAGCGCGCCGCTCGACATGACGCGGTTCAGCACGGGCGAACTCAACTCGCAACTGACCGGCGCGCGCGGCAGCAAGACGGACGCGTCGTGGCCGTTCGACCCGCGCGCGTGAAAGTTCGGACGCGGCGCGGCGGCCGGGCGCGTCTCGCCACGCGGCGAAGTTGTTTGTTATGATGAAGGCGCGCGCACGCGCAGACGGCTTCGTCGTCGCACGCGTAAGTAATAATCGGCAAAGAGGGAGATTTTTATGACGGCATTACTCGCAACCTTCGGACGCTGGGGCGGCATCCTGACGCTCATCGCGCTGCTCATCGTACTGGTCAAACAACTCATCGCCCTCGTCGCCTTCCTGATGGTCGCGCTCAAGATCGCCGTCGTCGTCGTCTTCGTCGGCGTGTTCCTGCTCATCATCCTGACGATGTTGCGCGCGCGCGGTCAACGCCGGCGCGAGTCGGGGGAATAGGACGTTAAGGCGGGGTCGCCGCTTCATTTTCGAGAGCGAACGAGAGGCTCGGTTCAAAGTTGCCGGAAGCAATTTTGAACCGGCTTTTTGTCTTTAGTTAAAGAGTTTTCTCAGGTTTCGGCGGTTGCAATCCTTTGGCGGGGTGTGATAGGGTGCTGCCCCTTAAGCAGATCAAGCGGCTCGCCTCGTGGTTTCAAGTAATACCGGATCAGGCTGCCGACTGCCATAATCAGGCAGGTTCAAACCTAATAAAGAAGCCCCCAATTGTGGTTTCGCGCACCGTCGCCCACTTCGGATGACAGTGACTTTCGCGCTCATCTGCGCCGTTCCCTGTGTGTTTTACGCGCAGATTAGTGATAAAGGAGCACATTCTCCCGATGACCAGAGACGACCGTCTTTACGCATTTATCGTCGCCCGCACCTCGCGCTCACGTTCCAAAATTCGCCGTATCAGCATTCATAAACGCTGGCTCAAAGCCGCGACCGCGCTCCTCTGCTTCGTCCTGTGCGTCGCGCTCTACGGCCTCTACGGCATGTTCCGCGTCGCGCAGCACTTGAAGATCGAACAGGAGAACACGCGCCTGCGCGTGGAGAACGAAAAACAGCGGCGGCAACTCGAAAACCTGGAAAACCGCGTGGACGCCATCGAGGACACTTCGCGCCGCATCGCCGAGATTTCCGGCGCGCCCGTCGAGGATGAGGGCGCAGGCGAACAAGGCATGAGCGGGCGCGGCGCGGGCGGCCCGCTCGTCGAGATGGACGCGGCGGCCATCGCCGAAATCGAGACGCGCGCCGCCGAACTCGAACAGGAATTGCGCGCCTACGAGTCGGCCTTGCGCGAACGCGCGCGCGTCCCTTCGATCTGGCCGGTCGCGGGTGGCGAGGCGACGGACAGTTTCGGCGGGCGACGCGATCCTTTCGGCGGCTCGTCGTCGGAGTTTCATTCCGGGCAGGACATTTCCGCCGAGCGCGGTACGCCCGTCTACGCCGCCGGGATCGCCACGGTGAAATTCGCGGGCGCGCAGGGCGGCTACGGCCAGATCGTCATACTCGACCACGGCGACGGAATCACGACGCGCTACGGCCATCTCTCGAAGATCGAAGTGGCCGCCGGGCAGCAACTCGCGCGCGGCGAAATGATCGGACGCGTCGGCTCGACGGGACGCTCGACGGGGCCGCACCTGCACTACGAAGTGCGCATCAACGAAGAGCCTGTGAACCCGCGCGCCTACCTGCCCGCGACCGGGAAGACGCGCGACCGGGTGACGTGCGCGCAGCCCTGAGACGCGTTTATTCGAAGTTTTTTATGCTTGACAGTTCTGGCGGGTTCGCTTAGTATGCGCCGTCGTTGTAAGCGGAACGGGTGAGTAAACTCGTTCATTCAGCTAGTGTTAGAAGTAATACAGAAATGAGTTTGTGTAGTCTCCCGCTTTGTCCGCATGTGGTGAAGAACGCGTTATCACGCTAGTTCGCCAAGTGCGGATTTTTTTGTCTTCATGCAGTTCCGACGGGGGCGTCCGCTCAAACGCTTCCGGCTCATGAGAGTATCAACCCCACCGGCACGAGAACAACAACCAATTTGTTTTTGTACCGTCAACCCGAATCGTTAGGAGGATTCGTTAGCTATGCCTAGAATTACCGGTAAGGTCAAGTGGTTCAACAATGCGAAGGGCTACGGTTTCATCGAACAGCCCGGCTCGTCAGACATCTTCGTTCACTACAGTGCCATTCAGGGCGACGGCTTCAAGACACTCGAAGAAGGCCAAGAGGTCGAGTTCGAAGTGACGCAAGGCCCCAAAGGCCCGCAGGCTGAAAAAGTGACGAAGGCGTAACTCCCCCTACGTAAGCTTCCGCTTAGGATAGCCACTGACCGCTTCCGGTCTCTCAGAGCCGGTAAGCGTTAGACAAGCCCGGAGGACTCGACAACAGTTCCGCCGGGCAAAAAAAATCGACGGCGCGCTCAGCGGATATTTCCCAGAGCGCGCCGTCGGTTTTTAGAGCAACTTGCCGTCGCCCGGCTGATTCCCCGTTTATTTGTCGGCCTTCGCTTTGAACTGCACGCGCCCGCCTTCCAACCCCACCGAGTAGCTCACGCGCTCGCAGCCCAGACGCTCCTTCAACGTCTCGGTCTTCTGCGCCAGCATGCGGTGAAACTGCGCGAACGAAAAATCATCCACGTTCTCGCCGCATTGTCGCTTCGCCTCGATGAGTTTGTCGTAGAGATTCTTCACCGTCGGCACGTCCGTGCGCGCGTCGGCGCAGACGAACGTGGTGCGCTCCGGGGCGGGCGCGGTTTCCTGTTCCTGCTTCGCCTTCGCGCGCTGCGCGTAAGCCCCGCGCCCTTCCTCTCGATCCTGAATCGTGCGTCGCCAGAGGTCGCGAAACGAGGTGTAGCGGGCGACGAGCGAGTTGTATTGATAGCGTTGGGCGTAAGTCAGTTGGCGTTCGTCGGCGAGTCGTTTGATGATCGTCTCCACGCGCCCCTTCGTGTCGTAGGGCGGGCGCTTCGACGAGCCGTTGAAGTAGATGTCGAACTCGACTTTCAACTTGCGCACGTCGTCTTCGAGCCTGACGAGTTGTTCGTCGATGGTCGGCTGCGCGTCGCGCTCGACGAGCATTTTTCTGACCCCGCTCGGCGCGGCCTGCTGCTTCTCGTTCATCCGGCGCGCGAAGCTGTTTTGACGAATCGGCACGACTGTTTACCTCTCCTCACCCGCGCCCTCACCGAAAGCGCGTCCATTTTGAACATAACGTTTGGCTCGCGGCGGTGTCAATGAAAATAGTCGCCCGCCGTTCGTGGCCGGTCGTCCGTCGTTCGCCGTCTATAAGTTTATTGCTATCATTCGTCGGTCGATAGCCTTAAAATGCTCAATCTCTGCTCGACATAACAGCGGATGACCGGCCACGAACAACGGACAAATTTCTATGCCCGCCACACAACTTCTCCGCGCCCTGCCTTCGATTGACGCGCTGCTACGCACACCGGAAGCGCGCGCTCTCGGCGAACGCACGGGTCTGCCGCGCCTGACCGCGCTTGCCAGAAGCATCACGGACGAACTGCGCGAGGAGTTGCAACAGGCGCGCGCCGCGCCGGACGCGCCCGGTGCGAACGGGCGACACTCGCGCGAAGCTTTGTTGGCCGAGGCGGTCAGTCGTCTGGAACGCGCCGTCGCGCGTGTGGAGGCGAGCGGGCTGCGTCGCGTCGTCAATGCGACGGGCGTCATCCTGCACACGAATCTGGGGCGCGCGCCGCTCTCCGTGGCCGCGCGCCGCGCGGTGGCGGAAGAGGCGGCCGGGTATTGCACGCTCGAATACGATTTGGAGACGGGCGCGCGGGGCAGGCGCGGCGCGCGTGCGGAAGAACTGCTCGCGGAGTTGACCGGGGCGGAGGCCGCGCTCGTCGTCAACAACTGCGCCGCCGCCGCGCTGCTCGTCCTCTCGACGCTCGCGCGAGACGGCGAGACCGTCGTCTCGCGCGGCGAACTAGTAGAGATCGGCGGCGACTTTCGCGTGCCCGACGTGATGGCCGAGTCCGGCACGCGCATGGTCGAAGTGGGCACGACCAACCGCACGAAACTCGCCGATTACGAGCGCGCCATCACACCGGAGACGCGGCTCATCCTGCGCGTCCACCCGTCGAATTATCGCATCGTCGGGTTCACCTCCGCGCCCACCATTGCCGAACTCTGCGCGCTCGCGCGCGAACATGATCTGCCCGTCTATGAGGACGCCGGATCGGGCGCGCTTCTCGACCTCGCCGCGTATGGTCTCGGGGACGAACCCGTGATCCGCGAGTCCGTCCGGCAAGGCGCGGACGTGGTGACGTTCAGCGGCGACAAATTGCTCGGCGCGACGCAGGCCGGGCTCGTCGTCGGCCGCCGCGCGCTCGTCGAACGCTGCCGCCGCAACCCGCTCTACCGGGCGCTGCGCGCCGACAAACTCGCCCTCGCCGCGCTCGCCGCCACCCTCGACGCACACGCGCGCGGGGCGACTTTCGCCGAAGTGCCCGCCATGCGAATGCTCGCCGCCTCGCGCGACGACATCGAAAAACGCGCACGCGCTTTCATCAGACGCGCGCGCACGCGCCTCAACGACGGCGGCGCGTTCAGTTTCGAGATCATCGCCGGGGAATCGGCCGTCGGCGGCGGCTCCGCGCCCACGACGCACACGCCGACCGCGCTCGTCGCCGTCACACACGCGCGCGCCTCCGCCGCGGCACTGGAAGCCGAACTGCGACGAGCGCGCACGCCCGTCATCGCACGCATCCTCGGCGAACGGGTCGTGCTCGACTTGCGCACGGTCGCCGTCGAAGAAGAGCCCGAATTGCTCGACGCGCTCGGCGCGCTCAAAGACGTTTGACGAAGAGTTTGCCCTCGTCAGGTAAAATCAGGTGAAAATTTACTTGCCTCAAACCGTCTCGACAAGTCATACTGAATGCAGGCCGGGCGCGCTCCCGGCCTTAATTTTGCCGCCGTAATTCTGAACGCCCGCCTTCGAATCCCCGGAAATCAAATCTTGAAAATTTCCAGCACCTACCTACTCAAGCTGCTCTACGTCTTAGTCGCGCTGTTTCTGCTTGCCGCGTTAGTGCTGCAAACCCTGTCGAGCACGGGCAGGCTTCCCGCGACGCTCCCGCCGGGCGTGCCCATGATCGTCTCGGTCGCCGCGCTCGTGCTCGCCCTCGGCGTCCTGCTCCGTCGCCTCTGGCTCATCGACCGTCTGCTCACGCGCCAGCACCCGCAACGCGCGACGCAAATCTTCCCCGATCACCCCGTGCGCGAAGTGCTGCAAATGCAGGTGGCCGAACAGGAGCGAAGCGACCGAATCTCGCGCATGTCGCACGAACTGCGCACGCCCATCACGAGCATCAACGGTTTCGCTGAATTGTTGATGGGCGACGACAGCGTCTCCGGCGAGGCGCGCGAGTTCGCCGAAATCATCCACACCGAAGCCCAACGCCTCTCCCAGATGATCAACACCGTCCTTACCGAAGTCCAACTCGCGCAGGATGCTATCAGCAGTAACAAGTGAGAAGGGACATACATCGCTCAAGAGCCGTCAATCGTCAATCGTGAACGGAAGAAAACAGTTCTTCTCTATTCACGATTGACGATTCACGATGTACGGCTTTTACTGTTTGTTGATTGTGCCCCGGCAGTTGGGGGCTTTGCAGTGGCAACGCTTGTCGTTGGAATGGAGGGTGGAGACGTAGTCGAGCGTGATCTCTTCGCCGGGGCTGATGTCGCTGAGCGCCATGAAGAGGATGTGGCCGTGCGCGATGCGCATGTAGGAATTGGGCGCGCATGAGTGGTTGATGTAGTGCGTGCCGTTGCCGCCGCGGCTGCCGTCCAGACTCCAGTATGAATTGACGGCGCAGATGCGCAGCTTGCGTCGCCCGCGCGCGCGCCGCGCCACCTCGGCCCGCGAAATTCGCTCGCCCGCATACTCCGCGATCTTCCGGCCTTTGCGAAAGAAGATGGTCGCGAAGCAACCTCTGCCGTCAATCCGCGACGGCCGCACGTCGAGGCCGTGGGCAAGTTTCATAAGGGAGCCGTCAGCGATTAGCCGTCGGCCGTCAGCTTTCAGCAAGCGATTGCTTTGCTTGAAAGCTGGTGGCCGACCGCTATTTGAGTTGAAAACTGCGCGCAATGCCGTCGGTCTGGTTGCGCAGGAGCGTGAGGATGGAGCGCGCTCCGGTGAAGTGCAGGACGTAGATGGTGCGGTTGTCGGCTTGCAGGTAGTAGATGCGCCCGACCAACGCCTTGCCGCCGCCCGTGTATTCGTAGGCGGAGGTCACGCCGTTCATGCGCCCGATAAACTTCTCCTCTTTGCCTTCGACGTAGCCGGGTTGGAAACGCAGTTTCAGATCGTGATCACGGCGGGCGAGGTCGGCGGCGGTCGTGCCGGCGTCGATCACTTCCTTGCGGACGCGCAGGAGCCCGTCGCTGCGGTCGCCGTAGATGAACTCCGTGTGATTGTGCACGCTGTCGGGTCGCGTCAGCGCGCGCCACTTCGCATTGGGCAGTTCGAGCGTGTATTCGAGCCGCTCGTTGGTGTACTTCTGCGCCCCTTCCCCTACTTCTTGCGCCGACGCGGGGAGGACGAACATGAGCGCGCAGGTGATGAGAATGATCAAGCGTCGCATATTTTTAAACTTCACTCCTGTCTATCGGGTCGCTAATGATTCGCGTGTGATGCGCTCTCGCGGGTGGTTGAAACGTTAGCCGGTGGTCAGATGCGGTTGGCCTCGCGCCGTGTTGCCCCGCGCCGCGGTCGCGCTTCAGGCGGCGGTGGCGGCCGCGATGGCGGTGCGCTGCGCGGCGAACAGTTCTTCCAGCCCGACGCTTGCCAGAGCCAGCAGTTCGTCCATTTCGGCGCGTGTGTAAGGCTCGCCTTCGGCCGTGCCCTGCACTTCGATGAAGCGATTGTCGCCCGTGCAGACGACGTTCATGTCAACGGCGGCGCGCGAGTCTTCGTCGTATTTCAGATCGAGCAGCGGCGTCCCGTCAACGATCCCGACGCTCACGGCGGCCACCTCGCCCTTGAACGGCGCGCGCGCGATCTTGCCCGCGCGCTGCAACTTGTGACACGCCAGCGCGCACGCCACATACGCGCCCGTGATCGAGGCCGTGCGCGTGCCGCCATCGGCTTGCAGCACGTCGCAGTCAACCATCAGGGTGCGTTCGCCGAGGCGCGAGAGATCGATGACGGCGCGCAGGGAACGCCCGATGAGTCTCTGAATTTCGTGCGTGCGACCGGAAGGGCCGCCGCGTCCCGACTCGCGCTGCGTGCGCTGGTTCGTGGCGCGCGGCAGCATCGCGTATTCCGCCGTCAACCATCCCTGCCCGCTGTTGCGCCGGAAACGCGGCACGCTCTCTTCGAGCGTCGCGGTGCAGATGACGCGCGTCGCGCCCATCTCGATGAGCGCGGAGCCTTCGGCGTAGGGCATGAAGTGCGGCGTGATGAGAAGTTGGCGCAACTCGGCCGCCGCGCGCCCGTCGGTGCGCGTGTACGTAGTTTTAAGCGGGGTGAAGCTCATCGTGTCCCCAAACCTCCACGGCCTCCAGCCGTGTCGGCGCGCTGCCCAAAAACCGCTCGGCGACGCGCGCGAAACGCTCCTCCGCGTCCGTCACATAAAAGTGGTCGAGATCATCGCACAAACGACGTTGGCGCGCACGCTCTTTGAGCAAACGCCCCGTCGCCGTGTCGAACCGGCGACGCCGCAGCCCCCCTTGTTCGAGCGCGGCCTCGATGCTTCCGGCCGTCGCCACGCCGGAGTCGATGAGCCGCACGTCCGCGCCCACCGTCTCCTGAATCACGCGCCGCAAAATCGGGTAGTGCGTGCAACCTAAGACGAGCGCGTCCACGCGCCCGCCGCCCAAGTCGCTCAAATATTCCGCGGCCACCTTGCGCGCCACGTCCGTCTCAGCCCAGCCCTCTTCGGCCAGCGAGACGAAGAGCGGGCAGGCGCGCTCGGTTACTGCGGCCTCCGGCGCGAGTTCCCTGATGGCGCGCGCGTATGCGCCGCTGCGCACCGTCGCCTCCGTCGCGATGACGCCGATCCGTCCGCCCGCCGACGCCTCCACGGCCGCCAGCGCGCCCGGCTCGATCACGCCGACGACGGGAACGCGCACGCTCGCGCGAATCACCGGCAACGCCAGAGCCGATGCCGTGTTGCACGCCACCACCAGCAACTTCACGCCATGCGCTTCGAGAAAACGCGCGTTCTCGACCGCGTAACGCTCGACGGTCGCCAGCGACTTCGTGCCGTAAGGCACGCGCGCCGTGTCGCCGAGGTAAACGAAGCGTTCCTGCGGCAACTGTTCATGCAGCGCGCGGTAAACCGTCAGCCCGCCCACGCCGCTATCAAATATTCCGATTGGCAGATCAGGATTCAACTCGATTAACACCAGACACGGGCGCGGCGCATGTTAGCACAAACGACGTGCCCGCTCGCCCGACTTTGAAGTGTCTCACGCGCGCTCGCCGGTGCCGTTCAAGGGCGTGCGCGAACCGCGCCGCAGCAGCCTGTCCAGACTCCACTCGCCGCCGCCCGCGACGGCGAGGAAGAGGAACAGGAAGCAGTAGAGCACGGCCAGTTCGCCGCGGTTCTGGAGCGGCCAGAACCCCGCCGGCGCGTGCATCTGGAAGTAGGCCACCGCCATCATTCCCGACAGGATGAACGCCACGGGGCGCGTGAACAGACCGAGCACCAAGAGGAGTCCGCCGAAGAATTCGAGCACGCCGCCGATCCCCATCTGCGACATCAGCGGGGGCGAGGGCGCGCCCGGCGGGGCGAGGAAGCCGAAAAGTTTCTGCGCGCCGTGTGCCATGAAGAGGAAGCCCGCGACGATCCTGAGAAGGCTCAAGAGGCGCGGCGTCCAGTTGACGAAAAACGAATCTGTGTTGGTCGTAGTCATATCCGAAGTAGCTCTCCTTTGTTGTCTCACTAGCCTAGCGCGCATGCGCGGGCGGAGGGGTGACCACGACGCCGGGCGCGCGTATCAGGCGGCCTTCGCTTCTCCGAAACGGAAGCTCGAAACGGTGATGCCGCCGAAGAACGCATCCTCGTGGTAGACGCGCACGGCCGACTCGGCTTCGGCCGCCCCGGCGGCCACCATCAGCGGGATCAGGTGATCTTCTCTGGGGTGTGCCGCTCGCGCCGAGGGAGCGCGTTGCCACTCACGGAGCAAATGGTTTCTCTCTCCCGCACGCGCCCCGCACACCGCGGCCGTCAGCCACTCGTCGAACTCGCGCGAAGGGACTCTCGCCCGCTCGTCGAACTGTCTCAAGTTATGATAGCTCAGGCCGCTCGCCAAGATCAGCACGCCCTCGTCGCGCAGAGGGGCGAGCGCGCGCCCGGCGGCGAGATGCGTTTCCGGGTCGTAGTCGCTGCGGATGGACAGTTGCAGCACGGGCACGTTGGCTTCCGGGTAGGCGACCGCGAGCGGGGCGAAGACGCCGTGATCGAACCCTCGCGCGGCGTCTTCGCGTGCGCCGAGTCCCGCAGTCGCGAGCAGTTCCAGCACCCGCCGCGCCACCTGCGGCGACCCCGGCGCGCCGTACTTGATGCGATAAGTGTGTTCGGGGAATCCGCTGTAGTCGTAGAGCATGGGCGGCGTCGCGCCCGACATCACGGTGAAGTCGCTCTCCTCCCAGTGGCCGGAGACGGCGAGGATCGCCTTCGGCGTCGTCCCCGTCTCGCGCGGCAACTCTTTCAGAGACGCTTCGAGTTTATCGTATGCGCCCCGCATCCCTTCCTTCAACCACGGCCAGGGGCCGCCCCCGTGTGAGATGAAGTAGGTCGGGAGTCTCACTTGATGATTCGCGTTTGACATCGATTTCCCCGTCGCCGGAAAAAAGAATCACGAGCCGACGATAAGCCGCCAACTCGTGATTACAATTACAACTGCTTAGTCGTCCTTGCGGTAAAACTTTGAAGTGGAGGCGCCGAGAGTCGAACTCGGGTCCAAAAGCCGACACCGTCGGAATCTACATGCTTAGACGCTTCTCTGTTGCCGGTCTCGCTCCGGCGCGTTCGCTGCGTGCGGGTCAGTGAAGCGACGAAGACCCCGTCCGCGGCTAGTTCAGTTTTTTCTCGCCCGCCCCCCCTGAGCACAGGGAGCAGGCCAGCTCAACTAAGTGACATCTCGCTCCGCGCGCTTGAGCGACTTGCGGCGAGACGCTTACTGGCTAACTTTAATTAGGCAGCAAGAGCCAACTCATTGTTATTGGCAATTGTTGTTTCTCAGTGCTTGTTAACGAGCTGCAAAGAGTAAGCCCGGCATGCATCCGCTCGATGACCGAAGCCCCTGTCGAAAGCCTTTCGCCCCCAAAGCGTGCGAACTGAGTATAGTGCGTAAATCGTGAATCGTAAATCGTGAATCAATGAAGATCGCAAAACCTGTTCTTTCCATTCACGATTTACGATTCACGATTTACCGTCTTTTAGACGTTCGCGCTTGTACAAAGGTTGCGTTATAATTGCGTCCGGTTAGTCTCTCCTGACGTTCGACCTGATTGTTTTTCGGCATGCTCTTTAAGAGTCGTTTGCAATGCCGTCCGGCAACGAGGATCACCTTTCATGTCCGCTAAAAATTCGAGAGTCCCTGTCCCGTCGAAACGCGTGCGCGCGACGCTGCCTGCGGCCGCGAACCGCCGCGGCTACCTGCGCCGTTTCTGGCTGCCCGCCGTGCTGCTCTTGGCAATCGCCGCCGGGGGCTTGACCGGCATCGTCGTCGCCTACGAGTTGAACTACTCGAAAGCGGCGGGCGAGGTGGCGTCGCTGGCGACATACCGCCCCAGTCAGGTGACGCGCGTCTACGCCGACGACGGCGAGACCGTGATCGGCGAGTTCGCTCTGGAGCGACGCATCCCGCTCAAGTTCGCGGACATCCCGCCCGTGTTGAAGAACGCCATCCTCGCCGTCGAAGACGCGCGCTTCTACGACCACGTCGGCATCGACCCGATCCGCATCATCGGCGCGGCGTGGAAGAACATCACGGCCGACCGGCGCGAAGGCGGTTCGACCCTCACGCAGCAACTCGCCAAAAACCTCTTCCTCTCGCGCGAGCAGACCCTCACGCGCAAGATCAACGAGTGGGCGATGGCTCTCCAGATCGAACGCTACTACACGAAGAATCAGATCATGGAGATGTACGTCAACCACATCTTCCTCGGCGCGCGCGCCTACGGCTTCGAAGCCGCCGCGCAGACCTACTTCAACAAGCACGCCAAAGACCTGACGCTCGACGAGGCCGCGCTGCTCGCGGGCATCCCCCGCTCCACCGCGCAATACTCCCCGACCGTCAACCCCAAAGGCGCGAAAGACCGTCGCGACCTCGTGCTCGAACTGATGGCGCGTAACGGCTTCGTCTCGCAGTCCGAAGCCGACGCCGCCAAAGCGAAGCCCTTGAAGATTGCGGACACGGCCTATTACCCGCCGCCTTCCGCCTCGCACGCGTGGTTCGAGTATCCGGTCGAAGAGATCAGGCAGCACATCGAGGACAAGTACACGACGCGCGTCGCGCTCGGCGGCCTCTCGGTCTATTCCACGATCAACGCCGCCGCGCAGAAGAAGGCTTACGAGGCAGTGCGCGCGGGCTTGCGCGTCTACGACCGCGGCCACCGCGGCTGGCGTTCGGCCTACACCAACATCGCCACCGAAGGCAACAACGGCGCGGCCGCCGCCACCCCGCAACAACTGGCGGCCTTCGTCCTGCCCGAATGGTACGGCAACAACTACGCGCCCGACACCTACGCGCGCGGCCTCGTCACGAAGATCGATCAGGCGCGGAACGAGGCGACCGTGCGCTTCGGCGGCTACACGGCGACCGTGACGGCGAAGGACATGGGCTGGTCGGGTCGCCAGCCGAAGACCGAGTTCACCGTGGGCGACGTGGCCGAGTTCAAGATCACGGAAGTTGAAGACGACGAGCGTCGCCTGCAAGTCGAACTGACGCAAGTGCCCGACATTCAGGCCGCGCTCTACAGCGTGAACGCGAAGAACGGCGAGGTCGTCGCGATGATCGGCGGCTACGACTTCTACATGTCGAAATTCAACAACGCGACGCAGGCTTACCGGCAGACGGGCTCGGCCTTCAAGCCCTTCATCTACACCGCCGCCGTCGAGTGGGGCTTGACGCCCGAATCCAACGTGAGCGGCGCAGGGATCAGGCGCGGCAGTTGGCAGCCGCACAACTTCGACGGCTCGACGAGCCACGGCGACGTGCCTTTGAAGACCGCGCTCGCCAAGTCTTACAACCTCGCCGCCGTCCACTTGCTCGACATGGTCGGCATCCAGACGGGCGCGCAGATGGTGCGCCGCTTCGGCATCACGAAGCCGATGGCTCCCTACCTCCCGTCCGCGCTCGGCGCAACCGAAGTGCCGCTCGACCAGATGGTCTCGGCCTACTCGGCCTTCCCCAACAAGGGCGTGCGCGTCGAGGATCACCTCATCCGTCGCGTGCTCGACCGCGAGGGCGTCGTGCTCGAAGAGTGGGAGAAGACGACTTATAAAGTGACGAGCGAATACGTCGCCTTGACGATGGTCGATTTGATGCGCGGCGTGGTGACGGGCGGCACGGCGACCCACGCGGGCGCAATCGGCGTCCCCTCCGCGGGCAAGACCGGCACGGTCAACGACCACACGGATGTCTGGTACATCGGCTACACGCCGACTTATGTGACGGGCGTCTGGATGGGCTACCCCGACCGCAAGCGCAATCTCGGCCGCGACATGACCGGCGGCCAGGGCGCGCTGCCCATCTGGGTCAACTTCATGAAAGACTTCTTGAAGGACAAAGAGAAGGAGAATTTCGAGAAGCCGCCGAAAATGCCCGAAGACATCAAGGAACTCTTCCAGCAACGCCAGCGCGAGATGTCCGAACAGCGCGCCGCCGAGATGGCGCAGACGCGTCTTCAGCGCGGCAGCAGCGGCGGCGGCGACCGCAGCACGCTCCCGGCGGCTTTCTCCGAACCCAACCTTGAACAGGTTACGTTGCCCCCGCCCGCCGGGGCGTCGAGCGCGGCCGACGGCGACGCCGACGGCGCACCCAGACGCGTCGAACCGGTCGTGCCCAGTCGCGACGACGACGATTCGCCCCCGCCGCCCGCCGCCGCCGCCACCCGCCCACGCGAAGTGGAGACGAAAAAGAAAGGCAAGAAGGGCACGGACGACCCGGAATAACGTCAGGTGAAGGGGAAAAGGAGAAGGGGTAAAGGGAAAGCAACGACGTGTGCGTCTTTCCCTTTACCCCTTCCCCTTTCCCCTTTACCATCCCGCCTACCAGAGTATCTGTTCCAGATAATACGGCAGCATCTTGCGCCACCACGGCCAGTCGTGTTCAACGTCGTGCCCCCACAGTTCCAGCTTGTGCGGGATGCCCTTCGCCGAGAGCACGGCCGAAAGCTGCTGGCTGCGCTCCGGCGCTTCGTAAGCCCCCTGACCCGACACGATGTAGATCGCCTCGGCGCGTCTCAGTAGCGGCAGGTAATGATCGTCGTTCAAATTCGGCAGGTACGACATCGGGTTGTTGAAGTAGACGTTCTCGTCGTGGTAGCCCTTCAGGTAGGAGCGCACGTCGTAGCTGCCGCTCATGGCGATCATCCCGCGCAACAGGTCTGGGTGGCGGAAGTAGGCGTTGGCCGACAGGAACGCGCCGAGGCTCGCGCCCGTCACCAGCGGCCGCGCGTTCGCGTCGCCCATGTCGTTGCGGATCAAGGGCAGCACGTCTTCCGTGATGTACGAGTCGTAACGCGATAACAACTCCGCCTTCCACGCGGGCGAGGCCTCGTCGTTCAGCAGGCTGTAGCGGTTGACGCTGTTGATCGAATAGACGCGCACGCGCCCGGCCTCGATCAGGTAGCGGATCGCGTCAACCAGATGAAACCGTTCGTACTCCAGAAAATCCGCGCCCGCCGTCGGGAACATTAGCAACGGGTAGCCCGCATGCCCGTAAGCCACGAGCGGCATCTCCCTCCCCAAACGATGGCTGAACCAACCCGTGATGCGTCTCTCCATAGACCCCTCTCACCCCGCGCCCACACGCGCACAAGATTAACGAGCTACACTGTCTTCCGTTGGAATTGCGGCGACAAATAATCTCTCACTTCGCGCCCGCGCGCAAGCCACGCCCGCCGCCAATTCCCCCTCGCTTGACGCTTCCGCAAACGTTCTGCTATAAAAATCCACCCGCGACGGGCACACCCTAGCCCCACCGGGTACACCACCATTCCGCAGTAGCTCAATGGCAGAGCATTCGGCTGTTAACCGAAGGGTTGTAGGTTCGAGTCCTACCTGCGGAGCCACTATCTAGAACGATTTACGGGCATCGAATTGATGCCCGTTTCGTATTAGTGCCTCGATTAGCGCCCCGTCCTCATAAAGATAATGTTGGCTAGGAGCCGTCCCCGTCTTAAAATTAAGGATTGTGCTTTGCCGGGGATAGGAGTAAAAGCCGGCTGTTGCCGTAATGAGGGCGTAGCGCGCGGCTTTTGCCGAACAAGTTATTGGAGCCGACCGCGAAGAGCGTTGCCTTCATCCGGTAGGTTGAAGGCTTTTTCAGGTGTCTGCGCCGAGGATGATGGCGGGCGTTATGCCGCTTCTTGGATTGAAAGGCGGGGTGGGTTGGATGACTGGACATCAACGGCCAAATTCAGATGAGTCTTGCGCTTGTTTCAAAGTTCTTTATCGAACCCTGACGCCTCACAGGGAGCTTGGGATGGATAAAAACTTCGCCGAAGTCTCCGTCCTCCTTTGCCAAAGCTGCGGGCAGCACTGGCTGCGTTACTTCTATGAGCAAGAAGCTTTCACCGCCTCCGGTAGGTGGTATCTGGGCGCGGTCGCGCCGGAGCAGTCTTTGACTCTGACCGCCGAGAACGCAGGGGGCGTGCTGGAGGGGCTGGACTGGTACTTCTATGGCGGGAGTTATTATCATGGGCAGGTGGGCAGGACTTCCGGGAGAATCCTTCTTTAACCCACGGGTCGAAGCTTAACGCGCGGCATGCGCCCTGCGACCTACGACGAAGTCTTTCATGTACGGTTGCATAGGGGCGCGGGTGTAGCCGGGCGTTAGACGGCGCGGTGAAAGTTGGCAGTATCTGTGAATGTAGTAAAGTTAAGCAGGCAGGCCTTTTGAAGGAGCGTGTATGAAGAATCTAATATTAAAAATTACGGTTGTTATATCAACCTTTGCCATCGGCATTGGGGCGGCAAGGCTCTCCCCCTCCCATGTCAACCCATCGCCCCGGATTCAGCTTCATCACTTCCCTGACGTCTATTCATTCAATACGTCTACCACAGGCACGGGTACATTCGATGGTGAACATGTCAGTCCTATCAATGGGTTTAGATCGGCTTTCCGGGGTTGCGGGCGTGACAGCATGGCGCTCCTAAAAGCACCGCCTCATTACCCGCAGTATATAAAAGAAGAGCGTTTGTCCGGCTTGGTGAATGTGAAAATCATGGTTGACGAAACCGGGGAAGTGATCCGTGCGAGTGCGCTGTGCGGACATTCATCTTTACAGCAGGCCGCAGTTACGGCTGCCTACCAAGAACATTTCTCTCCGCTGATTATCGACGGACGAGCAGTGAGGGCGGTGGGCGTTATCGCCTATGATTACAAGGTCGATAATTAACGCCTAAGCGCAGGGCCGTTCGCATCACGCGTGTGGTGTACGCCGACGGCGCGGTGTGGCAGGCGTCGAAAGCCGGGGCTGAGACGCGCAACTGACATCACGGAGCTAAAAGCGACCTGATAACGGCATGCAATCCTCGGGCGTTCACGCGAACAAGCCGGGTCTTGATCGTCTGATTCTGCCGTCCCCGCCGGTAGCCGCCGCGCTCGTAAGTCGCGGCGCACCTTGCAACTTAGGGGGTATTTAGTGCATCATAGTGGCTGGCAAATTCCTTCTCTCTTGCGTCAACGGTGATGCGCCCCGCTAGACAGGTTTTCCGAGCGGCGTTCTGGATGGTTCGAGAGTGGGCTGATTTCAACTTTAGAAGCGCTCCCTTGAGCACCCGAACGCAAGCCTTCGCTGCCTACCGTTACATCGAAGCCACTTTGATTCGACAGCTTCTCTCAGATACTCCTACCTATAGGAGAGGTACATCCACATGTCTATGAAACTTTACGTCGGGAACTTGTCGTTCCAGACTTCGAGCGAAGATTTGCAGCAGTTGTTCGCGCAGGCGGGAACGGTCGAGTCGGCTTCGGTGGTCGAGGATCGCGAGACGGGTCGCTCACGCGGCTTCGGCTTCGTCGAGATGTCCAGCAACGAAGAAGGCCAGAAGGCCATCGCGGCGGCAACCGTGGCGGCGGTGGCGGCTACGGCGGCGGTGGCGGCGGCAACCGCGAACCGCGCTGGTAAGTTCTTGCGAGAACTCGGCCGGTGACTCATTCAAGCAAAGCGTCTCCGACGATGACCAAAAACGCCGCCGGAGGCGCTTCCACATTTTCAGTTAACACGGGCGCGCTCCCGATAAAGGTTGTAGTCGCGCCAAAGGATTTTATGAATTTTTCTGAACTGGGACTCGACGACGCGCTGGTGCGCGTCGTCGAGTCTCTCGGATACACCGAACCAACACCAATTCAACAACAGGCGATTCCTATTGTCTTGAGCGGCGCAGACCTGATCGGTTGCGCCGAAACCGGGACGGGCAAGACCGCCGCGTTCCTGCTGCCGATCATTCAACGCATGTCGCAGCAGTCGCGCCCCGGCATCCGCCTGCTCGTCCTCGCGCCGACGCGCGAACTGGCGACGCAGATCGAAGCCAGCTATCGCTCGCTGCTCCCGAAGAAATCGGCGGCGCGTTGCGTGACGCTCATCGGCGGCGCGGGCATGTCGCGGCAGACCGAACAGTTGCGGCGCGGCGTGAGCGTCGTGATCGCGACGCCCGGACGCCTGCTCGACCACATGGAGCGCGGCGCGGTTAATTTCGCGCACGTCGAAACGCTCGTGCTGGACGAAGCCGACCGCATGCTCGACATGGGTTTCTGGCCTGCGATCCGTCGCGTGCTGGCCGCGCTGCCCGCCGAACGGCAGACGCTTCTCTTCTCGGCCACGATGTCGCCCGCGATTGAAACCATCGCGCGCTCGAACATGCGTAAGCCGAAGATGGTCGAAGTCAGCGTGCGCGGGGCGGCCGCCGTCACGGTCGAACAGACCGCTTACCCGGTGGCGATGGAATCGAAGACGGCTCTGCTCCTCGATCTTCTGGAGCGCGAACGCTTCGAGCGCGTGCTCGTCTTTACGCGTACGCGGCGCGGGGCGGAACGCCTCTCGCACATCCTCGAAGCGCGCGAGCACAAAGTGAACCGCATCCACGCCGACCGCACGCAGCCGCAGCGCGAAGCCGCCCTGCGTGGTTTCAAGGACGGGAAGACGCGCGTCCTCGTCGCGACCGACATCGCGGCGCGCGGCATCGACGTTGACTCGATCTCGCACGTCATCAACTACGACGTGCCCGCCGCGCCGGAAGACTACGTGCATCGCATCGGGCGCACGGGACGAGCCGGAAACCGCGGGCGCGCGATCACGCTCGTCACGCCGGTCGAAGAACTGAGCATGCGTGCCATCGAACGTCTGACGGGTCAGGCCGTCGAGCGCGTCCTGCTGCAAGGATTCGGCGGCATGCAGACGGCGACGCCGGGCGCGGCCAAGCCTTTCGGAGTGAAACGCGCGGGCGCGAGCGCCGGGCGTCGCTCCTTCCGCCCGCGCCGCGGCAGATAAGTTTGCCGCCCGGTCGCGTTGATAACTTTGTCCCGATAACTCGGCAGGCCGGACGGCCGCCGCGCAAGCGGTCGCCCGCGCCGGCGAATCAGAATCGCGCTCCCGTTCGGGCGGAGAGACGCTTGAGCAGCTTGAAAGGAAACGGTCTATGACGGAGAACATTGAGACGGGTGTGGTGGCGGCGGCCGGGAAAATCGAGAAGCGGACGTACGTCGTCGGCGAGCGTGTGGAGAAACTCTGCACGAAGTGTGAAGTCGAGCGCGGCCACGTCGTCGCGTCCGTCACGAAGCGCGGGCAAGTATCGCGCGTGACGTGCCCTATCTGCCAGACGCGCAGTTCGTTCAAGAGCGGCGTCAAAATGTCCGGCGGTCGCGCGTCGCAGGCCGGTGCGCCTTACGACCCCACACGCCAGTATCGCGCGGGACAGACGTTGGTGCATCCGGCTTTCGGCCTCGGCGAAGTGACGGCCTTAGTCGAGCCGCAGAAGATCGACGTGCTTTTCGCCGACCGCATGCGCCGGATGATTCACGGCCGCTCCTCCTGAGTGAATGCATGTGACGCGGGCTGCCTGCGTGTCAGTATCTAAGTTAAGTAAGGGCGGGAGAAGTTTATCAGCCCCGCCGGGGACGGCAGCGCGTCGCCCCGGCGGGGCTTAATCTTCCGTCGCGCCTGTGGCGGAGCGCAACGCGTCGCCCGCGCCGGGGCGTCCTTCGGCCACGACACGCTCGACCATCTCTTTGAACAGGTCGAGATTAATGATCGGCTTCGTCCAGTGTTCGTCGCAACCGGCGCGAAGCGAGCG
Source organism: Acidobacteriota bacterium (assembly GCA_020199775.1). Taxonomy (GTDB): domain Bacteria; phylum Acidobacteriota; class Blastocatellia; order Pyrinomonadales; family Pyrinomonadaceae; genus JAIVJZ01. Next base: position 104,478 of record JAIVJZ010000056.1, read on the forward strand.
TTCATGGTCGCCGCGCATGGCGTGGGCGGTGAGTGCGATGATCGGTGTTTGGTCGAACGTCGAATCGGAGCGCGGTCGCCGGGTTGATTCCAGGCCGTCTATCTTGCCCGCCAGACTCAAGTCCATCAAGATCGCATCGGGGCGCAACAGTTTCGCTTGCGCGAGGCCGTCTTCGCCGGTGACTGCTTCGTGGAGTTTGTGCCCTCCCATCTCCAGCACCATGCGGATCAGGTCGCGTATGTCGCGGTCGTCTTCAACCACCAGTATTTTTGCCATTCAAGAATTCAACTCCGATTTCTTCGGGGCTTTCACGCAAACGCAATTCAAGACGGGGCATGAGCAGATTCGCCTTTGCGGCTGCCGCCGCAAGAACGATTCGTTCACTCTCGACAGGTCGCCGGGCTGTTTTGTGAAACTTTACCTTATTATTTTTATAACAAATAGTTGGTGAGGCGTCTACGGCGAAGGACGAATACGACGGCGGCAATTTCACGCGTCTCATTTCTGGCGCACAAAAAGGACGCGGAGGCCGTCGTTTCCTCCGCGTCCCTTTCAGTCTCTCCCCGCCGGGTGGGAAGGGATTCTTTGTCGCGCCCGCGCCGCTTCCTGACTGAACGGTCGCCTTACTTAGTCGCCGCCGCCGCGCGCACGGCCGCAGCCGCTTGTCCGGCGAGTTGCGAGATGATGTCGTCGCCGTCGGACTTCGCCTTGGCCTTGAGCGTGTTGGCGACGACCGAATCCGCGCCGCGTTGCAGTTTGTATTCGAGCGTCAACTCGTCTTTGGCCTTCAGCGAACCCGCCACGCCTCCCTGCCTGTTGCCTTCGACGGGAGCGACGACGCCGCCCGCCGCGATGGCCGCGGACTTCTTGAGGAAACCGCCGAAGCCGCCGCCGCCGCCCTTCTTATGCACAACCGTGCTGTAGAGAACGTAGTCGCACTCCTTCTCCCTCGCTTCCGACTCGACGCCCTGCGTCTGCTGCGCTTCGAGCGCGACGACTTCAAGGGTTGAGCCGTTCAAATTACTCACCAACATATTGCGCACCGCACCGGCCAACGCCGAAGCGTCGACGTAATCGGCCGCCGCGACGGTCTTCGTCAACGCCACCCCGACGCGTATTACGCCAGCCTTTTTCGCGCCCGTCGCCGAACCGGCTTTCACCGCGCCACTGCCGCCGCCGTCGGCCGCGTTGTCGTTAGCGGCGTCGTCGCGCGGGACGGACGCCATCGCCGCCGCGCCGTACATCTCGCGCACGTCGCTCACCTGCCGGTAATCGGCGGGCGGTTCGAAAAGCGCGTTGTCGAGAACGGCGTTGGCGATTTCCACCACCTCCTGCGAGAAGGTGAACGACTCGTTGCCGTTTTCGTCGAACAGGGTCGTCGTCACCATGACGGGATAACCGGCCTTCGCCGTGCCGATCTGCTTCGTGCGATATTCGTCGCGGCAACCGCCCGGCGGCGCGGCCGAGGCGGCGTAGGCCGCGCCGCCCTGCATCTGGCAGTCGAGCACGAACTGCGCGTCAATGTACCAGCCGTCGGTCTCCATCCGGCTGCGGCTGACATTGCAGGCGTCGGGCGACGATTCGGTGACGATGGAAGTCTTGATGCGGCGCGCCGTGTAGCCGAACATTTTCTTCCGCTCGCCCGTATCCGTGGTGGTGAAGGTTGAGGTCACGACGCCGCCGCGACGCGCCGGGGTCGCGGCGGCGGTCGTCTGCGCGGCGGCGGCGGTTGCGGCCGCGCCCGCCGCGTCCGTTTTCTGGTCGAACGGCGTTACGATGTAAGTCTTCGTCGGCACGCCGAGTTGGAGTTGTCTTCTCAGGTCGCACTGAAGGATCGACACGGAAGTTTCGTTCATTTCGGTGCGCTGGCGTTTGCCTTTGATGTAGACGGTTTGCTCGGAAACTTGCCCGCCCGAAGTGTTTTTGGTCTTGATCTTCACGTCGGCGCGCGCCACCGTCATAAAGCCTGCGCCGCAGCATAAAATGAAGGCGAGGCAGGCGTGTCGGAATAAATTTTTCATGTGGGCATTTCCTTTGGGTTGTGCTGGTGTTAGCGGACGGCGCAAGCAGACGCCAGACAAGTCGCCGCGCGCTTTTTTCGTCCCCATTATATTACGCGTAAACGGATCGCAAAAAGGATCATCTTAAGATTCGGTTTTTCGCGCGTCGCCGGGGCGCGCGCGTTGATATGGTGCAGACTGTCGTTTATACTTTCACCCGGCGCGCATCGGCAAAAGAGTTGACAGTTGTTTAGCCGGAGATGTCGAAAATTCCCCTGTGACCACATCCTCCCCACATGACGTAACCCGTTTGCTCATCCAATTGACGGATGGCAACAGGACTGTTTTGGACGACCTGCTGCCGCTCGTCTACGGCGAGTTGCGCAGTCTGGCCGCCAACTACCTGCGCCGCGAACGCTCCGCGCACACGCTGCAACCCACGGCCTTAGTCCACGAAGCCTATCTCCGGCTCATCGATCAGAGTCAGGTGAGGTGGCAAAATCGCGCGCACTTCTTCGGCGTCGCCGCGCAGATGATGCGCCGCATCCTCGTGGATCACGCGCGCGGCCACAAGGCCGAGAAGCGCGGTGGCGAAGTGCCCAAGCTCTCGCTCGACGAGAACGTGGACGTGACGGACGAACGAGCGACCGACCTCATCGCGCTCGACGACGCCCTGACCGCGCTCGCCGCCCTCGACGAGCAGAAGAGTCGCATCGTCGAACTCCGCTTCTTCGGCGGCCTGTCCGTGGAAGAGACGGCGGAAGTCTTGGGCGTCAGCGCGCCGACGGTCAAACGCCAGTGGCGCATGGCAAAGGCATGGCTCTACGGACAAGTGCAAAATCAGGGATGAGGGCAGCAGGGTGAGGGATGAAATAAGAAAAGCACTTACTTGAATAATTCCCTTCATCCCTCACCCTGCTGCCCTCATCCCTTTTCATAGTTATGACCCCCGAACGTTGGAAGCAAGTAGAAGAACTGTTTCAGGCCGCGCTTGATCTGCCCCGCGACGAACGCCCCAAATTCATCGCGGAGGCCGGCGCGGACGACGACATGCTCCGCCAGCAGGTGGAGGCTCTCGTCGCGCAGTATGAAGAGGCGGGGGATTTCATCGAAGCACCCGCCTTCGCCGCCGGTGGTTTCAACCCCGGCAGCGCGGCTTTTCGCACCACGCAACCGAGCGATTTAGAGGACGACCCGATGGCGGGCACGCGCGTGGGCGCGTACAAGATCGTGCGCGAGATCGGGCGCGGCGGCATGGGCGCGGTCTATCTGGCCGTGCGCGCCGACAGCGAATACCAGAAACGCGTCGCCATCAAACTCGTCAAGCGCGGCATGGACACCGACTTCATCCTGCGCCGTTTCCGTAACGAGCGACAGATTCTCGCCTCGCTCGACCACACCAACATCGCGCGCCTCCTCGACGGCGGCACGACCGACACCGGCCTGCCCTACTTCGTCATGGAGTACATCGAAGGGCAGCCGCTCTATCGTTATTGCGACGGCGAGAAACTGACCGTCCACGAGCGGCTCCGCCTCTTCGTCCAACTCTGCAACGCCGTCGCCTACGCGCACCAGAATCTCGTCGTCCACCGCGACATCAAGCCGTCGAACATCCTTATCTGCGCCGACGGCACGCCAAAGCTGCTCGACTTCGGCATCGCCAAACTCTTAAACCCCGAACTCTCGCCCGACACACTCACGCCGACGGCGACCGCCATGCGCCTGATGACGCCCGAATACGCCTCGCCCGAACAGGTGCGCGGCGAGGCGGCCACCCCGTCGAGCGACATCTATAGCATGGGCGTGCTGCTCTACGAGCTTTTGACCGGCCACCGCCCCTACCACTTCCCGAATCGCTCGCCGCACGAGATCGCGCGCGTCATCTGCGAGGAAGAACCGGAGCACCCGTCGCGCGTCGTCATGCGCCCCGAAGACATGATCCCGCTCGACGGCGCGGGGGGCGGCGAATCGACGACCACGCTCGAACTTCTCTGCAAGATGCGCGGCACGACCCTTGAGAACCTGCGCCGCGAGTTGGCGGGCGACCTCGACAACATCACTTTGAAAGCCCTGCGCAAAGAGCCGGGGCGTCGTTACGCGTCAATCGAACGCCTGCGCGACGACATCGCGCATCACCTCGAAGGCCGCCCCGTCTCCGCGCCGTTCGTCTTCCCCGCGCTGTCGAAGAGTTCGCGCACGTCCGCGGGCGACGGCGGCGTGACGGGCGAGAAGACCCTCGCCGTGCTGCCCTTCAAACTGCTCAACATCCAGCGCACGGAAGAGACCGGCGAAAACTATCTCGGCATCGGGCTGGCCGACGCGCTCATCACGCGCCTGTCGAACGTGCGCCGCTTCAGCGTGCGCCCGACCAGTTCCGTGATCCGCTACGGCGGCGCGAACATCGGCGACCCGTTCGCCGCCGGGCACGAGCTCGGCGTCAGTTACGTCGTGGACGGGCGCATCCAGCGCGCGGGCGAACGCATCCGTATCACCGTCCAGTTGCTCAACGTCTACGACGGCGCGACGATGTGGGCCGGTCAGTTCGACGAGAACTACACGGACGTGCTCAGTCTCGAAGACGTGATCTCGACGCAGGTGGCGGGCGCGCTCGTGCCGCAACTGACGGGCGACGAGCGCGAGCAGTTGGCGAAGCGCGGCACGGACAACGCCGAGGCGTTTGAAGTTTACCTGCGCGGCCGCTACCACTGGAACACCTTCAACGAAGAGGGCTTCGCCAAGGCCATCACCTGTTACTACCGCGCCATCGCCCTCGACCCCGACTACGCCGCCGCCTACACCGGCATCGCCGACTACTACAACTGGATCGGCATCTACGGCGTGATGCCGCCCGAAGAGTGTTCCGCCGCCGCCAAGGAGGCGGGCGCGCGCGCGCTCGAACTCGACGAGACGCTCCCGGACGCGCACACCGCCTACGGCTTCGCCGTCCATACGCACGACTTCGACTGGGACACCCCCATCGCGCACTACCAGCGCGCGCTCGAACTCAACCCCCATCACGCGACCACGCACCTCTGGCACGGCACGCAACTCATCATGGAGGGCAACTTCGACTCGGGGCTGCCGCTCGTGCGCCGCGCGCTCGAACTCGACCCGCTCACGCTCTTCAACCAGCACATGATCGGCTTCTGCCTGTTCTACGCGCGCCGCTATCAGGAGAGCCTCGAACTCTACCGCGAGATGGTCGAAACGGCTTCGATGCACGGCCTCGGCTACTTCGGCTACAGTTGGGTGCTCGGGCAGATGGGGCGGCACCAAGAGGCGATTGACGCGGCCGTCAAGGCCATCGAATTTTCCGGCCCCAGCCCGTTCATCACGGCGACGCTCGGCTCGGCCTACGCCGCGGCCGGGCGGACGGAGGAAGCGCGCCGCGTCCTCGGCGAGTTGGAAGAGTTGGCGGCGAAGCGTTACGTCTCGCCCTATTATCTCTCTATCGTCTACACGCAACTCGGCGACCACGAGCGCGCCCTCGCCCTGCTCGAACAGAGTTTCGCCGACCGCGAGGCGTGGATCGTGTGGCTCGGCGTCCAGCCGCAGTTCGACCGCTTGCGCCCCGACCCGCGCTTCGCGGAACTTGTGAGCCGCACGAAGAATCCCGGCCTCGCGCGTCTCGGCGGCAACTCGTCGCGCCCCGCGCCGCGCGCGCTCTTCGGTCAGAGCAACAGCGCGGAGATCGCGCGCAACGCCGCGCTGCATCTCAGCGACAACGAGGAGGCGCGCCAACTTTACGTCGCCGGACATTACTTCTCCACGCGGCGCACCGCCGACGGCCTGCGACAGGCAATCGGGCGATTCGAGCGCGCCGTCGAACTCGACCCCTCGTTCGCCATCGCCTATGCCGAACTCGCCGATTGCTACGCGCTCCTCAACTGGTACGTCGAGCCGCCGCCGCCCGACGCCTTCGAGCGGGCGCGGGCGGCCGCGATCAAGGCCGTGGCGGCCGACCCGAATCTGGCCGAGGCGCACGCTTCGCTCGGCTACATCAAGCTGCATTACGACCGCGACTGGAAGGGCGCGGAAGCCGAGTTTCGCCGCGCCATCGAACTGCGCCCCGGCAACGCGCTCGCGCACCGCTGGTACGCCTTCAACTTGGCGGCCGTCGGGCGGCACGACGAAGCCCTCACGGAGATCAAACGCGCGCAGCAGATTTCGCCCGAGTCGCCCGTCATCGCCACGGCCGTCGCCAACGTCTTCTTTCTCGCGCGCCGCTTCGACGAGGCCATCGCGCAGTGCCGCCGCGCGCTCGAACTCGACCCCGGCTCGGTCGCCGCGCACGTCATCCTGCGCTGGGCTTACGAGCACTTGGGGCTGCGCGAAGACGCGCTCACGACCTACGAGCAGGAGAGCGTCTTCGCGGGCGACACGCCGACCACACGCCTCAAAGAGGCTCACGTCTTGGCGGCCTGCGGGCGCAATGACGAGGCCGCCAAAGTGCTCCGCGAGTTGCTCGCGCGCCGCGCAGAGCAGTGGGTCACGGCCTACGAGATCGCCGTCATCTATTCGCTCCTGAATGATCGCGACAACGCCTTCCGCTGGCTCGCCGAGGCCGAGCGCGAACACGCCGTCGGGTTCACCTTCGCGGCCGTCGATCCGCACCTCGATAATCTGCACGCCGACCCGCGCTTCGCGCAGATGCTCGGCCGCATGAAGAACCCGCTCGCCGCGCGCTACGAGAGCGAGGCCGCCACCAGAATCGCGAGAAACACAGACCCGCACCTCTCAACCCTGCCGACGCTGGAGTTGCCCGGCGGCGGCGGCAACAACGGCAATCGCGCCGCCGCAGCGGGGCGGACGGCGGCGGCGGGCGTCGCGCCCAAACGTCTCCCGTGGCGCGTCGCCGTCGGCGCGTTGCTAGTCTTGCTCGTAGTGGTCGGCGCGGGCGCGTTCTTATACGACCGGCGTTCGGGCAAGACGGGCGCGGCCGCCAACGCGAACCCCTTGAGGCTCACCACCGAGATCGCTCACGACTGGCATCCCGACTATTCGCCCGACGGCTCGCGCATCGCCTTCGCCAGCAACCGCGACGGCGCGACCGAAATTTACGTGATGAACGCCGACGGCTCGGGCGTGCGCCGCCTGACTTTCAACACGACCGAAGACGACTGCCCCGCGTGGTCGCACGACGGTCAGAAGATCGCTTTCCAGAGCCGGCGCGACGGCCAGATGGAAGTCTACGTGATGGACGCCGACGGCTCGAACCAGCGCAACCTCACGAACGCTCCCGGCGAGGACACGCGCCCCGCCTGGTCGCCCGACGACCGGCGCATCGCTTACGGCAGCAACACGCTCGACGCGCCCACGAACTATGAAATCTTCACCATGCGCGCCGACGGCTCGGACAAAATTAAACTGACCGACAACAGTAGCTTCGACAGCGACGCCGCGTGGTCGCCCGACGGCCGGAAGATCGCTTTCACCAGCGCGCGCGACGGCAAGTCTTACGAGATTTACGTGATGAACGCCGACGGCTCGGATGTGCGCAACCTGACGAACCACCCCGGCGACGACGCGAAGCCCGTGTGGTCACCGGACGGCAAACACATCAGCTTCGCGGGCAACCGCCCGAACAAGACCGACTTCCCCGCCGTCTACGTGATGGACGCCGACGGCCGCGACCAGCGGCTCATCACCGCCGCGCGCACCTTCGACGACGAACCGGCGTGGTCTGCCGACGGCCGCCGCCTCGCCTTCCAAACGCAGCGCGACGGCAACTTTGACATCTACCTCGCCGACGCCTTCCCCGAACTGCCCGCCGTCGCCGCCTCCGGCGATAAGAAGATGCGCTCGCTCGCCGTGCTCCCCTTCTCCACCGTCGGCGCGCAGGGCGACGAGCAATATCTCGGCGTCGGCATCGCCGACGAGTTGACGAACAAGTTGGGCGAGTTGGACGAGATCACGCTGCGCACTTCGGGCGCGGTGCGCCGCTATCTGGCGTCGAACAAGAGCGCGGTCGAGGCGGGGCGCGAATTGAAAGTTGACTACGTGCTCGGCGGGTGGGTCGAGCGCGTCGGCGAACGCGTGCAGACCGCGCTCGAACTGACCGAAGTCGCGGGCGGGCGCGTGCTGTGGGCGGAGCGATTCAACGAGCGTTTCACCGACATCTCCACGCTGCAAACCTCGATCTCGGAACGCGTCGTGCGCGCCCTCAGCCTCCAACTGACCGGCGACGAGCGCGAGCGTCTCGCCAAGCACTACACCGAGAACAGCGAGGCGCAGCAACTCTATCTGGCCGGCCGTTACCACTGGGGCAAACGCACGCCCGAAGGCTTGCGCCAAGCCATCGCCAACTTCGAGCAGGCCATCGCCAAGGATTCGCAATTCGCGCTCGCCTACGCCGGTCTCGCCGATTGCTACGCGCTGCAAAACTGGTATCTCGAACCGCCGCCGCCCGACGCCTTCGCGCGCGCCAAGCAGGCGGCCGAGCGCGCCGTCGCCCTCGACGACTCGCTGGCCGAAGCTCACGTCTCGCTCGCCAACGCCAAGTTCCACTACGACCGCGACTGGCAGGGCGCGGCCGCCGAGTTTCGCCGCGCCATCAGCCTGAACCCGAACTACCCGACCGCACACCACTGGTACGCCTTCAACCTCTCCGCCATGGAGCGGCACGACGACGCGCTCGCCGAGATCAAACGCGCGGAGGAACTCGACCCGCGCTCGGCCGTCATCGCCACGGCCGTCGCCAACGTCCTCTTCCACGCGCGCCGCTTCGACGAGGCCATCGAACAGTGTCGCAAGGCTCTCGCCATGGATCCCGGTTCGCTCCCCGCGCACATCGTCCTGCGTTGGAATTATGAGAAGAAAGGAATGACCGAAGAGGCTTTCCGCATCTACGAAAAAGAGCGCGCCTTCGCCGGCGATACGCCGACGACGCGCGCGAAACTGGCACACGTCTTAGCCGCCGGCGGTCGCGCCGACGAGTCGCGCCGGATACTGCTGGAACTCGTCGCGCGCCGCAAGCAACAGTGGGTCACGGCCTACGAGATCGCCGTCGTCTATGCGCTGCTCGGCGACCACGACAACGCCTTCGAGTGGCTTGACCGGGCTGAGAAAGAACACGCCGTCGGCTACACTTACCTGCGCGTCGATCCGCGCCTCGACAACTTACGCGGCGACCCGCGCTACGCCAAGCTGCTGCGTTGAACGCCTGTTCACCGGCAGCGCCACTTCGCCCCCGCGAAACGCCGTCACCACGTTCGCGACCTGCCGCTGCGCGTCGCGCCTCATGCTCCGGCGCTCGTGCGCCCTCAAGGCCAGACGATACTCCACGAACTCGAACCCGGCTTCCAACATGCGCGACATCGCGTAAGCGAAGCCGTTCGATACGAAAGTCAATACGCACCCGGCCGCCACCACAATGCCGAAACAGATTAAATAATTCATCGCCTCACACTCCCTCGCCGTCGCTTTTTCAAATAAACTTGTTTGACCACCCGCCCTTCCGTACCTTCTTCGATTGGCTCGCCGCCGTTCAACCCACGGCTTCCGAACTGATTAAAACGCTCGCCAGCGACTTGATCTCCTTCAGCCATTTCTCGCGCCGCGCCCGGCGTCTCTCCGTCTTGATGCCTTCGAGACCGCGGTTGCGCTCCGAGCGGCTCGCGCCTCTCGATACCAACTCGCGGTAATAAGCGTGATAATAATCGCCGCCCGCGCGCCCCGTGATTGCGGCGTGAACGCCTGCGGGCGTCCGTGCATTCATAATGTTTGTCGTCTCGATCATCGCCGTTGGTCTCCTCCTCGCCGGAAGCCTGCCGCTTTCAACCGCCCGTTAATCCGCGAGTTTTCCTTGTCTCTATTAACTAACGCGCAAGCGACGCGCGAAGGGGATCACTTTTTTTCGGCGTCCGCGCGAGATTTTTCCGCCCGCCGGTTGACACGAATTCGCCGCCAGCCATCAATCGCCGGCAAAAAACGGACGGGCTTCGGCGATCAACCGAGGCCCGTCCGTTCTCTAGCTCGCCCGGCCCACACGGGCGAGCTTCGGGGGAGATTGAAAATTCGCTCTCCCTACCGCCCTTTGATTTTCACCCCTTCGATCACGGACATCGGCGAGGCGGTCGGGATGATCCGCGTCAACTCGAAACCGGCGGCGGCCAACAGTTCGCGATACTCGCCTTCGGTGCGCTCCAGCCCCCCCGGCGAGAGCATCATTTCGAGGTCTTGAATCTTCGACAGGTGCGGCTCGTTCCCCGTGGGGACGACCGTTTCGACGAGCAATAGTTTCCCGTCCTCCGGCATCGCGCGGTGACAGTTCCGTAGAATCGAGAGGGCGCGCCGGTCGTCCCAGTCGTGAATGATGTGCTTCATCATGTAGGCGTCCGCGCCCGAAGGGAGGCTCTCGAAGAAGTTGCCCGCGGCGAGTTCGATGGCGTGTCCCATGCCTTCCGCTTCCACGTATCCTTGCGCCCCCGCGATGACCTGCGGCACGTCGAACAGCAAGCCGCCGAGGTGCGGGTTCGCGCGCAGGATGGCCGCGAGGAGACTGCCGTGCCCGCCCGCGATGTCGGCCAGTTTCCTGATCGACGAAAAATCGTAGGCTTCGATAACGGCCTTCGAGACCATTTTCGAGAAGGCCGTCATCGCGTTATCGAACACGCGCGCCGCCTCTGCGTTCTCCGCGAAATACGGAAACACCTCTTTGCCGTGGACGTGCTCCCACGCCGCCCGTCCCGTCCGCGCGCTGTAGGGCGCGTCGCCCCACACCCGCCAGTGCCAGTCCGCCCCCATGAAGATGGCCAGATCGCGCATCGAACCTTCGACGCCCGCGCGCAAAAGTTCGGCCATCGGCGTCAACTCGAAGACCCGCCCTTCCCTCTCCGCGAAGACGCCGCAACCCGCGAGCGCACGCATGAAGCGGTAAAGCGACGGGGCGTGTGCGCCCGTCTCGGCCGCCAGTTCGTCAACGCTCCGCGCCCCGTTCGCCAGCAAATCGGCGACGCCCAGTTCGGCCACCACGCGAAGCGCCTGCGCCACGAGCGGCGCGAGAATCATCTGCGTCAGCACGGCCCCGGGCGGCGCGTCCTGCGCGCGGGCTTGACTGTCGTTGTGCGGCGGCGCGACCATTTCCAACATTGCGCTCATACTTTCGATCCCTCCTGACTATCCCCTGACTTAATAAACTTCGCTCCCAAACATTAACGCGTGTTTCAGACTCCCGGCGGATCACCCCGCCGCAAAAATTTTTACCCGCCGCATTTGGAAAACTTTCCCTGCGCACGCGTGATCCCTTTTTCGCTCGCCGCACGCGTTAGCATAGTGAGAGAACATTCGGGCAGGAGTTCGACCGGCAACGCGTATCATCCGGCGGCGGCGTCAGTTCATCATTCATACATCATTCATCCCCGACGCCCGCCGCGACCAGCGCGTGAATTCGCCAAAACCAAGATTGGCGGCAAGCCGAGTCGCTGCAAATAATCCGGCACGCACTAAACGCGAAAGGCGGCGCGTTCGTGAACGTTAGTTCGTTCACGAACGCGCCGCCTTCTCCGTCTTGGGCGCGTGTCGCTTTCCTCTAACCGCCTTCTCACACCTTTCGCGGCTTGCATTTACTTTCGCGGCAGGCATCTAATAAACGACCTCGGATAATCATGCGAAAGTTTGGAGGAGATTAGCAGATGAAATACCGGATGATGATCGCGTGCGCCCTGCTGCTGCTGCTGTGGGTCGTTTGCTTCGAGATGCCGGGCAGCAGTAGCGTCGCCGCCCAGAGAAGGCGCGCGCCGAAAGCCGCCGCCGCCGCCGCCGCTACTGCCGCCCGCACGTCGCTCGACGCCAAAATTCGCCGCTTCGCCCCGACGACGCTCACGGCCGACACCGCGCGGCTCTCGGCGGGCGACCGCCGCGCCCTCGCCAAGATCATCGAGGCCGCGAAGTTATTAGACCCGCTCTACCTCGAACAGGTGTGGAGCGGCAACCCCGCGCTCAAGCGTCGGCTCGAAGCCGACAAGACGGCCGAAGGCCGCGCGCGCCTCCACTACTTCCGCATCAACGTCGGCCCGTGGTCGCGGCTCGACGGCAACGAACCGTTCGTCGAAGGCGTCCCGCGCCAGAAGCCGCACCACGCCAACTACTACCCGGACGACATGACGAAGGAGGAGTTCAACGCGTGGGTCGCGACTCTCCCGGCCGAAGAGAAGGCACGCGCCACAGGCTTTTTTCACCTCATCCGCCGCGGCGCGGACGGCAAGCTCAAGACCGTCCCCTACAGCGTCGAGTACCGGCGGTTTCTCGAACCGGCCGCGCGCCTGCTGCGCGAAGCGGCCGGGTTGACGACGAACGCGACGCTCAAAAGTTTCCTCAATAAACGCGCCGCCGCTTTTCTCTCCGACGATTATTACGAGAGCGACGTGGCGTGGATGGATTTGGACTCGCCGATTGACGTGACCATCGGCCCTTACGAAACCTACGAGGACGAGTTGTTCAACTACAAGGCCGCCTTCGAGTCCTACGTCACGCTGCGCGACGAGGCGGAGACGGCGAAGCTCCAGAAGTTCAGCGGGTACTTGCAGGAGTTGGAAGACAACCTGCCGATGGAGGCGCGCTACCGCAACCCGAAACTCGGCGCGGCTTCGCCCATCCGCGTCGTCAACGAAGTCTTCTCTTCGGGCGAGGGCAATCGAGGCGTGCAGACGGCGGCCTTCAACCTGCCGAACGACGAGCGCGTCGTCAAAGAGAAGGGGTCGAAGCGCGTCATGCTCAAGAACGTGCAGGAGGCGAAATTTCAGAAGACCCTGATTCCCATTTCGCGCGTCGTGCTCGCGCCCGCCGAACGTCGCGCGCTCTCCTTCGATTCCTTCTTCACGCACATCCTCGCGCACGAGTTGATGCACGGGCTGGGGCCGCACAACATCAACGTCGGCGGGCAGGCGACCACCGTGCGCATGCAACTCAAAGAACTTTACTCGGCTATCGAAGAGGCGAAGGCCGACATTACGGGACTGTGGGCGTTGCAGTATTTAATGGACAAGGGCATGGTCGAAAAAAGCATGGAGCGTTCGATGTACACGACCTTCCTCGCGAGTTGTTTCCGCTCGGTGCGCTTCGGCATCACGGAGGCGCACGGCAAAGGCATCGCCGTGCAGTTCAATTACCTGACCGACGAGGGCGCCATCAAGTTCGACGAGCGCACCGGAACTTTCAGCATCGACGAGTCGCGCGTCAAACAGGCCGTCGCCAAGCTGGCGCGCGAGATTCTCACCCTACAGGCCGAAGGCTCATACGCGAAGGCCAAAGTGATGCTCGACAGGTACGGCGTCATCCGCCCGCCGATGCAGCGCGCCCTCGCCAGCCTCGGCGACGTGCCCGTGGACATTGAGCCGCATTTCCCGCTGGCGGCGGCGAGGTGAGTTAGGGGAAACCATTCAACACCGAAAGCACAGGGAACGCACGAGGCGGCACAGAGGAGAAACATTTCAAATCTCGAACTTGAGATCACGAATGTTCTCCCCGTGCCTTTTCCGTGACCCTTGCGCCTGCGGTGGCGTTGAAAGTTTTGGTTGTTCGCAGGCTTGCTCGCTACAGTCTCCCGGTGATGGCTCGCTTGAGTTCGTCCAACGACCGGCACGAGTTGATCGCGGCGGCGTCCATCAACTCTTCGAGCGACGCGCCGCGTTTGCGCAAGATCGCGGGCAGCGGCAGCCCCGCCAAGTCGTAGCGATCCCGCAACTCGTCGGCGTGCAAAAACTCAAGACGCGCGTCGAGGCTTTCGAGAAACTCTCTCCACTCGCGGCGCATCCCGAAGGCCGTATGCGTGAGCGCGCACAAATTGCACGCGTAGGTTTCGGGCGAGAGGATTTTATGCGCGACATCGCTCAGGGTGTTGAAGAGGCCGCTCTCCGCGTTGTAGACGAAGATGAGAATTGTTTTCGTGTCGCCGTCTTCGTGCGCCATATTCTTCACCGAACAACTTGTTTGCGCCGCGCTCGCAGTCATCGCGCGGCTTCCCGCCCGCGCTCCGAAAAATTAGTCTGGTCGAAACATAATCGAAACGTGTTGCAAAAAATTGCCGTCTAAATTCGCCGGCTGAATTATTCAGGCTCGCCGGAAATTGAATTAACCCGGCGCAAAGGGGCGGCAATTTTTTAACGCGGAGGGCGCAGGTGTCGAAGATGCGAAAAATCCCCGGATGGATCAGTGCGCCGCTCGCCGTGGGGGCGTTCGGCATGTTGGTGTGGTTGGAGCGGCGTCGGCCTCTGCGTCGCGCGGTCGAATCGAAGTCGAAGCGCGACGCGCGTAACCTCGTCGTGGCGGGCGTGGCCGCCGCCGCGCTCCAACTCGTCGAACGTCCGGTCGTCGAAAGACTGACCGCGCTTGTCGAGCGGCGCAAAGTCGGGCTGCTTAAACAGGTCGCGCTGCCGCGCCCGTTGGAAGTCGCGCTCGCCGTCGTCCTGCTGGATTACACGCTCTACGTGTGGCACGTGCTCACGCATCGCGTTCCTCTGCTGTGGCGTTTTCATCTCGTGCATCATGCCGACCTCGATCTGGACGCTTCGACCGCTTTGCGTTTTCACTTCGGCGAACTCGTCGTCTCGGTGGCGTGGCGCGCGGCGCAGGTGCTCTTGATCGGCGTGTCGCCGCAGTCGCTCTCGGCGTGGCAGAATTTGCTGTTCGTCTCGATCCTGTTTCACCATTCGAACGTGCGCCTGCCGGTCGAAGTGGAACGCCGCCTGAACCTGTTTTTAGTGACGCCGCGCATGCACGGCATACATCACTCGACGGTGCGCGGGGAACGCGACGCCAACTGGTCGAGCGGGCTGACGTTCTGGGACAGGTTGCACGGGACGCTTCGCCTGAACGTGCCGCAATCCGGGATCGAGATCGGCCTCCCGGCTTACCGCGAGCCGGAAGAACTCGGCCTGTTCGAGATTCTCAAGTTGCCGTTCGGCGCACAGCGACCGGCGCGTGAGTCGCTGTCGCCGGATGCGCGCACCAGACACGACGCGCTTCGCGTCCCGGCGGATCACCTTCTGGCCTGAACCGTCGCCGCGCACGGCGCGTGCAGTTAGCGGCGGAAAATACACACGCAACGAACGTCAGCGAACATCAGATGTCTTCAGTATCAACGGCGGAGCGTCCGTCCATCTCCGTCATCATCCCGACGCTCGACGAGGCGCATTCGCTCGGCGCGACGCTTCGAGCCGTGACGCGCCTCAACCACGGCGGGCGCGTCGAAGTCATCGTCGTGGACGGCGGGAGCGCGGACGCGACGCGCGAGATCGCCCGCGGGCACGGCGCGCACGTCATCCTCTCCGCGCGCGGGCGCGGCGCGCAGATGCACGCGGGCGCAACCGTCGCGCGCGCCGCCGACGCGTTGTGGTTTCTCCACGCCGATACGATCCCGCCGCCCGACGCGACGCGCCTGATACTCGACGCGCTCCGGCGCGACTCGAAGATCGTCGGCGGCAACTTCGCGATCAGTTTCGACGGCACACGCTTCGCGGCGCGCTTCCTGACGTGGCTCTACCCGCAGTTGCGGAAACTCGGTTTGTGCTACGGCGACTCGGCGATCTTCGTGCGGGCGAGCGTCTACCGGGAAGTCGGCGGCTTCAAGCCGTTCCCCGTCTTCGAGGACTTGGACTTGGTGCGGCGGCTCAGGAAGCGCGGCGCGTTGGTTCATCTCAGGGCGCGAGTCGTCACGTCTTCGCGTCGCTTCGAGGGGCGCAGTTTCGCGTTCACTTTCGCGCGCTGGTCGTTTCTGCAAATGCTCTACTGGCTCGGCGTCAGCCCGCACACGCTCAGCCGGCTTTACGCGCCCGTCCGGCGCGGCGGCGCGCGGGCGCGATAACGGGTACAATGGGCGGCGCATCACCGGCCGCGAGGGAGAATTTTACGGATGTCATACTACGAGGAAGACGATCTCAGCCGCTTTTCCGACATGGGCAAGCACCGCCCAGACCTCTTCGAGAAATTCATGGCGTGGTACGAGGCGTGTCAGGAAGACGGCGCGCTCTCGCGGCGCGAGAAGGCGTTGATCGGCCTCGCCGTCGCCCACGCCTTGCAATGCCCCTACTGCATAGACGCCTACGCGCAGTCGTGTCTCGAATCCGGCTCGAACATGGAGCAGATGACCGAAGCGATCCACATGGCCTCGGCCTTGCGCGGCGGCGCGGCTCTCATCCACGGCTTGCAGGCGCACAACTCCGTCAACAAGGTTTCGATGTGAGCGAAGGGAAAGCTCTACCCGTCGTCAACGCGGAGACTACCGCCGCCGCCGCCGCACGCGCGCCCGTCAGTTTCGACGGGCGCGTCGCGGGCGCAGGGCTGACTCTACGGCGCGCGGTCGCGGTCGAGACCTTGCAGGTCAACGTCGGCAAGCTGTGCAATCAGGCGTGCAAGCATTGCCACGTGGACGCCGGCCCGAAGCGCACGGAGATCATGTCGGAGGAAATTGCCGGGCAGATCATCGAGGCCGTGCGCCGCCACCGCTTCAAGACCGTAGACATCACGGGCGGC
The DNA here is from genome assembly GCA_020199775.1 of Acidobacteriota bacterium. Taxonomy (GTDB): domain Bacteria; phylum Acidobacteriota; class Blastocatellia; order Pyrinomonadales; family Pyrinomonadaceae; genus JAIVJZ01. The sequence goes on from JAIVJZ010000056.1 coordinate 120,947, forward strand.
GCGCCGGAACTCAACCCTTCATTCCGTCGTCTCGTCACGGAGTCGCGCAACGCGGGCGCGCACGTCATCGTGCGTCATAACCTGACCGTGCTGTTCGAGCCGGGGCAGGAAGACCTGCCGGACTTCTTTCGCGCGCGGGGCGTGGAAGTCGTCTCGTCGCTGCCCTACTTTCTCGCACAGCAGACGGACGCGCAGCGCGGCCGGGGGGTCTTCGCCAAATCGCTTGAGGCGTTGCGGCGTCTGAACGAGATCGGGTATGGAATCGAAGGCAGCGGTCTCGCCCTGCATCTCGTCTACAACCCGGCGGGCGCGTTTCTGCCGCCCGCGCAAAGCTCAATCGAAGCCGACTTCAAACGCGAGTTGCGCGCGCGCCACGGCGTCTCGTTCAACAGCCTGTACACGATCACCAACATGCCCATCAGACGTTTCCTCGACTACCTGCGGCGCACGGGCAACGAGGAACGCTACATGCGGAAACTCGTCGAGGCGTTCAACCCGCAGGCCGTCGCGGGGCTCATGTGCCGCACGCTCGTCAGCGTTGATTGGACGGGGCGGCTCTACGATTGCGACTTCAACCAGATGCTCGACCTCGGCGTCGCCCCGCAACTGCCGCGAACCATCGCGGACTTCGACCCGCGCGAGTTCGCCGGGCGCGAGATCGTCACCGCCGCGCACTGCTTCGGCTGCACCGCCGGGGCGGGTTCGAGTTGCGGCGGCTCGGTGGTGTCATAGCGGGTTTCAGGTTTCAAGTTTCAGGTTTCAAGTCTGAAAGGTTCTCCGGTCTTTAACTTGAAACTTGAAACTTGAAACCGCTGCTAGGTCGCGTGATAGTTTTCCAGCACGTACTGGACGACCGGCCGTTCTTCGGCCGACTGGCAGGTGATGTAGTTATGAAATTCGGAGGTGCGCGCGGCGATGTGCGCCTCGTGAAGGCTGCCGTCCGCCGCGGCGAAGGTGACGCGCCAACTTCCGTCGCCGGTGCGCTCGTGTCGGCGGTAGCGCAGCCCGTCGAGCGCGCTCAGGCTCGTCTGCGTGCGAATGAAGAACTCGGCGGCCTGCACGGGATAGGAATAACAGGCGCGCCCGCGATAGCCTTCGAGCATGAGTCGTCGCCGTTCATACTCCTCGACGATCCGACGCCCCGCATCCTCGGTCACGTGCGCGTAAAAGAGCCCGTGGGGAAAGCAGACGAGGTTGGCCGCAAACCTGTCGCCGCCGATGTGCGAAGACTGCCAGACGTGGCGGTCGCCGCCGCTCCCTTCCGCCGCGCCCGCGCGCAAAGATTTATAAAGCGCGTAGCCGAACTTGGCGCAACACTTGTCGCGCTTGCCGTGCGTGCAGACAAGGTAGAGTGGGGCGTCCAGCCGCACGCCGCCGTCGGGCGACCCGCCCGCCGCCAGCGCGGCCAGATCGAACTTCAACAATTCGTCGTAGCCCGACAACTCGAATTGCTCGATTGACGGCGCGCGTTCGCGGCAACGCACGACGAAGCAACTGAGCGGGTCGCGGCGCAGCCGTTCCTGCTTGATGAACAGGAGCCGCGAGCGCGGCACGGTCTTGCAGAACTTGTTCAGGTGACGCTTGATCTCGACGGAGAGCGCGCTGTCTCCGAGCGCGTGCGCGCCCCACGCCTCGCGGTATTCGACGAGCAGCCAGACCTCGCCCACCGAGGCCGTGCCGAAACTGCGCTCGCCGGAGGCGCGCGATAGATCGGAACAATAGAAAAAGGGTCGGCTCATTATATGACCGGAGAATTTGAACGGCGGCTCAGCCGTTGACGACGGCGACGAGGCCGTGCCGGAGCAACTCGCCGAGGAACGCGCGCACGGTCTCTTCGTCCAGCGGTTCCTCCTTCGCCGCCGCGCACAGTTCGGCGACGGAACAGGCGCGCCCGTCCGCGAGGCGTCTGAGGACGACCAGCGCGCCCGCCGCGAATCGCCAACGCTTTTTGTGACAGGAAAACTCGATCACGCCGTCTTCGACCTTCAAATCGAGCGGGCGCGGCGCGAGCAGGCGCACGCTCGCGCCTGCGCCGGGTGGGACGCCCCCGGCAGTCGCGCCCCACGGCAGATTGAGATGCGCGCGCGGCTCGGCCATCGCGTCGAGTTCGTCGAAATATCGTTCGAGCAGATTGTCGTCCCACGCGGCGAGCAACTCTTCTCTGAGTCGCCGCATGTGCGCGGCGCGTGCGCCGGGCGCAGCGAAGCGGGGCAGGTCTTGGCGGAAAGTTTCGCTCGCGCGCAACTGCCCGGCGAGCCACGTCGAGAGATCGACGCCGGTGCGTTTGTGGACGCCCACGGTGAGGTGGAGCGTCGGCTCGTCGAGCGGTTCGGCGACGTGCCACCAGCCGCGCGGGATGTAGAGCAGGTCGCCGTCTTCGAGCGTGTCTTCCCAGAGCGGCGCGCCCGCGGGCTTCGGGTTGTCCGCATCGCCCGCGAGCGGGTGCGGGCGCGTCTGCCCGTAGACGCGCCAACGCTTGCGCCCCGTGACCTGCAAGATAAACACGTCGTGGTCGTCCCAGTGCAGGTCGAACCCGCGCGAGGTGTGCCAACCGGCGTAAGAGTTGATCTGGATGCGCTCGCGGAATAAGCGTTCCAACCCGGCGGCCAACTCTGCGAGCGGCTCGTGCAGTTCGTCAACCGCGTCGAGCACGAGCGTTGCGCCCGCGCGGAGTTGGCCTGTGAATTTGACGGGCTGGAGGCGCGGGATCGGCTGGCGGCTTCGCGCAGCCGTGGTGTGGCGGAGATATGAATTGACGGGAAGGGCGCGGCCGTCGCGCATCAGGCGCAGGCGCGGGAAGTCGAGCCGGTGCTGCCGGAGGATGTCGTTCAGACACTCCCACGGCAGCAGGCGCGCGAACTTTTCCCGCCCCCCGCGTATGTGCTTGTACGTCTGACCCCAGGAGGAGGCGAGGAACTCCTGCGCCGTGTGCGGCTCCAAAAGACGGCTCAAGCCGTTGGCGACTTCACCGTTCATAAAGCGGCTGGCGAACGCTTAAGCATCCTTGCTGTCTATTTTGATCGACGCGCCGGAATCGGAGCCGTCGGAATCCGAACTGTCGGAATCGGAGCCGTCGGTGTCGGCGGCGTCCGAGCCGTCCGTGTCCGCGCCGAGGGCATCAGTGAGGTCTGTGTCAGTGCCGCTCGTATCCGAGCCGTCGGTGTCCGCGCCCGCGTCGTCGGAAATATCTTTCCCGCCAGAGCCGCCGGTGTCCGCGTTGTCGTCGCTGGCGTTCAGTTGCGCGCTCGCCTGCAAGGGTTCGACGGACAACAACAGCCCGGAGCCGGGCGTCTCGCGCTCTTCAATCTGTCCCGAGTTGATCTGTTCTGACATGTCATCTCCTCTGTGTGCCGAAAGTGTTGGTTGTTGGGCACACAGATTATTATGCGGCGGTTGAAACTACAAGCACGCGAAGCACGCCTCGCCCCGTGCGCTGCCGACCGGGCGGCTTCACCTTTTCGTTCATGCCGCAACCCATATCGTGAGTTGCGCGCGCCGGATTCCGCGTCGTCGGCTGCGGCGACGCGACGCGGATCGGGCGGGCAGCAGGGTTTTGCAGAGGTTTCCGCGTGGGCGCGCCGGTCGGACTGGTTGTGGCACAAGCCTTGTTATAGAGAATGTCGAGTCGTCAACACGCAAGTGAACGACGATCCAATTGAGAGACCCGTTGCGAAGGGGAGAGCGCAACGGGTCTCTCCTTTAGGATTTTGCAGGCGGGGAGACCAAAACCCGGCCGTCTCGCCGGCCGACCAATTCAAACAAAATTAATTGTGGGGTGTGACATGAAAAGACTGTTTCTATCTTTCTTGTGTGTGATGGTTTTGACGGCGGCGGTTGCTCCGGTCGCGTCGGCGCAAGAGGGGCGTTCGCGCTTTGGCCGCAAGGCTCGCACGGCGGCCATCATCGGCGGCGGCGCGCTCGTCGGCGCGCTCGTCGCGGGTAAAAAGGGCGCGGCCATCGGCGGCGGCTCGGGCGCGTTGTACGCTCTGAACCGGCGCGCCGCGCGGCGCAATTTTTCTTCGCGCAACCGCAGAATCGGGACGGTGCTCGGCGGCACCGCGCTCGGCGCGGGCTTGGGCGGGGCGTTCGGCGGGAAGCGCGCGGCGGCCGTGGGCGCACTTGCCGGTGCGGGCGGCTCTTACATCTACACCAAACGCAGCCGGACGTACCCGCGTCGTCGTTTCTAAAGGCGACGGGCAAACCGCCATCAGAATAGTTCGGGACGCTCGCCTGTGAGCGTCCCGAACTTTTTTTCGAGGCGTTGAAAGTTTCCGCGCGGGCGGCGCGTTTGCGCTATCGCGCGGGCTGCGTCATAGTGTTTGCGGGATTGGCGAAATTAAACGCACGGGGATTACGGCGGGCACTGGGCGGCGGGGCTGGTTCCACGGCAATTCAACTTATCTACCAACCGGGGAATTATCAATCACACAATGTTGAAAAGGATTCGTCTCGGCGACGACGTGATGGCCTATTGCGGCCGCTGCAAGGAAGAACGCATGCATCAGGTCGTCGCCCTCCATTCCGAAGGGCGCATCGAACGTGTCACCTGCAACTATTGCCAGTCCACACATCTCTACCGCGACCCGGAGGCCAAGGCGGCGGCGATGCCGCGCCGGACGAACGGCGCGCGTTCCGTCGAAGTCAAAGCGCGTGCGTCGTCCGGCCGACCCGCGCGCTCCTACTCGCCACAGGAGACATACGCGACGGGCGATCAGATCACACACCCGAAATTCGGAGAGGGCAACGTGGTGGAAGCGCGGCGGGGCAAGATCGACGTGCGCTTCGGCCGCGAGATGCGGACGCTGCTGCACGCAGGCTAGTCTGCGGATTCACGTCTCAAGGCGAACGGGGCGACGCCGCCGCCCGCCCGCCGGAGACGCGCGGCGTCCGCGGGCGGCTCAGGCGTCTACCGGCGTCTCACGCCCGGCGACGCGCGCGACCGTCTCGATCAAGGCTTTCGGCACAATCGGTTTCGCGAGGTGCGTCTGGAAGCCCGCGGCGAGTGCGCGGCGGTTGTCTTCCGCGCCGACGTAAGCGGTCAGGGCGACGGCCGGTATCTGCCCGTGGTGTTCCGCGTCGAACCTGCGCACCTGCCTGATCAACTCGTACCCGTCTTCCACCGGCATGCCGATGTCCGAGATGAGCAGATCGGGATTCCACGCCGCGAGCGTTCGCAGGGCTTCCGCCGCCGACTCGCTCACACGCACCTCCGCGCCCTGACGCACCAACACCTCCTGCACCAACTCGCGCGTGTCCGCCTCGTCGTCAACGATCAGGATGCGCAGGCCGCCGAGCACCTCCGACTGGGCGAGCGACGGCGACTCTTTCCCGTCCGCCGGCGTCGCCACCGCTGCCGCGTCCGGCTGCTGCTGCTGCTGCTGCTCGGCCGCGCCCTCGCCGTCGGCCACGGCCGAAGCGAGCGGGAGCGAAAGCGTGAAAGTAGACCCGCGGCCGTCGCCGTCGCTGTGCGCGCGGATCGTGCCGCCGTGCAGTTCGACGAGGTGGCGCACGATGGCGAGGCCGAGGCCGAGGCCGCCGTGCTTGCGCGTCGTCGTGCCGTCGGCCTGCCGGAAGCGGTCGAAGATGTAAGGGAGAAAATCCTGATTGATGCCCTGCCCCGTGTCGCTCACCTCCAACTCGACGTGCTGCTCGTCGCACGTCAGGCCGACCTCGACGCTTCCGCCTTCGGGCGTGAACTTGACGGCGTTCGAGAAGAGATTCCAGACCACCTGCTGCAAACGCGCCGGGTCGCCCGACACGAGGCAGTGCGACGTTCTGAGCGACGGCTGCACCCGGATGGATTTGGCCTCGGCCATCGGGCGCACGGTGTCCACGGTCGCCTCGATGATCGCGGCGAGTTCGACGGGGCGGAAGTCGAGCATCAGTTTGCCGGTGATGATGCGCGACACGTCGAGCAGGTCGTCTATTAACTGCGACTGCGCGCGGGCGTTGCGTTCGATGGTTTCGAGCGCGCGCGTCATCATCGCGGCGTCGAGGTTGCCGCCGCGGATCAGGTGCGTCCAGCCGAGGATGGCGGTGAGCGGCGTGCGCAGTTCGTGCGAGAGCGTGGCGAGAAATTCGTCCTTGGTGCGGTTGGCGCGCTCGGCTTCGGCGCGGGCGGCCTGTTCGCGCACGAGCAGGCGGGCGCGTGCCTCTTCGGCCAGCTTGCGCTCGGCCACTTCCTGCTGCAACTCAGAGGCGTGCCGCTGCGCCTCCGCGTAGAGCCGCGCGTTTTCGTAAGAGGAAGCGACCTGCGTGGCGAGCGTCACGGCGAGCCGCTCGTCGGCCTCGCTGAACTCTTCGGCGTCGAGTTTGTTGGAGAGGTAGAGCCAGCCGTAGGCGTGTGTGGGCGAAAGGATGGGCGCGCCGAGGAACGACTGCATCGAGATGCGCGGCGACGCGACGTGTTCCTCATCGAGCGTGCCCGCCCCTTCGCTCAGGCGCACGGGGCAACACTCCGCGAGTAAACGGTCGAGCAACCGTTCGCTCGCCTGCGGCGATGTCAGAGTCCCGTCGCCCGTGACGCAATGATCGCAGTGGCAGAAATAGCGGAGCGACTTCCCGTCCTCGGCCAGCACGCCGACGCCCGCGTGCTCCGCGCCGATGATGTCGCGCGCGGCGCGGCAGAACTTTTCCAAGACCTGTTCGGGGTCGCGTTCGGCGGCGAGTTCCTGCCCGAGTTCGATCAGTTTGCCGAGGCGTTGGAGGTTGGCGTTCTCCAGTTCGATGTTCTTCTCGTGCAGGAGTTCGGCCTGCCGCTTGATCTCCTCCGTCTTCTTGAACAACTCGACGAAGACGGCGACCTTCGAGCGCAGGATGTCGGGGTCGATGGGTTTGAGGATGTAATCGACCGCGCCGAGCGAATAGCCGCGCGCGATGTGGCGGTTGCCCGTCGAGTCGGCGGTGAGGAAGATGATCGGAATGTCGCGCGACTTCTCGCGCCCACGGATGAGCGCGGCGGTCTCGAGGCCGTCTATGCCGGGCATGTACACGTCGAGCAGGATGACGGCCACGTCCGTGTCGAGCAGGTAACGCAACGCTTCGTCGCCGGAGGCGGCGCGGACGAGATTGCGATCCGGGGCTGACAAGATAGCTTCGAGCGCGAGCAAGTTCGTCGGGCTGTCGTCCACCATCAAGATATTGATTTTTTGCGACTCAGCTTGCATAAGACGATCTCGGCTCGTGTCGGCACAGTTGATTCAGGAAGGACGCGATCTCCGGGAGCGGCAGGATCGCGTCGACGGACGTGGCGGCAATCGCCGCCTCCGGCATCCCGCGCGACTTCGCGCCCGCCGGGTCTTCCACCACGCACAACCCGCCGTAGGCTTTAATTTTCGCCAGACCGCGCGCGCCGTCCGTGTTCGCGCCCGTCAGGACGACGCCGACGACGTGCTCCTGATAAACGTCGGCCGCCGACTCGAACAGCACGTTGACGGACGGGCGCGCGTAGCCGACCGGGGCTTCCGTGGACAGCGCGAAACCGTCTTTTTCAATCAACAAATGATAATCGCGCGGCGCGAGATAGACGCGCCCCGGCGCAATCGCCTCCTTGTCGTTCGGCTCCGAGAGCGGCAGCGCGCAGTAGCGTTGCAAAAACTCGCAGAGGTTGTCCGAGTCCTTGCCGCGGTGTTGCACGACGACGACGGGCATCCCGAAGCCGGGCGCGAGCGCGGGCAGCACTTCTTGCAGCGCGGACAGCCCGCCGTATGATGTCCCGATGACGACGATCTCGAACGTCAACGCTATTTCACCTTCCGGTACAGTTTATCGCGGTTGTCCAACTTCTCATAAAAATCCGCGCGCGGCGTAAACTTCAGAGACTCCTTGTTGCCCAGCCCGAAGACGCCGAACATCGACAGGCTTTCATAGATCAAGTTATGCACGCGCTCCTGCAACGCCTTGTTGAAATAGATCATCACGTTGCGGCACAGGATGACGTGAAACTCGTTGAACGATCCGTCCGTCACGAGGTTGTGTTCGGAGAAGACGACGTTCGTCTTGAGCGCGGGGTGGAAGATCACGTTGTCGTAGTGCGCCGTGTAGTAGTCGGAGAACTCGTGCTTGCCGCCCGCGCGCATGTAGTTGCCCGTGTATTCCTGCATCGCCGCGAGCGGGAAGATGCCTTCGCGCGCCTTGCGCAAAACGTCGCGGCTGATGTCCGTCGCGTAAATGACGCACTTGCGATAGAGCCCCTCCTCCTGCAAGAGGATCGCCATCGAATAGACTTCCTCGCCCGTCGAACAGCCCGCGTGCCAGATGCGCACCGTCGGGTAAGTCCGCAGGATGGGGACGACCTTCGTGCGGAACGTGTGGTAGAAACTCGGATCGCGAAACATCGAGGTGACGTGGACGGAGAGGCCGACGAGCAGCCTCTCCATGCACGCGTCGTCGTGCAGCACGCAATCCTGATAGGCCGAGACGGTCGCGATCTTCTCGGCGCGCATGCGCTCCAGTATCCGCCGCTTGATCGAGGCGGGCGAGTAGTCGCGAAAGTCGAAGCCGTAGACGCGGTACAACCCTTCGAGCAGCAACGCGATCTCGATGTCTTCGAGTTGGGTCTGGTCGGATTGCAAGAGCGCGCTCATGAGCCTTGCGCTTCCTCCTGGTGATAGAGCCAGACGCGCAGGAGCGACAGCAGTTGGTCGATGTCGAGCGGCTTCGAGATGTAATCGGAAGCCCCGGCCTCGATGCAGCGGTCGCGGTCGGCCTTCATCGCCTTGGCCGTGAGCGCGATGATCGGCAGGTTCTTGAACTGCTCCATCTCGCGGATCGCGTGGATGGCCTCGTAGCCGTCCATGCCGGGCATCATGATGTCCATCAGGACGGCCTCGATGCCTTCCGTTCCCTGCAACATGTCGATGCCCTCCTGCCCGTTCTCGGCGTGGACGACATCCATGTTGTGGCTCTCAAGCGCGCTCGTCAACGCGAAGATGTTGCGCACGTCGTCGTCCACGATCAAGACCTTGCGACCGGCCAGGACGGGATCGCGCCGGTGGAGTTGTTCGAGCATCCGGCGCTTCGGCTCGGGCAGGTTGGCCTCGACGCGGTGCAGGAAGAGCGCGGTCTCCGCGAGCAGACGCTCGGGCGAACTCACTTCCTTGACGATGATCGCGTCGGCCACTTTCCGCAGTTGCGTCTCCTCCTTCGCCGTCAGTTCCTTGCCCGTGTAGACGATGATGGGCAAGTCCGCGCGGCCGAGGTCTTTCTGAATCTTCTCGATCAACTCGAAGCCCGTCATGTCCGGCAGTTTCAGGTCAACCACCATGCAGTCGAACGGCTCCGACTGCAAGGCGTCGAGCGCCTCCTGACCCGTGGCGACGGCGGTCGTCGTCACGTCGCCGTTGCCGATCAGTTCGACGATGCTCATGCGCTGCGCGTCGTCGTCTTCGACAACGAGCAGGCGGCGCACGCGCCGTTCGGCGAAGGCCGTGATCTGGTCGAAGGCCGAGGCCAAGTCTTCGCGGCTCACGGGTTTTTGCAGGTGCGTGATCGCGCCGAGGTGGAGCGCACGTTGGCGTTGCTCCTCGCCCGAAATGATGTGGACGGGGATGTGGCTCGTGTTCGGGTCGTGCTTGAGGCGGTCGAGCACCGTCCAGCCGTCGCGATCCGGCAGCTTGATGTCGAGCGTGATGGCGTCGGGCTTGTACTTGCGCGCGAGGGCGAGGGCGGCGTCGCCGCGCGTGGCGACGAGACCCTTGAAGTTCTTCTCGCGCGCGAGGTCTAAAAGGATGCGCGCGAAGTTGAGGTCGTCTTCGACGATGAGCACGACGCGCTCGCCGTCGAAGATGCTGTTGCGGTCGTCTGCGACATCGTTCGCCCCGACGACGGCGGCCTCCACGTCGTAAATCGAAGGCGAACCCCACGCGGCGTAGTCGGACGCGGTGGCGTTGGCGGCGGTGGCGGCGGCGGCGGCCGTCATGCGCGTACCTCCCGTCACGTCCAGATTGTGGCCGGAGCCGTTGCCGGACGGCGCGGGTGTGTGCGCGAGCGGCAGGTAGAGCGTGAAGGTGCTGCCCTCGCCGGGCGAGCTCATGACGCGAATCTCGCCGCCGAGCAGGCGCGCGATCTCGCGACTGATCGACAGCCCGAGTCCCGTCCCGCCGTACTTGCGGCTCGTCGTGCCGTCGGCCTGCTGGAACGCCTCGAAGATGATGCGCTGCTTGTCGGGCGCGATGCCGATCCCCGTGTCCGTGACCGAGAAGGCGACGACGCGCTCGGCGCGGTTGAGCGACTCCTGATAAAACTTCTGCCCCGGCATCGCCGGTTCCATCCTCAACGTAACGCTCCCCTGCTCCGTGAACTTGAAGGCGTTCGAGAGCAGGTTCTTGAGAATCTGTTGCAGACGCTTTTCGTCGGTGCGCATCGAGGCGGACAGCGCGGCGTCGCGTTCGATGGTGAAATTGAGTTTCTTATCGAGCGCGACCTGCTGGAAGCTGCGTTCGAGTTGCCCGCCCACGTCGGCGAACGACACGTCGCTGATGTCTATGCCCATCATCCCGGATTCGATCTTGGAGAGATCGAGGATGTCGTTGATGAGCGAAAGCAAGTCCGCGCCCGACGAGTGGATCGTCTCGGCGAACTGCACCTGCTTCGGCGTGAGGTTGTCGTCCTTGTTCTCCGACAACTGGCGCGAGAGGATGAGCATGCTGTTGAGAGGCGTCCGCAGTTCGTGCGACATGTTCGCCAGAAACTCCGACTTGTACTTGGAAGTCAGAGCCAACTGCTCGGCCTTCTCTTCCATCGCCCAGCGCGCTTCCTCGACCTCGCGGTTCTTCGCCTCGACCTCGGCCTTCTGCTTCTCCAACAGCGTCGCCTTCTCCTGCAACTCCTCGTTGGTCTGCTGCAACTCCTCCTGCTGGCTCTTCAACAGTTCTTCCGACTCGCGCAACGATTCGGCCTGCTGTTCGAGTTGCTCGTTCTTCTTCTTGAGTTCGTCCTGCTGGCTCTGTAGTTCGGCCGCGAGCGACTGCGATTGCAACAGCAAATCTTCGGTGCGGCTGTTGGCCTCAATCGTATTGAGGACGATGCCGATTGATTCGGTCAGTTGGTCGAGGAACGTCAGGTGCGTGTCGTTGAAACGATTGAACGACGCCAATTCGATGACCGCCTTGACCTCGCCTTCGAACAGGACGGGCAGCACGATAATGTTGAGCGGCGGCGCTTCGCCGAGCCCCGACCCGATGCGGATGTAATTGTCCGGCACGTTCGTCAGCAGGATGCGCTCTTTCTCCAAGATGCACTGGCCGACGAGTCCCTGACCCGGCTTGTACTCGTTCGACAGATTCTTGCGCTCCGTGAAGGCGTAGCCGCCGAGCAGTTTCATCAGCGGTTGGCCGTTGTTGGAGGCGTTAACGTAGAAGACGCCCTGCTGCGCATCGACGAGCGGCGCGAGTTCGGAGAGGACGAGTTGCGAGACGGTCGCCATGTCGCGCTGCCCCTGCAACATGCGCGTGAAGCGCGCGAGGTTGGTCTTGAGCCAATCCTGCTCGGTGTTCTTCTGCGTCGTGTCCTTGAGATTGATGATCATCTCGTTGATGGTTTCGGAGAGCGCGGCCACTTCGCCGAGCGCCTCCACATCAATCGAGCGCGTCAGGTCGCCCTTCGTCACGGCCGTCGATACGTCCGCGATGGCGCGCACCTGCGTCGTCAGGTTGGCCGCAAGACCGTTCACGTTGTCCGTCAGGTCGCGCCACGTGCCCGCCGCTCCGGGCACGTTCGCCTGCCCGCCGAGTTTCCCTTCGACGCCCACCTCGCGCGCCACGGTCGTCACCTGATCGGCGAAAGTGGCGAGCGTGTCCGTCATGCTGTTGATGGTGTCGGCCAACTCCGCGATCTCGCCCTTCGCCTCGACGGTCAGTTTGCGCTTCAAGTCGCCGCCCGCGACCGCCGTCACGACCTTCGCGATGCCGCGCACCTGACCCGTCAGGTTGCTCGCCATCGAGTTGACGTTGTCGGTGAGGTCTTTCCACGTCCCGGCCACGCCGCGCACGTCGGCTTGGCCGCCGAGTTTGCCTTCCGTACCTACCTCGCGCGCCACGCGCGTCACTTCCGACGCGAACGAGTTGAGTTGATCCACCATCGTGTTGATGGTGTTCTTGAGTTCGAGGATTTCGCCCTTCACATCGACGGTGATCTTCTTGGACAAA
>JAIVJZ010000017.1 GCA_020199775.1 Acidobacteriota bacterium
GCCGGTGAAGGCGGCGTCGGCGGCGGTGGCGTAATCGACGTTGGAGGCGGCGGCGGTGTCGCCGGAGCGGGAGACGGTGATGGTGATGCTGGTTGCGCCCTCCGAGACGGTCTGCGCGCTCTGGCTGAACTGCACGACTCTCGGCGTCGGCGTGGGAGTCGGCGTCGCGGTGGGTGTCGGCGTGGGCGTCGGAGTAGCCGGGGGCGCGGCGAGGTAGCGTGCGAGGGCAAAGTCCCTGCTGCTGCCGTCGTCCGTGTATCCGCCCGCGACGATCTTCCCGTCGGCCTGAATGATGACGGCGAAGGCTTCGTCGTCAACGCCGAAGAAATCGGTCGTGACTTTGCCGTCGCCGTCGAATGAGTTGTCGAGCGAACCATTAATTTCGTAGCGCGCGACGGCAAAGACGGGGACAGCGCCGTGCGTGGCCGGCTTCGCCTGATCGCACAACGTCGCGGCGTGCGACGAAGGTTGCCCAAACTTCGCAGCCTCGTGGGGCGAATCGCAGACGTTGTATCCGGCGCGATGGGTGGACGAAACGCCCGCCGCAACCCCGATGGAGAGAGGGAAGTGCAACCCGACCGCGACGATTCGGCCGTCGGCTTGCAGGGCGATGTCATTCGCCGGATCGAAGCCGCCGAAGTCGGTCGTGACCTTGCCGCCCGTGCCGAAGGAATCTCCGGGCGTCGTGTCTTCCGCGCCGCCGCTGTCGAGCGAGCCGTCGGGGTTGTAGCGGGCGAGCGCGAAATCGTTGTTGCCGGACACTGTGGCCGAACCTGCGGCCAACAGCTTGCCGTCCGGTTGCCTGATGAGTGCGGAGAGTTCATCCGCGGTGCTAGCGAAGTCCGTGATAACTCTACCGTTGTTGCCGAAACTCGTGTCGAACGTGCCGTTGACGTTGTAGCGCACGACCGCGAAGTCGCCGGATGTCTCGAAGCCGGCGGATGTTGATCCGGCGACGACAATCTGGCCGTCGGGCTGAATGACGAGAGCACTGGCCGAATCGAACCTGTTGTTAGTTTCGGTGATGTCGGTCACGACTCTGCCGCCCGTGCCGAAGGAGTTGCCCGGCGTCGTGTCTTCCGCGCCACCGCTGTCGAGCGAGCCGTCGGGGTTGAGCCGCGCGAGTTCGAAGTCGCGGAAGTCCGTTCCCGCAAGGACGATCTTCCCGTCGGCCTGTACGGCGACGGCGTGCGCAACGTCGTGTCCGCCGGTGAAATTTATGGTGGCTTTGCCGCCCGTGCCGAAAGTCTCGTCGAGCGTGCCGTTCGCGTTGTAGCGCGCTACGGCGAAAGAGGTATCGGCGGAAGGAGTGATAGAGAACCGTCCTCCGGTCTGCCCGGCCACGACGATCTTGCCGTCCGGCTGCACGACGACGGCATGCGCGAAATCGTCGCCGTTGCCGGTGAAGTCGGTCGAGACCAGTCCGCCGGAGCCGAAAGAGGTGTCGAACGAGCCGTCGGGGTTGTAGCGGGCGAGAAGGAAGTTGAAGTCCTGCGTCTCGATGATGATGAGCCGGGGGTTCATGTGCCCGACCGCCACGATCTTACCGTCCGGTTGCACGGCCATGTCCGTGATCGTTTCTTCGTTGAGGGGGAAGTCGGTGATCGCTTTGCCGTCGCCGTCGAAGGTGGTGTCGGGCGCGCCCGTAGGGTTGTAGCGGACGATGCCGAAGTCGAGTTGGCCGCTGCTGTTTTCGCCGCCCGCGACGACGATGCGCCCGTCCGTGTAGAGGACGATGCCCCGCCCGCCGAGGTTGAAGCGCCTGCCGGAAACGTCCGTCAAAACTTTCCCGTCGCCGTCGAAACTCGTATCGAGCGCGCCCGTAGTGTTATAGCGCGCGAGCGCGAAGAAGGTGCCGCCGGCAAAAGTGCCCGCTCTGCCCGCCGCGATGATCCGCCCGTCCGGCTGGATCACGACATCATGCGCGCCGTCAACGAGGTCGAAGTCGGTGGTGACTTTGCCGTCGCCGTCAAACGAGTTGTCGGGTGAGCCGTCGGCGTTGTAGCGCGCGAGCGCGAAGTTATCGTCGTCCACTAAAGAAGTGGCGACCTCTCCGGCCACGACGATCCGCCCGTCCGTCTGGATGGCGACCGCGTTGGCCTGTTCAAAAGACTCGCCAAAGTCGGTGAAGGCTTGTCCGTCCGTGTCAAAGGTGTTGTCGGGGCTGCCGTTGGCGTTGACGCGGGCGACGGCGAAAACGGAGTTACCGTTGCCGACCACGACGATCCGCCCGTCGGCCTGCACGGCGACGCCTTGCGCCTCTTCGGCGGTGGTGTCCGCGATGTCTACCGTGGCTCTGCCGTCCGAGTCGAAACTCGCATCGAGCGAACCGTCGGTGTTGTAGCGCGCGAGGGCGAGGACGGCCTGAAAAGTTGTGCTGTCCCGGCGCGTGCCCGCCGCGACGAGTTTGCCGTCGGGTTGGAGCACGAGGTCTTCGGCGAACGCACTCCCGCCCGGAAACGATGTGATGACCAGCCCATCGGTGTCGAACGTAGTGTCGAGCGAGCCGTCGGTGTTATAGCGTGCGAGCGCGAAGCCGCTAGCGAAGGATTGAGTCGCATTGGTAGCCTCTCCGGCCGCGACGATCTTGCCGTCGGGCTGGATGACGAGCGCGGAGGCAAAGCCGCCTCGATCAAGGGGGAAATCCGTGTGGACGCGCCCGCCCACGCCGAAAGTCCCGTCGAGCGAGCCGTCGGTGTTGTAGCGCGCGAGGGCGAAGTCTGAGCCGGACGAACCGGCCACGACGACTTTGCCGTCCGCTTGCACGGCCACGTCCTCCGTGTTGTCGCGGCCGTTCGGGAACGGCGTGACGACCTTGCCGCCATTGCCGAACGCCGGATCGAGATCGCCCGGATTGCCCGCGGCCGAAGCGTAGGGGTCTCTCGACAGCGGCAATGCCAGAAGCAGGAAGGGCAGGGCGACGACAAACGTTCTGAGCAGGGCGCGGCGCAGCGGCGCGCGATTGGTGAACAGAGATTTGGACATTGTGCCGCTAGGGAACGAGACGGGCGGGCGCGGGGGATTTACAGAGTTCATAATATCGCCTTGCTGTGCAAAAAGGATGTACGGCCAGCTTTCCGAGCGGGATGTTCAACGCACAAAAGCGCCTTATTACGTTATAGAGTTGTTCACAATGATAATCATGCGTAGTCCGGCTGCGAAAACGGACATGCGAGCGTAATAATTTTCACCCAGCACCTCATTCGCGGTAAACTTCCGCCCCTGAAAAGCAACGGAGGCCGTATTGGATACACCCTCGCCACAGGATGTGACGCGCATCCTCAAAGACTGGAGCGACGGCGACAAGGACGCGCCGCTCAAACTGATGCCGCTCGTCTACGACGAACTGCGGCGGCTGGCGCGCGACTACCTGCGGCGCGAGCGTTCCAACCACACGTTGCAAGCGACCGCGCTCGTCCACGAGGCTTACGTTCGCATGGTCGGTTCGCAGAAAGTGGGGTGGCAGAACCGCGCGCATTTTTACGGAGTCGCGGCGCGTTTGATGCGCGGCATTCTGGTGGATCACGCGCGCGCGCACACCGCGCTCAAACGCGGCGGGGCGGCGCAGAAATTAACTCTGGACGAGGCGCGCATCCTGCCGCACGAGCGCGCCGCCGACCTCGTCGCGCTCGACGACGCACTGAAATTGCTGACCCAAACTTACCCGCGCAAAAGCGAGGTCGTGGAACTGAAATTCTTCGGCGGGCTGGAGGCGAAGGAGATCGCGCAGGTGCTCGGCGTCGCCGAAAAGACCGTCCTGCGCGATTGGAATTTCGCCAAGCTGTGGCTCTGCCGTGAACTGAGCAAGGAGTCGGCGGGTGGAGACTGACAGGGCAGAGCGGGTCGCGGAACTCGTCGAATCCGCGCTTGAGCGCGCGCCGTCCGAGTGGGGCGCGTTCCTCG
The DNA here is from genome assembly GCA_020199775.1 of Acidobacteriota bacterium. Taxonomy (GTDB): domain Bacteria; phylum Acidobacteriota; class Blastocatellia; order Pyrinomonadales; family Pyrinomonadaceae; genus JAIVJZ01. The sequence continues at coordinate 3,904 of JAIVJZ010000017.1, forward strand.
CTGAGTCCTGCGGCGGTGATCAAACGTTGCGCGCCGAAGTCGAGTCGCTGCTGCGGCATCAGGAGAGCGCGCGCGATTTCATCGAGTCGCCCGCCTTTCAGATGGCCGCCGAATTGTTCGACGACGGTGACGGCGAGTTAAAGGCGGGGCAGAGGCTCGACGGTTATGAGATCGTCCGGCTGCTCGGCGAAGGAGGGATGGGCGAGGTCTATCTGGCGCGCGATGTCGGACTCGGTCGTGAGGTCGCCGTCAAATTCGTGAAGCGCGGCCTCGGCACGGCCGACGTGCTGCGCCGCTTCCGGCACGAAGAGCAAATTCTCGCGAGCCTCAATCACCCGCACGTCGCGCGCCTCTTCGGCGGCGGCAGGACGAAAGAAGGGCTGCCCTACTTCGTCATGGAGTACATCGAAGGGCAGCCGCTCGACAAGTTTTGCGACGCGCGCCAACTCTCGACCGCCGCGCGCCTCCAACTCTTTCGCAAGGTCTGCGCCGCGGTCTCTTACGCGCACCAACACCTCGTCGTCCACCGCGACATCAAACCCTCGAACATCCTCGTCACGGCCGCGGGCGAACCCAAACTCCTCGACTTCGGCATCGCCAAACTGCTCGACCCCGAAGGCGCGCAGGCCGTGTCCCACACCATCACGATGCTCGGCGTGATGACGCCCGAATACGCCAGCCCCGAACAGGTGCGCGGCGAGCCCGTCACGACCGCCAGCGACATTTACAGTCTGGGCGTGCTGCTCTACGAACTCCTGACCGGCCATCGCCCCTATCATTTGCAGAGCCGCCGCCCCGACGAGATCGCGCGCGTGATCTGCGAACAGGAACCCGAACGGCCGAGCACGGCGATCAGCCGACACGAGAAAGTGCCCGCGGCCAAAGGCGCGCCCGCCAAAGTGATCACGCCGGAGTCGGTCGGCCGCACACGCAGAGAGCAACCGGCGCAACTGCGCCGCCGCCTCGCGGGCGACCTCGACAACATCGTCTTGCTCGCGCTCAGGAAAGAACCGGCGCGCAGGTATCCCACGGTCGAACAGTTCTCCGAAGATATCCGCCGCTATCAGGAAGGTCTGCCGGTCGTCGCGCGAAAATCGACCCTCGCGTATCGCTCCGCGAAGTTCGTCGGGCGACATAAAGTGGGCGTGGCTTCGGCGTCGCTCGTCGTGCTGGCGATCATCGCGGGCGTCACCGCGACCGCGTGGCAGGCGAGGGTCGCGCGGGGCGAGCGGGCGAGAGCCGAGCGGCGTTTCAACGACGTGCGCAAGCTGGCGAACTCGAATTTGTTTGAACTCCACGACGCCATCGCGAACCTGCCCGGCTCCACGCCCGCGCGCGAACTGCTGGTCAAGAGGGCTCTGGAATATCTGGACAGTCTCGCGCAGGAATCGCAGGGCGATGCCTCTCTGCAACGCGAGTTGGTGGCGGCCTACCTCAAGGTCGGCAACGTGCAGGGCAACCCGAACAACGCCAATCTCGGCGACACGGCGGGCGCGCTCGAAAGCTATCGCAAGGCGTTGGTGATCGCCATGCGGCTCACGGCGGCCGACCCTCACGACGCCCAATCGCGCCGTTTCGTCGGCGTCATCAGCGAGAAGATGAGCGACGCGCAGGCCGCGACGGGCGACGCGGCGGGCGCGGTCGAGAGCCAGCGCAAATCGCTCTCGATCTTCAAGGCGATGGCCGACGCCGCGCCCGCGAACGCGGAAGCGCGGCAGTCGCTCGCGATCAGCTACGTCAAACTAGGCGACGTGCTCGGCAACGCGAACTTCACCAACTCCGGCGACGAGGCCGGGGCGATGCAGAGCTATCGCTCCTCTGCGGAAATTCTGGAGACGCTCTACGCCGCCGACCCCATGAACGCCAAGACGCGCCGCCTGCTCGGCCTCATCTACGAGCGGCTCGGCACGATGCTGGAAGCGGCGGGCCAAGTGGACGAAGCGTTGGAGACCTACCGCAGGTCGAAAGCCATCCGTGAACCGCTCGCGGCCGACTTTCCCACGGACACGGACGCCGTGCGCGACGCGGCCATCGCGCACGAAAAGATCGGCGACGTGATGACCGCCAAGGGCGAACTGCAAGAGGCTCTGGAGAGCCGTCGCCAGTCGCTCGAAATCTTCCGGGGTCTGGTGGACGCCGACCCGCAAAATGTGCAGGCGCGGCAATCTCTGGCGATCAGTTATCTTCATCTGGGTGACGTTCTGGGCGATCCCGCCTCCCCGAATCTGGGGCGACCGGCAGAGGCGTTGCAACAATACCGCCGCGCCCACGAAACACTCAAAGCCGCCAATACTCCCGAAATTCTGAACAACGCGAAGATGCGAGAAATCTTCCAGCGCATTCAGGAGCGCATGATCGCTATCCAGTCTCGTTCGCCGCTCGGTCGCCGCGAATGACATGGTTAATTCCTCACGCGCGCCGCACTTCGCGCCGCAACTGTTGAGCGAGAAAACGCGGGCGGGCAAAAGGTGATTGACTAACAGAGCGCGGCGCGCTTATATTTCGCTTGTTCACTGACCCGAAGATCAAACGCACCTTCCCGTCCCAACCCGAAGAGACCATGTTGAGCCTGATACTTCTCCAAGCGGCGAATGCAGCCACGGATGCGACGGCGGCGGCGGCGACGAGCGCGCCCGCGACGGCGCAGGTCGGCAGCCCCGTCACGGCCTACTGGCCGGTGATGATCTTCTTCGCCTTCGCCGTCGTCTTCCCGGTACTGCCCATCGTTCTGGGGCGGCTGCTTCGTCCGAGCATCTGGCAAAAAGACAAGATGCGCCCCTACGAGTGCGGCATCGACCCGACGACCGAGGCGCACGACCGTTTCACCGTGCGCTACTACATCGTCGCGATGCTCTTTCTCATCTTCGACGTGGAGACGATCTTCCTGCTGCCGTGGGCGATCATCTTCATGGGCGACGACTTCTCGTTCACCAAGTTCGCCCTCGTCGAGATGCTCATCTTCATCGGCATCCTCGTCCTCGGCTACTATTACGCGTGGCGCAAAGGCGCGCTCGAATGGGCATGAGATGAGTTTCAAGTTTCAGGTTTCAGGTTTCAAGTTAAAGACGAAGAACCCTAAACCTCAGTTCCGAAACTTGAAACTTGAAACTTGAAACCTGCGACCTGAAACCTGTTATGGCAGAGCATCCTGAAGGAATCGTACTGACGACCGTGGACGCGATCTTCAACGCGTTGCGGCGAAACGTGGCCGCGCCGGTGTTGAACGTGAAGCCGGTGCGCGATACGGTGAACTGGGCGCGCAAGTCCGCGCTGTGGCCGATGACGTTCGGGCTGGCCTGTTGCGCCATCGAGATGATCGCGACGGGCGCGGGGCGTTTCGACATAGACCGTTTCGGCGCGGGCGTCTTCCGCCCCTCGCCCCGGCAGAGCGACTTGATCATCGTCGCGGGCACGGTGACGTTGAAGATGGGGCCGGTCGTGCGCCGCGTCTACGATCAGATGCCGGAGCCGAAGTGGGTCATCGCGATGGGCGCGTGCGCTTCGACGGGCGGCCCGTTCGATTCCTACTCGACGATGCAGGGCGTGGATCGCACCATCCCGGTCGACGTGTACATCCCCGGTTGCCCGCCGCGCCCGGAAGCCCTTCTCTACGGCCTCATGCGCCTGCAAGACATCATCATGAAAGAAGCCCCCTCCGCCTACATCTTCGAGTCCGACGGCACCGTCCACCGCCAACGCCAACTCGAAGGCGACAACGAAGCGCGAGAGACGGACGCCGAAGAGGAGGCTTTGACCGCCGCCCGGTAAACGCGTGACGGCGCGAAGAAAAGGGAGAGGCCGCAACCGACTATCGGTTGCGGCCTCTCCCTTTTCTTCGCGCCGTCGCCAATGTTCAAGGCTGGCCGAAGCGCAGGCGATACTCGACGGAGTTCATGAAACCTCTGACCATCGTGCGGAAGTCGCCGGGGCGCTCGTTGAGGTAAGCGAGCCACTTGCTGTGATCGGGGTCGGGGTCGCGGCGCAGGTAGCCGAAATATTGCATCGCCACGAACGCGCGGCTGAATTCGGCGGCTTCGACCTCGTTCGATTCGACGATGGCGCGCACCACCTGCGCCCGCGTCCGCGTCTGATTGTTGAGGCTGTCGATGAGACCGGCGCGCGTGATCGTCACCGTCGCCACGCCGTCCGGGTTGGGCGGCGCGGGTGTGGTGATCTGCGCGAGGTTGTAACGATCCAAGAGCGTGTTGACGAACTCCGCGCTCGTCTTCGCATCGTAGAGATTCCTGAACTCCTGACGCGCGACCCACGCCCCGGCGAAGGCGTCGCGCTTGGCGAACACCTCGGCCGCCGTCGCGCCGGAGACGCTTTTCATGTCCGGGATGATCTCGTTGTAAAGCGGCATGCGCCCGTAGGTGAGCGCGTAGAAGCGATAGACGAAATAGCCCTTGAGCCGGAACTCGGCCGAGAGGAAGAAACTGGACGAGACCGTGAGGCGATCACAGGCGGGGTCGTCATCGACGTTCGAGCACCTGCCGAGCACGCCGAGCCACGCCTGAAAGCCCGCCGAATCCGGTTCGCGCGAGAGGAAGTCGAGGTACTGCTGGCGGACGAAGACGCGCGAGTCGTCAATCGGGTTGGCCTGCCCCGGCGCGTCGTTGTCGGTGATGAGTACGGTCGTTGTGCTCTGCGCGCCGAGCGTCGCGCCGACGGGGGCGAAGAGTTCGAGCGCGAAAGTTTCCGTATTCTCGACGTGAGCGTCGTTGATGAGCGAGAGGGTGAGAGTCTTCTGCGACTCGCCCGACACGAAATAGAGCGTGTCCACGCCGGTCGCGTAGTCGCAGCGCGCATAGGCCGTGTTGCCGACGGCGTCGCAGCGGACGGCCGCCCGGTCGTCCACGGTGCGGTAACTGACGAAACCGCCGCTGCTGAGGTTGCCGCCGCGCGTGACGTTGAGAGTGGCCGTGAGCGAGCCTTCGTTGACGGCGTAGGTCGGCGCGCTGAAAGAGAAAGTCGAGGCTAAGCCGCCCGGCGTGCCGGTGAAATTCGTGCCCGGCTTATCGCCCGTGACCGCGCCGGAAGAGACGTAAATCAAGGTGGCGGGGTTGAACGTGTAGCCGTCCCTGGCCGGAGAGAGGGTGACGCGCGTGTCGGCGACGTAGAAGTGTTCGTAGCTTCCGTCGGCTTTGGTCAACGTCGAGCGCGAGCCGTTCTGGCCGTTGATGAGAATGACGTGCACGCCGGGGATGCCGTTGCCAGCGGCGTCCGCGACGCGCCCGGTGATGCTGAAGACGGGGACGGGCGTCGGGGGGAAGGGGGTCGGCGTAGTCGTCGGCGTCGGCGTGGGCGTCGCGTTGGCCGGGACTGTGCCCCAGTCCGGTTCGCGCTCCTCGTCCTCGAAGTTGGGGGTGTTGGTGACGCGCGTCGGGAAACCGCCGTCGGCGTCCATGAAGTAAATCTCGCTGTTGCTGCGTTGCCCGGCATCGCGATAGGTGACGAAGGCGATGCGCGTGCCGTCGGGCGACCACGCCGGGTTGAAGTCCGCCGTGGAGTGGTTGGTGATGTTAGTCACGCCCGTGCCGTCGGCGTTCATCGTGTAGACTTCGCTGTTTTGCGCGCCCGTCTGGTCGTCGATGTCGCGGCGCGTATAAGCGAGCTTGTTGCCGAGCGGCGACCACGCGGCGTCGCCGTCGGGGAGTTGGTTGTTGGTCAGGCGCACGATGTTCGTGCCGTCCGGGTTCATCGTGTAAATCTCGAAGGCGCGATTGATGTCGCCGGTGAAGTTCGGGAAGTCACGCGTGGAGGTGAAGGCGATGCGCGCGCCGTCGGGCGACCACGCCGGTTCGATGTCGCCGCCGCCGCCGGGAGTGTTCGGCGTCAGGTTGACGGGGTTCGAGCCGTCCGCGCCCATCACCCAGATGTCGCTGTTGCCGCTGCGCGTGCTGACGAAGGCGAGTTTCGATCCGTTGGGCGACCACGTCGCGCCGTAGTTGCTGCCCGCGCCGGTCGCCGCGTCGGCCGTGCTCGTCAGCCGCGTGAGGTTCGTGCCGTCCGCGTTGATGACGAACAGGTCGAAGCTGTGCGAAGGGGAAATTCTGCGGCCGAAGACGATCTTCGACGCGTCCGGCGACCACGCGGGGAAACGAACTTCGGTCGGCGATTGGAACAGCGTGGTACGCCCCGTGCCGTCGGGGTTGATGGCGTAGAGGTGTTGATAAGCGTAGGCGATTCTGCCGTTCGGCTTGACGGCCGATGCGGCCGCGTCGTTCCCCGCCGCCGCGTGGCGCACGGCGAAGGCGGCGAGCGCCACCGCGCAGGCGCAGAGGGCGAGCGCAAAGAAAGGCAGACGTTTGACGAACAAACTATGACGAGACATATCTTAATTTTCTAAACTAACTTTGAGAGTCCGGGAGTTGAATGATTGATTGAGTGTAGCTACGCGCGCGCCACATCGGCGGCTGATGGATTCTGGTTAACCCGAATAATAGCACGCCCCGCCCGGAAATTCGCAGGCCGGGACACGCCTCGAAGCGCCACAACTGTTGAGGGGTTAGTTGCCGGACGCTAACTTTCGACTTCTTCTTGCAGACTCGCCAGATGTCGGGTGTCGTTGATGGCGTTGACGCGAACAAACCCGTCCGCGCGGAGTTGAATGCGCGCGATGCCGCAATTGGCTGTCCCAAGCCAGACGGGGCGCAGCGTGGGGGCGTCGAGCGCGCCCATCAGGTGCAGCGCGAGGATGGAGATCGTGCCGGTGTGCGAAAAGACGGCAATCGTGCCTCCGGCGTTGCGGGCGACTACGCGGTCGAGTTCGCTTGCGGCGCGGTCGAGGAGTTGGCGGTAGCTTTCGCCGCCGAGGAGGAGGTGATCGAAGTCCCTGCGCAGCAACGCGGCGTACTCGTCGGGAAACTTTTGCGCCGCCTCCTCGAAAGTCAGCCCCTCCATGCGGCCGACGCTGCGTTCGCGAAAGGCACGGGCTTGCGTCAACTCCAGTTTGAGCGCGCGGGCGAGCGGCGCGGCGGTTTCGACGGCGCGCGGCAAAGCGCTCGAATAGAGCGACGTGATGGCTTCCCGGCTCAGGGCGTGCGCCGTCGCTTCCGCCTGCCTGCGCCCGAGCGCGGACAGCGGCGTCGCCGTGTGCCCCCCGAAGCGACGCGCGGCGTTGCCCTCGGATTGCCCGTGGCGGACGAGCAGGATGCGGGTGCTTTCCATAATTCGTGAAGCCGTAAAAGCCGTGAATCGTGCAAAAGCCGTAAACCGTGAATCGTCAATTGTAAATAGAGAAAACTGATTTCTTCCATTCGCGATTTACGATTCACGATTTACGGCTTTACTGCTTCTAGGCCGCGACCGTCTCGGCTCTCAACTTCTCGGCCTGATAATGTGCGACGAGGGCGTTGATGATCTCGTCGAGTTGGCCTTCCATGACGAGGTGGAGTTGATGCACGGTGAGACCGATGCGGTGATCGGAGACGCGGTTCTCTTTGAAGTTGTAGGTGCGAATCTTTTCGGAGCGGTCGCCGGAGCCGACCTGCGAGCGGCGTTCGCTGGCGAGCAGTTCGTGCTGTTTCTGCTCTTCCTGCTCTTGCAGGCGCGCGCGCAGGACGCGCATCGCCTTCTCGCGATTCTTGATCTGTGATTTCTCGTCCTGCATGGAGACGACCGTGTTGGTCGGCAGGTGCGTGATGCGCACGGCCGAGTAAGTCGTGTTGACGCTTTGCCCGCCCGGCCCCGACGAGCAGAAGGTGTCGATGCGCAAATCCTTGGCGTCGATCTTCACGTCAACTTCTTCGGCTTCGGGCAGGACGGCGACCGTGATCGCGGAGGTGTGGATGCGCCCGCTCGTCTCCGTCTGCGGCACGCGCTGAACGCGATGCACGCCCGATTCGTGCTTCAACTTGGAATAGACCTTGTCGCCCTCGATGAGCGCGGTGGCTTCCTTGTAGCCGCCGATGCCCGACTCGGAGGTGTTGAGAATTTCCATGCGCCAGCCCTGACGCTCGGCGTAGCGGCCGTACATGCGCAACATCTCGGCGGCAAAGAGCGAAGCCTCGTCGCCGCCCGTGCCCGCGCGGATTTCGAGGATGACGTTCTTCTCGTCGTTCGGGTCGGTCGGCAGGAGCAGCAGGCGCAAGTCTTCCTCGCACCGCTCCAACTGCTCTTGCAGCGTATCGACTTCGAGGCGCGCGAGTTCGTGCATCTCCTCGTCGTCGCCGCCCATGTCCAACATCTCGCGCGCCCCCGCCAGTTGTTCCTTGAGCGACTTCCACTCGCGGTAACGTTTGACCATGTCGCCGAGGCTGCGATGTTGCTTGGCGACTTTACCGTAAGCCGCCTGATCCGCCAGCAGTTCCGGCGAGTAAAGTTCTTCCGACAACGCTTCGTAGCGCGCTTCGATCTGTTCGAGTTTCTCTAACATAAAATAGCTCTCAGCAATCAGCCGTCAGCAATCAGCTTCCGGCTTTTTAGATAACGACTGTCTCAACTATCAACAATTCAACTGCCGCCGGCACAAAAGCTGATAGCTGACGGCTGACGGCTGACCGCTACTAAGAGAGCGGCGTCATGGCCGCTTCCTCCTGCGGCCGCGGTTCGAGTTTGAGCGATTCCTTGAGCGCGTAGAGGGCGACTTCAAGTTGCTGGTCGTCCGGCTCTTTCGTCGTGATGTTTTGCAGCCAGAGGCCGGGCACCGTCATCAACTTGAACAAGATGCTGCCTTCGCGTTTGGCCGAGAGCCGGATGATCTCGTACGAGAGACCGGCGACGAGCGGCATGAGCGCGATGCGCGTGAGCATGTTCAGCGAGAGCGAGTCGAACTTGACGATGGAGAAGAGCACGATGGAGACGAGCATCACGACCATCAGAAAACTCGTCCCGCAACGCGGGTGCTGGCGCGGTTGCACTCGCGCGTTCTCGACCGTCAGCGGCAAGCCCGCCTCCCATGTGAAGACCGTCTTGTGCTCCGCGCCGTGATACTCGAAGACGCGGCGGATGTCCTTCAACAGCGAGAAGGTGAAGATCATGATCAGGAAGAACGTCATGCGTATCACGCCGTCCACGAGATTGAACGCCACCGAAGGCCGCACCGGATGCAGGTAGCCGCGCACGCCGCCCCACGCGCGCTCGTACCACGCACGATCATTAGACGCCGCTTGACTCGTCGCGGCGGCGGCGGCGGCGCCCGCGGGGTTTGAGACCGCTTGAGTTTGCGTCGCCGCGTCCGCGCCGACGGCGGCGGGCACTATCGCCCAACCGGCGGCGATGAACAACGCGTTCGTCAGGACGAGCGGCGCGACGATGAAGAGCATGACGTTGAAGAAGAGCGCGAAGATGATCGAGCCGATGACGGAGGCGTTCGCGCCGCGCTTCATCTCGTCTTCGGCGCGTCGCTCGGTCGGGATGGGGATGAGTCCGGGCACGCCGCCTGTGATCCCCGCGAAGTCGCCTTCGCCCTCGACGACCGCAGGGGTCAGCGCGACCGCCACCTCTTTCTCCTCCGCGTCTGCGAAGGCTTCGCTCGCGGAGTAGTTGAGAGCCTTGATGCCGAGCGCCATCGACTGCACGAGCACGGCCGCGCCGCGCAGGACGGGCAAGCGTAGAAAGCGATACTTGTCGCTCCACTTCGGCAAGGCCGCGCCCGTGAACACGATCTCGCCGTCGGCGCGCCTGACGGCGACGGCGTAAGCGTTCGGCGTCCGCATCATCACGCCCTCGACGACCGCTTGGCCGCCGACGATCAAATCTTTTTCGTTTGCGCTCACGTCTGTCTCGCTCTCCGGGGATTTTTTTAGCAGCCGTTCGATACAACAACGCCGACGCGTCGGGTTCGGAGGTCGCTTGCACCATCACCCTTTAGAGGGAACGCGCGGGGACGACCGCCGAGCTTAAGAGCGTCGGCGTCAGGTTTTGGGTCGCTAGGACTGGCCGGGAATGGTGTTCTTCATCGAAACTACTGGTGCCGCCCGGCCGGTGAGATCGCGCGGGCGGCCTTTGTTTGAGTTACTGCCCGCTCGCGGCGGTCTCGGTCTTTTTGCCGTAGCGTTTGTTAAAGCGGTCGACGCGTCCGGCGGTGTCTACGAGTTTCTGTTTGCCCGTGAAGAACGGGTGGCACGCCGAGCAGATTTCCACGTGCAGGTCGTCCTTGCGGGTCGAACGCGTGGTGAAATTCTCGCCGCAGGCGCACACAACTTTGATTTCGTTGTATTTGGGATGAATTCCGTCTTTCATGTTTTCCTTCCTCGCGACAGGCGCGAATTTGGGTCGCCTGTCAATCCGACATGATACGTTTTCGAGATTCTTATCGTCAAGTTAGATGGGGATTTATGGCGCGCGGTGGCCTTGGCGGGGTGCGAGGACAAGTTTATTGACAATGCCTTAAAGCGCGTGTTAAAAATCCTTCTCGTCACCGCCTTTTTTGCTTCTTTGTCAGAGATACAAGTCGAAAGTTTGGGGCAGCAATTTCAGACGACGCGCAACCCGTGTGCGTTTTAGTTGCCGGAGTCTAATCTCTTTAACCGATGAACGACGCACCTGACAACAATTCATCACCCGACTCTGCCGACGGCGCGACGGAACAACCCGCCGCGCCACCGGCCGACGAAACAGCAGAAGAGAAGCGCGCGCGCCAGATGGCCGAAATCAAGGCCAAAGCCGCCGCCAGAATGGCCGCGAAGGGCGGCGCGCCCGCTCAGCCCGGTACGCCGACCCCCAAGACCGAAACCCCCGCCGCGCCCCGCGCCGACGACACATCGCCGAGTCCCGGCAAAGAAATTTCACAGGCCGGTAGTTTGCCCGCGCCGCCCCACGCGGACGCGCCGCCCACGCCCGAAAGTCAGGCCGCCCCGCAGGCGAAAGCCCCTTCGGGTCAGTCGCGCGACACATCAATGGGAGCGATGGGAGCGTCTTCGGGCGAGGCCGAGAAGCCGCCCGCAGCCGCCGATGCCACGGCGAGCGCGCCGCCCGCCGACGAAACGCCCGAACAGAAGCGTGCGCGCATCATCGCCGAAGCGAAAGCCAAGGCCGCCGCGAAGATGGCCGCCGCGAAGGGCGGCGCGAAACCTGACGGCGAGACGACGGGCGCGACCGCGCCGCCTGTCGCAGCGACATCGACGCCCGCCACGTCCGATGAAGAAAAGGCCGCGCGCATCGCGGAGGCGCGCGCCAAAGCCGCCGCCTTCAAAGGCGCGGGAGGCGCGACCGGGGCGACGCCGCCCAAGCCGCCCGCGCCGGGTGCGCCCGCCGGAGCCGCGCCGGGTGCGCCGAAAGCCCCCGTCAAGAAGAAGGAAGAAGGGGCGAAGCCGACGGATGCGTCGAATCATCCGCTTGTCAAACGCCTGCGCGAAAATCTGGACGGCGCGGTCGTCGAGGCGTCGGAATTCCTCGGCCAGTTGTCCGTGCGCATAGCAGTCGCGCGCGTCGTCGAAGTCTGTGAGTTTCTGAAACGCGATGCGGAGTCGCCGTTCGACTACCTCTCCGACCTCACCTGCGTCCACTTTCCCGAAAATGCCGACGCGCCTTTCGAGGTCGTCTACAACCTCTATTCGATCAGCGCGAACGTGCGCGTGCGCCTGAAGGCGCGGACGACGGACGCGGCGGGCGTCGAGAGCGTGACGGGCGTCTGGCCTGCGGCGAACTGGATGGAGCGAGAGGTTTACGATCTCTTCGGCGTGCAGTTTATCAATCACCCGGACTTGCGCCGCATACTCCTGCCGCTTGATTGGGAAGGCCACCCGCTGCGCAAGGACTACCCGCTCGAACCCGTCGAGAACAACTGGACGGCCAAGCACCTGCCGGAGTTCTCGGACGTGCAGCGCGAGCAACTCGAACAACGCCGCGCCTATGGACTCGAAGCCCTGTCCACGCCGAACGAACGGCGCGTCCGCGACATCTTCCGCGCGGGCAAGGAAGTGATGCCGCTCGACAGAAAATAAAGGATGAGGGATGAGGGATGAGGGATGAAAAATAAAATGGATGACATTGTCTTGTTCATCCCTCATCCTTTGAGCTTATGCACCAGGTAGAAGTCGCAACCACACAGGAGACCCTGCTGGACAGCCCCGAAATGGTGCTGAACATGGGGCCGCAGCACCCTTCGACGCACGGCGTGCTGCGCGTCATTCTGAAACTCGACGGCGAGACGGTCATCGATCTCGATTGCGACATCGGCTACCTCCATCGCGGTATGGAGAAGATCGCCGAGCATCGTCTCTACCCGATGATCGCGCCCTACTGGGACAGGCTCGACTACATCGCCGCCGTCTCGAACGGATTGCTCTGGGTGGAGACGGTCGAACAGATGTTGGGGCTTGAAGTGCCGCCGCGCGCGCACTACATTCGCACCGTCTTGACGGAACTCAACCGCATCTCTTCGCACCTGCTCTGGCTCGCCACCCACGGCTTAGACATCGGCTCGTTCACCGTCTTGCTGTGGGCTTTGCGCGAGCGCGAGGAGATTCTGAAAATTTTCGAGCGGCAGTTCGGCGCGCGTCTCACCTGCCACGCGTGGCGCATCGGCGGGATGCCGAACGACACCTACGACGGCTTTACGGAAGACGTGACGCAGTTCGTCGATAACTTCCCGCACCGTCTGGCGGAGTATGAGACGCTGCTTTCGGAGAACCGCATCTGGCTCGGCCGGACGGTCGGCATCGGCGTCATCTCGGCAGAGGACGCCATCGCCATCGGCCTCTCCGGCCCCGCCCTGCGCGGTTCGGGCGTCGCGTGGGACATACGCAAGTCGCGGCCTTACGCCGCCTATGCCGACATGGAATTCGAGGTGCCCGTCGGCGAAAACGGCGACACGTATGATCGTTACCTCGTGCGGCTCGAAGAGATGCGGCAGTCGCGTCTCATCGTGCAACAGGCTCTGGCGAAGATGCCCGACGGCCCCGTCAACGCGAAGGTGCCGAAGATCATCAAGCCGCCCGCGGGCGACTACTATCATTCGATTGAAGGGCCGAAGGGAGAGATCGGCTGCTACCTCGTCTCCGACGGGTCGAGCCGCCCGGCGCGCGTGCGCGTCCGCCCGCCCTGCCTGATCAACTTGCAGGCTCTGCGCCAGATGTGCCTCGGCCACCTCGTCGCGGATGTCGTCGCCATCATCGGCACGCTCGACATCGTGCTCGGCGAAATTGACAGATAGCCGTCAGCGTTCAGCCATCAGCGTTCAGCCAAGCGGATTGGATTTGCTGATAGCTGACGGCTGACTGCTGACAGCTTCTTATGAGAGTTGTTCGCCTCGCCGTGCAAGAGATGACTCGCGAGCGGTTCGCGCCGTACGGGATTTTGCTCGACAGTCGCGGGTCGGTGGAAATTGATCTGGGAACGGGCGCGCCGAGTTTGACGGGGGCGACGAGCGAACGGCGGCCGTTCGAGTTTCAATTCATGGCGCGCCACCGGCGCACGATGCAGGTCTTTTCGCCGCTCGTCTCTTCACGGTCGATCATCTGCGTCGCGCCGCCGTCGGAGCGAAACGCCCCGGCCGTCGAAGAGATCGTCGCATTCTTGGTCAACGGGCGTCTGCCCTACGCGTATCACAAGGGCACCTGGCACACGCCGCCTTTCGCCGTCGGCGAGTGGTCTTCCTATCTCGTCGTCGACCGCGCCGGAACGCTCGACAGCGATTACGAATTGGTTGATTTGAAAGCCGTCCACGACTGCACTTTCAAGATCGAAGTTTAGAATGATCTCCTCACATCAGAGATGGACGGAAGAAAGGCGGAGTAAATGAGCACTGACCGCACAACCGAAATACTTAATTACCTGAGCGCGATCAGCCGCGAAGTCGGCGAACTTCGCACGGAGATGAACGCGCGTTTCTCTGAAGTGAATACGCGGCTCGAACGTATCGAGCGAGAGCTACGTCAACATGGGCGAAGGCTAGACCGTATTGAATCGCTGGTGCTCACGACGCGCTCAGATATTGACGAATTGCAAGAGCGCGTAGATGCGCTTGAAGGCAAATAGAAGTAGCGGTTGAATTATCCTATGGACATGCTCGCATTATTCGCGCCGCCGGAGTTAATCAACGGACTGCTGCTCAAGTTGCGACTGGGGCAGGAAACGATCAATTACGTCGTGTGGCCGTTCATCCAGATCGGCGCGGTCGTGACCGGCGTCGCCGTCTGGGCGGCCTACGCGACGTATCTCGAACGCAAAATTTCGGCGTTCATGCAGGCGCGTCTGGGGCCGATGCGCGTCGGGCCGTGGGGGCTGTTGCAGCCTATCGCCGACGCCATCAAACTCTTGACCAAAGAAGACCTCAAGCCCGACCGCGCCGACACTTACATCTTCTTTTTCGCGCCGTTCATCTCGGTGGTCGCCGCCTTCGTCGTCTTCGTCGTGATCCCGTTCGCGCCGGACTGGGGCGTCATCACGGACATCAACATCGGTCTCTTGTTCGTGCTCTCGGTCTCGTCGGTGGGCGTGCTCGCGCTGATCCTCGCGGGCTGGTCTTCCAACTCGAAGTACGCGCTGCTCGGCGGCTTGCGCTCGTCGGCGCAAATGGTGTCATACGAGGTGGCGATGGGCATGGCGCTGATCGGCGCGTTGATGTTCGCGCGCACGCTCTCTCTGTCGGGCATCGTCTCGGCGCAGGGGTTGGACTCGATCTGGTACATCTTCTACCAGCCGCTCGGCTTCATCATCTTCCTCATCAGCGGCATCGCGGAGAACAACCGCGCGCCGTTCGATCTGCCGGAAGCGGAGTCGGAACTCGTCGCGGGTTTTCACACGGAATATTCGGGGATGCGCTGGTCGCTCTTTTTCATGGCGGAGTACGCGGCGATGATCGTCGTCTCGGCCATCGCCACTTCGGTGTTCCTCGGCGGGTGGTACTTCCCCGGAGCGTGGCGGCTCGGCATCAATTACCCGCACTTGTTCGTCGCCGTCAGCCTCCTCGTGTTCCTGACGAAGATGGCGGCGCTGCTCTACGTCTACTTCTGGTTGCGCTGGACGTTCCCACGCTACCGCTACGATCAACTGATGGACTTGGGCTGGAAGTGGATGATCCCGGCCGCGCTGCTGAACATCACGCTCACGGCCATCGCCGTCTTCACCGTGCAGGCGCTCGACGGCTGGCGCGGCATGAACACGGTCGAATCAATCGCGCGCGGCGTGAATTTAACGGGGACGGGCAAACTGATCATGATCGCGTTCGGCGCGCTCGGCGTGTTCGTCGCGGCCGGGATGCTCTCGTACATCAACCACGGTGCGCGCGACTTCAACTTGAAGAAGCAGCGCGTCGGCATCCGGCTCGTCAGCCCGCCCAAAGGTCAAACGGCGGTGGCGAGCGCGGCCACGGCGGCGGTGGCGGCGGAATAAAGAGTTTCAAGTTTCAGGTTTCAGGTTTCAAGTCTGAAAGTTCTTTGGTCTTTAACTTGAAACCTTTAGATTTGAAACTTGAAACCTGAAACTTGAAACTTGAGGGGTGTTTATGCCGGAAGTTTATGTGCCAGAGGCGACGTGGAAAGAGAAGTTGAAGCGTTTCTTCCTGTTCGATCTGATTTCGGGTTTGAAGTTGACGCTGAAGTTCAACATCGGCGCGTTGACGGACAAGGATGCGGTGGCGGGCAAGGGGATTTACACGGAGCAATACCCGAAGGTGCGTGCCGAAGTCGCGCCGCGCTTTCACGGCGCGCCCCGGCTCAACATGGACCCGGAGACCTACGAGACGCTCTGCATCGCCTGCAACCTCTGCGCGCTCGCTTGCCCCGAAGACTGCATCGACGTGATCGCGATGGACATCGAGATCGTCACGGCGGGCAAGGCGCGCAAGAAGAAGGTGCTCGACGAGTTTATCTTCGACACCTCGCGCTGCATGTTCTGCGCGCTCTGTCAGGAGGCGTGCCCGACCGCGTGCCTCGAACTGACGCAGGAGTTTGAACTCGCCACCTATTCGCGCGCCGGGTTCGTCTGGAATCGTGAGATGCTTGAACAGGGGCGGGAAACGGTGAAGTACGAATCGTAAAGAGTTTCAAGTTTCAGGTTTCAGGTTTCAAGTTTCAGACACGGAACCTCGACCCTGAGCACTCAGGTTGCGGAACGCACAACCTCAGTCCTGAAACTTGAAACCTGAAACTTGAAACTTATGACTTTGACTGGTTGGGAAGCGGCCTTCTTCTGGGTCTTCGC
This sequence comes from Acidobacteriota bacterium, assembly GCA_020199775.1. Taxonomy (GTDB): domain Bacteria; phylum Acidobacteriota; class Blastocatellia; order Pyrinomonadales; family Pyrinomonadaceae; genus JAIVJZ01. Next base: position 19,993 of record JAIVJZ010000017.1, read on the forward strand.
GATAGCGGCTCTGGTGGCGGCGTTGTTGACCATCCTCGCGCGCAACGCCGTCCACTCCGCCCTGTTTCTCATCTCGACGCTCGTCGCGGTGGCCGCGCTCTTCGTGCTGCTCGGCGCGGAGTTCATCGCGGGCGTGCAAATTCTCGTCTACGTCGGCGGCGTGATGGTGCTCTTTTTGTTCGTCATCATGCTCGTCAACGTCGGCGCGGAAGAACGCGGCAACGAGATGCTCTTCAACCGCCCCGCGCAGGTGGCGACGAGCGCGGTCTTTCTGGTGCTGCTCTCGCTCGGCTTCATCTACGCCATCCGGCAGGGTTACGAGGGCTTGCTCGCGCGCGACAATCTGATCACGCAAGAGCAACGCGCGGAGGCCGCGAACCGGCGGCACGCGCGGCAGCAGGATTTACGCCCGACGGCGACCGGCACGTCGCGCCTCTCGCAAGACACGCAACTCGTCGGCGCGAGTCTCTACCGTTTCGCCGCGCTGCCGTTCGAGATCGCGAGCGTGCTTCTCTTAGTCGCCATCATCGGCTCCGTCATGCTCGCCCGCACGAGCAAGCAGGAGGCGGCCACCGACGACCTTGAACTAAAGGATGAGGGATGAGGGATGAGGGATGAAAGGAAGCACTTAACGCGCGTGAACGCTTTCACTTCATCCCTCATCCCTCATCCCTCGTCCCTCATCTCATTATGAACAACTTCATCTCATCCACGCTCGCGCTCGTGTGGCAGGAAGCCCCGGTCGGCCGCTGGCAGACGATCAAGGTGGGCGTGTTGGAGCCCGACCTGTCGAAGTTTCTGGTGATCGCCGCGCTCTTGTTCGTCATCGGCGTGGCGGGCGTGCTGACGCGCCGCAACATCATCGTCATCTTCATGTCCATCGAGTTGATCCTGAACGCGGCCAACCTCAACTTCATCGCCTTCGCGCGTTACTTGCAGGACACCGGCAACCTGAACGCCGTCGCCGGGCAGGTTTTCACGATCTTCATCATCGTCGTCGCCGCCGCCGAAGCCGCCATCGGCCTCGGCCTCGTCATCGCGCTCTACCGCAACAAAGAGACGATCTTTGTTGACAAGATTGATCTGTTGAAATGGTGAAGAGGGTTTCAAGTTTCAGGTCGCAGGTTTCAAGTTAAGAAACAAAGAACCTCAGACCTGAAACTCGAAGCCTGAAACTCGAAACCGAATCTTATGCACAGACTCATCTGGCTCATTCCGCTTTTGCCGCTCGCAGGGGCTATTGTCAACGGGTTGCTCGGCCGTCGCCTGCGCTTCTCGGAAAGGCTCGTCGGCGCGATTGCGGTCGGCTCGGTCGCGCTGGCGTTTCTGCTGGGCGTGGCGGCCGTGTATTCCTACGGCTTCGGCGGCCACGCGCAGTGGCCGCAGCCTTACGTGACGAGTCAGGACGGGGCGTTCGGCTACAAGTGGATTCCGGGCGGCGCGACCGAACTGACGCAGGGGAAGTACGAGCGATTTCAGGCGCAATCCTCAAAGATAGCCCTCGAAGAAGCGGAGCGCGTGGGGCGCGAGCGCGGGTTGCCGCCCGGCTCTGCGGTGCTGGTTAGCGGCGGGAGCTTCGACCCGTCGAAAACTGAAGGCGCGCTGCTCGACGTGGAGTGGAGTTATCAACTCGATCCGCTGTCGTCGATCTTCATTCTCGTTATCACGGGCGTCGGGCTCTGCATCTTCGTCTTCGCCACCGGGTACATGCACGGCGACGCCGGATTCTATCGCTTCTTCGCCTACCTCGGCCTCTTCATGTTCATGATGCTCATCCTCGTGATGGGGTCGAACTTCCTGATGATGTTCGTCGGCTGGGAGGGGGTGGGGCTGTGTTCGTATCTGCTCATCGGCTACTACTTCGACCGCAAGGAGGCGGGCGACGCCTCGCGCAAGGCGTTCATCACGAACCGCGTCGGCGACTTCGGCTTCGCGCTCGCCGTCTTCGGCATCATCGCCACTTTCGGCTCGACGCAATACACGCAGGTGATGGCGCAGGCTTCCGGCTACCCGGTTGAACCGCTCGGACACTTCGGTCTCATGTCATGGCTCGCGCTCGGCCTCTTCGTCGGCGCGTGCGGCAAGTCGGCGCAGATACCGCTCTACGTCTGGCTGCCGGACGCGATGGCGGGGCCGACGCCCGTCTCCGCGCTCATCCACGCGGCGACGATGGTCACGGCCGGGTTGTACATGTTGACGCGCACGAACGTCATCTTCCAGCACTCGCAGACGATGATGCTCGTCGTGGCCGTCGTCGGCGCGCTGACCGCGCTCTTTGCCGCGACCATCGGCATCACGCAGAACGACATCAAGAAAGTCCTCGCCTACTCGACCGTCTCGCAACTCGGTTTCATGTTCCTCGCGTGCGGCGTGGGCGCGTTCGCCATCGGCATCTTCCACGTCATGACGCACGCCTTTTTCAAAGCCCTGATGTTCCTCGGCGCGGGTTCGGTCATCCACGGCATGCACCACGAACAGGACATGCGGCGCATGGGCGGACTCAAGAAGTACATGCCGAAGACTTACCTGACGTTCCTCGCGGGCTGGCTCGCCATCTGCGGCATCATTCCGTTTTCGGGCTTCTGGTCGAAGGACGAAATTTTGTGGAACGCCGCCTCGACGACGCTCATCCCTTACGGTTGGCTGCTCTGGGCGGTCGGCACGTTCACCGCTGCCCTGACCGCCTTCTACATGACACGCCTCGTCGCCATGACCTTCTGGGGCAAAGAGCGTTTCCTCGAAGTGCCCGCGGGCGGTCAGGCCGACGAAGCGCACGCGCACGGCTACGACGACGCGGGCAAGACGCACGACGCGCACACCGAATCGGCGGGCGACCGGCCGCGCCACGAACCCGGCGAGTACGTCGGCGAGCCGCACGCCGGGGCGGCGCACGCGCACACGGACGCCCACGGCGCGATTGCCGCCGTACACACCGGCGCGCACGGCCACGGCACGCACATCCCGCACGAGTCGCCGCCCGCGATGTGGGTTCCGCTCGCCGTGCTGGCGGTGCTGGCGGTCGTCGGCGGCTTCGTCGGCATCAGCCCCGCGTTCACGGGCGGCGCGCACGTCGGCGGCCGCATGAATATCGTCAACTGGCTTGAGCCGGTCATCTGGAATCCCTCGACCAGACAGTTCAACGCGCCGCACGGCGCGGGCGCGGAACATGCGTCGAACCGTAGCGCAGACGCGCACGTCGAACCGACCCTGTTCGCGCAGAATCACGGCGAGCCCGCGACGACCGCGCCGCAAGCCGCGCCCGCGCCGCACTCCGACGCCGCGCCCGCGCAAGGAGCGGCGCACGACGATGCCGCCGCCACGGGCGCAGGCCACGCGCCCTCGCCTTACGGCAACGACACCGGCTTCAATCTCGCGCACGCCGTCGAGGGCGTGACGCACAGTCATCTCTTAACCGAGTGGCTGTTCATCATCATCTCGCTCGTCGCCGCCGGGATCGGCATGGGGTTGGGCTGGCTTTTCTACGTGAAGAACCCGCGCCTGCCGGAAGTGTGGGCAGTTCGGCTGAACGCGCTCTACCGCGCGAGCTACAACAAATACTGGGTGGACGAACTCTACGGCCTGCTGTTTACGCGGCGCACGATGGACGCAGCGCGCGGCATCTACGCCGTCGATGCGAAGGGCATTGACGGCGCGGTCAACGGTTCGGCGTGGCTCGCGCGGCGCATCAGCAAGTACACCGGCAACTTCGACCGCACGGTGGTTGACGGCGCGGTCAACGGCGTCGCGGGGTTCGTCGGGCGTCTCATGTCGCCGCTCCTGCGCGCGGCGCAGACGGGGCTGACGGCCAACTACGCGCTCGTCATGGTGCTCGGTCTCGTCGTCGCCGTCATCTTCTTTTTCAGCGGCGACATCTTAGGGTTGGTGCGTGGAAGATAATTGACCAATATGAAAATCCCTTACTTGCTCTCGATCATCACGTGGCTGCCGCTCGTCGGCGCGCTCATCATCCTGTTCGTGTTCAAAAAGGAGAACGCGCGGGCGATCAAACGATTCGCCACTGCGTGGTTCGGGCTGGTCTTCCTCGTCTCGCTCGCGCTCGTCGGTTACGACCGCGCGGCGGGCGGGATGCAGTTCATCGAAGACCTCCAGTGGATACCGATCATCGGCGCGCGCTATCAGATGGGCGTGGACGGCGTGGCCGTCCTGCTCATCGTCTTGACGACGCTCCTCGGCATCATCGCCGCGCTCTCTTCGTGGGAATACATCGGGAAGCGCGAGCAGGAATACTACGTCCTGCTGCTGCTGTTGCAGGCGGCGGTCGTCGGCGTCTTCGCCTCGATGGACTTGTTTTTGTTCTACCTCTTCTTCGAGGTCTCGCTCGTGCCGATGTATTTCCTGATCGGCATCTGGGGCGGCGAGCGCAGGCTCTACGCGGCCATCAAGTTCTTCCTCTACACGCTCGTCGGCTCGGTCATCATGCTGCTTGGCGTCTTGAAGATGTACTTCCTGACGCAGGACGCGACGCTCACGGCGGCGATCACCCCGGCCGTCATGGACAACATCGCGGGCGCGGGCACGCAGGCGCGCGTGCTGCTCGACAACGCGCGCGCGGCGGCGGGCGCGGGCGGCACGTTCAACATCATGTTCTTGCAGGCGCTCGGGTCTGCGCTGCCGATGGGCACGATGCAGGTGCTGCTGTTCTTCGCCTTCGCCATCGGCTTCGCGATCAAAGTGCCGATGTGGCCGTTTCACACTTGGCTGCCGGACGCGCACGTCGAAGCCCCGACGGCCGGGTCGGTCATCCTCGCCGGGATACTTTTGAAACTCGGCACTTACGGCTTCTTCCGCTTCAACCTGCCGATGTTCCCCGAAGCCGCGAAAGATTTGAGTTACTTCCACATCTTCGGTGCGACGTTCGGCGTGCGCCACGTGATGGTCACGCTGGCGATCATCGGCATCATCTACGGCGCGCTCGCCGCGATGTATTTCGTCGTCATCAAAGACGGCGACGTGAAAAAACTGGTCGCCTATTCGTCCGTCTCTTCGATGGGCATCGTGATGCTCGGGCTGTTCGCCCTGAACCCGAACGGACTGAACGGCGCGGTGCTCCACATGATCAACCACGGCATCTATTCCGCCGCGCTGTTCCTCTTAGTCGGCATCATCTACGAGCGGCGGCACACGCGCAAAGTCTCCGAGTTCGGCGGGCTGTCGCACGTCATGCCGGGCTACGCCACCGTCTTTCTCGCGATGACGATGACGGCGATAGGATTGCCGCTGCTGTGCGTCTTCATCTCGGAATTCTTAGCGATGCGCGGCGCGTTCGAGGCGCAGCCGTGGTGGGCGGCGTGGGCTGCGCTCGGCATCATCCTGAACGCGGGCTACATGCTCTGGCTCTACCAGCGCATGTTCTTCGGCCACATCGACAACCCGAAGAACGAAAACTTACCCGACATGAACGGCCGCGAGTGGGCTTACATGCTCCCGCTCGTCGCCCTCTCGCTCTGGATCGGCATCTACCCGACGCCGTTTATCGAGTACATCCAGCGACCCGTCAACGCCGTCGTCCGGCAGGTGCGGCCGGACTACCCGTTCCAACCGGGCACGCCCCAAACGCCGACGACGGCGAGAGTCGAAAGGTAAACGAGGAACTAGGAACGATGAACGCGGAACGGAAAGCAAGACTTCTTTAGTTCATCGTTCATCGTTCCTAGTTCCTCATTACTGCTTATGCTGCTTCAAGCCAACACCACCGCCCTGTTCAGCGTGCGCGACCTACAGTTGATCGCGCCGGAGTTGATCCTGACCCTCAGCGCGTGCGTCGTGCTCGTGTTGGAAGTCATCCTCCCGCGGCGCGAGCGCAAGTGGACGGCCTACTTCTCCCTCGCCGGCATCGCGCTGGCCGCCGTTTCACTCTTCCTGCTCTGGCAGACCAACCGCGATAACCTACCGCTCGACGCTTTTTACGGCATGGTGCGGATAGACGGCTTCGGGCTCGTCTTCAAGACCATCTTTCTCCTCGCGGCCGCGCTGACCGTCGCCATCAGCCTGCGCTATCTGGACGTGGAGGGCGAGCAGCGCGGCGAGTATTACGCGCTCATTTTGTTCGCCACCGTCGGCATGATGTTTCTCGCCTGCGGCTACGATCTGATCTCGCTCTACATCAGCCTTGAGTTGATGGCTCTGACGTTCTACGTGCTCGTCGGGTTCACGAAGCGCGACCGGCGTTCCAACGAGGCGGGCATGAAGTATTTCCTGCTCGGCGCATTCTCCTCCGGCGTGCTGCTCTACGGCATGTCGCTCCTTTTCGGCATCGCCGGTTCGACCAACCTCGGCGACATCTCGCAGAGCGTCACCTCGATCCTCAGCGGCGCGCCCCTCGAAGGCGCGCTCGCGGGCGGCTTGCCGCTCCGGCCGATGCTGCTGCTCGCCATGATCGCGCTCGCCGCCGGTCTGTTCTTCAAGATCGCCGCCGTGCCGTTTCACATGTGGGCTCCCGACGCTTACGAGGGCGCGCCCACCTCCGTCACGGCCTTCCTCTCCACGGGGTCGAAGGCGGCGAGTTTCGCGCTCTTCGCGCGCATCTTTCTCGAAGCCCTCGGCGGGATGCGCGCCGACTGGGCACCGCTCCTCGGCCTCGTCGCCGCCATCACGATCATGGTCGGCAACTGGGCGGCGGTCACGCAAGTGAACGCGAAACGGCTGCTCGCCTATTCGTCGATCTCCAACGCGGGCTACCTGCTGCTCGGCGTCATCGCCGCGAACGAATACGGCTACATCGGCCTCGTCGTCTACCTGTTCGTCTACACGTTGATGAACATCGGCGCGTTCGGCGTCATCATCTCCTTGCGCCGACGCGGCCTCGTCGGCGACAACGTTGACGATCTCACGGGGTTGGGACAGAAAGCGCCGGGCATGGCGTTGATGATGACCATTTTCATGCTTTCGCTCGGCGGCCTGCCGTTGACGGGCGGCTTCATCGGCAAGTGGTTTCTCTTCGGCGGCCTGCTGCAACGCGCCGCCGACCCCGCGGACGGCAAAGATTGGTATCTATGGCTCGCCATCTGGGCGATCCTCAACACGGTCGTCTCCTTCTTCTACTACGTTCGCTTCATCCGCGTGATGTATCTCGGCGACGGCGTGGCCGACGCGCGCCCGCTCTCTCTGTCGCCCGCGCTGCGCGCCGCGCTGGTCGTGGCCGTCGTCGGCGTCATCGTCATCGGCGTCTACCCGCAGCCGTTCATCAAGCTCGCGCAGACGCTCGTCTCTTCGTTGTCCGACGCCGCCTCCGGCGCGTTCGCGTTGAGATAAACCAAACCGGCGGAGTGGTGAGTTAAACGCAGGCGAGTTTCCGGTGTGCCGGTTTGCCGTGGGCGATGTTCTCGTGAGAGCATCGCCTACGCTTTTTATGGGCATCTTTTATTTCTTCGCCGCGCTGCTTCTCCTGCAAGCTCTCGTCTCGCTCCGCGGCGGCACGCGCTACCTACGCTACTTCCGCCGCGAACTCTCCGCGCCTGTGCCGGACTTCACGCCCTTCCTCACCATCGTCGTCCCCTGTCGCGGCCTCGAACATGATTTACGCGAAAACCTCTCCGCGCTAGGCGGCCAGAATTATCCGGCCTTCGAGATCATCTTCGTGATTGACAGCCCCGGCGACCCCGCGCTGAATGTTATCGAAAAGGTGCGCCGGACTTGGGAGCACGCGCCGTCTCCGCAGTCGCGGGTGGTCGTGGCGGGCAGGGCAGTGGAGAGCGGCCAGAAAGTGCATAACCTCATCGCAGGCGTGGGCGCGGCCGACCCTCGCAGCGAAGTTTTCGTCTTCGTTGACTCGGACGCGCGCCCGCGCCGCGACTGGTTGCGCGCGCTCGTCGCGCCGCTCGCGGACGAGAGCGTCGGCGCAACGACCGGCTATCGCTGGTTTATCCCGGCGCGCAATCCGGCCTCGCACCTGCGCGCCGTCTGGAATGCCTCGATTGCTTCCGCGCTCGGCGAAAACTCGCGCGCGAATTTTTGTTGGGGCGGTTCGACCGCGATCCGCCGCGAAACCTTCACGCGCCTTCGCATGGCCGAACGTTGGCGCGGCACGCTGTCCGACGATTTCGCCCTCACGCGCGCGCTTCAAGACGCGCGGCTTCCGATTCACTTCGTCCCGCGCTGCCTGATCGCCTCTCACGAAGTTTGCGACGCGCGCACGCTCGTCGAATTCACCACGCGCCAACTCAAGATCACACGCGTCTACGCGCCGCGCCTGTGGCGGATCGTGCTCGTCTCAAACTTCCTCTTCGTCTGGGTCTTTTACGGCGGCATCGCGCTCACGCTCTCGCGCTTCGCGCGCGGCTTGCCCTACGCGCCCCCGCTCGCCCTCGTCGCCTGTCTCTTTGCGCTCGGCTCTGCGAAAGCCCTCTTGCGCCTGCGCGCGGTCGCGCTCGCGTTCGCGCCGGAGCAAAAAATCCGGCGCGCCCCGACGCTCGCCGCGCATCTCTGCTTGTGGCCGCTCGCCTCCGCGCTCTTTCTCTACAACGCGGTGGCCGCCGCCCTCTCGCGCCGCATACGCTGGCGCGGCATCACCTATGAATTGAAATCGCCGTCGGAAACTGTCATCATCGACGCCATCCGAACCGAAGACGCGGCGGCGAGGGGCGACGCCGCGCGCCGCGCTTAGAGAACATGTCTAACAAAGCAGTCAAACTTTTTCAGTTGCTCCGCTCGACCGAACGCGAACGGCGTCTCGGCACGGTGATCCTGTTCGTCACCTCGCGCTGCAACGCCAAATGCGCGACCTGCTTCTACTGGGACGAGCTAAACCGACCGGGCGACATGACGTTTACGCAGATCGAAAAAGTTTCGCGGACGATGCCGCCCATCACACACCTCTGGCTCTCCGGCGGCGAGCCGACCCTCCGGCGTGACCTCTGCGACATCATCAACCTCTTCGTCCGCCACAACGGCGTGCGCCGCGTCATCATCCCGACCAACGCCATCATCAAAGCGCACGTCGTGGATGCGGTCGGGCGCGCCCTCGACGATAACCCGAAGATTGATCTCTACCTCAACGTCGCGCTCGACGGCTACGGCGCGACGCACGACCGCATTCGCGGCGTGCCCGGCAACTGGGAGAAGACACTCGATTGCATCAGCGCGCTCTACCCTCTGAAAGAAAAGCACGGGGAGCGTTTTCGCCTCAACGTCAACACGGTCGTCTGCGCGGAGAACTACACGGAGATCGAACAACTGTCCGCGTACCTCTGGGAAAACTTCCATCTCGACGGCCACTACTTCAATCTCATCCGTGGCGAAACCAAAGCGGGCGCGACGATCAAACAAGTGCCGCCCGAAGTCCTGCCGGAGATGTACGCCCGCGTCTCGGCATTGACGAAGCGTTACGGCGAGCGCATGTTCGCGGAAGACGAGGCGACCACGCGCTTCGTCAAATCAATCGCTTACGTCGGCGCGATCACGACGCACTACCGCACCCAACTCGCCAACTTCGACCGCCAGACCGCGTGGCCGTTCCCCTGCACGGCGGGCGAGACGACGGCCGTCGTCGATTACAACGGCGACGTGCGCGCCTGCGAGTTGCGCGAAAAATTCGCCACGCTCTCGGATTACGATTACGATTTCGGCGCGCTCTGGGACGGCCACGGCCGCGGGGCGGAACTCGCCGCCATCGACGGCGGAAAAACCTGCTGGTGTACGCACGTCTGCTTCATCCACGACTCGATGCGTCATTCGCGCCGCGCCCTGCTCTACGAGTTGCCGAAGAACTATGCGACGCGGGGGAGGTGGTAGTTAGTTTCAAGTTTCAGGTTTCAAGTTTCAAGACTGAGGTTCTTGATTCTTAAACCTGAAACTTGAAACCTGAAACTTGAAACTTAATGCTTATGGCAAAGCAAGACGATCAGAACGTCAACAGCAAGAGCAGCGTGGTTTACGGGGCGGTGCTGTCTTTGGCGTTGTCCATCGTGTCGTGCCTGTTGGTCGGGTGGGCTCTGGATCGCTGGCTGGGGACAAGCCCGTGGCTCATCGTGGCGGGAATCCTCCTCGGGTCGGTCGCTGGTTTCATGCAGTTCATCCGCTTGATGTCTCGGATTTCGTGAAGAAATTGGGAGTGACTAAATCCGAGCAGGTAGCGAACAGCGAGTCATTGTGCCTGAGTTTGGGAGCCGGCTTCGATAGCACCAGTTAAGCTGAATGCTGAAAAACGTTATTTCTCCACCACCTGCTCGG
>JAIVJZ010000018.1 GCA_020199775.1 Acidobacteriota bacterium
CGATGCGCGGCCTTGAACCGGATGACGCACGAGGGAATGCCCGACAGCTACAAGGTCGCGGCGTAAGGTAGGTTCAGATGGAGGGTCAGCTTCGCTCATCCTCTTTTATGCAACAAAGTCGTTCGGGAGTATAGCCCGTAAGAACACTGCCGACACTACCGATAGAGGGTGTAATGATAACAGTTCTGTGCTTCGTCAGTCGAGAAGGTCAGGAGACCAAAAGAGCCTGAATAGTCCACCAAACCCGAATTGGTCAGAAGATATGTTTTGACCAATACTTCTATCACCATAAGACTTTGCGAATTGTAATTTCCAATGGGACGTTATGACTGAATTGTCCTCTTACTTGAGCATCCCAATCACTGACCCACGGCTGATTCCTAGCTCGCGCGCGATACTCGACTTGTTCCATCCCTTCTTGTAAAGCCGCTTGACCTCTGAGGCTTTCGCCGCAGCAGTACGCGGCCCGCCGTGTGGCTTTCCTTCCTCCCGTGCCTGTGCTATCCCGGCCTTCACCCGCTCCCTAATCATGTCCCGCTCAAACTCCGCGAAAACGGAGAGCATCCCGATCATGGCTCGCCCCGCCGACGTGGTGAAGTCGGGAGCCTCAGTCAGTGAGACGAAGGCGATGCCGAGATCGCGCAATTCAGATAGACTGCTAATCAAGTCAGGAAGTGATCTGCCCCAGCGGTCGAGCTTCCAGACGACGATAGCATCCACCTCTCGCCGGCGTGCAGCCTTCATCAACTCTTCGCGTCTGGGTCGTTGGTTCGAGCCGGAGCCGACCTCTTCGACTTCTTCTACAAGTTTCCACTTCCGCTGGCGGACGTACTGCCGCATAGCTTTGAGTTGCAGCGGCAAGGTTTGCTGGTCATGGGTGGAAACGCAGGCGTAGATTCCAACTCTTATCATGTGGTTATAAACAGGGTGTCAAAAAACTCTGTGGGAACGAGTATAAAACCCACAGTATTTTATGATGTTTTCACTGCTGGATACGAGGTGTCAGGAAACTACAGTTTTTTGACGCCTGTAGAATAGCTGAAAGAACGAACATTTCGAGGAGGTGGATGAGAACGAAGGCAGCTTCTATCTATAGCGGTTTGCCATTGAGTGCGATGAAGAAATCATTGGAGGGGCCGGGCTGGTCCCTGCCCGCGTGGCTACGAAAGCGAGCGGGCAGGGACAGGCCCTGCCCGCTACAATAATCACAGACGAGTCGCATCCATTTGCAAATTGCTGTTAGATTTATTGAGAGTCGGTCTCCCGTACTTTTATGGGTGCAACATAGTAGTTTGTTGTCGCCCTCAATCAACCGTCGTGTACCCGCTCGTATCGAAGACGACGAGGGTGTAATCCCGGCCGACCGATGTGACGCGTGTGACGCCTTCTGGCTTCAACCTGCTATCGAACGCGACCGCTTGACGGAGAACAGGGCGGGCGGCGTCGCCGTCCCATTCCCAGAGTTTGAAGTCTGCCTTCTCACTGTCGGCCGCCGCGCCGCTGAGGATGCGGAACGCCTTCAGCCGCTCGTCGTACTCGATGCTCCTGATGCCCGCTCCGTCGAGCGGCAACCTGATCGCCTGTGCCCCATCAACTTTCAAGTTGTCGACGGAGAACGAACCGTCCGGATCGCGCAGTCGCACTGGCACGACGAGCGCGTGACCATCCACAACAGGCGAGCGCAGTCCCAGCAGTAATCTTCCGCCGCGCGAATCCCACGCGATGCCTTCGACGTTGATGCCGCCGTCCTTGTACTTCCTGTCGCCCATCCCGTGCAGTTCGGCCACATTCTCGGCGAGGAAATTCTTTAACCCGAAGATGGACTCGACGCCCTCGATGCGCTGCCGACCGGCGTCGAACCTGAAGCGCACGAGGCCGACTCCGTCAACGCTCTCCGATTTGGACTGCGATCCGACGACGTAGAAATGCGAGCCGTCGGTGGTGATGCCTTCAGGATCGATAACGCTCGCGCCGAGTTTGATCGCTGTGATCGCCCCCATCTGGTTACGGTCTGCGTCGAGTCGCATCCAGAAGATTTCGTCGGGCCTCCCGTCGTCAACGAAGAGCACGCCGTCCGCGCCGGGGACGTGGACGACTCCAGAGGCTTCGAAGGCGCCACCATGGAATGCCGTCACGGGCGCGCCGGGTTCGACGGCAAAAGACGCCAACACGTTGGGACGAAGCGGTTGCAGCAGCCAGAGCGTCCCCACGCCGAGCGTCATGATCAGAAAGAGCGCAACGGTACGAGCTCGCAAACAGTGGTCTCGTAAATTTCTACGCATAACTCACCCCTCGTTAACTATATTTCGGGAACCACATCTCGCCATTCCATTTCATTGACTGTTCCCTACGGCCGTTGTTCTCACAGGCTCCGTTAGCCTTCGACGGCCTATTCTGTTTTAGAAAATTGATACCAAAATTTTAGCACTTCAAAGAAGAACCCCAAAATGTTAGATAGACGATCCGCAGGGCTGTTCACGAAGTCATGCCGCTTCCCCTGTGGTGTAAATCGTGCCGGGTGCCGAACGGCGCGGTCGTCACTACCTGTCTGTCACTAGCTGTCTAAGGGGCGTTCCTGCTCGTCGGTGGCATGTCCGCGCCTGTTCAACTCCTCTTCGGCGGCGGCGATGAGCGTTTCGCCGTAGCGCGGGCGGTCAATGCCGATGATGCGCAGCAGGTCGTCAGTCGTAGTTGCCTCAATCGCCAGTTCCAACGACTCAGGATCGTTATTCATGAGAATCATCTTACGCCCCAATTAACAAAACGCCGCCGGCTTTGAACTACACGCCGTTTTGGTTCCTGCGTCCGCTGCGTCTCATCTTCGCCGCGACGCCGACCAAGACCGGGCTAATCAGAAACATCGTCTCTAGCGGCAGGCGCGCGGAGGACGATAAGATGCTAAGTAGCATTCGCGATCAGGTGCCGGACTTATTAGTGATGACCCCGACGAGACGCGACTTGCGACCCTCGTCCTTCTGTTTGTCGCGCAGGCGTTCCGCCTTCTTACGAGCCTCTTTCAGAGCGCGCTCTGCGTCTTCTTCGGCCTCCTCGCGTCGCTTCTTTTCCTCTTTACGTCTCCGTTTCTCCTCTTTGCGCGCACGCTCGGCGAGTTCTTCCTCATCAAGGTCGTCACGTTTCCCCTCTTCGCCGTCCTGCCAGTCGGGCTCTTCCCGCGAAGGCAACAGGCTCCGCACCTCGGTGATGCCTGCCCTCCGTGTCGGCGCGACCGGAACGTCGCGCCGCGCGGCAGGCTGCGGGCCAGCCGGCGCTTTGCTTACGGTTGTCTCAGGGGAGGGCTGCGGGGCTGCGACCTGCGGCGCGCTCGTTTCACGGTTCCGGTAGATCGCGAAGACCCCGGCCGCCAGAGTGGCACACACCGCCCACGCTAGGATCAGATACGGGGAGAGGGCTCTTAAAGACGGGCGCACTTTACTACGCCTGCCGTCAGCCGCGCCCTCGGGCAGATCGATGGGCACGACCGGGCGCGCCGTCGCCGACTCCCTTTCGTCGAAGCGTGGGGCAACAACTTTCGTTTCTTCGTCGCCCGGCGTCGAGTCCCACCGTCTGTTCATGTCCATCACCTCATTCGCCCGAAGGGCTTTTGTCCGAGTCCCGCCGCAGAGGACAACCTGCCTCCTGAGAAAACAAAGAACGGCAACCGTATCAGGGCGCGCCGTGCGCCAACGCGCGCGTCATCTTCTTTTCACTTCGAGTCTGTCGCACCTTTCTTTTTCTGGTTCATCAAGACGCCGGAGTCTACAGTCTCGCCGGTGCGCGAGATGACCTGAAAGTGCATCTGGTCTTTGACGATCTCGACGAGCATGAAGGACATGTCTTGATCGAATGCCTTCTGCGTCAGCGGCGAGTTCTTCTTAACATCGCCTTTCCGCAACTTTCCGCCCGCGCCGGAGATGAAGTAGTAGATGCCCTTCTGCGGCTTGATGCGCTCGTAGAAATGCTCGTGCCCGGCGAGCACCACGTTCACACCGTGCTTCAAAAAGATCGGCTCCACGACCTGACGCAACCCCGTCGAGGAGCCGTGACTGCCGCCGGAAGAGTAAGGTGGGTGATGGAAGAAGGTGATCTTCCACTCGGAGTCGTCCTTCTCGAGTTCGTCCTCCAGCCACTTCAACTGCCGCTTGTCCATGTAATTGCTGTTCAGCGAATAGAAGGCGACGCCCCCGCGCTTGAAACGAAAGAACTCTTCACCCTTCATGTTGAAGTGGCCGTAGAAGCGCTGGTTCGACTCGTCGTGGTTGCCGAGCGTGGCGTAGAACGTGACCTTCCGCCCGAGCAGTTCGTGATACACGTTCTCAAACTTCGTCTTGAAGTCCGCGGGCTTCTCGCCGCCGTACATGTTGTCGCCGAGCATCAGCACGAACTCGTATGGGAATGCCTCGTGGTGCCGCAGCATCACTTCGGCCAGTTGATGTTGTCCCTTGCTGCCCGTGCCCGTATCGCCGGTCACGAGGAAGCGCACCGAGCCGTCTTCGACCGGCAGCGTGAGTTTGACGGGCGAGACGACGCGCTCGTTTTGGTTCGCGGAAGAGTAGCTTTGGCCGATGGCGTCCGACACTAACCCGCCGAAGGCTAAGACGGCGGCCGTCAATATCGAAGCCGTGATACGTTTCATACTTCTAACTTCTTTCGCTTTGTTACGGAAGAGCGTTCGTCATGTAGTCGATGATCAAGCCGTTCTCTCTATCGACGAGCAGCAAGTTGCGGCCGACGAAGCGGTATCTCACCTGCTTCGGCAGTTGCGGCAGCTTGAGCAGGAGCGTCGGAGGCATCTCCACCAACTCTTTGCTCTCCGGGTAGGTGGAGTTAACGCGCAGGGGCACGCCTCGCGTCGCCGCCTCCATCACGGTCTTACGCAACTCGACGCGTTCCTTCCCCTTAAACTCTTTTTTGATCGTCGCGCGGATAAGGGAGGCATCCCGCAGACTTAAAACGTCGCCGCGTTTCGCGGAGACCCTGGCCGCCTTCACTATCCCCTGAAATGATCTCTTGTGCGCTTCGATCTCCTCGGGGGTCGCCTCTTTGGAGAGCTTCGGCAGAGTGTTCTCCAGCCGCTCGCGCAGGTCGGCATACTCCTTCACTTTCTTCTCGAAGGTGGAGGCCGGCGGCTTGACGGCGGTTGCAGGCGTGACCTGTGTATCTTGCGTCCGGGCGTACGTCGGGATGGTAATAAATGAAGTCGGGGTGTGCGCGAGGCAAAACAGGATTGTCACAATGGCCGAAAGTCCGGCAAGTGCTTTTAATTTCTTTCTCATCGGCTAAACATGCTGCAAACAAGATGCCAACCGCCTAACGGCTCACACTCAGCCCTCTCCCGCAGGTTAACGCCTGCAATTACAGCGAATGCGGGAATAAAGAATTTCGCGGCGGCGCGTTCCCGCATACGGAAACGCACGCTTGTAGAACATTCAGACCGGGCCCCGGTTAAGGTATTTGAGCGATAAGCAGTTAAACGGCCGGGTGGGCGTTGGGAAAACAACGATAAGCAAACGGAATCGCGAGGGGCCGAAATGTCTTACTTCTGAGGAAGATATGTACTCGGATGATGCGGCAAAGCCACCTCCGCAGACGTTCGTGTTCGCGGCGATAATACGATAAGTCTGTGTATTTAATTCTTTTAGCCGCAGCACGGGCTTAATTTTCCCGCCGTGGCACACCGCACGCATAAGCGCAGACGGCATCGAGTCCCGTTTGAGTAAAGAAACCCTCGCGCGGGCGGGCGGGAAAAGTCGCGAGAGGGAGTTATGACTCTCGCAACTCGCGGACGCACAACGGACGCGATGCCTTCACCGCCGCGCACCATGACGAGGCGACCGCCGAAGGCTACGTCCGCAGCGTCGCGCGAGCGAATCAAACAATTCACGCGTCCGAGATCATCCCGGGCTTCGAAAGTCAAATTTAGCCGGATGGCAAACAGGGGTAGAGATATGCCACAAGGAAGAGTTTATCTATCACTCGCATTACTGCTCACGTTGCTCGTAAGTCTCACGCTCCCGGCGCACGCCTCCCAGAGCGAGAAGAAAAAGAAGAAAGAAGCCCCGACGGGAACGCCCGTGTTGTGGCGCGACCCGGGTGACATTTCCACACTCGACCTTCTTGCAGGCCCGGGCGGCGAGGAGATGAAGCCGGAGCTTTCGAGTCTCACCTTCATCGAAGAGCAGAAGGGCGGCTACTCGAAGAAGTATCGCGTGCGCGACGGCAAGGGGCGTGTGTGGGTCGCCAAGATCGGCAAAGAGGCGCAACCGGAGACGGTCGCCAACCGGCTCCTCTGGGCTGCCGGCTACGTGACGGAGATCACCCATCTTGCTCCGAGCGCCACCATCCCCGGCAAAGGCACGTTCGAGAACGTGCGGTTCGAGGCGCGGCCGGAGGGCGTGGAGCGGGCGGGTGAATGGAGGTGGGAGCGAAACCCGTTCGTGGGGACGCGCGAGTTCCACGGCCTCAAAATCCTGATGGCTCTCATCGAGAACTGGGATCTCAAAGATTCCAACAATCAGGTGCTCTACATGAAGGGTGAACTACATCACGTCGTCAGCGATCTGGGGGCGACCTTCGGTAAGACGGGCAGCCAGAATTCACCGATGGCGTTGCTCAGACAGATCAAGGGCAGCCGCAACGAGCCGGGCGACTACGTCTCGGACAAATTCATCGAGGCGGTTGAGGGCGGCCACGTCCGTTTCCACTTCAGTGGTAAGAACAGCGGTCTCATGCGCGGCATCAGTGTCTCCGACGCGAAGTGGCTCGGTGAAATCCTCGCGCGCCTCTCGGACAGGCAGATCGAGGACGCCTTCCGCGCGGCCAACTATACGCCCGACGTGGTGCGGCTGCTTACGAGCGCCGTCAGGTCGAGAATTAACGAACTCGCGAACCTCGCTTGAGCCGGGGCGCACAGCATCAGTCGAAAACTCCCCTGCGGCTTCCACAAAGTTTAACGTCACGCCGCGAAGGAGGTGTGAATATAAGGAGAGTCAGACGTTGATTTCACATCAAACAAAGATTGTTACGGCATGCGTCATCATGCTCTTCTTCTCTCAAGCCTCGGTTCTCCCGGCGCGTGGGCAGGTGGTGACGGCGCGCGGCGTACAACAGGGACGCAGGATCGGCAGACTTCCCTTACCCACTCCTCCTTTCAATCCAGACGCGGGCATCCTGAACGGCTCGAAGACGCGCCGCGACACATCCTCAAAACCTGCTCCGCGCCGCCCGAGCAAACGGAGCGTCAAAAACGGCAACCGTAATCCCCTCCCCGGTACGCCGCATAAACGCAGGGTGCGGCGAGGCCGTTTGAGCCGTTGAGGCGTGTGAGTATCCTGTCATCCATGAAGGATGAGTCAACGCAAAGAGCACGGGCTTCGCACAGGATAGGTTTGGAGCGGCCAATCGACAGAAGGTTTCACTTATCCACCTGACCACGCAACATCCTCTACCCGGCCGCCTAGCAAACGGCGCACTTAAATCTCACAACCCGGTGACGGGTTGACGACGAATGCTCACCGGATTCAGCCCGACACCCTCCGATCAAGTTATTGCTGGTACAAGCTTTGCTAAGAATAGCTGCGGGAGCATTCGACAGCGCGAATATTCTCTCTCCGGTCAATATATCCGGTCACATTGCTCGACAGTCGTCAGTGCCTTCGGTCAAGCTGCTACGCGCTCCGGTATTTCGCAGCCTTAGGCTTCCGCCCCACTCTCTTAACTTCTGACAAGCTCTCTTAAAACACACCAAGACTCCTATTAGGGATCATTCTTGACGAACTTCAAAAAGAACAGGCTTTTGCTGTTTGCCACGGGCGTGCTGTGGTTGTCGGTGATCGGCGCGGGAATGTGGTTCCTCAAAATCTATGAAATCAATCCGGGCGTGGCCGCAGCCGCCCCGGAGCGTTGGCCTGCCGAAACGCGCCTCAAGCGAGTCGAGGATCGCGCAACGCTCGTCATGCTGGCTCACCCGCACTGCCCGTGCACGCGCGCGAGCATCGGCGAACTGGCGCGACTCATGACACAGGCGCGTGGCCGGATCACTGCTTACGTGCTCTTCGTCAAGCCGCCGAACTTCTCCGACGGGTGGGAGCAAACCGATCTGTTGACGAGCGCCGCGGCGATCCCCGGCGTGCACGTCGTGCGCGACGACGGCGGAGTCGAGGCCAATCGTTTCCACGCGGCAACCTCCGGGCAGACCATGCTCTACGGCGCGCAAGGTGGGCTGATGTTTAGAGGCGGAATCACGAGCGCGCGTGGGCACTCGGGAGACAATGCGGGGCGGGCGGCGATTGTCTCGCTCGTCACGAACGGTGAGACGGGGCGGAGAGACACGCCTGTCTTCGGCTGCCCGCTCTTCGCCCAGACTGAATGCACGACAGGAGAGGGGGTCGGCCATGAAAAGGATAACCACTAATTGGTATGCCGATGAATCCCTTCAGCGGCGAGTGAAAAGCCTCTTTTCACAACATCAGCAGTCCATCTGCAAACGCACTGATCGCATGTTCGCCGTGCTGATGGCGATCCAGTGGGTCGCCGCCGTCGCGGCAGCCCTGTGGCTCTCACCGAAGACTTGGGCGGGGCCGGATAGTCAGACTCACATACACGTCTGGGCTGCGTTGTTTTTGGGAGGTGTCGTCAGCCTCTTTCCGATTGCCCTCGCATTAACACGACCAGGGGAAGCTTCGACGCGTTACATCATCGCGGTGGGTCAGGCGTTGATGTCATCGCTCCTCATACACTTTACGGGGGGGCGGATCGAGACGCATTTTCACGTCTTCGGATCGCTGGCTTTTCTCTCCTTCTACAGGGATTGGCGCGTGCTCGTCCCGGCTACCGTGGTCGTGGCCGCCGACCATTTCCTGCGCGGGATGTTCTGGCCTGAGTCTGTCTACGGCGTGCTCACCGTGAGCAACTGGCGTTGGCTGGAACACGCGGGGTGGGTACTCTTCGAAGATACATTCCTCTTGATCGCCATCAAGCGAAGCATGAGCGAGATGTGTGACATCGCGGAGCGGACGGCCGAGAGCGAAAGGCTGAACGAGGGGTTGGAACATCGCGTTTCCGAGCGCACGGAACAACTCGCGGCCACGAACCGGAAACTTGAGAATGAAGTGGCCGAGCGTCGGCAGGTCGAAGAACAGCTTCTCCACAACGCCTTCCACGACGGGCTGACGGGTCTGGCGAATCGTGCCCTGTTCATGGATCACTTGAAGCTCGCGCTCGGTCGTGCCGAGAGGAACGAGTCTTACCAGTTCGCCGTCCTCTTCCTAGACCTCGACCGTTTCAAAGTCATTAACGACAGCCTCGGCCACACGGCCGGCGATCAATTGCTCATCGAGATCGCGCGGCGGCTGGAGGCGACCATCCGACCCGGCGACACGGTGTCGCGACTCGGCGGGGATGAATTCAGCGTCCTGCTCGACGACCTCGGGGGCGTTGACGAGGCCGAAAGGGTGGCCGAACGGCTTCAGGTGGAGTTGGCGTTGCCCTTCAACATGGGCGGGCACGAGGAATTCACTACAGTGAGCATCGGCATCGCCATGAGCACGACAGGCTATCAACTGCCTGACGACATCCTGCGCGATGCGGACACGGCGATGTACCGCGCCAAGCAACTCGGCAAGGCGCGCCACGCGGTGTTCAATCAGGCGATGCACGCCCGCGCCATGGACAGGTTGGAGTTGGAGAGAGACCTGCGGCGGGCCGTCGAGAGGGGGGAGATATTCCTCCAATACCAGTCAATCGTCTCGCTCGGCGCCGGCTCCCTGAGAGGGTTCGAGGCGCTCGTGCGCTGGCGACACCCGCAGCGCGGCATCCTGCCGCCCATAGACTTCATTCCCATCGCGGAAGAGACGGGGATCATTATTCAACTCGGCAAGTGGGTGCTCGAAGAAGCCTGCCGGCAGATGAGCCGTTGGCAAAAGTTGTCCCCGCAGAACAAGCCTCTACAGATCAGCGTCAACCTCTCCTGCAAACAGTTCTTGCAACCCGATCTGCTCGAACAAATTCAAGGGGTTTTGCGCGAGACGGGTCTCGACGCGCGCAGCTTGAAGTTGGAGATTACAGAAAGCGTGGTCATGGAAAATATTGAGACGGCGACCCGCACGCTCGAACGATTACAGGCACTCGGCGTGGAATTGAGCATCGACGATTTCGGCACGGGCTATTCCAGCCTGAGTTATCTACAACGCTTCCCCGTCAACACACTGAAGATCGACCGTTCATTCATCAGCCGCATCACTGAGAGTGACGGGACTGCCGAGATCGTGCGGACGATCATGCAACTCGGGCAGAACCTCGGCATGGATGTGATTGCCGAAGGCGTGGAAACAGAGCAGCAGAACGAACAACTCAAAGCCCTCGGGTGTGAGTTCGGGCAGGGGTATTACTTCTCTCTGCCGCTGGACAGAGACGCCGCGGAAGCACTTTCTCTGGGACGCCTTTCAAAGACCGCCTTTCAGCCCGACGCGTTACATTCCACCGCCTCACTTGTGGGCGCATGACCTGCTCGCCATCAATTTAGCACCGCGACTCAGGCTCCTCTCAGACCCCGCCTCACGAAACTCAAACTTACCTCATCAAGTCATGAAAGCCCGTGGACGCACAGAGGCTAAAGAAGCGCTTAACCCTAAAGGGATAAGGGTAAACTTCGGGAGAGTTTCACGGGTGAACCTTGGAGTCAGAGTGCTAACCTGTGTCTGCACTTCGTGAAAATACGACGGCCTACTGTACTCTCCGAGTAAAATCGCAATTTTCACAATTAATGGACGATATTTAATCAGTGTCTGCACTTTTGATACCGATCCGTACATCGAGTTAATGCCTGCCGATCTCTATTTTCCTGTCAGAATTGGGATAAGGGGGTGTGGTATGCCTCTTGCAAATAAAGATGATCGCTCGGAGAGAAGTTTTCATGTGAGACTTTTGGGAGAGAGTACTTCCAGACGAACATAGCAGGGCGGCGCGTAATAGCGACCGCCCCTTCGAAAGTGCCATCTGTAGAAATGCCGGTCGGGGTCTGAATGTCACTTGAGGGAGAGCCATTCTAATCTCCGACCGGTATCTTAATTTTCGACAACGGAAAGCTGGCAGGTTGAAAAAATGATATTACAAAACAGTCGTTCACTGGCAACGCTGATCTTACTACTCGCTCTCGGCGTTTTACCCGTCGCCGCTCCAGCCCAAGAAGCGAAACCTACACCCGCTCAAGAAACCAAACCCACGCCGGCTCAGGAAGCTAAAACAGACAAACAGAAAGATGTTCCGGCGGGGACACCCGTGCTGTGGCGTGAGCCGGGCGACATCGCCGCGCGCGACCTCCTGCTCGGCCCCGGTGGCGAGGGGATGAAGCCCAACCTCACGAGCGTCACCTTCATCGAGGAAGAGACGGGCGGATACTCGCCGAAGTTCCGCGTGCGCGACGGCGCGGGCAAAATCTGGGTGGCGAAGCTCGGCAAGGAGGCGCAGCCCGAGACGGTAGCCGCGAGACTCGTCTGGGCGGTCGGTTACGTGGGCGAGACCAATTATCTCGTGCCTTGCGTTCAGATAACGGGCGCGCCCGATCCACGCAAAGAGGTGGACAGGTGCGAGGGCAAAGGGTTCGCCAACGTCAGGTTCGAGGCGCGGCCGGAGAACGTCAAGCGGCACATCGAGTGGG
Source organism: Acidobacteriota bacterium (assembly GCA_020199775.1). GTDB lineage: Bacteria > Acidobacteriota > Blastocatellia > Pyrinomonadales > Pyrinomonadaceae > JAIVJZ01. The sequence goes on from JAIVJZ010000018.1 coordinate 11,654, forward strand.
GTTGGGCAAACAACCCGTTCGCCAATACCAAAGAGTTCAAAGGTCTGATCGTGATCATGGGACTAATCAATAACTGGGACTTGAAAGACGCTAACAATAAGATCATCTCAGTGTCCGGCGGCGAGTCTGGGCAGGACGAGTTGCATTACATCATCAGCGACCTCGGCGCGACGTTCGGCAAGACCGGCAACTTCATCACACACAACCGCAACGAGCCTAAAGATTTTGCCAAATCGAAGTTCGTCGAGAAGGTGGAGGGCGGTAAAGTCGCTTTCAGCTACGACGGCAAGAACACGGGACTGTTTAAGGACATCACGGTCGAGGATGCGAAATGGGTCGGCGGGCTGTTGTCGAAACTCTCGGACAAGCAACTAGAGGACGCCTTCCGCGCCGCCAACTACGGCCCCGAAGACATCAAACTGCTCACGCAATCGTTGCGCGCGAGGATTAACGAACTCGCGAGCCTCTGACAGGCCGACCTCAAGAAAGTCGATGGTCAGCACGGCCTCGGCAACGCGCCCGATCTGAACGTTGCGCAGGAAGACGTTCTCCAGCACGCCGCCGCCCAGAGCGTTCGATTTGAAGCGCAGCACACGGTCGAGGTTTGGGCTGTCCATGCGGCAGTTCTCGACGAAGACGTTGCGGACGTTGCCCGAAATCTCGCCGCCGATGCCGGTGCCGCCGTGCCTCAAAATTTTTTTACTGCCTTGAGCCGGTTTCGCGACGATGGATGAAGCCGCGCGGTTGAGTCATCTGCCGCGGACGACAAAGTAGCGTGTGCTGATGATGTAAGCCAGCACTCGAACATTTGCGTGTGCTTGCGTTAGCCGTTGATTTGGATTAAATAAGACCTGCCGAAAGAATCAACGTAGTCAGTTATGGACATATTATTCATAACGTGACGGGGGCGGTTTGCAGAATGCGAGCTTGACTGATTGAGGCACTCCCCTTCTATGTACTGCCGGGTCTGAATCAGTCCGGGCGCGAATGTAATCTATCGGTAAGGAGTTCCATCTTGAAAAATTTGGTCAAGGGCTTTCTTTTCTCATACCTGTTTATTTCAAGCGTTTACGCGGGCGGCGCGGTGGCTCCGCCGGAACCGGCGCGCGATATACTGGGCATCAGGATCGGCATGAGCGCGGAGGCGGCGCGCACCCGGTTGCAAAAAATTGGTCGCTTTCAGAGAGAAGAGAGGAAACGGCATGAGGTCTGGGAGGTGCGTGACCCGTACTTTTCGCATCTCGTTATTCAGTTCGACAAGGCGAAACTCGTGCATTTCGTGACGGCAGTGGCCCATGTGGATGCCAAGCGCGAGCGCATGTCTTACAGCCGTGTGGCGGAACTCAACAAAGCACGGAAGAAAACGATTGAGCCCGCTAAAAACAATTACCGCTATGAGTGGGAACTCCCGGCGGCGGGCAAGAACCCGAAGATAAATATCGTAGCCTGGGGCCGCCATCCGCAGTACCTTCAATACTACTCGATAGAACGGGCGAACTGACCCGCCCGTTTGCAGCCCGTTCAACGCCCCACCTTCATCCATCCGGCCGAGGGCGCCCCCAGCTTCTTGTGTCCTGTCAAGAACTGCCGCCGGCAAGAGAGTGTCTGTCGCTCCGCGTTAGATAATTTCTCGCATTCCAATTTTTTCTGCGTGCGTAGAATTTTTCTAACAACACAAAATTTATTCTGCTCAAGAAGAATTCCTCCCCGATAGTCGCCTACTCTTCGCAAATCCATCCCAACCCGGTCACAGATTGAGGGTTTTCAACCTTTTCAGAGGGCGTGCAGGAATTAGCCTGTCTGATATTCATACGCTCAACTCTGACGAAGAGGCTGCAATGTGAATTCTTACCATTGAGGCTGAGCCACACCTCAAGTTTTCCTCAACCATCTTGAGCGAAACTGTTTCTCGTGCAGCCGGAAGATTAAAAGCGGCCGACGGATAGGCCGGGGCAGTTCGAAGCAGGCTGTACAAACCCCTACGAGACTTTGTCAAACAAATTCAAATTTAAAACAGGAGAGCCCTCGTGTTAAAGAAAAATCGAAGCAGAATCCAACAGTTATCAACAATACGTCTACGGACGAGAGTTTTAATATCATCGGCGGTCTGCATGCTGGTCGCCCTGGGTCTGGGTCTGGTAGGTTTCGCCGCCAACCCCGGGAGCGGGACGCTTTCCGCCGCCAATCCGAGGCTCACCTTTACGGGCGGGCCGAACTTGATTTCCAACCCGTCGGGCACAGCCGAACTGAACTGCGTCGATCTGCCGTGCGACAACTACGCGCTGACGGTTGACGTGCCGGCCGCCTACGAGGATACGCATCAGATCAGGATTAACATCTCTTGGACCAGCCCCGTCGAGGATTACGACCTCAACGTCTCGAACATCGGCAGCTCGGGCAACAGCCCCGGCATACCTGAGACGGTCGTCGGCGCGGCGAGATCGGGTTTGTACAACGTACAGGTGGTTCCATTCCTCGTTCATGGCGGCACCTACAACGCAACGATCACGCTCGAAGAGAGGCCGCCGGCCCCGTCAGGCGGAGGCACGGTCGGTACGGGCGGCAGCGGCCCGCGCTTCGAGACCTACAACCCGCCCGCGGGCAGCGGACTCGGACAGAGCGCCGGTGAGCCGTCCGTCGGCTTCGGCAAGCCCACGGCAGAATATCCCGGCGGCCGTTACATGTTCGTCGCCAGCCTTCAGTCCCTGCGCGTCAGTTTCGACGACTGCGCCTCGCCCGCCAAGGCGAAGTGGGAGGATGTGACCGCGCCGACGAACGGTATCGTCACACTTGACCCGATCCTCGAATCCGACAAGGACGGCTACGGCCGCACCTTCGTCTCGCAGCTCGGGCCGAAAACGAGCTTCCTCGCCTTCACAGATAACGACGGCGGCAAGGACGGCCAAGCGCTCGGCGACTGGACACCGAGCCAGGGAGCGCCGATTAACCCCGGTGTTGACCACCAGACTATCGGCGTCGGACCTTTCGTGCCCGGACTGCTTGGCAGCACGACAGGTTACCCGAGCGCCGTCTACTACGCGTCTCAGGACATCGCCATCGCCCAGCTCGGCATCAGCCGTGACGGGGGTTTGACCTTCGGCGCGGCGGTGCCCATGTACAACTTGGCACAGTGCGGCGGTCTGCACGGCCACGTCACGGTCGGGCCCGACGGCACGGTCTATGTCCCGAACAAAGGTTGCACTCCCGGAGCGGCCGGTGTTGAGAATGGCGGCTCGCAAGGGTTTGCCGTCTCCGAGGACGAGGGCACAACCTTCGCCATCCGCACCATCCCCGGCAGCGATAGCGGCAATAACGATCCTTCGGTCGGCGTCGGGCGCGGCGACGAAGTCAAAAACGCGGCGGGCAGCCCTGCCGGTCGCCTCTACTTTGGCTACAGCGAGGGCGGGCGTCCGAAAATTGCCACCTCTGACGACAAGGGGCGCACATGGTCATCGCCGGTTGACGTGGGCACGCCGTTCGGCATCCGCAACATCGTCTTCCCGCAGGTAGTCGCGGGCGACGACGACCGCGCGGCCTTCATGTTCCTCGGCACCCCGACCGGCGGCGACTATCAGGACACGGCTAATTTCCGCGGCGTGTGGCACATGTACCTCGCCACGACTTACGACGGCGGCCAGACGTGGACGACCCTTGATACGACGCCGAACGACCCCGTCCAGGTCGGCTCGATCTGCACCCGCGGGACGACCTGCGGCGCAGACCGTAACCTGCTCGACTTCAATGACCTCAAGATGGACTACGAGGGTCGCATCGTGGGCGCTTATGCTGACGGTTGCGTCGGCTGCACCTCGCCCGGCACCTCGCGCTCCGACCTTGCGACCATCGTTCGCCAGTCCGGCGGCAAGCGCCTGCTCGCGCAGTTCGATCCGGCCGATCAGACCGTCCCGCTCGCGCCGCAGGTCAACAGCGTCGTGCGTAACGGCGATGTCGTGAACCTCAGTTGGTCGGCTCCCGATAACGGCGGTTCACCCATCACCGGCTACAATGTTTACCGCAAGGAAGGTTCCGCCGGCGTCGAGGGACTCATCGGCTCGGCCACCAAGACCATCTTCGCCGACGCGACCGCTGATGCGTCGAAGCAGTACTTCTACCGCGTCACCGCCGTCAACGCGAACGGCGAGAGCGGTTCCTGCGGTTCATTCCCCGTCGGCGACGCTCCGGCCACGCAAAGCCCCTGCACGACTCCGGGCGTGACGGTCGTGACGGACGCCGCGGGCGACAACACGACGGGTGCTACCCAGCGCGACATCCGCACCGTGCACTTCGCCGAACTCTACGACCCGGCGTCGGCGCGCAACAAACTTTACATCACGATCAAGGGCGGCAGCTTTGCGCCGCTGAATGTGCCGCCGCCCTCGTCGCGCTGGACGGTTTACTTCACGCGCCCGAACAGCAACGGCACCACCACCGAGTGGTTCGTCTCGATGGTGACGGACGACACGCTCAACCCCGGTACGCCCGTCTACCGCTACGGCCACACCGAGCCGGGCACGGGCGGCGTCCGCAGCCTCGTCACCGACGGCCGTGCCGACCGGGGCAGCTTTACAGCCGACGGCACGATCATCATCGAAATCTCGAACCCGACAAAGACCAGCACGTCGGCCAGCAGTAGGGTCTTCCCTGAACTCCAGACGGGCGAGGTGATCGGCAACATCAACGCCGCTACGCAGCAGAGCTCAGGCGTCCTGCTCATCAACGATGACTCGACCGGCACAGGCACCTACACGCTTAAGGGCAACGCCTTCTGCCGTCCTAATAACGCGCCCGTCGCGTCGCTTTCAGCTTCGCCAGCCAGCGGCAATGCTCCTTTGGCGGTGACGCTTGACGCCTCAGGTTCGTCCGATATGGACACGGCTGCGCCGGCGGACACCATCGCCTCCTATACCTTCAACTTCGGCGATGGCTCTGCGCCGGTCACGCAGTCCAGCCCGACCATCACGCACACCTACGGGGCGGGCAACTACCGCGCGACCGTCCGCGTCACGGACTCGCGAGGCAAGGAGAGCACCAACTCGGCGGGCGTGAACATCGAAGTCGCCGACCCGCAGCCGCCAGCCGCGCCGAGCAATCTGGCAGTCACAGCGACGACCGGCACCTCGATCACTCTGTCGTGGACGGACAATGCCGACACCGAGACCGGTTTCAAACTGGAAAGATGCCAGGGCACGACCTGCACTAACTTCCAGCAACTCCCGGCCTTCGGTGCCAACGTAACGTCCTACACCGACTCGGGTCTCAAGGCAAACGCGACTTACCGTTACCGGCTCCGCGCCTTCAACGCGGCGGGTAATTCCGACTACTCCAATACGGTGAGTGGGCGAGCGCGCAGGTAATTGTCCCACTCAAAACATAGCAACAGCTAAGCAATCAGAGAGGGGGCGGACTCCATTGGAGCCCGCCCCCTCTCTTTACCCATTGCCACCACACCCGGCACCGGTTGTTTATTCCCATAGAGTGATGATGTTGATTAAGCCTTAGACATTGCCCCTTGAAGTTCATCGCCTGGGAAATGAATTCAGCTCACCTCGACGTCAATCGGTTTGAAGCTGTAATTGTTAGACTTTTCCGCCGAACACGCGGTGACGCCGACGATCAAATCCATCTCCGCCCGAAGCAGAATATAGTCCCCGGCGCGTGAGGGTGGCGGGTCAATGCGTAGTTCGCCGGATGAAAGCACGATGACGTTCATGAAGATGTTGAACGTTGTCGGGATCATGTCGGGTGTGATGCCAAAAGTCGCCAAATTCTTCGTCAGGTTCTCGAAACAACTCGGGTGGTATTCGTGATGGTCGTAGAGAAGTTTGAAAGTGTCGGGGCTGCACGGGGTGAGCAGGAAATCGTGTCGCCCCACCGTGTCCTCGACGATGGAAAACATCGGGCGGCTGCGGTTCGAGTAGAGCTGATGTCCGGTGGTCAGGTAAATAGTGTTGGCGTAATCAATCGTGCGCCCGGAGGAGAGCCATTCGGATTTATCATCTTGCGCGAAGGCCGTCAGGTCGGACACCTGCTCGCCCTGCGGGTCAATAATTTTCAGCATTTGTCCGCGCCCCATTAAGAAGCCGACGCCGGTTTGCGGTTCGAGATGATGGCGGATTGTCATATGTTAGTTTTAACCCCACGGGCATTTGATTGATGGCAGTTGATGGCGCTGCACGGGTCGAAGCGGGCAGCGAAATAGTATGGAGCGCGGTGAAGGTGGCAAGGTTTTAGGATGACACGTCTTCCGCCGCGCGCTCTTTCGCCGCGTTCGGGCGCGCGCGAAACGGACACCGCCACTCTTCTTCGACAGCGCGCCCCGAATACTGGCGTGCTTCGCTGTGCTCGCCGTAGTCGCTGAGATTAGGGTTGAGCGTGCCCTGAAGCTTGAGGTCACGCGCGCGTATTGTTTCACGCATGCGGTCGAATAAGTTCTGCTCACGCAGTCGCTCGAATTGGTCGTGCGCGTTGAAGACGAGCGTCGGCCACGGGAATCGCCGGGCGTGGCGCGAGCTTTGCGGGTGCAGGCCGATGACGAAGAATGCCGTCCCCGCGAAGCTGAACGAAAAGTCAGCGTCCTCCGGGTCGCTGCTGACGGTCGGGTCCCACGGGTGATGCACCCGGTCGAGTTCGTGGAGACTCTGTAGTTGCGCCCAGAGCACTGTTTCCCATTCCCGCTCGTCTCGCGCGAAAGGCGCAGCGAAACAGGCGATGAAGGTGGCGTAGTCCGTCGCAAATGTCGGACGCTCCCTTGTATACTCCCACAAGTCGTAAGCCAGACCGGCGTTGACCCCGCGCGCGTTCATTTGCGGGTACAGGCCGAAGCGATAAGTGTCGTTGATGATGGCCGACTTCCCGCCGACGCAGGGAAATTCTTGATCGAGTACGTGCGCGCGAAAACTCTGGTGGACAGACTCGGCGAGCGGCGTCGGGCGTCGCCCCGGTTCGAGCGGGTGAATAAGCCGCCCATCACGCCAGGCCGAATAACTGCTGTTGGAGCGCGCGAGTTCGTCCGCGCCGAACGGATTTGTACTAACTTCTGAAAATACCTCTGCTGACATACCTGCTTGGTCTTGACCTTAAACGCCCCTTTGCGCTCTTCGGATCGAAAGTGTTTTTGCGCTCCGCGCTCTATCTCCGCTTGCCCAACCTTTCGGAGAGTCGGCGGTTATTTCAATATCCAAAAATTGACGGAATATTAACGCACTCATTATGTCGAAGCCGTGTCTGCTAGTATCTCTTTTATGCAAAAAGTTTAAGGTATAATTAGCCGTAACTGGGTACGTAACCGTACAGTCTAAACCGATCAAGCCTGTCACCATTCATACCATCCAAAACAACTTTGAGGCTGAGAAATTAGGGTGACGAACGTCGCGAGCAAAGGAAATCTCGAGCGGGCGGCGGACGGCGGCGACACGCGTGGCACCTATTTGCTGACGATCCGCCGCGTGCGGTTTGACCGAGATGAGGCGGATAGTTTCAGAGACTACTTCCGCTCCGTCGCCGTCGCCGGCTTTGACATGCTCGTCGTTGACGGCTCTCCGCCCGAAGTGTTCGCGGCACACGGGGAAGCTTGGCGTGGGTCGTGTCGGCACGCTCCGGTAGACCCTCAGTTCAAATACCTGAACGGCAAAGTCAACGGCATCCACACGGGCGTCGCCATATCCGAGAGAGAGCGCATCATCCTCGCCGACGACGACATTCGTTATACGCCGGACGACCTGCGGCGCATGTTTGCGTTGCTCGCGGACTTCGAGATGGTGCGCCCGCAAAACTACTTGCAGCCCCTGCCCCTTTGGGCTCGTACGGAGGCGGCGCGGATGCTCATCAACCGAGCGTGGATAGCCGAGGGCGACTACCCCGGCACGCTCGGCGTGCGCCGTAGCGCGATGCTCCGCGTCGGACATTACGACGGCGACGTGCTCTTCGACAACGAAGAGATCGTCCGCCACTTCCGCGCGCAGGGAGCGCACGTCTGTTACGCTCGCGACTTCTTCATCCTTAAGCACCCGCCAGCCTGGCGGAAGTGGCTGGAGCAGCGGCCGCGCCAAGCCTACGAGGATTTCGTGATGCACGCCAAGACCGCTTTTTTCACGGCGCTGCCGCTCGCACTCGCGCTCGTCTGGCTCGCGCTCGGATGGCGGTGGGCGCTCGCATTCGCCGCGTTGGTTGCCGTCGGCTCGGTGCTCGTCGCGGCGCGTGGACTCGGCGACGGGGCGCAGCGTTTCTTCCACGCCCGGCTCTGCCTCTACGCACCCATTTGGCTCGTCGAGCGCGTGGTCAGCACCTACTGGGCGTTTTACTGGCGCGTTGCCTACGGCGGCTACCCGTTCGGAAACAAGTTGGTGGCTAAAGGCACGGGTCGCGCGTGGCGCGTCGGCGGCAACAGGGGCGCTGCGCCGAACAACTCTTCCAAATCTTGACCGAGTGGAAACACAACATCCCATGCCGGAGCTGGGCGACTTGCCCGAAGCCGACTTCCGCCGCCTGCTGCACGAGGTCGCCGATTGGATCGCCGACTATCGCGCCGGGATCGAACGACGACGCATCTCGCCGGCTCTGGAGCCGAACGCGATCAGGGATAGTTTGCCGACCGCCCCGCCCGAGTCCGCTGTGCCGCTCGATGAAATACTGCGCGATTTCGACCGGCTCATCATGCCCGGCATCGTACACTGGGGGCATCCGGCGTTTCTCGGCTACTTTGCGACCACGACGAACGCGCCCGGGATCATCGGCGAGATGTTGGCCGCGGCCTTGAACGTCTCGGCGATGACGTGGCAGACATCGCCGGCCGCGACCGAATTGGAGTTTGTCATCCTCGACTGGATGCGGCAGATGCTCGGCCTTCCCGCAGATTTCCGCGGCGTCGTTTACGACACGGCCTCCGTGGCCGTTCTACACGCGCTCGCGGCCGCGCGCGAAGACTTGGGGTTCGGCGTCCGGCAAGATGGCCTTGCGGGGCGCGCCGGAGTCCCGCAGTTCACCGTCTACGCCTCTGACCAGGCCCACAGCTCAATCGAGAAAGCGGCCATCACCCTCGGACTCGGAGAGGCGAACGTGCGGCGCGTGCCCTCGGACGACGAGTACAGAATGGATGTCCGCGCGCTTCAACACGCCATCGCAGAAGACAGACGCGCCCTTCGTCATCCGCTCGCCGTCGTCGCCACGGTCGGGACGACTTCGGCGACGAGCGTCGATCCGGTCGACTCTATCGCGGACATATGCCGCGAGCAGAAACTTTGGCTGCACATCGATGCGGCTTACGGCGGCGCGATGGCGCTCCTCGAAGAAGGCCGTTACGTGATGCACGGAGTCGAACGCGCCGACTCCGTCGTCTTCAACCCGCACAAGTGGTTGTTCGTGCCCCTCGACTTCAGCGCGCTCTACGTGCGCCGCCCTGAGAAGTTGCGCCGCGTCTTCTCCCTCGTACCCGAATACCTGCGGGGCGACGCCGAGCGCGCCGGGGAGGACATACCCAATTACATGGACTACGGCATCCAGCTAGGTCGTCGCTTCCGCGCGCTCAAAGCCTGGTTCGTCATCCGCTCGTTCGGGCGCGAAGGGATGGCCGCGCGCATTCGTGAGACCTGCCGCCTCGCGCGCCTTGTCGCCACATGGATCGAAGCGGACGCGCGCTTCGAGTTGCTCGCGCCGGTCGTGATGGGCGTCGTCTGCTTCCGCGCACGCACGCCGGGCCATGATAGGGGCGACGGCATATCCGATCTGCGTTTCGACGAGTTGAACGAGCGGCTGCTCGCGCGCGTCAACGCGACCGGCGCAGCTTACCTGACCCACACGCGCCTCCGTGGGCGGCTCGCTCTGCGCATCGCCGTCGGCAACGTGCTGACGACCGAGCGACATATCGCCGGGGTCTGGGAGTTAGTTCGCGATCAGTTGTCAACGGTGAGCGCCGACGAGCCGAGGGACGGCTTGGCTTAATGAGTGGATGCCCGCGAAGCACGCCGTGGCTGGCGCAGTCTCCCGAAAGTTCTACGTACCCTTTGCCTCTGCTACCTGTAAAGTGCCTTCCATGCGTTCCGCGAAATAGCTGATGGTCTTAACCAACGCCTCACGCAGACTAATAGAGGGTGACCACCAGAGCATGTTCTGCGCGCGGGTGATGTCCGGCTGCCGCTGACGCGGGTCGTCTTGCGGCAATGGACAGTACCGAACTTGGACTTCCCTCCCGCACAATCCGGCCACCTCCTCGGCTAGCTGCCGCATCGTGAACTCGACCGAATTTCCCAGATTTACCGGATCGTTCACGCTTATTCCCTCGGTCGCGTGTTCGACGTTCATCAAACGGAATTAAACAGAGTGACGTGACGCCAAATCTCATCGGTGCTCCTGTCGCGCGAGGTGTTAGGGGATGGCCCCTGTACTTATCTGTGCGCCTTGTAAGTATAAAAGAGGGCGGGGGCCGCGGTTCTGGTTTGAACCGCGGCCCCCGCCCTGTCAAGGGGGGGCTCCGCCCCTGGCGTCGGCCGTGCGCGGCGCGGAGTCCTAACCCCGCGCACGGCCGATTGGGCGGCCCCTCTAGTCGAAAACCCTCAACCGCCCGGCGCTCACTTCGTGCGCGCGCTGGCGACGTTAGAGTAGCCCGAACGCGTCGCACCCTTGGCGGCACGCACGCGGTAGTAGTAGGTCACCCTCCTCTGCACGGGGCTGTCGGTGTAGGCCGTCACCCCTTCGCCGACCGACGCGATCTGCTCGAAGCCGCCGTCGACCGAGGTCGAGCGCTCGATGAGGAACGAGTCCTCGTCGGCCGAGTTGTCGGCCCAGCTCAGGTTGATCACGCCCTTGACCGGGCTCAGGGCCCCGAGCGCCGTCGGGGCGGCCGGGGGCAGCAGGCAGGAGTTATTGCCCGCGAGCTCGTAGTTGCCGCCGCCGGCGAAGTCGGAGCTGAGGTTCTGGTTGATCGGCAGCGAGTCGTTGCGGCCGACGAAGGTGCGGACTTCCAGGCCCGTCAGCGCCTGCCCCGCAGCCACATTATCGATCTTCTCGTTGGTGACGATGAACCGGAGCGTGCCGGTGGCCGCGTCGTAGCTGCCCTCGACGCTGCCGAACTTCGTCGGCAGGTTCCCCTGGTTCGGCGCGGGGCTAGTGTAGACGAGCGGGTAACTGACCCGCCCGTGCTCGAACGAGAGCGCACCCGACAGGTTCGATTTCATGGCCAAGTAGTTGCGGTCGTGGTTCGCGTCCGGCGTCGTCCGGTTCCAGATGACGTAGAGCTGCGAGTTTGCCGGGAAGGCGCCGGCGCCCAGCCTGACGGTGAAGACGAGCTTGCTCGCGCCGTCGGCGTATGGCTCCGCCACGTGCAGTGACTTGATGTTGGCCGCCGAGGAGGCGAGCGGGGCGTTGGGCGCGGCGTCCGACGTGTCCGTCAGGACGGTGATGCCCGGCAGCTTGCAGGGCGATTCGAGCACGGCCGGCGTGACGGCGGCTGAGCGTGCGCCCTCGCCGTTGGCGTTGACGGCGCTCACCTGGTAGTAGTTCGCGCCAGCCGCCGTGTCGGCGTAGGAGTTGACGTCGCCCGCCACGGTCGCGACCAGTGCCGCCGCGCCGCCCTGCGCACCGCGGTAAACCCTGTAGGCCGTGATGTCGGAGCCGCCGTCGTCGGGCGTAGACCAGGAGAGGTTGACCGCGTTGCCCTCCTGCGACGCGACGAGCATCGGCGCCGCCGGGGCGGCAGCGGCCGGCGGGTCGAAGGCGGCGAAGAGCGGCTTGCCGCCCGACTGGCGGATGATGGTCGCGCGCTCGGCTCCGTCGTTGTCGAAGCGGGTAAGCCTGCCGTCCTTGTCCTTGTCCACGCCCTGGACGCACGCGGCCGTGATGCAGCCGTCGGCATAGGCCGCGAGGACGCGCCCCTGCTTGTCGACGGTCACGTCGTTGAAGTCGAGCAGGTTGCGCGTGCCGTCGGGGCAGGTCGTGCCGTTCGTGCAGACGACGCCGCGCTGCACTGGGTCGTTAGGCGTAGCGTTGACCGTCACCCACGAGCGGCCGCCGTCGTAGGTCGTCGAGATGAAGCCGTACCACGTGCCGTCGAAGTAGGGCGCGGTCTGATCCGTCCCCGTGCCGGCCGGGCCGCCCGTGGTCGTGCCGAGGAAGAAGTAGGCGGCGCGCTCGGCGTCGCCGGCCACGACGGCAGAGAACACCGTGTTCTGGATGCCAAGCGGGGCACCCACGTTCTGATCAAGCACCCAGGTGCGGCCCTTGTCGCGTGAGACGGCCGCGTGCGGCGTGCCGTCGCCGTTAGCGTAGCCGAAGTAGACCGTGCCGTCGGCGCCGATGCCGAGCGAAGGATCGGTCCTGCCGCTCTTACTGCCCGGCACGGTACGAACCTCCCAGGTCAGACCGTTGTCCTCCGAGACGACGACCCCCTGCTCGCCGCCGCAGTTCTTATTCGGGACGTAGACGGTGCCGTCCTGCGCCACCTTGATGTGGCCGTGCAGGCCGCCGCACTGCGTGATGTCATACATCGGGACGGCGACGCCGAAGGTCAGGCCGCCGTCGTCGCTGCGTGCGGCCTGCGCCACGCCGATGTCTTGTGAGGCGTAGTAGACGGCGTGCGGGTAAATCTTCCCGTCTGCCCCCGGCCTCTGCACAGCGCCGCCCTTCAGGCTGCCATCGGCGTTCTTCGCGTAGGGGCCGCCGCCGATCGTCTGGTGGTCGACGCCTGAGTTGATACCCGACCCTTGGCTCGGCGTGTAGGTCTCGCCGTCGTTGTCGGTGAAGGCCATGGCGCTCGCCTTGCCGAGCAGCTGTGAGACGAACGTCCGGTTCGTCCTCGCGGCGCCGGCGTCGCCGTCCGTGAAGAGGATCGGGTCGAGACTGGTCGTGGCGGTGTTGATGGCGGGCTTGTTGACCCAGGTGGCCTTCGCTGGTGACGAGGAGTCATCGAAGGTCACCTGCAACGTCTGCAGCCCAGCGATGAACATGACTTTGCCTGTTGCCCAGTTGATGCCGATTGTCGGCTCGCCAGCACCTGCGCCGAGGCCGCTCGGCGGCGCGTAGTTGAAGTACCTCGGGGCAGGCTCGGTCGAGACGACAGGCGTCGGCGTCGGCGCGGGCTCGCGCTTGGCCTCGACGCTCGCGGCCCCCTTGTATTGGTCGGCCGAGGTGGCGGCGAAGTAGACGACTTTGACGACGAACGTGCCGGTGCCGGCCGCGCCCGGATCGATTTCGGCCACCTCTTCGATCGTCGTGCCGATTTGGCTGGCGGACTCCGCGACGACGGGGCCGTCGAGGCCGCCCTTGTGGATGTACATGTCGTAGTCGGTCGCCGGCGCCAGCCAGGAGATCTTCACCCTGGCCACCTTCCCCGACCAGTCGGCGGGCGCGCCCGACAGGGTCAGCGCGAACGAGTCGCAGTTCTGGCCGTAGGTGCACGGGATGTTCGCTTCCGTAGTGCCGCCGACGGCCGTGCCCGACCAAGTCACCGGTGTGGCGGCGGTCGGGGCCAGGGTGGCGGACCCGGGATCGGAGGCCTCGGCCTTCGGCAGAGGTGCCAGCAGGGCGGCCGCTAAAATAAGCGCGGAAACAAATAAGGCGGCGGGCGCAGTGGTTAGGAAGCGGTTAGGCTTGTGCAGTCTTTTCCCGCAACGAATTACTGGTAGCATGCTAGGACTCCTTAATTTCTGATTTTTCTTAGGCCGCAATCTCGCCAGAGGGCCGCCGCCCAAGCTCTTCTCGAGAGGGCTATAGGATACTCGCTGGACTTGAGGAATTCTTGAGCCGAAGTTGAGGTGTGATTTCCGACAGCTTTTGAAGAGATTCTTACCCGAAAAAAAGGCCCGCAGGAACTCATGCCGAGCGGGAGGGTGGAGAGGCAGGAGGGGTTTAATAATAAAGTAACCGCTCAGCCATCTAGCGCGTTTATAAGGACTTACGGGATCAGAGCTTAGGTGGATAAGGGGCGGGAAACCCCTAAACGGTTTTGACGAGCAAAATCTAGGCTAATCATGACTCAACCCGACCGCACAATCAATAGTAACAGTTCAGCTATACCTAGCGTTGTCTGATACTTAGCGGCTTTCCTCGGCATGCTCCTTCGAGCGCATGCAGTGTCCCGCGACCGTGCTTTCTCATCGTCGAGATGTAGGAGCGGATACGGCAGAACCTCCTCGCCCCCTCCTCGGTGCGGAAGCACCCGCTCGTCTTCTGCTGGAGTTTGATCATCCGCAAGTCGCGCTCCGCCTGGTTGTTGTCGAACGGAACTGAGAAGTCGACGAGGAAGCGAAGGACTTCTTCTTTCCGCCGCTCCAGCCGGAGCAGCAGGTTACGCCCCTGCTGGCACATCTGCTCCGGCAACTCGGGTGGCGGCTGCGCGCGAAGCCCCTTGGCAACCAGCAGGTCGTAGCTCTGTGTCAGCGACACCAGCCGCACATGGTCGAGCCGCTTGCCGCCTTGCACGCAAACACGTTCGGTCTCGCCCTTCATCTCCGGCAGCAGTTCTTTGAGCGGCCCGGCCCAAGCTTTCGTCTCTTCACTGAGTTCGGTGAAGTACGTCAACTCGCGCAAGATGTGCGCCCCGCAGAGCGCATGCCGGCACTTCGGATAGAAGGTGTAGGAGAGCCACCCGTCATGCACGCACGTCCCGCGGTACTGCGGGAGGATACCGATGTCGTCGATGGCTGCCTTCCCGCGTCGCGTGTCTGCTCCATAGTGCGTCAGCCGAGCGGTGCTCGCCACATGCACGTAGTGCAACCGCCCTTCAACCCGGAGACCGGTCTCGTCAGCGTGGATGACCGCAGAACGGTGCAACCGCCGCTTGATCTGCAACTCCGTTTCTATTAGCTCTGAGGCACAGTGCCGGACGGCGGTCGAGACGGTGCCGGCAGACAGCGCGCAGCCGAACAACTCCCGCATCGCTTCGGCCGTGCGCGCGTAGGGCAGCAACTGGTAGTCATGTAAGTAGAGCGCTCGCGCGATGACCCGAGGCCCGTATTGCACACTAGCTCTGACGCCTTCGGGAAAGGCGGCCTTCGTCCTGCGCCCACAAGATGGGCAGCACACGACCTCCGCCCGGTGCTCCGTGACCCGCAGCCTGGCAGGCACGAGGTCGATGACCTGCCGACGCTCGACACCCATGCTGTGCCCTTCCCTGAGCGGACTCAGGCAGTGGTGGCACTGCGCCGGACGGTGCTTGACGACGCGCTGAGGCTGCTGCGTCAGCCGCAGCGTGTAGCCCCGGTGGCCGGTCTGCCCGCCCGGGGGCTTACCCGAGGGTCGGCGCAAGCTCCTCGTGCGCTTTCTCCAGGGCGGATCAGTTGAAGGGGGGCGCGACGAGTTGTGCGAGTCCTTCGTCGAGAGTGCTTCGAATTCTGTGTTGCGTCGCTGGAGCCGGTAGTTGTCGCTACGCGTCTCACGCAACTCCCGCTTCAGGTGCGCGATCTGATGCTGGAGCCGCTCAATCTCCTGCGACAGACTCTCAATGGTGCGCTGCTGCATGTCCGGGTCAGGCCGTCCGTAGATGGCCTGTGTGCCCAGAGACTGCTCGAAGAGGCGGATGACGACCGCCGGGCCGCGCAGGTAAGTCTGGTAAATCTCGAATGAGGTCGGCATCCTGAGCCTTTCAAGGGAGGCATCGCGAGAGGAGATGGCTTATAGCCGATGAAAATGGCAACAGGGTGACGCGCAAGTCGCTTTTTTGCTGTACTTAATCACCCTCCTGAATAGACACAGTCAATAAGATTATTCACAAAATTAAGCATTGACTCCTAAATCGTGCGAGCATAATATGCAACCATGCTGCGAGATGGAGCGAAACGGCCTGCTGCTTCTAGTACCATAATAAGGAGTGTCCATTTTGGTTAGTTCCGAATTCATTTCTGCCACTGAAGCCTGCGAATTCTTAGGGATTTCTCCTGATACCTTTCGCCGGATCGTTAGAGATATGAATCTCCCAACAACGAGCGATCCGACCGACGCGCGGGTCAAACTCTACAACAGAGCCGCCATTACAGCCCTCAAACAGCAGCCATTAATCATTCCAACACGCCATCGGGTAGTTACACTTAGTAATAACAAGGGCGGGGTGAGCAAAACTACTTCGGCCATTTCTCTGGCGGCTGAAGCGGCGGCTGATGGTCTTAAGGTTTTGCTGATCGATGCGGCTCCCCAAGCCTCGGCGACGATTTCACTGTTGGATGAGGCAGAGCGTCCACAGGAGACCGATCACGGTATTTTGCTCTCTTGGCTCAAAGGAGACACCCCGTTTCAGGAACTGATCACGCCCATTGTTTTCAGGCAATTTCAGATAGATTTCATCCCCAGTTCGCCGAAAAACGACCAGATAGACAGGGCTAATCCGCTCGAAGCGGTGCCAGCGTTGAGGGAGTTTTTCGAAAGCTGGGACGATTCTCCTTATGATTACATTTTTATTGATACCGATCCTTCTTTCGGAACGTTGGTCTCGATGGCCCAAGTCGGCAGTCATTTCGTTATCTGCCCGGTACAGGCCGACGTGCTCTCCGTGGACGGCACGATCCAGTTGACTAGGCAGTTGCAGCGAGCCAGGAACCTCACCAAGAGCCAATTCCCCGCTCTTTTGGGTTTCTTCTTGGCTAGATTTGACCCGCGAAAGCGCGTCTGCAAGGAAGCGTTGGACACTCTACGGGCTGCCTACCCGGAATCTGTGTTCGAGGCCGTCATACCAGAGAATGTCCGGGTGACTGAAAGCCCCAGCCAGAAGGCTCCGATTAACCTGACCGCCCCCGACTCAAAGGGCGCGATTGCTTATAAGGCATTGTGGAAGGAGGTACGAGCGCGTGTCGAAAGAACCACAGGTGCGTGACGTTGTCCCATTCAAATCGGGCAAGCGCCCAAGTACGGCCAGAAAACTTAACCTGACTTTTGCGGGCGGGACGGCGCTTGAAGAAGCACTGGCGGGTCAGGAAATTACCACTCCCCACCACTCCCCACCACTCCCCACCACTCCCCACCACTCCCCAGGCAACATCGCACCTAAAAAAGATTTCAACCGACGCGCGAACAGTCTAGACCGCGATGCCCTTCCAGCTGGTCTGTTTCGCGGATCGAGTAAAAAACTTTATGATGCTCTCTATCTGAGGTCACGCGGAGCCATCACTCCGAAGAGGCATATTCGGGCGTCACGTCGGGAACTTCTTGAATGGACAGGCATCCGCAATCTCAAGACGATTGACAGCCACATTCATTACCTGATGGCTACCGGCTTGATCCGACGAAATTGGGAGTTGGGCAGTACTGAGGGCTCTGAATACGAGGTGTTACTGCCGGAAGAGATAGAGTCACCACGACTCCCCACCACTCCCCACCACTCCCCAACAGACACCACCAGTCAGAAAATGAGTAGTGGGAATACCCAATTTTTGGGGAGTGGTGGGGATAGTCAAACTATTGATAATGCAACAACTTCTGAGGCCTCTAAGACTGATCTAAGACTAGATCAAAAAAATATTGATGATGAAGCTTTCGCCACACTATGCGAGAAGTTACAAGGGATAAATTCGGAGTTGACGGGCAAACGAACAACTGCTGCAGACAACGCACGATGGGGCGAAGTCGCTGATGTCTTGATTGCAGAGTTACGCATTGCCGCCGGGCGCACGATGGTTTCAAGCGTACCGGCATTCATGGCGGAACATCTACGACGCAGGCTTTGGAAAATAGACAAGAAACAAGCGCTGGAGCAGGGCAGGGAACTACCCGACCAGCCGCAGACGAATAACATCATCCCTAACGGCCAAAACTGTCCGGATTGCAACAACACGGGATGGTGGTATCCTAACGGACCAGATAGAGGTGTTACACGCTGCAAGCATACGCATCTATGCAACACCCCCACAGAAGAGTAATTTAAAACGTAAATCTGTAAATTTCGTCCCTCCCGATTTCAGAAACTTTTCGCTAACCAAATTAGGTTTCACAGCGTTTCACAATTCTAAGTGGCTGAAGCCTAAATTGATAATAAAGGAGGGAAACAAGATTTCAAACTCTTTATGGGGAAATTCCGATAATGCTGATTTTGTGAATAAAGGGAAGTCGGATTTCTGTTCAGCTATCGCTTAAAGGCCGGTAAACAAAGGTGATACTGGCGAGATGAGGGCGTCATAAGAGTAGCCTACACCTTCTCCTTTCCTGATGCCGGCAGATTTTACTCTCAAGCGAGCGAGTCATGCCCTCGAAGTCGCCTGATTCCTGCACTGGCAGATTTATCAAGCCTATCTCAGTGGGTCACACGCCCTGTTCCGTCTCTTTGCAGATGCCTTCGGCAGAGAAGCTCTACATGGCTCGCCTGACCCTGACTAACAGCAACGCCAGATCGATGATTTATCCGAGCAGATCGGGCAACTCAAAGCCCAGCTCGAGAGGCTCCGAGCCGAGGGTGGACAAGTCGGCCACCGTGGAGAGACGTTGCAACTCGTGGCACGTCCTGACCGCATCGTCGAACATCGGGTGCATGAGTGCCGGTGCTGTCACGCTCGGACGCGGAAGAACTCATTTCGGGGATGTGTGTCATAATCTGATGCAGGTCAGTAGCACTTACGTTTTCACCCCTCGTACAGAAATCGTCTGATAAACGAGCGAGCAAACACACGACACCGGACAGCAGCGTTCATAAGGAGAGCATCATGTCAGATTTACTTTTACCTATCATGAGCGGGTACAGCAACTATGCTATGACTGCCGACGGAATCCCCGAAATCAATTCGCTTACATACATGTCTTTCGAAGGCGGATACACCGACCCGCCTGCGACGGGCAGGTTGGCCCTCGTGTTGGTCGAACCGCGTTTACTCGACGCTACCGGCAATCCCGCTCTTCGTACTGAGGTTATAAATTGCCTTCGAAGGTTTAAAGGCGACCTTCGCGCCGAAGGATTACACACTCGATTCATCGTCGCCAATCTTTATCGCGGCCCCGTTCATAAAGACGGGCAGACAGTGCTCGCTTTACGCAGATTCTTCCGGGATGTGAGGTCTACATTCGCCAACTTCGAGGGTGCGATTCTGATAGGTAATTTCCCGGAGGCGACACTGGTGAGGAATGTGGCATGGTCGCCGGGCTATTCGGGTCAACCGCAATTAGCGGTCTGGTCCGAGCTGATCAGCCACAGAGCGGAAATCGTTTTGGCCGATCTGACCGGCAACTGGGAGAGCCTTTACCGGCAGAACGATTTTACCTCGGAAAGTATCACCGCCACTCCCGATGCGGCCACTATGTCCGCTGGCTGGTGCGACGGCGAATCGGTGCGGACGTGTGAATTTACCTCCACCGACTTCACCGTCGGGCGGAGCGGTAATTTCAAAGATGCCTTTTTCATGGATGACGCGATTTATACAATCGACGAGAACAGAACTACGCCCAGCCCTTTCCTTCGGATTCGTTTGAATCGCGCTGAACGCAACGATGAAGTGGATTTCAGCGACCGCTCGATGCCCAACCTCATTTCAAGGCCGGATATCAGCATTTCCCGCATCAATGCTTTTCATGTAGCGGTGAATCCGAATCCTTCTTTGATAGGGACAGACGGGCAGAGATTTCTGGACGCTGCCGGGAACCCGCAGACCGTCAACAGCCCCACGCCGCTCTTCAACTACGGCACGCAACACGTCGATCTGTTTAATTCTAAAGACTTCGATCTGGAGAGACGGTTGCTGGTCAGTTATTTCAATCGTAATCACCGTTTCCGAAATGGAGCGTTTTCTAATCTCCCGTTTCGGGGTGCCGTCGTCTCCGGCTCGACGGACTTTTCTCCCGACTGGTATGAAGGTCTGGTCAACTCGGCGGCGACGGATTTTCAACCTTGCGTCAAGACGGCCAATGCTAACCTGCAACAGTACATACAGTTTCATAAAACACCGGCGGTGTTGAAATACATTATCGCGCATTCGGACCCCCGCATCTCACAGTTTCTAGACGGATATGACTTGTCCGGCTTCACGTCTGAGGTGGGCGGAGCGCCGTTGAGGTGGGTCTATCGTTCTGGGCAACATGTACCCAGTTTTGACGGACAGGGCGGGAACGCCGATCTATACGTGCATCGTGCTCTGTGGCATTACAACACTTTACAAAATTCCGGGGCGAGCCTGATTATCCACGGCGGGTGCAACGTGAACAGCGTTGACGAGACTCAGAGCGACACGTACGCCGACGGAAATTATGCGCGCTGGAATAATGCCGAAGGACTTCTGTTCTATACCAACTGCGTCGCACTGCTCTCCAGAGCCAAGGGTTTCAACGACTCGCCCAACGGTTTTGCAGACGGCTATCGTCTCTCCGACCGTGCCAACTTCGGTAGCTGTTGGCGAAGTTATTACAACGCGCAGGCCAACGACGCGGGCTTGAGCACCTACAACATTCAACGTAAGAGGGTCTATTTCTGGAGCATCAACGGCGATTGGACATTGCGCCTCCGCAACGTGAACGGGCTGGGTCTTCTTTCGCTTGACGAGGAACTGCGTTCGGTCGAAGTGCATCCGAATCGGGCCCGCATTGACGATTGGAATTATGATGCGGCGCTAAATCAAATCAGAGGAGTCGGAGACATCGATGGCGACGGAACGGATGAATTCGTTGTGACCAGTGATTGGGGCATCGGTATACTCAAGTACAACGGGTCTCACTTCCGCGCCCTCATGCTGGCGTCGAGGGATACGTGGTTCGGTGGTTGGCGATACGACGCGACGATCAATCCCGGTCGCGACAGAATCATGGGTGTGGAAGATTTCACCGGCACGTCCAAGAGCGAGATCATGGTATGGAGTTCTTGGGGCATCGCGACTTTGGAATACAACGGCGTGTCATTAGCTCCAAGCCGCATTTACGCGAACGGTACGCGGCTTGGCGGATGGCTCCTCAATACGAACGATAACGTTTACCGCGGGAGCGGACAGTTCGATAGCGACATCAGAAAAGACATGATACTGATGAGTCCGTGGGGGATGGGAATCATCTCGTTGCAAAACAGCAGCCACGTGTACATGGCAGCGAACGGTACGCGCTTCGGGGGCTGGTTGTTTAACAGCGGGGATAATACCATCCGCCTCGTCGCCGATTTTGACGGCGACGGTCTGGACGAAATTCTCATCAGCAGCCCGTGGGGAATAGGCGTTTTGAAAATGCAGGGCGGGACGCTCACCTCTGTAGCCATCCACGCTAATGGCAGTAATCTGGAAGGCTACGTTGTTAATCACACCAACAATTTCGCGTTGGCCGATAATGTGAAAGGCGGCGCGGCGAAACAAATTCTGGTGATGGACGCGTCTGGTCTCCATGTGCTCAGCCTCGCCGGTAACAGGCTCGTGCGTTCGGCTTACGCTGCCAATGGGACGCGCATTGACGGGTGGACGATAGACACCAGCAACAACCGTTTGCAACGCGCCGGAGATATGAATGCCGATGGTCGTGCGGAGTTCGTCATCCGTAGTCCCTGGGGGATCGGCATCATGGGGGTCGATGCAACCAATCGTCTACGCTGTCACAGATTGCACTCTTATAATTCCATGTTGAACGATTGGTATTTGCAAAGCGGTGATGTCATCGTTGGTTCCGGCAACTTCTCGGGAGGCTCAGAGAGAAAAGAACTGCTGATTGTAAAACCTTGATTCGGGCTGAGATTGAGAGAAATAATGTGGCGATACTCTAGGTGTTTAGTCTCATAGAGAGATAGTGCGGATTAAGCCTAAAACGCTCCGGCTCCTTTTGCCAACACTTGCTGATGTGCTCGTAGGGCGACGGCCCCCAAAGAGTCTTGAGACGCTTAGCAAAATTACAGGCGGCGAGAAACTGCGCGAGATGCTCCTGTAGCTGCTCGTGCGTCTCATAGTGATAGCGCTTGACGGTCGCGTCCTTGATCGTGCGATTCATCCGCTCGATCTGACCGTTAGTCCACGGATGAATGGCTTTCGTCAGCCGATGTTCGATCCCGTGTTCGGTACAGGCGCGGTCGAACAGATGCTTGAAAGCCCATTTATCCTTGAGGCGATTAGTGAACCGGATGCCATTGTCAGTGAGGACAGTGTGGATGCGATAAGGCACGGCGGCAATCAACCGGCGTAGAAACTGATAGGCAGTGTCGCGAGTCTGGTCAGGGTGCAACTCGGCGTAAGCGAACTTCGATGTGCGGTCGATAGCGACGAACAGATAGAGCCGTCCTTGCTCGGTGTGAACCTCGGCGATGTCTGCGTGAAAGTAATCGATGGCGTAATTGGCGAACTTCTTCTGCTTCGGCTTGTCACCTTCGATCTCCGGCAGGCGGCTGATGCCGTGGCGCTGCAAACAGCGATGGAGGCTGGAGCGAGTCAAATTAGTGATACTTGCTTGCAGAGTGTAGAGGCAATCGTCGAGCGCGAGCAGCGTGCGCTGACGAAAAGCAACAATCGTGGCCTCTTGCTCTGCGGTCAGCACGGTCGAGCATGGCTGGCGCGGTCCCATCGGAGCATCTCCGACCGTAGTGCGCTTGCGCCATTTAGCCACTGTCTTGGCGTTGAGGTCATAACGCTCGGCCAGACGGGCTATGCTTTCTTGACTATGCTGTATCGTTCGACGCAGTGCCGCAGTCGTGCCGGCGCTGCCATGTAGAATCTGTCCCATAGCGCCTCCTTGGCGGGTAATGGCAGGAAGACTACACCATCACACTGTGGGACTAAACAGGCCACGCAAGCGGCTGGGCTTCAGGACGCTGCTGGAGTGCTTTAACGAATCTTAGTCAGTGTTGCACTTCCAACTTGATGTCGGGGCAATTAATGGACAAGCATTGTCGTGCAACAGCCATCATTAGAATCAATCAAATTTGGACAACAATCGTACCAGCCGTTATGCTTCTGCCGCTTGGTTAAGTATTTCATAGACACCTCACAGTAGGTTAGTATAGCCCGTACCTGAGAGGCGTCCATCAATTAATTACCGCCCAAATAGGATTAGAATTTAACTTCGATCATGGATGCTACTTCTATTTCGACACCAGACTTCCGCGCCCTGTTCGAGTCTGCCCCCGGACTGTACCTCGTCTTGGCCCCCGATCTCACCATCGTCGCGGCCAGCGAGGCTTACCTGCAAGCTACCTTTACCAAACGTGAAGAGATTCTGGGTCGGGGGATTTTCGACGTCTTCCCCGACAACCCTGACGACCCGACTGCGAGGGGCGTGGCTAACCTGCGCGCATCGCTCGAAAGGGTATTGCGGAATGGGGTGCCCGATACGATGGCGCTTCAGAAGTACGACATCCGCAGAACGGAAGAGGAGGGTGGCGGCTTCGAGGAAAGGTACTGGAGCCCGGTCAACTCGCCGGTCATCGGCGTTGATGGTCAAGTGGTTTATATCATCCACCGTGTAGAAGACGTGACGGAGTTCATCCGCCTCAAACAACAAGGCGACGAGCAGCATCAATTTAATGAAGGTTTGCGGTCGCGGGCCGCTCAGATGGAGACAGAGGTTTACCTCCGCGCGCAGGAAGTGGCGGTGGCGAACAGAAAACTTTCCGCCGCTGTCGGCGTGCTTGAGGCAGAGGTCGCCGAACGCGAGCGCGCCCAGGCCGCGCTGCACAGGGAGGGGGAGTTCTTAGAAGCATTGTTGGAGAACGTGGAGGACGGCATCGTGGCCTGCGACGCGGAAGGCGTGCTCACGCTCTTCAACCGCGCGACGCGCGAGTTCCACGGGCTGCCCGACGAAGCGCTGCCCGCCGAGAGTTGGGCCGAACACTACGACCTCTTCTTGGCCGACGGCGAGACGCGCATGGCGCGTGAGGAAATCCCGCTCTTCCGTGCTTTACAGGGCGAGCAGGTGCATAACGCGGAGATGGTGATTGCGCCGAAGCACGGGCCGAGGCGCAGGTTACTGGCGAGCGGGCGGGCGCTCTTTAGCGCGAATGGGGAAAAACTCGGCGCGGTCGTCGTCATGCACGATATTACAGTGCAGCGGCAAGCTGAAGAAGAGCGCGTGCATTTAATTCAAGAGCGCGAAGCACGCAAGTCCGCCGAAGAGTCGAACAGCCTGAAAGACGAGTTTCTAGCGACACTCTCGCACGAGTTGCGCACGCCGCTGACGGCGATTCTTGGTTGGACAAGTATGTTGAACGCCGGGCGGCTTGACGATGAGACATCTGCTCGCGCCCTCAGTACGATTCATCGCAACGCCCGCTCGCAGGTTCAGCTCATCGACGACCTGCTCGACGTCTCGCGCATTATCACAGGTAAGCTGCGCCTTGAGGTGAGCACGATAGGGCTGGTGCAGGTTATCGAAGCGGCGGTTGATGCGGTGCGCCCGGCGGCGGAAGCAAAGAACATCCGCCTCCAAGTGTTACTTGACCCGCAAGTCGGGCCGATCTCCGGCGACGCCGACCGTCTGCAACAGGTGGTCTGGAACCTACTCACCAACGCCGTCAAGTTCACGCCCAAAGGCGGGCGCGTACAAGTACGACTGGAGCGCATCAACTCTCACGTCGAGATCACGGTGAGCGATACCGGTAAAGGCATTGATGCGGAATTTCTGCCGCACGTCTTTGACCGTTTCCGGCAGGCCGATCAAAAGAGCACACGCGCGCACGGCGGGTTAGGGCTGGGGCTGTCAATCG
>JAIVJZ010000019.1 GCA_020199775.1 Acidobacteriota bacterium
GCCGGTGAAGGCGGCGTCGGCGGCGGTGGCGTAATCGACGTTGGAGGCGGCGGCGGTGTCGCCGGAGCGGGAGACGGTGATGGTGATGCTGGTTGCGCCCTCCGAGACGGTCTGCGCGCTCTGTGCGAACTGCACGACTCTCGGCGTCGGCGTGGGAGTCGGCGTCGCGGTGGGTGTCGGTGTCGGCGTCGCGGTGGGTGTCGGCGTCGGCGTCGGCGTCGGGGTGGCGCACGCGTTCGGCGAGAGGGCGTCGTTGAGTTTAGCGACAAAGGCGTCGCCGAACGGAGTGCCGCCGCTGTTCGCGGCCTGGATGGGGTTGGCCGTGGGGAAGTCGGTCGAAGTGGTCGTGCCGGCGATGTAGGCGTTGTTGGACGAGTCGAGCGCGATGCCTTGCCCGTCGTCCGCGCCGCTGCCGCCGAGATAGGTCGAGTAAATTATCGCCGTAGCGGCCGCGTTGAGCTTGGTGACGAAGATGTCCTGGCCGCCGTTGCGCGCGCATTGGATGGCGTTGGCGACGGGGAAGGTGCTGGTCGAGCCGGTGCTTCCTCCGAGATACACGTTGTTGGACGCGTCAACCGCGATGCCGAAGGCTATCTCGCCGCCCAAGCCGCCGAAATAAGTCGAGTAAACGAACGCCGAACCGGCCGGGTTGAGCTTGGCGACGAAGGCGTCCTGACTGCCACCGTTCGTGCCTTGCAGGGCGTTGGCCGTCGGAAAGTTGGTTGAGATGGTGAATCCGGCGACGTAAGTGTTGCCGGATGCGTCGGCCTTGATGCCCTCGCCGCTATCCTGATCGCCGCCGCCGAGGTAAGTCGAGTAGACGAACGCCGAACCCGTCGCATTGATCTTGGCGACGAAAGCGTCGGTGCCGCCGCCGCCAAACGTGGCTTGAATGGCGTTGGCCGTCGGGTAGTTGGTCGAGTTAATTTCTCCGGTGACGTAAGTGTTTCCCGAAGCATCGGCCGCAATACCCCTGCCGGTTTCCGAGCCGATGCCGGTGATGGCAGCATCGCCATTGCCTCCGAGATAAGTTGAATAGATGATCGCCGAACCCGCCGCGTTGATCTTCGTCACGAAGGCATCGGTCGAGCCGCCGCCGAACGTGGCTTGAATGGGGTTGACCGTGGGGAAGTCGTCCGAGAAGGTGCTTCCGGTGACGTAGGCGTTGCCGGACGAATCAACCGCGATGGCCTCGCCAAACTCCGCACTCTCATTGCCGCCGAGATAAGTCGAATAGACGAGCGCGGAACCGGCGGCGTTGAGTTTCGTGACGAAAGCGTCCTCGTTGGTCGTGCCTAACGTGGCTTGTATGGCGTTGGCGACGGGGAAGTCGGTTGACGCGGTGAATCCAGCGACGTAAGCGTTGCCCGAAGAATCCACCGCGATGCCTCTGGCCTCATCGCCGCCGTTGCCGCCGAGGTAGGTGGAATAGACGAACGCCGTGCCCGCCGCGTTGATCTTGGTGACGAAGGCGTCTCTGTCGCCGAAAGCGTCTGCCGTGCCGTCAAGGCTTGCCTGAAAGGCGTTGGCCGTCGGGAAATTGGTGGAGGTGGTGTAGCCGGTGGTGTAGGCGTTGCCGGCCGAGTCCACGGCGATGGCTCTGGCGAGATCGCTGCTGCTGCCGCCGAGGTAAGTCGAGTAAACCAGAACGGGGTCGATGATGAGCGGACGCCCCGTGTCGTATTCTCCGACCGTGAAGCCCACGCGCCCGTCCGTCCCGACGGCGTAGCCGCCCTCGATTGTGCGCCGTGCGCCCGCCACCTCCTGATACACGAAGGGCTTCGGTTGGCGAATAACATCGTCTCCCAACGTCAGCAGCAGGTCGCCGCGCCCGTCCACTTCCATCTTGTCCACGCCTTCGAATTGCAGGCTCACGGCTCGCGCGTCGTGCCCCGGCGCGATCACGAAGTCGTATTCCAGTTGTTTCTGATTACCGTAATACACCACGTCGATGCCCGGATAAACTTCGCTGTAGCGGACGCGGCCGTATGTCCGAACACCTGCGTGCCACTGCTCCGGGTTGTTGCCTTTGAAGTAGTTGACCTTGCCCGCCAATTCGTCCGCGCCTTCGGCGGCAGCGGACGCGTCCGCCCCGACGAGCTTCATGCGCAACACTGCTGTTGTGGCATGTGGTGCGGCGGGCGCGGGCGTTTTGCCCGCGCTCGGCGTCAGCCGCACGTCGTCGTCAATCTGTTTCTGTGTACGCTGCGTCGTCGAATCGTTGCGCCCCTGACGCATCAGGACGAAGACGGCCTCCGCCGGTTTCAAAAACATCGTGTAGCCCGCGCCGCGCGCGAGGAAGTTGACCGACGGGTCGGTCTGTCCCTGATTGGCCTCGAACTGCAACTCCAACTTTCCGTATGCCTCGTGGGCCTTCGACAGCGTGAGCGAGGTTTCCGCCGACGCGTTTGACGGCGGCGATCCCGCATGCGTTTGGCCGGTGTCGGCCACGGGCGGCGTCGCGTCCGAGCCGATATTCATCGCGGGCGGGACAGGCAGATTGAGTAAGCACGACAGGCCGAGCGTTAAGCTCAGGCTGAGTATGACGATTGTGCGGCGAGATTTCATGGCATCCTCGGCTTTCTTGGGAATGGTGTTGGCATGTCGCGCTGGCGGCGCGGGCTGCGGCTTCGACATGGGGCGCATGGCGGCGACGGTTTGAGGTGGCAATTGCCGCCCGGTCTTTTTCGCCGCCCGAAGTTTCGGGCGGCGGCGGCGGCTTTAACGGGGCGCGTAAAAATTTCTGTCAACCATTAAGGCGCAAACTGTAGCCGAAAAAGGACGCCCGGTGGAAAATTTTTTTACCCGCCGCGCTTTCGTTAATCGCCCGCTCGAAGGCGCAAAGTCCGGCCGCGACGGGCGGGGCAGTCGTTTTGCCCGGCGCGGCGGGCGCGTACGGCTTCCGCGCGGCAAAATGCGGGGCGGGTTAATTACTTGTAAAGAGTGAACAATGAGTGTTGCAAAAAAAGGCGGGCGCGGTTAGATTGTGGCTTGTTCAAACAAATAAACTTCAAGGTGGAGGTCTCCCCGAAACATCTGGGCGCTCCTCCTGAATGCGCTGGAGGTAGACGAAGTGCCAACCGGAACGTGCCCCGAATGCGACGCCGATGTGCATGTCGATACAGACGCCGATAAGGGCGACTCTGTCGCGTGCGAGGAGTGCGGAACAGAACTCGAAATCGTCGGACTCGACCCCGTCGAACTCGACATTGTCGAAGACGACGAGTTAGATGACGACGACGAAGAAGAGGACTTCTAAAAAGCCGTCAATCGCGAATCGTAAATCGTCAAGAGAGAAGACCTGTTCTTTCTATTCACGATTTACGATTCGCGATTGACGGCTTTTTCAGTATCCGTGGCGGCTCTGACGGATATTGAGGCCGGGCGGGCCTGTGATCCGCAGCGGGTGAAAACGCCCGTCGCGCCGTTTCTCTTCGGGCGGGTAGAAAGCCAGAATGTAGGAAGAAGTGACCTCTTCGGCGAGCGTCTGGAAAAGCGATCCGAAATCCCTGTCAGTCGCGTAGACGTTCGAGCCGCCGGTCTTCTCGGCCAACTCGCTCACGTCGAGCGGGGTCGGCAGCGGCGCGTGGGCGTTCGCTCCCTTGGCGGTGACGCCGCGCGAAGCGAAGAGGCGCGAGAAAGAGGGCAACGTCACCGTGTAGACGCTGACCTCCGCCGCGTTGGCGCGCTCGATGACGGTCTTCGGCGCGACCGTGTCGCCCACCGGGAAGCCGTCCGTCACGACCACCACGGCGCGCTTCATCAGTCGTTTATCACGCGTGCGCGGCGCGTGGCGTGTGAGCAGGCGGATGGCGTCGTCCACGGCGTCGTAAGTGTGGGTTGAGAGTCCATTTGCTTCGCGCGCGAGACGCGCGAAGGCGCGTTCGAGTTTCTGTTCGTCGTTCGTGAAGGGTTGCAGCACGCGCGCGCTCATCCCGAAACTCATCACGGCGAACAGCGACGTGCGATCCGACAGGCGGCGCGAAAACAACTGCATCGCGCTCCCCAGACGCTCCATCTCCGGCGGCGACATGCTGCCCGACACGTCCACCGCGAACACGACGGCCACGGGGCGCGGTTGGCCGCGCCGTCGCTCGACGTTGAAGAAGGCGACCGGGCGTTCGACGCCCTCGTCATAGATTTTGAAATCACTCTCCGACAAATTGCGCACGGGCCGCCCCGCGGCGTCCGTCACCGTCACGTCAACCAGCACGAGGTCTGTGTCAACGCGCAAGACTTCATCGTCATCATCCTTCCGCGGCGCGTCCGGCGGCGTGACGCGGCGCGGGCGTTGGCGCGGCGTCTGAGTTTCGTCGGCCGGAGTCTGCTGGCTGTGCGCGACGGGCAGGGAATTGAAGAACGCGGCGAGCGCGAAGAAGCACGCGACGATCAGGGTGCGGGCGGCGCGGCGCGCGTCGGGGCGCACCATCGCGGGCGGCGAAATTTTGCGGGGGCAAAGCATAAAACTCGAAAGCGAACTCGTCAGACAACTTCAACGTCGGTCAGGCGCGGATTGATTCGGGAACCGCGCGAGGGAGTGTGGACGCATTATACGGACTCCGTTGCGCCCGTGTCACCTCCGCGCCCGTCGCCGCAAGCAACAGGGGGCGGCGTGAGCCGCATCAACTAGAGACGCGCGGGCGGCGCGGGTAACAAAGGCCATCCTGTTGGATGTATAATAAACGCCTCACGAGAGGGGTCGGCCGCGCAAAAATCAAGAAAGTTCGCCACACGGATTCGCGTCACAGCTATGAGTAAACTCAGAACTACCGGCACACTCTTTTTAATGTTGTTCCTCGCTCTCGGCGTCGCGGCGCAGAAGAATAAGACGACCGGGAGCATCAAGGGCAAGGTGAAGACCGAAAGCGGCTCGGCCGAAGGCGTCCGCGTGACGGCCAGGCAGGGCGAGCGCGAAGTGGCCGCCGCCACGACGGATCGCAAAGGCCAGTTTGAGATCGCCGGACTCGCGCCGGGGCGTTACAGCATCACCTTCCGCAAGGCGGGCTTGAGCTTGGCGGAGATCAAAGACTTCGAGGTGGTCGCCGGCAAGTCGCGTTCGCTCGGCGGCGACCTCGTGTTGCCGGTTGACGAAGGCTCTCTGGTCTTCATCAAGGGGAGCGTCTTCAACGAGGAAGGATTCAGCCTCCGGGGGGCGCAGATAGAACTGGCGCGCATCGACCCGGACGGCGCGACCAAAAAAATCGACGGGCGCATCACGACCAGATCGGGCGACTTCGCTTTCCGTCTCCCGGCGCAGACGGCGCGTTACCGCGTCACCGCCAAAATGGACGGCATGGCGGCGGTCTCGAAAGATGTCGAAGTGGATGGCGCGGCCGTCTATCGCGTCGCGCTTTCGCTCAAAACCACACCCAGATAGTTGCCGTCATAAGGCTTCGATGGAAGAGGCTACAGCGCCACACACGGACAAGCGCGAAGAATTTCTGACCGCGCGCCAACTCGCCGGACTTTTACAGGTGAGCGAATCAACCGTGCGCCGCCTCGCGCGCGAAGGCCGCATCCCCTCCATCCGGCTCACCCCCCGACTCACGCGCTTCCACCTCTCGTCCGTGCTCGGCGCGCTCGACGGCACGCAGACCAAAACTCGCACGCGCCGCACGCCCCCGCACGCGGCGATTGACGACCCGCAACTCTCGTTTGAAGACTTAATGTGAGAACGAGGATTCGACGTGAAAACAACCCGCGCGTTCAAACGAACGCGCGGGTTGTTTCATTACTCTTCGTCGGGCGCGGCGTTATCTCGTCGCGCGGCGGCGCAGGCCGCCCAGTTCCCTGGTCACGTCCACCCAGCGATTGTCGCGCTTGAGGTAGACGCGCGGCTGTGCGAACGGATATTTTTTGGCGAAGGCCGGGTTGGTGGCGAGCAGCGGCCGGACGGTGGCGGCGTCGCCCGTCGTCACGCGCCAGCGGCCGCCCTCGCGCACGAGATATTGCCGCGCCACGATCTTGGCCTCGCCCGCGAACGGCGCGCGGACGCGGCCGTAAACGACCGAATCCACCATGCCCAGATCGCCCGCCACGCGCACCGTCCCGATCTCCAGACGATCCAACTCGTACATCCCGCGCGTGCGTTCGAGCGCGCCGACGAAGCGTTCGCGTGTCACGCGTCGCTGCGAGGCCGAGGGCAACACTTCGTAAAGCGAGTTGTAATCGCCGCCCTTCAATTGTTGGAACGCGCGCTCGACCGTGCCGCGCGCCTCGGCCTCGCTCGCAGCGACGCGCGCCGGGGCAGCAGTCGCGAACGAACTTTCGGCCGTCGTCAACAGAAAGATCGCGGCCAGCAGCCCGGCGGCGAAAGCGAATTTTCTATTCATCATCTCGATCCTCAAGCTCTTCCTCTTCGTCACGAAATTTCTCTTCCGCTTCGATGCCCGGCGGGCGCAGGCGGTTGCGCTCATTCCAGAACCAAGCGACGGCGCCGATGGTCGCCACCACGAAAGCCGCGTCCATCCGACCGAACAGCAAGAGCGCGGCGGCGACGAGCAGGCACAGCCCTGCGACGACGCTCCAACGCGCCTCGAACACGCGCGCCGAAAAACTCACGGCGCGCTCGCCTCCGGCCGGCCGCTCGCCCTCGCGCATCTCGCTCGCGCCCCCTCTGTCTTCTCTGATCGGCAAAACTTTTAGCGGACGGTGACGGGAATGGATATCTCGACCGTCGTCGGCGGATAGCACTTCTCGTCGTCGCACGGCTGCACGCGGAGGCGCGCGCCGAGCGTGTGTTGACCGGGCGCGGCGTCGCGCGGCACGCGAACCGTCATCGTGATGCGAGCGTCGCCTTCGTAGACGGCGAGCGGCGCTTCGGCGAAAGCGAACTTCTTCTTGAGCGGTTGCGGATAGACGATCTTATCGACGGCGATGCCCGCCTCCGGCTTGACCTCAAGCGACGTGGGAATCAGAAACCGCTCCGTCGCCGGGTTGGCGTTCACGTGATAGCCGTCCGCGATGGCGAGGCGCACGGCCGCCTCCGCCGTGCTCCCTGCGCGCACCTCGACCTTCTCCGCGCTCGCGCGCACGATCCCTTCGAGCGGCGACTTCGGCGCGCCCGTCGCGGCGTTCGTGTTTGAAGGGGCTGACGCGCTCGTGGCGTCCGCCGCGTTGACGGGCGCGTCGGTCGTGGAAGAGTTGCCGGCGCAGGCCGAGAGCGCGGCCGAGAGGGCGACTAAAACAAGCCCGGCGAGTCGCCGGTAGTAAGGTGTTAAATTTTCCATCGAGCAGAGTCTAAAGTGGGAGTCGGGAAGTCTCAAGTCGGCGTGCGGAGAGTTTCCCCGGCGCAAACATTTACGGCATGGCGGAGGCGGGCGGCGCGGGCAATTTCCGGCGGCGGCGCAAGCGCGGGCGCAATAGATAACGCCAGACGAGCGCGAGCGGCAGGACGATGAAGAGCAGCACGGGGAGCAGCGCGATGCTGAAACTGATGATGCCGAGGATGATCTCGGCCGCGATGTCGAGGCCGTCGCCGAAGGCGCGCCGGACGCCCTGAAAGAAGCCGGTGGTGTTCGCGCCGACGAGCGGGGCGGGCGGCTGGAGCGTGGCGTTGATGGTGGAGAGCGCGGCCTGATTCTCCAGGAATCTACGGCGGCCTTCGACCCGCTCGATCTCCGTGCGGACTTCGGCCAGTTGGCTATGCACTTCGAGCGCGTCCGAAACTTTCCCGGCGCGTTTCATGATTTCGAGAAACTGCGCTTCGAGCGCGCGTTGCGTGCGCAGGCGCGCGTCGAGGTCGATGAACTCCTCCGTCACATCTTTGCCCGTGATCTTCTCGGCGCGGACGCGGCTGCCGACGGCGCGAATCTCCGCGACGACCGCGTCGAAGCGGGTCGCCGGGACGCGCATCCGGACGGTGACGATCTCCGCTTGACCGCTGCCCGCGCCGTCGCCTTGCAGACGCGACTCGGACGTGACGACGAAGCCGCCGTGCGCTTCGGCGATTGCTCCGAGTTTGCGTTGTCCTTCCGCGGGCGAGGCGACTTCGATGTTGATCTCCGCGTCACGGATGATCTTGCGCTCGACGGCGGCCTGCCCCGAAGGCTGCGACCCGTCGGTCTGCGTGAGCGAGGCGGGCAGGATTCCCGACTTCGTCTCCATGAGGTCGGATTCGCCGCTTCGCGCGGCGTTCGCCGTGCGCTCGCTCACCGGTTCTTTCACGTTTACCCCGGACGCCTCCTGCGGCGCGCCGCCTCCCGCGCCCGCAGGCGACGTGGTCGCGCTGCTGCGTTCGTATTCCACTCCGTTTCCGCTCCGGGTGTTGCAAGCGGAGAGGGCGAGCAGAAAAGTGATGCAGGTGACGGCGATGGAGAGTTTCATGCGGGTTTGCCTCCGTTGGTCTATTGAAGTCCTGCGTGTAGAACGTCGGGGCTGCCCGGTCTTGCGGCTAAATGCCGGCGCGCCGGAGGCGGGGCGAGAAGATTTAGAAACAAGACGACGGAAGCGTCGTCGCGGATTCGTCGGCCGGGTCGGAGCGGGGGAGAGAATCGGCCGCGCGGTCGGCCAGCCGCGCTTCAACCTTCCTCTTCCTCTTCTTCTTCGCCCCCGTGCTTCTTGTCGGCGCGTTTGATGCCGAACTTTTCGAGGCGGTATTGCAGCGTGCGGAAGGTGAGGCCGAGCAGTTTCGCCGCCTTGGTGATGTTGTAGTCGGTGCGTTCCATCGCTTGCATGATCAGGTTGCGCTCGAACTCCTCGAACGAGATGCCTTCGTGCGGCAACTTGAACGCGCCCTCGGCCTGCGGGCGCACCTCCTGCCGCACTTCGAGCGGCAAGTCCTCGACCGTGATGAGGTCGGCCTCGGCCAGCAGGATGGCGCGCTCGATGGCCGATTCGAGTTGGCGGACGTTGCCCGGCCACGCGTATTCGAGCATCACGACGCGCGCCTCCGGCGTCAGCCCGCGAATGAGTCGCGAAGTGTTGCGCGTGTGCTTCTTCAAAAAGAAGTTGATGAGCACGGGGATGTCTTCGCGCCGTTCGCGCAGAGGGGGGATGTCGATGGAGAGGACGTTGATGCGGTAGTAGAGGTCGTCGCGGAAGCGGCCGTCCTTGACCATCGCGAGCAGGTCGCGGTTGGTCGCGGCGACGACGCGCACGTCGATCTTGATCGGGCGCGTGCCGCCGACGCGCCTGATCTCGCGTTCCTGCAAGGCGCGCAGGAGCTTCGCCTGCATCGAGATGTCGAGTTCGCCGATCTCGTCGAGGAAAAGCGTGCCGCGGTCGGCCACTTCAAAGAGACCTTTCTTCTCGGCGTGCGCGCCCGTGAAACTGCCTTTCTCGTGGCCGAAAAGTTCCGACTCAAGGAGGTTCTCGTTGATGGCGGCGCAGTTGACGGCCTGAAACATTTCGGTCGCGCGCGGGCTCTGGTTGTGAATCGCGCGCGCGATCAACTCTTTGCCCGTGCCCGACTCGCCGCGAATCAACACCGTCGAGGCCGAGCGTGCGACCTTCAAGACCATCTTCTTCACCGACTCCATCTCAGGCGAGTCGGAGATGATTTCGTTGTCGAGCGATTCGAGTTTGGTGAGCGCGCGGCGGATGGTGTCGAGCAGCGTCTCGCGGTCGTAGGGCTTTTCGAGATAGTCGAACGCGCCGCGCCTGAGCGCCTCTTTGGCCGAGTCGATTGAGCCGTGCGCCGTGAGCAAAATAACGATGATGGACGAATCGTAGGCGAGCAGGCGTTGGAGTAGTTCGATGCCGTCCATGCCGGTCATCTTGAGATCGGTGAGCACGAGGTCGAAGCGCCTATCGCGCGCGATCTTCAACGCCGCTTCGCCCGAAGAGGCGGTCATCAAGTCGTAGCCCTCGCCCGACAGGATCATCTCCAGAATCTCTCGCTGCGCCCGCTCGTCGTCCACCACGAGTATGCTTTTGCGTGCCATAGTCCCTCAATTAATGAACGATGAAGGCGGAACGATGAACGATGAATAAGAAGAAATTTGTTTTCTATTCATCGTTCATCGTTCCGCCTTCATCGTTTCCCGCTGTTGGTAGTGTAACTGTAAAAGTCGTGCCTTCGCCGTGTTTGCTGGTGACGCTGATCGTGCCGTCGTGATCGTCGACGGCTTTCTTGACGATGGCGAGGCCGAGTCCCGTGCCCGTCTCCTTCGTGGAGAAATAGGGCTCGAACACCTGAGAGACGTTTTCGGCTTCGATGCCGCGCCCCGTATCCGCGAACCGGACGCACGCTCGTCGTTCCGCCTCCGTGGTCGAGAGCGTAATCGTCAGCCGCCCGCCCGCGCCGTTGCCTTCCATTGCCTGCACCGCGTTGATAATAAGGTTTGTGAAGATGGAACGTAAAGATTCGGCGTCGCCCCGCACCGGCGGGATGTCTCCCTCGGCCTCGACGCGCGTCTCGATGTTGCTCTCGGCGGCCTGTCCTTCGACGATGCGCAGCGCGTCTTCGACCAATTCGCGCAGGTTGACGGGGCGCATTTCAAGTTGCGCCGGGCGCGTGTACTTGAGGAACTCGGAGATGCGCGTGTTGATGCGCGCGACTTCCGCTTTGAGTTGCGTCGTAAGACGTTCGACCGTCGCGCGCTTCTGCGGGTCGCTAGGGGCGAGCGAGGTGCGCAGGTGATCGAGCGTGAGGTTGATGTAGTTGAGCGGGTTGCGTATCTCGTGCGCGATGGCCGAGGCGAGGCGGCCGACGACGGCCGAGCGTTCCGCGAGATTGAGGCGACTTTCGAGGTCGCGCATGCCGCCGAGCCGCGCGATCATCTCGTTGAAGACG
Source organism: Acidobacteriota bacterium (assembly GCA_020199775.1). Classification (GTDB taxonomy): domain Bacteria; phylum Acidobacteriota; class Blastocatellia; order Pyrinomonadales; family Pyrinomonadaceae; genus JAIVJZ01. Next base: position 10,736 of record JAIVJZ010000019.1, read on the forward strand.
GCGGCCAGTTCGCCCATCTCGTCGCGCCGCGTGGCCGAGGGGACGCGGAAGTTGAAATCTCCGGCGGCGACGCGCCGCGCCGCGTCCGACAATTCCTGAATCGGTCGGGTGAAACGCCAGACCAGAATCGCCGCCGCGAGGGTGGCGATGAGCAGGACGGCGAGCGTCGGGAGGAGCGGGCGCGCGTCCTGCCAGAGCGAATGCGACTCGTGCATCTGCGCCGAGCCGAGCACGACGATGATGTAGTTGAGTCCGCGCGAGGTGGCGGCCGAGATGGTGAAAGCGCGCGGTTCGCCCGCGACGGGCTGCGTGCTCGCCGGTTGATCCGCGTTGACGAGGCGCGGCAGTTGCGCCGTGGCGACGGTGAAGTATTTGTCCGTGCCGTCTTCGAGTCGTTCGGGGATGAACTTGGGGTCGAGGCTGTCGTCAATGATGTCTTCGTCGTCGAGGCGGTTCGGGATGTGCCCCTCGTCTTTGACGATGAGGACGTTGGTGATGCGTCCGGCGTGTTTTTCACGCAGGAGGAAGCCGAGTTCCTGATCAAGTTCGTTGATGCGTTTGGTGGTGGGGAAGGTCTGCGCGGCGAGCGAGATTCCGGCCGTGAGCGCCTGCTCTTGCTCGGCGATGGTGCGGGCGACCTGTTGCTCCGAGAGGCGATTCAAATAGAACTGCACGCCGAGCGTGGCGACGAGAAGACCGGCCAGCACGAGCAGCAGACGCACCCGGAAACTGTTTAAGAGTCTGAAAAATCCCATTCGAGACGTGACGTTTTAATACATCATTCCTTCAAGTTGAACGATAGCAGCCTTTCGCTAAACAAAATTAACTAAAGGTGTTGCCCGACATTAATTTGTGATGTTATAGTCGCAAGCGTCTCCAACGCAAACCCCCCGGAGACTCTTAGGGGTATTGTCTCCCCGACACGCCAGTTACGAAGATCGTAAATTTGAACCGAAGGAACTGTTTGAAAGGACGGCTCGGGGAGCATACTTTCACCCCGACGAACTGTTCGTCCAAAGGCCGATACTTTAAGGACACGCCGCGACAGCGCACACCCTCGCGCCAGTAAAAATCGCCCGGACGTGTTCACCAACTCAAGTGCTGACAAACCGCGCGGACTTCCACCCCGGAGGAGCCGTGTACTCTCGAAAGAGCTTTAACCGGAGAGGATTTTTTTGATGACCCGTATACATCCCCCGTCCCCCCTTCTAGTCTCCCTACTCTTAACTTTCTGCTTCGCCGTCCCCGGCTTTGCCGCCGCCAAAAAAGCCAAGCCCAAGCCCGCCGCACCGGCCAAGTCCGCGAAGGCCGATAAAAAGTCGAAGGCAGACAGAGGCCGCGACAGCAAGACCGCCGCGAAGAAGTCCTCCGCGAAGGAGACGCGCGCCGAACGCGCCGCCGCGAACAAGAAGGAGCGCGCCGCGCAGAGAGAGGAACGCGGCCGGGGCGGAAAAATTTCGAAGCGTGAACGTCTCGCGCAGGCGCGCAGGGAAGAGGCGGCGCGACGTGCGGAGGCGGCGCGGCGTGCGGAGGCGGCGCGGCGCGCTGAGATCGCGCGGCAGGCCGCAATTGCCCGCCAGCGCGCGTTCGATAAAGCGATCCGCGACGAAGTTCAGGCGAACATCCAGCGCGACGACGCGACGGGCGAAGACCCGGAAGTGCGTCGCGTGGCCGTACAGGCGCTCGGCTACCACGCCGCGTCCGTGGTCGTGATGAATCCGCGCACCGGGCAGGTCTACACCATCGTCAATCAGGAGTGGGGCGTGCGTCGCGGCTTCAAGCCGTGTTCGACGATCAAGCTCATTTCGGGGCTGGCCGGCGTGGTCGAGGGCGTCATCGACCCCATGATCGAGAACGCCGCCTTCAACAGCAACCGCATGAATTTGACGGACGCGCTCGCCTACTCGCACAACGGCTATTTCCAGCAGGTCGGCCGTCGCGTCGGCTTCGACCGCCTTTCCAGTTATGCACGCCAGTTCGGTTACGGCGAGCGCACCGGCATCAACCACGTCAACGAGTACGCGGGGCGCGTTCCGCTCTTCAAAAACGATGTCGGGATGCTGCGCATGAGTTCGCACGGCGACGACTTCGAGGTCACGCCGCTCCAACTCGCCACGCTCGCCTCCGTCTTCGGCAACGGCGGCACGCTCGTCACGCCGCACCTGCCGCGCACGCCGCAAGAGAACGTCAAATTCAAGACCATCGTGCGCCGCCAACTCAACATCCCGCAGGAGGCTTTGCGCCGGATGCTGCCGGGCATGATCGGCGCGGTCAACTACGGCACGGGTCGTAAGGCTCAAGACTCGCAGCAAACGATTGCCGGGAAGACCGGCACGTGCATCGGCGCGCACGGCGTCTGGGACGGCTCTTTCACCTCCTACGCCCCCGTCGAAGACCCGCAACTCGCCATCGCGGTGATCGGCCGCGGCCCGGACGCGCGCAGAGGCTTCCCCGCGTCGGTCGCCGGTCAAATCTACCGCGCGCTGGCCTATCGCTTCGCCAAGCGCAACGGCAAATCGCCGCTCCCGCTCACGCCGGAGATGCTCGCGCCGCGCCCGAAGGTTGATCCGACGGCCCTTGCCGACACGGAATCTCAGGAAGACTCCGACGGCGACGACGCCGCGAACGCGACGACGGGCGAGGCGAACGGAACTGCGCGCCCGACGGCCGATGGACTCAGGCGCGTGCTCATGCCCGTCCAGACGCGCCCGACCGGCGTCACGACGCTCCCGTCCGCGAGGCCGTCAAGCGCGCCCGCCGCCCCCTCGTCGCAGGGCGAGCAAAGGCCGCAGACGGACGTGCGCCCGCGCCGCGTGTTGACGAACACGCCGTAACAAAGTTGTAATTGGAATAGAAGGAACAATGCGCCGCGTTTTGGTGTCTAATCGAGGACACAAAACGCGGCGTATTTTTTTGCGGGCGGAACTGACGCGACGCGCTTGACACGTTTCCGTCAGTTATAGCAGTATCACGGCGCAACGCTTAAACGTTTGCGCCCGCTCCCACAAGTTGATAGCGCCCCGGTGTCGCACCTCCCCAAAGGTCAGCACACCCGACTCGCGCCGCGCCGACGACGGCAACTAGCCGCACCGTCTGCGCATCTGATTGACGCGCGAGGGTTGAAGCCGTTCGCGGCCCCCAAATTAGTAAGGCTCTGAATCACACAGACGATTTTTGTTCGGAGGACATGCGACATCATGAGAAACCTGATCAGACTGTTGACCCTAGCCGCGCTCGCCACCTTCTGCGCGCTGCCGTCGTTCGCGCAAGAGGCCGCCGCGCCCGCCGCCGCCGCCGCCGCCAATCCTTGCGAGGAGGCCGCGCGCGGTGAAATGTACACCAGATATTACGAGTTGAAAGGCAAGAAGGACGCGAAGGGGCAACCCGACGCCGCCGCCCAGAAGGAAGCCTACGGCATCGGGCAGGAGTATTTAACGAAGTACGCCAGTTGCAACGACACCTACTCGAAGGCGGTGCAGAAGTTCGTCACCCAGTACGGCGAGGCCGTGCGCAAGGTGGGCAACGTGGCGGAACTTAACGACGCCCTTTATAAAAACAAGGACTACGCGAAAGCTTTCCAAGTCGCCCAGCCGATGATCGCGGCCGACCCCGAAAATCTGAGCCTGCTGATCCAACTCGGCTACGCCGGTTATAACGCTCAGAGCTTGAACCCGCCCGTCACCACGTTCAGCCCGACCGCTCTCGGTTACGCGAAGAGAGCCATCGAAATGCTCGAAGCCGGGAAGACTCCGTCCGAATGGGTGCTGTTCAAGTCGAAGGACGAAGCGCTCGCATACCTCAACTTCGCCGTCGGCGAATACATGATCAAGAGCGACCCGGCAGGCGCAATTCCGTTCTATCTGAAATCGTTCGCGCTCGAATCACCTGTGAAGACCACGGCGCCGGCTTATGCCCGTCTGGCGGCGGCCTATCAGGTCGGGCAGTACGACCCGTTGCAGAAAGAGTTCACGGCCAAGTACGGCGGCAAGCCGGAGACGGACGAGAGCAAGTTCGCTTTGAACAATTTGAATCAAGTCATGGATCGCGTCATCGACGCTTACGCCCGCGCCGTCAATTTGGCCGGTAATGATCCGAAAGTCGCGGCGGACAAAAAAGTGTGGTTGGAAACCCTGACCGGCTTCTACAAGTTCCGCAACAACGATTCGACCACCGGCCTCGACGCCTTCATCGCGAGCGCGACTTCCAAGCCGCTGCCCGCGCCCTTCACGCCGCAGCCCTACGTGCCCTCCGCCGCGCCCGCGCCTTCGACCGGCGGCACGGCTTCCGATAGCGGCGAGACGAACGGAGCGGGCAACGGTAACGGCGCGATGACTGCGCCCGCCGCAACGGCGCCCGCGCCCGCGCAGAGCACGACGGCGGCCAAGCCCAAAACGGTGACTAAAAAACCCTAACCCGACTTTCGGACAGTAATCGTCTTTGACCAACACGCCGGGCGTATCGTGCTCTACACGATGCGTCCGGCGTTTGCGTCGCAGGACTTTTTTCGCGCCCGCACGGCTCGCGGAAGTTCTCGAAACTTGACGAGAACGGAAAAGCCTGGGCAAGCTATTTCGGAATCGTCGGCATCAGAGAAGTGGAAGCATTCAACCCGCATGAAGTCAAAACAAAAAACACAGGGCGGCGCGCCTCACTCGCAGCGGCGCGCGCTCGCCTTCGCCGTCGCCCCGTTTGCTTTGCTCGGTCTCGTCGCCTTGCCGGCGGCGGCGCAACAACCGTCGGCGCAGCGTTCCGCCGCCGCGCGCAGGCAGCAACAGGCGCAGGTCACGGGGGCGCAGGCCGAACTCTACGAACGCTGGCGCGCGAACATCAATCTCAACCAGTTGGCGGCCTTCGAGGCCGGGCGCGAGTACGTCGGCAAATACCCGAACGACGAGTACGGCGCGCGCGTGCGCGCGTGGGTGGAGGCTTACGAGCGCGGCGCGCGCAAGGCGCAGTTCGAGGCGTTGCTGTTCAAGGAGAAGAAGTACGCGGCCGCCTTTAACGTGGGCAAGCAAGTGCTCGCGGACGAGCCGGACAACTTGCGGGCGATCATCAACCTCGCCTCGGCGGGCTATCTCGCGTCGAACGCGGGCGACGCTTCGTTCGACGCCGAGACGCTCGGATTCGCGCGGCGCGCGACCGCCCTGCTCGAACAGGGCGCGAAGCCTTCCGACTGGAAGCCCTTCACCGGCCAGCCCGACGCGCTCGCGTATCTCAATTTCATCACCGGCGAACTCATCCTGAAAGAGACGCCCGCCGAGTCGGTCAACTATTTTCGCAAGGCCATCGCGTCGGAGGGCGCGATCAAACATACGCCGATCATCTACTCGCGCCTTGCCGCCGCCTACGTCGCCAGCCAGTACGAGCCGCTATCGAAAGATTTCGAGACGCGCTTCGGCGGCAAGGAGCCGACGCCGGAAAGCAAGGCCGCGCTCGAAGAGATCAACGCCACGGTTGACCGCGTCACAGACGCCTACGCGCGAGCCGTCGCCCTGAGCGAGACGGAGCCGCAGTACAGGGAAGCGCGCGCGCGCTGGATGCAGGAACTCACACGCTTCTACAAATTCCGCAACAACGATTCCGCCGACGGGCTCGATGTTTATATCGCGGGCGTCACCGCGAAACCGCTGCCCTGACGGAAGGGAAAGGGGTCAAGGGTAAAGTTGAAGAAGCGCGCTGCCTTTCTTTCCTTGACCCTCGACCCTTGACCCCTTTCCCTTTCTCCTTTCCCCATACCGTTTGCTACAATCGCGCGCACTGTGGAAGATTCCGAAAAGGCAGAACCCGCTCTGGGCGCGTTGGAAGAAAAGCTCGGTTACACTTTCAACGACCGCACGCTGTTGGAGCGCGCGTTGACGCATCGCTCGTGGGCGCACGAGCACGTCGCGCCCGGCGAGGAAGTCGAAGCGCGCCGCCTGCACAACGAGGCGCTCGAATTCGTCGGCGACTCGGTGCTCGGCCTCGCCGTCGCCGACTATCTTTACCAGTCCACGCTCGACGCGACCGAAGGCGATCTCTCGCGCATGAAGCACCGCCTCGTCAGCACGGTGATGCTCGCGCGCGTCGCGCGCCGCCTCGGGCTCGGCGAATATTTGCGCATCGGGCGCGGCGAAGAGAAGACGGGCGGGCGGCGCAAGCGCGCGCTACTGGCCGATGTCGTCGAGGCGATCATCGCCGCCGTCTATCTGGACGGCGGTTACAAGAGCGCGAGCGAGTTCGTCCACGGGCTGCTCAGCGACGAGTTGACGGAGGCGAACCCGGAACAGGCCGCCGCCGCCGATTACAAAACGATGTTGCAGGAGCGCGTGCAGGCAGCTTTCCACGTCACGCCGACCTACAACGTGGTGGACACGGAAGGGCCGCCCCACCGGCGCACGTTCCACGTCGAGGTGGTCTTCGCGGACAACGTTGTGCCCGGCGCAGGCTCGACGATCAAGGCCGCCGAAATGGACGCCGCGCGCCGCGCGCTCGAACAGTTGCACCCGGCGTCGCAGCCGGAAGCGCATCAGGCCGAAGCGGCGGATTGAAAAGTAAAGTGAGGCTTAAAATATAGAGCGACGGGGAGTGTGGCCTGTGAGCGCCCCGCGCGATTCTCTACGATAATTTTATGAGCAATGATTCCCGTTCGACGATTATTGAAAAGTCGCCGCAGACGCCTGCGGACAGGGCGGCGCGCTCGGCCGGAGAAGCATCGGCGCGAGGTGTCGGTGGGGCGAAGGTGGAGATAAAACCGCCTTACCCAGGGCCGCCGCGCAGCGTGTGGCGCGAGTATTTCGAGTCGCTCGTGGTGACGGCGATCATGGCTCTGTTCGGCATGACGTTCGTCGTGCAGGCGGTGAAAGTCCCGACGGGGTCGATGCAGAACACAATCACCATCGGCGATCACCTGCTCGTCAATAAGTTCATCTTCGCCCCCGGCGCGCAGTCGCTACCTTTCCTGCCGCAGCGCGAGATCAGGCGCGGCGACATCGTGGTCTTCAAATACCCCGGCAACCCCATCGAGCCGTGGCGCGACACGCCGAACGACCCGGGCAACAAACAGTACGTCACCAATTACGTCAAGCGCGTCATCGGCCTGCCCGGCGACCGCATCGAACTGCGCGGCACGAGCATCATCATCAACGGCGAACCGCTGAACGAGCGCGTCATCACGGCCATCAACCACCCGAACGACCCTTCAACCGAAGGCAACGAGGAACTCGCGCCGCTCATGGTGGAGGCCGACCCGCCGCCGCAGGGCGAAGGGACGTACACCGTCGCCTATAGCCCGTCTTCGCGCCTCGGCGACGACGATCACAACCTGCCCATCTACAAACTCTTCGAGGGGCAGAAAACCATCGTCGTCCCCCCCGACTCGTATTTCATGATGGGCGACAACCGCGACAACAGCCTCGACAGTCGTTACTGGGGCTTCGTCCCGCGCGATCTCATCATCGGCCGCGCGCTGTTCGTCTACTGGTCTTACGACGAGAGCGCGCCCTCCGGCGGCTTCCCCTACATTCAGGACTTTTTCCGCAACACGCGTTGGAGTCGTACCGGCGCGATGATCAAATAACAGGACGAACAAGGGTCGCGTCCGGGTGCGATGCGAGGGGAACAGATTAATGTTTGGATTTGGGTCACAGTGGCAACTCGGGGGCTTAGGTTGGAAGGAACTGGCGACGCGCGTCTGGTCGGAGATTAACGAAGACGACATCTTCGGCCGCTCCGCCCAACTCTCTTATTACTTTCTGCTCGCGCTCTTTCCGCTCCTGCTGTTCATCACGGCCGTGCTCGGCCAGTTTGCCGACGCGGGGAGCGAGCTGCGCGAAAACCTGCTGAGCCTGCTCGGCTCGGTCGTCCCGCAGGAGGCGGGCGACCTCATCCACGAGACCATCGAAAAAGTGGAAGAGGGCTCGGGCGGCGGCAAAATCTCCTTCGGCATCCTCGCCACGCTCTGGGCGGCCTCGAACGGCATGACGGCCATCTGCCAGACGCTCAACATCGCCTACGAGGTGGAAGAGTCGCGCCCGTGGTGGAAGGTGCGGCTCATCTCGCTCGGCTTGACGGTCGCGCTCGCCGTCCTGATCCTCTCCGCGCTCACGCTCATGCTCTTCGGCGGGCACATCGCCGAATACGTCGCCGCGAGTTTCAGCTTCGGGCAGGTGTTCACATGGGGCTGGAAGATTTTGCAGTGGCCGGTGGTGCTCATCTTCGTGCTCGCCGCCTTCGGTCTCATCTACTACCTCGCGCCCGACGTGAAGGAACGCAGTTGGCACTGGGTCAGCCCCGGCGCGGCCGTCGCCGTCGTGCTCTGGCTCGTCGTCTCGTTCGGCTTCCGCGCCTACCTCAGCTACTTCAACTCTTACAACGCCACCTACGGCTCGCTCGGCGCGGTCATCATCCTCATGCTCTGGTTTTACCTGACCGGCGCGGCCATCCTCATCGGCGGCGAAGTCAACTCCGAGATCGAACTCGCGACGACCGGAAAGGCCGAGCAGCAGGTTGACCCGAGCGCGGCGAAACCCTCTTCGCCGGCCGCCCCCAAGCCGCAACCGGCAGGCGCGAAAACTCCGGGCGAACTCGCCGCCGCCGCGCGCCGCCGCGAAAAAGAGAAGCGAAGAAAGTAAATCGGCAAAAGCCGTGAATCGTCAATCGTGAATAGAAGAAGACAGGTCTTATCTATTCACGATTGACGATTCACGATTCGCACGGCTTTCATTCGCTAACGCCGGTCAGCGCGAGTCCGAGCAGCATGATCTTCTTGATGCCTTTGTAGAGCGGTTCGATCTCGCAGTTTTCGGTGAGCGCGTGAGCGTCGGCGCAGGGGGCTGCGCCGGTGGAGATGGATGAGATGCCCGCGAGCAAGGCCGCGCTTGAGTTGTTCGACCCCGTCATGGTGATCGGCGGGTTGTCGAAGCCGAGCGCGAGGTGGACGGATTCGGCCGTGCGCACGAGCAGCGAGTTGCGGTGGTTGGGAATCTGCGCGGACGGGGAAGTCGAAATCACTTCCGTTTTGACAGTCATGCTCGCGCGCTTCGCCTCTTCCTGAATGATCGCGTTGATCTTGCGTTCCAGATCGGCGATCACTTCGTTGTCGGTCGAACGCAGGTCAACGGTGAACCATGCGTCGGCCGCCTTCGCGTTGACGACCTCCGAGCCGCCGAGCATCCCGACGTTCAAGTTCGACGAAGGCGTGGTCGGCACTTCCAACTCGTAGATGCGCGCGATGGCGCGGGCGAGGGGCAGGGTGGCGGAATAGGGCGGCGTGCGCGAGCGCGTGTGGCCGCCGGGGCCGATGAAGTGATGCTTGTACCAGTTGATGCCGATGCCGCCGTAGGTGAAGCCCTCGTAGCCGCCGTCGAGCGCGATGTAGTGATCGATCCTGCCCTTGTTCTCTTTGACATACTCCTCCGCGCCGCGCAAGGCCGTCTCCTCCTCCACGGTGAAGACGAAGACGAGGTCGCCGCGCGTCTTGATCCGCGCCGCGTCGAGCGCGCGGATCATGGCGAGGAGGGCTTCGATGTTGCGCGTATCGTCGCCGACACCGGGGGCGTAAATCCGGCCGTCGCGGATCGTGGCCTTGATCTTCAAGCCTTCCTGAAAGACCGTGTCGAGGTGCGCGTCGAAGACGACGCGGGGGCCGCCGCCCGTGCCCTTGCGCTCGGCGATCAGGTTGCCCGTCGCGTCGTAATGGACGTTCGACAGCTTGTAGCCGCGCAGTATTTTTTCGATGTACTCGGCGCGCGGTCGCTCCTTGCCCGACGGCGCGTTGATCTCCGTGATCGCCACCCACTCACGCAGAGTCTCCGCGCGATCTTTTTCCACGAAGGCGAAAGCCGTCTGAACGGCGGGGCGGTTCAACAGGGCTCTGGTTTGTTCCACCGTCAACTGCGCGCCGCTTTCGGCGGGGAGCGTGGTGAGGCAGAGCACAAGCGCGGCGAGTCGCAACAGGATGCGGGGCGTGCGGGTCATCAATATCACTCCTTCAAGTGTGCTCGGACGGGGAGAAGTTAATCAGCGTTGCCAGTAGTGCTTGATCTTCTGCGGGAGTATGTTGAAAGGGGCGTACTCGGCGCGCCGCCCGGCGCGGCGCATCTCCTCGACCATGCGCATCGCGCCGTCGGCGTTGCGCGTGTGGACGAGGATCGTGGCCGCGGCCTGCATGCGCGGGTTGGCGGCCAGCCACGCGGCGACGGCGTAGCCGGTGCGCTCGTCGTCGTGCGCGGAAGATTTATAATGTTCGGGCAGCAGGTCGTGGTCGAGGAAGATGGCGTCGTAGAAATTCTGCGAGAGCAGTTCGATGGCGCGGCGCGGTTCGACGGCGATATCGAGATGGTCTCCGGCGAAACGGGTGTCGAACCAATCGTGCCGCGATACGTCGTCGTCGAGGAGGAAGATGCGGATCGCGCCGCGCTGCCGCGAGGCGTCGCTCAGACCGAGTTTGCCGAGTAGTCCCTGCCAGATGCTCATAAATAGCGTGGAGCAAATTTGCCCGCGCCCGGCGCGCGCGTGTTGCATTATCTCCATGATAAAATTAGTATGTCGATAGGGAATATAGCATAGACGCTTTAGCCACGACGACAGAGCCAGTCCCCCAACAATCGTTCGACACGTTTAATTCATTGACGCCGTTTTCGATGCCGCGCCGCGCCACTTCGGAAAACAGGCGCGCTTTATATAGACGATGGCGAAGTGCCCTTACTGTAAAAGACCACTGCCCGGCCTCGGTCTCAAATGCCGCGCCTGCCGCCGCTACGTGCTCGGTTGGCCGCACGTCCTGTTGCTCTCACTCTTCGTTCTCATCTCGCTCGCAGTCATCCTCGAATTGGTTCTCACCCTGCTTTGAGCGCGCTCCGAGGCCGCGCGCCACGGCGCGAGCCGGGTCGTTGCGCGGGGCATCGACGGCGAGTTTGAATGATAAAGTTCCGACAAAATTGTTGTGTTTTGCCGCGCCGGTAAGATCGTCTTGCATTATCAGTTTCGGATGCTATAATCCGCCCCGTTCCCTCAGGGATAAACATTTTTGAGGAGTTCAAAAATCAGGCCGCACATCCGAAGTCATACCCCGCGCGGCTTTGTTCCAAAGTTCAATCAAGCGTCAACCGCCGAGCAGGATGTCTTCCGACAACGCTAAAAAGATACCGCCTCTGCGCGCCGTACCCGAGAAGGACGGGGGGACGCCCGCCTTGCCCTTCGACGGCACGCCGGCCGCTTACGAAGATGCGGCGCAATCCGAGGCATCTCTCGCGGCTTGCGCCTACTGCTACGGTTCTGGCATGGAAGTGGTGGCGGGCAAGGGCGCGCGCCGCTGCCGCTGCCGCCAGCAGGGCGGCCGGACGAAGATGCTCGAAGGCGCGCGCATCCCGCGCCGCTACGACGGTTGTTCGCTCCACAACTATTTCCCCGCCCCCAACAACGGCACGCAACTCAAGGCTTTCAACTACGCCTTCCGCCTCGTGCGCGAATACCCGGCCGTGGATCGCGGGCTGTTGTTCATGGGCACGGTCGGCGTCGGCAAGACGCACCTCTCGGTCGCCATCCTGCGCGGCCTGATGGAGAAGGGCGTGCCGTGTCTGTTCTACGAATTCGGCTCGCTCCTGAAAGAGATTCAAGACTCCTACAACAAGATTTCGCACACGTCCGAACTGCGCCTGCTCGCGCCCGTCTATCAGGCGGAGGTGCTCGTGCTGGACGAACTCGGCGCGTCGAAACCGACCGACTGGGTGCGCGACACCATGATGCAGATCATCGGCACGCGCTACAACGATAAGAAGCTCACCATCTTCACCACCAACTACCTCGACGCGCGCCGCGCCCCGACCGACGAGACGCTGGAAGACCGCGTCGGCGTCCGTCTGCGTAGCCGCCTCTTCGAGATGTGCAAGACCGTCCACATCGAAGGGGACGACTATCGCCGCCGCTACGACTCGCAGCAAACTTCTTAGCCCGTCAGCCCCTCCCGGCATTTTCTCCCCGCACATCGCATCCACTCCCGACGCGGCCTCGCCGGAGGCGAGCCCCGATGTCAGGTCGCGCGAACGACGGGTTAGTCCTACCCAAATCAGAATCGTTCTGCTAAGTTTGGCGCCACGGAAAACATCAAATTCGAATTGATCTTCAAGGGGGACGTATGGCTGACGCGGACGTGGATGAAGCTCTCGGACAGGGGATGAACACGCTCATCGACACGAGCAAATCGACCTCGGAGGCTTTCCACCATCATCGGCACGGAGTTGATCGAAGTGAAGGCGATGCTGATGACGTTGATTGATTTACAGAAGGCGGTCTTGTTCGCTTCGGGGTCGCCCGAAAGCGAACTGGAGACCAACGTGCAAAACCTGCTCGACGGCTACCGCAAAAGATTCCTGTCGCAAATGGCGGGGCGGATCAGAGAGGCCGCGGAGCAAGCTTAGGCAAGAGGCGGCGCGGGCGTGTGAATGCGCGTTCGCGCTCGCGGCGTGCAAAGGGGGGTTGAATATGAAACGAGTCGTAATCCTTGCGTTGATGGTCGCGTGTGTGCAGTCGTCTTGTATCATGGCGGGCGGCTATTCGAGCCGGGGCGGCTGGTTCTTCTGGCCGGGCGGATTGGGGATTCTACTTTTAATCGTCGTCGTGCTGCTGCTCGCGCGCAGAAGGCGCGGCTAAGAGGGCGATACCGTCAAAGCGCTCAACACCACAGGAAGGAAACGATGAAGTCGGAACGATGAACGATGAACTGAAAGCCAGTTGTCTTTACTTCATCGTTCATCGTTCCGACTTCATCGTTCGACAAATCAGGGTTTCTTGGCGCGGTAGCGTTTCATCTCGGCGAGATACTTTTCGAGCGAGGGCTTGAGCGCGGCGTCGAGCGCGATGGCCTGCGTGAAGTCCTGTTCCGCCTGTTCGACCTTCCCTTGTTGGAGACGGATGACGCCGCGGTTGGCGTAGGCTTGGGCGAGGGCGGGGTTGATGGCGATTGCCATGTTGAAATCGGCGAGCGCGCCCTTCGCGTCGCCGCGCTCTTCGAGCAGCGTGCCGCGGTTGACATAGGCGACGGCGTCGCGCGGGTTGGCCGCAATCGCCAGTTCAAAGTCGGCGAGCGCGCCCGAAGCGTCTTTCTTCGTTTTGCGGGCGATGCCGCGGTTGGTGTAGGCGTCGGCCTGTTGCGGGTCGAGTTGGATGGCTTTGGTGAAATCGGCGATGGCGCGTTCGGTGTCGCCGCGCGCCAGCAGGGCGTTGCCGCGCGAGACGTAGAAACCCGCGTCGTCGGCCTTGAGTTCGATAGCCTGATTGAAGTCCGCGATGGCCGCGTCGAGGTCGCGCATCAACTGCCGGACGATGCCGCGATTGAAATAGGCTTCGACGAGCTTGGGGGCTAACGAGACGGCCTGCGTGTAGTCGGCGAGGGCTTTGTCCAACTCATTTTTGCTCTGGCGTGCGGCGGCGCGATTGAAGTAGCCGAGCGCGCCCTGCGGGTTGTGTTTGATCGCGCTGTCGTAGTCGGCAAGCGCGCCTTCGATGTCGCCTTTGGCCTGACGCGCGTTGCCGCGGTTGTTGTAGGCGATGCCGAAGTCCGACTGGATGGCGAGCGTCGCGCTGAAGTCGGCGATGGCTTCGTCCAGTTTCCCCAACTCCGCGCGGACGATGCCGCGGTTGTAGAATGCCCTCAGGTCGCGCGGGTTGGCCGCCACCGCCTTGTCGAGATCGAGCAGCGCGGCGTTCAGATCGCCTTTCGACATGAGGACGTTGGCGCGGTTGAGATAGATGGTGACGAGCGTAATGTCGCTGGGCTTGAGGGCGATGGCCTGATCGTAGTCGGCCAGCGCGCCGTCGAAGTCTCGCTGCGCCTCTTTCCGCACGCCGCGGTTGTAAAAGTCTTCGGCGGTCTTCGGCGTCTGCGCGAGAGAGCCGGACGCGACGGCGAGCAGGAAAAGCGAGAGACAAAAAAAACGACGCATGTGAAACTCCGTTTCAGGGGTAATGAGGCTCGTGCTCCAAAGAGCCATTATGTATAATGACCCGCCTCGCTTGAACGAAACAAGGCAATCTTAAGCTAAACCGCGATGGAATCATAAATGCCCAAACGCACAGACATCCATAAGATTCTCGTGATCGGCTCAGGGCCAATCGTCATCGGGCAGGCCGCGGAGTTCGATTATTCGGGCACGCAGGCCTGCCGCGTGCTCAAGCAGGAAGGCTACGAGGTGGTGCTCGTCAACTCGAACCCGGCGACGATCATGACCGACCCCGAGACGGCCGACCACACCTACATCGAACCGCTCACCGTCGCCTGCATCACCGAGATCATACGCAAGGAGCGACCCGACGCGCTCCTGCCGACCGTCGGCGGGCAGACCGCGCTCAATCTCGCCGTCGCGCTCGCCGACGCGGGCGTCTTGGACGAGTTTAATGTCGAGATGATCGGGGCGAAGCGCGAGGCCGTGAAGATCGCCGAGGATCGCCAACTGTTCAAACAGGCGATGGACGAGGAGGGCCTGCCGATGCCGCGCGGGGGCTTCGCGCGGTCGTGGAGCGAGGCCGAACAACTCGTGGAGACGACCGGGTATCCCGCCATCATTCGCCCGAGTTTTACGCTCGGCGGGTGGGGCGGCGGTATCGCGTTCAACCCGGAAGAATATGAGGAGATCGTCAGGCACGGGCTGGCCTCGTCGCCGATCAGTGAAGTCCTGATCGAGGAATCGATCCTCGGCTGGAAGGAGTATGAACTCGAAGTCATGCGCGACCTGCATGACAACGTGGTCATCATCTGCTCGATTGAAAACTTCGACCCGATGGGCGTCCACACGGGCGACTCGATCACGGTCGCGCCCGCGCAGACTTTGACGGACGTGGAATATCAAGTTCTGCGCGACATGGCGATCAAGGTGATTCGCAAGGTCGGCGTCGAGACGGGCGGCTCGAACATCCAGTTCGCCGTCAGTCCCGAAAACGGCGACGTGCGCATCATCGAGATGAATCCGCGCGTGTCGCGTTCGAGCGCGCTCGCGTCGAAGGCGACCGGGTTTCCCATCGCCAAGATCGCGGCGAAACTCGCCGTCGGCTACACGCTCGACGAAATTCCGAACGACATCACGAAGAAGACGCCCGCCTCGTTCGAGCCGACGATTGACTACGTCGTGGCGAAGATTCCGAAGTGGAACTTCGAGAAGTTTCGCGAGGCCGAAGACGTGCTCGGCACGCAGATGAAGTCGGTCGGCGAAGTGATGGCTATCGGGCGCACGTTCAAGGAGGCGCTCTTCAAGGGCTTGCGCTCGCTCGAAGCGACGAAGCCGCTGCGCCTTGCCGACGTGCCCGCCGACGAGTTGCAACGCAAGCTCGCGCGCCCGAATTCGCGCCGCTTCTCCTACATCATCTACGCCTTGCAGCACGGCGTCTCCATCGAAGAGATTCATCGCCTCTCGGGCATCGACCCGTGGTTTCTCGAACAACTGCAAGACGTGATATTGATTCAGGATCGCATCGTGGGGCGCGCGCTCGAAGAGATTTCCGCCGAAGACCTGCGCGAGGCGAAGGAAGTCGGGCTGTCGGATCGTCGCATCGCATATTTGACGAAGCGCACGGAGGACGAAGTGCGCGCCCGCCGCAAGAGTCTCGGCATCGTGCCCGTCTACAAGCGCGTGGACACGTGCGGCGCGGAGTTTGAATCCTTCACGCCCTACCTCTATTCGACCTACGAGGAAGAGGACGAATCCGCGCCGACCGACCGCCGCAAGATCATGATTCTCGGCTCAGGTCCCAACCGCATCGGGCAGGGCATCGAGTTCGACTATTGCTGCTGCCACGCTGCGTTCGCGCTCTCGGAGGCGGGCTTCGAGACCATCATGGTCAACTGCAACCCCGAAACCGTCTCGACCGACTACGACACCTCCGACCGTCTCTACTTCGAGCCGCTCACGTTCGAGGACGTGATGAACATCATCGACGTGGAACACCCGGAAGGCGTCATCGTGCAGTTCGGCGGGCAGACGCCATTGAACCTCTCGGTGAGGCTCGAAGAAGCGGGCGCGCCCATCATCGGCACGTCGCCGGATTCGATAGACCTCGCCGAAGACCGCAAACGCTTCGGCAAACTCCTGACCAAACTCGGCATCCCGCAGCCGGAGAACGGCACGGCCACGTCTCCGGCGGAGGCCATCGTCGAGGCCACGCGCATCGGTTATCCCGTGCTCGTGCGCCCGTCGTACGTGCTGGGCGGGCGGGCGATGGCGATTGTTTACGACGAGAAGAGTCTGGACGAATACATGCGCACCGCCGTGGACGCGTCGCCGCAGAAGCCGATCCTGATCGATAAGTTTCTCGAACGCGCGGCGGAGTTCGACGTGGATGCGCTGGCCGACGCCGACACGTGCGTCGTCGCCGGGATTCAGGAGCACATCGAGGAGGCGGGCATTCATTCGGGCGACTCGTCGTGCGTGCTGCCGCCCGTGCGCATCGCGCCCGAACACGTCGAGACGATGCGCCACTACACACGGATGCTTGCCAAGGCTCTGGAGGTGCGCGGGCTTTTGAACATCCAGTTCGCCATCAAGGACGACCGCGTGTACGTGCTCGAAGTGAACCCGCGCGCGTCGCGCACCGTGCCTTTCGTGTCGAAGGCGACGGGCGTGCCGCTGGCGCGCATCGCCGCGCTCGTGATGGCGGGGCGGCCGCTCGCGTCGTTCAACCTGCCGCCGGATTTGAGCGTCGACCGTTTCTTCATCAAGTCGCCGGTCTTCCCGTTCGTCAAGTTCGCGGGCGTTGACCCGATACTCGGCCCGGAAATGCATTCGACGGGCGAAGTGATGGGCATCGGCGACACGTTCGGCGAGGCTTACGGCAAGGCGATGATGGGCGCGGGGCTGGTGCTGCCGTCGTGTCAGGGCACCGCCTTTATCAGCGTCAGCGATTCGGACAAGGGACAGTCAGTCGTGCTCGCGCGCAAGCTCGCGCGACTCGGCTTCCGCCTCACGGCGACCGTGGGCACGGCGGCGCGGCTCACCGAAGTGGGGTTGGACGTGGAGACGGTCTTCAAGGTCAACGAGGGACGGCCGAACATCGTGGACATGATCAAGCAGGGCGAGATCGTGCTCGTCATCAACACGCCTTTGGGGCGCGCATCGCACTTCGACGAACAGGCCATTCGCCGCGCCGCGCTGCAACAGAACGTGCCGTGCGTGACGACGATGACCGGCGCGCAGGCTCTCGTCCAGGCCATCGGCTCGTGCGACGGCGGCACGACGATCCGGCCAGTCTCGTTGCAGGAATTGCACGCGGCCGCCCTTGCAACCAAATAGTTTCAAGTTTCAAGTTTCAGGTTTCAAGTTTCAAGTCTGAATGTCGCTCATTCTTTAACTTGAAACTTGAAACCTGAAACTTGAAGCCTGATAGAGCGAACCGGAGGTTAGGGAATGGAGATTAACTCACCGAAGGGCATCAAGCGGATTCTCAGCGATTGCAAGACGATTGCGGTAGTGGGGTTGTCGTCGAACACCTGGCGCGCTTCAAACAGCGTCTCGGCGTACATGCAGAGCAAGGGCTATCGCATCATCCCCGTCAACCCGAACGAGACGGAGGTGCTCGAAGAAAAGGCTTACGCGTCGCTCGCGGAAGTGCCGGAGCAGTTGCAACTCGTCAACGTGTTCCGGCGTTCCGAAGAGGCGGGCGCGGTGGTGGACGAAGCCATTCGCGCGGGCGCGAAAGCCGTCTGGCTGCAAGAGGGCGTCATCGATCAGGCGGCGGCCAAACGCGCGCTCGACGCCGGCCTGCTCGTCGTCATGGATCGCTGCATCCTCAAAGAACACGCGCGCATGCAACGCGCTCTGCGAAACGTCGAGACAGATGATTAAAGACGAAGCGGGGAGGCCGAACGTCGAACTGAAAGCCCGTTGCTTTTACTTCGACGTTTCGCGTCCCCGCTTCGTCGTTATCGCCGGAGGGAATTTGTGGCCGAGCGGATTCGAGCGGTGGTGATCACGTCGAGCGATGCGTGCGCGCGGGGCGAGCGGGCGGACGAGTCGGGTGCGGCGTTGGTGGAGTTGCTCGGCGAGTTGGGCGCGGAGATCGTGGCGGCGGAAGTGCTGGCGGACGATCTCGAACCGCTCAGAGATAAGTTGCGCGTCTACGCCGAACGCCCGGACGTGAATCTGATCGTGACGACGGGCGGGACGGGCTTTAGCCCGCGCGATAACACGCCGGAGGCGACGCGCGCCGTCATCGAACGTGACGCGCCCGGACTTGCCGAGGCGATGCGCGCGGAGACTTTGCGGCAGACGCCGACGGCCATGATCTCGCGCGGAGTGTGCGGCATCCACGCGGGCACGCTGATCATAAACCTGCCGGGCGCGCCGAAAGCTGTGCGCGAATGCTTCGCGGTGATCCGCCCGGTGCTCGGCCACGCCGTCACGCTGCTGGCCGGGCGTTCGCACGAAGAGGCGAAAGAAGCTTAAAGAAAAAGGGAAAAGGGTGAGGAAGAAGGGGCCAAGGTAAAAACAGAAAGCGGGGCGCAGCCTTAACCGTTGCGCCCCGCTGTTGACTTCAACGTTTACCCTTTTACCGTTGCGCTATTCAGAACTGGCCGGGTTGCGGTGCGCCCGGGTCGCCGAACCGCTTGCGGTATTCCACCGAGTTGATGAACCCGCGCACCATCGTCCGGTAATCTCCCGGATGCGCGTTCAAATACGCCAGCCACGCCTGAAGCCCGCTCGCCTCC
>JAIVJZ010000077.1 GCA_020199775.1 Acidobacteriota bacterium
CACGTATGCTCCCCCCGCTTTGTGCACGGCCAGCAAACTCACGAGCAGCAGCGAAGAGCGTTCCATCATGACCCCGACGCGTGTCTCCGCACAGACTCCCAGCGAGAGCAGGTGATGCGCTAACCGGTTGGCGTGCTCGTTGAGTTCCGTGTAGGTGAGGCGGTCGTCGGAGGCGATGAGAGCGAGAGCTTGAGGGGTGCGTTCGACCTGCTGCTCGAACAGATGATGGAGGCACAAGTCTGCGGGATAGTCGCGCTTTGTCCGGTTCCACCCGACCAGCAATTGATGTTGTTCGTCTCCCGGTAAGAGGCGTGCGAATTCGTAACGACTAGATGGCGTGAGGCTCATAGATGTGAGCGTCGCAGTGAAGTAGTCACGAATAGCGTTCAACTGTTCCCGGCCCAACTCGGCGGCTCCCCCGCTTAGCATCAGTGTGATGTCCGAAGAGTCTTTGTCGAGGCTGAATTCGGCGGAGAGCGTGTAGTTCGTATCCGAGAAGGCCGTGCCGCCAAGCAATTCGACTTCGTTCGTCCTCTGCATCCCTTCGTAGACATGGAAGTTGACGAAGTTAAAAAAAGTCTCGAAGAGCGCATGTCCCTGCTCATTCTGAATCTGGGCCATGGGGTAACGACGGTAAGGCAGTAGTTCGCGTTCGGCTTCAAATGTTTCTCTGGCGAGGTCGATCCACGTCCCGCCGGAGAGCTTCAGTCGAAAAGGTAGAGTATTGAGAAAGAGACCGAGCACGCGTTCGCCGTCCGCTCCTTCGGGTCGGCCGTGCGAGACGATGCCCGTCACAACATCCTGCTGCGCGCTGAGCAAGCTCATCACACGCAGGTACGCCGCCAGCAAAACGCTCTTGAGCGGCACTCCCGCCGTGTGCGCAATGCTCTTCAATCCGGCAGAGATTTCAGGCGAGACGGGCACTTCGACGTGAATCAGTTTCGCCGACTCGGATACCTCGGAGGACTTCGGCCAGCGCGGTATCATCGCCACCGAACTGCCGCTCAACTTCCGCGACCAATATTCGCGTGCCTCGCCGGATTGCAAAATCTCGCGCTCCAGAGCCACAAAATCACGGAACGCAACGCCCGGCTTTGACACGGAAATATTTGAATCGCCGTTTCTCAGAATCGCGAAATAACGCTCGAATAATTCGGCCAGCAACGAAGCTGCGCTCCACCCGTCGAGAATCGCGTGGTGTTCCGTGAGCGTGAACTGAAAAGTGTCGTCAGTGCGACGCTGTGCTCGAAAGCGAAGCAGAGGGGCGCGTGCGGCATCAAACTTCAAGCTCTTTTCCGCCTCTACCGTCTCGGCAATCAACTGCTCCTGATCTCCTTCGGACAGTTGGCGTAAATCCTCCACCAACAATGGCACTGGAACATGCGTGTAGACGAGTTGAAGCGGTTCGCTATAGCTCGTGAGATTGAATGCAGTGCGTAACGCCGGATGATTGTCTATGAGCTGGCGCACCGCGCTCGACAACGCCTCCGCATCGAAACGCGTACGCAGGTGATAGCTACTAACGTTATGATAGAAGGAAGAGTCAGGACTGTATTCGATGTGAAAGAGCATACCGGCTTGCAGCATCGTCAGCGGATAGGCGTCCTCCACCCCCTCAGGCATCCTCACGCGATCTTCAGCAGATATGAGGCCGAACGGCTCTATTACGCGCGACTCAGCCGAACTTGTTCCATGCTCTCCGAATGCTTTTGCCAACTCCGCAATCGTCTGATGCTGGAAGAGTTGCTGTAAAGACAAACTCACGCCCCTCTCGCGTGCGATTGCCAGCAAGCTCACACTGCGAATGGAATCGCCGCCAAGCTCGAAGTAATTATCGTTGACTCCGACCCGTTCCACCCGCAACACTTCAGCCCATACTTCCACCAACACTCGCTCCACTTCATTGCGCGGCGACACATACACGCTCCCCGACCGGGTGTGCGCAGCATCAGGCGCGGGCAGCGCGCGGCGGTCAACCTTGCCGCTGGGTGTGAGCGGCCACTCTTTGAGCATGACGAAGGTGGGCGGTACCATGTACTCCGGCAGACTCTTCCCTAAGTAGCTGCGCAACTCCTCTCCCGTCCGGTATAACCTCTCTCCGCCCTTCCGGCTGTGCGGGTGCGGCACGAACTTCTCCGCCGTCAACTCCGCTCTCCCGTGATAGCCTCGCGCCAGCCCTTCTCCTCCGATGTAGAGTTCGCCGCCCACTCCCACCGGCACGGCGCGCATCCCTTCGTCGAGGATGTAAATCTCCGTGTTCGCGATCGGTCGCCCGATGGGCACGCTCCCGCGCTCGTCTCCCCGCACACACTCCCACGCCGTCACGTCCACGGCCGCCTCCGTCGGCCCGTACAGGTTATGCAACTCCGCTCCCGCGAGACGCTCCAGGCAGCGCGCCGCCAACTCGGCGGACAACGCCTCGCCGCTGCATATCACCCTCTGCACGCTGTCGCACTCTCCGACACCCGCCGCTTCGACAAAGACCTGCAACATGGCCGGCACGAAGTGCAGCGTCGTCACCCCCTCACCCCTGATTAACTCCGTGAGATAGGCCGTGTCGCGATGCCCCTCGGGGCGTGCCACGACGAGGCGCGCGCCCGTCTGCAAGGGCCAGAAGAACTCCCACACCGACACGTCGAAGCTGAAAGGTGTCTTTTGCAGCACCACGTCCCGCGCGGTGAGGCCATAGCGCGCCTGCATCCAGAGCAGGCGATTGACGATGCCGCGATGGGTGTTCATCGCGCCTTTGGGCATCCCGGTCGACCCGGACGTGTAGATCAGGTAGGCGAGATGGTCGCCCGTCAGCCTCACCGGGGGGTTGGCTGTGGGTCGGGAGACAAGCGCCGCGTCCATCTCATCGACGGCGAGAACGTGCGTGGCCTGCACGCTCTCGGCGTCAGCCAGCCGCTCCCTGAGATGTGACTGCGTCAGCAGCGCCGAGACACGGGCGTCCGAAAGCATGAAGGAGAGTCTCTCGCGCGGATAGGAAGGGTCGAGGGGAACGTACGCGCCGCCCGCCTTGAGCACCGCCAGCAGGGAGACGACCATCTCGACGCAGCGTTCCATCATGACGCCCACCTGAGAGTCGGGGCTGACGCCGAGCGAGAGCAGGAGATGAGCGAGTTGGTTGGCCCGCTCGTTGAGTTCTCGATAGGTGAGATGCGACCCCTCGAACGTGAGCGCAAGAGCCTCGGGCGTGCGCTCGACCTGTCGCTCGAAGAGT
>JAIVJZ010000009.1:0-58158 GCA_020199775.1 Acidobacteriota bacterium
AAACAAGCGTAAAAGCTGGCGGAATTTCTTGGCGGAAATTCGGGAACGGCGATAAAAGGAACTCGGTAGTTCCATGTCAGTAGTTTAGCACCTCTCAAAAAGTGCTTAACTACTCTAGCCCCTATGGAATTACCAGCGCACGTCGTAGCGCGCTAGCTGCGCGCGCCAGCAGGACGAAGCGGTGTCGCCGAGCAGTGGGATCGAGCCGGCGAAAGTGAGCGGGGCGTCGGGCGGGCGGCGCATGCGGTAGGTGCGGCCGGTGGGCGAACTGACGGAGAGCGTGATCTTGTCGGGTTCGATACGAACGACCGTCGCCGTGCGCCAGTCTTTGCGGCAACGCAGGACGAGGTGCGCGCCGAGCGGGAGCGCGCCGAGCGTCGCCTGTATCGTCGCGGCTTCAACCGCGACTTCAATTGCCGGAGACGGCGAGAGGCCGCCGGGAGCGAGTAGCGCAACTGCGGCGGCTGCGTCGTCCGGCGGCCTCTCGAATGTGATGCTCAAGTTCGTCGTGTCTATACTTCGAGCGGGTCTTCAAAGGGCAGGTCGGGTTGGCTCGGACTGTTGCGGCTGACGGCGTAGGCGCGCATCGCCGTCGAGAGAATCAGGACGGCGATGCCGATCCAGAGCAGCGACCAGAAGATCGCCGGAACGCCCGTCGCGTCCGCCATGTTCATCGCGTCGGTCTGCGCGTTCGTCGCGACCGACATCCACAACACGTTCTTCAAGTCGAACACCGCGTTCAAGACGCACTGCACGGCGAGGAAGCCGACGAGGAAGTTGGCCGCGCGCAAGCCCGCGTATTTCGCCGCCGCCAGCAGCCCGCCGGAGATGACGACGCCCGCCAGCACCGTGAACGGTTGCAGCGACAAGTTCGCGAGCGGCGCGATGAAGCCGAAGACGACCGTGAGACCGAGAATGGTGAGGGCGGAGCCGACCAGCACGACGCGCGCTTTGACCTTGCGGCGCACGAGCCACAGCAGGAGCGCGCCGAAGGCTATCGTGCCGAGATAGCCCGCGCTTGAGATGAAGAAGCGCGAGAAGAATCCCCCCTGCGGCGTCAGCGTCTCGGTCAGCCCGCTCGCGTCGATGGCGACACTCAGGCTTTGCACGGAACTGCCGGTCAGAATGGCGGCCAGCGCGTGCCCGCCTTCGTGTATGAAGGTCACGAAGAGGCGGAACGGGTAAGTCAAAAAGCTGGTGTAGGGAAGAAACCAGAGCGCCAGCGTGATCAACGTGGCGATGAGCAGCGTCCGCGCCTGCGGGCGCGCGTCGTGTGCGATCTTCATTCTCATCATTTTCATCTCAAAACTCTCCGCTCGTAACGACTGCCAAACTTTCCCGCCCAACGGTTGCGACTCATTCTACGACGAAGGGCGGAAAAACGTAAAAGTAAAAAGGTGAAAGAACAGGCGCGGCTCGCGCTCTTCCGAAAGGCAAAACTATAAACGCCCGGCGGCCTGCCGATGTTCCTCCCGTTTTCAGACGGGCTTCTCCCCGTCACCCCTCGTTTTCGCTCTTTCGCCTCTCGTAGACGCCCGACTTGCCGCCCGTCTTGCGTTCCAGCCTGACCTCCGTGATCGTCATCGCCTTATCCAACGCCTTGCACATATCGTAGACGGTCAAGGCGGCGACCGCGGCGGCCGTCAACGCTTCCATCTCGACGCCGGTTCCGGCACGCGTCGCGGCCTCGGCTTCGATGTAGACGCCCGCGTCCTCCATGTGGGCGCGCACCTCGACGTGCGTGAGCGCGAGCGGGTGGCAGAGCGGGATCAGGTCGGCGGTGCGCTTGGCGGCCATGATGCCGGCGAGTCGCGCCGTCTCCAGCGGGTCGCCCTTCGGCGTGCGGTGCGCGCGTACGGCCTCGACGGTCTCGGCCGACATCAACACGCGCGCCGACGCGACCGCGCGGCGCGCGGTCGTCTCCTTCGCGCTCGTGTCAACCATCGCCACGCGCCCCTCCGCGTCCATGTGAGAAAGTTTGCTCATCTGTTTGATCCTTTGACGGCGTGGACGATCAGGGTGTTTCCGCCGAGCAGGATTTCGTCGGACTGCAACTCGGCCGTCCAACGCTCGCGCCGCTTGTCTGCGGGTGCGAAGCGCGCGACGAGACGGATCAGAGCGACGAGCGGCCGGTAAAGCCAGAGGTGCGCCTTGGGCTTGTCGCGGTAGAGTTTGACGATCCCGAACCCGTACTTTTCGAGCGTGTAACGAAGCTCCGCATAAGAGATCGGGTTGATGTGCAGAGCCATCTCTTCCAACGCGCCGTGTTCGGCGCGCACGCGCGCGAGGGCTTCGCGCGAGATGGGTTTGAAATGCGAGGTGTAGCCGTGGAGCAACCACTTGACGCGCTCCTCGATGTTGAGGATGTTGGGGACGGTGACGATGAGTTGGCCGCCCGCGCGCAGCAGCCGCGCGAACTCGCGCACCGCCTGTTGCGGATTCTCGATGTGCTCCAAGCCTTCGACGCAGGTGACGAAGTCGAAACTCTCGTCGGGGTAGGGAAGCGTCGCGGAGAGGTCGCCGCCTTTGATCTCCACCCCGGGCAGACGAAAAATCTGCGGGTAGAGATCGCAGCAGCGAACCGCGAAGCCCGCGCGCAAAAGTCTGGCGGCGAGCGCGCCTTCACCCGCCGGAACGTCGAGCAGCACGCCGCGCGCCGCTTGCGCGCCGAGCACTTGTGCCACCGTCTCGTGGATGGCTTCGTGCGCGAGCGGCACTGCCTCGCGCACGGTCTCCGCGCCCGTTGCTCGGTCGCGCGGCCGTGCGGCTTCGGTCGCGGTGGTCGCGGTGGAGTCGCCTAAATTTCTCATGCGAACAAACTAAACATCAAAACGTGACTGTTAAGCAAGAGTCCAGCGCCTTTTTGCGCGCGAAAACTAAAACCGCCGCACCGCCCGCCCCCGTAAATCCCACAGACGCGCGAAACAAACGTTAACAGCGATTGACGGTTTTAGCGCGACGAAAATTTTTCCGTTCGATGAAACGCGGTCGCGGCGCGCGCGGGCGTACCGTAGCAAGGCGCGCGACGAGGCGTAGCATCGAGAGCAATTCCAAACAGTTTGTAGATCGAAAGGGACAAAAATGAAGAAGACTTTCCTGAGCTTGATGCTCTGCATGTTCGCCCTCGCCGTGACGGGCGCGACCGCTTCGGCGCAGATGATGAACAACGGTAAGAAGATGAACGGCAACCCGACCGTCGGCGGCGCGGCCATGTACAAGACGAAAACAATCGTCGAGAACGCCGTCGAGTCGCCGATTCACACGACGCTCGTGGCCGCCGTCAAGGCCGCCGGTCTCGTCGAGACCCTGTCGGGCAAAGGCCCGTTCACCGTTTTCGCCCCGACCAACGATGCGTTCGCCAAGCTGCCCGCGGGCACGGTCGAAACGCTCGTCATGCCCGAGAACAAGGCGATGCTCACCAAGATTTTGACCTACCACGTCGTCGCCGGGAAAATGGATTCCAAGAAGATCGCGCAGGCCATCAAAAAGGGCGGCGGCCGCGCCACCTTCAAGACCGTGAGCGGCGGCACGCTGACCGCCATGATGCACGGCAACGGCGTCATGCTGACGGACGAAAAAGGCGGCACGGCGATGGTGACGACCGCCAACGTGTACCAGTCGAACGGCGTCATCCACGTCATCGATACGGTCGTGATGCCTAACTAACTCCCGCGCCCGCAAGTCTCCTGAGCAAAGCGGCAAAGGCGTCCTCGCTGTTGAAGCGAAGACGCCTTTTGTCGTCTGTGCATTATTCGCGTTTCGACTATGCGGGCAGACGGACGACGCGCACGATTGTCCCCGCTGCGATTGTCCGCGCGCCCGCCGCGACGATGACGAGCGCGTCGGCGCGCGTGAAGGCGACGAAGTCGGACGAGCCGCCCCAGCGCAGGGGTTCGGCGACGAGTCGGCCGGTCGCGTCCGTGCGGAGTTCGGCGGGGAGATAACTCGCGCGCTCCGACGCGCCGCGCGCGTCGCGGCCGAGCACGGCATCTTCTTCGACGAGCGCGGCCGCGCGCGCGCCCTGCATCGCGCGAATCGCCGTGCGCGCGAACAGGTTGAAGGTGACGGAGACGGAGACGGGATTGCCGGGCAACCCGAAGACGAGCGTTTGGCCGAGCCGCGCGAAGACGGTCGGCTTGCCCGGCCTGAGACTCACGCGCTCGAAAAATATTTCCGCGCCGAGCGCGCTGAGGGCCGTCTTCGTGAAATCGTAGACGCCCATCGAGACGCCGCCCGAAAGCACGAGCACGTCGGCGCGCTGTGCGCTCTCGCCGATCACGCGGCCGAGGAGTTCGGCGTCGTCTCCGGCGAAGGGCAGGCGTTCCGCGGTCGCGCCCGCCGCTTCCGCGTAGGCGAGCAGCGAATAAGTGTTCGAGTCGCGAATTTGATCCGCGCCGGGCTGCGCGCTCACGTCAACCAACTCCGTGCCGGTCGCCAGCACAGAGACGCGCGGGCGTGCGCTGACGCTTACCTGCGCGTAGCCGAAAGATGCCAGCGCGGCCATCTTCGCCGCGTTGATCGTCTCGCCCGCGCGCAGCGCCGTTTCGCCGCGCGTGATCTCCGTCGCGCGTTTCGTGATGAACTGCCCTGCTGTGGTCGCCCGCTCGATCTCGACGAACGCGCCGCCTTCGAGTTCGCGCGTCACTTCCACCTGCTGGACGCTGTCCGCGCTCGCGGGCACGGGCGCGCCCGTCATGATTCGCACGGCCTCGCCCGGCTGCAACTCCCCGCGCCAGCCCGCGCCAGCCGCCGCTTCGCCCACGAGCGCGAGGCGCACGGGCGCAAACGCGGTCGCCCCCGACGTGTCGGCCGCGCGCACCGCGTAGCCGTCCATCGTGGCGCGGTCGAAGGGCGGCAAGTCCGTGTCGGCCACCACGTCTTCGGCCAGCACGCGCCCGCGCGCCCCGGCGAGCGCGATTGTCTCGGCGGGCAGGCGCGCTGTTTGCGCTTCAACAATACGAATGGCTTCGGCGACTTGAATCATGCCGTGGAGACGCTAACAAAAATCCGCGCGCGCGAAAAGCAAAAGCGGTTGCCTCTTGAGTTCATCAAAAGACAACCGCTCTCGGGTTTGAAGTGGCGGAGCCGACGGGACTCGAACCCGCGACCTCCGACGTGACAGGCCGGCGTTCTAACCAACTGAACTACGACTCCGCAAAAACTTCAAAACTTGAACCGCGGCGGGCGGTGACGCTTCGACGGCCGTCTTGCCGCTAATGGTAGGCACGGTGGGACTCGAACCCACAACCCCCGCCTTGTAAGGGCGGTCGTCTACCATTGACAGTACGTGCCTCCAGTGAAGACCCGGCAGGCGGCCGCCGCGTCTCACCGTGAAAACGGATCGCGCTTGTCTCGTCAGCGAAAGACCAGCCGCGCGAACTTACTCGATCTCTTCTCACGCCCGCTTCAAAGACCAACGCTCCGGTTGAAAAACAGACTCGACGTTTGTTGTTCCGAAGCGAGACTCATCCTAAAAGATGCCCTGCACGGTGTCAAGCAGAGCGGCTGGCAGCATGCGGGGCGATTCACAGCAGCCAGACGGGCAGCGCGGACTCGGCCTCGCCTTTCTCCGAAGCAGAGTCCGCACGGCCGGGTTCTTCGGGGATGGGCGAGTGAATCGCCGGTTGCTCGCGCTCCGCCTCGTCGGGCGTCTGCCGTCGCTTGAGCGGGTTGATGAGTACGGCTTCGACTTGATCGTCGAGTCTTCCGATGACGGGCATCGTGTCGCTCCTTTCAGTCATCAAGGGTTTGCGGCTATATTTAACGCCGCCGATTTTTCCGTGTGAAGTGTAAGTCTATGTCGAAGAATTCCTCAAAGCAAAAACGCTCGCCGCTCGTGGTGATTGCCGCGTTGCTCCTGCTCCTCCTGCCCGGCGTCGGGCAACTCCCGGCCTCGCGCGCGCAGACGCCGCGTGCGGCGCAGCCCCAGCAGCGGCCGCGCCGCGTCGGTTCGACGCAGCAGACGCCGCCCGCGAAAGACGCGCCGCGCGCGACGCCCGCGACGCCCGCCGCCGAAGAGGTTGACGAGGACGACGTGGTGCGCGTGGAGACGCAACTCGTTACCGTGCCCGTGACGGTGACGGATCGCGCGGGGCGCACGCTCACGAACCTGCGCGCCGAAAACTTCGCCCTCTACGAAGACGGGCGTCCGCAGCGCGTCGCCAACTTCATCGCCACCGACGCGCCTTTCGAGGTCGCGCTCCTCTTGGACACGTCCGGCTCGACGCGCGCCGAAGTCGGCCTTATCCGCCGCGCCGCCAACGCCTTCATCGATGCCCTGCGCCCCGGCGACCGCATCAGTATCGTCGCCTTCAACTCGCGGGAAGACGCGGGCACGAAACTCGCCACCGTCGAACTGATGACGCACCTGACCGACAACCGCGACGCGCTCCAACAGGCCATCGAGAACATCGGTTCGAGCAACGGCACGCCCTTCTACGACGCCCTCGAACGCGTCGCGCGCGAGGTCTTTCGCGAGCCGCCGCGCCCCGAGTTGCGCGGGCGGCGCGCGCTCGTCGCCCTGACCGACGGGGTTGATTCGACGAGCGAGGCCGACTTCGCGGAGGCGCGTGCGCGCCTGCAACAGACGGGCACGCTCACCTATTTCATACAGGTCA
The DNA here is from genome assembly GCA_020199775.1 of Acidobacteriota bacterium. Taxonomy (GTDB): domain Bacteria; phylum Acidobacteriota; class Blastocatellia; order Pyrinomonadales; family Pyrinomonadaceae; genus JAIVJZ01. Next base: position 6,618 of record JAIVJZ010000009.1, read on the forward strand.
ACACGGAGGATTTCGTCGAAGAGCGTTTGATGAAAGACTGTCAGGACGACGGCCGCCTGAGCCTCTCGCGCGTGCAACTGCAACGCTATCGCAAAATCTTCGACCCGCGCGCGGACGTGGCCGACTACGCGAACTTCTGCCGGATGGGGCCGTTCGAGCGCATGCAGATCAGCCGCTCGCTCTACCAACTCGCACGCCGCGAGATGCAGGAACTTGCGCGCGACTCCGGCGGCAAAACCTTCAACGCCGCCGACCTGCGCGACGCCCGCGCCGCCTTCGCGCAGGTCGCCTCGGACATCGGCAAGCAGTACAGCCTCGGCTACTACTCGACCAACAAGGCGCGCGACGGCGGCTTCCGCCGGATACGCGTCGAAGTGCGCGGCCTGCAAGGCGCGCAAGTCACCGCCCGCGAAGGCTATCAGGCTCCGAAGAGTTAGACGCTTGTTAGACGGGGGGCGGAACATCCTTTAAGCTCGCCGTGTCTGACTGTGGAGTGAGGATCAGCTTGACTCCATTCTGCGCCGCGTAGATCGAACGACATGCAGAAGTTACTTCTCCAACTGCTGACCAGATTTGTCGCCCTCGCGTTGGCCTTCGCCGTCGCGTCGTGCGCCACGCTTATCTGGCGGGTGCTGCCCGCGCTTCGTTTGTCGCCCGGCTCTTCCGGCGAGGTCTTCGCCGTATTGACGCGGGCTACCGTTATGACTCCGATGTGGCCGGAAAACCCCGAACCGGCGGCGGGTCACTACTGGATACTGCGGCGCGGCTTCCGCGATTCGCGACCCGACATCAATCGCCCCGTCGCCCTCTCCAGGCGGGGCGATAACTCGCTCACGTTCGGTTGCTTCTCCCTCACGGTCTCGATTGATGACGCGCGGAGTTTGAATATGCACGGAGATTGCCTCGGTTCACTTAATGACCCGTCGCCGCTGGGCGCAAGGCTGGCGAGCATCTTTTGGGATCGAGAAGCGCATCACTCTTACATCCCGGGCATGGAGGATCGCGCGGAGCTTCCGGCGCGCGAACGTATTGATCGGACAGTGATACTTCACACGCCAGCCTCTTTGAGATACGGCGAAATACTTGAACTGGTAAATTTCCTTGAGCGGGCAGGGGCGACCCCCGTCATCCTCCAGATCGGCGGCGACAGGGGTCTTCCCTGCCTGGCGATACAGGAATAAACTACATCCTATGAATCAGCCTGCAACCTTTGATCGCATCGTCCTCGTCGTGCTCGACAGTCTCGGCATGGGCGAGATGCCGGACGCCGCCGCGTGGGGCGACGCCGGCTCGGACACGCTCGGCCACATCTGCGCGTCGCGCGAGGTGCGCCTGCCGCATCTGCAATCGCTCGGACTCGGCAACGTGCGCCCGCTCGAACATGTGTCGCCCGTCGAAAGTCCGCGCGGCTCATACGGCCGCTGCGCCTTGCAGTCGAACGGCAAGGACACGACCACCGGGCACTGGGAGATGGCCGGGATCATTCTGGACGAGGCGTTCCCGACCTACCCAGAAGGCTTTCCCGCCGACGTGCTCGCGCGCTTCGTCGCGGAGACGGGCGTGCCCGGCGTGCTCGGCAACTGCCCCGCGTCGGGGACGGAGATCATCAAGGAACTCGGCGCGGAGCACGTCCGCACGGGCAAGCCCATCGTCTACACCTCCGCCGATTCCGTCTTCCAGATCGCCGCGCACGAAGAGGTGATCCCGGTCGAACGCCTCTACTCGATTTGTCAGGCCGCACGGCGGATACTTCGCGGCGAACACGAAGTCGGCCGCGTCATCGCGCGCCCCTTCGTCGGCACGCCCGGCGCATTCACGCGCACCGAGAACCGGCACGACTACGCCGTCCCGCCGCCGCGCGAAAATTTGCTCGTCGCCCTGAGCGATGCCGGGCTCGACGTGGTGTGCATCGGCAAGATCGCCTCCATCTACGACTCGCTCGGCGCGACGCAGGACTTGAAAGCCAAGAACAACGACCAGTCAATCGACCAGACCATCAGCGCCCTTCAAGACGAACGCACGCGCGGCCTCATCTTCACCAACCTCGTCGATTTCGACATGCTCTACGGCCACCGCCGCGACGTGGAAGGCTACGCCCGCGCCCTCGAACACTTCGACGCGCGCCTCACCGAAATCGAGGCCGCAATGAACGAGCGCGACTTGCTTATCCTCACCGCCGACCACGGCAACGACCCGACCTATCGCGGCACGGATCACACGCGCGAATACGTCCCGCTGCTCACCTACGGCCAACGCGCGCGCGCGGGCGTCAACCTCGGCACGCGCCGCTCGCTCGCCGACATGGGGCAGACCGCCGCCGAAAACTTCGGCCTGAAGTTGACGGCGGGCGAGAGTTTTCTGTCCGAGATAACCGGCTGAAGATTTCTCAAGCGGCGGGCGGGGTCTTGCAAGTGAGTCCTGACAGGCGGCAACATCGCGGCGCGCACCCGGCCGGCCGGCAGCTATTCGCGGCGGCTACGGCTTCAATCGCCGTCACTTCCGACTCGAACATTCTGGACAAAGCGGCGCGCTGGGTTAATCTCGGCCGCCATCTGGGCGAAGCATGTCTGCCGAAGCCGTGGATGATTGATTTGAGGCCGGACGGCGAAAAAGGGCGCGGCCTAGTCGCGCGTGGGGTCTTTGATGATGGCGATGTAGGGCAGGTTGCGGTAGCGTTCGGCGAAGTCGAGGCCATAGCCGACGACGAAAGCGTCGGGGATGGTGAAGCCGAGATAGTCAATCGGTACTTCGCGCAGACGCCGCTCCTGCTTGTTGAGCAGCGCGGCGAGCTTGACGCTCGACGCGCCGCGCGAATGCAGATTCGCCATGAGGTAAGAGAGCGTCAGCCCCGTGTCCACGATGTCTTCGACGATAAGAATGTCGCGCCCCTCGATGGGCACGTCCAAATCTTTCACGATCTTGACCTCGCCCGACGAGCGCGTGGATTCGCCGTAACTTGAGATCGCCATGAACTCGACGCCGACGCGCATGTCAATCGCGCGCATCAGATCGCTGAGGAAGATGAACGCGCCTTTGAGGACGCCGAGCAACAGGGGGTTGCGCCCCGCGTAGTCGCGCGCGATCTCCGCGCCGAGTTCCGCGATGCGCGTCTGAATCTGTTCCGCGCTGAACATCGGTTCGAGGTTCTCGTTATTAAACTCGCTGGGGACGGGAGCGGCTGAAGCTGACAAGGGCGGCCTCCTCTGGACTGCGTATGATGCGAAAATTGTCGTAGCTTAAGAAGTGCGAATTAAGGGGCGACGCGATTTGCGCGCGCGCCTCTTGGTGCGACATACTAAAGTAGCCGCTCGTCACAGGTCAATGTATTCAAGCTGTCAGCGATCAGCCGTCAGCTTTCGGCTTTGAACAACCGTCGGACGCACCTGTTGATGGCCTGTGGCTAACTATTCGCGACTTATCCGTCAAAGCTGATTGTCGCTGGCTGATCGTTGACTGCTGATTGCTAAATTCTTATGCCCGAAGAACAATCCACGCGCGAACGCGTCCGCGCCCTCGTGCGCGAGGTGCTCAATAACGCGCTGCCCGAAGAAGAGGGCGGCGACGCATCTCAAATCGCGTCGCCTTCGACATCGAGCGCGCCCGCCGCCGCCGCCGCCGCCACGCCGCCGCCCGCAAAAGCGTCGAACGCGCCGCCGCCGCCGCGCCCCGCCGCCAAAGCCGCGACGAGTGCGCCGGACGAGCGGCCCATCGCGCGCGACGAATCCTCGAAGACGGTCATCACCGAGGCGGACGTGCGCGGCCTCGAAGCGGGCGCGCGCCTGCGCATCGCCGAAGGCGCGCGCCTGACCCCGCTCGCCGCCGACATCGTGCGCGAACAGGGCATCGAACTCGTCCGCCGCGCCCCGCGTCGCGGCTCGCGCGAGGGCAAGTCAATCGCCGTCGGCGCGGATCACGGCGGCTACCCTCTGAAAGAGGAACTCAAAACTCACCTCGCCGGACTCGGCCACCGCGTCCGCGACTTCGGCACGAACTCGACCGACGCCGTCGACTACCCGGACTTCGCGCACGCCGTGGCGCGCGCCGTCGCCGACGGCGAATGCGACCTCGGCATCGTCATCGACGGCGCGGGCGTCGGCTCGGCGATGACGGCCAACAAAGTGCCGGGCGTGCGCGCCGCCGCCTGCTACTCCGTCAAAGTCGCCGTCAACTCGCGCGAGCACAACGACGCCAACGTGCTCACGCTCGGCAGCGCGACGATCACGCCCGCCGAGATGCGCGAGATCGTCGCCGCGTGGCTCTCAACCGAGATCACCGAGGAGCGACACCGCAAGCGCGTGGCAAAGATCGCGGCGGTCGAGCGTCAATATCGCGTGTGAAGTCCAATCACTTGGAAAGGCGGGTGCGTGATGTTAGTAGCGACTGAAAAGATTGTGGTTGATAACTAGTGAAGCAGCCATTGCCGACTCATAATGCACAGGTACAAAATTATTATCTACTGGAGCAACGACGATCAAGTTTTCATCGCCGAAGTTCCCGAACTGCCGGGCTGTATGGCACATGGTGATACGCACGCCAATGCTCTAGCAAGTGTTAATGAAGCAATTCACCTATGGATTGATACGGCAATAGAATTTGGCAATCCCGTGCCTGAGGCAAAGTAGCTGCGTTTACAACTACTTTGCCTACTAAACCTCATCACCTCATTTTACGGAGACCATAAATGGCAAACTTATTTTGGAAATCAAAAGCGGGAATCAAGAGCCTCTTGGCGACTCCTTTCAAAACAGAAGAAGAGTTTGAGAAAACGATTTTTGAGACATCCGAACTTCTGGAAGAGATTTTTCTGCTGCGACGACAAGTAAGAGGAGGCAGCAAAGCCGGAATCCCAGACATTGTTGGCGTTGATAGTGACGGTAACGTCTGCATCGTGGAGATGAAAAACGTTACTGTTGATGCCTCAATAATTCCACAAGTCTTACAATATGCTTTCTGGGCAGAAACTAATCCTGATTCAATAAAGTCTTTATGGCTTGAATGTGATAACAAGCCAGAAGATCTGCAAATCAATTGGGATAGCTTTCTAGTTCGTATTTTGATCATTGCGCCTTCAATACTTCGCTCTACGCTTGGCATTGTAGAAAAAATAAATTACTCGGTGGATTTGATTGAAGTTAAGAGATGGATTGAAGGTGATAATCAGTTGCTCTTAGTTGATAGATTACAGCAGGATGAGAAGAAGAGCAGACCGAAAGTTGTGAGCGGATTGCAGACCTACGATGAGAGTTTTTACAAAAGTTATTACAATAAACAAAGCGCAGAGGAGTTTATAAAATACTCAAAGGAACTTGAAAGACTGGTTGCACAACGTGGTTGGGCTTTGGAGCTGAAATATAATAAACACTACTGTGGTTTCAAAGCAGGGTTCTTTAACGCGTTTGGAATAGAGTTTATAGGTTCTAGAACCTTCGCATTCTTCGTGAAAATTTCAGAAAAAGACGCGAAGCAATTATCTCCTAAGATGACGAAGTACGTACCGCAATGGAAGCAAGCGGTATATTACATTGAACCGGGTAAGACTAAGATTGGTGACTATGTCGGTTTGTTTGAGTTTGCGTATAAGAGACTTACGGGCGAGCCAGAATAACTGAGGAGTCAGAGGATGTCATATTCAAATAATGGAGATTTGGAGCACCTCGTCGAGCAGATCACGGATGTCATCGTGGCGCGGCTGAATGGGGATGCTGAGGAGCAGGCCGCGCTGTGCGGGTGCGGGTCGGCGTGCTTCAACCGCTGCCCGGAACGGATGCAGCGGGTGGTGGACGCGGGCGCGTCGCGGATCGGGTTGGTGCTCGGCGAGACGGCGTCGGCGCGCGACTGGGCGAGTTTGGTGGATCACACGCTGTTGAAGCCGGAAGCGAGCGAGAAGGACATCGAACGCCTGTGCGGCGAGGCGGCGCAGTTTCATTTCGCGAGTGTGTGTGTGAACCCGACGTGGGTGCGCGCCTCGGCGTGTCATTTGCGGGGGACGAACGTCGCGGTCTGCACGGTGATCGGGTTTCCGCTCGGCGCGACGCTCCCGGACGTGAAGGCGTACGAGACGAGGCGCGCGATCTTCGATGGGGCGCGCGAAGCGGACATGGTGATCAACGTCGGCGCGTTGAAGAGCGGCGACGATTGCGCGGTGGAGTATGACATCCGGCAAGTGACGGAGGCGGCGCACGAGCAGGGCGTGCTGGTGAAGGTGATCATCGAGGCCGCGCTGTTGACGGACGAGGAGAAGGTGCGCGCGTGTCTGGCGGCGAAACGCGCCGGGGCCGATTTCGTCAAGACTTCGACGGGCTTCGCCAAGGGCGGGGCGACGGTGGCCGACGTGGCGTTGATGCGCCGCGCCGTGGGGCAGGAGATGGGCGTGAAGGCGGCGGGCGGCGTGAAAGGGCTCGACGACGCGCGGGCGATGGTCGAGGCGGGCGCGACCCGGCTCGGCGCGAGCGTCGGCGTGAAGATCGCGCAGGAGGCTTCGGGCGTGCGCGTCGCGGCCGGTGGCAACGGCGGGTATTGAAAGTCGTCCCGCGCGCGAGCGCCGGGAAGAAAAAGTTGATCGAGCAAAAGCGGAGGGAGGTGGTGCGACGCATTCGCACGAACTCCCTCCGCTTTTGCCATAGCCGACCCGCCGCTCGCCGCGACTCTACTAGAAGCGGAAGCCGACGCCCGCGCTGAATTGGAAATTGTGTTTGACGTCGCCGGGGATCGGGAACTGTCCCGTTGTCCCCGTCCCGGTGAAGAACGTGCCCGTGGTGTCGCCGTAACGGATGATGGTGTCGCCCGCGTCGAAGCGCGTGACGATGCGGCGCGTGGGGTAAAATTCGAGCACCGCGCCGACATCCGTGGCGAAGTGCGTCTCCCGATGCGGCTTGAAGTCGATAACAAGATTAGGCTCAGGCGACAACAAGATAAGTTCTTCTCTGCCCGCGCTGAAACTCGTGAGACCGGGGCGCACCTTGCCGAAGATGCCGAACTTCTCGAAGCGTTTCCCGGCCTTGACGCCGAACAACCCCTGCGCGATCCGGCCGCCGTTGCGAAAGCCGCGGAAGCGCCGGTTGTAGGGGAAGAAGTCGAACTGCGCTTCGAGCGCGACGTTGTCCGTCAGGTTATAGGTAACTCTGCCGCCGACCCCCGGCTCGGTCGAACTGCGATTCTCGCTCATGCTGAGCGACGAGAACTGAACGCCCACTTCGACCTTCGGCGCGTCCATCGCTTGCGCGCGAACTTCGCCGGGGGCGGAAAACAGGCACAGAAGGACGAGGGCTGCCGCGCAGCCGGTTTTGCTGTTCATTAAAATGTCTCCTTGCGCTTGGTAGAGGTTAGGTGTCGAGATTACACAGGCCGTCGCCTATCGCCGGACTCTCAAAAATTGATTTGTACTCTGTGCTCCCTCTGTGCTCTCTGTGGCTGTGGTGGTCAATGCTTATAAGTAAGACTCACCACAGAGGCACAGAGGACACAGAGCGGGCACAGAGGAAAGCTGAAAAAGAGCGAGCGTGCGGCCGTAGGCTCAACGCTTGGGCAAAAGATTCTCGATGCGATCCGCGCCGCCGGCGAGCACGCGCGTTCGTCGCATGTCGCGCTTCCGGTCGTCGTCGCGCGCTTCAAACCCGGCGCGCCGCTCGCGCCCGATGCGTTCGAGAGAGTCGCGCAGCCAGTGGGGCGAAGACGCGCCGTTCGTCGTGCCCGCGGGCGGCAGGCCATCCGCGCCCCCCACGATCTGCTCCTGCGAATCGAAGTCGGAGACGTAACCGGCGTCGTGCAGCACCCACAGATTCCAGTTGCCGCCGCCTGTGCCGACGACGGGCGCGCTCGAAGTCCACTCGTAGGAGTCGCCGCCGAGCGTGAACGAAATCTTGTTGTTTTCGATGCGGCCGACTTTCTGAAAGTCGTAGCCTTCGTGCGGGGTGAGCGAGAAGATGAAGCGGCCGCGCTCCGGGACGTAAAACCAGACGAGCGCGCCCGCAAACCCGCTTGCCGGTTTACTGCGCCTGCCGCCGACAGGTTCGCCGTTGATCGTCAACTTGTAATCGCGCATCGCGAGTTCGGCGTTGCCGAGCGTGAAATCACGCAGCGGGAGGCTCGGCGGCGGCGCGCTCCACAGCCGCGCCCGGTCGAAAGAGACTTTGACGACATCCACGATCTTCACGCCCGTCTGCGGGTTGACGAGCAGGTCGAGCGCGAAGGCGTCGCCGTCGTCGATGAGTTGCGCGTCGGCCGGGCGGGGCAGCGTAGAGACGTTCTGCCCTGCACGATTTGTTCCCGTTGACGGCTGATGGCGCGCGCGGAGTTCTTCCTCAAACTCCGCGCTCATGGGTTTGACCGAAACTCTGAACTGCTTCGTCGCGGCGAGGGGTTCGACGACGAGGTCGTAGCCGAAGACAAAACCGCCCTCCGCGTCTACGAGCACGCGATGGACGACGTGTTTGTCGGCGAGCAGCACTTGCGGAGTCAGAGAGGCTTGAATCTCTTTGAGTTCGACCGAAACTTTAGGCGCGCCCGCCGTCGGGGCGGCCTCGACACGGAAGGCGATGAAGCCCTCGCCGTGCAAAGGCACGACGAACTGTTCGGGTCGCGCCGCCCCCCTTCCGCTCTGCGCGCGCGTGCCCACGCCGCCGCACAGCAGCAGCAGCAGCGGCGCGAGACGGATGAAGGCCGAGAGTTTCGCTTTATTGCTCACGCGCGTCGCTCCCCTTGATGATGCGCAGGTTCACCTCACCGGCGGGCTCGAAGCCCGAAAGGTTCGAGCGTGGCGTCGCCGCGTTCGCGACGGGCGCGGGAGAGGCGTTGTGCTGCCCGACTCCGGCAAGGTTTTCGCGCGTGGTGAACCGGCGCGCGTCGCCGTCGCCGCGACGCGGCAGGTAAATTATTTGCGTGACGATCTTCTCCCGCACGACGGGCACTTCGATAAACTTGATCTGCGGCGCGGCCTCCGGCGACCCCGTGACGGGCGCGGCGAGCACGACGGGTTCGGGCGCGGGGCGCACGGCGAGCGTGAGCGCGAAGACGGACGTGGCGACCAGCAGCAGCGCGGCGGCGGCGGCGAGCGGCGCGGGCACGCGGATCGAAGTCGTCAACAGGCGTTTCCAGAAAGATGCGCGCGACGGCGCGCGCGCGGGTCGCGTATCGCCCGCCGCGCCGTGCAGGCGGCGCGTGAGCGCGGCGTGATACCGAGGCCAGTAGCTCTCGACGGGCGCGAGCGCGGCCGAAGCCTCGTCGCAGGCGTCGAGCGTCGCGGTCAGCGAGCGGTAGTGTGCGGCGCAAGCGGCGCAACGCTCGACCTCCGCGAACAGGCGCGCGCGCGTCGCGCCGTCCGCTTCGTCGAAAATCACATCAATCAAATTATCTTGCGTCTGACGGCAATCGTGCATCTTTTCAACTCCCGCTTAACAACTCTTTCTGACGGGCAGGGGCTTGTAGTCGGCCGCGCGGGGCGCGACGCCCAGACGCTCGCGCAATTTGAGGACGGCGCGAAACAGGGCCTTCTTCGTCGTGCCCGCCGAGCAGCCGACGGCTGCGGAAATCTCTTCGTAGGTCATCCCCTCTTGATGTTTGAGCAGGAAGATCAGGCGTTGCTGCGGCGTCAAATCTCCGAGCGCGTCTAGTACACGCGCGACGAGGAATTGTTGTTCCAGACTCTCTTCCACGCCGCGCGGCGTGCGCGCGAGAGGGAGGGCGATCTGCTCCTCCTCCTCGTGCGCCGCCCCGCCGCAGTCGCGCCTTGAGGCTTCCCACGCGTCGAGTTCGACGACGCGTGCGCCGCCGAGCGCGCGGCGTTCGTTGAGGAACGCGTTGATCGTGATCTGCCGCAGCCACGTGTAGAAGCTCGACTCGCCGCGAAAACTTTTGATCGCGCGGAAAGCCTTGAGCCAGACTTCCTGCGAGAGGTCTTCGGCGTCGTGACGGTCGCGGCAGTAGTGGAGCGCGAGCAGCAGGAGCCGCCGCTCGTAAGAGCGCGCGAGCGCGGCGAAGGCCTCCGCGTCGCCGCTCTGCGCGCGCCCGATCAATTCGCTCTCGCTCGTCGGCTCGATCACATCTTTCACTCCGCTCTGCGACAAAAGTGCGTCAATGCTATAGACACGGCGCGCGAGATTTGGTTGGCCTGCCCGCGTCGTCAAGACCGAAATTTACTTTCACCTTTGAGTTAAAATTAGTCGCGGTAAATGCCCTTGACTCCCAATATTGGGGGACGTATAAGGAGTCTATCGCTCTCAGTCCTGTTAACGCGAACCCTCACCGGTTTAGTTAATCTCCCACGCGGCGAAAATTTCCTTGATGAGTGTTAACGCGCGCGAGACGTTGAGGGCTATGCGAGGAGTTTAATATGCACAGACACAAGAAAATCTTACCGCTGCTGTTGGTCGTGTTTGCCGTCACGGTTTTATCAACTCTGGCCGCGCTCCCGACACAGGAGCGCGAGACATCTCCCGAGCGGCAGAGCGCCGGGGAGAATCAGCACCCCGTGGCCGACTATGCAGCCACGGAATCCACCGACCCGGAAAAGCGCGCTCAGAGACGCGCCAGAAGCAAGCGATACGACAAGCAGAGTTGGGTGAGAGAGCCACATCCTCAATCCGGGGGCGGGGATGTGAAGCGGCTCGACTCATGGATGCGTGAGGTGGCGGCTTTTCCTACGGCCACGAGTGACGCTGTCGTGATTGGCGAGACCATCGACGCGCAGGCTTACCTCTCCAACGACAAGAGCGGCGTGTACACCGAGTTCACCGTCCGCGTTGATGAAATCCTCAAGGATGATGCCGCCGCGCCGCTCGCCGTCGGCGGGACACTCGCCGCACAGCGCGAAGGCGGCCGCGTGCGCTTCCCCTCCGGCCGCATTCAGCGGTACAAGCGTCATTTTCAAGGCATGCCGCGCGCGGGGCGGCGATACGTGCTGTTCCTCAAACGTAACGAGGACGGAGAAGCCTACTACACTCGCACCGGATACGAGTTGCGCGCGGGACGCGTGCGCCCTCTGGACGGCGTGGAGATGAACAAAGGAGCTTCGGAGATACCGCAGTTCGCCGCCTACAAGGACGCGGACGAGGTCGCCTTCTTGAGCGCGTTGCGCGACGCCGTGGCGAAATCTTTACAGGCGTCGCCTGAGTAGAAGAGGGTGAGCCAATGAATACAAGCCGAATCCGGCTGTTGTACATCGGCGCACCTCTCGCGGTGTGCCTCCTGACATTTACCTTGATGCGGCTATCGAACCGCGTTGACGCCCAAGCCGGATGTATTAATTGTTTGCCGACCACGGCGAATACAGGTCAGCAAGACACTTGGCCGCAGAATACGACTGTGACCGTTAACATCTCCCCGATGTTCACTGCGGAACAAAGGCGAGGCATCGAGCAGGCATTCAGGAACTGGCAGAACAATCAGGGCAATGCCGGCATCAGGTATAATTTCACCTCCAACCCTACCCCTGTTTCCGGCACGCCCAACACGATCCAAGTTAATAGTGAAAATCCGCCGCTCGATAATGGGCAGCAGCCCCAAGCCACTACGACGCTTCGCTCCAATCTTGGCAACACCAATCTCGAAAGCGCGATCATTCAAGTGCATCGAGGCGTTACCAACGAAGTCGCCATGTTGGAGGCGATGGCGCACGAAATCGGACACACATACGGGCTGGACGATTGCCCCGACTGCTGTGACGGGACTTCGGTGATGGCCGGATACAACTACTTCAACGACGTTCAATCCGGCACGGGCACACCCTCGTCATGCGATAGCGCGGTAGCCAACACAGCGGGCAACTATCCTGCTCCCACACCAACACCCACGCCGACAGCCACCCCTTTCGAGGACTACTGTTTCCGCACCGACACCGATTGCTACGAACAGGGCTATCATCAGGGACTCGACCCCATGACCTGTAAGTGCTACGGCGAACCCGTGGATTGCGGCAGCCACTTCGGCCACTGCTCGCCCGTCATCATCGACATCGCGGGCGACGGCTTCCGGTTGACGAGCGCGGCGGGCGGCGTCTCCTTCGACATGGACGGCGACGGCACGCCCGAACATCTCTCGTGGACGGAAGCGGGCACGGACGACGCGTGGCTCATCCTCGACCGCAACTCAAACGGCGCGGTTGACGACGGCACGGAGTTATTCGGCAACCACTCGCCGCAGCCGCCCTCGGCCGCGCCCAACGGCTTCCTCGCGCTGGCCGAATACGACCGGCCGGAGCAGGGCGGCAACTCGGACGGCGTGATTGACGCCGGGGATTCGATCTATCGTTCACTGCGTCTGTGGCAGGACGCTAAGCACGACGGCGTCTCCGAGGCGGCGGAACTACACATGCTCCCGGCGTTGGACGTGGCCGCGCTGCACCTGAACTACAAGGAGTCGAAACGCACGGACGAGCACGGCAACGGGTTCCGGTATCGCGCGAAAGTCAGGGACGCGCGCGGGGCGCGAGTCGGGCGTTGGGCGTGGGACGTGTTCCTCGTGCGCTAATCAATTTCCGAAGCTAACAGGAAACCGCCCGCCCGTCGTCACAGACCGGCGGGCGGTTTCTGTTTGAGAGTGACACGCGCGCGTCTGCAAGGCTACCCGGTCGCGTTATCTTTTCCGGTTCGCGCGAGGCGGTTTTAGCCTTGAGAGGTTCTGCTGTCTTGAAACGCGCGTCGCTTTGCGTCTATGCTGGAGGCACACAAGTTCTTACAGTTTCAGGCCACGGTGAAATAACTGATGCCTTCTGGACAAAAGGTGCTGGCGGTCGTCCTCGGCGGGGGCGCGGGCACGCGCCTGTTTCCTTTGACGCACCAGCGTTCCAAACCGTCGCTCAACCGCCACATCGCGCGCACCTATCGTTTCAGCGGCTTCTCCGACGGCTTCGTCGAAATCCTCGCCGCCGAACAGACGCCCGAAAGCCCGCAGTGGTTTCAGGGAACGGCCGACGCCGTGCGACAGGTGTTGCCGCACATCCACGATTGGGGCATCGACACGCTGCTCATCCTCTCCGGCGACCACCTCTACCGGATGGACTACCGCAAGTTTCTCGCGCGCCACTACGAGGCGAAGGCCGACGTGACCGTCTCGGTCGTGCCCTTCGTGCGCGAGCAGGCCGAGGAGTTCGGCCTGCTCAAGGCCGACCCGACGGGGCGCATCCTTGAGTTTCGCGAGAAGCCGAAGGGCCAAGCCCTCGAAGAGATGCGCGTCGACACGACGGCCTTCGGGCTCTCGGCGGAAGAGGCCGCGCGCCGCCCGTTTCTCGCCTCGATGGGCATCTACGTCTTCGACTACAAACGCCTGCGCGAACTGCTCGCGGAGAACCCCGCGTGGGTGGACTTCGGGCGCGAAGTCATCCCCGCCGCGATCAAGGACTACAACGTGCAGTCGTATCTCTTCGACGATTACTGGGAAGACATCGGGACGATCTCGGCCTTCCACGCCGCCAACTTAGACATGACCTCGCTCTTGCCGAAATTCAACTTCTTCGACACGGAAGCGCCCATCTACACGCGCCCGCGCTATCTTCCGCCGTCGAAAGTCCACCACTGCGAGATCGTCGATTCGATCATCGGCGACGGCAGCATCATCAACCGCACGCGGCTCGCGCGCTCCGTCGTCGGCCTGCGCGCGCGCGTCGAGCCGGGGGCGCGCATCGAAGACACCTACCTGATGGGCGCGGACTACTACCAGTCAATCGAGGAACTGCGCGCCGACGCCGCAGCCGCCCGCCCGCTCATCGGCATCGGCCGCGACACCGTGATCCGCCACGCCATCATAGACAAGAACGCGCGCATCGGCGCGAACGTTCGCCTCACGAACGAAGCGGGCGTCAAACACTTCGACCACGAAGCGGGGTGCTACTACATCCGTGAGGGCATCATCATCGTCCCGAAGAACGCGACCGTCAAAGACGGCACGGTGGTTTGAAGACAGGATGAACGGCTAAGGGGAAAAGGGAAAAGGGAAAAGGGGAAGGGGTGAAGGAGAAAACATTTTCTTCCTTCACCCCTTCCCCTTTTCCCTTTTCCCTGCTTTATCTTTCCGCGAGCGGTGACCTGCGCAGAACGGGTTGCGAGCGTCTGCGGTCGTCCTGTGCCGTGGTGTTGACGGTGTTGTTGTTGTTCGAACCGCCCGGGTTGTAGATGTAGCTGTCGCGCGCCCGGACGGCGAGGTCGGGGCGCATGACGCGAACCTTGATTCGCCGACGCTGGCCGGGCTGTCCCTGCTGTTTCGGGTAGTAGCCGAGACTGTACTGGCGTCGCAGTTCTTCGGCGACGAGCGTGAACGCGCTCTCGATGTCGCGCGTGGTGTCGGCGCGGTAGACGCGCGCGCCCGACAGACGCGCCATGTCGCGCAGGTAAGCGTCGCCGCGTTCGTACTCCTCACGCGTGCAGCCCGTGCAGTTGCCGCCGCCCGTCCCGCCGCCGTAAACGCCGCCACCGCTTCCGCCGCCGCCCCCGCCGATGCGGATACTTCCGCCGGTGATGATGTCCGCGAAGATGTCGGCGATACCGCCCGTTCTGCGCCGCGACCCGCCGCCGCCACCGCCGTAGACGCCGCCGCCGCCCCGTGAGGCCGTGCTCGCGTTGTAAGTGTCGTACTGGACGGGGTAGATCAGCGCGTCGAGTTCTTCCGCGTCCTGCGCGTTGGTCTGGTAGCTGGCGCGGCGGCTGGTAGTGTCAACGCCGTCGGTGAAGAGGAGCATGGCCTTGCGCCCGTCGATGCGGTTGAAGCGTTGGTTGATGATGAAATCCACGGCGTCGTAGAGTTTCGTGCCTTCGCCGGGGCGCACGCGACGGATGGCGTCGCGCAGGCGCGCGCGGTCGCTCGTCGCCTCTGACAGCACGCGCACCTCGTCGTCGAACGAGACGACGAGCACGCGATCTTCGGGTCGCAGTTGGTTGACGAACGAGATGGCGGCGTCCTGAATCTCCGTGAGCCGGTAGCGCGTCGAGCCCGACGTGTCGATGACGAGCGCGACGGTGAAGGGTTTTTCGACCGTGGCGAAATAGGCGATCTCCTGTTCGACGCCCTCTTCCCAGATACGAAACTCCGCCTGCCGGACGCTCGGCACATACTTGCCCGCCCTGTCCATCACGCTCACCGGGATTGTCACGAGCGACGTGTTGACGCGCACGACTTCGTTCTCGTCAACTTCGGTGGAATCGCCCGCGGGCGCGTTGCCCGCGCGTTGTTGCCCCGCATCGGGGCCAATCGCCCCGCCGAGCGTCGGCGGACGACGCGGCGGCGTGGTCGCGTCGCGCGCGGGTTGTGTGGCGGTTCGGGGCGCGTTCGTCGAAGTAGTAGCGCCGCCGCCGGACGACTGCCCGACGCGGCGCGGGCGCGTTTGTGCGTAAGTTGGAGAAACGGAAATTGCGAGCAGGGAGAGGAGTACGATGCAGGCGGCGAACTTTCTCATGGCCTTTTCAACTCCTTTAGACGAACCATTATACAACGACCACGAGGCGCGGACTAACCTTTGATGCGGATCACGCCCGATAGATGCCCGGAAGTGAAACGATGAAGTAGGAACGATGAACGATGAACTAAAAGAAAACTGCTTTTTGTCTTCAGTTCATCGTTCATCGTTCATCGTTCATCGTTTGTCTTCAATCGCGTTCCAGATGAAGGGGAATGTGCCCCACGTCTGGGCGCGGTGCTGGGGACGGAAAGCGAAGAGGACGACGCGCCCGCGGCCTAACGTGACCTCCGCGAGCGCGATTTTGCCCGCGAGCAACTTTTCGCCGAGCAGCCAGCCGGAGCGCAGCGCGTCGCGCTCGGCGTAGCGCGCGACGACGCGGACGCGCCCGCCCGCGCCCTCCGTCGGTTCGTAGGCGGAACTGTTGATGAAATAGGCGTCAACGTCGCGTCCGAAGCCGCGCGCGAGCGGGTGCGCGGCGTCAACTTCGAGCCGCAGGATCGAGCCGGGGCCGTAGAATTCCGAAGTCTTCACGTTTTCCAGAACGTTTCGGAGCGGCAATTTGAAACGCTTGACGGCGAGTTCCGAGGCGGCGTCGAAGCAGATGAGCGTGCCGCCGTCTTCGACGAAGCGGCGCAAATTATCCACGCCCGCCTCCGTGATGCCGCCCGTCAATTCCGGCGGCGCGGTCTCCCGGTTTCGTCCCTCGACGATCTCGCGCAGGCGCATCGACGGCAGCACGATCACGTCATGCTTCGCGCGCAGGTTTCCGGCGCGCACGTCGCGGTCGCGCAACGTCTGGAACGGCACGTTGAACGTGTCGAAGACGTAGCGCGTCCAGCCTTCGTCCATCGAATTAGTCCAACTCCGGTAGAGCGCGAGTCGCACGTCGCGGCGCGTGAGAGGATTTTGCATCGGCGAAGCCGCGCCGCCTCCGGCGGGTTGCAGCCCCGCGTCGCGCCACGCCTGTGCGCCCTCGCGCAGGAGAGTCAGCCGCCGCTCGGACGCGGCTTCACGGATGCTCCGAACGGGAAGGGCGCGCACGCCCATCTGCATCGGCAGCGTCCACCCGGCGACATCGTAAGGACGCTCCGCCTCGCCCCCGGCGGTGCGGCGGTCGGGGTAGATTTGCTTCTCGAAGAGCGTCTTGATGTTGGCGCGGTAGGGCTGCGCGAGAAAGACGAGGTAACTACCCGCAGGGATCGCGGGCGGGTTTTGCGTGAAGTCGTTATAGACCGCGCCGCGCGTGCCCGCCGTCATCACATGCAACTCGCGTTCGAGACGATGAACCTCGACGCCCTGCTCGACGAGCGCGCTGATCAGTTTCGCCACGTTCGCGCCTTTGCCCTGCCCCGCCGGAATCACGTACCCGATTTCCGCGTCGGCAATGCCGCCCGCGCCTTCGATGCCGCGCCGCCCCAGTTCGTAAAAGTTGCGCAGGTAACGCTCGCGGTATTTCGCCGCCATCGAGAGCACGGCGCGCGAGGCTGTCAACTCGATACTCATGATGTCGCGCGGCCGCCAGGTGCCGCCCGGCCACGGGTCTGGAAAGTTGGTCGCGGGCTGGAGCGCGGAGGGCATCCCGCGCGAGGTGCTGCGTGCGAGTTGTTCGCGCGTCACCTCGACGGGCGACATCAAACGCGCGCTCGCCGCCTCGGTGAGGATGCCGATGGAGTTGTGATAGTAGGGCGCGGTGCGAAAGCCGCCGTGCCACCACGTGTCGTAGAGGGCGTTGGTGATGACGCCCTGCCTGCCTTCGGCCTGCAAGTCGGCGGCGATCTTGTGGCCGATGAGACCGACTTCGCGCAGCAGCAGCGGCGGGATATTCGGGTTCGGCGGATCGAAGAAGGGCGGGACGAAGAAACGCGACCCCGTCGCGCCCTGCTGGTGCACGTCGTAGACTACCTGCGGAAACCACTCGCGCCAGAAGAGGCGCGTGATGATTTGCGTCTCCTTGAGGTTGAGCATGAACCAATCGCGGTTGTTGTCGTGCCCGGCGTAGTGGTGATAAAGCTCGGGCGGCTCGGTTCCCTCGTAGGGCGTGCCGAGAGTTTTGCGATACCAGTCGGCGACGATGTCCACGCCGTCCGGGTTGGCGGCCGGGATGAGCAGCAGGATCGTGTTCTGCAAAATCTCGCGCGTCGCGGCGTCTTCGGCCGACGCCAACTCGTAGGCGAGTTGCATGGACATCTGCGAGGCGACGATCTCGGTCGAATGGATCGAGCATGAGATGGCGACGACGGTTTTGCCCGTGCGCGTCAGAGCCTCGCGCTCCGCTTCCGCGAGCGCGAGGCGCGGGTCTGCGAGGCGGCGTTGGATGTCTTGGTACTTCGCCAGATTGCGTATATTCTCTGGCGCGCTGATGAAGGCGACGACGAGCGGGCGTCCCAAAGTCGTCTGCCCGAGCGTTTGCATCCGCACGCGCTCGCTCGCCCGGTCGAGGCGCGTGAAGTAGTTGACGATCTGTTTCCAGTCGGCAATCGTGCGGTCGTCGCCCGGTTTGAAGCCGAGGACGGACACGGGCGAAGGCGGCGGCGAAGCAGTGGCGGCGCGGTTCGCGACCGGAGCGCGTCGCGTTTGGGCTTGGGCGGGTGACGCGAAGACGCCGGAGAAGAAAACGGCCGAGAGGGCGACGACAAAAATAGAGAGTGCGAGCCGGAGAACGGAGCGAGCCATGCCTGATTCTCTTTCACCAAAAATGTTTGAGACGGAACGTGTGTGTGCGGGCGTCGAGTCTAGCACAGACGCGGGCGCGCCGCGCACCACCAACGCCGCCGCCGCCGCGCCGGTCGCGCCGGAGAAGAGGGAGAGCGCGGTCGCGGCGGGGGCGGGGCGCGCCGCGCTCCGCGACCGGCTGCATCACTGGTGGATTCTGTTCGTCGCGGGCGCGCTCCTGCTCATCTTCGGGCCGCCGGTGCTGCTCATCGCGTGGCTCTTGGGGAGGCGCGAGTGGGTCTACCCGATTGCCCTGTGGGGCGCGCGTCAATGGCTGTGCCTGAGTGGGATGCGCGTCCGCGTGCGCGGGCTGGAACAACTCGACCCGCGACAGACTTACATCTTCATCGCCAACCATCGCTCGTACCTCGACACGGCGACGCTCTTCGCCTATACGGGGCGGCGCATCGGGCTGTTCGCCAAAAAAGAGTTGTTGAAAGTGCCCATCCTCGGCGTCGGCATGGGCTTCGTGAATATCATGGCGATTGATCGCTCCAACCGCGAACGCGCGCTCGCCACCGTGCGCTCCGCCACCGAAAGAATCCGCTCCGGCGTCTCCTTCGGCGTCTTCGCGGAGGGCACGCGCGCCCGTCCCGGCCAACTGCTGCCGTTCAAGAAAGGCGCGTTCTACATGGCGATTGAGACGGGCGTGAGCGTCGTCCCCGTGGCGATGAAAAACACGGACAGGCTGATGGGTAAAGGCGAGGGCACGGCGCGCCCCGGCACGATTGAGATGGTCATCCTCCCGCCGGTCGAAACCAAAGGGCTCTCGACGGATGAAGACGTTAAACGCCTCATGGCCGAAGTGCGCTCGCGCATCGCGGAAGAGTTGGAAAGATAGTTAAGCGAAGAATTGAAAACCGGAGGCCGTCGAGAAACAGTTTGCTTCTCGACGGCCTCCGGTTTTCAATGTGCGCTCGCGCGCGACGCTTTAGGGTTTCTTCGGCTGCGGCGTGGGGGAAGCGTCGGGGATGATGTCCTGACCTTCCTCGATGATCTTCACCTTGGCGCGCGGCCGCGCGAAGTCGGAGAAGGTGATGCGCATGCGCATGCGTATGACCCCGCCGTTGTCGAAAACCAGTTCCTCGTCGGCGTAGGTGTAAGTGGGAAACCAGAACTTGCCGTCGATCTGTTCGCGGTAGGTGTCGAAAGTCGGGTAGCGCGCGTTCTTCTTTTCGGGGATGCTCTTGCCGCGCACCTTCACGACCTGCAAATCCTGATCGTCAACCCAGATGCGCCCCATGAAGAAACGCTCCTTCGTCTTCTTCGGGTCGGGCTTCACCTTCGGCTCCACGTCGAAGACGTACAGGTTCAACTCGTCGATCTTCTCTTTGCCGACGTAGTTGATGTTGTAGAGGTTGATCTTCGAGGGTTCGAGGGCGAAGGTTTGCGCGCCGCTGAAATCTTCGAGGTCTTCCGCCGTCAATTCGAGGCCTTGCAGCGTCGAGAGCGGGAACAACTCGATCTTCTCGTACTGCTTGCCGCTGTCGTCAAAGACGAAGCGCGAGACGCGGCGATACTCGCCGGAAATCTGCCCGCCCATCCCGATGGTCTGCACAATGGCCTCGCGCTTGAAACTGTACTGATTGAACGCCGAACGAAACAACGCCTCTTTGGTCGTGAACTCGCGAATGATGCGTTCGACATCGACGCCCGCCGTCGAGGCCGCGGGTGTGGCGGTCGAAGCCGTCGAAACCTGCTGCGCCCGGACGGGCAGCGCGGCGGCGACCGACAGCGCGAGAGCAGCCGCCAACACGGGGAATAACAGACGAGAGCTTTTCATAAATTTTCTCTGAGGAAACTGTGCCAGATTAACCGCCGCCCGCGCACGTCAGACGGCCGAGCGACCCCTTTGTGAAAATTTAAGATGCGGCCGCGGCGGCCAGTGTTGCCAGAGGAAAGTGAGCAGTGAGCAGTGAGCAGTGAGCAGTAAGAAAAGCAGTTTTTCTTCTGCTGCTCACTGCTCACTGCTCACTTTCTTCTCACTGTACAAATTCGACTTTGACGCGGTGCGGGATGATGCCGCGCTCCGCGCCCTCGTCGAGAAGGCGTTGGACGGCGGTGCGCCCGCGCTCGGTGTAGTCGAGCGTCAGTTCGTTGACCCACATCCCGACGAAGCGGTCGGCCAGTTCCGGTTCCATGTCGCGCGCGAACTGCATGGCGTATTCCAGCGCGTCGGCGCGATTGTCGAGCGAGTAGCGGATACTGTCATGGAGACACTTCGAGACCCGCGAGATCGTCTCCGCGCCGAGGTCGCGGCGGATCACGTTGCCGCCCATCGGCAGCGGCAGCCCCGTGCGCTCGTGCCACCACTCGCCGAGGTCTAAGACTTTGTGCAGGCCGAGCGACTGGTAGAAAAGCTGCCCTTCGTGGATGAGCAGCCCGGCGTCGGCGCGCCCCTCCTGCACCGCCTCGATGATCTTGTCGAAGGGCACGACCTCGTATTGGAAATCGGGCGTGTGGATGCTCAAGGCGAGGAACGCGCTCGTCAGCTTCCCCGGCACGGCGACTTTCAGAGACGCGAGTTCTTCCGGTTTGAACTTCTCGCGCGAGACGACGATGGGGCCGTAGTTGTCGCCGATGCTCGCGCCGTGCGGCAGGAGCGCGTACTTCTCCGAGATGTAGGCGTAGGCGTGAAAGCTGATGGCCGTCACGTCGTAGACGGCGCGCATGGCCTTCTCGTTCAAACTCTGGATGTCTTCGAGGACGTGCGTGAAGCGCAAGCTTCCGGTGTCGAGTTTGTTGGTGGCGAGGCCGTAGAACATGAAGGCGTCGTCGGAGTCGGGCGAGTGCGCGACGGTGATTGTTTGTGTCGTCATAAGGGTGAATATTATTGCTCCGGCGAACTTTCCGAATCGGGATGCGTCTCCTCCGCCCGACGCAGCAGCCGGAAGCGGTTTTTATCGAACAGGTAATAGTAGGTTGTGCGACCGCCGCGCCCGTCGTAGCGGTTACGCGTGAGCACGAGCAGCTTGCTGTCGGGGCGGAAGTTCGGGTGGCGCGCGGGGTCTTCATCCGGCGGGCCGGGGATGTCCACATAGTCTACGGGCGGCCAGTACACTTTGCCCGTCCGGGCGTCAACCACGGCCACCTGCGCGCAGCCCGTGCCGCACCCCCAGAAAACGACCGCGTAGTGCCCGGCGAAGTTCACTCCCTGACGCGAATCTTCCCTGAGCCTGCTGCGAAACATACGCGCCCGCTTGCTGTCCAGAACGACCGGGGCGACGCGACCTCCGTAGATTTCCTTGACCGGGTAATCGCCGAAACGCGGCGGCTCGCTCGTCTTCGCCGCCCTCGCCACCGCCACCGTCCTGCGCCCGGTGCGCGTGCGCTTTTGCGGGAGAGCGTCGGCGGCCAACGTCGCCAGCGCGAAGAGTATCAGCGCACCGCCCCTTAGCACGCCCGCCTGTGAGTTAAGTCTTCTCGTCATGCTCAAAAAAGTTTCGCCGCACGGTCGGCCGCGTCAGTTCGCGCGAGGCCGCGTCAGAGCAGTTGACCGTAATAAACCACCGACTCGTATTCGATGCTGACTACGCCGCCGCGTTGGCGCTCGTCGAAAGCGCGTCGAAGCGCGTCGAACATCGGCTCGTGATTCGGATGCCCCGCGAGCGGCACGTATGAGGCCGACAGCCAGCGGCCGCGCAGGGCTTCATAATCCAGAACCTGCTCGTGCGCGAAACTCCGCGTGCCATGGCCGCGCGGGAAAACCTCCGCCATCAATTCCGGGCCGGGGTTCTCGGCCGCGACGATGCGCTCGTAGTCCGTGCCGTAGGCGCGTAGGATGCGTTCCAGTTCGCGCAGGAACGGCGTCGTGTCAACCCGGCGCATGTTCCACAGCAAAACCAGCCACCCGCCCGGTTTCAGGATGCGCGCGAACTCCGCCCGCGCGGCTCGCGCGTCGAACCAGTGGAACGCCTGCGCCGCCGTGACGAAATCGACGCTCGCGGCGTCGAGCGTCGTCGCCTCGGCCGTGCCGTTGAGGCTCTCGAAGTTGGACATCTCGCCCAGAGAGTTTTCGGCCGCGGCGCGCATCGCGTCGTTCGGCTCGACGGCGAAGACCTTGCGGCAGCCCCCCTCGCGCAACAACATCTCCGTCCAGATGCCCGTCCCCGCCCCGACATCGGCGACCACCGACGACGCGCTCAAGCCCAACTCCGCGCGCATGAACTCCACGACCGCCGCCGGATACTTCGGGCGGTACGCGGCGTAGTTCGCCACGCGCTCGGTGAACCTCTTCGTCGGCTCGGTGTCGAATGGTGTTCCGGCCTTCGTCATAACATGCAGCTATTCTTCTTGCGGTAGTCCCCGGCGAGTCGTGTGAATAATCGCCAGCACTTCGATCCGCTCTTCCTTGATGAGATAGATGATCCGGTAGGAACTTTCGAGCACCTGTCGCACCTCGTCAATCTCATACTCCGGCACCATGCGCCCGGCATGCGGGAAAGCGATGATCTGCTCCGAACGTTTCACCAGACGCTCGATAATCCTGCGCGCATACTCGGGCGACGTCCGCTCGTGATAATCGCGGATCGCCTCAAGTTGGCCGAGCGCCGCATCCGTCCAAAGAACTCTCACTGGCGCAAACCGAACCGCGCACGCACCCCTTCAATGTCTGCCACACGGCCTTCGCGGCTGTCTTCAAGCCCGGCCTCAATGGCTTGGCGCACGTAGATTTCGTGCATCAGGTCGTCCCAGGTGGCATCGTCCGGCAATCGCTCAATCAAACGGCGCGCTTCATCTTTTACTTTTTCTGCTTCCATCGAATCCAACTCCTTAAATTCACGCTGTCATTAAAGCGGAACAATACGAGCGGCCTAAACCGACAACAACTCCGCCACCGGATGGTAGAGCGTGTCGCGTTCGACGGCCTCGAAACCGGCGTCTTCGATGAGCGCGGCGATCTCATGCTTGTTCATCTTCACTTCGTTGTTCGACTCGACCGAGTAGCTTTCGCTGAGTTCGCCGCCTTCGGTGATCGTGCCGTCGAGGTCGTTCGCGCCGTAGTGCAGCGCGACCTGCGCGATGCGCTTGCCGAGCATCACCCAGTAGGCTTTGATGTGCGGGAAGTTGTCGAGCATGAGACGCGCGACGGCGATGGTCTTCAGCGAATCGACGCCTGACGGCCCCGGACATTGAGAAAGCTTCGTCCCTTCGGGGTAGAAGGCGAGCGGGATGAAGCACTGGAAACCGCCCGACGCGTCCTGCTGCTCGCGCAGGCGGACGAAGTGATCCACGCGGTCTTCGGTGGATTCGACGTGGCCGTAGAGCATCGTCGCGTTGGAGCGCAAACCGGCGGCGTGGACTTTGCCCGCCAGAGCAAGCCAGCGTTCGGCGTCCGTCTTGTGCGCGCAAATCCGCGAACGCGTCGGCTCGCGGAAAATCTCCGCGCCGCCGCCGGGGCACGAATCCATCCCCGCCTCTTTCAGACGCTCGATCACGTCCTCGTCGCGCATCTTGTAGAAGTCGGCCATGTGGTCGAGTTCGACCATGGTGAAGGCTTTGAGGTGAAGCTGCGGGTAGGCGCGTTTCAGACTCGCCAGCAAGTCCGTGTAGTACTTGAACGGCAGCTTCGTGTTCAACCCGCCGACGATGTGCAACTCCGTCGCGCCCTCGGCCACCGCCTTGCCCGCGATCCCGATGGCCTCTTCGACGTTGTGCGTGTAGGCGTCGGGCATGCGCGGCGTGCGGTAGAAGCCGCAGAACTTGCAGTCGGCGTAACAGACGTTCGTGTAGTTGAAATGCCGGTTGACGTTGAAGTAGGTGCGCCGCCCGTGCAGGCGACGGCGGACGCCGTCGGCCAGTTTCGCGAGCGCGGCCAGATCGTCCGTCGCGTACAAGGCCAGCCCGTCGTCGAAAGACAGACGCTCGCCCGCTTCGACTTTGGAAGCGAGCCGGTTGAGTTGCGGGTCGTGTGAAAAATCCATGTTCATTATTTCGATCTCTTAGTCCCAGATTTCTTGTAACTCCAACTCCATGCCACGCAGCAAAGGCTCGCCGGAAACGGTATGCGGGTCGTCCAACCCCTCGACGCCCGTGCCGGGACGGTAGACGGAGACCCGTCGCTCCTGCGGGTCGATGAGCCAGCCGAGTTGCGCGCCGTTCGCCATGTACTCTTCCATCTTCTGCCGCAGATTTTTGAGCGTGTCCGTGCGCGAACGCAACCCCACGACGAAATCGGGGCAGAGCGGCGGAAAGCGTTCCTGTTCATCTTCCGTCAGCGCGTCCCATCGTTCGTTGCTCACCCACGCGAAATCCGGCGAACGCTTCGCGCCGTTGGGCAACGTAAAAATGGTGGACGAGTCGAAGGCTCGGCCACTTTTATCTTCTAAAGCCCATGTCGTGAGACGCGTTATGAGGATGGCATTCCGTAAGCCGGATTTTCCGCCGGTGGGAGGCATGATGATGAGGTCTCCTTCGCTGGTGAGTTCGAGGCTCAGGTCAGGATTAAGCCGGCAGAATTCGTAGAACTCCTGCTCGCTCATTTTCTTCAAGACCGGGCTGAAGTGGATCACGAGCGGCTCGATTTCGGCGGCGGTTGAAGTTGTTGCACTCATAGTTAATTTCTCCCTTCCGGCTGATCGACCGAACGACGATGAAGACTTATAGCTTTCCCACAAACACCGCGCCGCCGAAAGTGACGAACAGGATCACGCTGACGAAGGCGTTCGTCGTGAAGAACGCGGCGTTCAGGCGGCTGAGATCGTCGGCGCGCACGAGCGAGTGTTGATAGACGAGCAGCACGCCGGTGGCGACGACGCCGACGAGCGCGAGCGCGCCGGGCGTCGCCGCCGAGTATAGCGCGACGAGCGCGGCGAACGCCCCGGCGTGGAGCAGTCGCGAAATCCTGAGCGCGGCGGGGATGCCGACGCGCGCCGGGATCGAACGCAAGCCCGCGCGGCGGTCGAAGTCGTAGTCCTGACAGGCGTAGAGCACGTCGAACCCGGCCGTCCAGAGCAGCACGACGAGCGAGAGCAGGAGCGGCACGGGGCTATCGATTGCGCCCCGCACGGCGATCCACGCGCCCGCCGGAGCGATGCACAGGCACCAGCCGAGCGCGAGGTGTGAGAGCGACGTGAAACGCTTCGTGTATGAATAGAGCAGCACGCTCGCGAGCGCGACGGGCGCGAGCAGGAGTGTCAGGCGATTCAACATCGACGCCGCGACGAAGAAGAGCGCGGCCGACGCGAGCGTGAACGCCCACGCGAATTTCAAAGAGAGCAGCCCCGCCGGGATGGCGCGCCCGCTCGTGCGCGGGTTGGCCGCGTCGTACTTGTGATCGGCGATGCGGTTGAAAGCCATCGCAGCGGAACGCGCGCCCACCATCGCCACGGTGATCCAGAGCAACTGCCGGACGGGCGGCAACCCCCGCGCCGCCAGCACCGCGCCGAGCAGCGCGAAGGGCAACGCAAAGAGCGTGTGCTCGATCTTGATCATTTCGAGCGTCGTGCGGATGCTTCGCGTCGTCGTGTTGGTTAATTCGGAAGTCATCAAACTTGTCGGTTCGTTTCAGTCGCCGTCGGCGGCGGCGGTCGCGTTCGCCATCGACGGGTCGCCTTGCCACTGGGTGCGCCGCGAGTGGGGCACGCCGAATTGATCGAGCACGCGGAAGACGAGATGATCGACCAACTCTTCGATGCTCTGCGGGCGGTGGTAGAAGCCCGGGCTGGCGGGCAGGATGCGTGCCCCGGCGCGCGAGAGCCGCAGCATGTTCTCAAGGTGGATGGCGTTGTAAGGCGACTCGCGCGGCACGATGACGAGCTTGCGCCCTTCCTTCAGCGTCACGTCGGCGGCGCGGTGAATGAGGTTCGTCCCCGCGCCCGAAGCGATTGCGCCGAGCGTGCCCATCGAACACGGGATGATCATCATCCCGGCCTGCGGGTGAGAGCCGGAGGCGGGCGTCGCCGCCATGTTGTCGAGGCGATGCAGGCGAATCAGTTTCGACTCCGGCGCGACGCCGACCCACTCGTTGATCGTGCGCGCGTCACCGCCCTGCAAGTTCGCGCCCAGTTCGACGCGCGCCACGATTTGCGCCGCCTCCGACATGATCAAATTGATCCGCTCGACCACGCCGCTCGACGCCAGATGAATCAGCGTGCGGTGCGCGTAGAGCGCGCCCGAAGCTCCCGTGATGGCGACAGTCAGTTCCATAAGTCGTGCCGCGCGAGGGCGCGAATTTCACGCCGCGCGGAAAAATGAATGGTAAAGCAAAAGCGCGCCGATGGCTAACGCCACATGCGCCGCCTGCGCGCGCCCTTTCCGGCGCGCGCAGGGCGGCCGTGATTCACCCACACGAATCGCAGGGTTGCGGCGAAAGCGGCGCGCACGCGATTTGTCGCCGCGCGAGCGTTCGATGCTAGAATGGCGCGAAGGCCGGACGGATCGGTTAGTTCGAGACGAGATGAATTTAAGCGAAATAGAAGAACTGCTACGCGCGCACCAGACGGGCGACATGGAGACGGCGGAGGCGGCGCGGCGGCTCGCCAACCTGCATTACGAAGACATCGAGCACACGCGCATCGACCACGCGCGGGCGGCGCGACAGGGTTTCCCGGAAGTCGTCTTCGGGGCGGGGAAGTCGCGCAGGCAAATCTGCGAGATCGTCGAACGTCTCGTCGCGCGCTCGCCCAACGTCCTCGTCACGCGCACTGACGCGGCGACTTACGGCGAGGTGCGCAACATCGTGACCGACGCCGAGTGGCACGAGTCGGCGCGTTTGATTCGCATCAGGCGCGACCCGACGGAACTGGGCGTGGGCGAGGTCGGCGTTGTGACCGCCGGGACGAGCGACATCCCCGTGGCCGAAGAGGCGGCGCTCGTGGCCGAAGCGATGGGCAACCGCGTGGCGCGCATCTGGGACGCGGGCGTGGCGGGCATCCACCGCTTGTTCGCCGAGCGCGAACGCCTGCTCGGCTTTCGCGTCATCGTCGTCGCGGCCGGGATGGAGGGCGCGCTGCCGTCGGTGGTCGGCGGGTTGGTCTCGGTGCCCGTCATCGCCGTGCCGACGAGCATCGGCTACGGCGCGTCGTTCGGCGGCGTCGCCGCGTTGCTCGGCATGCTCAACTCGTGCTCCTCGAACGTCACGGTCGTCAACATCGACAACGGCTTCGGCGCGGGCTTCGTCGCCAGTTTGATCAACCGCAAGTGGAACGATGGACGCGGGACGACGAACGCGGAATGAGAAATCATAAGACGCTCAGCGGCGGTTCTTGCCTCCGCGTTCCGCCTTCCGCGTTCATCGTTTTTTTGATTATCGCGCAGGCCATCATCATGCCCGGCTGCGGCGCGCGGCGCACGCCCGACCTCGAACGCATCTTCGCCCCGGCGCGCGCGCGCAAAGACAAAACACCCGTCATCGTCATCCCCGGCATACTCGGTTCGCAACTGATGAACCGGCGCACGCGCGAAGTCGTCTGGCCTTCGGCGTTTCGTTCCTCGACCGACGGGCTGAGTTTGCCGACGCTGCCCGACCTCGCCTCGAACCGCGACGAACTCGTCGCCGAACGCATCGTCGAGACGGCGAAACTCGCGCGCCTCGCCCCGGACATTTACGTCTATTACGAACTCTTAAACGCGCTGCGACGCTTCGGCAACTACCGCGACGGCGACTGGGACAACCCGCCGCCCGAAGGCGACCGCGATACGTTCTACGTCTTCCCTTACGACTGGCGGCGCGACAACGTCGAGTCGGCGCAACTGCTCTTCCGACGCGTCGAGGAGTTGAAACGAAAACTGGGTCGCCCCGACCTGCGCTTCAACATCGTCGCGCATTCGATGGGCGGCCTCGTCTCGCGCTACGCGGCGATGTACGGCGACGCCGATCTGCCCGGAGGCGAGGCCGCGCCGCAGCCCACTTGGGCGGGCGCGCGCCACATCAAAAAAATCTTCATGTTCGGCACACCCAACGAGGGCACGATGGAGGCTTTCGCCACGCTCCTCGAAGGCTATTCGATCAACGAGGGCTTGCGCCGCCGCGTCCGACTGCTCAACAAGCTCTCGCGCGAAGACGCCGTGACGATCCCTTCGATCTACCAACTGCTCCCGCACCCGGAAGCCGTCCGCTTTCTCGATCAAAACCTCGTGCCGGTCGAAGTTGATTTTTACGACCCCGAAGTGTGGCGCAAGTACAAGTGGTCGCCGATCAACGACGACGAGTTTCGCGCCCGCTACGAGCGCGGGCGGGTGCGCGACGAGGAAGGCGCGCCCCACCACGCCACGCTCGCCGATCTCGACGCCTATTTCGCCGCCGCCCTCGCGCGCGCGCGCCGCTTCCATGCCGCCCTCGACGCACACGCCGACGCGGGCGCGACCTCGCCGTCCCCCGTCGCGCTCTACGTCTTCGGCGGCGACTGCGAAGAGACCCTGAACGCGCCCGTCATCCTGCGCGACGAGCGGCGCGGCCGCTGGCGAACGCTCACCGAGCCGCGCGACATACGCGACGCTGCGGGGCGCAAGATCAAACGCAGAGATGTGATCCGCGCGATGTACGAACCCGGCGACGGGCGCGTCACGCGTCGCTCGCTTTTGGGCGAGCGGCTCGACGCGCCGCGCCGCAGCCAGTTCTTCGACACGCCGCTCCCCATCGCCTACGGCGTCTTCGCCTGCGACCTCCACAGCGAACTCCAAAACAACAAGACGCTGCAAGACAACGCCCTCACCCTGTTGATTAACGAAGTGTTGAACTAGAACGACGAACGATGAACGCGGAACGATGAACGATGAAGTGATAGCTGTCCGCCGTTAGTCGGTTGTCCGTTGTCCGTTGCCTGTAACTCTCTCTTGGCTAAAGATGGATTTGAACAACTGACAACTGACAACTGACAAAGAACAGTCTTAACTTCATCGTTCATCGTTCCGCGTTCATCGTTTAGTTATTCGTTGAGGTGCGCGCGCGCTTCGGCGAGCGAGCGGCGGAAGATACCGGCGGCCGTGTCGATCTGTTCGGGCGTGTGCGTCGCCATGACCTGAAAGCGGAAACGCGCGCGGCCGCGTGCGACCGCCGGGTATTCGACCATGTTGGCGATGAGGCCGTTGGCTTCGAGCGCGCGGGCGGTCAACTTCGCGAGCCGTTCGTCGCCGACGCCGACGGGCACGATGGGCGAAGGCTGGCCGTAGCACTCAAGGCCGTCGGCCTCGAACGCCGCCCGCAGTTGCCGTATGTTGCTGAGGGAACGCGCGCGTAAGCTCTCGCCCTCCGGCGAGCGGACGATGCGCAGGGCTTCGCGGACGACGCCTGACTGGACGGGAGAGAGCGCGTTGGAGAAGGCGTGCGAGCCGCCGTAGATGCTGACGAAGTGGCGGACGGAAGCGTCTTGCGTGGCGAGGAAGCCGCCATTGCTGGAAAAGGTTTTCGAGAACGCGCCCATCACGAGGTCAACTTTGCCGAGCATCCCCTGCAAGCCGAGTTGCCCCGTCCCCCGCGGCCCCGACGCGCCGAGGTCGTGCGCCACATCGACGAGCAGGACGGCGTTAAACTCGCGGCAGGTCTCTTGCAGGGCGAAGATGTCGGGGCTGTCCGAGTCCATCGAGAAGATGCCTTCGGTCACGACGAGGATCGCATTGTCCGTATCCTTCGCCCTGATTTTCGAGAGCTTGCGGCGCGCGTCCGCCACGTCGTTGTGACGGAAGAAGACGTGCTTGTCGGTGGCGGCGCGCGCGCCCTGCATGAGACAGGCGTGCGAGTTCTGATCGAGGACGACGTGATCGTTGGGGCGCACGAGGCCGACGATGGCGCCGAAACCGGCCGCCCAGCCCGTGGGGAATAAGAGGACGTGCTCGGTCTGCATGTGCTCGGCGAGTGCGGCTTCGAGACTGCGCGAAAGGTTGGAGTTGCCCTGCAAGATGGCGGAGGCCGCGCTGTGCGGGCCGAAGTCCGCGAGCGCGCGGATGGCGGCCTCTTGGATCGAGTCGTGCGAGGCGAGGCCGAGATAGTCCTGCGAGCCGAAGTTCACGCCTTCGACGATTGCGCCGTTTGAACTGGTGAGGCGCGCTTCCGTGGCGGGCGAAGTTTCGAGCGAGCGACTGTAAGGCCATGTGCCGTATTCGATGCGCTGTTCGAGCCACGCGCCGAGCGGCCTCGTCCGTTCGGTCAGGTGCGCGCCCTTCGGGTGTGTGAACATGCCGAGGTGTTTGGTGAAGGCGTCGGTTTCGAGAATTGAGGCGATGGTTGGATTAGGAGACAAGGGGGATCGATTCCTTTCGTTGCGCGGTTAAAAAATTCAATAAGAGTTGCTTCGGCGTCGGTCGAACCGTGTGGGACGCGACGGGGGCTGGCGGAACGGCTGCGCGCCTCGGCAAGCTTTCAATCGTCCCGCCGCGCGCGCGGGAAGACCCGGCGGGCGGCGGACAGTAAAATTTCATGTGCGGGAGACAGGGCAAGGCGCGGGCGGCGACTGCGGCGGGCAGTAGCCGGTTATGAAGATGACGAAATTACACGCGACCGTAAGCCGTCACATCGTTTCTAAATTGTCATTCGGATTGGTAGTCAGGTCGGAAAGAGCGATGCAGCCCTGACGTTCCACTTGAAGCGGAGGCGAGATTAAGCGAGGCGCGCGCGGCGTGTCAAGCCAAAGCCCGGATGCGCCGTCCGTCCGGCCGGTTTAATCTCCGGCCGGACGGATGATTAAATTGGATGTAACTTTCGCGGCCTGAGGAAACGCCCGCGGGGCGCGTTGGCCGTGCCCCGCAGGTGTTTTTTTACGAACCGGCGAGCGCGAGTTGCTGGACGCGCGCGGAGACTTCGGCGAGGCTCACGTCTGTGGATTGTTTCGCGGCGCGGTCGAACAGTTCGACCGTGCCCTCCGTGGTTTTCTTGCCGACGGTGATGCGGTAGGGGATGCCGATGAGGTCTGCGTCTTTGAACTTGACGCCCGCGCGCTCGTCCCGGTCGTCGAGCAAAACTTCCAGACCGGCGGCGCGCAGGTCTCTGTAGAGTTGCTCGCCCGCGTCTTTCAACTCCGGCTGTTTGACGTTGGTGATGGTGACGACCACGTCGAAGGGCGCAATCGAGCGCGGCCAGATGATGCCGTCCGCGTCGTGATGGAGTTCGATGGCGGCGGCCATGATGCGCTCGATGCCGATGCCGTAGCTGCCCATCATGACGGGCACTTCCTTGCCGTTCTGGTCGAGCACGGTCGCGCCCATCGACTTGGAATACTTCGTGCCGAGCTTGAAGATGTGGCCGACTTCGAGCGATTTCGAGACTTCGAGCGTGCCCGCCTCGCAATTCGGGCAATGCTCGCCGGACTGCACCGTCCGCAGGTCAGTCCAGAGATCGACCGGGATGTCGCGCTCGATTTCGACGCCGCGCAGGTGGTGGTCGTCCTTGTTCGCGCCCGTCGTCATGTTGCTGCGATTCTTCAACGCGTGATCCGCGACGATGCGAAGATCGCGCCCCGCAGACTTCGCCCTCTGCTTCGTGCCGACGCCGCCGAGCGAGCCCGCGCTCGCGCCCATCAGGTCGCGTATCTCTTCCGGGTGCGCGGGGCGCACATCGGCAGCGCCGAGCCCGTCCGCGAGTTTCGTCTCGTGCAGTTGGTGATCGCCGCGCAGGAGCGCGAGGACGGGTTGCTGCTCCCCCGTCTCGTTCGTGGCGATGTAGACGAGCGTCTTGATCTGCCTGTCGGCCGACGCGCCGCCGGGGAACAAGATCAAATCCTCAATCGTGCGGACGCCGGGCGTGGGAAACTCTTCGGGCGCGCCGCCCGCGGATGGTTCGTCGATAATGATGGTCAGTTGGGAAGTGGCCTTCTCCAAATTCGCCGCGTAGCCGCAGGCGTCGCAGGTGGCGATCAAGTCTTCGCCCGCGTCGGTGCGGATCATGAACTCGCTCGAAGCCGTGCCGCCCATCGCGCCCGAGGAGGCTTCGACGATTGAGAACTTGAGGCCGCAGCGCGTGAAGATTTTGATGTAGGCTTCGCGTTGATCCGCGAACGATTTGTCGAGGCCGTTGCTGTCCACGTCGAACGTGTAAGCATCCTTCATGATGAACTGGCGGACGCGCAGGAGGCCGGACTTGGGGCGTGCTTCGTCGCGAAACTTCGCCTGTATCTGATACCAGACCTGCGGCAGTTGCTTGTAAGAGCGCAGTTCGTGGCGAGCGATGTTGGTGAAGGCTTCTTCGTGCGTCATGCCGAGGCAGAGGTCTGCGCCCTTGCGATCCTGGAGGCGAAACATGTTGTCGCCCATCGCCGCCCAGCGTCCGGTTTCTTCCCAGAGCTCGCGCGGGTTCAACACGGGGAATAAGAATTCCTGCCCGCCGACGGCGTCCATCTCCTCGCGCACGATCTGCATGATCCGGCGCATGACGAGCCAAGAGAGCGGGAGGTAGGAATAGACGCCCGCGGCGAGTTGGCGCACCATCCCGGCGCGCAGCAGCAGGCGGTGCGAGACGACTTCGGCGTCGGCCGGGACTTCGCGCAAAGTGGGGATGAAAAAGTTTGACCAGCGCATGAATAGTGTTTTTTAATCTCCTTGTCGAGAAAGGTGCGACGTGTACGAACGGGCATTGTCGCGCAAGCCGCGCGCGCAACGCAAACGTCCGGGCGTGCACCCTTGCCTGACGGGCGCGGCCGTGGCGGCGATAGTGCGCCCGCTTCGGAAGCGCGGACGAATAACCTGATGGCTAACTTTCGTGCATACCTGACCACCGAGAACGTGTCGCTCTTTGCGTTCATGCTCTTGGCCGAAGCCGCGAGCGTGATTTTCAACATCATCGCCGCCGAGCCTCCGGCCGGTTTCGAGCTGTTGAAGAATATCGGCTATCTCTACGTGTTGGGCTACTGGCTGGAAGTTGACGGCCGCCGCCACCACCACCCCGCCTTCAAGTGGCCTTACTGTCGCGGCATCTTTCTGCACCTGATCTGGATGTTCATCATCCCTTATTACCTCTTCAAAACGCGCGGCGCGAGAGCCTTCCTGACGCTGCTCATCTTCGCCTCGATGTACGTGGTTTCCGCGCTGGCGGGCGCGCTCGCCGCCACGCTTTTAATCGCCCCGGCATTCGACTGACGCCCCGTTTGCGCCGCCGCGACGGCGTGATATAACATCGCACTCAAGCAAAACGTTTTCCATCAAACACAGTCGCAAACTTTCGAGGAGAGAACCATGACCGACCGCCGGAACGCGCCGCTCGCCGAAGTTGATCCCGAAATCAGTCGCGCCGTCAATAACGAAGTCGCGCGGCAGGCCGACGGGCTTGAACTCATCGCGTCGGAGAATTTCGTGAGCGAGGCCGTGCTCGAAGCGATGGGGTCGGTCTTCACCAACAAGTACGCCGAAGGCTACCCGCGAAAGCGTTACTACGGCGGCTGCGAATTCACGGACGTGGTCGAGCAGGCGGCGATTGACCGCGCCAAAGAGTTGTTCGGCGCGGAGGCCGCGAACGTCCAGCCGCATTCGGGCGCGCAGGCGAACATGGCGGTCTATCTCGCCGCGATCAACTACGGCGATCAGATTCTCGGCATGAACCTCTCGCACGGCGGCCACCTCACGCACGGCCACCCGATGAACTTCTCCGGCATCAGCTACAAGGTCGCGGACTACGGCGTCTCGCCCGACACGGAGCAGATCGATTACGACGACCTCGCGCGCCGCGCCGAAGAACACCGCCCACGGATGATCGTCTGCGGCGCGTCGGCCTACCCGCGCACGATTGATTTCGCGCGCATCGGCGAGATCGCACGCTCGGTCGGCGCGCGCGTGATGGCCGACATCGCGCACATCGCCGGGCCGGTCGCGGCGGGCTTGCACCCTTCGCCCGTGCCGCACGCCGATTACGTCACGACCACGACGCACAAGACGCTGCGCGGCCCGCGCGGCGGCCTGATCCTGTGCCGCGAGGAGCACGCGGCCGAGGTGAATAAGAAACTTTTCCCCGGCGTGCAGGGCGGCCCGTTGGTGCACATCATCGCGGCGAAGGCCGTCGCGTTCGGCGAGGCTCTGCGCGACGATTTCAAAGAGTACCAGCGGCAGGTTTTGCGCAACGCCGGCGCGCTCGCCGAGGGACTCAAGGCGCACGGCTTCCGGCTCGTCTCCGGCGGCACGGACAATCATCTCGTGCTCGTGGATGTCTTCATGGGGGGCAAGGGCATCACGGGCAAGGTGGCGGAGAAAGCTCTGGAAGCGGCCAACATCACGGTCAACAAAAACACGATCCCGTTCGACACGAACAAGCCCTTCGTCACCTCCGGCGTCAGGCTCGGCTCGCCCGCGCTGACGACGCGCGGCATGGGCGAAGCCGAGATGGAAATCGTGGCGCGACTCATCGCGGAAATCCTCCACGCGCCCGAATCGGAGGACGTGCGCGCGAAGGTCAGACGCGAAGTGGCCGAACTCGCCGCGCGCTTCCCGCTCTACCCGAACCGCTCGCGCAACGCTTCGCCTCCCGAAGTGGAAGCGATGGGCGCGGACTAATACCAATAGAGCGAGAGAACACAAAATAAATTAGGAGCTTAAGTTATGTCAGCGACAATCAATGATTTGCAAGACAATGAAGATGTCCAAGTAACAGATGAAGCTGCGGATGAAACTATTATCCCTCCTATTCAATATGATATTTCTAGCTACGGAGCGGATTATGACGTTGAAGGTATAGTTAGGAGATTAGAACGGGGAGATATCTTAATCCCGCCTTTTCAACGAAACTATGTTTGGACTCAAAAAGATGCTTCCCGCTTCATTGAGTCTCTGTTATTAGGCTTGCCTGTGCCTGGCATATTCTTGGCGCGTGAACCGGATTCCAACAAGCTTCTTGTACTTGATGGTCAGCAAAGATTAAAAACTCTACAGTTTTTTTACGATGGGTTTTTCAATCCACAAGAGGAAAGCAAAAAACAACAGGTTTTTAGACTAATTAACGTTCAGCCTAAATTTGAGGGATTAACATATGCAACTTTAGAAGAGCAGGATCGGCTTAAATTAAATGACTCTCTGATCCACGCAACGATAATTAAACAAGAGTCGCCTCAAGATGATAATGATACAAGTGTCTACTATATCTTCGACAGACTAAATAGTACGGGTAGAAGACTAACACCGCAGGAAATACGCACAGCAATTGATCATGGCACTCTCATTGACCTGATCAAAACTCTAAATGAATATGAAAACTGGAGGAAAATATATGGCAAAAAGAATACCCGTCTAAAAGATCAAGAATTGATTCTAAGATTCCTTGCTCTGTACTTTGATGGGAATAATTACGAACGTCCTATGAATGAATTTTTAAATAAATTTTCTAGTAAACACAAACAAGCTGACGATCAATTTCTTAGTGAGTCTCATCGTCTATTCACAAATACCATAGACGTAATTTGGCAAAGCATAGGTAAGCAAGCCTTTCGACCAATATCAACAATAAACGCAGCGGCATTTGATTCCGTAATGGTTGGGCTCGCGCGTAGGATCAGCAAAGGCCCAGTTGAAGATTACGCGAAAGTTAAAATAGCCTATGACGAATTATTAGCTGAGCCTGAATACATTAAGCTTATATCTCAATCTACATCAGATGAGAGTAATGTCACATCAAGACTCAATAAAGCTATTGATAAATTTGATGGCATCTAAATGCATAATCGAGAAATCGCAAGGCAGTTCCAAAGGCTTCATGACCTTGTCAAAAAATCTGATGAAGCTACCGCTGGGACTATTGAATTACAATCGCACTGGGCTAAGTATCTCTGCATCTTAAGTGCCGGATTGCTCGAAAATGCTATAAAAGAAATCTATATAGAGTATGCCCAAAATCAAGTCAGCAGGCCGATTGCTAATTTCATTAGCACTCTCCTCTCTCCAACCCGGAATCCAAAAAGCCAAAAGTTTCTTGAGATAGCAGCGGCCTTTAATCCTACTTGGAAAGATGAACTTGAAACTCATTTAAATGATAATGGCCGAGGTGACGCTATTGATTCAATTATGAATCATAGACATTTAATTGCTCATGGTAAGAGCCATAACTCAAATATTTCTCTCGTGCAAATCAAGGATTATTTAGCTAAAGCACAAGAAGTGTTGGAGTTTATAGAAGGGCAATGCAAACGTTAGCTATCAAGTAACTAGCTGCGCGCTTCCCGCTCTACCCGAACCGCTCGCGCAACGCTTCGCCGCCCGAAGTGGAAGCGATGGGCGCGGATTAAACTTTACTATTAACTGCATAGGGTCTCTAACTGGAGGTATATCAATGTCAAGAAACGCTGACCTTAAGCGATCTGTGATTGATCGCATTGTAGCCTCGGATGTTTGGCATGAAACTGGGGTCGCTAATTTCAGAACGGATGGTCATAATTTTCATATTCGATATTGCAGCCCCAAGGATGCTGCCGGCTCTCGCTACTCATTCGGTATTAATCCCAACACGCTTACTGCGGATTATGAAGTTTGGGTGTGTGGTCTTTATGAACAATATTATTTGCTCCCAATAACAGTCATTCAGTTTATTTACGAAGACCCGGATGCGTATACTGACAAACGCCATCCAGAAATTAGAGTTGTCTCTGTTGATTTACAAAACCACTCGGCAACCTATGCTGCTGGCGGCAGAAGCCTAAACATAGAAGAATACTTCCAAGCCACCTTGTAAATACTCTGTCATCCAACAGAAGCAAAATATCAAAGCCTACCTGAAACAGTTCAGAGAGCACGAACGACTGCGGGCGACGCTGCGGTTCGCCTGCGGCGCGGTCGTCGTGCTCGTGCCCTTCTACCTGCTCGTCGGCGCGAACGCCGCCTGGACGCCGCACCCCGGATTCTTTCCCGACGATGCCGTCTACGCGCGCATGTGCTTCCCCACGGGCTTCCTCGTCTACTGGAACGATTTCGGCTTCTACCGCCTGCTCGCCGTGCCCGCCTATGCGTTGTCGAATCGCGCGGTGATGCGCGCCTCGCTCTCGCCCGTCCCGTTCACTTTAATCGCACTGGCTCTGGCGACCGTCGTGTTCGTCTGCTCTTGCCTGTCGGCCGGGCTTTCCAGACGGCGCGGCGGGTTGCTGGCGGGCGTGTTGCTCTCGTCGCCGCTGCTGCTCGAAACGCTCAACTTCTGGTCGGGCACGTTCAACTACGCGCTTGTGCTGCTGCTCGTCTCGGCGCAACTGCGCGCGGGCGTGTGGGCGCGTCGCGCGACGGGCGAAGGGTCGAAGTGGTTGACGGGCGAGGCGTCGAGGGGCTTTGTCGTGACGGCCTGCGGCGCGCTGCTGGCTTTGCTGACTTACGAGATCGCGCTGCCGTTCGTCCTCGCGTCGAGCGCGTTCTACGTGCGCGGGTGGTTGCGGCGCGCGGGCGTCATCGGCCTCGCGTGCTTCGCGGTCGTCGCGCTCGTCCTCGCGCTCGTGGCCGCGGGGCTGTACTGGCCTCAGCGGTTCAAACTGGCGGCCGAACAATTGACCTCAGCCGTAACCGGGACGGCGAACGACTCTGCGAACACAACGGCGAACGCGACGACGAACACGACGCCGGATGCCGACACGACGGCGGATGCCGACACGACGGATCACGCCGGCGTGTCGGCGCACGTTGGACAACCACACGCGCCGCCCGCGTCTCCCGCTTCCGCACGCGCGGGGATGTACGTCTCTCTGTTGTTCAGTTTCCTCCGCACGGGCTTGCGTTCGCCGTGGTGGTGGGGACTCGTTCTCGCGCTGGCGGGAGTGATCTTTCTTTCGGGGCGGGCGAGGGAAGAAGGGCGACTGCCGTGGAGCGTGGCGGCGTCGGCTTTCGCGTTCGCCCTCGTCGCGTGCGTCGGCTATCTCGCGTTGACGAAATCCGTGAATGCGCGGTACGTCGCCTTTTTGTTAATCTACGGGGCGGCGACGCTGGCATGGACGAAAGGGCGCATCGCCTGTTATGCGCTCGCGTCGCTGCTGCTCGTACAGGCGGCGGTGGCGGCGAGCCTCCCCGTCCACATGCGTGATGTCGAACTGGCGGCGAAGGGCGGGACGTTGACGATAGCCGCGGGGCGTGCGGGCGACCTCTTCAGTACCGACGGGCGACTCGCACGCGCTTCGTGGGGCAAGCGTTTTCTCGCGCCCCCACCCGTGGACATGCTGACCCGGCCGCTCAGCCCGCAGGCGTGCCGTTACAGTGCGCCGTGTGAAGAATGCAAATGAACCGGGCGTGCGTGGGGAAATTATCGCGCCGCTCGCGGCATCTAAATCATGTCGGAGCGGCGTGCGGCGGCGGTCGATAGGCTGGCGGGATACGAACAGGATTTTTCATACGGAGATATGATGGGTCGTGTGAGGTTGGTCTTCGACCCGGGAAGCGCATATGCTGTCGTGGCTATCTGGAAGGGTCTCTCGTCAAACACTGAAATCGACGCGTTCTTCGCGTCGTTAAAGGTCAACACGATACGTTAGCGGGCGCATCTCCACGCGTTTCTCGCACGCGGGTAAAAGTATGGAAGAGATTTTCGGACGCGGCGGTTTGATCGCGCGCGCGCACCCGGACTACGAATTTCGCCCCGGCCAGATACAGATGGCCGAGGCCGTGCTGCGCGCCTTCGAGGATCGCCGCCACCTGCTCGTCGAGGCGGGCACGGGCACGGGCAAGACTTTGGCCTACCTCGTCCCCGCCATCGCGGCGGCCACGGCGCGCGGCGAGCGCGTCATCATCTCGACGGGCACGAAGAACCTGCAAGAGCAGTTGATGGAAAAAGACATCCCGTTTTTGCAACGCGTGCTGCCCAAAAAATTCTCCGCCGCCTACATGAAGGGGCGCAACAACTACGCTTGCCTTCAACGCATCAAGCGCGCCGAGAACGCGCCCGTCCTCGACGGGCTCGACGACGTTGACTACTTCGACGAAGTCAGGCAGTGGGCGCGCGACTCGCAGACCGGCGACCGCGCCGAGTTGGTCGGGCTGCCGGAAAACCTCTCCTTCTGGCGTCACATCGACGCGCGCTCGGAAATCTGCCTGGGGCAGAAGTGTCCCGACTACGATCCCTGCTTCATCACGCGCATGCGCCACCGCGCGCAGGACGCCGACATCGTCATCGTCAATCATCATCTCTTCTTCGCAGACCTCGCGCTGCGCGGCGGCGAGTACGGGCAGGTGTTGCCCGACTACGGCGCGGTCATCTTCGACGAGGCGCACGCCATCGAAGACGTGGCGGCGGAATATTTCGGCCATCAAGTGTCGAGTTATCAGGTCGAAGATTTGCTGCGCGATCTGCAACTCGTGCCCGTCACCAACGCGGACGCGAACAAGGAACTGACCCGCGCGGGCGGGCGCGTCGCGCGCTTCAGCGAACGCTTCTGGCAGGGCTTTCACGAGACGCGCGACGAAGAGGGGCGCGCGCCCATTCTGCCCGGCACGTTCGCGCGCAAGAACGCGCGCGGCGAGGTCGAGGCCACCGCGCTCGGTGATTCCTACCTCAGTCTCGACGGCGCGCTGGGCCGCATGGAGACGACGCTCGACGCGCTGCGCGAGCAGCCGCCCGAAGTGGAAACTCTCATCAGGCGGATCCGCGAACTGCGCTTCGGGTTGGAGTTCATCGTCGCGGGCGACGATAAGCGTTACGTCTACTGGATGGAGCGGCGCGGGCGCGGCCTCTTCCTGCGCGCGTCGCCGATAGACGTTTCGACGCTCTTGCAGGACAAGTTGTTCGAGCGCGTCGAGACGGTCGTGATGACCTCTGCGACGCTGGCGAGCGCAGGGAGTTTCACCTTCGCGCGCGAGCGGCTCGGTTTGCTCGAAGAGAAGACCGACGAGTTCATCGCGCCGTCGAGTTACGATTATCAAAACCAGTCGGTGCTCTATCTTCCGCCGCGCATGCCCGACCCGCGCTCGCCGCAGTGGGCCGAGGCGGCGGCCGCCGAAGTCCTGCGCATACTGGAAGTGACGC
The DNA here is from genome assembly GCA_020199775.1 of Acidobacteriota bacterium. Classification (GTDB taxonomy): domain Bacteria; phylum Acidobacteriota; class Blastocatellia; order Pyrinomonadales; family Pyrinomonadaceae; genus JAIVJZ01. Next base: position 46,544 of record JAIVJZ010000009.1, read on the forward strand.
GCGGCCGCGCCTTCGTGCTCTCGACGAGTTTGAGCGGCATGCGCGCTCTCTACGAACGCGTCGCGCCGCAAGTTGATTTCCCCTGCCTCATGCAGGGCACGGCCTCGAAGACGGGCTTGCTCGACCGCTTTCGCACGACGCCGAACGCCGTGCTCTTCGCCACGTCGAGTTTCTGGCAGGGGGTTGATGTGCGCGGCGACGCGCTCTCGTGCGTCATCATTGACAAGCTGCCGTTCGCCGTCCCGTCTGACCCGATAGTGGCCGCGCGGCAGCGTTTCATCGAAGACGCAGGCGGTTCGAGTTTCTACGAGTACAGCGTGCCGCAGGCGATCATCAGTTTGAAGCAGGGGTTGGGGCGTTTGATCCGCGGCGCGACCGACCGGGGCGTGCTCTCCGTGCTCGACCCGCGCCTGCGGACGCAAGCCTACGGGCGGCAGTTCATCAAGAGCCTGCCGCCCTGCCGCGTGACCTCCGACCTGTCGGAGGTGGCGCGCGTGTTTGATGAAACCGAGGTGGTTGTTAGATGATAGAGACCCGGATATTGGACAAAGTTCTACCCACAAACTTTTGGACTTTGGAGGCGACATGAGCAGAGACGAACGCGAAGACAATACGATCTATAAAGTCGTGGTGAACCACGAGGAGCAATATTCAATCTGGCCGGCCGACCGCGAGAACGCGCTCGGCTGGAACGACGCGGGCAAGTCGGGCACGAAAGATGAATGCCTCTCCTACATCAAAGAGGTCTGGACGGACATGCGGCCGCTCAGCCTGCGCAAGGAGATGGAAGAGAGGGCGCGGCAGGGCGGAGAGTCCTGAGCCGCGCGGCCGTTAGTTCGATTAAGTCAGGTAACACGAGGGAACCGAAGCCGGCATGAGCGGAATGTTTGAAGTGATGATCGAGCGCAACTTTTCCAGCGCGCACCAGTTGCGCGGCTACAAGGGGAAGTGCGAGAACCTGCACGGGCACAATTACAAGATCGAAATCTTCGCGCGCGGGCGCGAACTCGACCACATCGGGCTGCTCGTCGACTTCGGCGACTTGAAGACCGCCGCCGACGACATCGTCACCTATCTCGATCACCGCAACATCAACGAACTACCGCCCTTCGACGCCGAACTCAACCCTTCGGCGGAAAACCTCGCGCGCTACATTCTGGAGCGCGTCGCGGCGCGCGTCGGCGACGAACGCGTGCAGGTCTACAAAGTCCGCTGCTACGAAACGCCGACGAGCGTCGCGACGTACCAGATAGATTAGGGGAAAGGGCAAGGGGTAAAGGGGTAAAGGGAAAGACAGAAGCGGGGCGCAGCAGATTGAGTGCTGCGCCCCGCTTCCCGTTTTTACCTTTACCCCTTCCCCCTTACCCTTTTCCCATTTCTTCTAGGGCGTCACGAGCGCGCCGATGTCTATGTTGTACTTCCTGATCTTGGAGTAGAGGCGCGGGCGGTAGATGCCGAGGAGGTTGGCCGCCGCCTGCTTGTTGCCGCCGGTGCGTTGGAGCGTCTTTTCGATGACGAGTTTTTCGATCTCTTCGAGCGTGAGGTTGGGCGGCACGTCCCAGGCCGCGCCCTGCGCCGCGCGCTCCGGCACGTTGCCGTTCTCGAAGGGCAAATCGACCGGCTCGATCTTGTTGGCTTTCGCCAAAAGCACGGCGCGTTCCAAGACGTTTTGCAACTCGCGCACGTTGCCCGGCCAGCCGTGCGAGAAGAGGCGTTGGTAGGCGGCCTGCGAGATGCCCGTAATGGGGCGTTGGTACTTGCGGGAGTACATCTTGAAGAAGTGCTCGGCGAGCAGCTGGATGTCTTCGGTGCGTTCGCGCAAGGGCGGCACGTGAATCGTGATGGTCGAGATGCGGTAGAAGAGGTCGTCGCGCAGGAGGCCGTCCCGGATGGCGTCGGCGGGCGGGCGGTTCGTCGAGGTGATGAGCCGGAAGTCCACGGCGTAGGTGCGCTCCGAACCGATCTTGCGGTAACTGCGCTCTTGCAGGACGCGCAGGAGTTTGGGTTGCAACTCGACGGGCATCTCGGCGATTTCGTCGAGCAGCAGCGAGCCGCCCGCGGCGTGCTGGATGAGACCGTCCTTGTCGGCGTGCGCGCCGGTGAACGCCCCCTTGGTGTGGCCGAAGAGTTCGCTTTCGATCAGTTCCTTGGGGAGCGCGGCGCAGTTCACCTTGATAAAAGGCTTTTTGACGCGCAGTGAATTGTAGTGGATGGCGTTGGCGATCAACTCTTTGCCCGTGCCCGACTCGCCGACGATGAGGACGTTGGCGTCGGACTTGGCGACCGATTCAATCGTCTCGTAAATCTGCTGCATCTGGCGCGACGCGCCGATGATGTTGAAATACTCCGTGCGCGTCGAAAGATTCCGGCGCATCGTCTCGGTCTCGACGATCAACTCGCGATGCTGGACGGCGCGTTCGATGAGCGGCAGGAGCACCTCGAACTCGAAAGGCTTTTCGAGAAACCAGAACGCGCCCGCCTTCGTCGCTTCGATGGCACGCTGCACCGTGCCGAAGCCGGTCATCACGATCACCTCGGTGGCGGGTTGCGCGTCCTTGATGTGGCGCAACACTTCGAGGCCGTCCATGTCGGGCAGTTGCACGTCGCAGATCGCCACGTGATGCCCGCCGCGGTCGAAGAGTTCGATGGCATCCGCGCCCGTCAGAGCCGTGTCCACCGTGTAGCCTTCCTCGACCAGATTCTGCTTGAGCGAGTCGGCCATCATCGCCTCGTCGTCAACCACCAAAATGCGTACGTCTTTACGATCCACCTTTTGCTCTCCTCGATAAAAAATCAACGATGAAGGATGAACGATGAACGCGGAATGAAAGCGATTTGCCTTTCATTCCGCGTTCATCGTTCATCCTTCATCGTTCCTCAGTGGCAGCCGGACGCGCAGGGCGTCCGAAGTCTGTTCGACCGCGCCGCCGTGCGCGTGTATAACTTTGGCGGCGAGCGCGAGGCGCAAGCCCGCGCCCCCGTTGAAACTGTTGAAAATGTCGTCGTCGCCCGCGGCATTGACGCCGCGCCATTCGATGAGGGCGAAAGGGGGCGTCCCGGTCGCCGCCTCGCTTTCCGCCCGGCGCAGGTCGATGTTTGGGGAAGCGTCTTTAGCCGTCAGTTGGCGCGCGCTCGCATGGATGCTTTTGAGCGCGTCCGAGAGGGCGGGCGCGTCGAAGTCGCCGCGATACGCGCCGTCGCCCCCGTCTCGCTGTGCGAAGTCGCCTTCGGTGGCGGCGGCGAGCAGCGGGGCGAGGTCGAGCCGGGGCTTGAGTTGGAGTTCGAGCGGGCGGCCGAAGCGCACGAGCGTGTTCATGTCGGTGGCCGTGCGTTCGAGTCCGGCCATGATCTTGTTGATGGTTTCGAGTTCGTCGGCGGGGCGTTCGCTCTTCTCCATGCGCTTGCGCAAAAATGTGGCATAGAGTTTGAGACCGTTCACCTGATTTTTCAGATCGTGGACGATCTGCACGGAGGCGCGCCCCAATTCGATCAAGGCGTCCGTGTCGTTTGTAGTGGCTTTTATCGGCTTCATTTTGCTCACAAGGCTTGCGCACCGGGTCTTCACGCCGCCTGCGTGGAGGAGGTCAGCCCGCGCCCTCCATGCGAATTGAACCCGAACGATGCGGCTTTTTGTGTTGCGTTTCGATGCGGCATCTTAACAAAAAATCCGAGTGTTTGCTAGTGATACGTTCGGCTACGGGCGCGAGCCAGTTAATTATTTGCCCTTGTTGACAGGAAGGCTGTGAATGGAAGAGAACGGAAACGCGAAGTTGACTGTCCTCGTAGTTGAAGATTTTGCAGATAACCGCTTTATGATGAGAAGGTTACTCGAAATGAGCGGTTATCAGGTGATAGAAGCGGTAGACGGCAAAGAGGCCGTCGAGGTGGCCGAGAGCAGTCGCCCCGACCTGATCTTGATGGACTTGAGCCTGCCGCGTCTCGACGGCCTCGACGCCACGCGCCGCATACGCGAACTCGACGGCCCCGGACGCATCCCCATCGTCGCCGTCTCGGCGCACGACACCAACGATTTCCACGCCGATGCCCTCGCCGCGGGCTGCAACGAATACGTCACCAAGCCCATCGACTTCGACGAATTGGACGCTCTTTTGAAGAGACTCCTAGCGAAATGAGAGGTTAGAGGTCAGGGACGGGAGGTCAGTTAAAGACAAAAAGCTGATTTCTTCTAACCTCTGCCCTCTAACCTTTGACCTCTCCTATGGCCGAACGTTACGTCGCCCTGCTGAGACAGCACGAGCCTGCGCTCGTGCGCTCCTTCGTCGATGTCGTCTATACGGATCGCCGCACAGACCTGCCCGCGCTGCTCTCTTATCACCAACTTGTAGACTACCTGCCCGACATCTTCGACGAACTGGCGCAGGTGTTGGATAGCGCTGCGCTCGACAGCGAAATCGCCGAGGCGGTGCGTTCCCTTCGCATGCACTCGCAGGCGCGTTTCCAACAGGGCTGTCTGATTGACGAAGTGGCACGAGAGTTGATGATTCTACGCGATGTATTGCAAGAATTTCTGTGGCGCGAGGGTACGAACGCCACGGAGGGAGACATTCGGGAACTGCGCGACGCTGTGCGGCGGACGAATTTGTTCGTTGACGAACTGCTCGTGCAGGCGGTTTTGATCTACGCGACGAGTTTGCGCCCGCAGGTGCGGACGCGCACCTCCCACTGGCCGCCGCCGAGACGACGCCGCACGGATTTCCCGGAACGTTGATAGACCTGTGACTACAGATGGCAAGAACTCTCGCAACTCGCTCGACGTGCGCACCAAGCTTTTGGTGATGCTCGCCGTGCTCTCTCTGCCTCTGCTCATCATCAGCCTCTTCCAACTCGACAGCTACCAGAAAAGCCTCATCGAACAGGCCGGGACAATCGCGCGCATCAAGGCCGTAGCCGCCGAAGGCGCGCTCGACGCGTGGCTCGAAACTCATCAGGCCGCCGTCACGCAGGGCGCATCGCTTCCGCCACGGTCGGCCGCCGAACTCTACGCGCGCCTGCGCCAACACGCCTCGCCCGAGACGGAAGCCGCCATCATCGTCTACGACGCCGCGAACCGGATCGTGCCTGAGCCTTCCGCTCAAGCGGTCGCCCCCTCCCCGCAGCCGCATTCCGCTGCGGACATTCACCCGGAGAAGTGGGGCGACGGCATCGAGCGTCTGACGAGCGAGCGGCGGAGCGCGACCTACGGGTGGAGCGTGGCGGTCGGCGTCCCGACGGCGCACAACACCCCTGCGGGTCGCGCCTACCTGGTGCTCACGGCGGCGTGGGCGTTGGGGCTAATGGCTTCGAGTTTTCTCGCGATCTGGGCGGTCGGGCGTTTCACCAAACCGCTGCAACGCCTCGCCGCACACGCCTCGACGCTCGGAGAGGGACAATTGCAGGAACGCTTCGCCATCGAGACCGACGACGAAGTGGGCACGCTCGCCGCCGGGTTCAACGTGATGGCTTCGAGTTTGGAGACGAAGTTCAACGAACTGCGCACGCAGGGCGCGTTCATCGAAGAGGTGCTCGACAGCCTGCCGCTCGGCGTGGCCGTGCTCGACTCCGCGTTGATCGTGCGCAAGGCCAACAACGCCTTCGCCGGGATCGTGGGGCGCGAAGGCGCGGCGCTCACGGGCCGCGGCTTGTACGAAGCGGCGGCGGGTCTCGCCGTCCTCAGCGAAGTGGTCGAAGACGTGCGCCGCACGCGCCGCGCCTTCGTCAACTACGGCCTGCCCCTCGAACTCGTCGCGCGCACGAACGAGCAACGCAACGAACGCGGCGAGGGCACGAAATACTGGGACGTGATCCTCTGGCCGATGAGCGAGCGCAGCGAGGAGCGCGGCGACCTGCTCTTGATACTTTCGGAAGTCTCGAAGCGCGTGCGCGCGGAGAAACTGGCGACGGCGGCCTTCGCGGCCGAGAAGTCGCGCGCGGCGGAACTGGAGAGCGTCATCAACCAGATGGACGAGGGCGTCATCATCGTGGACGCGCGGGGGCGCTACCGCGTCAACCCGGCGGCGGCGCGCATCATCGGTCGCAAGCCCGGCGAGTTTCGCGACGGCGTGGACGCGCTCATCGCCGACATGGCCTTGCGCGACCTGCACGGCAACCTGCTGCCCGCCGAAGAGACGCCCCTCGGGCGCGCGCTCTCGCACGGCGAACACGTTTCGGGCGAGCACGTCCAGATCATGCGCGGCGCGGAGGACGAAGAGGGCGTGCTGGCCGTCAGCGCGACGCCGCTCGCGGGCGAGAGCGGCAGGCGCGACGGCGTCGTCGCCGTCTTCCGCGACATCACGCCGGAGGTCAGGCAGTACAAAGAGTTGATGGGCGCGTACGGACGCCTGCGCGAGCACGACCGCTTGAAGTCGGCCTTCGTCGCCAACGTCTCGCACGAACTGCGCACGCCTTTGAACGTCATCATCGGCCTGTGCCAGTTGCTCGAACGCGACCGCCGCCAACCGCTCGCGCCTTTGCAGTCCGAGGCGGTCGAACGCATGGGGCGCAACGCGCGCTCGCTGCTCGAACTCGTCAACGACCTGCTCGACTATTCGCGTCTGGAGGCGGGGCGTTCCGCGCTGCACCTGGAAGACGTGGACGTGGCCGCCGTCACCGAAGAGGCCATCCGGGGTTTCAACGCCGAAGCCGAGGAGAAGCGCGTGCAACTACAGGTGGATGTTTCGCCCGCGCTCGGCTACGTGACGACCGACCGGCACAAACTCGCGCAGGTGATCACGAATCTCGTGAGCAACGCCGTGAAGTTTACGGCGACGGGCACGATCCGCATCAGCGCCGCGCCGCTCGACGACACGCACTGGTTTCTGGAAGTCAGCGACACCGGCATCGGCATCTCGCGCGAGGCTCTGAGTTTCATCTTCGACGAGTTCAGGCAGGTTGACGACCGCCTCACGCGCCCCTACAGCGGCGTCGGCCTCGGCCTCGCCATCACGCGCAAGATCGTCGAACTGCTCGAAGGCGAGATCGCCGTCGAGAGCCGCCCCGAAGAGGGCAGCCGCTTCCGCATCGTCTGGCCGCTCAACGCGCGCCCCCGCACCGGAACCGGCTCGCTCATCGAAGACGCCATGACCGCCTTCGACAAAGAACCGTCCGCCGACTCTCGCCCCGGACAGACGAACTTGCGCGCCCGCACGGGCTGAGAAAAGTCGTAAATCGTGAATCGTAAATCGTGAATAGAGAAAACCGGATTGAATCTATTTACGATTTACGATTCACGATTTACTATTGCCTTATGTCTGCCAAAACGAACACGGACGACGCCGACGCTTCACGGCGAAAAATCTTCATCATCACGGCGATTGCGAGCGCGCTCCTCGTCGCCCTGCTGGTCTTCTGGGCGACGCGCTCGCGTTCCGACGGCGCGGGGCAACAACCGCAACTCGCGGGCGCGTTGCGCGCGGGCGCGCCGGAGTTCGCGCAGGCGCGCGAGCGCATCGTCGTGGACTTTAACGCCGACGACGACGCCTTCGAGTCCACGCGCGCCGTCGGCGACATCGTGATGACCATGCGGCCGAAGGTACGCAACTTCACGGGACGCACTCTGAGCGGCCTCGAACTTCAAGCCACCGTCGTCGATCTCGACAACAACCCGGTGCGCCAGCGCACGGTCATCGCCGTCCCGACTGATCGCCAGCCGGAACTGGAACAGAACAAGGTGATGGAAGTGCCGATCATGATCGAAGGCTTCAAGAAAGACGACGTGCGCGCCAACATCCGGATCGAAGTCACGGGCGTGAAGTTCAAATAAGCGCGGGCGCGCGAGGGGCGCGGGCGCGCCGCTATCGCCAGTCGGGCGGTTCGAGGCTCGCGGGCTGGTATTCGCGCTCCGCCGCTTCCGGTTGGCCGTCCTGTTGCGCGGGCAGAGTTTTGGCAAACTGCGCGCCGACGAGTTCGCGAAAGGCCGCGTGTTGTTGCTCGCTGCGGAAGGCGCGCTTGGGCAGCATGGTCGCCATGCGCGTGTCGTTCCCGTAGATAAGCGCGTAACAGTTTTCACCTTCCAGCACGTCCGTGTACAACTTCCAACTCTGTTTCGACTCGAAGAGCTTCGACTGCACCGTGATGTGTTCGGCGGTGAAGGTGACGGTCAACGGTTCGCTGAACTTGTGGTCGCCTTTGTAGTAACGCCGCACGATCCGGGTGAAGCGGAAGAAAAAGAGGTAGATCAGCAGGGGCAAGACGGCGCAGGCGATGACGAGGGCGGCCAGAGGTTCGAAGCCCGCGCCGAGGGCCAACCCGTAGACTCCGAGCGGAAACAGGAAGCAGGCTGTCCACGCGCGTCGCTTCGCTTCCATGGGCTGGGGGTATGAGATCAGGCGCGCGGCTTCCAGATATTCTTTCTCGGAAAGTTTGTAGTGAATCGTGATTGCTTCCATATCGAGGGTGACGAAATCAATTCGGGCGCGCGCCCGGAGCAGAGTTTAGAGACTTAAAGAATTTCGCGCCTCCCGCCCTTCAATTATCACTCGTGAACAGTTCTTCGAGCGGGTTGCCGACCGGCTGAACGGAGACGAGCGTCGCGCCCGACGCGCGCACGGCGCGCAGCGCGGCGTCAACGTCGCGTTCGCCCGCGACTTCGAGACGCGCCCCGCCCGGCGTCGGCGTCAGGCGCGCGCCCGCGAGTTTCTCCGCTTCCGTCTGCAAACTCGCGAGGTTCGCGCCCGCGCAGATGATCTCCATCGCGCGCGTGTCGCCCGCCGCCTGCCGCAGGTCTGCGAGGCGGCCGAGGTGTGCGAGGCGGCCGCGTTGGAGGATGGCGGCGCGGTCGCAGAGCACTTCGATGTCGGCGAGGATGTGCGAGCAGAAGAAAACGGTCGTGCCGCTCGTGCGCAGGGAAGCGATGAGGTCGCGCACCTCGCGGCGGCCGACGGGGTCGAGACCGCTCATCGGCTCGTCGAGAAAGACGATTGAAGGGTCGTTGACGAGGGCTTGCGCGAGGCCGACGCGTTGCAGCATCCCCTTCGAGAACTTGCGCAGTTGCTTATCCCAACTCTTCTCTTCGAGGCGCACCGTGGCGAGCATCGACGCGGCGCGCGCGCGGCAGTCGCGGCGCGTGTAGCCGAAAAGCTCGGCGCAGTATTCGAGCAGTTCGCGGGCGGTGAGGTAGTCGTAGAAGTAAGGGTGCTCGGGGAGGTAGCCGATTGAAGCGTGCATGGAGATGTCTTCGATGTCGCGCCCCTTGATGCGCGCCCGTCCCGCCGTCGGGAAGATGAGGCGCATGAGGAGCTTCATCGTGGTGGACTTGCCCGCGCCGTTCGCGCCGAGGAAGCCGAAGATTTCGCCCTCTTCGACGGCGAGCGAAAGGCCGTCGAGCGCGCGCACCTTGCGCTTGCGCCAGAATCCCACCTCATAGTCTTTCGTCAGATTATCGATCTCGATTGCGGCTGCCATGTCTCATTCTCCGTGAAGCGCGTGATTAATACCTGCGAATGATCTCCGACTTCTCTCCGAGTTCCACGTCGCAACCGTCGCGCTTGATGACGTAAGGCACGCCCGACGGGTCGAGCGGCGCGGCGGACGCGTCGAACTGAAAACGGGCGGCGCGCTGGTGGAGGAGCGGCGCAACTTCGCGCCACTCTCGCGGGCAACTGCCCGTGCGCGCGCGGTGCGCTTCGAGCAGGGCGCGCAGCGTGTCCATTTCGTCCAGCGATTGAAGCTGGAGCAGGCGCGCGCGCGAGAGTTTCTTCATCTGCTCGTCGTCCGTCTGCCGGTACATGTTCTGGTAGATGGCGCGGGCGGTTTCGCGGCTGCCGCCTTTGGTCGCCATCTGCGCCGACATCGAGGACAACCACGCGGGCGCGCCGGGGATGCGCGCCGCCGTCGCGTATGCCTCGCTCGCCTCCTGAAAGCGGTTCTGTTGCCAGTAGATGTAACCGAGATAGGAGTAGAGCCGCCACGCGCGCGGGTTGGCGGCGATGCCTTTCCTGATGAGCTTGACGGCGGCCTCCACGTCAACGGCCGGAAGGACGATTGCGCCGTACTCGTAGGCGGCGAGAAATTGCGGGTCGAGCGTCGTCGCGTTCTCAAGGAGGGGCGCGAGGATTTTCAGGTTGAGCGCGCTCAGGTCGTCGATCTGGATCGCGCCCTCGTGCGCCGTCACCTTGCGCCCGACGTACTGGAGCGTGCGCATCCAGTACCAGTCGGCCACGAACGCGTTGAAGCCGAGACTGAGGCGACGCGCCTGCTCCGGCTTCAAGTACAACTCGTCCGGCGTGCGCGCCAGTTGCTGTGCCACGGACGGGCGACGCAACTCGAACCAGCGAGCCAGCCCCGCCGACACGCCGAGCCCGCAGACGACGACGGCGACGAGCGCGAACTCGCGCGGTTTGAAACGACGGCCGCGCCCCGCGTCGCCCTGCGGGGCGTGTCGCGCATCGGCGGGCGTCTCCGGCTTCCGTGTGGTGGCGTTCATTTGAAGTTGCGACGGTTGAAGATGAGGATCGAGGCGGCGAGCAGGACGGTGATGTAGACGAAGGCGTACAGCAGCGCGACCGCGAACGCGGCGGGCGCGGGCGTGATGCCGTGTCCCGCGTCGGTGATGACGGTGTAGTGCGAGAGATTGGGGAGCAGGTAATAGAGCGCGCCGAAGAGAATTTTCGCGGCCGTCGTGCCCGTAGAGGCGGCGAGCAGTTTCATGTCCGCGCTGAAGTGGCCGATGATGAAGACGGCGAAGGTCATCAGCGCGGAGAGCGCGGGCGACGAGAAGGAAGAGAACAGCAGCGCGACCGCCACCACGATCATCAACTCGACGAAGATGAGAATGATCGCCGGCCACACCGCGAGGACGAGCGGGTCGTAGCCGCCGCTCACGTAGAGAAGCGCGAGCGAGACGCCCGCCCCCATCACGAGGACGTTGACGGCGAGCGTCAGGCAGAGACCCAAATATTTGCCGACGAGAAATTCGCCGCGCCCCACGGGCTTGGCGAAGATGGCGTAGACCGTGCGCCGCTCCAACTCTTTGTAGACCAGCCCGACGCCGACGAAGATCGCGATGAAGACGCCGAACAGCAGCATCGCGCTGAGCGACATGTCGACGATGATCTTGGCTTCCTGCGCCGCCGAGAGGTCGCCGATGAAGATCGCGCCGCCGGTGAGCAGGAGGACGAAGAAGACGAGATTGTAGAGCACGCGGTCGCGCACGGCCTCGCGGAAGGCGTTGCGCGCGATTGAAGCGACGCGCCGCAGCGAAGAGCCGCGCGGTGTCGGCGGCGTCGGGGCGACAGTCGAGAAGGCGGGTTCTTCCGCGCTGGCGTTGGGCGTCGTCGGTGTCAAGCGTTCGGTAAGGGTGTAGGTTTCAGAGAACATGTCCGGATTAGTCGAAGATGTTTGTGAAACCGCGCCGGTCAGGATGAGCAAACGCGGTTGAGAATATCATAAGCGGGGCAGTCTCCCGCATGACCCTCCCAAATGAAACTGCGGAAGCGGAAACTTAATTCCGCCTCCGCAGAGTCCAGTGGGTTAAGACCAACGTGTCCGGTTAAGGTTACTGGAGGGCGGTGCCGCCGGAAGCGCCGGTGGCGGAGCGTGCGGGAGGCGTCGTGCCGGCCTGACCGTAAATGACGGCCTGCTCGTTGCTGTAGAAGCTGCGCGTGCCGGTGGCCGTGATG
>JAIVJZ010000009.1:58296-170812 GCA_020199775.1 Acidobacteriota bacterium
GGGAGGCGTCGTGCCGGCCTGACCGTAAATGACGGCCTGCTCGTTGCTGTAGAAGCTGCGCGTGCCGGTGGCCGTGATGCCCGTGCCGCCGGGGACGGCCGTGATGTCATACTGCGCCGCCTGCGTGGCCGAAGCCGTCAGAATGCTGCCAGCCGGGATGGCGAACGTGTAGCCGCTCTTCGTGCCGCTCATCAGGACAGCGTCGATGAGGCCGGCGGTATTGAGGGCGGTCAGGCTGCCATACGCGAGGTTGGCGCCGACGGTGGTGAAGTAGGTCGCTTCGGCCGTGTTGAGCGAACGAACGGAGCCGATGGCGGAGCCTTCGTTGGCGGCGCGACGCGAGGCGAGGAGGTTGGGGATGGCGATGGCAGCGATGATGCCGATGATCGCGACCACGATCAAGAGTTCGATGAGTGAGAAGCCGCGTTGGCCTTTGTTCTGTTGCATGTTCTTTGGTGTGCTCCTTAATAAGCGGAAGGGGTTTGGTTGAGTTTGTGTTCACGCGCCAACGTTCGCCATCTTTGGAGGCATACGCGCCGTGCTGGCTCTGGTAGTTACAAGAGTCATGCCACATGCGCGGCCGCCGTGAAGCGCGCCGAACGGCGGCCAATTCGCGGCTTTTTGGCGGTGAAACACATTGAAGTCGGGTGGCGTCGAAGGCCGTAGAGGCCGGGAACTTACAAAACTCGTCAGCAGTCGGGTGACGAAATTTGTCAAGAGTCGGGTTTGGGGAGACCTTGAAACAGCCGCTTGATCGTTGACCGTGGGGGCGCAAAGCCGTGCGCGTGAGGCGGGGGTTCTAGTAGGAAATGGGCGGGCTGGACGCGTTGGCCGTGCCGCCCATCGAACTGCGGATGATGCCGCTGGCGTCAACGTAATAGTGACGCCACGGCGCGACCGAGGGCGTCGCCGACACCTCGTAATAATCGTTATCGAGGGTGGCGGGGTTAACGACGAAATTGTAGTTACTCCGTTGTCCGGCGGCAAGCAAAGGGTCTGTCAGCGTCCCTGCATTCTTGAGTTCGGTCAAATCCCCGTAACGGTCAAAGCGAGTGCGGTAGGCGATCTGGGCCGAGTGAATGAGCCGGAGGGAGCTGAACGCGCTGGCGTTGTGTGCGGCCTGTCGCGAGTTCAGGAAGTTGGGGACGGCGAGGGCCGCGACAACGCCGATGATCGCGACCACGATCAACACTTCGATCAGTGAAAAGCCGCGTTGACTGCCATGTGGGAAAGGGGTGTGCATGACTGTTGGCTCAACCTTGTCGTGTCAAGTTGATTGACATTGCGGTCAATCTCACCGAATCACCGTGCAATGCTCATGCCAGTGAGCGGAAAGATAAAAGGGAGGATGAAAGGGAAGGAGAAAGGGAAGGAGAAAGGAGAAAAGTTAAGGGATAAAGGAAAGAGAGACGGGGCGCAGCAGTTATAGCGGTTTGCAATTGAGTGCGATGAAGAATCATTGGAGGGGCCGGGCTGGTCGCTGCCCGCGTGGCTACGAAAGCGAGCGGGCAGGGACAAGCCCCGCCCCTCCAATCATCACAGACGAGTCGCATCCATTTGCAAACTGCTGTAGTCGCCACGTCCCGCTGTTGCCTTCCCCGTTTACACTTCGCCCGGCTTCTTATTCGGGCGCGCCGCGTGCGGCGTCGTTGCGGATTTGCGCGGTGAGATTGCGGATGCCGTGCTTGTCGAGCAGGTGGCGCAGGGAGCGGACGGAGAGTTGGAGGAGTTCGGCGGCGCGCGTCTGGTTGCCGCCGGTGCGCCGCAGCGCTTCGAGCAGGTAAGTCTTCTCTAACTGGTCGAGGTGCGCCGTGAGATTGAGCCCTTCGTCGGGCAGGTCGAGCGCGCCGGCGACGCGCGCGGGGCTGTAGTTGGTGATCTGTTCGGGGAGCCGTTCGGGTTGAATCTGATCGGTGCGTTCGAGCGCGACGGCGCGTTCGATGGTGTGTTCGAGTTCGCGCACGTTGCCCGGCCACGAGTAGCGTTCGAGCAACTCCATCGCGCGCTCCGACACGCCCAGACTACGACCGGCCTGCGCGCAATACTTTTCCGCGAAGTGCGTGACGAGGTCGGGGATGTCCTCGCGCTTCTCGCGCAGCGGCGGGAGTTCTATCGGGATGACCGAGACGCGATAAAACAGGTCTTCGCGGAACGTCCCGGCTTTGACCATCGCGGGCAGGTCGCGGTTCGTCGCGGCGATGACGCGCGCGTCCACGCTCAACTCTTCGTGCCCGCCCACGGGGCGCACCTTGCGCTCCTGTAGCACGCGCAGCAACTTCACCTGCATCGCGGGCGACATCTCGCCGATCTCGTCGAGAAAGATCGTGCCCTTGTCGGCCGCCTCGAATAAACCTTTGCGGTTGGCGGTCGCGCCCGTGAACGCGCCGCGCACGTAGCCGAAGAGTTCCGATTCGAGCAGCGTCTCGGTGAACGCGCCGCAGTTGATCGAGACGAACGGCTTGTCGTTGCGCGGGCTTAGGTTGTGGACGGCGCGCGCGACGAGTTCCTTGCCCGTGCCCGACTCGCCCGTGATTAACACCGTGGACTGCACGGCGGCGACCGTCTCCACCATCTGATAGACGGCCTGCATGCGGGGCGAGCGGCCGACGATCTGATCGAGCCGCCCGCGCTCGCTCTGCGTCTTGCGCCAGCCCTGAATCTCCTGCTTGAGTTGGCGCAGTTCCAACGCCTTCTCGACGATCAACTTCAACTCGTCCACGTCGAAGGGCTTCTGAATGAAATCGTCCGCGCCGAGTTTGAAAGCCTCGCGCGCCGTCTCGACGGTGGCAAACGCCGTCATCATCACGACGGCCGTATCCGGTGACAACTCGCGCGCCGCGCTGAGCAATTCGATGCCGCCCATGTCCGGCATCCGCACGTCGGAGACGATCAAGTCGGCCGCCGCCTCGCGCAACATCTCGACGGCGCGCCGCCCGTTCTCCGCCGCGCGCACCTGATGCCCCGCGCGCCCGAACACCAGCGACAACAACTGCCGCATGCCCTGTTCGTCGTCAACAATGAGTATTTGTGCCATAAAGCAATCAATGACTCAGCGATGAGTAATGAGAGATGAGTCACAACCGGAGGCCTTTAACTTATCACCCATCAACTATCACTCATCACTTGGGTTTGTCGGGTAACTCGATGATGATCGTCGTGCCGTCCCCTTCGCGGCTGCGGACGTTTATTGTACCACCATGGTCGCGGATGATTTGATAAACAATCGAGAGGCCGAGTCCCGTGCCGCCCGTCGTGGAGGAAGAGAACGGTTCAAACAATCTTTCGACCTGTTCGGGCGACATCCCTTGCCCGGTGTCGGTGAAAGTGATGCGGACGCGGCTGTAATTCGTCGGGTGCAGTTCGACGCGTAGTGTGCCGCCCGCGGGCATGGCCGAGAGCGCGTTGCGCGCGAGATTCCAGAAGACCTGACGCAAGCCCGCCGCGTCGGCCTGCACGCGGACGGGGGTGTCGGGGAAGTCTTCTTCAATCGTGTGGCCGTCGCGCGTCTCCGGGCTGTGGCGCAGGAGCGTGAAGGTTTCGCGCAGGGGTTCGCGCAAGTCCGTGTCGGCGAGCGAGACGGGGCGCGGGCGCGCGTAGGTGAGAAAGTCCGTGATGATGTGATTGAGGCGGTCGGATTCGCGCAGGACGATCTCCATGAGTTCAGCTTGGCCGGGGTCGCCGTTCATCTCCGAGCGCAACACTTGAATCGAGCCGCGCATGGCCGCGAGCGGGTTGCGTATCTCGTGCGCGATGCCGGCGGCGACGCGCCCCACGGCCGCGAGCCTGTCCTGCCGCCGCGAAGTCTCTTCGAGCGCGCGCACCTGCGTCAAATCCTGAAAGGTGATGACGAGGCCGGTGCGCGCGCCCGTCTCGCCGAAGAGCGGGAAGATGCTGTAGCCGAGGCGCAGGCGCAGGCCGTCGGCGGTGAGACAGTCGGCCTCGTAACGCGGGCTGGCCGCGCCCGCCTCCGCCGCGCGCAAAGACTCCTCGACTTTCGGGGCGAGCGTGCCGAAGAGGATGGACACGTCCTTGCCGCGCAGGGCTTCGGCCGTGTAGCCCGTGATCTCTTCGGCGGCGTTGTTGAAAGTGTAGATGAGACCGTCGAGGTCTGTGGTGACGAGACCGGAGCGGATTGATTCGACGATGCGCTCGTGCAGCGCGCGCAGGTCTGCGAGCGCGTGCTTGGCTTCGATGAGTTGGACTTCGGAGTGCGCCTGCCGTTCGGCGAGACGCGAGGCGAGCAAGCCCACGACGAAGAACGCGATGTCGTGCAGCCCGACGTTCCCGATCACTTCCGGCACGGACGCGGCGGCAACGTCGCCCGCCATGCCCGACAACCCGAACGCGCCCGCCAAGACCACGAACGTGTAGCAGGTGGCGCAGCCGACCGACGTGATGAGCGCGCCGCGCACGCCGATGAAGATGCCCGCCGCCGAGATGATGACGATGTAGAGCGCGACGTAGGGCGAATTCAGATCGCCGTGCATGGCCGTCAGCCACGTCACGAGCAACACGTCGCAGAAAATCTGCGCCCCCGCCTGCCACTGCAAAGGCGTGCGGGAGAAGCGCAGCGCGACGGCCGAAAGCGCGGAGAGCGAGAGCACGGCCAGCCCGAAGACGAGCGTGTCCCGGAGCGAGTCGGGGCTCGCGCCGCTCGCCGCCCCGCTTCTCCCGAACATGAAGCTCAACCCGAAGAGCACGACGGCCAACACGAAACGACCGGCGATGAGCCACCACATTTTGCGCCGCAAAGGTGCGGCCGCTTTCGCCTGTGCCTGCTCTTCGCGCATCACACTTTAAGCCTAACACAAAAACGGCGGGCGGCCGGAAGAAACGAGGCGGCGAGCGGCGTGAGTCTCGGGTCGCTCCGTGACACGCTCGTATTCGGGTTGGCCGTGCTCTTGCTCTCCGCTATTTCGGCGGCGATGCTGCGCCGACGCGCGCGAGAGAGAATTTTTGACGCGAGAGAATTTCTGAGAGGTTAAGAAACTCTATGATCGTCACGCCCGCCAACGAAAATAACCGAGGCCGCGCGTTCGTCGAACTCTTCCGCCCCGCGTCGCTCCCCGTCGCCGCCGCGCTCGGCTGCGTCAGTTTGAACACCGTCGCGGCGCGGGCGAACGGCGCGACGCCCGGCGAACAACCGCAGGCACGACAGCGTAGATTGTCCCTCAAGGGAAAGAAAGAGAACATTGATCGGGCGGTCTACAAACCGGGGCAGTACGTCGAGCAGCGCGAGCAGCACACCAGCGTCTTCATCATCGGCAACGAGCGCACCGGCCTCTGGAAGAAAGCCTTCGGCCGCGCGCAACCGGACGAGTTGATTGAGATCGTCGCGAGCGTCCTCGACGATAAACCGGCGGCGACCACCACAACCAACGGCGGCAAATAATGCGGCGTCATTTCACACGGCAACATTTCAACCTGCAACTGCGCGCCCTCGTCGCGCTCTCGTTCGTCGCGCTCGCGGCGTGTCTTCACCTGTCGCTTCCGCGCGCGGCGTCGCGCGTCGCCTCGGCGCAGACGAACGCCGCCGCCCCCGGCAGTCCGGCGCAGGCGGCGTCCGGCGTCGTCGCGCTGACGCCGGAAGAGCAGCGCGGCAAGCAAATTTACCTGCGCGGCACGACCGCGTCGGGCAGAGAGATCACGGCTTATCTCGGCGAGGCGTCGCTCGAAGTGCCGGCGAGCGCGATAACCTGCGCCGGTTGCCACGGGGCTGACGGGCAGGGCAAACCCGAAGGCGGCGTCACGCCCTCAAACCTCACGTGGGCTGCGCTCACCAAGCCTCAGGGCGTCGTGCACGCGAGCGGGCGCAAGCACCCGCCCTACACCGAGCGCGCTCTCGAAATCGCCCTCACGCGCGGCCTCGACCCGGCGGGCCATCGCCTGCTCAACGTCATGCCGCGTTACCAGATGACGCGCGAGGACATGAACGATCTCATCGCCTACATCAAGCGACTCGGCACGGATCGCGATCCGGGCGTGACCGATACGAGCGTCCGCATCGGCATGCTCGTGCCCGCGAAAGGCGCGCTCGCGGAGATGGGACAGGCCATCAAGTCGGTCGTCGCGGCCTACTTTGAAGAGATCAACAGTCAGGGCGGAATTTACAGTCGCAAGATCGAGTTGAAGTTTGCGGAGACGGGCGACACGGCGGCGGCTACGTCCGCGAACGTCGGACGCCTGATCACGGAGGAACAAATCTTCGCGCTCTCAGGCGCGATGATCGCGGGGGCGGACAGAGAGGTCGCGACGCTCGCGCAAAACTCGGAAGTGCCGCTCGTCGGCCCCTTCACGCTCTACCCGCCCGTCACCGCGTCCGTCAACCGGCAAGTTTTCTACCTGCTCTCCGGCATAGAAGATCAGGCGCGCGCGCTCGTCGTCTTCGCGGCGCGGAAGTTCGCCGGTAACAAGGCGACCCCGGCGCGCGCGGCCATCGTCTACCCGGAGGGCGAACTCAACGCGGGCGTGGCCGCGGGGATCGAGGAAGAAACTAGAAAGGCCGCGTGGGGCGCGCCCGTGCATGTGAAGTACGCGCGCGGGAAGTTTAACGCGGGCGCGGTCGTGCAAGAGTTGAGCGCGAGGGGCGTCAACGCGGTCTTCCTCGTCGGCGGCAGCGAAGACCTGCGGGCGTTTCTGCCGGCGGCGGAGAAGTCGAACTGGACGCCCGCGCTCTACCTGCCCGGCGCGCTCTCCGGCAAAGACATCCTCGACGTGCCGCGAGCTTTTAACGGCAAACTTTTTCTCTCGTTTCCGAGCGTGCCGTCGGACATCAAGCCCGCCGCGTTGGAAAACCTACGCGCGCTCGCCGCCAAATATAAGCTCCCGCAAGGCCACCTCGCCGCGCAGATTTCGGCCTACGTCTCGGCGCAACTTCTCGTCGAAGGCTTGAAGCGCGCGGGGCGCGACTTGAGCCGCGAGAAGTTGATCAGCGCGCTCGAAGGACTCTACGAGTACGACACCGGGCTGACGCCGCCGCTGACCTACGGCCCCAACCGGCGCGTCGGCGCGGCGGGCGCGCACATCGTCACGGTCGATACGGAGAAGAAGCAGTTCGTCCCGGCGAGCGGGTGGATAGGGATCAAGCAGTGAACCGTCGAACGTGAATAGAGGCGACGGCCGCGCGTCTTACCTGAAGGCGCTCACGTCCGCGCTCGGCGTGCGTATGCGGGAAGGCTTGCCGAATTGCGTCCACGCAAAATGCACCGTGTCGCCGAGGCGGCTCATGCGCGGAAAGTTGCTCGAACGCGAGACATCAGTTTTGGCGATGATCGTCACAGGCCCCGGCACACCGCCGGGGCTGACGCGGCGCACCTTGTTCGCGCCCCCCTCCGCGCCGCCGGACATCCAGCAGACCAGCGCCGAACCGTCGGGCAACATCACGATGTCAACTCGCCCCAGAGCGTGACCGTCGTCCACGCGAGTTGGCGCGCCGAAGTTCATGCCCGCGTCGTCGGAGAACGCCGTCTTGACGCTCTGCTCATCCCCGGCTCCCGTAAACCATGCGACTGCCACGCGCCGCCCGTCGGCGGCCACCGACGGCCCGTTGACCGGGCAGCCGTTGATCTCCCAATTGTCGGCGTGCACAGGCCGGGGGTCGCTCCAATCTTCACCCTGCCGCCGCACGAAGTGTATGTCGCGCACCTCTCGCTCCGAGCGATCACGATAGACTGCGACCACGCCCTCGGAGGTGAGAGCGGCCGAGGTCTGGCAGCACTCGCAGATGCGCTCGTCGAGCACGGTTTCATCCGAGAGGCGGCCTTCGGCGTCAATGGCCGCGTAGCGAAGTTGCATGCTGACGGGGAGCGGGGCTTCCTCGTCGTGGCCTTCCTTCACGTCCTTGGTGGCGCGCCCGTCAACCCACACGGCTCCGAGGCGGCCGTCCTGAAGCGGGAGGAGCGAGACGAACCCGTGCTCGGTCTGCGTGCCGTCCGTGTGCGAGACTACGGGCCTGCCCTATGTCCGGCCATCGTCTTTCGAGCGCGAGATGTTCACGTCGTAGGCGTATGTGCTCCGGCCGCTCTTCACCAGCCAGTGCGCGGCGAGCGATCCGTCCGCGAGCGCGATGACCGAAGGGAAGTCCGCCCAGTTGACGAACCAGTTATCGCCCTCGGAAATTGTGCGCGCCTCAGACCAACCCGCCGCGTCGCGCACGGCGAACCGCAACGCGTGACGCTTTTCCCCGATCTTCTCAACCCAACTCAAGAGCACACGGCCGTCGGCCGTCGAGAAGAGTTCCGGTTCGCGGCTGTCCGTCCCCGTGGGCGATTCGGTTTCCGTAACTACCAGTGGAAGATTCGCGGGCGACGGCGTCGTCGGCGTGGTCTGAGAGCGCGCTGATTCGCCGCCTCTCTGACAACCGGAGCCGACGGCCGCCACAAGGCACACCAGTATTCGAATAATACGATTGAGTGTCGTCGTTGGAAGCACACCCTCGAAGCGGCAATGTTCTTGAATTAGGTCTTCACCCGTTGACGGCGGCGACGACGAGACCCGCACAACCGCGAGCGTTCTCTTCACGGCACGCCCGGAAGCTGCCAGCCCGAAGTAAAGCTGCCGTCAATCACAGGACGTGACGCACAGCACGCCGCACAAACTCCGCCGTGAGGCCGAAGACCAGATGAGATGTGAACGCATAGGCGTGGATCGAGAGCGGATACTCGGTCGCAGACTTCGACAGCCCCACTAACGGCACTAGCCCCTCGTCGGCGACGGCCCAGACGGCTACTCCGAACGGCAAGCCCGCGCCCGTCTTCACCTCCGGGCGCACCTCCGCGAGCGCGCCATAGAGCGCGCCGGATGTCGCACCCATCGCGTAGTGAAAAACCGTGCCCGCGGTTTCTTTCTCACGCCCGCTCAACTCTTGATCGAGAGTAGCCACGGCGATGGCGTTCGCCAGTCGCCCGGCCGCGTCGTCTCGCTCGTCGTCATGCCCCTCCGACTCCAACTTGCGCCCGACGCCGTGTTGTGGCGTGCCCTGCTGCAAACTCTGCGCCCCGTGAGACCTTTCTTCGCCTTCGGCAAGCCTGCTCCACGCGGCCTGAAACTGGTTCATCGCCCATGCGGCGGCCAGCCCGGCGACAACGCCCGACGCCAGCCCCTTCCACACGTTACCCTCTTCTCTTTTACCGGCCGTCATTTTCCGAACCTTGTCAGGTGATCTATTACTTGCCAACTCCGCCGCCGAGACTTGGCCGAGATTATAGTTGAGCGCGCCGTGAATGTCTCTCACCCTACTATCCTCCGGGCTGACGGCTTCATGCCCCGCGTGGCGTTGTGAGGCGGCGGGTCAGGGATGATAAACCTGTCTCACCGACGACGCCCTCAAGTCATGCGACTTTCTTCCAGATGATGGAATAACGCCACAATAAATGTTTCCTCACCTCAGCCCCGGGAAGCATCTCCGCACAAACTTCACGCACCTCGGCCAAGGTGAGGTAAGAATCATGCCGCCCGTGTTCAGCCCATGCTTCGCGAATTTGGCGGGGCGGCATCACCCGCCCGTGCCTGAGCAGCTTTAACCCGATGCTCAACGGCCATGCCAACGCGCTTGTGGCCGCGTCGGACAGTCCTTCGGATTGAAACAAATCGAGAACCAGCAGCACCCCGTTGACCTTCAGAGCGCGCTTAATCTTCGGCAGCGCCTCCGCCATCGGCAGATGATGTAGCGTGGCGACCGCCGCAATACAGTCGAACTTTTCGGCGGGAAGCTCTCGCGCCATAACGTCCGCGACCCGGAACTCAATGTTCGGGAACAGCGCCGAACGTTCTCCGGCAATTCGGATCATATTCGGCGACAGATCGAGGGCGAGCACGCGCTCCGAAGATTTCGCCAGGAGACGTGAGAACGCGCCCGCGCCGCAGCCGATTTCAAGAGACTCGCGGCAGGGCGACGGCATGTGGCGCAACAGGAAATTATGGTAGTGGCTGCTGTGATCCCACTCTTCGCCAGAGAGCAGCGCGAGGCGATCAAAATCTGCCCGGATAGTTGACATCGCTTCGGCCATCAAGGTCGCCCTCCGCGCGGCGCGGTCGGCGGCGGGTGTTTGCTGACTTGTCCCTTCAACGGCCGTCGCGCCGCGCGCCGTCTCGCGGGTGCTCCCGGCGGTATTGACGCACGAACGCCCAGACCGCGACGACGCAGATCGCCAGAAAGAAGAGCATCGCGCCGCCGATGACGAACAGTTCCGTAGCTTCCGCTTTCATTCTTTAGTCGCTCCCCGCGACGCACGCGGTTTCTCAACCGGCAAAACTCAAGTCGCGGGTTGCTGCTGCGACAGGCAGTGGAGCGTGCCCATGCCCCAGACGAGCGATTCGGCGTTGATGGGAACCACGCGGCGTTCGGGCATGAGACGTTGCAAGATGTCTGCGGCGCGCACGTCGTGCGGATGGCCGAAGATGGGCAGGAGCACGACG
This sequence comes from Acidobacteriota bacterium, assembly GCA_020199775.1. Lineage (GTDB taxonomy): Bacteria > Acidobacteriota > Blastocatellia > Pyrinomonadales > Pyrinomonadaceae > JAIVJZ01. The sequence continues at coordinate 68,713 of JAIVJZ010000009.1, forward strand.
TTGTTCGCGATGTAGAAGTTCGCGTAGGAAGCGGGCAGGCGATCTTCGCGCCCGCCGACGAGGCCGGGCATGGGCAGCGCGTGGACGCGATAGGCCGAGCCGCGCGCGTCGGTCGCGTGCAGCAGTCGCCGGTGGTTGTCGCGGAGCAGTTCGTAGTTGGGGTCGGCGGAGTCGTCTTCGACGGCGCAGACGATTGTGTCCGGCGCGATGAAACGCGCGATGTCGTCGATGTGGCCGTCCGTGTCGTCGCCGACGATGCCTTCGCCGAGCCAGAGAACTTTTTCGACGCCGAGATAATCGCGCAGGTACTGTTCCACGCCGTCGCGGTCGAGGTGCGGGTTGCGGTTCGGGTTGAGCAGGCATTGCTCGGTCGTCATGACGACGCCCGCGCCGTTGACTTCAATCGAGCCGCCTTCCAGAACGATGCCCGGCTCGAAGCGCGGCACTCCGAGGAGGCTTTCCAGCCGCTTCGGAATCGCATCGTCTTTTTTCAACTCCTCGTACTTGTCGCCCCACGCGTTGAAAACCCAATCGTTGTAGGCGAGTCGGCCGTCGTCATCAAGGAGAAAGTTCGGGCCGTAGTCGCGTATCCACGAATCGACGGTCGGGAGGCGATGAAAGCGGACGTTGTCGCTCGCCTCGAACCGGCAGCGCGTGCGCACCGACGCTTCCGTCGCCTCGTCGTCCACCAGCAGGTTGACGGTTTCGTGCGGCGCGAGCGCGGCCATGATCTCAAGATAGGATTCCTCGACCTGCGGCACGAGTTCAGGCCACGTGAGCGGGTCTTTCGGCCACGCGAGCCACGTCGCGGCGTGCCTGTGCCATTCGGGCGGCATGCGAAAGCCGAGTTCGGCCGGAGTCTGTTGCTTCGTGCTCATCTGGTTCGACAGCTACCTGCCAGAGCCGCGCGGGCGGCTATTCGTTTGCGGGCGGCTCAAGGAAGCGATAGCCGAGTCCCTGATAAGATTCGATGCGGCGGTCGCGCAGGAACGGCCAGTTCTGCCGTGTGCGCTCGATGTTGTCGAGGCTGCATTCGACGACGAGGATTTCCTCCTCGTCGGCCGAAGCCTTCGCCACGATGCGACCGAAAGGATCGACGACGAACGACTGACCCCAGAACTTCAACTTGCCCTCCGCGCCCACGCGGTTGACGACGACCACGTAGACGCCGTTCGCAATCGCGTGCCCGCGTTGAATGGTCTCCCAAGCCTGATGCTGCGCCGTGTTCATCTCCTCGTCCTCGTCGGGCAGCCAGCCGATGGCGGTCGGGTAGAAGAGAAACTGCGCGCCGGACAGCGCGGTCAGGCGCGCCGCTTCCGGGAACCACTGATCCCAGCAGACGAGCGTGCCGATTTTGCCAAACTCCGTGTCGTGGCTGGCGAAGCCGAGGTCGCCGGGCGTGAAGTAAAATTTTTCGTAGTAGAGCGGGTCGTCCGGGATGTGCATCTTGCGATACTTGCCCGCGATCCGGCCGTCCGCGTCGATGATGACGGCCGTGTTGTGATAGAGACCCGCCGCGCGCCGCTCGAACAGCGACGCGACGATGACGATCTTGTGCTTGCGCGCGACTTTCGACAGGGCTTCGGTCGAAGGGCCGGGAATCGTCTCGGCGAGTTTGAAGAGTTCGATGTCTTCGGTCTGGCAGAAATACTGCGAGCGGAAAAGTTCTTGCAGGCAGACGACCTGCGCGCCGCGTTTCGCCGCATCAGCGATGCGCGCGATCACCTTCTTCATGTTGGCCTCAGGCTCGGGCGCGCAGGTCATCTGCACCAGCCCCACCGTGACGCTGTTCGGAGAATTCTTTTTTGGCATGCGACGAAGTATAGCAAAGGCCGCCGCGAAATATAATTTCAAACGGCGTCCGGTAAATTCCCGCGCGAAATTTTGCCGCCGCTCGCGCGCGCGCCGTCGCGCCGTTGAAACATTTGCGCTTCATGCGCCGTTGAAACTTTTGCGGTTCAAAAGTATCTTATGGACGCAAACCCGGTGGTTGTCGTTCAACACACACTCAACGAACCATTCAACGGAGATAACACGATGTCGAAACGCGGCATACCTTTCATCGCGCTCGGGACGGCCTTTCTGGGGATCGGCCTCACCGGCCAGCGCACTCTCCTCTACGTCGGCATCGTCTTCCTGATCATCGGGCTGCTCTTGCTCAAACGCACGCGCGGCTGAGGCGCGCACGCCGCCTCACGCCCGGACACGACTCCACCACTCACGACCCCGCACGAATCGTATGACTGAGAATCCCGCTACGGTGCTCTCTCTCGAAGGAGACTGCTATGGTAACCGAGATGAAAAAAGCTAAACCCGACATACGACTGATCACGCGACTCGTCCCCGCGGACGGCAACCTTGTGCAGGGGCAGTCGGAGTTGGCGATTGACCCGAACCTCGCGCGGGCGGCGGGCGAAATAATCGCCGCGAGCCAGAATCATTACAGCCCCGCCGAGGGCGCGCGCGAGTTGCGGCGCGCGGTGGCGGATAAGATCAGGACGTTCAACGGCATCGAAGTCGACCCCGACGCCGCCCCGCTCGAACTGCTCATCACGCCCGGCGCGACGGGCGGCCTCGTCGCCGTCGCCGACGCCTATCTCAAAGATTCCGCCGCCCTCGTCTTCGAGCCTTACTACCCCTATCACCGCCGCATCATCGAAGAACTCGGCGGCCGCGCGGAGGTCTTGCAGTTGTCGGGCGAGACGCTCGGATTGGAGCGCGAAGAGTTGCGCGCGCGTTGCCGCGAGTTGAAATCGCGCCGCGAGTTTCCGCTGCGCGCGATCATCGTCTGCACGCCCGTCAACCCGACGGGCAAAATTTTCACGCGCGAAGAACTCACGACGATTGCGGAGGTCTGTCAGGAATTCGATCTCCTCTGCATCTCCGACGAAGTCTACGAGCACTACGTTGCAGGCGCGCAGCCGCACCTCTCCGTCGCCGCTTTACCCGGCATGCGCGAGCGCACCGTGACGGTCAATTCCTTCTCCAAGTCGTGGAACATCTCCGGCTGGCGGCTCGGCTATGCCTACGGCGACGCCAAACTCGTCGCGCCGCTCAACAACGCCAACAACGTCTTCTACGTCTGCTCGCCCACGCCGCTGCAAAAAGCGCTCGCCGAGGTGTTGATGTCCGACCCGCGCTACTACGCGCGTCTCGGCGAACGCTTCGCGGGCAAGCGCGCGCGCGCCGTGGGCGTGCTGGAAGAGTTGGGCTTTCGCATCTACGATTCGGGCTCGACCTTCTACGTCTGGGCGCGCATCCCCGAACCGTACGCGGACGCGATGCGCCTCAACGAGCAGTTGATCGCGCAGGCGGGCGTGGCGGCCGTGCCGGGCAGCGCGTTCACGGACAGCGACCGCTGGGACAACTACATGCGCCTCTGCATCGCGCGCGAAGACCACATCCTCGACGCCGCGCTCGGCAAGTTGCACGGCGCGCTCACGCGCGGGTTGAGCGATTAAGCGGCGCACGACGACGACGATGGTTGCAAAAGCAGAGCGTCCGTCCTCGATCATCGAGAAGAATTGGCGCGCCCCGCCGCTGCCGCCGTGCCGGGTGGCGTAAACTTCTTGATTCTTTTATCGTAGGGGGCGTTGGTTCAACAGGGGGGATAATTCGATGCGCAAACTAGACGAGCTGCCGTTCGACAACACCTACGCGCGGCTGCCCGCAGCCTTCTACTCGAAAGTCAGTCCCACGTCGCTCCCCGATCCTTACCTCGTCAGCTTCAACCCGGCCGCCGCAGAGTTGATCGATCTCGACCCGCGCGAGGCCGAGCGTCCTGAGTTCGTCGAATACTTCGGGGGCGGGCGCACGCTCCCCGGCGCGGAGCCGCTGGCGATGTTGTACGCCGGACACCAGTTCGGCAGCTACGTGCCGCAACTCGGCGACGGGCGCGCGATCCTGCTCGGCGAGGTCAAAAACGCGCGCGGCGCGAAGTGGGATTTGCATTTGAAGGGCGCGGGGCAGACGCCCTACTCGCGCGGCTTCGACGGGCGCGCCGTCCTGCGTTCGACCATCCGCGAATACCTGTGCGGCGAGGCGATGCACGCGCTCGGCATCCCTTCGAGCCGCGCGCTCTGCATCGTCGGCAGCGACGCCCCGGTCAGGCGTGAGACGATTGAGACGGCCGCCATGCTCGTCCGCATGGCCGAAAGTCATGTGCGCTTCGGCACGTTTGAAATCTTCTACTACCGGGGGCTGCCCGAACGCGTCCGCGAGTTGGCCGATTACGTGATCGCCAATCACTTTCCCGAACTCGTCGTGGCGGAAGACAAGTACCGGCAGTTTCTACTGGAAGCGGCGCGGCGCACGGCGCGGCTCATCGCGAAGTGGCAGGCGGTCGGCTTCGCGCACGGCGTGATGAACACGGACAACATGTCGATCCTCGGCTTCACGCTCGACTACGGCCCGTTCGGCTTTCTCGACGACTATCACGCCGGGTTCATCTGCAACCACTCGGATCACTCCGGCCGCTACGCCTTCGACCAGCAGCCCGCCGTCGGCCTCTGGAACGTCAGCCGCCTCGCGCAGACGCTCGTGAATCTGATCACGGTGGAAGAGGCGACGGCCGCGCTCGAAGCTTACCAGCCCGCCTTCGCCGCGCACTACGGCGAACTGATGCGCGCCAAGTTGGGCTTGGCGACGGAAGCGGAAGAGGACGCGGAGCTGCTCCTGAGCCTGTTCGGCCTGCTCGAAGCGAACGGCGTGGACTACACAAACTTCTTCCGCCGCCTCGGCAACTTCACGACGACGGGCGACGCACGCCACGACGAGTTGCGCGACATGTTCGTCGAGCCCGCCGCCTTCGACGCGTGGGCGGCGCGTTACCGCGCGCGTCTGCTCGCGGAGTCGAGCGCAGACGCCGCGCGCAAGAGCCGCATGGATCAGGTTAATCCCAAGTACGTCCTGCGCAACTACCTCGCGCAGAACGCCATCACCGCGGCGACCGAACGGCGCGACTACACCGAGATCGAGCGGCTGCTGGAAACGCTCGGCGCGCCCTTCACGGAGCAGCCCGGAAGGGAAGCCTACGCCGAGTCGCCGCCCGATTGGGGCAAGCGTCTCTCGGTCAGTTGTTCTTCATAAACACGATAAACAGGCCGCCCGCGCGCCTGTTTTCGCACGCCTCCACACGAGAGGATTCACGGCACACGAGCACGTGCGCCGCGCGCCGTTTTCGTGCACGCAAAGTAACCGCATGCGCCCGCCGAACTCAATTATTGCAACACTTACGTCGCCGCCCCGCGCGGCACGCCGCTTGTAAATGAATGCTTGCGGCCGGCGTGCGAGTCTTATCTCGCTAGAGCAACCGGAGTCGCGGATTTCGAGTGTGACGGGGAGTGAGGATAAAAGCGATGCGTAAGAGAAATGTATTGGCGAAGCTGAGTGCGGCGCGCGTGTGGCTTGTGCTGCCGCTGCTGCTCGCGTCGGCGTTTGCGACGGGCGCGACGGCGCAGACGAGACGTTCGACGGATCGCCTCGGCGGCGACCTCGTGAGCCTGAAGCTGAACGAGATCACGCTCGAAGCCATAGACTTCCGCGACCAGACGGCGCGGCTCAATCTGGGTCTGGATATTTCGACGCCGATCCCCGTCAGCCTCAAAGATTTCGACTATCGTTTGAGTCTCTTCAATCAGGACGTGATCGAGGGCAACTACGGCGGTTCGATGAAACTCGGCGGGCGGCGCGGGGCGCAGTTCAACCTGCCGGTCGTCGTCAACCTGCGCTCGATCCCGAACGTGGTCTGGTCGGCCTTCAGCAACCGAGGGCAGGTGCAATACGAACTCGACACGGCCTTCACGCTCCCGCTCTACGTCTTCGAGCGGCGTTTCGATAAGAGTTTCTCCGGGGAAGTCCCTCTGCGTTCGCTCGTTGACGCCGCTTCGATTCTGCGCGCGCAACGCGGCACGACCGGCGGGCGCACGACGGGCGGCAACGCCGACCGCCCGCGCTGGGGCGACATCATCCCGCGCTGGTAAGGACGCACGCGCCGCTGCACGCGGCTCAACACTTCAAGGCACAGGCCCGCCCGCGCTTCAACCTAGCGCGGGCGGCCTGTGCCTTTGCATTTCGGTTGCGAGGCTCGTAGAGTTCCGGTTAATTTCTCGCCGGACATCCACAGCCGAAACGGCGCGCGTATCTTAGGGGTATCAGGCCGTGAAGAGTCGGCGTAGAGTTTTTTTTGACGGAAAGCGAGCAGGGATGTTGATAAAGAAGCCGGACGACATCAAGAGCAGCGAGATCACGGACAAGAAGTTATACCTGACGCGGCGCAACTTCATGCGCGGCGTCGCGCTCGCCGCCACGACCGCCGCCACGGGTCTCACCTACCGCCGCTTCGCCGTGCCCGCGCCGCCCCCGGTGAAGGGCGAAAAGATCGAGGGCGTGCAGGCCGCAGAGCAGGCGACGAGCTTTCCCCCGCCGCCCGGCGAGGCGCGCACTTCTTACGAAGAGATCACGAACTACAATAACTTCTACGAGTTTTCGACGGGCAAGTCGGAAGTGGCGGGGAAGGCGCGCGGGTTCGTCACGCGCCCGTGGGCGGTGGCGGTTGAAGGGATGGTGGGGAAGCCGCGCGTCTTCGACCTCGACGATTTGTTGAAGCTCGCGCCGCTCGAAGAGCGCGTCTACCGGATGCGTTGCGTGGAGCGTTGGTCGATGGTCATCCCGTGGGTCGGGTTTCCGCTGGCGAAGTTGTTGAGCGAGGTCGAACCGCTCGGAGCGGCGAAGTACGTCGCCTTCCAGACGCTGCTCGACCCGAAGCAGATGCCGAATCAACGCAGCGACGTGCTCGAATGGCCTTACGTCGAAGGCTTGCGTCTGGACGAGGCCCTGCACCCGCTCACCATTCTCGCCAGCGGCCTCTACGGCGAGACGTTGCCGCCGCAAAACGGCGCGCCGCTGCGTCTGGTCGTGCCGTGGAAGTACGGCTACAAAGGCATCAAGTCAATCGTCAAAATCACGCTCACGGACAAGCGGCCGCCGACGACTTGGAACATCGCCGCGCCCGGCGAGTACGGGTTCTACTCGAACGTGAATCCGAAAGTTCACCACCCGCGCTGGAGTCAGGCGAAGGAGCGGCGCATCGGCGAGTTCGGTATGCGCGACACTTTGCCGTTCAACGGATACGGCGAGCAAGTGGCGCAGCTTTACGCGGGGATGGATTTGCGGGTCAACTTCTGACGCGGAGAAAGTGAATGTTTGCGCCCGACATTAAATTCACGAGGTTCGTGCTGTTCGCCAACGGCCTCGTGCCCGCCGCGTTGCTCGCGTGGGACGCCTATCAACGCAAACTCGGCGCGAATCCCATCGAGTTTGCGACGCGCGCCACCGGCGTCCTCGCGCTCGTCTTCCTCTTCGTCACGCTCGCCGTCACCCCTTTGCGCAAACTGACGGGCGCAAACTGGGTCGTCAAGCTGCGCCGTCAGGTCGGCCTCTACGCCTTCTTTTACGCCTGCCTGCACCTCTTGACTTACGTCTGGTTCGACAAGTTTTTCGGCGCGCGCGAGATCGTCGAAGACGTATGGGCGCGCCCGTTCATCACCGTCGGCATGGCGAGTTTCCTTTTGCTCGTGCCGCTCGCCGCCACTTCGACAAGCGGCATGATCAAACGGCTCGGCGGCAAGCGTTGGGCGAAACTGCACAAGCTGACTTACGTCGCGGCCGTCGGCGGCGTCATACACTTCTACATGGGCGTCAAGGCCGACACGACCATCCCCCTCCTCTTCGCCGTCGTGCTCGCGCTCCTGCTCGGCTATCGCTGGGTCAGGTCGCGCATGGATGCGACGCCGAAGAGCGAGACGCTCGGCATCCAGACCCCGCCGCGCTAAGTTCAACTCTCAAACACCAAGTCCAGCACAATCGGGTCGTGATCCGACAACACGACGCCCCCCTCGCGCAACTCGCCGACGACTTGCGGGCGGGTGTCCGGGGCGAGCTTGATTTCCTTCCCCGCGAACCAGTCGAGCTTGAGCGAGCAGCGGCCTTCGTGTTTCTTGAGCGCCCACTCGATGAAGGGGAAGCACCACTGCGGAATCCAGTCGCCCATGTTCGTGTTCACCGCCGCGTCGCTCACGTCGTAATGCAGCGTGCAGACGCCGAGCGCGTTCAACTCGCGGTAAGCGTAGCCGCGCCGCTCCAACTCGCGAAACAACTGCCGCTCGAACCAACGCTCCGGGTAGGGGTAGTGATTTCTGACCACGTTGCCGACGCCCATCGCGACGCGGCGGGCGTAGCCGAGGATGGAATAGACGGCGCGGCGCGAGTTGTAAGTCGAAGTGTTCCAGTCGCCGCCGATGAGCGTGGGCAGGCGCGGCGTGAGGGCTTCGAGATGATCGAGTATGAGACGCATCTGCCTGTGGCGATGCCGCTGCGTCGAGTGCGCGTCGAGGTGCAGGCTGACGGCGCGAAACTCGCCCGCCGGGTGCGCGATGTCGGCGACGACGGCGCGTTGTTGCCCCAGACGCTTCTCCTTGCCCGCCATCTTGTCTTTGCCGTTCGGCAAACTGACGGCATGCACGCGCCGCAGGGGGTAACGCGAAAAGAGCGCGTTGCCGTGCAGCCCGAGCTCGTTCTCGCCTTCGACGTCGGCTTCGACGCCGCTCCCCTTGTTCAGCGCGAGATAGCACGACGCGAAGGCGTAGTTCATCCCAAGCGAACGGGCGATTTCGCGCGCGACGTGGGCGTTCGCCGTGCGCGCCATGCCGTAGTCCAACTCTGTGAGCAGCAACACGTCGCTCCCGCGCAGGACGGGATGACCCTTGAGGGCGCGGATAATGCCCGGAAGTTGTTTGCCGCGCTCGATGTTCCAAGCCGTCGCGCGCACCGCGTTGCCGGCGCCGCTCGCGGATTGCGTGCGCGTCTCCGGGGTCGCGAAATCTTCGCGCACGACGTGGTCGAGCACGCGCTCGATCTCCGGGCGTAGTTCCCTGTAGAGAGGCGAGGCCAAGAGCGTTTTGGTGGAATCAAACGCGGCGAGCGCGGGGAAGCGCGGCGTTAGCTGGTGGTCGAGAGGCGAAGCCGCCCCGGTTTCCGGTTCGATGGTGTGACTCAAAGCGCGTCGATGTTACAGGCGCGGGCGGGCTTTGATCAACCGTGCGTGGCTCTCAACTTCGCACGACGCGCCGCCACACGTTCGCTTCGCCTTCCGCGCGAATGAGCGCGCCCACTTCGCGGAAGGCGGCGGCGTAGAGCGCGCGCATCTCGGCGGGGGTCGCGGGCGTCGCGGCCAGCCTCTTTTCCAAATCTTCGCGCGACAGCTTCTCACGCGCCGCGCCGCGCGTGAGCGCACGCCCCTCTCCCGCGACGTGCGCGGCGAGCCCTTCGGCGAGCCAGAGCGGGGCGCGGGAGCGCGAGAGCGCGTCGATGACGGCGTGCGCGTATTCATGCCGGAGCGTCGGCGCGAGCACGCCGCGCTTGCCGAGCGTGGCAAGCGGTTGCAGTTCGATGCGGCGTCCGCGCGTCGTGGTGGCGGCGACCCACACGGGCTGGCCGGTCGCACCCGTGAAGTCGCCCGTCGTCGCATGGACGAACGCCTCCAAGACGCCGAGCGCGGGCATGGCAATCGAGGCCGCGTCCAGACGCGAGCGCACGTCCGCGCGTGCGGCTTCGAGCGCGGCGAGCGCGCCTTCCACTTCGCGACGTGACACCGTGCGCGCCGGGTAACTCACGCGAAAATTTTCACTCGACAAAACGAGGCGCGCCTCCGGCGCAAGCGACGGCGACGCCGTGATGGATGACGCTACGACGTGCGACGCAGCGTCGGGCGACGTTGCGACGGGCGACGTTGCAACACCGGCATGCGCGAAATTGCTTTGAGAGCGAGCGGCGCGCGCAGGCGCGAAACGGGCGTGCGCGAAACTTGCCTGAGCCATACCGGCGCGAGAGAAACTTGCCTGAGCCATGCGGGCGCGAACGAAATCCGCCTGAACGATGCGAGCGCGGGCGGCGCGCGCGGGTCGCCTTGAATCATTTTCGACGGCGGCGTCTTCATGCGACTTGGACGGGGCGCGGCGCGCGTGAGTTTGCGCTTCCGGCGTCGTGGGTTTCGTCTCCGCAGCTTGCGACGACAGCCCCGGCTTGCCGATGGTCGTGGCGGGAAAGTAGTGGGCGAGAATCTGCCTGTAGGATGCGCCGCGCGCGGCCATGACGTGTGCGCCCGATTGGCAGAGGCCGAGGCCGTGGCCGAAGCCGCTCCCGCGAAAGAGGAACTTGTCGCCCGCGCGCATCACTTCGAAGCGCGAACTCTTGAGCACACTCCAACCGAGCGTGCGCCCGACGACTATCTTGAAATCCCAGCCACGCACCACGACGCGTCGCCGCTCGCCCGTAATCTCAAGTTGCTCGACGCGCCCCGTCGCGTCGCGTTTGACGACCGACAACTTCTCGACCCGCATGCCGACATCCGTGCGCGCGTCTTCACGTAAAGCTGCGGCGAGACGCGCGGCGGGGATCGCGTCCGTCCAACGCGTGTGCGGCATGGCGGCGCAGTATTCGTCGGGAACGCCGCGCAGGTAAGGCTCGCGCGCGGGCGCGCCCCAGAGCGTCTGGAGGTTGGCCGTCTGCCCGCCGCAAGAGGTGGAGAAGAAAACGCCGGAGGCGAGCGAGCCGCGCGCGTCGCGCAAGACCTCGCCGCTCGTGTCGCCCACGGCGCGGCGGACGAGTTTGTGAAAGTCCGGGCGGGCGTTCGCTTGCGTGACCTGTAGGAAACGTTGGCAGTGGGTGGTGTTGCAGAAGTCGTAACCGTCGCGCGCGTGGCGGCGCAGGTTCGAGAGCGCGTAGGTGCGGCTGACGACGGCTTGCGCCTTCAAGGCCGCAAACTCGTCCTCGACGCTCGACTCGGCCGCCAGCACGCCGAACAGGTATTCGTCGAGCGAGAGCGTGCGCGTCAACTCCTCGCGCGTGAGGCGAACGCGGACGACGTTCGCCCCGTTCGAGGCGCGCGATGCGTCCGCGTGGTCGCCCGCGTGGCCCGCCGCCGATGAGTTTCCGCGCGACTCCGAAGTCGCGGCGTCGTCCTCCGCCGTCAGGCGCGCGTGCTCGGCGAAGACGACGCGCGCGACCGCCGCGCTCTCTTTGCCCTGCCCGCGTTTGAGGAAGACGAGGACGGCCAATTTGACATCGGCGGGCGCGGGCGCGTCCGCTTGCGAAGCGACGTGTGAGATGCCCGCTTGCGCTTCGCGTTCGGCGGCGAGTCCGACGAACCAGCCGTGCGTGCGCGCGCCGTCGGACTGGTCGGTGGCCGTGCCCGTCTTGCCGAAGACGTGCGTCGGGAGCGACGCGAGATCGGCCGGGGCGGCCGTGCCGTATCTGACCGCGCCGCGCAGGCCGGAGAGCAGGAGCGCGCGCTCGTCGGGCGCGATGTCGAGTCGTGCCGACTCTTCGGCGCGAAAGTTTCCGGGCGCAACCGCGTGCGCGCGATAGAGGTGGCCGCCGTTGAAGAGCGCGGCATAAGCGGCGACGAGTTGCAGGGGCGTGACGAGCAGTTCGTCTCCTTCGCCGAGCGCTGTCTTGACCTGCGCGTTACCGCGCGGCAGGCGCGGCGTCGCCGTCTTCGCCGTGGATGCCGGAGCGTCGCCCGCAACGCTCGCCCTCTTGAACGTCGCCACGTGCTGCGCGCCGAACCCGTAGGCGGCGAGCGTGTGATTGAAGTCGGCGGGCGGGAGTCGCTCGGCGAGGCGCGCGAAGTAATAGTTGCAGGAATGCGCGAGAGCTTGCGCGGGGTTGAAGGGCGGAATGAAGACCGGGTGCGAGCAGGTGAAGTCCGCCCCGTGGCGCGTGTAATGCTTGCGGCAGGAGAGGCGCGCGTCGGCGTCGATGACGCGGGCGCGCAAGGCCGCGAGCAGCGTGAAAGGTTTGATCGCCGAGCCGGGGGCGAAGGCCGCCTCTTCCGCCGTGCGCCGGTTGACGGCGGCGCGCACGCGCCCCGTCTGCGCGTCTAAGACGATGATGGCGCCTTCGCGCGAGCCGAGCGCGCCCGCCGCCGCGCGCTGCAAAGCCGCGTCCACCTCGCTCTCGCTCACGCGCACGCGAGCGCGTTCGACTTTCAACGCGCCGGGTTGGGGCAGCGTCCACGCGCAAAAGAGAAAGAGGCACACGCAGAAGACGTGCATCAGCCCACGGCAGCGTGCGCCGTCGTGCGAGGGGGAGAGAAAGTTTTTAACTGCGGCGCGCACGGCTTTCATTCGACCCGGATTTTAACTCGTGGCCGCCGTCGCGGGGGCAGTGTGCGGTTCGTCGAGCGCGGGTGCGGTCGTCGTGGCCGCCGTCGCGGCATAGTCGCCGGTGCGCGCCAGCGCGGTCAACGTCATCACCCAGCCGAAGAGCATGAGCGAGAAGGCGAGGAAGATGCGCGCGCCGAAGAGCAACAGTTCGAGCGTGTTGCTCGCGACGGGCGTGCGTTTCGTGACGAGGAAATAGGGGATGAGCGCGAAGACGATCATGCCGACGCCGTAGGTGAAGACGCTGCGCGCGGAGAAGGCGCGCATGATGTGGCGGTGGAAACGCGTGAAGGCCGCGACGAGCCCGTCGCGCGCGGCGGCGAGCCAGAGGTGCATCGCGGCGAGCGGCAGCAACAGGCCGAGCACGAAGAGGCGCAAGGCCGAGACGAACAGGTATTTCCAGCGCACGGGCGGCTTCGGCCGCGACGCTTCCGACGACTCCGCCTCGCCGTCGCCCTCCTGTGCGTTGCGCGCGTATTCGATGCTCGCGCGTTCCTCCGGCGACAACTGCGCGCGCTGCTGAAGTTTGTCCAGCAGATAGACGGAGAGCACCGCGAGCAGGATCAAGGGGACGCTCACCGCGAGCACCTTCGGGAAACTTCGCGCCGTGTGACGGAGCAGTTCGCCCGCGCCGCGTCGGCCGACGGCGTAACTCGCGCCCGCCGCCTGCACGACGAAGAAGAGCACGGGCACGAGCAGAGCCGCCGCGCCCGTCACGAACAACTGCCAGATGGTCGCTTCGCGCGTCGTGATGAAGAAGAAGACCGAGGCGATGAGCGCGACGTAGAGCGCGAAGAGCACGGCGAGCGCGCGGGGCGCGCGCACGAGGTCGCGCGCGGCGGCGAAGATGGAGGCGAGTACGTTCTTGGTCATGTCGTTACCTTAAGTTCTAACTGTTTACTGCCTGTCCAGAATGCTCAACTTCCCGCTCGCCGTGTTCGACTGCACGGTCGGCTGGTACATCAACTCGACGCGCGCCGGGGCGACGCGGAACTCGCCCGGCTGCTGCACGCGCATGGCGTACTGGAAGATCGCACGCCCGCTGAAGTAGTTGAGGAAGAAGGCCGTGCGCTGGTCGCGGAACTCGCGCGCGCTGTACCAGTCGCTCCACCCCCGCTCCGCGTAAGTGAGGTTCAGGCCGTTGACTTGCTCGACCTGTTCCGCGCCCGCCGGGATCGGGTCTTCGATGAGCAGGTAGGGGGCGGGCTTGCCCTCGATGATGAGGCGCGAGACGATCTGATCGCCCGAACGCAACTCGCCGGAGAGCGGTTCGGTCTTCCACTTCAAATTCCCGTTGCCGTCGTCCACGCGCAGGCGCAGGTACTCGCGCGTGATCTTCAAATCCGAAGTGTTCCGGGGCGCGGTCTGCTCGTCGTTCGTCGCGTATTCGAGCGCGGCCGTTGCGTAGAGCACGCCGCCGCCGCGTTTGACGAAGCGCACTTGAGTTGCACCGCCCACCTGTTCATTCTTGCGCGTGACGACGAAGGATTTCGCGCCCGCCGCCTCCGCGCCCGTCACCTGCTCGGCGATGACCTGCTCGTTGTTGACGTAGACCTCAAGGGCGTAGTCGGGCGAGAGTTCGTTGCTTACTTTGAGGTAGTCCGTCAGGCCGAAGATGACGAACGCGGTTTGGCGTGTGGAGACCCAGTAACGCCCGCCGCGCCCGCGGCTCGCCACCGTCCAGCGCACGGCCTTCGACAAGACGCCGCTCTCCGGCGTGATCTGCGCGAGGGCTTTGATCGAGAGCGCGGTCGCTTCGATGGTGTTGTCCTCGTTGAAGTCGCCCAGAGCGCGGCGCGATTCCCAGTGGGCGTCGAAGTCGCTCTGCCGGGCGGAGCGTTCGATCTCGGCGGCGAGACCGCGCGCGCGCCCGTCGCCGCGCTGTTTCAAGGTGAGCGCGAGCAGGGCGCGGGCGTAGGGTTGCAGCCGCCCGCGGTTGGTGATCAAGTCTTCGATGTAGCGCGGGTTGACGCCGCCGCTCGCGCTCAGGGCGTAGACCATGTAGGCGCGCGTCTCGATGCCGATCTCCTTGCCGTCGTCGTTCTTCCCGGCGTCGAGCAGGCCGGATAACTTGCCGCGCCCGCGCTCCGTCCGCTCGTCGTCCGTTTGATAACCGGCGCGCGACGCCATCGTCAGGCCGTCAACGACGTAGGCCGTCATCCACGGGTCGGTCGGGTCGTCCTTCCACCAGCCCCAGCCGCCGTCTTCATGCTGGAAGTTGTAGAGACGTGTCAGACCTTTGTTCACCTTCTTGTTGATGTTGTTCGTGTCGCGGATCGACGCCTGCTCCACGTCGCGCAGGGTATTGGCGACGATGACCGTCGGGAGAAATTGCGACATCGTCTGCTCGACGCAGCCGTAGGGGAAGGCCGTCAGGTAATCAAGCGCGCCGAAGAGCGTGGCGGCCACGGAGGGCGCGGCCTCGACGCGAAGCGTGCGCGCGCGCGGGTCGGCGTTGTTCGGCAGGTTGATCGTGACGGTGCGCTCGGCGTCGCCGTCGCCGGAGAGCGTGGCGGCCTCGCCCACGGTCTGTTTGATCCCGCGCGGGACAATCGGAATCCGTAACTCGACGGCGTCGGAGTCCGTGTCGGTCAGAGCTTTGGCGAGGAGCGTGACATCGCCGGTCTGCTGCGCGCTGACGCGCCAGTTGATGCGGTGCTCGCCGTTCTTCGGGATCGTGACGGTCTGCGCGGGCGGGTCGAGCAGTTGCGCGCCCGTCACGCTCAGGGAAATCTGCGTCGTCTTGTCGGCGTTCAGATAGTTGTGCGCGATGCCGGAGAGCGTGACCGTGTCGCCGGAGGTCATGAAGCGCGGCATGGCGAGACGGACGATGACATCCTTGCGCTCGATGATCTTGCTCGTCGCCGAGCCGACGCGCGTGTCGGCGGTGACGGCGCGGGCGGTCGCGCGCCACGTCGTCAGGTTGTCCGGCAGTTCGACTTTGACGTTCGCCTTGCCGTCCGCGCCCGTGACGAGCGCCGGTTGCCAGTAGGCCGTGTCCTTGAATATTTTTCGGATCAACGGCTGGACGAAATCGCCCTCGTTTTTGAAGTCCGCGACAGCTTGCGCGCGTTTGTTCGCGGCGAGCCGGATCGCCTTGTTGCCCGCGTAGCCGGTGAAGTAGTAGTTGAGGGCGACGGTGGTGTTCACCTCGTTGTAGCGTTGCGCGTAAAACTGCTTGCGGATGTCGCCGACGGTCTCCTGCTGGATGCTGTAGATGGCCTCGTCGACGACGCCGAAACTGACTTCCGCGCCCGCCGCCGGACTCCCGTCGGCGTTCTGCGCGGAGATCGTGTAGGAGGCGGTTTCGCGCGGCTTGTACTCACGCTTGTTCGGGATGATCTCGACTTTCAGGAGGCGGTCGCGCGGCGGCACGACCAGCGACGTGGAGGCCGAATACATCTCGCCGTCTTTGACGTAGGACACGTCGAGGAAGAAGTTCGGGGCGTGGCGCGCTTCGATGGGCACGTCGATGACGACGGCGCGACCGGCCGCGCTGATCTGGCGCACCGTCATCACGCTGATGAGTTCGGTCGTGACGAGCAGGTGCGCCTTGTCCGTCGGGAGCAGGGCGAGGACGTGCGCGGTTTCGCCCGCCTTGTAAGATTTCTTGTCGGGGACGAGTTTGACCGTCTCGCTCTCCTGATACGAATAAGCCGAAAATTGCCCGTTGCGGTCGGCCACCCAGAGCGAGCCGCCCATCGAAGTGACGGGCTTGCCGTTCTCCCAGACGGTCGTCTTGATCCGGATGTTGCCCGGCCGCTCTATCGGGTAGTCGAAGTAGGCTTCGCCCTGCGCGTTCGTCCGCACGTTCGCCGTGGACAACTCGCGCTCGTTCAGCTTGTACTCGGAGTACTTGTAGCCGTAGTCGTCCTTCTCGATCTTCTCCCAAGTATTCTCGACGAAGGTGAGCGTAACATTCGCCGCGACCTCGCGGCCTTCGTAGTCGCGCGTGCGGACGAGAATCTTCGCGGCGTCGCCCTGATAATAGACGTAGCGATCCGTCGTCGCGTGGGCGACCACGGAGCCGCGCGTGCCGACGAACTCCGCGCTCGACTGCATCATCCGGCGCGAGGCGTCCGTCACCTGCGCTTCGAGCCGGTAGGTGTAATCCCAACGCTCTTTCGCCGAAGGTTGCGGCACGGCGAAATCGACCTGATAGTTGCCCTGCGCGTCGAGTTTGCCCTCGCCCTCCTTGACCATCGAATCGCCGTATTCGCCGCCTTCGTCGTAGCCGCCGGTTTCCCCTTCGCCCTCCACGCCGAAGTCGTCAATCGGGTCGCCTTCGGGGTCTGCGAAGTAGTGATAGTAACGCGAGCGATAGACGTAATACTTCACGTCGGCGCGCGTCACGGGCGAGCCGAAGAAGTAGCGCGCCGAGACGTTGAACTTGACCTGCGAGCCGGTGGGCGCGAAGCGTTGCGGCGTCGAGACGGCCACCTTGAATTCGGGCTTCTTGTATTCCTGCACCTCGAAGTAGCCGGAGGCCGTGCCGCCTTCGGCAGTCTGTGCCTTGATGTTGTAAGCGCCGAGCGGGGCTTCTTCCGGCAGGTCAACCTCGCCGCTGAACGTGCCGCGCGACGAGAGCGTCACCTCGCGCTCGAACAGCTTCCCGCCGTTCGTGTCTTCGACGCTGACCGTGACCGCGCCCCCCGGCGTTTGATAACCGCGCTCGCCGAGGCGGCGCAGGATGCCTTTGAAATAGACTTTCTGCGCGGGACGATAGACCGGGCGATCCGTGTAGACGTAGCTCGTCAGGCTGGCCGAGTCGCCGCCGCCGTAGCCGCCGAAGATGTAAGAGTCGAGATCGGAGATGGCGAAGTTCTCGCGCTCCGTCGCCATGACGAGATATGAAGGCGAACCGTCTTCGCCGCCGCCCTCTTCGCCGCCCTCTTCGCCGCCGCCCTCTTCCTCGGCGTCCGCGCCGTCGCTTTTGGGCGTCTGTTTGCGCGCGACCTTGGTGCGGAGGATTCCCTGATTGTCGGTCGTGCCCGTCGTGAGCGTGTTATCGCCTTCGACGATCTGCACCTGAACGCCTGCGCGCGGCGCGCCCGTCTGCCGGTTGACGGCGTAGACCAACAACTGGCCGTCGCGCGAACTCTTTTCGATCATCGTGAGGTCTGTGACGATGGCGACGGAGAAGGCGCGCAAATCGCCGTTGACCGCTTCGACGAGATAGACGCCCGGCTCGCGCTGGCCGAGCGGGATCGAGCGCCGGTCGTACTCGTTGTCGAGCGGCGGCAGTTTCTCGCGCCAGCCGCGCACGAGTTGGTCGTCGTTCAGGAGCGGCACGCGCGCGTAGTCGGCCACGTTCAGCGGCGTGCGCTGCACCTCGGCCGCCTTGAGTTCGTCGGGCGCGCGAAACGTCCGGTTGAAACTTTTGCGCGACGAGTGTTTGAGTTGCGCGCGGAAGTAGTCGCGGAATCCGTTGTAGAAATAGTTCTTGAAGGCACGGACGCGTTCGAGGAACGTGGGCTTGCGCTTGCGGTAGTAGCTCTCGAATTCGCCCTCTTCGTCTTCGCCGAAGCGATGCGGGTCGTCGAGGCCGCGGAAAAATTTCACCGGGTCGTTGACGCGATAGACGCGGAAGTCAATCGAGTCGATGTCGCGGTAGCTGAGCCAGAGGCGCGGGCGTTCGTTCGTGCCGTAGGTGCGGTTCGAGGCGAGCGAGAAGAAGGGCTTGGCCGGGAGATTCGGGTCGCGCTCTTTGTACTCGATCTCGGCGGGATCGCCGGCGGGCACGCCTTCGGCCAGCATCCGCAGCCGCCAGAACGAGAAGGAGAAAATGACAAAGACGACCGCGAGGTAGATCAAGATCGAAGTCAGGAGTTTTCGACTGTTCATAAAGTCAGCCCTTCGCCGCTGTTCAACTCAAAATATTCGCGCACAAAAATCGCAGAGCGTTTTTCCAAAGTCTCAACGAAGAATCTTGAGGCGGTAGAAGCCCAGAAAGTTACGGTTGTTTTCCACGGGTCGCCAGCGCGGGTCGGGGTGGCGGTCGAGCACGGCGAGCCGCACCTTTTTGATCGTGTCGCGGCGGCGGCCGCCGTCGTCGTCGGCCGACGCGCCCGTGTGATAGACGACCCAATCGGCCGCGCCTTCCGACGCCTCGCGCGCCGCGCCGAGAAAGATCATGACGTGGTAGGGATAGCGGCCGGCCCACGGTTGGTGAAAGAACAGGAGATCGCCCGCCTCGGCGCGACGACGGTCGCGCGAGATGAAATCCGCGTTGAACTCCTTGAGCGTGCGCGCGTCGGCGAAGTCGGAGAAGGTATCGTCCGCGAGATCGCTTTCCTGAAACGCGCCGGGGCGCGTGCGGAAGAGGCGTTCGCCGAGGGGGCTGCCGCGTTCGAGCGTGTAGGCGCGCACGTCGGGCGCGACCGACTCGTATGCGTCGCCCATGCGACGCAGCCACGGGCGGTCGTGCGTGCGCAGAGCCTCGCGCCAGCTGAAGCGCACCAGCCCGGCGCAGTCGCGCTGTTCGGTGTTCCACTGTTCGCTCGCTTCATAAAACTGCGTCTCGGCGAGGGCGGTGAACCAGCGTCGGAAATTTTCGCGGTCGCCGTAGGAACGCAACTCCGCGCGGTCGGGGATGCCGTCGTCGTCCGCGTCAATCGAGCCTATGTGGTGCGCGTCCGCTTCGCGCGCGGCGGCGGCGGCGGCGGCGGGCGCGCTCCGCGAGGCAGTCGAGACGGAGGGCGCGTGCGCTTGAGACGCACCGCCGCAAGCCAATTGCGAGAGGCAGAGCAGGCAGAGCAGGCAAATTGTGGAGAGGGCGGAGAAGTACACGAAACGGGGCTACCTCGCGTGGCAATCGAACATCCCCGGCTTGGTCGTCAACGGAAGTTTGCAGAGCGTCTTCATTCTGGTAAATGAATTACGCGCGCATCATACTCCGTGGATGTGGCCGCGGTCACGAACTTTTCGCAAAGCGTTTCCCGGCGCGGCGAAAATTAGCCGCGACACGTGCCCGCGCGCTCTTTTGCGGGATAACGCCCGATCCGGTTCAGCCGCCGCGGCTATTTTGTGCTACGCTGCTGCCGGTCTTCGCGTCGCCGTCGGGGAAATGTGCGAAAACCAACGGGCGAAAAAGCGAGAAGTGCACGTCGGCGCATCTTTTCTGTTATACTCCGCGCCGAAAATTCACCGCTCGACATGAGGCTGTGAGTCCCCCAACTCCCCCGCGTGCGGTCTGCTGTTTGTTCCGTCCATCATTTCAACCAAAGGTTAAGCACTACTGTCCTGTTTCTTGAAGGGAGTGAGAGAGAGTCTTGAAAATACTGTTATATAACCCCGACAACGGCGTGACGCGCAATTTCATGCCCCACCTCTGGATGTTTCTGCTGCAAACGCTGACGCCGCCCGGCCACGAAGTCCTGCTCGTTGACGGCAACGCGCACGCGATGGACGAGGACGAGTTGGTGGCCTACGTGCGCGAGCAGGGCATCGAGTTAGTCGGCATCGGCGCGATGACCCGCATGGTGGCGAAAGCCTATCGCATGGCCGACGCCTTGCGCGCCGCCGGAGTCAAGGTCGTGATGGGCGGGCCGCACGTCACGGAATGCCCGGACGAAGCCTTGGGGCGCGACGGGGGCACGCGCCACGCCGACGCCGTCGCGCTCGGCGAGGCCGACGAGACGTGGCCGCGCATCGTCGAAGACGCGGCGCGCGGCCAGCTCAAAGACATCTACCTGCCCGTGGACGCGGAGGGCAAGGATAAAAAGCCTAACCTCCAACCTTACCCGCAAATTCCGTGGGAGACACTCGATCTCGATCAATTCAACCTCGTGCCGAAGATCGCGCGCCCCCTGCTCGAACGCATGGGCGGCGGGTGGGGCACGTTTCGCGTGATCCCGATTGAGTCGGGGCGCGGCTGCCCTTACGGCTGCGAGTTCTGCACCGTGACGGGCTTCTTCGGCGACTCGATCCGCTTCCGCTCCAACGAGTCGGTCATCGACGAAATCCTGCGCCTCAAGGCGCGCGCGCGCAAAGACGGCGGGCAGGTCGCGGTCTTCTTCATCGACGACAATTTCGCCATCAACGTCAAACGCACGAAGTCGCTCTTGCGCGACATGATCGCGGCCAACGCGCAACTGCCGTGGGTCGCGCAGATCAGCGCGAACCTGTTGAAGGACGAGGAACTCGTAGACTTGATCGCGGAGTCGGGCGGCAAGTGGGTCTTCATCGGCATGGAGTCGATTGACCCGGCCAACATGGCCGACGTGAACAAGAACTTCAGCAAGCCCGGCGAGTACGGCGCGGTCTTGCGGCGGCTCGCCGAGCGCAACATCTACGCCATCACCTCTTTCATCTTCGGCATGGACAACGATACGCCCGGCGTCGCCGCGCGCACGCTCTCGGAGATACACAGTTGGCCGCCGGGGTTGCCCGTCTTCGGCCAACTCACGCCGTTCCCCGCGACGCCTTTGTATGATCGTCTCGCCGCGTCAGGACGGCTCGCCCGCCCGCGCCACTGGATGGACTTCGCGCCCTTCGAGATGGCGCACGCGCCGCTCAAGATGACGATCAAAGAGGCGCGCCACGAGGTCAATCAGGCGTGGACTACTTCCTACAGCCCGGAGCGCAACGCCGAGGCGATGGAAGCGATCAAGGATAAGCCGGTCGAAATCAGGATCGGCCATCTGGTCGCCCGCCTCTTCTTCCGCGGCATCTACTTCCCGCAGATGAGCAAGTGGGCGTGGCTGCGACTGGTCGCCGATAATCGCGCGACGCTCTTCGCGCTCGTGCAGGAAGGCGCGGGCAAGTGGCGCGCGGCGCGCAAGAAGAGACGCCACGGCGCGCAACAACCGACGAGCTAACAACCAACGAGCTAACTTAACCGTCGCCGGAAGTCGGCGGCGACAAACCGAGTCGCGAGAGAAACGTTTGCCGCAGGCCACGACGGCGCGCGGACGTTTCGCTCGCGACTTGTCGTTTGCGCATGGTATAAACCTGCCACCGCGAACGGCGAAGGAGCATCCCTGATGAAGATCATCGTGACGGGTTCGAGCGGGTTGATCGGTTCCGCGCTCGTCGGCGCGCTCATCGCGCGAGGCGACGAGGTGACGTGCCTCGTGCGCACTGCCGCGCACGCTCGTCGCGCCGACGGCGCGCGCGAAGTGTTGTGGAATCCCGCGCGCGGCGAGTTGGACGCCGCCGAACTCGAAGGCCACGACGCGGCCGTTCATCTGGCGGGCGACCCCATCGCCGAAGGGCGTTGGACGGCCGAGAAGAAGCGACGTATTCGCGACAGCCGCGTGCAGGGCACGACGTTGCTGGCCGCGACGCTGGCACAGTTGAAGACGCCGCCGCGCACACTGCTCTCCGCCTCGGCCGTCGGTTACTACGGCGACCGCGGGCAAGAAATTCTGACGGAGGCGAGCGCGCCGGGCGCGGATTTTCTGTCGGGCGTGTGCCGCGAGTGGGAAGGCTCGACCGGCTCGGCGCAGGCCGTCGGGATACGCGTCGCGCTGCTGCGTTTCGGCGTCGTGCTGAGCGGCAAGGGCGGCGCGCTCGTGAAGATGCTGACGCCTTTCAAACTCGGCGTGGGCGGCAAAATAGGGAGCGGCGAGCAGTACATGAGTTGGATCGCGCTCGACGATGCCATCGGCGCGATCCTGCACGCGCTCGCGCACGAAGAACTGGCGGGCGCGGTCAACGTCGTCGCGCCGCAGCCCGTGACGAACGGCGAGTTTACGAAGACGCTCGGCGGCGTGTTGAATCGTCCGGCCGTCTTCGCCGTGCCCGCCTTCGCCGCCCGCCTCGCGTTCGGCGAGATGGCCGACGCGGCCTTGCTCGCCAGCCAGCGCGCCGAACCGGCGCGGCTCAAGGCGACGAACTACGAATTCAAATATCCCGAACTCGAAGGCGCGCTGCGCCACGCGCTCGGCCAGTGAGCGAGCGGATGAGCGCACGCGATGGTGGCGGCGGCGACGGCGGGGGCGGGGCGCACCCGCGTTGGATGACGTGGACGCTCTACGCGGCGGGCGCGTACAACCTCGTGTGGGGTGCGTTCGTCATCCTGTTCCCGCTCGCCTTCTTCCGTTGGGCTGAAGTCGCGCCGCCGAACTACCCGCAAATCTGGCAGTGCCTCGGCATGGTCGTCGGCGTCTACGGCGTCGGCTACGCGATTGCCGCGCGCGACCCTTTTCGCCACTGGCCGATCATCTTCGTCGGCTTCCTCGGTAAACTCTTCGGCCCCGTCGGCTTCCTCCACACGGCCGCGCGCGGCGACTGGCCGTGGGCGTTCGGCTGGCTCAACGTCACCAACGATCTCGTCTGGCTCGTCCCCTTCGCGTTGATTCTGCGCGCCGCTTATCGAGACGCGCGCGCGGCCGAATGACCGCGCCCCTCGCATGTCTTATAATCACAGACACCGGGCGGCACATTATTTCGCGCTATTCTTGAACGACTTGAGAGAAAGCCCCTCTATGAAACTGAATCGCCTCGCCGTCTACGCGTGGCTCGTCGTGGCGGCCAACTTGTTCGTGATCGTGTGGGGCGCGTACGTGCGCGCCTCCTTTTCCGGCGACGGGTGCGGCAGCCATTGGCCGCTGTGCAACGGCGAGGTGTTGCCGACGACCGGACTCTTGAAGACGATCATCGAGTTGACGCACCGTTTGACGAGCGGCGTGGCCTTGCTGCTCGTCGTCGGTCTGGTGTGGTGGGCGCGCCGCCTGTTCCCGCGCGGGCATCGCGTGCGGCGCGGTGCGTTCTGGTCGCTCGTCTTCATCTTGATCGAGGCGCTCATCGGGGCTGCTCTCGTGAAGTTCGAGTTGGTGGCCGGTAACGCTTCCATCGCGCGCGCGCTCGTGATGTCGTTTCATCTGGTGAACACTTTCGTGCTGCTCGGCGTCTTGTCGCTCACGGCGTGGTGGGCGATGGGCGGCGAACCCGTGCGCCTCGACGGGCAGGGAAAGACGGGAGCGATCTTCGCCGTCGGCCTCGTCGGCACACTGCTCATCGCGGTGAGCGGCGCGGTGGCCGCACTCGGCGACACGCTCTTCCCGGTAAAATCTCTGGCCGAAGGAATCAGGCAGGACTTATCCGCGACGGCGCATTTCCTCGTGCGCCTGCGCGGGCTGCACCCTCTGTTCGCCGTCGGCATCGGCTGTTACGCGGTGGCCGCCGCCTCTTACGTCAACAACTTCCTGCGCCCCGGCCTCCCTCGCACGAAACGACTCACGAGCGTTCTCACGACGCTCTTTCTGGTGCAAATCGGCGCGGGGATTTTAAACTTCTCGCTGCTCGCGCCCGTGTGGCTGCAACTCACACACCTCCTGCTCGCAGACCTCTTCTGGATCGCGCTCGTGCTCAACTCGGCCGCCGCCCTCGCGCCGGAGCCCGTGGCGGTGCCCCAACACGAGAGGTTGAACTTGCAGGCGGCGATGGAAACTTAAAGAAGAATTGATTCATTGATTCATCGGTTCATTGATTCAATATTTTATTTCTTCATTGGATCAATGAACCGATGAATCAATGAATCAATATTTTTAGAGACACATTCGTGTCCGTAAACATAAAACTTTCCGGTTAAATGCCATTCGCTGCAAAGCGAGTAATTCGCGTGGAGGATGTCATCATTGAGCGATAGTTTCGCGCCGCAACTCGGCCTCGTCTGTATCACCACTTCGGACGCCGTGCGCTACCGCGCGTTGACGCGTAAGCGTCTGCTGCAATTCGACGCGCCCGAACAGAAACGCATGCTGCGCGAGTTGTACGCAGACAACCTCGCGCGGTTGGGACGCGCGCTCGACTTCTGCGGCGAGCGCGGGTTGAAGCTGTACCGCCTCACTTCGGGGCTGTTCCCGTTTGCGGACGACGAGGCGGGCGCGGACGTGCTCGAAGAGTTTCGCGAAGCGGCGCGCCTCGTGGGCGAGCGTGCGACCGCGCTCGGCATCCGTCTCGTGATTCATCCGGATCAATTCGTCGTGCTCAGTTCCGACTCGGAAGGGGTGGTCGCCAACAGCATCAAAATTTTGCGGACGCACGCGCGCGTCTTAGACCTGCTGGCGCAGCCGCGCACGAGTTGGGCGGCGATGGAGATACACGGCGGCAAAGGCGACCGCGCCGCGCGGCTCGTCGAGGTGATTCGCGCTCTGCCCGAAGAGATACGCGCGCGGCTCGCTCTGGAGAACGACGAGTATGCCTACAGCGCGGCGCAGATTCTCGAAGTCTGCCGCGAGGCGGGCGTGCCGATGGTCTTCGACGCGCACCATCATGTGTGCCGCGAGCGTCTGGAGAGCTACGAGGACGAGAGCGTGGCGCATTATCTCGCCGCCGCGCGCGCGACGTGGCCTGTGCCCGAATGGCAACTCGTCCACATCTCGAACGGGCGCACCGCCTTCAACGACCGGCACCACAGCGATTTCATCACAGACATGCCTTCGTCTTACCGGCGCGCCCCGTGGATCGAGGTCGAGGCCAAACAGAAAGAGTTGGCGATTGAACGCTTGCGCGCCGAATGGTTAACGCCGGGAATTAACGAGTTGCGGCGGGCGGCCGAGAGATAGTCCGCGGCGTGAACAAACTTTCTCGGCTGTACGCCTTGGAAACGGTCAAGTTGAGTCTTGACAGGGAGGCTCAAGATCAATAAGATTGTGTGCACTTGGTACAACTTAATAGGAAGCCTGTACACGCGCTTCTCTGACACTTGAGCTTGCCGCGTGCGAAGAGTCAAACACGTGGCTCTCTACAGAAGTTAAGGCGACTTAAGACGCCGCTTCCGAAAATTGAGCTGGAGCTTTCCGGCCCGCGAAATTGCCCCGAACGGTTAAAACTGCTCGGGGCGATGTCGTGTCTGGGCGACAAAATTTCAACGCACGTAGATCGGGTTCGAGATGATCCACGGTTTCGCGTCGAGCGGCGCGGAGAGTTGCGGCAGGTAGCAGACGACGCGATAGACGCCCGCCTCGTTCGCCGTCCATTCGTGGCTCGAAACGTCTCGCGCCTCGTTCACGACCTGACCGTCCCTGATGATCTCGATGCGACTTCGGACCGGAGTCGTCACGCGCAACCGCACGCCCGCGCCCGTGCGCGCGATCTCGTCGCCCATCAACTTATGCTCCGCGAACTTTTGCTCCGTGCCGTTCGACGCTGTGAAGCGAAAGCCGCTCGCGTCGCACAGGATGTCGAACGCGACGTAGGCGTGCCCGCGCGCGAGAGCCGCCAGCAAATTTTCTTCGCTCAAAGCCTGCCCGCGTGCGACGAGGACGTGCGTGCGGACGACTTGAAAACTGCGCTCGTAAGGATCGAGCTTCAAGCCGAAGACGGTGTGACCGGCGAGGTCTTGGAACGTGAGGCCGACGTTGGCGTGAGCGTCGTTGCCCGCGATGGCGACGATTTTGCGACCCGCCGCCCCGCCGGTCAGTTCGTCGAAGCGGCGCAGATTCGCGTCCGGGCTCTGGTAGAAGCGCGTCCAGAGCAGGTGCGGGTAGCTGCGGTAAGACCAGAGGCCGTCGAAGAAGAGCAGGGGGCGGTTGATCTGCTTGGCGTCGGCGTGGAGGTTGTAAATCTCCATGCCGTCGAAGCCGCCCGCCTCGCGCCAACTGCGAAACGTTTCCGGGTGCGCGACGAAGACGAGTTGCCCGGCGGCGCGGGCGCGGTCGATACGCTCCTGAGTCGAAGACGGCGCGGGCGCGTCGCCCGACGCGGTTCCGCCGAAGGTGAGAAAACGATCCGCGTCCGATTCGCTCGTCTCGTTTCCCGCGACGAAGAGGACGCCGCCGCGCACGCCGCGCAGGGTCAGAGCGCGCGTGTCGAAGTCGCCCGAAGGGTGCTCCGTCATGACGACGAAGGCGAGGCCGTTCGCTTGCGCCGCCTGCGTGATGTCGGCAAACGTGCCCGCGCTGTGCCCGCCGAGAAACGAATGGACGTGAATCACGCCTTTGTGATCGGCATACACCGGATCGGCGTCGGCGGCGCGCTCGTTGTTCAACTCATGAATTTTCGCGTTGAGGCGGCCGAGTTGATAACGCCGGTAGATGAATGGCGTCTGCGTCACGAGCGCGACGAGGAGGACGACCGCCAGTAGTTTCAACAAACGTTTCATCGTGATCAGCCGTGCAGCCCTTTCAGGCCGCACGGGTCTTTCTCGTCGCGGCGCACGCCCGCCGCCGACGTTCTCAACTTCCGGCGCGCGCGCGCTCAATCCGCGCTCTCGAAATCAACCGACGCGATGTGCTCCGAGAGGCTGCGCCCGTAGACGGCGACGAGCACGTGTTCGGGATGATCCGTGTAAACGTCCAACCCCGCGCGGTCGCGAAAGACGGCGACGAGCCCCACATCGTAAGAACGCGGCAGTTTCAACACGTCGAAGCCGACGGCGAAGCTCTCGATCTGCGGGATGAAATTCGGCAAACGACGCAGCCGCGCGACGTGTTCCTCGCGCTCCGCTTCGGTCGTCTCGGCGCGATACTTCCAGATGACAATGTGTGTAAGCATAAGTAGTGAGCCGTGAGCAGCGAGCAGTGAGCAGAAAACGGCCGGGAAGGTTTTGTCTCCGACCGCTTACCGCTTACTGCTCACTTCACTTCAAGTATTTATCAAACCAGTCGAGCGTTCTTTCGAGGGCGTCTTCGCGGTGGCGCGGTTCGCGGAAGCCGTGGCCTTCGCGCGGGTAGCGCGCGAGCACGGTTTCGACGCCCCGGCGGCGCAAGGCCATGTACATCTCTTCGGCCTGCGTGATGTGCACGTCGTTGTCCAATTCGCCGTGGATGAACAGCGTCGGCGTTTCGACGGCGCGCACGTAGCGCAGCGGCGACCAACGCCACAGCAGATCATAATCGTCCCACGGGAAGCCGCCAAACTCCGCGTGGATCAAATCCTGATAGAGCGACGTGGCATAAAAACTGACGAGGTTCGACACGGACGCGCTCGCGACGGCCGCGCGGAAACGGGTCGTCTGCGTGATGATCCAGTTGGTCATGAAGCCGCCGTAGCTGCCGCCGGTCACGCCCATGCGCCCGCGATCAATCCAGGTGAATTTGCGCAGGGCTTCGTCCACGCCCGCCATCAGGTCGCGATAGTCGCCGCCGCCCCATTCGCGCAGCGTGCCGTCGGAAAACTTCTGCCCGTAGCCGGTCGAGCCGCGCGGGTTGATGAAGAGCACGGCGTAGCCGCGCGCGGCGTAAACCTGAAAGGCGGCGTTGAAGCCGTAGCCGTACATGCCGTGCGGCCCGCCGTGGATGGCGAGGATGAGCGGGTAGCGTTCCGCCTCGCGGAAGTTCAGTGGACGCATCAGCCAGCCCTGCACGCGCGTGTTGTCCGCGCTCCTGAAGTTCAACTCCTCCGGCTCGGAGAGAGCGAACGGGCGCATCAATTCGGTGTGGTGCGCGGCGACGAGACGGATGACCGCGCCCCCGCGCGCGCGCGACGGCGCGCTGACCCACACGGTCGCGGGCGTGAGCGGCTCGCTTAACGTCAGTGCGATGACGCTCGAAGCCGGTATGCCCGAAGCCTGTGTGTCGCCCGGCGCGAGGGCGGGTGAAGCGGCGCGGCGTCCGACGCTGAAATTGCCGATCTGGATTCGCGGCGGCTGCGCGGGCTGCGCCGGGGCTGCGAGCGGCACTTGCGGCTCGCGTTGGAGCAGGGAGACGTTGGAGACTTGCCCGCCGCTCGCGGCGACGCGGTAGAGCAGGGTCGCGCCGCGATTACCGGCGAGGAAAAAGATGTCCGTGCCGTCGGGCGACCAGCGCGGGCTGCGCGCGCGGCGATCCTGCGCGGCGGTGAGTTCGCGCGCCTTCGCCGCGCTGCCCGCCGCGTCGATCACCCAGACGTGCGCGTCTTCGGCCACGCTGTCAATCGTCGTCACGTCGCGCGTCGTGGCGGTGTAGGCGATCAGCTTGCCGTCGGGCGACCACGCCGGTTCATACTCGCAGCCGCGCGTCTCCGTCAGGCGGCGCACGCGCCCGTCGGTCGAGACGGCGAAGATGTCCGAGTTATTGACGGCCTCCGGGTCTGTTTCGTGATTCGAGAGAAAAGCGATCTCGTCGCCGCGCGGATTCCATGTGAGCGCGTGATCGTAATACTGGCCGGAAGTCAGTTGACGCGGCGTTGAGGGGTCGTCCACGTCCGCGAGCCAGACGTGCGTGCGCAGCGTGTCGGAAAAGGCGGTGCGTGATTTGTAACGGATGCGATCTACGAGGCGCGGGTCGTCGCGCCGCGCGCGGCCGGCGGCGGTCGCGGCAACCGACGCGCCCGCTGCGGCGGCGCCGTCCTGCGCTTCCTCGCTCGCGTTGATGAAAGCGATACGGCGGCCGTCGGGTGACCAGACGAACGACTCGCCCGCGTAAGGGATGTGAAAGTTGGTTGAGCGGACGGGCGCGACGAAGCGCGGTTGTTGCTGTGGGCGTTCGCCGCGCGGCGACATCACCCAGAGGCCGCTCTGTTCGCCGCGCGTGGCGACGAAGGCGAGCCGCCTGCCGTCGGGCGACCAGCGCGGGCGCGAGACGTTCCAATCGCCGCCGAGAACTTGTTGCGGCATCCTGCGCGGCTGCGTGGGGACGACGCGCTCGTCTCCGAGTTGCGCGCACCAGAGCGACGCGCGCGACGCGTTGCCTTCCACGGCCGAGACCGTATAACAGACCGCGCTCCCGTCGGGCGCGACCTGCGCCTCCGAGACGTTCGCCACGCGCAAAGTGTCGGCGGGCGTCATCCCGCGCTGCTGCGCAAAAGAACCTTGCGCGCCAAATAAAAGAATGCTGTAAATAAAGAGCAACGACACTGTCATAGCCTGCCCTTGAGCCACAACCATCTTCTTCTTTGCGCCTTTGCGCCTTTGCGTGAAAATTTTATAGGCGATTAACAACCCTCGTAATGCCATCTTTAATCAACTCCGTACCAAAATTAATCAACAAACCAAGCCGCTTATCAGCAAGGCGCAGGTAGGTTAATAACTGCTTTCAATGCACCGGAGCAACCATCTCCACAGATTTCAATTCGACAATAACCAAGCCGCCGACAATTAAGTCTGCCCGAAATCCCATATCCATATGGACGGACTCATAAACGACCGGGATAGGCTGTTGCCGGACTACATCGAAGCGTCTTTGGCTTAACTCATAAGCCATGGTCGTTTCGTAAACCGATTCGAGTAGTCCGGGGCCGAGGGTTGTGTGAATTTTGTAAGCAGCGTTGACAATCTCTTTAGCGATCTCGTTTTCATGCATGGAATTTATCTCACGCAAAGGCGCAAAGGCGCAAAGAGGCAAGAGCTAGGTGAGGAGCGCGAGTTGTTCATTTAAGAGTTCCCACGCGCGGCGGACGTGTTGCTCGGTCGTGCGGATATTGCCGACGGCGAGGCGCAGGGTGAACTTGTCGTGCAGGCGCGTGTGGGAGATGAAGAGCGAGCCGGTCGAATTGGCGGCGTGCATGAGCCGTTCGTTGAGGGCGTCGAGTCGCGCGGCGCGTTCGGCGTCGGCGGTCTCGCCCGCGCGCGCGGCGGGGCGGGCGCGGAAGCAGACGACGCTCAGGGGCACGGGCGCGAGCAGTTCCCAGTCCGGCGAGTCTTCGACCCAGGAGGCGAAGAGGCGCGCAAGGCGACAGTGTTCGCGGATACGCGCGGCGAGCCCGTCGTGGCCGAAATAGCAGAGAATCATCCAGAGCTTGAGGGAGCGGAAGCGGCGGCCGAGTTGGACGCCGTAGTCCGCGCCGTTGCGCACGCCTTCGGTTTCGGCGGCGGGCGCGCGCAGGAATTCGGGGACGAGCGAGAAGGCGCGGTGGAGCACTTCGATGCGGCGGCAATAGAGGACGGAGAGATCGAAGGGCGTGAAAAGCCACTTGTGTGGGTTGAGCGTCAGCGAGTCGGCGCGGTCGCAGCCGTCGAGGACGAGCGGGCGCAGTTCGGGCACGATGCCCGCCGAACCGGCATAGGCGGCGTCAACGTGCAACCACAGGTGATGTCGCTCGCAGATGCCGGCGATGCGTGCGACCGGGTCGATGCTCGTCGTCGAGGTCGTGCCGACGGTGGCGACGACGCAGAAGGGCAATAGGCCGTTTTGTTTGTCTTCCGCGACGGCGTGGGCGAGGGCTTCGGCGTCCATGCGGAAGTCGGCGTCGGCCGGAATCTTGCGGAGCGCGCGTTGGCCGAGGCCGAGCGCGATCACGGCCTTGTCAATCGCCGAGTGTGAGTGTTCGGAAGCGTAGACGCGCAGGAGCGGAAGGTCTGGGCGACCGCTCAAGCCCTGTTCACGAATGTCGAGATTCAAATGCTCGCGCGCGGCGGCGATGGCGTGGAGGCTGGAGATGGAGGCCGTGTCGTAGATGACGCCCGCAAACTGCGGGGGCAGGCCGAGCATCTGCCTGAGCCATGAGAGCGCGACTTCTTCGAGTTCGGCGGCGGCGGGGGCGGTGCGCCAGAGCAGCGATTTCACGTCGAAGGCGGCCGAGAGCAGTTCGCCGAAGATGCCGGGCGCGGAGGCCGACGTGGCGAAGTAGGCGAAGAACGAGGGATGGTTCCAGTGCGTGAGCGCGGGAACGATCAGGCGATCCACGTCAGCGAGAATCGCGTCCATCGGTTCGCCCGTGGCGGGCGGCGCGGGCGGCAACTTTTCGATCAACTCACGCGGCTTGACCTGCGCGAGCACGGGGCGCGCTTCGATCTCCGTGAAGTAGTCGCTGATCCAATCGATGAGCGCATGGCCGTGGCGGCGAAACTCTTCCGCGCTCATGTCGCCCGTCGAGGGCGGCGCGGCGCGTTGTTGACCGTCCTCGTAACTGTCGTCCTGTTTCATCCGGCGCATTGTAACGGGGAAGGGCGCGTCGCGTCACATGCGAAGACGAGTCGCCGCTTCGGGTTTGAATCCGCACGCATCGTCGAGGGGAGTCAGGCGCGAATTTGCGGCGGTATGTCAGGGGGGATGCGCGGGCGCAAGAGCCGCGCGTAGCAGATGAGCAAGATGAGGACGGACGCCCAGCAGAGGGGCGCGAGCCACCACGCGAGACTTGCGACACAGTAGAAGGGCGGCGCGGCGCGGTAGATGTAACAAGCTATAGCTGACGGACAGGTAGAGGCCGCCCACGACGTAGTAAAGGATGCTCGCGCGGAGGCCGAGAAAGATCACCCACGGCGCGAGCCGGCATAAGTATTGCGCGCCGAAGCCCGGCGTCAGGAAGAGAAAGACGGCGGCGGCGAGGCCGAGTTGAAGCGTGAGCGGCGGCTTGTCCCTGCGACGGTTGAACCACACGGCGGCGGCGACGATTGATGCGAGCATCAACCATTTACCGGCGGCGGCGGCGACGGCGTGCGCCCCTAACACGTCGTGCGGCGGGCGAAGCGGAGGCTTTCGGGAAACCATGTCGCCGCCAGAAGCGTCCAGCCCCAGTGGCCGTAGAGGCTCGAATAGCCGAAGACGCTCCGCGCGATGAGGGCGGGGTCGGGCAGCAGGTAGGGCAGCGAGCCGCAGAGGAAGACGAGCGCGGCGAGGCCGAAGTATTCGATGCGTCGGCGCCTCCCCGGTAGGTGGAACTAGAGCGCGGGCGCGAAGATGAGGGGCGCGACCTTAAAGTTGAGCGCGAGGCCGAACGCGATGGCCGCAAGCCGGACGCCCGCGCTTTCCCGCATCTCCAGAAGATACGCGGAGAGCAGGACGAAAAAGATCATGACCGGATCGGTGTTGCCGTGAAAGCCCGAAATGATGATGGCGACGGGCGAGAGCGCGAACGCGATGAGCAACAACGGCACATCGCCTTTGCGCGGCACATGGCGTTCACGCGGCGCGTCGAGGTTGCGCGACGCGGGTGCGTTAGGGCGCGACGCGGGCGAACGCTTCAACAGTTTCCAGACGAGAAAGAAGCTGCCCGCGTCGGCGAGGACGCAAGTGAGCCTGAGCCAGAAAGCGAAGGGCAGCCCGGTCGCGCCCGTCAGCCAGCCGAGGGCTTTGAGGAAGTGGACGACGAAGGGCGGGCTGTTGAAGGGGTTATTGAATGCGCCGCTGACGCGATGGACGCCGACGCCGCCGAACCCCTCGATCTTGGCGAGGTGATCGGCGAAGGCCGCCGCGTCGAGCGTGCCTTGCGTGTAGAGCGCGAGATAGAGCTTCAAGAGAAAGGCGAGCGTCGCCGCGACGACGACGGCGGCGACGCGCCAATTTCGAGAGATGCGTTCGGGCGGCGCGCTCATCCGTTCACGCGGCGAGTTCGTCCTCGGCGGGGAACTTGTGCTGTTTGCGCCCCGGCGGGCCGTCGTATTTTTTGGAGGTCTTGTAGAGTTCAAAGTGGCCGTCGGCGGCGTCTGCGGCGCAGCGCGTGCGCAGGGCTTGCATCTCTTCGCCGGACATCGGGGAGAAGTCGCGCGCGATGCGCAAGTTTTGCCGGAGCACCTTGAGCGAGTCGATGCCGGAGACGGTGGAGGCGACCGGCAGACTCATCGCGTAGCGCAAAGCCTCCGCGGCCGTGACGGCGCGTCGCTTCACGGCGTCGCCCCCGCCGCCCAAACTCTTCATGCCGAGCGGGGCGATGCCGCGCCTGAGCAGTTCGGGCAACACCTGTTGCTCGAAACTGCGGAAGGTGGCGTCGAAAGGGTTGAGCGGCAGTTGGCAGGTGTCGAAGGGGTAGTCGTGCGCGAGCATCTTGAGGTGGATGGCCGGGTCTTTGTGGCCGGTGAAACCGACGAAGCGAACTTTGCCTTCGCGCTGCGCCTGTTCGAGAGCTTCGATGACGCCGCCTTTGGCGAAGTGCAGATCGGGGTCGTTGTCGTGGATGACTTCGTGCACCTGCCAGAGGTCGAGGTGATCCGTGCGGAGTCGTTTGAGAGATTGTTCGAGCTGGCGCATGGCGGTCTTGCGGTCGCGGCCGTGCGTGCAGACTTTCGACATCAGAAAGACCTTGTGACGCAAGCCCCCCTGCAAAGCTTCGCCCATCAACTCCTCGCTCAACCCGTCGTGATACTCCCACGCGTTGTCCATGAAATCTATCCCGCCGTCAATCGCCTCGCGGACGATCCGCAAAGCCTCGCGCTTCGACTTCGTTTCGCCGATGTGCGAGCCGCCGAGCGCGAGCGCGGAGACTTCCACGCCCGTGCGACCGAGCATCCGGCGCGGCACTTCGCCGGAAGATTTGCTCTGAACCATGATGCCCTCCTCGGACGCCCCGGCGTCGGCCGCCAGAGGCAACGAATGAATTGATTTGATGAACGGTGAAGCGGAGTATGCCACAGCGGAGGCGCGCCGGGAAAACTAAAGCGGGAGGCTCGATTGAGTTCGAGCCTCCCGCTTTAGTTTCAGTTGTTCGCGCCGCGTCTTAGAACGAATACTTGAGCGCGAACTGGAAGCGGCGCATGGGCGTCGCCGTCGAGGTCGCCTGACCGAAGCCGGGGGCTTCGAGGAAACGCACCGGGATGCCGTAGTTGGCGCGGTTGATGAAGTTGAAGGCGTCCACACGGAAGAGGATGTCTTGCCCTTCGCGGACGCGGAAGCGTTTGACGAGCGCGAGGTTGAGGTCGAGGATGCCGCCCGCGCGAAAGGTGTTCCTGCCGACCGCGCCGTTCTCGCCGACGGGCGCGAGCAGCGAGTTGGGATCATTCGTCGTCAGGCGCAAGGGCCGGCGGCGGTCGCCGGTGCGTTCGATGCCGGCGGTCGTGTTGAGGCGGTCGGTCAGGTTGCCGTCGAGGTTCACGTCGTAGATCGAGTTGACGGTGAACGGCTGACCCGTTTGATAGCTGCCCGTCCCGGCCAGTTGCAGATCGCGGAAGATGAGACGGGCGAGGCGGCCGCGCGCGTCGGGCAAGTCGTAGACGAAGTTGTAAGAGAAGCGGTGGCGCACGTCGAAGTTGGCGGGGCCGCGCTCGGCGTCGAGGTTGCGCGAGTCTTGCGGGAGCGCGGACGCGCCCGCCAGATCGAACACGTCCGATACGTCGTCGATCACTTTGCCGAAAGTGTAGGCCGCCTGATATTGCAGCGTGCGACGCAGACGACCGCGCAGTTGAAGCTGCATGGAGTCGTAGCGCGAACGGGCGGTCGTCTCGAAGCGCGAGATGAACCCGGCGCCCGGGTTGGGGCGACCGCCTTCGGGCGCGAGCGCGAGGCCGAAGACGAGCGGCTGCACGCCGTCTTCGGGCGTGTCCTCTTGCGAGACCCTGAAGTCGAGCGGGATGAGGATGCTGTTGAGTCCGAGGTTGGGCGTGCTGAAGCGCAGCAGGTTCTGGCCGCGCGTGCCGACGTAGGCCACGGAGAGCACGGTGTCGCGCGACAGTTGTTGCTCGACGCTGAAGGTGTAGTGGTGCGCGCGCGGCGACTTGAGGATGCGCGCCGGCAAAGTCGCCCCGAAGATGCTCGAAGTCGGTTCCGCCTCGCCCGTGACGAGTTGGTTGATGGCGTTGACGAGTTCGGCCGTCGTCAGTTCCGCGTTGATGCGGTTGAGCGTACCGGGTTGCACGATGCCGAGACGCCGGTCGCTCGGATTGAGCAGTTGGAGTTGTCCCAAACCGCGGCCATTGTCGTTGTCGCCTTGACGGCCGATGAAATTGCCGAGGCCGCCCGAGAAGTTGACCGTCAGGAAATTGGGGTAGACGTTTCTGGACTGGCTGACGACCGCGCCGAGGATTTGATCGTAGAAGATGCCGTAACCGGCGCGGAAGACCGTGAGCCGGTCAGCCCCGAACAGGTTGGGCGCGTAGGCCACGCCGAAGCGCGGGGCGAAGTTGGAGCGGTCGGGGTCGAAGATGCGCTGGCGGCCGCCGATGAAATCGCGCAGGCCGGGCACTTCGCTCAGTTCGGGGGCGTCGAAAGAATCTTCGATGCGCCGCTGCCGCTCGCCCGGCGGCGAGTTGTACTCGTAGCGCAGGCCGAAGGAGAGCGAGAGGTTCGGCCGGATGCGCCACGCGTCCTGCCCGAAGAAGTTGTACTGGTAGAGCCGCAACCCGATGTCGGATGCGCGCGTCGCGAGCGTCTGGAAGAAGCCGCTCGCAGCCCCGGCGGCGGCGAGGTCAACGGCGTCGATGAAACCGCCCTGCGCCCTCACCTCGCCGGCGGCGTCTATGATGATGTTGGGCGCGCCGTTGAAGGTGATGAGCGGGCGCGCGTTGCGCGGCAGGTCGCTGTTTAGCTCGGTGCGGCGAATGTCCGTGCCGAAGGTGAGGCTGTGCGTTCCGGCGCGCAGGGTCAAAGTGTCGGCGATCTGGTAGGTGTTGTTGACGCGCTGCTGCGGGAAGTTGAACACGTCAACGCCGAGCGGGCTGAAACCCGCGATGCTGACCTGCCCGACCGGCCCCAGTTCGTCCTCGGTCGTGAAGCCGGTCGAACCGTACACGACCGCCCCCGTGTTGGGCGTGAACGGGGTGTCGGGCAAAGTGCCGTTGAGGACGTAGGGCGCGTTGAGGAGGAAGGGGACGTTCGGCAGTTGCGAACTCGGGACTTGAAAAGTGGTGTCGCGCACCTCCGCGAAGTTGAGACTCGTGCGGCCGTAGGAGAGGCGCACCTGATTGAAGACGGGGCGCGTCGAATCGGGGCGGCTCAGTTCGCTGTTCAGGTAGAAGGAGTTGTTCTGCGTGCGCACGCGCGGCTTGAGCGTCGAGAAGATCGCGCCGCCGGTGACGGGGATGAAGCGCGAGTCCTCCGTGAAGTTATAGCGTTCGGTGACGGTCTGCCCGCGCCCGCCGATTTTGAAGTTGCCGTCGATTTTGAAGGAGGCGATTGCGCCGCGCCCGCCCGCCGGGAGCGTCTGCGTGAAGGTGTTCGCGCCGTAGATGCCGCGCGGGTTGTTGGGGAAGGGGAAGAGACTGAAAATCGCGTCGCCGTCGACGCTGGTGGGAAACGAGCGGAAGGGCTCGTTGGGGTCGAGCAGTCCGAGCGGGAGGCCGGTCGCGCCCGTGCCGCCGAAGCCGCGTTCTTCGACGGTCGGCACGGCGAAGCTCTCCTCGCGCGTGGCGTTGGCGCGCGTGCCCTCGGCGGAGATGAAATAAAAGATGCGCTCGCGTTTGAGCGGCCCGCCGAGCACGAAGCCACCCTGCCCGAGCGTGAACGAATCTTCGCCGCCGCTTCCGTTGCGCACCGTGAGCGGCCCGGCGTCGAGCAGCACCGGCTGGTTGTTTCCGGCGCGGAGCGCGAACGCTTCGTTGCCGGCGAACGCGTCGTTGCCGTTGGCCGTGTCGAAGACGTTGCGCGCGTTGAGTTGGCTGGTGTTGAGGAAGCCGTAGAGCGTGCCGTGATGCCCGCTTCCGCCCGACTTTGAGACGGCGTTGACCTGCGCCCCGATGTTTCTGCCGAACTGCGCGGGCGCGAGCAGCGTGATCGCCTGATATTCTTTGATGGATTCAATCGGCTGCGGCACGAGCGAGAAGAATCCTTGACGGCGCACGCCGATGTCCTCGTCGTTGTTGTCCGAGCCGTCCACGGTGAAGTTGTTGGCGCGCGAGCGCAGGCCGTTGACGGAGAACTGTCCGGCCGACCCGACGCCCGCGCCGATGCCGGGGCCGGCAACCGACCCGAGCGTCTGCGGCGGGGGCGCGACGCCGGGCAAGAGCAGCGTGAGTTCGTCGAACGTGCGCGTGAAAGTGCTCGAACCGAGCGGCAGCGTCGAGACCTCTTCCTCCGTGAACGCGCCGCCCTGCCGCGCGTCGGACGCGTTGACCCGCGCGCGGATATCCGTGTCCGCTTCGGTCTGCGGCAAAGGTGTCGGCGTCGGGGAAGCGGGCGCGACGGCGGGCGCGGGGTCGAGCGCGACGGGCACGGGCACGACCTCGCCCGTGCGCGTGATGAAGAGACGCTGGCGCACCTCTCTCGTCTGGTAGCCAGTGGCCGAGACGCGTATGAGATAGATGCCGGGGCTGAGCAGCCCTTGATAAAAGCGGCCGCGCGTGTCGGAAGTTTTCGGGATCGCCTGTCCCGTCTGCTGGTTGATGATCTGGACGGTCGCTCCGGCGATGACCTCGCCCGTCACGCTGTTCGTCACCGTGCCTTCAAACGCGCCCGTCACGGTGTCCTGCGCGTAAACTGTCGAGACTGTCGTCCCGGCGGGCGCGAGCATGCCGAGGAACAGAAACCAGACGACGAAGACGCTCGCGATGCCGCGCCCGCCGCGCCTTGAAAGATGAGAAAACGGATCGGCGCGCTCGCGCCTGTGGGGGATGTGGAACATTGGGGGACACCTCTGTGATCGAAGAATTGGGAACGGGGAATTTAAGTGAGTCGTCGTGTCAGGCGACCGGCAGGGAAGGCGAAGGGCTGACACGCTTTCTGTAAAGTTGTCATCTCGGTGCTTAACTAACATTGAACGCGGCGGCGCGTCAATAGGTGAGGACGAGTTTATTTGATCTCGGCGTGCGCGCCGCCCGCCAAAATGGAAAACGGGAGGCTCAAAGTTGAGCCTCCCGTTTCGTTTCCGACCGCTTGTCGTCCGCGTTTAGCGGTAGACGTTTTCGCCGCGATGCGTTTTGAATTCGTTCTCGAAGTATTCGGCGTCTTCGTCCGAGCGCGCGTTGACGCCCATCACGATGCCGCCTTCCTTGACGCCGCTCTCATACGCCTTCGCGCGATCTTCGGGGATGCCCGAACCGATGAGCGCACCGATGAGTCCGCCGGTCGCGCCGCCCGCGCCCGCGCCCGCCAGCGCAGCCGCAATCGGCCCCGCCACGACGAGTCCCAAGCCCGGCAAGATGACCGACGTGCCGATGGCCGCAATCGCCGCGAGCACCGCGCCGGTCGTGCCGCCGATGGCCGCGCCCGCGCCCGCGCCTTCGAGGGCTTTGCTGCCGAGTTCCGTATCGCCCGCCGAGTCGTCGGATGAGAAATGCGTCTTGCGCGTCTCGTCCGACATCAACAGGTTAACGTCGTCTTTGCTGTAGCCGCGCGTCGAGAGCGAACCGTAGGCGCGCTCCGCGCTGTCGCGGTCGCGGAACAACCCCGTGACCATGCGATTCGACTGCTGGCGCGCCGCGCCCGTCGCGCTCTCGGTCGCGCCTTCCGCGCGTAGTGAACTGTTGCCCGTCACCGTGCCCGTCGCTTCCTTGATGTTGCCTTTGGTGCGCTGGCCTAAAGCCGAAGCCTCTTCGCCGATACTGTCGTTTCTGTTGTCGTCCATTTTATTTTATCCCTTTCGCTTTGTCGGACTCTTCTAAGAGTCCGTGATGTATGCAACTCGCGACCCGCCTGATTAGGAGAGTAAATCAGCAGCCTTTGGTTTGATTGCGACCCGTTCGGGTTTCGCTCACGCGTCCAGTTGAC
The DNA here is from genome assembly GCA_020199775.1 of Acidobacteriota bacterium. Classification (GTDB taxonomy): domain Bacteria; phylum Acidobacteriota; class Blastocatellia; order Pyrinomonadales; family Pyrinomonadaceae; genus JAIVJZ01. The sequence continues at coordinate 107,090 of JAIVJZ010000009.1, forward strand.
GGGCGGGCGAATCAACCGTCTCGCGCCGGCCTGTGTATGGTTTCGCACCTTGAAAATTGCTGCTACACCGGAGGTGGCAAAAGGCGTGCCGCGGGCCTGCGTAGACTGCGCAGCGGACGTGTCGCGCGAGACGGTTTGAGGCGGGCGTGAAACTCACGGCAGGCGGATCGGCAGCGGCGCGTGATAAATGCTCGACACATCGCGCTAAATCGGTATAATGCGCCTATCACGAGATTTCGTCTGCGCCGTTTTGGTTTGGATGCCGCCTTGCGGCTCAAAACTATGTGCGGCTTTGGCGCGTATCATTCTCTCAAAAGTATTTTCAAGTTTTCTCAGGTTGAGACGGACACGCCGCCCGGCGCGCACATGCGTTTTACGACGTGAGGTTTTATGCCGTCTCCCGCTCTTGAAATCTGTCTTACTGGATGAGGTCAACATGAAAAGAATCCTATTAACTTTCGCATTAACCGCCACGCTCGTCGCTAATTTCGCCTGCGTGCGCAAAGACGGCGGCCCGACCGTGGCAAGCGACACCGGCGCGATCAAGGTCGGAGTTTACGGAGACCTGTCGGGGCAAACTTCGAGCTTCGGGCAGTCCACCAAAAACGGCGTGCAGATGGCCGCCGACGAAATCAACAAGGCGGGCGGCATCAACGGCCGCCAGATTCAACTGCTCATCGAAGACGATCAGGGGCAGCCCGCGCAGGCCGCCACGGTCGCCACCAAGCTCGTGAATCAGGACAAGGTCGTCGCGCTGCTCGGAGAGGTCGCTTCGACCAACAGTTTGGCCGCCGCGCCGAAAGCGCAGGAGGGCAAAGTGCCGATGATCACGCCCTCTTCGACCAACCCGAAGGTGACGCAGGTGGGCGATTACATCTTCCGCGTCTGCTTCATCGATTCGTTTCAGGGCGCGGTCATGGCGAAGTTCGCCGCCAACACGCTGAAGGCGAAAACCGCCGCGCTGCTCGGCGACGTGAACTCCGACTACAGCAAAGGCATGTCGCAGTATTTCGAAGAGCAGTTCAATAAACTCGGCGGGAAGATCATCATGCGCCAGTCCTACACGCAGACCGACCCGGACTTCAAAGGCCAACTGACTTCCATCCGCGCCGCCAACCCTGACGTGATCTTCGTGCCCGGCTACTACGGGCAGGTCGGCGTCATCGCCAAGCAGGCCAAGGAACTCGGCATCAACGCGCCGCTCTTGGGCGGCGACGGCTGGGACGCCCCGCAACTGTGGGAACTCGGCGGCGAAGCCCTGCGCGGCGCGTACATGGCGAACCACTATTCGATTGACGACCCGTCGCCCGCGATTCAGAAGTTCGTCGCCGACTACAAAGCACGCTACAACAACACCGCGCCCGACGCCATCGCCGCGCTCGCCTACGACGCGATGAAGATTCTCGCCGACGCCCTCAAGCGCGCCGGAACCACCGACGGCCCGAAGCTGCGCGACGCCATCGCGCAGACGGCCGACTTCCCCGGCGTCACCGGCCGGATCACGATCAACGCCGACCGCGACGCCGTCAAGCCAGCCGTCGTGCTCAAACTCGAACCCACGGGTCGTAAGTTCATCTACACCGAGACGATTCAGCCGGAAGGCGCGGCCGCCACCACCACGACGAGCGGTGCGCCCGCCGGTTCCGCCTCGCCGCCGACCGTCGCCTCGCCCGCCGCGGGGGCGTCCGGCACGACGGCCAGCCCCGCGGCCGGTAACGCCAACGCGAACACGAACACGAACACCAACGCGAATGCCGCCGGCGCGCGCGCCACCCCGTAGACAAAGTCACTCAGGTTTGTTATGGACACCTTCGTACAACAACTCATCAACGGCCTGACCATCGGCTCGATCTACGCCCTGATCGCGCTCGGCTACACGATGGTCTACGGCATCCTGCGCCTGATCAACTTCGCCCACGGCGACATCTACATGGTGGGCGCGTTCGCCGGGTTCTTCATCGCGCACGGCCTCGGTTTCGCCGCCGAACCGTCGCTCGTCGGCTTCGCCATCACGCTGCTCGGCTCGATGCTGGTGGCCGCGCTCATCGGGATGGCGATTGAGCGTTTCGCCTACCGCCCCGTGCGCAAGTACGCGCGCATGACGACGCTGATCACGGCCATCGGCGTCTCGCTGCTGTTGGAAAATCTGGGCGTCGTCATCTTCGGCGGCGCGCCGCGTTCCTTCCCGCAGCTGCTGCAAAATCAGAACTACACGCTCTTCGGCAACGCCGCGATCTCAAAGTCGCAGATCCTGATCTTCTCCGTCTCCATCGCGCTGATGCTGCTCTTGCAATGGATCATCTACCGGACGAAGGTGGGCACGGCGATGCGCGCCGTCTCTTTCAACCTCAACTCGGCGAAGTTGATGGGCATCAACACCAACTTGATCATCGCCTTCACCTTCGCGCTCGGCTCCGCGCTGGCGGCGGCGGGCGGCGTGCTGACGGCGCAGTACAACCCGCAGATTTATCCCCTGATGGGCATCATCACGGGGCTGAAAGCCTTCGTCGCGGCGGTGCTCGGCGGCATCGGCAACATCCCCGGCGCGGTGCTCGGCGGGCTGCTCATCGGCGCGGCCGAAACTTTCGTCGTCGGCTACGGGCAGAGCGTCGGCATCCCCTCGACTTACCGCGACGCCGTCGCCTTCTCGATCCTGATTCTCGTGCTCTTATTCCGCCCGGCGGGCTTGCTCGGCTCGACCGTGCAGGAGAAAGTTTAAGAAAGGACGGGGACGCCCGCGCGCGGAAGTAACGACGGGGGTTTTTGACGACTTTCAACCCGGCGTTCGATCTCTCGTAGTCTCCGTCGTCTGAATTTATGCCAACTTTCGTCAAGAGGCTCCTCTTCGCGGTGCTCGTGATCGCTGCGCTGTTCGCTCTGAACGCGATGTTGAGCACACAGGGGCTGTTCGGCTTCGGTCTGGATGATTATTACGGCCGCCTGCTGACCTTCATCGGCATCAACGTCATCCTCGCCGTCTCGCTCAACCTGATCAACGGCTTCACGGGGCAGTTCTCCATCGGTCACGCCGGCTTCATGGCGATTGGGGCTTACGCCTCCGCCTACATGACGGTCTACCACGCGCCCGGGTGGGAACTCGCGCTGGCCGGGATGGTGGGCGCGGACGCGGCGCACGTCTTGATCTTCGTGCTGGCGATCTTCATCGGCGGCCTCGCCACCGCGCTCGCGGGTCTGGTCGTCGGCATCCCGTCGCTACGCCTGCGCGGCGACTATCTCGCCATCGTCACGCTCGGCTTCGCGGAGATTATCCGCATCGTCATCCTCAACATCGACAAGGTCGGCGGCGCGACCGGCCTGACCGTGCCCGGCTACACAAACTTCGTCTGGGTCGGCGTCTTCGCCGTCATCACCATCGTCATCGTCCACAACATCGTGCGCTCCGACATCGGGCGCGCCCTCGTCTCGATCCGCGAGGACGAACTCGCCGCCGAGGCGATGGGCATCAACACCACCCGCTACAAAGTGCTCTCGTTCGTCATCAGTTCGGCCTTCGCCGGAATCGCGGGCGTGCTGTTCGCGCACTACAACAAATTCCTGAGCACGGCCGACTTCACCTTCCTGCGCTCGTTCGAGATCATCATCATGATCGTGCTCGGCGGCATGGGTTCGATCACGGGCGCGATTCTCGGCGCGGCGGTCATCACCATCCTGCCCGAAGCCCTGCGGCAGTTGCCCACCGTCGGCCTCTTCGGACAGGAGTTCAACTTCGCGGACTTGCGCCTCGTCATCTACGCCGCACTCCTGATCGTGATCATGCTGACGAGGCCGCAGGGCGTGCTCGGCACGCGCGAGTTCGGGATGAACTGGCTGCGCCGCGCGCAAAAACGGCCGGAGGGCGATGAGGCCGTCGGGGCGGATACGGGCGTGTCCATCGCCGAGCGCGACACGACGCCGACGGCCGATCCGGTTGAAGAGGTGAAGAACAAATGAGCGGCGCGCCAGAACACGACGCTGTGGAAGCGACGAAGGAAGACTCGATCCTGACCGAAGCCGCGCGCGCGGCGCGCAGTAGCGGCGGCGGCGGCGGCGGCGGCGACGACGCGCGTGCGAACGGCGGCGGCGGCGCGACCCTGCGCACCGACAAATGCACGATCCGTTTCGGCGGCCTCGTCGCCGTCAACGAACTTGACATGGACGTGCACGAGGGCGAAATCTACGGCCTCATCGGGCCGAACGGCGCGGGCAAGACGACCATCTTCAACCTCCTGACCGGCGTCTACAAACCCACTTCCGGCGAGATTCACTTTCAGAACAAGCGCATCGACGGCCTGCGCCCCTACGAGATCGCCAGCCGCGGCGTCTCGCGCACGTTCCAGAACATACGCCTCTTCCCCAGCATGTCCGTGCTCGAAAACGTGATGACGGCCTGCCACATTCACGCCAAGCAGTCGCTCTTCGACGCCGTCGTGCGCACGCCGCGCTTCGGGCGCGACGAGGAGGAGCACCGCGAGTACTGTCTGGAGTTGCTCGGCATCTTCGATCTCGCGCGCTACAAGGACGAGGGCGGGACGAGCCTGCCTTACGGCAACCAGCGTCGTCTGGAGATCGTGCGCGCGCTGGCGACGCGGCCGAAACTTCTGCTTCTGGACGAACCGGCGGCGGGCATGAACCCCTCCGAGGCGATGGACTTGATGGCTCTGATCCGCAAGATACGCGACCGCTTCGGCCTGACCATCCTGCTCGTCGAACACAACATGAAGGTCGTGATGGGCGTGTGCGAGCGCATTCAGGTGGTGGACTACGGCAAGTCCATCGCGCTCGGCCTGCCCGAACAGATCAAGAACGATCCGAAAGTGATCGAAGCGTATCTCGGAGATTAAAGAATTTCTGCTCCGCGGTTTCACGCGCGCGATTTCAGACGCGAAATTTTCAACATGCTTACTCTCGAAAACATCTCTGTCAACTACGGCGCAATCGAGGCGCTCAACGGCATCACGATGCACGTCGAGCAGGGCGAAGTCGTCACCCTGATCGGCGCGAACGGCGCGGGGAAGACCACGACGCTGCGCACCATCACCGGACTGCTCTCGCCGCGCGCCGGGCGCGTGCTCTACGAGGACGAAGAAATCTCCGGCCTGCCCACGCACAAACTCGTCGCGCGCGGCATCTCCATGTCGCCCGAAGGCCGCGGCGTCTTCGCCAATCTGACGGTGCGCGAAAACTTACAGATGGGCGCGTACCTGAAAAAGAACAAGCGCGAGATCGCCGAAGACATGGAGCGCGCCTACACGATGTTCCCCCGTCTCAAGGAGCGTCAATCGCAGAAGGCGGGCACGCTCTCCGGCGGCGAGCAGCAGATGCTGGCGATGGGGCGCGCGCTGATGTCGCGCCCGCGCCTTCTTCTGCTCGACGAACCCTCGCTCGGCCTCGCGCCGCTCGTGGTGCATACGATTTTTCAGGCCATCGAAGACATTCGGAGCAAGGGCACGACCATCTTGCTCGTCGAACAGAACGCCAACGCCGCCCTGCGGCACTCCAACCGCGCCTACGTTCTGGAGACCGGGCAGATCGTCATGGAAGGCGCGTCGCAAGACCTCGCCGCCGACCCGCGCATCAAAGAGGCCTACCTCGGCGAATAAACCTCGCCGCCCGCCGACAACCTTCTCACCCGCTCTGCGCGCCCCGGCATTCGTTACGCGGACGCGCGCCGTTTCTCCCACTTGCCGCGCCTGCAAACGTTCTACCATCTGCGCGCACCCAAGACGATAATCTTATGAGCCGCAAAACTCTCTTCGTCCTGATCCTGCTCGCCGCGTTGACGCCGGCGGCGCAGACGATCTTCGCGAGCGAAGAGGCGGGGGGGCAAGCGGGCGGCGCGGGGCACGGGCTCAACCCGCTCGTGCTCATCGGCGTCGCGCTCGTCCTGCTCGTCGCCAAACTCGGCGGCGAGTTGTTCGAGCGTTTCGGGCAACCGGCCGTGCTCGGCGAGTTGATCGGCGGGATGCTCGTCGGCAACCTCGTCCTGTTCGGCGTCACGGCCATCGAGCCGCTGAAGACCGACGTGGTTTTGGGCGCGCTCGCCGAGATCGGCGTCATCCTGCTGCTGTTTGAAGTGGGGCTGGAATCGAACCTCGGAGACATGCTCGAAGTCGGCTGGTCGTCGCTGCTGGTCGCGGTCGCGGGCATCATCGCGCCGTTCTTTCTCGGCTGGGGCGTGGCGGCCTATTTCATCCCGGATGAAGCCCGACTCGCCCACATCTTCATCGGCGCGACGCTGTGCGCCACGTCGGTCGGCATCACGGCGCGCGTGTTGAAGGACATGGGCAAACTCGACACACGCGTCGCGCGCATCGTGCTCGGCGCGGCCGTGATCGACGACGTGCTCGGACTCATCATCCTCGCCGTCGTGCAGGGCGCGATTCAGGCGACCGCCGCGGGCACGACGCTCTCGCTCGCCAGCGTCGGCATCATCACGCTCAAGGCCGTGGGCTTCCTCTTCGGCGCGCTCCTCGTCGGGCGTCTCGTCGTGCCGCACATCTTTCGCGGGGCGGGCAAACTCGAAGGGCGCGGCGTGCTGCTCGCGCTCGCCATCGCGATCTGTTTCGTGCTGTCGTGGGCGGCGGCGGGGATCGGGCTGGCGGCCATCGTCGGCGCGTTCGCCGCCGGGCTGTTACTGGAAGAGGCGCACATCGAGCGCATGCCCGGCCGCACCAAGCACGATCTACACGAACTGCTCACGCCCCTGACGACCATCCTCGTGCCCATCTTCTTCGTTTTGATGGGACTCAAAGTTGACCTGCGCGCCTTCGCACGCCTCGACATCCTCGGTTTCGCGGCGGCTTTGACGGTGGCGGCGATCATCGGCAAACAGGTCTGCTCGCTGGGGGTCATAGACCGGGGCGTCAACCGTCTCGCGGTCGGCCTCGGCATGATCCCGCGCGGCGAGGTCGGCCTCATCTTCGCGGGCATCGGCGCGACGCTCATGCTCCCGAACGCGGCGGGCATCGATGAACCCGTCATCAATCGCGCGACCTTCGCCGCCGTCGTCATCATGGTCATCGTGACGACGCTCATCACCCCGCCCCTGCTCAAGTGGTCGCTCGCGCGCAACGCCTCTGCGCCCGACAACGAACCGCTCCCCGAACCCGAGCGTGAGACGGCCGAGGAGGCCGCCGAACGCACGTCACGTTGAGCCGCGAGCGTATGCGTCGGGCGCGGACTCGGTAACATCAGGCGCAATAGAAAAACAGCGGGGGCGCGGAAAGGAATTTAATCGTCTCCGCGCCCCGTTAGCGTCTCTCTCTACTGTGTACACTCTCCGCCCGCCAACGCCGCGCGCGCGGGCTAAAGAGCAGCCTGCAAACTCAAGGCAGCGAGACGAAACCGCTGAGGAACGAACGCGCCGAATCGCTGTCGAGGCGATAGGTGACGTTAGTCGATTTGCAGAGCGCGTCGCCGGTGATGGTCGTGCCGGCAACGATGTTCGTCTCTTTCGCCCCCGCGCCGAGAAAGTTCGGGCCGCCGGAGTCGCCGTAGCAAGTGCCGCCGTTGCCGGTCGCCTGATTTTGCGAGATGCGTAGCCACGCCGGGTTGATCGAGTTCAAAGTGCCCACCGAAAATTCGCGCGTGTCGAGAAAACCGATGACCGGGCCGCCGGGCTGGTTGACGGGCTCCTGCCCGCCGTAGCCGACGGAGGTGAATTGCTGGTTCGGGCTGAGTCTGTCGAATTGATGACTGGCTGGGAGACGCGCCGGGGTGATGTTGCGGACGGGCGTGTCGAAGACGACGACAGCGATGTCGTGCGGGTCGTCCTGCGCGTGGTTGTAGAGCGGGTCGGCGTGAAATGTGCCCGTGTAGAGTTTCGTGCGCGACGTGAACTTCGTGTCGAAGGTGACGTGGACGCTCGAAGTGCCGACGTCGCAATGCGCGGCGGTGAGAAAGACCGTCGGGGAGATGAGCGTGCCGGAGCAGTAGGGATAACTCTGGCCGTTGAACGTGCCGACCAGCGCGCCGACCTGTGGGTGACGGTTGCCGTCCGGTTGCCCGTAAGTGATGGCGAGGGCGGTCGCGGCCAGCAGCAGAACGGCTGCGACGGTGAGAATGACGGTGGTTCGACGCATAGATAGATGCCTTCTCTAAAGATGTGTTGTTAGTGAACCGCAGCGGCAGGGCTTTAGGTGCTTGCCCTTCGAGCTTTGTGGGAGGCCAACTTTAACGCCGAAGCGGATAAGAAGTCAACGTTTACTGCTTACGCCTGTTGCCGGTTCATTCCGCGAGAGACGCGCGCGCCGCCGCCAACGCTGCGCCCACGCGCGCGGGCGACGTGCCGCCCGCCTGCGACTTCGTGGCGAGCGTCTGTTCGAGCGAGAGCGCGTCGTACACGTCCCCTTCGATGAGCGGCGAGAGCGCGACGAGTTCATCGAGCGGGAGTTCGTGAAGTTCCGCCCCGCGCGTGATGGCATGAAGCACGATGCGCCCGACGGCCTCGTGCGCCTCGCGGAAGGGCAGCCCCTTGCGCGCGAGGTAATCGGCAAGTTCGGTCGCGTTCATGTAGCCGCGCGCCGCCGCCTCGCGCGCACGCGCTTCGCGCAGGCGGACGTTTCCGAGCACGGTCGCCATCACATCGAGCGAAGCGCGCACCGTGTCCGCCGTGTCGAAGACGGCCTCCTTGTCCTCCTGCATGTCCTTGTTGTAAGCGAGGGGCAAGCCCTTGAGCAGCGTCAGAAGCGACACGGCGTGGCCGAAGACGCGCGCCGACTTGCCGCGCACGAGTTCGAGCGCGTCCGGGTTCTTCTTCTGCGGCATCAAACTCGACCCCGTAGAGATCGCGTCGCCCAACTCAAGGAAGCCGAACTCCGTCGTCGCGTACACGATGATGTCCTCGGCGAGGCGCGACAGGTGAACCATGATGAGACTCGCCGCGCCCGCAAACTCGACGCAGAAATCGCGGTCGCTCACCGCGTCCAGACTGTTGCGCGAAACCGCGTCGAAGCCGAGCGCGCGGGCGACCCGCTCGCGATCAATCGCGTAGCTCGTCCCGGCGAGCGCGGCCGAACCGAGCGGCATGACGTTAGTGCGCCGCCGCGCGTCGGCGAGTCTCTCGCGGTCGCGCGCGAGCATCTCGAAATAGGCGAGACACCAGTGCGCCCACAACACGGGCTGCGCGCGTTGCAGGTGCGTGTAACCGGGGATCACCGCCTCGCTGTGCGCTTCCGCCAGCGCGACGAGCGCGCCCTGCGCCGCCCGCACCGACGCTCCCATCGCGTCGATCTCATCACGCAACCAGAGGCGCAAGGCCGTCGCCACCTGATCGTTGCGGCTGCGCCCCGCGTGGAGCTTACGCCCCGCGTCGCCCACGAGCGAGACGAGCCGCGCCTCGATGAAGGAATGGACATCCTCCGCCGTCTCGTCCGCGAAAAAGTCTCTCTCCCTTTCGCTTTGCGCGAGCAGCGTTTCGAGTCCGGTCTTTATTTGTTCGGCCTCGTCTCCGGTCAACGCCCCCGCCGCGCGTAAGCCTTCGGCGTGGGCGAGGCTTCCGCGCACGTCCGCCGCGAACAGCCTGCGGTCGAAATCGAACGAACGGTTGTAGGCCGCGAAGCCCGCATCCGGCCGTCCCGTGAATCGCCCGCCCCACAGTTTTTTCTCTTCGCTCATCAAGTGTTACCGCTTCATTCTCTTTAGCCAGCGTTCGGATTCTTGCGAGAGTTGTACCCGCGCGTTTGATCCGATGCAACTATGATGCTATTTTATTCATCTATGCATAAGTTATGCAAATCTTTTGCATAGATAGTGAAATATGGATAAGGAAAAACGGCAGCAGAAATTATTGAGCCTGATTCGCGCGAAGCCCGTCAGCACGCAGGGCGAACTGGCGTCGCACCTCGAACGCGCGGGTTTCGCGGCCACGCAGTCGAGCATCTCGCGCGATCTGGAAGAGTTGGGCGTCGTCAAACGGCGCGGGCGTTACGTCGTGCCGGGCGCGGCGAACGGGACGAAGGCGGCGGCGCGCGGCCTCTTGAGTTTGGACGTGGCGGGCGACACTCTCGTCGTCGCGCGGTGCGAGCCGGGGCTGGCGTCGGCGGTGGCGGTGGAGATTGACGGCGCGGCGATCAAAGAGATCGTCGGGACGCTGGCGGGCGAAGACACGATCTTCATCGCCGTGGCGGAGCGCAAGGCGCAACGCGCGGTGATTAAGAAAATCTGGGAACTGTTCGGATAGCAGGTTTCAAGTTTCAAGTTTCAAGTTTCAAGTTTCAAGTTAAAGAACGAAGAGCCTGTCAGTCCTGAAACTTGAAACCTGAAACTTGAAACTGATCGTGAGGAGTGAGGCGTGGGGGAAAAGATCAAAAAAGTCGTGTTGGCTTATTCGGGCGGGCTGGATACGTCCGTGATGTTGCATTGGCTGAAAGAGCGTTACGGGTGCGAGGTCGTCTGCTATTGCGCGGACGTGGGGCAGGGCGAGGAACTCGACGGGCTGGAAGAGAAGGCGCGCGCGACGGGCGCGTCGAAACTCTATGTGGAAGATTTGCGGCAGGAGTTTGTGAGCGACTACGTGTGGGCGGCGGTCAAGGCCAACGCGGTTTACGAAGGCGTCTACCTGCTCGGCACGTCTCTGGCGCGGCCCGTGATCGCGAAGCGGCAGATCGAGATCGCGCGCCGCGAGGGGGCGGACGCGGTCGCCCACGGCGCGACGGGCAAGGGCAACGATCAGGTGCGTTTCGAGTTGACCTACTACGCGCTTGAGCCGGATATCAAGGTCGTCGCGCCGTGGCGCGAGTGGGCGTTTAAGGGGCGCAGCGATCTCATCGCTTACTCGGAGCGGCACCGCATCCCCGTGACGGCGACGCACGCGAAGCCCTACTCGACCGACCGCAACCTGATGCACGTCTCCTACGAGGGCGGCATCCTCGAAGACCCGTGGGCAGAGCCGCCGGGGGACATTTTTCAGATGACCAAGTCGCCGGAAGAGGCGCGCGCCGAAGCCGAGTACGTGACGGTCGGGTTCGAGGGGGGCGTGCCGGTGAGCGTCGGCGACGAGCGTCTGGGCGCGGTCGCGCTGCTCGAAGAGTTGAACCGCGCGGGCGGCGCGCACGGCATCGGGCGGGTCGATCTGGTGGAGAACCGCTTCGTCGGGATGAAGTCGCGCGGCGTGTACGAGACGCCGGGCGTGACGATTCTGCAAGCGGCGCACCGCGCGCTCGAATCCATCACGATGGACAGGGAAGTCTTGAGGATGCGCGACGCGTTGAGTTTGAAGTTTGCGGAGAGCGTCTATTACGGCTTCTGGTTCGCGCCGGAGACGGAGTTGATGCGGCGCACGATTGACGAGACGCAACGGGGCGTGACGGGCGAGGTGCGCCTCAAACTTTATCGCGGCAACGTCATCGTCGCGGGACGACGCGCGCCGCGCTCGCTCTACAACGAACGGCTCGCGACCTTCGAGGCCGACACGGTCTACAATCAGCGCGACGCCGAGGGCTTCATCAAACTCAACGCGCTGCGCCTGCGCTCGCTGGCACAGGCAAATAAGTAACGCGGAATTGAAAGAGATTGATTCATTGATCCATTGATCCATTGGTTCGTTGAAGAAATGGATCAATGGATCAATTCTTGAGAGGTGGAAGCATGACGAACATCGCAGAAGAAATCGGCGGCGTGCAGGTGAAGGTGGTCGAGGCGGACAAGATCGGGTCGGCGACTTCGCCGCTCGATTTGTCGAAGACGCTGGCGGTCGTCACGGCGCGCGAGCGCGTGCGCGCCGGTGATGTGGTGGTCGTACGCGCTCTGACGGAGAGCGCGACGTATAACCAGTTGGAACTGGTGACGGGGCGGCTGGCGAAGATCAATCCGGGCGACGTGCTGGTCGGCGTGCTCGGCAGCCGTCGCGCGCTCAAGGGGTTCGTCGGCGACGTGCCGGAGACGGTCGCGGCGGGCGACGAGTTGCACTTGCTGAACATGGGCGGCGTCATCGGTTTCTGCACGGGGCATCATTCGAGTTTGAGCGACGCGATCCGCGTGGAGGTCGTCGGCCTCGTGTACGACGAGGCGGAGCGGGTGCGAAACATCGGCGACGCGGCGTGGCCTTTGCGCGAACAGATGGGGGCGAGCGCGCCGCTCGTCGTCGTCGCGGGCGCGTGCATGAACAGCGGGAAGACTTACGCGGCGACCGAGTTGATTCGACAGGCGACGGCGGCGGGGATGCGCGTGGCGGCGGGGAAACTCTCCGGCGTCGCGGCTTTGCGCGACACGCTCAACATGGCCGACCACGGCGCGGTCGCGACGGCGAGCTTTCTCGACTGCGGGCTGCCTTCGACGGTGGGCGTGGGCGACCTCGCGCCGGTGGCGAAATCAATCGTCGCGAAGTTGAACGAGAGCGCGCCCGACATGATCGTGATCGAACTCGGCGACGGCATCCTCGGCGGCTACTCGGTCGAGTCAATCTTCGACGATGCGGAGTTGCGCGGGGCGATGGCCGCGTTAGTTTATTGCGCGTCGGATTACGTGGGCGCGTGGGGCGGCGTCGAGTTGCTCAGGCGGCGCGGGTTGACGGTCGATCTCGTGGCGGGTTCGGTGACGGATTCGCAGATGGGCGAAGACTACATCGAAGGTGAGTTTGGTGTGGCGGCGGGCAACGCGCGCAGGGACGGGGCGCGGATGTTCGGGATCATCAAAGATAAGGTTTCAAGTTTCAAGTTTCAGGTTTCAGGGTCGCGCGGCGTGGACGCGTTTGAGCATGAGCCGGTCGAGGCGTGAAGCGGGAAGACTGAGACGCGTCGGTTGTATCTTTAATCTGAAACTTGAAACTTGAAACTTGAAATCTGAGATTTGAAATCTGAAATCTGAGACTTGAAACTTGAAACTTGAAACTTGAAATCTGAAATCTGAGACTTGAGACTTGAGACGTGATGAAACTTAAAGTCGGCATCTTTGGCGGGTCGGGGTATGGCGGGGCGGAATTGCTGCGTATTCTGCTCGCGCGTGCCGATGTCGAGATCGCGTTCGTAACGGCGAACGAGGGGGCGGGCAAGCCCGTCGGCGAAGTGCATCGCAATCTTTACGGCTTGACCTCGTTGTGTTTCATTGCCGCTCCGGGTGAGTTGGAGAGCTTGCCGGAAGTGGATTGCGTCTTTCTGGCGTTGCCGCACGGGCAGGCTCTGGAGATCGTGCCGCGCCTGCCGCCGGGCGTGCGTGTGATCGACCTGTCGGGCGATTTTCGTCTGAACGACGCGGCGGAATTTTTGGAGCACTACGGGCGCGAGCACACGGCGACCGCGTTGCAGAGCGAGTTCGTCTATGGTTTGACGGAGACGAATCGAAAGGCGATTAAAGGCGCGCGGCTCGTCAGCAATCCCGGCTGCTTCGCGACGGCGACGCTGCTCGGTCTTGCGCCGCTCGTCGCCACGGGGCAACTTCAGGGGCGCGTCGTCGTTGACGCGAAGACGGGTTCGTCGGGGTCGGGCGTGAAGGCGGCGGCCAACACGCACCACCCGCAACGCATGAACTCGTTCTACGCCTACAAGCCTTTCACGCACCAGCACGTGCCGGAGATCGAACAGGAACTCAGACGCGTCGGCGACTGGGCGAGCGAGTTCGTGTTTATGACCCACTCGCTGCCCGTCGCGCGCGGCATCTTCGCCTCAATCTACGTCGAGACGAAAGACGCGTTGACGGCCGGGGGCGTGCGCGCGTTGTATGAAGACTTTTATCGCGAGAGTTTCTTCGTCCGCGTGGTGGAAGGATCGCCCGACATCAACTGGGTGAAGACGACCAACTTTTGCGACCTCGGCATCGCCGTGCGCGGGCGTTCGCTCGTCGTCTTCTCGGCGATAGACAACCTCGTCAAAGGCGCGGCGGGTCAGGCCGTGCAGAACATGAACTTGATGTTCGGGCTGGACGAGCGGGCGGGGCTGATGCTGCTCGGCAGCAATCCTTGATTGGGTTTCAAGTTTCAGGTTTCAGGTTTCAAGTTCAAGAGCGAGAAACTTTCAGACCTGAAACTTGAAACCTGAAACTTGAAACTTATACCGATGAAGACAAGCACAAACTTTGAGGCCGTGGCGGCGCGCGAGGGCGAGTTTCAACTGGCGACTTACAAGAAGATGCCGGTGGCGGCGGTGCGCGGGCGCGGCGCGTGGGTGGAGACGAGCGAGGGCGAACGCTTTCTAGACCTCTACGGCGGACACGCCGTGGCCGCGACGGGGCACTGCCACCCGCACGTCGTCGAGGCGATCAGGGCGCAGGCCGGGGAGTTGTTGTTCTACTCGAATCTGGTCTATTCGGAAGTGCGCGCGCGGGCGGCGGAGAAGTTGGTGAGTTGCGCGCCCGACGCCATCACGAAAGCCTTCTTCTGCAATTCGGGCACGGAGGCGAACGAGAACGCGATGCGCATGGCGCGCATCGGGACGAAGCGCGAAAACGTCATCACGTTCACGGGCGGCTTTCACGGGCGGACGGCCGACGCGATCAGCGCGACATTCTTAGGCAAGTATCGGGAGACGGGGCGGCCGAACGTGCCCGGCCATCTCTGCGCCGAGTTCGGCTCGATTGCTTCGGTGGCCGCGCTCGCCGACGAGACGGTCGCCGCCGTGTTGCTTGAGCCGATCCAGTCGATGGCGGGCGTGCGGCAGGCGCGGCCGGAGTTTTATCGCGCGCTGCGCGAGTTGTGCGACGCGCGCGGGATGCTCTTGATTTATGATGAGGTGCAGACGGGCGTCGGGCGCACGGGCGAGTGGTTCTTCGCGGGCAGCGCGGCGGGCGCGGGAGTCGTGCCCGACATCATCACGCTGGCGAAGTCTCTGGGGAGCGGCGTCCCCGTCGGCGCGTGCCTGACGACCACTGCGGTCGCCGCGCAGATCAAGGAAAACGATCTCGGCACGACGTTCGGCGGCGGGATGCTCGCGATGGCGGCCGTCACCGCGACGCTCGAAGCGATTGAACGGGACGGGATGCTGGCGAACGCGCGCGCGTCGGAGCGACACTTGCGCGAATCGCTTGAGGGCGTGTCGCGGGTGGCGCGCGTGCGCGGCGCGGGGTTGTTGCTTGGGCTGGAGTTCGCCGATGAGATCGCGGCGAAGGTGCACGAGGCGTTGCTGGCGGAGCGCATCATCACGGGCACGTCGAGCGACGCGCGCGTGCTCAGGCTGCTCCCGCCGCTCTGCCTAACGCGGGAAGAAGTTGACCTGTTCGTCGCGGCGTTGAAGCGAATCATGAACAGCCTGTCCGTTTAGGTTTATTTATGGCGGGCAAGAAGATCAACATAGAACTTTCAAAGGACGAAGGGCTTGTCTTGTTCGAGTTGCTTTCAAGGTTCAGCAATAATGAGGAACTTCAGATAGTTGACCACTCAGAGGAAAGAGTTCTCTGGAACATCCAAGCCGAATTAGAGAAACAGGTAACTGCTCCATTTCAAGCTGACTATCAAGACTTGCTGCTCAAAGCAAGAGAGCGGGTGCGGGACAGGTAGCGAATAACAGCGATGCCGAGAGATTTTCTGACCACCGGAGACTGGACGCGCGACGAACTTGAGCGGTTGCTGGAAGCGGCGGCGCGGTTCAAGCGCGGCGATGACACTTCGCGGCCGCTCGCGGGAAAATCCGTCGCGCTCGTTTTCTTCAACCCCAGTTTGCGTACGCGCGCCTCGATGCAGGTCGGGATTTACGAACTCGGCGGCAACCCGGTCGTGCTCGAACCCGGCGGCACGAGTTGGACGCTCGAACACCGCGACGGCGTGGTGATGGACGGCGATAAGACCGAACACGTCGCGGAGTTTGTGCGCGTGCTCGGTCGTTACTGTGCGGCCATCGGCGTGCGGACGTTCGCCGCGCTCAAGGATTGGAAAGATGAGCGGCGCGATCCGGTGCTCGCCGCGTTCGCGCGCCACAGCGAAGTGCCGGTCATCAATCTCGAATCGGCGATGCATCACCCCTGCCAGGCGCTCGCGGACATGTTGACGATCAGAGAGAAATCCGGCGCGGGGCCGAAGCGCGTTACGCTGACGTGGGCTTGGCACCCGAAGCCGCTCCCGATGGCCGTGCCGAACAGCTTCGCGCTCGCGGCCGCGCAACTGGGACACGAACTCACCATCGCGCACCCGCCCGGCTACGAACTCGACGACGAACTCATCGGCCAACTCAACGAACAGGCGTTCGACGCGGGCACGACCGTCAACGTGACGGACGACGTGGAAGCGGCCTTCGACGGCGCGGAAGTTGTCTACGCGAAGAGTTGGGGCAGCAAGATGTTTTACGGTTCGCCCGAAGACGACTTAGAAGCGCGCGCCCAATACCGCGACAAGTGGATCGTGGACGAGGCGAAGATGCGGCGCACGCGTGGCGGCATCTTCATGCATTGCCTGCCCGTGCGCCGTAACGTCATCGTGACGGACGGCGTGATAGATTCCGACGCCTCCGTCGTCATAGATGAAGCGGAGAACCGCCTGCACGCGCAGAAAGCCGTTATGGCGGAATTGATGAAAGGGTAAAGGGGGAGGGGGAAGGGAGAGTAACGGATTTTTACCCTTCCCCCTCCCCCTTTACCCTTTACCCTTTTTGGAGAGGTGAATGATGAGCCAGCCGCGACTCGATCTGTTGCGCGAAGCCCTGCCCTATATTCAACGTTTCAAGGGCAAAACTTTCGTCGTCAAAATCTCCGGCAAGTTGACGGAGGATTACGAGCATCTCCGTTCGCTCTGCGAAGAGTTGGCGTTGATGCATCAGGTGGGCATCCGCCTGTGCGTCGTTCACGGCGGCGGCAAGCAGTTGACGGATTTGGCCGAGCAGCTGGGGATCGAGCAGACGATCATCAACGGGCGGCGCGTCACCGACGACGCCACGCTCGACATGGCGAAGATGATCTTCGCCGGGAAGATCAACACGGACATTCTCGCCGCGCTGCGCAATCACGGCGTCAACGCCGTCGGCTTGTCGGGCGTTGACGGCAACATCGTGCTGGCCGAACGCCGCCCGCCGAAGGACGTGTTGAATCAAGCGACGGGCGAGAGCGAGCGCATTGACTTCGGGCACGTCGGCGACGTGTTGGAAATCGACGACCGGCTGCTGCGCGTGCTGCTCGACCACGACTACCTGCCCGTCGTCTCGCCGCTCGGCGCGGACTCCAGAGGGCGCGTCTTCAACATCAACGCCGACACCATCGCCGCCGAAATCGCCGTGCGTCTGGAAGCGGAGAAGTTGATTTTGTTGAGCGACGTGGACGGGCTTTACCTGCGGCCGGGCGAGTCGGCGACGAAACTCTCGCGCCTGACGGTCGGCGAGGTGACGAAACTCCTCGAAGACGGCGTCGCCACGGGCGGCATGATCCCGAAGCTGCAAAACATCACGGAACTCCTGCACCGCGGCGTTCGCAGCGCGCACATCATCAAGGGCTCTTTGCGCAACACGCTGCTCTCCGAAGTCTTCACCGACGAAGGCACGGGCACGATGATCGTCGCGTGACAGTGAAGAGTAGTTAAGGGCGGGCGGTAAGTAGAAAGGCGAAGGGTAAAGTGAAGACGGTGCGCCCGCTCCACTTTACCCTTCGCCTTTCTACTTTCCACTTTCGTCCTTTCGACCGCCGACCCCGCGCGCGAAGCCACGATATTTTCAGCCATCTTACGGGACATCTTTGCGTCCCAAAGTAATCAACTCTCTCACCGTTTTTAAGGAGATCAAATGACCCACCGAATGAAATTGTTGAGCAAGGCGATTGTGCCGTGCCTGCTCGCGTTCGCCATGTTACCCCTGACCGCGTTCGCGGGTAATTCGCAGGCGCGCTCCTACGGCGACGTGCGGACGCTCGCCCCGTTCCCCGTGCCGCCCGGCTCGCCCGAAGGCATCGCCGTCAAAGGCAACAAGGCTTACGTCTCCGGCCCCGCGCGCTTCGGCACGGCGGGAGGGCCGCCCTCAATCGTCGTCGTCTACGACACGCGCACGGGCGAGCAACTTGAGACCATCCAGATACAGGGCGAAGACCTCAGTCAGGAGCACGCCAACTCGTGCGTCGCCTTCGACGGCGAGGGTCGCCTCTACGTCGTCAATACGCAGCGCGGGATCGTCCGCATAGACCTCGGCAGCGGCGAACAGGCGGTGTACGCGCCGCCCGTGTCGAACCTCGCGCCCTTAGAAGCGCCGCCGCTCCCGAACGACATCGCCTTCGACCCGGCGGGCAATCTGTATCTCACCGATTCGCTGCAAGCGACCATCTGGCGCATCCCGCCGGGCGGCGGCGCGCCGCAAGCCTGGTTTCAGGACACCGGCCTCGCCACGCCCTTCGGCGCGAACGGCATCCGCATCAACCCCGACCGGACGAAAGTCTACTTCGTCGTCACCGCCGAGGGCGCGAATGAGTTCGGCTTCACTGGCGGCAAAATCTACACGCTGCCGCTCGTGGGCGCGCCGACCGCGTCACAACTCGAAGTCTTCCACCAGTACAACGGCGAAGGGCCGGACGGCATTGCCTTCGGCAACTCGGGCAAACTCTACGTGATACTGGCCTCGCCCGGCTTCTCCGGCGTTTCGGTGCTGAGCCCGACGGGCGCGGAGACCGCGCGTTTCGGCAACGCGCCCGGCAGCCTCATCTCGCCCTTCAACTCACCGGCCAACGTCGCCTTCGACAAACACGGCTCGCTCCTCGTGACGAATCACACCTTCATCTTCCCCGGCAACGAGAGCGTGCTCAGCGTGTTCGTGGACGACAAGGAATCGCCGCTCGTGAAGCCGTAAGCTTCCCTGAAACGCCGGGAGAGTTTTATGCTGTGACACAGGCGCGCGGCCGAAGCGATAGAGCGCGCCGCCTGCTCGATGAAGAAACTCGAACTAAAAGAGACTTTGACAAACGCCGGGACGAAGCGACCGCTCAGTCGCTTCGCCCGGCGTTTGTCGCGCGCGTGGCAGCGGCTCGCGCTGCCCTTCGACGCGCGCGTCGTCGTCGCGGTGTCGGGCGGGGCGGATTCGACCGCGCTCCTGCTGGCGTTCGACGAGTTGATCAAAGCGGGGCGGCTGGCTCTGACGCTCAGAGTCGCGCATCTGGATCACGAATTGCGCGGCGAGGCGGGCGCGGGCGACGCGCGCTTCGTGGCGGAGTTGGCGGGCGCGCTGGGTTATGAGGTGACAATCGGCCGGGCGGCGGTCGGGCGGCGGGCGGCGGCGACGCGCGACAACCTTGAGCAGGCGGCGCGGCGCGAGCGTTACGAGTTTTTGGGCGGTGTGGCGCGCGGGTGGGGGGCGTGCGCCGTCGCCGTGGCGCACACGGTCGAGGATCAGGCGGAGACGTTGTTGCTGGCTCTGCTGCGCGGGAGCGGGGCGCGCGGGCTCGGCGGGATGCGCGACCGCCGCCCGTTCGACGAGCGCGGGGACGAGTTGCTGCTCGTGCGCCCGCTGCTCCAACGTGCGCGGCGCGCGGAGACATCGGAGTATTGCGCGGCGCGCGGCGTCCGTGTGCGCGCGGACGAGATGAACAAGGACGAGCAATTTGCGCGCGTGCGCGTGCGTCGGCGGTTGTTGCCCCTGTTGGAGACGTTCAACCCGCGCGCGGTCGAGACGCTGGCGCGCACCGCCGGACTGCTGCGCGCGGAGGCCGATGCGCTGGAACGACTGGGCGGGGACTTGCTGGCCGAAGCTTGCCGTGAAGGGTTGTCGGGAGCGGCGGCGGGGCGTGCGGAAAATGGCGCAAAGGGGCGACGGGCGGCAGATGAAAAAGGCTCTCTTGCGAATGAGACTGACGCTCTTGAAGACGCTCCGCCGCTCAGCGTCGAAGTGTTGCGCGGGGCGGACGCGGCGGTGCTGAGTTATGCACTGCGCGGCTGGATCAAGTCGGGACGCGGAAACCTCCGGCGGATCGAGGCGACGCATATCGCAGCGGTCGCCGGATTGCTGGACGGCGTGCGCGGCGGGCGCGTGGCGGAGTTGCCGGGCGGGGCGAGGGTGGAGCGGCGGCGCGGGCTGTTGCTGTTTCGCGCGGGGACGGCTGGCGCGGGAAAGGGTTGAAAAAGGGCGGGTGGGGCTTTAGAATCAAAAGTGTCGCACATGGCCGCTCAGTTTTCGCGAGCGGTCTTTAGTTTTTAACGGGCAACATTTTTCGAGGCGCAAAAACGAGATGGCAGAAGGCATCGTGGAACTTTACAGCGCGGCGCAGATCGCGGAGCGCGTCGAAACGCTCGCGGACGAAATCTCCCGCGCTTACGCGGGGCGCGAGTTGACCGTGCTCGGCGTGGTCGAAGACGGCTTCATGTTTCTCGCCGATTTGCTGCGGCGGCTCGACGTGCCGTTGCGCGTGTCCTTCGTCCGTTACGACCACCGCACGCTCGGCGGCGTGCAGGATTTGAATTTCAGCACGCCGCTCGACCTCGCGCGCCGCGACGTGTTGCTCGTCGAAGGCGTGATGGAGACGGGCGTGACGCAGGAGTACCTGATCAAGCAACTCGAATCGCGCGGGGCGGCGTCGGTGAAACTCTGCGTGCTCGTCGACAAAGTTGACCGTCACCGCGTCGAGTTGACGCCGGACTGGCGCGCGTTCGAGACGCGCGAGAATTATGTTTTCGGGTACGGTCTGGGAATGAACGAGCGTTGGCGGAATTTGCCCTATCTGGCGCGACCTGCCTGACGGGGTTTTTTGTCACCAAAGCGCAACGGTTTCCGCATGCGGGCGCACGGTTTGCGGGCACAACGCGCCGCCCGCCACGGGCATCTTAAGAGAGCTTTGATAAAGCCGGACTCCCGCGCGCCAGCAGGCGCGTTTTCTTTCCCGGCGGCGGAGACGCACGGGCGCGGGGAGCGCGCGGAAGCGACAACAGACGCCCTTCTGGGTTATGATCGGCGTCGGAGGCAATACGGAATTGAGTTCAACAGCCAGACAAATAATCTTTTGGGTGCTCATTCTTGTGGGCGCGGTGGTGCTTTATCAGGCTTTCGCGGGCAGGCAGGGCGGCCCCGCCAAGATCGACCTGAGCACGCTGAAGTCCAAGATCAACAAGCACGAAATCAAAAACCTGACCATCAAGCAGAGCGAGGCGTTGGCGACCGACTCGAAGGACGGGCAACTGCGCGCCGACCTGTCGAACCCGGAGCAGCAGAGCAGCCTGATGGACGCCGCGACCAAACTCGACGAGAACGGCAACCCTTACGTCGCGAAGGTCGAAGACCTGTCGAGCGGCAACAGCATGCTCTGGGGCTTGCTGCTGACGTGGGCTCCGATCCTGCTCTTCATGGGCATCTGGATTTTCATGCTCCGGCAGATGCAGGCGGGCGGCAACAAGGCGCTCTCGTTCGGCAAGTCGCGCGCCAAGTTGCTGAACAACCAGCAGAAGCGCGTCACGTTCAAAGACGTGGCGGGCGTCGAAGAGGCGAAAGAGGAGTTGCAGGAGATCATCGAGTTCCTCAAAGAGCCGCAGAAGTTTCAAAAGCTCGGCGGGCGCATCCCGAAGGGCGTCCTGATGATGGGGCCGCCGGGAACGGGTAAAACCCTGCTGGCGCGCGCCGTCGCGGGCGAGGCCAACGTGCCGTTCTTCTCGATCTCCGGTTCCGACTTCGTCGAGATGTTCGTCGGCGTCGGCGCATCGCGCGTGCGCGATTTGTTCGAGCAGGGCAAGAAGAACGCGCCCTGCATCATCTTCATCGACGAGATCGACGCCGTGGGTCGCCACAGGGGCGCGGGACTCGGCGGCGGCCACGACGAGCGCGAACAGACTTTGAACCAGTTGCTCGTCGAGATGGACGGGTTTGAATCGAACGACGGCGTGATCCTGATGGCTTCGACCAACCGGCCGGACGTGCTCGATCCCGCCCTGCTCCGACCCGGACGCTTCGACCGCCGCGTCGTCGTCTCGCGGCCCGACGTGCGCGGGCGCGAAGGCATCCTCAAAGTTCACACGCGCAAGATTCCGCTCGGCGAAGACGTTGACATCAGCATCCTCGCGCGCGGCACACCGGGCTTCACCGGCGCAGACCTCGCCAACCTCGTCAACGAGGCCGCGCTGAACGCGGCGCGCTACAACAAGAAGATCGTCATGCAGAACGACTTCGAGTTGGCGAAGGACAAGGTGCTGATGGGCGCGGAGCGCAAGAGCATGGTCATCTCCAACGAGGAGAAGCGCATCACGGCCTATCACGAAGCGGGGCACACGCTCGTCGGCCTCAAAGTGCCGAGCGCAGACCCCGTGCACAAGGTCACGATCATCCCGCGTGGCATGGCTCTCGGCCTCACGCAGCAGTTGCCGGAAGGCGACCGCTACAGCGCGACCAAAGAGTACCTGCTCGGCCAGATCGCGATCATGATGGGCGGACGACTGGCGGAAGAGATTTTCCTGAACGACATCACGACGGGCGCGTCGAACGACATCGAGCGCGCGACGGAACTCGCCCGCGCGATGGTCTGCGAGTACGGCATGTCCGACCTCGGCCCGCTGACCTACGGCAAGAAAGAGGAGCAGATTTTCCTCGGCCGCGAGATTTCGCAGCACCGCGATTTCTCGGAAGACACGGCGATCAAGATCGATCAGGAAGTGAGAAAGATCGTCTCCGACCAGTACGAGCGCGCGCGCAACATCATCACCGAGAACCGCGAAACGATGATCCGGCTCTCCGAGACGCTGCTCGAACGCGAGTCGCTCGACGGCGTGCAGATTCGTCGCATCGTGGCGGGACTGCCGCTCGACGAAGAACAGCCGCCGGCGTCGAAAGACGACGAGGAGCGTCCGCAATTGAAAGAGCCTTCGTCAACTCCGCTCAAGCCGATCCTGCCGCCCATTACCGGCCCGGCCACGGCGTAGGGAAGGTTAAAGGTAAAGGGTTAAAGGGGAAGGGGATTCAACCCTCTTCCCCTTTCGCTTTGTGCCTTACCACTTTTCGCTTCGGGCAAGCCGGTATTGATTCGCCCTTTGAGACGAAGGGCGCGCCGCCCTAAAATTTCCCCATGACACGACCACGCGAATGGAAACTCGCACGCCGCACGCTCGCCGTCGGCGGGCACACGCTCGTCATGGGCGTCTTGAACGTGACGCCCGACAGTTTCAGCGACGGCGGTCAGTTCTTCGACCTCGAACGCGCCGCCGCACGCGCCGCCGAGATGCTCACGGACGGCGCGGACATCATCGACATCGGCGGCGAATCGACCCGGCCGGGCGGCGCACACGTCACGACTGAAGAAGAGTTGCGGCGGATCGTGCCCGTCGTCGAACGCCTCCGCGCGCAACTTCCCCAGGCCATCATCTCCGTCGACACGACGAAAGCGGAAGTGGCGCGCGCCGCTCTCGACGCCGGGGCTGAGATCGTCAACGACATCTCCGCCCTCCGTTTCGACGAGCGCGTCGCGGACGAAGCGGCGCGCACGGGCGCGGGTCTCGTGCTCATGCACTCGCGCGGCACGCCCGCGACGCTGCATAGCCTGCCGCCCGCCGCCAACATCATGCCGGAAGTGTCGGAGAGCCTGCGCCGGAGCATCGCCCTAGCCGAGAGGCGCGGCGTTGCGCGCGCGCAGATTGCGATTGACCCCGGCATCGGGTTCGGCAAGAGCCAGCAGCAGAACCTCGAATTGCTCGCCAAGCTCGACGTGCTCGCCGCGGAGTTCGACGGATTTCCGCTGCTCGTCGGCACGTCGCGCAAATCCTTCATCGGGCGTCTGCTCGGCGACGCGCCGCCCGAACGACGCCTGCACGGCACGATGGCCTCGGTGACGGCGGCGATTCTCGGCGGCGCAAATATAGTCCGCGTCCATGACGTGCGCGCCGCCGTCGAGACCGCCCGCGTCGCGGACGCCATAAAAACCATGAATCGTGAATAGAAACTGCTTTGATCTATTCACGATTTACGATTCACGATTTACGGCTTTATACTGCTTATCGTATCGCGCGGCGTTCGCGTTTGACGTGTGGGGAGAGAGGGGAAGTGTCGAAAATGACGTTTGCGAAGAGGGCGGGGCGCGGGGCGTCGCTGCTGGTTTTGCTGCTGTGCGCGTCGGGCTTCACGGAATGCTACAAGCCCGTGACGAAGAGCGGGCTGCCGACGCATGTGCGCACGGTAGCCGTCGCGCCCTTTCAGAATCAGGCGTTGCGCTACAAGATCGAGGCGCGTTTTACGGAGGCCGTCGCGAACGAGATCATCCGGCGCGGCCACGGCCTGCGCGTGCAGAGCGAGACGGAGGGCGCGGACGCCGTGGTTGACGGCGTTATCCGCAGCTTCACCTTTTCCGGCGTGCTGCTGGACGAGCGCGGCCGCTCGCGCGTCTTCGAGGTGACGGTGGTGGGCGCGGTGACGGTGCGCGATCAGGTGCAGAACCGCGTGCTCTACGACAATCAGAATTACGTCTTTCGCGGCGAGTACGAGTTTACGAGCGACCCGCGCACCTTCTTCAACGAGGAAGACCCGGCCGTGCAGCGCATCGCGCGCAACTTCGCCGAATCGCTCGTCTCAACTCTCGTCCACGGCTTCGGCGTCAACGAAGAGAAGAAAAAATGAGTGTGCTGACGCGCGAAAAATTGTGGGGTGAGTTGAAGGCGAAGCGCATCGCGCCGCTCTACCTGTTGTTTGGCGCGGAGGATTATTTGCGCGACGCGGCGGCGCGCAAGATCGCGGAGGAAGCCCTGCGCGGCGCGGGCTTGCGCGATTTCAACGAAGCGAGTTTCAGCCTCGCCGCCGTTGACGTGCAACAGGCGATTGCCGCCGCCGAACAACTCCCGATGATGGCGTCGCGGCGCGTCGTGCGCATCACGGACTTCGGCAAGCTGCGCGAGGCGGACGAGGGCGCGCTCCTGCGCTACCTCGCGCGCCCCGCCGAGAGTTCCGTCGTGATCTTCGTCGCGGACGATCTCGACAAGCGGCGCAAGCTGTCGAAGACGCTGCTGGACGCTTGCGTGAGCGTCGAGTTCGCGCCGCTCCCCGACGGCGAACTGGCCGCGTGGGCGCGCGATCACCTGAAGAAGTTGAAGGCCGAAGCCGACGAGCGCACGCTGCGGCAGATCGTCGCGCTCGTGGGGACGAGCGTCCGCCGCCTCGCGAACGAGTTGGACAAACTGGCGACCGCCGCGCTGCCCGGCGGCCGCATCACGATGGACGACGTGGACGCGCTCGTCGGCCGCTCGCGCGAGTTGTCGAATTTCGAGTTGACGGATCACCTGATCGCGAAAGACCGCAAGGGCGCGCTCAGAACCCTGCGCCGCCTGCTCGACGACGACGCCGAACCCGTGATGCTGCTCGGGCTGATCGCGAGCAACTACCACCGGCTCGCGCTCGCCAAAGAGTTGATGACGACGGGCAGGCCGAAGGAGGAAGTCTTCCGCCTCGTCCCCATGCCCTTCAGTAAGCGCGAAGACTTTCTCGCCACCGCCCGCCGCACCGACTCGGCCGATCTCGCGCGTCGCATCTCGCGCATCGCCGCGACCGACCTCGCCATCAAAACCTCGCTGGGAGGAAGTGCTCCTCGTGGCCCGCGCCTCCAACTCGAACTGCTCATCTGCGAACTGTCGAGCTAACGCGCCCGCCGTCGGCCGCCGCTTCGCGCCCGCGCTCAAAAATCCAAAGGCTTCAAGTCGGGTTCGACCCAAGACGCTTTCGCCTCCGGCGTTTGCACCCGCGCGCGGCTGTAATACTCGAAGGCGACTTTTGAATTGTTGTAAGTCGCGAGCAGTTCGTTGGCGCGTTCGGCGAGGGGGCGCGCGGCGTCCGCCTGAGCGAGAAAGCGGCGAACGAGTTTGATCCAGAAGAGCGTCAGGGTTTCGTTATAGTTTCCCTGCGCGTTGTTGTGCGCGGCAAAGCGATGCAGCCCTTCGCGCATGTGCGCGGCCGCCGTCGCGGCGCAGGGACAACGCGAGAGATACCAGAGGGCGACCGCCAGATGCGCGCCGTGGTCAAATTCCGCGGGCGGCAGAGCGCACGACTCGAAACTCTCGACCAGTTCTTCGAGGTCACGGTCGCTCAGGTAACGCGGCCGCGTCTCGCTTTCGACATTCATCTCCAACCTCCATTTCTTTGCCTTTATGCCCCGCTGCTTCAAAGTTGCGTGAAACTTTACTTCGCGCCCGCTTGATTGACCCGCGCCGTCAGGCGCGACTTGTAACGGGCGGCAGCGTTGCGGTGCAAGACGCCCTTCTGCACCGACTTGTCGATGGTGGAAATCGTCTGCGACAGCGCGGTCTGGAGCGCGCCCGCGTCTTCGCCGGTGATGGCGGCGCGCAGTTTCTTGATTTCGGTGCGCAGGCGCGTGCGGTTGCTGCGGTTGATTCCTTTGCGACGCTCGTTCTGGCGCATGCGCTTCTCGGCTGATTTATGATTGGGCATCTTCTGAAACTCCGTCGGTAATCTAAAAAACTGATGTTCTATTCCACTCGCGCCGCCACAGGCAACGATTTGACCGTGAGCGCAAAGGGCAAAGTATAGGTATCGAGGGCGTTTGTGTCAAGGCGAGGTGTCGCGGGCGGGGGCGGGTAGTGGCCCGTCTTCGTTGACACATTTTGGGGCATGTAGTAGCGTTTTCCCTGCAACATGCAGAACCAAGATCGCTCACCCGCACCCCCGCCCTACCCCTGTGGCACGAACCGCCGCCCATGCGAAGGAGATAGCACGCTCACTTGAAGAAGATAGAACTACCGCCGCGAGGAATCGAAACGCTTTTTGGCGTCCACGACCAGAACATCAAATATCTGGAATCACTGCTTGACGTGCGCGTTGACGCGCGCGGACAGGACTTAACCGTCGACGGCGACCCGAAAGATGTCGCCACCGTCGAACGCATCCTCGAAGACTTCACCGCGCTCTTTGCGGAAGGCAAGACCTTCACCGACAAAGAACTGCGCGAAGCCTTCGCCCAGATCGCCGAAGACCGCGCCTACTCCCTGCGCGACTACTTCACCAAGGCGCGCTTCAACCCGGCGGGCAAAAAACAGGTCGCGCCCAAGTCGGCCAACCAGCGTCACTACATCGAAGCCATCCAAAACAAAGATGTCGTCTTCGGCGTCGGCGTGGCCGGTACGGGCAAAACTTATCTGGCCGTCGCGATGGCCGTGCAGGCTCTCATGCAGAAGCAGGTGAGCCGCATCGTGCTGGCGCGCCCCGCCGTCGAAGCGGGCGAGAAACTGGGCTTCCTGCCCGGCGACTTGCAGGACAAAGTTGACCCTTACCTGCGCCCGCTCTACGACGCCCTCTTCGATTTGATCGACGCCGAGCGCGTGACGAAACTCTTGGAGAAGCGCGTCATCGAAGTCGCGCCGCTGGCCTTCATGCGCGGGCGCACGCTCGCCGACGCCTTCATCATCCTCGACGAAGCGCAAAACACCACGGGCGAACAGATGAAAATGTTCCTCACGCGCATCGGCTTCGGCTCGAAGGCTGTCATCACCGGCGACGTGACGCAGATCGACCTCCCCACGGGACGCCGCAGCGGCCTCGTCGAAGCCGAACGCGTCCTCTCCGGCGTCGAAGGTATCGAGTTCGTCTACTTCACCGACCGCGATGTCGTCCGCCACCGCCTCGTTCAGATGATCATCAAGGCTTACGAAAGCCACGCCAGCAAGAGCGGCTTATGAACTGGTAAATCGTGAATCGTCAATCGTGAATAGTTAAAAACCGCTTTTTCCATTCACGATTGACGATTCACGATTCACGGCTTTTATGATTGAAGTTGTCAACCGCCAGCGCAAGTTGCCGATGGATTGCGGGCGTTGGGAGGCGTTTGCGGGGAAGGTTTTGAAAGTTGTGCCCGCGGAGGGCGCGGGGGTGGCGATTGTGTTCGTGTCGGATCGGGCGATGAGGGAGTTGAACCGGCGTTGGCGTGGGAAGAGGGGGACGACGGATGTGTTGTCGTTTCCGGCGGGGCAGGATGAGTTTGAGCGTGCGGCCGGGGCGACTCTGGGTGACGTGGTGATCTCGGTGGAGCGCGCGGGGGCGCAGGCGGCGGAGCACGGGTTGAGTTTTGAGAGGGAAGTGGCGCAGTTGATTTTGCACGGGGTGCTGCACCTGTGCGGCTACGACCACGAGCGGGACGGCGGGGAGATGAACGCGTTGGAACTCCGTCTGCGACGCCGGTTGGGGATATGATTTAGTGAATCGCGAATCGTGAATCGTGAATGGAAAAACGGGCTTTCTCTATTCACGATTCGCGATTTACAATTCACGAGACTGTTATGGAAATTGAGATAGGAATCACGTGTCTGCTGCTGGTCGCGCTGACGTTTGTGGCGTTGATTGATATGGCGTTCGGCGAACTGAGCGACGTGGGATTGCGTCGCCTGATCGGGGAAGCCGAGGATGAACCGCCGACGGCCGCCACGTCGTTCCTCACGGAGATTCTGGAAAACCGCTCGCGCTTTCGTTTCACGCTCACCGTCACCATCCTGATTCTGGTCGTCGCCACCTCCGTCCTCGTCGCTTCCGTCACATCCCGTTTGATTGAAAGCTCGCCCGCGCCGGGCGGGTATTCGCACGCCGCCTTTCTGTTGATCGCCATCGTCGCGGGCGTTGGGCTGACGGCGGTGGCGCGGCAGTTGATCCCGCGCCTCGTCGCGTCGCGCAACCCGGAGGCGACACTGGTCAGGCTGTTGCCGATCCTGCGCCCGTTCTACCGCCCGCTATCGCTCGTCGCTTTCGCGTGGCACAAATCTTTCGACCGCCCGCGCCGCAGCGAACACCTGACGGAGACGGGCCTCGGGGCCGAGGAGGAAGACGACAACGGCGACGACTTGCAGGCGTTGATTGACGTGGGCGAGGAAGAGGGCATTCTCGAAGAGGAAGAGGGCGAACTCATCCATTCGATCATCGAGTTTGGCGACACCAGCGTCAACGAGGTGATGACGCCACGCACGGAGATCGTCGCGTTGCCGGTCACGGCGACGGTGCGCGAGGCGCGCGACTGCGTGGTCGAGTCGAAATATTCGCGCCTGCCGGTCTATCGCGATCAGGTCGATAACATCGAGGGCATCATCTACGTCCGCGACCTGTTGCAATGCTGGGCTGAGGGAAGTGAAGACGGTTCGATCCAGACGCTCATCCGTCCCACGCTGTTTGTGCCCGCCACGAAGCCCGTCGCCGAGTTGCTCGAAGAGATGCAAAAGCAGCACGCGCAACTCGCGATGGTGATTGACGAATACGGCGGCGTCGCCGGGCTGGTGACGGTCGAAGACATACTGGAGGAGATCGTCGGCGAGATCGAGGATGAAGACACCGAGCGCGAAGAGGTGGTCGAGATCATAGAGGCGCACGACGGCTATTACGACGCGCTCGGCTCGACCGAGGTGGACAAGATCGAAAGACTCTTCGATTTCGAGATCGAAGAAGACGACGACGCGACGACCATCGCCGGTCTCGTCATCAGCGAACTCGGCTACGTCCCGCGCGCCGGGGAGCGGCTCACCTTCCGCGGCCTCGACGTGGAAGTGCTCGAAGCCGACGAACGCCGCATCGCACGCCTGCGGCTGCGCCGCGCGGAAGCGAAAGCGGCAGAGACAGAATAAGAAGAGATTGATTCATTTCCTCATTTCCTCATTTCCTCATTGAATCAATGAAGAAATGACTCCATCCTTTGTCCCTTACGTCCTCATCCTTTATATTGTCGGCATGGCGAAAAAGAAGAGTAAATTCCTGCGTGGGCGGCGCATCGACCCCAAGCCCATCACGGGCGACATCGCGCTCGCGGATTTGGTTGACGAGACGTTTCTGGCTTACAACGCGGCGCGTTTGCGCGAGGCGTGCCGGTTGTTCACGCAGAAGATGCTTGAGCCGGATGTGACGGTCGGCGTCTCGATCACGGGCGCGCTCACGCCCGCCGGTCTCGGCATCTCCGCGCTCATCCCTCTGATGCGCGCCGGCTTCATCGACTGGATCATCACCACGGGCGCGAACCTTTACCACGACACGCACTTCGGCATCGGCCTCTCGCTGCACCAGGGCAACACGAGCACTTCGGACATCACGCTGCGCGACGAAGAGGTGGTGAGAATCTACGACATCTTCTTCGACTACTCGGTGCTGCTCGACACGGACGAGTTCTTCCGCCGCGTCATCGAGGGCGAAGAGTTTCAGCGGGCGATGTCCACGGCGGAGTTTCATTATCTCTGCGGCCGTTACGTGCGCGAGCGCGAGCGCAAACTCGGGTTGGAGTATAAATCTCTGCTCGCCGCCGCCTACGAGTTCGGCGTGCCCCTCTACACCTCTTCGCCGGGCGATTCCTCCATCGGCATGAACGTGGCGGCGAAGGCTTTGCAGGGCAACCTGCTCGCCTTCGACCCGTCGCTCGACGTGAACGAGACCGCCGCCATCGTACTCGCCGCCAAGCGCGGCGCAATCCACGGCAAAGGCGACCGCGGGCGCAAACATGGGGGCAAAAGCGCGGTCTTCATTCTCGGCGGCGGCTCGCCCAAAAATTTCATGCTGCAAACCGAGCCGCAGATTCAAGAGGTGCTCGGCATTGACGAGCGCGGCCACGACTTCTTTCTACAAGTCACGGACGCGCGCCCGGACACGGGCGGGCTCTCCGGCGCGACGCCCGGCGAAGCCGTCTCGTGGGGGAAGGTTGATCCGGATCGTTTGCCCGACGCCGTTGTGTGTTATGTTGACTCGACCATCGCCTTGCCGGTCATCACGGCCTACGCGCTGGCGCGCCACGAGCCGCGCCAACTCAAACGACTCTACGAACGGCGCGGCGAGTTGATGAATTTGCTATTGTCGGAATACGAGAAATCGGAAAGAAGGTGAATAGGAGTTTCAGGTTTCAAGTTTCAGGTTTTAAGTTTTAGCAGTTAACCTGAAACCTGAAACTTGAAACCCTGCAAGGTGTGGGCATGGGGAAGAAAATCACGGACGAGCAGAAGCGCGTTTTTTTCGATTGTTCGAAGTGTCCGGCTTACTGCTGCGGGTTGTACGAGCGCATACAGGTGTCGAAGCGCGATCTGAACCGTCTGGCAAAGCACTTCGGGGTGACGCCGGAAAAGGCCGCGAAGCGTTACACGAAGATGTGGGACGGCAAGGAGCGCGTGCTCAAGCGCACGCCCGACCCGATTCTCGGCGAGGCCTGCCAGTTTCTCGACCCCGAAACGCGCGGCTGCACGATCTATCACGCGCGCCCCGAAGTGTGTCGCACGTACCCGGATCGCCCGCGTTGCGTCTATTACGACGTGCTGAAATTCGAGCGGCAACAGCAAGACGACGAAACCGTCCTCCCACTTTTTCAAATCACCTTCCGCGAGGTGGAAAAGAAAGTGGTCACGGACGAACACGGCAGCGAAAAAATTTGGGAGTGGAAACAAGAGAAGAAGTAAATCGTGAATCGTGAATAGAAGAAGACGGTTTTTCTCGATTCACGATTCATGATTTACGAGATGGGAGAGGAAAGAAGATGCAGGATTTTCTGTCGAAGATGGTGGGGCAAGAGTTGGATGTCTTTTGCGGCGGCGTGTCGAGTTTGCACGGCGAGGTGGTCAGAGTCGAGGGCGGCGTGCTGCACTTGAAGGATACGGAGGGGACGCTCTGCTACGTGGCGATTGAGAAGATCATCGCCGTGTGGGAGCGGCGCGAAGAGAGCGAGCACCGCGCCGGTTTCCTCGGCAGCGTCGTGAAGTAATTAAGGCACACGCCGCGCGGAAGTTTTCGGCGCGGCCGGCGGCACATAAAATTTAACAGGCCGGCGATCCGGAATTAACCGGATCGTCGGCCTGTCATTTTTAAGGAGCAACCTTAAACTTAATCGGCCAGAGTCGAGGCGGGGAGCGGGACGCGGCGGAAGCCCGTGATGCGGCTGCCCCAATATCCGCTGAAGGACGAGTAGGTGACGCCCTGACTCGTCGAAGCGTGATAGAAGCCGTTCTCGTCGGCGACGATGCCGACATGCTTGAGATTGTTGAAGAAGACGAGCGTGCCGAATTTGTACTTCTCATCCTCGCCGACGGGGTTGAAATTCACCCAGAAGTCGCGCGCGCTGCCGCGCTCGAAGTTGACGCCCGCCGACTGGAAGACGCTCCACACGAAACCGGAACAGTCGAAGACGCGAGGCCCCTGCGTGCCGTAGACGTAAGGCGCGCCGATGCGCAGGTCAATCGCGGACATCATCATCCGATTGAATTCAAACAGGCGGGGGGCGATGAGCCGCGGCTTGACGAGTTCGATTTCGGTGCGTGCGCTGATGGGCGCTTCGGAGACGAGGAACACGTCGGTCTCCAGCCGGTGCGAACCGTCGGGCTGTGTGGTTTGTGCGACCTGACGCGGGCGGGACAAATCACTCTGTGCGACCGCACTGAAGGCGAAGAGGCAGAGGGCGAAACAGGCGGCGAGCGCGCGGGGGAACGGGGTTTTTACAGACATAGAACGGGGGCTTCTTGCTCCTTATACAAAATCCACAATTGCTTTTGGAAACTTCTAGGGGTAGAAGGTGGTACGCTGCATTTTGTGCAGCCAAAACATCTTACAGTCGCAACATGATTGAAACAAGAGGCAATGTGACTGTTTCGTGACAGGGCATGGTCGCAAATCGTCCGGTGGACTAAAACTAACCATGAACTCAAGCGCGAATTGGTTCAACCTGAACGATGTGTGTAGAGACCATGCGCCCGTAATTCCGGCGGGACAACAATTTACGCGTTTGGGGCGGAAGAAGGTGGATATATTTTTGCGCGTTCGTGATAGCATGCGGCGGCGCGAGAGAGGGCGCGGACTATGTTATTCACCGAAAGCAAAAGTCTTAATTACGCGGTTGACGGCCGGACGCGCACGTCGCTGCTGGAAAGTTTGCAGGAGCAAGGGTTCGTGCCGTTGATTCGTTCGGCGCGACTGCATTTGTACGGGACGGCGCTGGCGGGAGCGGAGCATGCGCGCGCGTTGGAGAGCGCGCTCGCGGCGCGCACGGACGCGGAGCCGGAAGCGGCTTACGTGCGCGGCGATCTTTTCTGCGTGGAAGACTACGCGCACTTCCTGCTGTTCGGCGACGCGGCGGGCGAAGGCGTGCGCGCCGGGATCGTCTACGAAAGCGGGACGGCCGACCCGCTCGAAAAGCTCGACGCCTTTTGTCGCAGCATACGCGAGTCGCTCGACGCCGCGCGGGGCGCCGGCGGAACCGGCGCGCCGGATGGCAACGGCGCATCGCCGGGTGCGCCGGGCGCATTTGTCACCTTGGAATGGGAGACGAGCGCGCCGCGCATAGCCGACAGTTTTCAACGCTTCGCGG
This sequence comes from Acidobacteriota bacterium, assembly GCA_020199775.1. Lineage (GTDB taxonomy): Bacteria > Acidobacteriota > Blastocatellia > Pyrinomonadales > Pyrinomonadaceae > JAIVJZ01. Next base: position 140,180 of record JAIVJZ010000009.1, read on the forward strand.
CCGACGTGAACGCGACGCCCACGGGCGCGCGCGGCGAGATGGTCGAGGGGTGGTTGCGCACTTCGGGCATGCTCGAAGATTCGCAGGCGCGCAATTTCCTGCGCCGCCTGCGCGAGGCGCACAGCGAGGGGCGCGCGGCGACGCTGGCGACCGGCGTCGAGAGCGTGCCTGATGCTTTGCTCAACCGGCTCGCGGAAGTGGGTTTGTTGAAGCGCGAGATTCTGGTCAGTTGCCGCAAGGACGGGCGCGCGCTGTTTCGTCTGCCGTCGCCCGACGCCTTCTCCGTCCTGAGCGGCAGCAACGCCGTCTGCAACGAATGCGGCGCGGCCATCGCCGACGAGCGCGCCGAAGAAGTGACCGTGCCGACCTCTTTGACCGCGACGCTGCTGCAAGACGGCGCGTGGCTCGCCACGCACCTGCGCGCGCTCATTTCCAAACTCGGCGTCCCCGACAAACAGATCGCCGCGCGTTCGACCGGGGCGCACGGCGAGGCGCGCCTGATGGCGAACGTCTGCGGCGAAGCGTTCCTCTTCCTCCTGCACGAGGGCGATTGGACGACCGCGCAGGCGCGCCGCGCGCTCGACGAGCACGCCCGTGTCGAAAGCGCGCACCTCGTGCTCGTCGCGACGGGGAAGATACAGGACGACGCGCGCAAGCGTCTGCTCGAACACGCGCGGCGGCGCACGCAGGGCGGGCGCGAACTCGAACTAATTCTCATCGAAGGCATGGACGCGGTCGCCGCCGAACTCCGACCCGTCTTCGAGCGCGTTTCGGCCGACGCCCTCGCGGAAGCGTTGTGGGAACTCGACACGAGCCTCGGCATGAGCGCGGGGCGGTTGCTCGCCACGCGTTTCCGCCTCATGCACAGTCCGGGCGCGCCCCGCAACCTCGCGGCCTCGGCCGCCTCGATTTAGGTTTCAAGTTTCAGGTTTCAAGTTTCAAGTCTGAACATTCTTCGTTCTTTAACTTGAAACCTGAAACTTGAAGCCCTGCCATTTGCAACCTGAAACTTGAAACTCATTTGACAACCATGAGCCTCGCAGGGGAATCTTAGCAAGGTCTAGCTCCCGCTAGAGATGCACCGCCACTACAGCTCGAAGGATTTTACAAAAGAATGAAAACAGTTGCCGTCCTGTTGCTCCTAGTGTCTGCCTTCGCCCCCGCGAATGCGCAGACGGAATCTCAGTCTCCGACCCCGGCTCAGTTCAGCCGCCCGCGTAGCGTCGTGAGCGCGCCCGCGCAGGAAACGCAGCGGCAGTCCCCCGGGCAGCCCGCGCCGAACGTGGCCGCCCCCGTCAACGTTCCGACGGCGCGGCCACAGCAGACGCCCGCCGCAGGAGGAGGAGGAGGAGGAGTCTCGCCGGGCGCACCGAACGGCACGACCCCCGCGCGGCAGCAGCAGCCCGCCGTCGTGCCGTCGCTGGCAACTCCGGCCTTCGTGCCCGCCATCGCGTTGAAGCCCGCGACGCCGATCAGCCCGGAGAAGGTGCGCGCACGCATCCTCGAATCGCAACGCATCTTCAAGACGCGCATCACGCCGACCGCTTTAGGGCAGACGCCCAACCTGAATTTCGTGACCATCGCCGCGCTCGACCACGATTCGTCGCAGATACATTTGCTGACGCTGGCGAAGGAAGTGTTTCTCAAAAAAGACAACGAGATGACGGTCGCCTCTTCGCTCGGCGGCTTCCTGCGCGTGCGTATCGTGCGCTCCAATTACGTCAACACCGCCGTCGCCGTCTCCGATCTGACGGGGCGGCAACTCGCGCCGCTGCTCGTCGAATACCCGATTGAGAAGTTCGGCAGGTATCGCGAGACGGCCTATTACACCTCCGCGCACCCCGCGCTACTCACGCCCGAACTCGTCAAGAACGGTCAACACTACGTCCGCACGATGGTCGACTTGGCCGCCAAGCGGCTCAAAGACAAAGGGCATCACATGACGCCCGAAGTGTTGGACATGGCCGAACGCCTGTGTCTCGTCGAGCACGTCGATCACGACCGCTTCCGCAAGGAGTCGCGCCTCGCGGTCTTCAACGAGGTCTACGCGCTCTACGCGCTGAACGAACTCGACACCTACCGCTACTCGGTGAGCACGGCCGGGGCGGGCGGCATGGTGCAGATGATCCCGTGGACTTACCAGATGCTCAGGCAGCGTTATCCGGCCGTCGGCCTCAACCCCGATTTCGTGCTCGGCATGCGCAACCACGGCAACGCCCTCGAAGCGATGTTGCTCTACATCCGTGACACGTGGAGCGACCTCCTGCTCAACGAGACCATCAACGGCGCGCTCGCGAGCGGCATCGCCACGCCCTCCGACTTGATCGCCGCCGGTTATAATTCCAACCCGGCGAAACTCGCCGGTTACATCCGTCGCGGCGGCACGGCATGGCGCACGCTGATCCCGCGCGAGACGCAGATGTATCTTCAGATTTACCAGTCGCTGGAATCGCTGACGCCTATCAAAGCCCGCGCGAAGCAGCCGAAGACGCCGCCGACGCAAACGGAAGAGGTTAAGAGTTAGTCGTCAAGTGTGCCACGTTGAGGACGCGCAGTTGCAAATGCGCGGCGACCGCTAAGCCGTGAACGTTTGGGCGAAGACGAACGGAGGGCGGCGAACCGGAACGCAGAGTTTCCGGTGTTTGTAGAGTCGCCAGTAGAGGCCGCGCAGGGTGAGCAATTCCTGATGCGAACCCTGCTCGCGGATTTCGCCGTGGTGGAGGACGACGATGCGGTCGGCGCGCTGGATGGTGGAGAGGCGGTGCGCGACGAGGATGGCCGTGCGGTCGAGCATCACGCGTTCGATGGCCTGTTGGATGAGTTGCTCGGTCTCGGTGTCAATCGAACTCGTCGCCTCGTCGAGAATCAGGAGGGCGGGGTCGAAGGCCAGCGCGCGCGCGAAACTGATCAACTGCTTCTGCCCGACCGACAACCCGGCCCCGCGCTCGCGCACCTCCGACTTGAAGCCTTCCGGCAATTTTTCGATGAAGCTGTTCGCATGAACTTCGCGCGCCGCCCAAGCGACGCGCTCGTCCGGCATCTCCCCGCGGCCGAGCCGGATGTTGCCCTCGACCGTGCCGCTGAACAAAAACACGTCCTGCAACACGACCGCGAAATTTTCGCGCAGCGTCCTCAAGTCCCACTCGCGCACGTCCACGCCGTCGAGCAGCACGCGCCCGCGCTGCACGTCGTAGAAGCGCATGAGCAGGTTCGTGATCGTCGTCTTGCCCGACCCCGTGTGCCCGACGAGCGCGACCGCCTGCCCCGGCTCGACCGCGAAGGACACGTCTTTCAACACCCAGTCCTCATCTTTGTAAGCGAACCAGACGTTCTCGAATTCGATGCGACCGCGCGCGCGCCCCGTCCGCACAGGCGCGGCGGGCGTCTGGATGGCGATGGGCAGGTCGAGCGTTTTGAAGAGGCGGTGCGAGGCGACCATCGCGGCTTGCAGCACGTTGTACTTGTCGGAGATGTCGCGGATCGGTTGAAAGAGAGCCTGCGAGTATTGGATGAAGGCGACGAGCGCGCCGAGCGTCAGCAGTTGCGGCGCGCCGGGCGTCGTGCCCATCACGCGATAGCCGCCGTACCAGACGATGAGTGCGATGCCGATTGCGCCGATGAAATCGACGAGCGGGAAGAAGACCGCGTAGTAAAAGATCGTATCGACGTTGGCGCGCCGGTATTCGTCGTTGAGTTCGCGGAACTTGCGCTCCGACTTCGCCTCGCGGTTGAAAATCTGGACGGTCTGCGCGCCCGACACGTGTTCCTGCAAAAACGAGTTGATGCGCGCCAGACGCGTGCGCACCATATCGTAGCCGCGCCGCGCGTGCTCGCGAAACCACGAGGTCGCGGCGAAGAGGAGCGGGACGGTGACGAGCGTGACGAGCGTGAGCCGCCAGTCCATCGCCAGCATGATGCCGATGATGATGAAGATCGTGGCGAGATCGCCGAGCACGTCCGTGACGCCGGAGGTGAACAGTTCGTTCAGGGCGTCAACGTCGGAAGTCAGGCGCGTCATGATGCGGCCGACGGGGTGTTGGTCGAAGTAGGCCACCTCCTGATGTTGCAGCTTCTCGTAAAGCTCGGCGCGCAGGTCGTACATGACGTGCTGGCCGATGGTGTTGAGCAGGACGGCCGCCGCGTATGAGAAGAGAAACGTCAGGAGCAGCACGGCGAGCATCGCGAGCGCGAGCCACATCAAACCGCCCGGCCGGCAGGGCACGCCGCCCTGCTGGCACGGCACGATGTACCAGTCAATCGCGTACTGCGTGAACTTCGGTTGCAGCACGCGCAGCCCGTTCAAGGCCAGCGTCAGCAGCAGCGCGGGAACGAGCAGCCGCAGGTAGGGTCTGAGGTAGCGCAAGAGACGACGCGCGATCTGCGAGTCGTAAGTTTTGCCGATGGCCTCTTCTTCGTGAAATTTTTGAACCGCTGTCGCCATGCTTGAAAATTTTCCGCCGGTTATAAAGTCGTCTTATTTAAATTCGCGCTCGCGTCGTTCACTTCGATCCGGTCGAGCGCGCCGCGCACGGGGAAGTGGAGCAGCAGCCCCGCCGCCGCGATGATGAACGAGTGGAGCGCGTAGGCCAGTCCCGTGATGACGTAGGCGGCGAAGCCCAGCAGCGCGGTCAGTTCGCACATGGCGAAGGCCAGCACGTAGGCGGTCGTGCCGAGATCGACGCGTCGCTTTTCGGCGGCCTGAGCCAGCAGCTTGCGCCTGACGAGAAACGAGACGAGGAAAGTCGAGAAGCCGATTGCGCCGAGCGTCCACGCCAGCGTGTGATTGCCGTCCGCGCTCGCCTCCGGCCGGATGACGTAAGTCAGAGAGAAAAGCAGCACGAGCGACAGAAGTTGCGCGCCCCAGAGGAGCAGCAACCCGCGCCGCCGCGCTTCGGGCGGCACTTGCCGGAACGGACTTTCATTCATCGGCTTTCACTCCAAACTCCGCTGTCGCAACTCGACGCTGCTCGCATTCCGACGATAATCAAAATCTAACTCGCCGCCAATTCTTCTTCCAAAAGTTGCCGCTCGTAGAGCGCGGCGTATTCGCCGCCGCGCGCGAGCAGTTCGTCGTGCGTGCCGCGTTCGACGATGTGGCCTTCGTCGAGCACGCAGATGAGGTCTGCGTCGCGCACGGTGGAGACGCGGTGCGAGACGATGAGACTCGTGCGCTCGCGCATCACGCCGCGCAGTTGCGCGAGGATTTTCTCCTCGGTGTAGGTGTCAACGCTGGAGAGCGCGTCGTCGAGAATCAGGATGCGCGGCTGGCGCATGACGGCGCGCGCAATCGCGGTGCGCTGCTTCTGCCCGCCGGAGAGCGTGATGCCGCGCTCGCCGACGAGCGTGTCGAAGCCCTCGGGAAAGCCGCGTATGTCCTCGCTCAGACCGGCGATCTCCGCCGCCCATTCGATCTCGGCGCGCTGCGCGCTCTCGACCCCGAAGGCGATGTTTTCGGCGAGCGATTCGCTGAACAGGAAAGTCTCCTGCGGGACGTAGCCGATGCTGGAGCGCAACTGCGCGAGCGGGTAGTCGGCGAGCGGCACGTCGTCGATCAAGACCGAGCCGTGCGGCGCGTCCATCATGCGCGGGAGCAAGTTCATCAGCGTGGACTTGCCCGTGCCCGTGCGCCCGACGAAGGCGACGGTCTGCCCCGCCTCGATCACGAGGTTGATGTCGCGCAGCACCGGCGGCAAGTGTTCGTTGTAGCCGAACGTCAGGTTGCGAAACTCGATGCGCCCCCTGATCTGCGGCTGCGGGCGCACGCCTTCCGCGTCGGCGATGGCCGGTTTGATCGCGAAGACGCTGTTCATGCGTTTGAGGCTCGCCGTGCCGCGTTGATAGAGGTTGACGACGTAGCCGAGCGCGATGAGCGGCCAGATGAGGCGCGCGAGATAGAGGTTGAACTCCGTGAACTGCCCGACCGTGATCTGGCCTCGGACGGCCAGCACGCCGCCGTACCAGAGAATCAGGACGAAGCCCAACCCGATCAGGAATTGCATCAGCGGGCGCATCACGGCGTCGATGCGGACGAGTCCCAGATTGCGCTCGGCGTATTCGCGGTTGAGACTTTTGAAGACCGCGATCTCGGCCTCTTCCTGCGCGTAGGCGCGCACGACCCGCACGCCCGTAAAATTTTCCTGCGCGCGCGCGGAAATCTGCGCGAAGAAATCCTGAATCTTCTCGAAGCGCACGTGTACCTGCTGGCCGAAGTATTTCACCGTCAGGGAGACGAGCGGCATCGTCACGAAGAGCAGGAGCGTCAGGCGCACGCTGATCCGCAGCATCAACGGCAGGATGAGCACGACGACGAAGATCGTTTGCAGCGTGTACATGATCATCGGCCCGGCGAGTTGCCGCACGGCGGCCAGATCGTTCGTCGCGCGCGCCATCAGATCGCCCGTGCGGTTGGCCTGAAAGAAAGAGAGCGGGAGTTGTTGCAGGTGGCGGTAAAAGTCCTGCCGCAGATCGAACTCGACGTGGCGCGACATGCCGATCAGGATGCGCCGCTGCAAAAACAGGAACGTGCCGCTGACCAGACTGACGCCGAGGATGAGGAGCGCGTAACGCGTCAGTTTCGCCCACGTCACGTCCGAGCGCAGCCCGTCCACGGCGCGACCGACGAGCAGCGGGATGAACAGCCCGACCACCACCGAGGCCAGGATGCAAACGACTCCCGTGATGAGCTCTTTTTTATACGGGCGAAAATAGAGGCTGAATTTTTTCAGATCGTCCATAACAGGGAAACCGGGTCGGCCGCACGCAAAATATCATAAGCCTTCGGGGCGAACCCGCCGCGCCTATGATGCGCGACTTTCTCCCCAAAACCAAACGGAGAAGGGCAGGGAAATAAGGGCAAAGGGTAAAGGGTAAGGGGTAAAGGAAGAATCAACCTCCTTTACCCCTTACCCTTTACCCTTTGCCCTTTATTCAGGCGACGGACGTATGAATCGGCGGCTCGGCCTCGGCCTGTGCCGAAATCTCCGCGGGCGCACCGTACATCTCGTCGCTGACTTCGGTCTGTTCGCTCGGTGGGGTGCAGATGCGATTGCGCCCGGCGCGTTTGGCTTCGTAGAGCGCGCGGTCGGCCGAGCCGACAAGCCCGTCGCGCGAGTTGGCGTGCAGCGGGAACGTGGCGAGGCCGAACGAGCCGGTGATGTAGCCGATGCCGGGCACTTCCGTCGTCTCCAGACGCGAGCGCAGACGCTCTGCGACGATGAGCGCGCCGTCGAGTCCGGCCTGCGGGAGGATGACCGCAAACTCTTCGCCGCCGTAACGCGCGGCCGTGTCCACGCCGCGCAGTTCGTCGCGCAACACGTCGGCGAGGAAACGCAGGGCGGCGTCGCCCGCGTCGTGGCCGTAGGTGTCGTTGACGCGCTTGAAGTGGTCTATGTCGAGCATGATGAGCGAGACCGGCTGGCGCATGCGGATCGCGAGTCTGAGGTCGCGCTCAAGCTGCATCTCGAAGGAGCGGCGGTTGACGCAGCCCGTCAAACCGTCGGTCAGAGCCAACTGCTGCATCTGCGTGAACAGGCGCGCGTGGTTGACGGCGACGGCCACCTGATCGGCCACCGTGCGCAGGAGCAGGAGTTCGTTCTCTTGCCAGATGCGATGCGGGTCGTCCGAACAAACCAGCAGCACGCCCATCGAGCGCGCCTGATAGAGAAGCGGCACAACGGCCAGCGGGCGCGTCTCGTCGTCGGTCTGCGCGCTTGTCCCGCGCTGCTCGTCGAGCACGTAATGTTTGAGGCGGCGCGCGAGTTGGGTGTGGTAGGCGTAGAGATCGTTGACGAGGGCTTCGCGGTCTTCTTCGGTCGGCTCGCCGTCGCGGAAGTAGCACTTCATCACCGGCGATTGATCGTTTTCGCCTTCGACGTGGAGGCCGCTCAGTTGCACGCCGAGCGCGCGCCCGACTTCGTCCACCGTCGTCTGCAAGACGCTCGGCAGTGAGAGCGAACTCCTGATCGCCGATGCGATGCGGTTGATGGCGACCTCGCGCGCGGCCTGTTCTTGCAGGAGGCGCGCGAGTTTGGTCGTGACGGAGACGGTCAGTTGCAGCGAAGTGGCCTTCGGCATGCAGGTGCGAACGGCCTGCGAGAAGGCTTCGGTCTGCTCGAAGCGTTCGGCCGTGACGCGCGCCATCAGGTATTCCAGAGCCGAGTAGACGATGTCGGGCTCAAACGTCCAGATGACTTCGCTCTCGGTAATAGTTTCCGACCCTTCGGTCGTTTGGCCGCGCAGCGAAACGAGCAGGGCGGAGAAGCGCGCGTCGGCGATGATCACGAAGTGCTCGTTGTTGCCGTCCTGCGCGCGCACCAGCAGCATCGAGTCGCGCACCAGGTCGAGAAACTGCATCTCGTTGTAGGCATCGTCGGGTGCGAGGAAGAAGAAGGCGTGACGCGCCGCCTGCCCGACTTTCAAGACGCGTTCGGCCGAACGCGGAGACCTCTCAACCTGCAACGGCAAACTCTCGACCACCAACGCCGCCAGATTGTTTTCCAACACCACGTCCTCGAAATAGCGATGCAGTTGCGCAATCGTCTGATCAGCGCAACGCATGGGCGTCAACTGTCGGGAGTGTTGGGAAAGTAGCGCTTGATAAAGAGAAAGCATGAGCTTTAGTGACCGGACAGACCTGATGAGGCTCGTTCAAGAGGAACTGCGGATGTGAAACCCTCGTCGCCGCGTTTGGAAACGGCTTAGACAAAACATATTTTGCATTAATTAACACGTTTTGTCTATGAATATTTACAAGACACATTTCGCCCGCCGGAAGACTCCTCTCCGTTTTTGCACCGCGTGAGATTATTCGCGCAAACAAACGACTTAGTTGAGTTTCAGATAGGTTGTCAGGGCTGTCACGACAAGTGCGCCGGATTCGTTGAAAATCTCGATGGAGACGGTGGCGACGCGTCGCCCGGCGCGAACGACGCGTGCGCGGGCAGTTAATTTGCCTTCCGTCACGGGGCGCAGGTAGTGGAGCGTGAGGTCGACGGTGACGGTCTGTTCTTCGGGTTCGAGCGTGGTGAGGACGGCGAAGGCGGAGGCCGTGTCGGCCAGCGAAGCGAGCGCGCCGCCGTGCATGATGCCGCCGAACCGCTCCAACTCCGGCCGCGCGCTCATGGACAGGGTGGCCGCGCCCCGCGTGGCGGTTTCAAAACTGATGCCGAGCAGGTGCGCGTAAGGGATGCGGCTGATTCCTTCGCGCAAGCGGCTCAACTGTTCGGGCGTCAGTGGGATTTCGCTCAAGAGTTGTAGAGTCCCGACCCGTCGCTGGATTCGACGACGACGGCCGTGCCGTAGGCGAGCACCTCCGTGATGCCGCTCCCCAACTCGGTCGCGTCGTAGCGCGCGCCGATGATGGCGTTTGCGCCGAGTTCGGTGGCGTGCTGCACCATAATCTCGAACGCCTCGCGGCGCGTCTGCTCGCAGAGGTTCGTCCACGCGGTGATGTTGCCGCCGACCATCGAATTGACGACCGCGCCGATGTTGACGAAGAGGTTGCGCGAGCGCACGACGATGCCGCGCACGATACCCAAATTTCGCTTGACGCGGAAGCCGGGCAACTCAAACGCGGTCGTCACCATGTGCGGCGAGACCGAGTAAGTGCGCTCGCTGATCTCGTATGGCGCGCGCGTCTGGAGAGAGTCGTTGTTCATAGTTGATGCCCCGTCGTGAAGCGAAACTTGAGACCAATCGCTTGAGAATTATCAATCGCGGAAGAGCGACGGCTGCGCGTTGCGGCCGTTCGCCTCGTCGCCGCCATCACGCGCTTCTTCCGGCGTCCAGCGATAGCGGCCGAGGTCGCAGCGGTCGCGCGCGTTGAACTCGACGCCTTCGGCTTCGAGCATGCGCTGCTGCTTATTCATCGGCAACAGCACGCGCCCCGTCGAACACGCGCCCTGCGCGTTGATGACGCGATGCCACGGGACGGATTCGTCGGCCTTGTTCATCACGAAGCCGACGGTGCGCGCCGTGTATCCTTCGCCGAGAATCTCCGCGAGTTGCCCGTACGTCATCACACGACCCGCGGGGATGCGGCGGACGAGCTCGAACACGCGTTCGTTGTAACCCGGCATGTTAGTGATGGCCGCGTCGTTTGCCGGAGCGCTCAAGTCGCGTCCGGCGTAATGTCGTTTTGATTTCGTGTCCATCGTTTTTTACCCGTCGCGCCGTGTTCGCGCCACCACGCGCGCCACTCTTCGATTGCGCGTCTGCGCTCGGCCTGCGGAGCCGCAGGCTGGAAACTGAGTCAGGTGTTGGTCGCGTCGCGCAGGCACATCTCGGCCAGAAAGCGCGTGCGCAGGTCGTCGGCCGACAATAATTCGATGAGTCGCGGGACGGAGAGCCGCGCGAACCCGGCGCGTTCGGCGGCGAAAGTTTTTCGTTTCTCGTTTCGTGCGTTCATCGCTCGTTCAGATGCGTTCGAGTTCGGAGAGGGTGCGATTTGTTTGCCGGTCGCCCGTGTTGAGCGTGGTCTTCGGCTCGATCAGCATGACGTGGACTTCTTCGTCGGCCACCGGCATGTGCTCGACGCCTCTGGGGATGATCGCAAACTCGCCCTCCGCGAGTCGGAGATCGCGGTCTCTTAATTTGATGGTCAGATTCCCTTTGACGACGAGAAACAATTCGTCTTCCGCGTCGTGCTTGTGCCAGAGAAATTCGCCCTTGAGCTTGACCAGCTTGATGTAAGCGTCGTTGACCTCGCCGGCGATCTTCGGCTGCCAGTGGTCTTGAAAGAGACTGAACTTGTCGTTGAGATTTACTACGTCCAAGAGAACGCTCCTTCCCATGCGAGGCGACTGCCGCTGAGGCCGGGTTTAATCAAACGTGCGCAGGACGACGCGTGCGGGCGCGCCGTCGCCGCTTCCGGCCGCGATTTTCAAAGGCAGGCAGATCAGTTCGTAGACGCCCGCAGACACCTCGCTCAAGTCCAGACCTTCGACGATGACGACGCCCGCCGAGAGTAACGTCGTGTGCGTCTCGAATGTTTCCGACTTGAATTTTTCGATGGACAGATAATCAATGCCGACGAGTCGCACGCCGCGTTCGTTTAGAGCGCGCGCGCCGCCGGGGGTGAGATGTGTAAAGTCTTCCCGAAACGTTTTGCCGTCGCCCTGCCAGAAATTCGAGTTGCGCGTTTTGAAGAGCACGCGCGTCGTGCCTCGCGGGACGTGTGCGGCGACGTGGCTCGCGTCAATGGCCTGCACCTCGTCTCCCGGTTCGACCACGCGCGCCTCCCCGATCAGAAATTCGAGCGGCAACGCGGAGACTTGCGGCGCGCGCTCGATGAAATGCGCCGGGGCGTCGAGGTGCGTGGCGGTGTGCGCGCCGAGGCGCAGCAGTGTGACGTTGGCGGCGTCGCCCCGCGCGATAGCCGCCCATGAGACGATTTCGATGGCCGGGTCGCCCGGATAAGTCGGCGTCGTCTCCGGCGAAATGGCGACGCTGATGTCGTAGATGGGCATAAAAGTGATGAGTAAAAGCCGTGAATGGTAAATGGTGAATGGTGAATGGTAAATGGAGAAAACCGCTTTCTTCTATTCACCATTCACCACTCACCATTTGCCTGTCTTCGCTTCTGCATGGTACTGGCAGCTTTCGAGGGCTGTCAACGCGGTGCCTGTTTGAGGGGCGCACGACTTCTTGCGGCGTCGGTTGGCGTGCGTTAGCATTTGCTGTCGATAAGTTGAATTTGGCCGGGTCGAGTGTCACCCGGCGGGAGTGTGAGAGCCATTTCAGAGGTAATTGAACACGAGGGCGTGCCGCGCGTGGCGGCTTCGAGTTATTTGAACTCCGCGCCGCTCATCTGGAGTTTTGCGCGGGGCGAGAGGGCGCGCGAGGTGGCGCTCTTGACGGACGCAGCCCCGGCGCGTTGCGGCGACATGCTGGCGCGCGGTCTGGTCGAGGCCGCGCTCGTCCCCGTCGTCGAGTATCAACGCTTACCGGAGGTACGGGTCGTCCCCGGCGTGTGCGTGGGCGCGCGGCGCGCCGTGCGCAGCGTCGTGCTGGTGACGAGGCGCGAGGATTTGAAAGACGTGCGGACGCTCGCGCTCGACGAGTCTTCGCGCACTTCGGCCGCGCTCGTGCAGATCATTTTTCGCGAGTTCGTGGGGCGCGAAGTTCAGACCGCGCCCGCGTCGCCGGATGTCGAAGAAATGCTCGCGGAGCACGACGCCGCGCTCATCATCGGCGACCCGGCGATGACCTTCGCGCGCGAGAATTTGCGCGTGCATGATCTGGCCGTGCTGTGGCGAGAGTTCACGGGTCTGGGCTTCGTGTTCGCGATGTGGATGGCGCACGAGTCGGCGGCGCAAGCCGTGCGGCGCGCGGATTTCGCGGGCGCGCGCGACGAGGGGCTGGCGCGTCTGGAAGAGATCGTCGCGGAGTATGAGCGCGAACTTGGCTTGCCGCGCGCGGAACTGCGCGCCTACCTCAAGGAGAACATCTGCTTCGACTTGAACGAAGAGATGCGCGCCGGTCTCGAACTGTTTTTCCGACTCGCGCACAAGCACAAGCTCACACGGGGCGTGCGCCCTTTGAAAATGTTCGGCGAGTAGGCGGGCGTCCAAACCGCGCGAGCCGACATTCAAACAAAGCGCGCCGCGTGGCGTATAATGAGTTGAAATAATGAAGTTAAAAAGGCGCGTCGCAAATTTTTTATAACTGCCGATCAACGCTATGACTGACATTCAACCAATTCTCGACCGCGCGCTCGCAGGCGAACGTCTGACCGCTGCGGATTGCGCCGCGCTCCTTGAGTCGGACGACATCGCGCGCATCGGCGTCGCCGCCGACGAAATTCGCAAGCGACGACACCCGTCGGGCATTGTCACCTACATCATTGATCGCAACATCAATTACACGAACGTCTGTAACGTCGTCTGCACCTTCTGCGCCTTCTACCGGCGGCCGGGCAAGCCCGACACCTACGTCCGCACCGTCGAAGAGATTTGCGAGAAGATCGACGAGACCATCGCGCTCGGCGGCACGGGCATCCTGATGCAGGGCGGCCTGCACCCCGACTTCCGAATAGAGTGGTATGAAGAACTGCTCCGCACGCTGCACGCGAAGTATCCGCGCATGCAGTTGCACAGTTTTTCGCCGCCGGAGGTTCACAACATACACCTCATCAGTGGCCTCTCCTACGAAGAGATCATGGAGCGTTTGAAGGCGGCGGGGCTGTCATCTCTGCCCGGCGGCGGCGGCGAGATTCTGGACGACGAGGTACGTAAGCGCGTCTCGACCAAATGCACGACCGACGAGTGGCTCGCCGTGATGCGCGCCACGCACCGCGTCGGCCTGCGTTCGACGGCGACGATGATGTTCGGCATCGGCGACCGCACGGAGCACCGCGTCCGCCACCTCGAACGCATACGCGATCTGCAAGACGAGACCGGGGGATTTACGGCCTTCATCCCGTGGACGTTCCAACGCGAGAACACCGCGCTCGGCCGCCGCATCAAGGACGAGCCGACGGGCATCGACTATTTGAAGATGGTCGCCGTCTCGCGCCTCTTCCTCGACAACATCGAACACATCCAATCGTCTTGGCTCACGCAGGGCTTGCGGCTCGGTCAGGTCGTGCTGCGCTTCGGCGCGGACGACATGGGATCGATCATGATCGAGGAGAACGTCGTCTCGGCCGCGGGCGCGCACAACGAAGCCGACGAGAGGATGCTCCGCTACCTGATCCGCACCGCCGGATTCATCCCGCAACAACGCGACATCCTCTACAACCACGTCAACCGCGACGAATCAACCGCCGCCGACGCGAGCGATTCCGCCACCTTGCGCGAACTGACGGTCGCCTTCGCCGACTGAACAGTGACTAGTCGGGTCGCGCGAAGCGACGTGCGGCAGCGTCCCTTTGCCGGCGTGAACTTTAGGCGTCGGCGTTTGCGTCGCGCGCTTTCTCTTTAGCCGTGAAGCGGTCGAGAAAGTCGGGGACGAAGCGTTCGGCGAATCCGGCGATGAACGACCAGACGAGTAGCTTGGCGAACTGCGTCCCGTCGAGCGCGACGGTGCGCAGGAGGTGTATGAAGGTCGCGCCGTCCTGATCGGGGTAGTCTGGAAACAGCCCGCCGCGCAACAGCCCGCCGAGGAAGATGAACAACAGCACGAGCGAGAAGGATGCGCCGCTCAAGAGAGACTGCGACAGGATGCTATCGCGCCCGTACACCATCTCGATCAAATTCTCGTTTCGTTGCCCGCCGCTCGGCAGGCTTTGCAGCCGTTGGAGCATGCTGACGAAGCCACCGAGCGCGCCCATCATCGTCACGGCCACCAGTGTGAACATGGGGTGAAGTTTGTCGGAGCATCTGTCCGGCAGGTAGATGAGGGCGATGATGAGGCCGAGGCCGACGCCGACCAACACCACATAGATGGTGACGAAGGCTTTCGCAAACCAGTTGCGCCGCTCCTCCCATGCCGTGCGAATACGGAAACGCCAGAAGGTGTCCTGAAGGATGGTCTGGAGGTCGCCGCGCAGCGCGCGCTCCTCCTCGAAACTGATGTTGTAAGGGTAGGAGTCTTCGGGCGGAGATGCGACCACCAGGGCGTCGGCCTCGTCGGCAGAGGGTGGGGAAGCGACCGGCGGGCCGAGTTTGGGGAACGGCGGTTGAGTGCCGAGATATTCCTTATAGACGACGGCTCCGGCGGCATCTCGAAAGCGTGTGCGCGTGACCCACACCTTACTTATCAGCCGCTCGACGGGCATGATCTCGATCAAAATCAGTTCGAGCTTGAGCAACTGATCCCACGTCAGCGCTTCGATCTTCGTATTCTTAAGTGCCTCGGCCTCTCTCTTGTACTGCTCGGATATGCTGTTCTCGGGAATCAGGGCATACTCGCCAAACAGGTGATCGAGATAGGAGCGCGCCTCCGTGGGGGCGTAGGCGAGCGGTGATTCGTTACGCTTTTTACGCCGACCCTTGTAGTAGCCATAGAGCAGGTAGGCGATGCCGCTGATCAAGAGCGGCGCGGCGATGATCAAGATAATTCTGAGGAAGCATGAATCCAGTTGCATACAGTTGCCTCGTGTGCGGTAAGGCTCGGTCACGCAGAGGTCGGTCAGGTTTGTTTACAAATCCTGCGCGAGCCGGGCAGTCTAAAGGCTGATAACGGTTGCGCCCCTGGCCGGGGGCGCGAGAAAGTTGAAGCCGCTGGCGGCGGCGATTGAAGGCAAGAGCGTGAAGTCCGCGGGGAAGATATGCGCGCCCGGCGCACGTGTCAAGCAGAAAGTTTGAAGCCGGAGACGAGCGAGGGCGCGTGCGAAACGTAGCGGGTTAGAGCGTCAACGCCATTTGAAGATGGTGATGATGTTGGAGAAGTCGTCAGTCCAGACGGGGCGTTCGGGGCGGCCTTCGAGCGTCTGCCAGCGCGGGTCTGTGGCGAGCGTCTGCACGTCTTCGGCGCGGCGCGCCATGACGACCCATTGCGAGGGTTCCTTGCCGCCGGGCTGGTTGCGCGCCGTGTCGTCGAAACCGAGGCAGACGAGGGAGCGTGCGCGGGCAAGGTCTGCGACGACCGGGTGCAGGTCGAGGCTGCGGTTGGAGATGTGGAAGACGACGAGGCCGCCGGGGGCGAGTTTCGAGAGGTAAAGGTCGAGGGCTTCGACGGTCATCAGGTGCATGGGGATGGCGTCGGAACTGAAGGCGTCGAGGACGATGAGTGTGTAGTGCGCGGGCGGCGCGTTTTGCAGTTGCAGGCGCGCGTCGCCGAGCGAGACTTCGACGGGCGCGGCGGCGCAGTAAGAGAGATAGGTGAAGAGAGCGGGGTCGCGCGCGATGCTGACCACGGCGGGGTTGATCTCGTAGAACGTCCAACTCTGCCCGGCGCGCGTGTAGGCGGCGGTCGCGCCCGTGCCGAGGCCGACGATGGCGACGTTCGCGTTCGCGAGCTTGGCGTCGAAAGTTTTGAAGACCTGACCGAGCGGCCCCTCGCGGTGATAGTAGGAGAGCGGTTCGCAGTGGCGGTCGAGCGCGAGCGATTGCCGCCCGTGGATGGTCGTGCCGTGGTAGAGCCAGTGCATTCGGTCGCCCGCGTCCTCGGTCACGCGCAGCGTGCCGAAGAAGTTGCGTTCGGCGAGCAGGGTGCGGCGGTTGAGGTTGACATGAAAACCGCTGCCGATCATGACCGCGCCGAGCGCGAGCGCGAAACGCACGGGGCGATTCTTGAAAAGATAACTGATGATGAGCGGCACGCCCACGACGAGCGCGAGACTCTGCACCCAGTCGAACTTGAAACGACTGACGGCGAGCGCGAGCATGAGCGTCAGGAGCGCGACGCCGGCCGGGATGCCCGCGTCGAGCCAACGCTCGCGCGGCGTGTCGCGCGCGGCACCGGCGTCGGCGTCGCTGCGCGGGAGCAGCAGACAGGCCAGCACGATGACGAGCGGGTATTCGAGCGTCGTGTTGAAGAGGGTGGGCGCGACGAGCGCGTTGAAGAGTCCGCCGAGCACGCCGCCGACGCTCAACAGCAAGTAGAACTCCGCGAGATGCCGGACGCCGGGGCGGTCTGCGGCCAACTGAGCGTGGCAGGCCATCGCCGCGACGACGAAGAAAAAGAGGTGGGAGAAGATGAGCAACCAGACGGGCTGCGTCGCGCCTGACAGGTAGACGAGGGCGAAGATGAGCGTGACGCCCGGCAGCACGCGCGCCAACGTGCGCGGCTTGAAGATTTGCCGCCGCGCGAAAGCGAAGACGAGCGTCAGCAGGTAGAGCGAGAGCGGGACGACCCAGAGCAGCGGGAGCGAGGCGATGTCGGTCGAGAAGTAAGTCGTGACGCCGAGCATCAAACTCGACGGCACGAAGGCGAGCGCGACCCACCGCAGGCGACGACGCCACGAGAGAGACTCCGCCTCTGCATCGCCGGGATTCTCAACCTCTGCGTCGCCGGGATTCTCAACCTCGGCTGCGTCGTCGGCTTCGCGCGGCGAGTTTGTTTCCGTGCGCGTCACCCGGTCGCGCGACTCTCCGGCCGCAAACGCACCGGCGCGAAGTTCAGACCCGGCGCGCTTCGCCCGACGCCGCAACGCCGCGAACGCGCAGGCCGCGAGCAGCAAGAGGAGCAGCGCGTAGCCGAGCGACCAGAGGCGGCTCTGCCAGCCGAGCGTGAGCTTGGGCTCGACCAGTAAAGGGTAGCTCAACAGCGAAAGGAGGCTGCCCGCGTTGCTCGCCGCGTAGAGAAAATACGGGTCGCGCGCGGACGCCTCGCGCGTCTCGGCGAACCACTTTTGCAACAGCGGCCCGTTGGTCGAGACGGCGAAGAAGGGCAAGCCCACGGTCGTCAATAAACTCCACAACAGCCAGAGCGACGGGTCGCCCTCGCGCGGCACGGAGCGGACGGCCTCTGCCGAAATCAGGATGGGAAAAGTGAGCGCGGTCGAAAGCAGCACGAGCGCGTGGACGACGACCTGCCCGCCGAGCGTCAGCCATTTGGAGACGGCCAGCGCGTAAGCGTAGCCCGCGAGCAGCATCGCCTGAAAAAAGAGCATGCAGGTGTTCCAGACGGCGGGCGTGCCGCCCAACAGCGGCAAGAGCATCTTCGCCATCATCGGCTGCACCCAGAACAGCAGCGACGCGCTGGCGAACAACGTCACACCATACAGAACTGTCAACGCGCCTGAGCGTTTCGGCATGTGCTTCGTGCGGCCACGCAAACTGTCACGGAAGGCTATTCGGAAAGTAAGATTGTCGTCCCCGGAGGGACGGTTGATAATAGCCCAGCGCCGGAGTGTCGGGAAATCCCGCCGCGTTAATAAAGCGAGTCCCGCGAGGATGATTGAATGTTGGATTCAGTCATCCTCACGGGACTTCGTTTGTTTCGGCACATTATGACCGGGCGGTGAAACGCCGGTCAATTATCAATCGTCCCTCGCGGGACTTCTCAAACTTCCCTGAGTCAAAGTTCTCTAAGCGGCGGCTGAACGAGTCAGGAGCATGGCGCGGAGAAGGTCGTTGAATCTTTCGGCGTGCTCGGTCTGCGGGGTCATGCGGCACTGGTTGAAGATTTCGAGGCGCGCGTGGGGGTTGAGGCGGCAGAGCGCGCCGGCCTGTGCGACGGGCGTGGTGATGTCGTCTTTGCCCCAGACGAGCGTGACGGGCTGCGCGAGGCGTGCAAAGGCTTCGCGCGTGTCGGCGTTGAGATAGCCGGAGAGGAAAGCGGCGACGGCGTGCTGCGCGCCGGGCTGGTGGCTGGCCGCGTAGTAGTGCGCGACGAGTCTCTCGGTGGCGAAGCGCCGGTCGTAGAAGAGTCGCTTGCGCGCGTAGTCGCGCAGGCTGCGCTCGCTCGTCATGGCGTTGTAGAACGATTCGCCGAGGACGGGCGAATGCAGCAGCCCGTAGAAGGCCGCGCCGGGCAGGTCGGGGCGCGAGTCGAACGCGCCCGCGCCGGTCGGGGCGATGAGCGTGAGCGAACTGACGAGCGCGGGATGCTCGTCGGCGACGCGCACGGCGAAGGCCGCGCTCAAACCCCCGGCGACGAGATGAGCGGGCGCGCGCCGCGACCCGTAGCCGAGAAAGTCCCTGATGAGCGCGACGTAGAGGTCTGCGGAGTAGGGCGCGTTCGCGGGTTTGTCCGAGAGTCCGAAGCCGAGGAAATCCGGGGCGTAGACGCGAAAGTCCGTGGCGAGCGCGTCGAAGTTTTTGCGCCACATGAAGGATGACGCGCCCGCGCCGATGTCGTGCAAAAAGACGAGCGGTTCGCCCGCCTTCACGCCCGCCGTGCGGTAGTAGACGCTCCCGTATTCAGACGCGAACGCGCGCGCTTCGCCGCCGAGCGAGATGTCTTCCGGCTCCGTCTGGACACCGCGCGCGATTGAGGCGTTGACCGCCGCCAGCGCAGCCACGCCCGCGCCGCCCGCCACGAAGAGTCCCTTCCAAAACTTTTGCTTCACACTCATAAGGCAGAAAGTTAGAGGCCGGACGCCGGTAAAAGTTGCCCCGGTTCCGGCCTCTCAAATTATGAACGCACGCGCTTAAACGAAAGCGAAGTCGAATTGCTCCTGATGGACGCGCTCGTCGCTCGTGATGTCCACCGCGCCGAGGTAGTCTTCGATCTCCGTGAGCACGTCGCTCTCGGTCGAGCGCAGGGCGCGCGCCACTTCGGGGTTGATGCGCAGGGTCGTCTGTTTGATCCCGTCGCCGTTCATGCCGCGCGAGAGGCGGCGCGCTTCGTCGAGGATTTCGTAACAGATCGTCTGCGCCGACTTGACCAGCCCCGCGCCCTGACAGTACTGGCAAGGGCTACAGAGCGTGCGTTCGAGCGACTGCTTGACGCGCTTTCTGGTCATGATGACGAGGCCGAAATCGTTGAAGGAGAGCACCTTCGTCGGCGACTTGTCATCGCGCAGAGCGTCTTGCAGCGCGCCCATCACGCGGTTGCGGTTACGCCTGTCCTCCATGTCGATGAGGTCGAGGACGATGATGCCGCCGAGGTCGCGCAGGCGTATCTGGCGCGCGATCTCTTCGGCCGCCTCAAGGTTCGTGCGCGTGATCGTGTCTTCGAGGCGCGTGCCGCCGCGCCCGACGAACTTGCCCGTGTTCACGTCGATGGCGACGAGCGCCTCCGTCTGGTTGATGACGAGGTAGCCGCCCGACTTCAGCCACACGCGCGGCTTGATCGCCTTGTCGATCTCGGCCTGCACGCCGAAGGCTTCGAGGATCGGCTCGTCGCGCGTGTAGAGTTTGACGCGTTTGACCAGTCTAGGCTGGATGCGGTTGATGAACTCGACGATGTTCTGATACTCCTCTTCGGAATCGACACGGATGGCCGCGAAGTCGTCCGAGAGTTGATCGCGCAGGATGCGCTGCACGAGGTCGAGGTCTTTGTGCGTGAGCGTCGGCGCTTTCTGCTTCTCGGCCATGCGGCGGATGTCGAGCCATGTGCGGACGAGATAGCGCGCGTCGTCGCGCAGGTCTTGCTCGCTGATGCCGATCCCGGCGGTGCGGACGATGAAGCCGCCGGAGGGCACGTCTTCCGTCTCGCGTATGTCTTTGATCAGCTTGCGCAGGCGCACGCGTTCGCTGTCCGATTCGATCTTGCGCGAGACGCCGACGTGTTCCACCGTCGGCATGTAGACGAGGAAGCGACCGGGCAGAGCGATGTGCGACGTGATGCGCGCGCCCTTCGCCGCAATCGGCTCTTTGGCGATCTGCACGAGAATTTCCTGGCCTTCGCGCAGGAGGTCTGTGATGAGCGGCGTGTGCCGTTCGCGCCGGTCGCGGCCTCCGCCGCCACCACCGCTGCGCCCGCCGCCGTCGCCGCGACCGCCGCCGCCGCTGCCGCTGCGCCCCGCGACGCCCTCGCTGCTACCTTCAGTTCGACCGCCGCCGCCGCCGTCGGTGCGTTCGGTGCGTTCGCCGCGTTCCGCGCCGCCGCGATCACCGCGCCCTCCACGGTCTCCGCGATCTCCGCGATCTCCGCGCCCGCCGCGCGGCTGGCGACCTCTGGGTTCGGGACGCGTTTCGGGACGCGTGTCGGGACGGGTTTCCGCACGGGGTTCGGGCTGAACTTCTTGAATATCTTCGACCGCAGCCGTGGCTTCCATCTCGACCGGCTCGACGACCTCTTCGGCGTGACCGTTCGAGCGATCTTCTTCGCCGCCGTTCTCGCCGGGCGCGCCGCCGGGGCGACGGTTGCGACGCCGCCCGCCGCGCCGCGCAAATTCATCGCGCACGCGACGCGACTTGACGCTCGCCTCCGAGTCTCGCAACGTCTCATGGCCCGCCATCGCTTCGGCCGCCGCGTCGTCGGGCGCGTTGCCTTCCGCCGTCGCTTCCGCGTTGGTCTCGCCGGATTTGGCTTTTCCGCGACGCGTCTGTGATCCCTTCGCCGCCGCCTTGCCCTTGGCAGGCGATTTCTTCGACGCGGCTTCTTTCGTCGCGCGCGAACGGCTGCTCTTCTTCGGGGCGGCGTCTTCGGTCGTGGCCGCCGCCGTCTTGTCAGAAGTTTCGGCCGTCGCTTCGTCGCCCGCCGGGGCGGCCTTCTTGCCCTTGCCGCCGCCGCGCCGCGCCTTGCTCGTCGCTTTGCCGCGCGCGGCGGTCGCCGCTTCGTCGCCCGCGGTTGACGGCACGCCCTCGGCAGCCTCGCCGTCGTCGCTCACGCGCTCGAACGATTGCGCCTGCCCCGCCATCAACGCGGAGTCTTCCTTCGCGTCGTCTATGAAAGCCGACACCGAGGCGGCCACCGCCGGTTGGACGGCCTCGACGGCGCGCGGGGCGTCAGTCTCGTCGTCATCGTCGGCGATGCGCTCGAAGGAACTCCCGGCGGACATGTTTTCGGAAGAGAGGAGCGAACCGACTTCGGCCTCGCCCGTCGTCTCCATGTCGAACTCGATGGCGTGAATCTGATCCGTGAGCCGTTCCTGCAAGCGCGCGTCTTTGAACATCTCGCCGTTGGCCGCGGCGGCCTCGTCGTCGATGACGCGCTCGAACGAACTGTCCGACGCGACGAAAGGCGTGTCTATCTCTTCGCGCGCCGAGAGACGCGCCTGCACATCTTCGGAAAAACTCGTCGCCGGTTGCGAACTGCCGCCACCGGCGGAGGCCGCCGCGCCCATTTCGCGCCCGGAACTTTCACCCCCGGAAATTTCGCGCCCGCCGCCGCCGCCGCGACGTTTGCGGTCGCGCCTGCCACGCCGTCCGGTCTCCGCCGCGCCTTCGTCCTCGTTGTCGGCGAACGCCGCCGTCGCCGGTTCGTCCGCGGCCTGCGCCGCGACGGTCGGCTGCTGCTGTTGCTGCATGTCGTCCGTCTCTTCGTCGTCCTCCGCTTCTTCATCGCCGCCGAGGGTCGGCTGCGCGCGTTCCTGCGCCGTCTCCATCTGGCGTTCGCGTTCGAGACGCGAGCGTTCGATCTTATCGGCGGCGGCGCGTGCGGCCGAAGCGTCGTCCGCGCCCTCCGACTTCTTCTTGTCCACGACGATGCGCTCGAACTCTTCTTCCTCGTCGAAGAAATCAGAGACGTAGAGGAAGGCGTCGCGCTCAAGGCCGATGTCGACGAAGGCCGACTGCATGCCGGGCAGCACGCGCATGACGCGCCCCTTGTAGATGTTGCCGACGATCCCCTGACCGTCCTCGCCGCGTTCGATGTAAAACTCCGTGACCTTGCCGTTCTCGATGATGGCGATCTTCTTTTCGCGCCCGTTGACGCTGACGATTAATTCTTTCGACATGAGAAAATTTTTGACTCCTGATGCGACCCTCCGGCGCGCTGCGGTCGCGCGGGCGACGGGCGGCGGTCGTGATGTGGAAATAGTGCGGGCGACCTGTGAGTGCGCGCGCTTGTCTTGTTTAGTGTCGGGCGCAGGCGTTCAGTACCTCGCGACGGAAGCGTAGACGCCGCTGAAGAGGCGTCGGACGCGTGTGGAAGATGAGATGAGTTGGGATTTCTAATCCGACGGCGGGACGCGTGCGCTGGCACAAACCGGACTGTTCTGCGATGGCCGGACGGAAGCGCGCCTCATGTTGCCACGGCGGGACACGCCCGGCATTCACGTGCGCCACTTCCGCCTGAGCGGAAAAGCGATTTGAACTGTTCACCTGAAACTCCGTCGAGCCGTTCGTGCGCGCGCCGTGCGAGAGCAGACGCGGGCGGCGCGCGAATGACACAGACGGCGCGCGCGCATAAATCGCGCGGCGCGAACCATGTCGCCCTCCGGCCTGACGTTTCTTGACTCTTGCAAGCAACAGCGGACGGCCTCTACGTGTCGAGGGCGTGCTAAAAGCGCGCCCCACACGGCCGTCAACGGCTTCAAACATCTCACCAACAATCGCGGAACCATCGCCCGCGATGCTGTTAAAAAAATCGTCTCGTCGCTTGCGGGGTGCGAGATTGAATCCTGTCGCGACTCAAGCGCGTCCGCACCGCGCCGGTAAATCCGGCTCAGGACGAGGCACGTGGAGTATAACCGACGGCTTTGCGAAACGCGAGTAAAGACGCGCGGGAGGGTGTCGGCGGCAAACGACGTGCGCGTCCCGGCGTGGCGACCGCATGCGTTTGGAGCGTTGACCTGCGGAAGGTTTTGGGGATAATGGCTCGCGCAAGTTCAACCCGGCGCGGCGCGCTACGTTTCCCCGGCTTCATCTCCCGCGCCCCCGGCACGCACGTCCGGTTCAGACATTCCAACTCTCAGGAGAGCATAAATAAATGAAACTCAACTACGGTCGTCTGTCCGCGCCCGTGCTGGTCGCCGCGCTGACGCTGTTTTTCAACGGCGGCGCGACCCCGCCCGCCTCGGCGCAGCCCGACGACGCCCCCGCCTCCGTGCAGCAGCAGCAGCAGTAGTGTCCCACGGTCACGGTCTCCTGCCCGGACACGGCCGCCGAGAATCTGGAGGACGCACTGACGTTCACGGCGAACGTGAGCGGCGGCGACACGCACGTGACCCCGACCTTCAACTGGACGGTCTCGGCGGGCATGATCAGTTCGGGGCAGGGAACTTCCTCCATCAAGGTGGACACGACGGGCATCGGCGGGCAGACCGTGACGGCGACCGTGGACGTGGGCGGCTTTCTACGCGAGTGCCGCACCTCCAACTCCTGCACGACCGGCATCGCCAAGAAGACCGCGCCGCCGGTCAAGTTCGGCGAGTACGTGACGAACGATCTGAGCGCGAACAAGGCGCAACTCGACAAGTTCGTCCTCGCGTTACAACAAGACCCGACCGCGCAAGGCTATCTTATCGCCTACGGCGGCCGCACGAGCCAGCCCGACGACGCGCAGAAGGCCGCCGACAACGCGACGGACTACACGATCAACACGCGGAAGATGGACGGCGCGCGCACGCTGTCCGGCGTCGGCGGCTACCGCGAGCAGCCGACCGTCGAACTCTGGATCGCGCCCCCCGGCGCGACGCCCCCGCTGGCGACGCCCACAATCGATCCGAAGGACGTGAAGCCCGCGCCCGCGAAGCCTGCGACGAAGCCCGCAAAAGGTAAAAAGTCGTAAAATCACTACGGCCGCAGTACGAGCAGACATAATCCGAGGGGCGGCGTGCAAACATCACGTCGCCCCTCGAACGCTTAACGACAGGCGTGATGAAAGTCTGACGCCCACGGCCTGCGAAAAAATGTTGACCCCGAATCGGAAAGAGAGTAGTTTTTGCGCCCTAACCGTGCGGCAATAAGTTAATCAAAGAAAGAGGTGCGTGATGAAAAGGATGGTTGGCATTCTTGTCTTTCTGGCGGCCTTTGCGGCGTTGTCAGGGGTGGCGAAAGCAGACCCGTTGGTCTTCACGGCGACGCTGAGCGGCCTGAACGAAAGGCCGCAACCGAATAATTCTCTCGGCACCGGCACCGCCGTCGTCACCGTGGACGGTAACCTCATGACCGTCACCGCCAACTTCAGCGGTTTGGTGAGCACCACGGCCAACGGTTCTCCGAGCGGTACGACCGCCGCGCACATCCACTGTTGCGCTCCGGCGACGGGCGCGGCCGGTGTCGCCACCGCTCTCCCGACGTTTCCCGGCTTTCCTTCCGGCGTCACCTCCGGCACTTACACAAACACTTTCGATCTGACGCTCGCCTCCACTTATAACGCCAACTTCATCAACGCGAACGGTGGAACGGTGGAAGGAGCGCGCATCGCTTTCCTCAACGCCTTACAGGCGGGGCAGACCTACTTCAACATCCACAGCAACGCCTTTCCGGGCGGCGAGATTCGCGGGCAACTTCAACCCGTGCCCGAACCCGCCACGCTCATCCTGCTCGGCACGGGGCTGGCAGGCGCGGCGATGCGCCTGCGTAAAAAACGCTGACGCTCTTAGAGTTTCAGGTTTCAAGTTTCAGGTTTCAAGTTAAAAGAACTTCAGACCTGAAACTTGAAACCTGAAACTTGAAACCCAAACATCAGTTGACGAAGCGGCGGAGTTGGACGCTGACGGCGAAGCCGATGGCGATGAAGGTGGCGAGGACGGAGGAGAGTCCCGCGCTCATCATCGGGAGCGGCACGCCGATGACGGGCAGCAGGCCGAGCGCCATGCCGACGTTGATGAAAATCTGGAAGGCCAGCCCGCCGACAATCGCCATGATGACGAGCATCCCGGCGCGGTCGGGCGCGCGGCGCGCACCCATCAGGAGACGCGACAAAAGTACGGCGTAGGCGATGAGCAGCAGGATCGAGCCGACGAAGCCCGTGCGCTCGGCCGTCACGGCGAAGATGAAATCGGAGTGCGGTTCGGGGAGGAATTTAAGACGGCTCTGCGAGTATTCGGTCGAGCCGCCGCCCGTGCCCGCCACGCCGCCTTTGCCGACGGAGAGGATGGATTGATAAGTCTGGTAGCCGTAGCCACGCCGGTCGGCCTTTTCGGGTTCGAGGATGGCCTGAATGCGTTGCTGCTGGTAGTTCTTGATCTTGCCCGTCTTGACGCCGACGACGTAGGCCGCCGGAATCATCACCACGCTCAGGGCGAGCGTGGCGAGGACGAGCCACATCCGTACCGACGACAGAAAGAGCACCACGGCGAGCAAGGGTAGGTAAGTGATGACCTGCCCGGCGTCCGGTTCGAGCAAAATCAACCCGATGGGCAAAGCGAGTATGCCGACGCCGACGGCGATCTCCATCCAACCCAGCACTCCCGAACGCGGTTTGCCGTAGTAGTAAGCCAGCATCAGCACGGTCGGAATCTTGACGAACTCCGAGGGCTGAAACTGGCCGACGACCGGCATCCTGATCCAGCACTGCTGCCCGTTGATCCTGATGCCGATGCCGGGAATCAGCACGATCACGAGCAGCACGAGGCCGAACAGGTAGAAGGCGGGCGCGAAGTGGACGAGCTTGCGGTAGTCCGTGAAGGAGATGGCGAAGAGCGCGACGAGCGAGACGGCCAGCCCGATCAGTTGCTTCTTCCAGTAGTTCTCTAGGGGTTGCGCGTTGTGAATCTGCCACGTGCCGAAGAAGACGATGCCTGTCGCCAAGAGCGTCAGCAGCCAGTCGAAATCGCGGAAGCGGCGGGTCTCTAAAATTGCGGACATAAAAAATCTAAGCGGTCAGCTATGGGCCGTCAGTCATCGGCCGGTCAGGTTGGATTTGCTGACGGCTGATGGCTGGCGGCCGAGTGATCATTGAAGCCCGACCTGTGATTTCGCGGCCTTGTTTTCCGCGACTTCCGGCGGCGCGGCGTCGGGGCGGGTCTTGCGGTAGTAAACCTCGTAGACGGCCTTCGTCGCGGGGGCGGCGAACTTGCCGCCGAAGCCGACGTTTTCGACGAGCGCGATGGAGGCGATTTCGGGATTGTAGGCGGGCGCGTAGGCGACGAACCACGAGTGGTCTTTGTTCTCGCCCACGTCCTTGCCGAGCGAGACGACCTGCGCCGTGCCGGTCTTGCCCGCCACGTCGAACCCGGCCATCTGCATCGCGCCGCCCGTCCCGCCCGCGTTCACCACCTGCCACATGCCTTCGACCACCATCCGGTGATTCTCCGGCGAGATGGGCACGACTTTCGGATTGGGGCGCGACGCGTCGAGCGGGGTGAACGTGCGCGCCTCGCGCGCGGGGCGGTAATCGAACCTGCCCGGTTCGCCCATCGCCGGAGTCGCGCGCACCTCTTTGAGCAGGTGCGGCACGAAGAGTTTGCCGCCGACGCTGATGCCCGCAATCGTGCGCAGCATCGAGAGCGGCGTCATGTTTTCGTAAACCTGCCCGAAGGAGGCGAACACCGTGTCGATGTCGCCCCACTCGGCGGCCTTCGGCTGGAACTTCTTCTTGAACTCGCGCGAGGGCGTCCAACTGATCAACTCGTGCGGTAGATCGACGCCCGTGCGCTTGTTGAGATCGAACTCGTCCACCATCCGCATGATGCCTTCGAGTTTCATCTTCAGGCCGAGGCGGTAGAAATAACCGTCGCAGGAATGCTTGATGGCCGTGGTCAACGGCGGCGTGCCGTGATGTCCCATGCAGCGCGTGAACTTGTTGCCGACGGTGATGCCGCCGCCGCAGACGAGACCGGAGTTCTCCGTCCTGATCTGTCCTTGCTCCAGCCCGGCCACGGCCATCGGAATCTTCCACGTCGAACCCGGCGGGTAACGGCCGCGGATGGCGCGGTTGTAGAGCGGGCGTTTCGGGTCTTTGATGAGCGCGGCGTATTCGGCGCGTCCCGCTTTGGTGGAGATGCGTTGCGAGAAGAGGTTCGGGTCGAAGGTCGGGGCGGAGGCCATCGCGAGAATCTCGCCGTTGCGCGGATCGACCGAGATGATCACGCCGCGCCCCGAAGGCGAGTTGCGCAGTTGCTCCTCGGCCATCTCCTGCAAATCCACGTCTATCGTCGTCACGATGTCCTGACCGGGCTGCGGCAGCACTTTCTCGATCTCGTCTTGAATCCGCCCGCGGCTATCGACGATCACTTTGCGGTAGCCGTCGCGTCCGCGCAGGTAGTTGTCGTAAGTCGCTTCCAAGCCCTCCTGCCCGATGATGTCGCCGGGCTTGAGGCCCTTCGCCTTGTACTCCTCGCGCTCCAACTGCTTCGGGTTGACTTCGGCGACGTAGCCGAGGACGTGCGCGAGCACGCCGTTCTCCGGGTAGCGACGTTGCGGCTGTTGCTCGATGCGCAGTTCCGGGTGGTCGAACGCCTGCCGCGCCTCGACCCACTGGATGTCGGCCATCGTCGCGTTCTGCTTGATGATGATGGACTCGAAGGCGGGCTGCGACTTGAGTTCGTTGAAGCGGTCGCGCAGGAGTTCGGGGTCGAGCGCGAGCGCGTAGGAGAGCGGGGCGACGAGCGAGCCGAAGTCTTTGCCCTGCATTTCCTCGCGCGAGAGGATGACGTTGTAGATCGGGCGCGAATCGACGAGGATGCGCCCGTTGCGGTCGAAGATCGTGCCGCGCTGCGCCGGGATGGGCAGCAAGCGCACGCGTTGGTTCTCCGCACGCTCGGCGTAGTACGCGCCGTGGACGACTTGCAGGAAGTAGAGCCTCACGCCCAGCACGGCCAGCAGCACCAACACGATCACCTGAATGATCCTCAGCCGCACCCGCAGATTTTGCGATTCGTCGTGAAATTTCATAAAGCAGTGACGATTGACAAGTGACGAGTGACAAGTTTAAGAACGAGTGACAAGTTTAAGACGGGTGACGAGTTTATAGAGCCGTTCAAGCAACTCCCTGTTCTTGATTTTAACTCATCACTTGTCAGTCGTCACTCGTCACCGTTCTTTTACCTTCTGCTGACCAAACTGCGGCGCGCGGCGCGTCGGCGGAAGGCGAAATGGCGACGCTGGCGCGCGCGGTCGCTGAAAAAAATGTCGAACATGTAGAAGATGAACGTGCCGGCCACGGTCGTCGCGATCATCTTGTAGGCCGCCGTCTCGGCGAAGGGCACGAGCGACGGCTGGCCGAGCATGCGGTGGAGCAACACGATGATGATGGCGTCGAGCGCGACCGCACCTGCTAAGACGGGAATTCGCGCCAGCGGGTTGTCGAGCATCACGCGCGTCACGAGCGCGGCGATCAGATAGGCGATCAGGGTCTTGGAAAATCCGTTCGCGCCGAGCAGCCCCTTGCTGAAAACGTCGGTGGCGAGTCCGGCGATGAACCCGATGACGAGAGCCTGCACCACGTCGCGCCGCAGCGCGAAGTAGGTGACGACGATGAGCGGCAGATCGAGGTGCACCAGCGGCGGCCAGACGAGGCGCAGGTTCGTCTGCAACAAAACGGCGAGCGCGACACAAACGGCGATCTTCAGTCTCATAAAAACAGTGTCGGGTGACGGGCGACGAGCCGGGACAAGTTTTAACCTTGTTACTTGTCACTTGCCGCCCGTCACTGCTTTCCAGCGTTCGGCGGCGCGGCGGCGGACGGCGGGGTGCGCGGCGGCGGACGGTAGAGCAACACCGCGACCTCCCCAAGTGAATTCAGACGCGCGCTCGGTTTCACTTTGATCTCGTGCGGGGAGGTGGCCGATCCCTGCTTAAACTCCACCACTTGCCCGACGCTCAAGCCCGCCGGGTAAATGCTGTCCTGCCCGGTCGTCACGACGAGGTCGCCCTGTTTGACGGCCTCCAGACCCGAGACGTAGCGCATGTCGAGCAGGCCGTTGCGCCCGTAGCCGCGCACCGAACCCATCGCCTGCGACGCGCCGAGTTGGCCGACGGCCGCGCCCGCCGCCGCGCGTTCGTCCGTAATCAAAAGCACCTGCGCCGTCACGGGGCTGACGCCGATGATGCGCCCGACGATGCCCTCGTGCGTCACGACCGGCATGTCTTTCTCGATGCCCGAAGAACTGCCCCGGTTGATCATCACCGAGTCGAACCACTCGGACGGGTCGCGGGCGATGACGCGCGCCGTGACGGTCTGGTAGCCGCTCTTTTCCTTGAGATCGAGAAGTCCCCTGAGCCGCTCGTTCTCGTCGCGCGCCATCTGCGACTCGCGCAGTTCGGTCTCGGTTTCGGCGAGACGGCGTTTGAGGTCTTGGTTCTCGGTGGCGGCGCGGTTGAGGCTGCCGAGGTGTTGGAAGAAACCCGTCCCCGTGCCCGTCGCACCCGAAAAGAGGCTCTGCACGGGCGAGACCACGGCCTGCGCCCACACCTGAATCATGCGCTTGTGTCCCGACTCGTCGCGAGCCGACACCGACATCAACACCAGATTCACGCCCAGCAACGCCAGCAGCCACAGCGGCGCGCGCTGCCTGATCTCTTTCTGCGTTCGCGTTAGTGCCATGGTTGGTAAATAGTGAATCGTCAATCGTCAATAGAAAAAACGCTTTAGTCTATTTAATCCAAGTTGCTAGTTAGCGGTTTGCCAGTTCTTTGAGAAGCAAAGAAAATCCCCTCCACTTCGTCGCCAAACGAAAGTAGGAGGGGAGCGGTGATCGATCACACGACCATAATTTATTGCATTGTCGATGATTTGCTCAAGCAGAGCGGCCATATTGATGACGCGCGGTGTGAACTCTCGGACGCGGAAGTCGTGACAACGGCTCTCATCGCCGCTCGTTACTTCGGCGGCAACATCGAGCACAGCCGAGCCTTTCTGTGTGAGAGTGGCTTGATGCCGCGCATGCTTAGTCGCTCGCGCCTGAACCGGCGGCTGCATCGTGTGGCTGACCTGCTGCACACGCTCTTTCATCAACTCGGCGCGGTGCTCAAAGACGCTTCTGTGTCGTCGCGCTACTTGCTCGACTCGTTCCCGGTGGCCGTCTGCGACAACATCCGCATCAGTCGCAGTCGGTTGGTGCGCGGCGAGCAGTTCAGAGGACGCAGCGCGGCGCACCGCCGCTATTTCTACGGCGTCCGCGTGCAGGTCGTGACCACGGAAGCCGGTGTTCCGGTCGAGTTGGCCTTCCTGCCCGGCCACGCCTCGGACGTGCGCGGGCTGGAAGTCTTGCCGCTGGCACTGCCCGAGGGCAGCGAGTTGTTCATGGACTCTGGCTACACCGACTACGGGGCGGAGGATGCGGCCAGAGAGTTGGATGGCGTGACCTTCGCCGTCCAGCGCAAGCGAAACTCTAAACGCTGGGACGACCCGTGGCGAGCCTACTACAAGCAGTTGATGCGCAAGCGCATCGAGACCGTGTTCAGTCAGATTAAGGCGATGTTCCCGCGTCATATTCATGCGACCAGCTTTCGCGGCTTTCTTTTGAAGGTCTCGCTATTCGTCATCGCCTTTGCTTTGGACAAGGCGTTTATCTAGCAACTTGGATTA
>JAIVJZ010000046.1 GCA_020199775.1 Acidobacteriota bacterium
CCATCTCGTTATTGCGTCTGTGCGGCGCGCAGAACATCGCGGCTGCATGTCGCCGTTATGCCGCGCAACCGGCGCTGGCGCTGGCGGCGGTTGGTATTCGTCTCCGAGAATGAATAGACCCTGACGGTTGTCTCTTTCCTCATTTCGCCTCCACACCAAAACGGGTTATCATGTGTGTTTCGCCGGGCGACGAAATTGCTCGCTGTAGTGTCCCGGCATCAGACGTGAACCATGACTGAAGAAGCGATTACAGTGCGCGGCGCGCGCGTCAACAATTTAAAGAACGTAGATTTCACCATCCCCATCGAACGCCTGACGGTCGTGACGGGCGTCTCCGGTTCGGGTAAATCCTCGCTCGCCTTCGACACGATCTACGCCGAAGGCCAACGCCGCTACGTCGAGTCGCTGTCGTCCTACGCGCGGCAGTTTCTCGAACGCATGGACAAGCCGGACGTGGACGAGGTGCGCGGCATCCCGCCCGCCATCGCCATCCGGCAGAAGAACTCCACGCGCAACCCGCGCTCGACCGTCGGCACGCAGACGGAAGTTTACGACTACCTGCGCCTGCTCTACGCGCGCGTCGGCACGACCATCTGCCGCGTCTGCGGGCGCGAGGTTCACAAAGACTCGCCGGACTCAGCCGCCGCCGAGACGCTCGCCACGCTTGCCGAGGGCACGCGCTTTTACGTCCTCTTCCCCGCCGAGGCGGGACTCAGAGTTGAGGCCGCCGGGGGCAACGGCGCGGCTAAGAAGGGCGGCGCGAAGGGGCGCGCGAAGAAAAGTAAGGCGGGCGAGGATCAGGCGGGCGCGCTCAGCCGCCAGATGGTGACGGCGCACGTTATGAGCCTGATGCAGCGCGGTTTTACGCGTCTCTACGCGAACGGCGAGACAATCGAATTGCGCTCGCCCGACGACTACGCGCGCGCCGGTTTCGAGGACGTGTACGTGCTCGTGGATCGACTCGCCGCGCGCGCGGACGTGCGCAGCCGCCTCACCGATTCGCTCCAGACGTGCTTCGTCGAAGGGCACGGCACGGCGCTCGTCCAGACGGCGGAAGACGCGCCGCGCGCGCTGAAATTCTCCGAGCGTTTCGAGTGTCGCTACGACGGCACGATCTACGCGCAGCCCGAACCGCGCCTCTTCAGTTTCAACAACCCGTTCGGCGCGTGCCCCACCTGTCAGGGCTTCGGCAACACCATCGGGCTCGACATCGATCTCGTCATCCCGAACCCCCTGCTCAGCATTGACGAGGGCGCGATTGAGCCGTGGACGAAGCCGCAGCACGAATGGGCGCGCACGGAACTCAAACGCTTCGCCCGCACCGAAGGCATCCCGACCGATGTCCCTTTCGCCGAACTCACGCGCGCGCAGCAACGCGCCGTCGTCGAAGGCAAGGGACACTGGGGCGGCATCCACGGCTTCTTCGCGTGGCTGGAGACGAAGAAATATAAACTGCACGTCCGCGTCTTCCTCGCCAAGTATCGCGGCTACACGCGCTGCCCCGAATGCGGCGGCGGGCGACTGCGGCAGGAAGCGCGCGACGTGCTCGTCGGCGGGCGCACGCTGCCGGAAGTCTGCGCGCTGCCCATCAAAGAGACCGCCGTCTTTTTCGACACGCTCCAACTCTCCGACGAGCAATCGGCCATCGCCGACAAAGTGCTTTTTGAAGTGCGCCGCCGCCTGCGTTTCCTCGTCGATGTCGGGCTGGATTACCTGACGCTCGACCGCCTCGCCTCGACGCTCTCCGGCGGCGAAGCGCAGCGCATCCAACTCGCCACCAACCTCGGCTCGGCTCTCGTCGGCGCGCTCTACGTCCTGGACGAACCGAGCATCGGGCTCCACCCGCGCGACAGCGAGCGGCTCATCAAATTGCTGCACAACCTGCGCGACATCGGCAACACCGTCCTCGTCGTCGAACACGACCCGGACATGATGCGCGCCGCCGATCACATCTTGGACGTTGGCCCCGCCGCGGGCGAACTCGGCGGGCGCATCGTCTTCGAAGGCGACTTCGCGGGGCTGTTGAAAGATTCGGCGACGCTGACGGGCAAATACCTGCGCGGCGAGGTCGAGATCAAAGAGCCGAAGCAGCGGCGCACGGCGGCGAAGAAAAAGCGGCTCTCGGTGCGCGGCGCGAGCGAGCATAATTTGCGGGGCGTTGACGTGGATATCCCGCTCGAAATGTTCGTCTGCATCACGGGCGTGTCGGGTTCGGGCAAGTCCACGCTCGTCCACGACGTGCTTTTCGCCGGTTTGAAAAAACAGCGCGGAGAATGGCAGGGGCACGTCGGCGCGTTTCAAAAACTCGAAGGCGGGCAGGCCGTAGACGACGTGGTGCTCGTCGATCAGTCGCCCATCGGCCGCACGCCGCGCTCGAACCCCGTCACCTACATCAAAGTCTACGACGGCATCCGTGAAGTCTTCGCCGCGACGCGCGACGCGCAGGCCAGAGGCTTCGACGCCTCTTATTTTTCCTTCAACGTCCCTGGCGGGCGTTGTGACGTGTGCGAGGGCGACGGCACGGTGACGGTCGAGATGCAATTTCTCGCGGACGTGGAGTTGGTCTGCGAAGAGTGCAAGGGCACGCGCTTCAAGTCGAACGTCCTCGAAGTGCGTTATCGCGGCAAGAACATCAACGACGTGCTCAACATGACCGTCCGCGAGGCTTTGACCTTCTTCCGCGACGTGAACAAGATCGCGAACAAGCTGCGCGTGCTCGACGAAGTGGGACTCGGCTACCTTCGCCTCGGCCAATCGGCGACGACGCTTTCGGGCGGCGAGGCGCAGCGCATCAAACTCGCGGCCTTCCTCTCGAAACGCACGGGCGCGCGCACGCTCTACATTTTCGACGAGCCGACCACCGGCCTCCACTTCGACGACATCAACAAACTGCTCGCCGCCTTCCGCACCCTCGTCGAAGCGGGCGGCTCGCTCCTCGTCATCGAACACAACCTCGACGTGATCAAGACGGCCGACTACATCATCGACCTCGGCCCCGAAGGCGGCGACGCGGGCGGCCAGGTCGTCGCCACCGGCACGCCCGCCGAGATCATCCGTGTCAAGGAATCCCACACCGGCCGCTTTCTCAAAGAACACCTCGCGCGCGCAAACGGGCACGCAAAGAGCTATCAGCCGTCAGCCGTCAGCCGTCAGCCGGAAGGCTGATTGCCGGGCTTATTTATGAACTTCGTTTGCGCCTAATTTATGAACTTCGTTTGCGTCTAAACTATAAACTTGCTACGGCACGGCTTTCCCCGGCTGAAAGCTGATGGCCGATAGCTGAAAGCTAAATTATGAGCCTCAAACAACGAATCATTGACGACATGACCGACGCGATGCGCGCCAAGGACGCGCCGCGGCTCTCGACGCTGCGTATGGTCAAGGCGGCGATGATGAATCGCCAGATTGACAAGGGCGGCGAGTTGACGGACGAGGAGTTGGCGAAGATGTTGCAGTCGCTCGTCAAACAGCGGAGGGATTCGGTCGAACAGTACGAGCGGGGCGGGCGCGCGGAGTTGGCCGAAAAGGAGCGCGCGGAGATCGCGATCATCGAGCGCTATCTGCCGCAGGCCGCGACGCGTGAGGAGATCGAACAGGCCGTGGCCGCCGCCGTCGAGGAGACGGGCGCATCTTCGTTGAAAGAGATGGGCGCGGTGATGAAGGCGGCGCAGGCGCGTCTGGCCGGGCGCGCGGCGGACGGGCGCGTGGTGAGCGAGATCGTCAAGGCCAAATTGGGGTAAGAATTTTAGGGCCGAGGGGAACGGAGAAAGGGTAAAGGTTAAAAATCCGCTCGCGATAGAGGTTAAAATCCGGTTGCCGTGAAGCGGACAAAAATTGGGGGATTTACCCGCTTTTCCCTTTACCTTTTGCCCCTTCCCCTTGACCCGGCTTTTGTCGCGTTCCGCTTTTGCCCTTTTTAGCGTTTCCCCTTATAATCCGTCTCTTGCTCGGAGCGCGGTGGCGTTGTCCAGTGGGTTCGCGCCCACTTTTTATTTTGGGCGCAAGCAATTTTGCACATCAAGGGGACGAGTGAACGAACCATGGAAGCTGCGGAAATCGAGGGGCGGATTCGCGAAATTGTCGAGCGCGTGACTGTCGAACACGGACTCGAACACGTTCACACGGAAATCGGCGTGCTCGGTCGGAATGCGGCGGTGCGCATCTTCATTGACAAACCCGGAGGCGTGACGCACGAGGATTGCGCCACCGTCAGCCACCACGTCGGGGCGGTGCTGGAGGTGGAAGACTGGGTTAATTCGGCTTATACGCTTGAAGTGTCCTCGCCCGGCCTTGAGCGCGGCCTCTACAAGCGCGAAGACTACGAACGCTTCGCCGGGCGTCTCGCCAAGATGAAATCGCGCGAGGCCATCAACGGCCAGCGCAACTTCAAAGGCCGCATCGTCGGCGTCGAAGGCGACAAAGTGGTGTTTGACGACAACACGAACGGGCGCGTCAAAGTGCCGGTCGGGAGCGTCGTCAAAGCCAACCTCGAAATTGACGTGGAAGAAGAGTTTCGGATCGCGGCCGAACGCGAGAAGGCCGCCAAGCTGGGCGGCGGTTAGTACAACTGAATAACAACTGAATAGGAAGAGACGCGGGGTATGTCTGCGCCGGCCACCGGCCGCACCTCAAGGGCTGATAAAAGCATCTAATACCCTGTCACTAAAATTATGAGTGCATCCATCGCGCAAAGTATCGACGCCCTGTGCAAGGAAAAGGGCGTCGACCGTGAAATCGTCATCGAGGCGATGAAGGAAGCCGTGCGCGCCGCGGCGCGGAAACAGTTCAAGTCGGGCGAAGAGATTCAGGTGGAGTGGTCGTCGGATAGCGGGTTCGAACTGTTCGCCTCGAAAGTAGTCGTGGATGAAGTGTCGAATCCCGGCAAGGAATTGTCGCTGGAGGAGGCCAGGGAGTTGGCGGGCGAAGAAGTGGACGTGGGCGACGAACTCCAGATTCCCCTCCCGATGGAGGACATGGGACGCATCGCCGCACAGACCGCCAAGCAGATTCTTTTCCAGAAGGTCAGGGACGCCGAGCGGCAGAACATCTACGAGCAATACATCGACAAGGTCGGCGACCTCGTCAACGGCTACGTTAAACGGTTCGAGCGCGGCGACATCATCGTTGACCTCGGCACGGTCGAAGCCATCCTCTACCGCAAAGAGCAGTCGCGCGGCGAGCAGTGGGGGCAGGGCGAGCGCATCCGCGTCGTGATCAACGACGTGGCGAAGGAAGCTAAGGGACCGCAGGTGGAAGTTTCGCGCACCTCGCCCGAACTCCTGCGCCGCCTGTTCGAGATGGAAGTGCCGGAGATTTACGACGAGACGGTGATCATCAAGTCGGCCGTGCGCGAACCGGGCGAGCGCGCGAAAATCGCCGTCGCCTCCAACGAGCGCGACGTTGACCCGGTGGGCGCGTGCGTGGGCATGAAGGGGTCGCGCGTGCAGGCGATCATCCGCGAGCTTCGCGGCGAGAAGATCGACATCATCGAGTGGTCGGACGAACCTTCGGTGTTCGCCGCGAACGCGTTGTCGCCCGCCAAAGTCAATCAGGTGCGCATCACGGACATCGAGCGCAGGCAGATGGAAGTGATCGTCAACGAGGATCAACTGAGCTTAGCCATCGGCAAGCGCGGGCAGAACGTCAGGCTGGCGACGAAACTCGTCGGCTGGAACATAGACATCCGTAGCGAAGAGGAACTCAAGAAAGAGGTCGCCGAACAGATGGGCGCGCTCATCGCTTCGGGCGGCGCAGTCCCCCTGACCGCGCTCGAAGGCGTGAACGCGGCCACCACCGCCGCGCTCGCCGAACGCGGCATCGAAGACATAGACACGCTGGCCGCGACTTCGCTCGACGACCTGACCGAGTATCTCGACATCTCGCTCGACGAGGCGCAGGCCATTCTCGATTCGGCCCAACGCGTCGTCGCCGCGCGCGAGCGCAGCAAACAGGGCGGCGAGACGGGCGCGGACGGCGATGGCGCGGGTACGGCGGAAGCCGAAGCCGCCGCCGGAGAACTCGCCGAAGCGATTGATGACGCGGGCGCGGACGACACCGTCGAACAGCACGCGGCCTCCGTCGAACTCGACCCGACGATTGATCCGGGCGAAGTCGAACCTTCCGACGCGATGACCGCCGAAGGTTACGACGAGGCCGTGCGCGGCGGCACGCCGTTCCGCGCCGAGCCGGACATACTCGCCGGAGAGTCGGCCGACCCGGTCGCCGCCTCGGAAGTCGAAGAGATGTCGGTGGACGAACTGGTGTTGCAGGAAGCGGGGCGCGACCTGCGCGCCGACACCATCACGCCCGCGGCCGACATGACCTCAACCGACGCGGCGCTCATTGCCGAAGAGGAAGAGGCGGAGGAAGGCGAGCCACCCGTCGAGGATGATTCGCCGATCACGCCGTCGGTCTCGGCGTCGGAGGCTTCCGCGCCGGAAGTGCAGGTGTCGAGCGCGCCCGCGCCCGAATACCGGGTCGAGACGAACGACGAAAAAGACGTTGCCGACGATGAGCAGAAAGATGCTTCGGGCAGCGCAGAATAAACGCCGCCGGCGCGTCGCCCCGAAGGGCGGTGCGGCCTGCGGCAACTCGCCTTAGACGGCCTCATGTCGGCATGTGTCCCGACGCCTGAAAAGCGTCGCGCGCCGTTCGAGAGGTGACGCAAGGGCGAGAGTCCTTCAACCTTTAAAGCGCGCGACGCCGTTTTACCAAAGCGTCGAGAAGGAAGTGCATGACCGTTCAGTCCAAAGTTCGTATCTACGATCTCGCTAAAGAACTCAAGCTCGAATCGAAGCGTCTCATCGAAGAGGTGCGCCGCGAGGGCGTTGACGTGAGCGTGCCTTCAAACACCGTCTCGAAAGAGTTGGCGGAGAAGATTCGCAACAAGTATTTCCCCAAGAAAGAGACGGTTGCGCCGCGCGCCATTCGCGTCGTCAAAAAAGCCCCGGCTGCGGCTGAAGTCCCGTCCGGCGAGGCCGAAGACATTCACGTCTCCGTCGCGCCGAACGCCGCCGAGCAGACCGCGCCGCCGCCCCAGCAGCCGCCGCCGCCGCCGCCGCTCGGGCAGGACGGCGCGGACGCGAGCACGGCGACTGCCGTAGACCAGAGCGCGGCGGCGAAACCGGCCGTCGCGCGGCTCGTCAAGAAGCCGCTCGCGCCCGCCGCTCGCGCCGAATACCCGGAGCAACCGCAGCAGCAGCAGCAGCAGCAGCAGCAGCAGGGCGCGCCCGCCGTGGCGGCGACGCAGCCCGAACCTCTCGTGACGGAACAATCCATCACCGGCGCGCCCCTCGTCGAACGGACGACCGAGGACGCGCCCGGCCCCGTGCAGATCGCCTCTGGTGAAGCGCAGGCGACCGCGACCGCCGCCGTCGTCGAACAGGTCGGCGAAGCGCCACTCTCGCCCGTCGCGCCGGGGGCGTCCGCCGTAGTCTTGCCGCCGCCCCCCGCCATCGCCCCGCCGTCGAAACAGGTCAAAGTTTTGCGCCTGAGCACCACCGCGATCAACGAAGGAGTGAAACCGGGCGAGCGCGTGAATGCGCCGACGCCGCCTCCTTCCGCGCAACCGACGCCGCGCGAACGCGACCGTCGCGGCCGCGAATCGGAGCGCGCGCGCGGCGGCGGTGATCGCAACGCGCCGCACGCCACCGGCACGCCGGGCGAGAGCGCGAACCCGCAGACCGTCTACACACCGCCCGCCGACGCGCGCAGGCCGCGTTCACGCGCGGGCGGGGCGCGCGGTCGCGGCGGCCCGGCCGGCGGCGACGCGCGCGGCGGCTTCAAGGGTCGCGGCGGACGCTTCGACCGCGATTTCGTCACGCCGCCCAAAGCCCTCACGCTCGAAGAACGCATCGCCGGTTCGCTCAACGTCGCCGGGGGCGGGAGCGCGGTCGGGACGGCTAAAGTCGCGCGCATCGTCGAAGGCTCGACCGTCAAAGAGTTTGCCGAAAAGATCGGCATCAAGCCGAAGGACGTGGTGACGCTGCTCTTGCAGCGCGGCGTCTTCGCCACGATCAACCAGCCGCTCGACAACAAAGTGGCCGTCGATCTCGGCCAGCGTTTCGGCTATGAAGTGACCTTCGTGCCGTTTGAAGAGATGCAGGTCGAAGAAGAGTTCGAGGAGTTGATCGAGACCGGCGCGGACGACCTTGAGTTGACGCGCGCCCCCGTAGTCACCGTCATGGGACACGTCGATCACGGCAAGACCTCTCTGCTCGACGGCATCCGTGCGACCGATGTGGCGGCGGGCGAGGCGGGCGGCATCACGCAGCACATCGGCGCGTACAGCGTGCAGGTGAAAAATCCCGACAACCCTGAAGAGATGCGCCGCGTGGTCTTCCTCGACACGCCCGGCCACGAAGCCTTCACGATGATGCGCGCGCGCGGCGCGAAGGCGACCGACGTGGTCGTGCTCGTCGTCGCGGCGGACGACGGCGTCATGCCGCAGACCATCGAGGCCATCGAGCACTCGCGCGCGGCGGGCGTGCCGATCATCGTCGCCATCAACAAGATCGACCGGCCGGACGCCAACCCGCAGCGCGTGCGGCAGGAGTTGGCCGGTCACGGCTTGCAGGCCGTCGAGTGGGGCGGCGATGTCGAGATGGTCGAAGTCTCCGCGAAGAAGCGCGAGAACCTCGACACGCTGCTCGAAACCATCCTGCTCACGACCGACATTCTCAATCTGCGCGCCAGCCCGACGCGGCGCGCTTCCGGCGTCGTGCTCGAAGCGAAGCTGGATCGCGGTCGCGGCTCGGTCGCCACCGTCCTCGTCCAACAGGGGACGCTCCGCGTACACGACCCGTTCATCGCCGGGCAGGTCTTCGGCAAGGTGCGCGCCATGTTCGACGACAAGGGCGCGAGCATCACCGAGGCGGGGCCGGCGACGCCGGTCGAAGTGCTCGGCCTGCAAGGCGTGCCGCAGGCGGGCGAATCGTTCCAGGTGGTTGACGACATCACGCGCGCGCAGAACATCTCGGAACACCGCCAGATGGTGACGCGCCAGAACACGCTCCTGCAAACCACCAAGCGCGGCATCGAGGCGCTCGGCGAGAAGGAAGTCAAAGAACTGCGCGTCGTCTTGAAGGCCGACGTGCAGGGTTCGGTCGAAGTGTTGAAGAGCACGCTGACGAAACTCTCGACCGAGGCGGTGAAAGTCTTCGTCGTGCGCTCGGGCGTCGGCGCGATCACCGAATCGGACGTGCTGCTCGCCTCGGCCACGCAGGCGGGCGCGTCGAACTCGGCGGTCGTCATCATCGGTTTCAACGTGCGGCCGGAAGTGCGCGCGGCGGAACTGGCGAAACTCGAACACGTAGACATCCGGCTCCACTCGATCATCTACAAGGTGGAGGAGGAGATTCGCGCGGCCATGATCGGCATGCTCGAAGCCATCGAGTCGGAGAAGATACTCGGCAAGGCCGAAGTGCGCGACGTGTTCAAAGTGCCGCGCGCCGGCACCGTGGCGGGCTGCATGGTGATCGACGGCACGATCCGCCGCAACTCGCGTGCGCGCCTTATCCGCGACGGCGTCGTCGCGTGGGAGGGCGGCATCGCCTCCCTGCGTCGCTTCAAGGACGACGTGGGCGAAGTCCGCGAAGGCTTCGAGTGCGGCATCTCGCTCGAAAACTTCAACGACGTGAAAGCCGGCGACCAGATCGAGTCTTACGTCATCGAGAAGGTGGCGGCGACGGAGCTATAAGTTTCAGGTTTCAAGTTTCAGGTTTCAGGTCTGAAGTTAACCCGGTTTTTAACTTGAAATTTGGAACCTGAAACTTGAAACCTTTGTGAGTTATGCGAAGGCCCGAGAAAGTTGCCGAACACGTGCGCGAGGAGATCGCGCAGATCGTCGGCTATGAGTTGGACGATCCGCGGGTGGCGATAGTCACCGTCACGGACGTGCGCATGTCTGACAACCTGCGCGAGGCGCGCGTCTTCGTCACCGTGAGCGGCACGGACGAAGAGGCCGCGACCGCGCTCAAAGCGTTGCGCAAGGCCGCGCCCTACGTGCGCCGCCAACTCGCCATCAACCTGAACCTGCGGCACGCGCCCGAAATACATTTCATCCGCGACACCGTCGAAGAAAAGGCCGCGCGCGTGGACGAACTCCTCCGAGGACTCACCCACGACGCTCCCCAATCCGATGCGGCCGACGACAACAACAGCGACGCCGACGCGGAAACCGGAGAGGAGAAGGTAAACGATGAAGTATGAACGATGAACGATGAATGTAAGGCAACTGCTTTTACTTCATCGTTCATCGTTCCTACTTCATCGTTTTTGAAAACCATGCTTGTTCAAGTCGTAGAATTGATTGAGGCGAAACGTCGTTTCGCCATCACCTCGCACATTCGTCCCGACGGCGACGGTCTGGGATCGTCGCTCGGTCTCTACTGGCTGCTCAAGGCGCTCGATAAAGAGCCGGAAGTCATCATGCGCGACCCGGTGCCGCACTCTTACGGCAAACTTCCGGGCGCGGAAACGATCCGCGTCACGCCCGCCGTGGATCGCGAATACGACGCCGTCTTCGTCATCGAGTGTTCCGACATCACGCGCCCCGGCCTCGTCAACCTCGACAAACAATTCGTCGTCAACATAGACCACCACGCGACCACTTCGCTCTTCGGCACGATCAACTGGATCGACTCGACCGCCTCGGCCGTCGGCGAGATGATCTATAACCTGTGCAAGGCCATCGGCGTGCGCCCGTCGAAGGAGATCGCCGAGTGCGTCTACACCGCCCTCGTCACCGATACGGGGTCGTTTCATTACTCGAACACGACGGAGCGCACCTTCAAGGTCGCGTCCGAACTGCTGCGCGCGGGCGTCAAACCGGCGAAGGTGTCGCAGGCCGTCTTCAACAATTACCCGTGGAGCAAGCTCCAACTGCTGAGTCAGGTGCTCCCGACCGCGCGCCACGACGAGACGGGGCGCGTCGCCTGCCTGCGTCAAACTCTGGAGATGCAGGAACGCGCCGGGGCTTCGGACGAGGATTCGGACGGCTTCGTTAACTACCCGATGAGCGTCGGCGAGGTTGAGGCGTGCGCCTTTTTGAAGGAGACCGCGCCGGGCGTCTATCGCACGAGCTTGCGCTCGAAGGGCGACGTGAACGTGGCGCGCATCGCGGAGAAATTCGGCGGCGGCGGCCACCGCAACGCGGCGGGCTGCACGCTGACCGGCGATTGGGACGAGGCCGAGTGCAACATCGTCGCCCTGCTCGTCGAGGCCGTCGAGTATCGTTCCAACGGCGACGGCAACAACGGTTCGGTGTCCGCCCAGCCGCCGACGCTCAGCGGCAACACGCCCACCGGGCAACTGCCGCCCTCGCTCATCAGGGGCACGCTCAACGCGGAAAGATAGAATAGAAAGGCCGTCAGCTATCAGCCGTCAGTTGATCTTTGTTCTTAGTCGTGCGAATCAATCTTTAGTAATGCACCCGGAAAGCCGCGCACAACCGACTACGAACTACCGACAAAGAACACCTCATGGCTGACGGCTGACGGCTGACGGCTAATAGCTAACTGCTCCGCGCGCGACTGACAGCCCCCCGGCTTTCGTTTATACTCTGCGCCTATGACATGGTTCCGTAAAAAGGGACAGAAGATTGAGGTGGTTCCGGCGGACGAACGCGTCGTCAAGACCGAAGGCGTCTTCCGCAAGTGCCCCGAGTGCGACGCCGCGCTCTTCAAGAAAGACCTCGAAGAATCGCTGCAAGTCTGCCCGCCGTGCGGGCACCACTTCCGCATCGGCGCGCGCGAACGCCTCGCCATCCTCTACGATAACGCCGACTACGAAGAACTCGACGCCGAGGTTATCTCTAACGACCCGCTCAACTTCGTCGATACCAAGCCTTACCCGCAGCGTCTAGAACAGGCCAAACGCTCGACCGGGTTGCCGGAGGCGATCATCAACGCGCGCGGAAAAATCAACGGCCACACGGTCTACGCGGGCGCGATGGACTTCAGTTTCCTCGGCGGCTCGATGGGTTCGGCCGTGGGCGAGAAGGTGACGCGCCTCGTGGAGCGCGCGATCAAGGAGCGCGCGGCCGTCATCACCATCACCTCTTCCGGCGGCGCGCGCATGCAGGAAGGCACGCTCTCGCTCTTGCAGATGGCGAAAGTCTCGGCCGCGCTCGCGCAACTCGACAAGTCGCGCCTCCCCTTCATCTCCATCCTGACCGACCCGACGACGGGCGGCGTGACCGCCAGCTTCGCCATGCTCGGCGACGTGATCATCGCCGAGCCGAAAGCCCTGATCGGTTTCGCCGGGCCGCGCGTCATCGAACAGACCATCCGCCAGAAGTTGCCCAAAGATTTCCAACGCTCCGAATTCCTGCTCGAACACGGCATGCTCGACGCCGTCGTTGACCGGCGCGAGATGCGCCCTCTCATCGTCAAGCTGCTCGAATTTATGGTGAACCCCGAAATCAACGCGCCGCTGCTCGACGTGGACATCAACTTCGCCGGAGGCCAGAACGGCTACAACGCCAAGACCGCCGCAACGTTGCTTAAAGAGCAACCGTCCGAGGCAACTGTTCCCGGTTCTAAATCGCCGGCCGATAAGTAGGCGTCCCGGCTCTCGCCATCCCCTCAGGGCAAATAAACTTCGCTCATGCACTTTGACGAAGCGGTCAACTATCTCCACGGCCTCGGCCACGAAACCCTCGCGATCAAACTCGGCCTCGACAATATCGAGCGACTGCTCGCCGCGTTGGGGTCTCCCGAACGCGCCTACCCCGCCGTCCAGATCGCGGGCACGAACGGCAAGGGCTCGACCGCCGCGATGCTCGACGGCATCTGCCGCGCCTCCGGCGTGCGCGCCGGTCTCTACGTTTCCCCGCACCTCGTCTCGATTACCGAACGTATACGCATCGACGGGCGCGACATCACGCGCGCGGATTTCGCACGCCTCGCCACACTCGTCCGCGCCGCTTCGACCGGGTTAAAAACCGCGACGGGCGCGCTGCCCACGTTCTTCGAGCAAGTGACGGCCATCGCGCTCGTCGCCTTCCACGAGGCGCGGGTCGAACTCGCCATCCTCGAAACCGGCCTCGGCGGGCGGCTTGACGCGACGACCGCCGCACGCGCCGACGTGCTCGCCATCACGCCCATCGCCCTCGACCATCAGGAATATCTCGGCGACACGCTTCAAGCGATAGCCTCGGAGAAGGCCGCCATCATCCGCACGGGCGCGGCGGTGGCGGTCGTCGTCGCGCCGCAACCCGAAGCGGCGCGCACTGTCGTGCTCGCGCGCTGCCGCGAGTGTCACGTCACGCCGCGCTTCGCGACCGAAGACATCCGCGTACACGGCGCGGACGCGTCGGGTCGCATGTGCTTGACGTTCGACACGGGGGCGGACGTTTACGACAATGTCCGCCTGTCGCTGCGCGGCCGCCATCAGGCGACGAACGCCGCCGTCGCCGTAGGCGTCGCGGAAGTCTTGCGCGAACGCGGTTTTCCCATCACGCGCGCCGCGGTCGTCGAAGGACTCGAAACCGCCGAACACGCCGGACGCCTCGAACTCATTGCCGGTCAACCTTCCCTGCTCTTCGACGGCGCGCACAACGCGGCGGGCGCGCGCGCGCTGCGCGACTACCTCGACGAATTCGCCCGCGCGCCCGTCACGCTCGTCTTCGGCGCGATGCGTGATAAAGATTTGGGCGAGATCGCGGCGACGATCTTTCCGGCGGCCGACAAGTTGATCCTGACGCGGCCAACCAACCCGCGCGCCGCCACGCTCGACGCGCTCGCTTCCCTCGCCGCGACGCGCGACGTTAACAGGCCGCCGATTCTCACAGAGACGCCCGCCGGAGCCCTGCGCGCGGCCGTGGAGTGTACGCCGCCCGGAGGGATCATCTGCGTCACGGGGTCGCTCTATCTCGTCGGCGAAGTTAAGAGTCTCTTGGCAGAGCGCGAGCGCAAGTTGAATCGAGAAGCATAAAGTTTTAGATTGCCCGCAGTAGTTATTCATTCAACCGAACAGAGTTTGGCGGACGGGTCGAGGCGCAGGAAACTATGGACACATCAGGCAAAGAAGCCCCCGAAGTGGTCGCGAGCGAAGACGTGTATCGCGGCCGCAT
This sequence comes from Acidobacteriota bacterium, assembly GCA_020199775.1. Lineage (GTDB taxonomy): Bacteria > Acidobacteriota > Blastocatellia > Pyrinomonadales > Pyrinomonadaceae > JAIVJZ01. Next base: position 14,075 of record JAIVJZ010000046.1, read on the forward strand.
CTTCACGGTCACGCTCGACACGGTGCGCGAGGACGGGCGCGAGCACCGGCGCGAGGTCGTGCGCCATCCCGGCAGCGCGGCCATCGTCGCCGTGCACGACGACAACACGGTCTCGCTCGTCAGGCAGTATCGCCACCCGACGGTGAAGTACCTGTTGGAAATCCCGGCGGGGAGTCGCGGCGATTTCGAGCCGCCGGAGGAGTGCGCGGCGCGCGAGTTGGAGGAAGAGTTGGGGCTGGTGGCCGAGAGTTGGGAGAAGTTGTCGGAGTTCTTCGTCTCGCCGGGCTTCTGCGGCGAAAAGATGTGGGTCTATCTGGCAACCGACCTGACCGAGACCACGGCGCACCCGGAGGACGACGAGAATCTGGAGATCGTGCGCCTGAGCGTCCCGCGCGCTCTGGAGATGATCGAGGCGGGCGAGATCGAAGACGCCAAGACCATCATCGGCCTCACGCTCGCCGCCGCACGACTCGGAACAGGGTGAAGGGTATCGGGAACAGGGTGAAGGGTAAGGGGGAAGGGGTAAAGGTTAAAAACAAGAAGGCGCGTTTATCGTGCGCCGCTCGCTTTCATCCTTTACCCTTTCCCCTTACCCTTTACCCTTGCTTGCTTCCGGTTGACGCTCATCCTCGCGTCTCTTACACTCGAAATTATCGTGGACACACCGACTGAAACTCCGCACGGACTTACTTCCGACAACGCGCCGAACGCATCCGCTGTAGAGACGCGGACGCCGGGCTTGTACGGCGCGCAAACTTCGACCGCCTTTCCCGCCGCGCCCGAACGGCGCACGGGCGATCAAGCTTGGGGACTCGCGGCGGCTTTCGGCCTCTGGTTCGCCAGCGTCGGGTTGCTCGTGTTGGGCAGCGTGTTGGCTCTGATCGTGTATGTGGCCGTGCGTCGGCCGTCGCTCAGCGCGGAAAGTTTGCAGCGCACGCTGGAATCCGATCCGTTGTTCATCCTGTTTTCGATAGCGGCGATGGTGCCGGTGCATCTGTTGACTTTCGGCGCGGCGTGGGCGTTGGTGACGGGGTTCGGCAAACGACCGTTCCGCGAAGCTGTCGGGTGGAGTTGGGGCGAGCGTTTCGGTTTCTGGACTTGCGTCGGGCTGGCGCTGGGCTTGTGGCTCTTCGGCATTGCGCTGGCGACCATGTTCGGCGGTCAGGAGACCGACATCGACCGCATCATCGCCAGTTCGAACGCGGCGCGGCTCAGCATCGCGTTCCTCGCCGTCGCCACCGCCCCGATTGTCGAAGAGACGATCTATCGCGGCGTGCTCTTCGCTCCGCTCGCGCGCGCCGTCGGGACAAACGCCACCATCGCGATCATCTCCGTCATGTTCGCGGGCGTCCATCTCATGCAGTATCGCAACAACGTGGGCGTGATCGCGGCGGTGGTCGTGCTCAGCTTCACGCTGACGTTTGTGCGCGCGCGCACCGGACGCCTGCTTCCCTGCTTCGTCATCCACACCGCCTTCAACGGCATTCAGGCGATCATCATCGTCGCCCAGCCTTATCTGAAAACTCTGACTCCCACACAGCCCGTCGTCCCGCAGGGCATGCTACTCGACGCGATAACACGCACGCTCGCGCTCGTCCAGATATAAAAACCATGACACACGAAGTGGTCGTTGTCGGCGCTGGTGTTGGCGGCTTGACGACCGCCGCGCTCCTCGCCGCGCGCGGCCTCGACGTGTGTGTGTTGGAGAGAGAGCCGGACGGCGGCGGCTGCGCGACGACGTTCGCGCGGTTCGGCTACGAATTCGAGACGACCGCCGGGCTCTACGCCGGTTGGGGCGCGGGCGACATCCACGCGCGCGTCTTCTCGGAGTTGCCCGTCGCCCCGCCCGAAGCGCGCAGGCTCGCGCCCGCATACGTCGTGCGCTTGCCCGATGCGACCGAGGTGCGGGTCGGGGCGGGAGACGAAAGCGAAAATAGTGTCGGGGAGTTTGAGGAGGAGTTGCGCCGCGCGTTCCCCGAATGCGCCCCGGCCGCGCTCGACTTTTATCGTGAGCTTACGCCTATCGGTGAAGCCCTGCACCGCGCCGCGCGCCGCACGCCCGCGCTCGCCACGCTGTCGAAGTTCGGGCGCATGAAACTTATGGCGGCCGAGGCGCGGCACGCCTCGCGCGTCCTCGCCCTGCAAACGCACACGGCGGCCGAACATCTCGCCGCCACGTCCACGCGCTTTCGCCGCTTCATCGACGCGCAACTGCAAATCTACGCCGGTTGCGCGAGCGACGAGTGCGCTTACCCGTACGCGGCGGTCGCGCTCAACCTGCCGCGTCGCGGCCTCTACGCGTTGCGCGGCGGCGCCTCCGCACTCGCGCGCGCGCTCACGGATTCCATCAAACTGAGCGGCGGCCGCGTTCGCTTCGACACGACCGCGCTGCGCCTCGCGTTCGACGCCGACGGGCGCGTCGCCGGGGTCGATCTGCTGAGCGGCGAAACCGTCCGGGCGACGCGCGCCGTCGTCAGCAATCTCACCGTCTGGGATACCTACGGCAAACTCGTCGGCGCATCGCGCACGCCCGGCCACCTGCGCGCTCGTCTGAAATCGGCGCGCGGTTGGGGCGCATACGTGCTCTATCTCGGCGCGGACGACGCGGCCGTGCGGCGTCTCTCCGCAGATCGTCTCATCGTGCTCGACAGTTGGCAGGAAGGCGAAACTTACGATGCGACGCGGGCGCAGTTCATGTTCAGCGCGTCGCCCGCGTGGGACGCCGCCCGCGCGCCCACAGGCAAACGCGCCGTCACCGTCTCGCTCTACACGGACGCGGCCGACTGGTTCGCCTATCACACGGACGAGAGCGAACACGAGACACAGGATCAGCAAATGCTGGAAACGTGTTGGGCGCGTCTCCACGCCGCGCTGCCCGAACTCGGCGCGGGCGTCGAAGTGATCGAGACGGCCACGCCGCGCACCTTCTACGAACAGACCCGCCGCAAACTAGGCATGACGGGCGGCATCCCGCAGACGCTCGCCAACACCGGCACGGGAAACGCCTTCACGCACCGCACGCCGTTCCCGAATCTCTACACGGTCGGCGACACGGTTTTTCCGGGTAACGGCCTCGCCGCAGTCACCCAATCCGCTCTCATCGCCGCCGACGAGATCGCGCCGGGGAAATAACGAATCATTTACGTTGAGGTGTTATTAGGAGGTTCTCCCGCAGGCTAGCGGAGCGCGAACTCAAGCGCGCCGCGCGCGTCCGCCTCCGCGCCGCGTATGACGATGACTTGATCGCCGTCGAGACGAACAAACGTGACGCGTGCGCCGTCGCGCCAGGTGAGTTGTGCGGGGTCGTTTGCGCCGTCGCGCCGTGCGCCGGTTTTGCCGCACAGGGCGTTGTAGGCGCGGAAAAACTCGGCGGCATCGACGGGCTTGTCCCAACGGGTCTTCCAGACGAAAAGCGGCGCGCTCCGTGCGCGCTCGAATAGATAGGCGCGGTCGCCGCCCCAGCCCGCCGCGGCGCGCGTCGCGTCCGCCGCCGGGAGCGACTTCAAGAGCAGCCCGCGCACGCCCAGTTCGCCGAGCGGCGTCGTGGCCGCAGTCGTCCAGTCGTTCGCGGCAAATTGTCTCTCATCCAAAGCCACCTCGCCCGGCTGCTCCTGAGCGAAATATTTTTCGGGGTGAAGAATCTGCTCACTCGACGCGGGCGGGCGGCGAAAGAGTTCGTTCACGCCGCCCGCGCCCGATTTGCGGCGCACGGCCTCGACGAAACGCGTGCCGTCGCGGTAGCGGAAGATGAAGGTCTCGGTCAGGAGCGTGGGGAAGAACGCGCCGACCTCGCGGCGGTAGTCGCCGAAGCGCGCGTCCTCGTTTCGCCCGATCTCTTCGAGCGTGCGGCGCGACCAGACGGCGACGGTCTGCTCGCGGCGTCGCTGCACGTTCATCGCATCGCCCTCGACGACGGCGAAGGCGGCCTCCGCGCGGTCGAAGTTGTAAGGGCGCGCGGCGAGCAGTTTCAGCAGATCGAAATGCTGGTCTTGCAGCGCGTGGACGTATTCGTGCGTGATGAGGGATTCATCGCGCGCCGGGGCGTCCGCGCCCTGAGCGGCGAGGATGAGCACGCGCTTGTCGAGCGGCGAATAGGCCGCGCCTGCGGAGGCGGCGGTGAAACTGGCGGCGAGCATGGCGAGGTCTGTGCCTTCGGGCAGCAACCCGCCCGCGACGGCGAGGCGGCTCAGCGCGCGCAATTCATCGCCCGCGAGCGTGTCGGCCAACTCTTTCGTGCGCGTGCCGTACTCCCAGCCGGAAAGCTCGCTCATCCCGGCATCGTGCTGCCAGGGGAGTTCGCGCGTCGCGGCGACAGCCGCCAACACGCGTTGGCGCAAGCCTTCCAGCGCGGGCGACAGAGGCCGCACCGGCAACGGCGTCAACTCGCGCTTGGCAGGCGCGACGGCGACCGCCGCCGGAATGCCCTTACGCGACGCGCGCTTATTCCCGCACGAGGCGGCGAACAACGCCGCGCCGGTTGCCGCCACGATGACGAAAATAAAAATAGCGCGCCTGTTAAACCTTGTACGCATACGAAGTTTAGACGCGCCGATGCCGCCCCGCGATGCCGGGACGGAGACGGGAAAAGGGATAAAGGGGAAATGCTCAAGGGCGATGGGGAAAGGGTAAAGGGGGAAAGGGTAAGGGGGGAAAGGGTAAGGGTAAAAACAAGAAGGCGCGTTTATCGTGCGCCGCTTGCTTTCCACCTTTACCCTTTCCCCTTTACCCTTTCCTCTTCCCTTATCCCCGCTTCATCAATCGAGCAGATCGAGCATCGAATTGCCGTTGTTTTGCGCGGGCGGCACAGCAGCGGCGGCGGCGGGTTTTTCTTCGGGCGCGCCGTCGAAGTCTGCGAGTTTGAGGCGCAGGTTGCCCTGATTCGAGGCGTAGGGCAGGGCTTCGTCTTTGTTCAGCGTGCCGTTGCGGATCAGTTTCTCAAGCACGCCGTCGAAGGTTTGCATGCCTTCGAGTTCGCCCTGCTCCATCGCATCGACGAGCGAGCGGCCTTCCGACTCGCCGCGCTCCATGTATTCGCGCGTGCGCGCCGTGGACTTGAGAATCTCAATGGCCGCGACGCGCCCCTTGCCGTCGGCGCGCGGCAGGAGACGCTGCGAGACGATGAAGCGGAAGGTCTGCGAAAGACGCGCGCGGATCGAGGCTTCTTCGTTTTTCGGGAAGACGCCGATGATGCGGTCTACGGTTTTCGAGGCGTCAATCGTGTGCAGGGTGGAGAGGACGAGGTGTCCCGTCTCGGCCGCTTCGAGCGCGACTTCAATCGTCTCGCGGTCGCGCATCTCGCCGACGAGGATCACCTTCGGGGCTTGGCGGAGTGCGGCGCGCAGGGCGCGCGCGAAGTCGGGCGTGTCCGAGTGGAGTTCGCGCTGGTGGATGGTCGAATTCTTGTGGCGGTGGAGGAATTCGATGGGGTCTTCGATGGTGACGATGTGGTAGTACTTCTCCTCGTTGATGAGGTCGATGACGGCCGCGAGGGTCGAGGATTTGCCGGAGCCGGTCGGGCCGGTGACGAGGACGAGGCCGGTCTTGAGTTCGGCGATGCTTCTCAGTTGCGGCGGAAGGTTGAGGTCTTTCCAGCCGGGCGGGTCTTGCGGGATGACGCGCATGACGATGGCGTGCGTGCCGCGCTGCATGAAGATGTTGACGCGGAAACGCGAGAGACCGGGCGCGCTGAAAGAAACGTCCGCCGAGCCGAATTTTTCCAGACTCTCGACCGCCGCCGGGTTCCTGCCCATGATGATCTTGGAGATGCCGGACGTGTGCGCGGGCGTCAGTTTTTCAAGGCCGGGGTAAGGGATGCCCTGCAATTTCCCCAGCAGTTCAACCTGCGGCGGTCGCCCCGGCGAGAAGATCAAATCGCTGATCTTGTCTGAGGACGCGAGCATCGTTTGAAGGACATGGACGAAATTCAGGGGCGCGGGCGTCGCCGCTGCTCCGTCCGTTGTATGTGTGCCCGCTGGCTGCGCAGGGGGAGGCGTTTGAGTCAACATAGAATTCATGTTCGGTTACGAGAAAATGGATTGACGAGAAAGTGTCGAGGGGTGTTGGCGTCCGTGAGATTATCGCCCGCGGTTTTGGCTGCCCGCCGGCGACTGGACTCTACTACTGTACCGTTCCGAACAAACTTTCGTAAAGCCTGTAACGAAAAAAATACGCGCCGGGCAAACAACCGCGCCGTTTCCGGCGTACATCAAATTGGAGGCAAGGCACGGGATGTGCTTAATTGGTTCGCGACGGCATCCCGTATTGACCGGAAGGAGGCGCTTTCAGGTTATGGCAACCTACAGAGACCCTGTGCGAGTTTTTGCTCCGCTGGAGGTGGTTGAGCGCCTGCTGGAGATTCGCGAGGAAGCGGGTTACTCTCCCGAAATATTTCTCCGCTCGTCCGATGACTTGGCAGCTTATTTCGACGCTTACGGCTTTGACGTTTACGCATTCACCGAGACGGAATCCGAGTTTCACTACGGCCGCTACCGTGCCGCGCTCGCCCCGGGCGGCGACCACGCGCACAGTTCACCGACCGCACACTGATTTTCAATAAGCAAGCTTAACCGGGACGGGGGCGACCTTGAAAGAGGTCGCCCCCGTTTTGCTTTTCCGCCGTCTCCATCGAGAGGCCGGACTAGAGAGCTTTGACGACGACGAAAGTTACGTCGTCGCTCGCGCCGCGGCCGTTCGTCCAGTCGAGCACGTCGGCGTGCAGGAAGTCTATTAACTTGCGCGCGCTCAATTCGCGCCCTTCCCTCACCTTGACTTCGAGCCGCTCGCGCCCGTACTCCGCGCCGTACTCGTTCGTGGCCTCCGTGATGCCGTCGGTGTAGAGCAGGATGATTTGCCCGGCCTGAATGGGCAGGTAGTATTCGTAATAGCGCGTATCACGAAACATGCCGAGCGGGAGGCCGCCGCGTTCGATGAAGCGCGCCTGCCCTTCGGCGTCCATCAGGAGCGGCGGGTTGTGCCCGGCGTTGGCGTAGGCGAGCGTGCGGTTCGTCGCGTCGAGCGCGCCGTAGAAGGCCGTCACGTACTGGTTGTTCTCGATGGATTCCCAGAGCAGGTAGTTGACCTTCGACATCGAGATGTTCGGCGCGTAGCCGATGTGGATCGCGGCGCGCAGCGAGGCGCGCAGAAAGGCCATCAGCAGCGCGGCGGGCACGCCCTTGCCCGACACGTCCGCGATGACGATGCCGAGATGATCCTCGTAGAGACTGACGAAATCGTAGTAGTCGCCGGAAACTTCTTCGGTCGAAAAGTTGTACGCGCTGATGTCGAAGCCTTCGAGTTGCGGGTCGCGCGAGGGCAGCAGTTCGAGTTGGACGTGGCGCGCGACTTCGAGTTGCGCCTGCAAACGTTTCTTCTCGACCGACTGCTTGTGCAGCATGGCCTTCTCGATGATGATCGCGACCTGCGAGGCGAGCAGCATCAGAATTTCCAGATCGTCTTCGGTGTAGGCGTTCTTCCGGTCGCTTTCCAGATCGAACGCGCCGATCACTTCGTCGTTCGAGATGATCGGGGCGACCATCTCCGAGCAGGTTGCGCGGCGCGCGTTGACATAGCGCGGGTCTTGGCTCACGTCGTGCACGATGAGAGGCTCGCCGGTCTGCGCCGCGTAGCCGAGCAGCCCTTCGCCGACCTTCAGATGCAGTTCGGTCAGTTCGTTGATGTCGTAGCCGCGCACGGAGGTGGTGCTGAAACCCTTGAGCGCGCCGAGGTCGCCGCTGTTGCTCGTGCCGTCGGCCTGCGGGTTGCGCTCGATCATGTAAATGCCCGCCGCGTCGTAAGGGAGGAGCGAGCCGAGCGTGTCCATCACGAGTTCGAGCACCTCGTCCACGTCGAGCGAGCGACTGATCTTCTTCGTGATGTCGAGCAGCAGCCGCAGCTTATCGACGACGGTTAACTTTGCCCCCGCCACCGTCTCGGCCGCATCCGTGGTCTGTTCAGTCATAGCAATCACACCGTCCGCTCAGCTTCCGCATAGGCGCGCCGCCCTGCGCCCACGCCAAACTCAGATTATAGATGAAGGACGCGGCAGAGCAAGGATGAAGACGGAAAGATGAAGGTCCGATCAGAAAACCCGTCAAGCAAGTTGGCATCACTTTCATCCCTCGCCCTCGTCCAACACGGCTTCCGTCAACAACGCAAACTCCAAGGCCGCCGCCGGGCGATGCCGGAAGAAATCGTTGACATCGGCGGGGAGCGTGATGCGCGCGAGCGAGAGGCCGCGCGCTTTGAAGAGTTCGCCGTAACGTTCGGCGGCGCGTCGCCCGGCCGCGTCCGGGTCGAGCGCGGCGACGACGCGGAAGCGGCCGAGCGACGCGAGCCATTCCTCTTTCAAGCCGCCCGCGCCGACGAGCCCGACCGCCGCGAAGTCGTGCGCCGCGAGCGTCAGCGTGTCGGTAAAACCTTCGACCAGATAGACGACGCTTCCGCTCGCCAGTTCGTTCAAAGCGTCTACGTTGTAAAGCGACGGCACGACGCCGCGCATGTTGTGCCAACGCGGCTCGACTCCGGCGGCGGTCGTCCGCGCCTGCACATAGATCGCGCGCCCCTCGACGCGAAACGGGAACAACAGACGGTGCCGGTAAAACGTCAGGTGCGCACGCGCGTTGAACAGGCCGCCGCGTTGCAACTCTTCGAGCGGAAACGCGGCCTGCATCTTTCGCATCACGCGGCGGTACGCGCGACGCGGAAAGTAGACGACGTCTGCGCGCCGCGCCGTCCCGGCGTCAATCCCGCGGCGCGCGAGGTAGCCCAGTCCTTCCGTCTGATCTTCCGCGCGACACGCCGCGAGGAACGTCTCGCAGACCGCAGCCATGCGTTCCGCGCCGAGCGGTTCCGGTTCGTGCCCGGACGCCGACACCTCGTCGGGCGCGGCGCGCTGTGCGAGTGAACGCCCGCGGCTACCACGCCCGCCGAGTCCGAGTTCGCGCGCCAGTTCGCCGACGGCGCGGCCGAACTTCACCTCGTGCATCAACTCGTAGAAACGGATCGCGTCGCCGCCTTCGTCGCGCGAGAAGCAATGGAAGAGGCCGCGCGTGAGGTCTACGGAGAGGCTCGGATGGCCTCGGCCGCTGTGTGCGTGTGCGGGGATGGGGCAGAGCGTTTGGAGTCGATTGCCCGTGGGATGTGCGTGCGGACAATAGCGCAGGTAAAAAGTGCGATAGTCTATGACGCGCTTGATCGCGTCGCGAAGTGCGAGCAGCCGTTCGCGTTCGGACTCCGGCTCAACGGGCATGGCCGCTGTTGTTCGCGTAAGCCTGCCTGGCCGCCCAACGCGCCTCGACCTCTTCCGCGTGGCGCGCCCGGTACTCGCCCCACAGGCGCGACACCTTCATGCGGTATTCGACCAGCTCGCGGCTCACGTTGAACTGCCGCGCGATCTCCGTCGAAGTCCGACCCGCGCGCACGTATCGCCGCAGCGACGAGAAGGGCACGAGCGCGGCCGCGCCCACCGCATAAGCCGCCTCCTCGTCCGCCTCGTTGTAATCGCGCGCCACGGTCTTCCCCTGCTTGTTCTGCGCGACGATGGACAGACGGTTCGCCTTGTGGCCGAGAAAGACGTGGCAGACTTCCTCCATCAACGTCGCGTTGTTGCGCGCCGCCCCGTGCTTCGGATTCAGCAGCACCAGACGCCACCCGTTCGGCAGCGGGCGCGAGCACGTCCCGCCCGACCACGCATCAGAACCCACCCCCAGCAAATGCTCCCGCGTCTCTTCCGACAACCCCTGCACCTGCTCGAAATCAATCACCATCAACTTCGCGAAGTGCGCCAGCGCAAACGGGTCGAGCGGCTCGTCGTCGCGCCGCAACCCCGCGAACTCGCGCAACCCCATCGCCCGCACCTCGTACTGGCGTCCCTTAAACGTCGGCGGAAATTTCGTCTCGTCCACGATCTTGCTGATCCCTATTCCCGGCTATGCCGCCCCTGCGACCTTCGCGTATGCGTCCTTCAAGGCAATCTCACAACCGATGACGCTGATCTTTATCACGTCTCCCGCATCGTGATATTCCGAGTATCGCCATTCCTTGTCGCTCTGCCTCACATACTGCTCGATCCGGCACGGCTCTTGAGCGACGAGAATGTATTCCGTCAGTGACGCGATCTGCTGGTACTGCTCAAACTTCTTCCCACGGTCATATGCTTCCGTCGAAGCCGACAAAACCTCGATGATCACCACCGGATTGAGCAGCGTGTCATTCTCCGCATCATCAAACAACTCCGGCTCACACGCCACAACGACATCGGGATACGTGTACTTCCCCGTCGCGCTCACCTTCACGCGCATATCGCTCGGATAAACATTGCACGCGCGCTCAAGCAACTGATTACCAAGCACGCGAATGATGTTCGCCGCAATGAGATTATGTCGCTTACTCGCGCCCACCATCGCAAACACTTCGCCCCCGAAATACTCGCTCCGCGTCTCGGCCTTTCGCTCCGCGGCGAGATATTCCTCCGGGGTCATTAATGTTTTACGTTGAGAAGACATAATGTTTCTGCCCTTGCGCCAGCCGCTATCAGGACAACTTATCCCATTCCTCGGCCGTTATCTGACGGCCGGTAATGGCTTCGACTTCACGCAACATCATCCGCAGTTGCGGCACGGAGTATTCAGAATTGGAAGGGATAGTGAGCCGGTGCTGTTGATAAATCATAAACTGATGCTTCGCACCGGAATACAAACCTTCAAAGCCAAGTTGCCGCAGCCGCCGGATGAAATCGGATCGTTTACACGGATTCCAGCGACTCATAGACAGGCTCCCTGTTCAGGTCTATCCCGTCAATCACCGGAAGCTGATGCCCTAACTTCAAACCCAGCCACAGCCAGTCTTCCAGAGTCGAACGCAACTCTTCTTCACACTCTCTCAACGTCGCACCGAAAGACACCACTCCCATACACGTCTCAATCCGACCGGAAAAACTACCATCCTCCAACTTGTCATACTCCGCCCCCGCCATCGCGGATTCTAAATATTCGCTCAAGATGAATTGTATGCTCATAGCCACCTCTGGACTTTGTACCTTAATACTCTCAAATGCACAGAGCAAGCTGATGTTTATGAGATTTTGGTTTTATCAAACTGACGTTTACTGGGACAAACATCCCAATCAAATGTCCAAGAGCTAGACGAGATTTGTCTAGCAATACCGCATCTAAATTTGTCGACGCAATTCCTGAAGTTCATGCCCATAGGAATAGGTTGGGGTAGCTCATCAACAGTCAGGAAAGATTTCTCAATTCGTACATCAGCTATACCTCCTAAAACCGGACAATTAAAATTGTGTCTCTCAATCTTGTTCATATAGTCTCCTTTCAAAGAATAGCGGGATAAAGCACTAACTACAATTTAGGCGCGCGACTCAGTAGAGCCGCGCGCCTAATAAACTTGAGAACTGAGAGTGCCGGTTACTTCCGCTTGTTGCGCGTGCGCGGGTCTTCGCCGGGATGGCTGAACTGGGCGTAGGCGACGCGGAAGAGTTCGGAGAGGGCTTTGGCGGTTTCGGCCGAGAGGTTGCGGTCGGCGCGCAGGTGCGCTTCGACGATGTCGGGCGTCGCTTCGTGCGGGAAGTAGACGACCGCTTTGGCCGCTTCGTTGCCGCCGGCGTCCGGCTGGCGGCCAGACATGATGCGCTCCATCGGCATGTCGAGCCACGCGGTGAGGCGTGCGATGTTGTCGGCGTCGGGTTTGCCCGTGCCGTTTTCGATGCGCGAGAGCGTCGAGGCCGAAACCTGCGTTTCCGTCGCCACATCGCGCAGGCTCAAGCCCGCTTCCTCGCGTTTGCGGCGGATCGCCCGCCCCAGTTCCACCGTGTTTACTAAACTTTTTCCTGATTCTGCCATATTTTTGGCCTCCTTCTAGCGTGTTCCCCGCCTCTGTAAGAGCGGGCACACGCCCCTCCTCTAAGCCCAGAACATATCACAGGAAAATCCCAGACGCAAGACCTTGTTTTATGCTTGCAACAAAAAACGTCCCATGGTACACTGTTTCACGTATGAAACAGAGCGTTTCGGACTCTGTGGCAAATGGCGAAAAACGAGAGGGTGTAATGAGCGATCACATCTGGGAGACATTCGACGGCTTGTTCAAGACGGTACACCGGCAGGGGCGGCGCGTCGAAGAGTTGGAGGCGCGCATCGTCGACCTCGAACGCCGTCTGGCGGAACGCGCCGCAGTAGCGGTCGGGAGCACGGCGGCGCAGCAGCAGCAGCCGAAGCAAGCGCAGACGACGGTGAGCGAAATGCCCGTCGAGCGCGCGGCGTAAGTTTTGACAGGAGATTTGAAGGAGTTAACAGTCATGGCAACAGCAACCGCGACCAACACGACGACCGACAAGAAGGCGATCATGCGCGACAAACGCGCGCAGGGCATCGCGGCGATGGGACTGGTCACACGCGAGGGCGACCGCTTTCGCGTGACGACGCCCAGCCTGCGCGGCAAGCGCAGCAGCTACGAAGTCTGGCGCGACGACGCGGGCAAAGTGCGTTGCTCTTGTCTGGAGTTTGAGGAGCAGTCGGTGGAAGACCCGACGTTTCGCTGTGAGCACGTCCTTGCAGTCAAGCACTCGCTGCTCGCGAAGAATTCGGAGGCTGTGACGAAACAGCCGCCGCAGCAGCAGACCGCCACCGCACGCGCGGCGGCCACGGAAACGGCGGAGACGCCCAACACTAACTCGACCGCATCCGAGAAGCGCGCACGTCAGGTGGAAGCCCCGCTGGAGGCCGACGCCGCGCCGACGCGTTTCGGACGGGAGCAGGACGAACCGGAGACGGCGCACGAAGGTGGCGAGACAGCCACCGCGAGAGCGTCCGTGCCGCCGGTCAGTTCGCTTGCGGATCACAAACAGGAAGAGGAGCAGGAAGAGATGAGTAAGAGACAAGCAACTGGCGTGATCGAGCCGGAAGATGATCTGGATTTCGTCACCGCGGAAGAACATGCCGCTTTGAGCGCGGGCACGCCGGTCGTGCCGCTCGCTTTCACGAACACGCTGCGCACGCTGCGCCAGCCGATTGATCCGAAGTTCATCAAGACGCGCGAGGGCTGGCGCGACCGCAACGGCAGCACGCACATGGTCGAATACGTCGAGTGGCATACGGTCGCCGACCTCCTCGACCGCGTCGCGCCGACATGGTCGCACTCCGTGCGCGGCATCGTCCAGATCGGCGACATGGTCGCGGTCACGGCCGCCATCTCGATTGACGGCGTGACGCGCGAAGGCGTCGGCACGGGCACGGCCGACAACGAAACCGGCATCAAGAAGGCCGAGCACGACGCTTTGAAGCGCGCGGCCATCAAGTTCGGCATCGCACGCGAGTTGTACCAGCGCGAGTCGGAAGTGATCGAGCAGACGGGTTCCGCGCCGCAGAGCGAATTCCCGCGCGACCCGCTGGCGAAGTCCATGGGCGACCTCGTCACGCCGAAACAACTCGGCATGATCCGCGCGCTCGCACGCGAGGCGGGCGTCGATGTCGAAGAGGAATGTCAGGCCGTCCTTCGCTGCCGCACGGAAGAGTTGTCGAAGAAGGCCGCATCATCCTTCATCGACCACTTGAAGAACTTGCAGGGCGGCGCGGCCGAGCAGCAGCAACAACCGATGCGCCGCGCGAGCTAAACGCATAATCCAAGGGGAGCCGGAAAGAATCGCGGCGGGGCGGCGGCGAAGAGTAAATCAAACCTGCCCCGCGCGCGACGGCTTCGGGAAGTAAGAGGTTCACAGTGATGACGACAGAAGAACTGATTCAGGAACAGCCGTTGACGTTCGAACTCGAATACGCCGACGCGACGCGTGAAGCGGTAGCGGCGGGCGTCGTCGAGCGCGAGGCGGAGCAGACGGAGCGCGTCGAGCACGATGCCGAATCGCGCACGAAGAAGGAACAGATTCTCGCGCTCTACGAAGCGGGCACGACGGACATCGCGCAGATCGTCCGGGCGGTCGGCGCGCGTCCTTCTTACGTCGCGCAGGTGTTGCAGTCCGCCGGTTTCTTGACCGGCTACTTCGATCTCTACACGACGACGGGGCGCGAGCAGAACGTCTACACGCGCTTCTTCCGCAACGTGCTCTCGTTCAAGACCGTGGAGGCGGCGCGCGAGTCGGTGCAGAAGATCGACCGTCTCTATAACTATTTCGAGCGGCTCGGCGACCGCGCCGGCCAGCATCAAGCGATGGTCTTGGCCTTGACCGGCAAGAACCGCGCGCGCTGGAGCGGCAAGCAGGAAGAGTCGGCGGTGTTCAACGAGTGGCTCGCCGCTCACTGACCACGGTACGCCGGCAAGTCGAATTGAAGATCACCCGAACGGCCTACGGGTGTAGAACGGGCACAGGGCGGGTTGAAAGGTGAGGTACAAACAAGGGGTATCTCACCTTTCTTTTTATCCCGAAGGCAATCGCGCGCTGTTAGCAATCCAGAATTAAACAGGCGGCCCGGAAGCCGACACGGCTTTTCGCAGCCTGACCGCGACTCGATCTAACAGTCGCGCCAACCCTCGCCGCAAACGAAACTACCCTCGCTCCCGGTTTGGCAACGCGCCGACACCGTCCGTCCCCGCGCCTCGCCGTGTTGGGGCACAGAGTCAAACATCGCCTCGCATGATCTAACGTCGCGCGCCACGAAAGCGAGACGCGCGGCCGCAAGTTTTGCAGTTCCGCATTGGCTAAAAATTACCGAGCGAAAAAGGAGAACTTTGAACATGCCGAGAGTCATACATTTCGAACTGAGCGCGGACGACCCCGAACGCGCCGTGAAATTTTACGACGAGGTCTTCGGGTGGAAGACGCAAAAATGGGACGGGCCGCAGAGTTACTGGCTGCTGGAGACGGGCGCGGAGGGGCAGCCGGGCATTAACGGCGGCTTGATGAAACGCTCCGACAACCCGCTGCCTCCGTCCTCCGCCACCAACACCATCGACGTGCCTTCCGTTGACGACTACGCGCAGAGAATCACGAATCACGGCGGCAAGGTCGTGATGCCGAAGGGCGCGGTGCCGGGCATCGGCTACATCGCCTACTGCGAGGACACGGAGGGCAACGTCTTCGGGATCATGCAGTTCGACCCGTCGGCCAAGTGAGTTGGTTCGTCCCATTTCGAGTTGGAGAAAATGACATGAAGATCAACTACGCGGCAGTCGCCGCCTCCGCGCTTCTCTACTGGTTGCTCGGCGGTCTCTGGTATTCGCCTTTCCTGTTCGGGGGCAAGTTCATCGAACTCACGCGCTGGTCGCCGGAGCAACTCGCGCGCATCGAGGCCGAAGGCGCGGGCGCGCAACTCGCGCTGGCCTTCGTCGGCTCGCTCGTCGCGGCCTACGTGCTCGCGCACGTCGTGCGCTACACGAACGCGGAGACGGCCGGCGGCGGCGCGAAGACGGGGCTGTGGCTCTGGCTCGGCTTCGTCGTGACGAGCAACTTGAACACGGTCTTCTTCGAGTTTCGCCCCGTCGGCCTCTACCTCATCAACATCGGCTACCACCTCGTCGCCTTTCTCGCGATGGGTGCGCTTCTGGCCTCCCGGCGTAAGCGGAGCGAGGCGAAAGCTCCGGCTTACGTGTGAAACTGCCCGTAGCCCGTGGTCGGTTGCCGGTCGTCCTTTCTAAACGGTAGTAATCGCCCGGTGAATCACAAGACGGCCGGCAACCGACCACGGGCTAAGAACAAGCGGCGGCTTTTTCTTCCCCCTTTTGCCGGAAGTTCGGGTACTATTCATGCCTGAACGGCTTGATGCGTTCGACGTGCAAAAGGGGGAAGATCAAGGGCGTGCCGGCGAAAAACGAAGACCTCCACGGGAACGTGCCCGACAAGGCGGAAGTGGCGTTGTTGCTGATCGACGTGATCAACGATCTCGAATTCAGCAGCGGCGCGCAACTGCTCAAGCACGCGTTGCCGATGGCCGAGAAGTTGGCCGCCTTGAAACGGCGCGCGAAGCGGGCGGGCGTCCCCGTCATCTACGTCAACGACAACTTCGGCAGGTGGCAGTCGGATTTCAACAAACTGCTCAAGCATTGTCTCGAAGAGGACATGTGCGGCAAGCCCGTCGCCGAACTGCTCAAGCCGGACGATGAAGATTATTTCGTCCTCAAGCCCAAGCACTCCGGTTTCTTCTCCACCACGCTCGACACGCTGCTCGAATACCTGCAAGTCAAAATTCTCGTCCTCACCGGACTCACCGGCGACATCTGCGTCCTCTTCACCGCCAACGACGCCTACATGCGCGACTTCCACCTCGTCATCCCCTCCGACTGCGTCGCCTCAAGCGACCCGGACGAGAACCGGCATGCGCTCGAACAGATGCGGCGCGTGCTCAAGGCCGACACGCGGCCTTCGACCGAAATCGACTTCGACGAACTGAAGCGGCCCGCCGACGACGAAGAGCCGAACGCGCAACCGCAGTCGCACCAGTTCGCGAAACACGAATAAGAGAAAAAGTCTTCACGGTCGGTGCGGGCGGTTTAATCGAACGGAATAAATTTACTGTTTCGGGAGGACGTGTATGTCACGATTTTTTCGCAACAACGGGCTCTCGCTCGTGCTGTTCGTTTTGTTCTTCTGCACGCTCATCATCGGCCAATCAATCGTCGGCCAGCGCGAGTACAACAACGACCAGCAGGAGCACGGCCAGCCCGGCGTCTCCTACACCGCATACCTCGCCACCCCGCACTTCCTCGAAGCGACGATGGAGAACTGGGAGAGCGAGTTTCTCCAGATGTTCATTTTCATCGTGCTCACGGTCTTCCTCTACCAGAAAGGCTCCGCGGAATCGAAAGACCCGGATAAGGAGGAGGCCGTAGACCGCGACCCGCGCTCCGCGCGCGACAAGCGGGGCGCGCCGTGGCCGGTGCGCCGTGGCGGCTTCGTCTTGAAGCTCTATGAGAACTCGCTCGGCCTCACGTTTCTCATCCTCTTCTTTATCTCATTCTACCTGCACGCGGTCGGCGGCGCGGGCGAGTACAATCAGGAGCAGGCCGAACACGGCGCGGCGGGGGAGCGCGTCTCCGCGCTCGCCTACATGGGCACTTCGCGCTTCTGGTTCGAGTCGCTGCAAAACTGGCAGAGCGAATTCCTCGCCATCGGCCTGATGGTCGTGCTGACGATCTGGCTGCGCCAGAAAGGCTCGCCCGAATCCAAGCCCGTGGATGCGCCGCACGATCGGACGGGCAACGAATAGGCGACAGTTGCAGGGGCGCAGGTTTGTCCTCGTCCGGCTTTAACCGCGCCTTCCGGGGCGGGTGAGTTATGAAGCGAAGAGGCCGTCAACTTCAGAAGTTGACGGCCTCTTCGCTTGTTCACGAATCGAGCGGAACGCGTTTTATTCAAAGGTCTTGCGTTCGGGGTTGCGCCCGCGCATGGCGGCGACGGAGAGTTCCTTCGCGCGCGGCAGCACTTCGATGGCCTTGGCGACTTGCGGGTCGTCCACGATCTGCACCTGCGACGCCGTCACCGTGCCGTAAGCGGCGGTGGCGATGTCGTAGCGCATCTGGCGCGCGATGAAGTCGCGGCCGCGGTCGAGTTGTGTGTCCTTGAGCTTGTAGGTCTCGTCGTTCGCGACGAAGCTCTTGAACGCCTTGAAGAGATTATCCGTGACCGGATACTCCTCGGCCTTGATGTCGTGCTCGTAATCGATGGCGCGCGAGATTTTGTAGTCCTCGAAACCCTTGATGCGGCCGTTGACGAGTTCGCGCACGAAGGCGAAGATCGGGTCGATGAGACGTTGCTGCGCCGGTTCGATGAGGCGCGGCTTGACGGGTTCGTCGGGGGCGATGCCGCCGCCGCCGTAAACCTTGCGCCCGGTGTCCGTCAGGCTTTCGGGGCCGGTGGGCTTCGCCGCCGCCGCCGCTTTCTTCTCCTCGTCGAGGCTGCCCACGCCGCCGCGCGTGTAGTAATCGTAGAGACCCTCGTTCGTGTAGTCACGCTGGATCAGGCGACCCGAAGGCGTGTAGTACTTCGAGGAGGTGAGCGTCACGGCCGTGCCGTATTCCATCGGGATGATGCTCTGGACGAGCCCCTTGCCGAAACTCGTCTCGCCGATGATGAGGGCGCGGTCGTGATCCTGCAACGCGCCCGCCACGATCTCCGAAGCCGAGGCCGAGTTGCGGTTGACTAAGACGACGAGCGGCACGTTGTCGGGCGAACTGTTGCGCGACTCGTAGGTGCGGTCGCTGCCCGCGACGCGCCCCTTCTGCGACAAGATCACCTGCCCGCGCTGCAAGAAGCGTTCGGCGACTTTGACCGCCTGATCGAGCAGGCCGCCGGGGTTGCCGCGCAGGTCGAGGACGAGCGAGGTCATGCCCTGCTTGCGCAAATCTTCGAGCGCGGCGATGAACTCTTCGGCCGTGCTGCGGTTGAAGCCGCGCGTCATGTCGATGTAGCCGACGCCGGGCTTGAGGATGTAGGAATCGGGAATGGTCGGCTGGCCGACGGCGTCGCGCGTGATCTCGACCGTCTCCAGAGCCTTCGTCGAGGCGCGTTCGACCTTAACCTTGACGGTCGAACCTTTCGGGCCGCGCAGGCGGTCGCGCACGTCGCTCGAATTCTTGCCCTTGATCGTCTCGCCGTTCACTTCGACGATGCGGTCGGCGAAGCGCAAGCCCGCGCGCGTGGCGGGCGCGCCCGGAAAGGTCGCGAGAATGTAGGTGTCGGTCTGGCCGCCGATGGTGCGGTCGCCGATGGTCGCGCCGATGCCGTAATACTCGGAACGCCAGTCGGCTTGCAGTTCCTCGAATTCCTTCGAGTCGTAGTAGTTCGAGTGCGGGTCGAGCGAGCGCAGCATGCCGATGATGGACGACTTGAAGGCGGCGTTGTAATCGATCTTCACGCCGTCGACGTAGTTCTCCTGCACGATGCTGAGAGCCTCCGCGAAGTCCTCTTCGATGGCGGCGGTTGCGCCGGACGCGGCCGGGACGCGCCCTCGACCGCGCCGACCCCCAGGGGCGGCAGGGCCGACGTTGGGCGGCATCTGCTGCTGCGGTTGTCCCTGCGCGCCGGTGCGGCCGGGCGCGGGTTGTTGTGCGAGCACGAACGTGGGAAGCGAAAGCGCGACGAGCAAGAGTGCGACGAGGCCGGATGATATTTTTTGTTTCACTACGGGCAAACCTCTCAAGACCATTTTCCGCTGAGACCGTAAAGACAGACGCGCGCCGGGAGCGTGGCCGCCGCGTGCACCTGCCGCCGGGGGCAGTTTTTGTATAGTACTGGATGAGTGAAAAGGCGGCAAGGTTGCGTCCAGACCCGGCTCACGCGCATCCAATTTCTCGGATGAGCGAAGTGAATGGGTCAGGGGTACAGGTGAAAAGGAAAAAGGGGAAAGGAAAACTGAATGTGCCAAAGTCGCATTTTACCCTTCCCCTTTTACCCTTCCCCTCTGACCCTTCGCTGTTTCCCGCGGGGCGGCTGTTTGTTACTTCCCCTCCGATAAATTAAAATGGCGGGTAGCAATCGGCCAAGCAATTTGCAACAGAAGCACGTCCGCGCGCCCCGCAATTTTGCGCAGAGCGCGCGAGCCGCAGTGAAGGAGATTTTCGCATGAGCAGCCCTTACGACCCGAACAACCCGCACGACCCACACGACCCTGTGAATCAGGGCGAGATGATCGACGACCTGATGCTGCGCGACGACGAAGACGATTCGGGACACAACGCCGACCGCGAGCGCATGTCCTCTTCGGTGCGCGACATCGCCTCGCGCATCCCCGAATCGCTCTCGTCCATCGGGCGCGACATCAGCCGCACCATCGAGCGCGCCATCTCGGCGAAGGACGATTACGTGGTCGCCGTCAAAGTCTCGCACGAGGCGCAGGAGAAGTTGGAGAATCTCGTGCAGGCGGGCGTCTTCCGTTCGCGCGCCGAGGCCGCCGCGTTTCTGATCGACGAAGGCATCAAATCGCAGACCGCGCTCTTCGACCGCGTGCAGCAGAAACTACACGAGATCGAACGCCTGCGCGCGGAGTTACGCGGCATGATCAACACGCCGCAAAGTTAAAAGCGTTGAAAGATTGCGCGCGGCGGCGCGGGCGGCTTGCAACCCCGCCTGCGCTTCCGCCTTCAAAAGTCCGTTAAGAGTTATGAAACGCGTTTTCGGTCTCATCGTCATTCTCGCCTTCGCGTCTTCTGCGGGCGCGTCCGGCACTGTCGCGCAATCGCGCCGCGTCCGGCGCGCCGAGGAGCCGCCGAAGGAAGAGCGCGTCGATAAGTCTGAGGCGAATGACAGGGCGGAAGGCGAGGCCAAGAATGAAGCCGGGGGCGAAGCAAAAGGCAAGCCGCCAGACGAGGCGCGCGTCGGTGGCGACAAGCCGCTGACGGGCAAGGAAGTGACGGTGCGCGCCGTCATCAGGGCGAAGCCGAACCCCGTCTACCCGCACGAGGCGCGTCGCCACGGGGTGCAGGGCGAAGTCAAACTGCGCATCATCCTCGGCGCGGACGGCAAAATCCGCGGCCCTGTCGAGGTGCTCGAAGGCTTGCCCTACGGTATCACGGAGCAAGCGATTAAGGCCGCCCGCCGGATCGAGTTTGAACCGGCGCGCAAAGACGGCCGCCCCGTCTCGCAGTACGTCACCGTTGTTTATCATTTCCATTTATACTGAGGTCTTAATTTGTCCGCTAGTTTCACACTGCCGCATATCCCCATCGAACAGTTCACGCTGGAGAACGGCCTGCGCGTCGTCCTGAGCGAAGACCACAGCGTCCCGGTCGTCTCGGTCTGCGTCTATTACGATGTCGGGTCGCGCAACGAACGCGAGGGGCGCACGGGCTTCGCGCACCTCTTCGAGCACATGATGTTTCAGGGCTCGGAGAACGTGCCGAAGGCCGCGCACTTCCAGTACATCTTCAACTCCGGCGGCACGATGAACGGCACGACCTCTTCGGAACGCACCAACTACTACGAGACGCTCCCGGCCGATCAACTCCCGCTCGCGCTCTGGCTGGAAAGCGACCGCATGCGCTCGTTGAAAGTCACGCAGGAAAATCTCGACAACCAGCGCAACGCCGTGCAGGAGGAGAAACGGCTCAACTACGACAACCGCCCCTACTCCAACGCCTTCCTGCGCCTCAACGAACTGATCTACCAAAACCCCGCCAACGCGCACTCGACCATCGGCTCGATGCAAGACCTCGACGACGCGACCATCGAAGACATACGCGAGTTCTTCCGCATCTACTACGCGCCGAACAACGCCGTGCTCGTCATCGTCGGCGACTTCGACCCGGCGGAGGCGGGCGCGCTCGTCGAGAAATATTTCGCCACCATCCCGCGCCAGCCCGCGCCGCCGGGAGTTGACGTGAGCGAGCCGTCGGAAGTGGCCGCGCCGTTCGAGACGTATCCCGATCCGTTCGCGCAGCTTCCCGCCCTGATGCTCGGCTGGAAAGCGCCCGCGCGCCGCACCCCGGACGCCTACGCCCTGACTCTCGCCAGCGAACTATTGCTCGAAGGCGAAAGCTCGCGGCTCTATCAAAAACTCGTGAAGGGCGACGAGTCGGTCATCGCCGTGCAGGGCAGCATCGGCGAGCGTCGCGGCCCTTCGTCGCTCTACGTCTTCGCCATCCCGAAGCCCGGCCGCTCGACCGACGAGATTCGCCGCGCGATCAACGAAGAGATCGCGCGCCTCGCCGCCGAAGGACCGAGCGAGGAGGAGATGGAGAAACTGCGCAACTCGCTTTTGAACGACTCCGTGCGCGGGCGCCAGACGACCATGTATCGCGCGCAGAGGCTCGCCGAGTACACGCTCTACGACGGCGACCCGCACTTCGTCAACACGGAGGTCGAACGCTACCTCGCCGTCACGCCCGACGAGATCAAGGACGCCGTGGCGCGCTACATGCGCACGGATAATCACGCCGTCATCGAGATCATCCCCGCGCCCGAAGGCACGCGGCAGGCCGAACCGGCGGCGGACGCTGCCGCCCCGCAACAGGAAGAGGAACAGCCCGGCGCGCCGCCGCCCCAGTTGCCCCCGCGCCCGTCCACGCCGGAACCCGCCCCCCCGACCGAAACGCCGGAGACGCCAATCGCTCGAGTGACGAGTGAAAAGTGACGTGTGACAAGTTAAAACTCAGAATTCGTCTTCAACTCGTCACCTGTCACCTGTCACTGTTTTCTTATGATGCCCGACAATCAACTCGAAACTTTTCGCCGCCAGCCGCCCGCGCCGCTCGCGCCGCGCCCTTTGAACCTGCCCACGCCGGAAGAGACGACGCTGGCGAACGGCTTGCGCGTCGTCTTGGTGGAGAACGCGCGGCTGCCGCTCGTCACCTACCGGCTCGCCCTCCGCACCGGCGACGCGCACGACCCGCCCGCCCTGCCCGGCCTGACCGACATCGTGACGAGCATGCTCAACGAGGGCACCGAGACGCGCACGAGCCGCCGGATCGCCGACGACGTGGCGCGCATCGGCGCGACGCTCGGCGCGGGCGCGAGTTCCGACAACACGACGGTCGCCGCTACGGCCCTGTCGCAGTTCGACGATCAAATTCTGGACTTGATGGCCGACATCACGCTGCGCCCTTCGTTTCCCGAAGACGAGTTGGAGTTGACGAAGCAGAACGCGCTCCAAAACTTGATCGCGCAACGCGGCCAGCCCTCCTTCCTCGCCAACGAACGGCTCGCGCGCGTCATGTACGGCGAACACCCTTACAGCGTCGTCTCGGCCACGCCCGAATCCATCGCCGCCATCTCGCGCGACGATCTCGTCCGCTTCCACCGCCGCCGCTTCATCCCGAACAACGCCGTGCTCGTCGTCGGCGGCGACATTCGACGCGCCGACGCGCTCCGGCGCATCGAAGAATTCTTCGGCGCGTGGCAGCCGGGCGAACCGGAGGCGGCCGCGTTTCCCGACCCGCCCGCCCGCGCGCGACGCACGCTCTATCTCGTGGATCGCCCCGGCTCGGCGCAGTCGAACATCATCATCGCCAACGCCGCCATCACGCGCACCGACCCCGACTACTTCCCCGTGCTCGTCATGCACACCGTGCTCGGCGCGAACGCCTCCTCGCGCATCTTCATGAACCTGCGCGAAGACAAGGGCTACACCTACGGCGCATACACGAGCCTCGACGCGCGCCGCACGGCCGGGAGTTTTCGCGCCACGGCCGAAGTGCGCACGCCCGTCACGGGCGAGTCGCTCAAAGAATTTTTCTACGAACTCGGGCGCATCCGTGAAGAACCCGTCACCGAGAAGGAACTGCTCGACGCGCAGAATTACCTGACGGGCATCTTCCCCATCCGTCTGGAAACGCTCGACGGTTTGATTGACCAGTTAATCCAGATCAAGATGCACGACCTGCCCGACGACTACCTGCAAACTTACCGCGAGCGCGTGAGCGCGGTGACGCGCGAACAGGTGCAGCGCGTCGCGCGCCGTTACGTCACGCCCGACATCGCGGCCATCGTCGTCGTCGGCGACGCGGACGCGCTCACGGATGAAATAAAAGGCTACGCCGAAGAGATGGAGATTTACGACAGCGCGGGTCAGCGCAAAGACACGCCGACGCCGGAGCGCGCGGCCGACGAAACTACAACTAACGGGAGTAATATGAGCAGCACATCGACAACGGGAGATCAGGCGGGATTCGTCGGGTCGTGGCAACTGGAGATCACTTCGCCCTTGGGGCCGCAGACGGCGACGCTCGTCGTGGACGAAGAGGGCGGCGCGTTACGCGGCCGGATGAGTTCGTCTTGGGGCGAAGCGCCTCTGGACACCATCACGCAGAGCGGCGACATCTTCGCCGCCGCCATCGCGCTCAAAATTCAGGGCATGGCGATTCAGGCCAACATCGAAGGCCGCCGCGAAGGCGACAACCTCAGCGGCACGATCCGCACCAACATGCCCATCGTCCCGCCGCTCATGTTTACGGGGCGGAAAATCAGTTAGCCAGTAGCCGTCGGCCATCGGCCGTCAGCCATCAGCGGCGCGGTTCGCACCTAGGCTGCCTGAGTGTAGAGTTAATGAG
This sequence comes from Acidobacteriota bacterium, assembly GCA_020199775.1. Taxonomy (GTDB): domain Bacteria; phylum Acidobacteriota; class Blastocatellia; order Pyrinomonadales; family Pyrinomonadaceae; genus JAIVJZ01. Next base: position 38,018 of record JAIVJZ010000046.1, read on the forward strand.
GGGCAACTTAAAGCTGATTTGCTGACGGCTAACGGCTGACGGCTAAACAAAAAAAACCGCCCGGTGTGTGCTCTCACACCGGGCGGAAACCACAGGAGAATTGCCCAACTTTGCGAATCGCCCCACGGCGATTCATTGGGTCATTGCTATGCTCGCCAAATCTGATGCGCGGGCGCGGGCGGCAGGTTGCCCCCGATTTTTCCGACCCCGCCCCGGCTCGGTTTAAGCGCCTTCAGCGTTTTCACTTGGAGACGAAAAATGCGAAAACTCTTATTACTCACGGCCGCGCTCGCCTTAACTTCCGCCGCCTGCGTGCAACAGACGCCGCAGACGGCGCAGCAGAACACGAATCAGGCGCAGGCCGCCGACGGCAGCGGCGACCAGAATTTCAAGCGGATTCACGACGCCTACGTGCGCGACTTCCTGCGCCGCAACCCGACCGTTAACACCTACCTCGGCGGCGCGGGACTCGACCCGGCCTTGCGCGAAGCGGACGGCCAACTGCGCGATCATTCCGCCGCCGCCATCGAAGCGGAAGACCGCTGGCTCGCCGACACGCAAAAATCGCTCGAAGCGGTCGCCCCGGATACGCTCTCGGCCACCCTACGCATCGACCGCGAAGTCGCGCTCGCGCAAATCCGCTTCCTGCTCCGCCAGCACCAGACGCGCAAGTACCAGCAGCGCGCGCTCGACACCTACACCGACGAACCCTTCCGCGCCATCGACTGGCAACTGCAAGGCATGACGCAGACGGGCGAGAAAACTTACGGCACGCCCGAAGAGTGGTCGCTCGTCGTCAAACGTTTGCAGGCCGTGCCGCGTTATTTTCAGGTGGCGCAGGAACAGTTGGCCGCCGGGGTGAAATCCGGCAACACGCCCGACCACCGCATGCTGCTGCGCAACGGCATCACGACGGCCGAATCGACCGCCAAGTATTTCGAGAAGACTCTGCCCGGCCTCGCCGCCGAGCGCATCGCGCAGGGCGCGGGGCGCGACGAACAGTTGAAACAATTGAACGAAGCGGCGCAGGGCGCGGCGGGCGCGTATCGCGCCTTGCGTGATTACGTCGCACAGAATTTCTTCGACAACGCGAGCCAACCGACCGCCGCCAACGTTAAAACTCAGTTTCGCCAAGACCGCTTCGCGATGGGCGAGGACGAGTACAACTGGGCGCTCAAGAACAACCTGCGCATGCCGGACGCGACCGCCGGGCAACTCTTCGACGAGTCGATGGCGATTGTGAACGCGACGCAGGCTGAGATGGTCACGCTCGCGCGAGAGATCGGGCGGCGGAAGACGATGGAGTTGCCGGAAGAGGGTCACGCCGCCGTGCTCGCCGTCTTCGACGAACTCGGCAAGGATTATCCGAAGTCGGATGCGGAGATGGTCAAGTGGTACGAAGAGGCCGCCTTCCGGCTCGTCGAATACGGGCGCAAGTCGGGCGTCTTCGACGTGCCCGCCGATTACAAGTTGGACGTGGTCGAGACGCCGCCCCCCTTGCGCGCCTCGATTGACGGCGCGGCCTATTACCCCGCGCCGCCCTTCAAGACGAGCGGCGTCGGACGCTTCTACGTCACCACCTCCGGCTCGAACGACGAGGCCGTGCTCAAAGAGAACAACCGCGCCTCGCTCGCAGACCTCGCCGCGCACGAAGGCTTCCCCGGCCACGACTGGCACTACAAGGTGATGACGCAATACCGCGACCGGATCGCGCCCGCGCGCTGGCTCACGCCCGGCGCGGTCGAAGACTCGTCCTCGATGTGGCAGGATTCGATGGCCGCCGAAGGCTGGGGGCTTTACTCCGAAGCCCTCATGGCCGAGCCGCAACCCGGCTTCCCCACGGGCTTCTACTCGCCCGAGGAACGGCTCTACCAACTCAAAGGCAAACTCTACCGCGACCTGCGCGTCCGCATCGACACCGGCATTCACACCGGGCGCATGTCTTACGACGACGCCGTCGATCTCTTCTCGCAGGTGGTGGACTTCCAGCCCGGATCATGCCGCGACGCGGCGGCGACGGCGAAACCGGCCAAGCGCGCCAGTTGCGACTCGGCCGAACGCGCCATCTTCCGCTATTCCAAGTGGCCGACGCAAGCCATCACCTACCGCCTCGGCAAAGATCAAATCTTCGCCCTGCGCAAAGACGCCGCCGGGATCGCGGGCGACCGCTTCTCGCCCAGAGACTTTCACGTCCTCTTCATGCAGCAGGGCACGATCCCCGTCGGCTACTTCCGCGAAGAGTTGCTCAAGGAGTTGCAAGCGAAGAAATGAGCGGCGGGAAATTCGGCGGCGGGAGATTCAAACGCGAAGGGCGCAGAGGAAACAACCTCCGCGCCCTTCGCGTTTCGGCGCGGTTAAATTCTTGTCCCGGAAATAATCATTCGTCCGCGACGAAGATTTGTCGCAGATGATTCTTCAAGTGCCCGATGTAATCGAGCATCAGGTATTCGAGCGTCGCCGGTTGGCTCACGTCAACCGTCCGCCAAGCGATCCTGTCGAGCGAATGTTCGGCGCGCGGCCGCCGCAAAGTTTCCTCCGGCGCGCAGGCCATGACGTGGAGCAGGTGCAGGTTGTAATTCTTCCAGAGTTCGACCAGCAGCGGCCACGACTCTTCGTTGTAACGTTGCGCCCGCACCCACGCCTCCTGCTCGTAGCCGTCGAAGACGAGATCGTCCGTGGATTGCGCGCGGACGAACCGCCCGTGATTGTTCGCCGCCGAGTCTATCAGGTGCCCGATGATCTCTTTCGGCGTCCACGCTCCGGCCGCGCGCGACGTTCGCGCTTCCGCCTCGCCGAGCGCGTGCAGCCGCGCGGCCGCCGTTTCAATCGTCCGCCGGAAATCTTCGAGCGCGTCTTTCATCCACGTCGCCCCGCGCGTTTCGCCAGCCTTAAGCTTTCATGCATATCTCGTCGTTTCCTCTCAACACTCGCTCTCAACGCGCGTACTGCAAGACCATGCCGTCGCCGCCGACGGCCCAGTTCTCTTTTTTGCCGACGAAGAGGGCGTAGAGATGTTGCTTCGTGCCGCTCTCCTGCTGCACCCATATGCGCCCGCCGTCGTCGGAGCGCAGGATACGGCCGCCGCGCCCGACGATCCAGCCATGTTCCTTGCCCGCGAATTGGACGCTCAAAAACGTCATGCGCGGCTGGAGCCCCGGCACGACGACCGCCGTCCACGTCTCGCCGCCGTTCGTGGTGCGTAAGATCGTCGCGCGCTCGCCGACCGCCCACCCGTGGTCGTCGTCAACGAAATGCACGTGATACAGCGTCGCGTTCGTTCCCGTGCGCTGGCGCGACCAATTCAAACCGCCGTCGATGGTCGAGAGGATGGTGCCTTTATCTCCGGCGATCCAGCCGCGTCTGTCGTCCGCGAAGTCGAGGTGAATCAACTCGTCGCGCGAAGGGACGAGTTGCGCGCGCCACGTCGCGCCCGCGTCGTCCGTGTGCAGCACGAGGCTGTCCGTGACGACATCGCGGCGACTGACCGAACCGACGATCCAACCCTTCTTCTTGCTCGCGAAGCGCACGCTGTAGAGTTCGGGCATGCCGCTGAAATCCGCCGGGCTGAAACGACGCGCCTCGCGCCACGTGCGCCCGCCGTCTTCGGTGAAGTGGATGGCGTTGCCCGCGACGAGGTAGCCGTCCTCTTTGTTGTGGAAGTAGAGATCGTTGATCTGGTCGTTCGTGCCGACCGCCTGCCTGAGCCACGTGCGCCCGCCGTCTTCGGTGCGATAGATGAGGCCGCCGTCGCCCGCCATCCAGCCGCGTTTGCCGTCCGTGAAATAGACGGTGTTCAAATCCTTGCCCGCCGCGCCGTGCCGCGTGCTCGTCCACCCCTCGCCCTGCTGCGGCTGCTGTGCGCCCGCGGGCGCGAACGCCAGCGCAACGACGAACAAGCACGACGCCAGAACAGGCGACGCGCCCGCCCACGTCCGCCGCAGTCGGCGCACGACTTTCTCGCCATTCATACGACAGTTTTCTCCGAACGCAGTTTGATGATAGCGACCGCCCCGGCTCGATGTTTCGGTGAGAGGCTTTTGTTTTACACGAACCGGGGGCTGCGAGACAAGGCCGCGGGCAGGCGGAAGGTTAAAGGGCGAAGTGGAAGGGGAAAGGAAAAGAAAACACGCTCAACCGACCGAGTGCTTTCCTTCGCCTTTCCCCTTTCCCCCTTACCCTTTGACCCTTTCCCCATTTCTTAGGGCGCGGCGTTGACGCGGTAGACATGTCCTTTATAGACGACCACCACGCGCTCGCCGAGGGCGAAGAATTCGGCCAGTTTGCGCTCGCGTTTGAGCAGTTCAAAGTAGGCGTCGCTGCCGAACACGAGTGTCGTCTCCGGCAGGCTCGCGCCCGCCTTGAAGTCCGCGTCCGTCCACACGCCGTCGCGCAGGTAGAACGTCTTGCCCGCGACCTTGCGCATCACGCCCGACGCCACCTTCATAGCCTCATCATCCTCGTCGGCGCGCAGGGATTCCTGACGCGCTCGCTCGCGCTTGCTGTCCTTGACGGCCGCCGCGCCCGTCGTCGGCATGGGAGCCGGTGCGGGCGTCGCCATGGGTATCGGCGGCGCGGATTCGATCACGGGCGCGCTCGCCCCGGGCGCGCCGCCGCCCGCGCCACCCACGCCGGAGCGAGATTTCGTTCTGCTCGGAAGGTTTCTGGCCTGTCTCGATAGCACCGGCCCGTTCCGCGGCGAGACGGTTTGCAGGGACGAGTCCGACGTGATCGTCCGTCCGTCCGTCACCACCGTGCCGGGTTCGAGCGCGAGGTAGGAGGTGTAAGGCGTGACGATGCCGTAGCGCGTGCCGAGGTCAACCACTTCGTCGCGCAACTCGCGCGCCTCGCCGTTCGAGCGAATCTGCTCCATCAGCCAGCCGACGCGCCGCGTCGCCCACAGGCGCGGCAGAAAATCGTTCTCGTCCGAGTTGGAGGGGAAGCGCAAATTCTCGTAGGCGAAACTGCGCCGCTCGCGTGTGCTTCGCCCCGACAGCCGCAGGCTCACGTCGCGCAGATCGCCCGCGTTGCGGTAGCGGCCGATGAGCGTCACCTGCGCGCCGCGAAAGAGATCGGGCAGCGCGCGCGGGTAGACGAGATCGGTTTCGACGCCGCCCATGTCGAGGGCGAGATCGGTGAGCACGGGGTAACTGACTTTGGCGAAGAAGTTCGAGACCTTCAACTCCAAGTCTTCTTTCGGTTCGACGTAATCGGACGTGCCGCCGTTCTCGCTCGCGAGTTTGTCGAGCAGCGCAGTGTTCACGTCGTAGCCGACGCCGAACGTAAACAGGCGCGTGTTCCCGGCGCGCGCCGCGCGCGCGTTCTCGACGATCCGTTGCGGGTTCGTTACGCCGACGGTCGGCAGGCCGTCCGTCATGAAGACGAGCATTTTGGGCCGGTCGCTCGTGTCGAACTGTTTGAGCCCGGCCTGCAACGCGCCGTTGATGTTCGTCCCCCCCGTCGGCTGCAACTTCCCTACGAACTCGATGCCGCGCGCCCGCCCGCGTTCGTCCGCTTGGATCAGGCTGCCCTCCATCAAACGCTCCTCGCCCGCGAACGAGATGACGTTGAAGCGGTCGTCCGGGCGCAGGGTCTTCACGCCGAACAGCATCGCGGCGCGCGCCTTCTCCATCTTCCCTTCCTCGGCCATCGAGCCGGAGGTGTCGATCACGAAGACGATGTCTTTCGCCGTGTACTCGCTCTCCGCCCAATTGTCTTTCGGCGAAATCATCAGGAGGAAATAACCGTCCTTGCCCGGCTCGCGGTGTGTCAGAAGCGACATCCCGAAGTCGTCGCTCGACAGCGTGTAGAAGAGTTGAAAGTCCTGCGGCTCGCGCGCGGCGGCGACCGTCTCGAAGGAGACGCGCGCGCGCTGCCCGCCCTGCGACGGGCGCACGTCAACGGCGTGGCTCGGCGAGTAGATGTTGCGCAGCGGCTTGTTGCCCTCGATTTCGAGCGCGCCCGATACACGCCCGATTGAGGCGAGGTTGTGGTTCGTGCCGAGCGGGTAGCGATAGGAGACCGTGCCCGACTGCGCCTTGAGCACCTGCGTGTAGGTCAATTCCAACTTCTTGTCCGAGCGCGGCGGGATGGGGAAGATGCTGGCCTGAAACAAATCTTTCCCGGCGTATTCCAAGAGGCCGGGGTCGCGTTGCTTGCGCACGATCTCGTCGTAGATGCGCCGCGCCTCCTCGCGCGAGCGCACTTCGCCGACGAGGCGGCGGTCGCCGTCCCAGATGGCAAACTCGGAAACGGAGGCCGTCTCCGGGATGGGGAAAAAGTAAGTGCCTTCGAGCGTCGCGTCCGAGTCGTTGCGGAAGATTTGTTCGACGTGCGTCGTCGCCACCTGCGCGTTGATCTTCGTGTCGAGTTTGATCGACTTGACGGGCAGCGCGGGCGGCAACTGCGCCGGGCGCGGCGGGCGCGGGCACGTCTCGCACGGGCGCGGCACGATAATGCCCTGCGCATAAGTCAGACCGGCGTTGAGAGACAGGAAAATCAGGACGTTGAAGAAGATGCAGGCGGCAATTTGTCGGCAGCGCATAAGGGGTCTCCTCGGAAATTCAATTTGACGGGCGGGCACAATATCGGCCGCTCTCGTCTACTAGAACGGCGGCGCGAGGGTTTCTTGCGGAGAGAAGGTTAAAAGCCGTCAATCGTCAATCGTCAATCGTGAATAGATTAAGACAGGTTTTTTCCATTCACGATTTACGATTCACGATTTACGGTTTTGGTTGTCAGTCGAGCGCGCGCAGGCGTGGGTTGCGGACGGCGACGTAGAGGTTGAAGAGGGCGATGACGACGCCGCCAGCGGCGAGCGTGTGGGGCGCGCCGAAGCGACGGGCAGCAACCCCGGCGATGAAACTGCCAATCGGCCACGCGCCGATGAACGAGAGCATGAACATGCTCATCACGCGCCCGCGCATCTCGTCGGTCACGAGTTTTTGCAGCAGCATGTTCGTGACGGCGATGGAGCAGACGATGGAGAAGCCGAGGCCGAACAGCATCACGAGCGACAGCGTCACGTCCCTTGAGAGCGAGAACCCGACGAGGCACAGGCCGAACGCCGCCGAACCGCCGAGCACGTAAAAACCTTTGCGCCGCAGGTTGCCGAGAAACGTGAGCATCAGCGCGGCGAGAAACGAGCCCGCGCCCGCCACGCCCATCATCACGGAGAGGCCGGTTTCGCCGAGGCCGAGCACGTCGCGCGTAAAGAGCGGCATCAGCGTCATGTAGGGCGCGCCGAACAAACTCGCCACGGCCGAGATCAACAGCAGCAGGAAGACGCGCGGGCGACTCCACACGTAGCGAAAGCCGTTCGTCAGATCGCGCCACAGCGTCTGACGCTCGACGACACCGCCGTCGCCGGGTCGCGCGACGACGGTCGTGCCGTCCGGCGATTTGATCCGCACCAGCGAGAGCGCGATGATGATCGCGACGAACGAAAGGCCGTTGACGAAGAAGCAGCCCGCCAGCCCGAAGAGTTGGAAGCCGACCCCGGCGAGCGCGGGGCCGACGACGCGCGAGAGTTGAAACTGCGTCGAGTTGAGGGCGATGGCGTTCGTCAAATCCGCGCGCCCGACGAGGTCAATCGTGATCGCCTGATACGAAGGCGACGCGAGCGAAAAGCAGCAGCCCGTGATGAACGAGGCGACGAGAATGATCCAGACGTGCCCCGCGTCGCTGACGAGCCCGGTGGCGATCAGGAAGGCGAGCCCGAGCGCGGTCAACCCCGCGCCCGCCTGCGTGTAGATGAGCAGGCGTTTGCGGTCGATGCGGTCGGCGTAGACGCCGCCGAGCAGCGTCAGGACGAGGCCGGGCGAAGTGGCCGCGAAGCCGTCAACGCCGAGCCAGAAGGCCGAGTCCGTGAGTTGCAGCACGAGCCAGCCCTGTGCCACCGTCTGCATCCACGTGCCGATGTTCGACAGGAACGCGCCTGCCCAGAAGAGGCGGAAGTTGCGATGCGCGAGCGCGCGAAACATCTCGCTCGAACGGGTCGTCTGCGGCGCGTTTGGCTCTACCAGTGGGGGCATGATCTAACTTGATACCACCCGAATGCCGTTTGACTCAAACTGCCGCCGCGAAATGTCGCAACTTTTCGCCCGCGCCGCCCCGTATAAGAAGTTTTGCCGCCGCGCGCCCGGTCATGTTCTAATCGCGGGCACGCGAGAATCAACGCCCGCGAGTTTCCACATTCATCTTCGATTTTCAGGAGAATTCTATGACACGTCCGCCATCACGTCTCAGCCCGTTTGTCGTGAGCGTCTGTTTGATTTTGTCCGCCTGCCACGCGGCGGCGAAACCCGTCCGAGCGCAATCAACTTCCCGGCCACAACTTTTTCTCAAGATGCAACAACCGACTGCCGCCGACAAGCCCGCGACCACGCCGGTCGCCAACCCCGCCGACGTTAATTCGCTCGACGCCATCCTCGCCGCCATCTACGATTCCATCTCCGGCGCGAAGGGCAAGACGCGCAACTGGGATCGCTTCCGCTCGCTCTTCGTCCCCGGCGCGCGCCTGATCCCGACCTTCAAACGCCCGACCGGCGACTTCGCGACGCGCGTCCTGACGCCCGAAGAGTTCATCGCCTCGTCCGGCAAGTTCATGGAGGAGCAGGGATTCTTCGAGCAGGCAATCGCCAACCACGTCGAGACGTTCGGCAACATCGCGCAGGTCTTCAGCGTCTACGAGGGACGCCACGATACCGCCGACCCGAAACCCTTCGTGCGCGGCATCAACAGCATTCAACTCATGAACGACGGCAAACGCTGGTGGGTCGTGACGATCTTCTGGCAGGCCGAAGACGCCGCGAACCCGCTGCCGCAGAAATATCTCACGGGGAAGAAGAAATAGCGTTGGAGTTGAACCCGCTCGAAGTGTTGGACACGCGCACGGAGTTGGTGGAGAACCTCCTGCACGCCGTCATCGGCCTGCCCTCAATCGGCCTCGCCAGCCGGGGCACGCCCGGCTTCGTCGCGCTGGCGGGTTTCATCCACATGCTGATCGGCCCGGTGATGACCCTCCACGGAATGATCATGGGGAAGAAACGGAAGACGCTGGAGGCGCATTTGAAGGCGAATGCGGCCGACGTTGAACCGGCCACAGGACACGCCGAGAAACACGTCGTCGAGGCGTCGCGGATCGCGCGGACTTGAGATCGCGCGATCCGAAACCGGCGGTCACAAAAACTTTCCGTCCGCCGCCCGAAGCGCGCTCTCACAGGTCTCCGCCGTCAAGAGACTTTTCCCCGTCACTACAACTCCGCGCGTCGCCACTCCGACAACGGCCGCCCGCTTCCCCCGCGACGCGCCGCGACGATCTCCGCGAGCACGGCGAGCGCCACCTCTTCCGGCGACACCGCGCCGATGTCGAGGCCGATGGGGGCGCGCACCTCTCTTAAAATTTCATCCCCGACGCCCGATTCGCGCAGTCGTTCCAGCACGATGTTCGTGCGTCGGCGGCTGCCGATCATCCCGACGTAATCCGGCCTCGCGGCGACGACGGCGCGCATGCACTCCTCGTCCTCGTTGTGCCCGCGCGTGACGACGGCGACGTAGACGCCGCGCCCCTTGCCCACCGAAGTTTGCACGGCGCGCTCCCAACCCTCCGGCGCGGCGACGAGTTCGATGCCCGTTCCGGGGAAGCGTGCGCGGGTGACGAAATCCGCGCGGTCGTCTATGAGCGTGACGCGGTAGCCGACCGCCTCTGCGAGACGCGCCAGCGACGCGCCGACGTGTCCCGCGCCGCACACGACGACGCGCGGCTCTCCCTCGACGCGCTCGAACAGGACGCGCGCCCCGCGCCACTTCTCAAGCTCCGGCGCGAACTCTTCAACTTTGAAAGTCTGCGCTTCGGCGCGCGAGTCGAGAAAGACGAGGGCGCGGCGCGCGATTGATTCGTCGAGCGCGGCGTCTCCGGTGCCGCCCGTGGCCGGTTCGCCCGAACTGTTGACGAGCACTTTCGCGCCCGCGCGGCGCGGCGGCGCGACTTCGACGAGTGTGGCGAGGACGACGACCGCGCCCTCTTCCAGCACGCGTGCGATTGCGTCGGGGAGACGCTTCGCGCCGTCGAACCCGTCGTCCGTTCCGGTCATCTTCTAGTGCGTGCGTTTGGCGGGTGAGTTGGGAGTGACGGGTTTCGCCAAGCCCACGGCGGAGAGCGCGCGGCGTGCGATCCACAGCGGCCCGATGAGCAGGTAAATGGGATTGCGGAAGAACGCGGGCTGGTTGCCCTCGATCCAGTGGCCGACGAACTGTAGCGCCCACCCCACGACGAACAGCGCGAGCGCGGCGCGCCAACTGAAAAAGAAGAGCGGCAAGCTCACGACGATCATCGGGATGCCGATGCTGTGCGTCAGGCGGTTGAGCGGGTGCCTGTGCTTCGCCTTGTAATCTTCCATGAAGGATGCGGGCATGGTGGTCGGTTCTCCTCTCGCGGAGGATTATACGAGGGTCTGTCGAAAATGTAACTGTGAAGACGGCGGGTGAGTTTACCGCTCGCGCCGTGCGCTTAAGGAAGCGGGCGGCGCGCGGCGGCGGCTTGCGGGTCGTCGCCGGATTGTTTCGCGGCGTCCCACACGTCTATGAAAATCTCCATCGTGCCGCCGCAAACCATCCCCTCTTCGCTGGCCTCGTCGGCCGTGAGGCTGAACTTGTGCAAGGCGGCCGCGCCCGTGCGCATCGCCTCGCGGGCTTCAGCCCAGACCTCCGCCTCGATGCAACCGCCGCCGACCGTGCCCGCCACATCGTTGTTCTCGAAAAAGAGCATCTTCGCGCCGCGCCGCTGCGGCGTCGAGCCGCGCGTGTGCGCCACCGTCGCCACGACGACGCGCTCGCCCCTCGCGTTCCGCTCCGCGATCAGACGATAAAGTTCGGCCTGTGAGATCGTACCCATGAGAAGACAAGGATGAACGCGGAACGCGGAACGATGAAATAAATACTCCTTGCTTTTACTTCATCGTTCATCGTTCCGCGTTCATCGTTTCACCGTGGTGGCGGCGTGGCTGAAGGCGTGGGCGAAGGCGTGGGGCGCGGCGCGTTGAACGTGCCCGCGTCGCCGCTTTCGAGTTCGCGTTGCATCGCGTCGTCCAGTTGACCGCGGAGACGGCTGACGAGTTGGTCGGCGTTGTTGAGTGCGGTTTCGAGGCGCGCGCGGCTTCCCTGTAGCACGTCGAGTTGCGTGCGGATGCGCCGCTTCTCGGCGTCGAGTTGGCGGCGGATCGTGTCGCGCAACTCGTCGGGGCGAAACGTCCCGGTCAGCGCGGCCTGCCGCTCGATGCTTTCGGGGCGCAACTGCTCGTCCACCCGATCCATCTGCGCCTGCAAACCGGCCTCCTTCTCCAACACGTCTCGCAGTTGCGTCTGCAAACCTTCGGCGCGCTGCTCGGCGCGCGTCAGGCGTTCCTGAATGAGATCGGTGCGCCGCTCCTTTTCAAGGTCGTCAACCTTCTTGTTGAGTTTTCCGAACTCGTCCAACAAGGTCTGCATCGTCCTGATCGTCTCGTCCGGTTCGGGCGTCGCGGCGGGGCGGGAGCGGCGCGTGCGGTTCGTGGTCGTCGTGCCGCGCCCCTCCTCCTGCGCCGCCTGTTCCTCGGCTGTGCTGACGACGCGCGGCTCGTAGTCCGGCGTCGCTTCCGGCCGCGGCGCGGGGGTGGCGCGCACGGGGTTCGTCGCCCGCCGCGACGGACGCCTGCGTTGCTGCTGTTGCGACTGCGCCTCAAACGCTCCCCACGCCAACGCCGACAGCAAGGTCAACGCCGCGACCGATCTGAATCCTGAACGACTTCGCATCATCAAACTCCTTGCGTAAGGTTCTCTACCAGTTGCCCGTCGTGCAAATTAATCTTTTAGCCACTTGGTTGATAAACGTTACGAGCGACGGGCGGACGACAACCGATTACGGGCAACTTTAATGTACACGCCCGGCTCGGGGCGAGGTTCCAAAGGTATGCGCCCAAAGTGGCGGCCTTTAGCCCGGTTGAATCTTGAAACTGATGTCCATCGCGCGCGCCGAGTGCGTCAGCGCGCCGACGCTGATCAAGTCGACGCCCGCTTCGGCGTAGGCGCGCACGTTCTCCAGCCGGATGCCGCCCGACGCTTCGAGCAGAACTTGCGACGACAACTCGCGCGCGAGTTCGACCCGCGCACGCGTCTCCTCCGGCGTCAGGTTGTCGAGCAGGAGGATGTCCGCGCCGCTCGTGATCGCCTCGCGCAAATCTTTTTCGCTTGAGACTTCGACCTCGACCTTGTGCAGATGGCCGACCGCCCGGCGGGCGCGTTCGACCGCCGCGCCCACGCCCCCCGCGAGCGCGATGTGATTGTCTTTGATGAGCACGCCGTCGTCTAAGCCGAAGCGGTGATTGCGCCCGCCGCCCGACTCCACCGCGTACTTCTCAAGCATGCGCAAGCCCGGAGTGGTCTTGCGCGTATCGACGATCTGCGCGTCCGTCCCTTCGACCGCGCGCACGAAGGCGCGCGTCGTCGTCGCGATGCCGGAGAGCCGTTGCAGTAAATTCAAAGCGACGCGCTCGCCCGCCAAGAGCACGTCGGCGAAACCGTTCGTGCGCGCCACCACCTTGCCCGCCTCCACCTCGTCGCCGTCGGAGTAGAAGGCTTCGAGTTGCTGCTGCGAGTCGAGCGTCGAGAAGACGGCCTCGGCCGCTTCGAGTCCGGCGATGACGAGCGGCTCTTTGGCGAGAAAGCGGCCGCGCGCGTGCGCGTTGCGCGTGATGGTGGATTGCGTCGTGATGTCGCCGCGCCCCAGGTCTTCGCTGAGGAACGCGCCGATCTGTTGAAAGAGCGCACCTTCGTCGAGCCACTTCATTCCGCGAACGCCTCCATGCTCTGTCTGAGCGCACCTGTTCGTTGCTGGATGTCCGCCATGCGTTGCCGCAACTCCGCGACCTTTTCGGCGGGCGCGCGCGCGACGAAATTTTCGTTCGCCAGTTGCCCGCGCAAACGCTCCGCCTCTTTCGCCAGTTTGTCCTCTTCTTTGCGCAGGCGCTCGCGCTCCTGACCGAAGTCGATCAAGCCTTCGAGCGGCACGGCCACCTCAGCCCCGCCCGCCAGCACCGCCCGCGCCGACGCGCGCGGCCAACTGTCGCGTGGTTGTTCTCTCACATCCGAAGCACGCGTCAGACGTTGAATCTGTTTTTTAACTTCAAATACGAGAAGTTTTCCGTCAGCCGTTTCCACCAGGAGATCAATCTCTTGACTCGGCTTGATGTTCATCTCCGAGCGGATGTTGCGCACGCGCGAGACGAGTTCGATGATCGCCTGCACTTCCGCTTCGGCGCGTTCGTCAATCAACTCGGCGCGCTCCTGCGGGTAGGCCGCCAGCATGATCGTCAGGGGCGCGCCCGCGTAAGCGGGATGTAGTTGTCGTGCGCCGACGCCGGGCAGCATTTGCCACAGTTCCTCCGTGATGAACGGCATGAACGGGTGCAGCAGGCGCAAAGCCTGTTCGAGCACCGTGAGCACGCGGCTGCGCGCCGCGTCGCGCGCGGGCGAAGCGTCGGCCGCCGTCACCTCCGACTTCGTCAGTTCGATATACCAATCGCAGAAATCATCCCAGAAGAAATGATAGAGCGTCTGCACGGCGAGGTGAAATTGATACTTCTCAATCGCCTCGCCGACCACGCGTGCCGTCCGGTTCAGGCGCGACACGATCCAGCGGTCGTGCAGTGCCCACGCGTCGCGATTCTCGTCGAACCCTTCGCCGACCCGCGCGCCCTCCGAGTTCATCAGGCAGAAGCGCGCGGCGTTCCAGATTTTGTTGGCAAAGTTGCGATACGACTCGACCTGATTTTCGTTCCAGCGCGTGTCGGTCGTCTCGATTGACGCGAGCACGAGGCGCGTCGCGTCAACGCCGTACTTGTCGAAAATCTCCAACGGGTCAACGCCGTTATTTTTCGACTTCGACATGCGCTGTCCGTGCTTGTCGAAGATCGTGCCCGTGATGAACACGTCGTCGAACGCCTTCGCGCCCGTGAACTTCATGCCCGTCATCATCATGCGCGACACCCAGAGGAAGATGATGTCGCGCGCCGTGATGAGCACGGACGTGGGGTAGAACGTCCGCAAGTCCGGCGTCTCGTCAGGCCAGCCGAGCGTCGAGATCGGCCACAGGGCGGACGAGAACCACGTGTCGAGCACGTCCGGGTCTTGCGTCAACTCGTCAGTCCCGGCACGCTCTCTCGCTTCCGCTTCGCTGCGCGCGACGATGGTGCGGCCGTCCTGCGTGTACCACGCGGGGATGCGATGACCCCACCAGAGTTGGCGCGAGAGCGTCCAGTCGTGCAGATTTTCGAGCCAGTTCGTATAAACTTTCTCGTACGGATTTTCGGGCACGAAGCGCGGTTCGTGTCGCTCGCGCATCAATTCCAGCGGGCGGCGCGCGAGTTCCGCTTGACGGCAGAACCACTGTAGAGAGATCAGCGGCTCGACCACCGTGCGGCAACGCCCGCACTTCGAGATCGAAAACTCGTAGTCGGACACTTTCTCAAGCAGCCCCAGTTCTGCAAACTTCTCGACGACCCGTTCGCGCGCCTCGTAGCGGTCGAGTCCCTCAAACTCCTTCCCCGCGTCCGCCGTCATGCGCGCGTGCTGGTCGATAACTTTGACGAGCGGCAACTCGTGGCGCAACCCAAGCGCGTAATCGTTCGGGTCGTGCGCGGGCGTGACCTTGACCGCGCCCGTGCCGAATTCCGGGTCAACAAATTCGTCCGCGACGACCGCTATCTCGCGCCCCGTGAGCGGCAATTCAAGAGTTGCGCCGACGAGGTCGCGGTAGCGTTCGTCCGAGGGGCTGACGGCCACGGCCGTGTCGCCGAGCATCGTCTCCGGGCGCGTCGTCGCCACGGTCACGCGGCGCGCGCTTCCCTTCACCGGGTATTGCAGGTAGTAAAGTTTTCCCGCCTGCGCTTCCTTATCAACTTCGAGGTCGGAGAGCGCGGTCTGATCCTTCGGACACCAGTTGATCATCCCCTCGCCGTGGTAGATCAAATTCTCCTCGTAGCAGCGCACGAAGAACTCCGCGACGGCGCGCGACAACCGCTCGTCCATCGTGAACCGCTGCCGCGACCAATCGACGGACGCGCCCTCGCGCCGCATCTGCTGCATGATGCGCGAACCCGATTCCTCTCGCCACTGCCAGACGCGCTCTAAAAATTTCTCGCGGCCGAGCGCGTGGCGCGACGTGCCTTCCTTTTTAAGTTCGCGCTCGACGACGATCTGCGTGGAGATGCCCGCGTGATCCTCGCCGGGAACCCAGAGCGTGCGGTAGCCGCTCATGCGCTTGAAGCGCGTGAGCACGTCCATGAGCGTGTGCTGGAGGGCGTGCCCCATGTGGAGCGACCCCGTGACGTTCGGCGGCGGGATGACGATGGAATAGACGGGGGCGTCGGGGTCGCGGTTGATCTCGGGCGCGAAGCAGCCTCCGGCCTCCCAGTTCGCGTAGTGGCGTTCCTCGGCCTGTTTCGGATCGTAAGTCTTCGGGATGTCCATGTGTCGAATCAGCGGTCAGCCGTCAGCCGTCAGCTTTCAGCATTAAATACATAAGATGTTTTGCTCTGAGCCATTGTAAAGGAATCAGCGGCGGTTTTCGACTGACGGCTGAAAGCTGATGGCTAAAAAAAAACGGATCGAGCGCGGCGGGTTGGCTGTCTCCGCCTCAACTCGATCCGTTCGTGCGCTTGCCGTGTCGCTCGCTACTGCGTGCGCGATCTTTCTTCTTCGAGGCGTTGCTTGATGAGCCGCTCGGCCAGATCGGGGACGACCTCCCAGGCGATCTCGCGCACGACCTGTTCCGACATGTGCGCGACGACGCGCCGCACCACCTCGTCCAGCATTTCCGGTGACAGAGACGACGCCGAAGACGATACTTGCCCCGGCTCGGACGACGCGGCGGGCGAACTTGCCCCCACCCCAACTGCCGCCAAACTCCTATCAGCCGCGACCGGCTCTCCCGTTTGCGTCTCGCCCGAGGCTTCGACTGCTGCGACGCCGCCCGCGTGCGCCACGACACTGGCGGCCACAGGGTCTCCGTCCCACGCGAGCGAGTGTGTTGCGTGAACATCTTCCTCTCGCGCCGGGTAACTTTCCGTGTCGCGCGCGTCCGGCGCAGGAGGAGGAGGAGGCTCGTTCGCGAAAAGCAGCGAAGGCGATTCTAAAATCTCCGGCGCTTCAAATTCCCCCGGCGATTCCGACTTCTCCGGCTCGTCCGCCAGCAGCGCGAGTTCGTCTTCCTCGTCCGCTACGGAGTGCGACGCAGACATCTCCGGCTCCGCGTACGATTGCGGCGCGGAGAACGCTTCCAATTCCGGCGACGCTTCCGGCATCGCGAACACTTCGGGCATCTCGGTCGTCTGCGCGTGCTCGGCAAACAACATGTCCGCTTCGGCGGCCGCGTCGTGGGCGGGCGCGGCGGCGAAGTCGAAAGGGTCTTCGTCGCCCATGTCGAGGATGAAGTCGTCGGCTTCGCCGGTCGCCGCCCGTGCGGGCGCGATGTCGCCGAGTTCGAGCAGCGCGTCGTCTGCTTCGGCGGCGCGTGCCGTGTGCGCGTCGAAAGCGGACTCGGCGACGGGTGCGGCGGCGGTGCGTGAAGTGGCGGGCGAACTTGCCGCGGAGGCGGCAGCCGCAAGCGGCTCCGGCGTGGGCGCATCGTCTTCGCCTAAGACGAAAGCCTCGTCCATCTCGCCGCGGTCGCTGAATTGTTCCTCTTCCTTGATCTCGGAGAAGTCGGGCGCGGCGTGCCGCTGCTGCTGCTGCTGCTGCTGCGCGTCGAAGGCTGCGGCGGGAGTCGTCTGGATGGTTGCGTCGTCCATATCGAAATCGGCGAAGGCATCTGTGGAAGTGTTAGGGGTCTGGGCCGCCGGGTCGGCGGCGCGCGCGTCGGCGGCGAAGGGCGAGAGGTCTTTTGTCGCTTCTTCCGCGTCGTGGCGTTCATCGCGCGCGTGTTGGGCGTCGTGGGTCTTCTCTTCCGGCTGACCGCCGAGCAGGCCGCCGACTTTGTTGACGAGATCGCGTATGGATTGAAAAGGTTTGGTCAAGACTTCGTCCGCGCCGACTCTGCGCGCCTCCGCTTCGTTGAAAGGTTCAAACGTGCCGACGAGCAGCACCACCGGAATGTGTCGCGTGCGTTCGTCCGTCTTGATGCGTTCACAGAGCGCGTAGCCGTCCGGCTCCGGCATGAACACATCAGCGAGGACGATGTCCGGCAAACTGTCGCCGAGCTTTTCGAGAGCCGCCGCACCGCCCCCGACGGTCGTGACCTCCATTGCTTCGTCGCCGAAGGTCAGACTCACCACCTTTTGAATGGTTAAAGAATCATCGGCGAGCAGCAGTTTGCGTCCCGTTAGCAAAAACTAAACTCCTTGAGGGCGGGCGTCGTCCGGTTGGAGAACCGGGAACCTCTCGGACGATCTTTCGAGCGTGCGGTGGCGGCGCGAACGACGCGGGGCGTGAGACAACAAAATCCGGCCTGCCCTTCCGTAAACAGGCCACTATTTGAAGCTAACAGACGCGCCGACGAAGCGTCAAGAGAAACGATGAAGTAGGAACGATGAACGATGAAGTAAAAGCAAGTTGTCTTTACTTCATCGTTCATCGTTCCTACTTCATCGTTTCCCTACCGTCACGTCGTCCGCCGTGTTCGGTTTGCCGTCCGCGCCGAGCGAGCGGAGGGTGAAGCGTTCGCGCGCGCCGACGTATTCGTAGGGGCGATGCCACGGGTCGAAGCGGATAAGCGCAGCGGTGTAATCCGGGTTGAGATGATCGACGAGGTCGGAGGCCGTTTCGGCGACGACGTAGAACCCGCGCGCGCGTCGATACTCTTCGAGCAGCGCGGCCAAACTTTCGAGGTCGGCGCGGGCGCGCGCCAGTTTCTCCGTGTTGAGCGCGCTCTCGAAAGCGTCGAACGCCTCAAAGCCGCGCCCGCCTCCGATGCGCACGCGCGCCACCTGCCAGCGTCCGCGCGCGTCGCGCACGAAATCCACGGATGTTTCGACTTCCAACTCGACCACCGCCGCAGACCCCATCGGGGCGAGCGCGGCCGCCGGGTTCTTGACCGAGAGCGCGCCGCGCCTCAATTCCTTCGGCGGTTGGTTCTTGTCGTTGCCTATCGGTTGACTCTCCGGCGCGTCGCTTGCGGTCGCGCTCTTGTTATTGCCGAGCGCGGCGAGTTCGGCAGCGAACGCGTCGAGTTCAACGCGCGCGAATGCAAGGCCATCGCCGCCGAGCGCGCGCGCCAGCAGGTCGAACGATTCCCACTGGCGGTCGCCCGTCCTGACTTCGAGCACGCGCCAACTGCCCGCCGCGTCTTTCACGAAACGAAAGCCCAGTTTCACGCCCGCCAGCACGGTCGCGACCGCGCCGGGCGGCGAGATTTCCTTGATCGTCACCGCCTCTTTGTTGAGTTCGAAGAGCGACACGGCGGCGATCAGTTTGCGCGCGTCGTCCTTCTTGATGGCCTTCTCCGCGGCCGCCGTGGCGATGCCGCCCGCGCTACCGGCGGCGAACGCGCACAGCGCGGCGCAGACGCTCAGGATAAAAATCGTCCGCTGAGTTGTGTTTCTCATACGTTGGCTTGCCCGGCGTTGGATGTCGAAATCGGGTGTCGAAGAAGTATCGAAACTCAACCGCCCGCATTGTTGATCAGGACGCGCAGCATAACCTGAAGTTGCGAAGCGGTGAAGGGCTTCGGGAGGAAGACGATTGCGCCCGCGCTGAAACTTTCGGAGGAGTGTCTGGGGTTCTGCTCGGCGGTCATCATCATCACCGGAATTTTCATCAGGCGTTTTTCCGTCCGCATGTGGCGGACGAGTTCCGGTCCCTGAATGTGCGGCATCACCACGTCGAAGATGGCGGCGGTAAAGTTGGTGTCGTTTTGCAGAATCTTATACGCCTCGCGGCCGTCGGCGGCCGTCACCACCGTGTAGCCCTCTTTCTCGACCAGCGTTTTAACCAGACGCAGGATCGCCGGATCATCGTCGGCGACCAGAATGCGGCGAGGAGTTGGTGAAGTTTGCTCTGCCATTTCTTTTAAGTGACGGGCGACAGGTGACGAGTTGAAGACAAGCTCTTTTGTTTTAACTCGTCACCTGTCGCCCATCACGGCCTCTTGGTTGCTGTCTTCCATGCGCGAAAATTCGGCGGCGAGGATGATGGCCGCCACCATGCTGGAATGTTCCGCCAGCCCGCGCCCCGCAATATCAAACGCCGTCCCGTGATCCACCGAGGTGCGGATAAACGGCAGCCCCAGCGAGACGTTGACCGCCTCGCCGAACGAGAGGCACTTGACCGGGATCATCGCCTGATCGTGATAACAGGCCACGACTGCGTCGAACTCGCCGCGCGAGGCGCGCAGGAAAACCGTGTCCGCCGAAAACGGCCCCGTCACGTTGATCCCCAACTCCCGGCACGCCTCCACCGCGGGCACGATCTCGGCAGACTCTTCGACGCCGAAGAGACCGCCCTCCGCCCCGTGCGGGTTGAGCGCGGCCATCGCGAGTCGTGGTTCGGGGATGCCCCAGCGTTTGAGTTCGCGGTTCGCCAGCCGCACCACCGGCTCGATGCGCTCGCGCCGCACCATGCGGATCGCTTCGGCCAGAGGGACGTGCGTCGAGATTAGCACGATCCGCAAGTTGGCCGCGACGAAGGCCATCGCCACTTCGGGCGTGTGCGTCAGGTGCGCGAGAAATTCCGTGTGGCCGGGGAAACTGTAGCCGCCGAGAAAGAGCGCGCGCTTGTTGATCGGCGCGGTCGAGATCGCGTCGAGGCTCCCGCGCATGCACAACTCGACCGCCGCCTCGATGTACTCGCCCGACGCGCGCCCCGCAGCGGAAGACTCCACGCCCGGTTCGATGTCCGCGCGGATATTGTCGAGGTGATAGATGACGGGAGTGTCGAGTTGTTCGGGCAGCGGCTCGTCGCGGCGGACGACCTCGTAGCCGCATTGGAGGTTGAGTTTGCGCGCCGTGTGCGTGAGCAGTTGCGCGTCGCCGATGATGACGGGCGCACACACGCGCCTGACCGCGGCCTCGGCCACCGCCTTGAGGACGACTTCAGGGCCGATCCCCGAAGGGTCGCCGATGGTGATCCCGATGCGCGGGCGGCGTCCGGCGGTGGAGTCCGGCTGGCCGTCAGTTGTGCTGTCCCTGATCTCGCTCATCACATGCTGGCGAAAACGAGCGGGCGCGGCTGCCTGTGCAACAACAGCCGCGCGCCCGTTTCGTTACTAAAGAGTATGCGGGAAAGTTAGCTGTCCGCCTCGTCGCCGCCGCCGCCGCCGCCATCGCGGTCTTCGGCTTTGAACATGTACTTGATGTTGTGCTTGAGCAGCAGAATGTTCGGCTCGTCCTGACGATTGATTTTCAGCGCGGCGCGATCATACCACTCGATTGTGCCGACGATCTCTTCGTCGTCGTTGAGGACGATCACCATCTGGGTGTGGGCGTCCATCTGCTTCTTGTAGTAGAAAATTTCGGCGTTGGTTTCCGAAGGCGGGATGCGCTTGCGCCCCTGAGCGGCGGCCGAAGATGCGCCGCCACCGCCGCCGCCGCCGCCGCCGCCGCCGCGGTCACCCCGGTCGGCTGATTGCTGCGGGGGACGCGACTGGTGCGTAGGCGCGCCGCCGCCGCCGCCCGTGCGAGACGCCCCCCCGGCGCGGGATGCGCCGCCGCCGTCGCTGTATCTGTCATTGCGTTCATTTTGAGTGTTCGGCTCACGATTTTTCACATCGGCCAAAGTCGGTCGGATGAGTTTGCGATTCACTTTTTTACTTATGCCTCCAACAGTCGTACAAGCAGGAAAACGGCGCGCTGAATTTTGAATACCCCGACTCTCTACGGACGAGTTGCCAAACAAATGGCGCGCTTGGATGCGCCTGCTTTTACAGGCGGTGGTCGTTTGCAAGACGAGAACGGTTATTGTCTCGTTAGTTTTGAATTACAATCCTGTCAGGAATGGGCGACATGCTACACGAGCAACGTTAGTTTGGCAAGCCTCACGCGCCGGGAAGCAGTCAGCCGTCAGCTATCAGCCATCAGCGGAAAAGAAGTAGAGCCGTGAGTGAATCAGCATCGGCTGAATCTGCTCACGGCTCAATGTTTATTGCTGACGGCTGATAGCTGATGGCTGACTGCTAATCGGCCTTCTTGCGGATGAAGGCGGGCACGTCCAGATCGTCGGAGCGCGTCTGCCCGGCGGCGGTGCTGCGCGACGGCAACTCGTCGGTGCGCGGCAGGTAACGCGGCTGCGCCGCCGGCATCACGTTCGGGTTCGTGACGAGACCGGCGTCAGCGGATTCTTTGTCGAAGCCCGTCGCGATGACCGTGATCTTCATCTCGTCGCGCATGGTCTCGTCGATCACCGCGCCGAAGATGATGTTGGCGTCCTCGTCGGCCGCCTCGCGGATAATCGAAGAGGCTTCGTTGACTTCAAACAGCGTCAGGTCTAGGCCGCCCGTGATGTTGATGAGCACGCCCTTCGCGCCGTTGATCGACGCCTCTTCCAGCAGGGGCGAAGAGATCGCTTCCTGCGTCGCCTTGAGCGCGCGGTCTTCTCCGCTCGCGCGTCCCGCGCCCATCAAGGCCATGCCCATCCCGGCCATGATCGATTTCACGTCGGCGAAGTCGAGGTTGATGAGGCCGGGCACGGTGATCAAGTCGCTGATGCCCTGCACGGCTTGCCGGAGCACGTCGTCCGCCATCTTGAAGGCGTCCGTCAGAGACATATCTTTGGTCACGTTGCCGAGCAGACGCTCGTTCGGGATCGTGATGACCGTGTCCACACACTCGCGCAGTTCCCTCAAGCCCTGATCGCCCTGCTGCATGCGCCGCTTGCCTTCAAAGTGAAACGGCTTCGTGACGACGGCGACCGTCAACGCGTTCAACTCCGTCGCAAGGCTCGCGATGATCGGCGCCGCGCCCGTGCCCGTGCCGCCGCCGAGGCCGGTCGTGACGAAGACCATGTCCGCGCCTTCCAGAGCCTCGATGATCTTCTCCGTGTCTTCGAGCGCGGCGTTGCGTCCCACGTCGGGGTTCGCGCCCGCGCCCAGTCCTTTCGTCAACTTGCCGCCGAGTTGAATCTTGATCGGCGCGCGCGAACGCTTCAACGCCTGCAAGTCGGTGTTGGCGACGAGGAACTCGATGCCCTCTATTCCGGCCTCAATCATGCGGTTGACGGCGTTGCCCCCGCCGCCGCCCACGCCGATCACTTTGATGCGCGCGCCGGTGATCGGAGGATCGTCGTCTATGAAAATATTAATGCCACTGCCCGGCTGACGGCTTTCCGGTGTCATATCGTATAAGTCCTTTCCTCTTCTGTGAACGCCCGCCACTCAGTGAAGCCTAAGCGGCTATTTTGGGCTGTGCGCGCCGGTGACACCCATATATTGCGGACAACATCTTGTGCCGGCTGGCGCGGCAGCATACAACAACTTGTCAGAAAATACTACTAAAACGATTACGGAATTTTGAAACGAAAGCGGTCAACCCGCCCGTCGCCCCGCGTTTACCGCCGGCCGCGCGCGCTTCGACCGCGTTGGCGCGTCCGGCGACGAGCGACAGCCCCGCGGCCGACGTCCACGCCGGGGTTTGAATGTCTTCGACGAGGCCGCCGAAACGGTCGCGCTCCGGGTAGCCGAGCCTGACGGGCGCGTCGAAAACCTGTTCGGCCACTTCGACCATCCCGCCGAGCAGCGACCCGCCGCCCGTCAACACCACGCCGCTCGACAACTGCCTGTCCCATCCCGATTCGCGTATCTCGTCGGCCACGTGCATCAACACCTCTTCGGCGCGCGGCTGCAAGATGTCGCACAAAATCTGGCGCGACAACTGGCGCGGGCCGCGTCCTCCGACGGAAGGCACTTCGACCAACTCGCCGCGCTCCATCTCGCTCAAACCCGTGCTCGACGCGTAGCCCGCGGAACGCTTGATCTTCTCCGCCTCAGGTATGGGCGTGCGCAAGCCAAACGCGATGTCGTTCGTGAAGTGCGAACCGCCGAGCGCGAACACCGCCGTGTGCTGCACCGCGCCGCGCTGGTAAATCACGAGCCCGGTCGTCTCCGCTCCGATGTCAACGAGCGCGGAACCGAATTCCTTGTCCTCTTCCGTCAGGGATGCTTCGGCGGCGGCCAACTGTTCGAGCACCATGTCCGTGACGACCAGACCCGCGCGGTTGACGGCGTTGATGGCATTCTGTCGCGCCGTGACGGGGCTCGTCACGATGTGAACTTTGACGGCGAGCCGCGCGCCGATCATGCCGACCGGATCGTTGATGCCGTCCTGATCATCGACGATGAACTCTTGCGGCAGCCGATCAACGATCTCGCGCCCGGCCGGGAGTTGGATGGCGCAGGCCGAGTCGATTGCGCGCCGCACGTCGTCCGGGGTGATCTCGCGGTCGCGTCCCGACACGGCGACGATGGCCTGACCGTTGAAGCCCATGATGTGCGAACCCGCCAGATTGATCGTGACTTCCTCGGCTTCGAGGCCGCTCATGCGCTCGGCGGCTTCGACCGCGTGCTTGATCGCTTCGACCGCGTTTTCGGGGTTGACGATGACGCCTTTCCGCAGGCCGCGCGCCTCCGCCTCGCCGATGCCGACGATGTCGAGCGTGCCCGACGCGTCGCCCGGCTCGCCGATGATGCACGTCACACGGCTCGTGCCGATGCTCAAGCCGACCGTGTGTGCTCCGCGTTTCGCCATGCGTTTACTTCCCCTCCTCCAAAGGCGCGCGCTCACGTCGCGCCGTGCCCGCCATACGCTCCGACCGTCGCCGGGGCTATCGCCCTAGCCGCTACGCCCCACGCGGCGCGGCCGCTCGCTCCCGTTGCCGCGCGTCTGCCCGGTCGCGGTGCGCTCGCCGCGACCACCATCACGCGCGCGCGGTTGTTTTTTGTCCGCTTTATCCTTCGACGCCTTCTCGACCGCAGGGCGCGATTTATTACTCGCCTGCACGGCGGGCTTCTTCGCTTCCGCCGCGCGACGGTTCGTGTCGGCCGCGACGTTTGCGGTCGTCGTTTCGGGCGCGGCGACAAGAGCGTCATGGGCCGCGCGCTCGTTCGACTTTTCAGGCGCGGCCGCGCCGCTCTGATTGAGCGCGTGCGCTTTGAATCCGATGACGGCGCGCTTGCCCTGCGTCATGTCGATGTAGGTGATGTGCGCGCCGCGCGGCGTCGCACGTTGCCCGTCGAGGGCTTCTAAAGATTGCGTGAGCCGCTTCGTCAAATCCTCCCGGCCGAGCCGCACTTCGATCTGCGAGTCGTCGCCCGTCAGCTGCGCGCGCACGTCGCGCAAATCGTCGAGGTTCACTTCGCTCACGCGCGAAGCGATCCCGGCGGCCTCCCACTCGCGCGAGAGTTCCAGATACTTCTCGACGCGGCGGCGGTTCTCCGTGCGCCCCGACTCCGTGCCCGACTCGTCCCAGCCGCGCATGAAGAAGGCGGGCGCGTTCTGCGTCGGCGCGACCGTCCCCGTCATCACGCCGTCGTCGTCAACCCAGATGAAACGACCCGCCGCCGTGCGGACGACCGCACGCGGCGTGCGCTCCGTGATCCGCACGCGCAAGCCCGAAGGCAGCACGCGCGTGACGACGGCCTTGCGCACCCACGGCTGGCGTTCGAGTTCCGCGCTGATCGTCGCGAGGTCGGCTTGCCACACGCCGCCGGCGGCGCCCGCGCGTCGCACCAGAGCCTTGATCTGATCCTCCGAGCCTTGCGAGATGCCGCTCACGTCCACCGTTCGCAGTTGAAAGAACGAAGAAGAAGACGCCGTGCGGTAAGCCGTGAAGCAGAGCGCCGTCACGCACACAACGAGCAGCGTCTTGCCCACGAAAGGCATCCACGCGGACGCCTTGCTCCATGCCGACGAGCCGCCCTTCGACGCCTTGCGACTCGACGCGCCGCCGCGCCCGCCGCCGCCGCGTTTGACGGGACGTTGCTGCGCGATCTCTCCGGCGCGGCCACGGCTTCCGCCCCCCTGCTGTGCGCCGCGCCCCGCGCGTGGTGTGATCACTTGTTCTCTCAACATCGCTTAACCTCTTCTTCGGAGTGACAAGTCACAGGTGACAAGCGACGCGTGACGGGAAACCCCGTGCCCGCCGTCAGCCGCGTTGTTCCTCTGCGTCAGTCGTACTCTGCCCGCCCTGCGTCTCTTCGCCGGAAGTCGTCCCGGCCGCTTCGCGCGTGTCGCTGCTGCGCCACAGTTCCACTTCGTACTCCAACTCGATGCCGCGCTCGCGGCGTATGCGTTCCCTGATCTCTTCGGCCAGCGCGAAGGCGTCCGAGGCGCGCGCGTCGTCGCCCTCGGTCACGATGAAATTCGCGTGGACGGGCGAGACGACCGCGCCGCCGCGCTTCTCGCCCTTCATCCCCATCTCGTCGATCATCTTCCCCGTGCTCAAACCGCTGCCCGGCGGGTTCTTGAAGAAGCACCCGGCGGAACGCGCGCCGTGCGGCTGCGTCTCCATCCTCTGACGCTTCACTTCCGCCATCCGTTCCACGATCTTCGCCGAGTCGTCCTTTCGCAAACGGAGCGTCACGCCCAACAGCAACTCGCCCTCGCGAAAGGAGGTGTGCCGGTAGTTCCAACTGATCTCGCCGCCGCGCACGTTGACCACGCGCCCGCCGCGCGCCACGCGCACCGTCTCCACGACGTTCCCGATCTCGTGCCCGTACGCGCCCGCGTTCATCCAGAGCGCGCCGCCGACCGTGCCCGGGATGCCGCCCAAGCCTTCGATCCCCGCGAGGCCGCGCCGCGCCGCGTCCACGCACAGGCGCGGCAGCGAATAGCCCGCGCTCACGCTCACGCGCTCGCCCTCGAACAAGGCCGTCCCCTTCACCTCGCGCATGCTCACGACGACGTAATGATGATCCTCGTCGTCGGCCAGCACATTGCTGCCCGCGCCGAGCACGCGCCACGCTATCCCTGCCGCTTCCAGTTCACCGGCAACCGCCGCCGCCGCTTCCTCCGTCTCCGGCGCGAACACCCAATCAATCGCCCCCCCGACGCGCAAACTCGTCAACTCGGCGAAACGCCGCCCGCGCTCCGCGCGCACGCCCACTCTGGCCGCGATCTCTTCGATCACCGCGTCGCGTTCAGTGAGGCTCATCGCGCTTTGCGTCATCGTCGTCATTTGCCGTCGCCCGCGCCGTTGCCGTTCTTGTTGAGCAGTTCGATCAACTCTTCGCCCGCGCGATAGACGTTGCCCGCGCCGAGCGTGATCACCATGTCGCCGTTGTGCGCCTCGCTGAGTAAGGCCTTGACGGCCGTGTCGAGCGAGCCGACGTAGAAAGTGTTCTTGTGGCCGTAGCGTTTCACCGCCTCGACCAGAGCCTCCGCCGTGACGCCCGGAATCGGGTCTTCGCTCGCCGCATAGATGTCCGATACGAGGAGCACGTCGGCGTTATTGAACGAGCGCGCAAACTCGTCCATCTGATCCTGCGTCCGCGTGTAGCGGTGCGGCTGAAAGAGCACGACCATGCGGCGACCCGAAGAGCCGATCTTGGCGGCGGCGAGCGTCGCGCGAATCTCCGTCGGGTGATGCCCGTAGTCGTCCACGACGAGCACGCCGCGCGCCTCGCCCTTGAATTGAAAGCGGCGGTTGACGCCCGTGTACGCGCCCAAGCCCTCGACGGTCTTTTCAAACGGCGCGTCCAACTCGAAGCTGATCGCGATGGCCGCCAGCGCGTTGTAGACGTTGTGCAAACCCGGCACGCGCAGCGTCGCCTCGCCCATCACCTCGTGTCCCCGCCAGACCGTGAAGCGCGAGCCGAACGGGATGTCGAAGCGGATGCCGTGCGCCGAAACGTCGGCCTGCGCGCTCAAGCCGTAAGTGATGCGCCGCCGCTTGACGTGCGGGATCACCGCCTGCACGTAAGGGTCGTCGAGACACAGCACCGACGCGCCGTAGAACGGCACTTTGTTGACGAACCGGATGAAGCAGTCCTGCATGTCTTCCATGTCGCGGTAGTAGTCCATGTGCTCGCGGTCGATGTTCGTGACGACCGTGAAGGTCGGCGCGAGCATAAGAAACGACCTGTCGCTTTCGTCCGCTTCGACCACCATCAAATCGCTCTTGCCCAGACGCGCGTTCGACCCGAAGGCCCCCACCACGCCGCCGACGACGACCGTCGGGTCGAGTCCGGCCGCGCCGAGGATCATCCCGATCATCGAAGTGGTCGTCGTCTTCCCGTGCGAGCCTGCGACGGCGACCGTGTCCCGCTTGAGTCGCATCAACTCGGCCAGCATCTCCGCCCGCGCGATGACCGGAATGGAACGCTCGCGCGCGTCCATCAACTCCGTGTTGTCGTCGCGCACGGCGGTCGAACGAACCACCACCTGCGCGTCGCCCACGTTCTCCGCGCGGTGTCCCTCTTTGAACTCCACGCCCAGTCCTTCCAAACGCTCCGTCACCGCCGAACGCTTCATGTCCGAACCCGACACGCGGAACCCGAGGTTGCACAACACCTCCGCGATGCCGGACATGCCGATCCCGCCGATCCCCACCAGATGAACGTGTCGGATGCGATGAAACATCATCAATCCGTAGTGAGCAGTGAGCAGTAAGCAGTAAGCAGTTTTAAATTCAAGAGCTTCATTGATTACTACCTATCGACTTCTTAAGCCCGTAAGTTAAAGCCAAACACTCATCTAATAAACGTTGTGCTTCAAGTGAAGCGTTCTCGCAGAGATGCCCGACGCGATATGCGATCTCAAGTTGCGTGCTCACCTCATTGAGTGAACCGACGGCAATCCCCAAGAAATTCTTGAACTGATCGTTCGACCGACCCCCTGCCCCTTCACTAATATTTGACGGCACGGAAACCGCTGCTCGTCGAAGTTGCGAAGTCAATCCATAGATTTCCTCTTTGGGGAATCTTTTAGTGAGATCGTAAATCAACACAACTAGCTCCATGCTCTTCTGCCACGCAACAAGCCTTTTGTGTGGTTTCTCCATCATAACCTCAGCTCCGGCTTTGACTGCTTACTGCTCACTGCTTACTGCTCACCAATCGTTCAATCAAATCAACCGTCAGCCCGGCGGCGTTCGGGCGTGCCATCCGGCGGCTCGCCTGTTCGCGGCGCGTGATTTCATCCGGGTCGTCTACAAGCGCGGCGATCTCGCGCGCCAACGCTTCGCCCGTCAGGTTCTCTTGCAGGATCATGCGGGCGGCGTTCGCCTCCTGCAACACTTCGGCGTTGCGTTGTTGTTCGAGTTGGCCGGGGAGCGGGATCATGATCGCCGTCTTGCCCGCCGCCATCAACTCGGCGGCCGTCGTCGCCCCGGCGCGCGAGACGATCAGGTCGGCGGCGGCAAAGGCCGCAACCATGTCGTCTATGTACTCGCGCACTTCGCTGCTTCCCGCCCAGCCCGCCTCGCCGTAACCCTTCCGCACCGTCTCGAAATCGAGTTTGCCCGTCTGGTGCGTGATGTGCAGCACGTCGCGGTGCGCGGCGAGATGCGGCAAGGCCGCGACCATCGCGTTGCTCACCGCCCGCGCGCCCTGCGACCCGCCGAAGAGCAGCAAAGAAAAACGCGAAGGGTCGCGCATTTTTGCCGGAATGTCAAAGAACTCGCGCCGCACGGGATTTCCGGTCACAATCGCCTTGCCGCGAAAATATGGCAACGTCGCTTCAAACGAGACGGTCGCCGCATCGACGAACCGTGCGAGCCTGCGGTTGGTAAAACCGGGCACGGCGTTCGACTCCATGACGAGTGTCGGGATGCGCATCAGCGCGGCCGTCAACAACACCGAACCCGTCACGTAACCGCCCGCGCCGACCACCACGTCCGGGCGAAACTCGCGGACAAGCGCGCGCGCCGCCGCGAAACTCTTCGGCAGCAGCCACAAGCCCCTGAGTCGCGCGCCGAGCGACATGTTCGTCAGCCCCGCGCTTTCAATGAGCGACAACTCGAACCCCGCCTGCGGCACGAGCCGCGTCTCCAACCCGCGCGCCGTGCCCACGAACCGCACCGCCGTTTGCGTGTGACGACTCGTCAACTCTTTCGCCACGGCGAGCGCGGGGTAGATGTGCCCGCCCGTCCCGCCGGCGGCGAAGAGAGCGCGCATGGTCAAACTCAACTCCGGCCTTCCGGCCGCCACGTCTGCGTGACGGGCGCACGCCCGCGTCGCTGTGGCGGCGCGGCGGGCAGACTCTTCGCCGCAAACTCTCTGTGCGTCGTCGCGGCGTCGCCCTGCGCCGTCCCCTGCTGCGAGATGTTCAAGAGCACGCCGACGCTCACGAGCGTCAACATCATCGAGGAGCCGCCGTAGGAGATGAACGGCAGCGGGATGCCCTTCGTCGGCACGAGCGACAGGACGACGCTGATGTTGAACAGAGCCTGCGCCACGATGCCGACCACGATCCCTAGGCCGAGCAGCATCCCGAAGCGATCCGGCGCGCGCCGCGCCGCGCGCACCCCGCGCCACAAAAACAGACCGAAGACCGCGACCAGCGTCAACGCGCCCAAGAGCCCCAACTCCTCGCCCACCACCGCGAAGATGAAGTCCGAATGAGCGAACGGCAAAAACAGCATCTTCTGTCGCCCCTGCGCGAAACCGAGGCCCTCCGTCCCGCCCGACCCGACCGCGATCAGAGATTGCACGACCTGAAAACCCGTCCCCTGCGCGTCAGCCCACGGATCGAGGAACGCCGTCACGCGCCCCAGACGCCACGGGAACAACACGATCATAAACACGATGCCGACCAGCCCCACCCCGCCGAGCACGCCCAGATACAACAGACGCGCCCCCGCCGCGAACAACAACACGACGCTCGTCACGCCGAGCATCATCGCCGTCCCCAAATCCGGCTCCGCCGCGACCAGCATCACGAACAACCCGGTCACGAGCACGCACGGCGCGAAAGTCTTCCAGAGCGCGTGTTCCTCGCCCGCGCGGCGTTCGAGAAAGCGCGCGAGAAAGATCGCCAGCGCGAGTTTCGACAACTCCGACGGTTGCAGCCTGAAGCCGCCCGGCAGCCTGATCCAGCGATGCGCGCCGTTGATGCGCGGGAACAGGAACACCGCCAGCAGCAGCACGACCGTCCCGGCGACGAGTCCCGCCACGACGCGCCGATCACGCAGCCGCCCGTAATCGAACTGCATCACGCACATCATCGCCAGCAAGCCCGCCACCGTCCAGATCGCCTGCCGCCCGACGTAGTGATACTGCGTGCCGTTTTCGGCGTACGCCAGATCGGCCGACGCGCTGTAGACCATCACGACGCCGAACAACGCCAGCCCCACCGTCGCCGCAAACAACCACTCGTCAGCTTGTAGCTTTCTTGCCATAACTCAAACGGGTTTCAAGTTTCAGGTTTCAAGTTTCAAGTCCGAAAGGTCTTCGTTCTTTAACTTGAAACCTGAAACCTGAGACTTGAAACTTCTTCCACCGCTTCCTTGAAGACTCTGCCCCGGTGCTCGAAACTGTCGAACATGTCCCAACTGGCGCACGCCGGGGCGAGCAGCACCACATCGCCCGCCCGCGCGACCTCCGCCGCCTGCCGCACGGCCTCCGCCATGTCTCCGACGCGAATGACGCGCGCATGCGCTTTCAACTCGCTCTCGATGCGTTCGGCGTCTTCGCCGAGGACGACGAGGGCGCGCGCCTTGCGCTCGATGAGCGGCGCGAGCGGCGCGTAGGGCGCGTTCTTGCCGCGCCCGCCGAGGATCAAGACGATCCGCCCCGCGTGTGCGGCGAAGGCTTCGAGCGCCTTCAAGGCCGCGTCCACGTTCGTCGCCTTCGAGTCGTTGTAGAACTCGACGCCCGCGACTTCGCCGACGCGTTCCAGCCGGTGCTCGACGGGTCGGAAGTTCCGCACCGTCTCGCGCATCGAATCGGGCGACGCGCCGCACGCCAGCCCGCACGCGAGCGCGGCCAGCACGTTCTGCACGTTGTGCAAACCGCGCAGTTGCATCTCGTCGCGCGTCATCAACACGCGCTCGCCGCCGCCAACACTATCGCGCGTCCGCGAAACCAACTCGCCGCCACTGCTGCTGCTGCCGCCACGCCGGAGGAACAAGCCCTCTTCCAGTTCGCGCTCGACGCTGAACAGCGTGACGTGCGCGCGCAAACCCGACGCCCACGAGGCGACTACTGGATCGCCCGCGTTCAGGACGGCCACGTCCTCCGCCGTCTGGTTGCGGAAGATGCGATGCTTGGCCGCGCCGTAGTCGGTCAGGGTCTCGTAGCGATCCATGTGGTCTGGCATCAGATTCAACACGACGGCGACGTTCGGGTGAAAATCAACAATCGTCTCTAGCTGGTAGCTCGAAACTTCGACAACCGTCCAGCCATCCTCGCGCGACGAGTCCACGAGCGAGACGAGCGGCGTGCCGATGTTGCCGCCGACCTGCGTGGGCAATCCCGCGCCGCGCAACAACTCCGCGACGAGCGCGGTCGTCGTCGTCTTCCCGTTCGTGCCCGTGATGGCGACGATGCGCCCGCGCAGGTGTCGCGCGGCGAGTTCGACTTCGCCGATCACTTCCGCGCCCGCGCGCTCCATGTAGCGCACCGGGATATTCTTCGGCGGCACGCCGGGACTCGTGACGACGAGTTCGATCTGATCCATCAACCACATCGGCACGTCGCCCGCGAGCAGCCCGACGCCTTCCGCCTTCAACGCACGCGCCTCGTCCGTCCACTCCTCGATGGGCTTGCGGTCGTTCAACGCGACGGTCGCCCCGCGCGCCGCCAAAAATCGCGCCGCCGCGATGCCGCTGCGCGCCGCGCCG
Source organism: Acidobacteriota bacterium (assembly GCA_020199775.1). Taxonomy (GTDB): domain Bacteria; phylum Acidobacteriota; class Blastocatellia; order Pyrinomonadales; family Pyrinomonadaceae; genus JAIVJZ01. Next base: position 69,752 of record JAIVJZ010000046.1, read on the forward strand.
ATGACCAGAACTTTTTTCCCTTCAAGCCGCAATTTTTTTCAGCTTTCACCCGCCCGTCTCTAACGCAGTTTCAAAGTCGAGAGACTCAGGAGCGCGAACAGGATCGCGAGAATCAAAAAGCGGAAGACGACTTTCGACTCCTTCCAGCCCTGCATCTCGAAGTGGTGGTGCAGCGGCGTCATCTTAAAGAGCCGCCGCCCCGTGCCCGTGTGCCGCTTCGTCATCTTGAAGAAGGAGACTTGCAGCATCACCGAGATCGCTTCGAGGACGAACACGCCGCCGACGAGGACGAGGATGAACTCCTGCTTCGTCAAAATCCCAATCGTGCCAATCGCGCCGCCGATGGCGAGGCTGCCCACGTCGCCCATGAACACGTCCGCGGGCGGCGCGTTGTACCACAGGAAGCCGAGCGACGCGCCCGCCATCGCCCCGCAAAAAACCGTCAGTTCGCCGACCTCGCGGCGGTGGTCGATAAACAGTTGCCGCGCCCAACGCTCGTCGCCGCTCACATAAGTGAAGGCCGTCAGCGCGACCATCGCGATGAAGGTCACGCTGATGGCGAGCCCGTCGAGGCCGTCCGTCAGGTTCACCGCGTTCGACGCGCCCGTGAGCACGACGATGATGAAGACCAGATAGAGCCACGGCCCGATGTTCGTGATCATCGAGATGTCCGTCTGTTTGAAGAACGGAAAGCTGAGATTCCACGAATAGTCGGGCGAGAAAAAGTAGAGCGTCGCCCACACCCCGGCCGCGATCAAAAACTGCGCGGCCAGTTTCTGCTTGCCCGTCAACCCCAAGCTCTGCCGCTTCGCCACCTTCGCGTAGTCGTCGAGGAAGCCGACGACGGCGAAGAGCGCGGTCGAGACCAGAATGATCCAGACGTAGAGGTTGGAGAGCCGCGCCCAGAGGAGCGTGGAGATGAGCACCGAGCCGATGATGAGGACGCCGCCCATCGTCGGCGTGCCGCGCTTCGCCATGTGCGCCTGCGGCCCCTCTTCCCTGATCTGCTGCCCGACGTTCATCTCGCGCAGCATGCGTATGACGCGGCCGCCGAAGACGAGCGAGATGAGCAGCGCGGTGACGGTGGCGTAGGCCGTGCGGAACGTGACGTACTGGAAGACGTTGAGCGCCTTGATGAAAACCGACTGCGCGCCCTGCCCGCCGGAACGCTCGAAAATCAAGTGATAGAAGATGTAATAGATCATCCGTTAATTAAACGAGGAACGCGGAACGATGAATGATGAAGTGAAAGAGATTGATTCATTGATTCATTGATTCAATGAAGAAATTAAAGATTGAATCAATGAGCCGATGAATCAATGAATCAATCTCTCTAGTTCATCGTTCCGCGTTCATCCTTCATCGTTTCCCTCATATCGCCCGCGCAACGTTTCGATGATCCGCTCCGTGTGTACGCCGCGCGACCCCTTCACCAGCAGCAGATCGCCCGCCCGCACCTCTTCGAGTAACGCGGCGGCGGCTTCGTCCGTCGTCGCAAAAAACCGCGCCGTCTCCATCCCCGCCCCGCGCGCGCCCGCGACGAGTTCCGTCGCCAGCCCGCGCACGCCCCACAACACGTCGATCCCCATCTGCGCGATCTCGCGCCCCGCCTGCGCGTGCAACTCCGCGCCCGTCTCGCCCAACTCCAGCATCTCGCCCGCGACGACGAACGTGCGCCCCACCGCGTCGCCTCCCGTCCCTCTTGCCTCCGCCACCGAACGCGCCATGCTCAGGAGCGAGCGCGGGTTCGAGTTGTAAGAATCGTCGATCACGCTGAACCCGGCGGCGAATTCGATCACCCGGCCTCGCATCTCCGAAGCCGTCGCGGACGAGAGCGCGCGTGCGATCTCTTCCGGCGCGACGCGGAAACAGGTGGCGACCGCGGCGGCCGCGAGCGCGTTCAAAAGATTGTGGCGACCGGGCAAGCGCAACTTCGCGTCTGCCGCGCCGAGCGGCGTCCGCAGGCGAAAGCGACTGAGGCCAAAGCGCGCGCTTTCGATCTCCGTCGCTGAAACGTCGGCCGCGTTTTCGATCCCGAAGGTGAGCGTGGGGCCGTCGTGCTTCGAGCGCATGGCGGCGACGCGCTCGTCGTCGGCGTTGAGAATCGCCGTGCCTCCGGGTTTCAGATTCTCCACGAGTTGCGCCTTGCCCGCCGCGATGTGCTCGACGGAATCGAAGAACTCAAGATGCACGGGCGCGACGTTCAACTCGACCGCGATGTCCGGGGGCGCGACCCCGGCGAGCCGCTTGATCTCCCCGAACATCGACTGCCCCATCTCCAACACGGCCACGTCGAAGTCCACGGGGCGGGCGTCGCCCGTCTCCATCTGCAAGATCGAGAGGGCGAGGCCGAGTTCGTTGTTGAAGTTCTTCTGCGTCTTCAACACGCGCCGACCCGTAGCGGCCAGAACGTGCGCCGTCAAGTCCTTCGCCGTCGTCTTCCCCGCGCTCCCCGTGAGCGCGACGACCACGCCGCCCCAGTCGGCGAGCACGCCGTGTGCGACAAGCTGCAACGCCTCGATCACGTCGTCAACTAATAAGAGACGGTCGCCGAAGGCTTGCAACGACGCGTCGCCCGCGACGCGTTCGCGCCGCGCGACGACGGCCGCCGCGCCGCGCTCGAAGGCCGAGGGGATGAAGCGGTGCGCGTCGTCGAAGGATGTGGCGGTGAAGAAATGCCGCCGGTAGTCTTCGGGAGAGAGGGCGAAGAACAGTTGCCCTTCGGCGACGGTGCGCGAGTCTATCGAAAAACCCGTCAACTCTTTTTCAAAGAACTCCCGCGTCTCCTCGCCCGCGCCCCGGTCGTCGGCACGCATGTATTGAGACGCCGTACGTATGTTCACGCTGCTACTTTTTCCTTTGCGCTTCTTTTTTCCGCGTCTCCGGTGGCGACGGCGGCGCAGTCGGCGCGGGGCGACGGCTCGAATCTCGCGCGCTCCGCTTGCGCCTCAAACGCTCCCGGCAATCTACGATTCTACGTCTCAGTTCATATTGTTGACTATCTTGCGGGGGCAGTGTCATCGAGTCGCTCCGTTACCTATTTCCCTGTTGACGCGGGCGCGTCTGCCGCGCCGCGAGCACGTTCGGCGAACGTAATTTTCCGGCGTTAATCGCTCCTTCCGAATTCGACGCTGACGGTCTGACCGGCCTCGACACGCGCGCCCGCCGCGGGGCTTTGCCCGATGGCGCGGCCGTCGCCGTGGGCTTCGAGTTCGAGTCCGAGTTGGGCGCAGATGCGCGCCGCCTCGCGGACGCTGCGGCCACGCACGTCCGGCATCAACAAGGCGCGCTCGGTGGCCGCCGCGTAAACCACTTCGCGGACGCCGCCCGCGCCGCGCTCCACCACCTGCGGCAACATCGCCTGCGCCGCCGGCTCCTGCGAAGAATACTGCGCGTGATGCGCTGTTGCCGACGCGGCATCCCGGTTCGCCTGCGTCGCGTTCATCTCCAGCGCGAGTTCATCTTGGCCGCCCGCGGGAGTTTTAAATTCCGTGTCGGGCGCGACGCCGAGATAGGGGAGCACGCTCTCGGCGATGGCGCGGAAGACCGGCGCGGCGACCGTGCCGCCGTAATACGAACCCGCCGGTTCGTCGAGCACGACGATGATCACGACGGCCGGATTCTCAATCGGCGCGAAGCCCGCGAACGAGGCGACATACTTCGTCTTCGAGTAGGCGCGCGTCGCGGGGTCGATCTTCTGCGCCGTGCCGGTCTTGCCCGCCGCCGTGTAGCCGTCGAGTTGCGCGAGTTTGGCCGTGCCGCTCACGGTCACGCTCTCAAGCATGGGGCGGAGCGTGCGCGCCGTCTCCGCGCTCAAAACGCGGTGCGTCTCCGGCGCGGTGCGTTGCACCGCCTGCCCGTTCGCGTCGCGCACTTCCCTGACGAGATGCGGGGCGACGCGCACGCCGTCGTTCGCAATCGTCGCGAAGGCCGCCGCCATCTGGATTGGCGTGACGCCCACTTCCTGACCGATGGCGACCGACCCCATCGAACTCGGGTGCCAGTTCTCGGGCTTGCGCACGATGCCGCGCGTCTCGCCTTTCAACTCGATGCCCGTCCGCTCGCCGAAACCGAACCGGCGCATGTAGTCGTACATGCGCTCCTTGCCGACGCGCAGCCCCAACTTGATCGCGGCGACGTTCGACGACTTCGCCAGAGCCTCCGTCACGGTCAGCGTGCCGTAGGCGTGCGTGTCTCGGATGGTGCGGCCGAGCAGGTTGATCGATCCCATCTGGCAATCGATCATGTCGGTCGGGCGCGCGAGCTTCTCTTCGATGGCGGCGGAGTAGGCGACGATCTTGAAGGTCGAACCCGGCTCGTAGATGTTCTGCAACGCCTGATTCTTGCGTAGCTCTTCGCTGATTTTGCGCGCGCCGTTCGGGTCGAAAGTCGGGGCGTTGACGAGGGCCAGGATTTCGCCCGTGCGCGGTTCGAGCACGAGCGCGGTGGCCGACTTGGCGCGCGTCTGCTCCATCGCCTCCGCCACAGCGCGCTCGGCCTGATACTGTATGTTCTGGTCAATCGTCAGCACGATTGACTGGCCGGGCTGCGCCTCGACCTCGAAACTGTTGAAGGCTTTGTGGCGCGCGTCTTTGTCGAACACCGTCTTGCCCGCTTCGCCGCCGAGCGAGGCGTTTTGATAAAGCTCGATCCCGGCCAACCCCTCGTCGTCCGTCCCGACGTAGCCGAGCACGTGCGCCGCGAGCGCGCCGTTCGGGTAATAACGCTTCGGCTCTTTGACCGCGCGCACGCCCGCGAGTTTCAACTCGTGTATGCGCCGCGCCTGTTCCGCATCGACTTGCCGCGCCAGCCACACGAACTTGCGCTTCGACTTCCGCGCCTCTTCCAGACGCGCCCGAAGCGGCGACTCGTCGAGGCCGAGCACGGCGGCAAATTTTTTCGCCGTCTCGCGCGCGTCAAACTTTTCGTCCGTCGGCTCGGCGACGAACGAATCCACGTCGAGGCTGCGCGCGAGTTCGTGCCCGTTGCGGTCGAGGATAAGTCCGCGTAGCGCGTTCGATTTCGCGGACTGCTGCTGCTGCCTGCGCGCGCGGTCGCTCAATTGTTCGTGTTGGCCGACTTGGAGGTGGACGAGCCGCACGCCGATGGCGATCATCCAGAGGACGAGTAAGAGGACGACGATAGAGACGCGCTGGCGTGACGCGTCGGGTCTGTTTTTCGTTTTCGCGTTAGAGCGTTCGGGCATCATGGAAGACAACTTTTTCAAACGATCCGCGCCGCGCGCCTGTCCGAATCTGAGATCGAAAAATGTGCGCCCGGAGAACTCGAAGCCGAAGCGTGTGGGGGTGGCGAGGGGAGCAAACTCGAAGCTTTCCTGTCACTGTCGTCTCTCTAAATCAATGCGCCACGGCACGCGTGCGCGGATTCTTCGGCGCGGGCGTCGAAGGCACGGACGCCGCCCGCTCGTCCGCGCCGTTTCTGCGCGCCCGGTTGATCTGCGACGGGCGCGCGGGCTGCATCCCGATCTCGCGCGCCGCGCGATCCAGCGACGCCGGGGCGGTCGCCGCGTTAATCTGCAAGATCAGTTGTTGCTGCTCTTCCATCAAGCGCGCCCGCTCGGCGCGTAGTTTCTCGCCGTCGTAGCCATAACGCACCGCCGCGAAATGTTGCCCGGCCGCGACGACGAACCCTCCGGCCATTGCCAGGCCACACACGAGCATCACGAGTTGACGCTTGAGGGCGCGTGTGTCGCGTTCGCGGCGCACGCCGTGATTAAAATTTTGTTGGGGGAATCTCTTCATGGCCGTTTCCGTCTCCGAACAAAATAGGGGCTGTCTGTCAGACCCGTGCGACCAAGCCTTAACGCTCAGTCATTTAAAATTTTTCAAGTCGCACTCATTGAGCGACGGCTTCGAGTTTGCGGCAGGCGCGGAGTTTTGCGCTGCGCGCGCGGGGGTTTTCGTCCAGTTCCGCTTCGGCTGGAGTAATAGGGCGGCGGGTCAGTATTTCGACGGCGCGGCGCGCGCCACACGCGCAGACGGGAAGCCGCCGATCACATTCGCATTGCCCCGCCAGACGGCGCAACGCGCGCTTCACGATGCGATCTTCGAGCGAGTGAAAACTGATGACGACTAAACGGCCGGACGGTTGTAAAAGATCAATGGAGGCTTCCAGGAATGCTTCAAGCCCTTCGAGTTCGTGATTGACGGCGATGCGCAATGCCTGAAACGTGCGCGTCGCCGGATGAATGCGATCCGTGCGCTTGTGGCCGACGGCTCGCGCGACGAGTGCGGCCAAGTCGGCGGTGGTTTCAATCGCCCGCCCTTCTTCGCGCCGCTCGACGATCCAGCGCGCGATGCGTCGCGACTTACGCTCCTCGCCGTATTCAAAGATGATGCGCGCGATCTCCTCTTCCGGCAGCCGCGCGAGCAATTCGGCCGCCGTCTCCTCGTCGCCCCGCGCATCCATCCTCATGTCGAGCGGCGCGTCGTGGCGAAAACTGAAGCCCCGTTCCGCCGCGTCGAACTGAAGCGACGACACGCCGAGGTCTGCCAGCACCCCGCTCACTGCGGACTCGCCCTCGCCCGCCAACACGCCCGCGATCTCTTTGAAGTTCGCATGCACGGCGCGGAAGCGTTCGCCGAATCCGGCCAGACGCGCGCTCGCAAACTGCAAGGCTTCCGGGTCTCTATCAATACCGAGGACGCTAACCTGCGGCGAGGCTTCCAGTAACGCTTCGCTGTGGCCGCCGAGGCCGAGCGTCGCGTCCACGAACAGCCCCCCGCGCTCCGGCGCGAGATAGGCCACCGACTCTGCTGGCAACACGGGGCGATGGGGCGCATCCGGCCCCCCACCTGATGCAAACATCACCACCGCCCCGTGAAGTCGTTCAAAGAACAGAAAAACCGTAAATCGTGAATCATAAATCGTGAACGCAGACAAAGCATAAACGTTAAAGCCTTTAATTTTTAACTATTTACCATTTGCAATTCACGATTTACGGTCATATTCCGAGGCGCGCGATGGCAGCCTCGTCCTCTTCGGTGTAGGGGTCTGAGAGCAGGCGTCGCTGGAACTGCTCCAATTCCCACACCTCCAAATAATTCAAATAGCCGAGCACTGCCACGTCGCCCATCACGCCCGCGCTTTTTCTGAGCAGGGGGTGGATGAGCACGCGCCCCTGACCGTCGATGGTCGTCTGTTGCCCGTAATAGTTGGTGCGATCCAGAAACTTACGTCGCGCCGTGTCCATCGAGGGCAGCAGCGCGAGCCGCTGTTCGATGCCTTCCCATTCGGCTAACGGGTAGATGCGCACGCTCTCACCTGTTAAACTCGTCACGTAAACTTCCGCACCTTGAGTTTCCTGTATGTGGCGGCGAAAAGTGGTCGGCACTTTGAGTCTCCCTTTGGCATCTATGCGCGCCGTGTAATTTCCTCTTAACATAGGGCTTCGGCGTTCGGCTGGGGCGAGAATTGCTTAAAAGTTAAAGTATAACTTAAACCGCCTGCGCCAAGATGCTCTGGAGAGTCCACTTCTAGCCACTTTCTCCCACTCGACGCGAATACTACGCTCCATTACCGGACACTGTCAAGACCAAAAACATTGTCGAACAGATAATTTTAAGCACCATTTGGTGTATTTAGGCCGCTCCCGGCGGCGAAATTGCTTAAGCAGGTGGTCAAAAAGGTGTTTAGAGGTCTTGACTGCTTAAAATCCTGCCTGTCACTTTCACGCACCATCCTGTATAGTTGCGCGCCGTAATTCGACATTCACAGCTACGAACTGACTGCGAAGTTTCTGCATGACCAGCTTCGGCGGACTTATCTTTTTCGGCGTGCTCGTGGCGCTTGCCAACGTCCTCGGCGGACTCCTGCTCACCCGGCCGCGCACGACCCTGCGCGACGCGCACATCCTGCGTTACCTGATCGCGCTCGGCGCGGGCTTTATGCTGGCCGCAATTTTCCTGGAAATTCTGCCGGAAGTGGTGCGACTCTGGAGCGAGGGCGAGGCGGACATCAGCGAGGCCGTGCTCGGGGCGATGACGCTTTTGCTGCTCGGCTATCTACTGATCCATCTTTTTGAACACACCATCGCGCCCCATTTTCACTTCGGGGAAGAGACGCACACGGAGGCGATGTTGCAACCGAAAGCCGCCTACACGGCCATCGCCGGTCTTTCCATCCACACTTTCTTCGACGGTGTTTCCGTGGCCGCGGCTTTTTTGGTGAACTTCAGGGCGGGGCTGCTCGTCTTCGTCGCCGTCCTGCTGCATAAAGTCCCGGAAGGGTTTACCGCCGCGTCGATCATGCTGGCGTCGGGTCGTTCGCCGCGTCGCGCGCTCTTCGCGACGCTCATCATCGGGGCGGCCACGCTCGGCGGCGTGCTGTGCGTGGCCTTGCTGCAAGCGCGTGTCAGCGTGGCGGTAATGTATGCCCTGCCCTTTTCGGCCGGCGTGACGCTCTATGTCGCGGCGAGCGACCTCATCCCGGAAGTCAATCATATGGAGCGGAAGAATCCGCTCGTCTCGATTGTGGTTTTCGGGGGCGTCGCGCTCTTTTACCTTTTGCACAAGCTGTTGGAGGGCTGATGCGAGGCAAAAGGCGCGGGCACAACTCCGGCGCGCGCGGAGCTTGGGCGCGGGCACCGCGTTACGATCCAGACGGACGCGCCGGACGGACGCGCGCCGCGGCAGTTTTTAGCTTTTACGTTTTGGCTTTTACCTTTTGGCTTTTACCTTTTGGCTTCCGCCTTGTATTATCAGTTCATCCCATGCGAACCCGACGAACATTTCTCGCTCCGGCAATTTTCGCGCTCCTCTGCCTGTCAGGCGGCCTCGACGCGGCGCGCGCCCAGACGGCCACCTCGCCGCTCCCTGCGCCGACCGGCTTCGTCAACGATTACGCCAACGTCATCGAACCGGCGGCCGAGGAGCGTCTGGAAACCATTCTGACGAATTTGAAGACCGTCGGTGGCATCGAGTTTGCGGTCGTGACCGTGCCGACGACGGGCGAGCAGGACATTTTCGACTACTCGCTGGCCGTGGCGCGCGGCTGGGGCATCGGGGCGAAAGAGGACGAAAGCAAAGGGTTGTTGATGCTCGTGGCGATCAACGACCGGAAATATTTCACGCAGATCAGCCGCCATCTTGAAGGCGACATCACAGACAGTCTCTCCGGCCAGATTCAACGTGCGCGTCTCGTGCCGCCCTTCAAGGCGGGCGACTATTCGCGCGGCATCACCGACACGGTCGAGACCTACGTCGCGACGCTGGCGGAGAAACGCGGCTTCAGTCTGGAAGGCATTGATCAAAGTCGCGCTTATCGCCCGGCGGCCTCGCAGACGCGCCGGAGCAATGGTAGGGGGGGCGGTTTTTCGCCGTGCACTATGGGAATAATCATTATCGTCGTCATTATTTTTTTCCTGTCGAGTCGCGGGCGTAGAGGCGGCGGCGGCGGCGGGGGCGGATGCTTGAGCATGTTGTTGCTCAATTCGCTTCTCAGTAG
>JAIVJZ010000047.1 GCA_020199775.1 Acidobacteriota bacterium
GCGCCTTCCTTAAACTCTTTCGTAAACTGTCTTCGCTCTTTCATCTGGCCTCCATTATATCGGTTAAGGCGGAGGCTCTGAAGAGTCTTATCTCACTGTCTACTTTTTCGGGTAAGGTTCAGTACTGCTTGGGAAGAATATTCTGTTTGATCTGTAATCTGATCCAGACTTGTTAATTCATTTAAATGAGGGATAGATTGACACGACTCATATCCATCTCTCGTTTTATTCTCCGCTCGAATTAGTGATGGAAGAATGTCCTCAAGCTTTTTAAATAAAATTTGTTTTAAGTGGTCTCTATCCCGATATGTTTCTAGGGGAGTAACGGAACGTGAGTTATCTTCGCACCAGTCTTCGGTTAGTTCTTTCTTCTTTCTTAACAAATCGCTCCAAGCTTCAGAGACTTCCAGAAGATTCATCCGCTCTGGATTCTGATGATTCTGTGAAAAGAATGCTATGACTGGTATTCTATTCTCCTTTTTGCGTTCACGACATTCCGTTAGCTCTTTCCATGTAACGCGCCCTATTCTCTCTTTGAAGACAAAGACTGTCACCGCAGCGCGCTCAAGTTCAGGGGAGATTGCGTAGGATTGACCCCCGACTCCCAGTCTTGCATCGTAATCCCAATTGAAAATTTTCAAAAAAACATACTTAGAATGTGAAGCGGCGACTTCGTTGAGCCGATTCAGAGTATCTTGCAACTGTGGCTCTAGTTCACGGACAGCTTGGGCTTCCCCTTTAGCGTCGTCGCTGTATCCTACGAATATGAGCAATTCATCTGTCATAAAACCAAGTAAAGGTTAAGCTACAGTTCTTAAGTCTTTGCTGAGGTGTCGCACCTCTATTATTGAATATTCTGTATAAGCTATTTCTCTCATCTCTCGTGTAGGTCACAGGTAAGAATTAATTATACCAACCATTATATTAAATTGAGATGTGAGGCGGCGAATTTATTGCAGGCAACGAGCGCAAAAGACCCTGATGTCATCGGCTAGTGCGTCTGTTCGGGACCTCCCGATGGAAACTAAAGCGACAACAAACTGTACTGCTCATGGTATTGAAGTCTTGAATGAGAGCGGAAGTTTAGGGAGTTCTCGAAGCCCTAGTGGATTACCCCTCCATATCCACCACCCTTCCCCTCCACACAACTGGAACATTAACTCCTGAGTTTCATCGTGCGTCGGCAACCCGTCCTTACCGGAGCCGTTTATCTTCTTCAACTCCTCTTTGAACTCGGTGTACCTTGTAACAACGACAGCAGTCGGCGGCTGGGTCGCTTTCAGGTCGGGCTGAATAAACAGCAGCCAATCGTACACTAGCTTTACCAGTGTCAGGTCACTGTTCTCATGGTACTGGGGATCAAGCCCAGACAGGTCTGATGCATATGCCTGATATTCGTGGGGTGAGGCGACGAAAAAGGCACAGCGGTGCGCCGCGCCATCCGAATTCATGTCGTAAAACAGGGCCATTCCATACTCTATCGGCATGTTCAACCTTGAGTAATTTTCCGCCCCCTCGCCTTTACCCCGCGAAAGGTCATGCGCCGAGTAGTGGCAGCTCGCAACGGCCTTTACCAACATATCAACACGAACGCGATCAGGCGCACTCAGATCCCTCGCACAAACAGGAATCATGTTGGCTGACGTTACAGCGAAGTGCATTGCGAGCGCCATGTCTCTGAAGTCATCGTCGAATGGGTAATTCAGAAACACTTGGAAGCTTTTGAGCAGTTTGAGGTCTCTCATCCTACCCTCTCAGTGTCGATCTGTGGCTCGGTGCCACCGAGGGTGAGATCTCTCAAAAGCCTAGAGAGGGCCCGCTGATAACTTTCAAAGCTCTTCCATCCTTTAAAGTCTCCAATCTGTCTCGTCTTGAGAAGGAACACCTGCCACCCCTCGACCGGCTTCATTACTTCATCATCGATGCGGAGCGGGAAAAGTACCTGCCTTCCTTGAGCCCGTTCCAACTCCAAGGCAGTTTCGACTTCCCTCTTTACCCACCAGCTGTGAACTGAGTTTTCAGAAAGAACCACCAGTAGCTTGTCATAGACCCGAATTGCCTCGTCAATTTGGGGTCGAAATCTGGCACCGATCCCTATGGCTTCAGGCGCGATCCAGCAGCGTACTCCTCGCGCTTGAAGATCAATGTAGAGCCTTTCGGCGAACTCCCGGTCATAACTACTATGGCTGATGAAGCAGGAGTAGAACTGGATGGGCTGCGTGGCCGTAACGAGCGCGGGGATCTGGACGATTAAAGATTCCGGTACGCCGCAACCGCGGAGAAAGCTTTCAGGAATCTTGCCTTTGGATTTATATATGGTGTTGAGGCCGATTACAGACGGCCCCACGTGCACCACAGCCTCAAGGCCTATTACATCTTGGAGGTTGTTATCACCGAACGTAGTGGCGTTCAGTTTAGCCCCATTAAGGTTCGCTTTGCTGAGGTTACATCCGTTTAAGATGACCCCATTCAACACCGTTCCTATGAGAACGGCCTCCGTTAAGTTGGCATCCCGCAGATCGCAGGCGTGCAGGTCGGCACCAGTAAGATTTGTGTGGACTAGGTCGGCACGGAACAGGTTCGCCTTGACTAGGTTCGCCCGGCTCAAGTCCGCTCCATCGAGTTTACTACCCGACAAGTTGACGTTTTCGAGTTGGGCATCACTGAGATCCCTAAAGCGGAGGTCTACAAAGCTGAGATCGGAACCGCCTAGATATGCACCATGTAATTCGACCTCCTTGAGGTCTGCCTCCCGGAGGTTGGGTCTAACATAAAATTGACTCTCCCTCCACTCGTTCCAAGCATCGACGCCACGTTTTAATATTTCTAGATGTTCTTTTTCAGGCATCTTTAGTAACTCCTGTTATAGGGCGTATCAACACTCAATCTAATATCCCATAGGTTGCTCACACTCCTTTAACAATCCTTAACTAGGGAGTTAGCGATGGCAAATCCTAAACAGCAAGATCAAGGAGCAACTTTAACGCATGCTCGGGGTGTTGTGTATGGACAAGGGGTGCGAGTCCTCCATGCCTGGCTTGTAAAGTAGACAATTTGGCTTGAGCCTTGTGAATTATTTTGAGCCAGACGGCCTGAACGAGGTTAGTCAGTCCACCTTTTAGAGACCTCTTCACTGTATAAATCACGCTTCACGGCAATGCGCTGCACGTACACGCGCGTCGTCGAGCGGTTCTGATGATCCAAAGCGTTCTGCGTGGCCGTAATGTCTCCCGTGAACTCCGAGACGATGCGAGCAAACGTGTGCCTTGTTCTATGGAGGTGGAACCCTTCAACGCCCGCCTCCTTCGCATACTTCTTCAGATTCTTCACGAAGCAGTGAGACGTTAAAGCCTCGCCCGGCTTCCCCGCCCGGTCGTGCCTCGTCCACAGCGGCGCATCCGTCTTCAACGCATGCAGCCTACCCGCCGCCGTCAGGTAGTCGAGCAACGCCTCCCTGACCTGCGGCACCTTCACTTCCCTACTCCGGTAGTCGCCACCTTTAGCGCGGTACTCAAGCACTAGAGTCTCGCCCACATGCACATCTTTGCCCCGCAGGCCGATGGCCTCCTGCCGGCGCAGCCCCGTCGCCAGATACAAGATCAGTAGCGCGTAGTCTCTCTTCGCCACGACATCCTCGGTGAGAGCACGTCTTCGCACCGCCCCGACCAGTGCCGTTACCTCCCCGTCGGAAAGCGCCTTCACCGATTCCGTCTGGTAAGGCTTCGGCGCGCGCGGACGCGCCAGACGCGCAGGGTTTCTGCGCACGTACTGCCCCACCTCAGCATCCTTTAACGCCCAGGTGTAAAACGAAGAGAGCAGACACGCGTGCTGGTAGGTCGTCCCCGCCTTCACGCCTCTCGCTTCCAAGTCCCTCAGCCAACCCTGCACGTCCTCGGGCTCGACCTCGGCGGGCAGTTTCCCCGTGTGGCGGAAGAAGGAAAGAACGATGCGCCCCTTATCTCGGAGCAGGTCTTGGCGACGCTCGCTCTCGCCCGTTGTCGCCGATGCCCACAGCGAGACCGCCCCTTGCAGCGCAACCTGAAAGTCGGCCGCAAACGGTTGGAGCGCAGTTGCCTCGGAAGGTGTCTCCATAGTTCCCCGGTTCTAAACGACGTCGATAATCTCCGGCCATTCGAGATCGTCCACCTCTTTCGCGCGTGACGGCGGGTGGAATGACGAGCCTCTCACTCCAGCCTCCACCTGCTCCGGCTGACGGCTCGCCCTGAAAGCGGTTTTCGCTTCAGAACGATTTTCGTCGGGCGGTTCCGTCTCCCGCCTGTCCGCCCGCACCGTGCCGGGCGCAGGGTTCAACGCGTACCAAGTGAGCACAAGCGCCAGCACAAGCGCTAATAGCCGCAACTTAAAGGCCTGTCTGAATCTTTCTTCCCTCATGCAAAACTCTTTTCTACAGCTCCCTTGTTCCATCAAAGCCACTTCTTTATAACATAATTTGTTGGGTACACAACTAACCTGTTTGTGTACCCAATCAATCAAAACAGTAGAATATTACTTATTCTAAGTGTAGTATCGGCTTTCGTGTAACATCACTTCTTCATGGAACTATTATCAGACATTGAGAGCTACAAGACGCAGACAACGCAAAGCAGACTCGCTCGCTTCGCCGCAGGCCGTCCGCTCTATCATCGAGCATCTGCGTTCGGCATTGCCCGATCTTATCCCAAACAAGGACAGAGAGTTGATGCGCTTGCTCCGCGCTGCTCGACACGCTCAGAGATATCCCGCCACCAACACAAAGCGTGGACGCCCCAGCAGGTGGAAGCGTGAAGACCTGCTCAGAGTAGGAACCCGCCTGAGCGGCATACTTGAGCGTGAAACATTTTCACACATCTCGGTCGCCAGTTTTGTTGACCACTATTTGCGCTTGCTCGAATTCCCTGCTGATGTGACCGCAACGCTCGCTTCCGGAGAGATCAATCTCTTCGAGGCCGAACAACTCGCCAGAATCACTGCCGAGAGGCTCCAAGGCGCTCCAGGTCAAGCCCGGCGCACACGCGCCAACCTGCTCTCAGCACATCTGCAAACAAAAGCCTCGGGCACGCAGTTGCGCCAGCGCGTGAATGAATTGCTGAAGCAGCCTGATGCTGGGACACAAGCCGATGAGTCCCAGTTTGAAGGATTTGAGAGTTTGGAAGATTTTGACCCTTATGACCCGACGCATCTGTTCTGGGAACAAATTAAGCAACTTGGTTTTGCCTTCCGTGATATCAGACGTGAGGATGTCCTGGATGAAGAGATCGAAGAGTTGCTGAAAGCGAGTGAGCCGATTATGGCTGTGTTGAGCAGGATTCAGCGGCGTAAAGAGCAAAGGGGCATGACTAAAGTGCGTCTCTAAACACTCTCGTTCAGTAAAATATATGAAAATGGCCTCAAAAATGGCTTCTGTTCAGCGAAACATGTGAAGATCTGAAACCTTCTTAAGATCCAGTGTAAGTAGCTGATTTTATGCTATTTATGGAATCTCGCCCTTTGGTCAATTATATCTGGTCGTTTAGTAAGATTTCTGAAGATTTACAGGAACCTTCTGTGAAACAGGATTTAGAGAAACGGTTTATGAGGTCATTCGGCCAATAATTCCAAGTTCCGTTCCTGAGATTCATTCCAATCTTTTAGGAATCCAACAATACTTCCGGGTGTTTAGCCGCAATCGCCAGCAATTTCAGGGCAGCGTCGCTCGGCTCACGTAATCCCTGCTCCCATGCCTGAATCGTCTTAGTGCTGACATTAAGGAGTCGGGCGAATACCGACTGTGAGTAATTGAAGCGCGCCCGCAACTTTGCTATGTCCGTATGGTTCATCTTCTTAGGAGGAGCCGGTAATGCAATGCGCATGGTGCGCAGATCAGTGCGCGTGCCGCGCGCGTGCTCTAAAGCCTCTTGGAATGCCCCTTCGATCTCTGCGAACGTCTCGTCACTAACATATTCTTCATGTTTCGCCTTGGCACTGCTCATGACGACTCCTCTCGTATTTGATCACACCATTGAGCGATCCGTTTAACCTGTTCCGGAGAGAGATTATCCTGCTCTTTCTTGTCGAAGATGAACAGGAGATAGATGCGCTGGACGTGGGGAAGAAACAAATAAAGGTAGCGGTAGCTGCCGCTTTTGCCTCTCGCCTCCCCCGGATCTGAAACCCTACCCTTGCGCGCACCGTGGGTCCCCCTGATCACAGGCCAGCGAATCGGGTTCTCAATCAGGTCGGCCTGAATTGCCAGTAATACCTCACGAGATCCAAAGTCGACAAGGCGCTTGGTAAAAGCCTTTGTTTCAACAAACTCGAACCATACGGGTGAGGTAGGCATATAAGAACTATCCTACACAGTAGTACAGATGTCAAGAGGTTTATTCAAGTTGTCCTATATTCTAATATAGCCATAAATCAATTATAACTATATGGAATTATATTGACATGAATTGGAGTCTTACTGTAAGTTTCGCTAACTCTTAAGGAGGCGATATGTTCGAAAACAGGCCCAAGGATTTAATCCCCGTTGCAGAAGCAAGAAAACTCCTCGGCGTGAGTCCCACGAAAATGGCCCAGCTTATAAAAGATGAGGTGGTACGCCACTTCCCCGATCTGCTGGACAAGCGTGTGAAATTAGTGAGCGAGTCCGAAGTCCTCTCGCTCAAAAGCGGGCGCAAAGCGGCATGAACGCCGCACTTGTTGGCAACTGCGTCCATAGTCCGGCCGCAATTCCCTTCTCTTTTCACCAATTTCTCGACTAAACGCTATGGAAAAAATCATCGCAGTCGCGAATCAGAAAGGCGGCGTTGGTAAGACGGCCACCGCCGTCAACCTCAGCGCGGCGCTGAGAATGACCCACCGTAAGCGCGTCCTGCTAATCGATATGGACGCCCAAGCCAATGCCTCCCAGTGGCTCATGGGCAGTTCGGGCGAAAAGGGCCATACCATTTATGACGTGATCATGCGCCAGGTAAAACTGGTCGATTGCATCATTAAGACCAAGAGCGGTATCGATCTCTTGCCCTCGAACCTGCGGGCGGCCAACCTCGACGTAGAATTGCTCGGTGTACTGCACTTCCACGACCGCCTGAATAAGGCGCTGCAGGAGTTACCTGGGGCTTCTTATGACATCGTTATTCTCGATTGCCCGCCAAATCTAGGTATGAGCACGGTAAACGCCTTCGCGGCGGCCAACGTTGTGATCATCCCCGTAGAGTGCAAGCGGGAGGCATTTGACGCGGTCGTCCACCTGATGAATACGCTCGTTATGGTGACGGATGGGGGGCATGCCATCCGGCCTTACGGCCTTCCCACGTTCCTTGAGCGGACGAATCTGGCACGTGACATCTACGAGCTGTTAAAGGAAAAATTCCAGACCCAGTGTTTGCCTCCGATTCATAAGAATACTCGAATGGCGGAGGCTTTCGCCGCCAGGCAAACGATCTTCCAGTACGACCCGCAGTCAAGCGGCGCTCTTGACTACATGCGCATAGCTAAGGAGCTGATGAATGACTTCGAAGAAGAAACGGAAGTACGGCGACCTAACAGATCAAGCCGCAAGTAATAACGATCCGGAGATCTTCGCCGATGTCTTTGCTGCCTTTACCGGGCGTCGCCCGCCCATGCGGGTGCCGGAAACTGTTGCAGACAATGAGACAGCTCAAACAACCCCTGCACATCATACTACCCCTGTACCACGTACCACCCCGGCACGTGGTGCAGCCCCGGCACAGAAAGAACCTGAACCCCTGCACCGTGCCGCGGCTGCACCACGTGCCACCCCGGTACAGCAGACCGCAGCTGCCGGTTTTACACGCGTCCCGAATGAACTTTTGGACCGCATTATACCAACGCTTGATACCTATGATCAGTCGGTGCTAATTCGCCTATACAGGCTTGCGCGAGGCTTCAATTCGGATACTTGTCGGGTCAGCGTCCCGACGCTAGCAAAGGCCTGTAATATCAGTGAAAGGCAGACGAGGAAGAGCATCGTAAAGCTCGAGGGGCGTGAGTTAATTCAACGTATTGAGCAAGACTTTGGTAATAAAAATATGGCTCTGCGGGGTACGACTTTCAGGATCTTAATTTCAGAGGCTACAGCGGCACGACGTGCCACCCCTGAACAACAGACCACCCCTGCACATCATGCCGCCCCTGCACGTGGTGCAGCCAATAAAGTAAATACACAAAAAGAAAGCACACAAACACAAGCAGGTGGGGGTGGGGGATCAAGATTCTCTCTGAATGAGTGTCGAAAGTACGCCGAACATCTCCGATCAACAGGACAGGGAATTAACAATCCGGGTGGTTATGCAACGACGATTCTGCGCACCGGCGAAGTGGATGATGCCATTGCGGCTTTCCTGATGCCTGAGGAGAACGCGGCTTCTATTGATGTGAGCGGATGCCCGGATTGCAACGGTACTGGCTTTTGGTATCCGAACGGAACGGAGAAGGGCGTTAAGAGATGCACGCACGCGCGCCTGATTAAGGACGAATGATGCCCAACTATCCAAGCATCTTCTCAACGCATGATGATACGCAAGTGCGCCCCCCGCAACAGGTGCAACCATTCGAACCGCAAGGCAATCTGGTTCTGGTGCATACGCTAAGTTGGGCTGATAATCGTTAGCATGAATCAGCCTCCTTTTCCTCACGCATCGTCGCTGTTTCGCGGCCGCCACTTCGATCGCACAGTTATCATTATCTGTGTCCGTTGGTATGTCACATACAAGCTCAGTTATCGTGATTTGGTTGACATGATGGCCGAGCGCGGTGTCGATGTCTCCCACACTACTATCCTGCGATGGTTCCAACGCTACGTTCCGGAGTTCGAGAGGCGCTGGCGTCACTATGCCCGTCCCGTCGGCACTTCGTGGCGCGTAGACGAGACGTACATCACAGTCGGAGGGCGGTGGACTTATCTCTACCGCGCAGTCGATAAGCAGGGACTGACGGTTGACTTCTGGCTAAGCGAACACAGAGATATAGCGTCAGCCAAGCAGTTCTTCACTCGTGCGATACGACGGCACGGTGTACCTGAGAGGATCACGCTCGACGGCTACCCCGCGACGCATGCTGCTGTCGCCGCGTTGAAGGAGGGTGGAGTGCTGCCCTCCGGGATGAAGGTCTGGACTAGGTTCTGTTGACATAGCTACCTGAGCCACACGACTGTGCTCGCGAAATAGATGAAACTCAAATAGTTCTTTGCCAACTTATCGAACCGTGAAAACACTCGGCGAAACTGTTTGGGCTTGCCGATTTGGTTTTCAATCAAGTGGCGTTCCTTGTACAGATGCGAGTCTATCTCTCTTTGCACTTTGTGATTGCTGCGCGAGGGAATGACGGCCTCAGAGTTTTGCTCTTTCACCTTTAAGATGAAAGCCTGCGAGTCATAACCCTTATCGGCGATCACATAATCGGCGGCGAAGCTTTCGATCAACTGTGTGGCTTGCGTGATGTCGTTGCGTTCGCCGCCTGTCAAGATGAAGCGCAAAGCATTGCCTAAAGCGTCAGTGGCTAAGTGAATCTTGGTGGAAAAGCCGCCGCGACTTCGGCCTAAACTTTGCGCGCCCTCTTTTTTTGTGCGCCGGCGGCACACGCGTGAGCGCGCACGATGGTCGAGTCAAGCATTAGATACTCCATGTCGCGGTCAGCAGAAAAATGCTCGAACAGCTTTTCAAAGACCTTGACTTCACTCCCTCTGGCGAAGCGTTTATAAACTGCGTTCCAGTTGCCATACTTTGGTGGCAAGAGTCGCCATTGCGCGCCGGAGCGAGTGACCCACAAGACGGCTTCGAGAAAGCGGCGCACGTCGCGCCCGGCTCCGAGCCTTACCTGTGGACAAGTTTTCAAGACGGGCAGAATCTTCTGCCATTGTTCATCGGTTAGCTTAACTGTCATCACGCAGAGCAGTTTAGCTTTTGTACGTCAACACAACCGTGGCTAGAAGATCGCCATGATCTCAATATCTGGTGTGGTCGGCAATTTTTTGCAATGCTACCCTTGAGGCGGGATCATACTGAATCGCTATTCTCGCAACACTGCCTTTGTTTTTTGATGCGGCCTATCACTCGAATTCACTGGGAGAGCACACAATTTAGAATCAACCCAAGTC
This sequence comes from Acidobacteriota bacterium, assembly GCA_020199775.1. GTDB lineage: Bacteria > Acidobacteriota > Blastocatellia > Pyrinomonadales > Pyrinomonadaceae > JAIVJZ01. The sequence goes on from JAIVJZ010000047.1 coordinate 10,100, forward strand.
TCGCGCATGAAAGCAACTCTATTCGAACTCCCGCTGCACGTGAGTTGTTAGATCGCGTCCATTGGAGGTGTTGCTTGGCTAGACTCTTATCGAGCGAAACGAAGAGTCAAAAAACCTTATTAAAGTAGAGTATAAAAACTTAATGATTAAGACGTGTTTTGCGGATTGAATTTGACAGTCAGGAAACTACAGTTTTTTGACATAGGGGGTATAGCAGAGAGAAGGGAATTCAAGAGCAGTCATCAAAGCGGTAGGAGAAGGATCTGCCTTAAGTCTGCCAACAACTGTCTATGTGTATTCCTTAAGTCATAGTACGAAACTTTAGACAATTCACGTTACCGAAGATTGGCAGGGAGTGATGCGCAAGGTCAGGCGATTTTCGCAACACTACCGTTGGCAGCGGCTCATTTCCAATGACTGACCGAAAGGCAAGGGTCAACAAAAGTACACCCTTCCTCAAATCTGTCCCCTTTAGTAGACACACTGTAACTTCGGTGGATACTAAAGCCTCTTTTCCCCAAAGAGAGGCCGATGAAATCGGCACTATGATTGGCATGGGTATTGAACTCGTTTGTTTACGGACTCTGTGTTATCTTGTTCTTGCTAAGTAAAGAGTCTCTCTAGTTAGCCTCACTTTAACCTTTGCTTATGGATGAATATCTACAACTAAAGCGTCTAATTTTCAATCACACTTTTTAGCCCCATTATAACTGATGGGGTTTAATGGGAGTGTTGTGAATAATTTTTTGGCCGCAATAAGTAGAATTTAGAGACAACCACTTGCCGCAAGATGTTGGGGCTTAAAGATATTTTCGCAACACTCCCATCCAGCCCGCTCCTCATATTCAACAGTAAAAATGTAGTCACGCCAATATGCCAATAGTCAGAAGTTAAAGGATAGAGACTCTACAACCTTCGCCGCGCACTTTCGTGCGTGAAGTGCCATCCGACTTCGGCCCAGCCGGATGTGTTTTGTTACACAGGAGAATTCCAGATGTTTCGTTTCCCCTTATTCCAGAAGTTGTCGAGCCACATGCGTGCCGCGCGCCGCGTGGCTTTGATCGTCAGCCTGTTCGCCGTTGCTGCTCTTCCTTATGTCAATGCGGGCGCGTGGCAACAGCAGAAGCGTGTCGGCGGCAAGAAGATCGGCGGCGCGGTTGACGCCGGAATCAACACGCGCCAGAGCGAGAAGCCTTCTGCCAAAGCCGTCGTCAAAAAAGAGACGGGCGAGGCGCAACCGCTCGCCGTCTGCACGCAGAATCAGCCGATCAACTTCGGCCAGACGATCAACGGGAGACTCGCCACGGGCGACTGTCTGAATCCCATCGAAGGCGACGGGTCGAGAGTTGACGAGTACACCTTCACCGGCTCGGCCGGGCAGCAGATCGCCGTCGCCATGTCGGCGGCCTTCGACACCTTCCTCTACCTGCTCAACCCCGACGGCTCGGTGCTCGCCGTCAACGACGACGCTAACGCGAGCGTCTCCACCGACTCGCGCATCCCACCGACCGGATTCATCACCCTGCCGTCGAGCGGCGTCTACTCCATCCTCGCCAACTCGTTCAGGCCGGAGGACGGCGGCCCCTACAGTCTGGCGCTGACTGCCGGCACGACCTGTAACCTGACGCCGATAGCCTTCGGCGAAACCAAAGCGGGCACGCTCACGACGGGCGACTGCACCAACCCGATTGACGTGGACGGCACGCCGGTCGATTACTACACCTTCAACGGCACGGCCGGGCAGCAGATCGCCATCACGCTGACGGCTACGTCCGGCAACCTCGATCCTTATCTCTACCTGCTGACGCCCGCGGGCGACCTGCTGGCCAAGGACGACAACGGCGGAGGCGGTACGGCCGCGCGCATCCCGCCGTTGGCAGGCTTTGGCCGCCTGCCCACCACCGGCACTTACACCATCATCGTCAACACCCTGCTCTCATCTCAGAGCGGTAACTACAACCTGACGCTGTCGAGAGCGGCGAACGATTGCGCGTCCCTCCCGCTCACGCTCGGCACGCCGGTCAACGGCTCGCTGGCGAACGGGGATTGCCGCTTGCTGGAAGACAGCTCGTTCCTCGACGCCTACACCTTCACCGGCTCGGCCAACGGGCAGGTGGTCATCACGATGACTTCCTCCACCGCCGGGCTGGTGCCTGTCCTGTTCCTGCTCGGACCCACTGGCGATGCGCTGGATATCGACAACAATCCGGACGGCGACAACGCCGCGCGTCTCCCCAGCGGCGGCACGGCATCCTTCACGCTGCCCGTGACGGGCACTTACACGGTGCTCGCCAATGCCAGCGCGTTCGGCCAGACAGGCACTTACGCGCTCATGCTGGCCAGAAGTGAGCAGCAGAATGCACATACTATCAGCGGGCGGGTCACGGGCAGCGGCGCCGGCCTGAGCGGCATAACTGTGACTTTAAGCGGGAGCAGGGCACCAGTCACTGCGACGACGACGACAGATGCGAACGGTTTCTACACATTTGTCGAGTTTCCTGCGGACAACAGCTACACCATCACGCCGACCAATACTGCGCAGTACAGTTTCACCCCCCAGACTGTGACCTCGCTCCAAAATGACCAGACGCTAAATTTTGTGGGCATCCCGAACATTATCATCAGCGAGTTCCGCTTCCGCGGGCCTAATGGCGCGACGGACGAGTTCATCGAACTCTACAACCAGACCGATCAGGCAGTCGGCATTACGGATTGGGCACTCGTGTCTGGTGGTACGGTACTCCACACTGTCAGCAGTGGGGCGATCCCGGCACGCGGCCATTACCTGATCACGGGCGCGACTTACAGTCTGCCGGCAGCCTCCGACGGTGCGCTCACGGCGGATATCCCAGACAGCGCAGGCATCGCCCTCTTCAACAACGCGTCGAACTTCGCAACCGGCGCCCGCCTTGACGCGGCCGGCTTCAGCACAGCGAGCGCGCTTTACATCGAGGGGGGCGGCCTCTCGCCGGCGAGCGGCATCACCACAGACAGCGAGCACGCCTTTGTGCGCAAGCTGACAAGCGGCGCCCCGCAGGACACAGATAACAACTCCGCAGACTTCATGCTCGTCGCCACAGACCCGCTCGTAGTCGGCAATAACGCCGTCCTCGGCGCGCCCGGCCCGGAGAACCTGACGAGTCCCATCCAGCGCAACGCCGTCATCAAGGGCTCGCTTGTTGATCCGCAGTGCAGCGGGTTTGGGTCGGTTGCTAGCGGTTGCGCGCGCGTGCGTACGGCGGCAGGAGCTAATCCGACGACCGCGCAGTACGGCACGCTGCGCATTCGTCGCAAGTTTACTAACACCAACCCCTCCAACGTGACGACGCTGCGCTTCCGCATTGTCGGCATCACGACGCTGGGCAGCCCCGGCGCGGGGAGCGGGCAGGCCGATCTGCGTCTGATCTCGTCTTCCCCGGCTGACTTCAACGTCACGCTCACGAACGGTTCGGAAGTACCCGTCAAGGGCACTCAGGTTGAGACACCTCCCACGCAGCCGAACGGCGGCGGCCTCAACTCCACCGTCATCACCATCACAACGGCGACGCCGATTGTGGTGGGCGGCTCTATCAACGTTGAGTTCACTCTCGGCGTGCAGCAGCAAGGGGCTTTCAGCTTCTTCGTCAACGTCGAGGCGTTGACTGCACCCCACGGTGCAATCGAAGCGACGAAGGCTGGCGCGACGAAGCGTGCCGGTTCGCGCAAGGAGAAGTAGAGGAGCCAACCGGATTCGCCTGTTCCCCCACAGGAGAGATAACGGGTGAAAGCGAAGAGGCCGCCGGAGCAGCGAGGGCTCCGGCGGCCTCTGCGTATCCGGATCACACGCGGAGTCCGTTAACGGCTCTATGAAGCGGGGTCTCTGCGTCAAGTATTTTCTTTTCCGTCCATCCTGGCACACCTGTCCTCTCACTCAGCGAGGCTTGTCTCACCACTCTATTCGCGCTCATCCATGGTGACTTCATCAGTCACGGCGCATGATGAAGTTCGGTAGGCTGGCGGCCCCATTCAATTAACGACTCTCAAAACAGGTCAGCCGTTATCACGTGCTCGCCGTCCCCTCTGTTCAACCTGCTGAGCGAAGATGGCTATGTCTCAAGAGGGATTACGCCGCTGCTGCCGCACTTGCCGTGTCACACTGCCTCAGGGACTGAGGGTCGAACGGCAGTGTTGCAAAAATAGTGATTCAAGTATGATTCCTCCCTCGAGTTCTCTCAAGCCAGATCAGCAGGTCCCTTCATGAATCATAAATCCTCGCCTTTCAAATGGCGGCACTATGGCCCTGATGTCATACTTTTATGTGTGCCCTGGTATTGCCGCTTCCAACTATCCTATCGCGATGTTGAAGAGATGATGCGTGAGCGTGGACTCGACATAGATCATTCAACCGTATTTCGTTGAGTACAGAAATATGCTCCGGAGTTCAACAAGCGGGTACGACCGCACCTGAAGATGAGCGGCACGTCATATCGAGTGGATGAGACGTACATTAAAGTCGGGAAGGCCTGTAAATATCTGTACCGCGCCGTAGATAAAGAAGGAAATACAATCGAGTTTATGCTCAGCGCGAAGCGCGATGTTTCTGCGGCAAAACGGTTCTTTAAGAAGATGATGAGAGCCGAGCACAGGAAACTGCCGTTCTCGATCAGCGTCGATAAGAACGCAGCTTACCCCGAGGCATTCAGCGCTTCACAAGAGGGGCGGATCGTGCCGAAGGACTGCGTGCTTAGGCGCGTGAAATACCTGAACAATGTGATCGAGCAGGACCACCGCTTCGTCAAGAAGAAGGTACGAGCCTCACAATGCTTCAAGAACTTCCACACCGCAGAGCGCACGCTCGAAGGTATTGAATCGGTAAACATGATGAGGAAGGGGCAGGTAAAAAGATTATTAGGGAGTGACTCGCACGGTCATGCGGAGTTCGTCGCTTCGCTGTTCGGGATCGCTGCCTGAGAGAGAGTAGCTCCTGACCTTCAGCGCTCTACAATAATTTTCGCAACACTGCCCAGCCGCGCGCATAATCTAACCGCTGTTGGAGTGATTCTTTTGCAATATGGCCCTTTACTGTTCGATTTTCAAGGCACTCACGTCTATCTGATAAATGTCGCCCAGACCGTTACGCGGCCTCCGTAGCTTTCTTTCCAGCTCCCGGTAACTTAACGGTTTTGCGTGTTGCTCAACCGCAACTACCCTTGTGCTCGTCCAGAAAAAATACTTCCCGCCGGGCGCTATCATAGGTGAGAGTTCGTTGCCGGCGGAGTTAACCTGATCACCCAAGTTGACGGGTTTCGACCACACGCCCTCCCGTTGATAGCTGATGTAGAGATCGAAGCCTCCAAGCCCATCGGCGCGCCCGCCGCCCATGAAAATGATGAAGCGTTCATCCGGCGAGACGAAAGGTTCGAATTCATTAAATTGGGTGTTGATGGTCTCGCCGAGATTCTCAGGCTCAGCATACTTCCCGTCTACGAGGCGGGAGCGGTAGATATCGGTACGCCCTTTGCCGCCCGCGCGGTCGGAGCCGAAGTAGATAGTCCCATCGCGTGTCAACGTCGGATACCACTCGTTGCCGTCGCTGTTGACGGGTGCTCCAAGGCTCTTCGGTTCGCCCCAGCCGTTGGTCGTCTTCTCCATCACCCATATATCCAGGTCTCGTTTCGCCTTACCGGGAACCGGACGGTTGGAGATGAAATAGAGTTTGGAGCCATCGGCCGTAATGAAGGGGTCGGCGTCGCTATACTGGCCGGAAAACGGCGCGACTTCGGGCGCGCTCCATCTTCCCGCGTTGAAGCGTGAGACGACGATCGTCCAGAAGTTGAAGTCGGGTGTGCTCTTCAGGAAATAGAGCGTCCGGCCGTCGGGGGTGAACGCCGGGTGAGAGTCGTAGTCGCCGGTGGAGATGACGCCTTCGGCAAAGAGCGTCGCCATCCTCAACGGTTTGTCAGAAGCATACGGGTGAGTGTCTCGGCCCATCTGCCGTGTGATCGCAGCACGCTCAAAACACAGGAGGCCGCAACATAAAGCCATCAGCGATGCTGCCAGAAGACGAAACCTGTTCATATAAACTCCCTCCGTGAGAGTGAGGTGTGCGGCCGATTTCTTGAGGGGTCAGGCCGGGGCACCGGAAAATTTTATCGCGAAAGACGTGCGACGAAATGTGAACTCGCCTCAGCCTTACGAATACTGGCAGAAAACGTGAATCAAGCTTCGGAGGCCGATTATGTCCGGTTGAGTGGCATCCAGACCCGACGCCCTCTGCGCTTGACAGCGTTACCGTTGGATGTATAATCCCGCTCTACAATCTACTCCCGTGGCGGGTCGCTTTCATCATCGACATTAGTTGCGACCTGTTTGATTAATTACCCCCAAATATAGCAAACTAGGAGTCCGGCCCTAAAGAATTTTAATAACCCGGCAGAAGTGTCGACTCTATTAATCGCTGGACGTGTAGCACGAGCGTTGGAATTATATTACCTCAACGATAAGTTTTTATCGCATTTTGCTTGGGCTGAATTTGCCTGCGGCTTTGGCAATGGACGTGGAAACCACTTGGGTGAAATGATCTAAGGAAGTCTTGAAGGGATTCCGGTGTGGTCTTCACACGTTAGTGAATATATACGGAGGTATTTCACCTACCTTCTGGCCGCGACCCTTGCTCCATTTCTCGTAAAAATTTTAAATATTCTGGGACTTGAAAACGATGAGGCCCTAATAGCAGGGCACCCGCTTGCCGGTGTGAAAGAGTGGAAACACACTCCGGCAGCATTCGCGCGATAACCGGCGCAGGGTCTCCTTAGCTTGGGGGTGTCCGCGTGTCTGGGTGTTCTTTGTGGCGTGCGGAGTCGTCGTCGTCGCGGACGCACCTGCTTAAGCGGTCGCGCTCATTCCGGCGGCATTCGTGCGTGTCGGTTTTGGCGAGCCAAAACCTTATGACCGTTTGCCCGATAGGGAGAAGTTCGCCCTTCGACCCAAGGTCTCTCCCTACAAAGCACCCTGAGCCCGCCGCCAAAGTCCCGCCAGTGTTGGGGTCTCTGGCAAACTCGGCGGGAACTCTTATGACGATAAACGAAAGTAGCACCAGGACAGAGTATCCCCATACGGTGGAACTGTCGGTGCCCGCGCCGGCAGAGACTCGACGACTGGTAGAGAGGTGGAACGACACCGCTGTCGCGTACCCCCAAGCCCAGTGCCTCCACCGACTGTTCGAAGATCAGGTCGCACGTACGCCAGACGCAATAGCTCTAACCTTCGAGGGCTGTCATCTCACCTATCGGGAATTAAACGAGCGCGCCAACCGGCTGGCACACTATCTGGTTCGTGCGGGAGTCGCGCCGGATAGCATTGTTCCCATCTGTATTGAGCGTTCAATCGAGATGGTCGTCGGTCTCTACGGTATTCTCAAGGCCGGCGCCGCCTACCTGCCTCTTGACCCTGCGTATCCCACGGAGAGGCTCGCCTTCATGCTGGATGATTGCCGCTCAACCGTGCTGCTCACCGAGCGACGCCTGCTCGAAAGCATGCCGGCGCACGAGGCGCGCGTTATCTGCCTGGACGCCGACTGGCCTGAAATCGAGATGGAGGCAGAAGATAACCTTTCGGTCGATGTCGCTGCGGACAACTTAGCCTATGTCATCTACACCTCTGGCTCGACGGGCAAGCCGAAAGGTGCGATGAACACGCACGCGGCGATCTGCAACCGCTTACTCTGGATGCAGGACGCTTACAGGCTCGACGCGACCGACTGCGTGCTGCAAAAAACGCCTTTCAGCTTCGACGTGTCGGTGTGGGAATTCTTCTGGCCGCTACTGACCGGGGCGCGGCTCGTGGTAGCGCGACCGCTCGGCCACCACGACAACACATACTTGGCCGACGTGATCGTCGCCGAACGCGTCACGACAATCCACTTTGTGCCGCCGATGCTGCAAGTCTTCCTTGAAGAGCCGGAGCTAAAGAAGAAGTGCGCTTCGCTGCGTCGCGTCATCTGCAGCGGCGAGGCACTGCCTTACGACCTCCAGAGACGCTTCTTCAGTCACCTCGACGCGGAACTGCATAACTTGTATGGGCCAACCGAGGCGGCCGTTGACGTTACCTTCTGGCAGTGCGAGCGTGATGGCGATTTGCGCGTCGTGCCCATCGGGCGGCCCATCGCAAACACTCATATTTACCTGCTCGACGAGCGGCTGGAGCCGGTGCAGGTCGGCGTTGTGGGTGAGTTGCACATCGGCGGGGTATGTCTGGCGCGCGGCTACCCCAACCGCATGGAACTGACGGCCGAGCGTTTCATCCCTGATCCACTTTCGCGCGATCCCGGAGGTCGGCTCTACAAGACGGGCGACTTGGCGCGCTACCTGCCGGATGGGGCCATCGAGTACATGGGACGGATCGACCATCAAGTCAAGATGTCGGGCGTCCGCATCGAGTTGGGGGAGATTGAGGCGGCCATCGTCGAGCACACGTCGATCCGCGAGGCTGTCGTCCTCTCCAGAGAAGACGCGCCGGGGAACAAGCGGCTGGTCGCTTATCTCGTGTCAACCAGTGCGATGCCGCCCGACACCGAACTCCGCGCCTTCCTGTTAGAGCGACTTCCACACTACATGGTGCCGTCAGCTTACATCTGGATGGAGAAGTGGCCGCTCACGTCGAGCGGCAAAGTTGATCGCCTGCGTCTGCCCGCCCCGGTTGGCGGGGCGCGCGACGAGCGGCCACTTATCATGCCGCGCACGCCTGTCGAGGAGTTGATCGCCGGGCACTGGTGTGAGTTGATGCTGCTGCCGGAGGTCGGCGTTGACGACAACTTCTTCGACCTCGGCGGCCATTCGTTGCTGGCGTCGATGCTCATCGCGCGCCTGCGTCGCGAGTTGAGAGCGGACTTGAATGTGCCTGATGTCTTCGAGTCGCCCACGGTCGCACAGCTCGCCGCCAAGGTCGAAGCGCGTCGTCGGAACGGATGGCAGGCGAGCGCCGCCGAGCCGATAGAAAGGCGGGCGCGAGAGGGGCCGCAGAAGCTCTCTTACGCTCAACAGCGTCTCTGGTTTCTACACCAGTTGAAGCCCGACAGCGCCTTCTACAATCTCCCGCTGGTGTTTCGGCTACGTGGGCCGCTTAACCTCACGGCGTTAGAAGCGAGCCTCGGCGAGATCAGCAGGCGGCACGAGATGCTGCGCGCGAGATTCATCAAGGTAGACGGCGAGCCGAGATATGTCGTGAAAGAGTCGTCGCCCGTGCACGTCGCACTGGTGGATGTGAGCATGGCCGAAGAGGGCGAGCGCGAGATGCGTGCACAGTGGAGGGTGAGCGATGCCGTGCGTGCGCCCTTCGACTTGGCGAACAATCCGCCGTGGCGCTCCGTCGTCGTGCGCCTCGGCGCGGAGGAGAACATCCTGTGTGTGGTGATGCACCACATCATCAGCGATGGTTGGTCGATGGATGTCTTCACACGCGAGTTGTCGGCGCTCTATGCAGACTATGCGGCGGGGCGCGAGCCGTCGCTCGCGGAGTTGCCCATCCAATATGCGGATTATGCCGCGTGGCAACGTCACCGGTTATCGCAAGGCGCAGAAGACGCGCACCTGAGTTACTGGCGCGAGCAACTTGTGGATGGCCGGACAGTTCTGCGTATACCTTCAGACCGTCCCCGCCCGGCAGTAGAGAGCTACGAGGGACGCACCCATCGCGCGACGCTTTCTGCGCCCCTCACGCAATCCCTCAGAGCCTTAAGCCGGCGTGAATCGAGCACGCTCTACATGGCTCTGTTGGCGGCTTTCAACGTGCTGCTCCATCGCTACACCGGAGAGACGGACATCAGCGTCGGCACCCCACTGGCCGGGCGCGACCGCACAGAGATAGAAAGTCTCATCGGCTTCTTCGTCAACACGGTCGTCATACGGACGCGCATCTCCGGCCGAATGAGTTTCCGTGACCTGCTCAGACGAGTGCGTGAGACGACGCTGGCTGCCTACGCGCATCAGGAGCTTCCGTTCGAGAGGATCGTCGAGGAGCTTGAGGTGGAGCGCAGCCTGAGCCACGCTCCGCTGTTTCAAGTGGTGTTCGCCTTCAACAACGCTCCGCGTCGCGCACCGGAATTGACCGGCCTTGAGGGGGAGTTGCTGGAGACCGATACGGCGACCGCCAAGTTTGATCTGGCGTTGCTCGTCGAGGACGCTGGGGCGGAGCTGAAGGTGGCTATCGAGTACAGCACGCAGCTCTTCGACCCCGCGACTATCGAGTGTCTGACCGGGCACTTGGAGATGCTGCTCGCGGGTATCGTCGCAGACCCCGACCGCCACCTCTCGACCCTGCCGCTGTTGACCGACGCCGAGAGTGATCGCCTGATCTCGCAGTGGAACGACACGCGGAGGGAGTTCTTGCCGCGCGTCGCGTGCATACACGAACTGTTGGAAAAGCAGGCTGAACTAAGGCCGGATGCGTGCGCGGTGGCCTCCGGCAATGAGCGACTCACTTACTCGGAGTTGAACGCACGCGCTAACCGTTTGGCGCGGCGTCTGAGTGCTCTGGGCGTCGGCTCCGAGACGCCCGTGGCGGTCTGCGCCGGGCGTTCGGCGCGAATGGTCGTCGGCGCGCTCGGCGTCCTCAAGGCTGGCGGGGCCTACGTGCCGCTCGACCCGCAGTACCCGCGCGAGCGCCTGCGCCTAATGCTTGAAGAGACGGGCGCGCCGGTGCTGCTCACGGAGCATAGTCTGATCGACCGTCTCCCGCATTGTCGCGCTCAGGTGCTCTACTTGGACGAAGATGCCGAGTCGGCCGACGCCCGGGATGAAGACAACCCATGCTATCCCGTGTGGCCCCAGAACCTCGCTTACATCATCTACACCTCTGGCTCGACGGGGCGGCCAAAGGGCGTCGCCGTGCAGCACGGCGGGCTGGTCAACCTCGCCCACTGGCATCGGGAGACCTACGGGGTGGATGAGCGGACGCGCGCGTCGCAAGTCGCCGGCTACTCCTTCGACGCCTCGGTCTGGGAAGTGTGGCCATACCTGGCGGCCGGGGCCAGCGTGAGCATGGTTGACGACGAGACCCTGCGCTCTCCTGCGCAACTCTGGCGTTGGGTTAAGAGTGAAGGCATCACGCACTGCTTTGTTCCGACGCCGCTGGCCGAATCGATGCTCCAGAACTACGAGCACGAGGCGGGCGTGGAGGATTCGACCTCCGACGCGTTGCGCTATCTGTTCACGGGAGGCGACAAGTTACACCAGTTTCTCGCGGACGACATGCCTTTCCGCCTCGTCAACGTTTACGGGCCGTCGGAGAACACGGTCGCGAGTACCGTGGCGGATGTCGGGAGCGCACCACGCCCAGACGCCTCCCCGCATATCGGCCGCCCCATCGCCAACACGCGGGTTTACATCCTCGACGAGCACCTGCGCCCGGTTCCCGTCGGCGTGCCGGGCGAGTTGTACGTCGCGGGCTGCGGGCTGGCGCGCGGTTATCTCAATCATCCCGCGCTGACGGCCGAAAGATTCATCCCTGATCCGTTCAGCGGTCAGGAAGACTTAAAGGTGCAAGCAGAAATGAGCGAAGCAATGAAGGATACGTCCGGTCTTTCCGCCGAAGAGCGCGCTGCGCTCGCCATGCAACTCAAGAGGAAGGGCGACACCTCAGCGGCGCGCGAATTCATCGCACGGCGCGGCGAGTCGGGGCCGGCCCCGCTCTCGTTCGCGCAGCAGCGTCTCTGGTTCCTCAACGTCATGGAACCCAACAGCCCCTACATCATCTGGACTAACTTCCACCTCAAAGGACGGCTCGACGCGCCGGCTCTAGAGCGAACGCTCAACGAGATCGTGCGCCGCCATGAGTCGCTGCGCACGACCTTCAGCGCCAACGAGGGTCAGCCCGTGCAACTCGTCACGCCGCACCTCACGCTCGGCGTTCCCATCCACGACCTGAGCGACTTGGACGAGGGGGCGCGCTCTTCAGAGGTCGAGCAGCATAAGCAGGAAATGCAACGCCCCTTCGACCTCGCTCGCGGCCCACTGTTTCGCGCCCGCCTGCTTCGCCTCGACGCGGACGAGCACATCCTATTGCTCGCCATGCACCACATCGTCACCGATGGCTGGTCGATCGGCATCATGCTCCGCGAGATGACCACGCTCTATGAAGCGTTTACCGCGGGACGCGCGCCCGCGTTACCGCAACTCTCGATCCAGTACAGGGATTTCGCCGCATGGCAGCGCGAATGGCTGAGCGGTGCGGAACTTGAGCGGCAACTCGCTTACTGGAGGGAAAACCTGCGGGGCGCGCCGCCCGCGCTCGAACTGCCGACCGACCGGCCGCGTCCGCCCGTCCAGTCTTACCGTGGCGAGACGCTGGAACGCGAGATCGGGAAGAAGTTAACCGGCGCGCTGAAAGAGTTGAGCCGCGCCCGTGGCGTGACGCTCTACATGACGCTGCTGGCCGCCTTCAAGACGCTGCTCTATCGCTACACGGGACAGCATGACATCGTCGTCGGCACACCCATTGCCAACCGCAACCGGATGGAGATCGAGAATCTCATTGGGTTCTTCGTCAACACGCTCGTCCTACGCACGAGCCTGTCGCCCGCTCACACCTTCTCCGAACTGTTGACACGCGTCCGCGACGTGACGCTCAGAGCCTTCGCACACCAAGACTTGCCGTTCGAGAAATTGGTCGAGGAGTTGCAGCCAGAGCGCGACATGAGCCGCACCCCGCTCTTCCAAGTGATGTTCTCATTGCAGAACGAGCCGCTGCCGCCGCTCAGGCTCGGCGGAGTGACGATGCGACTCTTGGACGACGAAATGAAGACCGCGCAGTTCGATCTAACGCTAGACCTCATAGAGCGCGACGAGGGCATCCTCTCCAGCCTCGAATTCAACACAGACCTGTTCGACCGGGAGACGGCCGAGCGCATGTTCGGCCACTACCTCCGACTGCTCGAAGAGATCGTGACCAACCCCGACCGGCATCTGCTCGAACTGCCCTTCCTCACGGATGAGGAGCAGCACCGGGTGATCGTCGAGTGGAACGATACCGCACGCGAATACCCGCGCGACAGGTGCGTCCACGAGTTGTTCGAGGAACAGGTCACGCGGAGGCCGGAAGCGGTCGCGCTCATCGTGGGCGGCGAGCGTTTGACTTACGCCGAGTTGAACGCGCGAGCCAACCAACTCGCGCATTACCTGCGGCGCGCGGGCTTGCGGCCGGAGTCACGCGCGGGCCTGGTTCTCGAACGCAACGCGGAAGCGGCGGTCGCGCTCCTGGGCGTGCTCAAGGCCGGGGGCGCTTACGTCGCCTTCGACCCGTCTTACCCGGCGGAGCGCGTTCGCCAGATGCTAGAAGATGCAGGAGCCTCGATTCTTCTCACGACGCGACGGCTTGCCGACGGCCTGACGGGGCGCGGCGCGAAGGTCGTCTGCCTCGATGCAGAGCGGTCGCACATCTCCGCCGAGAGCGCGGAGAATCCCGCGCACGTTGCACACGCCGACAACCTCGCTTACCTCGTCTACACGTCTGGGACGACGGGGCGGCCCAAGGGCATCCTCATCCAGCACCGCTCGCTCGCCAATGCCATCTACGCCTTCATCACGCACCACCGCGTGTCGGAGCGCGACCGCATTCTCCAGTTCGCCTCGCTGAGCTTCGACGTGGCAACCGAAGAGTTCTTCGCCGCGTGGCTGAGTGGCGCGCGGCTCGTGATGCGGCCTGAGTCGGCCGTCGTCGCGCCTGAGCAGTTCGTGCGATTTCTGGAGGAAGAGGGAGTGACGCTCGTGAATCTGCCGGCGTCGTTTTGGGCCGAGTGGGCGACCGCCATAACCGAGCGGGGTTGCAAGATGCCGGCGCAGTTGCGCCGCGTCGTGGTGGGCAACGAGAAGACGCTGCCGGAGTCGCTGGCGAAATGGCAGTGTGGCGTCGGCCATCTCGTGACGTGGAGCAACGCCTACGGGCCGTCGGAGACAACCATCACGGCGAGCAACTACGAGCCGCAGAGGGGAGAAGGCAGGGAGGGGGCGAGCGCCGTTCCCATCGGGCGTCCCGTGATGAACGCGACGATGTACGTGCTCGATCAGGCACAGCAGTTGGTACCGGTCGGAGTGGCCGGAGAGTTGTGCATCGGCGGGGTGGGACTGGCGCGCGGCTACCACGGGCAGCCCGGACAGACCGCCGAACGCTTCACCCCGAATCGCTACGACGCGGCGGGCGGCGAGCGTATGTACCGCACCGGCGACCTCGCGCGCTACCTGCCCGACGGCAACATTGAGTTTCTGGGACGCGTGGACGAGCAGGTTAAAGTCCGTGGGTTCAGGATCGAATTGGGCGAGATCGAGACCGTGCTCAGCCAGCACGAGGGCGTGCGTGAAGCGGTGATCGTCGCCCGCCCCGATGAACGAGGCAACAACCGCCTCGTCGCCTACGTGGTCGAAAGCGCGGGGCGGACGGCGACGGCGGGCGAGTTGCGACACTACCTGAAGGAGACACTGCCGGAATACATGATCCCTTCGGCCTTCGTCACGCTCGACGCGCTGCCGCTGACGCCCAATGGCAAAGTAGACCGGAAGCATTTGCCCGATGCCGACGGCTCGCGGCCGGAGCTGGAGGAAGTTTACGTCGCGCCACGCTCGGAGCTGGAACGCGAAATCGCAAACGTGTGGCAAGAGGTGCTCAAGGTCGAGAAGGTCGGCGTTCACGACAACTTCTTCAATCTGGGGGGGCACTCGCTTTTAATCGTGCAGGTCAACAGCAGGCTGCATGAAATCCTTCGCGGCGATGTCTCGCTCATCGACATGTTCAAGTACCCGACCGTCAGCGCGTTGGCCGAATACCTGAGTCGGGAGTCGCCCACGCCGGCCGCCCGGGCCACGACCCAGACCCGGTTGGAGGCGACAGAGCGACAGAGGCAGATGAGGCAGCGGCAGCAGCAAGCCGCGCGGCGCAGAAAGGGAAGATCCCATGAGTAACGATCAACCGTTCGACGACCACGCGGCCTCCGAGGTAGCGATCATCGGCATGGCCGGGCGCTTCCCCGGCGCGAAGAGTCTCGAAGAGTTCTGGCTAAACCTGCGAGACGGCGTCGAGTCGATCTCCTTCTTCACACCGGAAGAGTTGCGTTCGGGAGGCGTGGAGGCGGCTGAGTTCGTCAACCCGAATTACGTTCCGGCCAAGGCCGTGCTCAAAGACGTGGAACTCTTCGACGCCACCTTCTTCGACTACAACCCACGCGAGGCCGAGATGCTCGACCCGCAGTTGCGCGTGATGCTTGAGTGCGCCGTCGAGGCGTTCGGGGATGCCGGCTATGATCCCGAAAGGGTCGAGGGTCGCGTCAGCGTCTTTGCCGGGGTTAGCGCGGGCAGTTACCTGACGTTCAATCTCGCCTCGCGCCCCGACCTCGTCGAGCGGGTCGGCCCCTATCAGGTGGACATCGGGAATCACGGCGAGTTCGTGCCGACGACCATCTCTTTCAAGCTCAACCTGAAGGGGCCGAGCATCAACGTCCAGACGGCCTGCTCGACCTCGCTGGTCGCCGTCCATGCCGCCTGCCAAAGCCTGCTCAACGGCGAGAGCGATGTAGCGTTGGCTGGAGGCGGCTCGATCACCTTCCCACACAAAGCGGGACATCTCTTTCAGGAAGAGGGCATCATGTCGCCCGACGGCCACTGTCGCGCTTTCGACGAACGTGCGCGTGGCACGGTGAGCGGTGAGGGCGTGGGGCTGGTGTTGCTCAAGCGGCTGGCCGACGCGCTGGCCGATGGCGACACAATTCACGCCATCATCAAAGGGTCGGCCGTCAACAACGACGGCTCCCTCAAGATAGGCTTCACCGCGCCGAGCGTTGATGGTCAAGCCGACGTGATTGCCGAGGCGTTGACGTTGGCCGGGGTAGACGCCGAGACAATCGGCTACGTCGAGACGCACGGGACGGGCACGCCGCTAGGCGACCCCATCGAAATCGCTGCGCTCACGCAAGCCTACCGTCCCGACACGCAGAGGCGCGGGTTCTGCGCCATCGGCTCGCTCAAGAGCAACATCGGCCATCTGGACGCGGGCGCGGGCATCGCCAGTCTGATCAAGACCGTGCTCGCCCTGAAGCATAAAGAAATCCCGCCGAGCCTCCACTACGAACGACCTAACCCCAAGATCGATTTCGAGAAAAGTCCTTTCTTCGTCAACGCGCGCCTGACGCAGTGGGAAGCCGGCGAGACGCCGCGCCGCGCGGGCGTCAGTTCCTTCGGCATCGGCGGGACGAACGCGCACGTCATTCTCGAAGAGGCTCCGCCGCAGGCCGTGTCAGGCGAGTCACGCCCGTTGCAACTGCTCATCCTGTCCGCCAGGTCGGCCACAGCGCTTGAGGCGGCGACCAAGAATCTGGGCGAGTATCTGAGGGCGCACCCGGAGACGAATCTGGCCGATGTGGCCTACACGTTGCAAGTCGGCCGCAGGGAGTTCGCACACCGTCGCGCGCTCGTCGCACGCGACGCCGACGACGCGGCCGGGGCGCTCGAAGCTCACGACCCGCACAGGCTTCTGACGAGCTTTCAAGAGCCGAGGCATCGTCCCAACGTCTTTATGTTCCCGGGGCAGGGGACGCAGTACGCGGGGATGTCGCGCTTGCTCTACGAGTCGGAGACACTGTTCCGTAAGCAGGTTGACTACCTCGCGGAGTTGCTGCTCCCGCGCCTCGGCCTCGATCTGCGCGACGTGATCTACCCGACGCCCGAAGAAGCCGAAGAGGCGACGCGACTGCTCAAACAAACTTACATCACGCAGCCGGCGCTCTTCGTCGTTGAGTACGCCTTGGCGCGTTTGTGGATGTCTTGGGGCGTCAAACCGGCGGCGATGATCGGTCATAGCGTCGGCGAGTACGTGGCCGCCTGTCTGGCCGGTGTCTTCTCGGTCGAAGACGCGTTGACGCTCGTGGCGGAACGCGGGCGACTGATCCAGCCTTTGCCGGCGGGGCTGATGCTCGCCGTCGCGCTGCCGGAAAAAGAGGTGGCGGCTATCCTCCCGCCGTGGCTCTCAGTGGCAGCGGTCAACACCCCGGACAGTTGCGTCGTCGCTGGCGCGCCCGAACTCGTCAACGAGTTCAGGGAAGAGCTTCGCCGCAGGGAGGCCGAATCACATTTGCTCCACACCTCACACGCTTTTCACTCAGAGATGATGGAGCCGATTCTGAGCGAGTTCACGGAGTTGGTCAGGAGCTTGCGACCGGCTACACCGAAGATACCTTTCATCTCAAACGTCACCGGCACTTGGATCGGAAGCGCGGAGGCGACCGACCCGCGCTACTGGGCGCAACACTTGCGCGAGACCGTGCGTTTTGCCAGAGGCGTCGGCGAGTTGCTGAAAGAGCCGGAGTGGATTCTGATCGAGGTCGGCCCCGGCCATACGCTGAGCACGTTAGCCAAGCAGCACCCGGCGAAAAGCGTCAATCAAGTAATCCTGAACTCGATGCGCCACCCGCATCAGAGCCACTCGGACGTGGAGGCACTTTTGAGCGCGCTCGGTAAATTCTGGGTGGCCGGAGGGCAGGTCGAATGGCAGGGCGTCAGCGCGTCCGAGCAGCGTCGCCGCATACCGCTGCCGACATACCCCTTCGAGCGCGGGCGGTACTACGTCGAGCCGCGACCGCGCGCCGCCAAACCCAAAGTCGGAAGGCCGACGCTGCGTAAGAACTCCGTTGCTGACTGGTTCTATGTTCCCTCCTGGAAACGCATGGCGTTGCACGGCGCGTCGAGACGAGTAAAAGGCAGTGACTCTAAGCTGAAGTGGCTGCTGCTCGTGGACGAGTGCGGCCTCGGCTCTGGAGTCGCGGCGCGACTGAGGCGGGCAGGCGATGAAGTCATCACAGCCAACGCGGGCGAGCGTTACGCGAAGGGGGACGACCGCGCCTATACGCTCAACCCGCGCCGACAGGAAGACTACCTCTCGCTGTTACGCGATCTGCAAGCCGAGCGCATGATTCCCGACCGCGTCGTACACCTGTGGGGCGTGACGGGAGGCGCGGAGTCTACGGACACGGAGGCGAACTTCGCGCGCGCGCAGGAGTCTGGACTGTACAGCCTGATCTTTCTGACGCAAGCGCTGGTAGAGCATTCCATCGAGCCCCGCATCCTCGTCGTCACAGACCACGCGCAGGAAGTATCCGACGGCGATGCGCTGCGGCCGGAGAAGGCAACCGTGCTGGCCGCATGCAAAGTGATACCGCAGGAGCAACCCGCCATCGCCTGCCGCAGCATCGACGTGAACACGCCGCCAGCGGGAGACGAGCGGCGCGAGCGGCTCATCTCGCAACTCTTGGGTGAACTGGCCGCGGATACTTCAGACATGGTGACGGCTTATCGCGGCCGTCATCGATGGGTGCAGACCTTCGAGCAGGTCGCGCTCGCGCCGGCCGAAGAGTCCATAGAGTCTATGCCGCAGTTGCGTGAGCGTGGGGTCTATTTGATTACGGGCGGGCTGAGCGAAGTTGGGCTTGTGTTGGCCGGGTATCTGGCGAAGTCCGCGAAGGCGCGTCTCGTATTGACGGGGCGCAGCGGCCTGCCGGAACGGGACGAGTGGGACGCGCTGCTGGCGAACGGCGGCGAAGACGACGAGGTGAAGCGTCGCATCAGGCGCGTGCGGGAGTTGGAGGCGTTGGGCGCAGAGGTGCTCGTGCTTGGCGCGGATGTGTCGGACGAGGGGCAAATGCGCGCGACGCTCGAAGAAGCGGAACGCCGATTCGGCGCGCTCAACGGGGTCATTCATGGAGCGGCAGCCAACGGGCCGGATGTGGACAAGCAGATCATCTCGATGACGCCTGCGGACTGCGAACTTCATTTTCAGATCAAGGCGCGCGGCCTGCTCGTGCTTGAGAAACTTCTGCGGGGCAGGTCGCTCGACTTTTGCATGACGATCTCTTCGCTCTCTTCAATTCTTGGCGGCCTGACCTTCACCGGCTATGCCGCGTCGAACATCTTCGTCGATGCGCTGGTGCAGAGTCACAACCGTAACGGCGGCGAAGACTGGACGAGCATCAACTGGGACGGTTGGAACTTCGACCATGCGGCGGAAGGACAAGCGCGTGCGGGTCAGACCGAAGCGCTCTGGATTCTTCCGCACGAAGGGGCAGAGGCTTTCGGCCGTGCGCTCTCAATGCTGCCCGCCTCTCAGGTGGTGATCTCGACCGGAGACTTGCAGGAGCGGCTTGGGCAACAGGACGTGCGCTCGTCTGCCGTGGCAGCGGTTGCGGACGACAGGGTCGAAGCTCCGCCTGAACTCCACGCGCGGCCTGAGTTGTCGAGCGCATATGTCGCACCGGAGAACGAGCTTGAACAGGAGGTCGCCGGCATCTGGCAAGACCTGCTCGGCATCGCCCAAGTCGGCATCCATGACAACTTCTTCGATCTTGGCGGCCACTCGCTGCTCGCCACGATGGTCATCTCGCGCCTCCGCAAGTCCTTCGGCGTGGAATTGCAGTTGCGCGACATCTTCGAGTCGCCGACGGTCGGCAGTCTCTCGCTCGTCGTCGCGCAGCGCGTCATCGAGCAGCACGAGAAGCAAGACGTGGCGCGACTGCTTGAGGAGTTGCCCGACGCAGGGCTGAACACTCTCAGCCCTTTTTAACCATCGCGCTTTCTCAGTCGGGGCGAAGACCGGCGGACATGCCGTGTGTAGGGAACTGGTGAATCATGAGTGATGTTTCGGAAAGGATAGGCGCACTATCACCCGGCGAGCGCGCGGCGCTGGCGATGCGGCTCGCGCGCGCGGCGCGTGCGGATAAGTCGGCAGCGGAGTCGGCCATCACGCGCCGCCGCAATGCCGGCCCCGCTCCGCTCTCGTTCGCCCAAAAGGGCCTCTGGTTTCTCTCTCAGATGGAGGCCGACAACGTCACCTATAACCTCCCCGTTTCATACGAACTGCTCGGACGGCTCGACGTGCCGACGCTTGAGCGCGGACTCAACGAGATCGTCCGGCGGCACGAGGCGCTGCGGACGACCTTCACGATTCTGGACGGCGAGCCAGTGCAGGTCATCACCCCGACGCTGACGCTCGGCCTGCCCGTCGTCGATCTGACAGACCTGAGGGGCGATGAGCAATGGGAAGAACTCCGCCGCCGCGCCAACGAGTACGTGCGGCAACCCTTCGACCTTGAGCGCGGGCCGCTCGTGCGCGCCACGCTGCTGAAACTCTCGGACGAAACACACTACCTGCTCGTGCTCATGCATCACATCGTCGGCGACGCCTGGTCGATGGGCATCATCATGAGCGAGTTAAGCGCGCTCTACCGCGCCTTTCTGGCCGGTGAGCCTTCGCCGCTCGCCGAGTTGCCGATACAGTATGCGGACTTTGCCATCTGGCAGCGCGAGCGGTTGGCCGCCGATGCGTTGCAGCGGCAACTCGACTACTGGAAGCAGAAACTCGGCGGCGCAGCATCAGTCCTCCAACTGCCGACCGACCATCCGCGCCCCTCCGTCCCGACACACCGTGGCAGCTCTCAATTCCTGCTGCTGCCGGAAGAGGTGTCGCGCGCCGTGAAGGAGTTGAGCCAGCGCGAGGGCGTGACGCTCTTCATGACGCTTTTGGCTGCCTTCGACGTGTTGCTCTACCGCTACACGGGGCAGACAGACATCAGCGTCGGCAGCCCGCTGGCCGGTCGCAGCCGCCCCGAGGCAGAGACGTTGATCGGCCTCTTCCTCAACCCTGTAGTGCTCCGCACAGACCTCTCCGGGAATCCGAGCCTTCGCCAGTTGCTCGGCTGCGTCAGGGAAGTGATGCTCGAAGCGCACGCTAATCAAGACGTTCCTTTCGAGAAACTGGTGGCCGAATTGCAACCCGAACGCGCCGTCGGTCACACGCCGCTCTTTCAGGTGATGTTCATTCTCCAGAACGCGCCGATGGACGAGAGCGTGGCCTCCGGCGATCTCGTCATCTCCTTAAGCAAACTCGACGCGGACATCGGCGCGGCGAAGTTCGACCTCACGCTCTCGCTCGAAGAGACGACCGACGGACGGCTGCTCTCTTACTGGGATTACAAGACCGACCTCTTCGAGCACGCAACCATCACGCGCATGTTCGGCCATCTCCGCAAATTACTGGAGAACGTCGTCGCCGACCCCGATCGGCGTCTCTCCGAGATCGGCATCCTCGACGAAGACGAGCGTCGCCATCTGCTCAATGAGACGAACGCGACGGCCGCGCCCTTCAAAGGCGACGCTTGCGCTCACGAATTGTTCGAGTTGCAGGCCGCGCGCACGCCCGAAGCGACTGCCCTCGTTTTCGCAGACAAGCGCGTCAGTTACGGCGAGTTGAACACGCGCGCAAACCGTCTGGCGCGACACTTACTCCGCCGGGGCGTCACGGCGGGACATGTCGTCGGCCTCCATCTGGAACGCTCAATCGAGATGATCGTCGGGGTGCTCGCCGTCCTCAAGGCAGGCGGCGCATACGTCCCGCTTGACCCGGCCTATCCCGCCGGGCGCATTCAATTCATGTTGGAGAACAGCGAGGCGCGGCTGTTGCTCACCGAGCGGCGGCTCGCCGGGTCGCTCCCCGCTCTGCGGGACGGTGTCTTCTATCTCGACGCCGAACAACAGGCAATCGAAGATGAGAGCGGCGAGAACCTTACGCCGGCAGCGGCGACGCCCACAGACCTCGCCTACATCATCTACACGTCGGGTTCGACCGGACAGCCCAAAGGCGTGATGATCGAACATCGCAGCCTCTGTAATTTCGCGGAAGCGTTGTCGCGCGTCTTCGACATACGCCCGGAGAGTCGCGTCCTTCAGTTCGCCCCTTTTAGTTTCGACGCCTCCGTCTTCGAAGTCTTCACCACGCTGACGGTTGGCGCAACGCTCGTCCTTGCGCCCCAGACCTCTCTACTGCCGGGACCTTCCCTTATCGAGTTGTTGCGCGAACAGTCCATCACGGCCGTGCTCCTCCCGCCGGCGGCGCTCGCCGCAATGCCCGACGCCGCGCTTGAGGCGTTACGGACGCTGATCGTGGGGGGCGACGAGTGCCCGCCCGAAGTGGCGCGCCGTTGGGCTGCGGGGCGACGTTTCATCAATGCCTATGGGCCGACCGAGACGACCATCTGCGCCACCGTCGCCGTCTGCGACGCGTTCGCGGAAAGGCTTCCCGTCGGCCTCCCGATTCAGAACACGGAGGTCTACCTGCTCGACGACGACGCGCAACCCGTGCCCGTCATCGTCCCCGGCGAGCTACACATCGGGGGCGTGGGATTGGCGCGCGGCTACATAAACCGGCCTGATCTCACAGCTGAGAAGTTCGTCCCGCATCCTTTCAGCCGTGAACCCGGCGCGCGTCTATATAAGACGGGCGATCTCGCGCGCTTCCGCCCCGACGGACAGATAGAGGTGCTTGGTCGCCGTGACCGGCAGGCCAAGGTGCGCGGCTTCCGTATCGAGCCGGGGGAGATTGAGGCGGCGTTGGTCGCGCACCCGGACGTGCGCGAGGCGGCCGTCATCACGCACGAAGAGTCGCCGAGCCAGAAGCGTCTCGTCGCTTACACGGTGGCGGCGGCGGGCGAGCGAGCGCCGGACGCGGACGCATTGCGAAGTCACCTGAAGACCAGGCTGCCGGCATACATGCTTCCCTCTGCTTTCGTCTCTCTCGACGCGCTGCCGCTGACGCCGAGCGGGAAAGTAGACCGCCAGCGCCTACCTGCGCCCGGCGGAGTGAGGCCGGAACTCGTTCAGGGCTACGTCGCGCCGCGAACGGAACTGGAGAAGATGCTGGCGGAAATGTGGCAGACCGTCCTGCGCGTCTCCGAAGTCGGCGTCAATGACAACTTCTTCGATCTTGGGGGCGATTCCATCCACGCCGCCATTTTCATCAACAGCCTTCAGGAGAGACTCGATGTGCTCGTCTACGTCGTCGCTCTCTTCCACGCCCCCACCGTCGCCGCGCTGGCCGCCCACCTCGAAGAGCGTCACGCTTCTACGCTGACGGCGCGCACGGAGCTGACCCCGATTCGTCCACTTGACCGCGACGGCGGGCAACAGTTTCCACTCTCTTTCGCGCAGCAGCGACTTTGGTTCATAGATCGCCTCACCCTCGACAGCGCCTTCTACAACATCCCGCAGGCACTTCGCCTGAACGGCCGACTCGACGTGCCGACGCTGGAGCGCAGCCTGAACGAAATCCTCCGGCGGCACGAGGCGTTGCGCACGAGCTTTACCGACTCCGGCGGGCGGCCCGTGCAGGTCGTTCACGACCTGACGACGTTGAGCCTGCCTCTCACAGAGCTTTCCCGCCTGCCCGCAGGCGTGCGCGAGCGCGAGGCTTTGAGGCTGGCCGTGGAAGAGGGACATAGGCCGTTTGATCTCTCCATCGCCCCGCTCATGCGTGCCGGCCTGCTCCGGCTCAGCGACCACGAACACATCCTCCTTGTCACCATGCATCACATCGTGAGCGACGGGTGGTCGGCGGGCATCTTCCTACGCGAGCTTGCCGCGCTCTACGACGCGTTTCTGAAGGGTGAGCCTTCGCCTCTCTCGGAGCTGCCCGTCCAGTACGCGGACTTCGCCGTGTGGCAGAGGGAGTGGCTGCAAGGCGAAGTGCTTGAGGAACAACTCGACTACTGGAAGCAGCGGCTCGGCGGCGAACTCCCCGTGCTGAATTTGCCGACCGACCGTCCACGCCCGCCCGCCCTGAGTTACAAGGGGGCGGAACAAGCTCTCGAACTTCCCGTGGAACTGACCGAGCGGCTGAAGTCCCTCAGCCGTCACGAAGGCGCAACCCTCTTCATGATGCTGTTGGCGGCCTTCGACGCATTGCTCTATCGCTACACGGGACAGGACGACATCGTCGTCGGCACGCCCATCGCAGGCCGCAACCGGCGCGAGGTCGAGGGTCTTATCGGCTTCTTCGTCAACACGCTTGTGATGCGTACGGGCGTCGAGGGGACGGCGACGTTCCGGGAACTGTTGGGGCATGTGAGAGAGGCGACCTTGGGCGCATACGCGCATCAGGAGGTGCCGTTCGAGAAGCTGGTCGAGGAACTACATCCGAAGCGCGACACGAGCCGCAATCCGCTCTTCCAAGTCATGCTCGCCCTTCAGAACACGCCGCTCGAAGACTTCAGGCTACCGGGGCTGCGGCTCGTTCCCTTCGACATCAGCAACGACATGATGAGGTTCGACCTTGAGTTCCACCTCTGGGAGCACGAAGCGACCTTGGCGGGCACACTGATTTACAACACAGACTTATTCGACGCCGCGACAGTCGCGCAGATGCTCGGTCACTTCCGAAACCTGCTCGAAGGTGTCGCCGCCAGCCCGGACGCGCGCGTCTCGGAACTGCCGCTCTTGACCGAGGCTGAGCATCGCCGGTTGCTCTACGAGTGGAACGACACGCGTAGAGTGTACCCGCACGAGACTTGCGTCCACGAGTTGTTCGAGGCGCAGGCCACGCGCACGCCCGATGCCACGGCCGTTGTTTCCGATGAGGGCCGGATTACCTATCGTGAATTGAACGAGCGCGCAAACCGGCTGGCTCGACACCTGCGCCGCAGAGGCGTGGGGAGAGAGAATTTGGTGGGCGTCTGTCTGGGGCGCGGCGCGAAACTGGTGGAGGCGCTGCTTGGGGTGTTGAAGGCGGGCGGCGCTTACGTCCCGCTCGACCCTGAATACCCGAAGCCACGCCTCCGTTTCATGCTTGAGGATGCGGGCGTGCGCGTGCTGTTGACTGAGCGGCAAAAACTGGATGCTCTCCCGTCAAGCGGAGCCGAGATCATCTGTCTCGACGATGACGCCGAGATCGACGGCGAGAACATGGAGAATTTGCGTCACGAAACTGCGGCCGACAACCTCGCCTATATCATCTACACGTCTGGCTCGACCGGCAAGCCAAAGGGAGTCTGCATCACCCACCAAGCCCTCAACCGCCTCGTCTGCGAGACGAACTACGTCCAACTCACGGCCTCCGACCGCGTGGCACAGGTCTCGACCGCTTCGTTTGACGCGGCCACCTTCGAAATCTGGGGCGCGCTGCTGCACGGCGCACAGCTCCACGTGATGTCGCGCGAGGTCGTTATCTCGCCGCAGGAGTTTGCGGAGCAGATCAGAGAGCAGGGCATCACCACGATGTTCCTCACCACCGCGCTCTTCAACCAACTCGCGCGCGTCCGCCCCGACGCTCTCGCGCCGCTCAGTCACCTGCTTTTTGGCGGAGAGGCGGTTGACCCGGAGCGCGTGCGGGAGGTGTTGTTGAAGGGCGCTCCGCGACGCCTGCTGCACGTCTACGGGCCGACTGAAAATACGACCTTCAGCTCTTGGCATCACGTCGTCGAAGTGTCGAAGGGAGCGCACACGGTGCCGATAGGCCGCCCGGTCACGAACACGCAATCTTACGTGCTCGACAGCGACTTGCGGCCAGTGCCCATCGGCGTCGCGGGTGAGTTGTTCCTCGGCGGCGCAGGGTTGATGCGCGGCTACCTCAACCGTCCTGAAGTGACGGCCGAGAAGCTGGTGCCGCATCCCTACAGCGTCGAGGTGGGAGCGCGGCTCTATCGCACGGGCGACCTCGTGCGCCTGCTGCACGACGGCTCCATCGAGTTTCTGGAGCGCATCGACCGGCAGGTCAAAGTGCGTGGCTTCCGCATCGAGTTGGGCGAGATAGAGTCGGCCCTTGTAGAGCACTCGGCGGTGAGCGAATGTGTCGTGCTGGCGCGCGAGGAGCAGCCCGGCGAGCGGCGACTCGTCGCCTACGTAGTCAACCGTGCGGAGGACGCTGCGCCCGCAGAAGAGGAGTCGGGCGTCGGCCTGCGTTCCGGCCAGGTCGAACACTGGCAGAAGATTTTCGACGACCACATCTACAGCAAGCCTTCCACACAGCCCGACCCGACCTTCAACATCGTCGGCTGGAATAGCAACTACACGGACGAACCGCTACCGGCAGATGAGATGCGGGTCTGGCTTGAGGACACGCTTGAGCCGGTGCGTGCGACCGCCCCGCGCCGCGTGCTTGAGATCGGGTGCGGCACGGGGCTGCTGCTCTCGCGGCTGGCACCCACGTGTGAACGTTACCTTGGCACGGACGTTTCGCAGGTGGCGCTCGATTACGTCAGTCAACAGGTACGCCAGTGGGGCGAGGGACAATCGCGCGTCTCTCTCCTGCGGCGGGCTGCTGACGATTTCGAAGGCATCGAACCACGGAACTTCGACGCGGTCATTCTCAACTCCGTCGTGCAGTACTTCCCGGACGCTGACTACCTTCTACGCGTGCTGGAGGGCGCGGCGCGCGCCGTCAGACCCGGCGGGTTCATCTACGTTGGCGACGTGCGCAGCCTGCCGCTGCTGGAGACGTTCCATACTTCAGTGCAGTTGTTCAAAGCGCCGCCGTCGCTACTGTCAGCGCGTCTGCGCGAACAGGCGCGGACGCGCGCCGCGCAGGAGAACGAACTCGCCGTCGCCCCCGCCTTCTTCTACGCGCTCGCGAAACACCTGCCGGAGGTCGCTCGCGTCGAAGTGCGCCCCAAGCGCGGACACTTCCACAACGAGTTGACGCGATTTCGCTATCAAGTGTTGATACACATCGGCGGCGAAACTGAACCCGCGGCCGACGCCGCGCCGTGGCTTGATTGGGACACAGATGGGATGACGCTCGATGCTCTGCGCCGCCGGGTCGCAGAGGAACGTCCGCCCGCGCTCGGTTTAACGCGCGTCCCGAACGCGCGCCTCTCCGCCGAGGTCAGAGCACTTGAACTGCTCTCGGACGAAGAGAACAGTTACACGGCCAGTGAGCTGCGGCGCATCGTCAATGAGCACGGCGCTCCCGGCGTTGACCCCGAAGACCTTTATGCGCTCGCCAGCGAACTCGATTACGGCTTAGAAATCAGTTGGGCACGGCACGGCGCGGATGGTCGCTTCGACGTGCTGCTGAGGGCGCATGATGCGACGCACGCAATCGACGCGACGGCCGCCTTCCCCGCGCCCGAAAGTCGCGCCGGGAACTGGAAGGAGTACGCCAACAACCCGCTCCGGCGCGCCCTCGCACGCGAGCTGATCCCGCGCCTTCGCGCTCACTTGCAGGAGCGTCTGCCCGTCTACATGGTGCCGTCGGCTTTCGTCATGGTTGACGCGCTGCCTCTCAACGCCAACGGTAAAGTTGACCGTCGCGCGCTGCCCGCGCCCGACATGTTGCGCCCGGAGTTGGGCGAGAGTTACGTCGCGCCGCGCGGAGCCGTCGAGGAGCAAGTGGCTGATGTCTGGCGTCAGGTTCTCGGTGCCGAGCGCGTGGGCGTCCACGACAACTTCTTCGAACTCGGAGGGCATTCGCTCATCGCGACGCAGGTCGTCTCGCGCCTGTGCGACGCCTTCGATTTGGAATTGCCCCTGCGCCAGCTCTTCGAGACTCCGTCGGTCGCCGGACTCGCCGCCGCCGTCGTCCGGCGGCAGGCCGAACAGGCCGACGACGAATTGCTCGCGCAGGCGCTCGGCGAATTGGAGCAGTTGTCCGAGGAAGAGGTGCAGGCCATGCTGGAAGAGGGCCAACTGCCGCCCGCAGGGGGTGAAGAATGAGCGACCAATTAAGACGCATCGCCGGTCTCTCGCCCGAAAAGCAGGCGCTCCTCATGCGTCGTTTGAAGCGTGAGGGCAATGTTGCGCGCCGGCCGCAGATACGTCCGCAGGGGCGTGCGGTTGAATCGTTCCCGCTCTCTTACGCGCAGCAACGCCTCTGGTTCCTCAACCAGTTGCAGCCCGACAGCACTTTCTACAACGTGCCCGACACGTACCGCCTCACCGGACGCCTCGACGCGCGTGTGCTGGAGCATTGCTTCGACGCCCTTGTGCGTCGCCACGAGACGCTACGCACGACCTTCAAGATGGTTGGCGGCGAGCCACGGCAGTTCATCAACGACCCTGCGCGGTTCACTCTGGAGGTGCTCGACCTGACGCGCCTGCCGGTCGTGACGCGCGAGGCGGAGGCTCTGCGGCTCGCCGAGGAAGAGGCCGCGCGGCTGTTCGACCTGACGCGCGACCCGATGCTGCGCGCGCGCCTCCTGCGGCTCGGCGAGGAAGAACACCTCCTCTTGATGTCAATGCACCACATCGCCAGCGACGGATGGTCGAGGGGCATTCTGGCCGGGGAGTTGATGAAACTCTACGAGGCTTACAGCGAAGGGAGAGAGGCGGCGCTTGAGCCATTGCCCATCCAGTACGCCGACTATGCGGTGTGGCAGAGAGAGTACCTGACGGGCGAAGTCCTCGCGGAGCAGTTGAGCTACTGGCGGGATCAACTCGGCGGGGAATTGCCCGTCTTGGAGTTGCCGACCGACAGGCCGCGACCGCCCATGCCGACCTACAGCGGCGCATATTACCAGTTGGAGTTTCCGAAAAAACTTGGCGCGGCATTGTCGGCTTTGGGGCGCGAGAGCGAGGCGACGCTCTACATGGTGTTGCTGGCGGCCTTCGACGCATTGCTTCATCGCTACACGGGACAGGACGACATCGTCGTCGGCACGCCCATCGCAGGCCGCAACCGGCGCGAGGTCGAGGGTCTTATCGGCTTCTTCGTCAACACGCTCGTGATGCGTACGGGCGTCGAGGGGACGGCGACGTTCCGGGAACTGTTGGGGCGTGTGAGAGAGGCGACCTTGGGCGCATACGCGCATCAAGAAGTGCCGTTCGAGAAGCTGGTCGAGGAACTACATCCGAAGCGCGATCTGAGCCGCAACCCGCTCTTTCAGGTCGCCTTCGCGCTGCAAAACGCACCGACGCAGGACTTGGCCTTGCGCGGCCTGAGCATGACCGCGCTTGATGTCGGCAGCGGCGCGTCGAGATTCGACCTTGAGGTTCACATCTGGGAGGAAGAAGACGAGGGGCTGGGCGGGTTCATCGTCTACAGCACGGACTTGTTCGAGGAGGCGAGCATCGCGCGGCTCCACGCACACTACTTACGTTTACTCGGAGGCATCGTCGCCGACCCGGACGCGCGCATCTCGAAACTGCCGCTGTTGACCGAAGCCGAGCGGCGACAGTTGCTCTACGACTGGAACGACACGCGTAGAGAGTACCCGCGCGATTCCTGCATACACGAGTTGTTCGAAGCGCAGGCCGCACGCACGCCGGGAGCAGTGGCATTAGTCTGCGGCGAGCAACGCGTCACCTATGGCGAGTTGAATTGTCGTGCGGACGGGCTGTCGCGCCGGTTACTGGCGTTGGGCGTCGGGCCGGAAGTGGCGGTCGGCCTCTACACGGGGCGCACGGTGGAGATGGTGGTCGGGCTGCTTGGGATCTTGAAGGCGGGCGGCGCTTATGTCCCACTCGACCCAGACTACCCGCACGAACGTATCGCCTTCATCCTCGCGGACACGCAAGCAGGCGTGCTGCTCACAGAGGAACGTCTGCTCGGCGAGATGCCGCCACACGAATCGAAGGTGATCTGCCTCGACCGCGAATGGGCACAACCTGTGGATGAGTGCGCCGCGCATAGGGCGAGCCAAACGACAGAAGCTAATCTGGCCTACATAATCTACACCTCCGGTTCGACCGGCAGGCCGAAGGGCGTCTGCATCACACACGCCAGCGTCGTCACGCTGCTTCATTGGGCGCGCGAAAGTTTCTCCGCTGGAGAACTCCAAGGTGTACTGGCGGCGACCTCTATCTGCTTCGACCTCTCGGCCTTTGAACTCTTCGTTCCCTTGAGCGTGGGCGGCAAAGTGATCCTGGCCGAGAACGCGCTGGCATTGCCAACGCTGCCAGCGGCCGACGAAGTCACGCTCGTCAACACCGTGCCGTCGGCGATGGCCGAACTGGTCAGGATGTCGGGCGTGCCGCGCTCGGTGCTTTGCGTCAATCTGGCAGGCGAACGGCTGAAGAACTCTCTGGCGCAGCAGGTCTACGCGCAGGGCGGTGTCCGCCGCGTGCTAAATCTCTACGGGCCTTCGGAGGACACGACATACTCGACCGTGGCGTCACACGCACGCGGGGCGACTACCGAGCCGACTATCGGGCGGCCAATAGCGAACACGCACGCTTACATCCTTGACAGCAGGCTCGCGCCGGTCGCCATCGGCGTCTCCGGAGAACTCTACTTAGGCGGCGAAGGACTCGCGCGCGGCTATCTCGCGCGCCCGGATTTAACGGCGGAGAGATTCATCCCCGACCCGTTCGGCGGCGTGCCGGGCGGGCGTCTGTACCGCACCGGGGACGTGGCGCGATACCTGCCGAGCGGCGAGTTGGAGTTTCTTGGACGTGCGGATCATCAGGTCAAGATCAGAGGCTTCCGCATTGAGCCGGGCGAAATCGAAGCCGTACTTTCAACCCACCCGGCCGTGAGTCAGGTAATCGTCACGACCGGGGAGGGCGTGTCCGGAGAGAAGCGGTTGGTCGCGTACGTGGGCGGCGCAGAGACGGGTGCCTCCGTCCTTGAACTGCAAGCCTTTCTACGCGCACGGCTGCCGCAATACATGGTGCCTACGGTCTTCGTCTTCCTCGACGCGCTGCCGCTGACGCCGAGCGGCAAGGTTGATAGGCGACGCCTGCCCGCCCCCGACGGCGCGAGGCCCGACGGCGACGCCGCCTACGTGGCCCCGCGCACGCCGGGCGAGGAAGACATGGCCGCTATCTGGCGCGAGGTGTTGGGCGTGCAGCGCGTGGGCGTCTACGACGACTTCTTCGACCTCGGCGGCCACTCTCTGCTGGCGACGCGCGTCATTAGCATCGTCCGCGAGAGGCGCGGCGTGGAGGTGCCGCTGCGCCTGATGTTTGAGTCGCCGACCGTAGAAGGCATCGCCGCACACGTCGAGGCCAGCGGTCGGAGGCAGGAAGAGTTGGGACGCTTAACCGATGTTCTGGACAGGCTCGAACAACTCACCGAGGAGGAAGTGCGCGCTCTGCTGGAACGGCAGGCCGGAGAGATGGGTAGATGAGCGACATCACGAAACGCATCGCGAACCTCTCGCCTGAGAGGAGAGAATTGCTGGAGCGGCTTCTGAAACAGGAGCACGTCGCCGTCGCGCGCGCCTTGATAATGCCGCGCAAAGGAGACGCCGGGGTCGCTCCTCTCTCCTTCGCGCAGCAACGCCTGTGGTTTCTCAACCGGCTGCGACCGGATAGCGCTTTTTATAACCTGCCGGTCGCTTTGCGCCTGACCGGCGCGCTCGACACCGGTGCGCTTGAACGAAGCCTCTCCGAGATCGTGCGCCGCCACGAATCCCTTCGCACGACATTCAATACCGTCGGTGACGAGCTGCGGCAAGTGATCGCCCGCGCCGTTTCCCTGCGACTCTCGATAGTCGATCTTTCGGCATTGCCGCCGCATCAGCAGAGCGCGGAGACACAACGCCTCGTCGAAGAGGAAGCCCGCCGCCCCTTCGACCTCGCGCGCGACCCGATGCTGCGCGCCGGTCTGTGGACACTCAGTGATGACGAGCATGTGTTGTTGCTCGTCATGCATCACATCGTCAGCGACGGCTGGTCTATGGGCGTGCTGCTGCGTGAACTGTCGGCACTGTACGCGGCCTTCAAAGAGGGTCGGGAGTCGCCGCTAGCGGAGCTGCCCATCCAGTACGCCGACTACGCGGCGTGGCAGAGAGAGTACCTGACGGGCGAAGTCCTCGCGGAGCAGTTGAGCTACTGGCGGGATCAACTCGGCGGGGAATTGCCCGTCTTGGAGTTGCCGACCGACAGGCCGCGACCGCCGGTGCCGTCTTACCACGGCGCGGAAGAGTTGCTGGATATGGAGCCGCACGCAGCAGCGCGGCTACGCGCGCTGGGGCGCGACAGCGGAGCGACACTCTTCATGACGCTGTTGGCAGCTTTCAACGTGTTGCTCTACCGCTACACCGGGCAGGAGGAGATCGTGGTCGGGACGCCGGTGGCCGGTCGGACGCGCGCCGAGGTCGAAGAGTTGATCGGCTTCTTAGTCAACACGCTCGCGTTGCGCACGAAGCTGAGCGGCCGGATTAGCTTCAGGGAGTTGTTGGGTCGGGCGCGCGAAGTCTGCGTGGGCGCCTTCGCGCATCAGGAGCTTCCGTTCGAAAAAGTGGTCGAGGAGTTACAGCCCGAACGCAGCATGAGCCACATGCCTCTCTTCCAGGTGGTGTTCGCTTTGCAGAACGCCTCGGACTTCGAGCTTGAGCTGCCCGGCCTGTACGCCGAAGGACTCGACACGGAGACTGAAACCTCGAAGTTCGACTTGCGCCTGTCGGCTCAAGAGTCAACGGAAGGTCTCACCCTCTCCATCCGCTATAGCACCGATCTGTTCGATGCCCCGCGCATCAGGCGGATGCTCGAACACTACCGGAACCTGCTCGAAGCGATTGCCGCCGACCCGGCGCAGCGCATCTCCCTGCTATCGCTCCTGACCGATGACGAGCGTCGCCACTTACTCGCGCGCAGCACCTCCGAACCGAGAGACTATCCGCCGCCCCGCTGCCTGCACCGGCTGTTTGAGGTTCAGGTGGAGAGAACGCCGGATGCGGTAGCGATTGTGTCGGGCAGCGAAACCCTGACCTATCGCGAGTTGAATGAGCGCGCTAATCAACTGGCGCGACACCTGCGCCGCGAAGGTGTGGGGAGAGAGAGTTTGGTGGGGGTCTGCGTGGGGCGCGGTGCGGAACTCGTGGCGGCGTTGCTTGGGGTGTTGAAGGCAGGCGGCGCTTACGTCCCGCTCGACCCTGACTACCCGCGCGAGCGTCTCGCCTTCATGGTGGATGACGCGCGCGTCGAGGCGTTGATCACGAGCAGGCAGCACGCCGGAAAGTTTAGCGACCGGCCCGTCCGAATCGTCTGTCTCGACTTGGACGCGGAGGCCATCGCGCGTGAGAGTTGTGGGAATATGGAGGGAGAAGTCTCACCGCAGAACCTCGCCTATGTCATCTACACGTCGGGTTCGACGGGGCGGCCGAAAGGTGTGATGGTGACGCACGCGAACGTCGCGCGATTGTTCAGCGCGAGCGCGCGCCGGTTCAGGTTCGGCGAGCGCGACGTGTGGACACTGTTCCACTCTTACGCCTTCGACTTCTCGGTCTGGGAGTTGTGGGGGGCGCTACTCTACGGCGGCCGGTTGGTCGTTGTGCCTTACTTCGTCAGTCGCTCGCCCGTCGAGTTCCTACGGCTTCTGCGCGAGGAGCGGGTCACGGTTCTCAATCAGACCCCATCAGCCTTTCGCCAACTCATGCGCGCCGATGAGGCTTCGCCGGACACCGAGCCGCTCAATCTGCGCTTTGTCATCTTCGGCGGCGAGGCGCTTGATCTGCAAAGCCTCCGCCCGTGGTTCGCACGACGCGAGGAAGCGCGGCCGCGACTCGTCAACATGTACGGCATCACGGAGACGACCGTCCATGTCACGTACCGCCCCGTCAACGCCGCCGACGCGAACGGCGACGCGGGCAGCCTGATCGGCGTCCCCATCCACGACCTTGAGTTGTACGTGCTCGACGGTGAGATGCAGCCCTCGCCCGTCGGCATCACTGGCGAGTTGTACGTGGGGGGCGCGGGACTGGCGCGCGGCTATCTCAACCGGGCGGGGCTAACGGCCGAGCGATTCGTCCCGCACCCGTGGAGCGGTGTTCCCGGTGCGCGACTTTATAAGACAGGCGACGTTGCCCGGCTGCTCGACTCCGGCGACATCGAGTTTATCGGCCGCTCGGACGGTCAGGTGAAGATTCGCGGCTTCCGCATCGAACTCGGTGAGATCGAGACCGCGCTCTCGCGTCATCCGGCCGTCGGCGAGAGCGTAGTCATCGCGCGCGAAGATCGGCCGGGCGAAAAGCGTCTGGTGGCTTACGTCGTCGGCGCGCGGGGGGCGTCGGCCCGCGCTGACGAACTGCAAAGCTTCCTGCGCGAGCGTCTCCCGGAGCACATGATTCCCGTCTCCTTCGTCATGCTGGACGCGTTGCCTTTGACACCGAGCGGGAAGCTCAACCGGCGGGCGTTGCCCGCCCCCGGCCAGAAGCGTCCAGACACGTCGCACGACTATGCGCCGCCCCAGACCAAACTGGAATCACTGCTCGCGGACATGTGGAAGGAAATTCTCGGCCTCGACCGGGTGGGCGTCGAAGACAATTTCTTCGGACTTGGAGGCGACTCGATCAAAGGGGCTGTCTTCATCAACCGACTCCAAGACCGTCTGGCCGAGATCGTTCACGTCATCACAATCTTCAAAGACCCGACGATCAAACAACTGGCCGCGTACCTCAATGAGCAATACGCGGGTGCGGTACGGAGAATGACCGGGGAGAACGCGCCGGATGCCGAGGTCACACGCCTTAGTCACACGCCTGAGTCGGCTACCGTTCCCGGCGGCGCGGCGCGTACGCATAACCTGAGGGCAGCACGGATGCGAGAACTGATCCGTTCCCGCGCGCGCCGCGGCCGGCCGGCGGTCGGGGGCAAGAACCCCCCGGCAGTCTTCGTCCTTTCGCCGCCGCGTTCTGGATCAACCCTCTTCAGGGTGATGCTGGCGGGACACCCGCTTCTCTTCGCCCCTCCCGAACTCGAACTGCTCTCCTTCGACACTCTGGGGGAGAGGCGCGCGGCCTTCTCCGGCGGCGACAGTTTCTGGCTGGAAGGTCTGGTGCGCGCCGTGATGGAGTTGAAGGGCTGCGACGCAGCGGCGGCTAAGCATCTCACGGAGGCGCTAGAGGCGCGCGACCTGACGACGAAGGAGTGCTACGGCCTGCTGCAAGACTGGCTCGGCGTGAGACGACTGGTGGATAAGACCCCCTCTTACTCGCTCGACCCGTCGGCTCTTGAGAAGGCGGAAGCCGATTTCGACGGCGCCCTCTACATCCATCTCATACGGCACCCGTTTGGCATGATCCGCTCCTTCGAAGAAGCACGTCTTGAACAAATCTTCTTCCGGCATGAGCACCCGTTCACACGGCGCGAATTGGCCGAACTGATCTGGCTGGTCAGCCACCAGAACATCCTCCGATTCCTGAAACAGTTGCCACCCGAACGGCAGCACCGCGTCCGCTTCGAGGAGTTGCTCGACCGACCCGAAGCCGTGCTCAAAGGTGTCTGCCGCTTCCTGAACGTCGATTTCGTTGAGGATATGATACAGCCCTACCGGGACAAAGAGAGGCGCATGACCGATGGCATCCACGCGGAGTCGCGGATGCTCGGCGACGTGAAATTCCACCGCCACGCGGGCGTCGATGCGCGCGTGGGTGAGAGGTGGAGAGAGCAGCGCGGCCGGGACGACCTGACGCCGGATACTTGGGAGATGGCCGTCAGGCTAGGGTATCAGGCTGAACCCGGCGACGCCCCCGCGGCGACTGTGTCGGAGACGGAAGGCATATCCACCCGAAACGCGACGGGCGCGACGCACGCCTCAACTCCGACACATGCGTCGGGGGGAGACGAGCCAACGACACGTCTGCGGCAGGCGGGGCCGTCGCCGTCCTCCATGCTCATCATGCTTCAGCCACACGGCCACAGGCCGCCATTCTTCTGCGTCCACCCGGCCGGCGGCAACACGCTCTGTTACGTAGACCTTGCGCGACAACTCGGCGAGGAGCAGCCGTTCTACGGACTTCAATCACCGGAGTTTGACGAACGGGGGGAGACGCTCAAGAAGTTTGAAGAACTGGCCGCACTCTATGTCGAAGCAATGCGAAGCGTCCGGCCTCGTGGCCCATACCTGCTCGGGGGGTGGTCGATGGGCGGCCTCGTGGCCTTCGAGATGGCGCAGCAACTTCACAAGCAGGGGCAGCACGTCGCCCTGCTCGCGCTGCTGGATAGCCCTACGCCCGGCAGCTTCGGTGAAGCCGTTGAGATAGACGATGAAAACATGTTCCGAATGTTTGCGGGTAATCTGGGGCGACGCTTCGGGGTTGAGTTCAACGACCTGTGCGGGCGCACTCTCGACCAGCAGTTGGCCCACCTGCGTGAGCGCGCCGTCGAACTGAACGCTCTGCCCGCCAGCATGGACATGCGGCACATGCACGGACTGTTCCGCTCATTCAAAGACAATGTCGAAGCATTGATGGAATACGAACCGCGGAAGTATTCGGGCCACATCAACCTCTTTCGGCCCAAGCAGCAACTCGCAGATATGCCGTTAGACCCGACGGACGGCTGGGGCGCGCTCGCCGCCGGTGGTATGGAACTGCACGTCACGCCCGGCGACCACTACTCGATGATCAACATGCCGCATGCACGGGTGCTGGCCGAGCGTCTGGGTATGTGCATCGAAGCGGCGCTCGCCGCAGCGGGCGCTACGGATAAAGGTGTCTTCAGTTAATGCCCCGGCCGACACGCGCGCGACAAGCCGTTGCGGGCGTCGGCCTCGGCCGTATGTCTTGTTTCGCTTTTCCGGCAAGGGTGCCTCGTACGATTCGGAAACCGTTTATCAGGAGCGCAGACATGAGAGAGTTCTTGCACATGCCAAACACCGCCGAAAGCCACTCGACCGCCGGAGGCGTGGCCGCAATCAACGCCCCCTCGACGCCCACAGCCGTCACAGGTATCGCGCCCGAAGAGATCAAGCGGTACATGCAGCTTTACGCGGCCAACCCGCTGTTCGGTTATCACGATAAGTGGATCATCTCTGATAACCCTTACCGCCGTCCCATCGATCAGCAGGCCGTCACGCGGCACGATTTCAGCAGGCCGCTGAAGAGGGAAGAGGCGTTCGGCTCAAGCGCGCTGGCTGCGCAGCGCATGTTATTCAACGTCTACGAGACAGACTTTGTCTTCCTGCCGGAGAAAGACTTTGCGGCGAAGAGGGCCGACTTCGAGAGCTTCTACTCGAACGAGAACAAACTGCTCGGCGAGTTAATCCGGCCTACGCTGGAAACGCACCTGTTTGGTTTTCTCGAAGAAGAGATAGACATCTCCGGCAAATGGTCTGCCGCCGCCGTCGAGTCTTACCTGCGACACCTCATCGAGAACCACGAGCGTTCCGAGATAGACATCCTCTCCGCCGTCCTCTCTTCGCTAGACCCTGAAAAGGCGGCTCTCACGCTGCTGATTCAGGTCGCGGGAGACTTCCTCACCGAGTCGTCTTCGTCGGCGCGCAACCTGCTCGGCAAATTCGGCCTGGTGCAGTCGGAACTGTTTAAGATCGCGATTGACGACTACGGTTACGGCGTGCACAAGGCGAAACACAGCACGCTCTTCGAGAGCACGTTGGAGACCTGCGGCCTCGCGACCGAGGCGCACGCCTACTGGCACTTTTACCTGACGGGTTCGCTCGCGCTCAACAATTACTACCACTACGTCTGTCGCGACCACAGCAAGTTCTTCAGGGCCATCGGGGCCATCGCCGTTGGCGAATCTTTGTTCGCCCACACCTGCCGCAAATTTTCGGAGATGCTGCGCGCCGTCTTTGGCAACCGGGTCGATACCTATTACTTCGACGAGCATTACCACATCGACGCGCATCACGGACGCATGGCGACCGAGAACGTCGTCGCCCCAGCCATTGCCAAGTACGGCGATTCGGTGATCCCGGAAATCGTCCGCGGGATGGAAGAGTTGCAGTCGATTACCTCGCTGGCCGACGACGACTTCATGGCACAGCTCATATGGGCCGACGACTTGGAGGGGCAGCGAACCGCCGCGAGCCGCATCCATCAAAGCGGCTTGAGCCAAGACGCGGAGAGCAGGATAACGACCGCCGTCCTACGCAAGGGCGACCCGATCAGCACGCGCGCCTGCGACGCCGACAGCCTCTGGCTGGTCGAGTCGGGCACACTCGAACTGGTCGCAGGCCATGACAGGTCGATACAGATTGAGGCTGGCGAAGGCATCGTTGTCCTGCGCGGCCGTCTGCACGGCGCGTCGAGCGTCTCGCCGGAATGTCTTTACCATGTCTACGAACTCAAGGACTAACAGCCATGCTCGTCTTAACCTTCGACCCCGAAAAGTTCAATTTCGTCGCGGCCGGAGACGATTCTTACTTTCTGTTACGGTTCCCTGACGGCAGCCGCGTCATGTTCCAAGATCGCTGCGCGCATCGCGGTAGCCCGTTGCATCTGGGTTGCTGGAACGCCGGAGAGAACGCGCTGGTCTGCTCCTCCCACCAGACCAAATACCCCGAGCGGGTCTTACGCAGGCAAGGGGTGCCGCTCATCTACAGGGCCGGGCGTGTGACCGTGTTGCTCGATGTGGCCTCGCACGCCGAGGCGCGTCTGGCGAGAAAGAACATCCTCGCACAGCCCGATAACTCGCCGACAGATACTTCGGGTGCTCAGGGTACGGCAGGCGCATAGCGAGCCGGCACCGACTTCCGTGTCGCCGCCAAACGTAAAGGAGACGCTAGCGATGGTTGAAGAGGAGAGTTCGTTGCGGGGTAATCACCTGATCAGCCTCTCACAGGCGGCGGTTACTAATCCCATCACCGCAGGCGCCAACACTTCGAAAGCCGAACGGCTCAGCGATCTGGTCGCGCGACTGGTTTCGATGGGAGAAGCGCATCTCGACAACAAGCAGTTCGTCTCGGCGCTCGACTGCTTCGAGTCCGCGCTTTACATCGACCCAGAGAACCATCAGGCGCAACTCGGTCGCAGCAACGCCATATGTACCATTATCCCGCGCTGGCATTTCGAGATGCTCAACGACGAGCAGAGGAATGCAGCCTTCGAGAAGGCGCTCGCGAAGGTCGTCACGGCCGACTCGCTCGTGCTTGACATCGGGTCGGGTACAGGGCTGCTCGCGATGATGGCGGCGAGAGCCAGGGCAGGCAAGACCATCTCCTGCGAGATGGTCGCGCCGCTCGCCGAACTCGCGCGGGAGGTGGTCGCGCGCAACGGTTTCGCCGGCAAGATACAAATCATGGGTAAAAAGTCTACCGACCTGGTGGTCGGCAGCGACATGCCGCAGAGGGCCAACCTGCTCGTCACCGAGACGGTCGATTGTGGCCTCTTGGGCGAGGGAATCGTCCCCTCCATCGCCCACGCCAGAGCCAACCTCCTGACCGAAGATGCGCTCATCATCCCGCGCTCGGCCAGCGTCTACGCGATGTTGGTAGAGAGCAAGCGCCTGCGCGGATTGAACAGCGTGGACAGGTGCGCGGGCTTCGATCTAGGGCTGATGCGGCAGTATGCGACCCCGCATTACTTCCCCGTGCGGCTGGCCGCCTTCGCATACGAAGCACTGACCGGGCCGTTCGAAGTCTTTCGCTTCGACTTCGCGCGCGAGTTGATCCTCCCATCGCGTAAAACGATCTCCGTCCCGGTCACGCGCGACGGCACCTGCCACGCCGTCGTCTTCTGGTTCCACATGCAGCTCGACGAGGAGATTTCCATCTCTAACGAGCCGGGTTCGACGACACACTGGGAGCAGGCCATACAGTGTCTCAAACATGAGATGACGGTCAGGGCGGGCGATGTGTTGCAGATAGAGGCCGGGCATGATTGCTGCTCCATCGGTTTCGATCAGCCGACGAACGTCTCCGCCGGAGCCGCTCATGCGAACCGCTGACGCCGCCGGTCGTGCCGTCCTGTGGGAGGGCAAACGGCCATGAGACCTGACCCGGTAGGTCAGCCGACGCCGCGCAGGAGGCTGTGGCGCTACGCCTCGCCGCAGAAGGGCATCATCGCCTTCGCGGCCGTGTGCGTGCTGCTGGCTAACTTGGCGACGCTGGCCGGCCCCGCGATCCTGCGCTACGCCATCGACGGGCTGGCGGTCGGCCTCACGCACGCGAAGTTGTTGGGATACAGCGGCCTGTTGCTCGGTGTGGCGCTGCTGCGCTCGACGTTCTTCTTCTTGCAGCGTCGGCTGATGGCGCGTGCAGCGCGTAATCTGGAATACGACCTGTCGGTAGATTTTTACGAGCACCTTCAGAGACTTCCGCTCCAGTTTTTCGAGCGTCACCGAACGGGGGATTTGATGACCCGCGCGACGAGCGACCTGGCGGCCGTGCGCATGGTCATCGGCGCGGTCATCATGTACTCGACCAGTTCCATTTTCGCCGTGGCGTTGACCCTACCCATGATGCTATCGATCAGTTGGCGTCTTACGCTCATCTCGTTTGTGTCGCTGCCGCTCGTCGCCCTCGCCACGCGGATCATGTCGAAGAAGATGCACGACGAGTCAGGGCGCGTGCAGGAGCGCGCCGCGCTCGTCGCCAGTCAGGCGCAGGAGTCGTTCGCAGGCGTGCGCGTCGTCCGCGCCTTCTTGCAGGAGCAGGCCGAAGTGGAGAACTTCAGGCGCGTCAACCGCGAACTGGTCAGGCGCAACGAGAAGCTTATACACATGACGGCCGCCTATTACCCGACCCTGCGCTTCCTTGTCGCCACAGGCTTCTTGGGCGCGTTCTGGTACGGCGGCCTGCTCACGCTCCGCCAGGAGATCAGCGTCGGGCAGTTCGTACAGTTCACCCTCTATCTGGGGGCACTCGTACTCCCCCTCCACGAATTCGGTTGGGTCGTCAATCTCTTTCAACGCGGCATGGCCTCGTTGGAGCGCATCGATGAAATTATGTCGGCCGAGCCGGCCGCTAACGCCGCCGGGCAGCGTGAGCACGATCATGAGATTAGGGGCGAGATAGAGTTTCGCCATCTCACCTTTGCCTACCCCGGCGCAGCCGAGCCGGTGTTGAAAGACATCAATCTGCACATCCGTCAGGGGCAGACGGTGGCCTTCGTCGGCGGGGTCGGAGCCGGTAAGTCTACGCTCCTCAGCCTCGTGCCACGCATGTACGAGCCGGGCGCGGGACGCCTACTGATAGACGGACGCGATGCCGAAGAGACCCCGCTCGACATCCTGCGCACGGCCATAGGTTACGTCCCACAGGAGACGTTTCTGTTCAGCCTGACGGTCGCGGAAAACATAGCGTGGGGCACAGTTGGGGCGAGCAGGGATGATGTCCGGCGGGCCGCTCTGGAAGCCGGGCTGGCGGACGACATCGCCGAACTGCCCGGTGGATTCGAGACGCCCGTCGGCGAGAGAGGTGCCGCGCTCTCCGGTGGGCAGAGGCAGCGCGCGGCCATCGCGCGCGCCCTGATACGCAGGCCGCGTATCCTTATTCTCGACGATGCGCTCTCCTCCGTCGACACGCAGACCGAGGCGAAAATCTTATCTCACCTTCGGCGCGTCAGGCGTGGGCAGACAAACCTCATCAGCTCGCACCGTCTCTCGACCATCAAGAACGCAGACTTGATCGTCCTGCTCGAAGAGCAGCGCATCGCCGAACTCGGCACGCACGACGAGTTAATCGCCAGAGGTGGGTCTTACGCGCGCCTGTACGCGAGACAACTGCTGGAGGAAAAGCTCGCGACGAATTGAGTGAGAGGCAGTCGCGTCCCTCTCATGCGGCCGACGAGGCGCTGTTCAGCTATGCCCATACCCGAACCACACGAAGAAGAATTCGGTAAGACAGGCGACGCGCGCCTGATGTGGCGGCTGGCCCGTTATCTGGCGCCATACAAGCGTTACGTGCTGGCGGCGCTCGTGCTGACGGTAATGGGCGCGCCGCTCGCCGTGGCGGGGCCAACGCTCGTCAGTGCCGCCGTAGACCTGTATATCGTCCCCGACCCTTCGCGCCCGCCGTCCGGTTTTACTCTCTTGGTGAAGCAGGGCGCCGAACAACTCGGTTTCGGTGGCGACGCGAGGAGCGGTATTGGCTTCATCGCGGTGGTGTACCTGATCGCCCAACTGGCGGCGGCGCTAATCGCTTACGCTGAGCTGGCCCTTATGCAACGCATGGGGCAGTTCATCATGTACGATCTGCGCAACGAGGTCTTCGCGCACCTGCATCGGCTGCCGATGTCGTACTTCGACCGCCACCCGGTCGGTCGGCTGATGACGCGCCTGACGAGCGACGTAGAGGCGTTGAACGAAATGCTCACCTCGGCAGCCGTCTCCATCATCGGCGACGCGGCGCTGATTCTCTACATCGTCGTCTGGATGTTTTACGCCAATTGGAGGCTGACGCTCGTCACTTTCTCCATCCTCCCGCTCCTCGTCGCGCTGACCGTATGGTTCCGGCGACGCTCCCGGCAGGCTTACCGCCGTTCGCGCAACTGCGTCGCAAACATCAACAGTTTCTTGCAGGAGCACGTCACCGGCATGTCGGTCGTGCAGCTATTCAACCACGAGGAGCGCGAGCTGGAGAATTTCAAGGCTCTCGCCGCTGACAATCGCCGCGCCAACCTCGATACGGCCTTCTACCACGCCGTGCTCTACCCCGCCGTCGAGATCATCGCGGCTGGCGGCATCGCACTCATCATCTGGTACGGCGGGGGACAGGTCATTCAGGGCTTGGCGACGCTTGGCACCGTCGTCGCGTTCGTTCAACTCGTCGAAATGTTCTATGAGCCGGTCGGCGCTGTCAGCGAGAAATACAACATCTGGCAGTCGGCGATGGCCGCCACGGAGAGGGTCTTCGGGGTGCTGGCCGAACCCGCCGCGGCCGAACAGCCAGCCCGCCGTCGGCATGCCGTCGAGACGTGTGGGCGGATAGAGTTTCGCAACGTCTGGTTCGCGTATCGCGATCAGGACTGGGTGTTGAAGGACGTTTCTTTCGTCATCGAGCCGGGCGAGCGTGTCGCGTTCGTCGGGCACACGGGGGCGGGGAAGACAACGCTCGTAAGCCTCCTGCTCCGCTTCTACGATGTGCAACGCGGGCAAATTCTTCTCGACGGAGTTGATCTGCAAGAACTCGGCCTCGAAGAACTACGCTCAAACTTCGCCGTCGTGCCGCAGGACGGCTTTCTCTTCTCGCGCGACATCTCCGGGAACATCAGGCTGGGCAATGGGAAAATTACCGACGCGCAACTACGCGAGGCGGCGCGCAAGGTCAACGCCGACGGCTTCATCGAGCGGCTCAGCGCAGGATACGCGAGCGAGCTGCGCGAACGCGGGTCG
Organism: Acidobacteriota bacterium; assembly: GCA_020199775.1. GTDB lineage: Bacteria > Acidobacteriota > Blastocatellia > Pyrinomonadales > Pyrinomonadaceae > JAIVJZ01. The sequence goes on from JAIVJZ010000047.1 coordinate 52,828, forward strand.
GGTCTGTCGGTCGGACAGAAGCAACTCATCAGCCTCGCTCGGGCGCTCGCCTTCGAACCGCGCATACTCATCATGGACGAGGCCTCAAGCTCAATCGACGCGGAGACGGAAGCCCTGCTCCACGGCGCTGTCGAACGTTCGATGCAGGGGCGGACTTCGATCATCATCGCGCATCGCCTCTCGACCGTCAGATCGGTCGATAAAATCATCGTCATGCATCGGGGTGAAATCCGCGAGGTCGGCGCACATGAAGATTTGCTGCGACGCCGCGGACTTTACTGGATGCTGTACCGTCTAAATAATTCTAACGGCGGGAACGAACTCTCTTGATAGGCTGCCCGCCTGACAATCATACAGGCCAAGGAAAGTATTATGGATAGTCACCATCGGGTCAGGAGATTATTACACGGTGAGAATTAGGCCAGACTGCTTCTTCTAATTGCCTGCACTCTCAACCCTCGCCCATGCCGGTTAGTTTCAAGTCTCTACTCGCTAAGGGTGTAGCCTAAGAAAATGTTACTGCTATGAAAGTGTCCTCTAAGCTGTTGGTTCCATTAGAAGGTACACTTTCATCGTCGCTGGAGAAGCAACGCTTCATCGCGGCTATTCAGGTCTTCTTATTCAGCACTGTCAATAACCGGGAACAGGAACTGATAAGCGACCCGCCATCTCTGTTGGTCATCCGTCAAGATCGTTGCAGTTTTCGGATTCAGCGCTAGCACCTGACCATACTTGTCCTGATTCTGCCGGTCGCGAAAGCCGACCGCATCCCCGACCTTGAGCCGACTGCGCGATAGCGCCGGCTGTTGTGCGACGGCGGCTCTGATGTCAGTCTCGACCCCATCAACATTGACCGCACCGAACGGGATCGACCAGAGTTTTTGGTCATGCCGGTTTTCGACTAACAAGCGGGTTCGGCGCAACTCTCGGACGGTCGCCTCAATGAGGCGATTCTGTGCCTCATCGAAGTAGCTGATAGGCATGCCCGGACGCAACCTCCTCCTGACTTGCTCGATCCGCTGAGGGTCTTCCAACTGTAGATTGAGAGCCGCCTGTAAGCGAAAGAGATCGAAGAGGGAAGCCGAACGCAACTCATCAATGATGGAAGTGTAGTCCATAGTTTTGGCCAGAGCGGGGCAGGCCGGAACAGCCGGATAAAGAGCACGAAAAAGGAATACTTCCTCTACCCGCAACCGCTACTTTGCGGCTAATTTTATCATCAGTGCGGTTGCGGCGGGGAGTGTCGTGTTAAGGAAGCGAGAGGTCAGAGCCATCTACGGGCAAGGGATTGAGGCGGTGGAGACCACCATCCGTCAGCTCTACGAGATGGTCGAGGTCGAGGACGAGCGCGTGCATCAGCTCGTCGCCTCTGCGACTGTGGCGCGCCTCCAGAAGATCGAGCAACTGACGGGACGCATCAATCGTCTCGAAGCGGAACTGGCGAGCAAAGTCCGGCAAGTCCACCAACTCAACCTGACGGTCAAGGAACTCAACCAAGAACTCAAGGAAGCTCGGCAGCAGACGCGGCAGGCTCGGGAAGCGCATCTCGCCACGGTGATGAAGAACTCACAGAACTCCAGTCAGCCGCCTTCGACAGACCCGCACAAGAAGCGGACAAGAAGCTGACGGGAAAAGAGCGGCAGGAAGCCGGGTGGTCAAGTTGGTCATCCCGGCCAGACGCGAGGGTTCGTTGAGCAGCCGGAGCGCCTTGTCATCCATGCGCTGGAGTCATGCTCCCTGTGCGGCTCATCTCTGAGCGAAAGTGTGGTCAAGGGAAGCGAGCGTCGCCAAGTTCATGATCTGCCCCCGCAGTAGGTGGAAGTCACCGAGCATCAAGCGCCGACGAAAGTCTGTGGCCGATGTGGGACGCAGAACAAAGCGGAGTTTCCTGCCGGGGTGCAGGCGCCGGTGCAATACGGAGCCGGAGTCAGGTCGGTGGCCGCCTATCTGATGGGTTACCAACTGCTTCCTTACGACCGGTGTGCGGAGGCGATGAATGATCTCTTCAACTGCCATCTCTCGCCGGGTACGTGAGCGACCTTGCTGAGGAGGTGTGCCGGTGAACTGGTCGAACCAATGATGCTGATCAAAGAAGGGTTGAGGAAGTCGTCAGTCATCGGAGTAGATGAGACTTCCTTGCGCGGTAAGGGGCGGCAGGACTGGGTACATGTCTCGGCGACTGACAACCTCACGCTCTTGGTCCATGACAACAGAAGAGGCACGCCAGCCATCACTGAGATCGACATCCTGCCACAGTACCAGAGGGTGGCCGTGCATGACGGTTTTAGTTCATACGACCGGTACGGGCAGTGTCGTCATGCTCAGTGCAACGCACACATCCTGCGTGAGTTGAACTATGTCATCGAGACGAGTCGGCCGCAGTGGGCGGTGGCGATGAAAGCGTTGCTGCTGGAGATCAAAGTCGTGGTCGACAAAGCGCGTGAGAGCGGGAGGAAAAAACTCGCGCCGTGCCGGAAGGCGGAGTTCCTGCGAAAGTATGATGAGAGCATCGAAGTAGGGACGAAGCTGTATGGGACGTTGCGGCGGAAGAAAGGGCGGACGAAGAAGCCACCAGCAGCGGAATCCGTGATCAGAGCGGCGGGGAGAAAGCTGGCCGGTCGGATGGAGGCTATACGAGCGGACATCCTGCTCTTCATGCACGACTTCTCGGTACCCTTTGACAATAACGGGTCAGAGCGTGACCTGCGGATGATAAAAGTGAAACAGAAGATCAGTGGCTGTTTCCGGACCAGTGTTGGGGCTCAAGAGTTCTGTCGGCTGCGGAGTTATGTGGCGACGATGAAGAAGCAAGGACGGGGTGTGATGGAAACAATCAAAAGTGTCTTTGCCGGAACGACAATCATGCCCGCCCTTCGCCGCTAGAGCCTCATACAGTTGGCCTACCAAAATGAAATGAGTGTGGGTCAGGAGAAATAAGAATAGCTAATGTTGAGGTCTGCCACCTGAACAGTTACCGAGAATCTTACTCTACGGCTGGAGTCCGATAACCAAAAGACCTAAATTTTGCGCAAAATAGCGACCAGGTGTTCCCGTCAACTGGTCAGCAGGGCGCGGACATTGGTGCGCCTCCGGTGTGGGAGCGAACAACGGGATCAACGGCGACAGTCATCGCGGTCATCGACAGCGGCGTTGACTTCACACACCCCGACCTCGCGCGTAACGGGTGGGCGAATCCGGCCGAGCGAGCCAACGACCGCGACGATGATCGAGACGGATATGCGGACGACCTCCACGGCTGGGACTGGGTGACGGACGGCAATCAAATCAAAGATGAGCAGGGACACGGCACTTCCATAGCGGGCATCATCGCGGCCGAAGGCAACAACGTCGAAGGGACGACGGGCGTCATGTGGCGGGCGAGGTTGATGAGCCTGCGCGTGCTCGACGGGACGGGAACAGGCGATGTGGCCGATGCGGTCGAGGCGATTGATTACGCGGTGGCGCACGGCGCGCAGGTCATCAATATCTCCTGGGGGCTGGATACTCATTCTCTGGCTTTGCGGGACGCGCTTGAGCGTGCCGCGGTGCGCGGCGTCGTAGTGGTCTGCTCGGCGGGCAATAACGGGCGTAACATTGACAGCCAGCCTTACTATCCGGCCGCTTACGACCTTCCGAATCTCATCTCCGTCGCCGCGCCGGGCGTGAACATCCTGACGACCCGCATGGGCGGCGACTATCATTCGATGACGGGAACGTCGGCCGCCGCGCCCCTCGTGAGCGGCATCGCCGGACTCATCCGAACTGCGTATCCACGGCTGAACGTGGCCGACACGCGTGCGAGTATCGTGACGGGAACACGTCAGGTCGGCGGGCTGAGCGGCAAAGTCGCGTCCGGGGGCGTGGCGCAGGCGGCGGGCGCGCTGAATAAGGCCAGCGGCATAGGAAGCGGGGCCTCAGGCGGCGGCACCGGCACCGGCAGCGGTAATAACGGCAACGGCGGCAACAACGTAGGCGGCAACAACGGAGCGGGCAACAGCGGGTGGCATGGCCCCAGCCCCCGGCCAGGCGCGCCGGGCTTCGGCCCCGGCGGGCGCGGCCCCGGCGGCAGTTTCGACGCTCAGGCGAGCGCGCCGACGAAGGACGCACCCCCAAACTTCCTGAATCAGGACGAGGTGCGCCGGCGCGGAGCGGTCGAGCCTCAAGCTCGCCCCTTCATCCAGTCGAACTCGTTGCCCGCCTGCGACGTTGATTGTGATAGCTACTCGATTGGCGGGGCGGGCGGCAGCGACCCTTACTTCGGCACGGCGCGCAACCTGCCGGGGAACCGCACGGGGGCGACGGAGGGGGTCGATCCCGGCTCGCGCAACTTCAACTGGAGCACGCCGCTCTTGAGTCTTGCGGGTCGTGCCGGGCACGATCTCAACATCGCGCTTTATTACAACTCCCTTGTCTGGACGAAACAGGGCAACACGTTGCAGTACAACGCCGATCACGGCTTTCCGGGCCCCGGCTTCCACCTCGGCTTCCCCACGTTGCAACCCATCCATTACAACTCCGACACGGGCGCTTACGCCTACACGATGATCACCTCTTCGGGCGGTCGCGTGTCGATGCAACAGATACCCGGAACGAACAACTATGAATCCGCCGACGGCACGTACACCCACCTGACGGGGAGCAACACGGGCGGGCCGGCTCTGGTGCGCACTTCGGACGGTACGCAACTCACCTTCGTCTATTACACGGCGGTGAATGAGTATCGCGCCACGCAGATCAAGGATCGCAACGGCAACTTCATCACGATCAATTACGGCGGCCTCAACAACGATCCGGCGCTGGGTCGTGTGGGATCAGTTGTGGACACGCTCGGGCGCACCATCACTTTTAACTACAACACGCTCGGGTATCTGGAAACCATCACGCAGGCATGGCAGCGAGAGACTCCGGCGGGAGTTGTCAGCAACGAGACGCACGAGTGGGCGAGATTCTATTACGGCACCGTCACGCTCCAACCTAATTTCCCCAATTTGAACGTCGTCGCCCCGACGAGCGCCATCCCGGTGCTCTCGCGCGTGGACTTGCAGAACAAGTCTTCCTTCCAATTCGAATATGATGCCGGGTGGGGTATGGTCAAACGTATCTCGCAATACGGCCCCGGCCCCGGCAGTCGCCTCCTCAATTACACCTTCTACACCTTCCCGAACAGTGCGACAGCGCACTCGGACTGCCCGCGCATCACCGAGCGGCGCGACTGGGCGACCGAATGGAACAATAATCAGGAGGCCGTGACGAACTACGGGGTGGCTGAGAATATCACCTGGCCGGCGAACAACCCGCAGCACACGGGAACGCGCACGACCATCACCTCGCCCGTCTTCTACGACAAGGACAACACGCCGAAGCAGATCGTCACCAGGGTCTACGCGCATGCGACGGGCTGGGACACGGGGCTGCCGCGTTTGGAAGAGACTTACGAGCAGGTAGTAAACGGGGCCGCGACCCTTGTGCGGACGGTGCAGACCGACTGGACGCAGGACAACACCACTTTAAGTTATGCGAAGAATCCGCGCCCCGTGGAACGTAACGTCTCTGACCCGAACATGACGCCCAAGCGCACCAGAATCGATTACGGCTCTTACAGCCTGCCTTCGATCATCTACGAGTACGGCGCGGACGCGCAAACACTCGTGCGCCAGACGAACTTCGCTTACAACCTGAGTTCCGTCTACCTCGACAAACGTATCATCGGCCTGAAGAGTGCTCAGGAGGTTTATGATGTCCCGGCGGGCTACCAGATGGTGGCGCGCACAACCTACGATTACGACACGCACGCGCTGGAGAACGCGGGCACGGTCTCGCAGCACGAAGGCGCGGCCTACGGCGCGGGAGTCGTGGCCGGGCGCGGCAATTTGACGGCCGTCTACCGTTTCGATGCGACCGCGCCCTTCGACACGACAAAGATGTCGACCACTTCGACGGGCTACGATACGGCGGGCAACGTCGTATGGGCAAAGGACGGGGAAAACCACCAAACCACCATCAGCTACGCGGACAACTACTCGCAGGGGGCGAACATGCCCAACACGCGCGCCTTCCCGACGACGGTCACAGACCCCGACGGCTATAACTCGACCGCGCAGTACAACTACGCTTTAGGAGCAGTGTACACCACGGCCGATCCGAAGGGCGCGGCGCAAAAGACTCATTACGACGACGCGGGCAGGGTGTTGCGCGTGACGAACACGGTCAACGACTTTTACACACGCTACGAGTACGACCCGAACTATGGACATACACGCAGCTACACCCCGACCGAGACCGGCGAAGCCTACACGAACACGATCACGAACGGGGCGGGAGAGGTGTATCTCTTCGTGGCGAGCCACCCGAACAGCACGGGCGGTTACCTGGCGACCCAGACGAAGTACGACGCGCTCGGGCGCGCGGTGGAGCAGTCGAACCCGACCGAGATATACGGCGACGGCACGCCCGCCGGCGACGATCAGTTCGTGAACGGCGCCGGGGGGTACCGCTGGACGAAACAGGCTTACGACTGGAAGGGACGCCCAACGTTAACCGTCTTTCCGGCCGTCGCCGGGCAGACGCTCGGCAACACGAAGGAGTTGACCTACAGCAGGTGCGGATGCGCGGGCGGGGAGGTCGTGACCTTCAGGGATGAGCGCGGGCGCAGGCGCGTGCTCTCCAAAGACATCTTCGGGAGGCTGAAGAAGGTCGAGGAGATGAACTGGGACGGGCAGACAATCTATTCAACCACGACCTATGACTACAACGCGCGCGACCAGATCACGCAGGTCAACCAGCAGGGGCAAGTGCGCACACTGGAATACGACGGCCACGGGCGTCTCTGGAAACGCACGACACCCGAGCAGGGGACGACCACCTATCTCTACAACCGGGACGACACGACGCTGAGCGCGACGGATGCGCGCAACGTGACGACCGCGTTCGTCTACTACAACCGGCATCTGGTGAAGAACATCAACTACACCATCCCGGCGGGATCACCCGTGGCGGCGACCACAAACGCCAGCTTCGAATACGACGAGGCGGGCAACCGCACGAAGATGACGAACGGCGTGCAGGTGACTGATTATCACTACGACGGGTTGTCGCGAATGGACTATGAGGAGATCAACTTAACGGACTTCGGCACGGTTAAGCGGCGCATCAAATACGAGTACAACAAGGCCGGGCAGTTGACGCGCCTGACGAACCCGTTCGGGGCGGAGGTGGCCTACACCTACGACGCGAACGGGCGGACGACGGACGTGCGCGGAACGAACGCGCAGGGGTATGCGACCTACATGGGCGTGCCGGACTACGCGTTGAACCTGAGGTATCGCGCCTTCGGCGGGATGAAGGGGCTGACCTACGGCAACAACAAGACGCTCGCCCTCACTTATGACGAGCGCCTACGTGTGAAGACGTGGAACGTCGCGGGCGTGCTCGGGTGGGAGTACCGCTACGATAAGTTCATGGAGAACTCGCACCGTGTGACCTATGCCAAAAACATCAGCAGCCTCAACCAGCAAGGGGTGTCGGCCAGTGACCCGACGCTCGACCGCTCCTACGATTATGATCAGGTGGGGCGGTTGCGGCACGCGCACAGCGGCCGGGAGGCGCGCATGCACGCGAGCGAGCCGTACAGTCCGACCGACGGCGACGGCCCCTACTCGCAGCGCACGGCCTACGACGTGTGGGGCAACATCAAGGAGCGCGAAGGGTGGGGCGGCATCCTCGGCTCCTACCTCAACCAGACCTTCTACTTCGCCGACAACAAGCAAACCAACCTCGATTACGACCCGGCGGGTAATCTGAGGGACGACGGCGGGCATTACACCTACAACGCTCAAGGGCAGCAGGCCGACGCCGCGCAGTACCCGCCCTACTGGGGCGGCTATCCCAGCTACAGCTTGCAGCAGGCTTATGACGGCGACGGCCTCAGAGTCAAGAAAGTAGATAACGGCACGCCCGTCTATTACCTGCGTTCCAGTGTGCTGGGCGGGCAGGTGGTGGCGGAGGTGGACTGGCAGGGCACCTGGCAGCGAGGCTACGTCTACCTGAACGGGCAACTGCTGTTGATTCAGTCGGGGGGAGTGCCGAAGTGGGTGCATCAAGACCCGGTGACGAAGAGCCAGCGATTGACGGACTTCTACGGAGCGTTGCAGGCGGTGGTGGACTTAGACCCGTGGGGCGGAGAGACCGCCAGGAGTTGGCAGCAGGGGCGGCAACCACGCAAGTACACCAGTTATGAGCGGGACGGCAATCACAACGACCAGGCGATGTTTCGCAACTATCATGGCGGGTGGATGCGCTTTGATCAGCCCGACCCTTACGATGGCAGCTACGACATGTCAGACCCACAATCGCTGAATCGTTATGCTTATGTGCAGAACGACCCGGTTAACTTCGTTGACCCATTGGGGCTGAATTTAGCAGAGGTTCGCTGTCAGAATTACGGCTGGTTTCCCACAGATGGTCATGGTAATCCGACTGGGCCACAAATAGGTGGGGACATCACTATCTGTGTGACTGTGGGTAACGGCGACACCGGCAGGCGCGGCCCGACGGATGTGGGTGATGGGGTTGGAGGGGGATCAGGGAATACAGAGAATCAAGAACCCTTGCCCTTTGATAGCTGTACGGAGTTTGTTAATTATCTGGTGAACTCAGCTATCGAAGCCAGCAAACAAGTGCTTTATAACAGCTCAAAAGCGACATTCCTTGGAGGAAGAATGATGGATCTCGCTTTTAATGGTTATGCAAGGCATATCAATAACGGATTTTCAGGGTTCAAAGAAGAGTTGATTAGTGGAGGGCAAGGTGCTGGAGTCTATGGGCATATCTTAGGGCAAGGTGGTGCAAAACTTGTAGGGTGGCAGGGCATGATCTTTGGGGGGATTGCTGATGCGTACGATCACGCGCAAAGATTATCTGGAACGCAGCAAGGTTCAGCGGAAGTAGCAGGCAATAAGGCAGGATGGACTGTTGGAGACCATATCTAGAATTTTCTTTCTGGTAAGACGCCCAACGACCCAAACAGATTGAAAAATAGTTTGACGTCAGAACTCTGTAAGTAGAGTTCTTTCGAATACTATGTTTACAATCCATCAATGAGGAGATATGTGTATATGTAGTTTTAAGTCCATACTTAGATCGGTCACGCTTGTAGGTACATTGGTAGGGACGCTATTTGCCTCTCTTTTTCTCTATCAAGCTATTGCCCAGCCTCATGTCTTTCTGACCACTTCTTCACCCGGAAAAACTTACACCGTTTCTCTTGCGGGTAATAAAGATAGACCGCATATTCCGGCTATATCTCATGAGGTTCGCTTTAACGTCTTGAAACGCACTGAAACCTTCCTATCTGATGATCATTTATTTTCAGGAGACTGGCTAGACCCTTCATTTGAAGTTTTGTATCCTCAACATAACTGGATAAGCGAAAATGTTTTACGTTTTGGTAGGGCTGAATATTTTAGTAACGGAAGTCCGCATACATTAAAAAGAAGGTGCGAGCGTCGCAGTGCTTCAAGAGCTTTCACACAGCGGAGCGGACACTTGAAGGCATTGAAGCGATGCACATGATGAGCAAAGGACTGGTCAAAAGATTAGCAGGGAATGACGCGCAAGCGCAGGCGACGTTCGTTGCTTAGCTGTTCGGGGCCGCTGCTTAGCGAAGGGTACTCTAACCACTTCCGCGCTTGAAAATAATCTTTGCAACGCAACCCGCGCGGCTATGCGTTGATGCTCATCATGCTGCGCGTCTCTTGATACGACCACGGCCAGGAGAATCTGGACCAGAACGCCGTTAATTTCCTGAAGTATGATGAAGAGTCTTGAGTTATGAAAGAGGTGGGACATAACATGTTCTGCTCTTCCTCCTTATGCTTCGTTGAACTCGGTTGATGATGGTGTCAAAGTCCCTCGAGTGGCGTCACTTCGTTCCTGCAATTAAAAGTCTCTGTCGAAGTGGGGAGGCCCGCCGCTCCGCGCAAGGACGAAATCTTTTTCCACTCTCACCATGAGTTATTAGGGAAGGTAATGCGAAGCAAGGCCAAAGTAACGCGCGAGTTCTTGCAGGGAGCAACTGCCATGACAGAAATTAAAATCTTGATCTACACGGATGTCTCGAAAATCGCGGGTGACGGCTTATGGGGAGTCACCAAGCTGCGGGGCATTTTAGAGGCTAAGAAATCAAATTTCGTCGAGTTCAAGCTGAGCGTCGTCGACAGGTATCAGGATGCCCAGGTCGGCCTAGCTCCCACGCCCATAAAGATCGACGAGACACTTCTGAAGGACTTTGACCAGGTCTGGTTCTTCGGGTTCTACCAGAATAAGGCCGGTGCAACGTTCGACACCTTCGGCTCCAACAGAAACGAACTTGAGGAAGACGAGGTGAAGGCGTTGGAGAAACGGATGGACGACCACCGCCTCGGGGTGCTCATCTCCGGCGACCACGCCAACCACCGCCCCACCGGGAGCGAAAACGACCCCGTCGAGACATTTATCTGCCTGGGGAAGGCCATCGGGTCTCACGTCCCGCGGGCGAAGGACCTGCGTAAGTGGGACGGCCCGCCCACCGTCAAGGACGACGATACTTCCGTCAGCACGATAGCGGAAGCCGCGCCGATACCCGCCACGCTTCCCGAGATGGACCCCACGCCGCAGAAACTCGCGCTGTTCAACTTCGCCGCGGGCGCTGCCGGGCATCTGCCCCACCGTCTCTTCTGGGGCAGAGACGAAAACGGTCAAGACAAGACGATAGACGTTCTACCTGATCACCCGCACGAGGGCGCGGTTATCGTCCCTGCGTCACTGAGCGCCGACTGGCCTCCCGCCGATGAGCCGGACGGGGAGAAGAAGCGCCCGCGACCGATCATCGTCGCCCTTGGGTTTGACAGGCGCGCGAGTGTGAACCGCGCCATCCCCGTCCTCGCCGTCTACGACGGGGACCCGCACAACATCGGGCGAATAGTGGCCGACTCCAGCTGGCACCATTTTCTCAACATGAACTTGGAAGGATTATCTAACGGCGCGGCCAGTAGCTCCGAGTTCGACCTGCTCGGGCAGTTCTACAGGAACCTCACGCACTACCTTGCGCCGCTCGAAAAGCGCCGACAGATCGCGGAAGAGATGCTGGCGTGGGTTGTCACGCACCCCGGCGTAATGGAGGAGAGGGGCAGCGACCGCGTGCGGTGGGGGCGGGTCGCTCGCCTCTACCTAGACAAGGTCGCGACGCCCTTCGAGATCGCCGAGATGCTTCACGTCGAAACGCCTGCCGACCTGAAAGTGACGGATTCTCACGTCGAATACACGACGCTCGATTCCGGCGAGGCGAATTTGCTTCCGACGCAGGAGGAGGTTATCGGCTCCATCGTCAGGCGGCATTACAGCGCCGCCTCCGAACGGCTGAAGGCCGAGTTGAAAGGAACGCAACCGTCGGATTCCGACGCGCAGCCTCTCAGCGAGGAGGAGATCATCGAGCAGGGTTTCAGAGAAGCTTTCGATCATCACCGCGCCAGGTTGGAGAAGCTGGCAGCGACTTCAAAGGATTTGTCAGACCGCCTGAAAGGGACGGACGAGAAGAAGGAGATCAACATGACGAACACTGTGTGTCAGGGCACGGACATCTGGATAAATTCAAAGCTGAAACCGAACGGTAAACCCGAGGAGGGCGACGGAAAGTTCGAGATCAGGAAGAAGGCGGACGGCACCTTCGAAGGAACGCACGTTGATAAGGACGGAAACACGTCAACGTTGACGAAGGTGAATTGCGGCGGGGTGGGCGGCACTCTCAAGTTCGAGCGGGAGGACGTGAAAAAGAAGAAAGACTACACCTACACGGGCACCATTCAAGCGGTCGCGGGCGGCGGCTTTAAAATCGCCAACGGCTCGTTCACGAGAAAGGACAAGCCCGCCCCGCTCGACGGACAGGACCAGAAGAGGGACAAGAATAAGGATGACGACCTGACGGACGCGGACGAGAGCGGTGAATGGACGGCGGAGAAGCCTGGCGGCTTTTAGGCATCACGCCAGCGGCGACTGCGTGGACGCGCAGGTTGAGCCGGGGCGGCGGCGGGTGCAGGCCAGTGGCGTGTGTCCGGTGCCGCCCAGTCTTGAGCCGGCTGTGGCGAATGGTGATGATGCTCCGCGTGGCGTTCGCTGTGGGTAGTCAACTTTTAATTTATTGACTTGCCCCTTGCGCGCACTTAGAATCCGCGTACACTTGGAGCCTCGGCGGCGTCACATGCCAGCTTCGGCTGCTTCTGCGAAGAGCCATTATCCCGACAATCTTTTGCGCGTATAGTGTCCTCGTGTCGCATCTCGATGTTAACCGTACGGCTGTTTTGTGCGGTGCGGGAGGAGGCAGTCCTCCTCGACGGATTCGCCGGGGAGTCGGTCGCGTTCGACTGCGCGCGGCCGACACCGGTTTGTCACTCGAATTAGTAACACACTGTCGCCCGGAGCGTGATATGCCCCCAGCCTCAACCTACTCCGCTCCTCTACGCCTAACTGTCCATCTTCGCAACATACTCAGGTATCCTTTATTGATGTTTGCCTCTTGCGTCGCTTGGCTGCTCCTCCTCGTCCTCGGTGTGGTCCCGGCGGCGCGCGGGCAGTCATCGGGCGCGCCGGCGAACGGCACCGCCGCCGCACCACTCAATGCGACGCGCACGCTCAGGCCGGGCGAGGCGTCGGAGCGCGAGATCAGGGGCGGCGAGGTTCAGGTGTTTCGTGTGTCGCTGGAGGCAGGGCAGTGCGCGCGCCTCGTCATCGAACGGCGCGGGGTTGATCTCCTCGTCGCGGTCGCTCCGCCCGACGGGGGACTGCCCATAAAGTTCGGGAACCCTGCCGGGTCGTCGAGTCCCGTCTTCGTCACGTTCGCGTCGGATGCGGCTGCCGGGTACACAGTCGAAGTCCACCCCGTGAGTAAGTGGGCTGCCGCGGGTCGCTACGTCATACGCTTCGAGGAGGCGCGTGCGCGAAGCCCGCTTGACGAAAAGCGGCTGGCGGCGGCCCGGCGGCTGGCCGAAGGCCGACGGCTGCAACTGCTCGAACAGGATGACGCGCGCCGCGCGGCCCTGGCCGAGTACCAAGCGGCGCTCGCGCTCTGGGAAGAGCTGCAAGACAACTTTGAAGTTGCCAACACCCTGCACTTCATCGCGCAGACCTACCGCGCGATGAACAACTTTGACGAGAGCCGCCGTTATTACGAACTCGCGCTTCAGCGCAGGGGCGACTCCGACCCGCAATCGTTGGCCTTCACGCTCGTAGACTACGGCGTCGCCCAGCGCGAGCTGAAAGACCCGCTTGAGGCGGTGAAGAAGTTCGAGCGGGCGCTCGAACTTTTCCGGCAGGCGCGGAACCAGCGCGGGGAGGCCGCCGCGCTCAGCGGCATCGGTCTCTCGTACATGAGACGGTGGGAGATGTCCAAGGCGGTGGAGTACCTCCGCCCGGCGCTCGAACTTTTCCGGGCCGAGGGCGACCGCCACGAAGAGGCACGCACGCTCAACATGTTGGGAGGCACCGCAGACAATTTGCTGAAGCCGCAGGAGGCGATGGCCTACTACGAGGAGGCCATCAAAGGATGGGAAGCGACTGGCGACCTGGCGCGTAAGGGGAACACGCAGAACAACCTCGGCAAACTCCACGACGACTTCGGTGAATGGCAGAAGGCGCTCGAATATTACGACTTGGCTCTCGCCAATTACGACGCCGGCGAGGCCGTCGATGAGGGGCAACGCGCGACTATCCGAGAGATGCGGGCCTCCACGCTCTACAACATCGGTTACGCCTACATCATCTTCGGCGACTTCGACAAGGCGCAGGACTACCTGCGGCAGTCCCTTGCGCGGCGCGAAACTGCGCGCGGGCACGGCATGACGCGCACGCAGATGGCCTACGCCCACGTGCAGGCGGGCGAGCCGCGGCTCGCGCTGGAGCAGTGCCAACTCGCATTGCCGCTCCTGGAGTCTGTGAAAGACCCGAGGCAGGCGCAGACGCTGACCGTGATGGGCATGGCTTACGAGGCTCTGGGCGAGTACCAGACGGCTCTGGATAAATATCAGGAGGCACTCAAGCTTCAGCAGGAGGACTTGCAAGGGCAGGCTCGGACGCTTACAAAGATGGGCGACGCGTATGCGGCACTGGGCAGGCCGGATGACGCGCTGCAAAAGTTCGCGCGCGCGCGCGAACTCTGGCACTCCTTCGCGGAGCGTGAGGGCGAGGCGCTGGCGCTCTTCGGCGCAGCCCGCGTCGAGCGCAAACGCGGGAACCACGAGGTCGCCCTCAAGCAGACCGAAGCCGCGCTCGAACTGGTTGAGCCACTTCGCTCCAACATCACCAACCGGCAACTGCGCGCCTCCTACTTCGCCACGAAGGTCGGCTACTACGAACTCTACATAGACCTGTTGATGCATGGCGGCGAGGCGCAGGCCGTAGCTGCCTTTGAGGCGAGCGAGCGTGCGCGTGCGCGCAGCCTGCTCGACCTGCTCTCCGACGCGCGTATCGGGGAGGTCGCCGGCGCAGACCCTTCGCTGACGGCGCTGGTCGAAAAACGCCGCCTGCTCCTGCTCGAGATGCGGGCCACGCTCAGGCGGCGCACCGAGGCCATAGCGGAGAAGAAAGGGGCGGAGGTCGTCGCGGTGCTCGACCGTGAGTCGCAGAAGCTCGACGTAGCGCGAGACCGCCTGGAGGCGCAGGTCAAGTCTGCCCACCCGCGCTACGCCGCGCTGATGTTCCCGAAGCCGCTCGGTGCGGCGGAAGTCCAGCGAATGCTCGACGCCGACACGCTCCTGTTGGAGTTCTTCCTGGGTGAGGAGAGGAGCTATGTCTGGGCACTGTCCGCAGGCGGGGTTTCGGGACACGCGCTGCCGCCGCGCCGAGAGATCGAGGCTGCGGCGCGACGCCTCAAGGAGCTTTTGTCGAAGGGCAAGCCCCTGCCGAACGAAACGGCCGCTGCGCGCCACGCCCGCCTGAAAGACGCGACGACCGAGTACTGGCGCGAGGCCCCGGCCTTCAGCCGGATGTTACTCGGCCCCGTCGCTTCGCAGCTCAAAGGCAAACGCCTGCTGGTGGTCGCCGACGGCGAGCTGATGTATCTCCCGTTCGGTGCCCTGCCTTCGCCTGAGTCCGCCGCGCCGCAGACGAGTGTGACACCAACCCCGCTGATCGCACGACAACTGGTCGTCAACCTCCCTTCGGCCTCTGTGCTCTCTGCCTTGCGGCAGACGACTCGCCGTTCGGCGGCGAAGTCGGTCGCCGTTTTCGCCGACCCCGTCGTCGAAGCGGACGACCCGCGTATTCAAGAGGCACGACGCCCGGCGCCGCTGCAGTCGCCCAACAGACGACGCGCGGAACTGGCGCAGGCCGTCCGCGACATCGGTGAGGACGGCGATGAGACAAAACTGTCCCGCCTCCCCGCATCGCTTCAGGAGGCGCGCAACATCTTGTCCGTCGCCCCCCGCGGTCGGCATCTAGAGGCCACGGGCTTCGACGCGAACCGTGAGAAGGCGACCAACCCGGGGCTTGGACGCTACTCCGTCGTCCACTTCGCAACGCACGGCATCCTCAACGAGAAGCACCCGGAACTGTCTGGCCTCGTGCTCTCGCTCTACGACCGCGAGGGACGCTTCCGTGAAGACGGGTTCCTGCGGCTGAGCGACATCTATAGCTTCAGCCTGCCTGTAGACCTCGTCGTCCTCTCGGCCTGCCGCACCGGCCTTGGCAAGGAGGTCAGGGGCGAGGGTCTCATCGGCCTCACGCGCGGCTTCATGTACGCCGGTGCCCCGCGGGTCGTGGCTAGTTTGTGGCAGGTGGACGACGAAGCCACCGCCCAACTCATGAGGCTCTTTTACCAGAAGATGTTCAAGGAAGGTATGTCGGCCGCCGAGGCGCTCAAGGCTGCCCAGGTCTCTCTGTCAGGAGAGAAGCGTTGGAACAGTCCGTACTATTGGGCCGGATTCGTGCTGCAAGGCGATTGGAGGTAGTAGCACACGCCCGGTAGATTCCCCGGCTGACCTCGAACGGCTCATAAGCGTGTACCCGGTACTATGGACAACTTCGACGAATTGCTCAGTTGGCTGCACTCCGACCGCGAACAAGCCGGAAGGAAGTATGAGGACATCCGGCGCAGACTGATCAGAGTCTTCATCCACCGCGGTTGCACGACGGCCGAAGACCTTGCCGATGAGACCATCACCCGTGTTACCCAGAAGGTGCACGAAGTTAAAGCCATCTACAACCCCGGCGACGACCCGGCGCTCTACTTTTACGGCGTGGCGCGCAACGTATACCGTGAGTACTTCAAGCGGAGACCCGAGCCGCTCCTCTCTCCGCCGCCCGCTCCGTCCCCGGAGGCAACTGACGACAGTTCGCTCCAGTACGACTGCCTTGAGAAATGCCTGAAACTCATGACCCCGCCAAATCGTGAGTTAATTATGGAGTATTATCAAGGTGCAGAGGGGGCGAAGATTGAGAGCCGGAAAAAGCTTGCGAGCCGCCTCGGGCTGGCGCTCAACGCCTTGCGGATTCGCGCGCACCGCATCCGCGCCGAACTCAAGAAATGCGTGCTGGAATGCGTCAAGGAGGCAGCGACATGAAATGGAATGGACTTTTCGCCCTATATAATTGAGGATGAATGAGCCGCGAAGGTGTTAGCCGATGGGACAAGAGCCAAATAACCAAGCCTCCCCGAGTAACTACCAGCCGGAAGATGTGTCCGAGCGGGAGCGGCGCGACTCCATCAGGCAATACCTCATGGGAGACTTGTCCGAGCAGGAACAGGAACAGGTCGAAAGGCGTCTCATTTCTCAGGATGACTACTTTGAGGAGCTATTAATTGCCGAAGAAGAGCTAACGGACGAATTTGTCAGTGGTCACCTCCCGGAGCCTGACAGCGCGAAGTTCCGCCAACACTTTCTCTCCGTACCCGAACTGCAACAGGAAGTCATGTTCGCCAATGCACTCCACCTGCATGCAGCGGAGTACGCGCGGCGTGCGTCCCCGCGCTCACAGGTGGAACGCGCGCCACCGCTCCTGATGACGTTCACTGCCTTCTTACGGCGTCCGGCGGTCGGCTTTTCACTGGCTGCGGCGCTGCTAGTGGCTGTCTGTGCGTTCGTGTGGATGGCTGCGCAGAACAGCCGTCTGCGCGCCCGGGTCGCACAATTTCAGGAGCAGCCGGCGGCGGCGGCGACGCCCGCCCCGACTCCGCAGACTGACCTGCTGGCGCAACTCGCCTCTGAGCGTGAGCGCGGCGAGCAACTCACCGCCCAATTGAGCAAGGAGCAGGAGCAGCGCGCCGAGGCGGAACGAAAACTCGAAGAGGCGAGAAAGCAGCCGCCGCGGCCTCGACTCGATCAGACGCCCGACTCCACCTTAGTCGCATCCGCCACTCTCTCGCCGGGACTCATCAGAGGCTCGGGGTCGGGGCTGAAAAGAATACCCGTGCCGTCGAGCAGCGGGCAGGTACTCGTGCGCCTGGACCTCGCGGCGGATAACTACCCTACATACCGCGCGACGTTGAAGATGTTGGGAGGAAAAGAACTGCTCTCGCTGTCGAATCTACGCGCTCTGGGCGACGGCGAGGGCAGGACGGTCGCCCTTATTCTCCCGGCGGCCAGACTCGCTCCCGGCAACGACTACCAAATTTTACTCGGCGGCAAGTCTCCGACCGGCGGATACGAGGACATTGGCACATACAATTTTCGCGTAGTAAAATAGTTCCAAATGAAACACATCCCGCCGCCCGTGCGTGCATATTGCAGGCAATTGCATCCCGAGGCGGGAGTCCGGCGGCGTGCTCTTCATCGCCATTAAAGGGGTGGTTGTCATGGATAAAGTCTCCGACAAACTTTCCGCGCTCGTCGAATCCCAGAAGCCCGAAAAAGAGGTCAGGCTCAATGTGCTGCTGCGCGGGGGGCTGGATCACGAACGTGTCGCCGCCTGCGCAGACGAGCTTGCCAGCCTTGCTCCTGACAACTCACACGTCGAGATTTTACCCGCCTCGGGCATGATCCTGATTGACGGGACGCTCGGCGCGGTCGAGCAGATCGCTCGCCACCCAGCCGTCCAGTGGGTCGATCAGGACACCGAAGCACCCCTCAAAGATTTGTTAGACAGTTAGCGCAGCCAGCGTGCGGGCAGTTTAACTTTTGCCCGTCCCTGCCGTGATCAAACCACACCTCACACCGACGGGTTATTTTCTGCCCGCCTCCGGCGAAATGTTTTTTCCTTAACCCCATTACGAAATAGAGAGAAGGCAGCGGTCTGGACTGACGGCGTGATTAACGTCGTCCCGACGCGCGCTTTCTCTCTCCGGGCAGCGACACTCTTCGGATTGATACAAGCAAAAAGTTATCGCGCAATTCCACTAAAAGCAGAAAGGGAAAAAACATGAGACTGTTACTCGCTATGATCGTCCTAATCACCTCTCTTCCCCTCACGGCACCCTCGCGCGCAGCCGCGGCTCCGGCCTTCAAGCCAAATGCGTCCCCGCACCTGAGCTTGCCCGAGCAAGACCCGACACCGACGCCCAGCCCGTCGCCCAGCCCCACGGCGACGCCCGATCTTGTCCTTGAACAGGCACAGCGCGAGGCGAAGCTTGCCGACGAGTTGAAGAAAAAGGCTGTCTCCGACAAGGAGCGCGCGGAGGCGGAGGCCGCACGCCTCAAGGCGCTCACGCAGCCACTCGGCGCGCCCGCCAACATCACAGTCCCGACCGGCAGCGTCACGACCGACGCCGCCGGATGGGTCGAGTCGCAGATGCTCGCGCAGGAGGCCGCGAGGCAGATCACGCGCAGGCTGACTCAATCCCTCTGCACGCAACCCATCACGCCGGGCGAGCCGAGTCCGACAATCGCTCCCGCCGCCGGGGGGCAGCCGGGCGCAATGCCGCAGGTCACGCCGCAGAAGGTCAGGACGCTGGTTATACACAGCCCCGGCGACCTGGCGGGCGTTGAACTGTACGGCTCGATCTACGGCCAGTTGAAGAGGCTGCATGACGAGCTGAAGAAGAAGAATCAAGAGGCGACCGACTTCCTTGCAAAGACAGACCCGTCCGTCGCCCCGGCCAGCGGGATGGCGGATGTTGACCCTGTTAGCCTCGCCCTCGCCGCGCCGGGCATCGCCACCGGCGTCATCAAGTCGGTCGCGGAGTTAATCAACCTCTTCCGCACCGACACGAGCTTCACAAACCAGGCCATCACACTCAACACGGGCACCATCGTCTCCCACCTGGTACGCAACTTCAACGCGGGTGTCGGCTCGGGCAGCAACTGCGTCGGCCCGGTCAGGGTCTACCACCCCGCGCTCTACGCACCGCGCCTGCTCGAATCGTCGGAGAACTCCCCCCTGCTCATACTCCTCAACGACGTCGAGACCGCGAAGGTCGAAGCGGCGGGCAACATCGAGAAGCTGGATGCGCGCGTTAAGAAGTTGAAGGAACTGGGCGCGGCCTTCGAGTCGCGCGACAAGAAGGTGAAGGAGAGAGCAGCCAAGCAGGGTGAGAAGGATAAGAAAGACGCGGCGATCAAGAAGAGCTGTAACAGCAGGAGGAGGCAGGGGACGGCAGAATGCAAGAAGTTGAAGGAAGAGAGTGAAGCGTTGGGCAAGGAGATCGCGCAACTCGATAAGGGCATCGAGGAGCTTAACGACACCTTGAAGAACGTTCAGGCCGACCCGGCCAACTTCAAAGGCTGGAGCGAGAAGTTGACCGATCTGAAAGCCAAGACGCAGTCGCTCGTCACGGCGACCGACCTCATCTCGGCCAAGCTGAACACGCCCGACGATGCCAGCAAGCTCACGGCGTTGGCGCAACTCATCAGGGCTGAGCGGCTGCACGGAATTCTCAAGAAAGACGGCACGTACACGCTGCACATCGAGGTCAAAGCCAACGGCACAACGAAGGTCAAGAAGAACCTCTTCGTGGACGCAAAGGTCAGGCACTCGGCCGGCGCAGACCTGACGTACCAGTTAATAGAAGGCGGCGGCGTCATCGCGCAGGGGCATGAGTTGAAGTGCTACATCGAGTACCAGTCGGCGCGCGACGTGCAGAACATGGTGAGCGGCGCCGGCGTCAAAAAGCTCACATGTAGATTTCAGGATGATACGGCCACGCCGGAAGATGAGCGGGACGCGGAGCGGGCTGCGCGCCGTCGTCCGTCACGCAGAACCGACAGCGGCCAGTAAGTCGGTCGCACACTTAGGAGCCGGTACTCGCGCACGCCGGAAAAGGATGCGCGCGGGATTGTGTCCACCGAATGTCAAAAGGAGATTAATGTGATGGAGGAGAAGATTGGCGAGGCGCTGAGGGCGCGTTTGCAGTCCGCACAGGACCACGACACTTTCGACGTTAACATATTCATGGTTGGCGAACCATCAGAGGCCGTGCACAGCTTCGCAGACGCGGACGACGGTGCGGGCAGCGAGTTGAAGGCAGCCGTCGCGGACGTAGACACCGCCACAGTGGCCGAGCGGCTACAGGAGCATGCCGCCGAGAGGCAGCGCGGGGTGCTCGAATTTCTGACCGGCTTCGGCGACGCGGAGAGCTTCGCGGACGCCGAGGGCGCAGTCGCGGTGCCGAAGGTGAGCACGGTGCAGTCCTTCTGGATTAACAACTCGGTCGGCACGGAAGTGACGCTCGACGTGTTGAACTCCATCCTCGAACGGTCGGACGTTGTCCACGTCGAGTTGACGCGCCGCGCCGACATCAGCGAACTGATCGATGTGGGGAAGAGCGCGCGCGGCTCGTCGAAAGCCTCGGCGAAGAAGAGGGGGAGAGTGACGGAGCGCTCCAGACGTGCGGGCGACTCGGAGAAGTCTGACGCGGACGCCGAAAGGTGGGGCTTTGACGTGCTCGACTTCGTCAGAAGCGGCGCCATTTTGACGGCGTTCGCAGACGAGGACGTTACCGACGCCGCGCAGCCCACGTGGAGCGTGAAGCGTGTCAACGCCCCGCTGCTCTGGCAGGAGAGCATCAATCTCACCGGCGAAGGCGTAGTCGTGGCCGTCATCGACACGGGTGTTAATTACGACCACCCCGATCTGAAAAACCGCATGTGGGACGGCGGCGCGGAGTTTCCGAACCACGGCTTCGACTTTGCGGCGAACGACAACGACCCGCGCGATGAGGGCGAGTCAGGCATCGGCCACGGCACGGCCTGCGCGGGCATCGTCGCGGGCGACGGAACCTCTGGCACGCGCACGGGCGTCGCGCCGGGGGCGCGCATCATGGCGCTGCGCGTCGGCGGCGAGGAGCGAAACTTCTGGCGCGCGCTGGAGTTTGCGATAGCGCGCCGCGTCCACGTCATCAGCATGTCCATGACGTGGAAGGCGAACACTAATCCTAACTACCCGGCTTGGCGGAGAAACTGCGAGGCGGTGCTCGCCGCCAGAATCCTCC
This sequence comes from Acidobacteriota bacterium, assembly GCA_020199775.1. Classification (GTDB taxonomy): domain Bacteria; phylum Acidobacteriota; class Blastocatellia; order Pyrinomonadales; family Pyrinomonadaceae; genus JAIVJZ01. The sequence continues at coordinate 74,216 of JAIVJZ010000047.1, forward strand.
ACGCCAACAGCACCGGCAACCAAGGGACAAGTTCGACGGCGGGCCTCTTAAAAGTGCCCTTCAACATCGGCGCGCCCGGCAACTGCCCGCCGCCGCACCAGCACTTGCTTCAGGCCGCGCCGGTGGGCGCCGAACCACACCGCTCGTCAGTCATCTCCTGCGGCTCGACGGACGATTCAGACCGTCTGCGCGACAATTCGGGGCGCGGCCCTTGCACGTGGGAGGGCGCGATCTACGCCGACTTCCCGTTTGCGGGCGGGGTGAAGCCGGGTCTTATCAAACCTGACGTCTGCGCGCCCGGCTCGTCGACCGACACTTGCAACTGGCGTTTCAACGAAAGCGGCAAGGCATACATTCCTTTCAGCGGAACGTCCTCCGCGACGCCGCACCTCGCGGGCTGCATGGCTCTGCTGGCGCAGGCGTGCCTGCGCACCGACACGCCGATAGTTCCCGCGCGCGTGCAGGAGGCTTTAGAGAACACAGCCGTCAGGATTCAGGGACAGGTGCGCGACAAGGAGAACAACTTCGGGGCTGGCCGTATCGACGTATTCGCGGCCTTCAACTACGGCAAGGATAGGGGATGGTGGGGCTGACGCGCCGCCGGAAATAAGCTGACGAGTTAAATCTGTTAAGTGGTCGCCCGGCACACTCCGGGCGCGGAAGGGAAAGTTGAACATGTCTACTGAAAAGAGAACATCTGACCGGGCGGACGCAGCCGACCATGAGAAGGAAGCGACGCCCCGCGACGCGGCGGCGGAAGAAGGAGTGACGGACGCGGCCTCCGACATAAAAGTCCACCTGCTCGACATCGGCAGTGGTAAAAAGCACCAGTACGGCGACTGCGTACTCTGCCAATTTGGCGACGTGTCTGTGCTCATCGACGGCGGACATCGCGGCGATGAAGAGTTGGTTCTCGGCCAACTCGAAAAGTTGCTCGACCAGACCTCGCCCGTGACGGTCTCGCTCATCATCATCTCGCACCCGCACGACGACCACATCGGGTGTCTGCCTGCCCTCGTGGCGCAGGGCGCGCTCAAGGCCGAGTGGGCGCTGGTGTCCGACCCGCAGTATCGCTGGGGCGATCCCGGCGACACCGACACCGACTTTGCCGGGCGCGACGCGCGCGTCCGCGGCATCGCCGAAGCCGTGCTCGAACACGACCGCACGGACTGGGACGACGACGCGCTGACAGGCTTCATCGATAACGTCTCCAACCTGGAGACGCGTTACCGGACAATGCTGCGCCAACTCGCCGACGGCGGCACGACAGTCGTGCTGCACGGGACGGACGCCGCGGGAGAGGCCAAGTTGATCGAGGCTTTGGCTCCGGTCCGGCTCGATGTCGTAGGGCCTTCCGTCGAGCAACTCCGCGAGTGCTATCGCCTCTTGCAGGGGGGGCAGACCGACGCGATTCGCACGTTCGACTCGGCTCCTGATTTCGACTTCGACTCGGCGGCCACCGTGGCAAACGCCTATCGCACGCTCGTCTCTGGTTTCACCGACAGCGTCCCGAAGAACCGCGGGGCCATCAACCTACAGAGCCTCATCACGCGCTTCGAGTACAAGAAGCGGCGGTTCATCTTCGCGGGCGACATGCAGTTCGCCGACCCGCAGGTCGAGAGCCAGATGTTGATCGAGGGCGTGGAGGAGATGCGCCGGAACATCAGGAAGCGCGCCCCTTACGCCTTCGTCAAGCTATCGCACCACGGCAGCGACAACGCCTTCGACGAGGTGACGATAGCCGACTACGGCAAGAGCGCGCTCTACGGCATCTGCTGCGGCGACGCCCCCGGCCACCACCCGCACCCGGTTGTCCTTCAACTGCTCAACAAGAACCGCGACAGCCTCGACTGGGTGCGTACCGACCGCAACGGTCTCGTCTCGATCACCTTCGGCACCGGCAGCCCGAGCATCGAGTTGAGCCGCGGCGTGCAGGACGACGCGACGCCGCCGAAGAAGGCGACGCGCACACCCCGCACGGACGATTTCACCGACTCCGAGGCCGCGTCGCCCGGCGGAGGCGCGCCGCCCGCGGCAGGCGCACAACTCTCCGCGGAAGGCTCGACCGGCGACTCCGACTACACGTTCACAGCGAGGGTGCCGCCGAACGCGACGCGTCTCTCCGTCACGCTCGACCTTCAGCCCATGGGGGCGCAGTCGTCGCCCGCAGGACGCGCCGCCTTGAGTATCGCGTCCGTCAACGCGGACGCGGACTTCGCCGGGGACGACCCACAGGTGCATGAGGCCGGCGACATCCCCCCGGAGGAACTGACGCCGAACTCCGCCGACGATGTTGATGCGGAGCCGGGAAGCGCGGATTTTCTCAACATCGACGCCGACTGCGGCGGCTCTTGGCGCGCGGCGAAAAGTCTCATCACGCTGCGCGATCAGGTGAACCAGAGGGCGCCGCGTCGCAGCAAGGCAAGCGACGGCACCATCGGCGACGCGGCGCACTGCCAGCGGACTTCCGACCATAACCCCTGGGTCAGGGACGGCTCGGTCGGCGTCGTCACGGCGCTCGACATCACGCACGACCCCTCGCGCGGCTGCGACGCCACCACCATCGCCGAGGCCATCCGCGCCAGCCGCGACCCGCGCGTCAAGTACATCATCTGGAACAGGCGTATCGCCAACTCCGCGGCCATCGGCGGGAGCCAGCCGTGGCAGTGGAGGCCGTACGGCGGCGTCAACCCGCACACGCGCCACGTCCACGTCTCAGTAAAGCCGGATAAGGCGAGTTATGATTCGACGGCTGTCTGGGCTATCTAAGGACGGCTCCGGGGAGGCGGAAGTCAACCGCCCGTGCCGAACCGCTTCCACTCCCCGCAGAAATGCCGAGAGGTAAGCTATGATCAAATCACTCCGCGCCGGATTATTGCTGCTTCTGATGTTGCTGCCTCACACCGCCCGGTGCCTTGAAGGTTCGCTAGTGGTTGATACAGATGGCAAACCACTCGTCATTAAAGGATGGATCGGCGACGAGAACAGTTTCCTCGGTAACATCGACGTGACTTTATCGGGGGCGGCGCTAGGCTCCAACCCCGTGAAGCTCAACATCTACCGCTCGGACTTGAAGTTGGAGGGCGGCACCGAGACGATCGGTCGCCATTTGGTGAGCGTCACGGGCGCCGAGTCGCTCACGCCGGACGTGTCCTCGACGTATCAGGTGAAGGTGACGGGCGTGAAAGAACCCGGCGAGTACCGCGGCAAGATCGGTCTCCTCTTAGCTGGCCAGCCGCGCACCTCCGCCGTGTCCGTCGATGTGATCATCATTGCGAGCGTGCGTCCCGCGCTCACCCTCCTGACCGAAAACGACCGCCTTCAGGCCAACCTCGTTAACTGCAATTACGACTGCCATCTAGCGCGCTTTCTGCTTTCCGCCGCCGCCTTCCAGAACAAGATTGAACTGGGGTTTGAAAAACCTCTGGCGGCCCCGCTCGTCATCAGCAACGTCACCGTCGCCGCAAAGGGCGACCAGACCAAATTCAAACTCACGGCGGAGCAGTTGAAAGTCTCGCTCGACCAACTGAGTCGGGCGATCCCGGCTGGCGGGGCGAACGAACAGGCGGCACCAACTTCGACGCCGCAACAAGGCGCAAGCGCGGAGCAACCCGCGGGCGCGAACAGCGTCCCGCCGCTGACGGCCAGCAGATACTTGACCCTCCCCGTCACCATCTCCTCAAAAGACGTCCCCGCCGACCACTACAGCGGCAACATCTACCTGACTGTGGCTGGTCAAAGCAGCGCACTCAAGGTGCCGGTGGATTTCAACGTCCGCAGCGGGCCTCTGTGGCCGCTAATCATGCTGCTCGTCAGCATCCTGCTGGGAAGGCTTTTCAAGTTCATGCAGGACAAGGGCAACGCCATCGCCGACGCACTGGAGTCCATCAACCGGCTGGAATTTCGCCTGCGGCACGCGCACGCCTTAGACGCCGAAATCATCATGCCGATGCTCCGCGCCGCGCGCGATCTCGTCCACCAGAATAAGGCCACGGAGGCGGCCGCGGCCGTGAGTGCCATATCGGCACGCCTGTCGACTTTGGGCGAACTCCGGCAGATTGAGGCGCGCCTCGCGGGCAAAGAGTCGAACCCGGCCGTCGCCTCAATCCTGAGCGACATCGGGCAGGCGCGCGAAAACATCCGCCTTCAGCAGGACGACGCGGCCAAAGCCTTGGTGACTAAAATCAAGGAAGCGTTGGTGGCGCTGGCAGCAGCTCCGACGGCAACCGACAGCGATACCAGCGATCTCGCAGACGCGGTCACGCGGGCTAATGCGGCCTCGTCCGCCGTCGCCGTCCTCGGCACGGTACGCCAGACGGCGGGGAGTCGTCTTAGGAGTTGGCTGGTTCAACTCTCCGGCCTGTCAGACGAATTCCGCGCCGAGGCGACTCTCTTTCTCGCCCGTCCCATCCTATGGCTCGCCCTGTTGCTCGGCCTCCTCGCACTCGGCCTCAAGACGCTCTACATCGACAACCCCATATTCGGTGCCAATCCTTTCATAGACTTCCTCGGCCTGATGTTCTGGGGGCTAAGTGCTGACGTGGCGAGCCGCACTCTGAGCGGCCTCAGCTTCAATAATGCCACCCGCCCGGCCGGGAGCTGAATTATACAAACCGCTTTGAGCCCCCTCTCTTTCGTTGAGACACAACTCGGTTCTGCGGTTTCTGTGCATTTACCCTTGTGGCAAAGAGCGACGCGGTAGGGATAATAATCATCGGCTAGGAGAGCCGGTTGGTGTGTCCGGCGCGAGCGCAACTGTGTCTCACTGCGCGATAAGAAGGGAACTGAATCTACCCCCGTTTAATAGACAGCGAGATAAGGCTACTTGCGAGCCTCACGCCGCCTCTTTCAACTGCGCTTGGTAGCGCGCCTCGTACTCCGCCGGCGCGAAGTAGTCTGTCGCTGA
>JAIVJZ010000048.1 GCA_020199775.1 Acidobacteriota bacterium
CGAGGTGTAACCCGACCCGCTGCTGGTCGATATTTGGAAGTCGGCCGGGGCGGTGATGGTGATGCCCTCCGAGAGACCCACGCCCGATACCGTGTAAGACTTCGGCGCGGAGGTCGTGCCGACCGGGACGTTGCCGAAGCTGGCGAGCGAGGTCGTGCTGACGTTGATGGTCGGTGTCGCCGGGCCGCCGTTCGCGGTGAGCGAGAAGTTGTCGATGCCGAGCGCCTGCCCGTTCGTGCTCCCGCCGTTCCCGGCGTACTGCCAGCGCAGGTAGAGGCTCGCGCCGGGCGCAATCGTCAGGTCGTTGATCGTGACCGTCCGCGCTGTGGCGACGGACGGGTTGAAGATGGTGGTGTTGGCGGCGTCGGCCGGGTAGGCCACATCGCCCGTCGGCTGCGGCGTCCAGTTCGTGCCGTCCGTGCCGGAGAAGAAGCTGATCGTGTAAGCGCGGGAGCCGGAGCGGTACTTCTCCACGTCGTAGGTGATGGTCACGCTCGTCAGGGTCGAGCTTGTCGCGTTCGTCAACTGGACGAAGAGGTTGCGGGGGCTCAGGTAGCTACCGGATGTGAGGAAGCCGACCGCGCGATCCGTCGAAGTGGCGTTGTCGCCGCTCGCGAAGTTATAGGTGCCGCCCGAAGAAGTGCCGGTCAGCGCGCCCGTCCCGGTCGTCCCGGCGGAGCGGGTCGTGGTGGTGGTGGCCGACGCGTAAACCGTGGTCTGCGTGGCCGAGTCGACGCGCCAGCCCGTGGGCAGGGTCGCCGTCGCCGAGTTACCGATGGTGTCGAAGTTCTCCGTCACCGGTGCGCCGGTGCTTGTGATCTGAACTTGCCCCCACACTGAAGACGCGCTCATCAGGAGCGCGCAGCAGACGGACACACAAAGATAGCTGAATTTTTTCATAACTCTCCAGAAGCCTCTGCAAACGGGAGGCGAGGTTAAAGGGCGCAATTGATTAACTCTTATTGTTCGGGTTTATCTGATTTACCTGGACATCGGATGTTAGCGCTTGGCGACTCGTGGCAAAAGTAGAGAGGTACTGAAACGCCTCCTATAACTCTCCAAACGAGCCACGAATTAGGGGAAGGTCAAAGTATCACAGGCCGTCTGCGAGTAGCAATTCAGGGGAGGTATCCGGGAATGAAATATGTGTTAAGGCGTGGGCTGCCGCCGTAGATAAATTCTTGCCCTGTCGATAATCTCGTGATACAGTCCGCGGCCTATTCGGCGTGACGGCTCCATTCCAGAGGCCGTATCTATAGTCTTCTAAATCGTTAAACTCACCGGCAGGTAATCTCATGTTCCTTTTAATAAGACCTCAGATCAAATTCCTCTCATTATCTTTGCTGCTCATTAGTCTTGTCATCACCGGATGCGCCTCGGGAACTAACGCGTCATATACAGAAGCAAATACCGGCAGTCTCAACAGAAATGGGGATCAAGCCGCTCTTCTAACACAGAACACTGTTCAGCCCGCACAAGATGTCACTGCCGACCAGGCTTATAAAGTGGTGCGCGTAGTGGACGGCGACACGGTTGTCGTACTCATCGACGGCAAGCAGACCAGAGTTCGTCTCATCGGCGTCGACACGCCGGAGACCGTGCATCCGCAGAAAGCTGTCGAGGCCTACGGCAAGGAAGCGAGCCAGTTCACTAAGAACCTTCTCGAAGGTGAATCTGTTTATCTGGAATATGAAGTCGGAGTTTTGAAGCTGGACAAGTACGGCCGCACACTCGCTTACGTCTACCGCACTCCCGACCGGCTCTTCATCAATCAGGAGATCATTCGTCAAGGCTACGGCCACGCCTACACGAAATACCCCTTTAAACACCTGGAGACGTTTCGCGCTCAGGAACGCGCCGCACAGGAAGCGAAGAAAGGACTCTGGGGAGAGGGCGCGACCATTGTTTCTGACGCACAGACGGCGACAGCGCCGTCAACAACTTCAGCGACTCCGGAGCGCCGGGCTACTGTCACCTCTGAAACGGTTCGGAGACCAACGCCTCAGCCGCAGGCGCAGACGCAGGAAACAACTGTTTATGTCACACGGACGGGCGCCAAGTATCACCGCGATGGCTGCCGCTATCTATCTCGAAGCCAGATACCGATGTCGCTGTCCGACGCGAAGCTGAGTTACTCGGCTTGCTCCGTTTGCAGACCACCCCAATAAAAAGGACGCTCCATGAACTCAATGCTTCTCACACGGCTTAAAGTAACAGTCTTCTATGCACTCGTCTGCCTGAGCATCACCTTCGCCGGATGTAATACTCGTGAGCCGACTTCTTCGCTGCCGCCACAGCCGCCCGTCGCACAGACTCAAGGTACTGCGCTTGATACTTCCATCTCCAGTGCCGGATCGTCTGACGTAGTCTGGGATGTCAGAGACGAAGAGGTGGTGTGGGGCTCGACCAGTGCGCTTGCTGAAGAGGGCGAAAGCACGACTGAATTATTAGATGAGTCCGAGTCCGATGATCATAGTCTGGTTACAGAATCGTCCTCAGCCGGATCCAACATAAGCGCCGCCTCGACATCTTCAGATGCTACTGAAGAAAGACCCCTCAATAATTCAAACGCGAATACACTCTCCTACCGGCTAAGACGCGCGGAACCTATTGCCGACGTTCGCCGTGAACCTCTGGTTCTCACTAATCAGAGTGATAATGAAGCCGATACGACTAATGCAAATTCTTTAACCTCTTCCGCAGCGCCGTCAGTTTCGATACATAGAGAAACGGAGCACTCCGGCACCTCCGCTCCTCCCGTCGCGGAGAATGGCTCCTACTACGGAGAAACCAGTCCAGCGACAGGCCGCCCAAAAACAGTTCATGTGGATGGTTACCGCCGGAAGGATGGCACTTACGTACGTGGACATTATCGCAGCGCGCCCCGGCGGCGAAATTAAACACCGCCCTGTGTAGTATCGCCGCACGTCAGGAAGGGCCCTCTAAAGAATGCGCGCATATAGCCCTCCTCAGATTTCGCTGCCTTTCTGGAACTTTTAATTCATCAAATGTCTTAACAGGCATCCGGCGCCAACTCGTGATGTAACCGGTCCTGCAATCCTCAGCCATTTTTCAAGGTCCCCCACGCTCACCTTACCGTCTTAACCACGCGCTATCCTTTACCGATATGTCATCTTCCACGGCGAGTCAATTTATCCGGCCGCCTGCATGTTTTCTGGATAATTTCTTCGCTGATTTCTTAGCGGCATGCCTGACTACTCCGTGCATCGGGTCAGGAGCGAGCTTGTCCGGTAACTCCAGTTCGTCGTCTATCAGCGCTTCGACATTTACACCTGCTACCCGCGCGTAGCGCAATAGGTGCGGCAGCGGTGGTTCTCTGGACCACTTTTCATCGGGCTCGCGTTCGAAGGCGCTGACATCCGACTGCTTTAACTCCTCACTCAATCCCAGCCGACTCACCATCTCTGCCTGAGACAGACCATAGGCCTCACGGATCTGGCGCAGCTTCTCGTGCAGACGTAGTGCCCGCGGTCGCTTACGACTTCCCATCGGTTTTTACCCCCTCCGACAGGAAGATCACGCGCTCAGGGCACAAACGTATAACTCTAATTGTCTTGCTTGACAGTACAATTAGAGTTATAGTGCCATCTCGACCCAATCCCGCCGTGGCGCATAAGTTTGTTGCTCCAGCGGCGGCTCTCATCACCGGTCGAGTTGTCGAGCCGCTTCACACATAGCCAGTAATATCAATTGTCAAAGACGAGTTTCCCGATGGCCGGGAAGAATAACAGAATCCACGCTACTTGTGTCATCGAAGGCGCGCCCGAAAGCGCCATCATCCTATTTATACGCTGAAATCATGACCACCAAAGATCATTACAGACTCATCGCCATGCTCCACCTCGTCCACGGCTTCGTCGCCGCCGCCACCGCAATCGGGGTCTTCCTGACGGTGGCCGTGATGATCGGCTTCAAGGCGGCCATGGAGCGGTGGGTGTTTCCCATCGACTACGGCGACATCGCGAACCCGACATTCTGGATAGGAGCCTTCGCCATCGGGGTCACGGCGATCTACGCAGTAGGAGCGCTGATCTTCACCGTCCCGGCAATCGCAGGAGGATACGGGTTGTTCAGGCAGAAGAGATGGGCGCGGAAGTTAGTGCTGGTGTCGGCCGCAGTGGCGGCACTAAACGTACCCTTAGGGACAGCGCTCGCTGTCTATACCTTCTGGTTCTTGCTCGGGCAAGAAGGGCGAGATAACAGCGACCCTGCCGGAACGGCTTGATCCTCTCAGTGCTGCGCATCAGGGCGGATGTATTGAGCGGCCACAAATTCGCATTCAATCCTTAATTATTGCTGACGGGCAAAGCTGTCAACCGAACTCTTCGGCGTGGGTCAGTTAACCCTCAAGACAGTTTTTTGCGCTCCCGTGCCTGGAGTAGTATCCTCGCCCTCCAAGCCGGTGCGGTAGTTTTAATCCCACCCGCTTTCCAATGAACACGGAGAAACAATCTCACTGATCCGCAAAGAAAAAAGAGGAGCGTCATACGAGTCGCTCAGGACACGATGCTCGCCAACCCTGTTCGAGAAGGTACTCTGAGTTAATGGCGATGCCGGGAATCAAAATTGACTGGTTCAAAATTGATTGGTGATAGAGACGGCAGAAATCAATAGCTTATAGCAGTAATGCGTCAGTATGCTAGATTAAGAACCATTATAGTAACCACACAGTTATGGCAATAACCAAGCGAGACCGCTGGACTGAGGATGAGGTACTGGCACTGCCATCAGGGGAACACGATTTCCTAGAGAGGAAAGCTGGAGACCTTCTTATCGATCAAGACTTCCGGCAGGATATGGCTAAAACTCTGTCAGCTCTTGCCAACTCTGGCGGTGGGCATCTGCTGTTCGGGGCGAGAAATGACGGGACCTTTGACGGGCTACCAGAATTTAGGGGAAGACAGCCCATTAGAGAGTGGCTGGAGCAGGTCATACCTGAGCTGCTGAATTATCCACTCCAAGACTTCCGTGTCCATAAGGTTGAAAGGAGTTCGTCATCCGCCTTCCCCAGCGGCAGCGCCGTCATCGTAATCGACGTTGGTGATAGCATGCTCGCCCCGCACCAGTCGTCTGTAACGAAACTTTACTATTACCGCGTTGGCGGCCACTCCGTACCCGCACCCCATTTCTATCTGGAGACGTTGCGAGGCCGAGACAAGTTTCCAGGCCCGAAGGTGGTAGGAGCCTGGTTCGAAACAGTCATCAATCCACTGCTCCGCGCGCTCAAGAACGAGCAGCTATACCTCGCCAGAGGAAAATGGACATGGAAGGCATCTTCGGGGAGTCTGTCTGAGTTAACGCACCTCAGCGATCGTCCGTATTACTCCGTATCTGAGAACCAAGAACAGCTTCTGGAACAGCGACCGGAGATAGGAGTATCTCTAAAGCAGCACGATGCGGCTGTGGAAGATTTTCGGAATCGGCTCGCCGGATTGCACGAGGCTGTGATGATGAGCCCAGAACTTGCCTTGATCTACCAAGAGAAAACGTCCCCAGCCTCGCTGCAAGTTCTTAGCTGTGCTTTTCCATCTAAGCTGGGCAGTTGTAAAGATGACGCTGCAATTATGGCAAATCTATTTGTCGGCTCGGACCCGGCTTTCCACTTGGATCTTTTATCCCGGCACATCGTGAATAACGAGGCCGATTTGGGCGTCGGATTCACCACTACAGCCCCCCTCTGGAATACCTATAGGTCTGAGTTTATGGCCGTCCTTTCAGCGCCGACTGTAGCAAAGTTAAAAATTCAGCTAGAGGAAAGTGAGGAGTTTCTGGTTGTTGCTGTTGCCACACTTATTCAGCAACTAACGGAAACACGACGTGAATTGGCGCGTCGCTACAATGTTCCATACGCCGAACCTTCACGTTCTAAAAACGGCGGGTGGCCGGACACATTCTAACTTCGGCTATAAGTGGTTTGGTACCGACGGGGTATCTTTGGTGAATCGTCATTATCATCAGCAATAGCAGACTTTATATTGGCAGATTGATGCCTCATAAAGCTCGTTGTGATAAATCAAATCTCTGTGTTCAAACTTAGCCGTTTTGTGTGACCTATCACATGGTGGATAGGTCATGCGATCCGATTTTCGTTCTTGTTTGTATAAAAGCGGGCGCGAAGTTCGCCGAACTTCGCGCCCGCTTTTAATCGAAGACGAAACACTGGGGGGCCTCAATGTGGCTTAAACCAAATTTTGTATCACAGCCTGAACAGTTTCCACCTTCAGTGCTAATCCTCATATATGAACAAAATGAATTTACCCTGCGCCTTCGTGACAATTTCGTGACAATCCGCAAGATTCACTGCAAATAGTAAGTGGTTGAGTAATAAAGGCTTATTCACTGCCCCCGGCTGGCCAGGGGGCATTCTGCAAATGAGATTTAGGCCCAGAAAGGGACATATTTGCTGTAGCGCTTCGAGGCGCTCTCCGGATCGTCGGGTTTGATCTGCCCGGCGTTGACCGCCTCGCGGATGATGCGTGACACCTGATCCGCCTTCGCCCCACCCAGCTTGAACCGCTCGCGCAGCGACTGATTCGTCATCTTCTCGCCCGACACGTACTTAAGACAGCAGTGCTGGTAGCAGGCGCGCACCTTGTCATTCCTGTCCATCTCATCGAACGGCTTCTGGGCGAAGAGGACGACGGTGGTGTGCGTTTCCGAAACCCGGAAATCGGGTGCCGGAAGTTGGAACTGCTCGACGCTGTCAATGACCTTGTCTATCCCGCTCCCCTTCTCCTCGCAGATTCGAAGGCGGCGCATCAAGTCAGCCAGCATCTCGTTGCGCGACCTGTAACCGTCTATAAAGCGTTCGGTCCTGATAGACGGCTGACCCGGGTTAGCGATCTCCAGGCGGTCAGAGTAGAGTTCGATCACGACGGAGGTCCCCGTCTCTTCGAAGTCCTGGTGGATAAGCGCGTTGGCGATGAGTTCGCGAACGGCGATCTCGGGGTACATGCGGATGGTCTCCCGCAGAGCCCGGCCGATGACCTCGTTCGAGGGGAGATGCGCATTGACGTAGCGGATGAGGGTCTCGAAGCCGACGGCGTAACCCTTCGAGACGAACTGGTCGGAGCGCGTCGAGAGCTTGCCCTTCCCCGCATAGACGATCACGCGCGGCGCCTTTCGCGCGAGCCCGTCGAAGTCGTCCAGATTCTTGGCAAAGAGCAGCGCGCCGAGATTGGTGATGTCGTAGAGGCCCTCGCGGGGGCTGATCAACCTCTCGCCCGCGAAGCGCTCAAGCACTGCCCCGCGTTCCACCGGGTAAGGCAGCTTAATGAGATCAAAGTACCCCTGCGTGTCCAGCAGGCGGACGATGTCGTCGGCCGACAGGCCGGCCGCGGCGGTCCGCGAGAGAAAATCCGCCTTGCCCTCGTCGAAGATACGACGCAGCTTGTCTGCCGTCATGGCGACTAGCTGTTCGCCGGCCCTCATGAGGTACTGGCCGTCTAGGTGGAGCGGCGTGCCAATAGGGCGCGACGGCACGTGGAACACGAGCACGCGCCCCTGTGGGTGCTCGACGACCTCTACCTCGACCCGTATTTTCAGCGTGTCTAACAGCTTGGCCTTGATGCCTTCGATGTTGAGGAAGGCCTGACTACCGACGACCCGGCGCGGGCGCTTGTCCGTCACGCCGAGGATCATTCTCCCGCCACCCTCGTTCGCGAGTGCCACGCAATACCTGAATAGTTTGGTGTGATCATACTGAGTCTTCGCCTCCTTAAACTCGACATGCTCGGTCTCGGAGGGTAGTGACATCCAGCGCTCAAGTTCTTCGACCGTAGTGTTCATTGGGCTGATGCATCTTCAGCTTTGCGTATATCATCCGCCTGACTGCCCGGCAACATCTCATTTTACCCCATCCAGAGCACTGCAGGAACTGAACGGGCTATTCGAGAATGTCTGCATCACTATTGATTACAGTGAATAGAGGCTTGGAGCAGCATCTTGAAACCGCAAAGTCTAACGGTTACCTCAGCCGGTTCGGTGAGAGCATCTTGATCCAGAGACGGCTGACGACCTGTACGACGAACAGGATGGGATGAGCGCCCATTAGCAGCCATTCGGGCACCGACGACAACGATTGTATGCAGAGCACGACGGCCGAGACGACCTTGGTGAAGCTGATGTGGCGGTTGGTGAGCCGGTGATGAAGCAGGTACATGAATCCCCTTAGGCGAATCACTCGGAGTTGACTTACTACCGGGATCGCGCCGAAGGATTCGACCGCGACATAGAACGAAGGATGAAAAGGGCGGAAAATCTACTCACAGCGGCAAGGCCGTCCGCCTTGCTCGGGAAATTGAGGATCTAGAGAGCTTCCTCAGGATGTTACCCTGCGGCACATCTGGGAGTTTACAAGATAGGTAATTGGTGAATGGTTGCATGCGCGGCCACCTCATCCCGGCCTGCGTATACTTTCTCCGGGCAGTCTGCGGCGGTGAGCTTGCAGAACCTGCAGTTCTTTTCAGTCGGCATCTTCTCGGCCGGCTTGTCAGCTAACACGCGCTTGAGAAGGTCTTTCAGCTTAGGCCTGAACTCCTCGAGCTCCGCCGGCGACACTGTTTCGACCTTATCGGGGTAGACGAGCAGGCCGTCAAAAGTTACGCCCTCGTAGTTGAGGTTTTGTGCGCGCGGGACGGAGTGCATGTAGAGGAGGAGTTGCATCCGGTCGAAGGGCCAGCGCTTGCCGCTCTTGACCTCGGCGATGACGGGTCGCTCGCTTACGGCTATCAGGTCCGGCACGCCGCACAGCGTCGCACCCGTCCGGCTCTTGAGGTGGAACTTGTTCTCGTTCTCGATGCTAACGTAGTAACCGCGCTCCTCAAACTCCCTCCGGGTCTGCTTCAGAAGGGCGGCGTGCGCCTCCAGCGCCTTGTAGGGCACGTCCTCTTCGCGCTTGTAGCCTTGATGGTGGGCCATGAACCAAGCGGACCATTCGCACGTGTTGTGGCGGGTGAGAAGTTTCGGGAGCCACGTCGCCCAGACGAAAGGGCTCAGGCGGGGGTAGGTCATAGTGAGTGCCTTTCTGCGCGGGGGCGCAAGGGGCACGCACTATAACATGGTGTTGAAGGCTTCGCTAAGATTTTCTTTCCGGGCGCAGTCGGTGTGGATCCCCTGCTCTGAAGGCAGAGAGGGCCTGCCGCATAGGAAGCACGTCAGGGGCGCATCCTCTTGAATGGGCAGGGTTTCTTGGCCAGCGGATCCGAAGAAGTCATCAACAAAGTCTTCGTGTCGGGGTGTCATGGTCTGCATGTCTGGGCTCCTTCGGCTGTAGAAAAGCGTTCGCCTTCCGTCGCAGACTATATCACGTTTCATCGATGAAACAAGATATATTTTCACGCTGATTTCGTTGCGTCCCTCTGGGTTTCGCACTCTCTGTGGTTGTGTCGCAAAAAATATTTTAGCCGCTGTCTCTATTGGGTATAAGTGTAATCTTGCCTCAATATCTGGAAGAGGCAGAGATTTTTTGCAAAACTACTATCTCAAGTCCTTCTCACTTGATGAATTCAAACTTGTAGTCGGTTTCGCTCAGGTAAAGAAGCTCCACCTAAGACTTAGCCCTAAACATTATGTAAGACTTCTATATCCGTCGAATTTTATCTGGCGCACGCTCGCGGAGTGACTCATTCTTGTCATCTGAGGTTTCAGCGACCACTCGCAGGGGAGCAGCACCCACCGGAAGCGCACGCTCGATGACAATTTCGCCACCTGCTTCGGAGAACCTTGTCTGCAATTTCGCCACGTCGCTACAGAAGATCATTTCAGCGTCTTGGTCGCGCGCCTCTTCGGCGGGGAGTCCAGCGTTTCGGAACGCTACAGTCCGCATCTGCATGCGCCCGGAGTCGCCTCGACCGCCGATCTCGACCCCATAGTCGGGTTGGGAGGCTCTTTTGATTACGACCTTCCCGTCACGTGCCCAAGCCGTTTCCAGACCTTCGGAAACCTGATAGCCGAGATCTGCCAGCCCTTTTAGCACTGCCTGGCGCTTGGCTTGAGCAGCGGCCTCCTCACGAGAACGATTGAGAGCTAACGTCGCTTCTTTCTCTAGTTCGATCAGGGCTTCTAACGAATCATCAACACGAGCCTCGATTGCTCGCGCTATCACCGCGAGACTTTCGGTCCCGATCTGCGATAGTTCAGCCGCAAGCATTCTTAAGCGTGATTGGACGGCGGTCCGCTCTTTCGCCCTAGCTACTGCTTGCGCAAGGTCTATCTCTAAACTGTCCATCAACAGCGCGCGTCGTGACGATGGCTCTGAAGCGGATATACGGCGCAACCGCTCCTCGAACTCCGTCGTAGCCCCCTCGCCGAGAATCACCGCCAGTTCGGCGATACGAAAGTACAGACGGGTGGAGCCTTCGTCTTCAACGCCCCCTGCCTGGGTTGCCAGCCACTGGGCGAAACTTTGTCGATCGTCTGTCTCCTTGAGTGCGTCGGCGAGACGACGTTGGTTATCAGAGATGACAGTATTCTTCTCACTACTCAAAAGTGTAAAAGCCCGGCTGATCGCCGCATCGCCATCGGAGCGACCGGCGGCGGCGTCTTCTAGGGCAACGCGGAGGGCCGCCGGCACAAACTCCCCACGTCGCTCCAACGCCTTCAAGATGCTGGCGGCTACAGCCTCAGTCCGACACCGTGCGGAACGGGCTTTCGCCATCTCCGTCGCCGCACCGACAATTCTCGCTTCCTGGTCTGCCTGCAGGAATGAAATCTCATCGGGAACCGCTTTTTGGAGTTCCATGAAACGTCCCTGCGCCAGAAGGCTCCTCAACGCCTCCCGGCGAGACAGTGTGGCAGAGATTTCGGCATCAGATAGCAGGCCGTTGCGTCGACCGATCCTGACCCACTCATCTGCTGCTGCATTCAGTCTGGCTAGGTGGCCTTCACAAATTGCGACGATCTCCTCGTGCGTGACGATGCGAACGACTTTCGGGCCGCTCATGCGTACCTCCCTGGTAAAGCGAGATCAATTGCTGTTCTGAGGCGATGCTTCTCCTCCTCAGGGTCCAGATACCAGCGCGCGGACGACACACTGTGCACGTGCGGGATCGCCCTCTTCAGCACGCCTGGCCGCCACATCACTCGCGCACGGGCGTGGGCCAAAAGCCGATGGCGGGGGGCGTCACAATCGATGCCGATGCCGTACAGGCCCGTGCGGGGGTCTTCGATTGCGAAGTCTAAGCCGAACGGGCCGTCTTCTCGTACGGGCTCGGGCCGCCATCCCAGCGCTTCTATGAAGTTAGCCACTGCGGCCTGAAAGCCGTCTGGTTCGTCATCCTCAATGATATGTCGCGCGCCACCCGCCCGCCCGCCTGCCATCCGATTCAGGAGCGTGCGTCCGTTGTCGAGTTCGCCCGCCGACATTGCCCGCGCGTACTCGAAGTATGCCTGCAAATAGTCACGCGGCGAGGTCGCCTGACGGCGAGTTGACAGCATGTCAGAAATTTCGCCGATGGGTAGCGAGGTGACGAGGATCACCTTTTCCCTCGCTCGCGTCACGGCGACGTTGAGGCGACGCTCGCCTCCGGTCTGACCGAGAACGCCGAAAGACCGCCGGAACGTACCCTGGGCGTTCCGCCCGAAGGTGGAAGAGAAGATGATAACGTCGCGCTCGTCTCCCTGGACGTTCTCGACGTTCTTGACGAAGAAGCCCATGTCCTCGCCGTCTTCGACCCTCTCGCGCTCCTCAGCCAAGGCACTCTGGAAGGCACCGTCTCGCTCGGCACGTGACTCTAGTACCTCTTCTATCAGGTCGGCCTGCTTGCGGTTAAAGGTGACGACGCCGACCGACTTTCGCGCCGCGCCGGACCAAAGTTTGTCAAGCAGTTCGCCGACAACTTCGGCTTCGGTGGGGTTGGTCTGATCCTGATAGATGCCGTCTGCACGGATCACCTCAATCGGCCTGGCGCGGCGCACCTCCTCGTCCGGGTGGCGCACCGGCACACTCAGGCCATTAGCGTAGAAAGCCGAATTTGAGAAAGAGATCAGTTCCCGGTAAGCCGAGCGATAATGAATCTGCAGGGTCGTGGTTGGGAGCACGGATTTTGCGAGTTGGAGTAGGTCCGGGCAGTCCTTGATCTCACGTCGGTTCCAGCCCTCCGAGACTTCGGCGCGCTCTTCGTCAGTCAGCCCGCCTTCCGCGTCGTCGCCCTCGAAAAGATCGGCCTCGTCGTTCTCCACCCGGCTGGAGAAGAAGGCCGTCGGCGGCATCTGCTTCTCGTCGCCGCTGACGATCACCGCCTTACTGCGATAGAGACTCGGCAGGGCGTACTCGACCGGGATTTGGGACGCCTCGTCATATATCACCGTATCGAAGAGACCCGCCTTAAGCGGCAGGACACGGCTCGCCACGTCGGGATTCATCAGCCAGACCGGCCTCAGTGCCATCAGTCCAAGGTTGACGCCCCGTTCGAGAAACTCGCGCAAACGCCTTGCCCGCTGGCCGCGGAGCCGCGTGATGTCCTCCCACTCCCTCGGCGGGCGCAGACGGTTGACCTCTATCCCGTCTATCAGCAACCGACGGTTAGCCTGACGCATCTGGGCGTCCGCTTCGGCCAGTGCCTCCGCCTTTGCATCCAATTCGTCCGGCTCCATGAGAAGGGCGGGTGTGGCCTCTTCCAGACGGGCCTTCCACGCGAGGCGCGCCTCGCGCGCGATGGTCCTCCGCACCACGGAGTCCAAGTGTGCCATGTCGAGTGCGGAGAGGGCTGCTTCCGCGCTGCGCAGGACCCTGAAGACGGCAACGGCAGTGGGTGAAAGGTGCGTGACCCTGATGCGGAAGCGCTGGTACACGGCGAGGGTGTAGAGTGCCCCGGCGATCTTCTGAAGGCTCGCGTCGTTAGAAGCATCGCCTGCTATGGCCGCCGCGCGCGCGGTGACCCAGGCTTCCACGCACCAGGGCGCGAGCCGTTCTAAGGCGGATAGCGACCGCACGCGCGCATCCTGCCGTTCGATCCCTTGGAGTGCTTTGGCGACAAAGCTTTCGAAGGCTTCTAACGTCGCCGAACGCGCCGCCTCCAACGCCAACGCCCGTAGCTGGCATGCCTGCAACTTCTCCCACAGGGAGCGGATGAGATCGAGATCGCCTTTAAGAAGCCGCCCGTACTCCAGAAGAGCCGAACCGGGATAACTGCCTATTGCCTGTGTTACCGGTTCGAGAGCAGCCGCGGCCGATTCGAGACGTGCCCGCAAGGGCCGGAGCACTGTCTCATACTTAGCGGCCGCCACGTAGGCCGGGGACGCTTGGTCGAGGTCGCCTAAGGAGTGGGACGTGAAGAAGGTTTTCAGGCGGGACGTTTTCATCCAGCGCCAAGGAGAAAGTTTAGCGAAAAATGAGGCTGGCCTCGAAAGCTCTTCAGCCAAGCCGAGCCACTCGACAAGATCCTGGTCGCTTTGTCCCACTACGACCGCCCAGACGGCCGGCTTGGGATCCGGCGCGGACATTGACTCCAGTGCCGTGACTATCGCGGCCAGCTCGCCGAGAAGGCCGCGCACCCGCGTCTCACCCCCAGCCGACTCGAATATCGGGAGCCACTGTCTGAGACGGTGCCGCTCGCGCTCCGACAGGTTTCGGAAGGCCTGAGAGTGCCCTTGGAGCCAGATTCGGAGAGACTCCGCGTCATGGATTGGCGGCGCTCCGGGGGTGCGGTCGATTACTTCTCGCCGCTCGGCTTCGGCTGCTACGAACATCTGAAAATCTGTTTCAAACGCGGATAGCGTTCCCGGCTCTGCGCCGAAGGGCCGGAGGTCGGCCAGCGGGCTGTCTTCGAAGCGGGCGGGCAGCCAATACCGTGCCAGTGGCCCGCAGGCTTCTTGGACGGCAACGATGCCAGGCACGTCGAGACCGGACAGGAGACCCCTCATACCCCGAGCGTCGACCGGTGGGGGCTGTTCACTTTCCAGAGAGATCAGTTCACCGAGCAATTGCCGGTACGCGAGCCCGGTCGTCGGGTCTGCTTCATGGAGAGCCGTCTGGTAGTTATCGAGTTCCCACTCTAAAGATTCGATGCGGGCGGCGGTTTGCAAGCGAGTCTGCCGCCAGTTCTGGGACCGCAGGTGCGTCGTATTCCATAGGGCTTCGAGCTGCTCCCTCACAGCTTTGACCGTTGGCTCCCGGTCGCGGTTGGTGTCGGTAATCATGATGACCCTGTTGCCGAGGCCCTCCGCCTCCAACCGTTTATGGACTACCTCGAGCGCCGCTTGCTTCTGGCAGACGACCAGTAGACTACGCTGGCGGCCTATGGCGTCCGCTACCATGTTGACGATGGTCTGGCTTTTCCCGGTTCCGGGCGGCCCTTCGACGACCAGCCCTGAACCACGCCTCGCTTCGAAAACGGCGGCCTCCTGTGACGGGTCGCTGTCGGACGTGAGGAACCGGTCCACCTCCCTGACTGCCTCCGCCTCGGGGCGCACCGGCGCCTCCGAGACCCTTAGTAAAGTCTCCAACCCGGTGCCGGAGGGGGGGATCGACTTGAGTTGCCTCAAGTCTTCGACCACCGCCTGCCCCATGTAGGCCAGGTGGAAAAAGACCGCCGAGCAACTTAACTGATCCTCACCGGCACTAACTCGCACATCCTTGCCGGGTAGGGGTACCAGACTCCTGCCTTGGATGTTGGCTAATAGCCCGAACGCATCCATGACGTCTGCCGCTGTCAGGCTCCCCCGGGCGAGTACGTCCTTAGCAGCCTCTTGCCAGCGCTTCGCGACCTCCGGCCCCAAGAGGCTGTCGAACGCCGGGTTCAGTCGAATCTCTTCGCGGTCGCGGTCGAAACCTAACGAGACTCGGCCGCGCGCGCCGACTTCGGGGCGGAGGCGCACGGGCCAGAGCAGGACGGGGCTGATCCGGGGCAGCGACGTTGACCCGGTCCGAGTAAGCAGGAAGGGAAAGCCCAGGTAGAGGCCGTCTATCCCCGTGTCGCGGCGGTATAGGGTGGCGTGACTGTGAAGTAGTCGCGTCCGGCGTTCCAGTGCCGCCGCGCCCTCGAACACCGCCGGATCGACGTCCACGAGCATGTCGCTGCGCAGAAGAAGATGGGCGAGTAGAGCCGATGTGCTCTTGCGCTCGCTTCCCAACTCGCTGAGGTCGACGCGCGCCGTGGTCTTGCCGATCGTCATGCGGCTGAGCGGCCCCCGCTGGACCGCGACCGAGACTCGCTTGGCAAAAAAGTCGAGGAGGGTCGCCACATAAGTTTGTTTGGGGGGTTCGCGCCAAAGATCGGGAGGTACGGCCAGCACGACCAGCACGTGAGAGATTGGTAGACGCCGTTCGAGCCTGAAGCGATCTACCATCTCGTCAACGCGCGTGACGCCGCAGCGCGCGAAACCTTTCACCCTCCGCTCCAGCGCCGCGTAAATTTCCCTTCGCGGCTCCAGCAGTTGTGTCGCCGCCTCTTCCGTGTCGAAGCCCGTCAGGCCCGCTCGCGCTGCTTCATCCGCGGCCTCGGCGAGGATTGCGTCGGAGGTACGAAACTGACCTACCGCCGCCGAGAGCAGCAGGATCAGGTCGTCCTCGGTAGTCTGGCGACGTTCGATGAGCGCCAACAGCGCAGCATGGTCAGTGTCGGGCAGCAGGCGTCGGCGTTCGTCCCACACTGCGGCCAGACGGCTCTGGGAAGTGGAGAGAAGATGAACCCGAAGCTCCTCTTCGTTGAGTGTGATCTCCAATTGCCTGGCCCGCTCACGAACATTCGTGGCGCGCGCCTTCAGCCGCGACAGCCAGAGCTCGGCCTCCATCCGACTCAGCATATCTGGAACTGGGCCCATGACCAGTTCGTACCCTTCACCTGGGTGATCGAGCAGCCACCCGGGCGTGACGATGTCGCCACGGCAGATCAGCGGCATGGATGCGTTCAGCAGCTTCAATGCCAGCGCCAGCCGGAAGTCGTCCGAAACAGCTTCGAGTGCCATCACCTGTCTCAGGCCGGCAAGTATCCTCGACTCCATGTTGGCTTCCTGCGCCCAAGTCAGCACCGTGCCCCGTAGCAATTTATCTCGGGCTTCGTTCCACGCAGCGGGGTCCGCCGCCGCGAGAGCGAACGATGAAGGGCTGGCGTAGGAACGTCCCGCCAGTGAGATAGCGGGGCCACCGTGTACAGCCGCCGCCTCCCCCCCCGCGGACGCCGGTGCCGTTAGGTGTTCCCCGTCTAACCACCTGCGCACCTGGTCCCACGACCAGCGTTCGCGGCGATCCCTGGCTAGTAGTCCCCGCAGCAAAAGCTCTAGCCGGGGCTCGATGCCGGCTGGGATCGGCGCGCCGTTAGTCAGGACGTGGATGAGGAACGCTTGTTCATTGACACCTTCGAAGCAGGCTCCGCGCGTGATCTGCTCCAGCAGGATCATCCCCAAGCTCCACCAGTCTGAGGCCGCTGCGACGCCCCCCGCGATGGCCTCCGGCGCGGTGTACCGGTTGGTCTCCAAAGGCGCGACGACATCCAGATCAAAATCCGAGAGACGGGCCGAGCCGAAGTTGGTGATGACGAGGTCGAGGGGCTCTCTGGAGCGCACGATGATCGCCTCAGGACTAAGGTCCCGGTGACGTAGCCCGTGTTCGGAAAATCCGTGAAGGGCCTTACCGACCTCCTCGACTACCCGGGACAGTGTTTGGGCATCATCGGGGAGTAGACCCAACTTGGCCAGTGTACCCCCGGTGATCTCCTCGCTGATTTCGAAGGCGCGGTCCTGCCAGCGCCCAACTGCCATTGTTGTAGGGACGTGGTCTACAGGCAACGACCTGAGGACGTCGTAGACCGCCGAATCGGGCTCGCTCCTTGAGTTGTAAAGCGTCAACACCCCGCCTTCGTCGGTGGCCTCGTGTACGACCCGAAAGCGCTCCAGCACACGGCTGTTTGACGGCAGCCTCTCTCCGAGTCGCCACCCTTCGATGACCGTGACCTCCTCGCCCTCGGGCACATGCGCCGTTGCTGGTTGGTCACCGATGTCTGCTCCGCATGTCGCGCAGAGCAGGTCTCCGGCCTCCGCCGGGTGCCCGTTGGGGCAGGTGTGCGTAGCCGCCCGGCCCTCTTGTACCACCTGCGCTTGTGTCGGCCGCCATCCCTCGGGACGAATCGGCACGGAAGTC
The DNA here is from genome assembly GCA_020199775.1 of Acidobacteriota bacterium. Classification (GTDB taxonomy): domain Bacteria; phylum Acidobacteriota; class Blastocatellia; order Pyrinomonadales; family Pyrinomonadaceae; genus JAIVJZ01. Next base: position 17,099 of record JAIVJZ010000048.1, read on the forward strand.
AGGTCCCAGCCGCAGACCCCCTGGCCGAGTTCGCCATCGCAGAAGACTTCGTGTAGACCGCGCTCGGTTTCGCAATTGGGGCAGAAGCGGATCACGACAGGGCCTCGCTAGATTTGGCCTCTGAGAAGACGACATCATGACCGAGGGCGCGCATGGCCTCCCCCAGGCGGCGGATGTCGTCTCTGGCCGGGATACCCGCCAGCCAGACTGTGCCGTCGGCATCGAACATGACGTCAAACCGGCGGTCGTCAGGGACGGCGGGGCGGTCGTAGGAAGCGAAACGGGCCGAGCCCAGTTCGGTGAGAAAATGGATGCGTTGGTTGTCGCTTCCGCGTAAAGCCAAAGTCTGCGTAGCGCGCTCATCGTAAGGTTCGGAAATCAAGACATCTATCAGGCCCGGATTCTCCCGTAGCCAACCGGATAGGGCGTCGAAGGGATAGCCCGAGTAGACGAGGATGTCCACCTGGCTCAGGCGCCGCAACTCGCGCAGCAGGACCTTGAGGGCATCGGGCTGATCGAATGGCTCCCCCCCGGAGACGGTTATGCCCTCCGCGTCCGGCAGCCACGGGAGTAGGGCATCGACAACTGACTCGGTCGTGGTCCAGCCTTGCGCGGCAGCCCATGTGTCCGCGGATATACAACCCGGACAACGGATCGAGCACCCCTGAAGCCAGATGCCAAGACGCCGGCCGGGGCCGAGCGTCGTCACCGGAAAATGAAGGCGAGAGAGTGTGACGGGTGTCATGTTGTGTTCTCGAGGCGCAGGGTGGTGGTTGCGCCGCTTTCCAGTCCCACGATCCGAAAACTCCCGCCGGAAGCCTCTTCCTCGAAGAGCGCCCGGGCTAGGGGGTTAATGAGGTGTGATTCCAGTTGGTTGCGGATGCCTCGCCCGCCGTTAGACAGGTCCGCGAGGCAGATCGCCCGGAGCGCATCTCTAACCTCGGGCACGATGGTCACCACGTAACCGACGTCCCCCACGTTGTGCAGGGTAGCGTCGACCATTTGGTCGAAGATGCGGACGGCGATGTCGGGGCGGATGAAATCGAAGACGATGATGTTTTCGCCGATTCGGTTCAGTAATTCCGGCCGGTTGAGGACCAGTTTGAAGTGGCTCTCGATCTCCTGCCGTACCTTGCGGCGGACATCCTCGAACGGTTGATCGTGTGTGACGTTCGGGACGCGGCCGCCTGCAGTGTCCATCGAGTAGATGCCGAGGTTCGAGGTGAAGACGATCAGCGACTCGGAAAAATAGACGCGGTCTCCGCGCCCCGAGGTCAATACGCCATCGTCGAGCACCTGAAGAAACTTGTCGAGAATACGGGGGTGGGCTTTCTCGATCTCATCGAATAGCACTACGCTGAACGGCTTCTCTCGGATGGCGTTCGTCAGCTCTCCGCCAACGTCGTAACCCACGTAACCGGGCGGCGCGCCGATGAGACGCTGGTCAGCGTGTTCGGCACTGAACTCCGACATGTCGAATCGGATGTATGCGCTCTCGTCGCCGAACAACAGTTCGGTGACGGTCTTGGCCAACTCGGTCTTCCCTACGCCGGTCGGCCCGGCTAGGAACGCGACACCGCGCGGTCTTCCACCGCGACGGGCGCCGCTGATGCCGGTGGCCGCCCTCTTTACGATGTCGAGCATGTGTGTCACCGCGTGATCCTGCCCGATTACGCGTCTGGTGACGAAGTCGACGGCCGAGCGGATCCTCTCCCTCTCGAGTTTGCGCCAGGGGTCGTCCGTGACGCCGACCTTGTAACGCCTCACAGCGTCAGAGATCTTTCCCACTTGAACGCCCTCGGCGCGCCCGAGTTGGGCAATGGCGTTGAGGTCCGTGAGCAATAACCCTTCAGTCTCGTCGACCAGCTCGTCTTCGGCCTGCCTGAGCAGGCTCGAATCAGCCTCCCGCCCGCCGGGCAGGCTGCGGAGTAAAGAAGGGACGACGGCCCTACGGGCGGACCTATCGGGCTTAGAGATCGGAATGTGACGCAGCCGCGGGTTGTCGACGACCATCCAGTCTGGTAGGTCGCCCTCCTTGTCCACGACCCACAGCACCGTGTTGTACATGGGAGTGCGTTCGGGGCCGACAGGACGTGGGCGGCCGGTCTGGCTGAGGACAAGCGCCCGGGTGAAGAGTTGATGCTCCGCCGACGACAGGTGGTCCGCGCGAGCAAGAAGCCGCGATGCGAAATCAACGATCAAGGCAGTCGGGGGACCTTCGCCTGTTACCACTCGCTCGAGTGTTGCGGCCAATAGGTCAGGGCCTGCCGGCGCGACGCCGTTTGCTGCAACCAGGCCGTAGCTTTCAAGCACGCCGTCTGCCTCGGAATCGATTCCCGTCGTCCCAAACACGCGAAACCCGGCGACCGGGTCATGCAGCAGCACGTGGCTGTAGCCCGCCGTCACCAGTTCGGCGGCTAACACGCTGAGGAGCGGGGCCGCGGCGATGACCCCTGGGGACACCTCCTGCGTCTGCAGATCTTTAACATTCCCGGAGAGCACGAACTGGCTCTTTAGTGGGAGAAAGCGAAGCAAGTCACGGAGCCATCTTGGCTTGGTGTAAATTTCTGTGCCTGACATGTGAAGCCACTCAATTCTCTGCAGAGGACATGTTTAGGTCCGCGTCCCATGGTCTCGCCGAGAGCCCCACCGGTGACAGTCGGTACACTGTAGTCACCTGGAGAAGAGTTGAGGCGCGGCCGTGCATAGTGAAGCCAGGGGAGTTGAAATATATATCATGTTGCCAGTATTTCCGAACCACTAGGTTCAGGTCTAAAGGCGGTTTGGCAGGTTGTCCTTCACGGTCGTGCCGCGTTTTAACTCGTTCAGACTCGGAGGCATTTCTCGCTGTCGGGCATCAGGCTGGGTATGCATGCTAGAACGGCCCACCTTCTAATCTGTACTTAATAAGCTTTCTCGTTCAGTTACATCTTATATCGGCGTCCGATAATCTTATGTAACAAATATTGACATGTTTGATATGATGTTACATAAGAACTATCTTTTTAGGTTCTTGCTTGATAGGTCGTTTTGGCTCCTCAGAAACTTAAATGAACTCGTTGCAAATCAAACAGGCAGTGCAGAGACTTTCGCTCGCCCAACTGAGGAGGCTCGACGACTGGCTGCATGGAGTCATCCAGAAGGCCGAGGAATCCGCCCGAACTGCGCGCCCCCAGTCACGCAAGCAAATTGTTGAAGAACGCACCGTCGAGAATCAGACCTACCGATTGGAGATGATTCGGTGTGGGAAAGAAAAATGTAAGTGCGCGCGCGGCGAACTACACGGCCCGTACTGGTACAGCTATACCCGCGTTAAAGATAAAATAAAATCTCAGTATATTGGCAAGAAGCTTCCGCATAAAATAGAAAAACAGATGAAGAATAAACAGGAAGAATCGGAGCAGTAAATGAAATGTGAAGGTTCTCATTCACCTATTAAAGCGGTTTATTGCCACTTTGGTGAGATTATTGTTAAGGGTATCCCCGATTATGAACATAGGGGATCCTTCTCATTATTAAAGCTGTTTTACCTACAGAATACAGTTCTAGTTATTATCAATCTCCTTTCATATTACGTTCATAAAGATGTGCGGACGGGAGCTTGGATCGTTTATTAGGCAAGCACGTTAATTGGTGTTGCGGCGAAGCTTCTGAAGCGCGCGAACAACCGGAGCGTTTTTAATGCCCTTGGGAATGATTGGATCGTCGTCCTTACTCAACGCAATAATCTCCGGGTCATTCTGCCCGATTTGCCAGGCTGGGCGCACGGTCAACTCAGTCTTCGCAATCCAAAGGTCCAAGAACAGTTTCGGTTGCTCCGTCTCACTTGCATAGTGCGCCGGCAAAAGCATATACACCCCGAGGCGTTCGTACCGTTTGAGGAATATGTCAAGGTTTTTGTGATCGTGTGGGTCCATACGAAGAGTGCGCGAGACCATAAAGACGTACTTACCCTTCGAATCCTGCTCTTCCAAATTGGAATTCGTTCCGATAGTAATCTTGTAGCTGAACGGATTGCTTTTATCGATCCCAGTGATGATTGAAATCTTGAGCTGCTCATCCTTGTCTACTTCGCCGAGCCCTTTGCGCCAACTCCGGAAAATTGACTGCGCAGCCTCGGCATTGACGAATCCGAGCGCCAAAGCTGGTGGTTGGTCTAACTCTGGCAATAACAAGTAAACGGCGGCCTTCCACCTTGCCCTGTCCCACAGCGGTAGATCGATGAGCGACAGAATTCTTCGATCCGCGTGCTTCAAATTCTCGTCCAGGAACGGGCTCATTGTTTCTTCGAGTTCGTTCTGCTTCTGTGGTCTTCTGCCTTCGTTGACATTGCCACTCTTTCCTAGGCCCTCATACCAAGCCGAGGAGCGCCGCAGCGGGAATAGCTGGCTTCCTACTTCCCTTTTCCACTCCGAGAGGCGGACTTTAGGCGATGCCCCCAATATGTTCCTGACAGGGACGGCGGTTTCGGTAAAGTTCAACGCCCTGCCTAGTCCGAACTCGTCGCCCAGTAATTTCTTCAAGTAGGATTCAGGGTTTTTAATGACTGCGATCTTGAGCAGCAGGTCAATCAAGAGGTTCTGCACCCATGACCGGAACTCGTCCTGCTCACTACAAACTTGGTCGTAGAAATCCGGGTGGTGGCGGATCGCGATGAGTTGTCCCGTCTCATCTTCTACGTCTGCACGCTCCGGCATACCCTGAACGGTGTCAGACGGAGCTACGTTGATTCGGAGTTCTGACCGATACGGCATAAGCTCCGCGCCTAAGCTGGTTGCCAAGAAAGCTTCTAACGCTCCCAGGATGGTTTCCGAGAGGTGAATTGACTCTAAATTGTTGGCCGAATCCACCACGACCTCACAACCCAGTACATTGGAGCGGAGCGCAACGGTCTCGTCGTAGAGGAGGTCAGGCGTAGCCGGGAGATCGTCAGCAACAGGTTGGGACACCCATTTCGAGAAGAAAGTTCGAATATCTTCTTGACTCTCCTGTGCCGGTATTACGTTCTCCGCCCGCAGATAGTCTTCGTGCCCGAGCGCGTATAGTAACGCCATCCAGGAGTGGTGTAGTTCGAGTTCGTCAAGAACCTGCGGCAAGAAGTCCAATAATTCTAACTCCCGAAGTCCAGTCTTCAGCAGGAGGATGCCCAGCACACGATCTTGTGTGAATCGCTTCTCAATGAAAGCTTTCCTGTCATCCTCGTCCAGCGTTAGTTGGCACGCCACCGTAGACATTAGGTTCATCCATCCGAGCACGCAGGGTACCCGCCCGAGTTGCAGTTCGAGCCAGACAAGTATGTGAAGGCTAAACAGTACGTGCGGCGAGATCTCGCCTTCTTCCCAATATTCAGAGAAAGCTTGGTTAGCCGCCCCGAGCACATTCGCACGCGCGGCCCACAGCAATCCTGCCGACTTGTAGGCGATGCCGCACGCAAGGAGAGCCTCGATGAGTTCACCGCGGTACTCTCGCATCGCCAGCCGCTGCTGAGCCCTACCAAGCAGCCGGATCGCGTCGTACCTCTTGCCCGCCCGAATTTTCTGGTGGCCCCGTTCCAATAGCGCTCGGCCGGCCTCGCCTTCGCTGACCCTATGCTCCGTAAGACTGATGACAGTCTCGAACAAATCGTCATAGGCCTCGTTGTCTCCGATATAGTCGCCGATCTCTCGTACGATCTTGACCGTCGTCTCCATTGGGTAGGCGACCAACCCCTCTGTTTCGATTAAAATCTCTTTGAGTTTCTTCAACAGAGCGTTGTATCTCTTGACGTCCCCGAAAGCTTCTTGCAGATCCATGAATGTTAAAAGCGTACGAGCTTGGAGGGAAGTGTTGCGCCGGGAGGTTTCAGCGGCCAGACGGTTTAATTCGGATTTGAGTGTCCCGGTTCTGGCTTCAAGATTGGCAGTTACCGAATCCAGTGCTCCTAACCTAACTGTGGTCCAGAGAACCGTCCATAAGTTGGATAAACATTCGAGGTCATCGATCTGAGGACTGCCAATTGCCAAATCTTCAACCCTATCATAAACGCGGCTTAGCTCTGCAAAATCGTCATACCACCAGAACGCAGTCCAAGCCCTGTTGTAAGCCATCCGCAGAAGTTGCTGCCGATGGCCGACCTGCTCGGCCACCCGCTCTGCCCGCTGGAGTCGCCCTTCAACCTCCACCCGTGGGAGTTCAAGAGCGCGAGCGAGTAAAGCGGCTGATAGACAGTCTTCTGCCAATTGGTACTTCACGCCGCGGTAGCGGGCCGGGTCAGCAATCTGTTCTTCGAGTTCTCGGAGCTCTGCCTCCCGCTTTGTATCGTAAGGGCCGGCTATCCTCTGAACCTTCTCGCTGTACCCCGTAAGGTTTAGTGCTTCTATCGCAATTTGTAATCGCCCATGTTCATAAACACACTCGGCAATCCAAGTGCGGTCGAGAATTCTTACTTCGATGCCGTACTTGGCTTTCAACTCGTCTTCGACCGCTGCTCTAACTTTATCCCTAACAAACTGGTTGGTGATGAAGTAGATCAGTTTGTAACCCCGGCCAGTGGTCACTATCTTCTCGACGTCGGATTCGATCTTCGGGCGCCACTTCTTCTTAGCGCTGAAGGCAAAGGCCCACCGTTCCTGATCGGCCGAGCGGGCTATCCCCTCGTACCAACGCAACGAGATTTCATCCGCGACGGGATATGTCTCGGCGTCAACTTTGCTGTCGCCACCACCGGTCGGGCCAGTCTGTGGTAGCAGGTTCGGACAGAGCTGCTTCTCCGCAAGACGACGGCAGAAGTGTTCGAACTCCGTTTCCTGCTTCCGGCTGGTTAAGGTGTCAAGATGGTATTCGAAGACCTCACGCGGTAAATGTGCCTCACTGACCCTGCTGGAGTCAGAGAACATTTCAGGGCGTCTGGCTCGCATGAACTCAGAGGGGCTGAACTCCTGCCCACCATCCCCCTTTGATTGATCCGAGGCAGGTGTTTTTTTACTGGATTGCTTTACCCGTTTTCTCTTCATCGTGATTTGGCATCGTAGAATGATATGTACCTCAAAGCTGTCGCACGCTACGATGTAAATGGGTCGTCATGTTCAACATCGTCAGCCCAGAAGTTATAGCGCTGAGCGAGGAAGTCTTCGATCGCCGGGAAGTCGGGTGTGAGCTGGTGAATTTCTAGGCCGAAGGTTGTTGCGAATGACCCTAAATAGACGGGAAAATGCTCGCGCAGCTTTTCCTCCTGATACTCCTCAAGTGGTATAGGCAATGCGTTTTCGGGCTCCGGCTCCTGCGTGACGCGCCTAATGTACTCGTCTTCCTCCCTACGGCTTAACTTAATGCGGCGGTTGTTAATGCGGTAATTGACCGTTCGGTGGTAGACAGCACTAAGGATGTGCCAATCTTTCCATCGTGCCGAGCGCAAATTTTCGACAGTCGTCTGAAACTCAGGCTCTGCGGCGAGGCGCTTCAGGGTCCGGGCAATCGGGCCGGCGAAGCCGCGGTACCGATTTTGCATCTGCTCTCGCGCCACATCCGGATCGTATCCGGGGCCCGGGCCGTCCACCCAAGGATGTGCATCCGGAAGTTCGGAGACGAACTGAACGGATGAATCAAGTGCCTCATGTGACTGTCGATCCGACGCGTCGAAGGTCTCACGACTGACAAACTCTCGTAAGCACTGCCCATAAGTTGCGCCGATAAGGAGTTTGTTCGAGAGACCTTGTTTGAAGCGCTCGTTGAGCACCTCGTTGAAACGCTCGTTCGGCAGTAGCGAGACTTCTTGGAGCAAGCTCGCGGCGACACCGAGGGCGCCTGCGAGCAAATCATCGATCGTCAATGTGCCATCGCGGAAATGACGTTCAGGGGGCAGAGTCACAATGGCGATTCGCTCGGCATTAGAAGGCTCGAAGCGGGTATCGAAGCCTTTGAAACCTCTCCGACCTGTTCTGCTCTCACCTGCCCCGTCAGGCGCGAGCCGGAGCGAGACGTTAAGGGTCGAACGCATCAAACATAGGTCGTAACCTGCCAAATCCGACAGCAAAATCTGGAGCGCAGCGAGAAATCCTTCGGATGCCAAAGTGGACTCATAGTCGTTGGGCCACTCGACATTCCAAGTCACGCCATGAGCCTTCCAGCGCGCATGCCGGACTTTCCCGGCATCATCCCAAGGGGGGCCAGCGAGCTGACTCTTAATGGTCTTCCAGAGCGATTCAGCCCCTTCGCCCTCCCAAAGCCTTGTGACATTGTCCCGCACCTCTTCAAGCACTTCAGAGAACCCTACTCTTACAACTACCGCCTCAGACCTATCGCGAGCGTAAGCGTCCAACCCGGGATGCAATATTTTCGTCGCAGCCCCAAGGAGGCTCAAGTGAAACATCAGTTTATGCAGCACGCCATTAGAGTCGTTGAAATCGGCCTCCGCGTCGCGAACAAAATGGGGGTAGAAGATAGTGCAGGCCTCGGCCATTTCCAGAAAGCTATGCCATGATCCCATCGCATAATCACATGAGGAGGCGCGTTCAAGACTGCGGACGATCACACGCTTCAGTCGCAAATCCGTGGCACGCGTTGTTAAGTAGGCTGAGGTAAGGGCGTAATACTTAGCGGCGAAGAACAACCCCTGCTCGATGTAGGCAAGGCCGAGCCAATCGAGTGCCAAGAGAGATTTATCCAATGTCTCTTCAGCGAACCAGTCGATCTTTGCCCGGTGCAGTTGCGCCATGGCACGGGGTAGATCACCGGCGTCGCGAAATGCCTCGGCTCTTGCTAAGCATTTCTCGGCGGCCTTGAACTGGCCGAAGCGCTGAGCCAGGAGTGAGTCTATTTTCTCTGTGAGTTGGTCGTATCTAGGGTGATCGCCGATAAAACGCGCATAATCTGCCAGCCGGTCGGCAAAACGCTCTAAGGGGAAAAGGGGCGCGCTGTTGACGAGATTTGCCAGCTTACCCCAGTACTCGAGTGCCGCGTCTTCGTTCCTGGCTCCTTCGCCCAAGCGGCGGAATAGGGCCGCGTGCCCTCGCACTTCCAAGAGCGCGCAACGCTCGTTGATCTGCTCGAGCTTTTTAGTTTCCCGGAGACGTTCATCTAGTCGTAGCTCCAGCGCCGCGGACCAAGCCTCCATCTCGGTATCGTCCAAAAGGACGTGCCCGCGCCTTGTTGCCGGCAGCACATAGGTTAGCAGTACGCTGGCATCTTCGAGGTCTGAAGACTCTTCCAACCGCGGAATCTCCGCGAAGTAGAGGCGCAGTCGATCTTCCTGCCCGTGGAGCGACCCGAGGCCCCGGAGACGCAGGACGCTTGCCTCATAAAGTGCACGGCGGCGGAGTGAAAATAGCGTATCTTGATTCGCTAACTCGTCCAACAGCTCGATCCAGAAGGGGAGTTCTGGCCGCTCATGACGGTTAACCGGCTGGCCGTCAGAGTCATAAGAGAATGGCCCCATCGCAGTTCGGGCGGCGGCCCTGATCTCGGAGAACTCCGCGAAGGTCCGGGGTGGGCGTGTTGCTCCGCGCCATGCTTCGAGCTTGCTTGTGTACCAATCACTTTTTTCTTTGTCTTCGGGGGCAGGTGGGATCAGTTCAGATGGTATCTGCAGGTACCGCTCGGCGAGCCAGAATAAATCGCGATTGCCGAGTATTTCCGAGACTCCGGCTCCATCGAATATTTCAAGTTCGACCCCGTATGTGGTGCGTGCCCACTCCTGCAACTCGTGCCGCTTGGCGACCGGAACGTCGCGTGAGCAGAACACGTAGATACCTTCGACAGGCGCGCCGGAAGACATGATGGTCTTCACATCACTGCGAATTTTCGGCACCGCCGTTTTTTCCAGTGTACAAGCGAAGGCCAGCGGCTTGTCTGAAATAAGACCGACGAATGACCGTCCTCCTAGCGGACTTCGTGATAGAAAGGTACGGAATGTCTCAAAGTCGCGTCCCTGGTCCCCGCCCGCTTGGACCGGGCCTGTGGCAGGCAAGATATTCGAGCAGATGCGCTCGCGCGCCAGATGCCGGCAAAGGTGTTCCCACTCGTGCTGCGCGTTACGCTCCGACAATTGTTCAAGAGCGAAGCGAATCTGAGCGATCAGTTGCGTCGTATCTGACATACTGTATTGAGCCAATCTAAGCCATAAAACCAGAGAACAAATGAATGCACAAAGGCTTTGCCCAACGGTGCGATCTGAGCCACGTCCCGTTGGGCAAGATATTGTTCTGTTGGGCAGGCGTGATTCTGAATTGTGAGGCAACGAGCCAGGATGGGGCAAAGCCGTCGGGGTAATTGGGGGTTACCCAGATGGCTGACGGCCTCACGCGCGATGGTTACAATGTTAGAGGCCGCTTAATGAGTAATCAGCCTGCCCCCGCGCGCGACTCATAAAACGCCCGCGTTCGTCACTGCCCGGACGGGTTCTTATCTCGCGAACGCCCTCTGTACGGCCGCTTGCTGCTTGGCGTAGCCGCTCACCCGTATAAACTGGCCTCTCGCAATCTGCTCCACCGTGTAGACCGCCCCTACGAGCGCGGCCAGTGATGGGTACGCCCTTTCGAGGTAAGCCCGGAGCGCGTCGAAGCCCTCATCCACCCACCGTTTGCCGAACTGCTCGTTGAGCTTCCCGACCAAGAAGTCGATGCGCCCCTCGATATTATTCGGGATCAGAGCCGCATCGTTCTCTTGCCCGCGCCCAGCCCGGTCGTAATACAGCGCGACTGCAACCACCGCGAAGCCCAGTATGACCAGAAGCTCGCCCAACCCGTCATTGCCCTTAGTCCGTCCCATAAGGCTTACTCCTCACGCAATTTCGCCCGCCAACCTTCTCACCTGTAGCAATTCCCTCGTGAGTGGGAAAGCAAGAAGATTAACGGGCGAAAGATTTCTCACGGCATCGGCTTGCTACAGCCATCCAATGAGCCGTCACTGTATCACGATTTCATCTATGGGGAAACGTCTTATTTGAGAAACAGCCCCCCTGCTGTTTGGTAAGTAGATCTCGTTTGGGGCAAAAGGCTTGCGTTCGGTAAAGCCATCAGAGAGAGCGACGACCCGACTGTATTTCATCAATCAAATTGTTGAGCCGCACTAATCTGCTATTCACCTGTCTGAGAAAATCATGACATCCTGATGGGAGACCACCTCATGCTGCTGATGACGTATCGTCACGAACTGAGAGTCTCGGAACTGATTGACATTGGGCTCAAGGATATAGACCTCGACATCTCTCGACTGTACGTCCGCAGGAGGGGGTTCGGTGTGGGAAAGAAAAATACAAGTGCGCGGACGGCAAACTACATGGCCCCTACTGGTACAGCTACACCCGCGCAAAAGACAAGGTTAAATCCCAGTACGTCGGCAAGAAGCTCCTGGTTTAGGTCGAGAAAGAGTTGCACAAACGAAGCAAGTCTTAAAGCCGATGCCCACCATCACCCCCCTGCCGACCAACCGAGCGCCATATCTTGGTGTGAGCTTTAACCCAAGCGAATCATACATCCGACGATTCGTCGAGTTGACTTAAGACCTCAAAAGCAAAGGCACTTGCGTGCATAGAAGCCATTGACTGCCGGGCGTCGTCGTCGAGGTCACTTTTATTATTTAGGAGATCAGATATGCCGCGCACGATGAGGGTGCTGATCTGCGGGTTGGCGTGTGCGGCCTCAAGAAAGCCGCGGCCTTCCATTTCCACGGCCAGCGCATCCCCATAGTTCGCTCGCATGAACTGGTAGACGGAAGATTCGGTCGAGGCCACGACCTTTTCCCCGGCGGCGATGGCCCCGACGACGGCGCGGGGATTATGACCCACGTCTTGATTAAGAATGCGCTTCGTCCAGTCGGTCTTGCGTGCGACGGCCTTGGCGCGTTGCACCATTCTATAGCTGGAATTGCCCACGTCAGGACGCGGCTTAAAAGTCACCTCCGCTTTCCCAGACTCGTAGCCGTAAACTTTCGTCGCGGCGACCACATCCCCGACCCGCACATCCTTAATGCCGCCGGCGACGCCGACGAACATCACCACCGACGGGTCGAAGCGCGAGACGGCACGTTCGAGCTCAAAGGCCGCGCTGTCATTTCCTGCGCCAAGTTCCGCAACGAAGACTTCCCACTCCCGCCGTCCCGACAAGAATTTACCCTTATCGTAGACGGTTCCCTTATGCACTACCTCATCGACGTCGATGAGATGTGAACGAACGGCGTGTAGTTCTACCGACAGCGCAGTCAGGATCACGCACTTGAGCGGCGTGTCCTTTTCGATAATGGCCTTGGCGTCGGCTTTCACTGAAGTTTCCTCGCCCGAAGTATGAGAGCCGGGAATGATCACAGCATTTTCCATGCGGTTAATATATCCGCTAAGTATTAACCCCCTGATGCTAATGGATGAGGCAAGTAGATTGTAAAAATTCTTGACGCTGCTCGATGCTATTATCTGTGGCCCTTGTATTAGGAGTTTATCTAACTCTTCTTTGAACCAGCCAACCTCCTCGGCCTCGTCACCGAAGCATGAGGAAAGGATGCTGCAAACGGCTTCGTTCCAGTAATCGACAGCCACATGAACAGGATTACCGGCGAAAAGCTGCTCGCTTCTCTCGAGTGCCCCTATTAGGTTACTAGCCTCATCACACTTAGCTTTCAGCTTTGATATGCATTCTTTATTAAACTCCGGCGAGTTCAGTGCGTTACTTGTCATAAATGGTATTCTTCCATGAATCCGGCACTACATATAAAAACGGTAGGAGGGTTTTGGCTCTTCATCCTCCCCGATCTCGGCCATTATTCCGCCGACCTGCCTTGCGAACCTGAGCGTGACCGGCTGGCTGTTCGTGTTCTGCGCGGTGTTCCAGTTCATCCTCGTCAGGCTAAGCACATCCGCTGCAGCGCGGTAGACATCGATGTCGCCGCCGGGTACCAGTCTGAGAGGTGCCGGGATGTGCGGCCCCGGGTACGTGTTCCACTCAGGCATGTATCCGGAAGTGAAAAGGTAAGTGCTTTCCTGATTCACGCGGCAGAGCGTTCCTCGCTTAGGAGGGTATGCGCCGAACTGCACGAGCCTGAACATCGAAGGCGCTAAGTTGATCGTCTCCACTATGGGGATGTTGCGGAAAGCGCTCTTAAACCCCGACAATTCTGCTCCGTCGAACTTGGACGTCTTGTGCAGCACCACCCGCATCGGGTCGCCACCGCTTCGCTCGCGATACTGGATCAGAACCTTTTCCGCTAGTTGAGCCGCCTGCTCATCCGTGAGGTGGATGTTACGTCCCTGATCAGGATTCCAGGGGACGCTCTCTCCTCTAAGGGCGAACCCATCCCCCTCGGTCGAGAACGCTTGGGCAATGCTCGAATGAACCAAGTGCCTTTTATTGGTCTTCAGGTGGTGGAAGCTGATCCCGACGAAGCAGGTTTCAGGGCCGTTGTTTTTGGTCCGCCAGGGTATGCCGCCGGCCTTGTAGTACAAGGCGACGCTCATGTTCCACGCCCTGGTGGCCGGGTCCTGATTCGAGTCGCTGTCGACGAAGAGCTTGTCCCTGCCGATTTGAATTGGCATGTTGACCTTCATCGCGCGTGCCTTGAGAGCGCGGCGGAAATCACGATAAAGTAGGTCCTCGGGCGTCTCTTCCATCTCCCATGCATCGAATAATCCGGGCTGATTGTCCTCTTTCCTTCTCTTCTGATGTTTAATCGCTTTCCACTCAGCCTCGGTGAGTTCATTCGTTATACTCCAGCAGACTTTAATGACCTTCTCTGGAACACAACAGACCACGACGTCCGGTCTTAAGTCAGAAGCGGCGATTCTGCTGACCCCCTGTGCGTACAGCTCAAGTACTCGCTCGAAACGCTCTTTCGGTTTAAGCGCCAACGCGTTGTCAAGCTCATGACTCTCTTCGTCGAACTCAACGGTCCACCTGTCATCCAAAACCAGTGCGGCTTTGAACGTCTCCCTGAACCCTGGAAAGAAGGGGTACTGCTCGATATTCTTCATCCCCGAAAGGATCGTGTTCTGACAACGGTCATACCACCTGAAAGCTCTCTCGATCATGTCGGCAGGGCCTACCATCCCGAGCCGGACTTGTGTCCGGTGCGCCCCCCCGAACCGCAGGTCGAAAGGGCCCGCCTGCATCAGCCCTTCTTTTTGCTCGAAGAACTCGCCGGGCGAACCGAACTCCAGCAGCGGCTGCGGTAGTTCTCTGATTTCGATGCTAATGGTCATGGTGATTACGCTTTCGGTAAATAACAGCCTCTAGTCTTCAACTTCGTATTCGAAATCTTCCTCCGCCCCGGCCAACACCTCTAACTCGTCTTCCAAGTCTTCCAGTTCCGCTCGGTGTTGTTCTTCCATCAACCCTTCTTCTTCTTCATCAACAGCCTCAAGGTTGTAAGTCACTAACGTCGGTAAGGCTGTCTTGATTAGGATTTGAGGGCTCTCAATTTCACTCTTATATTTATGTCCTGTGGTTTTCTTTCGCCTCTGCTGCCTTGTCTTAGTTACCTTTCGACCATCTGTTCCCTTCTGTTCCTCTAGCTTCGGCCCCATCAGAAGGGTGAAGATTCCTTGATCCCCTCCGCTCATCACCCCCGCCCAGAAAAAAAGATCGGTGTGAACTTTATAGTTGTAGTCACGCGAGGCACGCTTCGTCGAAAGGACATTAACCCTTTCTCCGGACAATAGATCTCTAAAGCCGTCGCGGGTGAAAACGTAGCCCGGCAGAATTTGCAGCGCCCACGTGTCGGCAAAGCGCTCGAACATGAAGGAGAAAGACTGGTGCTCCCAGTAACGTACTTTCTGCGTCGAGGGTGAGATGATCTGCTTCGTCACTGTGCGCGTAGAGCGGCGTAGGCGTGCCTGATAGGTGATTGACCTGTTCCCCTGCTTGGTGCGTGGGAAGTAAGCCCGCTTCCGCTTCTTATCGACGTATAGCCCGCAATGATCAAGATGTCGATATAGGCATTCGTTCAGCAGATAAACCAGCTTCCGTGTGGCATCGTCGCTGCGATGACCATCTTGGTCGGAACAGAACTGATCCAGCGTGACCCACCGCGCTTCCTCAACATCCACCAGTTCTCGTAGGGGGTTGGACTCATCCTCGAGGTTAAAAAAGGTGTTCAACTTTTGCTCATGGGGGATGAACGGCGGCAGCCATTTTGCGTTTGTCGTCGCCCACACGTCCTTGATGCGGCTGTAGGGGCTCGGGGCTTGCCAAACTTTATCGGGTAGCCCCATGACCTCAAGCAGATTGGCGGCGTAACGGGTTGAGACGACCCTCGCCGCAGTGCCGGTTTGCTTATCAACCGCTTCCGGGCGCGAATAGATGATCGCCTCGAAAGCGCTATTATCATTTATCGGGTCGAAGGTGACCCGCCCGCCGTTGTCGTTGACCAGTTTATGCACGTCGGCGAGCCCTGACCCCTCCTTGTCCATGTCGCCGCTGCTGTAAAACAGGTCGGCCAGCACCGGGTTGCGATAGCCTTTAATACCTCTCTTACCCTGCGCGATCTGGTCGAGGATCGAAGCACCTTCAGTCTGGCGGAGCACCTCTTCGACCAGCCCTCCCGGGTTGGTTATCCTGATGTGGTCGGACTCTATCTCTACGACCACATTCTGTTTGACGTCGTAGCGCCGGTGTACGAGGGCGTTGACCAGCATCTCCTTCAACGCCAGTGCCGGGTAGGGGTAAACGGTTTCTGATTTGTCCCCTTTCAGCCGGAATGGCTTGTTGACCTCGGCCAGGGCGTCGGTGAGCGTGGCGAGTTGGTTCCATAAGTTGCCCTTGATTTCCTGCTCCTCGCCTTCCACTCGCAAACGCACTTTTGAAGAAGGGATGCGCTCGTGGGAGTCGCGCCCGAAAAGCAGGTAGCCGGCGTTGGTCGGGAGCACCTTCCCTTTCTCATTTTTTACGGCAAGGTCGAGTTGGCATAATTGCCAGACCAGCCACTCGCGGTTCACCGTCGCGGGGACCGCAATCTCCATTACGTTACAGTAATTGACGAGTCGGCTAGATAGGCTCGTCCAGTCAAGCTCCTCATTCAGATCCGCACCGATCGAGTGCATGTCGAACGTCGGTGCCGTGGGAGGAGTTTGAATCTGGGGCGACGGAATCGAGACCGAGGCGCGGCCGTGCCGCTGCTGCATCGCGGAGATCTGCCCCATCAATTCGTCGAACCCTTCGATTGGTACGATCTGAAAGTTGCCGCGGATGAGTCCCGCGAACTCCCTGACCATAGGGTGCAAGTCGCCGTTATTGCCGTTGTTCAACGTGCACCAATAGATTCCCTGATGATAGTAATCGGCGGCTTCGATCTGCGACATGAACAGGCCTCGCATCACCGCCTCTTCGGCGCCCTCGTAGCCAATGACGATGAGCGGATGATCGCGCAGGATGGGCACCAGTCTGTTTATTAGAGTTGCATCAAGTTGAGGCTCATGGGCGCTTTCAAAGCGGTCTATGTAACTTTCGAGTGAGCCGTAGAGGTGTGCGAGTATTGGGTACCGCGGGCTGGTCGTGAGTTGCCTGTAGTTAGCCGGACTGTCGATCACGTCGACGTTGTGAAGACGGGGCCTGCTACGACTCAAGTCCCGCAACACCGGATCGAAGTTCGTTGTCAGGACTGTGGTCGCTACCTTCAGCGACATCAACTCGACGAGCCGTTCGTAGCCGCTGCTCGCCGGCACATTGGTGTGTAGTATCTGTAAGAAGAACTCACGCCTGTTGTCCCGCGGGCTAAGGAGATGTTTCATCACTGACGAATAGTTCGCGGCCAGTGATGCGTGGTCGTACCAACTATTCCTTCGCAAGGATTGCAGCCAGTCGCTACGCTTCACGCTAGGGTCGTCGAAGGCGAGACCTTTACTGCGACAGTGTTCCCACCGCGCCGCCTTCTCGACCAACCCCTCGCTCAGAGGGATGCCGGACTTGACCGACGCGCCACCGCCCAGAAAAAGAATGGGGCTCGGGTGACCGGTCAATACCGAATAAAGATTTTCGATCGTGGTCACCTTAAGGCCGTCGTCTTGAGGTGACTCTTTTGCCGAAACTACATCCCTCGCTGGGATAGGCGCCTCGACGATCTTCCGCAGGGGTCGCTTTTGCCCCTGCGTCGCCACGGATTTCCGGGGTTTATCCGCTGCGGACGAATTATGCAGTTTTGAGAGCAACTCAAAAGCGAACGCGCATGCGTGCTTCGCGGCCAGTGACTGCGACCCGCCAGCTTCGGCCTCCCCTTTATTATCGAGGAGATTGGAGATGCCACGGATGATGATAGCCTCGACGCGCTGGTTAGCGCGCACTGCCTCCAGAAAGCCTCGTCCTTCCATCTCGACTGCCAGGGTGTCGCCGTAATTCGCCTTGATGAAGGCTACGATTTGTGAGTTGCCGGCGCTGATGTTCCGCTCTCCGGCAGCAATCGGGCCTACAATAGCGCGGGGGGTTGTAGCCCTGACGTCCACGCCCAACCTTTTACGCCAATCGCCTTTCCGCGCTTCGGCCCGCGCACGTTGCTCCAGCCCGTAAGACCCCTGTCCCACGTTCGGCCTTATCTCAAAAGCTTCGGCAGTATCCTTCCCAGATTCATACCCGTAGATTTTCGTCGAGGCAACGACGTCGCCCACTCCTACATCCTTCAGCCCGCCGGCCAGCCCGATGTATATCGTCACAGAAGGTTCAAACTGACGAATAGCGCGCTCGGTTTCCATCGCGGTGTTGTTATTGCCGGCGCCCGTTTCAGCAACGGCCACTTGCCAGTCCCCGCGTGGATTAGTGAAGGTGCCCACTTGATAAACCGTGCCTTCCTCATGAGTCTTTTCGCTTTGGTCTATCAGATAAGTGCAGAGTTCAGTTAAGACAATTGGCTGGGCGGTCAGAAAAACCGCGCGGGTTATATCAGACTGCTGGTGAGCACTATGCCGCCGCATAAGAACCTTCCATTATTCGATTCACCTTCACCCGAATAGGTGCAGAGATCGGTTTTTTATCAGACGCCGCCCATAATATTATTACAAGCTAATACATTTGTTTCCCTGACTTCACCGCGTGAAAGGCTATGGAGTAATAAGTTGCACTAACAAAACACTGTTGCAACATCAATACTAACAAACCCCCATTGCAACATCAATACTTTTTCCCGCAGAATCAGCGGCTTTAGACTTCAACTTGGTTCCGAACCGAACCGCTTCCTATAATCATCACCTTCGATGCTGACCGTCCTGCACATCTCGTAGATACGACTTCTGAGCCGCATGCCGATCCTATCTTCGAGCGTCTCGTCCTTCTGATCGCGGCACTCATCCGTGTAGTTGGTTGTGAAGACCGTTAGCTTCCGGTCGTTATAGCGAGCGTTGATGATCTGCATCATCGTATCGCGCACCCAGTCGGTTGGCTTCGAGGCACCCAACTCATCTAGCACTAACACTTCCGCTTCGTAGACGGGGGCCAAAACCTTCAACTCCGACGTCTGCGCGAGTGTGTTGTAGGACTCCTGTATCTGTTTCAGGAGCGCGCCGAATTCATAGAACAGGCAAGTCACTCCTTTCTCGATGAGCCCACGTATGATCGCCGCCGCGAGGTGCGTCTTCCCTACCCCACACGGCCCCATCAGGAGAAGTCCGCGATCTATTGCCGGATACTCACGCACGAGCCGGTAGGCAAGGTTGAAGGCGCGGAGTTGCGAGCCGTTGTTACTCGCTGAATGATAGGTTGATAGCGCGCACTCGCTGTAGCGATGTGGGATGCGTGCCGCCTCAAGAAGTTTATTTTGAGTGTCACGAGTACGACATTGACAGCGGCGCGCGCCCTTCCCCGCGACGACCTCCATCCCGGTGCCGAAGCAGAATGAACAGATCGCGGGATCTGCTGATGCCGGTGAGAGACGTCCCCTAGAAGAGTTCAGATTTTCAGGCTCTGGGACTACAACTAATCTTTGGGCATTGGTTTGTGCGAACACGGGCGTTCCCTCCTCTTAGTACCCCTCCCTACCGTCACAAGCACCGAGTAAAGAATGGGCTTTCTCGCGCACGCGGCCAGCGTCCTCAGGCAGCAGGAACCCACCCACCTCAACACTCATCTCGGAGAGCGTCACTTCAATAGATTGCCCCTGAGTCTCAAGCATCGCCACACAGGCTTGTGCGAAATCGCTCACCTCCGCGGCCGAGAGCGGGTGCGGGTCGGGCGGTGCGTAGCTGTTTCGCCCAACCTCTGACTGCGAGCACGAAGAGCGAGAGGCTTCGCCGATCACGCCATACTTCCTGAGGACGTTGTAGGCCTCGTGCTGGGCGACGCGCGCCGCCTTCGGTAACCCACGGTTCTCCAACCACTCGCGCGTCCGTTCGTGCTCGCGCGCCGCAGCTTGCCGAGCTGCCGCATGCATCGCAGGCTCGAGTTCGGCTCTTAGTCGCGTGATGACGTTCTCCAGCATGAACGATTCAGACTCGCGTTGAAGGAAGGTGTTGGACGCTACGGTTGGATAGCGATTGTCCGAGGCTTGAGAAGTCGGATTGGAGAAAGTTTTATCCGCTGGCTTGGTATCCGCGCCGTTTTTTGGCGCGCGGGGATTTATATCTGTGTCTAAACTTTCTCTAACAGCGTAGCTGTCATTAAAGGCTGGTTCATTCATTGAAGCAGGAGCCTCGCTGGATGAAGCAGGAGGAAACGCCAAAATTTTTTTACTACCTTGACCCTGCCTAACCCCGATGGAGGAGGCCGCCCGGTTGAGAAATATCCTCAATCCCACTCCGTTCTTTCCCGAGAAGTAGCCGATGATTCCCTGCTCGTGCATCCATCGCAAAGCCTTACTCGCCGTGGCTGACGCCACACCAACCAACTCACACAGAACCGACCACGCCTTCACAAGCTTTTCATCTTTCAATTCAGCCTCAATCCGCAGAACTCCTTCGCGTTCCCAGTATTTTTCGGGCGCATTCACCAGACGCAGATAGATTTTGCTCATGAGCGGCGTAACCTGATCGGCCTCCGCCGAACTGACGGCCGAAAGGATTTCGCGGTCTATCTGCTGAAAATTCTTACGATACTCGTTAGGAGCGAGCTGCGTCTTGCGAATAAATCGCTGACTTGGCAAAGGTTGAAGGCTCATGGTCAAATCCTTGTAAATAAAAGGTTTGACTGCGATCACCGGCTCATGTATAATCCCGTTCAGGTTTTAACACACAAATCCCGGCTCGCCGCCAAAGCGAGTTGTCAAATTTGACCTGGAGCGTCTCGGTCGCCAAACTAAAGCGCTTCAGGTCGAGTTGTTTGTGGGCATGCTTTTAGCCCAGCTTTCATCCAAACGCATTCATACACTATCTTTTTAATCCTGTAAATCCCGTCTCATCAATAGGATACCCGTCTCACGCCGACGAAACCGGTCTCGCAAACCTGAGACGCGTGTCATGGGTGTGAGACCGGTTTATCCTTAATGAGACGGGTATCATCTAAATGATACCCGTCTCGCAATGGTGAGACGGGTATCGTTTAGATGTTGAGTGTTGTAGCTTTTGTGAGACGGGTGTCATGCTTAAGACACCCGTCTCACTTTAATGAGACCAGTATCAGATGGGTGAGACGGGTGTCGTAGATGTGATAACGGTATAATTGTCTGGGGGCTACCTGATAATTGAGAGAAATAAGACGGGTATCATATTCATGATACCCGTCTCATATAATAGATATTGGTTTTGAAGGTAAATTAAAGCTAGGGAGTAGCTAGGGAAGTCGGAATCAGGTTGAAACGGTAATAAGTGCCCTTTGCCTCTCGGTTATTGACTTCGTTGAGTTCATCCAGAAAACCGATCTCAATGAGGTAGTGAATATTCCTGATGCATTGCGCGCGACTTAGCCCAGTCAATTTCATTATTTCAGAGTTGGATGTGAAGCATTCGGCCGAACCTAGCGCGTGGGTTAACCGGAAGAATGCTTCGCAAACCTTTATCGAGCCGCCCCTTTTAAGCCATGGAGTCCAGCGCCGGGACCATTCTTTGAAAGAAGGGAGTTTATCATCGACGGCGACAGGGAGGTGGTCTGTGGCGGGTCCGGGATCTAATTCGATATTGTCATTAGATTCAACAGTTGGTCTCACGACCAAGGTAGCGGCGCGTTGAATATTATCTCCCTGCTTCTCGCCAGCATCCGGTTTCTGCTCCTCCTTCGCCGGGGCTACGGAAGAAAGCAGCGGACGGGGGCGTCTTTCAGCCGGGTGGGCTTCCGCCGGACTAACTAGAGTAACTGGCTCGGGCGTCTTGGGCTTAGAAATGCTCTGGAGTCCGGAAGGCTGGGGCGGGGTGATGTCTGCCACAGAGGGAGGCCGAGGATTTGGCGTACTATCACCGGTAATTTTAGTGTGCGTCTCTTCGTCGAGGTCTGAAAGCCTTTTGATGCCTTGCTTTTCGCCACCGTAGAAATTTACCCACGTCTCGTCCAGCCTCGGCTCTTCCGAAGCTTCATACATGTCCGAGGGAGGCGCGAAATCCTCGGCGTTAAGCTGTAAGCGTCGCTTCCGCGGGCTTTTGCTTCTGTCGGTCAAGGCGCGTCTCCAGCTCGAGCAATTCGTCGGCCAGTCTCATATAGTCCTCGGCACCGCGTGATTTAGGGTCGTATTCGAATATCGTCTGGTGAGCCGCTGCCGCCTCTTTGAGTTTAACGTCCGTGCGGATCGGTGTCAGAACGCTCGTCAACTTCTTATAATTGGTCTCCAGAATGGAGACGACCTCCTTCGACATGTTCAGCCGCCCGTCGTAAATCGTCGGTAGCACGCCCATGATCTGCAAGGGCATCTCGTACATCTGGAGGAGCATCCGGCTCGAGTCCATGATGGAGGAAGCGCCGGCAAGCGATAGAACGTCCATGGAAACCGGGATAAGCAGGTAATCGGCGAAAAGCAGGGCATTCTGGTGCATCAGGGAGATGCTCGGACTGCAGTCCACGAGCACGTAGTCATATTTGAGGTTCTTCAGCCGTCGGGCCCTCAGGCGCAATATCTCTTCGCGGCGCGGCATCTGCACGAGCATCGTCTCCAAGACCGCCACCTTTTTGTCCGAAACGATGCAGTCCAGATTCTCCCGGGCATTGATGATGGCTTCCTCTATGGAGAGGTCAATCGTCATCAGGTCGAAGAGGGTGACGGAGTGTTTGATCCCGAGGTGCATCCCGACATGCGCCTGGCTGTCCGTGTCGATGAGTAAGACCCTCTTACCCTTCAGGGCGAGAGCTGCTCCAAGATTGACCACGGTGGTCGACTTGCCGGTACCCCCCTTCAGATTTTGGACGCTAATCTTCCTCACGTCATCCTCCTTCGCTGACCCCTTTGTTGTTACGGGGCTTGCGACCGCGTACCGAATTCTGCTTCAGATCCAGTAAAACTTTGACTTCGGAAATTTCCCACAGGCGCCCGATGCCCTGACCGCCAGGCTTTAAGACCTTCCCCTCAGCGAGCCACACTTGCAGCGTGCGCCTGCTAATACCAACGATTTCAAGAACTTGCGGAGTCGTATATTGCATTGTGCCCTTTACGAATCGCGGTGCGTGTTCAGAGTGAACGAGCCACCGCGGAAAATTATGAAAACTAAATGCACTAAATCAATAGTCAGTGTCAAGGAAATTATTCGGGGAAGATTGTGCAGAATTCAGATTGGATGGGCAGCGTTGGACAATATTGAGGAGGTGTTAAAGTTTACGGAAGTTGTGACAGGTCAGAGGGAAGGTTTATTATTCACACGTTCGCGTTCTCTGCGCTTCTTCTCTATCTTGTGGAGGACGTTCGAGAGTGGATCCATCGCCGAGATGAAATCTTCCATGGTTTCGTTATCCAGGTCCTCCAGCCTGACGTCGCGCATAGCGTAGAAGATTCTCTTCATCTCTTCCCAGAAAAGGTGTCGGGTGTCCTGTGGGTCGACCTCGAGAAGTTCGTCCGCTTGTGCGACCACGGCAGCCATAGTCTGCGAAGTGATCGATTCTGCGGCACTCTCGCCGAGCAGTTCCTTGACCCGGGAGCGCAATCGCGTCTGCGATCCCTGCACAGCCAGGTGTGAGCGGAGAAGTTCTGCGCGCTGCTCTCGGGCGGCGCGAGGTGAACACCCCAGCCGTTCGGGCGTGAGACGGGCGAGTTGCGCGGCCTCCTGTAGATTGATTTGGCCGGAAACGAGTGCATCTGTCACATCAGAGGGGAAATCTATGATCGGCAGATACTGCCCGATGAAGCTGTTCAGGGAAACTCTGCCCGCTGTTTCACGTTCGAGGAGTCTGCGGAGTTGTCCGGCCGCTTTCACAAGTTCCTCGCGGGGCCAACGCCCCGGCCTGCCCCTTCGGGTGTCGGTCGTCGGCCTGCGTTCGACGTGTCGGACCGCGTAGAGGAAGCGCATTAACCCTTTCTCGGATGCAGGGATGAGATCGGGGAGCCGCGCGCGTAGGCTTTCACAGAGAGAACGGACGGCCAAGGGGTTAGCGAGCGAGTCGGCGGTGCGCGATCGGCGGCGAGCAACACGCATATTTGGTCTAGTGCCTCCCGGGGCGGGGATGTTTCACGAACGAAGCATGATACCGCAGATTTACCAATCAGAAGGGTAATAACTCAAAGTTTTCAGGATAAAGGTTACACTAAACTGCGATTAGTGTAACCTTAACGCAGATGCGGAATGATGCTATACTTCGCCCCGAAAGGAGCAGGGAAGTGACTTTAACCATTGATCTGCCGCCGGCGCTTGAGGAGAGGCTCCAGCAGGAGTCGGCCCGCGAGGGTCTCGCCGCCGAAGAGTACGCACGCAAAGTCCTCGAAGAACGGCTGCTGCCCGTCGTCCCTGATGGGGCTGCCGGGGTGAATGATGAGAGGCTCCGGTCTTACCAGGAATGGGTCGGCAGCCACGCCGGGCACTCCGCCCCGCCCCTCTCCGACGAAGCGATCAGCCGAGAGAGCATCTACCGGGAGCGTGAAGACCGGCAGCTATGAGCTACCTCGTCGACACCAACATCCTGCTGCGCTCGGCACAGCCCTCCCATCCGATGCACGCGGACGCCACGCGGGCCGTCGGCCGGCTTCTGGCAGGCGGCGAGATACTCTCCGTCATTCCCCAGAACATCATCGAGTACTGGGCCGTGGCCACCCGCCCCGTCGAGGCCAACGGTCTGGGCTTGAGCGTGGAAGAAACCGCGGCAGTGGTCACCACCCTGCAAAGTATCTTCCAGATACTTCCGGACAACGCAGAGATCTTCGCGGAGTGGAAGCGGTTGGTTAGCACACACGAAGTGAAGGGCAAAGAGGTGCACGACGCGCGGCTCGTTGCGGCCATGCTGACTCATCGTGTCACGCACCTGCTGACCTTCAACACGCCCGACTTCAAGCGCTACAATGAAATCACCGCCATCAACCCGCGAGAAGTATGAGCGACACGGCACTACAACTAGCTGCCCCCGCCGAACGCCAAGACTCGGTCGCGCTCCGCAACGCGATCCGCGTGTGGGCCGACGGCACAACCAACAAACTGGCTCATAACCCGGAAGCCCTGCTCCGCGACAAACGTACTGCCGTCGAATCATTCTTCCAGATGGCCGGGAAGTCGCCGGAGGGGGTGGATGTCACTGACGTCGAGACGTGGCGCCGTCGCATGGAGGAGCAGGGCCTCAAGCCGAACACCGTCTACACGCGCGTCTCGCTCCTCGCCTCCTTCTTCCAGTGGTTGATGCGTGACCCGGTCCTCGGTCAACACCTCCGCCGGAATCCGGTGCGACCGGCGATGCCCAAACGGCCTCAGTCATACCAGACCGAAGCGACCAAAGCTTATACAGATGAGGAGATGAACGCCTTGCTCGCCGCCGTCAGGGCAGAGGCTGATGATGGGTCGGTGAAGGCCATGCGCGACTACGCGCTCCTGCTCATCTACTTCCTGAGTGGACTGCGACGGCGCGAAGTGATTTCGCTACGCGGCCGGGACGTGGAGCTCAAGGGAGAAGGGATGGTCATCAACTACCGGCGTAAGGGTGGGCGATACCAGGGTAGGGATCTGCTGGAGTCGTCGGCCGTCAGGGCTTTGCTCTCCTACTTGGAGGCTTCAGGTAGGAGCGACGTCCTTGGCTCGGAACGTCCGCTCTGGACCCGGCATGACCGGGCCGGCAAAGCCGGCGCACCGCTCTGTTCCCACGCCTTCGCCAAAAATCTGAAGGCCTACGCGAAGTCAGCCGGCGTGAAGAACGCGCGCATCCACCGCACCAGACACACCTTCGGTAGGCTGGTCGCCGAGCAGACGGGAAGCCTCATCGAGACGCAGGACGCGCTCGACCACGCAAACCTTGCTACGACACGAGTCTATGTCGAGCGGATTGTGGTGAAGAAGGATAAGTACAGTCAGGGGATCGCCGAGCGGATGAACAGAGGGGTGCTTCCCGACTGACACTAAATTCCCAGAGCCAAAGTCATCTCGAAACCGCATGTCTTCCGGCCAAGCTTCGCGCCATGATTTCGCAGTCGAGCGTTCTGTACTGGCACGACTCACAATCCTGGCAGAATTCCTGAGGCCTCTTCACCGTGACGCCGCCCTCCCCGCCGTCTGCTGCTAAAGCGCCGTTCACCTGCTCGATGTAGGAAGGGCTCACCGGGTAAAAACGAAGGTTCGCCCCGCGCACCCTGATCCTCTTTGTCCGCTCCGGGCTGAAGTCGATGAAATCTTCCCGCCGCAGCATCCGTCCGACCGTTTCAGGGCACGCCCACTCCGCCATGTCTGCGGTGAAGGACTTCCCGCAGTCGTTCGAGATGAGGTCGCGGATTTCGAGCACCAGATGAGTGATGCTGATCGTGTCGTAACCCTGGACGACGAGCCGGTGGAACGCTTTCTTCATCACCTCGACCGGGTTACTCAGGTCGACCGTCGCCTGCTGCTGCCGTCCCAGCGCCCTTTCGAGCTGGGCTTTCAACTGCGCGTCGCCGGAGATGGAAGCCATAACTCGGAGCGGGGCCATGATCTCGTCGGCGCGGTCAGCCCCTTTGGCGCTTAGTAATCTATATTGCTCGTCGACCGCGGCCACGTTTTCGAAGGCCCATGTGTGCAGTTCGTCGCGTAACCCGGCAAGCTGGTGGTCCGCCGATTTTACCAATCCGGCAAACTCGTCTTTCAACGCTTCCGGAATCCTGCGGGTCTGAATCCGAAGCATGCGGCTACCGAGGATGCCGTCCGCGCCCCGCGTGTTGTTGATCATCTTGACTCCATAGAAGTCGAGGGTCTGCGTGCGCATCGTCCTGATGTCCGTCCAGAGCTTCACGGCAGTCGTCTTGTTGTAAGAGAGCTTCAGGGCCTGCGCCAACTCGCCGAACTCTCCGCTCTTCTCGCCGATCACCTCCAGGTCGTCGAGCACGACGAACCCTTTTGACTCGTCGATGAAGCGCGCGATCGAGGCCGCGGAGGACTGGCCGCAGACGCAGGCGTTGGCACAGACCCGGGCCATTGCGCGGCCGGTCTCGCTCTTGCCGGACGCCGGTGGCCCGTTGAGGAAGATTAACGGGACGGAGTTGAAGATGCGCTGCACGTAAGTGACCGGCACTACCAGCGTCAGAATCGCGTAGTCCTCTTCGAAAGGGAGCCAGATGCTCGCCCGCAGGTATGACATGATGTCACGGAGAATCTCCGCGAGCGGTCTTGTTTTTGCAGCGCCCTCCAGGTAGGACCCGATCGAAGGCCATGACCACGTGCCGTACTTGTTGGGCTGGGGCTCCCGGTCAATCAGCGTCCCGTCCGACAGGCGCAGGATTCGATCCCTCTCTCGCGTCCCCTTGGGCGCAGGAACATGACGGGCCGTGTGCACGGTGCGATCGCTCCGGATCACGACCGTCTCGAGTCGCTCCACGTCGGCCACGACCTCCTCGCCCTTCTCGTTGCGGTGGAGGTCAACCTCCCGGCGCAAGACCTGGGCGGTGTAGTAAAGGAAGCTGTTGTGATACGCGCCGTTGATATTGAGCGGTTGGTAGGGGAAGCGGCCGTATCCGAGAGGCCGGTCTTCGTCGGGCTGTACTCTCAGGGAGGCGATGGGCGCCTCTTCGAGCAGTCTGGCGAGTTCCTCAGTCCCCGCGCCGCTCCGCCAGAATTCAGTCCAGCCGCCGGCGAACCATTCCGGGACCATGACACGTCGCGCCTCACGCCCGACAACTTCAGCCAGGTTTGCCGCCGCCTGCTCATTCGTTTCACCGCCGCCGTGCCCCAGGTAGACGATCTCCCATTTCGCCCAGAACGCCGGATCCAGCCACGCTCTGGGAAAGGCGCCGGCGGTCGTGGATGAGATCAGCAGAAGTTCGTCCGCAAGCGGCGTGTGCCGAAGCGCCTGCCAGTTGCGCCAGAGGTCTTTCGGCTCTCCGCAGACGAAAATGCTCCTCCTGCCGTTCACGGCGCCGTCGTAATATGTACGGGGTTCGCCGGCAATCCAGGCGCTTTGGCCGGCCGGGTTTTTAGTTACATCAGGTATATTGTAGTAACCGTATTTCCCTACGAAATCGCCGGACAAGTCTCGCAGGGGGTAGACCAGCGCGTCCGCCTGTTCCCGGTCGTGTTTGCGGTTCGTATACGGGGCCGAGAGGCCGAGACCGAAATAATCGATGGTTTCCGCGTCGAGCCCCAAGTCTGAGAGGTAACTGATGGCCCTCACGTTTTCGCGGAGGCGCTTCCTGAGAGTCGCGTGAAAGTCAGGGTTGAGAGGACGCATTCCCCCCTCAACCCTGACGTTAACGTCACCGTTAAGACGAGTGCCTGAATCTCTCTGCCGGGTTGTCAAAATCTCGCCCTCCGGCAGGTTACGTTCGTTAGCGGGATTCGTCGAATTCATGATCCTCCCTTAGGCCGCCACGACCGCCGCCGGACTGGAACTGCCGCCTCCGAATCGGTTCTTCAACTGTTCAAAGTAGTCCTGCCAGGGCCTGATCTTGTCGCAGGGGCTGACCCATGCATAGTGCTTGCGAACGGTCGCTACACTATCGTTCAACGCCGCCGCTGCCACTTCGTAGCCGTTGGGATCGTTCTTGATGTAGTCGCTTGCTACCAGGTGCCGGACTGCGTGCGCGGAGAATCCTTTACAGTTTGGAATGTAGCGCTGGGTCATGTGGAGCATGCGATCAGACAGCGAGTCCTCTGTCATATTTTGCGCCCCGGTATACTTCTCCAACTGCTTTTTCTTCATCCTGCGGGCGGCATAAGGCCCTTGGCGGAACACATAAGGATTCAATTCAATCGCCTGCTCTTCCTCAACGCTCAGCAGGGACATCCCCAATTTGGCCCGGCGGCGGTTGACCGCGTCCTTCATTGACTTGATGAGAACCGGACGATGCACGAACAAGTACTCCTCCAAGATGGGAACGACCGACTTAGCCACCGGGACGTCGACTGCCACCCCATTTTTCATCTCCCGCTTCGTATATCGAATCCACCAACTGCCATCAGGCCTCCGGTAGAGGTTCATGTCCTCTGCGTCTTCCAACGCCGGTCCGGCATTATCCAGCACCCGAAGGTTAAATTTCATTCGGGATATGTTCTTGATGCGTAACGGGTAGGAGGTGATGAATTCCGCGAAAAAGATGTCGCGTATGTGCCCTGCCAGAACAACGGCACTGCCATTCCGGAGCTGTGGGATGCGCCTCTTCATGTTCTCAGTCATCTCAATAAGAATGCTGATGGGGTGCTCGAGTTCCTCGATGAACTTACGCACGGCAACGAAGGGGTCCCGGGTCATAACGACGGGCCGATTCTTAGACTGCTTGATGGTCTTGATAAACTTCAGGATCTTCTCGCGATTTTCCTGACACCAGCGGTCCCAATCTTCAGGGGCAACAGCCTTTGGCAATTTGGCACCGTAATGAGGTTGCTGGCGCAGGAAGCCCGTCCCTTTGCGAAGCCATGATGTGCAGATATTCAGAAAACAAATCGTGCCGGAATTGTAAGATTGCGAGTAGGATCTTTCGCGGTTAAATTCCACATGGCCCAACACAAGTGGTGCGTCGCTCATCAGCGCCAAGGAGAGACACTCCTCCTCCATACCCATACCATTTAACCAAGGGTTAGCTGTGTTTGGCGTAAGTACTAATCGCCCCATAAACCCTGAAAGCTCGCTACGAACTATATTGGCTGTTGGGATGTTACCGTCCGGATCAATGCGCCACTCCGAGTTACGCTCTAATCCATGATTTGCCAGCCACACGTCATCGGTGAAGAAAGAAACCAGTTCGCTGAACTCGGACTCCAGGATAGGTGTGAAGGCTTTGAGCCGGTAATGGTATCCTTGCTGTTTTCTCAGGTGCTGTCGCCACGGGGTAGCTCCGGTTTCATAGGGACCGTCGTGGTAAATGTGTGTGAGATGCACAAGCCGGCTGGTCAGTGTTCCGCGCACCACGCCGAAGACATCTTCCAGACGCGCAACTGCAGGAATGGATTCACGCTTAGGTAGGTATACTCCTGCCACCCAACGGCGTAAGGTGGGATCAGGAATTTCGGCTTTCGCTGCAATGGCAACTATCGTTTTACCGGAAACATCAATCAGACAGCCCAGAGCTTCATTAAAGCTCTCTGGCAAGCCGGACGTTTTAATCAACTCGAGCGCGCTCTCGCGCACCATCCACATGATTGATTTGCGGTCGTTGATCGTATCCGGGCTATAACCTTTTTCCTGTAGATTCTGGAGGTGTTCCCCTAAACTACCGGAGAAATTCACTCCCAGTTCGTCACCAACGAGGAGAAGGTCGTTTTCGTTACCCGTACACGGAAGGCCTCGTCGTTTTGAGAGGTCCTTCACCCAGCCATTTATCGCTGTGTTGTGATTAGCAATGTATGCAGCCGAGCGTTCAGTGCCATCCTCAGCGAACTGAATCCGTTTCGCGTGATATGCTTTGAGTGCCAAATATGAGGTGGGTTGGTTCGAATAGGCTGGATTGTTCGAAACAAGGGACTGCCCGTCAAGAGGGGGTAGACGCGAGCTATTGGTAACTTCAGAAATACCGTCTTTTATTTGCAGCGCACCGGAGCCGATTCGGCCATCGTTAATTTCCGCTGTGATGGGAAGGAAGTTCTTCTCACAGGTGGTGGGGTTGTGATTCTTGCTCATTTTTTCTCCTAAGTCGGCGCATTGGATTGACACACGCGGAGAAAAACAGCAAAATTGTAGACGGAGATAGGGAATCGTAGATGCCGATAGCCGACCAAGCTGTCATCTACAATTTTGGTCTACAACTCTGGAACGGCTCAAGTCCTGCAAGACTTGGGCTGTTCCTGTTTTTGACCGCAGAAATTTTATCGACCGTTACACGGCCGAGTGCCGCTTGCCTTCAATATTTTCAAGAGCAAGTTTCTGCCTTGCCTTTGACGTTACCCTGATATTTCTCCTTTTTCTTTTAACTTTCCGCGCAAGGTAGCCTTTGCGCCGCAAAGGTTCCAGATATGACTCAGCCGTCGAACTTTTGATCCCCATCGCCGCCACCACTTCACGCTGGGTGGGGTAATAGCGGTGTTCATTGAAAAATTCGAGAATAAATTTAAGGCACTGTCCCTGTTTCTCGGAAAGAGGAGGCAGTACCGTTAGGGATTCCAGCCCCGCGAGCGATTCTTCTTCTATCCCCGCATCAATGACTAATGCTTCCTTCGACATGTCCGCTTTATACTCCCAAATGCTCTACTTCGCAAGAACTTTCTAATTTAACCTACAAGCCCTTGAAACTAAACAGGTAAAGAAATAATTTGCTACCTATTTGCTTAGTATCTCCGGTACATAACTGATAACTGGTGCCTTTCACATCTCCCTTTGAGTTTACTTAAGCTCCCCGCGTTAATCTTGTGACCCAATTCGCGCACCGAATGAGCACCTAGAAAATCTACTGGAACGCGCTTGATGGTACGTTTATTTATATTGCTGGATGTCATTTGGTACTGCATATAATCAAGTTTAAAATGATATAAATTTTTAGTTGGTACACATAATTTCTATCGCCAAACTAAAGATCAAGATTTGTTGAACCAGATGGAAAACTATCATTCGCCCATCTCTTCGCAGACCAGATATTTCCTTAGTTCACAAGTTTTCTTACCGGTTTTCAAGGACTCACTAACACTTTTCTAGTCGCTCACGAAAAACTATTGATTTACCTGATCAATTCAGTTAATGAAAGATCAAATGTGAGCAAGTAGGCTTCTTCGTTTACTCCTAGCCTTTTCGTGAGTACCTTTAAGCTCATCTAATAAAATCAATCACTTAGAAAGACTACCCTGTTCCAAGAATAGGCAACTCATTTCTTCTCTTCACGAAACGCCTGATTTCCTTTGTAGAGACGTTTTTTCTTAACCCCTTTAAACACCCAAATACCCTCTAAAAAAAAACGAAAAACCGTCGGCATCGTATGCCCGACGGTTATGATTATAAAGGTTTCCAAAAATCCTGTCTTGAGCGAATTGAATGAAATATTTATGTTTATCTCACTATTTTTAGCTCCATATTGAAGCTTTTCCTCTTGATTTAGACGAATTAAACCTACTAATTCATCTAACAGGGAATCAGCTCATTCATACTCATCTGCGAACACTTCTATCGAGAAGCCTGAATCGTTTTCATCATCTTCCGAGTATTCAGGTTCGTGCGTCTCCGGTCCTGCCACCTTGCGCGCTTCCAGCACCCTGGCGTAGATCCCCGGCTTGCCATCCTTATCTTCAAGACCCTCTTCATCTACAAAGTAGAGCTCGAACTGCTTGGACGAGAGCAGAAGGGCGACATCCTTATAGTCCGAGCCGGGTACTAGGTCGAGCACCCAATCGTAGATGTCACCGTACTCCCGCCGAACTTGTTTGACCCATTCTCCTCTTCGCCACTCCACAGAGTCTTTGCTCTCATAAATGTTCTTAAGTTTTATTGCCAGTTCCTCATTCAGTGAGTGAGCTTTAGCCAACTTCTTGAGATTAACCTTCGTCCATACAATTTTAGGGCCGGGCTTCATGGGAGCCCAGTGCGACTTTGTAGCCTTTTCGTAAGAAGAAAAAAATTGCTCCCAAATCGCTTTTAGTTCGTGTCCCTTAGAAAGGGAGATATATCCCTTTTCGTTGAGCTCATGAATCGTAGCGATGATTACCTGCATCATAATCTGGTCTGAGAATGAAGCGAGCGCGTAGACGATCTTCTGCTCGAAGATCTCCTTCGCCAATTCGGCATAGGGGGAGGTGGCAGAAGACCCTGTGGCAGGATTTGCTAAGAGGGAATCTGTCTCTGTGGTCGCGGCCTCAGTCTTCAATTCCTCAATTAAAGTCACTCCCGCTATCTTCATATCAAGCCCCGTGGCCGGGCCCCGGAAAATATAAGGTTCCTCACGTGTCGTCAGGGCCAGAAGTTCGGAAAAGACTGCATGGAACGTCTGCCGAATATTTTGAGGGTCGTAATGGATGGAGAATGAAGCGAAGTCCGTGGGAACGGAACGCGTAATCCCGCCGTCCGGCATATCCGGTGCGTAATTTTCAATCCATTCCTCGGGAAGATATTTTGCTTGACGCGCTGAGGCCTTAGACTTCTTCTTACTTGAACCGCCTTTAGAAGGTTTAATCGGAGTCCCCGATGATTTCTTCGATCTCTGCTTCTTTGTGGCTTTCTTCTTTGTGGTAGGCATTTTACCTGCAGGTGATGAACTATGCGTCTGATTGTCTCGAATTCAAATGCGAGCTTATATTGATTTTCCCGGGGCCCGCATGCGCCTTTGATAAGGACGAGAGCGTACTACCGGTCGAGCATTCCATTCAACGTCTACAAGCTTTTTTTGATAGTCCTAAATTTGATTTATATGAGTGATATGAGCGAGGCGTTTCTGAACTGTTCGTCAAAGATAACGATTCTAAATCTCGTGTAGAAGACTTGTCGGGGCGAGAAAGATTGTTTGCTACAGACAGATTATCTCTTCAGTTTGATTAAAGAATACACGCCGCGCGCAGCCTTCCAAACAGCCATAGTCCCGATAACGGCAATCCATCAGTCGCAGCACGGCCCCTGCGCTCATCCGAGAGTACACGAGATTGGCTTTCAGGCGCTTCCTCAAGCGTCATCGCCTCGTGCTTCCCATCCTTGAAGTTTAATGTGAGATCAAGCTTGAGAACATCTATTACTTTTGCCCTGCCGGAAAGGGGCGGAGAAAAGTGTAGAGAGTTTAGTGCTTGAAGGTGCGGTCGCTTCCACCTCGCGGAGGTTGGGGGACAAGATTCAGAACTCTTTGCCGGAAGGTCAGCATCTGTGTGCTGACGCCGTACACCCTTGCCGCCGTCTCGGGATCTATCCTCTGCCGCCGGATTAGCAGCAGCGCCTCGCGCGGTAGGAGAAGACAACCGGAGAGCCATTTGGCTTCCTCCTCCTGCTGCTTATTGTAAGAACTCAGGATGAGCAGACCATCCTCCGTCACGTCAACCCGCGCCGGCTCATGACCGATGAGGATGTGAGCGATTTCATGCATGATGTCGCTCGCGCGCCGTCCGCCGTCGTGCGCCGGGTTGACGATGATGAGGTCCTTCGCCCCCGTGCAGAGGGTAATAGCTGACCAACTGTCCGGATCTTTCTCCACGAGCACGCTCAGGCACAGCGGGTCGAGGCCGGGTATCTGCGCCGCCGTCCACACTTCGATGCCGAGATGCCCGGCTAACGCCACCGGGTCTAGGGGATCGTCGGACTTCAACCTCAGTTCAGTCCGCTGCTGGAGGGCGACACGCTCGCACCAGCTTTTGAATCCTCGGGCGTACACGTTAGAGGTCTTCGTCCTCCGGTACTTCGCCGGAGACTACCAGCGCCCGGTGGGCGGCGATGATCATCTGGGCGAGAGCGTGTGCGGTTTCCGGGGCCAGCGTCTGGCTCTTCCTGCAGTGTACTGCGACCTTCAAAGTAGAGCCGGCAGCCGACTGAACGCCCAGGACTTCGCCGGGGTCGATGTTGAGCCATCTGCAGACTTTCCCGAAGGTGTCGAGGTCGGGCAAGTATCCGCGCTCCAGTCGCGACAGTGTGCCGTGACTGATCCCTATCTCCTTAGCGGTGTCGCGTACGCCCCTCTCCCCTCTCTTGTCGATCAGTTTTCTTCCTAAAGTTTGGAGAGTGATCTTGGCCATGTTTTCCTAGTGAGTGTGTCTAAGGTATTAGACAAAGTGTTGACATGTAAGACAAGAGCTTTTATTATTCGCCTGTCTTACGAGTTAGACATTATCGCCTCCCGGCATCCGATGTCAACGAATTTCGAGGGGCGGCCGACAAGTAAGAACAAGATGTAAAGCAGCACGTCGGATCGAAGTCCGATGTTGGTCAAAACTCGATCAGCAGAAAAGGTCGTCCGGCACGCTCATGCCACGCGTCGCCTGGAAAGTGCATAACACAGTATGGATGGCCTACCACCTACGACCCGTTCGGCTGACGCACAACGATGAAGGTAAGCAATAATGCCAAACGAAAAGGACAAACCGAATAAGGACAAGCCGAATCAGGTCACACTAACCGTGATCGTCAATGGTAACCCGACAGAGGTCACGGCCAACGTCCATGCCCCGATCCACACGGTCATCCCGGAAGCGCTCAACGAAACCGACAACAAGGGGCAGCCGCCGGAGAACTGGGAGTTGCGTGACGAGCCCGGTAACCTGCTCGACCCGCAGCGCAAGATCGAAGAGTTTAACTTCGCGCCCGGCACCAAACTGTTCCTCAGCCTGAAAGCGGGCATCGGTGGCTGAGCTGTCTCTACTCGTCGACCCGGCGGTCTCGCGTGCAAAGTTCGAGCGCGAGGTGGCCGAATACCGGCGACTCGAGCATGAGCACCTCAGGCGCGGGTGGATGATGCTCCACGCCGAGTACCCGAAAGTGTTCGTCGTGTTCTCCAACCCGGCGATGAATCCGCCTGCAGTGATCTTCGGGGCGAAGCTGGACTTCACCAATTACGACCTGTGGGCGCCTTCGGTGACGCTGGTGAACCCGTTCACCCAGGAGCCGTATAAAGCCCGCGAAGTACCGGTGCATTTTCTGCGCCGCCCTCCCGCCGCGGAAATCCCGCCCCAGGTCAGGGCGATGCTGCAGCAGGGCGTGCCTTTCGAGCAGTTGATGCGGCCGACGCCACTGCTGGTGTCGTACACGCCAGACGACGAGCCATTCGTCTGCCTGCCCGGCATCCGTGAGTATCACAACCACCCGGGCCATTCCGGTGATTCTTGGTTGTTACACCGCGGTCGCGGCGAGGGGACACTTTACTTCATTCTCGATCAGCTCTTTAAGTACGGGGTGCAGCCCATCGCCTATGTGGTTGAGACGATGTATGCCGTGAAACTCGCGCCGCAGGTGATTCCCGAATGAAGGGGCTGGCCCACGTCGAAACCGTCCTGGTCCCGCGCCGCTGTGTGGATGAAGCGCACGCGCACCTCGCGCTCGTCGGCAGGGGAGGGTTCGAAGGCTTCGCGCTCTGGGCCGGGGCTCTGGAAGGCGACGTCTTTCGTGTCGTCGACACCATTATTCCGGAACAAAGGGGTCTTCGTAGTGACCTTGGCGTCTGCGTCACGGTAGACGGGAGGGAACTGCATCGAATCAACGTGTGGCTGCACAGTCGCGGGCTCACGCTCGTCGCTCAATTGCACAGTCATCCGACCGAAGCCTACCATTCGGATACTGACGACACTTATCCAATTGCCACTACGACCGGCAGTCTCTCTCTCGTTATACCCGATTTCGCCGTCGCACCCTTCTCACTCGAGACCTGCGCCGTCTACCGCCTACTGCCGCCCCGCGGCTGGGTCGAGTTATCGCCGGAGGAAGTCGGGCGTTTGATCGTCATCGAGGATTAGGTATGGCTCTCGCAAACTTTTTTGACAAGGCGGCGATGGCCGCCTCCCAAGTCCTGAACGGCGTCGATCACTCTTCTTTCGCCGCCGCGCTCGGGGCACAGAACATCGGCCTCGCCTTCGACGACTCCGCCGCCGACTCGCTGGAAGGCCGGTTCACGCTTGAACTGTCAATCAATCTGCTGGCCCGACTCTATCCCCGTATCTCAATCATTCCCGAAGGCCCGAAGGCCGAGGCCGCGGTCGAATCGCTCGTCGTCGCCGCCAAGGCTATCAACCCGGAGATCGAGATCGGCGTTGACCCGGCCGCGGTCACCCTGTTTCTGGCCTTGGGGGCATCGGAGATTACATCATCTTCGGCGGTTATCTACGCAGGTTCCAACGGCTGGGTAGCGCGGGTTTCGACAAAAGGTCCGGTCGGCTCGGGGAGGACGGACAACCCGTTTGGCGCGTGCGCGGCGGCCTGCTTCGGGGCGGCTAACATTTTCCGTGTTGCCTTCGGCGCTCACCTTCCGGCAGGAGTTCCGGACGAAGATCTAATGCTGTCGCTGATCGATTACGATCCGAAAGCCGTTAGTCCCGCGAACCCCGCGCTCACGCCAGTCGATCTCGGTGAGACTTATCTGGTAGGCCTCGGAGCGATAGGGAACGGAGCCGTCTGGGCATTGGCGAGGACGCCCGGGTTGTCGGGCTTATTACACTCCGTAGACGGCGAGGCGGCAGACCTTTCCAATCTCCAGCGCTACGTGTTGACCACGCAGAAGAGCGTAAACGAGTCAAAGGTGGCAATCGCGGCCGAGCAGTTTCGCGGCACCGGCGTCGACGCGCGTCCATATAATGAGCATTGGGGCGACTTCCTGAGGGGCGTAACTAGTTGGACCTTCGAGCGTGTCGCCGTGGCCGTCGACTCCGACAGCGACCGCATTGCGGTGCAGGCTTCGTTGCCCAGACGGGTCATCAACTCCTGGACGCAGCCCGGAGACCTCGGGGTGTCGCGCCACGACTTCCTGAGAGATGACGCCTGTTTGATGTGTCTGTACCTGCCAGAAGGTGAGGGACAGCACCTCGATAGAATAATCGCCGAAGCGATCGGGCTGCCCGAAGCGTTCATGGAGATACGCACAATGATCCATTTGAACCAGCCCATCGGGAGGCCATTGCTGGAACGCGCCGCCGTCGCAATGGGTGTAGACCTTGAACCATTACTGCGATTTGAGAATGAATCCGTGAGGTCGTTTTATACACAGGCCGTCTGCGGGGGAATCGTGCTACGCCTCGGGGGCACTCTCGGAAGTGCATCCAAGCACCAGATGGCAGCGGTGCCCTTAGCATTCCAATCGGCGCTGGCTGGCGTAATGCTGGCGGCGGAATTGGTGATTGACGCCGGCGGGTTGAGGTCCCATCCGATGCCGGTGACCACAAAAATCGACCTCCTTCGCCCGCTCGCGAGCCATCTCTCGATCGCGGCGAGGAAGCACCCATCCGGCCGATGCATTTGCCAAGACGAAGACTACAAGAAGACTTACAGCGACAAGTACGGTATGTGATAATGACGCTCGATCAGCACCCCGTTGATATGCTCCTGCCGACTAACAACATTATGTAAACCGGGAGTGCCGACGATCTCTGAGAGGGCTTGAGGACCCGTTTATTTCGACCCTGAGATGACGGGAATAATAGAAGTTATGACTGCCAATATTTTAGCGTCTGATGTTTTATCGATTTCAATACCTTCACTCGAGTCATCATCCACGATCAAATAACTGCGCCCCTCGCACAATATCAGGCGCCTAACTATTTGCCTGCCACCGACAGTCGCGACAACCAGTTGTTTGTCCGCAGGCTCAAGGGAACGGTCAGCCACTACCAAGTAGCCGTCGAGAACTCCGACGTTCCTGAAGCCTCCACCTTCCATACGCACGAGAATCGTGCTTCCGGGCCTCCCGAAAATGACCGGCTCTAACTCAACACGATTGTCCAACCCATCACTCGAGTACCGCCTACCCGTATGATTCATTTCGCTTGACAGGATCTTATCGCGCGAGCTTTCGGAGGGCGGTGGCCGCCGGTTACGCCTATCACGTGACATGATATTTATTCCTTCATGACCAACTCGTTTAGTTCCGCCTGAAATTGCTCTTCCAACAAGTTCGCTTCGCTGCATAGGGATTCGTATAGCCTGAGCGCGGCGTCCCTCCTCACTCTGACTTGATGAAGCCTGCAGCCGATTTCCATTGCCTGACTGTACCTGGTTAACTCTTCGACTAACCGGGGGATGTCCGCGGCGTCCGCCGTCACGGCAATTTCTCGAAGTTCCTGCGTATTCATTGGACCTCTCGTCTTGCGCCTAATCGCCGTTTTCGAATGTCAGCTTCTTATAAACAGCCCTCGTGACTTCCACATCCTGAAGGGCATAGTCGGCCAGTTTCTTGTGGCTTTCCACGCTGCCCTCCCGGTACCAGTCAAAGACCTGATCCGCCTCCCCCGTTTTGCAAATGCCGATCTTGAGAATCTCTGCCAGCTCCTGGAGTTTCATCCCCGGTCGCCAGGTGTAGAGGTCCCACTCCCTCATCGTGTCTATGACGAACGTGGAGCGCCAGCGGGGTATGCAGATGTTGATAGGAGGCTTGAGCCCGTGGATGATCGACCGTTTCTTCAGCCACAACAGGTCGAACTCGATGTTGTGCCCGATGATCAGATCGCGCCGCTCGTCGAGGCCCGTTCGCGACAGCAAATTCCAGAGACTTGCGATCGTGCGCTTCTCGTCGCCGTGGAAGAGAAGCGTCCGCCGGTCTCGGCCGAGCACGCCCCGATGGACGGTGAGATCGTTCTCCTCCATGATGAGAGCGACGGCGATGATGCAGCCCATCTCAGGGTATAGAGCCAGGCGCTTAAACTGCTCGTCCGGACAGTCACAATCACGGATCTCATGGGCGAGTCGCCACTGTTTGTCGAGTTTTGCGATTAACTGATGATTCAACCCCGCGCGCGATTCCTCCGGAGGAGGGCACGTTTCAATATCCAGAAACAATCGCTTGGCCATGGTTATCTCCTAGAAAAGCCGGTCAATACGCATTCGTCACCTTTGCGTTTCAGCATCTGCACTAATTTGCATACATGCAACATTGAAAGCAAAAAAAAGGTATGTAAAAGCGTCTCCTACAAAGTATCTACATTATCCGGGACATCGATCTCTTGCTCCTCCCAAACCTGCTCGCGCCAATTCGGTGAGATGATACCGTCGCGCAACGCCTTCCAGATAAGTCCCCGGTGCCGGTGGTCCGCGCGGAGCGCGTGGTGCGTCCTGCACAGCGTGCGCAAATTCGTGAGCTCGTTAGTTCCCAACTTGCCGCTCCTGATGTGATCGATGTGTGCCTGTTTGAGGGGCACGGGGTGTTTGCCGAGCGGGTACTGGCACAACCCATGGTCGCGCTCCCACACCTTCACCCTGATCTCGCGCCACACTTCTGTCGGTGGCCTTTTCTTCGGCATTAAAACCCTCGCCTTGCCTTGCCCCGCCGGGCCTAGCCCAGCCGTGTCCAGCCCTGCCAGGACACGCCCTGCCGTCCCTATCCTCGCCGCGTAAAACCCGTCCGTATCAAGGCATCACTGGTCGGTAACAATGGAAAACTCCTCGACCGTGAAGCGGCCGAATCCTATCGACCTTCCATCGCCGATGCCGACCAGCATGCCGGCGTCTATCAACGCCTGCTCCATCTCACCTCTGCTCACCACCGTCTTGTCCCAGGTGATGGTGAATTTCGCCGACCAGCCCCGCGACGCAGCCACCCGGTGTCGCACGTTCCGCCCTTTAGTCGTCGGGTTCTTGACGCTCCTGGTGTCGACGTAGACCGGCGCATCCGGATCGGTCGGCAAGGGCTCGGGCGGGAGATGCCGGTCGATCAAGACCCTTTCGTCCTGCACCTGGAGCGTGGCGGCGACAAACGGTTGCAGGGAGCCTCGTCTTCGTGCGGTGTGCTTGGCCCCATCTCTGATCGCGCCGAATACATTGCTGGGCTCAAGGTAAAGTTGTCTGTCTTTTGTGATCAGCACGCTCCGCTGCCATTCGGTCGGATCGTTGCCCGCCACACCCGTGCGTTCCTTTTTACCATCCGCAGGTATTGCGTCAGGCCCGAAGTGGTTCCAGAGGAGGGGCCTCGTTCCCTGGATAGTGACTGTCGCTATTAGAATATTTGTCGCCATGCGAAACCTCTCGTTGACGTGCGGGGGTACATCACCCGGGTTCATGGTCGGGATGAACTTTGTGCGGAAAGACCCGCCTCAGTTAGGACTGTGTCAGAAAATTCAGAGGTGATTGCAGAAATAGCTTGAAATCAACTCGTGAGATGTCTATACAACTACAGGTTTTTGTGGTGCCTTACTGAATGACTAAATGAGACCACTGGCTGACCCTGCCCGGCAACAGTCGTGAAGTGCACTGTCCGAGAGGTGCGTAAGACGCTTCCGGCGAAACTTCGAGAGGCCGGGATAATAAAACTAAATAGGTTCGGACGCAAGAGAAATTTTCAGGCCCTCGCTCCGGGAGGTAAATCCTGATGGGGCGTGCCTCGCGACCGAAGCCTAAAAGGCTGGCGGAGAAACTCTTACAGGTGAGGCTCGCGCTCGGCGTGTCCCAAAACGGGATGCTTCTACTCCTGGGATTAAAGGAAGATTTGTTTCAGGGAAGCATTTCCGGCTATGAACTGGGGACGCGGGAACCCCCTTTACCAGTGATTCTGGCTTACGCCCGCCGGGCGGGTGTTTCGACGGATGTACTCATCGACGATGATCTCGATTTGCCGGGCAATCTCCCGGCAGATCTAGAGAAAGAAGACTTCTCCAGTCGCAGTACCAAAGTAACTAAAAACAAACCGGTTAAGAGGCGTTAAGCGAATGGCATCAAGCAATTACAGCCTCAGACGATTCGTCATGGCTAACGACTGGGAGATGACAAGCGAGAGATGAGAAGTTTTACTGGCGCCTTCATGCTGATGGTCGGGTGCGTGATGCAGCATGCGAGCGCGCAACAGACCCTCAAAGTCCCCGAAGGTCGCGGCAGCCCGGTTCTGATTGATGGAATTTTCTCCCGGGATGAATGGCAGAACGCGACGACCGTCAAGGCCGACGATTCGGTCATGCTCTACCTCAAGCAGTTCAGAGGCCACGTCTTTATCGGCGTGAAAACTGCTACGTCTTACCCCGCTTACGTCGACATGTTTCTCCTGACCGGGTTGAACGAGCTGTACAATCTTCATGCTTCCATGCAGATCGGGGAGCGGACCCTCACCAGTAGCTTGTGGACGGATGGGGTACCGTCCTGGAGGTGGGGCAATCATGTCGGGTGGATAGCCAACGAGGCTAAGTATGATTCGACCAAAGACAGGAGCTTGCCGGATAAGGAAAAAGTATTCCCCTATGAAGGTAAAGAGTTCCAACTTCTGCGGTCCCGCTTTACCGGAAAGCAGTGGCAGATGAGGGTGGAGGTCCGGGGGTCCACACCGGACCTCGTGTTTCCCGCCGAATCGGAGAGACGGAGTAGTGCGCGCTGGTTAATTCTTCAACTGTAAGTTGAGGGGCCGGACCCCGCCCTTTGGTAGGCATTCGACAGGGGGCCGCGAACAATAACCTGTCCTTCGATGACTTGAATGCGCGGCGAGTCATCAACCAGTCGACTCAATTGAGTTGTTAGGATCAATATGGCATTGTTGAATAAATAGTCACGGAGGTGATATGTCTGCTAAGTTCGGTGCGTGACCACCAAACTAAACTTTAGTATCGCATCCGCAACTGGGCGCAATATAACAAAGACCACTTGCGGGGATACTCTACGCGATATGGCGGGATGAGACTGAGTTCGACCCGCAGGCCCTCAGACACAATGATGCG
Organism: Acidobacteriota bacterium; assembly: GCA_020199775.1. Taxonomy (GTDB): domain Bacteria; phylum Acidobacteriota; class Blastocatellia; order Pyrinomonadales; family Pyrinomonadaceae; genus JAIVJZ01. The sequence goes on from JAIVJZ010000048.1 coordinate 58,701, forward strand.
GCAGCCGTAGCATAGCCTCATTGAGATATTAAGATATAGCGTACTTCGCTCAGCAGGTTGAACAGACGGGACGGCGAGCACATGCTAACGGCTGACCTCTTTTGAGAGTCGTTAATTGAATGGTGCCGTCATCCTACCGAATCCCATCATGCGCCGTGACAATAAGTCACCATGGATGAGCGCGAATAGAGTGGTGAGACAAACCTCGCTGACTTAGGAGGAGGCGTGTGTTTGTATAGACCGGAAAGAAAATAATGCTTGACGCAGGGACGCCGCTTCATAGAGCCGATAGCAGATGTGATGAAAGCGGGCGTGAGGTTCATTGAACCTCGCGCCCGCTTTCATCGGTGATCATCAACACCATCGTCTTAGCCCGCGCTATTGCTTCTCTTGCGTCCTACCTAGCGGGGCAGGGTTGCGCACCCGCCAGACGCTCTTCTCCTGTGGTTGACCGAAGACCTCCGGGTTCAGGTATCTGCCGCGTTCAGCCTCCGGCTTATCCTCCACGATGGGGATGCGGTTTTCTTCGGCCCAGGCGTCTCGTCGCACGCCCGTCACTTGCCACGAAACTTTCACGCCCGCCTCGTCCGTCCTGATCCTGAACCGGTTGCCCTTAACCTCCTCGGCGACGACAGCCTGCGCGAATTGCCCGATGACCGTCAGTTGGTAGCGGAAGTCGCGGTTCAGCGCCTCGAAGTAATCAGGCAGCGTGACGACAGCGAAGCCTTCGGCATCCGTCACCATGTTCCCGTTGTAGATGTTCATCATGTCGGGCGATTCGACGAACGAGTGCGACAGGTACTTGTTGGCGGGGTCGAGCGGGTGGTCGATTTTGAACGAGCCGCCGCCCTTCGAGAGGATGCCGGTAACGTGCACACGGCCTGCGAAGTAGCCGGCATAGCCCGTGTTGCTGACCCCGTAGACGCCGACTGCCCCTGCCCCGCTGTTGGAGTTCCCGTAGACGCCGATGCCGTTTGTGCCGTTGGACACGCCCTCTACAGCGGTGGGGCCGCTACCGCTGACGCCGACCGCGCCACCCTTGGCGTAGATGCCGTAGGAACTGGTCCCGAGAGCGTTCACCCCGGTCGCGCCTTTCGCCCACACCCCGTAGGTGCCGCCCGTGCCCGCCACGCCGACACTGCCACCGGTGCCAGCAACGCCGGTGGACCCCTTGCCGTGCAGCCCGTCACCAGCCCCGCTGTTCGTGCCGGAAATGATTGGAACACCGCTGTCGGTCGAGCCGCTGAGGTGGAGCGGCACGGCCACCTTTAAGGGCGAACTGCTAGTCCCGTCGCCGGCCAGCGTCGCGTCGTGTGTGACGAGCGCGAGCGTGCCGGAGGCGGCGATGGTCAGCGTGTTGCCGGAAGGGGTAATGGTGATATTCGCACCCTGCGCCAGGGTGACGTTGTCCGTCAAGCTATTGAGGCTCCTGACGACTTGCCCCTGGGCGATCTTTGCCCCGGTGACGGCGGAGTCGCCGAGTTTAGTCGTGCCGACTCCGCCATCAGATACCCCCAGCGGCGAGTTGCCCATCCCATCGCCGGTTAATGTGGCATCGTGGAGGATAGGGACCTGCGGCCCCGCTTCGCCTTTCTGCGCCAGGATTGCCCAGTCACTGCCTTCGACATTGTCAGGCGGCATGCCGGTACTGGCCCGCATGGCAATCCAGGACGATCCTTTGTGGCTGATGGCGTCATCCGCCGCGTAACTGACCGCTGAGTTCCATTGCCCGCGCCAGTTCAGCCCTTTGTCTCCCTTATCCCCTTTGTCTCCTTTCAGCCCCTGTTCCCCTTGAAGTCCTCGCTCCCCTTGCAGACCTTGTTCGCCTTGCAGACCTCGCCCGCCCTGGGGGCCTGGACTACCCGGGTCGCCCTTCTCGCCCGGCGGCCCCTGTGGGCCGGCCACGCCGATAGCGACGTTGAAGGCGTCGTTCTCCTCGCGCGCGCCGCCGCGCGAGACTGTGAGGAGATAAGTCGCGGGCGCGGGGGCGGACAGTGAGGCAATGAGCTGCGTCTGCGAGTGCGAGACGACCGACAGCCCAACGCCTTCGAGTTTGACGACCGGCACGCCATCGCCGAAGTTCACGCCGGTGACGGTCAGGAGGCTGGCGGCCGCATCGGCCTCAGCGCGCGTTATGAGGAGTTGAGCGGGATTGTTGGTCCCAAGTGCCTGCTCGCCGACGTAGAACTGGCCGTAGAACTCGTTCTCGATGCCGCCAACCGTCTCGACGATCTCGATGCGGTTGAAAGGTTCTTCGGCCAGTACGCCGACGAAGGCCGCAGTGTCGTTCGGCGCGTTGAAGGTGAAAGTGTGGACGACAGCGCCACCCATTTTCAGCGTCACCGTGAAGGTCGAATCCACGAACCCCGCGTTGACGCCCGGGTCGAACTGCGGCTCAACGAAGTCGAAGCCGAATGAGTAGACTGGTGCCGACGTATCCACGTTCAGGTGCTCTAGATCGTCGAGCGCGAGCTGTGACTTGCCCGTGCCGAAGCGCGTAGTATAGGAACCAACTCGCATCACGCCGGCGGTGTTGCCCTTGTGAAACGTCAGCTCGCCGAGGGCATAAGTCGTGCCCACGGAGATGGACGACTGCACAACGGGAAAGGAGGCAGTGGTGTGCGCGCTCGTGGCGGCGATGAACGCCTGCCGATCATCGAAGACCGTGGCGGCCTCGGCCGGCGTCGCGATAGCCTGCGACAACAGGAGGCCGCAAAGAATGGTTAGGATCAGCAGGCGATGATTGGTCACGGTCCGGCCTCTGCTGGGGACCACGGAAGGGTGTTCCATTTGTTTGCTCCTTGGGGTTATGTGAAGGTCCGGTAGCACCGGCCGAGTCGAGAGGTGACGCGGCCATTCAGCAATGTCTATTCGTTTTCGAATATAAGTCCTATGGCGGCCCGCCCTAAAGGCGCAGATTTGATTATGTTAGATGATAAACTGTTTGCTTAGAGAATGAAGTACGACTTTTATTAGAAGCCGTCCGTAACGAGCTTCGACAATTGGCCTTATGGGTAGATCGCCCTTCAGTATTCTCGGACGACGACGTGACGGCTTGAGTATCGTCATCGCCGCCGGGTTAATCTATCTACAATTGCAATGCGGTGCCCCTGTGCGGAACATTGGAGTAGGGACACCTAAAGATCGAAATGATTCTTCTACCGCTGAGGTGTCCCGTTTGGAGGATGTTCGTTTAGAATTTTCTTGTGACAGAGCCGAACTTTTGCCAGGCCAGTGTGCCGATTTACAACTCAGCGCCTTTAACCCTTTCAGGCATACCGTCCGCTGGGATAAAGATTGGGTGTTCGAGCAGCAAGGCGCGACCCCTCCCTTGCCCGAATCGTTTCCCCGTAGTGACCTGGATCTTTCTCCAGGCATGAAGACTAACCTTGTGAGCATCCGGCTTTGTTACACAGATCTTCGCCCCGGCACTTATCGGTACCGCATCAGCGCTGCGCCCAAGTCGGACGACCGACCTCGCTCGAACTGGGTTACCTTACGAGTCTTGCCCTGAAGCGGCGCACCAATCCCCTGCCCATATACCAGCGGATGTCCGCGTTGCGGAAGCAGGAAGCGTAAATGCTACTTCGGCTTTGCCCACTCCCTCCAATAAGTGAGATACCTTTGCTCTTCCTTGATGAACAGGTCTAGTGATGGACTCCAGTCACTCTTGCCCGTCACAATCGCCAGACCGAGCACTGCCTGGTAACGGACTTCGCGGTCACCGTCCTGTAACGCCTTCAACAACGGCTCAATCACCGTCTCGTCCCCGACGTGACGCAGAGCAGCAGCCGCGCTCTGCCTGACGATTACCTCTTTTGATTCCAACAGCCGCGTGAGCGCAGGGACTGCCCGCGAGTCGGTCACCCCGTCACGGATGGCATACGCCAGCTTACTCAATACCCCTGACTCGACTTCCTGAGGCGGACTCGTCAGGACTTTCTCGGCGAGGTCGAGCGTCTTGATGTCGTTGCGCCTAAGAAGGGCGGCCGCGATGTGCAGCCGGACGGGCCCGTCGAGAGCCTGCGAGGCCTTCTTGAGTACCGCCTCTGCTGCCGGTGACTCAACCCCTGCCAAGATGCCGACGGCACGCTTGCGCTCCTCTAGCGGCGTCAGAGGCGAGTTCAGGACGTGCGCGACTTCAGCGATGACCCGCTCCAGAGCGCCGCCTTCGGATGTAGTCGGGGCATCAGGCGAGGCGACCACAAAAGGGTGGTAAGGGTTGAGGACTTCATACCCCTGCTGCGGCGCAGCGCGAAGGAAGAACAGACCGAACTGCGGCGCGGCGACACCTGCGTACCCGAGCGGCACTTCGGGATCGAGGAATACGAAACTGATAATAGCCGTGCCGGATGGCCCCTTGAGCACACGGAAGGTGCGGAGCGTGGCGTTCATCCGGCGCGCCGGCACGGGCCGCCCCTGAGTATTGATGCTCACACGGCCTTCCTCCTGAACGGCAATCACTTGTCCTGCCACTATCAGGTCGGCCTTTTTCGTTAGTTCAGGCAGATTCAGGGCGGGGATGGGAGCCGCGCTCGCTGCGTCCGTGCAGAGGAGCACGGACGCAGCGAAGAGTACAACTATGAGTTTGAGATTGCGCATGGGTTTCTCCTTTCCTAAACCGACCGCGGAAGCTACGGGGCGGGCGAAACCCTGTTGGTATGCTCCGCATGGTCGGTGAACCTCTGCCAGGTGTTTGTCTGCACGCGGCGCCCACGGCCGACTACCTCACTGCCAACGAACCAGCCCCCGTTGAAGTGGTGAACTCTCGTACTACAGAGAGGCGAGCACGGGGCGGTCGACGGTGGGATGGAAGTACTCATGTCCTGCCCGGTGATAGCGTCAGCCCAGTCCACCGGGGAGACAGTCGCGCCGCCCTCCGGCCCTCTAACCCAGTTGGTGCCGGGATAGTCATTAATCACGCCAGTCGTGAACTGCTCGTTGATTCCCACCGATGTGGGCAGCAGGTCAGTGAACTGGTCTTCAATCCGGTAGTGGATGCGAGTCAGGTAGCCCAACGTCCCGTGGGCCGAGTGGTCGAAATTACTGTTGAGGACGAGGCGGTGCGGAGCGCGAACGGAGAGCTTGAACGGGCGCGACGAGACGCCGTTGACCGTCACCTGAACGCCGACCTCCTGAAAGGCGCTCGCGTTCGCGCCCGTCACGCTTATCGTATTACCCGAGGGCGAGACAGTCACCTTATCCGCCCCGGAAACGACAGCCCAGTTGTAAGCGGGGGCACCGGTGGGCGAAGCCGTGAGCGTGATGGTCGTGGCGTACCCGGCCGGAGTCTCCCCGTTGAACCACCACACGTTGGTCGCCCCGCTGGGTCTCGGGCGCGACGTGACGCTCCCGCCGGGGCGGGCTTGTGCACCGAACGTGGAACAAGTACCACAGGCAGGCCGGTAGGCGTCGCCTCCGTCGGGTTGTGTCCTGTAAACCTCCGGCTCGCACGGGTAGAGGCTTTCTCCGGTTCGATAGGCCGTCCAAGAGGCGGTGATGTCCGCTACCCCGGCACCTACCATCGACGCCACGCCGGAGCTGTCTACCGACACGATGCTGCTGTCGCTGCTACTCCACGAAGAGGTGTCGCGGAGGAAGGTGTTGAGGTTGCCATAGCAGTCTATGTCTATCTGGTAGGAATCGAAATCGAACGCCATGTCAACGTCAGCATCAACCGCGTCGGCCGAAAGAAACGAGTCCCAGTAGCCGTTGTTGCAGCAACTCTGGCAGGCATAACTGCTGCTCATACCTTTGACTGTGTCGGCTTGTTCCGCCCGACCGATCAGGGCTAGGGGCGGCGTGCCGTCCTCGATCATCAACGAGAAGATGACCTGCCCGCTCTCCGTCTCGCGTGGGATAGTTTGCCCACCTTCGTCCGGCACCTGCTCGTCGCGCAGCCGGCGGACATCGATGACGGCGGTCTGACCCGGCTCCACTGTCTTCATGCCGATCATGTAGGTGATGCCCTTGAACTTCAGGTACGAGACGTACTGCTGCGCCTCGGCGGTCGTGTTCTTGACATAGACGAAAGTCGAAGAGTTACCTTCGATTCTCCAGGGGTACGCTCCGGTGCTGCTGCGCTGTGCCGCCGGGTCGAGCAAGGGGACGCGGAACACCTGATCTCCACCCCGTCCTACGCTGAGGGCGGACATGATGACGCCGCCGGGACTCCCTGTATGCTCGAACTCCAGCCCCGCCGAAGCCACCTCCATGCCGAAGCCGCCATCCCTGGAAAGCGAGTGCAGGTCGAGGCTTTTAATCTCGCCCGCGGCGATCCGTATCGGGCGTAGTGTGACGGCGCTCGTTGTGCCGTCGCTGGCCGTGTAAGGAACACGGCCGGTCAGGGTCACGACTGAATTGCCGAGATTCCGGGCCACCACGACCGGCGAGACCTCGTCGCTCCCGGCCCGTCCCAGACGCAACCCCGCCCCGTGTAGTTTCGTTGACCTGTATTTCATCGGGTCGATGAATTCTACGAAGGTCGAGAACCCTCTCGCGGCGTCGCGCACAAGCGCCCTTGCCACCAGCGCGCCCGGGGAGCCGGAATGAGTCACGGAGATGCCGCCGACCTCTTTCAGCTTCCCTTTCGTGCCGCCCGCGAGTGCGGCGAGATCGCTCACGCGCGTCTCGTGCGGCGCGAGGTTAAGCGAGACGAGCGACCTCGGCTTCGGCATCAACCCCGCCACATTGACCGTCACGTCGAGCATGGAATCGGTTGTGTTTGACAGGACGAGACGTATCTCGTCATCGTCCGACGGCAGCCACCACACTCCTTCCAGTTGCGAAGAGACGAAGGCCGAGTCGAGCCTCGTCACTTGCTCCTCAAAGATCAGGCTGCGGTCGGCGTCCATGAGTCTGACCTGTCCGCCGACCTCGAGGTCTTTACCCTCGTAGATAAACTGAATACTGCCTTCGAGGAAAGAAGACCCTCCGGGCGAAGCCCACTCAGCCAGGTTGACGACGCGGTGCGACGTAGGGGCGACCGTCACGGGGGGGACTTCGAGGCGCTCTCCGGCGAGGCTGTAAAGAACCGGCCTGATTTCGACCGGGTACGGCCCCTTGTTGTTCAGTGTCAGAGCTGCCGTCATCTGCTCGCGTAACGTGTAGTAAGAGAATGCCATGCGGTAAGACTTATTGACGCCTTCTTGCCTCTCGACAAAAGCCAGCGTCTGCTTTTTCCCTGACTCCTTCGCCGTCACTTTGCCCCCTGCGCCCGTCGCTTGGGCGTAAGTCGTCAGCGCAGGCAACGCGGTGAGCAAGATGCAGAGAAAGAGCATCTGTACTGTTCGGAAACTTTGTAAGTTAGGGGTCTTTATGTGAGGTGGCTGAAGCGATTGAGAGGTAATCATCTTAGATCTCCATTTGGGTGAGGTAGGGTTTTCTTTCCGATAGGTGAAGGAGGGACTGCATCCTGACACGCCCGGCAGGCAGGAAGCACAGACCGTCCAGCCCTGTAACAATGTCCTGAGTTGACGGTTCAGCGGCAGTGAGTCGCCCTGTAACCGATTGACGGGGTCTTTAAGCCTCTAAGTCTTGGATTAAGATGTCATCCTGTAGCTGTACGGACTCCGCATCGCAGCAACCGGGAGGGCAAGTAATTGTTCGAATGGCTTGCGTAGCGGGAAGAGGTCGCATAGCAATAACCTGAAATGATTGAGTGTGGTGAGACACCCTTTAAACAGCAGCTCGTGTACAGGCGAACCTTACTTTTTTTATCAAGTCAGTGTCAACCAATTTTTTTGCTGACCGCTTATCACTTTTACAGGAAGAATAATAAGCGGTCACGTGCGCCGCTGGCATTTACTGTTGCCGAGGGTATTCCTTTGACCCCACTTTAACCGTTCCTTCCCATTTGTAACTCATGCGATTCCCTTCACGTTGGAACGGGGAGACCATAATGTTGATCACCTCACCGGACGGAGGAAACTTCTCGATGGCGTGTTCCGGTGTAATCGTTGACGACCAGACTTGGCGCACCGTTCCGCCGGACGACAACACGAGTGTCGCACTGGCCGACTCAAGAATGTTTTTACCATCGGAAGTCCAGTTGATGATGTAATCTTTTGCCGAGACCACATCGCTCGGGCCGGTGTACTTCCCGTTGATAGTTAAGGTCGTATCCCACTCTGAGTTCTTGGCTGCTTTGACCTGTGCGTTGGTTTCTATTTTGCTGTCGGGAAAGTCCGGGTAGGTGATCGTCCGGACGATGCGATAGTTCCCTTTCGTCAAGTCGTATAAATTAAACACCTGCGGAATTCTGCCAAGACCGGCAGAAGTATGGTGGCTGGTTCAAGCGAGAGTGCCGAGGGAAGCCGGATTAAAGCCTCCCGGGAGCTTCGTGAACGTGCAGGTCGAACTTCCGCCACGACCCGTGTTGAGCGTTGCCACCACGGTCGCTTCGAGCGCACTCCCGTTCACGATTCCCGACATAGTAGTCCTGACGGTGACGTCAATGTCTCGTTCCCGGCGGCACGCGGCGAGGGACGCGGAAAGAACTATGACCATCACCAAACACAACAACCGTTCAGTGAAGAAACTTATGTCGCGTAGCATTTGTTCGTCCTCCATTCTTAGCTTGAGATTTGAGCCTGATGTGCGGTTGCAACAGCGAGGTTGAGGGCACGGGTGAGGGAGCGTATGACATGGGGTTGTCTGTCCTGCTAGGACCGACGACGGAGGAGTCGCGGTGAGCGTCGGTAATGAATGGCCGCCCTTGGAAACTTTACAGGCGCGCTATCGAGACGTGGACGGGCGGACGTGAGGCTGACGAGATAGATTGTCCGTCAGCAAGTGAACAATTGATGCAGCGCCGGGAAGATATGTCTAAATCATGAGGATGTCAATAGCGAATCGTCCCTGTGTAGGTAGCAAGTTAGATGTCCGGTCTTGGTAGCACATTATATGTCCGCTTTCAGGCGGTCACGAGTACAAGCTGTGTGGCGGGAGGTACGCGCCATGCTGCATTACTCGGAGGCCCCCGTGGAGCGGGCTATGAAAGTTCAAGAAGTTATTCTTCGTGCCGTGGCTAAAAAGATTACCTGGATTCAAGCCGCCGAGATATTAGGTGTCAGTCCCCGTCACATGCGACGCTGGAAGGAAAAGTACGAGCAGTTCGGCTTCCACGCCCTCTTCGATGGGCGACGCGGCAAGACCAGTCCACGACGTGTCCCGGCGGCGGTGCTCGATGAAGTCCTGCGACTCTACCGCGAGCAGTACTTCGACCTCAACGTCAAGCATTTTCACGAGAAGCTGACCCAACAGCACGGCTTCCGTGTGAGCTACACATGGACGAAAGGCGTGCTGCAAGGCGCGGGGCTGGTTTCTCGTCAGCCCCGACGGGGCGCGCATCGCAAGCGACGAGCGCGTCGCCCCTTGCCGGGCATGATGTTGCATATTGATGCGAGTCAGCATCAGTGGTTCGGTGATGAGCGGTGGTACGACCTCATCGTCATCCTCGACGATGCCACCTCTGAGATTTACTACGCGCAGTTGGTGGAGCAGGAGTCCACCAGAACCGTCCTGCGCGCCCTGCGCCAAGTGGTGGAAGAACAAGGCTTATGCTGCTCTCTCTACAGTGACCGGGCGAGCCACTTCTTCCTGACCCCGAAGGCGGGTGAGCCGGTTGACCGTCAAGCGTTGACGCAGGTGGGGCGTGCGCTGCGGGAACTCGGCATTCAACTCATCCCGGCCTACTCGCCGCAAGCCAGAGGCCGCAGCGAGCGCAGCTTTCGCACCTGGCAAGGCAGATTGCCGCAGGAGTTGCGGCTTCGAGGCATCTCGACGATGGAGGCGGCCAACACCTACTTGCGTGAGACTTACACGGCAGAGTTCAACCAGAGGTTTAGTGTCGCGGCCGCGGAAGAGGGAACAGCCTTTGTGCCCTGCACCCGGACAGACCTGGAGCGGGTCTTCTGCTTACAGCACGAGCGCGTAGTCGCAAGAGATAACACGGTGAGTTTTGCGCGCCTCTCGTTACAGATCGAGCGGCAGCGATGGCGAGGGACGCTTGCCGGATGCCGCGTCATCGTCTACGAGCATTTAGACGGGACGCTCTCGGTGGGCTTCGGCGCACACGTGGTGGGACGCTACAGCGCGGATGGCAGACCGCTTGAAGCAGAGGTCAGACAGGATGAAGCGGTGGCTAAGTTGAAGGCGACGAGACGGCGTGCCGCTTAAACTATCAACCGGACATGTGATGTGCTACAAAAAGCGGACATCTTCATCTGCTACCAACACCTAAAGCTCGTAACTATTGACATTCACATCTATCGGTAATATCTTTCGCGCGTTCTTCGCCTCGCTTCCTTGCTGACGAGAGCCGCACCTCGCCAGTCCTGCATAATCTTTGTTTGAACCTTTTAAGGAATCATCCCAATGAAGAGACGTTTGCTCATCCTCTGCCTTTTCTCCCTCTGCTGCGCGCTGCCGGTTTTCGCCCAGGGAAACGGAAACCTTCAGATACATTTTATGAACGTAGGGCAGGGCGATGGGGCCGTTCTGATCTCGCCGCGCGGCGAGGTCGTCCTCTTCGATAACGGCGTCAGGAGCTTGTGCCACTTGCCAATTTCTTATCTCCAAGACCTCGGAGTAGAGAAGATCGACTACCACATCACCAGTCACTATCATGACGACCATATCGGCTGCGCCCAGGAGGTTCTCACCGAGTTCCCACTCCGCAGGCTGGCTATCGACAGGGGCTTTATCTACCCTTCCACGAACTACCCGCCTAAGAATAACAAGCCCGGGGGCACATTCTGGAAGTACACAAACGTCGTCGGGAGTAAGCGTACGAAAGCGACCCAGGGGATGACGGTCACTTTGGATACGGCCACAACCAACCCGGTGCGGATAAAAATCGTTGCACTAAACGGCAACGGGAAAGTTAAAGTGACGACCGCTAACGAGAACGACCTGAGCCTGGTGGCCATGGTCAGCTTCGCTGAGTTTGACGCCGTCATCGGCGGGGACCTTTCCGGCTTCCCACTGTCTCACTACAAAGACATTGAGACTTCCGTCGCCCCGCTGGTCGGGCAGGTTGAAGTTTACAAGGTCAACCACCATGGAAGTACTTACAGCACGAATAACAACTGGATTGAAACCATCAAGCCGCGCATCGGCGTTATCTCCGTCGGCTCAAACAAGAAACACGGACATCCGACGAAGGACAGTCTCAAGCGGCTGCATGACGCCGGGGTGAAAACCTACTGGACGCATAGTGGAACGGGCGCTAATCCTAAAGCCGGATGGGACAAGATAGGCGGCAATATCATTGTCGAAGTCGCACCGAACAGCGCGAAATTCACCGTGACATACAACGGTGATAACGAGGACACATACAATATGTGGCCGACGAGCAACCCGCTATTCGCGCCTTCAAATACGCTATCGATAACAACAACGGATGCTTCATCCTCCGTCGCCATCGAGCCTAAGTATGCGTGGAGTAGGCGAGCCAGAGTCTACCATTACTCAAACTGCATTTACGTCCACAATATCAGCCCGAAGAACTATGAGTCTGGTGACAGTGAGCCTGGGGGGAGGAGGCTGCATAAAGGCTGCCCGAAGTGAACGCATTATCTGAGATGACGATATTCAAATCCCGCTGATATGTCCAAGCAATAAATGAAAGGTACGAGTCGATTATGAGCGACGTTCAAATGCCCGAAGAAATTATCTCTTGGATGGAAAGTCTCATGTGGGGGCCACACCACGACCAGTGGCACTTCGAGAGGAGGTGGGACTTCTGGCATTTCATCGCATTACACGGCACCCCCTCACAGCAGGAGATGGTGAAGAAAATGATCGCGTACGCGCAGAGCCAGCATTGGAAGCGTTCCGAGATACAGGAGGGGCAGGCGGGAAACGGCCTGGATTTCCTCATGATGCACCGGGCCATGATGCACCTCATCGTGGAGAAGTTTCCGGAGCATAAAGGGCTACTCGAAGGGTGGCAGTCTCCTCCCACTGACCCTCAAGACCCCGACGACCCGGTTCCGAACGCGGTCGCCTTTGATCAACTTAAGGCAGCAGGCGTCAAAGCCATTGAAAACGATTTCGCGTCCTTCGCAGGCGATGACGGCTACGGCCTGTTCATTGAGACGGACATTCGCCCGCTCCCCGATGATCCGACACATCGCGACCCGGATAAAAGACTCGGGGTTCACAACTATCTACATAACCGCTGGACGGATGATAAGAGTCCGATCAACCTCGGAGACCCGAAGGTGAATATCTTCAACCGCCGATTCTGGAAACTCCACGGCTGGATTGATACTCAATGGACACGTTTCCGGCAGGCCAAGGGATTATCCGATGACGATCCCCAATACAAGGCTGCGCTCACGCAGTACAAGCACATGATGGGAGAGCACATGCACCCGATGTTTGCCGCTTCCGAAAAAGAGGCTGCGATAGAGCGGCCTGCAGGATTTAGCCACTTCTTTCAGTTCTGAACCGTAGGGTTGCAAATACTGTCTGCCCTCCAGTTTCTCTTTTACCGCTGTCTTTCAGACTGAAAACGTCGAGCGGCGGTGTTGACTGTTCTTTGCTGTCAACACCGCTGCTCGAACACTATTTCGGGTCAGGCGCTTATGCCTGAGCAACCGTCAAGGTTTTAAGGAATCTCACAGCCTGAACATAAAGCTTTACAGGTACAGTTAGTAGAGTTCCATGTGCCACCATTCATCTCGCATTCCTGCGCGGAGGTCTCAGAACAAGGAGTGGGCGTTGGAGTCGGCGAGGGCGCCGGCTCGTAGCCGGGACGGTCGTCGAAGAGTTGCACCCAGCGCCCGTCGAACCCTCCGTAGGCCGCCGTGTACCACGCGCCTACAAGCCATATCCCGGCTTCGTAGTTTGTCTGGTCGCTGGTGATTTCTCCCGAATGCACGAAGAAGTCGTGCTGCCACCAGTAGGAGTTGTGCGAGTCGTAGTAGCCGCTGGCCGCCCCACGGGTTCGTCCGTAGCTGTCGTATCCGAGTCCCTCGAACCCGCCGAACTCGTCCTGGCTCCAGGGGATTTCCGAGTTCAGTTCTGCCGAGTAGGTGCCCCAGATGGGCTTTTTATCGAGGACGGCGGCATCCGCGCCGACTCCGTCTGACTTACCGATGTCACGCGACCTCAGGTAGAAGAGCTGCATCCCCGCGCTTACCTCCGGCTGCCCCGCCTCGTTCAAAATCGGACTCTCCAGCAGGATGTACCGATAGTTGTTCGTCAGCCAGTGGATGTACCACTGGCTACCCGCCCAGTGCGTCGGCGTGATGTCGGCCACGTCCTGCAACTCATACGTGATGCGCTTCGTCGAATACCAGGGCACCTCAGTGCCGTTATCGACGTAGCTGGCGAGACCCGACGCGGTCGCGTAACTCAACGGCTGTGCTCCCCAGGCATCCACCGCCGACTGAGATCCTTCGGGCACAAACACATAATGCACGTTGTTGTCACTCGCGTAATGGAGGTTAACTTCGGCTTCCGCCGACGTGTTCATCCGGCTCGCAATCGTGCTGTAGGGGGTCTTTACATGCCAGAGTGCGTGGGCGTGATAGCCGTAAGGGTCTGAGCCTGCATCCCAGTCGTTCTCATCGGCCGCCCAGAAGAGGATGTGCTTGCCCGTCGCCGTCTGCATGAAATTCAGCCCACCTGTGTCGTAGGGGCGGCGTATGAGTTGCTCCCCGTGCATCGTGGCCGTGACGTGATTGACGTACTCGCCGCCCCCGCCCGGCGTGCCCGTCACGCCGCGCACCACGATTTCGACGCGCTCCCAGTCGTGGATGTCGTTGCCGTCCTTATCCGAAGCGTGATAGACGTGGTAGAACAGCACGAGCGACTTGCTGCTGCCATCCATGTATTCGATGAGACTGGTGTAAACAGTCGGCCTGATGCGCCAGTTGCTGTAAGCACCCGAGCCGGAGGCAGAGGCGTTGACGTAGTTGTGGATGTTGAGCCAGTTGACGCGATTGTTAGAGAAGTCCCCATCCTGATCGAAGTCGAAGTTGGTGATCCAGTCGCGTCCCTGCTTGCCGTTGTTTCCATCCGCGCGCTGAAGGATCACCGGCGCATAGTAGTGCAGGTACGCCTGGCGTTGCGCTTTGGTGAGACTCCAGGCCTGTGCGTGCGCGTGGCTCGCTCCAAAACCCAGTGTAAGTAGGACAAGCGCGACTATTGTGAGTGAACGTGTCAAGGCCACAGGCCGGGCACTCGAAGAGGAGGGCGGCAGAGCCGACCCGGTATGTTCCCCTGTTTGCGGGTTACGGTGAGGTGACAGTTTCATACGATATTCTCCCTATTTTGCAGGTGTTGACACAGTAAGGTTCCCACAGCTACGAGCCCTAGCAGGTATCGCGGCCTTCCAACAGTTCCTTAATTTAAGAAAAAGTGATGTGAGGTTAGCGAAGTTCACCGACAGTAGAATGCGATTAAGTTAACTCATGCACGATATGCCAATGTGGAGCGGAGTGTCAAATGCTCCGAGAGAGTGCGGCAGAGAACAGGAGTGCTACAAAAACTTACAGACTACACAAGATATTGAGGCAGCAGATAACTCTTAATCTCAACTAATTGCGGCCGAAATATTTTTTGTAACGCATTATGAAAGGGCGCCCCTGTGGTGGTAGCTTCCGAGTTCTCGAAGCTTGGAAGATCACCGCCGAAAGGAGAACCCTTGTGAACACCTACTATGTCGGACTCGACGTGCATAAAGCAAGCATCTGCATTGCCGTCTTGAACGCCACCGGTAAGCTCGTGATGGAGTCTGTCATTGAGACGAGCGCGGCCACCATCCTCGATTTCCTTAAGGCTTTGCGCGGCCACGTCGAAGTGACGTTTGAGGAAGGCACTCATGCCGCCTGGCTCTACGATGTGCTCAAGCAGAGCAAAGCCACCGTCATCGTCTGTGACCCACGCAAGAACCGACTGCTCCAAGACGGTAACAAGTCGGACAGGGTTGACGCCCGCAAGCTGGCGCAACTCTTGCGCGCCGGGCTGCTCTCGCCGGTCTATCATGGCGAGCATGGCACGCGCGACCTCAAAGAGTTGGTTCGCAGCTATGAGTATCTGGTCGAAGACTCAACGCGCGTGATGAATCGGATCAAAGCTCTGTACCGGAGCCGCGCCATCTCGTGCGCCGGGACTGACGTGTACAAGGTGCGGCAGCGCGAGGCGTGGCTCGAGAAGCTACCGGAGGCCGGAGTGCAGGCGCGCGCCGCGCGGCTCTTCTCGGAACTCGACCACCTGACGGGTCTGCGCCGTGAAGCGCGCCTGTCGCTCGTCGCCGAATGTCGTCGCCATCCGGCGAGTAAATTGCTGTTGAGGGTGCCGACGCTCGGTATCGTCCGTATCGCACAGTTGATCTCAAGCGTGGTCACTCCACATCGCTTTCGCAGCAAGCGACAGTTCTGGTCATACTGTGGCTTGGCGGTCGTCACGAAATCGAGCGCTGATTATCGTGTCGCCGGCGAGCAAGTGCGCCGCACGAGGAAGGCGGCCACACGCGGCTTAACGCAGAGTTATAACCGGACGTTGAAGTATGTCTTCAAGAGCGCCGCGTTGACGGCTACGCGGTGTGAGCCGTTCAAGGCGTGGTACGCGGAGTTAGTAGAGAGAGGGTTGCGGCTTGAGTTGGCGAGAGTGACTATCGCGCGCCGGATCGCGGCCATCACTTTAGCCGTGTGGAAGAGCGGCGCAGCGTTCGATGCCGATAAACTGATCAAGCACGCCGCATGAGCAGACCAGGGCAGCGGGCTGAAAGCCGATGTCGACGAGCGGAGGGTCTGTTCAATAGAGGTTCGAGGTTGAGTATCTGCGGGTAGTGTGAGCTGCTGACGAGTCGCTCGTCGGGCAAGTTCCTGTTGCAACGCTATGCCACCTCGGATGACCACAGAAAGCCGTAGGCGAAGGCCGCTCGAGGCCGAAGTCTCAGATAGAACACTGGTCAACTCTTTAGGGAGTGGCCGTCGTGCTTGAATCAGAACAGACCCGAGCGACGACCCTGACGAGCATCGGCGAGCAGGTCAGCCACTAAGTCATGCCGGCGTGGCTTGCGGGTAAGTTGAGGGCTGGCGGTCGAAGAAATAACTCTTGATCGCCGGCAGGGGAGAACTTTTCTCTTGACTCGCCCCTTTCATAGAACACTACCATCAGGCGTGGCGGTGGGTGTGTATGCGGGGAGTGCCTAAATCCGAGTTGACACTGGAAGCGGACAGTTAAGGCCGAACTTGGGAATGGACTTTGCTCTGATGTAGTTAAGCCCCCACTTCAAAGCAGCCTTTCTCACCTCATCAACTCTGATTTAGGCACTCCCGTATGCGTTAGGGCTTTACGGGCAATTAAACTAAAGTTTAAGGGTGCCGTTTTGTGCGAAACGGCGCCCCTGAACAGTAACTGTTTTGACAGCCACTGTTCGTGACTTCACCAGTACCATTGTAACTCTATTTCGCGCACCGTCAAATCAGACTCCAGGCCGTATGCCATAGGTTTAAGTTTCCACGACACGAGTGGAAATACCTAACCAATGTCCCTCCGCGCTCATGCCTGCCACGTACACGCCGATGTTTATTTCCCCGACCCGATAGACCTTGATGCCCGTGAGTGTGTCTTCAAGTAATTGCCGGAGGCGTTGATACTTTCGTCCCTCCACCAGTTGCTCTTCGCCCTTCCATTCCTGCTCGCCCGCCGGGATACGGAAGAACTCATCAAGGTTGGATTCCTCGACTGCCGCCGAGGAGTCCGCCCCCGCCGCCTTCCGTAAATAATCCGGCGAGAGTTGTTCGGAGCCGTCCAACCTGATCACCTCAACCGGGTAATCCGATTCGCTCATATAGAGCAAGTCCCGGGTGGCCTCTTTTAACGCCCCGAACAACTCCTCGTCGGTCTTCATCCTCTTCTCCTGACCGTTCCCTACCTGAGGCGCATGATACTCATGCTTTTGGAAGTCGGCTCGGCCTTCATCGCGGAATTTGCCGCTCCAGTGTCCACTCCCGACTCAATCGAGTTCTCGACCGAGTCCTCGACGTTCGAGAAGAAGTCGAAGCCCGTCAGCGCCTCGACCTGATCCACGCTCACCCGGTACGAGCGCCAGTCGCTGCTCACATCGTTGCGGTTCGGCACGATGACCGCGATGGTCCTCGTCGAGGCCGTCACGCGCGAGACGTCGTTCGTGCCCGCCGGCAGCACGATGACTACCTTCCAGGTCGAGTTCGGCACCGTCACCTTGCCCCCCGCGATGGTGTTGGCGGGGCCGTTGTTGCCCACGCCGCCCGTGCCCGCCCCGCCCGAGATGATGTACAACTCGTTGCCCGCCCCGACGAGCGAGCGCAAATCTTGCTCCATGTTGTTCCACGTCTGCTGGTTGTTGACCGGTGCCTGCGGCACCATGTTCGTCATCAGGAACGTCTCGGAGTTCAACGGTATCGTCGAAGTGCGGTCGGCCGAGGGTGTCATGTGCCCGCGGTCGAAGCCCGATCCCGAATAATCCGTCCCCTGCACCTGGTACCACCCGGAAGGCAGGCTGGGGTCGTTGCGGAAGTCGTTCTGCCGCGGCGCGCTCCCGAGCCACGTCGAGTCGAGGTGCCAGCTCGTCCAGTTCGGGATGCCCCGGTCGCGGTGGTAAGAGAGCGCGTAACCCTCTTTGACCAGCAGGTAGTTCGTCGGCTGGTTGACGTCCTCCGTGGCGTTCGACGGGTTGCCCATCGTGAGATGGACGCTCGTCGAGGGTGGCGCCTGCGTGATCGCCTCGACGTTGACGAAGAAGCTGAACGCCCCCTGCTCCTGCACGCCGAGCGTGAACTCGATGTTGACGGTGGCTCCCGGTGCGAGCGGCGTCGCCGTCGTCAGGGTAACCACGCTCGAGTTGAGGCCGCCTCCGTTCGGCTGCGCGGGCGGCGTCTCGACCTGAGTGCCCCTGACCGGGACGGTCGTCCCGTTCGTGAGCGTGACCATGAAATCGGCGGGAGACGAGGAAATGACGCGCAGGTCGGCCTGCCCGACGCCCGCGCCCGGGCTGCCCAGGGTCGTGATGCCGACGATGCGGAAGCGCAGCGTCGTCACGTTCGCGGCCGTCGTGTTGGTGAATTTGCGGCGGATGCGCAGCGTCCCGTACTGGGCGGTCGTGGGGTTTGCTCCGGCCGCCGTGCGCACGCGGGCGCACCCGCTCGTCACCGCTCCGAAGCCCGAGCACTGCGGGTCGATGAGAGATACTTTGATAATGCTGTTGCGTTGCGTGGGACTCGTCCGGTTCTCGGCGCCGGGTGCCCCGAGGACGGCGTTGTTGCCGACCGCGACCGGGTCGGTGGCGACGAGCGTGAAGTCCGCGGAGTTGTTGTCCGTGTCCTGCGGGGTGCCGGTCGCCATCCTGCGCACGTAGGCGTGCTCGCTGTCGGAGGTGATGCCGCCGCCCGGCGCGAGACCGCCCCCTTCCGTGTAGAGCGCGGTCGCGGTGCTGAAACCGGCCGCGTCGAGGCGCGCCCCCGTCGCCAGGTTAGACGGGTTATTGAAGAGTGCGACGCCCGCGCCGTCCGGGATGTCCGAGCCGAGCGCGGCATCCGACGCGGCCGGCAGGCTGTAGGCCGCGCCCGTAATCAGGTAGTGGCCGCGCGCCGGGATCGAACCGCTCGTGACGGTGTGGAGCACCGTGCCGCCGGAGACGAGCGACCAGTTCGTGATGCCGACCGCCTGGTCGGTCTGGTTGTAGAGTTCGACGAACTCGTCGGTCGCACCATTCGTCCCGCGGAAACGGAACTCGCTGATGATGACCTGCGGGTTGGCGGTGAAGTCCGCCGTCTGGTTCGCGGCCAGGTTGGAGTAAGTCCGGCTCGGGGGTGCGAACCTGAAACCGGCGCCCGACGGGCTGACGATGTATTCATTGCCCCCGGCGACCCCGGCGAAAGAGTAGTTGCCGTCGGCATCGGTTGAAGTCGAGGAGATTGGCGTCTCGCCGATGGCGAGGGAGACCTGCACGCCCGCGAGCGGCGCCCCCGAGTTGGTTCTGACAGTGCCGTTGATGGTATATGCGTTGACGCCCGTCCCGGTCACCGCCACGTTCTTCGTCGCAGCGCCCGCGCTCTCATGCGTGATGTTCCCGCCCTTGGCACCGAGACTCGTCGGAGCGAAACGGACGAAGATGGTCGTCGCGGAGACGGTCCCACCCGACTGTGGGAGCATTATCGTCGAGGTGTAACCCGACCCGCTGCTGGTCGATATTTGGAAGTCGGCCGGGGCGGTGATGGTGATGCCCTCCGAGAGACCCACGCCCGATACCGTGTAAGACTTCGGCGCGGAGGTCGTGCCGAC
>JAIVJZ010000030.1 GCA_020199775.1 Acidobacteriota bacterium
CTCTCCGAGCATCTCCAACTCCGCGATGCGCCGGCGCGGGTGGCTCACGATGGACTGCAACAACTGGCCGTAATGCCGCAGCATCCGCTCGGCGCTCTCCTCCTCGAAGATGTCGCGGTTGTACCCCAGTATTAACTCCATCCGTGGCCCCGTCTCGTCGGCGAACATCGTCAGGTCGAACTTCTCCGTCTCGTCCTCCACCTCCAGCGGGCTCAGGCGCAACTCTCCCAACTCCATCTCCAGCCCCGCCCCCTGCTGCTGCAACGTGAACATCACCTGAAACAGCGGCGGGTGACTCAGACTCCGCTCGGGCTGCAACTCCTCGACCAGCTTCTCGAAGGGTAAATCCTGATGCGCGTATGCTCCCAGACACGCCTCCCGGACATGTTCCAGCGCCTCGCGAAACGTCCACTCGCCGTGCAACCGCGTGCGCAACGCCAGCGTGTTGACGAAGAAGCCGATGAGCGGCTCGACCTCCGCGCGGTTGCGTCCCGCGATGGGCGTGCCGACAACCACGTCCGCCTGACCCGTGTGCCGCCACAACAGGATTTTGAAGGCCGTCAGCAGCGTCATAAAAAGCGTTGCGCCCGCGCGCGCGCTCAACGCGCGCAAGGCTTGGCTCACGGCCGCCGACAGGGCAATGGCCCGACGCCCTCCGCGCATGCTGCGCAGGGGCGGGCGCGGGCGGTCGCAGGGCAGTTCCAAAACGGCCGGAGCGCCCGCCAAACGCTCGCGCCAGTAGCGCAGTTGCGCGTCGAGGCGCTCGCCGCTGAGCCATTCTCTCTGCCAGAGGGCGAAGTCGGCGTACTGGATGGAAAGCGGCGAGAGCGGCGAAGGGCGTCCGTGCGAAAAGGCGTCGTAGAGCAGGCTCAACTCGCGCAGAAAGAGATTGGTCGACCAGCCGTCCGAGACGATGTGATGCATGGTGAGGAGAGCGGCGCAGTCATCGTCGGAAAGGCGGATGAGCGAGGCGCGCAGGAGCGGGGGGGACGAGAGGTCGAAGGGCAGCGAAGCGTCGAGGCGCACGAGGCGCAGGAGTTCTTCGCGTCGCGGTTCGGGAGCGAGCGAGGAGATGTCGGTGAGGGTGAGAGGCAGGTGCAGAGAGGGTGCGATATTCTGCCGGGCATGGCCGAAGAGGGAGTCGAAGGAAGCGCGCAGCACTTCATGCCGCTTCACTATCTCAGGCGTTGCTGCGCGAATGAGAGCGGCAGTTCGTCGGAGGTGGAGCGAGGAGTGATCCTGTCATGGGTGGATTGTTTGACGCCTTCTTTCTTGAGGAGTTGGGCGACAAGTTCGCGCTTACGTGTGTGATCTTTTGTGCTTCTCATGAGTTTTGAGGGTTCCAAGTTTGTTCGGCTCCCTTGCGCGTGACGTGAAGCGACGCGGAGCCGTTATGCTGTTTATTCCGCTGATTGCCGGGGTTCAATCAAACAGGCATCGTCGCAATGAATCGCCGGTCGTGCGAAACGTCCCTGCGCTCGGGGTCTGGAAGTGTCTGTTCGGATTTATTCTGCGGACGTATGAGATGTGCTCCGTATGTCGGAGTTATAATGTCGCATCATTGAAGGTTTAGCTTCCCCGACGGGAGTGCCCGGAAGATTGAAGATGGAAAGCTGCGTGGTTTTGCCACCACCGAAAGGGGCGGCTATCCAGACGTGCCACTTTATTGATGTCGTTGTAGTTGTAATCCCTGCGTTACCTGCCGGATCAACTTTAGATTGTAGAATGCGGTCAGTCGTCGAACGCTCAAGAGAACGAGCGCATAACGAGCTGATGCAACTCGGTGTTGAGCGAACGCAGCAACAACTCCTGCCCGCTCTGGACGAAGAAGTGCCCGCCGGGAAGCATTCGCAATATAAATCGCCCTCGCGTTAGTTCGCGCCATGCCTCCAGACTCTCAAGGCTGACTTCATGATCCTGCAAACCTCCATAGGCTGTGATGCCGCATTCCAACGGCAGCTCCGGCACATACTCGTAAGTGTCCACCACCGTAAAATCGGCGCGCAGCAGCGGGGTCATCAACTCCATCAACTCGGGATGATCCAACACCTCCGCAGGCGTTCCTTCGAGGCGTCGTAACTCTTCGATAAACTCCTGCTGCGGTAAGTTGTAGATGGGCGATTCACGCTGCGGAGACTGCGGAGCGCGCCGTCCCGAGACGAACAGGTGCCGAGGCGATACTCCTTTCTCCCTCCTCAAATAACGCGCCAACTCGAAGGCGATGAGCGCGCCCATGCTATGGCCGAAAAAGGCGAAAGGTTTTTGCAGGAGCGGGCTGATGGCCTGCCCGAGACTCTCAACGAGAGGTTGCAGCGAGGTGAAAGGCGCTTCACGCAGGCGGTTGCCGCGGCCGGGCAATTGTGCGGCGCAGACCTCAACCGAAGCGGGTAATTGCCTGCTCCAGCTATGAAAGAGCGTGATGTTGCCTCCGGCATAGGGGAAACAAAACAGGCGCATGTGGGCCTGCTGTTTCGGATCGGTGATAGTGAACCAAGCTGCTTCGGACGATGTGCCCCTGGTCGTAGTTTCTCGGTTCGGAGTCAAATGTCAAAACCCTCCTGACGTGTCGCGGCGCGAAGCTCCGAGTTCGCTGGATCGTGGAATGCGGCGCAGGCCATTAACGCGGGCGAGAGTCCCTCTCTGGCGGGCCACACTCGTGGTGCGGGCCATTGAATGTTCGGATGAAGTTTTGATCCGAAAGCCGTTTTCTCGTCGCTAATGATTAAGAGGATAGCGTTGTCAGTTGCTCGACATCAAGCGAGAGTTCCTGCTGCTCGATGTTTCCGAAATGCTCTCGCACCCATTCATCTGAATAGATGGTGTCGAGATAACGCTCACCTCTATCCGGGAGGATGACGACGCAAACGGCATCACGCTCTATTCTGTGTCGCACCATATCCACGGCCCTGATCACCGCGCCCGACGACCCGCCCGCAAGGATGGCTTCGCGTTGCGCCAGAAGGTGGCAACCGATGACGCAATCAACATCCCGAACATGAATCGCCTCGTGCGCCAGTCCCGGTTGGAACAGTGACGGAGTGACGGCCGCGCCGTGGCCCGGGATGAGACGTTTCGCTTTGCCGCTCCCGAAGATGACGCTGCCGACCGCATCGACAGCCATAATCTTGGTATTCAAATGATTCTCGCGCACATACTCGGAACACCCGCGCATCGTTCCGCAGGTGCTGATGGCGCAGAAGAGATAATTGACTCTGCCGTCGAGCGCGTTGGCGATCTCGCGTAAGGTCTGATGGTGCGCCCTCGGATTGTAAGCGTTGGCATACTGGTTAGGCCAGAAACTATTGCTGGTCGTGTCGAGCAGTTCTTTAACGCGGTTGATGCGCGCCTGTAGATACTCTCCGGTGACCGGATCAGGCTCGCGCACGTGGTCAATCTCCGCGCCGTAAGCCCTGATGATGCGCAGGTTCTGCTCCGTAGTTTTGGGGTCTACGACACAGATGAACTTCAAACCGAAGATTGAACAGGCTTGCGCCAGCCCGACGCCCATGTTGCCTGAACTCGATTCGACCACTACGCTGCCCCGTCTGATTTCGCCCTTTTCGAAAGCGTTACGGAGAATGCTGATGGCCGTCCGATCCTTAACGCTGCCGCCGGGGTTGAGCATCTCCAACTTGCCATAGAGTTGAAAATGCGTTTCGCCGAGCACGCGCGATAACCGGACAAGGGGGGTGTTGCCGACTGCCGATAATATGCCATCGCTCGTGGGAGTCATACTTCTTGTCTCAAACATTGGTTTATGTCTCCAATCCTGAATTGCTTTCAATTGTTGTGAGTCCAATGCTCAACCGCATGTCAAGGTCAAGGCCCGGGGGTTGACATCCGGCATCGCGTTTTCTCCCTGCGCGCCCCTTCCGGGGGCAGACGTTGAGGGGTTGGGAAGGTCGGGAATTTGCGTGGGAATTGTTAGACGGACAGGGTGAACGACCGTTGCTTGCTCAATGCGTCGAGTTGCGTGATGCGTATGGGAAAGTTTCGATGACGGTAAAAGCGTTACCGCCCGGCGCGCGCAAACCGTTTTGCGACTGCTGTTGTGTTTTATGAGAAGAGGGAGTTAGCGTCGCACGCCCGCCCTACGGAATTGGCGGGGCGCAAACACCGATCAGTCACACTGTGCTGTTTTTGTCGGGCGTGAGAGCTAGTGCCGGCTCTTGGCGTTCGAGCCGTTCTCTCTACGCAGAGTCAGATGGCCGGCGGCAGTTCGGATGGTGACTTTCGGCCCGCCGCCGTTGAGATCGCCCGTGAAGACAGAGCCGGTTATTTCGCGCACTTTGGAGAGGGGATAATCGCTGACGACAGAGCCGGGGCCGGTGTTCACGTCCACGCTCACGCCCGCGCTGTCGGCGAGACGCAAATTGACGCTTCCGCCGCTCGTCAGGAAACTCGAATCCGATTGCGGCTGGCGCGAGAAGTATGTTTTGACTTCGCCGCCAAGGCTGACGGCTTCAATCGCCTTCGTTACTTCCGCGATGTGTATGTAGCCGCCGGATGAATTGACCTTCACGTGCCCGTCCACGCGTCCCGCGCTGACCAACCCGCCGCCGCTGCGCACGTCCAGATCGCCATCGACGCTGCCCATGCGGACGCTGCCGCCCGCGCTCGCCACATCCACCATGCCCTGAACATCGCCCATCTTCACGCTGCCGCCCGCGCTCGAAATCGTCATCGGCCCGGCGACGTTGCCGATGCGGATGGGGCCGCCCGCGCTCGACAAGTTGACGCTTCCGCGTACGTTGCCCGTCGTCAGGCTGAACCCGGCGGTCGAGAGATCGACCGCGCCTGCCAGATCGTTCGTCTTAATGATGCCCACCGTCTGCACGCTGACGTTATAGGCGCGCGGGACGGAAATCTTGAAATCCAGACGGATGCGCTTGATCTTATCCCAGCCCCACTCCTCTGGAAGTTTGACCAGAACTTGCACGTCCTTGTCACGGTGTTGGAAATCGAGTTGCAGGTTGCTGATCACCTCGTCGGCATCCTGACGGTTATCAGCTTTTATCCTGCGGACGACTTCGATGTTCACCGTGTTGGTATCAGCGGCTTCAACCTCCACGGTTCCGATACTCGATTTGACGGTTAGAGAGCCGCCCTGCCCGACCGGAAATGACTTTTTAATGGTGTCCGCCATCTCTGATTGCTCCTTCAGTTGGCCGGTAAAGCTAAAGATTTTTCTCATCTTCACCGGGAAAATCTTCTTCGCGGTTTTGCTGCCGAGCGTATGCGCGACGGCGACGCTCACAGTGGTCGTTGTCAAAATCACGGCCCAGAGAATTTTTCGTGAAATGGACTTCATGGCTTGTATCTCACTTTCGCTTTGGTGCGCGTGCCGGGGACATGCGGCGAGCAGGGATGTGTTGCCCGCCGCTCAATGAATCCCATACGCAGAGGCATCAAGCATTTCAAACCGAGCGAGAAGGAGAAACTCGATACAGTCTCGCCTTCCCAATGCGTGGGCCGGACACTGTTAGCGCCCGACCACGCCGTAGAAGAGTTGAGTTACCCTCCGGCTTTCTGTTCCATCTCTTCCATCCTTTTACGAAGACTCAAAGGGCGCATGTCCGTCCAGACCTCTTTGATGTATTCCAGACACTCTGCCTTCGTACCGCTCTTTCCCGCATCGTTCCAGCCGAGCGCATTCTCACGGTCGGCGGGCCAGATTGAGTATTGCTCTTCATGGTTGACGACCACTTTGTAGATAGTGTTGTCTTCTCTCTCGTCTGTGTTCATGGCTTTTCCTTTCGTTTGAAGATGTTCACCAGGCCGCGTTGAGAAACGGCATCGAAAATGCACGTGCCGGAGGCCGACGTGAGACTTGAATAAAAGCGCGACTATTGCGCGGCCACAGGCATCTCGTTGAGCACGGCGGCGAATTCCGTCACCGGCTTGTCATAGACGGTCTTACCGTAATCGAGCTTGATGATGCGGTCGCCGACGTTGTAATAACGATCATCGTGCGTAATGGCGACGACCGTTTTCCCTCTCGCCTTCAGTTCCGGCAGGATCTGGTAATAGAAAATCTCCTTGAAGTGCGGGTCCTGGTCGGCCGCCCACTCGTCGAAGAGATAAATCGGACGGTCTTCCAAATAGGCCGTCAACAACGCCAGGCGCTTGCGTTGTCCCTGTGAGAGGTCTGTCGTCGAGAGCGTTCCGTCGGCGACTTTGACTTTATGATCGAGTTGAAGCTGGCGCAGATACTCGCGCGCCTTCCCGTCGAGTTCTTCGGAGTTGAGGCCGAGCAGCGTCTCGAAGAGATAGAAGTCGGAGAAGACGACGGAGAAATGCTGCCGGTAATAATCGGTCAGGTCGGCGGTGACCGGCTGGCCGTCGAGCAGGATTTCTCCGCTCTCGGGCGTGTAAAGGCCGACGAGCAGTTTCGCCAGAGTGGTTTTGCCGCTGCCGTTACCGCCCGTCAGGAAGACCAGCTCGCCGGGTCTGAGCATCAGGTCGATGGGGCCGAGCACGAAGAGACTCTCTTCTCCTTCGCGGCGGTAAGTGTGCGTCACACCTGACAGCGTGAGGCTCTTCCAGGCGGCTCCTGTGCCGAGCAATTTCTTCGAGTCTTGTTCGGTCGGGCTCGACTCAAGCGACAACCCCAACTTCTCGACGTTTCTCAAGGCGACGTTGGCCCTGCCCATGTTGGGCAGAGTGTTCATGATCACCTGCAAGGGGGTCATGAGGTAAAGGACGGCGAGCGTGAATCCTGTGAGCACCATCGTGCTGACACCGAACCAACCGGAGAGCACGAACAGCAACAGGCCGATAACCACGAAGACCAGCATCTGCCCCCAACTCGCGGCGATGGTGTAGATAGTGAGCGCCGCGATGTTGTGGCGACGGAAGCCCTCTGCGGTCGTTTGCAGGTTGTCCGTCAGGAAAGCCTTGCGGCGGTCGGCGTGAATCTTGAGTTCCTTGATGCCGTCGGTTAACGCGCGGAAATGGTTGAAGAGATTATCGCCTTCGCGCCGGGCAAACGTCATGTACTGAAAAGATTTCGCGACGGGCAACTGGTAGCTGACGATCCCGATGATGATGATGACGATGACGGCCAGAAACAGAGGCCATGAAAGCCATCCCATGTAGACGAGACAACTGAGCGCGACCGCGATGTTGATGCATAGGATGGGAATCACCGTGACGATGTTCGTGATCGAGGGCACGTCGTCCGTGAGCGCGGCCATGAGGCGATGCGGCCCTAGTTCTTCAAGACGGCGCAGGGGCACGCCGAGTATCTGTTCGCTGAGTTGCATACGCAGTTGAAAGAGCGCGCCCTGCCCGAGATGTGCCAGCAACAACTCGGCGACGACGCGCGTCAGCGGCACTACCAGACACAGGCCGAGGAAGATCAGCGCGAGGGTCGAACGCTGAT
The DNA here is from genome assembly GCA_020199775.1 of Acidobacteriota bacterium. Taxonomy (GTDB): domain Bacteria; phylum Acidobacteriota; class Blastocatellia; order Pyrinomonadales; family Pyrinomonadaceae; genus JAIVJZ01. Next base: position 7,385 of record JAIVJZ010000030.1, read on the forward strand.
ACTGGGAACTGGTTAAGGTGGCGTTAATGACGGCGAGCAACGCCGTGTTGGCAGCGCCGCTGATGACACCTGCGACTATCGCCAGCACCAGAAATCGCCGCGAGTACTGCATCATAAAGTAGATAATTTTCATATTTCACTCCATCTCGATTCTGTCGATGCACTCTTTGAGTTGGGCGGCCACGTCCTGCACGTCAGGTTCGGCGACCATGCTCTCGTGAGAACCTGCCACGACATGTAGCTCGACAGGCTCGGAAGAAATCTCATTCCAACCCCACGTGGGATCGGCCTCTAAAATGGCTCTATCATCCGCCCGGGGTTCGGTACACCTGAAGAGCGTGACCTTGCCCGGATAAGTCTGCGGCGTGTAACTGCGTGCGGCCTGTACCCTGCTCTTGAAGTTATTCAGCGAGCGCTTGACCTGATGTAGCGTTAATTCCTGCGGCATAATCCGAGCTTTCTTCGCCACTTCCATGATGTAGAGCAGTTGTTCGTCAGGCGCGAGTTGCCGCAGGTAGTCTTCAGCAATCGGCAGGGGCTCTTTGAGATTGGCGAAGCTTTCGAGGATGCGCGCCAACTCGACCGGGTCGTCTCCGTCGAGCGGATCGTCTTCCGGCGAGTCTCCTTTCAAGCCCGGCGCGGCGTTGTCGAGTATTGCCAGTAACTTTACTTCCTGCCCCTCACGCTTCAAACGGGCGGCTATCTCGAAAGCCACGTATGCGCCGAACGACCAGCCGCCGAGCAGGTACGGCCCCTCGGGCTGCGCTTCACGCATCGCTTCGATGTAACTGTCTGCCATCGTCTCGACCTCCCTGTGCGGGTCGTCCTGCTCCAATGCCTGTAGCGCGTAGACTGGCTGCTCCGCTCCGAGAAGTCGCGCGAGGTACGCGTAACAGACGACGCCGCCGCCGATGGGATGGACGAAGAAGATCGGGGCGCGCGCCCCGCCTGTCTGAAGCGCGACGAGATGCGACGAGCGCGTGCCGGTCTTATCTCGAATAATGGAAGCAATATGTTCGACGGTTCCGCCAGCGAAAAAAGCCGAGAGAGGCAGATCGTATGCGAACTTCTTGAAAATCCGCGCCGCGACACGCAAGCCCAGAATTGAATCTCCTCCGAGATCGAAGAAGTTGTCCGTCGCGCCGACCGGCCGAATATTCAAAACCTCTTCCCAAATCTCCGCGATGTGCAACTCCGTGAGATTGCGCGGAGCAACGAAAGCGTTACGCGCTGCGGGTCGCGCTTCATCAGGATCGGGTAGCGCGCGCTGATCGATCTTTCCATTCGGCGTCAGCTTTAGAGTATCAATCAACATAATTGACGACGGAACCATATAGGCCGGCACGCGCTCTCTCAGGTAATCGCGCAACTCCGCAACTGTCGTCTCCGCACCCGCTTCCGCGACGACATAAGCCACCAAACGCTTCTCACCCTTCTCCTCGCCCCTCACCAGCACGGCCGCCTCTTTCACCTGAGACTGTGCTCTGAGCGCCGCTTCCACCTCTCCCAACTCGATCCGGTATCCTCTCACCTTCACCTGACTGTCCGCTCTGCCCACATACTCCAACTCTCCTCCCTCCCTGTACTTCACCACGTCTCCCGTCCGGTAT
>JAIVJZ010000020.1 GCA_020199775.1 Acidobacteriota bacterium
GGGCTAGTCCCTGCCCGCTCGGTTTGGTGTGCGGCGGGCAGGGACTAGCCCTGCCCCTACAGTTTTGATATCGGCCACACTCATCTGCAAATCGCTATAGGTCGCGATATGAAAGCTGATATCTGCAATACCATCGGACACATAGAAGGATGACTGTCGGCTCGAAGTGACGCCACTTAAACGGCGAGGAGTTACGTTTCATGAAGAGACCGGATGAAACAGATTGAGAGAGCGTGAGGAGGGAATATTACCTGAGGGGCTAGAGTAGTTAAAGAGGGTATTTTTGCAACACAGCCGAATCGAGTCCCATCCCGCCACAGCGCGTAGAGAATGCCACCGAGCCGTCGCGCCAAGGCCACTGCCGCGATGCGTTTGCCGCGACGGTGCGCGATAGCCAGCGCCCACTTGCTTAACGCCTCGGTCTCCGGCTTCTTCGTCCGCAGCAGCACCCACGCAGCTTCGACCAGCACCCACCGCGCTCGGCTGTTGCCCGCCTTGGTGATCTTGCCACGGTGGCACCTCTCCCCGGAGCTATCCTCCTTCGGCACTAAACCCAGATATGCGCGGACTTGTTTGGCGTCGCCGAACCGTCTTGCCTCATCCAACGTCGCCACATACGTCACCGCTGTGACGGGGCCGACTCCGGGCACGCTGCATAGCCGATTGACGACCGCATCTTCTTTCACGATCTGTGCCAGCTTCCGGTCTGCCTCTTTAATCTGCTCATTGAGCGTTTTCATCACTAACAGCAGCGGCGTGACCTCCAGCGCCAGCGACTCGGGCAGTTCCAGATTTTCGACGCGCGCGACGAAGCCTTCCGGGTAGCCGGTCGGGATGCGACATCCTTCGCGTCGGGCCAGCGCGCCGAACGGCGACATGTACTTGGCGCGCGTCCGCACGAGCGCGTCGCGCACGGCCAGTTGGGCGCGGATGCGCCGCTGTGTGTCCGACGTGCGATGCGCCGGACGCTAGGCCCCGGGCCGACAGGCTTCGCAGAGGGTGCGAGCATCGCGTTTGTCGGTCTTCACCTTCTTGCTCCGGGTCGCGTACATCGGAGCGAAGTTCGGATCGGCGACGATGACCTCGTGACCCGGTTCCTCCAAGCAGCGTGCGACCCACACGCTCTCAGTTGATGCCTCGATGAGGATTCGTGCTGCTGTTCGCCCGGCAAACATCTGCTCCAAGTTCACGCGGTCGGTCTTGATCCGCCGCTCCAGAAGTTCACCGTCACTGGTGAGGATGAAAACCTGACTGCTGAGCTTATGCACGTCGATACCGATATAGTCCAGACTCATGGCTCACCTCCACTGGTTTGTAGCACTTACGTGCGGGATACTTGTGGGGGCATAATCTCATTAGGAGACCGGGTGATGAGATGCTTCATTCCATTTGTCAAGAGAAAACTTCTCCCGTGCCGCCTGCCTCCGTTACTTTCTTCGACAGCCGGCTTCAACTTACCAATCGGGAGAGTAGACACACTCGTTTCGGGCATCTTTGCGCACGGGTTAGACATCACCGAGCAGGTCAGTGCGCGCAAGGAAGCCGAGGAAGCAAACCGGATCAAAGACGAGTTTCTCGCCACGCGCTCGCACGAACTGCGAGCGCCTTTGACGGCCATCATCGGTTGGTCGGCCATGCTGCGCGGCAACAAATTAGACGAACCCACCACGGCCAACGCCCTCGAAACCATTGAACGCAATGCCAAAGCGCAGGGGCAGATCATCGAGGACTTGATGGACGTTTCGCGCATCATCATGGGCAAGCTGCGCCTCGACGTGCAGACGATTGAACTCGCGCCAAGCATCGCGGCGGAGGTGGATGCCATCCACCCGGCAGCGGAAGCCAAGAATATCAGGCTTCACGCGCTGCTCGACCCGCAGGCCGGCCCCGCCTCCGGCGACCCGGCACGCTTGCAGCGGGTGATCCGGAGTCTCCTCACAAACGCCGTCAAGTTCACTCCCGAAGGCGGGCGCGTGCAGGTGCGTCTGGAGCGCATCAACTCGCACGTCGAGATCACGGTGAGCGACATCGGGCAGGGCATCGCGCCGGAGTTCCTGCCGCACGTCTTCGACCGCTTCCGTCAGGCCGACATGAAGCTGTGGAAGTATTCTATGCCGCAAATTATGGTTGAGTGTTGTAGTGGAGCGCAGTATAAGATGTAGAAACATTTATCATGCGTATGAGAGGGTTAACTTGTCTAAGAAAATACTTGTCGTTGATGATACCGTTGATACCCGCGACTTGCTGCACCTGTATTTGAAGACTGCGGGCTATACAGTCTTCATGGCGGCAGACGGAGGCGAGGGGCTATATCAGGCGAAGATGGACGAGCCTGATTTAATCATCACCGATATAAACATGCCCAACTTAGACGGCTTCGCCATGATTCGAGAACTGAGAGGGTCGGAATACTTCGCCAATAAACCAATTATTGCTCTGACCGCATACGGGGAAGAACAACTCGAAAAGGCGAGGGAGGCCGGAGCTAATGAGGCTATCACCAAGCCCATGAACCTGGAAGAATTAGTTGAGCTCGTAAACTCTTTACTCCAGTCAACCTAATGATAAGTATCGAGCTCCGTAAATCCGATAATATTTACTTAGAACTACTAATATCCGTCGCTTTTGTTCTTCACTTCAAATACATCCGTGACCGCTAATTAAATTGAGCCTATATAGATTCAGAGGGGATCGTTAATGGATATTATTTGGGAGGAGTTAACCTCCGGGCTGCCTAATGTGAGGCAGTTGGTGCACGTGCTCATTCGCTTGATAGCCGCCACGCTGCTCGGCGCGATCATAGGAATTCAGCGGGAGCGGGCGGGCAAGCCGGCAGGGTTACGGACGCACATGTTAGTCACCCTCGGCACGGCCGTCTTCGTCCTGGCGTGCTCGGGAGTCGGCATGTCTTCGGACGCGCTGTCGCGGGTCATTCAGGGCATCGTCACCGGCATCGGTTTTATCGGAGCCGGTTCCATTCTCAAGTTGAGTGAAGAGCGTGAAGTGCAGGGGCTGACGACGGCAGCCGGGGTTTGGATGACGGCGGCCGTGGGTGTGGCCGTCGGGTTGGGCAGCCTGGGAGTGGCCTTGCTCAGCACTCTGTTTACTTTGATTATTCTCTCGTTTGCGAGTCGAGTCGAACATCAGGTCGACGAGAGGCGGGCGGAGCAGGTTGAAGACAAAAACAACTAAATCGAGGGAGATATTTTAATCGCCCGACGACGCTCAAGATGCTGGCCTTGTCGTTCCTGATTCTCTTCGGCGTCACGCTGATTGCCGAAGGTTTAGACCAGCACATCCCGAAAGGCTATATCTATTTTGCGATGGCGTTTTCCGTCCTCGTCGAAATTTTGAATCTGCGGCTGCGCAAAGCGAAAACCGCGCCGGTGCATCTGCATAACGCTTATGACGACCAAGACGAAGCCAAAGCATTGCCGACTTAGCCCCTCGCTATACAGGCATACTCCGAACACGAAGCCTGCAAGAAAAAATCTTGACATCCACCTGGACTTGGAATAGTCTGCGCCTTCCCCCAATGTCGTTGAAGGGTGTCTCACGCTCGTTAGTCTTAATATATAAAAGAATAACCACAGAGCAAAGTTGCCTTGCGGCAGTGTCCGCCCCGTGACACGTCTTCCGCGCGAGGTGCTCTGATAGCTCGGCATAGTTCGCGCCTCTTTCCATCGAATGAGGCGCACCTATCGACGTTTGTAGGAATGTCTACAACGAGAAGGGGTCTTTGCAGCGGAATCGGCCGCGCCGCTGATTTTTCCGCCCCACCACCTCACCGGCAAATAACCCGAACTCTACGATAAGGAGAACAGAATGAACATCAGGCGTGCGATCGTAGGCTGGGTAATGGTTCTCTCAATTACCCTTTTCCTCGGCTTCCCTCTCGGCTCATTGGCATCTCACCGCTGGGGCTGCTGGAAATATGCCGACTATTACATCAACTGGTACAACGGCGGCACCGGCGACTACTACAACATTTACAACGAAGAGGCCAAAACCGACTCCAACGCGTGGAGTCCTTACACCGACATTTTCCTCAACCCCGTCTCGGCGGCGGGCACGAGCGATCACGCCAACGCCTATAACGGCTTCTACGGCGCGACGGGCTGGCTCGGCCTCGCCGAGATTCGCGGCTACAGCGGCTGCACGGTCTTCAACGGGCGCGCGCGCCTTAACCAGAGCTACCTTGATAACGGCAGCTACACGCGTACCAACAAGAAGCACGTCGCCTGTCAGGAGGTCGGCCACTTGTTCGGTCTGCAACACAACCGGAACGAGACGAACACGTGTATGAACGACACGATCCTCTCGGCGCCGCAGCCGAACCTGCACGATCAACAACTCATCAACTCAATCTACTGAGACAGGAGGCAAAGAAAAATGACGAGAAAATCATTCTGGACCTACACGCTGATCATTGCCCTTTGCGGCCTGTCCGTCTCCGCCGTCTTCGGCTGGAGACATCATCAACAACCGCGCAACGAACCGTACACGGCGGCGTCATGGAAAGAGCACTTCAAAGACGCCAAAGCGTTGGTCAAGAGCGCCGACGCGGTCGTGCTCGCGCGCGTCGAGTCAATCGCGCCGGGGCGTACGGCCTACTCTTCGAACGGCGATGACTCGCTCTCCTTCGAGGTCGTCAACTTCACGGTCGTCGACGGGCTGAAAGGTGCGAAGGACGGCTCATCAATTGCCATCGAGCGCGTCAGCAGCAATCAGGATGGGACGGTGGCTTACTTCAACTTCGACGGCGGTTCGTTCGAGGCGGGAGGAACCTACCTGCTCTTCCTGAAGAAGCAGGAGGATGGCGGCCCCTACTACTATCAGATCAACGACCAGGGACGCTTCCACGAAGAAGGCGGCCACTTGCGGGCAGTCGCGCCTGAGGACGACGTGGCCGCTCTCTTCAACGGCAGAACGGTGGCCGAGGGTGTCGCCATCGTGAAGCAAAACAGCAAATAGCGAGAGCTTTAGTCTTATCTTGACGGAGGAAAACCGTCTTTCCAATTGGCGGTTTTCCTCCGTATTTCTTGCACCTGCGCGGGAAACGCAGTTCAATTTAGGAGGGGAAATGAACAGACTTCGAGCGTTATTGATCCTTGTGGTGATCTTCGCGGTCACTATCTTAGCAAGCTACTCTGGACGAGACACTGCCGCCTGCGCCCGCTGCGGCGACGGTGTGTGTGCCAAGTCGTGCGAGACTGCTACAAGCTGTCCCCGCGATTGCGGCACTACCGGCGGAACGGCGTCTGTAACTTCTCAATAGATACCCCGAACTGCTCCCGGCACGTTCTGGATTTACTTCTCCGGCCTATTCATTCTCATATAGCAAAGTGAGAATGAATAGGCCGGAGTTACGTGCGTACTTTGCGGGTCGGCTTATCCCTTATAAGTTGTCGAACTATTTATTGGTGTTCGAGCCGACTCGTTTGGCTTTCTCCAGACCCTCCGCCGCTTCCGGCCAATCGGGGCTAATCTTCAATGCTTTCTGAAATAACTCGATGGCATCGTCCGGGCGACGCAGGGAGAGATAGACGTAGCCCAAGCCTGTGAGAGCGTTCGGATCATCAGGGCGTACTCGCAATGCTTCCTTAAAACCCTGCTCCGCGGCGGCGGGAAACTCCTCCGAAGCCTTCCATGCCAGTTCAATAAGTATTGTGGCTGGCACGTTGTACCCGCGCGCACTTTGCGCGGACTGTATCGCTGTCCTCAGAGCCTTTTCCTCCTCCCCCTTCTCGCTCTCCAGCATGGCTTGAATCATTAACCGGACGGCCTCTCGATTAGAGCTTATCGTTTCTACATCGATGGCATGTTGTGCGCCGTCAAAGGAGACGGGAATGCGCTGATGCGTCTGGAGGCCGATGAGGGCTTCGAGCGTCCGGCGTTTCGCGGGTTCAAAGCCTTCGGTGAAGAGCGTGGCCGGCGCGCTGAACTCAATTGCCGGTCGTTCGATGCTGTTGAGCACTCCCCGACCGGCGAACCTCTCAAGATCATCTCTCCCGCCGACGTAACCGCCGAGCATCTCGGCGGGCTGATCCAGATAGACCGCCTTCAACCCGTCGCCGAGTTCGCTGTTACCGAGAGCGACTTCCCACCGCTTCCAGTGTAGTTCCACGGGCTGCTCCGAACCGACGAGCGCTAGAATCGGAGTGCTCGTTCCGAAATTCCCGAGCCACGCGCTCGCCTGAGGGTACGAGTCGAGGAACGTGCGGACGATGATCTTGAGGTTCTCCTCCGACAACTGGTAGAGCGGAAGCCACTGGCAGAAGATGCCGCCTTCGGCCAGCGTGCGCCTCGTCGCGCCGAAGTGCTCTGTTGAGTAGAGCGAGCCGACGCCCGCCTGCCACGGGTGAAACAGGTCGGCGACGACCACGTCATACTTTTCCGGCGTCGCCCTCGCGATGCGCAGGGCATCCGCGCTGAGGACTTCGACTTGAGGATTTTCAAGCACCCGGTAGTTGGTTGCGCCGAAGTGCTTTTTCGCAAGCTCCAGCACGCCCGGAACCAAGTCCACTGCCAGCAGGCGCGAAGGTCGATAGAGGGAAACCGCTCCGAGTGTGTTCGCCGTCCCGACGCCGAGCACCAGCACGCGCTGCGGCGACGGATGCAACAGCATGGGGAGGTGACCCTGCCGCCGCTCCGTGAAAGCGCCGCGCCCGCCTCCGAGCGAATAAGTATTGTTGACCTTCAGTTTTCTTTCCCGCGCATGCCCTCCTGATTCCACAACCGAGACTGTCGCTGCGGGGTCTTCGCGGTAATCAATGAGCCTCTCGCCGCGCAAACCCCAGATGCGTATTTCGCCTGGGGATAGGATCAAGAGCACGAGTGCGACGGCCGCGCCCGAGGCGACGAGCGCCCACGTCCCTGATCGCCGAACCAGCAGAGCGGAGACGATACCCGCGAGAGCCATTGACAGGCTGGCCATGACGAGCAGCGAGTGCAGAAGTCCGAAGCGCGGCAGAAGGTAAAAACCGGCGACGAGCGGCCCGGCGACGGAGCCGACGGTATTGGCCGCGACGAGCAGACCCAGAGGAGTGGCGGAGCGGGCGCGCCCGCGTGCCGCGTCCAGCAGAAGCGGGAAGATGACGCCCATACACAGGGCGGGGATGAGAAGAATCAAGGCGCTGATCAGGCTCTCAAGTATGACGCCGCGCCTGACGAACCCCAGTCCGAGTAGGTCTCCGAGGCGAACCGAGACGCCGGGGATGATGTAGATCAGAAACAAACTGGCGAGCACATAATTGGCGAGAAGTGTTTCGACGGCAACGAAGACAGGGAAGGGAGAAAAGGATTTTAAGAACCTCCTGTAGAGCCAACTTCCCAGCGCGATGCCGAGCAGGAAAACTGTCAGGACGGTGGCAAAGCTGTAGATGGTTCCCGAAAGAACCTGATCGAGCGCGCGCGTCCAGATGACTTCGAGCGAGATGGCGACGAACCCGGTGAGAAAGAGCAGTGAGGCAAGGAAGGGCATCGAGACGCTGCTCATGGAAGGGTGCGCGGCGGATTCTACCGTAGCGTCCTCCCGCGCCGCCGCCACAACATTTTCCTCGACACTTTCCGCCGACGTTCGATCTCGCCTGTCCAGCGAGAACGCGAGCGCGGCGGCTATGAAGTTCCCCAACGCGGAGACGACGAGCGCGAGGCGAACACCGATGAGGGGCAGGAGGATGAAGGCGCAGACCCACGTTCCGAGCGCGCCGCCGAGAGTGTTCACCGCGTACAAGCTGGCGACGCCGGATTGAGTTTCATCGCGCGACGATTGCCACCGTACCACCAGCGGAAAAGTCGCGCCCATTAAGGCAGTGGGGATGATAAGCAGAATAATGGCAACCGCCAGACGAAAGATGAGCGCCGTTCCTGTCTCCAGTTCAAGAGGCGCATAGCGGTCGTAGAGTGGAGTGATGAGTCCCACGAGGAAGGGGAAAAGCAACGCCGCCGCACCGACGAGCAACTCGATGACGGCGTATATTGTGAGCGCGCGGAGACGGCGAAGACCTACGCGATCCGACAGGAAACTGCCTGCGGCCAGACCACCGAAGAAGACGGCTAAGACCACTTGAATCGCATACGCCGTATGGCCGAACAGGTCACCCAGCAGACGAATCCAGATGACCTCATAAATTAAGGCTGATATTCCCGACAGAGTAAAAGCGAGGAGCAGGCGTCTCGGAGGAAGGTGGCGAGGCATCTTCATGTTGTCACGTTATATACGTCGAGCGATCAAGAGGCGCGGTGGTTGTGGCGGCGTCGGAAATGCTGCGGTCTGACTGTCGCAGGAACCATGGAACCACCAACCTACATCTAAAGCGAAAAGCCGCCCCGGAAGCCAATAACCGGTGCGGCCTTACCGCTTCAGCGTCATACGGAGACGATTGAAGTCATAAGCGAATATACCATAAGGCGCGACATGAGTAAAAAAATATTGTACGCACATGATGACATCGCCGGCACATCCGCGTCGGGGACTAAACAGTAACAATTCACAGTCGCCCCTCCTGACCTCATACTGTCTTTGAAAATCCCCATGCGAGCGAACAACGTGCGGCGGGGCGTGATATTGACATCAAACACGCGCCACACTATTTTTTCACGGAGTAAGCGACCTTTAAACTAACGCTCGGTTATTCACGGGAGGTGTGCGGAGTGAACAAAAAGAGACTACTGGCATTCATCTGTCTGGCGACGTTCTGCGCCGCGCTCGTCCCTGCGTCACTCGCCCAGCGGGATGATCGTCGTCGCCCGCCGCGTCACCGCTCCAAAAGTCAGCAGCGGCGCATCACATCGAACAAAGCGGACGCGCGAATCACAGAGTTGATGACACAACTGCGCGGTCAAAAAGTAAAAGCCGAGCGCGCCGGTAAGATCTCGCAGCCCTTCTTCTCGGTCGAAGGACAGGGAATAAACGTCAACGGCGAGAACGTGCAGGTCTTCGTTTACGCCAGCGAGAGCGCCGCCAAGGCGGAAGCCATACGCGTTAGTCCCGACGGCGGGAGCGTGGGCACCAGCATGATGTCCTGGATGGCACCGCCGCACTTTTATAGAAAGGGTGAGCTGATAGTGCTCTACGTGGGGAGCGAGCAAGCAGTTATAGATGCACTTGTGGCCGTACTCGGAGCACAGTTTGCAGGCAGGTAAAAACATCCACGTATTCTGATTTTTGCAGGTATTCGACTTCAAGCTTGCCCGATAAGCGGGCATACAATATATTCGTCAGAACAATGACGCGGAAGTGGTTCACAGCATTCATTCTTATCGCCGCCGTAACTGGCGGCGCGCTCGCCGGCGTCCACAGTGACACGGTCGAGCATAGCTGCCCGATGGAGAGCTTGATGGATGATTGCTGCGCGGCTGCGTACGGGCAGGATCACGGGCCGCAAGTTTCGGCAGCGCGCTTGTGCTGCGCTCTGAATTGCACCGAGCCGGGAACAACCGTCCCGACCGGGGCTTTTAATTTGTCTCAGCTATCCGCCGTGGCTTACGTGGGAGTCGTCCCGGTTGCCAGGGCTTGCGCCCCGTCTCCGGCCCAACTGCGTCCGTACCCGACTTCTCAGCACCCTGCGGATTCACGCCCCGCATACATTCGACATCTCACACTCCTGATCTAAAGCCGACCATAGCCGTAGTGTGCCTACTCGTTAGGTGTAGGCATGCGTTTTTGTGTTCGTGTGTTCAGTGTGTCCACTCGCAAGTTGACTTTCACTGAAGCACGAGAGGCTGTCGTCTTTAGTATATATAGGAGGAAGAGATGAAAAGAATTATCACACTGGCTATGCTCGGAGTCGTGCTCTTATTCGGCGGCGCGACCCGCTCCGGCGCCGAGGTCAAGCGCGTCGAGATGCATATCGGCGGCTATCTGTGCGGCAATTGAGTGTTCAACATTCAGAAGGCCGTGAGCCGTCTAAAATATGCACCCAAACTTTCTGAAATAGAGATCACCGACATCAAAAAGGGTCTTGGAGTGTTTACGCCAAAGCCCGACCAGCCCGTGTCGTTCGCAGCACTGAAGGCCACGCTCAAGAAGGCGGGCTATGCGCTGGACACGGCAGACATCACCGTCGCCGGAAAGTTGATGCGCGATGGTAAAGACTGGGTCATCGTCGCCGACAACTCGGAACAGCGTTTCGTCCTCACGGGCGCGAACGTAGACAAAGTGCTGGCGGGAGCGCCACCGGAAACGCGGGTTGAGATCACGGGCGACTGGAAGACTGTCGGGACGAACGCTGCGGCGCGCGAAGTCGTCGCGCCGCGCGAGGTGAAGAAGTTAGATCAAGCACCGAAATCCTCTGCCGAAGGCGCGGCGAGTTTCAGCCTCCCGGCTGCCGTAATGTTCATGACAGCGGGCTATGACGCATCGGGCGCGGCTCCGGCTGCCGGTCTGCCCGCTAACATGGAAGTGCCCGTTCCGGCAGTGCCTTTGGCTCCGATTCGGGTGACTTCACCGGGACTGACCGTTTACAAAGGGGGCGCGGTTACGCCGCGCCTCTATTTCATCGAGCAGCACGTCGGCGGCTTGAACGTCAGCCGCCAGTTGCTGGATGTGAGCGTTTCTTACACTCCGTCTCCGCGACTTCAGTTGGAAGCCGAAGTGCCTGTATCGCGCACCGCATTTGACGACGGGGTCAACTCCGGTTCTGGCGCGGGTCTCGGCAACATCACAATGTGGGGGAAGTATCGTTTCTTCCGCACGGTGAAGACCTACGGAGATCGTCAGGCGGCGGCGCGCTTCGGGTTGGAACTGCCGACGGGCAAGAAGAGTGCGCCGGGAGAGCGGGAAGTAAACGCCCCTGCATTCGTCAGGCAACAACTCACTCCAATCAATGGCGGCCTCTCGCCTCATTTCGATCTCGCGTTCTCGCAGGCAGGAGGTAGGTTCATCTTCGGCGGAAACGTCGAGGGCATCCTGCGCTCCGAGCGCGGCGGGTTCAGGATGGGCCACGAGGTAAGGGTCAACACCGATCTGGAATACGTCCTGTTGCCATTCAAGTACGACACGCCGGGCGGCGAACTGTTCGTCATACTAGAGACGACTTTCGTTCACCGGGGACGAGGGCGGCTCGATTCCGTTTTCGTTCCGGGCAGCAACTCGACCGAGTATTACGTCGCGCCGGGACTCCAATACGCGGCGGCTCCTCGTTTCGTCATCGAAGGGAGCATCCAGCTACCGGTCGTGCGCAACACGGGGCCGCTTGTGCTCAAGAATGACAGGAACATCCTGCTCGGCGTCAGGTATCTATTTTAGGGAGGTGGGATGATGAGAAGGTTCGTTGTGGTCTTTCTGCTGCTCTCCGTCCTGCCTTCATGGGGTTTGGGGCAAGAGGTGCGGAAAGCACCTCCACTGGTTCTCAAAGACCTTCGGGGGCGCACCCTTCGTCTCACCGATTACAAGGGCAAGGTCGTGCTCATCAACTTCTGGGCGACGTGGTGCCCGCCCTGCCGCGCGGAAATACCTGACTTGGTGAAATGGCAGAGGCAATATCGCGTTCGTGGCCTGCAAGTGATCGGCGTGACATACCCGCCGGAAACAGTTGGGGAAGTGCGCCAGTTTGTCAGGAGACTCAGGGTCAACTACCCCGTCGCGCTCGGTACGAAGGAGACGAAAGCACTCTTCTTTCAGGGCGAGACGCTGCCCGTTACAGTCATTATCGACCGCCAGGGGAACGTGCGTGACTTAATCGAAGGCATTCTACTGCCGGAAGAGTTCGAGCAGAAGATAAAACCTCTTCTCCGGTAAATCGGATACAACATACGACATGCTGTCGAGCATCTACGCGCACTTAGACAGTTCGACTACCATCGGGGCGAGCGCCATGATGGCAGGAAAGTCGGAAGTGACGGAAGACCCGAACTCGTGGGGTTCACTGATGAGCCAATCCAGGAATGGCCGTAGTTCTACTTACGACCGGACAAACGCGGACGGGTCGCATACGATCACGCACGTCTTCTGGACGGAGGAAGCGGCGGCGCGCGGCGCCATGCACGATCACCGCTACGATCATTAGTCGAGAACTATCGTCTAAACGGGACGAAGATTTTGCATAGAAGAGGCGAGCCGCTGACGGCTCGCCTCTTCTGTTTCCAGAAGTAAGTTTTTGACATGCCCGCCATATTTAGGAGGCGGGTTGGCCTCCGTAGAGACGGGACTACTTGTTGCAGCCCTTATCGCAATCCTCGGTCGGCTCGTTGTTGCCGGCCAAAGGCCCAACGCCCTGACGGCCGGGGTGGTTCGGAATCCTGATCGTCGTCTGCCCGATATTGTCGTCGTAGTTGGTCTCGGGCAGTTGGTGGCAGAAACCGTTCGTGTCTTTATGCGGGCACGGCTCGCCTTTCTTGGCAACGAACGGCGGGTTGACCGTCACGCGGATGACGTATTCGCCCGGCGGGACAGGGTCTTGGCCGTCGCCACCGTCGAGGACGAAGAATTGGCCTGCGAGCAGGAAGCGATAGGTGTCAGCCCAGCCTGCACTGATGCCCTGATTGCCGGGAACGCCGACCGCGCCGCAGTTGTGATACTTGCCGGGGCCGGGAGGGACGCCGCCGAGCGAGGCCGGGTTCGGGTCGGTGTCGAGCATGCAGAAGCCGCGCTTGGCCGCTCGCCAGACCTTGCCGTTCTTAGGGTCGATCAACTGGTAGAGAGCGTAGTGGCGGAAGTGGTAATGGTGATGGCACGAGGCGAACTCGAAGAGACCGTCGTTTGCAGCCACATGCACGTTCGGGTCGCCGACGTAGATGTCCGCGTTGCCGGTATTGGGGGTCATCACGGTGAAGCGGACGAGGCGACGCAGACCGGGTGTGACGCCGCCTTCGATGGCGCTGCACGCCTCGGCGGGAATATTCTCGTCGCGGACGACCCACTGCGAACCGAGCACGTCTTCGCGCACGGAGAGGTTGGCGCCGCTCGTCTGCTGCGCCGCGCCGCTCTTCGGCCAAAGAACGAGTCCGGCAGCCACGAGCGAGAGGCAGAGGGTGAAGAAGATGATGAGAGAACGGGTTTTCAAGATGCTGTCCTCCTTAGGGGTTGGGGGTTGTAGTTATGGTCTTGCATGGGTTTCTTGAATGTGTGTGTGGGTGAACACACACAGGCATCAGTTGGACATGACGAAAGAGTTCATCGCGCGAGTCGGCGAGGTGACTGTTGCGATGTAGCTTGGAGACGAGTGGGAGTGCCCATCATGCCCCCTCTCGTGCAAACACTTTGTAGGTGTAATGAGAGATCACCGCTAGAACTTTAATCGTTGTTTTCGATTATTGGGGCATCGCGGGCAAGTGCGAATTTCGAGAGCCCGCCGGTGAAGGCGGTGAGATTATCTTCAGTATTGCCGGAAGTCAAGCGGATTCCTCATCTACCGAAAGTATCAAGCCGGAAACGATTCAACGGGATCGGGCGCCAGTCCGGCGTACTTTGGTGGAGGTCTTTCGATAGTATAGCCGGGAAAACTCAAAGCGCTTATCTCGTCTGCTAAACTCTCGCGCTCTGGGGGAAGAAAAGGTATATTCCACGGGCGGTCACCATATACCGGCAGGGGGTATGTCTCTAAAGATGGCGAGTAAACATAATCTTCTCATACTGTTGTTACTGGCCGCTGCTATCGTCTCGGGCTGTAACCGGGGCGGAGCCGGGTCTTCGAACGCGCAGGCCATACCGACATCCCAGCCGCCAGTAAGCACAGCGCTGGAGGTGAGAGAAAGTGAAACCCCGGCGGGGCAGGACAGCCGCGAGCCGGAACTCACTGTGTCGGCCGACGGGCGTGTGATCATGAGTTGGGTCGAAAAGCTCGGAGAGAAGCGGCACGCGCTCCGGTTCGCAACGCGCGGTGCGGCGGGCTGGTCAGGGGCGCGCACCGTGGCGGAAGGCGATAACTGGTTTGTGAACTGGGCAGACTTCCCCTCGGTCATCGCGCTCCCTGACGGTTCTATGGCCGCGCACTGGCTGGTGAAGAGCGGGAAGAGCACCTATGCCTATGATGTGAACATCGCGCGCTCGAAAGACAACGGTCAGACATGGGGTCTCCCCGTCGTCCCGCACACCGACGGCACGCAGACCGAACACGGCTTCGTCTCGCTCCTCCCGCTCGGGGACGGCCGCCTCGGAGCCGTGTGGGTTGACGGGCGCGCCACCAAGGACGTGAAGGAAGGACACGACGAGGATGCTCCGCTACCTGTCAGCATGCAGCTTCGTTACGCGGCCATCGACGCTGACGGCAAGCTCTCTGACGAAGCGGTTCTCGACGAGCGCATCTGCGAGTGCTGCCAGACCTCAGCGGCAATGACCTCAGAAGGGGTGATAGCCGCCTACCGCGACCGCTCGGACAAAGAAGTGCGCGATATACACTTCGTGCGTCGGCAGGGTGAAGGCTGGAGCGGGCCACGTCCCGTCCACGCCGACAACTGGGAGATCAACGGCTGCCCCGTCAACGGGCCTTCGGTCGCTGCTGACGGGCGGCGCGTTGCGCTCGCGTGGTTCACCGGTGAAGGAGACACGCCGCGCGTCCAGGTGGCATTCTCGGGCGACGCCGGCGCGACTTTCGGTGCGCCTACTCGGGTTGATGACGGCGAGGCTATGGGCCGGGTCGATGTAGTTTTGGTGGCGGATGGCTCTGCGCTGGTCTGCTGGATGTCGGGAAGCACGGAAGGCGGCGCCAACAAAGTGCGCCGCGTTGCTTTGGACGGGACGCTCGGCCCCGTGACAATCATCTCCCAAACTGACGTCTCGCGCTCAAGCGGCTTCCCGCGCATGGCCCTCATGGGCGACACCGTGCATTTTGCGTGGACGCAGTTCGGTAAGCCCTCACGAGTCCGCACGGCGACCGCTGACGTGAGCGCCTTCAGGTGAGAATGACGTTCAGCGTCGATGTACGGTCTGGTAAACCCTTGCCGTCATACCAATTTTATGCTCGCGCTCGGGGAAGGAGGACACGCCCGTGGCTCAACCGCCGCGCTACACAGACTCCGACCGGGAGGCCGACGACACCGACGCGGGTCTCGATCTCGTATCGAGTGCCGGCACACCACTTTGGGTGAAGGTGTTCGGTATCATCGCCGTCGTCCTGATCCTGCTGTTCATCCTCCTGCACCTTACCGGACGTGGCATGGGCGGCCACTAACATGCCGCTCACCGGCGTTATACAAGACGGCGCGCTACAATCATGACCATGTCACCCGGCCTCCGCAAATTCGCGCTCACCGCGCATGTCACATCCTCGGTCGGCCGGCTCGGCGCTGTTCTCGGCTCCTTAGCTCTCGCCGTCGCCGAAGAATTAGCACGTGTACTCCCACAGGGGCACCTCGCGACAGTGACAATCTCCGCCGAACTTCTCACGGCTGATGATTTCGTTCGGGCTTTCGCCCCGGCCATACGTGACATCCTTACCATTACCGCAGCACATGCCTGAGAGTCACTGTGATAGTGAAGGGCGGATACTACCCAGCTACTCTTAAGGAGAAAGTCCCCAGACCGGAGCGCGGTATAACGCTGCCAATCTGGGGACTTTCTCGTTGTAATTACGGCGGTGGCCGCGGCCCGTTAAGTATCCTTATCTCAGGACTTCGGACTCGCCTTGTACCGCTTCAAGTTCTCGGCATTCTCGAAATAGAAGACTTCGCCGTCTGCGTTCGCGCCGATAACGGCCTTCGCCTTGTCCACCTCTTTACCGCTGACGGGGTCGGTCGCGACGCGGCTCTTCGGATCGCCGCTCAACCTGCCTTTACACATCTCACAGCACCCGTAATAGGTGCGCCCTTCGACCTCGACCGGAATCTGCACTTTGTTAAAGCGCTGATTATTGATCATGCAGACGTACTTGGTCTCCACGACCTGGAGTGCCGCATCTTCCTTCGGCTGCCGTTGCTGCTGCTGCTCCGCCTTTTGCGCCGCAGGACGTGCCGAACCGCGGGAAAGCGCCGCCACCCCGGCGACAGCCGAGAGGACCAAGACGAAAATTGCGATTGCCGCTACACGAGATTTCATGAACTGTCTCCTTATAAAATTGCCCGCTGTGCAAGCGGCAGAGCTAAGAGTTGGGATTTTATCCGAACGCCCTGAGGAAATCCAGCGGCACCCCAATGCCGCGTACTCGTAAAGGGCCGTTACCCTGTAATAGATGATAACTACATCCGACGAGTTTCCTTAGAAAACTCGGACCGCGAAAACATTTCTCTTGACTCTGTACTCTAGTACAGGGATTAACATTGTCCGTGTGGGAACTCAGGACGTCGGGAAGGCACTAATCGAGGATTCGAGTGGCATGGAACCATTTGCGGGTGGGCACGTCCCGCATCGGCAAAAGAGTTTAAGCCGACACACGGGCAGAATGTTCAAGCGACGGGATGCGCCGAAGCGGCATCCAATCCACGGGTCACTTATACCCCATAGGCGTATCGGTACGCTTTCGCATGGACAACCGGCTCAGGGGTGTGTTAATTAACCTGTCAAAGTAAAAACCGTGACGCGAAAGATCATCAATGTCTGTGTTGTCTTTGCCCTGATGTTGGGCTGCTGGGGCGGCGTGCTCGCCGCCGTGGTCTGCTCGCACATTGGGTGCGAGACTACCGCGCCCGCGGCGGGCAAAGCCTCGACCACACATGACGATCATGGCATGGCCTGCGGCAATATGGTAAAACCCGAAGACCATTCGGGTCACGTTTCGGCGCATGAGGGGCACGCCGGGGAGTCGGCCAACGGGGCTCGGGTGCAGTCCACCCCCGTGGCACTTCACACAATCGTCCCGGCACGGCACGACCAATTCTGCTCCCACTGCATGAGCAGGCAGGAAGCTCCGCCCTCGCCGTACTCAGAGTTGCAGTCCAATTCAGCCAGGCGAGGCGGGAGTTTTGCCGCCCCGCTCGCGATCGTTCAAATCGAATCGCCGGTCCCCGTGTACCTTCGAAAGATCGCACCCGCGCAGCATGCGCCACCTGGCTCGTCAGACAGGCACCTCCTTCTCAACGTCTTCCGCATCTAAACCCGCCCGCGGGCTCGCGCCGAAGTGTGCCGACGCCCAACCCAGCGCCTTTAACTCTCAAATTACAACTGTTCTTCAGTAGCACGACGCGACGCGCTCAACAGGAGATGCGCTACGCGCTTTAGCTGCTTTCGTTATCACAGCGGAGGAAAGTTATGAACCACACTCGGCGCCTCGGTGCGCTGGTTGCGCGCAAATTCTTCGGCGCGCTCGTCGTCTTGTCCCTACTCGCCTCGGCATTGCCGTCCGCGCGTGCGCAGCATGAGGGGCACACCATGTCCGCTCCGGCCAGGCCGAAAGCTAAGGCGGCCAGGAAGCCGGCACCGAAAAGGGCGGCCCCGAAGCGGAGTACGCCGCGCCGCGCGACGCGCAGGACTACACAACCGGCCACGCGACGAACCGTCGCGACACCCGCCGGCGGCGGGGCGCAGCAGTCAGACCCGCACGCGGGACACATGCAACAGGCGACTCCGACTCCGACGCCAGCGCCGACCCCCGACCCACACGCCGGGCACGTGATGCCTCAGGCCACTGCCCCGGCACCCCGGCCGGCGCCCGGGACGACGATGCCGCAGCAGCACCAAGGGCATGGGCAGCAGATGCCAACGCAGCAACCCGCCGCCTCTCCGACGCCCGGCGGGCAGCAGCAGTCGCCAATGGTAGACCACGGCTCGCCCCAGATGACACAGCAGCAGCAGCAGCAGGGGCCGGAGAAAAGGATGGTGCGAAGCGGACTCATCCCGGAAGGCCCGGTGGTGACGCTCGACCAGTTGGAGCGGATGGCGACCGAGCGAAACCCTACCCTCGCACAGGCGGAAGCCTCGATCCGCGCCGCCGAAGGGCGACGCCGGCAGGCGGGCGCCTTCCCGAACCCGACTATAGGTTACTTCGGTGAGGAACTGGCCTTCCGCGCGGCTGGAGACACGAGCGAGCACGGCGTCTTCGTCGAGCAGACAATCCCCCTCGGCGGGAAGCTCGGCAAGTCCAAGCGCATCTTCGAGCGAGAGCGCGAGCAGGCCGAGATCATCGCGGAGGCGCAACGCATGAGAGTCACCAACTCCGTGCGCATGCTCTACTTCGAGACCCTCGGCGCGCAGCAGTTGGTCGAACTCCGCGCCGACCTCGCCGACCTCGCGCGCGAGGCCGTCGAGATCACCAGAGAGCTTTACAACGTCGGGCAGGCCGACCGCCCCGACCAGTTGGAGATCGAGATCGAGGCCGAGCGGGCGGAGATCGAAAGCTTGCGCGCGCGCACCGACTGGGAGCAGGCGTGGAGCGCGCTCGGCGCGATGGTGGGCGATCCGGGGCTCCGACCGGCGCGGCTGGCCGGAAGTCTCGAAGAGGGAGCGGCGACGCTCGACCAAGAACAGTTGCTCACGACACTTCTGAGCGCCAGCCCGGAGATCAGGGTGGCGCGCGCCGGGGTCGAGCGGGCGCGCGCGGTTATCTCGCGCCAGCGTGCCGAGCGCATCCCCGATCTTTTCGTCAACGCGGGCGTCGGCTACAACAACGAGATACTGGAACGCGACGGCAGGAAGACGGGCGCCGAGGGGCGCATCGAGGTGGGCGTCAACATCCCCATCTTCAACCGCAACAAGGGAGGGATCGCCGCGGCGGAAGCTGACCTCGCCATCGCCGAGCGGGAACTCGACCGCCTCCAACTCTCTTTGCGCACGCGGATGGCTTCATCCTTCCGCGCGTACCGCAACGCGCAAACGACGGTCGAGAAGTACCGCACACAGGTCGTCCCGCGCGCGCGGCTGGCCTACGAGATGTACCTCGGGAATTTCCGCCAGATGGCGGCCTCTTACCCGCAGGTCTTGATCGCGCAACGCACCCTCTTCCAGGTGGAGGTCGAGTACGCCCGCGCCCTCGTGGAGTTGAGGCGCGGCGCGGCCGGCCTGCGCGGCTTTTTACTCGAAGGCGGTCTGGACGCGGTCGGCCGCCCCGGCGAGGGCGATGAGCGCACCGAAAAGTTTCAACTGAGATCGGCGAGCGACGCCTCGGGCGATTCGGATAATCAATAACGCCCGCGCGGCGAAGGAAAGATTTTTACAATTACAGGAGTTATGACAATGGACAACAGCAGACGCAATTTTCTGAGGCGCGCTTCCATCCTCGGCGCAGCGGGCGCGGTGGCAGCAGGTTCAAAGGTCGTCCGGGCGCAACACGAGGGTCACACCATGCCGCCCCAGCAACCGCAGGCTCCGCCCATGACTGACAACAGGTCGCCGGCTTCCGTCGGCCAGAACGTGCCCGTCGAGGTGCCGGACGTGCCGCTGCTCCCTTGGAAGATGGAGGGCAACGTGAAGGTCTTCCACCTCGTTCCAGAGGTGGTCAAGTGGCAACTCATCCCCGGCAAGGACATCTTCGGCTGGGGCTACAACGGGAGCGTGCCGGGGCCGACCATCGAGGTCAACGAAGGCGACCGCGTGCGCATCCACGTCACCAATAAACTGCCCGAGGGGACGAGCATGCACTGGCACGGGCTGGAAGTGCCGCCGTCGCAGGACGGCGTGCCGTTCCTCAACCAGCCGCTCATCGAGCCGGGGCAGACTTTCACCTACGAGTTCTCGATCCACCAGAATGGCACCTTCTTCTACCACTCGCACATGGCGATGCAGGAGATGATGGGCATGATCGGGTTCTTCATCGTCCACCCGAAGAGGCCGTACGCGCCGAAGGTGGATAAGGACTTCGGCCTCGTCCTGCAGGAGTGGGCGCTCCTGCCGAACAACCCCATCCCGAACACGCTGGCGATGGAGTTCAACTGGCTGACGATCAACGGCAGGTCGGGGCCGCACTCGACGCCGATGCTCGTCCGGCAGGGCGAGCGCGTGCGCATACGCATGATCAACATGGGCATGGATCACCACCCGATGCACATCCACGGCAACCAGTTCTACGTGACGGGCACAGAGGGCGGGCGCGTCCCCGAAACGGCGTGGTACCCGGGCAACACCGTGCTCGTCGGCGTGGCGCAGGCGCGCGATGTCGAATTCGACGCGGTCTTCCCCGGCGACTGGATGCTGCACTGCCACTTGCCGCACCACATGATGAACCAGATGGTCTCGATGGTCGGGCCGATGGCGCACGCCGGGATGGGGTCGCGGACGGGCAAGGGCATGGAGGAGGGGATGGGCGTCGTCACGCAGGGACATGCCCTCTCCGAAGACCTCGGCCCCGGCATGGGACGCGGCATGGGCATGACGACGCAGGAGCGAAACGTCTCGAACGCCGTCGGGCCGAACGGTGCACAGCAGCACGGTGGACACGGGCAGCAGCCGTCGCCCGCACAGGGCAAGGGATCGGAGGTGCAACCGGGCCAAACTGAGCGTCTCGGGCAGGTCACGAATCCCAACGACACGGCACGCCGCAAGACCGTGCCCGGCTACCCGCAGGACATGGTCATGTTCATGGACAAAGAAGTGGCGAAGCCGCAGACCTACGGACTGCCTCCGGGCTGGACCGGATCCTTCATGGGCATGATGACGATGGTGAGGGTCCTCCCCCCGGCGATGTATGACGAGATCATGCGCCGTGTGAAGGAAGGCATCGTCGAAGCCCCGCAGGGTCAGCCGGCAGGCGGGCACCAGCATGACTAAGAGCTAAGGCATGAGTGCCGCAGATTAGCACCCGCGGTCTGCACCGCGGGTAATTAACGGAAAGAATATCGCCCAGACTTGGGGCGGAGGATAACAATTCAGGGAGGAAATATGAAAACGAATCGAATCAAGCGGACATTAGCGAACATGCTCGCGGTCTTGGCTCTCGTAGCCCTGAGCGTCGTTACGGCGGCGGCGCAGGATCACACCGGTCATACCGGCCAGCAGCAGACCGGGCATACGGGACACGGGCAGATGGCCGGCATGCCGCACGACCTGCACTACATCGACATGACGATCATGCATCACGAGCAGGGCATCGAGATGGCGCGCCTCGCCCAGCAGAAGGGAACGGACGCCCGCGTCAAAACCTTCGCCAAGAAGACCGGCGACGACCAGCAGCGGGACATGATGGCGCTGCGCGGCCACCGGCAGCACTGGTACGCGGATCGCCCGCAGATGGATCACGCGCAGATGATGGCGCACATGCAGAGCATGCCCGGCCACCAGAACATGAAGATGGATCACGGAGCGGACATGCAGAAGTTGCAGGCGGCCGAGGGGCGCGCTTTTGATCGCCTCTTCCTCGACACGATGACGCACCACCACAAGATGGCCGTCGACATGTCGAAGGAGGCGACGACCAAAGCCGAGCACAAGGAGATTAAAGACTTCGCCCGCATGACGGTCACTAAACAGCAGGGCGAGATCGCGGAGATGAACCGCATCAACGCCGCGCTCGGGGGCGGCGGCAGGAGGTCGGCTGCGAGGACAGTGGCGGCGGCGCGCAAGAAGCCCGCCCCGAAGAAGAAACCCGCAGCCAAAAAGCCGGCGGCCGCCCACACCGGCCACCAGCACTGATCGCTCGGGCCGGGGCTGAAGGTCAGGGGGCGGCGTCGAGGATTGTCACGGACAGCAGCAGCAGCGGCGAACGTCCCCGCCCGAAATTATTGCAAGCACGCCGGACGGTAGAAAAAGGATGACTCTCTCGGAGTTAAGAAACGGGGCGACCCGCGTCTCCCCCTTGCGCGTACTACTCGCAGCGTTCCTCCTGCTCGCGCCGCAGGCCGCGTTCGCGCACGCCAAGCTCCTACGCTCGGAGCCTAATGCCAAATCAAGTTTGCCCCGGCCGCCGCAGGCCGTCGAACTCTGGTTCAGCGAAGAACTGGAAGCCGGATTCAACACCATCGAGGTGAAGGACGAGCGGGGCAGTCGCTTCAATCGAGGCGAGGTCACGCTCGGAGAGGGCGGGCGAAAAGCGCGGGTCGAGCTGCATGACCTCCCGGCGGGAAATTACACAGTCGAGTGGAAGGCGCTCTCTTCCGACGAGCACACCCTGCGCGGGAAGTTCACTTTCACCGTCGCGGCATCGGCACCAGCCACCACCGCCACCGGGGCGACGCAGCCGCCGCAAGATATGCACGCCGGCATGAGGGAGCAAGCGACGCCCGCGCCGGCGGGAGGACGGGACGCTACCGCGATTGAAGGCGTGGGGGGCGAAGAGGGTTCGGCTCTCAACGCGACCGACAGCCTCGTCCGCTGGCTCGGCTACCTCGCGATGATGACTCTGCTCGGCGGCTTCGCTTCTCGGCTGTTCGTGCTCGGCCCGGCCCTACGTGAAGCGCGCGCCGACGGTCCAGAGACGGCGGGGCAGGCATCCGGCGCAGCGTCAGGCCGTTCCGTTTTACTCTTCCGGGTGAGTATTGCCGCCCTCATCCTGTCACTTCTGACAGCTCTCGTCTTACAGTCCTCGGCCGTGCACAGCGTCGGACTCGGCGAGGCATTATCGCCGTCGCGACTCGGAGGCGTCATTGTGGTCACCGGCTACGGTAAGTCGTGGCTCGTGCAGGCCGCCGCGTCCGCCGTTCTCCTAATCATAATCGCCCTCTTTGGGCGCGCGGTCAGTCGCGACCCGGAGGGCGAGCACAAGGGACTGTGGTGGGCAGGGCTTGCCGCCTCGGCTCTGCTCGTGGCGGGGCCGAGCCTGACGGGGCACGCGGCGGTCGCGGCGAAACACTTCCGATTGGCCGCCGTCTCGGACTGGCTGCACCTCGTCGCCGGCGGCGTCTGGGTCGGAGGCCTCTTCCACCTCGCGCTGACCCTGCCGCGTGCGCTCGCCGGCTTCGACGGGGAACAACGCGCCCGCGCCCTCGGCCGCGTGATCTCGTTGTTTACCCGAATGGTACTGCCGAGCGTGGCAGTCCTCACGCTCGCCGGAATCTACAACGCGTATGCGCATCTCGGGGGCGTTCGTGCCCTGTGGGTTACGCCCTACGGATTGACGCTCGCCGCGAAGCTCGCGCTGGTGCTCGTGATGCTCGTCCTCGGCGCTTTGAATGGTTTTCGTTTCGGCCCGCGA
Organism: Acidobacteriota bacterium; assembly: GCA_020199775.1. Lineage (GTDB taxonomy): Bacteria > Acidobacteriota > Blastocatellia > Pyrinomonadales > Pyrinomonadaceae > JAIVJZ01. Next base: position 22,935 of record JAIVJZ010000020.1, read on the forward strand.
ACGAGGCGGTTCAACGGTGACGAAGCAGGGAGGGCGGGAGTGGAGCGTGGCTTCGGCCGCTCGGTGAAGGTCGAGGCCGCCCTCGGCGTACTGGTACTGCTCATTTCCGCCTTTCTCGTCTTCATCTCGCCGGGGCGCAACCACGAGTCGATGAGCGCGGGAGGTAAAGGTCAGCCCCCGGTGGCGGTGACGCGCGCGAACTGAGCGGGCGCGCCGCCACAGATCATTCGCTTGATCAGATTGCCTATCTCGTCCGCCATCCGGCGACGCTCGGCCGAAGTCAGGGAGCCTGTGCCCGTTGTCTCGGCGAGCGCCTCAAGGTGATCCCGCAGCATGTCGCCCTCCACGCGCCGGAGTGCGGCGACGACGGCGTTGATCTGGTGGGCGATGTCGACGCAGTCGCGCTCCGTTTCGATCATCTGCTGTAGGCCGCGCACCTGACCTTCGCTGCGCCGCAGGCGGGGTAACTGTCGTGTGTGGTCGACTGGCGCACCTCCGTGCGCCTTGTTGGAACGACCCATTTGAGCTTGCTGCCTCCTTCCACAGTATGGGGGTAGCGGATTCCGATTGAGCAATGCGGCTCGAAGAATGGCAGTTCGTTTACAACCGGGATCGCCCGCACAGTTCACTGAAAGGCAAGACGCCGATGGAGCGCTACTGTGAGTTGATTGAGCAAACTCCGCTCAATGAAGAGGCTTTTGCTGCCTACGATGCGGACACAGAACTCGTTCAAGAGCGCAACTATAAAGTCGAAATGCAACTGCGGAAATTGAAACGATGTTAGTGATACACACAACTCAATTGACAACACAACTCCGCCCCAGGCTCGACGGGCAGCCGCAGCTCGGTCGTGCTGATCTTCTCCCCGCACTGAGTGGCTCATGAGGGAGAACGTGTCCGGTGTATCTCCACGCTCCTCTGCTGGATCAAGAGTCCCACTTCATGATTCGGGCAAGGGCTCTCAACAGGTCACACTGTGAGCCGGGCAAGGCTCCGAGGAGTTGACCCACAACGGTATCCGACCCTCACGCTATCTCCCTCACGCCCCTCGGCGAGGCGTGAGCATCATCCACCGGACGAGCGCACTTGTATCATCGAGGGGCCACATCGCAAGATATTGAGGGGGACGCAGAGCTTCCCCACATAGCTCGGAACGAAAGTTCTTAACAGGTTCTAGAGTTATTGCGCTTCAGTTATCCTAACAAAGTTAAAATTGCCCACTGCCGCCTGCGCGTGGTTCACATCCAGCATGATTCGCATTACATGCTGCCCGGCGTTGAGAGTGACGTTAGCCTTCGTGACGGTGTGCCAGTCGTTAGAATTCAGGATTTGCATGGGGCCGGTGACGTTCACGCCGTCGAACTCGATGTGGAACGTGCCCCCGACGTTAAAGTTCCCGGCCACGCGGGCTTCGATGTCGTAGGCCCCCGTCTGCGGGACTTCGATGGTGTACTTCAACCACTCACCCGCGTGCGCCCACCCGACGTAGTAGTAGCCGCCCGCGGGGTCGTCCGTGATGGCGATGTCCACATCCGTGTAACGATATTGATAGCCGAGGTTCCCCGCCGAGTTATCGAAGTAGGCGAAGCCCTGCGCGCCAACGTCGAAGTCCTCAACTTGGATCGTGCCAGGCACGGTGAGCGCCGTACCGCTGAGGGCCGCGTGGTCTTCGGTGACGCGGATGTAGTTAAAGTTCCCGACTGCGACCTGTGCGCTCGGAGTGTCGAGTACCAGCCGCAGCACATGACGCCCCCCCGAGAGCTTCACGCCCGCTTTCGTTACCGTCTGCCACGTGTCCGAATGCGGCACCTGCATCGGGCCGGTGACGTCCACGCCGTCGGCCTCGATGTGGAACGTGCCTCCCGCCCCTAAGACTCCCTTCGACCGCACCGCTAACGTGTAGGAGCCGGTGCGCGCGACCTCGACCGTGTACTTCAGCCACTCACCAGCGTAGGCCCACCCGACGTAATAGTCGCCCCCGTCAGGGTCATCCGCGCCGGCGATGTCAACGCCCTCGTAGACGCGGAAGACGTAGCCGAGATTCTGCGCTTCGGCGTCGTGAAAGGCGAGGCCCTCGCCGCCGATGTCGAAATGCTCGGCCTGAATCGTGCCGGGAACGGCCTGCGGGACGCCGCTCGGGTAGGGCGTCGAGGTCGGCTCAAGCAAGGTCGAAAAACTGTCGATCAGTCCGCCCATGAACGCCTTCGCCGTCACCCTCGCCGTCGCACTCACTTTCAGCGGGCCATAGTAGCGCGGCGAGAAGAGCGTCGGCTCGGTGCCGTCTAGAGTGTAGTGAATCTCGGGGTTGACGTTGAGCTGAACGGTCGAGAACTGTCCGTTCGTCATGACGCGCACGGGCACGGTCGTCGGCGCGGAGATTTCGACCCTGTCGTCGGCGGCGCGCGTGACTTGCGGCTTCGTAACGCGCGGATAGGTGAAGGGGATGGGAGGCGGGTCACGCTGCACACGGCTGTTCGGTCCCAACTGTTGGTAGACGGCGTTGGTGTTCTGCGAGTGGATGTTGCGATCCGAGGGAGACCATTCGATGATGTTGTTGGCAGCGGATGTTTGGGCGCTCTTCTTGAAGGTGTTATTGAAGAACAGGGAATCGAAGACAGAGGCGAAGCGCACGCTCTCAATCCCGCCGCCGCCGGTGCTGTCGAAGAGGTTGCCGTGGATGTAGAGCCTGTTGCCGCCGGCATACACCGCCGACTGGCTGGTGCCGTAGAATTTGTTGTCGCGGATGATAATGTCTCTCGACTCCGGTTTCATGATAATGCCGTTCGAGGTGTAGATTGAAATCGTCTCCTTGGAGTTCAAACGGTTGCCCCGGATCAGGGCGGGGCCGCCGCGTTCCGTGTGCGCGGGCTGGTAGGCGATGTAATTCCCGTGGGGGAAGAAGGCCGACTCGTTCGTGAAAGCCTGGTTGTTTTCAATGATCGTGTACTCGGCGAGGTCGTTTGCGGTGTTGGGTTCAATGTCGATGAGGGTCACGCCTGGCCCGCCGGGCTGACCCGGCTTCTCGAAGAAGTTGTTAGCGACAGTCGCCAGTCGGGCATTGACCGTGCTGGCGTTCTGGCTCGCCACCCGCGTGAACTTGTTGTTGACGATCCATACGTTCTCCGCGAATAGATTGATGTCAGTCTGCCCGCCGTCGGGGTCGGGGGGGACGGAGCCGCCGTTCAGGGCAGCGGCCTTCTCGGCGGCAGGGCCGTAGTAGACAGAGCGGCGGGCGGCCGCGCCGACAGCCACGCCGAAGGCGTGCGGCGAGTCGAACCAGATGCCGCTGACGACGGCGCGCTTCACGTTTCCGAGGACGACAGGACCTTGGGCAGACCATAAGGGCTGGGCGTCGTGTCCCTCGACCTTGAAGTCCTTGAGGGTGATGTCGTAATTCGGCTCTGAGAGCGGGACCGGCCACGCGCCGTCGTTCGTGATGACGATCCAGTTCTGCGGGGTACTGTTCTCCTTGATGACAGTAGCCCAGCCGTCGCCGACAATGGCGGTGTTGTTTTTGAGGAGGATGGCGGGGCCGACCAAACTCGGCTGGTAGTTCCCGGCATGGAGCCGCAGCGTGTGGCGCGGCGAGAGCGTGGCCTGCGTGGAGATCGTGCCGCCGCCGTAGATGTGGATCATGCCCCGGCGACCACTATCGCGGAGGTAGGCGTCAGCGGAGTTGATGGCGGCGCCGAGGTCGGGGCCGCTCGCGGTGGCGCTAAGGAACGGGAAGACGAAACTCTGGCTGCCGTACACGTCGGGGAGTGCGGCCTGCTCGCCCGTCGTCGTGTTCACCGCGAACGCGTAGAGTGTGTGCTGCGTCCCGTCTTCCATGAGGGGAGTCGGCACCTGCACGCGGAAGCCGTGTGCCGTGCCGTAGCCGAGGGAGGCAAGGTCGGGCCGCTCCTGACCTGCAACGATCTGCTCGAAGAAGTTCGCCTCGGCCTGCCCGTCAATGTAGACGCGGACGGTCACGCTCGCCGACGGGTTATTTGGGTCAACCGCCCACCCCTTTACGAACCCTTGATCGTCGATTGATTCTATCTTCCCCTGCGGCACCCACGTCAGTGGAGTCGCTTGGGTTTTGTGCGCGTCGGCTACTCTATGGTCGGCGGCGATAATGGCGAGGATTGAAAGGACTATCCCCAAGATAAAAACTACGGATGGCCTTGCGGTGTGTTGTCTTAGCATTTCATATTTCTCCTGTGATGCGTCCGAGAGTGAGTCCCGGTTTTTCTAAGGTGGTTGTGAGAGTTCGGGAGGACGTTGTTGCATAAATGGTCACGGATGCGGAGGGTTTGCTAACCTTCATGCGTGACCAAAAAGAGAAAGAAACGCCAGTACCGCATCCGCAACTGGCCTGACTATAACAAAGCCCTTGTC
>JAIVJZ010000069.1 GCA_020199775.1 Acidobacteriota bacterium
TCAAGCGCCGGCGGTAGATCGATGGTTAAAGTCACTTCCCTACTCCTTTCGGGCGAATTGTAGCACTATTTTGCTTCCCCGTTAAGGTTACACTAATCGCAGTTTAGTGTAATCTTACTTCTTCTTCCGCGATATATTTATCCATCCTATGGTATATATTGCTAGCAAACTGATGTTTCACGCTCCTTGGATCTTCCGACCTCTCTATTATAAGGAGACTTCTCCAAGTGCGCTCAACCCGCAGACGCGCTAGGCGGATTGACCCGCTCGCCTCCGCGTCGGCCGTGCATGGTGTGCTCGACCAGTTATCCGCCTCACTTCCCGACATCATCCCCCGCTCTCATAAGAATTTAGTCGGCATGCTGCAGTCGGTTCGCAATCTCTACGTACGACCTGTGAAGGACACTCGGAGGGGTCGCCCGTCAAGGTTCCCGCGCGAGGAATTGTTCAAAGTGGATGCCGAGCTACGAACGCTCCTCGGGCGTGAAACGTCCATTTCGGTCAGAAGTTTTGTGGGTCAGTATCTTCCGCTCTTAGAGTTTCCGACAGATGCGAAGCTCACCAGCTCGCGCGCCTGAGCGCCAAGCGTTTGGAAGTGACCGAGGCGGAGGCCACGACGCACCGCCGTAAACTGCTTGAGGCGCACCTTCGAACCCAGGGGTCGGGTGCCGGACTGCGTGAAAGAATCAAAGAGGCACTGGGTGAACTGAGCGTGCCATCGCATGGTGAGACTGAAAGGGTGGCCGTGGATAAGGCCGATGAGTTGCTGGAAGCAGACCCGCTTGATTCCACACATCTTTTCTTTGAAGAATTGCGCAGGATCGGGCGCGCGCTGCGGGAGATTGCGCCGGAGGAGTTGACCGAAGAAGATGTCGACCGGGTGATGCCCGTGCTGGACGAATTGAGCGCGGTGCTTTATCAGATTGAGAAAAGGCAGAAATAGGAGTTAAAGAGGCACAGGATATAGCTCACACATATCTTTAAAGGCTCACCAACCCGCCTGCTGTCCATAACATGCCAACCGGCATAGGAACAGTTTTTCAGTATACCTATGACTTTTGATAGCATGAATTTACTCTTCTCATGCTCTCAACCAGTGCTAGCTTTGCTCAGCACTACAGGTATTATTCTGCACTTTTGTCAATAATTTTATTGACCTTACTACTATTTGCAAATATAGTACGCAAAAGTATGACGAGATATAGCGAGATGCCAGGGGCAATCTAAGACGAGATGGCTTTCAAAGGAGGGTTGGTTGCGTTGTCTACTCCCGAGTATATGACGGTGACAGAAGCGTGTGAATATCTGGAAGTCTCTTCGGACACATTTCGGCGAATCGCGCGCGACCTCAATCTGGCGACTGTCACCGATCCCACAGACGGACGAGTCAAACTCTTCAGCCGGACTGCCATCGCGGCGCTGAAACAGCGTCCGATGGAGATTTCGACTCGCCATAAAGTAATCACCATCAGCAATAACAAAGGGGGCGTCGGCAAAACCACCACCGCCATCTCGCTGGCGGCCGAGGCGGCGGCCAACGGGGAGAAAGTCCTCCTGCTGGATGCGGCTCCTCAGGCGTCAGCCACCAACGCGCTTCTCTCAGATAATGAGAGAAACGAGGATAACGAGCAGGGCACACTCATTTCATGGCTTAAAGGCGAAGCCAACTTTCAGGATCTTGTTATCCCTATTAAATTCGAGAATCTGGAGTTTGACTTTATCCGGAGCAGTTCAAAAAACGATAATATTGACCGCTCAAATCCACTCGAGACCGTCACCGCCCTTCAGGAGCAGTTCCAACTCTGGGACGACTCTCCTTATGACTATGTTTTCATTGATACGGACCCTTCGTTCGGCACCCTGGTGTCAATGGCCCAAGTCGGGAGCCATTTCGTCCTCTGCCCTGTAAATGCTGATGTGATGAGTGTTAACGGCACGATGCAGCTTACACGGCAACTGCAGCGCGCCAGGATCATAACCAAAACTCGCTTTCCCGCCCTGCTCGGCTTTTTCCTAACCCGCTATGACGCCCGCAAGAGAATGTGCCGTGAGGCTCTGGAGTTTCTCCAATCCGCTTACCCGAATTTAGTCTTCGACGCGATCGTGCCTGAAAATGTTCGGGTCGCCGAGAGCGCAGGCTATCACGCCCCAGTGCTGCTGACGGCGCCCGACTCGGCGGGCGCTCAGGCCTATAAAAAGCTCTGGAAGGAGGTTCGTGAACGTGTCGAACGATCAGTCACAGCCGGCGCGTAAGGTAATTCCTTATAAAAAGGGCGGGCGTCGGCAGTCACCTTTCGCCGGCAAGGCGTTCCAGTTTAGCGGCACCGCCTTGGACATAGCTATCCAACAACGCGAGCAGGAAGAACTGGAAGAGAAATCGGAAATCTCTGATGATGTAGGACTCCCCGGCGAATCTTCTCAGCAAGCTTCATTCGCCACGCAAGTACAGCCTCTTCAAGAGATTAACCCCACGAGTGATGAACCGCCTTCATTGACATCTGATACCAGTGAGGAGTTGATTTCACAGCCCCCCCCGCCTCCTCAAAAGTTAGAATCTGTTGAAAGGCGACCGGCGCAAAGAAGCACGCCGGTTCGAACCCGGAGCAATAATACCGTTTCCGCTATAGCGACAGATTCCCCGGAATTACAGGCGTTCATCACTCGGTGGAAGCCTTTCCTGACCGATACCCAGATCGGAATCTGCTCCTACGTCTATAACAATTCCACGGCGGTCGGGAAGGAATTTTGTTTCACCTCGACCGCCAAACTCATGGCTGAAGTTTCTAAAACTGAGCGGCAAGTTAAAACCGTTCTTAACCAGCTTATCGAGTGGCATTTCCTCATCAAGGGCGAGACTATTATTAATGCCCCGCGCGAAAAACGCGGAACACATTACAAGCTCAATCTTGATAAATCATAGATCTCTACTTCTACTCTCTTAATTCATGTACTTATAATATTTACGTTGTACGGGGGTAGTTTAAACTACCCCCGTACAACGTAGTACACCCGCAGCCTTCCTCACCCCCATACTTCACACTACCCCCGTATAAAATACTACACAGGTAATTTACATTACGGAGGTAAAGATCTTTACCCCCGTATTTGATATCACCCCCATAGTAATTACTACACAGGTAACATAAACTACACAGGTACTATCAATCACACAGGTAGCAGTGCCTACCTGTGTAGAAATAACTGCCCTAGTAAAGATGGGTACGGGGGTGAGACAAACTACGGGGGTAAATTCAGCTACGGAAGTATGAAATATTACCGGTGTAAAAATAATTTCATCTGTACAAGATTTATAAGATCCTTATAGTACCCGATCGTAGATAGTACCAGTTGACCGGCTGTTACGTGTTGAGGTGAATCCGGTCAATAATTATTCAGACGAAATGAAATGACCTGAAGCACTCGAGTTTGGCGACTGCGCGCTCCAGGTCAAACAGGAAAACTCGCTTGATGGCGAGCCGGTAGTTGTGTATCTAACCTGGGACGGATTATACAAACGCCGATGATCGCAGTCAAGCCTTTTATTTACAAGGATTTGACCATGAGCCTCCAACCTTTGCCCGGTCAGCGATTTATCCGCAAGACGCAGCTCGCGCCCAACGAGTACCGCAAGAATTTTCAGCAGATAGACCGCGAAATCCTCTCTGCCATCTCCTCGGCGGAGGCCGACCAAGTGACGCCGCTCATGAGCAAAATCTACCTGCGCTTGGTGAATGCTCCCGATAAATACTGGGAACGAGAGGGAGTTCTGCGAATCGAGGCCGAGGTGAGGGAGGAAAAGCTGGTGAAGGCGTGGTCGGTTCTCTGTGAGATGGTCGGTGTGGCATCAGCCACAGCCAGCAAGGCGCTACGATGGATGCACGAGCAGGGAATCATCGGCTACTTCTCGGGAAAGAACGGCGTGGGACTGAGGATATTTCTCAACCGTGCGGCATCCTCCATCGGGGTCAGACAGGGTCAGGCGGGCAAAAAAATTTTGGCATTTCATCCTGCTTCATCTAGTGAGGCTCCTGCTTCATCGGATGAAGCAGCCTTTAATGACAGCTACGCTGTTAGAGAAGTTTTAGACACAGATATAAATCCCCGCGCGCCAAAAAACGGCGCGGATACCGAGCAGGTAGATAAAACTTTCTCCAACCCAACTCCGCCAGTCCCAGACAATCATTATCCGAACGCAGTGCCCAACAATTTCCTTCAACGCGAGCGTGAATCGTTCTCGCTGGAGAATGTCGTCACACGACTGAAAGCCGAGCTCGAACCATCGATGCATGCCGCCGCCCGGCAAGCCGCAGCGCGTGAGCATGAACGCACGCGCGAATGGCTTGAGAATCGTGGGTTGCCGAAGGCGGCGCGTGTCGCGCAGCACGAAGCCTACAACGTGCTCAGGAAGTACGGCGTGATCAGCGAAGCCTCACGCTCCTCGTGCTTGCAGTCGGAGGTTGGGCGAAACAGCTATGCGCCGCCAGACGCGCATCCGCTGTCGGCTGAGGAGGTGAGCGATTTCGCACAAGCCTGTGTGGCGATGCTTGAGACTCAGGGGCAATCTATCGAAGTGACGCTCTCCGAGATGAGTGTTGAGGTGGGCGGGTTCTTACTGCCGGAGGACGCCGGTCGCGTGCGCGAGGAAGCGCATTCTTTATTCGGCGCTGGTGATGGTAGGGAAGGGCGCTAAGAGGAGGGAATACTCATGTCTGCACAAACCAATACCCAAAGATTAGTTGTAGTCCCTGAGCTGGAAAATCTGAACTCTTCTGATGGGAGTCTCCCACCGGCATCAGCGGATCCCTCGAGTTGTTCATTCTGCTTCGGCACCGGGATGGAAATCGTCGAGGGGAAGGGGGCGCGTCGCTGTCAATGTCGTACGCGTGACGCGCAAACTAAACTCCTTGAGGCAGCGCGCATCCCGCGTCGCTACAGCGAGTGCTCACTATCAAGCTATCACCCGGCGAGTAACAACGGCTCGCAGCTACGCGCCTTCAACCTCGCCTACCGGCTCGTGCGTGAGTACCCGGCGATAGATCGGGGACTCCTCCTAGTGGGGCCGTGTGGGGTAGGGAAGACGCACCTCGCGGCGGCGATCATCCGCAGCCTCGTCCAGCGTGGCGTGCCCTGCCTGTTCTACGAATTCGGCGCGCTGCTGAAACAGATACAGGAGTCCTACAACGCGCTCGCGCAGACATCGGAGATGAAGGTGCTCGCGCCAGTCTACGATGCGGAAGTGTTAGTGCTCGACGAGCTGGGCGCGTCGAAGCCGACCGATTGGGTTAGAGACACGATGATGCACGTCATCAATACGCGCTACAACGACCGTAAGCTGACAATTTTCACTACTAACTACCCGGATGGGCGACGCACAGAGCGCGACGAAATATTGGAAGACCGTATTGGCGTGCGACTGCGCTCCCGCCTCTTCGAGATGTGTCAGACCGTGCAGATCGAAGGTGAAGACTACCGCCGACGATTTGACTCTTGATAGGATATGCCAGATATAGCATAATCAAAACGTGAATGCCCCTTTTATCAAACTGCTCGTATGGGTCGCCTCGTCGTTGAAAGACCTGCGGGAGTTCCCGGAGGCTGTCAAAGATGAGGTGGGCTTTGCGCTCTACGAGGCGCAGTGTGGGTTGAAGCCACTGGACGCTAAACCTCTCAAGGGTTTCGGCGGTGCGAATGTGTTAGAGATCGTTTCCGACTATCAGACAGACACTTATCGCGCTGTCTATACGGTCAGGTTCGATGAACGAGTCTACGTGCTGCACGCCTTTCAGAAGAAGTCGAAGAAGGGAAGGGCCACTTCACAGTCCGACATCGAGTTAATCAAACGTCGTTTGAGGCAGGCAGAAGCGTTGCATGAAGCGTGGCAGAAGGAACAAGGGGCAGTGAATGAATCGAGAGGTGAAAAGCATGAAATCTAAAACGCAACATACTCGAAGCAGCGGCAATGTCTTTGCTGACCTCGAACTGCCGGATGCTGATGAGCGTATGCTCAAGGCACAACTAGCAGTGCAGATCCGCCGCTTCATCGATGAGAAAGGATGGACGCAAACGGAGGTGGCCGAGGCCGTGGGTCTGGATCAACCAAAGGTGTCATACCTTTTGCGCGGGCGTCTTGCCGGCTTCTCAGTTGACCGCTTGCTAAGCATCTTGAACCGTCTCGGACACAGTGTCGAAGTTCGAATCTCAGCCGAGGAATATGATCCTGACGAAGCTCAGACCTTGGTCACCGTGAGCTGAAAACGTCCGGCAACCAGGCGAGCATACGGAAGCCAGAGGATCTCTGGTCATATCCGTCTTCATCTCTTTCAGACATTTTGGGGGCAAATCGAGTCGACCAGCTTGAAAGGCTGCGTCCTAAAACTGGAGCTTCTAAAGCAGGAGTTGAAAGCTAGTTCAAAGAGTTGCAGTCTATGAGTTCTTAACGAGACTCTCTTAACATAGTTATCGTTTTTAGCGGTTGCTGAACTATGCGCACTTCCATCTTCCCCAATACGTAATGCAGTAGTAAAATCACGCATGGCGATAAGTAGGAAAGCCGTTCCCGTCACACTCACAGCGGAGCAGCGTACCCGTTTAGAGCGCCTCTGGTTCATTTACGGTAACTACGGCCCGAAGAGCACGCCCGGCAATCACTCATTTATCCAACGACTAATAGAGAACGGGATTGATGAGCGCCCCCTGAACACCAAACGCACTCCGAAGTCACAAATCCCGACCCAGGAGTGTGAAGCCTGCGTCGATAAAATACTTTCCGAATCGGGGCACGGGAGCGAGAGCGATTCACGCCACGCAGGTCGCACACTACACATTGTCCCGCCATCCGGTAAGGAGCAGGCACAGCCTTCCATCAACCCGGAATTGCAGACCATCCTGAGAGACATGAACCTTCGTCAACCGGATACAAGAGAGAGACTAAATAACGAAGATGACACCCCGGATGCGGCCTGAAAAGGGCCTAAGTAGGTTCCACTTCCAGCGCCTGTTCAAGGCCGCCACAGGCGTCTCACCCTTGCCCTACTACATCGACCTGCGGATGAACGGCGCGTAGCGGCTAACATCACCCGCACCTCGTGTTCGGCAATTCTGTTAACGCTTATTTTGTGAAGAAAATTCTTGACTGTTTCTATTCAGCTATCGTGTAAAGGCGGGCAAACAAAGGTGATTCCGGCGAGATAAAGGCGTCATAGCTCAAGCGTACTCCTTTTCCTTTCCTGATGCCAGCAGATTTTACTCTCAAGCGAGCGAGTCATGCCCTCGAAGTTGCCTGATGCCATGCACTGGCAGATTTATCAAGCCTATCTCAGTGGGTCACACGCCCTGTTCCGTCTCTTTGCAGATGCCTTCGGCAGAGAAGCTCTACATGGCTTGCCTGACCCTGACCAACAGCAACGCCAGATCGATGATTTATCCGAGCAGATCGGGCAACTCAAAGCCCAGCTCGAGAGGCTCCGAGCCGAGGTCAGCGAACTGCGCGGGCTGAACTTTCAACTCGGGCGCAGGAACTCAGAGTTGGAAGCGCTCGTCGTGAAAGACTCGCATAACTCATCGCGCCCGCCCTCGATTGACCCGCCGTGGAGCAAGCGCACCAGCAGCTTGCGACGGCCATCGGGCAGGCGACCGGGCGGGCAGAGAGGACACCGCACAGAGACGTTGCGGCTCGCACCACGCCCTGACCGCATCGTCGAGCACCGGCCGCCAGAGTGCCGGGGCTGCCACGCCCCGCTCTCGACCGCTCAGGTCGTGAGCCATCTCCGGCAACAGGTCTGTGAGGTCGTGCCGGCACGCTTGCGCGTGACGGAGCACCGGCTCGCCGTCGTGCGCTGCCACTCCTGCGGGCGCACGATGCAGGGTGAGTTCTCAGGCAGTGTCCGCTCGGGCGTGCAGTACG
>JAIVJZ010000070.1 GCA_020199775.1 Acidobacteriota bacterium
CGTCAGAGACGCTACTTGAAACAGCGCGAACAGAGAGATGAATGTGAATCTGGCTGAGACTGGATAGCGGTGTTTAGAAAAGGTAAAGAAAATGCTTGACGCGGGCGGACCGCTTCACAGAGACGTTATGATTCACCATTTTACGGGTGGAGATTTGGTTCTCCCGGGGTGGGAGTTTCGACGTGAGGAGTAATGAAATTGAAGTTTGGACCCTGCATATAATCAAGCAGATTAAATGATGGGTGCCCTAAAGTTTACTTATAATAGTGTGCGTGTTTGGAACCTTTGAGATTCCATAATTTCACTTCGTCGGGAATAGATATTTCGTTACGGTCAAAAACATGGCGGCGGCGTGCGCCACGGTTTCCCCTATCAACGAGATCATCACTGCATTTGACAAGACCATCAGGCCAAAGCCCACAAGGTACACAGCGACCAGTGCGCTGATGGCATTCAGCGCAAATAAGCTTAATAAGAAATAGGCTACCCGGCGTCGTAGCGTGAGATCAGTTTGCACCTCTTCAAGTTGCAGTTCCTCTGCCGTCTTGGTGACTCTCTCTCTCCTATGATATGTCAGTTTTCGCTCGGCCGAACCCTTCCGAAGAGGTTTTAGCTGTCGTGCATTATTAGTCATCGGTGTTACTTCTCGCCCGGGCTGATTCATGAAAGCAATTGTTCGCTGCTTAAGTTTGCTGGCATCAACAGATTAACCGTTATCACGAACTTGTCCTCTAAGTTGTTGATTCTTCACTGTTTTTTCTGGAAATCCCCCGCCTTTAGCCATTTTCTCTAGACAGAAAGCCCAAGACGCTTATGCGAACAGGGCCAAGCCGGATACCAAAAAAGTATCTAGCTCGAAGAGTGGGGTAAAGGTGCAGTAAGGTGTCGCAGCCAAAGTACCTTTACCCCGTTTTGTTTCAGTTAGTATAAACGCTTAATTCATAGTTTTTTCCGTCCTACATAGTTCCTACATTTACATCCTCAGCAGATTTCCAGTAATTAAAGTTTTTTGCTGGCAAAGCATTGATTCTACAAACGATTTTTGCTTCACAAGTTTTTTGTATATTTTAGAGCGCATAACAAAACCATGTCACCTACCATGAACAGACACAAGGGAAATGAACCTGTTTCGTGCTGTTTCCTGTGGATTCGTGTGATTTCACGGTTCAATTCCAAAGTTTTGCTCACCTAATATTTTAGACACTTTTAAATGCCCTCTTTGCCGATGCACTTGACCACGATAATTCAGTTCGGCTTAGACAAAGCTGTCAGTCATTAGAGGTCCCCGGCGCGGGATGTCCTACGGTAGTTAGTCCCATATTCAAATAAAAATTCGGGTAGTGCTCGGCCAGATAGGGGTTTGGTTGAATCGTGTACCCGCCCAATGGAATCTAAGGCATCGTCTCCAGAGCGCCCTCCACCATCACGTCTGCCGCGGGCTTTCGCTTGTTCCTCTCATCTGACGCTCCTTTGGGAAAAGTAAAACCGCTTGCCAACGCCACGTTGACAAGCGGCAGTGTAGAAAAATGAAAGCTGCGTTTATAGTACCGGCGTTTTTTTATTTTGACCTTCCCGAAAATGACATTGGTTGTCCCTTATATAGATGATTGTAATATTCAACTCCCATCATTTTCTTGTGCGCTCTAATGGCTTCCTTTATTCGCTTCACGCTGTATTCACCAATCTTGAAGTTACACAAAAAAGCAGCATGTTCATACGCGATATATTCTGGACTTGAGTCATACTCTTTGGCATCTTTTCGCGCAGGCTCAAGTTTTTCAATTAACTCATCTGGTAAACCTATATGCTTTGGATCGGGATTTTGTGCCCCAAGAGTTCCTTCAATGAAGGGGCTAAAATTTTGATACTCACGCTTAACCGCTTCTCGTCCGCTTATGCCGCCACCATGCTTCTTGTATATCTTTTTTGCTCGCTTCCAAATTGGATGAAGGCGTTCATAATTTGAAGCTAGAGCACCTTGAAAATTGTTTAGTGGGGACTTACTCCCGCCTGCATGAATGTTCATCCACTTTGTCCGCGCGTCCGCGTACAATCTTCGATGCAGGCGGGCAAGAAATTCCTTTGTGTCTGCGGCCAATTCCATGTTAAGGCCCGCTGCATGACGTATGTGCTCTTGATAACTTTCCGGCGTAAAGTTAGCACCTATCAAGGCTTCAATCATTTGTTGATGTAACACAGCGCGGATTGCGCCAATTAAGTTGCTCTCAATGAACGCATCAACATTGAACATGATGCTCGGCATACTCACGCTCCCGTCTTCGTTTGTGACAAAGTCAGTGCCAGCAGGCTCTCCCATTTTAATCACCGTTTCCCATTTACCATCTTTACACGTCGCCACTCCCCAACCATCAACTTCAACTTTAGTTTTAATGGCGAGGATGCGCTCCGCTAACTCTGCATCCTTACTTGCCAATTGAGTGCTCAATTTTTCCAATCTTTCAGGAAGCGGAGTTGATAGAAAATCTTCAACCACAAATTGAATGGCCTCGAACAGATTTACCTTTTTGCCTTGCCACGTATAGTCTCGCTTTGGCTGGAACTTAGAATGTGTGCTCATTTGTTATTCCTCGGTAGCTAGCTCTATAGATTCTCAACCGCACTTTTGATCATGCCCCTGATTCGCCATTGAAAATTATTCTCTTCATACTGAGCACGTCAAATATTCGCGCTCTACTCATCGCTTCTCCATCATTTATAAACAGCATCATCATGAATGATACAGACTCCACAGACGCTACTCCATATTACAAACCTCTTTACATTTCGTTACCTGAAAGGTATCTATCGCGCATCGAATTGTTGGCTCCACGTCTGAAATCCTTAATGCGGTTGAACAAAAAGCCACTGTTTCCTACACAAAGCGTTGCAGGAAACAGTGGCTAATTTTGAGTACCTAAAAGCAGGACGTTTAGGTTGGCAGTTTCAACAGAACAGGTCGGAGATTCTCAGGTGGAACCAATATCGCTCCGATTAAGACACTCCCCTAACCGCAGTTGTATCTGCAACTGAAATAAAAAGTGGGGCGCCGGTTTGTGCGAACCGACGCCCCTATTCAGTTTGCGCGAAACGGTACCCGTTTAATCAGGAGACTCCGCGCAGAAACCATTTCGCTTCAACTGAATGTGTTGCAATTACTGTAGCATCTTCCTGTGTGCAAACAAATCACCCCAACCTGCATAGGAGTGATTCAGGTTTCGACAGCGCGAGTGGAAACTCCCAGCCAGTTCCCTTCGGCGCTCTTACCTAATACGTACACTCCAATGTTTATTTCACCCACCCGATAAACCTTAATGCCCGTGAGGTTTTCTTCCAGAAGTTTTCGGAGGCGTTGATAGCGCTGCGCCTCCACCAGTTGCGCTTCACCTTTCCACTCCTGCTTACCGGCCGGCACGCGGAAGAGTTCTTCCATGGTGGACTCCTCGACCGCCGCCGAGGAGTCCGCCCCTGCTACCTTCCGTAAATAATCCGGCGAGAGTTGTTCGGAGCCGTCCCACCTGACCACCTCAACCGGGTAATCCGATTCGCTCATATAGAGCAAGCCTTCCGTGGCCTCTTTTAATGCCCCGAACAGCTCCTCGTCAGTCTTCATAGACGTCTCCTCCCAGTGGCTAACCTACCTGAGGCGCATGATGCTCACGCTTTTGGAAGAGCCGCCTGCCTTCAGTACGGGGTTGGCCGCTCCCGTGTCCACTCCCGACTCAATCGAGTTCTCGACCGAGTCCTCCACGTTCGAGAAGAAGTCGAAGCCCGTTAATGCTTCGACCGCGTCCACACTCACCCGGTACGAGCGCCAGTCGCTGCTCACGTCGTTGCGGTTCGGCACGATGACCGCAATTGTCCTCGTCGAGGCGGTCACGCGCGACACGTCGTTCGTCCCGGCGGGTAGCACGATAGCCACCTTCCAGGTCGAGTTCGGCACCGTCACCTTGCCCCCGGCGATGGTGTTAGCCGGGCCGTTGCTGCCGACGCCCCCAGTTCCCGCGCCGCCCGAGATGATGTACAACTCATTACCCGCTCCCGCTATCGCCCGCAGGTCCTGCTCCATGTTGTTCCACGTCTGCTGGTTGTTGACCGGCGCCTGCGGAATCATGTTCGTCATCAGGAACGTCTCGGAGTTTAGCGCTACCGTCGCGGTGCGATCCGCCGAAGGCACCATGTGCCCGCGGTCGAAGCCCGAACCCGAGTAATCCGTCCCCTGCACCTGATACCACCCGGAAGGCAGGATGGGGTCGTTGCGGAAGTCGTTCTGTCTCGGCGCGCTCCCGAGCCACGTCGAGTCGAGGTGCCAGCTCGTCCAGTTCGGGATGCCCCGGTCACGGTGGTAAGAGAGCGCGTAGCCCTCCTTGATCATCAGGTAGTTCGTCGGCTGGTTAACGTCCTCCGTGGCGTTCGACGGGTTGCCCATCGTGAGATGAACGCTCGCCGAAGGCGGAGCCTGCGTGATGGCCTCGACGTTGACGAAGAATCTGAACGCACCTTCCTGCTGCACGCCGAGCGTGAACTCGATGTTGACCGACGCCCCCGGCGCGAGCGGCGTCGCGGTCGTGACCGTCACGACGGTTGAGTTGAGACCGCCGCCGTTCGGCTGCGCGGGAGGTGTCTCCACCTGCGTGCCCCTGACGGGCACGACCGAGCCGTCCGTGAGCGTCACATTGAAATCGGCGGGCGAAGACGAGATGACCCGCAGGTCGGCCTGCCCGCTCCCGGCTCCCGGACTGCCGAGCGTCGTGATGCCGACGACGCGGAAGCGAAGCGTCGTCACGTTCGCGGCGGTCGTATTGGTAAACTTGCGCCGGATGCGCAGCGTCCCATACTGGGCGGTCGTCGGGTTGGCTCCCGCCGCCGTGCGTACGCGCGCGCACCCGGACGATACCGTGCCGAAGCCCGCGCACTGCGGGTCAACGAGCGACCCCTTGATGATACTGTTGCGCTGGGTCGGGCTCGTCCGGTTCTCAGCGCCCGGCGCGCCGAGGACGGCACCGTTACCGACCGACATGGGGTCGGTGGCGACAAGCAGGAAGTCCGCCGAGTTGTTGTCCGTGTCCTGTGGCGTTCCGCTCGCCAGATTGCGCACGTAGGCGTGCTCGCTGTCAGAGGTGATGCCTCCGCCCGGCGCGAGGCCGATGCCCTCCGTGTAGAGCGGCGTCGCGGTGGTGAAGCCCGCCGCGTCGAGGCGCGAGCCGGTCACGAAGGTCGTAGAATTGTTGAACAGACCTATTCCAGCTCCGTCCGGGATGTCCGTGCCGAGCGCGGCGTCCGACGCGGCCGGCAGGCTGTAGCCCGCGCCCGTGATCAGGTAATGGCCGCGCGCCGGGATCGAGCCGCTACTGACGGTGTGGAGTACCGTCCCACCGGAGACGAGCGACCAGCCGTTGAGGCCGACCGCCTGATCGGTCTGGTTGTAAAGTTCGACGAACTCGTCCGTCGCTCCGTTTGCCCCGCGGAAGCGGAACTCGCTGATGATGACCTGCGGGGTGGCGGTGAAGTCGGCCGTCTGGTTCGCCGCCAGATTGGAATACGTCCGGCTCGGCGGCGTGAAGGTGAAGCCCGCGCCCGAAGGGTTGACGATATACTCGTTACCGCCAGCGACACCGGTGAAAGAATAGTTGCCGTCCGAATCAGTCGTCGTGGAAGAAATTGGCGTCTCGCCGATGGCGAGGGAGACCTGCACGCCCGCGAGCGGCGCGCCCGTCCTAGTCCTGACAGTGCCGCTGATGGTATAGGCGTTGACGCCCGTCCCCGTTACCGCCACGTTCTTCGTCGCAGCACCCGCGCTTTCATGCGTGATGTTCCCGCCCTTCGCGCCGAGGCTCGCCGGCGCGAAACGGACGAAGATAGTAGTCGCGGACACGGTTCCTCCGGACTGTGGAAGGACGAGAGTCGTGGTGTAACCGGAACCGCTGCTGGTCGAAATCTGGAAGTCGGCCGGCGCGTTGATGGTGATGCCTTCCGACAGACCAATACCTGAGACCGTGTAAGACTTCGGCGTCGAAGTGGTACCGACAGGGATGTTCCCGAAGTCGGCGAGCGACGTCACGCTGACGTTGATGGTCGGAGTCGCCGGGCCGCCGTTGGCGGTGAGCGAGAAGTTGTCGACGCCGAGCGCCTGCCCGTTGGTGCTGCCGCCATTCCCCGCGTATTGCCAGCGCAGGTAGAGGCTCGCGCCGGGCGCAATCGTCAGGTCGTTGATAGTGACTGTACGCGCGGTGGCGACGGGCGGGTTGAAGATGGTCGTGTTCGCGGTGTCGGCAGGGTAGACCACGTCGCCTGTAGGCTGCGGCGTCCAGTTCGTGCCGTCCGTGCCGGAGAAGAAGCTGACCGTGTAGGCGCGCGAGCCGGAACGGTACTTCTCCACGTCGAAGGTGACGGTTACGCTCGTCAGGGTTGAACTCGTCGCGTTCGTCAGCTGGACGAAGAGGTTGCGGGGGCTGGCGTAGCTGCCGGAGGTCAGGAAGCCGACCGCGCGATCCGTCGAAGTGGCGTTGTCGCCGTTCGCGAAGTTGTAAGTGCCACCCGAAGAAGTGCCTGTGAGCGCGCCCGCGCCGGTCGTCCCGGCGGAGCGGGTCGTCGTGGTGGCGGCCGATGCGTAGACGGTGGTCTGCGTGGCCGAATCGACGCGCCAGCCCGCGGGTAACGTCGCCGTCGCCGAGCTACCGAGGGAGTCGAAATTCTCCGTCACCGGAGTTCCGGTGCTCGTGATCTGAACCTGTCCCCAGGCGGATGCACTCATGAATAAAGCGCAGCAGAGGGTCGCCAAAAAATAGCCGATTTTCTTCATAACTCTTCAGGGGCCTCTCCACGGGAAGAAGCCGGGTTGACGGTCGCGAGTGGATAAAACTTACCGTCCGGGTTTTCAGGGATTCAGATCACGCCGGATGTGTTTGAATGGCTTTAAGCGGAACTGTCAAGGCGCAGGATGTCGCCGGATTTGCTCCTTACAAAGTCCATGAACAGGGGATCAGCAAAATATCATAGCCACCACCACGCCGCAATCTGCGGAGCGTTAACGGTAGATGAAATAATTATGGTGAACTGCGGAGGGCACGTTTAGCACCAGGCGGTTGAGAGATTCGGTCGTGGTTTTGTCGGCGCTCGTTCAACTCTTCACTGTCTCGGGCGCGACTGGTTCGCCCGTATTGGGATGCACCTGAATGCACCTATCGTCCCATAACTCCACCATCCCGAAATCCTTGACGTTCGTCACTTCGAGCGGTGGCAGTCCGTGCCGTTCGAGCCATGCCTGCACCGGCGGAATCTGCTCTGGCAGTGTGGCGCGGGCGGTGAAGATTTTGACCGTCACGCCCGCTGCGATCCACTTGCGCACGCGCGCCATCATCGCCGGAATTGGATCACCGATGTGGTCCGCGCCGCGCCAGCCGTGATACTCCGCGAGCGTCCCGTCCAGGTCAACTCCGATCCATCCCCTGATTGCCATTTTCAGACTCCTCTATCTAGTTGTTGACATCTTTGCCCAAAGAATAGAAGGGGCTCTTGCTTTGATGCAAAAAGTGTCCCCGTCCCGCTCCGCTGTGAACCCATCGCAAAACTGGATGACAGCGAATTCTGCCTGATGATCTGGAAGTGGGTGAAGGTAGAAAGAAGGTGAGTCAAGGGCGACGTGAATTAATGAATCTTAACATCTCTGTGAAGCGGTCCGCCCGCGTCAAGCATTTTCTTTACCTTTTCTAAACACCGCTATCCAGTCTCAGCCAGATTCACATTCATCTCTCTGTTCGCGCTGTTTCAAGTAGCGTCTCTGACG
>JAIVJZ010000057.1 GCA_020199775.1 Acidobacteriota bacterium
GCGGTGAACCTGTTGAAGCAGGAACGCAGTTGTAAGCTGGGCATCAAGAGCAAACATCTCAAAGCAGGGTGGGATGAGAGCTACATGCTTAAGGTGCTCAACATTTAAGATGCGTTCGCCCTACGACACGAGGGTGTAAATAATTTTGTGTAAATGGTCGTCACCGATAAACTTCAGTTTCGCTGAAGGAGGAGACGACGATGACCAAGACGACAACCGACCGCATTGACCTCGATTTAGTTGATCAACTGCTCAAAGACTACAAGCGGCCCGAAGACATCCTCGGCGAGAACGGCATCCTCAAGCAGTTCACCAAAGCCCTGCTCGAACGAGCCATGCAGGTCGAGATGAGCGAGCATCTCGGCTACGAAAAACACGACTCTACGGGCGACAACTCCGGCAACTCGCGTAACGGGTCGTCGGGTAAAACACTCAAAGGCGACTTCGGCGAGCTACCCATCGAAGTCCCACGCGACCGCAACTCCGAGTTCGAGCCGAAGATTGTTCCCAAAGGTAAAACCCGGCTCGACGGTTTCAACCAAAAGATGTTGTCTTTGTACGCCCGCGGGATGACGACACGCGAGATACAACAACACATCCAGGAAATTTACAAAGTCGAGGTCTCGCCCCAGCTCATCTCCAACGTCACCGAAGCCGTAATGGAGGATGTCATCGCGTGGCAGAACCGCCCCTTAGAAGCCATCTATCCGATCCTCTACATGGACGCGCTACAGGTGAAAATCAGAGACGGCGCACACGTTGTCAACAAAGCGGTTCACTTAGCCATCGGCGTGACGCTCGCGGGCAATAAAGAGGTCCTCGGCCTCTGGCTCGGTCAGACGGAAGGCGCGAAGCTCTGGTTGCAAATCGTGACGGAGTTGAAGAATCGTGGAGTCAAAGATGTCTTCATCGCCTGCGTGGATGGGCTGAAAGGTTTTCCCGAAGCCATCGAAACCGTGTTTCCACAAGCTCAGGTGCAACTGTGCATCGTCCACATGGTCAGACATTCGTTGAACTTCGTCGGCTACAAGCAGCGCAAGGAAGTCGCGACCGACTTACAGAAAATCTATCGCGCGGCCTCGCGCGACGAAGCCGAGTTGAGGCTCTCCGAGTTCGCTCAGAAGTGGGACATGAAGTATCCGACCATCAGCCAGCCGTGGCAGCGCAACTGGGAGCGACTCGTCCCGTTCCTGGCTTACCCGGCAGAGATCCGCCGCGTCATTTACACCACGAACGCCGTCGAGAGCGTCAACATGAGCCTGCGCAAGATCATCAAGAATCGCGGTTCGTTCCCGACCGATGAGTCGGCGTTGAAGTTGCTTTATCTGGCGCTCAGAAACATCACCCCCCGGTGGACGATGCCCATCAAGGACTGGCGGGCGGCGCTCAATCGCTTTGCGATTATCTTCGAGGACAGAATGCCTGTCTTTTAGCGATGATCATTTACACAAAATTATTGACACGCCCGTCCGCATCCCAGCTGAGGGTATTAACCGGGCTACTCTGCAGATTCTCCCGCGCATGGTCGTAGCGCATCACCGTCTTCGGGTCTTTGTGTTTGGTGACCATCTGCACCTCTCGATACGAGTGCCCATCATTCAACAGCTTCGTCACCACCGTGCGGCGCAGGTCGTGCGGCGTGACGTGCCCGATGCCGGTGAACTCCGCCCACCGCCCTACGATCTTTTGCACCATCCGCGTCGATAACGGACGATCAAACTCCAACGTCCGGTAGTTGACTATCGGCTGAAAGAGATACGCCTCGTCGCCGCCGCTATGGAGCGTTCGTCTTCTTTCGCGGTCGAGTTTGAGATACTCGTCTATCGCCTCTTTGACATCCTTCGGCAACGGCCACACTTCTTCTTTGCCACCCTTGATCTTGCAACGCAGCGTCCACCGCCCGTGGCTCCACTTAACCGACAAAACTCGTAACTGGCTCACCTCCGCCAAGCGCAGAGACAGTCTCAGCATGACCAGCAGGATGGCATGGTCGCGCGCCTTCCACTTTGCTCCGATCAGGGCCGGAGAGCAGATACCTGACCTCCTTCGCCGTCAGTGCCCTTCCTTGCGGGTTGGTCGGTAGCTCCGGCGGCGTGACTAACTTCGTCGAGGCTGGGTTGAGTGTGATGACGCCGCCGGCTCTGAGGTATTCGAAGAACGAGCGGACGATGGCGAGTTTCGTCGCGACGGTGTTCGGCTTGCGCCGCTTGCTGGTTCGCAAATGATCCCGATAGGCGATAACGTCGGACGACGACACCTGAGATGGGTGGACGTGTCCGACGAAGGCGAAGAACTCCCGGATCGCGCGGGTGTATGCCGAGCGCGTCTCTTCCGAGACTGACTTGTAGATGAAGGGTTGCGCCAGTTTCGGGTCGAAGCGGGAGGTTGATGGCGACAGTGCGGAACTGGACAGAGTGTTGACGACTTCGATTGCGGCCAGAGTGTCGCCCATCTACGTTTCCTCCCGACGCCGGTTCACGAGCGTGTTAGTGCGTGTTCGGGTCGTCAACGTTCACCCCTCCCGCTATCCCTGCGTTGTTCAGTTCAAGGTCGGCCGAGACGAGCGTGACGGGCGGTTGCCCCGCAGCAAGGTAAGCAGCATTCACTTCCAGCGCGGCGACCAGTTGCACGGCGTCGTAGCCGCGTAGGGCATGCCGTTCCGCCAGCGCCTCGGCCTGAGCGACAAGTGCGGCAGTGACTTCTATCACCTGATGATCGGAGACGAAGTCGCCGCGCACGTCGGCGAGAGCGGCATCCGCATCCGCGGGCGTCAGGTCGCCGTTCTTCCTGCGCCTGGAGATCGCGGCGACGAGTTCGACGAGCGTGATGCGCGCCACGTAGACCGGGTTCCCCGCCGCGGGGTCGGTCAGAGACTGAACCCAGCGGGTGCCAGTTTCGGTCACGTAGCGCTTGGCGAGCGCGCTGCTGTCGAAGAAGTAAGCGACCATCTCGTGGGGTGCTAACCCCGCTCCTCGATGATGGTCTCGGACAGCGGCCTGCCTTTGATTTCGACCGGCGAGCGGCGCGCGCGTGTGCCAGCGACGCGCGTGCGGGTCTCACCTAATAATCCGGCCTCGTGCAGTCTGGCCTGTGCGGCATCATCGGTCGGGGAAGAGGCATCGGGTAAGGCGTCGAGGAGGGCGCGCACTCGCTCGCGCTCTTCGGGCGACATCGCTCGGACGGCCTCCAATACCTCGCTGACGCTCACAACAATGGCCTCCTAGGGGCAAAATCCACAGATTCCGGCGAAGTATAGCATAACCGGGACTCCGTAACAGTTCAGCTATCCGATGCGTTTTCTGAGCCTTAGCGGCTTTCCTCGGCACGCTCCTTCGAGTGCCTGAAGCACGCTCCGACCTTGCTTGCGCATCGTCGATAGATAGCCCCTGATACGGCAGAACCGACGAGCGCCCTCTTCACTCCTGAAGCAGCCCGAGGTCTTCTGCTGCAACTTGATCATGCGCAGGTCACGCTCGGCCTGATTATTGTCGAACGGCACCGAGAAGTCCGTCAGGAACAGCAGCACCTCTGCCTTCCTCCGTTCCAGCCGCAGCAACAGATTACGCGCCTGTTTGCACACCGCCTGCGGCACACCGGGTGGGGACTGTGCGTGACGTCCCTCAGCGACCAGCCTCTCGTAGCTCTCGGTCAGCGACCGGAGTTTATCCTCTGCCAGCCGCTTCGCGCCCTCTGCCCTGACGCGCTCAACTTCTCTCTTCATCTCCAGGAGCAGTTCCTTGAGCGGCGAGGCCCATGCCTTTGTCTCAGCTGCTACTTCCTCGAAGTACGTCAGCTCGCGCAGCAGATGCACTCCGCACAATGCGTGCCGGCACCGATCGTAATAGGTGTATGAGAGCAACCCGTCGTGAACGCAGGTGCCACGGTAAGAAGGCAGCACGTTGATCTCGTCGATGGCTGTGCGCCCCCGATGAGTTGCCGCCGCGTAATGTGTCAGGCGCGGCGTGCTCGCCACATGCATATAAGCGAGCCGCTGGTTGATCCTCAGCCCTGTCTCGTCGGCGTGGATCACAGAAGACCGCCGTAGCTTCTGCTTGATCTGCAACTCGGTCTCCACCAACCCGGCGGCGCACTCCCTGACGATGTTGGCGACCGTCCCGGCAGAGATGCGGCAGCCGAAGAGATCACGCATGGCCTCGCTCGTCCGCTGGTACGGCAGCAACTGATACTGCTGAAGGTAGAGCACGCGAGCCTTCACGCCCGGCCCGTACTGCACACCGGAGCGGACACTGTCTGAGAACTCACCCTGCGTCGTGCACCCGCACGCGTGGCAGCGCACGACTGCCAGCCGGTGCTCCGTCACTCGCAAGCGTAACGGCACCACCTCAAAGACCTGCTGCCGGAGATGGCGCACGACCTGAGTGGTCGAGAGCGAGGCGTGGCAGCGCCGACACTCTTGCGGACGGTGCTCGACGATGCGGTTAGGGCGTGGGGCGAGCCGCAACGTCTCTCCGCGGTGTCCTCTCTGCCCGCCCGCAAGTCTGCCCGATGACCGGCGCAGGCTCCTCGTACGCTTGGCACATGGTGAGTTAGTTGAAGGCGGGCGCGCAGAGTTATGAGAGTCCTTCATGACGAGTGCTTCCAACTCTGCGTTCCGGCGCAGGAGTTGGAAGTTCAGCCCGCGCAGTTCACTAACTTCGGCTCGTAGCTTCTCAACCTGCACAGAGAGCCGCGCAATCTGTGCTGACAAGTCATCGATCTGGCGTTGCTGTTGGTCAGGGGCGGGCGGGCCGTCCAGAGCCTCTTTGCCGAAGGCATCCTCAAAGAGACGGAAGAGAGCGTGCGGCCCGCCGAGATAGGCTTGATAAATCTGCCAGTGCATGGAGTCAGGCAACTTCCGGGATATCACTGCTCCACCCGAGAGTAAAATCTGCTGGCATCAGGAAAGGAGAAGGTGTACGCTCTCTCTATGACGCCCTTATCTCGCCAAAATCACCTTTGTTTGCCCGCCTTTACAAGATAGCTGAATAGAAACCGTCAATGGATTTATTCACAAAATAAGCATTATGCGAATTACCCTGTGCCAAAGCAAACAACGTTTTTTAATTGTAGAAAAAGCCAGAATAATTGATGTGAAACTTTACGTGAAACAAGTGTTAGATGAATATTTTCCGCAGGCTTTTGGGACAGCACTCCAAGATCTAACTAATCTACCGAGTTGTTGTGCAGATTCGCGTGTTTGCAACGCGCCACGCCTTTATCCGGCCCGTTCGGATACCACCAGTTCGTGTTGTTGCAATCCTGGCAGATTTGACCGTCCGGGACTGTATTTGTGGTCTTTAGCTGGTCGGGTAGTTCCCTGCCCTCGGCCTGCGCTTGTTTCTTGTCCATCTTCCAGAGGCGACGGCGGAGATGTTCGGCTAGAAAGGCTGGGGCAGACGAAACGGTTGTCCGCGCGGCAGCGATTTTCAACTCAGCGACCAGCACGTCAATCACCTCACGCCACTGCGCCGCAGGAACTTCTTTGCCAGTAATTTCCTTTGCAGCCACAAAGAGTTGGCGGAACGCCTCATCATCATCGCTTCGCTCAGTATTTGTCTTAAAAGAAGTCTTAAGATCGCTGGAAGTATCTTTGTTTTCAATAAGATTACCCGACCCAAGTCGTACCGATTTTTGGTACTGGTCTGAGTCCGTTTTTTGGTTTAGCCCCGGCACGGCATTGGTCTGGGTCTGGTACGGGTCTGGTACGAGTTTGGCACTGGTCTCTTCGGGCAGCAAGACCTCATAAATCGAGCCCTCATGCTCGCCCACTAACTTGGTTCGGATAATCAATCCGGCGTCGATCAGCTTTCTGACGTGTGCGTTGATTGTCTTGATGTCTTTGATGCCCGTCCACTTCATCATCTCCTTGCGAGTCGCGCGGATGATCCGCTCCGGGATGACGGCACCGCGAGTCCTTAAATAAAGGGCGTCGTAAATCTTTTTGCTGGCACCGGGGAAAGCACCCGCCGGGAGCGCTTCACGGTCAATGCTGTTGGCGCGTTTGTTGTAATCGCGTGCAGGTGCAATCGGAAGAGAACTAGTCTGTCTCGTTTCTGGTTTTGGTACTACTTCGGTATGGGTTTGGTCGTAGTTTGGTACTGGTACGGGATTGGTTTGCGTCTGGTACTGGTCTGGGTCTGGTGTGGGTATCGGTTTAGGCTCAATTTGAGCAGTATCTGCCTCAGTGAGAGCAGGCCCTCCTCCCGCAAGTAGTTCTTCAATAGGGTGTTGGTCAGGTCGGAGTTTGACCCGGTCAAACATGCTGCCACGCGAAAGACGGCCCGGCGTGCGCGTCTTGATCGACGGTGAATTCTTCTCTTTAGGGTCTGTCACCCGTGCGCCTCCTTATTGTCCACCAACTTCAAATGGGGACTCATGGACAGCCGGCTCAACATCTCTTCGGTCAAGTTCTCATAATCTTCACTGCCGAAGGATTTCGGGGCGTGTTCGTAAATGCTCTGCCGATATGCCGGGGCGCTTTGCAGACTGACGTTATCCCGGATGAGAGTCTCAAAGACCTTATCGCCGAACATCTCCTTAACCTTGTCGAGTGCTTCGGCACAAATGCGCTTGCGCTGGTGAAAACGTGTCACGAGGTACCCGAGCACCGAGACGCGTGGGTTCGGCTGCCGGGCTGCGCGAATCGTCTCCTGAAGATCGACGACGCCTTCAAGCGGGTAATATTCAGCCGCGATTGGTACAACTATGTGTTCGCTGGCAAGCAATGCCTGTGTCAGCGTCAGCCCGAGCGTGTGCGGGCAGTCAAGAATCACGAAGTCGTAAGGGTCGGGGAGGGAATTGAGTGCCTCCTTGAGCCTGTATTGTTCTTGGAGCGTCACCATCTGGTCGAGCATGGCGATGCGTATGTGCGAGGGCACCAAATCCAGGTTTTCGATATGCGTGGCGTACCGAGCCTCATCAAGCGAGATGCGCTGGTCATGGCCGACCAGCACGTCGGCGAGGGTGACGGTGATCTGCTCCGGCTCGAAATAAGTTTGGGTGGTATTTCGCTGACTGTCCAGATCGATCAGAAGCGTCTTGTAGCCCCGAATCGCTAGGCCGGCTGCAAGATTAACCGCCGTGGTAGTCTTGCCGACGCCGCCCTTCTGGTTCGCGATGGCAATCGTCTTCATCATGCCGCCTCCGCGTAATTGATTTTCAGCGACTCAACTTCGGCTTTGCTGACTAGCTTCTTGCGCTCATCTAGCGGGTCGGGATAGTGACGGATCCTGCCGCTTTTGAGAAGTTGTGACATTTTCCATGTGCTGACACCGAGGAGACGACGGGCAGCCGTAGAGGTAATCAAGTCAGATGGCGTATTCATGGGCGCATTATGCTATCTGATTTAAATCGAGTCAATTACTTTTAATTAGATTGACACTCTAAAAACTAAGGGGCGTGCTTTGAAAGTAGTCAACTATATAGCCGAGATCGCTTGTTGGCGAGAAACGTAAATTTTGTTTTTACAGAGCTTATCTTCATTCTGACAATGCTAAGTTTGCGAAGAACACCTTTGACGGTTTCTATTCAGCTTAAGCGCGTTATGGCTCAAGCGTATTGCTTTTCCTTTCCTAATGCTGGCAAATTTTAATCTTGAGTGAGTAATGCCCACTGGTGGGTGTAACTAAGTACTTTGCAAGGATTATCAATTATCACCTAGATCAGCCACGAATTTTAATTGACAGATCATTACCACCCATCCTATGATTCGCTTTCTCACGTAGGCTACGGCAGATTAACTCACGTTAATTCTACCCGCACTCAGGTCATAACAGGACGCCGTCACACAGGCATAGGTATTTACAGTCTGGGACATGAGTCTGCATTCCTCGCATCTCCCACCCAGCTTTACTCACTCTCCAATAAGCTTGACCCGACACACAGGCTTGCCGATCGCACTTCGCTTTATTGACTGAAGATCATTTCAGTCGCAAGACCGCATCGGGCAATATCGGTCAAGGATGGTCACTGGTGGATGCTGGCGCGTGTTGAATGCGCTCACGGCCGCACCGCGTTGGCTCAAATCGGATTTGCCTCACCACTCAAATAAGCACAACCCACGGAGGGAACATGAAACGCATCCTCACCTTGCTTCTAACCGTCACCTTGATTGCGTGGAGCGTCGTCGATCTGCTGCCGACCCCCGTCGCGGCCAGAGTCTACTCGGTGCAGCCGACCAACGAGGACAGTGGCCCCCCCACTGACCAGTTCACTACAGCCGACCCCGTCTTCGCCATCTTCAGGTCTGACATCCAAGGCGGTGAGATTTGCGTGGTGGACGCGGATGGAGCCGAGAGCCATTGCAAGACGGTCATCTCGGACTCCTCGCTCCAGTGGACGCTGATAGCGCCGGGACTTCCCCCTGGAACTTACCGGCTGCGCGCCACTGATAACGACCCTGACTACAGCTTTTTCAGCATACCTTTCACCGTTACCCTCTGTAACCCGGCCGACAACGCATGCGCCGCCGCGCGGCGCATGAGTGACCAAGTCGTGGCGCGGTGGAAGGACAGAGCGAGGTTAAGTTTCACGGGTTTCGGCAAGATGTGTGCAACCCTGGAATTGGGGAGCACCTTCAAGAAGCCGAAGATAGGCCGTGGCTTTCAGTTCGCCAGAAAAGTCGTTGAAGACGTTAACGAACAGCGGAAAGACTGGGGGTGGGAGGCCGGCTTATTGGTCGTCGGTCTCGGCTACGGGCTAGGCTTCACGGTCGCTGTTGGGGGGCTGCCCATGCAAGCGTATAAGCCATACTTCGCTTTGGCGAAAGAACTCTCCTGCGGCGCGCAGCAGATGTATTTGGACATAGTGAACGACCCGCCTGATCCCTCCTACACCACGGTTGTCCCCCCGGCCTTTACAACGCTCCCCGCCACGGGAGATGCGACCACTGACCGTCTGAGCCTGACCCTCGACCGCCAGAGCGCGTTCGGGCGCGCACAACTCAAAGCCTTCGAGCGCTACCTCGGCGCGGTTGAGGCGGGCGACGAGAATTCCGTCAGGCTCCAAGCACAAGCCATCGCGGACTACGGCGACGCGCTGACCGCCGAGATGGCCGAGAGCGCCGCCGCCCTGCGCGCGTGGGGCACGGCGCGCGCGGCAGACGAGGATGTCGACAATCCGGCCGTCACCCAGTCTGATCTAGACATCGCAAAGACCGTCTTCGAGCGCGTTCGCACCAGCGGCTTTACGCAGGACGAAATAAATCAACTCTCCGCCGCGGGACTCTCCCAAGAGGAGATTAATCTGATACGCGCCGGTTACAATCACGACCTCGGCCTCGCGCGCGTCGGCGTCTCAGCGCAGACGGTCGTCGAAGAAGCGGCCACCGCTCTTGAGGCCAGCATCCCGGCCTTCAACACCTTCGCGCGCGAGGCTGCGTGGGTGGCCGATGGTAGGGCACCGAAGTCCCTCGCACTCGCGCCC
Organism: Acidobacteriota bacterium; assembly: GCA_020199775.1. Taxonomy (GTDB): domain Bacteria; phylum Acidobacteriota; class Blastocatellia; order Pyrinomonadales; family Pyrinomonadaceae; genus JAIVJZ01. The sequence continues at coordinate 9,424 of JAIVJZ010000057.1, forward strand.
GCGAATGCGGCACTCTCGGTTGGCACAACTCACATCGTCAACGCCAGCGTGACCGACGGGCGAGGCACGCCGGCCGCCGGGGTGTCTGTTTCGTTGAACGTAACCGGGGCGAATCCCGCATCCCTGACGGCAACGACGAACGCGAGCGGCATCGCCACGTTCAGCTACACAGGCAACAAAGAGGGAGCGGACAGCCTCTCGGCAAAGGCCGGGACAGCCGCTTCGAATAATGCCACGGTTAACTGGTCAATCGGCCCTGTGAACGCCCTTCCTTCCGTCCACATCCATAACACGTGGGCCGAGGAGGGCAACAACGGGCAATTCCAGATTAACTTCACAGACGCAGACACTCAGGACACTCATACCGCCACGATAGACTGGGGCGACGGTTCTACGTTGGACACGTATCCAAACGCAAACGGTGCTGCCGGTTTCATCAGAGAAGCCAACGGTTCGGGCTTCGTCATCGGTTATCACCGCTATGTCGAGAGCGGCGTCTACGAGGTGACTGGTAGGGTGACGGACAGCCGCGGTGGGGTCGGGACAGGCCGCTTGTCACTGACGGTTTTGAACCGCGCACCCGTCCTGACCGGCGTCGCGCTTGAGGGTGTCAACGGCGAGATAGTCATCAAGACAAACTTCAACGATGCCGGTGTCAACGACACACATACGGCTGAGATAAATTGGGGCGACGGCACGACCGGCGCGGGAACGGTGACGGAGGCAAATGGTTCCGGCTCGGCAACCGGCAGCCACGCTTACGGCGCGCCGGGCAATTACACCATCACCCTCACCGTCTCGGACGACGAGGGCGGGAAAGCTTCGCATAACGTCACCCTCACCGTGGGCAGCGGCGGCCTGGGCAATTCTCCGCCTTCCGTCCGACCCTCCAACTACAATACCTATGAGGGACGCGGGACTTTCAGCGCGTTCTTCGACGACCCGGACACGCTAGATGCCCACACCGCGACGATAGACTGGGGCGACGGCTCGCCCGTGGAGCCGCTCGGTGTCCATAAGAACAGCAACTTCGGGTTGCTCTTGGGGAGCCATCACTACGTTGACGACGGGACATTCAACGTCACGATAACACTCGCCGACAATCATGGCGGCGTAGATGTCGAAGTCTCAACCATGACCGTGCGAAACGCCGAGCCGCGCGTATTGCAGGTAGGCTCAACGTCGAACAACAGGCTGTTCGCGCCTGGCGACACTATCACGGTCAGCGGCAGATTCGAGGATTCCGGCGTCAGAGACACTCACACCGCCGTGTGGGATTGGGGCGACGGCACGACCAGCCCCGCCGCCTTCACGGAGAAGGAGGGCTCCGCCTCCGTGAGCGACAGTCACGTCTATGTGACCCCCGGCGCATATCTGATTAAACTCGTTGTGACCGACGATGACGGCGCGGTGGGAATCGGTGAAGCTTTCAACACGGTCGGGGTTTACCCGGCCATTACCACGGGCTCGATCAAGCCTGTGGTGACTGAGACGGGCAAGATCAGCGCCTCCATCAGCGGGTTGGGGATTAATAAGCGGGACGGCGTGATCAATGTCGAGAAGCCGGCCGGCGCCACCGTCAGGCGAGCTTACGTCGGGGCGGCTACGACCGGGTTCCACCGCTACCTTCTGGCCTCCGGTGACGTGAAGCTTGATCACGTACCCGTGTCATGGGATATCGTTACACCGAGTGGGATACAGGGCTTCAACTTCTGGGGTGAGGTCACGGACATCGTCAAGGCGAAGCTGGATTCCGCCCCGGCGGGGACGATAGGATTCGCGCTCCACGAAGCAAACACCGGTAACATCGAAGGTGAAGTCCTCGTAGTGATCTTCGACGACCCTTCCCAGCCCAGAGACAACACCGTCGCGCTGCTCTTCGGCGCGCAGCAGACCACCGGCGACACCTTCGCCCTCCGCTTCGCGCAGCCCATCAACCCGAGCGACCCGAACTTCTCGCTCACGATGTCGCTCGGCATCTCCTTCGGCCACCAGAATCCTGCCGGACATCAATACAGCTTGATCGACGTGAACGGCCAGCGCATGACGACCTCGGCCGGAGGCGAGGACGACGGTGTAACCGAGAACGGCGCGTTGCTCACCGTGGGCGGTCTCGGCGACAGCCCTGCCAACCCGGCCAACCCATTAGCCACGCCGACGCATCCGAGGTCTGACGACGAGTTGTACAACCTCAAGCCCTTCGTCAAAGCCGGCGATACGGAATTAAAGGTCGTCACGAGGAACCCCTCCGACGACGACAACATCTTCTTCGCGGCCTTCTTTCTACAGGACGCGGCGGCCGTAGTGGGCGAAGGCGTCGTCCTGACCCCCGTCTCCACCTCTAACGAGGTGGGCGCGCAGCACACGCTGACGGCGACCGCGCAGGACGCGCAGGGCAAACTGCTACAGGGGCGCGAGGTGACCTTCGAGATTCTCTCGGGGTCGCACGCGGGACTCACCGGCAGCGCGGTGACCGACGCCGAAGGGCTCGCGAAATTCACTTACGCCGGGAGCCAAAAAGGTACGGACACCATCGTCGCCCGCTTCTTCGACTCGCGGGGTCAGGCGCAGACCTCGAACACCGTGACGGCGGAGTGGAAAGCGATGGCCGTCACGCCCACGCAGCTCGCCGTGTCGTCGACCTCAGGCGTCTACGGCGAGACGACGAGACTGTCCGCACGTTTGAGCGCGGGCGGCGCACCGCTCGGCGGCAGGGAGGTGAGCTTCGGCCTTAACGGCACGCCCGTCGGCGTCGCCATGACCGACTCCGATGGCGTGGCGTCAATCTCGAACGTCAGCGTCGCGGGCATCAACGCCGGCGCGCACCCGAACTCCGTCGCCGCCAGCTTCACGGGCGATGCGGGCCACGGCGCCAGCAACGGCACGGGCGACCTGACCGTCGGCAAAGCGACGCCCCGCATCACGTGGAACAACCCGGCCGACATAATTTACGGTGCCGCGCTCGGCGCCGCGCAACTCAACGCCGCGTCCTTCGTACCGGGCGCGTTCACTTACGCACCGGCGGCGGGGACAGTGCTCCATGCGGGTAACAATCAGAACTTGCACGTGAGCTTCACACCAGCCGATACGACTAACTACAACACGGCGTCGAGGGACGTCAGCGTCAACGTCACGAAGGCGCCGCTGACCGTCATCGCGGACGACAAGTCGAAGGTCTACGGCGCGGTCAATCCGCCGCTGACGGTCCGCTACGGTGGGTACGTGAACGGCGAAGACGCGAGCGCCCTGGGCGGAAGCCTGAGGCTGAGCACGACGGCCGCGACCGGCAGCCCGGCGGGCGTGTACCCCATCACGGCGCGCGGACTGACATCCTCGAACTATGCCATCACCTTCGTTGACGGGAAGCTGACGACCACCAAAAAGGTGCTGACCGTCACGGCGGACAACAAGTCGAGGATTTACAACACGGCTAACCCGCCTCTGACCTTCACGCCGTCGGGCTTCGTCAACGGCGACACCGCCGCCACGGCCTTCAACGGTGCGCCGACGCTGGCGACGTCCGCGCAGGCCGGCAGTAGCGTCGGCACGTACCCGATTACGGCGGCCGCCGGCACCCTCAGTTCGGCTAATTACGGCTTCACGTTCGTGCCTGGGACGTTGACTGTAAATCGAGCGCCGACGACCACGTTGGCGGACGGCCCGATGTTCGCCAACAACGGCGCGGGCGTCTTAACCGCCACGCTGCTCGACATTAACTCGTTGCCGATTGTGAACCGCACGCTCACGCTCACGCTCGGTGCCGGGCCCCGCGCGCAGGCGTGCAGCGCGACGACGGACGCGACGGGGAAGGCGAGCTGCCGGATCAATCAGGTCATACAGACGCTCGGCCCCGGAACGGTGGCGGGCAGTTTCGCCGGGGACGTCAACTATCTGGCCTCGGCCGGCAGCACCCCGACGCTGATCTTCGACTACCCGGCGGGAGTCGGAGGCGGCAGCTTCGTCATCAGCGACCTCAACGCGTCGGTCGGCACACAGGTGACGTTCTGGGGCGCTCAGTGGGCGAAATCTAATGCGCTCAGCGGGGGCGCAACCCCGTCGAGTTTTAAGGGATTTGTGAATCAGACCAGTACCAACCCGGTGTCTTGTGGCGGTACATGGACGACCGGCTCGGGTAACAGTTCCGGACCGCCGAGCGGCATCCCGGAGTATATGGCTGTGATCACGTCAAGCTCGGTCACGAAGTCTGGTTCGACAATCTCAGGTAACGTATCGCAAATCGTGATCGTTAAAGTCACCCCCGGTTACAGCTCTAACCCGGGTCACGCCGGGACGGGCACGGTGGTAGCAGTGTTGTGTCGCTAAATCAACGTGTTGCTTGGTGTGGTGGGGACACCGGTATGCCCCTACCACACCGGTGCCGCAGGGCGTGCCGCTATACACGCATAGCTGAACTCTCTCACTGCCTCCGGCCTTACCCCCATGGTGCCCATTCGCCATAGGAGCCTACTTCCATGACATTCACCCCGCCACAAGACACAACAGAGACTACGTCCTACTTAGATGTGAGAAAGGAAGTTCGCTTCGGCGTCGTCATGTACGGTGGCGTATCGCTAGCCATCTATATCAACGGCATCGCGCAGGAATTACTGCACATGATGCGCTCAACCGCTCCGGTTGTCGAAGGGGAGACGGGAGTTCGCCCACAGAATGCCCGTGAGTTGCAAGGGACGGAGGTCATCTACCGCAAGATAAGTTACCTGCTGGGCGGTGAAAACCGCCGCCTTGGTGACGCGGAGGCCGATCTTGAGCGTGACACGCATCCCCCAACGGCTTTCGTCGTGGACATCATTTCAGGGACGAGTGCGGGCGGGATTAACGGAATCTTCCTCGGCAAGGCTCTCGCGAATGGGCAGGACATCGGCAGCCTGAGCAAACTCTGGGTGGATGAGGGTGACATCTCAAAGCTAATCAACGACCGCCGTTCCATCGAGTCTCCGCTCTCCCTCCAGTCGCCCCCGGTCTCACTCCTCAACAGCCAGCGGATGTACTACAAACTCCTCGACGCCTTCACGACGATGGACGCGACCGGCGACGGGGAGAAGCCTTCGCCCTTCGTCAACGAGTTGGATCTTTATATCACGGCGACAGACATCCGCGGGGTTACGGTACCCCTCCGGCTGGCCGACAACGTCGTCCACGAACGCCGTCACCGTAACGTCTTCCACTTCAAGTACGCGAAGGGCGACCGCCTGAATAACGGGCGCAACGATTTCCGGTCGGCCAACAACCCGTTTCTGGCCTACGCGGCTCGCTGCACCTCGGCCTTCCCCTTCGCCTTCGAGCCGATGCGCTTATGTGATATCGACGACGTGCTCGGGGGCATGAAGGCTTACTGTCACGACCGCGATTCGAGGTCGGCGAGTGCGCGCTGGCAGCCCTTCTTCAAGAGCTACCTGAAGGCGGAGACCTTCCCGCTGCGACCCTTCGGCGACGGCGGCTACCTCGACAACAAGCCGTTCACCTACGCGACGGAGGCACTCCTGCGCCGCACCGCGGACGTGCCCGTCGACCGCAAGCTCATTTACATCGAGCCGTCGCCCGAACACCCCGAGCGGGACCGGGAGAATCTTGACACGCCCGACGTGGTCGAAAACGTGGCGGCCGCGCTCCTCACGCTGCCACGCAGCGAGAGCATCCGCGAAGACTTGCAGCGTGTGCTTGAGCGCAACCGCCTGATTCAACGCGTCAACCGCATTCTGAGCGGCATCGAGCGCGACTTCGAGCGCTCTTCAATGCGCACGCCGGTCGTCCCGCTCAGCCCCGTCTTGAGCGACGAGGAGTGGTCGAAGCTCGACCTCGCGGACATGGTCAGGCGGAAGAGTCGCGGCTACCTCGGCTACCACCGCTTAGATATTGCGCACGTGACCGACCTGATGGCGGCACTCGTCGCACGTCTGGCGAACGTGGACGAGGAGTCCGACTATCTCGTCTCCATCCGCGGCCTGATCCGAGCCTGGCGCGACGGCCGCTACACCGAATACAGACTGAGGGAAGACGGCAGCAAGGATCGCCGCCCAACGATGAACCGCTTCCTCTACCAGTTCAACTACCAGTACGCGCTCCGCCGTTTGACCTTTCTGCGGGCCAAACTCGACCAACTTCACCGCCTCGACAACGACGCGCTCGACGTTTTCCGCTTCTATGCCGCCGACGACTTGCCAAGAGATTTCGTTGACGTGGTGAATGAATCGCCGGCCTCGCCGCGCCGTGACGAACTACGCCGGGCCGTCCGGGCGGAACTGCGGCAGATCAAATCCGAGATCAATGAGGTCTACGTCGAGCTGCGCAGCCGTGGCCGGTTGCTACAGTCGCGCGCCAAACCTAAGCCTCAAGACGGCCGTCAGGCCGGGGCGCGGCAGGCGGTGAACCCGTTGCTTCGCTGCTTCGAGGAAAGACATCTCAATGAATTCAACCTCAGCGCGGCCGGGCTCCTCACCGTCTTGAAAAGAGTTCTCGGCGAAAATCAGTCGGCTCAGGAGACGGATGCGGGCAGTTGTGCGCGCCTGCTGGCAGAGGAGGAGTGCGTCGAGCGCGCGAAAGCTGAACTGAGCGCAAACGCCGACCTGCGGAACTGGGTCAACCATTTCGCTAAAAAACTAGTCCCAGCCGTTTGGCAAACTTGACGGGAACGGCGTTCCCGATCTGCTTCATGATATGGTGATACGATCCGATGAAAATATAATCGTCGGGGAATGATTGCAGGGCCGCCGCCTCCCGAAGTGACACGCCCCTATCTTGCTCAGGATGAATGAAGCGCCCGCAATAAACGTCGGTACAGCGGCAAGTCAGCGTAGGAGCAGGCTCATTCCACGCCATACGCCCAAATACGTCCTTATGCGCGCCCGGGTTATTTTGGTGGCACTCAAGCAGGATCGAGGTGTCTTCAATGTCTCGTCGGCTCCCGCCGTCTTTCGGGACGGCCTGAACGATCACCTTATGATGCGGCTGCAATCGACGGACTTCATGATTGGGATACTTATCCGATTTCTCGCCGTCGCGAATAGCCGGATACTTCTTCAACACGGTACGCACCACAGGCTTGCGAGTAGCACGTAGCGGCCTCTTTATATTTCCATGTCTTGATGCTATGAGAATGAACCGCTTCCTTACTTGAGCTACTCCGAACTCATTCGCATCAAGGAAATCGGCGTAGATGTTTTCTTCTCTAAAGCCTGCCTCCCCAATCATTCTTATGAACTGCTCGTAAATCTCCTTACCATAGGCGGTGTTTAACCCCGGGACGTTCTCGACCACGATGAAGTCGGGAGGCGCGGCCTGAACTATTTCGGCAAAGGATATCAGCAACTCTTTCCTGTCATCTTCGCCATGTCTCTGATTTAGTGTTGAGAAAGGCTGACACGGGGTGCAGGCTGCGTACAACACCAAATCTTGATCAGTAATACCCAGTTCGTCTCTCAACTCTCTGATTGATATCTCTTTGAGGTTCAAGCGTAGAAATCGGCTTGGCGCGTTGTTCGTTTCATACGTCTTACGCAATTTTTCATCTATATCAACTCCTGCAAGCACCAGAATGCCTGCATCCAGTAGCCCACGGGTCAGACCACCTGCCCCGCAGCAGAAATCGATGGCTTTTATCATGTAAAAAATCCAGCAGAGATTTAACACCGAGAGCCGAGTCGAGCAACGAACTAAGAAGATCGGAATTGTCAAGTGATATTCAACAACTTGTCAAGTAAAATCGAGCGTGAATCTCCTCCTAAAGCCCAAATAGTGGACGGTGTAAATTACCCTGCGGAAGAGTGGTAGGTAACATCATCGATAAGGACAGTTGATGAAGACGTTCTTCTCGAAGCCCGGTGGAATCTTGTTCGCCGGCACTTTGGGCATCTGAGGTTGTGAGAGGACGGATCCCTCCATCAGCCTTCTACAGCCTAAATTAAGCTGTTCTAGTACAAACAGCTTCGGGAGTTGAAAATGGCTACTATAGCGTGTGTTGGAAAGGCGTGGGGTTCCGCTGGCGAAGATCGGCCTGTGTGTCGGCTCATCCTTGCAACGAGAAGGCACCATGCGGAGGACTACCATCAGTGAGGGTCGGAGCGTAGCTAATTGAGCGCAGCATAGAACTTCTTTCTGAATTCGATGCAGTGCCCGGCGGATACAATTATCCGCCGGGCATCTTGCTGCTTATGCACTTGAGCCCGATTTTAACTATACGGCAGATGCGTATGGCCTATGCGCGAATCAGATCAGAAGCCTACTGCGTGACTTCAAAAGTCACGGTATTGGATTCAACCTGTTTACCTTTCCACTGAAAGCGATGCCGGAGAGTTAATTCATAGTGGCCCGGTTCCAGTTTCTCAAACCAACGATCAAGGTCAATCGAATCTAGTTCCGTCTGCTTGTTGGGTTCGAGAACTGTCACGAACCTCGGGCCGCCGAGGTTTGAGCCGGATTCATCTTTCGCACGGAGCAGTTGGATCACTCCTTTGCGGTAATGCATCGGTTGCCCATTCTTCACGAGGCGCAGGCGATGCTGAAGATAGGCGTCTCCTGTTGCAACTTCCAGAGGCTCCGCGGATGTGTTAAGCATGGAGAGTTTAACGATCACCCTTTCGCCAACCTTGAATTTTGTTGACGCTATATATCCGTTGTCTTTACGACTGTATACGACGGGCACGATGGTCAACTGAATGTTCCGCACCTTCTTTTCATCTTTCTGATCCGACTCCTTGTTTTTGTCGGACTGGGCACTTTGCGTACCCACGGATGAGGAGTTTACTTTCATGGGTGTGGCAAAAACAGTTGTGAGAAGCACGATAAGCGCCATCACCGACAACGCAGATGTCATTCGTACGAACATACTCTTTTCTCCCCTGCGAGGGGTCTTATCCCCCCGCGACTTCTTCATTATGTCATTCATTGCTTGATCCTCCACATTATTGTCGACCATGCTCGCCGCTAGTACTCATAGCAAGGGCTTCTCATTGGGGAGTTCCAACACGGATTGTAGTAGTAGCAAGTACATGAGTTGGAATCCCATGAACCGCCCTGGTAATAACAATCCTGCTCCATTGACCAGTCGCAGTAGCTGGATGAATAAACATCTATCAGCAGGTTCGGCGTGGAGTCGCCAAACCATTCAACCCCATCCTGCACCATGCGCCACTGGAAGTTGTAAAGCCCCGTCATTGAGGGCGCAGTGACATTGAAGTTGAAGGTGACCTCTGCCCCCGGAACGACCGCACCCGGCACATCCACACGGTTCAGCCCGAAGATAAAGTTATCCCCTGGATTCTGCGACCCCAAGCGATACCCATTCGCCGCTGTCCAGGTGGTTGAACCCGTGTTCTTCATAGTAACCATCACGTTATACAACTGTCCCGCTTCCATTGAAGTAGGCACCGATTGCGAAACGAATGCGGCATTGTTACCTCCGCCCGAAGGTGGGGTGGGCGTCGGGTTAGGTGTCGGCGTCGGCGTCGGTGTGGGCGTCGGCGTCGGACCAGCGCCACATGCCTGCCACATGCTCTCAACAAGTACGATGGTGCCCAGATAAGGTCGCATCGTAGTCGTCGCCACACCTGACAAGGCTTTAGGAATGGGATTGGCGGCAGTATATGTATACGTGCCATTGGAAGCATTGTAAGTCGCCTGCCCGCCGAAATTCCATGCGAGTTTTCCGAGCGGACGCTCGACCGAGGGCGCGCCGGGATCACCCGCGATATAGTTCACGTACATCTCGAACTGATCATCCACAGATATCGCTTGATACCGCAATGGAATCTCCAAGGTATTACCCGGAGTGTCGTTTGTAGTGATTGAAGCTGTGTAGTCATTACTGAAACCCTTAAACGCGATCGGGCGAGTATCGTAAGGGTCGGTGTTATCAATGTACCAGCCTGTTGACAGGTCGCCGGGCGAGGTGCGGAAAGTTATACATTCCGTTCCGCGCGACGTTTGGCGTTGCCGGTAAGCATTGACCAGTTGCACGAACTTCACCCGACTATCCGAAGGCACTGAAATCGCGTCGGAAGGCGCAGTCACGGTCGCATTGAACTCGATTCCTTTTGAGGCCTCATTACAGCCGAGGGTAAATGTGTCGCCGGTAGCAATTCGACTGCATTGTTGCCCCGCACTCCCGTATGTGACGCGTTCGGTATTTTGCTGTGCGGTGTAAGTTGATAGTTGCGGAAGCACTACGTTGACGGTGAAGGAAGCCGAAACCGTACATCCGCCGCCGGCAGGCGTGAACGTGACCTTGACCGTCTGTGTCCCTTCAGTTAGCCATGAGACATCCAACGTGCCGGATGGATCACTCTCCTGCTGAGCATTGCCGGAGACTTCCCACGTCACAGTCCCTTCTTGTTGTGAGCCATCTGCCGCGAAGGCGCGTGCCCCCAGAGCCGTCTTGGCTCCAAGCAGAACAGGGCGTGTTTGCCCATTGAGGTTAAGCGCGTTGTTCCCGTAAAACGACCCGATCTCAACTCTACCGCATTGTGGAGTGGGCGTCGGCGTCGGAGTTGCCGCTGGCGGAGTGATGATATAAACGCCGGTCGATCCCAGATAGTAAGTTCTTTGCGGTACGTACTCGCCATACCAGGAACCCCACCACCACCACGGCGCCCCGTAATCTCCGCCCCCGAGGAAACCATACCCCCAAGCGTCATACCAGTAATCGGCCCAGCAGCCCGAGTAGTAGTAATCGTCACAGACCCGCACGCTTGTACTCCACGCCGAGAGCACGTAATGGTCGCTGATAACATCGTACTCCGTGCTGGGCAATGCCCCCCATGTGTAGGTGTTTACTTCCGCCGGCCAGTAGTAGGCGTAGCCAAGGCTGTACCCGGAGTCAATCGGGTAGAAGTTGTACTGGTTGTACATGAAGCCTTCGACGTAAGGGTCATAGTAGTAACCTGCGTAGTAATCTAACTCCGTGGCCGAGTACCCGAAGACTTCTTTGGTCGTATCATCATAACCGATAGCGGAGACGCCGTAAGCGTACTGCGCTCGCGCCTGTTGCGGCAGGACGAAGAGGCAGACGGCGGCGAAAACAATTGCACAAAGTATGGATTTTCTCATTATGTTAGCTCCTTGTGCCTGAGGCTGATTACTTGTCTACCTTGTCCTGATGTTTGCGGGGTCCGACATTGAGTTCGAGGCCACTCGGGAACGCAGGGCGTGGGCGGTTAAAGTTAATCGGCTTCATCCTGCTCGCGATGTTGTGTTGTACATACTCGTTGAAGCGTTGAAATTCCTGCTCGCCGAGCGACTCACGCAAGCGGTCACGACCATGAAGGATGATCGCTGTGCGCTGCTTTTGCATCACTTTGAGTTCTTCAGGCAGGGGCGGTGGCTGCTCGCCTTTGGGAAGCTTGCCTTCAGGATATTTGGCGCGAATTTTATCGGTGATCTTCTTGGCCTTCTCGTCCAGCTTCTTTACGGCATCGTCCGTTTCAGTAGCGACCTGATCAAGAATCAACACTTGCTTATCGTCGAGCTTGGCCTGTCGTTTGTAGAAGGAGCGGAGCGAGGAGCTATCCTCACCCCGTTGCTCTTTTTCCGCAGCTTTCTCTTTGAGGAAAACAAAATGCCGGAACAATTGCCTGTATACGGCGAACTGCGCTATCTCCCCTTCGTTGGCGGAGGCCGGCGCATTGGTGGGACGCTGCGTCGCGGCTGTCGGAGTGCTGGTGTTCTGCGACGGTGCTGAAAATATGTTCTTGGCTGTGTCGGTGAGGCCGGAAAGTGCAGACCGGGTTTGACGGCTGAAGGCTAACGCCCCTGTGGCTAGCGCCATCATACATAAGAGTGCAATAACACTTTTCTTTTTCATGGTGGACTCCTGTAAAAAGAACTTACTCCGCGCAAAAAGCGCCATCGCTACCAGCAGGCAGCGATGGCTTAAAAGCCATCTACCCGCGTAGATGGTGAAATGATCCCTTGTGACTTGAAGCAATGAGCAGCACCGGAGCGGACGCGCAGTAGTAGAGCGAGAAATGTAATCCGGTGCAGAGGAAACCGCATACACTTGTCCGACCTTGATTTATCGTTTAGTGAAGAAATTCGGCCTTTGTAAGGTTACGCAAACGAACAATGCAAAAGTGAGGTCTTCGGCTGCCTGTACAACCAAAATGGCTTTCGCACGAGAATCGAGCGAGCAAGATAAAGAGGGCGTGGAGGGCTCGTCTGTTACAAACGTGACATAACTGCAAAAAAAGATGAGAATTTAAGCGGCTATGAAATGTTTGATATCTTCTCTCACTATTCGGTAACACTCACATGAAGAGGACTCCAAGCCCTGTCGGTCGAGGATTTGAATTTTGCCGCGATTGTAACGAATGAGTTTTGCTTTTTGGAGGCCGCTTGCCGCCATCGTAATACGGGTGCGTGGGGCCCCTATCATCTGAGAAAGAAATTCATGCGTAAGGTGAAGGGTGTCCGTCTGTGCGCAGTCACGACTCACTAAGAGCCAGCGACATAATCTCGCTCTCATGGTATGGAAACGATTACATGCAGCCGATTGGGAAATCTGGGTTAACAATACATGCATGTAACGTAGAAGCAGATCTTGAAGTTGTCGTCCCCGATCAAATTCCGCTCTGAGCACATCTGCTCTAAGGCGCGCGGCGTAGGCCGGAAGTTGCACCACGACCTGGTAGGGAGAGCTATTGATTCGCAGTATTGCGGGAAGCCCTACCATTCCTTCATTACCAACCATCCCGACCTCGACGGCTGCTCCATCCTCTGTGACAGACAGTAGGGACGCCATCCCGCTTTGCAAAAAATATGCGTATTTGATTATGCCACCGGCTTGATAGAGGGTTTTACCTTAGGCAGTCGTATTACTTCTATGTGAGAGGAAAGACGCGCGTATTCCAGGCGAGGCAGGGCAGATAAAATACGATTCTCGAAGGGAGAAATAGATTCTTTTACTAAGGACATGAGGAGGCTCCTTTAGTGCGGCTGAGGATTCTCGTTGATTAGTGAGGAACGCCAATTCACAAAGTATTCTAATGAATGGCACGAGGTCAATACCTGCTATGGAAGGAATCAGCCGCTGTGCTCAAATACAACGATAACATGGTGAGCTATGACATCATTGTCGAGCGTGTGGTGTGTGCCGAGAAGGTGTCTGACACGATGGATAACAAGCATCGTTATCGACTTTTATACGGCCGGCATTGTGCATCGTTTGCTGATACTGCGCAATGCTAAGTACGTCAGGTTGAACACCATCTCGGGAAGGGTTCACTCTCGGCTCTCTGTGAAGCGGCGGTTGGTGTCAAGCGTTTTTTTATCTCATGTGTTGGCTTGCCATGAGCACACCGATACCGTGCAGCGAGTTCCTTTCACCTCTCTATCCGCGCTCTCTCTTGGGCGATTACTTTGACGCCCGGCGCAAGTTTGGATTCGGGGGCGGGTGGCGCTACTCCATTGTCGGCGCTCTGAAGGGCCAAGCCGATTGCCGCGCTCGCCCGCCCGTGCTTTGAAATCACTGAAGCCAATGTCTTCCAGCTTCCGCGTGACGACTACGCTACCGGCCTGACAGGCGCGCCTCCCGGTCGTAGCAACTGCGGGTCGAACTCCGTGCCGTCACGCCAAACTGCGAACATGATACCGGCCAGCGGTAGTGTTCTATAAAAGGGGCGTGTCAAGCAAAAACTTCTCCGACGCTGGCGATCAAGAGCTTTTTCTTCGACCGCCAGCCCTCAACATACACGTTAGCCACGCTGGCGCCAGGCAGAGCGTCTGACCTGCTCACCCATGCGCCTCAGGAGCGCTCCTGCTGTCTGTTCTTAATCAAGCGCAACGGTCTCTCTCTGTTGAGAGCCGACCAGTGTTCTATCTCAGACTTCGGCTTTCTCAAGCCTTCGCCTACTGCTTTCTGTGGTCATCCGAGGTGGCATAGCGTTGCAACAGGGACATTATCGGCTTGCGTTCGCCTCCAGCCCACACTACCGGAAGATACTCAACCTCGAACCTTTTGCCGGAACAGACTTCCCAGCGACTCATGACCGCTCATCAGCAACGTCCGTCAGCCGCTCGCTGCCTGCTCATGCGGCCTGCTTGATTAACTGACAGGCATCAAACTTCTCACCTTTCTTCCACACCGCCAAAGTGGTCGCCGCAATCTTGCGCGCCACTGTCACCCGCGCCAGTTCCGGGCGGAGCCCTCTACTCAATAACTCCGCGTAGCAGGACTTGAATGGCTCGCATCGGCAAGCCGTCAACGCGGCGCTCTTGAAGACATGCTTCAACGTGCGATTGTAATCTTGCGTCAGACCGCGCGTTGTAGCTTTCCCCGCGCGCCGCACGTGGCCGCCGGCAAAATGGTGGTCGGCACTCGAACGTGTTCGCACTGCCAACCCACAATAAGACCAGAACTGCCGCTTGCTCCGAAAGCGATGTGGCGTCGCCACGGCAGCGATCAACTGCGCAATCCGCACCGTGCCGAGGGTTGGAACCTGGCGCAGTATCTTGCTGGCCGCATGACGACGGCTCTCAACGAGCATGGCTTGACGAACTGCACGCCGTAAGCCGGCCAGATGATCCAGTTCGGAATACAAGCTTGCGGCGCGTGAGCGCACTCCAGCTTCCGGCAACTTCTCCAGCCACGCTTGACGCTGCTGAGGCTGGTACACATCCGCCCCGGCACAAGCAATCGCGCGGCTCCGATACAAAGCTTTGATCCGGTTCATCACGCGCGTCGAGTCTTCGACAAGGTACTCATAACTGCGCACCAACTCCTTGAGATCACGTACGCCATGCTCGCCGTGATAGACCGGCGACAACAATCCGGCACGTAAGAGTTGAGCCAGTTTTCGCGCGTCAACCTTGTCAGACTTATTACCGTCACTGAGCAGACGATTCCTGCGCGGATTACAAACGATGACGGTGGCTGTGCTCTGCTTGAGCACATCGTAAAGCCAGGCGGCATGAGTACCTTCCTCGAACGTGACCTCGACTTGCCCGTGCAGACCCTTGAGGAAGTTGAGGACGGTGGCCGCGCTCGTCTCAATGACCGACTCCATCACCAGTTTACCGCCAGCATTCAAGACGGCGATACAGATACTTGCTTTATGGACATCGAGTCCGACATAGTAGTCGCTCATAGGGTTCTCCTTTGGGTGATAATCTTCCAGGCTTCGATAACTCGGAAGCTACCACCACAGGGGCGCCCTTTCATAATGCGTTGCAAAAAATATTTCGGCCGCAATTGGTTGTGCTGGAGAATCCGCTGCCCCCTCAATATCTTGTGTAGTCAGAAAGTTTTTGCAACACTACCCATCCGAAGACATGCCACAGCTTGCTCTTCTCTACTTTCACTCTAGGCTGACTTCCTCTTTAAGAAGTTGTTGAGGGCAGAACATTGTCGCCTTCCGTTTACGATCAGTGTAGATAAGAACGCGGCCTACCCGGAAGCGTTCAGCACTTCACAGGTGGAGAAGATTGTGCCACAGAACTGCAAGCTGCGGCGCGTGAAATACCTGAACAACGTGATCGAGCAGGATCACCGTTTCATCAAGAAGAAGGTTCGAGCATCGCAATGCTTCAAGAGATTCCACACGGCAGAGCGAACCCTCAAAGGCATTTAATCGATAAACATGATGAGGAAAGGTCAAGTCAAAAGATCAGACGGAAGCGATGCACAAGGATAGGCGAAGTTCATCACTTCGCTATTCGGGATAGTCGCCTGAGAAGAAGCAGCATATAAACTTCTGCGCTCTAAAATATTTCTCACAACACTGCCCTCGAGAATAACTGTGGCTCCAATATTCTCCTCAAATGACTTTCGTCCAAAGGAATCAAAAATACTGCGCATCAAATTTTGATACTGGCAGATGAGCGATTCTTTTATCTCGTTAGTTTAGTAATCATAAATCCGTGGGGAAGTGTATACGCCAGACCTCCGAAAACTGCGTCTCACTCATGTTGTAATCAAGATAGAAGTCATGCTCCATTGGCATGCTTCGCAACTGCTGCAACTCAGCCTTTTTGTAGACACCTGTTCTCTCGAGATAGAAGCCAACGGCTTGGTGGTATGGGTACACGTAATTCATCTCCTTGAGAGTCCCGATCAATGTGCGCGTGGAAACTTTGTCCTTTGCCAGACGGTAGGCATTCAACACCTCGGAAGCCCCACCCGAATAGACCGGCCGGACCGTTATATCAATCAGCGTTCTTTCGACACTGGTCACGCGGAGCCCCTTGCCTTCCGCCCCATTCATCTCTATCACTCCTAACCCGTCCGTGCGTTGTCCGTGAACTACGCATACTCTTGTGCCGCCGTGTTCGGCTACCTCATTCGATGCCCTTGGCTTCCGCTGGAACGCCGCATCAATACCTTCTTATAGGAGTTCATTGTTTCGTTGGTGTCGCAGAGCTTGCTCCTGATTGATGTAGATCGTTTCAGGAAATTCTTCGGTCAATCCATGCAGGTACATCGCGCTCCGGTGGGTCAGGTATGCGTTTGGCTTCAGCGATTGCGCGAGTTCGAATGGGGAGGTATCACCCCACAGGTACCGGACTTTCTTCTGGGTAGGAAATTTAAACTCGGCAGCAGTCATTTTTCCCGAGCCGACCAAGTGTTCGATGAAAGTTTTCACTGGCATCTTTTTATTGAGACGCCATGTCTCTTTGTTGGCAGCAAGTATCTCCTCGATTGCAGAGCGCGTATAGATACTTGCGCTCGCTGCGTCAAATAACTCTGTTATATGTGGCGCAGCTTCTTCCAACTTCCTTAAATCCGAGTCCATAATTGAATTCTCACCTTCGCTAATTACACATTCTTTGAATCGATTCACCAATATTCACCTTTCAGGAAACCTGTGAGATATATATATCTCACAGGTTTCCTGAAAGGTCTGATTCACCCATCTACGCCGGAGGCAAGTTATGACATATATATATGTCATAACTTGTGGCGTGCTCGGGCAGGGCAACGTGCGTGATATATATATCACGCACGTTGCCCTGCCCGAGCA
>JAIVJZ010000010.1 GCA_020199775.1 Acidobacteriota bacterium
CAGATTAAGGCGATGTTCCCGCGTCATATTCATGCGACCAGCTTTCGCGGCTTTCTTTTGAAGGTCTCGCTATTCGTCATCGCCTTTGCTTTGGACAAGGCGTTTATCTAGCAACTTGGATTATTTACGATTCACGACTTACGATTCACGGCTTTTATGTTCCGCTCGTCAGATTGTTGTCCCACTTCACGCGTTTGAGGAGGTTGAAGTCCGAGAGCATTTTGCCCGCGCCGAGCACGACGGACGAGAGCGGGTCGTCGGAGACCGAGACGGGGAGGCCGGTCTCGATGGAGAGCCGTTTGTCCAGATTCTTCAACAGCGCGCCGCCGCCCGTGAGCACGATGCCGCGCTCGACGATGTCGGCGGACAACTCCGGCGGCGTACGTTCGAGTGCGACGCGGACGGCGTTGACGATGGTTGAGATCGAATCGGCGAGAGCCTCGCGCACTTCGTCGTCCGTGATGGTGATGGTCTTCGGGATGCCTTCGATGAGGTTGCGCCCGCGCACGTCCATCGAGAGTTGTTCGTCGAGCGGGAAGGCCGAGCCGAGGTTGATCTTGATCATCTCGGCGGTGCGTTCGCCGATGAGCAAGTTGTACTTGCGTTTGATGAAGCCCGTGATCGCCTCGTCCATCTCGTTGCCCGCGACGCGCACGGCGCGCGAGTAGACGATGCCCGAGAGCGAGATGACGGCGATGTCGGTCGTGCCGCCGCCGATGTCCACGATCATGTTGCCGTGCGGTTCGGTGATGGGCAGACCGGCGCCGATGGCCGCCGCCATCGCCTCTTCGACGAGGTACACCTCCGAAGCTTTGGCGCGGTAGGCGGAGTCTTCGACGGCGCGGCGTTCGACCTGCGTGATCTCGCTGGGGATGCCGATGACGACGCGAGGGCTAACCCACGACTTGCCGTTGTGCGCCTTGCGTATGAAGTGCTGGAGCATCTTCTCCGTCACTTCGAAGTTGGCGATGACGCCGTCCTTCATCGGGCGGATGGCGACGATGTTGCCGGGCGTGCGCCCCAACATCTCTTTGGCTTCCTTGCCGACGGCGAGCGGCTGATTGGTGGATTTGTTGATCGCAACGATGGACGGCTCTGATACGACGATGCCGCGCCCCTTGGCGTAGACGAGCGTATTAGCCGTCCCGAGGTCGATTGCCAGATCGCTGGAAAACAGACTGAAGAGTGATTTAAAGGCCATTAATTTCTCGATCCAAGCATGTCTGAGATGCGCTAGAAATGAACGTCAACAGCGCGGTCTTGGCGGAGTTCAAGGATTACATGAAATAACGCCACGTAAATCCGACTTCCTACAACACCCTGCGAGGCCGCTGCCCCGCAACGCCCTACCAGCTAAACAAGATACAACGAAAAAGCCTAAATACTAAAGTCAACAGGCTCGAATCGCGGATTTTAATGCGGGAATAGATTGATGCGGCGGCAGGGAACCGATGATTAACTTTGAGGCCGGTCGAGCGTTGGTGAGAGCGACTTGAGGGGCGCATCAGCCTGTATAGACGAGGACGTTTGTGTAACCCAATCTGAACAAGTCTGAGTAAGCAATGTCGGCTTGAATCTCATCGTTGCTATAGAGCACGATAATTTGATTTTGCGGCAATTCGTTTTTCGCTCTGGCATAGACTTCATCCCAGGGAATGTTTTTAGCTTTGTCTATGTGTCCGTTGACGTACGCTTCGCGCTCGCGCAAGTCTAAAATAATGATCTCCTCTCGGTTCGCGATTCTACGTTTCAAATCGCTTTCGCTGATCGTCCATTCGCTGACTGCGCGGGTGTCCTTGAATTGGAGGGCGGCCATCACTTCGGATTCTTTCTTCGGCGATAACTCTCCGACCCACACTTTACCGACCATCCCGTTTCTATTCACCAACGCCAAAGTTGGGACGAGTTTAATTCCGAGCGGAGCCAGCGTTTCCCGTTTGCTCTCAACTAAAGTGAGTCCAATCTCTCTGAGATATGCTTCTCCCTGCGAAGTTTCATCGGGATAAACTACGACCATTCTAGCGTCTGCCCTGCCTTTCAACCCGTCAACAAGTTTTCGGTAAAACCTTCCGCTCCTAGAGCAATAAGCGCAGCCTTTTCTCACGGCAACGAGCAGCGTCTGTTCTGATTTTGCCCAATCAATTCCTTCAACGAAAATTCGTGCGGTGGGAGCAAGCGTCGGAGGCTCGGGCGGAGGAGAAAAACTTCCCTTGATCACAATGCCGGCCACCACTAGGAACATCACGATGATGGCTACGTTGAGCAGCCGGCCGATTCTTGTCTTGCTTGAGCCTGTGGCCTGTGAGGTCATGCAACCCAAACTCCTTCCACCATCGGCTACTGGAATTGTTTTGGATTTTCCACCCGCCCTTGCTTGTTTTTATCAATCACGAAATAAAATGTCAGCTTGCCGCGAACGCTGATCGGTTTTCCGTCCAAAGAGCTTGGCTTAAACTTCCATTGCTTGACAGCCTCAACGGCGGCTCGCCCGATCTCGGGTGCGGCGGCTTCGATCACGGTTGTCTCCGTGACTTCTCCTTTACCATTATATTGGGCTTCAATCACCGCGATGCCTTGTTGCGCTTTTTTGATAGTCTCTGCGGGATAAACAGGCATCACCGTTTTTTCGGCAGACTTGCGCATGCCATCCTCGCCCACGCGAACCACCACTTCACTCGATTGGTTTTCTATCGGCATCATCTTCGAGGTCTTCAGGAGTTCGCTAGTAAGCCCGACGAAAGCGGACATGCGGAGCTGCTCACTCTTGAATTCTCTCGCTTTGGCAATGCTGCTATCAATGCTTGCGACGGAGAGGATTGAACGAAAGGCTTTAGTGAAACTAAAATCGAGGCCGGTGACGGTCAAAGGAAAATTCTGCACCAACTCGCCGACTTGCACTTTTTGATTCCAGGCCATGCCGGACAACATTCTGCCGTCCGATGCATTGAACCCTTTGACGACATCCGTAAAAGCGGATTCAGCCGCCACCGCGTCATAGCGCGCGAGTTGTTCCGCCGCCAGCAACAGTAGCTGCGGCTTGCGGGCGTCTGAGACCACACGGATCGCTTGACGAGCGTGCGCGGTTGATTCATTTGCCAGTGTGGCGTTTTTGTTTTGGAAAGCGTTTTCCGCAATGCCCAAATAAAGCACCGCCCGCTCGATACCCGGCGGTAGTTTGTCGGCTATTTCCGCCGCCTCGAATAGTTGTGGATTGTTGCCTTTAATTTTCGTCGCAGCTTTGCCGAATTCAATCAAGGTTTCTAATTGTGAACGCGCGTCTTTGTTTGCAATCTTGGCGCAAGCCACTTGCGCTGTCGTGAAATCTTTTTTCAGCCAAGCGCGATAAGCCACGTCCAGATAAGCCACATCTCGGCTTTCGGCATCGGGAAGTTTCTCCGCGTTCGACATTATTTGCTCGGGGCTATCGACGGTTTTTTTATTGATGTGGGCGAACGCCGCTTCTTGAGTCATCGCGGGCGGTACGTTCGCGGAGAGTTGCGTCATGGCCGCGCCGAGCGGAGCCGTCAGTTCGGGCGCGAACTTTCGCGCTTTGGGAAGCAGCAGGTAGCCGAGCGCATAACTCACTTTGCGCTGATGCAGGTCGGGTGCCGGGTGTTGAAGAAGCGTGACGGCGGTGTGCAGATAGGCGTGAACGAGAGCGGGCGGGATGCCCTGCACGTCGGCGGTGATGTCAACTATTCCGAGGTCGCCGACGCGCGTGATCATCACACTGGTCGGGTCGCTTCCGTCGAGCCGGGGCGAGGTGAAAATGTACGTCCCGAGCATCGCAAAGGCATTAGCGTCGGCCGCAGGTTGCTGCGCAAATTGATGGATGACTTGGAGGAAAAGTTGATCAGCCGAAGTTTCATTTTGTTGCCGCAATGATTTGAGAAACCAAATGAACTCGGAACTGATTCCGCCTTGCAAACTGCGCGCGGCAAACTCCGCCGCCAGTTTCGGGTTCTCTTTTTGTAATCTTTTGGCCGTTTCGATATTGAGTTCTCGCTTCTCCGGCGCGCTTCGTTGGTCGTCTTCTTCTAATGTTCCGTCGATCAAAAGTTTCGCCCACCGAGCATCATGCTTGGCAATGCGAGCGATGATGTCCTGGCGCAAATAGAGTAACGCTTTGGCGTTTTTATCGTCGCTCTTAACCGCTGTCAAACCTAGCGCCTGATCAAAAAGTCCACGGGTATATTCCTCATCTTGCGACCAAATAATATCCGCGATTTGTGAGAGACCACCTGCTTTGACAGCGGGACTCTGGAAAGATGAAATATCTTCGACCATGCTCCGAATCTGATGTAACACGAATTCTTTATGAACATTAGGAGGTGAGGAAAGAGCAATTGATCCTTCGAGGGCGGGATTTAATTGGTTTGGTTGGGGAGAACTTTGTGCAAATAGATTAACGGTCACAAGCGAAGACACAATGAAAAGAACGGCGCGACCTCTAAGCATGGCTCAAACTCCTCCGGTTTAATTGAAGCAGGTGGTGGGGGGAAAATTCACGACAACAGGCGGCCGGGCGCCCGGTCAGCTAAAACTCCATCGAAAGGCAGACCTTGCTCGTTTGAGCAGTAGTGCTGCCTTTCGATGGGGTCATGAGAAAAAAATATTAACTGCCGCCGCCCTGCTGTATCGCAAACCCATCGCCACTGCCTTGGCAGCCGCCGCCGCCGACCGTGCAAGTGCAGGTGGATTGATCGGGGGTGCAGCTTGAGTAGCCATTTCCAGACGCTGCGGCACAGGCCACGCAAATTCCGCCGGTGGGGAAAACACATTGCTGACAGGCGACCGCGCTTCTTGATTCCGTGGCGAAGCTCACCGCGATGGCGATTAATGCGACGAGAATCATAAGTCTGGTTCTGAAGTATTTGATCGTTATGGACACGGTTTATTCTCCTCCTATTCGGTTGTGAGGGTGCTAGGGAAAGGGCGTTTGTAGAGCCTGTCGTAGCTCCGTTTACGGCAGTCCACCCAACTTCGATTTCAAGTTAACTTTACCCGCGCGCGCGACGCGGGAACTCGTTAGCGTTCGCTACGAGCGTCGAACACACAAAGAACAAAATCCGGTTGAAGGATTGTGTTTGGCGTCGCTCGCGGCGAAACTAAATCTTGTTTGACTTGGCATCGCGTACCAATGTGCCGGGCATGGGATTAGGTAATCGCTATGAGATTAGCGGGAGAAGGACTCGCGAGGCATTGAGGAGTGAGACTCTCGCCAACCAGTCTAAGTGAACGTTTTAAGCGGGTGCCACTATACCCCTTCGATAAACATTGTCAAGCCCTTTTCTTCTTAACGCTTACGCCCCGTGGCAGCTTTTGGCAAGCGCGTTTCTGGATTGACCGTCGTGATGCGCGAGTGCGGGCTGACCATCACGCAACTCATCGGCAGCGCATCCGGCGGCGGTTCGGAAGCCGACTTTATCGCTTAACTGCCGACACGATTTCCCCTTGCAGAGGCGAGGCGGACGCAGTTTTTGTGCGCGGCCTTGGCTTCGTACATCGCCGCGTCGGCATCGGCGATCAACTGCTGTGGGGATTGCGAGTGTTCGGGGAAAGAGGAGAGGCCGAAGCTGGCCGTCAGGCGCAGGCGCAGATTACGCCCGCCGGTGAAGACGTGTTCGGCGATCTTTTCGCGCATCCGTTCGGCGACGCGCACGGCCATCTCCAGACCCGTCTCCGGCAAGATGACGACGAATTCGTCGCCGCCGTAGCGCGCCACCACGTCCGTGTCGCGCACGCCCGTCAGGATCACGGTCGCCATCTCCATCAGGACGTGCGAGCCGACGAGATGGCCGTAGCGGTCGTTGATCTCTTTGAAGTCGTCGAGGTCGAAGAAGAGCGCGGTCACGGTCGAGCCGTAGCGGCGCGCCCGTTTGACTTCGGCCGTCAGGTACTGGCGGAGGAAGCGCGCGTTGTGGAGCTTGGTGAGATCATCGGTCTGCGAAAGTTTCTCCGCCTCCGCGATGCGCACCGAGTTGGCGAGCGCGGCCGAGAGCGGCAGCGCGAGCGCGGAGAGCAACGCCGCCTCACCGGCCGCGAAGGCGCGCGCCGACGCCCCCTCGCGCACCGCTTCGAGCACGCCCAGCACGCGGTCGCCGCTCAGGAGCGGGACGGCCAGCACGCGCCGCTCGCCTTCGGTCTTGCGTTGCGTCTCGTTCGAGGTGAACGCGTCGCGCGCGGCCTGCGACTCCGTGCCCGTCAAGAGCATCAACGAATCGCTGTGGAGCGCGCGCCGCCAGTCGCCTTCGGGCAGGCCGCGCTCGCTCTCGGTCAGCCCGCGCACGGCGAGCGGCTCGAAGCGCGCTTCGAGTTGGCCGCGTTCCAACTCGGCCAGATAGATCGTCCACCGATCCGCGCCGACGAGCGGCGCGAGACCGACGAGCGCGGTTTGCGCCGCGCTCTTTTGATCGCTCACGAAATGGAGCGAGGCGACCGCTTCGAAGGCCGCGCGCAGGCGCGCCACGCTCAGGTTGTCGGGCAGCAACATGCTCGCGGGCGTCGCCGCCGGGTCGAACTCTTCCGAGTGCGAAGCAGATTGCGGCAGCGTGTCGCCGCTCTCTTCGAGGTCGCGCAGGAGCGCGGGCAGTTGCGCCGGGTCGTCCGCGACGGCGTGAAAGCCGAGCCGCAGGAGCGCGTGCGCGTCCAGACGGTGGGTGTCGGGCTGCGGCTCGCCCGCTTCAAAGCGGCGACAGGCGACGACCGGGGCTTCCGGCCAGGCGGTCGCGGCCTGCGTGAGCGCGGCGTGAATCTCACCGATGCTCGCGCGCTCCGGCACTTCGCAGATCACCGCCAGCGGCGATGTCGCGACGCCGTCCTCGTCCGCGCCGCGCGACCCGGCGGCGGCTAACTTCTCCTGCGCGTACACGCCCGCCTCGCGCAACGTCTCAAGCAACGCGCGCGCCGGTGGTTCGTGCTCAACTTTTAACAGGATGACGTGCATAAGATGAGGGATGAGGGCAAAGGGATGAAGGATGAAAAGGAATGATTCAACCGATTAAACGGTTTTCTTATTCATCCCTCATCCCTCATCCTTCATCCTTTCTATTGTTGTCCCGCGACGGGTGTGAAAGGGAGGCGCGTGTCGTTGCGCGTGCCTTGCGAGTCTTCGGCTTCGATGATGATTTCGCGCGCCGCTTTGGGCATGGATATCTGGAGTTGGAACGAGCCGTCGGCGGCGGCCAGAGTTTCGCGCCCGTTGATGCGGACGGTGTTGCCCGGTTGGGTGCGCCCGCGCGCCATGTAGATGCTGCCGCCGATAAATTCGAACGCAACGTTCGAGACCGTGATGTGCTCTCCCGTGCCTTGCCCCGCGGTGATGATGGTGAACTTCTGCGGCTCCGTCCATTCGCTGATCTGGCCGGAGGCGGCGACGGCGCGCACGCGCCAGAAATAGATGCCGACGCGCAGATCGCTGACGCTGAACTGTGTCGCCTCAAGCTGGTCGCGCTCGGTCACTTTCCCGGCCGGGACGAAGAACGGGGACGTGGCGACTTCGACGCGGTAGTGGCGCGCCGCGCCGGTCGGCGGGCGCACCCAGCGCAGCGTGACGCTGGTCGAGCCTTTGTCGGCGACGGAGATTTTGTCGAGGTCGCGCGGGGAGAGAAGCAGGGGCATCGCCAGCAGGCTTTCGCGGCTCTTGATATTGCCCTGTTGATTGAGCGCGATGTACTCGTTGCCCTGCACGGTCGTCTTGACGCCGCCGCGCGTCACGGTTTCGAGCTGACCGGAACTGACGCGAATGCCTTCCGAGTTGTCTTCGCGCACGTCGAAACTCGCGCCGGTCTGCCCGGCGAGATTGTTCTTCGAGAGCGGCGTCTCGACGATGTTGCTGCCGCCTTCGGGCTGTTGCTCGGTGCGGACGTTGATCTGGCCGCGCGCGACGGCGACGCGCACGTTCGTGCGCTGGCCGCCCTCGAAACTCGTGTTGTCGCGGATGTTGACGACGCTGTTCGGGCGCACGATCAGGTTCGAGCCGTCGGCGAGTTGGATGCGGGCGCGGCCGTCGGCCTGCGTCTGCACGATGTCGCCGGGGTAGAGTTGCGTGTCGCTGCGCGCGAGCAGCGATTCGCGCGTCTGCGCGCGCACGACGCGCACGTCGCCGTCAAAAGAGATGAAGCGCGCGCCGGCCGGGGCGTGCGCTTCCGCCGCGCCGCCTTTGAAGGGGTTGCCGTAAAGCCACGTGTAGACGCCGATGCCGCTCGCGGCGACGCCGACGACGAGCAGGATCACGAGCAGGTAGATCATGCGCTTCGAGACGACCCACCATTCGAGATCGAAGCGGCTGGATTTTGTAGACATAACTAACGGATGTCGGACGACGGTTGAACCGGCGAGGAGAAGTTGCCTGACGCTAATGGTTAAAGCAGATGCTTGCGGCCTGCTCTTTGCAAGAAGTCTTTCTGGCGTGGGGCGAACGGGGCGGGCGAATCTGAAATTCGGCCTCACAAGCAACTTAACACAGCGGCGCGCGCCGCATCAAGCACGATTTACGATGCGGCGCGCGCGCGCGGTATTTAGCGTTTTTCGGCCGTGATTTCTACTTTCGGCGGCGCGCGCTCAGGATTGCGGCTCGTCTGATCCGAGGCGTCCCTCGTCGTCGTCGAAGGGCGAGTTGAAACCGGCGGGGAGTTGGACTTCGACGTGCGTTTCGGCCTTTTGCGGCCAGATGAGCGAGGCGACGACCGCGCTCGTCAAGACGAGGGCGACGACGCCGAGCGAGATGGGCGTCGGGATGATGACGTGGACGGCGTGCAGGAGCATCTTGACGCCGATGTAGGTCAGCACGACAGCCAGTCCGATGCGCAGGTAGTGGAACTTTTCGATCACGCCGGCCAGCAGGAAGTAGAGCGAGCGCAGGCCGAGGATGGCGAAGATGTTGGAGGTATAGACGATGAAAGTGTCAGTTGTAATGGCGAAGATGGCCGGGATGGAGTCAACGGCGAAGATCAGGTCGGTCACCTCGACGATGATCAGGACGAGCAGGAGCAGCGTGCCGTGCAGTTTCCCGTCAACGCGGGTGAAGAACCGCTGTTCTTCGTAGTGGCGCGTGATGGGCACGAGGCGCGTAACGAAGCGCACGACGGGGTTCTGCTCCGGGTGCATCTCCTTTTCCTGCTTGAACATCTTGAGGCCGGTGTAGACGAGGAACGCGCCGAAGATGTAGATGATCCACTCGAAACGCGAGATGAGCGCCGCGCCGAGAAAGATCATCAGAGCGCGCATGACGAGCGCGCCGAGAACGCCCCAGAACAACACGCGGTGCTGGTAGCGCGCGGGCACGCGGAAGTAGGAGAAGATCAGGAGAAAGACGAAGAGATTATCAACCGAGAGCGATTTCTCGATCAGGTAGCCGGTGAGATATTTGAAGCCGAGGTCGTTACCCAAATAGTAGAAGACGCCCACCCCGAAGATGAGCGAGAGCATGACCCAGACGGTGCTCCAGATGGCCGCCTCTTTGTACGTGATGGCGTGCGTCTTCCGGTTGAACAGCCCGAGGTCGAGCAGCAACATGAACAGGATGAAGGCGTTGAAACCGATCCACGCCCAGATTGAATATTCCATATGCGTAAACATATAGCACGCGTAACACGGAGCGCAAGATGGCAGAGGTCAGAGGTCTGCGCCGGGAAAGATTTGTCTCAACCGGCCTTTTGACTACAGACCTCTGACCTCTGCCTTGCAGGTTGCGAGGGCGCGTCCGTCTCCGTTACAATCGGCGATTCATGGGATGAGACGGGAGGCGGCTATGTGTTTCGACTCCCGGCCGCAGTCCGTTTGAACTTTCAGGGCGACGCCTCTGAAATTCCCGCTCGCTACTATTCAAATATCAAAACTCGCAGCCGGATTCGGGAAGGATCGAAGATGCTGAAACAGTTTAACCGCGCCAGAGGCGCACACAAATATATAATCATTTTCTTCGCCCTGTTGATGGGAGCCAGTCTCGTCCTGTTCTACGCGCCGGGGGGCAATCAGGTGAACGCCAACCCGGCGACGAACACGGAAGTGCTGGCCGAGGTGGGCGGCGACGAGATCACGGTCGCCGACCTCTACCGGCAGAAGCAGTCTTACCAGCAGCGTTTCGGCGGGCAGTTCAGCCTCGCGCAACTCGGACTCAACGACAAGTCCATGCTCGACGGGCTGGTGCGCAGCAAGATCATCGCGCAGGAGGCCGCGCGCCTCTCGCTCGGCACGTCGGACGCGGAAGTGAACAAGGCCGTCCACGAGCAGTTCGTCGACGAGGGCGGCAAGTTCATCGGCGTGGACAAGTACAGGGAGCGCGTCGGGCGGCTCTACGGCAGCCCCGACCGTTTCGAGCGGGAGTTGCGCGAGTCCATCGCGGCGGACAAGCTGCGCGCCTTCGTGACGGCCGGCGTCAGCGTCTCCGAGGAAGAGGTGCGCGACGACTTCAAACGCAAGAACAGTTCGTTCGATTTAACTTACGTCCCCGTCGTCGCGGACAAACTCGCCGCCGCCGTCCAGCCCTCCGAAGAGGAACTGCAAAAGTATTACGCGGAGAACAAGGACAGCTTCCGCTATCTCGAACCGCAGAAGAAGATTCGCTACCTCTTCATCAATCAGGAGAAGGTGGGCGAGAAGTTGGACATCCCCGACGCCGACTTGCGCGCCGCCTACGACGCCTTGAAGCCGGAGCACAAACAGGCGGGCGTGCGCGCGCAGCAGATCGTCTTGAAGGTCGCGCGCCAAGACCTCGATCAGCAGGTGCTGGCGAAGGCCACCAAGCTCGCGCAGGACATGCGCGGCCCGGACTCGACGGTCGCCAACGTCACCGAAGAGAAGTTTGCGGAGGTGGCTCGGGGCAACTCGGAAGACCCCGCGACCGCGACCAAGGGCGGCTGGCTGCCCGCGCCTGTGCGCCGCGACCCGAATCGCAAAAACGACATCCTCCAGGCCACGCTCGACATGCAGGAGGGGCAAGTCTCCGACCCGGTTTTCACCGCCGGGGCGTACTACATCTTCCGGCGCGGCCCGTCCGTCCCGAAGAGTTTTGAAGAGACCAAGCGCGAACTGGTCGTCTCGCAGCGCAACACGCGCGCTTACAAGGCGGCGAGCGACATCGCCGCGCGCGCCGTCGCGCGCTTGAAAGAGACGCGCGACTTTCAGAAGGTGGCCGGGGAGTTTGCCTCCGAGGCAAACATGAATGCGGCCGACATGGTGAAAGAGACGGCCTTCGTCAAGCCGGGCGACACCGTGCCGGACATCGGCAGTTCGCCGCAGTTTGAAGACGCGATCCGCCCGCTGGAGAACGCCAACGACATAGGCGACCGCGTCAGCGTCAAGAACGGGTTCGCCGTGCCGATGCTCGTCGAGAAGCGCGAGCCGCGCATCCCGGATTTCGCGGAAGTGCGCGACGAAGTCGTCCGCCGCGCCAAGCAGGCGCGCGCGCAGTCGCAACTCGAACAGACGGCGCGCGAACTGGCGAGCAATAACAGCGGCGCGGACGCGCTCAAAGCCGCCGCCGAAAAATTGGGACTCGAAGTGAAGACGACCGAGAGTTACAAACTCGGCTCGCCGCTCGAAGGCGCAGGCACGAGCGCAGCGGCCGACGACGCGATCTATAACTTGAAGGAAGGCGAAGTCGCCAAGACGCCCGTCAAACTCGGCGACTCGTGGGTCGTCCTCGCCGCCACGAAGCGCACCGAAGCCGACCTCGCGGAGTTTGCCAAGCAGCGCGACCAACTGACGCAGGGACTCCTGACCACGCGCCGCAACGACGTTTTCGAGGACTATGTGAACGCCGCCCGAGCGCGTCTCGAACGCGACGGCAAAGTCAAAATCTACGAGGACGTGCTCGCGCGCAACGCCGATCAGGACGAGGCCGCCGCGCCGCCGCCGCCCTTCCGTGGCGGGATTCCGGGACAGTAGACGGCGGACGGGTAGCGGCCGGGTTCGAGAAGTGCAGCGCAACAAAAAAAGGGGATGCCCGGCCACCTCGGCCGGGCATCCCCTTTCAATTCACGCGCCCGTCGCGGAGGCGAGCGCGTTTTGTTCTCACTCAGAACGCGTCGATGAGCGCGGCCACGTCAACCTGCGCGAGTTGGAGCGTGATGAGCACGTCGTTGCCCGCCGTGCCGACTTTCGTGTTCTCGACGAGGCTCTGCAAAGGTCGCGCGCGCGGCGCGGGCATCTGCCCGATGGCGAATGGCGCGAGCGACTTCAAACCCGTCAGCGTCGAACTCAGAGTTTGAGCCGCGCCCGCGTTCTCCGTGCGCAGGGCGGTCAGGAATTTGAAGCCGTTCGCCGTCGTGCCGAGCGTGCTGTAGAACTGGCGCACGGAGGCGATACTTTGCGAGAGGTTGCCGCCGCCGATATCCAGATCGCGCGTCAGCCACGCGGGGATGTTGCCGCCCGCCCCGATGAGCGCGTTCGGGTCGTGCGTGGCGAGGGCGGTGATGTCGCGCGAGACGCGACCGCGACCGCCGTGCGCGTCAATCGCGGCGCGCACGCGTTCGAGTTTACCGACGGCTATCGTGCCCGCGTCGAGCGGGGCGAAGGCCACGTCCGTCAGGCGCATGTTGAAGAGGCCGAGCAGCTTCACGGGCGCGTCCACGGTGAAGACGTGAATCGTCCGCCCCGCGTACTTCTCCTCACGCACGCGGTTGTTCGACGCGGGGCGCGCGGCGGCGACGAGCGCGGCGGCGTTGTACTTGCCGTGCGCGACGGCCACCGTCTCGACCAGCGTCTTGCCCGCGGGCGTCTGCACGTAACTGATGCCGACGGCGACCCGCTCGAAAGAGCGCGCGTCCAGCCCCGTCGTCGCCTTGAACTTATCAATCTCCGAATTGACGCGCGCGAGTTCCGTCGGGTTGTTGCTGTAGGCGCGCGGGAGGCCGTCGCTCAAGAGCCGCCGCACGTCAACCAGCAACACCGTGTCGGAGGCCGGGAGCGATGCCACGGTGGCCTGCGCCGACGCGTGCGCGCCGGTAGGCGGAGGGGGCGCGACGCCGCGCCCCGCAGTCTGCGCGTTCGCCGTCGTCAACGACGTGAACGCGGCGGCGACGAACGCCAAAGTCAATGCGTAAAAATATTTCCTCATAAACACAACACGCCTTTCCGTCCCTGTTGAAAACAGGCGACGCCCGCGGCCTCGCCTGTGAAAATTTAAATTGCGGAGAGAGTGAACCCCTACTCCGATGCCGCGCGCGCCCCGGCCGTTGGCCTGCGGCAGACCGCACGACCCCGGCCGCACCGTTCAAGACGCTCCCGCCCATTTAAGACGCTCCCGCGCGGGAAAACGCTACACGCCCGGCACAAATTTAATACTTCGAGGCCACATTCAACCCCGGCGCGCGTCTCAATTTGTTCCCGCACGGCTGATGAGGTCGCGCATCGCTTCGAGGTGCTCGTTCTTCAGCTTCAACTCGGTTCGTCCCACCTTAACGGAGACTTTCTTCGCGCTCGCCACCCGCGCGAAACCCTCGTAGGGCATGGTGAATCCGAGGTCTTCCCGGTAGTAGAGCGCGCCCAGTGTGAATCTTCTGGCCGTGATGAGTTTCATCGGGCCCAAGTTCACCGTTTCGCCGTCGATGACCAGCGACAGTTCGCGATCTTTTTCCTGTTCAAACTCCCACCCGCCCCGCGATTGAGACAAGACGCCGAACTCGATGAACTGCGGCCGCGACGTGAGCGCCTGACCGGGGTGAATGAACCCGGCGGTGATGGCGACGGATTCGCGCGTGTCGTGGAAGTTATAGGTCACGATGTAGGGCTGGAAGGCGACCACCGTCCGGTCTTGAGCCCGGTCATAAGTGGCTTGAAATTTTCCGTCATGCTTAAACTTCGACTTCGCTCCTGTACCCTGCGCCGCGACGGGCGCGACGCACGCGAAGACCAGCGCGACGGCAAGTATCAAACGATATTTCACACTCATAATGTATCCCCCGGATGCAAATAATAAACATTAGACGCCGCGCCCGCGACGCGTGCGTTTTGCGAGACGGCCTTGCCCCCTTCGTCAGCCCGTCGCGCGGCCGACGCCCGCGAGTTCCTTGTACCAGAGCAGTTGAACCTCGGCCGGAAATTGGGGGTAAGCGAAACGGTTGATCTCTCTGAGCTCGCACCCCTGCCGCGCATAAAACCTGCACGCCGCGAGGTTGATGTTCTGCGTCTCGATCTTGAGTTGACGACAACCCCGCGCCGCGGCGCGCGCCTCGGCCGCACGGAAGAGCGTCGAACCGACGCCCTGCCCGCGAGCCTCCGGCGCGATGCGGATGTCCCACAGGACGGCGAGGTCGCCGCGCCCCTCCAACATGTCGATGCTCGCGGTGTCTAAAGCGAGAGCCGCGCCGCCGACGCGCCTGCCTTCGGAGCGCGCCGCGAGAAACTCCCAGTTCGACACGTCGAAACGTTCAGCCCAGTGCGCGGGACTCTGCGCCTCGATTGCGTCGTAGTCCTTGACGTATGGAACTTCGAGGTCGCGCCTTGTCAGGACGAAGCCGCCGGGAGCGTCGTCGCAAACCTCCACGTCGAAAATCTCTCTGACCTCGAAGGCAATCGGAATGCGCGCGTACTCCTTGAGAGCCGTCACCGAATCCTCTCTAACTTCGATTACCATTCGCCGCCCCTCAAGCACGCGTCTCGCGCCCCGCGCGTCGCGCGCGGGAGGCCGTGAGAGCGATCTGACATGATGTTTGTGGTATCCGGCCGCCGTCGTAACAGACGGAAAGGGCAGCGAACTTGTCACTGCCCCTCCCGTCTATTCATTCACCCCCGGCCGGGCGGCGGCGGCTTGTTGCCTACTGGTGCGCGCGTCCCGACTGGATGAGTCTCTGCCGCGCGGTGTTGCCGGGGACGGCGACGTGCGCGGCCGGGTCGTACTCCTTGCCGACCGCGGGGCTGCCCTGCGGAACCCAGATTTCGACGCGCGTCGAACTGTAGCCGCTCGGCAGGTAGCGCACGTAGTAGCCGTCCGGGTGGAGCGACCAGCGACCGCTCGGCACGTCGCGACTGCCCTCGCCGCGCGGAGCCATCCCCGAGAGCACGGCGACGCGTTCCATCTCCGCGAACGACGCGCCCGGCGTCGTCAACATCCGGCGCAGTTGCGCCTCCGCCTCCAAGACCTGACGCAGGGGTGCGGGGACGCCGCCCAACGCGCCCTGCAATTGTGAGTTGGAGAGAACGTCGAGCGCGCTGCGGTTGAGCGACGCGAGTTGGCGCGACGTTAGGAGGCGCGAGGCCGTCGCCTTCAGGTTCGAGTTGAGGTCTTCAAACTTGGCGCGCGCGATGATCGCCCAGAGCAACTGCTGTATCTCCTGCTGCGCGATTTCGGGGCGGTTGACGGAGTTGCGCACGATGGTCATCACGGCCTCCTCGGCCGGCCCGAGCGGGGGCGCGTAGAGATAGCCGTCGCCGCCGCCGGGGCCGTGCGTCCCGGCCTTGAGGCAATAGCTCTGCGTCTGCATCTCGTAGTAACCCGGCTGGAGCGCGAAGCCGCCGTTGGGCGTCCGCTGGAGCGTCATCAACGAACGCTTCGCCTCGCGCGGCGTGAAACTGTCCTTCGACGCGTCGCCCCACTTCGCGTTAGACAAACTCGTCGTGATCGGCGGCTTGCCTTCGAGCAACGAGCCGACGCCCGGCGTCTTCTTCTTCAGTTTGTCGCCGAGGCCGCCGAGGCCGCCCAACTGCGCGTGCGCCTGCTCGGCCATCCCGCCGAACAGGAGCAACATAAACACCGCGAACGCGGCCACGAATTTAGAGCGAGGTATCTTCACCTAAAAACTCTCCTTTGGAAAAATTAAGAAACCGGAGTGTGCGGCCAACTTCCGACCTGAGTAAAGCCGCGCCCGCGACGAGTTATTTTAACACCGCGCGGACGCAGGAGCACTAGACGCGGGGGTCGGCCTGCCGGTTGTCTCGACGCAAAGGTTCTTTAAGAGACTATCGCCGGACGGCCGGGATAATCAGTTTAACCGCGAACGGCACAGCGGCGATGGGTCTGTTGATGCCTTCATACCCGTTCGATGAGCAGGGCGAGGCCGAGGCCGCCGCTGACGCAGAGGGTGGCGAGGCCGAGACGCGCGCCGCGCTTGTGCATCTCGTGCAGCAGCGTCGTCGTGATGCGCACGCCGGTGCAGCCGATGGGGTGGCCGAGGGCGATTGCGCCGCCGTTGACGTTGAGGCGCGCCGGGTCGAAGCCGAGTTCGCGGTCGCAGGCGATGACCTGCGCGGCGAAGGCTTCGTTGAGTTCGACGAGATCGATGTCTGCGAGCGTCAGGTTTTGTCGCGCGAGCAGGGCGCGGACGGCGGGCACGGGGCCGATGCCCATGACTTCCGGGGCGACCCCGGCGATCTCGTAATCAAGGATGCGCGCCAGAGGCTCGACCGCATCACGCGCCGTCTCTTTTAAAGCCTCCTCGCCGAGGACGACGACGGCCGCCGCGCCGTCCGTGATGCCGGACGAGTTGCCCGCCGTGACCGTGCCGGTCTGGCGGTCGAAGACGGGCGGGAGTTTGCGTAAAGATTCGATGGTCGTGTCGGCGCGCGGGTGTTCGTCGCGTTCGAGCGTGAGCGGTTCGCCGCGGCGGCCTTCGATCTCGACGGGCGTGAGTTCCGAGTCGAAGCGGCCGGAGTCGATGGCGGCGGCGGCGCGTTGCTGCGAGCGCAGGGCGAAGGCGTCCTGCTCGTCGCGCGTGATCTCAAATGAGCGCGCGAGGTTCTCGGCCGTCTCGCCCATGATGAGGCCGGAGAGCGGGTCGAGGAAGCCGTCACGATACATGCCGTCCACGAGTTCGACGTTGCCCATCTTCGCGCCCCAGCGCGCGCCTTCGGCGAAGTAGGGCACGCGCGACATGTTCTCCACGCCGCCCGCGAGCACGGCGCGCGCGCGTCCGAGCATGATCTCCTGCGCCGCGAGGATGATCGCTTTCAGCCCCGACCCGCACGCCTGATTGACGGTGAAGGCGGGCACCGTGTCCGGCGCGCCCGCGCGATAACCGATCTGGCGCGCGAGGTTCGGCCCCGTGCCCGCCTGCCGCGCCGCGCCCCAGATGACTTGCTGCACCGCGTCGGGCGCGAGTCCCGCGCGACGCAGAGCTTCCTTCGCCGCCGTCGCGCCCAACTCCGCCGCCGGAACATTTGCGAGCGCGCCGCCGAAGCGACCGATGGGCGTGCGCACCGCCCCCAACAGATAAATGTCTTTCATTGCTTCACTCACTGAATTAAGATTCGCCGTCAAGTGACGAGATAATAGCTTGTCCACAGAGTAGATTCCAAAACGGCGTGCGAATGCTCAAGCCTCCACGCCTTCCGGTTTGACTTCGCGCCTCCGGCGGGAAATCCTTCCCACGCCGGAGACGCGAAAGGGAAAGACGCGGGGCGCGAAGGAATCTCGATCTCACAGTTGCGCCAACTCACAAACACCGGCCTTGCCGATGAACGTCCTCACTAACTTAGATGACAGGGAAGAGGCAACTCGCCGCCTCGCGGAAATACTCGATGCGCGCGCCGAGTGGTTCTGCGCCGGGACGGGGGAGGCTGCGAGCGTGCCGCTCGGCAGAGGCCAGTGGGATTTGGAAACCATGCGCGGCGCGCTGTACTTCTCTTACCGGACGAAGCGCGGCGCGTTGCGCGTGTGGCGCGTGGCGGCTTGGGAATGGACGGGCGAACGGCTGCGCCTCGACGCGTCGCGCCGGATGGGCGCGGAGCGCGCAGTGTTGGAACTCGTGCCGCGCGCAGCGGTGCGCGACGGCGTCGAGTCGCTCAAGGCGGCACGCCGCGCGGCGTGCGAGAAGTTGGCCGCGCTCTTGTGCGAGACGACGGGAGGCGCGAGCGTCGAGCGCGCGAGTTTGAGCGCGGGCGCGCGGCGGTCTGAGCCGGGGCGTTACGCGCGCATCACGTTGCGCGTGGGGCGCGAGCGGGTCGCGGCGACCGGGGCGGTCGTCGCGCTCGGAGCGCATGAAGTGGACGCCTTTCTGGCGTCGGCTTTGCTGTGGTGGACGCGTGGCGGCGACAAGTCGAATCGTGCAAGCGCACGTTGGTTGTGGCTCATCGTCTCGACCGAAGTGAAGGAGGCGACCGCCGAGCGTCTGGCGCTGTTGCGCGAAGATGTGCGGCGCGAGATCAAGTTGTTCGAGACGGACGAGGGCCGGCAAAACTTGTCTCACATCGCGCCGCCTTCACTCGAACAGACTTTCGCGGGCGCGTCGCGCGTTCGTCGGCCGCCGCGCGCCGAGTTGAGCGAGACGGCCGCTCGCATCGTCGCACTCGCGCCCGAGGCGATTGACGTAGTGCGTGCGCGCCACGGCGAGACGCTACGCTTTCACGGGTTGAGTTTTGCGCGCGTGCGAAACTGGATGCAACGCGAGCGGGCGTGGTTCGGGGCGGGGAGCGCGCCCCGTGTTCTGCTCGAAGACGACAACTGGCCGCGCCTCGCAAAACTCATCGACGAACTGCGCGAGCACCGCTGCGCCGCGGCAGTTGATCATCGCCACGCCCTCTACGCCGCCGCGCCCGAGGCGTGGCTCGAATCCCTGCTCCGGCGCGACATCACGCGACTCGACCCCGGCCTGCGCCTCGCGCCGCTCTACGCGCAGTTTCGCACTTCCCCGCGCGACGCGAGCACGGGCGCGCGTCCCGTCGATCTGCTCGCGCTCCGGCGCGACGGGCGGCTCGTCGTCATCGAACTGAAGGTCTCGGAAGACGCCGCCCTCCCCCTGCAAGGCGCAGACTACTGGCGGCGCGTCGAGGCGCACCGACAGCGCGGCGACATCACCCGCTCGCGCCTCTTCGGAGACGCCGCCATCGCAGACGAACCGCCCCTCGTTTATCTCGTCGCGCCGTTTCTGCGCTTTCATCGACACTTCAACACGCTCGCGCGTCTGATCTCACCCGGCATCCCGCTCTACCGCTTTGACCTCAACGAAGACTGGCGCACCGGGGTGCGCGTCGTGCGTCGTTGTGATTTAACGTAATTAGTTGCCGGAACGGCAGCTAATTAATGGCACAAAGGGTGGCGGCGGAAAATGCTGTATCAAAAAAATCTCGGGGGGATGGCCTTTTCCGCCGCCCGTTCACGCCTTATGTGGTGAAAGGAGAGAAATCATGAATCAGAATTCGCCTTACGGGAATCAATCGCTCCCCACGCAGATGGTGCGGTACAGTGTCGTTGACCAACAGCAACAGGGGTTGGTCGTCTCCACCTTCGCGCACCCGAGCGGGTGGCGCGCGCTCAGCCGGGTCGTCTGGAATACGCAACACACCGAGATGCCCGCGCAGGTTTCCGCCGTCACCTTCAACCCGGACGGCGTGGAGGCTTTCGAGTTCCTGCCCAGACAGGCTTTCTTCTGGCTCGAAGGCAATTACGGAACCGTCCCCATCGGGCAGAACTCGCGGGGGCTGGTACGGATGCCGCCGAGACCTGCGGTGGACGCGTTAGCGAATCTGGTGATTCCGCGTTTCCGGGGCGACCGGCAGAACTTCCGCGTCACGGGCGTGCAGCCGGTCGCGAACCTCTGGCAGGTCTTCAACGACCCGCCGCCGCCGCAGGGCGAGAGCCTCATGGCGCGCGTCGAGTACGAGGAGCGCGGGCGCGCCGTCGAGGAGGAGTTCTACGGCGTCTATTCGTGGAATCAGACGATGCAGTTGAACTGGGGCTTCGGGCGGCTCATCTGCTTCCGCGCCGAGCGCGGGCAACTCGACCGCATGCGCGAGACGTTCTGGCAGATCGCCCGGTCGCTGCAACCTAACCCGCAGTGGACGCAGCTTTACGATCAAATCGTGCAGCAGTTATTGGCCGGGTTTAACGTTTATATCGAGAACATCCACAGAAAACTAGAGATGGAAAATGAGATCGGTCGTCAAAACATCGCCTACAACGACCACCTCATCGACCAGCGCAACGCGAACGTCAACTGGAGCATCGAGCAGCAACGGCAGCAAAACGAACAGCGTTCGCAGCACCAGTACACCCGCCAGGAAGCCTTCGGCGACGCGCTCGTCCATCAAACCGCCTTCCACGACCCGAACAACTCCGCGGGCAATTACCACTACGAGCAGGGAAACCCCGCCTACACCTACTACAACGACCGGGGCGAGTGGTATTCGACCGATGACCCGTCGGACGACCCGCGCGGCCGCCTCGACGGAAACTGGTATCCGGCGGAGCAGGTAAAGATCAATTACTGACCAAGGCGAGTCGGTCGTGCGCACATGTTGACACTTCGGACGACTCTTCAGGTTCCCGCGACGCGCGCGGGCGCGCTTCGACGAAGCGCGCCCGCGCGCGTCGCCGCGTACCTCCTGCCCGTCGTCGATTGAATTCCGTACCCTCTGCCGGTAATTGCGTGAAGCCGATGTTAGAGCCGCCTCAATTGTCCCGCACCTTCAAAAACCATCCCGGCCGCTTTTTAGCTTAACCTCAGGGCGCAACCGCTCGAAGTCTCACGTCGCCCGGACTTAAACGGTTTGTCCGGCGAAGCGGCAAAGTTTCTTGTGCCTCGTTAATAAAATGGTAGATTCCGCGCGAACGGCTTTTGCCGGTAAGGGTGCGTGAAAGGCACAGCATAGTGCGATTGGCAAATCCGTACGGCACAATATATCGCGATGCGAGCGATTTATGAGGCGCGGCGTTCCCGCGCCGCCCGAACGCGAAAACCCCCGCCGTCATTTTGCCGGATGCCAAAACTACTATCACCCGACGTGGTTTCAAACCATATGCCGTCCACGGCGCAAGGCGGCGGGCTGGCTGTGAGCTCATGTCAAAAAACGTTGACTTGCCTGCGAGCATAATGTAA
The DNA here is from genome assembly GCA_020199775.1 of Acidobacteriota bacterium. Taxonomy (GTDB): domain Bacteria; phylum Acidobacteriota; class Blastocatellia; order Pyrinomonadales; family Pyrinomonadaceae; genus JAIVJZ01. Next base: position 20,754 of record JAIVJZ010000010.1, read on the forward strand.
AAGGGGCTTGTTCCAGCTTGCTTTACTCGCATTTCTTCACATGTGCAAATCTCCGGCTCTAATGGTCTAGCCTCACTGCAAGGGAGCATTGCAGACATGCCACCCGACCTCAAGAGAGTTAAAACATTCCTTTCTCGGGCTCTGAAACCTCACGTTGCCCAAAAGGCCAACTTCGCACAGTGGCTCGACGCTCTGTTCATGGACGATCTCGGCAAGGTGCTCGGCGTCAACCTATACATCGACCTGCGAAACAGATCGTTGCCCGTGCCACTCCTGCTCGATGTGCTTAACCGTCTGACGGTCAACCCCGCTTACGTTAAGGCTGCGAGAGACGGTTTTTACTTTTGCATCGAAGCCGAGTGCCAGCACATCTGCCTTTGCAAGCACCCCGGCAAGGTAACTCCTCTGGCGAAGGGTGATCGGTATGCGAGGGTGCTCCCCCTCCAGTCCATGATCAATTTTTATTTAAGAGATGCCATCGCCGTAGCTCCTAACGCCGAAGGTGAGGCTGAGGTGCGAGAGGAGTTCTATGGCAAAGGTCGCAGAAGGAGATTAGGTCTCGTCAAGAAGACGTGGCGCGGTCAGATGAATAACGTGTGGGTCACGAGTTTCAATACTTTACTTGGGGTGCTCGCGGGTCTGCCGGAGAAGAAGAAGGCGAATGTCATACGCGACCGCTTTGGCTTCTTCGGAGCCGATACCGGCACACTCGTCTACGTCGCTTATCCGCCCGATTTCACAGAGGCATTCGTTCCCACGACTCTCGACGCCCACTCCGGTTGTTACTTTTTCGTCCCGCCGCCCGGCCCGCCTCCGCCCGCCTGGGGTCTCACGTGCAGCCTGACACCCAGACACACGGGTTTGGAGGAGCGCGTCCATCTGGCCTTCGACGGCTTAACAGATGAGTACGAAAGTGACATTATAGGCGACATTACTGAGCCGAGTTCTCCCGATCCTAATCACTTGCTCAGCGTGGCCTTGAGCAGGGCATAGCATTATCCACAGGCTTGGCAGTTAAGGCAGCAATGATCATGGAAGATCACCCTACCGATCAGGCGCGACGACCTTTATCGCTCAAAGACATTATCGAAAAACTGCGCGCGTTCTCACGAGACGAACTGTTTCAGTGGTTGGCGCGAGCCCTCGACGAATCATCGCCTGAGGCGATTCCCCTGCCGATGATGTGGGAGCGTCACGCCTTCTTAGCCAATCTTTACCGTTCCTGCGATCATCCGTTACAACTGCGGTTCAGCGATGCCTTCGCCTGCCTGCTGGAACAATTTGAGCAGCGACCCAGCCCCGCCCCTGAAGACCGGAAGTATCTCTTCTCGCTGCTCTCTCTGGCCTCCACCGTTCGCAGCGACCGGGCTAAGGTGAGACTGCGCCGCTGGCTCTATTTGGAACTATTCCACGATTGGAAACAGGAATTCTTCAACCTCCACGGCGAACTAATTCTAGCCACGACCGCCTACGACCCCGACGAGGCTTGGGTAGAGTACATTGCGAAGGTACTGCCGACCAGACCTTTCTTTCGCGAGGTTGCGCGTCAGGCCTACAGGGCGTTGCTTCAGACGAGAGGGCTGGACTGCTTAACCTTGCTGCCGGACATGCTGAAAGTTCTTGACCCGCTGGTGGAAGAAGATAAAGATCAATTCGGATACTTGTTGAGCGTCACGTTGAACAGGCACGGTCGGGAGAGATTTCTCCGTCAGGCGAACGCCGTCCTGAGCAGGTCGCACATGGGCGTACCGGACGTTCTCGCCTCTGTGCTGGCCTTTGAAGATTTCCTCGCCGAGCCGCTGAGAGAAACCGGCGACCGCACCGAGGAATTCATTCGATACCTCGATAGCGAAGTCTGGAATCCTGCGGTCAGGAGATGGCAAGAGATGGAGGCGCAGGAAAACCTTCAGGCTTTCGAGGAGATTCTTGAGAAGTGTGACTACACCATCATCCCCCGGGGGTACATCAAAGACGCGTTGGGAGTCCTAACCTTTAAGGGAGGGATGCATGAGCTGATCGTGCCGCGCGAGTGCAATCACCTCGAACTATTCTTCAAACATTACGAAGTGAACTACGAGGAAGCCAATAAGCCGCTTGCCGCACGCGCGGCGACGGCCTGAACTTTCGTAAGTTTCGGCCAACCCTAAAACGAAGCTCAGAGGTTCATAATTATGTCGGAACATAGGCAGCGGACACCGTTTCAAATATATGAATCGGTGCTCCACACGCTGAATACCAGCATTGAAAGGATCGATCTCATCCGGCGCGATCAGGAGTTGCTCCGCGACGGTTGGCGCATCCACTTTGCTATTGATCCGCACGACATCAACAATTTTTGCTACCCCTTCTCTTGGGAAACTCTACAGAGCTTCAGGACGGTCAAAATCGAAGAAATTTCGCGGGCGCAGAATGGCAGGTATGAGGTGATCTTCAACTTGCTGCCGAAGCCCTACTTGCTTGAGCCTTACGAGGAGGAATTGCAGTCCATACTCAGCTGGGCTTTATCCACGCAGTACGTCTCCAATGATGACGACCTAATAGATTTTTATCTGGAAAATGTTGAGATCAATGTCGGCGACGGGTTCGATGAAACCAAAGAGACGCTCACCGAAGTTACGGAAAGAGACATCAGCAGCATCATCGCTATCGTGACGGGCATCGGCGCGATAGGCTCTAAGAGGCTGAGTGAGATCGTGAACCAGAGATTAATCCGCAGCCTGCCCGACGCATCGGCAGCGCAGAGGCGAGTCAGGCCGCGACCGCGCGCCGACGTGGTGGCGAAAATCCGGGACGCCTTTCGCTGCTACTTTGAAGCCAACGAGAGGGTGCTTACTCCAGCGCTGGCCGAAATGAACTCGTCGCTGTTGGATCGTTCGCGGCGCAAGATTGAGCGCAATAACCAGCGTGATGCCCGCGCGCTGGACGAACTCCTCCAACTCAACGAAAGTTATAACAAACAGAAGCACCTCATTCTTTATTTCTCGTCCTCGCCGAAGTCGCTCGAACTCGACAAGGCATCGGGGTTGGAGCACTTCCTTCCGGTCGTAGACGGCAAGCCGTATCCGCTCGTGCGAACCGCCAGCGATCTCTTTATTTACATGATCTACAAAGGCGATACGGGAGACCTGCACGAGAGGTCGTCCGTCGCCGTCGAAAGGCTTTCGGGTCTGGTCGATCTGCTGAAAGAGGTTGAAAGCATCAGGGATCGATTCAAGGTGGTCAGCGAGCAATGTCAATATTGTATCCACGACGAGAATGCTATGCCTTGCGAATTCGGCTCGATCTGTGAAGGGGTCAGGGAAACCGGCAAGCACATAGAGCAGCGGCAGTACTTGAACGTCAACCTCTCTTTACAGAAGAGACTAGCCAAAGCCTTGGAGAAGACGCAAGATCAGTCTCCCAGAAACAGGTACAGAAACATACTGCGGACGCTCTCCGAGATTCTCAGCGAGAAAGACCTCACGAGGCCGAAAGATCAAGAGATGGAGATGGTGTTACGAACTTCGCTGAACAAGGCGAACTTCGTTTCGTTCTTCGTAGCCACCAAGAGGAAGGAGACAGACAAAAACGTAAGCTGCTATCTGAACTTTTATCCGGTCTGCCTTAACGTCGATAATCCGCAGTTGAAAAACATCTTCGAGCGCGTCATCGGACTGCTGCGCAACGACTGGTCGGACGAAAAGTTCGAGGAAATCGTCGGCGAGTATCTCAAAGTGGACGCGCAGTGGAACGAGGAACCCGAGAGCGAACTGGTGCGCTGCTTCTTGTACCTCATCATGGACAGACCCAAACGCGCGCGAAGGATCGCCAAGAATTTTGTGGCCGCCGGTTCACATGTCAACGAGAGGACGCGGCGCGAATTTTTCTACCTGTTGTGTTTCACTTACTGGCGGGAAAAGAATCTCGCGCAAGGGGTCAAAACGGCGAGCGACGCCATCGAGCAGTATCGCTCCGACGGAAGGTTCTCGCATTGCCGCTCGATGATCAGGTTTTCCCTGCTCGAAGACGGCAAGGATCACACGGAAGTGTTTCGCAATGTTCTGGCCGACACCTACGCTTCGATTGATAAGTTCTCAAACGAGAACAACCCGCTGATGGTCGCCGTCTGCTACAACAACGCCGCCTACTACCTCAGCGATCCAGACCTCAAAATAGTTGATGTCCAGAAGGCCGAACAGCACCTCTCGGAGTTAACGAAGCGCATCCCCGAAGATACGTGGGAGCCCATCTATCCAGAGTTTTTCCATACCAAGGGCTGCGTCTATTACTCGAAGTTTATCACGCTGCGCCAAGCGGAAAGCGAGGAGCTTTTACACGAGGCATACAAGGCAGCGAAGAAAGCCTACGCCCTGCACCCGCAAAAAGATCAGCACATCAGACTCGTCGACAAACTCATGAGCACCTATCACATGTTGAAACTCGCGACTCCGAAAGAGAATGGCGTGTAAGGTCTTGGTCGTCCGCTTTTGCTCGTCGCCGCTCGACGCTGCTTTCGATATTCGCGCTACAGGAGATAATTCAAATCGCCCGACAGACTTGCTCTGTAGACTTAGTGCCGCTAATTGGTTTGATTCCGCATTCCCTGCCGGTAATTACGTTAAGGTGACTTTAGAGCCGCCCCGGTTTCTCCGAACCTTCCGAGCCACTCCCGCCGCCCTTTAGCTCAACCTCCGCGGCGTCTGGTCAAAGTCTCACATCGTAAAGAGCGAGGCCGGGCGAATAATTGTCAACCCGCGTTTGCCGGAGTATTACCATCCGGCCACCTGACGCTATTCGTCGTGCGCCGCCGCTCCGCGGCGCGGGCGGCACGGCCAAGTGAGAGAAAGTTTCTTGTGAAGTGTTTAGTAAAATGGTAGATTGCGCCCGAATGAGCGGGTTCAGGATAAAACGCGGGAGGGCACATCATAGTGCGACTGGCCGCGTTAGCCTCTACAATATATTGACGTGACATAAAACTTTGAGGCGACGCGTCCGGATCGCTCAGCGTCTGCGGCGGCGAACGTCTGCGCTATCATTGCGGCGATAAATTTTCAGTCAGGAAGCGGCGAATTGGAAAATATAGAGCGCACGCAGTTCATGGTTTTAACGGGTCATCTGGACGACCAGTCTTTGCCCGACCTTATCAGGACGTTGCGCGCGCAGAGAAAGTCCGGTCGTCTTCAGGTCGAATACGCGGACGCGCCCGGCTCGTTCTTCTTCGAGGACGGCCAACTCGTGGACGCCCAACTCGGAACCTTGCGCGGGCTTGAAGCTCTGTATGCCGCCCTCGCGCTCGACGGCGCATCGTTCAACTTCAACCCGCTCGTCCGCCCGCCGGAGCGGAACATCGACCGGCAGCAACAGAAGTTCATCACCGATCTCGTCGAAATGCCGCGCCGCGAAAATCTGGCGGAGATCAAAGTCGCGGGCGGGACGTTTCCCGCGACGGCGACGGCGACAGCAGCAGCAGCAGCAGCAGCAACGATTGCCGGTTCGCAACAGCCCGCGCCGCTCCAACTCGCGCCCGCCCCGGCCGAGTTGATCGCCCCGCTCGAAGAGCGTCTGACGGCGGTGGAAGAGGCCATCAACGCCACCTCGCGCCGCTTCTCGCGCGAGCGTCTGATCTACGCGGTCGTGATCAGCTTCCTCGTCGGGTTGACGGTCGTCACCGCCCTCCAAGCGTTAGTCAATCTGCGCCGCCCTCTCGCTTCGACGACGGGCGCAACAACCGCGTCGAGTCAACAACTCGTCCCGGCAAGCGACACGGCGGGCGGCGGCGAAGCGGCGCGTGCGACATCGGCCGCGACAGTTAAAAAGGGAGGCGACGCGCCCGCGCGTCCGCCTGCGGGCGTCGCCGATAGCTCTCAGGCGGCGGGCGCGTCGAAGAGCGGCGCACCCGCGACGGCGGCAACATTGACGGGCGCATCATCCAACACGACTCAGGCGACGAGCGAGGCGCGCGCGAAGACCGGCGGCGCGTCGAACGCGCGCGGCTACGACGTGCGCGTGCTGTTGGAGGTGCGTGACGGGCAGGTGACGAACGCGCGCGTGTTGAACCCGCGACCCGGCGCGAAAGCCTATGAAGCTCTCGCGCTCAAGACGGCGCGGCAGAGACGCTATCCGAAGAATTTCACCGGCGGCGACACTTGGAAGGTGAGAGTTAAACCCTGATCGTGAGCGTCGCGCGCGACTTCGGCCGCGCGGCGCGCATCGAGTTGCGGGGCGCGGGCGGAGATAGAAGATGCTGTTCATCCAAAGCAACAGTCTGGCGCACACACTCGACGAGGGCGCACGCCTGCGCCTGCTCGACGCGCTTGAGGCGAGGGAACTCGCCCCGCTCGTCCGCGCGGCGCGGCGTCGCTGTTTCGAGTTGCTCGCGGCGGGCATCGGGGATGCGGCGGCGGTCAAAGCGGCGGTCGCGGAGTTTGAGCGCGAGTGCGCGGCGCGGCGCAAGGCGTCGATCAAGACGACGAAGGATGTTGCGGCCTACACGCCCGGAGAGATTTTCTGCGCGGGCGACTGCGTGCTCTTCGTCGTCTTCGGCGCGGGCGCGGACGAAGGCTTGACGACGGGCATCGTCTACAGCGTGGATACCAAAGAGCCTCTGACGAAACTCGACCGCTTCTGCCGCGACGTGCGCGAGGCGTTGATTAAGACGGAGAGGAAAGGGGCGGGCGCGGGCGACGAGTTGTTCGAGTTGCCGTGCTGGAAGACGCGCGCGTCGCGTGCGCCGCAAGGGCTGGCGCGCTTCATGGCGATTCAACCGACGGACTTCGCCGTCGCCGCGAAGTTGAAGGGCGGCGCGCGCGAGTTCGTGCGCGCCTCCGAGTTGATGGAGGAACGGACGGTGCGCCAGTTTTTGCGGCGCGTGCAGGAGATGCGCCGCGAGGGCTATTCGCCGCGCCGCCTGTTCGCAGAGGCGGCGACGCTCCGGGGCGGCGTCTCCCTCGAACGGATGCTGGACGCCGGGCTGCTCGAACGCGAGGTGCGCGTCAGTTGCCGCAAATCCGGCCACGCCCTGTTCGACCTGCCCACGCCCGATTCGCTCGCGGCCATCACGATCAGCAAAGCGAAGTGCAGCCTGTGCGCCGCGCCCGTCGCGGACGAGGTGATCGAAGAGACCATCAACCCGACGCGGCTCGCCGTGTCGCTGCTCGAAGACGGCGGCTGGTTGAACAATCGCGTCTACAAGATCATACGCTCGCTCGGCGTGCCCGACAGCGAGATCGCCACCGGCCCGCCTTCCACGCACGGCGAGTCGTACCTCGCCGCCGACGTGTGCGGCAACTCTTACCTCTTCGTCACGAAGGACGGAGATTTGACGCCCGCCTGCGCGCGCCGCGTCGTCGAGACCGTGGCCGAGACGGAGACGACGCACCTCGTCGTCGTCACAAACGGCACGGTCGAGGACGAGGGACGATTGCGGCTCTACGAGTTTGCGTGGCGGCGCGCGCGCGGCGGTCAGGATTTAGACACGACGCTCATCGAAGGTCTGGACGGCGCGCGCCGCGAGATCGAACACTCCTTCGAGCGCGCCCTTCATCGCCAACTCTCCCGCCAACTTTTCTCCCTCGACGCCGCGCTCGGTTTCAGCGCGAGCAATTTTGTGCTCGACTGGTTCAAGCTGACGAACGCCGACGGCGCGGGCAAGCGCGCGTCGAACGTTCTCGTCCCCCTCTTCCCGGACATCGATCAACGCGTCGCGTCCTGACGTTAGCATCTAACGCCGCTTCTCAATTCAAAATAAGATTCACCACAGAGTGGGCGCAGAGAAAAACATTCATGATCTCAAATTTGAGATTTGAAATTCTTGATCTCTGTGCTCCCTCCGTGTCTGCGGTGGTGAGAGTTTTTATTTCCTTACCATTCGTGAACTGCCGCTCCTGCACATCTCTAACTCGCTCGTTTCGCGCGTGCGCGCCGGTCGGCTTGTGCGGGCGGCGTCTCGCGTTCGAGCTTCCAGCGGAAGCCGGTCTTGGTCGGCGCGGCGAACATCTCCTTGAAATGTTCCTCGAAGTAGCGGCCCATGTGCGGGCGGTTGCCGTCAACGTCCGCGAAGCCGTATTCGTCGGAGAGCGTCCAAGAGCCGTAGACGCCGCCGGACTTGCTCATCACACGCGGATCGGCGGCGAGCGCGGCGACCGCGCGCCCGACGAAGCAGGGAGTCTCCGAGGCGTCGAAGCCGAACTTCTTCGCTTCCGGGTTCGTCTCGGCCACCTCGCGCCAGTTCTCCTCGCTCGCGCCGAAGTGATCGAGCATCCATTCCGTGCGCATGAAGCCGGGCGAGACGGCGAGGGCGGCGATCTTCTTCGGCGCGAGTTCCTCGGCCAACGCGTAGGCCAGACGGATCGTCGAGACCTTGACCAGATCGAAGAAGAAGCTGCCGCGATAGCCGACGCCGTCGCCGTCCGTGATGCAGACGATGAGGCCGTTCTTCGGCTTGCGCTCGCACATCAGCGCGGCGGCATGGTGGCTCGTGATGATGTGCGCGAAAAGTTCGGTGCTGAGCCAGCGCAGGCCACGGTCGAGCGGCTGTTTCCAGAAAGGCTTCCACTCGGCCTGCGTGTCGCCGCCGAGGACGTTGACGAGAATGTCGAGCCGCCCCTGTTCGGCTTTAACTTTTTCAAACAGGGCGACGACCTGCGCCTCGTCCGTGTGATCGACGCGCGCGTGTATCCCACGGCCGCCGCGCGCCGACACCATCTCCGCCGTCTCTTCAATGGTCTCGGTGCGCCCCTTGTGGACGCCCGACGCGGGCGGCGCGGCGCCCACGCTGCGACCCGTGCAATAGACGAGCGCGCCCGCCTCGCCCAACATCAGAGCGATGCCGCGCCCCGCGCCGCGCGTCGCCCCGGCGACGAGCGCGATCCTGCCCGCTAAAGGTTTTTTCGCCGTCTTGCCGGCTTTCATAGTTTCGCCTCTCTTCGTCCGGCCTGCTCCAAACCGGATTTGTCGTCTACGCCTTTAATTCGTTCCCGTCCCGCGCGCGATAAATTCACGATACGCGTAGATTGTTGACACCCTCTGTCATATTCGTGAGATAAAATCACGCGTGGTTTTCGGGTCGGGCGGGGGTTTTTAATTCGCGGGAGAGAAGGCGGACGAACGAGATGCGCGCGGATCGACTGTTTTCAATCGTGCTGTTGCTGCAATCGCACCAGCAGTTGACCGCCAGAGATTTGGCCGGGCGTCTGGAGGTTTCCGCGCGGACGATTCACCGCGACATGGAAGCTCTGAGCGGCGCGGGCATCCCCGTGGTCGCGGAGCGCGGCACGGGCGGCGGGTGGTCTCTGCTCGGCGAGTATCGCACGAACCTGACGGGGTTGAACGAGGCGGAGATTCAGTCGCTGTTCGTCATCAAGCCGTCGCGCCTGCTGGCCGATTTGAATCTGGAGAAGGCCGCCGAGGGGGCGTTTTTGAAACTGCTGGCCGCGCTGCCTTCCGTCTTCCGGCGCGGGGCGGAGTACGCGCGCCGACGCATTTACGTGGACGTGACGGGCTGGAATCGCGCGGAGGAATCCGTGCCGCACCTGCACCGTTTGCAGGAGGCGATCTGGCAGGAGCGGCGCGTGCGCCTGCGCTACGCGCGGGGCGATTGCGAGGCCGTCGAACGACTGGCCGACCCGCTCGGTCTGGTGGCGAAGGGGAGCGTCTGGTATCTGGTCGCGGCGGTCGAAGGGAAGACGCGCAGCTACCGCGTCTCGTGCATCGAGGGCGTCGAGGTGTTGGACGAGCCGTGTCGTCGCCCGCCGGATTTCGATCTGGCGGCGTTCTGGGAAGAGTCCGCGGCCGAGTATCGCGCGCACCTGCCGAGCTACCGCGCGCGCGTGCGTGTGCGCCGTGAGGTCGTGGCGCGGATGCCTTACGCGGGCAGGTTCGCGCGAATTGAGCGGACGGGTGAGCCGGACGAGGATGGCTGGGTTGAGGTCTGGCTCAGGTTCGACGTGGAAGAGATGGCTTGCGAGTACGCGCTCGGTTTCGGCACGCAGTTGGAAGTGCTGGAGCCGGCGGCGTTGCGCGAGCGAGTCTTAGCGGCCGCGCGCAGCGTCGCGGATTTTTACACGCGGAACGCGCCGCTACATGAGGGATGAGGGCAGAGGGATGAGAGATGAATTAAGCGAAGCATTCAATCGCTTGAACGCTTTCATTCATCCCTCATCCCTCTGCCCTCATCCCTGCTTTTAGATGTTGCTCATGCTGACGATCTGCTCTTTCGCCTGATCGCTCGTGGTGCAGATGCCGGAGACGCGCAGGCGGAACTCGTCCGGGTTCGACGCGCCGCGCAGGGCTTCTTCCAACGTGATGAGACCGGACTGGAAGAGATTGAAGAGCGATTGATCGAAAGTCTGCATGCCGTACTGGGATGTCCCGGCGGCGATGGCGTCGCGGACGAGCGAAGTCTTTTCTTCGTTGGCGATGTAGTCGCGGATCGTCCCCGTAGAGACCATGATCTCGGCGGCGGGCACGCGCCCCACGCCGTTCGCGGCGCGCACGAGGCGCATCGAGATGACGGCGCGAAGTATCCCCGCGAGTTGCAGGCGGACGCTCTTTTGCTGGTGCGGCGGGAAGGACGAGACGATGCGCGTGACGGTCTCGGTCGCGTCGAGCGTGTGGAGCGTGGAGAGGACGAGGTGGCCGGTTTCGGCGGCGGTCAAAGCGGTCTCAATCGTCTCGTGGTCGCGCATTTCGCCGACGAGGATCACGTCCGGGTCTTGACGCAGCGCGCCGCGCAGGGCTTCGGCGAACGAGCGCGTGTCCACGTCAACTTCGCGTTGCGAGATGAAAGATTTTTTGTCGCGGTGGAGAAACTCTATCGGGTCTTCGATGGTGACGATGTGGCCGCCGCGCGTGGAGTTGATGTAGTCGATGAGGGCGGCGAGCGTCGAAGATTTACCGGAGCCAGTCGCGCCGGTGACGAGGATGAGGCCGCGCTGTTCCGACGCGATCTGTTCGACGGCGGGCGGCAGGCCGAGATCGGACATGGTGCGCACGCGGTCGGGGATGACGCGCAAGACCATGCTCACCGTGCCGCGTTGCTGGAAGACGTTGGCGCGGAAACGCCCGACGCCCGACAGCCCGTAGGCGATGTCAACTTCCGAGGTCTCTTTGAATCGTTGCTTCTGCCGGTTCGACATGATCGAAAAAGCCATGTCGAGCGTGTCGTCCTGCGTCAGGCGCGACGAGTTGGTGACGGGTTTCAACTCGCCGTCGACGCGCATGACCGGGAACGAACCGGCCTTGATGTGCAGGTCGGACGCGCCGCACACGGTCGCGCCCCGCAGGAGATCGTCAATCTTGACTACCATAAAAATGAGTTAGAAAAAAACTTTCGTCGAATCGAATCCGAGAGTGCAACGGGCGCGGATCGAGGTGCGGATCAATCAGCGGAAACACGGAGCAAGGCTTTGGGCTAAAAGGTTGAAGACGTTTGGCAGGCTCGCGGGTTGATGGGGAAGGAGTTGCGGCACGGGAAAGATTAGCAACCCGAAGACGCCGAATTCATACTAGCGAACGGTGGGGGGCGCGTCAATGAATATCTACCGGCCGAGTATCAGGGAATGCGAAATGCGGGTTAAAAGGCAGAACGGCTGTCGGCGCGTCCGCTTTTTAACCCGCATTCCGCGTGCAAAAATCCGCAATCGTTATTCGGTGCCGACGGTGAGGAAACTCTGGGAGATTTCCGCTTCCGTCGCGTTCGGCGTCGCCGGGAGAGCCTTGCCCGCCGCGCCGTTGCGGTGGCCGTTATTCTCCGGCGCGCCCGATTTCATCTCCTTGACGTAAGTGAGCCAATCGCCCGGCGCGTCGCGCTCGCCCTTGGTGATCTCGAAGTAGGCTTGCTGGATGCGCTCGGTGATGTCGCCGCGCGTGCCCGTGCCGATCTTGATCTTATCGACGGAGCGAATCGGCGTCACTTCGGCGGCCGTGCCGGTGAAGAACAGTTCGTCGGCGACGTAGAGGGCGGCGCGTTGGAGCCCGGTCTCGGCGACGGGGATGTCGAGTTCGCGGCAAATCTGGATCACGCTGTCGCGCGTGATGCCCGGCAAGATCGAAGACGAGAGCGGCGGCGTGATCACGCGTCCGTCGTGGACGAGGAAGATGTTCTCGCCCGAACCTTCCGAGACGAAGCCCCGGTCGTCGAGCGCGATGCCTTCCGAGTAGCCGTTCTTGATCGCCTCCATCTTGATCAGTTGCGAGTTCATGTAGTTCGCGCCGGACTTCGCCATCGCGGGCATCGAGTTCGGCGACAGCCGGTTCCAAGAGGAGACGCACACGTCCACGCCCTCTTCAATCGCTTCGTCGCCGAGGTACTTGCCCCAGTCCCACGCGCCGATGTAGCAGACGAGCGGGTTCGGGAACGGGTTGACGCCGAAGGCCGGGCGCGCTTCGTCAAGACTGCGGAAGATGATGGGACGCAGGTAACACTGTTCGAGCCCGCCGCGCTGCACGAGTTCGACGGCCGCGTCGCACAGTTGGTCGAGCGTCCACTCGTGATCCATGCGGTAGATTTTCGCCGAGTTCATCAGGCGGCGCATGTGCTCGCGCAGGCGGAAGATGGCCGGGCCGCGTTTGGTGTCGTAACAGCGAATGCCTTCAAAGACGCTTGAGCCGTAGTGCAACACGTGCGACATCACGTGGACGCGCGCGTCGTCCCACTTGATGAACTCACCGTTGTGCCAGATGACCGGATTGATGCGCGGCTTCTTTGCGTCTTTGGCGGGTGCGTCGTCTGCAAACATTGATTCGCTCCTTTTTCGTCTCCGCCGTTGTGGTAGCCGGTGGCGAAATTAAAATTCGGATGATTCCATTATCGAAAATGGATTTGTGGAAACCGTGTCCAAGTCGTGGCAATTACGCGCGGCAGATTAAACCGCACAATAGCAAGAAACCGGCGCGGCTTGCAAGCGCGCCCCCTTGCTTCTTTTCGCCCGCGCGACATACCATCTTTGTTGTCTTTATAAACATTGGTTAGAGACGAGATTCCGCGCCGGGCGACGAACGGGACGAGCGATGCCAGACCGACGAATAAGTGTCATGCTGCCGGCTCTCGCGCTCGCCGCGGTCGTCACGTTCGCCACGTTCGCACTCGAAGGTTGCCGCATGTCGCAAAACTCAGACGCCCCGACACAACCCGTCGCCACTTCCCAAGTCAAAGGCGGCGGCGACGACCCGCGCTCAATGCACGCGCGCGCCATTCTCATCGACATGCACGCCGACACCGTGCAGCGCATGATTGACGAAGGCGCGGACATTAACACGCGCCTCGCAGACGGCCACCTCGACGCGCCGCGCATGAAGGAAGGCGGGCTCGACGCGCAGTTCTTCTCCATCTGGGTCGAGCCGCAATACTTCGGCGGGGGCGGGAAGTCCGCCGTCGAGCGCGCGGACAAACAGATCGCGGCCGTGCGCGCGCTCGCCGAACAGCACCCGGAGACGTGGGAACTGGCGACGACCGCCGCGGACATTCGACGCATTGCCGCCGCCGGGCGACTCGCCGCGCTGATGGGTCTCGAAGGCGGCTACGCGATTGACGAGCGGCTGGAGAACGTGGAGAAGTATTATCGCCTCGGCGTGCGCTACATGTCGCCCGCGTGGTCTGTCTCTCTGAGTTGGGCCGGCTCGTCGGGCGACGCGGCGGGCGAGACGCGCGGCCTGAACGAGTTCGGGCGCGCCGTCATCCGCGAGATGAACCGCCTCGGCATCATGGTCGACGTGTCGCACGTCTCGGATCAAACATTCTGGGACATCGTCGAGACTTCCACGGAGCCAGTTATCGCCACACACTCCGGCGTCCGCTCAATCGTCAACGTCCCGCGCAACCTGACGGACGATCAACTGCGCGCGCTCGCACGCACGGGCGGCCTCTGCGCCGTCGTCTTCTACCCGCGCTTCATCGAGCCGGGTTGGCAGGAGGCGCAGGCGCGAGTTGACGCGGAGATCGCGCCGCTCGTCGCAGAGGCTTCACGCACGGCCAACGGCACGCCCGCGCAAAAGAAACTCGCGCGCGACCGCGTGCGCGAACGCGAATATGCGAAACGCCTGCCGCCCGTCTCCGTCGCGCGCGTCGTTGACCACATCGATTACATCGTTAAACTCGTGGGCGTCGATCACGTCGGCGTCGGCTCCGACTTCGACGGCATCCAGTCAGTCCCGCACGACCTCTCGACCGTCGCAGACTTCCCGAACCTGACCGCCGAACTGCTCAGGCGCGGCTATTCGGAAAGCGACATCGACAAGATTCTCGGCGGCAACATGCTGCGCGTGATGGAAGAGGTGGAACGCCCGACGGGCGGTCAATCAGGGAGCACGGGGAAATAGAATGGCCTCTCAAGTTCAGGGGGAAATTTCCCGCGCGCAAGCGCAGCAGACGCCGCGCATCGGTTTCCACGCGCCGATTGCGGGCGGCTTGCAGAACGCTTTACTTAAAGCGAAGTCGCTTCGCTGCGACACGGTGCAAATCTTTTCGCGCAACCCGCGCGGCTGGAAAGCGAAAGAGTTGACGGGCGAAGAGGTGGAAACTTTCAAGCGCGTCCGGGGCGAGACGGGGATCGCGCCCGTCGTCATTCACGCCAACTATTTGATCAACCTCGCGGCCGCCGACGAAGTGATCCGCGAGAAGTCAGTCGCCTCGTTTCGCGAAGAGGTGGAGCGCGGCCTCGTGCTCGGCGCGGATTATCTGATCGTGCATCCGGGCAGCGCGGGGCGCGTGCGAGGTGGACGGCATCCGCACCTGCGCCGAGAGTTTGCGCGCCGCCTGCCGTGGCCTCGACCTCTCCGCGTTTCGCGTGCTGCTCGAAAATACGGCGGGGCAGGGCGCGTGCATCGGGCATCGCTTCGAGCACCTGCGCGACATCATTGCCGCCTGCTCCGACTTGAATCTCGGCGTCTGCTTCGACACCGCGCACGCCTTCACCGCCGGTTACGACCTCCGCGACGAAGACGGCCTCTCGGCCACCTTCGACGCGCTCGAACGAAACGTCGGCACGGCGAACGTCCGCGCCGTTCACTTCAACGACTCGAAGGCCGATTACAACTCGCGCGTTGACCGGCACTGGCACATCGGCCTCGGCCACATCGGCCGCGAGCCGCTGGCGCGCGTCGCCGCGCACCCGAAACTCTCGCACGCCGCGTTCATCCTTGAAACGCCGCTCGACGAAATCGGCGACGACGAGCGCAACCTCGCGATGCTTCGCGCGTTTGTCTCGGACGAGCAGGCGGGCGACCCGTCGGGCGGCGAGAAAAGTTGTTCGACAAGTGGCGGCCTGTTGCGCTAACATGGCGGCAGTTCGCGCAATGAAAGTTAGCACGATGTTCATGATCAGTTTCGTTAAACCAACCAAACTCCTCCTTACGGCGCCGCTCGGCGACCGCGCCTGATTTTGCGCGCGGGTAGGTTCGACGCGGCGAGACTTCACCAAAGCGACCAATCGAGAATGTATGAGCCGGAGGCTGCAAGCCCCTGTTGCGGCTTCGCGCGCGTCCGGTGTCTGAGGTAACGTAAGGGAGAAGAGTGTGACTTATGGACGAAAAATATTTCCCGGAAAAGATCGAAGAGAAGTGGCAGCGCGTGTGGGCGGAGACGGGCGCGTTTGAGGTCGAACCCGGCGACGACACGGACGCGCGGCCGAAGTTTTTTTGTTTGGAGATGCTGCCCTACCCGTCCGGCTTTCTGCACATGGGGCACGTGCGCAACTATTCAATCGGCGACGCGCTGGCGTGGCACAAGCGTCTGCAAGGCTTCAACGTGCTGCACCCGATTGGCTGGGACAGCTTCGGGCAGCCCGCCGAACAGGCCGCGATTAAACGCGGCGTGCAGCCGCGCGAGTGGACGGAAGAGAACATCGCGCACATGCGCGAGCAGTTCAAACGCATCGGCATCAGCTTCGACTGGCGGCGCGAGATGGCCGCGCACCGGCCGGAGTATTACAAGTGGGATCAGTGGTTCTTCCTGAAGATGCTGGAGCGCGGTTTGATCTACCGCCGCACGTCGCCGATCAACTGGTGTCCGAAAGAGGAGACCGTGTTGTCGAACGAGCAGTCGTCGGGCGGCGTGTGCTGGCGTTGCGGGACTCCGGTCGAGAAGCGCGATCTGGAACAGTGGTTCATTCGCACGACCGAGTACGCCGAAGCCCTACTCGCCGACATGAAAGAGATCGAGGCGGGCTGGCCGGAGCGCGTGCTGACGATGCAGCGCAACTGGATCGGGCAGAGCGTCGGCGCGTACGTGGATTTCCCCGTCAAAGACAGCGCGGCGAAGGTGCGCGTCTTCACCACGCGCCTCGACACCATCTACGGCGCGACGGCCATCGTCGTCGCGGCGGAGCACCCGTTGTTGAATGAACTGGAAGAGTCGCCTTTGAAGGAGCGCGTGAAGGCGTTCGTCGCGCGCATCAAGGCGGAGCGCGCCAGTCGCGCCGGGAATGCGCCGGGCGAAGAGGAAGAGAAGGAGGGCGTCAACACGGGGCTGTTCGCCGTCAATCCTTTCAGCGGCGAGCAACTGCCGGTGTGGGTGGCAAACTACGTGCTCATCGAATACGGCGCGGGCGCAGTGATGGCCGTTCCCGCGCACGACGAGCGCGACTTCGAGTTTGCGCAGAAATACTCTCTGCCCGTGCGCCGCGTGATCGAACGCATCTCGCACGCTCAGGAGTCGATCCCGCACACGGAGGCGGCGGGGCTGGATCAATCCGTCGCGATGCCGCACGCCTTCACGGACTACGGCATCCTCGTGAACTCGGCCGAGTGGGGCGGCAAACTGTCGCAAGACGCGTTGCGCGAGATGGCCGCTTACGCCGAAGAGAAAAAGTTCGGCGGCGGCGCGGTCACGTATCGCCTGCGCGATTGGGGCATCTCGCGCCAACGCTTCTGGGGCGCGCCGATCCCCATCGTCTACTGCGACGATTGCGGCATCGTGCCCGTGCCGGAAGCGGACTTGCCGATCCTGTTGCCGGAGCGCGCGGAGTTTACGGGCGCGGGCAAGTCGCCGCTGGCGACCAACGAGGAGTTCGTCAACACGTCTTGCCCGAAGTGCGGGCGGGCGGCGCGGCGCGAGACTGACACGATGGACACGTTCGTCGATTCATCGTGGTACTTCTTCCGCTACTGCGATCCGCAGAACGACGCCGCGCCGTTCGACCCCGCGCGCGCCGCCTACTGGACGCCGGTTGACCAGTACATCGGCGGCATCGAGCACGCCGTCATGCACCTGCTCTACACGCGCTTCTGGACGAAGATGATGCGCGACATCGGGCTGGTGACGTTCAACGAGCCGGTGCGGAATTTGTTGACGCAGGGCATGGTGACGAACGTCGTCGAGGGCACGGGCGAGTGGAAGGCGATGTCGAAGTCGCTGGGCAACGGCGTCGACCCGGACGAGATGATCGAGGCTTACGGCGCGGACGCCGTGCGCCTGTTCGTCATGTTCGCCGCGCCGCCCGAAAACGAGTTGCGCTGGCTGGAGACGGGCATCGAAGGCGCGGTGCGCTTCCTGCGCCGAGTCTACAACTTCCTCTGGCGTTGGCGCGACGACCTGACAGGCGCGACGGGTGCGCCCGGCATCACGCCGGACGCGGGAGATTTCTCGGACGCCGCGCGCGCCCTGCGGCGCAAGACGCACCAGACCATCGCGCGCATCACGCAGGACTTCTCGGAGTTGCACTTCAACACGAGCATCGCCGCGTTGATGGAGTTGTTAAACGCTTTAGGCGACTTCGATGTTACGCCCGCTGCGGCAACAGAGGGTGACAGGTTCGCCGTACGCGAGGCTTTGGAGGCGTTGGTGCTGATGCTCGCGCCGTTCACGCCGCACGCGGCCGAGGAGATGTGGGAATCTTTGGGGCACGCGGGCGGCCTGCTGGGGAGCGGCGCGCGCTGGCCTGTGGCCGACGCCGAACTGGCGCGCAAAGAGGCTCTGGAAATCCCCGTGCAGATCAACGGCAAACTGCGCGGGCGCATTCAGGCCACACCCGACACGCCCGAAGACGAACTGCGCGAGGCCGCGCTCGCCGACGAAAAAGTGCGCGCGCACATGGAAGGCCGTCAGGTCGTTAAAGTGATCGTCGTGCCGCAACGGCTGGTCAACATAGTAGTTCGTTAAAAACTGTCAGTCGCCCGTCGTCGGTTGTCCGGTCGAATCAATAGCGGCTAACGCGTGACTCGCGAGCCAACCGGCGACCGACGACGGGCGACTGACAAATACCGCTCCATGCTTTAGTCTATGAATTACCGAATGGTGATTTTAGTCAACCCGAAGGATGTTATTTTCGCATGACCTCTGAGCAACCGGCGCGCGCGCCGGAGAAGAAAATCTGGACGCGGGCGCGCCTCGCATCGGCCGCGCTCGTGTTCTCGCTGTTGGCCGTGGCGTTGTCTGCGAGTTGCAACCCGACCGACAGTTCGCGCGTGGGCAGCAAGGCCGCCGCTTCGCCGACGCCGCCCGCGGCATCCGTCGCCAACGCCCCGCCGCGCCAAGCCCAACAACAGCCGCCGCCCGCGCAGTCGTCGCCGACGCCTTTGCCCGACGAACTGTTCAACGCCTCGATGACCACGCTCGAAGGGCAGTCGTTGAAATTGTCCGAGCTGAAAGGCAAGGTCGTGGTGCTGAATCTGTGGGCGACGTGGTGCGGGCCGTGCCGCCGCGAGATTCCCGATTTCATCGAGATACAGAAAGACTATCAGGGGCGCGTCGAGGTGCTCGGCATCACGTCGGAGGACGAGCGAAACACGGCCGAGTCGGTCGAGGAGTTCGTCAAGGAGTTTAAGATCAATTACAAGGTTGTGTGGGTTGACGCGCAGGGGTGGGAGGCTTTCCTCGCGCCGCGCTACAGCATCCCGCAGACCTACGTGCTCGGGCCGGACGGAAACCTGATCCAGAAGTTTGTCGGCTACAGCCCGCAGGTGGCGGTGATGGTGCGCCAGATCGCCGATCAGGCTCTCGGCAATTCGGCGGCGGGCGGACGCTAGAGACGCGACCGCTTCGTCAGCGGCGCGGGCAGGCGGGATATTAAAAGCAGCAGAGGCAGCCGGGCACGTTCAAACGCGTGCCGGCTGCCTCTGCTCTTTAACAGGCCAACGACCTGCAAAATTCCCGCGAGAGCAAACTTGCGCCGCTCACTCGTGGCCGCTTTCCGCCTCGTTGGTCTGCTGTCGCTCATGTTCCAACTCGCGTTCGCCTTCCGCTTGAAGCGCGCGTCCTTCGCGTTCGAGTTCCTTATCCTGCAACCCCTGCGCGACACTTTCCTTGGCGCGGCCTTCCGCGATCTTCATCTCCGCCTGAACGCGTCCCTCCACTTCGTCTATCGCGGCGGGCTCGCCCGTCTCCTCCTGCGTCGTCACCTTATCCGGGTCAATTGACATCTTCAACCTCCTCTTTAGCAGCACGACTAGCGTGAAAAATTATTTCGGGCATCGTCGCACTGTTAGCGTGGCGCGGTCAAATCACCGCCCGTGATGCACCGTCAAAAAATATTTTTCACAGGGGCTTGACTCTGTAGTTCGCTACAGGGTTTACAATGTAGCCATGTTGAACAGGTCGAGACAATTTGAGCGTGGAACCGGGGGGCGCACCTTGCGGATCGGCGAGGTGGCGGAAGCGACGGGCATCAGCGTCGAGGCGTTGCGCTTTTACGAGCGGCGCGGCCTCTTGGGTCGCCCCGCGCGCACGGCCTCCGGGTATCGCGCCTACGACGAAGGGGTGCTCGAACGCCTCGCGTTCATCAAACGCGCGCAGGCAATCGGCTTCTCGCTCGACGAGATCGCGGAGATTTTAGAGATGCGCGGGCGGGGCGAAGCCCCCTGCGTCGAGGTGCGAGAGGCGGCGCGGCGCAAGCTGGCGGAACTGGACGCGCGCCTGCGCGAACTGCGCCGCTACCGCAACGAACTGGCGCGCACGCTGGAAGACTGGGACGAGCGCGGCATCGAAGAAGGACAATTCTGCGGCCTCATCGAACACAGCCACGTCCACGCACCCTCGACGGCGGCGACGACACACGCGCCCGCGCGCAAAAATGCGAACCGGGGGAAACGAAAATGAACACGACCATAACCAGAGAACCGGCGACCGGCGAGGCGTCTATCGGCGGTGCGGCCACGAGCGCGACCAACGATGCGCCCGCCGCCACGGCCGCCACGCACGCCGCGCACGCCAACGCCGACACGGACGCGCCCGCGAACGGCGGCGCGAACAATAGCGAGCGCGTTGACCTGTCGCTCACGGGCATGACTTGCAACGCCTGCGCGCGTCGCATCGAACGCAGGCTCACGAACGCCGGGGGCGTGCGCAGCGCGAACGTCAACTTCGCGACGGCGCGTGCGACCGTGGAATACGACCCGCGCGCGACCGCGCCGTCACGCCTGATCGGGACGGTCGAAGAGATCGGCTACGGCGCGAGCGACGCGGCGGAAGCAGGAGCGGCGGAGAGGGAGCAGGAGGCGGCGCGCGAGGAGCAGACGCAACTGCGTCGCCGCTTCCTCGTCGCCGCCGTGCTCTCCGCGCCCGTGCTTCTCGTCGCGATGTCGCACGGGCGCATCGAGATGTTCAACGTCTCTTGGATCAACCCGGCGCAACTCGTCCTGACGCTCCCCGTCATCAGCTACAGCGGTTGGCCTTTCTATCAGGGCGCGTGGGTCGCGCTCAAACATCGCGCGGCGGACATGAACACGCTCATCGCGACGGGCACGGGCGCGGCCTTCATCTATTCGCTCGTCGTGACCGTCGCGCCGCAGCTTGTCGTCGCGGATCATTCGGCGACGATGCCGGGCATGAGCGGCGGCGTGATGACCGTCGCGCCCGTGTACTTCGAGGCGGCGAGCGTGATCATCGCGCTCATCCTCCTCGGGCGTCTGCTCGAAGCGCGGGCGCGCGGCAAGACTTCCGACGCGATCAAGCGTCTGATGGGACTCCAACCGCGCACGGCGCGCGTCGTCCGCGAAGGGGGGAGAGAAGTTGATGTGCCCATCGAAGAGGTGGGGGTCGGCGACGTGTTGGTCGTGCGGCCGGGCGAGCGGATTCCGGTTGACGGCGTGGTGACGGAGGGCGCATCGGCGGTGAACGAGTCGATGCTGACGGGCGAGAGCATGCCCATCGAGAAGACAGCGGGCGCGGAAGTGATCGGCGCGACCATCAACGGGACGGGGAGTTTCAAATTTCGCGCGACGAAGATCGGGAGCGAGACGGTCTTGCAACAGATCGTCCGAATGGTGGAACAGGCGCAGGGGCAACGCGCGCCCATCGCCCGTCTCGCCGACGTGGTGAGCGGTTATTTCACGCCCATCGTGATCTGCATCGCGATTGCGGCGTTCGTCGTGTGGTTCATCGCCGCGCCCGTGGAGTCGCGCTTGAGCTACGCGCTCGTCAGTTTCGTCTCCGTGCTGATCATCGCGTGCCCGTGCGCGCTGGGGCTGGCGACGCCGACCGCCGTGATGGTCGGGACGGGGCGCGGCGCGGAACACGGCATCCTCGTCAAAGGCGGCGAGGCACTGGAGACGGCGCATCGCCTGACGACCATCGTGTTGGACAAGACGGGCACGCTCACGAAGGGGCAGCCCGTCGTGACGGACGTGTCGGCCGTCGGCGCGTTCGACGAGGACGAACTGCTGCGCCTCGCCGCTTCGGCCGAACGCGGCAGCGAGCACCCACTCGGCGAGGCCATCGTGCGGCGCGCGCAGGAACGCGGGCTCACACTCGCGAACGCCTCCGCGTTCAACGCGCGCGCCGGTCACGGCGTCGAGGCGGAAGTCGGGGGGCGGCGCGTGCTGCTCGGCAATCTCAAGTTGATGACGGAGCGCGGCGTCGAGTCGAAGGATTTGCGGGAGCGCGCGGACGCGTTGACGGAGGCGGGACGGACGGCCGTCTACGTCGCCGTTGACGGCGCGGCGGCGGGCGTCCTCGGAGTCGCGGACGAGATCAAGGCGGACTCGAAGGCGGCGGTCGGCGCGCTTCGTAAGCTGGGGCTGGAAGTCGTGATGCTGACGGGCGACAACCGCCGGACGGCCGAAGCGGTGGCGCGCGAAGTCGGCATCACGCGCGTGCTGGCCGAAGTGTTGCCGGAGGGCAAGGCCGCGGAAGTGAAAAAGTTGCAGGCCGCGGGCCAACGCGTGGCGATGGTGGGCGATGGGATTAACGACGCGCCCGCGCTCGCGCAGGCCGACACCGGCATCGCCATCGGGACGGGCACGGACGTTGCCATCGAAGCCTCGGACATCACTTTGATTCGCGGCAGCCTGCACGGCGTGGTGACGGCCATCGCGCTCTCGCGGCAGACGATCAAAGTGATCCGGCAAAATTTGTTCTGGGCGTTCGTCTACAACACGCTCGGCATCCCGCTCGCGGCGGGCGCGCTCTACCCGTTCACCGGGTGGCTGCTCTCGCCCGTCGTGGCGAGCGCGGCGATGGCTCTGTCGTCCGTCTCGGTCGTCGCAAACAGCCTGCGGCTCAGACGCTTCCGGCTGTGATTCGTCTTTCTTTGCGCCTTTGCGAGAGACTGGTTTTCACGCAAAGGCGCAAAGGCGCAAAGGAAAGAAAGGCGTGCGGGGTGGTTTGCAACGTCGGCTTGATTGGAGGCTGAACATGGACACGTCGGAGATAATTGTCTTAGTGGCGGGCATCGCTTTAATCGCCTTCGTGCTCTGGTACTTTTTCGCGGGCGAAGGCGTGCGGGCGGCGGCGAGCGTGACGGCGGCGGGCGCGCAGCGTTTGCGCGTGCTGGTCAAGGGCGGCTACACGCCGGACGTGATCGTCGTCAAGCGGGGCGCGCCCGTCGAACTCGACTTTTACCGTGACGAAACCAACTCTTGTACGGAGCAGGTCGTCTTCGGCGACTTCGGGATCAGCCGCATGCTGCCCGCGTTCAAGACGACACGCATCGGCTTCACGCCGGAGCGCGCGGGCACGTTCACGTTCAACTGCGGCATGAATATGGTGCGCGGCAAGTTGATCGTGGAAGATTGAGGCAACTCTCCGTCTACGACGGTTGAGATGGTCGCGCGTTTTCGGGTCGCGGCAAATTAGCGCGGCCGAGAGCGTTCGTGCTAAATTGACGGCAACCGGAGATCGAAGGCAGGCATCGGAAAACCCTGCGAGATTATGCGACGATTGGCACTCATTTTCGGCATGCTTCTCACGCTCACGGCGGGCGTGTGGGGCAGCGCGTTGGCCGCCGCTTCCGCGTGGTGCATGCACGACGCGAGCGCGCCCGCCGCGCCCGACGAACATGACTGCTGCCGCGCTAAAATCGGCGAGTCGAACACGCACCACTCCGGCTCGCAGCAAACTTCGCACGACGCTTCGCACGAAAATTCAACCACACACGCGCAGGCCGCCGAATCGCACGCCGGGATGAATTGCGGCGGCGCGGAGGCTTCTGCGACGCCTGAAATCGGCGGCGCGTCTCTCGGCGCGGGCGGGTTGTCCCGCGCCCCATGTTGCGCGGGCGGATCAGGTAAAACTCCGGCGACGGCCGTGGTCGTCGCGCCCGAACAGAACAAGGTCAAGCGCGTCGAGGGCGGCGCGTGCCGCGAGGGCGCGAGCAGACTGTTCACGCCCGTCACGCTCGACGTTTCGCACCTCGCGCCCTCGCGGCATGCGCCGCCCTCGTCGCCTGAGCGTCGCCACGTTCTGATCAGCATCTTTCTCATCTAACGTCTCTCGAACGTTTCCGTCCGCGCGCCTGCGCGAAAGTTTTTTGGACGGAAGCGCGCACACTGTCCCCGCGTCAATCCAAAATAATTGATCGGATGCGCGCCGCGCGGCATGTGCCCCCCTCGAATCCAAAGGACTCTTGAGAGGTTAGACATGCGTTTATTAAAACTTTTACACAGCAACTTGAACTTGCGCGCGTGCCTCCTACGCCCGCTCGCGCTCGTCGTCGCCCTCCTCACCGCGAGCGCGGGCGCATGGGCGCAACACGACCAGCACGGCGGCCACGAAGGGCACACCATGCCGAAGAAGGCCGCGCCCAAACCAAAGGCCACGCCTAAACGGAAGCCCGCGCCACGCAAGCAAACGCGTCAGCCATTTTCGCTTCGATAGCTTGAAGGAGACAGATTCACATGAAGGCATCTAACAAAATCAACCTCGCGCTCGCGTGCGGCCTGTTGTTCGCGGCGGCGTTAATGTTGCAGGCGTGCGGCGGCGCGTCGTCGGAACAGGCCGCGTCGTCAACGCGCCCGCCCGCTTCCGCGCCCGCCCGCGCGCAGCCGCAGCAGCCGTCGTCGCCGCCGCATAACCCGCAGATCGCCCCGCAGGTCGCGCACGGCGCGGGCGAAACAAAGACGGCGGCCGACTCGCACGAAGGTCATTCGCACGGCGCGCCGGGGCGCGTACCGCGCTTCGCCGCGACGGCCGCGGACTTGAAGAACCTGCCGCCCGTCCTCCCGGCGTCGCAGTTTACGGGCATGACGAAGATGGCTTACGCGGCCGTCAAAGAGATACCGCAGACCATCGCGCAACTGCCTTGCTATTGCCATTGCGACGAGGGCTTCGGCCACAAGAGTTTGCAGACCTGCTTCGTCGATGACCATGCCGCGCATTGCGCCGTCTGCGTCGAAGAGGCTCTGCTCGCCTACAAGTTGCAAAAAGAGGAACGACTCAGCCCGGCGCAGATACGCGAGCGCATCATCGCGCAGTATGGACAGGCGCAGTAGTAGTAGCAGCAGCAGCAGCAGCAGCAGTCGCCGCGCCCGCGCCGCCCGGCGCGGGCGCGGCGGAGGTCTGTCGGAGACGTTATGAACGAGACGGCCGGAGGGTTGATGCGCGGCGAGCGCGCACGCGCCGCCGCGCACGGGCAGCGACTCGAATACTTCACGATTGCTTACAACAGTCTGGAAGGCGTGACCGCCGTCGTCTTCGGCGCGCTCGCGGGCAGCATCGCGCTCGTCGGCTTCGGCTTCGACAGCGTGATCGAGGTGACATCAGGCGCGGTTCTGCTCTGGCGTCTGCGCGCCGAGATGGACGAGGGGCGGCGCGAGCGCGCGGAAGCGAGAAGCCTCCGCGTCGTCGGCATCTGCTTTCTCGCGCTGGCCGCTTACGTGGGCTACGAGGCCGCCGACTCGCTCTTGCGGCGCGAGTCGCCGGAGCGGAGCGTGCCGGGAATCGTGTTGGCCGTCGCCTCGCTCATCGTGATGCCGCTTCTGGCGCGCGCCAAGAGAAGGGTCGCGCACGACATCGGGAGCGCGGCGATGACGGCCGACGCGAAACAGACCGAGCTTTGCACTTATCTCTCCGCGATCCTGCTCGGCGGGCTGGCGTTGAACGCGCTGGCCGGTTGGTGGTGGGCTGACCCGGTCGCGGCGTTGTCGATGGTTCCGCTCATCGGCGTCGAGGGTTACAGGGCTCTGCGCGGCGAAAGTTGCTGCGAGCAGGGGACGTGTCACTAGAATCGCGCGTCCGGGCGCGCGGGCGCAGTCGCGCACGTCGCCAACTCACTTTTTTTGATGGAGACGAAGCGGCGTCCCGCACGTTACGTTCCGGCTCAGGTTTTCTTGCCGGTCGGCGGGATCGACATCCGACCCAACAAAAATTTTCCCGCGCTCGTCGCGCACGACGGCAGCAACGTCCGCCCGATCCCGAATTACACGTACAACCGTCGCGCCCTCTCCCTCATCATGGTGAAGAGCGAGTATCCGGGCGTGAGTTATAGCGTCGCATTCTGAGTAAGGGGAAAGGGAAAAGGATAAAAACTCAAGCCGCGCAGTGTTTTCTCTTTTCCTTACCCTTTCCCCCTGGCCCTTTCCCCCGGTTTACGTACTTTCCCCTTTTCCGTTTCCCCTTTCTCCCTGTAAGATGTGCGCGTAATAACCAAGGCGCGACACAGTCGAATGATTTCTCCCCGCTGGAAAGCGAGCACGCTTGTTCTCCCCCTTCCGGTGTCGCCGCCGTATCACCTTTTTTTGGTCTTGTAAGGAGAAGAAGCATGAAATCATTTTGGAGACGACTGAACTGCGCATTGCTGTTGTGCGTGCTCGCGTCGGTGACGGCCTTAGACGCCCCGGCGCAGATTAGTAAAAAAGACCTCAAGGCGCAGGAAGAGGCGCGCGAACAGGCCAACAAAGCCGCCAAGGTTTTCCGCCAGATCATGTCCACGCCGGAGCGTGCGATCCCCAGAGAGTTGATCGACAAGGCCGAGGCGGTGGCGGTCTTCCCCGACGTGATCAAGGCGGGCTTCCTGCTCATCGGCGGGCGCGGCGGGCGCGGCGTGATCAGCCGTCGCATCCCCGGCGGGTGGAGCGCGCCCGCGTTCTTCAACCTCGGCGGCGGCAGCATCGGCCCGCAACTCGGCGCGTCTTCGACCGACTTCGTGTTGCTCTTTATGAACAAAGACGCGGTGAAGGGATTGTTGGAAGACAAGTTTGAGATCGGGGGCGAGGGCAGCATCGCCGCTGGCCCCGTCGGGCGCGTGGCCGGAGCCTCGACCGACCTCCAACTCCGCGCCGCCATACTTTCATATTCGCGCAGCAAGGGTCTGTTCGCCGGTCTGGAACTCAAGGGCGTCGTCATCAATCCGGACAACAAAGACAACGAGGCAGTCTACGGCATGAAGGCGAACGAACTTTTGACGGGTGAGGGCTTGAAGCGCGACGGCAAGCCTTACATCCCGCAAAGCGTGCGCAATTTCCCGTTGCAACTGTCGCGTTATTCGCGTAAGTAAATTCGAGAAGGGTCTGAACGCATGAAGCATTCGTCGTTGAGTAATGTGTCGTCGCCGTGGCGCGCGCTCGGCGCACTGTTGTTAATCGGCGCAAGCCTCGCGCCCGCCGCCGCCGTCGCCGTGCGAGGACAGGAGCCACCGCCGCCGCCGCCGCCGCAGCAGCGGCAGAGGCGTGTGAGCGAGCCGCCGACGAAGAAGGAAGAGGAGGCCGAGCGCAAGGCGGCGAACGCGGCGAAGGTGTTCGAGCAGGCGATGGGCGCGCGCGACAACGCGATCCCGAAAGAGTTGATCGACAAGGCCGAGGCCGTGGCCGTGTTTCCCGGCGTGCTCAAGGCGGGCTTCGTCGTGGGCGGTCGCGGCGGGAGCGGTTTGATCAGCCGCCGCTTGAAGGGCGGGTGGAGCGCGCCCGCGTTCTTCACGATGCGCGGCGGAAGTTTCGGCGCGCAGATCGGCGCGGCCAAGACCGATTTCGTGCTGCTCTTTATGAACGAGTCGGCCGTGCAGGGTTTGCTCGAAGACAAATTCGAGATGGGCGGCGAGGCGAGCGCGGCGGCCGGCCCCGTGGGGCGCACGGCGTCCGCTTCCACCAACCTCACGCTCGACGCGGGCATCCTCTCCTACTCGCGCAGCAAAGGTCTCTTCGCCGGTCTGGAACTGAAGGGGGCGGTCGTCAACCCCGACAACAAACTGAACGAAGCCGTCTACGGCATGAAGGCCGACAAACTCCTGAGCGAGGCCACGCAACTCAAGGCGGAACAAGCCCCGGCGGGCGTTCGCGTCTTCCCCGTCACGCTCGCGCGCTACTCGCGCCGTTGACGACGGCCGCACGCGGCTTTGAGTAAAAAGTTCGAGTTGATTTGAGCCACAGAAGACTAGAGAGAACAGAGAGGAGAGGGTTTTCAACATGGCTAATACAGCGGCAATGAATAATGCCTTCACGGCCGGACACGAGGACAAACACCCGAAGGGTCTCTACGTGCTCTTCGCCACCGAGATGTGGGAGCGTTTCAGCTTCTACTCGATGCTCGCGATGTTTACCCTGTACCTGCGCGACCCGAACGAGGGGTTCGGCTGGACGGCGGCCGAGGCGACGAGCCTCTACGCCAACTATTTGATGTTCGTCTATCTCTCGCCGCTCGTCGGCGGCTTCATCGCCGACCGCGTCACGGGCTATCGCAAGGCGGTGATGATCGGCGGTCTGTTCTTCATCGCCGGGCACCTGCTGCTCTCCTTCTCTTCGCTCACCGCCGTCTACGCCGCGCTCACCTGTCTCGTCATCGGCAACGGCTTCTTCAAACCGAACGTCTCGACGATGGTCGGCAACCTCTACCCGGAGGGCAGCCACCTCAAGGATCGCGCCTACAACATCTTTTACATGGGCATCAACATCGGCGCGTTCCTCGCCCCGCTCGTCGCGGGTTGGGTGCGCTCGAAGTTCGGCTTCCACCCGGCGTTCGCCGTGGCGGCGGGCGGCATGGTCATCTCGGTCTGGATTCTGTTTCAGTTCAAGAAGCACATCCACGAACCCGGACGTAACCTGACCGCCGCCGCGGGCGCCACGCCGACGGCGGCCACGCGCTCCGGCGACACCGCCGCCGACACGGCCGCCACCGCGACGGACGCGCCGCCGCACGGCGTCAGCCATCAGGACGAGGCCGCCACGCGTCAGGGCGTGATGGACGCCGTCCCCGAAAGCAGGCGCATCATCGCGCTCATCGTCATCTTCGCCGTCGTCATCGTCTTCTGGATGGTCTTCCACCAGAACGCTTCGACGCTGACTTACTTCGCAGACGCCAACACCGACTGGACGATGTTCTTCTCGCCGGAGACTGCGGCGGAGTCGGGCGGCATCATCTCAAACTCGATCAACCCGTTCTGGGTCATCACGCTGACGTTCCCGCTCGTCTGGTTTTGGGGCTTCCTCGACAAGCGCGGCCTCGAACCTTCGACGCCGACGAAGATGGCCTTCGGCATGACGTTGACCGCGCTCTCCTTCTTCATCCTCTACTTCGCGGCGAAGACGGGCGAGGCCACGGCGCTCGGCGGCGACCCATACGCGTTCCGCGTGTCGCCCATGTGGCTCGTGCTCTCTTACTTCGTCGTCACACTCGGCGAGTTGATGTTGTCGCCGATGGGTCTGTCGCTCGTCTCGAAGGTCGCGCCGATCCGCCTGCGCGGGTTGATGATGGGCGGGTGGTTCGTGGCGACGGCGATGGGCAACAAGCTGACGCAGATCGGCGTCTTCTGGGATCGCTGGCTGCACTCCACGTTCTTCCTCGTGCTCGGCTTGATGGCGCTCGTCATGGCCGTCGTGCTGTTCCTGCTGCTCAAGCCGCTCAAGAAGGCGATGCCCGGCGTCTAGCGATGATGACGACGGGCAAGGTCGAGTAATAACTTGACGCTGCGGCGAGGGCGACTTTAGAATCCGGTGCGTGCCCTCGCCGCTTGAGAAGCGGCGCAGACGGGAGACGCGAGAATCTTACCCGCTCGCGTTTGAAAGGAACGATAGATTCATGCAACCCCGCACCCAACGCCAGAAAGAAATCTTCGATTACATTCAACGCTTCATCGAGCGACACGGCTACGAACCCTCGTACGCGCAGATCGCGCGCCACTTCGGCATCTCCTCGAAGGCGACCATCGCCAAGCACATCGAGGCGTTGGAGAAGCGCGGCCTGCTCGCGCGCAGCCACACGAACGGCTCGTTCGGTTTGAACGTCCACGTCGAAGAGGCGGCGGGCGAACGCCTGTGCGAGGTGCGACTGCTCGGCCGCGTCGCGGCGGGCGCACCGCTTGAGACGATTGACGACACCAACGGCGAGACCATCGGCGTGCCGCGCTTCCTCTTGGGGCGCGTGCGTCCCGAACGCGTCTACGCCCTGCGCGTCTCCGGCGATTCCATGATCGACGAGCACATCTGCGACGGCGACATCGCCCTCATCGAAAACCGCGTCGAAGCGCGCGACGGCGAGATCGTCGTCGCCCTCGTCGAAGGCTCGCGCGCCACGCTCAAACGCCTCCACCGCTTCGGGCGCGAAGTCGAACTCCGTCCCGCCAATTCGCAACTCGCGCCGATCCGCCTGCCCGCCGCGCAGGTGCAAGTGCAGGGTATCTTCCGCGGCCTGCTCCGCCCGGTGCCGTAGGCAAGCGGGAAGCGGTAAGGGGCAAGTAAAAAGTAGAAAAGCGTTAAAGAGAAAAAGAGAAGAGGGGAAGGCGTTCGAGCCTTCCCCTCTTCTCTTTTTTCTCTCGCCCTTCCCCCTTCTGTTTTTTCTCACGCGCTCACGGCCGCGCCCGTGGACGGCGCGGCGGCGTCCGGTTTCTGTCCGGCGAGGTGCGCGTGATAGAGGTCTGCGATGCGCTGCTCGTCTTTGGCGATGTCAACGCTGATGTCGTCGAAGATTTGCGCGGTCGTCGGGTCGGTGAAACTGTTGGTGAGGTTGAACGAATCGACGACGCCGGTTTGCAGATCGCCCATCGCGCGGCGCATGAGCGCCACGTCGTCGTTCGATTGCAGCCAACTCTTGAGCGTCGCCCACGCGCCGCTGCCCGCCGCCTGCATCGACTCCTGCCCGCCGAGCGCGGCGAGGCGCGCTTCGAGTGCGGCGAGGTGCCGCCCTTTGTTGGCGCAGATTTCCCTGAAGGCCGCGCCGAGGTCGGGCGCGGTCGCCTTCTCGGCGTAATGCTCGAAGGCCGTCAACGCATAACGCTCGCCGCGAATCGCGGTGTTGAGGCCATCGGCGATTTCGGCCTTCGTCGAGCCGCCCCAGCCTTCGGCCAGCTTCCACCAGTCGGCCGAGATGTCGGTCTCGGCGGGCAGGCCGACGTTTTTGATGTTCCGCTCCAGCCCGAGGTGGCTGAGGATGGCGGCCGTGAAGACGGGCACGTCGCCCGGTCGCCGCGACGTGAGCAGATTGCCGTCGCGCACGAGCGGCGCGTCCTCGTAGTTCGCCCCGGCGTTCTGCATGTCTTTGCGGATGGAGCGAAAGCCGGTGGCGCGTTTGCCTTGCAGGAGGTCGCCTTCGATCAAAACTTGCGGCCCGTGGCAGACGGCGGCGACGAGTTTGCCGCGCTCGACCGCGTCCTGCACGAAGCGCACCGTCTTCATGTTGGTGCGCATCTTGTCCGGGGCCATGCCGCCGGGGATGACGACGGCGTCGAACTCTTCGGCGAGCGCATCGGTGGTCGTCCGGTCGGCCTCCATCGAGAGCTTCATCTGCTTGCCCTGATACTTTTCGTTGACGCGCGAGCCGAGCACGGTCACTTCCGCGCCCGCTTCCCGCAGCGCGTTGTAAGGAATTAGAAATTCACTGTCCTCGACGTGATTCTCGATCAAAATGGCGACTTTCTTCGTGGCGCTTTCTTGGTTCGACATGGGTTTGACTCCTTCGATAATTCTGATTCACAAAAGACGCCGCGCGGGCAATTTGTACGCGAATGCGTCCGTCCGGTTGTCCTCGTAACAAATCGGCAAAGAGCGTGCCAGCAGGCGTGCGGGTTGAATGCGGGCAAAAGCCCGCCGCGCGTCCGTTTCGTTCGCACAAACCCATACAGGCGGCCGCCGCCAATGTTCGTTTACGTTACTTACGCCGCGCGCGTCGCATATTTAGCGACGACTGTGTCGTCAAATCGCAACCGCATCGAACACTTTCTCATTGACGGCCGCGCCACACATCATGTAAATCTCAAGGCAACTGAAAACTTGCAAAGTGAAAAAGGGAATTGAGGGGCGCAAGGTTGTTTATTTCGCCTTGAACCGAGCAAGGTAGTTCATTCAACTCGACACACACACGGGAGGAGAAGATCATGCCAAGCAGACGTAAACAATCTAACAGCCAGGGGAGCGCGTCGGGCGGCAACATGTCGAACGCGGCCACGGACGCCGGGACGGGCGTTATCAATCAGGCGACGGAGGTCGCGGGCGAAGTGGCCGAGCGCGGGTCGAACCTCGGAAGTTCGTTGCTCGAAACATTAGCCGACACGGTGGGCAGCGTCAGCCCGTCGCTCGGCGACATGGTGCGGCCGGGCGGCAGCAAAAAGTCCGGGCGTTCGTCCGGGCGTTCGTCCACGGGGCGCAGCGGCACAACGTCCACGTCGAGCGCGGTGAGGAGCATCGCGCGGCAGGCGGGCAAGGCGACGGAACGCGCGGGCAAAGCGGCGGAGCGCGAGGGGCGCGCCACATCGCGCTCGGCGCAATCCGTCAGCAAAGGGATCAACCGCACGGCCAGTTCGGCGACCGGCTCAAGCGGCGGTGGCGGCGGCAAGTCGTCGGGCGCGAAGGGCGGCGCGAAGTCGGGCGGCTCTAAATCGGGCGGCTCTAAATCAGGTGGCGCGAAGTCGGGCGGCTCCAAGTCTGCCGCTTCAAAGTCCGGCGGCTCGAAGAAGTCGGGCGGCTCGAAGTCCGGCGGGAAGGGGCGCGGCGGGAGATAAACGCGCGCCGCGCGCAGACCGCCGTCGGGCGCGCGGACTGTGTCGGCGTTGGACGGGGCGCACCTGTGATATGAAGGTGCGCCCCGTTCAAGGTTAAGCGAAAGGCGTTTGAGCAATGGCGAAGATTCGTATTGTCCCGGTAACCGGGATAATGAAGCACTGTTGCCGTTGCGGGTGCATTAAAGACACAAGCGACTTCCATCGAAGTTCACCTAGAAAAGATGGGTTGCAATCTTATTGTCGTTCCTGCAAAAAGACTATTGATAACGAACATAACAAGCGAAACCCGCGCCGTAATTACGGACGCACCCGTGAATACGCCCTGAGGAATCGGAGATGGCTTTATGAGTATCTCAGAGGAAAGCAATGCGAATGGGAAGGCTGTGGAGTGAGCGACCCGGACATGCTTGTCCTCGACCATTTGAACCCGCTTGAAAAGCGAGAACACGTAAGTTCAATGGTGCATAATTCCCGGGGTCTCAAGAGCATTCAAGAAGAAGTAGCTAAATGTCGTGTTCTATGTGCCAATCATCACCAGAAGCACACCATTCAACAGTTCGGATATAAAAAGTGGTTGCTCGAAGATTTGAGGCGCAAATGAAATTGCCGTATAACCGGGACGGCTATACGGCAAAAAATGAAGCCGCCTTGCGGACTTGAACCGCAGACCTACTGATTACGAATCAGTCGCTCTACCAACTGAGCTAAGGCGGCACGCGGGTTTGTGGAGCAAGAATACGAAGCGAGGCGCGCGCTGTCAAGCAGGCGCTCAGACGAGAGAGGGAGGAGCGAAAAACAGAGATGGCAAAAGACCCAACGAAGCACATGCCGAACTATAAGATCGACGGCCAGAAGTTGAACGAGTACGAATATACGCAGAGCCACGGCGCGATCACGGAGGAAGAACGCAACCGCTTTGGAGACCAGCAGCGCCAAAGCGGAGAGCAGTTTGACGCGCCGCAGACCGAGGCCGAACGCATCCAGCAGTTGATGGACGACGTTCGCGAGCGCGTCCAGCGGGAGAAGGAGAAAGAGGCCGCGCGCGAGGCCGCGAAGCGTCGCACGGCGCGCGCGCAGAAGTCCGGCGGCGCGGGCGCAAAGAAGTCCGGCGGCGCGCGGAAGTCGGCGGGCGCGCAGAAGTCGTCCGCCGCTGCGAAGGGATCGGCGAGCGCGACAGGGGCGTCGAAGAAGGGCGCGGGGAAAGCCGCGTCGAAGGGCGGCGGGAAGGCTCAAGCTGCGGCGGGCGGTGTGAAGAAGGGTGCCGCCAAGAAGACTGCGAAGGGCTCGACGTGGTCGGGCGCGAAGAAGAGCGCGGCCGGTAAGTCGAGCGCGAAAGCGGGCGCGAAAGGCGCGGCTAAAAAGTCCGCGGGCAAGAAGGCAGGTGGAGGCGGTTCTGCGGGTAAAAAGTCCGCCGGTAAAAAGTCCGCCGGTAAAAAGTCGGCGCGCTAGGGCGGCGGGCGTCAAGAGCGTCTAAATGAGACCGGAATAAATGTGGCGGCCGTGGACTTGTCCGCTGCCCGCTTGCCGGTATAACCAGAGGGGCGGCGGACAAGTCCTCAGCCCCTACAATTCTGTTCGACGCTTTAAGTTGCAGGGTCGCGGGTTAGTGCGGCGGCCGAGAGTTTTAAGAGGAAGAGGGCGACGAACGGAGAAGGAGCGAGACAGATGGCAGGACAAGGCGAGGAGCGGGAAGGAGCCGCGACGCAGCAGGGCGGCGGGCAGGCGGCCGAGAATCGCGGCGGGGCGGCGGGCGCGGGGCATGAAGGTGAGCCGGAGGCCGAGCAGGAGTCGGCGGCGGCGATGGACGCGGAAGTGCCGCAACCGCCCGACGCTTCGGAGACGACCGAGGGACAACCCTCCTGAGTTCTTCCCGCAACTAAAACTCGAAACTGACGAGGGGCGAGCGGCGAATCTATCACGCGCTCGCCCTTCCCGTATGCTGTGTCGGAGAACGTAAAGTAAGTTAAGATGAGCGGGTCAACGATTGTTGCGCCATGCCCGTCCGAATTTCTCGTCCCACACACACGATGAAAAGTAGTTCCGGAGAAGCTCGCTTGTGTTCGACAAACTTCCGCGCTCTGGTCGCGTGCGCGCGGCGTCTGCCCGCGTTGTTGCTGCTCGTCCTGACTTTGCCCGGCAGCGCGCTCGACGCGTCGGCGCAAAAGAGCGGGGCGCAGAAATTGCCCTCGCCCGACAGAATCGTGGCCGACTATTTGAAAGCCGCCGGGGGAAAGAAACGACGGGGCGCGGTGCGCGACGCGACATACGAGTGGCGCGTGCGGCGGCAGGGCGCGGACGGCGCGCAGGGCACGGCGCGCACGTTCACGAAGTTTCCGGCTTCGACGCGCACGGACATCTCCCTCGAACGCGGCGGGACGAACGCGGCGGCCAACGCGCGTTCCGCGTGGCTGCGCGGCGGGGGCGGCGAGTTGCGAACGCTGACCGGCACGGAGGCGAACGTCGCCAAGTTGCTCTCCGCGCTCGATGCGAGTCGTCTCGTGGATTACAAGAAACAGGACGTGCTCGCGCGCACGGTCGAACTTTCGGACGGCGGCAACTATCTCGAACCCGCCTACGTCGTCGAATTTTCACGGCGCAACGGCGCGCGCCTGAGCTACTGGTTCGGCGTGAACAGCAAACTGCCCGTGCAGGTCGCAGACGACTCGCGCGAACTCACGATCCGTTACAAAGATTATCGCGCGGCGCAGAACGGCCTGCTCGAACCGCACCGCGTGGAAATCAGGACGCGCGACGCGGAGACGCTGGCGTTGACCCTGAGCAGCGTGCGCTATAACACCGGGCTCGACGACGCGCTCTTCGAGCCGCCGGGCGACCAATCTTTGAACATCTCCGAATTGCTGCGCGCCGTCGCGAGCAACCAGCGACAGGTGGACGAGCGCGTCAGCGATTACACTTTCACGCGCACGGAGACGGAGCGTGAGATTGACGACAAGGGCGTCGTGAAGAAAGAGAAGAAGGTCGTCCGCGAAGTCTACCCGGTGGCGGGCGGCCGCAGCGTCTTCAAGTTGGTCAGCGAGGACGGCGTGCCGCTCCCGCCGGAACGCGCGGCGAAGGAAGAACGGCGCGTGGCCGAACAGTTGGGGAAGATCGAAACGGGCGTCGCCCGGCGCAAGGAGAAGCGGGAACGCGAACGCGCCGAGCGCGCGCGCAAGCAGGGCGAGGCGGCGGGCAGCGAGTCGGAAGACAACGTCGGCATCAGCGTCTTCCTGCGCGCCTGTGAATTCGTCAGCCCGCGCCGCGAGCGTTTCCAAGACCGCGACGCCATCGTCTTCGATTTTCGCCCGCGCCCTGATTTCAAACCCGCCAACCGCGGCGAATCGTTCGTCGCCAAACTCGCGGGCGTCGCGTGGATCGACCCGGTGGACAAACAGGTGATGCGCCTCGAAGCGCGTCTGGCCGAAGGGTTCAAAGTCGGGGGCGGGTTGCTGGCGTCGGTGCGTCCCGGTTCGGCGGTCGTGTTGGAACAGACGCGACTCGAAGACGGCGTCTGGCTGCCACGCTTCGAGCAGATCAACGCCTCGGCCAAACTCTTCCTCTTCGCCGGATTCCGCATCGACGCGATCCGCGAATACAGCAACTACCGACGCTTCAGCACCAACGTCGGCGACGCGAAAGTCGAACCGCCGCCGCAACCCTCGCCGACTCCGCCGGACGAGTTATACATGTGACGTTGACGAGTAATGATCAAATTCAAGATCATCGGCAAAATCAACGAGGTTGAAATAATCGCTGTCGGTAAGAGCATCCGTGATCTTGACCGCTTGCGACGCGAATATGGCAAAGGCCGTTGGCGTAAACTGAAAGGCATTGCCACAGTGCAGCTTGTGAGCGGTACGAGCAGGCTCGCGAGGTTCATTGGTACGAAGCACATGGCATCGGGCGATTTGACTATAAGATCAAACGCTATCTCGACTGATTATGAAAAAGAAGAGAAATCCTGCGTCGGCATACGCGGTTTGTATCAACAATGATGGTTATAAGGCTTCGCTTGAGGTGGGGAAGTTATATCAACTTATCACTGATGAGGCCGCTGAAGATGACGGCATGATCCGCGTGATTGATGAGAGCGGTGAGGATTATTTGTTTGAATCCGCGCGCTTCTATCCCGTCGAGTTGCCGCCCGCGCTGGTGAAAGAGTTGCGACGCGTGTGTTGATCTGAGTGATAAAGAAAATGAATGAAATCGTAGTTATCGGCGGCGGGTTTGCCGGGGTCGAGGCGGCGTGGCAGGCGGCGCAGAATGGCGCGCGCGTGCGCCTGTACGAGATGCGTCCCGTGCGGCAGACGCCCGCGCACCGGACGGAACAGTTGGCCGAGATCGTGTGTTCCAACTCGCTGAAATCCGACGAGCCCGGAACCGCGCCGTACCTGTTGAAGGAAGAGTTGCGGCGTGGCGGGTCGCTCGTGTTGGAAGTCGCGGCGGAGACGCGCGTGCCCGCGGGCGCGGCTCTGGCGGTTGACCGTCAACGCTTCGCGGAACTCATCACGCAGAGGATCGAAGCGCATCCGAACATCACCTTGATCCGCGAAGAGGTGACGCGCGTGCCGGAGGATGCCCTGACGATCATCGCCGCCGGGCCGCTCTGTTCCGACGCGCTCGCCGAAGAGATCGTGCGGCTGACGGGCGACGGGCAGCTTTACTTTTACGACGCCATCGCGCCCATCGTCGCCGCCGATTCGATTGATTACACGGTCGCGTTTCGCGCCGCGCGTTACGACAAGGGCGGCGACGATTACGTCAACTGCCCGTTCGACGAGGAACAGTACCGAGTGTTTTACGAAGCCCTGCGCGAAGCCAAGAGCGTGCCGCTGCAACGCTTCGAGGAGACGCGTTGGTTCGAGGCGTGCCTGCCCGTGGAGGAACTGGCGCGGCGCGGCTATGACACGCTGCGTTACGGGCCGATGAAGCCCGTCGGCCTGCGCGACCCGCGCAGCGGGCGAGAGCCTTTCGCCGCCGTCCAACTCCGGCAGGAAAACTTGATGGCCGACGCCTACAACCTCGTGGGCTTTCAGAATCATCTACGTTACGGCGAACAGGCGCGCGTGATTCGTTTAATTCCCGGGCTGGAACGTGCGGAGTTCTTGCAGTACGGGCAGATTCATCGTAATACTTATATACGCGCCCCGCGCGTGCTCGCGGCGACGATGCGAATGCGCGAACGCCCCGGCGTCTACTTTGCGGGACAGATCGGCGGCGTCGAGGGCTACGTCGAATCGGTGGCGACGGGCTGGCTCGCCGGGGTGAACGCGGCGCGGCAGTTGAAGGGCATGACGCTCGTCGAAGCCCCGCCGAAGTCGGCCACGGGAGCGCTGGCGCGTTACGTCTCGTCGGCCGGGACAGACAACTATCAACCCGTCAACATCACCTTCGCGCTCCTCGAACCGCTGCCCGAAGCGGATCGCAAACGCGTCCGGCGCAAGCGCGAGCGGCATCAACTGCAAGTCGAACGAGCATTAACAGAGTGGAACAACTGGCTGCACAATCTTCACACCGGCGAACCGGCGACGGCGACAACTCTCCTTCATGCGCCGCGCGCCGCGGGAGGCTGACGCCGCCGAGGCAAGCGGACGGCGCGGCGTGCGCCGCACGAAGTACGCGCGCGCGCTTCCTG
Organism: Acidobacteriota bacterium; assembly: GCA_020199775.1. Lineage (GTDB taxonomy): Bacteria > Acidobacteriota > Blastocatellia > Pyrinomonadales > Pyrinomonadaceae > JAIVJZ01. Next base: position 58,434 of record JAIVJZ010000010.1, read on the forward strand.
CGCCGCATGGCGTGTCTCTTCGTCGTCGGAACTTTTCTTCTCTCTCTCTCGCCGCACGCGCACGCGCAGTCGGGTCGCCGCAGGCCGGAGCCTTCCGCCTCGCCCGCGCCCGACACGCAGCGCCCGCGGCGCGCCACGACTCCGGCCGACAACATCCCCGGCCAGCCCGCCACGCCCGACGCGCCGAGCATCACGCCCGCGCCGACGCCCACGCCCGAGGCGAACGCGCCGCGCCCACAGTCGAACTCCTCGGCCGCGCCCGCCGCTTCCGCGGACGATGCCGGGATCGAAGCCGACGACGGCGAAATCGTGCGCGTCACGTCGAATCTCGTGCCCGTCTCGGCGACGGTCACGGACATACGCGGCAAGGCCATCACCGATCTGACCGTGGATGATTTCGAGTTGCGCGTTGACGGGCAGCCGAAGCCCATCGGCGGCCTCAGCCACGCGGAGACGCCCGTGCGCATGGTGATGCTTTTCGATAACAGCGACAGCATCCGTTCCTCGCGCGAGTTCGAGAAGCAGGCCGCGATCCGTTTCTTCAAGAGCGTGCTGCGCCCGGTCGATCAGGCGGCGATCTATTCGGTCGGCACGGTCTTCGATCTCGTGCAGCCGTTGACGAACGACGTGCAGAAACTCGTCCGCACCATCGAGCATTTCGACAAGCCCGAAGGCGCGACCAAGCTCATGGACGCGATGGCGCACGCCGCCGAATACCTGCGCCTGATACCGGGGCGCAAGGTGCTCGTCATCGTCTCCGACGGCGCGGACACCGTCAGCGATCTCACCTTCGACGAAGCGTTGCGCCGCATCCTCGCCGCCGACTGTCAGGTCTATGCCGTCCAGACGGGCGTGTTCGAGAACGCGAATCTGATCGACCTGATAGCCCTGCGCAGGCTCGAAACTTTTTCCGACCGGACGGGCGGCGCGGTTTACATCCCGAAGTCCTCCGGCGAACTCGACACGGCGTTCGCGCAGATTTCGGCAGACCTCGCGCAACAGTACGTGCTCAGTTACTACCCGACCGACGAGGGACGCGACAATCGTTTCCGCGTCATCAACCTGCGCGTCAAGACGCGCCCGCAACTGCGTGTGCGCGCGCGTCGCGGTTACTACCCGCGTCGCAACGCGCAACAAACGTCGTCGCAAATGTCGTCGCAAATGTCGTCGCAGTCCGGCCACTACGTGAGCGCGAGCGACACGGATGCGGCGTCCGCGCGCAGTAGCGAGCCGCCGTCCGATCTCAACCCGCCGCTCACCATGCCGCGCGAGTTGGCGATCAAGGCCGAGCGTTCGACCATCACCCTCGGCAGGCCAGTCCACGGCAGCAAGAACATGGACGCCGACACGAGCGGCGACGCCCCGGCGCGCGCCGCGACGGACGTGCGCGTCGCCAGCCCTCCGGCGGTGGTGAAAACGTTAGAGGCGAAAGCGGAGCCGGACGCGTCGGCGCAAAATAACGAGTCGCTCTCCGGTTTGAAATCAGAGCCGCCGGGTGCGACGCCCGACGCCGCGCCGTCTCCCGCCGGAGCCGCAAGCGGGCCGAAGGCCACACCCACGCCCGCGCCGGAAACCGCAACCGCTCCCGCACAGAAATCGGAAACAACCTCGCGGGAAGCATTGCCCACGGCGCAGCCTGCAAAACAACTTTCACCGCCGCCCGCGCAGAACGAGCCGAAGATTCCGCACAACGCCGGCCAACTCAATTCAAAAGCCCTGAGCCTCCCGAAACCGCTCTACCCTGAGACGGCGCGGCGCATGAGAGCCGAGGGCGTGGTGAAAGTTCTGGTGACGATTGACGAGAGTGGTAGAGTGATTTCCGCGCGGGCGGAGGGCGGGCATGTGCTGCTGCGCGAGTCGGCGGTCAACGCGGCGCGGCAGGCGAGATTTACGCCCGCGCTCGTCGCCGGCCGGCCCGTCGCGGTCTCCGGTTTCATCACTTACACGTTCAGCCTGTAGCAACAAAAGCGACCCGTATGATCGAGCAACTCTTCGAGCAGTTCTTCGAGCACCTGCGTTACGAGCGCAACGTGAGCGAACACACGCTACGCAATTACCGGATCGACCTCGGCCAGTTTTACGACCACCTCGCCCCCGCCGACCCGGCGACCGGCGCGCGCCGCGAGTTCGACCTCAAGCAGATCGATCACATCACGATCCGCGAATGGCTCTCGACGCTCCACGCCGCCAACAAAAAGAAGACTTCCATCGCGCGCAAACTCGCCGCGCTGCGCACCTTCTTTCAGTTTCTTTTGCGCGAGGGCGTCGTCGAGATGAACCCCGCCAAACTCGTCTCCACGCCGCGGCTGGAAAAGAAACTCCCGAACCACCTCTCCATCGAAGAGGCCGTCCGCTTCATCGAGACGCCCGACACGGAAACCGATCTGGGAAAACGCGACCGCGCCATCCTTGAATTTCTCTACGGCACGGGCGTGCGCGTCTCCGAACTCGTCAAGCTGAACCTGCGCGACATTGATTTCAAAAACAAGATGGTGAAGGTTACGGGCAAGCGGCGCAAACAGCGCATCGTGCCCTTCGGCGACCCGGCTCTGCAAGCGCTGATGCAGTATCTCACCGTGCGCGGCGCGTTCCTCAACCAAGCGCCCGTCGCCGAACGCGACGACGAGGCCGTCTTTCTCAACTATCAGGGCACGCGCATTACGACCCGCTCCGTCGGGCGCATGGTGGACAAGTACATCACGATCTGCGCGGGGTTGCACAACATCAGCCCGCATAGCTTGCGCCACTCATTTGCCACGCACCTCCTCGACAGCGGCGCAGACCTCCGCCACATTCAGGAACTGCTCGGCCACGCGCGCCTCTCCACCACCCAAATCTACACGCACGTCTCCATGGAAAAATTGATCGAGGTCTATGACAAGGCGCACCCCAAAGCGTGAGGCAAGGTTTCAAGTTTCAGGTTGCAGGTTTCAAGTTAAAGACTGAACAACCATCAGTCCTGAAACTTGAAACCTGCAACCTGAAACTTTTATAGGGTTGGGTTGTCGTCGAGTCCCTGTTGCTCTTCGAGCCGGGATTGGCAGGGGGCGTCGTAGCGCGCGGTGGGGACGGCTTCGAGACGGCGTTCGTCGATGGATTTGCCGCATGACTGGCAGATGCCGTAAGAGCCTTCTTCGATGCGGAGGAGGGCTTGATCTATGTCGGCCACGGCCTGTGATTCGCGCTCGCCGAGGCGCAACTGGAGTTCCTGATTGACATCCTGAAGCGACATGTCGACGCTGTCTTTCACGCCGTCGTCCGCGATCATGTCGAGCGCGGCCTGCTGATTATCTCTCACCAGTTCCGTGTGCTGGCGCAATTGCTTCGTCAGTATGCCGCGAAAATGTTCTAAACGGTCTGCGTCCATATAAAGTAGTGCCCCCTGAGCTAATAGGAAGACGCGTGCGCTTCCGATGTTGTTGTCATGTGTGCGAACGCGGGAATTATAACACACGCGGGCACGCCCTCCAGCCGTCTCCTGCGCCCGCCCGGTCACTCGAATTTCAAACGCCTAACGACACGCCTCGGTCGCGGCCAAACTCCCGGCGTGGAAGTCCGGGGTTTACAATCTTTGCGGCCTACAGTAATTTTGTACTCCCCTCACCATGGCCGCACGGTTAATTCAAGACTTTCCCGGCGGTGTGCCCCTTGTTCGGAACAACCCGAACCGGAAATCGGCATGCTTCGGGTAATTTCAATCTTTGCAAGGCAAAAACTTTTCTCGCTCTTTGCCGGAAAGGACTGTCATCTTGGACGTGCGAGTACAAAACATTGTGACCCTCATGCGGCGCGACCTGCGCGCCAAACTCAAGCTCAACGACATGGCGCGCGCCGTCAACCTGACCTCTTTTCATTTCTGCCATCTGTTCAAAGCTCAGACGGGCAGCAGCCCCGCCAAGTATCTCAAAACCCTGCGGCTCGAACGCGCGCGGGAACTGCTGGAGACCACTCTGCTGAACGTCAAAGAGATCAGGGCTCTCGTCGGACTAAACGACGAGAGCCACTTCGCACGCGATTTTCGCGTCACTTACGGCCTCACCCCGCAGCAATACCGCGAGCGTTATCTCGGCCACGCCTTGACGAAAAAAGACGAAATCGAGCAGAGCCGGATCAACTCATAAACGGCAAACTCACGTCGCCCGCCGCTGGTTCGGATCGGCGTGGAGACGAGCACGGATAAAAATTGTGGGCGGCGAACATTACAGTTCGCCGCCCACGGTTTTTGACGCGTGATGTTCGAGTAAACATTCCGGCGCGCGGCGAAGGTTCGCCGCGCGCCGGGGAGTTAAAAGCGGAACTTCAAACCGGCCTGCACGAGGCGCGGGCTGCTCGGCAAGATGCCGCGCGCGCGGTCGACGATGTAAGTGCGGTCGAAGAGGTTCTTGGCGGTGACGAAAAAGGTCGAACGCAACTGCTCGACGTTGTAGTTGACCGCCGCGTTCCAGACCGCATAACCGGGCACGGGGCCGAGTTGCCCGTCGGCGCGTGGCGACGTGCGAAAGTTCAGATCGTCACCGAACTGCCTGCCGACGTAGACGCCTTCGAGCAGCGCGTCGACGCCGGAGGGGTGCGAGTAGCCGAAGTTGGCGTTCAGCAAATTCTCCGGCGCGTAGGGCAGGCGGTTGCCCGTGATCTGGACGCCCGTGAAACCCGCGATGCTGCTGAAGCGCGTGCCCGTGAACTTCGCGGTGGGGAGGAACGTGTAGGCCACGCGCAGGTAAAAATTGTGCCGGTTGCCGAGCAGCGTGCCGGAGTCTACGCGCCCCGTAAACTCCGCGCCCTGATGCAGTGTCGAACCGCCGTTCGTGAGCGCGGAGCCGACGCCGCCCGCCAGAGACGCCGGGACGATCTGATTCTCGTAATCCATGCGAAACAAAGTGGCCTCGAACTTGAGGCCGCGGCGCGGCGCGGCGCGAAGCCCCAACTCGTAGTTCCAACTGAGTTCCGGGTCGAGTTCGATACTGCCGCCCGTCGTGTTGTTGATGATGTCCTCGGTGCGCGGCGGCGCGAACCCGCGATGCACGCCCGCGAAGATCGTCAACTGCGCGGCCGGTTGATAGGAGACGCCGAGGCCGGGAATAACCTGCGTGAGCGCAGTCCGGCCGGAGACGCCGCGCCCCCCGTTGGCGAGCCGGTTGGCGCGCTGAAACTCGATGTGCTCGACGCGGACGCCCGGCGTGATCGTGAACTTCTCGAAGAAAAAACGGTTCTGCACGAAGCCGGAGTAAGCTTGGTTGCGTCGCTCGTTATCTTCGGCGATGACGCCGTCGCGCGAGTTGGGCAGGTCGCCGTTCTTCTGCAAACGCTCCTGCGTCTCGTAGTGCGCGCGGACGCCAAAGTCGGTCTCGCTGCGCACGCCGAAGAGGTTGTGCCTGACGTTCAAATGCGGCTCGACGCCGAAGAAGTAGTACTTGCGCAGACGACCTTCGTTGCCGCAGGTCGTGTTGAGATCGGCGAAGCTGCGGCAGTCGGGGTCAACGTTCAGACGGTTCGGGCGTTGGGCGGAATTGCTCGACTGCCGCCACCAGTGGCGGCGGAAGTAAGAGCCGTAGAGCGTGGTCGTCAGCGTCGCGTTCGCGTTGAAGACGACGGCGTGCGCGGCCGACGCGCCGAAGCGGTCGCCGTAGAAGCGGTCGTTGAAGAAAGGGTTCGCGCGCGGGTCGGCCGCGTATTCGGCCTCGGTCAGCCCGGAGTAGGAGACCTGCGAACGCTCGCGGTAGAAGTTGAACTTGCCGGTGAGCGCCTGCCGCGCGCCGAGCGCAGTGACGCTCTTGAAGTTGAAGTCGGAGAGGCCGGTGCGGTGCTGGGCGCGCGCGCCCTCGCCCTGCTTGCGCGTGATGTCGAAGATGAGTCCGGTGTTGCCGAACGTGCCGCCGAAATTGGCGTGGCCGTCGAAGTAGTCGCGGTTGCCGCCCACGAGCGTCAGCGACCCCGAGGTCTGTTCGGGCGGCGTGCGCGTGATGTAGTTGACGATGCCCCCGATGGTCTGCGGCCCGTAGAGAATTTGCCCGGAGCCCTTGAGCACCTCCACGCTCTCGAAGCGATCTATCGGCGGGTGGTAGTAAGAGGCATTGTCGCCGTAAGGCGCGTAGGTGAGCGGGATGCCGTCTTCGAGAAGCAACACTTTGGTGGAGCGCGTCGGGTTCAAACCGCGGATGCCGATGTTCGGCCGCAGGCCGAAGCCCTCCTCGTCGCGCACGTTCACGCCCGACACCTTCCGCAGGGCTTCGCTCGAAGTGAAGACGCGGCTCAGTTCAAGCATCTCGCGTTCGAGCACATCCACCGAGCCGGGAATGCGCTCGGCCACTTCGGGAATACCCGCGATGCTGCCCGACGTGACAACCACCGCTTCGGCGAGGGAAGCCGCCTGCAAGGTGAGTTCGACGTTGCTGCTTGCGCCGCCTTTGATCGACACCTCCTGATCAACCAGCGCGAAGCCCCGGCTCGTCGCACGCAGGTGATAGAAGCCGGCGGCGAGTTGGTCGAAGGTGAACGAGCCCGCGGCGTCGGTGGTCGCCGTGCTCTCGTCGTTTCGATTCTCCCGCCTCAGCGTTACGGTCGCACCTTCGACCGCCGCCCCGAACTGGTCGAGCACGCGCCCCGACAATGAGACGCCTTTCGACTGAGCCGCCACGCCCCAAGCGCACCCGCATAACGCGAAGAACGCCGCGACCCCGAAAAGCACCCGCGACGCCCCACTCCCCACTGACCACATCCGCATAATTTTTTCCTTTAGTGAAAACCTTGAAAAGATAGAAAATCTTAGAGGTGGTCTGAAATTGAAAACGACTTTCAATTTCAGACGAATTGAGAAATTAAACCTTTGTAGTTTTCCTGTCAAGCAAAAGTTTCGGATGTTGTAATGAAGCCGGGTTGTGGGAGGGTCGCTAATCCATCAAACTTCGCCGCAGAGAATTTCGGCGGCGAGCAGCGGGATCATGAGTTCGTGATGGCCGGTGACGGAGTAGCCGCGACCCGCGCCGTCGCTGGTGGGGCGGCGGACGACGTTGGTGAGCGGGCGGTAGGATTGGATGAAGTCGAAATTGGCGGTGGTGAAATCGGCGAGCGGGTGGCCGAGGTTGCGCACGAGCGTGACGGCCTTCAAAAATATTTCGGGCAGTACGACCGCCGAGCCGATGTTCAAATAGACTCCGCCGCCGTCGATGCGCCTGACGAGTTCCGAGAGCAGTCGAAAATCCGTGTGTGAGGTCTGGCCGAGACTCGCGCCGTCGGCCGACGGGTGGAAGTGCGCGATGTCCGCGCCGATGGCGACGTGCGCCGTGAAGGGCACGCGCGCTCGATACGACGCGCAAAGCAGCGACAAGTCGGCGTGGGGCAGAGCGAGTTGCGAAAGTGCGCGCCCCATCGCCTCGCCGAGTCCGAGGCCGTCGCGCGCGCCTGATTGTGCCGCGTCGTTCAGGAGTTTGCCCGTCTCTTCGGCCGCGCCGAATGCGCCCTCGCCGAGCGTGGCGTCAACGTCTTCCGAAGTCGAACCGACGAGCGCGATCTCCGCATCGTGGACGAGCACCGAGCCGTTGGCGGCGATGGCCGAGACGTAGCCGCGCGACATCAGGTTAATGATGACGGGCGCGAGGCCGGTCTTGATGACGTGGCCGCCGATGCCCCAGATGACGGGTTTGTCCAACGAGCGCGCGCGGCGCACCTGTGCCGCGACCTCTCGAAGCGAACGCACGGCGAGAATGTTCGGGAGCGTGCCGAGAAACTCGCGGAGCGTCGCACCGGCTGCGACGGGACGAGCGAAATCCGCCGTGTTGACTTTGCTCGGGCGCGTGGCGAGCGGGTAGGTGTTTACTTTTTCGAGGTCGAGCGGGCGCAGGTCTTCATCGTAAATTGACACGGTGGCGGGGCGTCCCTTCTTCAAACATGAACTTTTTAGAAGAGCATCGGCTCGACGAGTTCATACAGGATGTGGTCAAACATATGTTCTTCACCTTTGAAGAACAGTTCATCTAAAAGCCGAGATGAACCGGCGGGAAAATTCGAGCGGGAAGTTGGCCGTCTCAAGAACGCGGCGGGGAGACGGCCAACCTGAAGAATCGACTTGCTAAAACCTGCGGGATGTCACCTGCCGAAAATCTTTTTGATGTCCGGCAAGAATTCGTTGAACACGTTGAAGATCGCGCCGGTGATGAACGAGTTGCCGAAGCGGCGGAAGGTGGCGTCCGTGCCGATGCGGTCGTGGCCGGGCGTGCTCTGCTCCCACAGGTTCGAGAGCGCGCTGGAGGAAAGCTGCGAGGCGAAGCGAGTGTAGTTGGGTTGGTGTTTGCCGTTGTCGCCGCGCGTGATGAAGACGCGGCTCGCGGCGTGGACGATGCGCGCGCCGACGCCCTTGCCCTCGACGCGCTCGTAGCGCGGGTCTTGCCGGAAGACGGAAGAGTAGACGCCGCCGAGCAGGTTGTTCGTGGCGCGGCGGCCGAACTTGATGGCGAAGCGCGAGAGGCCGTCGGCGACGCGGTCGTCCGTGTCCTTGTGCGGCAGATCGTCTTCGCCCCACTCCGTGATAACTGCGCTCACGAACGGCAGAGCGTATGCCTGCGGGCTGAGGAACGCGTTCTTGAACCCGCGCCGCATCTTCTCTTCCGAAGTGAGGGGCGTGTAGGACGACGCGCTCGTTTGCTGTGCGCCGCCGGAGGTGTCTTGCGTCGAGAAGGTCGAGGCGTCGAAGGACTTCGACGCGTTTCGCGCCGCCGCCTCAAACAAGAGAGGGCGCGCCGCGACGGTTGTGACTGTCCGCGTTGAGGGGAAACTCAAAGGTTGAGATGCGGGAACGGTCGCCTTGACCGCGCCGGTTTGTGCGATGCTCGGCGGAGGCGTTAAGGCCGTGGCGGCGGGCGACTGTTCGCATGCTTCCTCTTTCGCGGCGACTTTTTCCGCAGTCGCTACGACGGCGGGCTGCGCCGGTTGGGTCGTGGTCTGTGTCTCTTGAGAAAATGCGTGCTGAGAGATGGTTAAGGTAATGAATAGCTGTACGAAGAGTGCCGGCACGAAAGCGCGGGCACGATGGTTGGACATCGGGGGTTTCTCCTTATGTTCGGATGCCGCGCTTGCCGCCCCGCAGAGCGAATGAAGGTTGACATCGCGCGGCTCGGCCACATGCTACCCGCCAACGCTTATCATTTCAAGCAATCTTTTTGCCCGCGCGCGGCGTGGTCGCGGTTTTCCCGTTGCGCGGCGACTTGTGGCCGTTGCCGTTACCGGTGAGGTCGCCCAGGAGCGGCTTGAGGGCTTGGCCGGTGTGGGATTTTTTGACGCGGGCGACCTCCTCGGGCGTGCCGCAGGCGACGACGCGACCGCCGCCCGCGCCGCCTTCGGGGCCGAGGTCGATGACGAAGTCGGCCGACTTGATCACGTCGAGGTTGTGTTCGATGACGAGGACGGTGTTGCCGAGGGAGACGAGACGTTGGAGCACGTCGAGCAGTTTGTGCACGTCGGCGAAGTGGAGGCCGGTCGTCGGTTCGTCAAGGATGTAGATGGTGCGCCCCGTCGCGCGCTTCGAGAGTTCCTTAGCGAGTTTGATGCGCTGCGCCTCGCCGCCCGAAAGCGTCGTGGACGACTGGCCGAGTTTGATGTAGCCGAGGCCGACATCGAGGAGCGTCTGAATCTTCTGTTTGATCTGCGGGATGTTTTCGAGAATCGGGAGAGCCTCTTCGACCGTCGTGTCCAAAAGCTCCGCGATGGATTTACCTTTGTACTTGACGGAGAGCGTCTCGCGGTTATAACGCGCGCCGCGACACACGTCGCAGAGCACATACACGTCCGGCAGAAAGTTCATCTCGATGCGCTTGAGGCCGTCGCCCTCGCAGGCTTCGCAGCGGCCGCCCTTGACGTTGAAGGAGAAGCGTCCGGGTTTGTAGCCGCGTTCGCGCGATTCGGGGAGCATCGCGTAAAGTTCGCGCAGGGGGGTGAACAGTCCCGTGTAGGTCGCGGGGTTGGAGCGCGGCGTGCGACCAATCGGCGACTGGTCGATCTCGATCACCTTGTCCACGTTGTCCAAGCCTTCGATTGAATCATACGCGCCGGGTTCGTTGAGCGAGCCGTAGAGGTGGCGCGCGAGCGCGCGGTAGAGGATGTCGTCGATCAGCGTGGACTTGCCCGAACCCGAAACGCCCGTCACGACCGTCAGCAGGCCGAGCGGAAACGTCACGTCGATGTCTTTGAGGTTGTGTTCGCGCGCGCCGCGCACGGTGACGCTGTGGCCGTTCGGCGCGCGCCGCGCGGCGGGCAGAGCTATCTTCTGCGCGCCGCAGATGTAGAGACCCGTGACGGAGTTCGGATTGCAGGCGACTTCTTCCGGTGTGCCGACCGCCACGATCTGTCCGCCGTGGACGCCCGCCGCCGGGCCGATGTCCACGACGTAATCGGCGCGGCGAATAGTCTCCTCGTCGTGTTCGACGACGAGCACCGTATTGCCGAGGTCGCGCAGGGCGCAGAGCGTTTCGATGAGGCGTTGATTGTCGCGCGGGTGGAGGCCGATGCTCGGTTCATCCAGAACGTAGAGCACGCCGCGCAGTTGCGAACCGATCTGCGTGGCGAGCCGGATGCGCTGGCCTTCGCCGCCGGAGAGCGTGGCGGAGGGGCGGTCGAGCGTGATGTAGCCGAGTCCGACCGATTCGAGGAAGCGCATGCGGTTGCGTATCTCGCGCAGGACGAGGCCGGCGATCTGGTTCTCGCGCTCGTTCAAAGTCAACTTGTCGAAGACGGCGACGGCCTCTTCAATCGGGATGGCCGTGTACTGCGTGATGCCGAGGCCCCCGACGCGCACGGCGAGCGATTCCGGTTGCAGGCGTTGACCGTGACACGCAGGGCACTCGACGGGCGACACCAACTCTTCCAGAGCCTCACGCACCTTCTCTGACGGCGCATCGTTCATGCGCTCGCGCAGGTGGCGCACCGCGCCCTTCCAATCGCTCTGGTAAGTGTAGAGTCCCTGCCGGAAAGTGATCTGCCCTTCGAGTCCGTGGAAGAAAGCCTCGCGCGCGTTCTTCGGCAGCGCGGAGAAGGGGACGGCCGCGCTCGCGCCGAAGTGTTCGGCGACGGCGACGAGCGCGTTGCGCAAATAGGCCGAACCTTGCTTGTCGGCCGTGCCCATGAAAAGTTGCTTATCGGCGCGCTCGTGCGGGTCTGCGATGAGCTTGGCGGGATCGACTTCGAGCACCGTGCCGAGGCCGTGGCAACGCTTGCACGCCCCGTAAGCCGAGTTGAAAGAGAAGGAGCGCGGTTCGAGCGGCGCGACGTTGATGCCGCAGTTCACGCAGGCCATGCGCTCCGAGTACATCTTCTCTTCGCCGTCAACGACCGAGACGAGCACCGCGCCGTTCGTCAGCTTCAAGGCCGTGCGGACAGACTCGGTGAGGCGTTCGCCGATGCCCGGTTTAATCAAGAGACGGTCGACGACCGCTTCGATGGTGTGGTTGCGCCGCTTGTCGAGCTTGATCTCTTCGTCGAGCGAGAGCAGTTCATTATCGACGCGGGCGCGCAGGAAACCGTCCTTCGCGAGTTTTTCGAGTTCCTTCCTGAATTCGCCCTTGCGCCCGCGAACTATGGGGGCGAGGATCATCACGCGCTCGCCTTCGGGCAGCGCGAGCACGCTATGCACGATCTGCTCGACGCTCTGGCGCGTGATGGCCGCGCCGCACATGTGGCAGTGCGGCTGCCCGACGGACGAGAACAGCAGGCGCAGGTAATCGTAAACTTCCGTCACCGTGCCGACGGTCGAGCGCGGGCTGCGCGAGACGGTCTTCTGTTCGATGGAGATGGCGGGCGAGAGGCCGTCCACCGAGTCCACGTCGGGGCGTTCGAGTTGGTCTAGGAACTGGCGCGCGTAGGCCGAGAGCGATTCGACGTAGCGGCGTTGGCCTTCGGCGTAGATCGTGTCGAAGGCGAGCGAAGATTTGCCCGAACCGGAGAGTCCGGTGATGACGGTCAGGCGGTCGCGTGGGATTTCGACACTGATGTCTTTGAGGTTGTGCTGGCGCGCCCCGCGCACCGTGATGCGGTCAATTGCCATTCTTCAAACACTCTTCGGCGCTGTAGCTACAGACGTAAAATTTCGGGAGCGCAGAAACAGGCATTTTACGCGACCGCGCGCCGCAGCACAAGCAAGCCCCGATTGCGCCCCGATGCCTGCGGCGTCCTTCAAGTTTGACGGGTGGCTATTGCAACTCCGGCGCGGGAGGCGTATAAGGCTCGGCAGGCAGGCGATCCGTTAAGAAGTTATGACGCACTGGAAGCGTCGCCGCCGGAACGCCGCCGGAGGAGTGTTAACCGGAATCCGTCGAGGCAATTTTTGCCCGGCGGTTTTTGTATTTCGCGGGAATGTTTCTGTCAGGAGAAACGCACATGAGTCGAGACAGCGAGCAAGAGCACATCTCGAAGAAAACGGTCGTCTACCGAATCCACGGCATAAACGACGTACAAGTTCGGCGTGATGTCGCATACCGGACGGGCGACGCGGAAACTCTCACAATGGACATCTACTATCCGCCCGATGCCGCGAGGGCGGCGCAAATTCCGGCCGTCGTCACCGTGGCCGGGTTTCCCGACCCCGGATATGAGGCGAAAGTCGGCTGTAAGTTCAAAGAGATGGGCGCGTGCGTCTCTTGGGCACGATTGATGGCCGCTTCGGGGCTGGCGGCGATCACGTACACGAACCGGGAACCCGCCGCCGATCTCGACGACGTGCTTCGATACGTCCGCGAGGACGCCGCCCGTCTGGGGATTGACGAGAGTCGGATCGGCCTCTGGGCTAGTTCCGGCAATGTCCCGCTCGCGTTGTCTGCGTTGATGCGCGAAGAGCACGACGGTCTAAAGTGTGCAGTCCTGTGTTACGGCATCATGCTCGACCTCGACGGCTTCACACGCGTCGCAGAGGCGGCCGAGACATGGGGGTTCGTCAACCCGTGCGCGGGAAAGTCTATCGCGGAGCTTCGGGAGGATGTGCCGCTGTTCATCGTGAGAGCAGGGCGAGATCAAATTCCTCACCTGAACGAAACGCTCGACCGCTTCTTGATGAAAGCGTTGGCGCGCAATCTGCCCGTCACCTTCGTGAATCACGCTGCTGCTCCGCACGCCTTCGACCTGTTTCACGATAGCGAAACCTCGCGCGAGATAATCAGACAAATACTCGCGTTCATGCGTTTTCATCTCTCGGCCGGGTAAAGCGTCGAAACCGAGTGTGCGTGAGCTAAGAACCTTGACACCTTTCGCGCGCGACTCCTACACTGCGCGACAAGAGAAAAACATTCGCGAGAAAGTGAGCGCGGCCGCCGCGCGGGATGAAACGAAAAGGGAGTGGTGGGTGTGAATCTTCCAAACACGCTGACGATGTCGCGCATCTTCGTCGTGCCGCTGCTCGTCGCGGTGCTCTTGACGCCGTTCTCGGAAGACTGGCTCGGCGTGCCGCGCCACCTGCTCGCCGCCTCGCTCTTCCTCGCCGCCGCTTTCACAGACTACCTCGACGGCCACATCGCGCGCCGCCGCCAACAGGTCTCCAGACTCGGCCAACTGCTCGACCCTATCGCCGACAAACTGCTCATCTCCGCCGCACTCATCTCGCTCGTGGAAAACCGCCTCGCGCCCGCGTGGGCGGTCGTCATCATCATCGGCCGCGAGTTGGCCGTGTCGGGGCTGCGTTCGATTGCGGCGGCCGACGGCTTGGTGATCGCCGCCTCGAAGGTGGGCAAGTTCAAGATGGGCGCGCAGGTGTTGGCGATCACAATGCTCATCCTGTCGAGCGTGCGCGGCGCGCCGCCGGTGGCAAACTTCGGGCAGGCGTTCCCGGCCATCCAGGTCTGGTCTGTGCCGGAGCTGCGCGAGGCCGTGCGCCATTTCCTCGGCGCGGGCGCGACGACGGCGACCGACTGGCAAGTGCTGCTTTACACCCTCGGGCGCGCGACGCTCTGGGTGGTCGTGCTCTCCGCCTGTCTCTCGATGTATCAATACTTCCGCGCCTTCTATCAATCCGCCGTCGCGCGCGCCGCGCTCGAACGCGAGGCCGCGCTGGCGCAGACAAAGACGACGACGCACGGCGCGGTCGAAGCCACGACCCGCGCGGCCGGGCGCATGCCCGCCGGATAAGGGGCGAATGAAAAGACAGTGCGGCCCGGAGATGCGGCGATTGCCGCATCTCCGGGCCGCACTGTTGTCGCCGGTCGAACCGGTCTTAAAAACTCTTACCGCGATCCCAAAACTCTTACTGCAATCCCGCTTATTTCACTTCCACAAAGTCGCCCGTGTGAATCTCCTGCGCGACGCGCGTGATGATGGCGGTCGCCGTCCGCGCCTGCACATTGAGCACCACGATCTCGCCCACGATCTTGCGCGGCATCGGAGGCCGCCGCCGCTTCACTTTCGGCGTCGTCATCACCGGGCCGTGGATGTCGCCCCGGCTCGCGTTTTGGACGCGTTGCGAGTTGATGGAAAATTTGCCGCCGCGGAAAACCTCGCTCTCGAAGCCGTAGTTGGCCGACAGCGCCACCTCTTCGTCGCGGAAGCGCGAGATGTTGCCCGTCCCGGCGGGGCGGTAGACGGTGAGGCGGTCGCCTTCCTTCAAATTGTCTTCCGTGCCGAGGTCTATGTAGACGATCTGTTGACGCGAAATCATCTCGCGCGCCTCGCGCGCCAGCACGATGCGGCCGTTCTGTTTGCCCGTCGGGTCTGCGAAACGATCCAGATCGGCCGTGTCGCCCACGGGCGGCGAGACGCGGTTGGGCACGCCGCGCAGTAAATCGCCGAGCAGTATCTGCTCGCAACTGTTCGTCACCTGTGCGACGGACATGCTTCCCTTCACGACCGTCACGCGCAGGCGGCCGATTTCCTGCGTGTAGACGCCGAGCCAGCCCGATTTGCGTGTTAACTTCGTCGTGAACCGGCCGCGCGGGCGCACCACTTGAAACTCCTGCCCGACCTTCAAGCCCTGTTGCGCACCGGCGTTGATGAATACCAGATCGCCGGCGCTGTAAGCGATCTTCTCCTGCTCCTGTTCCGCGCCGACCACCTCGAATCCGCTGTAATTCGGTTCGTGCTCGATATAACCGGCGCAACTGAGTTCGGTTTCGAGAGCCGCGGGCAGAGGCGAAGGCGCCATTGAAACGGCGGCGTTTTGCGTTCGGCTCGCGTCGCCGGACGCGGTCTGGGCTTCGACCGAACCCAGCGCGAAGAGGGAAGCGAGCAACAGGGCGGCAAAACCGCCGGGACGCGAAAGTTGTTTACGGGTATGCACGGGACATCTCCTGAATTTAATGGAAAGAGTTACGCTGACAAACAGCGGACGAGGCTCAAAACGAGCCGCAGAGGCTTTTAGTGTAGCTTCGGTAGCCGCAAATGCGTGCCGGGATGAGGTGAGAGCCGTGTGGTGCGGGCATCTGTGGCCGCACCACACAGAGCAATTTCAATCCTACTTGCTGGCGACTCTGAGCGTCAACAAATTTCTTCAAACTGACCGTGCTTCTGTCCGAAATCGGCACAGTGGCTTTCAGTGGCTTGCGTTTTAGTGAAGCTATTGTTACTATTCGCGTTTTGTCGGAAGTGCTCGGAGCGATCCGTGTGTGCCGGCGTAGCTCAGTTGGTAGAGCATCTGATTTGTAATCAGAGGGTCGGGGGTTCAAGTCCCTTCGCCGGCTCCAACAGTTATTTGGACAAACCGTGCAGGGGTGGTCGAGTGGTTAATGGCACCGGGCTGTAAACCCGGCAGGCTAACGCCTTACGTAGGTTCGAATCCTACCCCCTGCACCAGATTTTGAGGGACGAAGGATGAGGGATGAGGGATGAAGTTGTAGATTCATCCCTCATCCCTCATCCCTCCGCCCTTTCGTCGGGCGGGAGTAGCTCAGTTGGTAGAGCATCAGCCTTCCAAGCTGAGGGTCGCGAGTTCGAGCCTCGTCTCCCGCTCCACACTTCAGGCGGTCGACAGTGCGCACGACGACGGCGGCCGACCAGACGCGCCCGCGTAGCTCAGGGGTAGAGCGCCTCCTTGGTAAGGAGGAGGTCATGAGTTCAAATCTCATCGCGGGCTCCATACAAACAGGCGATTCACAACCAATTACTTTTTTAAAGAGGCTATCACACAATGAGCAAGGAGAAGTTTGACCGTTCGAAGCCGCACGTCAACATCGGCACCATCGGGCACGTCGACCACGGGAAGACCACTTTAACGGCCGCCATCACGAAGGTTTTGGCCAAACACAACCCGAAGATCACCGTGCGCGCCTTCGACTCCATCGACAACGCGCCGGAAGAGAAGGCGCGCGGCATCACCATCGCCACCGCCCAC
>JAIVJZ010000031.1 GCA_020199775.1 Acidobacteriota bacterium
GGAGCGGGAGTGGGGCGTGGATATTTGAGAGATGCGGCAAGGACGGCGGAGAGTTACGTGCCCGACCCTTTCAGCGGGGAGGGAGGGGAGAGGTTATACCGGACGGGAGACGTGGTGAAGTACTCGAAGGGAGGAGAGTTGGAGTATGTGGGCAGAGCGGACAGTCAGGTGAAGGTGAGAGGATACCGGATCGAGTTGGGAGAGGTGGAAGCGGCGCTGAGGGAGCAGGCGGGGGTGAAGGAAGCGGTGGTCGTGGCGAGAGAGGAAGGGGAAGGGGAGAAGCGGTTGGTGGGATATGTGGTGATGGAAGGGACACAGGGAGAGATGGGAGCTGAGGCGGAGGCGCAGGGAGAGAGGGTAGCAGAGGCGGAGGTGGTGCGGGCATTGAGAGAGGGAATTGGAAAGAGGCTGCCGGAGTACATGATACCGCAGGCATTGGTTGTGCTGAGGGAGATGCCGTTGACGCCGAACGGGAAGATCAATCGTCGTGCCCTGCCCGCGCCGGATTATGCGAAGAGTATATCCGAGAGGACTTACGTCGCACCGCGTAATGAGACGGAAAAAGTGGTGGCGGAAATCTGGGCTGAGGTGCTCGGCGCGTCCGAGATCGGAGTTGAGGATAATTTCTTCAGCATCGGCGGTCATTCGCTGCTGGCGACGCAAGTCGTTTCAAGGCTGCGGCAGCGTTTGACGGTGGAGATACGGCTGCGCACGCTCTTCGAGTCGCCGACGATTGCTGCGCTGGCTCTGGCGATTGATAGCGTGCGAGGCCAACAGGCACAGCCGGAGACGCCCGCGATCACGGCGAGGTCGCGCGGCAAGCAGAGCAGGAGCGAGTTGATGGCGAAGCTGCAAGGGCTGTCCGAGGCTGAAGCGCGGCAACTACTGAAAGGCATAAAGAATGCGAAGCTGGACGAAAAACTTTGAACGAGTATCGCGCTGAAGCGGATGGCCGCGTCGTCGCTGCAACAGTTGTTTGAAAACAGAAAATTGATGCATGGCGACAAGGGAATTTAAGGAGTAGATGATGAGTGATTTTGAGTTGCAAGATGAGCCTGAGGCAATAGCTATCATCGGCATGGCCGGCCGTTTCCCGCAGGCGAAAAATGTCGATGAGTTCTGGCAAAAGCTGCGCGATGGGGTTGAGTTGATAACCTTCTTCACTGATGAGGAACTGCGCGCATCGGGCGCGAGCGAGGAGATGTTGAAAGACCCCTCGTTCGTCAAAGCGGGAGGGGTGATGGACGACATAGACCTCTTCGACGCCGCGTTCTTCGGCTACAGCCCACGTGAGGCGGAAATCCTCGACCCGCAGCAGCGAAATTTCCTCGAATGCGCGTGGGGAGCTTTGGAGAATGCGGGTTACGACGCCGACAGGTTCAAAGGTCTGATAGGCGTCTTCGCGGGCGTCAGCCTGAACAGTTACCTGCTATCGAACATCGGTTCAAACCCCGCGCTCGTCGAGCAGATGGGGACGTTCCAGATCGGCATCTCCAGTGATAAAGACTTTCTGGCGACGCGCGTCTCATACGAATTAAACCTCAAAGGGCCGAGCATGAATATCCAGACCGCGTGCTCGACCTCGCTCGTCACCATCCACGTTGCCTGCCAGAGTTTGCTCAACGGCGAGTGCGACATCGCGCTGGCGGGCGGCGCTTCCATCAGCATTCTGAAAAAGATGGGCTACTTCTACAGGGAGGGCGGCATCTCGTCGCCCGACGGGCATTGCCGCGCCTTCGACGCCAAAGGTCAGGGCATCGTCGGCGGCAACGGCGTCGGCATCGTCGTCCTGAAGCGGCTCGCCGAAGCCGTCGAGGATCGTGACAATATCATCGCAGTCATCAAAGGCTCGACCATTAACAACGACGGCTCGGCCAAGATCGGCTACACCGCGCCGAGCGTGGAGGGACAGGCGAAAGCCATTGCAGAGGCACAGGCTATCGCCGGGGTAGACGCCGAATCGATCACTTATATCGAGACGCACGGGACGGGAACGAATCTGGGTGACCCGATTGAAGTCGCGGCTCTGACGCAGAGCTTTCGCGCCACGACGCAAAAGAAGGGCTTTTGCGCCATCGGCTCCGTGAAAACCAACGTCGGCCATCTGGACGCGGCGGCGGGCGTGACCGGCATCATCAAGACAGCGCTCTCGTTGCGCCATAAGATGCTCCCGCCGAGCCTGCATTTTGAGAATCCGAATCCGCGCATCGATTTCGCCAATAGTCCCTTCTACGTCAACGCGAAACTCGCCGCATGGGAGCGGGGTTCGACGCCCCGCCGCGCAGGGGTGAGTTCGTTCGGTATCGGCGGGACGAACGCGCACATCATTATGGAAGAAGCTCCGGCCATCGAGGCTTCGGGCGAAAGCAGGCCGTATCAGTTGCTCGCGCTGTCGGCCAAGACGCCCACCGCGCTTGATCTGATGACCGCGAACTTGATCGAACATTTGAAGCAGAACGCGGACGCGAACGTGGCCGATGTCGCCTTTACTTTGCAGGTCGGGCGGAAGATCTTCAATCATCGCCGGACGCTCGTCTGCCGCGATGCGGCCGATGCCGCCGGCGCGCTCGAAAGTTTAGACGCGCGCCGTGTCTCGACGAGCATGCAGGAAGAGGGAAGCCGTTCGGTCGTCTTTATGTTCTCGGGGCAGGGCGCGCAATATCCGAACATGAGCCTGCACCTCTACGAGCACGAACCGACGTTCCGCGCGCACGTTGATCGGTGCGGCGCGTTGCTCGCGCCGCACCTCGGGTGCGACCTGCGCGAAGTCTTGTATCCGGGCGCGGAAGAGTCGGAGGCTGCGGCCGAGAAGCTCAAGCAGACTTCGCTCGCGCAACCCGCGCTGTTCGTCGTCGAATATGCGCTGGCGCAGTTGTTGATGGAGTGGGGTGTGCGGCCGCAGGCGATGATCGGTCATAGCATCGGCGAATACGTGGCGGCGTGCCTGTCCGGCGTCTTTTCCCTCGAAGACGCTCTGGCGTTGGTCGCGCAGAGGGGGCGTCTGATGCAACAGATGCGTGCGGGCGCGATGTTGAGCGTCCGGCTCGCGGAGAAAGATGCCGCGTCGTTACTCAATGCGGGATTGAGTCTCGCCGCCGTCAACGCGCCTTCGCAGTGCGTCATCGCCGGAGAGACGAGCGCGATTGACGCCTTGCAGAAGCAACTCGCGGAACGGAAAGTTGAATGCAGTCGCCTCCACACGTCGCATGCGTTCCATTCCGAAATGATGCAGCCCGCGCTCGCGCCCTTTATCGAGCAGGTGAAAAGGGTCAAACGCAGCGCGCCGCGCATACCGTTCATCTCAAACGTCACGGGCACTTGGATCAACGCGGACGAAGCGACCGACCCGCAATATTGGGGGAGACATCTGGGACAGACGGTGCGTTTCGCGTCGGGCCTACAGGAGTTGCTGAAAGAAGCCAACCGGATTTTCGTGGAGGTCGGCCCCGGGCAGACGCTCAGCACTCTGACCAGACAACAACTCAACGGCACGGCCGCGCAACAAATCGTGCTTCCGACCCTGCGCGCGCCGCACGACGCAAAATCTGATGTCGAGTTTTTGTTGATTGCGCTCGGCCGTCTATGGATGGCGGGCACGACGGTGGATTGGTCTGGGTTTTATACACACGAATGCCGCCGGCGCATGCCGCTACCGTCTTACCCGTTCGAGCGACAGCGTTACTGGATCGAGCCCGGCAAACTCACCCTGAGTGCCGTCGTGCGGCAACTACCCACAGGCAAATTGCCCGATATCGCGCAGTGGTTCTACGCGCCGCTCTGGAAGCAGACGCACTTGCCGGAGCGCACCGGTTCGCCGGTCGGCGACGGAGAGAACGAGCGTTGGCTGGTGTTTGCGGGCGAAGATGATTTCGGCGAGAGTCTGGCCGGGCGTTTGAATCAAGAGGGGCGCGACGTATGCCGCGTCGTTCCCGGCCAAGAGTTTGCGCGGCTCGATGAGAACACATACAAAATCAATCCGCGCGAGCGCGCCGACTACGAGGCTCTCTTCCACGACCTGCGCACACAAGGCAAACTCCCGAAGCGGATCGTGCATACGTGGAGCGCCGGCCCGGCCGATGAACAGTTGAACGGCGAGCTTTTCGAGCAAGAACAATCGAGAGGATTCTATAGCCTGCTGTTCATCGCGCAGTCGCTCTCCAGACAGAATTTCAACGATGCTTTGCAACTATCGGTCGTCTCAAGCAATGCGCGCGAAGTGACGGGCGCAGAGATGCTCGCACCTGAAAGGGCGACCGTGCTGGCATCGTGCAAGGTAATCTCGCAAGAGTATCCACACATCGTTTGCCGGAGCATAGACCTCGACCTGCCTGCGCGACGCGACGCGGAACAAGACGCTTTGCTCGACCCGTTGCTCGCCGAACTAAACACCGAACCACGCGACCTCAATGTGGCTTATCGCGGGCGTCGTCGTTGGGTGGAGACTTTCGCGCCCGTGCGTGTGGAAGGGTCGCAAAGCCGTTCGTTATTGAAGCGCGGAGGCGTCTATCTCATCGCGGGTGGTCTGGGAAGAAAAGGTTTGGTGCTGGCCGAATACCTCGCGCGCTCCGTGCAGGCGAAACTTATCTTGACGGGACGCTCCGGGTTTCCCGCCAGAGACGGGTGGGAAGCGTGGCTCTCGTCCCACGACGAGGGCGAAGAGGTGAGTCGCAAGATACGACGTTTGAAGTCGTTGGAAGAACTGGGCGCGGAGGTTCTGATCGCGCGCGCCGATGTCGCCGATCTTAAACAGATGCAGTCGGTCGTCGAGCAGGCCGACGCGCGCTTCGGTCGTCTCGACGGCCTCATCCATGCCGCCGTGCAGACTGATGGCTTCATGCAGGCGATACAGGAGACCGGCCTGACGCATTGCCGCGAACAGTTTCGCCCGAAGACGCACGCGTTGATCGTGCTGGAAGAAGTGTTGCGCGACAGGCAGTTGGATTTCTGCGTGCTGATGTCATCGCTCTCGTCGGTTCTCGGCGGTCTCGGCTTCTACGCCTTCGCCGCGGCAAACACTTTCATGGACGCTTTCGCCGGAAGGCAGAATCGCCGTGGGACGACGCCGTGGATCAGCATCGCCTGGGATGGCTGGTCGCTGCGTGACGAGGGCAAAGAAGCGGATGCGAACACGGCGGACACGGGCATCACGGCCCGTGAAGGCATGGAAGTCTTCGAGCGTCTGATGTCGCATCAGCCGTTCACGCCCGTTGTTATCTCGACCGGAGATTTGCAGGCGCGGATTTCGCAATGGGTCAGCCTCGAATCTCTAAGGGATAAGGGAGAGGCCGGGAAAGCCGACAGTCCGAAAGGTTACACGCGCCCGAATCTCCCCACGCCTTATGTCGCGCCCACCACCGGGCTTGAAAGCGACATCGCCGAAATCTGGCAGGGATTGCTCGGCATCGAACAGGTGGGGATTCACGACAACCTGTTCGACCTCGGCGGTGATTCACTGCTCGTAATCCAGATCGTTTCGCGCATACGCGAGTCGCTGCACATCGAAGTTCCGCTGCGGGCTATCTTTGAAACTCCGACGATAGCCGAACTCGCCGCGAGCCTCGACAAACTTCTTCAATCGATGCATGAAGACACGGAGAAAGTCGCCGAGACTCTGAACCTCGTCGAACAGATGTCGGACGAAGAGCTGGAGGCGTTGCTCGCGGAACAGGAACGCTGAAAAAAGTTTGAACGAAGCGGGTGAACGCCGAACGGGCAGCTTCGCCGAATCTCACAGAAGCCCTTCGTTCGAGAACGACACACATGAGCGTCACAATCAAACCCGATGCCGATGCGCTGAACAAACGCATCGAAGAACTATCGCCTGAGAGGCGTGCCCTGCTCGCTCGCCTGCTCAAGGCGAAGGGCGTGGGCGCGCCGCAGGCGACGAAAATTCATCGGCGCGAGAAATCGGATTTCACTCCCCTCTCATTCGCACAACAACGCCTGTGGGTTCTTCATCAACTCGACCCGACGAACCCTTCCTACAACATGCCCGACGCCGTTCGTCTTCGGGGGAGGCTCGACATCGCGGCTCTGGAACAGTGCTTCAAAGAGATCGTGCGCCGTCATGACGTATTACGAACCTCTTTTCGCATGACCGAACACGGGCCGGAGCAAGTTGTCGCCGACCGGCCATCGGTCAATCGCTTCCTGAAATTCGCGCTCGTCGATCTGTCGGAGATGGAGGCAGAGAAACGGGAAGCGGAGGCGCGCAGGTTGGCCGCCGAAGAGGCCGTCCGCCCATTCGATTTAGCAAAGGGCGAGACGTTGCGCGTCAAGGTGGCGCGGCTGAACGAGCAAGACCACGTCATCCTGTTCACGATGCACCACATCGCTTCCGATATGTGGTCACTGAACATCTTTGCACGCGAGATTATGGCGCTCTACGATGCTTTCTCGCAGGGCAAGCCTTCACCTCTGCCGGAACTCGCCGTGCAATACGCGGACTTCGCCGTGTGGCAGCGCGAATGGTTGCGGGGCGAGACGTTCGAGAAACAGTTGGCCTACTGGAAGGAGCATTTAACCGGCGCCCCCGCGTTGTTGAAGTTACCGACGGACAGGCCGCGCCCGCCTGTCCAAAGCTTTCGCGGCGCGTCGCGGCCATTCACGCTTTCAAAAGAACTCTCCGAGGCGTTTTCGGCGCTCACGCGTCAGGAAGATGTCACCCTGTTCATGTCTCTGCTGGCGGCCTTCGATGCTTTGCTCTATCGCTACACGGGACAGACCGACATCGTTGTGGGAACGCCGATGGCCGGCCGCAATCAATCCGAGACGGAAGCCATCATCGGCTTCTTCGTCAACACGCTGGCGTTGCGCACGAAGCTAGCGGGCGAACTGACCTTCCGGCAACTGCTCAAAGTTACGCGCGAAGTGGCATTAGGCGCGTCGGCGCATCAGGACTTCCCGTTCGAGAGATTGGTCGAAGAGTTGCAGCCTGAGCGCAGCCTCAGTTATACCCCGCTCTTTCAGGTGATGTTCGCGTTACAGAGCGTGCGCGGCGATAATTTTGAATTGCCCGGTCTGAAATTTGTCCCGATGTCCGCGGAAGGCGTCGTGGCAAAGTTCGACCTGACGCTCTTCATGTCCGAGAGCGGTGGAGAAGTGGACGGCTCATTCGAGTACAACACAGACCTCTTCGACGCCGCCACCATCGACAGGATGATCGGCCACTTCAAACGTTTACTCGAAGGTATCGTTGCTTCTCCCGACCAAAAACTTTCGGAACTTCCGCTCCTGACCGAAACGGAACTGCGGACGCAGGTAGAAGAGTGGAATCGCACGTCGCGTCCGTTCCCGGAACAGGCTTGCCTCCATCATCTCTTCGAGCAGCAAGCGTTACAGTCTCCCTCCGCTGCTGCTTTACGCTGCGGTGAGCAAGTGCTCTCCTACGCCCGGCTCGACGCGCTCTCCGACCTGCTCGCCGCCCGACTGCGCTCTCAGGGCGTCTCTCCAGATGTTCTGGTGGGAGTGGCTTGCCGGTCTCGGAGCACACGGAGGTCATCTGTCTGGACTCGCCGGAAGATATTGAAGTTGGGGAAACGAGTCTCGCTGCCGATACGAGCGCGCACGCGCGCGCGCCGGTAAGCCTGCCTGAGAGCCTGCCTGAGAGTGCCGAAGCGGGGCCACAGAACCTTGCCTATGTCATCTACACTTCGGGTTCTACGGGCACGCCCAAAGGCGTCATGATTACCCACCGGGGCGTGGTCAACTATCTGGATTGGTGTCGCCATGCCTACGGGCTGGAAGCAGGCGGGGGGTCTGTCGTTCATTCTCCGATTGGCTTCGACCTGACGGTGACGAGTCTCTACGGGCCGCTCGTGTCGGGCGGGTGCGTTCATTTGCTGGAGGAAGAGGCAGGGGTCGAAGGGTTGGCCGCCGCGCTGGTTGGAAGTGAAGAAGAATACGCGGTGGTGAAGTTGACGCCGGCGCATCTGGAAGCGTTGAAAGAGTTGATAGGCGGAGCGGAGCGGGTGCGAGCGCGGAGGTTGGTGATCGGGGGGGAAGCGCTCTACGGCAGAGAGGTGAAGTGGTGGCAGGAGCGTGCGCCGGGGCTGCGATTGATCAACGAGTACGGGCCGACCGAGACGGTCGTGGGATGCAGCGTGTACGAGGTGAGAGGCGGGGAAGAGATGGAGGGAGGAGTGCCGATTGGGCGAGGGGTAGGGAATACGCGGCTCTACGTGGTGGATGCAGGGATGCAGGTGGTGGCGGTGGGAGTGGAAGGGGAGTTGTATGTGGGAGGAGCGGGAGTGGGGCGTGGATATTTGAGAGATGCGGCAAGGACGGCGGAGAGTTACGTGCCCGACCCTTTCAGCGGGGAGGGAGGGGAGAGGTTATACCGGACGGGA
>JAIVJZ010000058.1 GCA_020199775.1 Acidobacteriota bacterium
TGAGAGTAGAAGGCACAAACGTCATCCTTGTCGTGATGCAGTTCCCGACACTGAATGAGGCCGTCAGCCGTGTCGCAATAACAAATAGTCTGTTGACGAGCGTGGAAGTCCACGCCACAATACATGGTCATAGGCACCTCCCCTGGCGATCTCATGCGCAACAGGAGTTTATCGCAGCTCACACGTGAGTTGGAGGTGCCTGCTTCATAACATCACAGCCGTATTGACAACTATAATTGTATAGTCATATTGGACCTGACCCGATTTGATGGACACCCAGATTATGCCCGATGCTATATTCGGGCATGGAGGTGTTCATGGCAGAACCGAAAAGAAAATTTACTCCTGAGTTCAAATTAGAGGCTGTCCGGCTCGCTGCCGCAGGCGACAAGCCTTTAGCGGCGGTGGCGCGCGAGTTGGGTTATCCTGCCCAACCTGCTGCGGAACTGGCGGCGGCAAGTTGAAGGTCGAGCGGGGCAACCTCCAGCAGATGTCTTTCCGGGCCACGGCCAGTCGCCCGGCCAGGACGAAGAGTTGCGGCGCTTGCGCCGCGAGGTCGAGACACTCCGGCAAGAGCGCGACTTCTTAAAAAAACGACGGTCTACTTCGCCAAAGAATCAAGATGAAGTACGCCGTCATCAAAGCCCACCAAACGGGTTTTTCCGTGACGCTGATGTGCCGCGCGCTGGAGGTCAGCCGTTCCGGCTTTTATGCGGCGAGGCGGCGAGCCAAGAGTGCCCGGACCAAGCGTGATGAAGAACTGCGGGCGCAGGTTCGTGTGATTCATCAGGCGAGCCGCCGCACTTATGGCAGTCCGAGAGTGCATGCCGAGTTGCACGCGCAAGGCGAGCGGTGTGGGCGGAAAAGAATAGCCCGCCTGATGCGCCAGGAAGGGCTACGGGTGAAAATGCGCCGCCGAATGCGGCCCACGACGACCGACTCGAAACACACGCACCGCGTAGCGGGTAACGTGCTCGGCCGCTGCTTTGCACCTCAACAGATCGCCGCCACGAATCGCGTCTGGGCTGGCGATATTACTTACGTGCCAACGCGCGAAGGCTGGCTGTACCTATCGGTCATCCTGGGTCTGGCGAGCCGCCGAGTCGTCGGCTGGTCGATGGGACGAACGCTTGAGGCGGGTCTGGTGACGGGCGCGCTTGTGATGGCTTTGGAAGCGCGGTGCCCGGGCGCCGGGTTGCTGCATCACTCGGATCGCGGGGTGCAGTATGCAGCGAGGGATTACCAGGAGTTGCTGGCCCGGCGCCAGATCGAGCCAAGCATGTCGAGGCGAGCGAACTGTTACGATAACGCGGTGGTCGAAAACTTCTTTGCGACACTGAAATGGGAGTTGATCGACAGAAGCGAGTGGTGCACCAGAGATGAGGCCCGTTTGGCCATCTTCGAGTACATCGAATGTTGGTACAATCAGAAGCGACGGCATTCTTCGTTGGGTTACTTGAGCCCGGCGGAATATGAACGGAAATTATTGAGTCAAGCAGCATAAACTTCGTGTCCACTAAATCGGGGCAAGTTCAGTTGGTGAGCATCAGGAGATGAGTGGATTCACAAAAGCGTCCGATAATCATATCCGTAAAACTTAGCAGACAGCCTCACTCTATTAGCCCTGCGCGGATAGTGAGTTAAGTGTGGATATAGTGCGTGAACCCTGTAACCTCATCGCATGATGTTGTGCCTGTTAACGACTTTCCAGGCAGGGCCAACTCCATTTTATCTTCACATAACTGAAATCAGAATGAGCTTCCAAGCCTAGACCCGGTGCGGGAGAGGTGTATGCTATTACCGCTTTACCCGAACCTCTTCAAATGCTCTAACTAGAATCACCCATGCGCAAATATGTGAAAGATCCGAGAGAGTTTGTAGAAATGTATTCTAAGCTTACCGGCATAAACATTCCCGGTCTGACAGTGCAAAGGCTTATATATGAGTCACCATTAATTCAAGAGTGCGCTCTTACCGGCGCGCTCAAATTGAAAGGTTCTCTCTCGCCCGACGAATGGCGAGAAATGTCACTCCTTATTTCAGGATTAATTTTAGTGTTCCTTCGCTTGCACGAAGGTAAGGAGCTAGCTCGCGATCAAATCGACATCCTCCATCGATTTATTTTTCCCAAAAAGTACAAGGTTCTTGACGACAGAGTTAGAGAGAATTAGCGGGGATGTATCGGAATACTTCTCTGGCCCGGGGATAGGCGCTGCGCAGACTAATGCGCGACCGTGTGCATATGTTCATTAAGACGGATTTTAAGGCAAAAGGCTCTCAAGGTAACCTCCCTCTCGAGTTCCTACTACCAGTCGAGTTGTTCTCAGAATCAGCGTTGATTTCTCCTCTAGCTTCTACTGAGGGCGAGCCAAGTGAGAAGTTAGATAAATCAGAGTGATATTGAGTAAACGAGAAGACCCCGCTTCCAATATCTACGGTAAAGAGCTCTTCAACCCTGCCATTAACCGAGCTCGGAAATTGATGCGCGTGAAATAGATCCCGATCAAACCCACGCAGGGATGACACTTCGCGTCTGAAACTGTCATATCCAACCAAAATAATTTGCATCACACTTCCCGCTGTAGACAAAGGCTCTATGGGGGGAAAGTCAATGCCGTATTTCAACGAAGCATCAAAGACGAAGGCTCAAGAGTATGGTGACTCTAGAATTAAGCGAGGGTGCGTTATCGGACTCCCGCCTCGCTCTCTCTTTTGTTGCTATCACACTCCTCGACACTTTGTAAAAAGCTGTGCATTGACCCTCCACCTGACTCACGCCTTCTCCCAAGATGCTGTGTTTCCACACCTCATCCGTCGTCCTTGCGCACGGGTGCTGTGGACGGCCGGGTCCGCATGCGCGTTTTTAGCGGCCAATCGGCGACACACACAGGATGTTACCCTCCGCGCGTTAGTCGCTCCGCCCCGCACACAGGATTTTGGGAAACACAACCCTATTCACTTACACCCGATCCGCAGAACTTAGTAGACAACCGAGGAAAGCGGTTACACAGAATCTGAGGAGTTAAAGAGGTGCCCTTACCGCGCGCAAAAATCGTCAGGACTTCCAGACCGAGCCGCCCCAAAGCGAGTAAGTGGGTAAGGCTGGAGCAGAAGATTGGGAAACTGCCGGAAGATTGGTGCCAGGGCGAGATACTCAACCTGCCCGGCTGGAATACTCTCAGGTACAAAGAACTCGACCACAACATCGTGGTTATGGCAGAGATCACCACACCAGGTGCAGGCAATTGCATCTGCCCCGCCCCCCAGTCGGAGCTACAGAAGAGCGGGTTCACTGACCCGTACCACGTGGCGGACCTCCCAATCAGGTGCAAGCGCGTTCGCCTCTACTACAGACTGCAACGTCATTTCTGCAAACGCTGCCGCAAGTCCGCCCAGCAGCTTACGACGGGCATGGACGATAAACGCCAGATGACAGCGCGGCTCAGCGAATACGCGGAGCAAGAGTCATTCGATCTGTTCTGAAGCTTTTCTAATGTGGCTGACGAGATCGGATGCAGCGAACAGACAATCAGAAATATCTTCACCGTGCGCGCCAAGCAACTTGAGGACGAAGCTCTGAGGCTGCGCAAGGAAGGGCTCTACGAGACGCCCGAGGAGCTAGCCATTGACGAAGTCTACCCGCAACATAAGGGGAGAGAGTGCTGCGTCATCTCTGCCCCCCTGCGTAAGCAGGTGCTCGACATCCTGCCAAGCAACAAAAAAATTAAGGAACTGTTTTTATGGCTGCTCCAACTTCCGAACCGCCGCCTCGTCAAGCTAGTCACCATTGACATGTGCCCCAAAAACCGTTGGGTTTTGAAGCGTCTGCTGCCAGGAGCTTGGATTGTGGTGGACATGTATCACGTCCATAACCAGCTTAACGTCGCACTCAAGAAGGTGCTGGATGTTATTCGAGATTCCATGACCTACTCGGAGCATCGCGAGCGCATGCGCGCCGAGCGCTTGCTCCTCACCAGCTACCGCAAGCTCTCGAAGAAAGAGAAGGTGAACAAGCACGGTGTAAAACAGCCGAGCGATAAAAAATTAGCGGACATCTCCGTACCGGGAATGAATTCCCGCATATACATTCAGCACGGCAAGGGACGGTCGCCGCACGCTATATCGACCACAGCTTTTGCCACTACATCTAGGGGGTCAATAAGAGGCACTTCCTCGACTATTCCTCGGCCCATGACGAGCGGAAACTCTGTGCAGCCGAGTATTACTGCCTGCGCTTCACGTTGTCGTAATAACCGTACGACCAGAGTGAGTTCTGCGCTTATGGTCTCGAAAATTTGAGGATCCTGATGAGCACCGGACTTTATGCCGCCTCTGAGGTCATCGTTATTGCCTGGTCGCCCGAAGATCGCACCCATCACTATCTGTTCCTGTATCTCCGCGCCGGTTCTCCAGTGACCCGTCAAATCCAAAGGTGTAATTAATTGTAATCGTGTGGAAACTTTGCGAGCGGCACGTTGGTATATGCCCGCCGCCAAAGTTCCCGATGAAGCCAGCAGTCCGACTTTGGCCTCGGCGCCGAATTCTTCGACGATGAAGCATACTGTCTCCTCTATCATGTCCAGAATCGGGCGGTTCGTCTGTGCTCGTAGTTCCGGCAGGAAGGCGTGCGCGGTGTTGCAGGCGATAACTGCGAAATCCGCGACCTCAAGGAACCGAAGGCTTTTCAGCATTTGCGGTATCGGAGAGCACCCTTTGCGCATGATGGCAGAAGTTCTATCCGGCGTCTGAGGAATAGAGGCCAGAAACCATGGCGGAAATTCCTGATCTAAAGGGGCGTGTCCCAGTTTCACCTCGGTCGCGGACAAAATTCTCTTCTCCAGCTCAAGGTGCGCGAAAGGGCCCAGGCCGCCCACGATACCTATACTGCGCTGCCAAAGAACATCTTTATTTACAGTAGTATTTTGCAACACGACATTTGCCTTATTAGGTCGTCAGCTCAGGCCACCGTGACATGCGACATGCTTGATAGCCTTAGACCCTCAGTGTCGACAAATTTGAGAAACGCTTGTATCGCTTGAGGGCCGACAAATACAGAGTCAACTCCTCCTCTGAGTAACTCGCTGACCGCTGCCTGTTCTCGGCTGGAGTCGGTCGCCAGTTTTCCCCCTATGACAATCTTAAAGGTATTCCAAAAGCCCCAGGTCTCTTTCAGCATCGGCTGGCCCTGTTCTTTCAACCTCGCTTGTAGGTCGAGTCTAAGAGAGGCGTCGTTCGACCATGACGAATAGGGCTATAAGTGATGTATGTCATGATTTGGCCCGTCAGCGGAGACAAACATTATTCTGCAGGCAATCTCAAAGACCATACGCGCCCCCCAGCGCATGAGAGAGATGGCCTCTGCGAAAAAGCCCGCACATCTCTCTGGCAATGGGACACCGCAAAATATTGCGCTGGTTTTTTCCACGTAAGCGTCGCGCCCACGCTTACCCTTATCCGGCCAGTGCTCAATAACTGCGCGTACCAGAGAGACTGATTGATAGCCGACAAACATCGGAATGAGCCACCGAAGAGGGCGTAACGCGGATACCAATATGTGATGATGATCCAAATACTCAGATAGAGCATGACCATTGTATGTCTTGGGTCGAAATTCTCCTGCCACATGGTATGAGCAACTCCTAGCTAATCTGAGGCCCGCTCGTTACAGTCAGAGTTGGGTTTAATTCCCCCGCCGAGCACCTTGATCGTGACGGGCACCCTCGGATGTTTTTGATTCCCTGTTATCCGATAATTTACCGTCTAATTCAGTGCCGTTCAGCTCCAGGCGTAGCGCCAGAGTTTGAGGCTTTGAACTGTGCCCTCAAGGACCAGCGCCGCCGCGTAATTCTCCTCCGGCGCGGGCAGCGCGAACATGGACCAGCGCGCGACCTCCTGCGGGTCGCCATCAATGCTCAGAAAGCGAGCGCGCTCGCCCGGCGCAAGCGTCACGGCGAAGCGCTCAAGTGGGTGCGAGAGCCCCTCGTCGAGCGCCTTGATGTAAGCCTCCTTGCGCGTCCAACAGTTGAAGAAACCACGCGTCCGCTGCTCCACGGCCAACGCCTGCAACATCTCCGCCTCGCCGCGCGAGAAGAAGCTGTGCGCCACGTCCAGGCTGGCAAACTCCTCACGCAAAAACTCCACATCCACGCCTACCTCGCGCCCGCGCGTCAGGGCGCAGAGCGCCACGCCATGCGCGTGCGACATATTGAAGCGCAGCACCGGGCTCTCGCCCGCACGCTCAAGCTCCGGCTTGCCGTATTTGTTGTAGGTGAAGCCGAGCGCGGCGGGCTCGCGCTTCAGGTAACGCGCGAGAACGTCCCTCAGAACAGCGCGAGCGACCGTGAAGTGCCTGCGGTCCTTCTCGAAATGGAACCTCGCGGCCCGTTCCCTCTCGGCAGGCGCGAGCAGGCTCAAACACGTCGCTAGGCGCGCCGCCGGCGGCTCCAACGAAGCGCACCAGACATGCGCTTCATCCTCGCGCAGTTCGACGTTCGCGGGCGCATCCGACCAGTTCTCCGTCTCCTGCGACATGCCTGTTTCCGTACGGGCTTGCGTACTAGCTACCTGACCTGCTCGTAAAGCTCCTGTGCGACGATTCTGAAAACAAGTGAGGTCGCCGGGTTGATAAAGAAATGGTCGTCCGGCAGCTTGTGCAGGGAGAAAGCGGCCAAGGTCTGTTGTCACCATTCCTCCAACTGCTGGCGCGAGACCTCCGGGTGCTGTAACCCACCTAGCGCCGTGCGAATGGCAATCTCTCTGTGCCTCGCTGCGTCACGCGCAGGCGTCAAGTTCGCCACGTACGCGCCCAGCGATGAGGAGCACGAGTCCAACCGCACCGGCGAGCAACAGCAGCATCAAGCGCATTTCGCCGACGAGTCGTTCCGGAAGCAGCATTAGGCCCAAGCGGAAGTTAGTGTTTGTTTCTGGACACTGCTTCTCAAGCTGCCGCGCAACCATCGTCACATCGCTTTCCGCTTGCTCCAAAGTCACAACCGGTTTGAGGCGCGCAATCTCTTGCAGAAAGTGACTGCGGCGCATGGACATCTGTGGCGTGTTGAAAGCGATTGGCGTCCACAACTACGCGTCGCGCGGAAACTGAAATGAAGCTGGCATGATGCCGACGATGGTTGCGTTCGACCCGTTGAGCGTGAGCGTCTTGCCGTTGCGTCCTGCTTGTTCCTTATACTCAGTGAATACGCCCGCTGTGAGCTGCATGCCGAGCGTCTCAAAGAATACGGCGGAGAGGCGCACCGTCGGCACGCGCTCCGGTTCGCTGCCTTCGTCATTGATAATGAAGGACAAAGTCTGAAAGTCGGCGATGCGCTCACAGGCGCATGCGCGTTCGCGGTAATCCGGAAATTCCGCTTGAAGTGTCCGCATCACGCCGCCTCCAAGCCACTCTCTTTAAACACCTGCTTGTCCTGCTCCGCCGTGAGTACCGTCTCTTCGACCACGCGCCCGTCAAACAAATGAATGGTACGGTCAGCGTAGCGCGAATACCGCGGATCGTGCGTGACCATACAGATCGTTGCGCCCCCACGGTGCAAGTCGCGCAACAGTTCCATCACGGCTTCGCCGTTGGTTGAATCAAGATTTCCGGTCGGCTCATCCGCGAGCAGCACAGAGGGTTCACCAGCGACGGCACGTGCGACCGCGACACGCTGTTGCTGACCGCCCGAAAGCTGGCTCGGCAAGTGTTTAGCGCGATGCGCCATGCCGACTTTATCAAGAGCTTCGTTGACACGCTTCTTTCGTTCATCGCCCGTCATGCCGCGATAGGTCAATGGCAGTTCGACGTTCTCATAAATGGTCAGGTCGCCGATCTGGTTAAAGCTTTGGAAGATGAAGCCGACTTCGCGGTTGCGTATGCGCGCCCGCTCGGAAAGTGAGAGATCGGAGACGGTCTTGCCGGCCAACCAGTAGCATCCTTCGCTTGGCGAATCGAGCAGCCCTCAGATCGACAGCAAGGTGGATTTGCCGCAGCCAGAAGGGCCGGTGATCGAGATATACTCGCCTGAGTAGATATCAAGAAAGGTGCCTGAGAGGGCGTGTGTTTCCACTTCATCCGTGTAGAAGACCTTCTTAATGTCTTCCAGACGAATGAGCGGTTGATTGGGTTGATTCATGTGTTGCCTCGTCACAGGTGAAAAGTGACAGGTGAAAAGAAGGTTTGATCTTATCACCTGTCACTTGTCCCTCCTTTCATCATTTCAATTGAATCCAATTAAACGAGTCCCACTGCGAGGTGTCCGACAAAATCACTTGATCCCCTTCGCGCAAGCCTTCCAATATTTCTACTGTGTTGACGGATGCGGGACCGAGTTTGACAGAGACGCGAACGGTTTCCTTACCGCCGTCTTCGAACATGAACATGCCGAGGCTGGAAACCGGCGCTAAAAATCACCGCCTCCGCGCGGCGGGCGACCAGGTTCATTACTTCGAAAGGCTGAGAAATTGGAGGCTTAAGAGCGAGCCTACATAGAACATCTGATAGGAGAGACACGAGAATTCATCTCCCCAATATTTTGGGGCGACTCCCGGCAATTCCCAAAAAGCCAAGAAGGTCAGCGATGACCGCGCCTGTGGTGTCCTATGCGGCGCGTGAACCCTTCACTTGATACCTGACCAACACAACGCCATTTTTGAAGCTCTTACTTTCCATAAGCTTCATGTCTACCTGGCGCCGCATCGGGAGAAAAAGCGGAATGCCCGAACCGAGCAGCACTGGGTTTATGTACAAACAGACCTCGTCAATAACCTTTGCCTCAAACAGCGACTTTGCCAGCTCCCCGCCCCCCATCATAAAGATGTCCTTGCCCTTCTTTCTCTTCAACTTTCTGACGAACTCGGCCGCATCTTCCGAAATGATCCGAACGTTTTCGTCAGGGCTTCCCTTTATCGTGCGCGAAAACACGTAATTTTTCACGCCTGGGTAAGAAGGCCAGGGCTTGCCGCTCTTCAGCACGGGATCGTAAGTTTTGCGCCCGACCAATATGGCGTCAATCGTCTCCCAGAATTCCTCTAAGTCAGAGGTCAACTCTTTACTCGAAAAGATCCAATCAATCCCATGATCTTTTCGAGCAATGTAATAGTCGAGACTACAGGAAATTCTGAATATTACTTTACGCAATTATTTTTACTTTCTAATTCCGAGATGAGGCGACACTCCATTGGAATCGCCGGGGATGCTCCCGACATCCCGTGTTGTCATTGTGCAAAAGCGCAGAGCTCCGCTGTTCGCTCAAATTGGCATGGGGCGGCGTTACGCTCTAGAAATCCAGCCTCCACCAAGTGGCTGAGGATTAAGTTCACACTCTCGCGAATTGAGAGCCGGACCGTATCCAAATGGATGTCAGGGGAAGTTGGCGGCTCATATAGATCATCGACTCCCGTAAAATTAGTGAGATTCGCGGCGCGGGCTTTGGCGTAAAATCCCTTTACGTCGCGCCGTTCGCATACTTCGAGAGGCGCGTCAGCGAAGGCGAGGAAAAAATTATCGGCCCCGATCATCTGTCGAACTTCTTGCCGCGTGCTCTCATAGGGGCTTACGGCAGCACAGATAACGCAGCCGTGGTGTCGGATAATTTCAGCGGCGACGAAACCGATTCGCCGGATATTGGTATCGCGATCTTCTCGGCTGAAGCCCAAGTCTTTTGACAAATGGGTGCGGATGACATCGCCGTCGAGCAAGGTCACGCGCCGGCCCCGTTCGAGCAACGCGGCTTCCAGGTGCTCCGCGTTAGTTGATTTACCCGCGCTCGGCAAACCGGTAAGCCAGATACAAAACCCCTGTTTATGGCGGGGCGGAAACGTGGTCGCTAGGACGTCCGCGATTTCCGGCCGGGTAAACCAACTCGGCAGTGGCTTGCCCTTGGCCAAGTAGTCGTCGCGCACTTGCGTGCCGGAGAGAATAAACGTTCGACGCCCCTTGGGGACGCGGCTGATTTCTTCATACCGGTCCTCCTCCGGTAGATAGACCAATTCCTCACAGGTAATCGCAGTGACACCGGTTTCGTGCGCGGCCTCGGCGACAAGCGTCTGCGCCGCGTAAGGGGGGTAGAAAGGCTCCCCATTGCCATTCCTGCCCGGACTGGCATGGTCCCGCCCAATGATAAAGTGACTCACCCCGTAATTTCGGCGGATGATCGCGTGCCACAGCGCCTCGCGAGGGCCGGCCATACGCATCGCGAGGGGGAGCAGACTCAATGCCGTTCGTTTCTTATCGTAGTGCTCGAACGCAAGCAGGTAGGTGCGGGCGCGTGTGTAATGATCGACATCACATGGTTTAGTGATACCGACCACCGGATGAATCAGAAGGCCGCCGCCGACCTGTTCCGCCGCTCGTTTGGTCAATTCTTCGTGCGCGCGGTGGAGCGGATTACGAGTCTGAAACCCCACAACATTTTCATGACCGAGCGCCGCCAGTCGTGCGCGAACCTGGAGCGGCGTCTGGCGCAGTTCGGGGAAATCGAGGTGAGCCGGAAGGCGAATGATATCCATCGGCCCGCTCACATAGTACTTGCCCCAGGAGCACATCTCGGCTGCGAGCGGGTGCCCATCGACTGGCCCGCAGATAGAGAGCGCTTCGGCGTGGTAGTCTGGTTGAAAGATCTCTTCCACCGACATTACCGCGATGAGTCGGTTCTGTAAGTCGCGCAAAGCGAGGCGAGCGCCTTCCCGAATGTCCTCCCGCTTATCAATGGGAAGCGTGACCGGAATCGGGAATAACATTCCATTCGCCAGTCGCATGCTTTCAATAACCGAGCGATAATCCGCCTGGCCCATAAACCTGTCAAGTGGGGAAAAAGCGCCGGTCGCGAGCAGCTCCAAATCGCAGAGCGCTCTTGATGAGAGCTGAACGGAAGGCAGGGCTTTCGTCTCGCTGATAAGCTCTCGCCGCTTTTCTTGACCATCGACGACAAGGTCTATAAGGTGTCCCCCGTACGGGGCGATGATGTTGATGGGTGCGGTGAGATGATTTGTGGTCATATAAGCCCTGGACCTTCCGTATTGGTTGAGAGGCTTTAAAAGGTGAACATCTTGTTTACCAGAGACTGATCGCTGAAGGGCAGCCTGTTGGAAGGCATGAGATTGGGTGGCCGAGGCTTGTAATCGGCACCGGGAACCTCCGGCAACCCGTACGATTGGTCTGTAACATAGATGTTGACCGGTCCCAACTTTTTGACCTGCAATGTCAGATCAATCCCCTCCGGGGGTAAGGCGTAATAGCTGAGCCGCCAGGGCTGCCCGCCTTTGTCGCCGGACGGATTATTCCGCAAGTCGACCTCTTTTCCATTAATGGCAGCGGTCTCAACGACGACTCCGGGTTCGAGGACAAGGCTCATTAGCGGGGCGTTCCGCATTGACCTCGCCCTGAGTCTTAAAATTCGTGCGCCCTCCTGCTGCTCTTCACCCAATATGGATAACTTCGGCGCGGGAAGGGAGACATTAGGGGCTTGACCGCTCAGGTACGTCTCTGCACGACCGGGTAAGTATTCTATAAGCTTCAATCGTTCGACGTCTCTCCCGAGATACTGTGAGGTCCACTCGTCAGGCCGCTCATCGCCGCTCGCCCAGACCGCATTCCCGGTCATTGCGTTCATCGCGTAAAAAAGGTGGTCCGGTTTGGGATGCGACGGGTCCGGCCTCGTCAATGAAAGCGAGAAAATGAGTGACGCCACGCCGAGCAGCGCCCCCATGCCGGGGGCCCGCCAGCCGTCCGGTGCCACAATGGAAGGTAGAGACAGGGAGAGAAGTCCGGCGACAAGCGCCACCATCAGCGCGACCAGGGCTACCGCGCCGAAGCCCACGGCGGAAAAGATCAGATAAATGATCGGCGGCCACAGTAACACCAGCGGCAACGCGGTGATGACTGAAACGATGGCCGCCTTCAGCCCCCCGAGGGCCATTCGTCTCGCCCCAGTGACAGGTAAAGCCCCGCCAGGTTAAACAGCAGCGGCCAGAGGAACAGGTAGCTCCCCCAGGTAAAAACAGGCTGCTCAGTAATGATGCAATCACCCACCAGAAGGTCGCGGCGGCGGCCAGAGTCCGGACTTCGACCTTCCGCCCAAGCCGAGCGACGAGCGCCATGTGAACGGATAGGGCGATTACCACAACCCCAAGTAAGTACCAACCGGAATGATACCGCATCACCGCCAGCCCGCCCTCTCGCCTGCCTTGCGTCCAGGTGACCAGCCACCAGAATATCAAAGTGGCTAACGGCGTGACGACAAGGGTCAAGAAAATGATGCCGATCCCTCGTAAGTGCGCCGCCAGCATCAGGGCGTCCTTCCCTTCTTTCCCTTTCAACCGCGCCACCACATTCGACACCGTTCCCGCGTAGATCAAATTATTCCGCCTTCGATTCACACCCACCGACCGCTGCATTTGAGGGTCCAGACCCAAGTCGCTCAGCTGGCGTAACAGTGCGGCGCGGACATCCTCGTGGGCGGGCGAGCCGATCGGCCGGGGGCGTGACGCGATTAATTTTACGTTTTCAAGCGCGCGTGCCGCCGAGAACTCTGAAAGGGGGGCCTCCAGGCCCGCACTTCGCGGGGGCGTCAGCTCGAATAGCGCCAGTATCATGATCCCGATTACGAAAGAAGTCATAAGCCAGCGTAGGATCGCGTCGCCGCTGATTGGGATGGTGATGCCGCCCGATCGACTGTCAGTATATAGTTTACTCATGGTTTCACTTTACATGGTTATTCCCTGGTAGGCGGCCGCATCCGCTGCGCTATGCAAGCCCCGTCGCGAAGGTTCGACGCCGGGCTGTGACAACATTCTCATCTCGCGTTGTCGGAAGGCGCTTATCAAATAACCGGCAACTTGGCTTAGAGTGCCTAACAAAACCGGAATAGATGTAGGGGCAGGGCTTGTCCCTGCCCGGCATCTCTGGCGAGAGAACGGGCAGGGACAAGCCGAGCATTTCCGTGATGCTCACCCTTCCGCTGTCTTTGGCCGCAGCCCGGACCTTGCGTAGCATCTTGACGAGGATTTCGGTATACACGTGACTGTCGAAATCTACGTAAAAAGGCTTTGTCTCATCGGGGATACTCACAAAAACTCGCCGAGGGAACCCGCACTTGGTCGCCCAACGTCGGACTTCCAGATACCGTTCGCATTCTTCTTCCAGGTCTACGAAGTTCAACCCGGACGCGGCGAGAAACCAGCGCTCACGAAAAATGACCAGGCGGTCAACCGTAATGCGCGGCGAGTGCGAGTCTGTGTGAATCATCTTCATCATTTCCACGAACATCATGGAAAGGAGCTCGCCAAAAGCTTCGATGATGTCGAAGGAATGGCGGCCGTCTTTCGACCGCACCCTGAGTCCCTCCGTCGTGTTCGCGACGACCATGGAAGACATCGGAACGACCTTCGAGCGTGGCGCGTTCGCTATCGGGTCTGTCACCCCTTCGAGGTACAGCACGTTCGTCGGGACGAGCGTTACCGAAGTTCGATTTGTATATCGCGGCCAGTTTCGGGAGGGCACAAACATCAATGAGTGCTCAGGTAAGTCCCCCTCGATGGCGTCGAAGAGCTCGTCAGGGCAAGGATGCTGCGCGACCATGAATGACGCTCTACACGTGTTGTAGCAGAGGTGAATTTCACCGAGGACAAAAAAACAGTCCCCCTCGGTAATCGCCTCGGGACTGGACGCCGCGATCATGAGGTCCGGGCTGTGGTTGCGCGCGAGCCTCCACCCGGAGCTCGGGGCCGCAAAAAGGTGGTTCACTTTTGATCTCAGTTCCTCGGCGCTGTACACCGCCCGCCGCTCGTTTTCGGGAGTCTGCAGAACCTGGCGCCATCGCTCTTGGAAGTCCTTGATCACCCCGGTTAAAAGTCTATCCTCGTCACTGAAAATTCTGGCCTGGGTTTCGGACCAGAACCGGAGGAGATCGATATCGCCATCCGGGCTCCTCCTTAACTCCGCATACAGAGCGTCGAAGAAACGCCTGTAGACTTTTGACGCCTGATAGCTAAACCAACGGGCGGAAGTCAGCACCAGGGCGAGCGGGGCGCTAACCATCTTTTGCACGTCCAGGCCGATCTGTACGTCTACGTCGCGCCGACAGTCCTGATAGATCAATGTTCGAGCAGCGTACATCGCCCCGTCGGACCTCGTAGGCTTTTTGCCCGTCAGCGACGTAAAGGTCTCGTCAAGCAGCGTCAACGCCTCCCCTAGCTTGACCGGGTCGCCAACGGCACGGCTCACGGCGTCGCGGGCCCGTTCCAGCTCATCTAGCGGCTGGATCGCGGCCTGGCGCAAATGCGGCGGCTCAATACGCTCCAGCAGTTCTCTCAAGCGCCGCTCGGGGTGTAGGCAGTAAGGGAGGTCGAATTTCCACGACAATACCCGTCGCTCGGACATCTGGCGCAGGACGTCGTAGACTTGCGTCTCGGATGAAAAAAAGCCGCCCGGCGACTCTAGCAATTCGAGAGCTATTTCGCGCGCCGTCTTCTCCCCGGAACATTTTTGCAGTAGTGCCGCCTGATTGACAGGAATTGCGACAACCTGGCCGCTGGGGAGAAACAATTGATTCGCCTCCAGACGGTAGTAAGGGATAAGCCTGGGTGCGATCCATGGCAGGAGCCGCGGGTCCTCTCCGATTTTGTCGGCCAGCGCTTCGATACACCAATTTTCAAAGTAGATCGACATGGTCGCAATCAGCTTCGGTCCCGCCCGCGATATCATCCCTTGCGCGTGAGGCAGTAGCTGCGCCCACCCCACCGGCCCGAAGAAACCGACTGTGTCATTCTTCAGGCAGTAGCGCTGAAGATAGTTTGCGATGAACTCTTCATTTTGCCTCTCTTTGAAACCACGCTTCGGTTTGCCCTGCTCCTGCTTTGCAAAAGCTTGCAGCACGTGGTCGAATGCGCGGCGGTTCTGAAGCGTCACGGCTTGCTGAAATAGGGGGTCTAAGGAGACCTCACGGATTCGCCGTCCGACCTCTTGAACGCTCACGTGGAAGACCTTCTTAAACTCCGCGATCGCCCCTTCGCGGCTCGCGACCTTAGCCGCAAAAGCTTGAATAGCCTGAGAGGCGGGGCCTTCCTCATATTCCGGTATCTGGCCCCGCTTCAACTGCTTCACAGCCTTGACCAGCCGCCTCCATTTTTGTTTCTCAGAAGTGTCGGCAATCTCGGCTTCAAGCGCAGCGATAGCCTCTTCTCTCCCGCCCACGATGCTTAATTCCGCTTTTAAGACCTCATCGGCCGCTTCGGCGCAATCGGCAGTCGCTAAGCGTTCAACCAGCCGCGCAGGGAAACCTGCGCCTCGCAAGCAAGCCCATTTCCAGAACGCCCATTCCTCACCCGGCAGACCAATCAGGTGGCCCGGTATCTCTTCTGATCGCAAAGGCTGTTGCCTCTGCCTCTCGACGGGGAGTTGTTCCACCTGCATATCCTTCTCCTTCTTCTCTCAAACCACGCACGCGATCGTGCAATGGCGCTCAGTACCCGTTCAAACATAAACTACAAATGAACCCTGGCTTCGCCGACTCATAGCGGAGGAGAAATACATTGACAGCTTGGAGTTCGGCAGCGTCCTTCTGACAACCGACACAACAGGGCACGCTTCGGTCTGCTGCCGCCCCTTGTCCCTCCCCGGCGATGTCCCGCTCAAAACTGCTCAATCGGGCGATCAGGTCCCGCAGAAAGTTAGCCGCCGTTCGACCTTCCGCGATTTGGTGATCGAATGACAGGGTGAAGGAGGCGGCCCCAACGCCAAGAATCGCCCCCTGCTCCCGTCTGATGAGGGGGACGAAGTGCGAGACGCCTTCGCCGGAGAGATCGGAAATGTTGAACGTGGGATTTCTCAGATCATGGGGGGATAAACGATTTCGCACATAGGCGGCAAAATAGCCCTGTAACTCGACGTCAATCTCGTCGAGCGTTTTTAAGTCCGCGCCCGCGACCACAGGCACGACCAGCCCGGCCCCATCATCAATGGCCCAGCCAATATTGATCTCTTCGTAGAACCCCACCTGGCCGTCGTGATACACGGCATTGAACACGGGGTATTTTTTGAGCAGTCGCGCGACCTCAATGATTAGCGCCGCTGACGAAGAGCCGCCACTTCTCTGGATTTTGGTGCGGAACTCCGCGAAGGGAAAATCCAGCGCAATTGAACACGACACGGACGCCGACCGACCGTCATCAAGTAGTCGCCCTTCCGCAAATTTCCTTTTTGGCAGCCGCTCCCACCTCAGGGGCACTCCCTTGAGGATCGGAGAGGGCTTTGCTCCGCACTGCGAACTGGCCTCTGTAAGGGCTCGTACGTCCTGGCTCCGGACGAGTGTCCCTGGCGAAAAATCTGACTCCGAGACCCCCAGCTCGCGCGCCAATCTGGCTGCGAGGGGGCTAAACCTTACGGCCTTTATCTCGATGTCCTGCCCTGCGTCGAGTCCCTCGGGGAGCGTGGTGGACCCATAGGCGTGGGGTCGCACAGGCTCGCCCGCCATATCGCCGCTCACCGCGATCGCCGGGGGGCAACGATTGAAACTCCACTGGTCATCGGTGGCCGGGACATTGCCGGGTGGCGGCTCAGGAGTCTCGGTGAGAAAGAATAGCGGGCTGCCAACCGGCACATCTTCCCCATTCGCGCAACAAGGCCATATGTACCCTTGCTTCGGGGCTTCAACCTCAAGGGCCGCCTTGCTCGTATCAGCTTCCACCACGAGTTGACCCTGCTCCACCCACTCACCTCTAGACACCAGCCACGTAGTGATGTGAACTATCTCGTCATTGATCACGTCGCAAGAGACGACGACCGGCAGCGGATCAGACACGGGACACCTCCGTCGCGGCGTTGATAATCGATTCAACCGAAGGAAGCATTGCGCTTTCGGCGGGCTTTGACGCGGGGATGGCGTACGGCGCGGCCCCGAGTCGCTTCACCTTTATCAGCGCTCCTGGTGCGTGCTCGTTCACGGCGGCGACCACTTCCGCGCCGAAGCCGCAGAAAGACTGCCCTTCTTCCACAATTAGAAGGCGGCGTGTGATGAGAACGGAGGAAAGCAGTGGCGAGAGCCGCAGCGGGTAGAGCTCTATCGGACAGAGGACTTCCGCAATTATCTCGCGTTCTTCGAAAAGCCGATCGACGGCGCGTTCAACATCAATGAGTGCGCCGCCATAGCAGACGATAGTCAGGTCCGGGGCTGCACAGGGCCGAAGCCGCGAAACGGGGAAGTCGCCGCCGGTGTGTTCCCAGACGAACCCTTCCGGCGCGCAGTCGGAAACGCGCTCGCCGTATAGAATCTTATTTTCGATGACCAGGGTGGGCCGATCAATCGTGGCGAAGAGCCGGTCGAAAACGAGAGCCGGGTCGTACCTGTGATGCACCGCAAGCACGCGTGTTCCCGGAACCCCGAGGAAGTGCTTCTCAAGGGACTGACTGTGAGTCGGTCCGTACCCACGTTTGCCCCCCATGGGGGTGCGAATAATCATGGGCACAGAGACCTTTTCGTTATACATGTAGTGAAATTTCGCCGCGTGGTTAATGATCTGATCCGCCGCGAGAGTGAGGAAATCCCCGAACATTATCTCGGCGACAGGCCGGTGCCCGGCGACAGCAAGCCCGCAAGCGACCCCGACGATGGCGGCCTCGCTTATGGGCGTATTGCGCACACGGCCGAGGAAAAGCTGGCTCAGGTCTTTCGTAACTTTAAAGGCTCCGCCATAAGGCCCTTCAATATCTTCCCCGAGACAAAAGATCAGGGGATCGGCGCTCATACCAGACCGGAGGGCGGAATAGATACGATTCACGAGGCGGTCATTGCCGGGGATTCTGGTGCGGGACCACAGCGCCGTCCCTCCAGTTTCCTCTCGCTCAACGGTAGGTGTGGTAAACGGTTCGCGCATCGCGGATTCCACCGCATCCGATACGCGCAGATCGGCGTCCGCTTCAAACCTCGAGGCTTGCTCCGGGTGCTCCTCCGCGAAGCGGACCATTGGGTCAATGCTCCAATACCTCTGGACCTCCTCGTAGTCACGGTTGTCATCCCCTTTGGAATGGGCCATAAGCCTGTAAGTATCCACTTGTAAAAATGCCGGCTGGCCGGTCTCCCGGGCATACTGAACGGCCTCGCCCGCAGTCCGAAGCAAGTCCGATGGGGTCCAAACGTCCGCCCGGTAGTCGCGTATGCCAAAGGCTTGGGCCCTTTGAGTGATACCGCCCGAGAGCGTCTCCCTCTGGCTTGTACTTTGCGCGTAGAGGTTATTTTCGAGAACGATGAGAAGCGGCAGTTCCCAGCAAGACGCGAGGTTGAAGCATTCATACACGACCCCCTCCCCGAGCGTGCCGTCGCCGATGAACGC
Source organism: Acidobacteriota bacterium (assembly GCA_020199775.1). Lineage (GTDB taxonomy): Bacteria > Acidobacteriota > Blastocatellia > Pyrinomonadales > Pyrinomonadaceae > JAIVJZ01. Next base: position 18,319 of record JAIVJZ010000058.1, read on the forward strand.
GACCGTAATCCCGGAAGAACGAAGTTTTTGCGCAAGCGCGAGGCCGGTGGCTACCGGGACAATTCCTCCCTGCACGCCATTGCTAAAAAATCCATGCCCGCAGATGTGCTGGCTCCCCCCTCTGCCGCCACAAACACCGCTGGCGCGCCCCATGATCTCCGCCATCAAGCCATCCACGTCTCCGGTGCGCGCCAAATAATGGCCATGACAGCGATGATTGCTGAAGATGAGGTCCTCGGGCCGCAAATGGTGGGCAACGGCGATGCCGGTAAACTCCTGCCCGATGGAAGTGTGAACGGTGCCGAACAGCTTTCCCTCGGAGAACAGGCTGAGCAATCGCTGTTCAAACTTACGGATCAGGAACGCGACCGACCAGCATTTTTCCGGCACCCCCTTATAACTTTTGGGAGCCCCGATGTTATCCGTCGCTTGGACACTAAACCGAGACACTTGCCGGGCAACCGTCATAAGAATCGCCCCATTCTAAACGCGCCCTGTATCACTTCTGCGACAGAGGGCGTGGCTCGATGAATGTAAAAATGATCCCCTGGGAACATCTTGAGGGAAAAGTCCCCACTCGATTCCGAACGCCATGCCTCGAGTTCAATGCGACTCACCTCAGGGTCATCCACGCCGCCCAACGCGGTAATAGGGCATTGAAGAGCCGGGGCAGGCATGTACTCATAAGTCTCGATCATTTCAAGGTCGGCCCGAATCGCCGGGAGAACACAGTCTAGAAACTCCCGATCCCTGAACAACTCGTCCGGCGTCCCGTTGAGCCCGCGTAAGTATTCGATCAAAACGCCCTCGGGCCATAGGTGTTGTCCTGACTTCCGGCGCGGAGCGGGGGGGCCGGGGCACGCCGAGGCGAACAGATGTATCGGTCCAGGGGCACCCAGGGCCGCCAGTTTTCGTGAGACCTCGAAGGCTATTAACGCCCCCAGGCTGTGTCCAAAAAACGCAAACGGTTTCTCGGAACAATGTGCGAGTGAAGCGCAAACGGAGTCCACGACGGGACCGATTCTGGTCAGGGGTGTTTCGGATAGACGCTCCCCACGCCTTGGGAGGTGAATGGAACAGATTTCGACACCAGCCGGAAAGAAGTCAGGCCACTGGCAGAAGGCGGTCGGCGAGCCACCCGCATAGGGGAAGCAAAATAGCCGAACGTGCGCATCCGTTGCGAGTCGCACCGGGCGTATCGTGGGACTCTTCGACCACCAGTGGGGCCGCGAGAGTAGATTCATTTTCGTCTGTGGGCCGCTCACATATAAAGACACGGGCGGCATGGCCCCGGAATCCATCGCGACTTTACGCGGTGGCCCCGGTCACGGCGGCCGGCTCGGGCAAGAAACCGATGCTCACAAGATATGATAGACAGAGATGCGCCAAGCGTTCGTCCAGAGGAGGGCATTTAATTTCCATCTCTTCTAACGCCTCGAAAGTATTCCTACACTCATCAGCCAGGTTTATTTTCTCCACTATTCGGGGGTCGTGAGAAGAGATTGGCGGGTCTTCTCGCATGGCGCGGAAAATGGGCAGAAATGGATAAAGCACGCTAGAAAGATCGACTTCTTTCAGAACCTTCTCTCGGAGGACCTTGCCGGGCACGACTTTCAACCTGTATCCGAACGAGTGAATCCAATCATAGGCGTGGGACATGTGCACCGGCCGTGGGTTCCAGAGGTGAAAATACCTGCCGTGCGATTCCGGACGCTGCGAGAGGTATGCGATGGCCTCGGCGACGAAATCCACCGTGACGAAGTCGATCATGATTCCGGGCTCGGCGAGCACGCCAAGATCGATGTACCCTTTAAGGCCAACGAGGAGATAGTCGTTCGTCTGGGTGGCTCCCGTCTGGGTGTGCCCCATAATAAGCCCGGGTCGGTAGACGGTGACCGGTATCCCGCGAGACCGCGCGGTCCAGAGCATTTTCTCAGCGACCCACTTGCTCCTTGCATAACCGTCCGGGATCTCCTTCGGGTTGAACAAAACGTCGTCGTTCTCAATAAACGGTCGTTGCATATGCGTCGCCAGCAGCACGTCGACAGTCGAGATGAAGTGCACAGGCTTCAATTTCGCCGTCGATGCCAGGCGTAAGACATCGTGAGTTCCGACCACATTCGGCCCCCGCAACGCCGAGTACGGGTATACGAAGTTCACCAAGGCTCCGCAGTGGTATATGACATCCGCCTTGTGTGCGATCTGAGAGAACTCCTCCTGGGGAATACCCAGGTTGCGCTTAGCCAGATCACCAACCACAGGGTGAATACGCGTGGAAAATGACTCGTCCCAGATGCGGTATTCCGTCATCGTTCGGCGAATCCTGTCGAGCCCCTGAGCCACGTCTTGCGCCCGCACCAAGCATAGAAATTCGGCCGAAGTTTGGCGAAGCAGCCTCTCTAGAATAAATGCACCAAGATAACCGGTCACGCCCGTGAGAAACACAAACTTCGGCACCTGGTGCGCGAAAGGCGGCAAGCCTTCGGCTGTGATCGATGGGTCTAGCTCGGCCTCGGCTTCCATCTGGGCCAGGGTGTAGGAAGTCGTTACGCCCGCGGCCCCTTCTCGCTGGTAGGCACCGACCAGGGCCGCGATGCCGGCGACCGTCGGGTCCTTGAAAATATGCTGGACCGGCAGGTTAATATGATAAGCGTTCGAGAGTCTGGAAGCGATGCGCGCGATCAGAAGCGAATTGCAGCCCAATTCAAAAATATCATCATCAATGCCTATTTGTTCGAGCCCGAGCACGCCCTCTATCATTTTGGCGATTTCGCTCTCGAGGATGTCGCGTGGCGGACGGCCCCCACGCTGAGAGGTTTTGAGCGTTTCCTCCGCCGCAGGTAGCGCTTTCCTGTTGATCTTTCCGCTTGCCATGCGGGGTAGGGTCGGTAGCGAGACGAAAATATCCGGGATCATGTATTTCGGAAGCCGCCCGCCGAGAAATTCCGCCAGTTCGGTCGGAGCCGCCCCCCCGGCTGACTCGTCAGGGGCGATATAGGCGATGATGCGCGTATCGGCCGTGGACGCGCGCCGCACAACGACCGCAGCTTCGCGGACCGCTTCATGACAAAGGAGGTTCCGCTCGATTTCCGCAAGTTCAATTCGGAACCCGCGAACTTTCACCTGATCGTCCGCCCGGCCGATAAACTCGAAGACGCCGCCGCTCAACCCTCTCCCAATATCACCCGTGCGATACATTCTGGCCCCAGGGGTTGTGGAGAATGGGTCGGGAATGAACTTCTCGGCCGTTAGCGCCGGATCGTTCACATAGCCTCTGGCAAGTCCGATCCCGCCGATACAAATCTCCCCTGGCGTCCCCTCAGGATTGATCTCCAAATGCCGGTTCACCACGTAAATGCTGGTGTTTGCAATCGGCCTGCCGATGGGCATCGGCCCCGGCTCGTCGCCGCGCGGGCACAGCCAGGACGTACAATCGATCGTGGCCTCTGTAGGACCATACACGTTATAGACATCCGCTCCTGCATGATGGCGCAGCAGGCTCTGAAGCTTGCCATCCAACGATTCGCCGCCGCTGAAGATATAACGCAAGCTGTCGCAGTCTCGAAAGAGAGGTTCATCAGCCAGGATCGAGTGAAGACTGGGCGCAGCGCCGTAGACGGTAATGCGCTGTTGCGCCATCAGTCGAGCCAACGCCACCGAGTCTAAGGTGCCATCCAGAAGCGGGAATACGATGCAAGCCCCTGCTGACAGCGGCCAAAAAGTAGCCCAGGCGGAGGGGTCAAAGGTAAACGAATAGCTTTGCAGAACTCGATCCGCAGGAGTCAGCCCCCACATTCGCTGCCGGGCAAGTAAATTGTTCACAATACTCTGGTGTTGAACAGCGACACCTTTGGGTCGCCCCGTAGACCCGGACGTGTAGATAATGTATGCGAGATTCTGGCTACGCGGGGCGGCCACTGGCCCATCGTCATCCTCTATCTGAGCGTTTAATCCGTCTTCAAGCGTAACTATCCCGGTGAAGCGGGGTAACATCGGGGCGAGCGTCCGACTTGTAAGCAGGAGCCTCGCGCCAGAATCCTGAAGGATGAATTCCAGGCGGGTTGAGGGAGACTTCGGCTCCAACGGGACGTAAACCCCTCCGGCCTTGAGCACTGCGAGGATGGCGACGACCATATCGGGCGGATATTCAAGACATATAGCAACCCTGGTCTCGGGGCCTACTCCTCGGGACCTTAAGAAGGACGCGACACAATCGGCGCGGCGTGCAAGCTCACCGTAAGTTATATGCTCATGGTTCGCGCTGAGGGCGACCGCATCCGGCGTTCGGGCGGCCTGCTCTTCGAACAATTGGTGTACGCAAGTCTCTTCCCGAAAGGCTTCGGAGGTCGAGTTCCACTCCGATACTAATTGTCGTCGTTTGGACTCCTCAAGCACCATCAGCTGAGAGAGCCGCTGGTCTGGCCTTTGGGCGACCGCCTCCAGTATTCGCCTGAGGCTCCCGAGCATCCGCTGAGCCGACTCGGCCCAGAAGATGTCGGAGTTGTACTCCAACGAGAGGGTTGCGCTGTCCCCTAATCGCACGCTCAGTGTCAGATCGTAAGTGGCGATGCCGGGGTGAACGTCGAGGGCGCTCACAGAGAGCGAAATGAGGGTGAGCCCCTTGAAGGGCTCCTCGCGAGTGACAAAGGCGGCCTGGAACAACGGGGTACGGCTAAGGTCACGCGGAGGTTGGAGGTCTTTAACGAGCGAAGAAAAGGGAGCCGCTTGCCGCTCACAGGTCTCGGAAACGCGACTAACGCGACGCAGTAGCTCTAGAAAGTGCGGGTCGCCGCTAAGGTCGCTCCGAACTACAACGGCGTTGGCCAAAGGGCCTATGACCTCGCGGGACGATTCGTCTCTGCCGCTGGTGATGACCCCCACCACGATGTCGTCCTGTCCTGAATACCACGCAAGTAGAATTTTGAAGGCGGCTAAAAATAGTCTGGGCAGGGGTATATTCTCTGCCCGACTTACCTCGCGAAGGAGAGCGAGTGACTCGGGCCCGATCTCGCATCTCACTTCATCGCCACGCTGCCTCCTTACAGTAGGGCGCGGCCTATCGACCGGAAGTTCGAGGACCGGAATGTCTTCGAGGAATTGGCGCCAGTACCTGAGGCGCTCATCATACTCAATCCCGGCCAGCCACCTGCGCTCTTTTTCCTTGAGCGATCCGAATTTAACGGCGTCCTCCGCACCCTCCTGGCCCACCCCAACGCCCTTCTCTTCATAACGGCGCAAAAGTTCGGTAACGAAAATCGTGGGGGAGAACATATCGCTGACAATCTGGTGCGTCGTGAGAAGCAGCGCGTGAAGGTTCTCTTGCCACCGAACGAGTGTCATTCGTAACAGAGGTCCCGAACGGAGGTCGTAGGAAGCGACCGCGTCTTCTTCCAAACAACGCCAGACCAAATCGTGATACATGTCTTGAGGATAACCTTCCGCGTTGACGACTCGAGCGCCGGTAAACGCAACCGGGGCGACCAACCGAACAGGCGATGGCCCGAGGGTTACAAATGTCGAGCGCAAAACCTCATGTCGCTCCATTACTTCTCTAGCGCATTGATTCAATGTGGCGACATCTAACTCTCCGCTGACCGAGGCGGCGAAGAAGTTGGTTAACGGGGCGCTCGGGTCCAGTTGGTGGAGCAGCCACACGCGGTTTTGTTCGGCAGATAAGTTAGAAAGAGTCCCGCCCGGATACTGCTGTAGCTTCTTGAGGAGGAGTTTGCGTTCTTCCTGCGAATTCAGATTTTGAGGTTCAGAGATTATGGTCGCCATATACGGCCTCCGGTTGGGTCGGTTAAGTTCTCAGGCTGTTTGAGGCTCCGTGAGCCGCATCACATCGCCAAGAAGGGCCCGCACTTCTTCATCTGAGAGGGCGTCGACCATGCGGGCGAGTTCTTCTTCGTCCGTTATGACGACTTGCCTCATGCGATCGATATAGATGGCTAGTTGCGCGACGGTCGGGTTAGCGAACGCAACCTGGGTCGGTACATTTACCTTCAGTCGTTCTTCGATATGCGCGATCATTCGCTGCGCCTTCAAAGAATCCCCTCCGAGATCGAAGAAGTCGTCGTCTACACCGATTCGGTCGACCTTCAGCACTTGCGCCCACAGCTCGACAAGGACAGTCTCTGTTTGCGTGGAGGGGGCGCGGTAGGCTGTGGCCTGTCGCCCGGAAAGAGATTCCACCGGCGGCAGTGCTTTCCGCTCCAGCTTACCGTGTGGCCCGATTGGGAGAGCGTCGATGGCCATTATTTCGGAGGGAAGCATGTAGGTGGAGAGGTGCAATTTCAAAAATTCCCGCAGTTCTTTCTCGACGCCCTGTGGAGGGCCACTCGCCCTGGAAGGCGAGTCCTCGTTCAACGTGACATACGCCAGAATCCGTTTTCCCGACGGTGTCGCCTGCGCCACGACAGCGGCGTCGGCGACCGCTGTGGAGTTTCTGAGTGCCGCCGCCACCTCGCCCAGCCTAATCACGCGCTCATCAATCTTAGCCACACCATCCGCGCGGCATCGGAAATAGAGTTGTCCGCAATCGTCGTACTCCACGAGATCGCCTGTCCTATACATACGTGCCCCCGGCTTCCCGGAGAAGGGGTCTGGTATGAATCGCTGTGCGGTCAGTTTGGGATCGTTGAAGTAACCCCGATTTAAATTCTCGCCGCCGATGCAGAGTTCGCCAGCCGCACCCCGCGGGACGGGTCGTTGTGAGGCGTTAAGCACGTAACAGCCGATTCCTGGCGCTGGACGTCCGATAGGCGCTTTTTTCGTTATCTCAAGCTCGGCGAAGATTCTGTGACTTCCGGCTTCCGCCGAACCGTAAATGTTCCATACCGTGTTTCCGTTTGCTGCCAGCCGGTCGCAGAGGGTTGGGGATAGAACGTCCCCGGTACTGACCGCCTTGAATCCTTTGCGCCCCTTCCAGCCGGAGTTTAGTAGTGCCTGCCATATCAGAGGGGTCGCCTGCAACGCGGTACAGTCGGTCTCCTCAAGAATCTTCCTGAGACGGCTCCCATCCTGGATCCGGCCTTCCGGGGTGAGGACGACTTTTGCCCCGATCGACAGTGGGAAAAGCAGCTCCAGAACAGAGTCTATGGCCGGAGTTGGGGACGCAGACAAGAATACGTCATCCGGGGTGAACGCCTTCATGGCCCAGGCCGAGCAGAGGGCCGCGCATGTCGAGCCGTAAGTGGCCATGACGCTTTTCGGAGGCCCCGTGTGTCCCGAGGTCTGGACAACAAACGCCAGGCTCTCCAGACTTGGGGAAGCGCCCCGGTCCAGCACGGATTTCGCTACGGAGCTAGAGTCCGCTCCGCTGTCTAGAAGGAGAACTGTTTGTTTTTGGGATTCAAAGAGGCCAAGATTCTGCGGCTGGGTCACTACCACCGAGGCCGTGGTATCTCGAAGGATTGCCTGGAGTCTAGGCCGCGTCAACTCAGGACCCAATAGGACACAAGCCGCCCCTGCTTTAAGGATACCCAGGATCGCAACAGCCATGGCGGGCGCCCACGGCAAATAAACCGCCACTCTTGCCTCGGGCCCTAACCCCAATTCTAAAAGCTGGGACGCGAGATGGTCCGCCCGACGATCCAGCTCGCCATAGCTCAGGTGGACATCATCACACGCGATGGCGATGCTGTGCGGCAACATCCGTGCCTGCCGCTCGATAACACCGGGGAGTGTGACTCCCTGGAGCGACTTTTCGCCCGCCGTCGCTCCCACCAAGACGGCGGCGCCGCGTTCCGCTTCCGACATATACTCCAGACCGGAGATTCGCGTCTCCGGGCTAGACAGCCCCGCGCGGAGCATCCCTTCGAAGTGGGCGAGCATGCGCCGGATCGTCGAAGCCTCGAAAAGGTCGGGATTATATTCGGCAATGCCGTTCATTACCGCCCCGCGTAAGCGGATGTGGATGCCCAGGTCTTGCTGAGCAACCAGTCGATTACCGAGTTCGATGCGGGACACCTGAAGCCCCGATCCCGCCGGGACCTCAAGGTCGGCGTTTTGAAACACTAAGATAACTTGCGCGAATGGGCTGTAGCTGAGGTTGCGCGAGGGTCGCGTCGCCGCGACCACCTGTTCGAAAGGAACGTCCTCATTATCATGTGCCTCCAGCACGATCTCTCGTACCTGGCGCAGGAACTCGCGAAAGGTCGGATCGCCCTCCACCCGCATGCGGAACAGAAGCGTGTTTATAAAACAGCCGATCAACGGCTCAGTCTCTGGGCGCTTCCGATTGCCCACGGCCGAACTGACGACTACGTCCCGTTCGCCGCTGTAGCGGTAGAGCAGGATTTTTAAAGCTGCGAGTAAGACCACGAAGACGCTGACTCCCTCGCGCCGCGCTAAATTCTGTAGAGGCCCGACCAGGTCATCCCCCAGGCAAAAGGGCTCTGCCTGCCCGGGTCGGCCCCTACCCCCTTGTCTCGGATGATCAAGAGGCAAGGGCGACAATTCTTGGGCCCCGCGAAGTTTATCTTTCCAATACGAGAGCTGCGCCTTGAGTCTTCCTTGGTTCTCAGGCGTCCTTTCCCAACGCGCAAAGTCGGCGTACTGAATCTCCAGTTCCGGTAGAGGGCTGGGCCGCTTTTGCATCAAAGCCTCATAAGTACCGAACAGCTCCCGGCTGAACACGCCCAGCGACCAAGTGTCAAAAATTATGTGATGCGCGACCACTAATAACCAGTGTAAGTCCTCGGAAAGTCGCGCCAGCTTAAAACGGATACAGGGTTCTGACGCGATATTGAAGGGGCGTAGCGCCTCCTCCTTGAAGGACCTCCGCGCAGCGCTTTCCCGGAAGTGAAAAGGAAGTTCCGTGAAATCGGCGGTCAGAATCTTCGGGCTCGCTTGCGTTAAGACGATTTGCGCCGGCTCACCGTCACGAACTGTAAAGATCGAACGCAAAATTTCGTGGCGACTCACAATTTCGCAGAGCGCCTGCTTTAGCGCATCGACAACCAGAGCGCCCTTCAGGCTAATCGCAATCGGAGTATTGCAATGCCCGATAGACGTGTCGAGATGGTGTAGAAACCAGAACCGCTCCTGAGCGAATGACAGCGGCGCCCACCCGCTTGAATCACCCTTTCGAATTCTGGAGGACCTCTGCAATCCGGCGGAGCTGAGCGCCCGACTCAGCAACAATCTTTTCTCATTTGATAGAAAGTCCGACACTTCAATCACCTCCATGGAGGCTGTCATTAAATTGCCTGCCGGGGGCAGCGGGCTCACAGCTTTTCAGACTTGAATCTTGTCCCGTCGAAGGTCATGCGCTGAGTCGCTTGGCCCTGCGCTGTTCCCCCCGGCTACGACCGGTGTTCGGGACTGTAGCCGGTTGCAGGCCGACTACAATCGCAGAGATGCTGCGGACAGTGGTGGCCGAAAAGAGCTGGGCAGGGGTGACGGAGTATCCGAGGTTTTCCTGAATCTTCTGACATACCCGGATGGCCGCTACCGAGTCTCCACCGAGTTCGAAAAGACTGTCATCCAACCCGATGGGATTTACGCCGAGCACGTCCTGCCACACTTCGGCGATTGCGACTTGCAGCGGGGTCTCCGGCGCAATGTAGGGGGTGAAAAGTTCAGGGCGCGCGTGGGACACGACAGTTTGGGCAGGCGGCATCACGGCGGGGGTGGGAGTGACTGTAACCTCACGGGGCTTCATCGCTTCTTTCAAACGTGGGGTGAAAGAGGCACGACAAGCCACAATTTGGGGTAACGCCACCCGGAGCAGTCGCGCCATCAACGACGCCCCGTCCGCTGAAGATATCCCGCTTTCGGGGCTCAAACTTCCCCCTCTACTTTGGTCCGCCGCCATGGATTTCACGGCCATTCCGGCGTCTCGCCAGGTGTCCCAATTTATGGAGAGACACGGGTGCATCCCGCCCCTACTCAGCGCGTGGGAGAACGTATCAAGGAAGGCATTGGCCGCGGAGTACGCGCTCTGCCCGGCATCGCCGATCAGACTCTGTACCGAAGAACAGCATATGAAGAAATCCAACTGATGATCGCTGAAAATCCTGGCTAGCACCCTGGCGCCATTAATTTTGGGGTTGAACACCTCTTCGACTTCGGCCATCGTTTTAACGGTGGAGAGTCCTCCTCCTGCAACCCCTGCGGCATGGATGACGCCGTCGATCTTACCCAAACTCGCCTCAATTCGTCGGACAGCCTCGCGCATCTGGGCTTCGTCGCCCACGTCAGCCACGACGGGGAAGACCACGGAGCCAAGTGATTCGAGATTGAGCACCGTCTGGATTCGCTGGGCGACTTCGGGATTTAGCTTCTCGCGGGAACTCATATCCCATTGTTCTCGGCCTGGCAGCGCTGTCCTTCCTAATAGTGCAAGTTTTGCCTGACCCTCACTGGCAAGTACTCTGGCCGTCGCACTGCCGATTTCTCCCAATCCGCCTGTGATCAGGTAGACGCCGCCGGGCCTGAACAATTTTTCTTGAGCCAACTCCTCGGGCAAGCGCAGTTCGGAGAGCGTCCGCTGATATCGTTTCCCCTGCCGGTAGGCGTATGCGGCGATGGCTTCGGACGAATCGCCCTCGTCCGAAATCACCCCACGAATGGCGGCGATAGTCGCCTCGGATAGGTCGGCGTCAATCCAACGGACTGCGCAGCCAGGATACTCACGCGGTATGGCGTTGAATGGACCGGCGATTAATGCGTTTTCCGGCACCAGGGTCTCTGCCCCGGTCACCACGTGCACGCCTTCTGAAACAATTACCAGTTCGACTGGCGCGCCGGCGAGTTGCAAACCGATGGCTTGAGCAATCCAAATCAAGCTGTAAAAAGGGCGGACGTGATCTTCTTGAGTCTTCCCTTCTCCTCTCAATGTGAGGAGGTGGACAATTCGCAACCGGCGACCGGCCAACCGCGGAGCGAGCGCCGAGAATAACGCTGCGTACTCCTTCGGTTCCCCCGAATCAATGCAATACTCAGCTTCATTCAGTTGCTGGAACGTCGCTCCGGCCCGCACGCGGACAACCTCCATGCCGTCAAGTCGTAAGCCGTCTACAATTTCTCGCGCCGGTCCAGGCTCTTCGTAAAACACCAGAGTGACAGCGCTGGCACTAAAGCTCGAATTGGAAGGCGTGGTCGGCTCCGGGAGTTTCCGCCACATCGGGACCAACAGGTTGAGTTCGTCGCCTCCTGGCTCCACATTTGCGGGGACGAGTTTGAGGCTTGGTGAACTCTCCTTTTCTGAGACCCAATATCGGCTTCGTTGAAAGGCGTAACCTGGAAGCGGTAGGCGGCCACAACCACTGTCTTTCTGGTATTCGCCCCAATCCACCCGCGCGCCGGCCAGCCATAATTCGGCTAAGGATCGGTGCAGATGCTCCTCCGTTGCGCCCTCTTCTTTAAGCTCCGGCATTGAGACCAGGCACGTGGGAGCTTTGTCACCCCGGAGGCCGGATTTTGCCAGGCCCGTGAGAACGCGCCCCGGCCCTACTTCGAGCAGGACGGCGCGAGGCACTGTGGCGAGCGTGCGCAGGCCATCGTAAAAACGAACAGGCTGTAGAAGATGGCGCACCCAGTATTCCGGATCGGTGGTGTCGGCAGCAGTTATCCAAGTACCCGTGACATTCGATATGTATTGTAGTTGCGGCGGGCGCAGTGTGATGGCGCGCAAGGCGTCGCGAAACTGTTCTACGACAGGCTCCATCATGCGCGAGTGGAAGGCGTGTGAGGTGGCAAGGCGATGCGAAGTGATGCCGCGCGCAGACAATGCCGCTTCAAGTTCGAGCACCGCCGCAGGCGGCCCGGAAACCACTGTCCGTTCCGAACCGTTCAAGGCAGCTATTGATAGGTCGTCGCCCAGCAGAGGCAGCACATCACTCTCGCCGAGCGCGCATGCCAGCATCATGCCGGGAGGCAGGCTGCTGATAAGCGCGCCCCTGCGCGCAATAATCCGGAGACCTTCTTCAAAGGACATGACACCTGCCAACGCAGCCGCAACATACTCGCCGATGCTGTGTCCCAGCAGGACCTCCGGACGCACTCCCCAGCTTTGCCACAGTTGGGCCAGCGCATACTCGACTGTGAAAAGCGCCGGTTGCAGGATGGACGTGTCTTGAAGTTCATGGGCGTTCGGTTCATTTCCGTATCTGGCCGGGAAGAGTGTCATTCGAAGGTCGCGCGCCAGCATGTTCTTGAGAATGTCTGAGGCCGCGTCAACGTAACTGCGAAAGACAGGCTCCTCGCCGTATAGCTCCGAACCCATGTTGGCGAACTGGCTTCCCTGCCCCGGAAAAAGGAACGCGACGGGAGAGGTGAGAGAATCTTCGACAACCGTGAGGGCTGTACTAGAGCTTCGATTCTGGAGCGCCTTGATGGCCTGCCCCCGGCTGCCGGCTATCAGAACGCGACGGTGCGGGTAGGTTTTCCTCCCCACCTGATATGTGAATGCAATGTCGTCTAAACGGGTTTCGGGAACTTGAGACAGATGCCGTTCAAGAGCATCACACATCTGTTCGAGCGCCGGGCCGCTCTTGGCCGAAACAGGAATGAGGTATTGACTACGCTTGCGGGAGGCTCCACGCGATTCGCGCGGCGGGGCTTCCTCGACGATCATATGACAGTTGGTCCCGCCCAGTCCGAACGAACTCACCCCGGCGCGGCGCGGCGTGTTCGAGTCGGCCCACTCTCGCAGGGTCGTATTGACATAAAACGGGCTGCTCTCGAAATCAATCTCGGGATTCGGCGTATGAAAGTTGAGACTGGGCGGGATGAGCCTATGTTCGAGCGCCAGCACAGTCTTGATGAGGCCCGTTACACCCGCGGCCGTATCCAGATGCCCGACGTTGGTTTTCACAGACCCGACGGCGCAGAACCCACGCTCCTTCGTCCAGCCGCGATAAGCCCTGGTCAGGGCCGCTATCTCAATCGGGTCTCCGAGGTTTGTGCCGGTTCCGTGGGCTTCGACATAGCTGATTGAAGAGGCATTCACATTCGCCATCACTAGCGCTTCGGATATCAATTCCGCTTGCGAGAGAACACTCGGCGCGGTAAAGCCCGCCTTGGCCGACCCGTCGTTGTTGACGGCACTGCCGCGAATCACCGCCCGTATGTTGTCTCTGTCCGCGATGGCCTCTTCCAGTCGCTTGAGAACGACGAGGCCCACACCGCTGCCGAAGATAGTTCCTCCGGCCTGTGCGTCGAAGGCGCGGCAATGACCGTCCGGGGAGAGAATGCCGCCCTCTTCGTATAGATACCCAGAGAGCTGAGGTACTCTGATGGTGATGCCGCCCGCCAGGGCAATATCGGTTTGATGATCCAGAAGGCTGCGGCAGGCAAGGTGCACGGCCACCAGAGAAGTGGAGCAAGCGGTTTGCACGCAGATGCTGGGGCCGGTCAGGCCAAGCTTGTACGACACGCGGGCGGTCAGATAATCCTTGTCGTTACCCGTCACTATCTTGATCCCTGATCCCGTCTTCATCAGGTCAGAGCGATCAATCTCCTCCAGTAGATAGCGATTGATGCCTGTCCCGGCGTACACGCCGATGCGCTGCTTTCCGTTGTCGCAACTGTAGCCAGCGTTCTCCAGGCTCTCAAGGGCGCACTCAAGGAACAGCCTGTGCTGTGGATCCATGATCTCTGCTTCGGCTGGACTGAGATTGAATAGTGAGGCATCGAAGAGGTCAATGCCGTCCAACGTTGCGGCGGCCCCGACGTAGCGCTCATCGCGTAGTAATTCCTGCGGGACTCCGACTTCAAGCAACTCTCGGTCAGAGAAATGGGTGATTGATTCAACGCCGTGTCGCAGATTCTCCCAGAACGCATCTACGGACGCAGCGCCGGGGAAGCGACCGGCCATGCCAATGATCGCTATGCAATCCGGTTCTACTATAGTCATAACTGTTGTCTCTTGAGGTTGACAGGATGCGGTGCGACTAATTCGTAATTTCTTGCAGCTTCAAGCGCTGCTCGATTCGTTGCTGCCTTCTACGCCGGGATGATTCCTTTTGTAGCGCAGAACGGTGGCGTACTTCAGCCAGAGTGTCGTTCTGCGTCCCGACGTCGAGCAAACGACGGCTGAGGGCGGCTATTGTCGGGTAGGTGAAAAGTTCAGTCAGCGACACGGGGCGGCCAAAGCGTGACTCGATTCGCGCCCTCATCTTGACCAGCGCAAGCGAGTGGCCGCCGAGGTCAAAGAAATTATCGTAAATTCCCACCTGGTCGAGGCCCAGCACCTCCCGCCAAATTTCAACCAGGGAGGCTTCGACCGGCGTAGAGGCCGACGCCGCCGTCCCAACCGAGAGCGTGTGAGACCGCCCGGCAGCCGGTAGCGCACGCCGATTAATCTTCCCGTTCGGCAGTAATGAAAATTTTTCCAAAGGCACGAAGGCCGAAGGGACCATGTAGGACGGTAGGAATCTGGCAGCGTAATCATATAGGTCGCGGATGGCACTATCTCCGGTTTCGCTGAGCACCACATACGCGACCAACTTCTTGTCGGATGGGCCGACGTCGGCGGCTACTACTTGAATCATTCGCACATTCGGGTGCTGGCCGAGGATGCTCTCGATTTCGCCGCTCTCGATTCGATAGCCGCGCACCTTCAACTGGGAATCCAATCGCCCGAGGTACTCTATCTCCCCACATCGGGCGTAGCGCCCGAGGTCGCCGGTTCGATAGAGGCGCTGGCCCGCTTGAGTGGCAAACGGATTCGGCACGAAGCGGTCAGCGGTTTCGCCGGGACGATTCCAGTAGCCTCGCGCCAGATGCGCGCCGCCTACGTAGACCTGGCCTGGAAGGCCTATGCCGCAGGGACTCATGTATTCATCAAGGATGTATATCTGCGTATTTGCGACTGGCCGTCCAATCGGAACAGGCTTTGTCGAAGGAGTCCGGGCGGCGATGTGGTATGTCACATCTCCGGCGACCTCGGAACATCCGTACAGGTTAATGAGCCGCCCTCTCGGCATCGCTGCGTGGAAGCGCTCCGCCAGTTGGCCCGAAAGGGTTTCGCCGCTACAGACCCAGAACCGTAACGCGGGAAGCAATTCGCCCAGATTTGAATAGTTCTCGACGAGCGATTCCAGGAGGGAAGGCACAAGCACTATGCGCGTGACGTTTTCCTGTGCGAGCCGGGAAACGAGGGCTTCGGCGTTGCCGACTATCGTTTCTGGAATCATGACCGCGGGCACTCCTGCGAGCAGCGGGCCGAAGCATTCCCAAACTGAATCGACAAAGCTGAGCGAGGTTTTGAGAGAACAGACTTCGCCATCCTCGAACGGGAAGGCTTCCCACATCCAGCGAAAACGGTTGAGCGTACCCCCGTGCGTGCCCAGCACTCCCTTGGGTCGGCCGGTAGAACCCGACGTGTAGATCAGGTACAGAGCCGCGTCTGCCCCCAAACCGCATGAAAGATTGGAGCTGTCGTAGGGTTCTATCTCGCCCAAGTCGGCGTCCAGACGTATGACCTCGGCGTCCCCTTTGCTAACCCGCTCTGACAGTGAACACTCTGTGATAACGAGATGCGCCTTGCTGTCGCTCAACATCATCGCTATGCGTTCGCCCGGCAGTTCCGGGTCAATAGGAACGTAAGCTCCACCGGCCTTTATGATGGCGAGCAATGCGACCATCATGTCCGGGGAGCGGCGCATACAGACCGCTGCCGTAGATTCCTCCCGAAGACCGCTATGCTTGAGATGGCGCGCCAGCCGATTCGCGCGACGGTTCAACTCGCCATAGGAGAGCCGTCGCTCTCCCTCTATGAAGGCGACTCGATCAGGAGTCTTGGCCGCTTGTAGTTCGAAAAGCCTGGCGACGTTCCGCTCGCCCGTGTAGTTGACTTCGGTGGCGTTCCAATCCTTCAGGATTTTCTCCTGCTCGTCAGGGGCGACGAGGGCCAGAGTGGAGAAGGATTGGTCCGGATTGGCTATGATCGCTTCGAGCACGACATTGAAGTGGCGTATGAGGCGTAGAATGCGGTCCCGCTCGAACAGGTCTGTGTTGTATTCGATAACGCAGTTCAGTTCCTCCGAGTCACCCAGAACCGTCAGCGTCAGGTCGAACTTTGCGGCCGTCACCTCAACCTCCAGCGGCTTTAGGTTGAGGCCCTTGAACTCCTCCTCCTCCCGGCTTGACTGCTGGAAGATAAACATAACCTGAAAAAGCGGGCTGCGGCTCGGGTCACGCGCCGGTTGCAGGTCTTCGATCAGCTTTTCAAACGGCAAGTCCTGATGAGCGTAGGCTCCGAGCGCCGCCTCACGCACCCGTTGCAGAATCACGCGAAGCGTAGATTCTGCGGTCATCTTCGCTCGCATGACGAGCGTGTTGACGAAGAAGCCGATCAATCCTTCCAGATCAGAGTGCGTCCGGCCCGCGATAGGCGTTCCGACAAGGACATCTCTCTGGCCGCTGTATTTGGATAACAGAATCTGGAACGCGGCCAGCAGCGTCATGAAGAGCGTACAGCCCTCTTGCCTGCCAAGTTGCCTGATGTCTTTGACCAGAGACGCTGACAGGGCAAATGGCTCTGCCGCGCCTTTGTATGTTTGAACAGGTGGCCGAGGATGGTCTGCGGGTAACTCCAAAGGCTCGGCTCCCTTCAACTGCTGCCTCCAATAGCTCAACTGCCGCTCCAGCACTTCTCCCCGCAAGTAATCGCGCTGCCACGCGGCGTAGTCCACATATTGCACGGGAAGGTCAGGCAGCGCAGGCGGCGTGCCGTCGCAATAGGCTTGATAGAAAGCTTTGAATTCTCTTAACAGCACACCCATAGACCACGCATCTGAGACGATGTGATGGACTGTCATGAGAAGGATGTGCTCTTTCGCGGATAGACGTATCAGCAGCGCTCGGAAGAGGTGTTCACGGCTCAGATCAAAGGCGCGCCGGGTTTCGTCGTGAAGCAAATCGCTCGCCCGCGCCTCCAACTCTTCGCCGGAGGATTCGCGGGAAAAATCCACGAGCCGAAATTCAAAAGCCGGCTCCGCATCTATTACCTGCATCGGCGTCCCGTCGATATTGACAAACCGTGTACGCAGGTTTTCGTGGCGCTGTGCGATGGCGAATAAAGCCCTGCGGAGCGCCGCGTCGTCTAACTCGCCGCTCAGTCGCACAGCGGCAGGAATCACATAGGCATGCCCGCCCGGCTCAAGTTGGTCTATGAACCACAAGCGCTGCTGCGCGAAAGAAAGCGGCAGAAGCGGGCATCGTTCAATCTGCCTGAGCTGAGGCTGAGACGGCGTCTGGTGGTAGCGCTGCGCTGCCCGAATCGCTTCGGCTATACCGGAAATGGTGGGAGTTGAAAACAGAGTGCGAACAGGCAGATCAATGCGGAAGATTTCTCGCACGCGCGAGATCACCTGTGTCGCCACAAGGGAGTGTCCCCCGAGGTCGAAGAAGTTCTGATCTCTACCGACAAGCTCAACTCCCAATACCTCAGACCAGATACCCGCCAGTAGCTCTTCGATTTCATCGCGGGGCTGCTCATAACCATCGCCCTCCGGCTGTTCGGGCTCCGGCAGACTCTTGCGGTCAACTTTTCCGTTTGGAGTCAGCGGGAGCGCTGGCAACAGCACGAAGCTCGCTGGAATCATGTATTCCGGCAGTTGACGGCGAAGGTAGACGCGTAGTTCTGTCGGCGACACCGACGAGTTGTTGATTAAAGCCACGTAGGCCACCAGCCGTTTATCTCCCCCGGCGCAGGGGCGGGACACAACGGCGGCGCTCCCTACCGCCGGATGTTCGCGCAAGAGGCATTCGATTTCACCGGGTTCGATGCGGTGGCCGCGAATCTTCACCTGGTCGTCAATGCGCCCCAGCAACTCGATCATTCCGTCGCTCCGGTAGCGACCCATATCCCCTGTGCGATAAAGCAGGTCTTGCTCCTCATCACGATACGGATTCCTGACGAACCGGCGGCCTCTCTCCTCAGACGCGTTGACATAGCCCAGGGTGCGGAACGGCGTGCGAATAACGACCTCGCCGATTTCGCCGACCCCGCACAGCTGGTCGCCGTCTCTGAGGATCAGAACTTGAGTTTGTGGAAGGGGCTTGCCGGCAGGCTGTGGGCCGGGCAGACAATCAAACGGCACACGGTAAAAGCACTTTACCAGAGTTGTTTCGGTAGGCCCATACAGATTAACAATCTGGCAGCGGCTTGAGGTGACCTCGCGCCAGCCTTCGACGAGTCTGCTCGTAAGCGGCTCTCCGGCGAAAAAAACGATGCGCAGGCTTGTCACCGACGATTCAGACGGTGAACTCATCAGCCAGCTCTCGGCCAGCGACGGCACGGTATGAAGAACCGACACGCGCTCGCGATCGAGCCACGTCAAAACATGTCCCGAAACCACCTCGTCTTCATCGTCCGGCAGGCAGAGCGTCCCCCCGCTGGTCAGCGGTAAGTAAATGTCCCTCAACAATGCGTCGAACGACAGCCCTGTTAATTGCGCGGTACGGTCTCCGGGGCCGATCCCAAATTCTTCCCGCTGCCAGGTAATAAAATGACTCAAGCTCTTATGGCATCCCAGCACTCCTTTGGGCACGCCGGTAGTTCCCGAAGTGAAGAAAATATAGGCTGCATCCGCCATGGACTGCTCCGGCAGCATAATCCGCTCAGAGCTTTCAGGGTTTTCCCGGCGAATGGTTTGCCCGTTATGAGCAACTACAGACCCGCTTTGAGCGTCCAGTGTGAGAGTAAACACACCGCTACGCTCAAACATCCACGTGTCTTGCTGTCGCAGGCTTCCAGCGTAAAGAACGTACTTCACTCCGGCAATCTCAAACATGGAGTGCTGCCGTGCGATGGGAAGCCTTCTGTCCAGCGTGAACAGCACGCCCCCACTCAAGCTGGCAGCTAATATACCGGCGATCAGGCCAAAGCTCTTTTCGCCGCACACCGCCACCGTCTGCCCCGGCTTGAGTCCCAGATTGAGCAATGCGCCGGCAATGCCGTGGGCGCTCTCCGATAATTCTTCATAGCTCCACTCTCTGCCCCCCTGTGTTACCGCTACATTGTGTGGAGTCTCGGCCGCCCTGCGGTTGAACATCTCCGTGACAAGATCAAAATGCGGCTCCGTAATTTCCGCCCTGGGGTCCGGGAGCAGTGGGAGCATACGGCTCGTGATTAGCGAGTAAGAGTTAATCGGATTATCCGGCCGCTCGACTATCCGCGAAAGTATCTCCTCGTATTGATCCAGCAACAGCCTGATTCGCTCAGGGTAGAAGAGCGATTGCCTGTAAGCCACCCGCAGGGTGATCTGCCGGTTATCGTCCCGCGTGTAGACGGTGAGCGGAAATTTCGAATCTCCCCCGACCACGTCCAACAGGTCTATCTTGAGGCCGGTCAATTCCGCATCGGTTGACGGCACGTTGACATGATTGAAGAAAATGTCGAAGAACGGATGGCGGCTCAGATTACGATCCGGCTGCAACTCCTCGACCAGCTTCTCGAAGGGCATGTCCTGATGAGCGTAAGCTCCCAGTGCCGTTTCCCTTACACGGGAAAGCAGTTGGCGGAATGTCGGGTTGCCGGAAAGGCTTGTCCTCATGACAAGCGTATTGACGAAGAAGCCGATCAGGTTCTCCCACTCGGCAAGCGAGCGCCCGGCGATGGGAGTTCCGACCGCCACATCTTCTTGCCCGCTGTGGCGAGCAAGTAATAGCTTGAAAGCCGCCAGCAGCGTCATGAAAAGGGTCACACCCTCGCGCCTGCTGAGAGCACGCAGTCGCACGCTCAACTCCTCGCTCAATTCAAGCGATTCGATTTCGGCCTCGTCGCTTGCAGAGTTATCGCGCTGCCGGTCGGCGAGAAGATTCAACGGCTCCAGCCCCGTGAGCCGTTCCTTCCAATAGTCCAACTGCCCGCGCAGGTTTTCGCCCTCCAGGTATTCGCGCTGCCAGACGGCGTAATCAACATATTGCAGGGGCAGGTCGGGTAAAGCGGAAGGTGTGCCCCGAACGAATGCTTGATAGAGGTGCTGTAATTCTCGAATGAGGATTCCGACCGACCAACCGTCCGAGACGATATGATGCATTGAGACAATTAGAACATGGTGTTCTTCCGCAAGCCGTAGGAGTTGAGCGCGGAACAGAGGGCCGCGCTCCAGATCGAAGCCGCGTGCCGCCTCCTGCCTGAGCAAACGGTTCACGGCAGACTCGCGTTCCTCGTCGGGCAATCCCGTCAGATCAACGCTATCGAGGCGGACGGGCGCGGCTTCATAGATTAGCTGGATGGGCCTTCCGCCCTTTCCGATAAAGCGAGTGCGTAGGGACTCATGCCGCCGCACAATTTCCGAGAGCGCCCGCTGTAGCGCCTCGTAGTTCAGAGACCCTTTGAGACGCGCGGCAGCCGGAATGGCGTAGGCCGAGTTGCCGGGCTCTAACTGCTCAAGAAACCAGAGCCGGGATTGGGCGAACGAGAGGGGCAACTCTTCGTCGCGGTTGCAGCAACGCACGGCAGGCAGTATGGCGGGAAGATTTCGCTGGCGGAGAGCGGCTTCTACCCGGAGAGCGAAGTCATTAAGAGTCGGAGCTTCAAACAACTCCCTCAACCCCACCCTCACTCCCATCTGTCTGCTTACACGTGCCACCACCTGCGTGGCCAACAGAGAATGGCCCCCT
>JAIVJZ010000021.1:0-27765 GCA_020199775.1 Acidobacteriota bacterium
ACTGCGCGCGTTAAAAACCGGGAACGCCCGATTTTTCGGCGGTCAGGCCCGGCGCCCGGAAACTTCCGCCGCCGAACGCCGCGCCCAGATTTTGGGGCAAACGCCGTTCGCCGTCATTCTGGCTTGTTCCGACAGTCGCGTCCCGACGGAAATCGTTTTCGATCAGGGCTTGGGAACTTTGTTTATTACCCGCGTTGCCGGGAATGTCGTCGAGACGGGGACGATTGGCAGCATCGAGTATGCCGTCAACCATCTGAAAACACACATCGTCGTCGTCCTCGGACACGAGGGCTGCGGCGCGGTCAAAGCCGCTCTGCTGCCCGCCGGTGACCGCGCGCGGGAGACGCCGAGCATTCAGGCTCTACTCAATGAGATCGTGCCCTCGGTGTCGAAGATTACGAAAATCCGCGACGAGAAAGCCAAACTGCGCGAAGCCGTCGTCGCCAACGTGCGCCAGCAGGTTTTTAACGTCAAGAAACAGCCGGCAATTCAGGCGGCAATAGCGAGCAATAAAATTACCGTCGTCGGCGCGTTTTATGAGATCACAAGCGGCGCGGTTGATTTTTTCGAAACCGACGAAGATTTGCGAATCGCGCAAGCCGATTACGACAGTTGTTCGTGGCGTTCGCACCTGACGTAATTTCTCGAACGTTTGTGGAACATAACGGCTACCGACACACACGCCATGACGACGAAATTGTGATGGCATGATTTACACGTGTGCCTGTCGTTGGCTCTCGCGCCGACGACGAGCCATGACTGGTCGCACCGTGGGCAGCGCAATACGCCTCTTCGCGCCATGTCGCGCCACTTTTCACCGTCCCTTCTTCGTCACGCGGGTGCGTGTCGAAAAGAATCCGCCTTGCGCGAATTACGCTTAACACTGTGTCCCGCATCCGGTTGATTACTGGATTTCAAGATTAGTCGAAAGAGCAATCGCCCGAAACTCTATAGCGATTTGCAGATGAGTGTGACCGATATCAAAACTGTAGGGGCAGGGCTAGTCGCTGCCCGCCGCTCACCAAACCGGGCGGGCAGGGACAAGCCCTGCCCCTACACTCATTTCTTGGTAAATCGCATTGGTGCTATGATGATTTTTCGAGAGAAATGTCAACCGGATGAGCAGCGACCGCTGGCGGACGACGAAATGCAAAAAGTTTTCCCATCTTAGCCGAATCAAAGATGACTAAACAAATCTACTCTCCCCGACGACACTCGATGTCGTTCGCGCCCGCGCGTTACCGGAATCAATTCGGGCTGTGCGCGTTTGTTGTTTTGCTCGTCGCGTATTGCTTATCCTCGCCGGTGGGCGCACAACACAGGGGAGTTGCCGAACTCTTTACCTATGGGGAGCTCACGACACTCTATGAACAGGACAACATACCCGCGCCGCTCGAAAGCAAGTTGAATCCCACGCGCGACCGCCCCGGCGATGCGCGCCTCCGCTTCCGTCAAATCTTCGTCGATGAATTCTGATTCCTCATCCGCCGCTTCCGGCTTGCCGGCGATGCGTGCGATTTCGGCGTGCGTCCGCTCGACGCGGCGCAGGATGCCTGAGATGACGACGAGCAGTTCGTCCGGCTCGAACGGCTTGGTGATGTAAGCGTCTACGCCGGAGCGAAAGCCTTCAATGCGGTCGGCGCTGGTGTCTTTGGCGGTGAGAAAGCGAGCGTGGATGGAGCGGACGCGGAATTCAAGCGTTTTTGTTACTTTGGTTGGAAGACAATTATGGCCGTTGTCCAAAGAAAATTATCGAAGTCCTTCAAGCGGTTCTTCGATTCCGAGAAATCGAGCGGCATCCTGCTGATTATCTGCACGGCCGTTTCGCTCCTGCTCGCCAATTCAATGTTCGGCGCAAACTACCTGAGCATCTGGCATGCGTATCTCGGCGGCCTGAGCGTCGAGCACTGGGTCAACGACGCGCTGATGGCCGTCTTCTTTCTGTTCATCGGCCTCGAACTCGAACGCGAATTGTATAACGGAGAACTCTCTAATTTCAGAAATGCGCTCCTTCCCATCTTCGCGGCGGCGGGCGGTATTTGCCTGCCCGCGCTGATTCATTTCCTTTTGAATGCGGGGACGCCTTCGCAGGCCGGGATCGGGATTCCGATGGCGACCGACATCGCTTTCGCGCTGGGCGTGCTCGCGCTTCTGGGCAGCCGCGTTCCGGCTTCGCTGAAAGTGTTTCTGACCGCGCTCGCCGTGATGGACGACCTCGGCGCGATCATCGTCATCGCCATTTTGTTGAAGTCCGGCGTTCACGCGACGATTGCCGGAGTGTTGCTGGCCTTCGCGATTCCGTTCTCCGCTAAAGAAGACGACGTGGCATCGCCTTCGCATAAACTCGAACATTTGCTGCACCGGCCGGTCGCCTTCATCATCCTGCCCATCTTCGCGCTGGCGAATACGGGCATCGTCGTCGGCACGGGGTGGGCGCAAAACTTAACGAGCGCGAATAGCTCGGGCATCATCGCCGGTCTGGTCTTAGGCAAGCCGATAGGCATTACGCTGTTGAGTTTCGTCGCCGTCTCCATCGGCATTTGCCGACTGCCGCTCGACCTGAAGTGGCGGCACGTTTGCGGCGCGGGGCTGCTGGGCGGCATCGGCTTTACGATGTCGATTTTCATTACGAATCTGGCTTTCGCCGGGAACGCGGAGATGATCAACGCCTCGAAGATGGCGATCCTGCTGGCTTCTCTCACGGCGGGGACAATCGGCTTCGTGTGGCTCAAACTGCTCGGCCAGCCCGCGGCATCGGACGTGGATATGGACACGATGGATTTTGCGGAGGGTGAAGCATAGACCTGTATATCTGACCGGCAACCGGGTCTGTTTCAGCCGCATTGGAAACAATAAAGATGAACATCGTCAGCGCGGACTCCATTCGCTTCCGGTCATGTTTTAAGTCACCTCGCAGAAGACGCTGAAACTCGGCACGGCGAGGAACTGTCTGCGCGCGGCATCCGCTACGCCCCGGACTACGTGGCGAACGCGGGCGGCGTGATCAACGTCTGCATAGGAGCCCTCGGCTGGGAGGGCGCGCGGACGGCTGCGAAGGTTGAGGGGATTTACGACACGCTGCTGAATGTCTTCAGAATAGCCGAGACCGGTAGGATTTCTACCAGTAGGGCGGCTGATCAATTGGCCGAAGCGCGACTGGGGATCGGCCCCGGCCAAGAGGGGCAGAATTTCAGGATAGTGGGAACGGCATCCTGCCATGTAAACTAGAGCGCGAAGCCTCTCGAAACTCCCTCAAGTCCACTTCGTATTCCTTAATCGGCCTTAACTTAGTCTGAGACGACACACAGACACTACCGGGCGCGGTTCTTATCCAGAATGGCGACAAGGATGAGTGCGAACGAGAGGAGGCGGACGAGATAGAAGAAGGGCGTCGCCTCGTTAGGCTGTTCGGTCAGACCGAGCGCGGCGCGGTTGACGCCCTCGACGAAGAAGGAGATCGCGAAGAAGAGAAAGAAGCGGTCGCCCGTCGTCTTCCAGAAGCGCAGAAAATAGAGTCCCGCGATGAGCGAGGCCACCGAGATTCCGCCGAGCAGCATGAGATTCATAACAGCAGCCTCACTCCGAATCCCAGACCAGTCCGTAGAGCAAGACGAGCAACGACGCGAGCGCGAGAGTCAGTCGCCACGAATATAGATCGATGTAAGGGACGAGCAGTTTATCCACGACCAGCAGGATGTTGTTGAGCGTTAAGCCGACGAAACAGAGACCGCCCCACAGCAGCAGGCGGTAACGGCTGCGCGTGTAAGCATGCAGCAGCATCCACGCGCAGAGCGCGGCCGTCAGGGCGCAGAGGGTGTAGATTGCTCCGGCCAACATTATTTAGGCGCTCCCTTTATGATCCTGAAGGCATCGGCAAACTTCTGCACTCTCGGCGGCGCGGTGGTATGAATCAGGTGCGTCACGGCGACGAGATATTTCGCGTAAACTTCCGCCAGCCGGTCTACCAGTGAAACCGCATCGGGTGAGTCTGGCTGATACTTGTAGGTCGCGGGTGTGTCTCTGGTCAATGCCAGCAAGCCTTCTGCATGTAAGTGAGACAAGACCTCTCCTGTCTCTCCCTGACTGATATAGAGCCTCTGAGCCAGCGCCTCTGCTCCCCATTCAACCCGCGGGTCTCTGCGCAGGAGCAACAGCCCTTCCAACTGTGCTACGGAGTGAATCTTGCAGACGATAAACTCCTTGATGTCCTCCGGGATAAACTCGTCAGCCATGATTCAGTATAAGAATGATCTAACAGCGGAACAAACGATGAGGGTCGTTGAAGCGGTTGGTATCGTGAAGAAGATGCGGCGCATAGGACTAACTGTAACTGCGTAAGTAGTCGAGAAGTTCTTTACTTGATTAGGACGCAGCCCGTTGTAACTCGCTGAGGCGCTTCCCCGATTCGATAAAGTTTTTCGTCACGCTGTGACCAGCGCGGACAGAATACCAGCAGGGACAAATCAGACAGGCCGGTCAAGAATTGACGAACGCCTGATTCGAGGGGCTTAAGCTCGCCGGCCTGCGCTCGATCACCGAGCGACGCCCGCATTCCTTGCAGATGTGCGTGTCGCCGGGACGCAACCCCGACACGACCCATGCGACGCCGCAGCCCAGACAGCGCACGATCATCTGTCCCAGACGTTTGAGTGTGGCCGGTATTTGAGTCTTCTTCTTCATCTTAAACACCCCGTCATTGGCCTCGTGTTGCCGCCGAACCCAAAGCTTCCGCCGGATCGTGACACCATCAATAATACGAACTCCGCGCGCTGCAAACGACGGTGTGATTACTCACGAGACATAGGTATTTTCACTTACTTTAATTCATTAACCGCGCCCGACCCGAAGGCGTGGAGGCTGATCTAGCCGAGGCAGATTGTTGGCGGAGTCAGATACCTTTTCGCCTCTGACCTCCCGGCGCAGCCGGCACCTGACCCGTGCCTTCCATTCTGTTCGCCCGCTCCGCCTGATTCTCGGCCTGTTCCTCCGGGCCGAGGGCTTCGGCCTTGGCGATGTGTAAGGCCGAGCGGATGAGTCCGAGGTGTGTGAAGCCCTGCGGGTAGTTGCCCAACAGTTCTCCGCTCACGGGGTCGATCTCTTCGGCGAGCAGGCCGAGGTCGTTGGCATATCCGGCGATTCTCTCGAACAATTCCCGCACCTCGTCCAACCGCCCGGCCTCGGCGAGGCAATCAACCATCCAGAAACTGCACAGGGCGAAAGTCGCCTCGCCGCCGGGCAGGCCGTCGTCCGTCAGGTAGCGATAGACCAGCCCGTGCGAGGTAAGTGGCTCCTGTATCCGTTTGACGGTCGAGACGACGCGCGGGTCGGTCGGCGGCAAAAACCCCACCTGCGGGATGACGAGCGCGATCCACACGCGCTGCCCCTCGGCGATCTTGAAGCGGGAGGTGATGCCGCCGGAAGGTTCGTGCCGGAAAGGGAAAGGGCAGGAGAGCGCGAGAGTCTCGCGGGCGTGACGGGCTATGACCCAGTCCTCGTAAGTCTGAATAGCTACTTCGGCGCGTGCGTAATCGAAAGTCGGATGGAAGCTGACCTCAACCTCAGCTTGGCCGGAGAGTCCTTCTACCAGTCTGAGGACGCGGTAATGCGAGGCTATGTCTTCGCCCTCGTGGCTCTGGTTCAACTGCTCCACGGGCATTAAGTCCGTCACGCGAAACTGCCCGCCGTCGGTCGAGAAGACGGTGGCGAGCACGTTCGCCCCCTCGACGTAAGCGCGCGACGCGGCGGCGCGACTGCCGGCGGGGCCGACACGAAACCGGCCCCCCTTACGGCTGTCGAGCAGGCGGCAGAAAACGGCCGGGCTGTCGAAGCGGGGCCAACACGGCCAGTCGATGGAGCCGTCGCTGGAGACGAGCGCCGCCGTGTGGGCATCGCCGATGAGCGCGTAGTCGCGGATTGGCCTGTACACTCTCTCCCTCACACGTCTCCGTTGATGCTCGCGCGCACACGCGAAGCGCGCCCGTTCGGATAACTCTCGACGTGCTCCATGCCGTCGGCATTGACGTTGACCTGCGGCGAGCGACTTGAGGCCAGCGTCACGTTGAAACCGCGCCGCTCGACGGCCATCACGTCGGGCGGCGTGAGCCGCCGGACGAGCGACTCGGTGATCCGTTGACGGTCGTTATAGTCCAGGCCGCGCGTCGCATTCTCCGCGACCCGGCGCGGATCATCGCTCTCAATGAAACTTAGGCGGAAAGTGCCCGTCGTCATGGCATCGTACCCGGCCGTGTATGCGCCGTTCGGCATGAGCGGCACGTTGTTCCAGTTCCACGCGACGTTGTAAATGCGCGCGAGTTGATCGAGGTCTGTGCGCAACATAGACCAGTCGCGCTCGGCCCGGTTGGCGAGCCGGTTGTCGCGCATGAAGCTGTCGAGCAGCGCGGCGCGTTGCAGGACGAGTTGGATGTCCATCTCCGACGACCTGTTACGATTGAAACGGTCGCGCAGTTGATCGGTCGCCTGCTCGAAGTCGGTGAGCAGCTTGTTGACCTCGTCCTCGCGCGTCGTACCGTTCGCGCGGCTGCGGTCGAGCGCGTTCTCCAGGCTGTTGCTGAAGCGGTCGGCCCTCGTCTCGATGCGCCGCAGGAGTTGCTGCATCTGCCTCTGGCTCACACGATAGGCGCGCCCCTGAGCCCGCACGCCCTCGATTGTGTCGAAGCCGGCGAAAGTGAGGGCGAGAGTCACTGAGAGCAAAATTATCCGTTTCATACTTTTCATTCCTTTCCTCCCTCCGAAAAAATATCCGGCCCTGTTGTGCGCATCCGGCCGCGCTGTTGTTTGAGGGCAAGCCGACTTCCGGGCCGTCTATCGACTTCAATGGAGGAGAGATAAATGTAGTGGGGGGAGGTCAGGGGTGTTAGTTCCGTCACACCACGTCAGCCGACGCCCGCCGGCAGACGCCGTTTGCGCTCACCGGCGGCGGCGAAGCGTCTCAACGTGATTTCTGCATCGTGATGATGACCATCGGCGAGTCGCCCGCCGTGCGGCTGTAGGCCACCCAGTAACCTGCCTGCGGATAGGTCTTCATCTGGTAAAGCGAGCCGTCGGGCTTGGGCGTGATCTCCGTGCCGATGACGGCGAGGGGCGCGGGCGCGCTCGCGTCCTTGCCCATGTAGGTGGCGATGACGGCGCTCGCTTTCCCGTCCTGATAATAGACTCGTGCGCGCTCGTTATCGGAGAAGACGTAGAAGTCCATCGCGTCGGATTTCTCTTCGGGCTTGCCGAGTTTGGCGCGCACGTCGGCGGCGCTCATGCCGATATGCACGCCCTTATATTCGCGGTACAGCGGTTCGACCACAGTCTTCGCGGCCACATTCTCGCCCGTCGATTCGGTGCCATGCCTCACCGTTTTGCTCGCCGTTTCCGCCGACCGAGCTTCCGTAGAGGGTGGAGTCGCTTGTTGTGGCTGAGACTGGATTTGCGGCGCCGGGGTCGGTGCTGGCGTCGGGGTCGCGTCCTGCGCCGCGGCGGTAGTGACGAATGCCAGAACTATCGCGGACATTGATGTGATGAGGTGCGGCCGGCTTAAGCGCCCGCCGATAAAAATTTTTAACATCTCGGAAAAGCCTCCGTGTGTGGTTGAAATCTACACACTCAGGATAGCGGAGGCCGCGAGGCGTGGAAACGGTGGTTCTACTCAGAGAAGATAGGTGATAACACTTATCCGACACGAAGGAAGGGCGGTAGATCAGGACTTATCGCCGGATTGTGTGCGGTCGAGGACGTAGCGGGCGATCTCGACGCGGTTGCCGAAATTCTTCTTGTCGAGGATGTGGCTGATGTGGTTCTCCACCGTGCGGACGCTGATCCCGAACTCAGAGGCGATCTCTTTATTGGAGAGCCCGCGCGCCACGGCCGCCGCGATCCGCTCCTCGGCCTCGGTCAACGCCTCATCCTGAAAGTGGACGGCGTCTTGCTCATCGTTCACCTGCGTAGAGCCTACGAGGCGCGCGATCTCTGCGTGCGTGCGCTGTACGCGCTGGAGGATGCTGCGGATGACGGCGACCAGTTCGTCAGGCTCGAAAGGCTTCGTCAGGTAAGCGTCAACGCCTGTGCGAAAGCCCTCGATGCGGTCAGCCGTCTCGTCCTTCGCCGTGAGGAAGACGACGGGTGTCAGCGCCGTGCGTGGGGAGGCACGGAGTTGACGCGCGAGTTGGTAGCCGTCCATGCCCGGCATGCGGATGTCGCTGACGATCAGATCAGGTACGGTCTCCGCCACGCGCACGAGCGCCTCCGCGCCGCTGCGGGCTGTGACCACCTCGAACCCTTCGTCGCGCAGGCAGGCGGCGACCGCGCGCAACAAATTCGGCTCGTCGTCAACCACGAGCAATCGCTTCGACATTCGTCTCCTCCTTCTCAGCCCTCTCGCCCGCGCCACCGTCTTCTCCCTGCCAGGCGGGCAGGCGCACCGTGAAGATCGTCCCCCGGCTTTCGCCCGGCGGCGGACTCTCAACGTATTCGCCCGGCGGCGGACTCTCAACGTAGATGCTCCCGTCGAGTTGGCCGACTATTCTGTGCGCCAGGTACAGACCAAGTCCCACACCGGGCGCATCTCGGCAATCGTGCACAGTGTCTTCAGCGTCCGGCACGCTCGTAGTGGAAGGGGCAGGGCGACCCCTGAAAAACTTCTCGAAGACGAAGGGCAGGTCTTCGCTCAAGATGCCGCACCCCGTGTCCCGGACGGTTATTTCAACACTCCCGGCCTCACGGGACGGGGCGGCTTTGACCGTAATGCGCCCGCCTTCGGGCGTGTACTTGATGGCGTTTTCGACGAGGCTGCACACGACTCGCCGCAGGGCTTCGCGGTCGGTCAGAACGTCAGGAACTTCCGTCGGTGTGTCAGTTTCAAGCCTCAGTCCGCGCACCTCGGCGGCGCGAGCTTCGACCTGTGCGCAGGCCGTCACGACTTCCGCCGGATTCACTCTTGTCCGCGCGATCCGGTACGCGCCCGACTCGATCCGCGACAAATCGAGCAGGTTGAGCACGAGGTCAATCTGCCGGTCGCACTCGGCGGCGATGGTTTCCAGATACTCGCGCTGTTCCTCCACGCTCAGCCTGCCGCGTTGCAAGACGCGCGTCAGGGTCTTGATCGTCGTGAGGGGCGTGCGCAACTCGTGCGAGACGCTTGAGACGAACTCGGATTTGAGCCGGTCGAGTTCCTTGAGACGCTCCTCGCGCTCGGCGATCTGCGCGGCCATCCGGTTGAAGGCCGCGCCGAGCTCGCCGATCTCCCCGCCGCCCGCTTCCGGCGCGCGCACGGCGAAATCGCCCGCGCCGAGTTCCTGTGTGGCGCGGCGCAGCCTGAGGACGGGGCGCATGATGCCGCGCGCGATCAGCATGGCGGCTACGATTGCGCATGCCAGCGCGACGAGGCTGAACATGACGTGACGGTTGAGTTGCCGCCGGGCAGGCTCGTAGAGTGTCGAGCTGGGGATGCCGACGCTGACGACGCAACCTGTATTACCGGCGCGCGCCAGCCCGTAGACGCGGCGGATGCCGTCGTACGGACTTTCCATCTCCACAACGGCCGTCCTGCCACGCCCGAGCGCGGCGACGAGGGGCGCACCGCTGACGGTCAGGTCTATCGGTTCCTTTGTGGTCTGCCTGCGGTAGAGTCTCCGGTTCCCGGAATCGAAGACGGCGATGACGGCGCGCTCGGACATCTCGATGTCACGGAATAGCTCGCTGATTGCCGCCCCGTCCACGCGCGCCATCACCGCACCATTACCGGCCACCGGCACCGCCAGTACAAAAACAGGTCGCGCCTCGTCTCGCGTGCGGTCGGTCGCGAGCGCCCACGAGTTACGGCCTCGCACCTCCGAAAGAAGATGGTTGACGAGCGCCGGGGCTGGCGGCTCTCTGTCCGTTGGTTGGGCGATGAGGTTCTCGCCGTCCTCGGCGATCAGGCGGGCATCGATCCAGTAGGGGCGGGTCTGGACGGTGTGCCTGAGATGATCTGCGAGTTGGGGGGAGCGCAGGGACTGTTCACCGGCCTCGGCGGCGAGCGTTAGGAGGGGCTGGCGTTGCGCGTCGATCCAACGCTCGAAGGCGACGGCGGCCAATTCCGCACGCTGCTTCAAAGATTCGTCGAGTTGTGAGCGATTGCTTTGCCAGACGCGCCGCAGGTCGGCTGCGCCGACGAGCGCCAGCGGGACGGCGATGCCGACGGCCAGCACCAGTAGCCGAGCACGTATGCCCAAAGTGCGCCCCCACCCTTCTGAAGTCGCCCGCTTAAGTGTCCACGCCTGGCGACTCCGGCCTCGATCCCTGTCGCAAAAAAATAACGCTATCGCAAAGTATAGCAACGCGGAGCGGCTCCGGCATAAGGGTAAACACTCACGCCGCGTAAGTGTTCACACGGTTTCGCACGCCCCGTCGCGCGGGTTAGTTTCTAATTTGATTTTTCGTAGGGGAGTGGGGGGATGGCAGAGATCATGGTCTTTCGCACTAATGATAAAGAGTATCGCGGGTCGTCGGCGCTGGAGATCGTGCAGGTGCTCAAGCGGGAGAACAGCCGGACAGGCGGCGTTGCCCAACCCGTCCGGCAGTTTCTTCTCGAATCGCTGAAGCAGTTCAGCGACCGCATCCCACTGCGGGACATCGACGTGAGCGACCGGCTGAGCGACGAGATGCTCGCGCTCAGCTACCTCTACCTGCGCGATGAATTCGGAGCGGGCGAACTAAGGGACGTGCCGAACCGGCAGCAGTGGGCGCACCCTCTTTGAAGGCGGCTCGCGCAGAGAATCGCATTCGTCGGCGAGTTATCCCCGGCAAACTCTGACGCTGCCGCTATGACAGATTCAATTACAACCCCCGACAGAAAACTTTCGACGGTCGAGGGAAAGGAGTCGAGCTTTGAGTAACACTAGGGACATTACGGGCGTCGAGGAAAGGCACTCTCCTGCGGGGAGTACCGGGCTTTCCACTACGGCGAAGAAAGTCGGGATTTATCTGGGGGTCGCCCTCGCCATCTTCCTGCTTGGGTTCTTGCCGATGTGGTTTAAGGCGAGCGCGAATGCCTCGCAACGCGACGCGGCACAGCGCGAGTTGCGTCTCAGCCGGATGCACGGCATGCTGGCCTCCGCCGTCATCGACGCGCGTCGCGGCGAGTATGAACCGGCACGCCAGACGACGAGCGACTTCTTCACGGCATTACGAGCGCAGATAGACGCGGGCGGGGACTCGGCGCTGACCACGCCGCAGCGCGAAGGCGCGGCGCCGCTCCTTGCGCGGCGCGACGATGTCATCACGCTCCTTGCGCGCGGAGACCCGGCCTCTGCGGAACAGTTGACCGACATTTACGTCTCCTACCGAAAGGCCGTCAACGAGGTCGGGGTTAAATGAGAATGCGTGTGGAACGAAGGTGAGGAAAGAAACGGCTTGAAACTCATCCTTCGATACTCATCCTTCGGCATGTGATCTCTTTATCCTCAGAACGACCAGATGCGGGGAATCAGAAGCGTCGCCAACAGCCAGAACAGAAGGCTGAGCGGCGTCCCGACTCGCAGGAAGTCGGTGAACCTGTACTGGCCGGGCCCGTAGATGAGCGTGTTGGTCTGGTAACCCACCGGCGTCATGAAGCTCAGTGAGGCGGCGAAGGTCACGGCCATCAGGAACGGGCGGGGGCTCAACGCGAGCGCCTCCGCGGTCACGATGGCGATTGGCGTGAGCAGCGCGGCGCTCGCGTTATTTGACATCACGTTCGTCAGCATCATCGTCAACATGAACAAGGCGGAGAGAATTGCCACAGGCCCCCAGCCGCCCGCGCCCGCAATCATCGCTTCAGAAATGAGTCGCGCCGCACCCGACTTCTCCATCGCCACGCCGAGAGTCAGGACGCCCGCCAGCAGGAAGATGATTCTCCACTCTATGGCCTGATAAGCCTCGTTCATAGATAAACAGCGAGTCAGGATGAGCAATACGCTCCCGACGATGCCCGCGACAACAATCGGCACTATGCCCGTCGCCGCCGCCACGACGACCCCCGTGATGATGAGCAGGGCCGGGACGGTCTTTCGCCGGCGTAACTCCGGCAAACCGACCTCGGAGACGATCAGGAATGCCGGGCTGCGTTTCAGTTCGTCGAAGCGTTCGCGTCGTACTTCGACGAGCAGCGCGTCGCCCGCCAGCAGCGGCGTTGTGCTGATATTTTCGTGCAGCAACTGACCGCGATGGCGGATCGCCAGCACCGTCCCGCCGAACGCGGCGCGAAAACTCGTCTGTTCCAGCGTCTTCCTTTCGAGCGGCGAGTTGAGAGCCACAACCGCCTCGACGAGCGCCGCGCCTTCGGATTCAAGGTCTTCTTCGCGCCACTTCATGCCGGGTTTCAAACGGATGCCGACCCGGTTTTGTAGTTCCCTGATTCGCCGCACGTCTGTGCGGACGCGCAACACGTCGCCGACTTCGAGCGTCATGCCGGGCGGCGGGACGCTGACGCGCTCCCCATCCCTGAAGACCTCAAGAACGGCGACGTTCAGTATCCGCACGAGTGGCGATTCCTCAAGCGTCTTGCCGACCGAAGCGGATTCGGGCAGCAGCACAATGTCGGTCAAGTATTCGCCCATCCCGAAATTTTCGGCGAGGTCGTCGCCGGCCCTCCTGCTCGGTATCAATCGCACGCCGACGGCCAGCATGTAGGCGAGGCCGGCACCGAAAATTATCAGGCCGAAGGGCGCGAACTCGAACATCCCGAACGGAGGCTGCCCGTGCTGTTCGGCAATCGAGCTGACGAGGATGTTGGTCGAGGTGCCGATGAGAGTGCAGACGCCGCCGAACATCGAGGCGAAAGAGAGCGGCATCAGCAACTTCGACGGGCTCA
Source organism: Acidobacteriota bacterium (assembly GCA_020199775.1). Taxonomy (GTDB): domain Bacteria; phylum Acidobacteriota; class Blastocatellia; order Pyrinomonadales; family Pyrinomonadaceae; genus JAIVJZ01. The sequence continues at coordinate 12,836 of JAIVJZ010000021.1, forward strand.
CATTGATGTCACGCGCGAGCGAGAGCATGACCGGCAGGAAGACGGCTACGGCGGCCGTATTGTTGACGAAGGCCGAGACGGAGCCGACGAAGATCATCATCGGGACGAGGGCCAGCCAGAAACTTCGCCTGCCGAGCCGAACGAGCAAATGGCCGGTGAAGTTGAGCGCACCCGTCTTCGACAGCGCGGCGCTCAGCACGAACATCGCGCCGACCGTGACCGTGGCCGGGTTGCTGAAACCTGCCAGCCCCTCGCCGGGCGTGATGATGCCGCTCAGCAAAAGCACCGACATCACGATGAGCGCCACCACGTCTACGGGCAATCGCTCGGTCGCAAATAAAATAACCGCGCCGGCCAGTACCGCGAGCACGATGGCGATGTCGGTCGTCATGAAAGGCGGCTCCTTAATTATTCGGCTTGATGGCTTCCGAAGCTCAACATGTGTGCCGGTTCAGTTCGCCCCGTCGAGTTTTTCGCGGGCGACGTTGAGAGCCGGCTCGCCCCCGACGAGTGTCAACACGTCCTCCGCATTCAGTTTGGTTGAGCCGTTCGACACGACGAGCCTGTCGTCTCGCTTAAGCGCCGCCGCCACGCAGCCGTGGAGCGCCAGTTCGGCCAGCGCCTTCCTCTACCGGCGAGGCCGTGATGGTCGGCTGCTCCCTCTGCACTTCCGGGGTCGGAAGCGTCGGGGCGCTGCCCTGCAACTCAACCATTCGCTCGCTCACGGCACAACCGCCCGCGCTGATTGACAGCCCCAGGACGACGATGAAATAACACTGATTCGTTAAACTTTTTCGCATGGAGCGCCTTTACAGTCTGTGCTTGATTTTGCTCTCTCGAAGTATAGAGAGAGGGTCTCTGGTGCGCAGCAGTGAAATTACACAGCCGGTGTGAGTGTTTACCCCTACTTAAGTGGTTTTACTCAAACCGGGTGAGGGATATTACTGATGCGGGTTTCATGCCGGGGTCGTTAACCTGTCCGTCCATTCTTATGCAAAAGGAGGCGAAGTTGTGCGTGATGTGACGCTGTTGGCTCTTGACGCTTCGGGCTCAAGATGAAGCAGGAAGGAGACCCGACGCCCGGGCGCCAGTTAATCGACGCCGAGCGGCGGGAACTGCTCGCGAGGCTCGAAGACTGGCTGGAGACGCCGATGCTCGTGCTCGGCTTTGTCTGGCTCGCCCTGCTCATCTTTGAGTTCACGCGCGGACTCTCGCCCGCGCTCGAAGCAGCGGGGACGATCATCTGGATCGTCTTCATTCTGGATTTCGCCCTCAAGTTAGTCCTCGCCCCGGACAAGTCCGACTACCTGAAAGCCAACTGGTTGACGGCTCTCGCGCTAGCAGTCCCGGCGTTGCGCGTCTTCCGCATTTTCCGCGTCGTGCGTGTCCTGAGAGCGGCGAGAGCCGCGCGCGGGCTACGTCTGTTCCGCGTCGTCAGTTCTCTCAACCGCGGGATGCGCGCTCTCGGCGCGACGATGCGCCGCCGGGGCTTCGGCTACATCGTGGCGCTGACCGTCATCGTCGCGCTCTCGGGGGCCGCAGGGATGTACGCTTTCGAGAATGAACCGCCCGATGGTCAGGGCTTCGAGTCATACGGCGAGGCCCTGTGGTGGACGGCGATGGTGATGACCACGATGGGATCGGACTATTTTCCAAGGACGACCGAGGGACGCGTGCTCTGCTTCGCACTCGCCGTCTACGCCTTCGCCGTCTTCGGCTACGTGACGGCGACGCTCGCCACCTTCTTCGTCGGGCGCGACGCGGCGAACGCCGAGGCTGAGGTGGCCGGAGCCGAACAAATTGAAAAACTTCAAGCGGAGATAGCCGCCCTGCGCGAAGAGCTGCTGGCTTTCACGCGGCGTGAAAAGTAGGGTTCGCGGACACTCATAAACGGGAAGGGGAGAGATGACGATCTGTTTACTGCAAGATGTGATGCACAGCTTTCTTCGTGCACCTGCTGACATTGGTGCTGACATTCTCTCGACCGCCGGTCGAAGCGGCGGATGTGGACTCGCCGTAGTTCGCCCTCAAGACGTAGCACGACCGCCCCCCCGTAGAGTTCGACCGTGACGTCCGAGCCCTCCGGTAGAGAGAAGATGTCGGGACGTTCATGTGAGCGTGCGATCTCAAAGATCACGGGGGCGCCGGCAAAGCGCGGCCGCGCTGCCCTCGGATAGACCCACACGCTGTTGCGCGCCGCGCAGTTAATCGGCAGTTCCTTCGTTTCCATGACTTCCATGATTGTTGCGGGAGGCGAGTTATTATTCATCATCGGGAGACCGCCCCTCAACTCAGTTACTCCTAGCAGGCCTTCACCCTGAGCACCTCGTCGATCCGCGTCGTGTAGCGCGGCGATAAGTGCTGCCGCCTCATCTCCCACCCACGCTCAGAACTCGCGGCGAGCGGGCGGACAGTATACCTCCCGTGCCTCCGGTTGATCTCGTCCACCGCACTCATGACCCGAACCCGGCGCTCATTGTCGATGCCGGCGAGAATGCTCTGCTGCCTCTCCGTGTCCGGCACGATGTCGCTGAGGAAGATGCCCGCCTTGTGATAGACGAACCCCGGCTTGTAGACGCGCTCCAGCAACGACTGCGCCGCAGCGATGAGCCCTGGCGTGTAACTCGTCGGGAAAGGGAGTTGCCAGCTCGCCGCCGCCGAGTAGACCTCCTCCGGGTTCTGCCGAAAGCGCGAGGTGGAGATGAAAACGGTCAGGTGAGAGGCGGCCAGTCGCTGCCGGCGCAGCTTCTCCCCGCCGCGCGCGCAGTGCATCGCCACCGCCTGTCCCAAATCTTCGAGCGTGGTCACAGGCCGCCCGAACGAACGCGAGCAGCAGAGCCCCTTGCGCGGGCGCTCGAAGGCTTCGAGCGGCAGGCACGAGATGCCGCGCAATTCCCACACGAGCCTGAGTCCCTTGATGGTCAGGTGCTTTCTTACCCAGGCGTCGGGGCAATTCTTCAGTTCCAGCGCCGTCTCGATTCTTTGCTTACCCAAGACGCGCGGCAGCCCCGAAGCTTCCCACAGATCGGGCTGCTCACTCTGCTCTTCGCCCTCGGACTTGAGGAACCTGGCGTAGCGCGGCCCGATGCCCCACACTTCGCCTACGTCGAAGTCTTTCAGGTAGCGGTCGGCATCCGCGCCCGAGAGGTCGACCACCCCGCCGTGCTCCGGGCGTTTCTTCGCGAGAGCGGCGGCGATCTTCGCCAGCACTTTCGTCGGGCCGATGCCGACAGAGACGGGGATGCCCGTCCACTTCCTGACGGTGCGCCTGATCTCGTGCGCGTCATCCTCCTGGCGGCCGCTGTCGTCGAAGTGGACGAAGGCTTCGTCAATCGAGTAGTGCTCGAGGGCGGGCACGAACCCGCCGATTGTGTCGAACATCCTGCGCGAGACATCTCCGTACAAGGTGTAGTTCGAGGAGAACCAGGTGACGCCGTGCCCCTCGATGATTGGCTTGGCCTTGAAGAACGGCATCCCCATCGTGATCCCCAACGCCTTGCTCTCACGGCTACGGGCGACGATGTTGCCGTCGTTGTTCGAGAGCACCACGACGGGCTTGCCGTCGAGCGCAGGCTGGAACGCCCGCTCGCAGGAGACGTAGAAGGCGTCCGCGTCAATGAGGCCGAAGGTTTCCTTCATCAGCGCAAAGCGTGAATGCAGTGCGTCGCCACGCCCCAGACGATCAGTTCCCGGTCGCCGTTCAACTCTATCGGCGGGTACAGAGGGTTTTCAGCTACGAGAAAGTATCTCCCGTCCTCCACGATCAGGCGTTTGACCAGCATTTCGCCGTCAACGCAGGCGACGACGATGTCCCGGTGCCGCGGCTCAAGCGAGCGGTCGACGATGAGACGGTCGTCGTGGTGAATCTCTCCGGTCATGGAGTCGCCTTCGACTCTCACGACGTAGGTGGCGAGCCTGTTCCTGAGGAGCCACTCGTTGAGATCGATGTCGCGCTCGACGTAATCGGAAGCCGGCGACGGAAAGCCCGCCGATACACGGCACAGGTAGACGGGAACGGTGGCAGGTTCACCCGCCTCAAGCTTGGAGACACCGGAAACCCGTAGCTCGTAAACCCTCTCGGACATGCATTCTTCTCCAACGGGGATTTAACTCTTGCGGCATCTTGTCAGAGAAACATTGTTTCAGGCAAGAAATATCTTTATATTTGGTGCGGAAATCTGAGAATTCACGGCTGACGATGGCCGAGATCATTGTCGAGGGAGCAGATATGTGTGGGAGATACGCGCAGAGCGCCGACCCAAAGAAACTCGCTAAAGAGTTCAAAGTAGCGGAGGTGTCGGCAGTTGAGCCGAGCTACAACATCGCGCCGCCGCAGAGCATTCTAGCGGTGCGGCAAAGTGAGGCCGGACGTGAGGCCGTGCTGCTCAAGTGGGGACTGATCCCGTCATGGGCTTAAGACGACTCGATGAACACTCGTCTCATCAATGCACGGAGCGAGACGGTGACGGAGAAGCCGGCGTTCCGCGAGGCTTTCAAGCGGAGCCGGTGCATCATCCCAGTGGACGGCTTCTATGAGTGGCAGAGAACAGAAGGTAAGAAGCAGCCCTTCTTCACTATGCGCGACGAGCATTTGTTCGGCTTTGCGGGTTTGTGGGACAGGTGGAAGGGGGAAGGCGGGAAGGTGATAGAGTCCTGCACCATCCTCACGACCGAGGAATAAGGGCGCGGAGTTAATCACGCGGATGGCGATCAATTCCGCTTAAGAGGCAGTGCACTCGGGGCAGCGCATGATGCGGAGATAGATGCATTTCTTCCGAAGGCACTTAAGAAAGGCTAACAACGCCATAGGATGGAAAGGTTACGAGGTGGAGACGCGGGCTGTAAAGGTCACGAGTTGGTGTTGAAGCTTTCGGCTGATGACAAGCTCGCGTTGCTTATGTTTTTGAAAACATTCTGACTAACCCTTAGACCGCAACAGCACGGAATATCTCACCAATCTCCCAGCGCAGCAGGTGATGCCGGGTCTGGTCATGGTTTCTCTGAAGATGAAGATCGGGGTTATGGATAGAGCCTTCAAGTGCCGGCAATCACTGTTGCGGTCAGGCGCAATCGTTCGACATCACGCATGGGCGGTTCACCGAAGAAGCGCTTATAATCTCGATTGAAGTGTGCGGTATTATCATATCGGCCTTGCACAAATATTCAGGTAAAATGAATAAAAGTCGTAGATTATGCAGTTCTTTCTGAATAAATGTGCAAAGCTACGCAGATCGCCATTAACACGTTGCTGCGACGGATGCCGGACTTGCCCCTGAAAGTTTCGCCGGACTTGTTGAGCTGGTGCCCGAGTATGATTTTACGGGGACTCGACACTCTGCCAGTCGCCTTTTAAGCGCATCTCCGGTTATCTGTGCTGGAATTCAAAACACCAAAATGCGTCTGCGACCCTCTATTGTGTAATGTTCATTAACTCCGTCCGACTCTTTCAACTATCCGTTAAATAGGCTGTCAGCGCGGGAACGTCAACGACGAGCGGGCGGTTACGCTCGTAGCGCACGAGGCCCCTTTTGCGCAGCTTCCCCATCGTCACGGTGACGTGCGACCTGTTCATCGCGGCCATCTTCGCCAACTCTTCATGTCCGATATGCAGCGGCACCTCATTTGTCCCTTCGGTGTGTTGCAGGCCGGGCGGGGCAGCGAGTTGGAGCAGGAGCCTGCCGAGCCTTTCTTCCGCTCCACGGTGCGCGAGCACCCCCACGCGGAGCTTCATTTCGCTCAGCCGCATGCAGTAGGTGAAGGTGAATTTTATCAGCGCGTCCGTGCTCTTCTGGAGGTAGCTCACGAAATCACGGTGGCTGATCTCAAGGACTTCGCACTCGGTGACCGCGCGCCCAGTAGTGTGCCGCAATCCCTTTTCCTGTGAGCAGAAACATAATTCGCCGAACGGCTCGCCCCGCTCTATCACCTGCATGATGACCTCGTTGCCTTCCGCGTCGCCCGTCATCACCACCACTTGCCCACGGCGCAGGAAATAGATTCGATCCGCACGGTCGTCCGGTCGCCATATATCCGCGCCTTTGCCGAAGTTCCTGACGTGTCCCACCGAGCCGTCCTGCGGCAGGTGATCGAGGGTCAGCCCCGTCAGGGTATTGCAGGGCAAATGGTTAGAGAATTGTAGCTCGTCGTCTTTCGCCATCTTCAACTCCTCTCGTCGCACAGTTCATACTAACCACAAGAGCGTTGAATGTAACGTTGGCAGGCCAACGCAACTTTTATGAGGGTATCTTTATAATGCTACAAACTTATCAAGCCGGAACCAGTATGAAGGGGCTTGGGGTAACTCTGCCCTTCTCAGCATCACAGTCGCCGCTTAACGCCCGACGGCGATCATCTTTTCTCTTGAGGGCGGGAAAGGCTCTCGCTAAATGTTCGTGCCAACCTTCTTCAGACGCTTGACCTCTCTGCGTTTCCTCTTCGTCATCTGCGCCATAACGTTATTCTGGTCAGGTTCCGCCTGCAATCGTAGCAAGGAGACGGCGCAGGTTAAGGCTCCGCACGCCGCTTCCGACGGCCCCGGCATCACCCAAAATCCCCACCCGCACCAGACCGGAAACGCCGCCGCCGGGCGCGACGTGTTCCGCTTCGAGACCTTCGGCAACGAGGGCTTCTGGACGGACGCGGCGCGTCTGCCGAAAGGGATGATGGACGCGCAGTTCACCCCCAAACAGGCTTTGGAGGCGGGGCTGCAAGTGGACATCGAGGCCGTCGATCCGGCGATGCGGAAAATCATGGAGGCCGAGTTGAAGACGGACATGTCGCCGCAGAATGCTCCCGCGCTCAACGATCCGAAAAACACGATTGCGCTCGTCAACGCTAACGCCGTGGTCGGCGTCGTTCCGAAGGACGCGAACGGGGACGGAAAACTCGACATCATGAGCGGGGATAAAGTCGGCATCGCCTGCACGATCTGCCATACCATCACGGACAAGTCCGTCTTTGATCTCCCCGGCGGCGGCTCCATCGGTCGTCGCGTGGACGGCCCCGCCGCGCTGACCTTAAACGTCGGCAAATTGCTGGCGATGGCCGCCAACTCAAGAGCCTTCTACCCTAACCTTCAACAAACCTTCGTGGGTGTGACTATCGGCAGAGCGCCATCAGGACTAGGGCCTGATTCGACGGAGGCGGAAGTTGACGCTTATCTGAGCAACCCCGCTTACTACCCGGTCGGCACCTTCGACGAGACGCAGGACGGGAACGGCAACCCGGTCAAAAACACTCCTTTGTTCCGCCAAGACCTCGCCGCTCCCTATGGGACGGCGGGTGAGTTCAGCAAGCTCGACGACATCAGCAACGGTTCGTACACCACCAACCTCGACCCGACGACGCTGCTCACGCCAGAGGGGCGACAGTTTCTGGAGATGAAGGCCGGCCCCGCCGGGAAGCAGATGGCGGGCGAGTACGAAAAGATTCTGAAAGAGACGGGCGTCACCGGCTACCCCTTCGTCAAAGCGGAGATGACGGGGAAGGTCGGTGATCCGGCGAGCATCGTCGGGCGGCGGGTGGATAACCAAAAACTGCTCGACATGAGCGCGTACCTCGACGCGTTGCAAGCCCCTCCGGGCGCGCAAGTGAATGCCGAGACGGCTGCCCGTGGCAGGGAACTGTTCCGCACCAACTGCACGCAGTGCCACAACGTGGATCAGAGCAAGTTCGTGCCGCCGATGCTGGTGGAGATGAAGACGATCTGGCCGGGATACCTGCCCATACCTGTCGGCAAGCGCGGCGACTCCAAGCTCAGCACCATCCTCAACTCACCCGGAATATTCGACGACAAGATGATCGTCGTTGACGCGAGTGACCGGGGCGAGAAGCGCGGCAACGCCCTGCCGCTGCTGCTCGATCTGGCGCGCACGAACATCTTTCTGCACGACGGTTCAGTATCGAGTCTTGATAGCCTGCTCGACCCGTCGCGGGGAGAGAATGCACCGCACCCCTTTTATCTCGCGGATGCCGCACGACGCGCGGAAATGGTGGAGTTTCTGCGAAGTCTCGACACGGGCAGTTCCGTTGAAAGGCGGCAAGCATCCGTGAGTCCACAAGCGCCCCGCTCCGGCTTCTCACTCCGGTTGTTTTTCCCCGCCGTAGCCGCCGGGCTGATCTGGATAAAACTCAAAAAGAGACGGGACGCTCGATGAAACTCAGGGCAGTCATTCTCAACTGCACGCTCAAGAAAAGCCGCGAAGTATCCAACACGCAGGCTTTGATTGATAAGGTCGCTGATTTGATGATATTGCTAGGCGTCGAGTCGGAAATGATCCGGGTGGTCGATCATCGTATCCCCTTCGGGGTGTCTTCCGACGAGGGCGAAGGTGATGAGTGGCCGGGCATCCTGTCGCAGGCTCAAGCGCGCCGACATCGTCATCATCGGCACGCCGCTCTGGTTCGGCGTGCGATCTTCCGTGGCGCAGATGGTCATCGAGCGGCTCGACGGGACTTATGAAGAAGCCGATTCCGAGACCGGGCAATTTACCCTACTTTAGGAGCGAACGGTTTTGCAGCAGTCTGATTCTACCGGACAACTACATTTTATCGGTCTGGTGGCGCAGGACGCAGGGCGTAAGTTATGGGCTGTGGGAGACGAAAGCACGCCAAATTACTGTTCCGTCAATGGCGGACAAACATGGCAACCATGTGAATTGACCGCCGGGAGGTCGAAACCGGCCTCGATTGGGCGCGGGATTTCTTCGCACATTACGACACAGCGGAATTATCTTCGCTCCGCATCGGCAGGGACGCGGGCACGCCGTTGGAGTCTACGGCCGTTGCTGGTATCCGACCACAGCGTCGCCGGGTTATCCTATCTCCTGCCAGTTGCCCTGCCCCTTTCCGACGAGGATACCGACTCGCCAGCCCCCGTCTATCGTCGCGCGGACAGCAGTTGGCCGCCAATTCCCACCGGATGCGTGGAAGGACTCTTGTGTCGCGCGGAGCAGAGTGGAGTCGTGGTGCGGGAGTGGAAGCGTGTCATCGGCTACACGGAAGCGCGAACACGCGATGAAGGATTGGTCTGGATCGTCGCGCATGAGGCTTTTCATTTTCTCAGACACACGCGGCAGATCAAGGGACGCAATATGGAAATCGAAGCCGATCAATTCGCGGACGAACAACTGCATCTCTTACGCAGGCTGAGAGAGCGTTGGAGCCTACGACAGAGCACAGTATGAATCTACAGGAGCAGTTCGGCGGTATAGACGTCTACCTCTTCGACCAGCTCCTCAAGAGGCGGTTCGACACGAGCATGCGTGTGCTCGACGCGGGCTGCGGGCCGGGGCGCAATCTCGTCTACTTCCTGCGCGAGGGCTTCGACGTCTGCGGCGTCGACATCTCCCCGGACGCGATAGCACAAGTGCGTTCGCTCGCGCGCACACTCGCCCCCTCCTTGCCCGCAGAGAATTTCCGACAGGAGCCGGTCGAGAGGATGTCCTTCGCGGACGCGAGTTTCGACGCCGTGCTGAGCAGCGCCGTGCTCCACTTCGCCCGTGACGAGACCCACTGGCTGGCGATGATGCGGGAGATGTGGCGCGTGTTGAAGCCGGGCGGCATCTTCTTCTCCCGCCTGGCCTCTTCCGACGGCGTTGAGGATTTTGTGGAGCGCCTGGAAGGGAGGCGGTTCCGGTTGCCGGGAGGGGTCGAGTGGCTGCTCGCCGACGAGAGGATATTGCGCGAGACGACAGACTCGCTGCGGGGCGAGTTGGTCGAGCCTCTCAAGACGGTCGTCGTCCACGAGGCGCGCTCGATGTCCGTCTGGTGCATGCGCAAAAGAGACCGCCGGAGCATGTTGTAAGGGCGCCAGCCTCACACCCGTGATAGGAGAGTTGGCCGTCTATGACCTTCTCCGCAGATGGATAGGGGTGCAATGTGCCAGTGGTCGTGCCCATGATGTGATAAAGCAAGCACCCGCCCTCGGTGGTTTGGTGCCGTAGTGTTCACTAACGGCTCTCTGTGAAGCGGCGGTTGGTGTCAAGAGTTTTTTTATCTCAGGTGTCGGCATGCCATGAGCACACCGATACTGTGCAGCGAGTTCCTGTCACCTCTCTGTCCGCGCGCTCTCGTGGGCGATTACTTTGACGCCCGGCGCAAGTTTGGATTCGGGGGCGGGCGGCGCTACTCCATTGACGGCGCTCTGAAGGGCCAAGCCTATTGCCGCCTGGTCGCAGCAGTAGTAGGTCGCACTCCGTGCCGTTGCGCCAAACTGCGAACATGATGCCAGCCAACTTCCGCGCCAGCGCGACCACCGCTGTCGCTTTCCCCCTACGTTGTGCGATCCTCGCTCACCACTCGTGCAGCGCCTTACAGCAGTTTGCAAATGGATGCGACTCGTCTGTGATTATTGTAGCGGGCAGGGACAAGCCCGGCCCCTACAATGATTCCTTCATCGCACTCGATGGCAAACCGCTATAGGCTTATCAATCGCCGGAATAATGCCTTCGGCAACGCAAGCCCAATCAAGGAGTTCGCGCTCGAAGATAGAAGTCGTGGCCGACGAGCAAAAGCGCACCGGGATCACAACCTTTTATTACGCATATAAGTCCGACGCGGTCGGCAAACTCAACGCGGAGCAAAAGCGTGGCAAATATGCACGCATGTATTACAACGAAGCGCGCCGGGAGTGGGCAGTGGATGTCAGCAACGGTCTAAGCAACACGACCCGCCCGACGGCCGTCCCGATGCCGAACGAAACGACTGTCTCAACTCCTCAGACAGGCACATATATCTATTACTATGATTACAAGTCGAATACGGAGGGGAAACTCAGAGTCGAAAAAAGCAGAGGCAAAAATGCCAGAATGTTTTACGACAGCGGACGCCGTAAATGGGCGGTTGAAGTCGGGAACGATTTGCCCATTGGCAACTCTACGGTAGGTACCAGGACAGTCACGACCAATACGTCGGCTGACGGGGGCAACCTTCCGAACGGTGCCGGCATTATCTATTTTCCGACCAGGGCATCCGCCGAGGGGATTTACAGGGCGTCACTGCGACAAGGCAATTGGGCGAAGATGTGGTATGACGCGAAACGAAAAGAATGGGCTGTCGCGGTCAAGCCACGATAGCCGTTCCAAGAGATGCTTTCATGGCGCAGCCCTTAAGCATGTGTCTTGACTATCACGGGTCGGGATGGATACGCACGCGGCTCTCTCAAGGTGTCCTGTCTGCGGTGCCCCGGGACGGGAAGGCACCTCACCATCGCGTGCATGGGAAAATCAATTCTCAAGACCCCGCATCACTCACCACGTTTGATGAGGCTGGCGGCGACGGCCACCAGCTCTGCCAGTTCAACCGGCTTCGGCACGTGCATCTGGTAACCGGCCCTCAGCGCCTGCATCCTGTCTTCGACCCGCGCGTATGCCGTCAGCGCGATGGCGGGCACCTTGCCCCCGTTTTCCGCCGGAAGCTGTCGCACGCGCCGGATCAGCTCGTACCCGTCTTCATCCGGCATCCCGATGTCGCTGATGAGCAGGTCCGGCGCTTTAACTGCAATCGCTTCGAGAGCCTCTGCGGCAGACCCTACTACCGTCACTACCGCGCCACACTGCCCAAGCCCGGCCTTTAACAAATCACGCGTGTCCGGTTCGTCATCCACCGCGAGAACCATCACCCCCTCAAGCCTGTCCGGGCAATCGTACAAGGGCAGTGTATCTCTCGCCGCCGGGTGCACGCGCTCGGCCACGCCGGCGGTCTGGTAGACGGGGGCAACCGGCAGCAGCACGGTGAAGACCGCCCCCTGTCCCTCGCCCTCGCTCTCCGCGCGCACCGTCCCGCCATGCAGTTCGACGAGGTGACGCACGATTGATAGCCCCAGCCCGAGACCTCCGTGCTGGCGGGTGGTGCGCCCGTCGGCCTGGCGGAAGCGGTCGAAGACGTAGGGCAGGAACTCCGGCGCGATTCCGGGACCCGTGTCGCTGACGGCGATTTCGATGTGCGAGTTGACCCGTTCCATCCTGATCTGCACCCGTCCACCCTTTGGGGTGAACTTGATGGCGTTCGAAAGCAGATTCCAGACCACCTGCTGGAGCCTCACAGGGTCGCCCGAGACCGTGACGATGCCCGTGTCCATGATCCTCTGCAACCGAATGCCCTTCGCCTCGGCCGCAGGTCTGACCGCCTCGACCGCGGCCTCGATGAATGAGTTCGGATCAACAGGTCGCACGTCAATGCGAATTTTGCCCGTGATGATGCGCGAAACGTCCAGGAGGTCATCGATGAGTTGCGCCTGCGCCCGCGCGTTGCGTTCGATGGTTTCCAGAGCCTTCGCCATCTTTTCGTCACCGGTCTGTCCCGTGCGCAGCAGATGCGCCCAGCCGAGAATGGCCGTCAGCGGCGTACGGAGTTCGTGCGAGACGGTGGCGAGGAACTCGTCCTTGAGGCGGTTTGACTCCTGCGCCTCGACATACAAGCGCTGTTTTTCCTCGGCGACTTGTTCGGCCTCGGCGCGGGCACGCTGCGCGGCATCGTAGAGGCTCGCATTGTCAACGGCGACCGCGGCCTGCGCCGCGAGTCCCTCGACAACGCGTGCCACGCGCTCCGTGAAGATGCCCGCCTCCGGGTGGCCGAAGAACAGCCCGCCGACGACCTCGCCAGAGCGCGAGATGACCGGCACGGCCAGATAACTCGTGACGGGTAAGTGGCCTTCCGGCATTCCGTGGTAGGGAGAGTTTTTGCCGTAGCGCGGGTCAAGTGTTACGTCGTCGATGCGGATCGTGCCTTCGCCGCGGAAGGTCGGGCCGAAGAGGTCTGTGGCGCGCGGCATCGGAAAGTGCGCGAAGGCTTCACGGGGCACGCCCGAGAGCGTGTAGAGCATGTAGTACCCGCCCTCCGCGTTCAGCACGTTGTAGAAGAATGAGCCGAAGTGCGCTCCGCTGATTTCGGTCGCGGCGTCGGTGACCGTTTGCACCAGCTTGTGCAAATCGAGTTCCGCCGCCACCATCTGCCCGACGCGGTTGACCGTCTCGATTACTTCTCTCTGTTCACGCAACTCGGCCTCGGCTCGCTTGCGCCCGCTGATGTCGCGCGCGATCTTGGAAGTCCCGATGATCCGGCCGTCCGCCCCTCTGATCGGCGACACGGTGAGGGAGATGTCCACGAGCGTGCCCTCCTTACGGACGCGCACCGTCTCATAGTGCTCGATTCGCTCTCCCCGCAGGATTCTGGCTAGAATGTTTGGCTCCTCATCCAGATGGTCTGGCGGGATCAAGATCACGACCGGTTTGCCTATCACTTCCTCGGCCGAGTAGCCGAAGATGCGGGAAGCGCCATCGTTCCAGCTCGTGATGATGCCGTCGAGTGTCTTGCTAATGATGGCGTCGTCGGCAGACTCGATGATCGCGTTCAGCCATGCCGACTCCTTTCCCTCACTCGATAGCCTGTCGGTAAACTCTGCGGCGTTGGCGACGCGCGGGTGGTCTCCGGTCGTTTCTTGTGACATAGACGTATGAACCTACTACCAGCTTGAAGACGGATGCTTTCGGGAAAAGTTTATGATGCCGCGATTATATACGAGCGAGACGATTATTTCTATTACTATCTCTGAACGCTCACGGGTGATGGTGCAGGTTGTGTTGCAAAGATTATTTCCATGCGCGCAAGGTCACTGACTGACAATTCGCTTATCTTGTGAAGCGCTGAATGCTTCAGGATAAGCTGCGTTCTTATCAACAGAGATGGAGAACGGTAGCCGACGATGCTCGGTCCTCATCATCTTCTTGAAGAAGCGTTTTGCCCCGGAAACATCACGTTTCGCCGAGAGCATGAATTCAATCGTTTGCCCTTCTCTGTCCACGGCGCGATACAAATACTTACGTGTCTTCCCGACTTTGATGTAAGTCTCATCCACTCGATAGGACGTACCGCTCATCTTCAAATGAGGGCGGGTGCGCTTATTGATCTCTGGCGCATATCTCTGCACCCACCGAAACACCAGATTGTGTGAAAACTCGACTCATTGCTCCACATGGCGCGATTAGTTTCCCTTGTCTCGAGAGATCGCTAATCTGCTCGCTCGCTATCAATACAAAGCGGCAGCTTATGCCACTGCTTTGATCATCTCTTGAACTCCCACGATGTTCAGCGCCCGTTTGATGTTGTAGGCCGTCACCGTCAGGCTATCTCCGCCGCAACTTTCTTTATTCTTTTTAAGAGGAAGTACCCTTGATTCATTCCTCGCTTGATGGTGCCGCACGGGTGCTCAACGAGTTGCTTGCGTAGCTTCATCTTCTCAGGGTTTTCCTTTACACGCTGAGCCATCCGCTCCAACACTGCTTCATCTACAAGTCGCTTGATGAGCCGCCCTCGCCTTCTCTTCTTACAGCGCGGGCGTAAGTGGCACCTCTTGCACGCAGCCGTCCCGTAGTAGCGCATCTTGACCTTCTTCCTCTCCATCGTCGTGCAGCGGTGCGTCCGCTGCTCCCCGGCAGGGCACATATAGGTGTCGGTCAAAGCATCATAGCAAAACTCCTCTTTCGTAAACAGCTCCTTCTTCAGCTTCGATGAAACAGCTGCTTTAGGAATGTAAGTGACGATGCCCCGGTCCTCGCACTTCTTGATTTCTTCTCCTGAGTAGTAACCCTTGTCGGCCACTACCTCCAACTTCTCGACCCCCAGAACCTGCCTGACCGTCGTGGACATTGGCACAAGATATCCCTGATCCGTATGTGCATCGGTGACTTCATGATGAGCGATCAACTTGTGCTTGCCGTCGACGGCCGTTTGCACGTTGTAACAAACATCCACTCCCTGCCCGACTGACATCAGACGGCTATCCGGATCAGTCAGGGATATCTCCTGTGCCGGCGGCCATCAAGGCTTACGCTCGCAGTCACCTCTCGCGCACCAAGACCGACCGCGTGGATGCCTCTCTGATCGCTGGCTTTTGTGCCGAGCGGAGGCCGTCCGCATGGCACCCGCCTGAG
>JAIVJZ010000021.1:27833-48860 GCA_020199775.1 Acidobacteriota bacterium
CAAAGAGGCAAGAGCAAAATGGCGGTGATCGGTGCGGCCATGCGCAAGCTCGTCCATCTCGCTTACGGTGTGCTCAAGACGGGGCAACCGTTCGATCCACAGTGGGCACAAAGGGCTTGACAATCAACACAGTATCTCACCCGCCGCGCATTCAACCTGATGAGCGGCGAGTCTCGCGCATGGAGGCGACGCTGTTCGCGGTCGGGTGCATGCCGTTGTTATGCTCCGGCTTCGCTGAAATAAGGTCGGCAGCACTTACGGTTGTGCTACAAGGGTCGCTTGCGCGGCAACGACCTGCCAGCGCCCCCGCCGCTTCACGTACACTTTCATATATCGGGATTGAGTACTGACATCCTGCTCATTGAATCTCCCCGAGATTAAAACCAGACCAGTCACTACCGCAGCATCCCCATACAAGCGCACGGCAGTATCAGTGTTTTGGACTTTGGCCGTGACGTTGGCTGATTTAATCTCTTCGAGCACCCGCGCCTTATTGACAACTTCGCCGCGGACGGTAGTGAGCACATAATCTTCAGCCATCAGCCGGTCGAGCGCGGTTCCGTCACGGCGCGTTAAGGCTTCTTCCCACTGGCGCTCCAGATTCTTCAACTCCTGCTCAACTTTACTATCTGTTTTTTTGCTCATCGTTTGACCTACGGCAAGGTGCGTCGCAAATACCAGGGTAGAGATGACGAGGATTGTTTTCATGGCTTCAACCCCTTTCTAGTTAAGCTTGCGTAAGAAGTATAACGCTGCGATTCACCCGCGCCGAGCGAGCAGCATGCTACCTGACTGGCACACGCTGCATGAGAGCCACGCAATCGAGGCGTCGGTGTGCAATTGCTTGTTAGACCGCCTCTTGGCGATGAGATGAAACTCTCGCGTTCTCATCTCGTCGCCCTCAGGCGGATTAACGCTGCCAATCACCCGCCGCGCGCACAACTAAACAGGCATGCAACTTAACGAATGAAAGCCACGCTGTTCGCGGTCGGGTGCATTGGCTTGTTCGGATGCGCCCACCGAAGCCGCGTCCGCCGCGCAAAAGCCATTCAAGCCCTTCCTCTCTCCGACCACTCACTGCGCTAGCCGACTCCCGCCGTCACGCAACTCGCACGAGGGTGGACGCGACAAGCTGCGACGAGACGCCCAAGTTGCGATGTCACACGCAAGCTCACCGACACACAACCCACGGCTTGAGAACCATTCAACCGCGGCGGCGCGGCGCCACCATTCAACCAGCAAAGGATACGGGCGACAGCCGAACGCTTGGCATCACCCGCCGCCCGACGATACCGCACAAGCCACATCGCAGGACGTAAGGTTGATGAAAGCCAAGCTGAGGGCGGTCGGGTGCATGCCGTTGTTAGGCCACCGATTGATTGCACCATTCAACTTGCGCATTTGCTTTGCTCTGTCTCATCACATTCATCCTTATTCTCATTTGATGCGAAGTGGCCTAGCTAAATATTGGACTTCAATGTACCTCATTATCAAAGAGCGACGGGCTAAGTTGAAACTTCTTACGGAAGCTCCAACGCACGATGAGTCGTTGAACAGATTCATGGGCATTCACAAGTGCCTCTTGTAGGCGCGCGCGATTTGGACCAGTTAGCTGAGGGGATCCCTCTGGGCTTATGCGCCTACTCAACATAAAACCTAGAACAGCCATAGAAGCGTACCAATTAAGAACGGTGAGCTGTACCTTGAGTGGGTTGTGGTCTCCCCTATGCTGCCAGTTTTCCTATCTACCCAAGCTATCGAATAAAAAGTTGTGATCTCCTGAATCTGAGTTGAAGAATCATTACAAAAAGTCGAAATTTCAGATGTATGAAAAAATAAGCAAACAGATCCTTTACCTTGATTTCGCACGAGGGAGTGTCCATGCTCCCTGCGGACTTCGCACCCGACAAAGAAAAGGACATGTATTTTCTGGATGAGATCCTGCCACCTAGGGCCGAAGAGACGGAGCGCGCCATCAAGTAGGGCATTGATAAAATTAGGGTGCTTTTGCGAAGATGGACCATCTTGGCGGTTAATGCGGCAGGATCGGTCTGCTAAACGTGGAAAGACAAATAAGGGTTACTGAATTACCGAAAAGGAAGGTAGAATAGAGGCACTATGGCGATGAAAACCGCACCCACAGTCACGGCTCTCGAAGCGCAAGGAGCGGCCAACCTCTTTCTCAGTGATCACTTGGGAGATCGCTTCCTCGCCGTCCGCCCGCATTTGGACGAGGGTGGCGATGTGTGGCGTGTCCCGGTCGTCCTCACCTATGCAGTGATCGGCTCCATCGGCGAGGTCGGCGAGGTCGTCGTCAGCGTCGACAACGAAGAGATCGTCTCCTACACGCCCATTGATGAGATGAAAGAGCGCGCCCGCGCCCTCTACGAACAGCACCGTGAGTCAATCGAAGCCTCGATTCCATAAGCAGGAAACCAGCTATTCGTGCGTGCCCGCGTGCCTGAGGATGGTGCTCTCGGGATTTGGCCTCGATCTGACGGAAGGGCGCCTGCGCGAGCTGTGCGACTGCTCACCCATTTTCGGAACAGATGCCATGCGCGCGGTTGAAGCCGCGCGCGGGCGCGGCTTTGTCAGGACGGCAAAATACACGCTTCAGTACGACGAGCTGCGCAGCCTGGTGGCGGACGGGCGGCACCCGATCGCCTACTTGAGCCTTGAGGCCATCGGCGGGACGGAAGAGTCTCACGCGGTCGTGGTGATCGAAGCGGACGATCAGACCATCACGGTGTACGACCCGCTGTACGGGGAGCGCCGCATCTCGCGTCAGAGCTTCGCCGCGGCCTGGGCCGCGCGCCGCAACCTCGCAATTCTCGTCGAGAATTAAATGCAGATCTGTCGCCGTCGCTCGGCGAGTAGTTGCCCTCGTCCCTCCGGCACTCGAACGTCATGCTGCACCTGACAATGATCTCTGCCCCGGCCTGCGGATATTTGTACCAAGGGCAATCGCTATCTAGCTTACGCTCTCGGCGCTGTAGCGTGCGATGAGTCCGGTTCGCACGGCCTGCCTGTAAACGCGCGTGAAAAGCCGGCACGCCAGCAGAATATAGAGCAATGAAAGCAATGCTCCCCACACCAGCATGATTCCCGGCATAGAGTTACCCGAAACAAGCGCCCTCATCCCCTCAAAGACATAGGACGGCGGTAAGAAGTACGAGACGTACTGCATCCAGGTGGGAAGTGTCGCCACCGGGTAAAAGACGCCCACGAAGGGCGAGACCACGGCAGGTATCGGCCAGACGAACCATTCCGCGGACGGCCCGAGCCGAAGCACGACCGCCGCGCCCAAAATTCCCAGAGCGATCCCGAACAGAAAAAGCACCAGCAGGAAGGGGACGAGCATTATCCCGTAGACGAAAAGAGAGAGGCCGAAGACGAGAGAGGCCACCAGGAGCATGACGACCAGACTGACCGCGCTCGTTGCGATGCTGGTCAGCACCAGTCCCGCAAGGTATTCCGTAATGGAGAGGGGAGTAGCAAAGATGTTCAGGAAGTTTCTCGACCAGACGTCCTCGAAGAAGGCCATCGCCACGCCCTGCATCACCCGCGTCTGAAAGTCCCAGAGAAGCACCGCGCCCAGGAGCGCCGGGACGAAGTTGTAACCTGAGGACGTGACGGTGTTCAGGTACCTGGTGATAAATCCCCAGAGGACGATGTCGATGGCGACCCAGATGAAGAGCGGGAAGACGCGCGACAGGCTCCCGCGCATCAGGTAGTACTGTCTGAGGGTTCTGGTGCAAATAGCAGAGACATAGCGCACGAGTGCTTCACCCTACTCGACCTCATGCATCAAGCACTGCTTTCCATATGTGCGGCACTATTGTCCCTTCTCCCACCGTCAATGCTGAAATGTCGAAGTGCCTCTTCCTCATCTTCTGCACTAGCTCTATCCCGCTGATTGCGGTCGCTGCGTTGTCAAACTTCTTGAAGCCGAGCATCGGGTAGATACGCTGCTTTACTCTCCTGTGACCCTGCTCGACGAGGTTGTTCAAGTATTTACTCGTCCAGACCTTCATCTGTGGACGTAGCATTCCACTTTTCTTTAGCTCTGCCACAGCCGAGTGTGTCGCAGGATAGCCGTCGAGGGTTATTCTTTCGGGGGCACCGTGCCGTTCAATCGCTCCGGTAAAGAACTGCTTGGCGGCTGCAATGTCTCGATGTTCGCTCAACCGGAAATCAACCGTCAGTGCCTGTCTATCGACAGCGCGATAGAGATACGTCCATCTGCCTCTGACCTTGATATAGGTTTCGTCTACGCGCCATGATGTACCAACGGGTCGTGCGTAGCGGCTCCATCGCTTCTCGAACTCCGGCATGAAGCGTTGGACCCACCTAAGGATTGTTGTATGAGAGACGTCGACTCCTCGCTCGGCCATCATCTCTACCAAGTCTCGGTAGCTCAGCTTATAAGTGATATACCACCTAATGCAGAGAATGATAATTGTGCGATCGAAGTGGCGGCCATGAAACAGGGACGAGGCGTAAGGGAGAGACTGATTCATGTCATTGATTATCAGCTCAACTCAGCATTTGCACCAGAACCCGTGATAGAAGGCCGTATCGAGGTTGGCGCGGCGGTTGTCCGCGGCGAGCCGTCTGAAGTTCTCCAGCTCGTGCTGCTCAGGGTTGATTGGGTCTCACGGCCGTTCGCCCTTCTGCGGGGTGGCGCGGCCGGTGTCGTCAGCGGCTCGCATGAGCGGCCTCTGCGGAAACATTCGTCGGCTGTTCGAAGACGATGGAGCAGCAATCGTGCCCGGTCTCGATCTGCAACACGTTGCCCGCCCCGACCGTCATCTCACTTTTGAGGCACTGTACGGCCTGCTCCCAGTGCGTCGTCGAACCCGGCTCGTTAGAGATGGAAATCTCCTCGTCGAGCTGCATGTGGAACCAGAAGACGACGGCGTGGCAGGTTCCGTCGCGCGTGACCGGAACGGAGATCGTTTTACGCGACGACTGGATCAGCTCGCGCGCGAAGTCGAAGCGGAAGACCTCGAACGGCGCGGTCAGCGCCTCATACTCGAAGGCCGCCAGCCGCACGGGGAAGTAGCGGGGGGTCGCGTACTGCCGCATCAGCCCCAGGTCGAAGCCGGCGCACCTGTCCACGTAGTTCAGGCCGCGCAACCGCTTACTCTCTACCAACATCGCGTAGACGGTGGCCGAGCGCGGGATGATGAGCGCGTCTTCGGTCAGGAGGTTGGCTCTGGCGTGAGCAATGGACGGGACGATGCCCTCGCCCAAGAGGCCACAATCGACCGTCTCGGTGACGAGCAGGTTGGCCCTCTGCGGCATGTCGCCGCCGACCACCAAGTCGGTCGACTTTTTACCCATGATCTGTATCTTGCCGGCGAAGCCGTTGCGCGCGATTACCTCGCGTGCGAGTTCGGCGAGCGGCGCCACCATCTCACAGGAGATGGTCTTGCCAGCCCCGGCGCGCGCCGCCATCATCGCCAGCAGTCCCGTGCCCGACCCGATGTCAAGCACGAGCGAGTCAGCCGCGACGACCTTCGCGAGCGCCTTCTCGAAGGCTTCGTTCCTCTGCTCGTCGTTGAGCATCTCGAAATGCCAGCGCGGGATAATCGTGCACATGGCAGTGCTCCGACCGAGCTGCGCCCGACGGTTATCAGGGTCGATGTAGAGCGCGGACTCGAAGCAGTCGAGCGCCGAGGCGAATTGCTTGTTGTCGAGATGCGCTTCGCCCAGCGCAACTAGCCGTGCGACCAAGTCGCTGAGCCGTTCGGCTGGCGAAGTGCTGGCGCACGGGTTGCGGGGGTTGGTGACCGCCACCTGTGAGAGGCTGATCAGGTGATTGCCCCGCAACAAAGTCTCCTCTTTAACCATTGCTAGCGTCTCCTTTACGTTTGGCCGCGACCCGGGAGGGGGTTGTCTGCTCGGCACGTGTTCGCGAGGCATCAGACTCCCGAAGAATCTGTCGGTGGGTTATCGGGCTGCGCGAGAATGTTCTTCCTCACCAAGCGAACCTCGCCGGGCGCGGTCACCACGTCGAGCACCACGGTCACCCGCCCGCCCCTGTAGATGAGCGGCACCCCCTGCCTGCGCAGCGCCCGCTCTGGGTATCTGGTCTGGTGGGAGGCGCAGACCAGCGCGTTATCTCCGGCGTCCCAGCAGCCTAGGTGCAAAGGGCTGCCGCGGTGCGCGCAGCGGTCTTTGAACATGATGCGGCTGCCGTCCGCGAGCCGTAACAGGAAGTAGGACTCGTCTCCGGCCGCCACGAAGTTGAATTGTTCGGGGTCGAAGGTTATGACAAGCATGGCTGTTAGTCCTTGAGTTGGTAGACGTGGTAAAGGCACCGGGGCGAGACGCTCGACGCGCCTTGCAAACGGCCGCGCCGGACGACGAGACCTTCGCCGGCCTGAATCTGTATCGAACTACCGTGACCGGCGACCAGTTCGAGCGTGCCTGACTCCACCAGCCATAGGCTGTCGGCATCGCACGCGCGTGTGATGACCGGCTCGCCCTCGCGCAGCACGACGGTCGTTTTCGTGCTTTCCGTCTCCTCGCTCAAGCCGCCCTGACGAGCGCGAGCCGCGGCTGCCTTGTGGCCTTGCAGGTCGTCAGCCCAGGCGAGCTGTGCCATGAAGTCCGTGTCGGCCAGTGAGGTGATTGATTGCAACTCCTCGATCCCACGAACGATTTCTGGGATCACCGAGTCGCCGTACTTGGCGATGGCCGGGGCGACAACGTTCTCGGCGGCCATGCGTCCATGGTGCGCGTCGATGTGGAAGTGCTCGTCGAAGTAATAGGTATCGACCCGGTCGCCGAAGACGGCACGCAGCATCTCCGAAAATTTGCGACAGGTGTGGGCGAACAAAGATTCGCCGACGGCGATGGCCCCAATAGCCCTGAAGAACTTGCTGTGGTCGCGGCAGACGTAGTGGTAGTAGTTGTTGAGCGCGAGCGAGCCTGTCAGGTAAAAGTGCCAGTAGGCGTGCGCGTCCGTCGCGAGGCCGCAGGTCGCCATCGTGCTCTCGAAGAGCGTGCTGTGTTTCGCCTTGTGCACGCCGTAACCGTAGTCGTCAATCGCGATCTTAAACAGCTCAGACTGCACCGGGCCGAATTTGCCGAGCAGGTTGCGCGCCGACGCCGACGACTCGGTGAGAAAGTCTCCCGCGACCTGAATCAGCAGGGCGAGGGCGGCCTTCTCCGGATCGGGCGAAGACAGGACGGCGGAGACGATGTCCAACTCGGATCGCTCGTGATTGTCGACGAGGTGTTGCAGGTACGACTTGACGGCGGCGGCAGACCATTTGCCGGAGATGTCTATCTCTTCATCGAGGAATCCGAACACGTGCGCTTCAAGCGTAGGCCGGATCAATTCGCCGAGCAGCTTATTCTCGTTCGAGTAGAAGCTCTCGAAGTCGGCTCGCTTCGCCGCGAAGTCTTTATCCGGTAGGAAGACCAGGTCTGTCTCGTAGACGTTGAACAACATGCGCTGCGCGGCCAGCGCGCTTGAGCTGAACACCTCTTCCCTCTTCAGCGGCTGGCTGAAATTGTGCTGCGTGACGGCCTGGTGATCGACAGGCCGACGAAAAGGGTTGTCCGTGATCACCCATTCATCGTGATGGCCGAACAGCGGGTTGGCTGCGTAAAGCTGCACGTACCGCTTGATGTCTTCGGGCGCGATACCTGTGCCGGCGGCGGGCGTCGCCGGGGCTTTGATGGCGGCCGCGCCTCCGGTGGGCGAGCGGCTTTCAGCGGTTGTTGGCATGTGCGAAAACTCTCTCATATATGCGCTCCTGATAAGCGGTTTCCGAATCGTATGAGGAACCCTTGCCGGAAAAGTGAGACAAGGAACCCGGCCGAGACCGACGCCCGCGGCGGCTCGTCGCGCGGGCAACGGAGGCGCTAACTGAACACCCCTTTTTCCGTCGCGCCCGCCGCCCCCAATGTCGCTTCGATGCACGCGCCCAGACGCTCGGCGAGCACCCGCGCATGGGGTATGATGAGTAAAAGCCTGTCTCGCCATAGGCGTTCAGCACTTTACAAGACGAGCAGATCGTACCGAAGGACTGTCAACTACGGCGTGTGAAATACCTGAACAATGTGATTGAACAAGACCACCGTTTTGTCAAAAAGAAGGTGCGAGCGTCACAATGCTTCAAACGGTTCCACACCGCTGAACGAACACTGGAAGGCATTGAAGCTGTCAATATGATCAGAAAAGGCCAGGTCAGAAGGTCAGCCCGCAGTGATGCACGGAGTCAGGCGAAATTCGTCTTAAACCTCTTTCAGGTCGCGGCCTGATGGAATCGATCATACGACCTTTCGTGCATCATAATCTTTGCAACAGTACCGTATAAAATCCCCAATGTATGATGTATAAAGTCAAGTGGCAAAGCTCAGAATTGCATAGTCCTCACATAAGGAGTAATCAGGAGTATTTGAAATGAAAAGAAAATATTTTCGTAGACACATTTTTTGTATCGTATTTTCTCTTGCTTCATCAGTTGTTATAACCGAAGGCAGAATGCAACGTATGACGGCAGCCGGAATTCCACTTGAGAGCCCCTGGAAGCAAACCATCTACGACTTCGCGCAGACTAATTTAAAGCACCCTGCATGGGGATGGTCTCACTCTGAACGCGATTACAAGCTGGCTTTAGAAATCGCCGGTTCAGAAAACCTCAAGATCGATAAGGATGTTCTTTTCGCGGCTGCTTTTCTTCATGATGTGGGAGCTATTGAACCGTTTAGTCGCGAGGGTGTCGATCATTCAGCGCGCTCGACAGAGGTAAGCGAGGACATACTGCGTAAAGCAGGCTTCCCGATGGATAAATTTCCTGCTGTGAAAGATGCCATCCTCGGACATATGTACGATGCCGTGCCAACGAACCGCGCAGAGGCCATGGTCTTACACGACGCAGACACTCTCGACTTTATGGGGACAATAGGAGTCGCGCGTATGCTCGCCGTAACAGGGAAGTCGCCTGACTTTCGAAGAGCGATCAATACTATCGAGTCTTTTCAGAAGGAGTTGCCGTCTAAACTGATTACGAAGGCCGCTCACAAGATGAGCGTTCAACGCATCGAAGAGATGAAGCGCTTTCTCCAGACCCTTGAAACTCAAACCTACGGGAAGAAGGTGCTTTAAACGGTTGTGATGCAAACCTGTAAGAGGAACTGGCGTAAACGCTAATGCAACGAATGAGGCCCTCGTCAATTAAGACTATGGCGGCAAGCGTGCCGAAGAAATGAGGTTACAGGGAGCTATCCCGGTCAGCGGAGAGCTTTCGGCGCGTGCGGAAACCAAACATTAGTTGTCTTTCACCAACTCTTGGTCTTCGCGTCGGTGATCGTCCAGTCTCTCACATACAGCCGGCGCTCTCCTGCGATGAGATCGTTCCTCGGCGTCGAAGGTAGCGTCCTCAACGACACGCAGGATGTTATGCGCCGGGGCCAGATACCGTATAGGCTATGGCGGGGGCTGTCCCTCGTTTCCGTGATAGCTTCGGCCGGGACGCTCTTATTCCGCCAGTGGGGCGCACGCTGTTCAAGGGGGCGTGAAGGTGCGCCGTTGACAGTCTGCCCCCGGTAATATTTTACCCTCGCACTTCCGCTGTCGAGCATGCAAGTTGATGCTGCCCCAGATAGTCGTTAAGGTCTAAAAACTCTTGCGGAAAAGGTAAGAAGCTTTGATAAAAAAGGTGCGCCCGTTTCCCTGAAATCCCGGCTCAAAACGCCCGGTAAACGGGTTGTAGCCGTTGTAGCTAACGTCGTCGTTGTAGCCGAGGTAGAGAGCCGTCCCCGGGTTCGGCGTCCAACCTACGACTAACTGTGGCCGAAAGTACTTGCTCAAAGTCGAGTAATCGAGGCGCAGCCGGGCGAACGTGTTGCGCGAGAACTGGTACGTCGAACGGGAGCTGAAAATACTATCGTCGAAAGCGACCAGCCCGGTGTCGTGTCGGACGAGCCGCCTTTTGTTGTAGTTCAACTGCGTCTGGAAAGCGGTTGTCGGCTGGTAGCGGAGACTGGAGTCTATGAACAACTGGTTGCCCGGCCCCGGGTCCAAACCGTTGTCCGGATACAGCAACGCTGCTCGGCTGGCGCGCGGAAAATCCGGCCCGTTCCCCAAATCATAGTCCATGATCCCCCATGTGTAATCAACAAACACGTAAGTGAAGAACTGCTTGTTCGGAGTGGTTTCGGCAAACCACTGGACGGTCTTAAAAGGGGACGAACGCTCCGGGTCAGGCCCGAAGAATGCACCCGGCCGGGTGGCGCTCCGCTTCGCGCCGAACTCATGTTCGAAGACGCGCTCGTACCCGGCCTGAAAGCTCACCTGAACGTACGTCTGACGCTGCAAGGCCACCATCCCGGACGTGGCTGTAACCTGATACTGCGAGCGCCCGCGCCAGTCGTAGGTGATATTGGTCACGTTCTGAACGCGTTTATAGATGACAGTTTTTTTCTGGTCGCGGTCGGTCTCATACTTGATGTTTGAGCTGAGGTCGTTCGAATCATACCGCTGCGTGAAGCCCACTTCGGCGCGGTAATCCCGCGTCCTCCCGATAGCCAGAAAATTCATGTAAAGGTTTCTGTCGGCGCGTTCGAGATTAGCCCTGTAGCCGAAGCCGTTGCCCGTCCGGTACACGGTTCGGTCGAGGTCGGGGTCGTAAAAATTGCTGCGGGAGGTCGTTGCGAGAACTTGAAACTCGGTCACGGTTTTCGGGTCGATGCGGAAGCGCCCGTCAAAACCCGCGGTGTTATTATGACGCTCGATGAAGTGGTAAGTCGTGGCGAAGAGTCCCAGGTTGTGTTGGCTTCCGATGTCGCGCTTGACCCGGAGGATGGCGATGTGAGCGTTCTTGTCAATGAAACGCTCTATCCCGCATTCGACGGTGGGGTCTGTTCTCCGCGCCAACTGGCATTCAAACAAACCTTGCCGTTCGTCTTTCGAGTAATTTCCGGGGGCGTTGTCGGAGGCGTAAAGCAGGCCGAAAGTATTGCGCCCGCGCCTGCCGGTTAATTTCACAGCTACGTCGGGGTCGATAATCGCCCGCGTGTTCACAACGTCCAGCCCGCTTCGGAAAATATCAATTCTCTCCAAAAAGAACGGGCGTTTTTCGGGGAAGAAAATCGGGAAACGCTGGTTGGCGGTCGTCACCGGGGCGTCGGCTTCGACCTGCGCGAAGTCCGGGTTGTAAGCGAAGTCGAGCGTAATGGCCGGGGTCAGACTAAACTTGGCTGTTGTCCCGAATTCGCCTTTCAACGGGTCGTTGACGTAGCGTCCGGCCGGGTCGTTATCGAAAGTGTAACGCGTGCGCCTGCCGGATTCGCTCAACGTGATGCTCGGATTGATTTCAAGCTGGCGCGTCGTTTCGATACCTCCCAGTCCCGTAATCTGTCCGGCTTGGTTGAGCCAGCCGGAGGCGCTGCGATTAGTCGGCATCCAGGAGTTGTACTCGTTGTTCTTATATTTGACCCGCCGGTTGATGTGCAGCCCCCATCGCTTATCCTTGCCCGCTTCGTAACGCAGAGACTTGAACGGAACCGCCACCTCGATGGTGAAGCCATCTTCGGTCAAGACGCCCTTCGACTCCATCACGATATCGAGACTGTAATCCTCGCCGGTGCCTTCCGTGAAAGTCCCATCGGCCTGGATTCCGAGCGGGCTGAAAAACAGCAGGTAAGCCTGGCGTTGATCGTTGAAGGTATCTAGATGGACGAGGACATAATCGTCGTTGAAGATGTTGTCGCGCCGCGCCATCGTCGCCCGCACCGTATCTCTATCCTGTTTGATGCGAAAAGCCAGGTAGAGATTCTTCGCGTCATACCCCATCATCAACTCGGTGGGGTGTGTGGGCGCGACGTTGTCGCCGGGGTCGGTTTGCAGGAAGTTGCCGAAAAGGGCGGCGGTTCGCCAGACCTCGTCGTTCAGTTGCCCGTCAATCACCGGCGCGTTTTCAAAACGCGGGATTACGACGGGCGCGTCCTTTCTGACGTACGGCGTGGTCGGCTTAACTGTGCTTGGCTCGGCGTCGGATGCCGGCGGTTCCGCCGAAGGAGGGGCCGAAGTTTTCGTGCCAAGCGGGGTGCGTCCGCTGCCATCGGCGGTCGTCGCCGGAGTCGGCGTGGGAGTTTGGGCGAAAGTGTGCAACGCACACAAAAGGACGACGAAGCAGAGTGAGATGATGTTTTTCATAAAACAAACGGTCGTGATTCAGAATTTATGATGGGGATGATTTCTGTGATGAAAGAATAACTTGATCACCGCCTCATCCATCTCATCGCTCTTTGAGAAGCAAATTGTTCTTCGTTGCCACCGCTTCAAGCGGGTGCGAATGGTGAGATTGTTCCTTTCGATGCGCTGCGTCCCCGCTTTCCCGACCCAATGCCGGTGCGAGGGAATCAACTTTCCATAAGAGTCCCACCAGTCAGTGTAGAAGCGTGTCACCTGACACTGAGAAAGTTTTGCTAAAAGCTGCGCGCAGACGGCATCGGTGCGCCGCCCCCTGACCTAGCCGATGACCTATTGGGTCTTGGGCGAGAAGGCGTACCAGAGCCAACTCTGATTATGCTTTCGCTCAACAAAAGACCACATCTCATTAACTTCCACATCAGCCAGCCGTGGCGGCGGGTGCGGCTCAGGCGTTTCGGCAGCCGCGGCCCGAATCACTTTGAGCACTGTGTTAATCGAGATATGCAGGACTCTGGTGATGTCGCGTATGCCACTACCGTTCAATGTCATCGGCACGATCAGACGGCGCACCTCCGCTCGACAGCCTTGATAGCTGTAATCGGTGATGAACTGTCGCCGACACGCGCGGCACAGATACTTTTGTTTTCTGTTTTGAGTTGTGCCATTCTTAACGACGTTCAGCGATGAACAACTCGGACAGGCGATTTCTTCAAAACACACACTTCAAAGAATAGCCTGTTCGAGTCCTCATCATAAATTCTCAATCACGACCAAACAAACATTAGATGTAACTGCATGGCATTGGGAAGAATTCGCTGCCTTGACTACATATCCGGTTTGGAGGGCGACGATGACGCGATAGTCGGTGAGAGATGGCGCACATCTTAGGTGCCAGCAGCCAGAAGCCGCGCGGCGACGAGCCGCTCGACGATAGGGAGGGGAACAAACACACCAATCTTATCCCGCTGTGTCCTACCCATCACACTATCATTAACGATCAGTTAAGAACATACAGCGTCATCGTGCTCAGGCAGATGAAGGCCAACCATCGTAGGCTCCCGTTCTCGACCAGCATCGATAAGAACGCTGCCTATCCTGAGGCGTTCAGCACTTCACAAGAAGAAAAAATACCGCCTTTAGATTGTAAGTAGAGGCGTGTGAAGTATCTGCACAATGTGATCGAGCAAGATCACCATTTCATCAAAAAGAAGGTGCGAGCTTCACAATGCTTCAAGAGGTTTCACACAGCAGAGCAAACTTTTGAAGGCATTGAATCGGTGAACAGGATGAGGAAGGGGCAGGTCAAAAGATTAAGTGGTAGTGATGCACAAGGTCAGGCCAAGTTGGTCTTGTACCTCTCTCAGAGCGTGGCATAATAGAATCACCCCGGCGATCTTTCGCGCCTCATAATAATCTTTGCAACACAACCGAGGGTCACGCCGGCGTTAGAAGTTCGGGCGTTGAAGCCACAACCATAGGTGTCCAGCTATTTGGTTCGCGCGGTGTCGTGACAAATTTATTTGAGCTTTAAGAGATGCCCGCCAAGATTGGGGAGGGGTGCTCAACTCTCTTGTCATAATCAACTTTACCGTAATCAAGCTTAATCAAACGATCAGCTATACGGTAATAACGATCATCATGGCTGATTACTAAGATCGTCTTACCTCTCGATTTGAGCTCCGGTAGTAGTTGGAAGTAGAAGATTTCCTTGAAGAGCGGGTCTTGATCGGCTGCCCACTCATCAAAAACGTAGAACGGACGGTCTTCAAGATAGGCAGTTAAGAGCGCGAGCCGCTTGCGTTGTCCCTGTGAAAGGTTGAGGGTAGAGAAGATTCCATCTTTCACTTTCACCTTATGTTCCAGATGAAGATGGCGCAAGTACTCTTGGCTTCTCGTGTCAAGTTCCTTGACTTCGATCCCGAGCAAGCTTTCGAACAGGTAGAAGTCGGTAAAAACCACGGAGAAGAGTTGACGATAGCCTGCCCTATTCTCATTAGTAACCGTCTGACCGTTTAGCCGTATCTCCCCAGACTCAGGATTATAGAGACCTGTCAGCAGTTTGGCGAGCGTGGTCTTTCCGCTCCCATTGCCGCCGATCAAGAAGACCAATTCACCAGGATGAAAGCTGAGGTTTATTGGGCCAAGTTGGAAATGGCTTTCTTTATCTTCACGATAGTATGAATGTGTGACATTCATCAATTCCAGATTTTCATAACCGTTTACTTGATTGGTCGAGGCGGGTATCAGCGCCTCCAGCGACTTTTCTTTCAGCGAGAGCCCTAACTCTTCCACCTGCTTCATCGCGACATTAGCGCGCCCGACGACTGGAAGTATATTCATGATGGTTTCCAGAGGCATCATCATGTAAAGAATGACGAGCGTGTAACCTATGGCAGTTTGAGCATCGACGTTTCGCAGGGTAGGTAGTAAGAAGATCAGGGCGCCTACCAGAATAAAAACGAGAGCCTGTCCCCAACTAATAGCAATAGCAAATGTTGCATCCCCTATATAACCATAACGACGCTGAGCACTGGCGGCCGGGACTAAACTCTCGGAGAAGAAAGCTTCAGAGCGTCGCTGGTTAAGCTTCAATTCCTTGGCTCCATCAGTTAGCGAGCCTATATGTTTCAAGAGCGTATCCAACGTCTGGCGGCTCAGATCGAGATATCGTTGGCCTTTCGCAAACGGAATTTGATAGCTCAAGATGCCCACCACCATGAAGCTGAGTACTCCGAAGAAGACCGGCCATGATAGCCATGCCAAGTATATTAAGCACGTTACAATGACGGCCAGATGCATGCAGAGAAGCGGGATGTTAGACAACGCGATGGAGATTGATAAGACATCATCGGTGAGCGTCGCCAACAGCCGGGGCGCACCTAACTCTTCCAGATGGCGCAGAGGCGCGTTAAGGATTTGACGTGATATTTTGACGCGTAGATCGAAGACCGCCCATCTCGAAAGATAGGCCAGCAACAACGATGAGACGCTCCGACCCACAAGCATGACGAAGCAGAGGACGGTGAACCACCAGACCAACGTGGTAGTTGATGTGTTTGCGTTGCTCAGCGTGCTGTTAATCAATGCCAGCAACCCTGTATTGCTGATGCCGGCGACGAGACCGGCGATGACTGCAACGGAAACAACAACGGGCGATGAGCGCAGGAGAAAGGAGATGAGTTTCATAGGTATGACACAACTTTCGCTAATCAAGAGCAGGCAACCGGAGAGGCGTTAGAGAATTATTTCGAATTGAATATAAGGCCGCCGCGCGTCAATTAAACCCCTTTCGTGGGCTTTAAATAGAACCTGCTCAGACTCTCTGATTTGTACGGAGTCCTCGGACAGCCCCAACCCCATGCTGTATTGCAGCCAGGGTTCTTTTCCCATCGCATAGATGTAGACGCGTTCACCGCCCAATGCGTCAATTAAATTAAGAGCGGCGGCGGAGTCGCACCCTTTTGTTCTGCGTGACTGGTCATGATTGCGCTGCAATTTCATCGGCAAGAATGTGCCATACATCCATGACAGTGGTGCGCCTACGCATTCCATACCGAGGAAGATGGTTTGAATCGGACCTAAGGCAGTGCGGATATGCTCATACATGCGCCGCTCCACGCAATTGGAATCGGCGGCAAAGAAGATTTGCTCCTTCCCGGCGCGTATCACATACCCGACTTTTCCATGCGCCAGATCGGCATGCTCGCCGAAGAAGGGGACGGCTGTAATCTCACCATCGGGCAGCTTGATTGAATCGAGACCTTCCATTTCAATCACGTGCTTAAATCCCATTCTCTTTGCCATCTGCATGAGGGAAGTATCTGCGTAAAACATCCCGAAAGTGCGGGGCACAACCAGACATTCGATCTTGTGGCGAAGTCGGAGCAGGGTTTCCAGCACAAAGTGGTCGTGATGCGCGTGCGTAATCAGGGCGAAGTCAATTCTTTCGGGCAGGTCTTCATAGGACAATCGCTCTACTGCTCCTTCTTTCGACCGCACTCCGATCCACGGGTCGGTCAGGACTGATATTCCCTGCCACTCAACTAAGACGCACGCATGTCCAAAATAACGGACACGAATCCCAGCACCCGTCCAGCGTTCGGCCCGCACTGGAATATCTTGTGTTAAGAGGGGCAAGAGACGTTGCTCGTCGGCAGGGCTTAAACCAAGAACATCAAGGATGTTCTCCAAAGGTTGCGGCGTGGCTTCGAGTTTGAACAATTCATCTACTTCAGAACTTATGAAGGGTATCTGCCAATCAATCTGATCGCTTTCCGGCAGGCGCGGAGTAGTTAAGAAGAAGGGGCGAGAATCGTCGCTTGTTTGTTGGAAGATTCTTAAGGACTGAAGCTCCTTTTTGTAGTAAGGACTCTCATAGAGCAATGTTTCCATACAACGAACAATGGGATTACTGAAGTAGTCGTAAAGCAACTCGATATATCCACGCAGGGCGTCGGGAACCTTCTCATAATACGGCTCCAAGCTCTGACCCTTGGCTTCTTTGTGAATGTAGTTGGCGAACTCCGTGAGACCAGTTGCCAGAGTGATGTTATCGCTCTGGTTTGTCTTCATCTGGTGAAGCATTTGTTCAATCTCCTGCGCCCTTTCGATCGGCACAGTCACGAACGGGCCTCCGAAGAACTGAGCGTCTTGCGATGCTTCTATGTGCATTTCCGGGTTGGCCAGGTATGAGGACAAAATGTTCATCTGGTAATGCAGCATGTGGAGGCTATAAGGTACCGGAGAAATCAGGTCAGACCATGCAGCCCAGTTGTTCACTAACGGCTCCACTGCCGTGTAGCCTGCCAGACGGTAAGCTCTATTCTGTTTCATCGCTTTGACTCCTTAAGTTCTGATGCAGCCGGTCAGGCTGTAATTAACCGGTAACCGTATCACTTCGGCCATAAAAACGGCCTCAAATCAACGGAGTGAGCTGAAAGGCTGCTATCGTTTCTCGACGGGCAAACCCTTCGGCCGAGACTCCGGCTGCCGTTACCAATCTTTTCAAGGCAGTGAGTCTCGCTCCTCCAAGAGTTCAGGCCGGACAAGACCATCGGCCTTGGTGTTGAAGTTAGTGTATGTGGAGCAGGTCGGAATAGCTGTCGAACTGCAATCTCAGATGATTGCAATAGACCTTAAAGCAACGTGCCCCGGCGAAGAGTCGCAACAGCGCGCCCTCAGCCATCTTTACCATTCTTTCGGGATACTCTCGGATGAGTGGTTGCATAACATTCATCTTCCAGCCTGCCCAGTGCTCCTGATCTAGAAGCGAATGAAGCGCGTAGTATTTATATTCATCATCTCTTAGCTTTACTCGCTTCATGCCTTCCATTACGCGAAGGCAACGCTCGGGTGCGGTCAGTTCGATGATACCCAGCGCTCCGATAGATTGACTGAAGTAAGCGCGTTTCATCGCAAAGGCGATCATCAGGTTTGACAAAGCTAAGGGAGCCCAGTGTACGTCTTCATAATAGTCTTCCCATGAAAGTTGGAAGGAACTGACGAGCCTTGATAACAACTCCGAATGCATGCCCTCCAACTCGCCTCCGCCCATCTCGTCCCAATAGTTTCTTGCTAATTCCAACTTCACGGAGGGCGGGGTTTTAAACTGCGTGAGCGAGATCAAGTCATCAAAACCTGCTTCTGTGCCCATCTCCTGCAAAAGAAAGTAGCGTAGTTCTTCGCGGGTAGCCTGCTCCGCGAGGTAATCGAAAAGTGGGTGGTGTTGGCCGGGGCCATTCTGCTGTAACTGCTCGAACCATTGAATGAAGCTTTCTTCGTCGTCAGGCATGCCGGAGAGCAGAGGGCTGATGCGCTGGCGCTCGCGGTTGAGCCATTCAATCTCCATGAAAGTGCAGATGGAATTGAGCAGGAGGTCAGTCTGTGGTGAGCGCGCTACGCTGAGCGACAAGCGGTGTTTGTTAAGGATGGCGAGATAGTGATGAAATTCGGAACAACTCTTCTCATCGTCTGCCACGGCTCCGGCTGTGACCCGCATTATCTCATCTCGCAGGTCTTGATCTTGCAAATTCGTCAACGGATTATGAAAATCTCCGGTTTCTATCTGTTTCAAGAGTGAATCTATGTTCATCATTTGATACTCTCCTTTCCCTTTCATGAGGCGTCACCGAGCCGTCGGTTGGATGTGGCGTGTTCTTTCAGAGAGATGCACGTCGCACACTTGAAGAGACCTGGTGACAATCGGCATGTCCCTTAAGTGCTGAATGGTGAGCAGTGAGAATCGAGCTCCTAGGAGGCGTATGGCGTTTCGACGAGAGCTGTCCCGGCCTGACGTAGCAGCGCCGGATCAGCCCTAATTTCCATCTCTAAAAATAAGGCTCAAGCACGAAAGACCGGCTTCGGCTTTACGGAATTCGGAGATGTCCAGAGCCTCCACGCGGCCGTGGTGTTTCCTGAGTAATTCTATCGTCTTCGGAAAACTGGCCTCGGCACAGATGGTATCTCCGACGCGAAAGGTATTTGCGCCCCAGGGCTCGTCCTCCGGCAAGTAAAGAAGGTTGAAGTTTTTGAATGGGCCGGGGTCTGCCCAAAGTGGATTGAGGAGAAAGGTTTCGTCGTCTATGGCGCTGGCGGCAGTGGTGAGGTGTAAGCTGCCTTTGACCTGGACAGGGATGACTTTGTAGCCCCTCGGCTTTAGTAGCTTGGTGACTTCTTCGATGCCTTGTGCGTTGGTGCGCTTTGAGATGCCGACAAAGATCGTTTTTCCGGCCTGCAGAACATCGCCGCCTTCAATCATCGCCGGAAGGTTGATGTGTGCGGTGGGGCGGTACCTGGCGAGTTCTTTCTCAACTGCCGAAATTTCGCCGCGCCGCGACAAGACGCCCATGCTACAAATAATTCCGAGTTCATCCACCACAATCGCAGTATCTTCTGTGAAGCAACAATCGGGGTGAGCGAGGCTTGCGGAGAGCTTAATTACCTCGGCGCCGCAAGTTTTGAGCAAGCTACAATAGTTCTCATGCTGCTGCATTGCCAGTTGATAGTCAATAGGCTCCCGGTTCATAAACGTCAGTTCGCAGTTGTTGATGTTTGGTGAGATGATATGGGTTAGCGCTATCCACATAATTTATGGCTTTCTTGAGGGTAAAAGGGAGTGAGAGGCTCGGTTCAGACGGTTCAGAACTGAAGCTGCCAGCATCTTCTCCGAGGGTTTGTGAGTGTTCGGACTTCGACTTTGTGACCAGTCAGTTGAGCTTTACACAGCAGAACCGCGTGATAGTTGTGCGAGGATAAAGATATGTTTCTGCGGCTCTCATCTTAGACCGTTATCCGGCAGCGCCTTAGTGATGACTGACTTCAATTGTGCCGCCAGAGCTCTGACATGAGGCTCGCGAATCATGGTCAGGTGAGTGCCGGGAACCGTGTAAGTTTCCACGCCCTCTGTGGCTAACCTACTCCATTCCGCAAGGGAGCCTTGAGACGAGTCTCCAATCGAAAGGCTCGATTCTAACTGCGAAGCTTCAACGCGTGATGCTTGTGATCCTATATGAGAGCTACTTGACGGCGGAAGCCTTTGCTGTAGGTTGACGTTTGGAGCAGCCATCAATACTTCATCAGGGAAAGGCTTCTCCTGCGCGGCGGCCTTGAAGAGTGTGACCCGCCCGGCGTATGTTTGCGGCACGTATCCCCTCAACGCGCGAACATTGGTCTTGAAAACCTCAAAGATTTGTTGAACCTGCCGGAGTTCAATATCAGGAGGCACTATATTAGCCTTCTTTGCCTCTTGCAGCAGGTAGGCCAGTTGTTCATCCGGTCTGAGCCGCAGCAGTTCATCCTGAGAGATTGACAGGTCGTCAAACGAAAGTCCCATATCTTGAGCGAAGCCGCCGCCCAGGAGCGCCACATCATCGGTTTCGGCCGCTGCCTTGTCTTCAACGTAGGGCCTCGTATCAAACAAAGCAAGCAGGGCTATACTTTGGCCCAGACTCTGAAGCTGGCGAGCCATTTCGAAGGCCACTGTTCCACCCATCGACCAGCCTCCCAGAAGATATGGCCCTTGGGGCTGGATGCGACGCACATCGTCGAGATAGCGTGCTGCCATGTTTTCGATGCTAATCAGCGGAGGCTCTACACCATTTAAGCCTTGCGCTTGGAGGCCATAAAAAGGCTGGTCTGAACCGAGATAGCGTGCCAAATCGGCATAGCAGAGAACGTTTCCACCTGCCGGGTGAATGCAAAAGAAGGGGGGGCGTAATCCGCCGGAGCGTATTTTCACCAGTGAAGATTGATAGGCTAAACCCGTCTCCTGGCGTAGATGTGCGGCGAGTTGTTCGATTGTTGCTCCCTCGATGAGCGTGGCAAGAGGAAGGAGCAGACCGAATTGTTGCTGGATGCGAGCCATCAAACGGACGGCCATTATCGAGTGCCCGCCCAACTCGAAGAAGTTATCCCTAACAGAGACAGGTTGAACGCCTAGTACATCTTCCCAAATCTCCGTTAACTGAAGCTCATTGATGTCACGGGCGCCGGCAAACTCTCTTTCCGGCTCCGACTCCGCCGCGTCAGGCGCAGGCAAAGCTTCGCGGTCGAGTTTGCCGCTCGGCGTCAGCGGAAACTCCTCCAACAATACAACCGCCGACGGCACCATGTACTCCGGCAACCTCTTCCGTAACCCCTGACGCAACTCCGCTACCCTGACCGTCGCCTCTGCTTCGACCACCACGTATGCTACTAAATGCTTCTCCTCATGCGCGCCGCTGCTCGCAATTACTACCGCATCGCGCACCCCCGCCTGCTCTCGCACCGCCGCCTCGATCTCTCCCAGTTCAATGCGGAAGCCGCGGATTTTAACCTGATGATCTATGCGCCCCAGATACTCTATCTCTCCATCG
>JAIVJZ010000022.1 GCA_020199775.1 Acidobacteriota bacterium
CAAGATAACGTGCAGTTGATGTCCACCGGGTAGATCATCCGAATCATTGTCAATGTCCGAGATGTAGCCTGTAAGTCCATCTGAGACTGCTGATCGACCGCTTTGCCATTATCCGCATTTATAGTGAGGTGCTTTTGACTCTTCAGTTTACGGGAACACCTGGTCGCTATTTTGCGCAAAATTCATGACCTAGATTTTGTCCAAAATAACCGACACGTGCTGCGGCAACAACAAGGCTCGCAAGGCGTTGAAGAAGCCGCTCACGAGCGGTGCCGCTCGGTTCAGTGTGATGCGTTTGATCGAACCCTTCCGCTCATTGATTTCTATTTTCCCGCTGACACTCATCAGGTCACGAACCAGCCGGAGGATGCCGAAGCGCGCTAGCTTCGGCGCGGATTCGGTCAGCCAGCCGCGCGCCCACATCAGCACGTTGTGCGCCAGTTGATTAAGCAGCACCAGCATCTCCTGCGCTTCGGCTTTCCGCTTCTGTCGCTTGACCATCCCAAAGCCTTGCTTATCTTCTTTGATCTCGATCTCCATCGCGCCGCCGCGCTGGTCGTAGAGTTGCGCGTAAGCGCGACATAGCCTTTCAGGGCTTCCGACATCGCCAGCCGGTTGACCAAGCAGTCCCAGCACGTCGCGCGGGGCGAGCGTCGAGATGAGCATGCCGTAGCTCGTCTGCCCATTGCGCTTGTGCCAGCGAACCACGAGTCGCTTGACCGGTCGGACGTAATCAGGTGTCGTCTCCGGTTCTGCCCACCCAACTTGCCGACCCGGATGCTGTGGGTCGTCGTACCAGCACTTGACGGTATAGGCCCAGGCTTCCGCGCGCTTGGCCGAGATGTCCTTCCCGTGCAGTTGATAACCTCTTGAGAGCATCCAGTTTACTTCATCGAGCGAGCCGCCTCCGGCATCAATACGCAGGATGGTGCGACTGCGCCGGTACTCATTCAGATCAAGCGTCCGCTCGGTCAGAGCCACTAACTGACGGAGCGACTTCGAGAGTTGCACGTTGCCCGGATAGCGGCGGTCGGTAACGATCTCCTGATAATGCGTGGCGAGGACGCGACCGAGTTGGCGACCGTAACGGATGCCCTGCGTCGAGAAGTAGCCCTTGGCAGATAGCTCGGCGCGCTTGCTGCACGGCATTCCGGTCATGTCGATGTCGAGCAGTTGCCAGCGGCGGCGGTAGTTGTGACGAAAGGCGCGGCTACGCCGGCGGAAGATCAGCTCGACCGCTTGTTGCATCTCGACGACGTTGCGCGGGGTGCAAGCGTTGAGGGTCTGTTGGACGACCGACTGTTCGGCGCACGATGAGCGACCGAAGGCGCGTTGCAAAGACTCGTCCGAGCGCAGGCGCGTATTGATCTCGCACAGGCCGTGCGCGCCGGCAAGGATGGCGATGAAGGCATCGTGGAGCTTCTCGGTGGGCGTATGGCGAATCGACTTTTGTTTAATGAAGACGTGTTCCTTAATGGTGTCAAAGAGCTTGAGCGAGCGAATCTTGATGCCAATGGCGGCGAGCGTGGCGTGCGGTGTATAGTGCTGCCTCGTCTCTTGTGAGCGCGTCATAATGTTCCTCCTGAAAATGAGGAACAGTGTAAATCTCTCGTCGCATCAACCGCTTACGACAGTAAGCCGTCGCTATTTTGGACAAAACTTAGGTATGTTCTAAAGGCTTTGCCCAAAAAGTCGGAAACGTATGGATATGTTGTGGAGCGCCGACCACCGCCACCCACTATATTGTGCGGCAGACCGACTTTCTGGGCAAAGCCCCCCCGAGTGTCCTGGTGTTATCGGACTCTGTGATTATCTGAATTTTCTCGTGACTGTTCAGGAGGTAGACCTCTAGATTAGCTCTCCTTATTTCTCCTTACTCACGCTCATTTCATTTTGGTAGGCCAACCGTAACAGGCTCTAGCATTCGGAGGGCGGGCATGATTGTCGTTCCAGCAAAGACACTTTTGATTGTTTCCATCACACTTCGACCCTGCTTCTTCATCGTAGCAACATAACTCCGCAGCCGACAGAACTCTTGCGCCCCAACGCCGGTCCGGAAACAGCCACTGATCTGCTGCTTCACTTTCAGCATCCGCAGGTCACGCTCTGACTGGTTGTTGTCAAAGGGAACCGAGAAGTCGTGCATGAAGAGCAGGATGTCCGCTCGTTTAGTCTTCAACCGACCGGCCAGCTTTCTCCCCGCCGCTCTGATCGCAGATTCCGCTGCCGGTGGCTTCTTCGCCCGTCCTTTCTTCCGCTGCAACGTCCCGTACTGCTTCGTCGCTGCTTCGATGCTCTCATCGTACTTGCGCAGGAACTCTGCCTTCCGGCACGGCGCGAGCTTTTCCTTCCCGCTCTCACATGCCTTGTCGACCGCGACTTTGATCTCAAGTAGTAACGCTTTCATCTCCGCTGCCCACTGAGGCTGACTCGTCTCGATGACATAGTTCAACTCCCGCAGGATGTGCGCGTTGCACTGCGCGTGACGACACTGGCCGTACTGGTCATAAGAGCTAAAGCCGTCATGCACACACACGCCTTGGTACTGCGGCAGGATGTCGATCTCCGAGATAGCCGGCGCGCCCCGCCTCTGTGCATGGACCAGGAGCGTTAGTTGATCTGTCGCCGTGACATGCACCCAGTCCTGCCGCCCCTTACCGCGCAAGGAAGTCTCATCTACTCCGATGACTGCCGACTTCCGTAACCCTTCTTTGATGAGCATCATTGGTTCGACCAGTTCCCCGGCACATCCCTTCAGCAATGTCGCCAACGTCCCCGGCGAGAGATGGCAGTTGAAGAGATTGTTCACGCCTCGGCACACCGCGCATAAGGAAGCAGTTGGTAACCCATCAGGTAGGCGGCCACCGACCTGACTCCGGCCCCGTATTGCACCGGCGCCTGCACACCCGCCGGGAACTCAGCTTTATTCCTGACCCCGCCCTTGCCGCAGACTTTTGTCTGCACTTGATGCTCGGCGACTTCCATCCTCTGCGGGGGCAGATCATGAACTTGGCGACGCTGCGTGCGCTCAACCGCACTGCCGCTCAACGATGACCCGCAAAGATAACACTCCTCCGGCACATAGATACGGAGGTGATCAGGTAGAGCAACGAAGCCTAACGTCTGGCCGGGATGGCCGACTTGACCGCCCGGCTTCCTGCCGCTCTTTTCCCGTAAGCTTCTCGTCCGCTTGCGCGGGTCGGTTGAAGGCGGCTGGCTGGAGTTCTGTGAGTTCTTTAGTAGATGCGCGAGATGTGCTTCCCGAGCCTGCCGCGTCTGCTGCCGGGCTTCCTTGAGTTCTTGGTTGAGTTCCCTGACCGTCAGGTTGAGTTGGTAGACTTGCCGCACCTTGCTCGCCAGTTCCGCTTCGAGCTTGGCAATGCGTCTCGTGAGTTGCTCGATCTTCTCGAGGTGCGCCGCAGTCGCCCTGATGACCAG
This sequence comes from Acidobacteriota bacterium, assembly GCA_020199775.1. Taxonomy (GTDB): domain Bacteria; phylum Acidobacteriota; class Blastocatellia; order Pyrinomonadales; family Pyrinomonadaceae; genus JAIVJZ01. Next base: position 3,439 of record JAIVJZ010000022.1, read on the forward strand.
TTGATGCACACGCTCATCCTCAACCTCGATCATCTCATAGAGCTGTTTGATCGTCGCCGCTACGGCTTCGACCCCGTGCTCATAGATGGCTCTGATCTCTCGCTTCCTTAACACTCCCTGTCTCAACCGCACTGATGATAAAATCAGCCGCAAAGTAGCGGCTGCGGGTAGAGGAAGTATTCCTTTTTCGTGCTCTTTATCTGACTCTTCCGGCCTACCCCGCTCCAACCCAAAACTATGAACTACACCTTCATCATTGATGAGTTGCGTTCGGCTTCCCTCTTCGATCTCTTTCGCTTACAGGCGGCTCTCAATCTACAGTTGGAAGACCCTGCGCGGATCGAGCAAGTCAGGAGGAGGTTGCGCCCCGGCATGCCTATCAGCTACTTCGATGAGGCACAGAATCGCCTCATTGAAGCGACCGTCCGAGAGTTGCGCCGAACCCGCTTGTTAGTCGAAAATCGGCACGACCAAAAACTCTGGTCGATCCCGTTCGGGGCGGTCAATGTTGATGGCGTCGAGACTGATATCAGAGCCGCCGTCGCAGAACAGCCGGCACTATCGCGCAGTCGGCTCAAGGTCGGGGATGCGGTCGGCTTTCGTGACCGGCAGAATCAGGACAAGTACGGTCAGGTGGTGGCGCTGAATCCCAAAACCGCAACGATCTTGACGGATGACCAGCAAAGATGGCGGGTCGCTTACCAGTTCCTGTTCTCAGTTATTGACAGTGATGAATAAGAAGACCTGAATAGTAACATTTTCTAGGCTTAAACGCCGCTGAAACTAGGAAGCCCGGCGCATGAATTCATGTGCCGGGCTTTGTGGGGTAAGGGGTGTGAGTGCTGCGCGGAGGGCGAGCGTGGAGAGGCCGGTCGAGAGTCCGGTCGAGTGGCTACTTGAGCGCGGGTTCATTTTGGCGCTGCACGGTCGTTGAACGAGAGGGTCGGAGCTAGCGCGTCTTCTGTCATACAAAGAGCGCCCGAACGATGGAAGATGAGTCACGCCGGTTGCATCAGCGCGCACGCGCTTGAGGCGTGTGCGGTGAGACCATAACCTTCCGGCGGTGTTCGGGCGTGGTGTCCGTGAGGGATGCGGTGTTGGGTGAATGAAGGGCTGGTTAAAAACTGCGACGGATGAGGTAAGACATCTTAATGAAGAAGGTGCGCCCGTTGCGGCGGAAACCCGTCTCGGGTTGATCTGTGAACGGATTGAATCCCCTGTAGTTCAAGTCATCGTTGTAGCCGACGTAGAAGGAAGTTCCGGGGTTCGGCGTCCAGCCGAGGAGGAACTGACCGCGGACATTGGCGTCCAGCGTAGAGTAGTCGAGCCGCAGGCGCGCAAAGGTGAAACGCGTGAACTGATAAGTCGAACGCAGGGAGAAGATGTTGTCGTCGAAGGCAAGGAGACGCGTGTCGTCGCGCAAGAGGCGGTCTTTCGTATAAGTGAGATCAGTACGCAGGGCGTCCGTGGGCTGATAAGTGAGGCCGAAGTTGGCGCGAAACTCCCGCCCGGTTCCGGGGTCGAGCGGCGCGTCGGGGTCGAGCAGACCCGCGGGGCTGACGCGCGGGAACTTAAGCCCGGCGCCGAAGTCCAGATCGTAAGAGTTCCAGATGTACGCGAGATTAAAGTCCGCGGAGAAACTCTTGGACGGGGTCGTCTCACCGTAGAAAGTGACGGTATGGCGCGGCGTGGAACGCTCTCCACTTTCACCGGCGAACGCGCCCTCTTGAGTCGCGCTGCGGTTCGAGCCGAACTCCGACTCGAACAGTCGCTCATAGCTGCGCGTGTAGCCCCAGTTGAGCGTGGTCTGTCGCTGGAGGTTAACCCGAAACTGGCCGGAGGCGTTCGTGTTCTGCATGCGCCCCTGCCAATCGAAGTTAGCGCCGGAGTTGAAGAAGAGTCTCCAAGAGACGAGGTTGGCCTTGGGGTTTGGCTCGGAGGTATAGCGCACGGTCAGGTCTTCGCGGTTGGTGTTCCGGCGTTGCGTGAAGCCGAGGTCGGCGCGGTAGTCGCGCGTGCGCCCGCTGCCGCTCAGGTTATAAGTCAGATGCCGCCCGCCTTTGTCGAACGACCAGTAGTAGGCGAGGGCGTTGCCGGTGCGATAGACGTTGCGCCCGAGGTCAGGGTCGGAGAAGAACCGCCGCGAGGTAGTGCCGAGCACCTGAAAGGAAAAGATGGTCTTGGGGTCGAGGCGGAAGCGACCGTCGAACCCGGCCAGGTGGTTATGCCTCTCTATGAAATTGTAAGTGGTGGCGATGAGGCCGAGGCTCGACTCCTGACCAATATCGCGCTTGAGCCGCAGGATGCCGACGTAGGCGTTCTTGTCGAGGAAGCGGAAATTCCGCTCGTTGAGTCGCTCGTCTCCAATGAAATTGCCGGGCGCGTTGTCGCTCGCGGCGAGCAGGCCGAAGGTGTTGCGACCGAGTTTACCCGACAGTTTGATGGCGTAATCCGGATCAATGATGGCGCGCGTGTGGACGGCCTGAAGCGGCGTCTTGAAGATGTCGATGCCTTCGAGAAAGAAGGGGCGCTTCTCCTCGAAGAAGATGGGAAAACGCTGGTTGACGGTGACGACCGTTTCGTCCGCCTCGACCTGTGCGAAGTCCGGGTTGACGGCGAAGTCAAGCGTGACGGTGGGCGTGATGCCGTACTTCACGGTCACGCCGGGGTCGATTCTGGCAGGCTCGTTGACGAAGCGCCCCGGATCAAGCAGCCCGTGAGCGACTGCCGACGGCGATAGCGTGCGCACGCGCTTGCCCGCCTCGGAGAGCGTCAGGCTCGGGATAATCTCCAGCGTCCGCCCGGCGGAAACCTCCTCGAAGCCCTTGATGCGTCCGGCCTGATTGAGCAGGCCGGACGCATCGCGCGAGATCGGCATCCACGAATCGAGTTCGTTATTGAACCGCTTGATGCTGCGCTGAAGGTGGATGCCCCAAACCTTGTCCTCGCCCGTCTCGTATCGCAGAGACTTGAAGGGGATCGCCACCTCGATGACATAGCCGTTACCGGTCAGCGCCCCCTTCGACTCCATCAACACGTCCACGCTGAAATCTTCGCCGCTGGCCTCCGTGAAGATACCGTCGGCCTGCACACCGAGCGGATTGAAGAAGAACTGGTAAGCCTTCCGCTTGTCGTTGTAGGTGTCGAGGATGATGCCGACGTAGTCGTCGTTGAAGATGTCGTCGCGCTTGGCGACCGTGGCGCGCACCTTGTCCGCGTCGTCGTGGGCGCGGAAGGCGACGTACAAGAACTTCGCGTCATAAGCGATGAAGACCTCCGTCTCTTTCGATGCGTTCGTGTTGTCGCCGGGCTCAATCTGGTAGAAGTTTTTAAAGATGGCGGCGCTCTTCCACGCTTCGTCTTCGAGCCGTCCGTCAATCACCGGCGGCTGCTCCAGCTTGGGGATAACGACGGGCTGAGACTTCTCCGGCGGCAGCGCACGGGCTTCGCGCCCCTGCGCGTTTTCTGTGGCTCGTGCAGAAGTTACCGCGGCGGCGCTGGTAGAGGTGGTGGCCGGGCTCGCGGTCGTGGCCGGAGTTCGCTCGACGCCCGGCGAGAGCTGCGAAGTTACTGCCGCGCGGCCACTCGCGGTGAGGGCACAGAGCAGCCACAGCACCGTGATGGACAATCCTTTTCGTTGCTTTTCGCTCATCAGTTTATCCTACGCGATTCCCGCGCGACCTGTGCCAGACCGCTGCTCGTTCATGAAGCTCGACGCGCCTGTGCGTCATCGCCCGGCGATAACGGGCGCCGCAGAGAGCGTCCCTCCCCGAGAGAAGCTCCGAGAGTTACTTCCCGCCCTTGCCGGCGGAGTCTGACTTAATATTTATGAGGCGATGGAGAGCTATACCTGCCACCAACTGACTTCAGAGGCCAACACTTGAGGAGGTGACCCCGGCTCGTGTGATTGGTGGGTTCACTACCCGCGATAATTTCCGGCGAATGCCGTGGCCGCGTGCCGCCGGAAATTATCGCGTGCCGTTCGGGTGGCGTTCCGCTTCACGTCGAAGGTGAAGCCTTTCCCTTCTGACGCTACGGTTTCCACTGGTTCGAATCGGCGAAGAATCTGTTGAGGATTCGCCCCACCCATTTTTTCGCCTCTGCGTCGAACTCATGCGTCTTGCCATTGACGGTATAGTCGCGTTCGATCTTGGCGTCCTTGCCCGGCTCGGCCTGAAAGCGGCGCGTCATGCCGTCCCGCGTCTCCTCGATAGAGAGATAACCGCCCTCGCGTATGAACTTCACGTCGCTGAGGTCGCCGGTCAGTTCGGCGTCCTGCGCCTTGAGGGTGCCGCTCCCGTGCTCGTCCTGCCACTGGACGACGGTGTCGCGCCCCGCGCGCGGTGCAGCGGGCGCGTTCGGGTCGCCTGTGCGCCGCACCTCTTTTCCGTCGATGATAGTGCGCTCCGTGCGCTTCTCATGTGTCCCGCCGGTTTCCTGTTGTTGCCGGTCGTCACGCACGACCTTTCCGTCAATGATGACGCGCTCTGTTCGTCTCTGCGTCTTGCCGGTTCCCTGTTGCCGTCCGTCCTGCGGAGCCGAGGCCACAGACACACACATAACCGCCGTCCAAATCAAAGCCGATGCGGCTACGCCACCGTTGCGGGGCGCTGTTACTCTGTTGCTCATTCTGAAACGCATTATAAGCTCTCCTTATCAGTCTATATTTATCCAACTCGGCGCAGGTGGCGGGAACCAGGTCGGGAAGAGGTTACACCGGCATTATAAATGCCCTGCCGCCGCGATGACAAATGCGTGTTAAGGGCAAGCCGGGCGTGCGAAGTTCGTCCGCAGTCTGTCCGGTGTCGCCGCTCAGGTATAAATTTTCTCACGGCCTACCCGGCTTCATATCCGCCTTTGCCACCGTGCTCCTGAAGAGGGATGCGGACTGGATGGCCGGTTCGTCTATGGCCTCTGATCCGGGTCGTCCGAAGAGGGAGGCGTATAGAGCAGAACGTGAATTTCGCGCGGGCCGTGCATGCCTCTCGTCAGGGTTTGTTCGATGTCGGCGGTACAACTCGGGCCGGTGATGAGGATCACTGCGGTGGAGAGCCGCTCGTCCGCATCAAATCCGCTGCGCAGACGCGCGAGCAGTTCGGCCATGTCCGGCTCGATGTTGGCCGAGTTGAGCAGGCAGACGTAAACGGGCGGTAACAGCGAGCCGAGGCGGTGACGCTCGCGCCCGGAAACAAGCACGACGGTTCCCGTTTCTGCAATCGCATAATCGGCTGAAGTGATTCCGACCCCGGCTGCGAGCATGGGGTTTCGGTCTTCCCCGCCTCGAAATCTCGCGTCAAGGTCGTCACGCTCGCCTTCCGCCGGAGCCGCTTCATCTTCCGGCGCGGGCGTGACGAACCCATCGTGCGCCGGGATGACGCTCACGCCCTGCTCGGCGAGCCATTCACCGATCTTCAAATCGTGCGCGTGGTAAGAGTCGCTTAGGGCGACGGACGGCCATTCGTTTGCCGACAGCAGGGACTTCAAGTAGTCCCTGACATCAGCGCCCGAACGGACATGCGCGGCGCTGCCCCCGACCGCCTCCAGTTCGCGCACAAACCGTGCGACGAGAGTTTCACGCGAAGCGGACGCATCGCCGCTCGAAAACGGAGGCAGCGGCGCGGGCGCGACAGCCCCTTCCGCTCCGCGACCGAGCGCGGCTCGCACGCGCGCGAGCATTTTTTCCTTACCTGACCGTTCCATCGAATCTCCGTCGAAGCACGTGGATTACCGCCCGTGCCGGTAGCTTACGAGACGCCGTGCGCACCTCAGGAGAGAGCGCGCGGGCGGCTCGGCGGCGCAGCCGGCTGCATCGGGTCTGTCTCCGCCGGAGCATCCTCGACAACGGACGGCATGGGAAGTTCCGGCCAGCGTTCTCTAAACGAGTGCGCGGCCAGCACGGGCAGGCTGCGGGTCGCCGTCCAGCGACGCAAGAGAACGGACTGCGCCGCGCCGTCTCTCCCGAAGCCGAAGGCTCGCACCGCCCAACGCGCCAGACGCGCAGCTCGCCCGTAACTGACAGCGTCCTTCATCGCCCCACCCCACAACTTAAAGGCGGCGCGCGCAACGTGTGCGCCACATCGCCGTCTGAGACTCAACCCGCGGCGACTGACCACGCGCCGCGCCTCCTTGCCGCCGGGGCTGCCGGCCACACGCTCGCGCGGACTCGACAGCGAAGGCTCCGCGATCTCATAACGCAGGTGTAAGAGCATGTCGGGGATATTGATCTTGACGGGGCAGGCTTGATGACACGCGCCGCACAGGGTCGAAGCGAAGGGGAGGTCGGCGGCGCGCTCGCGCCCGACCAGTTGCGGCGTCAGGACGGCACCTATCGGGCCGGAATAAGTCCAGCCGTAGGCGTGGCCGCCGATCTTCTGATAGACGGGACACACGTTCAGACACGCACCGCAGCGAATGCAGAAGAGTGATTCGCGCAGGCGCGGGTTGGCGAGCATCTCGACCCGCCCATTGTCGAGGATGACGACATGTAGCTCTCGCTGCCCTCCTTCGCTCGACGCACTCTTGACTCCGGTTAACAGGGAAACGTTCGACGTGAGCTTTTGACCCGATGCGCTGCGCGACAGGAGTGCGAGAAAAACTTCGAGGTCGGCAAAGCGCGGGATGATCTTCTCGATGCCCATCAGCGCAACATGTATGCGCGGCAGAGAGGTGGTCAGGCGGATGTTTCCTTCGTTCTCGACGAGCACGATGGTTCCCGTCTCGGCGACGGCGAAATTGACCCCGGTGATGCCCATCTGCGCCGCGGCGAATCGCGCGCGGAGCAGACGCCGCGCGACCGCTGCCAACTGCCCGATCTCTTCGGTGCGCCCGGTCTTCAATTTCTTCTCGAACAGTTCCGAGACATCGGCGCGGCTCAGATGAATGGCCGGCATGTTGATGTGAGAGGGACGCTCTCCGGCGAGTTGCACGATGTATTCGCCAAGGTCGGTCTCCACCGCCTCGACGCCCGCCGCCGACAGAGCGCGGTTGAGACCAACCTCCTCGCTCATCATCGACTTGCCCTTGACGGCGAGTCGGACGCCGCGCTCCCCGGCCAGTCCCACGATGTAACGGTTGGCTTCCTCCGCATCGCGCGCCCAGAAAACACGTCCGCCGTGGCGCTCGACGTTGAGGGCAAATTCTTCGAGGTAGTGGTCGAGGTGCTCGACCGTGTGCTCCTTGAGGGCGCGCGCACGCTCCCGCAAACGCTCCCACTCGTCGCCGAGTTGCGCCGCCGCCGAAATGCGCGCACCGGCGGCCTTCGTCGTCGCGTGCGCGAGCGCGCTTTGCAGGCGCGGGTTCGAGAGGGCGGCGCGATACTGCCCCACGAAATCCACGTTCTCTTCCCCGTCCCGCTTCATCATCAAACCTCACGCAACGCGAGCAACTCGGCAAGGTGCAGGCAGCGGACGCCCGACCCACGCCTCCGCATCAAGCCTTCGATCTGCATCAGGCAGCCCGAGTCGCAAGCGACCAGCACGTCGGCCCCGCTGCGCTCGACGGCGACCACCTTATCCTCTGCGAGCGCCGCCGCTATCTCTGGATACTTGACCGAGAATGTCCCGCCGAAACCGCAGCATGAATCGGCGCGCTCCATCTCGACTCGTTGCGTTCCAAGCGTGTTGTCGATCAGCCGGCGCGGCTGGCTCGAAACGCCCAGTTCGCGTAGCAGGTGGCAGGAGTCGTGATAGGCGATGCGCCCACGCGAGGCCGCCCCCACGCTCTCGACGCCCAACACGTCAACGAGGAATTGCGAGAACTCGAACAGGCGCGCGCCGACGCGTTCGGCGCGCGCACGCAGTTCAGGCTCGTCCGAGAACAGTTCGGCGTAGTGCTGCCTGACCATCGCCGTGCACGAGCCGGAGGGTGCGACGAGGTAATCGGACGACGCCAACTCCTGCTCGAAGACTTCCAGCAGGCGAGCGGCCACCGGTCGAGCTTCGCGCCGGTGGCCGTTGTTGAAGGCGGGCTGGCCGCAGCAAGTCTGCTCCGGGTTGAACGTCACCGCGACGCCGAGGCGCGTGAGGACATCGACCATCGCCACGCCCACACGCGGCGCGAACTGATCAACCAGACACGTGACGAACAGCGAGACCTTCATCTTCTCTCCTACACTTCCATTCCTTTACGCGCGGGCGGCTCCTGACCCACCGCCCCGGACACTTCGTACAAAGCCTGCGAGAGGACTCTGAGCAGCAACGCCCCTCCGGTGTTAAGGAAGAAGTGGTCGCCCGGAAACATGCGCAGAGAGAAGGTTGCCGTCGTCTCGGTGCGCCAGCCCTCAAGGTGCGCGCGCGTCACCTCGGCATCCTGCAAGCCGCCGAAGGCACTGATGGGGCAGTCGAGCGGGGGCGCGGGCGTGTAGCCGTATGTCTCGCAGAGCGCGAAGTCGGCGCGCAGCAGCGGCAGCACGAGTTTCATCAACTCAGGGTGTTCGAGCACTTCTCCGGGCGTGCCCTTGAGGTTGTGAAGCGTCTCGATAAACTCGGTTTCGGGCAAGTCGTAGGTGGGCGGTTCGAGGTTCGGGATGGAGGGCGCGCGCCGCCCCGAGACGAACAGTTGTCTCGGGGCACGCCCGTATTTCTTTCTGAGCGTCCGCGCCAGCTCGAAGCTGATGAGCGCGCCCATGCTATGACCGAAAAAAGCGAAGGGCTTGTCGAGGTGCGGCAGGAGGGCGTGCACCAAAGCCTCCGCGAGAAATTGCATCTGCGTGAACGGCTGCTCGCCGAGCCGTTTACCCCTGCCGGGCAGTTGCACCGGACAGACCTCGACATTCCCCGGAAGCTTTGACTGCCAATCGCGGAAGATGACCGCGCCGCCGCCCGCGTAGGGAAAACAGAACAGGCGCAGGGTCGCGCGCGGGTTGAGATTGAGTTGCGGGAGCCACGGCGAGCTTGAGGCCGTTGCGGCGCGGCCCGACGTGTACAGGCGGTGCGAGTTGTCCATCTTTGTGCTTCCGTTAGGCTTTGCCCCAGCCGCAGTCACAGCCGGGATGGAGGCCGTGACAGCGGCCTACATGATGATATGAGAGGTGCAGGCGGCGCGGGAGGCGCGCGACTTGCGTAAGTCGCGTGTGATGTTCGCGCGCTTGAGCCAGCGGTCGCTCCCGTCATACTTCGCCGTGAAAGACTTCCGCCCGTGAACGGCGCGGTAGTTATCGACGAACAGGTAATCGCCCGGCTGCAACACGACCTCGGAGAGGTTCGCGTCGATAGCTCGAATCAGGGAATTTAACGCCGATTGCGCCTCGTCGTCGTCGAGCGAATCCATGAAATAAGGGTCGATGCGGATGAAGGGGGAGCGCGGGTCGCCGGAGAGCACGGCCAACTTTTGCGGGCAACACTGCATCTGCCGGATGTGGTCGTAGGCCGACTTGAGGGTGTCGGCTGTGTCGTCAGCCTCGGCCTGCGCGCCGCCGTTCTTCTCCGCGTGCGAATCGTCTGGACGGATGATGAAACGCGGCTCGAAGAGAATCTTGAGGTGACGCGAACTGAGATTGATCGGGCTCACCGGCGCGAGCGTAGTCGCCACGCGCTCGGCGTTGCGCAGGCACAAGAGGCCGACGTAGTCTCCCCTGTAAGGATGGAAGGCGTCTTCGTTGTGCCACCAGATAGGCTGCTGGCTGCCCGTGCTGATCTGCGCGTTCTCGTCAGACTTGATGGGCAGCACGTCGTGGATGATGTAGCCGTTTTGTTGCGTCGCCCAGCCGATCACCTCGCCCAAGAGCGAGCCGAAGAGGACGAAGAGAATCTCCTCGCGCAGCGTGGGCGAGATGCCCTCTCTGGACTTCCAGTGGGAGGGCGTCGGGCCGATGCGTGAATCGTCCACCGGGTAGCCGGAGATGAGGCAATGTGCCGAAGGCGATTCGAGATGTCTGAAATGATTGAGGGACGTGCGCACCCGGCGAGGCACTTCGTGCGCCATCACCGGCACTTCGATGAGAAAGGCCGGGTCGTCCACCGAAGTGTACTGGCCTTCGATCTCGGCGGCGAGCGTCTGCAACACGCGCACTTCTTCGCTCGACAGGAAAATCCGATTCATACCTGCCTCCATCTATTATTACTTGCGTGATGATTTGATGCCGTGAGGATTCCGGCTCCGAGCGCGACGGGCGCGTTCCGCCCGTCGCACGCACAAACGTCTTGCGCCGCCGTGCTCAGGCGGTCGCTTCCATCTTCTGTCTCAGGCTGAGGGGTCGCATGTCCGTCCAGACCTCGTTGATGTAGGCCAGACACTCCTGCTTGCTGCCGCGCTGTCCTGCGTCGCGCCAGCCCAGCGGGTTCTCCCTGTCGGCGGGCCAGATCGAGTACTGCTCCTCGTGGTTGACGACCACCTTGTAGATCGTCGTGTCTTCTCTTTCGTCTGTCTGCATAATGTCTCCTGTTGGTGTGTGGATTGTTTCGGTCGGGTTTGAGGTCTCGCCCCGCCGTGCGGCGTGGGCGTGGGGTTTGCGGCGCAGCCTCAGTCAACGCGCAAGAGGCGCGGGTAAGGCTCCGGCACTTCTTCCTTCGGGAGCATGTTGCCCTCGATGCGCCGCGCCAGTTTCTGGTAGGAGTCTCTCCGCCCCGCCATGACGGTGAAGCCAGTCGGCTTCGTCAGCAACTCGATAGCCCTGAGCTGATTGACCTTTGAGAGCGATCTGTACAAGTCGATCAGCCCTTCGTCTTCGAAGAGGTCTGAGTCCCACAGGCACAACTCGCGCGCCTGCTCATCGACCTGCATCAAGTCGACGAGCTTCATCGACTGCGGGGTGTTGATTCCGTTGACGGCCACCCAATCGACTTCACAGGTCTTAAACATCGCCATCGCCTCGTCGAAGCGGTAGGCGTTGACGATGGGGTGCATGAAGGCGTCGGCGTCGATTGACAACTGGTTGCGGTCGCGCTCCTTCTGCGTGGCGGTCGTGCCGTACTGTTCGGGCAGCAGACGCAGTTGCAACTGCTCCATGATGCGCTGGCCTTTGGACAGGTTCGCGCGGTCGGCGTCCCAGAGCGTGAGGAGCAGTTCACGACCCAACAGGCGGTCGAACTCGCCGAGCGGATGGTAGTACCAGAGGCAGATCACGCCGTCGTTGGTCAGGTGGCGGCAGAGGTTTTCGAGCCCGCGTTGCGGGTCTGCGAGATGGTGTACGACGCCGGTGGAGACGATGAAGTTGAACTTCTCCTTCAGGTCGAGACTCAGGATGTTCCGCTGCTTGAAGGTGATGTTGTGAATCCGGTGGCTGCGCGCCAACTGGTTGGCAACCTCCAGCGAGGCTTGCGTCAGGTCGATGCCCTGAAACTCCGCCTTCGGGTAACGCTTGGCGAACCCGAGCACCCGTTGCCCCGTCCCACAGCCGGCGTCGAGCACCTTCTTGTAGTTCAAGTCATCCTTCCCGCAGAGGAAGTAGAACAGGTTGGCGATGTCATAGGACAAGCTCTTGCCGACGGTCGGGCTCGGATAGGGATACTGAGAATACATGGCGACTACGTCTTCTGTGCTCACACTCGACATATGGGATACTCCTCGTTGAAACGGTTAACTCAGGCAATCTCCGTCGCGCCCGCGCACGCGCGCCCCGGCAGATGTGTGGCGCGGCTCGCACGCGCGGGCGACGCGCAGAGAGCGGGACTAGAGAAGAATTTCCTTGTGGCCGAACAGCCTTTCGGATTCAATGCCGCGCTCGCGGCAGTCAGTCACCAGCTTGTTCGACTCGACAATCGGGCTCGACTCATCCGTGTACTGGATGGAGGTAAGGTAGGTCAGCCACGGCTCCTGACCCATGGCATAGACGTAAACCTGCTTCGGGTTGAAGCGTTTAACGAGGTCAGCCCCGCGATCGTAGTTCGAGCCGTTGAGGCGGCGCGACTGGTCTTGCTTGCGCGCCAGAGGCTTCGTGAGCAGTGGGCCGTAGAGCCATGACAGGGGGCCGCCGTCGCACTCCATGCCGATGAAGATGACATCCACGTCTCCGGTCAGGCGGTGCAGGTGCTCGTAGAGTCTCGGCTCAATGTTGTTCGAGTCCGCCGCGCACAGCACCGAGCGCCCCTGAAGCGTGAGCAGGTAGGCGATCTTCGTCCGAATGTTGAGGTCGGCATGCTCGCCGAGGAATGGCAGCCCCATGATCGCGCCGCCGGGTATTTCAATCGACTCCAGCTCGTCGATCTCCCTGACCTGCTTGAAGCCGATGTTTTGCAGCACGAGTTTGAGCGAAGGATCGACGAGCCCGCCGCCGTTGTTCTTGGGGACAATCACGTGCTCGACCCTGTGCCTGAGTTGCAGGAGGGTCTCGAACATGCAGTGATCCTGATGGTTGTGCGTGATGAGGACGTAGTCGATGCGCTCGGGCAGGTCGGCGTAAGTGTAGCGTGTCACCTCGCTGTCATACTTGTAGCTGATGAGCGGGTCGATGAGGATGCTCACGTCTTTTGATTCGATCAGGACGCAGGCGTGGCCGAAGTAGCGAATCCTGACGCCGTCGCCCTCGTAGCGCGGGGCGGGCGGCGGAGCCTCCTCGGTGAAGTAAGACGAGAACAGTTCGGCATCCTCATCGCCCACGCCGAGCACCTCCTTGATGCGGTCGAGCGGCTGCGGGTCGTGCTTCATCTTAAACAGCTCGTCGATCTGCGCGGAGCTGAACGGAATTTTGAGGTGGAGGCGGCCATTGCCTTCGAGCACGGGCGTGCTCAGGGCGAACGGGCGTTCCTCGTCATCGACGAGCGAGAGAGCGATGCTCTGCGCCGACTCGTCGTAGAAGGGGCTCTTGTAGAGCAATCCCTCGATGAAGCGGATCGAGGGGTTGTTGTTGAGATCGTAGACCAACTCCACGTAGCCCCTGAGGGTCTCGGGAATCTTCGCGTAGAGCGGCTCAAGCGAGAGACCGCCGGCCTCCGCGTCGAGCATCTCGCTCAACTTCTGGATGGCCGCCGACAGTTCGAGCAGGCGGGCTTGCTCCTTGACCGTCTTGTCGATGAGGTCACGGACAGCCGGTGCGCGGCTCGCGTCGTAGTTGATGAACGGCCCGCCTCTCATCGCCGGGTTCTTGAGCGCCGAGACGTGCATCTGCGGCGAGGCGGTGAAAGACTGCATGATCTTCAAGTGCGAATTGGCGACGAACATCGCCGCCGTGGCCGGCGAGATCAAAGACGACCACGCGTACCACTGATTGAATAAAGGCTCAAGCTGGACGTTTTGCTTCAGGTACAATTCCCGACCCGTCGTCATATCCATCTCCTTTCAGGTTCTTCTCTGCACTGCCGCGCGCTTTGCAGGCGGCGTCGTCACTTCGCGATGGCCGGCTCGCGCTCCGAATAGACGACTTGAACGCCGCCGCGCGACGGTCGTCCTTCGACCACCCGACCGTTCTCCAATTTGACGACGCGGTCGGCCACATCGTAGTAGCGGTCGTCGTGGCTGATGACGATCACCGTCTTGCCTCTGGCCTTTAGTTCCGGCAGTAGTTGGTAGTAAAAAATCTCCTTGAACTCGGGGTCTTGATCCGCTGCCCACTCGTCGAAGACGTAGAAGGGGCGATCTTCGAGGTAGGCGACGAGCAACGCGAGGCGCTTGCGCTGCCCCTGCGAGAGCGCGGTTGTCGAAAGCGCGCCGTCGGTGATTTGCACTTTGTGCTCAAGGTGAAGCTGTTTGAGATAGGCGATTGCTTTTTCGTCGAGACCGCGTCCGTCAAGCCCGAGCAGGCTCTCGAAGAGGTAAAAATCGGAGAAGACGGCGGCGAACTGCTGTAGATACTCTTCCCGCGTCTCTTCGGTGACGGGCTGACCGTCAAGGATGACATCGCCCGTCTCCGGCGTGTAGAGGCCGGTCAACAGTTTGATGAGCGTGGTCTTGCCGCTGCCGTTGCCGCCGATGATGAAGACCATCTCGCCGGGGATGAAAGCGAGGTCGATGGGGCCGAGCGTGAAGTTGCGATTCTCCTGCTCGCGATGGTAGCTGTGCGTGACGCCCGACAGTTCGAGGAGGCGCGGCGCGCGTGCCGCTCCCGCCACCTCCGTCGGCGTCTGACCTGAGTGCGGCACGCCGAGCGAAAGCCCGAGCGTCTCCACCTTCTGTAGCGCGACGCTGGCGCGGCTCAGGCTGGCGAGGGCGTTCATGATGAGGTCGAGCGGAGTGACCATGTAGAGGATGGTCAGGACGCATGGGATGCGCGCCGCGGCTCCGAAGGCGGCGGGGCGCGGCCCGACGAAGAGAATCGTGCCGATGGAGATGAAGAAGAGCACGTTGACCCAGCTCGTCGCGACGCTGAAGGAGGTCATGGCCGCCACGTTGTGACGGCGCAGGGAACGTGCGGCGGCGTCGAGCACATCCGTCAGGAAGGCGGCGCGGCGCGGACGGTTCAGTTTCAACTCCTTCGTGCCCTCGGTCAGCGCGCGGAAGCTACGATAGAGCGCATCGGCGCCCTCGCGCGCCAGCCGGTGCAGGCGCATCCCGTAGAGCAGCGGCACCTGATAGCTAAATATCCCGAGCCCGAGAAAGCTGATGACGACCAGAAACGCGAGCGGCGAAAGCCAGCACAGGTAGCCCAGACAGCCGATCACGACGGCGACGTTGATGCAGAGCGTGGGTATCAGCGTGAGGGCGTTGGTGATGGACTGCACGTCGTCGGTCAGCGTGGCGAGCAGCCGGTGCGCCCCGATCTCCTCCATCCGGCGCAGGGGCGATGCGAGCACCTGCCGGCTCAGTTTCCGCCGCAGTTCGAGAATGCCCTCCTGCCCCAGACGCACCAGCAGAAAGTCCGAGACGAACCTCGCAGCCGGCATCACGAGACAGAGTCCGGCGAAACTCCAGACCAGCCTCGTGGCCGAGGCGTCGTCGCCGTTGAGCGCAACACCGACGAGCGCCAGCAGGGCGGCACTCCCGATGCCGGCGACGACGCCCGCCAGAATGGCGAAGGCGACCGTCGTGCGAGATACGCCTAAAAGAAATTTGAGCAGTTTCATGATCGACTAACTTTTCCGGTCGGGAGACCGTGGGTTGAACGACGAGTGGACTGCCTGACGCCGCGCGTCAGGCGTGCGGAACGGCTTTACATCCTCTTGAGCGCGCGGGCGATCCGCGCGACGCCGTCTTCGATCAGCGCGGGCGAGGAGTTTGAGAAATTGAGGCGCAGCGAGGCGTCTGCACACGACGACTCGCCGACGCGGAAGGCGCAGCCCGGCACGAAGGCGACGCCCTCTTGCCGGATCGCTACCTTGAACAGTTCCCCGGTGTCCACTGGGCCGGGCAGTTCGACCCAGACGAAGACGCCCGCAGCGGGAACGTGCCAGCGCGCGGCGGGCGGGAGATGTTGTTCCAGCGCGCAGATCATCGCGTCGCGCCGGGCGCGATAGGCGTCGCGCAGCATCGACAGATGAGCGTCGAGCGCGCCGGTCTCAAGATAGACGGCGAGGGCGCGTTGCGTGAACGTCGCCGTGTCGATGTCGCTCGACTCCTTGAGGATGGCGAGGTTCGGCGTCAACTCTTCCGGCACGACGAGCCAGCCCACGCGCAATGCCGGGGCAAATATTTTCGAGAACGACCCGACGTAAAAAACCCACCGTTCATCGAAGGCTCTGAGAGGCGGCGCGGGCTCTCCGTCGTAAGAGAGAAAGCCGTAAGGGTCGTCTTCGATGATGGGCACGCCGTAGCGACGCGCGAGTTCGGTCAGGCGCAGGCGGCTGTCCCGGCTCATGCTGACGCCGAGCGGGTTATGACCGTCGGCGACGACGTAGATGAGCGACGGGTGTTGACCCGTGCGCAGCAGCGACTCGACCGCATCGACATCCATGCCGGTTCGCAGGTCGGTCGGGACGGTCAGGCAGACAGCCCGGAAGGGCTGGAGAGCCTGTTGGAATCCGGGATAGACCAACTCCTCGGTGAGAACCTGCCCGACGGGGTCGAGCAGCAGGCGCGTCAACAGACTCAAGCCCTGCTGTGCTCCCGTCGTGAGAAACACCTGCGCCTCGCGGCAGGCGACGCCGCGCCGCTTCATCAACGACACGATCTGACGTTTGAGCGCAGCCGAAGGCGGGCCGTACTGAAGTGCGCGCTCGTCCGTCGAGAGGAGGCGCTGCGCGGCCTGCGCGAAAGCTGCGGCGGGGAAAAGCTCGGCGGCGGGCAGCCCTAAGGCCAGCGAGAGGATGGCGGGCGGCGTCGCTTCGGCCAGCAGGTCTTGCAGCGCCGACCGCTCAATCTCATGCGTCCATGCGGCCTGACGAATTTCGGGCGTCGCAGGCGTCGTAACCAGTTTGAGCATCGCCGCCCCTCACAAGTTTCCGCGCATGGCCTGCTCGCGCTCGACCGCCTCGAAGAGAGCCTTGATGTTGCCCGCGCCGAAGCCGCGCGCTCCCACCCGCTCGATGATTTCCACGAAGAGCGTCGGGCGGCTCTGCACCGGTCTGGTGAAGACCTGCTTGAGATAGCCCCACTCGTCGCGGTCAACGAGGAGACCGAGCGACTGCAAGCTCTGAAGCTCTTCGCCCAACCCGCCGACGCGCGCTTCAAGCATGGAATAGTAGGCCGCGGGCGTGCTCAGGAATTCGACGCCGTTCTCCCTGAGGATGCCCGCGGTGTGGCCGATATTGTCGGAGAGGAAGGCGAGGTGCTGCACGCCGGGGCCGCGGTGGAAAGTCAGGTATTCATCGATCTGCGATTTGCGGCGACCGGGGGCGGGCTCCATCATCGGAAACTTGATCTGACCGTCGCGGCTCTGCACCACCTTTGAAATCATCGCGCTGTGCTCGGTCGAAATATCTTCTTCGTGCGACCGGTGGAAGCCGAGGACGCACTCGTAAAATTCGACCCAACGATCAAGCGCTCCCGCCTCGACGCTGATGGCGACGTGATCGATCTCCGTCAGGCCGGGCGCGCCCGCCGGGCGGCTGTTCGTCGCCGGGCGGTAATGAGGAAAGAAGAGGCTGTTTGCGCCCTCGCGCGTGACGAAGGAGTGGACGGTCTGGCCGCAGGCGGCAATGGTGGCCTTCGTCACGCGCCCGTCGCCATCCTCGCTGACGGAAGGCTCAAGGACGGGAACCGCGCCGCGCCTGACAGCCGTGTCGAAGGCCGCGGACGCGTCGTCAACTCTGAAGGCAATATCCTTCACGCCGTCGCCGTGCAGACTGACGTGCGCGGCGACGGCGCTTTCGGGCGAGATGGCCGAGGTCAGGACGAGCCGGATGTTTCCCTGCCGCATCACGAACGAGGCGCGGTCGCGGTCGCCCGTCTCAAGGCCGGAGCAGGCTACGGGCTGGAAGCCGAACATCGTCCGGTAAAAGTGTGCGGCGTGGTAGGCGTTGCCGACGTAAAGCTCGACATAGTCAATGCCATGGAGACGTATCACTTCGCTCTCGACGGCGGGAGTGAGTCTTGTTTCGGTGATAACCATCTGCTGATCCTTTCATCGCGGTGGGCGAGAGTCGCCGCCGCGCGCGCCAATGTATCTCCGGGGTTCAGTTGCGGTGCCGGGAACAGGTCGGGGAGTGAAGCGGTTTCGACGGGGTGAGTTAGACGGCGAACGGGACGCCGGCTCTCGATCCTTCCTTCAACGCGGCGTCAAGGCAGGCGTTGAGCCGCGCGGCGAGGGTTTCGACGTGAGGACGCCGCACCATCGTGAAGTGATCGCCCGGCACGCCGTGAACTTCCAACGCGGCGGTTGCCAGCCGCGACCAACCGTAGCTCGGGTCGCATCTCTCCTGCGAATCCTTCCCGGCGGTGAAGAGCGCCACGCGGCCTGCGTAAGGTTGCGGGACGTATCCGAGCATTGCCCGCACGTTCGACTTGAAGACGCGGAAGCGGCGGCTCAGGTCTGAAAGCTCCATGTCGGGGGGCATAATCTCGGACGCCCTCGCCTGCTCCGACACGTAAGCCAGCAACTCTTCGGGCGAGCACTGTTGAAGCCTCTCTTCGGAGATCGTCATGCCGTCGAGCGGCAATCCCAAGTCCTGTGCGAAGCTGGCGATCAGCGACAGTTCGTCGGCTTCGTCGTAGCCGCCGGGGTGCGGCACGCGTGTGTCGAGCAGCGCCAGCAGAGCGACCGTGCGCCCCTGCGCCTCAAGTTGTCGCGCCATCTCGAAAGCCACGACGCCGCCCATCGACCACCCGCCCAGTAGATACGGCCCTTCCGGCTGAAGCGTCGTGATGGCTTCGACGTAGGCAGCCGCCATCTCTTCGATTCGCGTGTGGGGCGGCTGTCCCGCCTCGGGTGGCTGCGCCTGAAGGCCGTAGAAGGGCTGGTCTTGGCCGAGGTGTCGCGCCAGCGCGGCGTAACAGAGCACGCCCCCGCCCGCCGGGTGTACGCAGAAGAAGGGCGGCTTGACAGGACTTCCGGGCTGAATCTCGACGAGCGGCGTGGAGGGCGCAGCCAAGTCCGCCTGCTCGCGCAGGACTCCGGCGAGGGCTGCGACGGTTGCCTTCCCGAAGATTGCCGCGACCGGCAGGCGGACGCCCAACCATTGCTCGATGCGCGCCATCAAGCGGACGGCCAGCATCGAGTGGCCGCCAAGCTCGAAGAAGTCGTCCTTGACGCCGACCGGCCTCACCTCTAACAAGTCCTCCCAGATTCCAGCGAGCCTGTGTTCGAGCAAGTCGCGCGGGGCGAACGCGGAAGTCTCGCGGCGGGCGTCGGCCTGCTCGGGCGCGGGCAGCGCGTGGCGGTCTACCTTGCCGTTCGGGGTCAGGGGCAACGCATCCAACACCACGCAGGCGGCGGGAACCATGTAGGCGGGCAGCTTCTCGCGCAGGTAGGCGCGGAGTTGCGGAGCGAGATCGCGCGTTAACACTTCGCGCATAGGATTGTTGGCGTAACTGCTCCAAGAGAGGCGCGCGGCGCTCTCGGGCGCGGCGATGGCTTCCACAAGCTCGCCACACGGCGATGCTCCGCGTCGTTTGAAGACCACGTCGAAGCGGTCGTCCGCGCCGCGCCCCGCCCAGTGGAGGCTGGCCGAGTAGGGCAGTTCGTCGCCAAGTTTCCAGATGTCTTCCGGGTCAATGCCCGCGTCCCCCGCAGCGCGTTCCAACAGCCCGGACACTTCGGCGGCTGTGGCCGCTCCTCCCGCGCCGGAGAGCATTCCGGCGAGTTTGACGAGAGGCGCGACGCGTGCGTTCGGCACGCCCCTGACCGTCAGGTACTCGGGCTGTTCCTCGCTTAACTCGCGGCGGATCGCCGGGAGCGAAAGCCCGTCGTCCCACTTTACACGTCGCGGCTCGACTGTGCGGCAAACTTCGCGGTTGACGTGGAGCACCACGTCGTAGCGGAAACGCGTCAGTTCGTTGTGATAGCGCCCGCGCTTGTGCAGGATTTCGACGTGGCTGATTTCGGGGAGGTGACGACTGAGCGCGAAGAATAAGGCCGGGTCGAGGGTTAGCTCTTTCTCCTTCGCCAGTTGTTTTTTCACACGCTGGTTGAGGTGCGTTCTCGGGGTCGAGGGCGCGGCGCGTTGCAGTTCGACGGAGGCGTGGAAGGCTTCGAGGAGCGGAAAGCTGCGGATGTCGCCGAGGAAGATAGCGCCGCCGGGGCGCACGGCCTTGACAGCCCCCGCCAGCATCCGTACCAGATACTCGACTCCGGGGAAGTACTGCGCCACGGAGTTGAGCACAACCACGTCGTAGGCTCCATCGGGGATGCCGTCGAAGTCGTGTGCGGCCTTCTCCAGAAGCGTCACGCCGGACAACTGTTGTGCATCGAGTTGCCGCCGGACGTAGCTCAGAGAGTTGACGCTGATGTCCGTCCCGCAGTAGTGCACGCAATGCGGGGCGACGCGGAAGAGCAGCAGCCCCGTGCCGCAGCCGATCTCCAACACCCGCTCCGGGCGCAAAGACAGAATGCGCTCGACCGTATTGCCCACCCATTCCCGCATCTCCGCCTCGGGGATGGGCTGTCCCGTGTAGGCGCTGTTCCAGCCGCTCAAGTTGAATGTTGCCTCGTCCGTCGGGCGCGGCGCGGCGGCGTCCGGTTGATAGGTGGCGTCCCAGATGGACTGCCACTGCGAGACGTGCTCCTGCTCCATGCCCGGTTCGACGGTCTCGTGGGCGGGTTGCGTGCCGGGCGTGACGTAGGCGACCAGACGCGTGTTGCCGGGCACATCCTCACGCGCCATCACGACGGCGTTGCGCACCAGAGGATGTTCGAGCAGGGTGGCCTCGATCTCGCCCGGCTCGATGCGGAAGCCGCGCAGCTTCACCTGATGGTCGGCGCGACCGAGCACTTCGATCTCGCCGCCCGTTAAGTAGCGTGCCGTGTCGCCGGTGCGGTACAAGCGCGCGCCGGACTCGCGGCTGAACGGATCGGGGATGAACCGCTCTGCCGTCAGGTCTGCGCGGTGGCGGTAGCCACGCGCGAGACCTTCGCCGCCGATGTACAGTTCGCCGGGGACGCCGACGGGCACGGGGTTGAGGTGTGGGTCGAGGATGTAGATTTGCGTATTGGCGGCGGGGTGGCCGATGGTGATCGTCCTGTCGTCCGGGGCGATGCGCGTCTGCGCCGACCAGATGGTGGTTTCGGTCGGGCCGTACATGTTCCACAGTTCGCCGCCGCGCTCAAGCATCCGGTTTGCGAGGTCGCGCGGGAGGGCTTCGCCGCCGCACAGCATCTTCAGAAACTTCGTGTCGCCCCAACCCGCTTCCGCCAGCATTCGCCACGTGGCCGGGGTGGCCTGCATCACGTTCGCGCCGCTCCCCAGAAGGGTTTCGAGCAGCAGCGCACCGTCCGACGCCGCCTCACGGCTCGCCAGAATGACACGCGCGCCGACGCTCAGAGGCAGGTACAGTTCAAGCCCCGCGATGTCGAAGCAGAGGGTCGTCACGGCAAGCAATTTGTCTTCGGCGCTCAACCCCGGCTGCCGTCGCATGGATTCGAGGAAGTTGACGACGTTGCGGTGAGAAATCTGCACGCCCTTCGGTCGCCCCGTCGAGCCGGACGTGTAGATGACGTAGGCCAGACCGGATGCCGACTGCGTAGCACGCGCGCGCGGATTCTCGTCGCTTTCGGCGGAGATGAGGTGCGGGATGCGGTCGGGGCACAGCACGCGCGCGCGCGCCGCCGACAGATGCGCTCGCAGGCGCTCCTGCGTGAGCAACACCTGCGCGCCCGCGTCTTCGAGCATCAACTCGATGCGCTCTTGCGGGTATTCGGGGTCGAGCGGAAGGTAAGCGCCGCCGGCCTTCAACACCGCGAGCACGCCGACCACCATCTCCACCGACCGTTCGAGACAGATGCCGACCACGAACTCCGGGGCGACACCGATCTTTCGCAGGTAGTGCGCCAGATGGTTGGAGCGACGGTTCAGTTCGCCGTAGCTGACCGCTTCGCCGCCCGCGACCAGCGCGATCCGGTCGGGCGTGCGCGCGGCCTGCTCCTCGAAGAGTTGTTGGATCAACTGCTCGCGCGGGAAATCGGCCTGCGTGCGGTTCCACTCCACGAGCAGTTGATCTTCTTCGTCCGGGGTGAGCAGCAGCAGCGTCGAAAGACGCGCTTCGGGTTGGGCTGCGATGCCTGCGAGTAGAGTCGCGTAGTGTCGGCACATGCGCCGGATGGTCCCTGCGTCGAACAAGTCTGTGCTGTATTCGACCGCGATGCCCACCCCCGGCGCAGACTCTTCGAGCGACAACATCAAATCGAACTTCGCCGTGTCGTTGCCCGCGCGGAGCGGGGTCAGCGTTAGACCCTGCATCTCCAAAGCCTCTTCCGAAGCATTCTGAAGCACGAAGAAGACCTGAAAGAGCGGCGTGTGACTCAAGGAACGCTCCGGCTGCAACTCTTCGACCAGACGCTCGAAAGGCAAGTCCTGATGCGCGTAAGCGCCGAGACACACCTCGCGCACTCGCCCCAGCAACTCCGCGAATGTCGGGTCGCCGGAGAGGTCTGTCCTCAAGACAAGCGTGTTAACGAAAAAACCGATCAGGCTCTCGGTCTCACGCCGGTTGCGATTGGCAATGGGCGAGCCGACCACCACGTCCGTCTGTCCGCTGTAGCGCGCCAGCAACGCCTGCCACGCCGCCAGCAGCGTCATGAACAGCGTCACTCCCTCGCGCCGGCTCAACGCCCTGAGCGTCGCCTTGCAGCCACTCTCGCTGCCACACGGCGAAGTCCGCGTATTGCACGGGCAAGTCGGGCAACGGCGAGGGAAGCTCCCGGATGTAAGCGTCGTAGAGCGTGGCGACTTCTTTGACGAGCACGCCCATTGACCAGCCATCGGAGACGATGTGATGCATCGTCACGAGCAGCACGTGTTCAGTCTCAGACAGCCGCAGGAGTTTGGCGCGCAGCAGGGGCGCGCGTCCAAGGTCGAAGGGAGACGACGCCTCCAGTGCGGCCAATCGCTGTGCTTCCGTCTCGCGCTCGTGCTGCGGCACGTCTGCCAGATCGATCACCGGCAGGCTCGTCGCGCGGGCTGGATTGACGAATTGCATCGGCTGCTCGTCCACCACGATGAAGGAGGTGCGCAGGGATTCATGCCGCTCGATCACTTCGTTGAGCGTGCGTTCCAGCGCCGGGAGGTCGAGCCGTCCCGTCAGGAGGATGGCGACAGGCATGTTGTAGAACGGGCTGCCGGTTTCCATCCGGTCAATGAACCAGAGCCGCTGCTGCGCGAAGGAGAGCGGGAGCGGTTCTTCGTGCGAGACGCGCCTGATGGCCGACGGACGCGCACCGCCCGCCGCCTTGAGACCCGACTCGACGGCCACTGCCATGCCGGCGATGGTCGGCGACTCAAAGAGCAGGCGCAGCGGCAACTCAAGCTGGAACGCCTCGCGCACCCGTGACATGACCTGCGTCGCCTGTAGAGAGTGGCCGCCCAACTCGAAGAAGTTGTCGTCCGTCCCGACCCGTTCCGCCTTCAGCACCTCAGACCAGATGCCCGATAGTATCTCTTCGACCGGCGTTAAGGCCGCGCCTGAGCCGTCGCGGCCTGCGGGGAGCGCCGTCGGGGGCGCGGGCAGCGCACGGCGGTCAATCTTGCCGCTCGGCGTGAGCGGCAGTTCGTCAAGGAAGACGTAGGCCGCGGGCAGCATGTAATCAGGGAGTCGCGCCTGCAAACGGGCGCGCAGGTCGCCGGGCGTGGGGCTGCTCGCCCGCGCCGCCACGACGTAGGCGACCAGCCGCTTGTCGCCCGCCTCGTTCTCACAGGTCGTCACCACGCAGTCGCGGATGGCCGGGTGCTCCATGAGGCACGTCTCGATTTCGCCAAGCTCGACGCGAAACCCGCGCAGCTTGACCTGCGTGTCGAGGCGACCGCGGAATTCTATCTGCCCGTCGGGCAGGTAGCGCGCGAGGTCGCCCGTGCGATAGAGACGCGCGCCCGCCTCCGCGCCGAACGGGTCGGGGATGAAGCGTTCGGCAGTGAGCGACGGACGCCCCAGATACCCGCGCGCGAGGCTCGCGCCGCCGATGTACAGTTCGCCGGGAACGCCGACCGGCACGGGGCGCAGTTGCGCGTCGAGCAGGTAGATTCGCGTGTTCGAGATCGGGCGTCCGATGGGCGGCAGCCCTGCCGCATGATCCGTGGCTGGCAGAACGGCGCAACTCGCCACCACGGTTGACTCGGTCGGGCCGTAATGGTTGACGACGGCGAACCCGAGCGCGGGCGAGGGATAATGGTGAAGTTGGTCGCCGCCCGTGAGCAGGGTTCGCAGGGCGAGGCGGCGCGGCCATTCGAGCGCGAGCACAGCTTCGGCCAGAGGCGTCGGAAGGAAACTGTGGGTGATGTCTTCGGCGACGAGCCAGTCGCGCAGGCGAACGGGCGTGGCGCGGGTCTCTTCATCGGGGATGTGGACGCTCGCCCCGGCGCTCAGGTAAGGCCACAGTTCCCAGACGGAAGCATCGAAGCCGACGCCGGCCAGCTGCGTCGCGCGGTCGCGCGGCGAAACCGCGTAGGCGCGCAGGTGCCAGTGGACGAGGTTGAGCAGACCGCGATGCGTGACTTCCACGCCCTTCGGCCTGCCGCTTGAACCCGAGGTGTAGATCACGTAGGCCAGATTGTCAGCCGACACCTCTACATCCGGGTTCTGCGTGCCGCGACGCGCGATCTCGTCCCACTCCGTATCGAGGCAGAGCACAGGCCGCCCCGCGACCCCGGCCAGTTCTTCGACCAGTCTCCGCTCGGTGAGCAGCAGGTGAGCGTTCGAGTCTTCGAGGGTGAATGCGAGCCTGTCCTGCGGGTACGCCGGGTCGAGCGGCACGTAAGCCCCGCCCGCCTTTAAGACCGCGAGCAGCCCGACGACCATCTCCGCCGAACGCTCCAAGAGGATGCCGACCCGCACTTCCGGCCTGACGCCGAGCGCGCGCAGGTGGTGCGCGAGTCGGTTGGCGCGTTCGTTCAGTTCGCCGTAGCTCAGACGCGCTTCGCCGCTCACGACGGCGGTGCTCGCCGGACTCCGCTCCGCCTGTTCGGCGAACAGTTGCGCCACGGACTTGTCCGGCTGATAGGCACTCTGCGTCGAGTTCCAATGCGTCAGGACGCGACGTTCCTCGGAGGCGTCCATCAAGGGCAGGTCGGCGAGACGCGCTTCGGGGTCGGCGGCGACGTCTTTCAAGAGCCGCATGAAGTGGCGCACCATGCGTTCGGCGGTCGTCCGTTCAAACAGGTCTGTGTTGTAAGCCAGTGAGCCGTTCAACTCGCCGCCGGTCTCCTGCATCGAGAGCGTAAGGTCGAACTTCGTCGTCTCGCCGCCGGATTCCGACGCCTTGAGCGTCAACCCCGCCAGCCGCAATTCGCCCATCGGCGCGTTCTGTAACGCAAACATCACCTGAAAGAGCGGCGAATGACTCAAGGAACGCTCCGGCTGCAACGCCTCGACCAGACGCTCAAAGGGCAGGTCTTGGTGCGCGTAAGCGGCGAGCGTCGCTTCGCGCACCTGCCGCAAAAGCTGGCGGAAACTCAGCCCCGGCTCGATGCTGGATCGCAGCACCAACGTGTTGACGAAAAATCCGATCAACCTCTCCGTCTGCCCGTCATTGCGCCCCGCGATTGGCGTCCCCGTCAGCACGTCCGCCTGTCCGCTGTAGCGCGCCAGCAACATCTGCCACACCGCCAACAGCGTCATGTAGAGCGTCGCTCCCTCGCGCCTACTCAATGCCTTGAGCGCGTCGCTCAACCCGGCCTCCAACGTAAATTGCACGCTGCCGCCACAAAAAGTCTGCACGGCGGGGCGCGGCCTGTCGGTCGGCAACTCAAGGACGGCGGGCGCACCCTGCAACTGCTCTCTCCAGTAGGAGAGTTGACCTTCGAGCACGTCGCCTTGCAGCCACTCTCGCTGCCACACGGCGAAGTCTGCGTACTGAATGTCGAGTTCTGCGAGCGGCGACTCAGATCGAATGGCTGGCGCGCCTCTTCAGCGGTCAGGCGCAACACCTCGCGCTCGCGTTCCGCCTCGGGCAGACGGGCGAGGTCGTGGAGGCCAAGCCCGATGCCCGCCGCCGGTCTGACGATCTGCACCGGCTCACCTTCGACTTCGGCGAACGTGGTGCGCAGAGACTCGTGCCGCCTGATCACCTCATTGAGTGCACGCTCCAACACATCGACCTTGAGTTCTCCCGTGAGCGTGAGCGCGAACGGCATGTTGTAGAGCGAGCCGCCCGGTTGCATCCGGTCGATGAGCCACATGCGCTGCTGCGCGAAGGAGAGCGGGAAGGTGTAGCTCTCTTCCGCCGGAGCGGCGAGCTCCGGTTCATCACTCGGCGGCGTGACGGGCGAGTAAACAGTTGTCATTGCGGTATCCTGTGAGAGTTCTTCCACCCGGCGAGTTCGGGCGCGTGCGCCTGCGGTCTCGTCCCCGTCACGACAGGGGCGCGCAGTTTACTTGACGCCATGCCCCCTGCGAGCGGCGGGCATGATCGACGGTCGCCTCGGGACGGTCTCATCGTTGGCTGACTGCTCGATGATTCCGGCGAGCGTCTCCACCTTCGGCGACTCGAAGAGCACACGCAGCGGCAGGTTGATTTGGAAGGTCTCCCTGACGCGCGAGATGACCTGCGTGGCTAAGAGCGAGTGGCCGCCCAAGTCGAAGAAGTCGTCGTGTACCCCGACCCGCTCGACGCCCAACACCTCGCACCAGATGTCGGCCAGCTTTTGTTCCAGCGGCGTGCGCGGCGCGACAAAGGCTTCGCGCACGTCAGGCCGCGCCTGCTCGGGCGCGGGTAACGCCTTGCGGTCAACCTTGCCGTTCGTCGTCAGCGGCAGTTCGCCGAGCAGGACGAAGGCCGGCGGAATCATGTATTCGGGCAGGCGTTCCAGCAGGAAGCTACGCAACTCTGTAGTCGTCGGCGCAGGCTCGCGGTCGGAGACGACGTAGGCCACCAGACGCCTGTCGCCGGGCATGTCCTCGCGCGCTGTCACGACCACCTCCGACACGGACGGGTGCTGCGAGAGCGCAACTTCGATCTCGCCCAACTCGATGCGGAAGCCCCTGATCTTGACCTGCTGATCGATGCGCCCGACGAACTCGATCCGCCCGTCTTCAAGGTAGCGCGCGACATCGCCTGTGCGGTAGAGGCGCGCCCCCGGCTCGGGGCTAAACGGGTGCGGGACGAACTTCTCGGCGGTCAGTTCAGCCGAGTTCAGGTAGCCGCGCGCCAGCCCGTCGCCGCCGATGTATATCTCGCCGTTGACCCCGACCGGCACGGGCTCTAGATTCTCGTCCAGCAGATAGACCTCCGTGTTGGCTATCGGATGGCCGATGGGAAGATTGGTCGCGCCCGCAGCCACCTCGCCGACAAGTTGCCACGTGGCGAAGGTGGTCGTCTCCGTCGGGCCGTAGACGTGGAGCAGCCGCTCGGGCGGGCTGTTCCTGAGTACCTCCTCGACCCACCTCGGTTCAACCTGTTCGCCGCCGAACAGAAGGTGTCGCAGGCGGCCAAAGGCCGTGGGCGTCTCGCGCGCGATCTGATTGAAGAGTGCCGTGGTCAGAAACAGCGCGGTGATGCCCGCTTCTTCGATGCGGGTCGCAAACTCGGACGGCGAGAGCGCCACGTCTTTGCTGATCAAGACGAGTTGCGCGCCGTTGAGAAGCGCGCCCCAGACCTCGAACGTCGCCGCGTCAAACGAACTGTTGGCGGCCTGCGCGACCACGTCGGAAGGCATGAGTTGTGCGTAGTTGGTGTTCAAGACGAGGCGTGAGATGGAACGATGCGTCACCCCCACACCCTTCGGCTCTCCCGTCGAACCCGACGTGTAGAGCACGTAGGCCAGATGCTCTCCTCCTACTTCTTCCTCCCACGCCTCATCCTCACCCGCGCCG
>JAIVJZ010000032.1 GCA_020199775.1 Acidobacteriota bacterium
GAGGCGGTCGGCCGGGTAATCAGGGTCGAGGGGCAGATAGGCCGCGCCGGCTTTGAGGGTGGCAATGAGAGTGACGAGCATGTCGGTGGAACGCTCGAACAAGAGTGCGACGCGCGCGTCGGGAGTGACGCCGGAAGAGATGAGCAGATGAGCGAGTTGATTAGCGCGGGTGTTGAGTTGGGAGTAAGAGAGTTGTTGATGATCCTCGTCCGAGACGAGCGCTATCGCGTCGGGCGTGCGGACGGCTTGTGCCTGAAAGAGCGTGTGAAGAGTTTCGTCGAGCGTGTAGCGTGCCTGCGTTTTGTTCCATTGCGTGACCAGCCTGTGGCGTTCGGCATCATTCACAATTTCGAGGTCGGCGATCCTTGCCTGCGGGTTTTCGACGACGCTGTTCAGAAGTTTCTCGTATTGCGCGCTCAACACCTCGATGCTCGCGCCGTGGAAAAGGTCGCCGTCGTAGTTAAACTCTGCGCGAATCGCTTGACGTGTTTGAACGCATGTCAACAGAATCTTACTGCGGTCAATGCATACCTCTTCGCGCGCAATCCTGAGAGTCAGTTCTCCGGCAATGTACGGCGCCGGCTCTTCGGCATATTCAAAGCCGTATGGGAAGAACCGCGCGTCAGGGGTTCTGGCTCCGGCATCCTCGATCTCCTCCCAGCGAAAATACTCCTGTCGCTTGCCCACCTCGATCCTCACCGTCTCCATGCTTTTAAGAAGTTCTACACAAGCCATGTCTCCATCAAGCCGGGCAGTTACGGGCAGACATTTCGCAAATAGACCGAGTGCATCTTTGAGTTCGTCGAAGGCGCGCCCTCCGTATGTCGTGCCGACGACGATCTCCGATTGTCCCGTTTGCTTCCACAACAGGACTTGCCAGCAAGCCTCAAGCAGCGTGGGAACAGAGACTTCAAGCGCGGCGGCGAGCCGCTCCACCTCGACTCTCAAGTGGCCGCTCAACTCAATCCTGTGCGATTGGGTGCTGAATTGTGAGTCGTCCGAGTCGTCTGATCCGGTCGGGGTTATCGTTGCCTTCTCAAACGGCAGATGGCGCATCGACAACTGAGAGAGACTCTGCTGTCGCCAGAAATTACGACCCGCCTGCGTCTCATCCAACTCGAAAAGCTCATTCTGCCACTCGGAGAAATCCGCGTATTGCATCACCTCCGGGCGGGTCTCTTCATCAAACTCTTTGCCGCCGG
Organism: Acidobacteriota bacterium; assembly: GCA_020199775.1. Lineage (GTDB taxonomy): Bacteria > Acidobacteriota > Blastocatellia > Pyrinomonadales > Pyrinomonadaceae > JAIVJZ01. Next base: position 1,203 of record JAIVJZ010000032.1, read on the forward strand.
TGCGCGCCGCGTAGCCAAGGCTCAACTCGGCGATGATATTGCGCAGCGTTGTGCGGTCGGCGCAGAGCGCGGGCAGGCTGAGGACGAGCACGTGCGAGACCGGGCTGAGGACGGATAGAACGGCATGAACGAGCGGCCCGTGCTCGAAGCTGAACGGGTTCTGTTTCGCTCTGCGCAGTTGCTCGTCGAGCAGCGTTTCGGGCGATGACGGCTGGCTCGTCGGGGAATATCGCTCGACGTTCCAGCCGATGCGGTCGCTCGTGTGGGCTTCATTCACGACCTGCACGGGGACGGCCATGCCGGGCAGGTATTGAAAACCGGTGCGCAGTATTTCATGCCGTCGCACGATGTCGCGCAAGGCCAGATGGAGCGTCTCCGCATCTAAAGGGCCGTCGATAATGACGGCACACTGCGAACGATAGTCTGATGTGTTGCGACTCGATTGCTGGAGAAACCACAGGTGCTCCTGTTGCGGTGAGACGCGAAAGCCTTCGACGATTTCTGATTGCACGTTGGAAGCCATATTTTTGAATGCCGTTACTAACGGCGCGCGGCGTGTCCGGGGATTGCGATCCGCGCCTTCATCATTGCGATTGATTAACGGAAATCTTCTTGCGCTCGACGTTCTTCAGTCTGCGCCGAAACGTCTCTTTTCTTTCTTCTTCTTCGACGGACATGTTCTGCCTGTCCGCCTCAATCAACGTCTCTTCAAGCGCGCGAAGGCGCGCGCCGGGGTTGGCGACGATATTCCCGAGCAGAGTTTCAAAGGCGTCGAGCATCCGGTTGATGGTGTCCGGGTTGAAGAGGTCTGTGCTGTATTCCATCGTGCCGCTCAATCCCTGGTCGGTCTCCTTCATGTTGAGGCCGAGATCAAACACCGACGTGCTGTTGTCAACCGTCAGGCGGCGCATCGACAGGCCGGGAACCTCTAAGACTTCCGTGGCCGTCTGTAGAGAGAACGAGACCTGAAAGAGCGGCGTATAGCTCGCGTGCCGTTTGGGCTGCAACACTTCGACGAGTTTATCGAAGGGCATATCCTGATGCGCGTAAGCGCTCAGAGTGGTTTCGCGCACGCGTCCGAGTAGTTCCAGAAAAGTGGGATTACCGGAGAGGTCGCTTCGCAGCACCAGCGTATTGGCGAAGAAACCGATCAACCCTTCCGTCTCCACCAGATGTCGTCCGGCGATGGGCGAGCCGACAACTAAGTCATCCTGTCCCACATAACGGTGTAGCAGGGTTTTGAAGGCCGCGAGCAGCGTGGTGAAAATCGTGACGCCTTCGCTCAAACTCAGAGACTTTAAAGCTTCGTAAATCTCCGAGTCGAACTGTCGAAACCGGCGCGCGCCGCGAAAGCTTTGCACGGGGGGGCGCGGCATATCCGTCGGCAGCGGCATCAGCGAAGGAGCGCCTTCGAGTTGCTGCCGCCAGTAGGAGAGTTGCGCTTCGAGCACCTCGCCGCGCAGCCGTTCGCGTTGCCAGTGAGCAAAGTCGGCATATTGCATGGGCAACTCTGCGAGCGGCGAGGGACGCCCGTTTGAGAAAGCTTCGTAGAGCGTCGCCATCTCGCGCAGGAGAACGCCGACCGACCAACCATCGGAGATGATGTGATGCATCGTCAAAAGCAGCACGTGCTCGCCCTCGCCGAGCCGTAACAATTTGACGCGCATCAACGGCGCGCTCGTCAGCTCGAAAGGTTGCCGCGACTCTTCCTCTGCTTGACGCGCAACCTCCGCATCGCGTCCCGCTTCGGGCATCTCGTTCAGGTCTATCAACTGTAAAGAGATTTTCAGGTTCGGAGTGATGGCCTGCAACGGCTCTTCGTCGAGAACTTTGAAGCTGGTTCGGAGAGTCTCGTGGCGGCGAAAAATTTCGTTAAGGCTTCGCTCCAACGCAGGGGCGTCGAAATGCCCTTCGAGCCGCACGGCGGCGAAAATGTTGTAGGCCGGGCTGCCGGGGTCTAGTTGATCGACGAACCATAGACGCTGCTGCGCGAAGGAGAGCGACAACGCGCCGTCGCGCGCAACGGGTTGCGGAGATGTCACTCGTGCGAGTGGCTTCGTCTTACGCATCTCCTCAATGCGGGTGACGAGTTCGGCCACGGTCGGCGATTGAAAGACATCTCGCAGGGGCAGTTCGACGTTGAACTCATCGCGTATTCTGGCGATGAGCCGGATCGCGAGCAGCGAGTGGCCGCCGAGTTCAAAGAAGTTGTCGTGGATGCCGACGCGCGCTTGCTTGAGCACCTGCGACCAGATGCCCGCCAATCTCTCTTCGTTCGGCGTGCGCGCCGCGACGTGAGACGCTTCTTTCGCTCCCTGCGCCTGCGCCGGAGCGGGCAGCGCGCTCCTGTCTACTTTCTTGTTAGGCGTCAGGGGCAACGCGTCGATGGAGACGAAGGCCGTGGGAACCATGTAGTCCGGCAGACGCTCTTTGAGAAACTCTCGCAACTCATTGCTCGCGGGCGCGGCCACGCCCTCGCCGACAATGTAGGCGACCAGACGCCTCTCGCCCGCCGTGTCCTCTCGCGCGATCACGACGGCCTCTCGCACGCCTTCATGAAGCCCGAGCACCGCCTCCACTTCTCCCAACTCGATGCGAAACCCGCGAATCTTAACTTGATGATCGGCGCGCCCGAGCGGCTCGACATTTCCGTCGGGCATGTAGCGACCAATATCGCCCGTCCTGTAGAGACGGTCGCCCGGCATCTTCGTGAAAGGGTTTTCGACGAAACGTTCTTGCGTGAGCGTCGCGTCGCCCATGTAGCCGCGCGCGATGTGAGGGCTGCGTAGATAAATCTCGCCGGCCTCGCCAACGCCCGCTAAACGTCCCGCGCGATTGAGCACGAGCAACTGCACGTCCTCGATGCCCTTACCGAGAGGAAGAATCTCCTTGATACGCCCGCGCGCCTCGATACGGCTTGCCCCAGCCTTATCCGTATCTTCGTCAACTCTGTAATAACTGACGGCTCTTTGCGTCTCGGTCGAGCCGTAATAGTTGATGCACGTGATGGAGGGCGCGAGGCGACGAAGTCTCGCCACGTCGTGCCGCGTCAACACGTCTCCGACCAGAAAAGCGTAGCGTAGGGATTCGACCTCGCACGATGCAGCATCGCTTCCGGTTTCGGTCAACAGTTGCGCCATAGCGGGCGTGAGGTGCGTGATCGTCACGCGTTCACGCTTCATCCATTCGGTGATGCGGCCGGGCGTTTCTATCTCTTCGTGTTTGGGAATGCAGATGCAGGCTCCCAATTGAAGCGGCGTGAAGATGTCTCTATGCAACGGGTCGTGCGCGAGGCCGGAGAGCATGGTGTAGCGATCCGTCTCGTCGAGTCCGAATGTTTTTTGCAGCCACGGAAGGAAGTGCGTCAACGAACCGTGCTTGCCTTCGACGCCTTTCGGTCTGCCCGTCGAACCCGAAGTAAAAGAGATATAGGCCAGATCCTCCGGGTTGATGGAGACATCCGGGCCGTCCGTCGAGTAGGCCGCGAATAGTTTCCGCGCGAGCGCGGCATCGCGTCGCGGCAATTCCAGTTTGACGTTGCACGCCATCCCCTCTACAAACCCGGCGAGAGCGGTCGGGAGCGCGCCCGCCGCCGCCAGATGAATAAAGCCGCGCGGCCCGGCGAGTTGGAGATAATCGATGATGCGCGAATCCGGGTAGGCGGGGTCAAGGACGACGAACGCCGCGCCCGCCTTCATCACCCCGAGCAACGCCCACACAAGCGACGAACTGCGATGGCTGTAGATGGCGACGATATCTTGATTCCTGATCCCGCCGTAGCGCAGGTAGTTGGCGAGTTGATTGCTGTGCGCGTCGAGTTCGCCATACGACCATGTTTCGTGTTCATCGAGAATCGCCGTGCGTTCGGGCGTGTGGCGGGCATGACGTGAAAAGATAGAGGGGACGGCGCCGAGCCAATCGTCGTTCAACGGCTCTGCGGGACGCGGCAGAATCCTTTCCGACGCCGGGGTAACGAGAGAAAAGTTGCCGATGTACTCGCCGGGATTTTCCACCGCTTGTTCCAGCAGACGCTCGAACTGTCCGAGCATCACGCTCATGCGCTCGCGCGAAAAGAGATCGGCGTTAAAGACCAGTTCGAAGGAGACGCGGCGATTCATTTCCCGAACGTAGAGCGTCAAGTCGAACTTGGAGCCAACCTCTCGCGGAGCCAAAAGTTCAACCGACATTCCCGGCAGGCTCATCTCTGCTTCGGGCAGATTGAGCATGTTGAAAAAGACTTGAAAGAGCGGCGTCCGGCTCAAATCACGCTCGGGCTGCAACTCTTCGAGAAGCTTTTCAAACGGCAAGTCCTGATGCGCGTATGCCCCGACGGTCGTTTGCCTGACGCGTTCGAGCAGTTCATCGAAAGAAGGATTACCCGAAAGTTCAGTCCGCAGCACGAGCGTGTTCAGGAAGAACCCGATGAGTCCTTTGACCTCTGCGCGGTCGCGCCCTGCGATGGGCGTCCCGAGCACGATCTCTTCCTGCCCCGTGTAACGATAAAGCAGCGTCTTGAAGGCCGCGAGCAGCGTCATGAAGAGCGTGATCCCGCGTCGGCGGCTGAGCTCCTTCAACGCTTCGCCGAGCGTCTCGGACAATTCGAGCGAGACGGTCGCGCTGCGGAATGTTTGCATCGGCGGGCGCGTGTAATCGGAGGGCAGTTCCAATACGCCCGGCGCACCCGACAGGCGTTGCTTCCAGTAGGTCAACTGCGTCTCTAAAACTTCGCCTTGCAGCCGTTCACGCTGCCAAGCCGCGTAATCCGCATACTGAATCGGCAACTCCGAAAGCATCACGGGTTCGCCTGTGGAGAACGACCCGTAGAGCGCGGACATCTCGCCGATGAGCACGCTGATCGACCAGCCATCGGAAATAACGTGATGCATCGTCAAAAGCAGCACGTGTTCCTGCTCGGCCATTCTCAACAAGGTAGCGCGCAGCAACGGCCCCCGTGCCAGATGGAAAGGTTTCTGCGCCTCTTCGTCGGCCAGGCGTTGAAACTCCGCTTCGCGCTCGGACTCGTTCAGGCTCTCCAACTCTATGATGGTCAGCGTCACGTTCGCGCTCAGCGCGACGACCTGAACCAATTCATCATCGACGGTCGTAAACGTCGTGCGTAAAGCCTCGTGACGTTGAGCGACCTCGCTCAAGCTATCGCGCAAAGCCGCGACATTGAGTTGACCTCTCAGGCGCACCCCGGCCGCGATATTGTATGCAGGGTCGCCCGGCTGCAACTGGTCGAGCAACCACAAACGTTGTTGAGCAAAAGATGCCGGAAAGACAAATACGTCTTCCGCCTCTACAGACCCTTCTTGTATCGGCTCTTCCTTAAGCATCCTGTTCCTTTCCCAACGCCTGAGAAAGCGTCCCCTTCTGCCGCACCGATCCTTTTACCCTGTACCGCTCGCGTGACAGCGGCGCAATTGTCGTCACCGTAATGCTTCGGGCCTTCTCTATCGCCTGCGCCAATTCAGCCACCGTGGGCGATTCAAAGAGCGTCCGCAACGGCAACTCGACCTTGAACTTCTCGCTCACCGAAAACATTACCTGCGTGGCGAGCAGGGAGTGACCGCCCAACTCGAAGAAGTTGTCGCGCGCGCCGACTCTGGCGACGCCCAGCACTTGCGTCCAGATGCCTGCCACCTCCTGCTCTATCTCGCCGCTCGGTTC
>JAIVJZ010000071.1 GCA_020199775.1 Acidobacteriota bacterium
CCCTTCCGCGTACTCTATCTCGCACCACAGATGCCCTTCCCCGCCACGCACGCACCTCGCCCTGACTCCCTCTCCTTCTCCCTCCACCTCCATCTCCGCTATCTCGAACCTCACCCCCGACTCTTCCACTCCCTTCCCGCGCCTCTCGTACTCGAACCCTACTCCTCTGCCCGCTCCCATCCCTCCCGCACCGACCACCTCATCCCACGCGAAATACTCCTGCCACTCCGCGGCCTCTCGCGCCTGTGCGCTGACCGCTGCCGCCAACGCCGGCAGCTTCGTCCCCTCAGGCCAATCGATGCGCAACGGCAGCGTGCGCGCGAAGAGTCCCATGGCCGGGCGCAGTTCGTCATACTTACGGCCGTCGTGCACAGCCGTGATGGTCGCTTCGCCGCCTGCGAGACGCCGCACCAGCACTTGCCAGCAACTCAACAGTACTTCTTCTTCCTCATAGCCTAACGCCTCGGACAAAGTGGACACGGCAGGGTCGAGTGCGACGCGCACGCGCCCGCGCGCGACTCTCTCGTCGCTCGAAGCTGCGAAGGGCAAGACCTGCGTGGCCGCGCCCCCCAACTCCTGTTGCCGCCAATACTCTTTGCCCACCGCCGCATCCTCATCCGCCAGCACTTCATTCTGCCATTCGGAAAATTGCAGGTATTGCACCGCTTCTCCGGCCGCGCTCGCTTCGTCGAAACTCTCACCGCGAACGCATGCTCCGTAACCTTCCGCTATCTCCGCCGCGAGGTTATGAAACGTCTGCGTGTCGGCACACAGCGCGGGCAAGGTCAGCGCGAGCAGATGCAGTTTGTCCGAGACCTGCCACAGGGAGGCGCGTAACACGGGGTCGCTTGCCAGGTCGCGCGTTCGCTCTCTCGCACGTTCATGCTCCAGGAGAGCGCGCGTCAGACTGTCTCCATCAGGTGGATGGCCGTCGTGAGAAACAGCGGCTTGTATGTCGGTCGGGTCGAGGACGAGCCATCCAAAGGTCGCCGTGTCGGAGATCACTTGAAGCGGCAACTTCACGCCGGGGGGACGAAGGAAGCGCGTGCGAAAGATGACATGACGGGCGACGCTACGGCGCAGGGCTTCGGATAGAGCGGATGGAAGGAGTTCGCCTTCAAGGCGCATGACGCACTGTGCGGACGCAAGGGGAGAGGAATGGTCTTGGCGAAGATAGAGACGCGCCTGCTGCGGCGAGAGACGATAGCCTTCGATCTGTACATTAAAGCGAACAAGCGCGACGGCCTTAGATGTGGATTCACTGATGCGGATGTGAGTTGGCGTTCACCTTCGAGAGAAAACACCGGGGTGTGATTGAGACGCGAGATGTTAGTTGTGTCTAATGCAATACCGGCTGCGTTGCTGCCGTTGCATATAACGAACCTGAAGATTGTGCTGAATCGCTGTGCGCGAGGGCGGGCGCGAGAGTTGCATGTTGATGCCGCAAAACGACGCTTTGATCTATAGCGTGCAAACTGGCGGAGCGAAACGGTTCGTTCAGTCGCCGTCGGGCGTGAGCAAGACGGCTTTAGGTTGAATCGTCCTGAACTTCTTCAACTTGCTCTCTTCCATCTTGCGACGAACCTGTTCAACACCTTCCGCGTGGTCTCGCGCTTCCCCACCGGCGACCGCTTTGAGATATGAAAAAGCCGTGGTGCTCAACTGCAATCGCGCATAGTTGACCTGTTGGAAACTCTTCTCCATCCCGACCGCCTCAAAAATCTCACCCATCGTGCGCTGGCCGTCAACCAGTTCGAGCAATTTATGAAGCGACCTTTCGGGAGCCGAAACCGGATAAGAGAAATTGCGTTCGGACGGCTTATAGTGGCCGTCTGACTGGCGTATGAAACTGCGTTCCAGCGCGGATGTGCGGACGAAGCGCGTCTGTAGAAACTCCTCGCAGATTTGCTTTTCGTCTTTCCTGCGCCTGTCGCTGTCTTTGCGTTGAAAGTAGAACCACAACTGCGGCGAACGTTCGAAGAGCAGATGATTTGTCACCTGCCAGCGTTCGATATCGGGGAGGGCGTCGTAGGTGCGCTGCAATTCCGCGTCGGTGAAGGTCATGTTCCAAGAGATGGTTTTCATATCCTTGTCGAACATGTCGTAGCAAGGGTAGAGCATCTCAAGGTTGCAGCGCGCGCCCAAAGCCTCGAACGATTCGACGGTGTAACTATTCTCGACGGGCTGAATCAGCAAATCCGCCAGCAGGCAATCCGGATAACTATCGATACTCGATTGCGTGAGGGTGGCGAAATTTTTCAACTTAACTTCGCTCGCGATTTTCTTCGCGCGCAACAGGTCGGCTTCGTAATCGACCGTCTGCGGTTTGCCGCTGAGCAGGCGGATGGCTTTTTGAAAGGCGGTGGTCGGCAGACGCTCGTACCGGTTGTAAACCATCAACTCCATGACGCCGCCGTGCTTGAGCGCCGCACTTAATTTTTCCAGAGTCGCTGCCGGGTCTGCGTTGTGATGGATAACGCCGGTGCAGATGATGTAATCGAACTCCTCTGTGTACGGCGCGTGATTGATGCTCTCGCATCGCAATTCCAGATTCTTCACGCCCAGCTCTTGCGCCGTGCTCTCGCCCAACTCCAGCGACTCTTTCGACAAATCCGAACCCACCACGCTCGCCTGCGGAAAGTTCAGCGCAGTAATTACCGCTTGATTCGTTCCGCATCCGGCCACCCAAATCTTCATACGCGGCGTGAGCCTTCGATGCTGCCAGTCGCCCAAATTCTGATTGAGCATCAAGGTCTGGAAGTCCGGGTCGAGCAGGTAGTTGAACTTCATCGGACGCCACGGAAAAGGAAACTGTCCGTAGAAAGAGGCGTTGAGTTGATCGACCGACTCCTGAGTCCCGGCCTGCATAAGATTGCTATCGTCGCTCTTCATCCGATTTTATACCTCTCCGAAACTTCGCATCTCGCCCATGGCAACCAGCAGTTGCCGCTCTCCCGCAAAAGGATTGCGTGCGTGCGCCACGAGCGCGTTATCGAGCATCAGGATGTCGCCCTCCTGCCATGGGAAACTTATTTCCAGCTTTTCATAAACCGCCAGAATTTCATCCATCAAAGAATCTTCAATGCGTGTGCCGTCGCCGTAATAGCAGGCTCTCGGCAGATCCTCTTCGCGGTAAATCGAATAGAGCGACTTGCGCGTAGCGGCATCCAGACAGGCCGTGTGCCAGTGCTGAGCTTGTGTGAACCAACATGCCTCGCCGGTCTGCGGATGTTTGATAACGGCCGGACGCACCGCGCGCGTTCTCAATCCACCGTCAGCCTTCCATTCAAATGCGACGAAGGTGTGGGCGCAAATCTTCTCTACTTCATCTCTCTTCGTGGTCTTGAAGACAGTCTGCCAGTCGAGGCCGAGACCCTCTCCGTAGTTGCGCACGTACATCACCTGCTTATCGATGAATCGCTCTCGAACGGCGGGTTCAATCAGTTGATAAACTTTGCGACTATCGACCACCGGCGTCTCTCCGCCGTGCAGAGACGGTCGCACGCAGCCAAACCAGATTCTCAAAGGCCAACGATGATTGAATGAATTTTCGTTGTGCCACAAGACTTTTCTATCGGACGGATAAAAGACGGGCGTGTAGACGTGGCCGCTGACGGCGCGGCGCGGATGTTCGCCGTTATCTTTAAAGAGTTCGGCGCACAACGACAACGCGAACCGCTCGAAATCGGGAATCGGACGAATGTTGAAATTGCGGAAGAGCAACGCGCCGTGCTTCAGCACCTCCGTCTCGATCAATTCGCGATTGCAAGATGCCCATTCGGCGAGATCGACGCCCGGCGCATCCGGCTCGAACACGAGCGGAAGCGTCTCGCGCCCGTCGAGATGGCCGGTCTTGACCAGACGCCCGCCCGGTATGGAGACGACACGGGGCTTGATGCTCCTGAACTTCTCGAGTTTGGATGTCGCGGGCTTTATATTTCCCATCTTCGACGATTGTCTCTACTAGAAAGTAAAAGATTTACTCACGAGCGTTGAGTCACTCAAAGGATGCGGTGCCGGTATCACGCCGGCGGGTCTCGGCTTGAACGGCGTGCCGGGTATGGAGGGAAGCTCGTAAGTTTGATCGACGGCCGTGATCCTCACGGGCTGTGCAGACTTCGACGTAAGCACTAATTCGACACCTTCCGCCGGGAGAGCGTAATAACGAAGCGCCCACGAGTTGCCCGCCGTATTCTTAGCCCCCGCGGTTTCCTGTTTGAACGGCTTTCCATTGAGGAGAGTGCCCCGCACTTCCGTCTCCGCGTCTACGTAGAGAGAAAGCACAGGGGCTTGTCGCGCCGAAGTGATGTTCAGGCGTAAGGTGCGTCCCGCCTCGGTTCTGTCGTCTGAACGTAACTCGATCTGCGGAGGCGCAAGAGACACGACCTGCGCTTCGTTCGTGAGGAATTTCCACGGTCGGCCGGGAAAGAAAGCGGGCATCTCAATCGTTTCCATCTTTGTCGAAAAGAACTGCGATGTCCATTCATCGGTGTTGCTGCCCGTACTCGCCCAGACGGCTTGCCCCCTATCCCCATCCAGAGCATAAAACACGTTGTCCTGTCGCGGATGGCTCGCGTCGAATTTGGAAGTCATGCTCGCGGCAATCAAAAAGCCCACGCATAAGAGCAACGAAATTGACGGCAGCAACCATTTATACATGCCGTCGGCGAGGTTGACTTGCGGAATAATCAATCCGAGCAGCAACGCAACGACGACCATGACCAACGCCGAAGAGGTCACGTTTAGCGCGATGAAGAGAGTTAGAATCAAAGGGCTGAACAGAATGACGGACGGAACCGCTCCGACGAAGAACACGGCCAATCGTTTCCACGCCGGAGACTCTTCGCGCGTCGAGAGCATCAGCAGCAACAGCGATAAAAGACCGGGCAGCAACGTCCAGGTAAACAGGTAGCTCGCCCCCGGCAAAAGCAATGTCGTCAGGATCAGAGCAAGCATCCACCAAATGATCGCTCCTACCCAAAGGTTTAGGACGCTGACTCGCCTTCCGAACAGAAGGTAAATGCCGGAGGTGATGGCTAGCGTCAGAGCAATGAAACCGACAAGATAAAGTTTGCTGTTATATGTGTCGCCGTAAGTCATCGCGGCGTATTCACTATGCACACCGGACACCAGACGCCATACCAGCATGACGACCAATCCGGCGGCAATCATGGCGAGCAATAAGGCGACGAATCCCAACATCATCCCGGAGAACGTCAGACGCCTTCTTTTATAGCCCAGCACTACGACTGCTATGAACAGCAACACCGTTAGAATGGTTAAAGGTACGACTAAGGATGCAGGGTAGCGAACGACGAATGCGCCGAGCAGATCGAAGTAGACGGCGTTCGCCTTCGAGTTAGTTCGTAAATCCAGACTGCCGAAGTGTCGTGTCAGAGCGAGCGCGTAAGAGCCCTGATGCTGGAGGCTTCGCTCGTCGATGGTTCGCGGGTTGTCGAGTTGGGTGTGATAGTACGTCGGTTGATCGATGTAGGCGAAATTAAGTCCGGCCAGACCTGCGCCTTTGAAGATGGAGAGATCCGTGGCATTCGGGAGAAGTTTATACACCTCGAATAGAAGTGAGTTTGTGACCGGACGCGGAACCACTTTAGCAAACTCTTCAATCAACCACCCGTTGCCTTCGCTCGTTTCATACATGTACGAAGGGCCGGCGGTTCCCCGGGCTTCAAAATTAAGCACCAGTCCCACGTCGCCCACGACCGGGTGTTCATCAACAAAGCCCTCTGCGCCCAACAGCCCTATCTCTTCGCCGTCGGTGAAGAGAAAAATCACGTCGTTTTTCAGCGGCGTTCCCGCTTTCAAACCTCTCAGGGTTTCGAGCAAGGTGGCAACGCCGGAACCGTCGTCGCTCGCGCCCGGCCCGGACGGAACCGAATCGTAATGAGCCGCTAGTAGGAGAGCCTTGGTATTACCCGTTCCTTTTAAAGTAGCGATGATGTTCTCGACGCTACCGGCAACCAAAGGCGTCACGTCACGTTTGCTCAGCACAGTTGTCTTTTGAACTTCAGGCTCAACTCCCAAAGCCGACAGTTCTCGAAGGATGTAATCTCGAACAACTGTATGTTCCTGCGATCCCATCGGGTGCGGTTTTTGTCCGATGCTTTGGACGTACTTCATCGCGCGCCCCGAGGCAAACTCAGCGGGAGGAGCGCTCGCTGCCACGGCCGCCGGAGGGCTCTGACGATAAACCGAAAGACAGGCGGCCAAGGCCACTAGCAGCAAAGCTGCGAGACCTGTCAGACGGCTTTTCCCGGTAGCCGTTGTCGGCGAAGGTGTCCGTTCAATTGTTTTTGTCATAGGGACAGCCATCGGATGACCTCACTTTTCATAGGCATGGCAGATAAGGTGGGTCGGGAAACAGTTCGTGAGTGAGCCTCATCCCTTCGATTGGAATTTAGGTCAAACGAAGGCCGCCTTCGAATTGTTGAATCAAAGAAGAAAACACATCCAATAAAGTGGATGGTGTTAGAACCTATTTCGGAACGGCGGTTTCTCTTGAATATTATGAGAGATAGGAAGAAGCGGCCGGTTGCCACTTTAGTAGTGGCATACTGCTCCAAAACATTAGCGGCATAGACGGCGCAAGATAAGGAGAACCAGCTATGGACTTCATCGGTTTCGACTTACGCAAAGTCGCAGGTCAGATTTGCATCATCACCGCCGATGGTGAACTCTTAGAACATCGCATCAAGACAGAGCGATTCAAAGGCGAGGAGTTAAAGTCTAAAATAAGGGAAGCGGCCGGATGGTCTCATCGCTCGGCTCATTGATAGAGCTACCGCACTTGGAGCCAGAAAGGCATCCATGTTGTGATTGATGACAGGTGAAGAGCAATCGTTAGTACTGATTGAAGATTTAGTCCGGCAAATTACTTTATGCCGCGATTGCTCATTTACCTTTTTTAAACTGATTACAGTATGTACGTCTCTCTTCCAACATCTTTTGTGCAACGTTTGATGACGTAAGAACGCGCATAGATAGATATGGGAAACATAGGCGAGCAACTTGTGTCTTCGTCCCCATCAAATGATGGCGGCAATGATGTCACAACGTTCGGGAGAAAAACTCTGCTTATCAAGCATTTAAATCATCAAAACCACACTCTTCCTGTTTAGTGCGGTCTATGATGTGATCGACTCGGGGCATTGAAAATTCTTTCAACGCTCATAAAAGCATCTTTTTGAATATCGTCTAAACTCGACTTTATCCATTTACCATGAGGATGCTGAGGCCGAGGCGACGCCATTTGTTCTGACTACAACGGCCAGCCGCCTGTATCTGAGAGCCATCGCCGGAGCGTCTCGGACTTTTTCCACCTCGGCTGTTTCCAAAATGGATAAAGTCGAGCTAAAAAAGTAAGACACGGGAGACGGCAAATCATACGAAGCATCTCCAAGAGAACTCTCAAACCGCGTATTATTGATATTTACGGGAGTTAGTATCGGGTAAGGGGTAATCGAAGAATCTTGAACATGACACCTCTCGTTAAAGGTCACCAAACCATCACCTTCAAGCATAGAAATGCGGGTATTACGTTGTGCCCAACATTATCTATCGACTGGTAAATATGACGACCTTCGTCTTTACTTCAAGCACTACGTACGAACAAAATTTCTCACCGGTCTCTTAGGACCTTCCAAACACAAACGATTCTAAATCTTTAAGAGAAATTTTTTCGCAGGTAAGAAGTGCTTCGCTTAAAACCATCAACTGAAGATGCTGTTATTAAAATAACTTTAGCTCTCCATCCGGCTCGTAAAAAGCCAAGACCCTTACCGCTCAGGAGGAAGTGAGCCTAACATTCTTTTAGAATAGATGTCAATTCGTAAACAGCTGACCGCTTATCACTTTTGAGGAGCGGACAACCACTCGAATAATCTGAGGCGAGGCGGCGGCAGATGTTCTCTCACAAAGCGACTGGTGAGTTTCCATCGCTTCGTCATCTGCTGCCAGTAATAGGAGCCAATGCGCGCCAAAGACAGACGCGCCCCTTTCTGCTTAACTCTTGAGCCGCACTTTTGGTGCTTCATCCTCGACCACTTGCCCAATCGCATTCCACAGCAGAAGCGCAATGCCAACCAGTAAATACATGCGTTCGACGTACTCGGCGCGGGTAAATTGCGTCCATTTCAACTTCAGCCCGAACCTCACCCCCTTAACATCTCTGAACTGCTCCTCAATGCCCATCCTTCTATCGTAGTAGCTGACGACTTTCGCGACGCGGTTGGTCAAGCCGGTCGCCAGCCACCAGACTTCTTTCGCGCCCCTGACCCATACACCGATGAGTCGGACACGCACCGCCCCACCCGCCCGCAAGTCAACGAAGCCGAAGTCTCTGTGCTCACCCTCCTTAATCTCTAAATGCTTGAGCAGCGAGACCCCATCTCGCAGATGCACCGTCACGTCTCGTTGTAATCTGACGACGAAGTGCTGGCGCATCTCCAGCAACTTCCCTAACCACGCCACCCGGTGAAAGCCCCGGTCGCAGAGCCAGACCGCTTCGACTCCGGCCGCACGCAACCGGTCAACCACGAGTCGGAGGAAGGTCTCTTCCCACAAGTTCTACGAGCGCGCCAGATTGCGCTTGACGCAAGCTGACGAGGCGATGGGGATGGAGCGCGTGCCGAGGCACACCGAAGCGGTCAAGACAGAGAAGCGGTCTTGCCGACAAGTCCAATCCAGGAAACTGCTGGCGAAGCCGATCTGCTCGATGACGGCGCGAAAGGCCGGAGGGCCAACGGCTAGAAGAAGGAAGTCACACTCGACGGAGCGTTTGACGATGTCGGGAACCTGAGAGGTGACGCCGTAGAGGGATTGTGAGCCGACGATGACGGGGAGTTCGACTCCGGCCACAAGCTTGACGCGCTCGGTCAGGTCAAACAGTTGCTCTTTGTTCACAGGCGGCCAGTATCTCCAGACGCTCTTCAGGTGAAAGAGAGCCGACAAAAGGTGAAGACGAGCGTAGGCGCCGTCCCTCATCAGTCGTGTCGATGATGATCTCGATCAACCGATCCACGTCCGCTTCATCGAAAATATCCCGCCACTCTTCCAAAGAAGTCTGCTCCCCTGCCCCGAACGCATCGCCCTCCGTCCACCGGTTAAGATTTCGGCGGGCGCATTCCAGCACAGCCTCAGGCTCGGCGCGCAGGCGCTCGGCGACCGCGCGGTGATAGGCAAGTGCAAACTCATCCAGAAACGCGTGCGAGCCTAACGGGCTGATGCCCACCCGCCCCCGAGGATAGTAGTGATTGTTTCCTCAGTCTTCATAGCTGGCTTTCATTATACCTCTTTCAGGCATCGCGAGTGGCGGCTCGGGGCGGGGTGTTTCTTTAGGGTTGGTTTTTCCACGTGCCTCGTGGTGAGTCGTCGGCGTAGGTTGTCTTGTCAGGAATCTATTACAAATTCTTGATCGTTAGTTACTTCTCACCCGAGAGTTTTAAGTGTTTGCACTTAGCGACGCCTTTGGCTTGCCCGCCGGGATACCAGTAACCGGTGCCCTGACAATCAGGGCACTTGGCCGCGTCAGCATCCAGAGGCAGCGATGGTTGAGAAGCATCTTCTTTATTTGTTACGGCTATGGATGCAATGCGCGGGTTGATCTCTGCGTGCTCGATTAAATACCGGAGTTCCTTCGCCGCCCATCCTCCCCAACTGTAGGTCGCCGCTTTCGGTTTAGGACGTCCAGCATTTTCTTGCCTGTCCTGTTCGACGTAATCGAGGATGTACGCAGCCTTGTCGAGAAGCTCATTCGGACATTCTTCGACGAGCGGGTTGACCTGATTTTTGTATGTGCCGAGGGCCAGCAGGCGATTCTTCATCGACTCGCGGACACCTGCTTCCGAAGGCAGGGGCGGTAAGGGCAGCAGGCGTTGCGGTACGTATTTGGAGCCGATGTGCCCCGTGACGCGAAGCGAGGGTTTATTCAGTTCGTAGGAGTCCAATATTCCGCGCTCTGCCAACGTGGAAAAGGATGGCGCGATCTTTCCCCATACCTGCGACGGGGCGGTGATCTTTTGCGAGAGTCCAAGATGTTCGTGGGCGAGTTCGTTTAAATTGAAATCGAAATCACGCTTCCCTTCGTCGGCGAGTAGATTGACCAGCTCGAAGAGCCGGCGCGTCAGGGGTGAGCGTAGCGACCGCAGGAGTTTGAAATCGATGGCAACCCCAGACCTGCGCACGTCATTGAGGAACTCCGGGTTAAATGAGATTTGTGTGAACTGGCGTTGGCCGTCGGTCACGCTCTCTTTATCCGTCCGCAGTTTATCGGCCAGGTACCTCGTCTTTCGTTCGTCGACGAACTTGTAACCGACGATGAGGCGTCGCTCTTCTTCAATCCGGCCGGCCTGGGTCGGATTGCTCCACACGTTGACGCCCCGGTAGCTCGTCGCGTAGTAGCGTTTGAGCGCGCCCTCGATGTCTTGGCGCGCCGCCGTTGTGTTGTCCCAACCGAGGATGTTTAAAAGTTCCGATTTTCTGAAGACGAGATTGTTGGTCTGCTCGCCTCTTTCAAACAGAAGCGTCAGCAGCCCGCCGAGCACGAGAGGGTCAGTGCCCCGCGGCAAGCCCAGTTCGCTATCGGTGACCATCTCCAATTTACGCTCAACCGCTGTATTGTTGGGGTCTGTGAAAGTAGTCGTGAACGAGCGGTTCTTGATGATCTCGGTTTCACCGTAGCCAAGCAGGAGCAAGGCGCTCGGGAATAGCCCGAAAGCGCGGTGCGTGCGAGCTATCAATGCGGCAGCAGCACCCTCTTTCTGATTATCCTCGGCAGAGACTGCCTTGGTACTTTTAGAAGGTGGCGCTGTCTTTTTTGACTTCTTGCCTTTGGTGCTTGTGGGCATGAATCATTACGCTCCGTTTTGCCTGCTTTTGCTCATCGTCTATATATAGATTTACTTATAAACTTACTATACATATAGCAGCGCCATTAAAGAGCATCATCAAATTTTCGGACCCCGGCTAAATAGACTATAAACAAGAATTGATCTTTGTTGTGACTTTCCTGATCCTGCTAATAGCCTTTCCTAATAACACTATTAGGCTTTCCCAATAACGCTAATTGCCTTGCCTGATAACGCTATTAGCCTTTCCTAATAAGGCTAATAGCCCTTCCTGATAATGCTATTAGCCTTTCCCGATATAGCTAATTGCTTTCCTGTTCTTACTATTAGCTTTCCCAATATCACTAATAGCTACTACCAGGCGGACAGTTCCTCATCGTTGTTTGTAAACGCCTCAAAAGATGAGGCTTAGTTGTCGTCCGGCGCGATGGAAAAAGTTTCTTACGCTCGTTTTTAGCTCAAACCATGATTTCCTATTAATGCTAATAGCCTTTCCTGATCCTGCTAATAGCCTTTCCTAATAATGCTATTTGCCGGGAGATTCAACGGCTTTCCTAATCGTGCTAATTGGTTTAGTGCCCGACCCGCGTTTAAAACCCCCTCAGTTGAGCCTCAACATACAGCACTTTGTGGTCAACTTTGCAACTTAAACAAGATATGGCTATCAGGCATTCTCAAGGCAGGTGGAAATCGCTGTTTCAAACCGCTCTGAGATATTGAAATGGACGATCTATTAGAAAAATCAGGAAAGTTGACCGAAAACAGGTTTGTAGTATTTTCCTACTTTACTGAAATCCTAAAGTGTCAATAAATATATTGCTGGGCGACGACTGTTCATACTCTGTTATCTGGCGCTACTTTCGGCGTCGGCGATCTTCCTTGGTCATCTCTTCGTAAATGTCCATAAAACCGTCGTCGATCTTGACGGCGCGGCAGGCCAGCCGTAGGGCTTCCGAATCCGTGATGTTTCTAATTCCCTTCCCCCGCATGAACTCCCTGATCCGGTCCAAACATTCGATGTCGTAATTATAGAGGCTCGCGGATAGCTTAATGACGCCTTCCCTTACATCCGGCTGCTGTGTATCGGATTTCTTTCTGATGCCTCTTGGTGAAGCTGGCCGAGGCGCGACTCGCTCAACCGTACGTGTCGCTGGTTGAGATTGACTAACAGTTTCCGAGGTTGCAGTGGAAGTACGCGCGGACTGTTTCTCGAGTCTCTGGGCGAGCTGGCTTTTGATCTCGTCAACTTTACTCATCCTGACACCTGCTTTCCTCAATCGTTACTCTGAGATGTTAATACATTCCTACTTTACCAAAGTAGTACAATCATAAAGAAGCAACTTCGAGCGCTATCTTAAAAACTTCCTCTTTCGCTTTGGGTGGGAGGGCATTCCAACCGAGGAGGACGGCGTGCTGGTAACACTGGCGGCGGGTAAGCACGCTGTTGAGAGGCTTGATTCCGATTCGCTTCGCCGTCTCCTCCAGCCCACGCGAAAGAATCGTCCCCTCCTGCACCTGATTAAACAGGAGACGGGTTTTACCGGCGGCCTGCAATTCGCTGATCAGTTGGGCCGTGTCCTGAGAAGTAAACAAGTCCGCGGGGGAAGGGGATGAGATGACGATAACAATGTCACTGTCTCGAATAGACTCTTTGAGGTCGGGATTGTCCAACCTCGGGGGCGTATCGATCAACACGGTGGCAGAAGCATCTGCGCTGTCGAGCGGCAGCGCCCCGTCAGAAATCCATCGCGAGGCTGTATTTTGGGGGTCGATGTCCAAAACCTTGGTTTTATGCCCGGCCTCGACCAGTGCGAGACCTAAGAGAATAGTGGCGGTGGTTTTACCGGAACCGCCTTTGCCGTTGCAAATCGTGATCTTTCTCATCGGGCGATTATACTAAAGTAAGAAGATAGTACAAGAGCGTTTTAACACTATACTACTTTACTAAAGTAGTATAAAACTTTGACGAAAAAGCCTTTATTTATAGGGTTCATAGGTTATTGCGACCGCTCTCTTTGACTTTTCCGCTCCTCGCTCGCCTTTTCTTCTCAATTCGCTGGAGGACGTTTGAAATCTGGTCCACCGCCTTGAGGAAGTCCTCCAGCGTCTCATCGTCGAGGTCTTCAGGCTCGATCTCACGCATGGTAAAAAAAAGGCGCTTCATCTCCTCCCAGAACATGTGCCGCGCATCAGATGGGTCAACCTCAAGCAGTTCGTCTACTTTAACTAGGACAGTGGCCAGACCTTCGGAGACTTCGGGTTGCTTCGATTCGCAGAGCAGTTCCTTGACCCGGGAGCGCAATCGAGTCTGCGAGCCTTGCACAGCTAGATGTGAGCGGAGAAGTTCGGCGCGCTGCTCTCGTGCGGCGCGCGGGGAGCACCCCAGCCGTTCGGGCGTGAGACGGGCGAGTTGCGCAGCCTCCTGTAGATTGATTTGGCCGGAAACGAGCGCGTCTATGACGTCAGAGGGGAAATCTATGACTGGCAGATACTGACCGATGAAGCTATTGAGGGAAACTCTGCCCTGTGTTTCACGCTCAAGTATACTGCGTAGTTGTCCGGCCACCTTGATTAACTCTTCGCGCGGCCAACGGCCTGGCCTGCCCCTTTGAGTGTCGGTCACCGGCCGGCGTTCGACGTGGCGAACTGCATAGAGGAAACGCATTAACTGCTTCTCGGATGTAGGGATGATGTTCGGTAGACGCTGGCGCAATTTCTCACAGACGTCGCGAACCGCCGATGGTTTGGCGAGGGGATTGAAGGCACGCGCTCGGCGTCTGGCAGCACGCATTGATAGCTTAGAACCTATCCATGTGGGATTGTTTCACGAACGAGATATCATATAGCAGATGTGCCAATCAGAAGGGTAATAATTCCAGAGTTACAAGAAGTAAGATTACACTAAACTGCGATTAGTGTAACCTTAACGGGGAAGCAAAATAGTGCTACAATTCGCCCGAAAGGAGTAGGGAAGTGACTTTAACCATCGATCTACCGCCGGCGCTTGA
>JAIVJZ010000072.1 GCA_020199775.1 Acidobacteriota bacterium
CGATGGAGAGATAGAGTATCTGGGGCGCATAGATCATCAGGTTAAAATCCGCGGCTTCCGCATTGAACTGGGAGAGATCGAGGCGGCGGTGCGAGAGCAGGCGGGGGTGCGCGATGCGGTAGTCATCGCGCGCAGCGATGGGCACGAGGAGAAGCGTTTAGTCGCCTACGTAGTGCTCACGGCAGAGGCGACAGTCGGGGTGGCGCAGTTGCGCGGGCAGTTACGGGAGAGATTACCGGAGCACATGGTGCCGTCGGCAGTTGTCCTGTTGGAGCAGTTTCCGCTGACGCCGAGCGGCAAACTCGACCGCGCAGCTTTGCCCGCACCGAGCACAGTGCGGCCTGAGACAGAAGAAGCTTATATGGCGGCGCGCACACCGGTAGAGGAAGTGTTGGCTGCCACATGGGCTGAAGTGCTCAGTGTTGAGCGCGTCGGAATAAACGATAATTTCTTCAATCTTGGGGGCGATTCCATCCGCAGCGTGAGAGTCGTGGCGCTGGCGAAGAATCGCGGGTTGAGTCTGCTGGTCGAAGACATCTTCGAGCATCAAACTATCTCCTCTCTGGCCCGCCTACTTGAAACAAGAGAAGAGAGGACGGGACCGGCTTCTCCTACGGAACCGTTCAGTCTTATCGCGGATGAAGATCGTCTGAAACTTCCCGACGGGGTGGAAGATGCGTACCCGCTAACGATGCTGCAAATGGGCATGCTCTACCACCTGGAACTGAAGCCCGACTCTCCAGCCTACCATAATATTAACAGCTATCATCTTCAGGGTCCTTACAGTATCGAGTCTATCCAAGAAGCAGTGGAACAGGTTATCGCCCGTCACCCTGTTCTGCGTACCTCATTCGAGTTCTACCGCTATAGCCAGCCCTTACAACTGGTTCATAGCTCGGCCCCCTTGCAGGTTCAGGTTCATGACCTGCGCCATCTTTCATTGAGTGAACAGAATGAGGCGATTCGAGCCTTTGCACAAGCAGAGAAGATGCGCTTCTTCGACTTATCGCAGCCGCCTCTGATTCGCTTTCACCTCCACTTGCGCAGCGAAGAGACATTCCAGTTTACGCTCACAGAACTGCATGCCATCCTTGACGGTTGGAGTACCACCTCCATGTTCGCCGATGTCTTGAATCGCAGTTCGGCGATTCTCAATAACAACCGTCTCGACGATGATGCGCCCCTGCCCTCGATATTTCGGGAGTATGTCCTGCTTGAGAGCCTGGCTTTGCAATCGGAAGAGTGCGAGCGGTTCTGGGCGCAGAAGTTAAGCGGCGGCACACCTGTGAAGCCACCCCGTTGGCCGTCCTTCTATCGTACCGACGGTCGCCCACATGAGCGCCCACAAGGTCTCGAAGAAGCTCGACATAATTCCGGTGAAGCCCCGCGCGAGGAGCGAGAGTTTGACGACGCCGGAGAATACAAGATCGAACTCATCATCGACGATGAGTTATTCAAAGGATTAAATCGACTTTCCCGCTCCGCGGCTGTGCCCTTCAAGAGCGTCCTGCTGGCTGCACACTTAAAAGTGATGAGCATCATTAGCGGTCAGGACGATATTGTCTGCGGGCTTCTGACTAACGGCAGACCGGAAGTGCCCGGCGGTGATCAAGTTTACGGGCTTTTCCTGAATTCATTGCCGCTGCGTTTTCAGTTGTTGCCCGGAACTTGGTTCGACCTCGTACACAGAGCTTTTGAGGCCGAGCGCGAAACCCTACCCTTTCGACGTTATCCGATGGCCGCCCTACAGCAGAAGTGGGGGCAGCAGACTCTTCTGGAAACCCTCTTCGGTTATCTTCACTTTCATGCCGCCGAAAAGGCTCTCAGGTCAGGCGAGATAAAGATGTTGAGCGAGGGTAATATTGATTGGACGGAAACACACTTTCCGCTGCTCTCTATCTTTCACAGAGGCCCGTTTCCGCACACGTACTCATACCAACTGAAGCTGGTTCTAACTTGCCTTAAGGACGTACTGACTGAAGAACAGGCGAAAACTATCTGCTGTTATTACGACAACATCCTGCGCGAGATGGCCGCTGATCCCTCACAGCGACATGAGCGCAGGTCTTTCCTGTCGCCCCGAGAAGAACGGCTGTTAGTTGCGGACTGGAATAACACGAGCAGAGATTATTCAGAGGAGCGGTTTATCCATCAGGATTTTGAAACACAGGCGGAGCGGACTCCTGAGGCTATCGCCGTTGTGTTCGAGAGCCAAGAATTAACCTACCGGCAGTTAAACGTCAGAGCAAATAGGCTGGCCTATTACCTCAAGCAGAAGGGCGTGGGGACGGAGACGCTTGTCGGCGTCTGTATGGAACGCTCCCTGGAAATGGTAGTGAGCCTTCTGGGGATATTGAAAGCAGGAGGGGCGTATGTGCCCCTCGATCCTGATTACCCCGGCGAGCGCCTCTCCTTCATGCTAGCCGATTCGCGTGTGCCGGTGCTCTTAACGCAGCAAAGTCTCACCGAGAGATTGCCCAAACATGGGGCAGAAGTGATTTGTGTAGATGCCGAGTGGCACACGATTGCCCTTGCGAGCGCGGAGAATCCTTTGAGCGAAGTGAAGCCCGGCCAACTCGCTTACGTCATCTACACGTCAGGCTCAACGGGCAAGCCGAAAGGAGCAGGCAATACGCACCGCGGCCTCCGCAATCGCCTGTTGTGGATGCAGGAAGCTTTCAGGTTGACGGGCTCTGATTGCGTCCTGCAAAAGACGCCTTTCAGTTTCGATGTCTCCGTCTGGGAGTTCTTCTGGCCTTTGATGGTCGGGGCGCGGCTGGTCGTTGCACGCCCGGCAGGGCATCAAGACAGCGCCTATCTCGTTCGGTTAATCGCCGACCAACAGATAACGACGCTTCACTTCGTACCTTCCATGTTGCAGATCTTTCTGGCAGAGAGAGGGCTCGATACCTGCACAGGTCTACGGCGCGTCATCTGTAGTGGCGAGGCTTTATCCTTTGACCTGCAAGTGCGGTTCTTCCAGAATCTGAGTGCTGAACTGCACAACCTGTACGGTCCGACGGAAGCATCTATTGACGTGACCTTCTGGCAGTGCGAGCCTGACGACAAACGTCTGATAGTTCCTATCGGTCGCGCCATCGCAAACACACAAATTTATCTCCTCAATGCACAATTGCAACCGGTTCCGATTGGCATAGCCGGGGAGTTGTACATCGGAGGTGATGGACTGGCGCGCGGTTACCTCGACAATCCCGCACTCACGGCAGAGCGGTTCATTCCAAACCCTTTCGGCACTGAACCGGGAGCGCGTCTCTATAACACAGGCGATCTGGCACGCTGGCTGCCCGACGGCGTTATCGAGTATCTGGGGCGCGTTGACCATCAAGTTAAAATTCGCGGCTTCCGCATTGAACTCGGTGAGATCGAAGCAGCGCTCGGTAGACACTCGTCGGTACGCGAATCCGTCGTTGTCGCGCGCGCCGGTGTAAATGGCGACCAATCGCTCGTCGCTTATCTGACAGTGTCGGAGCCGCTATTAATGATGACGGGCGAGTTGCGAAACTACCTGCGGGAGAAGTTGCCTGCCTACATGGTTCCATCAACCTTTGTGATATTGGACAAGTTACCACTCTTGCCTAATGGCAAAGTTGACCGTCGCGCGCTGCCCGCGCCCGGCCTTTCGGCACTAGAGAGTCAAGAGAATTACGTCGCTCCGCGCACGCCTCTGGAAGAGTCGCTAGCGCGCATTGTAGCTGAAGTTCTCGGCGTCGAGCAGATCGGCGTAAACGACAATTTCTTCGAGTTGGGTGGGCATTCACTTCTCGCCACCAGACTTCTCTTTAATGTTAGAGACGCCTTCGACGTGGTGCTGCCTCTGCAAGCCGTCTTTGAAAATCCGACAGTGGCCGGACTGGCGGCCAGCGTCGAAACGATGCGTTGGGCGATGCAGAGTTTTCCGGCTGCAGCTGAGACGACAGACGACGCGCGTGAGTATGGTGAATTATGAAAACTGTTGAATTCTTATCCTACATTCGCAGTCTGGATATAAAGCTTTGGCTTGAGGGCGAACGTCTCCGTTATAGCGCACCGGCGAGAGCTTTAACACC
The DNA here is from genome assembly GCA_020199775.1 of Acidobacteriota bacterium. GTDB lineage: Bacteria > Acidobacteriota > Blastocatellia > Pyrinomonadales > Pyrinomonadaceae > JAIVJZ01. The sequence continues at coordinate 4,068 of JAIVJZ010000072.1, forward strand.
TGATCTGCTTAGCCATTTGGCTGAGCGCAAAATGGAAATCATCGCCTTTCTCCGTCAAGCTGAAGCGACGGCGCAAACGGCTGCGGCTCAACCGATCCTCCCATGCAGTCGCGAGCAGCAAATCCCGCTCTCGCACGGGCAGGAAAGATTGTGGATCATCAACCATCTCAATCCTGATAACGCAGCTTATAACATCTCGATTGCAGTACGCCTTGAAGGCTCTCTGAAATTCGAAGCGTTGTATCGCAGCTTCGAGGAAATCATCCGTCGCCACGAAACTCTGCGTACCGCTTTCTCGGAAATTTCGGGTCAGCCTTTTCAGTCCATCTTACCGGCGGTAGAACTACAAATTCCTTTTATTGATTTGCGTATGTATCCGCAAGCAGAGCGGGAAGCGGAATTCCAACGCCTAGCCGCAGAAGACGCGCAACGTCCATTCGATCTTTCTCAAGCCCCGTTGTTGCGCGCGAGCATCCTCAAGTTAGATGAGGAAGAGCATATCCTCCTTCTGGTGATGCATCATATCGTCTCCGATGGCTGGTCGATAGGCATCCTGATACGAGAAATGGCCGCCCTCTATGAGGCTTTCTCTGATGGTCGGACATCACCGTTGCCCCAACTACCGGTTCAGTACGCCGACTACTCCATCTGGCAGCGCCGTTGGCTCACAAAGAACGGGCTGAATAATCAACTCGGCTACTGGGAAAAACAGCTCAGCGGCGACTTGCCGGTGCTGGAACTCTACCCCGACCGTCCTCGCCCGGCGGTGCAGAACTTCCGTGGCGCGACTCTCAGGACAGTCCTTCCCAAAACTCTAACCGCCGATCTTAACGCTCTGTGCCTGCATGAAAACGTCACGCTTTTCATGCTGCTGCTGGCAGCCTTCAAGGTCTTGCTCTCTCGTTACACGGGACAGAAGGACATCCTTATCGGCACCCCCATAGCCAATCGTCATCATAGAGAGACTGAAAATCTGATAGGTTTCTTCGTTAACACGCTGGTGCTGCGGACAGACCTTTCTGCTGATCCAAAGTTCTCGGAGTTATTAAGACGCATTAACGAAACGGCGCTCGGAGCTTATGCTAATCAAGATGTCCCCTTCGAGATGCTGGTAGAAAAACTAAAGCTCCAGAGGGGGATGAATCGCACGCCTCTCTTCCAGGCGATGCTCGTTTTACAGAACGCGCCGATGCCGACGCTGAAAGTGCCGGGCTTGACTCTCAGCTCATTGCTTGTTGAAAACCGCACTGCGAAATTCGATCTCACACTGAACATGGAGGAGAGCGAGGACGGGTTAATCACCCAACTGGAATACAACTCTGATCTATTCGATGGTGAAACTATCATCCGGATGCTGGAACATTTTGAAGTCCTACTCCGGGGCATAGTTGAAAACCCCAATCGGTCTATCTCCGCACTACCGCTGCTGACAGAGAGTGAACGACGCAAGCTGACAGAGGAATGGAATCAAACGGGGAGAGACTTTCCGGCGTCAGCCTGCCTGCACGAGTTGTTCGAAGCGCAAGCGGAGCGCACACCGGATGCCATCGCTCTTCTCTTCAATGAGAAGTCGCTGAGCTACCGGGAACTGAACGCTGAAGCCAACAAGCTGGCTCGCCACCTGCGTCGCCACCGGCATGTAGGGCCGGAGCGGCTGGTTGGACTTTATCTGGAGCGTTCGCTGGAGATGGTCATCGCCATCCTCGCCGTGCTCAAAGCCGGAGCTGCTTATTTACCTCTTGATACCAGCGCGCCGCCCCAGCGCCTTTCCCTGATACTCGAAGATGCCGATGTCTCGGCAGTAATCACAGAGCAGCGACTGACCGCAAACTTGTCGGCGCGTCTGGATGAAAGCAAGGTTGTCGCTCTCGATACCGTTGCGGCGAGCGTAGCCGCCGAAAGCCAGCACAATCTACAGACCGTCATGGCGCCGGAGAATCTTGCGTATGTGATTTACACCTCCGGCTCAACCGGCACTCCGAAAGGCACGTTGGTCAGCCACTACAACGTGGTGCGCTTGTTTCAATCTACTCAGGCTTTCTTCAGTTTCAATCGGGATGATGTTTGGACGCTGTTTCACTCCTATGCCTTTGACTTCTCGGTCTGGGAACTCTGGGGCGCGCTCCTCTACGGCGGCCGTCTCATCGTGGTTCCCTACCTCGTCACTCGCTCGCCCGAAGCGTTTTATCAACTTCTCTGCCAGCAAGGTGTGACCGTCCTGAACCAGACCCCTTCAGCCTTCCGCCAGTTGATGAAAGCAGAAGAGGCGCTAGGAGCAGAAGCGGCAGCCGGATTAAGGCTGCGGCAGGTCCCGCCCGCGTGAATTCGATTGGTTCACCACTTCCCGATCTCCAAGTTTATTTATTGGACGAGCAGATGCAACTCGTGCCTACCGGGGTGGTCGGCGAAATTTACGTGGGCGGAGCGGGGCTGGCACGAGGCTATCTGCACCGTGCCGGATTGATGGCGGAAAGATACGTGCCACATCCATTTGCGAAAGAGGGAGGAAAGCGGCTCTACAGGTCAGGCGATTTGGCGCGGTACAGGCCTGATGGAGAGCTTGAGTACATCGGGCGTATTGACCATCAGGTGAAGGTACGCGGCTTCCGCATCGAGTTGGGTGAGATTGAGGCGGCACTAAACCAGCACGGTACTGTTCAGGAAAGCGTGGTTCTATTGAGGGAAGACATGTTCAGCGGGAAGCAACTGGTCGCTTATGTTGTTCCGCATCATGGGCAAACTCCGACCATAGATGAGTTGCGCGGCGCGCTCAAAGAGAAACTGCCCGATTATATGATTCCGGCCTCTTTCGTCATGCTGGATTCCCTGCCTTTAACTTCCAACGGCAAGGTGAATAGCAAAGCACTGCCTGAACCCGACACGACCCGGCCGACTTTGGAGAACTCCTATGTTGCACCGCGCACGCCTGTAGAAGAAGCGCTGGCGAGCATCTGGGCAGAGGTGTTGAGACTTGAGCGCATAGGCATCCACGACAACTTTTTCGATCTGGGCGGAGACTCAATCCGGGCGATTCAAGTCCACGCCAAAGCACGGCAGGCGGGCATAGGGTTCTCAACGACACAACTCTTTCGCTTTCAGACAATCTCCGAGCTCGCTCAGGAAGCTACTTCCACGAGCGAGAAATATTTGCCCGCCATTGAAAAACAAGCATTTAGCCTAATCTCTGAAGATGATCGTGTGAGGCTGCCTGCCGGACTGGAAGACGCCTACCCGCTCACCATGCTCCAGCTTGGCATGATCTACCACAGCCACTACAGTCTTGACACACCGGCTTACCACTACGCAAGCAGTTTTCATCTTCAATCTCCCTTCGACCTGCAAAAATTAAAAGCCGCGTTGGGGCAGCTCGCATCACGTCATGCCGTCCTCCGAACGTCGTTCGACCTCACCGCGTTCAGCCTGCCGTTGCAGTTGGTGCATACAACTGTTGAGATACCCCTTGAGGTGGAGGACGTGCGGCGACTCTCATCCGCCGAACAGGACCAGCGCATCAACACATGGTTCGATGCTGAAAGGAGCCGCCAATTCGATTTGACGCGCCCCCCACTGATTCGCTTTCAAGTTCATCTGCGCAGCGAGAGAACCTTCCAGCTTTCGTGGGCGGAGCATCACGCCATCCTTGATGGATGGAGTGTAGCTTCCATGCTGACAGAGCTGTTTCAAATCTATTTCTCCCTGATGAACGAGGCCGCGCCCGTTAGTGATGCTCCTGCCGTTCAGTTTCGTGATTACGTGGCGCTGGAAAAAGAGGCTCTCGAAGCGGAGGAGTGTCGCGGATTCTGGAAGGAAAAACTGAGTGGCGCTACGGCGACATTGGTATCCCGCTGGCCCTCGCGGCAAGCTCATGGAATTGGTGGGCAGACCGCTGTCAATGTTCCCATACCCGCAGAGGTTTCTGACGGGCTGAAACGGCTGGCTACATCTCTCAGTGTTCCTCTCAAGTACCTTCTCTTAGCCGCGCACCTTCGAGTGTTGAGCTTTATCAGCGGTCAATCAGATGTCAGCACAGGCGTGGTCTACAATGGTCGGCCGGAAGACGGAGATGGAGAGAGGGTGCTCGGCCTGTTCCTTAACACCTTGCCGTTTCGGTTAAAAATCAACGGAGGCACTTGGGCAGACCTCGCGCGGCAAACGTTCGAGATTGAACAGGAGATACTACCTTTCCGCCGTTACCCGCTGGCCGAACTGCAAAGGGCGAACGGAAACGTCGCGCTATTTGAAACAAATTTTAATTTCATCCATTTTCACGTCTTCGAGAACCTTAAAAGCTTAAGCGCGCTAAAGGTCTTGTCGGGAAAAGAGTTCGGAGATACGAATTACCCGTTTACAGTTGAGTTCAGTGTAGACCTGGCGACATCGAATGTCGGGTTAATCATTGCTTACCTTAGCTCTGAGTTCTGCGATGAACAGATTAGGAGGATTAGCGGTTACTACACGGCGGCGTTGACGGCAATGGCGCATCACCCCTTCAGTCTTTACGACGCCCATTCACTCCTTTCTTCGCAAGAGCGGGAGCAGTTACTGCTGGAGTGGAACTCCACTTCTCCTCTCCCTCTTCCCTCCCCTTTCATCCACCGCCTCTTCGAGGAGCAGGCCGCTCTCACGCCTGACGCCGTCGCTATCCTGTGCGATGGCTCCTCCCTCTCCTATTCCCTCCTTAACTCCAAAGCTAATCAGCTCGCTCATCACCTCCTCTCGCTCGGCCTCTCTCCCGAACAACCCGTGGCTCTCTGCCTCCATCGCTCCCCGCGGATGGTCATCGCGCTGCTG
>JAIVJZ010000033.1 GCA_020199775.1 Acidobacteriota bacterium
TATCGAGGCGTCTGCTTGTTCGTAAGCGCGCACGACCCGTTGGCGTAAATCTAAAGAGTAGGCTTGCATCGCTGAAGGCTACTCTCAACCTGCGGCTACACGCAATAGCAAGCCGCTATAGTATTCAATATCGATCTGGAGGTGAGGCATACTGAGCTATGAAGACAACCAAGCAGGAAAACAAATTGAAACTGGTCTATACGATCTTTTGCGACGACGTGCGGCTCGAAGCGGGCAACAAGTTGTCCTTGATGGGCGTGTTTCAGAACATCATGGTGCAGCAACTCCCCGTCTCGCTGATCAAGTTCGCGGTGTTGAACCACTGGCAGGGCGAGGGCACGCATTTGTCGGAGGTGCGAATCCTGTCGCCGGACAAGCGGCAGGCGGTGGTCGTCTCGCAGCCGACGCGCTTTGAGGTCGCGTCCGGCGGGTTCGCCGACAACATCAGCTTCTTCGTCAACGTCACGTTCGCCGAGCCGGGCCAGTATTGGGTGCAGACGCTGATCGACTCGACGCTCTTCGACGAACAACCGCTCATCATCACCGACGCGCGCTCCGCGCAAGGGCCGGACGCGGCGTCGGAAGCGGTGAACTGAGAAGTAAACTCGGTTAGAGATCTAAAAAGCCGAAGCGGGGCTACGGTAGCCCCGCTTCGGCTTTCCTTTAATGCGGATGAGAGGGATCGAACCTCCACGATGTCACCATCACAGGCTTCTGAGACCTGCGCGTCTGCCAATTCCGCCACATCCGCGTGAACGTGAAAGAATCATACGGAGCGGGGCGCGAACGTGTCAAGGCAGGCGACCTCGCGGGTATTTTTCGACCCCAAATCGCTCTCGCTAAGGACGGCCGATGATGTCGCCGATAATGCCGCCGATGCCGCCGCGGCGCGTGTTCGCGTCGCGGTTGCGATAGCCGTCCTGATACCCTTCGGCGAAGGCCGCGCGGAACTGCTGGCGGTAATAGTTCAACATGCCGTGCTCCGACTGGTAGCCGGCGGTCGCTTCCTGATAGACGCTTTCGTCGCGGAAGTCGGCGCGCTCGCCGTTGGCGCGATCCGCCTGACCGGCGCGATAGCCTTCGTCGTAGCCGACGCGTTGGGCGCGCTCGCGCGCCTCTGCGCGGTCGTCTCTGTTGTCGTCATCGCGATCACGGTCTCGGTCGTAGCGATCATCGTCGTCGCGGCGGTCGCGCGTCGGGCCGCGCCCGTCACGACGGCCGTCGCGCGCGTCGTGGCCGTTATTGAACTTTTCGTCCTTCTTATTCTGTTGCTTGATCTTCTTATCCTGCTGCTTGATCTTCTTACCCTGCTTGTGGCCGCGCCCCTGACCGGCGAAGCCCTGTGCCGGCAGCATGAGCACGGCGGCGATGGCGAAAACGGCCATGCCGAGCGTCGGTAGTTTGTTCCTGAAAGTCATCGTCAACCCTCCTGATTATAGTGCGGCGGCATGATTGCTATGGCGCGCCGCCTCGTCAAAATTACCCGTCGAGAAAAATATCTCCGCAGTTAACTAATACAAGCGCCGTGCCGTTCGGGAACGAACCTTAAATCGTTGAGCGGTAAAGGCCGCGGGTGGACGCGCCGGATAGCCCGTGCACGATACGGTGTTAGGAATTACTGTATGGTGTTAAGTGACGAGGCGGCGTGCGCGGGCGCAACCTGCGTGTGACCGGAAAGTGATGTGAGCGCAAAGGACGGGCGGTGGCCGTTGCGGGTCTGGGCGGCGGCTTGGTATAGTTCAGACACCGGACGAGAATCGTGAATTCATCAAAGACAGAAGCGGCGCGGGCGGACGATGCGCTCGGCGCGCGTCTGGGAGAGATACGCGGGCGGATCGCGGAGTGCGCCCGCCGCGCGGGACGCACGCCCGAAGAGATAACTTTGATCGCCGTCAGCAAGACGCACCCGGCGGAGATGGTGACGCGCGCTCTGGCGGCGGGCGTCGTCGATTTCGGCGAGAACCGCGTGCAGGAGGCGGAAGAAAAGATCGAGGCCGTCGCTGCGGCCGCGGGCGGCGCGCGCGTGCCCCGCTGGCATCTCATCGGACACTTGCAAAAGAACAAGTCGCGCCGCGCCGTCAAACTCTTCGACGTGATTCACACGGTCGATTCGGCGGAGTTGATCGAACGGCTGGAACGGATGTGCGTCGAAGAGGGGCGCGCGGAGTTGCCGGTGCTCTTGCAGGTAGACCTTGCGGGCGAAGAGTCGAAGGCGGGCGCGCACCCGGACGCGTTGCCGGGGTTGATCGAGCAGGCCGCGACTTGCAAACACCTGCGTCTCGCGGGGCTGATGACGCTCCCGCCGTTTTACGATGAGACGGAGCGCGTGCGCCCTTTCTTCCGACGCCTGCGCGAGTTGCGCGACGAGTGGCGCGGGCGCGGCGCGTTCGGCGCGGCGGGCGGCGAGCTTTCCATGGGCATGAGCCACGACTTCGAGGTGGCGATTGAAGAGGGCGCGACGATGGTGCGCGTCGGCACGGCGATCTTCGGCGCGCGCGCCGCCCGTTAGTTGATCCTCCACGCGTTAATCATTCGCGGAGGGCGCGGTTAATACTTATTTGAAACACCAATATGGACATCTTCTTTCAGACTCTCGCTTATTTCGTGAACGTGGCGATCATCGGATTGATCGTCGCGGCGATAGTGTTGATGGCGTTGCGGCTGCTGTTGAATTACGCGGACTTGAACCCGTTTAGTCGCCCCGTGCTGCTCGTGCGCAACCTGACCGACCCGTTCGTCAACCCGGTGCGCCGGTCGCTCTTAGGCTTCGGCTTCTCGCCGAACATGGCTCCGCTCGTGACGATTCTGATCGTCATACTCGTCGGCTGGCTGGCCTTGAGTTTGTCGAACGACGTGATCGACACGTTTTACGGCATGTACCTGCGCGGGCGCGAAGGCCGCATCGTCGCGCTCATCGGCACGCTGCTTTACGGCTTCCTGAGCGTCTACTCGATGCTGATCCTGATCCGCATCATCTTCTCCTGGGGCATGGTGGGCTTGTCGAATCCGGTGATGCGTTTTCTCGTCAGGGCGACCGACCCGCTGCTCGTGCCGCTGCGCCGCATCATCCCGCCGCTCGGCTTCTTCGACATCTCGCCGCTCGTGGCTTTCCTACTCATCTGGCTGTTTCAGACGGCCATCGCCGGGACGCTCATGAAGTTTTAACCCGCTTTCGCCCGACCCCGAAAACTTATGCTGCGATGCACGGAGACTGGCGGCGCGATCACGTTCGGCGTGCGCGTCGTCGCGCGCGCTTCGCGGAGCGAGGTCGTAGGCGTGCATGACGGCGCGTTGCGCGTGCGCGTGGCCGCCCCGCCCGTCGAAGGCGCGGCCAATGAAGAACTCGCGCGCACGCTCGCACGCGCGCTCGGCGTGCCCTCGCGCGCCGTCCGCGTCACGAGCGGCCACGCCGCGAAGACGAAACTCGTGCGCGTCGCGGGAGCAACCCGCGCACGGCTGTTGAGTTTAGTGAGCGCGAAGTAAAAAATGCTCGTTGAGCGTTTTCCGACTGACCTCCGACCTCTGCTTTAACCCGGTTGCGGCGCGTAAAAAACGCGTGATATAGTCGCGTCCCTGCACTCGGATTAAACACGCGTACAAGGAAACTCTGTAAAAATGTCTGGACATTCCAAGTGGCATACCATCAAGCACAAGAAGGGCGCGCTCGATGCCAAGCGCGGCAAACTTTTCACCAAACTCATTAAAGAACTCACGGTCGCGGCGCGCACCGGCGGCGGCGACCCGGAAGCCAACGCGCGCCTGCGCAAAGCCGTCTCGGACGCCAAGGCGGGAAACATGCCGAACGACACCATCGCGCGCGCCATCCGGCGCGGGACGGGCGAGGAAGAGGGCGTTAACTACGACGAGATCACTTACGAGGGCACCGGTCCCGGCGGCGTCGCCATCATCGTCGAAGCGATGACCGACAACCGCAACCGCACCGTGGCCGAAATACGCCACGCCTTCTCGAAGTACGGCGGCAACCTCGGCGTTTCGGGGTCGCAGTCGTGGAACTTCGAGAAGAAGGGCTACATCGTCGTCGAGAAGGCCGCGAAGAGCGAGGACGAGTTATTTGAGATCGTGACCGAGGCGGGCGCGGAGGACTTGCGCGACGACGAAGACAACTTCGAGATCATCACCGCGCCGGAAGAGTTCGAGGCTGTCCACGAGGCGGTGAAAAAAGCGGGCATCGAGCCGCAGATCGCCGAAGTCGAGATGGTGCCGAAGTCCTACGTCAAACTCGAAGGCGCGGACGCGCGCCAGATGCTCAAGCTCATGGAAATCCTCGAAGACCACGACGACGTGCAAAAAGTCTCGGCCAACTTCGACATCGACGAAGCGGACATGGCTTCGGCGTAAAAAGCCGTGAATCGTAAATCGTGAATCGTAAATAGAAAAAAGCAGATTTCCTCCGTTCACGATTCACGATTTACTTTCTTCTCCTGTCACTCAAAGATGCGTGTGCTTGGCATTGATCCGGGAAGCGAGACGACGGGCTGGGGCTTGGTCGAGGGCGATGTGCGGCGGTATCGCGTCGTCGATTTCGGGACGGTGAAGGCCAACTCGCGCGAGCGTTTCGCGACGCGCCTGTTGAAGATCAGCGACGGGGTGGAGAAGTTGCTGGCGCGCTTCCGGCCTGACGTGTGCGCGGTCGAAGAGATGTTCTTCGCCGCCAACGTGAAGACGGCTTTGAAACTCGGACAGGTGCGCGGCGTGATTCTGGTGGCGGCCGAGCGCGCCCGCATCGAGATCGCGGAGTACGCGCCGCGCCTCGTCAAGCAGACGGTGGTGGGCTACGGCGCGGCGGAAAAACATCAGGTGCAGGAGATGGTGCGCGTGCTGCTCTCGCTTCAGGAGATACCGCAGCCTCACGACGCGAGCGACGCCCTCGCCCTCGCCATCTGCCACTTTCATCACGCGGGGCTCGCCGCACACACGAAGCCCGCCGCCCCGGCGCGCACCAAACTCGACGCCCTGTTAGCCGCAAACCCGCGCCGCCGCGCGCCTCGCTAGAACTTCACACGCGACGGCGGCCGGTTTGCAAGTTTCCTCAAACCTCAAACAGCGAAAGGAGACCGATCCTCATGTCTCGACGCTTGCCTGATTTCGAGCGAGTTTTATCTTCACAACTCGCCGTCCATACCGTTTCACCGCACGCCGCCCGTTCACAAACGAGAGTCCTGTTGCTGGCTACGTGCGCCTGCCTGCTTCTGTTATTCACGAACGCATACCCGCAACGGAAGCGGGGCGCGCTCGCCGGGGCGGGCGGTCAACCTGCCGTCGTGGTTGACGAGCGGCTGGCCGCGCTCAGGGACGCGCCGCGTCTGACGGCGAACCTCGTGCAGCGTCTGGGGCGTGGCCGCGCGGTCGCAATCATCGGCGCGCGGCGCGTGGGCGACGGGCTGAATTTTTACCGCGTGGCGGTGACGCGGCGGACGCGTGGTTGGTTACAGGCCGACGCGCTCGCGTCGCCCACGCGCGCGGGCGACGACGAAAAGTTGTTGAGCTTGATTCGCGGCTCGGAAGAGTTTGACCGCATCGCGCGGGCGCGCATTTTTCTCGACAACTTTCCGCGTTCGCCGCTGCGCCCCGCCGTCCTGCTGTTGTTCGGGGACGAGGCCGAACAAGCGGCGGCAAAGTTGTCGCGTGATGCCGCTCGCCGACTCGACGAGCGCGAGATGGCGGCGGGCGGCGCGCCGCTCGAAAGCTACTTCCTCAATTTCAACGAACTTGATCGCTACAACAAGCAAGGCATCACGTTCGTCTTCGAGCGCGCGGCGAAGCGTTTCCGTTACGACGGCGAAAGCTGGCGCGAGATTCTGAGGCGTCACCCGCGCAGCCCCGAAGCCGTGCAGGCGCGCCGGCGGCTCGACGCACTCGCCCCGCGCGCCGCCGTGCGCTGATTGTTCGGTTGATCATTGGGGCTTGCGACTGAGCGTGTCTAAACCTTAGAGCACTCGCCGCGCAGACACAGGGAACACTGTGGGGAGGGCAAGAGGAAAAGGTAAAGGGGGAAAGGGTCAGGGGGAAAGGGTCAAGGTAAGAACAGGGAGCGCCACACGGCAACTAATGGCTCCGCCTCGCTTCCGTCTTCAACCTTTTCCCCTTGCCCCTGACCCTTTCCCCCTTATCCTTTATCCTTGTGCCATTCAGAACTGGCCGGGTTGCGGCGCGCCCGGGTCGCCGAACCGCTTGCGGTATTCCACCGAGTTGATGAACCCGCGCACCATCGTCCGGTAATCTCCCGGATGCGCGTTCAAATACGCCAGCCACGCCTGAAGCCCGCTCGCCTCC
>JAIVJZ010000073.1 GCA_020199775.1 Acidobacteriota bacterium
GTTGACAGGGTTTTAGACATAGCCGGCTTACGGAGTCGCAAGGCGGGGCGCGAAGATCGTTCCTTTTCTAGAATAGACGATTGATAGGAGCGACAGCTATGCGGCCCGGCATAATCTTGGAGGCATAGCGTTGTCAATTAACTGCGTTAACGCTAACTACTTGAATCATCAGGGCACCCGATGAAATCACCTTATAACCACGCTTCGATACCAAGCCCGCCGCAGTGCAGCCGCACAGGAGATGTGCCGGGACATCCTTCCGTCGCCTGCACGAAGCCTTCCGTCGTCGTGTGCGCCTTCTGCCGCGAGGGCGCCTGCGCGGAGCCGTGGCATGTGTACGCGAAGTTCATGACGCGCGGGGGCGTCTCCTCCTCCAATGACGAGGGGGCGGCGTTTTTTTACCACTGCGAGACCTGCGCGCGGCTCGTGTGCCCGGCTTGTATTGGTATCGAGGGGACACATCCGGGACAGTCGGAAAATCTGGAAGTGAATCAATTTCTTTGCCCCGCCTGTTGGGAGCAGATAAAAGTCATGCGGGCGGTGGAAGCGAACTACGAAGGGGCCGCGCAGATATTACTGATGTGGTGTGAGGCCAGGTCGCTGTTCGAAGGAGCGCGGCAGGCATCGACCCGGGGGGAGGAACGGCAGCAGGCTGAAACGAAACAAAAAACCGAGGAAACCGATTCAGCTAACTACACCACGAGAAGAGGCGTGTATGTGGGCGGGTACGAGTTGGGCGAAATCCTCGGACGCGGTGGCTTCTCGTCCGTCTACGAGACGTGGCTCGATTGGGCCGAGCCTGAAGAGCAAAGAGACGTGTGCATAAAGGTCGGCTACGAGGGCGGCGGCGGCGCAGGCCGCGTCACGCGCCTCTTCGGCGGCGGGGCGGCGAAATCTTCCCAGGGCGTGCGCCCCGATGAGGTGTGCGACGAGGGTTTGTTTATGCACGCCGGCGGCATACGTTGCGGCTCGGTCTCGGGCGAGGATGTGAGAAGCATCTTCAGCGCCGAATATGCCTTTTTGCGGAGCTTCGACACACACCTTCTGCCGAAGGTGTTCGCCGCGGGGGAACAAGCCGGCGTGCCCTACTACGTGATGGAGCGGTTTCGCGGGCACACCCTGCGGGACTGGTATTACAGGGGAGGGAGACTGCACGAAGTTCGGTGGTTCATGCATCTTCTGGCAGACCTGATCGGTCTGCAAAACTCCCGCCCCGACTTCTATCACGGGGATTTGAAACCGGAGAACCTCATCATCCTCCGGGACGGCTTTGGTCTCATTGACCCCGCGCAGCGCCCGGACGTAACCCGCCCTTTGCGCACGACCATCTCGGTAGCCTACAACCCGCTCGGACTCGGCGACGAGCGGGCCGACACGCTCGCGATTGCCGTCATGCTGTTCGAGCTTTTAACGGGCGTGCAGCCCTTCGTCGGTTTCCGCTCGCCCTGGTGCGCCACCCCGGTGAAGGCACAGGCGGGGCGGAATGAGTATGAACGCTCTCTCGCGGGGTTTCTTAATCTGGAGCGCTTCGCGTCTTTCCGGAAGGATGGTTTTCATCGTCAGTTGCTCGACTGGATGAAGTCGCCGCCGCGCTACAAAGAGATGCTTCAGACCCTCAAATTACACGCCGAACCTGCGAACGAAAAGAATACTTTTCCCTCTTAATGCTTGTAGCAGGAGAGACCAAGATGCTTCACATCTCAACTCGCACTCGACTCATCTCCATCATGATTTTCCTGCTTCTAACGTGCGCGCCCCCTTCCGCTCGCGCGCGCGTCGGCGACCGGCTCGAAGACGCGAAGCGGACAGACTTCTTCCGTTTCTTCAACCTCGTCGAAGCGGGCGCGACCGAGGCCAAACAGCAGCGTAAAGTCTTTGTCTTTCGCCCCAGGGCAGGCATGTTCCGTGAGGCCGTCAACGTCACGGCCATCGTGGACTCCGCCGGGCGTGTCCTCACGATGAAGCTCGTGCTCGACCGCGCATTCGTTGACCATAAGCAGAACGGCATCTTCGCGCGCGACATCGCCAAGAGCTTTCTGCGCCACGCGATCCCCTTGGCGGACGAGCGGGAGGTCAACGACCTCGCCAACGAAATCGAGTTCCCGCGAATGCTCGAAGGTTATGAGATCATGCGCACGGGCCCCGATCCGCAGCTTCCGGCGCGGCCGACCCAGGGCTACCTGGTCTTCCTGGGGGAGCGCCCCCTCTCCGAACAACGACTGAAGCAGAGCCTCGTCCGGCTGCAAAACTCAAATGATGGCGGAGACGAGGTGCTGACCATCACGGTGGACGGCACGGTGCAGCCCGCGAAGAAGACGAAGCGCACGAAGGACGAGCGCAAATGATCTCGCGACTCCGTCCCGCGTTCAGCTTTCTTGCGGGTCATCCGCGGTCATGAAAGAGGCACACAGATGAGTTGGGACATTGGCTACATGGGAACTTGCTCCGGCTGCGGCGAGCACATCCACCAGTTCGAGGAAGACCGCCCCGGCATGACCGCGATGTGGCTGCGCTGCCCGCGATGTTTGAGGGCCGACGTATCGAGCGTCGGGGATGATGAGAAGGGCGAGTTTTGGAACAATCCGCACCCGTGCCCCGTGTGCGGTACGGAGCGGCAGCAATGGGAGTCGTCGAGGTGTCCGCGCTGCGGCAAGGAAGGGGCGGGCGAGTTCATCTACATGCCGGATTAGTCGGAGCCGGCGTCAAGCGGTCTCGACCAGCCTCAAAGGAGGTGGTGAATTATGGCGGGCGGAATAAACGCGGCCACCATGCCGTGCCTGAAATGCGCGGGCGAGGCGCGCCGGACATCCGAGGGGCAGGAGAATGACTTTTACGAGTGCGGCGAATGCGGCTTCGGGTTCGGCATCGACTGGTCGGAGGGAGGCCCGCCGCCGACCCCTCGTTGGCCTATCAGCGAAGAAGAAGCGGAGGAGAGACGGGAGGCGGCGTGTAGAGTTTTCCGCACCCTCGGGCAATCAGATGTTAAGTAACCTGAAGCTGAACGCAGTGGTTGTTGGCTAAATAAAGTCGAAAGATGGGTCTGTCCCGAAAAAATGTTCTCACGTAATCGCAATTGAAGGCGTCCGCGACCGTTAGCACATTCGCCGGAAATCGTCTTACTTCATACCTGATTGCGACACATAAACACTTCCTTATGTTGCATAATATTGCCAAAATACAAAGTTGAAATTGCTCTCCTTTTGTGACTATAAAAGTGAAGCCCAACGCCAGTGGGACACGCAATCTTCACTTCCAAGATTTTATTGATTTAAAATAATCAGTTGTAATTGCCTCGACTGATAATTGATGTGTATTAATTAAATCTTGAACTGTCTTCTCTGATAAATTCTTCAAGTCCAAGCTTTCAAATTCAGCAAAAAATCTTCTAACATTTTCTTTTAATTTGTCGAGAGATTTGGGTTGTAGCACACTTACTTCATGCGTTAATGCAGCCCCTATTGCTAATTTATTAGAGGGAATGATCATCACATTTTTTACTTTTGCTCCAGGATAATATCGACTGAACCACGCGCAAGACCGATTCATTTGTTCGGTCTCGCTCTTGTTAATGTCAGAGCGTTTTAATTGCACTTCACTCTTACACTCAACAAGTAAATATTCGTTATCACGTAGCCCCCAAAGATTGTCTGGACCCTCTTTCCATTCTTTATCAGGGCGCTGTCCTTCAAACCCCAAAATTTTCGCTAGATTATTAAATCCTTCCTCAAAACGGTCTGCTTTAACTCCAAAAGTTATTGCGCTAAGAATATCCTCAAGCGTAATACTTAAATCTTTATAATCCTCAAATTCTGTAACCCAAGAAATAATATTCTCCATTCGCTTCTGACTGACAACCTCAATTTTAATGAACTGCATGCCGCTACGAGGCTTGAGCAGAAATCTATTCCTGCGATGAGCACTTACTTGAAGCTTATTAGATTCTTCTTTACTTTGGGGGTACTTATAGCGTGCCATTTCTTGTAAATACCAACCCTTATCAAATTCATCCGTGATCTTCTCGTCGACTAGAGATTGGAGGGTTTTCACAGCCCCATCTATATCACCATCATGATATTTTTTTTCAGCTTCGAGTTCACGGCTAAATAATTCTAACGTTACCCCACCTGGGAGGCTGGGGGTAACACTACCCATCCGCTCCACGTAAAACTCTTTCCAACCCTCATCACGCCTTAGGCACTGATTGATAATACTAATCAGCGCAGATGTGGGATCGACACTTCCTTTCTCGTCTCGAAGCATTTCAGCTATCTCAAAGCCGATATCTATCTGAGTGTTGGTCTGATTTGATAAATATTTTCGAGACTCTCGCGCACGTATGATTTTGATAAGATCCGTGCCGGTGAAAATAATCACACAATAATCTTTCTCACCACGCACACTACGCCCTAAACCTTGTTCGATTGTTCTAGCTGTCCGAACAGCAGTTACGTCACTTGTTGCTCTGCAATTTTCCGAATAGCGATCAATTAGACTTTCTGAGTGAGGTTTAGAGTCCATAATCAAGACTCTGCATGTGCTATCAGGTAGATCTATCCCATCATACCGATTGACAACTACTAAAGTTTTGGAGAAATCGCCCTTAATTAACTTGTCGATTTCGGTATTAATCGTCTCTTTGGAAGCTACTGTCGAGCCATATGCTTCCCAATCTTTTGTCCACTTGAATCCGGGAACTAGTGCAACCGTACCGAATGCCCGACGTTTAGGTGTTGCAAAAGTTGCTACCACTGTTCCTCTATCTAGCGAGGAATCAATGAGTGCGGGAATTAAAATCATTTTTTCGCCGGACCAAGTTTCCTCTTTATAGACCAAAGGATTTTGAATTGTTTTTGGCAACAATCCCAGACCTTTAATCAAAAAGGAATCGTCTGTAACCGTTGCTGACATGAATATGCGGCACTTTGCTTTGTGATATGAGCCGAAAAGGTCTAAAGGTGGTAAATATGGCGCTATTTCCAGAGCCTTACCTGAAATAACACATTGACATTCAGCCAACATATCCTTCAGAAGCGGCCATGCAAACTTGATAGATTTACTTTCACCATATTTGGCGAGAATCTCGACTACTTCATTATGTTTATCGCGCCATTCCCAGTAGGGGATTAGTAACAATGCTTCTTGATCGTGATCACAAATGTCCGCATAAGTACCCGTCCCTTGATTCTGCAATGCGGTCGCAAAAAGATCGCGGATTTCTGTATAAGCAGCCTCATCGAAAGAGAGATGAATAGAAAGGGCGGTACGAACAGCATCGATGCATGCATGAGCATCATCCATTAATAATGTATTTACTGAAATCGATTGTGCCCCAATACCAAACTTTGTTAAGCCATTAAAGAGTTTGTGAATAGAGGTAATAAATATTGATTTTCCATCAAGGAAATCAAACGGTAGATCACCACCTTCTGATACACAGAAAGGAACGCCGAATTGTGTTGCTTGCAAACTAGTTTGGTTAACAAGAAAATTGTTTGGACAGAGATACACTACTGGCCCCTCATTCTCATTTAATTTGGCTTGCAACATTAGCAAGCCAATTAATGTTTTTCCTTGACCAGTATGTAATTTAAGTACTACATCATGATTGTTACGGTGGCTTTCGTGCCACTCCTTCAGAACCGCCATCTGAGCAGGTCTTAAAGGGCCTTTATCACTAGCACGATCAAGAGTGTCGTATAGTGCAACTGGATCTATTGGCTTTGAAGTGTCCCTTTTTGTAAGCCGTTTCTTAAAGTCAATCATATAGTGCCCCCTAACATAAACTTCTCACAGCTATCTCGCTGGAGTGAACCCCAGTGCTTGGACAGATAAGTTCTGCCATTAGTACATTCCTGTCGGGCATTTCATCAAATGACCGGCAAAGCTACGAAGCAGCCGTTACTTCAGCCCTTCTTTCAAGCACTAGGTGGTGCTTGAGCTACTCTTCGGGGAGACGACTTTAGCGGCTCTTGCACGCTCCTACGAACTCTTTTCACACTTGCTCATTGAATGGCGGCAAGCTTATCAAACAGGTCGTCTCGACGACTAACCACCGCCTCGGAACTTACACGCTCTCGAAGCCAGCAACCGCGAACTCGAACGGCTCGTCGGCAACCAAGCTTTAGAGATCGAGTTGACTTTGTTGCATAAAAGAGGATGAGCGAAGCTGACCCTCCATCTGAACCTACCTTACGCCGCGACCTTGTAGCCGTCCGGCATCCCCTCGTGCGTCATCCGGTTCAAGGCCGCGCACCGCAC
>JAIVJZ010000034.1 GCA_020199775.1 Acidobacteriota bacterium
GCGGCGGGTCAGTTCGTCGAGCGTGCGTGAGAGCGCGGTCGTGTCGAGCGTGCCGGTGAGGCGCACGGCCAGCGGGCTGTTGTAGGAGATGCTGCCCGGTTCGAGTTGGTCGAGAAACCAGAGGCGCTGCTGCGAGAACGAGAGCGGCAGCGCCTTCTCTCGCGACGTGCGTGCCATCGGCGGCTCGCTCACACCCTGTCCTGACTTCAGCGCCGACTCGATCCTCTGCGCTAGTTCCGCAACGGTCGGCCACTCGAACAGTGTGCGCAGCGGCATCTCGATGCGGAAAGTCCCTCTCACGCGCGACATCAGTTGCGTGGCGAGCAGGGAGTGGCCGCCCAACTCGAAGAAGTTCCGGTCAACGCCCACATGCTTGAGATCGAGCACCTCAGCCCAGATGCCGCACAGCAGTTCTTCGACGGGCGTGCGCGGGGCTGCGGAGGACGCGCCCTGTGCCGCGTCCGTCTGGTCAGGCGCGGGCAGAGCCTTGCGATCAACTTTGCCGTTCGTCGTCAGCGGCAGCTTGTCGAGCATGACGAACGAGGTTGGCACCATGTACTCCGGCACGCGCTCCTGCAAGTAACTCCACAGTTCGCCCGTCGAGAGCGTGCCGAACTCGCGCCCCGCTTCCGCGCGCGTCGCCTCGTCCGAGAGAATCTCGCTCACGGTCGGCAGTGCATCGGCTGCTACCTCCAGGGTGGCATAGAGGCTGTAGATGCTCGTCCCGCGAAGCGAAACGTCCTGCTCGACGCTGACGGCGTAACCCCTGCCCTCAAGCATCCGCGTGACGTAGTCGAGGCGACCGTCGATGTCGTGCAGTTCGATGACGATCTGCTTGATCTTTTTCCAGTCGTCTTCGGCGACGCCGTTGAGCACGTCCAGTTCGCTCTTCTCCACGTCGAGCTTGAGCAGGTCGATGCGCTCGACGCCGTGGCGGCTGATGATCTCCGAGACGGTGCTTAACTGGCAGACGACGCGCTCGCCCTCGTACCTGCCCTCGATGAGTTGGTCGGCGTACTCCGCGACCAACTCGCCCTGATTGTGCAGGAAGGTCTTGAGCGCCTCCTCTTCCTCTTCGACGTTGGCGTAGGCGCTCGAACTGGCAGACCAGCGCGGGTAGTAGGTGAAGGTTGTCGAACCGACGTGGTCGGAGAGGCCGCAGTTGAAGAGGTCTGCGTCGAGGCCGTAGAGGGCGACGTTGCTCCGCAGCTTCTCGAAGGTCGAGGGGATCGGCTCGAAGGAGAAGACGCGCGCGTCGCGGTAGCGGTGGTAGACAAAGAGCGTGAAGAGTCCGATGTTCGCGCCGACATCGAAGACGCAGTCGCCCGGTCGCAGCGTGATGCCGTGCCTGAGGTAGACCTGATCCTCGAAGATTTGCTTGTAGATGAACTCCGTCTCGTTCCGGTTCTGGTGGAAGACTTCCAGACTGTTGGGAAGCTGGTAGAGCGACTGGCGGTCGGTGCTCAGTTCCACTGCCGACGCATCGCGGCGAAGGCTTTCCTCCTTCGCTGCGGCAGCGCCGGCGCGCACGGCGTAGACGCTGTAGCGGTCAGTCCCGAGCAGCGAATCGTCCTGCTCGGCCACGGCCTCGAAGCCGTGCCGCCGGAGTAGTTCAAGCACCTCGGCGAGCCGCCCCTCGCTCGCCTGTCCCGGCGCGTCGTGTACCTCCATCGAGACCTGTCTGATCTTAGCCCAGTCCGCGTCGTCCACGCCCTTGAGCACGCGCAGCTCGGCCTGCTGCACATCCACCTTCAGCAGATCGATCTGCCCGATGCCCTCCTCGCGGATCACGTCGGAGAGTCTCTTCAAGGCGCACTCGTGCGTCTCGCTGGCGAAGACGCCTTCGAGCAGTTCGTCGGCTGCCTCGGCCAACTCGCCCATGCCGTCAACACCGCTCGCCTCCTTGTTGCGCAAAAACTGCTTGATGACCGCCACCTCGCCCTCGGCGTCTGCGAACTCGGACAAGCCCGAGCGCGCCGAGAACTGCGGGTAATAGGCGAAGGTGTCGATGCAATCGGCATCGGACAAACCGTAGGGGAACACTTTCACGTCTCGACCGTAGAGGTTGGCGTTGATGCGCAGCGTCTCGAAGATCGGCTTGATCGGCTCGAAGGCATAGACGCGCGCGTCGGGGCAGTGTTGACTGACGAAGAGGGTGAACATGCCGATGTTCGCGCCCACGTCGAAGATGCACGCGCCGGGCGACAGGGTCACGCCGTGCCGGAGATAGGTCTGCTCCTCGAAAATCTCTTGATAGAGGTAGTCGGTCTCGGTGCGGTTCTGCTGCGCGACGTGCATGCCGTTGGGCAGGCGGTGTCGAGCCTTGCCGGCGATCAGGGATTCCTGCCGGCGCGGCACGACGTAAGCAACCAGACGCTTATCGCCCGGCGTGTCCTCGCGCGCGACGACGACCGCCTCACGCACGGCGGGGTGCTCCGCGAGCGTCGCCTCGATCTCGCCAAGCTCGATGCGGAAGCCCCTGACCTTCACCTGATGATCGATGCGCCCGACGTACTCGATGCGACCGTCTTCGAGATAGCGCACGAGGTCGCCCGTGCGGTAGAGGCGCGCGCCCGCTTCGCCGCCGAACGGGTCAGGGATGAACTTTTCGGCAGTCAGCGCGGGGAGATTGAGGTAGCCGCGCGCGAGCCCCGCGCCCCCGATGTGCAACTCGCCGACAACTCCGACGGGCACTGGCTGCCCGAATTGATCGAGCACGTATGTTCGGACGTTCGAGAGTGGCCGCCCGATGGACGCCTGCGCGGCCTCGGATGTGATGCGGCAGGTGGTCGCGTCCACCGTGCATTCGGTCGGGCCGTAGACGTTGTAGAAGTCCGTCGCGCGGCTCTCGCCGAGCGTCCGCCACAGCGCGTCGTCAATTGCCTCGCCGCCCACCACGGCCATGCGCGGTGCGAACTCTGGTCGCTCCGCGAGCCCCGCTTCGAGCAGCAGCCGCAGTTGCGACGGTGTGCAGTCGAGCACGTCGATCTCATGCTGCTTCACATAGTCGAGGAGGGCTTCGCCGTCGCGGCGCGTCTCCTCCGGCACGATGCAGAGCGCATGCCCGGCGAGCAGTTGCACGACCTGCTTGACGGAGGCGTCGAAGACGAGCGGCGCGTTGACGCTGAATTTGAGCGGCGACTCGTCGTGCCCGGCGTAGACGCCGCGACGAAGCGCGTCGAGGAGGTTCACCACGGAACGCTGCTGCACCATGACGCCCTTCGACCTCCCCGTCGAACCCGAAGTGTAGATGACGTAGGCCAAGTTCTCGGGCGTTGTGTCGCGGCGCGGGTTCTCCGCGCTCTGCCCGGAGATCGCTTCCGCGTCCGAATCGAGGCAGACGACGCGCCCGCCGAACGCGGGCAGCTTCTCCTTCAAGCGACGCTCCGTCAGCAGCACGGGCATGCCCGTGTCTTCGATGATGTAGGAAAGACGCTCGACGGGGTACGCAGGGTCGATGGGCACGTAAGCGCCACCGGCCTTGAGGACGGCGAGCAGCCCGACGATCATCTCCGCCGAACGCTCCATCAAGAGACCCACCGGCGTCTCCGCGCCGACACCCACCTCTTGCAGTAAGCGCGCTAGCTGGTTGGCGCGGCGGTTCAGTTCGCCGAAACTGAGACGTTGTTCCTTGAAGACGACGGCGAGATTGTCGGGCGTGCGACGCGCCTGTGCCTCGAACAGTTCGGCGAGACTAACCTCCCGCGGGGAGTCGTGCGCCGTCCGGTTCCACTCGACAACGACCAGTCGCCGTTCTTCCTCGCTCAGCAGAGGCAGTCGAGCGAGCCGGCCAGACGGGTCTTCCGCGATGCTCCCGAGCAAAGCCTCAAACTCGCCGGCCAGACGGCGGATGCCTTCGGCTTCAAAGAGGTTGGAGTCGTACTGAAGCTGGAGGCGCAGCGCCTCGCCCTTACGGAAACAGCAGAGCTTCAGGTTGAAGCGATCCGTGCAACTGTATTGCTCTGCGACCGCAAACGACAGTCCCGCGCACTCGCCCGACGCCAGTTCCTCGTACTCGAAGCCGAAGACCGGTGCGGCACTCTTCCCTTCTCCACGGGTCGCCCCCACGCCCACGACGATCTCGGACTCGCCCGTCAGACGCCAGAGCAAGCTCTGCCACCCCGCCAGCAGCACGACGGAGGGGAGGGCAGATTGTCGCCCGGTCAACGCGTCGAGCCGCGCCGTGACGCCTGCCTCAAGCTCGATGCTCAAGACCTCGGGCGCATACCCTGTGGCCGCGCCGTCCTTCTCGCCCGGCAGGCGCAACTCCGCGTGCCCGTTGGCAAGTTGCGCAGCCCAGTACTCGTGGCCTGCGCGCCCCTCGTCCGATTCGAGCAACTCGTTCTGCCAAGAGGTGAAGTCGGCGTATTGCACCACCTCGCCCGTGATCTGCCGGTCGTCGAGGCAGGCCGCGTACTGAAGGCCGATCTCGTCCACCACGTTCCGGGCGCTCCGCGTGTCGGCGCATAGCGCCGAGAGCGTAACGATCAGCACGTGGCTTTCCGCCGACAGGCGCAGCAGGCAGGCGTGGAGCAAGCGGCCTTGCTCGTAATCGAACGGGCGCGCCCTTTCGCTTCGCAGCCAACGCTCGCAAGCGGCCTTCTGCTCCTGCTCGCGGTCGCCGCTCAGGTCAACTTCCTGCCAGTCGAGCGCGACCTCTTCGTTGATAACTTGCAGCGGCACGTCCATGCCGGGCAGGAAGCGGAAGGCGGTACGCAGAATCTCGTGATGGGCTATCACCCGCGCGAGCGATTCCTTGAGGACGCGCGCCTGAGGGCGTCCGCCGATTGTCACGGCTGACTGTACGCGGTAGGCGGGCACGCCCGGTTGTAAGAGCCAGAGCCGCTGTTGCTGCGCTGAGAGATGATAGCCTTCAATCGTTGCCTCGTGCATGTGTATAGCTCTCCTTCAGAGGGTTGGGCGGCGTTCAAACGACGACGCACCGGGACGCGCGGCGGCGCGCGTCTTTTTCGACGGTCGATTTAGTGTGTTCGGGGGTTTGTGCGGGAATGGGAACCGTCGCCCGTCAGAGGGCTTGGTTCGTGTAGAGTTCGGCCATCGCGACGGCGATCTTCCGCGCGCCGGTGAACGGCTCGCGCCCGTGTGAGGCCAGAAAATTATCGAGCATCAGAATGTCTCCCTGCCGCCACGGGAACGTGACGGCTGCCTCCCGGTAAACGCCGCGAATCTCGTCGAGCACGGAGGCTTCGATAGGCGAGCCGTCGCCGTAGTAGGCGTTGCGCGGGAGGTCTTCGTCGGCAAACTCGGCCAGCAGAGCTTCGCGCACCGCCGTTTCCATGTTCGAGATGTGGAACATGTGTGCGTGGTTGAACCACACGGTCTCGCCCGTGCGTGGGTGGGTGGCGATGGCCTGTCGCACCTGCCGCGTGTGCAGGCGGTTCTGATCCTTCCAGCGAAACTCGGTCTTCGCACGGCGGCAGTATTCCTCGACGCGCGCCCGGTCGGTCGTCTGAAAGGCGTCCTGCCATGTGAGGTCTACGCCTTCGCCGTAGTTGCGCGTGTACATCACCCGCTTCTCGATGAACTTTTCCTTGAGGCGCGGGTCGAGCCGACGGAAAACGCGCCGGTCATCGGCGATGGGTGTCGCGCCTCCCTGCTCGGGCGGATGCGCGCAGTAGAACCAGATTTTGGTCGGCCAGTTGTGCGAGTAGGACATCTCGTGGTGAAGCGGGATGTGCTGGTCTGCCGGGTACTCGGTTGAAGTATAGACGTTGCGACCTATCTCCTTGCGGGGGGCTGCGCGCTCGCGGTAGTCGAGCAGTTCGGGCGAGACGGCTCGCGCGAACGATTCGAAGGCTTCGACTGTCCCGACGTTGAACTCGCGGAAGAGGATCGCGCCGTACTTGAGAAGCTGCGACTCGACGTACTCGCGGTTATTCGCAGCCCACGCCGCCAGATTGACGCCCTCGACTTCCGACCGGACGACGAGCGGGAAACTCTGTCCCTCGCCGAGAAAGACCGTCCTGACAAGTTGCTCCTGCGAGAGCGTGACGGGCTGACGCCTGACGGCTTTGAATTTGTTGATGGTCGCTGACATGGTGCTCCCTCGCCGGTTCTATTTGTTGGCCGCCTGAGGCGGGTAAAGCTCGGCCATCGCGACGACGATGCGGCGCGTCCCGGCGAACGGCTCGCGCCCGTGCGAGGTGAGCATGTTGTCGATGAGCAAGGCGTCGCCCGCGCGCCAAGGGAAGCTGACGGCCGCTTGCCGGTAGGCTTCGCGCACGGCTTCGAGCGTCGCGTCTTCAATCGGCGAACCGTCGCCGTAATAGGTGTTCGATGGCAGGTCTTCCTCGGCAAACTCGGCGAGCAAGGCCGCGCGCACGCTCGCCGGCAGACCCGAGACGTGGAAAAAGGCTGCGTGCTCAAACCACGTCTCCTCTCCCGTCTGCGGATGCGTGACGATGGTTTCGAAGACCTGCCGCGTCCGCAAGCGGCCACCGTCTCTCCACTCGAAGTTGATGGCTGCGCTCCGGCAGTAGTTTTCCACGTCAGCCGGGTTGTCGGTC
Source organism: Acidobacteriota bacterium (assembly GCA_020199775.1). GTDB lineage: Bacteria > Acidobacteriota > Blastocatellia > Pyrinomonadales > Pyrinomonadaceae > JAIVJZ01. Next base: position 6,528 of record JAIVJZ010000034.1, read on the forward strand.
TGAAACGCGCTCTGCCAAGAGAGTCCCAGCCCGTAGCCGTAATTACGCATGTACATGACCTTCTTTCGCCGGAAGCCCTCTCTAAGCTGCGGGTCGAGCAGCGCGAGCACCCTGCGCCCGTCGGCGATGGGCGTCGCCCCGCCGCGCTCCGCCGCCCGCGCGCAGAAGAACCAGAGCTTCATCGGCCAACGCCTCGTGTACGATTGCTCGTTGTGGAAATGAATCGACTGGTCAGCCGGGTAGTCGGTCGAAGTGTAAATTCCACGCGTCACTTCCGAGCGCGGTGACGAGCGTTCGCGGTAGTCGAGCAGTTCGGGCGAGACGGCTCGCGCGAACGATTCGAACCCGGAGACTGAATCCATTTCAAACCCGCGAAACAGGATCGCCCCGTGGCGCAGCAGGCACGACTCGATCAACTCGCGATTATGCCCCGCCCACGCAGCCGGGTTGATGTAGCTCACCCCCGGCTGGATCACCAGCGGCAGGCCGACGCCCCCGTCGAGGTGGCCTAGCTTCACGAGAGATTCCTGCGAGAGGCTGACGGCCTTGCGTCTCATGCCGCCGGGACGGGCGGGGCTGCTTTGCATACGCGTGCGATCTTCCATCGTCTTCGTCTCTTATTGCGGTATTTATGAGGCACTGTCGCCGGTGTGGGTTGAGCCGTGCACAGGGGTCAGTTCCGTAGCGGGCTGCGTGAGCGGCGCGGCGACGGCGGGTCTGCGCCGGCTCGAACGCAGCTTCTCCGAGAGAGATTCCTGTCGTCTTGCTCTCTCGACGCTCTGCTGCTGCTTCTCCTCTTCGGTCAGCATCTCGAAGGCGCTCAGGCACGCTTCCGGTTGGGCAGTGATGTTTCGCAGCAGCGTCTCGAAATGGCCGTGCGTCCGCTCGATGGTCGCAGGCTCGAAGAGGTCTGTGTTGTAGTACCACGTCGCGGCCAGCGTGCCCGCGTCGTCGGTCAGCCAGAGCGTGAGGTCGAAGCGCCCGGCGTCCTCCTCGATCTCCAGAGGTTTCAAGGTGAGGCAGGGCAGGTGCATCGCGGGCATCGGCGAGTTGTTGAAGCCGAAGGCGACCTGCACGAGTGGCGTGCGGCTCGTGTTGCGCTCGGGCGCAAACTCTTCGACGAGACGCTCGAACGGCACATCCTGATGAGCGTAAGCGCCGAGCGCCACCTCGCGGACGCGCCTCATCAGTTCGCGGAACGTCGGGTCGCCGGAGAGGTCTGTCCGCATCACAAGCATGTTGACGAAGAAGCCGATCAGTCCTTCCGTCTCGCCGCGATTGCGGTTGGCGATGGCCGTGCCCGTGAGGATGTCCTCCTGCTGCGAGTAGCGAGAGAGCAACAGTTGGAACGCGGCCAACAGCGTCATGAAGACCGTCGAGCCTTCGCTCCGGCTCAACATCCTCACCTCGTCCGCCAGTTCGACCGGCAGGTGGCGCGTCAGGTGTGTGCCGCTCGGCGTCCTGACGGCAGGGCGCGGGTGATCGAGCGGCAACCTCAGTTCCGGCAGAGCGCCGCCGAGTTTCCCGCGCCAGTAGTCGAGCAGGTTCTCAAGCACCTCGCCTTGCAGCCACTCTCGCTGCCACACGGCGAAGTCCGCGTACTGAATGTCGAGTTCTGCGAGCGGCGACTCGCGCCCTTCCGCGAACGCTTCGTAGAGGGCGGCCACTTCCTTGACGAGCACGCCGAGCGACCACCCATCCGAGATGATGTGATGCATCGTCACTAACAACACGTGCTCGCTCTCAGAGAGCCGCAGGAGCGTGGCGCGCAGCAACGGCCCGCGTCCGAGGTCGAAGGGACGCGCAGCCTCTTCCGCCGCCAGTCGTCGCGCTGCGGCTTCCACTTCCTCCGCGGGCGTGTCGCTCAGATCGATCAGCTCAAGGCGGCATGCTCCGGTCTGTTCGATGCGGGTCGCGACTGCGACGGCGGCGGGAGCGCAGCCCGGTCTACTTTGCCGTTCGGCGTGAGCGGCAGACGCTCCAACACGACGAACGCGGCGGGCACCATGTAGTCGGGCAGGCTCTCCCTGAGATGGCCGCGCAACTCGTGGTCTGCCGGCGTCTGCCCGTCCACCGCGGCGACGACATAGGCCACCAGATGCTTCTCCTCGCCCGCGCCCTCGCGTGCCACCACCACCGTTTCGCGCACCGAAGGGTGCTCCATGAGCGCCGCCTCGATCTCGCCCAACTCGATACGGAAGCACCTGACCTTGACCTGATGATCGGCGCGACCCAGAAACTCGACCGCGCCGCCCGGCAGGTGGCGTGCGAGGTCGCCCGTGCGATAAAGCCGCGCGCCCGCTTCCGGGCTGAACGGGTTGGGGATGAACTTCTCAGCCGTCAGCGCGGGGGCGCGCAGGTAGCCGCGAGCCAGTCCCGCGCCGCCGAGATACAACTCGCCCGCCGCGCCCCACGCGACGGGTTTCAAGTGGCGGTCGAGCACGTACATCTGCGCGTTGGCGATGGGATTGCCGATAGGCACGACGCGCCCCCCGCCCCGTCGCTCGCACTCCCATGAACTGGCTTCGATGGTCGCCTCGGTCGGGCCGTAGAGGTTGTAGAGCTTCACGGCGTCGAGTTGGCCGTGAAGCTGTTCGCGCAACTCAACCGTGAGCGGCTCGCCGCCGCAGAAGAGACGCTTCAAAGACCGGCAACGCTTGAGTCCCGGCTCGGCGAGTAGCATTCGCAGCAGCGACGGCACGGTCTGCAAGGTCGTAATCCGCTCCTCCTCGATTGCCCTCACGAGATAGGAGCTGTCCTGATGTCCTCCCGGCTCCGCCATGACAAGGCGCGCGCCCGCCATCAACGGCGCGTAGAACTCCCAGACCGAAGCGTCGAAGCTGAAGGGCGTCTTCTGCAATACGGCGTCCGAGGCGTCGAGCGGGAAGGCCGACTGCATCCACATCATGTGGTTGCAAATCGCCGCGTGTGTGATGACGACGCCCTTTGGCCGCCCCGTCGAACCTGAAGTGTAGATGACGTAGGCCGGGCTCTCCGCGTGCGCGCGTGCGCGCGGATTAGCGGCGTTCTGCCCGGCGATGGGCGCCTGGTCGGAGTCAAGACAAACGACCTGCGCCCCGGTGTCCGACAGTTTCCCGAGCAGGTGCTCCTGCGTCAGCAAAATCGAGACGCGCGCGTCGCTCAACATGAAGGAGAGGCGTTCGCGCGGGTAGGTCGGCTCAAGCGGCATGTATGCGCCCCCGGCCTTGAGCACACCCAGAAGCCCGACCACCATCTCGTTGGAACGCTCGGCGCAGATGCCCACCAGAGACTCCGCGCCCACTCCAAGCTCTTGCAGGTGATGCGCCAGCCGGTTGGCGCGCTCGTCCAACTCCGCGTAGGTCAGTCGCGCGCCGTCGCATGTGACGGCGATGGCGTCGGGCGTCCGTGCGGCCTGCGCCTCGAACAGTCCGTGGAGCGAGAGCCCGCCGGGATACCCGGCCTGCGTCCGGTTGAAGTCGTTGAGCAACTCGTCGCGCTCGCGCTCGCCCAGAGCTTCCAGCACGTCAACGGCGCAGGCGGGGCGCGCGACCGCGTCGGCCAAGAGGGCGTGTAACGCGTCGGCCATGCGCCCGGCATCGGCTGCCGTCAAGAGGGACGAGTCGTACTCCAACTCGACGAGCAGTTCGTCGTCGCGCTCGACGCAGGAGAGTTTGAGCTTGAAGCGGTCGAGGCGGACATAGCGGCTGACGAGGCGGAAGGCAACGCCGCCGCCCGTGTGCTCTGTGCCCTGCTCCTCGTAGGCGAAGCAGAGCGGGAAGAACGTGCGCGGCGGCGCGTCGCCTGCGCCCGCACCCTCTCCGTCTTTCCATATGAAATACTCCTGCCAGCGGTGTGCTTCGCTCGCGTGCGCGTCGAGCCGCCCCAGAAACTCTTCAAAGGCGAGACCATCAGACAACTCGGCAGCCAACGGCACTTGCCTCGCCAAGAGACCGGGTCTGTCCGACAACTGCGGATACTTGCGCCCGTCGTATGTGACGCCGACGACGAGACCCGCCTGCCCGCTCCGACGCCAGAGCAACGTCTGCCAGCAAGCCAGAAGCAGCACGGCGGTCGTCGTCTCGTGCTTCGCGGCGAGCGCGGCCAATTCGGCCTGTAGACGTTTGCCCACCGGCACGGCCTGCGAGCGGGGCGCGAATTCATCGCCCGCCGCGCGCGCGTGCTCGCAGGGGAAGCCGCCCGCGTGCAGCCGCGAAAGGTCAAACTGTTCCCAGTACTCCCTGCCGCTCTCGGTCTCTTCCGATTCGAGCAGTTCGTTGAACCACTCCGAGAGGTCTGCGTACTGTAGTTGCTCAACCTCCGGCCTCTCCCCGCGCAGGCAGTCCTCGTATGCCTGGCTCAACTCGCGCGTGATGATTTCGAGCGAGGCCGAGTCGGCGCACAACGCGGGCAAGGTGATGACAAGCACGTGGCTGTCAACCGACAGGGTGGCGAGATCGAAGCGGGCGGGCGGGGTGTCTTGCGTCGCGCCGGGCGGGGTTGGCCGCGCCCCGCTCATGATGGCTTCGAGCCGTGAGTCCTGCTCGGCCCGTGTCAGCCCGCGCAGGTCGTACTCGCACACGAACGGCGCGGACGCATCGCCGACCACTTGAAGAGGGAGTTCCATCTCAGGCAGCCGGGCGAACGTGGTGCGCAGGATTTCGTGGCGCTCGACGATGAGCCGTAAAGCTTCGACGAGAGTCTGCCGGTCGAGTTTCCCTTCGAGCGTGATGGTCGCCTGCGCGCAATAGAACGTGTGCCCGTCCTCCTGCTGCAACAACCACAACTGTTTCTGTTGAGGGGAGAGACGAAAGCCTGCAACGGTGTGTTTCTGCATGTCTGTATTCACCTGAATTGGATTTCAAAAGTCGGACGGAGCGGGGGCAGGCCGGTCAATCGCCGTTCACGCCCGCCGCACTAGTTAGAGGTCTGTGCGGGTGTATGGCTCGGCCATCGCGAAGAGGATTTTCCGCTGTCCGGCGAACGGCTCGCGCCCGTGCGAAGTGAGCATGTTGTCGAGCAGGATCACGTCGCCGTCCTGCCACTGAAAGGTCATGGTTTCCCGCGTGTATGCGGCGCGCAGTTCGTCCATCACGTCGTCTTCGATGGGCGATCCGTCGCCGTAGTAGGTGTGGTTGGGGAGGTCTTGCTCGGCAAACTCGTCGAGGAGCGCGCGGCGCACCTGCGGTTCAAGCGTCGTGACGTGGAAGAAGGTGGCATGGTTGAACCAGACGGTCGCGCCCGTCTGCGGGTGGCGGGCGACGACGGGGCGCACCTGTCGCGTCCGCAGCCGGTCGCCGTCTTTCCACTCGCACTCGACGCCGGTGCGGCGGCAGTATGTCTCGACAGCCGCCTTGTCCGCCGTCTGAAAGACCTTCTGCCACGGCAGCCCGAAGCCGTCGCCGAAATTCCTGACGTACATCCACTTCTTCTCGATGAAGCGTTCCCTGACGCGCGGCGCGATGCGCTCGAAGACTTTGCGCGTGTCGGCCAGCGGCGTGTTGCCGCCCTGCGGCGCGCTCTGCACGCAAGAGAAGAAGAGCTTGAGCGGGAAGGTTTGCGCGTAAGAGTGTTCGTTGTGCAGGAAGATGCTCTGGTCGGGCGGGTGGTCGGTTGAAGTATAGACCCGGTCGCTCACCTGACTGCGCGGCGAAGAACGCTCACGGTACTCCATCGGCTGCCCCGAGACGGCTTCGACAAACTGTTCGAGGTCGGACACGCCCCGCGCGCCGAAGCCGCGAAAGAGCAACGCCCCGTGGTCTGACAAACGCGCGGCGACGTAATCGCGGTTGCGCCCCGCCCAGCGCGCGAGGCTTAAGTCTTCGACGGCGGGCTGGATCACGAGCGGCAGACGGCTCTCCGGCAGGAGGCATTCCGCCTTGACCAACTCGCCCTGCGACACGCTCGTCGCCTTACGCCGGAAGTGCGGCAACGGCGCGGGTGCGCTTGTCTCACGAATTTTCATAGCTATGCACCACCCTTCATCTGCGAGATGCCCGCCGCCCTTCGCCTGATCTGCTGCAACTTGTGCAGGCCGAGCGTCTCCAACTCGCTTCCCTTCTCGCTTCGATATTGCTTGTCCTCTTCGGCGAGCAGTTCACGAAGGGCGCCGAGACTCGCTTCGGGCTGCGCGGCAGCATGACGCAGGAGCGCCGTGAGTTGACGTGCCATGCGCTTGACGGTCGCCTGTGTGAACAGGCCGGCGTTATATTCGAGCGAGACGTGCATGCCTTCGAACGCCTCCCAGCAGCCCAACGTTAAGTCGAACTTGGCCGCCGTGTGCTCGTCCTGCATTGGTTCGAGCGTCAGTCCCGGCAGCGCGAGCGAACCCATCGGCACGTTCTGCAAGACGATCTTGACCTGAAAGACCGGCGTGTGATTGAGCGCGCGGTCGGGGTTAAGCACTTCGACCAGCTTCTCGAACGGGAGGTCTTGGTGCGCGTAAGCGCCGAGCGTCACCTCGCGGACGCGCCCCAGCAGTTCAGCGAACGTCGGGTCGCCGGAGAGATTTGTACGCAGGACGAGTTGATTGATAAAGAAGCCGATCAACCCCTCGGTTTCGGCCTGACTGCGATTGGCGATGTCTGTGCCGACGACGATGTCATCCTGTCCCGAGAAGAACGAGAGGAGGCTCTGCCACGCCGCCAGCAAGACCATGAAGAGCGTCGCGCCCTCGCGTTGAGCCAGCCCCTTAAGTTCGGCCAACAAGTTCGGCGGCAACAGGAACGTCTGGTGCGCGCCGTGTGGCTTCAACACGGCCTCGCGTGGCCTATCGGTCGGCAACTCAAGGACGGCAGGCGCACCCTGCAACTGCTCTCTCCAGTAGGAGAGTTGACCTTCGAGCACGTCGCCTTGCAGCCACTCTCGCTGCCACACGGCGAAGTCTGCGTACTGAATGTCGAGTTCTGCGAGCGGAGAGGGTCTGCCCTCCGAGAACGCTTCGTAGAGGGCGGCCACTTCCTTGACGAGCACGCCGAGCGACCAGCCATCCGAGATGATGTGATGCATCGTCACCAGCAATACGTGTTCAGTTTCAGAGAGCCGCAGGAGCGTGGCGCGCAGCAACGGCCCGCGCCCGAGGTCGAAGGGACGCGCAGCTTCTTCCGCCGCCAGCCGTCGCGCTGCGGCTTCCACTTCCTCCGCGGGCGTGTCGCTCAGATCGATCAGCTCAAGGCGGCATGCTCCGGTCTGTTCGATGACCTGCACGGGTTGGCCGTCGAGTTCTGTGAAGTGTGTGCGCAGGGTCTCGTGGCGGCGGGTCAGTTCATCGAGCGTGCGTGAGAGCGCGGTCGTGTCGAGTGTGCCTGAGAGGTGCACCGCCAGCGGCATATTGTAGAAGGGGTTGAGGGGATCGAGTTGGTGAATGAACCAGAGCCGCTGTTGCGCGAACGACAAGGGCGGACGCTGCTCTCTGGGCTGCGTGCGGATGGGCGGGGCTTCCGGGTGACGCGCGGGGCTGCCCGCCGCAGCAATGGCGCGCGCCAGCCCTTTTACCGTCGGCGACTCGAAGAGCGTGCGAAGCGCAACCTCCGCGCCCAACGCCTCGCGCACACGCGAGACAACCTGCGTTGCCAGCAGCGAGTGGCCTCCCAAGTCGAAGAAGTCAGCTTCTGTCCCCACCCGCTCGACGCCCAGCACTTCGCTCCAGATGCCGCACAGTAACTCTTCGACGGGCGTGCGCGGCGCGCTGTAGTGCAAGTGACGGCGAAGGTCTGTGGCTGACAGCGCGGCTTCGTCTTCCGCCACCACGTAGGCAACGATGCGTTTGTCGCCAGGCGTGTCATCGCGCGCGATGACAGCGGCGTCGCGGACGCCGCCGCACCGCCCGAGATTCACCTCGATCTCGCCCAACTCGATGCGGAAGCCCCTGATCTTGACCTGCTGATCGATGCGCCCGACGAACTCGATCCGCCCGTCTTCAAGGTAGCGCGCGACATCGCCTGTGCGGTAGAGACACGCCCCCGGCTCGGGGCTGAACGGGTGTGGGACGAACTTCTCGGCGGTCAGTTCAGCTGAGTTCAGGTAGCCGCGCGCCAGCCCGTCGCCCCCTGTGTAAAGTTCTCCGGGCACGCCCACGGGAGACGGCCACATCCTGTCGTCGAGGATGTAAACCTGCGTGTTCGCTATCGGCCTGCCAATGGGGATCGAGTTGCCGCTGACGCCCCCGCCCTGCATGACGTGGCAGCAGGTGAAGGTCGTATTCTCGGTCGGCCCGTAGCCGTTGATTAACTTCGTGCTCGTGCTGCGCAGGAATTTCTCCACGTGCGGGACGGACAGCACGTCACCGCCGGCGAGCAGTTGCCGCAGCCCCTTCAAGTCTTCGAGTTGCTCATCGACCATCAGGTGAAAGAGACCCGCCGTTAGCCACAGCGTCGTCACGCCGTACTCGCGGATCACATCGCCCAACTCCTTCAGCGAAGGCGACTGCGGCGTCATCAAGACGAGTTGCGCGCCGTTGAGGAGCGCGCCCCAGACCTCGAACGTCGCCGCGTCGAAGGAGACCGGCGCGAACTGAAGCAAGACTTCGTCCCCACAGAGGCTCACATAGTTGGTGTTCAAGACGAGACGAGAGATGGAACGATGCGTCACCCCCACACCCTTCGGCTCTCCCGTCGAACCCGACGTGTAGAGCACGTAGGCCAGATGCTCTCCTCCTACTTCTTCCTCCCACGCCTCATCCTCACCCGCGCCG
>JAIVJZ010000011.1 GCA_020199775.1 Acidobacteriota bacterium
AGGCGGCAATCAGGTTGCACCTATGGGAGGCCACTGACACTGAAGCACCTTGGGAAAGATTAATTAGCGACAAGAACGTAGGAGTGGATTTCAACATAGTGATGACGCCTCAAAGTTCCATGGGAGGCGTCAACCTAAATCTAATCTGGCGGTTCGATCAAATCAGAAGGAAGCTTAAAGGGCGGTCGGATGCTCGACTTGCTTCACCGTCCAAGCTCTCAGTATTAAACTATGAATTCCTCGACCGCTGGTACCCGGGATGGCGGCGGTGGTGCAGCAGCGCCGCCGGTCTCATCGGCCTCCCCTTTTCAGCTAACACTACGTTTCTGTGTGCTGACAGCTCACATCTCGAAGCCTTATGTAAGAGCTTCTGGGTCGGGCAAGGGTTATTGAAGGAGGATGAGACTGATCGCGGAAGCTTCTTCCCCTCCAGTTGGGAACTCTTACATGAGCTGCTCACGCGCCGCGGTGCCGGACATTACAAGAATGTCGGGGACGACTGGAGCGCCTTTGCGCTCGCCGAGGAGGGGCGGGGAATTTATTACGAGTGGATGAACGTGGTGCTAGCCAAAGGCGGGGGGGACCTTGAAATCGTTGAAGGAGATGTGGTGACTGATCTGCTTCTACAAGAGCAACAAACGGAGGAAGGAACTAGGTTGTTTCTTGACATCGCAGCGGCGGCGTATAAAAACCGTCTGGACATGACGGATGTTCAAGAACTCTATGCCACGCGTAAGCTTGCTTTATACGTGGCATGGTCTGACTCATTTCGTTTTGATCGGGAAAATGGTTCCGGGTTTATACGGCCCGCAGATGTGAAGCCTCGCCGTCAGTCCGAAGGTAAAAATTATGAGCCGGATAAAATCCGGCTCGGGATGATTCCGAGAGACATGCGTTTCGACCGCCAGCCGCTGGTTGCCGGCTGGACAATGATTTTCCCCAAAAGTGATCTGGCTAAGAATGACATCAATTCTGACGAAGAACGGTTGGAACAGGCCATTACTTTCGCCGAGCTGTTCTTAGACCCCGAAGCACAAGAAGAACTGCTGAGCAGAGGGTTCCCCTCGCCCTGCCTTCCGGTCATAGAGAAACAGCTTCAGTCGGTTTCTGAGGCCAACGCGTGGGCTGGTAAAGGGGCGCAGGATCAGAGTCACACCGATATGTTCTGGCGCAACTACAAGGTCTTCCTGAAATCTCAGCAGGCCGCGCTGAGAAACGGCCACTGGGTTCATTCCACGCCAAACTCCCCCGAGATAATTGACTTAATCAGCAACCGGCTACGACAGGTTGTTGAGGAGCACCGGATCCTGAACGACAAAAATATAGCGGACATATTTGGGGACCTTGTGGAAGAAATTAACACGCTGGCGAAGGGGTGAGAGAAGGGGAATAATGGAGCTTCTCTGACGGGGCAGCCGGCATGGCGGGTTAGTTTATCTCCGCTGAAAAGGGAGCACGGCAGCGGAGACTTGTCCGACAAAGGAGATTGGTATGAATAAGAAAGTAGTCATCACCATCGCCGTCCTCCTCTTGGTGATAGTCACGGCATTCTTGCTGGTACGGAAATCTACGCCCACGTCCGGCGCCGTCACCATAAACGTGATCGGCGAGGACTATTCACCAATGCAGGGGCTCGAAAAGATTAAAGGCGACTTCACCCAAGAGACCGGCATTAACGTCGTGATCTCGAAGTTTGATGCAGAGACGCTCCGCAAGAAGAGTATCGGAGACTTCCAAGCCAGCGCGACTAACTACGACGTCATCATGGGAGCTTTTTACGATTCGGGACTCTTCGCCTCTAACCAGTGGGTGCTTAATATCAGCCAGTCCCTTGAGCGGCAGGGGTGGCGAGACCCGGCTGTAGACCTGAACAACTTCTCAGAGCCTATTCTCAACCTTTGCTGCCGCTACAGGAATCAACTGTACGCTTTACCCTGTTCGGCCCAGAGTATGTATCTCTGGTATCGGAAAGACCTCTTTGAGAATAACCTTGAGAGAGAGGCTTTTAAGAAAAAATATGGCTATGAGCTGCCGTCGCCTACGGCGCAACGTTCCATGACGTGGAGTCACTACAAAGATGTCGCAGAGTTCTTCACGCGGCCCAAAGGTGCGAAAGTAGCGGGGCAGACTCTTGAGCAGCCACTGTTCGGCACCGTGATGCAAGCGAAGAACCACGTAGCTCTCTGGTTTGAGTTTAATAATTTCCTTCACTCCTTCGGGGGACGATTCGTCGGCACTGACGGGAAAACGGTCGAGATAGACTCGCCGCCCGCAAAGGCTGCCCTGGACTACTACATCGGGTTAAAAAAGTTCTCCCCGCCGGGGACACTGAACTATACGTGGGACGAGGCTCTGGCTGCATTCCAGAATAGTCAGATCGCCATGGCCATCATGTGGAGCGATTCCATTTCCGCGGTCGAAGACCCTAATAGCAGCCGCGTGTCTGGAAAGGTGGGTTATGCCGCAAACCCAACGCTCGACGGGGGTGAGCCGGGTTCTGTGTTTGGTGGGTGGGGACTTTTTGTCAACGCGAAAAGCGCACACCCGCAGGAGGCGGTGCGGTTCATTCAGTGGGCCAATCGCCCGGACGTGCAAATCAAATGGGCCAAAGTGGGGGGAATTCCGGCCACGCTATCGACCTATACTTCAGCGGACTATGCTTCAATTCCAGGCGCGCAAGCTCACCTCGAATCGCTTAAACATTTGATAGGGTGGTCAACCGATCCGTATAGCGCGAGGATGATCGAAGTCGGGCAAAACACATTAGCCAGAGCCGTCGCCGGAGAAGTGAGTTCGGACCAGGCCCTGCGTGAGCTGGCGGCTCGGATTCGCGAGGTCACCGCGCAACAGTAGTATCGTAAGCCCGACCTAGCTCCACAAATCGCGGCGGGACCGGTGGGGAGCCATACAGGAGCTGTCAGGCAGGCCAGACGTTTATCTAAAGGTGTTAGAGAGTCAATGGTCTAGGTGTGTAATTAGAGATGTAAGATGCCACAGTCTTTAGGAATCGGCCCCCGCGTAACGGGACTGTTGGTCGCGCTTCTGCTGGCGTTCTTTCTGATGGTCCCCTTCATAGGCACAGTTTGGAAGAGCCTCCTTCAGCTCGACCCGGCGCGCCCGAGCACATACGGCCAGTTCGTCGGAGTCGATAATTACCGGACCCTTCTCACGAAGGAACCAGAGTTTAGAACTAGCCTCTCTGTCTCGCTGAGATTTGTTCTTATCGCACTCGTCCAGTGCTTCCTGGCCTTTCTGCTTGCGGTGCTGTTCAGGGTCCTCTGGCCGCATCGCCTGCCTCGCCTGCTGGTGTTGCTCCTGATATTTCCACTTCTGCTTTCGCCCACCCTCGTGGCTCTCATGGGCCGCCTTTTCCTGAACGACCAGATCGGCGTTATTACGAGACTGTTGAAAGGGCTTCACCTGCTTGGGGCAGATGGTGCGCCGCTCGGAAATGCGGGAGGGGTATGGCTCTGGGTTTCCGTGATAGATGCGTGGCAGTGGGTACCTTTTACCTCTCTTTTATTCTGGCTTTGCCTCAGGTTGATCCCCGTAAGACAGCTGGAAGCGGCGCGAGTTGATGGTATTGGAAATTGGCTCCTGCTGCGTTTCGTCATAATCCCCTATCTCTCGGTGCCTGTAACTGTAGTCATTTTATTCCGGCTGCTGGAGGCACTCAGGGCATACGATCTGCCCCAGGTGTTAACGGGCGGAGGTCCGGGAGTCTCAACCCTCACCACGAGCATTTACGCGGCACGGATAACATTTAACCAACAGAGGTTTGGGGTTGGAGCCGCACACCTTGTGCTGATTGAGGTCTGTGCCTACGCGCTGATTGTAATCTTGGCGAGTAACGTCAAGAGTCTGCGCGGGGTGCTTAGGAGGAAGTCAGGATGAGAATAAGGGAGCGACATTTAAAAATTCTCAGGGCCGTCACCGTCGCAATCACGGCCGTCATTATCCTGTTGCCCGTAGTGTGGTTCATCCTGATCGGTGTGATTAATTATGACGCCGTATTGAGGGGGAGCCCCCGCCTAGCGGATTTTACCCTTGAACATTATCGGAAATTATCTGCGCGCGTGCCGGTCTCGGGAATTATCCTGGACACAGCCTTCCTGGCGTTGTTGAGTTCGATTTTTGCCGCGTTGCTGGCCGTCCCCAGCGCATATGTGATCTCGCGGGGGGACGGGAAATTGTTTAATCAGCTATACACCATCTCCCTGACGGTGTGGCTGGTGCCGCCAGTCGCACTAAGCCTGCAAGTCTACTTTTGGTTTATTCAACTGGGGCTGTATGACGAGTTCGGCGGGCTCTTAGTACTGTACAGCGTGATCGGCACGACACTGATTATATTACTGCTCACTCCCTTCCTTGATCGCATCCCGAAGCAACTTGACGAGGCCGCTTGGGTCGATGGTCTACAAGGCTTTGGCGCGCTGTGGCACATCCACCTGCCGGCCGTAAGCCACCTCCTTTTGGGTGCCTCCATGCTGTGCTTTGTCCGCTCCTGGAACGAACTCCTTTTCGCCGGTCTCCTCACAAACGTTCGCGTGCGCACCATGCCCGTGGCTATCCTCTCTATGGTTACCGGAAGTCATATCGAGTGGGGCCAGATTGCCGCACTCGGAACGCTTGCTCTTATACCTGCTCCTCTCGCCCTGGCTTTCTTCTTAGCTTCGGGCGTCTTCAAGCAGGGGAGGAGAAGAGCGTCGCGGGGAGGCGTAAGCAGATGACCGTGCGGCTTGAAGCCATTCAAAAACGTTTCGACGAACGAGCGGTGCTCAAGGACATAAGCTGTGAATTCCCGGATGGGCAGATCTCTACTGTGTTAGGGGTTTCTGGTTGCGGGAAGACAACTCTGCTGCGCATCATCGCCGGGTTGGAAGAACCTGACGAGGGGGCGGTGTACATCGGAGCCGAGAACGTGACTCGGACTCCTCCCCAGCAGAGAAACCTCGGCATGGTCTTTCAGGACCTCGCCCTATACTCCCATCTTACGGTTCAGTCAAACCTACTGATGCCGCTTTTGGCGAGGGGCGTCGATAAGGAACTCGCCCTGAAGAAAGTTGAAAAGATGGCTCACCGGTTCGGGATCGGCTCATTCCTAACCCGGCGCGCCTCATCCCTGAGCGGCGGTGAAGCACAGCGACTGGCGCTTGGGCGCGCAATAATCCGGGAACCTAAAGTGATGCTGCTCGATGAGCCGTTCAGCCATCTCGACGCGCCGTTACAGCGCGAAGCCAGGCAGTTTATCTTCTCAGAGCTGCGCGCTGCGGAAACCACAGCTGTCCTCGTAACTCACAATCATCAGGACGCGCAGGAGGCAGGCGGAAAGGTTGTGTTTATGGACCAGGGGCGCATTGTCCAAAGTGGGGCATGGGAGGATTTGTACAGGCGACCGGTTACCCCACGTGTGGCCAAAGTGGTATCGTTTCTCGAACCGTTATCGATTCAGGGCGTTGTAAAAAAGGTCGATAACCGCCTGATCTTCTGGAGCGAAACTTTGGGACTTAACCTCGATGTCAATTCACGCCTCGCTGCTGTCTGGGATGGTGATGAGGGAACGTGCTCCATCTTATTCCGGCCAGAGGATTTGGTAGCTAAAAACGTCGAGTTGGTAGATAAGTCTGATGTAATAGCGGGGAGCGTAGTTTCCACTTTTTTACAGGGGTCGATGCGCTTTTGCAGGCTTTCACATCATTCAGGACTGATCGTAGATGCTGTTTGTGGTGATGACGTGCGAGTAGGGCAGGATACGCGCTTAGCCGTCTGGATGGGCGGCGTGCGCCAACTACTTATCTGGCGAGATCCGACCGAAGAAAAGAATCCCGCATAACCCAGTGCTTATGATCGGGTATTTAATAATTCATTAAGTGCCGATGAACTACAGATATGTCTACGGATAAATCCACAAATCAGGTTAGCCTTTTACCGCATTGTGTTCCTTGCAAGTCGCAGTGCTGTCGCTATAGTTCCCCTATCTTGGACAAGACAGAACGTGACTATATCGTGGACACGACCGGTAATGATTACTTTGTCGTGGTCGAGACGCCCGAGGGCAGTTATTTCGTAATCGGGCGGAAGCCGGATGGTTCGTTACGTGATTTGGAAACCGAGCCCTGTAGCTTCCTCACTCCTGCCGGCGCATGTTCAATTCAGCACATTAAACCCCTCGACTGCCGGGCGTATCCGCTGAGAGCAGTTCCACAGGTAAACGGCACCTTGTCCTGGCACATCCATCGCGCCTGTCCGGCTGTGGGATTCCTCTCCGAGAAGTTTTTGGAGGCGGCAGACCATTATGCGAGGCTATCGGCCAGCCGGTTCCCTCCGCACCTCTATGAAAATTGGCTGAAACGTTTTAGCTCTTGGACGCTTGAAAAGGACGCTGTTTTACGAGAGCGCGAGGAGGAAATCAGTGACCTGCGGTGGTGGCATGCTTTTTTTGCCGATGGCTTCGAGAGTTTCTTCCCCGGACAACAGGACGAGCAGGAATCCTTACAGATTGCCACTGCTTTAGGTGCTCTGGCCGAACTGCGTAATAACTCCAACGTGTTAGAGTTGGCCGGCAGAAGGGCCTGGCTCTCGCACGCTTCGGCCAGGTCAGACACCTGCACTGTGACAGCCTATTTCGGCAATCCCTCTCCGGCAGAAAATGATG
Organism: Acidobacteriota bacterium; assembly: GCA_020199775.1. Classification (GTDB taxonomy): domain Bacteria; phylum Acidobacteriota; class Blastocatellia; order Pyrinomonadales; family Pyrinomonadaceae; genus JAIVJZ01. The sequence continues at coordinate 6,656 of JAIVJZ010000011.1, forward strand.
CGCATGGGTACAAGAAAGGGGGCCGCCCGCCCTCAATTTGCGCCGACTATAGACTCCTCCCGTTCGACGGGGAGATGTTTGAACTGGTGCTGGGTCATGAACTTTGCATCGGGCTCTGGCGCGATGAGCAAGAGGACCGCCGCGTACTACAGGAGGTGAAAAGAGTACTGCGTGATACCGGCACTTTCGTGCTGAGCCTCCCTAACCTCGAATATTGTGTCCGAGAGGAGCTATGCGATAAGACGCTGATAGTTAGCGGCAAGACTTGGGGAATCAGCAACTATTTCGATCCGGAGTCCCGGCGCTGGATTCAACACCGAACGCGCAAGGATCAGGATGGCAACAGCGTTACAAAAGCGTCCAATTGTCGTTTGTACACGTGGCCGGAGTTAAGCTCCCTGCTCCGGGCCGCGGGGTTCAAGACCGCAGCCGTCTACGGCGGGTTGGACGGCTCCAAACTCTCAATCCGCTCTCAGAAGATGGTCGTACTCGCGCGAGCCTAACCGGCCTATTGCAGCTACGGCTTGAAGAGCTATAACTTAACCAGCCGTGTCCCCGTGGTTAATCTAATGGCTTCTTACAGGGTTACTGCTCATTTGATTTGGCCGCTTCAAAGAAATTTTCCATCAAGTTGTTCCACTTTGTAATCGCCTCTTCTTTGGCCTTCTGTTCACAGGGCAGTCTCTGCTCTTCGTCGGCGTTACCTTCTGCAAGCAGGTGGTGGTCATGTGCAAAGTAGAAGTGCGGAGAGGATAAGAGTTCCCACCTCCAGCCCTTGGCCCGCTCTTCGGCCGGCTCATTTGCATACTGCGCCTCGATCCATGACGTGGAATCGGCGCGCAGCCCGGCTATGCCCGGATTCTCGTTTTCATTGTGCTGCGGGTACGAACGCCCGCAAAGACATCTGTACACATCCGGGCCCGACGTATAAAAAGCGTAAAGTACGTCCCGTGAAGGTTTGCCCTCGTTCAGACAATCGAGAAGGATGGCATCCGACCCGGTTACTATGTCCGTATCTTCCCGTCGAAAGAGCGCATCTCGGTATTTTAAAGAGCGATGGTTTCCGTCAGCGGCGAAATCAAAAAAGGCCGGTAACGCCTCACCGAGGAACGGATAAAAAAACGGCTTGAAAAGATATGAAGAGGGACCGGCGACGGATAGTTTCAGTAACTTCAGGTCCTGAGGGTCCCGCTCTATTGTGGCACCGAGACCGTGGAAATCGCTCTCAAGGTTTTCAAATTCATGATGGAGCACTTCGCTCCAGACTTTTAACCCCGCATCAATTGCCCGCCAGTAAATGGTCCGCGCGCTCCTGTTCAGGCAGTCGAGAATGGCCTTAAATTGAAAGGCCCAGTCGTCATCAGTGGTCGTGCTCAAGGACCACCGCACTTCCTTCATCTCTTCAAAGGATGAGTTGTCATTGGTATACATCCAAGCCTGACGGCCTAATTTGAAATAGATGGAGGTCTGCAACATTCTCACGGAGAAGTCTTTAAGAAAAGATTTGAAATTATCGAACTCGGGTACTTCACGCGCACTCCTTTTATACGTTTTGCAAACATTCACTTGAGGAATCCACAGGGACTCTTTACCGTCCCAGGTGGCCAATGGGTCTTTCCCGGCTGCAAGAGCGTCCGACTTCCTCTTCCAGAGGCCGAAGGACAGAGTCATACTGGCTGTCCCCTCCTTACAAAACCGCAAGGTTTCTGGTTGTAATCCGGCGAATTCCACATGCGCCATATAGATCACACCTTCTCGATCAGTTCTCTCTCTCTCCCTTCTGCTGAGGTCCTTGCGGCGGCCGTATGGTTTATCGTAGACACCTTCTGACGAATCTAAGAGCCTCCTGTATATCTGCCGACAGTAAGAGTCCAAAGAATCGTCCCACGAAGAACCTGCCAACTCTTTGCTAATGTCTATTAGCTCTTCAACATACTTTATAGGCGTGGTTTTCTGAGGCCGGTTTATTAAGGAGTCTAGAGTTCCATGAGTTGAAGGTTCTGAGGGGGGATCAATGATGGGACACCAGAAGACTGTAAGCTCTTCAGCAGCCTTGTACGCGTTCTGCAATGTCTGTTCGTCGTGAGGCGAATTTGTGGTCAAGGTGAGTTCTCCGGCACAGGTAAGGTGTCCAAGACGATAAAAGAAGTCCTCCCGGGGTATCCTTTGGCCTAAGGACGCTAGGTGGCAGTTCCCTCCCTAGTCTTGCAGGATTTGCTTAACAAAGCGCCTTGCTACCGGTGAGATTACAGGGCTTTGTCGTAGCTATGTTGTATTTTCGGAAAACTGCTAAGAAAGTATAACCGACAGCGTTGGCTGAAAGCGTAACCTCTTATAACTGTCTACTTTTAATCCTGTCAACTGTATTCTGTTGTAAAGAAGGGCATGAAACCATGAGATTGCACGGCGGGTAGCAAACCAGCTGCTCAGTTCGGGCGGGTTATTGTAACCGGAGCCATCCTCTGGCTGATATGTGAGAAGAGTTGTTTTCGAGCCTCACAGTAGTAGTAAAACTTCGTTCCGTCCGAGCGATCCACGTAAGCAGCATAACATCCGCCGTGGCAGAGGCTGTACCACTTACACTTTCTGCATTCTTCAGGCACGAGAGTTGTGCAAAGCCTCCCCACCCGCCCCGTGTACCTTCTCGCCAGGATGTGAAATAGAGGCTCAACGCCCACCCGCCCGTACAATTCCGCGTGCTCCCCGACGTGTAGTTCACAAGGGTAGACCGAGCCGTCAGATTCGACGCGCGCGGCCGTGGCGCAGGTTCCAGTAAAAGTACAATCCCCCGCGGGACGACCTAACATCCCCGAGACTATGCCCTCCAGTTCGCGGATCGACATGCCCGAGGTATCTTCAGCCCAGATATCGAAAAGCTGTGTGTAGGCACGAACATACCCTTCAGGCGAGAGTGTGGGCGGCAGGACACTGCCGTTCATATGTATAAAGGCCGGGAGAAAGGAGGCTTTTAAAATGTTTAGCTCCCTCAGGAGATTATAGATGTCGCTAACGTAGGGTACGCTATCTTCGGTTATGACGCAGGAGACTGCCGGATTGATTCCCACGTTCTGGAGTATTTCAATTGCCCGGATGACCTCATTCTGGCTGCCCCGCGCTGACCTGTGTTTCCGATAGCGGTCGTGGACAAAACGGGGGCCGTCCAAACTCAGGCGAACGTGGAACTTGCCTTGAGCAAAGATGCCTGCCCATTCATCGTTGATGAGCGTGCCATTTGATTGAATAAAATTGGCAAATTGTGTACGCGAAGTGGAGCGCTGAAAGTCCAGCGCGGTTTCGAAGAAGGACGGACCGGCGAGAAGCGGTTCGCCGCCGTGCCACAGAAATTCTACCTTGCTGGCCATCTCGGACGCCTCTCGCGTGAGGGTTTTGAGGCAGTCCTCACTCATGACCTGTAGCGGTGAGTCAACTGCAGCTCCCAAATAGCAATAGGAACAGCGCAGATTACACGTGTCACCCGCTGGCCTGACTATGAATGGTAATGCGCTTGATGGCGTAATTACTGCTGTCGGAAGAACCATGGATACGAGATGCCTTCCGCCAAGGCGCCCTTAAGATCTTCCCAACTCTCAGAGGTGCTCTCTTGGCCGTCTTCACATGCCTGGTCTATTAAAACATCGAGGATTGTTCGTTGCAGGTTGGTCCGGGCACCGTGCGAGTCTGTAGGGTTCGCGGTATGTGCCTCATCAGGAGTGCAAGGGGTACTATCATTCATGTCTTGAATTACCAGCTAACAAGTTAATGAATCATGAAATGTGTCGCTATGATAACTGACGTTTAGCCCCGACCGGGCGGCGGCTCGGATGTGTAATATACAATCATTCTTATATAAAAACCTATGTTTTTTGTAGTACTCTTCGAATTTGGTTGGTGTAACCGCTCCCCCACCCTCGACCATTGTTGCCCCATGAGCCAGCGCCTCGTAATCAGCCTGTTCAATTAACGTCCGGTTCAGATATTGAAGCCGTATCTGGAATCGATTGGAAAATTGCGCGAGCAGACGTTCCAAAGGGTTGCCACGTTCATCACCATAGGCTGATAGGATGAGAATGCACTTGGCCCCCCTTTCAATAATCGTAGATACCTCATCAAGCATTCGTTTAACAAATGTGAGACCGTCCTCTCCGCCCCAGGAATAAGCTGGGAGGGGGCTGTCCACCGGAGCAGGGACGTATGGCGGGTTTGAAAAGATTAAATCCACCCCTTCCGCGGGGAAACCGGCAAGCAGGTCTCCCTCGATCACGGAACACCTGGCTTGAGCTTGATTAAGGATGATATTTACCGATGCCACCTGAATAGCCCGTGGATCGATGTCCGATGCCACTGTACGGAGCGCCGGGCAATTTAAGCTAACTAAGCCTGTGCCCGCACCGATTTCAAAAGCCGAGTGAACATTTCTCTCCTGTCTTACGGCCTGAGCAAGTAGCAAGGAGTCATACCCAAAATACAGCCTGCATGTGGGCGGAGCCTTGTAATTAAACAGTCGAGGGCCTATCAGGTACAAGCCGTCCACCGGAAATACGCAATGATCAACGGCTTGGAAGCAATGGTTATCTTCCTGAAGGAGCCCGAGTTCGACGAGGCAGGAAAGGATATCAGGCCTTATTATCCTCTCGGCGACTCGCTTCGGCGTCTGCAACCCGAAAAACAACAGCCTGAGTAAGGATTTTTGATGTGCGTGAGAACTACTTGCTCGGTTCCAGATTTCCTGCAGGATAGTTGGCTCTGCCGCCCGCACAAGCTGTCGTATTAGAGACGGGCCGCCACAGAGTTCGGCGAAGCGCGCGGCTCTAAGTAGCTCGCCGAAGTCCTTGATGCGGTCGGCAATCTTTAGGCTAAAATCCGCCATTCAGTTCATAGCCGATATGAAACATCGGGTAACTTACATTATCGGTAAGCAGATTCTTTTTACGCTTGAAAGCTGAAGTGCATCCTCGCACCTTTTAATGAAGGCCACCCCCTTGGCTCACAGGGAATAGTTTTAATCTCGCCCTAGGATAACTGAAATCGGTCGTCGTGTCCCCACACTAAACGAGGCTAGGTTGCGAAAACTGCTGAAGGATAACCTGGGGAAACTGCTCTTCATACCTGCCTCGTTTATGATATCCAGCCTTTTAACCTGTCCCTTCCTTAGCATGTGCAGTGACTTAACACCTTCTACCGTCCGCTGCGCCGTGTGAAAGGAGCGGAAGCGTTGCATTGCTCGCTACTTCCTAGTGATCGCGCGATGACGCTGCTCGATTATTTTATTGAGATACTTCAACCGCCTAGGCTTGCAGCCCTAAGGTAATACCTTCTCTCATACTGAAGAAGTGAAAGCCTTAGGATAGGAGGCGTGCTTGTTCGTCCCGATGGCGAACAACAAGCAGCGATGATCTCCCTCATCACCTCCTTAAAGAAGCGGTTCGTCTTGGAACGTCGCGTTTGGTATTAGGCATGAACTCTACCGTTTACAAAGTTGAATCTACCGCCCGGTACTAGTATATCCGCTCCGTGCTGGTTGAGACATAGGTTGCGTCAAGGCGGTAGAAGGTACCGCCCGTACTCAGGTGCAGTCGCATCAGCTTTTTATTCCAGGCTCGTACCTTTAATAAGGGGCACTTTTAATCGGAGCGTGCCCCCTCGATGATTGTGAACTCCCCTCCGCAGAAGCTTACGATCTCCTCACAGAGCTGCTCGGCCAGACGGCGAACCGCCTGCTGTGATATCGCCGCGTTGCCGAGGACGATGAGCACGACGTGGCGCGTTAGCTCATCGACCTTCGTGGCTTCGCCCTGTTTTACGTCGAGGCGGCAGAGGACATGCTCGTCGTCGTGCCAGTAGTACTCACCCGGCTGGATGTACGACTGCGACTGCGAGCCCAGAGGGTAATACGGAATCAGCTCCCGCGCGAACTCAAGGCGGACAGTCCCGCGAATCTTCTCCCGGTCGTGAGCGCCGATCGAAAGGAAGTGGGTGAGCGTGTACAGGTTGTAGAGGTCGACCACCACGTTGATTTGTGGGAGCCGCCCGAGCCCCGAGTTAAAGATGTACTCGCTCAAGGAGTCGACCGGCGAGGGGATTTCGCCAGGCGCCTTGCCGAGCCGCTCGTATATCTCCTTATAGCCGCAGGCCGCGGGTATCTCTGCCGCCCACCCACGCCCCTGCACACGTATCCTCGCCTCAACCTCGCGCTTGCGCTGTTCGAGTTGCGCCGTCTCCCTCTTGACCCTCAGGCCGTTGAGATGCGCCACGCAGTAGTTAACACCCAGGGCGAGTACAGCCGGGTCAGCCGCGTGCGTGATGGGCGCGGGCACCTCTTCGACGGGCGGCTCAAGCATCTTGAAAAGCGGCAGCCCTTGCTTTACGTGCCTGCCGGTCAAGGACTTGCCCCACTGGAGCGCGTCGGCCACAGGCACGCCGTCGAGGCCGATGCGTTCAGCGATTGAGCAACCGCTGCCCGGCATGAACGGGGTCACTAGCACGGACAGGAATCGCAGCCCTTCCGCAAGGTGCGCGAGCACCGTGTCGAGCGCGGCCTCCTCCCCGCGCTTGGCCAGCGCCCACGGCGCGCGCGCGTTGACGTAGACGTTCATGCGGCTAATGAACTCCCAGATAGTTTCGAGCGCGTCCTTGAACGCGAAGCCCTCGATGGCCTCCGCCACCTTACTCAGCGTCTCGTCGGCGGCTTGGGCTAAATCGTGTTCCATCTCGCCGGCGTCTGCCGCGTCTGGGATGACGCTGTCGCGGTACTTAATAATCATCGTCGCGGTGCGTTGCACGAGGTTACCAAGCCCCTGCGCCAGCTCGCTATTGTTGCGTCCGACGAGGTTCGCCTCCGAGAAGTCGCCGTCCGCGCCGAACGGCGTCTCGCGGAACATGTAGTAGCGCAGCGGGTCTAGTCCGTATCTCTCTATCAGGTAGCCCGGAAGGATGGCGTTGCCGAGCGACTTGCTGAACTTGCGCCCGTTGACCATCCAGAACCCGTGGGCGAAGATGCGGCGCGGCGGACGCAAGCCCGCCGACTCCAGCATCGCGGGCCAGATGACCGCGTGGAAGCGTAGGATGTCCTTGCCGATAATGTGCGTCACCGCAGGCCAGAACCGCTCGAAGCGCTCTGGTTCGTCGAGGATGCCAGCCCCGGTCACGTAGTTGAGCAGCGCGTCGAACCAGACGTAGGTAATGTGTCCCTCGTCGAACGGGACGGGGATGCCCCACTTGAAGGTGCTGCGCGAGATGCAGAGGTCTTCCAGCCCGCCCTCGACGAAGCTGACGACCTCGCGCCGCCGCGACTCGGGAAGGATGAAGTCCGGGTTGGCCTCGTAGTAACGTAGGAGCCACTCGCGGTACTTCGAGAGGCGGAAGTAGTAGCAGTCCTCCTTCAGCACCTCGACCGGCTTCAGGTGCAGGGGGCAGCGCCCGTCTTTGAGGTCGTCGGGCGTGTAGTAGGCTTCGCACTCGACGCAGTACAGCCCCTCATACGTGCCCTTGTAGATGTCGCCCCGCTCGTGCACACGCCCAAGTATGTGACGGACGACGCGGATGTGGTCTTCGTTGGTCGTGCGGATGAAGCGGTCGTAGCTGACGTTCATCTCGCGGAACGTCCTCTTGAACTCCTCGGAGAGTTCGTCCACCATCTGTTGCGGCGTCATCCCGCGCTTGTGCGCGACGTTCTCGATCTTCTTGCCGTGCTCGTCGGTGCCCGTCAGGAAGAAGGTTTCCCGTCCGCGCAGGCGCGACCAGCGCGCGTAGATGTCTGCGGCTATCGTCGGGTATGCCGTCCCGATGTGCGGGACGTCGTTCGGGTAGTAAATTGGCGTAGTAACGTAGCTCGTCACGATCTTACCCACCTTTCTTACTGCTTTGGGCGGGGAGAGACGGCGGGGCAGGTCTCAAAGGTACAACCTGCCCTGCCGGCACTCACGACGACCGAAGCCGTCGGCTAGCTCACCTTCTCCCACGGGAAGATGTCGCGTCCGTAGTGGCCGTAGGCCGCCGTCTCAAGGTACGACCAGCCCTCGGGCTTGCGCAGGCGTAGTCTCTCGATGATGTTGCGCGGCGAGAGATCGCCGAACTTGCCCTTCACCCACTCGGAGACGTCCGCGCCCGTCTCAGTGACGACCGTGAGCATCTCAGGTTGAGGCTGGCCGATGGCATAGGCGAGTTTGACGGTGCACTCGCGCGCGCCCTCGATCTTCTCGGCCACGACCGTCTTGGCGATCAAGCGCGCGAAGTAGGCCGCGCTCCTGTCCACCTTGGTCGGGTCTTTGCCCGAGTACGCGCCGCCGCCGACGGGCACGCGCGGCCCGTAAGCGTCGACTACGATCTTGCGTCCGACAACGCCCGCGTCGCCCGTCGGCCCGCCGATGACGAAGGTGCCTGTCCCGTTCACCACCAGACGGTCGGGCTTGTTCGGCAGCACCTCGGCGATGACGTGGGACAGGATGTCGCCCCTGAGTTGGGCGAGGAAGTCCTCGTCGGTCACACCCTCGGGCGGCGCCACGTGCTGCGCCGCGACGACGACGCTGAGGACTTTGCCGTCGGCGTCAATTGTCACCTGCGATTTGCAGTCTGACCTGAGCCACGGGAGTTTCTGCGTCTTTCTCAGTTCCGCCAGCCGCAGGCAGATGTTGCGCGCGTAGACATACTCGCTTGGCAGGAACTCCGGAGTCTCGTCGGTGGCGTAGCCCACCATGATGCCTTGGTCGCCCGCGCCGCCGACGTCAACGCCTTGCGCGATGTCAGCCGTCTGGCTGCGCACGTGGTCGAGCACGGTCAACTCCTCGGGGTCGATACCGTAGCCGATCCGCGCCCAGACCTCGCGCGCAAGGTCGACGACGGGCAGCCGCCCCCGGATATGGTCAGGCAGTTTGACCTCGCCCGAGACGATGAGGAGTTTGTCCTTCGCCAGGCACTCGATAGCCGTGCGCACGCTGTCGCGCTCCGCCGCGTTGTCGCCGGTGAGGGTCAAGACCTCGTCGAGGATGCGGTCGGCCACTTGGTCACAGAACTTGTCCGGGTGTCCCTCCGATACGTGTTCTGCCGTTCTCTTGATTCGTGTATGCATGTGTTTTCTCCTTCTTCACTAGTTTTGATCTAGCGATCAGGAGGGCAAAAGTAAAAAGCCACCGGCCTACATCAGTAAACCAGTGGCTTAAACTCTCTGCGGAGACTTTACAGTTTCGGAAGTCTTATCGCTTCCGCACATCGAGAACGCTTTGCGTTCTCAAGGCACCGTTGGCGTCTCCTGCCCGGTTGCCGGACCCTCTCGGGTCACTCCTGATGCTGACATTAATTTAGCAGAACGCACACACCCTTGCAAGAGGGGAGTGTCTAAATCAAAGCTGGCAATGTTAAGCTGTTTGCATGAGTCAATGTCCACATTGTGCTTCAACAGAAGCGCAGACCAAAGCCGGTCATACGCACACCGGCAGCCAACGCTATAAGTGTCGTGCATGTGTTCGCTTTTACACGCCAGAGCCAAAGCCGCTCGGCTACCCGGAAGAGACGAAGCGCGAAGCAGTGCGCCTGTACTTAGAAGGCACCAACTTCCGGCGTATCGGTCGCATCCTCTCGGTTAACCATCAATCGGTCGTCAACTGGGTCAATGCCTACCATGCAGCATTGCCCGAAGCTGAGCCGTCGCCATCTACGCCCGCTGTGGTCGAACTTGATAAGTTATTCACCTTCGTTGGCTCAAAAAAACGCAAGCCTACGTCGTCACAGCGGTAGATCGGGTGACGCGCTGCATTGTCTCTTACGACGTGGTATGGGAGCGCACGCCGGAAGTCTTGCAAGGCGTGATTGACCGCGCTCCTCACGCGCCGCGCTACTACTCGGATGCGGCGCTCGTCTATCGGGAGTTGAGTTATTGGGGCACTCACACCTCGATGTACAACAAGAGTGAGACTTATTCTGTCGAAGCCGTCAACGCCGACTTGCGCCACTACCTCGCCAGACTGGGCAGGCGTTCGCGCTGCTTTTCGCGGTGCATTCACGCACTGCGTCGCGCGGTTGACCTGTTCGTGCGCTGCTACAATGCACGGCAACTGAGGAAGCGCAAGAACCCGCGCTACCCTGCACCTCTTGCAGCTTTGATTTAGACACTCCCGCAAGAGAAGAATGCCTTTCGAGATTCATCCGCGGCTACTTATAGCTCGTAGGAGGTGAGAGCCCTAGGTGCGTGCGACGTTTTCTCACCGCGTTCGGAGGCAAGGAGGATAACGGTGCCAGCTAGGCTAGGTAGGCGTCACGCCGCCGGCAGAATGGCCATACTTCATCCTGCCAAGGAACGCCGTTCCGGTTCGTCTGGGCAGCAGTTTCTTTTTGATGGTGTTGTGAGTATTAGTGGCGCTTCTTATTCAGACGCATGCATTCGGCGCACAGTCGTTTGCCACCGCCCGTGGTCGTATCTCATCACCGTCTTCGGGTCTTTGTGTTTACTCATCATCTGCACCTGTCTGTAAGTGAGGCCGGAATCTAACGCCTTCATGATGACCCTCCGCCGCAAGTCGTGCGGCGACACACCGCCGATTCTAGAGTAGTCCGCCCAGCGTGCAACGATCTTCTGCACCATCCGCGTCGAGAGACCTTTGTCGAACTCCAGTGTGCGGTAGTTGACATGCGGCTGAAAGGGTGGTGCACCTTCCCCGTCCGAGTGCGAAACTTCCCTTCGCTTCCGGTCAAGTCGGAGATACTGGTCAATGGCTTCCTTCACATCCTTCGGGAATGGCCAGACCTCTTCCCTCCCCCCTTTGACTTTACACCGCAGCGTCCACCGGCTGTGGCTCCACTTCACGGACGAGGCGCGCAAGCTACACACCTCGGGCACTCTCAATGAGAGTCGCATCATGACCAGCATCAGCGCCCCCTCCGCCTTATCCCGATCAGCCCCCGAGAGCAGGTAACGCACCTCTTTGGCCGTGAGCGCACGCCCTGAAGGCTCTGTAGGCAGTTCAGGAGGCGAGACCAGTTTCGTTGAAGCCGGGTTTGAGAGGCACGACGCCAGCGGCCTTCAGGTATTCGAAGAAGGAGCGAATGACGGAAAGTTTAAAGGAGACGGTGGTCGTGCGTTTCCGTTGCGAGCGTAAGTGATCACGCCAGCACTGCACGTCGGTAGGGACGACCGACTCTGGAGTTTATCGATCTCCTCTGACAGACTCTCAATGGTGCGTTGCTGCATGTAGGGGTCAGGCGCGCCGTAGATGGCTTGGGTGCCGACAGCCTGCTCTAAGAGGCGGATGACGGCCACCGGGTCACACAGATAATGTCTGGTAAATCTCGTAGGAGGTCGGCATCGCACCCATCCAGCAGAGGCATCGCGAGAGGAGCCGGCTTATAGCTTGTGGAAATGGCCTCAGAGTGTCGCCGAAGTCGCTTTTTTAATGAGATTAGCCCACCTCCTGAACAGACACCACTTATCGTAACTATTCAGCTATAACTCTGCGTTGCCTGACACTTAGCGGCTTTCCGCGGCACGCCCCTTCAAGCGCACCAAGCACCTCACGCCCTTGCTTTCTTGTCGTCGAGAGATAGCTTCTGATGCGGCAGAACCTCTTCGCGCCTTCCTCCGTGCGGAAGCACCCTGAGGTCTTCTGCTGCAACTTCACCATCCGCAGGTCGCGCTCCGCTTGGTTGTTATCAAAGGGGACAGAGAAGTCGATGAGGAAGCGCAGCACTTCTTCTTTTCTTCGCTCCAGTCGCCGCAGCAGGTTACGCGCCTGCTTGCTGACCTGCGCCGGCAACTCGGGTGGCGGTTGCGCACGTAGCCCTGCGGCCACCAGTTGGTCGTAGTTCTCTGTCAGCGCGGTCAGCCTCTGATGGTCGAGCCGCCTGCCGCCCTCTTCCCTGACCCGCTCAACTTCTCGCTTCATCTCTAAGAGCAACTCTTTGAGCGGAGCGGCCCACGCCTTCGTCGCTGCACTCAGTTCCTCGAAGTAGGTCAACTCGCGCAGCAGATGCACGCCGCACAAGGCATGCCGGCAGCAGGTGTAGTGTGAGTAGGCCAGCCACCCGTCATGCACGCACGTGCCGCGATAGCGCGGCAGCACATTGATCTCCGTGATGGCCGTCTGCCCCCGGTGCGCCGCCGAGGCGTAATGCGTCAGACGCTCAGTGCTCGCCACATGCACATAAGCGAGCCGCCCGTTAATGCGCAACCCCGTCTCGTCGGCGTGGATGACGGACGAGCGTCTGAGTTGCTGCTTGATCTGCAACTCGGTCTCGACCAGCCCCGAAGCACACTCCCTGACCATGTTGGCCACCGTCCCGGCAGAGACGCGGCAGCCGAAGAGGTCACGCATGGCCTCTGAGGTGCGCCCGTAGGGCAGCAACTGATACTGCTGGAGGTAGAGGACTCTGGCCTTGACGCCCGGCCCGTACTGCACGCCCGAGCGGACGCTGCCGGAGAACTCCCCTTGCGTCGTGCGCCCGCACGATGAACAGCGCACGACGGCGAGCCGGTGCTCGGTCACGCGCAAGCGTGCTGGCACGACTTCGATTACTTGCTGCCGGTGATGACGCACGACCCGAGCAGCTGAGAGCGGGGTGTGGCAACTCCGGCACTCACGCGGCCGGTGCTCGACGATACGGTCAGGACGTGGCGACAAGCGCAGAGTCACCCCGCAGTGTCCTCGCTGCCCGCCCGGTCGCCTGCCCGAAGGGCGGCGCAGGCTCCGGGTGCGCTTGCTCCACGGCGGGTCAGTCGAGGGCGGGCGCGATGAGTTGTGCGAGTCCTTCACGACGAGCGCTTCCAACTCCGCGTTCCTGCGCCCGAGTTGGAAGTTGCGTCCACGCAGGTCGCTTAACTCGGCTTGGAGCCTCCCGACCTGCGCCTGGAGTCTGCCGATGTGAGCAGATAAGTCGTCAATGGTGTGTTGTTGCTGGTCCGGGTCGGGAGGGCCGTAGAGTGCGTGCCGACCAAAGGCGTCTTCGAAGAGCCGGAACAGAGCGTGCGGCCCACTGAGGTGGGCTTGATAAATCTGCCAGTGCATGGAAGCGGGCAACTTCGGGGACATCACTCACCCACCTGAGAGTAAAATCTGCTGGCATCAAGAAAGGAAAAGAAGTACGCTCGTCTTATGACGCCTTTATCTCGCCGGAATCACCTTTGTTTGCCTGCCTTTACGCGATAGCTGAATAGAAACCACTTATCATGATATTCACAAAATCAGCATTATGCGAAATGCCCTATGCCCTGACAAACAACGTTTTTTAATTGTAGAAAAAGCGTAATTAATGCACGTGAAACGTTGTGTGAAACCGAATTCAAGAGTGCCTCTTCAAGATCTCGTTGGGACATTATCTAAAGGTAAGGTGAGGTTACTTCCCCTTCAATCGTTCATGATTGCACCGCTTTACACCGCCGGCTTTTCCTTCGGGGTAGAAGAAACCTGTGCCGAGGCAATCCGGGCAGTTTAATAAGTCAGGCGAAGCCGACTCCCCCTTTTGATCTATATTTATATTCTTATCTATATTGGTGCTCTGTTGTAGCTGGCTGCTCCTATGTGGCTGTCTGTTCTGTTGTAGCTGGCTGCTCCGTAAAAGCTGCCAAGTTGGTGCGTGAACTATATACTCAACTCCCTGGTCCTTTCCAAACCCCTGTATGTTCCCGGTCTTCTCAATCAGCCCTTTACTGATAAGTTTAGCAACTACTTTCTTGACTTGCGCTAGTGACATATTCGCCCGCTCTGCAAGCCTGGGATTGCTGACTCGACAGCGATTTTGCTTCCACCCCCACGACAACCGGCAGAGCTGCATGTAAGCCGCCTGCTCAAATGGATCGAGGTGCCTGAATAGATGGTCGAGCAACTGGAAAGGCGTCTCCATGTGCCCCTTTGCATCTGGCAACGATGCTAATAAGTTGACTTGACTTTTATGTGGCTGGCTGCTTTGTGGTGGCTGGCTGCTCTCAGGTAGCTCAATAGGTGTGGTCTCGAGGCTCTGTTGTGGCTGGCTGCTTTGTTGTAGCTGGCTGCTATCGTAGCCGCCACGTGGCTGCTCTGGTAGCTGGCTGCTTTGTTGTAGCTGGGAGCTTTGTAGTAGCTGACTGCTCTGGGATGGCTGGCTCTCTTCAGGGCGCGATGGCTCTTTTTCTTGCTCAGTCTTAGGAGGTGGGGTCGCGTTGACTAAGCGCGCGAATCTACTCATTAAACTGCCACCTCGGGGACGGTATCGGAAACGAGTTCCGGGTCGATCGTCTGCGCCCCTTCCATAAGCATCATTTCATAAGCGAGCGCGGCGACCTTGAGGACGGAACGGGGAATACCTTTTGTGACAACATACAGCTTTTCTACCGCTTCAGTCGTGAAAGGGTTATTAATGCTTTCATGTTTACACCGGTGCGCCAGCATGCCGCCAGTCTCTTCAAGCGTAAGCGGGTCTAAGACGGAATAGGTCGAGATGCGGCTGTAAAGAGCACGGTTCTTTTCGCTCTGTAGTTTCTCGCGTAATTCCAACTGACCCGCGAGCACGATCTGAACGAGCTTATGAGTATGTGTCTCGAAGTTGAGCAGGCCGCGCACAAGTTCGAGTTGTGCGTTGTCGAGCACTTGAGCTTCATCTACGAAAATCACGACGTTCTTGCCGGCCTCGTAGCGATCTATCAGCCACCGTTCAAGTTCATCCCGTTGCTGTGTGAGCGAGCGTTTGCCATCTACACCCAGATCAGTGGCCATGTACTTGAGGAAAGCAAAGGGGGAAGGGAACTTGGGAGTAGGGACAAGGGTCGTTAGGCAGTTCTCATTCGCGGCATACTCTCCGAAAAGATAGCGGAGTAGGGTGCTTTTGCCGAGTCCGACGTCACCGAGCAACGCGCATAATCCCTGCCGCTTATTAACCGTAAATCGCACCTTGGCCAGCACCGCCTTCAGTCCGGGCGTAATGTGGAGGGTATTAGGATTAGGCGAGATGCTAAACGGGGTATAGTCCTCAATAGAGGGAGCAGTCGTCATAGTAACGTGACTTTATCACTCTTCGACATTACGATCAACGACAACTTTTCTTAAATATGGTCTTAACTCTGTCAACTAGGACATAAAACGGATAGTTAGTATGGTAAGATGGCAAAATAAAGGGGGAAAGTAACTCACATCCTGAACTGAATTTTGAAAAATTAGCTTAAATTGAAAACGAGTACGATATTAAAGTGCAGTCGCTACTCTGGCACAAGATGAATCTAACTTTCACGTCGGCCAGATATTGTCTTGCTCGGACCTTAATGATCCCAAATAAGTGTGAGAAGGAACGGCTTCGAGTAAGTAGTGACGCGAACATAAATTCTCAGGTAAGTTTGATTATAACGGATGTTATAATGTCGCAGTTTGGATTCTAGTTATGGAGTAAGCAGGTATGGCGACATTAAAAGTTACGACCGTTGGGAACTCGGTTGGGGTGGTCTTCCCAAAAGAACTATTGGAAAAGCTCCGCGTGCAAAAAGGAGACCTGCTCTACGTTACTGAAACTCCTGACGGCATCCGAATCACTCCTTACGACCCAGCCTTCGCCGCGCAGATGGAACTGGCCGAAAGAGTCATGCGTGAAGATCGTAACGCGCTACGGAAACTGGCCGAATGACTGTGTCGAAGAATGTTGTCTGGGTGCATGAGGATGTTGTGCTCGCTGTTCACCTACGGCAGTTGGCCGAGCACGGCGGCGGTGAAGGAGTCTGCGATGAGGGGCTTCTCCAGTCCGCCCTAGCGCGACCGCAAAACTTGCTGGCCTACGGCGACCCGCCGCCCGACCTTGCCAGCCTGGCTGCCGCATACGCCTATGGCATCGTACATAAGCATCCTTTCGTGGACGGTAATAAGCGCACCGCGCTTATTATTACTAGACTCTTTCTGCTGCTCAACGGCGTGAATTTGGTGACTACACAGGAAGAGAAATATTCGACCTTCATAGCTCTAGCTACTGGTGGGTTGTCGAAAGAGGATTTAGCGAGTTGGATGAAGGAACATCTCGGAAGCCTAAGCTAAGAGGATGACTAGGCAAAGTGCATTACCCGATTGTGTTGCGAGAAATACTTTGAGATAAGAAGGGGTTGTTTGGCGAACTCCGTCACGCAGAGAGTCTGAAGAGGCTCGTGATGATCTTCTCCGAAAGTGATCCCAGTCGTGAACATAAATTTCAGGAGCAATCGTGACTAGCTGTTATGACATTTTCGCAGAATGTGCGAAGGCTATACATGATGGAGAACTCATCCAGTCTGTCAGTGCGAAAGACAAAGAGTTTCATTTCCAGAATTGGTTTCAAGATCGACTCGTCAAGCTCAAGATTGACTTCGACGCGCTAGGCCGCAATACATATCCTGACTTCCGCCTTGTTCATAAGCCTGAAGGGTATGAGATCAAAGGGCTAGCTTGGCCGGGAAGGGAAAAGGATTACGATGCTAACAGCCAGGTACCTTCCGGACTACATAACGGGCGAACGATCTTTTACGTTTTTGGGCGCTACCCAGTAGCTCAAGCGGGTGAGAAAGAATATCCGGTAGTTGACCTAGTTATTTGTCATGGGGATTTTCTTAACGCTGCTCGCGATTACGTTCATAAAAACAAAAGCATAAAAGGCTTTGGCAGTTATGGCGATATTATGATTCGGGACAGGAAGATGTATGTTGCGCCAACCCCATTTGCATTAACTAAAGGCACAACGGGAACTCAGACGCTTATCCTCCCTGATGATTTTCTAGTGGATGAAAGATTTGAAGAGGTAGGCACGCTTACAAGAACCGAGTGCTCAGAGCTTGTTGTCGGCTATACGTTCGATTTACGAAAAAACACGCTGGTTTCAGAGACAGTACCTAATCCTACTGCGAGGAAAGAGCATCACTTCATCGGTTATCGTCTTAGAGGGCAGGGAGGCAAGCCCGTCTCAATGAGTACCAACACGACTGAGATAGTCTTGGACGCTAGTGAATAATGAGCGCAACCGTCATCAATACTAATGCTCAGGGAAGGCA
This sequence comes from Acidobacteriota bacterium, assembly GCA_020199775.1. Lineage (GTDB taxonomy): Bacteria > Acidobacteriota > Blastocatellia > Pyrinomonadales > Pyrinomonadaceae > JAIVJZ01. The sequence continues at coordinate 23,610 of JAIVJZ010000011.1, forward strand.
ACGCCGTGAGTCTCCACAGCAAGAGCGGGCTATTGAGCGTGGTTTTCCCGTCAGGCAAATCAGCCAACTCGCGGAACAAGAGAGCTGGCGTAAGGAAGTACATAGGCCGATTTACCACATTCATAAATGGTGGGCGCAGCGGCTCGGCTCTGTTTTTAGAGCGATAATACTAGGGGCACTTGCTGACTCGGGCGTTGATATTTGGGAGGAGTTTTATAAGCATCATAATTTCGCTGGTAAAGTCGTGCTCGACCCCTTTATGGGGAGTGGCACGACACTGGGAGAGTGCGCCAAGCTCGGTGCCAAGCCTATTGGTACTGACATAAATCCAGTAAGCACTTTCATTGTTACGCAGTCACTTACTAGTGTCGATATAAGCAAGCTGAAGCATGTGTTTACCGAAATTGAGGCAGACATCAAGCAGGAAGTCAGCCACTACTACAAAACACTTGACCCAGACAGCAACGAAGAGATCGCAGTTCTTTATTACTTCTGGGTCAAGCAAGTAACTACGCCGCAGGGCGAGATCGTGCCCTTATTCAGTTCCTATGTATTTAGCAAAGATGCTTACCCAAAGAAAAAGCCTACTGCGAGGATAATTTGCCCTTCATGCTGGAACATTAACATCGGTCGCTATGACGCGACTGAAATGGTGTGTGGAAATTGTTCGTACAGCTTCAACCCACAATTAGGTCCCGTCAAAGGGCAATTTGTCATTACTTCATCTGGAGCAACATATAAAATTAAAGATTTAGTCTTAGCAAGTGGCCGCCCACCCGAACACCGTCTGTACGCTCTGATGGCTCTAAAAAATAACGGTACGAAGATATATCTAAGCCCCAGCCCTTATGATCTCGATTTGCTCATGAAGGCACGAAACAAACTCCGAGAGAAAAGTCTGCCACTACCTGATATGGCGGTGAGGCTAGGGCACAATACAAATCAGGCAAGGGGCTACAACTACCATAACTGGCGCGACTTCTTTAATGAGCGTCAACTCCTTTGTCTTGGAATTCTATTAAGTCGGATTTTGCTGATCGAAGATAGAGCGATTCGTAATCAATTCTTATGTCTGTTTTCCAGCACCCTGGAGTTCAACAATCTTTTTTGCAGCTTCAAAGGTGAGGGGACTGGAGCTGTGCGTCCTCTCTTTTCGCATCATATTCTCAAGCCTGAGCGAGCTGTTTTAGAAAACAACGTATGGGGGACTGAGAAAAGTAGCGGTGCGTTCTCGACACTTTTTCGCTCTCGACTACTCAAGGCCAAGCAATATCTAGACGCTCCTTTCGAAGTGGGCGACTCGGAAATCTTGTTCAACGATACAAAGGTCGTTGGCAGTGCCAAGCTGACGAGCAGCACTAAGCTAAATCTTACAGTAACGAGTGAATGGGCTGAGTTTGCTGCCACACCTAAAGCGGCCATGGTTCTAAATGGTGATGGGGCAGAACTCCTTATCCCTGATAAGAGTGTAGATGCTGTAGTAACTGATCCGCCGTACTTCGATTTTGTTCACTACAGTGAGTTGAGTGATTTCTTTTATGCTTGGCTCGCTCCTGTCCTCAAACGAGATTATAGATATTTCTCGGCACCCGACTCATCACACGACCATGAAGTTCAGTGCCGTGATCCAGAGCGTTTCGCAGTAAAGCTGGCTCGTGTGTTTCGTGAGTGTCATCGCGTCCTAAAGGACGATGGGGTTTTATCTTTCAGCTTCCATCATTCGCGCAATGAAGGATGGCTTGCAATCTACGAGGCGATCACTAAAGCCGGCTTTCAAATTGCCGCTACACATCCTATTTACGGGGAGATGAAAGGCGCTAACCCAAAGTCAGCAACCAAAGAGCCTATTACTCTGGACGCTATACTAGTCTGCAAGAAATCAGTTGGCATATATGACCATGCCGAAAATATCATTGAAGCAATTAAGGCAAAGACAGATATAATCATTAAGGAACTGAAGTCATCTGGTTTTACCCTATCTCAAGCTGATACTTATGTTGTGACAATGTCTCAAGCGTTGACCGTGGGTTCACGTGCTGGGTATTCGACATCTGAGGTGTCAGCTCTTTTAAGTCCGTTCACATTACAGCGATGATCTGGCAAGTCTGTAGTGAGAAGGATCAGAGTTCTCCTGACTATAATCAAGAGGCCCGATGGCTAGACGATCCCTATTTAACGTAGGTCTCGGGTGAGTGAGATAGGTCAGCTCTGGTAGCAGGTGAGCGCTTGATCGTTGAAGACAATCACTACCACGCTACTATTACTCTCTTCTTTCGGGTCTTATCTCGCTCTTAGAATTGATCAAACATATCAAATGTCAGCTAGCGCATTCTCACAGCCAGCATTCTACAAGGCGGCTACCGAAGAATCACGGAATCGGCGGCTACACAGTAAGCTCCCTTACGTCCATAAATGGTGGGCCAGACGCCTACAGGTAACCTCGTCCGTATTAGTAAACGCCGCGCTTAAAGACGCCGGCCCGCCGCAGGGTCTTACACCCGTTATCTACGATCCCTTTATGGGAATGGGAAGCCTTGTCAGCGCAGGTCTTGCCGCTGGCTGTAATGTTATTGCCGGGGATGTTAGTCCTATCCCATTCTTTGCCGTTAAAACCGCACTTTCAACGGTTGATCGACAGGAGTTAGAAAAATCATTCGAACGCATGTTGGAGTACGGTCGTTCTGACGTTAACTCTCAATGGGTAATTGAGAGTTCAAACGGGTCGGTTCCCGTTCAATTTGCACTCTGGATTAAAATCGTGGCATGCCCTTCGTGTCATGTCGATGTAGAACTTTTCCGTGAAAGAATTATCGGGACTCTTAGCGACAAGGCGAACAGCCTCAAACGATATGCGGTCTGTCCTGAGTGTGGTCAAGTTGATAATGTACTGAGAGAACGTCATCGATGCTCTAAATGTAGGCAAAGATACTACTCGTCTAAAGGGGTTATAGCTGAAAGCGGAATGGCTGTATGCCCCTCCTGCTGCTTCCGCTTTCTTCCGGGACCAGCCGCCCATTCGGGGGGTGGGCCGCGCGAAAAAATCGTGGCAGTTGCTATTAAAGAAAAAATGGGGGGCCGGCGGTTTATTACACCTACGGCTGATCAGGCGCACGGTGTCTCAAAACCAAGCAATAAAGAGCGCCCCTTGGACTACCCTATCCTTCGTGGGCCAACAACCGAACAAATACTCGCGTGGGGTTATAAGTCTTGGGCGGAGCTTTTCACTCCGCGGCATTTAAACCTATTGTCGCGCCTAATTAAATATATCCAAAGTGAGAAAGATCTAAGCGTGAGGCCATGGCTAGCTTTGACAGTTAGTGCTTCAATTGATTTTATGAGCACCCTTTGCTCTTTCAGGGGGGCGAGGATGGGAGGAGCAGTCCGGCAAGCTGCTGCGCATCATGTCTTGCGCCCTGCGCTGCTTTCTTTGGAGAATAATTCTCTCGGCCCAAAAGAAGCTTCAGGCACGCTCCAGCGTGTTTTTAGAACTCGCATTTTGCCAGCTATAATGACCGAATCACTCTTAGCTACTAACCCTGTACAACTGTCGCGTAAGGATAAACGTTGCTACCTATACCACGGTTCATCTGCTAAAGTTCGGCTACCAAAACACTTTGTCGACGCTGTCGTCACTGACCCACCTTATTTCTCAAAGATTTTCTACCAAGATTTAGCCCAAATTTATGTCGCTTTCTTAGGTACATGCGGGCTAATTGAAGATGCGACCGCTGTTATGCACAAGGCTGCCGAGGACGCGGTCGAAAGCGAAGACGCAGGAATGTTTCGCCAAACCCTCACGGCAATCTGGCGACGATGTGCTACGGTACTACGTCCGGGTGGCGTGCTAGCTTTCAGTTTCCGCAGTACAGATCCTGTTGCATGGATAGCAATAGCGCGATCACTCGAAGATGCCGGCATGTTTTGCTACCGCGCTGAAGTCGCACAGGCCGAAGCCTCGAAGACTCTTACTAAAGCATGGACTAAACATCCTTCGACATTGGACGTTATGCTCTTCTGTCGGGCAATTGGCCAGCAACGCCCAAACAGCAGTTTTCGGGATGCCCGGGTGCGCGTTGACCGACGGTGTGAAACAGCTAAGCGCCGGCTTTTGGTGCTTAACCATTCGATTAGCAGTGGCGATCTCCTCCTCGTTCGTTTTGGTCAGTGGGTGGTGGAATCTACAGGGCGTCGTCTAGCCGGACCTAATTCATGGAACCGACTCGAGGATGAGCTTTACACCGCGTTGAGAACGAAAGATCGCTAATAGATGTATCTTAATAGCCTCACAATTTGACTAAAAATGTGGAGTAGCTGGATCGAGCGTGCGGCAGAAGACTACGCACCTTTAGCTTGGACATTACAAGCAAAGCGGATTCGTTTTGCCGATAATATACCTCTCCAAGCAGATGAGCGTATAACGCTGGGCCTTGCGATGATGGCCGTGCGCAGTCAAGTTCGCATCGCTTTCGAGCATCCCTTCCCAAGTGCGCGCATGGCTCTAGCGGCCGCGACTGGGGCGCTTTTAGCTGACCATATTTCGCCGTTCCCAGGCGACATGATCCGAGGAGAGTTAGTTGTAGTTACCCGACAAACCGGCTTAGCGCTTCAGGACTTACGTGACATCCGAGTCGAAGGCGTAGATATATTTCATGATGTTTGGAAAGTCGACCGTGCGAGCAATGCCGAGCCCTCCGCAGGGCGAGGGCGGCCTAAAGTCTATGTTGCGCCACCGCGTCCAGGGAATATGTTCCCTTCTACGATTCGTACTGGCGCTGTAGTGATTGACGCTTCCCACCCTCTTACGTTGGAGCGTTTAAGCGACTTGCTTGCAGACCCGGTTATTGCTCAAGCACCAATTCAGATTGTAATCATGCCGCTTGCTTATGAATTCGGCTCGGTCTCTTTTACCGGCTGGCTCCGTTGGGACTGGGACTTTCAATCAATCTCCTCGGCAAAGTCATTATGGGATGGAGGTGATGACCAACTTCATCCATGTGTGTGGCGGCGTAAGCTTCTTGTTTGTTATAGCGATGAAACCGACAATGCCCTCGAAAGAGTTCGACTCAAACTAAACGCGCTTTCTAGGACTGTCGCAAGCCGGCCTCCGCTACCTCTTCTTCAAGCATGGGGTCTCTATCATCGGTTGTCTAACCTGACGGTTCCTCTCGGAATCTACGAGCAGCATGCTTCCAATCATTACTATACCAAGCCGCTAAAAGAGCATATCAATGACTTGTCATCCGTGCGCCCTGGCGACGATAAGAGGGGCGCAGTCGGAGCAATGTTTTCTTCCGAATGGAGGCCTTTGGTTGATTGTTTGGTAGCGGCATATGAGAGTTTGAAGGGGGGAGAGCCAGCCAAGTTCTGGGGGGTCGCTACGGCTGTCGAGGAATACGCGCAGGGCAATTTTCAACGACCGCTAGTTATAACCTGCCCGACCGAGCTGGAAGGCAAAATTCTCGTGCGGGAATTGACCCATATTTGCACTGATCTCCACAAACATCTTCATCCCGGAGGTCTGACAGTAGCGACGAATCGCTCCGTAGCCTATCAAAACTGGCTTCGTGCGGGTAACATCTTGATGACTGGGCCCCAAACCACACGCTGGAGGTTCCTCGATGCGGCTATGCAGACTGGAAGCGTCTTGGTATATCCGCACGAGATTGCAATAGAGAGGGCGATTGTTCAGGCTGTGCTTGATCGGATTGTGCTTAATTCTTCTGAACAGGTACGCCTTAAAGTGCTTAAAACACTAGGGGTCGTGAACCAGACTGCTGAAGTTGTTAGCGATGAGGCTTCCGTAGGTGCAACGCTCGAAGTCGAATCGGTTGATATAACGGGCAAATCATCTCAACGCTTGCCAACAGCGGTATCTGCGGAGTCCCTGTTCAGCCCCGGGTGGGTATGGGATGTTGATGAGCCGACTTTCGTCCCGCCGCTATCGATGTCTTCAGACAGACGACAGAGTTCTCGCCCATTTAATGTTGTAGACGCACATGGTTCCGGTGTTTGTGTGGTGCTAAAGGGTGGTGAGACACTAACGGTATCGCGAGGCTATATCTTTGATGTCTACCGGCGTGTTACAGACGAAATTGATGAGCGGGAAGCCGAGCGACTTGAGTCTGGTGATGTCCTTATCCTTATTGATGACAGTCAACACGTGCGGCTCTTTGACAGAATTGTCGAAGCCCTTGAAATGTCTCACCCTGATTATGCCTCGCTGGGTGTATGGCTAAGCATTTGGGAGCTGGCAAAAACATCTGCTCTCAGTTCATGTAATGCAAGTTATACCTGTTTGTATCAGCGACTTGTCGATATGGGTGCCTCCATAAGTGAAGGTGCTGTCCGTTCATGGTTCATCGGGACAATGGGACCTCAGGATGAGGAGAACGTGTACCGACTGATTGAGATCTCCGGCGATAAAGCAGCCATAACACATAAAGTTCAAGTACGCACAGCACTAGGACATATACGCGGGATGCGGCGGAAGTACGGCCGTTTGATTCGTGCGCTGGTGCGCCAAGCTGCGGTAACTGATCAACCTGAGCAATTACTTGGAGATACTCTTAATATCGCAATTGAAGATGTTTTGGCTGCAGCTAAACTGGTTGCTGTGGAAAGAGTTGAACTTATCAATGGTTGCTAGGACACGCGGCGTATATATAAGTTCAGCACGCCTGTGACGGAGGTAAGAGAATAATGAGTATATCGTACCGTGATCAAATGGCTATTACCACATACTTTTTAGAACGACTCGAAACCTATTTGGCCGGGCGGAGCGAAACCGAATGTCTAGACCACCTTCCGGGCGATAAATATCACTTGGGCGTTCTAGCGCCATGGCGGAACACCGGAGACGCGATGTCCCAGCCTGATGAAACTGTTGAGGGAGATGATAAGGCTCCCGACGCTGATGACGAATCATCGGCTGGTGGCAACATACCTGTGGCCGCGCGTACTTCATCAAACTCCAGCACATCCGGAGATGCTGCCACCTCCGATAAGGATGAGCAGCCTGACATAGAAAATGAAGATGCGGAACGATTGAACCATGAGGACATTCTCAATCGCCGCGGCGCGCCATCAGCCCTTGGTGTGGAGTTTATGGTTTCCCTGCCGGAAGATGGCACCGTCCGGCTAAATTTTGATGTGCGATTCTCAATTTATACTCGAAGGTTTCCGAATTGGGGTCAGCAAATACGACAGGGACAGGGCAACGGCATTACTCCTTCTGTCGCCGGTAGAGGAGCGATTTCAATTCGTGATCGGTATGTTCGCCATGACATTGTCCTTGAGCCAATACCGATAGAACTCAGGGCCGACAGAAAGCTGGAGCTAGTAAAGGACCCTTTCGCCGCAAAAATTAACGAAATATTAGACGCAGAAAAGAAATTGCCTGATGTCTGGCGTAAGTTAGCCCGTTCAACAGTAGCTAGCTCCTCACTTAATAACGAGAGTTCCTATAATCAAGCAATAGCTAAGTTGAGAAACCACGAAATTGACCTGCCTCCACTTTCTGCTTACCTAGATATCCGGACCGCAGCAATGCAAGGTAATAAGCTTCGGATAGGAGCCTACGTTGTGAATGGCACGCCAGCTGAGAAAACAACATCAGCTAATGCAGCGCGATTCTTAATCGATGTTCAGATTATATGTCGTTTAGAGAGTGGTGAGTTTGTCCCAGTTGAGATTGTTTCGGCACCTAAAGACTACCAATACGATCCGCGCATTTGGGCCATAGGGCAAGGGTGCGCTGTAGATGTTGATCTCAACCAGTCTACTATTCGAACACAGGGCTTGGCTAAATACGATCAACCGCGCTTGACTACAAAGGACGACCCGCCAGCCCTTTTTGACGTTCTAAAGACGGACCCCATACCCCTTCTGCGTGAGATTCATACCAGGATGTCCAATTATGCTGCTGACTGGGAGCAAAAGCTCCGCAGCCATGAGCTTGGACTAGATGGTGCCGAGCTTGAATCCTGCCAAGATGATCTGGCTGAGTTTGAGGCTGAGATCAATAGATACTTAGCAGGAGTTGATGCGCTTGAGAAGGATCCGCGACTTCTGGAAGCATTCAGAAGAATGCACAGGGTGTTCGAGCGCGCAGGCGCACCTCGTGGCATCGACCGATGGCGTCTCTTTCAACTCGGTTTTATCGTTACCCAACTCGTATCCCTTGCTGTCCGAGAAAAAACCGTAGCTTCTGAAACCCTTGATTATGCGGACGTCTTATGGTTTCCGACCGGTGGCGGAAAGACCGAAGCATATCTCGGGTTGATCGCCTGCGCCCTTTTATATGACCGCTTACGCGGTAAAACGGCTGGTGTTACGGCTTGGTTACGATTTCCGCTCCGCATGTTGAGCGTACAACAGTTGCAGCGTGCCGTACGTGTCCTTTACGAGACTGAGCAAGAACGCCAGGCATTGCTAGGCGACCAAGCCGAAAACTCCGATCCAATTACCCTAGGGTACTTTGTCGGCAAGGGAAGTACGCCGAATCAACTTGCGAATACATCATGGGCCGGCCAATGGAAACTCAGTGAGTTAACAGCGCGGAAGGAGCTTCGCGACAAGTTACGCCTCACGCGAGTGTGCCCACGTTGTAGTGAATCGAAGGTTGAAGTCGAAGTCGACACTCTTCAGTTGCGAATACGCCATGTATGTCAAGGATGTCGGCTCGATCTTAATATCTACGTCTCAGACGATGAAATCTATCGCTACTTACCATCAGTACTAATCGGAACGGTTGATAAACTTGCGTCTGTTGCCTGGCGGCAACAATTCTCACACTTGTGGGGCGGGGCGGGCTGGCGGTGTCCAAAGCACGGGTACGCAAGCGGACGCTACTGCATAGTTTTCGGTTGTGATGTTAAAGAGGCCGACCGGGGATCGTCGCAACTCCATGATCCTGTTCCGGCCCTGCAAATCCAAGACGAATTGCACTTGTTACGCGAAGAGTTGGGAACTTTCGCCGGTCACTACGAGACCCTGTCTGTCGCGTGCGAAAAACGTTCATGGCTGCCTTCCAAAATCTTAGCAGCTACTGCAACGGTCGAGGGCGTTGACCGGCAGACTAGACACTTATATGGGCTACGCGCGCGGCGATTCCCAAGTCGAGGGTATAAGCTGGGTGAATCGTTTTACACTCAGTACGCCAGAGAAGGAGATACCGTTAAAGTTGCGCGCAGGTATGTGGCATTTCGCTCACAGTTCTTACGCTCCCCTGATGCTTCTATGCGGGTGCTCTCCTTCTTGCACGAGGAGATACGCAACATATATCAACAGCTAAAAGACCAAGGCCCTACTTCTGTGGCTGCGAGAGTCGGCCTATACGACGCCAAAAATGAGGCAGAAGTGCTGGCTCTTTTGAATTACTACGACACAACCCTAACCTACGTAGGTTCTAAGCCTGACGGGGGGCGCATCAAGCGCTCTTTGGATGATTCCATTAGCCAACAAGTTCCGAGAATAGGTACTCGTCAGATCGAGTCAGTTTATTTAAGTAGCAACTCAACTATGGATCAAATAGCGGATGCAGTCGATAGGCTCGAGCGTCCACCTACAGATGCGGCGGATCCGAAACGGATAGATGCAGTGGTTGGTACGAGTTTGATTTCGCATGGAGTCGATGTGTCTCGGTTTAACCTTATGGTGATGAGTGGAATGCCTGGGCGAACTGCCGAATACATTCAATCATCCAGCCGTAGTGGTCGCCAGTACGTAGGGATCATAGTTGTGGCGCTTTCCCCATGGCTGTTGCGAGATCAAAGTCTCTACCACCGGTTCATTCCCTATCACCAGAATATGGATCGATTGGTCGAGCCGGTTCCAATAAACCGCTTCAGTCGCTTTGCCGTCGAGAGAACAATGCCTGGAATGTTGGCAGGCATGTTGAATGCTTATTGGGCCCCAGAGATTGGCAAGGACTTGGCAAGGGTAAATGCAGTTACCCGCGCATTGGACGATGGCTTGCTTACAGAGAATGATTTATGCAATAGGATGCTCGAAGCATTCGCCGTGGGTAATGTTGTTTATTCTCCTGGACTACTAGCTGCACTAGAAGAGCGCGTTAGGGAAAGATTCCGAGTTGAGATGAGGAGCCTCCGCGCCCCTGGCTCAGCCGACCGCGTTCCAGATGCATTGACACGAAAGCCTATGTCTTCCTTACGGGATGTAGATGATCCAGTCCCCTTTGATGCTCGCGAAAATACATGGCTTATGTTGCGATGGATTGATCGTCAGTGATGGTTGCATTTCTACAATAAAGGGAAAAGTTATGAGCTTTAGCCGTAGCCGCACTCAGATCCTTTACCGCTATGTTCCCGGTGCTGTATTTGAGCACGACCGATTTGGTATCTGCCGAGTGACTGACGTCGCCGTTTCGGCTCCCAGCAAACTGAACATCGAAGCTCTCAAGAACGCGCTGCAATTGCTGCTTAAACAGTGGGATCAAAGCGGCGCGGCCGATTTCCCCAACCCAGTTACGGAATGGGAGGAATACCAAGTCGGGGTCCCTGACCGAGTTGATTTCGAGCCGTTTCCACTTGTTGTGCAATGTAATAATTGCGGCCACGTTAATTCCCTAAATGCCTTATCAGAAATTAAAGGCGAGCCCGTGTGTACAAGTTGCCGCGAAGGAACATACCGCCAGTTGCCTTATGTGATGATTCACGGTTGCGGCAAGCTAAGTTCCATGTATGTCCCGAGCTGCCAAGTTCACAAGCAAAGGAACGTGAGATTTCATGATACGGGGAGGTTCATCACGTCCTGGTGGACTTGCACTTCATGCAACGGGGCTATGATAAGTCGAATGAGGCAGTCACCGTGCGGGTGTTCTTATGGTCGGCAGGCTGATGATCCTAACATGCGGTACGTCCGCACGAATGACACGTCAGTCTTATACAGCCATGCCGTCTCATTCGTGAATTTGCAGGAAAGTTTAATAGCCAAGTTACGTAATGACCCTCGCTCGACGGGGCTTCTGTTGGCCCGACTATGGGACTTGTTGGGTGAAAAGGCTACAGAGTTAGCAGCACGACGGGAATCTTCCAGCGGAAATCCTGTTGCCGACGATAGGGCGCGGGCACTAGTGCAGCAACTTCTAAGTGAAAACCCAGAGTCCGAAACGGCCAAGCAATTGGCCGCTATGCTTACTAAAGACACCAGGCTTCCTGGTGATGAGATTATCGACCAAGTGGATAAACTCATTGGCGATGGAACAGATGCTGAACCGAGCCGCTCATTGTTAGAGAGCGTTGCCATTCGCGATACGCTTGATGTCATAAAGCCAGAGGAGGCAGCAGAAAATGCACGTCAGCGCGGGGACAGCGCCGGAGCATACGATGTTGAAACAGCGGTAGATTACGCCCGTAACGTGCTAGGGATTGGCTCAATAGAATGCATTACAAATTTCCCGCTGGCTCTAGCCGCAGCCGGATACAGCAGGGTCGATAATAGGCCACAAGGCACCAGTAGTAGGTCGGGCCAAGCACACATTCGCCCGTTTCGTCGAGCTAGAAGTGAGGGAGGGAAGACACCTCTCTATGTGGTGACTTCCGAAACTGAAGCAATTATGGTGCAGCTTGACCCTTTACGTGTAGCCCAATGGCTCATCAAGAACAAAATGGCTCTTGGTCCGGAGCCCGAGCCAGGTTTTGAAAGTTGGGCGTGGTGCCGCCAGCACCTGAAAGGGCTTAGCTCCATTCAAGGATTGTTCAGCGTACCAGCTGAATTACCGACAGGGGAAAAAGCTGTTCTTATTCTCCTACACACCATCAGTCATCTGCTTCTCGGACGGATTGAGTGGAGCGGCTTCGATCCCGAAAGCGTCGGCGAGTACATTCTGCCCGACTCCTTGACGATAGTTATACACTCGAACAACTACAGTTCCTTCACAATAGGCGGCATGGTAACTATGTTTGAGCAGCGATTGCTTGGGTGGCTACAAGACACCAGAAACGCCGCGTTCACCTGTACTTACAATCCTATTTGCCAGGACGAAGGAGCCTCCTGTGCCGGCTGCCTTCACCGTCAGCACAATTGCCCAGCACTCAACGATCTTCTCTCTCGAGCAACTTTAACCGGAGGAAGGGCTGCTGGCTTGCCAGAAGTCGCCGCTGGATATTGGACCATGACCACTTAAGGAGCAGTGCCGGAATGGGTAAAGGAAGGTCAGTCGCAATCCTAGCATCAATCCTCGACAACAACTCCGAGCAGCTAAAGACATTCACGTCCACTATTGAGAAGTTTATTGGGACCGAGATTACTGCGGCACGGCTTCGAGGCGTGGTGCCGGACGGACGCGAGTATCTAGCCTTTGGCGAATTAATTGCGGCCGGTACGATTATCCGGGCGGACGTAGTAGCTAACGAGGAATGTGGACGAGTTGATCAGAACGGCTTAGCATGGTTATCTGACCACCTCGAAATTTACCTTGAAGCCACTGCTGTCTCTCCACGAATAGTGGTGACTCCGGAACCTGAATTAGCCTGGACATTACCGACCGGATTAGATATCCAGGGTGGCCTTCCTCCTCGTTCTCTTGCAGCACTGATGACCTCAGTGATTTCTGACGCGTGCGAACGGCTTTATCTGTTTAGCCCATTTTTAGACGAATCAGGTGCCGAGTTCCTAGTCGGTCCTGTTGGCGGTGCAGCACGCCGTGGGGTCACTGTTTATCTAATCTCGCATGATTTAGACGAAATTGGGTCATCTACATCGGCGGCCCTACAGGTATTCCGACGTGAAGTGCCTGAAATCCGTGCTTTTAGTGCGCCCCGCATCGAGCGCGGATCAGGATATTTAATTTTCCACGCGAAACTTATTGTAGCTGATGATAAGCGGGCTGTTCTGGCTAGCGCGAATCTGACCAGCTATGGCATGGCTACTCACTTAGAGGTAGGAGTAGGGATTTCAGGTAAAGTTGCATCGGCTTTAGAAACCTTAATAGTTCAGATCATTGAATCGGGCCTAGTCAAAGCAATTCCGATTTAATTCGCAGTATCAATTGGACATGCCGCAAATCTTTAGTGATCCCCGGTCGGGACGTCGAGTGCTATCCCTAATGCCGTAGCCCGGGCGATGCCCACGAAGAGGGTATTCAGTATCGAGTTATTGTTGCGGGAGGCGGGCCGTGTGGCAAGTATAGTCGCTGCGCGCGGCCAGCGTTTTCAAGTCGATGTGTTAGTCTGCCGAGTGTGTAGCCCTGCGATGCGGCTGACACCCGTTTACCTCCACCGCTTATGTCTAGATCGCTGGACGCGTAGTGTGGAAACAAACTGAGGCGCGCTGATGATCACCATCTATAACGTCGATGACACGTCCGGACACAGCAACGAGTACGAGGCGGCGCTGCAACTACGGGACATGATCGCCGCGGAGTGGGGCATGGTGCAGGATAGCAGGGCCGACCACATACAGATCATCCCGGCGGCCAAGTGCCTCGGCACGCACACCACGCGCGACATTGATCTACTGGTTTTCTGCAACTTGGGTTGGGACTACAAGATTGATGCCCCGCGGGAGGCGGGCTCCGGCATCGAGCCGGTATACTTCCGCAACCTATGCCTGACGTTTGAGGTCAAGCTCCACCGGCCGGAGCAAGTCGAATTCGAAGGTTCCAACGTCTTGGTTAGGTATAGTGACGGGATAAAATCAGCCACAGACCAGAGCTTCAACCAAACGGTTTCTCTCCGCCAGTACATGAAGGCCAATGGGATTTCGCCCCCGTGGATCACCGGGCTGATCTGGCTGCGGAACTGCCCCGAGAGCGTCCTCCCCGCCATCCAGCACAATATCATCGGAGGCGACGCGACTTGGGAGACGGTTCTTCGCCGCGTCCTAACAAACCTAGGGCCGCGCCGCGCGGGCGGCCGGTGGGAGGTCAGCGCCACAAACGCTGAAAGGTTCGCAAGTATCGCCCGCGCCTCCGATATCTTCACCCGCAAGCTCATCCCATCCAACCTGGATCGCAGGCGCATGGAGGAGGTGAGTAAGCGCATTCTCAGGGGCCAGCAGTACGGCGAAAAGTTCGGCGAGCAGCTCCTGATCGTGCGCGGGCGCGGCGGAACTGGCAAGACCGTCTACCTCCTCAAATTGGCGCACGACCTCTATCGGGATAGGGGTGCTAGGGTGCTGATCCTGACATACAACAAGGCTCTGGTAGCGGACATCAAGCGCATCCTCAAGTTCATGGGCATCACAGATAGGATCGAGATCAGAACCGTGCACTCTTTCATGCTCAGACTGCTGGGCCAAAAGGGCCTCAAGGTGCTGCCCGTGCCCTGTCGCGATTTCCTTGAAGAAGCAAGGTACGCTGCCTACAAGAAGGAGGCGCTGGAGTTGCTGGCCATAGCGAGTGCCGCAGACACAGAGGTGGTCATATCCCAGAGCAAGGACGATCTGGACTGGGACTACGTGTTTGTCGACGAATCACAGGACTGGCCTATTGATGAGCGGGACATTCTATTCTCTTTCTATGACCCACACCGCTTCGTCTTGGCGGACGGTATCGACCAACTCATCCGCACCCACAAGCACATCAACTGGCGCGAGAGCGAAAGTGTGCGTAAGCATCAGATAATCACGCTTCACAAAAGCCTCCGGCTAAAGGCGAATATCTGTGGCTTCGTCAAGACTTTCGCGCGCCACATCGGCATGGGGGATCTGGACATAGAGCCCAACCTCGACGTCCACGGGGGCCGTGTGCTCATCATCGAGGGAAAGTACGCGGGGGACAGGGACCTCCACACCCGGCTGATGGAGAAAAACCGGTCGGACAACAATTTCCCCGTCGACATGCTCTTCTGTGTGCCCCCGCAACTCGTTGATAGAGGCCCCGGCGGGCGCCGCTCCAAAGTCGGAGACACGTTTAAGAAGTGGGGCTACGCCGTGTGGGACGGCGTCGACGACGTCGTACGGGAGAGTTGCCCCAATGACTTGGAGCAGCTACGGATCGTGCAGTATGACTCCTGCCGCGGATTGGAGGGATGGATCGTAGTCAACTACGCACTCGATCTCTTCTACGATCACAAGGCGGCCTACTACGAGCCGACGCCCGAAGAGGCGGAGGAGACGTATTTCGATCGAGCCGCAGCGGCAAGCGAGTTCGCCCTACGGTGGCTGATGATACCGCTGACGCGCGCAATCGACACGCTGGTGATTCAAGTCACGTCTAAGAACCACTTGGTCACCGAAAAGTTGCGCGCGGCGGCCGGGGAATGCGGCGACACCGTAAAGTGGCACACAGTGCGTTAGAAGTGCATCGATTCATTCGCTGCCAAGCGCTACGAGTCCGCCATCAATACCCGTCAAGACGTCCCACCCGACAGCGCTTCTGGCACCCGCGTCGGTCTAACCCGTGGCCGCACGCGACTCGTTTAATGATTGGAGCGCACACCTCCGTTCGTGAGGGTCGCCTCACGCGGCCAGTGGTAGAAGCTGCTGTTGACCTCCACCGTGCCGAAGTGCTGCGTGTAGACGCCCAGCCGCGCCCGCTTTTCCAGTGAGGGTGGGTAAAGGAACACCTTCCCAGTGATCGTAACTCCAGCCAGACATGTCCATTTGAACTGCTGTTGGAAGGAAAGACTCTCAGCGACTGGCTTCAAACCAGCACTCGGCGACCAATTCAATCGTGGCAGGGACTCCAGCCTCTCGATCTCCCTCCACAGTCGCATTAAGGCGTGCCGCGCCTCCTCCTCGGTGGGGAAGGTAACGTGGTAGAAGCGGCGGATGTGGATGCGCCGCAATTCGCCTTCGAGCCACAGCACGACCGCGCCCCCGTAGAGTTCCACAGTCACGTCCAAGCCCTCCAGGAGGGAGAAGACGTCCCGTACTGGAGCTGATCGAGCGGTGGAGGCTGATCAAATCGGCCGAAGACATCCTCTGGGACGACTGTTATAACTATGCGGTGGGCCTCGCGGAGAACGATCGGACGATGCCGGCGACAGTGAGCCTGATGATTAAGTTCGAACGGTTGGAGAGCGAATCCCATCTGCGGCAAGTCGTAGCAGCCGGGCAGCGACTGCGAACGGCGGACACTGCTCAACTGAACGCCGTTATGGCAAAAGCCCAATGATGGAGGAGTTCTATCGGTGATCGACAGATTAGACAGAAAGTTCGGCCGGGATATGATGCGTTCCGGGGCTATTCGACCAGCGGATTGTTAAAAGACGAAGACAGTGCGCCCGTCACCGCATTACACGACGCGGTTGTCGGGATGATTTGCGCCTGATGCCATCACTCTTCGGCTTGGCAGGAAGTTTCTCCGGAAGGTCAAGTTCATCATCAATCAGAACATCTACGTAAACGCCTACCGCATTCGCCAATAGTAACAGCGTTCGAAGATCAGGAATACGATTCCCCAATTCAAACGCTGAGATATCCCCCTGAAATAAATATTCGGCTAATCCGAGATGTCTGATCAGCCCATTCTGAGACAGACCGAGCTTTTTACGGATCTCGACGAACTTCTGCCCAAGTCTTGATGGCTTATAACCAGGTGCCTTACCCATCAGGGGTTTAATCCTCCTGACGGGAGTTCACAGGTTTGACTCTTGCATTTAAAGCTAAATGTAATTACATTTAGCTCGTTACTGCATTCTATATCTGCCGTGAGCCTTGAACTTCTGGACTCCTTAGCAGCGCACATCACTTTCGCGGATGTAGAACTGCGTTATTCATCAGTGATGCAAGGCAAGAACCAAAGTCACAATAAAAGATACCAGGGGTAGGAACAAGCCTCCTATCCCTCTCTGACTATACAAGAAGCCACAGGCCAAGTGAGAAGAGAATAAAGCCATGCGACCTCCCGAACCACATCATGAAAGCAACCATCGGCCGCCGCCCCGCCGTAGGGATTACTCATTCTTCTACTTCCAACAGCAAGGCGGACGCTCTTACTTACGTTTCACCCTGCTCGGCGTCATCGCGCTGGTGCTCTTAATCCTCATTCCTATCACCGCGCTCTTAATCTTCTTCTTCGTCAATTCCCACAATTCAGTGCGGGAGACCAACGTCAATATCACGCCGATGACGACTACGCCCTATTCAGTGAATGCACCTCTGCTCCGGATGCCTCCGACGCCGTCACCTACTAAAAGGGTTAAACAGCCGACATTAAACTTGCCAACACCGGCGACTCTTCCGACACCAGTCAATAATGCCAATGAACGAATAGTCCCCTCACGCACACCACAGCCGCTGCCCTCCGCATCTCCACCGTAATCTGGTACGTGTGCTGTTTAATTACTTCTTTCAGCCTTTAAGATCAATTTGGCTATCTACAGCTACCCTGGTGCGCATCACAGGAGAAAAGCCCGTGGCCGAAAACCCGCCCCAGAAATCTAGTCGCAAGTTTATCGAGAGAAAGTGTCGAGTCGTGTTCGATGTCAACATCCACATCAGTGAGATCACGCCTGAGAATGTCGCGGACCAGTTCACACCGGATGAGACGGGCGAAGGCTTACCTTGGGAGTGGGCCGAGAGACAGAATCGCTTGCTGCTGGCGCTGCTGCAAGATGAAGCAGCTTTAGCGCAATTCTTAACCAGTATCACAACAAGTGATTTCGGTTCCCTGCTCGAAAGCGAGCACATTAGAGGCATGCCGGACGAAGCGGAGGGTGCGTTATTTGCCAAGGTGTTCGCCATGATGGGCAGCGACGATCGTCTCTTCTTTCAGGAGGCTCTGAATGAGGGAGCCCTGTTTGACAATATAGTACTCATCCATAGGGCTTTCGTGACGGATTGGAAGAGGGTGGAAATCAAAGACGTGCGTATGATTAAACCGAACGAAGCATAAGCGCAGGATAAGGCTGGCAGCAATCTTCGCGCGCCGCTGGAATAGTGGGTGAGCAATGAAACAATGCGGGGCACTGCAATCCGGCCAACCGATTAGTGCCATCAGGGTAATAGTTCTTAGATCACTTCCATGAAAAGGGTCAGTGTGATCGAACATGCATTTCCGAGTTGCAGAGAGCGATAATCGGCCAACGGCCATCTTCACCAGTAAAGACCAGCGGCGCAATGCGCTGTTGTCGCAGTTCCTCGCGCCCTCGACAATATTAGTCTCCATGCTGCTCTACGATATCTCCAAGGTGGAACGCGGGGTTGCTGTGACCTCCTTCACGCATGAGATAGGCACCATCAAGCTGTGCAAGGATCGGCTAATTATCGAGCCTGGCGACACCGCAGGTGAGACGAAGGCACCACCCATCGAGATTCGGATGGAGAGCATGAAGCTCATCCTGTTTCAATGGGGAGCGGCGGTACAATGATGGGAGATGAAGCGGAAGAAGACGGACTCTAACAGGCGCGCCCGTTGATGCACCCGGACGCGGAGCATCTCGAACGGAGACGGTACAACTTCTTTGGTAAGAAATCCTGCTAGCCGTCTTCGCCTGTGAAGCGGCTCAGCGCAGAGCGCGCAGAGTAGAGTTCTTCATCCACGGGGGTGCTCAAGTTCATCAGCACCGTAGGCGGCTCCGCGGCACTCCAAGCCTGGGCGGTCAAGAGATAGAAATATCAATGGCGGGTTTGTATTTCCCTGAGTGAGCGGGTTGTCATCAGTGGGGGCTGGTGAGCATCAGGAGATGAGTTGATTCACAAAGTGATGGGCCGAAAGGGGGACAGAAGATAAAGGCATCAGGAAAGTGTCTAATAATCTTAAGAAAGCACAATGACATCCGATGTTGATATAGGATTTATTGGACTTCGCGGGCCGCCGCATCTTGTCCAAGCTTTATCCCATTCGGCAGTCGTTTACCGATGTACTGCGATCGGGACTTTCCTTTCTCTTTCCAGTATGCGTACCAGTACGGGCCGTGCAGATTCCCCTCGGCGCACTTGCAGCCCTTCTTGCCGCAACGGATGCTCTCAAGGCGGTAAGACTTATGAGTAGTCTGGTTCGCCTCCAAGATTTCACGCTGCCTGGAGTTCTGGCGCTCGCGCTCCATCAACTCCCTGGCTTCAAGCAGGGTGTGCAGCCAGACATCGAGTTTCACTAATTGTTTCGGTTTCAATGTACTGACCGAGCACTTGATTTCACGTAGGTTCATCATGGATGAGTACTCCCGGTTTAGAAGTGGAGAACGACATGACCTCTTATATATGCGCCAATCGGCACATACGGTGAGTACATAAAAGGGTCAAAAGGTTTGTCGACTGGTGCGGCGTAGTTTTTGATTAGCGACGCAAAGTCATCGGATTTGTTGAGGAATTCTTCGAAGTATCAGGGTGAGAAACTGATGCCCGTCACGGCTCTTACCCGTGGGTTTCTGTATCACTCATTTGAGTTCGTTAATTTCATTAGAAATTAACACTTGCTTTTTGAAATCGTCTTATGTACCCTCCGTGTGAAAGTCGATTCACGTGAGGAAAACGTAAGTCATTAATGCATCTACCCAGGAGTCCTCGCAGTGCGGTTTGAAATCTAAGCTAATCTCTACCGGAGATTCCTTTTCAAGACGTATCACAGGACAGAGTAGATCCATCCGTCAAGCACCCTGTTTGTTTGCGGCTTAGTCAAACGAACAGCCCACACCGCTCGTGCAGGCCCACTTATCTGTTTACAGATAGTCGGGCTTGAACAACTGTTTAAAGACAGTTGCCCAGACCTTTACTCAACACAATTAAACGCTAACTAGCGGCGGAGTCACTTTATCGGGTCTTCTCTGCGATGGGTAGATGTTGCTTTTACAGGAGCAACATGCACGAACCCATATCGCAGCAGGAAGAGCCCGATGAGCAGGCCGTCGCAACGACGGAGGCGCGGGAGCAAGTGAGCCCGAACCTCCGAGCGCGTATTCCAACTTGTGGGGTCGGCGGGCTGTGTTTATTACCAAGTGTATTCCTAGTGAGGTGCCGACCATGTGGGTCGTAGAGCGCCTCGACGTCGACGGTGAAGAGCTGCCGGTTATCCGCCACGCCAAGATGTGGCTGCCGGCGCCAGTCGCCCTGCGGTACGCCCTTCGGACCCGCTACCGCATCGGGCCGGCTGCGCTCACCAACGAACTCAGGGCGGTCGCCATCCTCTATAACTGGGCCGAGGCCACAGAAGGCGTTGGCCCTTTCGAAGATTTCCTCACGTCGGGCCGGCTCCTGTCCGTGGCTCAACTCTCAAATCTCATCCCGCACCTCCAGCTTCGTCGCTACTACGAGACGCGCGATCGCAATGAGGCATCAGCGGACTGCGTAGCGCATCCGCCCTTGGTGTGTAATCAAACCTTTAACACCCGCCTGTTCGCCGCCGGCCAGTACCTAGAATGGGCCGTCGAGCCAACGAATCACGGTGGCAACGAGATCTTCGACTTTGATCAACGGGCGGTGAAAATATTCGGGATGATAAGGCAGTGCGAAAAGGAATTATTGCCGGTAGGCGAATCCCCGCGCCAAAAGCCCCTGACCATTGACGAAGTGTTGCTAATCCGGAGGGCCATTGCCCCGGACGAGTTCGGGAACTTCCCGCCGAACGTCTTCACGAAAGAGACCCGCTACCGCAACTGGATTATGTTTGAGACTCCTATGAACCTCGGCACGAGGAAGGCGGAGATGCTGACGTTAAAGAAAATCCACCTCCCGGCTAACAGGGACGCAGGGCATACCTTCCTCATACCGCGGCAGCAGGATGACCCGGAGGACCCGAGGAAGAGGCGGCGGCTACGCGGGAAGACGAACGAGCGCCGAGTCCCGCTCATGGATCCGAGACTCCTGCCGTCAATACTGGCCTACAGGGATATGTCCCCGCCGCTCGGCAGGAACGATCCGCGGTTCACTACTCCTTACCTCTACGTAACCGTCGACGGCGAACCGATTGCGAGTAGCACCGCCGATCACATCATCAGCCAGATCGGGTGGTACGCGGCGCGTCTCGTCGCTAACGACGTGACACTTAACGAGTACCAGCGCGCGCAGCTAAAAGAGAGTCTGCTCGCGCTCTCGTGGCACCGCCTCCGCCACACGTGGGCGGAATTCGCGGCGCTCTGGCTGTTACGAAGTAAAAACCCTTTGGCTCGAGCGATTCTCAAAGAGTGGGGAGGATGGAATAACGAGAAGTCAATGGATCGGTACATTGAAAATGCCAAGCGCATGATAAGTGATGAAGCGGCGCGCCAGTACATATCATCTTTCACGAAGGAGGACTTAAATCTATGACTTCAACACCAGATCGCGGAAAGTTTGTCTCATCAGATTTGAGTGTTAGTCCAACGTTGCCAATGTCAATAACGATGCCGGATGGGCGGGAGTACAGCGTGGCTGGTGAAGTGTGGGCTCTACCTGAAGACCCGCATAGCAAGGTAACCGTAGTGCTCAACTGGTCTCTTCTTACCAATGTCATTTTTGCCGGCACCTCGAAGCCGGTACTGTCCTTGCGCGCTGTGAGTTTCGTTAAGCTGTATGTTCTGGAGAGGATGAGTGCAAGCAAAAAGCCTCTCAAACCCGCGTCCGCGCTGAATAACTTGGGTGCCGCGCTGCGCTTCGCGCGGTGGTTGTCAGCGCACATTGAATGGCTGCCTGCCAATCGCAGCTTTGATTGGGCCGACCTGACTGAAGAGATTTTTGATGCGTGGCTGGATGTGGAGTATCAATCGAAAAGTAAAGGAGATTCAGTAAATCGGTTACGCAAGTTCTTTATATGGGGGGCTGAGTCTGGTGCGGGTCGCACCGATTTCTCTGCTGCTCTGGCGTCAGTCCTTAGTGGCAAAGGAATTAAAGGTCATGCCCGGGGGCAGCTAGTCAAAAGCAGGGATAAAAGGCGTGGCCCTTTCACCCGCGATGAGTTGGACATTATCTACAAGCCATGTCGGGCCGGTGCCGGGACTAACCGGGATAGGGCAATCGTGTGGACACTATTGGAGACAGTAATCCGTCCAAAGCAAATGTTCAAACTAACAAATCAGGATTTGGAGGTCATTACCGATAACTCTAAACGTGGTCAAAAGAGGGTTATGTATCGGCTTCGGGTGCGTAAGATTAAGCGACCCAGTAACACCATTGAGTATCATTATCTGCCCCTGTCAGAAGGGTGCGCGCGATTGCTGCTTGATGTGCAAAAGCAAGACGGCAAACCCAGTGATCCGCTATTCTGGTGGATCTCTAATAACTACAATAAATATATCACAAGGCGGTTAAGAGCTTTTTCCGTTGATGCCGACCTTCGCTCGCCCCGTCTTCCTATTGAACACTCGGAGCCCGGAGACCCTGTTTATGAACTCTTACATTTGACAGCACGTCGTTTCCGCTACGGCGTGTCAAGTGATCGCATTGCCCGGCGTGAGCTTCCTGAAAACGTCGCGGAAATGCTTGGTCATAAGGGTACAGAGTGTGTTGACGTTTACGTTGAAACTTCACCCGGGATAGCCGATGATTTTCAACTCGCTACGGACTACGTTATTACACATCTGATTGATCTAATGCTCGGCCGAGCGCAACCGTCGGAAGTCTATCTGTCAAATGCCGTGCCGCCTATTACATCGAAGCTCAGGCGGCACAGTGAAGCACAGGTCTTCAAGTTGGACACCGCTGCCCGTCACTCGCGGCAAGGTGGGCTGCTAAACATTCAAAGTGATTTGGGCGTACGCTCAGGCCCGACTACACACCAGTCTGAGATTCGCATCAAAGAACTCATCGCGCGGGCGCGCGGCAAATTCCCCAAAATCTACATCGATCAAGGTTTTAACGCACAAATATGGAATGTCGCACGCCTTAGAGACTGTCCGAGTGCCTCGCACATAATCAACTTCGGCTTCACAACCCTCACGTCGAATATTGGTCTGGGTTTTTCAGATCGGCTGGAAGACGCTCTACCTCCTTATTTCGCGGATGTGATCAAGAGCTGGCTGGTATTCTCGTCTGTTTCGCTTGAGGTTAATGCACTTCGATTGCATGCCGCGCGATTTTTCTGGAGTTTCCTGTCCACGCAACAGGGCAGGCAAATTGAATCATTCGTTTGGGGCGAACTGAAAGAGGATGACATTCTCGCATTTGAACATTTCCTTATGGCTTACAGATCAAGTCGGGGTAAGCCTCTCAAATCTTCAACGCTCTTTAACATCCTCGGTCGGATACAGTGTCTAATAAACTTTCTCACCAGCCGTGGTATATGTCGGTACATTGAATATTTCCCACAGACACAACCGACACGGCCAGGGTCGATGTCTCTTGCTGAAAAAAGGCTCATGGCCGAACGCAAACTTCCCGCCCCAGGTATCCTAGAAGCTTTAGCTGATACCTATCACCTACTCACAACTGCACCGGCAGGTCAGGTAAGTGATTGGGAAATAATCCTCATTTCCGCAGTTGCGATCTTGTTACTAACGGGTCTCCGAATAGGAGAACTGGTCACCATGCCCTTTGATTGCGAGGTAGAGGAAAAAGTGTCGTCGGGGTCAGACGGATCTGATTCTTTCCGCTATGGGATCCGCTACTGGTTGGAGAAGGCACCGGTGAAAGCAATAAGAATCAGATGGATATCACCGACCGCGGAGCCTGTTGTTCGTGAATCAATCTCAAGGATAAAACGATTGACTGCCGCAGCACGCGAGCGCACCAAGGTCCTTGAAAACGACCCAACTAGAGTCTCACTTCCGGCAGATGTGGCGGGCCGGGATACTATAACCAGAGCCGAAGCGATCGCCTTACTTGGCTACAAGGAAGACAGATCGATCAACCACGACACACAAGGGCTCCTTCCGCAACAAGGGGTCGGACCTAACAGCTACTTCTATGTTAAGGATTTGGAAGCGTTGCTGATGTCACGGCGCGTGCCGGAGTTGTACACCATGCGGAATGACGACGGTACCTACCAGATGCTTTCGCAGTCGCTCTTCATCGTCTTCTCTAAACAGTCGCAGTACCGGACAACGAATTGTTGCCGCCTTCTGGTTGAGCCAATTAGAACCCACTCGATCTCAAATTATTTATCGACTCCTACCGGCCTCTTCAGGACGCATGATGAGTGGAAGCAGAGGACAAACATGTTGCCTAACCCACACTCCTTACGCCACTGGTTGATTCACGTTGCGTATATGGGAGGCATGGAGTCACACCTCATTCTTCGGTACTTTGCTAAAAACCACATCGGCTGTATAGCGGATTACCTCCATTTCTTTATTGATGAATCGGCTGCATATGTGCCTGAGGAGTTGAGAGCGCAGACCTTTTATGTCCCTGAATAGACTGTAAAATCGAGAAAAGTTGGAGGACGAGATTGCCCAGAAAAAGCCGTAGGCCAGAGATAATTGAATCAATACGTGCGTACTTACCTAGTGCCGAGAAACGCCTCGAGTCGATCACCGACGAGCGGCTGATGGATGTGGCAGGCTGCGGGCGGGCGACTTTCTACAAGTACGTGTCCGAGGGATCTGAAATTGAGCTTGAGATTAATGCCTCCCGTGAGAGGCAGAAGAAGTATGTGAAGTCAGTGGAGAGGGGAGACATTACAGGCGGGGATGACATTGCCATGCGTAAGAGGCTTGGACAAGCAGAAGAGGGTAACCGGAACTTGCTTGCGTTCATTGCGCGTATGACCGATAACCTTAGAAACTACGGAGTTCCCTCAGATGTGATACAGAGCGCTCAACAGGAAGCGATGACGCATCCAGATCGTAGTTACAGTCATGCCGGAAAGGGCCGCCGCAGGCATTAAGAAGTTTCTGATTAATGAGCGGGGTAAAACTGAACACATAGTGCTTTTGAAACGTTTTGCACTAAGGTGTCAAATGTTCATTTTGTAAACTTTCAGAATAGGTGGCTTATGGTTTATATGACGTTTTGCAGTGTTCACTTTTAAATTCGTAAGTGTTCACTTTCGGTAATGTAGCCTCCATCTCCTTCTAAATCGTCCAAGCGATTTTCAAGCTCATCTGGAAAAAGTAGAGATGCTAATCTGAAGTTCTGCCATCTGAGCCGCTGCTGATTATCAGACGATGTCATATCCCGTCTGATAATCAATGCTCACGTGATTTAACGCACTAGACGAGGCTCTGTGATGAAACACAAGCTCCGTCCAACATCACTATTTCACTCTCCCCTTTCCTTCCATCGCCCTTCCTTTCATTGATTAGCTTTTCCTTACAGCAGCGTTAGCAGCCCGACCACCGATCGGTTTCGGCATTAACTGACACCAAATACACTAAACATGCCGATGTGTAAGAGGCAGGGAAGAGGAGTCAAGTTAGAGAAGGCTCGGGGTTTCTCGCGCGACTGTCTGTTGATATGATGCGTTGGTCACAAGTCGTATGCACGAACACCATTGGCAGTAGTCAGGTTTGCGAGACGCCCGATGAACATGGCCCTCCCACCGGCCGCCGAGGAACAGGTGCGATTCCTGCTCAACCTCCAGAGACTCTTGGAGGAGGGTAGCTTCGTCGCCACCTATAAGCACGCGCTCCTACTGAGCATCGCCGACGTCTGCGTGGAGAAGGGCGATGACGCCGGCGGGCGCTTCCGTATCTCGACCGCTGAACTGGCCGAAAAGTTCATCACCTACTATTGGCGTCAAGCCGTCCCCTACTACTCGACGGGGCGTAACCAGGCCGGAGCAGTCCTTAAGCAAAACACCGGGAGGCAAGCGGCCGTCATCAGCGCCATCTCTAAAGCACGCGAAGATCATGGCAATTCACTGGCGCAGTTGAAAATGAATCCTCCGGCGTGGGAAGCACTAAAAAGGCGCGTCACTGAAACAATCAGGGTTATGCCCCTGTGGAAGCTGCAAACGGTCGGAGGCCAGAAGCTCGAGTTCTTGTACGTCGGCGTGCGGGGTGATGAAACCGTCATCGAACTGAAAGAAGGCGTCTGCTACTGCCTCCGCCTCTTCTACGGTCTAGTTCACGAACTGGTTAGGGGCGCATGGCTCAGATTCGTCCGAAGCATTAACGAGAACAAGTCGTTGCTCGGTACCGCATCGGACCTCTCAGATTTCATGTTCGGTTCGGGTAGGGCAGCACTTGAGGTCTACAGACAGATTCTTATCGAGTATCAACATGGCAACTGTTTTTACTGCCTGAGACCGTTGAAGGACAGGAGCGACGTCGACCACTTCATCCCTTGGTCACGCTACCCGGTTGATTTTGGTCACAACTTCGTCCTTGCTCATGGCGCTTGCAACACAAGGAAGGCAGATAGACTTGCTGCGGTCGAGCACCTGGAGAAGTGGTGTGAGCGAAATGAAATGTACGGAGAAGAACTGACTGTGGCTTTTCAGGAAAGGAATATCGTGCATGATCAGAAGGCGAGTTGGCGAGTTACAGCTTGGGCGTATGAGCAGGCTCAATTGGCCGGCTCGTTCGTATGGCGGCAAGATGACGAGTTGGTAAAACTCACATCCGCGTGGAGAACGTTGCTCAGGTAAACGCCCCTATGATAAGGACCAACCCATTAACGATTTATGCTTTTCGAGATGAATCGGGGAGTGCTACCTCTTGAATCCCGGCTGCTCGAAAAGCTTAAGGGCTAAGAGAGACAGGCTTCGACGGAATGTCGGTGGATACGGAGCTTTCACCTTCGGCGTTGCTTACTAATCTGCTCACTGATAGGTAAAGAGTAAAGGAATATTGAATGAGCATAAGTATCAAGTCGGGCTCAGCGGCCATTGGCTTTTCCATATTTCTTACCGCCTATGACCCACTCGATCTGGCGAGCAACAGCATTGACGTTCTCGGTTTCCAACGGGGCTACATCGCCTTGGCCGACAAGATTCTCCCGGGGTTCACGACGATCACAACATCCCCCCGGTATGTCCCCATGCTCTGCGCGGCCATCCGCATGGCTCAAGATAAGTATTCGGATTCGACAGCAACGCCTGTCCGAATCAGGCAGCAGCGACTTGATGCGATCAAATCTTATGAGCGCGCCTGGGCGCTGGCCTGTGGCCTCGCCGCGTCTGAAGCGCAGCTGGGCGTGTCGGCTGTCGACGGTCTTCGCGGCGTTCAATCCGTCCGTCGCCGACTAAGTGAACTGTCCGGGCGTGAGAAGTACATCCGCACGAATTCGCTCAACCTTCTCGCCAACCAGGTCCGCTACGGCGGAATTGGTGCCTATTCCACGTTCATGGAGGACTGTCATCTGGCGTCCATGAGATCACTCAGCCTCCGCCCTCTAGGAGCCGCATTAGCGGACGCTTTCCCCGAACCTGCGGGCGCTTTGGCTGTGCATGATGAGGAACAGCCGCTGTCACTTGAGGAATTGAAGAATTGGGGACGGCGAAGTCACCTGTCAGCGATTTCGAGGGAAGAGGCCGCTAATCTCAAGCGAGCACTCAGGGGGGGCGAAGAGGGCGGGTGGGAAGACGATGTCCGGTGGAGCATGCTCCGCCTGCTGGCCGCCACTGCTAAACGGGAGGATGCGGAAAGCGTTCTCTTAAAGAAGATTCTGTCGGGAATTCAAAGTAAACGGTTCGAGTATCTCAAGCTACCGGCGGAGTGTCTTCAGCAGCTTCGGGCTGCGCTGGTCATCATCCACCCCTACGAAATACTTTACCAGTCCCTCCAGTTTCTCTTTGATGCTGTGCGAGCGGCTGCAACCGACGCGACCGAGACGACAGAGGCCAGCCTGAAAGCAGTTGGCAAGCAATCGAATGTACTCAGAGCCTATGCGGCAGCTAAATCGGCGAGCGAGGAATTACTATCCAGCTTGGATGAAGCCAGCGCGATTCATCGAAAAACGGCGGAGGAAATCCGGACGGTGCTTATGGATACGGGGATTGCAGCTTTATTGACGAAGATAAAAGCGACCCCTTCCGCGCCTGACCTGTTATCTCTCGTTCTCGACAGACATCTGGACGTTCAACAAGGGAAGTTTGATAAGGGAGGAAGAAAAGCACCCTGGGTTAAGCGTGAAACGTCTGAGGATAGGGTTCATCTGACCGCGTTGCGACACCGGCTGATTGTTTCTGATCGTAAGAGTAGTTGGGATGACGTGCCCCGGCATCCCTACCGTACTTTCGGCGCGTTGCGATTCATCGAACAGTGCGTCATCCGGTAACATGTAGAATGCCGAAGAAGACGCAACCCTCGACTCACTCACTGTTGGACGCCGTGCGCGCGCTCGAAGCGGACGGGCCGATGGAGTCTGTGGTGTTGGCTACCTACGGCCTGTCCCTGGAGCAACCTAACTTCTTCGAGCACGATTTTCTACCCACCTTGCTGGGCATCGGCGGCGTTCGTGACCGGGGTTATGTGTCGCCCATTAACCTCGAACGCAAACTTGCAGAGGCCTACTGTGCGTTGATCTGTGATGCTCACGCGCTCTCCATGGGAATTCGTCCCAGTTTGCGCATCGACGTAATCCCGGTGGCTCGTCCGCGTCATCACGCCAAGGTGGTGCTCATCCATCGCAAGCGTCTGGTTCGGTTGATTATCACCTCCGCGAACCTGACGCACGATGGCTACCGCAGCCAACGGGAAATCGCTTCGGTACTCGACTTTCGTCCTGACGGAATGCTTCCTCGGGAAGTGCTGGCCGAAGCGGTCTCTAGCTGGATTGAGGTTCTGGGCGCATCCGCTACAACGCCTGTTCGTAATGCATTGCAGGCTGCCGTCGCAGCAGTTGCCGGCTGGACTCCGCAGCGTCGGAGTCGAACCGCTCCTAAATTCCGTGTCGTGTTCGGCGGAGGAGAAAAGCCGCTCTGGCAGGAGTTGGTGGACGCTTGGCCGGCGAAAGAGCCGCTGCTGTCGTGGCGTGTGTGTTCACCGTTCTGGCCTTCGGGCAAAGCCAAATCCACCCCGTTTGATGTCATCGCTAAGGGTCTGCAAGCTAAAAAAGTGTCGCTGACAGATACGGTAATTGAGCTCATTTGCTTGGCCGATGTGCCGGGGGATCGAAGTCGCCCGGTGTTTCCATTTCCACTTTTACGCGGTTTGCGTAAGAGGGGATTCCCGGTTACACGAGGGCGAATCGTGCCAGCCCGTCTGGAAGCGCTGCAAGAAGAAGTGCCGGAGCGAAAGGCCGAGGGAAACCGCGCGCTGCATGCCAAGTGGATTATGTTGCGCGGCACGAAGTCAGCCGTCGCCCTGCTCGGTTCGGCGAATTTTACCAACCCCGGACTCGGGGTGGAGAGCCACAGTAAAGCCGATGTTGAAGCCGGTAAGCCCGGCACGGCCAACATTGAAGCCGGTATGCTAATCACATGCGCGATTGAGGAACTGCCTGAAGACGCCTGGAAACCACCCGTAGTCGATGCCGGCAGTGTTGACTGGGCTTCATGCGCGGGCGACGAATTGGCCGTTCCACCGGCCGCTTCCGAGGACGCTTTGGATTGGCCTGAACATATCCGCCGCGTCGACCTCGACATCCACTGGGGCGATGGGGCTGACCCGACCGGGACATTGTTTATCGACCTTTGGGAGGAACGCTTCTGCGCGTCTGAGATTTTCTCGCCGGAGGAATCGGACTCATCACCACAACTCCTGCTCTCTTTCAATCGGTATCCATCTGAGAATCAGGGGCGGGCGCGGGTGGATACCGACTCCGTCCTTGTTCGTCGCTTACTGGTTCATCGAACTGTCCGGGTTCATTGGGATCAACCGCTTCGGCAGTCGCTCTTCCCGATCAATATTCTCGAAACGGCGAAAGCAGGACTCCCCAGCATCCTCGGCGTGCGCCCGGACGAGCAGCAACTTCTGGCCTATTTCCACGGCCGGATCGGTGAAGACGATCTGCTTTTACTACTTGAGCAACGCGCGTCGAAGGACGACCCGAGGGAGGCGGATCGGGCGGGCGGATCGCCCTCGGTCGAGTTCCAGAACTACTTACTGCGCGAGTTTGTGGAAAGTCTGTTCGGGCTACAGGACATGCTCAACGCGGCCATGTTTTCACCGCGGGCTCTGGAGCAGGCATTGCTCGGCGATTTCAGTCCGGCCAGCTTGGGTGAACGGATCATGCAAGCGTACCAGGCTGGCCGCCGTTCCGCGACTGCGACGGCGTTCCAATTAACGGAACTGCTGCGCGTTGCCAGCAGTCTTACGGTTGCGGATACTCACGCTGCTTCCGATGACGAACTTAACAATATCGAGAGCATCAAGGAGCGGGGCGTCGCCCGCCTTTTATCTCTGGTCGAAACAGCCGGGCAGCACGAGCCATTCAAGGTAGCATGCAAAAACGCTCATTTCACAAAGTTCGTTCAATTCTCGCTGCCAAAAAAAATTGGCGCGCGGTTTCTCTCCATCGTCGGGGCTGCCCCAACCGCCGACCATGCCACAGAGGGTCGCGGCTCGACGGAAGGAGCAGGAGCATGACGCTACAGCTCGATCCGGTTCTCGATCTCGGACGTGATACCGACCGCATGACTTCGGATGATAAGCGTCGGCAGGAAGCGACCGTGAATGTCTTTTTGCGGGCCTTCTCAGCCGCCGGTAGTGATAGACGCGAAGTCCAGCTTCTGGCTGACGAAGTCGGGTTAGGAAAGACATTCGTCGGCCTCGCTACCGCGTACAGCCTGCTGCAGGCGGTGCGCTCACCACGGTCGGAGGTCGCGGACGAGATGGGTTTTAGAAAGTGCTACCGCGCCGTCGTCGTGGTAGTTCCTTCCGGCAACCACGCGCTGGCGAGCAAGTGGCATCAGGAGGTCGAGGCTCTGCGCACTCGCTGCTCAAGGGACGCGCGGCAGACGAACTGGTTTCATTCCAAAGTTTGTGACAACGCCTACGATCTAGTCGAAGGGTTAAAGCGTGCGAACGATCTTCGACGCGATCCGCGCAAGAATCCGAACGTCCTGATCTGCACGGCCAATGCCTTTCGCAGGCGCGTCGTCGATCCGGGCGAGCGACTTCGGTTTCTGTCGGCTTGCCTGTTTCACTGGTGGAAGAACAAGATCAGTCAGCATGAATGTTATCGCATCATCTCGCGGGCATCGGAGGTCAGAGGTTTCTCCTCTTGGGCTCGGTCAGCCCGCCGGACAGGTGTCGGGTCATATGATGTTAACCTGTGGGATTTTCACGAACACGAACAATACCTCTCTCCGCGCGAGCGGGCACAATGGAACTGGCCTCGGGAACTGGAGCAGAGATACCAATCAGTGCCGTTCACGTTGAATGAAATTCTGGCCGCCTTGAAAAAGCTTGAGCAAGATCAGGTAGGTCAAGACCTCCTTTATGATGAATCGACGCGAACCCGTGACGGGATTCAAGAACCGAAGGGCTTACTTCCCTATTGCAAGAACATGGCCGAGCGGCGCGGTTACGCGGAATGGTATTTCGAGGGCTTCAAAAGCCGACTGCTGGCTCTATACAAGAAACTCGCACCTTACCTGTTGCGTCAAGACTTACCTCTGGTAATCGTGGACGAGGCACACCACTGGCGTCATTCTCATCGACAAGACTGTCAGGATTTCACGAAGTATCTTGCTCCGTTTTGCCGTCGGCTCATGATGCTTACGGCCACACCGTTCCAACTCCACCGCGACGAACTACTGGAGGTCTTGTCTGTCGGAGACGCAATGACGCCCGCCATCGGTATCGACCGTGTAGCGCATCTGCGTGGCTTGCGTGACCGAATACGCGAGACGATGGCTGCTTCGGAATCGGCCGGTGTCGCGTTCTCGCGCGAGTGGGGCGCGCTCACAGAACAGTTCGTCCGGCTGGACGCGCGTTTTGACCCAGCCAATTGTTGGCTGCCCGGCGAGAAAGACCAGCGCACAAGTGAACTCGCGCGCTGGTGGGATGAACTGACAAAGGAAGCGGAAACTGATTCGCGCGCCCGGCTCTCTCTCATTCCCGGGGCGCTTCGGCCTTTTTTTGCCCGGGCTTTAGAACTACAGGCGAGCAATGAGCAACTCAGGAAGGCGATGCGCCAACTGATCGTTCGCCATCGTCGCGGCGTGGCTCACCGCCGGGTCTGGGTCGGCCGTGAGTATCCACCCCGCCCGGACACCCCGATCCGGCCGGATCAACATCTCCTACACCTCGCGCCCGGCTCTACTATTCCGCCGCACGCCGAATTGTCGCAATACCTGTTGATGAAGGTCGTCGCCGAGGCTTCGCGGGGCAGACATCGCACCACTCTGGGCATGGACTTGACCGGGTGCTACTCCACGCTCTGGAGAAGTAAAGAGGGAATCAAAGCCATCGAGGCTGCGATGTGCGGGAATTCCAATCAGCTGCTGCTGTTACTGCAACAGGTCACTGGATACCAGTCGTCCGGTGAGAACAACGAAGATGGAAACCATCCCAAAGTCCGACTAGTCGTCGAAGAGGTTCTGGATCGTTGGCAGCGTGGTGAGAAGTCTCTGATCTTCTGTTTCCGTATTCCGACCGCCGAAACGTTGTCCAGGCTGTTGAGCCGTGGCGTGGACAAGCGACTCAAAAAGTCGCGCCGCTTGTTATTCGAGTCTCGTGGAACGGAGATCGGCGACGAGATGAGCGAAGACAAAGCCATGCAGCAGTTTCGCCGCGCGCTGACGGCACGTGAGGGCAGCGGCGTGTCTTTGTTTCTGGATCGCATTCTGCTCGGATGGTTTCAACTTAACGGATTGCCGCTGCCCATTCTCACCGAAGACGACCGCGTGTCGATAGCCGACCTTTATGCCCGCGCCAGTCATCAAGGAATTCCTCTCCAACGCGGGGAACGAGTCAGACCCGACCGCGTTTTTTTAAACCGCGCCATGGAAAATGTTTGGGCGGCAAAGCTGCTTGTTCAACATGATGTGTGGTCGGCCGAAGTAGAGCCGTCATCGATAGTCGCCACCCGCAGACTGCTGGAAATGATGGCTGACCCCGCTTGGGTTCGTTTCCGCTATGGCTTGGAGGAGTTCAGCCGACGAAGGGTACTGGCCGACGGAGAACCGGCTCACACCGACACAGTAGCCCGTTCCAGTCTCTCAGCCACCTACGAACTGGAGTCGATTGCCGATCCGGCCACGCAACAAAGGATTCTCGATGCTCTGCGCGCGAAGCCGGCCGGTGGTCGCGCGTCTCTGGCCGACACGCTGGTTTCCGGCCCCAATCTGTTTGTCCCGCTCGGCTCGGAAATCCTCTTTTCCCTCAACGTTGCCGCACAGAAAAGAATACGCGAGATGCTCCAGTTGATTTTTTCGATGACACTGTCTAACGGTGAGTGGAAGTGGGATGAGCGCGCTAAAATTCTCGACGCCGTCGTGCGCGCGCTCCTGCGAGAAGACATCCTGCTCCGGTTACCACCGAGTGTTTTCCGCGGTGTCGATCGGACTTGGGCTGCGAGCATTTTACGCGGGCTGCACGAAGCGCCGGGCAGTCTTCAACGCGAGCCCCTCGCCGCCCGCGTCGAAGAGTTCCTCCGAGAGCTTGTCCAGATGGGGCCGACAGAGCGGGAATCCCACCTTCGTTATTCTATGAATTCCAAAGCCGAAGCAGTCGTTCTCATCACGGGGGACAGCAAAACTGACCGTGATGCTGTTTTCAACGGCTTTAACACGCCGTTGCTACCCGACATTTTGATCTGCACTCAGGTCGGCCAGGAAGGCATCGATCTGCACCGGCATTGTTCGCACGTGGTTCACTATGATCTGGGATGGAATCCCGCGACGCTCGAACAACGAACCGGACGCACGGATCGGATCGGGAGCAAGGCGCTCCGCGAGCGCCGCATGGCTACCGAGCATCACAAGCAACAAGGGCTTGAACCCGACGATGCCGCTCTCCCGGGTCTCGATATTGCCCTTCCGTACCTTGCAGGGACATATGATGAGAGGATGTTTGACCGCCTTCGCAGTCGCTCGCAGGCCTTTGAAATACTCACAGGCGGCGACCCGACTGCTGACCGTGAGAATGAAACTTCCTGGCTTAACCCCGATGACATCGGCCAGGCAGATGGAATCGATTATGTGCCTTTACCGACAGTCATGCTCGATCAGCTGCGGGTAAACTTAGGTGTCATTTAATTCGCTTACTTAAAATCTCAAGTCGCATATGTATCTTCAGATTTATTAAACTTAGCTCAAAGTTACGCGGTTCTAAAAAATATATTGGAGCACTTGAGGGGATAGCAGATGGGAAGTAAGTTCAGGAAAAAATATGCGGTAAGCTAGGATAGTGCTTCCGCCAAGGGGACTGTCGCCAACCACTTTTTACATTTCGATAGGTATCAAAATTTAACCTGAGTTGCGGAATCCGCAACTCAGGTTAAATTAAATTTAAATTGCCGAATTGTCATGAGAATTTTCTTGACAACCTTTAAGGTTGCAGTAGAATCAGAGCCTTTAAATTGCGCAATTCGCAATTTAAAGGCTCTTAAATAGTCATAAGCTCCCTCCCCGCTTTACTATCCTTACGGAGGCCTCAAATGAACTTTTATCAATTACTTACCGGTGCAAAAATTGACATGGGACTGATACCCGGAACCCTACAGGTGTTTACACATGAGATGATTAATCGGACGAAAGAAGCTCTAGAAGGTAAAGGTGATGGGGCTGGTCTCAAGCCTTTTGATTTTGCTGCTGAAGTGCAGGAGCATTTGAGCCAGGAATATCAGGGACATAACGAGTACATAAAAGTACTGCATGGGCCCGTCGGAGCAATATACCGCGATTGCTTTTACCGACTGTATGCGAGGGAGTACGCAAAAAATGGTACCACGGGGGTTAGCGAAGCTGAGAAAGAGCAGGAGTTCATCGAGAACATTCGCTTTAACCCGGGTCGGATTCTGATGGACCGTTTCTTGGACGGCACCTCGACTCAGTTGGAGTTCTCCCGTGATGCCGGTTTAGACCCCGGAGCGGTCAGTCGTCTTTTCAACTATGTCCTAAACCCGGAGATGGAAGCAGAGCCATCCATAAGCTTAAAAAGACTACACCAGACCTGCCGCCTCCTCCACATCGTCCCTCTGGCTGGGTACGGTACTGTGGGTAACCCGTCTAGCGTCGGCGAGCTGCCTTTGAGATATAACCGGACCGCGGGTTTTACAACGCGGGAGCGCCAGCTGCGTACACTGATCGCGGCCGTAACCCGCAGTCTGGCCTTTTCGCCCTACAAGGAAGAGGAAAGAGCGAGGAGGCTTAACGTCTCAAGAGCGTTTCTGGGTCTGCACCTGGCGGCCCTTTACGGGATAGATGATGTACTGACTTTGAACCATGTGACTAATTCGGTGTTCGAAGACATCCTGACTGTTCCGCAAATTGTAGAGGTCGGGAGTGTGGGACAAACTGAGACTAGGGTAGCTGACGGTGATGGCTCCTTACCAGATGATGAGTCGTTACTTAAATACCTGGAGGAGTTTCAGCTCGGCACCAACGATCGAGCCGGTAATGTTGCTTTCACTGTCACAGAGTTGAGGGCAGATATTAAGAAGGCTCTTGATGAGAGTAGGAGACACACTTTCCACAAGGCGGCTGGTGACACGGCCCCGGAAGGTGAGTTCGAGTACTTTCGCGAGGCGATCCGTGAAGGATGGGGGCGGGCTCTTAAAATCTTTAGAAGGTGGTTTGCCTCTGAGATATTCAACAGTTGGGACCCGTCGGACATAGAACCGCAATTTCAGGAATCATCAGGAGCAGAGCCGAGTGTTGATGAGGAGACAGAAGGCGCTTTTTCACCAGAACTTTCTGCCGAAGAAGAAAAGGTCGCACCGCGTTCTGAATCCTCATACCAGAATATGATGTCGTATGAGACTATACTGAGTAAACTTAAGCAATCCCAAAATGAAGTTAAGTCGATTCAGCGCCGTACTCGAGGAGCTGCGGTCGGAGGCAGGGTCTAGCAATAGGGAGTTCCGGAATGCGGTATATGGAGGCGCGTACTTAAGATGAGTGATTCAGCACAGGGGTCGGAAAAGGCTGCATGGGTTCTAACTTTTTATTCTTATAAGGGTGGAGTCGGGCGGACTCTCGCCTTATCCAATCTGGCTCGCTACCTGACCGAAGAACTGGGCTACCGTGTTGGTCTTATTGATCTGGATACCGAATCTCCCGGACTTTCCAACGAACCACTCTGCGGCGACCTTGATCCCGAGAAAACCACACGCGCTCCATTAATTCAAAAAATCAATGATAACGACGGGTTCGCTGAGGCTTTAATAAACGAGTTTCACGCCACTAAAGGGGCGGGAGATAAAACCCAACCTGAGAGGATTATTAAGTATGTGGTGCCATTACCTGTTGAGGGAAATGGGTCACTTTTCCTAATACCCGCTGGACGCCGGGCAACGAACTCTCATCGTATCTCCGCCATAGAGCAGTTCAACCAGCTTACCTCTTGGCTTGAGACAGAATATCTCACAACTTTGGCCCACAACATCGTTGATAAGCTGAAGAATGAGCTTCATTTAGATTTTGTGTTCATTGATGGTCGCACGGGTGCGACCCCTTTGTTCTATTTTTATGCCTACGCCGTCCCTCATGCCCTAGTCTTATTCACGGGGTTAAATGACCAGAATGTGTTGGGGAGTCTGAGTATCCTTAGAGAAGCTAAAACTGATGAGAACATCAGTCCAGTACCTGTCTTCCTCGTTGCCAGTCCCGTGCCCACGGTGAACCCGCAATTCTTAGAAGACCGACTGCACTTTATCAGCAAAGAACTGAGTAGGATTAAAGACGAGTTGCAGAAAGATGACAAGTCCCACCCTGTCTTTGCGATCCCAAATCAGGTGGACTTCGCGCTGCCGTATATAGACCTCGCGTCATACCTCGAGACATACTTTATTAAAAGCTATCCCCACTCTGCGTTAAGTCAGGAATATATCCGCCTGGCCCACAAAATCGAGTCGCTTATCTCGCCGAGCAGCGCGGGCGTTACTGTTCAGGAATATCGCACGATTAATAAAAGTATTGAGTTATGGAATGAGGTTCTCCAGGGTAGGACAGCACCCTTCAAGATCGCAGCAGAGGATATAGCGCATGAACCGCTATCAGAATTTATTACTAAAAGGCTCGGATACGAGAAATCGGATTTAAAGAACCCCGATAAGGGATACTTGGAGTTCATAAAAGCTGGGGGAAGAGATGGACAGGCGGCAATCAGGTTGCACCTATGGGAGGCCACTGACACTGAAGCACCTTGGGAAAGATTAATTAGCGACAAGAACGTAGGAGTGGATTTCAACATAGTGATGACGCCTCAAAGTTCCATGG
>JAIVJZ010000035.1 GCA_020199775.1 Acidobacteriota bacterium
CAGATTAAGGCGATGTTCCCGCGTCATATTCATGCGACCAGCTTTCGCGGCTTTCTTTTGAAGGTCTCGCTATTCGTCATCGCCTTTGCTTTGGACAAGGCGTTTATCTAGCAACTTGGATTAAATAATTGCTTCAATAAGTTTGATTTTGTCAGAAAAACATGGTATTTTTTCTGACAAAATTCGGGAACCAAACTCTATGCAATCTATTGAAGGTAAAGTAATTAAAAGAATCAGGGGGAAGGGCCGGGGGGCAGTGTTTTTGCCGAAGGACTTTTTCGACCTTGGCAGCCGCTCCTCGGTAGACCAAGCTCTCTCCCGGCTGGTTAGAAAGGGGCATATCCGCCGCCTCAGCCGAGGACTTTACGATTACCCTAAGGTACATCCTAGACTCGGGGAACTTACACCGCCGCCTGATGTCATTGCCCGGGCTTTAGCGAGAAGGACAGAGGCGGGGATTCAAACATCCGGCGCACGCGCGGTGAATACATTAGGCTTGTCTACTCAGGTGCCGGCTCGCGCCGTCTATCTAACCCTCGGAAACTCAAGGCGTGTCAAGGTAGGTAAGCAAACGATTGATCTACGGCACAGAAGTCCTAAAAATATTATGTCGTCCAGTGAGGTCAGCGGTATGGTAATTCAGGCGCTGCACCACCTCGGGCAGGACGGAGTGGACGAACAAGTGATCAAAAAGTTGAGGAATACTTTGTCGGACGCTGACAAAGAGGATCTCAAAAAAGATATTAAGACCGCGCCCGAATGGATGCGCCAAGTGATCGTGGAAATAACCGGGTAAGACGTTCATGGACAGTGTCGCTAAATTACCGACTGAGGAGCGGGCTCTTTTATTCGCGGAGGCTGCGGCCCGGCGCGGCGTGTTGCCGGTGGTCATTGAGAAGGACTTCTGGGTGTGCTGGACTCTCAAACGTCTCTTCGAACTACCTGACATAAACACGCACCTGATCTTCAAAGGTGGCACCTCGCTCTCGAAGGTGTTCGGCATTATCGAGAGATTTTCTGAAGACATCGACCTGTCCATCAACAGGGCTTATCTCGGTTTCGGTGGAGAGCATGAACCCGAAAGGGCGGGGGGGAAGAATAAGGTCCAACATCGGATCGAGGAACTAGTCGAAGCGAGCCGCGCCAAGATCACCGGGGAACTCCTGCCTGCCTTGCGGGGGGCATTCCACTCAGTATTGAACGACGTGGAGGAAGACGCAGGCCGAACGCAATGGAGCCTTGTGCAGGATGCCAGCGAGCCACAGGATTTATACTTCACTTACCCGCGGCACGAGTCCTCGTTAAAGTGGCAGGGATCAGATTATTTGAAGCCTGTCGTCAAGATCGAGATGGGGGCACGAGCGGACCACTGGCCAGCCGGGGAATATCCTGTAACGCCCTATGCCGCAGAACAGTTTCCGAATTATTTTAGTGAGCCGACCTGCCACGTTAAAGTGCTCGAAGCCGAGCGGACGTTTTGGGAGAAGGCCACGATCCTGCACGCCGAGTATCATCGCCCCGAAGGTCGTGCGACTGCCGACCGTATATCTCGGCATTACTATGATCTGCACCGGCTCGCGGCAAGTCAGGTGGCGGGAAACGCTCTAAAGAGGTTAGACCTGCTTGACCGGGTGGTTGAGCATAAAAGCGTCTTCTTCCGGTCAGCTTGGGCCAGATATAGCGAAGCCCGAACCGGGCAAATTCGCCTGCTCCCTGCAGCGGAGAGGCTGGCTTCTCTAAGAGTGGACTACGATAAGATGAAGGACATGTTCTTCGGCGAGAGGCCGCCGTTCGATGAGGTACTGAACACATTAGCCGCGCTTGAGGAGCGGGTGAATGCACGGACGGCGGAACGGGACGCAAATATTTAGATCTGCTATATTGGCAAACCCCAGCGCGGGCCGTCGACGCGGCCCGTGTAGCGCAGATCCATTCTTTGGGTCCGATTTCGGCAATTATGTAAAAGCAGGGGTTCATTCTCGCGCGGCCGACATCGCCCATACCTCACCACACTGCTCGTCCGAACATCGCCTCACTTCTTTCGACCCCTCAGCATCTTGTCGGAGCGCCTCAAAGTTCAAGGCTATCGCGAAGCTGTGCGATGTCGCGCTGTGGTGGGGCTCCGAAAAGCTTTTTGTAATCGCGGCTGAAGTACGACGGGTCTTCATAGCCCACACGGGAACTTGCACTAGCCACGTCCAACTCTTCCCCCAGCATCAGACGGCGCGCTTCCTGGAGTCGTACCTGTTTCTGAAACTGTAAAGGACTCATCGCGGTGACGGACTTGAAGTGGTGGTGAAAGCCCGAGACACTCATCCCGAGTTCGCGAGCGATTGCTTCAATTTTCAGCGGTCGGTCGATGTGCTCGCGGAGCTGTTTGACTGCCCTGGAGATGCGGCGGGCGTCACCTCCCGAAGCCAAGAGATGGCTGAGCCGCGCGCCCTGTTTACCCCTTAAAAGCCGGTAGATAATCTCGCGAATGATGAGCGGAGCGAGTGCCTGCATCTCCTCCGGCGTATCGAGGAGCCTAGCCAGCCTGACGACCGCGTCGAGCAGATCGGCGTCGATGGGGCTGACGTCCATCGCCTTGACGCTCGCGTCCCCCTTTTTAGTTTCGAGTCGGGATTCCATCATGATCGAGGCGACGAGGGAAGTGTCGAGATTTAACCGGAAGGTTAAATATGGCCGCTCCTCGGACGCTTCTACTACATGACTCACAATCGGCAAATCGACCGTCGAGATCAAGTAGTGACCCGGGTCGTAACGGAATACTTCCTCACCTAAAAGCATTTGCTTGCTGCCCTGCGCGATGACGCAAAAGGCGGGCTTGAACACGGAATGCACCCGCTCGGTCGGTCGAGAAGAACGAACCAGAAAGAGACCGGGAAATATCTCGAATATTCCGTCCTCGGGGACGGCGCGAGACATCCGCCCGACCAATTCCTCCCTATTGATTCGCATCCTCTGCTTCTCAAGTTCTGCTTCACTGTATGTCATAGATTTATCCTAACGTCTTTTCCTCTTCGCTGCACATCTTAC
This sequence comes from Acidobacteriota bacterium, assembly GCA_020199775.1. Lineage (GTDB taxonomy): Bacteria > Acidobacteriota > Blastocatellia > Pyrinomonadales > Pyrinomonadaceae > JAIVJZ01. Next base: position 3,040 of record JAIVJZ010000035.1, read on the forward strand.
GCCGAGTTTTTGCAGGATTGTCCGGGCATTTGCGAGTATCGTCATAACGCCCTCACTCCTTAGTCCTTATAATCACACTAAAACTGTAGGACACAATAAATGGCTACTAATGAAACTAAAAGGTATTTGGAGAAAGTTAAGGTAAGCCTACTGATAGAGCCTCGGGTGAGAAACGATGCAGAAGCGTAAACTTGGAAATAGCAATCTGGAAGTATCGGCCATCGGGCTCGGCTGCATGGGGATGAGCTGGTCTTACGGCCCGCCCAAAGACAAGCAGGAGATGACATCCCTTCTTTGTGGTGCCGTGGAGCGAGGCGTCACCTTCTTTGATACCGCGGAAGTGTATGGCCCGTTCTCGAACGAAGAACTCGTGGGCGAAGCCCTTGCGCCTTTTCGTGGGCAGGTGGTGATCGCCACCAAGTTCGGCTGGGCGCCTGCTACAACGGGTGAGGCGCGCTGGAGTGCTCTCAATAGCCGGCCGGAGCATATCAAGGAGGCCGTTGAAGGCTCTCTCAAACGCCTGCAAGTCGAGACGATTGATCTTTACTATCAGCACCGCGTCAACCCGGAAGTGCCCATTGAGGACGTTGCGGGGGCGATCAATAACCTGATTGCTGAAGGCAAGGTCAGGCACTGGGGGCTCTCAGAAGCGGGAGCGCAGACCATCCGCCGCGCGCACGCCGTACAGCCTCTGACCGCACTTCAGAGCGAGTACTCTCTGTGGTGGAGGCAGCCCGAAGAGGAAGTGCTGCCGACCCTGGAAGAACTCGGCATAGGGTTCGTTCCGTTCAGCCCTCTCGGTAAAGGCTTCCTCACTGGGAAGATCGACCAGACCACCACGTTCGACAGCTCCGACTTCCGCAGCACCGTCCCCCGTTTCAACCCGGAGAATCGCAAGGCGAATCAGGCATTGGTCGATCTGCTCGGCAGATTCGCTGAGCAGAAGAAGGCGACGCCCGCTCAGCTCGCGCTCGCCTGGCTGCTCGCGAAGAAGCCGTGGATCGTGCCGATCCCGGGCACGACGAAGCTGCATCGCCTCGAAGAGAACCTCGGGGCGATGGGTGTCGAACTTACGCCGGAAGACCTCCGCGCCATAGAAAGCGCTTCCTCAGAGATCAAGGTCGAAGGGGCCCGGTATCCGGAAATACATGAACGGCTGACGGGCCGGTAAGCAACAGGCTGCGCGCGCGCAGACAATATGAAGATAAGAGAAGAATCGAATATGAAAGCACTACTTTTTTGGACAATGGCAGTCATCGTGGTCCTCAGCGGACTTTCGCAGGCGCAGTCCACGGAGAAGAAAGACGTGAGTCCCGGTTCTGAAAAGGAGAAGTTGGTTGGAGCGTGGCGTCTGGCCTGGATAGAAGTTCAAGGGGCAGACGGAAAGGTCACTCGCACTACCGCTGCGAAGGGCATGATGATCTACACGGCGGATGGCCGCATGTCGGTGCAGGTGAGGTTTCCGAGATTGCAGTCGGCGCCCTCCAACAATTCTGTGGAGTATGCCCAGGGCGGATACGAATCTTCATTCGGCAGCTACGACATGGATGAAGAGACGGACACAGTCACCCAGCACATAGAGGGATCGAACGTGGAAGCAAACGTGGGGAAGGACATTCAGCGCATGTACAAGTTTTCGGACGGGCACCTGATCCTTAGATCGGCTCGTCCGGGGGAACGCTGGGCGGGTACGTGGGAGCGTTACTGACCGATCCGCGAATGCGGTGAACTACAGGAAGCCGGGATATACGACGTGAAAGAGTAACTCGCTTACAAGATGAGAAATGACCGGGAGGCGCAAACAATGAATTCTCCGCGCAGCAAGCTGCGCGGAGAATTCATTCGGCGACTCCTCCCATAAGCCGGCTGAACTCCCCGACAACGTACGGCGGGCAGTCGTCCTTAGCGGCGCTCCCGCACCGCCGGGTCGCAACGATTTCGGGTCGCGCGGAGGGCGCCGGCGGGATCGGCGCAGCAGCGCGTCGAACGACGTTCGAACACTTGCAGCCGTGCGCATGCAACCGTCCGACACTCCGGCCGCCGCCGTCCATCCCGCGGCGCCCGCCGACCTCCCGGCCGTCGGCAGGCTCGGCGCGCTCCTCGTCCGGGCGCACCACGACTTCGACCCGGAGCGTTTCATCGCGGCCACGCCGCAGACCGAGCGCGCTTACGCCTCGTTCCTCGGCGGGCAGCTCGCGGAGCCGGACGTCGTCGTGCTCGTCGTGGAGAGCGGCGGCCAGGTGCTCGGCTATACATCAATTCTTGCCGCTCAATTCAAATTCTCAGTAACTTTACAAACAACTAGTCGGGGATTCGGCTTAATCTTTCTGCGTTCACGTGAAGGGTCCGCAAAGGAGTCGGAACTGAACCCATCGCCAAGCCTTTTAGCGGCAATCATGTAAAAGTACAGACCCAAACCCGGGCGGGAACAAACTCGGCTCTTAATAACGTCCTGAATGAGTTGGTCGGGTCATACCAGATATGACATCATTCGACGAGTACCGAAGTCTTACGGTAAGGGAGAGGCGGGATGAAAATAGGCATCATCGGGGCGGGCATGATCGGCGCGACGCTCGCGCGGCGGCTGACGGCGCTCGGGCACGAGGTGGTGACGCGAGTTGGCCGCGGAGACGGGCGCGCGAGCCGCGACGGCCGCCGAGGCGGCTCGCGGCGGCGAGATCGTGATCGTCACCATCCCTCAACGGGCCGTGCCGGACCTGCCCAAGGACCTCTTTGCCGACGTCCCAGAGGGTGTGGCCGTGGTGGACACCGGGAACTACTACCCGGCCCGCGACGGCCGCATCGAGGCCATTGAGGAAGGGCAGGCCGAGAGCGCGTGGGTGGCCGAGCATTTGGGGCGCGCGGTCGTCAAGGCGTTCAACAACATCGTCTCCCAGAGCCTGCTCGAGAACGGACGGCCTGAGGGCGCGACGGGCCGCATCGCGCTCCCCGTCGCCGGTGACCCGCCGGGGGCACGGGAGAAGGTGATGCGCCTCGTGGACGAACTCGGCTTCGACCCGGTGGACGCGGGTGGCCTGGAGGAGTCGTGGCGGCAGCAGCCGGGCACGCCGTGCTACGCCGCGGACCTCGACGCGCCGCGGCTGAAGGAGGCCCTCGCCGCGGCCGACAGGAGCCGCTTGGCCAAGTACCGCCGCCACGGGCTTTTAAATTTAACTACGATCATAACGATTACAAAATATGATGTAAGCAATTATGGAGGAGGTCAGGCGAAGTTTGTCTCAAGCCTCTTTTAGATCGTGGCATAATAGAATCGGTCCAACGATCCTTCGCGCCTCAAATTAATCTTTGCAACATCTATGAAGCAGGAGGCGGTGTCAAGCACTATTTCACACACACCTCACCTCTCATGGCATGAGTCGCCACTTTTCAAAGGATATTGATCTACTGCGCATGAGATCGCACCTTTGACTTTGGTATCGAATTGTTCCTCTTTGGATCAGCGTGTCGAGTTGCGATCAATCATCTATCCGGGCACTCACTGGCCCATGAGGTTTACTTCGCTCTCTCCCGTGCGGGAAGAGGCCGGTCGCCCAATCACAAACCCCAGGCATCCAAGAGCCTATGTTGCAAGCCGGGCAGGCCGTGCTTCGACACCTCTCGTGAGGAACTCAGCATAATCTATTCCATCACGCAACAGGATGTAGCTGCGTATCAACAGCTTTCGCGCTGCCGCGACTTTCGCTTTTTGTGCGCCCCGCCTATTCAAGAGCCGCAGATAGAATCTCTGCAACTGCTCATCTCTTCTCACTGCCGTTTGGGCTGCTTCCACCAGCAGGTAGCGCAAGAGTCGTGACCCGCCTTTACTGATGGAACCGAACTTTT
>JAIVJZ010000001.1 GCA_020199775.1 Acidobacteriota bacterium
CAGATGCGCGACGCTGAACCGGATGACGCATTTGGGAATGCCCGAGAGCTATGCTGCATAAGCGATGGTTGAATTCAATTGTGGAAGAGGCTACGCTCATTTTCCATTTATGCAACAAAGTCTACACAAAACAAAGCGGGTGAGATGATTTTTAGTTAAATCAAGATCATCTTTCAGAATCCGCTTAAATGTTTGGAAACTGTATTGATAGAAAAGAATCGTGTGGCGAGAAGAGTTTTTTACATACTCTTTCTCTTTGCAGAACTGCTCGAACAGTTGGTCTAAAAGCAGAAAACTTGTAGTCATGCGCTCAATCCTCCCAAGAAGATTTAGCGTGAAAGCTACAAGTCTTTTATTTTCTAAAAATTGGTGGAGCCGAGGGGGATCGAACCCCTGACCTCATGACTGCCAGTCATGCGCTCTCCCAGCTGAGCTACGGCCCCTTGGTTGATTGTGTCGTCGTGGGCGACGAATGGAGAGAGTAGCTTAGGGCGCGAAAAGTCGTCAAGCGTTGCGTCACGGGCGGCGAGGCGGGCGCAGGGCGAAAAAGGCAAGGCACGCTCCGGCGACGAGCAGGGCGATTCCGGCGAGGATGCGCGACATGTCCGGCATCTCGCGCACGCCCGTCTCCGTGATGACGACCGCCGCGCGCGGGGCAACGAAGGCGGCGCGGTAAGCCACCACGCCGCCAGCCGTCGCCAACAAGATGCCCGCGAGCGAAGCGATTATCTTCATTGCGAGGTAACTTTCTTCCGCTCTCCGAAACTGACGGGTGGCTGCGCGGTTTAAGCCCGCGCAGGTGAGTCGCCTGCGGCCGGTTCGGCCTGCGCGCGCTCTTTGAGGGCGATGCAGGAGGCCAGCGTGACGCCGCCGAAGAAGCCTATCGCGCAGGCGGCGAGCACGTTGTGAATCGGCAGGCGCGCAAGCGAGATGGGGATGCCGTTGAAGTTTAACTCGGTCAGACCGAGTGCGCCGAAAAAGACGAGGGCGAAAGCCAGCGCCCCGAGAAATAATCCGGCCACTCCGTAGAGTGAGATCATCCTCAACTTGCCGCCCGCGAAACGCTGTTTGCGTTGTTTGCCGGGGAACACTGTGAGCAGGAGTGGAAACATCAGGCCGCCGAACATCGCGCCGCCGAGTTGCGGCCACGGAAAGCAAAATTCTACTTTCCCTTCGCCCGAAATCCATTGCTGATCGCCGTTTAAACTCTCGGCTATGATCTGCGCTCCGACCACGGGATAAGAACTGACGACGCTCGCTTTGACGAAATCATCGTCCTTTTTGAATTGGATGATCGTCTCCCCGTTGAATTTAAGCCCCGGCGTCGGGCTGGCGATACGGAGGGCGATGTTTCGCGTCTTCAACCCCTCATACTGGTTGCGCACCAGATTGTTACCGTCGTCCACGGGACTGATTAGCAACGTGATGGATTCGACGCCATTCGCCATCGCCGTTGGCTGAAGCGCACGTACCAGTAGTTTGGTGGCGCGAATGTTGGTCGGGAAATCGAGCGCGACTTTGGGAGCGGGCAGCACCAACTCGCTTCCGGTCATGAGCAGCGCCGCCACCTCAATGCTACCACCTGACTTCGTGCGCACTTCGATGTTCTCCAACGACGGATCTATGACCTCGCCTTTTGGAATGATGACCACATTTTTCGAGGGAGCAGCGCCGCCGACCACGCTTAAATGCACCTTTATCTCCTGCGGGGCGGGACAGGGGTCTTCGTTGCCCTGCTTCCTCAACACCAGCGTCAGACTGCGCACGTACTCCTTCCGCTCGTTCAAGACGGGGTTCGTCTCGCCGACCGGCTCAATTGAGAGCCGGCATCGCGGAGCGGCGGGCGCGGCCAGAGTGGAGGGCTCCTGAAGCGAAGCTAACTTGAAAATTCCGGCGTTGGCTGTCGCACCGTCGCGCGGAGAAGCTTTGCCGGTTTTATTGACGACAGCGATGAGTGTCGCGCCGGTTACGAGTTTTTCATTCTCGGCGTAGATGCGAACCAACCCGCTATGTTCAGAACTGAAACGCACGGCGGTCGCGGCGTGTCCCTGACGGATCGTGACGGCGGTCTGGACGGTGTTGACTCCGCCCGGCAGCGCGAGCGTCCCGTGGCGTTGAAGCGATGCGCTCCCCCTGCCTTCTCGTTTGGCGCTATCAATATCCCTTTGCCGGGTGGCGATCAGCGTGATGTTCGTGTCGTAGGTTGCGGCCGTCTCGTTGCCCGTTTGATCGAGCAGCCTGATCCGCAGTTGTGTTTGCTCTCCGACGCCGACCGTCCGCCGCGCGCTTGAGACGCCGAGCTTGGTCGGAATGTTCGATTGTGCGTTGACGTTGACTGTAACGATGATCGTAAGGATAAGTGTGATGAGGAGGCCGAGGAGGCCGGTGAAGATGTGAGCGGTTGAAACGTGGCGACGGGGCATCGCGATTCTCCTTTCAAGTAGGTCTTGCGGGAGCGAGAGTTCAGGAGGTGTGAGCGACAGGCTCGCGCAAGAGACGGTGGTGAGTTGTTTGCTCGAATCGGCTGGCGCATCGAGGACACGGCCGAGCAAAACCGCTGCGATGCGGAAGCTTCTACTCCAACTTCGGCCGCAAGTCAATGGCGAAAGAGGCGGCCGGGCGCGCCCGCATGCGGGGACGAAAAAGCGGAGGCGGCCTGTTTCGTGTGCGGGCCGCCTCCGCTTCGATGTGCGGGAATTAAATTGTCCGGCCGGGGTCGAACTTATCGCCCCTTGAATTCCGGTTTGCGTTTTTCGAGGAAGGCCGTGACGCCTTCGTCCTTGTCTTCGCTGGAGAAGCAGAGGGCGAAGAGATCGATCTCGCGGCGCAAGCCTTCGTCGAGCGTCGCGCGCGAGGCGGTCTTGACGGCCTCCTTCGCCATGCGCAGCGCGACGGGACTCTTCTCCGCGATGCGATTGGCGATCTCCATCGTCTTCCCTTCGAGCTCTTCGGCGGCGACGACCGTGTTGACGAGGCCGTAACTGTAGGCCGTCTGCGCGTCTATGATCTCGCCCGTCAGGATCAACTCCATCGCCTTCCCTTCGCCGACGAGGTGCGTGAGCCGCTGCGTGCCGCCGCCGCCGGGGATGATGCCGAGGTTGATCTCGGGCTGGCCGAAGGACGCGCGTTCGCTCGCGATGCGCAGGTCGCAGGCCATGGCGAGTTCGCAGCCGCCGCCGAGGCAGTAGCCGTTGATCATGGCGATGACGGGTTTCGGGAAAGTGTCAATCGCGGTGAAGAGCGAACGCCCGGTCATCACGTCGCGCTGCGTGACGGCGGTGCGCCCGGCAAACTCGCCGATGTCCGCGCCCGCGATGAACGCCTTATCGCCCGCGCCCGTAAACACCACGACGCGCACCCCCTCGTCCTCGCGCAACTCTTCGAGCGCGGCCGCGCCCTCCGCCCGCGTCTGGATATTCAGAGCGTTCCGTTTCTCCGGCCGGTTGATCGTCACGACGGCGACACGGCCGCGCCGCTCGACCAGCAAAGTTTCGTATGATTGCGACATTAAATTTTTCTCCGAAAAATAGTTTCAGGTTGCGGGTTTCAAGTTTCAGGACTGAAGTTCTCCGGTCTTTAACTTGAAACGTGCAACCTGAAACTTGAAACCCTGTGTTTTAGGATTCTTCCGGCGGCGCGCCGTGGTCGTCGGCGACCCATGAGACGAAGAGGCGCAGCCAGTTTTCCGTGGGTTCGAGAATGTGGACGCCGATGCGCGCCGTGCCGTAGATGGCCGAGGCGATGCGCACGACGCGGGCGGTGACTTCGATAGGCGCGCCGTCCGGGCGGTGCGCGCGCAGGTAAAGTTGCTCGCCGCGCGTCACCTTCTGGTTAAGATGAAAGAGCGCGCCGGTGGTGGAAATGTCGTCCGTCTCGGTCGGTTCGCTCCACGCCGCGCCGTCCTCCGCGCGACCGGAGACGACGATGGGCAGGCGCAGCGACATGCGCAACGCGAAACGTCTCTCTTCGTTGGTCGGGGTGGTCATAAAAATAAGCAGTGAGCAGTAAGCGGTAAGCAGTAGGGCGGTCTCGTCTAACGAGTAGTGATGATCCGGGCAGGTTTCAGACTGCCCACTGCTCACTGCTTACTGCTTACTTCTTCATCGTCCCAGTTGTAGAAACCTTCGCCGCTTTTTTTGCCGAGCCTTCCGGCGGCGACCATGCGCCGCAGAATTTCCGGCGGGCGGAAGGTTTCGGAGCCGAGCGTGCGATGCAGGTATTCGGCAATGCTCAAGCGCACGTCGAGGCCGACGAGATCGGTTAGACGGAGCGGCCCCATCGGGTGATTGTAGCCGAGTTGCATCGCGGTATCTATATCTTTCGCGCTCGCCACCTCCTGCTCCAACATCCGCATCGCTTCCAACCCGAGCGCGACGCCCAGACGGCTCGACGCGAAACCCGGCACGTCGCGCACCGTGATCGGCTCTTTCTTCATCCTCTGCCCGACGGCGCGCGCCGTCTCGACCGTCTCCTCGCTCGTCTCCCGTCCGACGACGATCTCGACGAGGCGCATGATGTGGACGGGGTTGAAGAAGTGCATGCCGACGACGCGTTCGGGGCGGCGCGCGGCGCGGGCGATCTCCGTGATCGAGAGCGAAGAGGTGTTGGTCGCGAAGATGAAATCACGCTCCGCCACGCGCTCGACTTCGCGGATCGTCTCCTGCTTCAACTCCATGCGTTCGGGAACGGCTTCGATGAAGAGGTCGGCATGAGCGGTCTCGGAGAGGCTCGTCGCGCCACGGATGCGTTGCAGCGCCGTGTCGCGTTCGGCTTCGGTCGTCTTGCCGCGCCGGATGCCTTTGTCGAGATTGTCTTCGATGGCGCGCAGGCCGCGCACGAGAAACTCCCGCTCCACGTCGCGCAGGACGACGCGGTAGCCGACGAGCGCGGCCACCTGCGCGATGCCGTGCCCCATCGTGCCCGCGCCGAGCACGGCGACTGTCTCTATGGTCGGACTAGCGATGCCCGTGCTTCCCGGTGAGTCCAAAGTCACTAAAGTTTCCGGCGCGTCTCCGGGGGGTTGACGACTCGTGGAATTCACCCGTGCCCGCGCCCGCATGGTCTGATTCGACTACATCCAGCGCAGAGAGTTATACTATACGCGCAAGCGAAAAGGCTACACGCGAATGGTTGATTAAGAGGCGCGCGGGCGCGAAAACCTCCCGAAGGAGTGCGACTAACAGCGAGATGACTCAAGAAATTTTGCACAAAGAAGTGGTGATCATCGGCTCCGGCCCGGCCGGGTTGACGGCGGCCATTTACGCGGCGCGCGCCGACCTGAAACCCCTCGTCATCGAAGGCCCGCAGCCCGGCGGCCAACTGACCATCACGACCGAAGTGGAGAACTACCCCGGCTTCGCCGACGGCATTCAAGGGCCGGAGTTGATGGAACAGTTTCGCGCGCAGGCCGCGCGCTTCGGCACGGAGTTTCTCGTCTCGTGGATCGACAAGGTCGATCTCTCCGAACGCCCCTTCACGCTCTACACCTCGGAGCAGACGGTCAAGGCCGAAACGCTCATCATCGCGTCGGGCGCGTCGGCGAAATGGCTCGGCATTCCGGGCGAAGCCCCCGCGCCGCACGGCCTCGGGGGCTTGGGCGTCTCGGCCTGCGCCACCTGCGACGGCTTCTTCTTCAAAGGCAAAAAGATCGTCGTCGTCGGCGGCGGCGACACCGCGATGGAGGAAGCCACCTTCCTCACGCGCTACGCCTCAAGCGTCACGGTCGTCCACCGCCGCGACCACCTGCGCGCCTCGAAGATCATGCAGGACAAGGCGATGAAGAACGAGAAGATCAGCTTCATCTGGAACACCGACGTGCGCGAAATTGTCGGCACGCCCGAAGCGGGCGTGACCGCCGTGCGGCTCTACAACAACGTGACCGACGAGGAAACCCTATTCGACTGCGAAGGCGTCTTCATCGCCATCGGCCACAAGCCGAACACGGACATGTTCAAAGGCTGGCTGGAGATGGACGAGATCGGCTACCTCAAGACGAACGGCCATTCGATGGCGACCAACATCCCCGGCGTCTTCGCCTGCGGCGACGCGCAGGATTCCTTCTACCGTCAGGCCATCACGGCCGCCGGGACGGGTTGCATGGCCGCCATCGACGCCGAACGCTACCTCGACAACCTGCCCGTCCCCACGCTCTCGGGCGAAGAGGTGACTATCGAAGGCGAGATCGTCACCGCCGACCACGAATCGATCATCATGCCCGACGGCGAAGTTATCTCGAACCACGCGGACGCCGAAACCGAAAGCGCGCCCGTCGGAGATTGAACGCCGCACCGCGGCAAACGCGTGTGGCGGTTGATAGTAACGACTCGCACAACTCGACACGAAGACACGAAGTTAGCCTTACGACTTAACTTCGTGTCTTCGTGTTTAATGGACGCCGCGACAAAATTCCGCCCCATTCAGGAGCACACCATGACGCGTAAACTCTCCGCAGCCCTCTTCACACTCATCCTGCTGTTGTGCGCGACGTGCGTCCCCTCGACGGCTCGGCGCGCGACGGCGCAGACGACGGCGGCGCGAAGCGGCAAAAAAGCGGAAGCGGTCTATTACCCGCCGCGCGGCGAGGCGGCGTGGCGGCGTAAGTCACCCGCCGAAGCCGGGATGGACGCCGCGCTCCTAGAACAGGCGGTGGCCTACGCGCGCACGCAGGAGAGCAAAGTGCCGCGCGACTTCTCCACACAGGTCGAGACCTTCGGCGCGGTGCTCGGCCCTTTGCCGAAGGAACGCGGCGAGACGAACGGCATCGTCATTCGCCACGGCTACATCGTCGCCGAGTGGGGCGACACGCTACGGGTTGACCCGACTTACAGCGTCGCCAAAAGTTTCCTCTCCGCGTTGCTCGGCCTCACGATTGATCGCGGGTTGATCAAAAGCGTCAAAGACCCGGTGCGTCATTACATCACCGACGGCGGCTACGATTCGCCGCACAACTCGGCCGTCACGTGGGAGGATCACGCGCGGCAGACGAGCGAGTGGGAGGGCGTGATGTGGGGCAAGTCGCACGACTTCATCGGCGTCGAAGCGTTCGGCAAAGGCCGCCGCGCGCCACGGCCTTTACGCGCCCCCGGCACTTATTACGAGTACAACGACGTGCGCATCAACCGGCTCGCCCTGTCGCTCCTGCGTCTCTGGCGTAAGCCTCTGCCGGAAGTCCTGCGCGCGGAGATCATGCGACCCATCGGCGCGTCGGACGCGTGGCGGTATCACGGCTACGCGAACTCCGACGTGGTGATTGACGGCAAGAAGATGGCTTCGGTGAGCGGCGGGACGCGTTGGGGCGGCGGCCTCTGGATCAACACGCGCGACGAGGCGCGCTTCGGCTACCTCTTCCTGCGCGGCGGCCGCTGGCGCGACCGCCGGATCATTTCCGAACGTTGGGTGCGCGAGGCGACCGCGCCGGGCAAGGTCAAAGCCGACTACGGCTACCTGTGGTGGCTGAACACGGGGCGCAAGGCTTGGCCGAGCGCGCCCGAATCGAGCTACGCCGCGCTCGGCTACGGCTCGAACACGATCTGGGTCGACCCGGAACACGACCTCGTCATCGTCTGGCGTTGGCATCAGGCGAACCCCGACGAGTTGATCAGGCGCGTGCTCGCCTCGATCAAATAACGTCGGCGTCCGCGCGGCGTCAAACGCATCAATCAACGCGCCGCCGCGCGGCTGCCGTCAACCGTCTACTTGCCCTGATACGAAATTCGCCAGATCGTCCTTGAGCCGTCGTCCGTCACGAACAGCGCGCCGTCCTTCCCGGTCGCGACGCCGACGGGGCGACCCCACACGTCGCCTTCCGGCGTCACGAATCCCGTCATGAAATCTTCATACTCGCCCGTCGGCACGCCATTTCGCAGGGGCACGCGGATCACTTTATAGCCCGTGCGGCGCGAGCGATTCCAAGAGCCGTGTTCGGCTGCGAAGGCGTCGTGGCGATACTCTTTGGGAAACTGCGCGCCGGTGTAGAACTCCATCTGAAGCGACGCCGAATGCGATTGCAGCAGCACGTCGGGGACTAGAACCTTGTCGCGCAGTTCCGGCCGTTTGCCCGCGTGGCGCGGGTCTTGGTTCGCGCCGATGTAATACCAGGGCCAGCCGTAGAAGCCGCCCTCGCGCACGCGCGTGATGTAGTCGGGCACGAGGTCGTCGCCGAGGCCGTCGCGCTCGTTGACCGAAGCCCAGAGGTCGCCGGTCTGCGGGTGGACGGCTATGCCGACGGCGTTGCGGATGCCCCACGCGTAGATGCGAAAGCCCGTCCCGTCGGGGTTGTATTCGAGGATGTCTGCGCGTCTGTCCTCGTTCTCGCGCTCGTTCTCCCAGACGTTCGAGTGCGAGCCGACGGAGACGTACATCTTCTTGCCGTCGCGGGAAAAAGCGATGTCGCGCGTCCAGTGGCCGCCGCCGCGCAACTGCCCGCCGCCCGGAATGTCGGGCACGATCATCTCGGCCTCGCCGCGCGCGCGCAAGTCGCCGTTGCGGTAGGCGAAGCGCACGACCGAGCCGGTGTTGGCGACGTAGACGTACTGCGGGTTCGCGCCCGACGGGTAGAAGGCGATGCCGAACGGCCTCGTCAAGCCGGAGACGTAGATGTCGTTGTGTGCGGGTTTGCCCGCAGCGCCGTCGGGCGCGCGCAGGATGCGTATCTTGCCCGCGCGGCTTTCGGCGACGAAGATGTCGCCGTTCGGCGCGACGCGAACGAGACGCGGATTTTCGAGCCCGGCGGCAAACTCTTCGACTTTGAAATTGGCGGGAACTTTCGGCCACGCGTTCGCGGGACGCGCGACGAGGCGCGGCCCGTTATCAACCGAGCGCGTGTCGAACGGCTGCGCCAAATCCGCCGTCGTGATGCGGCGGCGCACGCCCGGCGCGTCCGTCGTCCAGTCTCCGAGCGCGGCGCGGCCGGTGAGCGTGGAGTTGCTGGCCTTCGCGCCGTCGCCGTCACGTTTCTGCGGCGCGGCGGCGTCGGCGCGGGGTGTTTGTTGTTGCTGCTGGTCGCGCGGGCGCGCGGGTTGCTGCGCGGCGCAGCCGCCCGCGCACAGGCAAAGAAAGAGGGTCGCCGCGATGGTCGGAAAAATCGCGTCCGGTCGGCCTCGGCGCGCGCGTGTGACAACAATCATTGAGTTAAACCTTCCCGGTCGGAGAATTTATTCAAACCCGATGATGAGATAAATATGTTGCCGGAGTTTCACCGTCCGGTTGATTTCAGGTTTGCGGGGGCGCGCGGTTGGCAAAGACCAAAAGTAGGCCGCTCGCCATGAGAGGCGCGAGAGTGTGTACGCGTGGGCGCAGCGAACTTCGGATCACTCCGCGACCATTCTTTTGCTCACAAGAGCACGATTGAATCGTCGCGCTGGCGGGCGGGGGCGACGGGCGAGTTTTCGCGCGCGTCCTGTTTGCGCGGACAGGCGTCGCAATAGTCGCCGAGGTGCTCGCGGCGGTCTTCGCATTCGTTGCAGCCGAGCGCGAGGCCGAGTTGACGCAGGCTGTCGAGCATGGGGAGCAGGAGTCGGCCCCGCGCGGTCAGCGCGTACTCGACGTGCGGGGGGCTGCCGCCGTAGTCGCGGCGTTCGACGAGCGCGTCCTGTTCCATGTCGCGCAGACGGCCGACGAGCGTGCGGCTGCTGATGGGGTGGAGCGCGTCGATAAGTTCGGTCGTGCGGCGCGGCGCGCGCGCCAGATCGCGCACGATGAGCAGCGTCCATTTATCGCCGACCACCTGTAACGCGCCCGCCACCGGGCAGCCGTCGCCTTCGCGTCGTCGCATAACTCGCCTCTCCTCTTGGACGCCAAGATTAACACAAAGCGAAGTTGAACTCTTTAGGCCGACAGGTTCGCGCCTGCGGGCGTGGATTGGTAGTCGCCCGCGATGATCACGGTGAGGTGATCGGGGCGGAAGTATTTACGGATCGCGGCGTTGGCTTCTCCGAGCGTGACGGCCTGAATGAGTTCGGGGAAGCGGTCGAGGTAGTCTGTGCCCAAGTTGAAAAACTCCGCGTTCCAGAGGGCTTCGGCGAGTCCCGCGTTGGTCGAGAGCGAGACTTTGAACGAGCCGATGGCAGATGATTTTTCGTCCGCGAGTTCGTCGGCGGTGATGCCGTTCGTGACGTAATCGCGCAGGACGGCGAGCGCAGAGCTTATCGCCTTCTCGACGTTGCCGGGGTTGACGGAGACGGCGATGTACCAGGGGCCTGCGGCGAGCGTGGGTGCGCGGAAGCGCGAGCCGATGCCGTAAGTCAATCCTTCGCGGTCGCGCACTTGCAGGCCGAGCCGCGAGGAGAGCGTTGATTCGCCGAGCGCGCCGTTGGCGAGTGTGGCCGCGTAGTAGTCGCGCGCGTCGCGTCTGAGGGGCGCGGCCGTGCCGAGCATCACGTCCACGTTGGCCTTCTCTTTGAGCAGGACGATTTCGCGTCGCGCGCCCGCCTGCGGTTCCGGGTCGGCGACGCTGATCTCGACGCCCGCGCGCGGCCCGCCGAAGTCGCCGAACGCTTCCGCGAACAGTCTCTGCACTGCGGCCGCCTGCACGTCTCCGACGACGGAGAGGACGAGCGAACGCCCGCCGTAACGTTCTTCGTAGAAGCGGCGCACGTCTTCGACCGTGATCGAGTTGAGGCTTTTGATCAGTTGCTCGCCGCCGTGGACGTAGAACGGGTTGGCCGGATCGTAGATGACTTGCGAAAGCTTTTCGTAGGCGCGCACGCGCGTGTTCGCCTGTTGCTCCTGCACGGCGGCGATGGCCTGCTGTTTGAGCTTTTCGAGTTCATCGGCGGGGAACGCCGGTTCGCGCAGTTGTTCGGCGAGCGTGCCGAGCAGGAGCGACAAATCTTTGGCGAGCGCGCGCCCGGCGATCTCGACGGCGAAGGGGTCGGCCGAGAACTCTATCTGCGCGCCGACGGCTTCGAGGTCGCCCGCGAGTTGAAACTTGGTGCGCCGCTGCGTGCCGCGTTCGAGCATGTCGGCGGTGAGGCGCGCGAGGCCGGGCTTGTCGCGCGCCTCGAAATACGAACCGGCGCGCAAACTGCCGCGCAGAGAGATGGTCGGAGTCGCGCGGTTTTCGAGGACGAGCAGCGCCGCCCCTGTGGGCAGTTCGGTGCGCGCGATACGCGCGGCGAAGTTTGAGCGCGACGCGCCCGCGGGCGTGTTCGCCGCCACGGCATCCGACGATTTCTCGCCGTGCCCCGCGAGCGGTTGCTGTCCCAATTCCTGCGGCGTCACGCTCCCGCCCGCCGTCGCCTCATCTCCCGCGCCTTCCCGTTTCACCATCTCTTTCACTCCCATCTTGCAATCGAACTTGAAGAAGAACTCACAACCAGCGGCCATTCAAGCCTTAATGTTTTCCTTTGCGTCTTTGCGTGAGGTTAAATTTCTCGCAAAGGCGCAAAGACGCAAAGGAAAACGAGGACAAGGTTTTGTTTAGTCCCTTAAACTTCGCTCACGGCTATCTAATCGCCGTTTGATCCGTTCGCGCCTGCGTTGTCCGCGTCCGCGTCGTCTGCGGCCGATGCCTTCGGGATGAAATATCCGACGGTGCGGTTGTCTTCCGTCAAGTAGCGAAGCGCGACGCGCTGCACGTCCGAGACGGCAACGCGCGCGATGTTGGCCGCATAGTCTTTGTAGAAACGCCAGTCGGCGACGGCCTCGGCCTCGGACATCTGCGAGGCGATCTCAGACGTGCCGTCGCGGTTGTAGGCCACCTGCGCGATGATCTGCTGCTTCGCCTTCTCAACTTCCGCGCCGGGCAAATCCTCCGCGCCGACGCGCTCAAGCTCTTTGAGGATCGCCGCTTCGACTGCGGACGGCGCGACGCCGGGGTTGACCGTGGCGTAGACGTTGAAGAGGCCGGGGTCGCGAAACTGGTCGCAGTTCGACGTGACCGAGACGGCGAGTTCCGTCTCGACGAGGGCTTGATAAAGCCTGCTCGTGACGCCGTTCGACAACAAGGCCGAGAGCACGACGAGCGGGTAGATGTCGTTTTCGGCGGGCGGGTCGGCGGCGCGTGCCGCCAGTTCGGCGTTCGAAAGGACGTTCAACTGGCCGAGCACGGCGGGCGTGTGGAAAGCGATTTGCACGAGAGCGAGTTCGCCCGCGCGCCTGATCGTCAGGCGACGCTCGCCCTGCTGCTGCGGTTCGTCCGTGTAGACTTCGGGGATGGCCTCTTCCGTCGCCGGAAACGCGCCGAAGTTTTCGTTGATCAACTCAAGCGTCGCGGCGCGCTCGAAGTCGCCGACGACGATGACGGTCGCGTTGTTCGGGTGATAGAAAGTGTCGTAGAAGGCTTTGAGCCGCGCCGTGGGGACGTTCTCCACGTCGGCGCGCCAGCCGATAGTCGGGTGGTGATAAGGGTGCTCGCGGAAGGCCGTGGCGTAGACGGCTTCGTCGAGCACCATCGTCGGCTCGTTCTGCCCGCGTTCGAGTTCGTTGCGCACGACGGTCATCTCGGATTGGCGATCCGCGTCGGCGATGAACGAGTTGCGCATGCGGTCGGCTTCGAGGCGGACGGCGAGTTCGAGTTGGTCGCTCGGCACGGTCTCGAAGTAGTTGGTGCGGTCGTACCACGTCGTCGCGTTGAAGTCCGCGCCGATCTTCTGGAGCGTGGCGGCGATCTGCGTGTTGCGGTCTTTGTTGAAAGTGGGCGTGCCCTTGAACATCATGTGTTCGAGGAGGTGCGTCGAGCCAGTGTAGCCGACGGCCTCGTTGCGCGAGCCGACCTTGTAGAGCACGCACACGGTCGCCACGGGCGCGACGCGGTTCTCCACCAGCAGCGCCTTCAAGTTGTTGGCGAGCCGGTACTCGCGTATGCCTTCGCCTTCGGCGACGAAGCTGATTCCGCCCGGGAGTTTCTCGTCCTGCAAAACTTCTCTGGTCTCCTTCAACTGGATTTAACTCGTCCCAACCTCCGCGCGGCGCAAGTAGTTCGCCCGGGGCGACCCCACACCGTCTCCGGCGACGGCGGGCGGCAGCCCTCCCCTAACAGAAGCGAATACGACTCGGACGCGGCGCGCAAGGATGTTGCGGGATGTTCCACAGCCTATGCTAACAAACTTGCGGACGGAGGGCGAAACGGCCGGAACTGCAATTGCCCGCAACGGTTTTCAATTCGTGGGAATTAAAATCCCCACCACCGCAGACACGGAGAGCGCAGAGAAAGAAAATGATGAAGGAGGGACGCGGAAGGATGAAGTAAAAGCAACCCGCTTTCAGTTCATCCTTCCGCGTCCCTTCTTCATCGTCCGGCTCTCGGTGCCCCCTCTGTGTTTGCGGTAGTGAGTCCCCGGCCTTCTGTTCTCAACATCAGTTTTGCGAATCGCCTTTGCATTATAAAGTACTTGACGAAACCGTCGAAAAGCGGTATCGTGCGCCTGATGACTGTCGTTAAACTCACGCGCCTGCGCCCGGTTGAAGAAGAGCAAGAGCCTCCCGCCCTGCACGCGCGGGCGATGGATAATCTGCGCTTCATCCGCGAGACGATGGAGAGCGCGGCGTCGTTTACAGCCGTCTCCGGCTGGGGGCAGTGCGCCATCGGCTTGACTGCGCTCGGCGCGGCCGCGCTCGCGTCGCGGCAGACGAAGGCGCGCGCATGGCTGCTGGTGTGGTTCGTCGAGGCCGTCGTCTCGCTCGTCATCTCCGGCTGGACGATGCGGCGGAAGGCGCGGGCGGCCGAGACGCCGCTGCTTTCAAGGCCGGGGCGAAAACTCGCGCTCAACTTTGCGCCGCCCGCCTTCGTCGGCGCGCTCCTGACGGTCGCGTTGTTTCGCGCCGGACTCATAGGTGTGATCCCGTCGATCTGGTTGTTGCTCTACGGCGCGGGCATCGTCACGGGCGGCGCGTTCTCGGTGAAGATCGTGCCCGTGATGGGGCTGTCGTTCATGCTCCTCGGCACAATCGCGCTGTTCAGCCCGTTCGCGTGGGGCAACGCCTTTCTCGCGGCGGGCTTCGGGGGCTTGCACATCATCTTCGGCGTCATCATCGCGAGGAGGCACGGTGGCTAAAGCAAGTACACAGAGAAAAGGGCGCACCGCCGCCGCAACGACTGCCGGGCGCGGCGGACTGCGCGCGGCCGCGCAAACAACTGCCGGTGGCGGCGACGCGACGCCGGGGATGAGCGCGGCCGAGTTGGATCGCGTGATCCACGAACGCCTGCGGCTCGGCATCGTCAGCGCGCTCGCGGGCAACGCGTCGCTCACGTTTAACGAACTCAAAGAGATTTTGAAGACGACCGATGGAAATTTGAGCGTCCACGCGCGCAAGCTCGAAGACGCCGGGTACATCGCCTGCGAGAAGTCTTTCGACGGGCGCACGCCGAAGACCGAGTTTCGCCTGACGGACGACGGGCGGCGCGCGCTCACGCGCTACCTCGACCACATGGAATCAATTATCCGCGCGGCGCGGGAACGCTAGGGGCTAAAATTTTTTGCGCGGTGACTTTATGAAACAAAGGGCTTTACAAATATCGGATGACGACGGCCTACACGTCGCCATCATCATGGACGGCAACGGGCGTTGGGCGCAGGCGCGGGGTCTGGCGCGCACGGCGGGACACCGCGCGGGCGCGGAGGCCGTGCGCCGCGTCGTGGAGGGCGCGCCCGCCGGCGGCATCGGGACGCTCACGCTCTACGCGTTCTCCGCGGACAACTGGGGGCGGCCGCCCCGCGAGGTGTCGCTCCTGATGCGACTCCTGCGGCGCTACCTGGCGGCGGAGACGGAGAAACTTGCCGAGCGCGGCGTGCGCCTGAGCGTCGTCGGGCGGCGCGACCGCCTGACGCCCGCGCTGCGCGCGGCCATCGAGAGGGCTGAGGCGAAAACTGCGTGCGGGCGCGCGCTGCGGTTGCGACTCGCGGTTGACTACTCTTCGCGCGAGGCGATCTTGCGCGCGGCGAGAGTCTTGAACTCCGAGCGGCGTTCGACCAGCATGGTGACGCGGGAGGAGTTTGCATGTCTGCTCGGTCGCGCGTTGAACGACGACGCGCCCGCGCGTGACGTGGATTTGTTGATTCGCACGGGCGGCGAACAGCGCGTGAGCGATTTCCTGTTGTGGGAGAGCGCGTATGCCGAACTCTATTTCACGCGTCGGATGTGGCCTGATTTCACGGCGGACGATCTGGTATCGGCGGTCGCCGAGTTTCACGGTCGCGAACGCCGTTTCGGTTGCGTGCCCGTCGCCGCTGTGGCGACAGGATGACGGCGCGGTTGCGGGAAGTTGAAGGCGACGCTGGCGAAAATGAAAGTGGCGGCGAGGCAGATGCGGGAACAAGCGCGGAGCGGGAACGTGTAACGGCGACAGTAGAGGCCGGGCAGGAGGGGCGTATGAGTAACCGGACGAAGTTGGGGTTGAACATTCTGGAAGCGGCTTTGTTGTTGGGCGTGCTCGGAGACGCGCTGCTGCGCGAGACGCCCTGGGGCTTGAACGTCTTCTTGTGGACGGGTGCGCTTGTGGCGGCGGTGTGCGCTCTGCACGGGCGTTTCGGGCGGCGCGCGAGTTGGCGCGCCGACGGCGGGTGGTTGTTGCTGCCCATCGCTTTCTTCGCGGCGGCGTTCGCGTGGCGCGATTCGGCGACGCTGAAGCTGCTCGACGGGCTGGCGTTGTTCGTCGCCTTCGCCCTGCTCGCGTGGCGGGCGCGCGGGCGGAAGATACGGCTGGGGGGCTTGAGCGATTACGCTCTCGGTCTGGGGCATGCGGCGTTCGACGCGATGTTCGCGATCCTGCCGCTCGTCTTCAAAGACGTGCAGTGGGCGACGATTCCGCGCCACGGCGCGATGCGGCACGCGTGGGCGGCGGCGCGCGGGTTGGTCTTGGCCGTACCGCTGCTGTTCGTCTTCGGCGCGCTGTTCATGGCGGCCGACGCCGTGTTCGAGGGCATCATGCGGCAGACGTTCCAACTCGACTCCGGCGTGCTGTTCTCGCACTTCTTCCTGATGCTCATGTTCGCGTGGATGACGGGCGGTTTCCTGCGCGGCATGATGTTGACCGAAGAGACGCCGGGCGCGGTTTCAGAGGCCGTGCCCGCCGTCTACACTTCGATCACGGTTGACGATAAGGAACAACACGGCACCACAACAACAGCGGCGGCGACGGGCGCGACGCCTGCGGGCGAGGCGGGCGACCACAGGCAACCGCCGGGGAGCGTCGTGGTCGAAGGCGGCGCGAAGGCGGGCGGCGAGAGCGGTGGTGACGGCGAGAAGTCGAGCGTCGGAGATGGCGAGAAGCCGAAGGGCATCGAAGACGCGGGCGCGCAGGCGGGTGGTGAGACGCTGGTCGCGGGGCCAGCGGCGGCGCGGGGGTTTTCGCTCGGCGCGGTCGAAGTCGGCGTCGTGCTCGGGTTGTTGAATGTCTTGTTCGCGTGCTTCGTCGCCGTGCAGTTTCGCTACTTCTTCGGCGGCGCGGGGCGCGTCATGTCCGTCGCGGAGTTGACCTATTCGGAATACGCGCGGCGCGGCTTCTTCGAGTTGACGTGGGTGGCCGGACTGGTGTTGCCGCTCTTGCTCGGCGTGCACGCGCTGCTCAGAAAAAACAGTCCCACAACGGAGCGCATCTTTCGCCCGCTGGCCGGGGCGCAGATCGCGCTGCTGTTCGTCATCATGGCTTCGGCGGTTGCGCGCATGCGCCTGTACCAGAGCGAGTACGGGCTGACGGAACTGCGACTCTACACGACCGCGTTCATGCTGTGGCTCGGCCTCGTCTTCGTCTGGTTCGTGTGGACGGTGCTCGTGCGCGAACGCCGCGAGCGTTTCGCCTGCGGCGCGCTCGTCGCCGCCTTCGTCACCGTCGGACTCCTGCACCTCGTTAACCCTGACGCCTACATCGTGCGCGCCAACGTCGCGCACGCGCGGGCGGGGCGTTCCTTCGATGCCGGTTACGCCGCATCGTTGAGTGCCGACGCCGTGCCCGCGCTCGTCTCCGCGCTGCCCTCGCTCAGCCGCGACGAGCGTTGCCTCGTGGAGCGCGCGCTCACGCAGCATTGGACGCACACCATGTTCGACGAAGACTGGCGCGGGTGGAATCTCGCCCGTCGGCGCGCGCGGCGCGCAGTGACGACGCACCGGAATGCTTCGAGCGAAACTTCATGCCCGCCGCCCGCGAGCAATGTGCCTGTCACGACGACGACAACGCCCGCACCGGAAACGCCTCCCGCCCCGCAGCCGGTTGCGACATCCGTGCCAACCGCGGGCGCGACGACCGGCAACACCAATGCCGCGCCGACCGCCGCCGCCGCCGCCGCGACGATGCCCGTAAACGGCCAAGCCGAGAGCGCGGCGACGGGTGCGCCGAACGCCGCGCGTCACACGCCGCGCGGCAATGGGAAAACAAAACAGCACAAACGGGCGCGCGTCGCCAAGAGGACGATGCGGCGTTGAGCACGATGGGGCGTTGGACGCACGATGGCGCGTTGAAGATTGAAGTGATTCCCGGTCAGTCTTCCAAGACGACCAGCGCGGTCTCGCCGCCGCCGGAGGAGACGTTGCACAGCGAGGACGCGGAGAGGCGGACGAGCGCGCCTTCCGCCTCTGCGCGAAAGAGGTAGGGGTTGAAATCCACGAACATCTCTTCCCACGCGAGACGATCTTCGGCAAACACCTGCATCCGCACTTTCCGCACGGGCGCGCGCTCCTGCACGACGTAAGAGGAGGCAAGCGCGTGCGTGATCGCGCGCTCCCAATCGGCCGCGCCCGTCTCCCAACCGATGAGGACGCCCGCCCCGCCGTAATCGTCGTTCGGCTTCAACACCAGACGCCCGCGCTCGCGCCGCAGTATTTCGACGAGATCGTCTTCGCCGCCGTCGAACGTGGTGAGACCCGGACGCACGCGGCGCGTCCACGGAATGTGACGCCGGATCGCGTCGAGTTGCGCGGGCGTAAAGAGGTGCGCGTGGCGCGGATCGCTGAGGACGGCGAAGCCGAGTTTCTTGTGTGCGAGCTTGGCGCGAAACGGGTTGACCATGCAAACCCTGCGCTCGGCGTAGGCGCGCGAGAGCGGGTGCGTCTCGTCGAACCGCTCAAGAAACTCGTGTATCACCACGCGCTTGTAGAGGATGTCTATGCGGAAATCCCCGGCGCACAGACGAACGCCGTCGAAGGTCAGGGCGCGCGGGTCGGCGATAGCGGTCGGGTAGCCCTCGGCCGTGAAGTAGTCTTGCAGGATGCGAAACTCGCTCTCGGTGGAGACGCCTTCCCAATCGACAATCGCGATCTGCGGGCGTTCAATCGTGCCGCCCCACTCGCGATAAACTTCGAGCAGCGTCGCGAGCAGACGCGCGTGCGGTCGCGGCAGCCAGTGCGCGTAGCGCGCGAGAAATTCGCGCATGTGCGGGAGCGTGAAGAGGACTCGTTCGAGTTGCGACTGATCGGCAATGCCTGCCGGGTTCTCCGCGTTGTATTCGAGAAACTGAAACTCTTCGCCGTTCAAATAGGCGTCGAGCCGACTCGTGACGCAGGCGTAACGGTAGCCGGGATCGAGGCGCGCCATGCGCGCCTCGCGCGGGGTGGGGTCGAGTTCGGCGAGCAATTCTTCGTCTGCGAGCGCGGCCTCCGTCAGACGCTCGAACGCGCCCGCCAGCACTTGCGCGGCGCGCGCCACCGCGTCGTATTGAGCGCGTGCGACGACGAGCGGGCGCAGGAAAGGGCACACGGCGCGCTCGCCGTGGAGCAACCCGAGCGTGTGCTGTTCTTCGGCGAGGCGTGCGCCGAGTTCGGCGTTGACGGACGGGTCGTCCGCGATGCGTCGTTCGAGCCACGCGACGGCGGCGGCGACTAGCGTTTGAGATGACATGCTGTAACTCCCGCCGGTGGTGCGCGCGTCCGAGCGTCAGACACGAACGGCCGCGTTCCGATTGGCTAAATGATTTTCAATGTCCGCTCGCAACGGCCGGGGATGCGCGCCGCCGTCGGCGTTGGCGATTATCTGCGCGAAGGGCGCGCTTGCCGACCTTACAGTAAACGAACTAACAGGTAAACGGCGAGGGCGACGAACGACAGGAGCATAATCCAGAGCAGCAGTCGCTTCATGGCGCGGACGGGTGACGCGCGCTCAAAAGTGTAAGGCCGGTATGATGACGTTTCCGCCGGTTGATGCTCGCGTGGTCGCTTCTGCCAAAATATGTCGAGCACGCCGCCGGATTCCCGCACGGATGTCGCCGCGGATTGAGGGGCGGACTGCGCCGTCATGGGTTGAGCGCGTGACGGCGCGGGCGCGCTCGACGACATCGCACAAGTCTGACAGAAAGCTTTCCCCGGCGGGTTGCGCGCGCCGCAATTCGCGCACACGACATCACCGCCGCCGGGTTGGGCTTCGGCTACCGCTGCGGCGTGCTCCAGTCCCGGCGTTCGAGTTTGCGAGTGGCCTTCTGCGTCGTCCGGGTCTGAGATTGCCGGTGTCGGGTGGTAGGTGATGTTGTTCGCCCGCAGGTGTTGGAAATGGAGCCGGCGCAACTCGGCGGGCGGCAGGTTCTCCGTCGCGCTTTCGGGGAGTGGGGTTTCCCAGTAAGTAGGGCGGACGAAGTTCGGGCGGCCGAGCGACAGCGCGTATTCCCACTCCTCGCGCACGTAGGCGGAGCGCATTGAGTTGTGCGACCAGAAGAGTTGAAACACGTCCGCCTCTCTGATCGCGTCGCGCATCCAACGTTGCCAGTCTTGCCCCGCCCGCAGTTCCGTCAGGTCGCGCAGATATTTGTCGCCGAGCGCGTGAATATGGTGCTCGATCTGCTCGACGACCGCGCGATCTTTATGTGAGTAGGAGGGGAAGATTTTGCGATATGGCGCGGCTGATGCGGCCACGGCCGGAACTTCTCTGGCCGGACTCACGCTCGCGCTGTCCACGCGGATCGCCAGAGGTATGTCGGCGAGAATGAGGCTGCCGAGGAAGACGGTCAGGCGACCGCGCGCCATTCGTCCGTCCAACGATGCTGCCGCACGCATCTCGAACTCGACCTTATGCACGCTCTTCCGCCATGAAAAACTCTGGCTCGACGGATTGAATTCACATCCCTCGACATCGGGCACGAACGTGACCTCGCTCCTGTGCGGGACGGCGTGCAGACTGTTCTGCTTAACCGCGTCATACTCCGCCGTCTGATCGGCGAGGGCGCGGTCGGCCATGCGTTTCACCTCCGCCAACGGTTCGGGCTCATCCGGCGGCGCGTCCGGCCGCCGCTTCGACAGGTGCGCGAACGCGAGCAGCATGTGCCAGCGCGCGGGCGCAACCGCCTCCGGCTGATAGACGGTGAATTGCACATTCTCGTCCGTGTAAAGAGGTTTGTCCGTTGCCGAGGCACCGGCCGCTTGGGGCACGTCGCGGCGTGATTCGGTTGTGCGCGCCGACCCTCTCCTCCCTCTCTCCGTAGGTAGCCCCCTCACATAGGAAATGTCGGGGCTTGCCATCACATGAGAGTCAGTGCTTTCCCTCTGCCCCGCTCCGAGCGCATCCCGTAATTCCGACATAAACTCCCCGGCCGTGGCGTGACGATTCTTTCCCTCCTTCGCCAGCGCGCGTTCGACGACGCGTGCGGCGCGTGCGGGCATCTCCGGCGCGAGTTCCGCTAAGGCCGCGTGCCGACCCGTCAACTGTGTCTGTTCAACCTCGCGGGGCGTCAACCCTTCGTAAGGTTTGCGCTCACACACCAACTCGTATGAAATCACGCCCAGACTATAAACATCACCGCGACCGCCCTCCGGGGTCGCCGTCCCGTCGCGCCGAAGTTCCGGCGCGACGTAAGGCGCGGCGGCCTCCATATACAACTCGCGTGTAGTCGAAAAGTCGCCGCGCGTGTGTCCGGCAAATCGCCGGTTGAAGATGAAAGGCAGCAGCTTGACGGAGGGGAGATTGTTTTCAGTGCGCCCGATCATGATGTCGGCGGGCGTCAGGAAATCACAGGCGATGCCGTGCGCCCGCGCCGCGTCGAGCGCACCGGCTACCGGCGCGAGCGCTTCGCACATCTCACGGGGCGTGAAACGATTGTGCTCTCGTAGTTCCTTGTCGAGCGTCCGCCCCTCGGCGTAATCCATCAACATGTATTCGGGGTGCAGGTCGTAGATCGTGACGGCGTTCGGATGGCTGAAGTTGAGCGCGGCCTGCCACTCGTCCCGGTAACGTTCCCGCCACACGGCGATCTCGCCGCGCAGTTCGGGTCTGAACATCTTCACCGCCATGCGGCGGCCGAGCAAAACATCGCGGGCGCGGTAGAGGTCGCCGGTGCGCGTCTGTGCGATCAACGCTTCGATCTCGTAACGATCATCGAGTAGTTGCCCGGCGGTCGAGGTGACGGTCTGTTGCAAAGGCGTCCCGTCGTGCGGACAGAAAGCGATCTCGTCTGTGTGCGTGCGTCGGCAGGTGAGGCAGATTTTCATGGCGTTGACTCGGGCGACCCCGTGGCGGGCGGGGCGGGTTGAAGCGGGCGAGCCGGGATTATAGAACGGCCATAGGACAAATGAAACAAATAGTTGCGTTGGCGAGTTCGCCGGGAGTTGGTCTAAGATAGCGGGCAGCTGAAAAAACGGGTGACAATTCAATTCGGCAACGTGCGCCGTCGGAAGACGTACACGCCGCTTGCCGGGACACGCGGCGAACTCGACCGGGAGGGGTGGCGAAGATGTTGAAACGCGGGCGAAAGAATCTGGCCTTCGTGTTGGCCGCGACGTTCGTGCTGGGGCAGTTGGGTTGCAGTAACCTGTTTTCGGGTCGCGACTCAGGCGCGCAGGGCGGCAAGCCCGCGCCGCATTTTGAACCCGGCTTCAACCTCTTCAGCCCCGAACAGGACATCGAACTCGGCAAACGTTCGGCCCAAGAGATCGCGCAACAGATGCCGCTCCTGAACGACGAGCCAATCGTGACTTACGTCCGTCAACTCGGCGCGAACCTCGCGTCGCGCGCGTCCGGCCACAAGTTCCCTTACCAGTTCAACGTCGTGGCGACGAAAGAGTTGAACGCGTTCGCGCTGCCGGGCGGTTTCATCTTCATCAACGCGGGCGCAATCGCGGCGGCGAAGAACGAGGGCGAACTCGCCGGCGTCATCGCGCACGAGATCACACACGTCGCGCTGCGCCACGGGACGAATCAAGCCTCGAAAGCCTACATCGCGCAGAAGGGCTTGGGCGTCATCGGCGCGATCACGGGCGACGATTCCGACCTCGGCCAAGTCATCAACTCCATCGGCGGCGCGGGCGCGAACGTGCTCTTCCTGCGCTTCGGCCGCACGGCCGAGAAGCAAGCCGACCTCGAAGGCGCGCGCATCATGGCCGAGTCCGGTTATGACCCGCGCGACATGGCGAACTTCTTCAAGACGCTCCAATCTCAGGGCGGCCAGCGCACGCCCGAATTTTTGAGCGACCACCCAGACCCCGGCAACCGCGTCGCCGCGATCACGAACGCGCTCCCGTCTTTGCGCGTGAGCGACAAGCCCGTGCGCGACACGCAGGCTTTCAATCAGGTCAAGGCGCGTCTCGAAGGACGCCGCGCGGCAGGCTCGCTCGCCTCGACCGCCGAACCCGCGCGGACAGGCCCGCGCGACCCGACGAACAACACTTCCGGCGTAGCCCGCCCCGAACGGCCCGCCGCGTCCTTTCAACCCTTCCGCGCGGGCGACAACTCTTTCGCCTTCCAGTATCCCGCCAACTGGGACGCGCTCTCCGCGGGCGACGACGGCGACGCGCAAATGATCTTCGCGCCCAAAGGCGCATACGGGAAACTGGGCGACGCGCTCGTCGTCACGCACGGCATCTTCATCGGCGCGGTCGCGCCCGCCGCGAGCGATCTGGCGCGCGCCAACGAGACTTACGTCCAACAGCAACTCGACATCAACGCGGACTTCCGCGTCGTGCGCCAGCCGCAACGCATCCAGATCGGCGGCCGCGAAGGTTACGCCACGATGCTCGCGGGGCCTTCGGTCGTCACCGGCGTCACCGAAGTTGACATCATCTACACGACGGCCACCGCCGACGGGCGACTCTTTTACCTGATCACGATGGCTCCCGAAGACGAGTTTGAATCCTACCAACCCGCCTTCCAACAGATCATGGGCAGCCTGCAACTGGCGCGATAAAAAGTGTGGCGGACGACACGTTGATGTCATCCGCCGCTTTCGTTGAAGATTGATGAGAAGGACGCCCCTCGTCGGGCGTTCCGTTTGAAGAACTGTTGAGAGACTACTGACGATGCTCTTTGTGCGCCTCCGCGTAAATGCGAAGGGCAGCGTTGATGCGTTGCTGAAACTCTCCGCCCTGCGCCCGAAACTATTCCAACACGTCCGCATCGACGTTGACGGTAACGGACACTTTCTCAGGCACACGCAATTTAGCATTGGCGAAAAAGGTTTCGTCCAGTGGTGGAATATCCGAGGTGTCGATCTCTTCGTCAGTCATCTCGTCAACTCGCGTCCAGTTGGTCTTTGACGGCTTCTTCAAATCTGTCTCCGTAACGTTGAATGAATGCCTACAAATCACTCTCAGAGAGGCCAGCAAGTTTCATCAGATGCCTGAGCAAACCTGTTTTGAGAGTTTGATTACCGTGAATCGGAATGGAAAGCCGAGTATTGCTTCCGGCTTTCCCGTAAACATGGTGGCTACCCTGCACGCGTAGCAAAGACCAACCGTGATGCTCAAGCAACTTGGCGAACTCTTTACCGGAAACCGACTTCATACGGCGATTTCCAGCACGCGATCATGCTCCCGCATTTCTGTCGGTGATACATCAACTGATAAGCAGCCTTCGACCGCCTCATAGAGGTTTTGCAGCAACTCCTCGAACGTTTCGCCTTGCGTTGCGCATCCGGGAATGGAAGGAACTTCCGCCCAGTAGCCACCCTCCTCCGCTTCATGCACGATAACTTTGAGTTTCATCTTTTCGTTTCCCTGCTCAATGAGCGCAAATGACCTTAACGCGCGCCCGTGATCTCTTCGGCCAGTTTCTCCGCGCCGTAGAGTTTTCTTAACGCCTCGATGATCGCCATGCTGTGGACGGCGACGGCGCGGCCGCCCTCCTCGTCGTCAACGTAGACGTAACGGTTCGGGAGCTTTTGGAGGTTGCTGTCGAAATTAAGCCCGACGATTTCGGCGTTGCGGTTGACGACGGGCGAGCCGGAGTTGCCGCCGATGGTGTCGGCCGTGTAGACGAAGTTGAGGGGCGTGGAGAGATCGAGCTTGTTGCGCCCTTCGCGGTAGCGCGCGGGCAGATCGAAGGGCGGCTTTTCGCCGAAACTCTCGGCGCGGTCGTAGAGGCCGTAGAAGGTCGTCTTGAAGGGAACGAGCGTGGTGTCTTCGCTGTAGCCTTTGACCGCGCCGTAGGAGAGGCGCAGCGTGAAGGTGGCGTCGGGCGCGGCCGTCTTGCCGTAGGCGGCGAAGCGCGACTTCGCGATGCGCTGTCCCGCGCTCGCGTCGACGCTCTGGATGTTCTCTTCGCTCCACGCGCGCAGTTCGCGATAGACGGGTTCGATGCGGCGCGCGAGCGCGATCAACGGATCGTCGGACTTGGCGATGGCGTCCGCGCCGCCTTCAAAGAGACTTTTACGCACGGCCACGTCCGTCAGTTTAGTCCCCGTCACGACCTGCCGTGCGACCTGTGCGGGCGTCGCGCCCGCGAGCGCGGCGCGGATAAAGGGGTCGTCGTTGCCGAGCGTCTTCTGCCCCTCTTCGAGCCACGCGGCGAGCGCGGCCTCTTCCAGATCGGGATAGATGGGCGCGGGCGAGAAGAGATTCACTTTGAGGGCTTCGAGGCGCGCGTCGCGAAACTCGTCGTAGCGGCTCGCGTTGGGCTTGCGTATCTCTTCGGCATAGCGCACGAGCGTCGAGGCGAGCGAGCCGAGACGCGAGGGCGTGGCGATTGAACTGAAGGCGATACGTTTGGCATATTTCGGCAGCCCGCCGTAAGCCTTCGCCACCTGATCCCACGCCGAGCCGTAAGCCTGCTGCCATTCGGGGTTGGCCGCAATCGCGGCGCGCAGAGCCTTCTCTTCGGCCTCCTTCTTTCCAAAGAGGCGCGGGTTCAGGAGTCCGGCCTGTTGGCTCTCCAGACGCTTGATCGAGTTTTCGAGCGAGCGGCGCGTCGAATTGGCGCGGCGCGCCTGCTCCGCGCCCGCGGCGGCGAAGCGGCTGAGCGCGTCGCGGCGCGACGACAAGACCTGCATCTGGAGGGGATTGCCGAGGTCGCGTTGATACTGTAGCTGCGCGTTGGTCAGGAGGCGATTGGTCGTGCCGGGGTTGCCGGAGGCGACGACGAACTCTCCGTCGGACGGCCCTTTGGCCGACCACTTGAAGAAGTGTTCCGTGCGCGCGGGCTGATTGTTTTCGTAGACGCGCAGGAACGTCACGTCGAGGTCGTGGCGCGGAAAGGTGAAGTTGTCGTAGTCGCCGCCGTAGTAAGCGATCTGCTCTTCGGGCGCGAAGACGAGGCGCACGTCCGTGTATTTCTTGTAGCGGTAGACCCAGTACTCGCCGCCGCTGTAGAGCGTCACCACGTCGCTCTTGAGTTTCGTCGTCTCGGTCGATTCCTTCTCGATGGCGGCCATCGCGGCCTTGCGCTGCTCGTTGGCTTCCTTGTCGGAAGCATTCGCCTTGACCGCGCCCTGCACGCGCGCCGTCACGTCTTCGTAAGAGACGAGCACGTTGATCTCCAGATCGGGGCACTTCAACTCTTCGGCGTTCGTGCGCGCGTAGAAACCGTCTTTGACGAGATCGCGCTCCTTGGTCGAGAGCTTGGCGAGTTGCCCGCCCGCGACGTGTTGATTGGTCATCACGAGGCCGTTCACTGATACGAACGAGCCGCTCCCGCCGTCCTGCAAACGCACGGAGGCGAGCCGGACGTGGTCGAGCCATTCTTTCGTCGGCTCGAAGTTGTAACGCTCCTTCCACTGTTTCAGCGGCGGGTTATCGAAAGTCCACATGCCTTCGTCGGCGCGCACGGCCGTGGCGGGCAGCGACAGCAAAATTGACAGGGACAGCACAAAAGCGACGACTCTCTTCATTGGCTCAACTCCGTTTATTCGGGACAAAATTTGCAGGGAGAAAAATGGGTTTTCGTAACGAGGGATATTATACCCGAGCGGACAACCGCAGACACGCGCGGACGCACGCGAGAGTGAGAGATTTTATCCGGCGTCAATAAAAGATCGCGCGCGTGCCCCGCAATTTTATTCGCCGCCCCGGAAAAAATACTGAAATACGCGCGGCTATGAGCATTTCCTCTTAGATAAGAACATCAAGGAGAGAAACAGACGATGACCAAACTCTTATCAAAAATTGCGTTAAATGCCGCGGCGTTGTTGTTGATCGGTTTTAGCGCGAACAGCGCATACGCGGACGGCCTCGTGCTGTTGGGCACCGACCTGCAACACCCGTGCGGTGTGGGACGCGGCTGCGGCGACGCGCGCGCTCCTCACGTCCTGTCAATTCAAAATCACACGACGGCCACCGGCGCGGTCGGCAGATCGACCACTTCGCCCTCCACCGACGTGCGCACCGGCGACTGGACGCGCGGCAGCAACACGCAGACCGTCAGTCTCACCGAGATCGGCGCGACGCAGGCCAGCGACATCCGCATCTACTTCGACATCATCGAGCCGTTCGCCGATAAGAAAAGCGATGTCACGCTCAATTCTCTGATTTTGACCGCCTTCAACGAAGAGGGAACGGAAATCTTCAGGGCGTCGCTCATCGGTACGCCTACGGATTTTCAGATGGTCGGCAACGGGCAAGGCACTTCGGACTACACGTTCGGACTTGATGCGACGGCGGCAGCGCGCTTACAGGCCGCAATTGCTGCGAACCCGAATTTGCGCCTCGGCCTGATCGCCAGCGTTTCGAGAGCGGACGGCGGGCCTGAGAGTTTCTTCATCGGCTCGGCCACGGAACCTGTTCCCGAACCGGCCACGATGATTCTGCTCGGGACGGGGCTGGCCGGTGTCGCGGCGAAGGTGCGGCGCAGGCGGAAGGCCAAAGCGGAAGAACTCGATAACTAATCAATTGTCTCCAATTCTGTTTCTCCGAACAGGCGAAGAAAAGAGGCGAGCGGTCGCGAATCCCGCTCGCCTCTTTTCTTTTTTCTTTTGCGCCCGCCCCCGATTACGCAAACGAAAGATGCGCGGGCTGCCTGCCTGCCCGCAGAAAGCCCCGCACACCCGAAAGCTAAAACATCAGGTCGAAGTGGCCTTCGAGGACGCGTTCGAGTTTGCCGGTGCGCCAGCCGCGCACGCTGTCGCGCACGAGTGGCGAAGGTTCTTCGCGGTAGCGCCGGACGATCTGTTGCGAGTTGTTCGCGTCGGTCGAGGCGAGGGCGTGCGCGGCCTGTCCGCGTAGGGCGTCCGCCCCGCGACCGGGCGGTTCGTCCGGCTGCGCGACGACGCGGACGTGGACGCGCGCGCGGTTGAAAGATTTTTCGTCCTGCGGCGTTTCGAGTACATGCAAGCCCGCCTCCGCGTGCAGGAGCGAGTAGGCGGCGAAACCGGAAATCGCCGCGAGCATTTGATAAGGCTCGACGGCCGCGCTCGCGGCGTCGCCGTCCGGCATCCCCTCCGGCATCTCCTGTAAGACCTCGAAGCGCATGCGCCGCGCCTCCGCCCAGCGGCGGTACATGCCCGCGATGCGGCGCGCGAAGTCGTTGCACGGTGCGTTGTCCGCGCCCGCGTCGCAACTGGCGCGCACCTGTAGGAAGAGGTCGCGCGGTTGTCCCGCGGCGAGGCCGCGACAGGCCGCGTCGATCAGGTAGAGTTGATGCGCGAGGCGCGCGACGAGGTCGGCGGGGAAGTGCCGGCGGTCGCGCGTCTTTTGCGAGCCGGTGAGGCGTTTGAGAAGAGAACCGGCCGTGTCGAGTCCGGTCTCGATGCGATCCATATACTCGGCCAGACCGAGCACCGCGAAGCGTTCGGGCGAATTCCAGAAGCCGGGCGCGGAGGTTTCGACGAGCGCGCCGTTTTTTCGCTCCTGCCATTCGTCGGCGTCAACCTGATCGGCGAGCGCGTCGAATTTGTCTTGCAGGAATCGCACCTCCGCGAGCGTGCCGCGCGCGTCGAGCACGATTGATTCGAGTCGCAGTTCGCGCTCCGGCGCGCTCACCTCTTCGTCGGACGCGTCGTCCGTGGACGCGCCCGGCGCGGCGTGCCCGGCGGAGGCTTCCGGCGCGTCCGGGTCTATAAACTCTACGTCGAGCGACTGGCCGCCGCGCGCGTGGACGAAGAGGAATTGATCGCCTTCGGGGAACTGGTGGTTGACGATGGTGAGCGCGAGCGGCGAGAGCAGGTAACGCTCGATGGCGCGCTTCAGCGGGCGCGCGCCGAGGTCTGCCGTGAAGCCCTTCTCCAACAGAAAGTCTAGCGCCGACTCGTCCCACTCGACCGCCCACTGGCGCGTGCGCAAGCCCCGCCGCCTGAGCACGTCGCTCAACTCCTTGCGCAAGAGGTCGCGCATGATGCCGCGCCCCAAAGGACGAAAGACGACGACGCGATCAATGCGGTTGACGAACTCGCGCCGGAACGCGCGCATCACGGCGCGCTCGACCGCGCCCGCCGCAAACTGCGCCTGCTCCTGCGAAAAGCCGATGCTCGCCCCGTGCGGCAAAGTCGCGCCGAGGTTCGAAGTCATGATCACGACGCAGTGGCGAAAGTCGGCCGTGTTGCCGCGCCGGTCGGTGAGCCGCCCGTCGTCGAAGACTTGCAGGAACAAGTCCCACACCTGCGGGTGCGCCTTCTCGAACTCGTCGAGCAGGACGACCGCGAACGGCTGCTTGCGAATCGAGTTGACGAGCGCGGTGCTCTCCTCGGCCGCGCCGCTGTCGCGCGCCTCGCCCAGAATCCGGTCGAGCGCGTCGGGCGTTTGAAACTCGCTCATGTCGAGGCGAATCATGCGCTCGGGCGAGCCGAAGAGAAACTCCGCGAGCGTCTTGGCGATCTCGGTCTTGCCCGTGCCCGTCGGGCCGACGAAGAGAAAGACGCCTTGCGGGCGCGTCGGGTCGGTCAAGCCCGCCTTGACCATCGCCACGCGTTCGACGAGACATTCGACCGCTTCGGGCTGGCCGAGCACGCGCGCCTCGAAGAAGCCGCGCAGGTCTTTCAGGTCGAGACCTTCGCGGTCGTCCAAGATGCTCACGGGCAGCCCCGTCAACTGCGAGAGCGTGACGAGCAGATCGTCGAGCGTCATTTCGCCCGCCGTGCCCGTCGTCACAGCCGAGCCGTGCGCCCCGTTGCCGGTCGCGCCGCGCTCGATCAAGAGGCGGCGATGGGTCGAGTCGAGCAACAACAGCAGATTGCCGGGCGCGGCCTTGTCGGCGAGATATTGTTTGGCGAGTTGGAAGGCTTCCTGCAAGGTCTGCTCGGAGATGCGCGGCGCGCCGCCGGCGTTGGCGGCGCGAGTTGTTTCGCCGGAGCCTTCCTGCGCGGCCGTCGTCGTCCGGTGCTGTGCCGCCCAACGTCGCGCGACTTCCAAAGTCTCCTCGTCGCCGAGCGCGCTCGCGCGGCACGTCTCCAACGAAGTGCGCAGCTTCGGGCGCATCTGCATCAACTTTTCGTACGCCGCCGAAGGCGTCTCGCCGATTATTTTAACCGCGCCGCTCTCGATGTGCGGCAGCAACAGATCGAGCAAGCCCGAAGGGTTATACTGGTGACGACCCGCCCAGGCGAGTTCGTGAAAGTTCGGCACGACCCAGAGCACGCGCTTGCCGCCGATTTCGCGCACGAGCGTCTGCACACGCCCTTCGAGTTGGCCGATGTATTGCTGCCCGGCCAACACGTCCGCCGCCGACGCTTCCAGAATGATCCAATGCTCGCGTTGCAGACGCCGCGCCAGCACGCGCACGAGCGCGGTCTTCCCGACGCCCGAATCGCCCACCAGCAACACCGAGCGCGGCGGCTCTTTCCTGATGGCCGTCTCCATCTCCAACACGCGCTCGCGCACCTCTTCGAGCATCAACACGCCTTCCGGGGCGTCGGCGTCTTCCACCGCGCCGTCCCCCGCGTCGAGCGTCCACACGCGCCCGAACGAACGCAGAAAATCGAGATCGACGTGCGCCCCTTTCCAAGAGTTGAACTCGTTCAGCAATCCGGGCGGCAGCACGTCCTTGAGATCGTCGAAGACGGTCGTGAGCAGTTCGATCTGATCGGCCGCGAGCGCGTAGAGCGCGTCGCCGAAGCTGACCTCGCGTTCGCCGCGCGCCACGCGACTCGCGACAAACTCGCGCAGCGATTGCAGCGCGGTGAATTCGCCCCACGCGCCCTTGATGTGCAGCAGCAGCGGGACGAGGACGGGGCGGTCGGCGGCGCGCGCGTCGAGGGCGTGCAGGGCGTAATAGCCCGGCCAGTAGTAGAACTCGTTGATGTGCGCGAGCAGCGACTCAACTGCGTCCGACCCGTCGCGGCGTTCGGCCAACGCTTCGAGCGCCATGCAGGCGACGACGACGTTCGACTCACGAGCAAACTCGATGAGGTCGCGCGTCGTGTAGTAATAGCCCTGACACAACTTGACGCCCTTGCGAAAACATTCGTGCTGGCGCAACTCGGCCGGGCGCGAACTCCGCTGGTAATGCGCGTCCATCGCCGCGGCGAGCGCATAGACGTTCAACTCGTTCACCCCGCCGCAGGAGGACTCGCTCGCTTCCCCCGGTTCGGCCGAAGTTTGGCTCGCTACATCGGTGCGGAAGGCGTCCGAGAGCGTCGCCGCCTCGTCCGACGGAATCTTCTTTGAAGTCTCGCCTGTTTGAGTCGTCTCCGGCGTGACCTCCGGCGTGACCTCCGGCGTGACTTCCGGCATCTCGGCCGTCAGTTCCGGCGTCACTTCCGGTGTCTCAGTCGTCTCGGCCGTGTCCTGCCCCGGCGGTTCGGGTGACACGTGAACGGGCTTGGGCGTCGCACTCGGGGGCGGCAATTCCCGTCGCTCATCCTCCGCGTGCGCGCCGCGCCGCCGGCGCGCGAGCGAGCGCGCGAGATACGCGTTGACGCCCACGGAGAGCAGGCACAACAGGACGAGTCCGGCGATGATCAGTTGCGTCATGGGAAAAGCGACACCGTTTCTAAGGATGAAGAATTAAGCGCGCCGGGGCGTGTTCCGCAGGTCGAGCGGCGATGTTAGCACATGGAGGGGACGGGGGCGGAAGGATGACGAATGAAGAAAAGCCTCTCGAAAGCGAGCGGGCGCGAGAGCGACTGCTAACCCTCGCGCCGTTTCTCGTGCGCCGAAAGGTCATCCGGTTTTTACGTCCGCGTTCGGGTCGTTTCGCTTCGTTAATCTGTGTTGTGAGCGTCATGCCATCTCAGTTTTTTCGCGCCCATCGGTTATAATCTTCCTTTACCGAAACATCTCATTTCATTCGCGCTAATTTCCGAGGAGTAAGTATGACCGCTGAGAAGATCGCCAAACGCCCCGGCACCATCAAGTTCGACGGGCGCATCCTGTTTCTGACCGACGACACTTCGCTCATCCGTCGCCAACTCGAAGCGGGCGAGGATTTGGACTTCGACCCCGAACGCCCCCTGATGAACAACATCTCGACCGACGAGATCACGCCCGGCTGGGTCTGTTTCTACTACGACGAGACGCTCGGCCAGTACGTCTACGTCGGGATGCGCGAGGCGGCCGTGCAGAAGGACGAGGTTAAACAGGGCGGTTTCAAGGTGGTCGTCTCCGGCCTCTCGAAAGGCTGCGGGTCGTCGCGCGAAACCGCGCCCTACGCCGAGCGCGCCGCCGGGCTGGAACTCGTCATCGCACGCACCATCGAAAAAATTTACGGGCAGAACTCGCAGAACATCGGCCTTTTGACTTCGACCGACTTCGGCCTCATCGAACGCATCCGGCGCGGCGAAGAAATCCCGCTCGCCGAATTTACGCGCGGCCTCGATCCGATCTCGCAGGCGATTGTCGAATACGGCGGCCTCTTCAACTACAACAAGGCGCGGCTCGCGGGCGAGACCGTGCCGCCCGCCGTCGAAACGAAGGCGCGCCCGATGAACATCGTCGAGAAGATCATCGCGCGCCACGCCTTCGTGCGCGCGGGGCGCGTCGGCGTCGAGGCGGTCAAGCCGGGCGACGCGCTCTTTGCCGTGGCCGACGTGCGCTTCTCGCACGAGTACGTCACGCCGATGGCCGAGTCGCTGTTCAAGGGCGCGCTCGGCGCGGACGCGCAGGTGACGGAGGCCGAATCAGTCTACGCGTTTCGCGATCACCTGACATTCTTAGGGCGCGTCATGTCGGACGACAAGAAGAAGATGGGCTTGCTCGAACGCGCCGACGGGCTGGCCGTGACGCAGGAGAATTTCACGGCGATACAGGGCATCAAACTTTACGGCGGCACGGAAGCGACGGGCTCCGAGGCCATCTGCCACAACGCCGTCGTCGAAGACATCGCGCTGCCCGGCCAACTCGTCATCGGCACGGACTCGCACACCTGCATGGCGGGCGTACTCGGCTGCTTCGCCTTCGGCGTCGGCTCGACCGACATGGCGAACGCGTGGTACACGAAAGACATCCGCGTCAAAGTGCCGGAGACCGTCCGCTTCGTCCTCAGCGGCAGAAAGCGCGCCGACGTGTCGGCCAAAGACGTGATGCTCAAAATCCTCTCGACCGATTACATGAAAGAGGGCCGTGGGATCGGTCAGGTCTTGGAGTTCGCGGGCGAGGGACTCGCGGAGATGTCCATCGACGAGCGCGCGACTCTGACCAACATGGCCGTCGAAGCCGGGGGCACGACCGGCATCATCGAACCCGACGAAGTGACGCTCGAGTATCTCGTCCGTTCGCGCGGACTCGACGCCGCAGAGATTCTGCGCGGTTTCCTCAAGAGCGACCCCGACGCGGAGTATGCCGCGACGTTCGAGATCAACCTCGACGAGATTCGGCCGATGGTGGCGACGCCCGGCGACCCGCGCAACGGCGTCAACATCACAGACCTCGACGGAGAGGTGAAGATCGACGCGGCCTACGGCGGCTCGTGTACGGGCGGCAAGATGGCCGACATGGACATGTACGCGGCCGTCCTTAGTCGCGCCGTCGCGCAGGGGCGGAGGGTCGCGCCGGGCGTGCGCCTCTACCTGCAATTCGGCTCGCAGAAGATCAAACAGTATGCGCGCGAACGCGGCTACATAGAGATTTTCGAGCGCGCGGGCGCGGAGTTGATCGACCCTTCGTGCGGCGCGTGCATCAACGCGGGGCCGGGCGCGTCGAAGACTTCGGAGACCGTCACGGTGAGCGCGCAGAACCGCAACTTCCCCGGCCGCAGCGGCCCCGGCAAGGTTTATCTCGCGTCGCCGTACGTCGTCGCCGCGTCGGCGATTGCGGGGCACATCGTCGAGCCGGAAGAGTTTTTGCGGGAACGCGAAGAGGAGTTGGTCGGCGCGTGAAAGGGATCGGCAAGGGGCGTCTCAGCGCGGATCACTCGCCGAAGTACGAACGCGTGGAGCGCGAGCGGCGATATCTCCTGCGCGAGTTGCCGCCCGGATTGAAGGTCAACGACACCCACGCGCAAATCACCGACAACTACATCACGGGCACGCGCCTGCGCCTGCGCAAAGCGCGCTGGCCGCAAACGAACGAGTGGACGCTGAAACTCACGCAGAAGCACGCGCCCGCGCCGCCCGACTTCTCGCGCACGCTCATCACGAGCATCTACCTGAACGAGTACGAGTACGAAGTGTTCTCCGTCTTCGAGGCGAACGAGATACGCAAGAACCGTTACCCCTACGAGCACGAAGGGCGCAAGTATTCCGTAGACGTTTTCCTCGGCGCGCTCCACGGCCTCGTCCTCGCGGAGACGGATTTCGACGCAGACAGCGAGATGGACAACTTCCCCCCGCCGCCTTTCGCCGCGCTCGACGTGACGCACGACGAACTGTTCACCGGCGGCCGTCTCGTCTACCTGACGATTGACGAACTGCGCGCCGAGTTCAAAGCGCGCGTCGAGAAATGGGAGGGTCAGTGATGGACGCGCGCGGCGGCGGCCTGTTCGTGATTCTCGTCGGCGTCGCCGTGGTCGTCGTCGGGCTGCTGGTCTACGCGGGCGCGCTGTCGTGGTTCGGGCGGCTGCCGGGCGATCTCAATTTCGGCGGCCGGCGCACGCGGGTCTTCATCCCGCTCACCTCGATGCTCATCGTCTCGCTCGTCCTGAGCCTCGTCATATATCTCCTGCGCCGCTTCTTCTGATTAACCGAACATGCCGGACACCGCCGCCGCCACCGCGCCAACCATCTACACCATCGGACACGGACGCCACGCGTGGGCTGACTTTCTCGCGCTCCTGCGCGAGCACGAGATCGCGCTCGTCTGCGACGTGCGGAGCGCGGCGCGCTCGCGCTGGCCGCAGTTCAACGGGCGCGTGTTGGAGGCGAGCTTGAAAGAGGCGCGCATCGGTTACGAGTGGCTGCCGGAGTGCGGCGGCAAGGTGGTCGCGCCGCCGCAGGAGTTGGCGCGCGGGCTGGAACGAATTATGGAACTGGCGGCCGAGGTGTGCGTCGCGTTGATGTGCTCCGAGTCGCACCCGCTGACGCGCCACGCGCGGCCGCGCGCGAACTGCCACCGCGTCGGCCTGCTCTCCACGCCGCTCCGCGCACGCGGCGCGCGCATCATACACATCCTGCCCGGCGGCGACACCCTCGAAGTTGACGAAGACGGGCTGCCTTCCATCTGGAAGGAAGATACTTAAAGACGTGAATCGTGAATCGTGAATCGTGAATAGAGAAAACCTGTTTCTTTCTATTCACGATTTACGATTCACGATTCACGTCTTTTATTGTCCGGCCGTGGCGGCTCGTTCGATCTGGCGGCCGAGCGCTTCGGGGTCGAAGTAGGCGCGGAAGCGGGTGATGCGGTCGCCTTCGATTTCGAGGATGCTGACGCCTTCGTAGTTGAAGGGCGCGCCGTTTGCGGTCGTACCTTCGGTCGTCCATTCGAGCGCGGCGCGAGTGTCGTTGATGATGCGGTTGCGGAAGGTGGAACGCACCTCGCCGAAGGTGTCGCGGTACTTCGTCCAGAACTCGCGCGCGCCCGTCTGCCCCGTAAACTTTTCGGGCGCGTTGACGTTGCCCACTTCGCTCTCCTCCGCGTAGAGCGCGACCATCGCCTCCAGGTCGCGGTTCTCTTCCAACCCTCTCAGTGCTTCGATAAATTGTTCGGCCGTGTCGGCTGCCATCGATTCGTCCCTCCCCTGTTTAATCCGTTGGGCTGATTTTAGAGGGGCGCGCTTTACGAACTTTTCACGGCCGACACACTTTGCGGTGTCTTCCGGCGCGGGCGCGGAGCGAGCCGTCGAGACTTTCGACCTGAGTTTCCGATCAGCTTTCGGCGGGGGTCGGGATTTCCGTGTGCGCGTAACGCGCGGCGTGGGCGCGCGCGAAGTAGGCGGCGAGCAGGAAGGCGAGGAACATGATGGCGGCGGCCGCCCAGAAGGTGCTGCGGAGCGAGCCATCGCTCATCTTGTGGAGCCGGCCGTCCGCGCCGTAAGTGGCAATCGCGCTGTGGATGAGGATCGCGGCCACCAACGGCCCGACGGTGCGCGCTAGGCTCGACACGGATTGCGTAATGCCGAGCACGCCGCCCTGTTCGCCGCGCCCGACGCTACGCGAGGCGAGCGTCTGCAAAGAGGGCGTCCCGAGCGCGTTGCCCACGGCGAACGTCCCGCCGACCAGCAGCAGCATGGACAAACCCGTCTGCGGCCCGGCGAACGGGATCGCGAACAAACTCAGCGCGAACAGGAGCGCGCCCGCGAGCACCAGCGGCAACTCGCCGAACATCTTAACCAGACGCCCGATCAGTCCGCCTTGAATGAGCGCGCCGATGATGCCGACGTACATGAAAAGGTAGCCGTTGTGCGCGGCGTCGTAGCCGAAGCGATACATCGTGAAGAGCGCGAAGGAAGTCGTCATGATCGAGAAGGCGACGACGAAGAGAAAGTAGATGGCGAGGACATAGGCGAGGCGCGGCTGCTTGATCGCGGCGGCGAGTTGCGACCAGCGACCCATCGCGGCCGATGCGCGTGCCGGGTGATCCGCCGTCACCGTTTCGGGCAGAGTGAAGTAGAGCAGGACGGCATTAGCCAGCGCGAGCGCGCCCGCGAAGAAGAACGGCACGCCGATACCCCATTGACTGAGGATGCCGCCGATGGCCGGGCCGAAGACGAACCCGAGGCCGAAGGCCGCGCCGATGAGTCCCATGCCTTTGGCGCGGTTCTCCGGCGTCGTCACGTCGGCGATGTAAGCCTGTGCGGTGGAGATGTTGCCGCCGGTGCTGCCGTCGATGATGCGCCCCAGAAAGAGCATCCAGAGCGTCGTCGCGAAGCCGAGGATAAAGAAGCCGAGGCTCGTGCCCAACAGGCTGAAGAAGAGGATGGGGCGGCGACCGTACCTGTCCGAAAGCCTGCCGAGGATGGGCGAGAAGATCAACTGCATGACCGAGTAGGAGGCGATCAGGATGGCAACCATGCGCGGTGTCGCATTGAACTTCGTCCCCTCTGCGTAATGAGGTAGCACCGGGATCACGATGCCGAACCCCACGAGGTCTATGAAGACCGTGACGAAGATAACCAGAAGCGGCGAGCGTTTCATAAAACAGTTTCGGGTTTCAGGTTTCAAGTTTCAGGACTGAGGTGCTCCGGTTCTCCAACTTGAAACCTGCAACCTTCAACTTGAAACTCTTCTTTACCAGCGGCGGCGGGGCGGGGCTTGGAGTCTTTCGTCGACGGAGAGGCGGCCGCCGCCCACCATGAGCAGCGCGAGCGACATGCCGAGCAGCGCGACCGTGTATTCGATGCCCCGGTTGCTCAAAAAGAAACCGCCGCTCCAATGAACGCCTACCATTGCGATGAGCATCGTGACGGCGAGGAAGAAAGCCCCGGCGCGCGTCAGCAAGCCCAGCAGGACGAGCACGCCGCCGACGAGTTCGGCGAGGGCTGCCATGCCCATCCAGAGCCACGCCGGGCGCATGAAGCCGAAGGGCGCGCCCCCGGCCGTGAACTTCGCCCATCCCGGCCCGCCCCACACGCCGAAAACTTTCTGCGCGCCGTGTGCGATGAAGATCAGGCCGAGCGCGAGACGCACCGGCAAGGTGAACCACGTCGCCGTCGTCGCAATCAAACTTTGGAACATCGAGAGAGTCCTTTCCCTATTTCAGACAGGCCGTG
The DNA here is from genome assembly GCA_020199775.1 of Acidobacteriota bacterium. Lineage (GTDB taxonomy): Bacteria > Acidobacteriota > Blastocatellia > Pyrinomonadales > Pyrinomonadaceae > JAIVJZ01. The sequence goes on from JAIVJZ010000001.1 coordinate 37,073, forward strand.
TGGTCGTCTTTAACCATACCGGAGGCGCGGCGCACGACGCACGAGTCGGCCGCAGCACGTCGCCGGTAAGACACTCCCGGCGACGACTCCCTTCAGAGTTCACCGCGCGCGGCCTGCTCCGGTACAAACTTGGCTTAAGCTGGTGCAACGCCGACAGTTTTATCATAGCTTTGGTTGCCGCGCACTAGGAGGGGGAAAGGGCAAGGGGTAAAGGGTAAAGGTAAAACCGCCCGCCGAATCGCCCGCGCCATCATCCGAACATTCCTCCGGCCGCCCCTTTGCCCCCTTCCCCTTTTCCCTTTGCCCCCTTATTTGATCTACACTGCGCCGCGCAACCCCCGACTAAACACGAAAGCCCGGCCGGTGATTTTATGAAAGACACGACCTCGCGCCAACTCGTCATCACGCGCGTCCGCGAACAGGGACGCGACATACGTTCGTTCGACATGCGTCCCGAAGCTGATGCGGCAGGCGCGCGCGCCGTCGAGTTTCTGCCCGGTCAGGTGGCCGCGTTGCGCGCCGGCGGCGCGGACGAACGATCTTTTTATTTCGCTTTCGCCAGCGCGCCGGAGGACGAGGAGTTGGAGTTTTTGGTCAAGCGCGCCGGGGGCGACGGCGGGCAGTCGCTCTACGACCTGCGGGCGGGCGACACGGTCACGCTCACGGGCGTCGTCGGCCACGGCTTCCCGCTCGACGCGCACAAAGGCAAAGACCTCGTCATGATCGCGATGGGCACGGGCGTCGCGCCTTTGCGCTCAGCCCTGCGCCACGCCCTCTCGCGCCCGGACGACTTCGGCCAGATCGTCGTCCTCTACGGCGCGCGCACGCCCGACGATTTCTGTTACCGCGACGAGACCGAGACGTGGAAGGCCGCGGGCGTCGAACTCCGTCAGGTCATCTCCAAACCCGACGGTTACGAGTGGGCAGGCTCGACCGGCTACGTCCAATCGCTGCTCGATCACGTCCTGCCCGATCTCAACGAACCCATCGCCCTCGTCTGCGGCTCGCCCGAAATGATCACCCACACGCGCGACCGCTTGCAGGAGATGGGACTCACGCCCGAAAGTATTCTCACCAACTATTGAAGCGAGTTTGTCGCCGCCGCCTTCGGAGGTAGTGCCCCGGTGCGGCGGGCGGGGGCGGGCTTGCTGAATGAATGCTCATTCAGTATGATATGCGGACTCTCGCGCGAACTTTTTGAAAGAGGTTCTTTCTCTATGATTCGGATCGAAAGAGCGGCGGTGTTGGGTGCGGGCACGATGGGCGCGCAGATCGCGGCGCACCTGGCGAACGCCGGCATACCCGTTCTCCTCTTGGACATCGCGCCGCGCGAACTCACGCCGGATGAAGAGGCCAAAGGTTTCTCGCTTGAAGCGCGCGCCGTGCGCAATCGCATCGCGCAGGCCGGACTCGACGCGGCGAAGCGTGCGAAGCCCGCCGCATTCTTCACGGCCGACACGTCCGCGCTCGTCGCGGTCGGGAATTTTGCAGACGACTTGGCGCGTCTCAAAGACTGCGATCTGGTCGTCGAAGCGGTCGTCGAGAATTTGGAGATCAAGCGGAAACTCTACGAGGGCGTCGAGCGACACAGGCGCGCGGGTTCCATCGTCGCGTCGAACACGAGCGGCATCCCGATTCGCGCCATCGCCGAAGGCTTCTCGGAAGACTTCCGCGCGCACTTTCTCGGCATACATTTCTTCAACCCCCCGCGCTACCTGCACCTGTGCGAACTGATCCCGACCGAATGGACGCGCCCGGAAGTAGCCTGCTCCGTCTTCGGCTTCCTCGATCAGAGACTCGGCAAGGGCGTCGTCCTCGCGAAGGATCGCCCGAACTTCATCGCCAACCGCATCGGCACTTACGGCGCGCTCGTCTCGATCAAGACGATGCTCGAAGACGGTTACACCATCGAAGAAGTTGACCGGATGACGGGGCAGGCCGTCGGCCGCCCGAAGTCGGCCACCTTCCGCACGTTCGACATCGTCGGGCTCGACGTGTTCGCGCACGTCGCGCGGAATCTCTACGAGGCCGTGCCCGAAGACGAGGAGCGCGAGGTCTTCGTCGCGCCCGAATTTTTGCAAGGGATGATCGGGCGCGGGATTCTGGGCAACAAGACGAAGGGTGGCTTCTACCGCAAGCAAAAAGGTGAAGGCGAGAAACAGGAAATCTGGACGCTCGACCACGCCTCGCTCGAATACCGCCCCGCGCAAAAAGTGAAACTGCCCGCGCTGGAGATGGCGAAGAACGTCGAAGACGTGGGCGAGCGCATCAAGGCTCTCGTCTGGTCGAAGGATCGCGTGGGCGCGTTTTTGTGGAAGACCATCACGCGCACTTTGCGCTACGCGGCGAACCGCATCCCGGAGATCGCGAACAACGTCGTGGACGTGGATCGCGCGATGCGCTGGGGCTTCAGCTGGGAGTTGGGCGTGTTCGAGACGTGGGACGCTATCGGCGTGGAGAAGTCGGTCGCGCGCATGCGAGAAGAGGGCGAGAAGATTCCCCTGAACGTCGAACGCATGCTGCACGCGGGCGCGCAGAGCTTTTACAAGACGGAGGGGAGCCAGCGTTTTTACTTCGACTTCGTCACGCTCGCATACCAGCCGGTCAACGAGCAGGCGGGCGTCCTTATCCTGAAGTCGGTCAAGGAGCGCACGGGCGTCGTCAAGCGAAACGCGGGCGCGTCTCTGATCGACATCGGGGACGGCGTGGCGTGTCTGGAATTCCACTCGAAGATGAACGCCATCGGCGGCGACACGATCCAGATGATCAAGGGGTCGCTCGCCGAAGTCGAGCGAAACTTCGTCGGCCTCGTCGTCGGCAATCAGGCGCAGTATTTCTCGGTCGGCGCGAACCTGATGCTCATCCTGCTGGAAGCGCAGGAGGAGAACTGGGAAGACATTGATTTGATGGTGCGCGAGTTTCAACGCGCGACGATGAGTTTGCGTTATTCGCCGAAGCCGGTCGTCGTCGCGCCGTTCGGGCTCGTCCCCGGCGGCGGCTGCGAGGTGGCGATTCACGGCGACCGCATGCGCGCGTCGGCCGAGTTGTACATCGGGCTGGTGGAGGCGGGCGTCGGCGTCATCCCGGCGGGCGGCGGGACGAAGGAGATGCTCGTGCGCGCGCTCGATTCAATCCCGCGCGGCATGGACGACGCCGACCCCTTCCCGTTCGTCAAACGCGCCTTCGAGACGATTGCGCTGGCGAAGGTCGCCACGTCGGCCGGAGAGGCGCGGCAGTTGGGCTTCCTGCGCGACGAGGATTCGATCTCGATGAATCAGGATCGCCTCATCGCCGACGCCAAGCAGGAAGTGCTGGCGTTAGCCAAAGGCGGCTACACCGAACCGCAGCCGCGCACGGACATCCTCGCGCTCGGCCTGCCCGCCCTCGCCACTTTGAAACTCGGCATCCACCAGATGAAGCGCGGCGGGTTCATCTCCGAATACGACGCGCTCATCGGCGAACGGCTCGCGCGCATCCTGACGGGCGGTGATCTCAACCACCCGACGCGCGTCAGCGAACAATATTTGCTCGACCTCGAACGCGAGGCGTTCCTTTCGCTCTGCGGCCAGCGCAAGACGCAGGAGCGCATGGCGGCGATGCTCAAGACCGGCAAGCCGCTGAGGAATTAGTTTCGAGTTTCGAGTTTCGAGTTTCAGGACTGAAAGTAGTTTCAAGTTTCAGGTTTCAAGTTTCAGGACTGAGCTTTGAAGTCTGTAATTTGAAACTTGAAACCTGAAACCTGAAACTGAGTATGGATTATCCGGTAACGCCCGCCGTCAGGCTGCTGCGCGAGCGGAAGGTAGAGTTCGCGCCGCACCTCTACGCTTATGAGGAGCGCGGCGGCACGCGCCACTCCGCCGCCGCGCTCGGCGTGGACGAGCACGCGGTCGTCAAGACGCTCGTGATGGAGACGGAAGCGCGCAAACCTCTCGTCGTCTTGATGCACGGCGACCGCGAAGTCTCGACGAAGAATCTGGCGCGCGCCATCGGCGCAAAGAGCGTGCAGCCGTGCGACCCGCAGACGGCGCAGAAGCACACGGGCTACATGGTCGGGGGCACAAGCCCTTTGGGGACGCGCGCACGCCTGCCCGTCTACGCCGAGCGCACGATCTTCGAGTTGCCGAAGATTTACGTCAACGGCGGCAAACGCGGCTTTCTCGTTGCGATTGAGCCAAGCGTTTTGCGTGAGTTATTGTCGGTTGAGGAAGTTGAAGTAGCCATCAAGTAAGTCGAGGTGCGAGATGCAAAATATTTACAGGCTCCCTCTGGTGTTAGAACCGCAACCGGAAGGCGGATACACGATCACCTGCCCGCTGTTGCCGGAACTCATTACCGAGGCCGATACATTGGACGAAGTACCGACGAACGTCTCTGATGCGCTGGCGGCAGTAATAGAGTCTTACGAAGACACGAAGCAGCCTTTGCCGGAGATTCTTAAACCGCTGAACCCGAAGTCGCCGCTGTGGACGGAAACACTTGTGATCGTGGGAGCGGCATGAAGTACAGGGAAGTGGCAGCGAAACTGCACAGGCTCGGTTGCATCGAGATTCCACGCAGGAGCGGCGGGTCGCATCGAAAATGGCACAACCCGGAGAAGCAAAAAATCGCGCCCGTACCGGACTGGGGCAACAAAAGCCTGAAACTCGGAACCATTCGCGCTATCGTGCGGCAACTGGGTTTGGATTGGGAAGCGTTCAAAAATGCGTGAGAGTTTTAGTTTGAGGAAGTTTTACCGGAAGGACGAACTATGAGAGACGCAGTGATCGTATCGGCGGTGAGGACGGCGGTGGGCAAAGCGCCGAAGGGGACTTTGCGCGACACGCGGCCGGATGAGATGGGCGCGGCCGTGATCGAAGAGGCGTTGAAGCGCGCCGAAGGTGTCGAGTTGAACGAAGTCGAAGACGTGATCATGGGCTGCGCCATGCCGGAGGCGGAGCAGGGCATGAACGTGGCGCGGGCGGCGGCGATCCGGGCGGGGCTGCCCGTCGAAACGTCTGCGATGACGATCAATCGCTTCTGCTCGTCGGGGCTGCAATCAATCGCGATTGCGGCCGACCGCATCAGGACGGGCGCGGCCGACGTGATCGTCGCCGGGGGCTTGGAGACGATGTCGCTCATCCCGATGGGCGGGCACACCATCAGGCCGAACCCCTACCTCGTCGAGCACTACCCCGACTTTTATCTGAACATGGGACTCGCCACCGAGAACGTCGCGCGCAAGTACGAGGTGTCGCGCGAGGAGCAGGACGAGTTTTCGTTCCGTTCGCACAGCCGCGCCTCGGCGGCGCAGGACGCGGGCAAGTTCGACGACGAGATCGTGCCGCTCAAGGTCGTGTTCGAAGAGTTGGACGAGCGCGGGCGCAAACAGCGGCGCGAGACGACGTTCGAGCGCGACGAGGGCGTCAGGCGCGACACGTCGGCGGAAAGCCTCGCCAAACTGCGACCGGCGTTTCACGCGCAGGGGACGATCACGGCGGGCAACGCATCGCAGATGTCGGACGGCGCGGCGGCGGCGGTCGTCATGTCGGCCGCGCGCGCGCGTGCTCTGGGCTTGCGCCCGTTGGCGCGCTTCGTGGCCTACGCCACCGCCGGATGCCCGCCCGAAGAGATGGGCATCGGGCCGGTCTACGCGATCCCGAAGGTGTTGAAGATCGCGGGGCTGACGCTAGGCCAGATCGACGTGATCGAACTCAACGAAGCCTTCGCCGCGCAATCGCTGGCCGTGATTCGCACGCTCGCGCTCGACCCGGAACGCGTGAACGTCAACGGCGGCGCAATCGCGCTCGGCCACCCGCTCGGCTGCACGGGCGCGAAGTTGACCGCGACCGCCCTGCGCGAACTCGAACGCAGGGGCGGACGCTACGCGATGGTGACGATGTGCGTCGGCGGCGGCATGGGCGCGGCCGGAATTTTCGAGCGGCTCGAAAATTAGTTTCAGGTTTCGAGTTTCAGGTTTCAGGACTGAGGTTCTGAGGCTGTCAGACTTGAAACTTGAAACCTGAAACCTGAAACTGTATTGCGACTGAAAGGAGCAAATTATGTCAGCCGTGGCCGAAGAGAAAAAGATAATCGTGGGCGGGAGCTTCCTGATCGAGGAGCGCACGCCGGAAGAGGTATTCACGCCGGAGGATTTCACGGACGAGCACCGGATGATCGTGGAGACGACGCGCGAGTTCATGGACAACGAGGTGCGCCCCGCGACCGCCGAGATGGAGAAGCACAACTGGCAACTCGTGCGCGAGTTGATTCGCAAGTCGGCGGAACTGGGGATGGTCGGCGTCAACATCCCGGAGGAGTACGGCGGCCTCGGACTCGACCAGACGAGCGGCGCGATTGCCGCCGAAATGCTAGGGCGTTCGGCCAATTTTGCGACGACGCTCGGCGCGCAGAGCGGGATCGGCCTCACGCCGATTCTCTACTTCGGCACGGAAGAGGCGAAGAAAAAGTACCTGCCGCGGATCGCTTCGGGCGAGTTGGTGTCGGCTTACGCGTTGACGGAAGCCGGGTCGGGTTCGGACGCGATGGCGGCGAAGGCCACGGCGCGCCTCAGCGCGGACGGCACGCACTACGTCCTCAACGGCGAGAAGATGTGGATCACGAACGGCGGCTTCGCCGACGTGTTCATCGTCTTCGCGAAACTCGACGGCGACAAGTTCAGCGGCTTCATCGTCGAGCGGCAGGAGGGGCTGACGAACGGCGCGGACGAGCACAAGATGGGCATCAAGGGTTCTTCGACGACCGCGCTCGTCCTGTCGGACGCGAAGACGCCGGTCGAGAACCTGCTCGGCGAGGCGGGCAAAGGCGCGAAGATCGCGTTCAACGTTTTGAACATCGGCCGCTTCAAGTTGGGCGGGATGTGCCTCGGCGGGATGAAGTTGATGTTGCACGAGGCGGTGCGCTACGCCAACGAGCGTCATCAGTTCGGACGCCCGATCTCGTCCTTCGGCGCGATCAAGTCGAAGCTGGCGGAGATGGCGATCAGGACGTGGGTGGGCGAGTCGATGGTCTATCGCACGCTCGGCCTGATCGAGAATGCCATCAGCGGCGAGACGGACGCGGCCGCGAAACTGCGCGGCATCGAAGAGTACGCGGCGGAGTGTTCGATCATCAAAGTGGCTCTGTCGGAGTATTGCGATTTCGTCGCCGACGAGATGGTGCAGATTTACGGCGGCTACGGCTACTCGGCCGACTACCCGGCCGAGCGCGCCTACCGCGACTCGCGCATCAACCGCATCTTCGAGGGCACGAACGAGATCAACCGCATGCTCATTCCCGGCCGCATGATGAAGAGCGCGATGTCGGGGCGGCTCGCGCTCTTGCCCGCCGCGCAGAAGTTGATGGACGAAGTGTTGTCGCCGTCGCTCGCGTCGTTCGACGAGGACGAGGGCGTGCTCGCCGCCGAGATGAAACTCACGCAGAACGCGAAGAAGGTCGCGTTGATGACTTTGGGCACGGCGGCGCAGAAGTACATGGCGCGGCTCTCCGACGAGCAGGAGGTTCTGATGGGCATCGCCGACATCACGATGGACGTGTACGCGATGGAGTCGGCCATCCTGCGCGCGCAGAAGCTCGCGGCGAAACGAGGCGAGGCGGCCGCCGCGCGTTACATCGAGATGGTGCAGGTCTTCTGCAACGACGCCGTGCAACGCATCGAAGCGCGCGCCAAGAACACGCTCGCCGCGATGAGCGAAGGCGACGAACTGCGGACGCTCCTCGCCGCCCTGCGCCGCTTCACCAAGCAGACGCCCGTCAACACCGTCGCCGCGCGCCAGTCGATAGCCGACGTGTTGATCAAGGCGAACAAGTACGCCTATTAGTCGAAAGGGTAAGGGGTAAAGGGGGAAAGGGAAAGGGAGAAAAGCGGAAGCAATCCGATCGCTCAATCGCTTAACCTTTCCCCTTTAACCTTTCCCCCTTACCCTTTATATTCCGTCCATGCGTATTATCCCCATCTCTTTGCCGACGCCGTTTTACATCGGGCCGGTCAACGTCTACCTGATCGCGGAAGACCCGGTGACGTTGATCGACACGGGGCCGAAGACGCGCGAGGCGTTGGAGGCTCTGCGCGAGGGATTGCGGCGGGCGCGTTTTCGCGTCCTCGACGTGAAGCGCATCGTCCTGACGCACGCGCACGAGGATCATTGCGGGCTGACGAAGTCTCTGCGGGACGAGGCGCAGGACGCGGAGGTGCTCGTCCACGGGTGGGAGACGGGGCACCGAAAAGGGAGGCTCGAATACGAGGAGCACCGCGCACTGCTGGCGCGTGCGGGCGTGCCGGGCGATGAAGTCGAAGAGATGCGCCGGATGTACGAGGGCGTGCGCCGGTACGCGGACGCGCTCGAAGACGAGGAACACAAAGAACTGGCGGACGACTCGGAGTTGGAGTTCGAGAGCGGGAGTTTGCGCGTGGTGCACACGCCGGGACACACGCCGGGGTCATGCTCGTTCGTGCGCGAAGCCGACCGGACGATCATCGCGGGCGACTGCGTGCTCAAACGCGTGACGCCGAACCCGGTGCTCTCGCCCGACCCCGTTGACCCTTCGCGCAGGTTTCCGTCGCTCGCCGAATACCTCGTGAGCCTCGCGCGCCTGCGCGCGTTCGCGCCGACGCTCGTTCACGGCGGGCACGGCGAGGCGGTCGAGGATTTCGAGGAGTTGTTCACGCGTTACCTGCGCGCCATACGAGAGCGGCAGGCGGAAGTGATCCGGCTTGTGCCGAAGGCGGGCGCGAGCGCGTGGGAGGTGGCGCGCGAGATGTTTCCGGGCGCGGAGGACGTGCATCGCTTCCTCGCCGTGTCGGAGACGGTGGCGCATCTCGATCTGGCGAACGCGGAGAATAAGCTCGCCTTGGAGTTGTCGAGCGACGGGCGAGAGGTCTATCGAAAGCCGACGGGGTAATCGAGCGAAGCGCGCGCTCTCGCCGACGAAGCGCTTTTTACTGGCGCGCAATCCGGACATTAAACTGAAATTGAAACGGCCGCCGCCCATCACCTTGAAGTGATGAGCGGCGGCCGTTTCGGTTGAGCCGGAGGGCTCGCCCGCGCCGTCGAGCGCGCGGGCTATCCGCGCGGGCTATTTGTTTCCGGCGGCGCGAGCTTTACGTGTCGCCTGAGCTTTGGTGGCGCTGGCCGGAGACGGCGGAGGCGCGGTCAGGGCTTCGACGTTGACGAAGAAGCGGAATGAGCCGTTTTGCTCGACGCCGAGCAGGAACTGCAAGTTGACGCTCGCGCCGTTCGCGAGCGGATTCGCCAGCGTGACCGTGCCGGCCGAGAGCGACGAGTTGAACCCGCCGCCGTTCGGTTGGCCGGCCGCGTCAGTTTCGAGCGTCGTGCCCTCGATGACAGTCTGCGGGCTGGCGTTGTCGGAGCAGAGGTGCGGCGTGCCGCTCTCGCTCTGGCAAGTGGCCGTCACCTGCGTCGAACTGATCGCACGCAGGTCGGCCGTGCCGAGCGGCGCGGGGAAGGTGGTGATGTCCACGATGCGGAAGCGCAGGCGCGAGACGGGCGCGCCCGTGTTGTTGGTGAAGCGGCGACGGATCGAGAGCGTGCCCGTCGAAGTGGGAGACCCGCCGAAGCCCGACCCCGCGCCCGTGCGACGCTCGAAGCGGCACGCGCTCGGCAGCGTCGGGTTGACGGCGATGCTCGCGCATTGCGGGTCAACGAGCGAAGCCTTGATCGTGGCGTTGCTCTGGACGGGCGACGCGAGATTTTCGGGGCCGGGCGCGCCGAGACGCTGGCAGATGAAGTTGATCGTCGAGGCGCACAAATTCGTCCCGTTGATGTCGGCGGTCTGGAAGTCCGTCTCGTTGTTGTTCGTGTCCTGCGGCAGGCCGCTCCGCGCGTCGCGGAAGAGGCTGTAGTTAATGCCGGGATTCCCGCTCAGGGCGGCCGACAACGGGGGGTAGCCGGTGCCTTCGACGTAGATCGGGTTGGTCTCCGTAGCCGCACCGACGGCGTCGATGCGGTTGGCGAGCGTGAAGTTCGCCTGAAGCGACGTGTTGAAGAGGGCGATCCCGGCGTTCGTCGGGATGTCCTCGTTCAAGGTGTTGTCGCCCGTAGCCGTCGTGCCGCTGCCGGAAGGGTACGCGCTGCCGCTGAAAGAGCCGGTGCATGCGCCGCCGCCGTTATTGACGGCGAGATAGTGGCCGCGCGCCGGGATGATCGTGTTGTTCGGGATGGTGAACAAGACGTTCCCGTTCGACTGCGCGACGGCAAAGCCCGCCGAGCCTGCTTCGAGTGACTGCACCGTAAATGAACTGCTTGACGGATTGTAAATTTCGACGAACTCGTCGCACGAGCCGGTCGGCCCGAACGTGCGGAACTCGCTGATCAGAAGCATCGTTCCGACGAGCGAATTGCGCGGTGTCGGGGTGGCGGCGGTGAAATCCAGATTGTTGTTGTCCGTGTCAACGCTGCCGCCGCCGTTACGGATGTCGGCGGTGGTGGTCGAAGGGGCGGGCGCGCGTCCCGCACCTTCAAAGCAGTTGGCGGTCGTGCCGTAGCCGACGAAGTCTCTGACCTGCGAGGGCGTGGCCGGGCAGCCGCTCGCCGTCAGCGTGATCGCGGTGGTGGTATTGGCGAGAAAAACTTTGCCCGCCGTCGCGGCCAGGGCTATCGTGCCGGTCGTGTTCGGCGGCGGGAGCGCGGTCACGCCGTTGGCGTTGAACGCCTCCGCGACCAGATAATACTGCCCCGGTTGGAGCGTGAAGTTCGTCAGCGGCGTGACTCCGCTCGCCGAGTTGTTGATTGTCGTACCGGTGGCCGAACTGTATTGCACCGAGAGGCCGTTGAGCGAAACGGGCGTCGTGCCGCGGTTGTAGATTTCGATGAAGTCGTTTTTGTAGGTGGAGCACCCGGCCGTGCCGCATCCCGCCCCGCCGTAAATCTGGCTGATGACGAGGTCGGGGCTGCCCTGTGCGAAGGCGACTTGCGAAGTCGAGAAGGCGAAGCCCAGTGCGAGTGTCGCGAGGGCCACGAAAAAGAGTTTGCGAAGGGGTTGCATAGGGAAATTCTCCTGGGAATCTAGGCTGTGTATGTGTGCAGCGCGTGTTGATAGTCAGCGGCCTCGCCGGGTTTTTGTTTGATTTGGCCGGGCGCGCCTTCTCTCGCGAAATTGTTCTACAAAATTCGTGGGAAACGAATTTTTTTGCAGAGCGGCGAGAATAAGCTAAACGCCGATTCGGGTCAAATGATTTCCCCCTCGCACCTGCGTCGCGCCTCGCCCGCGCAACCCGGCGGCGCGCCGCGGCCGGACGCGAAACCCCCGCGCGCTCCCCTTCAAGATTGAAACTTTTTCTTCCGGCTACCCATCTACCCTGACAGTGCGGGGGCGTGACCGCCGTAGGGCGCGCGTCGTCACTTGATGACTTCAAACTCGAAGTAGATGGTCTTGCCGCGAATCACGTAGCAGAGGTAAGTCTCCCAGAAGCGGCGTAGGAAGCGTAAGGACGGGTAGCGGTTGGAGAGGTTGACGAGAAATTCTATGCCGAGCGCGCGCCAGAGTTTCAGGAGCGTCACGCGGACGACGCGCGGGCGCAAGGTAACGTCGCTGTAGAAGGCGAAGTCGGGGCGTTGGCCGGTGAAGTAGGCGAAGGATTCGGTCGTCAGGTGATGGCGGTGCGTGGGGTCTGTGTAAGAGGCGATGTCGGAGTAGTGGGGCGTGTCGAGACGTATGAGGCCGCCGGGCTTGGTGATGCGATGCAGTTCCGCGACGACGGCGAGCACGTCGTCGATGTGTTCGATGACTTGATTGCCGACCACCACGTCGAACTCGTTATCGGGAAAGGGGTAGGGCACGGCGTCGAGATCGTGAATCACGTCGGCGTGTGTTCTGGGGTTGCTGTCGAGGCCGATGCTGCCGGGCGTCTTTTTGATGCCGCAGCCGATGTCGAGAATTTTCATCGCGGAGAAATTAACCCAAGTGCGCGCCGTCGCGCAAAACTACCGGCGCGCTCGCGCGGCGCAAAATTTTCGGAACCGCGCCGCCTGCCCTACGTGAAATTGCCAGATATCTCTCTCTCGGAGGATTGTATTTATGTTCAGTAAAAAAACGGTTCTTTCCCTCGCACTGCTGCTGCTCGTCGCACCGGGCGGCGGCGCACGCGCACAGGACGCGCAAGGCGGCAGCGGCGGCAACACTTCCGGCGCGCGAGTTTTCGTCTACGGCGGCGGCAACCAACTCGGCGTCTCGGTCGAAAGCGTGACGCGCGAAAACATGAACAGTTTCAACCTCGGCGGCGAGCCGCGCGGCGTGGCCGTCCGCGAAGTGTTGCCGGACAGCCCGGCGGCGAAGGCCGGACTGCAAAAGAACGACGTGATCCTGCGTTTCGACGGCGAGCAGGTTTCGAGCGTGCAGAAGCTCCAACGCCTGATCAACGAGAGCGCGCCCGAACACACGGCGCGGCTCTCGATCAGCCGCAATGGCTCGGAGCAGGAGGTGTCCGTCACGCTCGGGAAGCGCGAGGCGCGCGGGCCGGGGGCGTTCGGCAATTTCAACTTCCCCGGCGTGCAGGAGTTCAACTTCGACGCCGGCGAACTTAAACGCCGCGCACAGGAGTTGTCGCGCAACTCCGAGGAATGGAAGAAGCGCGCGAAGGAGTGGGAGCGCGGTTCCGAGGAGATGCGCAAGGGCTTGGAGAAGTTTCGCGCGGAAGGCTTCGGCGACAACTTCCGGCTCGTCTACGGCGCGGGCGGTCGCCGCATCGGCATCACGACGCAAAACCTGACCGATCAACTCGCGAACTACTTCGGCGTTTCGGGGCGCGACGGTCTGCTCGTCACCTCGGTGGCCGAGAACAGCCCTGCGTCGAAGGCCGGACTCAAGGCGGGCGATGTCGTCACGGAAGTTGACGGCACGCGGCTCAAAAATGCGAGCGAACTGGCGCGCGCCCTCAACCGCAGAGACGAAGGCGAAGTGTCGCTGACCGTCGTGCGCGACAGGAAAACGCGCACCGTCAAAGTGACGCCGGATCGCACGCAGAACAACCCGTCGTTCTTCACGCCGGGCGGCTTTGAAGCCATCGCCCCTGTGGCCTTGATCGCGCCGCGCGTCCACGTCGCGCCGCGCCCGCCGCTCATGCCCGCCATGCCGCGCATCACGCCGCTCGTCGCGCCGCGCCCGCCGCTGGAGGCCGCCCCGCGCATTTACGCCGCGCCGCCCGCCGCGCCCGCGCGTCCGGGCGTGTGGGTTCTTTAACGGCGCGCGCGAAAATGTAAAAAGAGTTGGCAGGCAAAGAAGACCGCAGCCCCGTCGAGCGTTCGACGGGGCTGCGGTCTTTTACGTCGGGCGGTTCGATCTTCGGTCGCGCCCGCTACGGTCGCAACTCGCGCAACTCACGTTCGGCGTCGGCGTATGCGCCGTCTTTGACGTTGCCCAGACTGATCGCGGCCTCGAAGGCTTTGATCGCTTCGTCCCTGCGTTCCATGAAGGCGAGGATGCGACCCATCGCGGTGTAGGCGCGCGAGATGAGCGGGCGGTCTGATTCGGAAGTGGCGGAGTTGATGGCGAGCCGGTAGTTGGCGAGCGCGCGGCCGAGGCGTTCGTCGCGGACGCTCTCGACGAAGGCGTCGCTCGCGGAGATGCTGGCCGCCTGCGCCAGCGCGAAGAAGATGCGCGGCTCGCCCCCGTTCTCCGCTAGCAGTGCGCGCAGACGCGTCTCCGCCTCGGTGTAGTTTTTCGCGCGCAGCAGTTGGTTGATGTCGGCGATGCTCTTGTCGAGCGCGGCGCGGGCGTAGTTCGCGCGCGTCTCCTCGCCCGTGCGGTTGGCCGCCGCGCGCGTCGCCTCTCGGCGCGAGGCCGCGACGCGCTCGCGCGCCGACGCATACTCGGCCGGGCGGAGTCGCTCGCGCGCGACATCCACGCGCGTCATCATGTCTGAGAAGAAATCGGCGAAGTCGAAACCGGCGATCTCCTGATCACGCAGTTGCTCGGAGAAGTAGAAGGCGAGCACCGCGCCGCGCTCGTAGGCTTCGGCCAGTTGCGCGGTCAACTCGTCTTCGAGCGCGGCGCGGTCGGCCTGCGACTCTTTGACTATGCTCGCGCGCTCCGCCTCTTTTGCGCGTTGCAGCCGCGCGCTCGTCTGCTCGGCCAGTGCGCGCGTGCGCGCGACGAAATTCATGCGCCCGTCGGCCGCCGCGATGAGCGAGCGCGCCACCGCCGGGAACACGTCGGGCATGGGCGCGCCCGCGGCCGCCGTCGCGCGCTCGTCGATGAGGCTGCGAATCTCCGCGCGCTTCAAGGCGATCTCGCGGTTGAAGCGCAGGACGACGGGGTCTATGACGTATTGCAGGTAGGCGCGGCGCACTTCGGACGATGCCGGGTCAAGCCCCTGCGGGACGACCGCGAAGTAGTCGTCGCCGATGACGCGGAAGTTGATCGAGCCGGGGACGGCCAGCAGATCGGGCACGAGGCGGAAGCGGCGTTCGCGCTCGCGCGTGATGAAGGCGGGCGGCGCGTCCTTCTTCGGCTTCGCCGCCTGATTCTTGATCGGCACGCGTTCGAGCGTGAGCGTAACGGGGCGCGTGTGCAGGTAAGTGAGCACGGCGCGCAGCATCTCTGCGGTTTGCGGGCGCAGGCGGTCGCCTTCCGCTTGGTGCGCGGCGAGATAAGCGGGCAGCCGCGTGGCGATCCCCGACTTGGCGTAGAACTCGCGCAGGAGCGGCGCGAAGTCGAGCACGTCGAGCACGCCCGCGAAGAGATCGTCGGAGCGCGCGGGCGCGTCGAAGGCGGGCGCGGGGCCGAGCGCGTAAGCGAGAGAGACGTAGCGCGCGGCCTGCTGGGCGGGAGTGGCCGACGCGTCTTTCAGTTTGTTCAGATCGTAGAAGCGGCGCATGCGCGTGCGCAGTTCCGCGTCGAGATTTTCCTGATCGCGCCGGACGAGAGCGCGGAACTCCGTGGGCTGACGACCGGCAGGCGTCGGGTCGAAACCGGCGGCGTCGAGCGCGGCCATCATCACCAGCAGGCGCGGCTCCGGCTCGATCCGCACGCCGTAATCCGACAGATCAAGCGCGCCGGAACGGTTTGAACGCGGGCGCGGCGTCGGCTGCGCGTCGGCCGTTGCCGCCGCCGCCGCTGCTGTCGGCGCGGGGCGCGGCGTCGCGGCGGGCGTCTGCGAAGTCGTCGCCGGATTACTTTGGGCAAAGGCCGCCGCCTGACCAAACGCGAGCACGGCGGCGATAACGAATAAATGCTTCTTCATGCGATTAACAACTACTTGTGTGTGAATTTTCCGCGCCGGGAAGGAACTCCGAAAAACGCCGCTCGGCAACACTTCTTAAAGATGCCGCACCGGGCGCGCCGGATGCCAGCAGGAGAAATGATGAAGTAGGAACGCGGAACGATGAATGAAAGACAAACGCTTTGTTTTAACGTTCATCGTTCCGCGTTCCTACTTCATCGTTTGCCCTCATCCTTTGCCGTGCGCGAAGCAGCTTTAAGGTAACAGGATAGGCGGCGAGGGAACAAACGACGGAGAGAGACATGCCGCCGACGGAGAAGGGCACGACGATGTCCCACAGGTGCGTGAACAGTTGTCGCCAGTAAGAGGCGGTTAAGAGGTGCGGCTCCTGCAACAGTCTCCAGCCTTCTTCGGGCAGGCTCAGGGGGCGTCCCATGACGAGCGCGCCGACGGCGTAAGAGGCGGCGATGATGGGGACGAGCGTGAGAAACGGGTTGTTGACGAACGTCCCCGTGTAGATCGCGATCTTGTTGAAGCGGAACAGGAAGGCGACGAGGGTCGCCATGATGGTGTGGAGTCCGAGGAAGGGCGAGAAGGCGATGAAGATGCCCACGGAAAAAGCGAGCGCCGTCCGCTCCGGCGGGTCGTCAACCGCGAGCAGACGGCGAAAAGCAGCGCGAAACATAGATAAAAAGGTTTCAAGTTTCAGGTTTCAGGTTTCAAGACTGAATGTTCTCCGGTCTTGAACTTGAAACCTGAAACCTGAAACTTGAAACTTGCTTTCACCTGCTATTTGAAACTGTTGAGCGCGCTCGACTCGTCATCGTAGGTGTCGAAGACGGTGAGCAGCTTGGTGATGGCGAGCAGGTCTTGAATCTTCTGCGTCAGGTTGAGCAGCTTGAGTTGGCCGCCCTCGCGGCCGATGGCCGTGAAGCTGGCGACGAATTCGCCGATGCCGCTCGAATCCACGTAGCTGACCTGCGAGAGGTTCAAGAGAATCTTCTTCTTGCCTTCCTCGATCAACTTTCGGATCGCGCTGCGCAGCGCGACCGAGCCTTCGCCGATGGTGATCTTGCCGCTCATGTCGAGGACGGTTACATCTCCGGCCTGACGCTCATTGATGTTTAGTTCAGCCATTGCAGGAAATCTCCTTAAAAGATAGTCCGTTGATCTTCATCTGTTGTCAATTGTTCAAATTCGTCTTCGGCGGCGCGCGCGCGATAACCGCAAACGACGGGCGAGTGTCGCGGACGACGTAGAAGCGCGCTATCGCTTCTTCGTCATGCGCACGACCGTGCCGCCTTCTGGGTGGGGCAACCATTCGACCGTGTCCATGAAGTTGCGCATGAACAGGATGCCGCGCCCCGACGCTTTCAGCAAATTCTGCTCGGCGGTCGGGTCGTCCACGCTCGCCGGGTCGAAACCCGCCCCCCGGTCGCGCACCGTCACGATGAGTTCGCCGCCCGCGTCCGTGAACGCGATCTCGACCGGCTTCGACTCGTCCTGTTTGTTGCCGTGCAGGACGGCGTTCGTCACCGCCTCGCGCACGGCCATGTCGAGTCCGAAGGCCGCGTCTTCGCTCAGTTGCAAACGCCCGGCCACCTCGTCCGCTTTGGCGGCCGCCTCGGCGATGGCCTCGATACGGCTCGGCAATATCAGTTCAGTCGTCTCTTCAGTCACAGTTGCAGACCGAGACCTCTCTTCAAAGAGAACCCTCCGGCAGACGGCCTTACGCTGCCGCGTATCAAACATGTGAAAGCATACCGGAAGCCTGCACAATTTAAGACGCGCGCCGCGCATGTGTCAAGAAAGGCCACGGGGAAAGGGGAAGGGGGAAAGGGTAAAGGTGAAAGCGGGAGGGCGAATCGTTGAGTTATGGGTTCGAGTATCTTCTTTACCTTTCCCCCTTCCCCTTTCCCCCTTCGCCCTCCTTCTTTTAAGATGGCCGCATGAGGATTCAACCGGCGCACAGGCTGCGTGGGCGCGTGCGCGTGCCCGGCGACAAATCGATCTCGCACCGCGCCGCCATCATCGCCGCGCTGGCACGCGCGGGCGGCCGTTCGCGTCTCACCAATTATTCGACGAGCGCGGACTGCGCCGCGACGCTTCGTTGCCTCGCCGCGCTCGGTGTGCCGGTCGAGCGCGAGGGCGACACGGTCGAAATCGAGGGCGCGGGGATGAACTGGTCGCACGCGCCCGGCGAACCGCTCGACTGCGGCAACAGCGGCACGACCATGCGCCTTCTCGCCGGACTGCTCGCGGGACAGCCCTTCGCTTCCACGCTCACGGGCGACGCTTCGCTGCGCTCGCGCCCGATGAAGCGCATCATCGAACCGCTGGAGTTGATGGGCGCGCGTGTCTCGTCCGCAGAGGGGCGCGCGCCGCTCAGGGTCGAAGGTCGCGCGCCGCTTGCGCCCATCAGTTACGCTTTGCCCGTCGCCAGCGCGCAGGTCAAGTCGTGCGTCCTGCTCGCCGGTTTGAACGCGCGCGGGCGCACCGAAGTCGTCGAAGCGCGCGGCGCGACGCGCGACCACACGGAACGCCTGCTCTCTCTGTTCGGCGCGGACGTGCGGACGGAATTGAAAGATTACGAAGGACGCCTCGCACCCGTAGTCTCTCTCGAAACTCCCGTGAGCCTGCGCCCGCCGCGGGAGGTGTGCAACATCGCGGGCGACATCTCGTCGGCGGCCTTCTTTCTGGCGGCTGCCGCGCTGCTCCCCGGGTCGGACTTGACGCTCGCGGGCGTCGGCCTCAACCGCACGCGCACGGGGATTCTCGACGCGTTGCAAAGTCTCGGCGCGGACGTGGTCGTCGCGGACAGGCGCGCGGAGTCGGGGGAAGAGACGGGCGAACTGCGCGTGCGCGGCCACGACGCGGGGCTCAGTCCGGCGGCGACGAATGCGAACGTCATCGGCGGCGAGTTGATCGCGAATTTGATAGACGAGTTGCCGATCCTCTGCGTGCTCGGCACGCAGGTCGAGGGCGGTCTGGAGATTCGCGGCGCCGCGGAGTTGCGCGTCAAAGAGACGGATCGCATCGACGCGATGGTCAGGAATTTGCGCGCGCTCGGCGCGGAGGTCGAGGAATACGCGGACGGCCTCTCTGTCGGCGGGCGCGCGCGCCTGCGCGGCGCGCGGCTCGAATCCTACGGCGATCATCGCATCGCGATGGCCTGCGCCGTCGCCGCGCTCATCAGCGAAGGCGAGTCGGAGTTGACGGGGGCGGAAGCGGTCGCCGTCTCGTTCCCCGAATTTTTCACGATGCTCGAATCGGTAACTGAGAGATGAACGCGCCTGAGCGTCGCATCGTCCTCACGGGTTTCATGTGCGCGGGCAAGAGCACGGTCGCGCGCGCCCTCGCCGCGCGTCTCGGTTGCGCGATGATCGACACGGACGCCGCGCTCGTCGAACGCGCGCGCCGGAGCATTGAAGCGATCATCGAAGACGACGGCGAGGCGCGCTTTCGTCAAATAGAACGCGACACGCTCCGCGACATCTTAGAGCGCGACGGCGCGCGCGTCGTCGCGCTCGGCGGTGGGACGTGGACGATTGCGGAGAATCGCGCGCTCGTCGCCGCGCACGATGGCCTGTCCGTCTGGCTCGACGCGCCGTTCGAGTTATGCTGGCGGCGCATCGCGGAGTCAGCCGACGCGCGCCCGCTGGCGCGCGACCGCGACCGTGCGCGGGAACTCTACGAGGCGCGACGCGCGGCTTACGAACTCGCGTCATTGCGCGTCGGCATCACGGAAACGCGCAGCGCGGAAGACACGGCCGCCGAGATCGCGTCTATAATCGGGCGGCAGAATTTTTTAGATGAACACGAGGGACGAGGGGAAGAGACAGCTGATGGCTAAACAGGACGCGGACGCGAAAGCATTGAAGGTCGCACGCACATTGAAGAACGCCGAAAACTGGAAGCACCTCGCGCGCTGGCACGGCGAGGGTTACTACGAACTGCACACCGAGGACACGGGCACGACGCCGGTGCGCCTCTTTTTAACCAAACAATTGCTCGACGACGCCGAAGACATTCTCTATCGCCAGATCGTCAACGCCACACGCTTCCCCGGCGTGCGCATGGTCGTCATCACGCCCGACACGCACTACGGCTACGGAGTGCCCGTCGGCTGCGTGCTCATCACCGACGCCGACGCGGGCGCGGTCGCCATGGGGCCGGTCGGCTACGATATTGGTTGCTTTACGTCTGACACACTCATTCCTCTGGCCGATGGTCGCGCCTACCCGATTGGCGAACTGGCCGGGCGCGGCGAGGAAATTTTCGTGTACGCAATCTCTCAAGAACAGAAGATCGTCGTCGCCAAAGCAACAGCTAAGAAGACCCGGACAAACGCGCCGCTGGTGAAAGTGACGATCGACAACGGCCGGGAAATTTTCTGCACGCCCGACCACGAATTTATGCTGCGCGACGGGACTTACCGGCAGGCGCAAGAGCTAACTCCGCGCACTTCGCTGATGCCATTCGACGTAAAGGTTGAACGAGAGGACTACGTTGCTTTGGGTCATCCTGCTGCTTGGAACTCGCAAAGCGCGTTCAGTTATAACCACAAAGTCGTCTCGGTCGAACGCCTGAAGCAAACGGCGGATGTGTTCTGCCTGTCCGTTCCTGATTACGGCAACTTCGCGCTCGACGCGGGCGTGTTCGTGCATAACTGCGGGATGATGTCGGCGCGTTCGGAAGTCGAGGCCGGGCAAGCGACGCCGGAGAAGCGTCTGGAGTTTAACCGCGCGGTGATGGAGCGCGTGAACATGGGCGCGGGCGGCAAGAGCGTGCGCTTGGGCGAGTTGGGGAAAGGTGAGTTTAATAATCTGGTGCGCGGCGGCGCGGAGTATTATGTCGAGCGGTACGGGGCGACGTTTGATCGCAGCCGCGCGGAGCGGCATCGCATCCCGGTGGACGACGATTGGCAGATTCCGTGGGGCGGGAAGGGCAGGCCGGAGCGCGGGCTGAACCAGTTGGGCAGTCTCGGCGGCGGCAACCATTTCATCGAACTGCAACGCTCCGAGCAGACGGGCACGATCTTCGTGCAGGTGCACACGGGCAGCCGCGGCTTCGGGCATGGCCTCGCGACCAACTATTTCGAGTTGGCGCGCGAGGAGCGACCCGACCAGATGACGGACATCGACCTCGGCTACTTCATGCCCGACTCGCGCCATTACCGCGACTACCTGAACGCCGTCGCGGCGGGCGGCAACTACGCGATCTTGAATCGCCTGATCATCTTCGAGCAGGTGGCCGACGCCTTCCGCGAAGTGTTCGGACGAGAGCTTGAGTTGATCTACGAGATCAGCCACAACCTCGTGCAGCGAGAGTGGCATCCTGAGTTCGGCGAGGTGTGGGTGCATCGCAAGGGCGCGACGCGCGCGTTCCCCGCCGGGCACCCCGCGCTGAAAGGGACACACTGGGAAGAGACGGGGCATCCAGTCCTCATCCCCGGCTCGAACAAGGATTGGAGTTACATCCTGCAACCGCTGGCGGGTGCGGTGAACAGCGGCTACTCGGTCAACCACGGCGCGGGGCGGCGTCTGTCGCGCGGCGAGGCGACGCGCACCTTGTCGCAACGCGCGATTGACGACGAATACAAGGCGGCGGGGATTTTAGTCAACATCAACGGGCGCGTGCCTTTGGACGAGGCCGCGCCCGCCTACAAGTCTTCGCAGGCAGTGATCGAGGCGGTGGTCGGCGCGGGGCTGGCGCGCGTCGAGCATCAACTCTGGCCGCTCGCCTCGCTCAAAGGCGCGGACGAGCGCAAGGGCAAGCGACGTGGTAAGGGGGGCAAGGGCGACGCGAAGAAGGGACGGAAGACGAAGGAACATTATTGATTCGTGAGTTCGATATAAGCGAGAGCGGAGTTATAAATTAAGCCCCGTCAGGGGCGGAAGAGTTATCGCCCACGGCGTGAACCGTGGGCGATAACTCTTCCGCCCCTGACGGGGTTTACGCACCCAGCAGTTTCAAGAGGGCGCGCTCTTCCGGCAGGTATTCCGGTTGCTGGCGTCCGATGCGGCGTTCGCGGCGGGGGCGAAATTCGTCGAGCGTGACGCCGCGGCAGTAGCTTTCGAGCACGGCCGGGTGGATGTAGCTGGAACGGCAGACGGCCGGAGTGTTGCCGAGGTGTTCGGCTACGGCGCGGACGGCGTGCAGGATGTTGCGCTTCGCCTGTTTGTCGTTTTCGGGCTTGCCGAGTTCGGCGAGTTCGACGGCGCACAGGAGCGTGCCGCCCCACGTGCGAAAATCTTTGGCGGAGTATTCGGGCGCGGTCGCCGCCTTGATGTACTCGTTCACGTCGCGCGGCTTGATGCAGACGGGGCGTTTGTTCTCGGCGTCCCAGTATTGGAAGAGACGCTTGCCGCGCAGGGATTGGATGTCGCGCATGAGCGTCGCCAACTCTTCGTCGACGAGGATGCGCCGGTGTTTGATGTGGTGCTTGCCGACGAAGGAGAAGACGAGGCGGCCGCCGCGCTTGATCTCCAGATGGCGGTTGCGCAGCGTCGTGATGCCGTAGGTGCGGTAACGCATGACGCTCTCTTCGGAGCCGACGCGGAAGTAGAGGTCGTTGATCAGACGGACGACGACGGCGAGCACGCGTGCGCGCGGCAGTCCTTCGAGCGCGATGTCTTGGTTGGTGCGGCGGCGTAAGTGTTTGAGTTGTTCGCCGAAGCGTTCGATCTTCGCGAACTTGCGCCGCGCCTGCCGGGCGGCGAAGGCCGGATGGTAGATGCGCTGCACGCGCCCCGAAGCGTCGAGGCCGATGGCTTGCAACTGGCCGCGCGCCGCCGGGCAGATGCGCACCTCCGTCCACGCCGGGGGAATTACGAGCGACTTGATGCGTTCGAGCGCGGCCTCGTCCGTGAGCGGTTTGCCCGCGCAGTCTTCGTAGCGAAAGCCGCTGCGCTTCGCGCCGCGCCGCCGCCACCAGCGACAGCGCGCGCCGCGCGTCACACTCTCGACCGCGCTCCTGGCCGTTTTGTTGTCAATCAGAACTTGTGCGCTCGACATCACGGAAGCCACCCCCTCGTCCCACGGAAGTTCGAGCCGACATGTTGCGGGCGAGCGGTCACGAAAATATAACGGCGGGCGAAATACGGAAAGGTTTCAAGTTTCAGGTTTCAGGTTTCAAGTCTGAACGTGCTTCGTTCTTTAACCTGAAACCTGAAACCTTTAGATTTGAAACTTGAAACCTGCGAATTCTAATTCGCCGTCTGCGCCGACGACTGTTTCGGGTGCTCGGCGGGGACGTAGTAGAGGATGCGGTTGCAGTTGTCGCAGGTGATGATCTCTTCGCCGAGGCGGACTTGCGACATGACGTGCGGGCGCAGCGACATGAAACAGGCGGAGCACGAACTGTTGCGCGCTTCGGCCACCGCCACCCCGCCCCGGATGCGCGTGCTGATGCGGTTATACATCGCCGCCAAAGGCTTCGGCAGTTCCGTCGCCAGCCGTTCGCGTTCGGCGCGCAGCGCGTTGAGTTGGTCGGCCTGCGTGCGCGTCTGTTCCTCAAACGCCTTGAGCTTGGCCTCCAACTCGGCGCGCAGTTGCGTGATCTGCGACTCGTGCTCGGCGATCTCTTTGTCCGCGCCCTCGAAGGCTTCCATCTGTTCGAGCACTTTCGTTTCGAGTTCGGAGATGTGTTTGCGCGCCGCGTCGGCCTCGCGTATAGCGGCGGCATACTCTTTCTCGTTCGTGGAAGACATCAGAGCGCGCTCGGCGTGCTGCGCTTTGGTGCGCGTCTCGGCGATCTCGGTTTCGAGTCGCGTGCGCTCTTGCCGCGCGCCGTCGCGGCGGTTTTCGATGGCGCGAAATTCAAAAGCGCGCTGCTCGAATTCTTTTTCGATTTCAGCGCGCCTCTGTGGGATGGCGTTCAACTCGGCCTCAAGCCTTCTGATATTTGTGTCTGTATGCTGCAAAGCAATTAACTGTGCTAACTCCGCTTTCACTTCGGGTATTCCCTCCAAATATCTGCAACGTAACGTTCTATTTTATGCTTCGCCTGAACACGAATCATCGCACAACCTTAAGGATAGTGACAAGCGACGAGAGAAGAACGCGAATCGTAAGAGGAACGTGAACCGTGAATCGTGAATAGAAAGAACTGAGTTTTCTCTATTCATGATTCACGGTTTTTCTACCCCGTCACTTGCAAAACTATCTTGCCGAAGGTTTCGTTCGATTCGAGCCGTTCGTGCGCGGCGCGAATGTCGCGGAGGTCGAAAACGCTGTCGATGACGGGGCGGAGCGCGCCGCGCGCAAGGAGCGGCGAGACGTGCGCGGCGAAGAGGCGTGTGGCGCGCGCCTTCTCTTCCGCCGAGCGTGTGCGCAAGACCGTCCCCGTGAGGCGCAGGCGTTTGCCCATCACCTGCCGGAAGTCGAGCGGCGCGCTTCGTCCGGCCAGCGTGCCGACGAGCAACAGGCGACCGCGCGGGGCGAGCGCGTCGAGATTCGCGGCGAGGTAACTCGCGCCGACGAGGTCGAGTATCACGTCCACGCCCGCGCCGTTCGTCCACGCTTTCGCCGCGTCGGCAAATGCTCGCGGGTCGTCTTTGACGACGCACATCTCGTCGAGTCCGTAGGCGCGTGCGCGTTCGAGCTTGTCGGCGGTGCGGCGCGCCGTGCCGAGAGTTTGCGCCCCCGCGGCGCGCGCGAGTTGGACGGCGGCGAGGCCGACGCCCGACCCAGCGGCGTGGACGATCACGCGCTCGCCCATCGCCAGATTCCCTTGCGTGAACAGCGCATCGTGCGCCGTGATGAAAGCCTCCGGCACGGCCGCCGCCTCTTCCCAACCGAGGTTGGCGGGAATTTCCGCGAGCGCGTTTTCGGGCACGACCACGTATTCGGCCTGCGCGCCGCCGCCCGTGATGCCGTACACGCGCGCTCCTGGGCGCCAACGCCGCGCGTCCGCTCCCGCCGATTCGACCTCGCCCGCGAACTCCAACCCCGGAATGTCCGCGGGGAAGCCCGGCGGCGCGGGGTAAGCCCCACGCCGCTGCAACAGGTCGGCGCGATTCAAAGCCGCCGCGCGCACGCGCACACGCACGCGGTCGCCCACTGCCTCCGGCCGTTCGACCTCGGCCACCTCCAACCCTTCAACCCCGCCGTGAAAAGCGATCTTGATTGCACGCATGTGTCCATCGTAAATCGTGAATCGTAAATCGTGAATAGAAAGACCCCCGTTTTATCTATTCACGATTTACGATTCACGATTTACGAGTTACTGTTTTGCCCCGCATGACTCAACAGGCCGAGACATTCGTCGTCGTCAACTACAACGCCGCGCGTGCGCGCGCCGCGTGGGCGCAGGTCGGGCACGCGCTCAGGGAGAGCGGCGTGCGCTTCGACGCACACGAGGCGAAGGAGGCGGGCGACGCGCAAAGCTCCGCGCGCGCGGCTCTGCGTGCGGGCTACCGGACAATCGCCGTCGTCGGCGGCGACGGGACGCTCGGCGAAGTGGTGACGGGATTTTTTGAACCGGACGGCGATGGCCTCAACGCGGCCGAGACCACGACGAGAACTCCGGCGTGCATCAACGCCGAGGCAGCACTGGCCGTCCTGCCCGCGGGCACGGGCAACGATTTCGCGCGCGGTCTCGCAGGCGAACGCGCCTCGCTCGAACGCTGGCTCACGCGTTTGATCAAACACAGCCGCCGCGACGCGAGCGCGACGACCACGCGCGCCGTCGATGTGCTGCGCGGGACAATCGGCGACGCCGCCCGCCCGTTCTTCTGTCTCAACGCCGCCACGCTCGGCATCGGCGCGGAGGTGGCGGGGCGCGTCGCGGCGCAGGGGAGAGAGGTGCGGCGACTACCGGGCGAGGCGCGTTTCGCGCTCGCGGCCGTGCAAGCCCTCGCGCGCTGGCGTGCGCGCCGCATCTCCGTGCGGGTGGGTGATGCGGCGGCATTCGAGTGCGTGACGAATCTGGTGGCGGTCGTCAACAGCGCTTACGCGGGCGGCGGCATGATGTTCTCGCCCGAAGCGCGCACCGACGACGGCCTGCTCGACGTAGTCACCGCCTGCCGTCTGACGCGCGCTTCGCTCGTCCGCGAGATGACACGCATCCATAGCGGCGGCCACGTCAAGAACCCGCGCGTGCTTATCTCGCGCGGCGAACGCGTCCGCATCGAACACCTGACACCGGCCGATGCGCTCGCGGTCGAAGCCGACGGCGACGTGCGCGGCCACACGCCGCTTGAGTTCCGCGTCCTCAAGGGTGCGCTCAGGGTGGTGGTTTGAAAGAGTTTCAAGTTTCAAGTTTCAGGTTTCAAGTTAAAGAAGGAGCAACCTTCAGACTTGAAACTTGAAACCTGAAACTTGAAACCTTAACTTGAAACTTGAAACTTGAAACCTTACGAAAGCGTCTCGCGCCGTTCGATGTCGAGCACTTTGTCGAGGCGGCGTCGGTGGCGTTCTTCTCCGGTGAAGCGCGCGCCGACGAAGGCGCGCACGATCTCGGTCGCCACTTCGATGCCGACGACGCGCGCGCCGAGACAGAGGACGTTGCAGTCGTCGTGCTCGCGCGATTGGCGCGCCGAGTAGGTATCGCCGCACAGGGCGGCGCGCACGCCGCGCAGTTTGTTCGCCGCCACCGCCGCCCCGACGCCGCTCCCGCAGATGATGATGCCGCACTCCGCGCGTCCATCGCGCACGGCCTCGCCCACACGCGCGGCGTAGTCCGGGTAGTCGTCGGGCTGCGTGCCGTCGTGCGTGCCGAAGTCCTCGATCTCGTGCCCCGCGCCGCCGAGGATTTTAATGATGTGTTCGTTGAGCGGGTAGCCGCCGTGATCCGCGCCGATGGCGATCTTCATTCGGGTTCTCTCCTTGGCGACGGATTGTAACGCGAAAGCCGAGAAGCCGCGCGCGTGCGCGTCACTTGCGCGCGGCGCGCAGGTTGATGGTGAGCGTCCGCCCCGCGCGTTCGAGACGCGCGCCGCGAAACTCCGCCTTGATCCCTGTGGCTTCGAGCGTGAGTTTATCTCCGGCTTCCCGCACGGAGGGTTCGGCGGCGAGTCCGGCGAGGGTCAGTTGGCGCACGCCGTTAAAGAGCGGGTGCGCGCCCGCGCCGGTGGTGAGCATGTGCGGGTGGAAACTCTCAATCGCGCCCGCGTCGTTGCCGAGTTTGAGATGGCGCGTGTGGAGCACGTCCGACGCGCCGAGCTTGCGCACGTTCAGGGGATCGAAGCCCTGCGGCCAGAGCGGCGCGGCGTCGTCTGCATTGACGACGATCTTCCAACCGGCCTGCGCCGCAAACGCGCGCCGCGCAGTTTCCCTTCGCGCGTGCAAAGTTTCCGTCTCGACTTTTGCGCGCGAGCGCGCCGCCGTCGCGAACGAGCCGGAGGCCGCGCACGTCGAACGCGAAGGCGCGGCGTCGAGCGCGGCGGCGAGCAGTTCGTCGAGCGAGCGCGGGTCGCCCGCTTCGAGCCGCGCAGCCCAACCGGGAGCGAAGCGTTCGAGCAGGAGGGCGAGCGCGTGTCCGGTCGCGTAGCCGCGCGTGCGAAGTTCTTCGGCGGGGTATTCGTTCGCAGTCAGGCCAGAGCGGCGCGCGCCCGCGGCGAGGGCTTCGACGTAACGCGCGAGTCCTTCGTTCAGTTCGAGCGCGCGCTCGTACCGGGACGCGCCCGTGCCGAGTCGGGCGAAACGTTCGCGGCGCGTGGCGAGCGCGAGACGCGCGCGGCAGGCGGCGTCCTTCGAGTCGGCGGCGCGTTCGGCGCGTCGCAAAGATTCCGACTCGATGCGCCTGAGCGCGAGCAGTTCCGCGTCTTCGAATGGGTAGGTGAACAGTTCGAGTTCGTTGCCCGCCCACTTCGGATGCCGCTCGCGCTGGTGGACGTGGAACATCTCGTGGACGACGAGCGCGGCGCGCTCTTTCAGAGACAGCTTCGACGCGGGATCGAGCATCGCCGTGGCCGTCCAGACGCCGCCGAGTTTGGCGGGCGCGTTGGCCGTCACCGTCTCGTGGCGGCCGGGGAACGCCCACACGCCCCGGCGCGACGAGAGCGAGACGAATTCTTTGGGCGGGTCGGGGTGACGGAAAAGCAGCGTCGTCTGCCCGTCGTAGATTTCGACGGGCACGCGACGCGGGTCGAAGTCAGGCCAGAGAATTGTCCGCGACGCGATGCGATCAACTTCGGCGACGACGGCGTAAACGTCCACGGCAGCAGCAGCAGCGGCGGCGGCCGGGGCGACGCGGCGCGGCGCGGGCTGCGCCGGAACGCGGAACACCGCCGGGCTGCAAAGCAACAGCAGGACGACGAAGATACGCATGACGGAAATTCAGCCGCCGGGGCGCAAAAGTTCCCAGAAGAATTATTTGCCGAGCAGAGCGCGTGCGCGCGCCACGACGTTTTCGACGTTGAAACCGAGGTTCTTGAGCGCAACGTCGCCGGGGGCTGATGCGCCGAAGCGGTCGAGGCACACGCAGTCGCCCGCCAGCCCCGTGTAGCGTGCCCAACCGAGGCTCGCGCCGGCTTCGACGGCGAGGCGCGCCATGACTTTCTGCGGCAAGACCTCTTCGCGATAGCTCGCCTCCTGCGCGTCGAACAACTCGCAGCAGGGCATCGAGACGACGCGCACGCCCGTGCCTTCCTGCTGCAACTCTTCGCGTGCCGCAAGCGCGAGCGAAACTTCCGAGCCGGTGGCGATGATGATGAGTTGCGGCGTCGCGCTTTGCCCTTCGTCGCCGGTCGCTTCGGCGAGGATGTACGCGCCGCGCCGCGCGCCCGCGGCCGGGTTGTAAAGTTTCTGATCGATGACGGGCACTTTCTGGCGCGTGAGGATGAGCGCGGTCGGCGCGTGGCGTCGTTCGATGGCGATGCGCCAGGCCTCGCGCGTCTCGTGCGGGTCGGCGGGGCGGATGACGTAGAGATTGGGGATGGCGCGCAGCCCCGCGAGGTGTTCGACGGGCTGGTGCGTCGGGCCGTCTTCGCCGAGTCCGACCGAGTCGTGCGTGAAGACGTAGATGACCTGCACTTCCGAGAGCGCGGCGAGGCGAATGGCGGGCTTCATGTAGTCGGAGAAGGTGAGGAACGTGCCGCCGTAAGGGATCAGCCCGCCGTTGAGACTGATGCCCGTCAGGGTCGCGCCCATCGCGTGTTCGCGCACGCCGAAATGAAGGATGCGGCCGTCGTATGACGCGGGCTGAAAACTGCCGCCCTCTTTGATGTCTGTGTTGTTCGAGACGCCGAGGTCGGCCGAGCCGCCGATGAGCGCGGGGAGCGCGCCCGCGAGCGCGTTGATCACTTCGCCCGAAGCGACGCGCGTCGCCGACGGCTTCGCGTCCGCGAACGTCGGCAACTTGTCTTCCCAACCGGCGGGCAGGTCGCCCGACATCAGGTCGCGCCACGCGCGCCCTTCGTCGGCGTGCGCCTCCGCGTAGCGGGCGACGAGCGCGTCCCATTCCTGTTCGGCCCGCGCGCCGCGTTCGACGGCCATGCGGAAATGCGCGAGCGCGTCTTCGGGCAGGTGAAACTCCGCATCCTCCGGCCAGCCTAGCGCGCGTTTCGTCTCTTTCACCGCCTCCGCGCCGGGCGCGTCCGAGTGCGCCTTGCGCGTGCCCGCCGCGGGCATGCCGTAGCCGATAACGGTCTTGACGGAGACGAGCGACGGCCGCGTCGTCTCGGCTTGAGCTTCACGGATGGCGCGTTCGATGGCTTCGAGGTCGTTGCCGTCTTCCACGGTCACAGTGTGCCAGCCGTAAGACTCGAAACGCTTCGGCACGTCTTCGGTGAAGGCGAGCGAGGTGAAGCCTTCGATGGTCACGCGGTTGTCGTCGTAGAGGTAGATGAGTTTGCCGAGTTTGAGATGACCGGCGAGCGAGGCGGCTTCGCTCGCGACGCCCTCCATCAAGTCGCCGTCAGAGACGATTGAATAGACGTAGTGATCGATCAGGGGCAGGCCGTCGCGGTTGAACTTCGCCGCGAGGTGCGCCGCGCCCATCGCCATCCCGACGCCGTTGGCGAACCCCTGACCGAGCGGCCCCGTCGTGATCTCGACGCCGGGCGTCAGCACGTTTTCGGGATGCCCGGCCGTTTTCGACCCCCACTGGCGGAACTTCTTCAACTCTTCGAGCGGCAGGTCGTAGCCCGTCAGGTGCAGCAGCGAATAGACGAGCATCGAGCCGTGACCGGCCGAGAGCAGGAAGCGGTCGCGGTTCTGCCACTTCGGGTTGCGCGGGTTGTGTCGAAGAAAACGCGTCCACAGCACGTAGGCCATCGGGGCTGCGCCGAGCGGCAGTCCGGGGTGGCCGCTCTCGGCGCGCTGCACGGCGTCGAGCGAGAGCGTGCGAATCGTGTTGATGCAGAGTTGGTCGAGTTGCGGGTCGGGCGGCGTGGCGGTTGGACGTGTTGACGCGCTCATAATCGGGAAGTTTCCTCGCTTCTGTTGCAAATATGAATGACCGGCGGTCGCCGTGGATTCTAACGTAAGCGGACGCGCGGCGCGACCCGGCTCTCCCACGCGCGCGTCCGCTTACGGGCGCGCGGCGCGTGTTGCGGTCTTCACCTGCCCGTCACTCCGCACGGTTCTTCATAAAATATTCGACGACGAAGATGGTGTCTTCGCCGAAGTATTGATTGACCGTCTTGAGGGCGCGGAAGGTCTTGCGGCGGCTGACGTTGTGCGCGGTCTCGATCTCGGCGACGAAGTTGAAGACGCAGTCGCGCAGCAGTTCGAGTTCGCGCAGGAGGTCGATGAGCGAGTAGCCTTCGAGCGAGCGCGTGTAGCCGTGTTGGCTGGCGGCGCGCGCGGTGGCAAAGTCGGGCACGTCGTCTTGGCTGAGGAGCGTGCAGAGTTCTTCGAGCATCTGCGGGACGTGATCCACGATCTGCGTCGTCGTCAGCCGGTCGTCCGAGCGCATGTGCGCGTCTTCGCGCACGCGCCGCACCCAGTCGAGCGTGATCTCGTCAATGCTGTTTTGGAACGCCTCGCACAGCGCGTCCGTGTTGTCGGCCACGAAGTCCACCTTAACTAAAAGCCCCTCCGACCGGAGAGGGTCGAAGGGGCTTCGGGAGTGTTGCTGTTCGGCATCGCGGTCTCCGTTTCACTCGGCGCGGACGGCGCGCGCCGCGTTGACGCGCCCGCCGCTTGAGACCTTGCCGTCGAGCGCGGGAAGTTTATCAACCGTGTCGAGGAGACGCTTGCGCAAGTCCGTCACGGAGAGGTCGGGGTTGACGGAGAGGATGAGCGCGGCGACGCCGGAGACGACCGGCGTCGCCATCGAAGTGCCCGAATGTTCTTCGTACTGGTTGCCCGGCCATGTGCTCATGATCTCCGCGCCGGGCGCGGCGATGTGGACGGTCTTCGCGCCGTAGTTGGAGAAGCGCGCGAGCGCGTCCGTGCGCGTGAGCGCGGCGACGCTCAGGACGTTCGGCAGATCGTAGTTTGAAGGATAGTGCGGGCGCGTGTCGTTGTTGGTCGAAGAGTTGCCCGCGGCGGCGATGAAGAGGATGCCCTCGTCGCCCGCGCGCTTGATGGCGTCGCCGAGCGCGCGCGAACGCGCCGTCGAACCCCAACTCGCGCTGATGATGCGGACATCGACGCCCGCGCGTTTACGCGCGACGACGTAGTTGATGCACTCGATGGCGTCTTTGGTCGTGCCGCTGCCGTTGCGGCCGAGGAACTTCAGGGGCATGATCTCGACTTCCCAGTTGACGCCCGCGATGCCGTCGCTGTTGTCGCCTTCCGCGCCGATGATCCCGGCGCAGTGCGTGCCGTGGCCGTTGTCGTCCATCGGGTCGCCGTCGTTGTCCGAGGCGTCGAATCCGTGCCGGTCGTCAAAGTCGCCGAGGTCTTCGTCGGAGTAAGGGGCGAGCGAGGCGGGGCGCGTCCAGATGTTGCTCCGCAAGTCCTGATGCGTGTAATCGACGCCCGTGTCTATCACGGCGACGACGATCTTGCGGCTGCCCTTCGTCTTCGTCCACGCGCGCGTGGCGCACACGTCCGCGCCCGATTTGCCCGCGCGCTGCCCGGTGTTCAAGAGCGACCACTGCTCTCTGAAGAGCGGGTCGTTCGGCTCCATGCCGCCGTCGCCGGGGTGGCGCACGACGGGCGGATCGTCGTCATCGTCGTCGTCGCCATTGCCGCGCGCCGCTTCTTCAAAGTCGGCGGCGTTGCCCGTCGGGTCGAGTTCGATGACGGAGTTCGCTTCGGCGTATTCCACTTCGGGCAGGCCGCGATATTCGGCCGCGACCGTCTCCGGCGCGAGGCCGTCCTCGTCGGCGATGACGGCCTGATTGTCGATAAACTCGAAGCGGTCGAGCAGGCGGTCGTTGAGTCCCTCGGTGATCCGTTCGATGGCCGCGCGCGAAGTGCCGGGGCGGAAACGCACGATCACTTCGGCGTCTTCCAGTTCCTCTTCCGTGTCGCCCGCCTCATCCGAGTCGTGATCGTGCCCGTGCGGCGCGACGACAATGTGCTCCTTAGAGGTTTCGTGCAAACGCTCCATGCGCCGCATCTGACCGATGAACGCCGCGAGAATAACGACCGCCATTGCCAACGCCAGATGTCCGAAAAAATTCTGCCGGTTCATTACCTTACCTCACTGCTTCTTGCGGAAAAACTTTATGTGCGGTTTAGACGCTGTAGTTCGCGCCTTTGAAGTTGAAAAGACGGATGCGATTGCGGTTGGCGCGATACTCGTAAACGTCGCCGCCCGCGCTGAGGCGTATGCGCCAGCCCGGCGTGATCATCTGCGCGCTCATCTCGCCCGCCGCGCCCGCGCCGAACGACGCATCCGGGAAATCCGCATCCTCAACCGAATCTTCTTTAATCTCATCTTCCGCCACGCCGAGTCTCCCGGCGAGATCAACTCTCGCCCTGCTCACGGCGTCCTCCCTACTCATAGCCATACGCTCGACGCTCCTTCAAGGTTTCCCGTGCACGGGCGGAAAGACTTTTCACCCGCGGCTGCGACCGGCTTCGGCCGATCCGCCGCGCTCAACTCGACTGCGATTCATATTCTGCGCTCACCGGGGCGCATTCGTCAAAAAATTTACGCACGAGCCTGAAAGGCCGTCGCCATCCAACACGACGGAGCGATGAATAACTTCGCTCAAACCAAATCCCCGCACAGGTGTTGCAGCAAACCCGTCACGACGATGGCGGCCGTCTCCGCGCGCAAGACGCGCCCGCCGAACGTGACGGCGAGCCAACCCGCGTCCGCCGCGCGCGCGATCTCTTCGTCGTCCCAACCGCCCTCCGCGCCGACGAGCGCGATCAACTTCGCGGGACGCTCCCGCCATTCATGCACGGTCTCCAACAGCCCGCGCCCGCCACGCTCCGTAAAAAATAGATGCCGTCCTTCGTCAACTCCTGCCGCGCCCGCTTCCGCCGCGAGCAACGCCGCGAACTCGACGGGTGCGCAAACTTCGGGCAGGCGCGCGCGCCCCGATTGCTTGGCCGCTTCCAGTGCGAGCCGCCGCCAGCGCGCGACGCGATCCGACGCGTCGCGCGCTTCGCCCCTGAGGCGCACGTCGGCGCGCTTCGTCGCGACGGGCACGATGCGCCACACGCCCAACTCCGTCGCCTTCTGCACGACGAGATCGAACTTCTCGCCCTTCAACAACGCGACCGCGAGCGTCAGGTCGAGCGGCGACTCCGGCCTCTGCGGTTCGACCTCCCCACGCACTTCAAGCGTCACCGTCTCCGCACGCCTACCGCCCACGGCGGCGACGACGCACGCGTACTCGCGCCCCGCGCCGTCGAACACGAAAGCCTCGTCGCCCGCCTTGAGCCGCAGCACGTTCAACAGGTGCAGCGTCTCCTCGCGCGCGAGCGCGACGGTCGCGCCGTCGGGCGCGAACTGCTCGGGCGGGGCATAGAAACGGCGACGCGTCATAAAAGAAACGATGAACGATGAACGATGAACGATGAACCGAAGACACGATGACGAGCGATGTTTTGATTGTTGATTTCATTCATCGTTCATCGTTCATCGTTATGCTTAGACGACGATTGCCACCCACTCGCCGTCGCGCTCGGTCTTAGTCTCGCCCGCGCCGAGTTCGGCGAGTCGCGCGCGGACGGCGTCGGCCTGCGTGTCGAGAATGCCGGAGAGGATCAGGCGTCCGCAGGTTGCGCCGATGAGCGCGGGCAGGAGCGGCAGGATCACGTCGGCGGTCAGGTTGGCGCAGACGCAATCGAAGCACGCGCCCGCCTCTTCAATCGTGCCCGTGCGAAAGTTTATTTGCGCGGCCACGCCGTTGAGGGTCGCGTTCTCGCGCGCGATCTCGACGGCTTCGGCGTCCGTGTCGCAGGCTTCGACGCGCGCGCCCGCGTAGAGTTTCGCGGCGGCGATGGCGAGAATGCCCGTCCCTGTGCCGACATCGAAGAGGCTGCCGCCCGTGAAATATTTTTCGAGCGCGGCGAGACAGAGGCGCGTCGTTTCGTGTGTGCCCGTGCCGAAGGCCATGCCCGGCTCGATGCGTATGACGATCCGCTCCGCCCTCTCTGCCACTTCGCCCCACGGCGGCGCGACGACGAAGCGCGCGCCCACTTCCACCGGCCGCCAACTCTTCTTCCACTCGCCCAACCAATCGCGCGCCTCAACCTCGCGCGCCTCGATCTCGCGCACGCACGCGGGCGGCAGCGCGTAAATCCTGAGCGCGTCGAGCACGCGAGCGCGCACCGCTTCGCGCTCCGGCGCATGTGCGAAGTATCCGGCGACGCGCAGCACGTCCGCGTCTGCGGTCGGCGTCGTCTCCGTGCCCAACGCCCCGGCCTCCATCAACGCGTACTCCACCGCTTCGCGCGCCGCGCTCTCAACCGTCACATCAAGTGCGTGCCACATAACTCAGAAACGATGAAGTATGAACGATGAACGATGAAGTAAAGACGAGTTGCTTTTACTTCATCGTTCATCGTTCATACTTCATCGTTATTCCCGCTCCTTAATTCCCATCTCGTTCAGGGCGCGTTCGCTGTTGCGCCAGTCTTCCTGAACTTTGACGAAGAGTTCGAGGTGCGCGCGGTGGCCGAGGAGGTGTTCGATGTCTTGGCGGGCTTTCGTGCCGACCTCTTTGATGCACTCGCCCGCGCGCCCGATGATGATCGCTTTTTGCGAGGCGCGTTCGACGTAGATGATGCAGTTGATGCGCGTGAAATCTTCGCGCTCCTCGTCGAAGCGTTCGGTGACGACGGCCGTGACGTAGGGAATCTCGTCGCCGGTTGTCTGCAAAATCTTCTCGCGGACGATCTCTGCGCAGAGCGCGCGCATCGACTGGTCGGTCAATTCGTCTTCGGCGAAGAGGGCTTCGCGTTCGGGGAGGTGTTTGATGACGGCGGCGAGCAGCGTGTCCACCATGTCGCCGGTGCGCGCCGAGAGCGGCACGATCTCGCGCCAGTCGTACTCGCCCGCGTACCACTGCATGAGCGGCAGAAGTTTCGCCTTGTCGTCCAGACGGTCGGCCTTGTTCAACAGGAGCAGCGCGGGCTTCGCGGATTGTTTGACGAGGTCGAGCACGAAGCGGTCGCCGTTGCCCGTCGGGACGGACGCGTCGCGCATGAGCAGCACGACATCGACGCCTTCGAGCGCATCGTGGACGGCGGCCATCATGCGCCGGTTGAGCAGGTAGCCGGGCTGGTGTACGCCGGGCGTGTCAACTAAAACGATCTGCCCTTCGTCGCGCGTGATGATGCCCTGAATCTGGTGGCGCGTCGTCTGCGGCTTGTTCGAGACGGCCGCGATCTTTTCGCCGACGAGACGATTCAGGAGCGTGGACTTCCCCGCGTTCGGTCGCCCGATGAGCGCGACGTAGCCGCTCCTGTACTGTGCGTGTTCTGCCATCGAAAACTCTCGCCGTTCTATTCGATTCGGGAATTTGTGCCGAGCGCGATTATCGCACGACGCAGCCGCGCGTGGCGACGGAGCAGGCGCAGATAGCGCGTCTCGTCCGCGCCCGCCTTCGCCCGCATGATTCGCAGGGCGTCGCGCTTCTCGACGCCCGTCCAGCGCGCGAGGCCGGGCACGAGCGCGAGCACGAGCGCGAAGTTTGAGAAGGCGCGCCGCTCGGCCGCGTTCAACTTCGCCCCTCGCGCGTCGAGCGCGCGCGTCACTTCCGCGAGCGACGCGTCGCGAATCTTCCGCGCGTCGCCGTCAAACTCGCGCGCCATCCTGCGGTTGACGGCGAGGCCGAGGTTCCGCACTTGAAAGCCATCCCACTCGCCGGGCGTCGCGGCGTCGCGCGACTCGTAGACGACGTGGCCGGAGGCGAGACGGCGCAAGGTGCGTGGGCTGGTGCGGTAGTTTTCGCGCGCGGCGATTTTGCGTTCCTCGGTCGCGACGAGTCGCGCCAGTTCGGCGCGCACGGGGCGGAAACCGAGTTTGCGATAGAACCAGAACGCGCCCGATTCGATGCCCTCCTCGTTGCCCGACCCGCCGAGTTGATACGGGTCGATGGAAAAAGTGTCCGCGCCGAGCAGTTGCTTGTAGAGACGCATCAGGCGCGCGTAAGCCCACGCCGATTCGCCGTCGCGGAAAGTGTAAAAAAGATTGAGGCCGATCTCGACGCGCTCGAACAGGGACAGCCCTTCGTGATAACCCATGGGCACGCCGTTCTTGAAAAAAATCCCGGCGTGGTAGCCGAGCAGCGGCAGGCGTCGCGCGCCTGCCACGCCCCACAAGAAAATCTCCAACCCGCGCCCCGCCTCCGCGCGCACGACGCGCGCCGGGTCGCCGTGTGTGAAGCCGTGCAACTCACGAAAACGCACGGCCATCGTGTCGCGCCCCATGCCGAGCAACTGTTCGCCCGCGGCGCGCGACAGACGCTCCAAGGGGAGCGGCGGCGCGTCCAGTTCGCGCTCAAGAGACACGTCGCGGCGTGAGAGGAGCGGCGCGTCGTGATAAAAAATCCGGCGCGGCGGTCGGCGCATCAACGTGCGCGTCGCTTTCGAGTCGCCGAGTTCCCAACGCACCCACAGCCGGAGCGGCTCGAACATCTCCGCACGCGCTTTGTCATCGATGGGCAGACGCTCGAACTGCCGCATGAGCCAAGACAGTTCGCTCTCGCGCCGACGCTTGGCCGCGCGCACCCACGCGAGAAAAGAGACGTGCGCGTCAACGTAAGCGTCCTCTTCGAAGAGCGGCAGAAACTTCGGCCACACGAGGTTCAGGTGCGCGTGGCCTTCGTAGTCGTCCCACACGAGGCGGACGCGAGACGCATGCGCACGCGCGAGCCAGCGCGTGATGTCGTAGCCGAACACGGCGGAAAAACCCGTCGCCGCGATCCCGGACGCGTCCGAATATTCGAACGCCGACATGTCCGCGCCGTCCGCGCGCAGGCGTTCGACGCGCTGCGAAAATGAGTTGAGGAGCTTTTCCGTGTCTTCGAGCAGCGACGCGCTCTGAGGATAAGCGCGCAGGTAGAGCAGGGTTTCGTGAAAGCGGACGAGCGACCACGCATCCGTAAAGCGTCGTCGCGCCGCCTGCCGCAACACGCTCGCCAGCCGCGCCCGGCGCGTGCCCCCGGCGGGACGCTTCAACTCGTCGAGGCGGTCGAGCAGTTGTTCGATTGATGGTGCGGGCACGTCTGCTCGGCGGTTGCGCCCGTCGGCGGCGCGCTGTCTTCAGGCTTGTCCGTTACGCCGTTCGCTGATGTAACGCTCGACGGTGTTGATGAGCGCGTTCAACCGCTCATCCGTTTCGCGCCCGCGCTCATCGACGGCGGTTAGCGACTCGCGCATGGCATTCACAGACTCTCTCAATTCACCGATCTCGCGGTCGTGAATCTCCGCAATCGCGAGCAGGGAACTGATGCCGTCCGCCGTCCGGTCAACCTTGCCGGAGATGCGCTCGACATTCTCGGACAGACGCCCAACAGTGTCGGACAGGCGACCCACGGTGGCTGTGAGTTGCGCCTGCTGTTCGAGGATGAACTGCATGATGCGCTGCGTTTCCTCGTCGGGCATCGGTCGCCTATCCTTTCTGCTGCTGCTGCGCCAGTTCGCCGTTGACTTTGAGGACTTCGAGCGTCATCTCGGCGGAGGCGTACATGTCCTTCACGTCGAGCCATTCTTTGACGGTGTGGATGGCGCGCATGCCCGTGCCGAAGTTGGCGCATTCGATGCCGCGCTTGTTGAAGATGTTGGCGTCGCAGCCGCCGCCGGAGGCGAGCGTCTCGACCTTCTGCCCGAGGCGCGCGGCCGCCCGGTAGACGAGTTGGACGACGCGCGAACTGTCGGGCACGTCCATCGCCGAATACTCGCGCGTGACGTGCGACTCGACGTGCGCCTTCGTCGTCACGCCCTCGACCGTCACTTCGTGCTTCGCCGCCGCGTCCTCGAAACACTTGGTCATGTGCGCGGTCTGCGCCTCCAACTTTTTGTCGTCGTGCGAACGCGCCTCGCCGCGCAGGGTGACGAGGTTGGTGATGATGTTGGTGGCCTTGCCGCCTTCGATGACGCCGATGTTGGCGGTCGTCTCGTCGTCGATGCGGCCGAGGGTCATGTTGCTGATGGCTTCGGCGGCGATGCGGATGGCGGAGATGCCCTGTTCGGGCGCGACGCCCGCGTGCGACTCCAGCCCGTAGATTTTCCACTCCATGTGGTCGGCCGCGGGGCCTT
Organism: Acidobacteriota bacterium; assembly: GCA_020199775.1. Lineage (GTDB taxonomy): Bacteria > Acidobacteriota > Blastocatellia > Pyrinomonadales > Pyrinomonadaceae > JAIVJZ01. The sequence continues at coordinate 74,811 of JAIVJZ010000001.1, forward strand.
TGGTGAAGAGGAAGCCGGGGTCGTCCGAGTCGAAGACGAGGCCGTACTTCGAGTTCAGCTTCGACGTATCGACGTGCTTCGCGCCGAGCAAGCCCACCTCTTCGCAGATCGAGAAGACGGCTTCGATGGGCGCGTGCGGGATGTTCTGTTCTTGCAGGCAGCGGATCGTTTCGATGATGACGGCGCAGCCCGATTTGTCGTCGCCGCCGAGCACGGTCGTGCCGTCCGAACGAATGATGTCGCCCTCGACGATGGGTTTGACGCCCTCGCCCGGCACAACCGTGTCCATGTGCGCCGACATCATGATCCATTCCGCGCCGGGGATCGTGCCGGGGAAGCGCGCGATGACGTTGCCGGAGTTGCCGCCGACCTTGCTCCCGGCGTCGTCGATCTCGACGGTCGCCCCCATCTCCTCGCAATACTTCTTGATACGCTCGGCCACGTCGCGCTCCTTGCGCGAAACGCTGTCGATTTGGACGAGTTCGAGTAGCAAGTTTTTAATGCGTTCCTGATTGATCATGCGTGCCTCCAAGCAAGTTTGATTATTGAAGCTGCGTTGTGTGCTGGAAATGCCTTAAGTTATCGAGTCGCAAAATCCGTCCTGATGTTTGTCAACATCCTACTACACGCCGCCGCGCACGCGCCAGATTCGGATTGAGACGGCGCGTGCTAGTCGTCGAGCGAGTCGAGCGCGCGTTGGAGTTCGTCGCGCTTGGCCGCGAGGGCGGCTTCGTCGGCGTCGGAGGGGACGTAGATCGGGGGGGCGATCAGCACGCGCGCGCGGGTGAAGGGGTAGGGAATCTGGAGGCCGTCCCAACTCGGCGCGGCGTAGTAACGCTCAGGGTTGACGGAGAAGGGCAGCACCGGCGCGCCCGTCTTTTTGGCGAGCAGCACCGCGCCCATTTTGGCGACGTGGCGGGGGCCGCGCGGCCCGTCGATGGTGAAGCCCGCGGGTCGTCCCTGACGCACCAGTTTGACCATCTCGACGAGCGCGCCGACCGCGCCGCGCGAGGAAGAACCACGCGGCGCGCCGTAACCGAAACGTTGGATGAAGCGCGCGATGTATTCGCCGTCGAAACTGCGCGAGGTCATGACGGCGATGCCGCGCCCCCGCCAGAAGTAGGTGGCGAGGAAGACACTGTTGTGCCAGGAGGTGTAGATCGGCGGCCTGCCGCCCTCTGTTGCCGCTTCCCAGTGCTGCCAGCCTTCGACGCTGAAACGCGTGGTGCGCCCGACGAAGTTGATGAGCGCGTAGAATGCGAGGTCGGCTGTGTGGATGATGAGGCGTTGCTTGAACGAGTAGCTTGAGAGGTCTGCGAAACAATCGGCGCGCGCGGGCATTCGCTCGCCGTCGCCGACGCGCTTTTGCCCGCGCGCTCGTAATGCGTCGCCGCCGGGTCGTTCGCGTTCATCGAGTGAGACTTGCATGCCGTGTGGAACCGCGCGCGAGTCTAGCAGAAACGCGCGGCGCGACAGTAGCGTGCGGGGCGCGCGTGCGACGGGCGCGCGCGCCCGTGTGTCGTGCATTGTCACGCGCGCGACGCTTCGGCTAAACTGCCGCCCGCCCGAATCTCCGCATGTCAAGCAACGCAAACATCGAACAGTTCACCGTGGCCGACACCGACGCGCTCCTCGCCTTCCTGCGCGAAGCCTACCCGGACGACCCGCGCAAGAGCGAACCGGCTTACTGGAAATGGCACTACCTCGAAAACCCGTACACCGACCTCGGAGACGTGCCGCTCTGGGTGTTGAAGGACGCGGGGCGCATCGCCGGGCAGGTGGCGACGATCCCGGTCACGCTGAAAGTCGGCGCGGCGGAGCGACGCGCGATCTGGATTCTCGACTTCATCGTCCACGAAAATTATCGCGGGCAGCGTTGGGGGCGGCGGCTGCTCGACACGGCGCGCGAACACTGCCGGACGATGATCGCGCTCGGCATCAACGCCGGTTCGACGGGCGTGCTCAACAGCCAGAAGTGGACGGCGATGGGCAGCATCAACCGTTATCACCTGCTGCTCAATCCGGGCGACGCCTTGAAAGAGTTATCCGGCGTGCGCCCGCTCGCGCGCGCCGTCAACCTCGCTTACGCGCCCCTGCGCCCGCGCCCCGGCGCGACGGCCGCGAAGGGCGTCTCCCTGCGCGCCGTCGAACGCTTCGACTCGGACTTCGACGATCTCTGGGAGAGGGCTGCGCCGCAGTGGCCGTGCGCCGTCGTGCGCCGCGCCGATTATCTCGACTGGCAATTCCGGCGGCAGCCGGGGAAGCGTTACGAGACGCTTGCGGCTTATGCGGGCGGGCGTCTGGCGGGTTACGTCGTGCTGTTTTTCCGCAAGCCGGAGCGCGGCGGCGCGGCCTCGTCGAAGGTCGCCATCAGCGATCTCTGTTACGACGCGGGTTCTGAGTTCGACGTGATAGACGAACTTTTGCGCGCCGCGCTCAATGCGGCTCTGGAGCGTCGCGCCGGGAGTCTGGTGACGGACGTGTTGGACGCGCGCGTCGAAGAACGACTCGTGCGGCGCGGGTTCTGGCGCATCAAACGCGCGCCGGGGTTCATGGTCTACAGCGAGACGGAGCGTGAGTTGGTTAACGACCCGCGCAACTGGTTTCTGACGCGCGCCGATTCCGACGTGAGCATCTTCGAGCATCCTAATGTGTGAGAGGGTGAAGCGGAGAGTTGTCGGATCGCGCGAGCGAGAGTTGAGAGATGCGAGTTCCAGTCATCTTCTACCACAAGATTGATCGCCCCGCGCCCGACTCGCTCGTGCGCGGCGGGTTCACGCCGCCCGCGCGCTTCGCGCGCCAGATGGCTTATCTCAAGCGGCGCGGGTACGTTTTCTACACGGCCTCCGAACTGGTGGATCATTACCGCGCGCACGGCGAGTTTCCCCCGAACGGGATCAGCGTCACGCTCGACGACGGTTGGGAAGACAACTACACGAACGCCTTTCCCGTGCTCCGTCGGTTCGGCATCAAGGCCACGATCTTTACCATCCCTTCGTGCATCGGGCAGACGGCCTACAAGGCGCAGGCGGCGGGCGAAGGCGCGCGCCCGCACCTCACGCGCGACGAGATTCTGGAGATGTCCGCGCAGGGCATCGAGTTCGGTTCGCACACGCTCAACCACAAGTTGCTGCATGAGATTTCTCCGGCGGAGGTGCGCGAGGAAGTGTTCGAGTCGAAGCGGCAGTTGGAGGATTTGCTGCAAAAGCCCTGTAAGGTCTTGGCCTACCCGGCCGGTTTTTTCTCCGACACGGCCAGAGAAGCCTGCCGCGAGGCCGGTCACACCGCCGCCTTCACAACCCATTACGGCCCCACGGAACCGCTCGATCTATACGCCCTCAACCGCACCGAAATCCTGCGCCGCGACCGCTTCCTGTTTCAGTTCGCGCGCAAAGTCAAACCATTTCTGGCGGCGCGCGGCTAGAGCGACGGGAGAGACGAACGGCGCGCGGCCGCCGCCGCCGCCGAGGCTCGCGGGCGAGCGGGTTACTGCTTCGCGCCGTGGCGTGTGATATATTCAGGAAACCTCGTGCCGCAATCCGGCGTACAACGTAGCGGTTAAGCGTGTCTCCCTACGGCGCGCTTTTTCAGTGCCCTCCCCAAGTGTTCAAGATGTTCGGAGTCTCGGACGGAATCGGTGATTGATGGATAAACGTCGAATCCTGATCGTGGATGCCAACAAGGAACTGCGGACGCTCTTGTCGCAGGTGCTCGGCGAGTTCGGCCACGAAGTCGTCGCCACGGGCAACCGCGACGAAGCCCTCGCCCGCGAAGACCTCGAAGATTTCGACCTCATCATCAGCGACCTGACCGAAGACGCCGACGGCGGCGTGCAGGTCTTGAGCGAGATCAAGCGCAGGCGACTGGTCGTGCCCGTCGTCGTCTCGTCGGAGGACACGCAGCACCCCGGCCTCGTCAAAGCCTTCAAGATGGGCGCGGCCAACTACCTGCGCCGCCCCTACGACAAGCAGGAACTGCAAGCCATCGTCGAGAAGACGCTCGGCTACAAACTGCGCTTCGTCGAAGACATGAAGGTCGTGCCGTTCGTGCGCGAGCGGATCGAGTTCGAGTTGCCGAGCGATCTCTCCCTGATGAACGGCGTGCTCCATTACCTGCACGAGCGCGTGACCAAACTCGGCATCATCAACCCCGAACGCTCCAACCTCTTCATCGCGCTCGACGAGGCTTTCGTCAACGCCGTCAAGCACGGCAACAAGTACGACCAGCAAAAGCTCGTCCGCATCACGGCCGACCTCTCGCCGAAGGAGGCGCGCTTCACCATCGAAGACGAGGGCGAGGGCTTCGACGTCAAAGAGATTCCAGACCCGCGCGACCCCGCGAATTTGTTCAAAACCTCCGGGCGGGGCGTGCTCCTGATTTACAACATTATGGACGAGGTCGCGTACAATGATCGCGGCAATCGCCTGACGATGGTCAAACGTCCCGAAGAATCGTTCGACAACAAACTGATTGACTCTCTCACGCCCGAAGACCGCCGCCGCCGCCGTAGTAGCAGCCCCGGCGACAGCGACAGCAGGACACGCCGACGCATCAACGGCGGCTGACGCCGCCCGCGCGCCCCGCGCCGCCGCCCCGGCGCGCGACCGGGGCGGCGAACGCGCGTTCCATCTCCTGCGGCGCGCGTGGCGGTGGTGGCTCCCGCCCGCGACCCTCGCGCTCCTTCTCGCCATCCTTTTCAGAGACCCGTTCGCCGGAGACTGGGACGCCCTCGACTACACGGTCAACGCCGTGCGCGGTCAGCCGTCCTCGATGCTCTTCGGGCGGATGCTTTTCATCTTCACGAACCACGCGGCCTATCGCGTCGCGCGCGGCCTCTTCGGATTGCAGACGGAGCACGCCTACCTGCTCTTCAAGTACATGGTTATCGCGCAGACGCCGTTCGCCGTCGCCGCCTGCTGGACGCTCGCGCGCGAGTTGACGGGGTCGCTCAGGGCGGCGACCGTCGCGGCGTTCATGCTCGCGCTCTCGCCTTTCTTCATCGTCTACAGCGGGCAGGCGATGACGGAGACGCCTTCGCTGCTGCTGGTCTCGGCCGCGCTCGCGATGCACCTGCGCGGCGTGCGCGCGCGCAAAATTTGGCAGGTGATGTTGGGCGCGGCGTTGCTCGGCCTGTGCGTCAACGTGCGCGAGCCGGTCGGGTTCTTCGGCCTGTGGCTTGTCCTCGCGCCCACGTGCTACGGGTGGAAACTCAAGCGGCGCGAACTGCTTTTGACCGCGGCATCCTCGGCGATCTTTTTAGTCTGCGCGCTCGCGCCGTTCGCCGTCTGGTGGCTGGCCGACGTGGGCGGCTACCGGCAGGCGTGGTACGGGTGGGTCGCTTCGATGCGCGCGGAGTCGGCGTTGCACCCGGTCAGACTCCGCAACCTCGTGCCGTTCAGCCAACTCTTCCTGATCGCCGCGCCGGTGACGGTCGTCCTGCTGCCCTTCGCGCTCCGGCGCGAGTGGCGCGCGCGCGGGTGGACGCCGCTCCTCGCGATGGCGCTCGTCGGCCTCTTCTGCAACCTCGTGCTGCTGGCGAACTACAGCACCGTCATCAACGCGCGCTACCAGTTGACCGGGCTGCCCGGCCTCGTCCCGCTCTGCGCCGCCTACCTCGTCGAACGCTGGACGACGCGCGGCCGCTCACGGCGCGGCTTCGTCTACGCCTGCGCGACGGTGATCGCCGTCTCCGTGCTCATCGGCTCGCTCGTCTACGGGTTCACGCGGCAGACGATTGCGAATCACGGGATGACGAAAGAATATCGCGCGCGGCTCGCGCGTCTGCCGCCGGACGCGGTCGTGATGGCGGGCGGGCAGACCGTCTCGGTGAACTATTATCGCGGCCTCGGTTTCGGCCGTTGGGACGTGATCGGCACGGGCGGCGGCTGGCCCGGCGCGCGGCTCACGCACCAGATCGAATGGCACTTACAACAAGGTCACCGCGTCTTCGTGGACGTTGACCCGCGCCTCTGGTCGATGGACACTTGGCACGAAGCGGAGACGCGCGCGCTCGCCGACTTGCCCGCGCGCTTCGGTTTCCGCCACCACGCCGCGACGTTCTACGAACTTCGCCCGCCCGGCGACGAGACGGCCGACGACGATCCGAACCTGTGTATCTTACTGAACAAGCCCAGATCGAGATTCAAGTAAACGACGAACGCCGAACGACGAATGAAAGCGTAAACTCCCCTGAGTGGTTTTCTGCTTCCGCGTTCCGCGTTCCGCGCCCATCGTTTATCATCGCTTCCTGATGCCTTACGAACTCTTTCTCGCCCTGCGATACCTCCAACGCTCGAAGCGGAGCGGGCGGCGCGCGAGTGCGCGCGTGACCGCGCTGGCGGGCGTTGCGGGCATCGCCTGCGGCGTCGGGTCGCTCATCTTCGCGCTCGCGCTCTCGAACGGTTTTCGAGACGAGATGCGCGACAAAATCCTCGGCGGCACGGCGCACATCACGCTCACGCGCGCCGACGGCAAATTCATCGCAGACCCGCAGGGCGTCATCACGCGCCTGCGCGCCGTCGCAGGCGTCACGGACGCCGCGCCGACCACCTACACCGGCGCGCTCCTGAGCGGCTCGGACGGCGCGGCCTACACCATCATGCGCGGCGTCGAGAGGACATCCACGCGCAGTCTCGCGGAGATTCGCCGCACGCTGACCGAAGGCGCGCTCGAACCCCTGTTCGCCGAAGCGCGGGAAGACGACCCGCACAAACGCGAGGGCGTCGCGGCGAAGCGCGGCGAGGGCGCGGCGACGAAAGAAGCGGGCGCGGCGAAAGAAGCGGGCGCGGCGAAAGACGTTGAAGCGGGTGACGCATCGGAAGCGAGCGACACACCGGAAGCGGGCGGCACGTTGTTCGGCGCGCTCGGAGACGTGTTTGACGAACCGCCCGCCGCGATCATCGTCGGCGTGGAACTGGGCGCACGCACGGGGCTGCGGCGCGTCGGCGACGAGGGCTGGATCGTGACGGGCGAGCAGACGCCGGAGTCGCCCGGCCTGCAACCGCGCTCGCGCCGCGTGCGCGTGGCGGGCGTCTTTCGTTCCGGCCTCTACGAGTACGATTCGTCTTGGGTTTACGTCTCGCTCGCGGACGCGATGACGCTCGAAGGCGGGGCGCAGGCTTCCGGCGGCGCGAGTCTCATCAGCATCGAGACGACCGACATCTACCACACGGCGGAGACGGCGGCGCGCATCGCCGCGTCGCTCGGCGCGAACTTCAAGACCATCGACTGGCAGGAGGCGAACGCGCCCCTCTTCGCCGCGCTCCAACTCGAACGCCGCACCGTCGCGCTCATCATCGCGCTCATCATGTTCGTCGCCGCGCTCAACATCACGACGACGCTTGCGCTCGTCGTCGTCGAACGCCGCGCGGACATCGCCATCCTCGGCGCGATGGGCGCGCGCGCGCAGAGCATCATGCTCGTCTTCGTCTGCGAGGGCGCGATCATCGGCGCGACAGGCGCGGGGCTCGGCGTCCTGCTCGGCCTCGCCGCCTGCTTCCTCGGCGACCGCTACAAACTCGTCTCGCTGCCCGCGGACGTTTACTCGCTCAGCGCGATTCCCTTCCACCCCCACGCGCGCGACGTGGCGCTGGCCGCCCTCGCCGCCTTCGTCGTCAGCCTGCTCGCGACGATCTACCCGGCGCGCGCCGCGGCGCGACTCAAACCGGCGGAGGCTCTGCGGTACGAATAGTTTTCAGGGAAAAGGTTTCAAGTTTCAGGTTTCAAGTTTCAGGTCTGAAAGTTCTTCGACTCGAAAGTTGGAACTCGAAACCGAACCTCGCAGTCTTGAAACCTGAAACCTGAAACTTGAAACCTGAAACTTGAAACTTGAAACTTGAAACCTGAAACTTTTTTGCAAGTGCGCGAACTGCGGAAAGCTTACGCGTCGCCGTCGGGCGCGACGTTGGAGGTGTTACGCGGGGTGTCGTTCGCGCTCGCGGCGGGGGAGATGCTGGCCGTGTCGGGCGCGTCGGGCGCGGGCAAGTCCACGCTGCTGCACTTGCTCGGCGGGTTGGACGCGGCGGACGGCGGGAGCGTGCGCCTCGGCGAGATCGAGTTGACGCTCCTGCACGGCGCGGAACTGGCGCGCGCGCGCAACGAGCAGATCGGTTTCGTCTTTCAATTTCATCACCTGCTGCCGGACTTGAGCGCGCTTGAGAACGTCGCCCTCCCGCTTCTGGTCGCGCGGCGCAAACCGCGTGAGGCGCGCGCGGCGGCGAGCGCGATGCTCGCGGCCGTCGGTCTGAGTGAGCGCGCGTCGCATCGCCCCGGCGAACTTTCGGGCGGCGAACAGCAGCGCGCCGCCATCGCCCGCGCCCTCGTCCACGAACCGCGACTCGTGCTGGCCGACGAGCCGACCGGCAATCTCGACGCACGCACCGGCGCGGGCATCGCCGCGCTCCTCTCCACGCTCGCACGCACGCGCGGCGCGGCCATCGTCGTCGCCACGCACAACGAACAACTCGCCGACGCCTGCGACCGCACGCTCGCGCTCGAAGACGGACGGCTACGGCGCGAGAACTGAAACCGCCTGTTAACCCCGACCGGCGGCTCCAAATCATCTATCTTTTTCTCGCCCGCGCGTGCTATAAAAATTAACGGGCAGTTGGTTGAACCGCCCGCCCGCCCCAATCTCACCTGATAGATTTTTCACACGCAAATTTGAGGAGTAGGAATCCGTGAACAAGAAAATATTACGCGGCATGATGCTGCTCGTGTCCGCGTGCGCGCTGGTGGCGGCGTCGGCGGTGGCGGCGCAGCAGCAACAACCCGCAAGGGCGCGGCGGGGCGGGCTGGATAATTTGTCTCTGCCGTCAACGACGGCGCGCGTGGCGTCGTCCTCGGACGGCGCGAGCGCGTGGCAGACGTTTGCGCCGGAAGGGGCGGGCTTCTCCGTCTCGCTGCCGGGGCTGCCGGAAGAGCGGGCGCGGGCTGGACGCGCGGGCGGTCAGTCGGCCGCGCAGTTTCGCAATTACCAACTCACTGCCGGGGGCTTGAAGTATGAAATAGGGCGCACGGGGCAACTGCCCGAACGGTTCGTGTCGCAACCCGGCTACATGGAGAGATTTTTCGCGGGCGCGTCGCAAAGCATCAACGCTGCGCTGGCGCAGGAGAATCAGCAGATCAGATACAAACTCGTCTCCGAACAGGCCATCTCGCTCGACGGCTACGAGGGGCGCGAGTATGAATTTGAAGCCGAAGGGCAGCGCGCCGTCGCGCGTCTCTTCTTCATCGAACGCCGCATCTACGGCCTCAGCGTGGTCGGCCCGAAAAGCGAGATGACGCCGGAGCACGTCGAACGGTTTCTCAACTCGTTTGCGCTGGAGCAGTGAAATCAAGGGGAAAAGGGCGAGGGAAACGGCGAAAGGTAAATCGCTCGCCGTCCGGGTTCCACCTTCCTTTACCCTTCCCCGCAACCCATTCCCCGCAACCCGGTTTTCCTTTCTCTTCTGCCTTTCGCCGCATTAGGTTATAATGCGCGCGGGCAGACGTGAGGAGTTTTTTATCTCTGCTTCTCGTCCGACGCCACACCAAAAAGTTTTCATCAGCGACTTCAGCAAATCGTTTTTATGTTTGAACGCTATACGGAGAAAGCGCGCCGGGTGATCTTCTTCGCGCGCTACGAAGCCTCGCAATTCGGCGCGCCCGCCATCGAGCCGGAACACCTCCTGCTCGGTCTGATGCGCGAAGACAAGACGCTCACGGCGCGCTTCCTCGCGCGCGCGCAAGCCTCACTCGAAGCCATTCGCAAAGAGATCGAGGGACGCGCCCCTTTGCGCGAAAAGATTTCCACCAGCGTCGAACTCCCGCTCGCGCCCGAAACCAAGCGCGTGCTCCAGTACGCGCACGAGGAGTCCGACCGCTTGCAGCACCGCCACATCGGCACGGAACATCTCCTGCTCGGCCTGCTTCGCGAAGAGCGTTCGATGGCCGCAGAGATTCTCTACGAGAGGGGCTTGCGGCTGGCCGCCGTGCGCGAGGAAGTCGCCCGCGCCACCGGCGCAGACCCGCGCGCCTCGCAGAAGAAAGACACGCCGCATCTCGCAGAGTTCTCACGCGACCTGACCGAGGACGCCGCCAACGACAAACTCGACCCGCTCGTCGGGCGCGACAACGAGATCGACCGCGTCATCCAGATACTCTGCCGCCGCACGAAAAACAACCCGGTCTTGATCGGCGAACCGGGCGTGGGCAAGACGGCCATCGTCGAAGGTCTCGCGCAGAGGATCATGCGCGGCGAAGTGCCGTCGTTTCTGGAAAACAAGCGCATCCTGTCGCTCGACCTGTCGCTCATCGTCGCGGGCACGAAGTATCGCGGGCAGTTCGAGGAACGCCTCAAACAGATCATGCGCGAGTTGGTCGAGAACCCGCAGTACATCGTCTTCATAGACGAACTCCATACGCTCGTCGGCGCGGGGAGCGCGGAAGGCTCGCTCGACGCGGCCAACATCTTGAAGCCCGCGCTGTCGCGCGGCGAGATTCAGTGCATCGGAGCGACCACGCCCGCAGAGTTTCGCAAGTCCATCGAAAAAGATCGTTCGCTCGAACGTCGCTTTCAGGCCGTGAAAGTTCCGCCGCCGTCGGAAGAAGAGGCCGTCCGCATCCTCGACGGCGTGCGCGAACGCTACGAGGCGTTTCATCAGGTGAGCTACACGGCGGAGGCCATCGAGGCGGCCGTCTACCAGTCGAGCCGCTACATTCCCGACCGCTTCCTGCCCGACAAGGCGATTGACGTGATCGACGAGGCCGGTGCGCGCGTCAAATTGCGCGTGCGCCGCGAGCCGGGCATCGGCGGCGGCGAAGGCGCGCAACGCGGCGGCGCGCTCACGGAAGAGCGTCTGCGTTCGTCCTACATCGTTGACAACTTGACGGGCGCGCGCATCCACGAAGAGGACGACATGCTCGTCTCCGTCTCTGTCACGAAAGACGACGTGGAGGATGTCATCGCGCGCTGGACGGGCATCCCCGTCAACTCGCTCAAAGAGGAAGAGACGCAGAAGCTCCTGCGCATCGAGATCGAACTGCACCACCGCGTCGTGGCGCAGCGCCCGGCCATCTCCGCGCTCGCGCGTTCCATCCGGCGTTCGCGCGCGGGGTTGAAAAACCCGCAACGTCCGGTCGGCTCGTTCCTGTTCCTCGGCCCGACGGGCGTGGGGAAGACGGAAGTGGCGCGCTCGCTCGCCGAGTTTCTGTTCGGCTCGGAGCGTTCGATGATCCGCTTCGACATGTCGGAGTTCATGGAGAAGCATTCGGTCTCGAAGCTGATCGGCTCGCCCCCGGGCTACGTCGGCCACGAGGAGGGCGGGCAGTTGACCGAGCGCATCCGGCGTTCGCCCTACAGCGTGCTGCTCTTCGACGAGATCGAGAAAGCGCACCCCGACATCTTCAACGTGCTCCTGCAAGTTTTCGAGGACGGCATCCTGACCGACGCGCTCGGCAACGCCGTCGATTTCAAAAACACGATCATCATCATGACCTCGAACATCGGGGCGCGCTTCATCCAGAAACGCGGCGCGCTCGGTTTTCAGGCGCAGGCCGCCGACTCGCGCGAGAAGCTGGAAGACATGGTGATGTCCGCCGTCAAGCAGACGTTCAACCCGGAATTCATCAACCGCCTCGACGAGATCATCATCTTCGACGAGTTGCAGGACGAGGAGTTGCTGGAGATCGTCGGGCTGCAAGTCGAGTTGATGAACCGGATGCTCACGCGGCGCGGTCTGGAAGTGCGCCTGACCGAAGAGGCCAAACACTGGATCGTCAAGAAAACCTGCGCCGACCGCACCTACGGGGCACGCCCCCTGCGCCGCGCGCTCCAGAAATACGTGGAAGACCCGCTCTCCGAAGCGCTCATTCAGGGCGAACTCGGCGGCATGACGCTCGTCGAAGTTTACGAAGACGGCGGCGTGCTCAACCACCGCCCGGCGGGCGTCGAGGAAGTCGGCGACGAGATTTTAATTCACTGATACAAGGGGAAAAGGGGAAAGGTTAAAGGGAAAAGGGGAAAAGCAAGCTCCCGGTTTCGGGAACTTGTACCCTTGCCCTTTGCCCTTTCTCCTTTTCCCCTTGTATAATGCGCGCCTTTGCTCGACCTGACGGCTGGCAACTGGGGGCGGCGGACGTGAATCCAAGCCTCCGAACTCATTCTTGACTGTACCCCGTTTCGTGTCTTTGATACATGCCGCCGGCGGGTACACGAAAAAAAGGATTCGGTTTCCTACTTCCCAAAGTATTTTTCTGCTTTGAGGCAAAAAGCAATTATGCGAATCAACGCGCCCCTGCGGCGCTTTCTGCTGGCCGCGCTGATGATCGGCCAAACGGCGCTGCTGCACGCCGCGCTCCCTAGGGTAGCGCGCGCGCAGGAGCCGCAAGCCACGCCGCCCGCCGCCACCGCCGGGCAACGCCTCGTCGAGAGCGTGGACATTCAGGGCAACCGCCGCAACCGCGACGAGGATTTGCTCTATTACGTGACGACCCGGCCGAACGACCCGTTCAACCCCGATCAGGTGTCGCGCGACCTGAAAGCCCTCAACGATCTCAACTTCTTCGACAAGACGAAATCACGCGTCCTGACGATTGAAGGCGCGCGCGGCGGCATCGACGTGATCTTCGAGGTCGAGGAGTTGCCCGTTATCCGCGACTTGCAGTTCACCGGGCTGTCGAGCATCAGCGAGTCGGACGTGCTCAAGGCGTTCCGCGAGCGGCGCATCGGCGTCCAGAAAGAGAACCTACTCGACCCGGTCAAGATCAACAACGCCACGCGCGTCATCAAGGAACTGCTCGCCGCCTCCGGCCACCCGAACGCGACCGTGGACGCCGACATCGAGGAAGTTTCCGCCACCTCGTCGGCCGTCACCTTCAAAATCGACGAGGGCGACCGCGTGCGCGTCGTCGAGATCGAGTTCGAGGGCAACAAGAATTTCAAGGACGGCGAATTGCGCGGCGCGATGAAGTACGTCAAAGAGGCGAACCTGATCACGCGCTTCAAGAGCCAGGACATTCTCGACCGCGAAAAACTGGACGTTGACCTGCGCCTGCTCCGCAACTACATGGCGGGCAAAGGCTACTTGCAGGCGCGACCCGGCGAGCCGCGCATCGAAGGCTTGGGGCGTCGTCGCACCGGCTTCCCGATCATCCCGCTGCCGCTTCTCTCCTCGACGGACGAAGCCCTGCGCATCACGATCCCGATCATCGAAGGCAAGGTCTACCGCCTCGGCGAACTCAAGATCGAAGGCAACTCGATCTTCGACGAGAAGGTGATCCGCGCCGTCATCGGTTTGCAAAAAGGCGACGTGGCGAGCGGCGAGCGCATTTACAAGGGGCTCATCGAAGACCTCAAAAAACTCTACGGCAACAACGGCTTCATCCAGTACACGGCCGAGCCGGAGCCGACCTACAAGGATAATCCCGCGAACCCCAACGAGGGCATCGCCGACTACACGATCACGATTGACGAGGGCAAGCAGTTCACGCTGCGCCGCCTTGAGTTCACCGGCAACACGTTCACGCGCGACAACGTTTTGCGCCGCGAGTTCGTCCTCAACGAGGGCGACATCTACAACCAGTCTTACGTCGAATACTCCGTCCTGCGTCTCAACCAACTCGGCTTCTTCGACCCGGTTGACAAGGACAAGGATGTGGACTTCCGCCAGAACGAGGAAGAGGGTCTGGTGGACGTGAACGTCAAAGTGCAGGAGCGCGGCCGCCAGCAAATCTCTTTCAACGGCGGCCTGTCCGGCATCGGCGGCTCGTTCTTCGGCCTCGACTATTCGACCAACAACCTGTTAGGGCGCGGCGAGAGCCTGTCGCTCAACTTCGCGGCGGGCAACCGCCAGCAGTCGTTCGTCTTCTCGTTCACCGAGCCGCAGATTCGCAACCGCCCGATCTCGGCCGGGTTCTCGCTCTTCGTGCAGTCCCTGAAATTCTTCGGCGAGGGCACGTTCCTGTCGCAGAACTCGAACGCGCTGCAAGGGCTGTCGGGGTCGGAGTTGGACTTCCTCAACACGGGCGACGAGAATTTGTTCACGCAGCGCACGGCGGGCGCGAGTTTCTTCGCCACCGCGCCGCTCTCCGAGTTTTACAAGAAACGCCCGTTCACGCTCTCGACGCGCATCGGCCTCTCTTACGCCCTCTCGCAGACGAGCGTGAAAGACCCGGAGGTCAACACCGATCCGTCCAACCCGCAAAACGCCATCCCGATCATCTACCGGCAGCCGAACATCCTGACCAGCCGCATCACGCCGAGCGTCGTCTACGACTCGCGCGACGTGCGCGGCGTCGATGCCATCGGCGGCAAACAGATCGCGATGCAGTTGGCCTTTGCCGGCCTCGGCGGCGACGTGCGCACGTACCAGCCGAGCCTGACCTACCAGCATTTCATCCCGGTCAGGAACAAGCGTTCGAACAACCCGCACGTCTTCGGCTTCCGCATCCTCGCCGGTCACGTCGGCTCTTTCGCGACGACCGCCAAGATTCGGGAGGCGCAGACCACCTCGCTCTCGTTCATTCAGGGCGTGCCCGTCTACGAGCGTTTCTTCCTCGGCGACGAGTTCACGATCCGCGGCTACAACGTGCGCTCGATCAGTCCCATCGTGCCGATTGACCAATTCGTCTCTTCGCGCAACGTCGTGCTCGCGACAAATGCGACGGGCGACGCCGTGGCCGTCAATAGCGCGAGCCTGCAAGCGCTCGCGCAGGAACTCGGCACTTTCACCGGCGCGGGCGGGGCGAACAGCCGGTTCCTCACACGCGGTTTTCAGGCGACCGGCGCGGACACGCAACTGCTCGGCAACTTCGAGTATCGCATTCCGCTCTTCGGGCCGGTGAGTTTGGCCGGGTTCGCCGACATCGGCTCGGCGTTCAACCTGCGCAAGGGAAGCGATCAAATTTTCTCGTCCAACTTTCAGGCGGACAGCCCTTTTCTCAACACGCTCGGCTTCATTCAGTGCCCGGGCAGCCCTCTCGGCATCGCGCCCGCAAACCTGTCGACTCTGGCCGCGTGCCGCCCCGACTCTGAACTCGCGCTCTCAAACGGCTTCAGCCTCGTCGTGCGCGATAACCGCCTCGTCACGCGCGAGGAGTTGAGCAACGCCACGCGCTTCGGCCCGACAGACCCGATCACCGGACTCCCCTTCGGCTTCCAATCGGTGTTCCTGCGCGGCGAGGCGCAGACCAACACGGCCGTGCGCCTGTCGCAGGCGGTCTTCAACAAGATCAGTGATTTTCGTTCGAGCGTCGGCCTCGAAGTGCGCGTGCAGTTGCCGGTCGTCAACGTGCCGCTCAGACTCATCGGATTCTACAACCCGAACGCGCGCCGCGGCCCCAGCGAGCAGATTCCCGGCGCGTTTTTTCGGGAAGAAAAAATGGGTTATCGTTTCAGCATCGGGCGGACTTTTTAACCGTCTATTGATAAACTGTTAAGGCTGGCGCAACCTACGGCGAGCGAAAAGCACCTAAACGTGCGCCACCCATTTCAACTGTAAGGAGCAGTACAAGAAAGACAATGAAACTATTTCGCTTAATCGCCGCCGCTTGTCTCGTCGCGGCCTCTCTCGTTATTTCGGCCGGCGCGCAGACGGCGGCGCGTCCCCAACCCGCCCCCCCCGCGCAAGGCGGAGCCGCGCCTGCGTCCACAGGCCGCATCGCCATCATCGATTCCAGCGCGTTCAGCGACGAAAAGGCGGGCATCGCTCGCGTCGTCAGCGCGATGAGAACCGTCGACGCGCAGTTTCAGCCTATCCGCACCGAAGTGCAGGGCATGCAGACGCGCTACCAGGCCTTAGTTGACGACATCAACAAGACGAGCGCGGTTGCCGATCCGAAGACGATTCAGACGAAGACGGATCAGGCCGACACGCTCAAGCGCGACATGGAGCGCAAGACGCAGGACGCGCAGATCGCCATCAAGAAACGGATGGACGACGTGCTCGGGCCGTTGCAGGAAGACGTCTTCAACTCGCTGCAAGCCTTCGCGCAACAGCGCGGCATCTCGATCATCATCGACGCCAGCCGCGTGCCGCTCATCTACGCGGCCGACAGCGTGGACATCACCAAAGACTTTATCGCCGAGTACAACCGTACGAAGCCCGCCACCGCTTCGGCCGGCGGCGCGGCTCGCCCCGCGGGTCGCCCGTAACAACAAGACAAGCGAGCAGTAAGCAGTAAGCAGTGAGCAGTTTTATTTTACTGCTTACTGCTTACTGCTTACTGCTCACTCTGCTCACACCCTTATGGAAACCGTTCTCGACACGCGCGCCATTCAGGAACTCCTGCCGCACCGCTATCCCTTCCTGCTCGTTGACCGCATCATCGAACTCGTCCCCCGCGAACGCATCGTCGGCATCAAGCAAGTGACCATCGGCGAGCAGTTCTTTCAGGGGCACTTTCCGGGCGCGCCCGTCATGCCCGGCGTGTTGATCGTCGAGGCGTTGGCGCAGGTGGGGGCGATCCTCGCGCTGCGCGAGATCGAGGGTCGCGAAGAAAAACTCGTGCTCTTCTCGGGCATCGAGCGGGCGCGTTTTCGCCAGCCCGTCGTGCCGGGCGACACGCTCACGCTCGAAGTGACGGCCTTGCGCATCGGCTCGCGCGTCCAGCGCATGCGCGGCGAGGCGAAGGTCGAGGGGCGCGTCGTGGCCGAAGCGGAGATCATGAGCGTCGTCGCCGGGCGCGGCGGCGTCTAGATAAGGGAAAAGGGGAAAGGGTAAGGGCAAAGGGAGTGGGAAGCCGGTTCTTTCCTTTCCCCCTTACCCTTTCCCCTTTTCCCTCTTTGAGTGTTTATGATTCATCCGACGGCCATCGTCAGCGACGGCGCACAACTCGGCGAGGACTGTTTCGTCGGGCCGTACGTCGTCATCGGCGGGGAGGTTGTTTTGGGCGCGGGCGTGCGCGTCGAGTCGCATGCCGTGCTGGACGGGCGCACGCGCGTCGGAGACGAGACGCACATCTACCCGTTCGCCTCCATCGGCCTCGCCCCGCAGGATTTGAAGTACAGGGGCGAACCGGCCGAGACACGCATCGGCGCGCGCAACCAGATACGCGAATTCGTCACCATCCACCGCGGCACGGAAGGCGGCGGGATGCTCACCGCCGTCGGCGACGACTGTCTCATCATGGCGCAGGCGCACGTCGCGCACGACTGCCTCGTCGGCGACCGCGTCATCATGGCGAACGCGGCGACGCTCGCCGGTCACGTCTCGGTCGCTTCGGGCGCGAACATCGGCGCGTATTCCGGCGTCCACCAGTTCTGCCGCATCGGGCGCGAAGCCTACGTGGGCGGCTACTCGGTCGTCGTCAAAGACGCGCTCCCCTTCGCGCTCACCGTCGGCAACCACGCGAAGTGCTACGGCCTGAACAAAGAGGGCATGCGGCGGCGCAACTACCCGCGCACGACCGTCGCCGCGCTCCACCACGCCTTCCATCTGCTGCTGGCGTCCAAACTCAACACGTCGCAGGCCGTCGAAGCAATCCGCGCCGAGATCAAAGATTCACCCGAAACCGAAGAACTCCTGAACTTCATCGAAACGTCGAAACGCGGAGTCGTCAAGTAGGAGTTTCAGGTTTCAAGTTTCAAGTTTCAGGACTGAAAAGTTCTTCGGTCTTTAACTTGAAACCTGAAACCTGAAACCTCGTCCTGAAACCTTATATGCGCTACGGATTGATCGCGGGCAACGGGAGATTCCCGTTTTTGGTGATTGAGGGCGCGCGGCGCGCGGGGGTGGAG
This sequence comes from Acidobacteriota bacterium, assembly GCA_020199775.1. GTDB lineage: Bacteria > Acidobacteriota > Blastocatellia > Pyrinomonadales > Pyrinomonadaceae > JAIVJZ01. The sequence goes on from JAIVJZ010000001.1 coordinate 92,527, forward strand.
TTGTCTGTGGCGGCCATTCGGGAAGAGACAGACCCTTCGATTGAGCGCGAAGCGGGTCGCGTCGAGTGGGTGGGGATCGGGCAGTTGGGGAAGATGATTCGCTTCTTCAAACGCGAGGGCGTGGGGCAGGCGATCATGGCGGGGCAGGTCAAGCACGTGCAGATTTTCAGCGGCGCGCTGCCCGACGTGCGCATGCTCAAGATGCTGCTCTCGCTCCCGCGCCGCAACACCGACGCGCTCATCGGCGGGATCGCCGCCGAACTCCAAAAAGAGGGCATCGAACTAATAGACTCGACCTACTTCCTACAGGATCATCTCCCCGCCGAAGGCAAACTAACCAGACGCGCACCCGAAGCGCGCGAGCGCGGCGACATCGAATACGGTCTCGAAGTCGCGCGCGAGATCGCGCGGCTCGATCTCGGCCAGACCATCGTCGTGCGCGCCCGCGCCTGCGTCGCCGTCGAAGCGATGGAGGGGACGGACGCCTGCGTCGCGCGCGCCGGGCATCTGGCGCGCGGGCGGCTCACGGTGGTCAAAGTCGCCAAGCCGGATCAGGACATGCGTTTCGACGTGCCCGTCGTCGGCGTCCCGACCGTCGAGACGATGGCCGCGGCGGGCGCGACCTGCCTGTGCATCACGGCGGGCAAGACGCTCATGTTCGACCGCGCCGAGATGATCCGTTTCGCGGACAAACATCGCATCGCCATCATCGCCGTCGCGCCGGTCTGAGCGAATGCGAATTTCGGCGTGCGGCCTAACACTACAATCGAAGGGGCTATGGTGGATTGCGATTGCACGAAACTCAACTTTCCTCTCAGCCATAGAGAGCCTCATCCGTTTGCAAATCCATATGGAAAAGCCGCGTTCAACCTGTGAGGTTGAGCGCGGCTTTTTGCCGGTTAATCGGGGCTGATCTCGTGTCCGGGTTTAATTACTCGAAGCCGCCTGCTGCTGTTGCGACGCGGCGCGCGGGTCGTAGGGCGTGGCGAGGAAACCCTTGGCGACCGTCTGCGCGTTGTCGTAGTTGATGCCCGTCTCGACGGCCTTGTTGTATTCGCTCGTGGCGCGTGCGCGGTCGCCCTTGGCGTCGTAGGCGTTGCCGCGTTTGATGTGCGCCCAGACTTCGATCCACGAAGGCTTGAGGTTGCCGTTCAGAGCGGCGTCGAAGTTGTCGAGCGCGGGATCGTAGTTGCGCTGTTCGAGATAGATCAGGCCGAGATTGTAGTAGACCCACGAGTTCGACTTGTCGAGCTTGAGGGCCTCTTCGAGTTGCCGCTGCGCTTCGGCGTACTGGCCTTCACGGTAAAGTTCGATGCCGCGACGGGCGACCACCGAGATGCGCAGGTCTTCCGAGAGGCGCAGGATTTTGTTGTTCGGATCGACGATGACTTCGAGCGGCGCGCCCTGCGACTCGAAATCGAAATCCTCGCTCTTGTCGTCGATGCGGACGGTGGTGATCTGGTTCTGGCTGTCGCCCTCGGCGCGCAGCATCACTTCGATGGGCATGCGCAAGCCTTCGAAGTTTTGCTTCACCGTGCCGCGCGCGCGAAACTTGTTGGTGCGCGTGCGGATAATCTGGTAATCGACGGTGAATTCGGGGACGCCCGTGCCTTCCACCCAGCGCGCGAAGAAGTAGCGCATGTTCGTGCCCATCTCTTTCGAGGCGAGCCGTTCGAAGTCGTCAATCGAGACGCTCTTGCCGCGATACTGCTCGAAGAGCGCGCGCAACAACCCGTCGAATTTCTCTTTGCCGATAGTCTCGCGCAGCATCCTGAAGACCATCGCGCCCTTGTAGAAAACGATTGACTGGTACTGCGGCGAGGTGTCGTCGAGCTGCGAGGGCGCGCGCAAAATCGAGGCCGACTGCTCGAACATCAGGGCGCGCTCCTGCATGTCGCGTTGCGTCGCGTCGAGTTGCGCGCCCGTCAGGGTCGATTCGCGCAGGGCGAACGCGCTCCACTCGGCGAGCCCCTGCGAGAGCCACGCGTCGTCGAAAGATTTCAGGGCGACCGTGAAGCCCCACCACTGGTAAGCGGCTTCGCGCTGCAAGCGTTCCTCTTTGGCCGGGCGCGCCTGATCGAAAAAGCTGGCCGACAGGAATTGCATGCCCGGCGCGGCGTAAGCCTCCAAACTCTCGTCGTCGATCTGCGCGATGGTGTAGCGCGTGCCGAAGGCGGGCGTGCCGTACTGCTTCGTGTAGAACTGCAACGCCTGTCCGAACACTTCGCCGAAACGTTCGACGCGCGCCTCGTTGCCCGGCTGCACGAAGAACTGTAACTCGTAACCGCCGATGCGCAGCGTCCGCGTCACGTAGCGACCGGCGGCGATGTTGCCGATGAGCGCGGGCTGGCGGTGGACGAAGCGGTAACGCGTCGTGCCCGCCGCGCCGGGCGTCTGCGTCGGCGGCTCGTCGCTCGAACCGGCCACCTGAAAACCTGTGGGGACGATGACGGTGATGTCCGAAGTGGCGCGGTCGGCCGCGTAGTCGTGGAAGGGAAACCAGCGCGCGGCGTACATCAAATAAGAGCCTTCGTTGCCGACGTAGGCGAGGCGGCGCGTGACGAGCGGCCCGCCCTCGGCCGTGACGAGCGCGCCCGACCAGCGGAAGCGCAGCGTCACAGGCGTATTGGCCTGCACAATCTCGCCGAGGTCAACGCGCACGTTCGGGCCGATGGATTCCAAGCCCGCCGGGTCTTGCACGAAGTTCGCCAGAGGCTTCCCGTGGCGCTCGATGCTCTCGACTTTGAGCGCGCCGTTCAGTTCGAAGACGACCGAGCGCGTAGTGTCGAGCGGCGTGAAGGTCACGTCGGCGTTGGCGCGCAGGATGTGCTCGGCGGGGCGAAGCTCGGCCTCGATGCGATAGTTGGTCACGTCGAAACGCGTGCCGCCGCCGCGCTGCTGCGCGGCGGCATCGGGGGCGAAAGCCAGCGCGGCGAAGATCGTGAAGACGAGCGCGGCGGCGGTAGCGGAGAAACGCGATAGGGAGTTTGACATAGAATCTTTCTCTGGACGGACGGCTCTAAAATTTAACTTTGCCTGTAATTATACACGCCGCCACCCTGAAAGCCGGCGACTTCCCGGCCGCACCCGTTCACAGCCGACGCTGTGCCGGAAACCCTCTGAGACGATATTCTTCGGCGCGGCAAGCTTTTAGATGTGGGGCGGGCGTGCAGAAGTTGGCTGCGCGGGTGTGGAATAAAAGCGCGTCGCGCAGGGTCTTTTTCCCGCCGTTTCGGGCGAATCGAAGGCATCCGGGCGTGTTCACATCGTCGTGGCGAATTGTGCTTATTTCGTGTTCAACTTGACAGCGGGCGGAACGCGCGTTCATGCTCTCGCTCCGGCAATCAAATCTGACACGGGCGAGGACTTCTAGCGCGGCGTTTGACCCGGCGGCGGGGCGAGGGCGTCGCAGTCGAAACTGTCATGGAATACACAGACCCGGCCATCCGTTTGACGCTGCTGCCGCGCGACACCAACCCGCAGGGCACGATCTTCGGCGGCATCATCCTCAGTTACATAGACATCGCGGGCGCGGTCGAAGCGCACCGGCGCACGCAGATCGAGCGGTTCGTCACGGTGGCGATGCGCGAAGTCATCTTCCACCAGCCCGTCTTCGTCGGCGACCTCGTCAGCTTCTACGCCAGCACCGTCCGCGTCGGCACAACCTCGATCACGATCCGCGTCGTCGTCGAAGCCGAACGCTACGGCGGCACGAGCGAGCGCATCAAGGTGACGGAGGCCGAAGTGGTCTACGTCGCCGTGGACGCCAACCGGCGCAAGATGAAGATCAACCGCGACCTCATCAAGGGCGACACGTCCGGCATCGAACAGCACGAGACTTCCTGAAATAAACCTTGCCACCCTCGCCGGTTCGAGTGTAAGTTACCGCCGTTTTCACGTCCTTCACGTTTGCCTCGCTCCAACGAAGTATCCCTGTGTCTCAAGCCTGAACCTCAAATTAAGGAGAGCTGCTGATGAACTTTAGACGCCTTCTGATTTTGCTTGCGGTGTTGCTCGTCGGGATTACCTGTGGTACGACGCTGGCCTCAAAGAGCGGGCGCATGGGCGACGATGCTACGTCCGAATTGCCGCACAACCCCCACCGCCCCACAGACCGAGCCGTTCCCGGACGTGATGATCCCGGGCATCCCGATGGATGATACAAACTGGTGTCTGTCCCGCGTGGCAAAGTCTCTCTACAAGAGCAAAGTCGAGATCACGTCCGAAGGTAAGTCGCACATGTGTGATGGACGGGTGGCGCGGAGAAGTAAGGTGAGGTACACCATTAATCTCAGAGGGGAGACACCGGAAAGTTGCAACGACGAGCGCGTGCTGCCCGATAAGAGCGTGCTCACATCTGAGGGCACAATCATTGTTTACGAGGCGGAGGGCCTTGCGCATTTCACCGGCGATTTCGAGATCAGCTCGCCTGAGCGCAAGGGGCTGTTTACAGGGCGGATGGAACTCTCTTACCGCGTCGGCTCGCACCGTGTCGGCAACGCAGAGGCGTGCGACGAGAGGACGCATGTTGAGGGCTGGCTCGTCGGGCGTGCGGGCGAGCGAAGACCGCTCTCATTGCGTGCGATGATCGCCGGGAAGTGGGCCGCGCCCACACCCCGCGCGCCGGTCAGCCACGCGAGCGACACTTACCTCACAGGCGTCGTCGTCAGGCCGCGTTAAACTCGTGGCGAGATCGCGCACCCCTCATCTGCGCGTGCGCGATCTCGCCGTCAGTTGAGACGCGCTTGCAGGCGGCGGAGGGCTTTGGTGGCCTGCGCGAAGTCGGGGGCTTGCCGCAGGGCGAGGCCGTAGTGACGGGCTGCGAGCAGCAGGTGGCCGCGCTGCTCGTAGACGCGTCCCAGATTGAAATGCGGGAAGGCGTAAGACTCGTAGCGCGGCGCATCGAGCGCGCGTTTGAACCAGCGCACGCAGTTGTAGAGATCGCCTTTGGCGATGAGGTAGCTGCCGATGTCGTTGTAGGGGTTGCCGAACGTGGGGTCAACGCGGATGGCCGCGAGACAGGCGTCAATCGCCTCGTCGTAACGTTGCTCGAAACTGTAGACCCAGCCGAGAAAAGTGTGAGCCTCGGCGGTCGGGTAAACTTCGATTGAGCGGCGATACAACTCGATGGCCTCGCCGTAAGCCGACGCTTGCTGCGCCTCGTAAGCGCGCCGGAACAACTCCACGGCCTCGCGCCGCGCCTCACCGGAAATATACTCTTCGTCAAACATAAGAAGCAACGATGAAGTAGGAACGATGAACGATGAATGAAAGCAAATGCTTTTGTCCTCCGTTCATCGCTCATCGTTCATCGTTCATCGGTTCTTTTAATGCGCCCGTCGACGGCCGGGGCGATCTCGCCCGCGGCGGTGATGGTGTTCATGAGCATGGCCGGTTCGACCTGCGCCTCTTCGGGCTTGAGCAGGAGGCGCGCGTCCTTGAACATCGTGTAGCCGTCGCCGCCGCCGAGCACGTAAGTGTTGACGGCGAGCGTGTAGGTCTTCGCAGGGTCGAGCGGCGCGCCGCCCACCGTGACTTCGCGGACGCGCGCGCCGGGCGCGCGTCGCCCGTCGTAGGTGAAACGCAGGCCGGAGACTTGCGGGAACAAACCGGCCTCCTTTTCCTCGCGGACGCGGCTGACGCCGTGTTCGAGCGCGGCGCGCAGGGTCGCGCCCGTCACTTCAACTTTCACAATCGGATTCTCGAACGGGAGGATGGTGAGCACGTCGCGTTTCGTCAGCGCGCCGGGGCCGTAGGTGGTGTTCGAGCGGATCGAGCCGCCGTTCAGGAGCGCCACGTCCGCGCCCGCGTACTTGCGGTAAGCGTCGGCTATAAATGAGCCGAGGTTCGTCTCGCGCGAGCGGTTCGTCTCCTGCCGCGCGTCGAGTTCGACCGTGGTGCGGCCGACGGGCAGATCGAGTTCCGCCGACAACTTCTTTTCGTATTCGGCGATGACGGCGGCCGATTGCGGTTCTTCCTCGACACCATCCGTCACGGGAATAATCTCCCAGTCAACGCTCTCAATTGTGCCGTCGCGACGATGGATGTTGAGATCGATGCGGCCGAGGTTTCGCCCGTCCGAGCCCATCTTGAAGATCGGCGTGCGCCCGGAGAGCGATTGCAGCACGGAATGTTCGTGGCCGCCGATGATCACATCGATGCCGGGGGCGCAACGCGCGAGTTGCTTGTCATGCTCGATGGTCAGGTGCGTGATGGCGACGATGGTGCGTGCGCCGCGCGCGCGCAGTTGCTTCGTCATCTCACGCGCCGTCCGGCACGGATCGCGAAACTCGACGTTTGCGCCGGGCGAAGAGGTCTGCTTCGTGTCCACGGTGAGGAGGCCGAAGAGGCCGACTTTAACGCCGCCGAACTCGCGCACGACGAAGGGCGGCATGTCGCCGAAGAGTTTGCCGGTCTGGCGGTCGAAGACGTTCGAGCCGAGCCACGTGAATTTCGATTCGCGCATGCGCTCGCGCAGGACGGCGTCGCCGAAGTCGAACTCGTGATTGCCGAGCACGGCATAGTCGAGCCCGGTGGCGTTCCAGGCGGCGATCATCTGCCGGCCTTTGAAGATGTTCGAGGCGACCGAAGGGCCGAGCGTGTCGCCCGCGAGCAGGTAGAGCGTGTGCGGCGATTCCTCCAGCACTATTTTCCTGAGCGTCGCGAGGCGCGCGAGGCCCCCGCGCCGGCCGCGATCCACCGGCGAAATCTGGTACACGTCGTTGACTTGCAGGAGCGTCACGCGGACGGTTTCGCCCGCATCTTGCGCCGCGCCGGTTTGCGCGAAGGTTGAAGCGGCGGCGGCGACAAACGTGAAAACGAGTGCGAGCGCGGCGCGGCGGCATCGCCGCTGTAGTGACGGGGGATGGGAAAATTGCATGGGTTAAGGTGATCTTCTCCTCGAAAGTTAATTGGATTTCGGTCGCTTAAAATTTTCTCTCGCGGCGACGCGCGGCGGCGCGTGCTTGCCTCTGATGCCGGACGGCGGAGAGCAGTTAGGTTGCGCCGGAGCGTCTGAATTATACTCGCCGCGCACGAGCCGCGCCACACACGGCAATTTTAAGTTGTGGTTCAGTTTGAAGAAGGGCGTGGATTAGAGCGAGGTGTCGCGTGTGGCCCGGAGCAATCGCTTAACGGTATCGATCAGGTTGGAAGAGTCGGGTTTGATGAGGTAGGCGTCCGCGCCCGCGAGCTTGGCCGCATCGAGGTCTGTCTGGCGGGCGCGGCCGGAGAAGATGATTATCGGAGTGTCTTTATCAAGTTCTCGAACCTGTTCGCACAGCGATAGCCCCGCAACGCTCGGCATCTGGCTGTCGAGGATGTAAAGGCTGAACTTCTCGCTCTTTATTTTTTGTAATGCTTCGTCAACATCGAGTGCGCTGATTGCTTCCAAATCAGAAAAGCCGAGCATGGTCGTGAGCAACTCGCAGGTGCTCGCGTCATCATCCACGCAGAGGATACGTTTGGTTGGCATCGAGGTTTGCTTTCTAGGGCACGTTGAAATTGGTAAAGCTGCCGCCCCCGGTGAGGAGGTGGGGATTGTACGCTATGTACGATAAGACACCAACTTATTTAAACCGCAAACTGATCCATCATGCGATTTTCGCGCGCCGTATCCTGACAGTCTGAAAAGTTCACCCGGAGCAAAGTCAATCATCCGTCACCATCATCTTAGAACGCACTCCATGCAGCCATCGAAGATTCTTCAGGTCAAACTGGCGGGCGACCACGCGCCCGGCGTCCTCCCCGCCGACGCCACGGCCTTTTGCGTCTTCACGGATGAGCCGCGCCTGCCTCTCGGCGCGAATCTCGACGACGCGACGCGCCGCACGATTGAGGATTTATTGCGCGCGGGAGAGTTTAAGGGGGAGGCGGACGATGCCGCCATCATCCACACCCCGGACGCCGGGACGCCGCACGGGGCGCGTCGCGTGCTGCTCGTCGGCCTCGGCAGCCACGGGGATTTTTGTCCGGCCGCGTTGCGCCGCGCGGCGGGCGTCGCCGTGCGCCGTGCGCGCGAGGCGCGCGTCAAACATCTACAACTCATGCTGCCCGATGTCGCGGAGAGCAACGCGTCGGAACTGGCGCGCGTCGTCGCCGAAGGCGCGCGTCTCGGTTTCTACGAGAACGACTTTTACCAGCAGCATGACGCAGACGACCAACCCACGCTCGAACACTTCACCCTCGTCGCCCGCGCGCCCGGCGACCACTTTCTGCGCGTCGCGCTCGAACGCGCGCGCATCGTTGCCGAAGCGGCGAACTGGGCGCGCACTCTGGCGGACGAACCCGGCGCGAGTCTGCCGCCGCGAGAGTTTGCGCGGCGCGCCGCAGAGATGGCCGCGGAGTTCGGCCTGACGGTCGAGACACTCGAAGCAGGTGAGATACGAGAGCGCGGCATGGGCAGCTTGTGGGGCGTCGGGCAAGGTTCGGACGAGCCGCCCGCGCTCATCGTCGTGCGCTACGAACCGGAAGGCGCGAGCGCGGACGACGAGTTGTGGGCGTTCGTCGGCAAGGGCATCACGTTCGACACGGGCGGCATCTCGCTCAAACCCGCGCAGGGGATGGAGGAGATGAAGTCGGACATGGCGGGCGGCGCGGCCGCGCTCGGCGCGTTGCGCGCCGTCGCGGAGTTGAAGTTGAAAAGGCGCGTCGTGGCCGTCGTCCCCGCCGCCGAAAACATGCCGTCGGGACGCGCGCTCAAACCCGGCGACATCGTGCGCACGCTCGCAGGCCACACCATCGAAGTCGTGGACACGGACGCCGAAGGCCGCCTCGTCCTCGTTGACGGTATCGCCTACGCACGCGCGCTCGGCGCGTCGCGTATCGTCGATCTCGCCACGCTGACCGGTTCGATCATCGTCGCCCTCGGCGATCACCGCACCGGACTCTTCTCGAACGACGACGAGTGGGCGGCGCGCGTCGCCGCCGCCGCCGCGCGCGCGGGCGAACCCGCGTGGCGCATGCCCGTGAGCGACGACTACAAGAAGAAGATCGAGAGTCCCATCGCCGACTTCAAGAACTACGGCGGACGCCCCGACGCCATCGCCGCCGCGCTGCTCCTCAGCAAGTTTGCCGCCGATACCCCGTGGGTGCATCTCGACATCGCCGCCACTTCATGGCACGAAGAAGCGCAACCGCACGCGCCCGCCGGGGCGACCGGAACGGGCGTGCGTACGCTGGTCGAACTCGTGCGAGGTTAAGAGAAAAAACGATGAACGATGAACGATGAACGATGAACGATGAACTGAAAGCAACTTGTTTTCACTTCATCGTTCATCGTTCATCGTTCATACTTTCTTACCTATGTTGTCTCAAGAAACGATTTTCCTGACAGGCTTTCCCGGCTTCATCGCCGCGCGTTTGATCAAGGAGTTGGCGCGGGGCGGCGCACGGTTTTTGTTGCTGGTGCAACCCGCGCTCGCGGCGCGGGCGCGGGAGGAGATAGCGCATCTGTCAAATGAGACGGGCGCGGGCGCGGAGCGTTTTCAAATCGTAGAGGGCGACATCACGGGCGCGCGTCTGGGGATGAGCGAGGCGGAGTTTGAACGAGCGCGGGCGGAGACGACCGTGCTGTTTCATCTGGCGGCGATCTACGATCTGGGCGTGCGGCGCGAACCGGCGATGCGCGTCAACGTTGAAGGCACGCGCAACGTCAACGCGTTTGCGCGCGGGTGCGCGCGGCTCGGCCGCTATCATTACGTCTCGACCTGCTACGTCGCGGGTCTGCGCACGGGCGTGATTCGCGAGGACGAGTTGGAGCACGCGGCGGGCTTTCGTAATTTTTACGAGGAGACGAAGTATCACGCCGAGTTGGAGGTCGAACGATTGAAGCGCGAGTTGCCGGTGACGATTCATCGCCCGGCGGTCGTGTGCGGCGATTCGCGGACGGGCGAGACGGCGAAGTACGACGGCATTTATTACCTGATCAAGTACCTGCAAATGTGGCCTCAGCTTTTGTCGCTGGCGAACATCGGCAACGCGGACGTGCGTCTGAACGTCGTGCCGGTTGATTTCGTGGTCGCGGCGATGACGGCGTTAGCCGGCGACGAGCGCGCCGCGGGTGCGACGGTGCAACTGGCCGACCCCCGCCCGCTCACCACCGGCGAACTCTTTGAAACGATCTCGCACGCGCTCGCGGGGCGCGGTTCGCGCGTCCGGCTGCCGAAGCCGCTCGTGCGCGCGACGCTCAGGCTGCCGCTCTCGGAGAAGTTGACGAAACTCCCGCACGTCGGCGTGCCCTATTTCTTCCTCGAACAGACTTACGACACGACCCGCGCCGCCGGGTTGCTCGCGCCGCACGGCGTCTCCTGCCCATCCTTTCCCACATACGTTCGCGCCCTCGTTGATTTCGTCGCCCGTCATCCGAAACTGTGAGTCTCGACGCGGTCGGAGACCTTTCCGAGATTGACCCCGCAGGCGTCCTGCGCTACAAAGTCGGGCATGAGTTGCGCGCCGTCCGTTCGCCGGAAAGAGAATTCTGAGCGTGACACGAGTGCGGCGAGTGGGCGGCTTCAAGAGGTTAGTAAACGGTGAACGGTAAATGGCGAACGGGGAGAGGGCGCGTTTCCACTCTCTAAGTTTTACCACTTGCCGGAGGAGGATTTTTATGTCGAAGACGGGGACGCCGATGCCTTCGTTGGAAGGGGCGACGGAGTGGTTTAACGCGACGGGCGCGCGCGCCGCCGCTGAGGCGAAGGGACACCCGACGCTCGTCTACTTCTGGTCTGCCGGTTGCGACATCTGCATGGAGCACATCACGCGCGTGGCCGTCTGGCGCGACACCCATGAGGAATTGCGCGTCATCGCCATCCACACGCCGGGCGACGAGGGCGACACGGACACGGAACTTGTACGCGAGGCCGTCGCGCTCCACAAGATCACGGAGCCGTGCGCCGTGGACAACGAACACAAACTGCGCGAGGCGTTTCAACCCGAGGGCGGCGACCTGCCCGCCTATTACCTGTACGACGACGAAGGCAAGCTCAGCAGTGACGCGGCGGGCGAACGCGGCCTGAGCACAATTGAAACTGCGCTCGAAAGCCTGCTCGCCGCTCGCAAAGGCGGCGCGGCCGCTTCCTAAACGGTCGCATGTAGTGCGCGCGAGAACCTTTGACTAAAGTGAAGTTGACTAAAGTGAACTTGACTAAACGGAAGCGGGCGATCCCGGTTGGGGTCGCCCGCTTCCGTTTCGGCTGCCTCAAAATCCGTCTAGAAGAGAGCCGAAAGTTGACCGGCGAGAAATCGCAGGATAAACCAGAGGATGGTGATCGAGCCGACGAGCAGTGCGAGCAGCGCGAGCATGACGAGGCCGACGAAGAGCCAGTCGCTCGTGCGGCCGGAGTGTGCGTCTTCGGCCGAAACGGTCGCGCGGCGGCGCAGCAGTTCGACGTTGCGCTGGTTCGATTTCCACGCCATGTCGAAGAGGTCGCCGAGGACGGGGATCGCGCCGAAGACGTAGTCCACGCCGATGTTGAGTCCCATGCGCAGCAGCGTCACTTTCGAGACGCGGTAGCGCACGCCCGCCGCGAGGATGTAGAACCCCGTCAGCGTCGAGACGGTATCGCCGACGCCGGGGATAAGGCCGACGATGGCGTCGAGGCCGAACCGCCAGCCCGTGCCGGGGATGCGAAACAGCCCGTCCATCCAGCGACTCAGTTGGTCGAGGCTCTGTTCGATCTCGACCTGCGTATGACGCCGTTCGGGCGCGAGCGCGCCGGCTTTTTTGCCCGTCGCCGCCTGTTTCATTTCCATCATCCCGGATTCTCCTTCGTCCCGCAAAATCCGCGCCCGTCCAGAACGGACGGGCTTGAACTTAGATGCGGCGCGCAGCCCTGATTGACAAATTAATCTGAACTGCGGCCATCATACGAGAAGCGCGCGGGCGGAGAAAGAGGTGAGGCGAAAGATAATTTGTTCCGGCGTCGCGCACGCTTCCGCGAAGCAGCCCGCGCCCGGCAGGCGAATGCCTTCCGCCGCGCGCGTATTTCTAACGGGGTCGTGACGGAGTGTGAGAAAATCCCTCGCGTTAAAGAGACGTTGAAATCGTTTAAGAGCGCGCCGGGTGATTCGATTGTCCGGCGACGCGCCGGGGATTGCGGTCGTTCGCCTTCGGGGCGTGAAGCCCCGCGTGAAGTCGCGCCGGGTGTCTATCATTGGGTTACGCACCAACTAAACGCCAGACCGGATTCGGCCGCCTGCGCGCCCGGCGGGGCGACATCGTGGCGGCCGCTGTCGCGCTCGCCTTCTTCACCCTCTTCTTCGGCTGGATCATCTTCGGCGGCGCATTTATCGTCGGCGGCGACGCCTTCGTCGAGACGCACCCGCTGCGCGCGGTCTTCTGGGAAGGCGTCGCGCGCGGCGAGCTACAACTCTGGACGCCGCACATATTTTCCGGCTACCCGCTGCTCTCCATCGCGCAACTCGCCGTCGGCTACCCTTTGACGTGGGGCTATCTTTTCCTGCCGTCCCACGTCGCCGAAGAGATTTACGTTCTCGCGCCGTTCCTGCTCGCGCCCGTCTTCACTTACGCCTACGCGCGCGAGATTAACTTGAGCCGGATGGCGTCTCTCTTCGCCGGTCTGTCCTTCGCTTACGGCGGGATGACGACCATCGCCAACGGCGTCATCGGGATGCCGACCAACGGGCTGATGTGGCTGCCGCTCGTGCTCGTCGCGCTTGAACGCGCGCGGCGCGGGGGCGACGGCGACGGCGGCGAATTTCTACGCCCGCTGATCTATGGCACGCTCGCCTTCAGCATGTCCGTGCTCAACGGGCACGGGCAGAGTTTCGCTTACACGGGCGCGCTGGCCGCCGCTTACGCGGTGTTCCTTTCGTTCGCGGTGCGCGCGGGCGCGGAGCGGCGACAACCGAACGGAGGGCGGCGTTGGCTGATGCGCTTGCGCCCGCTCGTGGTCTGCCTCGGCGCGTTCGCGCTGTCGGCGGGCGTGGCCGCTTTCCAGATTCTTGAGACCATGCGTGCCGTGCGCCGCAGCGTGCGCAGCGCGCTCTCGTATGAGACTTTCGCGGAAGGCTCTTTCACGCTCCGGCAGGCCGCGCTCTCCTTCGTCTCGCCGCTCTACAACTTCATAGACGTGACGACCTACGTCTCGCCGCTCGTGTTCCTGCTGGCGTTGTTAGCCGTGACGACAACGGCGTCGCGGCGTCGCGGTCTGGGGCGCGACGCCCACGCCGCCGCGCGCGTCTATTTCTGGCTCGGCGTGGCGGTCGTCTCCTTCGCGCTCATGCTGGGGGCGAACACGCCGCTCTACCGCGTCGCCTACCACGTGCCGCTGCTCAACAAATTCCGCGTGCCTTCGCGCCACGCGTTCGAGTGGACGTTCGCCCTGAGCATCCTCGGCGCGTGCGGCTGGGACAGCGCGGCGCGCCTGTTCGCGTCGCACACGTCGCGGCGCGGGCGCGCGGCCTTCTTCGTCGCCCTCTCGCTCGCGCTGGCGGCGACGCTCGCGGGCGCATACTGGTTCCGGTCGGCTGCGCCCACGCTCGATACGCAGGGGATGACGAAACTGACGACGCTCGCGGAGGCGCACTACCTCGCTTTGAAAGCGACGTTCACCGCGCTCGTCCTGCTGCTCTTCTGGTGTGCGTGGCGCGTGGCGGGCGACTCGCCGCGCACGGCCGCGCTCCTCTCGGTCGTGCTGCTCGCGAGTTTCGTCGAGCCGTACATTCTCGTGAACCGCTGGTGGTCGCATTTCGTCAAACCCGCCGGACGCTTCGCGCGCGTCGCGCCCGTCACGCGCCACCTCCGGCAGTTCCCCCCCGCGGAGGGGCGCGTCTACACGCGCTTCTCTCTCTACCTCGACGAGTTTCTCGCGGACGCGCCCTTCGACGCGCAGAATCGCACCGCGCTCTACGGCCTGCACAACGTCGCGGGCTACGACCCGCTCATCCTCGAACGCTACAGCCGCGCGCTCGGCAACGTCAATTTCGACGGCGTCACGGCGCGCACCGGGTCGCCGGACAACCCGGCCTTGCTCTCCGACCGTTCGCATGTCCTCGATCTCTTGAACACGCGCCACCTCGTCACCTTCGCGAATTTCGCGACCGTGCCCCATCGCCCGCCCGATTCAATCGCCGCGCCGGACGTGCTGGCGTCCGGGCGTTGGTCTCTGGCGCGCGCGGAAGGAAACGTCGTGGTGCTCGGTAACGCGCGCGCACTCCCGCGCGCGTGGCTCGCGGCGGAGGCCGAAGCGGTTGACGGCGAGGAGGCTCTGCGACGCATACAGGGCGACGGCGCGAAGGCGTTCGACCCGCGCCGCACCGCGCTGCTCGAAGTCGCGCCGTCCGAATTGCCCGCGCTCCCCGGCGGCGAACTCGGCGCGGAGAGCGGCGCGGCCGTCGTCTCATACGCGGCCAACCGCATCGTGATCGAGACGCGAGCGGATAAGCCTTCGGTGCTCGTCGTCAGCGAGATTTTCTATCCCGGATGGGAAGCGACCGTGGACGGCCAGCCCGCGCCGCTGCGGCTCGCCGATTACCTCTTGCGCGGCGTGTACGTCGAGGCCGGTTGGCATCGCGTCGAGATGCGCTACCGCCCGCCCGCCCTCAGATACGGCGCGCTCATCTCTCTGTCCACCCTGTTGCTGCTCTCGGTGCTGGGCGTGCTTTCCGCGAAACTCAAACGCGCGGGCGCGCGCGTCACGCGGAGTTGAAGCGGGCGGTTATTCCTGTTCGCGGAAGAGGTAGAGCGAATTGCCGAAGACCGCTTCGGGAGTGCGGCGGCGGTAGGCGTCGAAATAGTTGACGCGCTCGGCTTCGGTGAGTTGGCGGCCGCGCACGGACATGCCCGGCGGCACGGTCGAGCCGTTGAGGAAACTCGCGCCGATGGCGACGTAGCGCGTCGGCGGCAACTCGACGGCGGACGGCCTGATCAAATTCAAGTTTTCGATGCCGTAACAGGGGAGCATGTGGTCGGCCGCGAGCGCGGCGGCGCGCACGCGCGTCTCGCCCCGCGCGCGCAGGTATCCGGCCAGCGCGCGCACGTCGTCGCCCCACTCCACGTTCGAGTCCGACAGGTAATGCCAGCGCGGTTGCCCCGCCGCGAGTTGGTTCATGTAAGGCATGTGGTCGGGATAAGCGCGCACGGCCTCGACGCCCGCCCAGGCCAAGAGCGCGAGCGCAATGATCAGACCGGCGCGGCGGTGGCGGCGTGCCTTGAGTAGTTGATCGAGCAGCGCGCCGCCCGTGATGAACAGCAGCGTGTAGGCCGGGAGGTAATACCTGACGCCGATGTCGATGCGGCTCATCAGCACGAAGCCCGTGTAGACGGCGAACGGGATCAAGGCGACAAGAAACGGCCGCTCGCGTCGGCGCACGGCGCGGTACGCGCCCCACGCGAGCGAGGCGAGCGAAAGGAGCAGGAAGGGCAGCGTCGTCTTCAACGCGAAGGCGACCGGGTAGTAGTACCACCAGCCCGTGTTGCTGTACATGCCGAGCAGCGAAGCGGGATGGCCGCGCTCGTTGTGCGCGACCTGCCAGAAGATGCCGAGCACGAAGTCTGTGGGCAGCACGCGCGAGAGGGCGCGCGCGGCGTTCAACATCAAGCCGGGGGTCGCGGTGAAGGCCGAGGCGATCCACTGCGCGTCCGTGTCGAGCAGTGGTTCGTGTTTGAAAAGGTAGGCCGCGTGGATGAGGAAGAGAACCGTGAGCGCGACGAGCGCGGCGTGCGCGGCGACCGTCCACACACGCCCGCGCTCTTCCCGGCGCGCGCGCCACAGCAGCACGGCGAAGACTGCCGCGACCACCGGCGCGACCAACAGCATCGAGAACTTGGAGAGGATCGCCAGAGCCGCCGCCACGCCGATCCACAGTGCGCGCTGCCATGAAGGCGCAAGAAGCGCATAACGATAGATCGTGTAGCAAAGAAGGAGGTAGCCGAAGGCCGCCGCGATGTCCGTCTGCACGACGCGCCCGTGCGCGAGCGCCGTCGGCTCCACGGAGAAGATCGCGACGGCGAGCAGGGCGGCGCGCGCGCCGAAGAGTTCACGCGCGAAGACGAAGACGAGCACGCCGAGCGCGAGCGTGAGCGCGATCATCGGCAGGCGCGCGACGAAGGAGACGCGCCCGACGGCCGCGTGATTGTCTTCCCACAGACGCCCCACGCGCGTCGCCATCTGCGCGATTGTTCGCGGCGGCGCGCCCCCCTCGGCGGGCAGCATTTCGAGCGGCGGCGCAAAGAGCCTGAGCGGCAGCCCGGCCAGCAGTTTCACGAGCGGCGGGTGTTCGTGGACGAGCTGCGTGTCGCCGCTCTTGACGTAGGCGTAGGCCGCCGGGATGAGGACGATCTCATCCGTGGTAATGCTCTTCTGCGAGATGACCGTGACGAGGTTGATCGCCATGACGACGAGCAGCAGAGCGCACAGCGTCTCATTCAAATGACCGGCCAAACGACCAGCCAGACGGACGGCCAGACGGACGGCCAGACGGACGGCCAACGCCTGCCGGATTGAGACGCGGGCGGGCGTGCGCGTTCTCGTCGTCGCCGCGTCCACCGCCGTTGCGGCCGCATCACCCGCTCCGTTTGTTGACTCGTCCATTCCGCCTTGCCGTTCGCCTTCAACCATCAACGCCGCCTGAGAGAGTTCAGCCGGATGAGGAAAACTTTCCTGATGAACCCGAAAATGTCGGCCGCGCCGAGTTTGGATTCGCCGTGGAGCCGGTTGGTGAAGTGGATGGGAATTTCCGACACGCGCGCCCCGCTCTGCACCGCCTCGTAAAGCAAATTCATGATGAAGATGTAGCCGGTGTCGTCCATCCGTTCGAGGTCAACTTCGCGCAGCACCCCGGCGCGGATGGCGCGATAACCGCTCGTGCAGTCGCGCACGCCGTCGAGCCCGGCGATGTGCCGCGCGAAGATGTTGCCCCACTTGCTGATCGCCTTGCGCAGGCGCGACCAGTTTTCCGGCACGGAGCCGCCGGGCACGTACCTTGAGCCGACCACGAAGTCGCACGTTCGCACTTCACGGACGAGGCGCGGGAGGTCGCCGGGGTCGTGCGAAAAATCCGCGTCCATCTGAAAGACGATGTCGGCGCGCAAGATTTCCAGCGCGTGCATGATGCCGCGCTTGTAGGCCGTGCCGAGTCCGCGCTTCGCGCCGCTCAACAGGTGCACGCCGTCGCACGTCTGCGCGTACTCTCTGACAACTTCGCCCGTGCCGTCCGGCGACAGGTCATCGACCACTAAAACCGAGAGCTTAAATTCTTCGAGTTGCGCCCGCTCTGCGAGTATGGCGTCCAACAGTTTTTCGATGTTCCCGCGCTCGTTGTACGTCGGCAGCACGATCACCCCGTGAACAGGTTCGCTTTTCTCCGCTTCTCTTTCGGGCACTGTTGGTCGAATTTCCTGTTTCCGCACGGGGCGCGTTGATGGGCGCTAACGGATGCGCGTCATTTGTCGCCAGAAGAATCTGCCGAGGCGCGAAAAGGCGTTGCGGTTGTTTGCGCCGGTGATTTCGGGCGTGAGTCCGAGCGCGGCGGCGAGTTGCGGGTTGGGCGGCGCAACGTCTTCGTCGCCGTGACGCTCGGAGAGCCAGCGGTCGAAAGTGCGCGTCACGGCGCGACGCGCGGTGACGGGCGCTTCGGCGACGAACGCGCCGCGCAGATCATCGACTTCGGCGATCTCGTAGCGATTGGCCTCGGCGTAGCGTCGCAGCGCGGTGAAGACTCTTTCCTCGCCGAGCAGTTTGACGAGCGCGTCGTACATCAGCGCGCCCTTCGCGGAGACGATGGCGGCATACTGGAACGAGTTGCGGAAGTCGCGCGCGGGGCGCAGGGCGGGCATGTCTTCGCCGCCGAAGGTGCGGTAGATTTCGTAGACGCCGCGCAGTTGATCGTCGCGCGCGGCCTGCGCTCGGGTCACGCCGTGCGCCTCGCGGTAGTAGACGAGGGCAGACCAGTGCGCGAGGGCTTCGTCGAGCACGGGCGCGCGCTCCGGCGAGTTGCCGACGAGCATGCCCCACCACTGGTGCGCCAGCATGTGCGCGGTGGCGAACTCCAGACTGTCTTCGACGGACTGACGCTGCTCGCGCACGAGCTCGGGCAGGTTGCGGACGCCGGGCGAGTCGAAGTCTACGTAGAACGCGCTGGCGATGACGCCCAGGTTGGCGAACTCCGCGCTGCCGAGCCCGGCGACGAGGGGCGCTTCCGCCACGCTCACGCTCGCCACGGGCAGCGCGCCGTAACGCGCCGTGAAGACGCGCACGGCCTCGGCCGCCGTGTCGAGCACGCGCCGCCCGATCTTCTCGTGCTCCGCAGTCCAGATGGAGCGCACGCGCACGCCGCCCACGCTTCGTTCGCCCGATTGCAACCCGCGCCCCGCGAGGATGGCGAAGTTGCGCAGGTTCTCTCCGGCGAAGGTGCGCGCGCCCGTGTTCGCGCCGCCCGCCGCCACGCCGCCGCCCGCCGCGCCCGCGCGACCGGCTTCGGCGGAGGTGAACAACGCGACATCGGCGGGCGCGTCAATCGTCACTTCGTAGTCGGCCACCTCCGTGTGCAACGTGTCGCCGACGGTCGGGCGCACCTCGCGCTGCCACTCGTCGCCGTCGTGCACGGCGACCACCGGGTAGGCCGCGCCGAGCACCATCACGCCGCGCGCGCGGAAGTTGGTGTCGCGCGCGCGGCGCATCTCGCGCGTGTCGCGCAGGGCCGCGCCGAGTTGTTGGATGACGTGCGAGGGGAGGCTCGTCTCGTCGGGGTCGATTTCGGGGACGCTGCCCGTGAAGGCGATTTCGATGTCGGTCGCCGCGCCGGGGGCGACGGGTTCGCGCAAGTTGACGCGCAGGAGCGTCGCCTGTTCGTCGAGCGCGTGGGCGAGCGGGGTTTGCGTCCCGGCGTGGCGCACGCTCTTGATCTCGATGCGCGGTTCGTCCGCAGCGGCGGCGGCCGTCTCTTCCTTCGCCGCCGGGGCGGGGCGCGTGGCATCGTGGTTGCCGTTGGCGTTGCTGCGCAGGTTCGCGTAGAGGTGGAAATAGACGACCGAGGCAGGGCGGTTGTCGTCGTTGACCCAGCGGACGCGCTCGGTCGCCGTGAACGCGCGCGCGTCGAAGTCGAGCGCGAAATTGATCCGATAGAGCGTGCGCGGCGAAGAGGTGGCGACGGTCTGCGGCGCGGGTGACGCGGCGGCGCGCGGCGATTGCGCGGGCGCGAGCGTCGCGGCGAGGCAGAGCAACGCCGGGACGAAGAATCCGAACTTGATGCGCGTCGCCTGCTTAATAGATTGCCTCATTCGTCTAAATGAAGGGTGGCCGCACGTCGTCGCCCCGCGCGCGGCGTTTGAAAATCACTTGCGCCGCGTCTCTACGACGTTGATGCTGCGGATGCGGTCGCCGCGCGCGATGCGGTCAACGATCTCCATGCCTTCGACGACACGCGCGAAGACGGTGTAGCCGCCGTCGAGGTGCGGCTGCGGCGAGTGCGTGACGAACCACTGCGAGCCGCCCGTGTCTTTGCCGGACAGCGCCATGCCGACCGCGCCGCGGTTGTAAGGCGCTTCGTTGATCTCGCAACGAATCTGGTAGCCGGGGCCGCCGTTGCCGTCGCCGCGCGGGTCGCCGCCCTGGATGACGAAGTTCGGCACGACGCGGTGGAACGCGATGTTGTTGAAGTAGCCGCGCCGCGCGAGTTCGACGAAGTTGTCGACCGTGAGCGGAGCGGCGTCGGGCAGTAGTTCCAACTTAAACGCGCCCTTGTCCGTGTTGACGGTGGCGACGACGCTCGCGCTCCGGCGCGCGAGCGCGCGACGGTAATCGCCGAGCCGGTTGCGCGTGGCGACCGTTTCGATGCGCCCGTCTTCCGCGCCCGCCGCGTCGGGCTGCGCGGATTGCAGGATGGCGGCGGCGCGCCTGCGGATCAGGTAGTCGGGCGAGTCGAGCGCGGTTCTGATGGCCGCGAGGGCGGCCTCGGATTTTTGCGCGGCGAGCGCGTCGAGGATGGCGAGCGCGGCGTCGTTCATCTCGTCGCGCTGTAGCGCGGCGGGCAGCGCGGCGGCGAGCGCGGTCGCGGTCTCAGGGTCGGGCGGCAGTTCGCCGAGTTGACCGGCGGCCGTGGCGCGCACGATCACGTCGGGCGCGGCGAGTTGACCCCGCATGACGAGCGCGCGGTCGGGCGGTTTGAAGGCGGCGATGGCCGTCAGCACGTCGGGCACGGCGAGCGCGGGCGTCGTCGCCTCTCCGAGCATCGTGCGCAGGGCCAACTGCGCGTCGGCCTGCACGGAAACCACGCTGTTGCCCGCCCGCTCGCTCGACACGGCGGCGATCTCGCCCAAGCCTTGCGCGACGGCCGCGTAAGCCTGCCACGCGACGCGGGTGTCGGGCGCGCGGAAGGCGAGTTGGTGAAAGGGGCGTTCGCGCAAATATTGATTGGGCGCGATGCGCGCAAACGCGATCTCGGCTTCCGGCGCGCTCCACATTTCGGCCTCGCGAAACGCGCGGACGAAGGCGAGCGCGCGTTCGTTGCCGCTGCCCGCGAGCACGCGGCTCAGACCGTTGACCAGTTCGTAGAGTTCGTTCAACTCGGCGGGGCGCGCCGTCTGGTTCGCGGACTTCGCCGCGCGGTAGGCGTTCAGCAGGGTCTCGCCGCGTTTGACGAGCGGTTCGGCGGCGCGCGGGTCGCGCAAAGCGCCGAGCGAGCGGAGCGCGCTGACGCGCACGCGTTCGTCTCTGTCGTTCGCGGCGCGTTCGAGAAGAAGATCGAACGCGCCTTTGTCTTCCGCCGCGCCGAGCGCGCGCGCGGCGTTGGCGCGCACGACCGCGTCCGTGTCCGACGCGAGCAACTTGCGCAGTTGATCGTTGGCGTTCTTGGCGCGCAGACGCGTGAGCGTGTTGGCGGCGTCGGCGCGCAGGCGCGCGTCGGTCGAGTCGAGAAAGAGCGCGACGACGCGCTCCGCGCCTTCGGGACGCGCGCGCAAAACGGCCGTCAGTCCGAGCAGAGCGATTTCGCGGTTCGCCGCGATCCGCCCGCGCGCTTCGAGTTCGACGAGCAACGCCCGCCCCATCTCTTTGACGCGCGCCTCGTCCGTCTTCGGCATGGCCGCCGCGATCTTGCCGAGCGCTTCCACCGCGCGCGCGCGCACGCCCGCCGTCTCGGCAACGCTCGCAGGGGTTTTGCGTGCGACGACGTTCAACAACCCCTCGGCCGCCGCGCCCGCTTCCGTCTCGCCGAGCGCGAAGGCCGCCGCCGCGCGCACGCGTGCGTCCTTGTCCGTCTGGAGCAGCGAGACGAGTTGCGGGACGGCGCGCGCGTCGCCGACGCGTCCCGCGCCGAGCGCGGCGCGTGCGCGCACGCTCGCGTTCACGTCCGAGAGCAACGCGCCGAGGTCTGTCATGTCCCAACGTCTCTCGTCTTCGGCGCGCACGATGCGCAGCAGAGTCTCTTCGGGGACGACCTGCGCGCGTGCGGGGGGGCGTCGCGGCGTCGCGCGCTTCGCCTGCGCGAAGGCCGGCGAAGACGCTGAGAGGAGACAGAGCATCAACGCGGCGGCGCGGGCGAACGCGCCGCCGCGCTGCATGGCGGCGGGACGCAATACTTTTTCCGTGTGAGCTGTTGGTCGCATGAGTTTTTAAATTAACTTTCGGAAGAGCCTGCTCCAACTGTCAAGCCCTCTGGATTAGCGCCGGAGAAACTTTATGTATGTATCGGGGAGGCGCGCCGTTTCTGTCAAGTCGGAAGGGAAGGAAATAAGGGATGAGGGCAGAGGGGAGAGGGATGAATGAAGAAAAGCATTCAATCTCTTGAGCGCTTTATTTCATCCCTCATCCCTCATCCTTCATCCCTCGGTTTCGCCATCTGTCTGAAATTTGCTGCGCTCGCGTTCGCCGCTTTGGAGTTTCTTTCGGGGGCGGCCGTGCGGCTTTTACCGCATCTCTTCATTTTTCTCCGGCTGGCACCGGGTTTGCTTCGAGACGTGGTCGGATAATTCAAGTATCGAAAGGGAGATGCCGGATGAAGAGAAAATATTTGGTCGTCGCGCTCGTCGCCTTGTTGCTTCAGTCGTTCACGGGGCTGCACGCCGTTGCCGCCGCGAAGACGCAGGCGGAGAACGAGGCGCAGTTATCGGAACGTGTGAAAGTTAAAGTCGCGCGGCTCGGCGTCGGCGAAAAGGCGCGCGTGACGGTCAGGTTCAAAGACGGGACGAAGCTGAAGGGCTACATCTCACAGGCGAAGGATTCCGAGTTCGTCGTGCGGGATCGTAAGACCGACGCGCCGAGCGTCGTGCTCTATCGAGATGTCGCGCGGCTTGACAGCAATCGCGGGCACTCGACCGCCAGAAACATCGCCCTCGGCACAACGATAGGGATCGCTTCGGTCTTAACCGTACTCGCCATCACAATCGCGACGCTCAACGATTGAGCAAAGCGGCGACCGGGCGGCCGCACAGCGACAGGCGGGCAGCCGCCCGATGCCTTTATCCGGCGCGCGTCTCAGTCGAGGCGTTCGATCTCGACGAGCGCGTCGTAGAAGGTCGCGCCGCCGCCCATGTCGGTCAGGGTTTGCGAAGTCAACTGGTTGATGTTCGTGTTGCCGGGCGAGAGCTTGTTCCACCAGACCGAAGGCGAGACGACGACGCCTCTGCGGGCGCGCGTCGTGACGACCGCCGTCAGTTCGCACGAGCCGCGTTCGTTCGAGACGCGCACGCGGTCGCCGTCCGCGATGCGCCGCGCGGCGGCGTCCTCCGGGTTGATCTCGACGAAGGGGCGTTTCTCCTGCCGCAGGTGCTTGGGGAGGTTGGCGAAACTCGAATTGAGAAAGGCGTGCGCCGCCGGGCTGATGAGCGCGAGCGGGAAACGGCGCGCGAGTTCCGGCGCGCTCGCGCGCGATTCGCGCGGCGGGATGAATTCGGGCACGGCGGGCAAGCCTTGTAGTTCGAGCCTTGCGTTGAAAAGTTCGCACTTGCCCGACGCGGTCGGGAAATGCCCCGCGGCGAAAGGCGCGTAAGTTTCCGGCACGTTCAGGCGCATCCAGCCGCGTTCGCGCAAGGCGTCGAGCGTGATGCCTGCGAGCGCGGGGTGGTCGAGGTCAATCGCCTGCCGCGCGATCTCTTCGTCGGAATCCTTGAAGCACTCCTCCTCGAATCCCAGACGCGCGGCGAGCAGGCGGAACACTTCCGTGTTCGGCTTCGACTCGTGGAGCGGCGTGATTGATCGTTCGTTAATCGTGAGATAGAGGTGGCCGTAAGCCTTGTGCAGGTCGAAGTGCTCAAGCTGCGTGGTCGCGGGCAGGACGATGTCCGCGTAGTCGCAGGTGTCGGTCATAAACTGCTCGTGCACGACCGTGAACAGATCATCACGCCTGAGCCCGGCGAGCACCTTCGCCTGTTCGGGCGCGACCGACGCCGGGTTGGAGTTGTAGACGTAGAGCGCGCGGACGGGCGGGTCGCTCACTTCGGTTAAGGCGTCGCCGAGTTGCGACATGTTGAGCGTGCGCGGCCGGGGCGAGGGGATCAGGTCGGGGCGTTTGAGCGCGTTGTGGTTGACGGGGAACGTGCTGCTCGTCGAGAGAAGCGCGCCGCCCGCCGGGTCGCGCCACGCGCCGGTGACGGCGGGCAGGCACGCGACGGTGCGCACGGCCATGCCGCCGCCCGCGTGCCGCTGCATGCCGTAGTTGAGACGGATGACGGCGGGGCGCGTCGTCGCATACTCGCGCGCGAGCCGCACGATGGAATCAGTCGTCAGCCCGCAGATTTCCGCGACCCGCGCGGGCGGGTACTCGCGCGCACGTTGTTTCAACTCCGCCGCGCCGACGGCGTGCCGTTCGAGATAGTCCCCGTCCTCCAACCCTTCCGCGAAGATGACGTGCATGAGGCCGAGGGCGAGCGCGGCGTCGGTGCCCGGCAGGAGCGCGACGTGTTCGTCGCACTGGTCGGCCGTGCGCGTGCGGCGCGGGTCGATGCTGATGATGCGCGCGCCCTTGTGCTTCGCTTCGAGGATGAACGGCCAGAGGTGGACGTTGCTCGTGATGGTGTTCGTGCCCCAGAGGACGATCAGGCGCGCGTCGGCAAAGCGTTCGGGGTCTGTGCCGAGGCGTGCGCCGATGGTCGCATCGTACCCGGCCGAACCGGCGGAGGCGCAGATCGTGCGTTCGAGGATGGTCGCGCCGAGACGGTAGAAGAAACGCCTGTCCATCGACTCGGATTGGACGAAGCCCATCGTGCCGTAATAACTGTATGGCATGATCGTCTCCGCGCCTTCCGCGGATGCGGCGAGCGCACGGAAACGCGCCGCGATCTCGTCGAGCGCGTCGTCCCAACTGATAGGCTCGAAGCGGGCTTCACCTGTTGCGCCCTTCGCGCCTGTGCGACGCCGGAGAGGCGTCTGGATGCGGTCGGGGCTGTGCGTGCGCTGTTCGTAGTTGGCGACTTTGGTGCAGAGCGTGCCGCGCGTGAAGGGATGCGCCGGATCGCCCGCAACGCGCACGGCGCGACCGCCTTCCACCGTGACGAGCATCGCGCACGTGTCGGGGCAGTCATGCGGGCAGGCCGCACGGACTGTTTTGCGTTCCGGTTCGTTAATCATGCTGTTCAATTGTACGTACCCGCCGAATACCTCTATAATTTACCCGATGGCAATTATGGCACAAATTTCAGAACAGAGCGTGCTCGACGCGCTCCGCAAAATCATCGACCCGGACCTCCACAAAGACATCGTCACGCTCGGATTCATCAAGGATTTACGCATCGACGGCGGCGAGGTTTCGTTCCGCATCGTCCTGACGACGCCGGCCTGCCCGGTGAAGGAAGAGATGCAGGCGGCGGCCGAGCAGCACGTCGGCGCGCTCGCGGGCGTCACGAACGTCCGCGTGACGATGGACGCGGAAGTGCCCAAAGGTCGCGGCATCGGCGAGAAAGTGACCGTGCCGGGCGTGCGCAACATCATCGCGGTCTCTTCGGGCAAGGGCGGCGTCGGCAAGTCAACGGTGGCCGTCAACATCGCGGTCGCGCTGGCGCGCGACGGCGCGCGCGTCGGCCTGATGGACGCCGACGTGTACGGGCCGAACGCGCCTTTGATGCTCGGCGCGAGCGACGCGAAGCCGGAGGTGGCGGGCAATAAGCTCGTGCCGGTCAAAGCGCACGGCCTCTCGATGATGTCCATGGCGATCTTGAAGCCGGGCGACGAGCCGATGATCTTTCGCGGCCCTATCCTGCACGGCCTCGTCCGTCAATTCCTGCAAGACGTGCTCTGGGGCGAACTCGATTACCTGATCGTTGACATGCCGCCGGGCACGGGCGACGTGCAACTCTCGCTCGCCCAACTCATCCCCGTGCAGGGCGCGGTGTTAGTCACGACGCCGCAGGAGGTGGCCGTGGCCGACGTGCGACGCGCGCTCAGGATGTTCGAGACGGTGGCCGTGCCCGTGCTCGGCATCGTGGAGAACATGAGCTACTTCGTCGCGCCGGATACGGGCACGCGTTACAATATTTTCGGCGAGGGCGGCGGCCGGAAGTTGGCCGAAGCCTACGGCGTGCCGTTTCTCGGCGCGGTGCCGATGGGTTTGGACGTGCGCGAGGGCGGCGACGCGGGCGTGCCCGTCGTCCTCAGCCAACCGTCGTCGCCGCAGGCCGAAGCCTTCCGGCGCGTGGCGGAAGAAGTCGCGCGGCAGGTCTCGATTGAGGCGATGAAGCCCGAACTCAAAGTGGTGGTGACGCAGGCGCAGTGAAACCGCCGGTCGCGCGCCAGCCGGTTGTTCAATGCTTGTGGCGGGCGGTCAAGATGGGTAATATTAAGAGCGTCATCGCCCTGAGTAACTGACAACGGGCGACTGATCGCGGACATCTAAGGTTAACAATCGCATACTGGATCAACGGGTCATAATTTAAGGAGAGAGAAACATGTCAACAGCAACGATGCCGACCGTGACGGTCAACGTGACGGAGAACGCGGCCACCGAGATTAAGAAGTTTATGTCGAGCGAAGAAGGCTTGCCGGAGACGGCGGGCTTGCGCGTGCGCGTGGTTCCGGGCGGCTGCTCCGGTTTCCAGTACAGCCTGAACATCGAAGAGGAGTCGAAGGCGGGCGATCACATTCAGGACGCGCACGGCGTGCGTCTCTTCGTGGACATGTTCAGCATGCAGTATTTGAACGGCGTCGAGATCGATTACGTCAACGGCGTGATGGGTTCGGGCTTCACGTTCAAGAACCCGAACGCGACCGGCGGCTGCGGCTGCGGGTCTTCGTTCACCGCGTAAGCGGAGTCCGGGCGTTCTCGACGGTTTTAAGACGCGGTACCGGATATGTGCGAGCGCGTCTGGCCGCCCCCTCGAACGGGGGCAGTCGGGCGCGCTCTCGCACGTTCCCGCAAGCGCGCTTTTCTGTTTTGGTGTAAACTCTCGCCCACCCGAAGCAATCACCCGGAATTTCATATAGGAGTTTAGAAGATGCCCGTAATTCAAGCCGAGACCGCGACCGGCACACAAGAAATTGACGCGGAGGCGGGGCGCAAACTCGTCCTCGTCCTCGAAGACGCCGGGATCGACATCCTGCACCGCTGCGGCGGCAACGCCAAGTGCACCACCTGCCGCGTCGAAGTGCTGGCGGGCGACCCCGGCGAGATCGGCGAACCGGAACGCGCGCGGCTGGCCGTCGAGACCGGGCTTGCCGAAACCGTCCGCCTCTCCTGTCAGGTGCGCGTGCAGGACGATCTCAAAGTGCGCGTCCTGCGTCAGGCCAGCATCGACAACCTCGCGCCGGGCAACAGACCCACCGAAGAATAGAGGCCAGAGGTTAGAGGCCGGTTAAAGACCGGAGCGTTTCACTGACCTCTGACCTCTAACGTCTGACCTCTAAAACCCATTGCGGCACGCCCCGCTTGATGCTACTCTCTCGCGCGTAACACCCGGAAGCCACACCATCATCAGAAAGACAAATTCGGAGGTCATATGCTGATCGAGTCATCCGTTCATCTCCCCTTCGGTTTCGCGATGCTGCAAGAGATTTTCCACGCGCCGGGCGGGGAGTCGCTCGTGCGCGTCCTGCTGCGCTGGAGTCACTTCGTCGCCGGTATCACTTGGATCGGACTGTTGTACTTTTTCAACCTCGTCAACGTCCCCTTCCAGAAGGGACTCGACGCCGACACCAAGAAGAAGGTTAATCCAGACCTGCTCACGCGCGCTCTCTGGTACTTCCGCTGGGGCGCGCTCGCCACAGTCCTCGTCGGCCTGATGTACTACGCGATGTACATTCTCAAGGGCGATGTGGTGAACGCCAACGCGAACGGCGCGAACGCCAACACGTGGCTCATCCTCATCGTCTGGATGATCATCGCCATCGCCACCTTCGCCATCGAGTTTTTCATCATCACGCGCGTGCCCGCGTTGACGAAGGACGGAAAGGTGCTCGCCGCCATCATCGCCGTCCTCGTGATCGTGATGGGGATCGTCATCGTCTACTGGCTCAATTCCGCCCTCTCCGCGCCGGGCGGCGACAGCTACGCCAGCAACAAGACCCACTCCATCGGCATCGGCGGCGCGCTGGGGCTAATCATGCTGCTCAACGTCTGGGGCATCATCTGGCCTTCGCAGAAACGCATCATCGCCGGGACTGCCGGGACGGGGCCGGCCGCGCCGCCCGAACTCGCGCGCCGCGCCTTCCTCGCCTCGCGCGCCAACGCGTGGCTCTCGCTCCCCATGCTTTTCTTCATGGCGACATCGCACGGCGATTACATCATCTTCGGCAAGTAGCCGCCCGCAAGTAAATCGTGAATCGTAAATCGTGAATAGAAGAAGGCAGTTTCTATTTACGATTTACGATTCACGATTTACGTCTTTTCCCGCCACCGTTTCTCCGCATCCTCTCCACCCAATCGTCACACACGTGCGCGCTGGCGGGTATAGACTGTCGGGCGTAGAATCACTGCAATCATTAGAACGGAAGTGAGGAGCGAAATAGATGGTCTCGAACAATTCCTACAAGCCCAAACAGTTTGACCTGAGCGGGCTGAACGGCATCTCCGACAAGACGTTGGAGTTGCACTTCAAACTTTACGAGGGCTACGTCAAAGAGACGAACAATTTGACGGAACGCATCGCGAAGTTTCTCGCCGACGGCAAAGTCGATCAGGACGAGATGCCCGCCTATTCGGAACTGACCCGCCGCCTCGGCTTCGAGTACAACGGCATGGTCTTGCACGAATACTACTTCGGCAACATGCGGCGGCAGGGCACGGGCGACCCGGCCAAAGGCTCGAACTTCATCAAAGCGGCGGAAGAGAGTTTCGGCAGCTACGACACCTGGAAGGCCGATTTCGTCGGCATCGGCAAGATGCGCGGCGTCGGTTGGGCGATGTGTTACCAGAACCCGGCGAACGGCCGCCTGTCGAACCACTGGATCACTTTGCACGAGACGGGCAACGTCTCCGGCTTCGCGCCCGTGCTCGTGATGGACGTGTGGGAGCACGCCTTCCTGCTCGACTACATGCCCGCCGAACGCCCCAAGTACATCGAAGCCTTCTTCTCGAACATCGACTGGGACGCCGTCGAACAACGTCTCGCCCCGGACGCTTCTTCGCGCCCCGCCACGGCCTAGCCGGAAGAAAGCAGGGAAAAGGGGAAAGGGGAAAGGTGGAAGAAAAGAGGCGCGCTCAATCGTGCGCCGCTTGCTTCGACCCTTTACCCTTTACCCCTTCCCCTTTACCCCTTTCCCCTTTTCTTTCTATACTCTTACGCGCAATCACTCGAACAACTCTGGAGGCACGTCTATGAAACTTCCCGCACGTCTCTTTTTGCCCTTCGCGCTCTACGGCCTCGTCACCGTCGCCCTCGTCGCCTCGTCCGCCTGCACGGCCGCCGACAACTCGAACGCCAACACGACCGCCACCACCAACGTCACGCCGCCCCCGGCCGGTTCGCCCTCGCCGCTCAATCTGACCGTCGCGGAACGTCCGCAGAAGATCAAAGAACAGATGCAGGCGCGCGGCGAGCAGGACGAGGCCACGCCGACCCTGCGCTTCGTCGAACCGCGCGAAGCGGCGACCCTGTCGGGTTCGACCGTCAACGTCAAACTCGCGCTCGCCGGTGAACTCAAAGGCTACAAGCCCGGCAAAGACCCTGCGACGAACATGGGCAATCACATCCACATCATCCTCGATAACCAGCCCTACGAGGCTTACTACAATCTCGACCAGCCGTTCGAACTGCGCAACGTGACGGAAGGCAGGCACACGCTGCGCGTCTTCGCCTCGCGCCCGTGGCACGAGAGCTACAAGAACGACGGCTCGTTCCAGATGGTCACGTTCACCGTCCGGGGCGGCGGGGGCGACGCGTCGAAACCGACGACCACCGCCACCGGCCAGACGATGGCCGACAACAAGAACACGGGCGCGAACGCCAACACGAACGCCGCCAACGCGAACGCCGCCAACGCGAACGCCGCTAATGCCAACGCCGCGAACACGAACGCCGCCGCGCCGCCTTCGCGCGAGGGCAAAGAGATGGCGACGAGTCAGGCCGGTGAGATTGATCGCGCGAAACCGCTCCTGACCTACAGCAGGCCGAAGGGCGACTACAAGGGCGCGGACGCCGACGCGATCATGATCGACTTCTGGCTGACGAACGCCAAGCTGCAAGGCGACGGCGGTGACTACCGCGTGCGCTACACGGTGAACGGCGGCGAACCGAAGTTCATAGACAAGTGGGAGCCGATCTGGCTGACGGGTTGGACTGCGGGGAAACACACCGTCAAAGTCGAACTCGTAGATAAAGACGGCAACGTCGTCGATAACGGCGGTTACAATTCCACCTCGCGCGACATCAACGTCAGCAAGTAGCCGGATGCTATAGAGGAAATGATGAACGCGGGACGGTGAACCGAAAGCGAGTTGTCTTTACTTCATCGTTCCGCGTTCCGCGTTCATACCTTCTCCGCTGCGGTGGTGGATAGTTTTTAAATTCCTTCGATGAACTCAGCCGACGAAAAGCGCAAACTCTTCGCCGCGCTCGCCGCCGAGGCCGCCGCCTGCCGTCGCTGCGAGTCGATGTGCGGGCGCACGGCCGTCTTGAGCGAGCGGAACGGGAGCGTCGCGGCGCGCGTGATGTTCATCGGCGAAGCGCCGGGGCGACAGGGCGGCGACCGCACGCGCGTGCCCTTTTCGGGCGACCAGTCGGGGCATAACTTCGGGCGCTACATCGCCTCGATCAATCTCGCGCGCGCCGACATCTTCATCACCAATTCGGTGCTCTGCAACCCGCGCAAAGAGTCGGGCGCGAACCGCAAGCCGAGCGTAGAAGAGTCTCTGAATTGCGCTTCGTTTCTGCAACGGCAGATCGAACTCGTCGCGCCGCGCGTGGTCGTCACGCTCGGAGCGGTCGCGCTTGCCGCCCTCAAACGCATTGAGTATCATCAATTCTCACTCAAAGATTCGGCCGGTCGCGTGGGCGAATGGAACGGGCGTCTGCTCGTGCCGCTTTATCATCCGAGTCCGCAGGTGCTCGCCTCGCACCGGCGCGAGGACGCGCAACTGCGAGACTACGCCGCCGTCGCACGCGCCATCCGGCAGAGCGCGGAGACGGCGCACGCCGGGGGCGGGCGCGTTAGAGATTTGCCGGGAGAGTTGTCTGGAAAAACATGAGCGAGACGGTCGAACAATTGTCGGCGCGACACCTCGCGCTCGCGGAGACGCACCGGAAACACGGCGCGACTTTCGCGGAGCGCGACGGCCGCATGCTCCCCGCCGCTTACGGCGACGCGAGCGCGGAGTATGAGGCGGTGCGCGGAGGCGACGGCGCGGGGCTCGTCGATCTTTCGGCGCGCGGGCGCATCGAGGTGAGCGGTTCGGAGGCGGTGCAATTCTTGAACGGCCTCATCACGAACGACGTGAAGACGCTCGGCGCGGGCGCGTGGATGCTCGCCGCCTTCCCCAACGTGCAGGGGCGACTGCTCGCGCACGCGCGCGTCGCGCGACCCGGCGAAGAGGTCTCTTTCCTGATCGACACCGAACCCGCCACGCACGAAAAAGTTTTCCAGACGCTTCAACGCTTCACGCTCGCGGGGGATTTCCGCGTCAAGGACGTGACGGGCGAGACGGCGCAGCTTTCATTGCAAGGGGCGCGGGCGGGCGCGATCATCGAGTCGGCGCTTGGCGGCGCGTTCGCGCCGGAGACCGCGCGGCAACAGCAGAGCGCGGCGAACGTCCCTTGGCGCGAGACGGGGCAGCAAGTCGTCGTCCTGCACGCCACGCACACGGGCGAAGACGGCCACGACCTCGTCTGCGCATCGGATGCGGCGGCGGATTTGTGGGAGGCGTTGACGAACGCGGGCGCGCGCCCGGTAGGCTTTGACGCTTTCGAGGTGTTGCGCGTCGAGGCGGGCGAGCCGCGCCACGGCGTTGACGTGACCGACTCGAACGTCGTGCTCGAAGCGGGGCGCGACGACGCCGTCAGCTACACGAAAGGCTGTTACATCGGCCAAGAGATCATCGCGCGCATACACTGGCGCGGCCACGTCGCCAAGCGGCTCGCCGGACTCGTCCTCGAAGACGAACGCGCACCCGGCGCGGAGGCGAAAGTCAGAACGATGGACGGCAAAGAGATCGGGCGCATCACCTCTCACGTCTTCTCGCCGCGGCTCGCACGCCGCATCGCCCTCGCGACCCTCAAGTACGATTACCTGCAACCGGACACGCAGGTCTCGGTCGTCGCGGGCGAAGCGGAACTCGCCGCGCGCGTCGCGGAGTTGCCATTCGTGCGCGGCAGTTGGTACTCCGGGGCGTCTGACGCGAACGCGTCCGGCGTCACGGCGGGGGAGACGACAACGTGAGCGAGCAGCCACTCTGGTCGCCCTCATGGCGCAGGTCATCGACGAAGACACCACGCGCGCCCTCACGCAGACGCCCAACTGGACTGCCTACCTTGAAAGTCGTCGCCGCATGGAACGCACCCGCGCCGACGTGGAGAAATTCGCCGAAATTATGAAGGGACTTGACACGGGCGAGTAGAAGATCGCGCCATGCGGGGCGCGTATCATCCATATCAAAAAAGCGACGGCTGGTTTTCGAGGTCGGCGGGTGAGGTGACGGGCTGGCCGAGGAGTCGTTTGAGTTTGTTGGCGGAGGCGGGGGCGTGGCCTTCGTAGTAGTTGCTGAAATAGGCGAGGACGCGCGGGACGCGGGCGCAGAGGCGTGTGACGGCTTCGTGCCAGAGCCGTAGATTGGTGTCCTCGGGGCGTTGGATGCGGTCGAAGCGGGTGATGTCGCGCGTGCCCATGAAGCGTATGTAGGCGAAGTCGGCGTCGGTGTGTTCGACGGTGCGGAAGAGGATGCGGCGCGCGATCCACTGGCCTTCGACGAGCGTGACGGGGACGCGGTGCGAGGCGAGCACGCCAAGCGTCTCGTCCGTGATCCAACTCGCGTGGCGAAACTCGACGGTGAAGGGGAGGTCGCGTGGCAGGCGCGGGAGAAAGGTTTTGAGGGCGCGCTGGTTTTCGGGCGTGGCTTCAAACTGCGGGGGCAGTTGGATGAGGACGGCGGCGAGTTTGTCGTGCAGGAGTCGCGCGTGGTCGCAGAACTCCGCGAGAATTTCGTCGCCGCCTTTGCGGAGGCCGAACTCGTGCGTGATCTGCCGGGGGAGTTTGAGTGCGAAGGTGAAGCGCGGCGGCGTGCGTTTGTGCCAGCCGTCAACGGTGGCGGCCGAAGGGACGGCGTAGAAGGTGGAATCAATTTCGACGGTGTCGAAAGCGCGCGTGTAGAGGTCGAGCATCGCGGCGGGGCGCGTGCCGCGCGGGTAGAAGACCGTCTCGTCGGAGGCGGGGCCGGTCACCCAGTCTTCGTAGTTCCAGCCCTGACAGCCGATGTGCGCGCAGGAGGAGGCGGCGGACGAGGAGGCGTCGCGCGAGTTTGTCGTCTCGTGTGTCGTCATGTGCGGAATAAATTAAACACAAAGAGGCGAAGTCACAAAGGGTCGAAGGCCGTGGTCTTCGGGTTCGAGAGGAATGTTCACACCTCGCACACGATGAGTTGGATGATGCCGAGGACGTGCGGTTCGACGCTGATGATTCGGAGCCCGGCGCGGCGCGCTTCGTCGGCGGTGCGGCGGTTGAAGTGGTCTTCGCAGAGGCGCACGGTGAAACGGCTGATGAGGTCGAAGACGGGGCCGAGCAGGCCGGGTGGGCGGACGTGTTCGAGGAGCGCGACGCGCCCGCCCGCGCGCACGACGCGGCGCAGTTCCGCGAACGCCTTCGGGGGCGAGGCGACGGAGCAGAAGACGAGGGTGGCGAAGGCCGCGTCGAAGGTGTCGTCGGCGAAGGGCAGCGCCTCCGCGTTTGTCTGCACGAGGCGGACGCCCGCGGGGCGCGGCTTCGTTTGCGCGAGACGCAGCATCTCGCGGCTCGGTTCGGTGGCCGCGCCGCGCGCGCCGGGCGGGTAGTGTGGAAAGTTGAGCCCGGTGCCCGCGCCGATTTCGAGTAGGCGACCGCCGCCGCCGCCGCCGCCATCGTCGCTGTCGCCGCCGGCGCCTTTGCCGCTCAACGCGCGGAGCGTGGCGGCGCGCAGGCGCGCGAGGATGAGAAGTTCGAGCGGTCGTAGCGCGCGTTCGTAGTGCGGCGCGAGCGCGTCGTAAATCGGCGGCGCGGACGGCGGCCTGCGAGTCGTCACGCGTTTGCTCCCGGCCTCATTCGTTTCGGCATCGGTGCGGCGGCGCGCCGCACCGTCCGGGTCGTTCTGCATAAAATTGAATGGGCTGTTCAAAAATATGGATCACGCGCGCGGCGCGCCGTCCTGATTGGTTAGATAATACACGTTAATGCGCGCCCGCCTCGCGCGGGCATACTGCTTGCCTAACAATATCGCGTTAAACGCGCCTGCACGGGGCTCATCGCCCGACCGTTAAGAGTAACAGAAGAATTTTACGCCGCGAGTCCCCCCGGAAAAACTTCAAGCCTCGTCGAAGTTTAACCGTTCAGCGGCGACACTGGTTGTTCGGATTCCGGTGGCGCTCGGTCTCCGTCGTGGCCGCGACGATGAAGGCCAGTTTAACCCAACCTATTAACAGCTTCTCCGTCAGCTTACCTAAAAGGAGTAAAGAAATGTCGAGAGTAGTCAGACAGGTTCTTGTGATGCTCGCCTTGCTGCTGGTTGTTGCGGTGTCCGCGCCGGCGCAGACGACGGGCTCGATTTCCGGCATCGTTCAGGACGAGAAAGAGGCCGCGTTGCCCAACGCCACCGTGACGGCGCGCAACGTCGAAACCAATCTTTCGCGCACCTCTCAAACTAACGACGAAGGTCGCTACAACTTCGCCAACCTGCCCGTCGGCGCGTATGAGATCACGGTCGAGGCATCCAACTTCACGAAGTACGTCCAATCCGGCATCACGCTCTCGCTGAATCAGGCGGCGGTCGTCGACGTGACGATGAAACCGGGCGCGTTGACCGAGGTCGTCAACGTGATGGAGAACGCCGCGCTCCTCAATACCGCGACCGCCGAAGTGAGCACGCGCTTCGACACGCGGCGCGTCTCGGAACTGCCGCTCGCGCCCAACCGCAACGTCTTCAACGTCGCCTTGAGCGCGCCGGGCGTGAGCCAGTTAGGCTCGGGGCAGACCAACTTCGCCAGCGGCGTCAGCTACTCGTCCAACGGCGGCCGCCTGCGCTCAAACAACTTTATGATCGACGGGCAGGACATCAACGACCCGAGCATTTCGGGCGGCCAGCAGGCCATCAATAACCCGGACATCGTGCAGGAAGTGCGCCTCATCACCAACCAGTTCCTCGCCGAGTACGGGCGCAACTCCGGCTCGGTCTTAAATATCATCACGAAGGCCGGAACCAACGACTACCACGGCACGGCTTTCTGGTTCTACAACGGCAACGCCCTGAACGCTTGCAGCAATCTGAACAAGACCGCGGGCTTTTGCAGCGCGCCGGGCTCGCGCCCCCCCGGCCAGTTTACGAGCGAGAAGAGACCCTTCCGCATCGAGAATCAGATCGGCTTCACCATCGGCGGCCCGCTCCACCTGCCGCGCTTCGGCGAGGGCGGCCCCACCCACATCTCCGGGCGCGACCGCACGTTCTTCTTCGGCTCCTACCAGCGTTGGAGCGACCGTCAACTCGGTTCGGGCTTCACCCTCGTCGGCGCGCCGACCGAGGCGGGACGGCAAGTGCTTGAAGCCGCCGCGGGCAACCGCCCGCAGGTTGCCGCGCTGCTCAGATTCCTCCCCGCCGCGCAGACGACGGGCGGCCCCACCCGCACCTTCACCATCGGCGGCCAGACCTTCAGCGTGCCGACGGGAAATCTTACCGGCTCGGCCTCGAACTTTCTGGACGACCATCAGGCGTCGTTCCGCGTTGACCACCGCATCAACGAGGCCAATAATCTGAACGTCCGTTACCTCTACAACGATCAGGACACAGGGGGCGGCGGCCAAGTGACGCCCGCCGGCCTGACCACCAAGAACGTCTTCCGCTCGCAGGCCGCCAACGTCTCGCTGGTCTCGGTGATCACGCCCAACCTCGTCAACGAGGTGCGCGCGGCGTGGTCGCGCCTGGCGACGACGACGGCCTCGGACGACCCGAGCTCGGAGGTTATTCCTTCCATCGAAATTAACGAACTCGGCTTGCAGGGCTTCAACGCCGCCAACAATCGCACGGCCATCGGGCTGGCGGTAAACCTGCCGCAGTTCCGCAACAACAACACGTATCAGGTGCAGAACAATTTGTCCTGGGCGAAGGGCAACCACGCGATGAAGTTCGGCGCGGACATTCGCCGCACGCAGGTCAAGAGCTTCTTCGTCCCGACCATCCGTGGACTCCTGCGCTATTCGACGCTGCAAAACTTCATCAACGACACGGCCGACCTCGGCGCGCAAGTGAACCGCCCGCTCCCCGGCGGTCAGGAGATTCAGTATTATTACTATTACGACCAGTATTATTACGGTCAGGATCAGTGGAAGATTCGCCCGAACTTCACGCTGACCTACGGGCTGCGCTACGAGCTTCCCGGCAACAACTTCGACGACCTCGTGCCCGTCAACAACCGGATCGTCGCGGCCAACGGCAACGACGAGCGTTTCCGCTTCACGCCCGTCCCCGGCGCGGACAAGAACAACCTCCAGCCGCGCCTCGGGTTCAACTATAACCCGCGCACCGACGGCGACGGGCCGCTCGGCTGGCTTACCGGCGGCGACAAACTCGTCATCCGCGGCGGCTACGCGCGCACGCACGACAGCAGCTTCATCAACATCAACCTCAACATCGCGAGCGCGTTCCCGTTCGTCGCGGCCATCAACCTGCCCGCCGCCGGAGCCTTCACGGCCATCCCGAACGCGCAGCCCGCGGGTCTGAACCCGGCGACCTTCGCGCGCACCATCGTCGCCGCAGACTTCCGCGCGCCGGTCTATGATCAGTTCAGTCTGGAAATGCAGCGCGAACTGACGAGCGACCTCGTGCTCAGAGTCGGCTACGTCGGCACGAAAGGGCGCGACCTGTTCCAGACCATCGACGGCAACCCGCGCCGGCCGTCAGACCGCATCTTCGTCTCCGACGCGCGCTTCTCGCAGGCCGACAACGCGACGCTCTTCCCGAACGTTGACCCGGCCACACGCCAGCTCATCGCCGCCGCCCGCGCGCCGGGCACCCCGAACAATCCGTGTCGCGTAGACATCATCGACCCGACCAACTGCACGCGCGGCGTCATCCGCCTGCGCGCCAACGGCGGCGAGTCGGACTACCACTCGATGCAGGTCAGTCTCGATAAGCGTCTCTCGCGCGGCTTCAGCGCGGGCGTCCACTACACCTGGAGTTCGTTCATCGATACGGCGTCCGAACTGTTCAACCCGTCGGGCGGCGAGGTGGCCGTCTCGCAAAACTCGTTCGACCGCGATGCCGACCGTGGTCGCTCGACCTACGACCGGCCGCAACGCCTCTCCGGCAACTTCGTCTACGAGCTGCCCTTCTTCCGCGAACAGAAGGGATTAACCGGGCATGTGCTCGGCGGCTGGCAGTTCAACGGGTTCTTCACCTTCCAGAGCGGCGCGCCCTTTACGCCCCTGAACGGCGCAGACCCGACGGGCGCATTGAATGGCATCGACGGCCTCGTCGGTAACGCCATTCGCGCGAACGTGAACCAGAACCTCGACTACGGGAACATGACGGTCGAGGAACTGTTTGCGCTGCGAGGGCCGGTCACGGCTGCGGGCAACAACCTCTTCCGCGCGCTGCAATGCACGGGGCCTCTCGCTCCCGACAGCACCGCGGCGCAACCGAGGTTCCTCCCCAGCGCGACCTGCGAGCGTTTCGGCGACGCGGGACGCAACATCCTGCGCGCCGATGGCATCGGCAACCTCGACTTCGGGATCATCAAGAACACGCGCCTCGCCGAGAACGTCCGGCTGCAACTTCGCGCCGACATGTTCAACGCCACGAACACGCGCAACTTCGGCATCCCCAACACCACCGTCAATAGCGGCGCGTTCCTCAACCAGTGGACGACGAACGGCGGCAATCGCCGCATCATCGTCGGCGCGCGGTTGGTCTTCTAAATCCGCTTCGTCCGACGCCGCGCTTCGTCCGCGACGCGCGG
The DNA here is from genome assembly GCA_020199775.1 of Acidobacteriota bacterium. Taxonomy (GTDB): domain Bacteria; phylum Acidobacteriota; class Blastocatellia; order Pyrinomonadales; family Pyrinomonadaceae; genus JAIVJZ01. The sequence goes on from JAIVJZ010000001.1 coordinate 130,037, forward strand.
CGTCGGTTTCAAAGCGCACTCCGGGGGCTGAAGACTTAGCGCTTCAGCCCCTTAACTTTTCCCGCGCCCGGCGTATAATTTGCGCGCGAACCTTTGCCGGGGCGCGACCGGCCGGACGACATTGCTTTCGCCCCGGCGTCGGCCGTGTGCCGGTTCGAGACTCGCAAGGCAGGAGGGAGTGATGAGAACCCTGTTCCTATGGCTCTTGTTTTCGTGTGCGATGGGCGTTGCGCTCGCACAGTCTCCGGCCGCGTCGCCGCTGCCGCAAGCGCAAAGCCCTCCGGGTGTCACGGTCGTCAAACACAGTTGGTCGAAGGAGCGCATCAACTGGGAGGGCAACCCGTTCGGCGGCACGGTCGAGGACTTCGAGGACATGCGCCGGCGCATGGCCGATCAGCGTCGCGTCGAGAGGGCGAGGTCAACGGGAAACATCGGCGAGACCGCCCGGGTCGAGCGCGAGATGCGCGCCGAGCAGGTCATTAAATCCCGCCCACCCGCGCCTCCTCGCTACTCCTTTCTCTACAAAATTTCCATCAAGAACACCGGCGAAAAGACTTTCAAGGAGATCGACTGGGATTACGTCTTCTCCGATCCCGCGACGGGCGCGGAGGTGAGCCGCCGCGAGTTTACCGCCGTCGAACGCCTCGCCCCCGGCAAACAAAAAGAATTTACTTTCTTCAGTCCCACCCCGCCCACCCGCACCGTCAGCGTAGACAAACTGGGCAAGCGCGAGCGCGACACGATCAGGGAGCACGTCGTCATCATGCGCATCCTGTATGCGGACGGCTCCGTGTGGCAGCGTCCTTAATCTCCCTCTCGCCAGCACGAACTCACGGCCATTCCCGCGCGGGAACAAATGCTCGCGGCGCGCGTCTAACTTCTACGTCGGGTGATTCAGTCGGCGGCGTCCGAGGGCGTCCGCCGCTTCTGACGCGAGGGGTGCGGCGATGGGCTTCATGTGCAAAACGAAGGTCGAGAAGGCGTGGCTCGTAGCGAGCGTGATCATCTTCATCACGCACCGGCTGTTGGACGCTTCCTATCCCGGCTATTATTCGCCCTCCGCGCCGCTCAGGCTGTGGCTCGAACTGGCGATGGTCGCGCTCTCCTTCCCGCTCGGCGGGCTGACGCTGTTCGCGCTCCACAGCGCTGCTTTCTGGTGCGACGATTGCCGGAGTTTAGAATTCCTGTTCGATTGGTCAACGCTCCTGTTCGCCGGTTACATACAATGGTTCTGGGTGCTGCCCGAATTTCTGCGCAATAGAAAACTGACCTTGCTCGATCTCAAACAACCGACGGAAACGATTTCGTCGAATGCGTCACCGGCCGTCGTCGAACCGGCGACGCCCGCCCCGCTCTCACCCGCGACGCCCGTCGCCGTCACCTCGTCGCCTGCCGCCGTGCTGCCCGCTGCTGCCGTCGCCGCGCCGTGCGGCGCGTTTGATGCCGCCACCTTCGCGCCGCCGCTCACAGAGTTTGACGAAGCTGGTGTGACCGCCCTCGGCAGAGTTTTTCAGGCGCAGTCTCCGCCGCCCACTCGCGCGCCGCACGCACACGTCGAAGCGATTTTTCCGCGAGTGAGTTGACGCGTGTGAAAACTCGTCGCCCGTCCGGGTGCGCCGTGGCGAAATTGCACGCGCCCGCTGTGCCCCGCTTGACCTTGTTCGCCGCTGATGCTAGGTTGTTTGTCCGCGCTGCGCATAATCTAAAAGACTGGGAGATGAACAGCAGCACGCGGCGCGAAGTCGCGGGTTAAGTCCCGCGCCTTGATCTTTGTCACTCGAATAATTTGTATCGCTATTCAACCAGTGCGCGCGCCGCCCCGGCTTCGGTCGGGCGCGCGCGTCCCGGTTGACCGTCGCAGGTGTGACCCGCGCTATCGTTAGCGCGGGCGACAAGGGAAGTCGGGTGCAAAGCCCGCACGGTTCCCGCCACTGTAGACCGGCGATTGTGTCGCACGCCACTTCGGAGTTTTAGGTCACTCGTCCCGACGCGGGACGGGGAAGGCCGCGCGAGCGACGCGTCTGAGCCGGGAGTCAGGAAACCTTGCCTGCATCGAGAGACGGAAGGCGACCGCTGACGCTCCGGGAAAGGGCGAGTGGCTTGGCTCAAAAGTACGTGCGACGATCAAACTACTCGACGCGACCTCTCAATTGTTCTTCACTTGAGGCCGCCCGGTTTGATCCGGTTCCAATTTTGACGCGCCCTCGATCTTGCCACGGCAGGATCGAGGGCGCGTCTTTTTTTGTACCGGCGATGCGCGCGCGTCATTCTGTCCGCCTCTTCATGCTTCCCGCGCGCGTCGCCGCGCGTCCGCCCTCCGCCGTTCCAAAAAGAGGATGCGAGAGGAAATGACTAACACACAAACTGGTAAAAATTCGCTCACTAATAAGTTTCCGTCGGCCGGTGGAATTGTGCCCGCGCGCAAATTTTTACTGGCCTGCGCGCTGGTCGCGCTGTGCGCGCCGGCCTTGTTCGCGCAGGCGACTACCGCTACGGCCGCCATCGCCGGTCGCGTGACGGACGCACAGGGCGCGTCGGTCGCGGGCGCAATCATGACGCTCTACGCGCGCGCCCCGCAACTCCGACGCCTGACCGCCGTCTCGGACGCGGGCGGCGCGTATCGCTTCGAGCGACTCGCCGCCGGAGAGTATTTGATCGAGGCGGACGCGCGCGGGTTCGCGCCCGCCGTCGCGCAAAAAGTCCGCGTCGAACGCGGGCAGACGACGACGCTCGATCTCGCTCTGGAAGTGGCGGGCGTGCGCGCGGAGGTCGTCGTCACGGCGGCCGACACGCCGCAGCCCGTGGACGAAGTTTCAAAGGCCGTCACGACCGTCGGCGCGAGCGAGTTGGAGGAGCGCGACGAGTATTCGATCCCGGAAGCATTGCGCGTCGTGCCCGGCCTGCGCGTGCAGCAACTCGGCGGCCCCGGCGCGCTGCTCTCCATCAAGACGCGCGGCCTGCGCAATCAAGACACCGCGGTCACGATTGACGGCCTGCGCTTCCGCGACCCTTCGTCGCCGCAGGGCGATGCGTCCGGTTATCTCAGCGAGCTTCACGCGACGAACGTGAGCCGCGTCGAAGTGCTGCGCGGTTCGGGTTCGTCGCTCTACGGGACGAACGCCATCGGCGGCGTCGTCAACATCATCACGGACGAAGGCGGCGGCCGCACGCGCGGCAGCGTTCTCGCGGAGGGCGGCGGTCTCGGACTCTTTCGCGGCCGCGCGCAACTCGCGGGCGGCACGTCCGCCAACCGCGTCGCCTACAGCGCGGGCGTCTCACACTTGAACGTCGCGCGCGGCATAGACGGCGACGACGCGACGCGCACGACGAGCGGGCAGGGGCGCGTCCGCTTTCAGTTGACGCCGACCACGACGTTCACCGTGCGTCTCTACGCCGCAGACTCTTTCACCCAACTCAACGAGGACGCGCGCCCCGTCGCCGCCGCATTGCCCGCGGGCGTCGTCCGCGCCGTGCCGCTCGCGCGCGCGGAACTGCGCCGCTTTGAACTTGGCACGCCCGACTTTCAGTTGGCGAACGGCGCGGCCACTTTCATTCCCTCCGCGAACGACCCGGACGCCGCGCGCGCCACGCGCTTCTTCTCCGGCGCGCTTCTTTTCACGCAACGCTTGACGGACAGCTTCGGCTACACGATCTCTTATCAGGGCAACGCGACGGGCGGCGCGTTTTACGACGGCCCGGCGGGCACCGGCTTCGAGCCGTTCGGCACAACGCGCGCCGACTTCGACGGCCGCGTCCACACCTTGAACGCGCGGGTTGATTTTCGTTTGGGACGCGCAAACCTCTTTACCGCCGGTTACGAATTCGAGCGCGAACGTTTCATCAATCGCTCGCTCACCTCGTCCGCGCCCGCCGACGATTATTCCGTTGACGTGGCCGAGCGCAGCCACAGCTTTTTCATACAGGATCAGGTGCGCCTCTTCGACGACCGGCTGCAACTCTCCGCCGCCTTCCGCGCGCAACGCTTCGCGCTCTCGCGCCCAAATCTCGCGCCGCTCGCCACGTCGCCCTTCGCCCGCTTCGACTTCGACGCGCCGCCGAACGCCTATACCGGCGACGGCTCAATCGCCTACTCTTTCCGCGCGACGGGCACGAAACTCCGCGCCCACGTCGGCAACGGTTACCGCGCTCCCTCGCTGTACGAACGTTTCGGCAGCTTCTACGACCCGCGACCCTTCGACGGCAGTGCGCCGCGCTTCTCCGCCTTCGGCGACCCGCGCCTCAGCCCCGAACGCTCCATCGCTTTCGACGCCGGAATCGATCAAACTTTCGCACGCCGTCGCGCACGCGCTGCGGCGACCTACTTTTACACGCGCTTGCAGGAAGTGATCGCGTTCGACTTCACCGGCCTCATCGGGCCGGATGATCCGTTCGGGCGTTTCGGCGGCTACGTCAACACGCGCGGCGGACTCGCGCGCGGCGTCGAGTTGAGCCTTGAAGCCGCGCCCGCGCGTACGCTCGACGTGCGCACCTCTTACACCTACACGAATGCCGACGAGCGCACGCCGCGCGTGGGCAGCGTGATCCGTTCCTTCACGATTCCCGATCATCAATTCAACCTGACGGCGACGCAGCGCGTCGGTCGCCGCCTGTTGTTCAACTTCGACTTCACGGCGTCGAGCTATTACCTCGCGCCCGTGTTCAACCCTTCGACTTTCGGGAGCGTCGTCTATCGCTTCGAGGGAATCAGGAAGGCCGACGCGGGCGCGAACTACACTCTGCCGCTCTCGGAGTCGCGCAGTTTGCGCTTCTTCGGCTACGTGGAGAATCTCTTCGGCCGAGAGTATTTCGAGAACGGCTTCCGCACGCCGGGGCGCACGGGCAAGGCGGGCGCGCAGTTCAGTTTTTAGCGAGGATGAACGTCGAACTAAACAGGCCGCCGCTCGTCGAAGGCGAAGATTTTTATTGGGAGGGCGCGTTGATGGTCTTCACGGCGCGTTACCTCGCGCGTCGCGGTTATTGCTGCGAAAACGGGTGTCGTCAGTGCCCGTATGGATTCGGGAAGGAGGGGCGCGAAGATGAAGTTGTGGAAAAATCAGAGGCGCGTTGATGTGCGCGCCGCGCTGACCGCCGCGCTCATTGCGCTCGTCGCGCTGGCCCCCGTCGCGTGCGGCGATAGGGTGTACGTCGAGATCGGCAAGGGCGAGAAGGAAGCGCACGAGGGCGCGCAGGCGGCCGGGCAGCCGCAGCGGATCATCTCGCTCAGCCCGAGCACGACCGAGGTGCTCTACGGCGTCGGCGCGTTCGAGCGCGTGGTGGCCGTGTCGGACTACGACAAGTTTCCGCCGGAGGTGTCGCGGCTGCCGAGGGTCGGCGGGTGGAGCAACACGAATCTGGAACAGGTCGCCGCGCTCAAGCCCGATCTGATCATCATGACCTCCTCGCAAGCGCCACTCATCAAGGATAAACTCGACGCGCTCGGCGTGCGCACAGTCACCGTGCCGAGTTACACGGTGGCCGACGCGCTCGCGAGCATCGAACAGATCGGCGCGGTGACGGGGCGCGAGGAAGCCGCCCGCCAACTCGTCGCCGAAGTGAGCGCGAAACTCGAAGACGTGCGCGGGCGCACGCGCGAACTGCCGCGCCTGCGCGTGCTGTGCATCGTGGATCGCGTGCCCGGCACCCTGCGCGGCTTGTACACGGCGACGCGCGGCAGTTTCTTCGCTGAGTTGATCGAGATCGCGGGGGGCGAATCCATCGCGCCGCCCGCCTCGAACGGCTTCGGGCAGATCAGCAAAGAGGCCGTCGTCACGCTCGACCCGGACATCATCTTCGACATGCTGCAAAGCGGTGACGGGAAACTTGCGGAGAACACGCAGGAAGTTTGGCAGGAACTCGGGAGCGTGCGCGCGGTGCGCGCGGGGCGCGTCTACAAGTTGAACGACGAATCCATGCTGCACCCTTCGCAGTTTGTCGGCGACACGGCGCGCAAGTTCGCGGAGTTGATCCACCCGGCGGCCTTCGGCGCGAAAGCGCAGTGAAGTTGCAAACGCGAACCGGGAACCGCTTTCAAGGTGAAGAATTGAGCGCACGCCCCGTGCGGGCTCATCGTGGATAACGCTGCGCTGCTGAGTAATGAACGTAGGTAATGAATGTGAGTAATGAACGACGCGCCGGGGCGCTGCTCGAAGCGCGCGAGTTACATTTCGCTTACGCGCCGGGACTGCCGGAAGTGGTGCGCGGCGCGTCGCTCGCGTTGGGGCGCGGGTTGCTCGCGGCTTTGATCGGCGCAAACGGTTCGGGGAAGTCTTCGCTCATCCGGCTGCTCGGCGGCGTCAGTCAACCGGCGCGCGGCGAAGTGCTCTTCGACGGCGTGCCGCTCCGCTCGCTCGAACCGCGCGTGCGTGCGCGGCGCATCGCATACGTGCCGCAGGCGTCGGCGGGCGTCTTTCCGCTGACCGCGCTCGAAGTGGTGTTGATGGGGCGCAGCCCTTACACGTCGCGGTTTCGTTTCGAGAACGAGCGCGACATCAGTGTGGCGCACGACGCGCTCGCGGCCGTGGACGCCGCGCATCTGGCCGCGCGCAGCGTGACGGAACTGTCGGGCGGCGAGCGGCAACTCGTCGCGCTCGCCCGCGCGCTCGCGCAAGAGCCGGAGTGCCTGCTGTTGGACGAGCCTTCGGCCGCGCTCGACTTGAAGCACCGCGCGGGACTCATCCGGCACCTCGCTCGCCTGCGCGACGAACGCGGCATCACCGCGCTCATCGTGACGCACGACCTGCAACTGCTCGACCCGGCCTTCGATCAAGTGTTCGCCATGCGCGGCGGCGCGGTCGCGGCTTCGGGCGCGCCCGCCGAAGTCTTGCGCGACGAGGTGCTGGCGGAAGTTTACGCCGACGAGCACGTGCGCGCGCGGCAGGCGTTCGGGCGGACGTTCGTGTGGTCGGAATGAATTGCGGGGAAGACACGAGGAGATGCGCCGGAGTTGGTGAACACGATTTGATTTCAAGCCGACACTCACAAGACGGAAAGCAAAAACCGGCGGCAAAGCGTTTGCCGCGCGCTCTGTTGCTGCTCGCGGCGGTGCTCGTCGTCTCGACCGCAGTTGCGCTGTGGGCCGGTTATGCGCCGATTGCGTTCGCGGACTTGCGCGGCGACGAGATGGCGCGGCTGCTCTTTTTTCGCCTGCGTCTGCCGCGCGTGTTGATGGCGGGGATGGTCGGGGCGTCACTGGCGATGGTGGGGGCGTCGCTGCAAGCGCTGTTTCGCAACCCGCTCGCGGAGCCTCTCACGCTCGGCGTGTCGGGCGGCGGCGCGCTCGGCGCGAGCCTCGCCATCGCCTTCGGCTTCGGCGCGAAGGTGGCGGGCGTCCCCGTAATCTTCCTCGCGGCGTTCGCGGGCGCGGGCGCGGCGATGCTCGTCGTCTACCGGCTGGCGCGCACGGGCGCGGTCGTGATGCCGGGCGCGCTCCTGCTGGCGGGCGTCGTCTTAAACTTCGTCGCGGCCTCGTTCGTCGTCATCATTCAATACTTCACGGACTACTCGCGCGCGCTGCAAATTCTGCGCTGGACGATTGGCAGCCTCGACGTGGTCGGCTTCGACCTCATCTGGCGCATGCTGCTGTTTCTCGCGCCCGGCTGGATCATCCTCGCGCTCATGGCGCGCGACCTGCACCTGATCGCGCTGGACGAAGAGACGGCGGCGAGCCTAGGCGTCGATGTGCGCCGGAGCGAGCGTCTGGTGTACGCGGCGAGTTCTTTGATGGTCGGCGTAACGGTGGCGGTCGGCGGGACAATCGGGTTCGTCGGGTTGATCGTGCCGCACGCGGTGCGCCTGATGTTCGGTGAAGACGTGCGCGTGATTCTGCCGTGCTCGTTTCTGCTCGGCGCGTCGTTCCTCATGCTGGCCGACGCGGTGGCGCGCACGGTGCTCGGCGCGGGCGAACTGCCCGTCGGCGCGATCACCGCGCTCACGGGCGGCCCCGTCTTCCTCTGGCTGCTCAGGCGACAACAACGACTCGCGGCGATGTGACGACGCGAGAGGCCGTCCGGTCGTGCAGGCGACTCAGGCTTGTAATGCTTGCCGCGCGAAGCGTTATAATACGTGCTCGTTCCCCAAGTGAATTAGTTCTTCAACCGTCAATGAGAAGATGTTGAGACAGGAAAGGAGGGCTTGAGATGCGACTGAGACACAAATTCACGACCGCTTTGTTCCTTCTGTTCATCACGCCCGTTTCGATAGCCGCGCAGCAGAGCGCGCCGGGGCTTGAGGCGTCCGATCCACGGTTCAGATATGACGTGAACGCCGGAGTCGATCCGGTTAGCAGTTTTTCCGGCAAGCGGCCGTATCCCATGACGACCGTGACTTCTTCGCCCGTTCAGGAAGTGTCCGCGCTGTTCCTGAACACGGGCTCGAAGCCGATCAAGTCCGTGTCGTGGGAGTATGTTGTTTTCAAAGATGCGGAGCAGAAAAAGATACTGCGCGTCCATTCGATTCGCAGCAACCGGACGATTTTCCCCGACGAATCGGTGCGTTTGAAAATGGAGGGTTATCACCTGCAAAATTCGCCGTATGAGAAAGCGCGTGTGACTCGCATCAAGTACGCGGACGGCACGGTGTGGCAGGGCGCGAAGACGAAGAGGTGAGTTGTTCGCGGCCGTCAGTGAGCGCAAAATTTTGCGCCGGTAAAATTTCGCCGCGGCGCGGAGCGTCGGCTACGGGCGAGGGTCGGATTTTCAGTGACGTTATGAGCATAGCGACGAAGACGGGCGACGCGGGGAAGACCGGCTTGATCGGCGGCGAGCGGGTGTCGAAAGCCGACTTGAGGGTCGAGGCTTACGGGACGATTGACGAGTTGAGTTCGCTGTTGGGCTTTGCGCGTTCGATCTGCGAGGACGCGGAGGTGCGCGCGTTGACGAAGGAGATTCAGCGCGAGTTGTTCGCGGTGAGCGGCGGGGTGGCGAATCCTGCGGCCGCGCGGAAAGAGCCGCCCTATGTGACGGAGGCGATGGTCGGGGCGTTGACGGCGCACGTCAATCGCATCGAAGGCACGGAAGGTATTTTGTCTGACTGGTCTCTGCCGGGCGACCACGCGGCGGCGGCGGCCTACGACGTGGCGCGCACCGTCTGTCGCCGCGCCGAGCGCGCGTTGGTGCGCCTCGTCGAGTCCGGCGAGGAAGCCGCGCCGCAGTCGGTGGCCTACCTCAACCGCCTCTCCGACCTGCTCTGGCTCTTCGGCCGCCTCTTGGAACTGCGCGCGGGCGTGGACGCGCGCCTGCGCGACGACGAACACACGGGGCCACGCTGGTCGCGCGCTTGGTAGCAGGGTTTCAGGTTTCAAGTTTCAGGTTTCAAGTTAATGAAAAGAACCTCAGTCTTGAAACCTGAAACTTGAAACCTGAAACCCTGTTTACCTGATCGTCATAATCACTTGGCGTTCGCGCGCGCCGTCGAACTCACATAAGAAAATTCCCTGCCAGCGTCCCAGAAGCAACTCGCCTTCGTGGAAAGGGACGGTGACGCTCGTGCCGACGAGGGTCGTCTTGATGTGCGCGTCGGAGTTTTCTTCACTGTGGCGGAAGCCCGCGCCGTGTTGGGGGATGAGGGCGCGCAGGTGTTGGAGCAAGTCGCGGGGCACGTCCGGGTCGGCGTTCTCGTTGATGGTCAACCCGGCCGTGGTGTGTTGCACGTAGAGCACGCAGACGCCCTCGCGCGCGCCCGACGCCGTGAGCCTGCGGCGCACCTCGTCCGTGAACTCGACCAACTGCTCGCGCTCGCGCGAACGCACTTTGATGATCTCCATAGACACCCTTCCCGACGCGACGATAAACGAAAAATTTCAACTTCGAGCAGATGATGCCGCGCGCGTGCCGCGCCCCCGTTTAGCGCGAGAGCCTTTGGCCGTCTCGATCTTCCGAGACGTTTGACGCTGGAGGAGCGGAAGATGGATGCGGAAGGTCGCGCCGTGGCCTTCGCCTTTGCTTTCGGCCGCGACCGTGCCGCCGTGCAGTTCGACGAGGCGGCGGACGATGGCGAGGCCGAGGCCGAGGCCGCCGTGCTTACGTGTGCTGGTGCTGTCGGCTTGGCGGAAGTGCTCGAAGACGTGGGGGAGAAAATCCGGGTTGATCCCTGCGCCGTCGTCACGGACGACGATCTCGGCCTGCCCGGCCGCGCGTTTGAGCGACACTTCGACGCGCCCGCCCACGGGCGTGAACTTGACGGCGTTCGCCAAAAGATTCCAGATCACTTGCTGTATGCGGTCGGGGTCGCCGGAAACCAACCCGACGCCGCGGCCGATGCGCGGGACGAGTCCGATGGACTTCGCTTCGGCCGCCGGGTGCACCACGTCCATTGCCGCCGCGATGACGGGCGCGAGTTCGACGGGCTGCACGTCCAGACGGAGTTTGCCGGAGATGATGCGCGAGATGTCGAGGAGGTCGCCGATGAGTTGCGCCTGCGAGCGCGCGCTGGATTCGATCACTTCGATGGCGTGCCGCTGCTTCTTCTCGTCGAGCATGCCGAGTTTGAGCAGTTCAGCCCACCCCATCATCGAGGTGAGCGGCGTGCGCAACTCGTGCGAGACGGTGGCGAGGAAGGTGTCTTTGGCGCGGTTGGCCTCTTCGGCGAGACGGTAGAGGCGTTTCTGGTCGTCTATATCCGTATTCGTGCCGAACCAACGGATGATGCGCCCCGACGCATCGCACATCGGCAGAGCGCGCGCCAGGTGCCAGCGGTAATCGCCGTCCGACCCGCGCCGCAGCCGGAATTCCACCTCGTAAACTTCGCCCGTCGAGAGAGACTTGCGCCAGCGTTCGAGACACGCGTCGAGGTCGTCCGGGTGGATCACCTGTTGCCAACTGTCGCCGGTGATGTCGCTATCGGCGAGCGCGAAGTATTCGACCGTGCGCTGGTTGACGTAATCGAGCGCGCCGTCCGGCTGCGCCGTCCAGACCTGTTGCGGGATGGATTCGGCGAGGAAGCGGTAACGCTGCTCGTTGGCCTCGGACGCGGCGCGCGCCTCCTGCTCGCTCGTGAGTATTTCCTCGCGCTCGCGCTCGGCGCGCGTGCGCTCGGCGATCTCGCGGTCGAGCTTTCGATTCAGTTCGGCCAGCGTGTTCGAGTTACGACGCAGTTCGATTTGCGTCATGGTCTGGCGCGCGAGCACGTTCAACGCTTCCTGCTGTTCATCCTTGAGCGTGCGCGGCACGTGGTCGAGAACGCAGAGCACGCCGAGCGCGTGCCCTTCCGGGGTGACGAGCGGCACGGCCGCGTAAAAGCGGACGTGCGGGTCGGAGATGACGTAAGGGTTCTTGGCGAAACGCTTGTCCGCCGAGGCGTCTTCGATGACGAAGGGTTCGGGCGTGAGAATGGCCTGAGTGCAGAAGGTGGAATGGCGCGGCAACTCGCCGGCGTCGAATCCGACTTTCGCTTTGAACCACAGGCGCGCCGTGTCCACCAGACTGACGAGCGCGACGGGCGTCTCGCAGATGTAGGCGGCGAGGCGCACGATGTCGTCGAAAGACTCTTCGGCCTCGGTGTCGAGGATGGCGCACTCGTGCAGCGCGGCGATCCGCTCCGCCTCATTACAAGGGACGGGCGCTTTCGGTTTCGCCGGAGCTTTTTTACTTGCTTGCTTCATGGAAAGATCGATTCATTGATCCGTCTCTTCATCGGATCAATGAACCGACGGAGCAATGAATCAACCCTCGCGTCCCTTTTTCCTCAAAAGCGCCCAGCCCGAAGGTAGAGCCGCCGCTGCCAGCGCGATCTTCACGATGTCGCCGACGACGAACGGCGCGACGCCGAGCGCGAATGCCTGCCCCCCCGTGTAGAAGCGCAAGAGTCCGAGCCAGCCGCCGAACAGGACGATGATCGAGCCGATGGCGATGGCCGCCGCCGCCGGCAGAAACTTCCTGTCCCAACCGCGCTCCGCGAGCCACCCGGTGACGAACGCGGCCACCGGGTAGGCCAGGAGATACCCGGCCGTCGGGCTGAACGCGAGATAGAGCGCGCCGCCGTTGCCGCCGCGAAAGAAGGGCAGCCCCGACGCGCCTTCAATGATGTAGAGCATCAACGCCGCCGCGCCCAGACGCGAACCCAACAGCGCGCCCGTCAGCAACACGGCGAACGTCTGCAACGTGATCGGCACGGGCGTGAACGGCAGCGGGATGACGACCTGCGCCGAGAGCGCGACGAACAGGCTAAACGCCACGACGAGCGCGGTTGATTTCACCCAGTCCACGGGCGCGAGCCACGCGCCCGTCAGGGTCTCTGCTTTTGCGTATGTATGCATAGTTTCAGGTTTCAGGTTTCAAGTTTCAGGTTTCAAGTTTCGGATTTCAAGTCTCAAGTTTCGGGTTGCAGGTCTTTGTTTTTAACCTGAAACCTGAAACTTGAAACTTGAAACTCTTAAATAAACAACGGTGCGAGCACAAGGGTAATGGTCGAGAGCAATTTGATCAAGACGTGGAGCGACGGCCCGGCCGTGTCTTTGAAGGGATCGCCGACCGTGTCGCCCACGACCGCCGCCCGGTGCGCCTCCGAACGCTTGCCGCCATATTCGCCGGTCTCGATATATTTCTTGGCGTTGTCCCACGCGCCGCCCGCGTTGTTGAGAAAGAGCGCCATCAGAATGCCGACAATCGTTCCGATCATCAACATCCCGGCGACGACCTCCGCGCCCGTCGCGAGGTGCGCGTAGCGCGGGTTGCCGACGAGCGAGGCGACGCTGTTCGTCCGGTCGTCCGTCCCGACCTGCGCGTAAAAGAGCGCGCGGAAGACGAGGCCGACGGCGATGGGCAAGCCCACGGCCAGCACGCCCGGCCAGATCATTTCCTTGAGCGCGGCGCGCGTCACGATGTCGACCGTGCGCCCGTAGTTCGGCTTCGACGTGCCCTCCATGATGCCGGGGTTCTCTTTGAACTGCGCGCGCACGTCGCGAATCACTTCGTAAGCGGCCTTGCCCACCGCCTTGATCGCGAGCGACGAGAAGAGGAAGACGAGCATCGCGCCGAGCAAGCCCCCGATGAAGACTTCGGGCTTGGCGAGGTTGATGACGAAGAGTTCCGCGCCGCGCCCCGCTTCGGCCGAGCCTAAGCCACCCGTGCCGAGGTTGAGGCCGTAGTTCTTCACCTCGTCGAGATAGGCGGAGAAGAGCAGGAAGGCGGCGAGCGCGGCCGAGCCGACGGCGTAACCTTTGGTCAACGCCTTCGTCGTGTTGCCCACGGCGTCGAGGCGGTCGGTCTTGCGCCGAATCTCTTCCGGCTGTTGCGACATCTCGACGATGCCGCCCGCGTTATCCGTGATCGGGCCGAAGGTGTCCATCGCGAGGATGTAGGCGGCCGAGCCGAGCATGCCCATCGTGGCGACGGCCGTGCCGAAGAAGCCCGCGTTGTTCAGCCCCGACGCCGTGCCGAGATAGTAGGAACTGATGATCGCGGCGGCAATCACGAGGATCGGAAACGCGGTGCTCTCCAACCCGACGGCGACGCCGCTGATGACGTTCGTCGCCGGGCCGGTCTGCGAAGCCTGCGCGATCTCGCGCACGGGGCGATAGCGATACTCGGTGTAATACTGCGTGATGAAGACGAAGAGGATCGCCGTCACGATGCCGATCAGGCCGCAGAGGAAAAAGTAGACCCACGCGTTCGCGGCCGCGCCCGCGTTCGCGCCCGCCGGGCGCAGCAGCCAGTAGCAGGCGACGAGGAAGCCGACGGCGGCGAGCGCGGAGGTCAGGAAGTAGCCGCGGTTGAGCGCGGCCATCGGGTCGCCCTCTTCGCGCGTCCGCACGATCATGATGCCGACGATTGAAGCGACGAGGCCGAAGGCGCGCGCCACGAGCGGGAAGAGGATGATGCCGAGCAGTTGCCCCTCGGTGAAGAAGGTCGGGTTGGAACTGTAGAGCGCGGCGGCGAGGATCATCGCGCCGATGTTCTCGGCGGCCGTCGATTCGAACAAGTCCGCGCCGCGCCCGGCGCAGTCGCCCACGTTGTCGCCCACGAGGTCTGCGATGACGGCCGGGTTGCGCGGGTCGTCCTCCGGTATCCCGGCCTCGACCTTGCCGACGAGGTCTGCGCCCACGTCGGCCGCCTTCGTGTAGATGCCGCCGCCGAGTTGCGCGAACAGCGCGACGAACGACGCGCCGAAACCGTAGCCCGCGATGAGCAGCGGAATTTTCGTCGAAGGCACGTCCGTGAACGTGCGGACGAGTTCGAACAGGATGGCGACGCCCAAGAGCGAGAGCGCGACGACGAAGAGGCCGGAGACCGCGCCGCCGCGCAAGGCCGTCTGCAACGCGCCGTTCAGAGAGCGCGTCGCGGCCGACGCCGTGCGGATATTCGCACGGATGGAGACCCACATGCCGATGTAGCCGGAGGCGACCGACGAGGCCGCGCCGAGCGCGAAGGAGAGCGTCGTCCAGAAGGCGAGGCCGAGCGAGTTCACGGGATCGGCCGCGTTGTGCGAGCGCACGAAGCCGTAGACGATGAAGATGAGCGCGGCCAGCGCGACGGCTAAGAGCGCGATGGTCGTGTTCTGCCGCCGCAGGAAAGCCTCCGCGCCTTCCTTGATCGCGTCGGAGATGTCGCGCATGGCCTGCGAGCCGGTGTCGCGGTCGAGCACGTTCTTGATGAGCAGGAGGGCGAAGCCGAGCGCGCCGATGCTGATCAGGAAGATCAGCAGCATTTGTACGTTCACGTTGTGTCTCCCTTTCTCTCGCGCAAATAAAATTCAGCCGCCGTTTGCCTGAACAAACGACGGCTGAAAAGATCGTGACGACCGGCGGGGGAAGTTAGACCAAATCGCTGCCGAACCGCGTCGAACCGCTCGCACGGGCAGGTTAATCCCCGGCCGCGAGTCCTTCCCTGTCCGCGCCCATCTTGCCCACGGCCGCGGGCAGTTCCGCGACGATGCGCATGCCGTAGAAGGAACGCCAGACGAAGAACATCGAGATGACGAAGAAGACGGCCGCCAGGACGTGCGTGACCATCGCGCCGTTTTCGCCGAGCCGCCCGTTGCGGTCTGCGAGCGACACGGCCAACTCGACGGCCAGCAATCCGAACAGCGTCGTGAACTTGATGACCGGGTTCAAGGCGACCGAGGAAGTGTCTTTGAACGGATCGCCGACCGTGTCGCCGACGACGGCCGCGTCGTGCAGCGGCGTGCCCTTGGCCTTGAGTTCGACTTCCACGATCTTCTTGGCGTTATCCCACGCACCGCCCGCGTTCGCCATGAAGATGGCCTGATAGAGTCCGAAGACGGCGATGGACATGAGGTAGCCGATGAAGAAGAACGGCTCGACGAAGGCGAAGGCGAGCGTCGAGAAGAAGACCGTCAGGAAGATGTTGAACATGCCCTTCTGTGCGTACTTCGTGCAGATTTCAACGACCTTCTTGCTGTCCTCGGCCGACGCCTTCGTGACGCCTTCGAGCCGGATGTTGGCCTTGATGAACTCGACCGCGCGATACGCGCCCGTCGTCACCGCCTGAATACTTGCTCCCGTGAACCAGTAAATGATCGCGCCGCCCGTGATCAGGCCGAGCACGAACGGGGCGTGCAGGAGCGAGAGGTTCTGGACGTTTTGCGTCAAGCCGGCGGTGAGCGCGATGATGATCGAGAAGATCATCGTCGTCGCGCCGACGACCGCCGTGCCGATCAAGACCGGCTTGGCCGTCGCCTTGAAGGTGTTGCCCGCGCCGTCGTTCTCTTCCAGGAGGTGCTTCGCGCGCTCGAAGTTGACGTTGACGCCGTAGTCGCGTTTGATGTCGGCCTCGATGTTCGGCTCGGTCTCGATGAGCGAGAGTTCGTAGACCGACTGCGCGTTGTCCGTGACGGGGCCGTAGGAATCGACGGCGATAGTGACCGGCCCCATGCCGAGGAAGCCGAAGGCGACGAGGCCGAAGGCGAAGACCGCGGGTGCGACCATCAGCGCGCCGAGTCCCATCAGGCTGAAGTAGTAGGCGATGGACATCAAAGCGACGATGCTGATGCCGAGCCAGTAGCCGGAGAAGTTGCCCGCCACGAGCCCCGACAGGATGTTCAGGGACGCGCCGCCCTCGCGCGAAGACGTGACGACTTCCTTAACGTGGCCGGACTCGGTCGAGGTGAAGACCTTGACGAGTTCGGGGATGACCGCGCCCGCCAGCGTGCCGCAGGAGATGATCGTCGCCAGCTTCCACCAGAGAGTGTCGTCGGCCCCGGGGCCGAGGGCGGGGACGATCAGGTAAGAGACGACGTAAGTGAGCACGACCGAAATGATGGATGTGATCCAGACGAGCGACGTGAGCGGAGCCTCGAAGTTCATCTTGTCGGCCGCGCCATAGCGCGATTTGGCGATTGCTTCGTTGATGAAGTAAGAGAGAGCAGAGGCGACGATCATCATCACGCGCATGACAAAAATCCAGACGAGCAGTTGCACTTGCACGGTCGGGTCGGGCACGGCGAGCAGGATGAAGGTGATGAGCGCGACGCCCGTCACGCCGTAGGTCTCGAAGCCGTCGGCCGAGGGGCCGACCGAGTCGCCCGCGTTGTCGCCCGTGCAGTCGGCGATGACGCCGGGGTTACGCGCGTCGTCTTCCTTGATCTTGAAGGCGATCTTCATCAAGTCCGCGCCGATGTCTGCGATCTTGGTGAAGATGCCGCCCGCGATCCTGAGCGCGGCCGCGCCGAGAGATTCGCCGATGGCGAAGCCGATGAAGCAGGGGCCGGCGTAGTCGGCCGGGATGAACAAGAGGATGCAGAGCATGATCAAGAGTTCGACCGAGATGAGCATCATGCCGATGCTCATGCCCGCCCTCAAGGGAATCGCGTAGATCGGGTAGGGCTTGCCGCCGAGGCTGGCGAAGGCCGTGCGCGAGTTGGCGAAGGTGTTGACGCGAATGCCGAACCACGCGACGCCGTAGCTGCCGCCGATGCCGACGAGACTGAACAGGAGAATGACCAGCACGCGCAAAGGCACGCTCGTCCCGGCGTTCGTGGGCGGCGACAGAAAGCCGAAGTACAAGATGATGATGACGGCGATGAACGCCTCAAGGATCATGATGAACTTGCCCTGCGTGACAAGGTAAGTTTTACAGGTCGCGTAGATGAGTTCGGAAATCTCCCGCATGGACTTGTGAACGGGAAGATTCTTCAACTGCTTGTAGATGACGAGGCCGAACAGCAGGCCGAGCGCGCACACCACGAGGCCGAGCAGCAGGAGCGTGTGGCCGTCAATCGCACCATTGAGGAAATCCACGCGCGACAGGTCGGGCAGGACGAGGTTGGCCTCGCCGCCCGAATGGTGCTGCGGCGCGACGGCCTGCGCGGACGCGCCGCTCCCGCGCGACTCAGGCGGCGCGGCGTGCGACTGCGCCGGGGCGGCCGACGCGAGTACAAAGACGACCGCAAAGCTCGCCGCCGCCCGCGACGCGACGCGGCCGACGCGCGGCGCGTGTGTCGATAAAAACTTGATCAGAAAATAGGCGGGGGCGATGAGCAGCGCACCCGTGGCAAAGAGCGATATTGATTCCACGTCTTAACGATCTCCTGTTTGTTTTAAAAAGTGTTCGGAAAATTCCGGCGCGCGAGCAAGAGAAGACGCCAAAGGAAGCTTCCGTCTTTGACGGCCTCCTGCTACACGTCAGCTAATCGCGCTGGAAGTCGGCCATTATGGCCGATTTTTGCCCAAACTGTCCACACGGGAACGGGCAAAAGTAGAAAGGCGTAGGGCGAAATTTGAAGACAGTTTTGCCGGACGCAGCCTGCCTTCCACATTTTGCCATAATAGTGTTGTTATATAATTCTCACGTGAGCAGAAAACACTTAACAGCCGGACGCCCGCGAGTAATGAAGGGTAAGCCGGATGATAAAGTAAAGGTGATCGTCGAGATGCCGCGTTCCCTGCGCGATGAAGCTCTGGAAAAAGCACAGCAACAAGACGTTTCCCTTTCACAAGTGCTTCGCATGGCAACCCGCGCCTTCGTTGCAGGTCGTCTCACTTTTTCATTAACTGAGGAGTAGAGATTGTCGTTACTTTCAAGCGAAGCGGCGCAAACAGCCTGCCATCTCGATCTATCTTCTCAATCAAGCAAAATGTAGACAGTTAACAGTGCGTTACCTATAATGCTCTCGGTGCTAGTAACACCACCGAGAGCGGTATCCGCGACCGTTAGAAACGCGGCTTTTTTGTGTCCAACGGTTGTTGTCGGGTGTCTGTGCTAATACAAGACCCGCAAGGGGAATAGCACAGGCCGTCTCTCGGCGGTTACTAGCACCCGACAACCTAGTAAAAACCGAGAGGACATTCAAATGAGCACAACAATCCCGTTAGCTTGTATTGTCGAATATGAAGTCGGACTTGATGCCGACAACCTCACGCCCGCCAGAATAGAAGAAATCTCCGCCCAACAATCTGTCTTCTTGTGCCACTGGCTTTTCTACTTGCTCAGGCAAGCTGCCGTCGGCGCATCCTCCGACCCACTTTTCAAGCCCCAAGCGTTACTTTCCGCAATTGAAGCTGTCTCGCTCGTCGGCGAGGCTATCAGCCGTGCCGCGAATGAACACGTCGAACACCTATCCCAGTTAGCACAACAAGCAACCAAGCAAAGTAAGAGGCGTTAAAAGGAGGAACAAGGTTGTAGGGACAAGCCCGCTGCTCCTACAACCTTGTTCGATTCTTACGCACCTTCGGGAACGAGCGAACTCTTGCGCTCGCCGCGCAGTTTGACGAGGGCAGTGACGGCGAGATAAGTGGCGAGGATGACGAGGGCGGCCGAGGCGATGGCGTTGACGAGTTTGATGTCGAAGCCGTTGGCGGCGCGCAGGTTTCCATAGGCGAGTTTGCAGAGCGCCCAGAGCGTGATGGTCAGCACGAAGAGCATCGGGTAGAGCGTGAAGGCGATGCGCTGCCGCGCCTGATAGAGCCAGACGGTGATGGCGAGCAGGGTGAGCGCGGCGAGCAGTTGGTTCGACGCGCCGAAGAGCGTCCAGAACTCCGTCCACATGCCTTCGCGGGCGAAGATGATGAAGTAGAAGGGGAGCGCGACGGTGAGCAGCGTGCCCGCGAGCGCGCCGAAGTGGCCGCGCCAGCCGAAGAGTTCCTGCACGATGTAGCGGCCGAGGCGCGTGCACACGTCGAGCGTGTCGAAGACGAAGGTGGAGAAGGCCATCGCGCCGAAGGTGACGGCGAATCGGAGGTTGTCCGCGCCGATCAGGAGCGTCATGAACTGGCCGATGCCGTTGCCGTAGATCGTCCCCGGCGCTTTGCCACGGAGGTCGGCGGGCGCGGCGATCATCACGGTGACGAGCGCGATGAGCGCGACGAACCCCTCGGCCAGCATCGCGCCGTAGCCGACCGGCTTGATGTGGGATTCGCGCTCAACCTGCTTCGAGGTCGTGCCCGAACAGACGAGGCCGTGGAAGCCGGAGCACGCGCCGCACGCAATCGTCACGAAGAGGAAGGGGAAGAGCGTGCCCGTCAGTCCGCCCGTGTCCCACGACTTGAACGCCGGTTGCAGAATTTGATACCGGCCTGACAAGCCGCCGAACAGCACGCCGACGACGCCGAGCGCGAGCGCGCTGTAGAGTATGAAACCGCCGAGGTAGCCGCGCGGCTGCAAGAGCGTCCACACGGGCACGACCGAGGCGGCGCAGCAGTAAATGAGAATCAGCACGCCCCACGTTTTGTGGTCGAGCAGGAGCGTGGTCGAGACCTTCGTGCCGAGCCACGAGAGCGCGAAGGTGGCGGGCACGAACAGCAGCGTGACGAGCCAGAGCGGCGGGTTCAGGTAACGCTGCACGAGGCCGAGCAGGATCGAGAGCAGCAGGTACATGACGCTCGCCGCCGCGACCGCGCCGCCCGCGTTGAAGCCACCCGCGCCGCCCTGTTGCAGTTCCTCCGTCCCGCTCTTGAAAGTGCCCGCCGTGATGTCCGCGAAGGCGACGATGACGTAGACGAGCGCGATCCAGATGAAGCCCATCATGGCCGCGCCCGCGCGGTTGCCCAAATGTTCGCGCGTGATCTCGGCGATGGAGCGCGCGCCGTGGCGCACGCTGGCGGCGAGGCTCGTGAAGTCGTGCACCGCGCCGATAGCGACGACGCCGAGGCCGATCCAGAGCAGGCACGGCAGCCAGCCGAACGCCTGACAGGCGAGGATCGGCCCGGCGATGGGGCCGGCCGCGGCGATGGCCGAGAAGTGTTGCGCGAAGAGATAGAAGGGACGCGTCGGGACGAAGTCCACGCCGTCGTTGACCGTGTTGGCGGGCGTCGCGCGGGCGTCGTCCAACACGAACTGGCGCGCGATCCAGTTGCCGTAAAGCCGGTACGCGGCGACGAGCAGAATCATGAATCCGAGCGCGATCAACGTCAGGCTCATCAGCGAATCTCCGTTGTGTAAGATAAGAGCGGAAGGACGGAAGACGTAAAAGTTTCGGCCTTCCGCAAGCGGGCGTGATTATAGAACGAACTTTAGTTCCAAGCTAACAACGGCCGCCCCGCGGAAGCCTGCCGGAAGCGGAGCGAGAAGACGGCGAAGTAGACAAGCGACACAGAGGCACACGGAGGAAAACGATGAAGGAGGAACGCGGAACGATGAACTGAAAACAAGTCGTCTTTACTTCATCGTTCCCCTTCATATTTATTATTGATGCTCGCTGATGCGTATGTCGCGCGCGGCGAGCGCGGCGACGAATTTTTCGGGCGAGACGACGAGTTCCTGCGGGCGCGCGCCGCGCTCGGTGGTCTCGCCGCGCGCCATCATCTGCGCGATGACGGAGGCGGGGAAGGCCGTCGTGCGCATCATCGCGCTCAAGCCCGTGCGTTCGTCGAAGCGGTCGATGATGTCGTAGCGCAGCCGCATATCTTTGCCGTTCGCGCGCCCGCGGAAGGCGAGACGGATGAGCACCACGTCGGGTTCGTCCGCGGGCAGGTGGCGCGTGAGCAACTCGCCGAGCAGGCGGCGCGGGCGGACGCGCGTGCCGTCGAGGTCTATCTCTTCGCTCGCCGCGAGTCCGAGTTCGACGAATAGTTTGAACTGTTCGCAGTGGCCGGGGTAGCGGATGGTTTTGTAGTCGAGTTCCTGTAGGTGGCCGTGAAAAGTGTCGGGCAGCGTGGACGTGCCGCCGGAGGTCTGGAAGGCTTCCATGCGCTCGAAGGGCGCGGGGAACGACAGAGCCTCGATCTCGGAGAGCGATTCGACCTCGACGATCTGCCCGCCGCGAATGACGCGCGCGCGCTCGGCGTACTCGTTGATCAGACCTTCGACCGAAAAGACGATCTGGTAGTTGAGCGGCGGGCGGGGAACTTGCGGCAAGCCGCCGACGCGAATGTGAATCGCTTCGAGTTCGTCGAAGCGCGCCGCGCCGTGCGCCGCGAGGACGGAGACCATGCCGGGCGCGAGGCCGCAGTCGGGGATGATGTTGATCCCGGCGGCGCGCGCCTCGGCGTCGAGAGCGAGTTCGGAAGCGACGACCGCGTTGTTGCCGCCGAGGTCGCAGAAGTTGGCGCGCGCCTCAATCGCCGCGCGCGCGAGTTGCAGGTTGTGGAAGTAGGTGACGCAACTAATCACCGAATCGTGCCCGCGCATGAGCGCGACCGTCCGCGCGTGGTCGTTCACATCAATTTGCGCGGGCGCGAGTTTCTCGCTCCCCACGGCGGCCGTGACGGCGCGCGCGCGCTCCGCGTCGAGGTCGGCGACGGTGACGGAGCGCACGTCCGTTGAGTTGTGCGCGAGATCATAGGCCGCGCCGAGTCCCATGCGCCCCGCGCCGAGTACGAGAATCTTCATCGTGTTTGAGAGAGCAGCCCGCGCCCGGCTTATTGAGGCGCGCCCGTCGTGGCGGGGTGGCTGAGTTTGCTGTGGCCGTAGCCGTACATGAAATAGAGGACGAGCCCGACGATGAGCCAGAGGCCGAAACGCGTCCAGTTGGTGATGCCGAGTTCGGTCATCAAATAGGAGCAACTCATCAGACCCAAGACCGGAATCAGCGAGAGCCGCCGCCGGAAACAGAAATAGACCATCACGAACGAGAGAACGATGTAGGCGTAGAGCGGAATCTTGTGGCGAAACACTTCCCACGCGCCGAGCGTCGGGTCACTCGGGTCTGTGAAACTGAAGAACGCGCGCACGCCTTCCGCGTTGAAGTAAAAAAGCGCGCCCCACGCGATGAAGAAGATGGCGGGCACGATGTAGCGCGAGTTGATATAAGGGACGAAGGTGCGCTCGTTCTCGCCCGTCTCCAGCCCGCGCGTGTGCGCGCCGAGCAGCACGCCCCCGCAGACGAGACAGAAGGCGAACAACGTGCCGATGCTCGATAGGTCGGTCACTTCCGTCAAGTTCATAAAGAGCGACGGGATGGCGACGACGAGGCCGGTGATGATCGTGGAGAACCACGGCGTCTTGAAGCGCGGGTGGATGCTTGAGAAGATCGGCGGCAGAAGTCCGTCGCGCGACATCGCCATCCAGATGCGCGGCTGCCCGAGTTGGAACACGAGGAGCACGGTCGCAATCGCGACGACCGCGCTGACCGCCACGATCCCCGACATCCACGGCAGGTTCGCGCCCTCGGGGCCGAACACGAAGGCCAGAGGATCGCCCACCTGCAACTGTGTGTAGCTGACCATGCCGGTCAGGACGAGCGTGAGGATGATATAGAGGGTGGTGCAAATGATGAGCGAATAGATCATGGCGCGCGGCAGGTCGCGCGTCGGGTTCTTGCATTCCTCGGCCGTGGTGGAGAGCGCGTCGAAGCCGATGAAGGCGAAGAAGACCGCCGCCACGCCCTTCAAGACGCCGCTCGCCCCGTTCGGCGCGAACGGCGACCAGTTGGCCGGGTTGATGTAAAACGAGCCGAGCACGATGACGAGGAAGATGACGGCGAGTTTCAACGCGACCATCACGTTCGACGCGCGCTTCGATTCCCGGATGCCGACGTAGACGAGCGCGGTGACGGCGAAGACGATGCCGAGCGCGGGCAGGTCGCAGATGAAGGGTATGCCGCCGACGCGCGGCGCGGTCGTCCACGCCGCGTAAGCCTCCTTCATCCCGTTCGTCACGTCGGGCATCGCGTTGACGGCTTCGAGATTGCTGCCCTGCACGATCAGCCCGTTGATGGTGTCGTAGCCGCGCGAAGCGGAGAGGAAATCCATCGTCAGGTAGGCGGGCACGTTGATGCCGTAGCCGGAGAGCAGCCCCGTAAAATAGTCGCTCCATGAGATCGCGACGGCGATGTTGCCGATGGCATACTCCATCAGCAAATCCCAGCCGATGATCCACGCGACGAGTTCGCCGAAAGAGGCGTAAGCATAGGTGTAGGCCGAACCGGCCACCGGAATTTTCGACGCGAATTCGGCATAACAGAGCGCGGAGAAGCCGCACGCCATCGCCGTGAACATGAAGAGGAAGATGACGGCGGGGCCGCCGCTGTGTGCCGCGTTGCCGATCATGGCGAAGATGCCCGCGCCGACGATGGCCGCGATGCCGAGCGACGTGAGATCGAGGACGCCGAGCGTTTTGCGCAGGTGCGGTTCGCCGTCGGTCGCGAGGCCGTGCGCGTCGCTGAAACCGAGTTCGGCGTCGCGCTTGATCTGCACGACGCTCTTTTTACGAAACAGGTTTGTATAGCTCATCGAGTTTTCCGGTTGAGAAGCGCGCGAGCGCGCTCGAAGCGACCAGCGGGACTGGGAATTGCGCCGCGAAGTCTAACATAAAATGTTGAAGGAGGGACGACGAACGATGAACTGAAAACCCGTCGATTGCCCGTCGTCGTTCCGCGTCCCGCGTTCATCCTCCGTCGTTTATGTTAGACTCTCACGGCCGAATCCTGATGCGTAAATTCGATGCCTGACATGCCGGAAAGTCGTGGCGACAAAGGTCGCGCCCTGCACGAAAATCTCGATACAGCTTACGTCAATCTGGCGGCGCTCTTGCGCTACCTGCAACAGCGCGACTTCAACGGGCGCGTTCACGTCGAACTCGACGAGTACGACGGCGACATTTATCTGGCCGCGCGCGCGGCCGTGCGCGCGCGCGAAAGGGATCACGTCACGGGGCGCGAGGACGTGGGGCAGTCGGCCTTGCAGCGCATCCTCGTGCGCGCGAGCGAGCCGGGCGGCCGCATCAGCGTCTACGAAGGCGCGGGCGGCGAGACGACGGGCGACGCCGTCAACTCGCGCGACGCCGCCGCGACACAAGACGCGGGCGCGGCGGCGGCGACGACGGCGACCGGCACGCAGGACGAGATCGACCGGCGCAACGTCTTGCAGTTGAGCGGCGAGGTGATCGCGGCGGTGGAGCGCGGCGTGGCGGCGGCGTCGAACGAAAACTTCGCCGCACACTTTCAAGCGGCGCGGCGCGAGATCGGAGACGACTATCCCTTCCTCGTCTCGCTCGGCAACTGCGTGGAATATGAGCACGGCGAGGCGCGGCTCAAGCGCGGCACGGACGTGGGAAAATTCGTGGCGGGCACGAGCGAGTCTTTGCGCCGCGTGGTGGAGCGCGTGGCCGCGACGGGGGAACGCGCGCGGGGCGTGCGCCGCGAAGTCGCGCGCGAACTCGCCGCCCTCGCCGAGCGTCGCCCGCGCGCCCTCACGCGCTTCGGCTTCACCTCACAACTCGAACGCATCGCGGGGCTGCGCTGGACGTGAAAGAGCGAATGGCAGTCAGCTATCAGCAGTCAGCCGACAGCAGCCGGATTTGAAGGCGAGAAGCAGAGAGTTGTCAGGCTTGAAAAGCAAAAGGCCGACGAAGACGCGTCTTCGTCGGCCTTTACTTTCATTTGCCTTGATAGCTGAAGGCTGAAGGCTGATAGCTGACGGCTATCTCCCTCACTGCGCTGACTCGACCGGGAGTTTCGCGGCCGTCCAAGCGTTCCAACCGCCGAGCAGGGCGGCGGCGTTCGTGTTTCCTTTGGCGTTGAGCATCTGCACCGCACGGGCGCTGGTCTGTTCGGCCGGTCAAGCGCAGTAGGTGATGATCAACTTGTCCTTCGGCAACTCGCCGATGCGCTCGTCGAACTGCTGTAACGGAATGGATTTCGCGCTCTTGATGTGGCTCGTCTTGTAAGATGCCGCGTCGCGCACGTCGACGACGACGGCCGTGCCCTCCGTGATGGCCTTTTGCGTCTCGTCAACCGAGACGCGGCGCGTGTCGCCCGCTTGAGGCGTCGCCGTTTGTTTCGCCGTCTGGGTGGTGGGCGCGCTGCCGCTCGCCGCGGTCGTGCCCTTGGCGGCGGGCGCACTCCCGTCCTGCGGGCTACAGGCCGCCAACGCGCAGACGCCCAATGCGAGCGCGGCGACCATCGAAATAAATAAACGCATTCCCTTCACTCCCCTCGAAATAAGTTCTCCCGCCCCGGAAACGGCGCGAGCTATGCCGACAGCATCGCACAAAATCCCTCCAAAGTGAAAGCGCGGGCAACGTGCGAAATTGACGCCGCCATACAAAAAATAGAGACCGGCGACGGCCGCGATGGCGGTCTTGATTTTATCTCTCCGCAGTCGGATTCAACTCACACGGGTTCGCGCGTTTCTCTAAAGACGAACGCGCCGTCGTGTCGCCGCTCAAAGACGAACGCGCCGTCGTGTCGCCGCTCAAAGACGAACGCGCCGTCGTGTCGTCTTCGCCTCCGCCGGTTGCGCGCGGCCGAAGAGCGCGAGGGCGACGCCCCCGAGGATCACCGTCGCCGCGAGCAGCAGGCGCAGCGAAACGCTCTCCGACATGAAGAGCACGCCGCCTGCGGCCGCCAGCACCGGCACGGGCAACTGCACCGTCGCCGCGCGCGTCGCCGTCAAGCCCCTGAGCGCGGCGTACCACACGACGTAGCCCACGCCCGAAGCCAGCGCGCCCGACAGGACGGCGAGCAGGACGCCCGCCGTGGAGACGTGCGCGCCGCCGCGTGGCGTGATCAAGTTGACGGCGAAGGCCAGCGGCAGGGCGAGCACGAAATTACCGGTCGTGTCGGTGAGCGGGTCTGTCGCGCCGCGCCCGCGCAGCGAGTACAGCCCCCACGAAATGCCCGCGACGGCCATGAAAGCCGAACTCACGGGCGGCGGTGCGGCCAGACCGGGCAACACCAGATATACCAGTCCGGCGAGCGCGAGCGCGAGTCCCGCCCACTCAAAAGGGTGCGGCCGTTCGCCGGAGCGCAGAGCGGCCGCGAGCATCGTCGCCTGCACCGAGCCGAACAGGATCAGCGCGCCCGTCCCTGTCGTCAACCCCGTGTAGGCGAATGAAAACGCCGCCGCGTAGAGGAACAGCAGCAACGCCGAAATGAACTTGAGTCGTCGCCCCGACGACGGCAAATTTTTGTTGACCGACGCCGAGATGATCAACAGCACGGCCGCACCGGAAGTTAAACGCACGGTCGTGAAACTCGCCGCGTCAATCGCCGCCCCGCCCAAGGCCAGACGGCACAGGACGGAGTTCGCGGCGAAGGCCACGAGCGCGAGTCCCGTCAACACAGGCGTCTTCATGCTGCGCGAATTATGAAGTGTTTTGTCGTCATGAATATTCCTTTACCGCGCCGATTATAATGTCCATTCGCCGCGAAGGGTTAAATATTTCCCCGGCTCCCTCGCCTGACGGCGTCGCGGGGGCTTTTTCAAATTCAATAATTACTATTGACTTTCGCGGCGACGTGGTTCATCATGAGCGCAAGTATTGAGAACGGGGGTCAGTAGCTTCCGGTGGCGGCGAAGAAGAAAATAAACGAGCGCGAAGCGTTGCGGCAGGCGTTGCACCAACAGGGCGTGCAACTCACGTCGCAGCGCGTCGCCGTCTTCGAGTACCTGAGCGGCGTCGAGCACCACCCGACGGCCGAAGAGATTTATCTCGCCGTCAAGCCGAAACTTCCGCGCATCAGTCTGGCGACCATCTACAAAAATCTGGAGGCGCTCATCAAGTGCGAGGTGGTTTCCAAACTCACCTACGGCGACGCCGCCGCCCGCTACGACATACGCACCGATCATCACTACCACACGCGCTGCCTGTCGTGCGGTAAGGTTTGGGACTTGAATGCCGTCGAAGGCTCGGCGTGGCTCAAACAGGTGAAGCCGCAGGCCGGGTTCGAGGTGAAGGACTACCGGCTGGAAATCTTAGGCCACTGCCGGGATTGCCGTCGGTAAATTTTTTTTGGCATCAGGACGATAATAATTATTGTTCTTAACTGGCGAAGGGAGAAAAGTTGTTACATGAGCGATGAGCAAAAGAACGGCCGACCCGGAGAAGAAGAAGTGGCGGGCGGCGCGACTGCGGAAGAGCAACCCGTCCTGACGAACCGGCAAGGCCATCCCGTCTACGACAACCAGAACACGCGCACGGTGGGCGAGCGCGGCCCCACGGTGCTGGAGAACTACCAGTTCCTAGAGAAGATCACGCACTTCGACCGCGAGCGCATCCCCGAACGCGTCGTCCACGCGCGCGGCGCGGGCGCACACGGCTACTTCGAGGCTTACGGGCGCATCGGCAGCGACCCGGCCGCCAAGTACACACGCGCCAAACTTTTTCAGGAGAAGGGCAAGCGCACGCCCGTCTTCGTCCGCTTCTCGACCGTCATCCATGGCGGCCACTCGCCCGAAAACCTGCGCGACCCGCGCGGCTTCGCCGTCAAGTTCTACACCGAGGACGGCAACTGGGACTTGGTCGGCAACAACCTCAAAGTGTTCTTCATCCGTGACCCGTTGAAATTCCCCGACGTGGTGCACGCCTTCAAGCCCGACCCCGTGACGAACCGCCAAGACCCGAATCGCATCTTCGACTTCATCAGCCTGACGCCGGAGTCCATGCACATGATCTCGTGGCTGTTCAGCCCGCGCGGCATCCCGGCCAACTACCGCGAGCAGGAAGGCGCGGGCGTCAACACCTACAAGATGGTGAACGCGGAAGGCGTGGGCGTGCTCGTCAAGTATCACTGGATTCCGAAGCAGGGCGTGCGCTCGCTGACGCAAGCCGAAGCCGATGCGATCACGAACTTCAATCACGCGACCGAGGACTTGTTCGACGCCATCGAGCGCGGCGACTTCCCCGAGTGGGAACTGCGCGTGCAGATCATGTCGGACGACTACCACGAAGAACTCGACTTCGACCCGCTCGACGACACGAAAATCTGGCCGGAGGAGCAGTTCCCGATGCTGCCCGTCGGGCGCATGGTGCTGGATCGCAACCCCGCGAACTACTTCGCCGAAGTGGAACAGGCGGCCTTCGGCACGGGCGTGCTCGTTGACGGCCTCGACTTCTCCGACGACAAGATGCTTCAAGGCCGCACCTTCTCTTACTCGGACACGCAGCGTTACCGCGTCGGCACCAACTACCTGCAACTGCCCATCAACCGCCCGAAGAAGCACGTCGCCACGAACCAGCGCGACGGGCAGATGGCCTACAACGTTGACGGCGTCGAGGCGGGCGAGAACCCGCACGTCAATTACGAGCCGAGCAGTCGCGGCGGGCTGCGGGAAGCCCCGCGCGCCGGGCGCGAGCACACGCCCTACGTCGAAGGCGCGGTCGGCAGGCAAAAAATCAGCCGGACGAACGACTTCAAACAGGCGGGCGAGCGTTACCGCACGATGGAAGATTGGGAACGCGACGATCTCGTCCAGAACCTCGCGGGCGCGCTCAAGCAGTGCAACCCGGACATACAGGAGCGCATGATCTCTCTGCTCACGAAATGCGACGAGGACTACGGGCGGCGCGTCGCCGAAGGCATCAAACGCTCCCTCGCATCTCCGGCCACGGAGGCCGCCGCCGCCGCCGACTAGTCAACTCCGGCGCAACAACAAGACACGGGGACTCTTTCGTGTGGAGTCCCCGTGTCTATTTTCATCACTCGAAATTCAAACTCGCGTCGCCTTCGGCGGCCGAAGATAGGTTATGCCGTCTGCGTTTTCCTCCCGCCCGGCATGAGCGTGACGCCCAGCAGCAGCAACAACCCGTAGCCCACGCCGACGAGCAACACCAGTATCCCTACGTTCCGGTGCGGCGGGCAGGCCGCGTAGACGTGAAACACAATCGAGAGGACGGCCGCGACGACGGCGAACCTGCGCGCGTTCGGCCGCCGCCGCCACAGCCAGACGCCGGAGAGCGCGAGCAGGACGCTCACGAACGCTCCCACGAGCCCGACGACGAGCGGTTGCACCTCACCGCCGCGCACGCCCCTGACCCAAAACTCTTCAACCGCGCCGTAGCCGAGAAACAGCGCCACCAAAATATTGAGCAACGCGAGTATCACCAGCACCTCCCCGAACGAAGAAAGTTGAACAGGCAACTAGAAAGTTGAACAGGCAACTACTAGACACCGCGCGGGCGAATTTGTTCCGTCGCCGTCTCGCGTCTCGCCGGCCCTGTCGGTTCCGTCCGACATAAAAGTATCGAACGACTATTCCTCCGTCGCGGAAAATCCGCGCGATTCAAGCAAGTCGTCCGACACCTCAAGGAGCATTTCCGGGTACGACACTTCGACGCTCTCCTTCATCATGTCCGAGGCTTCCGTGTCGGTAACAGGCACTCGCCGCGCCGCTTCCCAATGCCGCTTATCCGGCCACTGCGCGTAGGCCACCCACGTCCCGTCCTCCGCCCGGTGCAGGCGCGAGCCGAGGCTGCCGCACCTCCGGTAAATCTCCACGGTGCGCCTCAGCCAGCCTTCCCGAAACTTCTGCTCCTGTCCCTCTTTCAGCTTCCAGCGATACAACGCGACAAACATTTTTCTCCTTACTGGCTGCCAAAGGCATCTGACTCGGCGTCACGGCTGCGACCGAACAGGCAACTACATCTGATTAATTAGCTCCGTTGAAATAAACAAAAGACGGGGACTCTGAATGCAAAGTCCCCGTCTTTATTTTCGCCTCTTCAGGAGCAACAATCAACTGCAACATTTTCCGGGCCGAGGCCATGCTTTAGCGAACTTGCGCGCTGTCTTGAGAAAAGTCTTTTTGTCTTTATCTTTAACCTGATTCTTCACAGGGTCAGTTGCTCTAGCTTGAGATATAACTCCTGAGCCGTCATCCAATAACTCTAACATTCCCTGAGGCCCGGCTGTTAAATCATAAACAGGACTTCTTATCGGATAAAGGCTAAGATACAAAGCATAAGTTTTGCCATTAACCATTTTCTTAAAGCCGGGGGTGACGACCTCGGCAGTAGTTCCATCCTCAAACATGACTTTGCCTCCCACCAAAGCCACATTAACAGTGTCGCCCTGCCGCACGTTCCCCTTAAGTACCTCCTGCACAACCACCTCATATTCAGTCATAATCAACTGACCATCGGGAGTGAGCTTACATCTGTTCTTGATAGGAACTCCGAGCACCACCGCCTCGCTTTTTTGAGTGAGTTTCTCAAGATCGAAACTCAACCAATCAGGATGCGGGTCGAAGGTTTGAACATAATTGCCCTTAATTTTCGCAGCACCACGCAACCCCTCGCGCCGCAGCGCATCTACGAGGGTGAGCCGGTCTTCGTAAGACACTTCTTGCGACCCTCTTGCGGGCTGCCGCACCTGCGCAACACTCAATTTAACGATTGCGACCATCACGACAGTCATCACAAGCAATGTTAGGGACAAAATAAAATTCCTCGAAGCGCGGTTATTCATAATTTTTTCCTCAGCCTGCTTTTTAACTCTTTCAAAAGCAGCCAGCATACTCCATCTCGTAAGCTACTATGTCTCCCTCGTTATTATAAATGGCGTTGAATCGATAATGGTCTTCACAAGGAGGCTCGTATCCGCCGCCCCCATCATCAGGAGGAGGTGGCGGTATTAACGAAGCGCAAAAACTCGAACGGCAATTTGCACTCTCTTGAGCATCAGCCGCAGTAACATTAGTAGCACCAGCCGGTGTCGCACAACTTTCGCCCGGCTTCATGATCGTCGCAGCCGAAGTGTGAGCCAAGCCAAGGAAATGACCGACTTCATGCATCATAACGGCGGCATATTCATCTTCGCCCATAAATAGAAGACGATTACTCATCTCCATACTCCAATATATGTGCCCAGACCATCCCTCTGATCTGGCACAGCCAGCACTTCCCGACGACGATGAATCCTCGGTATAAGAAAATGTAAGATCAGGAGTTCCCCCGGCGGGGGTTGCCTCGAACACGACACCAGTAGTAGCACTTTGCGCGTTCCAACTATTTAGTGCCCTTTGTATTAACGCATGCTGCTGCGCAGAACCACCGTTCATCCCGACCGTAATATGTACCCTGCCGTCCGCACCGGCAGGCTTCCAGCATATTGCTGACTGAGAAGTATTAGGCAAACATTCAGCGAACACGGCAACAGCAAACCATAGTAATACTGCCGCTGAAACAAACATGGCGAACGAACCTGAGACGGTGCGAAAACTTCCACCAATGTTGTCTTTAAACATCACCATAACCTCAGGCTTGGCCGAATAGAATCCCTGAGACCCAACGAAAAATATATGGATCTATCAACACGATATGCTCCAAGGAAAGGGCGTATCACAATGTCGAGCGAACCGCGGCGAAATTGTCTTTATCAACCGTCTAATTGTGTAAGGTTACTGAAGGGATACGCTCATAAAGCAAAATGTGTAAAGTAACGTCGCGGCGTTTATAAATCTACTGATCCAGCCCTGTCAATCAAAATTTCAGCGCATAGCAGCGCCTCGATCATATAGGCAGCCAAGATACAACTGCACTGATCTTGGCTACCGTGAGGGGAACTGTGATGCAGTTGACACGATTTCGGGCGTGCGCCTATGCTTTGAGGCAAGATTGAAATTCACGAGGTTGAATTTGTAACGCGACGGTTGATTGAGCCGGAGCGTCTTCCCCCGCCGCGCGCGTTCGAGCGTCCGGCTTTCCTTCGTTAAAATTTCGTCCGGCCGTTGCAGGTAGCGTGCGAGGTGCGCGAGAGATTATGTCGCAGCCGACCTATCTCACGTCAGGGAGTCGCATCGCGGTGGTGGGGGCAGGCCCGGCCGGGTCGTTCTTCGCCATCGAACTGCTGCGCCGCGCGCGTTCGCTCGGCCTGCGCGTCGAGGTCGAAATCTACGACGGCAAGAACTTCGCGAAGAAGGGCGCGCCCGGCTGCAACATGTGCGCCGGGGCCATCGGCCACACCCTCATCGAAGAGATCGAGCACTCGACGACGAACATCCCCGCCGAAGTCATCCACTACGAACTCGAAGGCTACGCGGTGCATTATCAGGATGCCTCGGCGCGTCTGGAAAACGCTCCCGGTCGGCGCATTTACGGCGTCTATCGCGGGGCGGGGCCGGTCAGCACGGAGACGCCCGAAGGCCGCCGCAGCTTCGATCAGTTCTTACTCGATCAGGCTCTGAAACTGGGCGCACGGCACATCGCGCGCAACGTCCACGACATCGACGTGCCCGCCACGCTCGAAGGGCGACCCGCTATCCGCACGCACGAGGGCGGGCGCACGGAATACGATCTGGTGGTCGGCGCGTTCGGCGTCAACTCGCAACTCGGCGCGCGGCTCGTCTACGGCTATCAACCGCCGCCGACGTGGAAGACGTGCGTCATCGAGGCGCGCGTGCCCGAAGAGTTTCAGCGCGAGCGGCTCGGCAAGCTGATCCACTTCTTCGTCCTGAAGCAGGCGGACGTGCGCTACATCGCTTTGATTCCGAAGGGCGAGCACGTTACGGTGACGGCCATCGGCGAGAACGTGGATGTCGTCTCGACCGAACGCCTCCTGCGCGAATCCTACATGCGCGACTATCTGCCCGCCGACTGGAAACT
This sequence comes from Acidobacteriota bacterium, assembly GCA_020199775.1. Lineage (GTDB taxonomy): Bacteria > Acidobacteriota > Blastocatellia > Pyrinomonadales > Pyrinomonadaceae > JAIVJZ01. The sequence continues at coordinate 162,688 of JAIVJZ010000001.1, forward strand.
CGATTGCCACTGTCACCCGCGCGTCGCCGTCGGCGCGGCGCGTCTGCCTTACGGCGACCGCTTCTGTATCGTCGGCGACGCGTCCGATTCGCGCTACCTCAAGAACGGCGTCGAGTCCGCGCTCGTCACGGCGCGACTCGCGGCCGATTGCGTCGTCAATCACGGCGTCACGGCGGGCGACTTTGAAGCGCACTTCTGGCGTCGCTGCCAGCAGGTGTTCGGGCGCGACAATTTGTACGGCCGCGCGCTCTTTGAAATCTACGACCGCATCTTCCCGCACCCCCTGATCGCGCCCGTCTACTTCGCCGTGCTGCAAGCCGAACGGCGGTCGCGCGCGTCTTCCGCGAATGGTCAGCCGGGCGGCGGCGCGCTGCTCTCGGACGCGCTTCTCGCAGCCTTCACCGGCGACCAACCTTACAAGCGCATCCTGCTGCGCGCACTGCACCCGCGACTCGCCGCGCGCATGGCGAGCCACGCCGGTTTTCTCTTCTTCGACCGCGTGCGTACGAGAGTGACGCGGGGCGATCCCGTGCGGCGCGTGCGCGGCTTGCGGCTGCGCGACGAGTCGCGCGTCGTCGTCATCGGCGGCGGCCCCGGCGGCGCGTCGTGCGCGCTCCGCCTGTTGCAGGAGTCGAAAAAACGCGGCCTACGCTTGCGCGTCCTCGTCTACGAGCCGAAGCGTTTCCCGCGCCAGCACAACCCCTGCATGGGCGTGCTCGTGCCGCCCACGGCCGCGCTGCTGCGTGAGCACTTGCAACTCGAACTCCCCGCCGCGCTCGTCAAACGCACCATCAAAGGCTTTCGCCTCCATGGCGATCACAACGACATCGAACTGCGCGCGCCGCGCGCGGAAGAACCCGCGCTCATGGTCTCGCGCTCCGAGTTCGATCAACTACTATTGGAGCGCGCCGAAGCGGCGGGCGCGGAGATCGTGCGCGACCGCGTCACCGGACTCGAATTTTATCCCGACAATCTCGAACATCCCGTGCGCGTCTATTCCGAAGGCGCGTCGCGTTCGGCCGACATGGTCGTCGCCGCCTGCGGCCTCGACGACGGCCTGCTCTCCGTCCTCGAACAGGCCAGCCCGCGCGCGCGTCGCTACCGGCGACCGCGCGAGACGATGCACTCGATCATCGTCCGCCTCTCCTGCGACGAACGCCACATCGAGCGGCGTCTGGGCGGCGAGATACACGCCTTCCTGCTGCGCCAGTTGCCGCGCATCGAGTTCGGCGCGATCACGCCGAAGCAGACGCACGTCCTCGTCAACATCGTCGGCCGCCGCGTCACTTCAATTGATATGGAAGATTTTCTCCTGCACCACAAAGTGCGGCCGCTCCTGCCGCGCTTCGACTTGCAGCAACTAGACTTTTACGAAGGCCACGCGCCCGTGCGCCACGCGCTGAACGTCTCTTGGGATCGCTTCGTCGCCGTCGGCGACGCGACGGGCTGGCTGCGCCCCTTCAAAGGCGCGGGCATCACCACCGCCATCCAAACCGCCGTCGCCGCCGCCGACGTGATGTTGGAGCGCGGCATAGATTCGAGCGCGCTCGCCGCCTACGCGCAGCGCAGCGTCGCGCTCACCGCCGACCACCGCCACGGGCGCGCGCTGCGCCGCCTCTCGCGCCTCGGCCTCGGCTTCGGCATGATCGACGGGGTTATCGAACTCGCCAAAACCGACCCCGGCCTCTACGCCCTGCTCTACGACATCATCGCCGGACGCCGCGACTACCGACGCCTCACGCGCGAACTCTTTCACCTCGCCCTGCTCCGCAAGATGAGCGCGCTCGCCCTGCGCCGCGTGCTGCGTCCCGTCGCCTAAAGCGTCGCGCCGGGGAATCAATAGTAGGTCTCAATCAACTCCTGAAAGTTCCAATCGGGCTTGCAGGGGATGTCCGTGCCGACGATCACCTGACGGGTGGGATCGATTGAATAGTAGCTGCTGCCGCTTTGCACTTTGTAGGCTTGGCGGGTGGTGGGGTCTACGACGCGCGTTTGGCCGCTCACGGCGTCGCCGCGCCGCTCGCCGATGCGATCCAGTGAAGCCCAACGCTCGTCTCTGGTCTGCTGCCAGAGTTGATTGGAATGTTCAAAGTAACGACGTTCCGCCTCGGCGACCTGATGATTTATGTGCGACTGTCGCATCATATGTTGGGCGCTCTTCTGGAAAGTGGCGAGCATGTGGAAGAGCACGGCGTCGGCGAGCCGCGTGTGTTCGGGCGGGGCGATGAAGCCGAAGAGAGCTTGCGGACTCCACAGCGTCGCCACGTGCGAGTGGTGCGTGATGGCCGTCTCCGCGTACTGGTAGCCGGTGTAAGTCCGCCCGCCGAATTCGCACGAAAAGATCACCTCGGCGGCCGTGTGCATGGAGAAGCCGAGCATCTGCGTGTACCACCGGAGAGCCTGAATACGGTCGGCGCGATCTTTGCTGCCCAGCCATTGCAGATTCTGGCAGTTGCGCCCCAATGTGCTCTGGACGTAATAGGCGGCGAAGTCCAACCCCGACTTGTAATTCAGGATGAAAGTGCCGTCCGAAGTGTACTGGCCTTCCCACATGCCGGACGACATGAGATTCATGTCGGGCACGGTGTATTTCGTGGGGAAGTTAACGTCGCCGTTGCGCACGGTGATCAAACCGTCCGGCGACCGCAAGACGACCTCGGCCGTCGAGATGCCATTGGGTCTGAACAAGCCTCCCGTCACCTGCCAGCCCGCCGGAACCTGAACGCTGAATGCCCCCTCCATCGGGTCAGTCCACAACTGGAATCGCATCTCCTCCAGGGGGTGAACATTCGCGGCGGGCTGTGCGTCGCCGCTGCGGGTCACGCGGAAACTGCTCAGGATTCGCGCGAAGTCAGTTGGCAGAGATTGAAAGCGCGCGGGCGGGGCGGCCAACGCGTAGAAAAAGCCCGTCGCGCCATCGGGCGTGTTCGCCCACCAGAGCGTGGCGATCTCTTTGAGCCTGCTTTCGTCCGCGCCGATTGCGCCCACGCCGTTCAGGTTAAACTGCCAGCCGCCGCGCGGCATCTGCCAACGCTGGTGCGACCAGAACTGGCGCAGGATGGCGAGCAGGATGTCGCGCGCGCCGCCCGCGTCGAGTCGCGCTTCGAACTTGAACGGCAGGATCGTGACGCGCTCCAGGTTCGTCCCCGTCGCGTTGACGAGTCCGTCCTTGACCGTCAATTTCCAGTCTGCGGGAAGCTCTAGCGTGAATCCTTCCGGGTGTTCACAGACCCTCCAATTTTGTTCCATGAGTGTCATCCTCCCTCATGCCGTCGCCCGTCCCCGCGCGGCCGCGAAAGTGTTTCAAAGGTATCAGGGAAATCGGAAGCGTCAAGAATAGTTAACGAGCCGTCTGCGCGTGCGGGGTGAAGAGTCCGACGGCCTTGACGGCGGGCGATTATACGCCCGCGTGTCCGGCGAGAGAAAGAGATTATTTTGAAGCCTCGCCGCCCGGAAGGAGTTTAAAGTTAAGAGGGCTTGCTGCGGCGCGCGCGAAGGCGGGTTGCGCCCGCGCCGTCCTGAACGGTCGGGACGAAAGAGCCGGGTTGAGCGGCAAGAGGCGAACCGCCGGGGCGAGCCGGGCGGCGAATGTTGACTTTCCTTATGGATGTGGATTATAGGAACGCTCCACCTCGCCGAACCCCTGGCCGCATTTCAATCGAGAGGAACATAATAATGAGAAAAACTTTCGCCTGCCTGACCCTCGCAGTGATTTTCTGCGCGCTCGCGCTCCTGCTCTCCACGCCTTACGCCGGGCGGACGGCGCACGCCGCACAGGAACCCACCTCCTGTGAAGAATGTCTGGCTGCTGTTGAGGCGCGACTTCAGAGGTGCGAAGCCAAACACGGCGGGCCTGCTCAAAAATGCTACGACCAATTCAACAAGGGCATCGTCGAATGCTACGCCACCGTCTGCGAGCAGTAGGAGCACGTTCTTTGGCGGTCATGTCCGCGCGGCAAAGTCAGAAGTAACCGACGCTCCGGCGCGACGTGTGACGAAACCAAGAGACCCCGGCCGCGGCTCGCTTGATGCCGCGGCCGGGGTCTGCCACATGTGGCGGCGAAGCTCATGCGCCGTCATTCATCGTTCATCGTTCCGCCTTCATCGTTCATCGTTCCTACTTCATCGTTTCTCTAATTGACGCCGTTCTCTCTATCCGTTTAGCATCCCTTCTAGACACGCCCCAATTTTCGCAGCGCGCGGCCGGGAGGATTCCGCCATCACCCGTCAGCAGATTTTAGAACTATCGCTCCTCGTCATCTTCGCCACCGTCCACGGCTACGGCGCGGCGTGGCTGGCCGTGCGAATGCTGTTCCGGCCGCACCACGCCGTCAAACTTTTCGGCCTCACCATCTGGCCGCAGGGCATGATCCCGCGCCACCGCGAACGGCTCGCACAAACCATCGGCAACGCCGTCGGCAACGAACTCGTCTCGCACGACACCATTACCGACGCGCTTTTCGAGACGGATTTCTTCCGGCGCAAAGTGGCCGACCTCGTCTCGACCTACACGCGCGATCTGCTCGACACGCCGCGCGACTCTTTCGTCGAAGCCCTGCCCGCGACCTTGCGCGCGCCCATCCTCGACGCCATCAGCGCGCTCGAACTGCGCGTCGCCGATTACGTCGCGGGCATCCTGCGCAGCGAAGAGACGGCGTCGGCCGTCAACTCTTTCATCGACCGCCGCGTTGACGAACTGCTCGCCCGCCGCCTGAGCGACGCCCTCGACGACGAGACTTACGAGGGGGTCGTCGGGTTCGTCGAAGACCGCTTTCACAACATCGTCAACGAACGCGGCTTCGAGGGGAAGGTGCGCGATTTCGTCAGCGCCCGCGTCGAGGAACTCGCCCACAGCCGCGCCACGCTCGCCGAAGTGTTCACGCCCGACGCCGTCGCCATCATCAAAGAGCGCATCGACGCCCAACTCGCTCCCATCGCCGAACAACTCGCCGAGATCGCGACCAACAAAAAGACGCGCACGCAGATCGGCGCGCTCATCAAGCGCGAGGTTGACGACTACTACGCCCAACTCGGCTTCTTCAAAAAAATCTTCGTCTCGCGCGAGCGCATCCACGGCGAAGTGGACGAGATGGTCAACAAGACCCTGCCGCGCCGCGTGCAGGAATTCCTGCGCGGCGACGCGTTTGCCACGGAGGCCGAGGCGTTCCTCGATTCGATGATCGACAACCTGCTCGCGCGCCCCATCAACGAACTCGTCGGCACGATTGCCCCCGATAAGTTGGAACTGATCAAAGACCACGTCGCCGCGCGCATTCTCGTCATCGCGCGCGGCGCGGAACTCTCCACGACCGTCTCGGCCTACACCTCGGACGCGCTCGCGCGCGTGCGCCCCCACACCCTGCGCGCGCTCCTCGAACACGCCAGCCCCGATTCGGCCGCGCGCCTCAAAAATTTTCTCTCCCGCGCCCTCCTCGGCGTGCTCGCGCGCGAGGACACGGCGCGCACCATCAACGCCATCCTCAGCACGCAGATCGAACGCCTCCTCATCGCCCCCATCGGGCGCATCAGCGACCACCTGCCCGAACAGACGGTCGCGCGCGCCTCGCAAGCGCTCACCGAACGCATCAACGCGGCCGCGCGCGAACGCCTGCCCCTCGCCATCAAAGAGTTCGACATCGGCCAGATCGTCCGCACCAAAGTCTCAAACTACCCGGTCGAAAAATTGGAGTCGCTCGTCCTCTCCGTCGCCCAGCAACACCTGCGCAAGATCGAACTCTTCGGCGCGGTCATCGGCCTCTTCCTCGGCCTCTTGCAGGCGATCTATTTCGGCATCAAATACTACCGCGCCGGACAATGAGGCGATTTGACAGGCAACCATTCGGCCGCCCTCGCACACAAACTATCACTGCCCGAACCGGCGCGGAGGTGTTGAAAGAAGCTGTTCGCCGGACGCCACGGGGCTCAGTTGAAAGGCGTGGGAAAAGATTTGACGATGAATTTTCTACCAAAAAAAATTATGACGCTGGCGGCATTGGTCGCGGCCATGTCGCTTGGCGCAGTGTCGGCGCGGGCGCAGAAACTCGCGTCGCCGTATCGGTCGAACGAGTCGGTGCGCTCCGATAAGTTTACGGGCGGCACAATCGAGCGCGCGCCGCTCGTCGCGGGCGAGCCGGACATCGAGATCACGGTTGACGTGCCCGCCTTCCGCCTGACGCTCTGGCAGAACGGCAAAGAAGTGAAGACTTACGCGGTCGGCGTCGGGAAGAAAGATTTCCCGATCTCGATTGGCGAGAAGCAGGCTTCGGAGATCATCTGGAATCCCGACTGGATACCGCCCAACAGCGAGTGGGTGACGGGACGCAAGGGCATCAAAGCGGGCGAGGTCATCAAGGCGAGCGACCCCAGAAACCCGCTCGGCAAATTGAAAATCCCGCTCGGCTACGGCTACCTGATCCATCAGGCGGCGGCCGTGACAGACCTCGGCAATCTCGTCTCGCACGGCTGCATCCGCATGCTCCGCACAGACCTCTACGACCTGGCCGAAAAGATCATCGCGGCGCGCGGCGTGCCCGTCCCGCCGAAAAAGATCGCGAACGCCAAGGTGACGAAGAACACCGTCGTCGCCAAACTCGACAAGCCGCTGATGGTGGACATCAACTACGACACGCAGGTCGTCGAAGGCGGCTACCTGCACCTCTACCCGGACGTGTACGAGCGCGGCACGAACACCGTCGCGGCCTTGCGCGCCGAACTCGAATCGAGCGGCGTGGACGCCTCGGCCGTCGGCGACGCGACGCTCAAGCGCATGCTCGCGCGCGTGAACGCGAAACAGAAATACGTCGTCAGCGTGGATAGTCTCGTGGCGGGTCGCGCGCTCGCGGACGGGCGGGTGCTGCCGCTCGTCGGCGCACCGGCGGCGAAGAAGAAAGTCGTGGCGAAGCGGCGCACGGCTTAACGCCGCGCGGCGGGGCGCGAAGTTAATAAGAAGTTGAAGGGCGCGGAGAGAATCGATTCTCTCCGCGCCCTTCGCGTTCGATCATTCTCCGCCTGTTACGGCGCGCAGTATTCCCAGTGCCACGGCTCGTAGAAGTAGGGGCAGAAGCCGAAGCGTTCGGCGTTGCGGACGAGCCAGCGGTAGGCGCGCGTCTCGGTCTGGAGGGCGCGGGGCGAAACTAATTGCTTATTATAAAACAGCAGGAGGGTGTGGATAGACCACACCCTCCTGAACCTTGTTCTCGATGCTGCTGCTAGCTATGACCGCCTGCTTCAATTTCAAATTCATCGTCGCCGGACTTTGGACACCTGCTTTCGGTACATGCCTGTCCGTTGGTCGAAGGGACACAGGTCGTGCCGACGTTGGAACCACACTGATAACTTTCCACTCCCGGCGTACCGTTATATGCGCATCCTTGTCCCTGACAGCCGAACGTTGAGCCAGCGGAATAGGCAGCTTTTTTAAACATTAACGGGCTGATCCGGCCCGTAGCCCACGCGGTTTGATCGGCGTAACGAACCTCGAACACAACGATCTCAATACGAAAGTTGCCGCTGAGACTGCCATTTTTCAGTAAGGACTTATGAATCCCGGCGAAGGAGACTACAGGGTAATTCAGGATTTTCCCCTTACCGGCTGATACGGAAACTTCTATTAGCGGCGTTTCTCCTTCTAACAATACCCGGCCGTTTTGATCTTTATCTTTCAAGTACCAACGCATTCTGACGCCCGTCACGTCTCTGGTGTCTTTGTTGTGTAATCCGACGCTTGTAACCGTAAGCCCTTTAGCTGCGTTTGTCGTGACGCTAAATACATCGACGGGTATTGATTCGTAATCAGAGCCGAAGTAAGGCCCCGCCGAGAAAGTCCACTTTCCGGGCGGCACTCTATCGGGAGTGGCCTGACTCTTTACAGCCATTCCCGCCCCGGCTAAACCTATCAGGACAACCAGCATGAGGAACAATTTAGAGAAATACTTGGTGAGTGAGTGAAGCATCTTTGTTTCTCCTGGGGATTGATGGGAGTGAGGCGTATCCCTGTAGAACATTCTATTTGCGCTGCGCTCCCAAGATGAGGTTGAAAAACGCAAGGCAGTATAACACTCAGGCATATTGTGTCAAAGTATATAAATCTTAGACATCCAACACTCATTAGACCGTTATTAGCGGCCTAATAAATTGCCACTACCGCCACACGCTTTTTCAAACTCTCAAGTCAATAGTCGCCGCCGCCGATTAGTCGTAACGGCGATTGTGCCGGGATTACGGCGCGCAGTATTCCCAGTGCCACGGCTCGTAGAAGTAGGGGCAGAAGCCGAAGCGTTCGGCGTTGCGGACGAGCCAGCGGTAGGCGCGCGTCTCGGTCTGGAGGGCGCGGTTCGGGTCTTTCGTGATGGTCGGCTCGCCGCCGACGTAGATGTCGAGAGCGCGCCCGGTGAAGTGCGGGCTGTTGACGGCGAGCGCGGCGCGGCCCGCCCCCGGCTCCAACTTGCGCAGGCGATCCTGATACTCGCGCGAACGAAACGCCGAGATGATCTTTAAATACTTCTCCGACGCGGCGAGTTCGCCGCCCTGACTCGCGAGTTGCAGGGAAGAATCGGCGACCGCTGCGGCCAACATGCGTTTGTAAGCGGCGTAAGTCTGGCGTTCGACTTTACGCAGGTCTTCGGCGCGCGACGAGTCCCAAAACTCCGCGGCGGGAACGGTGAGGAGTTGATCGGGCTGCGGGTACGTCCGGTTTTTAAGCCGTTGCGACTGCCACGTCGAGACCATGCGCATCAGCGTGGCCTCGTCGAGCACGCCGCTCGCGCCGAGTCCCGCGCGTTTTTGCCAGCGCGCGAGGCTGGCGGCGAAGCCTTCGCTCGCGGCGTCGTCGTCCGTGCCGATCAGGCGTTGAATCAGCGGGACGTAGATCGACCACCCGCGCTGCTGCTTGCCGCCGAACGTCCAACGCAGGCTATCCTTGTACACGCGGTTTTGCTCCGCGGCGGGCGCGGTTAAGGCAGGCGCGCTGGCTGCCGTCGTCGTCTCGGTCGTCCCGGCGGTTGTCGTGAGGGGAGCCGTCTTCGCCGTCGAAGAGACAAGCGACGCGGGCGCAGGTTGCGGCGTGCGCTCCTCCGCGAACAGACTGCGGCGCGCGACCCCGTAGGGTCGGAGCGGGACGATGGCGGCGACCGAGGCCAGCGTCGCGAGCGAGACGACGGAGATCAGAAGAAATTTTGTCTTGTCGAACGTCATAAGTCGGCAATCAACTCGGGGAGGGGAAAACGGCGCCCGAAACGTCGAACCGCAGACTGAGATTCACTTTCACGGAACAAGGTTTGTCGCACGCGAGCCTTTCGCTCCGGCAGGGGAGAGATGATTTTAGTTGGCCGCGCCCGGTCTGCCAACCCGGAGGCGGAGGCGGCGGGAAAGACGAGCGGGTTGTTTGCCGGGAGGGTGAGTGCGTCGCGGGGCGACGCATTCTTCAACAGAAACTCTTTGCCGTGCGGCGCGGCTCTTCCTGTCCCCGTCCTGAAACGTCAGAGACCTTTGACGGCCAGCACTTCACACGCCGCCGTCCGATCTCCGGTGCAGCTTATTCTTCTCGGGGCATCATAAAACTTAAGCTTGAACCCGAGGCTCTTGTACAATTTTTTGATTCTCGGCGTCGCTTGATTAGACAAGATGACGGGGCCGGGATGGGCGGCCAGCCACTCGGCCGCGCGCTTCTGATCTTCCCACGAAAATCCGCCCCGGCTATACGCGGTGAAGTCCACGTCATAGGGCGGGTCGGCGTAGATGAAATCGTCGCTCGCAATGTCTAATTCCTCGAAGTCCAGATTTGCGAACTCCCACGAACTGAATACGGCGCGATACCTGTCAAAGTCTCCGGCATATCTGAGGTTCGCGGCGTAAGTGCCGAACGGGACGTTGAATTCGCCGCTCTGGTTGAACCTGCATAACCCGTTGAAGCACGTCCGGTTGAGATAGTAAAACAACTGTGCGGCTTCCCGGCTGCGCCGTTTCCCGTTCTTGATGAGTTTATTAAAACGATCCCGGTGGGTGTAATAGACGGCCTCGTCGTTGCGCGTTTCGATGGTTACGGGGAAGGGTTTTTTGAGCCACTCGTAGAAATTAATCAGGTGGGGATTGGCGTCATTCAGTAAGGCGAATTGGGGACGAAGGCCGAGCGTGACGGCCAGCCCGCCGCAGAACGGTTCGACGAAACGCCTGTGCCGGTGAGGCTGCCAGTAAGGCCGGATGATGGGGGCGAGCCAACGCTTGCCCCCGGCCCATTTGAGCGGGGGCCTCAACGGCAACTCGGATGCGGCCGGCGCATTTGTGCGCTTCGTTGCTTTCCCTGAATTTTCGCTGTCGCGGGTCGAGGGCATGAACCGGGTTTTCGTATGGGGTCTCGCGCGTGCAAAGGCTCGCGCGGCGCATCGTACAGGTAGCGGCGGTAAACTGCAAGAAATGTGCCCGGCGACGCGTTTGCCGGCGGCAATCTCCCTGCTTGACCGATGGCGCGCTGATTCGGCAAGATTACGGCGCGTGCCGGCTCCCCGCGACGGTTTTCCTTCAGAATCTTTCGAGGCGTGTTTCCAAATGACTAAGCTGATGTTGCTTCGTGCGTTGTGCCTGTCGGCGCTGTGTTTGGGCGTCGGCGGTACAGCGGAGTCGGCGGTATGCCGGGCGCAGGGGTTGGAGCGTGAGTTGGAGGCGACGGCGGGCGCGGCCGTGTTGGTGTCGGTGAAGAATTTGAGCGGGCGCGTGACGGTCGTGGCGGCCGGGGAGGGCGAGGAACTGAGGCGCGTGTCGCTCAAGGCGGAGTCGCCGGGGGCGGCCGTGCAGGAGTCGGACGTGCGGACGCTGGCGGAGGGCGGGCGCGTGGAGGTCGAAGTCAGGGAGGGGCGCGGCGAGCGCGACCGCGTCGATCTGTTTTTACGCGTGCCGCGCCGCGCGCGCGTGAAGGTGGAGACGCGCGCGGGGGCGGTTGACGTATCGGGGTCTCTGAGCGAGGTCGAGGCGGCGACGGATACGGGGACGATTCGCGCCGACGTGCCGCTGGATTCTTTGCGCTACAGTTTTCGCTGGACGGCGAGCCGCCCGCGTTTTTATAGCGAGACGGAGTTGGGGAAGGTTGAGGAGAAGCGCGGCGGGCGGTTCGAGGTGTCGGGACGCTTCGGCGACAAGAACGCGAAGCGCGACCAGCGGGTCAAGTTGGATTTCGAGACGGAGCGCGGTGTCATTCTCTTCGGCGTCGATCCGGCAAGCGTGCCCGCCGATTTGCGCGAGCGGCAGCTGACCGAGGCGGCGCGCGCCATCATCAGGAGCGGCAATCAGGATTTGATCGAAGCCGTCCGCAAGATCACGCCGCGCTTCGTGGGCGAGTACGCGCGGACGCTGCCGCCGCCACGCGGGGGCGCGCCGGTGCTCGCCGTCGCGCCGCAGGGCGAGCGCGCCGCCACGGCGCGCGAAATCGCGCCGCAGTTGATGCGCGTGACGGCGAACGTGACGGACAGGCAGGGGCGCGCGATTGCCGGGCTTGAGCGCAAAGACTTCAGCGTCTCGGAGGGCGAAGCCGTGCGCGAGGTGCTGGCGGTCGAGCCCGCGCGCACGCCGTTCAATCTCGTGCTGCTCTTAGACGTGTCGGGGAGCGTCGAGGAGCGTCTGGACTTCGTCAGAAAGTCCGCGCTCGCCTTCGTCAACACGGTCAGCCCGCAGGACAGAATCGCGATCATCAGTTTCCGCGACGACATCCAACTCATCTCCGATTTTACGACCGACCGGAGCCTCTTGGCGCAGCGCATCAAGGACATCGACGCGGGCGGCGGCACCGCGCTCTACGACGCGCTCGCCTACACGCTCGTCGAGACTTTGAAGCCGCTGCGCGACGAGCGCACGGCCGTCGTCGTCATCTCCGACGGCGACGACAACCGCTCATTCATCCCCTTCCCCTACATCCTCGAAACCGTCATCGAAACCGGCGCGGTCATCTACCCGCTCTACATCCCCTCCGGCCTCATGCCCGCTGCGAGCGCGCCCGCCGCCGCGATCACGCTCGACCCGACGCGCACCAGATACCTGTCGCTCACCTCGCGCGCCGACGAGGAAGGGCGCAAACTCGCGAGCGTCTCCGGCGGCGTCTATTACCCCGTCCGCCGTTTCGACGAACTCCAACTCGCTTACGACGACATCGTCGCGCAACTGCGCACCTCTTACACCGTCAGCTACGCCACGACCGCCGCCGCCACGCGCGGGCGGGTGCGCGTGCGCGTCGCGCGCGAGGGCGCGGTCGTGCGCCTGAGCCCGGTAGTGCCGAGCGCAACTTCGCGGTCAAATTAATTCGCACATTGTGGAAAGGCGCGGCGGCGGGTGTTACCATCCCACTGATGAAAAGCCCTCTGCTGTTATCCCTGTTCGACGAGACGGAGCGACGCCCGCTGTCGGTGTCGGAGTTGACTTCGCAGGTGCGCGGGGCGTTGGAGAATCGTTTCACGGCCGTGTGGGTCGAGGGCGAGATTTCAAACTTCAAGGCCGCCGCTTCCGGCCACTGGTATTTCACGATCAAGGACGAAGGCGCGCAACTTCACGCGAAATGTTTTCGCGGCGTCAACGGGCGCATCCGCTTTCGCCCGTCGGACGGTTTGCAGGTGCGCGCGCGCGGGCGCATCACCGTCTACGAGCCGCGCGGCGAGTACGAGTTGCTCGTCGAGGGACTCGACCCCGTCGGCGCGGGCGCGCTGCGCGTGGCCTTCGAGCAGATGCGCGACCGGCTCGCAGCCGAAGGGTTGTTCGCGGAAGAGTTGAAGCGGCCGTTGCCGCTCCTGCCACGCCGCGTCGGCGTCGTCACGTCGCCCACGGGCGCGGCCATCCGCGACATCATCCACGTCATCACGCGCCGCACGCGCACCGTCAACGTCCTCGTCGCGCCGACGCGCGTGCAGGGCGCGGGAGCGGGCGCGGAAGTCGCGCGCGCGATCAGGTCTTTGAATGAGCATCACCTGAGAGCCGAGCGCGAGGGGCGCACCGCAGACTTGATCGACGCGATCATCGTGGGGCGCGGCGGCGGGTCGAGCGAGGACTTGTGGGCGTTCAACGAGGAGGAGGTGGCGCGCGCGATTCGCGCTTCACGGATTCCGGTGATCTCGGCGGTCGGGCACGAGACGGATTTCACCATCGCGGACTTCGCGGCCGACGTGCGCGCGGCGACTCCTTCGGCCGCGGCCGAGTTGGTGGCCGCACGCGAGGACGAGATGACGGCCATCGTGTTGACGCTCGCGCGCGATCTGGCGCGCGCCGTCGAGTATCGCCTGCTCATCGAGCGCGAGCGCGTGCGCGAGGCGGTGAGCTCGGAAGGCTTCGACGAGGTGCGCGAACGCCTGCGCGAAGCGCGGCGCGAGACGGACGAACTCGCGCGGCGGCTGGAAACCGCGATGGCGCGGGCGCGGGAACTCGCGCGTCGGAAGTTTGAGCGGGTGGCGCGAGAGTTGTCGCCCGTGCGAGCGGCGACGCGCGCGAGTGAGGGGCGCGTGCGCCTCGCCGTGACGCGCGCCGCGCTGGATGCGAACTTCGGGGCGCGTCTGGATACGGCGCGGGCGCAACTGGAAGTCGCGGTCGCTTCGCTCGATGCGCTGTCGCCGCTCGGCGTGCTCGGTCGCGGTTACGCGCTCGTGCAGGACGCGCGGGGGCGCGTGGTGCGTTCAACCGGGCGCGTGCGCGTCGGCGAGGGGCTGCGCGTGCGGCTGGGCGAGGGCGCGCTCAAGTGCCGCGTCGAGGGAGTGGAGGGCGAGAATTGATGTCCACCGTGCCGGGAGAGAGGGCGAAGAAGGGACGGCGCAGTCGCATCGTCGTCAACGTCGATGAGCGGCCGCCGGAAGACAGGGACGCGTCGGTCGCGCGCGGGCGCGGGCAGTTGCGCGCGCGGCGCGTGCAGGGTCGGAGACGACGCGTGTTGTCCGTCGCAGGCGCCGCGCTCGCGTCGGTCGTGCTCCTGCTGTGCCTCGCGGGTTGGTGGTGGTGGCAGAGTTTCAAGAGCGGCCCGACTTACACGCTCGCGCTCGCGGTGGAGGCGGCGGAGTTGGACGACCAGCGGGCGTTTGAAGAGTTGGTTGACGTGGAAGCGGTGAGCCGGAGCGTCGTGCCGCAGGTGATCGAGCGCGTGCGCGGCGCGGACGATTCGCTGAACATCCCGCCGCAGGTGCGTCGCCAGATCGCGCAAAACGCGCAGGTGTGGTTGCCGGGCGTGCGCGAACAGGTGCGCGGCGTGTTGATGGCCGAGACGAAACAACTCGCGGAGCGGGGCGGCGCGCGCGACTATCCGTTCTTCGTGCGCGCCGTCGCGCTGTCGCGTCTGGGCGAGACGAAGACGCTGGCGGGCGAACGCGACAACCGGACGGCGACGGTGATTTATCAGGTCTACGAACGTCCGGTCGAGTTTGGTTTAAGGGGCAGTGGCGAAGGACAGACGGAGTGGAAGATCGTCTCCGTCAAGAGCGACGATCTGGCGGCGCGTGTGGCGGAGCAGGTGGCGCGGACGTTCCCGATGACGGGTAAGTGAAAGACGGAGAGCGTTCGTGTCAGAGACATGAAGGGCGCAGGGCAGACACGGAGAAGACCAGTCTCACATCTGTGATCTCAAATTCAGTGTTACTTTCCTCTGTGCTTCAACTGGGTTCTCCGTGTCTGCGGTGGTGAGTATCCTGCGGTACATTCAAGCCGGAGTGAATTAAGTATCCCGTTAAAATGAAAATGAAGAAAGCGGAAGCGCAGAATCAGAACTTCGAGGCGTCGCTGGCGGCGTTGGAGAAGATCGTGCGCGAGTTGGAGCGCGGCGAGTTGCCGTTGGAGAAGAGTCTGGAACTGTTCGAGCGGGGCGTGCGCCTGTCGCGCGAGTGTCAGGAGCGTTTGCAGGCGGCGGAGCGGCGCATCGAGGTGTTGTTGCAGCGCGAGGGCGACGAAGGGCGCGTGAGCGTCGTGGGCGCGCTCGGCGGCGATGAGTTCGACGCTCCGGCAGGCGACGCGAAAGACGCGGAGGATGATGAGAGCGTCTTCTGACACGGCTCCCGGAGCGCGCGCGGAGGCGGGAGACGCCGCCGCGGAGGCGTGGGCGTATCTGGAGCGTGCGCGCACGATCATCGACGCGCGGCTCGACGACCTCGTGCCCGCCGCGACCGCCGCGCCGGTGGCGGTACACGCGGCGATGCGTTGGAGTCTCTTCGCGGGCGGCAAGCGGCTGCGCCCCGCGCTCGTGCTCGCGACGGGCGAGGCGTTCGGCGCGCACCCCGACAGTCTCATCGACACGGCCTGCGCCTTTGAACTCATCCACACTTACTCGCTCGTCCACGACGATCTGCCCGCGATGGACGACGACGACTTGAGGCGCGGGCGTCCCACCTGTCACATCAAATTCGGCGAGGCGACGGCCATCCTCGCGGGCGACGCGATGCAGGCGCTCGCCTTCCAGATCATCGCCGAAGACGACGCGCTCGACGCGGGCGTGCGCGTGCGGCTCGTGGCGGAACTGGCGCGTGCGGCCGGGACGCCCGCCGGAATGGTCGCGGGGCAATCGCACGACCTCGCCGCCGAGTCGCGCGCCGACGTGACGGCCGCCGAACTCGATCTTATCCACCAACACAAAACGGGCGCGCTCATCGTCGCCGCCGCGCGCGCGGGCGCGCTCGTCGCGGGCGCGTCTTCTGAGCGCGAACTCCGGTCGGTCAGCGACTACGCCGCCGCGCTCGGCCTCCTGTTTCAGATCACGGACGATCTACTTGACGTGACGGCCACCGTAGAGGCTCTGGGCAAGACGCCCGGCAAAGACGCGCGCGCGCAGAAGGCCACCTACCCCGCGCTTCACGGACTTGAGGAAGCGCGCGCACGCGCACGCGCCTTCCACCTGCAAGCGCTCGACGCGCTCTCGCAGGGCGAAAGAAGCGCGCCCCTGCTCCGTTCAATCGCGAGCCTCATCCTCGAACGCCGCGCCTGAAGTTTCTCGACACCCGCACACAAGTCAATTAACTCAGTCGCCGTCTTGCCCGCAGTTTCGGAAGGCGGCCGGCGGTAAGTTGATGCCCACGCTGCTTGGGGTTCAAGCGGTCGCTCCGTTTTGCGGGCGCATTCGGCGATGAGCGGCTGCTTAAATTTCGGCTTGAGGCCGCCGTTCGGGCGCGCACTTTTTCTGCATCGCGCGCAGGGGTTCGGGCATGAAGGCGGTCAGGTGGTGCGTGGCGGTGTGGCCGTCGGCGAAGGTCTGGTAGAGCATGCATTCGGGGAGTTGGAGACAACTGAGGGGCGACGAGTTGATGTAGCCGCTGTCGATGCCGATGGCGCTGTGTGAGATGTAGATGCCGTGGCGGCCGAGACGCCCGCGCAAGGGGAGGAGCGGCGCGGGCGTGTGGCCGAAGACGCAGGGCTTGCCCGCGTAGTTGCGAAAGAAATTGCCGTCGCGCGACCAGAGAAGTTGCTGCGGGGGCGTGTCGCGCGGGTGCGCGCCGCCCGGCAAACCGGCGTGGACGTAGAGCGCGTAATCGTCTTCGTAAAAGAGCGGGAGCGTGCGAAAAAACTCGACGTGCGCGGGCGGGACGGCGGCCGTAAACTCCGCGCGCAACGTGGCGAAGTCCTGCTCGCTCCGCACGCGCAAGGGCTTGCCCGTGTACTGCTGGAACGTGCACTCGCTGCCGACGGCCGCGTGCAGCCAGAGCGTCGCGCCGTCTTCGACGAAGTCGAGCAACATCTGCTCGTGATTGCCGCGCAGGCAGAGCACGCGCTCCGGCTGTTCGTCGCGCAACCGCACCACATCGGCGACCGTGCCGGGCACGTCCTCGCCGCGGTCGATGATGTCGCCGAGCAGGACGAGCATGTCGCGCTCGGGGTCGCGCGGGAGCATCCCGACGAGTTGATTCAACTGCGCGCGCCGCCCGTGTACGTCGCCGATGACGAAGGTTTTCATTTACTTCGTACCTACCCTTTTTGATGCTAATAGGCTTTCCGGGTCAACTTGAACGAAGCGAAAAATCGGTCGGTGAGACCTTTGAAAAACTTCCGATCTTCCGCCGGGGCTTTGCGATAGTCGTCGGAGATGATGAGCAGTTGATACAGCCGGTTGCCGACGACGTAGCTCCGGTTGTGAGTCAGGCTGCCGTTGGGGCTGCTATAAAAAAAACTCCGCCCGATGTAGCCGTCGAGATTGATCGGCTCTTCGCTAATAAGCTGGCCGCCTGTGCCCGAGAGTGCATTGTCGCGCGCCGCGTCGAGCGCGCGATTGATTAATTCCTTATCACCCGCCGGTACGGGGAGAGGCGTGTCGGCGTAGCTGGCCGCGAAGAAGGCGACTCCGATGTCCAAACCGTGGGTGTGGTTCGCCAGCGCGCCGGCGCGGGTCTGCACGGTGTGGACTTTGAAACCGGGCTTGCCGGGGAAAGCGACGATGAAGCCACCGTCAGTTGATTCAAACTCTTTCCAAGCCCGCTCGTCGTATGCGATCCGGGGGAATACCGGAGGCTCCTGTTCGGCCTTCCCGGCCTGAGCGAAACCCGTGAGCGCCAACCCTGCGATCATTATCCCGACGACGATCAGGCAGGATGCAAGATTAAATTTCACGAGCGCGTTTCCCAGCTTCACTTCATTCCACTCCGACGCGCGCCTGCGCGTGCGATTTCTCGATGCGCCCCATCAACATCTCGAAGCGCGGGTCGTCTCTGAGCGTCGCCCATTCGGGGTTCGCCCTGAACCACGGCAAATTCTCGTTGCCCCGGTTGATGGCGCGCTCCAACCACTTGAACGCCTGATCGCGCATGCCCTCGACGGCATAGGCGGTGGCGATCCAGTAGGGCGCGTCGTGATCCGCTTCGGCCACTTCCTTGACGCGCTCGGTCAACTGCGCGCGCGCCGCCTCGTGCTGCCCGAGTTTGCTGAGCGCGATGGCGTAGTGCGGGCGGATGCCGTCCATCTCGGGATGCGTGTCGAGCACGTCGCGCAAAATTTCCGCCGCCTCCGCCGACTTGCCCTGCCGGTAGAGGGCGACGGCGCGGAAGGTGCGGACGAAAGGATGATCGGGTTCGATCCGCGCGCCTTCGTCGAGCGCGCGCATGGCCTCGTCCATGCGCCCCTGATACATCAGGACGCGCGCGCGGTTGTAACTCACGACGACGCGCTCGGCCGGGTTGAGGCTGAGCATGCGGTCGAGACTGCGCAAAGATCGTTCGTAATCGCCGTCGAGGCGATAGAGGTAGGAGGCGACGAACTGCACGCCCACATCGTTCGTGGCTTCGTGGCGCAGGTTCTCGACCGCCGCGCGAGCCTTGGCCTTCTCGCCGCGCGCCAGATAAATGAAGACCATGTGCATGCGCGCTTCCATGATCTTCGGGTCGATGTCGAGACCCTTGCGGAAGGCTTCTTCGGCGCGCTCGTAGTCCTCGAAGTCGCCCATCGATTTGATGACGCGGTTGGCGTAGCAGCCGCCGAGCGCGCAATAGGCGAGGGCGAAGTTGGGGTCGAGTTCGATGGCGCGTTTGAAATCCTCGATGGCCTCCTCGACATCCTCGTTGGCGAGCGTGTGATAAATGTAACGCCCCATCGCGTCGCGCCCGCGCAGGTAGATGTTGTAAGCGTCGGCGTTGGCGGTGGCGCGCTGCGCCAGCCCGTCGCGCTCGGCCGTGCTCAGTTCGAGGCGCAGGCCCTCGACGATGCGATGCGCGATGGTGTCCTGCACGGCGATGATGTCTTCGGCCGTGGCGTCGATGCGGTCAGACCAGAGCAGGTCGCCCGAAGCCACGTCGAGCAGTTGCGCGTTGACCCGGAGTTTGTCGCCCGCGCGCAGGAACGAGGCGGCGAGCACCGCGCCGACGCTCAATTCCTCGCCGATCTCGCGCGGGTCGCGCTCCTGCCCCTGATACTTCACGATCAGCGACGACGGGCGCACCACGAGCGAACGCAGCCGCGCGAGTTCCGTGATGACGGCATCGGCGAGCGAGAATTCGTAGAAGCTGACCTCGGCGTCGCCGCTCAAGTTGCGGAAGGGAAGAATCGCGATGGACTTCTGCGCGGAGTCGGAGACGTTCGTGCCGTGCTGCGTCTCATTGTCGGAGCGGTGCGGCGCGGTGGAGATGTTGCGCGAAGAGGGCGGCGCGCTGGTTGACTGCGCCGTCGAGGGCGTCTCCGTGCCGGCGATGTTGCGCAGCCAGCGGCGGAAGGTGCGGCCGAAGGAATTGCTGCTCGACTGGTGGCGCGGCGCGACGGGTTCAAACTCGTCGGTCGTGTCGAGAGCGGACGCGCCCGCCACGGCGAGTTCGCGTTTGACGGCGCGCAAATCGTCGCGCAGTTCGGCCACGCGCTGGTAACGATCCTTCGGGTCTTTGGCGAGCGCGCGGTCGAGTATCTCCTGCAAGCGCGGCGGCGCGTCCTGTCGAAATTCTGCGATGCGGGCGGGCGTGTCGTGCAGCACGGCGTAGCGCACCTCGACGTTCGTCTTGCCCTGAAACGGCCAGATGCCCGCGAGCATCTCGTATAAGAGGACGCCCGTGGAGAAGATGTCGGCGCGGTGATCGACGTGCGCGCCCGTCGCCTGTTCGGGCGCGGCGTAGGTGGCCGTGCCGTAGGGCACGCCCATCTCGGTCAAGTGCTGGTCGGCCTTCGAGCCGCTGCTGCTCGGCTTGTTCTCGTCGAGCAGTTTGGCGAGGCCGAAGTCGAGCACTTTGGCCGTGCCGTTCTTCGTCACCATCACGTTGCCCGCCTTGATGTCGCGGTGGATGACGCCGCGCGCGTGGGCGGCGGCCAGCGCGTCGGCCACCTGCATGGTGATCGAGATCGCGCTGCGGAGTTCGAGCGGGCGACCCTTGACGAGTTGGCGCACGTTCTTGCCGTCGATGTACTGCATCGTGATGAAGTGCAGCCCGCCCTCTTCGTGCAGGCCGTAGATGATGCAGATGTTCGGGTGGTCGAGCGACGAGGCGAGTTGGGCTTCGCGCTCGAAACGTTTGAGATTCGATTCGCGTGAAGTCAATTCGGGCGACAGCACTTTGAGGACGAGCGTGCGTCCGAGTCTGGTATCGACGGCCTTGTAAACTGTGCCTTGCCCGCCTGAGCCGAGTTTTTCCGTGATCCGGTAGTTGAGCAGAGTTGAACCTAGCATTGATGGTTACTATCTTAACTCCGAAGGTGGGGGGGATGGCAAAGATAAAAACGGGAAAAGGGCACAGGCGAAAGTGGAGGGGGAAAACTTCGTCCGGCTTGAACGCCTCTCCCTTCCGCCTTTATCCCTTGACCTTCTACCCTGAATTTTTCGTCCGGCGCACGGCCGGCCCTAGTCGTGCACCGTTCAACCACGCGGGGGCGTGCCCCAGCCCGAACCGGCGTACCGGCCGTCTTCGACGATGCACGGCACGGTCGGGTCGCCGTCCGAATAGGCGAGCATCTCCGCGCGGCGCGCGCGGTCGTTCTGCGCGTCGTACTCGGTGAAGGCCACCCCACGCGAGTTGTAATGATCGCGCGCCTGCTGGCAATAGGGGCAACCCGGCTTCACATAAATAACGATTCCCATGTTTGTTCTGACCTCCCTTGTCGCGTCTAGTTTAGCAGCCATCACGCGCGAATCGTAAATCGCCAAGACGCGTAAATCGTGAATCGTCAATCGTGAATAGAAAGAAGCAGGCTTTCTCTATTCACGATTTACAATTTACGATTCACCGCTTTTGACGGTTATACTTCCGCGCAAAGTTTTACCGAAGGCCGGCGGGAAGGGCGGAGTCGAAACCCTCTTGATTGACAATGATCTTTTCGAGCCATACGAGCGACTTGTGACGATTGAAATTCTCGGTCGTCGCGTGGAAGTGCCGGAGAACAATCGCCTGCTGCGCTGCTTCCAGTTCCTCTCGATGCGCAGCATCTCCTACGGCGACTTTTGCTGGAACGGCGACTGCACCAACTGCCAATTCTGGTACAAGGAAGAGGGCGAACACGGCCGCGACGACAAGACCGCGCTCTCCTGCCGCTTCAAAGTGCGCGAGGCGATGGTCATCACCCGCCTGAACGAGCACGTCAAGCTGGAAGGAATCAACAAGGAAAGGGATGAAGGATGAAGGATGAGGGATGAACAAGAAGTCGCTCAAGAGAGTTAAGCATCCCTCATCCCTCATCCCTTCCTCTTGCGCTACACTTCCGCTTGAAAAGGTTTGAAACTCATTCCCACGGGCCGGAGGAAAGGAGTCACCGGGTATGCGCTTCGAGTATTATCACGCGGGCATGGAGGACGTGCCGAAACTCTCGGTTGACGGTCTCGTCCCGAACAGCGTCCACTTCTCACACTGGCAGGGCAACGAGACGCACGCCTCGGTCAAGGCGGACAGTTCGACCGAGATCGCTTTGAACGTCGTCGCCTCGCCCGCGCGCGCCGAGTTGACGCGAGGGCTGGAACTCGTTACCAACAACCATTTCGATACGGACGGCGTGCTCTCCGTCTGGACGATGCTCACGGGCGAGCGCGCTCTCGACCTGCGCGCCGCCCTTGTCGCCGCCGCCGAGGCGGGCGACTTCTCCGCGAACACGGGCGCGCAGGCGATTCGCGCGAGCCTCGTCTTGCAGGGCGGCGACGGCTTCGTGCCGGATGCCGGGGTCGCCTCGCCGCTCGCGCGCCACCTGTCCGGCGGCGCGGCGGTGGACGAGGCACGCGCCTACGCGCTGGCGCTGCCCGAAGTGGAACGCGTCGTCACGCGCACGAATTATTACGAGCACCTGTGGCACGACGAGTGGGAGAAGATCGAGGCGTCGCTGGAGAGTTTCGCGAGCGGCGCGTCGCGCGTGGAAGAGGACGCAGAGACGGGTCTGTCTTTCATCACCCTCGGCCGCGACCTCTACGGCGTGAAGGGTTTCACGCCGACGCGTCACGCCGCGCCTTTCACGGCCATCACCGAGCACGCGCGCGGGCGCGTCTATCTCATCGCGATCCCGCTCCCGGACGGCTGGGGCTACCGCGTAGACTATCCCTATTACTCCTGGGCGGAGACGGTGATGCGCCCGCGCATCACGCGACCCGACTTTGCGCCGCTCGTCGCGCGGCTCGACCGGATGGAGCAGAACCGCGAGGCGCGTTGGCAACTCGACACCGAGGGACTCAGTTCGGCCTTCAACTTCGTTGACGGCGACGGCACGCTCCGCGCCTCAAGCCTCGCGCCCGAAAAGATCGCAGACCACGTGCGCGCCGCCCTGCGCGGGGGGGCGGAATCGCCGGCCGTGCGTGATCAGTTGTCAGTTGGATCGTGATTCGTGCGTCGGTGGTTGAAGATTCGAGCGGGCGACCGGCCACGGACGACCGGCAAAGCACAGTTTTTTATGTACGACGTGATCATCATCGGGGCGGGGGCGGCGGGCCTGTCGGCCGCGCTCTGGTGCGAGGAGTTGGGGCTGGACGCGCTCGTGCTCGAAGCGGGCGCGGAGGTGGGCGGGCAACTGCTGAACGTCTACAACCCCATCAATAATTACCTCGGCCTGCGCGCGGCGAACGGGCGCGAGTTGCGCGACATCTTCGCCGCGCAGATCGAAGACGCGGAGTTTGACCTGTGGACTGAAACCGAGATCGAGAGTGTTGACCTGAGAGCCAAACGCGTCGCGCTCAGGAGCGGCGAAGAGTTGCAGTCAATCGGCCTCATGCTCGCGACGGGCGTCAGGCGTCGTCGCTTAGGGATTCCGGGCGAGGCCGAACTGGCGGGGCGCGGCGTGGTCGATTCCGTGATGCGCGACCGCGAACTGCTCGCGGGGCAGGACGTGTGCGTCGTCGGCGGCGGCGACGCGGCGGCGGAGAATGCCCTCTTGCTGGCGGAAGTTTGCCCGACCGTCACGCTCGTCCATCGCGGCAAACGCCTGTCGGCGCGCGCCGAGTTTATCGAACGCCTGCGCTCGGAGCATTGCGTCACGATCTTCACGGAGTCGGAAGCGCAACGCATCATCGGCACGGAGCGCGTCGAGGCGATAGAGATTTTGCGGCGCGGCGCGATCAAGCCTTTTCAGATGGCCGTCGGCGGCGTGCTCGTGCGCGTCGGCGTCCAGCCGAACGACGAACTGTTTCGCGGCCAGTTGGAACAAGACGCGCGCGGCTACGTCGCGGTGACGAGCGCGCAGGAGACGAGCGTCGAGAACGTGTTTGCCATCGGCGACATCTCCAACCCGCTGAGCCCCACCGTCAGCAGCGCGACGGGCGCGGGCGCGACCGCCGCAAAGGTGTTGGCCGCGCGGCTCGGTCACAACCGTCAGTAGTCTGTCGTGCGCGGTCAGTTGTCAGGAGTTCGAGATTAGTTGTTCAATTCTATCTTTCGCGACTTGTATGAGAACCACGGACTACTAACCGCGCACAGCGGACAATTTTTTGATGAACTACAAAACGGCCACCCCGTCGGAGTTTGCGGAGCGCGTCGCACGCGGCGAGCGCGTGCGTCTGATTGACGTGCGCGAGCCGGAGGAATTTGAGCTGGCGCGCGTCGAGGGCGCGGAGCTTTTGCCGCTCAGCCGTTTTCAGGAGTGGGCTGCCGCGCTCGACGCGGAGGAAGAGATCGTGGTGATGTGCCACCACGGAATTCGCAGCGCGCAGGTCTGCGCCTATCTCGCGGGGCAGGGTTTTACGAAGATGGTCAATCTGGCGGGCGGCATCGAGCGTTGGTCTTGTGAAGTTGACCGCCGCGTGCCGCGATATTGAAGGGGTAAGCAGTAAGCAGTAAGCGGTGAGCAGTACGAAAACTGTTTTTACTGCTCACTGTTCACTGCTCACTTGTCAGGGACGAAAATGGATAATCCAGAGTCAATTATCACGATGTTGGATAACGCGCCGTGCGTGATCGTGCCGCTGGTGCGGGAAGTCGCGCCGGAGGTGTTGAAGCGCAGGCCGCGCCCGGAGAAGTGGTCGGTGCACGAGCACGCGTGCCATCTGGCCGAGGTGCAGCCGATGTTTACGACGCGCCTTGAGTTGATGTTGAACGACCCGCAGCCGCGCATCACGCCGTACCAGCCGGGCGCGGACGACGAGGCGGGCGCGCTGCTCAAGTTGAATTTGAACGACGCGCTCGAACGCTTCACGCGCGAGCGCGCGCAACTCGTCGAAGAGTTGCGGGACTTGACGGCCGAGGACTGGCAGCGCACGGCCGAACACCCAGAGTACGCGCATTATTCCGTCTTCATCATGTTCCGCCACCTCGCGCTCCACGACATGCTCCACTCTTATCGCATCGAGGAACTTTTGTTGAAGCGCGATTGGGAAACAGGGTGATTGCGGATTTCGGAATGCGAATTGCGGATTAAAAAGCAGCAGCGTGTTTTCTAATCCGCAATCCGCATTCCGAAATCCGCAATGGGCTATAATGTCTGAAATGGAAAACAGCGCAGGCGCGGCCTACACGGCGGAGCACGCCGCCGCCTACCCCGGCGATTATCTGGCGGGGATTGATCTTTACAACGCGGGCGAGTTTCACGCGGCGCACGACGCCTGGGAGGCGCGCTGGGTGGACGAAGCCGGGCCGCGGGAGAAACTTTTTTTGCAGGCGATGATCCAGTCGGCCGTGGCCTTTCATCATCTGGAAATCGGGCGGCGCGGGGCGGCGCGACGGATGTACCTGATGGCGAAAGAGAAGTTTGCGCGTTTGGGGACGCCCTGCTTCATGTCGCTCGACCTCGTGGATTATCAAGCGCAACTCGACCACGCCCTCGCGTGGCTCGCGAGCGTGGCCGACCCGCGCGAGTTGGCGATGCCGGAAATGCAGTTGCCGACGATCAGGCTGCTGCCGGAAGTGATGGAGTACGATTGATGGAGGCGAAGCTCGGCGAACACAACACGGGGGCGGCCGCCGGGAACGTCGCCCGCGCACGGGCGGACGAAGCGGCGGGGCGCGCAACAGGCGCGGCGTCCAATGCGCTCGGCGACGCGCGCTTGTTGCTGCTCGGCGTGTGGCTCGGGGCGGCGGTCTTCTTCAGTTTCGCGGTCGCGCCGTCGGCGTTCGCCGTGCTCCCCGCGCGTGAGTTGGCGGGCGCAATCGTCACGCGCACCATCGGGATCGTGAACGTCGGCGGCTTCGTCATCGCGCTGGCGCTTCTGGCGACGGCGTTCGCGCGCGGAAGAGGCGCGGCGACGAAGCACGCGTGGACTGTGGAAGTGTTCGCGCTCGCGCTCGTCGCGCTGGCGACGGCCGCCGGTCACTGGGTTGTCGCCGCGCGCATGGCTGCGCTCCGCGTCGCGATGGGACGCCCGATTGACGAAGTGGCCGCGGGCGATCCGCTGCGGCTCGCCTTCAACAGCCTGCACGGCTATTCGGTCGCCGCGATGACGACGGCCATGCTCGCCGCCGTCGTGGCGTTCATCTTGATCGCGCGGCGCAACCGAAATTAAGTTTCAAGTTTCAGGTTGCAGGTTTCAAGTTAAAGAACAGGAACATTCAGACTTGAAACTTGAAACTTGAAACCTGAAACTTGAAACTTACTCCGAAGGAGACTCTTGGTGGAAACGATTGAGGGAATCGGCGAGTGGCGCGAAAGCTACCAGCGTTGGAAGCGGATCAACGAGATGCGCGGCGACGACATCGGCGAGCATTACCCGTGGGTCGTGAACGAGCGCGCGCCGTTCACACCGGCGCGGCGCGCGCTGCCCATGCTCAACCTCGCGCTCATCACTTCGGCGGGCGCGTACATCGACGGCTCCGAACCCTTCGACACGAGCATCCCCGGCGGCGACGCGTCTTTCCGCGAAATCCCGACGCTCATCGAGGCCGAGGATTTGCGCTGGGCGGCGCGCGGCTACGACCCGGCGGCCGTCCAACAGGACATGAATTCGCAAGTGCCGCTCGAACGCCTCTTCGAGTTTGAGGGCAACGGCATCATCGGCCAACTCAACCCGGTCTTCTGGAGTCTCTGCGGCTTCATCCCGAGCGCGGCGCGCTTCGCCGACAACGCGCTGCCGCAACTCGTGGAGCGCGTCAAGCGTTACTCGGCGCAGGCCGCGCTGCTCATCCCGGCCTCGCGCCTCTGCCACCAATCGATGGGGCTGGCCGCGCGCGCGCTCGAAGCGGCGGGCGTGACGACCATCGTGCTCGCCGTGGACAAAGAGGCGATTGAACGTGTGCGCCCGCCGCGCGGCGTCTATTACAAAGGCGAGTTCGGCAGCGTCGCGGGCCTGCCCGATTTCCCCGAACACCAGCGACGCATCCTCGACGAAACGCTGCGCCTGCTCGAACCGTGGGATCAGGTTGACGTGCGTAAACTCACGGTCGAACTGCAAACGACCGTGGAGGAGGCGCGCGGCGAAAGGTAGAGGCGCGAGGACACGAGTTCGCAAGCTGAAAGTTGAAAGGGAAGACCGGGAGGCACGCGCCCGCCGGTCTTCCCTTTAACTTTGGCCTTTAACTTTGGCCGCTCGGCCGCCTACTTTCGCCTTCTCGTCGCGGGCGCGGTGTCGCTCTTGGCGAAGTAGCCCTGACGGTAGTTGAGTTTGACGTTCTGCTTGCGGAGTTCGGGGTTGACGACCTCGATTTGGAGTTTGCGATAGGAACCGTCGCGCCGCTTGTTGGTCGGCGAGTAGGCGACGAGGAATTGCTCGCGCAGTTCGCGTTGGATTTGCGCGAAGGCGGTGCGGAGGTCTTCTTCGTTGCGCGGGAAGTAGGCGCGGCCGCCCGTGCGCTCGGTGACTTTGCGGAGCGAGCCTTCGTCCACGCCGCTGTAACCGAAGCTGTCGCCGATGCCGATGGCGAAGACGAGCGTGTCGGTTCTGAGCGCCTCCTGCACGGCCTCGTCGAGTTTCAACATGCTGCTGGTGTCCTCGCCGTCCGTGAGCAGCACGATGGCGCGGCGCGTCTTGTCGGACGAATCGACCATCACCTCGTGGCAGGTGGCATAGACGGCGTCCCAGATGGCGGTCGAACCGGCCGTGGATTGATTGTCGCCGGAGATCGGGGGCGTGCCGCCGACGGTGACGCCGCGGCCGATGTAGCCGGAGGGCGGCACAAACTCGACGCGCTCGATGGCGCTGCGCACGCGCACGGCGTTGCCGGTCAAGCCCTGTTCGAGCGTCGAATCGCCCGTGAAGGACAGCACGGCCACCTCGTCTTTGGCGGGGCGCATCACGGCGTCCACGAAGGCGCGCGCGGCGGCCTTCTCTTCCGGCAGCGTGCGCTCCTGCGAGATGCTCGTGTCGATGACGATGGCGAGCGTGAGCGGCAGGTCGGTCTGCGGCTGGAACGTGAAAATCTGTTGCGGCACGCCGTCTTCGAGCACGCGAATGTCTTCCTGCTTGAGATTGGTGATGAACCGCTTGTTCTTGTCAACCGCCGTGAAGATGACGTTCGTCAAACTGGTATCGACGCGCTCGATCTCGTCGTCGTCGAGCGTCGTGGTGTCGTCCGTCGTGCGCGCGGGCGTGGATCGCGGCGTGGGCTGTGGTTGCTGCTGCTGCCATGACGTGCCCTGCTGCTGCTGCTCTTCTTGCGCCCGCGCGCCCACGAGCGCGCCGCCGACGCTCAGGCCGACCGCGAGAATAAAACTCAACAGGCGCACAAACAGGATGCGATCAAACATTACTTTCAACTTACCCTTTCGGAAGCAACGATGAAGGAGGAACGATGAACGATGAACGGAAGACGCCTTGCTTTTACTTCATCGTTCATCGTTCCTACTTCATCATTTATTTCTATCCGCCCAGGCCGTGTAGCCGCGGCGAGTGCGGACTTTGAGGCCGTCACGTTCGGCGGCGAGTTTGACTTCGATGCGGCGATAGCTGCCGTCGTAGTTTTTGTTCGTCGGCCGGTAGGTGACGATGTACTGCCCGCGCAGTTCGCGCGCGACGCGCGTGAAGGCGCGTTCGAGTTCGAGGCGGTCGCCGATGAAGAAGGCTTTGCCGCCCGTCGCGTCGGCCAACTTGTCGAGCCGCTTGTCGTCGTCGTCTTTGACCGTGCCCGCCTCGACGCCGGGAACGACGCTCGAAAATCCGGACTTCGTGGAGATGGCGAAGATGATCGTCTCGGTGCGTTGCGCCATCTCGATGGCTTCTTCCAGACGCGCGCGGCTCGAAGTGTCCGTGCCGTCCGTGATGACGACGATCACGCGCCGCCCCGTCACGCCGCGCATCTTCTCGTCGCACATGCGCCACACGGCGTCGTAGAGCGCGGTGGTCGTGCCCGGCTTCTTCACGCTGTCAACGGCCGTGTCCAGCTTGTCGAGCCGGTCGGTGAAATCCTGTAACAGGTTGACCTCTTCGTCGAAGGTGGCGAAGGCCGCTTTGTCCTTGCGCACGCGCACGACGGTGTAGAGAAAATCCTTGGCCGACTCTTTCTCGAAGCGCAACTTGGCGGCGGCCGACGAGGAGATGTCCATCAAGACCGCCACGTAGATCGGCGTGCCCGCCGCCTCGTCGCGGAAGCTCGCGATCTGCTGCGGCTGCTTGTCCTCGAAGATGACGAAATCGCTCGCCTTGAGTCCGGCGACCGGCTGCTCTTTCTTGTCGAACACGGTGATGGGCAGTTGCACCTCGCGCGCGAAGACAGGGCCTTCTTGCGTGCCCGGTTCCTGCGGCAGCGGCGTCGGGGTAGGCTGCTGCTGCGGCTGCTGCTGTCCCGCATTCTGCGCCGAGACGGAGGCGTCGAAAGCCAGCGCGCAGACGGCGAGCGCGGCGGCGAACAAAAATGTATAGAGGGCTGTTCTCATGTTATTTGAATCAAACGGACGGAATGGAAAAGGTTGAGCCTTTTGAGCCTCCACGCGTCGAGGGTTCGATGCCGCGCGGGCGAGCGTCAGTTGCCTTCAAGCGGCCTGGTTTGCGACGCTACAGTATAGCAAAACCCGCCCCGCCGGACGCGTGCCGGGCGGGCGCGCCGCGCGGGCGCGCCCGGCTTATTCCAGAGCCTCAAGCATCAGCGAAAGCTCCGCGGGGAGGGGCGCGTCGAAACGCAGGGGTGCGCCCGCCAGCGGGTGTCGAAAGCCGAGTTGTTCGGCGTGGAGAAATTGCCGCCCCATCGCACGGATGGCGGCGCGCACGCGCACGTCCGCCACGGTCGTATCGCGCCCTCCGTTGTAAACTTTGTCGCCGACCACGGGGTGCTTGAGGTGCGCGAGGTGCACCCTGATCTGGTGCGTGCGCCCGGTCTTGATCTGCACGTCGAGCAGCGTGAAGCGTTCGTGAGCGCGGCGCACGCGATAGAGCGAGAGCGCGGGTCGGCCGCCGCGCACCACCGCCATGCGCGTGCGCTGGCGCGGGTCGCGCGCGAGCGGTTCTTCGACGCGCCCGCTCTCCTCTTTCACGCGCCCGTGGACGAGCGCGACGTATGACTTGAAAACTTCACGCGCGCGAAATTGATCGGCCAGATGCTCGTGCGCGCTCTCGGTCTTGGCGACGACCATCAGGCCGGAAGTGTCGCGGTCGAGACGGTGCACGATGCCGGGGCGCGTCGCGCCCGCGCTCGCGGAGAGTTTCTTGAAGTGGAAAGCGAGCGCGTTGGCGAGCGTGCCCGACGAGACTCCGGCCGCCGGGTGGACGACCAACCCGGCGGGCTTGTCGAGGACGACGAGCGAGTTGTCTTCGAAGATGATTCGCAGCGGGATGTCTTCGGGCGCGAAATTCGAGGCGGGCGGCGCGGGCGTTTCGAGTTCGACCGAATCGCCCGCGCGAAGTTTATAGGAAGGCTTCGCGGCGCGCCCCGAAACGAGCACGTCGCCGTCTTCGATGGCGTGCTTGAGGCGCGTGCGGCTGACGCCTTCGACGCGCGCGGCGAGAAAGGCGTCGAGGCGCGCGCCCGCGTCCGCGTCGGCGGCGAGAAAGGCGAGCGTCGTCGCCTCCGGTTCGGGGTCGCTCGCCGCGATGAGCGTCTCTTCGTGATCGGTCATGTGCCCGCCGTTACTCTCGTCCATTCTTCACGCGCGCGCCGCGGTGCTCGCCACTTTCGCGCCGCCCGGCATCGCCCCGCCCGACGCGCCGTGGCGGCGACGGATGAAGAAGACGACGAGGCTCGTGATGCCGACGAGCAGGCTGATTAACTGCGACGTGGAGAGGTGGGTGAGCGTTGTCAGGCCGAAGAGGTCGCCGCGCGGGTCGTCGCGGAAGAATTCGATGATGAAGCGCGTTGCGCCGTAGAGCACGCCGTAGGCGAGTATGATCTGGCCGTCGAAAGTTTTGCGGCGGTGCAGCCAGACGAGGAGCGCGAAGAAGAGGAACGCGGCGAAGGATTCGTAAAGCTGCGTCGGGTGGAGGTGCGCGTCGATTGGCACGCCCGTCACCTGCTGGCCGAGTTCCGAGAAGCGCACGCCCCACGGCAGCGTGGTCGGCTTGCCCCAGCAGCACCCGGCGGCGAAACAGCCCTGCCGCCCGATGGCCTGTCCGAGCGCGATGCCCGGCGCGAACGCGTCGGCCGTCCGCCACCACGGCAATTCGTAACGCCTGACGAGCACGTAAGCCGTCACCACCGCGCCGAGGAAGCCGCCGTAAAACACCCCGCCCGAACGCAGGAAGTCGAGCGACAGCAGGCTGAGCGGCGCGGCGCGATATTCCGGCTCGACCACGAGCAGCAACACCTTCGACCCGACAATCGCCGCCAGCAACAACCACAACCCCAGATCGAACAGCCGCTCGCGCGGCAACCCCTCGCGCGCGCCGAGTCGCGCCGTCACGAGCAGCGCGGCGAGAAAGGCCAACGCCAGCAGCACGCCGTAGGTATTGATGGGGAAGTTGCCGATGTGAAAAAGTTCTGGGTACATCTCGGTGTTGGTTAGTTGTCAGTCGCCGGTCATCAGTTGTTTGTCGCCGTCGGGTAAGTAACTAAAGATTAAACTAAACAACTGACGACCGGCGACTGACAAACAATTACTGGCTGCTGACGGTTGACTGCTGCTTCTGTTTTCTTCCTTCAAGTATCAGGTCGAGTATGAGCAGACCCGCGCCGAGGCAGATGCTGGCATCGGCGACGTTGAAGGTCGGCCAGTGGTACTCGCCCGCGTGGAGGTTGATGAAGTCGACGACGTGGCCGAGGCGGACGCGATCCGTCAGGTTGCCCGCTATCCCTGCGAGCAGCAGGGCGCACGCGCCGAGGATGCGGTCGTCCGAGCGCGGCGTGCGGAAGAAGTAGGTGAGGACGGCGACCGCCGCCGCCGAGGCCAGCGCGGCCAGCGCCCAACGCCCCCACCAGCCGCCCTCCTGCAACTGCCCGAAGGCGATGCCGGGGTTCTCCGCGTAAGCGAAATCGAGAAAGCCGCCGATGATGGTCTTGTCCCCGCCGAGACGCAGCGTGCGCACCGCCCACGCCTTCGACATCTGGTCAACCATGTAGATGCCGAAGGCCGCGAGCAGATACCAGATGCGCCAACTGAACTCACGCGCCTTCACGCCGCGCCTCCTTCC
Source organism: Acidobacteriota bacterium (assembly GCA_020199775.1). Lineage (GTDB taxonomy): Bacteria > Acidobacteriota > Blastocatellia > Pyrinomonadales > Pyrinomonadaceae > JAIVJZ01. The sequence continues at coordinate 193,973 of JAIVJZ010000001.1, forward strand.
CGCTCGATCTCGGCCAGAGCCTCGACGCAGCGTTCGCACGCCGTCGGGTAGCGCGCCGATTCACCGACGCGCACGGAATAGCTCCAGCAGCGTTCGCACTTCTCGCCCCCGGCGCGCTCAACCATGACAGTAACAGCAATCGGAGATTTGACCGCCCCTGAAGTTGTGTGCACTTCTGAAACAGACACTTGAGACACGATGAAAATGTATCGCAGTTGTTCCTCATATTCTTTGAGAAACTTATAGTGTTCGCCGGTGGCTACTAATGAAACACGCGCTTCCAGCGAACTTCCGATAACTTTTTGATTCCGGGCGGCTTCAAGTTTAATCAGAACCCCTTCACGCATTTCAAACAATCGCGTCCAACGCTCTTGTAGTTCCTCGTCGCGCTCGCCGGAAACCGTCGGAAACTCAGCGAGATGAACCGACGCGGGCGCCGCTTCCGTTCCGCCTGTGCCGCGCGGGATGTTCTCCCAGATTTCGTCGGCGGTGAAGACGAGCACGGGCGCGAGCAGCCGCGCGAGGGCGTCGGCGATCCGGTGGAGCGCGGTCTGCGCCGAGCGGCGCGCGGCGGAGCGCGGCGCGGCGGTGTAGAGCCTGTCCTTGATGATGTCGAAGTAGCGCGCCGAGAGCGTCACGGTGCAGAAGTGGTAGAGCGTGTGGTAGACCGTGTGAAACTCGTAAGCCTCGTAAGCGGCGCGCACGCGCTCCGTCACCGTGTCGAGTTCGGCGAGCGCCCAACGGTCGATCTCCAACAGTTCGCCCGTCTCCACGCCGTCGCGCGCCGGGTCGAAGCCGTCGAGATTGCCGAGGGCGAAGCGTGCGGTGTTGCGCATCTTGCGGTAGGCGTCCGAGACGCGTTGCAGGATTTCCTCGGAGCAGCGCATGTCCTCGTGATAGTCCGAGGACGCGCACCAGAGTCGGATGATCTCCGCGCCCGACCCCTTGATCACGTCGTTCGGCGAGACAGAGTTGCCCGCCGACTTGTGCATCGCTTTGCCCTGCCCGTCAACCACCCAGCCGTGCGTGAGCACCGTGCGATAGGGCGCGCGGTCGTGCGCGGCGAGGCCGACCATCAATGACGAGTTGAACCAGCCGCGATACTGGTCGCCGCCTTCGAGGTACATGTCCGCGGGGAAGTGCAACTCCTCGTAATGTTCGAGCACGGCGACGGATGACGAGCCGCTGTCGAACCACACGTCGAGAATGTCCGTCTCCTTCGTGAACGCGGTCGCGCTGCACTTCGGGCACGCGAATCCTGCGGGCAGCAACTCCTGCGCCTCGCGCGCGTACCACGCGTCGGAAGTTTCGCGCTCGAAGATACCGGCGACGTGTTTGATGACCGACGCATCGGCGATGGCCTCGTTGCAACCTTTGCAGTAGAACGCCGGGATCGGCACGCCCCACACGCGCTGGCGCGAGACGCACCAGTCCGGGCGATTCTTGAGCATGTTGCGCATCCGATCTTCGCCCCACGCCGGAATCCAACGGACGCTCTGCTCAACTTCGCGCAGCGCGCCCGCGCGCAATGATTCGGGCGCGTCCGTTTCGTTGTCCGTGTAGTTCGTGATGTCGCGGCCGTCCTCGTCCTGTTCGACGGCGGCTTCGGCCGAGCGCGCGTCGAGCGAGATGAACCATTGCGGCGTGGCGCGGAAGATGACCGGGTTTTTGCAACGCCAGCAATGCGGGTAGCGGTGGTTATAATTTTCGCTGAACAACAGCGCGCCGCGCTCGCGCAGGAATTCGACGATCTTCGCGTTGGCCTCGAACACGCGCTCGCCCGCGAAGTGCTCGACCTCGGAGGTGAAACGCCCGGCGTGATCCACGGGGCAGTAGATGTCCAGCCCGTACTGCTTGCCGATCACGAAATCGTCGTGGCCGTGGCCGGGCGCGGTATGGACGCAGCCCGTCCCGGCTTTGCCCGTAACTGATTTATCGCGCGCTTCGCGCACATCGAGTTCCGTTTCGGCGTCGGCCTCGCCGCCGAGCGTGACATGTTCGCCGAGGATGACGAGCGACCTGCGTTCGAGCCACGCGTGACGACATTCGAGGCGGTCGAGTTTCGCGCCCGGAAAACGCGCGACGATTCGCGGCGCGTCAAGCCCGCACTTCTCCGCGACCGCCCCCGCCAGTTCGCTCGCGACGACGTAAACCTCTGCGCCGTTCTCAATCACCGCGTACTCGAAGTTCGGGTTGACGGCGATGGCGAGGTTGGCCGGGAGCGTCCACGGCGTCGTCGTCCAGATGAGGAAGAAAACTTTCCGCCCGGCGAGCGCGGGGTCGATCTCCGACGGGTCAGAGGCGAGCGGGAATTTCACGTAAACGGACGGACTCGTGTGCTCCCTGTATTCGACTTCCGCTTCCGCCAGCGCGGTCTGATCGTAGACGCACCAGTAGACCGGACGCGCGCCCTTGTAGACGTACCCGCGCTCGACGAAGCGGCCGAAGAGTCGCGCCGTGTCGGCCTCATACTGGTTCGACATCGTGAGATAAGGGTTCTCCCACAGTCCGAGAATGCCGAGCCGCTGGAAGTCTCGCGTCTGCCGCTTGAGAGCCTCGGTCGCGTGTTCGCGGCAGGCGCGGCGCACGCTCACGGCGGGCATGTTCGCTTTCTTCGCGCCCAGTTTTTTGTCCACGAAGAGTTCGATGGGCAGCCCGTGGCAGTCGTAGCCGGGGACGTAAGGCGCGTCGTAGCCGAGCATCGTGCGCGACTTGATGACGAAGTCTTTGACGATCTTGTTGAGCGCGGTGCCGAGGTGGATGTCGGCGTTGGCGTAGGGCGGCCCGTCGTGGAGGATGAATTTCTCGCGCCCGCGCCGCGCCTCGCGGATCATCCGGTAGAGATTCAGTCCCTCCCATTTCTTGAGGCGGACGGGTTCGGCCTGCGCGAGGTTGGCCTTCTGCGCGAAGCTGGTCTTCGGCAGGTTGACGGTCTTCTTGAGCTCAAGGGGTGTTTCGGTTGTCATAACGATTTTCAATATTTCCGCTGCGAATCTTGCAACATAAAACCGGAAAGTCCCAAGTCCAAAGTCTGACCTTGAACCTGGGACTTTGGGAATGTGGAGTCGGACGCCGAGCGCAAGGGTCAGCCGATGAACATCTCATCCTCTCCGTAGGTCTGGTCAATCTGTTTGGGGGCGGGCGACACCAGCACTTCCAGACCGCGCCGGACGCCCGCCATAATCGCGGCCAACTCGCGCGCCGGTTCGACCAGTTTCGTATGTATAAACAGGGTGGTGGCGGTGAACTGCCGCTGCGCCTGATCGATGGTCGTGCTCATCCGTTCGACCTTGTCGCGCGCCGTGACGGCGGTGTAGCCGACGAGTTGCTTGAGCTCGCGCACCTCTTCCTTGATGAGCGCGCTCGACTCGGAGAAATGGACGGAGGCCGTCGCCAGATGCGTGGACATCAGCGTCACCTGTTCGGCCACCTCTTTGCCCTGCGCCGCGATCTCCTTCACCTGCTCGCTCATCGACGCCACGCGATCCAGCAGAGGCTCGGCGCGCCGTTCCAGATTGCCGACCGTCTGCACCACGCGCCGCACCGCGAACGCCATCATGACGACCGCCACGGCGATGAAGAAGAACATCGCCGCGACGAACACCAAGACCCAGAACGCCGGATCACGCGTGCTCATTTGCAAAGCCAACAAGGACATAGGTAGTCGGAACCCGTCAGGGTTTTTCCGGTTCGTAGTAAGTCGGAGCTTGGTTGAGAATGTTGGAGCTTTCGGTGCGGCGTTTCTCTTCGGCGTAGGCGCGCTTGCCCGCGTCGATGGCGGCCGACAAATTCTCGCCGCGCTTGGCGGCGGCCTCACGCGCCGCGCCCGCCGCCGCGCCCGCCTTGCTCGACGCCGTGGAATAAAGTTCCGTCGCGCGCTCGCGCGAAACTTCATAATACTCGTTGGCCTTGTCGCGCGCGCGATCCACGCCCTGCCGCGTCGCGTCGGCGATGTCGCCGCGCAACTCCCGCCCCGACTTCGGCGCGAACAACAAAGCCGCCAGCGCGCCGACCGCGCCGCCGAGCAGGAAGCAGGTGAGTTGCGTCGAGAGTCCCGACTCTTCTTCTACGCGCCGCTTGCGCCGTCCCGCCTGTACGCCTTGCATTGACATCGCCATGACCTCTTTTCTTCGAGCCGGGGCGCGGGCTGATACCCCTGCGTTTAGTGTCCGAAAAACTCAACGATTATCTTCCCGCGCAAAAACTATAACAAAGAGGCGCAAAGAGGCGCAAGAAACGCTTATGTTAAGCGGAGGTTAAGATGAAGATAAATCGCGACGGCGCGGAAGTTCGTCGCGGCGGCGGCGGGGGAAGTGTACACGGTTCTCCGGGTGGTTAACGCCGACTAAATGAGAGATGGCGCGTGGCGTCGGTGCGCTCGTCGAGAGGCTTTGGCGTCTTGAGTTTTCGCCGGTAGTAAATCACGAGCACGACGGCGAGCGTCTGGCCGAATCGAAGGTGTCGGAAATAGGATCGCCAAACACCGTGACGGCCTCGCCGAAGGAGACGCCATGCTTGGCAAGATTTAGCGGCAGCTTTCTTTTCACCCCACTCAAAACGCACGTGGGAAATATAGCTGCTGTTTGTTTGGGTTCATAGCCTTAACCGTTGCCGCCTAACGCTACGATTCACCCGCGCCGAGCACACAGCATTCTCTCTGATTGTACCGACAAGCATGAGAGCCATGCTGTCGAGGCGTCGGCGGGCAATCGCTTGTTAGACCGCCCTCAGAGCGATGGCGCGAAACGCTCACCGTCTCGTACCGTCGCGCTCAGGCGAATTAACGCCCGAATGACCGGCGTCTAGGTCTCTGAGTTATCGCTCTGGTAGTCGAGCAGTTTGCGGTAGAGGGTTTTGCGGCCGATGCCGAGGGTGCGTGCGGTGCGGGTCTTGTCGCCGCCCGTATAGTCGAGGGTGGCTTCGATGGCGCGGCGTTCGATCTCTTCGAGGGTGGAGGGGATGTCGAGTTCGAGTTTGATGTGGCGACCTTCCGCAGAGGCGCGCTCGCGCTCGCCGCGGGTGCGCTCGCGCGCTTCGATGAGGGGGCGGCCGATGGCTTCGGGCAGGTCGTCGAGTTCGATCTGGCGGCCGGAGGCGATGATGACGGCGCGCTCGACGGCGTTCTCCAGTTCGCGCACGTTGCCCGGCCAGTCGTAGCCGGTGAGCGCGGCGAGGGCGTCCTTTGAGATGCCGGAGATGTAGCGGCCGGTCTTCTGTTTGTAGTGTTCGAGAAAATGTATGACGAGCGGGTGAACGTCTTCGGCGCGCTCGCGCAAAGCGGGCAGGCGAATGGGGAAGACCGAGAGGCGGTAGAACAGATCGCGCCGGAACGTGCCCGCTTCGACGGCGCGTTCGAGGTCAACGTTCGATGCGGCGATGACGCGCACGTCCGCTTTGAGAAGGTCGTTGCCGCCGACGCGCGTAAACTCGCCGTCCTGCAAAACGCGCAGCAGGCGCACCTGCGCCGACAAACTCATCTCGCCGATCTCGTCGAGAAACAGAGTGCCGCCGTCGGCCTCTTCAAACTTGCCGCGACGGCGCGCGCGCGCGTCGGTGAACGCGCCGCGCTCGTGCCCGAAGAGTTCGCTTTCGAGGAGCGTTTCGGGGATCGCGCCGCAGTTGAGTTTGATGTAGGCGCGATCCTTGCTGCGCGAGTTGTAGTGAATGAGGTTGGCGAGCAGTTCTTTGCCCGTGCCGCTTTCGCCCTGAATGAGCACGGAGGTCTGCGTGTCGGCGACGTTCAGGGCGAGTTCGATGGCGCGCCGGATGGCCGGGGCTTGCCCGATGATGCGGTCTTCGGCGCGGCGTTGGTGCAGGACGGTGCGCAGGCGCATCACTTCCGCCGAGAGTTGGTCGCGTTCCAGAGCCGTGCCGAGTTGGTCGGCGATGCCTTCCACGAGCGCGGTCTCGTGTTCGTCGAAACTCTCTCGCGCCGCGCTCCAGACGAGGCCGAGCAGGCCGAAGGTCTGCCCGCCGACGTGGACGGGCGCGACGAGCGCGGCGTGGCCGCCGAGCGTGGCGTTGAAGACGAAACGGATGGGCGGCGGCAGCGTCGTGTCGAAGACTTGCAGCGTCTTGCCTTCCTTGAACAGTTCTTGGACGGCCGGGTAATCGGTGATGTCAATCGACTGGCCGTGCTCTTTGATGAGGCCGCGCACGCCTTCGGTGGCGGCGTGCGGCGCGGCCTTGAAGGCGGCGAGGCTGACGGCCTTGCCCGTCGGGTTCATCACGCCGAGCGCGCAATAGTCCGCGCCGACGAGCGCGAGCGCGCGTTCCAGCACGAGCGACGTGACCTCGTTGAAATCCGAGCGCGCGTTCAGCGTGTTCGCGATCTCCAGAAGCGCGCGCGTGCGGTGCGACTCGCGCTGCTGATCCGTGTAGAGCCGCGCGTACTGGTAGCCGACGGCGATCTGGCGCGCGATGGATTGGAGGAAGGAGACTTCTTCGTCGAGCCACTTGCGCGGCGCGCGCACCATGTGCAGGCCGACGAGCCCGAGCACGTCGCCCGCGAGCACGACGGGGACGACGAGGAGCGAGCGCGTGTTGAGACTCGCGGGCAGGAGACTCACCTTCGGGTCGAGACCGGGCGCGGCGGTGTCGTCTATGCGAATCGGCTGCGCGAGGTTGAAGCGACCGGCGAGCTGGCGGAAATCGACGGGCACGGACATGCCGAGGCTCGAAGGAAGGTCTTCGCCCGCGCGCCATTCGTGGCTGATGCGCAGTTCGCCTTCGGAAGCGAGTTGGATCACGTCGCAGCGATCCGCGTCCATCATCTGCCCGAGTTCGCTGACGACGGCCTGCAAGAATTTGTCGAGGTCGATCTTGGTGTGGATGGACGGGGCGAGGCGATTGATGATCGCCTCGCGCGCCTCGTGCATCTTGATCTTGCGTTCGAGCGAGAGCGATTCGAGGCTCGTGATGGGCGTGGGCTGCAAAGACAACGGCGCTGCTGCTCCTTACAAACTGACTCGCCGCGCGCGCGCGAAGCGTGTCGGCGATCTAACGACCACGATGCGCGCTCAAGTCAGAGGAATGTTAAGGGCAGATGATAACAAACTAAATGATGAAGTAGGAACGACGAACGCGGGATGAAAAGCAACATGCTTCTCATCCCGCGTTCGTCGTTCTTGCTTCGGCGTTTAGTTCTGCGCGATCTCTTGGGTGAGGTGGAAGTAGATGTTCGCGTCGGAGGGGTCGAGCACGGGGTGATTGGTTTTGCCGTAGTTGGCCGTGATCTTGCGGACGTAGTTTTCGGTCTCTTTGTAAGGCGGGATGCCGTCGTACTTGTCAACGGAACCTTCGCCCGCGTTGTAACCGGCGAGCGCGAGTTTGACATCGCCGTCGAAACGCTTCAAGAGCCAGCGCAGCAACTTCGTCCCGGCATAGACGTTTTGTTCCACGCCGGTCTTGCCTTCGACGGCGAAGCGCGCGGCGGTGGCGGGCATCATCTGCATCAAGCCTTGCGCACCGGCGTGTGATTCGGCGTCGATCTTGTAGCGCGATTCTTGATAGGCGACGGCGTGAATCAGGCGCGGGTCAACGCCATACTCTTTGCCGGCATTAAAGATCAACAGATCAATTTCGGCGTCGCCGGACGTGGGGATGTCCTTGGGGATGAAATTTTCTTTCGCGCGGATCGTCGCTGCGGCCGACGGCGCGAAGACGCTGGTTCCGATGCTGGTGAAATTAGCGACGAGAAAAAGGGCGAAGAGGGTTAATAGCGATAATTTAAAAGAGCGGAAATGAGGGATGTGCCGGGTAATCTGCATTCAGTCGTTCTCCATGTGAGCTTGGGTCGAATTGTAGTTCGACGCCGTCGGTTGCATCGTTGATGCGGTGCAAAGGGTTGGGGGCTACGCATGGTGGAAACGATTTGCAAAGAGCGTTAATCGAGACCGCGGATAAGATGGGTAAACCGCCCCGGCGGTTGCTCCGAGCGCATTAAACTTATGCAAATAAGTCCTTTTGTTGTCTGTATTTAATTCACCCAAGCGCAAGTTACTGAAAGGCCAAAACTTGCCCCTGCAATCGTTCATCCTGAGTGATGTTTTTGAGGGTGTTGAAGGGTTTCTGCGTATGGAAAGGGTGCAAAAAATATCACCGGCAAAGAAATTTTTTTAGCCTTGTTCACCCGCAAAGCGTCGGAGCGAAGGTTCTCGATGGCGAACTTCGCACGCGGTTGCATGCCTCCTGCGCGCTCCGTATAATCGCGTGCAAGTCTAACGTCCAAACTCGAATTTGTTGGTCAAGCCGACCGGAAGATTTATGCCCATTTACGAATACAGTTGCCAGAAGTGCCGTGCGCGCGTCGAAGTGATGCAGAAGATCACCGATAAGCCCTTGAAGCGTTGTAAGAGTTGCGGCGGGAAGTTGGAGAAAGAGTGGTCTTCCACGAGTTTTCAGTTCAAAGGTTCGGGATGGTATGTGACGGACTACGCGGGGAAAAAAACCGGCGATGCCGATAAAGAACCCGCCCCGAAGAGCGTGAGCGCGGCGGAGACCAAAACGGACGGCGCGGCCGAAACCAAAACCGCCTCCGCCGAGACTAAATCCGAACCCGTCGCCGCCGAAGAAACCAAATCCAAGAAAACCTCTCGGCCGGTCGCGACATCCAAGTCCTCGAAAAGCGATTAGTCAGGAAACCCCCACTCCGAGGCCAAGCCAGTGTCGTACCCTAAAATTTTAACCGTCGCCGGTCTGATCATCGCCGCGTGTCTCGCGGCGGCGGGGCAGGCGGGGCGGCGTCCCACGAACTCGCGCGAACGCGCCACGCAACTCAACATCGTCGCCATGCGTGAAGACGGATCGAACGCGCCCATCACCTCTAAGGACATCGCCCTCTACGACGACGGCATCGAGCAAAGCATCCAAAACCTGACGCCCGACACCGGCCCCGCGCGCATCGTCCTGCTCTTCGACAACTCGCTCTCGCTGCGCACAGACATTCCGAAACTGGCGAGCGTGGCGCGCGAGTTCGCTTACGAGATTTACGACGGCGACCAGTTGCTCATCGCGGGCTTCGACGAACGCGCTGAACAACTCTCGGCCGACTGGACGGACAAGACGAAGGACGTGGAAGCGGCCGTCGCGCTGCTCAGAAAGAAGGGCGACCCGCACCTGTTCGACGCGATCAACGACGTGATCGAAGTGGCCTTGCGCCCGCTCACCGGCTCGAACCGCAAGCGCGTGATCGTGCTCGTCGGCGACGGCCTCGACCGCGGCAGCAACACGAAGTTCAAAGACCTCCTTTACGAACTGCAAAAGTCAGACATCACCGTCTACGCGCTGCGCATCCCCGACCGCACGGGCGGCGCGCACCGTCGCGATCAACCGAAGCCCACGCAGGTCGTGCAACAACTCGTCGAAGGCACGGGCGGGCGCGTCCTGCCGCTCGACAAACCGGCCGAGTCCGCCAAGATCATCTGCGACGAACTGCGCAAGAATCGCTACCTGCTCTCGTACGCGCCGACCGCGCTCCCCTATTCCGAAGCGCGCCGCCTGCTCATCGTCGGCAACCCCGGCATCAGCCTCCGCTACAAGTCGGCGCAGCCGCCCAATCATCAGTAAAAGCCGTGAATCGTGAATCGTAAATCGTGAACAGAGAAAAACCCGTTTCTTCTGTTCACGATTTACGATTCACGATTCACGATTTCTTTGAGTAGAAATAAAACATCACGGCGATGACGATGAGGAGGATGACTTCGAGGAGGGCGAAGTATGACGGGTCGAAGCCTTCGGCCTCGTCGCGGGCGTGTTGATAGACGACGAACGTGCCGAAGATGACGGCGGTGGCGAGCCAGATGATTTGACGTTTCGTGTCCCACACGCGGGGTGTCCCCGGCCGGAGGCCGCCGGAGTTTTAGGCGGCCTCCGGCGTTCGGCAGTTTAAGCGCGAAGTTTTTGGAGACGTTCGGCGGTGGCGCGGAGCGTCTCGTCTTTTTTGCAGAAACAGAAGCGCACCTGCTGCGCGCCGTCGGCGCCGGCGTCGCTGTAGAAGGACGAGCCGGGCACACAGGCGACGCCCACTTGCTCAATCAGGTGGCGCGTGAATTCGACATCGTTCGCGAAGCCGAACGCCGAGATGTCGGTCATCACGTAGTACGCGCCGTCGGGGCGGAAGACGCGGAACCCGGCCTCTTCGAGTATCGGCAGGAGCAGGTCGCGGCGCGCGATGTAGTCCGTCTGCAAGCGCTCGTAATATGCGGGCGGCAGGCGCAGAGCCATCGCCCCGGCGGCTTGCAGCGGGGCGGCCGCGCCGACCGTGAGGAAGTCGTGGACTTTGCGGATCGCGGAGGTGATCGCGGGCGGCGCGATGCAGTAGCCGACGCGCCAGCCCGTCACCGAGTAGGTCTTCGACATCGAGTTGACGATGACGGTGCGCTCGCGCATCCCTTCGATTTGCGCCATCGAGACGTGCTTCGTCTCCGCGCCGCCGTCGCGCGGGTAGAGGATGTGCTCGTAGATTTCGTCCGTGAAGCAGAGCGCGTCGTGTTCGCGGCAGAGCGCGGCGATGAATTCGAGCTCTGCGCGGGTGAAGACTTTGCCGGTCGGGTTGTTCGGGTTGCAGATGATGATCGCTTTGGTGCGCTCGTTGAAGGCGCTGCGGAGTTCGTCGCGGTCAAACGTCCAGTCGGGGGCGCGTAAGGGGACGTAGCGCGGGCGCGCGTCGGAGAGGATGGCGTCGGGCGCGTAGTTTTCGTAGAACGGCTCGAAGATGACGACCTCTTCGCCGGGATCGACGGTCGCCATCATCGCCGCGATCATGCCTTCGGTCGAACCGCAGGTGACGGTCAGTTCCGTCTCCGGGTCAATGTCGAGTCCGAGATACCACTTCGTCTTCTCCGCAATCGCCTCGCGGAAATCACGCGCGCCCCACGTGATCGCATACTGGTTAACGTCGGCGTCGATGGCGCGCATCGCCGCCTCTTTAATCTCGGCGGGGGCGGGAAAATCAGGGAAGCCCTGCGAGAGATTGACCGCGCCGTGCTTGATCGCCTCGCGCGTCATCTCGCGAATGACGGACTCGGTAAAGCGGCTCGCCTTCTGCGAGACGTGGCGGCGTGGTGTTGTGGCGGCTGGTCTGGTCATGTAAATTGGACTCGCGCGAGTGAGACTGGAAATAGCTTAACTGAAGGCGCGATGCTCGCACAAAAGGCGGCCTTCAGGCAAACCCGGAATTTACGATGAGAGAAGAGAGCACAGACAACAAATGCCCGATGGGCAGCCGCCCGTGGCTGGCGACTTTTTTGGCACTCTCGTTTTTGCTGGTTGTGGTGGCGAAGAAGTTAGGTTTATTTTAGCGGGCGGCGATTCGAAAGTTCTTCCACTCCCCTTCGAGAGGTACAAACCCCCATGCTTCTACGCGTCCTGCGCTTCGTGCGCCTGCCTTTAGTCCTGCTCGTCATCTGGACGATTGCACGCTTCTCCCTCGCCCTCGCGGGCGTGCCTTACGCGCCGCGCGGCAACGCGATGTTCTCCGTCGTCGCCATGACGATCATCTGCGCGCTCATCTACGGCGCGATGTCGAACCGCGTCGGCAACTTCAACTGGGTGGGCACGATCCTCGTCGGCGTCGTGATCGGCCTGTTCGCGCAGATACTGATCTTCACGGCCACGCTCGTCAGCTACGCCGCGAACCTCGATACGTACTTCACGCATTGGGACGCGCTGAACATCCCCGAAGGGACGACCATGCCGATGGCGCGGGCGATGACGGCGCGCGCGGGCGGGCTGCTGGCGGGGCCGATCATGGGGACTATCATCGCGCTCATCGGCCGCGCGGTGTTCGGCAAACTCGCGCCGCGCTGCGACGACGCGGGCGACGGCGCGCGTCCGTCTTAGTCAAGGCTCTGTCCTGTTCGGCGCGCGGCCTAGTCCTGTTCGGCGGCCTGTTTGCGTAGTTGTTCGATGACCGACTCGATGGCGGGCGCGAGTTTGCCGTTCGGGGCGAGCGCGAGATATTTCTCGTAGGCCGCGACGGCTTCCTCGTACTTCTCCAGACGCTCGTAAACTCTGCCGAGCAATTCATAGAGGACGGGTTCGGTGTCGGCCAGTTGCGCGACGGCTTTCAGGTATGCCGCCGCCGCTTGCTCGTACTTGCCCTCTTCTTCGTAGATGATGCCGAGGCCGGTGTGCGCTTCGGGCTGGAAGCCGCGCGCCTCCCGGATGGCGCGGCCGTAGGCTTCGACGGCCTCCGCGTTTTGCGCCGACGCGCGCAGGATGCGCCCTTCAACCGCGGACGCTTCCGCCAAGCCGGGGCGATCTTTTCGCGCTTCCTCAACCTCGTCGAGCGCGCCTTCGTAATCATTCAAATCGAGCAGCACGCGCGCCAGCCCGACGTGCGCGGCGGCGTAACGTGGGCGCAAGGTAAGGGCGCGGCGATAAAGCTCCGCGGCCTCGCGGCGCGCGTCGTCGTTCGCGGCGCGCTCGCGTGCCTCTTCGGCCTGCTGAAAGGCGAGTTCGGCCTCGTCCGTGGTGCGCGTGAGCTTGAGTAGAAGCGCGCCGCGCTGCGCGGGCAAGAGCGACAGCGTGCGTTCCCCGAAGCCCGCGGCTCGCACGCGCAGGCTGTGGCGGCCGGGCGAAACTCTCGTGATCTCGAATTGCCCTGAGTCGTCCGTCACGCCGCGCCGCACTTCGTCCAGCCAGACGACGGCCTTCGGCTCGGTTGTCAACGTGATCGACTTCGATGCGGCGGCGGTAGGAGTCCTGACTTTAGCCGGCACCGCCGCGGCGGCGGTTGTTTTGCTCGCGCGTGGCGACGGCTTCTTTCTTTGAGCATGCGTGTCAGGCGAGGCGACACCGGCGACGAGGGCGACGGCGAAGATCGCGAAAGAGAGGAGTTGAGAAGGTAAGAAGTTGAGCGTTGAATCCGGCCGCCGTCCCAACTCTTCTTTCGTCGTCGCTTTCATCCCAACCTCCCTCAACTTCCCACGCCGGGCTTATTGTTCCTCTCTCAACTCTTCTTCGTCGGGCGGCACGGCGCGGCGGGGGCGCACCGTGCCGTTTGCGGGTTGCGTCGCGGCGTCGGGTGCGTTCGACGGGAGCAGGGCGGGTCGCGCGGCGCGCGCGCCGACTTCCGCGCGAAAGCGTCCCGCCTCGTCGTAGAGCCGTTTGTATTGCAGCGTGTTTCTGACGACGCCCTGCACGTAGCCGCGCGTCTCGCGGAAGGGCACGGCCTCCGCCCATTCGTCCATCTCGGCGGGGAGTTCCGCGCGCCAGCGCACGGCGCGTCCCGGCCCGGCGTTGTAAGCGGCGGCGACGTACTCGATGCGCCCGAACGTGTTGAGTTGATCGCGCAGGTAGCCCGTCCCGATCTGGATGTTGAGTTGCGGGTCGGAGAGCAGCGTGTCGCGCGTGATGGTGCGCGTGATGCCGTACTTGCGCGCGGTGCGCTGCGCCGTGTCGAGCAAGAGTTGCATGAGGCCGTAGGCGTTCGCGTGAGACGAGGCGCGCGGGTCGAAGACGGACTCCTGCCGGATCAACCCGGCGATGCGGTAAGGATCGATGCTGCGCGCGCGCGCCTCGCGCGTGATCACGTCCCAGTAGGCGAGCGGGTAGAACACGTCCCATTCGTCGCGCGTGAGTTCCTCCGGCTTCATCTGCGAATAATCGGGATAACTTTTTTGCAGCGCGAGGAATGCCAGCAGGTTCTGTTGGCGCGTGCGATAGATGCGCGCCTTCGCCAGATTCAGGCGCGGGCTGCGCGGCGCGGACTCCAAAACTTTATTCACTTCGTCCAGCGCGTACTCGTCGAGGCCGACGACGTTCAACTGGTCGGCCTTCGCGAGCGGCTCGTTCGCCTCCGCCGTGGCGGTCTCTTCGGCCGATGCGACTGTGCCGAGGTTGACGACGGCGCGCGCGATTTGCGAGTCGGGCGCGAAGTCGGACGCCCCTGCGTTCGGGTTCGTGCGCTTCAACGCGTCGAGACGCTGGCGGGCTAAGTCGCCGTACCAGTTGGCGTCGTAGCGTTGCAGCATCGCCTCGTAGAGGGCGCGCGCGTCCGCGAGTTTCCCGGCGCGTTCGGCGTCGCGCGCCGCCCAGTAGCCCGCGCGCCCGCGGTTGTCCGTGTTGCGGTCGGCGTAGAGCGCGAGGTGTTCGAGCAGGAGGCGCGCGCTCTCGGCGTAGTTCTTCGACTCGTGCGCCGCCCACGCGAGTTCAAATTGCGCCTGCGCCACTTCGGTCGCGCCCGGGTAGGCGGCCACCGCCGCGCGGAAAAAGTTTGCGGCCTCGAACGTGTTCTTCGCGTCGCGCGCGACCTGCCCGGCGGCGGCGAGCGCGCGGCGCGTGTGGGTGTGTTCGGGGAAGGCGCGGCGCATCTCGCCGTGGACGGTGCGCGCCGCCTCCCACTGGCGCGACTTCGCGTGCGCCTGCACCAGATAGTAGAGGGCTTCGACGCGCGCCTCACCGGCCGACGTGGGGACGGCGTTCAAGGCCGTGACGGCTTCGGGCAAACGACCCGTCCCGGCGTTGAAGGCGGCGACGCCGCGACGCAACTGCGAGGGCGTGTCGGCGGTAGAGGGGTAGCGCGAGAAGGCTTCGCCGAAAGCGGCGGCGGCTTCGCCGTAACGCTTCGCGTCGTAAAGTTTGTTGGCGCGCGTCGTCGCTTCGGCAGCGGAGGCGGGCGCGAGGGGCGAACCGAGACGCGTGAGCGCGCTCGCGGCTTCGGCCGCTTCCGCCGAAGCGGGCGCGTGGAAGTAGATGCGGCGGTAGGCGGCGAGCGCGCGGGTCGTGTCGCCCGCCTGTTCGAGGGCTTTGGCCGTCAGCATGAGCGCGCTCGCGTCGTCGGCCTCCGACAGACTCTTGACGAGCAGGGGCACGGCCGCCGCTTGATTGTCTTGCAGGGCGAGTTCGGCGTTACGCAAAGTCGCTTCGCGCGCGCGCAGAGATTTCGGATAGTCGCGCGCGAGTTGTTCGTAGGCGGCGCGGGCTTCGGTGCGTCGTCCCAGTTTGGCGAGCGCGTCGGCGCGAAGCAGGAGCGCGTAGTCGCCGAGCGCGGAATGCTCGCGGAAGGCGTTCGAGTCGAGCAGCGAGGCCGCGCCCGCCGGATCGCTCGCGGCGAGTTTGACGCGCGCTCGCAGTAGCCGCGCGAGCGCGCCCGCCGTCGTGTTCGCATACTGCGTCTCGATAGACGCGACCGCGCCCTCGGCTGGCAGTGTGATAGGCGGGGCGGCGTGCGTCAGCCCGCGCAGGCGTTCGACGGCCTCCGCCTCGCCCGCCCTGTGCTGCTGCTGCGGCGCGCCGCAACTCGCGCTCGCGAACGGCAGGAGCAATGCCGCCGAGACGGCGACGACGGAGATGACGGACACGAAGACGACTTGATAGCGGCGATAAACTTTTCTCAAAACTTTTACACTCCCCGCGCGAGACGAATCACTCGCGTTTGATATGGACGCGTGAAACTTAAACTAACTTGCCGTGGCGGGGAGATCAAGTTGAACCCGGAACAACTCGCGCGGCGGCGCGTGCGACTCGACTAGGATGCGCCGTGCGATAAAGGTCGTTCGCCCGTCGCGGAAAAACGGCGTCCGGGGGAAGTTAGAAGCAGTTTGAACGAGTCCCGACAGGGACGATTGATAATAGCCCGGCGATTTATCGCCGTGGATCGTGAACATGTCTTTAACATGAAGTCCCGTAGGGACGATTGAATGTGCTCACGATTCAATCGTCCCTACGGGACTCAAACATTATTCTTCAACTGATACCCGGCACTAAAGTGCCGGGCTATTCTCACTTGTCCCTGTCGGGACAGGGAACAAGGTTACCGTTCAAACAGCTTCTTAGAAGATGAAAAAGCCAAAGAGAAGGCCGGAAGCATAATGCCCCGGCCCTCTCTCTACCTTTTAACTTTCGCCTTCTCTTACGCGGCCAAGCTCGCGCCGGGGTAGTCGCCGCCGAGTTTGGCGGGGTTGCCTTCGGCGAGCGTGTTGACGAGTTCGTGGTGGAAATAGTCGTAGCGCGAGGAGACGTTCGGCGCGACGCGCTTGTCGTACATCTGGCGCGAGCGGTCGATCTCTTCGCGCAGGCGTTCGTAGAGGTTGCCCTGTTCGCGCCCGTCGCGCACCTTCTGCTCGTTGTAGAGTTTGATCTCGGAGACGAGGAGGCGGGCGAAGCGGCGCGCGTCGTTGTGGTAGCGGCGTTCGTCTTCGCTGACTTCGACGGGCAACTCAGCGTCCGCGCTCGAACGGCGCGAACTGCCGCCGAGCGGCGCGACGGGTGGGGCGCTCGTCGCCCCCGTTGCTTCGGCGGTCACGAACGATGGCGTCACGCGCCCGTCGCCCGCGGGCATCTCGGGCGCGGCGGGCTGTCTGGCCTCCGCCGCGAAGGAGGGTTCGATGCCGCGTTCCTCGTAGGCTTGCGCGACGGGCGTGGGTTCGTGCGTCGCCACGAATGCGGGCGTCGGCGGCGGTGTCTGGAAATCGCGTATGGGTGAAGTTCCGCCTCCGGTTTCAGGGCGCGCGCCTGTTCCGGCAGCGGGCGACGAGGTCGGCTGTTGCGAGCCGCCCGCCGGGGGCGCGACGTGTTGTGTGCGTTCGACGGGGCGCGGCGCGGGACGTTTGAGCGCGAGCAACTCGACCGACATGCTCGTGACGCGCACGAGCGTTTCCAGTGCTTCGAGGTTGATGGCTTCGGGTTCGAGCCCCGCGCTGTCGGCGTAGAGCACGGCGACGCACTTGTCGCGGGCGACGAGCGGGATGGCGACCATGCGTTGCGGGGCTTCATCGCCGAGTTTGGAGATCAGTTGCGCGTCGTCGGCGTTCGTGCCGGGCGCGCCGCTCCAGGTGGAGCGCGAGTTGGCGGCGCGGCTGAGGAGCGTGTCGGCCGTGAGCGGGAGCGAGATTTCGCGCACCGAGTCGTCGCCGACCGTGCCTTCGAGCCCGCGCGCGCGCCAGCCCGTGGCGCGTTCGTTCTTGACGACGAAGAAGGCGAGACGGGGCGTGAAGGCGGCGGCGCGGTTGACGAGCGTGTTGAGAATGTCGGCTTGCGAACGCTGGTTGTCGATGTCGTCGACGGCGGCTTTCAGGAGCGCGATGTCGCTCGTGGCGCGCGCGCGCGCCGACGACTGCGCGGCTTCTTCCGTGCCCTTGCCGGTCGCGGCGCGCAGGTGCTCCGAGATCGAGATGGCGATGGGCGCGTCCGAAAGCGAGTCGTCGGAGAGGCGTTCGTTGAGGCGCGTGAACGCTTCGTTAACCTGACTCTGCAAGCGCGCGATCTCCTCTTGCTGCCCCTGCACGCGCGCCTTGATATAGCTCTCCACTTCGGCGCGCAAACTCTGTTCCAAGTCTTCGCTTCCTGCCACCTGTGACTCTCCTTCTGTGCTCGTGTTGCTGGTAGTGCGGGCTAGCCCCGCCCGGTAGGTTGCGTTGGTCTGTCAGGTGTTTTTGACTGACCGGAGGCGCGCGCTTCAGGAGGGCGCTCCGCCTGTCAGGGATTATGGCGGGCGCGCGCGCGCGGTGTCAAGCAACTCATGAGAAAGGCAAAAGTAAAAATCCCCACGGTAAAACTTAAACCGGAAGGCGCGCGTATCTTCTTTCGCGGCTTTCGCCCGTTCGCCCGCCCGCCCCTGCTTTTTAACGCCGATCTAATGTTTGACACCGCGGGCGCGGCTACGTTATAAGGGGCGCGCCGCTCGCTCAAAACTCTTTTGTTCCGCCGTGCAAAAGCATTTCATCAAACTACGAAAGGGCTGACGCGCATGCGCGCTGCCGCAGCCGAAACGATCATGTCTCTAGCTCGCATCCTGATCGCCGACGATTACGATGATAACCGCGAACTCTTGCGCCTGATGCTGGAGAGCGCGGGCTACAGCGTGCGCGAGGCGCGCGACGGGAACGAGTTTCTCGCGGCGGCGCAGGCCGAACTGCCCGACATCGCCCTCATCGATCTCTCGATGCCCGTCCTCGACGGCTGGAGCACGCTCGACGCCTTGCGCGCCGACGACCGGACGCGCCGCCTGCACTGCATCGCCGTGACGGCCTTCGCCGCCGATCAAGATCGCCAGCGCGTCCTCGACGCGGGCTTCGACGCCTACCTCGCCAAACCCTATCGCTCCAAAGACCTCCTCGATCTGGTCGAACGTACCCTCCTCGAAAGCCGGACACGCGACGGCCGCCCCGGCGAAGACGACCATTAAAGCCTCGACCACCGACGGACGCCGCCACCGCCGCCGCCCCATGCCCGAACGAAACAAAAACGCCGACGAAGCCGACCACGACCTGACGCCGGGGCGCATCCTCGTCGCCTTCGAGAAGCTGTTCGGCGGCGGGCGCGGCGTCCAAAAGTTTGCGCGCTCCGGCCTGCGCTACGTCAAACTCGCGGGCGGCGCGTTGCTCGTCGAACAGAACCCCAAGAAGAAGAGCGAATGGGCGCAACTCGCCGCGCAAGGCCGACGCGTCGCGTGGGTCATGCGCGACGGCGAATACCTCGCGCGCGTCGTTGACGGCGAAGTCGTGATGCTCGATTAGAGTAAACGATGGCCGCGTGCGACCAGCTCAAGGGACGAACGTGATCTCGCTCGCGCCGTCCGGCAAGGGCAGGCGCAGGCGTCGCTCGTCGCGTGCGAAAGAGACGTTCTTGGCCTCGCGCCCGTCAACTCGTATCTCCTTCGGCCTCTCGTTCATGCCGAGCGCTTCGACGAAACTGACGGGACGCGCCTCGCGGAAGTCGCCGACGTGTTTGAGGCGTATGCGGTCGCCGCTTTGTGTGACGGTGGTGGTGCGCCACGCGCTGCGGCGATAGCCGTAGCCGTCGCCCGCGTCCTGATGGATGCGCCCCTCGCCCTGCGGCGCGCCGGAGACGACGACGACGGAGAGCGGCGCGCGCGCCATCTCGCCCGTGTGCTGGACTGCGGGTTGCACGGGAATGATCGCCCCGGCGCGCGCGAAGAGCGGGAGGCGCGAGAGCGGCGCGTCGATCTCCGCGGTCGTGCCGCCTTCGTAACGCGCGCCCGTCCACCAGTCAATCCAGGCATCGCCTTTGGGAAAATAGACGGGGCGTTTAATCGCGCCTTCGGTCAGGACGGGCGCGACGAGGAGGTCGCGGCCGACGAGGAATTGTTCGAGCGCGAGCGCGGGCGCGTAGGTGTTGTAGTCTGCCGGGTAGTTGAACCAGAGGGGACGCATGACGGGCATCCCGGTCTGTTCGTGCTCGCGGAAGAGTGTGTAGATGTAAGGCAGCAGTTGATAACGCAACTCGATGGAGGCGCGGTTGATCCGCTCGTGGGCTTCGCCGAACGACCACGGCTCGCGCTCCTGCAAATTCGCGGCGACGTGCGAGCGGTAGAAGGGCGTGAGCGCGGCGGCTTGCAGCCAGCGCGTGTAGAGTTCCGCCGACGCGTTGCCCACGAAGCCGCCCACGTCCGCGCCGACGAACGGCAGGCCGGAGACGCTCATGTTCGTGAGCATCGCCAGAGAGAGTTGCAGATGTTCCCAACTCGGCACGTTGTCGCCCGTCCAGACGGCGGCGAAGCGTTGGACGCCCGCGTAGCCCGCGCGCGTCAGGACGAACGGGCGCGCGTCGGGGCGTAGTTTCGCGACGCCCTCGAAGGTCGCTCGCGCCATCTGCATGCCGTAGGTGTTGTGGTAGCGCGCGTGGTCGCCCGGCGCGCCGTCGCCGGAGTGGCGCACGTCGAGCGGGAAGGTCTTGGCCGGGTCGTGCATGACGCTCGGCTGCGGCGGGCGCGTGTCGGGCGGAAACGTCGCGGGCTCGTTCATGTCGTTCCAGAAGCCGCTGACGCCCTCGTCCAGATGCCGCTTGTAGAGCGAACCGAACCACGCGCGCGCCTGCGGGTTCGTGAAGTCGGGGAAGGCGCAGACGCCCGGCCACACCTTCGCCTGAAACTCGCGCCCGTCCTTCGTCTGGTGGAAGAACCCTGCCGCGCGCCCTTGCGCGTAGGCCGAATAATTTTCGTCAACTTTAATCCCCGGATCGATGATGAGGACGGTGCGGAAGCCGTCTTTCGATAAGTCACCCAGCATCTTCGGCGGGTCTGGGAATCGCGCCTTGTCCCACGTAAAGACGCGGTAGCCGTCCATGTAATCGATGTCGAGATAGATCACGTCGGCGGGAATCTTGCGCGCGCGAAAGCCGCGCGCGACCTCGCGCACCTTCGATTCGGGATAATAAGACCAGCGCGACTGTTGATAGCCGAGCGACCAGAGCGGCGGCAGCGGCATGCGCCCCGTCAACTCGGTGTAGTCGCCGAGAACTTTCTGCGGCGTGCGCCCTTCGCCGCCCGTGAAGACGTAGTAGTTCAACTCGCCGCCCGCCGCGCCGAACGTGTAACGGTTCGGGGCGGTGCGTCCCATGTCGAAATGCGTGCGGTAGGTGTTGTCGAAAAACAGGCCGTAGGCGAGTCCCTGCCGGAGCGCGATGAAGAACGGGACGGACTGGTAGATCGGATCGACGCCCGGCGCGTAGGCATACGCGTCCGTATTCCAGTTGACCATCACCTGCCCCTGCCGCGACGTGGGCAGAGCCTTCTCGCCGAAGCCGTAATAAAACTCCAACTCGTCGCGCCGCTTCGACGCCTCAATCGCGCCGTTCTCCGTGTCGAACGAGACAGGCCGCGCCGCGTCGTCCGCGACCACGACGTTGCCGCGCGCGTCCAGCACCGTTAAGGTAAACGGCCGGCGGCGGATGACGATCTTCGCCCCCTCGACGCGCGTCGTGATCTCGATAGTGTCGCGCGTCTCTTTGATCAAGGCCGCCACGGTCTTCCGATCTCTCGACCACACGGCATACGAATAATCGCGCTCGAACACGCCGCGCGGCGCGAGGCGCACGCGCACCACGTCCAAGTCGAAAAACGTGATGCCGGCGCGCGCGCCGCTCGACAGCGTGAGCGTCACGCCGTTCGTTTCGCGCGCGACGGCGGAGACATCGCCCGCCCCGCGCCACGCCGCGCGAGTTTCAACCGATGCGAAGCTGAAAACGAACAGGAGGCCGAGAACCGTCGTGCATAGTCTTCGACGGCGACGACGCAGTTTATTGCCGAGGGCGGATCGTTCCCGGAGTAGATTCATTGAAGTAATTCCCGGATGCCCCGAACCAGCAGGCCGACGCCCGCAAGGAAAAAGCCGACGCCTGCCACCCGGCACAAGATTTTATTCATCGCTTCATGCTCTTGCAGATACTTCGACTGCCGGCTCTTGAACCATGAATCGCCGCCGGGGCGCATCCCTTGATACACCAGCAGGACGCCGAGGCACGCGCCGAGCAGCCCGGCGAATAGTGCGGCGATGGCTTCACCCGTAGACATTCCATTTCGCTACTTAGTAGACATTCCATTTCGCTGCTTACTCGCCCGCGCGACCTGTCGATCCTTCGCGCTCATAAACGACGCGCCCGCCGAGAATCGTCAACACGGCTTCGGTCTGCAAAATCTCTTCGGGCTTGATGGTCAACAGGTCGCGCGAGTGGACGGTCATGTCGGCGAGCATGCCGGGCGCGAGTTGGCCTTTCTGCGTCTCTTCAAAAGAGGCGTAGGCGGATTCGGCCGTGTAGCAGCGGATCGCGTCGGCGATTGAGAGGCGTTCCTGCGGCCACCAGCCGCCGGGGGGGTCGCCCTCCGTGCTCTGGCGCGTGACGGCGGCGTAGAGGCCGAGATAAGGGTTGATGGGTTCGACCGGCCAGTCCGTGCCGAAGGGGACGCGGACGCCGAACGAGCGCATCATGTGCCACGCATACGCGCCCTGCACGCGATACTCGCCCAGACGATCCTGCGCCCAACGTTTGTCCGAGATGGCGTGCGACGGCTGCATCGAAGCGATGACGCCGAGGTCGCGGAAGCGCGCGAAGTCTGTCGGCGCGACCACCTGAGAGTGCTCGATGCGATGGCGTCGGCGGGCGTGCTCCTGTTCTATCTCGCGCTTCATCTCGTCGATCTCTTCTCTGCCGACCGACGCGTCCGTCACCAACGCGACGCCGATGTCGTGCGGATTGCTTTTGGCCGCTTTGAACCCGTCGAGCGCCATGCGGTTCGCGCGGTCGCCGATGGCGTGGAGGGCAATTTGAAACCCGGCGGCGTCGCGTTCGACGATCATGCGCGTGAGTTCTTCGGGCGGGCGGCGCGGGATGCCGCTGTTGTGCGGGTCGTCGGCGAAGGGCGCGAGCATGGCGGCGGTGCGCGAGCCGAGCGTGCCGTCAACGTAACCCTTGAGCGCGGTCAGCCGGATGACGTGCGGATCGATTTTGAACGACGCGAATTCGGCGCGCTGCCGTTTCAACTTCTCCAACGCGTCCTCGAAGTTTTGCCACTCCGCGACGCGCACCGTCAGTTTTCCCGCTTGCAGCAGTTCGCGATAAAGTTCGATGGCCTCGTAGCCGGAGTTGTCATGAATCGAAGTGATGCCGTAACGCCGCGCTTCGGCGAGCGCGCGTTCGGCGGCCTGCATGCGCTCGGCGCGCGACGGTTCAGGCACGACGCGCGCGACGAGCGCGGCGGCCGTCTCTTTCAAAATCCCCGTCGGCTGCCCCGCGCCGTCGTGCAAAATCTCGCCGCCTTCGGGCGCGCGCGTCTCGCGCGTGATTCCGGCCTGCTTCAGCGCGAGCGTGTTCGCCCAACTCACGTGGCCGTCCACGCGCTGCACGAAGACGGGGTTGTTCGGGGCGGCCGCGTCGAGGTCGGCGCGCGTCGGCCACTGCCCGCCCCAGAGCGTGTGATCCCACCCACGGCCGAGAATCCACGCGCCCGGCGGCAGTTCGCGCGCCTTCGCCGCGATGCGCGCTTTGGCCTCCGCGAGCGTCTTCGCGCCGATCAGTTCGACGCGCAGCAGCGAGAGGCCGCCGCCGATGAAATGAATGTGCGCGTCGTTGAAGCCCGGCGTCACCAGACGGCCGCGCAGATCGACGGTGCGCGTGCCCGCGTAAGCGCGCGTGATCTCGGCGTTCGTGCCGACGGCGACGACGCGGTCATTCTCGACGGCGACGGCCTCGGCGATTGTGCCCCGCGCGTCGGCCGTAAAAATCTTGCCGTTCGTCAGGACGAGAGCGACGCGGCGTTGCGCCGTTGCGACTCCGGCGCGCGAGCGGTGCGCGGCGACGAGCAGCAGGGCGACGAGCGAGACGGCGATGGAGATGCGAAGTAGTTTCAACATGGGCGATTGGTCTTGTGCGTTCGGGTGCATGGTGTTGTTAATCCCGGCTACTGATTCAACGATGGCTTTCAACAGCTTCTTAATTTCTTCGACCTTTGAGGCCGAGACGCCTTGTACTATCCGAAAAATAAAAAAGAGATTGCAACAGGAGTGCTGCAATCTCTCTCAGGATTTATTGACACGAGCAATTCCCTTGCAACCGGGTGTAACTTACAAACGCGGTATGAACGCTACCGGCGCAGACGCGGTTTGACCGCTACCGCCCACTCACGACGTTTTGCGTCGTACCACATTTTCGCCCAGTCGCCTTGTCGCAGCGACGCCTTATAAATTCCCTCGGCGGACTCCCTTGTCGGAAAATAAATAATGCTCGCGCCGTTTGGAAGGTTGCCGCCATCGGCCGACGTAGTTGTCGTCGCCGTTCCGGGAGCGACCGAACCGTTGCCGGTCGGCAAGTCATTCCCGACTTCAACAGCCCATTGGCGGCGTCCGTTGTCATAAAACATTCTTGCGCTTTTGCCCCTACTTTGTTCGGCTCTGAGTTTCCCCTCGGCGTTTGACTTGTAACCGTAATAATAAATGTATGTGCCTGTTTGCGGCCTTGGGGCGGTCGTTGCATTCGGCGTCGGGGCGGTAGTCGGCCGAGTTGAGCTTGTCAGACCGTTACTGACATCAACCGCCCATTGCCGCCGCGCGTTGTCGTAATACATGCGCGCAGTTTTGCCGCGTCTCGTCTCCGCATTCAACTTCCCGACGGCGTTGGATTTATATGCGTAATAATAAGTGGTGATGCCGGTTTGAGCCTGCTGCTGTGCAACACCGGACTGAGCTTGAGCCGGCATCGTGAGGCTCGCCAAGAGCGTGAGGGCTAAACTCAGTTTCAACAATAATTTTGTGGGGTTGCTTTCCTTGATTTTGCTTGAGCGGCTAATTGTCATTGGAGTCCTCCTGCTTTAGTTACCTAAAGTGATGCGCGCCGGTTTCCCTGATGGTAACGCTGCTTTTCTCAAGAGCAACTAAATATACGATGGAAGCGAACTTTATGGTTCTTGCACACAGGCTTGATGTCGCAGTGTATGTATCAAGATGATATGTGTCAAACTCAAAAAATGATTTGCGGTTCCTGCACGATGCAGTCGTGAAAGCAAATTTTCACCCGGTCTCATCCGGGCGACGTTCTTGGCGAGAAACCGCTATTTCAGTATCGAGGCGTCAACTGCAAGTACTTGTCTGCGACGGGTTTGTGTATCAGCAACAACGTTACCTGTCGGTAAGCTGAACCTGATTTCCCCACTCGGTCGCGCCTCGTGCGTATAATGCTCTCCCCTTCGCGCCGAACTCAATAGCATCTCTCACACTTCGCCGCCGAACGAGTGAACCAAAACTTCCCGGCTGCGTGCTATCATCGAACGAAGTTTTCACATTTCAATGAGCGAGGGGCAAGAGCGGTTTTGCCCGGCACGGCGGCGGGCGACCGTTCGGCATTCACATCATGCGCGTACTTGTGACGGGCGGCGCGGGCTACATCGGCAGCGTCGTGACAGAGGAGTTGGTGCGCGACGGCCACGAGGTCGTCGTCTATGACAGCCTCTACAAAGGCCATCGCGGCGCGGTGGTCGAAGGCGCACAACTGGTCGAAGCGGATTTGATGGACGGCGAACGCTTGCGCCGCGCATTTCGCGACCAGCGCACGGAGGCCGTCATTCACATGGCGGCCGATTCGCTCGTCGGCGAGTCGGTCACGAACCCGTCGAAGTATTACCGCAACAACGTCGTCGCCGGTCTCGCCCTGCTCGACGCGATGCACGACGCGGACGTGCGTCGCATCGTCTTCTCCTCGACCGCCGCCACCTACGGCGAGCCGGAGAAGCAGCCCATCGAAGAGTCAGACCCGACCAACCCGACGAACACCTACGGCCAGACCAAGCTCGCCTTCGAGCACGCGCTGCCGTGGTACGAACGCGCTTACGGCATCCGCTCCGCCTCGCTGCGCTACTTCAACGCGGCGGGCGCGACCGCACGCTGCGGCGAGATGCACGACCCCGAAACGCACCTCATCCCCATCATCCTGCAAGCCGCCGCGGGCAAACGCGACCGGGTCGAAATCTACGGCGAAGACTACTCGACGCGCGACGGCACCTGCGTGCGCGACTACATCCACGTCGTCGATCTCGCACGCGCCCACATCCTCGCTCTCTCCATACTCGACACCCGCAGCGCCGTCTACAACCTCGGCTGCGGCGGCGACGGCTACACGGTCAAAGAAGTCATAGACGTGGCGCGCGCCGTCACCGGGCGCGACATCCAAGTGCGCGCCGGCGCGCGGCGCGCGGGCGACCCGGCCTTCCTCGTCGCCAGTTCCGCACGCATCAAACAAGAACTCAACTGGTCGCCCCAATTCCAAGACCTGCGCCTCATCATCGAATCGGCGTGGGCATGGATGCAGGCGCACCCGGACGGCTACAGCGAATGACGATTGCGGATTAGAAGAACCGAATAGAGAGATCACAAAGCAGGACTCGGAAGAATCGCGGCCGACCCGTCGAAGATTCCGAGTCCTGCTTTTTAGTCCGCACTCTATGATCCGCAATCTTTACGAAGTCTCACCTTCGGAGGCGAGGAATTGGTTCAACTCGTGGGCGGTCGGGAGGGCGGCGCGCGCGCCGAGGTCGCGGCATTTGAGGGCGGCGACGGCGCAGCCGTGGGTCAAGCAACTTTCGATCTCTTCGCCTTGCAGGAGGCCGTAGAGGAAGCCCGCGTGGAAAGCGTCGCCCGCGCCCGTCGTGTCGCGGCAGCCGCCGGGGACGGGGAAAGCCGTGCACTCGATGAACGCGCCTTCGTGGTAGAGTGCCGCGCCGCGTACGCCGAGCGTCATGCCGACGACGGCCGTGCGATGCAGGCGCGTTTTCAGTTCCGTGAGCGCGGCGCGCTCGTCGGAGATGCCGGTCAGGCGGCGCGGGAATTCGGAGGAAGAGATGAGCACGTCTATGAGCGGGAGGAGTTCGGGCAAGCCTTCGTAGATGTTGTCGATGTCGGCCGAGACGATTGTGCCCGCGGCGCGCGCTTCGCGTGCGAGGCGGGCGCAGGCCGGGGGGTCGTGCGCGTCGAGGTGCAGCACGCGCCCGCGCGCGGCGAACCCGGCGGGCGCGTCGCCGGTTGCGTAGGCCAGCCGCGCATCTCGATCCCAGAGGATCGTGCGCTCGCCGGTGCGCGCGTCGATGACGATAAAGGCGATCTGGTTGCGCGCGCCCTCGATTGTTTGGGCAAACTCTAAATCGACGCCTTCCGCCCGGAGCGTCTCAAGTCCGAATCGCCCTTCCGCGTCCGCGCCGAAGCGTCCGGCGTAAGCCGTGCGCAGGCCGAGACGCTTGAGCCCGACCATCGTCGAAGCCGTCTGCCCGCCCGCCGCCTGCACGTGCGTGTCGAAACGCGTCTTCGTGTCGAAGGCCGGATAGGCGTCCACGACGATCAAATGATCCACCGCGTTCAAGCCGAAGCCGACCGCGTCAAACTCTCTCTTCTCCGGTAGCGTGAAAGGGAATCGCAACTCAGGTTTTCCTCTCCGACTCTCGATGCGTTAAACTAACATTTAAAGTCGCCATTAGTCAGTTGTTCTTCGCATGCCCTCTGAACGTGAGGGGCGTGGTCGCCGCAGTTTTAAGTTTTCACCCGCAACTGACGACGGACAACCGATGACGGACGGCTTTGACAGCTATGACTCTCGAAGAGAAACTCAAGAATCTGCCCCTCTCGCCCGGCGTCTACATTCACAAGGACGGGGCGGGCAAGATCATCTACATCGGCAAGGCGAAGAATTTGCGCAACCGCGTGCGCTCCTACTTCCAGTCGGGGCGCGGCCACGACCGCAAGACGCGCGAACTCGTCCGCCGCATCGTCGATCTCGAATTCATCGTCACCGACACGGAGGTCGAAGCCCTCGTCCTCGAATCGAACCTCATCAAGAAGCACAAGCCGCGTTACAACGTCGCGCTCAAGGACGACAAGCAATACCCGCACCTGAAACTGACGATCAACGAGCCGTTCCCCCGCGTCATGATCACGCGCCGCATCCAGCGCGACGGCGCGCTCTACTTCGGCCCCTTCCTCCCCGCGTCGCTCGCGCGCCGCACGATTGATCTCATCAACCGCACGTTCCAACTGCGCACCTGCGACATCGAGATCGACGGCAAGCTGCCGCGCCCGTGTCTGGAGTATCACATCAAACGTTGTCTCGGCCCGTGCGTGCGCGGCCTGTGCACGCCGGACGAATATACGGAGTCGGTGCGCGACGTGCGGCTGTTTCTGGAAGGCAAGAACAAGGAGTTGGCCGACGAGTACGCGGGGCGCATGGAGCGCGCCTCCGAGGAGATGCGCTACGAGCTCGCCGCACGGTATCGAGACTTGCGAAAAGTCGTGCTCGCCGTCTCCGAGACGCAGAAGATGGCGACGAGTCCAGACCGCGACGTGGACATCTTCGGCTACTACCGCGAAGCGCAGCGGCTCGCCCTCCAACTCTTCACCATGCGCGAAGGCAAGATCGTCGGCCGCCGCGAGTTTTTCTGGGAAGACCTGTCGCCCGACGAGTTCGACCCGGCAGAGTTTCTGAGCGAGGTCTTGACGCAATACTATTCGACCGACTACGTGCCGCTTGAGATTCACGTGCCCGTGGATTTCGAGGATCGCGAACTGTTGGAGAAGGCCCTCTCGGAACGGCGCGGGCGGCGCGTCCGCATCCTTGACCCGCAGCGCGGCCAGAAGCGCGACATGATCGCGCTCGTCGAGAAGAACGCGCAAATCTCCTTCGAGCAGCGTTTCCGCGTGCTGAAGCCCGACATGGAGCGGGTGCTCGAAGAGTTGCAGGAGACGCTGGAGTTGCCGCGCTTTCCCGCGCGCATCGAGTCGTTCGACATCTCGAATATTTCGGGCGCGGAGAACGTGGCCGCGATGGTCGTCTGCGAGAACGGCAAGATGAACCGCGCCGAAGGCCGCCGCTTCAAGATCAAGACCGTGGAAGGCTCGAACGACGTGGCCTCGATGCGCGAGGCCGTCGCGCGCCGCTACCGCCGACAATTAGAAGAAGGCAACCCGCTGCCCGACCTCGTGATGATCGACGGCGGCAAGGGGCAGCTCAACGCCGCCGCCGACGCGATGCGCGAACTCGATCTCGAAGCCATCCCGATGATCGGCGTCGTCAAACCGCCGCGCCGCCACAACGAAGTCTCGCACCTGCTCGTCAAAGGGCGCGAGCACGAACCCGTCTATCTCGACTCGCATTCGACGGTGCTTCGTCTCATTCAGATGATCCGCGACGAGACGCACCGCGCCGCCGTCACCTACCACCGCAAGCGGCGCGAGATACGCGATTTCACGTCGGAACTCACGGAGATACCCGGCGTCGGCGACAGGCGCAAGAACCGTCTGCTCCGAAACTTCGGCTCAATCGCGCGCATCGCGCAGGCCGCGCCCGCCGAACTCGCGCCCTTCGTCGGCCGCCAGACCGCCGAAGAGATCGCCGCACACTTCGCGCGACAACGCGCGCTCGCCGGAATGGGCGACGCGGAAGCGGGGGCCGGCGCGTCGGCCGCCGCCACAACTGATGCAGACGGAGCGGACGGCGTGGACGAGATGCCGCTTGAGGTCGAGACGCGTCTTGATGACCCCGAAGGCGACGCGGAGGACTTGCGACCGATTCGCTCGGTTGACCACAATGGCGAGGTGCGACGCCCGCGCAAATCGACGCGCAAGCGCGGCGAACGCTCGACCAACCCGCACGCCGTCAAACGCGAACGCGTGGGTAAAACCGACATCGAATAAAATGAAACCGCCGACGCACGTCGCAGCCGCGCGAACGTTTCCGCTACGCGAAGGCCGAAGGCGTAGGCGTTTGAAATCTTAATGACCGCAATTCATTCGACGGGAGGAGAATGATGAAAACAGACAACGGGCGCACGACTTCGGTGTGGATGCGGACGGCGGACATGCCGGAGCAGACGCCGCTGACAGCAGACGCGCAGGCGGACGTAGTTATAGTCGGCGCAGGGATCGCGGGGCTGACGACCGCCTACTTGCTGACGAAAGAGGGCAAGCGCGTCGTCGTTCTCGACGACGGCCCCCTCGCCGGGGGCGAGACGTGTCGCACGACCGCGCACCTCGTCAACGCGCTCGACGAGCGTTACTACGAAATCGAACGACTGCACGGCGAGCGGGGCGCGCGCCTCGCCGCCGAAAGCCACACGGCCGCCGTCGATCAGATCGAATCAATCGTCGGCGCGGAAGGGATCGATTGCGACTTCACGCGGCTCGACGGTTATCTCTTCGTCCCGCCCGGCGACGACCCGGCGCAACTCGGCGACGAGCTACGCGCCGCGCATCGCGCCGGGCTGACCGAGGTGGAGCACGTCGAACGCGCGCCCGTCGAATCGTTCGACACGGGCCCGGCTCTGCGCTTTCCGCGTCAGGCGCAGTTTCACATCCTGAAATACCTGCGCGGGCTGGCCGAGGCCGTGCGGCGCGGCGGCGGCGAAATTTACACGCGGACGCACGCGACGAAGATCGAGAGCGGCGCGGAGGCGCGCGTCGAGACGGCGGGCGGCGCGACCGTGCGGGCGGGCGCAATCGTCGTGGCGACCAACTCGCCCGTCAACGATCTGGTCGCCATTCACACGAAGCAAGCGCCGTATCGCACCTTCGTCGTCGGCGGGCGCGTGCCGCGCGGGAGCGTGCCGCAGATTCTCCTGTGGGACACGCCCGACCCGTATCATTACGTGCGCACGCAGCGCGTCGAAGGCGAAGGCGGCGAAGGCGGCGAAGACGGTGGCTACGACGTGCTCATCGTCGGCGGCGAAGATCACAAGACGGGACAGGCGGACGACGCGGAGGAGCGTTTCCGGCGTCTCGAAGAGTGGACGCGCGAGCGTTTCCCGCAAGTCGAGAGTTTCGAGTTTCGCTGGTCGGGGCAGGTGATGGAGCCCGTGGACGGCCTCGCCTTCATCGGGCGCAACCCGCTCGACAGCGACAACCTCTACATCGCGACGGGCGACTCCGGCAACGGCATGACGCACGGGACGATTGCCGGGATGCTGCTCACCGATCTCATCTCGGGGCGCGAAAACAAGTGGGCTGAACTCTACGACCCGTCGCGCAAGACGCTCTCCGCGATCAGAGACTTCGCCCAAGAGAACCTGAACGTCGCCGCGCAGTACACAGACCTCTTGACGCCGGGCGAGGTGTCGGACGCCTCGGAGATCGAGGCGGGCGAGGGCGCGATCATTCGCCGGGGCTTGACGAAGGTGGCCTGCCACCGAGACGCGTCGGGCGCGCTCCACGAGCGTTCCGCCATCTGCGTCCACCTCGGCTGCGTCGTCCGTTGGAACTCGACGGAGAAGACCTGGGACTGCCCCTGCCACGGCTCGCGCTACCAAACGGACGGCCACGTCGTCAACGGCCCCGCCATCAGCGGGCTGGCCGAAGTGGAAGACAGTAAGGATGTGAGCAAAGGGCAGTAGGAAGAAGGGCGGCTAAAAGTAGCTTTGTAATTCAACGACCCGGCGTTAACATATTGCCATGCCGGACGAAAGCACAACCGAACAACTCGGCGGCCAATCATTCGAGGAGATGGTGCTGGCGCAGCTTGCGTCAATCAATTCTCGTCTCAATTCATTGGAGGAACAGGCCGAACGGAGGGCTCTGGAAACTAAGCCGATCTGGGAGCGCGCTCTGGCCGAGATCGTGGAACTCAGACAAGAAATGCGCGACGGGTTTGAAGGCATGGAAAACAGGCTCAGCGTGCTGAACGACGACGTGTTGAAATTGAGGGCGCAAAGGCGTCCGAATGTCACACGCCCGGACGAGCGCGGCAATCCCGTGAGCGAACCCGACCCGCGCTAACGAAGGACGCCGTCCTGCCTGTTCGGCCGGGCACTTCTTAAAAGGTAGATGAAGGCTGCAACGGTTTGCAGCCTTCATCTACCTTTCTTCCTTCATCCTTCCACTTTTCATTCCTGCCTACGGTCGCAGCTTCACTCGATAGATCGTGTGGTTGCCGACACGTTCGCCCGCGTCGCGCGCGTACCAGCGATCAATGTTTCCCGGATCAGTCTGCCCCGACGCGGCGGCGACGACGACGTAGGAGAGCGGCGTGTGTGCGGCGCGCTCGCGGGTGAAGGACGAGATGTAGGCGGCGTAGGCGCGCGTTTCGTTTGCGAGGTCAGCGGGCGTGAGCGGCGCGCGGGTGGCGTCGAGGCCGTTGAGGATGCGCGCCGGGCCGAAGACGGCGGTGCGGTAGGGGTGCGGGCGACCGATGAAGTCGGCGAAGCGTTCGGCGTCAACGTTCGAGTAGTAGAGTTGTTGGTAGAGCCGCTCTTTCTCTTCGGCGAGCGTGACGCCGGAGAAGACCGACATGTGCGGCGACCAGAGCACGGCCTGCGGCGCGACCGTGGGCAGCCGGTCGGCCTGCGCGATGTCGGGACAGAAAACAATTCGCCTTCGCCCCGTAACCGGTTCGAGTTCGCCGTCCGCACCGGCCATCTCGGACAGGCGCAGGTAGACCGGGCGCACCTCATCACTCCGCAAATTGAGTCGCGCCGCGCGCCGCGTCGCGACGACGACTTCGACCGACGCCCAGCCGAGCGAGACGAGCGCGATGGACGCGAGAATTTTTCGCGGGACACGGGCACGCCCTCCGCCCGACCGCGCCGCGCGACCGTTCAAGATGAGCACGACCGAGAGCGCGAGCGCGACGAGCGAGACGTAGTTGGTGATGAACTGCTCGTAGTGGACGGGTTGGAGCGAACGCCCCGTGATGAGTTGCTGGTTGAAGACGGCGAAGGGCGTGAGCGCGAACGAAGCGACGAGGAGCGCGCCACGGTCTCGCCACGCGAGCCAGCCGCGCCACGCGCCGAGCAGCAGGACGACGAGCGCGAGTGCGCCGAGCAGTTCCGACGTGCGGAAGAGGTCGGGGGCGCGCGTGTGGACGAGAGCTTGCACCACGTTCATCGTCGGCGCGCGGCGCGCAAGCAGCCACGCGTAGGGCGCAAGCGAGACGGCGGCGACGGCGGCGACAACAAGCAGCGGGCGCGCCGCGCGCCGACGCGCTTCGCGTTCCGCCGCCGCAAGCCACGCGAGCGCGAGACAGACGAGCCACGCGGCGGCGGCCGTCCAGAGGTAAAAATAGGAATAGACCATGAGCGCGAACGTGAGCCCGGCGAAGACGGCGTTCGAGAGCGACGCGCGCCGGGCGTCCGTCACGAGCGCGCGCCAGACGAGCAGGCAGAAGATGAAGAAGAAGGCGAACGGGAGGGCGGGTAAGTATCGCCGCAAAAAAGGGAGTGGCAGGTAGGCCGTCTCTAAGCCGCGCAGGGTGCGCGCCGTCTTGTGGATGAAAGTGCAGAAGCAGAGCACTGCGAGCGCGAGGGCGGCGGCCGTGCGTTCGTCGGCGGTGACGACGCGGAGCAGGCGCGTGAGCGCGAGCGTAACGGCGAAGGCGGCGAGCGGCCAGAGGATGATGAAGACTGCGGCGGCCGAAAAGTTGAAGAGGCGCGCCGGAAGCGCGCAGGCGTAAGCCGGGACGAACTGGATCGAGAAGAGCGATTCGGCCTGCGGCGCGGCGGGCGCATCGTCGCGCCCGGTGTAGGGATCGTTCAGGCGCGGGCGGCCGTCGATGAGCGCGTTGACGTAAGACGCGTAGGCGGCCTCGTCGATGAAGAAGGAGAAGTCCGAGCCGTGCCAGTCGCGCCCGCGCTCTCGCCACAGGTACAACTGCGGCAAGAGCGCGACGACGGCCAATCCGAGCGCCGCCGCCACGCCCCAACGCCAACGCTTCGACTCACCTGTCAACGGGCGCAACAAATTATCCTCGAAGCGGGAAAGAGAAAACGGGCGCAAGTCTGAAAGTGAACTTGCGCCCGCCGGATGACGAGTTCGGGCAGAGACGTGCGGGGCGTCTAGCTTGGCGGCGGCGCGGGCGCGCCGCCGTTGCCCGCGCCGCGCGCGCCGGAGAAGTCGTAGGTGACGTGGAGGCGCAACGCGCCGTCTTTGACTTCGGAGCGAACGTCTTTGGCCTGCGCCCGGAGCGTGCCGTTGCTGGCCTGCACGGGGATGTTCAAAGAGAGTTGCGCGCCGCGCATCAGGACGAGCGGGTTGACCTTCTGGTTGATCGCCGTCTGGACGAAGCCCGTGATGAAGGGGCTGGCGAGCGGCGAGATGCCTTCGAGGTTCACGCTCGTCACTTCGATCTGGCCGTAGAGCGTCTGCTCTTCGGGTTTGAAGTAGAGCGTGATCTGGGCGTCGGCCGCGCCGCGAAAGTTCATGCAGTTGCCGAAGACTTCGCGGCTGCCGCTGAAGGCGAGCGGGGCGACGATCTGCCCGTTCTTCAAACTGACGCCCGTGCGCACGCCGCCGCCTTCCTGCGCGACCACGATTTGATTCGTGCAGCCGCCGCCGCCCTCCTGCGCCTGCACGAAGCTGAAGCCCCCAATTTGCGCCGGCGCTACTTGCGATTCCTTCGGCATCGCGGCGAGACGAAAGGCGGGCGCGCTCAGGTCGCGGAAGATCGTCGAGAGCAGCGTGTCGAAGAACTTCTCGTCGAGCGTCAGGACGGCCGTGCCGGGCGGGTCGCCCGCGGCGTCCGGCGCTTGCAGGGGCGCGCCCGTCTGCGCCTGTTTCATGCGCGGCGCGCCCACGAAGATGTAGAACGTCAAGGCCGCGCCGACGAGCGCCCCGACGAGGAGCAAGAGAATGTATTTCATCTTCTTCTTTTACCTCATCAGCGAGTCGGCGACGGGACGGGCGACGTTGTTGTCGTCGTGCCGCCGGGCGACGTTGTGACGGTCGGCGGCGCGGTCGTCGTGTTGCCGCCGCCCGCGCGTGAATTGATCGCGCTCAGGGCGAACTGCAAGAACTGGCCGATGGCCGACACCTGCTGCTTGATCTCTTCTTCCGACAACTTCGTCAGCCCCGTCGGCAAGTCGAAGAGCGTGGCGTCCACGGTCGTCTGAATGTCGCGCATGTCGGCGACGAGAGACGCGCGGCTGACGCCCTGCACGTTGCCCGTCGATTGCCCGGTCAAGTCCGCGTGCAGCGGCAAACCCGTCTCTTTGTCAACGTAGATGAAACTCTCCGTCACCACGTCGCCCGCCGCCGAAGCGGTCTTGGCGGTGGCGGCGTGACGGTACTTGACGACCGTGCGCCCGTCGCGTTGTTCCTCGCCGACGCGCTCGACGCCGCGCTGCTGTTGCAGCACCGTGACCATCTGCCCCGGCGTCAGCGAGCGCACGTCGAAGCCGATCAACTCCGGCGTGATCTCCGCGTACTGCTTGCGCCCCGGCAGGATGAGATAACGTTTGTCGGCGCGGTCGAGGAAGATGACCTGACCGAGGACGGGGATGTTGTTGAAGGCGTAGCGACGGTTGTCGCCGCTGCGCGCCACGTCTATCGGAAGTTGGAGGGCTTTCGACTGCCCCTCGGCGGTCGCGGTGAAAACGAGCGTCGCCTTGTACTGCTCCGGTTCGCGCGTCTCGATGGACGCGGCGGAAACGAGCGGCGGCGTGGCGGCGGCGTTGGCGTTCGTGGCGTTGGCGTTCGTGGCGCTGACGCCGGTGTTCGTGGCGGCCGGCGGCTGGCAGGCCGCGCCCGCGAGAGCGAGAGCGAGCACGAAGAGTGTCAAACCCGGTGTCCCGGCAAATTTCAGAGCGCGCATAAAAGTCTTCTCCTGTATGTGGTCGGGCAAAATCGCAAGAGCGTTAGATTTTGTTGCAGGGGAATTGGCGGGGGAAGAATAGCACAAAACGCGGGGCGCGGGGGAAACGATGGGAGGGACGCGGAAGGAGGAACGCGGAACGCGGAATGAAAGACAACTGCTTTCAGTTCATCGTTCCGCGTTCCTCCTTGCCGCGCTCCGGCGCGCGGTCTTACTTCTTGATGTAACTGCGGTGCAGCCACGCGCCCGCCGCGGAGCGGTCGCGGGTCTCGAAGAGGATGTTGACCTTGCTCTCGCGCGTGATCATCTGGACGCGCTTCGTCACGTCTTGCTCGGTGGCCGCGCCCGCCTCGGCGTCTTCGAGAAACGCGCCCACGTCCGCGGGGGCGACGGCGTCGAACTTCCGATTCTTCTGCAACTCGGCAATCGCCTCGACCGCGCTCGCCTTCAACAAACTCGGCCACAGTTTACGGAAGAGCGCGCCGGAGGCGTACACGTCCGCGCTGTTGATCTTGCCGTTGATGGCGAAGGCGTAGCCGATCACGTCCCGCTGCCCGTCGGCGACGCGCGCGAGGGCTTTGAGGTAAGCGTCGGCCGTCTCCTGCACCTGCCGGTTTTCGAGCGTCAACTGGAAACTCGACCGCGACACGGAGGCGGTGACAGGCGCGCCGACGTTCGCGCTCAACTTGCCCTGCGCCTCCGCGACCTTGTTCCACACCTCGCCCTGAGATTTCGTCTTGTTCGCGGCGATCTTCAACTCCCTCGTCGCCACGCGTTCGTTTGCTGAACTGAAGCGCGTCACCTCTTCGCGGCCGCGCTTCTGCCAGCGTCCCTGCTCGACGCAGAACGCCGCAATCGAAATCTTGCCCGAGCGCGGCGGCACGACGAGATCGACGCCGAGCATGCGATCCTGCTGCCCGCCCTTCACGATGTCGCCGGATTGGACATACACCTCTTCATATCTCGACAAATTTTCAATCGCCAACTCGTTGACATTTTGGGTCTCGTAGACGACCACCTTCCGCTGCTTGAGCGCCTCTTGCAGCGTCAGGAAAGTCTTGCCTGCGAGCTTGTCTTTACCGTGAATGAGAAAAACCGCGAGGTTGTTGTGCGTGTAAGGGCCGGAGATTTTGTAGTCGTCTTTGGTGGCGGCTGCCGCCGGTCTTCTCGCCTGCGCGCCGGGTCGGCGCGTGCCTTGCGCGAACAACGCCAGCGGCACTACGACCGCCAGCAAAGCGACCGGCAAAATCTTGAACATCGTCTGGGATTTCATCTCGATTCTCCTCGTTACCAATGTTAGCGAAACAGTGAACGCTATCTGGGGTTCATTCCGTTGAACGAGGATCGCGGAAGGTTCTTGCATGTGATTCAGCCCGCGCGCACACGAGTTGCCACGCCATGCCACGACAGGCGAACGAGAAGACAACCGCGCCGCGCGCCCGCGCGTGAAAGTTATCTCACGCGAGAGGCGCGGGGGCGTGAAGGAAACGTGAAGTTGTTAATGGAGTATGCGGGCGCGGTCAGCCCGTCGTCTCGATGTACTGGGTGGGCGCGTCGGCGTGCGGGACGAAGCAGCGGCGGCAGCGCGCTTCGTAGGAGTCGCCCGCGCCGACGACCACGCGGCCTTCGACGTTGACGATGCGCTGCGAGTAGTTGGCGGGCTGGCCGCAGCGGACGCAGATGGCGTGCGTCTTGGTGATGTATTCGGCGACGGCGAGCAGTTGCGGCATCGGCTCGAAGGGGCGGCCGGTGTAGTCCTGATCGAGACCGGCGATGATGACGCGCAGGCCGCGACGCGCGAGTTGGTTGGCGACCGAGACGAGTTCGTTGTCGAAGAACTGGCCTTCGTCGATGCCGACGACATCGGTGGCCTCTTCCACCTGCGAGAGAAGTTCGGCGGCCGTCTCGACCACGCCGGATTCGTGTCTCATCTCGGAGTGCGAGACGATGTGATCGCGCGAGTAGCGGTTATCGATCAGCGGCTTGAAGACCTGCACGCGCTGGCGCGCGATCTTGGCGCGGCGCAGGCGGCGAATCAACTCTTCGGACTTGCCGGAAAACATCGAACCGGCGATCACTTCGATCCAGCCCGGCGTCGTGCGGTGCAGAATGCTCAAGTGTTCGTCGTTACCCTGTGCGATAAACTCATCCATGCCGTGAACAATTCCTGTCTGGTTTGAAAATAGCCGGGAGACGGCCCGGAGCGTCGGGCTTTTCTGCGGCCGCCGCCCGACCGCCGTCGCCGGACAACTTCGCGTGTGCGGGATTTGACGGGCGGGAGACGCGTCGTCGTTCGTCACTGCTGAAGCGCGACGAAGGCTATAACAGAGTTGGCCGCAGAGTCAAAAGCAGACGATGAAGCGCGAACGCGAAACGATGAACTGAAAAGATCAATCCATTGATCCATTGATTCGTCGGTTCAATGAGGAAATGAAGTATTGAACCGATGAACCGATGAACCGATGAATCAATCTCTGTTACTTCATCGTTCCGCGTCTCTCCTTCCTCGTTCGGCGGGAGTGGCCTTGCTTGACTTTCACCACGCCCCTTGTTGTAATTCACCCATTCAGAACACGCCATTAAACGCGCGAAATTTTCCCGTACAACGGAGGTGAGCCGTAAGTGCCTGCTAGTGAATTGATCTACGACTGGAATGTGGTCGCGCCGTCGCACCCCGCGCCCGGCCGCCGCATCAGCTTTGACGACGAGACGCTGCGCGACGGGCTGCAATCGCCCTCCGTGTGCGAGCCTTCGGTCGAGAAAAAGTTGGAACTCCTGCACCTGATGGACGACCTCAAGATCGACACGGCCGACATCGGCTTGCCGGGCGCGGGCGGCACACACGCGGCGGGCGTCGAACGACTCGCGCGCGAGATCGTCGAACAGCGCATGCAGATTCGCCCGAACTGCGCCGCGCGCACGCACGAAAACGACATCCGCCCCATCGCCGAAATCTCGCAGCGCGCCGGGATCGCCATCGAAGCCTGCACCTTCATCGGCTCGTCGCCGGTGCGCTTCTACGCCGAAAACTGGACGCTCGACAAGTTGCTCCAACTCACCGAAGACGCCGTCCACTTCGCCGTCTCCGAAGGTCTGCCCGTCATGTACGTGACGGAGGACACGACGCGCGCCGACCCCGATACGATCCGCGCACTCTACACGACGGCCATCCGTGCGGGCGCGCGCGCCGTCTGCGTCTGCGACACCGTGGGGCATTCGACGCCGGACGGGGCGCGCGCCGTCGTCCGCTTCGTCAAGAGCATCATCGAGGAACAGGGCGGCGGCATCCGTCTCGACTGGCACGGGCATCAGGATCGGGGCTTGGGCGTGATCAATTCCATCGCGGCGATTGAGGCCGGGGCGGATCAGGTGCACGGCTCCGCGCTCGGCGTCGGCGAACGCGTCGGCAACACGCCGATGGATCAATTGCTCGTCAACCTCAAACTCATGGGCTGGATCGACAACGACCTGTCCAAACTCCGCGACTACTGTCAGGCGGCGGAGTCGAGTTGCGGCTGGACTATTCCCGTCAACTATCCGGTCTTCGGCCGCGACGCCTTCCGCACCGCGACGGGCGTCCACGCGGCGGCCGTCATCAAGAGTTTCAAGAAGGGCGACACGGAACTCGCAGACCTCATCTATTCGGGCGTGCCCGCCGGTCTGTTCGGCATGCGGCAGGTGATCGAAGTCGGCCCGATGAGCGGCAAGTCGAACGTCGTCTACTGGCTGGAATCGCGCGGCATCGAAGCGAGCGACGAACGCGTCGGGCGCATCTACGACCATGCCAAGAGCGCGTCGGGCGTGCTCGGCGAGGAAGAGTTGATGCAGTTGGTTTAAGGAACAGTCCGCGGGCGGTAGTGTCTAATCGAGGATGGATAGAACGAGATTAGGGATACTGTTTGCTTTTGCCACCGGCTCCGGTGTCTTCTCGGGTTTGCTGGCCGCGATGATGTTACGTTTGCTCGTCGCGCACAAAGGCAGATTCACGACCGCGTCGTCGGATTTCGTTTGCATTGATTGCGGAAACATTTTCGCGTGGCCTTGGTATCAAACGATTCTGTTTTTGCTCGGTGGAATAGTCGCCCCTCTAATTCAGTTGTCCTTTGTGATTTGGTTCTGTCGCCGATGCGTCCGTCTGTTTAGGCTTTAAATCGTTCCCGGCATTTTCTAATGACTACTTCCACCACGGCCATCACCCCCGACAAAATCGTCCGCGACCTGCTCGCCTCGTCGCGTGTGCGGCGGGCGTTTGAACGTTTCGCGGAACGCGCCGACGAGATTACGCGCGAACAGGCGGCCATCTGCGAGATACCCGCGCCTCCGTTCGGCGAAGAGGCGCGCGCGGAATACCTGTCGGCGCGCTTCCGCCAGTACGGCCTCAAAGAGACGACGATTGACGCGGAGGGCAACTGCGTCGCGCTCCGGCGCGGCGCGCATTTGCGCCCGCTGCTCGTGATGAGCGCGCACCTCGACACGGTGTTCCCGGCGGGCACTAACTTCACCGTGCGGCGCGAGGGCGCGAGGCTGTTCGCGCCGGGCATAGCCGACGACGGCTGCGGCCTCGTCGCCCTGCTCGCGCTCGTCTGCGCGCTCGAAGAAGCGGCAATCGAGACGGAAGGTTCGATCTTGTTCGTCGGGACGGTGGGCGAGGAGGGCGAGGGCAACTTGCGCGGCGCGCGGCATCTCCTGACCGCGGGCGAGTGGGCGCGCGAGATCGACGCCTTCGTCAGTCTCGACGGGCCGGGGCTGGAGGGCATCACGCACCGCGCCGTCGGGTCGCGCCGTTATCGCGTGAGGTGCGCGGGCGCGGGCGGTCATTCGTGGGGCGACTTCGGCGTGCCCAACCCGGTGCATGCGCTCGGGCGCACCATCGCGCGGCTCATCTCGTATCCCGCGCCCGCGCGCCCGCGCACCACGTTCAACGTCGGGCGCGTCGAGGGCGGCGCGGGCGTCAACTGCATCGCGCAGGAGGCCGTCATCGACGTTGACCTGCGCTCGGAATCGCCCGACGAATTGAAACGACTCGACGCCTACTTCCGGCGCGCCGCGCGCGAGGCAGCCGAGGAAGAGAACGCCACGCGCCGCGCTAACACGCCGCCCCTCGAACTCGAAATGAAACTCATCGGCGACCGCCCCGGCGGCGAGACGCCGAAGGACGCGCCGCTCGTTCGCCTCGCCGAAGCGGCCACGCGCTCGCTCGGTGCCGCGCCGCGCCTCGATTGTTCCTCCACCGATTCCAACATCGCCATCTCGCTCGGCGTGCCCGCCATCACCGTCGGCGCGGGCGGTCTCTCCGCCAACTCACACACGCTCGACGAATGGTACGACCCGCGCGGGCGCGAACTCGCACTCAATCGCGCGCTGCTCCTTTTGCTGGGTACGGTCGGGATGAAGTAGAGGGGAAAGGGTAAGGGGGAGAGTTAAAGGAAAAGGAAAGCGGAGGCAGCAGTTGAATGCTGCCTCCGCTTTCTATTTTGGGTTTCGTCTTTGACCTTTACCCTTTACCCCTTGCCCGTTCCCCCTTGTCTTAATTCAGTTGATCGGAATCGTCACCACGGTCGAACCGGCTTTGCCCGCGGGGAAGCGGCGGCCGCGCGCGACGCGGACGGCCGTCGAGGCGTAGGCTTCCGCGCCGGGGCTTGAGCCGACGACGGAGGTTTGCGTGACCCGACCCGCTTCGTCGTAAGTGATGCTCACGCGGACGGTCTTCGGCCCGGCGGCGGGCTTCGGGGCGGCTTCGGGCGCGGCCGCGTCCGTAGAGGCTTGCGCGGCGTCGGCTCTCTTCGCTTCTTGAAGTTTGCGCTGACGCTCAAGGCGCGCCTCGCGTTCGCGGCGGGCGACGCGTGCGGCTTCTTCACCGGCGGCCTCGGTCGCCGCGGCGTCGGCGTTCGGGTCGGTCGCCGCTGCTGCGGGTGATGCGCTCGCGGCGTCGCCGCCTTGAGCGTTCGCCGCATCGGTCGCCGTTTGCTGCGAGGCGACGGGCGCGGAAGCGGCGTTGGCCGCGGCGGGTGAACTCTTGAGACGTTTGCTGAGCGGGATGGCGGCGACGACGCAGGCGAGGACGAGCGCGGCGGCGACTCCGGCGACAACCAACTTGCTTTTTCCGCCGCCGCCGTTGTGCGTGGCTTCGAGAGTCTGCGAGAGCGGCAGCGGGAATGAATTATCTTCCGCTTTAGCCGAAGCGGCTTGCGCCGCGTCTTTCGCTTGCTCTTTCGCGACCTCGATGCAGTTCAAGTATTCGATGGTCGCTTCGTCAACTTCCTCTTCGCTGGCGAATGCCTGCGAGGCGTCGGGCAGGATGCCCTCGTCTATGCGGCGCAAGCCTTCGAGCACGACGCTCGCCCACGACTCCGTGATCGTGCGCCGCGACGACTGCATCCCCGCGCTGAAGTCGAACGACGCGCTCGGCAAGGTCAGCGCGAAGAAGACCGCCTCCGTGCCGTTCAGCGCGCCGACCTTCGCGTCCACGAGGTCGCCGTCCTTGATGAAGAAGACGCCGGGGGCGAGTGCGTAGTCAACTTTCAGACGCCCGGTTTTGCGCTGGTTGCAGAAAAATTCGATCAACTCGCTTAGGGCGAGGTCGTTGAGTTGTCCAGTGAATGCCATCTGTTTTGATCCTTCGGTGTGGTCGGGGAATAGAACTTCGCTCAGAGTGAGAAGTTGTAGCTGATGGTGCCGGCGACGCGCACCGGCTGGCCGGAGAGCATCGCGGGCGTAAACTTCGCCTGACGCGCGGCGCGTTCGGCGGCCTCGCGCAGGATGTCCGGGCCGCTCACGGCGCGCGCGCCGATGACTTTGCCCGACGCGTCAACCACCACTTCCACCGTGACGACGCCCGTCAATCTCGCGCGTCGCGCCAGTTCCGGGTAGACGGGCTTCGGCATCTCTATCGCTTTGCCGTTCAAGACGCCGCCGGAGACGGGGCGCAGAGAGGCTTTGACGACGGGCTTCACGGGCGGCGGCGGCGGCAGATCGTCACTCGTCTTGACGACGGGCGCGCCGTTGTTTGAAATCGACGGCGCGGCGTTCGGCATGACGAGCGCGACGGTCGAAGAAGCGGCGGGCGCGCCGGAACTCGTGGGCAGCGCGGGCGCGTTGGCCGTGCGCTTGACGACCGCGGCCGGGGCGTTGTTGGCCGGGGTCGAGGCGTTGCCGGTCGCCGCGCTCGTGTTTGCGGGCGCGGCCGTCAGCTTGGGCTGCGCCGTGGGGGGCTGGGGTTTGGTGGCGGCGGGGGCGGCAGGTTTATTGTCCGCCATGCTGGCGGGCGTGACGCTGGCGGCGGCGTTCGTGTTGTTCGCGAGCGAGGCCGTCTGGAGTTTCCTTGCGGTCGCGTCTTCGAGATAGTAGGCGATCACGCGGTAGGTCACTTCGGTCGGCTCGAAACTCATCTGGCCGTTTTCGATGACGGCCACGGCGGTCGTCATCTTCGTCCAGTTACCCATCGCGTCGAACTCGTACTCGTATTTCTCTTTGCTCAAGACCGAGCCGTCCGTGTTGAAGAGGGTCATCTCGACGATGTTGCCACGGTCGTCGTACTTGTAAACTTCCTTGCCCGTGAGCGAACCGCCCGCGCCGAGGAAATAGGCGGTGTCGATCTTCGCGCCCTTCATGTCGTAGGTCGCCGTCTCCAGCACGACGCGCGCGCTTTCGGTCATCTTCCCGCCCTTGCTCATCAGCTTCGAGGTCTCCGTGCGGACGCGCCGGACGGGGCCTTGCAGTCCGTCGCGGCTGCGGTCGGTCTCGTTGTCGCCCGCTACGGAAGAGACGACGGGCGACGCCGGCATCAATAGGGCTGCCGGCAGACGGCGCGCGGAGGCCGTGGCGGCGGAAGAGACGTTGAGCGTGGCGAGGAACAGGGCTGACAGCAGAAAAAGGGTGCTTTTGCGCATGACGATAGACTCCAAAAGTGTAGTGTTGAGTGAGGCGGAAACTTCACCGGCAGGCTTCGCGAGTTTGACCGAACCCTTCTATCTCGCTCGCGAGAAATCAGACGACGCGCGGGGAAACAACTCGCTGACGACCGCCGGAAGCCGCACGGGGCGTGTGCAGGCTATTCAACTTTTATCCGATGTTCGTTCTGGACGGCTCGTCCGGCGGGGCTTGGATTTCGTTTGAGTCGCCCGCTTCCGCTGCTTTGGTAGCAGCGAAATTAGTATGACATGTTTAAACAATTTTTGTCTAGGCTAAACTTCGTTTCGACAAAAGTGGGCGTCAATGATGGATTTAGCAGGAAAAACGGGGCGCGGGCGGGAAGTGCGGGTTAGCTCGCAAAGAGAGAGGCGGAGCGTTCGGCGGTCAGTGCGGAGCGCGTCGCGGTGTAAGCCTCGCCCGTAGTGATCTCTGTAATCGCCCGTTTATGGAGCGTTTGATGACGCTCGCCGGGCGGGACGTAGGCGTCGAGCATGGGGTGTTCGCTCAAGAGGATGACGACGGGCGTGCCGACCGCCGCCGCGACGTGCATCGGCCCCGTGTCGTTCGAGACGAAGACGGACATGCGCGCGGCGGCGGCGGCGAGTTGGGGGATCGTCAGGCGGTCGAAGATGATCGCGGAACGCGGAAATTCGCCGCGCATCGCTTTGACGAGCGCGCGTTCCTCCGGCCCGGCGAAGACCACCGTGCGCACGCCGTCGTTGTTTTCGAGGCGCAGGGCGAGTTCGGCGAAGCGCGCGAGCGGCCAGCAGCGGCTTGGGTGCCCCGCGCCGGGAAACATCCCGACGAGCGGCGCGTCCTGCCCGGCGCGCTCGCGCCGCAGCAACTCGTCCACGGCGCGCACCTCTTCGGCGCGCACCGGCAGACGCGGCACGCGCGCCACTTGCCCGACGCTCAGTGGCGCGACGACATCGAGATAACGATCCACGGCGTGCTTCGCGCGATCTTCGACGGCGGGGCGCGGGCGAAAATTCGAGAGGAAGTCGAGCGAGCGCGTGGGGCGACGCCCGTAGAGCCGCGTCTTCGCGCCCGACAGAAAGCCGAGCAGGTTCGTCTCCGACAAACTGTGCAGGTCTATGACGAAGTCGAAGCGGCGCGCGCGCACCTCTTTGACGAGCCGCGCGATGCGCCACACGGAGACGGGCTTCGACCCGTCGCGCAAACTCACGCGATCAACGACGAGCGTGTCGTCCGCCGCCTGCGACATCTCGACGATCTGCTTGCCCGGCTTCCCCACGGCAACCGTGATGCGCGCGCGCGGAAACTTCGCGCGGACGGCGTGCAGCGCGGGCAGGCTCAAGACCACGTCGCCGAGTTGGCCGAAGTCTATGACGAGAATGTTCTGCGGCTCGAAGTTCATCTTGCGAAAGTCAATGATAACAGTTTGGCCGTTTCTCTTCGATGCGCCAATTCGGCGGCGCGCGATGGCTATTTTTCGCGGTGCGTGCCGGGACGCGCTTCATATTCCGGCCGTGTTCATCAGGACGACGCGCCAGCCGTCGGGGTCTGGGATGGTCAGGCCGCGCTCGTTCCAATAAGGGTTCTCCGGCGCGACGGCCGCGTAGCCCATCGCCGCGAGCCGCGCCGCTATCGCCGCGACGGCCGCGCGTTCGGGGATGTACAGGACGAGCAGGTTGTCCGCGCCCGGCGGCGGGTAATCGGCGTCGCCCGCCGCTTCGTGCTCGGTAAATTCAAGATGATAGTCGTTGCCGGGGAGTCCGAGCATGACGCCGGAATACCCGGCGTGCCCCTCGAAAGAATTGATCACTTCGAGGCCGATCCCTTCGCAGTAGAATTTTTTCAACTCGCGCAGGCGACGCGTCGGGCGCGCGACGCGCACCTGCACCACCGGCAAACTCTCCGGCCATTCTCTACTCATCAGTTTCGCTCCCCGCTTCGGACGCGCACGGGAATGCCCTCCCGCGCGCTGTCAGAGTAGCAGATGCTATAGTAGATTTTAAGGAATCAACTGGCGATGGAGTGACGACGAACAGAGGGCGGGACGACAATGGACACGTTAATCAAGATCATCTACATCGGCTTCGGCGGCACGGCCGTCGTCATCGCGTGCGTCTATTTAATCTGGCGCGCGAAATCCG
The DNA here is from genome assembly GCA_020199775.1 of Acidobacteriota bacterium. Lineage (GTDB taxonomy): Bacteria > Acidobacteriota > Blastocatellia > Pyrinomonadales > Pyrinomonadaceae > JAIVJZ01. Next base: position 238,789 of record JAIVJZ010000001.1, read on the forward strand.
TCTACAAACTGAAACTCGCCGGGCCTGCGCCGCAGCGCGCGCACCGCAAAAGCCTCTGGCGCGACCCCGGCGCGGTCGAACAACTCGATTTCCACGCAGGCCCCGGCGGCGCGGACGGCGAGCCCGCCCCGCCCTTCCAATTCGTCGCCGAACATTCGACCGGATCGAACCCCTGCCTGTCCGTGCGCGACGCGCGCGGCCGTGTGTGGCGCGTGAAGTGGGGCGACGAAGTGCGCTCCGAAACCTTCGCCACGCGCATGGCGTGGGCGGCCGGTTACTACGTCGAGGTCGCTTACTTCATCCCCGAAGGCCGCATCGAAGGCGCGGCGGAATTGACGCGTGCGCGCGAATGCGTCGGCGCGGATTGCAAGTTCCGGGACGCGCGCTTCGAACTCGACGAGGAGGGCGTGACGAAACTCTTCGACGAGCACGGTTGGGCTTGGGACGACAACCCCTTCGTCGGCACGCGCGAACTAAACGGGCTGAAGATCATGTTGATGCTCACGTCGAACTGGGACAACAAGGACGTGCGCGACGTGGCGCGCGGCTCGAACACGGCGGTCTTCGAGTACGCGCTCGAAGGCGGGCTGGTCGAAGCGCGCTATCTGATCATCGACTGGGGCGCGTCGATGGGCAAGTGGGGCAGCAACCTGTTTCGCAGCAAGTGGGATGCGGCCGGGTACGAGGCGCAGACGCCCGAGTTCGTGACCGGCGTCGCCGACGGCCTCGCGCAGTGGAGCTACATCGGCCAGCGGACGGCGGAAGCGCGCGACGAGATCGGCGTCGCGGACGTGCGGTGGCTCTACCAGTACGTCGGGCGCATCACGGACGCGCAACTCCGCGACGGCCTGCGCGCGAGCGGCGCGACCGCCGAAGAGATCGCCACTTTCACCCGCGCTCTCCGCGCACGCCTCGACACGCTGAAAAGAATCAGCGATGAAGCGAAACGATGAACGCGGAACGATGAACGATGAATGAAAAGCAAAGGCTTTTGTTTTCTATTCATCGTTCATCGTTCCGCGTTCATCGTTCGTCTTGTTAAAGTTTTTCGGGTCGAATTCGTAGAAGAACCAATCGCGCAAGGGGCGGTGGCCGAGCGCGCTGTACCAGCCGTACTTCTGCATCTCGCCGAACGCCTGTTCCTTCGTCCAGCCGCAGTCGGTCACGCGGTAGACGGCGACGAGCATCCCCGTGCGATGCCTGCCCCCACGGCAGTGTGTGAAAAGCGCGCCGTGCGTGTCGGAGGTGCGGATATAGTCGAGCCATTCGCGGACGCGCGCGGCCGTCGGCGCCTCCCTATCGGAGAAGGCGATGTGTCGCCACTCTTTGATGCCCGCCGAGAGCGCGCGCTCCCTGTCGGCGCGCACCTCGTGCTCGATGATGCTGCACACGCGCTCGACGCCGACTTTCTCCACGAGGCCGCGATAGCCTTCTTCGTCGGGCAGCGCGCCGCGATAGATCGTCTTCGTGACCTGCGCGAAATTAGGAATCGGCACGCCGAACGGGTTCTCTTCCGAACGCGTCTTCGCCCACTGCATTAACCACACCGTCTCATCCTCCCCTCGCCCGCCGCCCGCTAATGGCGGACTAACTGTGAGCCGTCTCCTGCGCCGCAGGCTCGCCCGCACGCGAATAACTCTCCGGCGGCGATTGCCGTCCGGCGTCGGAGTCGCCCGGCGCGTCACCCGCGCTCAACTCGTACTTGCCGCGGTGCCGCGCATAAAACTCGTCGAGAAATTTCACGGCCTCGGCCGGACTGAGCGTGTGCAGTATCTCCATGTTGGCGTTGGCGCGAAACTTCTCGCGCCGGTCGGGACGTTCGAGGTAGCCCCGCCGGTAGGCGGTCGCCGCGTCGAGCGGGTTGACGCCGGGCAACTCGCGCGGCGCGAGAAACGCGTTGTTGTACTCCACTTCGAGAATGGCGTAATCGTGGCGCGCGGCCAACTCCGCGAGGCTCTGGATGCTGTAGCCGAAAAAGTGGTGCGTCATCTGAAACGCGGGGTCGTACTTGACCACGAACTTGACGGGCGGCGGTATCTTCTCGTTGATCTCCGTCACCACCACGCGCGGGCGAAACTCGGAGAGCACGGCGTCGAGCACCCAGTAGTCATAACTGTCTATGTCGAGCGAGAGGACGCCGAACTCGCGCTCGATGTCGTAGGCTCTCAGAAGCGGCACGACGTTCGACGGCGTGACCACGCAGTTGGCGGCCGAGACCTGCGGGTAATGTTTATAAGCCGCCGCCAGTTTGCAAACCTTGCGGTTGCTCCCCTCGAATCCGACGCCGCGCCACCCTTCGCGGAACAGCGCGTAAGTGTTCGAGCCGCGCACGCCGTCGCCCGCGCCGATGTCCACGGCCGTCCGGCTCGCGCCCACGGGCAGCAGTTCGGCGACATACCTCCTTAAAATTTGCTCCTCGCCGAAGTTGGAAAAACGATCTCGCCCCGCCGCCACGCGCGCGCGTTGCAGCCGGCGCTCCAGCCGCTTCAGATACCCCTGTGCCGCCTTCGTGATGCTCATCGTCAAGGGATTATAAACGAAGGTTAGTCAATTACGGGCTTGGCGGGTGATAACGGAACCGGGGGAGGCGCGGAGAGAGGTTTTGATCAAACAGCAGTTTCATATTCCGGCAGCGTCGCGAGTTTACGCTCGCGGTCTGCCGCGAACGCGAGACACGCGCGAATGTCTTCGGCGGTGAGGTCTGGGAAGTCTGCCAGTATCTGCTCTTCGGTCATCCCGCCCGCGAGATATTCGAGCACGTCCGTCACCGTCATGCGCGTCCCACGAATACAGGGCTTCCCGCCGCGCTTGCCCGGTTCGATGGTAATGAGCTTGCTGTAGTCCATAAACGAATGATAGCAAAAAGTTGTTGTCTTGTAAGTGAGGAACTTCGTAAGACACGCAGGCGTTATTTTTCGCCCGGCGAGTTTTGTTGCAACACTTTGCCGACCGCCTCCTTTAGGACAGCTTCAAACTTTGCCGACGGCGGCCAGAAACCGCTCGGCCTCGGCGGGCGAGCGCAGCCTGATCATCTGCTTGCTCGCCGCATTCTCCCGCATCACCTCCAATGCTTTCGGCCTGTGTGCCTTCGGGTAGTTCCAGAGCCAGAGGATGAATTCCCAGTCGATCTTTTCGTCGCACCCGGCGGCCATGTCCGGCCTCGTCCGGCCGCGATAGACGACCAACCTCTTCAGCACGCGCCAGAAGCAGACGAGGCGCGGCATGTCCAGAAAGATCAGCGTGTCGCAGGCCTTGAGCCTAATGTCGAACGTGCCGGAATAATTGCCGTCCATGACCCACGCGTCGCGCCGCACCAACTCCGCGACCGTCTCCGCCCACTCGGCCTTCGGCGTCTCGATCCAGCCGGGGTTCCAGTAGAACGAATCGAGATGGATGACTTCGACGTTGAGAAGCCCGCCGAGACGTCTGGCGAAGGTGCTTTTGCCCGCGCCGCCGGAGCCGATCACTAAAACCTTTCTCATACCTTTCCGCGCGCCGAATATTTCGCGCGATGCCTGTTTAGAGTTCGCGCAAATCGCGCCCGGACATCTCGGCGGGTTTCTCCAACCCGAGCAGGCCGAGCATGGTGGGTGCCACGTCTTCGAGCGCGCCGCCTTCGCGGAGTTTGAGCCCGCGCGAGGCTTCGTCGATGAGATGGAAGGGGACGAGGTTGGTGGTGTGCGCGGTGTGCGGCTGCCCGGTGGTCGGGTCGATCATCTGTTCGCAGTTGCCGTGGTCGGCGGTGATGAGACAGCGGCCTCGCGCCGTGCCCAGAGAGCGCATGATCCAGCCGAGGCAGGTGTCTATGTGTTGGACGGCTTCAATGGTCTTTTCAAGGTTGCCGGTGTGGCCGACCATGTCGGGGTTGGCGAAGTTGACGATGAAGGCGTCGGTCTCGCCCTCTTCGATGGCGCGCAGTATTTTGTCGGTGAGTTTGAAGGCCGACATCTCCGGCGCGAGATCGTAGGTCGCCACTTTAGGCGAGGGGATCAGGAGGCGACGTTCGTGCGGGTACTCGCGCTCCGTGCCGCCGTTGAAGAAGTAGGTGACGTGCGCGTACTTCTCTGTTTCGGCCATGCGGTAGTTGCGCACGCCGACCGCGGCGAACACGTCCGCGAGGATGTTGTAGGGCTGCGTCTTCGGGAAGGCCACGGGCAGGTTGAACGTCCGGTCGTACTCGGAGAAGCAGACGTACTCGACGCCGGGGCGCGTGGGCGCGTCGAAGCCGTCGAAGCCGGGTTGCGTGAGCGCGGCCGTAATCTGCCGGGCGCGGTCGGCGCGGAAGTTGAAGAAGATACAAGAGTCGCCGTCCTGAATCGTCGCCACCGGCTCGCCCTCGTCGCGCGCGCGCGTGACGACCATCGGCTCGACGAACTCGTCCGACACGCCGCGCTCGTAAGACTCCTTGATGGCCGCGACCGGGTCGATCACGCGCCGGCCTTCCGCGCCCGTCAGCATCCGGTAGGCGCGCTCCGTGCGCTCCCAACGCTTGTCGCGATCCATCGCGTAGTAACGCCCGCAGACGGAGGCGATGCGCCCGCAGCCGATCTCGGCGCACCGCACCTGTAGAGCTTCGACGTAGCCGTAGGCGGACATCGGCGGCGTGTCGCGCCCGTCGAGGAAGCAGTGGACGTAGACGCGCTGCAAGCCCTTCTCGTGCGCCATCCGTAGGAGCGCGTAGAGATGTTCCTGCGACGAATGGACGAGGCCGTCGGAGAGCAACCCCATCAAATGCAGCGCGCGATTATTTTCGCGGGCGTTGTCCATCGCGCGGTTGAGCGGTTCGTTCCGCAAAAACTCGCCCGACGCGATCTCGTAGTTGATGCGCTCCACGTCCGTGCGCAGGACGCGCCCCGCGCCGAGGCAGAGGTGGCCGACGTTCGAGTTGCCCATGACCCCCGTGGGCAAGCCCACACATTCGCCCGACGCTTGCAGCAGCGTGTGCGGATACTTTTCCAGCAGCTCGTTGTAGAACGGCATCGAGGCTTGCGCGACGGCGTTGCCCTCGCGCGTGGGGCTGTAGCCGAAGCCGTCGAGGACGATGAGCGCGAGCGGGCCTGCTTGTTTGACGGACAACTTACGATCTCCTTCGGAAATTGATCTCTACTTCTTGGCGGCGCGCGCCTTCTTCGTCGAAGTGTTTGCGCCTTTATCGTTCGTCGCGGGTTTTGCCGCCGCCGTTTCGAGTTGGTAAAACGCGCCCACGCCGGGGAAGCGCGCCGAGGCGCGGAGGTCTTCTTCGATCCGCAGGAGTTGGTTGTATTTGGCGATGCGGTCGGTGCGCGAAAGCGAGCCGGTCTTGATCTGCCCGGCGTTGGTGGCGACGGCGAGGTCTGCGATGAAGGTGTCCTCCGTCTCGCCCGAACGGTGCGAGATGATGACGGTGCGGCGGTGCGTGCGCGCCAGTTCGATGCAGTCGAGCGTTTCGGTGAGCGTGCCGATCTGGTTGACCTTGATCAGGATGGAGTTGGCGACGCCGCGCTCGATGCCGCGACGCAAGTATTCCGTGTTCGTCACGAACAGGTCGTCGCCGACGAGTTGCAGGCGCGCGCCCACCGCGTCGGTCAGGGTCTTCCAGCCGTCCCAGTCGTTCTCGGCCATGCCGTCCTCGATGGAGATGATCGGATATTGCTCGACCCACGATTTCCAGTAGGCCACCATCTCGTCGCTCGTCAGTTTCCGCTTGTCGGATTTTTTGAAGACGTAATGCTTGCCGTCGTAAAATTCGCTCGCCGCCGGGTCGAGCGCGAGCAGGACTTCCGCGCCCGCCTTGTAACCGGCCGCCGCGACGGCTTCGAGGATCGTCTCAATCGCCTCTTCGTTCGAGCGCAGATTGGGCGCGAAGCCGCCCTCGTCGCCGACGCCCGTCGAGTAGCCCCTCTGCTTCAAGACGCTTTTCAGCGAGTGGAAGATTTCCGCGCCCACACGCAGAGCCTCCTTGAAACTCCGCGCGCCGACGGGCATCACCATGAACTCCTGAAAGTCCACGTTGTTGTCGGCGTGCGCGCCGCCGTTGACGATGTTCATCATGGGCACGGGGAGCGTGCGCGCGTTCGCGCCGCCGAGGTAACGGTAGAGCGGCATTTCGAGATGGGCGGCGGCCGCGCGCGCCGTGGCGAGCGAGACGGCGAGCAGCGCGTTCGCGCCGAGTTTGGATTTCGTCGGCGTGCCGTCGAGGGCGATGAGCGCGGCGTCAACTTCGGTCTGGTCGAGCGCGTCGAAGCCTTCGAGGGCGTCGGCGATTGTCCCGTTGATGTTCTCCACGGCTTTCAGCGTGCCCTTGCCGCCGTAGCGTTTTTTGTCGCCGTCGCGCAGTTCGACGGCCTCGTGCTCGCCCGTCGATGCGCCCGAAGGGACGGCCGCGCGCCCCTGTTCGCCGCCGATCAAAAACACTTCCGCCTCGACCGTCGGGTTGCCGCGCGAGTCCAGAATCTCGCGCGCGTGTATCGTCTCGATCAAACTCATAAGTTTGCTTCTCGCCTCCCGCCAAAATTTTGCCGCTGATTTTTAAGTGCAAATCTATCTCATATTCGTCACGGACAGTCAAAGTAAAAGCGCGCTCGCACAGAATTGCACGATTTTGCAAACAACCGCGCGACGAAAAGTGTGTATAAATCGCGTTCGCTCGGCGGCGCGAGAGGGGAAATGACGGAGCAGGACACGGAAAAGAGACCGGCGGGCAAGCCTGCGACTCAGGCGACGACGGCGAAGCAACGACGCCCGCTAGCGGGCTTCCTGATCGCCGGGGCGTCGCTCGCAATGCTTTTCGGCATCGCCGCCCTCAAAGGGCGCGTTAGGGACGACAACACAGATAGCGAAAGGGGATTAGAGTAATGTCAGCACAAGGATTAGGTACGGCCACGGCCTCGGATATTCTCGGCGGCAGCGCCGGCACGGGCGGACAGGCCACCAAGACGGACAAGGCCGAAGCGGTCTTGAAGACGATTGATAATACGACCGTCGAATCAACGGGCATCAGCCTGTTTCATATCTTAACCATCGGTTCTATCGGCGCGTCGCTCGCGCTCTATTTCAGCGGTAACAGGCAGGCGGGGATTTTCGTCGGACTCTGGCCGCCCACCTTTCAGGCTCTGAAATCGGTGGTGGACAAGAGCAACAAGCAATAACAAGCGGGAACACGGGGTAACGAGCAACGGGGGGGACGGCGGCGCGGTCAGGCAACTGGCTGCGCCGCTTTATTATTCGCGGCCGATTCGGTTACGGCGGGTTCACGGGTTAAAATACGAAGCACTACTCCCCAAACCTGTGAAGCGCACCGCGCCTCAAGTCACAACGCCGGACGGCCGCGCCTGTCGCGCCCGTTCGTTCGGGTCAAGTTTCGAGAGAAAGACGATTGAGCGTTAAATGAGATTCTTCGCCAAGCCCATCGCCCTCGCCCTGTCCGCGACGCTGCTCGCCGCGTCGCTCGCTTTCAATCCGGGCGCGCAGGCGCAAACGCCCGCCCCTTCCGCGCCGGCAACGCCGCCGCAACAACCGCAGGCGATACCGACTCAGACGCCCACACCGACTGCTGCGCCGACTGCTGCGCCGACGCCGACTGCTCCGGCCGCCGCAACGGACGATAACGACGAGGTCGAACAAGTCGAAACCAACGTCGTCAACGTGCTCTTCAACGCCGTGGACAAGAACCGCCGCTTCGTCACGACAATCGGGCCGGCGGACGTGCGCGTCTTCGAGAACGACGAGCCCCAGACGATCTCCCTCTTCGAGCGCGAGACGAACCTGCCGCTCTCGCTCGCCATTTTGATCGACACCAGCAGTTCGCAGGCCAGAACGCTGTCCGACGAGCAGGACGCCGCGCACGCTTTCATAGACTCGGTGCTGCGCCCCGACCGCGACAAGGCCGCCATCGTCTCGTTCACCGGCGACGCCACCATCGAACAGGACTTGACGGGCGACCGCGCGAGTTTGCACGCTGCCATCGCGCGCCTCGAAATTCCGGAACCGGCGACGAAGGACGAAGAGTTTATCTACGAGCGCGCCGAGCAGGAGGCCGCGCGCACGGGCGTCGATAACAATCCGGGCTTGCGGGGTTCGACCGCCATCTGGGACGCCGTCTGGGCGACGGCCACGGACATGCTCTCGCAGACGCCCGAACGCACGCGCCGCGCTATCATCCTGCTTTCGGACGGCGCGGATTCGACGAGCCGTTTGAAGAAAGAGGCGGCCATCGAGGCGGTCGTGGGGATGAACGCCGTCGTCTACGCCATCGGCATCGGCGACGACGAGTTTGACGAAGGCGCGCTCAAGAAACTCTCCGAGCGCACGGGCGGCCGCGCCTTCGTCCCCGAAGACGAGTTTGAGTTGAACGCCGCCTTCGGGCAGATTCAACAGGAGTTGCGCACGCAATATCTGATCTCTTATTCGCCGACCAACAAGGCGCGCGACAACACTTTTCGCCGCCTCAGGATCGATCTCGTCAACCCCGAACTGCGCAAGCAAAAGCTGAAGCTCACCTACCGCAACGGCTATTTCGCCCGCCCGCCCGCCGCCCGCGTCAAGACCGAGCGGCCGCCGAAGGCACGACTCGCGCGGCCGCGCAGACCGCCGAAGAAGAAGTGACGTGCGCGATGTTTGAATCCGAAATTATGGAAGGGAATATGCGCCCCGCGAGCCTTTTAACTTTTGCGCTCCGCAACGCGTATACATACGATCAGACGAGTTCGTCACCCTTCGATCAAGCAGCCGAAAGCACGTTTTCGCGCCTCCCCTTTCAGCGCCGCCGCCGTCGAAGACGCGCGCGTCGCAGTGGCCGACAGTTTAAAACTCTCTCTTGCTGAAAAAGGATGTTCTCGAAGGTATGTTGACGAAAATTACGCGCTCCGTTGTGCTCGCCGTCCTGTGTCTCGCGTTCGCGCCCGCCGCCGCCACGACCGTGCTCTCACAGTCGAAGCCGCGCCCGAGCGATAAGTTCAGACAGCTTGAGGAAATTTTGCCGACGCCGAACGAGCAACGCGCCGCCTCCGGCGCGCCCGGCCGCTCCTACTGGCAGCAGCGCGCCGACTACCGGATCAACGTCGAACTGGACGACGTGAACCAGCGCGTCACGGCCTCCGAGACGATCACTTATCACAACCACTCGCCCGACACGCTCTCGTACCTCTGGCTGCAACTCGACCAGAACATCTGGCGGCAGGATTCCGACGCGAACCTCACGCAGACCGCGCCCAACCTCGACGGGCGCGTCCCCCTGAGTCAGATCGAGAACATGCTGCACGCGCGCTCGTTCGAGGGCGGCTATCGCATCACGGCCGTGCGCGACGCGCGGGGCGCGCCGCTCAAACACACCATCGTCAAGACGATGATGCGCGTCGATCTGTCGCAACCGCTCGCGCCCGGCGCGAGCGTCGCCTTCTCCGTCGATTGGAACTACAACATCAACGACGAGCGCAAAATCAGCGGGCGCACCGGCTACGAGTTCTTCCCGAAGGACGGCAACTATCTCTACCAGATCGCGCAGTGGTTTCCGCGCATGGCCGCCTATAACGACGTGTCGGGCTGGCAGCACAAACAGTTCTTGGGCGCGGGCGAGTTCACGCTGGAGTTCGGCAACTACCGCGTCTCGATCACCGTGCCCGACGATCACGTCGTCGCCTCGACGGGCGTGTTGCAAAACCCGAACGCGGTTCTGACCCCCGTGCAGCGCGCGCGGCTCGAACAGGCGCGCACCGCCAAAAATCCGGTGCTCATCGTGACGCCCGCCGAGGCTCTAGCCAACGAATCGCACAAGCCCACGGGCAAGAAGACGTGGGTCTATCACGCCGACAACGTGCGCGATTTCGCCTTCGCTTCGTCGCGCAAGTTCATCTGGGACGCGCAGGGGCACAACGTCGAGGGCAACCGCGTGTTGGCGATGTCCTACTACCCGAAGGAAGGGAATCCTTTGTGGGAACGCTACTCGACGCATGCCATCATCCACACTCTCAACGTCTATTCGCGCTACTCGTTCACCTACCCCTACCCGATTGCGATCTCCGTCAACGGCTCCATCGGCGGCATGGAATACCCGATGATCTGCTTCAACGGCCCGCGCCCGGAGGAAGACGGCACTTACTCGGCGCTCGTGAAGTACGGCCTGATCTCGGTCATCATCCACGAAGTCGGCCACAACTATTTCCCGATGATCGTCAACTCGGACGAACGCCAGTGGACGTGGATGGACGAGGGGCTGAACTCGTTCCTGCAATATCTGTCCGAGCAGGAGTGGGAGGAAAATTACCCTTCGCGGCGCATGAGCCCGCAGAACATACGCGAGTATATGGCGAGCGCGGATCAGGTGCCGATCATGACGAACTCGGAATCGATCCGGCAGTTGGGCAACAACGCCTACATGAAACCGGCGACCGCCTTGAACGTCTTGCGCGAAACCATCCTCGGGCGCGAGTTGTTCGACTTCGCCTTCAAGCAATACGCGCAGCGTTGGAAGTTCAAACGCCCGATGCCCGCCGATTTCTTCCGCACGATGGAGGACGCCTCCGGCGTTGACCTCGACTGGTTCTGGCACGGCTGGTTCTACACGATTGACCACGTGGACATCTCCATCGAGCGCGTGCGCCTCTTCCAGCCCCTCACCGGCAACCCCGAACTCGACAAAGGCGCGCTCATGAAAGAACGCGGCGAGCAGCCCCAGACGCTCACGCAGGAGCGCAACCAAGCTCTCCCGAAGCGCGTGGACGAGTTTCCTTCGTTGCGCGATTTCTATAACACCTACGACGCGCTCGTCGTCACCGAGCGCGACCGCGAGCAGTACCGGCAATTCCTGCAAACGCTCACGCCCCGCGAGCGTGAGTTGTTGCAGACCGGCCTCAATTTCTACGTCGTCGATTTGAAGAACATCGGCGGCCTCGTCAGTCCCGTCATCCTCGACATCGAGTACGCGGACGGCACGCACGAGTTGATGCGCATCCCCGCCGAAATCTGGCGTTACAACAGCACGGAGACCTCGAAGCTGATCATGACGAACAAGGAAGTGCGCGCCGTCTCGCTCGACCCGCGCCTTGAGACGACCGACGTGGACATAGCGAACAACAGCTTCCCGCGCCGCCCCGTCAAGTCGCGCTTTCAACTTTTCAAAGAGGGACAGGGGCAGCCGAACCCCATGCAACTCGAACACAAGCAGCCGTCGCCGGCCCCAACGCAATAAGTTTGGTGACAGGGTAAAGGGGAAGGGGTCAAGGAGAAGGTCAAGCGACAACTTATTCGCACCCGTCTTTGCTTTTACCTTTCCCCCTCTACCTTTCCCCTTTCCCCGTTTTCTTAGGAATTTGATTTATGAAGTTCGCCGTTTACATTTTGAGTCTCGCCCTCGTCGTCGTCGCCTCCGGCCTGCCGGTGGCGCACGTCGTTTCGGCCGCGGCGGCGGCGCACAAGTTTCACACAAGCTTTACCGTGGCCGACTACAACGCGCCGGAGCGGTCGCTGCAAATCACTTTGCGCACGTTTCCCGACGATCTCGAAAAAGTCCTCGGCCGCCGGAGCGGCAAGGCCGTGCGCCTCGACCGGAAGAAGGTGACGGAGCCACTCCTCGTCGCCTACCTGCAAGAAACTTTCCGGTTGAAAAACGCCAAAGGCGAGACCGTCAAGCTTAACTGGGTGGGGATGGACGCGGGCGTCGATAGCGCGTGGCTCTACTTCGAGGCCCACCTGCCCGAAGGCTGCGCGGGCGTGGAACTGAGCAATCAATTTATGTTCGACCTCTACGACGACCAGATCAATCTCGTCAACGTCAAACAGGGCGGCCGGAAGCACGCCCTCACCTTCAAAAACGGCGACCGCTTCCAACCCCTCGCGCCGCGATAATTACCCGTTACGGCCGGAGTGAAAATTGAAGAGGCGCGTGCGAGTTTGCTCTCGCACGCGCCTCTCTTTTGTTAGCGATCCCTGGCCGTTAGCGAAGCACCTGCATGCTCACGCTCTTGGTCAGCGGGTTGACGGTGAAGCGCACGAGGTGCGAGGCCGTCGTTGTGAGGGTGCTGCCGGAGGTCGAGCCGTCGCCCGCCGTGGCGGTCGTCGTGCCGCCCGTGGTCGGCGGGAGGCGGAGCGTCTGCGTGCTGTCGATCTCGAAGTCCTGCGCCGCGCCCGCCCAGCCGATGACGCGGAAGATGTAGCGCGTGTTCGGCAGGATGTCGGCCGTCACGATCTCGGTCGAGCTCGCCGTGGCCGACGACGAGATCACGCGCCCGGTGGCGTCGCGCAACTCGAAGTCGAGGTCAATGCCCGTGAGCGGCGAGGTCAGGATGCCCTTGACGGCGACCGCGCCCGCCTTCGAGGTGAAGGGCACATCCACGTAGGTGACGCCGCTTGCGAGTTGCAGCCCCGTGTCGCTGGCCGGAACGATGCCGCTGAACGACTCTTTGAAGGTCGAGGTGACGAGTTGGCCGTCGAAATTCGGTTCAGGCTCGTAGCGTGTGGCCGCGCCCGCCGGGACTTGCACGCGAGCCGTGACCACGGCGTCGAAGGTGAAGAGTTGCGTGTTCGGGTTGCTGAAGCTGATGCGCCGCGCCGCCGAAGTTTGATTCTTCGTGAGCGTCGAGCGGTAGTAGAAGCTCGCCGGAGACGTGCCGCTACCCACGCCGAAGTTGTCGGCGTTCGTGACCGAGACGGACGAGGCGGAGATCGAGACGATGCGGAAGTCAATCGGCTGGTAGATCGTGCCGTCGAACGCGCCCGCGCCGAGGTTCTTGATCGCCTGATCGAACTCCGTCTTGCCGTTCGCGAACGAGACGTTGCTGTTGATGGTCTGGATGCTGTTCGTCACGTCGAGGACGGCCGTCGCCATCGCCGCCGCCGCGCTGTTGTCCGAGACGCCGACCTGACGGTTGGCGTTGACGTTCAGGGCGCGCACCACGTACTCGTAGCTCGCCGGGTTCTTCAAACCGCGCGGCACGAAGACGCCTTCGATGAGGCCGCTGTCGGTGTAGGCGGCTTGATCGCCTTTCACGTAGGCGATGTGCATGAAGCCGTCCGTGCCGCCGTCGCCGTCCATGTATTCGCGCCCCGTGACGGGCTTGTTCTGCCGGACGTTCTCCTTGCCCGCTTCGCGGCGCAGGACTTCATAGGCGAACGCGCCCGCCACCGGCTGCCACGAAATCTGATTAGCTTTCGCCGAGGCCGGGCTGACGCTGACGCCCGCCGGAGCGTTGAGTTTATTGACGGAGGCGGCGATGTCCGACACTTTCGTCGAGATGGCCTGACGGCCTTCGGCGTTGGGCGCGACGGCGTTCACGCCGAGTTCGCGCGCGGCGAAGACCTGCTCGATGAGCGCGCGGTGCTGGCCGGGCGCGTCGGGGTCGGACGGGTCGGACGAATAGAGCGACTGGTCGGCGATGATCATGGCGTCGCGCCCGCGCACCATCGTATCGGGGTTGTAGGTGGAGAGCACGTAGATCGCGCCGAGCAGGATACGTTCCCAGTTCTCCTGACCGCGACTGATCGCTTTCGTCGCTTGGCCCGTGATGAGATCGGGGCGCGCGAAGTTGCCGCCCTGTTCGGCCAAGATCATCAATTCGCGCAAGTCCCAACCGGCGGCCGCGAAGATTTCGCCGTCGCGGTGCTCCTCGAACGCGCCGCCGCCCTGCGTGCCTAGTTGCGAGTAGAGCAGGCCGGAGTCGCCGTGGCGGATGTACTGCCGTTCGTCGGGGTTGCCGCCGTTGGCGCGCACGGCCGCACGGTAGTCCTTGCCGTTTAAGACGTAGTTGCCGAGCACGGGATTGTCCGCCGCCGTGTAAGCCCACAGATCGGCCTGCGCTTCGTTGAGCGCGCTGCCTTCGGGCGCGCCGTTCGGATCGTTTTCCAGCCCGGCGATGGGCGAGGAGATCGAGTGCATGCCTTCATGGTAGGGCACGGCGAAGTCAATGCCCAGATCGTTCAGGAGATAGCCGTGGCCGTAAGAGGTCGGGTTGACGACGATATTCTGGCCGCCGGGCGTCTCGCCCAAAAACTCTTCGGACGAAGCGGAGACGGAAAACGCGTTGTCGAGTCCGAGCAGCTTGGCGGCAAAATTCGGATCGCTCGGGTTGGTCGGCGGCGCAAGCACGTTCGGGATGTGGACGTTGCCGATCAAGGGGCTGGACTGATTCGGGTAGGTGTCGGGGAAACTGCCCTGACCAACGCGGCTGTGTTTGAGATCGCCTGCGACATGCAGGTAGTCGATGTATTCGAGGAGCGACGTGATGTAGAAGAACTGCGAAATTTCGGCTTGATGTTCGGCGGGTTCCGCGCCGGGGCCGAAGTGCTGCGCGTCGGTGGTGCGCGCTTCGAAATTGGCCGGGTCGTCTTTGGCGAAGAACCATGTGCCTTTAGCGGCCTGCAAGAATGGGAGTTTGACGGCGAGCGCGTTTTCGATGTGCGCGTGCGTGCCCGTCAGCGTGCCGTTCTGTCCGGTCACGATGTTAGTCGGATCGAACTTGCGCAGGTTGACGCGGAGTTGGCCGCAGGGCGCGCCGTTCGCGCCGTTCTCGATGATGCCTTCGTCCTGCAATTTTTTGCTGATGCAGGGGTAGGTCGGGAACACGTCACCCTTCGGCTGAAGTTGATCTTGATAACGCACGATGTCTTCGCGGTAGAGAATTTCGCCGGTCGCGGCGTCGATCTGATACTTGAACGCGCCGAACGGGTTGCGCGAGAAGACGAGGAACTTGTAAGCGAGCCGCGCGCCGTCGGCCGTCGGGAAGACGTTGAGTTGCGGGTGCGGCACGGCCATCGGGCCGAGTTGCGAGGCGAGCTTGTCGAGCGCGGGGTTGAGCACGTCGGCCACGCCCTGCACCCACTCCACTTTGAACTGCGCCAGATCGGTTTGCGCCTTGGCGACCGCCGCCGCGCCGTCGAGCGACGGGTTCATCTCGACGTTCAAATCTTTCTGGTAAGGGCCGGAGACCGACTTGACGCGGCCTTCGCCGTCCATGACGACGCCGACGCCGCGACCTTCGACGCGCAAGCCCTGATAGGTCTGCTCGAAGTAGAGCAGGTTGCCGCCGAGCGCCTCCGTGTTGCGCTTGAGGCGCAGCGTCGACATGTCCGTGATGCCGAAGAGACCTGCGTTTGTGTGCAGGAATTCGCGCGCGGCCGCTTCCGGTTCGAGCGCGGAAGGCTGCGAGGCGAAGTCCATGATGGTATCGACCGAGCCGGTCGTCTTGTCCCAGCGCGCGGTGACGTTCGAGTCGCCGAGGTTCGCCTTCAACGCGCCGAGCGACTGAAGCTGCGACGCGGAGGGCAGGCGCACGATTGACTTGCCGAGGTTGACGTTGAAATCGGGCACGGGCGTCTTGTTCAAGTCGAGTTTGTCGGCGGGCGACGCGGCGGCGCGCGCGCTGCGGTTGACGAACATCGCGCCGGTCAGCGCGGCCAACATAAAGAAGGCGACGAGGGCGACGAAAACTTTATTAACCCTGCGGGCTTTTCTGTTGGCGGGTGCGGTGGGTGAACTCATCGGTTTATCTCCTGTAAAATTTTTATGGCTATGGCTTGAGATTCGGAAATCCCTGAAAAAATTATCGGTCGTCCGGGTTGTGCGGAGGAGGTCTGAAAATTCCCTCGGCGCCGCCTATGCGTGCGGCGCCGAGGGTAAGGCGGTGGCTAGTTGCCGGCCGCGAAGCGTTGTGCGAAGAGGTTGACCTTCGCGGCGAGCGCGGCGCGCGAGAAATTGTTCGCGGGTTCGACGCGAGGGCCGGGGAGTGCGACGAACTGGCCGGGTGCGACCTGTTTGATCTCCGCCGGGTAGACTTCGAGGAAGCCTTTGTCGATGGCGAGTTGGACGTAGCCGCGCAAGGCCGTGGGAATCTGCGCGTTGTCCGTGAGCGTGACGCCGCCCGACGTGACGTTCGTGCCCGCCTTCTGTTTCGCTTCCGCGTCGAGGCCGAGAGCGCGGACGAAGGCGACGGCGAGGTCGAGTCGGCTGACCGTGCCGGTCGGGTTGAAGGTCGTGCCGCCGGCGAACATCAATCCGGCGGGCACGAAGTTCCAGTCGCGCAGCGTCGAACCGACCGAGGTCAGAGACTCGGCGAGCGCGGCGAGGTCGCCCGACACGTCCGTGAACTTCGGCACTCCGGTCACGGTCTGGCGCACGGGCACGTTGAGCATGAGCGTGCGCGCGAAGTCTTCACGCGTCACCGCCGCTTCGGCGTGGAAGTAGCCGTCGGCGAGCGCGTCCATGCGGCGGCTCTTGAGCAGCGTCTCGAAAAATTCCTGCTGCTCGTGTCCCTGAATGTCAGCGACGGGCGCGAGCGTGTAGAGCTTTTGCAGGATGATGCCGTCCACGGGGCCGGGCGAGGCCGCGCCGGAGGTCGGGAGGCTCGCGCCGGGCACGGCGACGAGGCCGCGCGCGCCGCGCACTTCCAAGACCCACTCGCCGGGCAGCGGGTTTGGCACGGTCACGCCGCGACTGTTCGCGCCGATCACCGGATACTGGATGCCGCTCGAATAGGTCGTGCCGTTGGGTGAAGTCAGGAGGATGCCGACGAGGTTGCCGTCGCCCGTCTCGGCCGCCGTGTCAACGCGCCCGTACACGTCGAGCACGCTCATGCCCGGCAGCACCGTGAACTTCCGCGCGTTCGGAGAGTTCGCGCCGGGCAAAGCCGACGGGTCGAAATCAACGTGGAACGCCTGCGAGGCCGGGATGGAGACGGTGAACTTCGCGTTGAAGTTCGGATTGTTGAAGGCGTTGTAGTTGCGCGTGCGGTTGAAGACTTTATCCACGGCGGCGTAAGCGTTGATGTAGCCCGCGCCGACTTCGTGATCCGCGTAGCCGGGCATGCGCGTCGCCGTCTCCGTGATGATCTGTTTGATCTCGTCGGGTTGGAGCGACGAGTCGGCGTCGAGCATCAGGGCGATGACCCCGGCGACGTAGGGCGCCGCCATCGAAGTGCCGGAGATTTGCGTGTAGAAGGGAATCTCGCCGGGGGCGAGTTCCGCGTCGGAGTCGAGGCCGTTGGACGTGATGTTCGAGGTCGAGCGCGTCGAGACGTAAGCGGCCGAGAACTTCGCGGCGTTCGATTCAAACTCGCGACCCGTGCCGGGCGCGGTGATGGTCGGCGCGTCGAAATCGTCGAGCGGATCGGAGTTCGAGAAACGTTCGTCGGCGGGCAGACCGCGCGAGGAAAAGCCCGCGAGGCCGCCCTCTTTCGTGCCCGCCGCGACGCCGATCACCCACGGCGCTTTCGCGTACTTGTTAAAGGTGTTCTTGCCGGGGCCGGAGTTCGCGCCCGCGAAGACGACCGAGATGCCGTTGTCGTAGGCGGCGCGGCTCGCAATGTTGATCGGGTTGTCGGGGTCGAACGTGTCGAAGCTGCCGTAGGAGTTGGAGACGACCTTGATGTTGTAGTTGTACTGGTTCGCCAAAGCCCATTCCCACGCGCCGACGGCGTTGATGACGAACAGCCCCGCGCCCAGCCCCGCGCCGATGATCTTCGTGCCCGGAGCGACGCCCGCATACTTGCCGCCCGAACGCTGCCCGGTGCCGCCGATGATCCCGGCGCAGTGTGTGCCGTGGCCGACGGTCTGATCCGTGTTCGGCACGTTCTCGACGACGGTGACGGGTGTGAAGCCCTTTTCCACCGTGTCGGTGCTGGTCAAGACCTGCACGTTCTGGATGACGGTCTGGCCGAGTTTGAGGTCGTCGTGCGTGGCATCGATGCCGGAGTCGATGACGAGGACGGAGAAGTCGCCTTTGCCGGAAACCGCCCAGCCGTCGTTGCGCTGGCGAAACACTTGGTTGGTACGCACGCGCTCGACGCCGGTCAGGGTGCGCGCCTGCAAGTCGTAATAATGAATCCGCTCGTTGTCCCAAACGGAGCGCACCGCGCTGCTGGCGGCGAGGGCGCGCACCTGCCCGGCCGTGGCGGCGGGCAGCGCGACCATGCCGAGGCGCGGGTAGGTGATGGCGCGCGTGATGCCGAGCGCGCTGAGCGTCGAGAGGTGCGAATCTTTGAGACCGTCGTTCGTGTTGAAGGCGACGATGACCGTGCCGACCTGAACGCCGTCGGCGACGGAAGCGATCTGCGACGAGAGCGCGGGGCTCACGCGAGCCGCCGACGCCGTCGAACCGAGCGCGAAGCACAGGATGATTGCCGCAAAAAGGGTTGAGATTTTTCTCATTTACAAAAACAGCCTCCGTTTGAACTCTCTGGCAAAAATTGATTAGCGCGGGTTTGTTGCTCTCTCCCACGGACGCAAAGTTACGCGAGGGCTATTGAGCAAAACTTGAGGTAGAGTTGAGGCAGACTTGAGAATGCTGGATATAATCGAATCACAATAAATTCATCACGCGAATGCAAAACTCGGCCGCCGATCTCCCTTCGGAATAAAGATCGGCGGCCGAGTTGTGCTAAAAGCGATTCGGTCTATTCGCCGAACATCTCGCCGAGCAACTTCGTCGCGGGCATGATGAACTCGGCGCGCTTGACGACGCGCGACGGCTCGACGCGGGGGCCGGGGAGTGCGACGAATTGCCCCGGCGCGACCTGTTTGATCTCGGCCGGGTAGACTTCGAGGAAGCCTTTGTCGATGGCGAGTTGGACGTAGCCGCGCAAGGCCGTGGGAATCTGCGCGTTGTCCGTGAGCGTGACGCCGCCCGACGTGACGTTCGTGCCTGCGAGCGAGCGGGCTTGCGCGTCCATGCGGAGCGCGCGCACCATGGCGACGGCCTCTTCGAGCCGCGTCACCGGCGTAGAGCCGCCGAAGGTTGCGCCGTCGAGACCCATCACGCCTTCGCGTCTGAGCGATTCGACGACGAGCTCTTCGGGCGTGCCCGCCGCGATGTCGCCGAACGTCGGGCGATTCGGAAGATACTGCATGACGCGCGTGCCGAACATCAGCCCATGCGCCAATTCCATGCGCGTGAGCGCGTCGTCGGGGCGGAAGAAGTTGCCGCTCGTGAACATGAGGCGGTCGTAAATCAGGCGCAGCGCGCGTGTGCGCGTCGCGGCATCGAGCGCGGCGAGGTCGGCCGCCTGATTCGCGTCGTAGGTGTAGTTTTTAACGGTCAGGGTAAACGGCTGATCGGTGGGCGTGCCCGTTCCGGAGAGTCCCGTGCTGATGCGCGCCGTGTAAGTACCGGGGGCGGGAAATTCAAGTTTAATCGCTTCGCGTGCGCCGAAGAGCGCGCCGAGGTTGCCCTTGTTCGAAACGGCGACTTGCTGCCCATCCTTCAAGACTGTGAGCGTGAGATCGCTGACAATGATCTTGGTGTTATCCACGATCAACTCCTCTTCGCCGAGCGCGCCGTTCCAATCGAGTTGGACAAAGGCAAAGCGGGTGTCGGCGGGCACTTCAAAAGTCGCGGTCGTCGCGCCGCGCGCGGGAACCGTGCCGTCGGAAGTTTGCGTGGGCTGTTCGGAGAGCGTGAGACCTTTGCCGTCGAAGCCGAAGTTGCCGTAGAGCTTCTGCGGGTTGAGCGCGAGATCAACCGCCGCGTGGACGTTCGCCATCCCCGCGCCGACTTCAAACAGATCGTATGTGCCCATCGGTGTGGCGGTGCGTTCGATGATGGCGCGCACGTCGTCGGGCGAAAGGCGCGGGTTGGCTTCGAGCAGGGTGGCGGCCAGCCCCGCGAGGTGCGGGCAGGCCATCGAAGTGCCCGAAATCTGCGTGTAGTAGGGCAGGAATCCGGCGGGGATTTCCGTGTCGGCGTCCGCGCCGTTGGCGACGATGTTCGTGATGGAACGCGCCGCGACGACCGCCGACGTGAAGCCTTTGTTGGCCGCGCCGCCCGTGCCGGGCACGACCACTGTGGGGTGAACTTCCCGGTCGTTGAAGATGCCGCGCGACGAGAAACCGGCGAGGCGGAAATCCTTCGTCGCCGCGCCCGCAGAGATGAGCCACGGGAACGACGCCCAGCGGTTCTGCGAGTTCGGGCGCGCGCCGTCGTTGCCGTTGGCGAAGACGACGACGATGCCTTCATCGTGCAACGCTTTGCTCGCCACGTTGATGGGATGGTCGGGGTCGAGCGCGACGGCCGAGTTGCCCCACGAGTTCGAGACGACCTTGATGTTCAAATTGAAATGGTTGCTCAAAACGTAGTCGAAGGCGGCCACCTGCCCGAGCACGAAGAGGACGCCGCCCGAACCGAGGCCGACGAGTTTCGCGCCCGGCGCGACGCCCTGATAGAGCGTGCCGCTCTGCTGTCCGGTGCCCACCGCGATCCCGGCGCAGTGTGTGCCGTGGCCGACGTGCGTGTCCGTGTTCACCACGTCTTCGACGTAAGACGGCGGCAGGATGCCTTGCGCGAGGTTGCCGGTCGAAGCGGTGCGGACGACGAGGCCGTCTTGATCGTTCGGGTTGACGAGCACGTTCTGGATGGTCTTGCCCGCCTGCCGGTTGAGCATGTCCATTTTGAGATCGGGATGCCCGGCGTCGATGCCCGAATCGTTGATCGCGATGGTGACGCCCTTGCCCGAATAGGGTTGGCCGAGGTTGTTCCTGAGCGACGCGTCCGCGCGCAGGCGCGAGACGCCGATCAGCGGCTTCGTCTGGTGCAGGTAGAGTTCGAGCGGCGTGTTGAGATAGACGGAGCGCAAGCCCGACAGGTTAACGAGTTCGGCGATCTGCGCGGGGCCGGCGTTGACGGCCATGATGGGCAAATTCCGCATCCGTACGCCGGTCGAGATGCCGAGCGACGAGACGGCGGCGGCCTGTGCGTCCGTCACGCGCGCGCCCTCGAAGGTCAGCAGCACGCCGAGTTGTTTCGTGCTCGTGGGCGAGGCGGCGAGGAGCCGCGCGCGCAGTTCGGGATCGACCTTCACCGATGCGCCGCTCAAGGCGACCGTGGCCGAACTCGCCCGGCCTGCCTGAAAAACGAGAACGATACCGGCGAGGATCACGAACAGCAGCGAAAGCGTGTGCGAACGTCTCAAAGTCTGGTGCATCTTCTTCTGGCCTCTGACGAGTAGGGTTCGATGTCCCCGCATTGTGGCTTCTCTCCTCGAAGGTTAGTGAACTCCGCTTCCGTCGGCGAGACTTGTTCAAATTAACGAGGCGAAAAGTAAGAAGCGAATCTTGAGGAATACTTGAGACAGACTTGAGCGGGATAACTTTTGGCGCAGTTGAGATTATTGTAATTCCGTTGCGCAGAAACGGGGCGCGGCCTCGACGGCCGGCCTCTCATGCCGACCCGGCAGCGTTAAAAAAGTGCACACGCAGGTACGGCGGCTTGCAGCATCGCCTCTCCCGCCGCCGTCGCAAACACAACACGAGCCCGGCGCGGCGAGAGAAGCCGCGCGGGGAAGAGCTACAGGCCAACCGTCATGCCGTGCCCGCGTTCGGCTTATGAGAGTCCTCCGCGCGGGATGCCGGGACAGACTGAGTCGTACACGTTCGAGTTTGCGAGGTTCGTCTTCATGTCAACTTCTCCTTAGCCTTGTAGACATGCACACGATAGCGGGAAGATGTTGAGGAAAACTTGAGACGCGCGGGCGGGCGTTTATTACAATTGCGTTGCGCGGGAGGCCATGCCGTTTGGTCATCAACCGCGACCGGAAAACTTTCAACAGACGAGCGCGAAGTTTACGCGGAGAGTGGACGGAGACTGAGAATTTCAAATCTCAAATTATCAAGAATCTCAAATCACCAAGAAGCCCAAATCTCAAATCACTAAGAATCTCGAATGTGAGATTCGAGATCACGGACGCTTTCTTCCACCAACCTCCTGCGCGGCATAGCTTCGCGCCCGTGCGTTGAGTTTTATCTTCCGCAAACACGCTCAGGCGGGAAACTCGGTCTTCAACCCGCCGAAGCGATAGGCTTCACTGATCGAGACTTTCGCTTTGCCGCGCGCTTCTTTGAGCCAGTCGGCGAGCAGTCGCGCACGCTTCTCTTTGAGCAGGCGCGTGCGGATTTCGGGCGCGGCTTCTTCGAGCCGGACGGCGCGGGCGGGTTCGCGCCCCGCCAGTTTGATGACGTGATAGCCGTACTCGGTTTCGACCACTGCGCTCACTTCGCCGGGCTTCAACGCAAAGGCCGCGTCGTCGAAAGCGCGCGTGTGCGCGCCGTGGGCGAACGTGCCGAGGTCGCCGCCGCGTTCGCGCGTGGCCGCGTCGTCGGAGTATGCGCGCGCAAGTTCGGCGAAGTTCGCGCCCGCGCGTGCGGCCTCGCGGCGCAACTCTGCGGCGCGCGCGCGTCTCCGCTCCAACTCGCCGCGCACGGCGGCGGCGAGCGCGGCGCCCGTCAAACCCTGCTCGCGTTGTAACTCCTGCGAGATCATCTGCGGGCGGGCGTTGACGAGGATGTGCGCGGCCGTGACGCGTTCGGGGAGTTGCAGCGACGGGTCGCTCCGGCGGCGTTGCGCTTCGTAATAAGTTTTGATCTCTTCGTCGGAAACGGTCGATTGCGCGGCGGCCTCTTCGGTCAACAGTTCGCCGTAGATCATGTCGCGGATTCCGGCGCGATATTCGTCTCGCGTGAGATTGTGAGTTTGGAGATATGCGGCGAACTGTCGCTCGCCGCCGAGTTTCGTGATCTCGCGTTGTTCGGTTTGGCCGAGACGTTCGGGCGTGACGTGCAAGCCGCGCCGCCCGGCTTCCTGCGCGATGAGGGCGCGGTCGATGAGTTCCGAGACGATGCCTTCGCGCAACTCGTCGAGCTTGCGCCGCCCTTCTTCCGTGTCGGCGGTGAGCCCCAACTCCTCGCGCCCGTTTCGCAAAAACATCTCGTAGAACTTACGCGAGACGGGGCTGCCGTTGACGGTGGCGATGATCTCATCCGGCGCGTCGGTCGTAGTCGTCGCGGCGGACGGTCGGGTCGGGTCGTCCTTCGCGCAGGCGAGTGAAAGGATGAGTAGTAGTGCGCAGGTGAACGCCGCGATGGTTATGCACCGGGGCGGGCGATTGAATGATGACATGGGTTTTGTTCGGGTTTAGTTTTCAAACAGCTTCTTAGGTTTCACCGCGCGCGGAGGTCGCCGTCGCGTCTGAGGCCGTCGCTCAAGAGGCGCACGCCGAGCACGAAAAGAAAGATGGCGAAGGCGGGCGAGAGCAGGACGAGCGGTTGCTGGCCGAGCAGCGTCAGGTTGCTCGCGCTCACGAGCATGTTGCCCCAACTCGCCGCCGGTTCCTGCACGCCGACGCCGAGAAACGACAACGCGGTTTCGGCCAACAGGAACGCGGGCAGCATCAGCGAGAGTTGCACGACGAGCGGGCGCGAGGCGTTCGGCAGGATGTGGCGAAAAAGTATCCGCGTCTCGGTCAGCCCGAGCGACACGGCAGCCAACACGAACTCGCGCTCGCGCAAACCCAACACCATCCCGCGCGCCAGTCGCGCCATCTCCGCCCACCCGATGGCGATGAAGATGCCGACGAGCAACGCACCGGCGCGCGCCGGCGGCAGCACGAGCGGGAAGGCGGCGCGCGCGGCGAGGATCAGGACGAGATCGGGCAAGGCCAGCATCGCGTCGGCCGCACGCATCAACAAGGCATCCACCCTGCGCCCCGCGTAGCCCGACACGCATCCCAGAAACACTCCGAGCACGCCCGCGAGCAGCGTCCCCAGAGGCCCGACCGCGAGCGAGAAACGCGACGCCATCAACAAGCGCGAGAGGCGGTCGCGCCCGAACTCGTCCGTGCCGAGCAGGTAGACGCGTGGCGGCGGCGGCGGCGAGGCGTTCGCGCTCTGCGTCGCGCTCTGCGTCGCGGTCGCGTTCTGCGTCGCGTCGGAGTTTTGCGGCGCGCCGGAACGTCGGGATAAGTCGTGTGCGACTCCGAAGAGATGCCTGTCGGTCTGGAACAGCCCGAAGAGTTTGTAAGAGTGGCCGCGCGGGAAGAGCTTGAGGGGGAAGCGCGCCGACGTGTCTTCGCTGTAGGTGCGCGCGAGCGGGTCTGTGAGGCGCAGGCGGTAGATGAACGGGCGCACCTGCCAGCGGCCTTCACTGTCTCTGAAACGGATGGTGGTCGGCGGCGCGAGTGGCTGCTGTCGTGATTGCTCGCTCGCGTCGTAAGGCGCGATGAAACTCGCCAGCACGGCGACGACGTAGAACGTCGAGACGATGCCGAGTCCCGCGATCAACTTCCAACGACGCGCGAGTCGCCGCCGCGCCCGCCCGCGCCAGTTTACCGGAGCGGCGTGCGCACGCTCCCACGCGGTTTGCGTCGGCGTCGTCGGCGCGTCGCGGGTGTCGGACGGGTGGGGCGGCTGTGTGTCGGTCATGCGAATGTTTACGCGCCGGGTGCGGGCAAGTCTAGAGAGCGACTACCGCCCCGGCGCGTTCGCGCGGGCGCGCGGCGCGGCCGCAGGCGCGGGTCGTTGAGACGCAGCAGGATGTCCGCGAAGAGGTTTCCGGCGAGCACCGCCGTCGCCGTGATCATCACGACGCCCATCAGCAGCGGCACGTCGCGGTAGCGCACGGCGTTGACGCTGAGCGCGCCGAGACCCGGCCAGCCGAGCACCGTCTCGACGATGACCGAGCCGCTGACGACGCTGCCGAACGCGTAGCCGAAGAGCGTGATCAGTGGGTTCAGGGCGTCGCGCAGCGCGTGGCGCACGATGACGGTGCGTTCCGGCAGTCCTTTGGCGCGCGCCACCTGCACGAAGTCTTGCGCGAGCGCGTGGCTCAAACCCTCGCGCGCCTGCGCCAGAAACAGGGCCACGAGCGGGAGGGCGAGCACGACCGCCGGCGGCAGGATGCGTAAGGGGCTGAAGTCGGCCAAGGTCTCCTCACCCGCGCCGCCGATGGGAAACCAGGAGGTGCGCGCGACGATGGCGAGCGTGATGAGCGCGAGCACGATGCGCGGCGTCGAAGCCGTGAGCAGGATGACCAGTTCGCTCGCACGATCCCACAGGCTGCCCTGTCGCCGTGCGGCGAGCGCGCCGAGCGCGAGCGAGAACGAGACGGCCAGAAGCAGCGCGGCGGCGGCGAGCGCGAGCGTCCGCACGAGACGCGGCCAGATGATCGTCGCCACCGGCGCGTGATAGTAGAAGGATTCGCCCATGCGCCCGCGCGCGAGGTTCACAAGCCAGCGGGCGTAGCGCGCGGCGAGCGGTTCGTCGAGGCCGTAGACGCGGCGCAACTCCCTGAGCGTCGCCTCGGACGCGCCCCCCTCGCTCGCCAGTTCGCCGAGCGCGTCGCCGCCCGCGGCGGCCAGCAGCGCGAACGTCAGCGCGGAGACGACGACGAGCACGACGACGCCCTGCAACGTTCTGGAGAGAATCAGTTTCAGCACGCCGGAAACCCGGATTGTTCGTGAAGGGTGTTGGCCGAACTCATCGCGCGTTGATTTAACATCTATTCGCGGCGCGAGGGCAAGAGTCGGGCGCACATAGTTCTGGACATCCGTGTCTATACATGTTTGAATCGGATCAACCTCACCGGTACGCGCGTTCGTACCAAAAGCCTCGCGCTTTTTTATCTTCAGACAACCGGTATATTGAAATGAAACTTGCACCGTCGGGACGATGTTTTGTTAGCCTGTTGCTCGTCGCCGCGCTCCTTCTGCTGGCGAGCGCGTGCCAGACGCCGCCCGCGTCGAACACCACGGGCAGCGGCGGCGAAGAGAAACTGCCGACCGCGCCGGTCGTGGGCACGCGCGGCGGCTCGCTCACCTACCGGATCACCTCGCCGCCGAAGACTTTCAACTACATCCTCGCCGCCGACGAGCCCACGATCTACGTCTCCTTTTTCCTGACGGGCAGCCGCCTCGTCGAACTCAATCACGACAGTCAAACTTATGTGCCCGCGCTCGCCGAAAGTTGGAAGCTCTCCGACGACGGCAAGGGCGTCGAAGTCACTTTGCGCGAAGGCTTGAAGTTCTCCGACGGCCAGCCGCTCACCTCGGAAGACGTGGCCTTCACGCTGCGCACCCTCTACGACGAACGCGTCACCTCGCCCATCTACCGCGACGCGATGCTCGTCGGCGGCAAGCCCATCGAGGTCACGGTTTCGGATGCGCGTCGCCTCCGGCTCGGTTTCGCCGAGGCCATCGCCGTGCCGGAAAATTACATGTCGAATCTAAACGTGCTGCCGCGCCACGTGCTCGAAGCGGAGGTCGGCAGAAACGCCTTCGACAACGCTTACGGCGTGACGAGCGACGTGGCGGGGATCGTCACGGCCGGGGCGTTCGTCGTCGAGTCGAGCACGCCGGGCGAGCGCGTCACGCTCAAGCGCAACCAGCACTACTGGAAGCGCGACGCGGCGGGCAATCAACTTCCGTATCTTGACCGCCTCGTCCTCGAAGTTGTCGGCGACGAGAACAACTCGCTCACACGGCTCGGGCAGGGGACGCTCGACATCATGGATCGCGTGCGCCCGACCGATTTCGCGAGCCTCCGCGCGGGGCAGGGCAAGACGCGCGCGCACGATCTCGGCCCCGGCCTCTACGCCGACAACATCTGGTTCAATCTCAACCCCGGCAAGCGCGAAGACGGCAAACCAATCGTCGACCCCACGAAGCTCACATGGTTCAACGACGCGCGTTTCCGCCGCGCCGTCTCGCATGCCATTGATCGCGATTCCATCGCGGCCAACACCTGGCAGGGACTCGCCACGCCGCTCTACAACTTCGTCTCAAGCGGCAACCGCGCGTGGGCGGCGGCCGACGTTCCGCGCACCTCCTATGATCTGGAACGGGCGCGCGCCCTGCTGCGCGAAGCGGGCTTCACTTTCGGCGGCACGGAGGCCGCGCCGGAGTTGATGGACGCGAAAGGCAATCGCGTCGAGTTTACGCTCATCGCGCCCGCCGGGACGGAGGTGCGCGTCAAGAGCGCGATTGTGATTCAGGAGGATTTGAAGAAGCTGGGGATGAACGTGCAGGTCGCGCCCGTCGAGAACGCGCAGTTGTCCGCACGCGTCAATCAATCTTACGACTACGAGGCGGTGCTCTTCGGCACGTCGGTCTCCGAACCCGACCCGTCTTCCTACACGGACATGCTGCGCAGCGGCAGCCCGCAACACTTCTGGCATCCCAAACAACCGAAGCCCGCCACCGAATGGGAAGCCCGTCTCGACGAGTTGACCACGCGGCAAGCCCACGAAATCGACCACGAACGCCGCCGCGCCATCTTCCGCGACATCCAGATATTGATGGCCGAACAACTACCGCTCATCCCCATCGTCACACGCCACATCGCCGTCGCCGCCAACACGCGCGTCGGCAACTATCGCCCCAGCCCGCTCCCGCCCTTCTCGCTCTGGAACGCCGAGGAGTTGTTCGTGAAATAAAGACAGGGGAAAGGGAAAAGGGGAAGGGGTAAAGGTAGAAGACAAAAAGCGGGACGCGAAGCCACTCGATGCTCGCGTCCCGCTTCTCGGTTTTTTACCTTTACCCTTTACCCCTTCCCCTTTTCCCCTGCGTCTTATTGCGTCTGTAGCTTCTGCATAGCGACCATCGCCTGCGCGAGTTCGAGGCGCGTGAGCGCGGCCTGCGGGCGGAAGTTGGAGTTGGCGGCCGAGAGCAGCCCGCGCGAGATGGCGACGCGCACGTAACCGCGCAGGGCCGAGGGGATCAAATTCCCGTCCAAAAGGTTTGTCAGCGGCAGGCTCTGCGCGGATTCGGCTTCGGCTTGCAATCCTGCGGCGCGGACGAGTGCGACCGCCGCCGCGAGTCGATTCGCCGCGTCGTTCGGCGAGAACGACCCGCCGCGCTCCACGTCCGTGAAGAGCGCGCCCTGCGGCGCGTTCTGCACGCTCTCGACGAAGAGCATCGCCGCCGCGCTATGCACGTCGCGATAACTCGACGCGGCGGGCACGTACTGCGGCACGCGCGCTCCGAGCACGAGCGCTTCGGCCAGTTCGCCGCGCGTGACGGCCTGCGCGGGGCGGAACTTCTGCCCCATCGGCAGCATCACGAACGAGCGAATATTCTGGTAGACGGCCGCGCGCTCGGCCGCGCCGAGTGTGCCGATGTCTTTGACGGGCGCGTACTCCGCGCGCGCCACTTCGAGCACCCCGGCGAACTGCTGCGGCGTGGCGGCGAGGCCGCCGAGCGTGTTCCGCACCGTCACGCGCCACACGCCCGCGGGCGGCGCATTCAGCACGGCGCGCTCGCGTTTGCCCGCCAGGCCGGGCAGGTTGATGTCGTTCACGTCGGCCTGTTTCCTGCCGCTCGCGTCGTACATCGCGAAGCCGAGGTCGTTCGTGCTGATGGCGCTCCAACCGATCTGCATCGAGGCCACGAGCGCGTCGGCCGGAATCTCCACGGTGGTCTCGAACTCGGACGCGCCGGGGTTGACCGTGCCGGAAATCTCACGCAACGGATCGCTCACGAAACGCACCTGCCCGTGGTTGAGCGTCGCGCGGAAGTTGCCGAGCTTGCGCTCGGGGAAGGCCGATTCCAAGACGGCCGCGTGCGTGTTGAGCATCCCTGCGCCGACTTCGTGCGCGTAATAAGCTGAGAGCGGCGTCGCCGTGCGTTGCAGGATGTCGCGCACTTCGGCGGGTGTCAGGCGCGGGTTCGCTTCGAGCATCAAGGCGATAGCCCCGGCCACCTGCGGCGCGGAAAAGCTCGTGCCCGTCGCCGCCGTGTAGAACGGCACGTTGTCCGGCGCGAGATTGGCGTCGCCGTTAAAGCCGATGCCTTCGACGCCCGTCACGCTCAGGCCGCTCGAACGCAAACTCACGACGCGCACGCCCGGCGCGACCAGCGTCGGGCGGAAGAGTTCGCTCGCGAAACTGCCGCGCGAAGAGAAGTCCGCGAGGCGGCCGCGGAAATCGGTCGCGCCGACGGAGACGACCCACGGCGCGACGGCGTAAGGGTTCAACGTGTGCCAGCCCGCGCCCGTGTTGCCCGCCGAGAAGACGACGTTGACGCCCCTGTCCGTGAGCATCTTGGTCGCGACGTTGACCGGATCGTTGATGTCGAACAGGGTGTTCGCGGAGAAGCTGCAATTGACGACGCGCACGCCCAAGGACGCGCCGCGCTCCAACAGGTAATCGAGGCCGTTCAAGACGAAGACGAGGTTGATTTCGCCCGCGCTCATGCCGACGAGCCGCGCGCCCGGCGCGACGCCCGTGTAGTGGCCGCCTGACTTCAAGCCGTTGCCGCCGATGACGCCCGCGACGAAAGTGCCGTGGCCGTAGACCTGATCCGTGTTCGGCAAATTCTCGACGTTGGCCGGGTAGTTGAAGCCGACGGTCGCGCTCTGCATGTCCGCGAGTTTGACGTTCTGCGCGACGCGCCCGGCGAGGTCGCCGTGCGTCCCGTCCAGCCCGGTGTCGAGCACCGCCACGGTCACGCCGCGCCCGCTCAAGGGGACGCCCGCGTTATCGCGCACGATGTCGGCGTCGCGCCGCGCGCGCTCGACGCCCGTCAGCCCTTGCCCCGGAGCAGCCGTCAGTTGCAGCGTGCGATTCTTGTAGAGCGAGCGGACATTGGGAAGGCGCGAGACGGCGATTAGTTGATCGGGGGTAGCGGAGACGTAGACGGCGGGCAGGACGTGGAAACGCGTGCCGCCGAGAATACCGATGCGTTGCAAGTCTGAGAAGTCGCGGTCGGCGGGCAGTTGATGATAGACGATGACGGCGTTGATAAAGCTGTCGTCGGCCGCCAGATTCGCCGCGTTGAGCGCGAACGCGAGTTCAGGATCGACGCTCTGCAAGCCGATCCTCTGCCGCGAAGCGTCCGCGCCCGTAACCGTGATGCCGTCCGCGCCCGTCACGGTAATGCCGTCCGCGCCCGTAACCGTGATACCGTCCGCGCCCGTGACCGTGATGCCGTTTGGCACGACTGAGAAAAACTGGCCGTTAGCGTCTCTCGCCGTCGCGCCGTCCGCGCCCGTGACGGTGATGCCGTCCGCGCCCGTGACGGTGATACCGTCCGCCCCTGTCACGGTGATGCCGTCCGCGCCCATCTGGGTGATGCCGTCCGCGCCGGTGACGGTGATGCCGTCCGCGCCCGTGACGGTAATGCCGTTCGGTCTGTTGAGGAAGATGGAATCGAATCGATGCTGCGTGCCGTCCGCGCCGGTCACGGTGATGCCGTCCGCGCCGGTCACGGTGATGCCGTCCGCGCCCGTGACCGTGATGCCGTCGGGCTTGGTGGCGAAGACGCTGTTCGGGGAGGAATAAGCGATGCCGTCCGCGCCCGTGACCGTGATGCCGTCGGTGTCCGTGGCCGAGATGCCGTTGACGCCGAAAGCGAGAACGCCGTCCGCGCCGGTCACGGTGATGCCGTTTGTGCTGATGTAATTGATGCCGTCCGCGCCGGTCACGGTGATGCCGTCGGCGTTCGAGATGGTGATGCCGGCATTGACCTGACCGATTAAGAGCAGCAGCGTGAGGGACGCAGCGGTCGCCTGTCGGATTTTTTTCAAAACTATATTCATCATGTTACTGCAAAGACGGACGCCAAAATTAATGTCTTTAGTTGATGAAGACCTGTCGGCCTCTGCACGCGCGGGGGGTTGGACGCACGGCGAGGTAGGGGTACAGAAGTCGGGTGACTACAATAGCACAAGTGCGCCCGATTTGTCCCGGCGAGATGTTGCATTTCCATTCTTTTTTGCAGTGTTGTGCGCCACGTTCAAATTGCTCATAAGCAATGCGAAATTATTAAAAACCTTCGCCGCCGCGGTCGTTCACATCGCCCGGCTTAAGCCATTAATCCCTTGAAAATCTTCTGCGTCTCGGCCGCCGGTTCGACGCCGAGTTCCTTGCGCAGCACCCGCCGCAAATGCTCGTACTGTTCCTTGACCGCCGCGCGATTGCCGAGCGCGGCGTGCGCGCGCATGATCATGCAGTGCACGTCTTCGCGAAACTGGTCGTCGCCCAGAATCTGCTGCGCCAGTTGGAGCGAGCGCGACCACTCCTCATTTTTCTGCGCCGTGACGGTCAACACTTCGAGCATCCGCAAATGTTGTTCGCGATAATATGAACGCTGCTCCTCGACCCAGTCGTCATAGCTGCCCTGCATGAAGTCGCCGCGATAGATGGCGAGCGCGTTTTCGTAACAACTGACGTAGCGCGCCTGTTCGCCCGCGCGCTTGGCCGCCTCGGCCTCCGCGACGAGTCGGTCGAACTCCTCCGTGTCGATGCGATAAGAGAACTCCTGATTGAGCAAGTAGTCGCTGTCGCGGTAGAGCAGGAAGTTCTGCTTGACGGGTTGATTACTGTTCAGAGCCTTGCGAATGTGCGAGACCGTGGGGTGAAAATTTTTCTCCACGGCGTCGAAGTCGGCCTCGCCCCAGAACGTGTCGATGATGGTGTCTTTGGAGGCGCGGCGGTGGCGGCGTGAGGCGATGAAGCACAGGATGTCGCGCGCGCGCTTGGTCGTCCACGCGTCGGCGGCGAGCGGGCGCGCCGGGTCGCGGAAGATTTCGACGGGGCCGAGCATGTTGATCGAGAGATCGGCGGCGGGCTTCGGCGGCACGAGTTGGACGACGGCCGCCGCCTGTGTCATCTCCGCGACGCGCGTGACGTTCGCCGCCTGCTGTTGTTGTTGCGGCTCGGCGACGGTCTGCGCGAGTTGTAATTCCTCACGGATGTCGGGCGGGAGAAGCGCCGACGCGTCGGGCGCGGCGAAGAGTTGCGGGTTGTGCGCGACTTCGCGGCGCAGCCAGTAGTCGTAGTCGTAACGCGCGGCGAGGTCGAGCGCGCGCCGCAGGCGTTCGACGAGTTCGTTATCTTTCGCTTCGGCCAGCGCGCAGGCGGCGAGCGCGAACGAGGCTTGCGCTTCGTAGTAGTGAAGGCCGTGCGTGTGGAAATAGAGAAGCGCGGGTTCGAGTCCGGCTCGCGCCTCGGCGTGCAGCCCGAGCGCGATGAGCACGCGCGCGTGCGCGAGCGTGGCCGTCTGCAAAGCCATCTCGTCTTGGGTGGCGGCGCGCGCCGAGATGAGACGTTCCAACAGAGAGCGCGCCGACGCGGCATCGCCCGTTTGCAGTTTGAGGATCGCCTGTTCCTCCCACAACTCGGAGCGCGCCGGATCGACCCCCGCCGCTTCGTAGTCGCGCGCGGCGTGACCGTAAAACTCGGCGGCGCGCGCGGCGTCGCCGCGCTCGCGGTAGAGGTTGCCGTAAGTCTCGTAGGCTTCGGCGCGATGCGCGAGCATGTTGAAGAGTTGGCAGCGTTCGAGCGCGTGGTCGAGATGCTCTTCGCAGAGGGCGAGGTCGCCGCGATAGAGGTGGCAGCGCGCGAGATTCAAATAGCCTGAAGCCTCGCGCGGCATGGGGGGCGCGTCGCGATTTTCGCCGAGCATGCGGCGCAGCCAGCGCATCGCTTCGGAGAAGTCGCCGCGGATCATCGCGGGCGTGCCCAGATTATGCGTGATGAGGAGCATGTAATGCGTGTCGTTCTGCTCTTCGGCCAGTTGGAGAGCGGCGCGAAACTCGCCCGCGGCGGCGGCCCACTCGGTCAGCGCGAAATAACAGAGCCCGCGCGTGTTGCCACACTTGATGCGCACTCTCGACTGTTCGCCGACCAACTCCAACGCGCGGTCGAGATAAGTGAACGCGCCCGCGCAGTCGCCGCGGCGGCGTGCGATGGTGGCGAGCGAGTGGAGCGATTCGGCCTCGCCCTCGGCGTCGCCGCGCGCGTGCAAAAGCGTCGAGGCGCGGCGAAAGAGCGTCTGCGCGGTTTCATACTCGCCCCGCAAACGCGCCACTTCGGCACGGTGAAAGAGCGCGCGCGGGTGCGCTTCGATGGCCGCTTCGGGAATGGCATCGACGAACGAGATGAGCGACGTGAAGGCGCCCGTCGCGATCCACTCCTGCCCCTTGTTGGCGATGATGATGGCGGCGCGCACGAAGTCTTCCGCGGCGAGCAGGTGACGGATGGCCTGCTCCCACTGTTTGCGCTCGACGAAAAACTCCGCGTAGCGTGCGTGCTCGCGCGCCACTCCCGCCTGCCCGATCTCCGAGCGCAGGCGGCGGCGGAGGAAATCTTTGAACAGCGGGTGCAGGCGATACTCTTCGCCCCGGCCGTCGCTTCCGGCGACGGTCATAAACACGTTGCGGCGGACGAGCGCGGGCAGCAGTTGCGCGGAACTGCCGTCGGGGAAGAGGCGGCTACAGACTTCGGCCTCGACGCGTTCGAGCAGCGAGATGCGCAGGAGCAAATTTTGCGCGTCGGCCGCTTCGTCGGCGAAGACCTCTTCGGCGAAATAGTCGAAGATGTCGATTTCGGACTGGCGCAGAATCTCCGACAGGTCGGGGCGCGCGGCCTCGCCCTCGCGCGCGCCGCGCGTGAGCGCGTGACGCTGCGCGACCTGACGGATGAGTTGCAGCGCGGTGATCCACCCGTGCGTGCGCTCGCGGTATTCGGCGAGTTGTTCGGGCGTCAGTTCGAGGTCGAAGACTTTGCGGAAAAGCTCCTGCGTCTCTTCGTCGGTGAAGAGCAGTTCGCCGCGGTCGATGATCGTGAGTTCGTTGTGGGCGCGCAGTCGCGCGAGCGCGAGCGGCGGCACGTCGCGCGAGATGATGATGATGTGCAGCACATCCGGCAGGTAGGCGAGCAGGCGATCGACGACGCGATGGACGGCCGTGTCCGTGCCGAGGTGGTGGTAGTCGTCGAGGACGAAGATGAGTTGCCGGTCAACGAGGTCGAGCACTTCGTTTAAGAACACGTCAACGGCGCGTTCGGGCTGCTCGGCGAGTTCGGCGGACTGTTGGAGGTAAGAGAGCGTGGCCGCGCCGAACTCGGGAAAGACCTGTTTGATGCCGTGCGCGAGGTAGCCGAGGAAGACGAAGGGATCGGCGTCGGTGCGGTCGAGTTGATACCAGACGAAGGGGCGCGCGTGGGTGCGGACGAAGTCTGCGACGAGCGTGGTCTTGCCCGAACCGGCGTTGGCGGCGACGAGCGTGACGGGATGCGCGAGATTCGACGAAAGCCGCTCCATCAGGCGCGGGCGTTGCAGGAGCGCGGGCGTGGGGCGCGGCGGTAATAGCTTGGTGCGCAGGAAGAAGGCGGGCGTCGCCAAGCTCCCGGCCGCGGCTCCCGTCGGCGGGGGTAGGGGGGAAGTTTGTAGCTTGCCGTGACGATGCGGCCTATTGCTCATCAGCCTCTCGCACCCTTCGCGGGGCGGGGAGAGCGCCCGGGCGAAGTAGTAATGTTGGTCGGCGCGAACTCGACTCGAACGCGGGCGCGGCCTTGAACCTTTCGCGCGCACCGGGGTAGTGTGCGCGGCCACGCCGTTTGTTAAAGTCTTACTCCCTGAGAATCCGTGCGCGCAAGCGTCCGGCGAGGCCGACCGGCCCCGCTGCTTCCCGCGCTTCAACCCGCCCTGACGGAAGACTTCTCCGAGTAACCTTTCACGAGCCGCAGGCGGGATGCGGCCGCACGACCCTCCGTGTCGGAGTTGAGCGTTGCGACCTGCTGCTGCTGCTGCTGCTGCTGCTGTTGCCGCGCGCCGCCCGCTCTCAACGCTTCACGGTGCGCTCTCGCGGCGCGGTCGAGCGCGGCGGCGCGTCCCCACGTCTCGGCCAACGCCTGCGCGGCGGGCTTCGTCGGCAAACCGTAGCTGTCGAATAGTTCTTCCGCTTCCGCGAGCGTGAAGGCCATCGCGGATTCGTCGATCACGCGCAGCGTCTGCTTCGAGCGCATGCGCCAGAGCGGCGCGGGCGGCAGCGTGCGCCCGATCAAGATCATGTGCGCTTCCACGGGCAGCAGCGGCAAGAGGCGACCGAAGAAAGGGACGACCCACTCGGCATCATACAACAGGTGCAGATCGTCTACGACGACGAGGAGCGGCTCGTCCGCTTCGAGCATCGTTATCTCGTAGACGAACGACTCGGCCAGCAGCGCGGCGTCCGGCATCGCGTCGCTCGAAGAGAGCAGCGCGAGCGTCTTGCGCCCGAAGCCCGGGTGACGGTCGCGCACGGCGGCGACGAGGTATTGCAGGAACGTCTGCCGGTCAACCTCCGGCGCATCGACTTTGTACCACGCGACGCGCCGGTCGCTCTGCCGGGCGAAGTCGGCCGCGAGCATCGTCTTGCCCGTGCCCGTGCGCCCGTGAATGACGGTGGACGTGCAACAGGTCATGCTTTCCTGCAACGCATCGAGCAGACGCCGGCGTGAGACACGCGGCAATTCCACAGGCGGCGTAATTTTATCGAGGATCAGTCCCATCAGTTCCTTATCTCAACTCTCTCTTACAAGCTGAACCGCACAGATACGCGGGTTTGAGGGCGCGTGTGAGAGTTCGGCAAAGTTATCAACACTATATCAGAGGGGGCTTCATTCTCCCGACTCAAGCCGCGCGGCCGGGAAAGCGCACAGGGCTTCTGCCACTATTAATTATGCCGGGCGGACTTGAGGAATTCTTGAGTTGTTTAACCGGACGAGGGACGAAGGCGCGTCGGGGATGAGCTAAAGAGGGGAGAAACCCGGCGAAAGTCGCTTGATAAGAACGATTTCCCGTGGCGGGTCGCGAAATTTGGCGAGACGCAAAACTAAACTAGAGGGGCGTAAAAATTTCCGCCCCGGCGCGCTCGCGGGGCTTGGCTTGCCGCCGGTTTTTAGTTCATTATGTGGACATGCCCGAAATTAAAATCGCTCCTTACGGCTCCTGGAAGTCGCCCATCACCGCAGACCTCATCGTGCAGGGCGCGGTCGGTCTCGGCATGATCAAAACGGACGGCGAAGACGTTTACTGGCTCGAACTACGCCCCTCCGAAGGCGGGCGCACGTGCATCGTCCGCCGCACGCCCGACGGCGAGTTGC
This sequence comes from Acidobacteriota bacterium, assembly GCA_020199775.1. GTDB lineage: Bacteria > Acidobacteriota > Blastocatellia > Pyrinomonadales > Pyrinomonadaceae > JAIVJZ01. The sequence continues at coordinate 274,376 of JAIVJZ010000001.1, forward strand.
GCGACATGACCCCGCCGCCCTTCAACGCGCGCACGCGCGTCCACGAATACGGGGGCGGCGATTTCGTCGTCCACGAGGGCGCGGTCTATTTCTCTAACTTCTCCGACCAACGCCTCTACCGACAAACGCCCGACGCGCCCGACGCGCCCGCGCCGCTGACGCCCGAATCGAACGCCGAACTGCGCTACGCCGACGCCGTCATGGACGCCGCGCGCAGCCGCCTCATCGCCGTGCGCGAAGACCACCGCGCGGCGGGCGCGCACGAACCCGCGAACACGCTCGTCGCCCTCTCGCTCGACGCGGAGGAGAACGCATCCGGCGGGCGCGTGCTCGCCTCCGGCTACGATTTCTATTCTTCGCCGCGCCTGAGTCCTGACGGGCGGCAATTGGCCTGGCTCTGTTGGAATCATCCGAACATGCCCTGGGACGGGACGGAGTTGTGGCTCGGCGATCTGGCGGAAGACGGCTCGATTAACGGCGCGCGTCGCATCGCGGGCGGGCGCGACGAGTCGATCTTTCAACCGGAATGGTCGCCCGCCGGTCGTCTGCACTTCGTCTCCGACAGGAGCGGCTGGTGGAATCTCTACCGCGCCGCCGAAGGCGCGGGCGAACCGTTTGAACCCTTGTGCGATATGGAGGCCGAGTTCGGACAGCCGCAGTGGGGCTTCGGCATGTCCACTTACGCCTTCGCCTCGGACACAGAGATCGTCTGCGCCTACATCGTGCGCGGCATGTCGCAACTGGCGCGCCTCGATACGACGGACAAAAAACTCCACCCCGTCGAGAGCGTCTATGCCGACCTTCAATATGTTCAAGTCGCGGGCGGGCGCGCGGTTCTGCGCGCGGGCGCGCCGCAGAGGTCGGCGGCCATCGTCGGGTTAGATTTGGCGTCGGGGCAGTTTGAAGTTTTGCGCCGCGCCAACGAGCACGACATAGACGAGGGTTATCTCTCCATCGCGCAGCCCATCGAATTCCCGACGACGGGCGGGCAGACCGCGCACGCCTTTTACTACCCGCCGCGCAACCGCGACTTCGCCGCGCCCGACGCGGAACGCCCGCCGCTCCTCGTCAAAATCCACGGCGGGCCGACCGCCATGGCTTCGACCACGCTCAGTCTCAACATTCAATTCTGGACGAGTCGCGGCATCGCCGTGCTCGACGTGAACTACGGCGGCAGCACCGGCTACGGCCGCCGGTATCGCCTCAGACTCAACGGCACGTGGGGCATCACCGACGTTGACGACTGCGCGAACGGCGCGCTCCATCTCGCCGCCGAGCGACTCGTAGACGGCGCGCGGTGCGTCATCACGGGCGGCAGCGCGGGCGGCTACACGACGCTCGCCGCGCTCACCTTCCGCGACACCTTCAAGGCGGGCGCGAGCCACTACGGCGTCAGCGACCTCGGCGCGCTCGTCCGCGACACGCACAAGTTCGAGGCGCGCTATCTCGACAACCTCGTCGGCCCTTACCCGGAACGCGCAGACCTCTACCACGCGCGCTCGCCCATCAACTTCACGGATCAACTCTCCTGCCCCGTCATCTTCTTTCAGGGACTCGAAGACAAGGTTGTGCCGCCCAATCAAGCCGAGTTGATGGTCGAGGCTTTGCGCTCGAAGGGGCTGCCGGTGGCCTACGTCGCCTTCGAGGGCGAGCAGCACGGCTTCCGCCGCGCCGAAAACATCAAACGCGCGCTCGAAGGCGAACTCTATTTCTACTCGCGCGTCTTCGGGTTCGAACTGGCCGACCCGGTCGAGCCGGTTCCGCTGGAAAATCTTTAAGTAGTTGAGCGAACGAGTTTAGTGGTTTTTACTCGCCTGCCGGCATCCGGCAAGTCTTCGACTTGTTCGGGATAAGCCCTTGCGCCCGCCTGAACTGATTCGGACATAAATTCAAAAAGTTGGAGAAATGAGTGCCGGAAATCTGAGATTTCGTAGTTTTGCGCTAAAAAAACACCGCCGGTCTGTCTCCCCGAGCCTTCTAAATTTTTGGGTAAGTGCTGTAGAAAGGTCAGGTTAGAGATGTGGGGGGCGGCGGGGATCGCTTCTGGTATCTAAGTTGCAGACTTCCTTTCGCCAAGAAATTTTTTTAGGCGTAATGGTGAAAACAGTCGAGGCGCGGCGACAAGGTTCAAAGCGCAAATTGCTCGCATCATTTCATGTTGACTTTAGACTTCTAAGGAGCGAAGTATGATCCAGAAAATTAAGTTTTTACCTTCTATGCTCGCCCTGCTGCTCTGTCTGACCGCCACGGCGTTCGGGCAAGAGACGGCGGGTCAGATAGAAGGCACAATCACTGACCCGTCGGGCGCAGCCGTCCCGGGCGTGACTGTGACCATCAGGAGCCGCGGGACGACCGAGGGTGCGCGCCAGGACGCGACCATCGGCTTCAATCGCACCGTGACCACGGACGATAGCGGCTTCTTCCGCGTCAATGAGATACCGCCCGGTTTCTACGCCGTGACGACCACGGCCATCTCCGGGTTCAGCGCGGCGACGAACCCCAGCGTCGAAGTCGTGCTCGGTAAGACGACTCCGGTGAACATCACCCTGCAAACGGGTAATGTTTCCGAGACCGTCACCGTCACCTCGGACGCCATCGCTATTGACCCCACTGACAATAAGATTCAGACCAACATCACGGCGCAGGTCGCCGAGTTGCTGCCCAAGGGCACCAACATCACCAGCCTCTTCAAGGTCTCCGCGGCGACCCGTCCTGAGCCCCTCTCCGGCGGCTTCCAGATTGACGGCGCTTCGGGTTCCGAGAACACGTTCATCATCGACGGTCAGGAAGTGACGAACTTCCGCACCGGCTTGCTGAACGCCAACAACAACCTGCCCTTCCAGTTGGTGCAGGAAGTTCAGATCAAGTCTTCCGGTTTCGAGGCCGAATTCGGCGGCGCGACCGGCGGCGTGATCAACATCGTGACCAAAGGCGGCAGCAACGATTTCCACGGCGAATTCGGCATGCAGTTCCGCCCGTCCGAATTGCAGGCCGGCCCGCGCCAGTTCCTGCGCAACTTCCAGAGCGGCAGTGCTGCGGCCGGCAACTTCGTCAACCTCGCCGACTACATCAGACCGCGGCGCGATAACGGCACGGACTTCTTCCCGACCGCCAACCTCGGCGGCCCGATCGTCCGCGACCGCCTGTGGTTCTTCGCGAGCTACACGCCGCAATTCATCAACATCAACCGCACGCTGAACTACGTCTCGGGCGATCCGCGTGGCCGAACGATCAACGACTCTGGAACCTATAATTTCAGCCGCAAGATCGATTACACGCAGCTTCGCCTCGATGCCGCTCCGGCCAACACGTTGCGCCTGACGGGTACGTTCACCTACAACCCGATTCGTGACAGGGGCGCGGTTCCCCTCTTCACCGAAACCACCGCCGTGCAGCAGTCGGCCAATTTCGGCGGCAGCATCGGCACGCTCTTCGGGCCTGAATTCCTGGGCCAGCAGGGCGGCCGCCAGAACTCCAACAACGTGACCGGCGCCGCCGTCTGGACGCCGACCAGCAAGTTGGTCTTGAGCTTCCGCGGCGGTCGCAGCTTCCTCAACGAGAAGTTGGGGTCTTATGGCCTCCCGCGCACCTTGCGTTTCCTCTGCAGCGCGGCGAGCACCAGCTCGGCGGCAGCCCAAGGCGGTTGCACTCCCGGCCAGCAGAACTTCGCGACCAACTTCCAGGTTGACTTCGACGTTTCGACCCGCAAGACCTTCGACGGCGATGTGAGCTACCTCGTCAACAACTTCGGTGGTCGTCACCAGTTCAAGGGCGGCTACCAGTTCAACGGTATCGCCAACGACACGCGACAGGGCTACGCCGATGTCGGCCAGTTGACGCTCGTCTACGGCGTCCAGACCATCGCCAACCAGACCGGCCAGGCTCCGGCTCCGGGTGCGATTGGCGTGGGCGTCCTGCAACGCTTCGGCACGGTCGGCAAGGCGAGCAGCGCCAGCCACTCCATCTACTTCCAGGACAGCTGGCAGCCCACCAACCGCCTCTCGCTCAACCTCGGCATTCGCGCCGAGCACGAGACGGTTCCGAGCTTCAGCGCGTCGAACCCCGGCCTCACGTTCGGCCTCGGCGACAAGATTGCGCCGCGCCTCGGCGTGGCTTATGACCTGACCGGCGACGGCAGGACGAAAATCTTCGCCAGCTACGGTTGGTTCTATGATCGCTTCAAGTATGAATTGCCGCGCGGCTCCTTCGGCGGCGACTTCTTCCGTCGTGATTACTTCGACCTGTTCCCCGGCGTGAACTACAACTCGTTCACCCTGGCACAGATCCTCGGTAACGCGGCTGACCCGGCCAACGGCGCTCACGAAACGGCCTGCGATAGTGACAACCCGGCGGTTCGTCGCGCGCCCGGCGCTCTCTCGCGCTGCCAGTTCGACTTCCGCATCCCGACCAACCTCGGTCTGCAAAACCTCTTCAGCAGCGGCGCTGTTGACCCTGACCTGAAGGCGGCTCGCCAGACCGAGTTCACCGTCGGCATGGAGCGTGATCTGGGCGGCGGCTACCTTTTCCGCAGCCGTTACACCCACAAGAACGTTGACCGCGCGATTGAAGACATCGGTATCCCGACGGCGGGCGGCAGCGAAGCCTACATCATCGGTAACCCCGGTTTCGGCCTCGCGGATAAGACCGCTCGGGATTTCGGATATCCTTCGGTCAAGGCCGTTCGCAAGTACGACGCGTTAGAAGTGCAGTTCGACAAGCGTTTCACGCGCAAGTACTACTTCAACGCCAACTATACCTACAGCCGCCTGTTCGGTAACTACTCCGGTCTGGCAAGCTCGCTTGAGAGAGACGCCAACGGCGTCGGGCGCACCAGCCCGAACGTGAGCCGTCTGTTCGACTTGCCGTTCCAGGCCTTCACGGCCAACGGCCAGCCGATTGACGGTCGCCTGCCCACGGATCGTCCGCACGTGTTCAAAGCCTACGGCGCGTACACGCAGGACTGGCGCGGGAACAACTCGACCGAGTTCTCGGCCTTCACCACCGCCACGTCGGGCACTCCGCTGACGACGATCTATTCGTTGTACAGCCTTAACCCGTCGATTCTCTACGGTCAGGGCGATTTGGGTCGGACGGAAATGTTCACGCAGTCCGACGTTGCAGTCCGCCACAAGTATCGCTTCGGCAGCAACGAGCGGTTCACGATGGTTGCCGAGATCGATGTCCTGAACGTCTTCAACGAGAGCAACGAATTGGGTCGTCAGACCCAGATCAGCGGCTCCAACGTGACCGGGCCTAACATCGGCTTTGCCGCACCGGGCACCACCGGCGCTCAGAGAGAAGTCGCCACTATCCAGGCCATCTTCAACGGTGGTATTCAGGATCGGTTGCTCACTTTCTTCAATGACCCGGCCAATCCGCAGCGTCGCAGCGGTACCTACAACTTGACCAACCTCTACCAGGGGCCGCGCGAAGTGCGCTTCGGTTTCCGTCTGTTGTTCTAAACATACAGACTCTGTCTAGAGTTTGAACTTGAAAAGCCCATCCGGTTAAACCGGATGGGCTTATTTTTTTTCGTTAAGGCCGCGTGCCAATGTGATCCGAACGCGTTCTACTTTGCCGCCGTAGGCGTGGTGGCCGCCGCCGCTTTGTCACGCAATTGCTTGACCAACCCTCTGATTCTTTCCACCTCCGCCTCGGTGCCTTTAGTCTTGGGCAGCACTTTCAAGAATAAATCCAACTCGTCGGCGGCCTCTTTATAACGTTTCTGCTCGTTGTACAGACCGGCCAGTTGCTTATGCACCTCCGCGTTCTTGCCTTCGGTCAACTCATTGGCGCGCTTGAAGGATGCTTCGGCCTGATCCGGTTTCGACATGCGCTTGAGCGCCCTGCCCAGCCAGAGGTGCGCGTCCGCCCCCTTGGCGTAAAGCGTGGTGGCGCGCCGTAAGTTATCAACCGCCTCGGTGTTCATCCCCAGTTGAAACTGCGTCCACCCTAAACCGAAAACGCTCGAATAGCCGCGCGGGTTGACCTCCACCGCCTTCATCAGCAGCGCGCCCCCGGCCTGTAAATAAGTGGAGTTTAAATTGCCGTTCGCATCGACGCCGCGCGTGGCATACTCCGCGCCCAGACGATCCAGCGCGTCGTAATAAGTGGGGAAAAGTTCGAGCGATTGTTTCAGCTTCGCAAAGGCTTCCTTCTCTTTTTTATCGCGTAGAAAACTCAGTCCCTCGGCGTAAAGTTTTCTGGCGGGCGCGGGCACCTCCTGGGCGAAGACGGTGCCGGGCGCAAGCCCGAACGGGTTGGCGTTGGCGCGTTCGTTGACTCTCAGATAAATGTCGACATGCTGCTGATCGGAGCCGCTGCCCGGGACGGCGGAAACGTTCGCGAGCGTGACTTCCTGAGACTGCACCAGATAGTCGGTGCCGTAAGGCAACACTTTGACCGTGAAACGACCGTTGCTGAGGCCGCTGAAAGTGAAGCGTCCCGAAGCATCCGCTTTCTGGCGGGTGATGGTCGAACCCATCTCGTCCAGTAACTCTACATACATGTCGCCCACGGGTTGGCGCGAAGGGCCGAATATCCGGCCGTAGATGGCATTCCTGCCTTGCACGAAACTTGCCGCGACCGACAGTTGGCCGGTCAGCGGGTGGGCACGGACGGTTAATGATTGGACGGGAACAGCGGCTAGTCCGATGGCTAGGCCAAATGCTAAACGGACATCTTTCTTCATAATTATCTCCACTTCAGGACTAATGTAATTAGCGGGATGCGGCGCACCATTTAATGCACACGGTTAGGTAGCGCGGATTATATCATCAAGCCAAAACCGCGTAAATATTGATCGCGAAGATGCGTTTGGCCGTCGCCCGGAACGAGAGAGGCGGAAACCCTCGAACGGGTTTCCGCCTCTCTCGTTCCGGGCGCGTGATTCAGGCGCGAAGCAATTCCGCTTTTGCCCGTCGCGGGCGATCAGGCCGGTTGCTTCAAGTGCGCGTCGAACCAGCCCAGAACAGTGTTGTACCAGAGCGCGGAGTTTTGCGGCTTCAAAATCCAGTGGCCTTCGTCCGGGAAATAGAGCAGCTTCGACGGCACGTTCTGCTTTTGCAGGTAGGTGAATAACTGGAAGCCTTCGCCGATGGGCACGCGGTAATCGAGTTCGCCGTGCGTGACGAGCGTCGGCGTCTTGAAGTTCTTGGCGTGGAGGTGCGGCGACCAGCGCGTGTAGAGTTCGGGATTGTCCCAGGGCGTCCCCTTAAACTCCCATTCGGGAAACCAGAGTTCCTCCGTCACGCCGTACATGCTCACCAGATTGAAGACGCCCGCGTGCGAGACGAGCGCCTTGAATTTGGCGCGCGGGTCGTCGTTGTGGCCGAGAATCCAGTTGACCATGTAGCCGCCGTACGAGCCGCCCGCCGCGCCGATGCGCTCCCTGTCCACGTCGGGGCGCGCGGCAACCTGCGCCGCGCCGTTCATGATGTCCGTGTAGACCTTGCCCGCCCAGTCGCCGGAGATTTCGTCAATGAACTGTTGGCCGTAGCCGATTGAGCCGCGCGGGTTCGGCATGAAGACCATGTAACCGGCCGAGGCGAAGATTTGCGGATTCCAGCGATAGCTCCAGGTGTCGTTCCACGCGCCCTGCGGCCCGCCGTGGATGAGGACGACGAGCGGGTACTTTTTGTCCGCCGTGTAGTTCGCGGGCTTGACGAGCCAGCCGTGAATCTTCGCGCCGCCGCCGCCTTCCCACGTCAACTCTTCGGCGGGCGCGAAACTGAATCCGGCGAGATACGCGTCGTTCGTCTTCGTCACTTGCGCCACCGATTGCGTGTCGATGCGCATCGGGTCTGCAAGGCGGGCGCGGAAAATCTCGACCGGCCGCGTCATGCTCGAACGCGTGAAGACGAGCGTTTTGCCGTCGGCGGAAATTTTCACGTCGTCGTTGAACCCGTCGAGCGCCTTCATCATGTGGTCGCCCGCGGTCGAGGCCATGTAGATGGGGTGACGGCCGCGCTCGCCGGAGACGAAATAGATGTGCTTGCCGTCGGGCGTGAAGGTGTAGCCCTCGACGTAGGCGTCGAACTTCGGCAGCAACTCGCGCGTCTTCTTCGTCTGCCGGTCGTAGAGCATCAGACGCCAGCGCGCGCTCTCGAAGCCGGCGGTGGCCTGCGAGCGGTAGGCGAGGTAGCGGCCGTCGGGCGAATAGAGCGGCGACTGATCCGAACCCTTGTTGTCGGCCGTGATGCGCTGCGGCTCGCCGCCCGCGACCGGAACGATGAAGATGTCGTTGTTGGTGGAAGTCGCCTCGACCTTTTCCGTGTTGCGCGCGAAAGCGAGTTCCTTCGAGTCGGGCGAGAAGGCGTAGTCGGTCTGGCCGCCGAGCGAGAAGGGCGGGGCGTCGAAGTCGCCGGGCGTGAGATCGCGCGCCGCGCCGCCGTCCGCCGAAACCACGAAGACGTGCGTGCGCTTGCCGTCTTTCCACGCCGCCCAGTGCCGGTAGAGCAGGCGGTCGATCACCTTCGCCTTGACCTTGCTCGCTTCGACCTCTGCGTCGCGTTTCTGGTTGCAGGCATCGTCGGCGCAGCCGGGGTAGATGTCGGAGGCGAAGGCGAGCCAGCGGCCGTCGGGCGACCACACGGGATCGCCCGCGCCCGTCGAGATGCTCGTGATCTTTTTAACGTCGCCGCCCGCCACAGCATCCATCGTGTGAATCTGCCCGCCGCGCACGAACGCGATCCGCTTGCCGTCGGGCGACCAGCGCGGCGTACTGGCGGACGTGTCGCCGCTCGTGAGTTGCACGGGCTCGCCGCCCGCCACGGGGATCAGGTAAATCTGCGTGCGGCTGCGGTTCGCGGTCTTGTCCGGGTCGCTGATTTGATAAGCGATGAGGCGGCCGTCGGGCGAGAGTTGCGGGTCGCCGACGCGTCGGACTTTCAACAGATCATCGACCGTCATCGGACGGCGCGTCGTCTGCCCCGCGGCCACGGCGGGGGCGGCGCACAGGAGCGCGAGCGCAAAGACCAAGATTGAAACAGTTGAACGCTTCATATAAGTCTCCTCGAAAATTTCTGATGTGTTTGGAAGAGTCTCCGGCTCGCGAAATTTATCATAGATGCCGCGCCCTCCACTAACCGGGCGCTCGCCCGGATGTGGAAGAGGCGAGGGGAAAGTAAAGCGGAAGAAGTGCGAGGGCGAACCGGAGAAGGGCCGGCCGGTCTCGAACCGGGATGGCGAAGGCGCTCAGGCGGTCTTTTACCCGCGCAAAAGTTGACGCGGTAAAGCGTGCGACGCGGCTGACGTTCAGGAGGCACGCTTCGCTTCGGAGTTTGACCCCGCCACCCTCCCCGGCGCAAAAATAGACAGAACCGAGGCCCGCTTTCAAACGTTTTTCTTCGTGGACTTCGACGAGATGTTAAACTTCGGGCGCGGAATACCCCAAACATCGAGCGTTCGTGCATAGCGCGCCGGAAGGCGAGAGAGAGAACTGGCGATGAAACTCAGAATCTTTATTGTGATCGTGGCGGTGGTGTTGGCGTGGGTCGCGGGGCGAAGCATCAAGAGCGGCGGCGAGAGCATCATCCACTCGGCGCAGCAGGGCGGCGACGCGCACGGCGGAGAGACGGCGCGGGAAGGCGAGCCGTCACGCGGAGGGAGCGAGCGGCGCATCAACGAATCTTACGAACTCGCAGACGGCGCGCGGGTTGATGTCCACGGCATCAACGGCCCCGTGACGGTCGAAGCCGTGGACGGCAACACGGCCGAAATCAGCGTCACGAGCACGGCGAAAAGCATGAGCGATCTCAACTCGAACCGGATCATCGTCGAACACACGGCGTCGAGTCTCGTCGTGCGCGGCAAAGGCGGCAAAGGCGGGGGCTTCTGGAAGTGGCTGCGCGGCGGCGGCGGCGGCGAGGTGCGGCACAACGTCGTGTTGAAACTCCCGCGCCGCGTCGAGTTGGTGGCGCGCGGCATAAACGGCAGAGTCAACGTCGGCGAGATGGAGGGCTCGGCTCAGGTCTCCGGCGTCAACGGGCGCGTCGAGATCGGCGGGGCGCGCGGCTTCGCGGAAGTCAACGGCGTCAACGGCGGCGTCGCCCTGACCATCAGGGAACTCAATGAGAACGGCCTGAAGGTGAACGGCGTCAACGGCAGCGTCGAACTCAGGCTCGGCAGCGACGTGAATGCCGACGTGAACATCAACGGCGTGAACGGCCACATGACGGTCGAAGCCCCGAACGTCGAGGTGCAGGAGCAGAAGCGCGACAAGTTGCGCGCGCGCATCGGCACGGGCGGCGCGAACATCAAGGTCAACGGCGTCAACGGCGGCGTGCGGCTGGTGGGCGTCTAACTTCGGAGCGGCAGGTTTCCCCCTCCCCATGCTCCGCGAGAAGGCCGGAGAGTTTTTCAACTCTCCGGCCTTCTCGCGTTCGGAACTTAGACCGAAAGTCGAAGAATCAGCTTTTCCACAAACGAAAAAGCCCCAACGTCACACACCACAAGGCAAGGCCGGTAATAGTTATTCCGATTGCGTCTGTGAGGTCGGACTGCTTCCACGACGCGTAGGCGACCCTTACCGCCCCTTGCGGGCTGCGCTCGCGTTGAACTTCGCCTATTACAACTTCTGCCGTATCCACAAAACTCTGCGATGCACGCCCGCAATGGAAGCAGGAATTACTAAGCATGTTTGGGAGTTGAAAGAGTTACTAAGCGGGTAGGGCGTCGGCGTTGGAGTCGGCGGCGTGCGTGGAAAAGGTTTTTTTTAAAAGGGATTTGGCGTAAGGATAGAGTTTTCCAAGGACAACCGCCGTTGCGCTAATCACAGAGATAATGTCGGCTAGTTCTGAGATGTCCATTTTAAAAACCCCCAATAAACTATCCGATATTCCCCGATACGGTGTCAAGACATTTCAGCAACACACTATTACCCCACTACCGTCATTCCCGTGTGAGGGCGGCGCGCGCCGCACGCACGCGGCGCAAGGCTTCGTCCGTCGTCGCGGCGAGCGCGGTGAGATGCCCCATCTTGCGCCCGGCGCGCGCCTCGTGCTTGCCGTAGAGGTGCAGCTTGACGCAGGGGATGGCGCAGGCGGCGCGCCAGTCGGGGTCGCCGTTCTGCCAGAGGTCGCCGAGTAGGTTTGCCATCGCGGCGGGGCGCAGTTGTTCGGTCGCGCCGAGCGGGAGGCCGCAGACGGCGCGCACCTGTTGCTCGAACTGGCTGGTCGCGCAGGCGTCGATGGTGAAGTGGCCGGAGTTGTGCGGGCGCGGCGCGAGTTCGTTGACGAACAGTGCGCCGTCGCGCGCGAGGAAGAATTCGACGCAGAGCACGCCGACGAGTTCGAGTCGTTCGAGCAGGCTCTCGGCGATTTCCGTCGCGCGCCGCGCGATCTGCGGGGAGACGCGCGCCGGGGCGATGGTGCAATCGAGGATGTGCCGCTCGTGCGAATTTTCGACGACGCCGAAGTGCGCCGTCTCGCCGTCCGCGCCGCGCGCGCAGACGATTGACACTTCGCGCTCGAAATCGACGAACGCTTCGAGAATAGCTTCCTGCCCGCCGAGCGAATCGAAGGCGGCCGCGCCCTCGTCGGCCGACTTGATCAAGCGTTGGCCTTTGCCGTCGTAGCCGAACCCGGCGGTCTTCAACACGGCGGGGCAGCCGATGACGGCGAGCGCGGCGTCGAGTTCCGCGCGCGTGGCGACGCGCCGGAAGGGCGTGACGGGGATACCGGCCGCCTGTAGAAAGGTCTTCTCGCGCAGGCGGTGCTGGGTCGTGTAGAGCGTCGCGCCGTCCGGCCTGACGGGGACGATGCCGCTGATGGCTTCGACGGTCGCGGCCGGGACGTTTTCAAATTCAAAGGTGACGACTTGGACGCGGCTCGCGAAGTCGCGCACGGCGTCGAGGTCGTCGTATGAAGCGGTGACTTCAAAGTCCGCGACCTGCCCGGTCGGCGTGTCGGTTTCGGGCGAGAAAGTGTGCACGAGATAGCCCATGCGGCGCGCGGCCATCGCGAACATGCGTCCGAGTTGGCCGCTGCCGAGCACGCCGATGGTCGCGCCGGGAAGGAGCGTTCGCATACTTGGGCGGGAAGTGTGATTCACGGTTTTAGCGAACGTGTAAATTTAGCCGGAGAGCATTCAACGCCGCAGACACAGAGGACGCGGAGAGTCGAACGACGGACGGGGAAGTGTAGACGAGTTGCTTTAACTTCATCGTTCATCGTTCCTAACTTCCGCGTTTGCCTCCGCGTCTCTGTGCCGGATGCTTTGCCCGACAGAAACTTATCAACCTAACTCAATTCCGCCGCGCGCACTTGCCGCTCCTGCTCGACCCGGAACGCGCGCAGGCGTTCGCGCAACGCGCTGTCTTCGTTCGCGAGGATAGCGACGGCGAGCAGCGCGGCGTTGCGCGCGCCCGCCTGACCGATGGCGAGCGTGCCGACGGGAATCCCGGCGGGCATCTGCACGATGGAGAGCAGAGAGTCCAGCCCCTTGAGCGCGCGGCTCTCGACGGGGACGCCGAGCACCGGCAGCAAAGTTTGCGCGGCGACCATGCCGGGCAGGTGTGCCGCGCCGCCCGCGCCCGCGATGATCACTCGCACGCCGCGCGCCTCCGCCCCGCCCGCGAACTCCGCCATCAGACGCGGCGTGCGGTGCGCCGAGACGACGCGGCACTCGTGCGGGACATTGAACTCCGTCAACACCTCGTCGGCGGCGCGCATCGTCTCCCAGTCGGACTTGCTGCCCATAATGACGGCGACGAGCGGCGCGCGCAGAGAGTCTTGCGCGCCCACCGCCGTCTCCTGTTTCGACTCTTCTTCCACGTGGCTCAGTAGATGTTGAAGTTGTATTCGATGGTGACGTACTGCGAGACTAGCCGGCCATCCTTCATCGCGGGAGTAAAGCTGACCCCGCGCGCGGCCTCAATTGCTGCATCGGTCAAGCCATGAGCCAGCCTCGTAACGACTATGATTCCCTCGACCTTGCCGGAAGCGCCCAACACGAGGCGCAGCCTTACCTTGCCGGAGATTTGAAATCTACGCGCCCATTCCGTGTAGAGCGGTTCAGGTTTGGCGTTGATGACCGCCCTCTGCCTCACTTCCTTCACGGAGAAGACGCGTGTGTAGTCTGTCGCTTGCCTTGTGCCCCGCCCGGCGTCAGGACTTTGTCCGGCACTTTTACCCGGGCCGACGCTCGCCATTCCCGTTCTCTTGTCGTCGCCCGAGACTACAGGCAGCGCAAACGATTTTAGGAATCGTTCTATGCCCGGAGCCGTCTCGTCCACGCCCCATGCGCCCACTAGATAAATGTGCGTGGCGGTGGCGTAAGCGCGAACCGCCCCGCGCGCGTCCTTGAGCCTGAGCCAATAATTTCGCCCGACTTGAGAAGCGGAAGCTATCTCCGCGTCATAGCTCAACCAATATTTCGCCGCCTCCGTGGGTCGCCATGCGTGAGCATTATGCTCCGGCTCGATCAGCATGTCCCACGCCAACTCGCCGCAGAGATCAAGATAACTATGCAGGCTACCGCGTCTCAGCCCGGCGGGGAGCGAGTCCGTCTCGAACGACCAGACCGTGTAGGTGAAGTCGTCATTATCTTTCACCCGGTAGCGTTTGCCCGCCACCTCCATGTGGCCTGTGGTTTGCTTCTCGGCTTCGGGCGAAGGAGTTCGCGGCATCAAGACCGTGAACTCCTCGCCCGCCGGCGCGACTTTAATCCAAGTTGATGTTTCCTGCGCCCGCGCCGCAACGCAGCAGAGCGACACGAGCAGTATGAGGCGCACATTGAAGGTGAGGTGTTTCATGAGAATTTTCTGTCAGCCTGCCACACGCGCTTTCACCCTTGCGAGTAACCGGCCTTGCCGTCGAAGTTGTAGAGGTTCTCGGTCTTGATGAAGTCGAGCCCGTTGTCGGCGATGCGCTGGAGCAGCGCGGTGATCTGCGAGTGCGAGATCGTCGCGCCTTCGCGGGTGGCAAGATAGCGGCAACGCCAGTGGTCGGAGAGGAACGTTTCGGGCAAGCTGTGCGGCCAGACGGTGATGCCGCGATTGCCGATGAGCGTCAACTTCAAATCGTCGCCGCTCAACTTGTCGCACGTCTCGCCCAACTGTTCGGCCGTGCCGCTCTCCCAGTTGACGAACACATCGACGCCGACCAACTCTTTCTTCTCTATGTTCTTGCTGCCCGCGCCGGCCGTGCTCGTCGCGCTGCCGCCGCCCGCGTTGTACTTGACGGCCTTCAAAGTCTGCGGTGTCTGTCCGAGACGCTCGACGACCGCCTGCGCAAACTCGCGCGTGCCGACCTTTTGCTTGCTCACGCCCTCCGCGTAAATGTCGTAAGTGTGGACGCCGTCTTCCACGGTGCGCAGCCACGCGTTGTGGACGCGCTCGGCCGCCTCCGGCTGGTTGATGTGGACGAGCATCATTACCGCGCCCAGCAGCAACCCCGAAGGGTTGGCGAGATTCTGCCCGGCGCGGCGCGGCGCGGAGCCGTGAATCGCTTCGAACATCGCGCCCGACGTGCCGATGTTGGCCGAACCGGCGAGGCCGACCGAACCGGCGATCTGCGCGGCCACGTCCGAGAGGATGTCGCCGTAGAGGTTCGGCATCACCACCACGTCGAAGGCTTCGGGCGTGTCTGCGAGTTTGGCCGCGCCGATGTCCACGATCCAGTGCTCGTTTTCGATGCCGTCATACTCGGCCGCGATCTCGTCGAAGACTTTATGAAAAAGACCGTCGGTCATTTTCATGATGTTGTCCTTCGTAAAGCACGTGACTTTCTTCCGGTTGTTGCGCCGCGCGTACTCGAAGGCGTAGCGCACGATCTTTTCGCAGCCGGGGCGCGAGATGAGTTTCAGGCATTGATAGACCTGCGCCGTTTGCCGGTGCTCGATTCCGGCATAGAGGTCTTCCTCGTTTTCGCGGACGATGACCACGTCCATCTTCGGGTGCTTCGTGTCGACGAACGGGTGATAAGAGACGCACGGGCGCACGTTGGCGTAGAGTCCGAGCGTCTTCCTGACCGTCACGTTGAGGCTCTTGTAGCCGCCGCCCTGCGGCGTCGTGATCGGCGCTTTCAGAAAAACTTTCGTGCGGCGCAAGCTGTCCCACGCGCTCGCCGGTATCCCCGCGGTATCGCCGCGCAGGTAAACTTGCTCGCCGATCTCTATCGTTTCAATCTCCAACGCCGCGCCCGCTTCACGCAGGATGTGGAGCGTCGCGTCCATGATTTCGGGGCCGATGCCGTCGCCGTGCGCCACCGTGATAGGAACATTCTGTGCCATGATTTTAGTTCGAGCGCCTTTCGCTAAATTCGGATTTTAAGAAGACAACTCAGATGGGCGATAGCTTACTACTTTTCACCCGCCGCCCGAAAGTTTCGAGTCGCACGAACCTGCGCCCCGCCGCGCGGGCGCGGAGAGCCTCCGACCTGTGGGCGCGGTCACGCCGCCCCGGCTGTTCCGCTCCGCCCGTAAATTTAGTATGATGCCGCCGTGCCCAACCCCCACGCGAGCGAAGTTCGAGAGATGTTTTTGCGCCCGGAACGAGCACGAGCACGCCCCCACCATACCCCTTCAACTTACGTCCACAGCTTACAGTCCACGCTGAACGCCGACGGGTAAAGCCAGATGTTGAATGTGTCTCGATCCAGTTGGAGAGGTTATCTCATCGCCGTCTTAACGGTCGCCGCGTCCGTGCTCGGCACGTTCGCGCTGATACCGCTCAACCAGCCGGTGCGGCTCGCCTTCTTTTACGCGGCGGTCGTTGTCAGCACGATCTACGGCGGTTTGCGCTCCGGCCTTTTCGCCATCGCTTTGTCGGTCGTCTCTAGCGGCTACTTCTTTTTCGCCCCGTTCAATTCGTTCCGCCTCGGAGCCATCTCGACCATCCAGTTAAGCGTCTTCGTCGCGGTCACGCTGTTGATCACCTTTATGATCGACCGGGGCAAGCGCGCCGAAAGCAAGATGACGGTGTCCGAACGACGCTTCCGGCAGTTGGCCGATAACATCGATCAGGTCTTCTGGGTTTACGACTTGAGCGAGGCGCGTGTCGTCTACGCCAACCCGGCCTACGAGACGATGTGGGGCGAGACGCGGGAGAACCTCTACAAAGACGAGGGCGCTTTCTTCGCCATCCTCCACCCGGACGACCGCGAGCGCATGATCGACGTGCTGCGGCGGCAGCGGGCGGGCGCGCGCACCGAAGCGGAATACCGCATCGTGCGTCGCGACGGCACGGTGCGCTGGATACACGACCGCGGCTTCCCCGTCCGCGACGCGCAGGGCACGGTCTTGCGCATCGTCGGCATCGCCGAAGACGTGACGCAGAGAAAGGCGGCCGAGAAGGCTCTGCGCGAACAGACCGAGGCGGTCGAGACGGTCAACCGCGTCGGGCAGATGCTCGCGGGCGAGTTGGACTTACACAAACTCTTGCAGGCCGTGACCGACGCGGCGACGGAGTTGACCGGCGCGCACTTCGGCTCATTCTTCTACAACGTGCTGGACGAAGCGGGCGCGTCCTACATGCTCTACACGCTCTCGGGCGTGCCCCGCGAAGCCTTCGCGCACTTCCCGATGCCGCGCGCCACAGACCTCTTCGGCCCCACCTTCCGCGGCGAAGGCACCATCCGGATCAACGACGTGCGACTCGACCCACGGTACGGTAAAAATTCTCCCTACCACGGGATGCCCGAAGGCCACCTGCCGGTGACGAGTTATCTGGCCGTGCCGGTCGTCTCGCGCACGGGCGAAGTGCTCGGCGGGTTGTTCTTCGGGCACGAAGAGGCGGGCGTCTTCACCGAGCGCGCCGGGCACATCATCGAGGGACTCGCCGCGCAGGCCGCCATCGCCGTCGACAACGCGCGCCTCTTTGACTCCGCCAGAAAGGAGCGCGCCAACGCCGAGGCCAACGAGCGTTACTACCGTTTCCTCGCCGAGGCCATCCCGCAGATCATCTGGACGGCGCGCCCCGACGGCTTCATCGACTACTACAACCAACGCTGGTACGAATACACCGGCATGAGGCTCGAAGAGACGGAAGGGTGGGGCTGGCAGAGCCTCCTGCACGCGGACGACGCCGAGCGTTGCGTCGAGCACTGGAAGCACTGCGTCGAGACGGGCGAGGTTTACGACATCGAGGGTCGCTTCCGGCGCGCGAGCGACGGCCAGTATCGCTGGCATCTCGGCCGCGCCCTGCCCCTGCGCGACGCCGACGGGCAGATCGTCAAATGGTTCGGCGCGTCTACGGACATAGACGACCGCAAGCACGCCGAAGAACAGCAACGTTTCCTCGCGGAGGCGAGCGCGACGCTCGTCACCTCGCTCGATTACGAGGCGACGCTCACCGCGCTCGCGCGGCTCAGCGTGCCGCGCCTCGCCGACTGGTGCACGGTCGACATGCTCGCCGACGACCGCATCATCGAGCGTCTCGCCGTGGCGCACCAAGACCCGGCGAAAGTCGAACTGGCGTGGGAGTTGAATCGCCTCTACCCGCACGACTTCTACGAGACGGAAGGCGTCTCTAAAGTTATCCGCACGGGGCGGCCTGAACTCTACCCGAACATCCCTGACGAACTGCTCGCACTCGTCTCACGCGACGCCGCGCATCTGAAAATCCTGCGCGAACTCGGTCTCAAGTCGAGCATGATCATCCCGCTCGTCGCGCACAATCGCGTGCTCGGCGCGATCACGCTCATGGCCGCGGAATCGGGCAGGCGTTTCAACGCGGCCGATCTCAATTTCGCCGAAGACCTCGCGCAGCGCGCCGCGCTCGCCGTGGACAACGCGCGGCTCTACCGCGAGGCGCAGGAGGTTAACCGCCTCAAGGACGAATTTCTCGCCACGCTCTCGCACGAACTGCGCACGCCGCTCACGGCCGTGCTCGGCTGGACGCGCCTGCTCGGCACGGGGCAACTCGACGAGGCGACCCATCAGCGGGCGCTCGAAACCATCGAACGCAACGCGCAGTCGCAGGTGCAACTCATCGACGACATCCTCGACGTTTCGCGCATCATCCGTGGCAAGCTGCGTCTGAACGTGCGCGCCGCCGAACTCGCGCCCGTCATCGAAGCGGCCGTGGATTCCGTGCGCCCGGCGGCGGAAGCCAAGGGCATCCGTTTGCAGGTCGTGCTCGACCCGCGCGCGGGGCCGGTCTCGGGCGACCCCGACCGCTTGCAGCAGGTCGTCTGGAACTTACTCTCGAACGCCATCAAGTTCACGCCGAAGGACGGGCGCGTGCAGGTCTTGCTCGTGCGCGCGGGCTCGCACCTCGAACTCACCGTGAGCGACACGGGGCAGGGCATCGAAAAGAAGTTTCTGCCCTACGTCTTCGACCGCTTCCGGCAAGCCGACCCTTCGACGACGCGCACGCACGGCGGCCTCGGCCTCGGCCTCGCCATCGTGCGCCACCTCATCGAACTCCACGGCGGGACGGCGACGGTGGAAAGCGAAGGGGCGGGGCAAGGCACGACGTTCAAAGTGTCGCTGCCGTTGATGATCGTGCATCAGCCGGAATTCACGGCGCAGGCCGGGGAGCGCGCCCCCGCCGCCGAGCACCCGACGGCCGGGGGGCGGCTTGCGCTCGAATGCCCGCCCGAGCTCGAAGGCCTGCGCGTGCTGCTCGTGGAGGATGAACCGGATTCGCGCGAGATGCTGGTCGTGGTGCTCACGCAATGCCGCGCGGACGTGCGCGCCGTGTCGAACGCCGCCGATGCGCTGTCGCAATTGGAGCACTGGCTGCCGGACGTGTTGATCAGCGACATCGAGATGCCGGGCGAGGACGGCTACGCGCTGATCCGCAAAGTCCGCAGCCTGCCGCCGGAGCGCGGCGGCAAAATCCCGGCGGCGGCTCTGACGGCCTACGCCCGCGCCGAAGACCGCATGCGCGCGCTGCTCGCGGGCTTCCAACTCCACGTGCCGAAGCCCGTCGAACCGGCGGAACTCGCGGCCGTCATCGCCAGTCTGGCCGGACGCATGGTGGAGCAGGAAAAGAAGTAAAGGGCAGACGGGAACAGGGAAGGGGAAAAGGGGAAGGGGTAAAGGTTAAAGGGAAAAGGGGAAGGGATACAGGGCAAAGGGAAACACTCAACCGAGTGCTTTTCCTTTACCCTTTACCCCTTCCCCTTTTCCCTTAAAGGTTCGGAAAGGTTCGGAAAGGTTTGGTTAGTGTCCGGCGGCGACCCCGGCGACGCGCGTGCGTCCCGTGGCGGCCGGGCGACGCTCGTGCTTGGCGCAGGCGCGCGCGAGCGCCTGCTCGACGCGCGGTTCGAGATTACATTCCGGCTGGCGGCACACGGCGGCGAGTTCCGAAACGACCAGATAGTGAGCGCGTTCCAGCATCCGCTGCTCGCGGAAACTGAGCGGCTTGATGTGACTCAAGTAAGTCAGGTGCTTGAGCACGTCGGCCACTTCAAAAATGTCGCCCGTGCGCATCTTTTCGGAGAATTCTTTGAAGCGATCCTTCCAGTCGTTCGGCGCGGCGGCGAAGTCGTCGCCCAGATTCTTCAACAACATCTCGCACTCGGCGGAAGAGATCGGGCAGCGCAAGCCCACTTCGCCTGCGTTGGCGACGGGAACAAGGACGACTGAGTTGGTAGCTGCGAGGCGAAGGGTGTAAAAGGGGATGGATGTTGCGCCTATCTGTTTCTGCTCGACCTGTTCGATAGTTCCGATGCCATGATTGGGATAGACGACTTTCTGACCGATTTTGAAGCCCACCACGTACCTCCTAAACACTGTCTGAGAAGTTTCACTGCGTGAGCAGTGGCCGGGTTTTGTAGATTTACCCTCTTGCACTCGGGGCGCAGGACGCGCCAAAGGCTCTGCTTAAATCGTCACAAAAGTGTAACAGCGGTTCTTGCGAAGCGTCAAGAGCAAGGATGATGGGGGGCGTCTCAGGATGAATGAAAGCGTCTGCCGTTCATTCGTCGTCCGGCGATCATCGGTATTCGGCTTTACCACTATGCGGCAGTTCGATGGTGAATGTCGAGCCTTCGCCGGGAATCGAACGCACGGTGGCCTGACCGCCGTGCGCGCGCGCGAGGTGTTTGACGATGGCAAGCCCCAACCCCGTGCCGCCGAGAGCGCGCGAGCGGGCACGGTCAACGCGGTAGAAACGCTCGAAGATGCGCGGGATGTGTGCGGGCGCGATGCCTTCGCCCGTGTCGGAGACGGAGATGCGGTCGCGCCCCGGCGCGCTCTCGTGCGCGACGACGACCGCGCCGCCCTGCGCGTTGAACTTGATGGCGTTGTCGCACAAGTTCGTGAGCATCTGTTCGAGGCGGCGCGCGTCGGCGTGAACTATCACGTCTTCACCGACCTCGTTGCGGAGCGCGACGCCGCGTTCGGCGGCGCGCGCCGCGAGCGCGGTCAGCACGTCGGCGATCATGGCGCGCAGGCCAACGGGGCGCGCCTCGAACTTCGCCGTCCCGGCCTCGATGGCCGAGAGTTCGAGAATGTCGTCGATGAGACTGTGCATGCGCGCGGCGTTGCGGTCGATGATGGAGAGGAAGCGTCGGTTGTTGTCGGCGTCTTCGAGCGCGCCGTCTTCGAGCGTCTCGACGAAGGTGCGAATAGCGGTCAAAGGCGTGCGCAGTTCGTGCGAGACGTTGGAGAGAAATTCCTGCCGGACACGTTCGAGACGTTCGAGCCGCGTGATGTCGAAGAAGACGCCCACCGCGCCGCGCGCCGCGCCTGCCTCTTGCGCCGCACCTTCGCGCCCTTGCAGCGGCGCGACGCGCAGATCGAAGACCTGCCGCTCCGCGTCCGTCATCTCGACTTTGACTTCCACGCGCTCGCCGCGCTCAATCGCGTCGAGATAAGCCGAGAGCACGGCGGGGTTGCGCGTCAACTCGTCGAGTCGTGGCCGCATGCGCCCCCCGGCCGTGCCGCCCCCGTCGAACCCGAAGATGTCGCGCGCCGCCGCGTTCGATGCCATCACGCGCAAGTCGCCGTCCACCACCAGCATCCCCTCGCGCATGCTGTTCATCATCGTCTCCACCAACTCGCCCGCGGGTATGATCTCCGCCTGCGCCGCAGCGCGCGCCGCGGCCTTCGCGCTCTGCGTCGCCCTCGTTGTCGTCTTGCTCTCAGGCGAAGCCGCGCCGCCGTCGCCGCGGGACGCGCCCCCCGTCGCGCCGCGTATCGAGAGGCGCGCTAAGGCCGCGCCCGCCAGCGCAAACGCCAAGGCCGGTAACGCCATCGCGGGACGCCGGAAGAGGAGCGCGAAAAAAGAGATGACGAGCGCGGCGGCGAGCGTGACGGCTAAGGATACGCGGAAAGACATCTATGAAATTAATGTCCGCTTAACGGGGAAAGAAATTGTTGGCGCAGTTGCCGTCGAATTGCTCGCGAAGGGAAGTCGCGGCTTCCGAAACTTCTCGCCTGCCCGCCGGGGTAGAAACGACGCCGGCGAAAAAGGCGAGCAGTGCGATCCGGGCGTAAAGTTTGAAGCGACTCACGAGGTTGATTCTCGGACACGGAACCGGATCGGTCAAACGCTACTGCTTCGC
Organism: Acidobacteriota bacterium; assembly: GCA_020199775.1. Classification (GTDB taxonomy): domain Bacteria; phylum Acidobacteriota; class Blastocatellia; order Pyrinomonadales; family Pyrinomonadaceae; genus JAIVJZ01. The sequence continues at coordinate 295,831 of JAIVJZ010000001.1, forward strand.
TTCCCCGTCGGTCGGCTTCGGGCATCCGACGAAGCGGTAGCCGACGCCGACGACCGTCTCGATACAGTTGCCGCACAGCCCCAACTTTTGTCGCAGGCGACGGATGTGTACGTCGAGCGTGCGCGTGTCGCCGTAGTATTCGTAGCCCCACACGTTGTCGAGGATGTGTTGGCGCGTGGCGACACGGTTGCCCGTTTTAGACAGCATTTCGAGCAGGGCGAACTCCTTGCGCGTGAGCTTGACGGGCGCGCCGTCGCACGTCACGCGCATGTCGGCGAAATCAATCGTGAGCCGTTCGTCGTCGTAGCCGGGCGCGCGCTGTTCGTCCGCGCGTCTGAGGATGGCGCGCACGCGCGCCATGACCTCTTTCACGGAGAAGGGCTTCGTGATGTAGTCGTCCGCGCCGAGGTCTAGACCGGCGACGCGATCCGCTTCGTCGGCGCGCGCCGTGACCATCATGATGGGCGTGCGGCGCGTGGCCGGTTCGCGCCGCAGGCGGCGACACAACTCCGTGCCGCTCATCCCCGGCAGCATCAAATCGAGGATGATGAGCGCGGGCGCGCGGCGGGCATCGAGCGCGGCCGTCAATCCCTGCTCGCCCGTCGGCGTGATGATCGCCTCCAGCCCCTCGCGCTCAAGGTTATAACGCAGACCCTCTGCGATGTCCGGGTCGTCTTCGATGATGAGAATCGGCTTTGCCATAAGATGAGTTTCAAGTTTCAGGTTGCAAGTTTCAGGACTGAGGTTTTTTGTTTCTTAACCGGGTTCTTTGTTTCTTAACTTGAAACCTGAAACCTGAAACTTGCAACCCTCCTTAGTTGCTGTGTTTGATGAACGCCGCCTCGGCCATGTAGACCGTGAGTTCGCAGATGTCCGTGACGTAATCGCCGACGCGTTCGAGGTGTTTGGCGACGAGGAGCAGGCGCGCGCCGCGCCCCGTGGTCGCCGGGTCGGATGTCATCAGCTTGATCAGGGTTTGGAACATGTGTTCGTAGAGAGCGTCGATCTCGTCGTCGTCGAGGATAACGGCGCGCGCCTCGGCCGCGTTGCTCGTGGTGAAGGCGTCGAGCGCGGCGCGGAGCATCGCGGAGGCTTGCGCGGCCATGCGCGGCAGTTCGGCGAACGGCTTGAGTTGCGGCTCGTCGTTCAGATCAATGGCGGCGCGGGCGATGTTGCAGGCGTGGTCGGCGATGCGTTCGAGGATGGGCGTGACCTTCGCCACCGAGACGACGAAACGCAGGTCGCGCGCGGCCGGTTGACGCAACGCCAGCACGTCGATGCAGAGACGATCTATTTCCAGTTCGAGTTGATCGATCTGGTCGTCGTCGCGCAAGACTTCCCGCGCCGCGGCCGTGTCGCGTTCGACGAGCGCGGACATGGCGCGAGCGAGCGCGGTTTCGGTTTTGCCGCCGAGCAGCAGCACGCGGCTGCGCAGGTTGTCGAGATCGTAGTCGAGATGCCTGTGCCGTTCCATAATAAAAACTTTCGGGGACGCGATTGCCGGTTGCGGGCGACGGACTAAACTTCAAATTCCAAATCTCAGATAACAGATTTAAAATCCGCCATCCGCCGTCCGCAATCGCCCTCCCCTTAACCGAACCTCCCCGTGATGTAGTCCTCGGTCAACTTCTCGTTCGGATTCGTGAACATCTTCTCGGTCGCGTTGACTTCGACGAGTTTGCCGAGCCAGAAGAAAGCGGTCACGTCCGAGACGCGCGCCGCCTGCTGCATGTTGTGCGTGACGATGACGATGGTGTACTGCCGCTTGAGTTCCACGATCAACTCTTCGATCTTCTGCGTCGCGATGGGGTCGAGGGCCGAGGCCGGTTCGTCCATCAACAACACTTCGGGGCGCACGGCCAGAGCGCGCGCGATGCAGAGCCGCTGCTGCTGCCCGCCGGAGAGTCCGAGCGCGGAAGTCTTCAGGCGATCCTTAACCTCCGGCCAGATGGCCGCGTCCTCTAAAGCCTGCTGGACGCGATCCTGCAACTCGGTCTTGTTGGTCGTGAGTCGATTGATGCGCAGCCCGTAGGCGACGTTATCGAAGATGGACTTGGGGAACGGGTTCGACTTCTGAAAGACCATCCCGACCCTGCGCCGCAAGTTCACGACGTTCAAGCCCGGCGCGTAGGTGTCTTCGCCGTCGAGTAAGACTTCGCCCGTCGCGCGCGTGCCCGGGATCGTGTCGTTCATCCGGTTGAGCGTGCGCAGGAACGTTGACTTGCCGCAGCCCGAAGGGCCGATGAAGGCCATCACGCGCCGCTCCGCGATTTGGAGCGAGATGTTGAAGAGAGCCTGCGTCGCGCCGTAGAAAAAGTTCAGATCGCGCACGCTGACTTTCGCCTGCGCCGTCGTTGTTCGCGCCTGCCCCGCGGGTTGCTCGCCCGCGCGCGGCTCGATCATAAAAGATGATGCGGTCGTTGACATAAGCATTAGTAAATCGTGAATCGTAAATCGTGAATAGAGAAAGCCTGATTGAATCTATTTACGATTCACGATTCACGATTCACGAGTTTAAATCTTCCGCCGCGTAAAGAAGCGGACGGTGATGTTGATGACGAGGATGAGCGTCATCAGAATGAGCGTCGCCGCCCACGCCTGCGCGTGCCACTCGTCGTAGGGCGAGATGGCGTAATTGTAAATCTGCACGGTCAGAGAAGCCATCGGCTGATCGAGGTAGACGTTGAAGAAACGACTGCCGAAGGCCGTGAACAGGAGCGGCGCGGTTTCGCCGGAAACGCGTGCGACGGCGAGCATCGCGCCCGTCACGATGCCGGAAGCGGCGGCGGGCAAGACGACCCCGGTCGTCACGCGCCACTGCGGCGCGCCGAGCGCGAGCGCGCCCTCGCGCAAACTGGCGGGCACGAGCCGGATCATCTCTTCGGTCGTGCGCGCGACGATGGGGATCATGATCATGGCGAGCGCGAAGCCGCCCGCCAACGCCGAAAATTGCTTCATCGGCACGACGATGATCGTGTAGACGAAGACGCCGACGAGGATCGAAGGGATGCCCGTCAGCGTGTCCGTCAGAAAGCGCACGAGCGAGGCGAAGCGTCCCGCGCCGTACTCGGCGAGGTAAATTCCCGTCGCGATGCCGAAGGGCATGCCGACGACGCAGGCCATCCCGAGCAAGATCAAAGTGCCGAGGATGGCATTGCCGATGCCGCCGCCTTCGCCGACGGGCTTCGGAGTTTCGATCAGAAATTGAAGGCTGATCGCGCCGATGCCGCGATAGGCGATGTAGCCGAGGATCGACACGAGCACGGCGACGGCCAGAAAAGCGCACGCCGCCGTCAACGTCGTCATCACGGCGTTGGTTGCGTAGCGTCTGGCGTGCATCGTCGGCATAAAAGCGTTGGGGAAAGGGGAAAGGGGAAGGGGTAAAGGTTAAAACCGAAACCGCCGCAATTTGCGCTCGCCCTTTACCCTTTTACCTTTCCCCCTTTCCCTAATGGTCTTAGGCTCTCGCCGTGCCGCTCGTCGCGCGCGTGACGCTCCAGACGAGGAGGCGCGCGGCGGCGTTGATGATGAAAGTGACGAGAAACAGGATCAGGCCGAGTTCGACGAGCGCACTCAGGTAGATCGCTTCGGTCGCTTCCGTAAATTCGTTGGCGATGACGGAGGCGATGGTGTACGACGGCTCGAACAGCGACGCGCTGATCTGCGCACGGTTGCCGATGACCATCGTCACGGCCATCGTCTCGCCGATGGCGCGCCCCAGGCCGAGAATGATCGCGCCCGCGATGCCGGGGCCGCCGTTCGCCAACACGACGCGCGTCGTCTCCCAACGCGTCGCGCCGAGCGCGAGCGCGGCCTCGCGCTGCGTCACGGGCACGGCCGCGAGCACGTCGCGCACGACCGCCGAGATGATCGGCGTGATCATGATGGCGAGGATGATCCCGCCCGTGAACAGCCCGATGCCCGTGATCGGGCCCTGGAAGAACGGCATCCAGCCGAACCACTTTTGCAGGGGCGGCTCGACGTACTGGCGCAGCAGCGGCGCGAGCACGAAGATGCCCCACAGCCCGTACACCACCGAGGGGATCGCGGCCAGAAGTTCGACGAGAAACGTGATGGGGCGCGAGAGGCGGCGCGGGGCTTGTTCGACGAGGAAGACGGCGACGCCGAGCGAGAGCGGCACGCTGATCAGGAGCGCGAGCAGCGACGAGACGACCGTGCCGTAGATAAAGGGGAGCGCGCCGAAACGTCCCGTCACCGGATTCCACTCGCTGCTCGTCAAAAAGCCGAAGCCGAACTCACGGAGCGACAGGCGCGAGTTGGCGGCCATCGCCGCGATCATCGCCCCGACGAGCAGCAGCACCACGAGCGCGCAGCCGAACAACACGGCGCGAAACACCGCGTCGCCCGTGTTGCCCGTCGGCGACAGCGCGCGCCGCCAGTTCCACGCGCGCGCTTGCGCGCCGTAAGCGGCGGCGGGTGTCGGCAGGGTCGGAGGTGGGTTGTTCATAAAGAGGAACGATGAACGCGGAACGATGAACGCGGAAGTAAAGACAACTTGCTTTCACTTCATCGTTCCGCGTTCCTCCTTCATCGTTTAGCTTCTCAGCGTCTTCCCGCCCGAAGTGATCGAGTTGAGCTTGGCCGAAGCCTTCTCGACGATCTCGGCGGGGAGCGGCGAATACTGTAAATCTTTGGCGAAGCGTTCGCCGTCGTGGATGCCCCACCAGAGAAAATCCACGAGGGCTTTGCCTTTGGCCGCGTCCTTCTGCTCTTTGTAGACGAGCATGTAAGTGTAACTGGAAATCGGGTAGGCGCTCGCGCCCGCCGCGTCCGTGATCGAGACGCGCAGGTCTTCGGGCGTCGTCGCGAGACTTTCGGCGGCGGCGGCCGTCACGGCGTCGAGCGACGGTTCGACGAAGTTGCCGGACTTGTTCTTGATGAGCGCGACGGGCAGTTTCGTCTGCACGGCGTAGGCGAGTTCGACGTAGCCGATGGTGTTCGGCGTCTGCTTGATCTGGCCGGACACGCCTTCGTTGCCTTTGCCGCCGATGCCGACCGGCCAATCGACCGACTTGCCCGCGCCCGGCTTCGTCTTCCATTCCGGGCTGACCTTCGCCAGATAATCCGTGAAGACGGCCGTCGTGCCGCTGCCGTCCGAACGGTGGACGACGGAGATGTCGGTCGCGGGCAACGCGACGCCGGGGTTGTCGGCCTTGATGCGCGCGTCGTCCCAGCGTTTGATACCGCCTAAGAAGATGTCTGCGATCACGTCCGGCGAGAAGCGCAAGGGGGCGGCGGCGACGCTCTCCAGGTTGTAGGTGATGACGACCGCGCCGAGCACCGTCGGGATGTGGAGAATTTCGCCCGGCGCTTTCTTCAAATCCTCGTCGCTCATCGGGGCGTCGGACGCGCCGAAGTCAATCGTCTGCGACTGAATCTGCTGGATGCCGCCGCCCGAACCGATGGACTGGTAATCGATCTTCGCCTTCGGATTGATCTTGCCATATTCGCTCAGCCACTTCTGGTAGAGCGGGTTCGGAAAAGTCGCGCCCGCGCCCTGCAAGCGAACCGTCTCGCCGCTCACGCCCGCCGTGGTGCTGTCAGCGCGTTCCCCGCTACACGCGGACAGCGCCGACAGCGCGGCGGCGAGTAGGACGGCGAACGCGACATTGCGGCCGGCGCGGCGCGTCGTCTTTTTTGTGGTGAACATCGTCGGTCTCCTCGGAAGTTTAGGACTCGAAAGTTAAGACTCCGAGAATACCGGGACGCTGTTACACGCACCTGAACGCGACTTTAAATTTATGTTAACGGATGGTGAGGACGGCGGCCTGGGGCAGCGACCCGTCCGGGGCTGCCCCCACGAATGTGCGGTTGGGCGACGAGGTTCCTCTAAGTGAGACGATCCATCAGGCTGATGACGAAGAACGAGAGGGCGGCGATCAAGGCCGCGAGCGGGATCGTCAAGACCCACGCCCAGACGATGCGCCCCGCGACTCCCCACTTGACGGCCGACAGGCGGCGCGTCGCGCCGACGCCGACGATTGCGCCCGTGATGGTGTGCGTGGTGGAGACGGGGATGCCTGCGAGCGTCGCGCCGAAGAGCGTCAGAGCCCCGGCCGTCTCGGCGCAGAAGCCGCCGACGGGTTTGAGTTTGGTGATCTTCGACCCCATCGTGTGCACGATGCGCCAGCCGCCCGAAAGTGTCCCGGCGGCAATCGCCGCGTGCGCCGTCAGGACGACCCAGAGCGGGATTTCGGGGAGCTTGCCGCCCGCGCCCGCTTCGAGCATGCCGCTCGTGACGAGCACGATGGTGATGATGCCCATCGTCTTCTGCGCGTCGTTGCCGCCGTGGCCGAGCGAGTAGGCGGCGGCCGAGATCAGTTGCCCGCGCCGGAAGAGTTTGTCCACGCGGTTCGGCGTCGAGCGGCGAAACAGCCAGAAGACCGCGACCATCAGGACGAGGCCGAGCGTCATGCCGATGAGCGGCGAGGCGATGATGAAGACGAGCGTCTTGATCCAGCCTTCTGGCTTCAGCAACCCCTCGACGCCGCCGTAAGCGGCGATGGCCGCGCCCGCGTAGCCGCCGACGAGCGCGTGCGAACTCGACGTGGGCAGGGCGAGATACCAAGTGATCAAGTTCCAGATGACCGCGCCGAGCAGGGCGGCGAGCAGCACGTAGAGCCGCTGGTCTGCCTGAATCAGATTGATCTCCACGAGGTCGCCGCCGATGGTCTTGGCGACGCGCGTGCCGAGGACGGCGAAGGCGATGAAGTTGAAGAACGCCGCCCACACGACCGCCATGCCGGGCGAGAGCACGCGCGTTGACACAACCGTCGCAATCGAGTTCGCCGCATCGTGAAAGCCGTTGATGTAGTCGAAGACGAGCGCGATGAAGATGATGAAGATGACGAAGGCTAAGGTGACTGACATAGGAAACGATGAACGATGAACGCGGAACGCGGAACGGGAGGACAAAAGCAGTTGCTTTCATTCATCGTTCATTGTTCCGCGTTCATCGTTTCCTTTCAGGCGTTTTTGATGATGACGCTTTCGATGATGTTGGCGACCTGCTCGCAGCGGTCGACGGCGGCTTCGAGTTTTTCGTAAATCTCTTTGAACTTGAGCACGGTGAGCGGGTCTGACTCTTGCCGGAACAGTTCGCCGATGGCCGCGTGATAGGTGTCGTCGGCGACGTTCTCCAGCCGGTGGATTTCGACGAGGCGTTGATTGATGCCGACGGGGCGCGCCAGCGTCGTGACGATCTCGTGGAGTTGCACGGCCATGCGCTGGATAACGTCGGCGAAGGAGCGCGCGTGCGGCGTGCTGGCCTGAATGTTGAACATGACCATGGCGCGCGCGGCGTCGTCGATGAGATCGACCACGTCGTCGAGCGCGCTCGACAACTCGTAGATGTCTTCGCGGTCGAAGGGGGTGATGAAAGACTTGTTGAGGCTGGTCGAGATGGTGTGCGTCAGTTCGTCGCAGGCGTGTTCGATGGTTTTAATGCGTTGGGCGTAGGCGTTGTAGTCGCGGCTGCCTTCGCCCATCATCTCGACGAGGATCGTCGAGGCGTCGTAGATGTAAGAGGTCATCTGCGAGAAAAAGGAGAAATATTGATCCTCGCGGGGCAGAAAACTGAAACGCGCCATCTTTTTATCGGCTCCGTTGTGGGATTGAAAGAAGAAACCGCACTATAGACGAACTGGCGGGGAAGTTTCAAGGTGAACGCGAGATGAACGGGAGATGAACCCGGAATGATGAAGTCGGAACGCGGAACGATGAATGGAAGCAAACTGCTTTAACTTCATCGTTCATCGTTCCGACTTCATCGTTTCAGGTGACGAGCCGGTAGCCGACGTTGACCATGGTTTCGATGTGGACGCGGAAGGGCGCGAGGCGGCGGCGCAGGCGGTAGATGTGAACGTGGAGGCTCCCGGCGTTGAAGGCGGCGGCCGTAGGCCACGCGTGCCGCCACAGTTCTTCCGACGAGACGACGCGCTGCGGGTTGAGCGTGAGGCGCGAAAGGAGCAGAAACTCTTTGCGCGGGAACCGGAGCGCGCTCCCGTCGCACGCGACGTAATAGTTGTCGTGCTCGACGCGCAACCGCCCATCGTCGTAAACGGCCGCACCCGCGTCAAACTCTCGCCCTCGCGCCGGTGTCGGAGGTGTCAAGTCGGTGCTCATAAATTTAGGAAGAGCCGGGAATCGTTCGAGAGCCGGGAATCGTGAATCGTCTATCGTGAAGAGAGGAAAGCCGGGTTCTTTCTATTTACGATTGACGATGCACGATTTACCGTTTTTAGAACTTCAGTTTCGCGCCGAACTGCATGACGCGGGGGCCGCCGACGGTGTTGGTGACACGGCCGAAGTCGGTGGCGTCTTGCAGGTCGTTGTTGGGGTTGGCGAAGTTGACGTTGTTGAAGACGTTGAACACGTCCCAGCGCAACTCCAGCCCGACGCGCTCGGTGAGCGCGGTGGTTTTGGAGAGTCCGAGGTCGAAACGCTTCTGGCGCGGCCCGCGCAGGACGTTGCGGCCGAGATTGCCGTACTGCCCGAAGGACGAGCAGAGCGCGTCCGGGTTGAAGTAACGCTCGGTCGGGTCGTCGCCTTGCTCGCGCAATTGATCAAGCGTGCCGCAGAGATTGGGGCGACCGAAGCCGGGGCGGAAGAGTCCGCCCGACCCGGAGCGAAGGGCCGTCAGGGCGGAGACGTTTCCGGCCTCCGGTTCGGCCGCGAAGATGGTGAACGGCGTGCCCGACTGCACCTGCGCGAAGCCCGACAGTTGGAAGCCGCGCAGGAAGCGTGAGGTGAAATTGAAGGTCGGGATGTCGTAGACGAAACTCAGGCTGAACCGTTGCGTGCGGTCGAAGTCGGAGAGGCCGCGATTGCTTCGCGGGTCGTTGGAGTTGTTCTGCAAAATGAAGCCGGTGTTGGGCACGTCGGGTTTGCCGCCGCCGGCGGTCGAGCCGGGGTCTGCGCTCGACGTGTCGATGGCTTTCGAGAAGGCGTACGAGGCGTTGAACTGTAACCCGCGCGCGAGCCGTTGCGTCAGGTTGAACTGCGCGCCGTGATAGATGGAGTTTCCGTCCGCTTGCAGGAGCAGCGCCTCGGGGATGTTGAAGCCGAGCAGTTGCCCGCGCGCCTCGAAGCCGATGATTGAGCCGTTCGGGTCGCTCAGGTTGAAATCGACGGGCACGCCCGTCACCGTGTTCGGGAAGCCGAAGGCGATCCCCCGGCCGCGCTCGCGCTCCGACCCGGCGGTGCGCAGCGCGCCGCGCAGGGCGTTCGGGTTGCCGCGCTGCGCCGCCTCGTAAGCCCGGTTGAAGCGGGCGAAGATGTAGTCGGGCGTGTTCGGGTTGTTGAGGTCGTAAACTTGGTTGAGCGCCTTCGCCTGTAAGAGTTTCGTGCCCTTCGTCCCGACGTAGCGTGCTTCGACGAGCAGGTTCTTCGTCGCTTCGAACTGCGCGCCGAGATTCCACTGCTGAACGTAGGGCGTGCGCAGGTTGCGGTCAACGGCGCGAAACTCGAACGTTTCGGCGATGTTGCCGAGCGCGGGCTGACCCGTCGCCAGATCGACGGCGTTCAGCGCGCCGTTGGCATCGCGCTGAACGCCGGTGTTGTCACGGATGACGTAGGTGATCGCGCCGCCGGTCGAGACGAGTTGGATGCGGTTCGGGAGAAAGTTGTTGAGGCCGAGCCCCGTGTTCTGCTGCGAGAAGGCCGTGCCGATGTTGATCTGCCGCGTGGGCGCGGTCACTTCGATCTCGCGCAGGAACGGGTAGTTGCTGAACACGGTGTTGATGAAGGCGGACGAGGGGCGGTCGAAGAAGACGCCGTAGCCGCCGCGCACGACCATGCGATTGCTCTCAAGCGGCGAGTAGGCGAAGCCGAAGCGCGGCGCGAAGTTGTTGCGGTCGGGATTGATGGTCGACTTGTTAGCGGCGCGCGCCGTGACGGCGAGCGCGGAATCGAGCGCGCTGAAGCCGGTCGTTTGCACGTTGGAAGGGACGATGAAGCCCGCGAGCGGGTTCTCGGTGCTCGTCAGGAGCGCGGGGTCGAAGTTGCCGAACTGGCCGTTTTGCTCTTCCGGCGTGCCGAAAAATTCGTAACGCAGGCCGAGGTTGAAGGTCAGTTTGCGGCTGAACTTCCAATCGTCGGCGACGTAGCCGGAGAGGTCTCGGAAGCGGAAACTCTTGTCGGTGATGCCGAACTGCGTGTCGGCCTCGGTGGCGCGCCCCGACAGAAATTGCGTGAAGTTGTCGAACTTCTCAAACTCCGTCGCCTGCTCTTCCGGCAGGTTCGTGTCGAACTGGAAGCGTTTGAACTCGCCGCCGAAGCGCAGCGTGTGCGCGCCGCGAATGAGCGTCACGTTGTCGGCCATGCTGTAGGTCTGTTGCTTGCGGCGGTTGAACGAATCGTTCGGGCCGCCGAAGGAGAAGTTGGCGAGATTGTTCCGGCCGATGAACTGACCGAGCCGCTGCGTGCCCACGCTGTTGTCGAAGAAGAGCGCGGGGTTGTCGATGCCGACCGACGCGCTCGTGATCGCCGCGAAGTCGTCGCGCAGCGAGCGCGAATTGTTGAGCGAGAAGTAGCCGAAGCGAACTTCGTTGACGAGCGTCGGGCTGAAAACGTGTACGTCGGAGACGGCGAGCGTGCGGTTGCGGTCGTCGCGCACGAGACCGGCGGGCGATGCCTGACTGTTCGGCGCGTTGAAGGGGTCGAAGCCGGGGAAATCGGCGAAGAAGAAAGCCCCCGTGAGGCGGTTGTTCGCGCCGAGTTGGCCGTCGAGTTTGAGCGTGAACTGATCCTGCTCGAACTCGGCGGGGAAGACGTTGCGCTGGCGCACGAGCGGGTTGCCGCCGAAGAGCGTGACGTTTGAACCGGCCACGGCCTGATCGTTAAAGACCGTCCGCAACCCGGCGCGCGGCGCGGGGATGAGAAAGTCGCCGGTGATCGGGTTCGTGACGTTCAGCAGGTTCAAGGCGATGGGCGAGATTTGCGCGGGGCTGAGGCAGAAGCCCGAGGTCGGCGTGCCCGCCGCGTTGCGCACGCAGGGGTTGAGCGCGGAGAAGGCCGCGACGACGTTGTCGGCCGTTCGGCGCGCGCCGCCGATGAGCCGCAGCGCGGCGGGCAAGACGGTCTGGCTGCTGGCCGTGGGGACAAACCCGGTGCTCGCGCTGGTGCGCTGGTAGCCGCCGAAGAAGAAGAGCCTCTCTTTGACGACGGGGCCGCCGACGGTGAAGCCGCCTTCGTGGCGGCGTGCGCGGGGGCGTGCGATGCCGTCCTTGTTGTAGAAGAAATCGTTGGCGTTGAAACGCTCGTTTTGCACGAAGTAATAACCCGTGCCGTGAAAATCGTTCGTGCCCGACTTGGTGACGAGTTGGAAGTTGCCGCCGCCGCTTCTCCCCGTCGAGGCGTCGTAGAGGCTGGTCTGGAGTTTCACCTCGGAGAGCGTTTCGGGCGCGGGCGCGATGTTGTCGTTGAGCGAGCCTTCGTTATTGGTGACATTGGTCGCATCGACGCCGTTGAAGAAGAGGCTGGTCGAAGTGGTGCGCGTGCCGTTGACGGACGGCGAGACGTTGCCGTTGCCGTTCGTGAGCACGGGCGAAAGTTCCGCGCTGACGCCCGCCTCGGATGAGAGCAGTTGCGTGAAACTGCGCGTCGAGGTCGGGATGGCGACGAGTTGCTCGGAGGAGACCCGGCGCGCGGTCGTGGCCGTCTCCGTCGCCAGCAGCGTCGCCTCGCCCGACGTGATAGTGATCACTTCCCCCGACAGTTCACCGATTTCGAGGCGGTCTTCGAGCGTGCGCGGGACGGAAGCTTCGACCTCGACGCCCTGCCGCACCAACCTTTTGAAGCCCGTCACCTCGATTGCGACTTCGTACGCGCCGACGGGGAGCACGGGGATCGTCCAGCGTCCCTCTTCATTCGTCGTGGCGGTGCGCGCCTGCCCCGTCCCCGTGTTTCGCACGTTGACCGTGACGCCGGGCAGGAGCGCGCCGCTCGTGTCCTGCACGACGCCGCTCAAACTCCCTGTCGGGTTGGACTGCGCTCTGATTGAAGGGGCGAGAGCCGGCACGACTCCCGCGATTAAGAGCAACGACAAGAGGCCGGACGCTTTTTTACAGGTCAATATAAAACTTCTTTTGGTGGTGGAACTCATAAGTTTCTCCTACGGCGGATCGGTTGAAAGTAAGGGCGGCGCGCGAGCCGCGCGCGTGCGAAAGCTGCTGCCAAAAATTAAAGCGGCGGATAGTCGATCAAAGCACTTCGGCCCGTATGAAAGTGCGCGCGGCGTATCGTGTTCGCGAAGCCGAAGGGTAAGGCGCGCGGGTTAAGCCGGAGTGAAGGTCGCCTTAAAAGTTTGTTAACTGTGGGCGGAGGAGGCGGGCGGGCAAATTACCGAAAATAGATGCGGCGGCCGTCGATAATCGATGAGACGGTCGTCAATAGAGAGTGACGTTATTTCTTTCAAACTGACATGCCGAACGTCAACTTGAATGAGAGCCGCCTCAGCCGTCTCTTTCACTCTGCCCGCCTGATCGTGAATTTAGTTGGATTAATGGCATTTATTGGCGTGGCGCGACATGGCCTTTGAATTGCCTGACGGATAAGGCAGAGGCTCGACGGAGACGAGCTACAACAAACCTGGGTCAGTTGGAAGCAACATGAAAAGCTTGAGCGAATACGAAGCTGTCAGCACCTATACGAAGGTGATCTTGTCGGTATACGCCATCATTTTTCTGGCGGCGGTGTACTGCATGCCGGTGGCTCATATCGGCCTCCCGCTTTTACTGTTCGCCCTCTTGGCGGTGCGCGCCAGTTCGAGTTTCCCGGTGAAGATCGCCGGGGCGGGCAATCACCTCTACCTGACGGACAGTTTCCTGCTCCTCTCCATGCTGGTGTTCGACGCCGAAGCGGCGACCGTGCTCGCCTGCGTCGTCACGCCTTGTGTGCTGCTTCATTCGAGTAAGAGCGTCACCGCGCTTATCTTCCGTTCGGCCATCTCCATCCTCCCCACTTTCCTCGCCGCGCTGCTGCTCCGCTTCGGGTTCGGCTCCGTGCCTCAACTCATGCAGGCGCAAGACCTCCCCGCGATAGCTACCGCGCTCGTCGTGGCAATCGTCGCGCAGTCGGCCGTCAGCGCGTCGATCCTGCTGCTCGGCAGGAGCGCAGGCCCGCAGCAGAAGCGTTGGCAGGCTTTCGTTAAAAGTTATCTCCGGCCGCTCTCGGTGTATCTGGCGGCCGGTGGCGTCGCCGGGCTGCTGGCCGCCGCCACATATTTCGTTGGTCTGAACTTCGTCACGCTCGCGGGTGTCGCCGCCGCCATCGCGTATTTCGCTTACACCTCTTACAGGGAAAATCACTTCATCAGCGCGCCGCCGCAGGCGCAAGTGGCGTCGGCCAACACTAACAACGCCCCGAGCGACGAAGACCGCTTCCGTAACGCCTTCGACTTCGCCGCCATCGGCATGGCGTTGGTCTCTTCGGAGGGGCGTTGGCTACAGGTTAACCGCGCGCTGTGCAAAATTCTGGGCTACACGGAACGCGAGATGATCGTCACGGACTTTCTGACGGTCATTCACCCGGACGACTTGAGCGTGGCGGTCGAAGCCATCAAACGACTGCGTAAAGGCAACAGCACCATCGACCAGTGTGAGGTTCGCTTCCAGCATAAGTCGGGTCATAAAGTTTGGGGTCTGTGGAGCGCGTCGCTGGCGGGCGGCTCACACGTGGCCTCCACGCCGCTCGTCTTCCAGATTCAGGACATCACGGATCGCAAGCGCGCCGAAGAGCAGCTCCAGCACGAAGCGATGCACGACGTATTGACGGGGCTGCCCAACCGCGCGATGTTCATCGACCACCTCGAACTCGCCATCGCCCGCGCGCAACGCAACGAGGCGCGCAAGTTCGCGGTGCTCTACGTCGATCTCGACCGCTTCAAGATCATCAACGACAGTCTGGGTCACGCCGTCGGCGACCAGTTGCTCAAAGAGATCGCGGCGCGCCTCTGGCGGTGCGTCAGGGCGGGCGACACGGTGGCGCGCCTCGGCGGCGACGAGTTCGTGCTCCTGCTCGAAGACATCTACGAAGAGGGCGAGGCGATAGAGGTTGCGGAACGCATCAAGAGCGAGTTGGCCGCGTCCTTCACGCTCAACGGGCGCGAGGTGTTCACGACGGTCAGCATCGGCGTGGCTTCCAGTTGGACGAGCTATCATCAGGCCGAAGGGCTGATCAGAGACGCCGACGCGGCCATGTACCGCGCGAAATCGCTCGGCAAGAATCGCCACGAAATTTACGACTCCGCGATGCACGCGCAGGTCAACGACCTCTTGCAGATGGAGACCGCCCTGCGGATGGCCGTCGAGCGGAACGAACTGGTCGTCTATTACCAGTCAATCGTCGATCTGGAGACCTTCAAGATTTCGGGCTTCGAGGCGCTCGTGCGTTGGAACCACCCGGAGCGCGGATTCATCTCGCCCGCCCACTTCATCCCGCTGGCCGAAGAGACGGGCTTGATCGTGGACATCGGCGAGTGGGTGTTGCGCGACGCATGCCGCCAGATGGAACGCTGGCAGAAGATATTCCCGTCCGACCCGCCGCTCTTTGTCAGCGTTAACTTGTCGAGCAAGCAGTTCATCCAGAGCGATCTGATTCAGCGTGTGACGCAGATTATTCAGGAGACGAAGATCAACCCGGAGGGGCTGAAACTTGAGATCACCGAAAGCGCGGTGATGGACAACGTCGAGACGGCGACCGAGATGCTCAAGAAGCTGCGCGCGCTCGGCATCAAGTTGAGCATTGACGATTTCGGCACGGGCTATTCCAGCTTGAGCTACCTGCATCGTTTCCCGATTGACACGTTGAAGGTTGACCGCTCGTTCGTCGTCAACATGTCGGAGGACAGCGAGAACGTGGAGATCGTGCGGACGATTGTGAGCCTCGCGCAGAACCTCGGCATGAACGTCATCGCGGAGGGCGTGGAGACGAAAGAACAACTCGCCGCGCTCAGAAAGTTGGGCTGCGAAAACGGGCAGGGCTATTTCTTCTCCAAGCCCGTGGGCGCGAAGGCGGCCGAGAATTTGATCTGCGACACCTACACGGTGGAACCCACGGTCGAGAACCTCGTCAACTCCGCGCGCACGCCGGAAAAAGTCGTCCGCTATTCGCAAGTCGCTTAGGCGAGCCGTCAAGTTTCGCTTCAGTTGCGATGAATAAAAAAAGGGGTCGTGTCAGGCTTCGGGGAGAAGCTCGACGCGACCCCTGTCCGCATTAGTCAGGCGGGACAATGTTTGGCGGGGTGTGCAGACTCTAACGCCGCGACGCTACAGCCGGATTAACGGCGACTTAAATGTTGATGAACAGTCGCCCGCCGCGCGGCAGCGTCATCGGACGCCATCTCAGAAACGGAACACCGTGTCGAATTGCAGGCGCGTCGTCGCGCGGTTGAGCGAGCCTGCCGGCGTCTGGCCGAACGCCCCGGCCAGCCCGTTCGGGCGTTGCGAGACGATGCCGGTGATCGTGAGCAGCACGCGCGGGTCGGCGGTGTAGGTGAAGAACAGGCGGTGCGCGCGCACGTCCGAAGGCTGCACGATGTCGGAGAAGTTGAAGGGCGTGAGCACGGCGTCCTTCTCGATGCGCGTGAAGGTGTAATTGAAAAGCAGGTCGCCGCGCTCGCGCGTCTTGCCCGCCTGAATCTCCGCCCAGAAGCCGTGGTTCTCATCGTTCTTGATGATGCGGTTCGCCCCGCTCGCGTCCGCCAGCACCACGTCGTGCGCCTGCGTGTTGGTGACGAAGTTGAAGATCACGTTGACGGGAAAGCGTTTGCTCTGCGTGAACTCAAGGCGGGCGATGAAGTCGGCGAGGTTGAAGCCGGACGAGAGCCGCCCGTCGCGGTTGACGGCGTTGGTGCTGGCGACGGAGACGCCGAGGCTGCTGCCCGCCACGAGCATGTCGCGCGGGATGGCGGCGAAGCCCGCCACCGTGCGCGCCGGGGTCGTGCCCGTCGCCGGGATGGTGACGGTGACGGGCACTTGCAGTTGGCCGCCGAAGAACTGCGCGGGGCTGATGAACTGCGTGCCGGAATAGTAGAGATCGGCGGCCGAGAGGGTGAGCGAAGTTTTGCCGCCGAGGGCGAGACGCGTGCGCGCCTGCGCGCCGTAGAGGGCGAGATCGCGCCCGCCGCGCCGCGAGGCGTCAACGCTCGCGCGCCCGTCCGCGCCGAGGACGAAGGCCGACTGGCGTTCGAGCATGGGAAGTTGCCACGCGACGAGCGTCAGGTTTTTGAACACGTCGTGTTTGAAGTCGCGCGCGTAGCTTTCGTTGAGTCCTTCGGGCTGGATGTCCGCGTCGAAGGTCATCTCGGTGAAGAGCCACGGCGTCTCGAACTTCCCGCCTTGCAGGCGCAGGCCGGGGACGGCCGCCGGGCGGTAGGTGATGTAAGCCTGATCGAGCGCGAACTGTTTGCGGTCGAAGAAGTCCGTGAGCGTCTGGTTGGTGCTTATCACGTCGGAGAGCGTGCCGCTGGCGAAGCGCAGTCCCCAGTCGAACTGCTTGCCGATCTGCCCGCGCATGGCGAGACGCGCGCGCAATCTCATGCGGTTGCGTGCGCTCAACTCGTTGCCGAGGATGGCCGGGTCGTCGGCGTTCGCGCCCGCGTTCAACTGGCCGAGCGTAGCCTCGTAGCGCAGGCGTATGTCGCCGCTGAACGTGATCGAGCCGAGTTGGCGGGCGAGCGTCTCGGTCGTTTTCTGCGCCTGCGCCTCGATGCGCCCGACGCGCGCGTCCACGCCCTCGGTCTGCGGGTTCTTCGCCGCCGCCTCTTGCCCCGGCGAACCGGCGCGCCGCAGCGTATCGGTCGTCGCCCCGGCGTCGCCTGACGAATAGACCGCCTCTTTGACCGACGCCGCGCCCGCGCCCGCGTTGGAGGTGAGCGCGAGGAGTTCCTTGAGGAGTTTCGACTGTTCGGCCACCGCGGCGCGCAGTAGTTCGATCTCGGCTTGCTGTTCCTGCAACTGTCTGCGCACCTCATCTAAAGGGGCGTCGTCGCCGCCGTCGTCGTGCGCCTGTTGCGCGGCCGGAGTCTGTGTGTTCGCGCCGGGCGTTGTTGTTGCCGCGGCGGCGACAGCGGGCGCGTGTGTTTGCGCGAAGGCGCAGGAGGTGAGAGCGACGAAGGCAGCGGACATGAATAGTGCGCGCCGGGCAGCAGTAAGCATGGTAAGTCCTTCCTTAAAGTGAAAAATAAAGAGCGTCCGACAATGTGGTGAAGACATTCAATGCGTGTGCTCGGATGTGCCGTGATCGGGGCTGAGCCGCGAGGTGAATTGGCGATGCGACATTATCATAAAGTCGGCGCGGTGGAAATCTTTAGTCTCTCCAAAAGTGAAGACGGCGAATGAAGCGAGCGAATCGAACCCGGCGACCGGCAGGTGCGAAGGGCGCAAGTGTAACCGTCGCAGATGAACAAGACCTGAACGGAATGTTACCCACGCATCAACTTGTTTCGCGGCCGCCCCGGCGGCCTCCCGGCCGGGTGAGTTGCGCGCCGCGCTCACGCGCCTGTGCTATGATGTTCGCGCCCCTGTTAGTGCAAAATTTCTGCGGCGTTTGCTCAGGCTTCGGGTGTTATGAGATCAGACTCCTTCATGCGAAAGACGCGGGCGTTGATGGGCTTGGACGCCCTCCGCGATCTGGTTTCCGATTCGATGGCGATTGATCTAGGGTCGGCCAGCACGATCATCTCCGTGCGCGGTCGCGGCATCGTCGTGGATGAACCGTCGGTCGTCGCCGTCAGCAAGACGACGGGCGAGATCGTCGCCATCGGCCGCGAGGCGCACACGATGCAGGGGCGCGAAGCGCGCGACGTGACGCTCGTCATGCCGATGGTGGACGGCGTCGTCGCCGACTTCGAACGCTCGCAGCGCATGCTCGATCATTTCGTGCGCAAGGCCAGAAGCGGCATCTCGCATTTCAGCCGCCGCGCCGTGATGAGCGTGCTGTCGGGCGTGACACACGTCGAGCAGCGCGCGCTGATGGCGGCGGCCGAGGCGGCGCACATCGGGCGCGTCTACATGGTGGAAGAGGGCTTGGCGGCGGCCATCGGCGCGGGCGTCTCGGTGGACGAGCAGAAGGCTTCGGCCGTGGTGGACATCGGCGGCGCGACCACGAACGTCGCCGTCGTCGCGCTCGGCATGATCGTCTACGCGCAGGCCGAGCGCGTCGGCAGTTCCGACGTGGACGTGGCGATCATGGATCGCCTGCGACGGCATCACGGCCTCATCATCGGCGCGCCGACCGCCGAACGTTTGAAGATCGAACTGGCGTCCGCCGTCGCACCGAAAGACCCCGCCCGGACGATGACCGTCAAAGGGCGCGACGTGCAAAGCGGCACGCCGCGCGCGGCCGACGTGACGAGCGATGAGGTCTGCGTCGCGGCGCAGGGCGTGGTGCAGCGCATCGCGCGCGTGGTGCAGCGCGGTCTGGCCGAGTTGTCGCCCGAAGTGGCCGCCGACATCTACGACCGCGGTCTGCTGCTGACGGGCGGCGGCGCGCTCCTCGAAGGCATGGCGGCCTTCCTGCAAAGCGAGACGCGCCTCTCCACGCACATGGCCGAAGACCCGCGCCACGCCATCGTCAAAGGACTCTCCCAACTCTTCGACGACGCGCTGCTTTTGCGCCGCGTCGCCCGCAACGAACCCTCGCTCCTGCTCGATACGGACGCGGGCGCGTTTGAAACGTACGACTAGCTGACGGCCGTCCGTCGTCACCTATCAGCAACAAGCGTATGACTGATGGCTGACGGCTTTTACGGTCAGGGAACAAAAGCGGCGCGTTCGTTGTCTTAAAACTCGTCACCTGTTGCCTGTCGCCGGTCAACGCCTTTATGTCTCTCGCCCGAATTCTCCACCGTCAACTGCAAGTCGCGCGCGTCTACGGGATTCCCGTGAGGATCGATTACCGCTGGTTCATGGTGTTCGCACTGAGCACGTGGCTCATCGCGAGCAACTTCGAGCAGGGCACGCCGCTCGTCCGCTACGTCAACGTCACGCCCTCGACCGCGTGGGTCGTCGGGCTCGTGACGACGCTCGGCCTGTTCCTCTCGATCTTCGGGCACGAACTGTCGCACGCGCTTGTCGGGCGGATCGAGGGTATCGAGACCGAGGAGATCGTGCTGCACCCGTTCGGCGGCATGGCGCGGCTCGACCGCGAGCCGGACAATGCGCGCGCGGAGTTTCGCATCGCGGTGGCAGGCCCGGCGTCGAGTTTCATTTTCTCGGTCGTGGCCTTCGGCGCGATGATGATCGCCGCCGCCTTCGAGCAAAAGTTGGTGGGCGCGGTCTTCTTCATCCTCGGCTTCTGGAATCTCATGCTCGCCGTCTTCAACCTGCTGCCCGGCTACCCGCTCGACGGCGGACGCGTGCTGCGCGCCTTCCTCTGGCACCGGAACGGGAAACTCGAAGAGGCGACGCGCATCGCCTCGCTCGGCGGCCAACTCATCGCGTGGACGCTCTTCGTCTTCGCCCTGTTGCTCTACTTCAAGACGGGCGATCTCTTCATGGCCTTGTGGTCGGTGGTGGTCGCGTTGTTTCTGCATAGCGCGGCGGTGAGCGTCGGGCGCGGAAACAAGAGTCTACAGACCGTGGGCGAGGCGATGAGCGCGCCCGTGTCGGTCGAGCCGGAGACGCTCGTCAGTCATTTCATCGACCTGTTTTTGCCGCAACACCCGCAGGAGGCTTTCCCCGTCGCGCGCGGTCGCAGCCTGCACGGCATCCTGACGCTCGCGGACGTGCGGAAACTGCCGGACGCCGAACGCCACCGGACGCGCGTCGCCGACGTGATGCGACCCGTCGCGCCCGAACTCTTCGTTACTCCGACAACGCCGCTCACGCGCGCCGATGCCCTGATGAAGCAGAACGGCGCGGGCGCGCTCGCCGTCTTGAACGGCGCGGGCGAACTCGTCGGTTTCATCCAGCGCGCACGCCTCAAGCGACGCAAAGAAACAAAATAATTCGACGACGGTTCGCCGCCTCATTGCCGCCCGCGCGCCCGTGTGCGAGGACTGGTTGTTGCTTTGTGTCGAGCTTTTCGACATAATCGACGCGGACGCGTTTGGCTTTGACCCCGCGGGAGAGACTGTAGATGCTGGCTGTTCCGGGCGCGCTCATCGCGCACGGGCTGATTACCGTTTTGAAGTTTATCGCGGCCGTGATCACGGGTTCGTCGGGCATGATGGCCGAGTTTCTGCACTCTTTTGCCGACACGACGAATCAGGTTTTTCTGCTGCCGGGCTTGCGTTTTTACAAGCGCCCGGCTCCGAAGAAACACCCGTTCGGTTACGGCAAAGAGCGTTTCTTCTGGTCATTCAGGCCGATCCCGCAGCACATCGGGTAAAAAGTCGTCTATAGCCGGTCGTCCGTTGTCCGTGCCGCATCGGCGGCAGGGTGAACCCTTAGGATAAGAACTTCGCAGCGAAGAAAACAACTGACGATAGGCAACTGACCACGAACAGCTTTTATGTTTTTCGCACCGTCATACACGGAATATCTGGACAGGCTACGCGAGCCGCGCAACTTGCTCGACATCGCGCTGGTCTTTCTCATCGTGTACACGGTGTTGAAGCTCTTGCGCGGGACGCGCGCCGTGCCGATGGCGGCCGGGATCGCGTTCTTCGCCCTGCTCTACTGGATCGCTTACAAACGCGATCTCGCCACGCTCGAATTCGTGCTGCGCGGCGCGCTGATTTATCTCGGCATCGCCATCATCGTCCTCTTCCAGACGGAGATCAGGCAGGCTTTGATCTCGCTCGGCAACCAGATTCGCCTGCCGAGTCTCGCGCGTCACCGGGGTCAATTCGGCGAGGGCGTCTACGACGAGATCGTGCTGGCGGCGACGACGCTCGCTTCGACAAAGACGGGCGCGCTCGTCGTCATCGAACGCGGCGTCGGGTTGAAGAACGTGACCGACGGCGGCGTCAAGATGGACGCCGAACTCAGCTACGATCTGCTCGTCACGATCTTCAACCCGGCGACGCCGCTGCACGACGGCGCGGTCGTCATTCGCCGCCACCGGGTCGCGGCCGCCGCCTGCTTTCTGCCGCTCACGCTGAACCCGCGCCTCTCGAAAGACCTCGGCACGCGCCACCGCGCCGCCATCGGCATCACGGAGGACACGGACGCCGTGGCGGTCGTCGTCTCCGAAGAGACCGGGCTCATCTCCTTCGTGCAGGCCGGGCAAATCCGCCGCGGTCTCGACGCCACCAAGCTGCGCGCCGCCATCTTCGACGCCATCAAAACCCCCGCACGCGCGAACGAAGAGACGACACCACAGTCTGCCGACACCGAAGGCGAAAGGAACGAAGTCGTCTCAACCTAACGAGAGAGGTTAGAGATCAGTTAAGGAAAATAAGAACTGATTGTCACCAACCTCTGACCTCTGACCTCTGCTCTTATGACTTTTCGCGACGTTGAAAGAGATGCCGTCCAGATGGGGCGGCGATGGCTGCACGATCTCCTCTTCGCCGACTGGGGATTGAAATTGCTCGCGCTCACCATCACGCTCGGCCTGTGGTTCGCCGTGACCGGGCAGCGCGTGCCGACGACCGCGCGGCTGCACGACGTGCGGCTCTCTTTCATCCTGCCAGCCGACATGGAGATCAGCAACGAGCCGCGCGATAGAGTTGATGTGACTCTGCGTGGCAGCAAGCGCGTGCTCGACGCGATCAAATTGGGCGACATGTCACTGAGCTACGACGCCAGCAGCTACAGGCAGGGCGAGCGCGTCGTGCGACTCTCGCCGAACAACATCACGGTACAACTGCCCGAAGGGATCAACCCGGAAGGCGTCGTCGTCGAACGCATCGAGCCGGGAAGCATCCCGCTCAGGTTGGAGCGGCGCGTCGAGCGCGAGTTGGCCGTCGAACCCAAGATCGAAGGCAAGCTGCCGGACGGCTACGAGTTGGTGGGGCTTGAATCCCTGCCCGCGCGCGTGCGCGTGCGCGGCCCCGAGAGCCACGTGAGCGCGCTCGAACGCGCGCCGACCGAAACCATCCTGCTCGACGGCCGGACGGAGAGTTTTACCGCCACGCAGATCGCCATAGACATACAGGATCGCAAGATCGTCGCGCTCGACACGGTGGTTGACGTTCAAGTGAAAATCGCCGAGGCGCAGACGACGAAGCGGCTCGGCGGCGTTGCCGCGCGGGCGGCCGACGGCTCGGATTCGCGTCTCACGATTGAAGTGCGCGGCCCGCGCTCCGTCGTCGAAACGCTGCGCGCGGCAGACCTCTCGGTCGTCTTCGACACGGCCGAAGACGGCACGACGCGCCCGCGCCTCCTGCTGCCGCCAAACCTTGAAGGCCGCATCGAATTAATCTCAACTAATCCTTAAGAGCCGTCAGCCATCAGCAGTCAGCAAGCAAGAATCGTAGAACCGCTGATAGCTGATAGCTGATAGCTGACTGCTGATAGCTAACCCATGAAAAAACTTTTCGGCACGGACGGCATGCGCGGTGAGGCCGGGCGTTTCCCGCTCGACGCGCAGACCATCCAGACAACCGGCCGCTCGCTCGCGCGTCATCTGGCCGAACGAGCAGGGAGCGGACGCGCGCCGCTCATCCTTGTGGGGCGCGACACGCGCGAGTCCGGCGATTGGATCGAGCGCGCGTTCACTGACGGCGCGCGCGCGGCGGGAGCAGTGTGCCATTCGGCGGGAGTCATCACGACGCCGGGCGTGGCTTTCCTGACGCGCACGCTCCCGGCCGACGCGGGCGTCGTCGTCAGCGCGTCCCACAATCCTTATCAGGACAACGGCATCAAAATTTTCGTGCCGACGGGGCGCAAACTCGACGACGCGGCCGAGCGGCTCATCGAAGCCGACATCCATCAGGCACGCCGCGCAGGCGAGAGCGACGAATCGCACGCGCCGGAGAGTCTCGTTGAAATCCCGCCGCCCGGAGTGGAAATTGGTGTGGACGGGCGGCAGAGCGCGGCGTCTTTGCAGGCACGCTATCTTGACTACCTGTCTGAAGGAGTTGCGGCGGGCTTGCGGCTCGACGGCTTGCGGCTCGTCGTGGACTGCGCCAACGGCGCGGCGTCGCAACTCGCGCCCGCGCTCTTCACGCGTCTGGGCGCGGAAGTGTCGGCCGTCAATAACATGCCCGACGGGCGAAACATCAATCGCGACTGTGGCTCGCTTTATGTCGAACGGCTTCGGGACAAAGTCGTCGCGGAGAAGGCAGACCTCGCGGTCGCATTCGACGGCGACGCCGACCGCGCGCTTTTTCTAGACGCGCGCGGCCATCTCGTTGACGGCGATGCGACGTTGTGGGTGATGGCGAAAAGTTTTCAGGCGCGCGGCGAACTGGCGGGCGCGTCGGTCGTCGCCACCGTGATGAGCAACATCGGGCTGGAACTCGCGCTCAAGTCGCTCGGCATCGAAATGCCGCGCGCCGATGTCGGCGACAAGTACGTGCTCGAAGAGTTGTTGCGCACGGGGGCGGCCTTAGGGGGCGAACAGTCCGGCCACATCATCTTCCCGAGCGTCAGCCTTGCCGGCGACGGGATGATGACGACGCTCTTCCTGCTGCGCGCGATGCGCGAGGCGGGCGCGTCGCTCGAACAACTGTCGGCGGGCTTCACGCGCTACCCGCAGATACTCGTCAACGTGCGCGTCGGCGAAAAACGACCCTTCCAAGAGGTCGCGGAAATAGACGCGGAAGCCCGCCGGACTGAGACCGCTCTGGCCGGGGAAGGCCGCCTCCTGCTCCGCTATTCCGGCACCGAACCGCTCGCGAGAATTATGATCGAGGGGCGGCGTCAGGAAGAAATTGAGCGTCTGGCAAAAAATTTAGCATCCGTGATCGAACGCATGCTCGGCGACGGAAAGCAATAACGGCTAGGAAAACTTTACTCGCTAGTTGATGTAATTATTACCGGTTAAGGGCTGCTGCAAAATTTGCATCAGCGTCGAATTGAAGGCGAGAAGAGCCCGAAACCCTAATAAAGACAAGCCGATAAGTAAAAAAAGTTGAAAAACCACTTGCATGGCATGGACATTGCGATGTATATTGTGGGGCAAGAGAGACGGTTGGTGGATCCTCCGTCTCAGTGGTTGCTGGGGTGAGGACAGTAGCCACGAATTAGAACCGGCGCGGCGTTCCCCAAGTTCGCTGCGCCGGTTCTGCTTATTTAGGCGACCCCTTTCCCGCTCCATTCCCCATACGCCGCTTCCGAGCGCGCGTGCTAGAATCCCACTTGCTCTGAAAAATCTCTTTTCGGCAGTTCAACTTTTCCACGGAAGCGTGAGGCCGTTCGTGCCGCTCCTATGAAGACGGGCGACTACCGGCGCGATTACGCCGCCTATTCGGCTGCGCTTGAGCGCGCCCGATACGATTACCATACGGGCGTCGAGCCGGAACTGCGCCTCGCGCCGCTTCGAGACCGCTACGCAGACCTCTGGACGCACGCCGCGGTTGATGATCTCAAGCGCGCGCTGGAAGAAATCCCGCGACAATTTGAGACCGAGCGCGTCGCACTCTCCGCCCTGTTGCGCGCGGCGCAATCCGGTTACTTGGAAGCGCGCGCCGCGGAAGTGACGGACGAACTCGAACGCTGCAAAGCCGCTGCGCACGTCGAGTGGGGCGGCGCACGGCTCGCGTCCGACGACGCGCCGGACGCAATCGCCGCCGAGACCGACCCGGCACGCCGACGCGAACTCGCCGCGCGTTGGTTCGACGCTCTGCGCGCCTGCGATGACCTTCGCGCCGCCCGTCTCGACATGTTGCGCGAAGGCGCACGCTCTCTCGGCTGCGACTCTTATTTCAATTTCCTATCGGGGATCGCGGAGGCGGGTGTCGAGAGCCTGAACGCGGGGGCTGTTGATTTTCTCGAACGCACCGCGTCGGTCTATGCCGTGAAGATGTTTGAGTGGTCTGCGCGCCACTTGCCCGCCGTGTTCGCACGCGAACCGGTCTACGCCGACAGCCTCTTCTTCGCGCGACTCACGCATCTCGACCCGTTCTTCCCCGCGGGTGAACTGCACACAACTTACGAGGCGACGATGAGCGGCTTGGGAATCCGTGTCGGGCGACAATCCAATGTGCGAATTGAAACGACCGCCGCTCAGTTTGGGAGAACGCGTGCCGCATGTCTGGCTGTGAAGCCGCCGGAGGATGTGCGCCTCGTCTACCGACGCGAGGGTGGCACGAGTTACTACCAAAAGTTTTTCGAGGCGGCGGGACGCGCCCAACATTTCGCTTGGGTTTCGCGCGATCTGTCCGCGCGTTATCCCGAACTCGTGTACGCGCCCGACGAGACGACGCGCGCGGGCTTCGCTTTTCTCTTCGGCGATCTTCTCACGGATGCGCCGTGGATCGCCGCGCACAGGAACGTGCGGCCTTCGGAGGCGAGCGAGATTGCGCGCTCCTTCGTCTTCGTCGAGTTGCACCGCACGCGCCGCGCCTGCGTCCGTCTCGGGCAACAGCGCACGCTCGAACAGGCGACCGACACGCGCTCCGAACATCTCGCGGAGTCGTATGCCGCGGCTCTCGAAGAAGCGATTAACTTTCGCGCGCACCCCTCGCTCTTCCTGCGAGATTTGGTTCCCGGCGGCGTGCACGACACGCGCGGCGAACGTGCGCGCCTATCGCCCGCCGTGTATTTGCGCGCCCGTCTCTTCGCGGCCGCGCTCGGCGAATATTTTCGGACGCGCCACGGCCATCGCTGGTGGTCAACCGGCAAAGTCGCCGACGAGTTGATTGACATGTGGAACACGGGTTCGCGCTACAGCGTCGAAGAACTGGCTTCTCTCGTCGGGCTCGGCGCGTTGAATTTCGACATGCTGGCCGACTCGATCAACTCGACTCTCATTCGCGAATGAAACAGATGCAACGGGTCAGCGTGCGCCCTCGTGGGCGTGAAAATTATGAGATCGAGATCGGCGCGAACGCGCTTGATAGCGTCGGCCGTGTGGCGCGCCACACGCTCGCGCCGCACGCGCGTCGCATCGTCGTCGTCTCGAACGCGCGCGTCTTCAGCCTCTACGGCGCGGGCGTCGTCCGCGACTTGCGCGCCGCCGGATTCAACATCTCACACTGGCTGATGGGCGAAGGCGAGCGTCACAAAAATCTCAGGACGGCGGAGCGCGCCCTCGCGTTTTTTTCCGCGTGTAAACTTGAGCGGACGGACGCGGTCGTCGCGCTCGGCGGCGGGGTTGTGGGCGATCTCGCGGGCTTCGCGGCGGCCGTCTACCTGCGCGGCATCCCTTTCCTGCAAGTCCCGACGACGCTCCTCGCGCAAATCGACGCCTCCGTCGGCGGCAAAACGGCCGTCAACACGCGCGACGGCAAAAACTTGATCGGGGCGTTTCACCAGCCGCGCGCGGT
The DNA here is from genome assembly GCA_020199775.1 of Acidobacteriota bacterium. GTDB lineage: Bacteria > Acidobacteriota > Blastocatellia > Pyrinomonadales > Pyrinomonadaceae > JAIVJZ01. The sequence continues at coordinate 322,172 of JAIVJZ010000001.1, forward strand.
CGTCATCTCGACCGAGACACTGTCAACGCTCCCGCCGCGTGAACTGACCGCCGGGTGGTGCGAGGCGATCAAGCAGGGCGCGGTCGGCAGCCGTCGCCTGTTTGAACAGACGCGCCGCTTTCTCATCGCGGAGAGAATGAATGAAACCGCGCGCTCTCTTGAACGTACACACGGGCGCGCGGACGAACTCGCCGGTCTGATCGCCGCGCAGTGTTCTTTCAAAGCGAAGATCGTGGCCGACGACGAACGCGAGGACGTGGGGCGCACGGACGCGCGCTCGCGGCGCATCCTCAACTTCGGCCACACCGCCGCGCACGCCCTTGAAGCAATCACGCGTTACAGGCGTTTTCGCCACGGCGAAGCGGTCGGCTACGGGATGCTCGTCGCGGCCGAGATTTCACAAAGGCTAGGCATGCTCGACGCTTCGGAGTTAGAATCACTGCGAGTTTGCGTCCGGCTTGCAGGCCGCTTGCCGCGCGCGGACGATCTCGACGAGCGCGCTCTCTTGCGCTCGATTGCTTCGGACAAAAAGAGCGTCGGCGGCCATGTCCGCTGGGTACTGCTCGAACGCATCGGGCGGGCGCGCATCGTGAGCGGCGAGCAGATTCCGCCGCGCGTCGTGCGCTGTGCGCTCCGCGCCGCGTTGGCCGCAAATTCGGGAGACAAAAGTGAGGGCAACTGAAATGAGACAGGCGGGCGACATACCTTCCGGCGCGCGGAAGACGACCGAGCGCGGCAGTTCCCGCCTCAATTTCCTGATCTCGATGGCGGTCATCGCGGCGGTCGCTTACGCGGGCTACCAGTACGTCCCGGTCGCCTATCAGGCTTCGCAGTTGAAGGTCTTCATGCAGGACACGGTGGACAACGCGGTCATCACCGGCAAGGACGCGCGTTGGACGGAGGATCAGTTGCGGCGCAATCTGGCGACATACGGCGCACCCTCCGACGCGCGCATCACCGTCGCCAACCGCGAATCGCGCATCGAGGCGCACGTCGAATACACCGTCCCCGTCCCGTTGCTGGTCACGACCTACCGGTACGTGTTCGACCACACCACGCGCAGCAGCAATTACCTGTCCGGCGGAGGGTGATAAAACAAACAGGGGAAAGGTAAAAGGGGAAAGGGGTAAAGGGACGGACACTCAATTTAATGAGTGCTTCCCCTTTACCCCTTCTCCCTTTACCTTTCCCCTTCGCAGTTATGCTGCCGCGACCTTTGCGCCGAGCGAGCTTTGCAATTGGACGTAAGCCGTGGGCGCGCTGGCGAGCCACGTGGTCGGGCAGACGCCGCAGCGTTCGCAAGTGCTGACCGAAGGACACGGCGCGGTCGATTTCGCGATCTGCGCGCGTTCGTGTTCGCGCTGCATAAACTCGCGCCCGAGTCCCGCGTCGACGATCTCCCACGGCAAAAATTCTTCGTACGCGCGCGCGCGGCTGGTGTGAAAAGCCGGGTCGAATTGCGTCTCGCGCAAGGCCGCGCCCAGGTCGCCGCCGTTCCGCGCCATCGCTTCGATAACCTGACTGACCGAGCGGTCGCCCGACGAGAACAACGCCTGCTCGTGCGCGATGCGCGCCGACATCGCGCGCACTTCGACGTTCGGAATCCGCGCGAGTTGTTTCGAGACCCATTTCAGACGCCGCTTGAGTTCACGCTCTTCGCAAATCGGCTCCCACTGGAACGGCGTGTTCGGCTTGGGCACAAACCCGTTCAGGGCGGGGATAATTTTGCCGACGTGGCCGAACCGCTTGCCCGCTTCGAGCATCCTGTCTTTGATGCGTTCGACGAGGCGAACCATCTCTTCCAAATCCTCGTCCGTCTCCGTCGGCAGGCCAACCATCAGGTAGAGTTTGATGGTGAGCATCCCCCGGTCGAAGACCGCGCCGCAGATGTCCACGATCTCGTCGTTCGTCAAATTCTTGTTGATGACTTTGCGCAGGCGATCCGAACCCGTCTCCGGCGCAACCGCGATCTGCTGATCGCGCGATTCGACGAGCGCGTCCAGCAGTTCGTCCTCGATCTGATCGAGGCGGAGCGACGAGACGGAGATGCGGTAATTCATCTCGCGGAGTCCCTGCAAGATTTCGCTGATCTCCGGGTGGTCGCAGACGGCCGTCGAGACCAGACCGATCTTATCCGTCCGGCCGCGCCACTCGGCGGCCTTCGCTAGCACGTCGCGTGCGGGCACAACGCGCGGCGGCCAGTAGTTGAACCCGGCCCAGCAGAAGCGGCAACCTTGTGAACAGCCGCGCGAAATCTCGATGAGGAAACGCTCGCCCATCTCGGCTTCGGGCGCGCGGATAACGGTCGAAGGCGCGAACACGTTTTGCTGGCGTAAGCTCTCGGCGATTTCCGTGTCGCCGCGCCGCATCGCGCGCCGGAGAGTTCCCTCCTTCGGGTTCTCGGCGGCGACCGCGCGCCCGACGCGCATGGGCACGCCCGGCTGCTTCGGCGTGTAAGATTCGATTGCGCCCGCGTCGTCGTAACGCACGTCGTAGAGCGACGGCACGTAGAAGCCACGGCCTCGCCGCGCGAGCGCGAGCAGTAAATCTTCCTTCGCGCCTTCGTTCGCGAGGATCGTATCAACCAACTGCGGCACGAGCACTTCGCCCTCGCCGACGCCGACGACATCGGTGAAATCCGCGATGGGTTCGGGATTCAAAAACGACGCCGCGCCGCCCATCACGACGAGCGGGTCGTGGCGCGTGCGCTCGCGCGAGCGCAGGGGCACGCCGCCGAGCTTGAGCAGCCGCGCCATGTTCAAATAGTCCGTCTCGAACGAGATCGAAAAAGCGATCACGTCGAAGTCGCGGACGGGCGTCTGCGTCTCCAGAGAGAGGAGCGGCGTGTTCGTCTTCTCATATTCGCGCATCTCCGTCTCGTCCGGCAGAAAGACGCGCTCGCAGGAGACTTCGGGAATCTGATTGAAAATTTCGTAGACGGCGTGAAAGCCCAGGTTCGCCATCCCGACCGCGTACACGTTCGGATAGCAGAGCGCGACGCGCAAACCCGCGCCCCGCTTGATCACGTGGCCCTCCTCCATGGAGAGCTTTCTCCTGTAACTTTCGACGATTTTCTTCATTAAAAACCTGTCAGTGGTCAGTCGTCCGCATTCGGTCGCAGCCGGTTGTCGGACTGTATTTGATGCCGAATCAGGGCTTTAAGAGGCTTCCCGGCGCGCATAAACGACGGATAACTGACGAATTACGGCCTCGTTCCTTCGAGGAACGCTTTCAGTTTGCGCGAACGCGACGGGTGACGCAACTTGCGCAGAGCCTTCGCCTCGATCTGGCGGATGCGCTCGCGCGTGACGGCGAAGTGCTGGCCGACCTCTTCGAGCGTGTGCTCCGAGCCCGTCGTGCCCAGCCCGAAGCGCATCTTGATGACCTTTTCTTCGCGCGGCGTGAGCGTCGCCAGCACCTCGTCCGTGATCATGCGCAGGTTCGCCGCGACGACCGCGTCGGCCGGGTTCAAAATCGATCTGTCTTCGATGAAGTCGCCGAGGTGCGAATCCTCCTCTTCGCCGATGGGCGTCTCCAAAGAAATCGGCTCCTGCGCGATCTTCAAAACCTTGCGCACCTTCGAGACGGGAATGTCCATCTTGCGCGCGATCTCCTCGCTCGTCGGTTCGCGCCCCAACTCCTGCACGAGCGCGCGCGAGGTGCGAATCAACTTGTTGATCGTCTCGATCATGTGGACGGGGATACGGATGGTGCGCGCCTGATCGGCAATCGCGCGCGTGATGGCCTGTCGAATCCACCACGTCGCGTAGGTCGAGAACTTGTAGCCGCGCCGCTCTTCGCAATCGAGACGACCAGACGCAAATTCGCTTCGATCAGTTCGCGCTTGGCCTGTCCCGTCTCGTATTCGCCCGCGACGATTGCCTGAAGCGAACGCCTGATCTCGACGGGCGAGATGAGCGTCTCCGCTTCGACCTGCTGGAGCTTCCGCTTCGCCGCCGCGATGTGCCGTTTGTAGTCGCGCTCCTCTTCGGGCTTGATGCGTCGCTTGCCGAGCCGTTCGGTATACTTGTCTATCTCGCGTTCGGCGTTGCGCACCTCCTTGGCGACCGCGCGGATCGCGCCGATCATGCGCTGGCGCGCGCGCTCCGTCAGGTTCAACTGTCCGATCTCCTGCGCGATCTCAAGGCGCGTGCGCGCGACGTTGCGACGCAGGCGCAACAACTTTTTCGACGGCTTGCCGCGCGCGAGCGTCTGCTCGGCGCGCAGGCGTTCCCAGTCTTTGAGCCCGGCCTTGAAGTGCTTGCGGATATTGCCGATGCCTTCGACCGTCCACTGGTGATACTCTTCGGCCTTGTCCTCGATGCCCGTCAGTTCGGCCTGCTCGGAGAAGGTCACGACATCACGGATGCTGATCTTATCCGCCAAGAGATCATCCCCGGTGCGCAGCAGTTCGCAGACGGCGATGGGCGAGCGCGAGATGGCTTTGCGGGTTTTGATCTGGCCGCGCTCGATGCGTTTGGCGATGGCGACTTCGCCCTCGCGCGTCAGCAGCGGGACGACGCCCATCTCGCGCAGGTAGAGGCGCACGGGGTCGTTCGTCTTGTCGAGCATGCCCGCCGAGAGATCGAGACTCGCTTCGTCTTCGTCCAGAGCCTCGTCGTCGTCTTCGGGCGAGACGGCGGTGGCGATGGATTGGGCGGCCTGTTCGATGAGGCGTTCGTCGGAATCGGCGACGATGATGTTCGCGCCGTCCAACTTTTGCAGTACGTCCTCGATGTCGTCAGGCGAGACGACGTTGTCGGGCAAGGCGCGGTTGAGGTCGTCGAACGTCAGATACTTCTTGTCGCCGCCCAACTCCAACAGACGTTGCACCACGTCGTCTTGATCTTTCTCTTCCATGCTTGCCATAGCTTTGGATTTCGGATTCGCAATTTGTGACCCGTCCCTACTGCCGCCGCCCGCGCTCCCGATTCGGGAACGACGGCCGCGACCATGGAACTGCTCAAAAATTTAAAATCGAAAATAACTCCTGCGCCGCCTTAGTTGCGAGGAAGCAGCGCGCTCCGGCGTCTCGTCCAATTCAAGTTCTCCATCACGAGCGCGTCGCGCCGCTCGTTGTCGCCCGCGCGTTCGGCGGCCGTGATCTCGATTGCCAAATCTTTCAGTCGCCGCTCGACGCGCATCAGCCGCAGCGTGAGCAGGCAACTTTCGGCTTCCGCCACCACATCGTCCGCCGCCTCGCCCTGAGCGCGTTCGACGGGTTCGCTCATCAACAAGAGCGGCACGAGATCGGCAGCCACGGCGTCGCCTTCCGTGCGCTGGCCGAGGGTGTCGAAACTGACTTCCGCGCCCGCCGTCTCGATCTCCGCGAGCGCGCGGAAGACGCCGGCGGTCGGCAAATCCTCGTAGTCTTCGGACGCGATGCGCGGCAAAAGTATGCGCCGCAATTCGGCGTCGTGCATGAGCAGTTCGAGCAGGCGTTGCTCGGCGACGGTGAGCGGCGCGCTCTCGGCGCGCACCACTTTGTCCTGCAAGGCGGCGGAAGCGTTCGCGTCTGTCGTCGTCTGCGCCTTCGCCACCGTCTGCCAGAGTTCGCGGCGCAGCGCGGGTTCTTCGACCCGCAGCGCGTCCATCGTCATGTCGAAGTATTCGCGCTTCTGAATTTTGTTGCGCACAGCGCGAATGAACGGGAGCGCCTCTTCGACGGCCTCGGCCTTGTCGGCCGGGCGACGAAGGTTGCGATCCCGCATCGCTTGATCGAGCACGAATTGTATGTGGGGGAGCGCCGCGCCGCGCCGCTCGTTGTAGGCCTCGACGCCCGACGCCTTGATGAACTCGTCCGGGTCTGTGCCCTCCGGCAGCACCAGCACCTTGATGTCAAAATCTTCCGCGAGGAGAGTTTCGATTGCGCGCTTGGCAGCTGCGACGCCAGCCCTGTCACCATCATAATTGACCACGACGCGACGCGCAAACCGCCCCAAGAGTTTCGCCTGTTCGGGCGTCAGAGCCGTGCCCAGACTCGCCACCGCGTTCCGCACGCCGAACTGGTAAGGGATGATCAGGTCGAGATAACCTTCGACGAGAATCGCGAACTTCTTGCGCCTGATCTCGTCGCGCGTCTGGTGCAGGCCGTAGAGGTGACGCCCCTTCGTGTAGGCCGCCGTCTCCGGCGAATTGAGATACTTCGGCTCGCCCGCGCCCAGCACGCGCCCGCCGAAGGCGACGGCGCGCCCCTGCGCGTCGAGCACGGGGAAGATCACGCGCCCGCGAAAGCGATCATAAAAACCGCCCGCGTCTTTTTTGACGACGAGGCCGCTGCGCTCGATCTGCCCCGGCGTCGCCCCCTTGCGTTTCAGGTACGCGCCGAGGCCGTCCCAACTGTCTGGCGCGTAGCCGAGCCGGAAAGTCTTGCGCGTCTCGTCGGTGATGCCGCGCCCTTCGACGTAATCGCGCGCCGCCTTCGCCTCGCCGCCGCCTTCGCCCAACTGCCCCTCCCACCATTCGAGCGCCCACGAGTTGAGTTCGACCACCTCGTCCGCTTCCTTCCGGCGCGCCTCGTACCGCTTGTCCTCCTGCATCTCCGGCAGCGGCATGTTCACCTTCTCGGCCACGATCTTGATCGCTTCGGGAAACGACACGCGCTCGATCTCCATCACGAAGTTGAAGACGCTGCCGCCCTTCCGGCACCCGAAACAGTAGAAGATGTCCTTCGACGGGTTGACGGAAAACGAGGGCGTCTTCTCCTGATGAAACGGGCAGCACGCCATCCAGTTCGCGCCCTTCTTCTTCAACGAAACGTAGTCCTGCACGACGCGCACGATGTCCGCCTGCCGTCTCAAATCGTCAATGAATACTTGCGGGAAACGCATACTGGTTTACGGGTTCATTGTTTCAACTCGACGATGGTTGCGCCCGCGCCGCCTTGATCGGGCGGGGCCGCCGAGAAGGTTTCGACGTGCGCGTGCGAGCGCAGGAAGTCTGCGATGGCGCGGCGCAGCGCGCCCGTGCCGTGGCCGTGGATGATGCGGACGCGCGCGAAGCCGTTCAAGAAAGCCTCGTCGAGAAACTTGTCGGCGGCATCGACGGCCTCGTCGGTGGTGCGCCCGATGAGGTTGAGTTCCGCCGCCGGTTCATCCTTCGAGCGGCTGAGGCGCACGTCGGCGGTGCGCGCCGCGGCGGCGGCCATGCGTTCGAGTTGCGATGCGCCGCCGCCCCGGCGCGCCCCTTCCGGTTTGCCCTGCGGCGCGCGTTCCATCAATTCGAGGTTCGACAGTTTCTCGCGCAGCCGGACGTGGCCGATGCGGATTTCGGCGTCCGCGCCCGCGATTCTTTCGACGACGCCCGTCTTGCCGAGAGTGCGCAGGCGCACCGTGTCGCCCCGGACGATCTCGCGCTCGACGCTCGCCGGTTGGAACACTGCGCCGCCTGACTTCGCGCGCGGCGCACCCGTCTCCCCGTCATTCGCCTGACGAACGACGCGCACGCCTCCAGCGCCCGCCCCTTCCGCGCTCGCAGTCTTCGCCGCCGACGGGCGCGCGCCGCCGGTCTTCGACGCCGCCGCAGCAGCGGCGCGTTGCGCTTCGCGGCGCAGTTCGGCGGCGCGGCTCGCGGCCTCGCGTTCGACGCGGGCGCGCTCGGCGCGATCCTCGATCTTGGAGACGAGTTCCTTCGAGCGTTGTTCAAACTCGGCGAGCCGCTCGTGCAGTTCGCGCTCGAAAGTTTTTTGACGTTCGCGCTCGCGGCGTTCGGCGTCGCGGTCGAGCGTGGAATATTTTTCGGCGACCGCCGCGCGTTCCTCTTCGAGGGCGCGGCGCAGGCTCTCGGCCTCTTCCGACTCGCGTTTGATGCGACGCAGGTATTCGGTTGCCTCGCGCGAAGACTCGTTGACGCGTGCCGACGCCGCTTCGACGATGCCACGCGGGAAACCGAACCGCCCCGCGATCTCGATGCCGGAAGAGGAACCGGCGAGGCCGACGAGCAGGCGATAGGTCGGCTGCAAAGTCCGCTCGTCAAACTCGACGCTCGCGTTGATCACGCCCGTCTCGTTCGCCGCATACTGCTTCAAGCCGCTGTAGTGCGTCGTGGCGACGACGTGCGCGCCGCAGGCGCGGCGGAAATGATCCACGACGGCGACGCCGAGCGCGGAGCCTTCTTCGGGGTCTGTGCCCGTGCCGACTTCGTCGAGCAGGACGAGCGCGGGCGCGGCGCAGAGTTCGAGCATGCGGCTGATGTTGGCGACGTGCGCGGTGAAGGTCGAGAGGTTCGCGGCGAGCGATTGGCTGTCGCCGATGTCCGCGAGCACGGATCGGTAGAAGGGAAAACTCGCCGCGCGCGCCGGGACGTGCAGGCCGGAGAGAGCCATCAGCGCGAGCAAGCCCGCCGTCTTGAGGACGACGGTTTTGCCCCCGGCGTTCGCGCCGGAGATGACCATGACGGGGCGCTCGGTGTCGAGCCGGAACGAGACGGGCACGACCTCGCCGCCTGCGGCGCGCAAATTCTCTTCGAGCAGGGGATGGCGCGCGGCGTCGAGTTCGAGCGCGGCGTCCGCGCCGACGAAAGGCTGCACGCAGTTGAAGCGCAGGCCAAGCGAGGTCTTCGCCGTGATGAAGTCGAGTTCGGCGACCGCTTCGGCCGCGCGTTCGATGGCGGGCAGTTCGCGGCGCAGGTCGTCCGTCAGCGTCGAGAGGATGCGCGTGATCTCGCGCTCCTCGGTCTCGCGCAGATTTTGCAGTTCGTTATTGCTGTCAATCGTCTCCAGCGGTTCGATGAAGACGGTCGCCCCCGAAGACGAGAAGCCGTGCGCGACGCCGCCGACGCGCCCACGATGATCGGCGCGCACGGGTATGACGAAACGGTCGTTGCGCACCGTTACCAGGTTGTCCTGAATCGCCTCGTCCGAGCGGCGCATCAGGTTCTCCAGCGAGCGCGTGATGGACGAGCGGAGGTGGTTGATGTCGTGCCGGATGCGCGCGAGTTCGGGGCTGGCGCGGTCGTCGAGTTCGCCGCTCGGCAGGATTTTCGCCGTCACGCGCGCGGCGAGGCTATACAATTCGCGCGGGAGGTCTGCGACGAGTTCCCACAACACGGGCAGGGCGTCGCGCTCCGCCTGAATCGAAGCGCGCGCCGCGCCCACTTGATCGCAGAGGCGCGCGAGTTCGAGCAGCGGCAGCGGTTCGAGGATCGCCCCTTCGATGCGCAGGCGCGCGATTGACTCCGAAGGGTCGGCCAACTCAGAGAACGACCACGCCCCGCCGCTCCTCCGGCGTAGTTCGACGCACTCGGCCACCGTGTCGAGCGCGCGACGCACCTCTTCCACTCCGGCGAGCGGCGCGAGCCTGTCAACCCGCGCGCGCCCCATCGGCGTCTGCGCCCCGCGTCTCACCAGCGCGCGCAACCCGTCGTATTCGAGCACCCCGAAAGCTTGTTCGTTCATAATAAGAAAGTAAATCGTAATAAGAAGGTAAATCGTAAATCGTGAATCGTAAATAGACAAAGGCAGGATTATCTATTCACGATCAACGATCCACGGTTTTTCACGTTCTCTGTCGTCGCCGCTCGACGCCCTGCATGGCGGCGTCGAAGAGGCGCGCCGGGTCGAGAAGGGCGACGGCGTGCGTGTCGTGTTGAATGGTGCGGCGGAGGAGGGAACTGCCGGGCGCGTCTTCAGCCGCGTCGCTCGCTTCCGTATCGTATAGCTCGATTCCGTGCTCGATGCTCTGGACCGAGAGCGCGAGTTGTTCGTCGCCTTTGAGCGCGACGACGAGGGGCGCGGGCGTTGGCGTCGCGGGCGGTGCGAAAGTCTGCGCGCCCGTCGTCGCCGTCGCGCCGTTCAAAGTTACATTCAAATTTACGGGGGGCAGGAGCGGAAGCGGATCGATCAGGGTGAGAATCCGGCCGCGCCGGCTGACGACGCCGCGCACGGGCGCGGGCGCGAAGGGCAGCGGCGTCGGCGTCAGATTCTCGCCCGTCGCTTCGACCTCGTCCGCGTAGACGGCGAAGCGGCGCGCGCCCGTGCGCATCACAAACAGCCTCCGGCGCGCCGCGTCCCTCGATTGCTCCGCGCGGCTCGTACTTGTCGTCGTCTCTTTCATCCCACCCGACATGGTAAACTGAACCGCAAAACTTTGCGAGAAACCATGAGCGCGCGCAACGCGAAAGATTTGTTGCGTCTCCCCCTGCGCCTGTCCCTGCGCCTCCCCCTACGCCTGCCCCTGCGCCTCCCCCTGCGCTCCCTCTCAGGCGGCGCGGCCGAACTGCGCGTCCAACTCACGCTCTACTACTGCCGCGAAGACAACACCGGCGCGTGCCGCATCAAGACGCTCATCCGGCACGCGCCCCTCAACGTCACCACCGACGCCGCCCCGCGCGAGATCAAACTGCAAGGAAAGATCGAGTGAAACGATAAGCGCGGAGCGATGAACGTCGGACTGAAGACAAAATCAGTTGCTTTCATTCAACGTTCGTCGTTCCGCCCTCATCCTTCCGCTCTCGTCGTTTCCCGTCTCGTGGTCTTCGGTGTAAACTTTCGTGCGAATGAATAATTTGTGAGAGGCCGGGTGGTTCGCGTGCGGCTCGCGCGTGTGGCGGGGCGCGCGCCGGGCGTATGGGCTACGGCGTTTGAGACGGGCGGGGCGTGTGAGTTTGGGGCGCGCCCGCGGGGGATGAAGTTTTGTCCGGGGCAGAGCCGACAAGAGATATGTACGCGGGGCGTCCGAGCGTGTGCCAGAACTGCGGCGCGCTCGTCGGCGCGGGCGAAAGCGCGTGCGCCGTGTGCGGCTTTGCCACAAGCGGCGCGCAGCAGCAGCAGCAGCAAGAGCAGCAGCAGACGGCGCAACCGCCGCACGCCGACCCGGAGACGATGCGCTTCGCGCGCGCGGTGCTGACGCGCCCTTCAACCTTCACCTTCGTCTTTCTCGCCATCAACGTCTTCATTTTCCTGTTGATGAATTCCGCCGCGCCGGGCGGCTCGGAGAACCACGAGGTGCTGCGCGCTTACGGGGCGAAGTACAACTCGTTGATTAACGCGGGCGAGTGGGGGCGGTTCGTGACGCCGGTCTTCCTGCACATCGGCTGGATTCACCTGCTCGTGAACATGTATAGCCTGTTCATCCTCGGCCCTTACGTGGAGAAGTTGTACGGCTCGGCTCGCTTCGTCTTCTTCTGGATCGCGACGGGCGTGGCCGGGGTCGTCGCCAGCTACCTCGCGTCGGGGGCGGAGATGCACAACGTCCCGGTGGTGGGGCGTTTCCTGTTTCGCGGCGGCGACGGCCCTTCGGCGGGCGCGTCGGGCGCGCTCTTCGGCCTGATCGGCGTGCTCTTCGTCTTCGGCATCAAGTTTCGCCGCGAACTGCCCGAAGGCTTCAAGCGCGCGTTCGGCACGGGCATGATCCCGACCATCCTGATCAACCTCTTCATCGGCTACACGATCCCTTTCATCGACAACGCGGCGCACCTCGGCGGCTTCGTCGCGGGCGCGCTCTGCGCGCTCTTCGTCGGCTACAAAAGGCCGGGGCAGCGCGCGAGCGTGGCCGTCCTCTGGCACGTCCTGCAAATCGCCGCGCTCGCCCTCGTCGTCGTCGGCTTCGGGCAGGTGGCGCGCCACATGGGCGAGGCGCGCGCGCGCTTTGATCAGGCGCAGCAGATTTCACCCGACGGCGGGGCTCTTTCGCCCGCCGCCAACTATATCAACGCGCTCAACGGCGGACGGCAGGCTTTCGCCGCGGCCATCAACGAAGGCGACGTGGAGGGCGTGGAACGCGCGCTCGCGGCTCTCGACGCCGCGCCGCATCTCACGGAAGCGTCGGACAAACTGCGCGACGACCTGAAGCAGATACTCGCGCGCGCGCGCGACTACGCCCCCGTCAATCAGAAGCAGCAGCAGACGCGGAAGGAAGCGGCGCAGGGCAAGCAACTGCTCACCGACATCAGCGCATGGAATGCGCGTTACGTGGAGTGGGTTAAAACGGAAGGCAAGAACTACGACCTCAGGATACGAGAACTGCCCGCGCCGACCGGGACGCCGGAGGAAGAGCGGCGCGGCGAACGGCCGCCGCAAGACAGCAAATAATCGGCGTGCGCGGGGCGGGTCGGCTCGCATCACATAAAGTTTTTCAGCGGGCAGGACGGGAAGTTTTATCGCCCGACGGGGCAAGCAAAAATCAGACACAGGAGAATCGTCAAATGGAGATTAAGAAAGTAGGCGTGCTCGGCTGCGGCCTGATGGGTTCGGGGATCGCACAGACGGCCGCCACCGCCGGTTTCGAAGTGGTGGTGCGCGAAGTGACGAACGAACTATGCGAACGCGGCTTCGCCGGGATCGAGAAGTCGCTCGCGAAGTTTGCCGAGAAGGGCACGATCAGCGCAGACCAGCAGCGCGAGATTCGCGGCCGCATGACGGGCACGACCGAGTTCGCCCCCCTCGCCGACTGCGACATCATCATCGAAGCCATCATCGAAAACCTCGACATCAAGCGCGACACCTACCGCCAACTCGACGAACTCTGCAAACCCGAAACGATCTTCGCCTCCAACACCTCTTCGCTCTCGATCACGGAGATGATGACGGCCACCTCCAACGAACGCCAGCGGCGTTTCATCGGCCTGCACTTCTTCAACCCCGTGCCGATCATGAAACTCGTCGAAGTGGTCAAGACGATCCTGACGGACGAAGCGGTCTACGAAACAGCGGTCGATTTCGGGCGGCGGCTCGGCAAAGTCCCCGTGCGCGCGAGCGATCAGACGGGCTTCATCGTCAACCGCCTGCTCGTGCCCTACATGCTGGATTCGATCCGCGCGCTCGAAGAGGGCGTCGGCTCGATTGTGGACATCGACAACGCGATGAAACTCGGTTGCGGCTACCCGATGGGGCCGCTCACGCTCGGCGACTTCGTCGGCCTCGACACCACCTACTACATCGCCGAGATCATGTTCAACGAATTTCGCGAAAAGCGTTTCGCGCCGCCGCCGCTCCTCAAACGCATGGTGCTGGCCGGACTCTACGGGCGCAAATCCGGGCGCGGCTTCTACGACTACACCGTAGACCCGAAGAATCCCGTGCCGATGAACTTGGTATGAACAAACGATGAAGGAGGAACGATGAACGATGAAGTAAAGACAACCGGCTTTCAGTTCATCGTTCCTCTTTCCTACTTTCGATTAAAGGGGGGAACTGATGAGCAAAGAAGAGACGAAAGAGACAAGGTTGACGCTGGCTGCGTCCGCAGGCGCGGCGGGCGGCGCGAGTCCCGACTTCGGGGGCGGGTCGATCTTCTTCGTCGGGACGGCGACTGTGATTCTGCGTTACGCGGGCTTCACGATCCTGACCGACCCGAACTTCCTGCACGCGGGCGATCACGTGCATCTCGGCTACGGTCTGACGGCCGAGCGTTTGACCAACCCGGCCATCGAACTCGAAGAGTTGCCGCCGATAGATTTCTGCGTGCTCTCGCATTACCACGGCGACCACTTCGACCGCATCGTCGAAGAACGTCTGCAAAAAGATTTGCCCATCATCACCACCGAGCACGCGGCGGGCAATCTCAAAGAGAAAGGCTTCACCGCGCCCGTCGCGCTCGACACGTGGGACTCCGTCGTGGTGGAGCGCGGCGCGGCAACCGTGCGCGTCACATCGATGCCGGGCAAGCACGGCCCCACGATGGTTGACCTGTTCCTGCCGCCCGTCATGGGCAGCATGCTCGAATTTCAGAACGCGGCGGGGCAGCGCACGACGCTGCGCCTCTACATCACCGGCGACACGCTCGTCCACGACGACCTCAACGAAATACCGAAGCGTTACCCGGACATCGACCTCGCGCTCTTTCACCTCGGCGGCACGCGCATCATGGGCATCCTTTTGACGATGGACGCCGAGCAGGGCGTCGAGGCGATTCGCATTATCAACCCGCGCGAAGTGATCCCGATCCACTACAACGACTACGAAGTTTTCCAGTCGCCGCTCGAAGACTTCAAGCGGGCGGTCGAGGCCGCCGGGTTCTCCGAGCGCGTGAAGTATCTGAGCCACGGCGAGACTTACGACTTTGAAGTGCCCGCGAGTCGCCTCGCGTAGAAAAAGCGAGTTGTCGTTGAGCGCGACCAAGCGTTAAAACCTTCGCCGCCGCCGGCACGGAACACGCCGCCGGGGTCACGAAAAAAGAGAGAAGACAATTTCAATTTTGTGATCTCAAATGGTTTTGTCTGTTCTCCGTGCCCTCTGCCGTGTCCTCACGTGCCTGCGGTGGCGAATGATTTTCTCATCTGAATCAGTGAGCCTCCGTATGCGCGTAGACACGACGGACATCTTGGTTGAGGAACGCGGCGACGCCGGGTTGGTCTACGTGCGCCTGAATCGCCCCGCCAAACGGAACGCCCTCACGCGCGCCATGCTCGAACGCCTCGCGGAAATTTTTCGCGCTTTCTCCGAGCGCACAGACCTCCTGCGCGCCGTCGTTCTCACCGGCACGGGGCAAGCGGCCTTCAGCGCGGGCACGGACATTTCGGAACTCGACGGCCTGACGTGCGCGGGCGCGCTTGAGACGGCGCGGCGCGGGCAGGAGACTTGCGAGGCGATTGAACTCTGCCCCGTGCCCGTCATCGCGGCGATCAACGGCGTCGCGGCGGGCGGCGGTTGCGAACTCGCACTCGCCTGTCACCTCAGGCTCGCGGCGACGCACGCGACCTTTTCGCTGCCCGAACTGAAACTCGGCATGATTCCCGCTTACGGCGGAACGCAACGCCTCGCACGCGCCGTCGGCCACGGCCGCGCGCTCGCCGTCATGCTGGCGGGCGAAAGCCTGTCGGCGGAGGAAGCCTTGCGCCTCGGACTCGTCAACCGCGTCGTCGCGGCCGAACAACTCGCAAACGCGACGGAGACGCTTGCCCAGAGCCTCTCGCAGTTCGCGCCGCTTGCCGTCCGCGCCTGCCTCGCCGCCGTCACGCGCGGCGCGCGTCTCCCGCTCGCGGACGGACTCGCCCTCGAAGCCGAACTCTTTTCCAGCCTCTTCTCCACCGAAGACGTGCGCGAAGGCACACGCGCCTTCCTCGAAAAACGCGCGCCCGTCTTTAAGGGAAAGTGAGCAGTGGGCAGTAAGCAGTAAGCAGTTAAAGCCGGGAAACGCCCGTACTCGTTGTTACTGCTTACAACTCAATGCCCACTGCTCACTGCTTACTACTCACTGCCCACTTTCTTCCGGTCGTCGCTTGTCACCCGCCACGCGTTTACCTATACTGCCTGTGAATCAATTTTCCTGAAAACTCGGAGTCGCCGGAAACACTTGCAACCCGTCACACATCAAGGTCAGTTGAACGCCAAGGGCTTTCGCTTTGCGTTGGTGTCGAGTCGCTGGAACGACTTCCTCACGTCGCGGCTGGTCGAAGGCGCGCTCGACGCGTTGGAACGTCTCGGCGCGGCGGAAAAGTTGGTGGAGCATTATCGGGTGCCGGGTTCGTTCGAGATTCCGCTGCTGGCGAGCAAGTTGGCGGAGTCGGAAAAGTATGACGCGGTGATCTGCCTCGGCACGATCATTCGCGGGCAGACGCCGCACTTCGACTACATCGCGGGCGAGGTGACGAAGGGCATCGCGCAGGCCGGGATGGAGGCAGGCATCCCGGTCGTCTACGGCGTCGTCACGGCCGACACGCTGGAGCAGGCGATTGATCGCGCGGGCGTGAAAGCCGGTAACAAGGGGTTCGAAGCCGCCATGGCGGCCGTCGAGTTGGTCAATCTTTACAAGGAAGCATTTGCGAAATGATGAACGCGGAACGATGAACGATGAAGTGAAAGCGAATGTCTTTCATTCATCGTTCATCGTTCCGCGTTCATCGCTCGCTTTTCTGGGGTGTTAATTCATGGGTTCGAGACGTAAGGCGCGCGAATGCGCCTTGCAAATGCTCTTTGCGGCTGATGTGATGAGTGCGGCGCGGAAGGACGAGGTGCGCGCCGACCAACTCGTGCGTCACTACTGGGCGGAACTGGGCGAGACGGAGATGGACGAACCGGCGCGCGAGTTTGCGACGCGGCTCGCGCTCGGCGCGCTCTCCCGCATCCCCGAACTCGACGAGCGCATTCGCTCGCGCGCCGAACACTGGCGCATCGAACGCATGGCCGTCGTGGATCGCAACGTGCTCCGGCTGGCCGTCTACGAGTTTTTGCACGAGCCGACGCCGCGCACCGTCGCCATCAACGAGGCTCTGGAGATCGCCCGCCGCTTCTCCACCTACGAGGCGACGCAGTTCATCAACGGCATCCTCGACGCCATCAAGCGCGACCTCGATCAGGAGCACCCGCAAATCGTCGTCGTCAACGAAGACGAGGCGACCGCGGAAGACGACGGCTCGCCCGAAGAGGAGGAGGACGGCGACGACGAGGAGCGCAGCGCGTCCGCCTCTTAGCCGCTCGGCGGTCACACGGCTCATAACAGGCTAGCCACACGGCTAGTTACACACTGGTCACACGCTCGCCGCTCGCTTGCCGATCACTCGCCGGTCACTCGCGCGGCGGCAGCCGGGCGTTGCCACGTCGCCGGATTGCCGCGTTGCCATGCTTCGCCCGCGTCCTCTCGTTACTCTCTCCCGGCCGCCGGCGGCTCGTCGTTCGCCAACGGCCACTGCCTTCTCATGTCTCGTCGCAAGTCCACGAAAAACAACGCGCCGCGCCGCCGAAGCATCGCCGAATCTTTTCAGGAGTACGGGCGCGGCGTGGCGGGCGGGTTGATGTTCAGCCTGCCGCTGCTCTACACGATGGAGGTGTGGTGGGCGGGCTTCAACGCGCACCCGTGGCGACTGGCCGCCTACGTCTCCGCGACGTTCGTCCTGTTGCTCGGCTACAACCGCTTCGCGGGCCTGCGCCACGACGCGGGGATGCTGGAAGTGGCGATTGATTCCGTCGAAGAAATGGGGATCGGGTTCATCATTTCGGCCGTGGCGTTGTATCTCCTCGGGCGCGTCACGTTCGAGATGCCCTTGAACGAGATCGCAGGGCAGATCGTGATCGAGGCGATGACGGTCGCCGTCGGCGTCTCGGTCGGCACGGCGCAACTCGGAGGCGGCGAAGACTCGGGTGAGGGCGACGTCGGCGAAGACGGCGGGGCGGCGGGGCGCGTGAAGCGCGGCGGCAAGGCGGGCAGGACGGGCGGCGCGCGTCGCGGTGAGCCGGAGTTGCACTTCGGCGGCCAGATGTTGCTCGCGTTCTGCGGCGCGACGCTGTTCGCCGCCAACGTCGCGCCGACCGAAGAGATCGTCATGATCGCCGTCGAGACTTCGTGGGTGCGCCTCTTGGGGCTGGCGTCGGTCTCGCTCCTGCTCGGCGCGCTCATCCTCCATTACAGCGAGTTCAAGGGCGCGCGCGAGTTCGTGCGCCACGAAGGTCTCGGCGCGGTCGTCGCGGGCAGCGTCGCCACTTACGCCGTCGCGCTCGTCACGTCGGGGCTGATTCTCTGGTTCTTCGGTCGCTTCGACGGCGTCACGCTCTACACCGCGCTCGCGCAGACGGTCGTGCTCGGCGTGGCCGCGACGCTCGGCGCGTCCGCCGGGAGACTCTTGTTGCAGGGATGAGCAAACTACAAAAAAATTGGGTCGAGTGGATCGTCTTCGCCGTCGGGCTCGCGCTCGTCCTGTCCGCGCTCGTCTACCTCGTCTACGACGGCGCGACGATGGGCAGCGATCCGCCGAGCATCGAAGTGCGCCTCGGCTCGCCGGAGGCGCGCGCGCACAATTTCATCGTGCCCGTCACGGTCACGAACCACGGCGACGAAACCGCCGAGGGCGTCACCATCGAAGTGTCGATGGAAAGCAGCGGGGGCGGGGAACCGGCGCGCGGCGAACTCACCATCGCCTTCCTCCCGCGCCGCGCCACGCGCGAAGGCTTCGTCACGTTCCAGCAAGACCCGCGCGCCGCGCGTCTCACGGCGCGCGTCCTCGGCTACGAGAAACCTTGAGGTTCGCGGGCGGCGGGCGAAGGGGACAGGGGCGCGTGCGCTTACAAAGCGCACGCGCCCTTTTCTTCGCCTCGCGGTTGACGGCGAATCCCGCCGCGAAAAATTTGCGTCCGTCGCGCTCGTGTTGTAGCTTTTTAAGCGCACGACGATTTCACCCCTTCGGGTCAAGTTGATTATGAAAAATCGAGAGCAGGACGCGGCGGCCGTTCAAGCGCGAACGCCGCGCCGCCAGTTTGCGAAGACCATCGCCGGGGCGGTCGTGGCCGCGCCGCTCGTCGTTGCGGCCGCGCTCAACGCGCAGACGCCGCCCGCGACGACGAAGCAAGCGCCCGCGCCGCCGAACCCACAGCCGACGCCCGCGCCGCCGCCGTCGCCCGTCGCGGAAGCCTACGCGGAAGTCGCGCGCCTGCGCTTCGGCGACAAACTCACGCCCGAAGAACTCGCGCGCATGAAGCGCGACATCGAGGGCAACGTCCGTACGGCGGAACGCCTGCGCGCCTTCAAACTCAAGAACGCCGACGAACCGGATTTCATCTTTATAGCTTAAAGACTTGGGGTAAAGGGGAACGGGCAAAGGGTAAGGGAAGAAACTCCGCACGGTCAGGCTGCGGGCGCGTACATTCTGAATTCTTTCTTTTACCCTTCCCCTTTATCCCTTCCCCTTTCCCCGTTCCGAAGACTCTTATGCTCACCGAAGACACTTTCTACTCTTCCGTCGTCGAACTCGCCGCGCAGATACGGGCGCGCAAACTCTCGCCCGTCGAGTTGACGGAAGGCTATCTGGCGCGGCTCGAACGCTTCGGCGCGCGGCTCGGCGCGGTCGCCACGGTCATGCGCGCAAGCGCGCTCAACGAAGCGCGACGGGCGGAGCGGGAGATTCGCGCGGGGCGTTACAGGGGCGTGCTGCACGGCATCCCCTACGGCGCGAAAGACCTGCTCGCCACGCGCGAAGCCCCGACCACCTGGGGCGCGACGCCCTACAAAGATCAACGCTTCGACTACGACGCCACCGTCGTCCGCAAACTCCGCGAGGCGGGCGCGATCCTCGTCGCCAAACTCGCCATGGTCGAGCTGGCGGGCGGCATGGGCTACAACCGTGCGGACGCGAGTTTGACGGGTGCGTGCCGCACGCCCTGGAACACGGACTACTGGAGCGGCGGGTCGTCTTCGGGACCGGGCGCGGCGGTCGCCGCCGGTCTCGTCGCATTCGCCATCGGCTCGGAAACTTCCGGGTCGATCATCACGCCCGCCTCCTTCTGCGGCGTTACAGGACTCAGGCCGACCTACGGCATGGTCTCGCGCCACGGCGCGATGGCTCTCTGCTGGACGCTCGATAAACTCGGCCCCATGTGTCGCACCGCCGCCGACGCAGGGCATGTGCTGGCGGCCATCGCCGGGCGCGACCCGCTCGACGCGTCTTCGCTTGAGCGCGGCAACTTTCGTTACCCCGCCGCCGCCCCGGCGCGCACGCGGAAGAAATTGCTCCGCCTCGCCGTGATGAAGGATTCTTACGAGAAGGCGCAAAAGGAGGTGCGCGAAAATTTCCTCGCCTCGCTCGAAGCGTTGAAGCGCGCGGACGACCGACGCGTGAGCATAGAGATGGACGTGAAGCTGCCGGACTTCCCTTACGGCGCGGCGGTCGGCACGATTGTCGATGCGGAGGGCGCGGCCGCGTTTCGCGACCTGATCGAATCGGGGCGCGTCCGCGAATTGGCGTCGCCCGAAGGGCGCGTCGGCGGCTATGCCGCATCGCTCGTCACGGCCGTCGATTACCTGCACGCGATGCGTATGCGCGTCCCCATGCGCCGCGCTTGGGGAGAGTTCTTCGGCAAGCACGACGTGCTCGTCGCGCCCTCGCGCGCGACCGTCTCATACCCCGTCAGCAAAACTTTCGACCAAGCCTATCCGGGCATCGGCGCGTCCTCGCCCATCGGCGCGAGCAACCTCGTCGGCGTGCCCGCCATCTCCGTGCCGAACGGCTTCGGGCAGGAAAATTTGCCGACCGGCATCCAATTCATCGGCGCGGCGTGGAGCGAACACACGCTCGTCGAACTGGCCGACAAGTACCAGCAGGCGACCGACTGGCACAGGCGACGACCGGCTTTGAAAGATTGATCCATTGATCCATTGAATTAATGAACCAATGGATCAATGGATCAATCTCTTAGATTTCTCTCTCTACAACAATCTGGGCAGATCGAGTAGAAGTGCGACCGTGCCGTCGCGTTGCTCGAACGCGCCGCTGACGCCGCGCCAGCGCGTCGCGTGGCGTCCGAGACTGCGCACCAACGCCTCGCGCTCGCCTTCGATTCCATCAACCGCGATGACGAAACGCTCCGGCGCGCCCTCGCTCCGCCACGCGTCCGCATCGTCTCGCTCGCGCCGCACGACACAGGCGGGCAGCAGTTCGCCCGCGCCCCGCGCCTCCCGCGTCGTCGTACCACCTTCGACGAGCGACCGCAGCGAGACGAACGGCAGTTGCTCGCCCCGCCAGAGCGCGCGATAACGCCCCGTGTCGTCGCACTTGATGTCCGCCGGTTCGAGTTCGGCGGTGGCGATGACGTGGCTCGCGTCGAACGCGTAGGCGTGTCCGTTCGCATGCACCATAACGACCGTGACGAGCGCGAGCGTCAGCGGCACGCGCACCTCGAAGGTCGTCCCCTCGCCGCGCGTGGTGCGCACGCGCAACTCGCCGCCCGCGCGTTCCAGCGCGTGCTCGACCACGTCGAGCCCGACGCCGCGACCCGACACGTCCGAGACGCGCCCGGCCGTGGAAAAGCCGGGACGAAAGATCAAACGCAACGCCTGTTCCTCCGTGACCGCCGTGCCCGCCGCGAGCAGTCCTTGCGCGACGGCTGAACGCGCCACGCGCTCCGCGTCCACGCCCCGCCCGTCGTCGGCCACGCGCACGCGCACGCGGCTGCCCTCCGCCCCCACTTCCAGACGCACGCGCCCGCGCGGGGGCTTGCCCGCCGCGCGCCGCTCCTCCGTCGTTTCGATGCCGTGGTCAACCGCGTTGCGTAACAGGTGCAGAAGCGGCTCGCCGATCTGTTCCGCAAGCGACCTATCGACGCGCACTTCGCCGCCCACGACTTCCAGATCGATCTCTTTTCCGGCGGTGCGCGCGGCGATGCGCGCCGCGCGAGCCGCGCGTTCGAGCACGGGCATCAACGGCTGCATGCGCAAGGCCATCACGCGCTCTTCCAAC
This sequence comes from Acidobacteriota bacterium, assembly GCA_020199775.1. Taxonomy (GTDB): domain Bacteria; phylum Acidobacteriota; class Blastocatellia; order Pyrinomonadales; family Pyrinomonadaceae; genus JAIVJZ01. Next base: position 343,271 of record JAIVJZ010000001.1, read on the forward strand.
GCCCCGAAATCTTCCCGCAAACGCCGCGCTCGCTCTGCCTCCGTCGGCGCAAGCGGCGAAGCGTCCGTCGCGGCATCTTTCTGTTCGAGCATCGCCAGCGTATCGGTGAACAGTTCGTGCGTCGCCGTCACCAATTCGTCGAGTTCGTGCAAAGGCACTCGCACGAAGACCGGAGCGCGCGCCTCACCCGCGCTCTGCGGCACACCGGCGGGGACGGACTCATGACCGGCGACCGGCGCGCCGGCGATACGCTGTTCGCCGGCAACACCGGACGCGCCGGATTCGCCGCCAAGTAATTCGCCGCCCGCGTCGAATGCGCGAGGAGCGGCGTCGGCTTCCGGCGCGTCGCGTGTTTCAGATGCGTCGCCCGGCCACGCGATGCGCGCGCCGAACGGCGCGAGACGCGTTTCGAGTTCCGCGCGCGGGCAGGTGGTGGTGTAGAGAAAGCGGAAACTAATCTCGTCGGTCGCGGCGGCGGCCGGGTCGCCGGGAAACGTCGAGATGATTTCGCCGCACTCACCGAGCGCGCCCGTGAAGCGGCCGAAATGCTCGTCCAGCGTGGCGAGGTCGAAAGCCGCCGCGAGCACCAGCACGCCCGCGCCCTCGCGTACCGACTCGCTCAGGTTACGTCGCTCGACGGCCGACAAGTCACGCGCTATCTCTGCGGGCAAGTCGGCTGCGGTTGCGTGCGCGCCCGTTTGCAGAGCTTCTGCGACGGCGTTTGACGCGTGCGCGCCCGACGCCGCGTGATGCCGCAATTGTTCGATGACGGCGGACGGCGGTTCGACCGCAACAACGTCGCCCCGCGCGGCGCGTCCGAGGACGAGCGAGAGCGCGTTCGTCGCGTCTTCGCAGGCGTCGACGGTCGCATCCGTCAGCGGCGCGCGACCGCCGCGCACGGCGTCGAGGAGGTTTTCAAATTCGTGCGCGAGACGGTTGAGCGCGGCAAGTTCGGGAAGGGCGGCGGCAGAGCCTTTGAGCGTGTGGACGTGGCGAAAGATACGCGCAATCAACTCGCGCCGCGCGCGACCGTCGGCGGCACCTGTGCGGCGCAGTCGTTCGACATCCGAGAACAACGCTTCGATCCGCTCGTCGGCCTCGGCCAGAAATTCGCGCAGGAGTTGATCGTCCATCGCGCGCGATTATAACTGTAAGAGGGTAAAGGTGAAGGGAAAGAAGGCGGGAGAAAGGGGAAGGGGTAAGGGGTAAGGGGAAAGGCGCAAACAAAAATCCTTTCCCCTTTTCCCTTTCCCCCTTCCCCTTTCACCTGTCCTGATTAGTTGCGCGCGCTTTGTTGCGCGAGCGTCTGCGCGCGTTCGACGAGTTGGATGAACTCGGCGCGGTAGCCCTGTGCGTCGGAGGCTGCGGCGGCGCGCGCCAGCCGGGTAACGTCCGTGTAGCGCGCGTCGCCTTTGTATTTCGAGTCGCGCAGGAGCATGCCGAAGCTCGCGACCGCCGAAGAGAATTTGAAGTTGTTCGACGCGCTCTCAATCGGCGCGCCCCCATCGGCCACCCACACGCTCAGGAGCTTGCTGTCGTTCGCGTCCGGGTCTTTGTAGCGGACTTTGATCGTCAACAACTCTTTGCTGTTCGCGTTCGACGAAACCTGTGCGGGCCGCTGGTACTTCAACGCATCGACGCCGGGGTTCTCGAATGTTTGCCCGAAGGGGACGACTTCATAAAGCGCGGTGACGGTGTGACCCGCGCCGATTTCGCCCGCGTCCTTGGTGTCGTCGTTGAAATCCTGATCGCGCAGCAGGCGGTTCTCGTAGCCGATGAGCCGGTAGGCGGCGGCCTGCCGCGGGTTGAACTCGACCTGAATCTTCACGTCCTTGGCGATGGTGGCGATGGTCGCGCCGAGTTGTTCGCCGAGCACTTTGCGCGCCTCCTGCAACTCGTCTATGTAAGCATAGTTGCCGTTGCCCTTGTCGGCGAGCGTTTCCATCGTCGCGTCTTTGACGTTGCCCGTGCCGAAGCCGAGCACGGAGAGGAAGACGCCGCTCTTGCGTTTCTCTTCGATGAGGCGCGCGAGTTCGCCCTCGCTCGTCGTGCCGACGTTGAAGTCGCCGTCGGTGGCGAGGATGACGCGGTTGATGCCGCCGCGAATGAAATTCTCCGTCGCCACGCGGTAGGCGAGGTGGATGCCTTCGCCGCCGTTGGTCGAGCCTCCGGCTTCGAGCGCGTCGAGCGCGGCGAGGATTTCGCCGCGGCGGTCGCCCGCCGTCGAGGGCAGCGCCAGCCCGCTCGAACCGGCGTAGACGACGATGCTCAGCCGGTCGCGCGCCGAGAGTTGTTCGGCGAGCATGCGAAGCGACGACTTGACGAGCGGGAGTTTGTCGGGCGAGTTCATCGAGCCGGACACGTCGAGCAGGAAGACTAAATTCGCGGGCGGCAAATCTTCCTTGTGCATGCGCTTGCCCTGTAAGCCGATGTGGACGAGGCGGTGCTTGGAGTTCCAGGGGCAGGCCGCGACTTCGGACGTGATGGAGAACGGCGCGTCGCCCGCCGGTTGCGGGTAATCATAAGAGAAATAGTTGATCAACTCTTCAATGCGGACGGCGTCCTTCGGCGGCAGTTGGCCGCTGCGGAGGAAGCGGCGCGTGTTGCTGTAGGAAGCCGTGTCCACGTCAATCGAGAAAGTGGAGAGCGGCGCGCGCGCGACCTCGAAGAAGGGGTTCTCGTCGATGTGCTTGTAAGCTTCGGTGTTGAATTCGCGCTCGCCGGAACCGGCGTCGCCCCGGTGGCGAGCGCCGTCGATGCGTTCCCTTTTCAACCCCCCGGACATCCTTGCCCCCGCCGTTTGCTCCGCGTTCGCCATCACGGGCGCGGGGGCATTGTTCGGCATGCGCGCCGCGTCCGTCGTTTCCGTGTTTCGAGAAACTTGCCCCGGCGCGGTCGCACGCTCGCACGAAGACAAAAGCATCGCGGCGACGATGCACAGGGCGATCCAGTGAAGGCGTGTGTGGCCGAGCGGCGAGTTGAGAAGAAATCTACAGCGGGTGAAAGTCCGCGAGAAGCGCGTGCTTCGGTGTGCGTGGCTCATGAGTCCTCCTGCGTGTGTCGATCAAATTTCGCAACCTTGTCACCCGCTTGAATGCGTGCGAAGGACGAAACTTGCAGGAGGCCGAAAAATTTTCCGGCGCGAAGGACGACGCCGGACGAAACTTTCTAACGCGCCGCCCGGCGTGAAGGGATGCGAGCCGTAACGGTCGCAGGCTTCGGCGCGGGCGTCCGGGCGCCGGTGTAACGGTAGTGGCCTGTGATCTTCCAAGAGAAGAGAACGTCTTCGATCTTCGGCCCCTGTCCGATGTTGTGCATGATCATGTAGCGGCCGAGCGTTGCCGAGGGCGCGTCAACGACGATGCCGATGTGCGTCTGCGACGCGTTCAAGTCCCACGTTACCACGTCGCCGGGTCGGTAGTCCGTCGCCTCGTCGGTGACGGGCAGCGACTTGCCCTTGCGCTCGAAGAAGACGCGCAGGTTCGGCACGCGGCGGTGGTCGATGTTCGTGTCGGTCGTGGTCAGGCCGAACTTGGTCGGGTAGCGCGAGAAGTTGGCGGCCATGTCTTCGTGCACTTCCTTCTGCAAGTCTATGCCGAGCGCGCGGTAGGAGCGAATGACCTCGTCCGTGCAGACGCCTTTGCCTTCCGGCACGTCGCCGTTCGGGTAGTCCAGTTTGAAATAGCTCGCGTCGTACTCGACCTCGTGCGAAGCCCGCTCGACGGCCGCCGCGACGAGGCGTTCCAGCAGGGGCGACTCGTAGACGGGTTTGACAGTGGGTTGCGGCGTCGTTCCTGACGGCGCGCGGCGCGCGGCAGTTTGCCCGCCGCCCGGCGCGCCGCCGCGCGGAACGCCGCACGCTCCCAGCGCGAACGGGGCGAAGAGGGCGAAGCAGCAGAGAGTGACGTAGAAGTAATTGAAGTGATTTTTCAGCGACGACATAAGTTGCTCCGGCGCGCGTCAGCCTGTGAGTGCGGTCGTGTGATGTGGAATTATACGACGGGGTTGCGCCGGCAGTGGGCGGCGGGTGCGGTGCGAAGCGGAAAGTGATAGGCTATTATTCGAGCACCAACGGACAATTAAACGGGCGTCGAGCCGCCGCGCCAGAAGCCGTGCCCGCGGCTTCTCTCCAAAGAGGTGACAAGACTTTGAGCGCACAACAAAACCAGACTGATTACTCGCAATTCATCGCCGAAAACTTTGGCGCAAACGCCAATTACGTCGAAACGCTCTTGGATCGTTTCCGCAGCGACCCGTCGCTCGTTGACGAATCATGGCGCGCCTATTTCGCGGAGATGCTCGGCCAGTCTTCCGCCCAAGCCGCGTCCGGCGCAAGCGCGACGACATCCGGCAACGGCGCGCCGACGGCGACCGCGCCGCGCGCCGACGGCCACGACAGCGTGACGGCCACAGCCACGACGGCGACCATCACCACCGACACCTCTTCTTCAGCCTCCGCCGCCGCGCCGCAGAGCGCGCCCAACGCGCAGCAGGCCGCTGTAGCCGCGACGCCGCAACCCGCCGCGCAACCCGCGGTCGCGCAAACCGCGACCACCGCCGCCGCGACCGCCGCCGCGCCGGAAGCCGCGCCGATTCGCGGAGCGGCCCTGAAGATCGTCGAGAACATGGAGACGAGTCTCTCTGTTCCGACCGCGACCTCGAACCGGCAAGTGCCCGTCAAACTTCTCGAAGAGAATCGCGTGATCGTCAACAAGCACTTGAAGGAGCACGGCGGCGGCAAAACTTCCTACACGCACCTCATCGCCTACGCGCTCCTGCGCGCGCTCGAAAAATACCCGCAACTCAACGACGGCTTCGCGCTCTCCGACGGGAAGCCCGCGCGCCTGCGTCGCGCGGCGGTCAATCTCGGCGTCGCCATCGACATCCAGAAGAAGGACGGCACGCGCTCGCTCCTCGTCCCGAACGTCAAGAACGCGGGCGCGCTCTCTTTCTCGCAGTTCGTCGCGGCTTACGACGACGTGGTGCGGCGCGCGCGCGACGGAAAACTCGGCCTGCCCGATTTTCAGGACACGACCATCTCGCTCACGAACCCCGGCACCATCGGCACCGTCGCCTCGACGCCGCGCCTGATGGCCGGGCAGTCCGTCATCATCGCCACGGGCGCGATTGAGTATCCGGCCGAGTATCACGCGATGACGCCGGAAGCCCTCTCGCAACTCGGCATCAGCAAGACGCTCACCGTCTCTTCGACCTACGACCACCGCATCATTCAGGGCGCGGAGTCGGGCGCGTTCCTCGCGCACGTCCACGAACTCTTAATCGGCAAACACGATTTTTACGAAGGCATCTTTCTCGACCTCGGCATCGCCTACCGGCCGATGCGCTGGGCTGTGGATCGCAACCCCGCGCTCCTCGGCGGCGACCGCACGCAGGAGCAGATCGTCAAACAGGCGCGCGTGCTCGAACTGATCAACGCCTATCGCGTGCGCGGCCATCTCATCGCCGACATCGACCCGCTCAACGCGATGCCCGTCAACTATCATCCCGAACTCGACCTCGAAACCTACGGCCTGACGATCTGGGACTTGGATCGCACGTTCATCACGGGGGGCTTGAGCGGGCGCGAAAGTTCGACGCTGCGCGAAATTCTGGACATCCTGCGCCGCGCCTACTGCGGCAAGGTCGGCACGGAGTATCGCCACATCCAGAGCAAGGAGCAGAAACTCTGGATACGCGAGCGCATCCGGGAAGAGTTGGTTGACCCTGAACCGCTTCCGCCGGAGACGAAGAAACAACTGCTCGACCGCCTCATCGCCGCCGAACAGTTCGAGCGTTTCCTGCACACGAAGTATCTCGGCGCGAAACGTTTCTCGCTCGAAGGCTGCGAAACGATCATCCCGCTCCTGCACCAGTTGATCGAGAAAGCGGGCGAGCGCGGCGTCGAAGACATCACGCTCGGCATGGCGCATCGTGGTCGTCTGAACGTGCTGGCGAACGTCGTCGGCAATTTCTCGGAACGCATCTTCACCTCATTCGAAGGAGCGGTTCACCCGAACTTCCCGGCCGACGAAGGCGACGTGAAATACCATCAGGGGGCGGTCGGCGAACGCGAGACGACGAGCGGGCGCACCGTCAAGATCACGGTCTCGCCCAACCCGAGCCATCTCGAATTTGTCGACGCCGTGGTCGAGGGCATGGTGCGCGCCAAGCAGGACGCCATGAATGCCGAGCGCGAAGAGGCGATTGACCGCGCGCTGCCCGTGCTGTTGCACGGCGACGCGGCCTTCGCCGGTCAGGGCATCGTGATGGAGACTTTGAACCTCGCCGAACTGCGCGGCTATCGCACGGGCGGCACGATTCACATCATCATCAACAACCAGATCGGTTTCACCACCTCGCCCGAAAAGGGTCGCTCCACCATCTACTCGACCGACGTGGCGCGCATGACGCAACTCCCGATCTTCCACATCAACGGCGACGACCCGGAAGCCGCCTTCCGCGTGCTGCGCATCGCGCTCGACTACCGGCAGGAGTTCAACAAGGACGTGGTGCTCGACGTGATCGGCTTCCGCCGCCTCGGCCACAACGAGGGCGACGAGCCGAGTTACACGCAACCGCTGATGTACGCGCGCGTCAAAGCGCACCCGGGCGTGCGCGCCATCTACGCCGCGCAACTCGTCCGCGAGGGCGTCGTCTCGGAGGCCGACGTGGAGACGATGATCAAGGAGCGCGTCGCGCGTTACGAGCAGGCGCAGGCGCGCGCCAAAGAGATCGTGGCCGCGAAGCCGAAGATGTCGGAGTTGCCGCCCGCCATCGTCGAAGAGGACGGGTCGGAAATCGCCGAGACGGGCGTGGCGGCCGAGACGATTCGCGAACTCGGCCACAAGATCGCCGTCGTGCCCGAAGGCTTCAACATCAACCCGAAGATGGTCAGCCAACTGGCGCGGCGCGAGAAGATGGGAGCCGGTCAAGCGCCTCTGGATTGGGCGTTCGGCGAGGCGATGGCCTTCGGCACGCTCGCGCTCGAAGGCACGAACGTGCGCCTGAGCGGTCAGGATTCGGGGCGCGGCACTTTTTCACAACGCCACGCGATTCTCTACGACACGCAGACCGGCGCGGCCTGGACGCCGCTCTCCGAACTCGCCGTGCGCGAGAACGGGCGGCCGCGCTTCGAGGTCTTCGACAGTTCCCTGTCAGAGCAGGGCGTGATGGGTTTCGAGTACGGCTATTCGGTCGTGGAGCAGCGCGCGCTCGTGATGTGGGAGGCGCAGTTCGGCGACTTCTCGAACGGCGCGCAGGTGATCATCGACCAGTTCATCGCGCCCGGCGTGGACAAGTGGCAGCAGCCCTCGCGCCTCGCGCTCTTGCTGCCGCACGGCTACGAAGGCCAGGGGCCGGAGCACTCCAACGCGCGGCTCGAACGCTATCTCCAACTCTGCGCCGAGAACAACATGCAGGTCTGTTACCCGACCACGCCCGCGCAGTATTTCCACCTGCTGCGACGGCAGGTGCGACAGGAGATGGCGCGCCCGCTCGTCGTGATGACGCCGAAGAGTTTGCTGCGCCTGCCCGCCGCCACTTCCACCGTCGAACAGTTGACGACGGGCGGCTTCCTCCCCGTCATCGACGACGCGGAGATCGCCGACGCGGCCGAGGTGCGGCGCATCGTCCTGTGCAGCGGCAAGGTCTATTACGATCTGAACGCCGCGCGCCTGAAATCCGACGACCGGCGCGTCGCCATCGTCCGGCTCGAACAGTTCTACCCGTTCCCCGAACGGCTTCTGCGCGAAACCTTCGCGCGCTACACGAAGGCCAATCAACTCGTCTGGGCGCAGGAAGAGCCGAAGAACTACGGCGGCTGGCACTTCGTCGAGCCGCGCCTGACGGGCAGGCTCCGCGCCTGCGAGCGTCCCTATTATGTCGGGCGCGCGGCCTCGGCCAGCCCCGCGACGGGTTCTTACACGATCCACGAACTTGAGCAGCGCGAACTCGTCAATCAGGCTCTGACCACCGACGCGCCCATCATCTCCAACGCCAGCACGGACAAGTACGCGGGCGAGGCCGATTCATAAACGGCTCCGGCGGCGCGAACGCAGTTCACGCCGCCGGAGCTTGACACTCCCATACATCGAGGGCGCACGCGCGGAGGCGTAATGGCGGGCGTAGCGGGTAGAAGAAGTTGGCGGCGGGCGTCGGCGGCGTTGTCGTTAATCCTGCTGCTCGCCTGTTTGTTCGCGGGCGCGCCGGTGGCGGGCGCGCAAGGCGACCGGACGGCGTTGACGCCGGAACAGACGAAAACTCTCGGCGCGATGTTGGAACTGATGCAGCAGTCCGACAAGGCGAACGGCGAAGGGAAAACTGACGCGGCTATCGAGTTGATGACGCGCGCGCGCGGCGGGCGAGAAGGCTTTCGGCGAAGCCCACTTCAGCGTCGCCCTGTCGCTTGACAAACTGGGGATGCTCCACCTGTCGAAGGGCGACCTCGACGCGGCGGAAAAAATCTACCTGCGCAGCCTCGCCATTCGCGAGAAGATAGAAGGGACGGAAAACCCGAACGTCGCCTCTACCCTGAGCGCGCTCGGAACCACCTACCTCAAGAAAGAGAATTTCGCGCAGGCCGAGGCCGCCTACCGTCGCGTGCTCGCCATCCGTGAAAAGTCGCTCGGCGCGGAACACGTCGATGTCGCCTCCGCGCTCTACAGTCTCTCTTCCGTCTATACGCGGCGCGGCGATTACACGCGCGCCGAGCCGCTCCTCAAACGCGCGCTGGCGATCCAAGAGAAGGCGGAGCCGGACAGTTTCTACGTCGCCCTCACCTTGAACAACCTCGCCTATCTCTATTCGGAAACGGGCGACTTCGAGCAGGCGGAGACGCTCTACACCCGCAGCCTCGCGCTGCACGAAAAGTTGTTCGGCCCCGAACACGCCTTCGTCGCTACGCCGCTCAACAGCCTCGCCGTCCTCTACCGGACGAAAGGCGACTACCTGCGCGCCGAACCGATGCTCAAACGCGCGCTTGCGATTCAGGAGAAAACGGTGGGGGCGGAGCACGAGGACACGGCCATCGCCCTCAACAGCCTCGCGCTGCTCTACAGCGACCGTGGCGACAACGAGCGCGCTCTGCCGCTCTTGCAGCGCGCGCTCGCGATTCGGGAGAAGACGGCGGGCGCGGAGAGTTCCACGGTCGCCGCGACGCTCAGCAGCATCGCCAACATCTATAACGGGAGAGGCGACCACGCGCGCGCCATCGAACTTTACCGGCGCGCCCTCGCGATGGTGGAAAAGACGCTCGGGGCGGAGTCGCCGCTCTACGCCGCCGTGCTCAGCAATCTGGCCGTCGCCCATTCGGACGAGCGCGACTTCACGCAGGCCGAAGCGTTATTCAAAAAGTCTCTCGCCATCAGGGAGAAGACTTTGGGGGCGGATCATCCAGACCTCGCCATCTCGCTCAGCAATCTCGCCTACGTCTACTTCGCGCAAAACGAGTTTGCGCGTGAAGCACCCCTGTACCGGCGCGCGCTGGCGATCACGGAAAAAGCTTACGGCGCGAACCACCCGAACGTGGGCACTTACCTCGCCAACCTTTCGACCATCTACTGGGGGCGCGGCGACACCGCCGGGACGCTTCGCCTCCTCGCGCGCAATGCAGATTTGCGCGAGCGCAACCTCGCGCTCATTCTCACCGCCGGTTCGGAAGAACAGAAACGCCGCTACATGGCGACGCTCGCCAACGAAACCGACGCCACCGTCTCTTTCCACGTCCGCAGCGCGCCCAACGAGCGCGGCGCGGCGGAACTCGCCCTGACGACCGTCCTCCGGCGCAAGGGTCGCGTGCTCGACGCGATGACCGACCAGATCGGCGCGCTGCGTCGCCGCCTCAACATGCAGGATCGCGCGCTGCTCGATCAGTTGTCGCGGGCGCGCTCGGAACTGGCGCGCCTTCAACTCAAAGAGTCTGCCGGGGAAGCGGCCGCGGCCGAGCGCAAGGCCGAGAAGGCGCGTCTGGAAACTGACATCGAACGGCTGGAAGGCGAAGTCGGCGCGCGCAGCGCAGAGTTTCGCACGGAGGCGCGTCCCGTCACGCTCGATGCCGTGCGCGCGTCGATACCGGCGGGCGCGGCTCTCGTCGAGTTGGTGTTGTACCGTCCCTTCGACCCGAAGGCGACGGGCAAGTCGAGATTCGGCGCGCCGGGCTACGTCGCCTACGTCTTGACGAAGGACGCGCCCGCGCCGCTCTGGGTCGAACTCGGAGAGACGGAGGCCATCGACCGCGAGATCGCGGCGTGGCGTCGCGCGCTGACGAACCCCGCGAGTCTGGAAGTGCGAGAGCGCGGGCGCGCGCTCGACGAGCGGCTGATGCGCCCCGTGCGAAAGCTCTCCGGCGCGGCGCGCCACCTTCTGCTTTCGCCCGACGGCGCGCTCAACCTGATCCCCTTCGGCGCGCTCGTCGATGAGCAGAATAAGTATCTGCTGGAAAGCTACACGATCACTTACCTGACGAGCGGGCGCGACCTTTTGCGTCTGGGGCTCGGCGCGCGGAGCAGGCAGCCGCCCGTCGTCGTCGCCAACCCCAGATTCGGCGAAGCGACGACGGCGGGCGCGATAGCAGCAGCAGCGGCGGCGCGGTCTCGCGCCGCGGAACAGCCTGCTCCCAATGCTCTCGCCGCCGCGCCGTCGCGCCGTTCGGTCGAAATGTCGAATATCAATTTCCTGCCCCTGCCGGGCACGAAGGGTGAAGCCGCCGCGCTCAACACCATCCTGCCCGGCGTGGTCGTGTTGACGGAGGCGCGCGCGAGCGAGTCGGCGGTCAAGGTGTTGAGCGCGCCGCGCATCCTGCACATCGCGACGCACGGTTTTTTCCTGCCCGACCAGAAACGCGTCGAGGCGTCGGAAGCGAACGCGCGCGGGCTTGCGTTAGGCGACGCTTCGACGACGGCGTCGCGCGGCGAGAACCCGCTGCTGCGTTCGGGGCTGGCCCTGGCCGGAGCCAACGAGCGCGGCGGCGCGGACGGTGAAGACGGCGTGCTGACCGCCTACGAGGCCGCCGGTCTCGACCTCTGGGGCACGCGGCTCGTCGTGTTGTCGGCGTGCGAGACGGGCGTCGGCGAGGTGCAGAACGGCGACGGCGTCTACGGGCTGAGACGCGCCCTCGTGCTCGCGGGCAGCGAGACGCAGGTGATGAGCCTGTGGCAGGTTTCGGACGATGCGACGCGCGATCTGATGATCGCCTATTACCGCCTGTTGCAAGACGGCGCGGGGCGCGGCGACGCGCTCAGACAGGTGCAACTGGCGATGCTCGCGGGCGGGCAGCGCGCGGGCGACGGGCAGAACAAACGCGGCCTCGACGTGCGACCCGGCGGCAATCGCCCCGGCGGGAATTGGAGCCACCCGTTTTACTGGGCTGCCTTTATCGGGTCGGGCGCGTGGCAGAGCATGAGCGAGAATCGAGCGGGCGCGCCACAGTAGCAGTGTCGGTTGCAGCGCATCATTGAGAGGATAACAACGAAGGATTCGACGGGTGCAATTTCTGCACCTGTGGGAAGACGGCGGCTAATGTCGGCACAGTTAATACTGCCTGCCGGTGTCCGCTTTTTACTGACTCTGAGCGCGGGGCGGGTTGACACTTTTCTCTTTCACGAAAATTTTTCCGTCCGAGTCCCAGACGGCTTCGGCCTCGCCAAAGCCAATCGTGAAAATACTGTTTTCTATCGGTTCATTCAGTTCGAGGGTTCTGACGATAAACTCGGCCTGCACGGCTAAGTTGCCCTCGTCGTCAAAAGCCTTGATCGACATGGTGCGCGGGAAAACGCCGAGTACGGTCGGCGTGAAATTAGCGAACGAGAGCGAATTCAATATCTTGTCGTTAGTCCCGACCCGGTTGATCTGGAGCGGGCGCACATGGCCTTCGTTTGCTTCGAGCGTGCGCAAGATGAGGCGGAAAGCGCGTTTATTAGTCTTCCCCCCCGGCATTTCCACCTCGCTCACGATCCCTCCCGTGGCGTCGTCTCGTCGCTCGGACTTCACCGCCAAAGATTTAACGCGCTCACTCGAACGCGCGTCTTTAATTTTGAAATCGGGTAGACGCAACGCGCACAAAGCACAATCGTCGTCGTCATTACTCAAGTAATCAACAGGGAGAAACAGCGGGTTAGGGAGTGCAGTGAAGGTTCTGGTTACATCCTTCTGCTGGTACGACAGAACTTTGAGTCTGGCGTCGAGCAGGTAGTAGCGCTTCCCGTCATACGCGACATCGAAGTCTGTTTTGAGTCCGAGGTGTTTGTCGGTACGAGATTTAATTCTATAGCGGTCGCCTTCCGCCCAATACTCATAAGTCCCGCTGCCCGCGCGGAAATCTTTGCCGTAGACCGTCATCTTGACATCAGCGGCGAGGTGCACCGATCGCAGGGCTGAATATTTTTCCCTCACCCGCTCTAAACTCCGTACCGCCCGCTCTTTCTCTTTGTCATCTTCTGTCTGTATTCTTTCGGCGGAGGCCAACCCGATGAAGGCGGCGGCGGCGGCGGTAACGGACAGAGTCAGCACAAGCGCAAAAACTATACTGCTGCGCTTCCATCTCGTATTGGAAAGGTTATCGAATATCATAAGACCCTGAGCGTGATTTGCCTCAGTATTTCAGTTGGCCGTCAACCTGCAACTCCGCGCATCAAGCTACGTCATGGCCGATTGAAAACACGCGCTGTTTGATGAGAAGCGCGGCGCGATTATGATTCGTGAAAAAGAGATCGTCAATAAATTTTGCCTGTGACAAGTAAGGTATTTGTTGCGATACGCCCCTTAAGGATGGGAATAAAACCAACCTCTCGACGACGCTTAGACCTCTCTCCGATGTTTGAATCTCCGCCCTACTCCGGCTTCTTCGCGGGCGGCTCTTCCTCGTCGGTGAAGTCGCCGTCTTCGATGATCTTCACTTCGCTGCCGAAGCGTTGATAGTTGCGGAAGCGTATCTCGTTGCGCGTCTGGTACGTCCGCATCTCGGTGACGTTTCTTTCGACGCGCGGGTCGTAGTAGGTAAACGGCTCGACGGTGGTGAACACCACTTCGGCGGCGACGGGCAGCAGGTATTTCTGTTCGTTGATCGTCACCCAGTCAAAGTCGATCTCGTTGACGACCCGGCGGATCGGAAAGTCGGACGCGATCTCGGTGGTCGTGTATTCGGCGCGCAGCACGCGAAACAGTTCGCGGTCGATCCAGACCCGGCCGCGCAATCCCGTCTCGGTGGTGCGCGCCCCTTCGCCCCGCCCGTAAGTGACGTACTGAAACTTTTTGTCCTTCCTGACGGTGAAGTCGTAGATCAAGGTGCGACGGCCGCGCATCGTGTCCGTGTCGGCCGCCTGAAAGTCGGTCTCATACTCCGGCTTGAAAAGTTTGATGAGCAACGAGGCGAACTCGCCGGTCGAGGTCGCGCCGCCGACTTCCTCGTAGGTGCCGCGCTCGCGCGCCGCTTCGCTCGTCGGCAGGCCGTTGACGGCGAGTAGCTTGTACTGTTCTCTGCCCACGCTCTCGCGGTAACTGGTGGCGACGACCAGTTGATCCTGTTGCCTCCAATTGCGCGTCTCGCCCTGTGCGGCGGAACGCCGCACGAGTTGGCGCACGACGAAATCCGGCATCACGCCCGCCGCCGCGAGCGTCGCCTTGCGCGCGTTCTCCAACACGTCGCGCGCCTCCGCTTCGGACGCGCGCGGCGCCGCGCCCGCCGGATCGGCGCGCCGCCGCGCGGCCTCTTCGAGCGTGCGGCGCAGAAGCGCGTCGTTGCCGCTCTTGGTGGCGACGATGCCGCGCAAGCCCGTCGTCAACTCGAAGTCGATGCCGCGCCGTCGTATCTCTTCGATGATCTCGTCGCGCTTCTGCGGCTGCGTCGGGAGTTGATAGACGAGGCGCACGAGTTCCTGACTCGTGAGAGGCTTCTGCGGCGTCTGCGCCGCGGCGTGGTTCGCGAAGAGGGCGGCGGCGGCGCAGAGCAACGCGCCGGACAGCATTTGAAAACTTGCGGATCTGAAAATTTGTTGGAGCATAAAGAGACTGTTGTTTGTCCGTCGTCAGTTGTCCGTCGTTACCTGTTCGTCATTGCGGAGGTCGATCTTTAGCGACACAGTTGATGCGGCACAAGCGACGGACAACCGGCTACCGACAAAACTTTTCTATCGCGCGCGCGAGAATTTCCACGCAGGCTTCGAGTTCGGCGGCGGGCACAAACTCGCCGGTGCGATGCGCGGTGCGGATACTGCCGGGGCCGAAGACGACCGCCTGCGCGCCCATCTCCGTCAACTGCGGGGCTTCCGTGCCGAAGGCGACCGTGCCCGCCGTCCGCCCGCTCAAAGTCGTCAACTCGCGGACGAGCGGCGAATCCGCGCTCGTCTCCATACCCTCGTCGAGCCGCAAAATCTCGATGTGACAATCAAAGTCCGGTTCGGCGGCGCGCAAACTTTCGACCTCGGCTTGGATGAGTTCAACGACGTGGATGGCTGCCTGACCGGGGACGGGTCGCCATTCGAGCGTGAAGCGACATTCGCCCGCAATGATGTTTTTGGCCGTGCCGCCGCCGACGAGGCCGACGTTGAGCGTCGTGTAAGGCGGGTCGAACGCGGCGTGTTGTCGCGCCTGTAGCGTCTCGGCCACGCGCTCGATGCGCGCGATGAGCCGCGCCGCGCGAAAGATGGCCGACGCGCCGAGCGCGGGGTACGCGCTGTGTCCCTCGCTCCCGCCGACGCGCACTTCCGCCAGACAATAACCTTTCCCCGCGCGCACCGGTTGCAGCGAAGTCGGCTCGCCCACGATGGCGTAGCGCGCCGCGAGCGCGCCCGACTCCGCGAGCCGTTTCGCACCGAGGCAGCCGACCTCCTCGTCGGCCGTGAAGACGAGCGCGAGCGGTCGCCGTAGATTTGCGATATCGACCTGTCCGGCCGCCGTGAGCGCGGCGGCAATAAACCCTTTCGTGTCGCACGCGCCGCGCCCGTAAAGTTTGCCCTCACGCGCCGTGAGCGTGAGCGCGTCCGCCCACGCAGGGTCATAAGGCACCGTGTCCGTGTGCCCGACGAGCGCGAGTTCAACTTCCATCCGGTCAGTGTCCAACGCGGGCGGGACGCAGACGAGGTTGAACTTCTTCACTCCTGCCTCGTCCGTGTAAGGAAACATGCGCGCGCACAGCCCCGCGCCCTCCGCGCGCGCGGCGAGGTAAGAGATGATTTCCACGTTGGAGCGCGACGAGACCGAGTCGAGGCGGATGAGTTCGGCGAGTGTCTGTTCAACCTTCATGTCGAATTAATTCCGGCTCTCGCCGTTCCGATCCCGCGTCACGATCTCGACAAGGCCGGTGACGATTTTGGTTAGGTGGGAAAGATCGTTCTGCGTCTGGGTGACAGCTTTTTGAGTTTGAACTTGCGCATCGCCTAATTGACGCACCACACCTGCCAACGCCCGCACCTCACTCGTCAAGCCCCGGACTTCCGTAGTCAAACTCCGGACTTCCTCCTGAAGTTTCTCCTGATTCTCTTCGAGCCTTTCCAGATGCTCGCCGAAAACTTCCTGCCGCTGCATCATGTATTCGAGGATTTTTTGCATCTCTTCGTTCGTCATCGCGTCACTCCTGACTTTGTGAGGTCGTTGCGTTGAGCAGGCGTTTATCGCCATAGCCTGCGCTGTAAATCCGTGAAGCGTTCGATGATCTCACCTTGCGTCCGGTGGTGTCCATCTTCGACGACGCGGCGACCGCCGACGACCACATCGCGCACGGCGGTGCGCGCGAGCGAGAAGACGACGGCGGGCAGCAGATCATCCGTCCCCGCTCCGGCGATGGAGGGATCGTCGAGGGCGACGGTGAAGAAATCTGCGGGGCTTCCCACTTCGAGCGCGCCGCCGCCGCTGCTCGCGCCGATGCTGGTCGCGCCATTCCGGGTGGCGCAGTCGAAGAGGCGCGCGGCGAGCGCGGCGAGGCTGTGCGTCACTTCGTTTGCTTCGCGGGAAGTTCGGGCGAACGTCGCCTGCGCGTTCGTTTCGGGCGCGAGCACGGCGCGTTCGAGTTTTTGCAGGCGCAGGTGGTATTCGAGTTCGCGTGCGTCTTCGAGGAGATCGATCTGCGTGTGGCTGTCCGTGCCGAGCGAGACGCGGACGCCCGCGCCGAGCAACAGGTCGGCGGGGACGATGCCGTCGCCGAGGTTACGTTCGGTCGTCGGGCAGGCGCAGACGTGCGCGCGCGCGGCGGCGAGCGAGCGCGCTTCTGCCGCTGTGATGTGGACGGCGTGGACGGCCGTGAAGCGTTCGTCGAGCAGACCTTCTACGTCGAGCAGCGCGACGGGCGTGCGCCCGTGTTCCTCGGTGCAGGCGGCGATCTCGGCGGGCTGCTCGGCGACGTGCATGTGGACGGGCATTCCGTGCGTCGCGGCGAAGGCGCACACCTCGCGCAAATAATCGAGCGGCACGGCGCGCACGCTATGAGGCGCGACGCCGACCCACGCGCGCCGCGCGTCTTCCGCGTCTCCGGCTGCAACGCCCGTTCGCGCGTCCGCGCTTGCGTGCGCGACATTGGCGAGGTCGTGTTCGAGAGTTTCGGTCTGCTTGAGAAACGCCTGGGGGTCGCGTTCGATGAAGCGCGCCTGTCGCTCGTCGGGCGACGCGTTCCAGCCCGCGCGCGCGTAGGCGACGCGCAAAAGCGCGATGCGGATTCCCACGTCCGTGGCGGCGCGCACGACTTGCTTCGCCAACTCGTTCTCGTCCGCGTAGCGCACGCCGCCCGGCGCGTGGTGCAGGTAATGAAACTCGCCGACGGCCGTGATGCCGCTGGCCGCCATTTCGAGAAAGGCCATGCGCGAGGCGTCGTAAATGTCTTCGGGGCTGAGTCGCGTGGCGGCCGCATACATCATCTCGCGCCACGTCCAGAAGGAATCATGCGTGGCGGAGCGGCGTTCGGTGCGCCCACGGATGACGCGTTGGAAGGCGTGCGAGTGTGCGTTGACGAGGCTGGGCAGAAGGGCGCGACCCTTGAGGCGCACCACGTTCGCCGCGTGGGCGTCTTGCTCGCGCGTGAGTTGTACTATGCGACCCGCGCGGTTTGAGACGAGAGCGAGGCCGCTCTCGAATCGCCCGCCCGTGTAGACGAAATCGGGCAGCCACGCCGTCAGTGTCGAATGATCGTCCGGCAAGAATGTTCTTATCGAGCGCGCCCGGCGGCGGGTGCGTGCCGTCATTAAAAAGCAGGCCGCCGTCAACAAAAACGTGAACAAGCTCACGCCGGCGGCGCGCATCCAACCCTCGACTACAGGGAGAAACTTCGCGCCGTGAGCATACAACACGACGGCGAATGGTAAGAAATTGCCGGCGGTCGGTCGTTCGCGGTGCGCGTGCGGCGGGCGGAAGATGAAACGTCCCGGCTCAGGCCGCGGGTGAAACAAATGACGGCCAGCCGGTTAGCCGCATCTAATTGTTTATGAATATGACCGTGGGCAATTTACGAACATACGCGGGATTCGCGAGGCGATTCGGGCGGCGTTTCGTGGAGGAACGCTTGCGTGAGAGGCGTGTCGAGATCGCGCCCGCGCCGCACCGCCCGCGCCCCGGAGAGTGGCGCGACGACCGCCTGACCGTCGCGTGGCTCGGCCACGCGACGGTGCTCATCAATTTTTACGGGACGTGGCTGCTGACCGATCCGGCGCTCGGGCAACGCGTCGGCGTGCGCGTCCCCGGCGTCCTGACCGTCGGGCCGCGCCGTCTCGTGCAGCCCGCGCTCGCCGCGCGCGAGTTGCCCGCGCTCGACGCCGTGCTCGTCTCGCACGCGCACATGGATCACTGCGACACGGGCACGCTCGCGCGCCTGCCGCGCACGACGCGCGCCGTCGTGCAGCGCGGCAACGGCGATCTCGTGCGTCGCTTCCGGCGCGTGGACGAATTGGCGTGGGGGCAGTCGGTCGAAGTGGGCGGCGCGCGCGTCGAGTCAGTCGAGGTGAGCCACTGGGGGGCGCGCAAGCTGACGGACAGCCATCGCGGTTACGGCGGTTTTCTGGTCGAGAAGAACGGGCGCGCGATAGTTTTCGGAGGCGACACGGCGGACACGCGCGCGTTCGGCCGTCTCAGGGGGCGCGCCAGTATCGTGCTGGCGATGATGCCGGTCGGCGCATACGACCCCTACATCTACGCGCACGCCAACCCCGAACAGTCGTGGCGCATGGCGCGCGAGATGGGCGCGACCTACTTCCTCCCGATGCACCATTCGACCTTCCGTTTGAGCCGCGAGCCGGTCGGCGAACCCGTCGAGCGTCTGCTCGCCGTCGCCGGTCGCGAACGTTGGCGCGTGGCTTTGACCGAGATCGGGCAGACGTGGAGTTTGCCGGAAGATTAGCGCGGCGGACGCAGTGCGCGAACGCGCAAGTCGGACTTTACGACGCCGGACTTTTTGCGCCGCGCCCGCGCGCGCCGGGAATCTCCTGTAGCATCCGGCCGCGCGGGCGAAAGTGCGGTGCGTGTCAGCGTTCGCTGTGCCTGAAAGTTTTGGGCGGCGTGGGCGAGGAGCGTTGATGATCGCTCAACATGCGCGCATAGCATTTGAGGCACATGCCGCGAGAGTTTTTGGTGTCGAGCCTGCGGACGACCACGCCGCACCACGTACACACTTCCTGATAAATCGTCCCCGTCAGTCCTTCGCCCTCGTTCATCACACACCTTACCTGCTTGAACTTAATCTTAAACGTCGCTCACGGGGGATAGTCAAACTTTAAACGGCGCGCGCGGCTCACGTCTGTACGAGTCCGTACCGCTTCGCGGCCGGGTTCGCGTGCGCCCTCTGTGCGACAACGGACAGACCCAGACCCGCGCGTCCCGCTAGACTCCTCGGCTTTCGCCTCAAAGAAATTCGAGATCGTCTGCGTGGTTGCGGGCGCGCGTCGTTCGCAACGTCGGTTGCGCTCGCTGCTAGCCCGCGCGGACGGTTTTGTCTTTGCCCGCGGATTGATGCGCAGGGGTGGAAAAGTATCGACACAGCGCAACAAGGGAGAGGAAAGCAATGGCAGAAGAAGAGCAAGAGGACGGGCACCAGACCATGCCGTCGCAACAGCAAGAGCGGCGGCCGGGCATCGAAGCGGAGATGACGCCGCGCCCCGTCGCCGACGACGCGACGCATCTCGGCAGTCGCAAACTGGAAGGCAAGGTCGCCATCATCACGGGCGGCGACAGCGGCATCGGCCGCGCCGTCGCCATCGCCTACGCGCGCGAGGGCGCGGACGTGTGCGTCATGTACCTGAACGAACACGAGGACGCGCGCGAGACGGCGCGGCTCGTCGAAGCGGAAGGGCGACGCTGCCTGTTGATCGACGGCGACGTGGGCGACGAGAACTTTTGCCGCGCGGCCGTGGAGCGTGTGGCGGGCGAGTTGGGGCGTCTGGACGTGCTCGTCAACAACGCGGCCGAACAGCACCCGCAGGACAGCATCGAAAAGATCAGCACGGAGCAGTTGGAGCGCACCTTCCGCACGAACATCTACGCGATGTTCTATCTCGTCAAGGCCGCGCTCAGGCACCTCAAGGCGGGCGGCACGATCATCAACACCACCTCGGTGACGGCCTACAAAGGCAGCCCCGAACTGCTCGACTACTCCGCCACCAAAGGCGCCATCGTCGCCTTCACGCGTTCGCTCTCGCAGTCGCTCGTGGAGCGCGGCATCCGTGTCAACGGCGTCGCGCCGGGGCCGATCTGGACGCCGCTCATCCCTTCGACTTTCCCGCCGGAGAAAGTCGAGAGCTTCGGCGCGGACGTGCCGATGAAGCGGCCGGGGCAGCCCGAAGAGGTCGCGCCCGCCTACGTCTTCCTCGCCTCCGACGACGCCTCATACATGGCAGGCCAGATTCTGCACCCGAACGGCGGCGAAGTTGTAAACGGGTAGAAAGAAGGGATGAGGGATGAGGGCGGAGGGATGAACAAGATAAGCATGCAACCTCTTGAGTGCCTTCTTAATTCATCCCTCATCCCTCATCCCTTTATTGAGCGGCGGAAGAGTTCGATCATGTCGGCGAAGGCGGCGTCGGTGGCCTCGGGGTCGTAGCGTGCGCCCTCGTCGCGCATGAAGGCGTGCTCGGCCGGGTAGAGTTTGAAAGAGTAGTTTACCCGCGCTTCGCGGAGCGCGCGTTCGACGCGGGCGCGGCCGTCTTCGGGCACATGCGGGTCGAGCGTGCCGAAGACCAACAGCAACTCGCCGCGAATTTCCGGGGCGCGTTCAAGCGAGCGTGCGTCGGCGTCGCGGCCTAACTTGCCGTTGTGAATGCCCGTGCCGTAGAAACAGGCGGCGGCGCGCACGTCGGGTTGCAGGGCGGCGCGGAAGGCGAGATGGCCGCCGAGGCAGAAACCGGCCGCGCCGAGTTTGCCCCGCGCGACGCGCGGGTGCGCGGCGAGGTAGTCGAGCGCGGCGCGGCAGTCGGCGTCGAAATCCGCGACGGGAGTGTTGGCCGCGCCTTCGAGCCCGCGCGTGCGTCCCGCGTCGTCGAAGGGGATGACCGTACCGGCGGGTTCGTGGCGGTGGTAAATTTCGGGCGCGGCGACGACGAAGCCGTAACCGGCGAGTCGCGCCGTGGCGCGCAGCATCGGCCCCGTCAGTTGGAAAATATCCGAGTAGAAAACCACGCCCGGATACGCGCCCTCCGGCTTCGGCGCGGCCACCGACATGCGCATCGGGCTGCCGTCAACTTCCACGTCTACAAACTCGGTCGTGATGATCATAAACTCTCTCCGGCCTCTTATAGCGGTTTGCCATTGAGTGCGATGAAGGAATCATTGTAGGGGCCGGGCTTGTCCCTGCCCGCGTGGCTACGAAAGCGAGCGGGCCGGGACAAGCCCGGCCCCTACCATAATCACAAACGAGTCGCATCCATTTGCAAACTGCTGTAGTGAGTTTTAAATTCCACTTTGCGCCTTTGCGCCTTTGCGTGAGATTTATTCTTAGGAAGAAGATAACTCACGCAAAGGCGCAAAGGCGCAAAGGGAAGATGAGTTGTAGTTTTCCGACGCACTTCTCAATCGCGCAACTCGGCGGTGTCTCTAAACTGCGGCGGGCGGCGATGCCGTGTGGCCTGCTCGAAGGCGTAGGCCAGCCGGATCAGCACGGGCTCGCTGTAGGCGCGGCCGAAGAAGGAGATGCCGACGGGGAGGCCGTAGACGTAACCAGCCGGGACGTTGATGTTCGGGTATCCGGCCACGGCGGCGGGCGTGGAACTGCCGCCGGAGAAGTGGTCGCCGTTGACGAGGTCGGTCGTCCATGGCGGCCCGCCGGTGGGCGCGATGATGGCGTCGAGTCGATGTTTGGTCATCACGGCGTCGATGCCTTCGGCGCGCGAGAGGCGGTGATTTTTGGCGAGCGCGGCGAGATAGGCTTTGCTCGTGAGCGGCCCTTTGGCCTGCGCCCTGATAAAAATCTCCTGCCCGAAATATGGCATCTCGCGCTCGCGGTTGCGCTCGTTGAACTCGATGAGCTCCTTGAGCGAGCGCGGCACGCCCGCGCCGCGCTCGGCCAGATACTTGTTGAGGTCGGCCTTGAATTCGTAGAGCAACACTTCAAACTCCGAGTCGTCGTACTTACCGTGCGACGGCAGATCGGCCGGGTCGATGATGGTCGCGCCCGCGCGCTTCAACGCGTCAATCGCATCGCTCATCAACTTGTCAACGCGGTCGCTGAAGCCGAAGAACTTGCGCGCCACGCCGATGCGCGCGCCGCGCAGTCCGGCCGCGTCGAGGAAGCGCGTGTAGTCCGCGTGCGACTTGCCGCCGGAGCTTTGCGTCGCGCGGTCGCGCGGGTCAACGCCTGTGAGCGCGCCGAGCAGGATGCAAGCGTCTGCGACCGTTCGCGCCATCGGCCCGGCCGTGTCCTGACTGTGCGCGATGGGGATGATGCCGGAGCGGCTGACGAGGCCGAGCGTAGGCTTGATGCCGACGATGCCGCTCGCCGACGACGGACAGACGATTGAACCGTCCGTCTCCGTGCCGACGGCCGCCGCAGCGAAGTTGGCGGCGACGGCGACGCCCGAACCGGAACTCGAACCGCACGGGTTGCGATCAATAGCGTAAGGGTTGCGCGTCTGCCCGCCGCGCCCGCTCCAACCGCTCGACGAATGGGTCGAACGAAAGTTCGCCCACTCGCTCAAGTTCGTCTTGCCCAGAATGAGTGCGCCCGCCTCGCGCAGGCGCGCGGCGATGAAGGCGTCGCGCGGCGCGGGCGTCCCGACGAGGGCGAGCGAACCGGCGGTGGTCTGCATCCGGTCGGCCGTGTCGATGTTGTCTTTGAGGAGGATGGGGACGCCGTGCAGCGGCGAACGCACGCGCCCGGCTTTGCGCTCGCGGTCGAGCGCGGCGGCGAGAGAGAGCGCGTCGGGGTTGAGTTCGATGACGGAGTTTAGCGCGGGGCCTTTACGGTCGTAACGCTCGATCCGCTCGATGTACTTCTCCGCGAGTTCGCGCGCCGACCACTTTCCGCCGCGCATCCCTTCCTGCAACCCCGCGATGGTCGCCTCTTCGAGTTCGTCCGCGCTCGGCGCGGCGGGCGCGGCGGACGCGAACGCCGGGAAACCTTCAGGCGTTCCCGACAGCGCGGCGGCGACGCCAAGCGTCAGACCCGCCCCGATAAACTTTCTCCGGTTGATGGTCAACAAGTCGCGATCTTCTTCTTTACGTTGGCTCAAGGCTCTCTCCTCCCGGCCGCGGCCGGATGCGTGTCTCTGTAAAAATGAATTGGCCGATGCAGCTTGAAGGCGGCTGTCTGCCGAAGACGATGGCGGTACGAACGAGAATATATCCGCAGACCCTGACGCACCGCAACCGCGTCCGCTCGCCCGCGCACCGGCGGCCGCGACGCGCCGCAACCTGCACCGTCGCGCGTCACGACTAAGGGGCGACGAAGGCGATGCGGTTGGCGTCGGCGCGACGCGAGCGCGTGAGCAGCAGCCCGCTTCAATCGCCGGACGGACTCGAACCCTCGCGCCCGTAGAATCTTGACAACCGACGAGTCGTGCCCTACTTTGTGCGCGACCACGGATACGCCCGCGCGAATCGTTTCGCCAACGGCGTTAACGCCGTCCGAATTTATCTTCCGCGGGTGCGCCACTCTTCATCACGATTCGATTCACGATTCCTCGCCGGTTTGATAACGACCACACGGTCACACACGAAAATCGTGAATCGTGAATCGAATTAAAACTGCTTTCGTCTATTCACGATTTACGGCTTTTAACGATTTACGGCTCTTGAACGATTCAGGATAAAAAGGATCATCAAACATGAAACTGAGACTCTGCTGTCTGTCTCTCGCGCTGCTCGCGTTTGCCCCGGCGGTGGCCTTCGCGGACATAGCCCTGCCCGAACCCGCGCCGACGCGCACTCCGCAAAAAGCTCGTCGCGCCGCGCCGCTGCCCGCCGCGCGCATGTCCATCGAGTCGCGCAGCGACGTGACGGAAGCGCGCCTGCAAATTCCGCAGAACATGTTGCGGCAACTGCGCGCCGAGATGGAGCGCGATGCCGGCGACGCGGCGGCCGCGACCGCGACCGATTCGCTCCGCCCGGCGCAGACGATCATCGCGGGCATCTTCCTCTCGCTGTCGCTCGCCTTCGCCGGCGTCCTCGTCGCGCGCACGCGTTCGCGCGCGGCGAAGCAGGCGGCGGCCGTCGCCCTCTGCGTCTTCGCCGCGACCGGCGCGCTCGCCATCAAAACGCTCGCCAACGCAAGACCGCCCGAACCGCGCATGCTCGACGCGGGTTCTCTGAAACTCGCCACGACGCCCGACGCGAAACTCAACGGCGTGATCAGGGTGGAGGTCGTGGACGATCCGAATGTGTTCAAGCTGATCGTCCCGGCCTCTGCGGCGACGACGACGACGGGGAGCAAGTAAGCGAAGTGGAACGCGCGGCGGACATCGAGAGATTCGAGTTGAGCACTACTGCTGCGGCGGGCGCGGAGAGCGGCGTGCGTGCGTCCACGTTCGCGCTCGTCGCGCTCGCGCTCGTCGCGGCATCGGCTTTGCTCGCGGGCTGGATGCCGCTGCGCTTCTCAATCGTGACGGTCTTTCTCTTCGCCGGGCCGCACAACTGGTTCGAGTTGCGTTATTTTCTCGCGCGCCTGCCCGTGCGTCTGGGGCGTTCGTGCAACTTCTTCTTCGTCGGCTTCGCGGGCGTCGCTTTTCTGCTCACGGCTTACGCCGCGTTGCCGCTTCTCGCGCACGCGTTCGTGTGGGGCGGCGACGAGTGGACGGTGGCTGTGGGCGTCTGGAACAGTTTGTTGATCTTGTGGCTCGCCGCGCTCGTGTGGATGCGCGGGCGGCAGTCTCCGCGCCGCGATTGGTCTTGGAGTTTCGCCGTCGGCTTCGCGCTCGCCGGGGCAAACTGGCTCGCGCCGCAAATGTTCAGCCTCGGCCTCGTCTATTTGCACCCGCTCGTCGCGCTCTGGTTTCTCGACCGCCACCTGCGGCGCACACGCCCCGACTGGCGACGCGCTTATCATCGCTGCCTCGCCGCGCTGCCGCTCTGCATCGGCCTGCTCTGGTGGCAACTCGGCGACGCCCCCGCGCTCGCCGCCGACGGCGGCGGTGACGACGCGCTCGCACTTCGCATCACGCGCCACGCGGGGTCGGAGATTTTGCAGGGCGTCTCAAGTCACCTGCTCGTCGCCACGCACGTCTTTCTCGAAACAATTCATTACAGCGTGTGGCTGCTGGCCTTGCCGCTCGCGCGCGTGCGTCGCCGTGGCGGCGGCGATGTCGCCGCGCCGTGGCGTGTCGAGTCGTTGCCGCTCGCGCGTCGCTCGCAACGCGGCTGGCCGCGTGTCATACGCGCGACGCTCGCCGTGTCCGCCGCCTGCGTCGTGCTGCTCTGGCTCGCCTTTCTCGCCGACTATCCCACGACGCGCGATCTCTACTTCACGCTCGCGATGGCGCACGTTCTCGCCGAAGCGCCGTTCCTGCTGCGGATGTTGTGACAGGTGGAATCGCGCGCCCTTCAACTCTGGTGGTTTCTCCCCGTCGGCTATCTCTTCACCGTCGCGTTGGAGACGCCCGTGCTGCTCTTCGGCCTCTCGCCGCGCCATTCTCTGCGCCGCAAATTTCTCTCCGGCCTGTGGCTGACCGCCTGCACCTACCCGGTAGTCGTGCTGGTGCTGCCGCTCCTCTTCGACGGTTCGACGCGGTTCGCCTATCTCGTCACGGCCGAGACGTTCGCGCCCGTCGCCGAATGCGCGCTCTTCTGGACGGCGTTCGGCGAGCGAGACGAAACGGGGCGCGCTGTCATGTGGCGCGACTTCGCGGCGATCACGGCGGCGAACCTCGCTTCGTTCGCGCTCGGCGAGGTGTTGAATGTTTACGGGTGGTTCGGCGTGATAAGTTAGGGTTGGAGTTCGACAACAGAAGCCGCCCGCCGGAAGCCGCCCTTCGCCGGGTTGGGTGTGAGGGGCGACTTGCTCTAGGCTGTTTCAGTCCGGGCGGGCGCAGCGTCGTCCGCGATTGCTCGCCCGGCTTTGCGTCTGCGGCGCACAAAAAATATGATGAGCGAGACGACGCACGCGCCGGCGAAAAGTGCGACCATGAGCGCGGCCAGCGCCAGCACGAGCGGCTCTTTGCCCGGAGGCGTCGGCGGGGGTATGTCGAATAAGAGAAACATCCTTTAGCTCTCCTCCCGCAGTTAATAAACGTCCGAACTCTTCGGCCGGGAAATATGGCGCGGCGAAGCGAAACAGTCAAGGGAAGCGGTCAGGGGCTTGCGAAAATTCTTCGAGGACATGACACGATGAAAATAGCGCAGACGTTATTCACGCTGTTACTGGCGGCGATGCTCGCGCCTCTCGCGTGCGCGCAGGCGACGACGGCGAAGCCGCCGCCCGACACCGTCTCGACGCGCGAGATGGATCGCATCAACTGGATGGAGTTTCGCGAGGTCGTCCCCGCGCGCGTCCAGACCGTGCTCTTGCCGACGGGGACGCTCGAACCGCACGGCGTCGTCAACAACGGCGCGGACAACACCGCGCCGCTCGCCATCGCGCGCCGGATCGCGCAGCGCACGAACGCCATGATCGCGCCCGTCCTGCCCTACGGGATGACGGGCAGCATGGAAGCCTACCCCGGCGCGTTCCAGATCACGGAGGCCGCCTATCGCCCCTTCGTCAAACAAATTCTGGAGGGTCTGGCGAAGAACGGCTTCCGCAACATCGTCATCGTCAACGGCCACGGGGGCGGGCAGACGGCCGTGCTCACTTCGGTGGCGGCGGAAGTCGCGGCCGAACGCAAAGTGCGCACGCTCGTCGTCAACTGGTGGTCTTACGCGTCGGACATCACGAAGCAGGTCTTCGGCGAAGACGGCGGCCACGCCGGTTTGAACGAGACGGCCTTCGTGCAGGCCATCGACCCGACGCTCGTCCACCCGGATCGCTACAAGGCCGACCTCGCCACCGCATACCCGGCGGCGGGCACCTGGGCGGCCACGCCGTTCCCCTCCTCCATCGGCCTCTATCAACCGGGGCAGGGCTACCCGAAATTCGATCAGAAGAAGGCCGACGAGTATTTCGTGAAAGTGACGGACAAGATCGCCGCCCTCGTCAACGACGTGGTGCGCAAGTGGGACATGGCCGGACTTTGAAGAATTGCGGATTGCGGATTGCGGATTGCGGATTAAATAGCTGATAGCTGATAGCTGTTCTATGAGACTCATCATCACCGAGAAACCTTCGATGGGGCACGACGTGGCGGCCGCGCTCGGCGCGACGCGGCGCGGCGAAGGCTACCTCGAAGGCAAGCACGACATCATCACGTGGTGCATCGGCCACCTCGTCGAACTCGACGACCCCGAAGAGTACGATCCGAAGTTCAAGTCGTGGCGGCTGGAGACGCTGCCGATCATTCCCGAAGAGTTCAAGTATCACGCGTCGGAGCGCACGCTCGATCAATTCAAAGTCATCAAGACCCTGCTCGGACGCGACGACGTGACGAGCGTGGTTAACGCGGCCGACGCGGGGCGCGAGGGCGAGTTGATCTTCGATCTCGTCTACACGCTCGCGCGCTCGCGCAAGCCCGTCGAACGCCTCTGGATTTCTTCGCTCACGCGCGACGAGATCATCGCCGGTTTCAACCGCCTCAAGCCCGCTGCGGAATACACCGGCCTGCGCGATTCGGCGCGCTCGCGGCAACAGGCCGACTGGCTCGTCGGCTTAAACGCCACGCGCGCGCAGACCATCAAGGCGCGCGGCGCGGGACACGACGGCGTCTATTCTCTGGGGCGCGTGCAGACGCCGACGCTCGCGCTCATCGTCGGCCGCGACGAGGAGATCGCGAATTTCGTCCCGACGAATTACTACGAGGTGGTCGCCGATTTCGAGCCGGCGGCGGGCGCGTATCGCGGCACGTGGTTCAACAAACAGGGGAGCCGTTTCGATCACAAGGACGCCGCCGAGGCCGTCGTCTTCAAAGTCAAAGGCAAGCCGGGCGCGGTCGAAAAAGTCGAAAAGAAGGCGACGAAGGAACGCGCGCCGCTGCTGTACGATCTCACTGCCTTGCAGCGCGCCGCCAACGCGCGCTACGCCTTCTCGGCCGCGCGCACGCTCGAACTCGCGCAGACGCTCTACGAGAAAAAGTTCATCACCTATCCGCGCACCTCTTCGCGCCACCTCTCCACGAGCGTCAATCAGGAACTGAAAGGCCACGTCG
The DNA here is from genome assembly GCA_020199775.1 of Acidobacteriota bacterium. Lineage (GTDB taxonomy): Bacteria > Acidobacteriota > Blastocatellia > Pyrinomonadales > Pyrinomonadaceae > JAIVJZ01. The sequence goes on from JAIVJZ010000001.1 coordinate 370,897, forward strand.
AGGCGGCGGGCGTCGGGCCTTACGTGAAGTTCATCGAGACGATTCTGGCGCGCGGCACGCCGAAGCTCACGAGCCGCCACGTTGACGACAAGAAGGTGACGGATCACCACGCCGTTATCCCGACGAAGCAACGCGTCGAGCCGAACGCGCTCGCGCCCGACGAGAAGCGCATCTACGACCTCGTCGCGCGCCGCTTCCTCGCGGCCTTCTACCCGGACGCCGAGCTTGAGCGCACGACGATCACCACGGCGGTCGAGGGCGAACGGTTCATCACGCGCGGGACGGTGGTGCTCAAGGCGGGCTGGCGCGAAGTTGACCCGCCCGGAAAAGAAGACCGGAAGCGGGCGGACGGCGATGACGAGGCGGAAGACGCGGAGTTGCCGCCCGTGCGTGCGCAGGAAGCGGTGGAGACGAAGAACGTCGAAGCCGTGGCGAAGCAGACGAAAGCGCCGCCGCGTTATTCGGAGTCGAGTTTGCTCGGCGCGATGGAGACGGCGGGGAAGAAGGTGGAAGACGAGGAGTTGCGCCTCGCGATGAAGGATTCGGGACTCGGCACGCCCGCCACGCGCGCCGCCGTCATCGAGACGCTCCTGAAACGCGACTACATCGTGCGCGACAAGAAATCCCTGACGGCGACGCCGAAGGGCATCGCGGTGATCAAACTGCTGCCCTCGCAACTTCTCAAGTCGGCCGAACTGACGGGCAGTTGGGAGCAGAAGTTGGCGCGGATGGCGCGCGGCGAGTACGCGCGCGACGCGTTCATGGGCGAAGTGAAAGTGATGGTGACGGAACTCGTCGGGCAGATCGCGGCCGCCGAGATGGAGCGCGCCGTGGCGGGCGAGGGGGGCGCGAAGCGTCCGGCGTCGGCGGCGTCGCCGCGCCCGGAAGACGCCGTCGATTGTCCGAAGTGTAAGTTGGAAGAGCGCGCGGGCTTTCTCGTCGAACGCGTGAGCGCGAGCGGGAAGTTTCTCGTCTGCTCCGAAGGGCGCGACGCGTGCGGCTTTATCAGCGACGCGCCGAAGAACGCGAAGCAGCGCAAGTTGATGCTCGCGACGAAGTGCGATGCGTGCGGCGCGGCGATGCGCCTGCGCGTCCCGCGCGAGAAGGGTAAGCGCGCGTCTCTCTCTTGCGTGCGTTACCCGGAGTGTCGCGGCGTGCGCTGGTTCGACGAAAAGGGGACGCTCGAAGAGGCGAAGGCCGCGCCCGAGACGGGCGAGCCGTGCAAGGAGTGCGGCGCGCCGACCGTGAAGCGCGGCCCGTTTAAAAACGAGAGCTACTTCTGGGGCTGCACGCGTTGGAAGAGCGACAAGAGCGGCTGCAACGCCGCGCCCCTGTGGATCAACGAGACGCGCGCGGCGGCGGGCGAGGGCGCGTCGGCATCGGCGTCGGCGTCGGCCGTCAGGGTCGAGACCGGCCCTCCGTGCCCGGAGTGCGAGACGCCGACCGTGAAGCGCGGCCCGTCGAGCGCGGGCAGTTATTTCTGGTCGTGCCCGAAGTGGCGCAGCAACGGCACGGGCTGCAACTCGAAACCGATCTGGATCAACGAAGCGCGGGCTTGAGAAAGGAGAGCCGGAATACGGGAGTCGGGATAAAAGCGAAGGGGTGAAATTCCTCCGGGTTCTGAATCCTGTCTTCGACGGCTTTGGTATGACTGGTGCGTTGAAATTTCTGAAACTGCATCCGGCGGCGAAGTTGCCCGCGAGAGGCAGCGCAGAGGCCGCGGGACTCGATCTCTTCTCAGTCGAAGAGGTGACGCTTGCGGCGGGCGGGCGCGCCGGGGTGCGGACGGGCTTGTCGGTCGCCATCCCGCGCGGCTTCTACGGGCGCGTCGCGCCGCGTTCGGGTCTCGCCGTGAAGTATGGGCTGGACGTTCTGGCCGGTGTGATAGACAGCGACTACCGGGGCGAGATCATCTGCGCGCTCGTCAACCACGGGCGGGAGACGTTGACGCTCGAAGCGGGTCAGCGCGTCGCGCAGTTGATCGTCGAAGCGATCATCACGCCCGAACCCGCTTGGGCGGACGCGCTCGACGAGACCGCGCGCGGCGCGGGCGGCTTCGGCAGCACCGGCGTCGGCTAGGTTGAAATGACGACCGTATTACGTCTTTAGAAGACAATGAACGAGCGGAAGGACGAAGGGCGTGGGATGAAACAAGGGCTTCGGCGGGTTGAGCGGTTCTCTTGTTCGTCCTTCTGCCTTCATCCTTCACCCCTCGATTAACTATGCCCCTCCAGTTGAATGAAAACATGAAAGCCCTCGTCATCGACGACGAACACGTGATCCGCGCCAACGTGACCGAGGTGTTGCGCGAGGACGGTTGGGTGGTGAGCGAGGCCGAGTCGGCGGAGCACGCCTTCGAGTTGCTCGGCCGCGAGACGTGGGCGCTCGTCTTCTGCGACGTGAAACTCGGCGGCGACGGCGGGCACGACGGCTTCGCCGTGCTCCGCCGCTTCACGGAGGAACAGCCGCAGGCGCAGATCGTGTTGATGACCGGACACGGCTCGGCGGTGGGCGCGCTCGACGCCGTCGCCTCCGGCGCATACGACTACCTGATGAAGCCGTTCGACAACGACGAGGTGCTCGCCATCTCGCAGGCGGTCAGAAACGGCATCGAGAAGCGCGCCCGCCAGAACACGACCGGCGATCTTTTGCCGCCCGTCTACACCTCGGACATCGATCTGGTCGGGCAGAGCGCGGCCTTCGTCGAGATGATGAAACTCGTGGGGCGCGTGGCGGGGACGAACCTGCCGGTGCTCGTGACGGGCGAATCGGGGACGGGCAAAGAGGTGGTCGCGCGCGCCATTCACCGGCGCAGCCAGCGCGCCGGAAACGCTTTCGTCGCCGTCAACTGCGGCGCGATCCCGGCCGAGTTGATCGAGTCGGAGTTGTTCGGCCACGTGCGCGGGTCGTTCACGGGCGCGACGATGGACAGGCGCGGGCTGTGGCAGGAAGCGCACCTTGGCACGATCTTCCTCGACGAGATCACGGAGACGACGCCCGCCTTTCAGGTGAAACTGCTGCGCGCCTTGCAGGAGGGCGAGATACGCCGCGTCGGCTCGAACCATACGCTGCAAGTTGACGTGCGCGTCATCGCCGCCACCAACCGCGACGTGGAAGGCGAAATGCGCGACGGCCGCTTCCGGCAAGACCTGCTCTATCGCCTGAACGCCGTGACGCTGCACCTGCCCCCCTTGCGCGCGCGCAGCGAAGACATCATGCCGCTGGCGCGTCGCTTCGCCGAGCGGTCGAAGCGCACGGGCGAGCGTCCCCTCAGTTTTTCGCGCGAGGCCATCGCGATTCTCGAAAGCTATCACTGGCCGGGCAACATCCGCGAGTTGGAGAACGCCATCGTGCGCGCGACCGCGCTGTGCGACGGCATCGTGCGCCCCGAAGACTTGCCCGAACGCATCAGCCGGTCGGTCAGCGAATCGCCGCCGCAAACTCAGGAAGTCGCCGCGTCCGCGTCGCCGCCGCCGCCGGACGCGGGCGAAACCGACGGGCAGTTGTTCTCACTCTCGGAACTCGAATGCCGCCACATCCGCCGCGTGCTCGAAAGCACGCACGGCAACAAGCAGGCCGCCGCGCGCGTCCTCGGCATAGACCGCAGCACCCTCCAACGCATGATCAAACGACACAATCTGGAAGAAGTTAAGACGGACGCCGACTGCGCGTAAGGCGACGTGAATTTGGTATAAGCGAGGACGCGCGCGACGGCCGAAAGCTCCGTCAGGCGCAACGCGTGGCAGCCCCGTTAGGGGCGACAGACTTGTAGCCCACGGCGCAAGCCGTGGGATCAAAGAGTGAATAACATTGCGAAGCCCCGGCAGGGGCGAAAGAGATTCAATCTTGAACTTCTTTCGCCCCCGCCGGGGCTGGTCGCTTTGTTGGCCTGTCTGTTCCCACGGCTTACGCCGTGGGCTACATCTATGCCGCTCCTGACGGGGCTGTCAGGTAAGCGCGGCCTTCGCTTAGGACGAACTCACGCTGGTTTATGCAGCGTACGGATGTATTCGACCATGCGCACCCATTCGCTGTCGGTCATCTCGGTAATCCGCACGCCGATGAGGTAGCCGCGTTCGGAAGACGACTGCGAAAGTTGTTCGTAGCGGACGGGCGTGGCTTGTATCTCGACGTGGCCTGCGGGGAGGTAGAGCCTGATCAGCAACCGGCTGCCGATGACGTGTGCGAACTCGTCGCCGATGCGCAGCGTGGGGACGATGAAGGCGATGCCGGTTTCGCTGATGTTGCGCGTGCGGCCGACGAGCCTGAGCGTGCGGGGCGTGCGGATGGCGTTGTCGTTCGTGTCGTCCGGTTTGGGTGTGGAGAGTTGGAAGAATAGACGCGCATCGAGTTGCGCGGCGTGGCGGGTGGCGCGTCGCGAGTCGCTGCTGCCGGTGGAACTATGCCGCCACGGTGGTTGCGTCGCGCCCAATGCCCGTCTCCTGCTGACGGCGGGAAACTTCCCGCGCGATTGCCGTGATCTGCTCGATGGTGAAAGGCTTCGCCACCACCCAATCGACGCCCGCCGCCTTCTGCGCGTTCGAGCCGACGGCCTCGCCCCAGCCCGTGATGATCGCGAGCGGGAGACGCTCGTCGCGCTCGCGCACCGCCCGCGCCAGTTCCCAACCGCTCATGCCCGGCAACCCCACATCCATCAGGACGGCCGCGAACCCGGCTTCCGCAAACAGTTCGAGAGCCTCGCGCCCGCTTCCGGCCGTGACCACTTCGTGGCCTTCCGCTTCCAGAATGTCGCGCAGCAGTTCGCGCACGGATTCCTCGTCGTCGACCACGAGAAACTTCGTGCGGAACGATTCGGCGATTTTCTCGGGCGCGGGTTGACCGGCGTTCGCCTGCGGCTTCGCGGCGTTCTTCGCGGACGGCAGCGTGATGCGGAAGCACGTGCCGCGCCCCGGCTCCGATTCGGCTTCGACCGTCCCTTCGTGGCGGCGGATGATGCCGTAAGAGACGGCCAGCCCCAGTCCCATGCCCGTCTTGCCCTTCGTCGTGAAGAACGGGTCGAAGATGCGCGAGCGCACTTCGTCGCTCATCCCGGTGCCGGTGTCGGTCACGGAAATTTCCACCGCCCCGCCCGCTTCGCGCGTGGCGAGCGTGAGCGTGCCGCCCGCGGGCATGGCGTCCACGGCGTTGAAGACCATGTTGACGAGCACCTCGCGCAATTCCGACTCGTCGCCCAAGACCAGAGCTTTCGAACTGATCTTGAGTTCGAGATTGATCTGGACGCTCGCGGCCTCGGCGTGATCCTTCCAGCGCGGGCGCGTGATCTCGCTCACGTCCAGGAGCAGTTGATCCACCGCGACGGGCGAGAAGGCGTGGTCGCGCCGCTGGCGGGCGAAGTCCTGAATGCGCTTGATGGTCTTCGCGCCGTCCTTCGCCGTCTTGATGATGATCTGGAGGCCGCTCTCGACCTTGGCCGGGTCGCTGGTGTTTAAGAGTAGCTGCGCGCGGCCGAGGATGCCTGCGAGCGTGTTATTGAAGTCGTGCGCGACGCCGGAGGCGAGTTCGCCGAGCGCGGAGAGTTTTTCAATCTGCGAATACTGCTCGCGGATGCGCTCCTGTTCGGCGATGTAGTGCGAGAGTTCTTCGACGTGGCGTTCGGCCTGCTCGGCCTGCGCTTTCGCCGCCTCGGCGCGCGCCGCCGCCTCGGCCTCAGTCTTGGCCGACGCCGCCGACACTTCGACATTCTTAAGATAGGTGCGGTAAGTCAGGTAGATGCTCCCGATGATGGGCGTCGTGGCGATGATGGCGTAGGGGCCGATCATGCCGACGAGTTTCGCCGTGATGACCGCCATGCTCGCGCCCGCGAAATAGGTGATCGAAGGCCACAGGCAATCACGGCTCCAGACCTGCCAGATCGATTGCTCGTGCTTGAGCGCCTGCGCCGCAGAGGCGAGCAGCGAATTGACGATGTGCTGGACGAAACCCATGATGCAGACGGCGATCAGGAAATTGACCGAGAAGTCGCCGTGCGCGAAGTTGATCACGTCGCCGAAGTAGAGGCGCAACGCGTGGAAGGTAATGAAGGTCGAGATGCCGAGTTGCGCGGCGTTGTAGGCGAGCGTGATCGGCTTGCGACTGATCAGGCGCGACGACCAGAACCCGTCGATCATTGACAGGAGGATGGCGCTCTCGCCACCGTAGAGCAGCATCGAGAGGAAGATGAACGTCTCGGTGACATTAACACGCCCGTTGACTCCCGGCATCGGCACGGCGATGTTCGACGTGATGATGGTGGCGACGGCGAGCAGCAGGAACAGCAGATCGAGTTGCCCGAACGGCAGGTGATAGACCGAGTGGGCGCACACCACCGCGCCGCAGATAATGATCGCCCACATGAAGGGCTTAGCGTACCGCCGTCTGTCCATCGAGCCGCGCTCCCGGTAGTCGTTAGTTGGTTTCGCCCGCCCTGGGTTGCAGGAAGATCGTATCGTAGCGGGAGCGCAGTTTGTAGCCCGCCTTGAAGAAGAAGGCCTGTGCGTCCTTGTTCTGTTCGTTGACGAGCAGGCACAGCGTCTCGGTGCGCGCGAGCAGGACGCTGCTGAGTTGCGACATCGCGCGTAGCCCGCAGCCCTGGCGGCGCGCGCCGGGGCTGACGTATACGCCTTCGAGGTAGATGTAGCCGGGAGCTTCCGCCATGACATCGGCCTTGAAGATCAACCGCCCGCTTTCCACCCACACCCAGATGCGCCCCATCTCGATGCGGCGCGCGAGCCGCGCGCGGAACCCTTCGGGGTCAACTTCCAGTGGGTTGACGCCGCTCTCGTCGCAGGCCATCGCCGCGTTGATGGCGGCCAACTCTTCGAGATCATCCACCGTCGCGAGACGCAAAGGCGCCGGCTCCGTCGAAATCTCGATGGGCCAACGTTGCTCCAGCAGGAGTTCGCTACAGAAGCGGCGCGGCTGTTGCCCGCCCTGCTCGTAGTGCGACCAGAAGTTTTCGACCTTCTCGGTGACGCCGAGGATGATGTGGGCGCGGGCGTCGCGTGCGAGCCGCGCGAAAGCCGCACAGGCGCGTTCGGTGCGCGCTTCGACGACCATCGCGTGGCCGATGAGGGCGACGCCTTCGAGTCGTCCTTCGGCATCACGACAGGCGTAGAGCGTGCCGCGATTCAACGGACTCTCCATGCCGTTGTCGCAAATCAGCCCCCACAGGACAATGGTGTCCACGGAAAGTGGCAACAGGAAAGCGAGGACTTCCTGCTTGTGCGCTTCGCGCAGCGGCTGGACGCTGGAAGAGGGCACATACGCCGTGGAGATGGGGGTCTCGACAGTGGCGGCCTTTTCTAATCTGACTGATTGGGGCATAACGATCTCCTTAATAGAGTCTTTAACTTTATACGGCTGGGACGCGGCGCACGTAAGGCGTCGGACATCGAAATCGCTCAGTAGTCTGTGAAGTCAACGCCTGTGTCTTGCTCTGAGAGCATCGCGGGCGTTAAATCTCCGCTCACTCTCGCGGACTGTGATTGTATGACAGCCTCGCCTCGCAGCGTGCTGTCCCCGTAGAAGATGCCGTCGCTGTAGATCAGGCCGTCGCCGAAGCTGAACCCGTCGGCTTGGATCGTGCCGTCGTCGAACAACGTGTTGACGCCGATGAACACGCTGCCATCGCCTAGGACGCCACCATTGCTTGTGAGCACGCTGTTGCCATAGATGAGGCCGTTCGTGAGCAGGACGGAATCACCATAGAAGATGCCATCCCCGTAGAAGATGCCATCCCCGTAGAAGATGCCATCTCCGTAGAAGATGCCATCTCCGTAGAAGATGCCATCCCCGTAGAAGATGCCGTCCCTGTAAATCTTCTGATATTTCAACACGAGATTGAGGCCGGTGACGTAGGTGCGACCCATGATCAGCCCTTGCGACCAAGTGAAGGTGTGTCCCGCGATGGTCGTCTCCGGCGTGGGGGCGGTGTTCGAGGTGAGCAGGGGCGCGCCGAGCGGTGTCACAGCAGTTAGGTCGGAACGCACCAGCCGAGCGAGCCTGACCGCCCCCTCGATGTTGAGCTGCCCCGCACCCTGCTCGAACATGTTGAAGCCGGAGAGCGGCTGCGCCGTGTACATCAGGATCGTCTTGACGAGGTTGGGCGTGAGTCTGGGGTTGGCCTGCAACAAGAGGGCGGCTGCTCCGGCGGCCACGGGCGTCGCCATCGAACTGCCGCTCATGTACATCATCCGGCGGTTGTCAACCGCGCTGACGCTTGCGTCCAACTCCGGGTTCTGCTGCACCAGATGGTTGCGGTCTGACTCGGCGAAGATCAATTTGTTTCCGGGCGCAACCATGTCGGGCTTGATCAAACTGTCGTAGCGTTTCATCCCGAGCGCGTCCGTCCAGGAACTGCGCGTCGGGCCGCGCGAACTGTAGGTCGCCACCCCGTCGTCGTCGCGCGTGTCCGTGCCGAACGTGTTGGCCGCGCCGACCGTGAGCGCGGACGGCTCGTTGCCCGGCGAGTGAATCTGGCCGTAAATCTTTTGACCCGAAGCGTTCCGCCCGTTGTTGCCCGCCGCCGCGACGACCACCACGCCCGCGTCAACCAACCGACGCACGGCGCGACACACCGGGTCGTTGCGATAGGATTCGATGGCGGGCGCGCCAAGGCTCAGATTGACGATGCGGATATTGTGAGGCACGCGGTTGGCGAGAACCCAGTCGAGCGCGGCGAGCAGGCCGGAAGTCGTGCCCTGCCCGCGCGAGTTGAGCACGCGCAAGTTGATGATCTGCGAGTTCGGCGCAATGCCGATGAACTTCGTCTGTGAGATGCGGCCGTTCCCGGCGGCGGCGGCGGCGACGTGGGTGCCGTGGCCGTAGGGGTCGTCTGTGCGTCCCTCGCCCGTGAAGTCGCGGCTCACGACGATGCGCGATTTGTTCTTTCTGTCCAGAAACGAGCGATGGTCGAGGTCGAGGCCGGAGTCGAGCACCGCGATGCCGATCCCCGTACCGTCCAGCCCGGAAGTGTTCGTGCCCTGCGCAACGCGCACCGCGTCCGTGCCGGTCGTCGCCGAGACGTGACCGGCCGGGATGGTTTCAAGATCGGGCGAGACATAGCGCAGTTCGCCGCGCGCGGCCAACGCCTTGATAGCGCGCGCGGGCAGTTCGACGGCGCGCGCGTTGAGTTTGGAAAACTTGCGCGTCGTGCGCGCGCCCGACGCTTGCAGGAACAGGTCGAAGACCGTGCCCGTGTTGGCGTCCAGTTGGACGATCACTTTCACGCGCTCGTTTTGTCTGCCCTTGGCGCGCGCCACATCCAGCAACTCCGGCGAAACCTTATCGCTGCCGCGCTCGCTGCCCGGCGTTTCGGGCACGTTCGCGCGCGTGGTCGCGGCGGCTGGCGCGGCGGGCAGTTGATTAACCAGTAATGCGATCAGCAGCAAGGGGGAAGCAAGCCGCTTGATGGCAGGGGATAATTGCGAGTAATTCACCGGACTCCTCCTTATGAGGCGAACCACGAGCGGTGGGGCAGAACTACTTGGAGAGTTGCCGCTCCGCGTGTCGAACTCAACTTGGATCGTTCTCGAAACCCTTCGAGGATGGAAAGAGAAAGCACTACACAAACTCCTCGGGGGAGTTGGTCAGAACAAATCGCGAGGTAAATTGGCAAAGTGAGTAAGCGATGTGGCTGACAGCTCGGCAGTATTCCAGTTTATTGCGCTGCCGTCAACAACAAAAGCGACTTTTATTCCATCGCCGGGGTTTCATCGCCGTTAATTCTCACCGATTGCGCCCGCAGGCGCGCGTCGCCCATGATGATGCCGTCGCCGACGATGATGCCGTCGCCGACGATAATTCCGTCACCGACGATGATGCCGTCGCCGATGACGATGCCGTTTCCGAGCAGCAATTCCGTGCTCAGAAAGATGTTTCCTACTGCCAGCGACGAATCGCCCGTGCTCGTCAAGATGTTCTCCCCGAGCGCGACCGTGCCGGACATCTTCGACGCGTCCACGAATTGCTCGTTCGCCGTCTCGACAACGGCATCGCCGAGCAGCGCGCGCGCGCCGTAAACTTTCTGATACCTCCCGATGAGGTCGAGACCCGTCGCGTAAGTGTGATTGAGAATGATTCCCTGCGACCAGTTGACGCGCCCACCCGCGATCTCGTCATAAGGCGCGGGCGGCGCGGACGAAGTGAGCAGCGGCGCGCCCGGCGGCGTCGATGCCGACAGGTCGGAACGCACGAGCCGTCCGAGCCTGACCGCCCCCTCGACGTTGAGTTGGCCTGCGCCCTGCTCGAACATGTTGAAGCCGGAGAGCGGCTGCGCCGTGTACATCAGGAGCATCTTGACGAGGTTGGGCGTGAGCCTGGGGTTGGCCTGCAAGAGGAGGGCGGCGGCCCCGGCGGCCACGGGCGTCGCCATCGAACTGCCGCTCATGTACATCATCCGGCGCGTGGCGTAAGTGCTCACCGCCGCGTCGAGTTCGGGATGATCCGTCACGATGCGGTTGTTCAGGGCTTCCGCCCAGACGACGCGGTTGCCGGGCGCGACGATGTCCGGCTTGACGAGGTTGTCGTAGTGGCGCGTTCCGCCCGCGTCCGTCCAGTAGCTGCGCGTCGGGCCGCGCGAACTGAAAGTCGTGACCGTGTCGTCGCCGCGCGCGTCCGTGCCGTAGCTGTTCGACGCGCCGACGGTGATCGCCGAAGGCTCGTTGCCGGGCGAGTGGATGCGCCCGTAAATTTTCGTGCCGTCGTCGGCCTTCCCGTCGTTGCCCGCGGCGGCGGCGACCACGACGCCCGCGTCAACCAGACGCCTGACGGCCTGACAGACCGGGTCGTTCAGGTAAGAATCGACGGCCACGCCGCCGAGGCTGAGGTTGATAACGCGGATGTTGTAAAGCGTGCGGTAGTTCAAGACCCATTCGAGCGCGTCGAGCAGGCCGGAAGTCGTGCCCGCGCCGTCCGCGCCGAGCACGCGTAAGTTGATGAGGTTGGCGTTCGGGGCGATTCCACGATACGCGCCCTCTGCGATCTGGCCGTTCCCGGCGGCGGCGGAAGCGACGTGGGTGCCGTGGCCGTAGGGGTCGTCGGTGCGTCCCTCGCCCGTGAAGTCGCGGCTCGCGACGATGCGTGTGAAGTCGAGCGCGTTTCTGAACGAGGCGTGATTCGCGTCGAGGCCGGAATCGAGGACGGCGATGCCGATGTTCGAGCCGTCGAGGTTGGTGGTCGTCGTCAACAGGCCGTAGAGCGCGTCCGAAGTTTGCACGCGCGCGTCTTCCGCGCCGGTCGTCTCCGTGATGTGGCCGTAGGGAGCGATCCGACGGTCGAGCGAGACGTAGCGCACCTCTTTGCGGGCGGCCAAAATTTCCGCGGCGCGCGCGGGCAGACTGAGCAGGCGCGTGTTCAATTTCAAAAACTGTCTGAGCGCGACGCCGCCCAAGCCCGGCAACAGCGAGGCGTGCGGGCGCGGCGCGTCATCGTCGAACTGGACGATGACGCGCAGGTGCGTGCCATCTTGCGCCGTGCGAAGCGCGTCGCGCAGATCGGGCGACATTTTCTCTGCGGGCGGAGACGAAAAAGAGCGTGCGACGGCCGTCGCCCCGGCGGGCGACAATCCGGCGCACGGCGTAAGCAGGAGCGCGGAGAGGGTGAGCCACGCGGAAACCGTGCGGTAATGCTTAACGATCTTCAACTAGCTCCTCCTCATGTCGGGCGCGTCCTGTTCAATTCTCGGGTATGGCTCTCCGGGTTGGAGTTATTGCTGAGCTTGCATTTCCTATGGCAATAAGCGTACCTCGCGCCGCGCAATTTTCGGCGTCGGGGAAAGCGCGCACGCACGCACGACGGCGACTTAAAGCGATTTCTCAAGCGACGGACGGCGCGCCGCATCGCGACTGGCGTATGTTGCTGAGGTGGAAGAGGAAGGGCATCGAGAGGTTTGAGTGGGCAGGTTGAAGCAAGCCGTCTCAACGTCGCCCGGCGCGCAAAAGGCTTGAATGAATTCACTACAGCCGCGCCGGAGTTAGTGTTGAAAGTTAGACGCAAAATGCCGCGTCGGCTCGGATCGTGCCGCAGTGATTTGCGGCGTGACGCCAAACGCTGTTTTGCCCACGCCAATTTGCTGTCGGGCAGGCGCGGGCGCGCTTACGCAGCGTCGCGCGGTGGCGTCGGATCAATTCGGATCAATAAAGAAGTTTGCGTTCAATGCTTGCGACCTCCGAGTTGCGTCGCAGCATTAACTCTACGGGCGGGGCAGCTATCAACGAACCCGGCGGGAAGCCGCAGCCCGCGCCCGTTTCGCATCCACGCAAACACTTGGCACGACTCTTGCGAACGGTAGTTTGCGACCCTCCCCGCTTGAATAGTTTTAGTTCAATCCGATCACTCTTTGCCAGCCGAATGTTTTTGGCCGGAAGCGTGTCGCCGTTCGCAGGCGGCGCGACTTCCGGGGGCGGTAGTTTCTCTCGAAGGGCGGCCGACATGTCCAAACAATCACACATCAAAGGGCGTCTTCTCATCGCCGACGACGAGCCGGAGATCAGGAACATCTTGGAGGAGTTTTTGTGCGGGAGCTACGAATGCAGCGCGGTCGGTTCGGCCGAGGACGCGCTCGCGCTGCTCCGTGCGTCGAAATACGACCTCGTGATCAGCGACATCAACATGGAGGGGATGAGCGGCCTTGAGATGATCCCGCACGTGCGCGAGATTTCGCCGCAGACCGTGATCATCATGATCAGCGGCGCGCAGACCATCGAGTATGCCATCGAAGCCCTGCGCGCCGGGGCGTTCGACTACGTGACGAAGCCTTTCGATCTGCGCCACGTCGAAATGGCCGTCGAACGCGCGCGCCAGCACCACGAACTGCTGTGCAGCAAACGCCGCTACGAAACCTTCCTCGAAGAGTCGATCAAACTGCGGACGAAGGAATTGGGTCAAGCCCTCGCCTCGCTCGAAGACGCCTATCGCACGACACTCAAAGCCCTCGCCGCCGCGTTGGAGACGCGCGACACGGACACGCACGGCCATTCGGAACGCGTCGTCAGTTTCAGCCTGCGGCTGGGGCGCGAGCTGAATCTGGATGAAGAGGCGTTGCGCTCTTTGGAGTTCGGCGCGCTCCTGCACGACATCGGCAAGATCGGCATCCCCGACATGATCCTGCGCAAGCCCGCCGCGCTCACCGACGATGAATGGTTAACGATGCGAAGGCATCCGGTGCTCGGCCAGCAGATTTTGCGCGGCATCGAATTTCTGGAAGGGGCGTCGCGCGTCGTCGGGCAGCACCACGAGAAGTGGGACGGGACGGGCTACCCGGCGGGGTTGCGCGGCGAGGAGATCGATCTCAACGCGCGCATCTTCGCCGTCGCCGACGCCTTCGACGCGATGGTCAGCAACCGCGTCTACCGCGCCGGGAAACCTTACGCGGCGGCGGCCGCGGAGTTGGAGCTACACGCGGGGCGGCAGTTTGACCCGGCGGTCGTCAATGCCTTCCGGCGCATCCCGCCGTCAGAGTGGGAGGAACTGCGCGCGCGTTCACTTCGGCGGCAGAGGCCGGAGCGCGTTCCCGTCCTCTCTCCGATGGAAACATTCGCGTCCGTCGCGCCTTCTTCATCCGTGGCGACTTCCGCGTCCGCCGGCAAACTTACAGCGCAGCCTTCCGCCCCAAGCCGCATCTCCCGTCGCCGCAACGACGCGCGGGCTTTGCGACGCAGCCACAGGCACGCGTAGACGCTAACCGCGCGGGCGACAACTCCGAGCCGCCTTCAACGAACAGCTACGGGCGACAACAACGCGTTGTCGCCCGTAGCTGTTTCCCTGCCCGCACAACCCGACGCGCCGCGCGGGTAATAATTTCTATAGTGAAATTACTGCCCGCTCCGGGTTCTCTACAGAGTTTATCCATGCCTCTTCACCCGGCGGTGCGACTCTCGGTGCGCCCGGCGGCGGCGAAGCGTGTGAGCAGGCGGCGCAGTTCGTGTGAATTGGCGAGGCAGTATTGGGCGCGCGTGTGGCGGTCGCCGATGTGGATCGTCCAGGCGTCTTCGCGGAGGCGCGCGAAGAGGTCTTCGTCGGTGCGGTCGTCGCCCGCCGCGAGACAAAATTCGGCGTGTGGGGCGGAGTGCGAAAGTCGCGCCAGCACCTCGCCCTTGTTCGCCCAGCCCGGTTTCACTTCCACCGTCTTCTGTCCACGGTAAGCGCGCAGTTCGGTGTCGGCGAGCATCTGTTCGAGGTTCGAGACGAGTTCGTTGGCGAGCCATTCACCGAATTCGGGGTCGGCCATGCGGTAGTGCCAGACGAGGGAGAACTCTTTCTCCTCGATGAGGCTGCCGGGCGTGCGATCCATGAAATGTTCGAGGACGGGAGAGACTTGCTCCTTCCAATCGCTCGTGTAGTCGGGGCGATAAAGCTCCCAGCGCATCGTCTCCGGCGAGCGCATGATCGCGCCGTGCTCGGCGGCGAGCCACAAGCCTTTGACTTCGCCGAACCAGCTTTCGAGGTCATGGCGAGAGCGGCCGGAGACGACCGCAATCGCCGTCGCCGGGTCGGCGGCGAGCGTGGCGAGCAATTCGGCCAATTCGGCGGGCGGCACGGCGTCCTGCGGGCGGTTGGCATAAGGCACGAGCGTCCCGTCGTAGTCGAGCAGGAGGCGTCTCTGCGCGGCCTGCTGAAACGCCGCGACCGCCGATTCGACGGGCAACGCCTGCGGCTTCTCCGAGAAATTACCCGCGCGCTCGTTCGCCGCCTCGCGCAGGTTGGCGAGGAAGCGGTCGCCCCACGCGAAGACGTTGTTGCGTAACACGCGCTTGTGGAGCGCGCTCATGCGCTCGCGCCGCGTGTCGGCGGGAAGCTCCAGCGCGCGTTCGATGGTCTCGGCCGTGCGCTCCTCGTCGTAAGGGTTGACGAGAAACGCCTCGCCCATCTCGGAGGCCGCGCCCGCAAACTCGCTCAGGACGAGCACGCCCGCGCCGTCCTGCTGACAGGCGACGTACTCTTTGGCGACGAGGTTCAGCCCGTCGCGCAGCGGCGTGACCCACGCGAGGTCTGCGAGGGCGTAGAGGGCCGCGAGTTCGGTCGGCGGGATGCCGCGCCGGATGTAGGTGATGGGCGTCCAGTCGGGCGTCGAAAACTCGCCGTTGATCTTGCCGACGAGTTCGTCCACCTCCTGCCGCAGTTCCTTGTACATCGGGATCACTTCGCGCGAAGGGACGGCCACCTGAATGAGTACGACGTGGCCGCGCAAATCCGGCGTCTGTCTGAGCAGGCGACGGAAGGTGCGCAGACGTTCGGGGATGCCCTTCGTGTAGTCGAGCCGGTCGACGCCGAGCAGGACGCGCCGCCCGTCGAAGCGCGCGCGCAGTTCGTCGCGGCGTTTGATCGTCTCCGCGTCGCGCGCGAGCAGTTCGGTAAATTCGCGCGGCGCGATGCCGATGGGCAGGGCGTCGAGCCGCACCGAGCGGCCGCCGACTTCCAGCCTGTCCATGCGGCTGTCGAGGCCGAGGATGCGCAAGGTGGAGGCGCGAAAGTGTTGCAGGTAGCTGTAGGTGTGGAAGGCGAGATAGTCCGCGCCGAGCAAGCCCTGCAAGAGTTCTTCGCGGCGCGGGAGCAGGCGAAAGATCGGTGAAGAGGGGAAGGGGATGTGCAGGAAGAAGCCGATGCGCGCGTCGGGCACGGCCTCGCGCAGAAGCTCGGGCAGCAGCATCAACTGGTAGTCGTGTACCCAGACGATGTCGCCGGGGCGCAGGTGTTCGAGCACCACGTCGCGGAAGCGCAGGTTGGCTTCGCGGTAAGCCTGCCAGTGTTCGGGCTTGAAGTTGAGCAGCGAAGGAAACTGGTGAAAGAGCGGCCAGAGCGTCTGGTTCGAGTAGCCCTCGTAGAAGCCTGCGGCCGTCTCGGCGGGGATGTCCACGGCGAAGTAACGCTCGCGCTCGGCCCAACGCTTGAGGGTCTTCTGTCGCCGCTCGTCTTGAGGATCGGAAGAGTCGCCCGACCAGCCGATCCAGATGCCGCCCGTGCGACGTAGTATCGGCCCCATCGCCGTCGCCAGTCCGCCCGTGCTCCTGTCCGTGCGCCACCCCGAGTCGCCCGCGCGCTTCAAAGTGAACGGCAGGCGGTTGGAGACGACGACGAGACGACCGTCCGTGTTTTCGTTTGCTGACATAGTTGCCCCTTGTTCGTATGCGATTACTTCAAGAATGCTCTCGTCTTCTTTGCGCCTTTGCGTGAGATTAATTTTCACGCAAAGGCGCAAAGAAATCAGGTTGCCTGTTGCGCCTGCGGCGCGTCCTCTTCGAGCATGAACCAGTAGAAGCCGAAAGGCGCGAACGCGAGCTGGTACGGGCGTTCCGTGATCAGCGGGAACGGCGTGCGGCCGACCATCTCGACGGGCGTGCGCCCCGCGTAAGCGGCGAGGTCGAGTTGCGCGGGCTGCGCCACCTGCGAGAGGTTGAAGACGCACAGCGCGGTCTCGCCTTCATACTCGCGCGTGAAGGCGAAAATCTTCCGGTTCTCCGGCCTCGCGAATTCCATCCGGCCGCGCCCGAAAAGCCGGTGCTCCTTGCGCAGCCTGATCATCAGGCGCATCCAGTTCAACAGAGACGAATCGTAACGCCGCTGCGCTTCGACGTTCACCGATTGATAACCGTAGACGGGATTGCTGATGACGGGGAAGTAGAGCCGCTCGAAATCGGCGCGCGAGAAACCGGCGTTGCGATCCGCCGACCACTGCATCGGCGTGCGCACGCCGTCGCGGTCGCCGAGGTAGATGTTGTCGCCCATCCCGATCTCGTCGCCGTAGTAGAGGAAGGGCGAGCCGGGCAAACTCAGGAGCATCGCGTGCAACAACTCTATGCGGCGGCGGCTGTTATCCATGAGCGGCGCGAGGCGACGACGGATGCCGACGTTCAGACGCATCCTCATGTCCTTCGCGTATTCGTTGTAGAGATAATCGCGCTCCTCGTCCGTCACCATCTCCAAAGTCAGTTCGTCGTGATTGCGCAGGAACATCCCCCACTGGCAGTTCTCCGGGATGTCGGGCGTGCGCTCCAGAATCTCCACGATGGGGCGGCGGTCTTCCTGCCTGAGAGCCATGAAGAGGCGCGGCATGATCGGGAAGTGGTAGTTCATGTGAAACTCGTCGCCGTCGCCGAAATACTCCACCACGTCTTCCGGCCACTGGTTCGCCTCGCCGAGCAACAGCACGTTCGGGTAGTTCGCCTCGACGTGCGCGCGCAACTGTTTCAGCGCCTCATGCGTCTCGGGCAAGTTCTCGCAGTTCGTCTCCTCGCGCTCGATGAGATAGGGCACGGCGTCCACGCGAAAGCCGTCGATGCCGAGTTCGAGCCAGAAGGAGACCACGTCGAGCATCGCCCGGCGCACTTCCGGGTTGTCGTAATTGAGATCGGGCTGGTGGCTGAAAAAGCGATGCCAGTAGAACGCCTGCGCCTCCTCGTCCCAAGTCCAGTTCGCGTGCTCCGTGTCGGTGAAGATGATGCGCGCTTCCCGATATTTGTGCGGGTCGTCGCTCCACACGTACCAGTCGCGCTTGGGCGAAGTGGGCGACCGGCGCGCCTCCTGAAACCACGCGTGGCTGTCGGAAGTGTGATTGACGACGAGGTCGGTGATGACGCGGATACCGCGCGCGTGCGCCTCCCGGAGGAACGTTTTGAAGTCTTCGAGCGTGCCGTATTCGGGGAGCATCGCGTAGAAGTCGGCGATGTCGTAGCCGCCGTCGCGCAAAGGGGAGGCGTACATCGGGAGCAGCCAGATGCAATCGACGCCGAGCCATTGCAGGTAGTCGAGTTTCTCGGTGAGGCCGGGGAAGTCGCCGATGCCGTCGCCGTTCGAATCGTAAAAGCCGCGCACGTAAATTTCGTAAAAGACGGCGTCCTTGAACCAGAGCGGATCATTGCGGAGTTTCACTTCGCCCGACATCACTTCGCCTGCCTTCCTCTCGCGAACCGAACTTTTAATAACTTGATTTATGTTGTGACGAGAAAGATAGCCGCTCCGACGCGTTTAATGCAAGATGGCCGCGCCCGCGCCCGCCGCCGTAAACCCGGAGACGCTTATTGCTTCGCGCTCGCAAAGTGAGGTCGATTGCCTTGCTTCTAACGGAAGATGACCATCTATATTCTTAAGACATCACCTCTCTAAAAATCATTGACAATCTGATCGGTCAAAGAATACCTTTCCCCGGCAATTCCCGTTTCTTCCTGCTGACGAAAATCCTACATTCGTTGGTCTCGTACATCAAAATAGTCGTCCGAGTTACGACCGCCGGCACTCGGGCGGCGAGACCCGAATTATCGCCGCGTCTTATTTTTAGAATAAGCTCTATAAAGTTGATCTTAACGAACATAATGTGAAGGTGCTCATGAAACGTTCCCCTAACAGTCGTCTAACCGGCAGGGCAGAGAAAACAGAGGACAGACCTATAGTTTTTATCGGGTCTTCCAGCGAGGGATTGCGGATCGCCAAGCAATTGCAGGTCGGATTGAGTGGTGTTGCCAGATGCAAGCTCTGGACGCAAGGCGTCTTCGGATTAACGCAGGGGACTCTTGAAAGCCTGATCGAAACGGCTAAAAGCTCCGACTTCGCCATCTTGGTTATGACACCTGACGACCTCGTGACCAAGAGGGCTAAAAAAGCGAACATCCCCAGAGACAATGTAATTTTCGAATTAGGACTCTTTATGGGAGCGCTCGGTAGAAACCGGACATTCATTGTTTGTAGCCGTGATGATTCCATTGATTTGCCGTCAGACCTTGCCGGAATTACAACCGCGATGTTCCACGACGACGAGGATTTGGGAATAGCTCTCGGGGGAGTCTGCACTTTGCTGGAGCAAGCGATTGAGAGCAGGGGGAAACGTCTGGGCGAGGATGAACCCTCCGGAGTAATGAGCGATCTGATCGGGCAGTGGAAGGGGACTTGGTTTGTGGTGGAGCGGGGCAATAAGAGTCCGCATGCGAACAAAGACAACATCTATTTTAAAAGAATATCGGGCGAAAAGGTTTTTGCGACCGGGGTGCACGCCAAGTTCGGTAGTTACGATCTGGTGGGAAGAATTAACCCGGCCGGCGTGCTTACCTTTTATTATAAAGGTGATGCCCAAAGGCATCATTCGGGCGGGGTGGTGATTTTGAGATTGAAGACCAACTCAAGGAAAGAGATGAGCGGATTTTGGTATGAATTTGACGCCAACCGGGAAGTCTATGGCGGAGAGACGATATGGAAGAAGGTCTAACCCGGCAGATAAAATTTAAGTCCCGGAAGTGGAATCACAAATGTTAATAACCATCACATTATTTATAGCCTTTGCTGTAATTGGTTGGCTCACTACGCGAATATATAGAAACAAGATGGAAAAGCGTCTTGGAAGGAAAATAAGTGGACAGCATGAATTAACGTCTATTGCATCTTGGATGGAAGCATCGAAAGATGATGAGCCGCATCACGACAAATAAATGTCGTCGCTGCCAGCGGAGGTCGTAAACATTGTGATTATTACCATTAATTATTCAGGATTGGAATCGTAAGATTTCCTCTTGGATAATGCTAGTGAGCTGTTTGTACCTGAAAATAGCTACGCTGGTAGCATAAGAATTCCGCACAGGCATCATAACCATTCCTTTAGTGCAACCTTAAAGTTCCGCCTTATGGCGTGCGGCTGTCGCTGATCCCATCTGATTGGTTTACGTCAACCCATATAGGAACAATGTACAGGTAGCCCCGGAACCAGGGTCTATTCATTCTCTAAGCAGCGGGACACGTTCCTCCGATAGAATAAGGTTGCCTAAACCAATATTTCTACGGAGGAACGTATGGACACCCGAAGAGTGCCGTCCCTCAGAGATGCTTTACTTTTACCTGTGCTGCTGCTCTGCTGCGTGGCGGTGATGTGCGGCGCACGCTCGCAGGCGGCCATCGCTGACTGGGGAGAGAACTACGGCACGCGGTGGCTCACACGCCTCGGCATCGGGCGGCGGCGCGGGCCGAGTCAACCGACCTTGCATCGCATCTTCAAAGCTCTGGATGGCGCGCTCTTTGAGCGTTGTGTGACCCGGTGGGCCGAGCAAGCTCTGACCTCCTGTGCGGGACAGCCTGTCGCGCTGGAAGCACTCTCCATTGACGGAAAGAGTTTGCGCGGCAGTGCCGGGCAGGGCGCAGCGCAAAGCCACCTGCTCGGCGTTGTCTCGCAGCGTTTGGGTCTGGTCGTTGCGCAACTGGCGGTCAGCGACAAGAGCCACGAGGCCGGAGAGATTGAGGCGTTGCTGGCCGCGCTTGTGCTGGAAGGCCGCGTTGTGACTTGCGACGCGCTGCACACACACGCAGCGGTCGCACAGACGATCCTTGCCGGAGGCGGCCATTATCTGCTGCCGGTCAAGGACAATCAGCCGCTTTTGCGTCAAGACATCGCCCTCGTCTTTGAGCATGCCGACCGGCTCTCAGACACGATAACTGAGGCCCGGACAACCGACCAGCACGGCGGTCGCATTGAGACTCGTTGCCTACGCGCTTCAACCGCCTTGCAAGGTTATCTGGACTGGCCCGGCCATCAGCAGGTTTTAGAGTTGCGCCGCGTGGTGACCGACAAGCGCACGGGCACAACACGCAGTGAAGTGGCACATGCCATCACGTCACTGGAACCAAAGCAGGCAAGCGCACGGCAACTGCTGGAGGTGTGGCGTGGACATTGGCACATTGAGAACAGATTGCACTGGGTGAGAGACGTGACCTTTGATGAAGACCGCTCTCAAGTCAGAACCGGAGATGCGCCGCAGGTGATGGCTGCTTTAAGAAACATCGCCATCTCGTTATTGCGTCTGTGCGGCGCGCAGAACATCGCGGCTGCATGTCGCCGTTATGCCGCGCAACCGGCGCTGGCGCTGGCGGCGGTTGGTATTCGTCTCCGAGAATGAATAGACCCTG
>JAIVJZ010000059.1 GCA_020199775.1 Acidobacteriota bacterium
GCCGTGAATCTCCTGAAGCAAGAGCGCAGTTGTAAACTCGGCGTCAAGAGCAAGAGGCTCAAAGCAGGCTGGGACGAAAGCTATATGCTCAAGGTGCTGAATATTTAAGATGCGTTCGCCCTAAAAGTTGGATAAGCGTTGCTGTTTTAAGACCGCTTCAGTATCGTAGAGGCGGCAGATTACGAGGTAAAGTTCGATAAGTTTGTTTTCCACAAACTCAATCTTATCAACTGAGCCGCTAATCTGCCTTTTCTACTCTTGATTCGCATAAATTACATCAGGAAATCATCAGAAAATAATTGCACTTGGCGACAATTCACGGAATAATGCTGACGTTTTGATAGTTAATACTAACCGTTCCCTCACTTTGGATAACTAAGAATTATCACTACATCTTGTCGGGTCGCCAAGGAGAGTTGGTCAAAGCTGCTGCGCTGTTGATGAGTTGAATATATGAGGGGAGCAACATGCTGCGTGCGGAGTGGCTATCGGAGCCCGCAGTAATGAAGCAACCCTTTGCCCGGGCCAGAGAGATGAAGGAGTGACTGGAATCGAATTGCGGAAAATAGATGGCTTCCAACCCCATCAACCCTTGAGACTTCAAGCTGTCGAGCAAAGTAGAAAGTTTATCGGCGTCTAAGGCATAGCGACCGGGATGGGCCAGCGTGGCAGTGGCTCCAACGGAATTTAGAACTTGCAGGACATGATCGACGGAGGGGAATGGATACCACAAGTTGTCCTTTCGAAGATCAGTTATGACGTGATCTCTTTTGAGCTTCATCTCCGCCCATGGAAAGGGACTGAGGTTGCGTGCACAACGTTTAAACAGATGGAAAGAGGGGCGAGCGACCGCGGCGAGCTGACCGGATTGAATGAGACTCTGGCGTGCTCGCTCTAAATTCTCAACAGGAATATCCAATCCGCGAAGCAGGGATGTCAGGTTTTGCGCCTGCACCGCCGCTATCTCCGCCACAATGGCCTCCAACGCAGAGTGGCGCCAGGGACTGTTATCGACGAGTTGGAAATGAGCAAGGATATGAATCTCATCCAGACCGAAGGCGGGACTAGCGCAAGTGAGTTCTAACCCCGGCAGCAATCGTAATGCCTTCCCGGCGGCAGCGTCGAGTGCAGGCTCGATATGGTCAATTCCGTTGTGATCTGTGATCGAGAGCAGCCGGACTCCTGCTCGCAGCGCAGCGTTAATCAATGCCGCCGGTGAACTTTCGGCGTCGGGCGAATAGTGGCTGTGAACATGGAAGTCGATCATCCGTGCTCTCCTCCTGTAGGTCGAGGTTAGAGATTGAGCCGAAGATATCATGAATGAAGATAATGTTTATGTCGCAGCCGAGAAGGGGTGGAAGAACTTCGAGCACTTCGCCCGCGAGATCATGCGTCGCTACTACGCACCGTTTCGACTCGACATCAAAGACACGCCATGGTCGCATGACGGAGGCCGTGACGGCGACGCGGTTTATATCTTCGCACCGGCTGGCGCTGATGGATGCGCCGAAGACCTCGGGATCATAGTCAGGCTGTGGGTTGAGGTTAAGCTGCGCAGGGACACAGCCGTCAGCCTGCATGACACTTGCAGTCACTTGATCCGGGCAGAGAATCAGAAGGTAAATAAGCTGGTCTTTGTCACTAATGGCAGGTTTGCGCCGGAGACGCGCGCGGAAATAGATCTCTTTTGCATGAACCGGCACATCTCCTGCGCTTTCATCGATGGAGCGCGGTTGGAAGAGTTGCGCGTGAACACCAGCACGCCGGCTCCGATCTCGAACGACACTGTGCCGTCGCAACCTTGCCCCGGATCATTGGACGTTCTGGTTCGTCTATCCAACGACCCGTGGCCGCGCGACTTGCATCCGCGCGGTCAGGTTTGTTGCAAGCCGGAAGTTCCTGTCTTTCTGGTGTTGGACGTTGCGGTTAAGGGCGATCTCGCGATGTTGCCACCACCTGACATCGTGCTCCCCGCCGCAGTCGAGTTTTATGCCCCCTATCAATCATCCCTGTCTCTCCCACTTATTGACGGCGAGCGGTTCCGCGTTGTCTATGCCGTATGGGGACGGGCTGGCGCCACCTTTGAACCGGCTGACTTCGGCATAACGTTTCAGGGCATTCCCGATCAGGCCCCATCCTTACAGTTGGATACCGGGAGGGTGACGGTCGGGACCCGCTTTCTCTCGCCCCGGACACTCGCCTCACAGGATTCTGTGACTGCGCCTTTGCGGAAAGCACTGGACAACTGGCAGGCTGTTCCGCACCATGCGATCTATGCTATCGAAGCACCGGCAGGGGTTGGCAAGTCATACGTCGTCCAGCAGCTACGCCGTCTGTGGCTTGAGAAGCGGATTCGCGAAATATGGCTTGATGGAGGTTGCCAGAGTGATGCCTGGAGCGTGGTGGCAACGGTGTTCAGCGCGCTCTTTCCTCTTGCCGCACTTGGCTCCTTTGCTCACGGTCGAGAGCTTCTGGAATGCTGGCTGACGGATGCAGGTGTCGGCGACGCAGATGTCGTTAAAGCCATTGCAGACCGCTTGACCGGCAACGCGAGCGCAGTCACGCCTAACTGGGGAATCTGTGTTGACATTCTGTCCTCCTTGCTGCGTCATGCGTCAACTCACAACCCGCTCGTGCTGGTATACGAAGACCTGCACAAGGCAGCACCTTCAACCATTCTCATGATCCGGGCTTTGCTCGGGCGCATCGGCCATGAAGGTGCAGGCAATAGCTTCATCCTGCTTACTACACGCCCACCGGATCACGTATGGCTGGAGAGCCAAAGCGGTGCACTGGATTCACAGGCCGAGCCATCCAACTTCGGTGCCCCCCTCGACCAACTGCTGACTCATCTCGGCCAGGACGGCAAGCTGTTGAAGATGAGCCGCCCCACAGCAGCGCAAGCTCGCGCCCTGCTGGCCAGCTCATTACCCTCTGCCGAGACGGGGCTGCTTGACTTGATGATAGATCAGGTAGGCACTACGCCTTTCGCCCTGAAGGAGTTGATGGCCTATCTGTTAGCTACCGAGGCGCTGGAGCCTGTCGGAGAGGATTCCTGGGATTTGGTCTCTTCGCGATTACCAAGTCAACGACCAGAACTTGATGGTTTTCGCAATGCAACTAAAGAGCGTCTGAACCTTCTTCTGAGGAAGTGGCAGGTTAGTTATCCATGGCTCCGCGATTTTCTGCTCGCCGGTGCGCTCGTGGGTCGTGATTTCCAGATTACTCAAGCCTCAAAGGCCGCGGACGCTCCTGTCGAGAGACTGCCTTCCACCATTCTGGATTTGCTATTCTACGCAGACATAGCGCAACCAGTTCCTCTTAACGTCAAAGGCGAGCAGCTTCGTTTCACCCATGACCTTATACGCGGCGCGTTTCTCGACGGACATTCATGGGCTGTCTCAATGCGACTAGCGGCCCGGCTACTACAGGGAGCTTCCTCTGACATGCCGCCACTTCTGCGCTGTCGGCTGGCACGCAACGCGGGCGATGTGGATGGATGCCGGAAGATGGCGGAGAAGGGATACGTACAGGCCCGCCGCAACGCCCTGCCCTGGGAGGCCCTACAGTTCCGGTTATTAAGTCTCTGGGCAATCGATCCTGCCCGGGCCAGTCAGTTCCTCGACGAGTCCAGGCTGGTGCGTTTCATCACTATTGATCCGGCCTTGGAAATTGGCCCGACGGAGATGCATGCGGCACCGTCGCGTGCCGAGATCATCACGGTCTTGTTCGATTGCCTGGACAGTCTGGTGAACATCGGTTTCGGCGGTGGGAAGGTAGTTGATTCTTTGCTGACCGAGGCCACCATGCTTGTACGCTCCGTTGGCACTGCGGAGCAGAGGGCCCGGCTTGACTACTATGCAGGGCGTTTTGCTTTGGACGCAGACGATTTTCATCGGAGCCGGGAACGGCACGCCGCAGCCGAAGCCGTATATGCTGCTTTCGACGCGCCGGGATTGCTTGGCGACCGCCGCGACAACCTCAACCGCCTGTTCCTGTGCCAGCGACAACTGGACATGATCGAAGAGGCCAAAACGACCCTTGATTTACTGGAAGGACTCGCCCCCGTAGATTCGCCTGAATATTCGGCACGCATGCTGGCTTATAGGGGCTACTTGCACCTTTACCACAATCTGCATCTTGTTCCTGATTATTGGCGACAGGCTGCTGAAATTGCTCGTGCCGCTGGAAATCATGAACGCTTTGCTCATCACGCCATCGGTCGCGCCTATGCCCTGCTCTTGCTAAATCATGTGAGTGAGGCTACCGACGCTTTCGAGGAGATCAAGGCAATTATGATGAACGGCTCCAAACTGCGTGGAATATCGCTTCGGCTCGATTTAGATCTGGGTGCGCTGGCACTGGTTCGCCAAGACTGGCATGAAGCCGACGCTCGACTTTCCGACGCCTTGAACAAAGGACTGCAACTGGATGTGTTTCGTAAGCTTTGGCGGATTGAAGCCAACCTGGCGACCCTGTACGAAGTAACGGGCGACATGGAGCGGTGCGCATCCTATGACCGGCGAACCATACATGGAGTACTGGTTCGTGCTAAAGCGGAAGAGTCGTTGGGAGCTAAGGCTCATTGGCTTCACCAGCGCCACGTTCTGCCGGTGCTAAACTTAATGCTGCGTGTGCGATCCGGCGCGCAAGGCTCGCAGATACTCTTGGAGAAGTTTAGTCCGGCGCAGCAGGCTGAGATTAACCGTCTGGCGAATCTGGTTCAAAAAGGACGGCTGAATAAGATGCCTAACGGACTGCGTTGGCACTGCAAGTCAATCGCCGGTCTGAATCGTTTCATTCTCACTGAATAAGATTATGCCTGAACATTCCTTCATAGGCTGACATCAGCGCCGAGATGAGCGCGTTATACACGGTCTTCCTCCCCTTCACCATAGCGTCCAGCAATCCATGGATAAGATAGACGAACAACCAGTTTGCGGCGAGGAAGAAATCAGCCCGGTCTGGAGTGTGCCGATCAAGAGCGTCCAGGATATCGCGTAAGTCAATCTCTTCCATCCTTCTATCGGTGATATGCCAGTGAACCGCGTCCAGAGGGCCGACGGCGTAGATAGCATTGTCTAGATCGCAGGCGACATTCTGACCGTTCTTCTTCAAGACATGAACCGGCTTCAGGCTGCCATGTTGAAGACAGGGAGGCTTGACCATCACCGGCCTGACTTGAAGGAGAAGGCCGAGGATAATCTGTAGTCGAGATCGATGTGGGGCGGAGATGCTCCAGACTGACCTTTCGAGACAGGTGAAGATACGATAGAGTTCGACCTGAGGATGAATTCTATGAAAGCGCACAGCACCGCCAAGCATCGGAGCATGCAGGCGTGCCGCAGCTTGATCGACCGCCGCCAGCGTGTCGGCATTCGTCGCGGCAGCGAAATCCAGCAGGGCGGCTGTGCAGTCTGCGATCAATCCTTTAATTTCGGGTTCTCGATTACCCCACTCGGCGAATCTGAGTACAAGATCGTCTTGTACGACAGTCCAGAGCATTTCATTTTCTTCGGCTCTGGGCAACCATTCCGTAATCACGATCCCGCTCTTCATGGAAGATACGTGGACCGGAGGCGTCAGGCCGCTTTGACTGAAGTACTCGAATTTGGCGACGAGTTCGGCGACGCTGGCCGGGCCTTGAAGCTCGGTCGGTATTGGCAGGATGAGAGAATGCGTGGACGGCCTCGGACGCAGGAGTTTGCCGTGGTATTGCTCACCCTTCTCTGTTGTCAGGCGCACGCTGACTTGTGAATTGCCTGAGCAATCTTCCCACTCGACAATGTTCTGCTTCAACATCTCCGCACATTCAGGCAACGAACTCTCAATGACATGCCGACGCCACTCCGTCTCTGGGGAACGTGGGTGTTGCGTCAAGCAATGATCGCTACCGTTACAGATAACCTCGTAATACGCGCTGTAGACTTTGTCCGTCGAGAATCTACGTGCCCAGAGATAAGCGTTACGTCCCTGATATTCGCGGCGGCGAGGATTGCGCAGGTATCCGGCCAACATATTCGCTAATGCTTCAGCGTCGTCGGGGACAAACACCTCACCTGTAACTCCGGGCACTACTGTGTCCCGCATGCCACCTACATCCGACGCCAACACCGGACAACCGCAAGCCATGGCCTCAAGCGCCACTAATCCGAACTGTTCAAAGGTGGATGGGATGACTACTACCGTCGAGCGAGAATAGAACTCCGGGAGAGATGTGTTTTCGATTGCGCCCCAGGCCATCCAGCGGCTGTTGCTGACCAACCCCTGTAGCAGCGAGTGGCCGAGTGGTATGGTCTGTAGAAAATTCTGCTCCTGGGCATTTCCACCGATCAACCAAACCTGGAAGCGGGGCAAGAGGTCTAGTGTACCGAGAACGGCGATTGCGTCGACGAAGGTTGCTAGCCCCTTACGCGAAGCGAGTGGTCGTCCGACGAAGGTGATGATCGGAGGAAATCGAGCGTACGCCAAAGACATCTGTATCGACTCCTAATGGTAAGCAACACAAGCGGCTCGGATCGACTTCCGGGTAGAAGCTGACTAGCTCATCAAATTCATTCCTTGAGCAAGTGATGATCCGGCTGGCGGAGGTGAGGACATTCAACTCGTACTCTTGCCAAAGAGCATTGACCTTGCTGGAGTTCTCGCCCTGAGCTAACCTGACGCGAGCCAGGGCCAGCACGCAATGGATATGCGGAATGCCGGAATTGAGATAGAGGCGACGAACACATTCTCCTGCTATCCAGTTGTAAGAAACCAGACGGTCGATATTGGCCGGACTCAACTCTGGAATCACCCTACCGCTCTCGATTAGTTCGTTGATGTACTCACCGCATTCGTAATACGGGATATCTCTTACCGGCCCACCCCTCAGACGGAATATTTCACAATGTTCCGCAATTTTCTCGCGCTCGCTTTTCCCCGCATGATCCCATCGGGTGACGAAGACCACGCTTGCTCCCGCCCGCACGAAATGGCGTCCCATATCAAACATCACCACATGCGAGCCTCCGTGCCCCCCTATACCCGGCGCGTCAAAAGGGTCGTCAGTCAAAGTGTAAATGGCTATTCGCATAGAACGATAATTCTTAGTTATCCTTACCCACAGTTTTCCGCAATCACAGCACTGTTAGACATATATGAAGCATCGCCATGTCGGCATTGGTGACATTCTTGATGTTTTTTGAATGTTAAAGGGGATCTTCTTGGTGGGCTGATGTAGGTTTAAAAAGCTAACAGGTGCGTCAGCCATGACGGCTTCGCACCTGTTCAATTTCAGCTAATGTTCACAACCCATTAACCAGCAAGGATGGATAGAGATACCTCCCGCTCAGTTATTGTTTACAAGCATCTCATTTCTTTCTTAACCTGATCTAAAATCTTCATGGATACAATTCCGGCTCCTTCATGAACTCATTAGTTTGTCCTACGGGGCAGTAATAATCAAATGAAGGGAGACTTATCTTTATTGAACATATAATAGGTTCCTCCGTGAGAGCAGAGGTCGTTCGTCTGCGCCGACACGCTCGCCGCGGCCGCGCACGACAGCACCAGAGACGGTGATAGCACCGTCGAGCTTAAACGGTGAAGCATGTTGCCCGTCTCCTTACTAAATGCTCGTCTTCTAGCGCGAGCCGCCGAACAGAATGAACGGCGCCCAGTAGTAAGGGTGCTCGAATGGGGCTTCGGGGGCGGATGTGAACGGAATTCGGCTCTTTTCGTCGTCCGTCTCGGCGATCTCGGTTCCCCGTGTCCTGCGTATTCTCCTGCCGACCTCAGCCGAGTGCCTTCCGTTCAATAAATTCAGTTGGGCTTGTTGCAGAATCTCCGACTTCGGCGCGCCGGGATTTTCCTGCCGCAGGCGATAGAATTCCCTCATCAGCCTGGAAGTCCCATTGTCATTGACCTTCCACAAGGTTGCCAGCACCGAACTCGCGCCGAGGCGCTGCGCCAGTTCGGCGAAGCCGTCAACCTCTTTGCCGTTCGCGCCGGACTGCTGCGCCGCCGTCTCACACGCCGACAGCGTGAGGAGATCGACCCCGGCGAACAGGGTGGAAGTTTGCTGCATGTCATGCAGCGAAAACTTGTCCCCGTCGCCCAGCAGAAGGAAGGATTTCCGCGAGTCACCGGGCTCGAATTTGAAATGGCTGGCGATGTGAACCAACGGCGGCCTGCTCTGTTGGAGCGTCAAGAGCACCTGGCGTGTGAAATTCTGATTGAGGAATACGTCTCCACTGAAAAAGCCCTTCTGCCCCTGCGTGGGATCGCCGAAGATAGCAGAGACTTCGTTGACCACGCCGGGCAGAGGCGCGAAGCCCGGGTAGGCGGCCGAAGTGCCGAAGCCGACCCCCTGTGTCCAAGACTTAGACTCGACCAGAAACCGCTCCTTCCGCGCCCGCGTGAAGACCGCGTTCTGGTACTTCTCAATCAGATATTCGCGGCGGTCGCCGTCGTAGAGCGCGCTCATGGGCACATAGCGGATGTTGCCGCGCAGAGACCAGAGCAGAACGTCTATCCTACCCATGGCTAACTCCCCCTCCAACGTCTGGTCGGAGCGTTTACCGGGAAGCCTCTCTTTGGCCTTGAAAATGGTTTTGTAAAGTCGCGCCCCTAGCGGCCGCGGATCGTGTTCGGGTCGGCTCAAGACCTTGAGGAATTCCAGAATCAGCCGGTCTTCGTCCATAAAAGGCATGGCGTTCACGGACTGCTGCTTCATCAACTCTCCGAAAGACTGTCTCCTGACCGCCTGCATGTAGTGAGTCCACCTCTCCTCGGACGCACTGGTGCCCGTGAAGCACTTGATGTCGTCCGCGGTGATGAGCAGGATTTTGGTTATGTCCTCGACGAAATAGAGCACGGCATATCTGCGGCCGGTCTGCGCCGACAGTTCGCGCAGCGCGGCCTGCATATCCAACGTGTCCGTTACGTCGCGCGTCACGTCATCCACCGATTGCGGGGTGCCGAAGTTCTTTTCCAGAGCCTCGAAGGCGACCTTCAGTTCTTCGCCCGCGGAGGCGAAATCCGCATCGCGGTTCCGGCCGTACTTGGCCGCGATGCTTTCGACGAGACCCTCGAACAACTGCTCGCTCGCGGCCTCGCGCGGCGTAAACGTCAAACGGTCGTGCGGTTGATTTATAAGCTGGAAGTCGAAAAACTCCTGATCGCGACCGAAGTTAACCACCTGATGTGCCTCGCGCAAGCGCGACTCTAAGATCAGGTCGAAGGCGAGAGAGCCGTAAATCTCTTCCATCTCCCTGGTAAACCCCTGCTGAGTCTCCTTGTCGAAAAGCCTGAAGTCCTGCCTGAACTGCTGCAAGACGTTGATGGCCTTCTTGCTGAAGAAGATGGAGAGCCGGTCGTTGTCCTCCTCGTAGTGGTTGCCTAGATGCGCGTACACGACCATCTGCATCGTGGGATTGTTCTGGACTCTGGCGAGCACGAGCGCCTGTCGCAGGTACTTCATCGACCTCGCTTCGTTGAGTGCATCGGTCTGCTCGTCGGTCTCGCCCGACGCCGTCAGGCCATAAAAACAGAGGGCGAGGCCAAGGCGCAGTTGCAGTTCGATGTCCTTGTCCCTGACTATTGTTAACAGGGGCAAACCTTCGCGCACGGCCCTTTCCATGAAAGGGAGCTTTTCTTCCGTAGCCATGTCCTCGCCGCCGAACGCGTAGCGGAACATGGCCTGCCCCCAGACGGCGGCCTCCGCGCGCTTGTCGTTCTTCGCGCGGGCAGCCGCCACTTCCGCCTCGTACCTCTGCCTGTCCTCCTTCGTCGGCGCGGAGAAGGACTCGCGCGTCTCCGCCATGCTGAGGATGTTCGCCCCGCGTTTATCGCCGAGCTTCCGCGAAATCGCCATGGACTTGTTCAGATACTTCTTCGCCTGCGCCTCATCGCCGGTGACGAGGTGGAGGCTGCCGAGGCTGAGGTAGACCGGCGCGAGACTTGGTTCATCCCTCAGCGCCTCAACCAGCTTGAGGGCTTCGAGCAGGTGCAGTTCTGCCTTGGCGTAGTCTCCGGAATTCAAATAGGCGCCGCCAAGTGCCATTAACGACATCGCCTCCCAGTGCTTATCCCCCAAGGCACGCCAAACCCTCAGGCACTCTTCAATCTTGGGGACCGCCAGGAGCGCGCTTTCCGTGTCGTCGACAACGAATGTCCTGACCGCCTCTTCCATAAGCTTCTCGGCCCGCGCGCGCTGGACATCCGTTTGCCCTGCTGCATCGGTCAGGGACGTGCTCAAGAGGTACGTGGCATTCGTGTCCGCAACCTGCACGGCACGCACGAACAGCACGTATGCCTCGTCCTGTTCGGGGATCAATGTCAGCGACTCGCGCATGAAGCCGGTTCCGTAGTTGGTCATGGCGGACACCTGCTGCTCGTTGACGGCACGCCCCATAACCGCCATCACGTCGGCGCCCTTCTCCTGCAAGCTCACGCGCAGCACTTGGCCGCGCTTCAGTTCCGCCCGGTAATAGTGCATTTCCTGACCGGCCACACTGCGCTCAATGGTGTCGCCGATTACCAACGGCCGGGCTTGCTGTTGAGCCGTCTGCGCCCTCGTCGGCGCAACGATGAGGGCGCAGACAACTAACACGCCGGAGAGTAGGCCGCCGGTGAACGTGAGGAAGTGTCGCATGTGAGTTCTCATTGCCCCGGCTTCGTGGTTGCCGCGGCGTCCTTGAAGGGTAGCTTTACAGTGACCAGCATCGTGCCGCCGGGACTTAAAGCCCTGCGATAGACTATCTGCGGCGGCGCATCCTCTTTCGTCAGATCGCTGCTCTCCTCGTCGGTTGACCGCTCGCCCCGGCCCGGGTCGCCGCTCGCAATCTGTTCGCGCTGTGTGATGAGTTGGCCTGCACCATCCTCAAGTTCGGCGCGCCACTCGTCGCCGCCCCAACGGCGCATCCACTCCGCGACTAATGTTTCATCCAGTGTAATCGAGCCCGCCCCGAGATTGTTGCGCTGTAACTCTAGCCCCGATGCGTCTTTCAGAGGTGTCGGCGAGACGATGATGGTGTAGGTTTCGAACGCTTGGGCGGTTGCAGAGGCGCTGCGCGACACCTTCCACGCACGATCCGGCACAGGTAGCGTTACCGTCTTGCCCGGCAGGACGCGGCTGTCTCCGACATACGTTCGCCTGGTGGGGAAGATCAGCTTGGGAGAACCGTACTTGCCGTTCGAGTATTGCTCCCGATTGATGACATACAGGTAGCCGACCTGATCTGTCACCTTACTGCCCGTGGCATCAGGATACGCCAGGTACTCGATAATCATCTGTATCAGCGTGCCGTCTGTGACAGCAGTTGTGTCCGAGATGCGTTCGAGGACGTAGTCATCCCCGCTGCCCAAGCGCACTTTGGCGACCCGGCGGTCTCTAAGCTCGGCTTCTGTCGCTCGCCGTCCGCGGCCGATAGTCACACCAAGGGCGACATAGGCGCGGCCTTGGGGGAAATCCTGCCGCGCACGATAACGGCCGGGGTGAGGACGGGTTCCACCCGGCCTTGACTTAATAAACTCTTCCGCTTTGAGCGTGGCCCCCGTCTGCGCCATAGGTCGCGACAAGGCTAGCCCAAGCGGCCTGCCAGCGAGTGCGCCGCCATGGCAGTAAAGCAGCGCAGAGGCCATGAGGAGACACTGCCTGCCGAAGACTCTGACTTTCGCGTCCATTATTTTGCTCCACACTGTAAGGTTCTTACTCGTCGCGCGAGGTTGCGACTCAGGGTTGGTATTCCAACTCTCGCATGTCAACAAGGATGTCGCCGCTGCCCCTCAGCCTCACCCTGAACTGCTCTTTGTCGAGCGTCACATCCGTCCCGGATGCTCTGAGTTGTTCGACGAAGCTCTGCAACCGCGACGGCTCGTGGATGACGCCCTTCGTCTTGAATGACCTTTCAACCAACTCATCCAGCAACTCGATTCGTTCTCTGGCCCAGACTAGCCAGAGCTTCACCATGCCACGTCCACCGAAGACATACCCTGCGGTGCGGAGCGGCTTCGTGGGATTGGCCTGTAGCCAGGCGTCGCCGTTGTTATTGTCGGGCGTCGGGAATATCGTATTCCACTCGCCCGCGCCGCCAGCATTCCCTCCTTCACTGAAGAGATACAGCGCGCCGGCCTGCGTGGTCTGAACGTTGAGCCGTAACTCTGACCCGGCATCGAAAATCTTCTCGCCGATAGAGGGGAAAGGCTCTTTATCGTGCTGACGCCTCACCATCAGCCAATAAGTCAGAGTGCGCTCCGGCCTCACGTTCGGCGTCGACGCGGTTGGCTGCGGCGTTGGCGAGGGCGGAATAGCCTCCCCGGCCCCGCGCCAAAGGTTAAAGCCGCTAACCGCCCCCAGCAGGATAACTACGGTGCCTAACAGCCAGCTTTTGCGGTGCCTCGTAAAGGGTTCCCGGGCGCGCTCCGGTTGCAGCACCTCCGCGCCGACCTTCTCTCTCGTCGCATCTCGCTCAAGCTTTGCCAGAACCTCGAAAGCGAAGGCACTGGCATGTCTGGCGGCAACTTCTTGCCGAACGGAATCATCAATGTCACTCTTGTTATGTATCAGGTCGGAGATGCCCCGCACTATTAGTGACGCAACCTGTTGGTTCGCATGTGTAGCCTCCAGAAAGCCTCGCCCTTCCATCTCAACGGCCAGGGTGTCGTTGTAGCTGTGCCGGATGAACTGGAAGAGGTCGGATTCAGTTGCGGCGATCACCTTCTCGCCGGCTGCAATCGGCCCCACATAAGCCTGCGGCGTCCAACCTGCAGTAGCACCGACGACCCGTTTTAACCAATCCGGCCTTCTTGCTTCCGCTCTGGCCCGCTGCTCCATGCTGTACGAAGAGTTTCCCACGTCCGGCCTCGGCTTGAAGGTCTGTTCTGCTTTGCCGGACTCATAGCCGTAAACCTTTGTCGCTGCAACCACGTCTCCGACTTTGACGTCCTTCACGCCGCCAGCCACACCGACGAACAACGCGATACTAGGGTCGAACCGAGTAATAGCCCTTTCCGCCTCGAAAGACGCGCTGTTATTGCCCGCTCCGATCTCGACGATGCCTATTTCCCACACTTGTCCATCAGCCGAAAAACTGCCCGTCTCGTAAACAGTGCCCCTATGAACTTCTTCATGATGGTTGGTGAGATGTGCACGCACCGCGTTGAACTCAACAGGCAGGGCTGTGAGAATAACTGCCCGTCGGGTTGAAGCAGAACTTCTTTCAGACATCAGACCACCTTTTATGAGGAATTTGGTTACAAGAATGACAGAATGCCGATCCCGACACTCCTTGTTGAGAACGAGATGAGCTTTTAAGGCCACTGAGCGCATCAGGTCTGCGCGTAAGTTGTCAGGAGTCGGCCAGAGTGACGGTGCGGCAAGGTCTAAGGCTTTCCGCCGCAGAGTCTGATTGCCTGTCGCAGAGCGGCCGCCAACCTCTCCGCCTTCTCCCTGAGGTCGTATTGCAGGTCGAGGCTGTTGTAGCGGTTCACGGTGCCGCTCCCATCGCCTCTGGCTTCGTTGATCGCGTCCCTACCTCCAAGCGTAGCAATGCTTACGTTCCAGACCTCGATTGATAAGGTGGTGTCGGGCATGCTTCGCGGCCCGACCTTTACCGCTCCGGGATCGATTTCGGGAAGAGACACCCAGAGCTCGTCATTCTGGTCGCGCCACCTGACGGTGCAGCCCTCGAATTTAAGCGGCTCGTAGTTAACTTTAACTTCAGCGCTGATGGCTCCCCCCGCAGATGCTTCACCTGTGCTCCGAATCTGGTACGAGAAGTTTGATGGGAGCAACCGGCGCAACGAATCGAGTGCCGCCTCGACGGTCGCGGCGTCGGCGGTGTCGCCCGTCTCATTCGACCTTGGCTTCTCTGCCGCCGGTTGTTCCTTCGGCAGCTCTTTAGCGGGCTGTTCTTCGGTGGGCTGCTCTTCAGAGAGTTGTTCCTTCGGCTGTTGTGCAATCCCGTCGTAGGACGACGTTTGTGCGCCGGGTTTCGATAGATTGTCGGGCGTGGAGACTTTCGATGGATTGTCCGGCGTGGACGTATTGTCGGTGAGCGGCGGCTGCTTCGGCCTCAAGTTCTCGCCTGCTACCTCTCCTTTTTTGCTGGCGAGGGCGCGCATGCGGATTCTCGCCAGTTCCGCGAACGCCCCTTCGGGATACTTTTTAAGATAGGCGGCGAACTCCTCCGGGTCACCACTGTTTTTGACACTCTCCCAGAAGCTCAACTCTACGGTTAGCCCGGCCTCGACGCTCAACGCGGCTGGCCTTGGCGTTGGGACGGGAGAGTGCATCGGAATGCTGCTTTGATTTTGCGCGGCGGATCGAGTCGTGGTGACGGCACTCTGTTCTTGCGCAGTGTTCGTCGTGACTGATTTTTCACGAGGGCGCGGCGCACTCTCGCTCTGACCTCCCCTCTCCGTGAGATTAGAGAGGTTAGCAATGGCATGTGTGTTCCTGATCTCCTTTTCGAGAGCGCCCGCTGCCCGGGCATCGAGTCTTGCCAGTATTTCGAGCTCTTTTTCTGCGGCCTTCACATCCTCGAGGCCGAGGTAAGTCTGGCCAAGGGCCAAGTGAGTTCCCCAGTAGTCAGGCTGTAGCCGGGCTGCGCGGCGCAGGGAGGTGAGTGCGTCATTGAACTTTTCGCGTTTGAGGTAGGCGTAGCCGATTCCGTAGTGGGCTTCTGCGAAATCGGGGTCAAGCCGGATGGCCTGAGCGAAGTGCTTGATTGCCTCACCGTACTCTTGCGTTTCGTTGAAGGCCGCGCCGAGGCCGTAATGCGCGTCTGGATTAGACGGCGCGACACTGATCGCCTGCCTGTATGCTTTTATCCCATCCACGTACTTGCCCATGTTTATGTACGTGTCACCCATGGCGATGTAAGCGTCCCCGTACCGTGGACTGATGGCGAGCGATTGGTCGAAGGCTTTGAAAGCCCCCACCCAATCTTTCTGCTCGGCGCTGCGTAGCCCCTCCTCTATGTACTCGCGTGCCTTCTCGTTCTCCGCCTGCGGCTGCGAACGTGACGGACGTGGCGCAGCCTTCGCCTGCCTGCTACTCCTTGAGCCAGCCTGCGCACGCGCCTCCGGCCGCGCCGTGTAGCAGAACACGATAAGTGCCGCTATAACTCCTGCGATGACTCGTGGGCGGGGGAACGAGATCATAATGCTCCTGGCTTCGGTCGGTTGGCCGTCAAGGTTAGGTTGATGGTCGCTTGGACTCTGCGCCGGCACATAAAAAGGTGAAAGGACGGGCGCAAGGCAGGGCGCAATTTATCACGACGAGTGGTTTCCTACAAAGGGGCACGTTATCCGCAGCGAGCGTCGCTGCCCTTCTTAGTTCAGGCTCCGAACCGCAGCCGCGAAAAAGTGTTTACTCTTCCCCGAATAAGGTCTATCATTCGCAACCGTCTCACGACCGGCGAGCCCATTCCTCGACGGGGATGCCGTAAAGAATTTACACATGACAGGCAGGCTGTTTCCGAACCCCGCCCAGCCGTTTGACGGAGAAGGCTCGGAACTTGCTTCTCAGGGTAGTCGAAGTCCTTGTCAGCAGCGCAGCTCACATACTCCGCCGCCCTCCAGCACACAATACCTCGGTAACCTCAAACCACCGCAGAGAGGAGAGGAATCATGCGAAACGCTTCGCCTCGATTCAACGACCTGCACACAATCCGCGCTCTCAAGAGACTCTATTTTGTCGCCTTGATCTGTCTGGCTGCGATCTCCTCCGTCTCCGCGCAGGGTAAGCAGCAAACGATAAACGGTTATGCCGAGTACTATAAGAACGGGGTTCTGATTGTCGAAGGCCAGCGCATCGTCGCTAACCAGTCTACCGTGTTTAAAAAGGTGCCGAACCTCGCCGGGGTTCCACTCGGCTTCGAAGTGAAAGTCAAAGGCGTAAGACAGCCCGATGGCTCCTTTCTCGCCACTCAGCTCGAAGCCAAGCAGAACGGCATGGCGATGTTCGAACATGACGCCCTGTCGATGACGACCGCGGTGGAAAACCACTGGGTGAGTAACGGAATGATGCTCATGCAGGGGGCGGACGGTGGATGGCAGAACGGGGGGCAAATCATCAGCGACGGCCCTGGCGTAGACCGCGTGCGAAACATCATGGCGCGCCTGCTACCGCCTTACATCAGGCCGGACAGAGTGCGCGTGCGCCTCATCGAGAACGAGAGTTGGAACGCCTCTGCCATGGCGAACGGGGCGATATGGGTTCACACGAGTTTTCTGCGGGACATGTCGGACGACGAGTTGGCAGTGATACTGGGACACGAACTCGCGCATTTCACGCACGAACACACGCGCCGGCAGATGAAACAGCAGATGTGGGTGAATCTGGCCGCCGCCGCCGCGGGCGGCGTAACGAATAACCAAACGGCGCAGCAATATATGGCGTTGGGCTTCTCGGCATGGAGGAACGGCTACAGCCGCGACCACGAAGACCAGGCCGACCGCGTCGGCCTTCGTTATGCTTACGAAGGTGGTTTCGACGTGGAGAAGGGCTCCCGCGTCTGGCTCCGTATGCTTGAAAGACTCGGCGAGTCTGACAAGCTCACTAACCTCATTAGCGGCAGCCATACGCGTCCCAGCGAGAGATACGCGCACCTGCAAACTGAGATCAGTGTGAACTACACCGCTCTGCCGCGCCAGCCGTCTCAGCCATTGACTGAACTGGCCGGTACGGGCGGGCCAACAGTCCGGCAGCCTTCCGTCCCGACCGGCAGACAGACGGAGGGCGGCCCGGCCGGCGGAGAGACGCTTGTGCCGGCCGCCTCCGCGATTACGACCCCCCGGCCTGTCGGACGTGGGACGGAGTCTTTGGTATCGTCTACCGCACCACAACCCTCCCCTGTGGTTGCGGTGCAGCGTCCGCTCCCGCTGCACGTCGTTCGGAATGCGGCTGGCAAGCTCTTTCCCGCGAGCGGTTACGAGTGGGTCAATCCCACGGCCCCGAACGATCTTCGTGTGCGGCTGATGCACGGGCTGGTTAGCACTGAAGATAGCAAATTTCGCCCAGCGAGCGGCTACGAGTGGGTCAATCCCACGGCCCCGAAAGATTTCCGGGTAAGGGTGAGGCCAGGGCTTATTAAGACTGAAGACGGCTTCCGACTGGATAAGGGTTATAGGTGGATTAACCCTAAAGACCCGAATGACCTCCGAGTCGAACCGCTCCCGTAAGGTAGTTAGGACGACCCAAACGCCCTTCACACTTCGGCACCAGACACGGCACATGTGCGGCACAGGCTCGGCTTGAGCCTGTGCCGCTCGTCGTCCCCAGCCCAGACCTCAACCACCTCCTCCGGGGGTTCAGCCGAGGGCGTGTTGCAAAAATAAGCATTATTTTTAAGCCGGAAAGTTCATGAGGGGAAGTTATTCGTGGATAAGTTTCGCACGAACTTTTCTGAAGTTGATCATTCGACCTCAGTCTTCCCTTCCTCTAACATTTTAAGGTGTTTGCACTTCGCCACGCCTTTATCAATTCCATTCGGATACCACCAACCGGTGCCGTAACAGTCGGGGCAACCCGCAGATGTTTCTTGGGGCGTTGAAGAAATTTGGTCGGGCAACTCCTTCCCTTCTCGGACTGCTTGTTTTTTGTCTATCTTCCAAAGTCGACGACGCAGATGTTCGGCCATAAATGCAGGAACACTTGAGATGGTTGTTCGACCAGCGGAGATGCGTAGTTCAGCAATCAGCACCTCCGCGAGTTCTTTCCATTTTGGGGACTCAGTTGCGGCAGGCGATTTACCCGTTAGCTCTCTTGTGATTTGCCGGAAGACCTCAACCAGTTCGGTGAAGGCCTCATCATCAGTATTTTGATCTTTAATACTTGTATTTAAATGTCCGGTAATTTTTGACCCCAGTACCGCAGTATTTTCTGCCGCAGTACTCCGGTACTCCGGTACTCCGGTACTACCGGAGTATGCCAATATCTTATATTCGTCTCCAAGAGGGCTGTTTCTAGCCGAGAGCCGCTTTATTCTTCCTTTTAACTCCAAACCCCGAAGCGCGGCGCGCACGGTCTTATCAGAGGTGTAACCAGTGCGCTCCATCAGCACGGAGACCCGAACACGGCATATTTCTTTATTGAAGCCAATCGACAACCTGATAAGCTGCTCGAATACTTTGCTCTCGGCAGGCGTCAGAGTCCGGTCTATATGGTCTGCTACTTCGTTAGCTTTCTTGTAAAATTTCTCTCGTGGTATTACCGGAGTACTCCGGTACTTCGGTACTTCGGTAATATCCGAAGCGTCATCCTTCGTAAATGCCTCTGCTTCAGATAATTGTTCTTCTATAGGTGTGGTACTGGAGTACTCCGGTACTGCGGTAATTTGTGTTGACTCACGTTCGGCTCTTTCCTTGGCCTCTTTCTCTTTGGCAAGCCGTAAGAGTTGAGCCATTGGCAGAACTTTCACGGGTTCACTCATACGGCAACTTCCTCCGTAATTTCCTGAGCATCTTTCAACTGTAACTCTTGGAATGCTTGGTCGATGACCTCTGGCGGAGATTCCTTAATCCCCATTAATTGCAACATCTGATGAGCCGTGCCGCAAATGCGCAATACGTCACGGGGAATACCACTGGAGAGTAGATAAATACGCCGCATGGCCTCGGCAGGGAAGGGATTTGGTACTTTCCAGTAATCACAACGGTGCTGAATCATCTTCTCAACTTCCGCAGGCGACATCGGGCTGAGCACAGTTGGGGCTATTAGACGGGAGAAGAGTGCTCGCATCTTCTTTGTTTGCAGCCGGTCTCTCAGTTCCAACTGACCCGCGAGGATAATCTGAATCAGCTTTGTTTCGTCTGTTTCAAAGTTGAGAAACGATCTGACGAGTTCCAACATCTTCGTACTCAACTTTTGTGCCTCATCCACAAACAAAACAACTGCGCGATCCGCTAGAAACTGCTCGCCCAGCCATGACTCAAGTTCACGTTCGTGTTGCTGCACACTACGTCGCGAGGGAAGACCCACAGCCTGAGAAATGGCCTGAATAAAGGCATAATCGGTTTTGAAGTTAGGAGTTGGAATCAGAATAGAAGTTACATCTTCTCGAGCATCCAACTCTGCATGCGCATACCTGACAAGCGATGATTTCCCGACCCCGACATCACCGAGAATAGCAGTCAGACCTTGCCTATAATCAACGCAATAGCGAATCTTGAAGAGCGCAGCCTCAAGTGCGTCAGTCAAGTAAAGTGAAACTGGATTCGGTGAAATTGAGAATGGAGTGACTTTCCTTGGCATTATATAACGGCTTATACCATAATTAAATCTTAGAATAAAGCCTTATTTTCATCTTCAACACCACTATTCTTTCTAAAAGGGGCATATCTATTATCTATTAACCATTATAGTGACAAAACGAGCATTGGATAGAACGCCTGTCATCTCCTAACTCAAGTATTTATCGTCCTTCCTGATTGTCCCCATAGATCGCAAAAAGTATTATTGAGGGCTAGAGTTTCACGAAGTTTCATACTTGGAAACAGTGAAAATACAGATTTTCCTTAATCGATCGCCGCAAATTGGCGGTAATTCCGATAATGCTTATTTTGCGAATAAATTGTTGACGGTGTCTGTTCAGGACCCCTCTTAAAGTTCAGCAAAAAAGCGACTTGCGCGACACCTGACCGTTAGTTTCCGTTGCTATAAGCTTTTCCTCTCGTGACGCCTGTTGCCGGGGAGCGCTGATGCCGACTGCCTATGAGATCTACCAGACTTATTTGAAGGGACCGGCGGCCCTCATCCGTCAGTTTGAGCAGGCGCTGGGCACCCAGGCTATCTATGGTCAGCCAACTCCAGACCAGCAGCAACGCACTATCGATGCTCAGGCCGAGGAGATAGACCGTCTCGAGTCTCAGATCATCCATCTCCGCTAGGAGTTGGCACACCAGCAGCATCTGAACTTTCAACTCCTGGGCAGGAACTCGGAACTTGAAGCCCGACTCGTCAAGGACTCGCACAACTCCAGTCGTCCACCATCATCGGATCATCCGGCAGTGAAGCGAACCCGGAGCCTGCGCCGTCCGTCCGGCAAAAGACCGGGTGGACAGCCCGGACACCCGGGTCATACCCGACCACTGGTGGCGCGTCCCTGGCGCGTGATCCGTCATCGAGCACCACGCTGCCGCAGATGCCAGGCCTCCTTGTTAGCGGCGCAAGTGCTCCATCATGAGAGTAGGCAAGTGAATCTACCCCCGTTTAATAGACAGCGAGATAAGGCTACTTGCGAGCCTCACGCCGCCTCTTTCAACTGCGCTTGGTAGCGCGCCTCGTACTCCGCCGGCGCGAAGTAGTCTGTCGCTGAGT
>JAIVJZ010000060.1 GCA_020199775.1 Acidobacteriota bacterium
TGAGAGTAGAAGGCACAAACGTCATCCTTGTCGTGATGCAGTTCCCGACACTGAATGAGGCCGTCAGCCGTGTCGCAATAACAAATAGTCTGTTGACGAGCGTGGAAGTCCACGCCACAATACGTTGTCATAGGCACCTCCCCTGGCGATCTCATGCGCAACACGAGTTTATCGCAGCTCATAGGTGAGCTGGAGGTGCCTGCTTCATAACATCACAACCTCAAAAAGTTGTTGACGTATAAAGCCTTCTTGACTACAAATACACCTCTTCTGGAAATTAGAGGGCGCCGATCTGGCCTTTTAGTTTTGCTTCCCTCGTCCGTAGTTACCCGGAACGGCTAACCGCCATCCCGTTCTTCACCAGGCTCTTGCGACACGGCTTAATAGCTGCTCCGAATCTCATGGCGAAACCGACCTGTACTCAGCATAAATTTCTGAAGAAATGGACTAAACAGCAATGCCTCAGATGACTAGAAGGGTGTTTCTAAGTTCTACATTCAAAGACTTGTCCTCATACCGTCAAGCCGTACTTGAAGCAATCGAAAGACTGGACGGCTATCGCTGCGTGTTCATGGAAAGCTTCGGTGCCCGAGAGCGCCGGGCTGATGACTTCTGTCTGGACACAATCTCTGAGTGCGATCTCGTCGTCCTCATTGCAGGTCACCTGCACGGGAGTTGCCCGGAAGCGAGCGAACTGTCCTTTACGGAGCTTGAATATGAAGCCGCCACCCGTCAGGGCAAGCCGTGCTTGGTTTTCTTAGCCCCAGATGATTTTCCCGTACCCTTTAACCACCGGGAAACGGATGCGAAGATGGAGAGGCAACGCGCTTTCCGCGAGCGGCTGCGCGGGGAGCTAATAGTCGATTTTTTTTCCGAGCCCCGCGACTTGGCGGAGCGGGTGTTGTCCGCGATCGCGAACTGGGAAAAAGAGTCGTCCCAGCGACAGCAGATGAGTCACAGTTTTATCAACCAACTAGACGAGTCTCTGCCGAGGCTCGGACACGGCATTGCGCGGGCATGTAATCGTAGCGAACAAACAACCGATTTCGGCAACTTCTTTAAGGACCACCTGGACTCCGGCCGCCCTCAGATATTCTTCATACCCGGAGACAGAAAGGACTGCCACGACAGCTTAATCGAGCGCTTCGTGGATGAAAAGATCATCCCCATCTCCCGGAAAAAATGGGGCGACACTTGCCTGCCCCCACTCAGGCTAAGACCTCGAAGTTGGTTCTACTCGGGCGAGCAGAAGTCCCTGACGAATCGGCTCTTGTCATTGCTCTTTGACGCCCTGGACTCGGGCTACCTCGGAACAGATTATTCGGCGAACGCCTTCCACGAACTCGTCCGTAAGCGCACGGACGACATGGACGAGGGGCTGCAACGCCCTGTCGTGGTCATACAACACACAATCTTTCTTGAGCAGTGGGGGCCGGCGTGCAAAAAACTTCTCAAGTATTACTTGTCTTACTGGGCTGACATGTCGGCCGACGAGTCGAACAAGAGGTGCATTATCTTCTTCAGTCTCATGTACCCCGAAAATCAGGATGAAGGCGACGACGGCGACCCGGAAGCGCAGACGGGCTTTATCAAGGATTGGTTCGAGGACTTTCAAGGGGTCTTGCGTTCACAACGAAAGGGCTGTCACATCAAGCTTCTTCCAAAACTCCGTATGGTCAGCGACGGAGACGTGCTGGAGTGGTTCACACACAACAATTTGTTTTCTCAAGACGTGAGGCTCCACTGGATTGCGCGGCTATTCGCCGACCAACCCGGCCAGACACGGAGGCCGAAGAGAATGGTCGAGATCGAGCCTTTCCTGAAGACCATCGTTAATTCAATTCTCGGGAGCGTAAATTTGGATTTGATGAGAGGATGAATTATGTCGAGCCCGAATGACTTTAGGATTTACGTGCCCGGCGGCAAGACTATTTCGGAGCGGGGCGTCTCTTTGCCTCCGTTCGAAGAGGCCGCCTCGAAGGAATCGCCGGAGAACTATGTGGCGGACAAGTCCCTTGCGGACGCGGTGAACGTGTCCCTGCTGTTAGGTCAGCCGCTACTTGTCTCGGGGGAACCGGGGACGGGGAAAACCCAACTCGCCTATAGCATCGCTCACCAGCTCGGCCAAAGCCGCCTGACGAGCCCTCTAACCTATTACACAAAAAACAGCTCTGTCTCGAAAGACTTATTCTACCAGTACGATGCGCTGCGCCATTTTCAAGACTCGCGGGTACCCGACAAGCATCTGGACAAAAGAGAATACATAACTTATGAGGCGTTGGGTTTAGCCGTTCTGTTGACTCTCGCCCCCGACGACGCGCGGCGGGCGGGGATCAACAAGTATCTGCATGAGGATTACAGGGATGTCGGGGCGGTGCGGCCTGTCGTATTGATCGACGAGATTGACAAGGCTCCTCGGGAAATGCCCAACGACATACTTAACGAGATCGAGACCATGTCCTTCAGAGTTATGGAGACCGGGCAAACCTTCGAGGCTGACCTGCGTTACAAACCCATAGTCGTTTTGACGACCAACAGCGAGAAGGATTTACCGGCCGCGTTCCTGCGGAGGTGTGTCTTCTATTACATACCCTTCCCTTCAAACGAACG
This sequence comes from Acidobacteriota bacterium, assembly GCA_020199775.1. Classification (GTDB taxonomy): domain Bacteria; phylum Acidobacteriota; class Blastocatellia; order Pyrinomonadales; family Pyrinomonadaceae; genus JAIVJZ01. The sequence goes on from JAIVJZ010000060.1 coordinate 2,611, forward strand.
TTTGCAAGAAATAGTAAGGAAGCGGCTTGAACTGAGCCCCGACTTCAAACTCCGGAGGCTGGGCAGGGCGGTCGAGCACTTTGAGATGATTCGCAAAATGCCGCTACGCAAGAAGCCGGCGACAGCAGAACTGCTTGCGTGGATTAAGATTCTGGAAAGATTAGATATTGATGTGGATGTGCCCGGACAACTGGAAGCGATATCTTTGACATACGCAGTGTTGGCAAAAAGTAAAGAGGACAAAGACCTCATAACGAGGACATACAATGAGCGAGTCTCAAACAAGAAGTGATCGGCCACCGCTGTTTGGCGAGTTCTTAATCTTTTTGCGCAATCGAGGTTTCTCAATCGGAGTTGATCACTTCTGGCGTGTGTATGAGCTGACAGCGAAGCTGGCCGGACACGGCCACCCGGCCGAATTGAAGACCATCCTCTGCCCGATTATTGCGACCAGTAAAGCTCAGCAGGAGCAGTTTTATCAAGCATTCGACGCCTTCTTCGAAAACGTCGAACTCCCCGCCACCAAAGAGCTCGTCTTTCCCCACGCCCCCTCGATAAAGAGGACCCGCCGGACGAAAAGACGACTCAACGCACTTCGACTCATCGGCCGGGCTCTGGCGGCGCTAGTCCTGATCTTAGTCGCAGTCGGCCTCTTGCAATACTACAGTTCCCTCATCGCGGGACGAAAACCCTTCAACCCGTTTTCTCTACTGTTGGATACCCCGCCAACATTATTCGAGCCCAACATCGCGTCCATTCTAGTGGCGCTGAGCGTTCTGCTCTGCACCGCGTACCTCATCTACGAGTGGTTCGGGTCGAGGGACAATCTGCTTGCCCTGCAAAGGAGGTCGGGCGACAATCCGCTATTTACTTGGCCTATCAAAATCGATTCTCACAGTCCGATTATTTATAGCTCGGAAGAGTTCTTCGCAGCCGCACGCGTTCTGCGGCGGCACGAGACGGGCGACCACCATCATCTCGACATCAAGGCGACAATCTCAGAGACCATCAAGGCAGCCGATTTCCCGATCCTCCGGTACAAACCTCTCACTAGACCGCCTCAATACCTTGTATTGATAGAACGGGCATCGATGCGAGATCATCAGGCCAGCCTCTTCGACCACTTAACGGGGCGCTTGGGAGAAGAGGGCGTTAACATCCGCCGTTACTTTTATGAAGCCGACCCACGCATTTGTTATAGCGAAACCGGACGGGAAAGCATCTCGCTGGAGAGGTTGCGACGACAATTTCCCGGTCATCGGCTACTAATCTTCAGCACCGGCAAGGAGATGTTCGATCCTCTGACGGGAAGGCTGCACGGTCAGAGCGCGGCCTTCTCAGGCTGGGAGCTGCGCCTACTACTTACACCTCAGCCCGTTGCCCTGTGGGGCGCGCGGGAAGTGATCCTTAGCCGTCATTTCATTGTACTCCCGGCAACAACCGCCGGCTTATTGTCTGTGGCTGACTACTTTGAAACTGGACAGAGGCCGAACCTTGAAAGCCGTTCGCAGGACGACAACGAGGAACCGCCCGACATATACGATCAATCAGAGGTCGTGAGGCTAATGCGTCGGTATTTGGGAGAAGAACTCTTCCAGTGGTTGTGCGCCTGCGCTTATGTCCCGGAACTGAAGTGGGATTTAACTCTGTCTTTGGGCTCGTTTCCGTGCATGGGGAGAAGCCTCCTGACGGAAGAGAATCTTCTGAAATTAACTCACTTGCAGTGGTTCCAAGACGGCTCGATCCCGGATGACTACCGCGCTGTTTTAATTAACGAACTGGATGCCGAGAAAAAGGAGGCCATACATTCGTCGATCATAGACTTATTGAACAAGAACCTCCCCCCACGCCGCTCTGACCCGCTGGACAATCGGCAAATTGAGATGGAGATAGGGAAGGTGCCACCGCGTAAGGGGAGCTTGGGAGGAGATTCATCGCCGCGAGTCCCGGGCTGGGTCAACATGGTATTGAGGAGATTGAAGAAGGCTTTGTTGTCTCCCATCGATCTGCAAATTCCGGCCTCGTTGTATAAAAGATTAAAGGCGTATGCGGTCGCCGACGACAGGGTCAGAGTAGCACCGAGAGTCCAGGCCGACGCAGGCCGCGAAAAAGAGGCAGACCCCGCTTCCGTTAAAGACATACACCCGAAACGTTTCTACTTACTGTTTGCCGCAGAGACGTTCGAGCGTTTCGGCTTCTACTCGATGCTGGCGCTCTTCACGCTTTACCTCCAAGACCCGAACGACGGTTTCGGGTGGACGGCCGAGCAGGCCACGACCCTCTATTCGTGGTACCTGATGTTCGTCTACACGAGCCCGCTCGTGGGCGGCATCATCGCCGACTGGAAACTCGGCTACAGGCGCGCGGTGATGATCGGCGGGCTGTTCTTCATGGTCGGACACGCTCTGCTCTCGTTCCGCTCGCTGACGGCCGTCTACGCCGCGCTCACGTGTCTGGTCATCGGCAACGGCTTCTTCAAGCCGAACGTCTCAGCGATGGTCGGCAACCTCTACCCGGAGGGCAGCCACCTCAAGGATCGCGCCTACAACATCTTTTACATGGGCATCAACATCGGAGCCTTCCTCGCGCCCATCGCGATGGAGGTCGTCAAGCAAAAGTTCGGTTATCACCCGGCCTTCGGCGTCGCAGCCTTCGTGATGGTCATCGCGGTCGCCATCATGTGGCGGTTCCCAAAGAGCGACGAGGACAGGCCGCCCAATCAGTCGAGACTCATGATGGCGGATGAGTCGGCCACGTCGGGCGATGCTACGCCTCAGAACATTGTTAACCTGAGCCCTTTGAGCGCCATCCCGGAGCGGCGACGCATCGGCGCGCTCATCGTCGTTTTCCTCGTCATAATCGTCTTCTGGATGGTGTTTCACCAAAACGCCTCGACGCTGACATACTGGGCTGACGCCAACACTGACTGGAGTGTCTCGGGCACGGTCTCGAACGCTATCAATCCGTTTTGGGTCATCTCGCTCTCCTTGCCGCTCGTCTGGTTTTGGGGTTGGCTCGACAAGAAGGGGTTGGAGCCCTCTACCTTGACTAAAATGGTTATCGGCATGCTCCTTGTCGGGCTCTCATTCTTTCTACTCTATTTCGCTGCGAAGGTAGGTGAGGCCAGTATCACAGGGAGTAATCCGTATGATTATAAGGTATCACCCTGGTGGCTGATCAGCGCTTACGGCGTTATCAGCTTAGCCGAGTTGCTGCTATCCCCCTTAGGATTATCGCTCGTATCGAAGGTTGCTCCGTCCCGCATGCGCGGCGTGATGATGGGAGGGTGGTTCATCGCCACCGCCATCGGTAATAAGCTCACGGTGATTGGAATTTTTTGGGAGCATTGGCTTCACTCAACGTTCTTTGCGGTGCTGGGAAGCATGGCCATCTTTATCGGGATCGTCTTCCTTATGCTGTTGAGGCCACTCAAGAAAGCAATGCCCGGTGTTTGAGGCTCGCGCCAGTCGCGTCGAGAGGGCTCTATTGCAAGAATTGCCTGTAAGCTATAATCCACCCTCCAGTTCGAACATTACTCTCCGGGAATCATACTCGTGAAGCAGAACAAGTCCCCGTTTAAGTGGCGGCACTTCGAGCCTTCGATCATTCTTTTGTGTGTCAGGTGGTATTGCAGATATCAGCTCTCTTACCGCGACCTCCAGGAGATAATGCGCGAGCGCGGGCTATCCGTGGATCATACGACCGTCTGGCGGTGGGTACAGCGTTACGCCCCTGAGATCGACAGGCGGATGTGGCCGCACCTGAAGATGACTGGCACCTCATACCGCATCGACGAGACCTACGTGAAGGTCGGCACGGAGTGGAAATACTTGTACCGCGCAGTAGACGCCACCGGCCAAACAATCGAATTTATGCTTAGCGCCAGGCGCGACGTTTCCACGTCAAAACGCTTCTTTAAGAAGCTGATGAGGGCTGACCATCGGAGGCTGCCGTTTACGATCGGCACAGACAAGCACGCCTACTATCCAGAAGCATTCTCCGCCTCAGTGGAAGAGAAGGTCTTGCCCTTTGACTGCAAGCTACGCCGCGTCAAATACCTCAACAACGTGATAGAGCAAGACCACCGCGCGATCCGCAGGAGGTGGCGAGCGATGCAATGCTTCCGCTCCTTTCACACCGCCGAGCGGGCGATAGAAGGCGTCGAGGCAATGCACATGATGAGGAAGGGGCAGGTTAAACGATTGAACGGAAATGACTCGGTAGGGCAGGCGAAGTTCGTCGAGAGCTCAGAAGTCGCAGCGCAAGCAGCACCCCGCCGCCCCAACTCATATCACTCTCCCCGTTCGAAGGTACTGCGGGAATTGAAGATGAGCCTTCGGCTTCATTCACCATCAAAAGTAAACAGGTGAGGCTGCGTCTGCGCGTACCGCTCGGCCTGAATGGCCTCCCTCCTCAGTACGCAGTCAAGCTCAACGGTCAGGTAATAAACAAGGCGGTAGCCGTGAGGCATACGCGCCGTGGGAAGGTGGTGGAGCTTAGCGTCCCCTCTGCGCTACTTGTAGAAGGCATTAACAGAATCGCGCTGGAAGCGGGTACGGAATACGCGCCGGTCGGTTATGCGTTTCTCGTGATTAAGTGATACCGCCTCACTTGTAGTGCTTTCGGTATAAAAAGTACTTGCAAAGTGAGCAAATCTGCATAGCCATCTTGGAGAAGGTGGTTTCACTGATGAACTGGATGTTCTCCCGTTAGGGTTGGCAAAGGAGCCGTAATTGTACCCATCCACAGGTCTGTTCGATGTGGCCACATAGGCGCAGAGTCCTTGAGGACCTCCTCTACCCTAAAGCAATCTTTGTAACGCAACCAAAATAGCTCACGTGAGCCACTTTCCACCTTGGATAAATCCGCAACATTGCCTATTTTCAAACTGTCCGAGGACGGTTTGATCGGGGCTTACTGACTAATCATTGACACCTGACCCACCTCCTCATATATCCTTCGTAAGTCTCACGTTGGCTAACAAGTGAATCGGGTAGAAGAGCTGACAGGCGTCAACTAAGAAGGAAGGTAAGAAAGGCAGTAAGAAGTAAAGGTCGGAGGAAGAACTCGGCCTTCGCTGTGTAGAAGTAAGAAAGGCGGGAAGAAGCAGTAAGACTCTCACCCTTCGCAGACCTAATCACAATGGTTGATAGCAAACCGAAGATACAATTAACCGAGCCTCAAAAGCTCTGGCTAGGGACGATTTGCTCCAAGCTGCGGAACGGCCAACCTGTCACCGTCAGAGGTCTGAAGGTAGAACTGAGGGACAGACTGCCAAGAGACTTTAACCCTTCCGAAATAGATTCAAGGCTGCTCAAACATGAAGATAAGATCACTTTACTAGGTATCGGCCTATGCGACCCGTCGAGCGAATCAGTAAAACATGCCGACATGGTCATACTTTCTGTTCGTAACTTGTTGGCGAGTAATTATGAGATTAGGAGCGTGGCCGTTAACTATGTTTCTGAAGACACAAGGCTACCGCGGGAGGAGGTTGCGTGTGCGTTTAAAGACTTATCAGAATTCGGGATTTTCCACGACTCGGGGACGACATACGGCCAAGGCGTTGACGGCTGGGCCACAATAAACATTGATGATAAGGCGTTTGACGGGTTCTTAAAGTACGAGAGCGTAGGGCAGATTTTAGACTCCATTGTTGTTGGAAGGGGCGATGCAAAGAGCCCGACCTCTGATGAGGACTCACCGGAGAATGTTAATTGGGATTTCTTCATCGCCCATTCTGGCAAAGATAAACTGCCTGCGCAGGAACTGTACGGCCTCCTCGCTCTACACAGCCGCGTGTTCCTCGATAGTGAATGCCTGTTACCGGGTGACGACTGGGTCCGGGAGGTAGCGTTTGCCCAGCGTAATTCCCGCGTCACACTCGTTCTCATCTCTTCGAATGTGGATGACGCCTACTACGCGAGGGAAGAGATCGCCTCGGCAGTGGCAATGGCGCGGGAGGGTAAGCAGCGACACCGGCTGGTACCAATTTACTTGGACGCGTCGGGGGTGGATGTGCCTTACGGGCTGCACCTAAAGCACAGTCTCTATGTCACGCCCGAGTCGAGCGTCAAAACAATCTCAGAAATACTATTGCAGTTGCTCGCCCGATTAACCGGTACTCCTGAGAGGCGTGCCAACCGTCCAGGCACCAAGGTTAAAATTGAGGCGGCACCTCCTAAGACTCCCAAAACTGAGATCCTCGAAGCTTCACAGGATCACGCGGCAGGCGCTTCAATAAAATTCGCCCGGAATTTACTCGATGCCATCGAGGCATCCAAAACAAGGTGCAGGCAGACCGGCCTTCAGTATCTGACGCCGCACCTTTTACTTGCCCTCTTACAAATCCCTGACGGTTTTGCCCGGCGATGTTTCGACGAGGTTGTCGCGGGTTTGGCCGGCAAGGTCGTCAGGAGTCTTCAAGTATATGTAGAGCAGGAACTGCCGCGATTGGCGAAAGGGGTTTCAGAGGAAGGTGCTGAAGGTTATCGTTGGCGCGACTTCAGTTGGAGTGAACTGGAGAGTATCAGGGTTGGCGCAGACATCGCCTCTCAAGAGCGCAGCCCTTTGGTGACTACCAGGCACATCCTGTTAGGATTTCTGCGGAGTGATTCCATTACGGTGGGGGATTTGAGGATGAAGTTGGGGGAGGAGAAGTTTGCCCTGTTAGTTGACACCGTCATCAACACCCCTGACGAACAGAAGCCTCGCATTCCGACGTTAAAAAACGGAAGCATCTTTAAGACTCCGCCGGAGTAATTGTTACCGCCGGCGTGGCCTGAACCGCCCCGCGCCTGTTCGGCGATACGAATCTCTCTACCTTCGCCTCACTTTACTTTTCTAACTGTTGGCTCCAATTGCTTATATGCTCGATGGCGGGGAACGCATTCGCGTATCCTAACCGATGTGCATGTTCAAGATTCGCCAGTGACACGCCACCCAATTCAATAGATCCTTGACTTCGCTCAGTTTTAATATGGCAATACCTTGGTTGTAACAGAGGGTGCTATCTTCCGGATCAAGCTCGATTGCACTCTCAAAGCACTCGATGGCCTCCGGGTATCTACCCGCGGAGGATAAAATCAAGCCTTTAATATTCCAAGCCGACGCTCGACGCGAATCTATTTCAATAGAGCGATCAATATAAGTAATTGCTTCTTCATAGCGATTTGAATTGTATAGAGCTAAGCCTTTATTAAACCACGAGTGGTAACTATCCGGCTTGAGTTCAATCACACGCTCCAGACTCTTAAAAGCCTCATCATATTCTTCAAGATCAAGCAATACTGCCCCCCTGTCCGTCCATGCGAGCTCCGAGTCAGAATCCAATTCAATGGCGCGTTCGAAGCATTGGAGAGCTTCCGGGTAACGTTGCAAGCAGCGCAAAGACAAACCCTTGACGCCCCACCCTTGAGCGTCGCTGGGATCGATGCTGAGCAACCGTTCTGCATGATCCAAAGCCTCTTCATACCTGCCTAAATGTAATAGAGGATCAACCATGTTATATAAGACAACCGTGTCCCGCGGTTCTATTTCTAAAGAGCGACTGAAGCAAGCAACTGCTTGCTCAGCATCACCATGATGAAGTAGATAAATGCCTTTCCCAACTAAAGCTTTAATATCGTCCGGATCAAGCCTGAGGGCTTCGTCAAAACATTCACCTGCCTCGGGAGAGTCCCCCAACATGTTTCCCTTGTTAACCCAGACCATTTCAAAATCGGGCTTTAAATCAAGCGCCAGATTATAATAATTTAATGCCTCATCGTGATGTCCCAACTCTTCATAAGCGACCCCGATATTAAACATGATGTGGGCTTTCCCGTTGTCATCCAGCTCGTCTGATACCGTTCTTAAAATATCAGGTAGCTGCGACTTAACTTCATCCTGATTCTCAAGCACTGCCTTTAGCAACGTGATGGCTTCTTCAAACCGCCCGAGTTGTATCAAACTATATCCCCTGTTTATTCTTGCGGTATTCATCTCGGGGCTTATGAATTTGGGCAGAGGCCCCCAAGCCCCCTCATAAATTGCTTCTAATTGATTCTGGACATCTTCAAAACCCTCGAACCTCCGGCTCGGATTCTTGTCCAGGCATTTAACAATCACATCATTTAATTCTCTAAGTATTTTGATGACTTTGGGAGTCCGCTTCCTTTTAATTTGTACGGAGTCAATCAGCGCGGGCAGCGTCTGTTCGGTGTGTTGCAAAAGCAGTTGTGATACGGTCTGCCCCTCGAACGGTAATTTCCCTGTTACCATTTCAAACAACATGACGCCGAATGAGTAAATGTCGGACCGCACCGACATAGCCACCGCCTTGTCCGTTAAAGTAGATAACTGTTCGGGGGCCATGTACTGAGGCGTTCCCACCCATCGAAACGCGGCTTGCTTAACGTCGAGATCGTTGCCCGGCGACTCCTCGACCCCTTCCGGCTCACTCTCGGTGTTTAAATGGTCGCTCAGACTCTTGGCTAAACCAAAGTCGGATATTTTTATTAAATAGGGGTTCGGAGCCTGAACCAACCCGACCGAGATGACAACTTCACCGGCGCGCGAGACCTCTCCTATCAGGCAGTTCTCCGGCTTGATATCGCCGTGTACTGTTAGACCCTGTGAGCGAGCATGGAGCACCCCGTTACAGAAATTAACCGCGAACTGAACTACCTGCCGCAAGTCATGCGTGAGGACTGGTTTTCCAATCCACCGCCTCAGACTACCTCCTTCAATGAATTCGGAGAAGACATACGGTTTACCCTCTATCTCCCGAACGAAACGGGCATTAATAATATGCGGGTGGCTGGACATGCCGACCCATACCAGAGCTTCCTTCACAAAGTTTTCAGCTATCTTAGTGTCCTGGGCGAAGAGTTCGCCTTTATACGTCTTGGCCGCCAGGTAGTATTTATCTCGCTTGTCATAGACTTTGTACACAATGCCCATCCCGCCATCCTGCAGCACATCCATGATCTGCCACCGGCGCTCGATTACATCGCCGATGTTCAAACCGGCGCCGTCGTTGAGCCCTAAATTGAAGCTGATTCCTACTGTTCTGACCATATGTCCTCCACGTAGATCAGGCTAGTTGATGATGTGGGCTTGTGGAGTTACCCCTCGCTCTAAGAATAAGTAATTTTACGCTACTAAATATCTAAGTCTAAGTAATGCCTGATCTGTTAGGATTTAATGAGCGAGACAAAAGAACTCAACTGTCCCGTTCGCATCACCTAAATGCCCCGCTATACCTGCATACCTAATCGCGACACTTTCATGTCAGGGAGTGGCCATCCCAGCGTCGAGCTTCCAGATGACAATTGCGCTCATCCCACGCCAGCACGCAGACTTCATCAACTCTTCGTGCTTCGGTCGTTGGTTCGTGCCCGAGCCCATCTCTTCGATTTCTTCTACAAGTTTCCACTTCCGCTGGCAGACGTACTGCCGCATAGCTTTGAGTTGCAGCGGCAACGTTTGCCGGTCAGGGGTGGAAACGCAGGCGTAGATTCCAACTCTTATCATGTGGTTATAAATAGGGTGTCAAAAAACCTCTGTGGGAACGAGTATAAACCCCCCAGTATTTTATGATGGTTTAAGTGCTGGATATGAGGTGTCAGGAAACTACAGTTTTTTGACACCTGTAATATTGCAGAATTAAGCTAAGAGATAAGTAATATCAACGGGAAGATGTAAAAGGAAAGGGGGTCAATACAAACAAACTATTAAGTTATGTTATACAACCAAATCTCCATGTTATTGACTTAATCGGTCTTTATTGTAGACACTTCAATCATACTGTCCTGTTCGATTCCACACCTGAGTCATTTTATGGAGTAGCGTCCTCAAATTATGTCTAGATTTTTGCTTTGGGAGAACTTAACAAATGCCTTCCTTTTAAGTTCGATGGTTTCATGACGCACACCAATTTCTGCTAGATAGAAAATCAGAACCTTACTATCTAACAGCCAGTATATCAATAGAAATAATATTACTTTAAATATCAATGCTGCGCTTGTCAGGGTGATCATTAACTCCAAATCACCTGGGAAGAGAACAATTGTTGCTTGCATTACAGCGTACAGGTAAAGCATCACGATTAGGATTAAAGGGGGATCAATGAGCTTACTTTCGAGCCTTCCTATTAGAAGAGCAATGACTACCCCCGCGGCAAAACTACCGCCCCAACCTAAAACCACCGCAATTGAACGGAGAGGCTCAATATTGACGCTAATAAACTCTAATACGGCGGCGAAGCCAATTATCGTCAATAGAATAAAAAACGGGTGTCCTAAACTCGACTCTTCAGGCTCTGTTGGGAATGCAAGCTCTCTAAAACACAAGATGAGAAAAACTGTGGTTAAGTTGTTAAAAAAATTTGTAATAGGTGCACATATTTCCAGAAGTCTTTGAACAGTTGGCACATTAAAGATAAGCGAAGGCTCTGCGGGTATTACAGCCAATAAAGCTATGCAGCCCCAAGCAAAATATAAGATTGCCCAAGAGAGCCAGGCGAATTTCCATATCCGATAAAATTTTACCGCTATCTTATTCGCTCTGCGATATCTTATGGGTTGAAAATCACTCTTTACCCTTTCAGTCTCGATTTCCGTTTGTTTGCCAATCTCCCCAATTGTATGGGTGATCTGAGTCTTAGGTTTTGGAATAATCCAATAAAGCACGAACACGATTAATAACTGAAGAAAGAGAACACCTAATAGAATCTCTTCGATTGAAAATAGCGAGTCGGGCAAGGCTGGTGATAATGCTTTGAGCATTAAACCGCCAATAAATGTCAGGCCGGGAATCGTCAGAATCACGGAATAAAAAGTCTTTGCTTTCAACGTAAGATTTCGGAACCAGTTGGCAAATCTGTCTGGTATAGCAAGTAGTGGGTCAGGTCTCTTAAGTTCACCCGCGCGTCTCTCAAACTCAAGGTTAATCTTGTCTGCTATTAACTTATCAAGTTTGTGATAGCGGCGACTAATATCTTCACCTATCCGAGCCGCTTCGTTCTTGTTGATTTCTAAATCGTTCATGGTGCTTCCCCTCTGAAATTCCGTCAACCGGATAGACGTTTATCACGTCTCATTGAAGTTAGAGAGTTTTCGTAACTTACTAATACCACTCCGGCACAATCATTTGGCTTTCCTCTGTATAAGACTTAAATCGTGTTTGGCTTTTGCCAGTTTATCCAGCACCTCTTTTGCGTTCGGCGTTATTATTAGCGCCTCATTGAACATTGATATTGCTAACTCAATGTCTTCTCTCTTTTCGGTAAGGGCATGATGGCGACTTCTTTCAGAAAACACCAGGCCCATAGCTTCATACGCGGCAAAGCGGCTACGCTCGTCCGCTTCCGGCTGTCGAGTCACGAACTCATAAGCCGCTAACGCATCGTCAAATCGCTTTGCCTTCAGCAGCGCGTCGCCCTTGCCGACATATGCGTAAAAATACTTCGGGTTAATCTTGATGGCCTTCTCATAATTTACCACCGCCCGGTCAAACTCACCTTCTTCTTCATAATACCAACCGAGATTGTTGTACGCTCTGGCGTAAGCCTCGACAAAATCGTTGTCGCCTCGTCTTGACTCCAACTGCTTCTCGTACAACCTGACGGCTTCCTCCGCATCGGCAATTGCTTTTTTGAAGTTTCCTTGTTTCGCCCACGCGAGAGCGCGATTGGTGTAGGCGTAGGCGTAGTTCGGGTTTAACTCAATAGCCTTGTTAAGTTTCTCGAACGCCTCCTTCATGCGGGGCGGTTCGATACCGTCGGCCAGCAGCAGTCCGAGACGGTTGTACGCCTCTGCGAAGTTCTGATCGATGTTGATCGCCGTCAGGTATAGCGCGATGGCGTCTTCCGGTTTCTCTTCAGCGACGGCGTAGGCTTTATTGTAATAGGCCGCCGCTAGGTTAGGATCGAGCCTCAAAGCCTGTTTCAGCTTTTCTATCGCTTCCTTATTTTGTTTCCGCTCTAAGAGAGCCTTCGCGTAGTTGTTGTAAGTCAACGCGTGATTCGGGTCGTGCTGGATGGCCTCGTCGAACTTGCTCATCGCCTCTGCGATCTTGTGCTGGTGTAAGAGCGCCAGCCCCCAATTGTTGTAAGCGGCTACCAATTCTCGCTTTTTCCCCACAGACCCGACGGACTTTGTCGCCTCTTCGAATTTGGCGATGGCCTCGTCGTATTTTTCCTGGTCGAGCAAGATCAGCCCCCACAGGCTAAGAGCCATGTCGGCGTTGTCGGCAGAATTCTGATGCAGGTAGTTCTGGATTTGCGCGAGCGACTCATCCGGCCTCTTTTTCTGATACAGGTAAACTGCCCAGAGATAAGGTTCGGCATACGACATGATATATTGGCTGATCTCGACAAAGAGAGGCTCTATGTTCTTCACGTTCCCGGTAAATGTTTTCGCCTGAGCGGGCTGGTCGCCGTCGTTATCTTGCTCGATGCGAAGGTCTATCTTCACCTCTTCGTTTAGCAACAAAACTTGGCCTTCAACTCGGATGGGATTGAGGCCGAAACTCCTTTTGAAGGATCGAAGCGGCGGGAATTCTTGAATGTATCGCATTATATTCTTGGCCGAAACGTTGGTCGCCGGCACCTGGATGTCGGGCAGTTTCGTCGAGAGGGGCAGGTCGAATCCTTGCGACCTCTTAATGCTCTTCATCTCTCGAATCATCACGGAGATTTGATGAGCAATGTGGCCTGCGACCAGTTCATCGTTATATCCCTTGCTCTGAAGTTCCGAACTGATGTGGAAGGGCTCGATTACCACAGTGTCCTTCTTAAAGACATCCAGGAATAGAACTGAAGTGATGACGGTTATGAGCGCGACCGTGAGGAAGGTGACGCCCGCTTTTAAGATTCTGGACGGCAAATTAGATAACTGAGTCTCAGTTTTTTCCGTCCCCTTGTCGGGGGTAGTATTTGAAAAAAACGAGAATTTTCGCAGAGGTTGAAGCAGAGAACTGAGCCGGTTGCTTTTCGCGGAAGCTTCCGCCTGAAGATGCGCGGCAGTCGGTTCGCTGGTGGCTGCGCGATGCGAATTAATCTTGGGGCGGCGGTGTTTTTGTTTCTTACCCATAATTAATCTACCTCTGTGCGAAACCGGTTGAGTGAACAAGCTCATGTGGGCTGACAGCAGTGTCGGGCGCCGCAAGTCAGCCCGCAGAGCTTCTCGTTTACAATTTACGAGGCAGGCAACCGAGTTTGTGTCGCCTGCGTTTTAAACCCGCAATCTACGCGTAGACCGGGCCGCCGGGACGGTCGACTGTTTTGTCGCCCTTCGGGCCGTCCCCCTTGCCCCCGTCGTTCCTCTCAGGTTTCTCTGGCTTATCCTGCTTGTCGGATTTATCCGACTTGTTGTCCTTGTTATGAGCTATGAAGATTGGAGCCTCGTCGTCATGGGTCGAGCCCGAAGCGACGAGCAGCGCCAACATAAAAACTGCTGCCAGCGCGCCGCTGATAGCGACAGAAACGATTCGCTGAAATGTTCTCATAATGCACACCTCCCGTTGTGCTGTAGTTAAGACTCAAAAACTCCCGCGGGCACCCGCGCTTGTGCAAGCGCGGGTGCCCGATTAACAGAACCTCCCCTTGATCGTCTGCTCGCTTATGGATGAGCCCTGCACATTGAGTACCGGCGCGCACCTCTTGGCTGATAACATCATTCAGGCTTGGCGTCGTCGCGCGCTCTCACTCGCTGCTTCCGCGCGTGACTCGCTGCCGTAACCCTTTTGCCTCTTCGCCTTGATCTCATCAAGCCGATGCACCTTAATTGCGATGATTTCATCCTGCACCGCGTCGAGCGTGGCTAAGTCGTCGGCAAGGCGGTTGCGAAGCGTCTCACGCTCAGCGCGCAGAGCGCCTAGAGCCGCACGGCCGGACGCCGCACGCTCCTTGAGAGCGGCCATCCCTTTCTGCGCTTCTTCCATCTGAAGTTGCGCATGATCGGCGGAACTCGCCAATCGTTCTAGTACGCGCTTCATCCTCGGCGACACCGGCTGATGACTATCACCGTCGGTCATAAAGATTCGCTCGAACTCCTTGTACTCGCAGGTATATTTTTCAAGGTCTGCCTCTTTGGCCTCTACATCGGAGAGCACCGACTCGTGCTCCGTCGCCGCCGCTTTGATCTTTTGATCGATAGCGGCCATCGCGTCGCGTGAGTCGCCGATACGGCCTTCGAGGTCATGGCGCAACCCTTCTTTGATCTGGAGTAATTCCTGACTGTCGTTGAGCGCCTCTTGCTTCGACACCTCTTCCCCAGCTCTCGACAGGAACATCTCTCGCTGGATCGGGTACACATGGGTCATCATGTCCTCGAACCTGAAGGGCGTCATAGAACACGGCTGCGCGCGGGAATTATCACCTGCCTCAAGCCAACCATTGAAAGCGCCTGCCTTGTACCTCAGCCACTCGTCTTGGAGCGCCTCGCTCAGGTATATCTTCACGGAGCGGGACTGGAAGAACTTGAGTATTAAGAGGGAGACGAACAGGAATGCGAGGAGCGACTGGATCGCGATCTCTGTTCTCCTGAAACCTGGTGTCGACTCTATCTTTTTGATCATCTCTCCCCTGGTGAGAGGAGAAGAGTCTGCCAAGATCAACCCCCACCGGTTCTTGAGTTCCGAGTAGTTGTTCTCCTTTAAGGCCATCTCGAAACTATCGAGTTCAGTCTTGCGGGCTGACTTGAGCACCTGTAGATCATTCTCAATTGATTCAATGCGTTTCTGGATGGCCTTGGCTGTCGGCCCGTCACCGCGCTTGCCCGTTACGGAGCCGACCCAGGCCCCAACTTCTTTCACATGCAGGTCTCTCTGCTCATTCAGGGACTTCTCAACTTCGTTGATCTTATCGTTGTGACGACTTTCGATAGTGGTTCGGGTCTCCGTGATAACCGCATTGTTGTCGAACTCGATCTGTCGTTTGATATCGCGGCTGAAAATCATCTGCGTCACGAAGGGCGCGGTAACGAGCATCGATCCGAACACGATCGCGATGCGGGCTACGACAGCACCAATGGCCTTCGCCTGCGACATCTTATCGCGCTTTTCACCATACAATTGCTGCTCATAGGAAGGGTTGGCGCGGTCCAGTGTCATGAGCGTCGCGTCGGTGGCAAACACTAAGCAAAACATGAAACAGCCAACGAGCACGGCGCATACGTAACCCATGACTCCAGTGAAAAAAGTCGAGCCGATATATCCCCAAGAGATGGCCTCGGTTGCAGCCATGATGCAGACAAGGACAAAGACGGTTCTGAACCATCCAGCGGCCTTGTCCGTGAGTAGATTTGTGCCGAATGGTTTAAAGGAACAGACTGAGCCGAATTTGCTCTTCGACCTGTTCTCTGGTTGGGTAAACATGGCGCTCCTCTGATGTCATCTAAATCATGGGACGAATTGTGCCAGCGGCGAGGGGTCGCTGGAGGCTCTGGGGAGATGCTTTTAAAAGTATATACTAAGATGTATATCCGTCAACACTTTTTTTACATTTTTTCGGAAAAGCAGTTCGCGAAGACCCTTGATCGACTGTGTATTGCCTTGTAGATATGTCAGGCGAGCAGGGGGAAGCGACCCTTGGCGATAACCGAGGGTTTTAGGGAGCATTGACTTATGCGACTAAGTTAGGTGTTCAGGCGGCTGGAGGCCTTTGAGCGTGCGAGGATATTAGGATGCTCGTGCCGGCCTATCATATTGATTTCGAGAGAGGCATCAAGGGCGGCGGCGATGCGAACGAGGGTCTTCAACTCGATATTCTTAAAGTTCCCGGATTCAAGTTTGGCAATGAATGGCTGACTAACGCCCGCTCTGGCGGCGAGTTTAGACTGTGACCATCCACGTTTCTGCCTCAGCGAGGCTATATCCTGCTCGATTAGGAGGTCATGTAGGCGCTGCCCGACTAATTCCTCAAACTCTTTACTTCCGTCGTCGAGTAGTTTCTCGATCCGCTCGCTCGTCGTCTTGGCGGCCTTCGTCCTCGCTAATTTAGTCATAGCCGGCATAATCCTTAGCCTTTCTGCATATGGCGTCAAAGTGCTCGTTTCCCTGCATAGGAAGCAACCCATCTATGATAACAATATAGTCATCATCACAGACGTAGAAAATACGCATAGATTTATCGCGAATCTCGCGCATGCCGTTGGGGTGAGTGAGGTATTGATTCCCATTTAGCTTGTCCCCCAGTATATTCAGCATCTCAATCCAAGTGAAACAATTCGCACGTTCTTGTCGTGTTTTGAGCCGATTAATGAAGCCCTTGAAGGGAATCGTTCCATCCTCGGCCTTGTAATACCGGATTCTCCACGGGGGAGCCATAAGCATCCTATACCTTTAAGAATATACCCGTCAATAGGTAGGACGGATTCTCATTAAGATTGTTACAGACTTGTGAAGAGTGAGACGACCCGTCAGGCGCACTCTTAGTTGAGACAACACACTGCGGGCAAAGATTTAAAGGCTATACCGACGACGGTAAGGCTTTCGCCGGAAGACATGAGCACGTTGATGCGACTTACTAGAGGTCGCGATGAGAATAAAACAGCCGAAGGCTAATCATAACTACTTTATATGTCAAGTCATAGCCAACAATAGTCAGCAGCTTGATGCCAACCTCTAGGCAAACAAATTTGGGGCTTTGAGTTCAGTTTGCACCTACGACTGCTAAGATCATTAAGAGGGAATAATCCTTTATAGTTGAAGAGGGTAGTTAATGGTAACTATTCACGTATCCGAAGAGGATTAGCTGGACACTACTACGGGTTGTGGGAAGGTCAACGGCTTGCCATTGAGCATGCGCTCCAAGGAGTAGAGTAGGGAATAACCCTGCTTGCGGGCG
>JAIVJZ010000061.1 GCA_020199775.1 Acidobacteriota bacterium
GTGGGCGGTGGCGATGGTGATGCCGCGCGCCTTCTCTTCCGGCGCGTTGTCGATGGAGTCGAAGGCGCGCACGGTGATCTTCGGGTTGTGTTTGGCCAAAACCTTCGTGATGGCGGCCGTTAAGGTGGTCTTCCCGTGGTCGACGTGCCCGATGGTGCCAATGTTGACGTGCGGCTTCGAACGGTCAAACTTCTCCTTGCTCATCTTTTTCTCTCGCTCCTACAAATTTAATTTGTCAGTTTGTCTATATGGGTCGCCACGCCTGTCATTTCAGCGAGAGAAGCGACCCGCTTATCCGTGTTGCTCAAACTTATTTCGCGACGCCCTGCACCTTCGCGATCACTTCCTCGGCGACGTTCTTCGGAGCTTGATCGTAACGCTCGAAGTGCATCGTGGAAGTGGCGCGTCCCTGCGTGGACGAGCGGAGGTCGGTCGTGTAGCCGAACATCTCCGAGAGCGGGACGAAGGCCGTGATGACCTGCACGCCGCCCGTGCGCGGCTCCATCTTCTCGATCTGGCCGCGACGGCGGTTCAAGTCGCCGTTGACCGCGCCCATGTAGTCTTCGGGCGTCACCACCTCGATGCGCATGATGGGTTCGAGCAGCACGGGCTTGGCCTTGCGCACCGCGTCCTTGAACGCCAAAGAGCCTGCGATATGGAACGAACGCTCGTCGGAGTCGACTTCGTGGTATGAACCGAAGACGAGCCGCACGCGCACATCGACCAACTCGTAACCGGCGAGAAAACCGCGGCGCAGAGCATCCCGGATGCCCTCTTCGACCGGCTTGATGAATTCGCGCGGGATGACGCCGCCCGTGATCTTGTTCTCGAAGACGAAGCCTTCGCCCGGTGCGGGTTCGATCTCGATCTCGACGTGGCCGAACTGGCCGCGGCCGCCCGTCTGGCGTTTGTAAACTTCCTTGCCGGGCGCGGGCGCGGTGATCGTCTCGCGATAGGCCACTTGCGGCTTGCCGACATTGGCCTCGACGCCGAACTCGCGCTTCATGCGATCCACGATGATCTCAAGGTGGAGCTCGCCCATCCCGGCGATGATGGTCTGGCCGGTCTCCTGATCGGTCGAGACGTTGAAACTGGGGTCTTCCTGCGCGAGCCGCGACAGAGCCGTGCCGAGTTTGTCCTGATCGGCGCGCGTCTTCGGTTCGACGGCGACGCGGATAACCGGCGCGGGGAAATCCATCGCTTCGAGGATGATCGGCTTGTTCTCGTCACAGACGGTATCGCCGGTCGTGACCTGCTTCATGCCGCCGATGGCGATGATCTCACCTGCGCTCGCCTCATCAACATCCTCGCGCTTGTTCGCGTGCATGCGCAACAGACGACCGACGCGCTCTTTCGTTCCCTTGACAGAGTTGAAAGCGTAGGAGCCGCCCTTGATCGTGCCCGAATAAATGCGGACGAACGAGAGTTGGCCGAGGTGTTTGTCGGCCATGATCTTGAAGACGAGACCGGCGAACGGCGCGTTCTCATCAGCCGGACGATCTTCTTCCTCGCCGGAATCGGGATTCGTGCCTTTGATCGCCTCGATGTCGAGCGGCGAGGGCAGGAAATCGACGACCGCATCGAGCAGCGTTTGCACGCCCTTGTTTTTGAAGGCCGAGCCGGTCACGACGGGCACGATCTTGATCTCAATCGTGCCTTTGCGTAGAGCCGCGCGCAGTTCATCTTCGCTGATCTCTTCGCCTTCCAAAAACTTATTCGTCAAATCATCGTCGATGCTGGCGATGGATTCGATCATCTTTTCGCGCGCGGCTTGGGCTTCCGCTTGCATGCCGGCGGGAATATCTTCAACCGCATACTCCGCGCCCTTCGTCTCGTCGTTCCACAAGAGCGCCTTCATCTTGATGAGATCGATGACGCCTTTAAAGCCGTCTTCCTCGCCGATGGGAATCTGGATGGCGACGGGGTTCGCGCCGAGTCTCGTGATGATGGAATCGAAGGAGCGTTGAAAGCTCGCGCCCGCGCGGTCGAGTTTGTTGATGAAGCAGATGCGTGGCACGCCGTACTTGTCGGCCTGACGCCAGACCGTTTCCGACTGCGGTTCTACACCCGCCACGCCGTCGAACACGGCGACCGCGCCGTCGAGCACGCGCAAGGAACGTTCGACTTCCATCGTGAAGTCAACGTGGCCGGGCGTGTCGATGATGTTGATGCGGTGCTCGACGTTGTTGCGCTTCCAGAAACAGGTGGTGGCGGCGGACGTGATGGTGATGCCGCGCTCCTGCTCCTGCTCCATCCAGTCCATCGTCGCCGTGCCCTCGTGCACCTCGCCGATCTTGTGCGAGACGCCCGTGTAGAACAACACGCGCTCGGTGGTGGTGGTCTTCCCGGCGTCGATGTGCGCCATGATGCCGATGTTGCGGAATTTACTGAGGTCTTGCTTTGCCATGATCTCTTACCACTTGTAATGCGCGAAAGCCTTGTTGGCCTCCGCCATGCGATGCACGTCGTCCTTTTTCTTGACGGCGTTGCCGCGATTGTTCGCCGCGTCGAGCAATTCGCCCGTGAGACGGTCAATCATCGTCTTCTCGCCGCGCGAGCGCGCCGCGCCCACGATCCAGCGAATGGCGAGCGAGCCGCGCCGCTCCTGCGGCACTTCGAGCGGCACCTGATACGTCGAACCGCCGACGCGCCGCGACTTGACTTCGACCTGCGGGCGCACGTTATCAATCGCGCGCTTGAAAGCCTTGAGCGGGTCGTCGCCCACTTTGTCGCCCAACTGGAGCAGCGAGTTATAAAAAATCTTCTCGGCGGTGGACTTCTTGCCGCCCTCCATCAGGCCGTTGATGAACTTCGTGACCAGCGGGCTGTTATAGACCGGGTCGGGCATCACATCGCGTCTGTCGACAACTCTTCTTCTTGGCATAACTGTTTAAGCCTTCAACTCCTGAAACTATTTCTTGCCCTTCGCGCCGCCCTTGGCCGCGCCTGCTGCCGCGCCTGCCTTCGGACGTTTCGCGCCGTACTTGGAGCGTCCCTGCTTGCGGTCGGCCACGCCGACCGAATCGAGCGTGCCGCGGATGACGTGGTAACGCACGCCCGGCAAATCCTTCACACGGCCGCCGCGGATCAGCACAATCGAGTGCTCCTGCAAGTTGTGGCCGACGCCGGGAATATAGGTCGTCACCTCGATGCCGTTGGTCAGGCGAACGCGCGCCACCTTGCGGAGCGCGGAGTTCGGCTTCTTCGGGGTTTGCGTATAGACGCGCGTGCAGACGCCGCGCCTCTGCGGCGACGATTGCAACGCGGGGCTGGCCGTCTTGTACTTAACTTCCTGACGGCCTTTGCGAACAAGTTGGTTGATAGTCGGCACTGCTGTTTCCGTCCTCTTCCGAAACGTCGAAGTAGCGAAGTTTCTCAAAGCGCAAAAGACTCCGAATCCTGCCTCTAACCGGAACTCGTCCGGCAGTCAGCGCAAGAAGCGGTTGGCCTCTGTTGATTAACTAAAGCGGGATGTTCCGTGCTGCGTCTCGCCTTGAGGGAGACGGGTGTGGATCATGGCTTCCCTACGAGCCAAAATGTTTCTCTGTGGCGTCGCCTATCCCGAAGGAAAGGAGTGAGGCGCGGCAAAAACTGCGCCATTTTCGCGTGCTCCACGCTGGAATCCGCTGGCCGTCGTGAATAACTAACCGGCGGCGCGCGAGCATTTACGCCACAATAATTATCAAGCGGCCGTCGCACAAACAGACAGCCGGGCAACGCCTCCACACCGACAGAACCTACTCAGCGTTGCTCTCTTGGGAAATGGACTGCATGTCCAAACGAGGGATTGTAAGGACTAAGCTACTATCTGTCAAGTTGCCGTGAGCCTCTCGGTGAAGACGTTTCTTATTGTTTAAAAATGCACCAAGCTTGCAGTATAATTCAGCCATTAGATGCGGTTATTCGGCACTTCCGTAACAACGAGATATACATATTTACACTCAGAATATTATTAGAAAGGAAAAAGCAAATGACACAAAAAGAGGGAGTAATTCTAACTCCACATCAATTTTCGTGGATGGGTTCGATGTATCACAGATTGATTTCTTTACCTGAATATCCAAACTTAAGTCCAGAGGAGCGTGCCGATAAGTTCCTTAAATTTTATGAGGAGTGGGAATCTGATCCTGATATACCACGTCGGGAAAGGTTCTCAGGTACACGAGAAGAAAGACTAAAGAAAATGAACCGGGTTATTTGGTACTTTGAGCAGGAAGATGGGCATTCCTCGTAACGACCTGCGCTGAGTCTGTCAGGATAGCCGCATCTAATCACAATATTCGAGCTAATCACAGATTACTTTGGAGACTTATGCACAACGAATTTACCGCGATTATCGAACAGGATGGGGAATGGTTTATTGGCTATTGCCCTGAAATTCCGGGCGCAAATGGACAGGGACGGACGATTCAGAAGTGTCGGGAGAATTTGGCCGCAGCTATTTCTCTTATTCTTGAAGACCGGCGCGAGGATGCTTTGCGGGGAGTGCCGCAAGATGCTATTCGTGAGATGGTCGTGGTGCAATGAAACGCGGCTCTTTGCTGCGGCATCTACGGAGGCACGGTTGTTACCTCAAGCGCGAAGGAAGCGAACATTCTCTCTGGACAAACCCAAAGACAGGCGCGGTTGAGGCCATACCCCGCCATACAGAAATATCGAACCTGCTTGCCAAGAAGATTTGCCGTAACTTGTCCGTGCCGGAATTATAAGTTCGGATAGTGAGTTTTGAGTTAATCAATGCTTTTTGCTGCGTGCGGCAGATGCGCGTTTGATTCCTTCATGCTTGGTCGAGCTTGGCAACTTCTCTGGAAGGTTTAGCTCATCATCAATCAGCACATCCACCCACACTCCGGCTGCCCGCGCATATTTCAATAGTGCGTGCAAGGGCGGTTCGCGTTCTCCCCGTTCATAACTGGAAATGTTGTTGCGATATAAGTCTTCGGTAAGTCCTAGATGCTCAAGCATCCCATTTTGGGAAAGGTTAAGCGCAAGGCGAATCTGAAGAAGTTTTTCGGCCAACCGCTCTTGCTTGCGCCGACCAGACCTTCCCATCAGGAGTTACCCCCTGTCGAGTCGGTCATTATTAGCTTGCTCTTAGTCCTATTCGAGGCTAAGATGTTATCGCGTTCCACTGTCGCCAAGAAGATGCAGCCAATCTGCTTCGTGGCGACGCTCATCACTCGTGAGTGTGTGAGAGTGAGCTATTCAATGCGACCGTTGCCAGCTAGTTTTCAAAGACTAAAACGTGTGCATCATAACAGACTGCGAGCTAGCTTTTCACCTGCCAGCCTTACGAACCTACAGGCATCGCATCCTCTATGCCGGGAATGATCTTGCGCTGTCGAAGCGTCTGCGAGAGACGTTGAGTGATTGCCGGATCGTGCGCGCGCCCGGCGGCTCTGTGGCGCGGAGTTTCATCAAGGTCATCAACTATTCGCTCTTGCTTTTCGATCATGCGCTGCCGGATATGACGGGAACGGAACTGGCCGAGATTACACGCGCTCTGCCGCACCGGGAACAGACGCAGATCATCCTGATCCCGGCAAGTGAAAACGAGGCAAATATAGTTAAGACCGTCACGCGCTTGTTACAGGCGAGTTAGCCGCACACAATATGTTTCAAGCATGAACGAGAAAAGAGAAAGGGCGTCTCCACATGTGGAGACGCCCTTTTGTTTGGTTGAGCAGCGAACGAGAGAGTGTTTTTACTCCTCGTCGGCAACTGCTTCGTCCGCGTCGCCGTCGGCCACGGCCGCCACGGGGGCGGGGCGGGCGGCGGGCGGCGCTGTAGCAGGAACGCCCGCGCCGATGATTTCCGGCAGGTCGTCGAGGCCGCGAGCCATGTGTGCGCCCTGATCCGCCGTCTCGTCGCGGTCAACCGTGACGTTGCGGTAGAACTCCATCCCCGTCCCGGCCGGGATGAGGCGACCCATGATGACGTTCTCTTTGAGGCCGCGCAGGTAGTCTATGCGACCCGAAATCGCCGCCTCGGTCAACACGCGCGTCGTCTCCTGGAAGGAAGCCGCCGAGATGAACGAGTCGGTCGAGAGCGACGCCTTCGTGATGCCGAGCAGCAGGGGTTCGGCCTTTGCCTGTTCGCCACTGCCGTCCTCCAAATCGGCCACGCGCGCGTTCTCGTCCGTGAAGCGGAAGCGATCAACTTGCTCGTCGAGCAGGAATTCCGTGTCGCCGACTTCGCGAATCTTCACCCAGCGCAACATCTGTCGGACGATCACTTCGATGTGCTTGTCGTTGATGTTGACGCCTTGCAGGCGGTAGACCTCTTGAATCTCGTTGACGATGTACTCCTGCAAACGGTTCATGCCGAGCACGCGCAAGATGTCGTGCGGGTTGAGGGGGCCGTCCATCAACGCCTCGCCCGCGCGCACGCGGTCGCCTTCCTGCACGTTGATGTGCGTGCCGCGCGGGATGTCGTACTCGCGCTCCTCGCCGTCGTTGCCGACGACGATCAGTTTGCGTTTGCCCTTCGCGATGGGGCCGAGTTTGATCACGCCGTCGATTTCCGACATGATGGCCGTCTCGCGCGGCTTGCGCGCTTCGAACAACTCGACGACGCGGGGCAGACCGCCCGTGATGTCTTTCGTCTTCGTCGTCTCGCGCGGAATCTTCGCGATCACGTCGCCCGGCTCGACCTCGTCGCCGTCGCCGACCATCAGGTTGGCGCGCACGGGCATCTGGTAAGTCTTCAGGATTTTGTTCGCGCTCAGACTGCGAATCTCGAAACGCGGCTGCTTCTTCTCGTCGGGCGAATCCTTGACGACGAGGCGCGACTGGCCTGTCACCTCGTCCACCTCTTCGTCGACGGTGACGCCCTCCTTCAAGTCCTGATACTTAATCTTGCCCGCGACCTCGGTGAGAATCGCGAAGGTGAACGGGTCCCAGGTCGCCAGCAGTTGATCCTGCTTGACGCGCTGGCCTTCTTCGACGTGCAGGTGCGCGCCGTAGACGATCTGGAAGCGCGCCACCTCGCGGTTGCGCTCGTCGTGAATGGTGAGCGCGCCGTTGCGGTTCATGGCGATGATCTCGCCCTTGCGGTTCTTGACCGTCTGCAACTCGACGTAGTGAATCGTGCCGTCCGTGCGCGCCTCGTGCTTCGAAGACTCTTCGAGACGCGCCGTGCCGCCGATGTGAAACGTGCGCATCGTGAGCTGCGTGCCCGGCTCGCCGATACTCTGCGCGGCGATGACGCCGACCGCCTCGCCGATGTCAACCGGCTTGCCGGTCGCGAGGTTGCGCCCGTAGCACTTGATGCAGACGCCGCGCCGCGATTCGCAGGTGAGCACCGAACGGATGCGCACGCGCTGCACGCCGGAGCGTTGAATCTCCGCCGCCACGTCTTCGTTGATCTCCGCGCCGGTTTCGACGATGATGCGCCCCTCGACCGGGTCGATCACGTCGTCCAGAGCCGTGCGCCCGACGATGCGGTCGCGCAGAGATTCGATCTCTTCGCCGCCTTCGACGATGGCCGTCGAGGAGATGCCACGGAGCGTGCCGCAATCCGGTTCGCTGATGATCACGTCCTGCGCCACGTCAACGAGGCGACGCGTGAGATAGCCGGAGTCGGCCGTTTTCAAGGCCGTGTCCGCGAGACCCTTGCGCGCGCCGTGCGTCGAGATGAAGTACTGCAAGACGTTCAAGCCTTCGCGGAAGTTTGAGCGAATCGGCGTCTCGATGATCTCGCCCGAGGGCTTCGCCATCAAGCCGCGCATGCCCGCGAGTTGGCGAATCTGCTGCGCCGTGCCGCGCGCGCCCGAATCCGACATGATCAGGATCGGGTTCAACTCGCCGGACTCCTTCTCGCGCCTGTCCATCGCCTTGAACATCTCTTTGGCGACCTTGTCGGTCACTTCCGACCAGATGGCGATGATCTTGTTGTAACGCTCGCCGTTCGTGATGACGCCGTCGCGGTACTGCTTGTCAACTTCGATCACGTCCGAGTCGGCCTGACCGACGAGCACCTTCTTCGCATCCGGCGTGACGAGGTCGTCGATGCCGATGGAAATTCCGGCGCGCGTCGCGTAGTTGAAACCGAGCGTCTTCAAATCGTCGAGCATCTTCACCGTCATCTCGTGGCCGAGGCGCAGGTGGCAGTAGTTGACGATGGCGGTCAGGGCTTTCTTCTTGAGCGTGCCGTTGATGTAGGGCAGCCCCGCCGGGATCGAGTCGTTGAAGATGACGCGGCCGACCGTGGTGTTGATGACGCGGCTCACGTTCTCCTGCAAGGTGGCGCGCATGATGTCCTGCGTGTCGTGTTCCTGCGTGAGATCGATGAGGTCGTTGCGCAGGCGCAGTTTGATCGGCGTCTGCGTCGTCACTTCCTTCGCGTCGAGCGCGAGCAGGACTTCGTCCGTGTTGGCGAAGACGCGTCCCTCGCCTTTGGAACCGGCGCGGTCGCGCGTCAGGTAATAGCAGCCGAGCACGATGTCCTGCGAGGGCACGGCGATGGGCTGACCCGACGCCGGGCTGAGAATGTTGTTCGAGGCCAACATCAAGACCGCCGCTTCGATCTGCGCTTCGGGCGAGAGCGGGATGTGGACGGCCATCTGGTCGCCGTCGAAGTCGGCGTTGAACGCCGTGCAGACGAGCGGGTGAATCTTGATCGCCTTGCCTTCGACCAGCACCGGCTCGAACGCCTGAATGCCGAGACGGTGAAGCGTCGGCGCGCGGTTCAAGAGCACGGGGTGCTCGCGGATCACCTCTTCGAGAATGTCCCACACGACCGGCTCCTGCCTATCCACCATCTCGCGCGCCTGCTTGATCGTCGCGGCGTACTGCTGCTTCTCAAGCTGGTTGTAGATGAACGGCTTGAACAATTCCAGGGCCATCTTCTTCGGCAGGCCGCACTGGTGGAGTTTCAACTCCGGCCCGACGACGATGACGGAACGACCCGAATAATCGACGCGCTTGCCGAGCAAATTCTGGCGGAAACGCCCCTGCTTGCCCTTCAAGGTGTCGGACAGCGACTTGAGCGGGCGGTTGTTGACGCCGCGCAGCACGCGGCCGCGACGGCCGTTGTCAAAGAGCGCATCGACCGCTTCCTGAAGCATGCGCTTCTCGTTGCGCACGATAACTTCGGGCGCGCGCAGTTCCATCAACTTCTTCAGACGGTTGTTGCGGTTGATGACGCGACGGTAGAGATCGTTCAAGTCGGACGTGGCGAAGCGTCCGCCGTCGAGCGGCACGAGCGGGCGAAGCTCGGGCGGGATGACCGGGATCACGTCGAGGATCATCCAGTTCGGCTGGTTGCCCGACTTGCGGAACGACGTGACGACCTTGAGCCGCTTGGAATACTTGAGTTTCTTCTGCTGCGAAGTCTCGTCCTTCATCTTGACGCGCAGGTCAACGGAGAGTTCCTCGATGTTGACCAGTGCGAGCAGTTCCTTGATCGCCTCCGCGCCCATCTTGGCGACGAACGCGCCGGGGAAGTCGCGCATCAGTTCGCGGTAACGCTCGTCGGTCAGGAGTTCGCGCTCCTTCACGGGCGCGTCGCCCGGATCGATGACGATGTAGGACTCGAAGTAGAGCACCTTCTCAAGCTCGCGCAGGGGGATATCGAGCAGGTGGCCGATACGCGAAGGCAAGCCTTTGAAGAACCAGACGTGCGAGCAGGGCGAGGCCAGTTCGATGTGGCCGAGCCGTTCGCGGCGCACCTTCGCCTGCGTCACTTCCACGCCGCACTTGTCGCAGATCACCCCGCGGTGCTTCATGCGCTTGTACTTGCCGCACAGACATTCCCAGTCGGTGACGGGGCCGAAGATGCGCGCGCAAAAGAGGCCGTCGCGTTCGGGCTTGAAGGTGCGGTAGTTGATCGTCTCCGGCTTCGTCACTTCGCCGTGCGACCATTGCCTGATCTTCTCCGGCGACGCGAGCGAGATGCGGATCGCTTCAAAGTCGGGCGCGAGTTGCGTTTTTTCTTGCTGGAATCTGAACACAGTTTTATCTCCGATAAAAAGTAAGCAGTAAGCAGTGAGCAGTAAAAACAGTTCGCCATGTGCGGCGGGCAGTAAGTTTTTAACCCCTTACTGCTCACCGCTCACTGCTTACTTTTCTACCCTTCCGTGCCGCCGAGCAGCGCGACGACCGGCTTGCCCGCGCCGTCCGAAGTTTCGTCGGGCGCGGCGTTGCGGTCGATCAACTCGACGTCGAGGCAGAGCGACTGCAACTCGCGCACGAGGACGTTGAAGGATTCGGGCACGCCGGGGTTGAAGTCGGCTTCGCCCTTGACGATGGCCTCGTAAATCTTCGAGCGTCCGGCCACGTCGTCCGACTTAGCCGTCAATAGCTCTTGCAGAATGTGCGCCGCGCCGTAGGCTTCCAAAGCCCAGACTTCCATCTCGCCGAAACGCTGGCCGCCGAATTGCGCCTTGCCGCCGAGGGGCTGCTGCGTGATCAGGCTGTACGGCCCGATCGAGCGCGCGTGAATCTTGTCGTCCACGAGGTGCGAGAGTTTGAGCATGTAGATGTAACCGATGGTCACTTTCTGCTCGAACGCCTCGCCGGAGAGACCGTCGTAGAGCACGGTCTTGCCTGAATCGCCGACGATGTCCGGCAACCCCTGCGCGCGCAAGGAAGCGGTCGCTTCCTTGAGCTTCTGCTTGATCTCCGGTTCGGTCGCGCCGTCGAAGACGGGCGTCGCGAAGTGGACGCCGAGCACGCGCGCCGCCCAACCCAAGTGGGTTTCGAGAATCTGCCCCACGTTCATGCGCGAAGGCACGCCGAGCGGGTTCAGCACGATGTCGACGGGCGTGCCGTCCGGCAGGTACGGCATGTCCTCTTCGGGCAGGATGCGCGCGATGACGCCCTTGTTACCGTGACGCCCGGCCATCTTGTCGCCGACCGAGAGCTTGCGCTTCATGGCGATGAAGACTTTGACCATCTTGATCACGCCGGGGGCGAGTTCGTCGCCCTGACGCAACTTGGAAATCTTGTCTTCGTAGATGTCCGTCAGAATCTTGACCTGACGATCCGTGCGATCCTCGTACTCTTTAACTTCGGCCGCCACATCGACGCGCGTCGAAGTCAGATGCGCCTTGCGCAGGGCTTTCGGCTCGACGCCCGCGAGCATCTCCCGCGTGATCGTCTCGTTCTTCGGGATGCGGACTTCCTTGTCCACGGTCAGATCGGCCGCGAGCTTGCGCCCTTCGAAGAGTTCGTAGATGCGCTGGTCGCGCTGTTCGCGCAGAATGCGCATCTCGTCTTCGAGGTCGCGCCGCAGGCGATTCTCTTCCTCTTCCTCAATCGCCATCGAACGCGCGTCGCGCTCCTGACCCTTGCGCGTGAAGACCTGCACGTCAACGACCGTGCCGTCAATGCCCGGAGGGCACTGCAACGAGGCGTCCTTCACGTCGCCCGCCTTCTCGCCGAAGATGGCGCGCAGCAATTTCTCTTCCGCCGTCAACTGCGTCTCGCCCTTCGGCGTCACCTTGCCGACGAGGATCGAACCGGGCTTGACCTGCGCGCCGATGCGGATGATGCCGGAGTCGTCCAGATCGCGCAGCATGTTCTCGCCGACGTTCGGGATGTCGCGCGTGATCTCTTCGGGGCCGAGCTTCGTGTCGCGCGCCTCGATCTCTAGTTCCTCGATGTGGATCGAAGTGTAGTAGTCGTCTTTGACGAGCCGCTCGGAGACGAGGATGGCGTCCTCGAAGTTGTAGCCGCGCCACGGCATGAAGGCGACGAGCACGTTGCGGCCGAGGGCGAGTTCGCCCTTGTCCGTGCAAGGCCCGTCGGCGATGACCTGCCCCTTGTCCACGCGCTCGCCGATGTTGACGATGGGTCGCTGGTTGATGCAGGTGTTCTGGTTCGACCGCTTGAACTTCGTTAACGTGTAGATGTCCGCCGTCACCTCGCGCGAGATCGTGCCGTCCACGTTGTGATCGGCCTTGACGATGATGCGCTCGGAATCGACGTAATCAACCACGCCGTCGCGCCGCGCGGCGACGACCGCGCCGGAGTCGCGCGCCGTGACGCGCTCCATGCCCGTGCCGATGTACGGGGCTTCGGCACGCAAGAGCGGGACGCTCTGGCGTTGCATGTTCGACCCCATCAGCGCGCGGTTCGCATCGTCGTTCTCAAGGAACGGGATGAGCGAGGCGGCGACGGAGACGAGTTGTTTCGGCGAGACGTCAACGTAGATCAACTCGTCGCGCATGGCGACGATGAACTCGCCCGCTTTGCGCGCGGCGTTGCGCTCGTTGACGATGTTGCCGTCGGCGTCGAGTTCGATGTTGGCCTGCCCGACGACGTACTTGTCCTCTTCCCACGCCGTCAGGTAGAACGGGTACGGCTCGAAGTCAGCCTTCTTCCCGTCCGCGCCGATGCGCTTGTTCGCCTTCTCCACGTCCTCGTGCAGGATGTGGTCGCCCGGCTTGTACTTCGTGTCGCCGCCGTTGATGACGCGCACGTACTCGACCACGCGCCCCTGCTCCACCTTGCGGTAGGGCGACTCGATGAAGCCGAATTCGTTGATGCGCGCGAAGCACGAGAGCGACGAGATGAGGCCAATGTTCGGTCCCTCAGGCGTCTCAATCGGGCAGATGCGCCCGTAGTGCGTCGGGTGCACGTCGCGCACCTCGAAGCCCGCGCGCTCGCGCGAGAGGCCGCCGGGCCCCAAAGCGGAGAGGCGACGCTTGTGCGTGATCTCCGAGAGCGGGTTCGTCTGATCCATGAACTGCGAGAGCTGCGACGACCCGAAGAATTCGCGCACGGCCGCCGTGACGGGCTTCGCGTTGATCAGGTCGCGCGGCATCGTCGTCTGCATCTCCTGCTGGATCGACATCTTCTCTTTGATGGCGCGCTCCATGCGCACGAGGCCGATGCGGAACTGGTTCTCCAGCAGTTCGCCCACGGCGCGCACGCGGCGGTTGCCGAGGTGGTCGATGTCGTCGGCGATGAATTCGCCGGGGTTGCGCCGCATCTTCAGGAGGTAAGAGATCACCTGCACGAAGTCGCTGGCGGACAGGAGCGGGTCGGCGATGCGGTCGCGCTCCGGGCGTCCCATCTTGATGTTGAACTTCAGGCGACCGACGCGAGAGAGATCAAACTTGCGGTCGTCGAAGAACATGCCCTCGAACAGACGATAGGAAGTCTGCACGGTCGGCGGGTCGCCGGGGCGCATCTTCCGGTAGATTTCCAGCAGCGCATCGACCGGCTTGTTGATCACGTCCTTCTTGAGCGTCAGCGACAGCACCGAGCCGAGGTCGTCGCGTTCGGGGAAGAAGACGGAGAAATTCTGCACGCCCGATTCGGCGATCTCCTGCAACTTCGCGGGGTTGATCTCGGTGTTCGCTTCGAGCAGCACCTCGCCCGTCTCCATGTTCACCACGTCGGCGATGGCATACGCGCCCTCGAACTGCTGCGTGTCAACTTCGACTTCCTTGACGTGGCCTTTGCGCAGATCGCGCAGCGCGTGGGCGGTCACTTTCTTGCCCGCGCGCGTCACGGGTTCGGCGTGGCCGCGCACCTTGAGATCGTTTTCCACCTTCATGCCGACGAGATTACTCGCGCCCTCTTCCGAGACCTGCATGAAGAGCCGCCCGCCTTCGACGCGCACTTCGTCCACCGTGTAGAAGGCGCGCAGGATGTCCTCGTCGGAGTAGCCCGCGTTCTTCACGGCGTCTTCGAGTTGGCCGTCCGTGTGGAACGCCTTCGGGTCGAACTGCGGGTTCAACCAGATGCCGAGCGCGCGCAGGAAAATCGAGGCGAGAAATTTCCGCTTGCGGTCGATGCGCACGTAGAGCAGGTTCTTCTGGTCGTACTCGAACTCGACCCACGAGCCGCGGTACGGAATCACCTTCGCCAGATAGACGGGCGACTTCTCGAAGAAGACCCCGGGCGAGCGATGGAGCTGCGAGACGATGACGCGCTCCGTGCCGTTGATGATGAACGTGCCGTTGTCGGTCATCAAGGGGATTTCGCCGAAGAAGACCTCTTCTTCCTTGATGTCGCGGATATTCTTCGTGCCCGCCTCCTGATCGACGTCGAAGACGGTCAGGCGAATCTTCACCTTGAGCGGCACGCTGTAAGTCATGCCGCGTTCCTGACATTCCTGCTGGTCGTGCTTGTGCTTGAGGCCGACGGGCTCGCCGCAGTTGTCGCACAGTTGCGGGCGCACGGCGTTGAACGTGCCGCAGTTGTGGCACAGGGATTCGCCGGGCACGAGCGGGTCAACTTTGACGAGCGTGCCGCAGTTCTTACAATTGGCGCGCAGGTAACGCAGACCTTCGAGGCGGCCGCATTTGCACTGCCAGTTGCCGATGTGATACTCGACGAAATCCAGTTCGGCCGTCCCACGGAAATCCGAGATCGGGAAGACCGAGCGGAAGACGGCCTGCAAGCCCGTCGGCTCGCGCTCTTCCGAGAGCAAGTCCATCTGGAGAAATCGGTTGTAGGAATCGCGCTGAATCTCGATCAAATTCGGGATGCGCGCCGCCGTCTTGATCTTCGAGAAGTCGTGACGGGTCGGCGGCTGGCTCAGGCGGCGACCGTGGCCGCTCGTGCTCGCTTGAAGCGGATTTGCAGACATCTTTATTATTCCTTTAGTGACGAATGACGGGCGGCCGGCGACAAGTCAGAACAGCTCCGAGGTTTCCTGTCTTATCACTCACTACCCGTCACTTTTTGCCCTTTTTCGATAGAGACGACAAAACGCAGCCAGAGCGCACAAGTCTCTGACCGCTTCGATAAAAGTTTAGCGGTTGAATTTTCTCAAACTGACTGTGAGAGTATCGCCAACGCCTCAATACTCCCTTACCTTAGCCGCTCCGCGGCTTGACTGTCAAGAAAGCAAACGAAAAGTGACGGGCGACGGGTGACAGGCGACGAGAGTAAAGACAAGTTTTGCTTTTAACTCGTCACCCGCCGCCTGTCACCCGTCACTGTCCTATTTGACTTCGACGGTTGCGCCCGCGTCCGCCAGTTTCGCGCGGATCGCTTCGGCCTCGTCCTTCGTGACGCCTTCCTTGACGGCCTTCGGAGCGGCTTCGACCAAGTCCTTGGCCTCTTTCAGCCCGAGCGCGGTGATTTCGCGGACGACCTTGATGACGTTGATCTTGTTGCCGCCGGCGGCCTGCAAGATCACGTCGAATTCGGTCTTTTCTTCCGCCGGGGCAGCCGCTTCGCCGCCGCCGGCCGCCGGGGCAGCCGCCACGGCCGCCGCCGCCGCCGAGACGCCGAACACAGTCTCCAACTCTTTGACGAGTTCCGAGGCTTCCAAAAGGGTCATGCCCTTCAAATACTCAATCACATCTTCTCTAGTTGCCATGATAAATAATTAACCTCCTCAAGGGTTCTGCTTGTTGTGTTCCTCGTTGATGGTTCGCAGCAGGAGAACCCACGGGACGCTCTCCACAGTCCGTTGCATCCGAACTCCGAAAAGCATCCGAGCCACATAAGAACGACCTGACAAATCGTCCCGCCCGTTTTAACCGCGTCCAGCCACACTCAAAATGCGGATTGCGAAACTCTGTTTGCCGGTTGAAAGAGGAGGGCGCGCGCCTTCGTCTTCAACCCGCATCCCGCAATCGAATAATCCGAAATCGCTCAGGCGGCTTCCCCACCGCCCTTCTGCTCGCCGATCTGTTTGACGACAATCGCCAGATTGCGCGGCACGGCCGACAGCACCGTGACCAGACGTTGCGCCTGACAATTGATCAGGAACATGATCTTCGAGATCAATTCTTCCTTCGGCGGCAGGCTCGCAATCGCCTCGACATCCGCCAACGCCATGACCCGACCCTCGACCACGCCCGCCTTGAACGTAAACACTTCCGGGTTGTCTTTCACGAACTTCGAGACTGCCTTCGAAAGCGTCACGGCGTCGGTCGTGCTCGTCGCAATCGCCGTCACGCCCTTGAAGTGCTCGGTCGCGCCCTCGAACACCGTGCCCTCGACGGCGCGGCGCGCCAGCGTGTTCTTGACGACCATATACTTCGCGCCCACCTGATCCAACTGGCGGCGCAACTCCTGATCCTTCGTGACCGATAGTTTGTTGAAGCCCATCAGCATCGCGGCGGTCGCTTCCTGAAACTGCTGCGTGAGGGCTTCCAAATCTTTCTGCTTCTGTTCTCTCGTTTTCATCTCTTAAATCACGCTCCTCACGGGCTATTTCACGTAAGCCGTTTCATCCAAAAGCACGCCCGGACTCATCGTCGCCGCGAGATTCACTTTTTTGACGTACTTGCCTTTGGCCGTCGAAGGCTTTGCCCTGACGACCGCGTCGAGCAGCGTCTGCGCGTTCTCGCGCAGGAGTTGCGGCTCGAAGGAGACTTTGCCGATGCCGACGTGGATGACGCCCGTCTTGTCCACGCGATACTCGACCTTACCGGCTTTCGTCTCGCGCACGGCGGTCGTCACGTCGGGCGTCACCGTGCCCGTCTTCGGGTTCGGCATCAGGCCGCGCGGCCCGAGCACTTTGCCGAGTCCGCCGACTAGACGCATCATGTCGGGCGTCGCGATCACGGCGTCGAAATCGAGCCAGCCGCCTTTGATGCGCTCCACCATGTCTTCGCCGCCGACGAAATCCGCGCCCGCCTCTTCGGCCTCGCGAATCTTATCGCCCTGCGCGATGACGAGCACGCGCTTCGACTTGCCCAGACCGTGCGGCAGAACGACCGTCCCGCGCACGAGTTGATCCGCCTTGCGCGGGTCAACGCCGAGCCACATCGTCAACTCGATTGTTTCGTCGAACTTCGCGAAGGCGATCTCTTTGACCTTCGCCAATCCTTCATCCAAATTGTATTTCCGGCTGGGCTCGATCTTTTCCAGAGCCGCGCGGAACTTCTTGCCATGCTTCGCCATTACTTATCCTCTTGAGGTGCAAGCGAGACGCTTTCGATTGCGGAATGCGGGTTTCGGCCGAGCAAGCCGTCCGCCGCTTCTCAATCTTTAGTCGTCTCTCCCTCTCGACGGGATCACGGGTTGCCTGCGGACATTCCGAAATCCGCAGTCCGCGATCCGCAATTATTCAACCGTGAGTCCCATGTTGAGCGCGGTGCCTTCGATGGTCTTGATCGCGCTCTCCAAACTCGTCGTGTTCAGGTCGGGCATCTTGGCGCGTGCGATCTCCTCGATCTTGGCGCGCGAGATCGTGCCGACCTTCTCCTTGTTCGGCTTGCCCGAACCCTTCGAAACGCCGGCCGCCTTCTTCAACAAATCAGCCGCGGGCGGCGTCTTCGTCTCGAAGGTGAACGAGCGGTCGGCGAACACGGTGATAACGACCGGAATTTTCATGTCCGGGTCCATCTGCGCGGTCTTCGCGTTGAAGGCCTTGCAGAACTCCATGATGTTCACGCCGTGCTGGCCGAGCGCGGGGCCGATGGGCGGAGCCGGGTTGGCCTTCCCCGCCGGAACTTGCAACTTGATGTAGCCTGTAATCTTCTTTGCCATGATTTTAATAGCTCTCAGCAGTCAATTCTCAGCGGCCAGCCTTCGGCTCTATCTTTCTTGCTGAAAGCTGACCGCTGATGGCTGAATGCTTCTCTTATTCGTCCTCGGTAAACGTTACCTTTTCCACGTCCAGAAAGTTCAATTCGACGGGCGTCGAGCGTCCGAAGATGGTGACGACCACCTTGAGCGTTGACTTGTCGGCGTTGACCTCTTCGACTTTGCCGGTGAAGCTGGCGAAGGGGCCGCTCTTGATGCGTACTGTCTCGCCCGACGCATAGGTGAATTTCGGCTTCGGCTTCTCTTGCGCCTCGGTCACGTTGTGCACGATCTGATCGACTTCCTGCGGCGTCAACGGCGTCGGATTCTGTCCGCCCACGAAACCCGTCACTTTCGGCGTAGACTTGATGAGATGAAAAACGTTGTCGGGGATGTGCCCCCGGTCGTCGCATTCGATCTGCACGAGCACGTAGCCGGGGTAGAACATGCGCGACGACTCGACCCGCTTGTTGCCGCGCATCTCGACGACCGTCTCGGTCGGGACGAGCACTTCCGTGATCTCGGCCTGCAAATCGGTGTCGCGGATGCGCGCCTTCAGCGAGTCGCGCACTTTCTTTTCATGCCCCGAATAGGTGTGTAGGATGTACCACTGCTGCATCTTCTAAAACGCCCCCGCTCTCAACAAAAGAGCTTGTTCTACCCGGAACCCGGCAGAACCCGAATTTCTCCGCTCGAAAAATCTCAGCCGCCGAGGGCTTTGGTCAGCCCGTTAATGACGAACGTCCAGCCCTTGTCGATGAGCCACAGGTAAGTGGCGAAGAAGGCCACGGCGATGATCGTGATGATCGTGGTGTTCTGCACGTCCTTCAAGGTCGGCCACGTCACGCGCCGCATCTCCGAGCGGACATCGCTCCCGAAAGTCGTGATGCGCTCGAAGAACCCGGCGCGCGCGCCCGTCAAGCCGCGCTCACGCCGCGCCCCGCGCCCCTCCGGGCCTTCGCCGAAACGCGCCGCGCGCGGGGACGCATCCCCTTCCACGTCCGTCGAACCCGTGCGCCCCGGTGGAGGTGTCGGCTCCAGCGACGGCAACGAATTGTCGTCCGCGTTCTCAAGATTGTCGTCTTTTTGTCTCGCCAAGGGAGCTACCTCTTTGTAAACGTGCTGACAGGGGTATCAGGATTTGAACCCGAACTTTCGGTTTTGGAGACCGACGTGCTAACCGTTGACACTATACCCCTTCAGTAAGGGACGAGGGCGGAGGGATGAAGGATGAATGTAGAAAGACCCGGTCTTTCCCGTTCATCCCTCATCCCTCATCCCTCCGCCCTTACTTGGTTTCCTTGTGGCTTCTGTGGCAACGGCAGAAACGGCAGAATTTGCTGAACTCCAGCCGTTCCGTCGTCGTCTTCTTATTCTTCGTCGTAACATAGTTACGGTGCTTGCATTCCGTGCATTGCAACACAATATTATCGCGCGGCATAACTCACCTTCCCTGAAGAATTGGGTCTAAGTTGAACCTCAAGCCCCGAAAATTTACTCGATGATGTCGGTAATGGTGCCGGCGCCGACCGTGCGGCCGCCCTCCCGGATGGCGAAGCGCAATCCCTTCTCCATCGCTATCGGCGTGATCAAAGTGATCTCCATCGCCACGTTGTCTCCCGGCATCACCATCTCCACCCCTTCCGGCAGATTCGCCACACCCGTCACGTCCGTCGTCCGAAAGTAGAACTGCGGCCGGTACCCCGTGAAAAACGGCGTGTGCCGCCCTCCCTCTTCCTTC
>JAIVJZ010000049.1 GCA_020199775.1 Acidobacteriota bacterium
AAAATGGCGATGACGATGATCGCGCCGAGGTCGTCCATCACGGCGAGCGCGGTCAGAAACACTTTCAGCGAAGCCGGAACGCGGCTGCCCAGAAGCGCGAGCACGCCCAGCGCGAAAGCGATGACTGTTAGCTGATCACGGCATGAGAGGCCATCCACTCTCAGGAAGCATTGAAGCGCTCAATCGCCCGGTCTATTTGCTCAGGGCTCCCCAGTAAGACCATCACGTCTTCGGCCTGAAGGGTGAGTTCGGAACCGGGGTTGATGTCAGTGTGCCCGTCTCGCACTACCGCGATGATGGTCACTCCGGTATTACTCCTCAACCTCAAATCGCCGATGGTCTTTCCGACGGCGCCCGAATCAGCGTCGATGACGAGCGTTTCCGTGGAAGCGCCGGCCAGAGCCTCTGCGATTTCGCTCATCTGCACGTGCGGCAGCGAAGGCGCGCGCAGCATCCTGTAGCCCTCGCTCCTGACCGCCTCGATCTGCTGCTGGATTTCATGGCGCGCGATG
The DNA here is from genome assembly GCA_020199775.1 of Acidobacteriota bacterium. Taxonomy (GTDB): domain Bacteria; phylum Acidobacteriota; class Blastocatellia; order Pyrinomonadales; family Pyrinomonadaceae; genus JAIVJZ01. The sequence continues at coordinate 513 of JAIVJZ010000049.1, forward strand.
CCGTACTCCCTCAAGACGCGGGAGAAGATTTCAATACTCGTCTCGAACTCCTCCGGGATCACTTCATCGGCTCCGAGTTGGAGCAGGTCTTGCAGTTCCGCCATATAGCGTGAACGAACGATGACGTGGATGTCCGGGTTCATCTGGCGGGCGAGTGAAACGGTGTGCCGCGTGGCGACCGGATCGGAGATCGCGAGGACGAGGACGCGCGCGCGCTCAAGCCCGATGTGGTGCAGCACCTCCTTGCGCGTCGCGTCGCCGTAAATTATCCGCTCGCCCTGCTCGCTCGCCCCGCGTACGGTCTCCGCGTTCAGTTCCAGTACGAGGTAAGGGACGTTCACACGGCGCAGTACGCGTGCGAGGTTGCGGCCGTTCAGCCCGTAGCCGACGATCACGACGTGTCCCCTCAGGTCAGGCTCTTCCAGGTTGAAACCCATCACCGAAGGCTCCAGCACAGAGCCGGGAGCGAACACGGATTGCACGGCGTAGCCGATGCGCGGGGCGGCCTTAATCAGAAACGGCGTGGCGATCATCGAAAGGATCGAGGCGGCGAGGAATCTCTGATAATCAGCCTCCGTGAGAAGCCCTTGCGGGAGTCCGGCTTTGGCGAGGATAAAAGAGAACTCGCCCACCTGTGCGAGACCGACCGCCGCCATCGTCGAGACGCGCAGCGAATAGCCGAGCAGCCGCACTACCAACAACACGACCGCGGCTTTCCCCAACGTGAGAGCGCTCACCCATGCCAATACCAAAAGGAGGTCTGTCCACAGCGCGCTCAAAGAGAGCAGCATGCCGATGGAGACGAAGAAGATGCTGTTGAACACGTCGCGGAACGGGAGGATGTCGGCCACGACCTGATGGCTATACTCTGACTCGGAGAGCACCATCCCGGCGATGAATGCGCCGAGCGCGAGCGAGAGCCCGAACTGGGATGTCACCCACGCCGTGCCGAGGCTCATCAGCACGACGAAGATGATGAAGAGATCGGGGCTGCGCAGTCTGACGATGTGGTAGAGCAGGAACGGGACAACTTTCCGCGCGGCGAGGATGATGAGGGCGATGGCCGCAAGCGCGGAGCCGAGCGTGAGCGCAACCCGCAAAGCTGACGCCCCCTCCCGCCCCCCGAGTATCGGAACCAGCAGCATCATGAGCACGATGCTCAAGTCTTGAAAGAGCAGGATGCCGACGCCCGCCCTGCCGTGCGGCGCGTCCACCTCCGCGCGGTCGATGTAGCTCTTGAGCACGATGGCGGTCGAGGAGAGCGCGAAAAGAAAGCCGAAGAAGATCGACTGGTTGAAAGGACGCCCCCACGCGTAAGCGATGCCCGTCACCAACAGCGTCGTGACGGCGACTTGCGCACCGCCGCCCGCCAACACCATCCGTTTCATCTCGACGATGCGGCGCAACGAAAACTCCAGCCCGATGGTAAACAGGAGCAGCACCACGCCGATCTCGGCCAACACCTCGATGGCATGAACGTCTCTAATAAGCCCGAGGCCGTAAGGGCCAATCACGATGCCCGTGATCATGAAGCCGACGGTGGTCGGCAGCCGCAGGCGATGAAAGAGAAAGGCTATCGGCACGGAGGCGAGCAGGAGGAGGAGCAGGTCTCCTAACAGGGGAAGGTCATGCGGCATAGTCGTAGTCTCCCGGCAAATCTAGCGGCATCTACAGCAGTTTGCAAATGGATGCGACTCGTCTGTGATTATCGTAGGGGCGGGGCTGGTCCCTGCCCGCTCGCTTTCGTAGCCACGCGGGCAGCGACCAGCCCGGCCCCTCCAATGATTCCTTCATCGCACTCAATTGCAAACCGCTATAGGCCGGGCACGGGCAGTCGCATCAATCTCCGCGATGGTACTGATTTTCGCCGCTACTGCCGCAGCGCAGGAGGCATCGCCGACGCCACCCGTCCCGGCCCCCACGCCGCAAACCGGGACACAACCGCAGCCGGCGAACACGGAAGCCAAGCCGGCCGAAGCGGCGAGTAAGACGATGAGGGAGGGCACCACCCCGGTCGGCGAGAGTGTAGCCGCGAAGGGTGTTGTCAAACCCCTCTACCGTGAATACAAGGGCGTTCAAATCGGCATGAGCGCCGAGGACGTGCGCGCCAAGCTCGGCAAGCCCCAAGAGAAAACGAACGCGATGGATTTCTACGTCTTCTCTGACAGAGAGCGCGCCCGCGTCTACTATCAGGACGGCAAGGCAAGCGCCATCATCGCCACCTACCTGGGCAAGCAGAGCGGCGCGCCCGCACCCTTGGCCGTGATCGGCACAGATATCGAGGCTAAGCCGGACGGCTCGCTCTACCAGATGAAGACCTACCCGCAAGGGGGCTACTGGGTGGCTTACAGCCGTACATCAGGCGACTCACCGATGGACATCATCACGATGCAGAAATCACGTTGAGCCGCTTCAACGCCGGGAACAATTGCGGCCTCGATGCCGGCATTGAAAACGTGATGTGGCAAAGCGCCCCCTCCCCTTCCCCCATATACGCCTCTCTCCTCCACTCAGGTCAATTCAACGCCCCGTACAGGGTCTATCTGATTCCGCCGCGGGGCGCAGGCCACGCAGGTTGATAGATTGATGGCGGTTCGCAGGGCGCGAGCCATCCGAAAGATAAAATCTGGACAACCGAAACAGACTTTCGCTCATCTTATACCGGACTTCTTTTCGAACTCCTCAAATCCCCCCCTCTTTGGACGTTTTCGTACCGTCAATGTAACGACCGCGTAGGTATTCTTCTCTGCTGCGCGTGCCGCCCGTGTATTTTCGTGCCCGCTGGAGGCGCTATACGTGGTGCGACTTTTGTCGAGATTAACGGCTCTCGGCGCCTGATTCATGCTCAGCGCCGACGTGCTTTCCGCCGAAGAACCGTCTGAGAGCTGGTCTTGGTTGTTGCTGCACAGGTTAACCGCCGGATAGCCCGCGCCAAAATCGCCGAGTCTGAACATTTTCACCACCGGAGTTAAGAGTTTAATGCCTCGCCCCACAACCCATCCGTCCGTCTCGAACCCTAAGATGGCCGCGCATCTTCGCGCCATGTACGCCCTAGCGTCGCTCGCCCTGGCCTCGCTCGTCGCCGTGGGACTGTTTTCAGCCGGATTGCGGAGTGCCGGCGCGCAAGTCGCGATGGGCGAGCCGCAGACGCTGCCGGGCGATGCCGTCCAAGTCGCTGCGGCCGGGGCGCAGGAGCGGCCGCAACTTTCAAGAGGCGCGGATTCTTACCTCTCGGTCTGGACTGACAGCCGCACGGCCCTCTCGGGGACGCTCATCACTTCAGGCACGGGGCTCGGCAGCCTACAGGACATCTACGCCGCACGCATCGGCGCGGACGGCCAGATCATCGACACGACGCCGATCATCGTCTCGCAGGAGCAACACGAGCAGAGAAACCCGCGCGTCGGCTGGAACGGACAGAATTGGCTCGTCTCGTGGCTCACGAAGCGGCCGCGCGACCAATTCAGCCACACCTATGATCTGGTGGCCGCGCGCGTCTCGCCTGCCGGTGCACTACTCGATCCGACGCCCGTCGTGATCCGGGCGGACGTTTCGCTCGACTCGAAGCCCGCGGCCGTCATCGAGGACGGCGCAGGCAACTGGATCGTCACCTTCGAAAGCTTTCTGCCGCAGGAGGGCACCAGCATCCCTCGCGGCGTGCTCGCCGCACGCGTCAGCGACGAAGGCGTCGTGCTCGATCCGGGCGGGCGTCTCATCTACAATCACCATAACCAGTTCATGGGCGACTCCGACATCGCGCGCGCCGGAGATCGCTACCTGCTGACCTTCGTCGACGTGGCTACGTCCCATGCCGTCATGGGCCTGCTGCTCGACGCGAGCCTGAACTCGCTCCGCAACGGCCCCGAGCAACTCGCCGGCGGAGGCGCGAAGCCGCGCGTCGCCTCTAACGGCGAGACATGGTTCGTCATCAACCGGGGCACCGGCACGCTCGTCAACCGCGACGGCGACCCCGCCGGTTCCACGGGCGTCCTCAACCCCGTCTCCATCACCGAGCCGGTCGTCTGCTGGGACGGCCAGTACTGGTTCGTCGCCTTCTCCACCAACTACAACGCCGCCACGCAGAGCTACCTCACACAGGAGGCCATTTACGTCTCGCGCGTCTCGGCCACAGGGGAGCTGCTGGAGCCCGCCGGCCGACTCATCAAGCAGGCCAGCGGCCATCAGGTGTCCGCAGCGGTCGCACCCGGCATCGCCGGCGGCGCGCAGGTGGCGTGGCAAGACCTTGAGAAGCAGGATGTGCGCACCGCGCGCGTCACACGCGAGGGCGTGGTCGGCATGGATGCCGTGCTCGCGCTCGGTGCGCCGCGACAGTCGCGCGTGAGGATGGCGACGAACGGAGGCGGTTTCCTCGCCGTCTTCCGCAGCGAAGTCTCGAACTCCACGCGCATTCTGGGACAGCACCTGAACGCGGATGGGACGCCGGCCGATGCCGAGCCCTTCGTCCTCTCCAACGATCCTACGAGTGGCAACCCGTCGGTCGGCTGGGACGGCGCAAACTACCTTGCCGTCTGGGATCAGACGACCTCGGCGGGGCGTCAGACCTTTGGAGCGGTGGTGCCCGCGGTGGGCAGCAACCCCGGCGCGCCCTTCTTCATCGCGAACGGCTTTCTGCCCGACGCCGCCGGCTTGAACGGCACGTTCCTCGTCGTCAACATCCTTCAGGAAACGACGCAGATCAAGACGACGCAGGGCACGCTCGTCAGCGGCGCGGGCGCACCCGTCGGCGCCCCCTTTAAGATTCAGCGCGCCTTCAACACGTGGCCGCGCGTGGCCGCTTTCGCCGGCCGCTGGCTCGCCGTCTGGGAGTATCACGGCAACCACGATGATTCGCCCGGCACTATCTACGGCTCGTTCGTCGAACCGGGCGGTACGTTCGGCGTGCCCTTCGTCGCCGGCAACGTCTCCAGCGATGTCACGCCGCACCTGGCGGTCGCCGGCGATCAGGCGCTTGTCGTCTGGTCGAACGGTGACATTCACGCCCGCCGCCTGAATGCGGACGGTTCCTCGCCCGAGCCCGCGTCCGGCGCGCCCGTCTCTGCCGGGGCGGGGTTGCAGGCGCTCCCGGCGGTCACTTGGGACGGCGACGAGTACGTCGTCACCTGGGTCGATCAGCGCGATGAGCTATTGCCGCAGCAGCCGCGCGGCGACATCTACGCCGGGCGGGTCTCGGCGTCGAACGTCAAGTTCGAGGAGTTTCCGGTCGCCAACTCCATGCTGCCGGAGGATTCGCCATTCGTCATTACGGCGAGCGGGCTCACGCTCTTCTCATACTCGAAATTCAACCCGCAGCCACCCTACGCCGCGCTCCGAGTCGCGACCCGCGCCGCACGCTTCGGCGCGCCGCCTGATGTGCGCCCCGCTCTCGCGCCGTCCAATCTCTCCGCGACGCAGGTTAACTCCGGTGTCGGCACCGTGACGCTCCGGTGGGATGATCGAACCGACAACGAGGACGGCTTCAAGCTGGAAATACGATCAGGCGCAGGCGCTTTCAGCCAGATCAGGCTGCTGCCTGCGAACGCCACGACGACGACAGTCACCAACCTCGGCACGACCGAGCCGTACATCTTCCGCCTGCGCGCTTACAACGCCGCGGGCGACGGCGACTACTCGAACGAGGCCAGCGCGCCTGCGGCCGTGATGACGCGCTTCACGACGAATACCTACAACGAGCCCGCGACCGTGCAGCTTGCCGCGACCGCCGCCGACCCCCAGGGCATCGCCCGCGTCGAATTCCTGAAGAGTTCCGACGGCACGAACTACGACCTGCTCGCCACCGACACAACAGCGCCCTACTCGTACCAATGGGAGAACGTCTCGCACGGCTACTATTACGTCGTGTCGCGCGCTTATGACGCCGTCGGCTCGCACACCACCTCGCTCTACGAGAGCTTCGTCGTCTACGGCGCGCCCGCCGCGGCGATCACCTCGCCGGCGAACGGGGCGGTCTTCCTCGCCGGTTCGCCCGTCACGATTAACGCCACCGCGCAAACGCAGAACGACAACGGCGAATACCTGCTGCGGATGGATTTCTACGCCAACTCGACGCTCATCGGCACCGTCCAGGGCCACTACGCGAGCTACCAGTTCACCTGGACGAACCCGCCCGCCGGCAACTACCAGTTGACGGCGCGGCCGACGAGCAGCCTGAACCTGACCGGTTCGTCCGCGCCCGCCCAGATCACGGTCGGCTCCCCCGGCGCCGACATCTCGGGCCGCGTCACAGACGGCGCCGCCCCGCTCTACGGCGTGACGGTCGCGCTCTCCGGCTCACAGGCCGCGCGGGCCACGACCGACACGGACGGCAACTACTTCTTCACGAACCTCGACGCGGGCGGCAGTTACGCCGTCACGCCGCAGGCTTCCGGCTACACCTTCAACCCCGCGTCGCTCTCCTTCAACAATCCAGCGGCGAGCCAGACGGCGAACTTCACGGGGTCGCCGGGTGCGCCCGTGTCGAACGATCCGAACGCCGCGCCGATCTACTCGCAGCCCTCTGACGGCCGCGCGGTCGAGGGGCCGAGTTCAAAGACGCCCACGGGGCAGCAGGTCGATCAAGAGGTCGTCGACGACTTTGAACTGACGGCGGAGATCACGCGCGTTCGCGTCGCCGGCTCGCGCGGCGGCATGAACGCGCCGCCGAACCCCGACTACCGTGGCATCTATGTCCGCTTCTACGAAGGCTCGTCGGGCGCGCCCGGCGCGCAGCAGGCCGAGTACTACCTGCCGAAGGGCGCCCCCGGCGTCTCGTTCGATGCCGCGCGGCCGACCACATTCGACGTTAGGCTCCCGACCCCCTTCAACGCCTCGGGCCGTCACTTCGTCTCCGTGCAGCCCGTCTACGTCGGTACCGAGACGTGGTGGCCTTCGAGCGGCGGCTACCCGAACGTGCGTGGCTCCGCCTGGCTCAAGCGGGATCGTCTGGCGAACGGGGCGTGGGCTGTGGGAGGGGTCGCGGGCAACCTGAACGACATGGCGTTCGACCTGTTCGGCACGCTCCTGTCCGCACCGCGCATCGAGACGGTGTCGCCAAACCCCGTCCCCCGCAGCGGCCTCGTCCGCATCACGGGCGCTTACTTCGGCGCCGTGCAGGGCTCCGGCCAATTGACCATCGACGGCAAGCAATCGCAGTACATCGCCCACTGGTCGGACAACCTGATCGTCGCCTACGTGCCGGAGACCTCGACGCTCGGTAGCGTGACCGTCTCCATCACGGCCGGGGGCGGCAACGGAACCGCGCAGCTTAACGTCACGACGCGCCCCACGGACGGGCGCATCCGCTGGCGCTTCACCGTCGCCGGCGACTATGTGCTCCACCGTTCGGGCATCGGGCCCGACGGCACAATTTTTCTGAACGACGTGAACGGCCGGCTCTACGCGCTCGCGCCCGACGGCGCGCTGAAGTGGGTCTTCCGCGCCGGCGCGGTCGGCTACGTCGGCCCCGTCACGGTCGGCGCGGACGGGACGATCTACGTCGCCGGTCTCGTGCCGAGAGACCCTGCGACGCCGTGCCAGATCGACCAGTATCTCGTCAACGTGGACGGCATCTTCGCCGTCAACCCCGACGGCACGCAGAAGTGGCTTTTCGACAAGACTTGTCAGGGCATCATCGCCGGCCCGAACGTCGGGCCGGACGGGAAGGTCTACGCCGTCAGCGACACACAGGGCATCGGCGCCTTCGCCTTAAACCCGGACGGCTCGCTCGCCTACGCCGTGGACAACTTCGCGGAGCGCGGGCCGCTCGGCCAGGAGATAGTTTTCGGCCCCACCGCGCCGGGACTCGCGCCGACACAGCAGTACTTCCAGTTCGACATGGGCAGCCTCTTCGGCTACACGAACCGGGGGCAGCGCGTCTTCAGCTACCCGACCGTGACGGAGGGACAGCCCGTCGTCGGATTGCGGACGGGCAGCGTCTATTCGGTCGGCTTCCCCATCGGCGCAGGCTATCGCCTCCTCTCGCTCACGCCGCAGGGGGCGTTGCGCTGGCAGTCGCCCATCCAGCCGACGAGCAGTCTCTCCGCGCCCGACACGCCGCCGAGCGAGTCGGCCGTCTACGTCGTGCAGGACGGCTACCGGCTCCACCGCGTTAATCCGGCGGACGGCTCCGTCGTTTGGACTTTCATCGACGGCGAAGTTCTCTTCGATCCCATCGCCAGCCCCGACGACCGCCTCGCCCTAATGGGCGGCCGGCTCACCTACGGGCAACCCGGCTTCTTCGAGGCCGTCTCGAACGACGGCCGCAAGCTCTGGAAGCAATACCTCGCGGACGAGCCCGGCCTCGCGGCCTACGGGCAGGTCGTGCCGATCTCCCGCGCGCGTTTCACCGCCGACGGCCAGACCGCCTACATCGCGGCGGACGTGGCGGGCGACAACCCGACCCAGTCGAATCCGGTCTACTCGTTCTTCTACGCGCTCGACACGTCCGACAAGGACGTGCCCGTCAACCAGCCGCCCAAGGCGACGGTCGTGAGCCCGCTGCCGAACACAAACGCGCCGAACCACCAGCCAATCGACTTCAAGGCGAGCGTTCAGGACGACGGGCAAGTCAGCCGCGTCGACTTCCTGTATAACCACAACGGCACGCAGAAGCTCGTCGGAACCGACACGACGCCGGACGCCGACGGCCACTACGGCGTACAATTCACTGCGCCCGGGCCGGGCGTCTACGGCCTCCTCGCCGCCGCTTACGACGTCGCCGGACTGCGCAGCGAGTCGCAGCTCGTCACCGTCACGGTGAGTAACCAGTCGCCCACAGTCTCGTGGGTCAGCCCGGCGAACAACTCAACCTTCACCGACACCGCCGGCATCACGCTCACGGCGCGCGCCGCCGACTCGGACGGCCAAGTCGCTGTCGTCCGCTTCAACAGCAATCTAACCGGCGTGCTCGGACAGGACACGACGCCGGACGCCAACGGTAACTACCAGTTCGAGTGGGCAAACCCGCCGCACGGCACGCACGAGCTCGCGGCATGGGCTATCGACAACGACGGCACGGGGCGGGCCGCGACGATCAATGTCACCGTCGGCCCGGCCGCGACGCCGACACCCACGCCTACGCCCACGCCCACGCCGACCCCGACGCCAACGCCCGCGGGTGCGCCGCCGATTGTCTCAATCACGAGCCCCGCAGACCGCGCCACCTTCGCGCCCCGCACTTCCGTCACCGTCACGGCCGCCGCCTCCGACAGTGACGGCCGCATAGCCCGCGTCGAATTCTGGCACGACGCGGCCTCAGGTCCCGTCACAATCGATCAGAACGCGCCCTACAGCGCGCAGATCAGCGCGCCGTCGCCTACCACTTTAAGACTCTACGCCGTGGCCTATGACGACGCGGGCAACCGGACGCAGTCTGCGCCCGTCTTCATCTATTTCGAAGACCCGGCGGGGAACCTGACGATCACCGGGCGCATCACGCACCAGCAATCGACGCCCTCCAATCCCGTCTTCTTGTCGAACGCGCTCGTCAAACTCGGCTTCGGCAACTACACGTACCGCGCCACGCGCACGGACGCGGACGGCTATTACACGTTCATCGGCCTCAGCCACGGCGGCCGCTACAAAGTTGAGCCGGCCGAACCCGGCTACGCCTTCTATCCGCCGTCCGCCACCTACGAGGGGCTGATCTCGAACGTCACCCAGAATTTCGTCGCCGAGGGGCCCCTGCCCCCCGGCCCGACGCCGACCCCGACGCCCGGAGCTTCCGCCCTCGCCTGGGAGCGGTTCTATAACAGCCCGCACAACTCCGGCGACAACGGCGCGCTTCTCGCCACTGGCGGGCAGGGCAACACTTATCTCGCCGGCACGTCCTCCGCGCCCGCGGGCGATGACACGAACATTTCGCTCGCCAAGTATGGGCCCGACGGCACACAACTCTGGCAGCGTGAGTATGTCGGGCGCGGCGACTACAAGGACTGGGCCACCTCCATCCGCGCGGACTCCGAGGGTAATGTCTATGTCTCCGGCACGACGTGGGGCGGCAGCGCCTACGAGTACGACATCGTGACGATCAAGTACGCGCCGGACGGCACTGAAATCTGGGCGAACGTCTACAACGGGCCGCTCGGCCGTTGGGACATCTCTGCGGCGATGGAGATCGATAACGCCGGCAACGTCCTCGTCGGCGGCTACTCGCAGGCGAGCGACGCCTCCGGCCGACTCTTCGACGAGTTCCTTGTCATCAAGTACAACCCGGCGGGCGGCATCGTCTGGGAAAAGCGCAACAGCATCGACCGCCGGGGCGACCGCCTCGTGGCGCTCGCCGTGGACTCCGCCCGCAACGTCTACGCGACGGGCGACGCGTGGGTCGGGAACGCCGACGGCTCGATGTTCGAAGATATCGTGACCGTTAAGTACGGACCGGACGGCGCGCAACTCTGGACTTCGCGGTTCAACCGCGCGGCCTCGACCATGCCGCTGCCGCAGCCGCCGGCGAGCAACCCGGCCTCGCGCGCTCGTTCGGGCGGCGCAGGGCTCGACCCCGTGACCGGCGACGTTTATGTCTTCGGCAATAGTGAGTTCGGCGCGACCGGCTTCGACTACCTGCTCCTCAAGTACAACTCGGCAACGGGCGAGTTGCACTGGAACCGCAACTGGGGAGGCCCCCGCTCCGACACCGCGCGCGCTCTAGCCATCGACGCGCAGGGCAACGCCTACCTGACCGGCGAGAGCTACGACGCCGACTTCGAGTCGGCGACGACAGTCCAGAGCACGGACGTGGCGACCGTCAAGTTTGCGCCCGACGGCGCGACCCTCTGGGAGCGACACTACCGGGGCTTCCCCGGTAAAACGGACGCGGGCCGCCGTATCGTCGTCGATCCCGCAGGCAGCGCCTACGTCGCTTTCTACTCCGAAGGCTTCTTCACCAGCGACACGGGCGTCGTCAAGTACCACGCGGACGGCACCGAGCAGTGGAGCTATCGCTACGACAACCCCGCGCACACGTCAGACCACGTCGCCGACCTCGCGCTCGACGCCGCAGGCAACCTTTACGTCGCGGGACAGGCGTCCGTGCCGAACGCCACGGGCTCCCAGACCATGGATCTCGTCACCTTCAAGCTGGCACCCGGCACCTCGGCGACCAACATCGCGCCTGAGGTGCGCGCAGACATCCAGAGTGCGGCCACCGCCGGCAACCCCGTGACGGTCAACGCCGTCGCGAGCGACCTCGACGGCACCGTCTCGCGCGTGGACTTCTTCGACGGGACGGCGCAGATCGGCACTGACGCCTCGGCGCCCTTCTCCGTCCAGTGGTCGCCGACCGCAACCGGCGCCCACGCCATCTCCGCTCTGGCGACCGACAACAAGAACGCGTCCCGCACGTCGAAGACGCAACTCGTCACGGTCGAGGCCGCGCCGCAGGTCTACGACATAGCGGGGCAATTGACCGCGAACGGCTCGCCGCTGGCGGGCGCCTCCGTCGCGCTCGGCGGGGCGCGCTCCGCGGAGACGACGACCGGAGACGACGGGCGTTACGCCTTCACGAGCCTCCCGGCCGGGGGCGACTACACCGTGACTCCGTCGCTCGCCAACTACAACATTACGCCGACCTCGCGCGCCTTCGGCAATCTGTCGCAAAACCAGACCGCCGACTTCACGGCGTCGATCATCGCGGCCTCGATGCAGTTCGATTCCGCGAGTTACGCCGTCGGGGAGGAGGATGGTTCCGCCGTCATCACCATCACCCGCTCCGTCAACACGAGCGTCGCCGTCAGCGTCGGCTACTCGACGGCCGATGGCACAGCCGCCGCCGGTTCCGACTACACGGCCACGTCCGCCACGCTCAACTTCGCCGCCGGCGAACTCAGCAAAACCATCACGGTGCCGGTACTAAACGACGCCGCGGTGGAAGGCGCCGAGACCTTCAACGTCACCCTCGGCAGCCCGGCGGGCGACGCCCAGGCCGGCTCGCCTTCTTCGACGACGGTGACGATCACCGACAACGACTCCTGCTCTTACCAACTCTCGCAGGCCGCGCGCAACTCCGCCGCCGCGGGCGAGAGTGTCAATGTTAACGTGACGGCTCCGGCGGGCTGCGCTTGGACGGCCGCGAGTAACAGCAGCTTCATCTCGCTCAGCTCCGGCGCGGCCGGTAGCGGTAACGGCACAGTCATTTTCTCCGTGGCCGCTAACATCGCCGCTGCACAGCGGACGGGCGCGCTGACCATCGCCGGACACAGTTTTACTGTGACGCAGACCGGCGTCGCCTGCACATTTGCGCTCTCTTCCACGAACCATTCTGTTGGCGGCGCGGGAGGTTCCGGCGCTGTTAACGTCACGACCCCGGCGGGCGACTGCTCTTGGGTCGCGAATTCGGATGCGAACTGGATCACTATCAACTCGGGCGCGAGTGGTTACGGCGGCGGCGCGGTCACTTACTCAGTGGCTCCAAATACGAGTAGCCAACCGCGCACCGGAACTCTGACCATCGCCGACAACAACGTCACTGTGACGCAAGCGGGCGCGACTTGCACCTTCGCTCTCTCGTCAACAAGTCAATCTTTCGGTGCGACGGGTGGGACGGGCAGTGTGAATCTCACGGCTGCCGCTACTGACTGCGCCTGGGAGGCGGCTTCCGACGCGAGTTGGATCACTATCAGTTCAGGTGCGAGCGCGAGCGGTTCGAGCTCCGTCATCTTCTCTGTGGCCGCGAACCCAAGCTCGTTGTCACGCTCGGCGACGCTGACAGTCGCGGGTCAGACTTTAACCGTCACTCAAGGGGGCGTCGCGTGCTCCTACACGGTGAGCCAACAGACCCCGACGACGGAGCTTACGTCCGCGGGCGGGCAAGGCGGCTTCCAGATGGTCGCCCCGCAGGGCTGCGCCTGGTCGGTCGGCAGTCTCGTTCCGTGGATCACGATCACCTCCGGCTCAAGCGGTACTGGTACCGGCTCTGTCACGTTCACGGTCGCGGCTAACACGGGGGCGGCGCGTACCGGGCAGGTGCTACACACGGATGATTCCTTCATTAACGTCAGGCAGGCAGCCGCGCCCGCTTCCCTGCGCCTTGAGTCTTCGGCCCTGAGTGTTTCAGAGGACGCGCGACGGGCGGAAGTGAAAGTCGTGCGCGCGGGCGACACGAGCGCCGCCGCTTCCGTCACCCTGCGCACCGTGGACGACCCCGAGAGCGTCCCCTGTGCCACGCTGAACGGTAAGGCTTACGCCCGGTGCGACTACGCCACCACCATAGAGACGCTCAACTGGGCGGCCGGCGATGTGGAACCGAAGACCGTCGGCGTCCCGCTCATTGATGATGGTCGCCCCGAGGGAGCGGAAATCCTGCTCATCAGGCTATCCGACCCGAGGGGAGGCGTCATCGGCGACTCCGACACGGCGACGCTCACCATCACGGATGACGAGGCGACCGAAGGAGCCAACCCGATCTTCGAGACGCCCTTCTTCGTGCGTCAACAATATCTGGACTTCCTCTCCAGAGAGCCGGAAGCCGGCGAGCCGTGGAGCCGGGTGCTCGACAAATGTTCCGACGTTAACAATAATCCTGAGTGTGACCGTATGCTGGTTTCGCAGGCCTTCTTCGGGTCGCCGGAGTTCAGGCTCAAAGGCTTCTTCGTCTACAACTTCTACAGTGTGGCCTTAAATCGACGTCCCACCTATGAAGAGATCATTCCGGATATGAGGAGTGTGTCGGGTGCGACGGAGCAGGAAGTTTATCAGAAGCGCGCGGCTTACCCCCTGAACTTTACCACCCGCGTCGAGTTCAAAACGCGCTACGACTCGGTGAGTGATGCCGGTTTCGTTAACACGTTGCTGGATCGCTACGGCCTCCAGCAAATCACCGCCCCTGACCCCGCGAACCCGGAGGGCAGGACTAAGGTCACGCTCTCAAGGGCGGTGTTAATCAGCCGGTTAGGTGCGACCGGCGCGCAATCGCTGACGCGTGCGCAAGTGTTGCGGGCGATAGTGGAATCCGACGAGGTGGGAGTGGCGGAGTACAACCGTGCGTTCGTGGCAATGCAGTACTACGGGTACTTGAGAAGGACGCCTGAGGAGGAAGGCTATCAGGCGTGGCTCAAAGTCATTAACCAAGACTCGCAGAACGTCCGCATTATGGTCAACGGGTTCATGAACTCCGCCGAGTACAAACTACGGTTCGGCCGGCCGTAAGGTCTGGACGAAGCGGAGCAATAAGAGGCTGCTTGAGAAGTTGCTCAGGCAGCCTCTTTCATTTATCACTCTTTACCGATTGGCTTAAGAATTCAAGCTATGAGGCGAAGGTTCACCACCCTCTCACTCTTCTTCAGCACACGCAAGTACGTCACCGTGATGGAGACGTCCCCTTGCCCGAGCGGCTCCTGAATCGCGCGGATGTCGGAGCCCGGCAGGTCATGCACCCGATCCCTTGACCTGAACGTTTGTTTGCTTTATATTGCAAAGTACTTTTCAAACAATAATTATTGTTTGACGGGATTACACATTCGCGACGTCTCCGAGACCTATTTCAACGGCGTGCAGGCGCGGAGGGACGTGCAAATTCGCGCCAAAGCCGACCGGGAATTTCCCCGCTCTTCAAAAGGAAGATTTGAATGTTCAGACTAGTATCGTTCGTCGTCACCGTCTTGCTTGTCGGCGCGCCCGCTTACGCGCAGGACAAGACCGGCGAGATCGACAAGATTTTCAGTTGGGCCACGCCCGCCACGCCCGGGTGCGCGGTCGCCGTCTCGCAGCACGGGAAGCTGTTGGTGAACCGCGCTTACGGCTCGGCCGACCTCGAGCGCGACGTTCCTTTGAGCCCTAGTTCGACTTTCGATGCCGGATCGTTGAGGAAGCAGTTTGTCGCCGCAGCCGTCCTTCTCCTCGTCGAAGAGAAGCGCCTTTCTCTTTCCGACGACGTTCGCAAGTATGTTCCGAAGCTCCCCGATTACGGTCACAAGATCACGCTAGACCATCTGCTCACCCATACCAGCGGTCTTCGCGACTGGACAGGGATGTTGCCGCTGGCAACCGGAAATCCCGACGCCTTGACCATGATTCTGCGTCAGCGCGGCCTCAATTTCGCGCCCGGCGAGGAATGGTCATATTCAAACAGCGGCTACGTGCTGCTGACGGAGATCGTCTCGCGCGCGAGCGGGATGCCGTTCTCCGAATTCACGCGCAAGCGACTGTTCGAGCCGCTCGGGATGAAGACGACCACATACGTCGACGATTTGCGCACCGTCGTCAAGAACCGCGCCCTCGCTTACGAGAAGGAGGGCAACCGCTGGCGGCTGGATATGCTGCTCGGCAACGACCGCGGCGGCGGTGGCGCCCTCTTCAGCACGGCCGGCGACCTCATCAACTGGAACGACGCGCTGACGAGCGGCCGTCTGGGCGCGTTCGTCACCGAAAAGCTTCAGGAACAGGCAAGACTGAACAATGGCAGGAAGCTCAAATATGCCCGTGGCCTGATCATGGACTCCTACCGGGGCGGCACGCTGGTATCGCATTCCGGCGGCGCGGCCGGGTACAGTGCATGGCTGGGTCGCTTGCCGGCGCAGGGCCTTTCGGTCTCCGTCCTGTGCAATGCGGACGAAACGTCCGCGACGGCGCTCGCGCGCCGGGTCGCTGACCAGTTTCTGCCCGCGGCGGGCGCTGAAACGGCCGAGGTCAGGGCGCCGGCCGCGGTCGCCGAAGGCGCCGCTGTGACGGGAGTTGACCTGAACGGCAAGGCGGGACTGTTCGTCAGCGAGCGCACCGGCGACCCGCTACGCCTGATCATCAACAACGGCAAGCTGCAAATCCCCGGCGGCCCTCCCCTCATGGCAGTAACCAATGACCGTTTCCGCAATCCGCGTGGCGATTTGTTCTTCATGTCACAGGACGAGTTTGAATTGCACTTCCTGTCACCGGAGCAGTTCGAACTGAAGTCTATGGAGGGCCATACGACACGGTATCGTCGTGCCCAGCCCTATACGCCCGCCATTGCCGACCTACAGGCTTTTACCGGCCGCTACGAAAGCGACGAACTGAGGGCAGTCTTCGAGATGGCGCCCGGTAAAGACAGCTTGATGATCCGCCTCAATGATTCGCCGGCTCCGGGCTTCGAATTCAGGCCGGTCTATCGTGACACCTTTCAGCTAGGCAGGGTGACATTGCGCTTCGTGCGGGACAAGGCCGGGAAGGTGGTGACGCTCGACTACAGCAATCCGTTAATCCGCAACCTCAAATTCACGCGGCTGAGCGACCGCACCAGTAGCCGTTAGCGTCAGAGGAAAGGGAGGTCGCAGGAAGTAGCTGAACGGGCGGTAAATTTTGTTGCCGAGCGCGGCGTTGACAATGCAAGTGTCGCCGTTGAAGACCGAGTCGGGGACGCCCGCCGTCGCGATCATGCGGACGTGACAGATCGAGCAGTTGATGGTGTCGAAGAGTTGCTCTCGCGCTTCTCAACATGTGTTCAGGGGGAATCTCGCCGCGCCGTATCTGCGGCTCCGGCGTGTTGACCGAAATGATTTCGGCGACACGACCGCTATTTGCGGCCGAGCAGAAAATAGGTGGGCATGTCGCCCTTACCTTTGACGTTGATCGTACCGCGCGGTTCAAAGAGATAGGCATGCCGGAGACGCTCGAAGGTGGCCGCCGTGACTTGAATGCGCCCCGGCGTGCTGTGGGATTCCATGCGGCTCGCCGTGTTGACGGCGTCACCCCAAAGGTCGTAGATGAACTTTGACGTGCCGATGATTCCGGCGACGACCGGCCCCGTGTTGATGCCGGTGCGAATATTAAGTGTTGTCCCACGCGCGCGATTGAAAGCGGCCAGCGCAGTTTGCATGTCGAGCCCCATTTCGGCCATCGCTTCGGCGTGATCGGCGCGGCGTTCGGGCAGTCCCGCCGCCACCATGTAGGCATCACCGATGGTCTTGATCTTTTCCAGACCGTGCCGGGCGGCGAGTTCATCGAACGACGAGAAGATTTCGTTGAGCAGATAAACCAACTCGACCGGCGTGATGCGCGCCGACATCTGCGTGAAGCCGACCACGTCAGAGAAGAGGATCGTGGCTTCGGTGAAACTTTCGGCGATGACGCCCTGATCTTCTTTCAGGCGTTCCGCGATGGCCGAGGGCAATATGTTTAAGAGCAGCCGCTCGGACTTTTCGCGCTCGACGCGCAACTGCGCGAGATAAGCTTGCTCCCTGTCACGCAGCCGCTTCTTCTCCAGCGAAGCCTCGACGCGCGCACGCAGGATCACCGGGTTGAAGGGTTTGGGCAAATAGTCTTCCGCGCCCATTTCGATGCAGCGCACGATGCCGTCGATCTCGTCGAGGGCGGAGATCATGATGACGGGAATATCCCGCAGTTCGGGCGTCGTCTTGAGCCGCTCCAACACCTGATACCCGTTCAGCCCCGGCATCATAATGTCCAGCAGTACGAGGTCGAACTTGCGCCGCGCGAGAGCCTCCAAAGCCAGTGCGCCGTCCGCGGCCGTGTCAACTTCGTAGCCCTCGCGGGTGAGGCGGCGCGCGAGAATGTCGCGATTGGTTTCGCTGTCGTCCACGACCAGAACCAGACCGCCTTGCTCCGTCTGCCGGGCGTGCGCGTTGTCGATGGCATGGATGGTACTGACGAGATTCGCGATCATCGAGGAGACGCCGTCGTCCGCCGGGCTAAGGGTTGCGCTATCGGCTTCAAGGTCGGAGAAGCGGACGATGTCTTCGATGAGTTCGAGCAATTGCCGCGCGGCGGTCTGGATTTTTTGCAGGTCTGCGCGAAACTCGGCATGCTCCGGCGCGTCGGCGTCTTCGATCAGCATTTCGCTGTAGCCGATCACGGCGTTAATGGGCGTGCGCAGTTCGTGGCGGACGTGCGCGCCGAAAGAGTCGAGGTCGAGATCGGGGGTCTCGGTGCGCGCGGGGTTGAGAAGGTCGCCCACGCGCGTGCGCAATTGCCGCCCCGCCGTCAGGATTTTTTCGAGGTCGGCGCGAAACTCCCCCGCGCCTTCGTCTGCTGTCGCGCTTTCAAACAGCATCTCGCCATAGCCGATAATGGCGTTGATGGGCGAGGACAACTCGTGACGGATGTGTGCCAGGAGAGCCGTGCGGGTGCGCGCCGCATCCGACGTATGATCAGCGCGTTCGTGATGCGTGTCGGCGGTCATGAGGCGGCGGCTCGGTTGAGCATCGTTTCGATTTTTTCGAGCAGGCGCGGGAGTTCTATCGGTTTGGTGTCGTAGTCGTCGCAACCGGCTTCGAGCGCGCGCTCGCGGTCGCCGGACATGGCGTGCGCCGTCAGCGCGATGACCGGGATGTGTCTGGTCGCGTCCGTGTTTTTGAGTTGGCGCGTGGCCTCCCAACCGTCGAGCACCGGCAAGCTCATGTCCATCAGGATGAGATCGGGCGCGGCGGATTGCGCCATCTCGACGCCCTGCCGGCCGTCCACGGCGATGCTCACCTCGTAACCTTTGCGCACCAGACGCCGCGAGAGCATGTCGCGGTTCATCTCGTTATCTTCAACCAAAAGTATCTTCTTCATAATGGCTGTCTCGTACCCTTTAAATTTTAGGCTGGAATTTTATGAAGGAAGTTTAACCAAGCTGTCGCTGCCGCGGGTGCGGACGCTGACCTCGACCATCTCTCTGACGGCGCGCAGTAGATCGTCGCGGCTGTAGTTGCCCTTCTCCAAAATCTTCTCGACGTAGCCGTTGAGCCGCAGGCGGTCTTCGAGCGTGATGTCTTTGGCGGTGATGACGACGACGGGAATCGAACGCGCGCCGGGCAGCTTGTGCAACTCCTGCACAAACTCGAAGCCGTCCATCTCCGGCATCATCAAATCCAGCAAAATCAACTGCGGTAGTTCCTCGGCCACCTGCGCGAGCGCGACGCGCCCGTTGGCCGCTTCGCGCACCCGCCAGCCTTCCTGTTCGAGCACGCGCACCAACAAGGCGCGCGTCGCTTCGTCGTCCTCCACGACGAGGGCGGGCGCGTTACGGTTCGTCGCGGCGCGGCGGTATTTGGCGAGCGTGGCGGCGAGTTGCTCGCGGTCGAAAGGCTTCGTCATGTAGTCGGCCGCGCCCAGCGCGTAGCCTTTGTTCTTATCGTCCACGATGGTAAGCATGATGACGGGGATGTCGGCCAGCGCGGGGTCGGCCTTCAGGGCGGCGAGCGTCGCCCAGCCGTCAACGCCCGGCATCATCACGTCGAGCGTGATCGCTTCGGGACGAAGCGTGCGTGCGAGTTGCAACGCCTCTTCGCCGTCGGTCGCGCATTCGACCCTGAAACCGGCCTTGCCGAGAGTGCGCTGCAACAAGTCGCGCGCCACCGGATCGTCGTCCACGACGAGCACCGTACCGGCGTCTCCAACGAGAAGTTCGGCGTGGGCTTCGCTGCCCGGCGCGGGCGCAGTAGCAGCAGCAGCAGCAGTGTCGGGCGATTCGCTCCGCACGTCGGCAGGCAGCTTGATGACGAACGTCGAACCCTCGCCGCGCACGCTGCTGACGCCCATCGTGCCGCCCATCATCTCGCAAAACTTTTTCGTGATGACGAGCCCAAGCCCCGTGCCGCCAAACTCACGCGTGGTCGAGGCGTCGGCCTGCGAGAATGGCTGGAAGAGCTTGTTCATCTGCTCTTTCGTGATGCCGATGCCCGAATCTTTGACGCTGAAATTGATCCACTCGCGCCCCTCCTCCTCGCGCCGCACCACTTCGAGCGTGACGTTGCCCGCCTTCGTGAACTTGCAGGCGTTCGAGAGCATGTTGAGGAGAGACTGGCGAACTTTGGTCAGGTCGGCATGCATCGTGCCGAGTTCGGGGTCGGCATTGACGATGAGCGTGTTCTCGTTCTTGGCGGCGAGCGGCTTGATGGTTGATGCCAGTTCGCCGACGAGCGCGGGGAGGTCGAATGATTCGAGGTAGAGTTCTATTTTGCCCGCTTCGATCTTCGAGAGGTCGAGAATGTCGTTGATGAGGGCGAGCAAGTGCCGTCCTGCGGTCTGAATCTTTTGCAGGTCGGGGACGAAATCGTCCTGCCCCGTGTCCGACGCTTCCTCTTGCAGCATTTCGCTGTAGCCGATGATGGCGTTCAAGGGCGTGCGCAACTCATGGGACATGTTGGCGAGGAAGGTGCTCTTGGCCTGATTGGCGGCTTCGGCTTCCTCCTTCGCCAGTTGCAGTTGCGCCTGCGTCTCCTGCAATTGTTGGAGAGCGTCGGACAGTTCATCGTTAGCGCGCTTCATGGCGCGCAGCATCCGCCCGCGCTGGATCGTCCTGATAACGACGACCGCCAGTAGGAGCGTGACGAAGAGGATCGTGACGAGTTTGTAGAGCGTTTGGTCGAAGGAGCGGTTGACGGAGTTGAGCTGGCTTTCGGCGTCGGCCTTGTAAAGCTGTTCGATCTGGAGCAGGTCATCGCGCACCTTGTTGAAGGCCGGGATGCCGTTCTTTTGATCAGACTCGGCTGCCTCCTTGATGCTGCCCTGAAGAATCAGCCCGATGACTTCATCGCGATTTTTGAGATAGTCCGCCCAATCGCGCTCGAACATATCAATGGCATCGAGCAAGTGTTGCGACTTCGCATAACGCCGCTCTGCCGCGATCAGTTGGGCGATGCTTTCCCCGGCTTCGTGGGACTGATCCGCATACACGATTTGCAGGTTGGGGTCGTCGGTCGTCAGGGCGTAGAGCATGGTGCGACGAGTCTCCTGCGTTGAGTAGAGCAAGTCGCCGATCAGATCGATGCCCTGCACCGCGCCGGTGTACATCTGCTGCACCTGCCGCTTCGCGCGCAGGAGGTCGCTCACGACGTACCACCCGACGCCGGCGACCACAATGCCGATCAGCAGGAACACCAGAGTGAATCTATACCTGTGCAGGACTCGATTCATCAACTTAACCTATCCGGGCGCGGGGCGTGACGCCCGCCGCCTGAGAACTTATCTGATGCGATAGCCGGATTCGCCGGGCCTGCGCCCGTCCACGCTCAAGACGTTCACCTTTGAATTGTCCACCTGATCCGCGCGCACGTAGCCGATGGCGCCGGGCGTGTAGTGCACGTACTGGATCATGGCGTAAGTCGTGTTCAATTCTTTGGGCGCTTGCTGGATGGACTCGTTAAAGTGTCCTTGCCGGAAATATTTTTGATAATAGTTTTCGTCCCAGCCGTAGACGGAACGCAAGACCGCGCCGCGCTCCGCTTGGCCGGAAGGCTGGCGCATGGCGATGACGACCTTCGTGCCGTTCGGCCACTGGCCGCGCTCGGCCTTGAAATATTTACGCAGGACATCGAACGATATGTCGCGCATTGAGTTTTTCGGATTAACGATGATCGCCACGTCGCCCGATTGCGGCGAGACGGGCGACGGCGCGGCGGCGCGCGCCGCCTCTCCGCCTGCCGCCTCAGACCACACGGCCGCCCGGCTCGACGCCAGAAACAACGTCAGGACGACGGTTAGCCCAAAGACTCTGACCCTCATGCACCTTCCCCTTAAAAAGTAAACGCGAGTTGTAGGATGAGTTCGTCGAGCGCGCTCAGGCCGCGTCGCGCCGTGCGATCATACTGGCTTTTGAAGGCCGCATAAGTCGTCAAGTCGTAGCGCAAGCCGAACGACGGCCCGTTGCGTCGCCCGATGTCGCGCAAGAGAAAATCGCGCCCCGACGCATTCACGTACTGGTAGCGAAAATAAGGCTGCGCTTTGCCGAAGCGACGCGCAAACTGTGTGTAGAAACCGGGCGTGTAAGCCGCGACGCCGCCCGCGCCTTCCGGCTTGTGCCGGATGAACACGGCTTCGTTCAGCCATTCGTAGCGCGGGCTTTGATAGACGACGTGCGCGGCCATGATTCGTTGATCGACGTTTGGAGCGGCAGTCGGCGTCAGGCGGTCGTGGTAGAAGGAGAATCCGGTTTGCAGTCCCGGCAGCCAGTCGGGGCGCGCGCTGAGGCCGAGGTTGTACGACTTGCCGTTGTTCTCATCGAACGCGGTTTGCACCGTGCGGTCAACTGCGGAGCGCGCGCTGCGCCCGTTCCCGACCTCGGCGATGTAACGCAGGTCGAGCGAGCCGGAAGGGATGCGCCCCGTCGCCGACACGCCGACATTGTGCAACGGCAGCAAGCCGCCCTGACCTTCAAAGGCGAAGAGAAAAGGGCGGTTGGCGGCAGTGGCGAAATAAGACCCGTGGTGAAACGCGGTGTTGTAATAGCCGATGCCGCTGTGGTAACGCCCCGCGCTCAAGTTCAAATAGTCGTTCATCGCATAGCGCAGCAGCAGGCGGTGAATCTCGAACTCGAACGAATTGTCGCGTTTCGCCTCCAGGATCAGTTCGCTGACGACGCTGAACTTTTCGGACAGTTGCGAGGTGATGAACAGGTCGAGTTGTCCCAGACCGAAAGCGTTCGTCGTGCCGCGCCCGTTGCTGGCGCGAAAGTTCACGTCGGCGAAGCCCTGAATTTGGAGGCGGGGGCCGGACGTGTGGGTTTCATGTTCCTGCCCGGTGATGGCCGCCTGCACCTCTTCCTCTTCCGGGGTGGCGGTCGCGGCCGCGGCCGTAGGGGTCGCAGGAGGCGCGGCGGGTGGCGGTTGGCCGTCGGCGGCCACGGCGTTAGCCCTCAGTTCCCTGACCTGCCCTTCCAGTTCCTCAACCCGCTTGAGCAGTTGTTGGAGTTGCGCCCGCTCGTCGGCCTGCGCGACGGGCGCGTGAGTCTGCCCCGCCGCGTCCTGCGCCGTGAAATTGATTTCGAGGCGGTTGAACTTCTGGCTCAAGCGCGGCGTCGTGCCCGCCTGCAACTCGAAGGAGAGCAGCGCATCGCCCCCCCTCTGATCGAGACTGGCGGAGGCGAACCCGCGTCCCTTGAATTCATCGGGCATGGCGGCCGTCACATCCGCCTTCGGGATCAGGACGTAGAAGCGTCCGCCGTCAAAATATGACGAATAGTCATCGAGCGAGGCGTCCGAGGCGACCAAGACGCGCGAGCCTTCGACCGTGTCGCTGACGCGCACCGGAACGAGTCGCTTGCGAGGACGGGAGACGGGCGAAGTCGGCGCGCGACGTGCTGTTGCGAAGTTGTCATGCGCGGAGGCCGAAGCGGCCAGACGTGCCGGTTCTTGCGCACGAAGCGGGATGGCGAATGGGAAGGCGCAGACGAAAAAAAGGACGAGCGAAAGAACGACCGAGACGTTGGGGGTATGCTTCATAGTGAAAACAGTTGTGCCGGATACACTGGGAGCAGAAATAGCGAGCCTGCCGGGTGGATACGATGTAACAGAGCAATAATACGACGGTTGGCCTGACGACGCCAGTACTTAGACACTCCCGATTATTTTCAATGATTGAAGTTCGCCGAGAGCCTCTGCGGCGGCGCGGCGTAACGAGAGCCGTCGCCGGGCCTCTTCTTGCTTCCCCTCAAGGTTTGCGACCCCGCCCTCAACGCGCCCGATTCTGAAACTCAAACCGCCCCGTTGTTTCGGGGACGCGTCGCCTCAACGGCCGTGGCCGATTTCGTAAAATAAGAGTTGACTAGTTTGAAGCCGAGTGCGTAAACTCGCCGCCGTCTTCTCGCAGCCAGACTCCTCAACACGCATTCTGAGGAACAATTACCCCTAAGCATTCAGTTCCGATACTTAACGTGCAGCCAAGCCTTGCACCACATCCGTCGGGCAGCCCTGCGCCCGCCAACTTAGGAGACTTCCATGAGCAAAGACCATCTGCCCCATAAAGGGTGGACCGCCGACCGTGTGCGGGCACACCTCCAGAATGCAATCTATCTTGAAATGTGGACGGTGCCCCTGTATCTCACGGCGGCCTACTCCCTCGACGTGCCCGCCAACGAGAAGACGCACCGGCCGGAGTTCGCCCCGACGCCGACGAAGCAGGACGGGTCGCCAGACTTCGACAAGTTCACGCAGAAGGACTACAACCAGTACGCGTTCAATAACATTCTCTCCGTCGCCATTCAGGAGATGCTGCACGTCGAACTCGCGGGCAACCTGCTCAACGCCGTGCGCTCTCCTGACGACTCGACCCCGGTGACCTTCACCGGCAGCGGCGCCGACCCGCAGCCCCCGTTTTCCGCGCCACGATATGACTCCGCGCCGGCCTGTCTGAAAGATGACGTGCTCCCCAACGGAGTCACGTTGCGGCTCGGGAAGTTCGACGAGAATCAGGCGCTTCTTTTTCAGTGGGTCGAGGCGGAACAGCCGCTTCCGCCGCCTCCCTACGACATCGAGGAGTGGCACGAATACTACAACTCGATTGGACACTTCTACACCTCGCTCATGTACGGCATGAAAGCCTGCTGGGCGGAACTCTACCCTTCCGGGGGGCGCGCGCAAGACCCCTACCAGCGTGACGACTGGGAGTCGGGCGCGAGACAGGCGGGCGCGCGGCTACTCAAAATGATCTTCAACCAGCCGACTCTCCCCCCCCTCCAATCGTCGGCGGGCGCGGGAGCCGACGCGTTGGATTCCACGCGCTACCAAAACTTCAGCATAAAAATTTACGGAGCGCCCGACGAGGCTTTAGTCCGCGCCGAAGCGGCCATGATGGCTACGATGGTTCAGGGCGAAGGGGCCGGAAAAAAGAAGGACATCCCCCACAAATTTCAACCGACGGGCGACCCGTCGGACGACATCGAGGTTGCGCTCGATAAAGTCAGCCACTTGGAACGCTTCCACGTTCTTGTCAAGCTGGCCGCCGAGGGTAAATTCACTTACGTGCAGCCCGTCGAGAACCCGGCACCCAAACCCTTCCTCACCGCGCTGAACCAGAGCTACTCGGCGTTCCTTACGAGTCTCAACTCGGCCTTCTGTAATCAGGGCGACATGAGCATCGCGGCGATGGCGGGTCTCGGCAACCGCGTGCTTCAGGCGTGGCAGAACAACGTGACCGCCCCGGAAATGTTCCAGTGGGTTGACAGCAGCGCCTTCATCGACAAGACCGGCGCGAAAGGCTTTCACGCCTGTCAGGGACTCGACCCCGCGGGCACGAGCGATTGCGCATTTGGTTTCTATCACACGTGCGCCGGGGCGAACATGTGTAAAGGTCAGGGGGGCTGCGGCGCCTTGATCAGCAATACCGAGCAGCCGCCGGTTGACTGGAAGCCCGGCACTAATGACTGTCAGGGTAAAGGACATTGCGGCATTCCGATCCCGGCACTGCAATGCTTCGTTGACGAAAACAACAAGGGGCAGTCCGTGTGGGAGTATGCGAGAACTTTGATAAACCAACCGACGAACACCCCTCAACCCAACGATCTGCGCACGGCGTTGACGGGCACGGGCGGAGAGTGTGGACAGAGCAAATAATTTGTAACGCTGGCGAGTGAAAAGTCGATGTCTCGCTTTAACTACCCAAACCTCGGCTTCGGGGTCGGTCTTCGTCATCAGCACTTCAATTACGTGCTGGACAACCGGCCCCG
Source organism: Acidobacteriota bacterium (assembly GCA_020199775.1). Classification (GTDB taxonomy): domain Bacteria; phylum Acidobacteriota; class Blastocatellia; order Pyrinomonadales; family Pyrinomonadaceae; genus JAIVJZ01. Next base: position 25,861 of record JAIVJZ010000049.1, read on the forward strand.
GGTCGATTGGTTCGAGATCATCTCGGAGAACTTTATCGACTCGCGGGGCTGGCCGCGCCATGTGCTCGCGCGCGTGGCCGAGCAGTACCCCGTGGTCATGCACGGCGTCTCGATGTCGGTCGGGAGCGCCGACCCCTTAGACTTCGGATACCTGACGCGTCTGAAACATCTGGCGCGGGAGATAGGGGCGCGCTGGGTCTCCGATCACCTTTGCTGGACGGGCATCCTCGGGCGCAACACGCACGACCTTCTGCCCATCCCGCTCAACGAAGAGGCGCTGAAACACGTCGTCCGCCGCGTGCGCACCATACAGGATTTTCTTGAGCGGCCTCTCGTGATGGAGAATCCCAGCAGCTATTTGAGCTTCGCTTCCGACACGATGCGCGAGTGGGAATTTTTAAACGCCCTGGCTGAAGAGGCCGACTGCGGGCTGCTGCTCGACGTGAACAACGTTTACGTTTCGAGCGTCAACCACGGCTTCGACCCGTTGGAATATATCGAGTCGCTGCCGCACGAACGCGTCGTCCAAATACACGTCGCCGGCCACACGCATTGCGGCACGCACATCGTGGACACACACGACGGCCCGGTTATGAGAGGCGTCTGGGAACTCTATCGCCTCGCCTGTCGTCATCATGACGGCGTCTCGACGCTCCTCGAATGGGACTCAAGCCTTCCAGAGTTTCCGGTTCTCCACGCGGAAGTTTTGAAGGCGAAAGACTACCTGACGGCTGATTCGTCGCCGCCGGAATCTGAGAGTCTGGAGCATGTAGCTGCGGGGTGTTCGGCGCGCGCTTCGCGCCACGCACTCGCCGGCGCTCACCCGCCACACTCGTCTCTGCCGGAGTACGTATGAACCTCGACGACGAGAGCGTGGGCGGCATCGAGCTCGGCCGCCTGCAAGGCTGGATGCAGGCGGTCATCACGCACCCCGGCGGCGTCGGCGCGGGCGTCGCCTCTCCGGCGGCGAGGCGACGCGTCGCGGTGGATGCGAAGTCGCTTGAGACCATCGTGATCCCCTCAGAGACGCTCACCGGCGCGGAGCGTCTCGCCATCTATAGCCGCTCTTATCACGCGCGCCTTCTACAATGCATGAGGGAAATGCTCCCCGCCCTCTACCACGCGCTCGGCGAGGGACTCTTCAACCTTTTCGCACTCGACTACCTGCAACACCACCCTCCACGCAGCTACACTCTGGACAATCTGGCCGACCGCTTCGTGCAGCACCTCGCCGAAACCCGCCCCGACTCGAATGCGCTGCCGAGCGAGAGAGAGAGTTGGCCGGACTTCATTGTCGAACTGGTCGCGATGGAATGGGCGTTCCTCAAAGTCTACGACGGCGACGGACTTGAGGGGCGTGCGTTACCGTCGGCGGCGGGTATCCGCGCGCTCGATCTCGAACGAATCCTTGAATCGCGCCCCGCCCCTGCGCCCTGTCTGCGTCTGTTCGCCTTTCGGTACCCCGTCCACGCGTATATGCTCGCCGTGCGCAGGGGAGAACGCCCGCCGATTCCAGCCCCCTCCGAGACTTTTGTGGCGGCAACTCGTTCGGACTTCCGTGTCATGCTATATGAACTCTCCGCGCAGCAGTACGCCGTCCTGAAAGCCTTCGACGGTCAGCATGCGCTCAAAGATGCGCTCGATCAAATCGGTTCCGTCTCAAGCCCTCGGCCGCACGCAGCAACGATTCGGGACTGGCTTTGTGATTGGGCGAGCAAGGGCTTTTTAGAAACCGTCTAAGTCACAAACGGTTGCGTTGCGCCGGGCGTTAGCCCGCAAGGAGAGTGATGCAGACAATCTTTCCCATCCTCCGATACAACGATGCACGCGTCGCGATTCAATCTCTCTGCGCGATGTTCGGCTTCATCGAGTTGTTCTCGGTTCCCGAGTCGGGGCCGGGCGTGAGGCATGCGCAACTGATGCTCGGCACGAACGTCGTCATGATGGGCTCCGTCAGACCCGACGAAGGTATGGCAAGTCCGCAGGCACTCGGGGCTGCTACCCAAGCCCTCTACGTGTATGTTGAAGACCTCGACGCGCATTATGAACGGGCGCGCTTGGCGGGCGCGCAGATTGTGAGCCCGCCCATGGATACGGACTTTGACTCGCGTGAGTACCACGCCCGCGACGTTGAGGGGCATCTCTGGACGTTTGGCACATTCCTCCCCACAGCCGGTCGGGGGTAGTGGTATGAGCGAAGAATGGGTCGCGAGCGGAGTTGAGTGAATTGTGGTCTAGCAAACCGCCTGCGCCCGACCGCGAATCGCGCAGCTTTCATCCGTCAGCCCGGATACATGTTTCGTTGTGTGCGCAACGGTTGATGCCAGTCGTTAAGCCAGCTACTTTTACATGATTGCGGTTAGAAGACTCTAACAATGGTTCACTTCCGGTTCCTTCGCATATCCACTTCCACTTTCTCCCCATAACGGTGCTGTTCACTTACTAAACGGCACACTCCTCTTGACAATTATCGTTATAACGAGTATTTTAATTCCCGTGGGCGCGAAGACTCAAAAAGGGACCAAGCAGACCGGGTCTACCGGCGGCCGGGAGGAAGACGTTTACCTTTCCATGCTCCGCACGGTCGAGGGGCTTTCCCGCGGGGTTGCCGAGACGCTCAGCCGCGCCGACCTGACGCCGACGCAATACAACGCGCTCAGGATACTCCGCGGCGCGGGGGACGCGGGCGTCTCCTGCACCGAGGTAAGCGAACGGATGGTGACCAAAGACTCCGACGTCACACGTCTGCTCGACCGTCTGGAAGCGCGGGAATTGATCTCGCGCGAGCGCGAGGCGAAAGACCGCCGCCGCGTGGTTGCACGCATTACGGGCGAGGGGCTGCGCGTGCTCGCGGAATTGGATGGCCCGGTAGCGGAAACCCACCGCAGGCAGTTGGGACACCTGGGTGAGAAGCAATTAGTGACGCTAGGTCGGCTTCTAAAGGTCGCGCAAAACGAGACGGGTTAAAAATTTTTGCGACAATAGTTGTTATAACGACTAAACTTACAACAAGCTATGTCGGGACGGCGAAACTCCGAACCGAAGACGGTGAAGCTGAAGGAGAGACAGATGATAAGAATGAGAAATGCAATCTTGGCCGCGGTGTTGGCGGCCGTCACGGCGACGTTCACCGTTGGGGGCGCGCCCGCTTGGGACATTGGTACCCAAGAAAGGGTTGCGAGGGTCACTTACGCGCCCGTCTCCGGGGGAGACTACAACATCGATCCGGCGCACAGCATCATCGGCTTTTCGATCCGACATCTTGAGATCGCGTGGGTCGAGGGACGCTTCAAGGACTTCAAGGGCACAGTTCACTTCGACGAGTCGGACGTGACCAAATCTTCGGTGGAGTTCACGGCGAAAATCGAATCAATCGACACGGGCGTCGAGCCCCGCGATAAGCACCTGCGGACTGCCGACTTCTTCGACGCGGCGAAGTATCCCGAGATGACATTCAAGAGCACGCGCGTCGAGCGCCGGGGTAAGGACGGTTACGTCCTGCACGGAGACTTCACGCTCAAGGGCGTGACGAAGCCCGTGGCGCTTCCCTTCACCGTCACCGGCGCGATCACAGACCCTTGGGGCAACACGCGCTTCGGCGTCAGCGCGCAGACGAAGATTGACCGCCGCGACTACGGGATCACCTGGGGCAAGGCTTTGGAGAATGGCGGCCTCGACGTCGGCAACGAGGTCACGATCAACCTCCAGCTCGAAGCCGTGAAGCCCGCTCCTAAGCCCGCCGGGCAGTAATGACCGGGGCGAGTGCAGATCGGGCGACTCGGAAACATAACCACGACCTTAAGCTGAGCGCGCCGAACATTATCAGGTAACGGGTGCGGAGGGCAGGTGCAAGCGATTGGGCTTTGGGCCTCCTGACGGAAAAGAGGTACGACGATGATAACCATCAGAACGGCTAACGAACGCGGTGGCGCCAACCACCGTTGGCTCGACACCAAGCATACTTTCTCATTCAGCGACTACTACGACCCACGCCACATGGGCTTCCGCTCCTTGCGCGTCATCAACGAAGATCGCGTCGCTCCCGGACGGGGCTTCGGCACGCACGGCCACCGCGACATGGAGATCCTCTCCTACGTCGTCTCGGGTGGGCTTGGGCACCGCGACAGCATGGGTACGGCCGAGGTGATCCGCCCGCACGAGTGGCAAAGAATGACCGCGGGGACGGGCGTGCGACACAGCGAGATGAACGCCTCGAAGACAGAGCCGGTGCACTTCTTCCAGATATGGATCATGCCCGAGGCCGAGAGCATCCGGCCGGGTTACGAGCAGAAGCTGTTCGCGCCTGAGGAGAAGTCGGGGAGGCTTCGGCTCGTCGCCTCGCGCGAAGGAAGCGAGGGGTCTCTGAAGATTCAACAGGACGTGTCGGTCTACAACGCCCTGCTCAAGGGCGGTGAGGCGGTTGAACACCGGCTCGATCCGGGGCGCCACGCGTGGCTGCAAGTCGTCAAAGGCGCGGTCGAGTTGAACGGATATAAACTCGGCGCCGGGGACGGCGCGGCCGTCAGCGAAGAGAGCGCGTTGACCATCAGCGCCTACGACGACAGCGAAGTGATCCTTTTCGATCTGGCCTGAACATGGAAAACGCGTCTGGATGCTTCGGAAGGGCGGGACATACAACTGAGCACTCAAGCCGGACGAGGCGGCGCTCGCGGCGGCGCGCTTCCGGGGTTAGGCGCGTGGCCGAAGTGGCAGCTCTGGTCGCCCCGGGAAGTGGCAAGTAAGAAGAGATTGCCTCGCGCGAAGTGGGCGAAGGTTCTGTTACTATCCACGGCACGAGCCTTCAGGTCGGGGACGGCGCAGCGGTCGGTGCGGAGATGTCGCCTGCTGACAGCGCGGGCGAAGACTCCGAGATCATGCTCTTCGATCTCTCGTGGCTTTGGAGAAATATGAGCGAAACGAACATGGGCGAGCCCGTACCTGAGACAGTGCTGAGGCGTATGCGCGAGCTGCGCCTCAGCCTGCTGCGCCTGCACAAGGCGTTGCTCGACGCGGAGCGCGAGGTCTACGAGCGGGTGCACGGTCAGGTTACGGGCGGCGAGTTGTTGCAACTCGTCATCAACCATGAACAGTTCGTCTGGCTGCGCCCCGTCTCCGAACTCATCGTGCGGATAGACGAGATGCTGGACGTTGACGAACCCGCGACGGCGGACGATGCCGAGACGCTGCTCGCCGGAGCCCGGTCGCTGCTCACGCCGTCGGAGGCGGGCGGCGGGTTCGGGCAGAAGTACTTCGCGGCCATTCAACAGACGCCCGATGTCGTGCTCGCGCACCGTGAGGTGACGCGCCTCTTACCGGCCGACTCCTAGTTTTCCGGGGCGGCTATCGGAAGACCCATGAACTCGGATTCAAAACAAAAACAGTCTGCTCAGCTGCCGCCGGGGCTGGATACGGTCGTCGTGACGCGCGTCCGCGACCTCGTCGACGGCTTCAAAGTCAGACGCGTCCTCCCCTCGGCGCGACGGCGCATGGTCGGCCCTTTCATCTTCCTCGATCAGATGGGACCGGAAGTTTTGAGCACGGGGCGCGGTCTCGATATTGCCCCTCACCCGCACATCGGCCTCGCCACCGTCACTTACCTCTTCGAGGGAGAATTACTCCACCGCGACAGCCTCGGTACTATCCAGTTGATAACGCCGGGCGAGGTCAACTGGATGACGGCGGGCGGCGGTATCGTGCACTCGGAGCGCACGCCGCAGGAAGCTCGGGCTTCCGGCTCGAACCTCTTCGGCATCCAGTCTTGGGTGGCGCTGCCGCAGCGGTTTGAGGAATCCACCCCCGGCTTTACACATCACGGGGCGGATGAATTGCCGGTCGTGGAAGGTGAAGGCAAGCGGGTGCGTCTCATTACAGGCGAACTATTCGGGGCACGTTCCCCTGTCGAGACGCTCTCCGAGATGTTCTACGCGGACGTTACATGTATGGAAGAGGCGCGCTTATCCATACCGACCGAGCACGAGGAGCGTGCGGCCTACGTCGTCGAAGGCAGAGTGGAACTTCTGAATGACGGTGGTGCATTCGAAGCCGGTCAGCTCTTAGTTTTTAAGCCCGGCGCGGAGATCACACTCTCCGCGCCGGAGTCTTCGGGAGCCCGGTTGATGCTCTTGGGCGGGGAGCCGTTGGACGAGCCCCGCCACATCTGGTGGAACTTCGTCTCCAGTTCGAGTGAACGGATCGAGCAGGCCAAGGAGGATTGGAAGGCGGGCAGGTTCGCGCCGGTGCCGGAAGAGACGGAGTTCATCCCGCTGCCGGAGACCGGGCCTGTCGTCGTGCGATACCCCTAGCTCGCTCGACTTGAATTGACCTTACGTCATATAGCGAAGCCGAATTAGCGGGTCGAGAAATGCGTGGGCTCCGGCTGCTAACCGGGATGCCTGAAAATCTTGCCATTCTTCATGACAAAAGAGACTTTTTTGAGCGTCAGGATGTTATCAAGCGGGTTTTATCAAGCTGGCGGCGGTGTCCATCCGATGAACCTCTTTGACGAGGCGGTCGGAAAGTCGCGTGATCAAGCCGCCTTGAAAATTGATTGAACACCCTAAATATATTGAATCCTGCCGAAGCCTTTCTATCCATCGGGGCGGAATTTCGATGGTGAAAACTCGCACCTCCTGATTATGAAATGTATCTTGATGAAGTTCCCCCGGCGATCGAAACGTTAAGGTGAACGGCTTACATTGCATTTCTCGTTTGTTGTCGGATTCGATGTAAGTGCCTTGAAGGACAAAACAAAATGCGCATTTTCATGACAATGCTCCGACAGCTTACCTCTCGCCGAATACTCGATTTCAGACATGATAAAGCCCGCCGTATCGAAGCTCTTTAAAACCTTTCCATTAGAGCAACCGGGTTCTAATTATTTAAACATATCTTTAGATGAACGGAATTAAAGGGCGCGCAAGGTATTCGTGGCGATACCCTGAGCGGCTTCGCCACCGCGCGCTTCAGGCTCGCGCGCCGGGGGGAGCGGCGCCCTAGCCCCACACCACTTTCACAAGCTCGGTCTGCCCGTTCCGCTCTCGCGGATACTGCAACGCGTGTTGTACGTACCTGATGCCGTCGAGCCGCAGGTCGCGGTTAATGTGACTGTGACCGAACACGTGGACGGCTGAACCGAGCCGCCTGATCTGATCTTCGAGCGGCTCGCAGATCGCCACCTCCGGCAGCTGCTTAAATCTGAGATGTTCCACGGGCGGCAAGAGGTCACGCCGGGGTAAAAAATGTGAGAATGAGACGACCGGCGCGTCGTAAGTCTTGATGTGCGGCTCGTTCAGTTTGAGGAAGTAAGCGGACGGCGACCCGATCCAGTCCGGCCACTTACAGAAATAAAAATCCGCCCATCCTTCCACCCTCTCCGCGCCGCCGTCCGCGCCGGGATCTGTCTCATACCAGGAGAGCAGTGGGATGATCCAGACTCCCTGTTTCTTCTCCGGCGAGGTTGCGACGCCGAGGTGATCGCACAGTTCAATCACACGGAAATACTTCTCGACCGAATCACCCATCTCGTTTCGCGTCCATAACTCGTGATTGCCCGGCGTGTAGAAGACGCGCGCGAACCGGGAGATCAGGAGCGACAGCGTCTCGCCTATGACTTCGAGGCGGTCTGCAATGTCGCCCGCCACGAGCAGAACGTCCTGCGTGTATTCTTCCCGCGACAACTGCTCAAGGAGCAGTCGGTTTTCTTTGAAGTCGGTATGAAGATCGGAGACGGCAAAAATTCGCATAAGGGCTGGTGGTGACTTCCTTCATAGTCTTATAGCACCCACATCTCTCGACGGCCAAAGGCCGGGGTTGTGTTGCGAAGATTATTTCGTACCATTAATTGTGGCTGAAATATTTGTTTCAATACTACCGTCGTATGCAGCAGGCATCAGTTTAGCTCAGGCGTTAGGCGCTCGTCGCAGTTGAGGATTGGTGTAGGCAGAAGTAATATCGCCTCGCTAGGCTTGGCCTGAGCACAGTTCCGCCGCGGCGGGTGTTGCCGGGCGTGAGGCTCACATTCGAGTGGTCATGAAGAAGATCGCGAAGGCGGTGTTACTCATATTCTCTATTCTGGCGCCCGGCAGGCGCGAATAATTGTGCGTCTTAAAAAAGAGACCGCAGGCTTGGATCGCCCACCCCGGCAGAGCATACCTAAACCTCAAGCCCCACCGACCGCATCAACTCAAGTGCGTTGCTTCTTTGCACAGTGCCGGGGCGCAGGAGATAGTCGAAGGTCATCTTCCCGCCTTCCAGTTGATCCTCGAAGTGGACGTTAGCCGCGCGCGGGGCGAGAGTTTCGGCGATGCGCGCGAGCGCGAGATCGTGAGTCGTGATCAACCCGATAGCTCCGCGTTCGATGAGTCCGCGCACCACGCCTTCGGCTCCGATCCGGCGGTCGTGTGAGTTCGTGCCGTGGAGAATTTCGTCGAGGAGGAAGAGCACGGGTAGCGCGCCTTCGGTCAATCCGACGATCTGGCGCAGGCGCGTGATCTCGGCGTAGAAACGCGAGGCTCCTGCCAGTAGTGAGTCCTGAACCCGGATCGACGCCCCTACGTTAAGCGGCGTGAGCCGCAACGCACGGGCGCGAACAGGCGCACCGGCGAGAGCCAGCACCGTGTTGGTTCCCACCGTCCGCAGCAGCGTGCTCTTGCCGGACATATTCGAGCCGCTGACGATCAGCACGCGCTGTAGCTCTTCGGACAGCCGCAGGTCTGTGCGCACGCTGCGTGCTGCCGGGATCAACGGATGGCCGAGCGCTTCGCCGTCGAAGCACGGCGTGCCATCCGTCAGTTCGGGGAAGGGATCATTCGGATGCTCGTAGGAGTAACCGGCCAGAGAGCCGAGGGCTTCAAGTTCGCCTACAGCGGCCAGCCAGCGTGCCACGGCCGCCCCCGAGCTTTGCCGCCAACTCTCGATGGCAAGGGCGAACTGGAGCGGCCAGAGCAGCGCGGGGGCGACGATCGCAAAGATCATGTTGCGCCGGGCGTCGAGCAGATCGATCAGCCGGTTGAGCCGCGCGATCTGCTGCGAGGGAGCCATGCCTTCAACGTCGAGTGCGGCGCGCAACTCGACCAGACGCGGACTTGTGAAACGCTCGCGTTCGAGCCTGCGCAGCAACTCGGACAGCAGCGTCAGGTCGCGCCCGGGGCCGTCCACAGAGTTGATGACATGTTCGACCGCGGCCTTCATGCGGAAGGAGTAGGCTCTCCCGATGGCGAATGACAGGAGAAACGGAATCGGCCCGAATCCCGCGATCCAGAGGGCGAGAGTTGCCAACGCGAGCACCGCCAGCGAAAGCGCGATGATGCGCGTTGAGCGCGAAATCTGCCACGGCGGAGCGGCAGCCCACTGCGCCAGAGTCTGCGCGTCTTCGCCGGAGCGGACGCCTTCGCCGAGCAGTGCCATGTCCTCTCGCAGATCGAGAAGGGGGCGAAGTTCGACGACGGCGGCTTGGCGGGCACGCACCACCTCCGGCGCGGCCGGCGCGAGTAGCCAGTTGGCGAGCGTCTGTTCGCCTACGCGGGTGCGCGCTCTCGATAGCAACTCGAAGAGCGAGCCGTGGCCGAACAGATCGAGGTCGGCGGCATAAGGGTGAGACTCATCAAGGAAGCGCGCGCCCGTCGCCCCCATCCCCGCCCAATGGTCGTCGAGCCGGGCGAGCCCTTGATCGTAGAGCGCCGCGGCGCGCTCGCAACGGCGGCGCGCTTGCGTTATGCGCTGCTGCATGTCGGCCAGCGCGAGAAAGCCGATCACCGGCGGAAGCAACCACCATGCGGTCAGCCCGCCGTATACGAGCCAGCCCACCGCTATCGCGAAGGCCAGAGCCACGAGGCGCGCGACCCCAACCGTGCGAAAGCGGCGCATTCGAGCGGCCGCCTCACCGAGGCGCGCGGCGCGGCGTTGCGTATATTCAATCCGTGGCTCCACCTGCCCTTCAGTCGGCAAACTTTTTGGGGTCGAACCCTCGCTCTCATTCATCGGTACAGCTTAAACCATCCCGGCCGACACTCTCAGAGCGCATGTTTCCCGAGCAGCCTGTTTTTCGACAGAAATGCTTGCACTGTTTGATTGAAGACCTGCGGCTTTTCCATCATCAGGAAGTGGCTCACGTCAGCCCACATGTAAAACTCCAGCTTAGGGGCGAGAGTACGCAGGAACTGCTCCGTATCGGCAGGCCAAAATGGCGACTTGGCGAGGATTGCCAGAAGCGGGACATTGATCGGGTCTTTTTCATAGACCTTTTCATCGGCCATACCCTCCATGGCGCTAATCGCGACGTGCTCCGGCGTCGAGAGCATTGCCCTGCGGATTTCGCCTTTCAGCGTTGAGTTCTTTACCGGCATTAGCATCCCGTCGATCATCTGCGGCGCAACCGCCCGGTAATCGCTTCGCAGCCGTCCGGCGAACTGCTCCATCTGCTCTTTCGGCAACATGAGCCGCAGCGCACCATCGACGATCACAAGGCCGAGAGTCTTCTGCGGGTAGAGCCTGTAAAACTGTCTGACGACCGGCGTCCCCATACTATGTCCGACCAATGCCGCACGTTTGATGCCCGCATCTCGCATCACCGCTTCGATTGAGCGCGCGAAATAGTCGATTGTGTAAGCCACACGCGGCTGGTCGCTACGGCCGTGCCCCGGCAGATCGATGGCGACGACGCGCGTTGCCGGGAATGCTCCCACTTGCCCGCGCCAAAAATTCGAGTCGCACGTCCAGCCGTGGACGAAGATCAAGGCCTCTTGACCCTTGCCGCTCGATTGGTAATGAACCCTCGTCTCACCGTACTTGGCGAAACGGCTTTCCAACGCATTGCCGCGCGCCGCGCCCGCCGAGAAGAGCGCCGCCAACAGGCATAAACAAAGCGGGGAACCGTTGCTGAATGGACGAATGATAGCGCTAAGACATCTAAGGCTCATTTTTTCTCCCCGAAAGAAGTTGCTCCCTGTAATCAACTTTCCGTCGTAAAATCCTGAGATAGTGTTGCAAAAATCTCCCTGCGGGACAATATACTGTGATAGATGAATCACCTCAAACAGTCGCAGGAGTGAAGTGAATGGGAATACCTTCGGCGGTGGGGGCGCTCTTCCAAGATGAGCCGCTGCGATGGGGACTTCGGGGCGACCCGTACCTCTGGAGGGAGATGCGCCGGCACTTAGAGGGCGTCGCATGCCCTACCACGCCGGGGGAACTCACCTCCGTCATCGAAGAAGCGTTCGAGGAGTTGACCGGATACCCGATCTCACACGCCGAACCCTTTTATGTAGAGAAGTACAGCCACGGCGGCATGTCGAGCGGCTATGTGCAGCCCAAGTTTTGGCGAGAGACGGCGGTTCCGCTCTTGCAGGGGCGTCTTCCGGCTGAGCGTTCGCAGGGCACTTAGCGGTGAGCATCTGGCCGACACCTCACGACGGCATGCGGCAGACCACGAATAGCGCGGCTCTCATTGCCAGACTTGGCCGTCACGGCGTCGAGTGCGCGGCGGGCGCTGCCGGGCGCATTAGGCTTTATTTGCCAAAACTATAAAGCGCGCTGCGAGTCCTGATGTAAACCCGCCCGTCTGCAATCGCCGGTGTCGCGAAGACCTCGTCGTCCAACTCGTTTACCGCGAGCACCTGCCAATCGCCTGCGGCCTTCAGCACAGACACCTGACCACCCTGCCCGACCAGAAACACCTTGCCGTCGGCCGCCACCGGCGACGCGAAGTATTTATCAATAGCGCCATGCAGGCGGCCTTGCTTGATGACATTACCGGTCGCCGGATCGAACGAGAGCAGAATCCCGCTGTCGTTGACCATGTACAGGACGCCTTTGTAGAGAAGTGTCGAAGGAACCTGCGGCACCGGTTTCTGATAGCGCCAACGAATCGCCGTCGCTGTTTGATCGCCTTGTCCTCCCAGTTTGATTGCGAGCAGGCCATTCTCTGAAGCCATCATGCCGCGGAACACTTCCCAATCTTTCGCGTTCAACTTCTCGTCGCGATCCGTATCGAACGCCTCGAAGGCTTCTTTCAACATCTTGTCTATCTTCTCCGCGCCCGTCACCTCCGACTTCATGATTAACTTATCGTTATTCTTATCGTATCTCGCCCACGCGTCTTCAAAAGGGATCGTGCTGATTTGATTTCCCGGTTGATTCTGCGGGAAGCCCCCCCGTTGATGTACACATATTCCCCATCGCTGCTGGCAATCGACTTCATCTCGCACGCGAGGCCGCGCACCCACCAAACTCTTTTGCCATCCACGACCGAGTACGACGAGAGTTGGAACGACTCGGGAATAACAATCTGCTTCGGGCCCTGCTTCGGTTGGAAAATAATCGGCGTCGAGTAACCCGAGATGACCGCGGGGCGGTCAACCTTCCAACGCAGGCGGCCGCTCGTTTCATCGACCGCGATCAGGTACGAACCGGGACTGTCTTGATTGACGGGCAAGATCACTTTGTCATCAACGAGAATGGGAGACGCCCCGAACCCGTAGAACTTATTGAACGGCCCGAGCGGGAGCCGCCAACGCTCCTTGCCGGAACCGTCGTAAGAAACCAACCCGAACTCCTGAAAAAAGACTTAGACATTGGTGCCGTCCGTAACGGGGCTCGGCGAAGCGGGATCGTTGACATTCTGCAATCGTCCCTCGCGCGGTCGCGGCACTTCTCGCCGCCACAGCAGCTTTCCTGTCTGAAGGTCAAGACAGATAACCAGGAGCTTATGTTTCTTCTCGCGTGCGTTCCCCTGAGCGCCGACTGCTGATGGCTGACTGCCGATTGCTTCTTCTCTGGCGTACGCAGTGACGAACACGCGATCTCGCGTCAACACCGGCGAAGAGTGGCCGGGCGGCAGCGGCGTCTTCCACACCACATTCTTCTCATGACCGATCACTTCCGGCAGCCCGGTCGAGACGGAAAGGCCGCTCCCGTTCGCTCCGCGAAACTGAGGCCAGTCTTCGGCAACCGCACCTGTCGCAGCGAACATCGCGACCGGCGGCGCGATCAATAGGGCGCCGATTGTGGCCCGTAACTTCGACACCTTCCTGCGCGAATCTGTCCCGAGAGAGCGAAAAGTTGTGTTTGGCATGTGAACAGTCCTGATGAGAGCTTGCGGGCGCGGGCGATTCTATTTTAAGCGTGCCGAAAAAGAAACGACGCAACCGCAGCGACGCAACCGCAGCGACGCGCCAAACTCTGCGAGCAATCTCCCTTTCTCGCCGCGTCTTTTCTCGTCGCGCTCGCCGGCGGCTCTAACATTCGCCTTTAGCGGGATTGTTTAAGTTGACCGCCGGACGCACTTTGCGGGCGCTGCCCGTATGAGTTAGCGCCTGTCTTATTTGTGGTAAGATCACCGCTCAATGCTTGATCAATCAACGCCGATGCAGTCGTTTATTTTCGGTGCCGGGCTTAAGCTCCGGTCTATCATAAGTGTTGCTGCGCCGCGAAGCGGCCTGATAGCGGCCGGTGCGCTGACATGTTTCTTATCGCTGCCGGTCTGCGCACAGCAGGCTGATTCTAAGGCGTCGCCGGTTGTGGTGCAGCCCGGTGCGCCCGGCCAGCCAACCCGAACGCTGCCGCCCTCGACGAGGGCGACACTGCCGCCCCGTTCAGCGAAGGATGTGGAGTTCATGCGGGGGATGATCGTGCACCACGCGCAAGCGGTTGAGATGACCGCGCTCGTCGAGTCGCATACGGAGAACAAGGAGCTGCGGTTGCTCGGAGCGCGCATTAGCCAGTCACAGTCAGACGAAATGAAGTTTATGAAGCGGTGGCTCGAAGGCAGGGGAGAGCCGGTTTCGCCGCCGGTGCCTGAAATGCCGAGTATGGATATGCCGGGCCACGACATGTCGAGCCATCACATGCCCGGGATGCTGAACCCGAAGCAGATGGACGCCTTAAGAAAAGCGAAGGGCGCGGAGTTCGACCGTCTGTTCTTGGCCGGAATGATTCAGCACCACAACGGCGCGTTGATTATGGTAAAGGATTTGTTCGACACGGCCGGCGCGGGGCAGGATGCCGAACTGTTCAATTTCGCCACGGATGTCGACAGCGGACAACGCGCCGAGATTAGGATTATGCAAACCATGCTTGGTGAAAAACCTGTAGAGGAGAAACGATGAGCCGGGTACACACTATCGCCTTCCGTTTACTACCAGCTTCCCTTGTTTTGTGTTCGTGTTTTGCCGCCGGGACGCTGGCACAAACGGCCTCGCCGTCGCCGTCTCCCGAGCCCACGAAGACGCCGGAGTCCAAACCCGCCAATCAGGACGGTGGGAATCCGTTCGCCCCTGAATCGGCTCCGCCGCTACCGGCGGGGATGACGGGTTCAGATACAGGCGACCCACGCGCCAAACTATCGCCGGGAATGTACGAGGCGGGTGAAGCAGCGTTGGGCATGAAGCACCTCATGCTGCTCAAAAAGCCGGACGCGTTTCAACTCGGCTCCGACGATGCTGATAATCCGAAGGTGCAGAAGACGCTGGGGCTGCTCGGCATCGGCGACTCCTCGAAGATGCCAAAGCCTCTCCAACTGGTGATGGCTCAACTCGCTTTTGCCAACTCCGACCTTGCCTTCAAGGGCAACCACCTGTTTCAAGGAAACTTTTACGGCGTCAACATCTATGACATCTCCGATCCGGGGAAGACCAGATTGCTGACTTCGATGGTGTGTCCGGGCGGTCAGGGCGACGTGTCAGTTTACAAGAACCTGCTCTTTATGTCGGTGGAGCAGCCGAACGGCCGACTGGATTGCAGCACACAGGGGTTTCCGCCCGAGCCTCCGCCCGCCGCGGGAAAAGAGAACGAGCCGACTCCGCTGGCGGCGCAAAAAGATCGCTTCCGCGGAGTAAGGATTTTCGATGTCGCCGACATTAGGAATCCGAAGCAGGTGGCGGCGGTGCAAACCTGCCGCGGCTCGCACACGCATACCCTCGTAGTCGATCCGAACGATAAGAACAACGTCTACATCTACGTTTCGGGAACCTCTTATGTGCGTCCGAGCGAAGAACTGGCCGGGTGCTCGGATGAATCCCCGGACAAGAACCCCAAAACCGCGCTCTTTCGCATCGACGTGATTAAGGTGCCGCTGGCGGCTCCGCAAACTGCTCAGGTAGTGTCGAGCCCGCGCGTGTTCATGGATCCAAGGACGGGTGCTTTGAACGGCCTGACTAACGGCGGCACACACGGCCAGAACGGATTGGAAAAGCCGTTCGACACCAACCAGTGCCACGATATTACCGTGTACTCGGCGTTGGGACTCGCGGCAGGCGCCTGCTCGGGAAATGGAATTCTGCTGGACATCAAAGACCCGGTCAATCCGAAGCGCGTAGACGCGGTAAACGATCCGAACTATGCCTATTGGCACTCGGCCTCGTTTTCCAATGATGGGAAAAAAGTCGTGTTTACGGATGAGTGGGGCAACGGACTGGGTGCGCGCTGCCGCGCGAACGATCCGAACGTATGGGGCGCGAATGCGGTTTTCCGCTTGACGGATAATAAACTGAGCTTCGCGAGCTACTACAAGATGCCGGCCGCGCAGGGTGACAGCGAGAACTGTGTCGCGCACAACGGCTCGCTCATTCCGGTTCCCGGCCGGGACATCAAGGTACAAGCCTGGTATCAGGGCGGCATCTCCGTCATGGACTTCACCGACGCGGCTCATCCGGTTGAGATTGCCTATTTCGACCGGGGGCCGATTGATCCGAAGATGCTCGTGCTCGGCGGAGCCTGGTCTGCTTACTGGTATAACGGCCACGTTTACTCGTCAGAGATCGCGCGCGGGCTGGACATCTTCGAGTTGACGCCGACGCGGTATCTTACGCAGAACGAGATCGACGCCGCGAAAGCGGTTCGGGTGGCCGAATTGAATGTGCAGAACCAGGAGAAAATCGAGTGGCCTCGACAGTTAGTCGTGGCGAAGGCTTACGTCGATCAACTGGAACGTTCGCAAGCTCTGCCTTTCGACCGCATCGCAGCCCTGCGGCAGGCGATGCAAAAAGCAGAAAGTTCACACCAGAATCGAAGAGAGCTCGGAAAACTCAAAAGCCTCGCGCCGTCGTTGGAGAAGAGCGCCGGCCTGACGAAGAGTGCGGCAGACTCAGCCCGGTTGCGAGCCTTGGCTGAAATCCTGAGGCGACCCGCGCATTGATCCTTGCGGGCGCGAACTCAGCCGCTCATTAAGCATGCGCGCCGCCGCGTCGATTCAGACGTGAGGTGTCTCGAATTGTGTGGCCGGACATGCCGAGTTTAGTGAAACTCATTCGAGTCTTTGAAGCTTCATCAACCGTCCCGACGAGACTTGCTGGAAGAACGTGTGGGGCGGAAGATAAGCGAGAGTCGATTCTCGCAACACGATCCTCATCCGATCGTCGGCCACAACCGAAGACACCGGCTCAGGTTCGTAGACGGAAACAGGCTTTATGTGATGTAGGATTGACCGCGCTCGAACCGTTCGCGAACCTCTGTGATCGAGAGATTGGTCGCCAGTTGATAATGAGGACGATCTTGGAAGCCTGTCCAGTTGCCGCCCCACTCCAGCCCGATGATCCCCGCCGCCAGGCCGACGGTGGCCGCCGTGTTGTAGAGGGGAGATTCCGGTAAGTACGCCCCGCTGCGAAACACCCCTATATCCCATGCGATCCCGAAGTTGTGATTGCTTTGCCCTCCGCGCGCGTTCGTGACGCGGGGCGGCGGGTTGCCGAAACGACCTTTCCGAAAAAGCACGTCCTGCTCGGCGTAAGTGCGCGTGCCGGAGATGATCCTGACTGTGATGTTTGCGCCGAGAGCCCCATCGACAGCCCTCAGGAACGCCCTCGCCGCCTCCTGCGCGCGGAGGTGGAGCGTCTGAATGTTCTTTTCCGTCCGGGGGTCGAACGTGCCGAGCGTGGCGGCGATCTGCGCCGAGCGCGTCTCGAACGCGGTAACGGCGGCGTCCGTGTTAGGCCCCCAATCCCCGTCGATGATGTCGGTGTAGAGACCTGCTGACTTCAACAGCCTTTGCAGGAAAATAACGTCGTCGGCGAACAATGCATTGCTCATAAGTTTCTCCCGAGTAGCTCCGCGAGGAGAGAGCTGTTATGAGTCCGTTGAGAGGACTCGACAGCATGACCGGAACCTCTTGCGACATTCCCGCCATGCCCTCACAAGTAAAAAGATGCCCGTCTCCGGCCATCAAGCCGCCCGTTGACAATCACCCCGTCGGCGGGTTCAAGCCCCGACTCGACAACGCGGAGCGCGTGGCAATTCCTACTGCGGGCACGGTGCGTGGTAACGCGGTAAAGCGTTCCTCAAGAGACCAGACTGTTCTTCAGGATCGACTCGAAATTTACAGCGTACCCCTTAATCAAGGCCGCTTTATCCAGCCGGTTGATGATGCGACGCGCGTTCGTGTAATCGCAGATGGAGCTGTTGATATAGTCGCCGAGCTTCTTCCTCGTGAACGAGCCTCGACGCATTCCGTAGGACATGATCCGGTAGGCGATGTCCGGGTGCAGCGCGTGATCGGGATGAAGGATCAGGTCGTCCTCGCCGGTCAGCCCGAGGTTAGTACTCATGTTCTGGTAGTTGTAGCGGCCGGTGATCTGGACGTAGCCGCGGCCGCGATAGAGAAAGCCGTCGCCCTTGACCGTGTTGCCGAGGTTTTTACCGATGGACGTTCCCGGCTCGTACTTATTGAAATAAGCTCTCGCACCACGCTCCGTGATGGGTTGAAAGGTGTCGGCGCATTCGTGCTTGACGGTGGCGAGCATGTAAGCCGCCCAGCGTAAGTCGGTCACGTCGTTATCAAGCTCGATGTAGCCGATCAGGTTATCAAGTCCCGAGACTTGCGTCTGGTTTAGCTTTCCGTAAATCCCCTTGTAGCCGTTGAAGAATATCGTGTGGTTGAACTTCATGGGCGATCTCCCGCGAAGGTGAGCAGATTGAAGAACTATGCCTTATGAGCCAGCAGACGATACATCCACTTACTCCGACATGCAACGTATTTTTTTTTAAGTGTCGCAGCACTCCGAAGCGTGATTTGACCCGAAAGTTGTTACCGTTTCCGTGTCCGGCGAGCCTTCGGTTTCGGAGGGTTGGATTGTTCATTCGCCGCTTCGTCGTCAAACTCATTACTAAAAGAGAAAACGATTCCGGGGAAACGGCTGCGCAACTTTTGCTGGTCTTTCAGTTTGAGAGAATTATTCCCCAGATAGACCCTCAAACCCCTGAGAGCGGCTAAAGACCGCGGCAGCTTGACGCCGCCGTTTGAACGCAGAGAGAGTTCCCGCAGGTTCTTTAAATTGCCGATGGAAGACGGGATTTCGCGGACGTTGTTGTAGTCCAACCCCAATCTTTTTAATTTATGCAGAGACGCGATCTCCACGGGGACAGCCCGCAGACCGTTTCTGCCCAAGTCCAACTCTTCCAGATTGCGAAGATTGGCAAGGGTGGGCGGTAATCTTTTGATTTGGGATGGGCGCGGAGGTTGCGCCGAACCGATTTCTCGCGGATCGAGCGCGCCATATAACGTCAACACTTTAAGATTTTCCAATTGACCGATAGACCGTGGGACGGTGATGTTCATTTGGCAGCCGTTCCCGTTGTCGATGATCAACTCTTCCAACTTTCGTAATTTTCCGATTTCGACGGGGAGGTCTTCCAGCTTTTCCAGACACGACATCTCCAACTTTTCGAGGTTAATCAACGTCCCCAAGCGGGCGGGCAGATGTTTCATTTCGGGGCCGAATTTTTTGAGGACGAGATGCCGCACCTTACCCGGCGCGTGGAAAGCCTGCTCCAGACTCTCGAACACGTCGGCGGCGGATTGGTTGTTCCCGCTCTGCACGTTGTCGAAGCTCACACTCTTTAAGGGAGCGTCCTGCCATACACACTCGCCCGCAAACGTGTCGCCCTTCAACGCCCGCTGCGCTTTCAACTCCCCGGCGCGCTCCGTGCAGAGGCAGAGTGCGAGGATTCCGAGCGACAAGTGAATTAAGAAGTTGCTTCTCATAATCTTTTCTCCCGCGGCACATCAAACCAGAATGTCTAACGCACGAATTGTATGTTGACCGATGCCGGTTGAAGCAGCAAGTTTTAGCCGGCGGCGGGGATCGGAACGACGACGGTCGTGCGTTCAGTTCGAGTCGTGAATGCTGACGAAAATTGATCCGGCGGTGCGGATTGTGGCATATAATGCGGGCGAACCAATTTCCCCCTTCGAGTTGCGGTCTCCTCAACAGGCAACCACCGATCACACCTTTCACATGCGCTGTAGATCAAGCAGGAGGTAGCACACAAATGAAGTTAACGCGCCAGTTCGTCGCTACGTTTTTACTCGCCCTCGCCTTCATGTCAACGCGCGCGGCGGCGCAGGGCGTGCCGGCCGTGACGCTGGAGCCGGTGCTTTCAAATCTCTCCAGCCCGGTGCTGCTGACTAACGCACGCGACGGCAGCAACCGGCTGTTCGTCATCGAGCAGCCGGGGCGTATACAGGTGCTCCAACCGGGCGGCACGACGCCGACGGTGTTCCTCGATATTACGGCGAAGGTGCTGGCGGGAGGCGAGCGCGGGCTGCTTGGGCTGGCTTTCCACCCGCAGTTCAACGCCAACCGGCGACTGTTTGTGAACTACACAAGGCGGCCTGACGGCGCGACCGTCATCGCCGAGTATCGTGTGTCGGCCACCAACCCTAACTTGGTCGAGGCAACCGAGACAATTCTGCTTGTGATCCCGCAGCCCTTCGCGAATCATAACGGCGGCATGATCGCGTTCGGGGCGGACGGTTTTCTCTACATCGGGATGGGCGACGGCGGCTCGGCCAACGACCCGCAGAACCGAGCGCAGAACGTCGATGAGTTGTTGGGTAAGATGCTGCGCGTCAACGTCGATCAAGCGAACGGCTCGACGCCCTATTCCTCGCCCCCCGATAACCCTTTCTTCGGCGCGACGGCGGGGCGCGACGAGATTTACGCGGTCGGCCTGCGCAACCCCTTCCGCTTCTCATTCGACCGCGCGACCGGCCAACTGTACGCGGGCGACGTGGGGCAAGGAGTGCGCGAGGAGATCGACATCATCACGCGCGGCGCCAATTACGGCTGGCGCGTCTTCGAGGGCACGCGCTGCACCGGCCTCGACCCGGCGCAATGCGTCGCCGCAAACTTTCAGGCTCCCGTCGCCGAGTATGATCACACGGGCGGGCGTTGCTCTGTCACGGGCGGGTATGTGTATAGGGGCACGCGTGCGACGATCCCCGTCGGCGCGTACATCTACGGAGACTTCTGCACCGGCGAAATGTTCCTGTTACAGGGGACGGCGGCGTCCTTCCTACAAGACACAACCCTCAGCATCTCTTCGTTCGGCGAAGACGAGGCCGGGGAACTTTACGTGGTCAGTCTGGGCGGAACCGTCCACCGGCTCGTCAACTCCTGCTCTTACTCCATCAGTCCCGCGAGCCGCACCTCTCCGGCGGGCGGCGAAACGCTCACCGTGAACGTGACGACGCAGGGCGGGTGCGGCTGGACGACGGTCAACAACAGCAACTTTATTACAGTGACCTCCGGCGCGAGCGGCGCGGGCAGCGGAACCGTCACCCTCTCCATCCCGTCGAACGGCTCTGGAGTGCCGCGCACCGGAACCGTCTTCATCGCCGGGCAGGTTCTCACCGTCACACAGCCGGAGGTCATACCGGAAGTGCCGACGATACAGTTCGGCCAAGCCGCTTACCAATTCTCGGAGGGCGCGGTGCGCGCCGTCGCGACCATCACGCGGGCGGGCAGCGCGTCGTCCACCGCGACGGTTAAATTCGAGACCGTAGACGACCCGGCTGCCGTGTCGTGCGCCACGGCGAACGGCACGGCCTACGCGCGCTGCGACTATTCGACGACGGTAGACACGTTGACGTTCGCGCCGGGCGAAGAGAGCAAAGAGGTCAGCGTCTCGCTCGTGGACGACGCGCACGTCGAGGGGAATGAGACGGTGCTGCTCAGGTTGCGAGAGGTCACAGGCGTGGCCGTCCTCGGCACACAGAGCGCCGCGACGCTCACCATCACGGACAACGACACGACGGCGGGGGCGAACCCGATCTTCAACACGCCTTTCTTCGTCCGCATCCACTATCTCGACTTCCTCTCGCGAGAGCCGGAGCCGGGCGAGCCGTGGAGCGGCATCTTAAACGGCTGCCCGAACGTCAACAACGATCCGTCGTGTGATCGAATCAGAGTCTCGCAAAGTTTCTTCGGCTCGCCCGAGTTCAGGTTGAAAGGATTTTTCGTCTTCAACTTCTACCGGGTGGCCTTCGACCGACGCCCCGACTACGCCGAGATCATTCCCGACATGCGCTCTGTGACGGGGCTAACTCCCGCCGACACCTTCGCCCGGCGCGCGGCCTTCCCCGTCGCCTTCGTGCAACGGCCGGAGTTCAGAGCGGCTTACGATTCACTCTCGAACACGGCTTACGTCAATGCCCTGCTCGACCGCTACGGCTTACAACAGATCACAACTCCCGACCCGCAAAACCCGGAGAGCGCGACGAGAGTGACGCTCACACGGGCGGAGTTAATTAACCGCCTGAGCGCGACCGGCGGACAGTCTCTGACGAGGGCGCAGGTTTTGCGCGCGATTGTCGAGTCAGACGAGATCGGCGCACGAGAGTTCAACGGGACGTTCGTGGCGATGCAATACTATGGGTATCTGAGAAGGACGCCGGAGGAAACGGGTTATCAGAATTGGCTCAGGGTCATCAACCAAGACCCGCAGAACGTCCGCGTCATGATCAACGGCTTCCTCAACTCGACCGAGTACCGCCTGAGGTTTGGCAATCCGTAATCAGGCGCGCGCGGGATGATTCGAGCGGAACCTAAAGACGAGAGAAGCGCCCGACACCGGGCGCTTCTCTATTTAAACGGGTTCGGCCGTCGAGGACGCGCCGACTAACGCAACCGGCGTAGATTATAAACCTCGGCCAGCGCGTTCAACTCGCTGCGCAATTGCGCCCACAGGCGTTCCGTGTTGTTCCGCAAACGCCGCCTTCTGACGGCCGTGTTGATGCGCTCGGCCGTGCCGAGGACGTTTGAAACCTGCGCCCTCGTATCCTGATAACGATCCATGCGATCAAATTCCCGTCGCAGAGAGTCGAGGCCATTCTCCAACTCCCTCGCCCGCTCGTTCAAATTGTCTTCTCGCCACGTGCCGTCTACGCGGCTACGGTCGAGCGAGTTGTCGAATGATCGGACAAACCTATCGCTCCGATTCTCGACGCGGCGGATGATGCGCTCCACCTGCGCCTTCGAGTAGTAGCCCCTCGGATAACCCCTGCGCATTTGCGACCGGGCGGGCAGCAGGCGGGCGTGTGCGTCGCGAGCGAATTGCGGGCAAAATTTTGAAGCGATTGATTTTAACCACTCGAAGTCCTATCATTGATGAAAGTCTCCCTTCAGAACTGACGGAAAATAAGAATTAGTCGATAAGTCAGGATAAGTTGCTATGAGAAAATCAGGTTTTATCAGGCGTGCTGCCAACGCAGTCGTCGCCGTGGTCTGCGTCGTCACGGGCGCGACAGCTTACGCTCAAACTCGGACGTTGAATGCTTCCGAGCCTCCGGCCGCGGAGTCGAGAGAGAGGAGCCGCTTCGTCATCTCCGCACGCGCCGGGGGGGTTAATTTGGTTGCCGGACGGGCGATACTAAAGAGGCGCGGCGGTGAACTGCCGCTGACATCGAGCGTCGATCTCGAAGCGGGCGACGTGGTCGAGACGGGACAAAACGGCTCGGTGGAAATACTTCTCGCCCCGGGGTCGTATTTTCGCATCGGCACGAGTTCGACGGTCGAGATGTTGGACACCTCGCTCGAACACGTGCGCTTGCGTGTGGAAAGCGGAAGCGCGATCACCGAGATCACCGCCGACGCGAAAGATTCGCCGACGGAGATACGAACGCCGCACGGCAACATCTCACTCACCAAGAAGGGTCTCTACCGCGTCAACGTGGCGCGTGATGCGACCCGGTTGCTGGTACGTAAAGGTGAAGTGCGCGTCGCGGGCACGCAGGGCGAAATCAAGGTCAAGAAGAATGAAGTCTTGACCATGAACCTTTCCGGCGGCCTCACCGCGCAAAATAAATCTTCATTCGATAAGAATGCACAGGACGTGTTCGACGCGTGGAGCCGCGACCGGGCACAGACGCTCGTCGCCTTCAACCGGCGCTTGGGAGACGGCGGAGTTGAGACCGCGCTCGACAGCTATCTCAGCAGTAATAGTTACCGGCCGTCGCGTTTTTCGCCCTACGGGCTTTGGGTGTACGACTCCGCCTTCGGGTATCGCACGTTCCTTCCCTTTTCTTCGGGCTGGGGCTCGCCCTACGGCTTCGGCTATCGTTCGAGTTTAGGTTGGCCTTCCGGCTATTACTATCCGGGGCGGCGTGTCTACTCCAGGCCGACTCAACCGTGGCCGAACCGCGGGACACGACCCGTGATGCCGCCTCCGCGAAGCCGTGAAACTCCCGGCGTGTACAAGAATCCGGGGACTAAGTCTTATCCGCAGCCGACGCGCCCGACGGGCGGTGGAGCAGGCGGCCGGAGACGAGGCCAGTAAGAGTTAAATTCTTTGACGGCAGATGCCGCTCGCAGTCTGAGCGATAGCCTTGAGGGTATCGCTCAGACTCTCGTCCGGCTTTCAAGGCTTGATCCGAAAGAGAGTACAGGAGAAGCGCGCCCCTTCTCTTGTACAAAACACTTCCTTAAGATTCTCGAAGCCGCTTCCACAAAATATTCTGGTAGCATGGACGGATGACTAATCGACCGGGCATATTTCCAACCTTCTTTCTTTCGGGTTTTGAGTGCTCAACTTTTCTCTGGAAAGATAAACGGCGGCGCAACCTGACCGAGGAGACGCAGCACCACCGGCACGCCCAACAGGATTACAATATCTTGCGCGAGTTGGGCATTGCCGTCGCGCGCGAAGGCATCCCGTGGCCGATGGTGGACAAAGGCGGGCAGTACGACTTTTCGCCGATTGACCCCATGATCGAGGCCATGCGGCAGACGCAAATTCTTCCGATCTGGGACATCTGCCATTACGGCTACCCGGACGACCTCGACCCCTTCTCCGAAAACTTCGTGCCGCGCTTCGCCAATTATTGTCGTGCGGTGGCTCGCTATGTCGTCACGCGTTTGCGCGGGCCGTATTTCTTCACGCCGATCAACGAGATCACCTTCTTTTCATTTTGCGGCGGCGAGTGGGGTTGGGTCGCGCCGTATAGAACGACCCGCGAGGATCGCTTTAAACTACGCCTCCGGTTGTGTGAAGCGGCCATCGCCGGGGTGAAGGCTATCCGTGAGGTCGAGCCGACGGCGCGCATGGTTCACATAGACCCTTTGGTTCAGGTGGTCGCCCCGCGAGACCGGCCGGATCAGATCGAGGCGGCCGACCACGAAACTTACGTCGATTCTTTCGTGGCCTGGGACATCATCTCCGGGAAAGAGCATCCCGAACTCGGCGGCTCGCCCGAGATTTTGGACATCGTCGGAGCCAACAACTACTCTTTCGGCCAGATGGAATACAGGGAGCAAGGGCCGCATCAGGCGCTCGAACCGGGCGACGACCGCGTCAAACCTCTCTGCGACCTTTTGCGCCTCGTCTGGGAACGATACCGCAGGCCGATGATCATAGGGGAGACGAGCGGGCTGGGTCATGGCCGCGCGGCTTGGCTCAAAGACGTGATGGAAGAGTCGCTCGCGGCCGTGAACGAGGGCATCGACCTTCACGGCATCTGCCTCTTTCCGGCCGTCGATATGCCCGATTGGCACACCGGCAAATGGCTGAATAACGGCATCTGTGATCTGGTCGAAGGCGGGGGCGACCTGCGGCGCGTCCAGCATGCGCCGATGGTCGAAGAGTTGCGCCGCTGGCAGAGAGAGCTTAATCGCGTGACCGTGCTCGACGCCGATCCGTTTAGCGACCCCGTAGATTTACAAGACGTGATCGAGGCCGCCGCACGGCTTCAGAAAAAGCCGGATCAGGATTGGAGTTGAAGGAAGACCGCCGAGGCCGCGACCGGACTGTCTTTCAACTTCCCGCAAGCGCGAAATTTCTTCGATTTAAATTTCGTCAGACAGCGATCTCGAACCGGGGGCGTCAAACTCGAAGCCCAAAGGATTCTCCCGAAGCTTCAAGAAGCAGCAGGTATACCTCGTCCGCCGACAGAGTCAAAAGCACAGACGGAATAAGCCACGGGCAATAGCCTTTGTGCGGCCACGGTGGCACAGCTACCTCACAATGTTCGGCGTGATTCACAAACCGTTGTTTCATAAATTCCCGCCGAAGTTCTAGCTTTTCAGCATCTTGGTTAGGTGAGTCAAGTATGTTAACGCCCGGTTACTTTTTTCCGGCCTCCCGCGATGCGACGCGCAGGATCGCCTCCATGCTCCGTCCGACATCTTCCTCCGTGGTAGCCCATGAGGAGACGCTGACGCGCATCGCGGCGCGCCCCTGCCAGACGGTTCCGCCGCACCAGCAGGCGCCTTCGGCCTGCACCTGGGCGACGACCCTCCGCGTCGCCTCCTCGTCACCGAACGAGACCAATACCTGATTGAGATTGACCTCGTTGAGGACTTCGTAGCCCGCAGCCTTGAAGCCTCCGGCGAAGCGTGCCGCATACCCGCAGTTGCGCTCGATCAGGTCGGCCAGCCCCTCCCGCCCGAGCGAGCGCAGAGCCGCCCACACCTCGACGCCGCGCGCACGCCTCGAAGCTTCCGGGGTGTACTGCATGGGCTCGCGCACCTCGCCCTCGGGCAGGTACGCGGCGCTGATCGACATCGCGGCCCTCAGACTCTCCGGGTGGCGCACTATAGCCAGCCCGCTATCGTAGGGCACGTTCAGCCACTTGTGCGCATCCGTCGCCCACGAATCAGCTTCGGCGACGCCCGACGCCAGATGCGCCCGCCCGGGTGAAGCAGCCGCCCACAGGCCGAAGGCTCCATCGACGTGAACCCACGCGCCCGCCTCGCGCGCGACCGCGCACACTTCCACGGCCGGGTCGAACGCTCCTGTGTTCACGTTCCCGGCCTGTATGCAGACGACGGTCGGCTCGGATTTGGACAGGGCGGGGAGCGCGTCCGCCCGCATCCTTCCCTGACCATCGACCGGAACCGTGGTCAGACGTTTCCGCCCGAGTCCTAACATCCCGAGCGCCTTTAGTAACGTGGGATGGGCTTCTGCGCCGACGACGACTTTCACCTCCGGTGCGCCGAACAGCCCTTCGGCCTCGACGTCCCAGCCGAACCGCCCTAGCACGGCGTTACGCGCGGCAGCCAGTGAGGTGAAATTTGCCATCGTCGCGCCGGTCACGAAAGCGCCGCCGCACTCCGGCGGAAGCGCCAACGCGTCGATGAGCCACCCGAGGGCGACTTCCTCTAGGACGACGGCCGCGGGCGAACTGGCGAAGCTGAACGCGTTCTGATCCCACGCCCCCGCGAGCCAGTTGGCCGCGAGCGCGGCGGGCAGTGAGCCGCCCGTCACGAACCCGAAGAATCGTCCGCCCGCAGAAGACATCGTAGCGGGGGAGCCGACCTCATCGAGCAGTGTGAGAACAATCTGAGGGTCAGAGGGCTGTTGCGGAAACCGCTCTCTGAACCGCATCAGGTTGTTAACCGCCTCGGACGACGGGGCTACGCCACGCGCGTTCAGACCGGCGTGGTATCGAATCGCGCGTTCCGTGGCCTCTCGTAACAGGTCTTCCATCTATTCCCTCCCACTATAAAAACTGCCGCCGCCGCCTGCCCACCATGAATGCCGTATGTCGCGTTTTCAAAATCATAGCATTCACGCGTACGGGGTATTAACTCTCCCCAAGTTCTCTCATCTGAAAATAGAGGGGCAAGGTTTTGATTCCTTGCCCCTCCATTTTTGTTGAAATCGGCCATGAGTTATTCTTTTGTCTTTTTGCACCGGGCGCGAGGTGCGGGCAATAGTCATGAACGTGCCGGGCAACTATCCGACTCAGGTTTAAGTCGAGCATGTATCACGATGCCGGTTAGCGAGATGATGATGCCCGAACGCCGGCGGCGGGTCGAAACCGTTTTCCAGACGACTCTCGACATCACGCCGGAAAACTGAGAGCTATTTCTGGCGGAAGTGTGCGCGGGCGATGAGGTTTTACGCCGGGCAAGCAACTCTTGCAACGCAGCCCTGATAGCCTGAGTTCCTTCGGCCACCTGACCCGGCACGGGAACGAGAACGGCGGTCGGCTCATACAACGCCATTAGCGGTTTGCAATTGAGAATCATTGGAGGTGCCGGGCTTGCCCCCACCCGCTCGCTTTCGTAGCCACGCGGGCAGGGACCAGCCCGGCACCTCCAATGATTCCTTCATCGCACTCAATTGCAAACCGCTAGTAAGCCGCCTGTGTCAGCGCGCAGTGCTCCCATTGCTGTTGGCCGCTCGACTCGTCGGCCTGCCGCGCCGAGGCAGGGATCGCGGTCAGGAGCTTACTTGACATCGCCCCGCCCAGTGTCGATCCGACGAGGATCAGCAGAGTCATTAGAGCGGTTTTCACATGGATGTAGAACGATTATGAAGATGGTAGGGGCAGGGCTTGTCCCTGCCCGTGTCTGTGGTCAGCGGCGGGCAGGGACAAGCCCTTCTTGGCGGTGATGGATCACACGAGAATGAGCGGCGAGCATAAACAAAGCGAGACCCCTTTAGTTGATGTTCAAGGGGTCTCGCTTTTTCTATTGTTCGTCATGTCGCTTACGGCCGGCCGAAACGGAGCTTGTACTCGGTCGAGTTGACGAACCCGTTGACCATGGTGCGGAAACTCTCGCCACGGCGGCCGATGGCGTCCAGCCAGGCGTTGTACCCGGAAGGCTCGGGCTTCCGGCGCAGGTATCCGTAGTACTGCACGGCGACGAAGGCGTTGTTGTACTCCAGCCTGCCCACCTCCTCGCTGTCGGCGATCAGCCGGAGGACATCAGCCCTCGTCTTCCGCCGGGCCTCCAAATCGGCGACCAGCGAGTCGCGCGTCACGCCGCTGATCGGGTCGGGCGTCGCGAGGGTCGCGCGCACGTTGCCCAGAAGCGTGTCTACGAACGTCGCGTTCGAGAGCCCGTCGTAGAGACTTCTAAATGCCGTGTGCGTCACCCACTCATCCACGAGGTCGAAACGCTTGGCGATCAACTCTTCGCCCGTGCCGCCGGTGACCTGCCGCAGACCCGCGGCGAACTCCTCATACTCGGGCAGGCGGTTGAACGACAGCCGGTGTAAGAGAAAGACGAAGATGCCCTTGAGGCGAGACTCGGGCGAGCCGAAGAAGGCGGCGCTGACGGCGACCCGGTCACACCCCGCCGAAGACGAGTTGGGGTTGGTGTTGCTGGCGTTGGGGCAGTCGGTGAGCACTTTGCTCCAGGGTTCGCCTGCTTCAGGCTCGCGTGAGAGGAAGTCCAGATACTGCTGGCGGACGAAGAAAGGGACTGTGAAGATCGGGTTCGGTGCGGCTAACGCCGTGTCGTCATCGGTGATGGACACGGTCGCGCCGGTCAACGGGCTGAGCGTCGCGCCCTGTGCTCTCACCAGCCGCACTTGGAAAGCCTCGTTGCCCTCGACGTGCGTGTCGTTGAACAACGGCACGTTGAAGGTCTTGGTCGTCTCGCCGGGCGCGAAGGTGAGTCTGTCAATCGTGGTCGCGTAGTCACAGCGGGCGTAAGCGATGCCGCGTTGCGTGGTCTGCTCCGGGCTGCACGGAACTGAGGCCGGGTCGTCCACGGTCGCGTATTCAACCGTTACCGCGCCCACCGTGTCGCCGTTGCGCGTGACGGTGATGGTCGCGACGCCGGACGAAGCATTCTCTGCGACCGCGTAGGTCGGTGCGCTGAACTGCACGGTCGGGGTGGCGGCGGCGGCCGTCTGCGTGATGGTGAAGGTCTGACCGCCGATTGAGATCGTTCCGGTGCGGGTCGCCGTCGTCACGTTCGCCGCAACGGAGTAACCGATCCGGCCGACGCCGTTTCCGCTGCCGCCTGACGTGATGGTGAGCCACGGCACGTTACTCGCGGCAGTCCAGCCGCACGGGCCGGCCGTTACCACCGTCATCTTGCCGGAGCCGGAGGCCGCGCCGAAGGGGCGCAACATCGGGTAGATGGAGTAGTTGCAGAACTCATAGTCGAACACGCCTTTGCCCGTCCCGACATATATCGATCTGCCCGAAGGATCGGTCGCTAAAGCGCCTAAGAAAGTGTCGGGCAGCCCGTCGCTGAAGCTGTTCCAGTTAACGCCTCGATCCGTGCTTCTGAAGACGCCCCTAAAATTAAGCGCAGCGTAGACGACGTTCGGCTCGGCGGGAACAACCGCCAGCGACGTAACGTAGGCTGAAGCGGGCAAGCCGGCGTTAGCGGCCTGCCAATTCGCAGCGGCGTCGGTGCTTTTGTAAATCCCGCCATTCATTGTCCCGGCATAGAGGGTGTTCGTGTCTATAGGATCGAGGGCTAAGGCGAGTATATCGTTAGGGGGCAGCCCACGGCTGGACAAGACCCAATTCGCGCCGCCGTCAATGCTCTTGTAAACTCCGCGCCCCAACTGTAGCCCGACCCCCGCGTAGACGATCTGCGGGTTGGTCGGGTTGATGACCAAAGCGTAAATGCTGTTGGGGCCGCCCACGCCGTTGCTCGCGAGATTCCAACTTGCTCCGCCGTTGGTGCTTTTGTAAATGCCCGCGCCGAAGGACGTTCCCGCGTACACGTTGTTGGAATTTACAGGATCGACGGCGAGCACGTTGATGGATGTGCCCCTCATTCCCGTGTTCATCACATTCCAACTGCCCCCGGCGTCGGTGCTCTTGAAGACGCCCGAGTTGGGCGAGCCGATATTGTTAATCGTGCCCGCATAAATGACGTTCGTGTTGGTCGGGTCGATGGCTAAAGCGGCGACTTCCAACTCGCCCAGACCTTCGCGGGCGGGACTCCAACTCAAGCCTGAGTCGGTGCTCTTGTACACCCCGCGCAGGGTGCCCGCGTAGACGACGTGCGGCCTCGACGGATCGACCGCGACCGCCATCGCTTCCGCACCGAGTTCAGGCCCGCTCGAACTCCACCTGCCAATCGCCTGCGGCGCGACCCGGTCTGAGCCGGGCACACCCGCCGCCGTCTGCGTTAGCAGAAATAGTGTAGACAAGGTGAATAGAAATCGCGCGTACGATTTCACTCTGTTGCAAGTGAACATGTCTGTTTCTCCGTTCGGTTTGCGATCCTGTGTCTACGTCACCTCGCGCGCTCGTGATCGAGTGTGTGGCCGCGCGAACGTTGTGACAGGTGAGTGCGGCGTCGGGTGGATTATAGCAATTCGTCCCGCATTTTGCGCAGCGGCGGCGGCGGCTGTCGGGCGAACGGCACGTTGCGCTTCCGCGAACTCTGGACTCCGAAGAGCCGCTTGAAACGGTGCGAGTGTGTGAAGGATTTTGTCTGGCGCGGGCTCAAATGCTGGCGGTTGACTTGGGTATCTGATGATGTATTATCTAGCCTCACTAACAGCAACCGGCAGGCTCGCTTCCCTTCACGCGAACTGAACATCTTTGACGGAAAGCCTGACGGAGATCGCGCGCCTTTACGTAGCTTATAGCGATTTGCAGATGAGTGTGACCGATATCAAAACTGTAGGGGCAGGGCTAGTCGCTGCCCGCCGCTCACCAAACCGGGCGGGCAGGGACAAGCCCTGCCCCTACACTCATTTCTTGGTAAAAGGTCGAATTAACATTCAAAGTACGATAGCTTTATCCGCGTGGCCTTAATTCTCAATCACACTTTGAGTCGAATGCCCATACGGACGAGTTTTGCGCCGCGCTCAGGCAGGCCGCGAATGTCTAATTTCATAGCATATGCTTTCGCAGTTCATTACCGATCATGTCAACGACATCCAACTGGGTTTCTATTCCGAAGCTAAGTCGGCAGCCGAGCCAGAGGTTGTTCTGTTTTCCCTATGCGGGCGGAGCCGCTTCGATCTATCGCGGGTGGGCTAACAAACTCCCGCCCGACATTGGGGTCTATCCGGTACAGCTTCCCGGTCATGGGAACAGATTGGGGGAGGCGCCCTTCAAGCGAATCGAACCGCTGGTGGAGGCCGCGGCCGCCGCGCTCCTGCCTTATTTCGAGGGGTCGTTTGCTTTTTTCGGTCACAGTATGGGGGCGATCATCAGTTTCGAGTTAGCCCGTCTACTGCGTCGAGAACACAAGCCGACACCCGCGCACCTGTTTCTCTCAGGCCGCGCCGCGCCGCACAAACGGAAGAAGGAGTATCTGAGCTACAACCTGCCGGAACCGGAGTTTATCGAAGAGTTGCGGCGGTTGAAAGGAACCCCTCAAGAGGTGCTGGAACATCCCGAGTTGATGGATATGTTGAGCCCAATACTTCGCGCGGATTTTGAAATTTGTGAGACGTACCGGCATCTGCCGGAGCCGCCGCTCGACTGTCCCATCACAGCTTTTTCGGGCTTGCTGGATCAAGACGTGTCGCGCGAACAAATAGAAGGCTGGCGTGAATATACAAGCTCATCCTTCACGCTGCGTATGTTTCCCGGCGATCACTTTTTTCTTCACGACTCTGCGCCCCCGATGCTACAGACGATGGCACAGGCGATGAGAGACATGACGTGAGAATAAGAAGCGCGATACTTGACGACGCTTCACGGCGGTTTCGTCCAACGTCGAAGCTGCTTATGCTTTTGCGCCGAGCGTGGCCGCCGCCGTAGGACTGCGATGCCGGAACCACGCCGGAAAATGAAGTCGCGCATCCAGAGGCGGCTCCGACCCTTCGGATCACCAATCGGCATTAACTAAATTTTCAATTTAAGGAAGAATTCTTATGGCCGCCCAAGTTGAGACATTTACCTTTCAGGCCGAGACCAAGCATCTGCTCGACCTCATGATCCACTCGCTCTATACGACGAAGGATATTTTCCTGCGCGAGTTGATCTCGAACGCTTCGGACGCGCTCGACAGTTTGCGTTTTGAAGCCCTGACGCGGGTGGAGTTGCTCGACAACGACGAGAAACTCGAAATCAGGCTCGAAACGGATCGACCGGCACGCACTCTCACGATCCACGACAATGGCATCGGCATGAGCCGCGAAGAGGTCATCACCAACATCGGGACGATTGCCAAATCCGGCACGCGCGAGTTGCGCGAAAAACTCCGGCAGGGCGTTTCCGGCGAGCAAGTCGCAGAATTGATCGGCCAATTCGGGGTCGGATTTTATTCCGCCTTCATGGTGGCCGAGAGAGTCACACTGGTGACGCGTCGAGCGGGCGAAGCGGCGGCCACCCGTTGGGAATCAACCGGCGACGGACAATACACCTTGAGCGACGCGACGCGCGCCAATCATGGCACGTCCATCACATTGCAACTCAAGACGCCCGACCCTGAGAACGGCGTCGAGGATTACACCGACAAGTGGATTTTATCGCGCATCGTCAAACGATATTCCGACTTTGTGAGTTACCCCATCATCTTTCAGGAGGTGCGCGAGGAGGAGGCCATAGACGAGGCCGGCAATCCGCAAGTGGATGAGCCGAAGACCAACGTGGTTGAAGATAAAGTCCTCAACTCGATGAAACCGATCTGGATGCGCCCCGCCGCCGACGTGCCGGAGAGCGACTTCAACGAGTTCTACAGGCACATCACGCACGACCAGCACGAACCTTTGAAGCGCATCACGTTGAGGGCCGAAGGCACGCTCGAATATCAGGCGCTGTTGTTCATTCCTTCCCACGCTTCCTATGATTTCTACTACCACACGGCCGAATGGGGGCTTCGTCTCTACGCCAAAGGCGTGCTGATCATGGAGCAGTGTGCGGAACTGCTTCCGCGCTACCTCAGATTTATCAGGGGGTTGGTTGATTCCGCCGACCTGCCGCTCAACATCTCGCGACAGATGCTGCAACAAGACCGGCAGGTCGGGGTCATCCGTAAATGGTTGACGAAGAAGTCGCTCGATAGTTTGCAAACGATGGCGGAAGAGGAGCCGGACAAGTTCCGCATTTTCTGGGAGCAGTTCGGCCGCGCGCTCAAGGAGGGCGTCAGTTCGGACTACGACAATAAGGATCGTCTCATCTCGCTGCTGCGTTTTCAATCCTCACACGATGCGGAAAATCTGATCACGCTCAAAGACTACGTGAGGCGCATGAAGGAAGACCAGCAGGAGATATTTTATCTGACGGGCGAATCGCGCCGCGTCGTCGAGAATTCGCCGCACCTTGAGGCTTTCAAAGCCAAGGGCTACGAAGTCCTCTATCTGGTCGATTCGGTCGACGAATTGGTGGTTCAATATCTGACGGAGTTTGAAGGTAAAAAGCTCAAGTCGGTCGTGAAAGGGACGGTTAAAGTCGGGAGCGAGGAGGAGAGCGCGCAGGTCGAAAAGGAGTTAAAACAAAAGACGGAAGAGGCGTCTGAATTGCTCCGGCACATACAGGAACATCTGGATCAGTACGTCAAAGAAGTGCGCCTCACCAACCGGCTCACGACCTCGCCGGTCTGCCTCGTCGGGGCGGAGATGGACTACAGCCCGCAGATGGAACGCCTCCTGCAAATGGGGCAGGGCGGGCGACCCAAGCAGCGTCGCATTATGGAGCTTAACCCGCAGCACGAAATTTTCAATCGAATCCGCGAACGCTTTCAACACCACCGGGATGATGCCGGCATCGGCAAGTACGCCGAGTTGCTGCTCGGCTACGCACTGCTGGCCGAGGGCTCGGAATTGCCCGACCCCGTACACTTCAACCAACTTGTCGCAGAACTGATGCTCCAGACTTTAAGCCACACTCCTGCGGCCGAGTGACGTGCATCGAAGTGAGAGGCGAGAGTTGATGCGTGCCCGCGCGCGAGGCATTCACAACGACAAAAACTCGCCTTGCTTAAATCGTTTGTCAATCTTCTGGACGTTTGCGAAGTCTTGAAGCGGATTACCATTCAAGACTAAAAAACTCGCCTCATACCCATTTTTCAAACGGCCGATTTTCCGCTCCGGGAATATCGTCAACGCCGTCGTCTCACACCACATTTTCAACAACGTGAGATTATCAAACACTTCCAGCTTATGTAGATTTAGAGCTTCGGCCAGAGACGTTTGCCGGTAGCTGTCGCTTCCAATCGCTACGCGGACGCCGTGCGCCTTTAAGAGTCGGAGGTTTTGCACGAGTAAGTTGCGCATCTCGTCGAAAGGCTCACCTTCCCTTTTCTGTAAAGCCTGATCGATGGCGGAGATGAGTGTCGTCACGACCGTCACGCGATTGCGGGCGGCGAGGCGAGCGTCCGCCACGGCGATCTTAAAGCGTGAAGCGTCATACTTCTTCCAATCTCCGTTTTCCGGTCTGAAACCGGGGGTATGATTTATCTCGTCAACTCCGGCGATCAGGGCGTTGTGAAAGTCGGTTGCCGTCTCGACGTGAGTTGAGACGCGCAAGCGTGCGCGGTGCGCCCGGCGGACGATTTCGGTCAAGAGGGCGGGGTTCAGCCCCCGCCAGTCTAGATAAGCATCGTCCACTTTGCGTCTCTCATACTCCTCCGAATACTGTAGGTAAGTTTTAATAAAATCGGGTTTCCCCGCCAAAACTTTTTCCCACTTGCGTTCGAGGTCGGCGAGATTATCGATGATGAAATAAAAGCTGCCTTCAGCCCAATCTTCGGGCTTCGCCCCGCGCTCTAGATTGCGCTTTACGACGCCCAACGGATGCCCTCCCGAAACGGTCAACCCGCCGTTTGCAAACACCACGTCGATACTGTTCGGAATGTTAATCTTGCCGAGTAGAGACCTTCTCGCATGGGGAAGGTTATTCGGATTTTTGACGTAGAAGATGCCGTCTTGAAGATACTTGCGAATGACTTCGCCGACGCGTCCTGATTCTTCTACGTTGTGGTTGTGCGCCTCGCCGAAAGGCGGAATCACATACTTGCCGGTCAGGTCGAAGACGGAATCAATTCGGGCGGGCTTTTTTGAAGTCAAAATTCTGTCGACCGAATAGAACCCCTCGTTTTGGAAACCCAGCCCGTTAAACCACTGACCGTTAATAAAGCGGAAAGTTTTCGACGAAGATTGCCGACCCGGCGCCTTTGCCCCAAACGTCAGCCCGACGATTGTCGCGGCCGTGCCGGTAAGAAAAGCCCTTCGGGTAAAACCTTCGGCGTTATCGTCTTCGAGACCGGACATAACTTTGCCTCCCAATTTTGTGGCGGAAATTCCGTGACGTTGCTTTGAGTTCATCTAACGACTGAAAGCCGCCCGACTCGATGCAAAGCAGACACGGCATGCCCGCTCCGAACGTCTAACTATAACTTCATGCGAAGCTGCCGGAAACCGGCAAACCGAGAGTTTGAGTTGCGTAAATGTACCGCGACGGGCTCGCCCTGGTGGAAAAAGTAGATTCCAGCCCCACGGAATCCGTCTCAGAAACCGCTCAGAAAAATATCCCAAAGCGGAGCGGAGTTTCATTTTCCAGCCCACCTTTTTCATAGTTTTAACATCGAAGTTTCCGCAGCCTGACCGAACGACCGGTAGCCGAAGTTTTTAGCCATCCTGACCGTTACTTCTATTTTTACAGGGACTCTAATAAAGGTGAAGACAAAAGAGGCAAGACATGCAACTTTAGCCGCAGTCCTGTTAACCCTGTTGGGTTTTGGAGGTCTGTTTTTACAGAGTGCGAGGCGTCCGTCCGGGCAGCACGCTCAGGGCACGTTGATGCCTTCGCTCCAGACGGTTGAGGCGGCCGAGATTCCCGCGTGGGAGAGAGCCGCGCAAAAGGTAAAAGAGGATCGGGGCGAACCGGTCGGCAAGCAGGCCAAGATTGAAGTCCCTTCGCAACTCCGGCACTACAGCGACAAAAAGCGGTTTCTGGCCGTTCAGGTGGCCGAGTGGCGCAAGCACCAATTGGAGACCCCGCGCGACTACGCCGACCTCGCCGATCTGATTCAGAAGGGCGAACTGGCGGAGCTCGAGCCCGTGAGCGACAGTTACATTCTCTACGGGGTCGGCGGGCGCGCGACGGGCGAGCCTTTCACGGTTTTTAACAGGTCGAGCAAAAAGAAGAGTGTGGCGCTCTTAGATCAGGCTGCGCTGGACGGAGAGTATGAGCGGATAGCCGCGTCGGCCGGAAATCTGAAAAGTGAGATCGCAACGTTCAGGGAAGAATTGGGTGCGCTCCCTAAAAAAGAGCGGACACAGCGTAAGTCGCTGCAAGCTAAAATTGCCGGGAAGGAAAAGGCGCTGAAGAAAGAGACCGGGGATAAAGAGTTGCTTGATGCACACTACGGTAACCCGGAAGAACGACGGCGGCTCTTCAACGAGTACGCGAAGATTGAGGCGTTGGCAAAAGATTTCTCGGGGCTGACATACGACCTTGAGGATGCGGATTCGCGTCAACAGATGAAGGAGCGTATGTTGCGCCACCTGCGCCCCGAAGCGATTCGCGTCATGGAAGAGGTGGCCGTCTCTTACCGGCAGAAGTTCGACAGGCCGCTGCCCGTCAGCTCGCTCGTGCGCCCGCACGAGTACCAGAATGATTTGAGCAAGGTGAACCCTAACGCCACCCGCATTGCGATACCGCCGCACTCGACGGGTCTGGCCTTCGACATCTATAACAAGTATATGACGGCCGAAGAACAGCAGTATGTGATGACGGAGCTTGCGCGCTTAAAAGATGAAGCCTTGATAGAGGTTTTGCGCGAGAACCGGGATCACTTTCACGTCTTCGCCTTCATAGACGGCACACGACCCGGTGAGAAGCTCATACGCCAGTCGCTAGACGATGCGTCCGCAAGTGAATAGCCGTAGTCGGACGCGGAGAGTGCGCACAACAGCAGCACCCGTAAGCACGCCGCGGATCGTCGAACGCGAGGCGAAAGCCGACGATCCGCGTCCGGTCTTTTCCGTCTCTGCCCGCGAGTTTATCGACCACGGCGAAGAGTCGCACCCCGCATTACTTTACACACGCTCATCTCGCCCGGCGATGCTCGATCATCAGGCAGCGATCCTGCACTACTTTGATGCCGCTTTGCGCGAGCCTTTCGGCGACCTCGTCGTTGCGAATGCCCGACTGGAACCAGACGGCTTTAGGCTTCTTCGCCAGCATGTCGTCGAGGTGAAGGCTGATGACCTCTGGAAGTCGGAAGACATTTACGAGATCAATCTCTCCCGGAACGTCAACTAATTTTCGGTAAACCTTAAGCCCGAGGATGGAAGTTACTTGCGGGTAGTAGACCGGAACCGGAATGATGTCCAACCCTGCCGAAGCGAGATATTTCGCGACATAGAAAGCAGGCTCGTTCGCCTGCGCCTCAGTCTTGATGCCGAGCACGGCGACGCGCCTTGTCTGCGCCAGCAGCGTCCTGATTCCCTCAGTCCCTTCAACCAGATTCTCTTGCCAACTCATGCTCGTCTCCCTTTCTCTGAAACCGTATCCTGCGGGTGCAAACCCTCGCCCCGAAATGGCAAATACCCTCGCGGCGCGCGGCCCACGTTACTTACAGGAACAATCTACGAAAGTTTCTTGGAAGTGGAAGTCGCGCCCCTTTGCTACTTCGGACTCTTTCCTATTTAATTATCTTAACCTAAGTCGTCAGTCGGAGGTTGATGGCTCTGTGAACATCAGGAAGTCCTCTTCTGAAATCAACTGAAAATATATTGACACGGTTGAAACCATCGATTACATTCCGCAATTATGAAATCGCTCGACATTAAACCGAACGACTTAATTACTCTGTCGGAAGCCGCGAAATTGCTTGGCGTAAGCCGCCCCAAGATGTCGCGACTGGTGGGCAGCGGCAAGCTCGCCACATTTGACGACCCCCTTGACGAACGCGCCAAATTGGTCAGCCGCCACGACGTGTTGGCACTGCAAGTGAGGGCTAAGGCAGCATGATCACTATAGCTATCGCCAATCAAAAAGGCGGAGTCGGTAAGAGTACTACCGCGGCCATGCTCGCCACCGAACTGGCAATGCGCGAATACGAGACGCTCTTGGTAGACGCCGACCCGCAGGCCAATGCCACACAAATCTTCATCGCGCCCGAACTTGTTCAGGTATCTTTGGCCGATGTTGTGATCGGCGAAGGCCGTCCCATCGCCGAGCGGCGCATGACGACGGAAGTGCCCCATTTAGATATAGTTCCGGCCACACTCGCGCTCGCCAACTTTGACCGTGAGAATGCCCTTTCCGTCACCAAGTTGCGAACCGCCATTCGCGATTTGGGGAACGTCTACGATTTCGTCATCATTGATACGCCGCCTAATTTCGGCCTTCTGTTAACCGCCGCGCTAACGGCCGCCAATTATGTGCTGATACCCGTCCAGGCCGCCCCGTTTGCTCTCTCGGGCCTGAGCGATCTACTGACGGTTATCAACAATGCCAAGGAACTCAATGAGTCTCTATCCATACTCGGAGCGGTATGCACCATCTATGACACACGGGTCGGCGTAGCTGGGGCATCTTATCGCGGCTTGACCGAGAAACTGCCTGACAAGACCTTCGAAACTATCATCCACCGCACGGCTAAACTTGAAGAAGCCCCTTCGATGCACCAGCCGATCCAATTCTACGCTCCCGGTTCTCGTGCGGCCGAACAATATTCTTCCCTCGCCGACGAGATGCTCAAACGGCTTGGAGTCTCTGCCAAGGGTAGTTCCCTTCGCGTTCTGAGAGGTAACTGATGACAGTGGTGAAAAAACCCTCCAAAACCAAACCCGAGCGACGCACGGTTTCTGTTATCAGCGTGCCTGAGGCGAGACCTGACGACGGGTTGTTTAATCCTTTCAAAGAGGCTAAGGCTGCGGAATCTGCTCAAGAAGTCTCAACCCATCCCAACCCAACCCATCCCAACCCATCCCAACCCATCCCAACCCATCCCAATTCAGTCGCTCCGACCAGAGATTTTAACCGCAGACCTAACAGTATCGACCACCCATCCCAATTCAGTCGCTCCGACCAGAGATTTTAACCGCAGACCTAACAGTATCGACCGTGACGCGTTGCCGGCCGGATTATTTCCCGGAACCAGCCAAAAACTATATAACGCACTGTTCCTCAAAACTCGCGGCGCGGTGGTGCCCACACGAACGATTCAAGCCACCAAGCGAGAGCTGATGGATTGGTCGAATATAAGAAGTAAGAACACTATCGCCCTGAATCTTAAATTGCTTTGCACAATCGGCTGGATAAAGGCGCATCACGAAGTGGGAAATCACGAGGGTTCAATCTACGAAGTCTTAACTTTTGAGGAATTACCAGATGAATTAGACCAGTCACGACCCAACCCATCCCAACCCATCCCAACCCATCCCAACCCATCCCAGAAACTGGGACTAGACCCAACCCAGAAATTGGGTTGGGATGGGTTGGGTAAAGTCGATGAAAACAAAGGCACTTCCGTAGATCGTAAGACTTCTTTTAATACTAAAGAAGAAAATTTTGATGATGAGGCGTTCGCCGGGTTGGCCGAGGCCTTCCGGCAAATCACAAAGGAGTTGACAGGCAAACCGACGACAACAGCCGAAGCCACAAAATGGAGGGAACTCGCCGAAGTACTGATCGCGGAGTTACGTATCGCCGCCGGACGCACAACCGTTTCGAGCGTGCCGGCCTTCATGGCCGAACATCTACGCCGCCGCTTGTGGAAAATGGATCGGAAACAAGCGCAGACAGAAGGCAGGGAACTGCCGGATCAGCCGCAGACGGCCAATCTCATTCCCGACGGCCACACTTGCCCGGATTGCAACAACGCGGGGTGGTGGTATCCGGACGGGCCGGACAAAGGTGTCGCCCGCTGCAAGCACTCAAAAATCAACGCCGCTCCTGTGGGAAAGGATTGAGCCACCGTCAGGAATGTTTAGCAATTGTCCCGGCCAACAACAAAAATCCTTCTCTGATTACGCTACGTTT
Organism: Acidobacteriota bacterium; assembly: GCA_020199775.1. Lineage (GTDB taxonomy): Bacteria > Acidobacteriota > Blastocatellia > Pyrinomonadales > Pyrinomonadaceae > JAIVJZ01. The sequence goes on from JAIVJZ010000049.1 coordinate 65,720, forward strand.
CACAACGTTTCACGCACACTACTAACTGAATATAAACAGGTAAGAATAACTCAAATCGGGATTTCGATTGATTTCTACAGTAATTAAGGTAAGAACATTTTTATTAATGTAATCCTTGACTAACGATATTTAAAAGAGGCATCATTCCTGTCATTCAACTCATTGGAGTTGGTCGGGAGAGGATTCCTGTCACGATGCCTGAAGAAAACAGCTTGGAAAGATTGCTCGCCGCCGGAGTTGCAGACAACACTGTCTCACGACAGTTCGACTCTCGCACCACTTCCGCCTTCTGCGAACGCTCGGTCTCTGAGGAGACGCGGCGTGCGTATCGGCGTGTGGTGAAAGAGTTCTTCCGCTTCACCGGGTCGCGTCACCCCGAAGAGATCACTCCGGTTGATGTCCAGCGATGGCGCGACCAATTGATTGCACAGAAGAAGAGCGCCAGCACGGTGGCTTTTAAACTCTCCATCGTGCGCTCACTCTTTGACTACCTGCAGGCCGGAAGCTATGTGAGCCGCAATCCGGCGCTGTCGAAGCTGGTGCCGCCGCCTGCCGTGTCTGAGGACTTGCGCGGTAGGGCACTGACGGCCAAGGAGGTGCGGTATGTGCTGAGCGGGCCTGACCGGGAGAAGGCTGATGGCGCGCGCGACTATGCGCTCCTACTGCTGATGCTACGAACTTCCATTCGCGTGTCGGAAGCCTGTAATCTTCGCCTCTCACAGGTGAAGTGGAGTCACGGGCGGTGGGTCATCAAGTTCAAAGTTAAAGGGGGGAGGGAACGCACGCAGCCCGTCCCGACGGAGGTGAAGAAGGCGATTGACGAGTATCTCAGATTAGACCGCACGCGCCGCTCGCTCCAGCACTCGGACGGGGCGGAGCAGTTCATCTTCCAGCCGCACACTAATTACCGCACGCTTGAGTTCAACAAGGCGCTGTCTTCGACGATGGCGTGGCACATCGTGAGGAAGTGGGGCAAGTTCAGCGGGGTGGGGAAACTCTCCCCGCATGACTTGAGGAGGACAGCCATCACGCGCGCTCTGGATCAAGGTCTCTCCTACCGTCAAGTGCAGATGATGTCGGGACACAAAGACCCTAAGACGGTGATGAGATACGATCACGGGAGGGAGAACTTGGAATTGAATGCGGCCAATTTTCTCAGCTATGAAGATGAGTAAGAAAGATACGCGCTGGAAGTCAGCCGGGTCGGGATCGGGCGTACGCCCTCGCGATGCACATTGTACTTTGAAGCCTATGAACCCCTGCACGACGAACGTCGACCCCTCCGTCGGCTCCGGCTGCTGCGCGGCGTAGTTGTCAAGTCGTTATATGAGTATGCTGACCTGCAACGGAAGAGCCATCAAGTGCATCTTAATCAACGCTTATAGGTAATCCCTATAGATTTACTCCTTCTCTCGCGCATCAACGGTGATGCGCCCCGCGCCTCAAAGCAGGCGGCGTTCTGGATGGTTCGAGGGTAGGCTGATTTCAACTTTAAGAAGCCGCTCCAGCAGAGCACCGGAACCCGAAGCCTTCGCTGCGTACCGTTTCCATCGAAGCACACTTTGATTCGAAGCTTCTCTTAACGCTCCCAAGGGGAGAGGTACATCTACATGTCTATGAAACTTTACGTCGGCAATCTCGCTTTTCAAACATCGAGTGAAGATTTGCAGCAGTTGTTCGCGCAGGCGGGCACGGTCGAGTCGGCTTCGGTCATTGAAGACCGCGAGACGGGTCGCTCACGCGGCTTCGGCTTTATCGAAATGGCTTCTCAAGAGGAAGGCCAGAAGGCGATCCAGCAGTTTAACGGTCACGAATTAGGCGGGCGAGCGTTGAATGTCAACGAAGCCAAACCGCGTGAAGACCGTGGCGGAAGTCGCGGCGGTTTCGGCGGAGGTCGCAACGGCGGCGGCAACGGCGGCGGCCGCGGCGGCTACGGCGGCAACTCGCGTTACTAATTAACTGCCCGGCTAACTTCCGGCGATCATTTACAAAAAGCCTCCGGCACGAGTATTCGCGCCGGAGGCTTTTTCTTGTGTTTAATAAATTGCTTCCGAGATAGTTTTCAAAGCCGTTAAGGCGTTGACTAGGCGGCTCTTTTCTCCTCACGGATGATGCGCGCCACATCCTTCGTCAACGCCACGCCCGCCTCTACTAACTGCGCCCGCCGCGGTTGCAGCGTCCTTGCCGCCTCGCGTAAGCGGCGCGCCTCGTCGAGCGTTTCACGTACCAGTTCATCTTCGCTATGAGCGGCGAGTAACAACATGATCTCGCCCGCCGTGGCGGCTATCTCATCAGCCAGCTCCGGGGGCGGCGCATCCTCCCTGCAATTCAGCAAGTCCGAGAACAGCTCTTCCAGGTGAGTCGAGAATCGGGAGAGTTTGTCTAAGTGGAAATGGTGATGTGTCATAGCGGGTAGGATTCTATCACCACGCGGCAAAGAGTGATAGTGTTATTACTGCAACAGCGTGCCGCCTGCGACATGATAATATTTTGTGTAGCCGGTAAATTTTTGCAACACTACCTACCTATAACCCTATACGTAGGGTCTCTTAGCCGCCCTAAAAAGTTCTTGCCATTCTGAAGAACAGTAGATAGAATCCGCTCCTCGCATTGACTTTCATTGAAGATTTCCGGGGCGGTCAGGTTCCTCGGATCGGGTGCCGCTCCAAAATCTCTCCACGCATAACTGCTGCCTTCTCACAAAGGCAGTGGGAGGATCCAGGGCTATGAAACTAATGAAATGAGGAAAGACACTCAAACTTTGGAGTGATCGTGTCTTTGACCCTTACTCAGGCCGGTTATGAGGTCTCCTCAAAATGCTCTTGTGCGGAATTTCATGGCTCATCATCTGCCCGTAGCGGAAGTGGATGCGGCCATCATTACGATTCCCGCTGGCAGCTCCTGAAGTAGCCGCAGCAAACGAAATCAAAGGCAGATTCGCGGGTTAGTGTTGCAAAAATAATTTTGACTGCAATTAGTTGTACTGAATAGTGTGCAGCGACCTCAATATCTCGTGTGGGTGGAAAGTTTTTGCAACACTAACCCCCGTCAGTACTTCGTAAGGCTCAACTTTTTTTTGCCCAAAAGGGAGGATTTCGGCGTATGGAATTGAGCGGCGTACAGTTTGTCGGCCGTTTCCTCGGCAGCCGGGAGACTGCCGAGCTCGTGCAACCTTTCCGGGGCAACTTGGAGCGATTCCTCGCGGCGCTCGGAGCGGCGGGAGCCGCCGTGCATGTCACAACTACCTTCAGGCCGGCAAAGCGCGCCTACCTTATGCACCACGCTTTCGCCATATCGAAGGGGCGAATCAGGGCGGATCAAGTTCCGCCCTTCGACCCGGCGGTCGTGCCTGCCGACGATCCGCACAAGGGGCCGCTCGACATCTCCTGGGTTCACACAGACGCGCGGGGCAGACGCGACTTCGTCGCCTCGCGCAAGGTAGCGACCCAGATGGTCGCGGCCTACCGGATCGTCTTCGGGCCGGCTTTCCCCACGAGGCACAGCGCCAGGCGCGCCGTTGACATGTCCATCACCTGGGCGGGACCGCTCAGGATTGCCGACGGCACCGGACGGATCGTGACCATCACCACCACGCCCCGCGTCGGCGCGGACAATAGGCAGCTGCACGCGGTGGGAGCCACTTATGGCGTGTTGAAGCTGGTGGTGGATCGCCCGCACTGGTCCGACAACGGACACTAAACGAAAGCCTGCGTCAGCGATCTACAACATTATCGTCGGCCGTGCCTGCGAGTGACCGCGGCCGCGTTCATACTTCCGGGTGGTGCCCAGCGCCATTCAAGGCCTTCGCGACACGCCCCGACTAAAAAAATTCTTTTCTCACTCCTCCGGCAGCCGGTCGGTGAAATACTTTTAAGCCGGGCGACATATTATTCAGGATGAGTCGTTACGTGCGCGCCTGACGCCCCGACCCTGCCGCAGTGGTCACGTACGTCGGGCGGGGTGTGCCCATTCCTCCGGGACGCCCGACGGGCAAACACGACCGGCCTAGCCTTTTCACAGCAGGAGACTCCGAGCTATGTCGCTCAACCACAGTCTCGTCGAGTTGGAACACTTCGGAACGTGCGACGCCTCGGCCGCCGTCCCGGTCGGCCCCTCCCTGTTCGTCGTCGCCAACGACGAGGACAACATCCTACGCGTCTACCACTCCGACATCTCGGGGCCGCCCGTGCAGACCTTCGACCTCACGGCCTGCCTCTCGCCCGAGACGGATGGCGAGGCCGACATCGAAGGTGGCACATGGCTCGGCGACCGGGTCTACTGGATCACGTCACACGCCAGAAGCAAGAAGGGAAAGATGGAGGCGAGCCGCTACCAGTTCTTCGCCGTCGAGTTCGTGCTGCGCGAGGACGACCTCGAAATGCGTTGCGTCGGCAGCCCCTACGTGAGGCTGCTCGATGTCATGCTCGCAGACCCGGCGCTTGAGCGCTTCGGCCTGAAGGCGGCCTCCGAACTCCCTCCGAAGGAGAAGGGCGCACTCAACATCGAAGGGCTTTGCGCGACGCCCAAGGGGAGGCTCTACGTCGGCTTCCGCAACCCGATCCCTGACGGCAAGGCGTTGGTCGTTCCGCTTGAGAACCCGGCCGAGATGGTCGAGGGGAAGGGCGATGCCAGACTCGGCGCGGCCTTCCAACTCGACCTCGGTGGCCTCGGCATCCGCAGCATGAAGTATTGGCGGCGGCGGCAAACTTACATGATAGTCGCTGGCCGCTTCGGGGGCGACGAGCCCGGCGATCAGGGCGAGCCTTCGGTGCTCTACAGGTGGTCGGGCGACCCGGCCGAGCCGCCCGCACGGGTCGAGGGGGTAGACCTCTCAGGTCTGAACCCGGAGGCGCAGGTCATCTACCCGCTACAGGAGTCGGCCTTCCAGATCATCAGCGATGATGGTACGGCTGAAGTGGGCGGCGGGCAGTGCAAAAAAGCCGAAGAGGCGCAGAGACGCTTCAGGAGCAGGTGGCTCTCCCTGTCTCCGTTCTAAAACGAAAAAATTAGGAGGGTGTTCATGTTGAAAGTAGCCGCCGCAACGGCGCTGATGACGGGTCTTCTACTCGCGACCGGGGCCAGACCCCACCCGGCCGCGCCTCAGGCCGACAGCCGCATCGCCGAGATAGCGGCGGCGTCCCCCTGCGCACGCCACCGCTGGCCCGGCCGCGGGCGCGCGCCCGTCGGTTACATCAAGGGGGTGGCGCTCACATACGCGAAATCTTTCTGCGAGAGTCGTGCGGGCGGCACCGCAGTCGACATCATGCGACGACCGCTGACGCGCAACGGCCAAGACGCGCTCGTGCACTATCAGTCCACCCTCGCGGCTCACGGCGTTAACGTGGACAGCGTTGCCGAGCGGCTACGCGCCCTCTACACCCTCGGCATCGGGCTCGGCATGCGCGAAAGCTCCGGCAACACGACGGAAGGCCGCGACCTGACGGCGAGGCGGCCGACCGCCAACTCGGCCGAGGCCGGGCTCTTCCAGACGAGCTTCGACTCTTTCAACGTGTCGCCCGCTCTTTCGCAGCTCTTTGACCAATACAGAGCGAATACGGGCCGCTGCCTCCTCGACACGTTCAAAGAGGGCATCCCGAGGGTCATCACGCGCCCCGTCTTCGGCACCGGCCCCGGCGCCGACTACCAGCGTTTCACGCGCGAATGCCCCGCCTTCGCGACCGAGTACGTGATGGTCATGCTGCGCGTCAACCGCAGGCACTTCGGCCCGATAAACAGGCGCGAGGCGGAGTACTTCCAGCCGTGCAACGACATGCTTAGGGAGGTCGAGGCCGCGGCGAGTTGCGCGCCTTAGCAGTCCTTGCGAGAAATTCCAACCCGCAGGCGTCACAGGCGCGAGAAAATCTCTCGGGGTAGAAGGCGCGCAAGCGGCCTCGGACGTGACTGGCGTCAGGTGGCTCGATGTAGTCCGTGAGTCGTATCAGGATGCATGGCGCATGACGATCCCGCGTCCGAGACAGTAGAGAAGCGCCGCAACGTCTTGATGATCGCAAAGTGTTATGACTTGCTCGGAATCAGCCCGCCCCGCTGAACGGCGATGCTTGCGCCGGCGCAGGAGGACTTTCGTTGATGAAAGCATCTCAGCCAACTCGTTACGCTTTGGCCTTGACGTTCGCGCTCATGTCCGGCGCGGGCTTAGACTCGCGCGCCTTCCAGAGAGGCGCGTCGCCCTGCTCGTTCCGCGGCCCGGACGTGGAGCAGGCCAGGTGCCTTCTGCGCCGCGTCAGGAAGTACGGGGAAGTAGACCGCGAGCCCGCGACGCTTTCCAGAGCAATTGCCGACCCGCTCGGCGAGGCCGCCGCTCTCAACGGACTCGCGCGCGTCGAGCGCGACAGGGACAACCTGACCGGCGCGCTCAAACTAAGCGATGAGGCGCTCGGCGTCGTCGAATCACTCCGCACCAGAGTCGCCAGCCAGCGACTCCGCACCTCCTACTTTGCGACGAGCCAGAATTACTACGAAGTGTATATTGACGTGAGGATGCGGTTGTACCGGCGGACGGGCGCGCCGGAACACGCGGCGGCCGCGTTACAGGCCAGCGAGCGAGCGCGCGCGCGCAGCTTGATCGATACGCTGCTTGAAGCCGGGGTGGACATCCGGCAGGGAGTGAGCGACGACCTCTTGCGGCGGGCGCGTGAGGTGCAACAGAAACTGAACGTTAAGGCCAACGTGCAGACGAAATTATTAAGCGAGGGCAAGGCTACGGGAGATCAAGCCGCGGCCGTCAAGAAAGAGATTGCCAATCTCATCTCCGAGTATGACAGCGTACTCGCCAAAATCAGGAGAGCCAGCCCTAAGTATGCGGGGCTGACGCAGCCGCCTTCGCCCGCGCTCGTTGACATCCAGCAGCGTCTTCTCGATGACGACACTCTGCTTCTGGAATTTGCGCTCGGCGACGAAAAAAGCCATCTCTGGATAGTCCAAGCCGTCATCGAGACGGGCGGTGGGAAGCCGGTACAGACCCGCGACGATCTGAAAGTCACGCGGGCGGGCGGCGCGTCACGAGTATCGGTCATAGTTCCCGCTCAAAGATTGTCGGACGGTGACTACCTCGTACGGCTATCAGGGATGAACGGCGGACGGCGTTCGCCTATCGGCGTCTACGATTTTCGCATCACCAGAAAATAACTGTCCGCTTTAGACGCCTGCCTGCCCGCGTAACCCAACGCGAATTTCCTTAACCCTTTCAACTCACGCCAAACAACTCACGCACAATCTCCGGCCTTTTCTCTCTCAAAGTTACCCGGCCGAGCCTCCGTGTAAATTTCCGCACTGAAACTTAAATTTACTCTGAAACATTTTGCGCCCGCCCGTCATTAGTGATTGGAAGATGGAAAATCGTAGCGGCCAAACCGTCCGCGCGAGCGATGCCGAATGATCTGCCGCAGTTCCCATCATGATTTCGCCGCCTGACGAGGCCGCGCTTGTCTATAGCCCGCCCTGCTTGAAAATATTCCTACGGGAGACCCGAATCTATGAGACGCCACTTGAAATTATCCGGCGCGAGAAATGTTACTGCAATTCTGGTCGTAATACTCTTCTCGTTCGGACAGCAGCCCCACCTCTCGCAAACAACCGACACTGCGCCCGATCCCGCCGAAGCCGTGAAGATCAACAGCGTGAACGCGGGGGTCAAAGAGGCAAGGAGCAGCGTGTCGGTTGCCGAAGAGGCAGAGCGCGTCGCGTCGAACGAGGCCGATACGCTGGCCGGGCTGTGCGGCCTCGCTCAGGTCAACGAGACGGTCATGCTGGATTTGGAAAAGTTGGGGCGCGCGGTGAGCCTCATCGCTGAAGGCTCGCTGTTGAAAACTCCCGACCCCGACGAAGCGCGTCTGACCGCGGCGCAGACCAAACTTCAGGAAGCCAAAAACGCTCTCCCCACGACCGCTCCGATCTCCGCAGAGGTAACCCGCGCCAACAGAGACGCGCAAACTACCCCCGGCCTGCTCGCCGGTCGTCTAATCTCACTCAAGGCGAGTAAGAAGAAATTGATGGACGCTCTGCCGCGCGGTTTCACCTGCACGCGGGATTTTGTCGCGAACATGTCTGCCGAACTAAAGCCGCTTAAAGATTCAGCCCCGGAAGCCGACGGGGCGAGCATGTTGCCCGTCTTCAATCGGAGCTTCGACGATCTGGCTCAGGTTATTCGCTTCAACACGCGCACGGGTGCACTCTGGCCGTCGATGTCGGGCGGGCTGAAAAAACTCGGCGTGAAAAACGACGACGAGTTGAAAAGCGTCAACGATTCATTGACCACGCTGGACAAAGATATTAAGGACGCGGGAGCGAAGATACCCGCATGGGTGGGGTCGCTGGCGGCCTTCGCCAAGACGAGAGGCAGCGCCGTTTAAGGCATGGGTTCAACAGGTTGCCGTCGAACCGCGAAAGTACTCCGATGAGGGATTCGGAGAGGCGAAAGCGGCGACGACAGTCGTCTCCGATCTGGCCGCCGTCGGTAGTTTGTGGAACGTTCTGGAAGTCCATGTCAGGACGTTTTTGTCGCCCGACGAGATGCTGAAAGCCACGAAGAGCATCGAGAGTCTGACCTCCGAGACGCGCAACCTGAGCGCGGCCGTTTCGCTCCTGCGCGACGGGCCGGCAGGTGACTACGGGAAATTCAACGCCGATCAGGTGTCGCTCTTTTACTTTTGGCGAATAGACGGCGGGACGGGACGCATACAGGTGTGCAGCGCCGCGCCGCCCGCCTCCAAGGTCTTCTTCGAACTCAACGCCATCACGGATGGCGGCCTCAGAGCCGAGTTGCAACAGAGGAACATCAACACGAAGGCCATGTGCGCTTCGGACGGTCAGAACGTGCGAGTTCGCTTCGACTTCGACATCTCCGGCGAAGACATAACGGCCATCAACGTTAGAAGATTCTGACTTTGCCGTTCGTGTCGTGCGCGGAGCTAGAGCACAAGAAATTCAGTCGGGTGGGGCGAATGTCTCAATTCACATCGCCGCCTTCAACAACAGGAGTTCTCGTCATGTCTCGGATAACAAGTTCAAGCTCATTCAAACGGGCGTTGCGCGCAGTTATGATGTTCGCGATCTTCCTCTGCTCGATGCCTCTCAATGCCCAAAACCAATCGGGCGAAAATTTTCTGTCCCCCGCGCTCGTCGTCAACTCGCAAACGCTGATTATCGACCCGCCCGCCGACAGCCAAAAAGGCACGATCTTCCTGCGCAATGTCTCCGCGGAAGATATTCTGATCTCACTTAGCGCGGAGGATTTCATCAACACCACCACCAACACAGTGATTCCGGCACAGGTATATCTCGAAGCGCAGCCGTCTATCTCAGAAGGCGCGGAAGAGAAGCGGCTCAAGGCCGGGTCGAATATGAAGGTTCAGGTGATGGTGACAAATTTTCGCGGCGAAGGAGATGCGGAAGCGTCACTTATTAATAACGGGACAAAGATCGGCGTGTTGAAGGTGCGACGCAATTTATTTGATATTCAGCTTGACGTGCCTGATCCCGCAAACCCGTTGGTCACTTTCGAACGCGGCTCGATGACGGCTCTGGTGATGAAAAACGGCTCCGATGCACCGTTGAAAGTGAAATGGATGATAGTCGTCAACGGGGTTAAATTTTGCGGCTCTGAAAGCCAAAAGCAGGGCTACTGGTTAGGCCCGCTCAACATACTGTCCTCGACGGATGATCGAGCCTGCGAGCAGCCTAACCTGTGGAAAGAACTTTATCTCCCTCCCAAAGACAAGCGGAGCATCGAAATCACCCCCCCGCCGGGATGGTATCCAAGAGATTTTAACGGCATCTTCAAAAACGAGACCCAACCTGCCATCCTCCGGCTCACATTAATGCCTCTGGAATTTATGAACGGACAGGTTTCTCAGGTGGCTCAGACTTCGTGGCCGGAAAAAGATATCAGGTTCAACGCGCAGCTGAGTTATCTGTCGCCGGTCAGACAGCAGGTTTACAGTACCTTCATCATCGGCCTGACCCTTCTTCTGGGCGGCATCTTCTCCTTGATTGCGCGCAATTGGATACCTAATCAACTGCGCAAGCGCGACCTGCGGGAAAAACTCACGGAATTACGACTTAAAACGAGCGGCTTAAGCGGACAAATCGAATCTACGTTGCGCGTCTTAGTCCGCGTTGAGCGCAAGCGTCTGGTCGATCTCCTCGACGCGCGCTTCATCATCAGCCCGGACATGAACACCATGTTCACACAGGCCGAGCAAGGCATTGTCCTGCTCAACCGCCGTGTAGATATGCTGTCGCTGATTGATTCTACTTACGAACGCCTGTCCAGTTTGCGCACCAGTTGTCCGCCCCCTTCGCTGATCGACAAGATCGAAGGACTGCTGGACAAAGCCTCTCTGTTGTTGCGTAATAATGAGCCGCACGAATTGGACTTTCAACAGGCACAGAAGCTGATCGCCGATGCCGCCGCAGGCGTCGAGGAACTAAATCTCCCCGATGAAAAATTCGCCGAATATTTGTCCAAGAAAATCGGCGCGTTGCTGGAAGACCTCAACCCGTCGAGTCCTATCGGTGAGACGCACTCATGTCAGCGTCTTCGTGCCCACTTTCCGGGGCCGTTTGATGTCTTGAATCAGACATATACAGACCCGGCTAAAATCCGCCCCGACGATTACGCATGGTTCGATATGAACATCTCCGTGCTCAGCATCATACGAGATTTCATACGCCTCTATGAGGGAACGGTCGAAACCGGCTTAAGAGAGACATTGAAGGAATATGAACCTCAACTGCTGCAACATCTGAGCATGCAGAGTTGGGATCAACTCCATTCCGCGAAGATATTGCTGCGCCAGATGAAGGAAGGCATTTTCATTCGTGACATAGAGGAAGCGATCCGCGCCAACGAGGTGACGATTGAAATGGATCCTCCGAACGCAAAGCCCCAACGCCCCGTCAGATTGTCGGCCCGATTCCGCCGCCCGGAATTAAATGGCTCTGCTGCGCGCGAGCGCTTTACCTGCGTTTGGGACTTCGGCCACTTGAGACCGCCATCACAGGGCAGGGAGAAAGGAGCATGGGGCGCCGTGAGTAGAATGAACACCCGCCCCAAGCGGAATCTTGCCGAGAATGATAGTCAGACCGTGGAAGCACAAGAGTCATCTCTCCAAGCCGCTGCGGATAAACAGATCAAAGAGGAATTCCCTGAAAAAGGTTGGATAGTCTCGCACTATTTCGTCGGGGTGCATCCTTATGACATCTCTGTGTCTTTCGAAGACCCCCGCGGTAAATATGTTTCGCGCGAAGTCCCACGCGCGCCCGCCCGCGGTGAAGAGACGACAGATAAAGCTCAAGCCGACGCAGCGGACACGACGGAAAAGAATGAGTCGGAGAAAATCGTCATCGGGAAAACCGTCAAACCACAGGACGATTCAGACACTCAGAAAAACGAAAGACTAGCTGCGGAAATCGTGAGTCTGGCGATGGTGCTTATCATCGCCCTCCTCGGATTAATCACCGGCGCGCGCGAACAGGTGCTCAAACTCGATGTCATTCCCGGACTAATCGCTGTCTTCCTGCTAGGGTTCGGTGCGGATGCGCTGAAGAATTTACTCACGCAACGACAGGCTTAAAAACTACAGGCGTGAAGGCTTGCGTTGCAAACATTGAGTTGAGGCATGCGGAGACTTCGAGATGGCTACACTGATGGGGCAACGCCGAACAGGCTCGCCTCTGGCTTGATTCAAGCAAACCGTTCCTTCTCGATCAGATTATGTAGCCTCTACTTTTCTTTTATCCCTCCCGAAAATTCAAGTGAAAGAAAATCCAACGGGACATTACAGATAAATTTCCGACCACCGAACGGCGGGGTAGGGGTAAGTGGCGCAGTCTGGAACAGACAGCCCCGTCCGAAAAGAGAGTGGAGGGAGATGGCCCGGAGAACTTCGGGAATCGACTGAGGCGTCCGGGAGATATGGTCAGATCGGCGGAGGGGCGCCGTCTCCGAGTTCCGCCGTCGCTTGACCGCCGTCACTATCGGCGGCGATCATTGGGTGGCATGAAGAGATCAATGAAGATATCGCTGATCATCAGCGCGCTGGCGTTGCTCGCCGGCCTCGTCTGGCTCATATCGCGACCGGACGAGCAGCCCAACCCGAGCGTCTCGGACACGTCCCGAGGCCCGTCCTTTGAGGTGCACGTCGAAAAGCCTCGCATCGACCGGTTCCTCGGCGGGGTTCTCCCGACCAAACTTGAGGCGAAGCTATTCGGGGGCGGCGAGTTGCGGTTCGACCACGCGAGCCGCGGCGCCCGCGTCGGCAGCGTCGGGCACGACCGCGTCGAACTCCGCTCCGACGGATGGGAACTCCTCATCGAGACCGACGGCGAAGGGCGGGTCGCTGCGGGGACGCGCCTCGTGTTCCCAATCGAGATCGCGGAGAAACAGTACACGCTGCGCTGCCGGCCCGCAGAGGGGGCCGTGGGCTATCTCCGCACGACCACGCGGACGGGCTCGGACGTGCTCGACGGCCGCTTCCTCGTCGAGTTGGTCAACTGCGTGAATGCCGAGACGGGGAAGATTCTCGATACGGAAGCCGGGGCTAATCCGGGCGAGGCGTGGCCGTCGGCACCGCTCACCGTCCGCGGGAGTTTCGACGGCTTGCCACACGTTCGTCGCTAGAGCTCAAGGGAGTCGGCCCCACGCCCGGCGTCACCCGTCGCGTATTGAACGGGAACGAGTTGTGAGGCGGCGTTTACTCATCGAAACGATCTGCCTGCATTACGGCGGCGTGCGAGCGAAATACCGACGAGTGCCAATGGAAAACTAATTACCCCAAGCAACGGTGCTACACCATATATAACAAACGCAACAACCATCCCCGGCGCATCATCACGCGGGTGCAGAGATAGATGTCGGCGTGCGTCGAATACAATATAGACAACAACAATAACCGGCCATAAGAGGGCGATGGCGAATGGCATTATATGACCAGTCCATCCGGGCCATCCATGACGGCGTACCCAAAATTCCGCAAGGTATCCCCAGCCTATGCAACTAGCACTCAAGATTACCATTGCAGATGCCAGGTAAAACCAGAACATGATTGTCTTACAGTTCCTCATTCACCAGATAATTCAAATAGACGCCTAACGCCGCGCCTCAACGGCTCGCCCCTGCAACTGCGAATAGAGGTCGCTCACCGGCCAGTCCGCTGCAAGCCCTTGTTCGAAGGCGCGTCAGAAAAACCACTTTCCTCCCCATGTTAACTCAGGCCAAATACGAACGGTGACAATAAGCGGCAACATCAACGAAAGGCCTTCACACATGCAGAGTAGATTATACGGAAAAGGAACCTGCTCTATCGAAGTCCAAAAGAACCAAATCCCGAACAAGAACAAAGGGAGTGAGAAGTAAATCGCAGCCCATTTCCGCAAGAAGAGGAGTCCGAATCCAACCATGGTGACGGTCACGAAGGAAACCAGCGTTTTAACGCTCGGCCCTGGACTTGATCTGAGGTTCAACACTGCATCAAGCGCAAAGAAAAATAAGATCAAATCGAGGAGCAAGGTGAGCATGCCAAACAACCTGAAGTAATTCGCTCTCATAAAGCCTTACACGGCTGACGGTCAGAATGGTTTCAAATTGATCTTCCTCCTTCTATACGCGCCGGGATGAAGACGGCGACTGACTTTTGTCCTACCGGACGAGCCGACCGGGACACCGACATTTATCACCATGAGTACATACCTTTTGACGTGGAGTCCGAAGAAGTGGCAGTGGACAGACCTGACACAACGAATTAAAGAAATTAAGCGGAACGGCTTCTGCGTCACCGATTGGAGTTGCGGGAATAACAAATCAATCGCCGATGGCAGCAGGCTGTTCCTCTTGCGTCAGGGCGAAGAGCCGAGGGGCATCGTCGGGGCGGGTTTCGCCATCTCCGAGCCCTACGAAGAAGTTCACTGGCGGGAAGAGAAAGCTATGGCGGGACGGACTACGATGTACTTGAAAGTTCGTTGGGAGACCCTGTTGAACCCTGAGACGGAATCAATCCTTCCCCGCGAGTGGTTGAACGAGGGCGTATTGTCAAAGGTGAACTGGAACACGCAAATATCAGGCATCAGCATCCGTAGCGAGGCAGCGGACGTGCTTGAGGAGAGGTGGGAGGCTTTCTTAGGACGCAGGGGGGACAAGTTCTCTCTTTTCGCTAACGCCCCGCGAGACTAGATGATTGACACCTCCGAAGGGGCGGGTAGTGTTGCAAAAATTATGTTGGCTCCGATTAGTTGTACTGAGTAGTGCATAACAGCCTCAATGTCGTGTGGGAGCCGAAAGTTTGTGCAACACTACCTCCCGGAGTGCGTTTCGTACGCGAGATATTTCCTGCGACCACGACCCAGTATTGGGCGTGGTCACAGGAAATCATCGGCGTCACGCCGGGTAGCACGTCTGCCTTACTTTCGCGAACTCTCTTACTTCGGGCACATGCTGAGCTTTAACTTCTCGTCCGCCCAACAGACCGCCTTGCGTGACTCGTCCTGAACAGCGCCGGTTTTGCCGTCGAAGACTCTAACCCTTGGGCCGCCGCCGGAGTTGGTGTTCTGGCTTCTGCCGGCCGCTTCCCTGACCCTCTGCACGGCGGGCACCAGGAGTGCCACCAGAACCGCATCGGAGCCTTTGCAGTAGCAGGCGTCGAGGAGGGTTCCGTTTTCCATTTCAACCGTCTTACACTCCCTCTCTTCATCAGGGCAGGGGACGGTAAGCTTGTCAGTCCGCTTCAGGTCGCGCGTGCCCGCTGAATCAGTCGCGGTCACTTTCGTCAGCGTCCCGCGTTCGACGAATAACTTAAGACCCGTTTTATTGTTGCCCTGCTTGAAGTCCAGCTTGACCTGTTGCGCTTTGCCTTCAATGCCCTGAGCCGGTGTCTGCGAGGCCGGGGCAGGCGTCGCGAGTAAGGCCGCGGCGAACGCCAGCGTTAAGCCAACAGCCTTCACGCCGGTGGCCGAAAGGTTTCTGTGTACTTCGATTTTCATGCGTCTTCTCCTTCACTAGTTAAATATTCATTGCGCCGTTACTGAAGTATCAGCCCGAAGTGGGACGCCGCCTATCGGGCTTGTCCGGCGTTACTCAAAGTTGCCTATCATTCCCTGAACCCATGCGTCTTTTAGCGTGTTGGCAACCGTTACCTCATTGCCGGGGCCGCTGATTGTCCCGACCGCGATGTAGTTGTCGGGCAGTTGGACGACGGCCGTGAACCCCAGGTTACCACCCGCCTTCCAGGGAATTGCGTTGACCCCGAAGTTCTTGGTGGCGAAGGGGCTTGAGAGGAATTCTGACCAGCCGAGGCTATCGTCTCGCGTCGCGGCGGTGCTGTCGTCGTACATCATTTTCCGCACCTTGTCGGAGACGAGCGTGTTCGTGGCCTGATAGTTCGCCATGAAGGCCGCGAGGTCGCGCATGCTCAGGTAGTAGCCTCCCTGCGCGTGGCAACCGTGGTTCTTATCCTTCTCCGACCAGTAACGCGGGTTGTCGCCGCCGAGAGGATTATCGTAATAGCGCGCGAAGACGACCGCAGGAGTTCGCTTGGGGAAATCGACCGCCGGGTCGCACGAGGGACGGATGCCGGGGCGGATCACGTCGAACACATTCTTCTGCATCCAGTTCTCAAAGAAGTCGCCGTAGAGCTTGCCGTAAACTTCGTGATTGTTGTTGGCGACGTTGGCGGCCTCGATTTGCTTCTCGATCTGGTCGGCCTTCGCCGGGTCTACGAGTCGCGGCCAGAGGTAAGTGAGCACCGTCGCGTTGAAGTTCGAATATTTACGCACGCCGATGTCCGACTGCTGGATGCCCTTATCAATGTAATCGAAAGGAGACGTTTTGTTGGTGACCGAGCGGAAGCCGCTCTTGTGCTGCATCAACTGGGCGAAGGTGGTTTTGGCGATGCGAGCCGTGGCTTGAGCGGCGGCGGCAGTATCGTCGGGCGGCGTATTCACCCAGGCGCGCCACGCTTTCGGCAGGTAGGGCAGGATCGGGCTGTTGCTCTGCTTTTCGATTGTAAGCGCGGGGTTCTTGGCGGCACGCTTCTCGAACACGGAGAGCAGCGTGATGAATGAAATCATCTTAAAGTCGCTGCCGATGTCGCTCGGCGTCGAAGTGGTCATCAAGGCGTTCTTGACGCCGTTGCCGTCGCCTCGAATCGCCAACCCTCCGGCAGTTTCGGCGACGATCCTCCCGTCCTTAATGATGACCGCCGCATAACCGTCTAACGGCGACGGCGCGCCGAGTTTGTTCTCGTTAACTTTGGCGATGAATTTTTCCTTGTCGAATTTCAAGGTCTTCGCGCCGACTTGAGTGCCGCCGAGTTGCGCGTAGACGCCTGTGGAATTAAGCAACAACACGAATAATACGAGCAGACTGACGAGTGATCTGACTTTCATGATATTTTCCTTTCGCTGTAACTTTCGCCCGCAAGGCGATCTCAACTACTTAAGGCGCAAAGTCGGCGCGAAAGTTATCATCGTCCTGTAACATTTTTTTCCGCGGCGGTGTGATAAATTAATTTAGATAAAAGTTTGGGTCGAAGAGGGTAATGGCTACACGGTCGGGGCACGAAGTAACTGAGTTGCTGCAAGCTTGGAGCGCGGGCGACCGGGAAGCCCTCGAACGTCTCACGCCCATCGTTCATGCGGAACTTCACCGCATCGCCAAACGCTACATCAGCCGGGAACGTCCCGGCCATACTTTGCAAACGACGGCGCTCGTCAACGAAGCCTATGTGCGGCTGATTGATTGGAAAAACGTGCGCTGGCAAAACCGCGCGCATTTTTTCGGCGTGTCCGCGCAACTCATGCGCCGCATACTGGTTGACTTCGCGCGCCGCCGCCCCCACCTCAAGAACGTGGAGATCAGACACGTCGCCATAGACGAAGCCTTCGTCGTACCCGGACAGCGCGACGCGGACTTGGTCGCGCTCGACGAGGCGTTGACGGCGCTGTCCGAGATCGACGAACGCAAGGCGCGGATCGTCGAACTGCGTTTCTTCGGCGGCTTGAGTTTCGAGGAGGCCGCGGAAGTGATGAATCTGTCGAAGATCACCATCGTGCGCGAATGGAACAAAGCGAAGGTCTGGCTTTTCCGTGAACTCAGTCTCAAGACAGGCGATGAAAGCTGACCGCTGGCGACAAGTTGAACAACTCTACGACGCCGCCGTTGAACTGCCCGTCGCGGAGCGCGCAAAGTTTGCGGAGGATGCCTGCGGCGGCGACGAAGATTTGCGGCGCGAACTGTTGAGCCTGTTAGCAGCGGAGCAAGAGGCCGGCGACTTTATGGAGTCGCCCGCGCTCGACATCGCCGCCAAAGCGATTGCGCAGGAGCGAGTTTCGGTCACACAAGCCTCTTTCATCGGCCGCGAACTCGGCGCGTACAAAATCGAAAAGCTGCTCGGCGTGGGCGGGATGGGTGAGGTTTATCTCGCCCACGACGCGAAGCTCAAGCGCAAGGTCGCTCTGAAAATTTTGCCGCCGCAGTTTATTTCCGACCCGGAGCGCGTCAGGCGTTTTGAACGCGAATCGCGCGCCGTCTCCGCCCTCAATCACCCGAACCTGATCACCATCTACGACATCGGAATTTCGGACGGCGTGCATTACATCGCCACCGAATTCGTCACGGGAAAGACGGTGCGCGATTTGATCGACGAAGGCTTGAAGATGAGAGACGCGCTGGCGATTGCCACGCAGGTCGCGGAAGCGTTGGGCGCGGCGCATCAGGCGGGCGTCTTTCATCGAGACATCAAACCTGAGAACATCATGGTGCGCCCCGACGGCTACGTGAAGGTGTTGGACTTCGGACTGGCGAAGCTCAGCGAACCGGGCACGGCCACAGGGTTGAACCTCTCTTCGCAGACACAACCCGGACTGCTCATGGGAACGCTGGCCTACATGTCGCCCGAACAAGCGGCGGGCGACGAGGTGGACGAGCGATCCGATATTTGGAGTTTGGGCGTTGTGCTTTACGAGATGATGACCGGCACGTCGCCGACCAAAGGCGCGAACCGTCTTGAGACTCTCGGCGCGATTCTTTCAAAAGAGCCTTTGAATGTTTCGGATTCGCGTCCGCCGCTGCCCTCCGAACTCGATCACATACTCGGCAAAGCTCTCGAAAAAGACCGCGAACTGCGTTATCAAACGGCTTCGGATTTTCGCGCCGACTTGAAACGTCTGAAACGCGAAATCGACTCGTCGCCTTCAATGCCGGGCGAAGGCGGCAGGACGGCGCAGCGAAACCTGTCGGCGGTCGCTTCCACGGCGAAACCATGGCTCAGGCGCACACACGTGTTGGTTGCTCTGGCCGTGGTCGCGCTGTCGCTGGGCGGTTGGCTGCTGGCTACGAAGTGGCTCACGTCGAAAGCCCCTGCGGGCCCCGACTGGTCACGTGCGCGCAACGTGCAACTCACAATCAAAGAAGCCTCGGAACTTTTTTGCAGTCTCGCGCCGGACGGCAAGTCTTTCGTCTATGTGAGCTTCGACGAGGCGGGCAACACGGACATTTACTGGCAGCGCGTCGGCGGCAAGAACCCGACCAACCTCACCAGAGATTCTTTGGAGAACGAGACGACCCCGGCCTTTTCGCCGGACGGAAATCTGATCGCTTTCCATTCCGCACGCGAACCTCCGGGGCTGTACATCATGGAGGCGACCGGCGAGAACCTGCGTCGCCTTTCCGACATCGGCTACCACCCTTCGTGGTCGCCCGACGGGAAGCAGATCGTCGTCGGCACGGAGTGGGTCGGCGTCCACTCGAATAAAAGCGCCAGCCCGAGCGCGTTGTGGATTATTGATGTTGCGACCGGCGCGAAACGTCTGCTGACCGAAGGCGACGCCGCGCAACCGAGTTGGTCGCCCGACGGCGGACGTATTGCTTACTGGTACTGGTCTACTGAAGGGCGCGGCGACATCGCAACCATTCCCGTCGCGGGTGGGACGCCCGTCAAAATCACAGCGGAAGACTCGACCGACTGGAATCCCGTGTGGTCGCCCGACGGAAAATACATCTATTTCGCCAGCGACCGCGCCGGCAGCATGAATTTATGGCGCATCGCCGTGGACGAAAAAACGGCGGAGGTCTTGGGCGCGGCCGAAGCGGTTACGACGCCGTCAAGGTATGCGCTCAGCGTCAGTTTTTCGCGCGACGGTAAGTCGCTGGCTTACGTGCGCTATGAGAGTCAGGCGAATTTACAGTCCATCACTTTCGATGCGTCGTCAGGTAACGTGACGGGCGAACCGGTTTGGGTGACGCGAGGCTTTACGGGCATCAGCCACCCGCAGCTTTCGCCCGACGGCGAGCATTACGTCGCGCGCTGGCCTCGTCTGACTCAGGAAGACCTCGCCATCTTCAACAAAGACGGCTCGAACTGGCGCGCCCTGACGGACGACAAATTCCAAGACCGCTGGCCGCGCTGGTTTCCCGACGGGCGGCGCGTCGCTTTCAGCTCCGACCGCGGCGGCCTCAATCAAATCTGGTCGATCAACGCCGACGGCACGGGGTTGCAGCAACTCACGTATGCCGATGGGAACGGCGCGAGTTCACCGGTTCTGTCCCCGGACGGAAAAAATTTGGCCTACCTGCAACTCACAGATACAGGTGCGCGTGCTTACGTGTTTAACCTGACGAAGGGGTGGCAGGAGCAGAGCCCGCAGCAGTTGCCGCCCGTTCCGGCGTTCAGGGGTTATTTCGTCCCGAACGACTGGACATCCGACGGCGACAAACTCATCGGCACGTTTGTCGACGAAGATAGAAACAACGCCGGGGTCGGAACATATTCCTTCTCGTCCGACCGTTATGAAAGGCTGACGGATATTGGCGCCTATCCCAGTTGGTTGAAGGACGACCGTAAATTCATCTTCATCCATCAGACCACAATTTATTTGGCCGACGCCGAAAGCAAGAAAGCCCAATCAATCTTTAAGCCCTCCATACACGGGCTTCAAACTCCCTCTGTTTCGCCGGATAACCGAACGGTATACTTCCGGTTTTTGCAAGTCGAAGCGGATGTCTGGTTATTAAGCTTCGAATAGCGTTGAGGCCGGCGCGAGGGATGAATCAGTTGTGAATTATTGTAAATCTTGTTTGAGCTAAGCGCGCCCTCACGCGCTTCATAGAGCGGCTTCGGGCTTGAGACGACAAAGAGGGTCGGAGAATCAAATCTCAGCCCCTTTTTTGTCGCTCTAAAAATGGCACGGCGATGAGGACGCCGCCGTGATACTCACGCTAACCCTGCCGGTGGCGCAGCCGCTCCCGCCCGCGCAAGCGCACAGGCGCTTTGAGTCCCGGCCCGGATTTCAACATCGGAAGGCGAGTGGTATTATCCGGGGCACACGACAGTAACCATCAAATTATGCCGGACTCGGCGGACGAATTGTAGAGGATGCGAGCGTGATCGAAACCGGGCGAAACCGGCGGTGATCGCATCTGCCAGTCAAGTATTTTCTTTATGCCGCCCCGTGCAACGGGCGATTCCGTATAGGCCACGCCGGCAGGTAAACAGAGACGCCCGCCGATGTGACCACGCGCGGGCGGCGCGCGGGCGACCTTGAATGCCGCCGCCGGTGGCGGAAGCGGGACGGCGATACGGGCTACAGGCATTTGTTCTCACAGGCCGTGCGGCGCGATTTCGTACCGCCAGCCTCGGCGGCCGGAAAACCAGTTTGGACAAGTCAGGGGGTGAACATTAAATGAGTGACGAATTCGACGAGAGCTCGGGGCCCGAGTTGACGGCCGACGAGGAGGCGCTGTTAAAGGAGATGCCGACGTTGACCGACGTCGGGCAGGCGCGACGCACCTTCATGGGGCAGACCATCGCGGGTGGGATGGGGCTGTTCGCCCTGATGCTGTTGGAGAAGGAGAGGGCGCTGGCCGCCCTCTGCACGGAGCCCGGCGCGGTGTTCGCAGCCGCGCCCGCCGTCGAGAACCCCGTCAGGGTCGCGCTGAAGATCAACGGCGCGACGAGAACACTCGAACTCGATTCGCGCATGGTGCTCCTGGACGCTCTGCGCGAGCGGCTCGAACTGACGGGGACGAAGAAGGGTTGCGACCAGGGGCAGTGCGGCGCGTGCACGGTGCTCGTCGACGGCCGCCGCGTGTTGTCGTGCCTGACGCTCGCCGCCACGGTCGAGGGTAAGGAGGTCACGACCGTCGAGGGGCTGGCGAAGGAAGACGAGCTGCACCCCGTGCAGGCGGCCTTCATCAAGTACGACGGCTTCCAGTGCGGCTACTGCACGCCGGGCCAAATCTGCTCGGCCGTCGGCGTGCTCGCGGAGGCGCGACGCGGGGACGTGAGCCACGTCACGGAGGACGTAAACGCTTCGACCACGCGGCTGACGGACGACGAGATACGCGAGCGGATGAGCGGCAACATCTGCCGTTGCGGCGCCTACCCGGGCATCGTCGCGGCCATCCGGGAAGTCCACTCGGGCCGGGAATCGGCGCGGACGTGGCGCTTCGTCGAGGGTGAGGAGTTGGCGCGGGTCAGGAAGGAGTGGGAAGCCGATGAGACCGTTTAAGTACGTGCGCGCGAGTGACGCGGCGGCGGCCGCACGCGCTGTCGCGGCGAACCCGCGTGCGAAGTTTCTGGGGGGCGGAACCAACATTCTCGATCTGATGAAGGAGGACGTTGAGCGACCGAACGAGTTAGTGGACGTGACCCGCCTGAAGCTCTCGGAGATCAAGGCTGCGAGCGGCGGGGTCTCCATCGGTGCGCTGGCGAAGAACTCCGACACGGCCAACCACCCGCTGATACGCCGGAACTACCCGTTGCTCACGCAGGCCATCGTGGCGGGCGCATCGGGGCAACTCCGCAACATGGCGACTAACGGCGGGAACCTGTTGCAGCGCACGCGCTGCCAGTACTTCTACGACACGGCGATGCCTTGCAACAAGCGCGAGCCGGGGACGGGCTGTGGCGCGCTCGAAGGGCTCAACCGGATTCACGCCATCTTCGGCTGGAGTGACAAGTGCGTGGCAACTTATCCGGGCGACATGGCGAACGCGCTCTACGCGCTCGACGCCGTGGTTCGGGTCAGGGGCGCTTCGGGGCGCGAGCGCGCCATCCCCGTCGGCGAGTTCCACCGCCTGCCGGGCGATACGCCGCAGCAAGACAGCAACCTCGCGCACGGCGAGCTGATTACGGCCATCGATCTGCCGAAGTCGAACTTCGCCAAAAATTCTTACTACTTGAAGGTGCGCGACCGCGCCTCTTACGCCTTCGCGCTCGTCTCCGTGGCTGCCGCGCTCGAACTCGAACGCGGCCGCGTCAAACAAGCGCGCGTCGTGCTCGGCTCTGTGGCGCACAAGCCGTGGCGCAGTCTTGAAGCTGAAGCCGCACTGGTCGGGGGGCCCGCGTCGGAGGAGAGCTTCCGGCGGGCTGCCGAGGCGGCGCTCGCGGGCGCGAAGCCGCTGGCGCATAACGGGTACAAGGTCGAACTGGGGAAACGGGCGGTCGTGCGCGCTCTGATGCGTGCGAGCAGGCTGGCGTGAGGGGATGGAGGTGACGGGATGGCTAGATACATCGGGAAAGAGATGAGCCGCGTGGACGGCGTGGCGAAAGTGACGGGCAGGGCGAAGTATGCGGCCGAGTTTCGCGCGCCGAACCTCGCCTACGGCTTCATCGTGCTGGGCACGATGGCAAAGGGCAGGATAAGAGAGATCGACACGCGCGAGGCGGAACGCGCGCCGGGCGTCGTACGCGTCTTCACGCATCTGAACGCGCCGAAGCTCGGGCCGAAGGCTTCCACCGAGTACGCGCCGCCGCGGAACACGAGAGAGCAGGACAAGTCGTTCCGCGCGCTCCAATCGGACAGGATTTACTTCAACATGCAGCCGGTGGCTCTCGTCGTCGCCGAGACCTACGAGCAAGCGCGCTACGCCGCGCGCTTAGTCCGTGTCTCTTACGACACGGAGCGGCACACGACCGACACGGAAGCCGTGCGAGGGAGCGCGCGGGCTCCCTCGCAGGGGTCACCGCCCAAACCCCGCGGGAACCCCGAGGCCGCGATGAAGGCCGCGCCCGTGCGTGTGGAGGCCGAGTACCGCATCCCCGTCGAGCACCACAACTCGATGGAGCCGCACGCCGCCGTCGCCGCCTGGGAGGGCGACAAGCTCACCATCTTCGACAAGACGCAGGACGTCTACGGTGTGCGCGCGCACCTCGCCACGAGCTTCGGCGTCCCCGAAGAGAACGTGCAGGTCGTCTCGCCCTACGTCGGCGGGGCCTTCGGGGCGTCGCTCCGGCCGAACTACTACCCGGCGCTCACCGCGATGGCGGCGCGCGAGCTGAAGCGACCGATCAAGGTTGTCTACACGCGTACGCAGATGTTCACCGGGCACGGCTACCGCCCGTACACGATCCAGAAGATCGCGCTCGGGGCCGAAGCGTCGGGGAAGCTCACGGCGATGATCCACCAGGCCGTGCACAACACCTCGGCCTTCGAGGAGTTCAACGACAACACGACCGGGTTCACGCGCCAGGTCTACGCCTGCCCGAACCTCCTCGCGCCGACGATGATCGTCGCCACCGACCTCCCGACGCCGACGTGGATGCGCGCGCCCGGCGCGGTCAGCGGCATGTTCGCGCTCGAATGCGCGATGGACGAACTGGCCTACGCGCTCAAGATCGACCCGCTGGAACTAAGGCTCATCAACTACGCCGAGACCGACCCCGAGAGCGGACGGCCGTGGTCGAGCAAGGCGCTCAGGGAGTGCTACCGGCTCGGCGCGGAAAAGTTCGGGTGGAAGGATCGTAAGTTCGAGCCGCGCTCGATGCGCGACGGGCGGTTACTCGTCGGCTGGGGTACGGCCACCGGCGTCTGGGGCGCGTTCCAGAGGCCCGCCATCGCCAGAATCACGCTGCGCCCGGACGGCACGGCGCACGTCACCAGCGCGACGAGCGACATCGGCCCGGGCACCTACACGGTGATGACCATGATCGCCGCCGAGTATCTGGGGCTTGAGATCGAGCGCGTGAAGTTCGAGTTGGGCGACACGAAGTTCCCGCGCGCCCCGGCGCAGGGCGGCTCTCAGACGACGTCGAGCGTCGGCTCCGCCGTGCACGGCGCGGCTCTCGCTGTCGGCGCGAAGTTGCTGACGTTAGCGAACCAGGATGCTTCCTCGCCGCTGAAAGGCGCGACGGCCTCCGACGTGGAGATGCTCGACGGCAGACTGCGACTCAAAAGCGACCCGTCGAAGTCCGTCAGCGTCGCGGGCGTGATGCGGCTCAACAACCTCTCGGAGGTCACCGAGACCTTCGAGTCGCGCCCCTCGCCGGAGCGGCAGAAGTACGCGACGATGGCGCACGGCGCGCAGTTCGTCGAAGTGAAGGTCGACCCGGACATCGGCCATGTCCGCGTCACGCGCGCCATCGAGGTGACGGCGTGCGGCAAGATCATCAACCCGAAGGCTTCGCACAGCCAGGAGATCGGCGGCGTCGTCTGGGGCATCGGCATGGCCTTGCAGGAGGCGACCGAGATCGACCACCGCTACGGGCGCATCATGAACCCGAACCTCCAGCACTACCACGTGCCCGTCAACGCCGACGTGCACGAGGTGGAGACGCTGTTCGTCGAGGAGGACGACAAGGTAGTGAACCCGCTCGGCGTCAAGGGCATGGGCGAGCTGGGGATGGTCGGCATCCCGGCCGCAATCGCCAACGCCGTCTTTCACGCTACGGGCAAGCGCGTGCGCGAGTTGCCCATCACGCCGGACAAGCTGTTATAAAGGGGCGCGAGTTATGAACGAAGTGCGGGCTTTAGTCGAGGCGTTCGACGCGGCCAACGCCGCGGGCGGGCGGTGCGTGCTGGCGACGGTGGTGAGCGTCGAGGGGTCTTCATACCGGCGGCCGGGCGCGCGGATGCTTGTCTGCGAGGGTGGGACGAGCACGGGCACGATCAGCGCAGGGTGCCTCGAAGGCGACGTTATCGAGCACGCGAAACGCGTCATCCGGGCGGGCGAGGCTGTGCTCGTCGAATATGACACCGCTTCGACGAGCGACGAGATGGCCTGGGGGCTGGGACTCGGCTGCAACGGCATCGTGCGCGTGCTGGTCGAGCCGCTTACCCCCGACTCACTCTACGTCGAGGCGCTGAGGCGGTCGTGCGAAGGGCAGACTGACCCTGCCCCCGTTCAGGTCACTACTGTGTATCAACACGCGCCTTCTAACCCGACCGCAGCCCGAATCGAAACGGGGGCGCGTCTCTTCATCGGCGAGGGCGGGGAGGTCGGCCGCGAGAAGTTGAGCGGCGAGGCGGCCGCGCTTCTCGCGGCCGAGGTGCGGGCGCTGTCGTTCGGAGGGGCGACGTCCGGCGCTCACATTTTTGATGCGGACGGCGCCGGCGTAAAAGTATTCGTCGAAACGCTTCTGCCTCCCGTTCCGCTCGTCATCTTCGGGGCGGGGCACGACGCGCTGCCGGTCGTCGAACTTGCGCGGGGTCTCGGCTGGCAGACGGAGGTCGTTGACCCACAGGCTCGGCCCGCCAGCCTCTCTCGATTCGCCGCGGCCGACCGGGTCATGCTCGCGCGCCCCGTAGACGTGGCCGCGCACGTCACGGTCACGCCGCGGACACTGGCGCTGCTCATGTCGCACAACTACTCACACGATCTGGAACTGCTCAAATTCTTGCTCGCGTCGCCCGCCCGATACGTCGGGGTTATGGGGCCGCGCAAACGCACCGAGCGGCTGCTGAGTGATCTGGCGGCGGGTGACGAAGCGTTCCGGCTCAGGCAGGAGGACAGGGGACGCATCTACTCCCCGGCCGGCCTCGACATCGGGGCAAACTCGCCCGCCGAGATCGCCCTGTCGATCATCGCCGAGATGCGCGCGGTTTTAGACGGGCGGCGCGGCGGGATGCTGCGCGAGCGCCGGGGTTCCATCCACGGCGGCCCGAGTGAGGGCGAGCGCGTCACCATGGCGGAAGAGCATGCCATGCCTGTGGCCGTGGCGTGAGGGACGAAGGCTAAGGCGGAGGGGATTTCCGGGGTGGTCGATAGCAACACGGAGAGGGTCGGGGCTGTTGTCCTGGCGGCAGGGTCGTCCTCCCGCATGGGAAGCCCGAAGCAGATGCTTCGATTCAGGGGCGAGAGTCTGCTCAGGCGCGCCGCCATCGCCGCGCTGGAAGCGGGCTGCCGTCACGTCATCGTGGTCACGGGCGCGCACGCCGAACTGTCGAGACGCGAACTGGAAGGGCTTGAGGTGCGGGAAGTATTAAATCCGCTTTGGGAAACCGGGATGGCGTCGTCAATCCGGGCCGGGGTCGAAGGTCTTCTCGGCGTGGCCCCCGACGCCGTTGCGGCGGTCTTGATGTTGTGTGACCAACCACACGTCACCGCCGAAGTCATCTCCGGCCTCGTCGAGGCGCACCGCATCACCGAAAGCGCTGCCGTTGCATCGACGTACGGCGGGAACTTCGGCGTGCCGGCTTTATTCAGCCGGACGCTCTTCGATGAACTGGCGCGGCTGGAAGGCGCGGCCGGCGCGAAGCAGGTCATTAAGAGACACGCTGCGGAAGCGCACTTCTTACCCTTCCCGGGCGGCGAGGTGGACGTGGACACGCCGGATGATTTCTTGCGCCTCTTTGCACAGGGTGTCGAACAAGGACAGGCTTGAGCCCGTCACGGCTGCTCTGCGTAAGCGGCGGCCGAGCCGCGTTACTTACATCAGCTTCGTCTACAATACCAAGTTCTTGATAAGGGGAGTTGGTGAGTCATGAATATGACTTTAGGTTGAGGATGTAATTCAAATCGGTGGAGTCCGATAAGGGGTCTTATGTCCTAAATTTTGCGCAAAATACGAACCCCATGCTCGCGCAAATGATAGTCCAATAAGGAGATTACCGTACCCCAAATTGTTGTGGGACGAATATCAGAGCGGCGCAAGATAACGAGCAGTTGATGTCCACCGGGTAGATCATCCGAATGATTGTCAATGTCCGAGATGTAGCCTGTAAGTCCATCTGCGACTGCTGATCGACCGCTTTGCCATTATCCGCATTTATAGCTAGGTGCTTTTGACTCTTCAGTTTACGGGAACACCTGGTCGCTATTTTGCGCAAAATTTAGGTATGTAAATCCAAGGTGCCGCCGGAAAGTCGGATGATTATCACACTAAATGAATTGGATTGATGTTATCGGACTCCCTTCAACCTTCTTCTTGTCGCTATCACACTCCCCGGCACTAAGATGACCGCTATTTGCGCAGTTTTCATGCGCCAGACGCCGCCCTCATCAGGCTTGGTAGCGTCTCGATTCCGGCGTTAGATTCTTCCGGGTAGCGAACGTTTTAGGCAGAGATATATGGCTGGGATGAAACGTCGGAGGTTGGATAAAAATCAAATCTTCTTATCCACCTTGCCTAATCTGATCGAATCTGCCGAGGCGGGCGACCTATCTGCTCAGCATAACCTAGCCGCGTTCTACGCCGCCGATGATTTTGCCGGACAGAAGAACGAGGCCGTGAGATGGTATACCCATGCCGCCGAGCGTGGTCACCCCCTCTCCCAGTATGATCTCGGTTTTATGCTCTGTCTCGGCGAAGGCGCAGGGAAGGAGGTGGCGAAAGGCTTGTGGTGGATGGAGCAAGCCGTGGCTAACGGCGAGCCTTACGCCGCCAGGTTGCTGTCTGATGTGTATGCCGAGGGGATGTTCTGAGTTGAGCCTGACCCTGCAAGAGCCGCTTACTGGAACGAAAGAGCAGGTGAATTCAAAGACAGAATCCAACAACGGCATGCACCCGACGCCCTTTAAGCGTGCCTCTCATGCTTCTTGTGTTGGGGCGCGGTTGATGCCGGGCGTTCGCCGCTTCGCGGTAAAACCCGAAGGGCATTTCAAAATAGGGGGAATATGAAACGATCAATCTTTGTACTTGCCGCATCGGCGGTAATGGTCGGACTTACAGTTACAACGTTTGCCACGGCGCAGACCAAACCGGCTTCTACAAGCGTAGTGCTGACAAATGCCTACGATGCGTTCGGTAAAGACGTGAAAGGGCTCAAGAAGGATTTCGGGTTCTCTACCGTCATCGAGTACAGAGGGAAAACGATTTTGTTTGACGCGGGTACCGATGCCAGAGTTTTTGAAAGCAATCTCAAAACACTGAAGATTGATTTGAGAAAGGTTGATGTCGCGATTGTGTCGCACGGACACTATGACCATACCGGCGGATTCGATTATCTGTTGAGCGTCAACCCGAAAGTTAAAATTTACTGCCCGAACGATTTCTCTTCGCTCGGCGCGCCGATCAAATTTCCCTTTCGCGAGGCCGAGCCCGGCGCGGCGAAAACACTGCCTAAAGAAATGCAGTACTTCGGCGGCGAGCGCGTGATCGAGGGCATGTTGACCGTACCGACGGGCAGGTTTTGGAAGTCGGATGTTGAATATTTGACCGTAGCAAAAGAGATCTTGCCGGGCGTAACTATCATTCCGACGACTTCCAAACTGATGGGGACTTTTATCAAATATCCACCGTTCGAGGAGAATCCGCAGTTCATGGGGATGCCGGAATTGTCAGTTTCTTTCGCCACCGAGAAAGGCGAAATAGTAGTCTCCGGTTGTTCGCACAGCACCATCGAAACTATCGTTCAGGAAACTAAAAAAGTCCACACAGGAAAGATTCATCTTGTCGTCGGCGGATTCCATTTGATTCCGTATAAGCGGGAATACATTGAAGGTCTGGCAAAGCGTATGAAAGAAGAATATGAAGTCGAGTCCGTCGCCCCGGCACATTGCAGCGGCCATCTCGGATTTTCAATTTTTCAGAAAACCTTCGGTGACAAGTACAGATTTTTTGGACTCGGACAAAGAATCACATTATAGACGCGGCTAACAGGTCGCCGGAGGGGACGGTGAATGACGAGGCTTTCATCGTAAGACTTACGTGGTGCACAGCTGACTGCGCCGCAAGACCGACTGGCCGATAGCCTGACGGCGGTCTATCTCGTACTTGCTAAGTTGGAGGCGGCACGGGGGCAAGCCCCTTCGACGGAATCAGACACGGTCGAATCATAGACAAGGCGGGTAGAAATGACGAACAAGGGTTTGATAGCCAGGGCTCTGGTGATTACTGTCTTGCTGCTCCTTGCGGGTCTGGCAATTAGTTTTTTCGCGTAGGGGTAGATCGACAGTTGTGGTGCGGGAATCACTATGAGATTAGCTAAACAGAAGTCGACGAACTTTCCTATCTCAAAATAATTTTTGCGCACAGCCACATCATGTCCTACACTGCGGTATCACTCCAGCACGAGGAGAGGAAGCACCCGACCTGACTTTCTCTCTTCCCCCATTTCGCAATTTCCGCCAGTATCGTTTATGATGGTCGCCATCCGGCATGCGGTGAATCCAAAATGCCAAGTGGCTGCTGGGGTGAGGACAGTAGCCACATATAGATCAGGCGCGGCGGCTCCCAAAAGCCGTCGCGCCTGTTCGCTTATCCGGAGGACGACTTAATCCGGTTTTGAGTAATTTCGCTTACCCGCCGTCGCCCATCTTAGATATCATGGTGAGAGAGTGGGTTTCTTCCGACGCATAATAGAATGACTTAGCGCCTCATCATCCCTCGCGGCCTCTAAATCACGCAGTTCGCCATCACTCATTTCTTCTTCGCCTCTCTTATTTCCTGCGACTCGCCATGCCTGAGGCTGAGGGGGAAATATTCAATTCAGATCGGGAGCATTCGTCATCAACAGGTTACTGCTTCTCCCGTCCTGAAATGTTTTATCTCCCGACTGGCCCCGATTGCCAGCCGTCGTTCGGCTAATTGATCTACTGCCGAGCGCAGGGCCGAGCGTCGTGTCGTGAACGGCAATGATTCCTCGATAGTTCGCCGCCGGATCTTGCCCGAAGAAGACCTGCTCGTACCCTTCGATTTTCTTTTCGAGAATCTCCATTTAGATGGCTCCGATTTTGAATTAAACTCATCACCCGTAAAAGACGATTGATGGCGACGAGCAATCCGAACACCGCGAGCGCGCCGATTAAGTATGCGACCGAGAGTTCCGCCGTGTAGAAAATGGCGATGACGATGATCGCG
>JAIVJZ010000012.1 GCA_020199775.1 Acidobacteriota bacterium
GTCAGGCCCTTGCGGGTACCAGAAGTTAGTGCCGCCGCAGTCGGGGCATCGTCTTCTCTCTTCATCGCTGAAAGTGGTGTGACTGCCCTGCTCCGGCTCGACGGCAATCTCGGAGGCGCGGTGCTTATCTACTTTCCACAGTCTGCGGCGCAGGTGTTCGGCGAGGAAGGCCGGGACGTTGGAGACGGTTGTGCGCCCGGCGGCGATTTTCAGTTCAGTCACTAATAATTCTGCTAAATCCTTCCACTTCTCCGGGTTGGTAGTAACTTTGCCCGTTAATTCTAGTTCGGCCTGTTGGAGCGTCTTGATAAAGGGGTGCGCAGCGTCATCATCAGTATTTTCTTCTTTAGTCTTAAAAGAAGTCTTAGGAGGCTCGGAAGTAGTAATTGGCTCAACGGTTTGACTCGACTCAACTCGCATCAGTTTCTGAGTTGAGTCATGTACCCGATTCGGCGTTGAGTCGAGTTGAGTTGAGTTGAGTTGAGTCGAGTTGAGTTGAGTCGAGTTCAATTCCTCAGGTATCCGCACTTCATAAATCGCCCCATCTTTGTTGCCGATCTCAAATTGGCGGACGATGAGGCCGACGTTTGTAAGGTACTTTATATGAGACAGAAAGGTGTTGAGTCCGCCTATCCCAGCCCAACGCATGACCTCAGTGCGGGTCGCCTGAATTGAGCGTACCGGAACAACCGCCCCGCGTGTGCGCAGATACAGCGCGTCGTAGAGTTTCTTTGACGTGCCGGGAAAGAGTCCTTTTGGCAGGGCGTCACGTTCTAATGAGTTAGGGCGACGATTGAAGTCACGCTCCGGGGCTACGGGCTTGTCAACTCTTTTTGTTGTCGATTTTTTGATGTGAGTTGAGTTGAGTCGAGTTGAGTCGAGTTGAGTCGAGTTGAGTCGAGTTTGGTCGATGTCATCATTATTAGTAACTGGTATGGCTGCTGAGTTTACAGGTTTCCCGCCTTCAAGCGCCGTACCGTCATCAAACATCTTGGAAAGTTCATCACTAACGTCGTCCTTCTTCGGCGACGGCATGACTGCTTTCTGATTCCGCTCCCGCAATAGTTTCAAGTCCGACTTTTTCATCACCAAACCTCTCACGAATTTCGTTCGCCAGGTTGAAGAACGCCAGCGCAGCCGGCGATGCCATATTCGTCTCGTAAACAGATTTACCGATACCCACCGCCTGATTGACGGCCGCCGCATCGGGCACCCACGTATCGAACATATTGGTCTTGAACATTGCCTCGACCTGTGACCGCACCTCTCTATCGACAGTCTGCCGCGGCTTGTACTTTGTCGAAAGCGCCATAATGATCATCTTCGGTGCGTGTGCTTTGCGCACCGCCGAGACCATTCTCATCACTTGGCCGAGGCCGACGAGTGCGAAGTTACTCGATTCGATGGGGATAATCGTCATGTCCGACATCGCCAGAGCATTAAGTGTCGGGGCACGCAGGGCAGGGGGCGTGTCTATCACACAGTAATCATAGCCGGAGCGTACCGGAGCTAATTTATTCTTTAACAGCAGATCGCGAGAAACCGGCTGCCCCTCGATAAGCGTCTCCGCGTCGTGGTCAAGACAAGCCGGGATGAGGTCGAGTCGGGGGCGCGCGCGCATCCTGTAGGCGGCAATGTCGCCGCGCACATCCAGCATCAATCGGTGTGAGGTGCAGCGCGTGGATTCAAGTTCTTGTAGATCGGCCCCGCACGCGACGGAGAGGTTGCCCTGCGGATCGAGGTCAACTGCCAGCACCCGCGAGCCCTGATTGGCGAGGACGACGGCCAGATTGAGCGCAGTGGTCGTCTTGGCACAGCCGCCCTTGTGATTGGCAATAACGATAGTTTTCATGTGTGTTTCGCCTCTCATGCAGCTTTCAGTGGTTTAATCCGCTGGTACACTTCCTTGTTGGCTTCAAGCGTGTCCCACAAATCGACGTCCTGCTGGAGCCCCAGCCAGACATCCGGAGAGGTGTTAAGGGCGCGGGCCAGACGGTGCGCTGTGTCAACCGTGACGGGGCGCTTTTCCTGTAATATCTCATTCACCGTGCGGCGGGATACACCGATCAGTCGAGCGAACTCGCCCTGCGAGAGTCCCGTCTCAGGTAACACGTCTTCGCGCAAAATCTCGCCCGGATGCGTGGGTCTGCGCTTTCTTCTATTCAACATAGTCTTTACCCCTCAGTGATAATCTTCCAGATCAACGTCAAAGGCGTTCCTGTCCTGAAATGAAAATGTCAGCCGCCAATTTCCGCTCACCGTTACACTCCACGTGCCTTTCCGCTCTCCTATCAATTCATCTAGGCGGCAGCCCGGCAGGTTCATATCCGTGGGCGAGGCGGCATGGTTTAAAAAGTCGAGTCGTCTTGTCAGACGAGTAAGATCGGCTGAGATAGAATTCGATCTGCCGGTCTCAAAAAGTTGCCTCAGCCCTTGATGACGAAAGGTTTTAATCATTCGTGCCTGTTACATAGAGTGTAACAACCGGATGGTAATGCGGGATGTTACATTTGACAAGAAGGGAAGTAGAATTTTGGGCGGGACATCAGAGGCGGGCGACGCGACGCTCCAACTCCGCGGCAATTTGTGCCGCCTCGACGCCCGCATCGAATCTCACCGGCTCACCGAAAACGACGGTGACTTGCCCGGGCGACGCAAAATACTGCTTTCGCTGTTTGAGTTCATATAAGCCGTGCAACCTCACCGGCACGATGGGCACACCCAATTCTTGAGCCAATACGCCGATACCCGTCTTAAACGCATTCATCTGTGTCTGGCCGCGCCGCGCACGCTCGCCCTCCGGGAAAACGAGGACGCTCTCGCCGCGTTCTACGCACGCGCCCGCGTACGCGAAGCTGCGACGAAAGCCGCTACGCTTGGGAAGCGGAAAGACGTGGAAGAAGGTTGTGACCAGCGCGTACTGCGCGAGCAGTCGTAAGCGTGTGAACAGACCCGTGCCCGCGGGTGGGTGGAGCCAGCCGCGCAAGCGTTCGCCTTCCATCGCGATAGCCAGCCGATGGCGCAGGCGCGGGCGGAGAGCTGCGAGAATTAACGCGTGGTCGGCGAGCGTGACATGATTGGCGACGAACAAAGCCGGGGCTGTCAGTTCGTCGAGATGGTCGCGCCCCTCGACGCGCATCCGGCTCATGACCAGCGTGATCGGCAGAAGGATCGTGTAGTAGAGAATCACGCGCAACCAGCTCAGCGGCGGTTTGCGGCTCCAGTTGGGATAGGGATACGGCGTACTGTGCGCTTCCTCCGGCGTCTCACCGCGAACCAGTTTCTCCACATCGTCGACGGTCGTCGCCGCGGTGAAAGCGGCTTCGTCGATCTCTATGTGGTAGCGATCTTCGAGCGCGCTCAAGAGCTCGACGCGACCCAGCGAGTCGAGCTTCAAATCCGTCGCCAGATTCGCCGCAGAGTTAAGCTGCGCCGGCTCTGTGCCGCTCAAGCGGGCGGCTTCCGAGACGATGAAGGCGCGGGACGTGAGAGCGGCGGTATCGCGCTCGTTCGGGTGCATCACACGCGTTTCGCCTTCCGCGCTTTCGCCACGCGCGTTCAACTTTTCAGAGACCACCGCGGCGACTTCGCGTTTCAGCGTTTTGTGTGTGGCCGTGCGTGGGAAATCGGGTTCCGTCCAGACGAACCAGCGGCGTATACGCTGATGCTCCGCGAGGCCACGGTTGGCGCGCTCGACGGCGGCTTCCGCACTTGCTCGTTGGTCGCGAAGAATGAGCACGGCGAGCGGCTCAGTTCCACGCGCCGCCTCCCATGCGACGACACAGCTTGAGCGCACTTCGGGCTGGCGATTCAACGCGGCTTCGAGGTCTTCAGGATAGACGTTCAGCCCCGCCGCCGTGACGATCAAGTCCTTTTTGCGACCCTTAAAGTAGAGGTTGCCCGCGGCGTCCATCTCACCGAGGTCGCCGGTGCGTAGCCATCCGTCGGCGTGCGCGTCAATCTCGCCTCGCTCCGACCAGTAGCCCGGCGAGACGCTCGCGCCGCGCACGATGATCTCGCCCCTCTCGTCAAGCCTGACTTCGTAACCCGGCATCAACCTGCCGATTGAGCCGCGACTCTGTTTGAACGGGTGGTTAACCGAGATGAGCGACGCGGTCTCCGTCATGCCGTAGCCTTGCAGGACGGCGAATCCGAGTCGCCGCCAGAAGGTGTCCGTCTCTTCGTCGAGCGTCGCGCCGCCGGATAGGAAAGCCCAGAATTTCCAACCGAACCGCCGGTGCACCCGGCGAAACTTCCACCAACGTCGCAGGAAGCCGACTCCCTTCGCAGAAGCCACCAGCGCGCTCAACTCACCTTCTTTACTTCGCGCCGCGTGATCGCGCGTCACCCACTCGCGCAGACCTTCGAGCAGGCGCGGCACGAGGACGATGACGGAGATTCTTGCTTCGCGCGTGCGACGCACGATCTCGGCCGGGTTAAGAGAGTCTTGAAAGTGAACTTCGCCGCCCAGCAGTTGCGGCACGAAGATGCCCATGAACTGCCCGAAGACGTGGCTGAGCGGCACGAGGTTCAGGAACCGGATCGGATGAAACAAACGCTCCCACTTGAGGTACTTTTTGATCTCCGCCTCAAGCGGTTCGAGGTTCGCGAGCAGGTTGCGGTGCGTGAGCAGGACGCCTTTCGGGTTCTGTGTCGTGCCCGACGTGAAGATGATTTCGACGAGCGTGTTCTGATCGATGACTTCAATCGGGTAAGGCTCGGCCGAATGGTGCGCGACGTTCGCCTCAAGTTTGTCGAGGAAGAGAATTGGAGTCTCAAAGTTTTCGGGAGCAGGCGTGCCCGCGCCCGCCAGCATCATCCTCGCCTCCGTCTGTCGCTGCACCGACGAGATGAATTCCGGGACGCTCTCTTTGTCCAGAGGCACGACGACCGCGCCGCGCAAAAGGCAGCCCCAGAACGCCGCGACCCATTCGGGACTGTTGTCGCCGGACAATAACACGCGCTCGCCGCGCGCGACGCCCCGCGCCTCCAACTCACGCGCGAACCGGCGAGCCGTCAACACAACCCGCTCGTACGACCAGCGCGCGCGGCGCAACCCGCTCGCGCGCACGATCATCGTCGCCCTCCCGCGGCGCAGGTAGTCGTCCAGATAGCTGAGAATTGTTTGACGGCTTGGGTCGGATTGCAGTGCCATTGCTTTGATAGTTCCGGCGCAAGTAGGAGAGGCGGCGCGGACGAGCGCCTCACCCGACACGCTCCGTCTCATCCAGCTACAGCGCAACTACATCCTGCGGCAGTGAGTTTAAAGCAGAAACTCTTCTCGCCTCAAAGTAATTCCCGCGACGCGGCCGCGGACGACAACGCCCCGCCGCCTTCACGGGCGACGGGGCGTTGATACGTCAGAGGAAATCGACTCGGCCGGTCGATAGTTGTGGAAGGCCACGTCTACCGTCGCCAGCGGGCGAGGCGCGCAGGAGGAGGGCGGCCTTTATTTCTTGTCGGTTTCGAGCAGGTCTATCACGGCCTCGGCGATCTGCGCAGGGTTGCGGAGGGCGGCCGTCTTGATCCACTGGCCGGTGGCCTCGTTGCCGATGATGAGTACCGCGCTGTGCTGCATCTTGTCGGGGGCATAGCCGCCGAGCTTGTAGAGCACCCAATCGACGTTCTCCTTCTTGCCGGTCAGGAAGTACCAACCCGGCCGGGCCTTGAAGTTGTCGGCATACTTCTTCAGCTTATCGGGCGTGTCCACGGTCGGATCGACGCTGATCGAGAGCATCACCACGTCTTTCCCCACGCGGTCGCCGAGGTAGCTCTGCACCTTCGCCATGTTCGCAGCCATCGGCGGGCACACGCCCGCGCAGGTCGTGAACATGAAGTTGATCAGAACAACCTTGCCTTTGACCATGTCTTCGTAGAAACGCACGGGCTTGTTGTCCTGCGTGAGCAGGATGTGGTTCGGGAAGTAACCGGCGCCGGCCGACGCGTCACCGGCCACGGACTTGTCACCCAAAGCGCCGGCCGGTCCTATCTCGACCGACGGGGCTGTCGCACCGGCCTTCTCGTTCGCAGGCGGCGCGGCCTCGGTCTTCTTCTTCACCTTCAAATCCATGCCGCACTCGGGACACCGGCCGGGCTTCGACGAAGTCACGTCGGCGTGCATCGGGCAGACATAAGAGTCCGCCGCCCGTTGCTGCTGCCCACGGGGGGCGGACTGCGTGGCTGCCGGGGCTGCGTGCTGAGAGTGATTGTGGCGTGCGGCGTGGGTCACGCCCGCGCCGGACATGGCGGGCGCGAGCACGAGCACGATTGACGCGACCAGCGCGAGTGCGAGGTTTCCACTGTTATTCATTGGAGTCGGTGGCCTGCTGCGGGCGCGGCTGTACTTTGTTGTTACCCTTAGCGCGAGCGGCCTGCTGTTTGCGCGACTCGATGCGGCACTTCGGGCACTTCTCGGCAGTGCGTGCCTTGATCTCCGAATGGACGGGACACGTAGCCTGTATTTCCCTCGTCTCCTTCTGGCCGGTGCGCTCGTTGCCGTACGCGTCCTGCTGGGTGGACTGCGCGTGCGTCTGCGTGCCCGGCGCGGAGACGAAGACGAGAAGGGCGGCTGAAGCCAGCACGGTTGTCAGTTTGCGGTTCATAATCGGTTGTTCCTCTCTCTCAAAAATGAATTGCTATTAATTGCCTTTTTCGGTCACGTTCGCGCCGCTCATGACGGCCACGGAGGTGTACGGTAGATCGGCGAAGGTCACGCCGCGTGAAGCCACGCGCACCATAATCTTGTAGAGGCCGGGGCGCGGGAAGACCTGCGCCACTTCGTACTCGCCTTCGCCCACTTCCTTCGCCCACTGTCGCTGCTGCCAGATGCCCGGCGGCTCGAAGGCCAAGACCTGCACGTCCTGTAGACCCTTCAGCGGTTGACCCGTCGCGGAGTCGATCACGCGGAAGCGGAGCGGGACGGACTCGCCCGACTTGAACTGTTTGCCGTCGAAGAACGCTTTGACCGCGACGGAGACGGTCGGGACGTTCTTCTCCGCGTCGGGCGAAGCGGCGACTTCCAACTGGAAGCAATGTGCGATGCGCGGCTGGCTGGTCAGGACGGAAACGTCGAAACGGCCGGAGCCTTTGAGCCGGATGGGCACCGTGTAGACGCCGGGCGCGGTCTCGGTGAGGCTGCGGTTCAGGATCATGGCCGCGTGCGGGCGTCGCTTGTAGTTCGAGAGCGTGCCCATCGGGGCCATCATGCCCTCGACGTAGTAGTAGATCATCGCGTCGGGCGTGTTGGCGATCATCGCGGCGTTGCCTTCGGGGGTCGTGGCGATCATGTCGGCCACGCCGATCTCAGCCGCGAGCGCGCTCGCGGGTTTCTGCCCGGCCGAAACGTCAACGGCCGAGAACCTGCCCTTCGCGACGCCGGCCAACTCGATGAGCGAAAATTTCTCCGAACTCGTGCCGCGCACGTAGGCGTAGCGGTCGGTGAAGACGATCTGATCCGGCCCTTTCGAGACTTCCACCGAGCCGGCGACCTGATTCGTCGAAGCGTCGATGATCTCGACCAGATTCGCCACCTGATTGACGGCGAAGCCGAAGCGTCCGCTCGGGTCGAAGCGGAAGGCGACCGCGCCGCGCTTGACCGGGATGCTGCGCACGACCTGCTGCGTGGCGGGGTCGATGACGCTGACGGCAGCTCCGTTGATCGCCGCCACGTAAATCAAGCGGCTCGTCGGGCTGTAGGTCACCGGAACCGGCGTCTTGCCGACCGGGATGTCCGCGATCTTGGTCAACTTCTCCGCGTCGATGGCCGTGACGGTGTCGGCCGCGCTGTTGGTCACGTAGGCGTAGCGGCCGTCGGGCGTGAAGGCCAGATTGTGCAGACCCGCGCCCGCTTCGATTGTGGCGGCGAGCTTGTTGGTGGCGGCGTCGATGACGGCTACCGCGGGCGAGTTGTCGAGCCCGACCCAGACGTAGCGGCCGCCCGGCTGGATGGCGATGCGCATGGGTCGCTTCTTGTCGCCGACGGGGATCGTGGCGACGACCTTGCGCGTGATGGTGTTGACGACCGCCACGGCCGACTGTTCGGGCAGCGTGACGTAGACCGTCTGCTTGTCGTCGGTGAGCGCCCAGTCCGCCCCCGCGCCGGGCAGCGTGATCAGGCTTTCGAGTTGCGTGCGGCTGAATGAGACGAGCGGGTTGATGACCGAGATCGTGTTGTCGTGGTTGAGCGTTAAGAGCAGGTAACTGTTGAGATCGATGTCGGGGCGCGCGCTCAGGAGGCCGCCCATGAAGGTGCTGATCTTGTCTTTACACTCGGCCTCGCTCGGCGTGTGGTTGACCTTGCGCGTGCTAATCCAGGAGCGCAGCCGGACGCCCGCCAGCGGCTGACTCGTGCGCGCGTCAGTGACGCTGAAAGTGACGACGGCATCTTCGCCGGCGACGAGTCCCTTGCTGCCTTCTCCGATTGCCTTCGCCGTGAAGTCGATGCGAACGTCCTCTTTCTCGAAACGGCCGGAGGCGACGGACGGGGCTTTAGCGACCGCTTCGGAGGCCGGTTTCAGCTTCGTATCTTTCGGCCCGCCGATCTGCGCCGCCGCCGTCGTGATGCAGACCACGATGAGGAGCAAAGCCTGCGCGAGCATACGGGCGGACGGAGAGTAACGATGATTCATGATCACTTATTTCCTAAAATTTAACCGGCTTGATAAGGAGGTAAAAATTGAACCGCTTGTGTAATTATTTAGATGTTTCAAGTCGTCGTCAGGCTGCTTTGCGCGTGCCCGTAAAGTGAAAATTTTTAGCGAAAAATTTGTGTCCGGTCAGGGTTGGCGGCGCGGGCGACTCTTGATGCGGAGTCGCCCGCACGCGCGCTGTCTTTTGCGAGCCCGCGGCCGGCGCTAATCACACCGGCCGCGGGGAAAGTCCGTCGTCCGTGTTTACTGGACGGCAGTGGTGGTTGTAGTCGTCGCGCCCGTGACGCGGAAGATGCCCCAGAGACCGCTCGTGACGTTGAAGCTCTCCTGCGTCCGGTACATGTAGTCTCCCGGTTGGCTGAAAGCCCCACCTGCTTTGGGCAGGACGATGTTCCAGTGGCGGCGGGCGCTATGGCCGCCCTGCGTGCCGATGGTGGTCGAAGTGGGCTCGGCGAAGCCGGGCGACCAGATGACGGTCGAATTCTCCCGCCACGGCTCGTGGAACCAGTTGTGGCCGAAGAGGGTGAACGCGTGCTGACGGGGGTGACCCGTCGGCTGGGCGACGCGGAACCGGACGCCCGTGCCCGCCGCGACGGAGAAGACCGGGGTTTCCGGGTCGCCGTGCGAGGTCGAGCTGAAGACGTTGGCTTGGTTCACGTCGTTGAGCAGCTCGTGGACGTGCTGGAACGTGTTGTGATCCCGCTTGGTCATCTCCTGAAGGAATCCGAGCCTCGCCCACAGGGGTTCAGTCCTGTAGTTGAAAGCCTTCATCCCGGAGTCTTCCGAATCCGACTCCTCGGTGTAGTTGCGCACGGGGTTGACGCCCGCGAGCCCGAGGATGGTCTGACCCTGCGTGGCGTTCGGGCCGACCATGTTCACGTCGTCCTGATAGACGACGACGAACTCTTTGAAGAGCAGGCTGCCCGCGGCGTTTCTGACCTCGGCTTCCGCGTTGGAGTTGGCCGCGGTCGTCCACGTCGCGCCCAGCGGTTCGACGACGAGCACGCCGCCCGCGCCGTGCGAACCGTGCTTCATGATGTCGCCGTAGTCGGTCAGGTTGAGCGTGCCGTACTCGATGGGCTGCGCGGTGCGCGACCCGTCGGCGTTGACCGTCACCTTCCCGGCGTACCAGCGGTACTTCTTGGTCTCGCCGGGCGAGGCCGTTTGCTTGTCGTTGAGGCCGACGTTCGCGCCGTCGCTGGTGCGCACGTCGTACTCAAGCAACTGCGGGTGGAGGCTGACCTCCTTCGACGACTTCAACTGGTTAAGGTTGAACTGCGGAACCAGCATCGGCATGAGATTCCACGCGTCGTAGTCGGGCATCGGCGTCGTGCCGAGCGGGAGCTTGTTGGTCAACTCAAGGTTGATACAGTCGCCCGCGTTGGCGCGCAGCACGAGCGGTTCGAGTTTCTTCGTCCCGGCTTTGATGGCGGCCACGTCCGCTTGCTGGACGAAGACGATACCGGCCGGGTCTTTGAGACCGAACTTGGTGTTGTAGACGATGCCGTTCGGGCCGACGAGGTCTTTGGCGAGCCAAGCCTCGACCGCGAGCGGCCGCTGCGTCGCGCCTGCCGGACAGAAGTCCGTGCGCAGGCCGGCGTCGCTGCTGCTCACCGTTCCGGCGGTGTTCGAGGGC
Source organism: Acidobacteriota bacterium (assembly GCA_020199775.1). Classification (GTDB taxonomy): domain Bacteria; phylum Acidobacteriota; class Blastocatellia; order Pyrinomonadales; family Pyrinomonadaceae; genus JAIVJZ01. Next base: position 10,285 of record JAIVJZ010000012.1, read on the forward strand.
AGCGCTTTGAGGCCGGTGCGCAGACCCTTGTATGAACGCAGGAGACCCCACATGCCGTTCCACAGGCTGTCGGTGTTGAACGCGCCGTACATAAAGTCGGCCACGTCTTTGTTACCGCCGCTGACGTTACCGACGGCCGGGATCGGCGGCACGTCGAACTCGAAGTGCTCGGAGATGCCGAGCCCCTGCGCGTTGTACCAGCCGGAATTAGGCGACGAAGGTTCGTGCAGCCACTTCCCGCCGTGGAGGCTGAAGACGTGCTGCTCTTCCTGCGCGCCCTGAATCAGGCGAATCTGCACCTTGTCGCCTTCGTAGGCTTCGAGGAGCGGCGTGAACGGATCGCCGTGGATCGTGTTACCGGCGTCGTCCTTCGAGCGGAAGACGTTCGCCATGTCGCCGCGAGCGTCGGTGAGCTGCGTGTTGGTCGCGCCGTCGCGGACGCGCAGCGGGATCGGCTCGTTGCGATAGTTGATCAGACCCGTGCCCGGATCGCCGGCCGAGATGGACTCGGGCTGCGGAATCGCAGGCGGTTCGAGGATGAACGGCAGGCCGATTTCTTTACGCCCCGGAGGGTTAATCGGCTTCAGGTCGGGCGTGTAGACGAGTGCGAAGTCGGCGATGGCGAGGTTGAACTCGCGGTAGCTCTTCGTCGCGTCCGGCGTCACGATGTTGGCCGCGTAAGAGGTCGGGCCTCCGTCGGCGCGCGTCGCCATCGGGGTGCCGCTCGTGGTCTCCCACTTCGAGCCGGCCGGTTCGACCACCAGCGCGCCGTAGAGGCCGTGATGCTGGTGCGAAGAGGGGCCGAAGTGATCGTGTGTGAAGACGGTGCGGATCGTGCGATCCACGCCGTTGTTGTTCAGGAGCGGGTCAGCCCACCAACGCTGCGTGGTCGTCTGCGCGCCCACGTAGTCGCCGATGCCGTTGCCGTCGAGGTCTGGCCCATCGCCGAACTTCGGATTGGTGACGAGCGACAGCATTTGCCCGCCGCCGTGCACGCTCTGGTGATGGTTGTTGGCGTGGACGCGCTCCTGCACCTCGCCGGGCGAGAAGGTGCCGTCCTCGTAGTTCCAACCGTTGCCCGCGCCGTCCGACGCCATCACGTCAAACTTCACGAGGTGGATGTGTTGGCCGATGGTGTCGGTCGGCGTGAAAATTTGGAAGTCGTCCAGATTGAGCACGTGCGGGACGAGGTTCGTGGCCTTGAACTGCACGCAGTCGTTCGAGTTGGCGCGGAAGAAGAACGGCTCCGGCGTCTTCTGCCCGTCGCGCGTGGCGAGGGCGTCGTCTTCGAGCGTCGTGATGCGGGCTTGGCGGTCGTGCCAGCCGGCCTTGTTGACCGTCATGTCGAACTGGATGTAAGCGGCGCGGTAGTTACGCAGCGGCGTGCCCGGAGCACAGGGCTCCGCGAACGGCGCGCCCGGCTGCCGCGGCTGTCCGTTGACGAGGAAGAGGCCGCTCGCGCCCGTGGGCGTGTAGGCGGGATAGGCGGCCGCAGGCCAGCCGTATTGCGTCGTGACTTGCACGCCGCCCTTGCCCTCGTGGAACTCCATCGCCTTCTTCTCGACGTTGGTTCCCTCGAGCGGAAGCAGTTCGATCTTGGCCGAAGTCAACTCGCGTGCGAAGGCGAGCAGGTTCGGGTCGTTGTTGAGCGACAGGACGCGCGCGGCGACCGGGTCGGTCAACAGGTGCGGGTGAATGGCATCCTTACCGTCGATGAACTCGGAGGCGAGGATGCGGTGGCGCGGCAGCCCGCCGTCCTGCTCGATGTCGAGCGGCGGCTGCGGCGGACGGTGACCGGCCTGCGCGGCGACGAAGAAGGGGAAGCCCTTCACGTCGGCGGTCGGCATCGGCGCCATCACGCGGTTGGGCAGCGGGACGACGGCCGGGTTCGGCGTGCCGCCCGCGATCTCCGCGTCGGGCAGGTTGCGGTCGGGCGTGCCCTGCTCGAACACGTCGTGAACTCTCCACAGTTCCCACATGCCCTGCGCGAAGTGCGGGTAGAGGTGGCAGTGGAAGATCGAGTCGCCGACGGTGAAGTTGCGGTTGCCCGAACCACCGTAGTTGATCTCGTAGGTGAAACCGGAACCCGGCCCGATGGTCTGCGAGTCGAGATAGGTCGAATCATCCTCGCGCGGCTCGTGCAGCCACTGGTGCGCGTGGAGGTGGAAAACGTGCGTCTCCTTCGGCCCGACGTGGATGTTGCGGAAGCGCACGGGGTCGCCGAGGTACGAGTGGTGAACGCCCGACGGATCATCGGGGAACAGCACTTCGTTGGCGCGGCCGTAGGAGTCCGTGCGAACCACCATCGAGGGGTCGCCGTTGGCCCACGATTCGAGGAAGAACTCTTCGAACTTACATTCGCCGCAGTCCTTCGACGGGCCGACCTTCTTGCGGTTGGCGACGAGCGGCGCGCCGAGCGAGGCCGAGCCATAGTTGATGGCGAAGCCGTCGCGGACGCCGTGGAACAGTTCGGCGTCCAGTTCGGGGAACGCCTGCACGGTCTTCGTCTCGTCGTGGAAGATGACCACGAATTCGCGGAAGGGCTGCCCGCACGTCGATGAAGGCGGCGCGTTGGTGCAGTTCTCCGTGAAGCCCGTGATGAGGGCGTTAACGTCCGTGTGGACGATCTCGTTCGAAGCCGTGAGCATGTTGAGGATCGGCGCGCCGGTTGAGTCCGTCGCCTCGAAGTTGATCTTCGGCGTGTTGTCGGGGTTGCGACCCGCCGTGACCTTCGCCAGTTGCGCGGCCGTCACCTGCGAGCGATACCACTTCGCGCCCTGCGGCTCGACGACGACCGCGCCGAAGAGGCCGAGCACCATCTGACCGCCGTCGCCTTCGCCGCCGACGTTCGCGCCCATCGAATGAATCATGTACTGGCCCTGCTTGCGGCCGTACCACGTGTAGGTCTTCGTCTGGCCGGTCTCGACCAGTGAAGATGCGTTCTTGCCGACGTTCGCGCCGTCCGAGACGCCGGAGCCGTTGACGTAGTCGAGGCCGTTGACGTGCATCGAAGCCGCGCGCGTGAAGGTCGAATTGTCCGCAAGGAACTTGACCGGCGCGCCCGTGTACGTCTGCTTGTTGGGCTGGTTGGTGTTGGTGATGCTGCTCAGCTCATCGCGCGTCGAGGTGAGCAGGTTGGTGAAGGTGACTTGCAAGCAGTCGCCCTCGTTGACGCGAAGGACGAGCGGGCGCGGCCGCTTGTCGGGGCGCAACTGAACGTTGCCGGCCGCGAGCGATTTCGACGAGTCGATGGCGACCACGTCGCGCTTGAGCGCGTACATCATGCCCGCGGGGTTGAACGCCCCGAAGCGGTTGTAGGTGTAGACCTGATCGAAGGCGACGACGTTGGCCGTCACCGTCTTGGCGCAGGCGGCCGTCGGGTTCACCGGAGGCGGCGCGACGACGCTGATGTTGACGACAGGCGAGGTCGCCGTCGCCCCGGTGCTGTCGGTCGCCTTCGCCGTCAGCGGCCACGCGCCGGTCGTGGTGGCCGTCGCCGTGTAGCTGTAGGGAGCCGTGGTGTCGGTTCCGAGCAACACGTTGTTGCCGAAGAATTCGACCTTCGTGATCGTGCCCGCGCTGGAAGCGGCGGCGGCGTTGATCGTGAACGTCGTGGAGGACGACTGGGTGAACTTCGTGCCCTCGGTCGGGTTCTCGATGTTCACCGTGACCGGCGCGTTGACGGTGACCCGCGATGCGCCGGAAGTGGCCGTCGCCCCGTGGGTGTCCGTCGCGACGGCCGTCAGCGAAAAGTTGCCCGCGTTGGTGGCGGCCATCGTGATGCCGTAGGGCGCGGCCGAATCGGTGCCGATGAGCACCGAGCCGGAGTAGAAGTCGACCTTCGCGACCGACCCGCCCACGTCCGCGGCGTCCGCGTTGATGACGATGCTGCCACCGACGTTGTACTTCGTACCGTCCACAGGGGACGTTAGCGTGACGGTCGGCAGGTTGTTCGGCGTCGCCGTCACAGGCTGCCAATCGGGGAAGCTGTCGTTCGCGCCGTTGAAGGTGATGTTCGTCTGGCCTGTGCCGTCGGCGTTCATCACGTAGATTTCCGAGTTGCCGTCGCGCGTCGTGGCGAAGGCGATGGATGCGCCGTCGGGCGAGTAGTCCAGAGCATCGTCGGACGCGGGGTTGTTGCTGAGGTTGACGGACGCGCCGTTCGGCTTGATGAGCCAGAGTTCGTTGTCGCCCGTGGCGTTGCCCTGAAAGGCGTACATGGTGCCGAAGGGATCGACGACCGGGTTGGTCTCGATCCCGGGGTGGGTGGTGAGCCGCCACTTGTCGCCGCCGGTGACGGCGCTGAGGCGGTGAATATCCCAGTTGCCGAAGAAGGTGCTCGCGAAGATGAGCTTGCCGCCGTCGGGCGACCACTCGGGGCGCGAGTCAGTCCCGGCCTGATAGGTGAGCCGGACGGGGTTCGTGCCGTCGGCGTTCATCACGTAAAGCTCGTAGCCGCCGGCGTCGGCGCCGCGGTCGCTCGTGAAAGCGATCTTCGTGCCGTCGGGCGACCAGACGGGCTGGCTGTCGTTGGCCGTGTTGGTGGTGAGACGCGTCTGGCCGCTGCCGTCGGCATTCATCACGTACAACTCGGTGTTGCCGTCGCGGTCGCTCTCGAAGGCGATCTTCGTGCCGTCGGGCGACCAGTCGGGGCGCGTGTCGTTGGCCGTGTTGGCGGTGAGTTGTTGCTGCCCGCTGCCGTCACGGTTCATGGTGAAGATTTCGTCATCGCCGTCGCGGTTGCTGGCGAAGGCGACCTTGCCGGCCTTGCGCGGCGTGCGCAGGATGATCGTGCCTGCTTCGCCCATCCGCGCATCGACCGCGAGATAGTAGACGGTTCCGGCGACCGCGTCGAACGTGACGCGGCTCGTCCACACGCCGCCCGGAGCGTCGGCGTCGTCGTTGCTCGTGACGGCCGTCAGCGCGGTGATACCCGTGCCGGTGTAGACACCCATGATGGTGTCAACGGTGCTCCCCATCGTGTCGAAGGAGACCTTGCCGTTGCCGGGAGCCTGAAAGCGATACCAGATGGACTTGCCGCCCGCGATGCCCGCGTGGGCGGGCTCGCCCGACTGCTTCGTCGCCAGCCAGTTGGAACCCTTGATGCGCCCCTCGTTGCCGGTGATGGCCTGCGCCGCGCCGAAGTTGTTGTTGGCGGGGACGGCGGGGCCGACCTTCCATGCGAGCGTGATGTCGCCCCAGTCGGCCGAGTAGCCGTCGTAGAAACCATCGACAGCGATGTAGTAGACGGTGCCGGCGACGGCGTTGAAGACGACGCGGCTCGTGTGGATGCCCGCGTTGAAGTCCTCTTCGTCGTTGCTGGCGACGCCGGTCAGCGCGCTGATGGAGGTGCCGGTGTAGACGCCGAGCAGCGTGTCGAAGTTGCTGCCGCCGGTCGTGAATTCGATGCTGCCCGTCGAGGGAGCAGTCCACTTGTACCAGACCGACTTACCGCCGTCGTTGTTCGCGTGGTAAGGCTCATAAGCCTGAATGGTCGCGCCGCGGTTCGTGCCCGTGACGCTGCCCGTCGTGGCGGCCGCGAGGAGTTGCGCCGCGCCGAAGCCGTTGTTGGCCGGGGCCGGGGTCGCGCTCCAGTTGAGCGTGATCGCGCCCGACGAGGCCGTGTAGCCGTCGAAGAAGCCATCGACGGCAATGTAATAGATTTGACCGGCGATGGCGTCGAAGGTGACGCGGCTGGTCGAGTCGGTCGCGCTGACTTCGTCGTTGCTGGCGACCTCCCTCAGAGCGCTGACACTCGTGCCCTGATAGACGGCGAGCGTCGTGTCGAAGCCGCTACCGGCGGTCGAGAAATCAATCGAGCGTGTGGCCGTGGCTTGCCACTTGAACCAGACGGATGCGCCGCCCCGGTCGAAAGCGTGGTAAGGCTCACCGGCTTCTTTCGTCGCACCGATGTTCGATCCCGTCGTGCTGCCGGGCAGGCCGCTGACGACCTGCGCGAGCGCGAAGTTGTCGTTGGCAGGCGCGAACGCCGCCGTCATGGCGGCGGCCGGAGTCGCGGTGGACGCGGCGGCTTCCAACTTGGCGTCGGTCGCCGTGGCCGTGTCTCCAACAGACTCGGGCGCGGCCGTCTCAGCGACTACGGGGGTCTTCGCGGCCGAGAGGGTGACGGGCGCGTCGGCCGCTTCAGTTTCAAGCGTCGGCGCGACCGGCGACGTGACGGACACGGCGCGCCGCGATTCAGGAGCGTTCAAAGTCGCGGCGTTAGACGCGTTGAAAACGCCGGGCAACGCCGGCGCATCAAACTTGGCGACCTGTTCCGCTTTATTCGTTGACGAGATTTGACGGTCGAGCGTGGACGGAGTCACCATTTCCGGCGACATCTTTGGGGAGTCGGAAACGAGGTCACGTCTCGGATCGGCCGAGACGCCGGGGCTAACGGCGTCACGCGATAGGTTCGGGACGTGATTTTCTTTGGCGGCCTTCTCGGTCGCGATGCTCTTGCCGAGTTCGGCGACGGCCGGTTTCGCGAGGGCCGAAAGCTGCTCTCCAGCGCCCGTTCCCGTTTTGGCCGTCGAGGCCGGGGCCTTGACGACGCGGACAACTTCGGGCGTGGTCTTGTCGGCGGTCGGCGCGACCATGTCAGCAGCGGCCGCCGCAGGCTTCGTGGCCGTCGGCGCGATGCTAAAGACGCGCTCAGGCGCGGCAAAGGCCGCGAGGGCGTTGTTCTTATTTTGCGTGTTTGAAAGTTTAAGACTCTGTTTACCGGCGACGTGTTTGTCAACAGTCTTTCTGAGCCGGACGGGCACGGTCGAGGCGGCAAGCTTTTCTCCAACTCGCTGCGCCCCGGTCTCTGTGCCGTTCGGCAAGGCGGCTTCGCTCGGCGCGTGGCCCGCGCTAAACGAGGCGGCCGCAGCGAAGGCCGCAGTCCCGCCGCCCGCCGGCACGCCCGACTGCTGCCCCGCGCCACTGGCCGCGCGCAACGCCCCGCCCATCCGGGCGGAGCCGAGCGCGGCGGCGATAGTGACCGGAGGAGTCAAGAGTGCAAAGCAAAGAAGTAGACAAACCGCGCGGACTATCGGTGCGAGGTTCGTGGAACTTGGAAATGTCATCTTTTCTCCAACAAGTAATGAGGTTGTGTTACGTGAGCGAGAAGACGCTCGGGTTATCTGGAATTTGGGGTTGCCTGCTAAAGACGTGTTGCCGTTGCGTTGCGATTTTGTAAGCTTCGTCCGGCTTACGCATTCGCCGCGCTGAGAGTCCTGCTGCTGTTCAGTTCTGCTTATCTCTTCTCAGTCTTAGTGTTTTAGTAAGGCCACAGTGCAGGAGACCTGCCCCTGTGCAAGAGTCGTGCCGCGATTTATAGCCCCGCAATTGCAAGACGTTCGCAATCAAAAGTTCGCATAAAGAGAAGGAAGTCGTCGTGTGCAGGTCGCCCGACGCGGCGCGGAGTGGGGCGCGCAGGCGTGTTTCACCATGAAACACTTAAGCGGTCGTTTGTTTCAACGCGTATCACGGTCTTCGTCGATATGTGGAGGGGCGCAGACGTGCGCGGAGGATTTGACGTGTTCTACTTGGCGATCCGGTTTGGCGGGCGCGTTTGTTACGTTATACCGGGACGCACGCCTGTGGCACTCAGCTTGCTCCAGAGGTTGTTGAGGACGTGGCGGTTTCGCGCTCTCGCTTCGCCCGGACATTCCTTAATCCGAGACGCAAGCGGGCGGGAGACGGTGATGGATGACGAGCCTCATCGCTCATCCGTCATAATTGGAAATGGTTCCTTAATTGATAATTCGTTAAATAGAATTTTCGTTGGGCAAAGTCCGATCCCCCCTTCTTCGGAGCCCCGGACGGTAACTCTCACGCTTATCGCTACACAGTTTCATCGGAGGAGAGAATGAAGAAATTTGCTGCAATTTTACTGCTGGTCGCCGTGTGCGCCGCGATCTTTGTCGTCCCCGCCCTCGTGCGCGCACAGGGTCAAGGATCGGAGAAGCAGAATTCGGAGAAGGTAGTGCCGCCGGGCGCGAACAAGTCGGCCGCGCCGAAACTGAAAGCCAAGTTTCGGAAGGCACGCGCAGACAAGAAGGCATACAATCAATATATCGTCGTGTTCGCCGAAGAGGTCGAGGACGTTGATCAGGAAGCCGACCGCCTGATCGTCGGGCATGGCGGCAACCGCCAAGACCAGCACACCTTCCGCCGCGCCCTCAAAGGCTTCTCGGTCTTCACGACCGAAACGGCGGCGCGCAAGATGTCGGAAGACCCGCGCGTCGCTTTCGTCGAAGAGGATCAGGTGATCAACGTCTCGGCCCAGCAGGCTAACGCCACCTGGGGTCTCGACCGCGTTGATCAGCGCGATCTTCCGCTCTCCGGCAGCTACAACTACAACGCGACCGGCGCGGGCGTCCGCGCTTACATCATCGACACGGGCGTGCGCGCTTCGCACGCGGAGTTCGTTGGCCGCATCGTCCCCGGCTTCACCGCCATCCAGGACGGCAACGGCACCAACGACTGCAACGGCCACGGCACGCACGTCGCCGGAACGGTCGGCGGCACGACCTACGGCGTCGCCAAAGGCGTCACCATCGTCCCCGTCCGCGTGCTCGACTGCAACGGCAGCGGCACCCTGTCGGGCGTCATCGCCGGGGTTGACTGGGTCACTTCCGACCACGCCGCGGGCGTGCCCGCCGTGGCGAACATGAGCCTCGGCGGGGGCATCTCCTCCGCGCTCGACACGGCCGTCATCAACTCGATCAACGACGGCGTGACCTTCGCCGTCGCGGCGGGCAACGAGAACGTTGACGCCTGCTCCACCTCGCCCGCGCGTGTCGCCGACGCGATCACCGTCGGCTCGACCACCGCGGGCGATGCTCGCTCGTCGTTCTCCAACTACGGCCCCTGTCTCGACATCTTCGCGCCGGGCTCGTCCATCAACTCGGCCTGGTACACGGGCGACACGGCGACCAACATCATCTCCGGCACCTCGATGGCGACCCCGCACGTTGCGGGCGCGGCCGCACTCTACCTGGAGGGCGCGCCGACCGCTTCGCCCGCCACGGTCAGGACGGCGTTGCGCGACGCGGCCACCGGCGGCAAGGTGACGAGCGCGGGTACGGGCTCGCCGAACTTCTTGCTCTACGCCCTGTTCGGCTCCGCGCCTGCGCCGACCCCGACGCCTGCGCCGACGCCTGCGCCGACGCCCGCACCCGCAACGCAACTCTTCGCCAACCCCGGCTTCGAGTCGGGCAACTTCAACTGGGTAGCCGACACGGGTGTCATCACCAACACCACGGGCGCGGCTCCGCGCACCGGCTTCTGGTACGCGTGGCTCAATGGCTACGGCTCGGCGAACACGGATTACATCTACCAGCAGGTGACGATCCCGTCGAACGCCACCGCCGCCTCTCTGACCTACTTCCTGAGAGTCGATACGGCCGAGACGACCACTTCGACGGCTTACGATAAACTGACCGTGACGATCCGCGACACGAACAACTATGTGCTGCGGACGCTCGTCACCTACTCGAACCTGAACAGGTCTGCTGGCTATGTCCAGCAAACCTTCGACCTGTCCGCCTTCCGTGGCCGGACGATCCGCGTCCGCTTCGACGGGCGCGAAGACAGCACGCTGCAAACGTCCTTCTTCCTGGACGACGCTGCGCTCAACATCAGATAGTAAAAGCGCGCACGCCTCGTTTAGGTGAGCGTTACGTGCGCGTCGCCGGCTCCCTTCAAACGGAGTCGGCGACGCGCAACCATCCACACCCCGCCGGACGTTGGAGGGGAGCAAGCGCGAGCAAGTCGCGCGGACGCTCGAACGCACCGGCGACGACGTTAAGAAGACCTCGTTAAGATGACGGCGGGGATACTCGACCGCCGCCCGACCGTCTCACGGAAATTCAAAAGTTCAGAGACCGTGTCTGCCGGGGGCGTCGAAGACCGCGTCGGCGACTACCCGTAAGAAGTTGTTTGTGAAGTCTTCTAGCCTCGAACCCGTGCGGGAGCTCACGCCACATCCCCCGCCGGGCGCGACGAGCGCGTTCAAGAGTTCTATGCCGATTGTTTTGAGTTGATTCACGGCCTGTTCCGTCTGACTCACGCCGAAACACCCGACCTCGACGAGAGCCCCGCGCAAGCTGTTAATCTATCCGATTAGTTAAACAAATCACCTCGGAATAAGAATTGCTTCAAGGCAAGCCAACACGCGCGCGGCGTGAGCACACGAACCGCCCGGCGCGCGCGCGCGCTGGCGAGTAGCTGCCGTAGGTTTATAACCTCGTCGGCTGCGGTCGAGCCGGATGGGAGATGTTATGTATTCAGAGTCGGGTGAGGACATACGTTGCACGGTCAGGGTTCGGGTTCTCGTCATCGACGACGAGCCGAGCGTAACCGATGCCTTGCGGATAATCCTTGAGGATCAGGGCTTCGAAGTCGCGGTCGCGGCAACCGGGCGCGAAGGTATCGAGCATGCGCGCCTCACAAAGTTCGACGTGATTATTACAGATTTGCGCCTGCCGGACGCTAATGGGCTGGACTTGATCGTCACCGTGCGCGAGGGCGACATGGCGCGGAAGGTGATCCTCATCACGTCATACGCCACGGACGAAGTGATAGAGCAAGCCCTCACGCGCGGCGCGGGTAGCGTCGTCTTGAAACCCTTCCCGCCCTCCGAGATCATCCAACAGATCAACGCCGGTCGCGTCTGCTGCCAGTGCAACGCCGCCTAGCCTGCGCGCTTCAGGTTCAACGGAATAGTCAACCGCCGCACTTAATCCTTTTCCCCTTTGCTCGCCGCGCGCGGAGGGTGTTTCAACACGCAACACCCTCCGCGTTCGTGCGACACAGCGACGTTCAACTGTCCTTCCGCACGGCGCAAGATTTTCATGTCGAAGCTCTTTCGAGTCATCCATCAGGAAACCGCCCGACACCTTCGCCTCGCTGCGGAAAATCTCCAAGCCGTGTCTCGACAAACGAGAAACGCCGCGCAATCAAATTACGCGACGCTTCTCGTCTGTCAATCTTCTGTTAAGACTACTTCAACGTATATTGGCTAATTCGTTGATGCGCGCGCGCACGGCCTTGGTCATCAGGCGGACTTCCGCCGGTGTGTAGTTGGCCGCGCGGAAAGCGTCGCCGATCTGCCCGTCCGACAGGCGCGCGAGCAGGTCGCCCAGCCACGCCGCCTCCTCCGTCCTCAGGTCATCAAAGAGGCGTTGGGCTTTGCCCTTGTAGTAGAGAAAGACCCGCCCGTCCGTCACGTCTTCGAGGAACGGGTCTTCGGCGTAGTCCGCCGGGTCGTTGCGGTTGCGCTTGATGCGCCAGATGACGGGCGCGTCCACCTTCACGCGGCCGAAGGTCGCGCCCAGATCGCTGACGATGTAGTGCAACCTGTTCTCACCCGTCTTCAGGTTGGGCACGAAGAGGACTTTGTTATTCGTATCCTTGATGTCCCAATTGTTCAGGAGCGCCATCATGATGATGAGTGCGCGTAACTCCTTCGTGCCCGAGAAGGGGTTGTCCGTCCACTTCCATTCGTCGAGCCGCTTGATGTGTTCGGGTCGCGCTTCGAGCCTGACATTCTCGAACGTCCCCTTACCTTCGATGGTGAGACGCGGGACTAAATAGTTGATCTCCGTCATGTAACCGATAGCCCACATCAGACGCACGGCCGCCGCCTCGCTCTGCGCCTCCTTGCCGACCTTAGCCACCCACTCACGGTCTGAGCCGTCGCGCACGCGGTACTTCGTCGAGTAGCCGCCCGTCTCCTGTTTGATGAACGCGACCCTTCTTAAATCCGGCTTCATCCCCTCGCCGCCGGGGCCGAGGAAAAGGTTGCGCGCGGCGATGTCGCCCGGGTCGCGCCACAGCACGGGCGTGCCACGCGGGGCCACTTTCCGCTTATCCTCCGTAGCCTGTTGCTGTGAGAAAGATGGAAGGGTTAAAACCAGAAGTGCGACGACGGCCGCCAACGAACGAATCCTGTTGCTTAAAATCATTGTTTATTTCCCGCCTCAACGTCTGTGCAAACAGCCGCGGGCCGGGGCTTGAATAGCTTCTCTCCCGAAAAACCATTCGAGTCGCCGACCGGCAGCCTGATATTTAGTCGTGGACGACTTTAGACAGTTACAATCTCCCCCTTAATTTCAACTGCAACTACTGCGAATGAAAGTCCGCACACGCCGTTTTCGCATGTCCCCACGGAATCGCACATCTGACAGGGCAAGCGGCGTACCAACGAGCATAAAGTTAAAATATAGGGGCAAGTATCACTCCACATTCCATGTTTCGGCTCGAACGTACCGATTCGCTCCGCTAAAATTTGCCCCCGCGTGTTCATTACTCTTACACTTTGTCGAACAATGATAAAGCGGCAAGAAACCCTTGGAATGAATTTATATGTAGACGCTCACCCGTTGATAAATTTCTTGACATGAATTGACGAGGGGAGTAGGCTACGGTGCGAAAAAAAGTTGCCGGGTATAATTGCTTACCTACTCCCTTGTTGTGTAGTTACCATCCTAAACCGAACAAACTGGAACGACAGCAACAGCTAACGGACAAATCGAGACTGGCCGCTTGACCCTCCGCGTTAGCTAATTAATCGATCAGACGGGAAGAGGCATAAAGTTGCGTCTCTAATGGCGAATGATCTTCATCGACCATTCGATAGCAGCGGTCTGAAGCCTTACTCCAACTGGCAAGTCACTTCCTTTGAAGGGCGTTTTATAAATCTATAGTTTCGACAGATGCACGGCCACACTGCGCATACATCAACGCAGGGTGTGATCCTGCCCCTGCTCGATCATGAAGAAAGCATTACTTCGCGATGCCTCCCTTCCGCTATATATCTTTTTGCGTTTTTTTTAAACCCGGCTCTCTTCCGGCTCGGGCAAACACTCAACCGAATTTGAATAGGCTTTCCCAACAGGAGCATCTTCGTTGTGCTCTCCGACGTTGCTTTCCCGCCGCCTGAGCATCACGCAGCGGCGGCGATGCTCAGGCAGAAGTGTCTCTATCCGTCCGTTAACGTTTAGGAGTGGAATCACTAATTTACTTTGGTTTCGCCGCGCCCACTCTCGCGGTTGAAATGTGAGGAGGAAACCCGATGGCGAAAATCTCTAAGGCGCGACTCAAGGCGCAAGAGAATGCAAGAAAGAACAGGCAGGAGTTAATCGGGGTCAGCAGGCGCGACCTGATGAAGATGGGGCTGCTCACGAGCGCAGGCCTTCTCGTCCCGAAGCGCGGCCTGAGCGCGCGCGCGCTCAACAGCGCGGGCTGGCTTGAAAGCGGCAGCAGCGGCGACGACATCCCCTGCCAGAGTCCCCCGACGACGCCCTTTATCGAAGAACTTCCCAACCACATGAATGGCGGAATGGTGATTCACAGCCCCGTCGCCGCGTTCAGTAACGAGGCCGCTTGCCCCGCGCAGGCAGCCCCGTCCGGCTGCCCCAACGACGGCCGCACGCAGCCTCATCAGGCGTTCGCGCAACGCCCGCCCGTCAAAAAATATGAAGTCAGTCAGAGGCGGACGCTGAAGAGCGTGCATCCCGCGCTCCCGCTGCAACCGCTCTGGGGCTTCGCGCGCAGGCAAGTGGACGGCGCCGTCGATCCCAACACCCACACGGGCGTGGCGTGGACTCCCGGCCCGACCTTCGTCGCGCGCTACAACGAGGCCGTGCTCGTGCGCAACTTCAACGACCTGCCGCCCCCCCAACTGAATGACGGCTTCGGTCTGCCTTCGGTCGTGACCCACTTACACAACGGCCACACGCCGTCGGAGTCGGACGGCTTCCCGTGCGACTACTTCGAGCGCGGGCAGTTCTACGATCAGCACTACCCGAACGTGCTCGCCGGGATCAACTCGACGCACCCCGGCACGGGCGACATCAACGAATCGCTCTCGACGCTCTGGTATCACGATCACCGCATCGAGTTCACCGCGCCGAACGTCTACAAGGGACTGGCCGGTTTCTACATCCTCTTCAACGAACTGGACACCGGCGACGAGAACACGGGCTTCAAGCTGCCGAGCTTCCCGCAGTTCGACATCCCGCTGATCATCACCGACAGGTCTTTCAGCCCGGAGACGGGGCTGCTCTGCTTCGACATGTTCAGCCTCGACGGCGTCCTCGGCGACCGCTTCCTCGTCAACGGCAAGATTCAGCCGTTCTTCAACGTGCAGCCGCGCCGCTACCGCTTCCGCGTGCTCGACGGCGGCCCGTCGCGCTTCTACCAGAACTTCCTGCTCGACCCGACCAGCCCGAGCACGATCAATAAGTTCTGGCACATCGCGAACGACGGCAACCTGCTGCCGCGCCCGCTGCTGGTCAACAGCATCCGGCTCGGCGTCGCCGAACGTCACGACATCATCATCGACTTCCGCCCCTTCGCCGGCAAGACTCTCTACCTTGAGAATCGTCTGGAACAGCAGGACGGGCGCGGGCCGACCAACAACCTCCTGCCTCCGGGGCAGGGTCACAAGCTGCTCAAGTTCATCGTCGGCGGCACGCCCGTGCCGGACGGCAGCGCCGACCCTTCGACGCAGACCTTCTACCCGCTGCCGCCGCGCCCGACGCCGCGCATCACGCGCACGTTCCGCTTCGACCGCACCAACGGCCAGTGGGCGATCAACAACAAGCTGATGCCGGGCGATTGCAGCGACATCCGTTTCCGTGTGCAGCGTAACAGCGGCGAGCGGTGGATTTTGCAGAACAACTCCGGCGGTTGGCAGCACCCCATCCACATCCACTTCGAGGAGTTCCAACTCGTCCGCCGCAACAGCCGCATCATCCAAGCGGGTGACCCGGAGTTTGCGCGCAAGGACGTGGTGCGCCTGAACTTCAACGAGGAGGTCGAACTGCTCTTCCGCTTCCGCGACTTCCGCGGCCGCTACCCGATGCACTGCCACAACACGCTCCACGAGGATCACGCGATGATGTTGCGGTTCGACATCGAGGATGTCGGCGACAATAAAACCGAACCGTAGCCGCAGGCGGCGCGTGCCCGTCTGTGCGCGCGCGTCGTAATGGATCGCGGAAGATGAGAAAGGAGATTGGTCAGTCATGCCGAACGTGAATAGAAGACAGTGGCTTACGGCTTCCGGGGCTAACCTCTCCGCTGCCGGCGAGCCGACAGCGCAAGCGTCAGGCGGTGAGACGAAGTGGAAGACTATCTCGCCACGCGACGTAATCAAGAATCGACACCTCCCGAACGTCGTCCTGACGACGCACGAGGGAAAGAAGGTGCGTTTCTACGACGACCTGATGAAAGACAAGATCGTCGTCATCAACATGATGTATGCAACGTGCGAGGGCGTGTGCCCGCGCATCACATCGAACCTCCAACAGGTGCAGAAATTCTTGGGCGACCGGGTTGGGCGCGACATCTTTTTCTACTCGATTACCCTCAAACCTGAGGTGGACACCCCCGCGGTGCTCAAGAAACACGTGGCGATGCACAAGATCAAACCGGGTTGGACGTTCCTGACGGGCGCGCCTGCCGACATCGAGTTGCTGCGCCGCAAACTCGGCTTCAGCGATCCCGACCCCGAGGTGGACAAGGACAAAGCGAACCACATCGGCAACGTGCGATACGGCAACGAAGCGCTTATGCTGTGGGCTGCGGCTCCGGGACTGAGTAAGGCTTCGGCCATCGCGGAGTCCATCAAATGGGTGGATTGGCCGAAGGAGGAAGCGGCCACGAAAGTGAAAGGAGATCGTAAATGAAAAAGAATCTTCTCAAAATGTCGATGCTGTTACCGGCCTTGTTGTTGGTTTCCGCCTCGCTGCTATGGCCGTCCCACTCACTTACGCAACAAACGTCGTCTTCGACTACGGAGATCACTCTTGACGATGGCGGCGGCGACGACGGCGCCGTCGCTATGGACGGCGACAGCAAGGTCATCCTCAGCGACGGCAGCACCGACGGTACGACGGACGGCGGATCCACGACTACCCAGCCCAGCACCGGCGGCGGCGGCCCCGAGGCGATAGCCTTCGACGGAACTTACGTCTGGATCACCCGGCAGTTCAAAAACGCCGTGACCAGAGTGCGGGCGCGCGACGGCGCGAAGGGCGGCACCTTCGCCGTCGGTTCCAGCCCCTCGGCCGTGGCCTTTGACAAAACCAACGTCTGGGTCGCGAACCTGGGCAGCAACAACGTCATGAAGCTCAGGTCGGACGGAAGCATCCTCGGCACGTACACCGTGGGCACGGCTCCCGGCGGACTGGCCTTCGACGGGGCTAACATCTGGGTGGCGAATCGCGAGGACAACACGGTGACGAAGCTGCGCGCGAAGGACGGGGTTAACCTCGGCACTTTCGCCGTCGGCAAGCGTCCACTCGGGGTCGTCGCCGAGGGAGCCAACGTTTGGGTGGTGAACAATTTCGGCAACAGTGTGACGAAGCTGCGGGTGAGCGACGGCGCGAACCTCGGCACCTTCGCCGTCGGGAAAGGCCCCTTCGGGGCTGCCTTCGACGGAACCCACATCTGGGTAACGAACTTTTTCGCCAACACGGTGACGAAGCTGCGTGCGAGCGACGGGGCTGCGCTCGCCACTATCCCCATGGGCGGCGAGCCTGCGGGCATCACCTACGACGGCTCTACGCTGTGGATCGCCAACAGCGGCAAAAACACCGTGACGAGACTGCGGGCGGTCGACGCCGGTACACTCGCGGTTTACTCGGTGGGCAGAGGGCCTTTCGGCGTCGTCTTTGACGGCAGCAGCATGTGGTCTGCGAACTTCGGCAGCGATTCGGTCTCCACGACCGCCATCGTGGCTTCGTCCACCACCATCTCGGCCAGTGAATAGGGGCGCGTACAGACGGCGGCGATTTTAGGGTTGCCGTTTCGGGCTTCAAATATCCGTCGGCGTCAATACGCATCTCGCACACTGAAGGGGCGACCACTTGTTGGTCGCCCCTTCACTTGTCAGTGCGCCGCCCGCCGCCGCCGCCGCGCTGTCGGTCGACTCCGTGTGCGAGACTTGAAACAAATGTGAGCATTCTTTACAAGGGACTTTTCAAACGTCTCCGATAGTGGTAAATATACTCGCAACCCCCCCTTAAAGAATTGAAACGCCTGCATTGAATTACGAGCCAACGGGATATCGGTCGTAGCTTTTCGGCTCCGCAATCAACCGGCATCAAACGATGTCGCAGAGTGGCGTGACGCTCTCGTTGTTGACCCCGGAGACTATCTAAGCAGTAGTTCCGCTCCTCATTACTCTTCTATTATTTTGCGCCCACCCTCGCGGTCGGGTTACCAGCCTCTAGGAGGTGTAGCATGAAAAGCCCGTTATCTCTGGTCACAACCAAATCTTTCATTTCGATCTCGTCCGCACTTTTACTCGTCAGTTCCTGTCTCATATACGGAGCCGCACGCCCTGATAAGACGGCTCCGTCGGTGCGCTCATGCGAATCGGCCGCGAGACGCGCACAGGCGACACCGGCGGGGATTGAAGCGAAGACGGTGGCGAAACGCGACCGCGCGGCGGCAGGAACGGCGGCGAAGCTTCCGCTCGACTTCGTCGAGAACCGCGGCCAGTGGGACGACGGTGTGAAGTTCATGGCGCGCAAAGGCGCGATGCTCGCCTCGTTCGAGAAGGGCGTGATCAATCTCCGCTTGGGTCAGGAGCGGCCTGCTTCCGTGAGTTTGAAGTTCGAGGGCGCGGCGAAGGGCGCGACGCTGGCGGGCGAAGCGAAGCGCGCGGGGGTCTACAACTTTTTCATCGGAAACGAACGGGCGAAGTGGCGCGCGAACGTCGCGACGTATGGCAGTGTGTTGTACCGGGGGCTTTACGAGGGCGTTAACCTGCGCGTGCGCGAGGCGGGCGAGCAGCTTGAGTACGACTTGATCCTCGCGCCTGGGGCTGACCTCGACAAAGTTGTGATTCGCGCCGACGGCGCAACGGCCATCGAAGTCGCGGACGACGGCTCTTTGTTGATGCAGACCGCGGCCGGTAAGCTGCGGCAGACGCCGCCGCTGACGTGGCAGGAGTTGCCGAACGGCGAGAGACAAATCATCGAGTCCCGCTTCATCAAGATCGACGCGCGGCGTTACGGCTTCGTCGCGCCGCGTCGCGACCGTAGCCTGCCGCTCGTCGTCGATCCCGGCCTCGAATGGTCAACCTACCTCGGCGGCGGCGACTGGGACGAGATTCACGAGATAGGCGCGGCGGGCGACGGCACCGGGGATGTGATCGCGGCGGGCGCGACGCTCTCGCCCGATTTTAGCAATCGCACGAACCCCGTCGCCGGGTTCGTCACACGCTTCAGCGCGACGGGCGCGCTCGTCTATAAAACGATCCTCGGCGGCTCGGACAGGGAATGGGTTCTGGGTCTCGCCGTCGCGCCCGGCGGCGAGCCGGTCGTCGTCGGCGAAAGTTATTCGCCTGATTACCCGACGACGCCGGGCGCGTACCAGACGAGCCACGGCGTCCGCTCCGACTCGCTCGGCGCTATCTACGACGCCGACGCCTTCGTCACGCGCCTCAACGCCGCCGGGCAGATCGCCTACTCGACCTTCATCGGGACGGGCGACTACGATCTGGCCTACACCGTCGCGCTCGCGCCCGACGGCGATGTCATTCTGGCCGGCGAAACCAACTCGCCCGGCTGGCCGACGACCGCCGGAGCATACGACCGCACGCACAACTGCTGCACGCCCTACTTCGCGGGAGTCTTCTCGCGCCTCGACGCCTTCGTCGCGCGTCTGAGCGCGGACGGGAGTGCGCTTGAGTATTCCACCTACCTCGGCGGCCACGGCGACGAAGCGCCCGAGAGCATCGTCGTGGACGCCGCGGGCTTCGTCACGCTGACGGGGTTGACCTACTCGCCGCCGAACGGCGGCCCGCATTTCCCGACGACGCCGGACGCGCTCGCCCGCACCCCCTTCAACGTCGAATCCAATCCAGACGCCTACCTCGCGCGCTTGAAGCTCGACGGGGCGGGCGCGGCCGACCTCAAGTACGCGACCTTCATCGGCGGCGGCAACACCGACGCGGGCTACGCCGTCGCGCTCGACCCCACAAACCCGCAGGACGTTCTGGTGGGCGGCGTCACCTACTCGACCGCAGGTGTCCCCGCAATCTTCCCGACGACGGCGGGCACGCTCAAGCCCAGTTCGACGAGCATTGACGGCTTTCTCATGCGCTTCCGCTTCCCGGCGTCGGGCGGCTCAAGCCTCGTCTGGTCAACGCTCTTCGGCGGCTTCGACTACGAGGATATCGGCGACATCGCCGTGCAGGCCAACGGCGAGATCGTCATCACGGGCGAGACGCGCTCCTTCGATCTGCCGACCACGCAGGGAGCTTTCGACAGATCGGTCGCCATCTCAAGCGGCGCGCTCTTCTTCGACGCTTACGTCGCACGCATCAGCGCGGACGGCGCGAGCGTGCTCTACGGCACTTATCTCGGCGGCAGCTTCAACGAGCGCGTCCCGAACGTCGCGCTCTTAGGCGAGAACAACGCGGCCGTCTCCGGCTGGACTAACTCCGGCGACTTGCCCGTGACGGTGGGCGCGCACGACGCCGTGCTCAACAACGACGGCATCGGCGGCCCCGGCGGATTCGGCGGCGTGCCCTTCGACGGCTTCCTCGCGCGCCTCAGCCTGTTGCCCGACGGCGACGCCGACAACGCGGTCGTCGCCCCCGGCCTCCTTGCCCCGGCGAACAACTCGCAGGTCTCGACCAACACCAACATCACCTTCGACTGGGCGGACGTGCCCGATCAGTCGGGCATCGACGGCTACCACATCCAGATCAACCAGCGGCCGGACTTCGTCTGTTGCAACGACTGGCAGGAGGTCTGGACTTCCGCTTCTCAGTACGTGACGACCCTCCGCTTCGACGGCGCATACTACTGGCGCGTGCGAACGGCGGATCGTTCCGGCAACCTGAGCGACTGGTCGGAGGTGCGCGCTCTCAACTCCGGCACGTCCATCTCGACGCTCACGATCAGCCCCGACACCGTCAGTGGCGGAAACTCCACGCAGGGGCGTGTGACATCAACCGCCCTCGCCCCGGCGGGCGGCATCGCGATCTCTCTGAGCAGCAGCAACACGGCGGTCGCCACAGTCCCGGCGAGCGTCACGATCCCGCAGGGGGCGACGGTCGCGACCTTCACGATAACGACCAGAGCCGTCTCCGCTACGACCCCGGTCACGATCACGGGCAACCACAGCGGCAACACGCGGAGCGCGACGCTGACCGTGACGCCCTCGACCGCGCCGCCCGCCGCGCCGACGCTCGTGAGCCCGGCGAACGGCGCGCAGGTGCCGCCCAACGTGGGCATCACTTTCACCTGGAACGCCGTGGCCGGCGCGGCCTCCTACGAGATACAGATCGACGACTCCAGCAGTTTCAACGCGCCGTTCGTCGGGTCGCAGGCCGGGCTGACGCAGACGCAGTACACGCAGACGTTCAGCTCTGAGAGACGCTACTGGTGGCGCGTGCGCGGCCGCACGGCCGGTGGCACAAACGGCGCGTGGTCTTCTGTCCGCAGTTTCGAAGTGAAGCGCGGAGCACAGCCGCCGCCCAGTGCCGCCGCGCTCTCGACGCTCTCGCTCAGCCCGTCAACAGTGACCGGCGGCAACTCTTCGCAAGGCACGGTCACGCTGACGAGCGCCGCCCCGTCCGGCGGCGCGCTCGTCGCGCTTTCCAGCAACAACACGGGCGTCGCCACCACGCCGCCGAGTGTGACGGTGCCCGCCGGGGCGACCAGCGCCTCCTTCGGCGTGACGACCGGAGCGGTCACGGCTTCGACTTCCGTGACCATCTCCGCTTCTTACAACGGCGTCGCCAAAACCGCGCTGCTCAACGTGCAGCCCGCGCCGACGCCGCAACCCGTCACGCTCTCCTCGCTCTCGCTCAGCCCGACCTCGGTCACGGGCGGAGGCTCTTCGCAGGGGACGGTCATTCTCAGCGGCGCAGCCCCGTCCGGGGGAGCTTCGGTCGCGCTCACGCTCAGCAACACCAGCGTCGCGTCCGCGCCCGCGAGCGTCACCGTACCGGCCGGTGCGACGAGCGCGACCTTCACTGTGACGACAACCTCGGTGACGGCATCCACGGCCGTCTCCATCTCAGCCTCTTACGGCGGCGTCACTCGGACGGCGACGCTGACGGTGAACGCGGCGCAGGCGGGCGACACGGTCGCCATCCAGCGCGCCGAATATACCGGCTCGAACAGGGAACTGCGCGTCGAGGCCACGAGCACCAACGGCAGCGCAGTCCTGAGGTGTTACGTGTCGGCGACCGGCGAACTCATCGGAACGATGACGAACGACGGGGGAGGCAGGTACAGAGGAGAGTTCACGTGGGCGACGAACCCGCAGAACATCACCGTGCGGAGCAGTCTTGGCGGCTCCGCGACGCGGGCCGTGACGGCGAGATAGCGCGCCGCCATCGTTAGTTCGATATAAGCGAAGGCAGAGTGACGGAGAGTAGCCCTGTGAGGGGCGAGAGAAGTTCGATGTAGAACTTCTCTCGCCCCTCACAGGGCTTCGCTATAGCCTTTGATTTGTTCTCCTTGCCTGTCGTCGCGGCCAACACCTAAAAATTTTCTGAGCCATCCGAAGACGCGCCCGGCGGGGATTTCTCCGGCTACGCGTGACTCTCTGCATGCTCCCGGCGGACATACTTTCTTCACAGGAATTTTCGTTGCATGTTACCGCCGGACGTGAGTAAGATGTGTCCACCTCAATAAGCCAGTCTCTTCACTGAACGCCCGCCGTATTCCGTCGGCAATCCAACGCGAAAATAATCCCCCCCTCGGCTACGCAACCACCGGCCTTGCGAGGCGCTTCGGCCCCATCCGCCGTCGGCTCGCGGCCTTCACCCACCGGAGACACAAAATATATGAATCTAAGGACAAAATTATTCGCGGGCGCGTTCGTGCTCGGGCTCGCCGCGCTGTGCTTCAACCACTCCCCGGTCGTCAACTCGCAGACGACTTTCACCGAAGGCTTCGAGGCGGGCGGCAAGACCTCCTACGCCGCCGCCACCGTGCAACTCACTTCCGGCCAGTGGTATCTGGACGACGCCCTGACGGGCAACCTCTCCACCGACCGCAAGACCGGCTCCTACTCCGCCCGCATCCGCAACGTCGGGGCGGTGCAGATGAACTTCAACACAGCGAGCGCGGGCACGGTCTCCGTCCAGCACGCCGTCTTCGGCACGGACGGCGGGAGCAGTTGGGCGCTCTACAAATCGACGAACAACGGCGGCTCGTGGACGCAGGTCGGGACGAGCGTCACCACCTCTTCCACCTCGCTCGTCAACGTCTCTTTCACGGTCAACTCATCGGTCGCCGTGCGCTTCAAGGTGGTGAAACTCAGCGGCGGCACGAACCGGCTGAACATCGATAACATCTCGATCACCGGCTACGCTTCGCCGACGCCCACGCCCACGCCCGTGCTCTCTTCGAGCGTGCACCTGACGATGGGCAACCCGACGAACGCCACGGCCGATGTTAACCAACCGGCGAACTACCTGATGGAGAAGCCCCAGTACGCGCTCTCCTATCACCGCGACAACGGGCGTGCCAACTGGGTGAGCTGGCACCTCGACAGCACGTGGATGGGCAGCGCGCCGCGCCAGGACGACTTCCGCGCCGACACGACGCTCCCCGCCGGTTGGTACCGTGTGACGGGGACGGATTACAGCGGCTCCGGGTTCGACCGCGGCCACTACTGCCCGTCGGCCGACCGGACGAGCACCGTGGCCGATAACTCCGCGACCTTCCTGATGACCAACATGATGCCGCAGGCGCCGGACAACAATCAGGGGCCGTGGGCTGACCTTGAATCTTACGCGCGCACGCTCGTCAACGCGGGCAACGAGTTGTATATCATCATGGGCGGCGCGGGGCAGGGCGGCACCGGCTCGAACGGAGGCGTCACGATGACCATTGCGAATGGACACGTGCAGGTTCCGGCGCAGACGTGGAAAGTCATGCTCGTGCAGCCGCAGGGGACGAACGACGTGACGCGTGTGACCACTTCGACGCGCGTCATCGCCGTCGTGATGCCGAACGCGCAGGGCATCAGGACGAACATGTGGGAGCAGTACCGCGTGAGCGTGGACGAGGTGGAGCAACTGACGGGCTACGATTTCTTCTCGAACGTGCCGACGAGCATTCAGGCGGTCATCGAGTCTGTGGTCGATAACCAGTAACGGGAGCTTGAAGCGGGGCGGCCTGTTCGCACACGCGGGCGGGTCGCTTCGCCCTGCCGTGAAAGCAAAGGGGAGACGTGGATGAAGAGTGACGAACAGTTGTGCGAGGAGTTGAAAGAGGCGACGCGCGGACTGCTTTTCATGAGTGAGTCGGACTACCCGTTTGAAGTGATCAGGTGGGAGGGGGTAGAAGAGTTGACGCCGGAGCGCCTGCGGAAAACGGCCGGGCAGGACGCGACGGCCGCCGTCGAGGAAAGAACCATCGCGGACTTCTTCCGCGTCGCGGCGGGCGAACAGGAATGGAAGGGCGAGGCGGAACTCTCGCTGGCGAAGAGGTATCAGTCGTTGGTGCGGTTGCTCGAAGAAAACCTCAGGGGAGTGAGCGTCTACCGGGTGGGTGAAATAAACGTCGGCGTCTACATCGTAGGCCGGAGCGTCGAAGGGAATTGGGTGGGCGTTTCCACGCGCGTCGTCGAGACTTGATGGAAGATGAGTAAGTAGAAGAAGCGTCCGCGGGTGTCTATCAGTCCGAATGTAAGATGTGAAGGCTTGATGTATCTTGTGCGCGGCAACTGATGATGGCGAGCGTCGGATTGCAAACCAATTCGGATGAAGAGGCTCATCTATCTTTGATGTGAATTGATTTTTATCAAGTGTACACTGACAAAAACACCCAGACCGGCCAGCCTCTCAAGAGACGATGTAATAAGGCTCCGGTGCATCTTCTAAGTCTATCCGCTTTTAGCTCGGCGCTGTTTCTGCCGATCATCGGAAACGGGTTTGTCCACGATGACTTTGTCTGGCTCTATATTGTTTCTTGCGAGTCGGGTTGGTACGGCCTCACACATCCGATCCAGTTATTTTACACGCCGCTGGCGTGGTTGACCTTTAAGGTCGATTGGATGTTGTGGGGGTTGACCCCTTTCCCCATCGCGCTTGAGAATTTGGCTCTCCACATTATCAACACGCTCCTGCTTTACTGGCTGGCGTTAAGACTATGGCGGTCATACACCGCCGCGTGGTGGGCGGGTTTTGGCTTCGCGCTATTTTATATGGCGAATAGTTGGGCTGTGATGTGGATTGCCGCGCGCCCACATTTACTGGCGACCCTCTGCTGCCTCGCGGCCGCGCATGCGTCCGTCTCTTACGCACGGCAAGAACGGCGCAGGCGATCAACTTTAGGCGCAATCATTTTGTGCGTCGCCCTATCGATGCTGGCTAAAGAAATCGGCGTAGCGTCTGTCGCGGTCGTCTTCCTCGTGCTGTTTTATGTAGAGCGTTCACAGCATTCGAGAGGCCGACGGCGTTCAGACATATCTCTGCCGGCCGCGCTTCTCATTATTTTGTCAGTATATCTGATGTTGCGCGCGAGGGTGGGGGCGGTCTCTATTCTATCGAATCAGGGTTGGTATCACTATACACTGGAATTTGGAGTGCTTTTCTCCAACCTGCTGGAATACGTGTCCAGAACTTACGTGATAGCCGGAGTGTTAACCGGCGCAATCGCGTTGTCTCAGTATATGAGAGGCGCGCGACCGCGTCTGAAGGGTGTGACGGTGTACGAAGTCGGATTGAGCGTCGCCCTTTTCGCCGTCACGCTCGCCCCAATTATTCTGATTCGCGGCCGCTCCGGTCTCTATACTTATTTGCCCGGAATTGGCGCAGCCCTCCTCTTGGGCGCCGTGGCTCGCGCGCTCTATGCCTCTCAGCCGCGTTCGCCTCATCGAAGATGGGTGAGTTTATTTCCCATCATTTTTGTCGTAGTTGTTTTGAGCATTGCCACCGTAGGGCAGAGTTTGAAATGGATGAGGATGGCTAAAACAAATATGGCCGTACTTCATCAAATTGCCGCCCTACACCCGCTCGCGACACCCGGCACAAATATCACTCTGCGGTATGCGAAGGCTGACCGCCGGCACAGATTTCCTGATGGTTTTGGGACGTGGAGCTTCACCTATGCGGTTAAACTTTTGTATGAAGACCCGACATTAAGTGGTGAGGTCGTTCCGCAAGAGTCTCCCACGGAGATTATTCCAAAAAACGGCGAGGTCAATTTCATATATCAGGCAGACGATAGTTACCCGCAGGTAGTAAAAATTGAGGCGAGATGAGACGTTAGTATCGCAGGCATCCGACCCGCGACGAAGTGGCTCGCAGCACAGCAATCTCTCTTCGAAGTTGAATCGTGACGCGGGTGACGCCGGGCGTTCGGCGGCTCTCCAGCCTAAACGTACAGCGAGTTATCAGCGAGGCGACCGCGGACAGGAATGAAAATATTACTCGTATGGATAATCACGTGCCTCATCTGGAGCACCGTGTGGTTGTTCATCAAACTGGGGCTGAGAGATTTGCCTCCCATCAGCTTCGCCGGGATCAGACTCTTAATCGCCGTCATCATCTTACTGCCGGTGATAACCGTGCGACGAATCGCGTTGCCGCGTAAGGCGCGCGACCTCTGGTTGATAGCTATCACGGGCTTACTGCTGTTGGGCTTGAATTACGGGCTGGTGTTCTGGGGAGCGCAATACATTTCTTCCGGTCTGACGGCCGTGCTGCAAGCCGCCACCCCGGCGTTTGGTCTCATCTTTACAAGCTACTACCTGCCCGACGAACGCATTACTCCCCTGAAATTCTGCGCTCTCCTGATAGGTATCGGAGGGGTCGCCATCATCTTCTCCAATCAGTTGCAGATTGCCGGATGGCTTGCTCTACTGGGTTGTGCGGCCGTCATCGGCGGCGCGCTCTGTGTGGCTTTTTCCTACGTGCTGGTCAAAGCCTACGGCGGCCACTTACACCCGATTGTGCTGACGGCTGGACAGATGCTTTGCGGGCTACTCCCTTTGCTCATCTTTGGCTTGGCTCAAGAAGGTAACCCGCTTGAGTTCCGTTGGACATCTACGGCGACGTTTTCCTTGCTGTACCTCGCGCTGGCCGGCTCGATTGCAGCCTTCGGGTTGAACTACTGGTTACTTCAGCGCATTGATGCTACAAAAATATTGTTGATGTCAATTGTCGAGCCGCCGCTCGCTATCATGCTGGGAGTAGTGGCGCTCGGTGAAACATTAACGCA
Organism: Acidobacteriota bacterium; assembly: GCA_020199775.1. Classification (GTDB taxonomy): domain Bacteria; phylum Acidobacteriota; class Blastocatellia; order Pyrinomonadales; family Pyrinomonadaceae; genus JAIVJZ01. The sequence continues at coordinate 36,486 of JAIVJZ010000012.1, forward strand.
GCGGACGCTCTGGGGAAGCGGCTGTATCTTACTCAGCGTCGGCCTGCTCCTGTCGCGTTCGGGCGCAAGGGCTCAGGCCGGGTGATTCGGAATAATATGACTTTCAGTTTATCCACTAAAACTATCTACCTGAGATAGTCCGATATAGCTGGCGACTACATCATGGGTCGTATTCATAAATACCGGAGAGCCGGGAGGGCGCGATGTATGCCGCGCCCTCCCGGCTCTCCGGTATGTGTCGAACTGGAAGCGTCGAAATGCTTACGCTACCATCTTCTAAGGATTCGCGGACTCGCCATATTTTTGGCGATACCACTTTTTCAGAGCGTTCTGTATTTCCTCTCGATGCTCCGGCTTTTCAACATACTCGAAATATGCGTATACGCCGTCAACCGGAACCTTCTCCTGCACCTGTGCGGGCAGGAATTTATAGAAATCAAGGCCGGCGACATCTCCGAGCACGAATAAAGCCACATCACCCACTCTGAGATCCGAATACCTCATCGGCGACATTCGCGGGTCGGCCATGGGAGTAGTGTCCGTCACCTTCTCGATTAAGCAGGGAATGGCTTTCTCTCCCGTCGCCGTCAACTCGTTGTAGACGGGATCGTTCACCGGCTCGTCTTTGAACGGCAACATCTTGATCTCAGTGATGCGGTCGCACGCTTTCCTCACGTCTTTAGCGACCGGCTCTTGAGCGACGACCCGGGTAGGCTGGGGGGTCGAAGCGCAGGAGAGACACAGACTCAAAGTGGTCACGACAACCAGCAAGATGGAGAGCTTTCGAGTTATAAACCAACTCGACGCGGCACCTCTTCTTTGATCAGAAAGCATCGGCTGAAACCTCCTCCGGTTTAGAGCATCCATGAAAGAACCGAACGTATCCCTACGGTGTCACATCTTATGGATGGTAGGTTACGAAATTAGTCCCACGATCTTCAATCAGGTAGAGCGGCCCCTTGCTGGGCGGGCGATCCTTCGGCGGCTTGCCTTCCGTCACTCGCTTCCTTTCATTACCGGAAAAGACCGTGCCCCCGTCAAATGCCATAGTCGGTCTTTGCAGGTGGTGCGCTATCGCCGACGCGATTGACTGCGTCCCGCCGGAGCCGGCGTAGCAAGCATTGAGTTTGATGTAAGCGTTGGCGCTCAGATTCGTATTCGACAACTGCGACAAGTTGGCTCTGCTCAGGTTGGTATCGTCGCCTTTTTGCTCCCCGATTAGTAGTTGGTCAAAAGATGCGTGTCCCAGGTATTCGACGCCGTTGAGGGTGCCGTTTTCCTTCAAAGCCCGGGAAAAGTCGTTCACCCCGGAGGCTCTGACTACTATCACAGTGTTGCCCGCGGCTTCCAGTTCCTGTTTTTTAGTTTCTGCCGCGCGGTCGAAATTTGCGCCTTGATTATGCCCTCCGAGTCCCGGGTCTCCGACGATGATGAGAATGCGCCCGCCCTGCACGGAGAGGGTGTTATCGTTCGCCATCAACTCCCGGTACCTATCTCCGTTGCCTTCGCGTGCCGCGGCGGTGGCCTCCATCGCATTGTACTGATGCCGCATCCGTTCGTCATGCTCTTCCTCGGCCCGCGAACTGCCGAATTCCTCATCTTCCGAGCCTGAGCACGAGGCGTCGAAACACGACCGCATGCCGCTCGGGTCGGTGAAGCGAAGCGGGTTGTTCGCCACATAAGCGTAGCGATTCCACGTTTGCGGGTTGATGGGGCTAGCGCTGGGCAACAAAGGATCGATGCCGGTGAACCGCCCCTGCACGTTCGTGAAGTAGCGGGCTTGCGCGTAGTCCATTCCCGTCTCTACGTCTCGTTCATACCCGGTGAACTTTTGCCTGACCTGATCGCTCACATAACCATGCCCCGGCGTCCGGCCGCCGACGCCCGCTCCGATTTCCTCGCCGAACGGTAAGTAATCGTGTCGCTTGACGCCGGCCAGACCGCCGGACAGGTCGGCCACTATGCGAGGCGTGCCGAGTTGGTCGGAGACTAACCATTGCACCCCGGCATTGGGCGTTGCGATTGTCGGCGCGGACTGGTACGCCTCCACCTCCGTCAGCCGACTGTAAGAAGCCAGTCCCGCGCTCGTCAGCACCCTGATCTTCGTCGTCGTGACGGCAGGGAAGGTGAACTTCCGCCACACCTTATTATTCCCCGTGACAGACCCGCCGGGCACCGTCGCCCACGTCGTGCCCGTCCAGTACTGCACCTCGAAGCCCGTCTGCCCATACAAGCTGAACGTCATCGCTTCTGTCGGCACCGACGGGTTGGCGTAGTCGTCCTGACAAGTGAAGACATCCACCTCGTTGATCGTTTTGCTGCCGGAGAAGTCCACCTGCAACCAGTCGGGATAGGCGTCCGGTGTCGCATCATTCCAGCCGCCGCCTGCGCCCCAGTTCAGCCCGCGCCGGTCGCCGTTAATCGTCGAGGCCGCCGTGTAGACGCCGTGTGGGTAAACGGACGAAGCCGTGGCCGTCGCTCCCTGTGAGGCTGCCGCCACGTTGATTCTCGCCGGGTCAAAGAACAACCCGCTGATGGTGGCGTTGAGTCCCGCCGGCCCCGTGTAGATGACCTTGAGTTTGACGTGCCCGCGCAGATTCCAGACCACATACTGCCCATTCGAGTAGGACGTCACGTCGCGGCTGTCGAGCAGCGCGTTCGTCGCCGCGTCGAGCACCTCCACGCGCATTGCCCGCACGTTGTTGCCGTCCCAGTCCAGACAGTAGAGCGCGACCTGATGCTCCTGCCCGTCCGTCAGGTTGACGTCGATGGTGTAGTTGGTCGGGGTGTACCACGTACCGGCGATGCGGTCGGTGCTACCCGTAGCAGACTTCTGCACGGCGCGCACGTCGGTCGTCGAAGCCGCCCACGTGTGGTACAGGTAGCCGGTGACGCCAACCTGCGCGTAGACCGGATAACTGACGCCTTCGCCGGCCAGGTTGTAGCCGTCAGCGCCGTACGCGCCTTTCCAAGTGCCCTGCGTGGTGGAATCGTTCTTGACAAAGGCGGCGGCTGAACTGCCCCCATTGCCGCCGCCCGTGGCGGTGACGAGCACCTTGCCGTTGCGATAGCCGTACTCTTTCTGCGGCGCGGTCGGCGCGGCGTTGGCTGCGTACTCAGCCAGCAACTCGCCGTCGAGGCCGTAAACCTGCCAGACCGTCCCGTCGGGCGTGCTGCGGCGCATGCGCTTCCCGTTGGCATCGTAGGTATAAGTGCTCGAACTGTTGATGCCGATGGTCGCGTTCGTCATGCGGTTCTCTGCATCATAGGTGCGCGTGCCCGCGCCCGTGTAGCTGTCCGTGGTGAGGTTGCCGGCAGGGTCGTAACCCATCACGCCCGTCTGCCCTCCCGGCACGTCCAGCCGGTTGGTCGCCGCATCCACCGAGAACTGTTTGTTGTTGATGCCTGCGCCCCAGGTCTGCGCCGCGTTAATCTGCCGGTTGCCCCACCGGTCGTAGTCGTATGCCTGCGCATACTGCACAGCCCAAGCGACGTTGTTGGTCTCCGTCACCTTCTTCAGCCGGTTCAGCCCGTCGTACTCGTAGTCTTGATAAAAGAGGCCGTAGGCGCTCACCTGATCGTCGTTCGGGACGTAGTGGTGGGCGCGCAGCACGTTGCCGTTGTTGTCCTGCCCCTGCGAAGCCCACACGCCGTTATAGTGGCTGTAGTGGTTTTGCAGCATCCCGCGGTTCCAGTTGTCCGCGTCATCGACGGAGCTGAGGCGCACGTCGTAGAGCTGCCCGCGCGAGTTGTGCCGCTGCTTGTGATAGAGGGGCGTTTGCGTGCCGAACTTCTCGCGGCTCATGCGTCCCGACTCGTCGTACGTGATGTTCGTCGAGTAGGTGCGCGTCACCCCGTCTCCGAGATTGCCGGTTACCTGTTTGAGCCTGCCGGCCACGTCGAACTGGGGGTAATCGACGACGTGCCCGGAGGGGTAAGTCTGCTGTGTGACGTGCCCCATCTTGTCGTAGACGCGCGAGGTGGTGTAGGCAGGCAGCCAGCCCGTGCCGGCGACGTAGAACTCGGCCTTGCCCGACGTAGGCCGACCCATCGCGTCGTAGGCGGTAACGAAGTTGATCGTGCCCGAGGTGCTCGACTCGTAATCTGCGTAGTAGCGACCGCGCCCGTTCGTGGCGAAGTCGTAGGTGCGCAGCGTGTAAGGCGTGCCATCGGAGTAGGTGGTCTGCTTGAGCCGGTTGATGTTGTCGTACTCGTAGGTGGTGGTGGTGTTACGCGCGTCGGTCTTCGTCTTGATGTTGCCGTTCGCGTCGTAAGTATAGCCAATCGTCCACTGGTAGTTTTCGCTGACGGGGTCTGCGCCTGTGTTGAGATTTGGATTAATCCCCTGCTCCGGGTGCCGCACCTTGACGAGGCGTGAGAGCGAGTCGTACATGAAGAAACGTTGCTGTGTCCCTTGAGTGACGACCCGCAGGTTGCCCAGCACGTCATAGTTATAGCCGGTCTGGTAAGCCAGCCCGTTCGGGTCTTCGATCACCTGCGAGAGTCGCCCCATCCCATCCGTCACGCTGCGGCTCACTTTGCCCGCCTGATCCGTCACCGTTACCTGATTGCCGCTATATGACGTCGCCATCTGCGCCCCATCGGGCGTGGTGACGCCGCTCACCCTGCCGAGCGGGTCATAGGCAGTCGTCGTCCAGTTGTTGGAAGGGTTGATCGGCGTGCCGGAACCGCCCGTAAGGTACGGGTTGGAGACGCGCCACGTCCTGCCCATCGCGTCATATTGTGTGTCGGTTGTGATCCACTGGGCGCCCTCTAATTGGAAAGAGCGCACGTTTCTGCCGAACCCGTCGAAGAACTGGTAGCCCTCTGTGTTTTGCGTGCCGTTAATGGCCGTGCGAGTGCCGACATAATCGCCGTAGGCGTTACGCCCGTACCAGTAACTAGTCCAACCGCCGTCGGGATGCGAGACGTAGGTCGGGCGGTTGAGCAGGTCGTCGTAGTTGTAAGTGGTGATTTTGTTGTTGGCGTCGGTGGCTGAGGTCATCAACCCGGTTGAAAAATCAAACACCGTCCACGATTCCAGCGAGGTGTTGGTAGCACGCACGTTGGCCGGATCAGGAACAGCCGAGATGGCGTGCGTCGGGTAAGCATAATGGTAGTCCGGCGAATACTCTACCGCCGACTGGTTGCCTCTGCCGTCCCATGTCTTTCGCACACTACCGCACTGATCGTACTGCGTGTGCATCTCGACCCATGAACTCGTCGTGTCGAGCCATGTCCGCGTCGTCGTCATGTTGCCGCGCACCGTCGTCCCCGGATCATTCCAGCCCGTCACCCCGCCGTATGTCAGCAGCGGATAGGCGGCTTCATCATATTTAATCTCGCTCTGTGAGACGACCGCGTTGGCGGCATTCTTCACCCGCATAGAGGATGGTAGTTCCAGCAGGTTGCGCGCCCGGTAAGCATCGCGCGTCGCCGCCGGGATGGTCGCATCGTTAACCAGATAGGTCGTCTCGTCCGTGCGCACCGTCGTTCCGGTCGGCATCTGATTAATGGTTCCGCTCTGTGCCGTAGAGAGGGCGACCGATGCGAAGTCGTAGTTGGTGGTGGAGATGACGTTCTGATCGGCATCATGAGCCATCGTCTTTGTCGAGACGAGGGCATTGCCGCCGGTATCGAGGATGAGATTGACCGCTTTGGTGACGTGCGGATTGCGCGGGTAGCTGCTGCCCGCGGGCGTCACGGTTGACCACTGTGTCAGCGCGCGACGTAACATCTGATTCGCGGCATTGTAGGTGCGCTCCTCGTAGGGCATTCCCGCCAACGGGTTCTCAAAACCGTAGTTAGAGCCATTTGGGCTGCCATAGAGCAAACTTTCGCCCCGCGTGCCGTCCGGCGCGGTCGTCGTGGAAGTCCCGACACCGCTCGCCATCGTCAGCGAGTACAGCCAGTGATGCGTGGCCTCCTCCGAGCCGCTGCCGCTCGGGCTTGTCCATCGCTCGACCACGCCGCGATTGGCCTGATCATACGGGTAGTTGGTATCGCCAAGCGTCGGCACCCCGGCATACCGGAAACGCTCGTAGCCGCCGCCCGGCTCGATGACCTTATCGATTTCGCCCCAGACGTTGTACTTGTACTGATACGACTGACCCGTCGGCAGCACCACCTCGGCCAGCACGACCGGGTTGAAAAGATCGGCGGCGGCGCAGACATGCACGGGGTAACTGGAGTCGAACAGGTAAGGCGAGACGGTCGTGTATTGATTGGGAGCATTGCAACGCCGGTTCGAAGTGTAGCGCAGCGGGTCGCCCGGAACGCTCAGGGCATCGGCAAGCAGCCGCCAGCGCAACGTGTAGTTAACAGTAGTGCCATTCATGCCCGGCACGCTGTAAGTCTGATCGCCCACCGTCGGATTGTCGGGCAACGGGTTGACGAAGCTGCGCCCGAGCGTGTCCGTCCACGTCTTCGTGCTCATGTTGTAGGTGAGCGTGTTGCCGTTGCGGTCGATATAGGTCGTTCCCCAACGCCCGTCGAGCATGTGGTTCTGGTAACGCGTCACGCTCTGGTACGCGCCGAAGATGTAACGCCCGCCGTCGGCGAGATAGAGCACGCCCGCGTCGGCATCATAACGCGTCCGTGAGCCGTCCACCGCGTAGAAAGTACCCGTGAAGTCGGACTGGAAAGTGGGGTCGCTACGGTAGTAGCACACCGGGGTGTCGTCCTTGCGCAACTCGTGGCTGGAGCCGTCCGGCAGATGCACGTTGATGCGGCGGACGTAGCAGACGTAGTCTTCCGTGTTGTCGATGTCGTCGCTGGCCGGTGCGCCCATCGCATTGTAGAGTTGATTCTGCCCTGTGAACTCGATGCGGGGCGGCTCAAGGCTGCTCGTCCACCCGGCAATGGAGTTTTCCGAGAACCTGGGATGCGTCCAGGTGTTGTAGTTGATGTAGGACTGCCACGACATCCCGTACTCGATGCGCCATTGCTTTGAAGAGTAGCGCAGGGAGACGGGCAGCGACGCCCCCGCGCGCCCCGGAGAGCCGCTGAGGGATACGCCGAGACTCATCCCCAGCGTCGAAGGGTCAACGCGCGCGTCGCTTTTGAGCGCTTGATCCGGCTTGTTATCCGTGTACTGTTTGTCCTGCGCCGTGGCGGTCATCAACAGTGACGACAGGCACACGAGCGCGGCGAGTAATCTGAGAGCGCGGCGGCGCATAACCGTGTGCTGCGTGAAGGGAGAGGGAGAAACAAGGCACAAGTGTCCGAGGCGAGCGAGGGCGTTATGCATGAGTATGAGACCTCTAGGATGTAGGAATGGTGAGTGAGTAAATATAGGCGCTGCGGACGGGGCGCGGTGAGACGCCCCAATGTCTTCAACGCCTGTCAAGCTTGAACGTCTTCATTCGGCGCAAGAGTTCCCGCATGACCCGTGCGGTATCACGCTGCTGCGCACGCTCCGCTTGCTCGATACTTTGTTCGTAGCGCGTGTAGTCCGCGGGATACTGATAAAGATCATGGAAGAGACTGGCGGCAGGTTCGGCCATTTCAATTTCGGTCGTCTCCAGCGCTTGGCGGCCGCGCGCCGACTCTTCGACGCGCTTGATTAAGAGCCCGCCGAGCGCGGGGGCGCGATACTCTTCGATGAATCCCGCATCGCGCGGCGTTGACGTGCGCCAGACGATGGAGTGTTGTCCCTGCACGTTTTCCTCCCGGTTGAAGCGCGGGTCGTCGCGCAGGTAGGTCTCCACGTCTTCGGGTTGCTCCTCCACCATGGGCGAGATGAAGATGAGTCGCCTCTGTTCTTCATCCAGGCGGAAAGCCCCTAACCCCGCCAAGCCCAAAACAATTTCTACCCTGTCGGCGGCACCCCCCCGGCCGGGGAAGGTGTGAACGATTTTGTACGCACCGTCCGCTCGCTGGTAACGCTTGCTGGTCTGAAGCAGGCGCGACTGGCCGTCCGGCGTGGAAGTGGTGCGTGTCAAGGTGATGGTAAAGGCCGGTTGGCGGCCAGCGCGTTCCGAAGCAGAAACGGGGTCGAGGCCGCGTTCACTGGCTGCCGGGGGCGTTACGATTCCGGTTTCGGCGGACGCTCCACGCACAATACGCAGGCGCGCCGCGCCCGCCGTGATAACACAGGCGGTCAACAGTCCCAGGGCGGAAAACTTTAAAATGCGTGATTTTCTTGTCATCGGATTGTTAGTTTTGAACATGATTCGTTCTTCAGTCCGCGCGGCCTCATGAGTTGGCGGCGCCTTCATGAACAGGCGGCGGACAGGTTTGTGCTAAAGATTGAGATTACCGGGAGTTCCCTGTGAGAGCCTTCCCACACCGAGTGTGGAGCGTGAAATAAGCCCCGTTGTCACCGATACATAATGACCGGGCTTTAGTTACTGTAAGGAGTATCGATTGAGTTTAGTGTCTTATTCCAGAACCCGGAACACGATCAGGTGGAAAAGCGTGTGAGCATTTCGACGTGGGCATGCCGCACCGAGTGAAGACCGGATAACATTAATTCCTTACAACTGTGAATTGGAAGATGAAGAGTGGCAGGAAGATGAGTCCCGACATCGAACATCCGTTCAGACGAAGCGGGAGCAGACTACCTTGAAAGCCTGATGGTCGTCAAGAGGAATTTTTTCGTGATGTGGTGACGGCAGCCGCGAAATAACGAAGTCGTGAAATAACGGCGTCAAGACCTATCAACGGAGCATGTTAATCTTATCCACAGCGGACACTTTCAACTTTGATCCCGTTCAATCGTCAAGGCGACTTCTTAGGCTCCGCCAGTTTCAGGAGAAAACCTTTACGGCGGATGCGGCTCACGCAGGAAGTGTCCAGCCCTTTAGTCGCGCCTCGATTGATAAAGTCGATGATGAGATTCTGGATGCAGGCGAGTCCGTCGAGCCCGTTGAAGCCATGGCCGCCGTGCGGGACGACGAGATGCAGGCTGTTGGTAAGATGTTTGGCCGTCATGTCGCCGTAGACAGGCGGCGTCACAGGATCCCACTGGCCTGTGAAAATCAGCGCGGGCACATCGGCTCGCGTGGGTTCGGCGTAGTCTGCGGGAATCTCCCCGCGCGGCCAGAGAGCGCAGGCGGCGCGTTGCTGGCGAAGGCGGTAGTCGCCCAGAAATGTGTGCGCCGCATTGCGCTCGCCTTCGCCGGGGTTGATCCGCGGCAGGTCTTCGGCGCAGGTGACGGAAAGGTACATGCCGTTGCTGCCCGTGGCGACGATCTGCTGTCGATAAAAGATCGCTGCTTCGGCGAGCGGCGTGAAGTCGCCCTGCGCGGCCAGATGTAGGAAGAGTGGAATCCGGCTCGCCGCGCCCGACTGATAGAGCATGTAGCGGATAGCTTCCCCGGCCAGATCGCGCGAGAGTTCGACGCGCGCGACGACGCCCGTCCGCGGGTGCTTAACGGCAACTTCGACCGCCCCGCGCAGTAATCTTTCAAGCACAGCCTTCGTTTCGGCGCGCAGATTGGGAAAGGCGGCGCGACAAGGCTCGTCTGCGGCGCACTCGTCCAAGACCCCGTTGAGCGCACGCTCCGTGTGCTGCGGAAAATCGCGCGGCATGAATTGGCCGGTCGGCGAGACTCCGTGCAGAACGAGCGCGCGGACGTGCTTCGGATGACGTTTCAGATAGACCTGCGCGGCGCGCGTGCCGTAAGAACCGCCGAAGATGTTAATGCGTTCATAGCCGAGCGCGGCGCGCACTTCATCCAGATCGTCCATCGCGATGGGCGTCGTGTAGAGCTTGAGGTCGGCTTTGGGTTCTAACTGCTCGCGGCACTTGCGCACGTCTTCGAGCGGGAAGTAAACGCCCAGATAGCTTTGCAGGGACGAGGGGTTGAAAAGAACGCAGTTGAGCGGGTTCGAGCCTCCGGTGCCGCGCTGATCCAGAAAGACGAGGTCGCGGCGTTCGCGAATCCTCGCAAACTCCTGCGCGATGTAGGGGGCATCCTCCGTCGCGGACGAGCCGGGGCCGCCGGGGATGTAGAAAAAGGGATCGGCCGCTCTGTCTTGACCCGTGGCCGGGAAGACGACGATCTTGAGCGCGATCTTGCGACCGCTCTTCCGGGCACGGTTCTCGAAGACTTCATACGTCCCGCAGCGCACCTTCTCCTTCACGCCCTCCCTCGCCCCGGCCACTTCGCAAGGCTCAAGCTTGACGGGAGCAGGCGCAGTCGGACTTGGCTGCCGCGCGCCCTTTTCCTGTCCCGGCCCGCCGGCGAGCGCAAATAACGCAGTGCCGAAAGCGAGCGCGCAGGCGAGGAGAAACTGACGTTGTATGAACATAAAGCCTCTCTACTCTAAGCCCTTTGTGCAACCGGCTCGTGGCGACGTTTCCAGAACAACTCATCAAGCCAACGTCGTTCGAGGGCATAGTACTCTTCGTGGCGGATCAAATACTGCGCGAATGATTGCTCGATGATTCTTCGATAAGCGGGCAGAGCGTCGCGGCTGCCCGCTAAAGAATCGACGATGGCGGAAGCGGCATAGACACCGGCGCCCAACGCCGCGCTGATGCCGTAAGACGAGAGCGGATCATAAGCGGCGGCCGCGTCCCCAACCGCCAGCCAGCGTTCTCCGGCAACCACGTCGAGGCAGCTTCCGTGAGCCGCGAGGACGCGAGGCTCGGCCAATGGATCGTAGTCGCCTTCGCGGACGCGTCTGCCGGTATGCTCGGTTTCGCGAAGCAGAGCGAACCAGCCGTCCGCCTTGAGAACTTCGTGATCCAAGAGGTCGTGATCGGTAAAAAAGACGGCCATTAACTTCTCGTCCGGCAGACGCGCCGAGTACCACCAGCCGGAGCGAACCGCCTCCACGAGGGTGAAGGAATCTTTGATTCCATTACCGCTTCGGGATTTCAGCAAGCACGCCGTGCCGACGAGGCGGTCGTAGCGCAGTTGCCGTGCGCCCAACCGGCGCGCGAGACGGGACGCGCGCCCCGTGGCGTCTACCACAAAATCGGCTTCGAGCGTCGCATCGCCCGATGACGTTCTGACGATCAACGTCCAGCATTCATCCCGCCATACGCACTCGACCAGCCGGACGCCGCCGCGCCAATCCACACCTTCCGCGCGCGCCCTGTCCATTAAGCGGGCTTCAAATCTAGCCCTGTCGAGTTGCCACCCGTGGCCTTGCGTGCCGAATATGAAATCTCTCTCGACGGGCGCGGGCGCGCCCCACACTGATCGGTTGCCATACGAAGGAAGGTGGCCGTCGCGCTGTAACTGATCCGCGAGACCCAACCGTTGCAGAATCGGGGCTGCGGTCGGGGGCAGACATTCGCCCACCTTGGACTCCGGTTCTCGCAGTGTCTCTAAGACCATCGGCTTCAGCCCATGACTCGCGAGGTTGATCGCGACGGACGCGCCGGCCGCCCCGCCGCCGACGACAACGACCCGTCGAGACTCTGAGACCGAGGCCATTTATAGTTCATTGCGTCGAAGCACGCGGCGGCGCGACCGGACGGGAACCTGCTCCTTCTCCGCCTTGAGTGCAGTGGCCGCCCGCGGCGCGTGCTCTTTGGGCACGGCGTTCTCCGCGATCAATATCTGCTGCCAAGTCGCGTCGCCGGCAGTGAACTTTTCGGCGAGGTCGGTCTCGATCCACATCCGTTCGGGCAAGCCCAACTCCGCGTGGTCGGCCGGGGCTTGTTGCTCGGTGACGAGGCCCACCTTATGCCATTGTGCGACATTCTGGTTAATGCGCTGCTGATAAGACGGGCCGAAGTAACGCAGCCATTCCTGCCGGTAGTTAAAGTGCTTCAGCCGTTGGCCGAAGGGCAGGCTCGTGTCCTGCACACGTTTGTAGGCCAGTTCGCTCATCACCTGATTCGGGACTCTGGCCGCCCAGAAGGAGGGCAGGCGCAGGTAGGTGGCGATGTCATAACCGGAGAGACAGCTGGCCTCGTCGGTCTGCCAGGGCACACCCATCCAACGTGTCAACGTGCCGGGGCCGCTCGCAGAGGTTGCGCCGTCCGCCCCCAGAGCCACGTCCGGCCGGAGAATCGGGCCGAAGTCGTCGCGGGGCGATTCCCCTTCCGGCAGGATGTTGAGACGGAAAGGCTCTTTCCACATGCTCGCCCGGCGCATCGTCCAGGTCAGTTCGATGCCCGGATGGAAAGGGCCGCCGAGGCAGCTTTCCAGATTGGCTTCGTCGAGCGCCCGCGGTTGCTCGTCGAGCGGATAATCCTCAAGCCGCGCGGGTCTCTCGCGATATTTCGGGTCGGGGTCGAAATTCCCTTCCGCCCATTGTTCCATTAACCTGTATTGCGTTCCGGTGAGGGCTAAGCCGTCCATGCCGAGGTCTGTGAAATCACCGAACCCGTCGCCGTAGAAGGGTGGTATCCGCGCGCCTTCCTCCGTGCCTAAAACGTCCTCAAAATTACGCAGCCATTTGAAGAATGCCGTGCGGAGTTCTTTGAATTCTTCGGCGGGGCTTGCCAGCTTCTCCAACAACGCGGGCGAGGTCAGATTCGACGGCGAGAACGGGCCGAACAAAAAATCTATCCCGCCGTTGACCCACTGGCTATTCACCAGCCGCTCGAATACCGGATAAATATCTCGCCAGAATAGAGGGCGTCGCGAAGCTTCCTCCTGCCATTTTTGCTCCTGTGCAAATTCACGGCAAAAAAGGTCGAAGACGACATCGTACAAGGTCACGACGCCGTATAGTCCGGGGCCGAAGTTCGGCGGCGTGACGGCGACCATCGCCGGTTCCGCCTCATACTCCGTGCCGTCAATCTTGACGGAGGCGCGCACCGTCCCGTCCGAGATGTCGTCATGCCACCCGTCGTTGTTGGCGAACGTCGTGGCCGGGGCGTTGTTCTGTGAAGCGGAATGTCCGAAGCCTCCCAAGACCAGTAAACGCCCGGCCTCGTCCGTCCGCAGTTCGCCCAAGTACACGGTCTTTCCCATGAACTCGCCGGTGTCGAATACCGCTCCCGACGCATCGCGACCGCCGATGGTACGAGACCCCGGATCGATAATCAGCGTTTCGCGCTCGTCGCCCAGAATGTCCTGGTTGCGATACCTTGCTTCCATGGCGTAGTCGCCCAAGTCCATCGCGTTGTTGAATTGATACCAGCCCGCCTTGCGATTAGCCGGATGCACGCGCCAGGAGATTTCGGCCGTGTCGGCCGTAATCTCCTTCACCGCGCGTCCCGCTTCGTTCAGGCCGTAGATGCGAAACCTCGCGGCCTGCCGCTTGACGCGTCCCTCGGCGTCCTTGAAACCGCCTTCGGCCTGAGGTGTCTGGCCGGGCGCTTCCGGCCCGATGAAATATTCCTCGACGGCGTTACCGACCCGCGCGATCCCTACGCCGGGATAGATGACATACCGCATGAGAGCTTCATTTTCAGGCATTCGTTTCACCTCGAATCAACCAGACAGAAGATGAACTGCGAGTTAATCAAGCGAGAGCGCGGATTACTTTGCAAAGATTATTCTGACGCGCGAAGGCACGTCGGATGGATTGCTTAATGTCGCGAACTGAAAGCGGCATCCTCGCGCCCGTTGGCGGCGCGCAAAAGCTTATCTGCGCGACGGCCGTCCGCATGACCGCGCCTGTGAGCTTTCAACCTTACCAGCATCACATTCAACGTGACTCGAACGGGGCTGTCAGCACCGAGTTTGGCTATCTCGCCCGAGACGCTAATCGAATGATGTCAAGTCACATGCGCTTAGCTAGTCGGGCGAGCGCGCATTCGAAAATCGCTGATAGCATTCCACAACGAACCGGCAGGAGACTTTCTACCGGCACCGCCCCCGCAAAGTCTGCCATTCAGCCAATTTTGTTCTGCACTTTACACCATGACCTTACTTGGAACAGGTTGTTCGAGCGAGGCGAGGACATCCCGCGGATCGCGCCGTGGGTCTGTAGTCTCCTCTAAGCCGAAGCAAAGCCGGACGAGACTGTGCGACAAGCCTATGTGATCCTTCTCCGCATCGGTCATCGATGCGTGACTGCCCGTGTAAGGCTGCGCAGTCATAGACTTGACGTAGGCTCATCGCGTATGAGGCCGGCAGGATGAGATTGCTCCAGGCGTACCACTGATTGAACAATGGCTCAACTACAACGTCCTGTTTGAAATACATGCTCCTGCTCGTCAAGGCTGTGCTCCTACGATGCGGGGTGGAATGTCCGGGCGCGACTGCCGGACGATGTTTTCCATGCCGGGGCGGCGGGCGGAGAGTATATGAGCGGCAAAGGCCGAGCGGCTGTGAGTCATCCGAATCGCCGACACTGTAAGTCGAGAGCCCGCTACGCGAGCCGGAGTTTAGCAGTAGCCTCACCGCCCGCGCAATAGCAGTTTCGTCGAGGGCGGAAGTGTCTCGCTTGAGAGCGGCGGTTTCGACGTTGTCTTGTTTCCCCCGTTTGGATGTTTTATGCTCGACGCGGGTTAACTCTCCTGTCACACCGCATAAAGGGTGGTCATCAATCATGCTCAGACAGGACATGCGCCGACGGAGTTTCTTAAAGTCTGCGCTCGGGGCGGGCGTCTTCGCCTTAGGGCAAACGTCTCTTCCCTCTCTATACACAGCCGCCGCCGGGCTCGATCAAAAGCGACGCTTTGCCACGGTCAAAATTTCCAGAGAGCGGCTGATCCGCACGGTCGTCGGTCTCAGGCCGTATCGTCCGCAGGGTTTCGTCGTCGGCGCGGAGCGGTTGGGCGATAAGCTCATCGTTCACAATTACGGCCACGGCGGCGCGGGCGTGACCCTCTCATGGGGCACCGCGTCGATGGCTGCCGACCTCGCGCGCGAGACCGGGCAGGGCAGCTACGCAGTGATCGGATGCGGCGTCATGGGTTTATCAACCGCCCGACTGCTCCAGCGCAGAGGCGGTCGGGTGACCATCTACGCGAAGGAGCAACCGCCGGAGACCACATCCAACGTGGCCGGCGCGCTGTGGTACCCCACGACGTCGTTCAATTCGCAAAAAGTCGATCAGGCGTTCGTCGAGAAGTTCAAACTCGCCTGCCGGATTTCGCATCGAGCGTTCCAGGATTTTGTTGGCGCGGAATATGGCGTGCGGTGGGTCGAGACTTTGCTGCTGAGAAATGACCCTCCACAAAATCCCGAATTAATCGGCGGCGCACAGCTTTACCCCGAAACTCGCATCTATCGAGATCAACGCGGCGACTTTGGCTTCCCGCACGTCACGCAGTTCAACACGATGGTGATTGAGCCCGCCGTCTACCTGAATGCCCTGCTGCGCGATTTTCATTTGGCCGGCGGGAAAATCGTGGTGCAGGAGTTTCGCGGCCGGGAGGAGATTGCGGCGTTGCGCGAATCGGTCGTCGTGAATTGCACCGGCCTTGGGGCTAGGGTGTTGTTCGGCGACGATAGGCTGATCCCGGTGCGCGGCCAACTTGAGGTGCTGCTGCCGCAACCCGAGGTGGATTATTGTTACCTCAGCGATTCCATTTACATGTTCCCACGCAGAGACGGCATCATCCTCGGTGGAACATTCGAGCATGACCGCTGGTCTTTGGCCGCCGACGCGAACCAGACCACGGCCACGCTTGAAGGCAACGCCCGTATCATGAAAGGGCTGCGACACTAACCCGACTGAGCGTATAGAGCTACCGGCGCGAAGGCTCTAAACCATGTGATAAGACTATCATCAATATCAAGAAAACTCCGTTTACCTTAAATATTACGAGAAAGTAGAAAAACCCTTCCCGTCTATCACCTCACCTCTCCCAGCCTTACCTATTTAGACTGCGTGAAACGTCGTGAAACTTATGCCCTTATTTATCCCTTCCTCGGATATTGAGGGACGAAGCCCAAG
>JAIVJZ010000062.1 GCA_020199775.1 Acidobacteriota bacterium
CTGATGCACCAGCGCGCGACCCGGCCCGCCGTCTTCAACGTCCGTCTCCGAGCCTATGTGAGCGATCTGAGATCTGCGGGTTCGTGGGCTTCACACGGGGCAACCAGTCCCTCGCTTTGTCAAGAGATGAGTGATGCTGACTGACGCGGGCGAGCAGCCATTCTTTTCCCTCGTCGCAGACGCGACGCTCGCGACGCTCTATGAGCGCCCTGTCGCCCAAGGTGCGGGCGGGTGGTTAGCCTTCGTCGGGTTCAAGCCGCCGCTGCCGCAGCCTGCGCCCCCGCCCGCCGCTCTCTCCTTTGCCGAGTCTTGGTCGAACTACATCGGCAACCCGCGGCTTGGCGACAACGGCGGCCTCTACGTCGTCGCCCTCTCTCGCCCCGTCGACCCGGCCGCCTACCTCGCCGCGTTCATTCAGGCCGTCCAGAGTCTTAACTCGCAGACCAACTTCACCTACCGCTACCTCTTCGTCGGCGACCCGACCTCCAACGACCCGACCGCCTGCCCCGGCGTCGTGCCCTTCTTCACGACCTCGCAAGACCCTGCGCAGCCCGGCCAGATCGTCAGGATGACCACGGCGGCGGCGCGCAACGTCGGCATCGTCCTCACGCAGAACGCGCTCATCTACGGCGACGTGAGCAGGTCGGCGCTACGCTTCTCCCCCTATGGGGCCGACATCATCTACTTGGTCTCGAACAAGTACGCTTCGAAGAACATCACGACGCTGACCTCCGACGTGCTCCTCCCGCTCGACGGCCCCTCCGCCGGGGCTTTCGGCTTCGGCGTCACGCTCCTTTACTCGAACGTTCCCGTCAACGACGACTTTACGCTCTTGGACGTGGGTCTCAAGTATTTCACCGAGCGCGCCGGGCGCATCCTCAGCCAGCGCTACCCCGTCTTCGGGCCGACCGTGGACGGCTCGCCCGTGCCCTTCAACGTCAGCATTGACCTGCTGCGCCCGCTCGCGCACGACCGCACGGCCTTCACGTTCGCGGGCGACGGCACGGCATGCGTGCCCATGCAGAGCACGCTGCGCGACACATTCGTCCACGGCGTGAACGTCGTTCCCGTCGTCGGCGCGTCGTCGCTTGTTTTGCAGCAAGACACTGTCAGCATCGCCCGCCCTTCAGACGCGCAGCAGAACTTCTACTACTTCGTGCCGTCGGGGCCGTTCGCGCTCGCCGCCGGCAGTTCGCAACCGCCGGCCACACGCGTCATGTGCGGGCTCTCGCCGCTGGAAAACGTCATCTTCGATCCGCCCGGCTCCGTCCTGACCTTCCACCCCGACCAGCCGGCCTTCTCGCCGCTACTCGCTAACGCCTCGGCCGCGCAGAACACGCCGCGCCTGACGGATCGCTACCTGACGGCATGGACGACCATCACGGCCAAGTCCGGGAGCACGACCGGCCCCGCGCCGACTTACCTCGCGCAGCCGCAAGGGAGCGCGCTCTACGCTTCGGGGAGCAGCCCGACGACTTACCTCGAACACCGCGAGGTGCCGGCCTGCGTGCTGAGGGACTCTTCGGCCGCCGGCTCGTTCCCGATGGTCGGCTACGGAGCGGTCGCCTTCGGCGCGCACCCCGACACGTTCAAACAGGCGGACGTGGCGCAGCTCGAATCGGACGTGGTCTCGGTCGAGCGGCGCGTGCGCATCAAGGCGCACGGGCAAACGCCGACGCACGATTCGGCCGCCCCGTTGCCTACGCCGCCGCGCGTGACGACGCCGCAAGGCTTTGTCGTCGATCTGACGACCGACGGCACCGGCGCGTGGAAGAGGCTCCACCTTGCGCAGACCTCTTGGTCGCCCGACCCCGCGAAGACGCCGCCGACGGTGACGACGCTCGCCTTCGAGGACGTTGACCCCACGTTGCGCGCGGCCTTCCAGACGAACCAACAGTTCCTCGTAATCACGCAGCCCCGCGTGCCCTGGACTAGCGGCGGGCCGGGCGGCGCCGGCACCAAGTTCGAGAGCGAGTTGGCGCCGCAGGGGTGGCCCTTCAACGTCCGCGTCGGCGAGGGCTCGAACCCAGGCGACTTCCGCAACGTGCTTATCTTCAAGTTCTGCGACGGCTCGCTCGACTCGCGCATTGACGACGCGGCGCGCTGGACGGCCGCGGCCGACTTCAACGCCGACCCCGACTCGGTCGCCGCTTGGCTTCGCGCCTACGTCAACGACGCCGAGCGGCTCGCGCAAGGGCAGGACGGAGCGTACTTCCGGCGCTTCGTCAACGCCGTGAAGAGCGACGCGTGGCGCGGCATCCTAGCGCTACGCGTGGACGTGGACGCCTCCGCCTTGCCGCAGGAGTTGCGCGGCCTCGTCGCCGGCATCGACCTGACGCAGTTCAACGCGCACCATGTCGGCGTGGACATCAGCTTCGTGGACACGTCGGGCGGCGGGTTCAAGTCCGACGGCAACAGTTCGGTCTTCGCCACCGTCTACTACGTCGATCCCGGCTACGCCGACAACCTCGCGGCCGGCGCGAACCCTGATCTGCCGATCCCCGTCGCCGGGCAGGTTGACTACGCCTTCCACGTCCTCACGCTCAAGACGCTCTTCGTCAACGCCGAGATCGCGGCCTTCTCCAGCAAGTCGCAGATCACGCTCAACCGCGTCTTCGGCGAGCAGGTCGGCGCACTCTCGCTCGACGGCGTCGTCGCGCCGAGCAACTCGCTCGTGCTCGACGGCCAGTACCAGAACCACGACGGCGTCGGCACCTACGTCTTCAAGACCAACGCCGACGCGCGCTTCCTGCCGCTAAGCAACCTCTGGCGCGGGTTCGAGATCGTGAGCGCGAGTTTCGCCACGTTGCGCGCGCCCGCGAGCGGCACCGTCCTCTCGCGCTTCACCTTCAGCGGCTTCCTCGACTTCACCGTGCTCCAGACTTCCGACGGCACGACGAGCGCCCCGTTCGACCTGCTCTCGTTCGGCGGCGAAGGGACGGGCAACGACCCGCGCGGGTCGGGCCTGCCGTTCTCCGAGCTTCACCTCGACATGACGTTCGACACGGCCTCGCCCGGCTCACCGACCTTCGCCTTCCTTATTGACCAGATGACGTTCGCGCCGACGGTGCAGCAGTCGCGGCCCACCAGCTTCTACGCGCGGATGCCGCTGACGCTGGCCGGGATCACTTCGGGCACGGGTTCGCCGCGCGACCTCGGCTACCTGACCGTCAACATGCCGTCGCTGCCGGCCGACCCGCTCGGCGACTCGTGGTACGCACTCGTTTACACGCTCGACCTCGGCACGCCCGGCGCGCTAGCGGCGACGGTGGGATTCACGGCGCGGCTGCTCGTTGCGTGGGGGGCGGGCAGTGCCGACCCCGGCTTCCGCGTCTTCGTGGGGCTCGCGTTGCCGGGCACGGGCGGCGGCAACACGAGCGCCCTCTCGCTCCAAGGCGTGCTCAAGCTGACGATCGACCGCATCCTGCTCTACCGCGATCCCATCTCGTCTACCTTCGTCTTGCGCCTGATGAACCTCGCGCTCTCGCTGCTCGGCGTCTCGCTACCGCCGGGAACCACGACCGCCTTCATCGTTTACGGGAACCCGGAGCCGGGCCAGCGCGACGTAGTCGGCTGGTACGCGTCCATCAACCGCGAGAAGAAGCCGGAGTTGCTCGCGCCTATGGGAGAACGCTGATGCCGCGAATGATCTACTGGAATGTCCAGCACTTCAGCGAGGACAAGTTCTGGGTCCGCGCGCGCAAGCGCAAGCGCGATGAAGAGGAGGATTGGGGCGGGAACGACGCGCAGAACTACCTCAACGTGCTCTTCAACGCCATCACGGCGAACGCTCCCGACATCATCGTCATCATCGAGGCGCGTCCCGCCGGGAACACGGGCGGCGGGACGCTGCTCAGCGACGACGGCTCGATGAGGCTGCTGCGCTACCTGCGCAACAACAACAACCCGCTGTGGGCGCTCGTCCCGCCCGTCATCAGCGGGGCGGGCAATGCCGGGGAGGGTATCGGCGTTTACTACCTGCGCACCCCGACGTTCTTCTTCACGGGGCCTTGGCGCTGGCCGGGCGGCGCAGGGCCGGCCGCGCCGGGTATTGCGGCCGCACTCTATCCGATACAGTATCGCTACGCCTTCTCGCAGCCGATCAACAACCGCGTCGTGCCCGGCGGGAGTCTTTACAACGGGGGGCAGGTGGAGCGTCGGCTCGCCGGCCAGTGGCGCTACTTCGCGGGCGGCGGGGGCGGCGGCGGCGGGGCCGTGCCCATCACATTCGGCGGCCCGGGCACGCGCTCGCCATTCAACACGACCTTCTACGACTCGGCGGCCGGGCAAGACTACAGCATTCTCGCCTTCCACGGCGCGCCCGGCCAGAACCTCGCCAACCCGGCCGTAGCGGCCTCGACGCTCGCCATGCAGACCGCCGGCAACCTCTTCGAAGTGCAGAACATCGGCCCTAATGAGACCATCGTCGTCGTCGGCGACTTCAACGTGAGCCTCTTCGAGGCGGCGGCCACGGCCGTTGCCTACGCGCCCTTCGCCGCCAACTACGTGCAGGTCGTCGACACCCTCGGCGGCGCAGCGCTCCCGGCCGGCTACCCGGCCCGCGGCTACCTCAGCACGCACATGGTCGAAGTGCATAACGCGACGCCCTCGAACACAGACGGCTATCCGGCTTTCGGCTACATGTCGCAGCGCGACCTGCACGGGCAGTACGACTCCATCGACAATGCGTTCGTCTGGAACGGCGCGGTCGCCAACGAGACCATCGCCAACCTCGTCACCGGCGCCCCCTACGCCGCGCCGCCGGCCAACATACCGCCGGGCGCGCTCGCTTACGCGTCGGCGCTCGGCAACCCGGCGTCGCTCAACTCGCCCTTTGGCTACAATCCGGCCGGGATGACCTTCGACGACGAGGTCGATCTCTTCCGCGACATAGACAACTACGCGCGCGTCTTCGGCGTGAGTGATCACATGCCGCTGGTGTTCGACTTCTAAAATGGGCCTGCCAGAACTAGCCACACGCTTGCGCGCGCTCGCCTCCTCCGGCGGCGTCACGCTCGACCACGCCACGCTCACCAACGGCACCGGCCTCACGCTGCCCGACACCTACGACGCGCTCGTGCGCGACGCCTACGGGCTGGCCGCAAACGAGTCGTGGGTGCTTTCAGTCAAGCCCAACGAAATTCCCGATCCTTCGGGGAATGAACTCCGCATCACGGCCGGAACCTCGACCTTCGCGCGGCTGAAGCTCGACAACAGCGCGCTCGATCTGCGCTTCACCGTGGACGCGGGCGCGTCGGCACTTAAGGTGACGGCCGAGATCGCCCTCGCCGACTGGAAGTTCACGTCGAGCTTCCCGCCGATGGGCGGCTACCCGTTCGACAACGTCCCTTACGAGACGCCCGCCTTCGTCTTCGCCTCCGAGCACTTCGACTCATACAAGGCCGCGCCCGCCACGGTCGTGCTCGACGCCGGCTTGAACTTCGCCAGCGTGCTGCGGATCAAGGGCGTCCTCGATCAGATTCGCCGCTTCGTGTCGCTCTCGCAGGACACCTTCCCGTTCTTCGGGCCTATCGACGTAACCGCCTCGCGCGTGATCCCCGCGCTCAGCGTGCGCGCGAAACTGGCCGGCACGCTCGTCGCCATCGGGCCACTGCGCGTCGCCTCGCCGTTCGTCGAACTGCGCGTGGAGTACGGCTCGCAGACGGGCCGCCGCTCGGTCGTCTTCGTCTTGGGGATGTGGCTCGACATCGGCAGCGGCGTCGCGGTGGAGTTTACGGCGTTGATTTTCGAGAAGCCGATAGAGATGGTCATCGGCGTCGCCGCCGACCCCGATCGGCCGATGACGCCCGACGCGCTCTTCGCGCTCGTCGGCGGCCAGTCCTGGGGCGACGCCGTGCCCGGCCCGCTGCGCACGGCGCTACAGAGCATCGCCTTCAAAGACCTCGAAGCGCGTACCACCATCGCCACGCCGCCGGCCGTCAACACGCTCACCACGCGCGTCGGCTCGACTAAGCCGATCCAACTCTTCGACCAGTTCACGCTCGACGAGTTCGACGTGATCTGGGTGCTCCAGCGCGACGGCGACACTTGGGACAGCCAACTCCAGTTCGTCGCGTCGTTCAAGTTCTACCCGGAGTTGTTCGACGGCGAGTTCCAGATCGGCATCTCGACCGACCTGCAAATCTGGGGCTCCTTCACTGGCAAGGGCGTCTCGCTCGCCAAGTTGCTCTCGACGATCACCAAGGGCGTGGTGACGCCGCCTTCGAGCACAGACTTCCTGTTGACCGACTTCAGCGTCGCGCTCGACATCCCGCGCAAGAGCTTCGCGCTCTACGTCGCGGGCAACGGCATCTTCGACCCGCTCGGCTCAGGGCTGCTCGTCCTTGACTCGCTCCAGTTCTCGATCTTGTCGAACGCCTCGACGACGGGGCGCACCTACGACGCGAGCATTAGTGCCGTGCTCGCCATGGCGGGGCTTCCGCTCGGCGTGACGGCTACGTACG
This sequence comes from Acidobacteriota bacterium, assembly GCA_020199775.1. Taxonomy (GTDB): domain Bacteria; phylum Acidobacteriota; class Blastocatellia; order Pyrinomonadales; family Pyrinomonadaceae; genus JAIVJZ01. Next base: position 6,465 of record JAIVJZ010000062.1, read on the forward strand.
CGACCGGCGCGGGCTGGGACTTCCTCGCCGCCATGCCGGCCGGCGCGTCCGTCTCCATCCAAAACTTCTTGCAGCGCCTCTTCCCCGGCGCGTCCGTCCCGTCCTTCCTCGATCACGTGCGCCTGAGCAACGCACGGCTCGCCGCCCACACTGGCGGCAGCGCGCCCGGCTCCATTGATACCTCCGCGACGATCCAACTGCGCGACATCAGCCTCGGCCCGCTCGGCACTTACACTATTAACGCTAACTTCAACTACAAGCACGTCGGCGGCAACAAGCCGACGACCAGCGCCGGCTTCTCCTTCGACACGACCATTCCGGGCATCGGGGCGCGCGTCTCCATCGGCTATGCCTTCACGAGCGGCGCGAGCAAGGTCGTCACCGTCACTTGGGGTGCCTTCAAGGCCGAGTATGACATCACGAAGAGCTTGCTCACCTTCTCGGTCGGCGAGGCGACGCTCGGCGGGCTGCTCGGCCAACTCGTCGGTCTGATCATCGGCGACGACGGCTACCGCCTGCCGCCGCCTTGGAGCGTGCTCAACCAGTTGAGCCTGCGCGGCCTCAAGATCGTCTATGACCTCAACGCCAAGACCGTCAGCGTCGATTACAGCCTGCCGAGTCCGATCAATCTTGGCTTCTTGACGATCAACGGCCTTTCGATCCAGAAGAAGGAAAAGATCATGGTCGCGCTCGACGCGACCTTCGTGGGCGGGGAGAAGGTGCCCGCCTTCGACCCGCTCGACAAGCCGCCCGACGTGCCCGGCGGCGCGCCCATAGACCTGCGCCTGCTCGCACTCGGCCAGCGCGTCACCGTCCCCGGCATCGAGAAGTCGAAGAACATCGACGCGGCCATCAAGCTGCTCGCCTCGTTCACCGACACGCCGAGCAGCGGCCTGCCGGCCGGGCCGACGTTTAGCGCCTCCTCGCCGTGGCTCGTCGGCCTCCACCTGTTGGTGATGGGTTCGACCGTCGAGCTTGAGATCGTCTTCGTCGATCCGCTCCTCTACGGACTGCGCATCGCGCTCGCCGGCGACAAGGCCGGCCCCTTCAAGGGCCTCGACTTTGAAATCCTCTACAAGCGTATCACCGACACCATCGGTGTCTATCAGATCAGGCTCACGCTGCCCGACGCGATGCGCTTCCTCCAGTTCGGCGCGCTCGCCATCACGCTGCCCATCGTCGGGCTCGATGTCTACACCAACGGTGACTTCAAGATCGACTTCGGCTTCCCGTGGAACATGGACTTCTCGCGCTCCTTCGGCGTGCAGTATTTCCCGTTCACGGGCGCGGGCGGCTTCTACTTCGCCAAGCTTTCGGGCGCGACGCAGACGGCCATCGGCAAGCCGTCCGTCCCCGGCACGTTCGACCCCGTCATCCAGTTCGGACTGGGACTCCAGCTCGGCCTCGGCAAAGACATCTCGGCGGGCATCTTGAAGGCGGGCATCAGCATCACCGTCTTCGGCATCGTCGAGGGCATCATTGCCCGCTGGGTGCCGGCGAGCCCGACAGACACGGCGGACGCATCCGACGCCCTAATGCCCGCGCACGCACTCGTCGCGGCGGCGGACGCCGACCCGAACTCGTCGCACGACGTAGGCAAGTCTTATTACTACAAAATCTCCGGCACCATCGGGATCATCGGCAAGGTTTACGGCTCGATTGACTTCGCCATCATCAAGGCCAGCTTGAACCTGACGGTCACTATCACGCTGCAAGCCGTCATCGAGGCGCACCAACCACTCCTCGTCGCCTTCACGGCGAGCGTTGACGTTTCGCTCTCGGTCTCCATCGATCTCGGCCTCTTCTCGATCACCATCCACCTCTCGTTCAAGATGACGATCCGCCAGTCGTTCACGCTCGGCAAGGCGACCCCGGCCCCGTGGGGGACGCTCGGGCCGCCGCCGCCGCCGCCCGCGCTCCTCGCGCAGCGCGAAGCGATGGCCGCCTGCGTGGCCGCGCTCGACTTCCGCTCGCTCGCTGCGGCCGACGACGACCGCGCTGAGATCGATCTCACCTTCGTCATGCACCCGAGCGTGGCGAGCAACCCGTCGGACGCAACGACGGCCAAGGGCAAGCTCGCCGCGATGCTCTATCTCGACGCGCCCGACCCGACCGCGCCGCCGCCGCCGCTCCCGCCGCCCAACCAGCCGCTCCCGCCCGCGCCCACCTCGTTCGAGCGTTTCGCCGAGGCGGTTTTCCTGTGGGTCGTCGCTTCGTTCGGCGGCGCGGGCGAAGCCACAACGCGGCGCGCGTTCCTTGAGACGACCGTGACGCGCGCCCGCATCGCGGCGGCCTATGCCTACCTGACCGACACGACCGACCAGCGGCCGATCTCCTACGACGACGACATCGTGCCGGGTCTCTATCCGCACCTGAAGTTCGTCGTCAAGTCCGGCCAAACCGTCCAGAACGCCGCGCCGTTCCCCGTTATCCCTGAACTGCGGCTCGTCGCGGGTAACATCAACCGCCGCTTCGGCGATGGCCTCAAAGTCGGCAACGACTACCTCAACGCGCTCCGCACCTATTTCGAGCAAGTCGCCGCCCGCTACCAGAACGACCTACAGAAGAAGTACAACGGTGGGAATCCGACCCCGCAACTGATGACCGCGCGCACGTCCGCGCAGACCTCCTACGCGGCGGCCATCTTCGAGGACGTGGTGCTGATGCTCGCGCGCGGCATGACCAAGGCCGCGCTCGAAGTGATGGACGCTTACGCCTATCCATACGGCGGCAGAAAACTCTCCGACATCGTCAACGACTTCGTCGCGCTCGGAAATCCGCTCACCGTCGCGCAACTCGCAGAGGCGAACAAGACCGTGCCGTTCGCCGCCGGGGTCTCGCTCGCGCTCACGCGCGTCCACTACCAGTTCGCTGCGGACGACACCTTCGCCAAGGTTGTCTCGCGCTTCGGCGTGACTGATGCGGCCGCCGTCCTCTCCGACGCGGCGAACGCCACGCAGGGCGGCGTCCTGCGCCCCGACGTGCAGTTCACTTCCGGAGTGCTCAGCTACAAGACGCAGCCGGGCGACACGTTCGCGCGCATCGTCACGGGCGAGACGGGGTGGAGCTACACGACGCTCGCCGACGCGTTGAAGACTGCGCCAGACGCCATCCTCCCGCTCTCGCTCCTCGTCCTGCCGACCGTCAGCTACACCACGGCCGACAAGGACACGCTGACGGGCGTGGCGAACTCCTTCGGCCTCGACCCGTTGGACGTGGCCGCCGCGGCGGCCGACGTGCCCAAACTCTACGCCGACCCCGACGGGAAGCTCGAACTCTCCGTGCCCGATCTCATCGCGCTCTCGCCGGCGATGCTGTTGGGACGGATGCGCTCGAAGGAGGCCGCGGCCAACTTGGCGGGCGCGAACGCGCGCTTCCTCCTCTACGGGATGCGGCCGCCTTCACCCGTGGTGACCGGCACCACCCCCCCGCTTGGCCCTCCCGCCGCGCTCTACGAACTCAACTCGCAGCAAATCGACCTGCCTTCGGTTGCTCAGGCGACACTTTCCATCGACTCGGCGCAGCCGTGGATCGAGTTCAGCGGCGGGCCGTCGCCACTCTCCGTGCAACTCGACATCACCTCTGCAAAGTCGCTCGCCGGCCAGTTCGCCGCTGTCGTCACGGCGCAGGGCGTCCCTGCGCACGTGGACTCGATCACGCCGCTCCCCACCTTCCACGACGACCCGCGCCGCTACACGCTGCGCCGCACGGCCGTTGTGCAGGCGGCCGAGCCAATCATCTACCCGTTCGACGGCGGCACTTCTTCCGCCGCTGCGACGCCGCGCCTCTGGTTCGTGCCCGACGCGATGGCGCGCTCGCTGGCCGAGCCCAAACAACTGCTGCCCGCCTTCACGCTCGAAGCGACTTCGGCCGGCAACCCGCCGGAGAAGACGGCTCCCCGGCGCTACGGCTGGGCCACGGTCGTCGATGTCGAGATCAAGCGCCATAACAGCTTGCCCGATACCTACGAAGTCTTCGGCAGCGACGAGGCGGGCACGGCCCTGCTCGAAGCCCTGGTCACGCCCGGCTCGCAGGCGAACATCTCCGGCATCGAATTGCTGACGGGCGCGAACGCGACGGGGCAGGTGCCGACCGGCTACACCGACGCGGGCCTCTCGAAGGTGCGCGCCTACCTCGTCAAGACGAACCTCTCTACGGAGACCAACCCGCGCGCGGCGCGCGGCGCGCTCGTGGCCCAAGCGCAGCCGAAACTGACCGGCATTCTCAACGACCCGCTCGACTTCCTGCGCTTGCTCTGGGAGGCCAGCGTCACGCGCAGCGGCGGCTTCTCGCTGACCTATCGACGCGACGACGGGACGGGCCTCCCCGAAACGATCTTCGCGCAGGGCGAGTCCGCCACCGTCACCTTCATGATCCTGCACGCGGCCGACGGCGATGTCGTCCACCGCGGCGCGAACGCCGTACTCGTTGGCGACGGCTTCGACCCGGCGCGATACAACCTCGCCGCCGTCTCGGCCGCGCAGCAGGTCAACTATGTCGCTCAGGGAACGGAGTCGCTCGACGACATCGTCGCGGCCTACCGTATCCCGGTGACGTCCCTCGGCGTCGCCGCGGCGCAGGCGCGCCTCTCGCCCGCGGCGATGCTCAAGGTCAGCGGCATCGTCCACCAAGTGCAAGGCCCGACGAAGGGCAACCCCGCGACCGAGACGCTGACGCAGATCGCGCAGGCTTACGGCGTGACGGCGCAGCAGATCATAGACCTCAACCCCGGCGTCTCGTTCAACCCGCTCTTCGCACGCACGCTGCTGCGTATCCCCGACATCTCGCGGACGGGCGCGCAGCATGCGAGCCTCTCGGCGCTCTCCGACGCGTTCGGCGTCGGCACCGGGGCGCTCGCGCTCACGAACCGCGCGGTGCCGAAAATCTTTGCCGCTTCGACCGTAAACGCACCCAACACTTTCACCTTCGACGATCAGCTCGTTGACCGTATCCCGACGCTGCCACCGGGCAACGTCGGCTTCGTCCTCACCCGCGCCAACCCCGGCTCCGGTGGCGACCCGGCGACGACGCTGGCCGCACAGTTCAACCTCCTCGGCTTCTCCGTGGCCGAGAACGTCGCCTTCAACCCGACGACGGACGCGCTCCCCGTCGGCCCGACCAGGGAGACGGGCGTTGCGACTCGCGCCGCGCTGCACGCCTTCGCCGCCGCGCCCGACTGGAAGTACACGCAAGCTCTCTACGTCGCCGCCGCCGCTAAGGGCGCGAAGGCGGGCGACCCCTACGCGGGCGCCGGCTCTTACGTCCAGATCGCCTTTGACCTGCGCGACATGTTCGGCAACCTCGCGGCGTCGGCCATCACGGAGTCTGCGCTCGCGCCGCCACAGCCGCAGAACGACGCGCCGCTGTGCGTCGCCTACACCGATGCGCTGCTCGGCCCCGGCTCCTGGCCGAGTGTCGGCGTCGATTACCGCTTCTACCGCCGCGAAGACACGGGCCGACGCGTCCTCTCGCTCGCCTTCACGTTCGATGCGAGCCGCTACACGCCCGACTCGCCGCCGTCACCCTCCCACGATCCGAACGACGTGCCAGCCTGGCAGCAGCGCGCGCTGGCCGATCAAGTCGCCTTCCACACCATCGCGCGCCAGCTCTCCGCGCCCGGCGTCTCGCTCTATGTCAGCACGACGATGGACGGCGGCGCGGCGCATGGTCTTGACACGGCGGCCTTCGCCGCCTTCGCCTCGGCCGCGGCCGACTATCTCGGCGCGCTCGCTGCCGGAACGATGCCGCCGCTACCCGTCGTGCCGCAGGCGGAGTTCGAGGTAGCGCCCGCGAATCCGGCCGACCTCTTCGCGCTCGAAGTGTCAATCGTCGTCGCGCGCCCGGCCTCGCAGGTAGACGTGGCCTTCATCGGCACGAACGCCGAGCGCATCTCCATGCTCGTCTCGCCGCGCGCGGCTGCGAAGGCGGGGGCCGAGACGCAGGCGCTCGCCGCGTTCGCCCAAGACCTCGAAGCGGCTTACGTTGACGGCGACGTGTTCCTCAAGGTGGCAGGCGGGCGCTCGCAGCGCGACGCGGCCGACGCTCCGGCGGTCTGGATCGTGCGCCTGCGGACGAAGCTCGGCTCGTCCGCCGACGCTGGCATCGGCTTTGCCGTCACGGGGCCGGCGCGCTACTACGCCCCGCGCCCGCTCTCGAACGTGCTCATCTCGCGCGGCGACGTTCCCATCCTCAAGTACGACCCACAGACCGGCATCGATTGGAACAACTCGAAGGAGACGGCCTTCTCCGGCATCGCAATGGACACTTGGGGACGGACGGCGCTGGCCGCGCTCGACCGCTTCCTCTCGCCCGACTTCGCGGGTGCTGCGTTCCTCATCGATCACGTCGATCCGGAGAAGAACGGCTACCTGCAAAAACTCCTCAAGGTAAAGGCCGACCTCGCCGCCGACATCTCGCAGACGCTTGAGCCTATCCTCCAAATCCCGCCGCTTGACCCGGAGGATTCAGCGCCATTCAACGATGCGTCGGAGACGATGCGACAGCAAATCCTCGCCAAAACCGAGAACGCCTACATCGTCTCGGCCGTCTGCCAGTTCCGCGCCGATGTCTCTTCGAAGTACATCAACGACCCGGACAAGAATCTGTACGCGCCGCGCTTCTACGGGAGCATCGGCGCGACGCTCAACCCCGCGGCGGCCGCCACGCCTGACTCGCGACCGTGGTCATTCACGGTCGCGCGGCCCGTCCTCGCCCCGAAGAGCGCTTTCGTCACGACGGCGCTGACCGTGGTTGACCCGACGGCACAGTCGCACCTGCCGCTCGACCTCAACTTCAAGCTCTCGAACATCGAGTACGACATTTCGAAGGGCGTTGACGGCGAGTATCTCGCATCGTCGTGGCTCGCCTTCGTCATCCCGTTCGACCGCGAGCAGCCGGGCGCGCCGAGGGTTGACACGCGGATCGGCGCGGCCGACATCCCCGTCGTCCTGCGCGCCATCCCGCCCGCCCCGTCGCTCGTCGCGCAGGACGCCGTGCCGACGCCGGACGACGGCGACGATCAGGTCAAGGCGTTCGAGGATGCGAAGCGCTGGAGCTACGCCTTCACCTACGAGAAAGACGTGGTCGCGCAGGACACCATCGACTGCTCTGTCACCTTTAACCTCGACGACACGTCACCGATTGGCGCGCTCGCCGCGCGCCCGCTCGACCTCTTCGACTATCTCGCGCGCTTCGTCTCGGTCTGGCCCGAGATGCTCCAGACGATGATCGAAGTGCTCGTCCCCGAAAAGCTCAACCTCGACCCGGCGAGCGACGCCTACAAACGCGCACGCACGCTCGTCGGCGACTTCTACAAGCTCTTAGAACCGATGCCGGCCGCGTGGGCGCTTTGGCACGCGCGCTCGCAGCGCAAGCGCGTGCTTGCCGCCCTGTTCGCCGCGCCACAGGTTTCGGAGTTCGCCTTCTCCGTGCAGGAGCAAGACGTGGACGGCCTGCTCATCGCGCGCCGCACGCTCGGCAAGAGCACGGCGAAGGTTTGGGACCCGGCCGCGAAGCAGTTCATCCCACTGCCGCCGCCGCAACTGACCATTGACGACGGGGCGACCGTCTGGACGAGCACGCCCTATGACTCGCAAGACTCGGAACTGTTCAAGTTCACGAGCGACGGCGAGACGCTCACCTACGAGGCGGCGGAGAAACTGCGGCAGCGCCGGCCGATCTTCAGGGGGCTGGCCGACGGGCTCGACATCGCCGCCTACCAGAACGGCTGGTCAGCCGTGCAGGTCTTCCGTAACCGCGACCTCGTGCGCGACGCCGAGGGGCAGATCATCCCAACGACGCCTGACTTCATCTACTCGACGCCGGAGATTCGCTTCGCCTCGCGCATCACGCCGATGTTGCTGCGCACGCGCGTCTTCGACGTGGCCGCGCTCTCGTCGCCGCCGTTGCAGACGCTGGCGACGCACATCCAGCGCGTGCTGTCACTGCTCTTCGAGGGGACGGTTCCCGGCACGGAGCAATTCGTCCGCCTCGACGGCGAGTATGCGCAGACGATTGGTGACGGGCTGCCCCCGGCCGTCACTCCGATCTTCCTCGGCGTACCGACGCGCATCACGCTCGATGGCGCAGCCACGCTCGCCGAGAACGCCGCGGACTACGTCGTCAGCTGGTTCGCCAACTACCCGGCCGACGGCTCGTTCCGCTTCGCGTTGACGCTCTTCCCGACGCTCAGCAGCAGCCGGCTCCCGCTCTTGCAGATTACGCAGTTGATGCTGGCGCGCAAAAACGTCTCTGGCCTGCCGGATCAACCGCGCGGCGGCGCGACCGAACCGCCGGCCGAGTCAGGAGGCGGGCGGCGGACGAAGAAGCAGTCGAGCCCGCGGCCAAAGAAGTCGCCAGCCGCGCGTTCGGAGAGGTCTCCGCAGCCGGAGAAGCAGCCCGCCGCTCGCTCGAAGAAGCAGAGGAGCACGCGCAGGAAAGTAAAGCCTGCGGACGAATAAGCGGCGAATCTTTAGAGTGAGGAACTTGGCGCGGGAGAAACTCAGTCGCCATTACGAAAAGGTGAAATCTAAAAACTAACCTTACAAAGTACTAGCCGCAGGTGACTTGGATACCCTTTTTCTTGCTATTTTCAACTGCACATCTGACAGGGTGACCCCTTCAACTTTTGCCCCGGTAGTTTCTGCTACATGAATGCTTGTCCCTCCCACGCCGCAACCTGCGTCAAGAACAATGTCATTGAAGTCAATAGCCATAGCATCTATAACGAATCTATTCGTATTGAGGACTGCCTCGGCAAGGCTATTCGTGTCCTCGTACCAAAATCCGTAGTGCAAAGCGGTTCGTGACCAAAAGAGTGTGTAGATGATTTGGTGCGTGTTGTAGTACCGTGCGACATCTTTATTTGAGATAGGCATAGCATTAACTGGAATCAAGTTTCCCCCAAGGCTGCCTAGATCTAAACTCGGACGTACTTCATTTAGGTATCGGCTACTGCGTTGGCGTTTTAAGCAAGCTAGCACGCAGCACTATCAAGGGGAGACGGAAACTTATGGAGTTGAGTATCTATTATGGCTCTCAGCCAGTAGGTAAAATCTTCTGGGCAATCGAAAGTTCCCTTACTAGCGTCGCGAAGTGAACCCGTTTCCAGACAATAGCTTCCTCAAAGTTTAGAGTCGGATTGAGGTCGGAATGTCCTATCAATAGATGGTCGAACTCGTGTTCGATCATGCCATCACCAACATCGGCTCGATAGATAAAGCCCCCAACCTCTTCAAGCCGACCGTCCAGACCCATTTCGGCCTTCAGCCTTAGCTGAGCGGCGACCACGACCTGTTCATCAGGCTGCGGATGCCCGCAACATGTGTTCGATCACGATCCCGGAGAGTGGTACTTACCGAGAGCACGACGCAGCAACAGCAATTCTCCATGTAAGTTGAGGACGAATATTGAGAAAGATCGATGCAAAAGACCCTACCGGTGAACCTTGAAGTTCTCACCAACACCCACCATTTCATCTTTCTCATTTACGAGGATCAGCGCATCTTTCATGGTTATGTTATGACCTCATTCGGGTACTGTGCAGAACAGCGTTCCTTCGCAGCCAGTTCTTGGTACATATGACAGGTGATGAGTATGTCGCTACATAAGCATTTGGCGCGCCTGTTCCGACGACCAGAATTAGGTATTGATAACTAGGAATTATCGTGGAGTCAAACCAGAGCAACACTTGTTCCGGGGCTGAGCGCGAGTCCGACACGGAAAACGAAGGGACGAATCAGTCGCCATCGCCATTCCGCCTCATGCTTATGCTTAACGCAGGGTTTGTACTAAGCCTCGCCTATGGTCTGCTGGGTTCAGGTATCATCTGGTACTTAAACGGCAAATCGGAGGCACAAAGCTTCTTTGCCGCCTATACCATTTCATTCAGGACTATCATCTCGCTAGGCCTCATCCTCGGAACAGCCCTTATCGTTAGGCGCTTGCAAAACGTGATCCCGGATACACTTGAGGCGGCCTTCAAAGGGCAGTTATCTGAGGATTATGGCTACTACAGGCGACGCTTCGCGAATATAAAAGTAACGATCAGGTTCTCTGCCTTATTAATCGTACTGGGGTTCGTTATTTTCCTGTGTAGCCAGTTTCCGCTGTCCACACTGGGACAAGGCTTGATGCTCATTGCGGCTTGTGCCGAATACGGAGTCGCCGCGTACATCGGTCGCAAGCTCATGTACTCGGGGATGATGCTCCATTCGTTACTACCTATAACGGTCACACGCAACTTATTCCGAGAACGGGAACTTGATGCGATTAACCCATATGTTCATGTGGCCTCGACCCTGACCATTATTTTCGTTTACGTCCACGTCAGCAACTACTACAACGGACCGTTCTTGTATGGCAGCACATTGGGGCAGAGTATCAAACTCTTCCTTCTTCTCCCGGCGATTATTGCGACGCCGGTATTATTGATTTTTAACTTCTACCCCAGAGCCGTACTGCGAAAGCTGTATAGTCAGTCTATTGACGTCGAGATAAAGAGGCTGCAAGAGGCGCTACAGAATGAAGCATTAAGCCCGTATGAAAAGCGCTCTTACCTAATAGAGGTGGACAAGATGTCCCGCGACGAGTTGCGCTACAACTTACAGCTCACGCTAAGCGATGTGCCCATCGGGATCACAATCTTAATCATGGTGCTCCAACCCCTCCTGGATCGGTGACTTCTTGCTGGTCTCCTCAGAGCAGAAAGTATAGGCCGACAAAGAACGGAATTTTCATCAGGATTATGGCCCATCTATAACTCACGAGTTTGAACCAATATACACCGGACAGCGCAAGTAAGAGAATCATTGCGAGTAAGTTAACAACCTCTCCTAGCTTACGTGTTTGAGTCGCCAGCAAGAGTACTCCTATCGCTTGTAGAGAGAATGCGACAACAGCGAGTGGCGTCGGCCTAAATCTGTGCATAAATGACATGGCGTCGCCAGATCGGTCTTTAATGTCCATGCACATTTCTCTCCCTATGGTGAGAAAGAAGACAGACGCGGCAATCGCATATAGTCTCATCTCACCGGGGTATAAAGTCGCCACGATCAGGACGGGGATTGAGCTGGCGCTTGCGACGTAAGGCGCCTTAAAGCTCGGGACGTAGTCAACTATATAGCCATAACTTATCGACAGTGCGATGAGGGTGTAATACAAAAAGGCAATGTCTGGCGCAACATATTGCCTCGTCGAAAATAGTGCCGCCGCCAGGAAGGTGAAATACAGAATTACGGCGACTGTGGAAGTGAGGTGGTGGGCGGGTAGCGGGCGCTCCGGATGATTCACTCTATCCTTTTCTATATCGTCTAAGTCGTTGGCAATAAATGTGCACATGCCGATGAATAACAATGGGATTGCTGTGCTGAGACTCAGGACTACGTCTTTTGTTCTTACTGATAACGGGAGGAAGATTGCGAGAAAGCTAAGCAGTGAGGAATCTACTCGCGTGAGGCGCAATATCGCGCGGAGAGTTTGCACGATAATTCCTAGTTATCCAAAGTGAGGGAACGGTTAGTACTAACTTTCAAAACATCAGCATTATTCCGTGAATTGCCATGAAGTGCAATTATTTTCTGGTGATTTCCTGATGTAATTTATTTGCGTGTATACGAACACCGTCAGTGGTCAGCGACGTTATCTCACAATGCTTGTCTCATATCTTTAATCGCGATCGGGGCTGCATTCCTACCCGGCGCACTTGAATGACCAGCCTCTAATCGTTACACTCGCGCCCAGCTTTCACCTCCTACCATATTCAATCTACTCACCGGGGCTTTTTCATCTTGAAGGGATTAGTGTGCGGAATTTTGTGCCTACACAATAGACATGCGACTTGACGCGGCGATTACCGAGTTTTTGAGCGGCTATTTCTCAACACATCATCGAACAAAGAAAACGAAGTCGGCCTACACTTCCGACCTAGTGCAGTTGCTCGCTTTCTTAGGCAGCGAGTTGATAGTCGTGCTCAAAGTCTTCTGCTCTTACTGGGTGCGCAAAGGGGTGCTGCCGGAATCCCCCTTCTGGCGCGTCAAGCTAAGCCTCGGGCGGGTGGAACAATTGCCCCGCGCGCTAGCAGAGAGGGAGATGCGGTCACTGCTGGCCCGTGCGCGTCGAAATTGTTCGGGCATTGAGATTGGTCAGAACAAGATGGGCTCAGTAGCTTCTCGAGATTGTTTAGCCTCCCCACACGATTACCGTGCGCTGCGTAATCTGGCGTTGGTGGATCTGCTCTTTGCCACGGGGATGCGTGTGGGCGAAGTATCCGCGTTGGACGTGCGAGACTTCTTCGTCAAAGACGCTGTGTTTAGGGTGCAGGGCAAGGGCGGCAGGGATCGCCTGGCATTCATCGTGGACGAAGAGACGGTGCGGATTCAGAGTGCCTACATAGAAACCCGCTTAATGATTAAGACAGAGAACCCTGCGCTCTTTCTCAACGCCTCCGGCGGACGGCTTTCGACGCAAGGGATTACAAATGTCATCGCTCGGCTGCGGCGGGAGGCACGGATTAAGCGGCACATCACACCACATATGTTGCGGCATACGGTAGCGACGCTCCTGCTCAGGAACGGCGCGGACATCCGGGTGGTGCAGGAGTTTCTGGGGCATGCCTCAATCGTCACCACCCAGCGCTACACCCACATCACGAAAGAGCACCTGGTGCGCGTGCTGCGCAAGCGCCATCCTTCTTTCGGACTGCGCGCCAAAATCAAGACCCCCCGCGGCCCTAAGGGACACCCTTGATCTCCCATCTCAGAAATACTTATCGATATAGCTGGGTAGAGCCAGTAGTGTTGGGAATCATCGCCGAGACCTCTTCACGATAGGCGGCGATCCTACAGATGCTTACACCCGACCGTAGAATCCATCCGAAAAAGGCGAAGCCGGCGGGGACGGAACCCCCACCGGCTTCTAGTATCTCGCGCGTGGCTTTGCCCACAAAGTCACTTTATGGTCAGACTTTGTGGTCAGAAACGAGGCTTTATGGTCAAAAGGTGGTGGAGTTACACTATGGGACAATGGCGGCGAAAAGTATGATGCCCTTCGGCATTTGGCGAGCGCGGCATTTCCATCTTCGGACAGGTCAAAGCATATGGCGATGATTACTGCATTTTTGGATGAGACAGGCGATGCCGCAGACCCCGCGCAGCATGTCGTTGGCATGGGTGGGCTAATCGGCCTAGAGGCTGATTGGAAGGTGTTTCAGGACAGGTGGAGGCAGGCGTTAGCGGAGGCTAAAGTGCCGCGCTACAAAGATGCCGCCGAACCCTTTTTTCATATGCGCGAATTTAAGTCTTGCCAAGCCACTTTCAAGGGATGGGAAAGTAAGGAAGCGGAACGCAACGAACTTTACGACAACCTACTTGCCATTATGGAAACGTCTAGGGTCGTTCCATTCGGCGCGGCCATGCCTCTGAGCGCGTGGAGAAAACTAACAGATCAACAACAGAGTTATCACCTCAACCCATATTTCTTCACCGCGCAATTCTGTATTTACAGGATTTTGAGCCTAACGCACGACCGACCCCCTGTGGAAAAAGTGGCGTCGGTTTTTAGCGAGAAATACAAAGTCAAAAAGCGCATCGGGGAATTATTTGATCTATTCAGAGAGATCGATCCTAACGTAAAGGCGAGGATTGAAGACCCCATCTTTCGCGACATGCGACCATTGCCACCGCTTCAGGGCGCGGACGTGGTTGCATACCTTCTTAACCATGAGTGCAGGCGGCAGCAGTCCTCGCCGGACGAACCTCAAGGCGAGGATTATCTGAGACTCGTTAAGGCGCAAGCAAAGTATGTTGATAACCAAGTCGGCATGTTCCATTTCATATCCGAGGCGGAAGTGATGAGCCAGACCAAAGTAATTGAGATAGACATTGCGCGCCGCAGACGCGAGGCAGGGTGAACGCCGACGAAACACCCCGCCGCTTGCGCTCACGGCTTGTCCGTCCAGAACGTCGGCTCAATGCCTAACTCATACATGGACTGAATGACACAGCAAAGATTATGGCACAGCACCTTACAAAGCACTTCGTTAGTTTGAGCAACTACGGTCTTGCTTCCGAGACGTTCGCCGAACTTTGACTTGATCATGTGAAAGACCGGCCTTGCACAAATATCCAGGGAAAACTACATGATGTTTGCATAGTTGCATATTGATAATCGGATATGCATGAATGCTTGAATATTTGTGCAAGGCCCCTCTAGGCCATACTTTTGGTTATCGGACTCCGCGGATGGGATGCCATTCAAGCAATAAGGGCGGCATGAGTATCATTCATGCCGCCCCCTCCGTTTTTCTCTGTACTGCGGCTTAGGGCTGGCCGAAGCGGAGTTTATATTCGGTGGAGTTGAGGAACCCGTCGACCATCGTCCTCACGTCCCCCGACTGCAAGACTCTCAGCCACGCGTTGAACCCGTCCGAGTCCGGCTTCCTCCTCAGGTACCCGTAGTACTGCATCCCCACGAACGCGTTATTGAACTCCGCCGCCCCGACATGGTCCGAATCCGCGATGGCGCGGAAGACCTGCGCCCGCGTCAGCGTCCCGGCGTCGAGCCTACGGGTCAACTCGACGCCCGTCAGCGTCACCTTAGTGTTGCCGTCAGGGTCGGCCGGGTCGGGTGTTGTGACCTGCGGCAGGCCAGAGCGCGCCAGCAGGGCGAACACGTAATCGGAGTTCGGCAGGCTGCCGTAGGCCGTCTGGAACTCCTGCCGCCCGACGAAGTTAGTGGCTAACTGTGCCTTGCGCTGGAAGACCTCCTGCGGTGTCGCCCCGGCCACGAAGCTCATATCCGAGACGATCTCCGTGTATTCCGGCAGGCGTCCGAAAGCCAGTTTATAGAAGCGGAAGACGTAGAAGCCCTTGAACTGGAACTCCACCGAGCGGAAGAACCCCTCGCCGGACACGAAGATGCGGTCGCACCCCGAAGGAGTCGCAGGGACGTTGAAGGCGTTCTGGCAGCCGTTCAAGAGGCCGAGCCACGCGTTGAAGCCACTCGTATCGGGTTCTCTGGAGAGGAAGTCCAGATACTGCTGCCGGACGAAGAACGGGAAGGCGGTCATCACCGGGTTGGCCGCGCCCGCCGCGTCGTTGTCCGTGATGCTGATGGTCGCCACGTCCGGCGCACCTGAAGTCGCCCCTGAGGGATTACTGAGGCGCACCTGGAAGGTCTCCGGCCCTTCGACGTGCCCGTCGTCGATGAGCGGCACGGTGATGGTCTTGGTGGTCTCTCCTGGGGAGAAGGTAAGGGTGCCGACCAAAGTCGCAAAGTCGCAGCGAGCGTAGGCGTTGCCCTGCACGCCGGCGGCGTCGGCGCACCCCACGATGAACGTGTCGGCGTCGGCCGTCTGGTAGTCAATGCTGGCCGTGCCCGAGGCGTCGTCCGTGCGCGTGACCGTGACGGCGGCGCGGCCACCGCCCTCGTTGACACTGTAGGCGGCGGCGCTGAACTGGAGGGAGCCGGATTCGGTCGCCCCTCCTATCCGAAGCGTCGACGTAGCCGCGGCTCCCGACGCCTTCCCGTCAGACGTTGTTACTGTGCAGGTGACCACCTCCCCGGCGCGTGCCGAGTTTTTCGGGATGGCGTCAGAGAGCGCAGCGCTCGTCACGTCACGAATCTCCCTCCCGTTAACGAGCCACTGATACCTGTAGCGCACGATGTCGTAATCCGGGTCCTCGGCCACCAGCGACGTTTGCACGCGGCAGAAGATTACGTCGTTCGGGGCAGGCGCCGCGGGTTCGAAGTTGAGCGTCACCGGGTTAGGCGCGCGGTTGACGATCCCGGTAGCGGAGGAGACCACGTCGAAGGGGGCTTCAGCCACTGTCTGGCCGTTGATGTCAACTAGCAGATGCCATCTCCCGGCCTCTGCCAGATTCAAAGTATAAGAGAAACTGTAGTGGTCAGTGCGGATGAAAGTGACGTTAGCAAAGTTGCCCGAACTGTCGAAGGCTGTCGCCCCTCCCGGCTTGCGGAACCTGATACGATAGTTGCTGGTGGCGGGCAGGCCGCGGACTGTGAGCCTGAAGCGGACGGTGCGTTGGCCTTGGATGAATGTTCCGGTGCGGGTGGCTTCGTCGTACGGGGGGTAAGCTGCCGCGCCCACAAAGGGGTCATTACTGAGGATGAGATCACTTACGTACACTCCGCGTCGGATGGGCTGCTGCTGCACCCAGTTACTCGTGCCGGCGCGGCACGGGCCGGCGTAGGGCTCGTAAGATTTTCCGTTATACCTTGATTCAAAGTGTAAGTGCGGCGCAGTACTACTCCCGCTGCTCCCCGTCTGACCGAGTTGCGTGCCCGCCCGAACGGCCTGCCCTTTTGTCACCGCCACACTGTTCGTCTTCATGTGCCAGTATAAGCTGTAATGCGTATCCCCGTGGTCGAGGATAACGTAGTTAGCCCTCTGGTTCCCGGCTGTCGTGTGCCTATCGAACTCACCGTCATGCGCATCAACCACGGTACCGTCCAAGGCTGCGAAGATGGGCACCCCGATTACCTGCTCCTGAAAGCTTTTTATGTCGCTGTCATGCCCCATGTGACCGTTATAGGTGTACCCGCTGCAATCCCAATCTTTAGCGCCTGTCGACGGATCGAGATCGACGAAGTTGTTCATAAACAGATCCTGCCAGAGCGTTCCGGCCTGCGGGTGAAACGTATACGGTTGCGGGCCCGTATGGCTGGCGGGGCGGAGCGCACCTGCCCTGTTTTTCTCGTACTCGGCAATTATCCGCTCAATCCGCGTGCGCTCGGCCGGCGGGACGTCGTCATGGTCCTGTTGGCCGCCGGTCGAGTGAACATCTACCTCACCTCCCGGGGCCGTCAGACGGCTTGCATGCCCAACCCGCAGGTGTGCGACAGGCCCAGCAGGTGAGACGTGGGACATATGAAGATCGTCAATCGCAGGCGTGCGGCTCATAGCGCCGGCGCCGCCATCCCGATCTGAATCATACGTCAGCGTGGAGGCGCGCTGGGCGCGCAAGCCGAGGATGCAGGTAAGTGCAGCCACGATAAACAGTGCGGTGGTGACACGGTGGTATCCCTTACGAGGCATTGCGACTCCTTAAACTTCGGTTTGAATCAGCCGGGGAAAGCGGATAGGGTTTTGGTTGGAGGGGCAACCCGTCTCCGTGCGCCCCCAGCGTGTTGGGCTTTTCAGTCCGCGGCCTTGAGCAACTCAGCCAGGGCGTTCATGTCGAAGGCGTCGGGACCGCCAACCCTTCAGCGTCTGAGCGTAAGCCGTCGCCTGACTTCGAGAGTGGGCCATTCGAGTGTGATTTAGGGTGAGCGCGGGCATTGGAAGGTGAGCGCGGCAGCTCAAAGCCCTCACAGTTTGCGAGGCGGGGGTTCCGCCTCCGACGTGTGTTAATGAGCTAGGGAATAAAGCCCGGCAATACCCCCGGCAGACTCGTTATTGCGGCGACCAACAAGCGCCGTAATATAAATCCGCCGCACCCGGCTGTCAATGTTGAAGGAGTGGCAGAGCCTTTACCCGGCTTGCGCCGCCGAGCCGTACTGCCGGGTTGCCTCTCGCGCAGCCGACTCTTCAGGCTCTGGTCGAACAGTCTCCCAATCGGGCGTTATGCTGCTTCGTGTTGCGTATGGAAATTCTTGAACCGAATGGAAAGCGTTTTGAAGTTGCTCTTGAGCTTTTCCAAAGCGGAGAGCCTCTTTCCTTTCGCGGCGTGAGTTTCGCGCTCGCGCCGGAAGGCCACCTTGTCGCCAGAGTTCCTACGAGTTGGCATCTTGAGAATACAACCGAGCAGACGGCGTTGAGTGATTTGAGAGTTGCAGAAAACATCCTGAATGATTTGGTCGCGCAGAGTGCGTCATTTGCCTCTGTCGTAAGAAATCGTCCTCGCCATTTCGTTCTCGTTTATGATTACGGCATGGGAGGCGTTGAATTGTGCTGCTTAATTGATGGCTCGTTAGAATGGGCAAAAGGGTTTCCTGCCGGGGAGGGCGCAGCCTGACATCAAGTTTGAAGTGCAACACTGACTAAGATTCGTTAAAGCATTCGAGCGGCGTCCTGAAGCCCAGCCGCTTCCGTGGGCGAGTGTTGAGTTTACGCGCGATGGCGTTGCACTGGTGCCGACTCAAACCTGCCATGCTGACTCCTGTGGGCAGATACTGACGGATCAGCCCGTTGGCATTCTCGTTGCTGCCCCGCTCCCACGAATGATATGGCCGGGCGAAGTAGAAGGTCGTGCCCGCCAGTTCTTCAACCCTGCGATAATCGTGGAACTCCGTGCCGTTGTCGGTCGTCACCGTCTCGCACTTTCCAGGGTATCGGCGGATGACCTGCACTATTCTCCGGGTCAGAGAGTGCGCCCTCCGGTCTGCGAGCTTGCCGATGAGCACCACCCCGGTCTTGCGCTCGACGAGTGTGAGGACACAGTCTTTACTGCCTGTGCCCATGACGGTGTCGCCCTCCCAGTGCCCAATGCAGTCGCGCGCCTCAACTTCCGCGGGTCTCTCAGAGATCATGCGTTTGTCAGCCAGTCTGCCGCGGCTGTCATAGGCGCCACAACGCTTTCTCCGCCTCTTGCGGGCTCCACGCAGATGAGTGTAAAGCAGCCCTCCTTGCCTCTTGTCGCGCCAAACATGGCGGTAGATGGTCTCGTGGCTGATCGAAAGCTGCTCGTGTCGTGCGAGGTATCCTGAGACCTGCTCAGGGCTCCACTGGCAGCACAGCAGGGTGTCGACAATAGCGAAGTCCGCGAGAGTGAAGCGTTGATTGCGGCGCGAACGAGAGCGGCGGCCATTCGTGCGCTCCTGAGCCGTGAAGGCTCGATAGCGACCGTCCGCCCGGGTGCTGTTACGGCTGACCTCGCGGCAGACGGTCGAGCGGTGGCGGCCGAGCGAGCGTGCAATCTGAGATGGATTTAAGCCTTGCTTTCGGCGCGCGGCGAGCATATATCTCTCCTCGGAGGTGAGTTGGCGGTACGTCATGGCGAATATCCTCTTCGTCGTGGTTGAGAATCTTCGTCAGTATCGCCGCTCACCTCTACATCAGTGAAGCGTGTTGCACTTAGTATATGAATCCGCGTGCGAAAGCTCCTTCTGGAACAGCAACACAACTTTCCCATGCCCATGGTGTGTTAGTTCGCTGATACCTAATCCCCGCCCCCACGCCGGGTCCCCCGGTCACTGCGATAACGAATGTACTACCAGACCAGTCGATCTCTATCCCTACTGGACCAGCAGCGAGCTGGATGGTATGAAAATTCCCCCCAAGATCGTTGAAGCTATTGGCATTAGAGTAAAAACCCCCGACACCTGCATTAGCATACCAACCGATACCGGCTGGTGCTCCTCCGCTTACATTATGAGGGCCGAATACATCAAGCCCTCCGCTGACGGCTGCGCCGGGCCGTCGATTATTGAAATTATAACCTGCCAAACCGCCTATCGTTGCTCCACCGCCTGGTCCATAACCAGCAAATGCAGAAGCACTTCCTGTGACTCCTGCCAAGTGAAGCCCTAGAGGGTCAATGAAGTTCGAAGGGCTGTTTCTGACGTAAGCATACAGATTAATACCCCCGTTGTAACCAATTGGGTCGCGCGTCAAAAATCTTCCGGTGCTCGGATCATAGTAGCGATGAGTGAGCAGCAGCAGCCCCGTCTCCGTGTCGTTAGCGCCGTCCCGTGCCGCGTCAATTAGTTATGATGTTATTGCCGTCAATGTGCTGGAGATGCTCCTCCGACTTCTCCATACACATTCCATAGGGAAACTCATCGCTTAACATCTTTGAAGTCGTAGCATAACCATTGTACAGATGATGTTTGAAGAGGCTTATCACTTCGTAACTGTATCGAGCGAATCTTTGTCCCATTAGGTAACGCACTACATGAATAAACGACTGCTTTGGGTAGCAAGAATGAAGTTCTAAGGAGTGGATGTATCCTCCCTTGATCATCTAATACCTGAACTTCGGGATTCACAGGTGAATTGTCTTCGAGAAGCATTGTTGGTGGGTGCATCTTAGTGTTGAGCTTGAAAGATGTTGCAAGTTCAAGCACTAGTTCATGAGTATCCAACTCGCATCCAAGCGGCTGATCGGGCAAGAACTCCACCCAGTCCGATGTCAGTTTAATTGATTCGTCCGATATTACTTTTCTAGAGTAAGAGCTACCACAGCTGCTGCCTGAGCATATCAGTGCAAGGCTGGAGGTAATAAGCAACATCTTCCGAAATTTTTCGTTGAAGTACATCATTGTTTACCTGTTCGAGCCACATACTACAACATATTACCAATAGCCGGTTCCCTGACGATATCTAATAACTCCATCCACTAACTGACCCCTCCGCTGCCCTAACGCATCAGCCAATGCTCTTGGGAGGAGTATATGTTTATTACCCAACCCATGCCCTATGTGTCTCAATCCTGCGCTTAACGGATCGGTACAATTATTACTGATAAGACCGTATCTCCCCTGGTAATTATTCAGAAAGTCCTGCAAGCTTTGCTCTTCAGCAGCTGTAATGTTGAGATGGTATCCTGTCCCGCTTCTGAACGCCGTATTTCTATTTAGATAATCGGCTGCATCCCCGACGTTCATTACACCTCGCCGCCGAATCAAATGCCCTCCCAAAGTTTGGTCGGCAGCAGGCCCCCATGAGTAAGATGTGCCATTTATTATCACTGAGACATGACCAAAACTTGATTCTCCATATCCAACACTATTCCAAATTATGATCGTCGTGTCTAAACCAAGCGGATCAATGCCATTTATTGGATTGTTCTGGGTGTAAGCATAAAGGTTGATACCACCCGCATACCCAATCGGGTCGCGCGTTAAGAACCTCCCTGTCCCCGGATCATAGTAGCGATGAGTGAGCAGCAGCAGCCCCGTCTCCGTGTCCGTGTAATAACCCCATCGCGCCTTGTAGCCGAACGGGTCGGCCACCCCCTTGCCCATCATCATCCCATGCGCCGTGTAGCTGCGGCTCGACAGCACGTTGCCGTAAAGATCGAGTCGCTGCGCCACGCTGCCCTGCGCGTCGAAGGTGTAGAAGATGCGGCTCCCGAAGCCGTTCCGGTAGCGTGAGACAAGGCCGTGCGCCCCGAACGTGTTGGTCGCCGTGAGCGCGCCGCTCGCCTCCATCTCCACTACCGGAGTGGTGCCGTCGTAGAGAAAGTATGTCCGCCCCGCAAGACGGGCTCGTTGTTCCGATACGAGTCGGTGGGCAGGGCGGGCGTAGACGCGGACGGACGAGTCGCTGTGGATTAACGATGCCGGGGTGGGGCGATGAAAGTCTAGGGCATCCAAGGGGTCGTTGCGGTAAGACGGCGGCATTATCCAGAGTTCCAATGACTCCTTTGCGAGTGCTTCGCTATGCCACCCGCCTGACGAGTCGCGCCATGTGAACTCGACATCCTGCGGGCCAACGAGGATGAGTTTAGTACCGCCACTCTTGTCCGTGCCGGAACTATTGTGACCCCATGGAATCTGCGCAGGAATGGTCTCTGCCAGTTTCCATCCCGGAGGCATTGCGGCAAGGATTATATTTATCGCTGTAGGGTTCTCGTAGGGCGCAGGAATGTCCTGAGAGCAGCCGAATAAAAAGAGAAGGAGGAACGTCAGAATAGTCGCGATAACGAATCTCATGTGCCTGCCTCGTTCAGCTTCGAGTTGATCACTACCACCAAACAACAATCTTCCAAACAATAATCTTCTAGAACGCGCACCCTCAAAGTAAGAACATATTCTAACACCAGCGATTACCACCCCAGCATCCCCCCCTGCGAGGAGGAGGTGGTAGTGGAGGGCAAGAGACACATCTATCTCCGAATCTCCCGCCCGGAGCACCAGGGTTTGCGAGTCCCGCGCTTGTGATAGAGTAGTCAACGAGATTGTGGCAGTCATTGACCCCCGGGATGTAACTAGTACCGGCATATCCCATACAATTGTTCATAATAATGTCTGCTAGTGCCGGATTGCTACTGCCCTGTACGGGTCTACACGGATCACCACCCAAAGGCCCTGCTTCCGGCGCGGCGCTACCGTAGAAGGGAAGGGGTGAGAAGCGCGGACCTGACAGTCCACAATTCTGACCGTTGCGGCTATCATAAAGATAAGAGTGATTAGCCCCCAGCACGTTCATCGGAGGATGAATGAGGCGGCTACAAACATAAATTGATGCCCCCGGTTGAATGGGCGCAGGTGCAGGTGCAGGCGGAGGTACTGGAGGATTCGCGAATCTTTGCTGTAGTTGGAATTCGTAGAGCGTGTCGAGGCCGAGTGGGTCTGCCCCATTGACCGGGTTGTTACTCGTGTAAGCGTAAATGTTAATCCCGCCCGCGTACCCGATTGGGTCTCTAGTCAAGAACCTCCCTGTCCCCGGATCATAGTAGCGATGAGTGAGCAGCAGCAGCCCCGTCTCCGTGTCCGTGTAATAACCCCATCGCGCCTTGTAGCCGAACGGGTCGGCCACACACCCTTGCCCACCATCTGCCCGTGCGCCGTGTAGCTGCGGCTCGTCAGCACGTTGCCGTAAAGATCGAGTCGCTGCGCCACGCTGCCCTGCGCGTCAAAGGTGTAGAAGATGCGGCTCCCGAAGCCGCAAGCGTCTCTTTCCACGCCCGCAACCCGTCGCCCCGGTAGCCTGCCGCCAGTGTCCCGCCGTGCGCGGTGAGGCGATTCTCGGCGTCGAAGGAAAGCGTCGTCCCCTTGTAGCTCGTCGGGTTGCCGTTCGCGTCATGCGTGAATCCTGCGCCTGTCTACTGGTTGTTGGAGTTGTAAGTTTTCGTCGTCCCTTTGAAGCTCGTCGGGTTGCCAGCAGAGTCGTAGGCAAACGGGTCGGTGAAGCCTGAGCCTCTCGTTGCCTACTCCTTCAGTGACTAATCCTCCGCCTTGTATTGATGCTATTTATTCTTATTTGTCTTTCCACTTAAGGAAACCATAAAAGTAGGTGAGGGAGAACACCAAAAGGATTACCCAACCGCCAATGAACAACCTAGTTAGGTACGGACCTTCACCAAAGATGGTAGGCAAAATATTTACCGCTAGTATTAGTAAGAAGGAGCCTACGAAGATTAGGTTCCTCAGCTTCTTCAGATGACTTGCTTTACTCACCTTATCTCCCTCAGTTACCGCAGCTTCTACATTCTGGTGGAGTATTCCAGCAACGAAGCACCTGGGTGCCACATATATCAAGTCCCAATGAGAATCCCAGACCCCAACTTGGTCTGATTCCTGTACTTCCACCCATCCATCCTAAAGTTACTGATCCTCCTCCCGCAGGAGAAGTTAGCTCACCAGCTAATTCAAACTGAACCCCATTTCCCAAATCCCGTCCACAGTGCGGGCCAAATGCACTCACCCCGAGTTCCGGTCCCACACTGCCAATTACACCAAATCCAATGCGTGAGCACCCTTTGACATAGCCACAGATTTCGCCGGTATTTATATTCGCCGTAACTCCGGTAGCCCCACTTAAACCGTAAGTTGTAAGGTGTACGCCTGCGACACCCTCAACTGATGTCCACAAATCAAACATGCCACTGGGTCCAATCGGCTCAAGATTATCTGCCGACTCGTTGTGTGACCAGTACCATGGATTTGGCGCCGGTGAACCAGTAATAGGGTAGTCGGCATCGTCTAATCCTCTTGGGTCTGCTCGATTGATTGCGTTGTTTTTAGTGTACCCGTAGAGATTGATACCACCTCTGTAACCAATTGGGTCGCGCGTCAAGAATCTTCCGGTGCTCGGATCATAATACCGATGCGTGAGCAGCAGCAGCCCCGTCTCCGTGTCCGTGTAATAACCCCATTGAGCCTTGTAGCCGAACGGGTCGGCCACACCCTTGCCCACCATTTGCCCGTGCGCCGTGTAGCTGCGGCTCGTCAGCACGTTGCCGTAAAGATCGAGTCGCTGCGCCACGCTGCCCTGCGCGTCGAAGGTGTAGAAGATGCGGCTCCCGAAGCTGTTCCGGTAGCGTGAGACAAGGCCGTGCGCCCCGAACGTGTTGGTCGCCGTGAGCGCGCCGCTCGCCTCCATCTCCACTACTGGAGTGGTGCCGTCGTAGAGAAAGTATGTCCGCCCCGCAAGCGTCTCTTTCCACGCCCGCAACCCGTCGCCCCGGTAGCCCGCTGTGAGAGATGCCCCGCCGTGCGCGGTGAGGCGATTCTCGACGTCGAAGGAGAGCGTCGTCCCTTTGTAGGTCGTCGGGTTGCCGTTCGCGTCGTGCGTGAATCCTGCGCCCGTCTGCTGATTGTTCGAGTTATAGGTCTTGGTGACACCTTTGAAGTTAATGGCGTTGCCCGCCGTGTTGTTACATAGTGAGAAATGAATCAATTCAGAAAGATAAATACTAAACTCACAAGTCCGGCTATTAGACTAAGTACTCCCACAATCACATAGTGTAATAAGTATATCGGCTTGTTCTTGGTATCAAGTTGTGTTATCTCGGCAAGAGATTTACGAATGTGTGGCTTCATGGCAAGCAGCAGCGATGCTGCGCCGACGAGAACCATAAACAATGCTACGCAGACCGCTCCTATGCGCTGCCCATTCATGATTAAATCTATTCCTTTCAGTTCATCTGGCGCTAGTGTTAATTTAACAATAGACCTCTTGTAAAGGTTAGTTTGACCGAAAACGAAAGTCAGCAATTCTGCGGTTGCTATCTCAGCCGATTCCGACTTTCGCAAGAGGTCTATAAGAAGCGGTCTTATAAATACCCGATAACGTTTAGAGACTGCGTATTTCTCAGGAAATCAAAGCGGTCGCACCATCTGGGGTATTTATAAGACCGCTTCTAGTTACACCCGCAATTACCTCCAATTGGCTCGAAAACGTAGTAAGGCCCTCCGGTTACTCCTCTGACCCCTACTCCAACGTCATGGCTTAAACCAGGAGAACCATTAGCTGCGGCCGAAACATAATACGCTCCACCCAGAGCGGCCCCCAGCCCAGAATTCCATCCTGGGGTAGGTTCGGAAGACGAGAGAGTTAATGAAGCTCCCACAGGTGTGGGACCGGCCACCAACCCTCCACCGAAGTAAAAGTAATAACCGCACTTACCTTTGACTACGCCTCCAAATACACCGACACCGTAGCCCACGCTAACCGAGAAATTGAGAGGTGTACCCGGAGCTGTGCTTGATGGATTAAGATCAAAATTATCTGCCGATTCGTTGTGAGACCAGTACCAAGGGTTATTAGATGGGGTGCGAGGATAAACGCGCGCATAAGCCTCGCTGTCGGCATCGTCCAACCCGCGTGGGTCTTTTTTATTGATAGGATCATTGTTCACGTAGGCATACAGGTTAATGCCACCTCGATAGCCAATCGGGTCGCGCGTTAAGAACCTCCCTGTCCCCGGATCATAGTAGCGATGAGTGAGCAGCAGCAGCCCCGTCTCCGTGTCCGTGTAATAACCCCATTGAGCCTTGTAG
Source organism: Acidobacteriota bacterium (assembly GCA_020199775.1). Lineage (GTDB taxonomy): Bacteria > Acidobacteriota > Blastocatellia > Pyrinomonadales > Pyrinomonadaceae > JAIVJZ01. The sequence continues at coordinate 31,869 of JAIVJZ010000062.1, forward strand.
CCGAACGGGTCGGCCACCCCCTTGCCCACCATCTGCCCGTGCGCCGTGTAGCTGCGGCTCGTCAGCACGTTGCCGTAAAGATCGAGTCGCTGCGCCACGCTGCCCTGCGCGTCAAAGGTGTAGAAGATGCGGCTCCCGAAGTCCCCTTGTAGGTCGTCGGGTTGCCGTTCGCGTCGTGCGTGAATCCTGCGCCCGTCTGCTGATTGTTCGCGTTATAGGTCTTGGTGACACCTTTGAAGCTGATGGCGTTGCCTGCCCCGTCATAGGCAAACGTGTCGGTGGTGCCGCTGTTGAGCCTCTGCTCCTGTGTCAGTTGCTGTTTCATGTCGTAGAGGTAAGTCGTCCCTCCGCTCATCAGCGACTGCCGGTTGCCCGCCCCGTTATAAGCGATCTGGCCGAAGTTAGAGAGCGAGAAGCCGCCCTGTTCGTTAAGCAGTCCGGTCATCTGTTCCGCCGCGTTGTAGCCGTAGGTTGTTTGCGCGCCGTTAGCGAGCGTCTGCGTGCGCACCCGGTTGTTATCGAAGTACGCCCACGTGGAAGTCTCACCGAAGGGATTCGTCAGGCTGGACGCCCGCCCCGCCACATCATAGCTGTAGGAGAATGTGCCCGCCGGAGTGATCATATTCTGGCGGCTGCCGTTCGGATAATAGAGGTAGGAGACGGCTTGCGCCGGTAAGCCCGTGTAAGTCGTCGTCGTGCCCGTCAGGGCGTCGGCGTCATTGTAACTGTAGCCGTGGCTGCCCGCGCCGTCCGTCATCGAGGTACGCCGCCCATAGTTGTCGTAGCCGAAGTGGACGTTGAGCGCAGGTGTCGCCGGATACTGAATGTCTGTCAGCAGATTCTCCGCATCATTGTAGAGATAGTTCGTCGTGACATTGTTGCCGTCGATACGCTGAAGCAAGTGTCCCGCATCGTCATAGGAAGGAAACTGCATCGTCTCGCCGCCCGGCATCTGCACGCTAATAAGATTGCCGACGCCATTATAGTTGTAGGTGGTCGTGTTGTTATTGCCGTCTTCGAGCGTCTTCAGGCGATAGAGCGCGTCATAGGTGTAGCTCGCAGGCTCCGTGCCGCCGGTGACGGACAATAGTTCTCCTTCCAGCCCGTAAGCGCGTGATACCTGGCGCGCCTGCGCGTTGCTCTCGTTGTAGACGGTGTTTGTCAGAAGCGGCCCGCCCGTATACAGATAACTGTTGACACTGCGGCCACGTCCCGTGCCCGTCTGTCCCGTTGCGGGCAATAACACTTGTTCCGGCTGGCCCACGAGGTTATAGGTGGCGTTCGTTTCATAGCCGAGCGCGTCTTTCACTGACGTAACTCGACCATGTGAGTCGTAGCGAAGATGTGTGACGTGCCCCAAATTGTCCGTGATGGTTACTGGCTGGCCGATCTGCGCCGGTTGCGTGTACGCGCCGTCGGTCGTGTAGTTGTAGGTCGTCACGATCTGGCTCGCGGCGTTGTTGCCAGGCCCCGTCACCGTCAGGATGTTGCCTAAGCTGTCGTAAGTGAATGTCTTCGTCACCGTCCCGCTGCCTGCTGGAGAGGGTGACGTGACGCTCTGCACTAACCCGCTCGGCTCGTAATAAGTAACCGTAGTCGCAGGCTTCGTGCCCTCCTGCACGCTCGTCAGGCGTCCGAGCGGGAAGGCCGTGTAGCTCCATGTGTATGTCGTCGCGATATTGCGCGGGTTAGTGACGGTCAACACGTTGCCGTGCTGATCGTATGTATAGAGCGTCTCCTTGTTGTTCTTGTCTATGACGCGCGTCGCTTTCGACGGGTTGAGCGGATCGTTGTACTCGACGACCGTGCTCTTGTTGTTCGCGTCCGTGAGACCCGTGTTGCGCTGGGCGTTGAACTTCTGCGTCCACGACTGCACGACGGTGTTCGCGGCGTTCTTCACCTGCACGACAGTGCTGGTTGTCCCATAAGTGTAAATTCGCTGGTTGCCGTTCGCATCCACGAGCGATGTCACCTTGCCGAGCAGGTCGTAATTAATCGTCGCCGTGCTCGTGCCGCTCCCCGTGGGGCTGGGCACGGTGATGGTGTTGAGAAGCTGGCCGTTGGTTGTATAGCCGTAGGTCCACTGCACGGGCGGGGTGGTGGTGCCCGCGGCGACAACCTGCGAAACCGATTGCAGCATACCGGGAGCTGCGCTGAACGGTATGCTGTAACCGTAGACGACTTGCCGGCTATAAGCGTCCGTCACGCTGGCTAGCATTCCGTTCCCGCCGTAACTCAGCGTCAAAAGCGTCGCGCTGGAAGCGACATCGCTGACCTGTGTGAGGGCGCGTGACCCGTTCCATGATAGGTTGATGCCGCCGCCCATTCGATTGCTGATGCGGCTGAGCGGATATATCCCTGAGGAGAGCAGCGTGAATCGCCACTGCGCCTGATCTCTCCAGGTTATTGTGACCGACTGCCACTCGCCCGTCGTCGCTCCGGCTACGCCGCTCACGAAATAAGGTGCGCCTGCAGGCACGGTAAACGCGCCGGTCGGCTGCCCGCTGCCGTCCAGGACAGGCGTCAAAGTCTCGACGCCACCATTGTAATAGTTGAGCTTGAGCGCGCCCCACACGCCGGTCGGGGCTTCCAGGAATACATCATAGGTGTGCGCCCAACCCTGTGAGAGGCCCGGCGAGGCGTAGCCCTTGACACCCTGATAACTGAAATACTGACGTTGCCAGACCGCGCTCGGCCCGGTGGGATTGTAGACGCTCAGATCGGGCGCGTGCGTGAACGACTCTGCGCCGGTCGCCAGGTTGACCGGATCATTGAAGCTCGCTCCCGCTTCCCCGCTAACAGGCCGATCAACGGGAACCGCACATTGCTCGGTGGGCGGGCATGGGTGCATACTGCCGTCGGTGCCCACGATCATGGATTTACGTCCATACCCGGCATTACCGTACGACTGAACGTAATAGTAGATGATCTGGCCGGTATGGACATTAGTATCGAGATAACTCGTGCCGACGACAGATGACCGCCCCATGAAGTTTCCGTATGAACTCGGATTGGTGCCACGGTACACCTCATACCGGATCGCATCGGGGACGGCTCCCCAACTTATCGTGGCTTTTTCAACAGGGACTCGCACCGCCGTGACACCGCTCGGGGCACTCAAGTCTACGTAGACCGCGGCGACCCCCGAGTCGAAGCTGTAACCTCCGCCGTTATAAGCCCGCACCTTGAAGTAATAGGTATTACCGTAACCGACGTTTCCTCCGTCCGCAGACGTACCGCTCCCACCGTTTATTGCCCAGTAATCATTCCCGCCGGTGTTGGAGCGGTAGAGTGTATAGGAAGTGGCGCCGGTCACCGACCCCCAGCTCACCGTCACCTTGCCGTTGGCGGTCGTCGCCGTCGGCTGTGGCGCGTCGAGCGTCGGGGTGGCCGAGACGACGTTCGAGTTGGGACTGACAAGTGTGCCGTTATGCGCCGTCACGTAATAAGAGAAAGTAACGTTGTTTGATACGTTGTTGTCCTCATGCGTAGTAGCGGCGGTTGTCCAGGAGTTGGTGTAAGTGTTGCCGTCAATAATGTAGGAGCGATGGACAGTGTAATAAGACGCGGTCGGCACTGCATTCCACGTGACCGTAATTCGCGGCGTGCCGGGAGTAGTCGTTGCTTCTGATACTGTGGGTGCGGCTGGTCGTGATGTTTGCGCGGGCGCACTGATCTGAAAAATCAGCAATAGAAGCAACAGGCATATGATGACGGACACGCGGCCATGAACAAAATGAGTCATACTATTTTCACAACGAGCGAGGATGGAAGGGGGCATTAGTGTTGTTCCTTATAGCTGAATGGGGTTTGTTGTGGTGCGGTATGAAGCGTAGTGGTGCGAGTTGAGTTATGAGGGCTCTGTGAATAAGACGGACTTACCCCGGCGAGAGCAGACTTGTTCAGTTGTGAATGTGTTTGTACGAGGTTGAGGAAAGAGAGGCTTTCGACAACTTACAGATAAGACTTTCAGGACGAGCGCCACAATATAAGAAGAAAGCAGAAACTGTCAATGAAAATATTTGGTATATAGTTTTTGCCTTTAATCTAAGGTCGGATACTACGAAGTTACTTCCCTTGAAGGAGCCGGCGTATTTCAGCCACGACTACTAGAATCTGTTCGGCGCGACGCTGCAGCGCGACATCGCCAGACTGCGCGGCAGCCTCGAACATGGAGGTGCTCCAGCCAGGGTCTGAGGCCGTGACTATTCGCCTCGCCGCCCAGCTGGGGTTCAAGGGAAAGAGATCTCTTCGTAAGCGCCCGGTTCAACGTTGTCCGCCGCATGAACGACAAGGTTGACGTGCTCCCTGATTCGCGGCCAGCTCGTCGTCATCAGCACGAGCACACCGAGCCGACGGCCCGACAGGTTCTGCTGGTAACGAAGGTTCTGGTCCGTGGTCACAAGGGCGTCGAAACCTCCGGCTTCAGCACGGGCGAGTAGGTCCCCGTTCTTGAGGTCGCTCCAGCCTCTTTCATGAGCAGTCTCGACGGTGTGGTGCGGCAGGTGATTTCGCAGGGGAACGGGAGTCCCTTGATCGAAGAGGAGCTTCATCACTAGGCCGCCTGGCGACCCGATTGCAGGCTCTGGATGGCGTACTCAAGGACGGCCCCCACCTGCTCGCGGGTGACGCCAGGGAACCACGATAGGAAGTCGGAGACTGTGGCGCCGCCATCCAGATTCTCGAAGAGCGCGACGACGGGGACACGGGTGCCGCGGAAGACCCACGAGCCGCTGACCTTTTCTGGGTCGCGCTCGACGGCAGGGCATGAAGACCAATCCGTCATTACTCTATTGTATCGCCATACTTTTGTTTGTTCTAGACATTTACGTCAAATATAGGGTGTCGCCGAGATGGAGGATCAGTCATTGATGCACAAGTAGGTTCGCGACAGCGGAGACGCAAGCCATTCTGAGCCTATGCCGCTTCTGGAGGCTCTGTCTCCTCCAGCTTCCGCTTGCCCGGTGTTCGTTGATGCCGCTGCGGCATAGTTTGGATTAAAGTCTTCAACTCATCGGATTCAGAGTGTGCATGCCGAATCGGATTGCTGATGACACGCCAGCCACTGGGACGGTTGCGCCCAGTTGAACGGTTTGGAAGGTTTTCCGATTCATCTGTGATAGCCATTGAGAACCTCTCTCATGCTCCGGTAATTACTCCTCACTTCCCTTCCTGAGTCGCTCGTGTTTACACCGGGCCACGCCGCCTTCTGTTCCCTGCGGGTAGTAAAACCCGGTGCCGTTACAATCCGGACACTGGCTGGTGTCAAGATTCGCAGACGGTTCTCCGGCAGCCTCCGGGTGCAGGAAACTCTCAATTAACAGGTCGGCCTCTCCGGTGCGATGAATGGTTGTGGCGTAGCCTCCTGGATTGTTAATCCCCTGCCCTGTGGATTGCAGGTGCTTGGCGTACCTTCTGCATTCTTCAATTGTGAATTTAGACCCCACACGCACAGCCGCCGCAGGCGCGTCCTGTGTTTGTGTGTTTTCTTTTTGTGTATTTACTTTATTGGGTGCGTTTTCCGCACGGGATGCGGATTTCGTATGGGGTACGGAATCTGCACGAGTTGGCGAAGGTAAATTGACCTCGAAATGTAGTCCTCGCAAGTCCTTTTGGCTATTCGTATTATCAGTTCCCCGGCTCTTAATGAATCTTTTTCTTTCGAGCGACCTGACACACACACGGGTCTGGGTTCTACTTAGATTACAACCACTTGCGAGTTTATCGAGGCTGACAGTACACGTGTTTTTCTGAAAGCCATGTGATAGTGCATAGAGCCGTAGGAGTACGATCGCCTCACTCGGTTTGAGAGACGGAAAGACGCTGTAGAGGATTTCATTCGGCACCCTTAAATGTCCACGAACGGGTGCGATTTCCGCATGGGATGTGTTTTCCGCATCCCGTACTTTTCGCACGGGTTCCGGCCGAGTTTTTACATCCGATGCGGAATCTTCACGGGATGCGATATTCACACGGGATGTGGAATTAGTATCAGATGCGATTTCCGTATGGGGTGTTAAATTCGCATGGGGTACGTTTTCCGCACGGGTAGGTTCGGAGGTTTCCGATTTTCGCTCGGTCTGTTCCAGAAAAGCAGCAAAGCTTGTGATGTTCTTACTCATCATCTAGGTCATCACGATAGATGGCTTCCTGTGCCGCCATCTCGATGATCTCCATCGGCAGCTTGTCGACCCCCGCGCGCTGGCCCATGTCATAGGCCAAGGCGCAGACCTGGAGTACCTGGCGGGGCACGCCCCCGGTGTTGGTGTAAATCATCTCGATGGCTTCGTCGCTGAACGGGTTCTTGATCTCAGCCTGTTCGCAACGATAAGCGATCATGTCCTTGGTTTCGCCAATCGACATGGAGGCTAGCAGGGAAGGGGCGAAAACACGTGAGCGAAGCGCTTTTTTAGTTTTGTCGCGCAGTTTGTCTCTCAATTCAAGTTGTGCCGCCAAGACGATTTGGATCAATTTCTCTTTCGAGGTTTCGTAATTAAGGAGGGTTCGGATCATTTCAAGTTGCTTGCCCGGCAGTTTCTGCGCCTCGTCGACGAGGAGGAGTGCCGTCTTGCCCTTTGAATGGAGATCCATCAGATAGTCGCGGAATTCATTGAGTTGCGCCAGCATTGAACGGCGACCGGGAATATCGAATTCCGCGCAAATCGCCTTCAAAAACATGAAATCAGAACTGAAAGCCGGCGTCGGTATTAGCTGTGTCACCACGGTCTCTTCTCTTGCGCTGTAGCGGCTCAAGAGCAGGCGTAGAACCGACGATTTACCCAATCCGGCGTCGCCCATAATGAGAGTCAGCCCCTGGCGGTTTTCCACGACGAAGTCCACTTTGTACAAAGTGGTCTTGAGGGTCGGTGTCATATAGAGCATCGAAGGGTCAGGCGAGATCAGGAATGGTTTGCGCGCTGTCGGCCTGGAGAGAAGGGTAGCCATAATTGCTGCTTTTAACACATCTTTTAACCCCGAGCAATAGTTATTTTCCGAAGGGGGGGCTGCTAGCAGTACTACTGCTCGGAGGGGTGGGGATAAGAATTGGGATCCTACACTAATATACGAGTCACATTCCTTTCGGCGTTTTTCTCTGAGCAGGCGAAAGACGATGCGAACTTGTACGCGGGAAACTCTGTTCGAAGATTGAATGATATTATCCTACTTTGTTTGAATTATTGTCCTCATAGCTTTTGAAAATGCAATCCCCAAATTTGTTTCACTCAAAGTTTCACGGGTATTAATTTTGTATAATCAGAAATTAAAAGACGTTTTTTGCATTGGCACAGGTCATTTCGCATAATGCTTATTTTGTGAAGAAAATTCTCGACGGTTTCTGTTCGGCTATCGTGTAAAGGCGGGCAAACAAAGGTGATACCGGCGAGATGAGGGCGTCATAGTTAGAGCGTACTCCTTTTCCTTTCACGACGCCAGTGATTTTATCCCGAAGTGAGTGCCGATGCTGCCGAAGTTACTCAGCTCGGTGCCCTGGCAGATTTACCAAGCCTACCAGCGTGGTCCGCACGCTCTCTTTCGTCTGTTCGAGGAAACCTTCGGGAAGGTGGCTCTCTACGGCCCTCCCGACCCCGACCAGCAGCAACGCACGATTGACACCTTGTCCGAAGACATCACCCGGCTCAAGGCGTAGGTCGAGCGGCTACAGGCCGAAGCGAGCGAACTGCGCGGGCGCAACTTCCAACTCCTGCGTCGCAACGCCGAGCTGGAGGCGCTGGCAGCTAAGGACTCGCACAACTCCTCGCGCCCACCTTCTTCGGACCCGCCGTGGGCGAAGCGGACGAGGAGCTTGCGCCGGCCTTCGTGCAAGCGGCCGGGTGGGCAGGCAGGGCATCGTGGAGAGACGCTGCGCCTCTCAGCTCATCCCGCTCGTGTCGTCGAGCACTGGCCGCGTGAGTGCCGGGGCTGCAACGCCCCGCTCGACTCCGCTTCTGTCGTGCGCCACCTCCGGCAGCAGGTCTGGGAGGTCGTGCCGGCGCGGCTCCATGTGACGGAGCATCGGCTCGCGCTACTGCGGTACCCCTCATGCGGGCGGACGACGCAGGGTGAGTTCTCAGGCAGTGTCCGCTCGGGCGTGCAGTACGGGCCGGGCGTGAAGGCCAGAGTGCTCTACCTCCAGCAGTACCAGTTGCTGCCCTACCAGCGGACGAGCGAGGCCATGCGTGACCTCTTCGGCTGCCACGTCTCTACGGGGACGGTTGCCAATATCGTGAGGGAATGTGCCGCCGGGTTGGTTGAGACCGAGTTGCAGATCAAGCATCGCTTGCGGCGCTCTCCCGTCATCCACGCCGACGAGACGGGGCCGCGCATCAACCAACGGCTCGGTTATGTGCATGTGGCGAGCACGCCGCGCCTGACACATTACACGGCGGTTTCTCATCGGGGGCGCACGGCGATGGATGAGATCAACGTGCTGCCTGCTTACCGTGGCACCTGCGTTCACGACGTGCTGCTCGCCTACACCTATTACGATCGGTGCCGGCACGCGCTGTGCGGAGTGCATCTGCTGCGGGAGCTGACGTACTTCGAGGAAGTAGCAGCCGAGACGAAGGCGTGGGCGATGCCGCTCAAGCAACTGCTCCTGGAGATGAAGCGGGAGGTCGAGCGAGTCAAGGGCAGATGATGGGAAGCGGCTGGCAGACGAAGAGCTGAGGTCATTGACGGAGAGCTACGAGAGACTGGTGGCCGAGGGACTTCAGGCGCAGCCGCCTCCCGGTGTGCCGCAGGGGGTGTGCAAACAGGTGCGCAATCTGTTGCTGCGACTAGAGCGGCGGAAAGACGAAGTGCTGCTGTTCGTGCATGACTTCTCTGTACCCTTTGAGAATAATCAGGCGGAGCGCGACTTGCGCATGATCAAACTCCAGCAGAAGACCTCGGGCTGCTTCAGGAGTGAAGAGGGTGCTCGTCGGTTCTGCCGCATCAGGGGCTATCTCTCGACGATGCGTAAGCAAGGTCAGAGCGTGCTTCCGGCACTCGAAGGTGCGTGCCGGGGCAAGCCGCTAAGTATCAGAAAACGCCACGGATAGCTGAACTGTTACCTCCTTTTAGTGGAATCTTGATAGTCGTCAAGCAACTTCAAGCTACCACTTGTGGGGCACCCTTTCATATATAGCGTTACTGCTGACTATTTTTGACTCTTGAGCCATCATGAAGCCAATTTTGCCCATTAGATTGGTTCTGAAGGGTTCTTCTACTTGTCCACCGAAGCATTTAGCCCTGAAAACCTCGGAAGGCGAGAGGTCGCCACGAGGAAGTTTGACCCTCGACGCGCCGCTCCCTTCACCAACAAGTCGATCTCGGACGCAATCCGCCGCGCCTACAGCCGGACGGTGGCTGACTTCTTCCGGTTTGCACAGGGGAAGCACCCGATAGAGGGCACACCTGCTGATTGCAGAGTTGGCGCGATCACTTGCGCTCTCAAAGGAAACGCCCGGTCACGGTCTCCTTCAAACTCTCTGTCATCCGCTCCTTCTTCGAATACCTCAACGCCGCAGGCGTCGTTCCTCTCAACCCGGCCTCGACGAAAGTGGTCTCGCCACCGGAAGTGCTGACCGACCCGGCGGGGCGAGCGCTCACGGCCAAAGAGGTGCGTACCTGCTCTCGGGGCCAGACCGGGAGAAGCCAGATGGCGCGCGATTACGCGCTGATGCTCGTCATGCTCCGTCTCTCTTTGCGCGTCTCGGAAGTGGGCTCACTCAAGTCTTCGTCCATGAAGTGGAGCCATGGGAGGTGGGCGCTCAGATGCAAGGTTAGGGGGAGGGAAGAGGTCTGGCCGCTCCCGAAAGACATGAAAGAGGCCATTGACCATTATCTGAGACTCGACGGGAAGAGACGTGAGGTCTCGCACTCGGATGGGGAGGGGGCTTATCTGTTCCAGCCTCATGTCAACTACCGGACGCTGGAGTTTGACAAAGGCATCTCCACGCGCATGGTGCAGAAGGTCGTCGCACGCTGGGCGGACTACTCCCGCTTAGGCGACCTCTCGCCGCACGATCTGCGAATGCGTAGCCGACTGATGGTCTGTGTTGCATGGTCAGAGGGCTAGATTTGGAGTTCGAGTCTTCTTCCCCGCCACCATAGGATTCGAGTCTTCTTCCCCGCTACTATAGGATTGAAGAGACCGCGGCTGCTCAGGTGGACGACTGTTTCGTGTTTCGGTCCCGGTGTTCGGCTTGGGCTCGTGGTGCAGTCTCGTCTATCGGTCTATGGCTCTATAGCTTCGCGGTTCAGACCGTTGACGGTTGTTGCGGGACGCGCGACAGCGGCGTCGCCGTCGATGGCAGTGTCGCAGCGGGAAGTCAAAGCGTCGGTGCGGATGTGGGTATGCGGCCTCGTCATGCGTGGTCCGTGGCTATGCCGTCTGAAATTACGCCGTTTGTAATTAATCCAAGTTGCCAGTTATCGAGGCTGAGATGACCGTTGTTGAAAACAGAGAATTCAGTGACTCAGCCAGGCGGTCATTAAAAGCCATTACCGAAAAGCCTTTTCAGTCAGATCAATAACTTAGCTGTCTTCAACCACTTATAACCAGCAACTTGGATTAATTATGTTGACAAGCGCGCGCAAAGGGGTATAGCCTTTGCGCGCTTCAACTGGGTCTCCGCACCCGTTAGTGCATAGTTCCATCCCGCGTAAGTGTAATAAACTGAGGGCGGCGGAGCCCTTGACGCCGGGCATGTCGGCGGCGCACGGCGCAGCATCTCGGTGCGGAGTCTCCTCGTCTTCGCGTAATTTTGGCTCACAAGTATAGCGGGCGCGTCGAGGGAGGAGTTCCCCCGACGCACACCGCCCGTAGTTCACTAGCTCTCATCTACCACTCAAGTAAACGGAGGATTTAATGGCTACGAAGAAAAAAACCTCTTCGAAAGGGGCCTCGAAGTCAGCAGAGAAAGCGTCCCCGCTAAAATTCGCTGCCACCGCCGGTGGGTCGCGGACGTTCGCCGGGGCATTCACGGTGACGTGGACGCCGTCTGCCACCACCGCCCAGCTCACGGTCACCATCACGGCCGGCGGTGCGCTCCTGACGAGCACCGTCTTCATCCCCGACAACGCCACGCAGGCTGTGAGCGGCTCCAACGGGACGTTCTCCGTGGACGGGGTGCTGATCGCCGTCTTCAACTCCGGCGGGATGACCGGGACGCTTCTCGCGCAGCCCATGAACTTCAACTCTCCCACCACCGGGAAGCAGACCTTCAGCGGCGCGGTCGGACTCTGGTAAGCGGTCGGCGGGTCGCGCGCTGATGCACCAGCGCGCGACCCGGCCC